>NZ_JBSRZR010000001.1:1772500-5435114 GCF_054057835.1 Pseudomonas sp. TE21394 | reverse complement strand
CTGCGTATGCAGGTAGGGGTTTTGTCTTTTTGGCGCAAAAGTCCTCAGGCATGCGCGCTCCTGCACCAAGTACGCGCAGCGCTGAACCGCAATCATGAAAAGTGCGTCATTTAGGGCTGAGGAATCCGCGCACAGTGTTACGCTCACGGAAACACTCAGCACGGAAACCCACCATGGAAATGAACTGGCACCAGGCCCTGCAAGAGAGCCTGAGCTGGCTGGCAATCGCCTCGTTCACCACCTTTGTCTGTTTTGCTGCAATCGCCACGCTGGCCGCCCGCTATACGCGCTGGGGCAGGCAGTTCTGGCAGCTTGCCGGGCCATATTTCAATGTCAGACGCAGCTGGCAACCGCTGTTGGTATTCGCACTGCTACTCGTACTGACCTTGTTCTCGGTGCGCCTGAACGTGCTGTTCTCGTTCTGGTACAACGGCTTCTACAGCGCCTTGCAGGGCCTTGACCAAGCTGCCTTCTGGTACCTGCTCGGTGTCTTCGCGATATTGGCCACCATCCATGTACTACGCTCGCTGTTCAACTTTTATGTAAGCCAGGCGTTCAGCATCAAATGGCGGGTCTGGCTGACCGAGCGCCTTACCCACGACTGGATGCAGGGTGATGCCTACTACCGTGGCCAGTTCCTCGCTGAGCCGGTAGACAACCCTGACCAGCGTATCGAACTCGACGTCAACGCCTTCGTCAGCAACTCGGTAACCCTGGCCCTGGGCGCGGTCAGTGCGCTGGTGTCGTTGGTGGCCTTCACCGGAATCCTCTGGGGGTTGTCCGCCCCACTGGCGGTCGCCGGCATGGAGATCCCGCGGGCGATGGTATTTGCTGTGTACCTGTATGTCATCGTAGCTACCTGGATTGCCTTCCGCCTCGGCCGTCCACTGATTCGTCTGAACTTCCTCAATGAGAAGCTCACCGCCAACTTCCGTTATGCCCTGATGCGCCTGCGCGAGAACGCCGAGAACATTGCCTTCTACCAGGGGGCGCAAGTAGAGCGTGGCACCTTGCTGGGTCGCTTTGGCGCCTTGATCCTGAACGCTTGGGCACTGGTTTACCGAAACCTCAAGTTCAGCGGTTTCAACCTGGGTGTCAGTCAGGTTGCGGTGGTATTTCCGTTCATTCTCCAGGCCCCACGCTTTTTCAGCGGGGCGATCAAGCTGGGCGATGTCATGCAGACCTCCCAGGCCTTCGGCCAGGTGCAGGATTCGTTGTCGTTTTTCCGCGAATCCTATGATGCGTTCGCCCAGTATCGGGCGACCCTCGATCGTCTTACCGGTTTCCTCGATGCCAACGAGCAGGCGAGTGCCTTGCCACGTATTACTACCCAAGACCAGGCGCACGCCCTGGAGATCACTCAGTTGCAGGTGCTGCGCCCGGACGGGCACACCCTGATCGCCGATCTGGATCTTGACCTGCGCGCCGGCCAGGCCCTGCTGATCAAGGGCCCGTCCGGCAGCGGCAAGACCACGCTGCTACGTGCGCTGGCGGGCCTCTGGCCGTATGCCAAAGGCATGGTCAGGCGGCCGATGGGCCATCAGGCATTGTTCCTGTCGCAGCGGCCTTACCTGCCGCTGGGCGATCTGCGCGCTGTCATTGCCTACCCGGAGGCTGGCAACCCGGAAGACGCAACACGCATGCAGCAGGTGCTGCGCCAGGTCAATCTTGGCCATCTCGCCGAGCGGTTGGAAGTCAATTGTGACTGGTCACACATTCTCTCGGTTGGCGAACAGCAGCGCCTGGCGTTCGCGCGGGTACTGTTCAATCGGCCCCAGGTGGTGTTCCTCGACGAGTCCACATCCGCCATGGACGAAGGTCTCGAGCATACCTTGTACTCGCTGTTGCGCACGGAAATGCCAACCACCTTGCTGGTCAGTGTCGGGCACCGCAGCACGTTGGCCGAGTTCCATACTCATCGTCTGGAGGTGGATGGGCAGGGTGGATGGTCACTATTGGAGCAGCACCCGGCGCTGGTGTAGTGGGTTTCAGCGCACAACCGTGAATGGGCCTTCAGCCGGCCTCAGCGCAGCAATGCCATGCCCAGCAGCGTGAAGCCGGCAAACCCCGCGCCGGCCAGGAAGGTTGCATGGAAACCGGCTGCATCCCACAGCAGTCCAGCGACCACGCTGGCCGCCAGCAGCGCCACTCCGGTCAGCAGGTTGAACAGTCCGAAAGCCGTACCGCGCAAGTCGACGGGCGCGCTGTCGGCAATCATGGCGGCAAAAATGCCTTGGCTGAAACCCAGGTGCAGCCCCCAGGCGGCAACCCCCAGGGCCAGCCCGGCCCAGCTTGGCAGCAAGGCCAGCAGCAGGTCGGCGGCGATCAGCAGGCCCAGCCCCAACATCAATACGGCCCGGCGACCCAGGCGGTCCGACAGGGCACCTGCGGGGTAGGCCGACAGCGAGTAGGCCAAGGCCATGAGCACCAGCACCGCCGGTGCCCACAACGGCGCCAGGCCCATGTCCTGTGCGCGCAGCAATAAAAACGCCTCGCTGAAGCGAGCAAGGGTGAACAGGGTGGCCAGGCTGATCAGCCGCCAATACGCCGGCCCCAGGCGGACCAGGGCATGCACTGCCAGCGGTGATCGCACCGGTCTGGAGGTGGCTGGCGTTTCGGGCTCATGCACGAAGGCGATGAGGATATACACCGCCAGGAACGCCGGAATCACCGCCACCCAGAACACCGTCTGGAAATGGCTTGCCGTGAACCACATCAAGGCGATCGCCAGCAACGGCCCAAGGAACGCACCGACGGTGTCGAGTGCCTGGCGCAGGCCGAAGGCGGCGCCGCGCAGTTCGACCGGCGTGACATCGGCCACCAGCGCGTCCCGCGGCGCTCCGCGGATACCTTTGCCGACCCGGTCGACGAAACGCGCCGCGACCAGCCACTCCAGCCCCGAGGCCAAGGGGAATACCGGCTTGGTCAGCGCCCCCAGGCCATAGCCCAGCACTGTCAGCAGCTTGCGTTTGCCCAAGCGGTCGCTCAGGGCGCCAGAAAACACCTTGGTGATCGAGGCGGTCGCCTCGGCGATACCCTCGATCACACCCACTGCTACCACCGAGGTGCCGAGCACCGTGACCATGTACAACGGCAGCAGGGCGTGGATCATTTCCGAAGAAATATCCATGAACATCGACACGAAGCCCAACGCCCAGACGCTGCGGGGGATCTTCAGCAGGTGTTTGCTGGCGCCCATCGGGCGGCTTTGCTCGCGGCTGTGCATCGCGGGTATCTGCAGGATCGCTACGCTCCAAACTGTAGGAGCCAGCGCGCAGGATGCAAATGCTGGCTGGCACCTACCCGCCAGGCTTCTTGTGTCGCGACAGTGGCTCCCGAGCACGATTGTAGCGGCAAGAACTGCTCCGGCATGGTAAACCATGCATCCCCTGCCACGCGTGAGAAAAAACCGGTGAAAGCCGTGCGCCTGACCCTGATCTGCCATGCCCTGACCCACGCCCAGAAGACCGGACGTCTGCAGCATGCCGACGACGGTATCCTGCCCTTGGCCGAGCAGCCTTTCGCTGACCTTTCCGGGGTTTCGGTGCTGACTGCGCCGGAGCGGCGGGCCTGCGAAACGGCGGCATTGTTGTCAGGCCAGGTGGAGGTCGAGGCGGCGCTGGCCGATTGCGACTTGGGGCATTGGCACGGGCTGCCACTGAAGCAGTTGCAGGCCGAGCAACCGCAGGCATTGGCCGAGTGGCTGCAGAGCCCGACCAGCAACGTGCATGGGGGTGAATCGTTCGTTGCGCTTTGCCAGCGCATGGCCGCCTGGTTGGCGGCTTTCGACAGGCCGGGAGAATGGCTGGCGGTCACCCACCCGTTGGTCATGCGCGCGGTGCTGGTAGAGGTACTCGGCTGCCCGTTGAGTGCCGCCCAGCGGATCGACGTGTTGCCGCTGTCGCGGCTAGCGCTGAGTTTTACCGGGCAGTGGCGCTTGCGCCTGGGGTGAGGTTCAGAACGCCAGCTTGTAGCCGATCAGCAACAGCATCGCCGCCAGGCACGGGCGCAGCACGCGGTCGGAAACCCTCCCGGTGAGGTGGCTGCCAAGGTAGATGCCCGGCAGCGAGCCCAGCAACAGGTAACCCAGCAGCGACCAGTCCATGTTGCCCATACCTGCGTGGCCCAGGCCCGCCACCAGGGTCAGCGGCACGGCATGGGCGATTTCGGTACCGACCAGGCGGCGCGTGACCAGGAACGGGTACAGCAGGAACAACGCCACGGTACCCAGGGCGCCGGCACCGATCGAGGTGAGGGTGACCATTACCCCGAGCACCACGCCAGTGAGGACGGTGAGGACGTTGAGGCTGCGGTCGCTGAGGTGATAGTGGTCACCAGCATGACGGCTGGCGAAGGCTTGCAGGCGTGACTTGAACAGGATGGCCAGCGCGGTCAGGATCAGCACCACCGCCAGGCCTTGCTTGATGATGGCGTTGAGTGCCGAGGTGTCGGTATGCAGGGTGCTGAGGAACCACAGGGTCTGCGCCGCTGCGGGCACGCTGCCAAGGCTGAGCAGGCCGGTAATCTTCCAGTCGACGTTGTTGTTGCGTGCATGCACCCAGACGCCACTGGCCTTGGTCACGGCAGCATAGAGCAGATCGGTACCGACGGCCGTTGCCGGGCTGATGCCAAACCACAACAGGATCGGGGTCATCAGCGAACCGCCACCGACGCCGGTCATGCCGACGATGAAACCCACGATCAGTCCCGCAATGGTGAAACCGAAAGAACCTACATCCATACGCTACTCGACTGCCCAACTTTGCCCGTTATCGGATGCAGCCAGCATATAGATTTTTTTATAGCCAAATAGACTTGTTCGTTATTAGGTTATAACCGAGGTTGGCCCCGCCCAGTTGCCCGACAGCGCGGCTCAGCGATCGGTCAACACCGAAATGGCCACGCTCGCGCGCGATGATACGTGCATGGTTCGGTGTCATGTGGCGCTCGGGAAAGTCGCCAGCGATCGGGTGCAACATCGAAGCCATGGCCACCTTGAGTGGGGCGATGTCACGTCTGGACAGCGTGGCGGACCTGCCGATGCCGATGTTGTCGTACGGCGGGGCAGGGCTGTGAAAGCGACGGTGGCGTAGAGGCGGCCCAGGCGGCAACCGGTTGTTGCCGCCTGGGCCCAAGGGTCAGATCCTGAAGCTGCCCACCAGCTGCTTCAGACGCCCGGCCTGCTGGGCCAGTTGGTCGCAATGGCGCAGGGTCTCGTTGAGGTTTTCCACCCCTTGCTGGTTCAACGCGTTGATTTGGGTGATGTCCAGGTTGAGGCTCTCGACCACGGCGGTCTGTTCCTCGGTAGCGGTCGCCACCGACTGGTTCATGCCATCGATCTCACCAATGCGCTGGGTCACGCTGGCCAGGCGCTCGCCGGCCTGGTTGGCCACTTGCACGGTCTGCTCGCTGGAAACCTGACTGGTGTTCATGGTGTGCACCGCTTCCCGCGAGCCGACCTGCAGGCTGGTGATCATGCGGTGGATCTCTTCCGCCGATTCCTGGGTACGGTGCGCCAGGTTACGGACCTCGTCGGCCACCACGGCAAAGCCACGGCCGGCTTCACCGGCACGGGCTGCCTCGATGGCGGCGTTCAGCGCCAGCAGGTTGGTCTGCTGCGAGATGCCTTTGATCACATCGAGGATCTTGCCGATTTCGTCGGTGCTGGCATTGAGCGTTTCGATCTGCGCGCAAGATTCGCTGATGCGCTGCGACAGCGCGGTCATGGCATTGATCGCCTCTTCGACCACCTCACGGCCACCATGGGCCTGTTCGCTGGCACCACTGGCATGCTGCGAAGCATCGGCGGCGTTGCGGGCGATTTCCTGGGTGGCAGCCCCCAGTTGGTTGATTGCCGCTGCGACGCTGTTGGTGCGCATGCTCTGCTCTTCAGAGCCGATGATCGAAGCGTTCGAGGCGTTGATCACTTTCTCCGACAGGTCGTGCACCAGGCGGGTGGCCGAGGACACTTCGCTGATCGAGGCGTGAATGCGCTCGACAAAGCGGTTGAACGAGCTGGCCAGCTCGCCGAATTCGTCCTTGTTCTGCACGGTCAGGCGACGGGTAAGGTCACCTTCGCCCTCGGCAATGTCACGCATGGCGCGGCCCATGGTGGTCAGCGGGCTCATCAGCACCGGGATCAGCAAGCCGAGCAGGCCGGCGATGACAGCCACGGCGATCAGCATGGCGATGATCGCCGAGGTGCGGAACTGGCTGAGCGCGGCGTAGGCCTTGTCCTTGTCGATCGACAGGCCGATGTACCATTGCGCCGAAGGCAGGCCGGCCACCGGGGCGAAGGAGATGATGCGGTCCTGGCCATTGAGGATGACGTCCTGCATGCCGGTGGCAACCCGCAGGTTGCTGCCAGGGTAGATATCCTTCAGGTTCTTCATCACCTGGTCTTTGTCGGGGCTGACGATCACCTGGCCATTGCTGTCGGCCAGGAAGGCATGGCCAATGCCGCCGAAATCGACCGAGTTGATGATCTCGACCAGGGTATCGAGGGTCACGTCACCGCCGACCACGCCCATGAGCTCGCCACTGGCCTTGCTCTTCACCGGCGTGGCGATGGTGACCATCAGGCCACCAACAGCACCTTGGTACGGAGCGGTCAGTACCGTCTGCCCGGCGTTGGCTGCAGCGCCATACCAAGGCCGCTGGCGTGGGTCATAACCAGCGGGCATCTGCGCATCGGGGCGCTGGGTGAATGCGCCGTTGGCCTGGCCGAGGTAGGTGAACAGGAAATTGCGTGTGTAGGAAGGTTGCTCGATCAGCCCCGCCAAGTTGTCACCGGCACCTTGCTCGGCGATATCCTGGGCCAGGTTTTCCAGCACCAGGATGCGCCCGCTCATCCAGTTCTGCACGCTGCTGGCAGTCAGTGCACCGGACTGCTGTACCGAGGCCTCGATGTTCTGGCGGATGGTGTTGCGCTGCAGGTAGTCGTTGTAGAGCGTGAACAGGGCGAATGCCAGGACCACGACACCGCAGGCGCTGAGCAGGATCTTGTGGCGAAATTTCAGGTTCATGTTTCGAGACCTTGGGCCATTGAGGGGAGGAGCGCAGCGCGCTCATGACACACTGCGGAACCTATCGTTAGGGATATCGGCGTGCGCGGTAAAAGGTTGAAGCGCCTAAGGAAATTTCTGACAGCCGTTTCGACGGGCGGTATTCACCGGCTGCACAGCTGCTCGATCAACAGGCGAGCGCCCTGTCGCAGCGGTTGTTGCTTGCGCCAGAGGATGTGTACCGGTAACTGCAACTCGTTGCGCGTGTTGTGGAAATCCAGCCGCACCAGGCGACCGCAGGCCAGCAATGGCGCGACCCGCGACAGCGGCAGGTCGCCCCAGCCCAGCCCGGCCTCGACCATTTGCAGGGCGAGGTCGAAGCTGTCAGTGGACCAGTGCGTGGCACCGATCAGCGGGCGCGGGTCGCTCAGCGGCAAGTCGCGGCTGCGGACCAGGATCTGGCGCACCCGGGTCAAGTCCTCGAGGTACTGGATGCGTCCATCGTGCAAGGCCGGGTGGGCAGGGGACAAGGTGGCTACCAGCGACTCCATGCCAATGTGCTGGAAGCCGCGGCGGACATCGACCTGCAGCCCGGCAAAGGCCACGCAGAGGTCGGCACGGCCGCTGTCCAGGAGCTGCAGGGCTTCTTCCTGCGGGGCGCTGAGCAGGGCGATGTCCAACAGCGGGTGGCGTTCACCGAGGCTGGCGATGGCGGCCAGCAGTGGACGGTGGTCGACATCCGGCACTACCGCCAGGGTCAGGCTGCTTTCCAGGCCCTGGGACAGCTCCAGTGCATGTACCTGCAGCAGCCCCAATTGCTCGGCGATCAGCCGGGCGTGGGGTTCCAGGGCCAGCGCCTGTGCGGTCGGACGCACCTCGCGCGGGCCACGTTGGAAAAGGCTGTAGCCCAGTTCAGCCTCAAGGTTTGCAATGGCCATGCTCACCGCCGAAGGCACGCGCTGCAGCATGCGCGCGGCGGCGGAAAACGAACCGCGGTCGAGCACGGCGAGAAACAGCTGGATGTTGTCGCTGGAAAAGTTCATGGCAGCCTCCTTTCAGTGGATCTGACAGCTGCTGACTTTTTCTGTCAAGAACGATGAAGCATGATCGCACCCCATCGTTTTTTCGACATCAAGAGGTAACCCCGTGCAGGGACTCAAACGCAAACTGGTCTACGTGGCTTTCTATGAACTGATCGGGTTGTGCATGTCGACCCTCGGGCTGGCCTACCTGTCGGATACCCAGGCTTCGCATACCGGGCCTCTGGCGGTCATGATCACCACCATCGCCATGCTCTGGAACCTTATCTACAACACGCTGTTCGAGTGCTGGGAAAGCCGCCAGGCCACACGCGGGCGCAGCGTGGCGCGACGCCTGGCGCATGCCATCGGCTTCCAGCTGACCCTGGTGGTCTACCTGATACCGCTGATTGCCTGGTGGCTAGACATGACACTGTTGCAGGCGTTACTGGTGGACATGGCCTTCATTGTGCTGGTGCCGTGCTACACCTTTGCCTACAACTGGGCGTTCGACCGGATCTTCGGCTTGCCCAGCTCGGCCATGGCGCCAGCCTGATGCCGCCTGTGTCAGCGACAGGGGCGGTACAGGCGGGCTCTAAGGCGGCAGGCGTATGATCAAAGGCTCCTGTTGCTGTTTCACCTGTTGCTCGACTGCTTGTTCGGCTGGCCGTTGCGCACTCGCCAGCAGGCTGTCCTCAACCTGCCCGGACAGGTAGTACACGCCCGCCATGGCACCACTTTGGCGGTTCTCCATCAGCTCTTGCCATTCCTGGTTCAACGCCACGTTGAGGATCACCCGCAACTGCTCGACCATCTGCGGGTGTTCGCGGTCATGGGTCATCATCCCGTAGCCGGCTGCGGCAAGCGAAATCATCGCCCCCGCCACCTTGCCTACGGCCGACGCCACGGCGCTGGCGATACCGCGTGGGGCCAAGGTTGCGCCGAGCTTCTCGCTGGCCTGTGTGGCCACTGAATTCAGCCCGACATCTGTCCTGCCGGGGCCTTTGCTCGCCTGTTGATGCAAGTGCTGGCGCAGGGCTTGCCAGGCCGGTTGCTGGGCAAGTGACTTGGCCCGTAGCAGTTGGTACAGGCTGGCGTTGCGTGCATCCGGTGGTCCCAGTGCGATGGCCGGAATGCGGTTGAGGCGTTGGCTGAACTGCTCGGGAGGGGCGTTGTAGCGGCCGATGATGGCTGGCAGTTGCTGGCCGAGCAGTTGCAGGTACAGCTCGCAGGCACGGTCGCGAATGCCCTCTGGGTTGACCTGCTCGGCCACTGGCTCGATCACCCGTTTGTGGTACTGCTCCTGCAGGTACACCGCCAGGCGTTTTTCTGCCGGCTCGCGGCCTTCGCCGCTGTCGAGCTTGTACCAGGCCACTTTGAGGGTCAGCCATTGCTGGGTCCAGTAGCCGGTAAACCATGGGATGAAGTCGCTTTCGGTACGCTGCTGTACTTGTTCCTTCCATACTCGCATCGAGCGCCGGGCATAGTCGTTGGCCGAACCGGCAGCACCGGCCGAAGCCTCGATCAGTTCCTGGTCGATGCGTTGCCAGGTGGCGACGGTGAGTACCACTGGTGGCGGCGGGGCAGGCGGACGCTTGCCCGCGCAACCGGCGAGGGCCAGCAGCAAGCATGGCAGCAGAAGAACTCGAACGCTCACGCAACCGCCTCCTTGGTAGAGGCCGAGGTGGTCATTGCAGTATAGGGCCGCCTGGAGGGGGCTGTCGTGCAGCCCATCGGCTCCTGCAGGCTTTATTCCAGGTCGAGTTTTTCTTCCAAGCGGTCGAGGTGCTGGTGCATCAACGCCAGGGCCGCTTCGGCGTCACCTTGCTCCACGGCATCAATGATCGCCGCGTGCTCTTGCCATGCGCAGTGGTCGCAGCACGGCGATTCGTAGCGGGCGATGATCAGCGAGGTCATCGGCACCAGCCCATTGAGAAAGCGTGCCAGTGGCGTATTGGCAGCCACCTGGGCCAGCTTCAGGTGAAATTCGCCGCCCAGGCGGATCGCTGCGCAGCGCTCACCGCTTTCATGGTGCTGGCGCTCGCGCTCCACCAGTTGCCGCAATTGGCGTATCTGCAGCGGCCGGGCGCGCTGGGCGGCCAGGGTGATCAAGGTGGTTTCGGCCAGACGCCGGGCACTCAGTACCTGGCGTGCCTGCGCCGGGTCGGGCGCGGCCAGGTGCGCGGTGTGGCTGGGGCGCTGCACCACCACCTGCTGGTCGGAAAGGCGCCCGAGCACGCGGCGGATTACCGTACGGCTGACGCCGAACGCATGGCCCAGCGCCTGTTCGGGCAGGAGGCTGCCGGGAGGCAGGCGCTGTTCAAGAATGGCATCGAACAGCCGCGGGTAGATCTGCTCGGCCGACAGGCGGGTTTCGCCGGCCGCGAGCAGGGCCGGCAAGTGAGGGGCGGCATTCATGGTCGCTCTCCTGGGGTCATGGATGCGGGTGTTCGTCCGGAATGTTCAGGGCGATGCCCATGCGCAAGCCTTCGGCGAGGATATGCTGGCGCATCTGGACACTGGCCTGGGCGCTATTGCGTGCGCGGATGGCACGCACCACCGCTTCGTTTTCCTGCAGCCGGGCGGCGAGGTGCTCTGGCGACTTGCGCAGCATGTCGGCGCTCTGCTTGAGGGCATTGCCGGTCTGCTGCACCACGCTCTGGAAGATCGGGTTGGTGGTCAGGGCGAACAGGGCTTCATGGAAGGCAATGTAGGCCCTGACCCCGGCTTCGCTGTCTGCGGCTTCCAGCGCTTCGCGCATATCCATGAGGGTCAGGCGCAGTTGGCCGATGTCCTGGCTGTTGGCCGACTGTGCCACCAGGCCGACGATGAACGGTTCGAGGGTATAGCGCAGCTCCAGCACGTCGGCCAGGCTGGCCGCGGCGCTGGAGTCCGGGATGGGCTCCTGAACGGCGACATCGGCGTCCAGCACCAGCACGCCCTTGCCCGGCAGCGAGCGCACCAGGCCCAGCGTTTCCAGCACGGTCACCGCTTCGCGCAGGCTCGGCCGGCTGATGCCCAGTTGTTCGGCCAGCTCGCGCTGGCCCGGCAGCATGTCACCGCTGCGCCACTGGCCACGGGCGAGGGCCTGGCGCAGTTTTTCCACCACTGAGTTGACGACGGTCGATGAGCTGATCACGGTTTGCTCCTGGAAGGGCCGGCACCAATGCCGGCCACGTTCGCTCAGAATTCCTGTTGATGGTTGTTGGGTTGCCTGCGCGGCGTGGCCGCGAAACCAGGTTTGCCGTCCAGCACGTTGTGCGCCCGCTCCAGGTCGATGTCCTTCTCCCAGCGGGCAATGGCCACGGTGGCCACGCAGTTGCCGATCAGGTTGGTCAGCGCCCGGCCGATACCCATGAACCAGTCCACCGCCAACACCAGCACCAGGCCGACCACCGGTATCGCCGGCACGGCGGTCAGGGTGGCGGCGAGGATCACCAGCGCCGAGCCTGGGATGCCGTGAGCGCCCTTGGAAGTCACCAGCGACACCAGCAGGATGGTCAGCAGGTCGGTCATTGCCAGCGGTGTACCGGTGGCATTGGCGATGAAGACAATGGCCAGGGTCAGGTAGATGGAGAAGCCGTCGAGGTTGAACGAGTACCCCGTAGGGATCACCAGGCCGACGGTGGAAGTACCGATCCCCAGGTGTTCGAGCTTGCGCATGACCTGTGGCAGCACGGCGTCGGAAGAGGCCGTGCCGAGGACGATGGTCAGCTCTTCGCGCAGGTACTTGATCAGCGGCAGCAGCTTCAGGCCCGACAGGCGCATGACCGTGCCCAGCACGATCAGCACGAAGCCGGCACAGGTCAGGTAGAACAGTGCCACCAGCCCACCGAGGTGTTGCAGCGATTCCAGGCCGTACTTGCTGGTCGTGAAGGCGATGGCGCCGAACACGCCAAGCGGCGCCAGGCGCACGATCATGCCCATGATGCGGAAGATCACGTGGCTCAGCTCGTTGATCAGCCGCGAGATGCCGGCTGCCGAATCGCCGACCAGGTTCAGCGCACTGCCGAACAGTACCGAGAACAGCAGCACCTGGAGGATGTTGTTGTCAGCGAAGGCGCCGATTACCGAGGTGGGGATCAGCTCCAGGAAGAACGCCGTGGCACCGTGGATGTGCTGGCCGCGTTCGGCCAGGCTGCTGGCATCGGCACTGGACAGCTGGTCCAGGTGGATATTGGCGCCGCTGCCGATGCCGCTGCTGAAGGCAAACACCAGGCCTATCACCAGCGCCAGGGTGGTCAGCACTTCGAAGTAGATCACCGACTTCAGGCCGATACGCCCGACCTTCTTCAGGTCGCCAGCGCCAGAGATGCCGCTGACTACCACACAGAACACGATCAGGCCGATGAGCATCTTGATCAGTTTGATGAAGCCGTCGCCAAGCGGTTTCAGTTGCAGGGAAAGGTCGGGGAAGCTGAGGCCGCAGGCGATGCCGAGGGCAAGGCCGAGCACGACTTGAAGGAAGATCGAACGCGAGCACCATTTGAGCATGGGAGGAGTCTCTGATCGGTGTCCTTGCTTCGGTAGCCGCACGGGGCGAAAGAGCGCAGGACTTAATTATTGTGGTCTTACCGGTTTGTTCAGCGCGACGCCATAAAAGCGCGAAAAATCTCACATTGCAAGGATTTTTGGCCTTACCGGTCTGACCAGTTTCGGGCGTGCTCGCCTGCGAGGCTCTAGTTCAGTGCATGCCGTACAGGCGTTTGCGCGAATCAGACAAGGCCTCAGCGAGTGCCTGTCAGCACCGCTGCAATCCGCTTGCCAGGCTGCAGCCGACCTCGTTTTTTTCGATAACGCCATGATTCATAAGGTTTATTTGCTTTATGCCGCTGAACTCGTAGAATCCGCGCGCGACCGGTCAGTCACGAAGCGGCCGATGCTTGGGGTGGTTATCCCAATAATCGGCCGCGAGCTGGCGTCTGGCGTTTATATGAATGGAGTCTCATAGTGCGTCTCAATCTCCCGGTCACCCCGGTCGAGCAACGTTTCCCGGCTGATCAGCGGCTGATTTCTGCAACCGACACGGCCAGCCTGATCACCTACTGCAACCCTGAATTCGCCGCCATCAGTGGCTACAGCGAGGCCGAACTGATCGGCAGCCCGCACAACCTGGTGCGCCATCCGGACATGCCGCCTGCGGTATACGAACTGATGTGGCGGCACCTCAAGGCCGGCAAGAGTTGGATGGGCATCGTCAAGAACCGCTGCCGCAACGGCGATTACTACTGGGTCAACGCTTACGTCACGCCGATCTTCGAGGCCGGGCGTGTGGTGGGCTATGAGTCGGTACGGGTGTGCCCGACGCGTGAACAGGTAGCCCGGGCCGAGGCCCTGTATGCGCGTATGCGCAACGGCCAGGCCGTGTTGCCGTGGCCACGGCGCCTGTTGTTGCTGGCGCGCGACCTGGCCGTGCCGTTTGCGGGCGGGGGGGTGGCGCTGGGGGCCAACCAGCTGTGGCCTGGCCCGGTAGCGCAAGGGCTGACCCTGGGGTTGTTCCTGGCCTGTGGGTGGCTGGCACGCAATACCGTGGGGCGCCAGTTGCAGCTAATCGTGCAGGGCGCCGACGGCGCTTTCGCCGACCCGGTCGCCGCCTTGACCTACAGCGACTTGCCCGGTGCTGCCGGGCAACTGCAGCTGATGCTGATAAGCGAGGAGGCGCGGCTGAAGACTGCGCTGACCCGGTTGAGCGACCTGGCGGCACAGATGGCCGTGGCTGCCCATGATGCCGGTGAACTGTCGCGCAGTACCGAGGCGGCGCTGCTGCAGCAACGTGCAGAAACCGACCTGAGCGCGACCGCCATGAACCAGATGGCAGCCTCCATCGGCGAAGTGGCTAGCCATGTACAGCTGACCGCTGCCGAAGCGCATACCGCGCACCTGCTGGCCGAGCAGGGCAGCCAGGTGGCCGATGCCAGCGGCGCGGCGATTCGCACCCTGGCGGGTACCGTGACGCAGATCAACCAGGCGGTCACGCAGCTGGCTGGCCAGACTGGCTCGATTGCCGAGGCCACCGGGATGATCCGCGGCATCGCCGAGCAGACCAACCTGCTGGCGCTCAATGCCGCCATCGAGGCGGCCCGTGCCGGCGAGCAGGGCCGTGGCTTTGCCGTGGTGGCGGATGAAGTGCGGGCACTGGCCGATAAAACCCGGCAGTCGACCCTGCATATCCAGGCTATTATCGATGCCTTGCGCAGTGGTGCCGAGGAGGCCGTGGCAATCGCCAGCCAAGGCATCGACGGTGCCGAGCAGGGCGTCGCCCAAGTGCAGGAAGCCCGCCAGGCGCTGCATGGCATCCGTGAAGCGGTGCAGCGCATCAGCGCCATGAGCCAGCAGATGGCCACGGCCTCGCAGCAGCAGTCGGCCGTGGCCGAAGACGTCTCGCGGCAGATCAATGGCGTGGCCGGCATCGCCCAGCACAGCGCCCACAGCGCCAACGCCGCCGCCTCGCGCGGCGCCGAACTGGAACAGGTGTGCGCCGGATTGCGTGCCCTTGTGGAGCGTTTCAACCGTTAAGGCAGGATGCTTTATGGATGACAACTATCGCGCGGCCGTGGACGCGGCCGCGATTTTTTCCGAAACCGACCTGCGCGGGAACATCACCTACGTCAACCAGCAGTTCTGCAGCATTTCGGGTTACAGCCCCGAAGAACTGCTTGGCGCCAACCACCGCATCCTCAATTCCGGCTTGCACGAACCGGCGTTCTTCGTCGGCATGTGGCGGGCCCTGGCCGCTGGCCGTGTATGGAAAGGCGAAATCTGCAACCGCGCCAAGGACGGTTCGTTGTACTGGGTCGACAGCACCATGGTGCCGCTGGTCGACCCGCTCAGCGGCCAGGTGCGCAAGTATGTATCGATCCGCTTCGACGTCACCGAGAAACGTCAGCTGCTGCACACCTTGCAATGGCGGGTGGGCCACGACGTGCTTACCGGCCTGCCCAACCGCGCCTATCTGTCCGACCTGCTGAACCAGGCCTTGGCCTGTTCGCGCCGCGAAGGCTTTGCGCTGGCGGTGTGCATGCTCGACCTCGATGGCTTCAAGGCGGTCAACGACGGTTACGGGCATGCCATGGGTGACTTGCTGCTGGTTGAGGTGGCGCAGCGCCTGAAGCACATCCTGCGCGAAGGGGATGCCGTGGCGCGCCTGTCGGGAGACGAGTTCGTGCTGATCCTGCGCGATGTCGATGAAGGTCGCCAGTTGCCGGCGGCGTTGGGCCGGGTGCTGCGGGCATTGGCGGCGCCCTATGTGGTGCGTGAGCAGCACCTGTCGCTCAGCGCCAGTATCGGCGTGACCCTGTACCCACAGGACGACGAGGATGCCGACACCCTGGTGCGCCATGCCGACCAGGCCATGTACGTGGCCAAGCAGCGCGGGCGCAACCGCTACCACCTGTTCGACGTGACCCAGGAGCAGGAGCTCAAGGCTACTCACCAGACCGTGGCGCGGGTGCGCCGTGCGCTGCACAACAACGAGCTGTGCCTGCATTTCCAGCCCAAGGTCAACCTGCGCAGCGGTCAGGTGCTGGGCTTCGAAGCTTTGCTGCGCTGGCAGCGGCCAGGGCGCGGGCTGGTGCCGCCCGGCGACTTCCTGCCCTGGGTCGAGCAGACCGACCTGATCGTCGAGATCGGCGAATGGGTGCTCGACCAGGCGCTGAGCCAGCTGCAAGCCTGGCAGCGCGAAGGACGGCCATGGTCGTTGAGCGTGAACATCGCTGCGCGACACTTGCAGCGCAATGACTTCGCCGAGCGTCTGCGGCAGCTGCTGACGGAGCACCCGGAGGTGGACCCGGCGCGGCTGGACCTGGAAATCGTCGAGTCGGTGGCCATCGATAACCTGGAGCACGTCGGCCGCTGCCTCGACGCCTGCCGCGCGCTGGGCGTGCGCTTTTCCCTGGATGACTTCGGTACCGGCTACTCGTCGCTGAGCTATCTCAAACGTTTGCCGACCCAGACGATAAAGATTGACCAGTCGTTCGTGCGCGACATCCTGCACGACCAGGACGACCTGGCCCTGACCCGAGCGGTGATCGGCCTGGCGCGGGCATTCGGCCGCGAAGTAATTGCCGAAGGGCTTGAGAGCGTCGAGCACGGCCGGGGTGCTGATGGGCCTGGGTTGCGAACTGGCGCAGGGTTACTGCATCGCCCGGCCGATGCCGGCCAGTGAGGTCGGGAACTGGGCACAGGCCTACCGGCAGCCAACGCAGTGGCGCGACCCATGACAGGTCGGTCGGCGCGGCAAGCATGAGTCTGCTGGTCAGCGGCCGGTGCGTTGAGTGGCGCGCTGCGGCGCCATTGCGGGTGGCTGAAGTTGCCGCAGTCGCTTGTACAGCGTGGTGCGGCTGATCCCCAGGGCACGTGCCACTGCCGAAAGATTGCCATTGGCCTGCTGCACCAGCGCTTGCAAGTCCGCTTCTGCTGGCGCCAGGGGTACTGGCAACTGCGCTTCGGCCAGGAAACCCGCAGGCAAGTGTTCCAGGCCGACCGGGCCGCTGCCGGCCAAGGCCAGCGCGACCTGTAGCACGCTTACCAGTTCACGCATATTGCCTGGCCAAGGATGCTGGTCGAACAGCTCGACAATGGCTGGCGGCAGCCGTGCAGGTTGCCGGGGGTCGCGGTATCGGGCATGCACCTGCTCGATCAGCTGGCGCCGGTCGCTGCGTTCACGCAGCGGCGGCAGCAGCACTGCCAGCCCGGCGATGCGGTAGTACAGGTCCTGCCGAAAGCGCCCGGAACGCACCTCTTCGGCTAGGTCACGATTGCTCGCCGACACCACGCGGATATCCACGGCTACCGGCTCGCCGCTGCCCAGTGGCTGGATACTGCGTGACTGCAGGACGCGCAGCAGGCGGGCCTGGGTCGGCAGCGGCATGTCGCCGATTTCATCAAGGAACAGGATGCCGTGGTCAGCCTTGCGGATCAGCCCCGGGTTGCCCTTGTGGTGGGCACCGGTGAACGCGCCTCTGTCGTAGCCGAACAGCTCGGACTCCACCAGCTCGGCGGGGATTGCCGCGCAGTTGACCGCGACCAGCGGCTGGCCTGCGCGGCTGCTGGCGCGGTGCAAGGTGTCGACGAACACTTCCTTGCCGACGCCGGTTTCCCCCTGCACCAGCACCGGGATGTCCTTCTCCAGCAGCAGGCTGGCCTGCGCCAGGGCCCTCTCCAGGCGCGGGTCGGTGCTGCCGGCGGTGGGGCGGCAGGCGGCCTCCGGGGCAGGCTGCCACTGGCAATGAAAGCGGTTGCGCCCGGTAGCCTGCAAGGCGAAGGGTTGTTGCCGGGGGTGGCTGAGCAGTTGCCGCAGCGGCAGCTGGAACAGATGCTCGACGTTCTGCCCGAGCGGGTTGCCGCCGAGCAGGCTGTCGGCCCGGTGATTGGCCGCCAGCACCTGGCCCTGTTCGTCGAACACCAGCAGGCCGGCCCAGGGGCTGTCGAGGTTGTCGGAAGCGCTGTTGAACATCAGCTGGGCATGCCGGCCGCCATGTTCGGCGAGGATCAGGCGGTTCTCCAGGCTCTGGCTCATCATGCGTACCAGGCCAAGGGTCTGGCTGGCGGGCAGGTAGCCGTCGCTGGCGACGTCGAGCACTCCGACCAGCTGCCGTGTCGCGTCGAACAGTGGCGCGGCGGCGCTGGACATATAGCGGTTCTGGCGCAAGAAGTGCTCGTCCTGGCCCACGTGAATTGCCTCGGCGCAGACCAGTGCGGTGCCCAGGGCGTTGGTGCCGACGCCACGCTCGTGCCAGTGGGCGCCGGCGCTGAAGCCGTGCTGCTGACGCGGCTCGATGAAGCGCCGCGAGCCCCAGGTATCGAGCAGGCAGCCACTGGCATCGGCCAGCATCACCAGGTAGCTGGCATTGCCCAGCAGGTGTGCGTAATGCGGCAATACCGCCTCGCGGGTCAGGCGCAGCAGGACCTGGCGCCGCTCCAGCAGGGCGCTCAGCTCGGCGCGGGTCAGGCAGTCGAAATCCGGGGCGTGCTGGGGTTGCAGGCCGTGGTCGCGGCAGCGGGCCCAGGAGGCCTGGATCAGTTGGGCATGGGTCGAAGCGGATGCGGCCATGGGCCTGTCCTGTGTGATTGTTGTAATGGAGCCGACCGCTGTTCAGTGTCGTTCACAGTTGTTCAATGTCAAACCCGCGAGTGTTCAGTTGTTCAGCGCTTGTGTTCAATTCTGAACCTGTGCCTCGACGAGGCTTCCGCGCAGGGCTCGGGCCAGACGGGTCCGGCGTAACTGGCACGAAACTGGCTGTACCCGGGCAAACAACAATCACAAGAAGGCCACGCCATGTCCCTGGTGCTGGAACAGGTCAGCCGCAGCGTCGACAACCAGGCCTGGATCGTCGATGCCTCGCTGCGCTTCGAACCAGGCTCGTTCAATGTACTGCTGGGCCGCACCCTGGCCGGCAAGACCAGCCTGATGCGCCTGATGGCCGGGCTCGACCGCCCGGACCGCGGGCGGGTGCTGATGGATGGCCAGGACGTGACCGGCGTGCCGGTGCGCCAGCGCAATGTGTCGATGGTGTATCAGCAGTTCATCAACTACCCCACCCTCAGCGTGTACGAGAACATCGCCTCGCCGCTGCGCCAGGCGCGCATCGCCGAACCGGAGATCCGTCGGCGGGTGCAGGAAACCGCCGAGATGCTGCGCATCGAAGCCTACCTGCAACGCCTGCCGCTGGAGCTGTCGGGTGGCCAGCAGCAACGCACGGCGATGGCCCGGGCGCTGGTCAAGGATGCTTCGCTGATCCTGTTCGACGAGCCGCTGGTCAACCTCGATTACAAGCTGCGCGAGGGCCTGCGCCAGGAACTGCGCGAGCTGTTCGCGGCGCGCCACTGCATTGCCGTGTATGCCACCACCGAACCCAACGAGGCGTTGGCGCTGGGCGGCACCACGACCCTCATGCACGAAGGCCGGATCGTCCAGAGCGGGGCCACCGCCGAGGTCTATCAGCGCCCCGGCAGCGTGCTGGCCGCCGAACTGTTTTCCGAGCCGCCGATCAACCTGGTACCCGGCCAAATCAGCGGCAACGAGGTGAGCCTGGCCCAGGCCGTGCACTTCGCCCGCAATGCCGACCTGCAGTCGCTTGCCGAGGGCGATTACCGCTTTGGCGTGCGGCCCAGCCACATCAGCCTGGTGCCGGCCCACGACGATGACCTGGAGCTGGCGGTGCTGGTCGAGCTTGCCGAGATCAGTGGCTCGGAGACTTTCCTGCATGTGCGCAACGACCACTGGCGCATGACCCTGCATTTGCCAGGGGTGCACGAATATCAGGTGGACACGCCGATCCGTGTGTTCATTCCCACCCACAAGCTGTTCGTATTCGACAGTGCCGGGGCGCTGGTGCAGGCCCCCGGGCTGCGCCAGGCGAGGAGAGGGTGATGGCCGAAATCCGTCTGCGCCAACTGGCGCACAGTTACAGCCTGCAGCCCGCCAGCGAGACGGACTATGCCCTGCACGCGCTGGACCATGTGTGGGAGCAGGGCGGTGCCTATGCCTTGCTGGGGCCGTCGGGCTGTGGCAAATCGACTTTGCTCAATATCATCTCCGGGCTTTTGACGCCGTCCCATGGCGAGGTGCTGTTCGATGGCAAGCCGGTCAACCAGTTGCCGCCGCAGGCGCGCAACATCGCCCAGGTGTTCCAGTTTCCAGTGGTGTACGACACCCTGTCGGTGTACGACAACCTGGCGTTTCCCCTGCGCAACCAGGGGCTCGACGAAGCCCGCGTGCGCGCCCGGGTGGAGGAGATTGCCGAGGTGCTCGACCTGACCGCGGCGTTGCGCAAGAAGGCGCGCAACCTCAGTGCCGACGAAAAGCAGAAAGTCTCCATGGGCCGTGGCCTGGTGCGCGACGACGTGTCGGCGATCCTGTTCGACGAGCCACTGACGGTGATCGACCCGCATCTGAAGTGGAAGCTGCGGCGCAAGCTCAAGCAGATCCACGAGCAGTTCAACATCACCATGATCTACGTCACCCACGACCAGCTGGAAGCCTCGACTTTCGCCGACAAGATCGCGGTGATGCACGGTGGGCGCATTGTCCAGTTCGGCACCCCGCGCGAGCTGTTCGAGCGACCGCGGCACACCTTCGTCGGCTACTTCATCGGCAGCCCGGGTATGAACCTGATCGAGGTGCGTGCCGAGGCGGACGGGGTGAGCTTCGGCGATATCCACCTGCCACTGCCGGATGGCTTGCGTGAGCGTCTGGCGGCAACGGCAGGCGGGCGCTTGCAGGTCGGCATCCGCCCCGAGTTCGTGCAGTTGTGGGACAGCCCGTTCGATGATGCCTACCCGGCACGGGTGCTGGACGTCGAGGACCTGGGCACCTACCGCATTGTCACCCTAGAGCTGGGCGGCGTCGCGCTCAAGGCGCGCCAGGCTGAGGACCGCCCACTGCCTTTGGCTCAGGCCTGGGTCAGCCTGCCGACGCAGTGGTTGATGCTGTACCTCGACGATGTGCTGCTGGAGGTCGCGCCATGAACAAGGTGCCCAACAACAAGGCCTGGTGGCTGGTGCTGCCGGTGTTTCTGCTGGTGGCATTCAGTGCCGTGGTGCCGATGATGACCGTGGTCAACTACTCGGTGCAGGATATTTTCGACCAGTCCAACCGCTACTTCGTCGGTGCCGACTGGTACCGCCAGGTGCTGCGCGACCCAGCGCTGCATGAGGCGTTGCTGCGCCAGTTCATTTATTCCGCCTGCGTGCTGCTGATCGAGATCCCGTTGGGCATCGGCATTGCCCTGACCATGCCGACCAAGGGGCGCATGGCGTCGGTGTGCCTGATCGTCATGGCCCTCCCGTTGCTGATCCCATGGAACGTGGTCGGCACCATCTGGCAGATCTTCGGCCGTGCCGACATCGGTTTGCTCGGCGCCACGCTCGCCAGGCTGGGGGTCAGCTACAACTACGCCGGCGACCCGTTCGACGCCTGGCTCACCGTGCTGGTGATGGACGTCTGGCACTGGACCTCGCTGGTCGCGCTGCTGTGCTATTCAGGCCTGCGCGCCATCCCCGACGTGTATTACCAGGCCGCGCGCATCGACCGCGCCTCGGGCTGGGCGGTGTTCCGCCATATACAGTTGCCGAAGCTGAAGAACGTGTTACTGATCGCGGTAATGCTGCGCTTCATGGACAGCTTCATGATCTACACCGAGCCCTTCGTGCTGACCGGCGGCGGGCCCGGCAACGCGACCACCTTCCTCAGCCAGACCCTCACGCGCATGGCCGTGGGCCAGTTCGACCTGGGCCCGGCGGCGGCGTTTTCGCTGGTGTACTTCCTGATCATCCTGCTGGTGTCGTGGCTGTTCTACACAGCCATGACCCATGCCGACAAGGACTAGGCCATGAGCACACGCAAATCGCTGGCCCTGCTGCTGTACTTTTTCTTCCTGCTAGTGCCGATCTACTGGCTGCTGAACATGTCGTTCAAGAGCAATACCGAGATCCTCGGTAGCCTGACCCTGTGGCCGCAGGCATTCACCCTCGACAACTACCGGGTGATCTTCACCGATGCCAGCTGGTACAGCGGTTATATCAACTCGCTGTACTACGTGTGCCTGAACACGCTGATTTCGCTGCTGGTGGCGCTGCCGGCGGCGTACGCCTTCTCGCGCTACCGCTTCCTCGGCGACCGCCACCTGTTCTTCTGGCTGCTGACCAACCGCATGGCACCGCCGGCGGTCTTCCTGCTGCCGTTCTTCCAGCTGTACTCGTCGATCGGCCTGTTCGACACCCACATCGCCGTGGCCCTGGCCCACTGCCTGTTCAACGTGCCGCTGGCGGTGTGGATCCTGGAGGGCTTCATGTCGGGTGTGCCGAAGGAAATCGACGAAACGGCCTACATCGATGGGTACAGCTTCCCGCGCTTCTTTATGAAAATTTTTATTCCACTGATCGGCTCCGGCATCGGCGTCACGGCGTTCTTCTGCTTCATGTTCTCCTGGGTCGAACTGTTGCTGGCGCGCACGCTGACCTCGGTGGATGCCAAGCCGATCGCCGCGGTGATGACCCGTACCGTGTCGGCATCGGGTATCGACTGGGGTGTGCTGGCAGCGGCAGGCGTTCTGACCATCCTGCCCGGCATGCTGGTGATCTGGTTCGTTCGCAACCATGTGGCCAAGGGCTTTGCCCTTGGCCGGGTCTGAGGAGGGTAGGGCATGGAGTGGATGGCCTGGACCTTGCCGACGGCGTTGTTCTTCGCCGCCGTGGCTGTACTGCTGCTGGGCATGACCTTGCTCGAGCTGCGCCGGCCTTGCGTGGAGCGACGCGGCTTTCTACCACTGGTTACCAGCCGTGGCGACCGCTTGTTCATCGGCCTGCTGGCTTGCGCCTACCTGCATCTGCTGGTGGTTGGTGTCAGCGAGTGGCCATTGTGGGTGGCCTCGCTGCTGTCTTTGGTGTGGCTGCTGGTGGTACTGCGCTGGGGCTGAGCGAGCGGCCCTGTGGGATAACTGAAACGGGAGATCACAATGTTCGACAACAAGTACAACAGGCGACATTTGACCCTGGCCGCGTTGCTGGTGCTGGCCAGCATGCAGGGCACAGCCTGGGCCGACCAGTACGAGGACGCAGCGAAGAAATGGATCGGCAGCGAGTTCAAGCCGTCGACCCTTACCCCTGAACAGCAACTCGCCGAACTCCAGTGGTTCATCAAGGCAGCCGAGCCGTTCCGTGGGATGAAGATCAATGTAGTGTCCGAAACCATCACTACCCATGAGTACGAGTCCAAGGTGCTGGCCAAGGCCTTCAGTGAAATCACCGGTATCCAGCTGACCCACGACCTGCTGCAGGAAGGCGACGTGGTGGAAAAGCTGCAGACCCAGATGCAGTCGGACAAGAACATCTATGATGGCTGGGTTAACGATTCCGACCTGATCGGTACGCACTTTCGCTATGGCAAGGTGGAATCGATCACCGACCTGATGGCCAACGAGGGCAAGGACTACACCTCGCCGACCCTCGACCTGAAGGACTTCATCGGCATCTCCTTCACCACCGCGCCTGATGGCAAGGTCTACCAGTTGCCCGACCAGCAGTTCGCCAACCTGTACTGGTTCCGTGCCGACTGGTTCGAACGGCCCGAGCTGAAGGCCAGGTTCAAGGAAAAGTACGGTTACGAGCTGGGTGTACCGGTGAACTGGTCGGCCTACGAGGACATTGCCCGGTTCTTCACCGAAGACGTCAAGGAAATCGACGGCAAGCGCGTCTATGGCCACATGGACTATGGCAAGAAAGACCCGTCGCTGGGCTGGCGCTTCACCGACGCCTGGTTCTCCATGGCCGGTGGCGGCGACAAGGGCCTGCCCAACGGCCTGCCGGTGGACGAATGGGGCATTCGTGTGGAGGACTGCCACCCGGTGGGTTCCAGCGTGACTCGCGGTGGCGACACCAACGGCCCGGCTGCGGTCTATGCCACGCAGAAGTACGTGGACTGGATGCGTGCCTATGCGCCCAAGGAAGCCCAGGGCATGACCTTCTCCGAGGCAGGCCCGGTGCCCGCCCAGGGCAACATTGCCCAGCAGATCTTCTGGTACACCGCGTTCACCGCCGACATGACCAAGCCCGGCTTGCCAGTGGTCAATGCCGATGGCACGCCGAAGTGGCGCATGGCGCCGTCGCCGAAGGGGCCGTACTGGGAGGAGGGGATGAAGCTGGGCTACCAGGACACCGGTTCATGGACCTTCTTCAAGTCTACCCCGGAGAAGCAACGGCTGGCGGCCTGGTTGTACGCCCAGTTCGTCACATCCAAGACCGTGTCGCTGAAAAAGACCATCGTCGGCCTCACGCCGATTCGTGAATCGGATATCAACTCCCAGGCGATGACCGACTTGGCGCCCAAGCTGGGCGGGCTGGTGGAGTTCTATCGCAGCCCGGCGCGGGTACAGTGGACCCCGACCGGTACCAACGTGCCGGATTATCCGCGCCTGGCGCAGTTGTGGTGGAGCCATATCGCCGAGGTGGCGAGCGGCGAGAAAACCCCGCAGGAGGCCCTGGACGGCCTGGCCCGCGACCAGGACCGGATGATGGAGCGCTTGCAGCGTTCCAACGCCCAGGCCACCTGCGCGCCGAAGTTGAACCCGGAGAAGGATGCCCAGTACTGGTTCGACCAGCCTGGTGCACCGAAACCGAAACTGGCCAACGAGAAGCCCAAGGGCGAGACCGTCAGCTACAGCGAACTGCTCAAGTCGTGGGAGGCGGCCAGGAAATGATCGGCTGAAGCTTGGGGTTTGTGCGTGGATCGAGCGCCATCCGCGCCGTGCGCGATGTCCCAGGCACTGCACCTCCCACGCCTGGCAAAAAAACGGCACCTGTCAGAGGTGCCGTTTTCATATCACGCGGTGTTATTTGTGCAGCTCTTCCGCCGCATACAGGGTGTTCTCCAGCAGGCATGCCCGGGTCATCGGCCCGACGCCACCCGGCACCGGGGTGATCCAGCCCGCGCGCGGCAGGGCGGTCTCGTAGACCACGTCGCCGACCAGCTTGCCGTCGTCCTGGCGGTTGATGCCGACGTCGATGACGATGGCCCCTTGCTTGATCCATTCGCCCTTGACCAGGCCCGGCTTGCCGGCAGCCACGACCACCAGGTCGGCGCGCCCGACATGGCCGGCCAGGTCCTTGGTGAAGCGGTGGCAGACCGTCACGGTGCAGCCGGCCAGCAGCAGTTCCATGGCCATCGGGCGGCCCACGATGTTGGATGCGCCGACGATGACCGCGTTCATGCCGTACAGGTCCTGGCCAGTGCTTTCCAGCAGGGTCATGATGCCCTTCGGCGTGCACGGGCGCAGCAGCGGGATGCGCTGGGCCAGGCGGCCGATGTTGTACGGATGGAAACCGTCCACGTCCTTGTCCGGGCGAATGCGTTCGAGCAGCAGCGAGGCGTCCAGGTGCGCCGGCAGCGGCAGTTGCAGGAGGATGCCATCGACGGCCGGGTCGTCATTGAGGCGGTCGATCAGCTCGGTCAGGGCCTGCTGCGTGGTGTCGCTGGGCAGGTCGAACGCCTGCGAAATGAAACCGACCTCTTCGCAGTCCTTGCGCTTGTGCGAGACATAGACTTGGGAGGCGGGGTCGGTGCCGACCAGGATCACTGCCAGGCCGGGTGTACGCAGGCCTTGCTGGCGACGCTCCACGACACGTTGAGCGATCTGCTGGCGCAGGCTGGCGGCGATCGCCTTGCCATCGATTAGGTGTGCAGTCATAGACGCGTGATTAACCATCGAGAAGGAAACAATTAAAGAGGGCGCATTCTCGCACGACACGGGCCAAGGGCAAAGGCGGGTGGTCGGGCAAATCCCCTAAGCCCTTAAATAATTTAAATTTTTTTGAGAAAGGTGTTGACGACATTCAGGCTCGCCTATAAGATTCGCCGCACTTGTCGGGCACAGCCTAGCACTGGGTGGCGAAGTCGGGCAGAATGAGTGATTTGACAGTTACCTGTTAAGGTCTCGTTCGGTTAGGCTTCAAGCTTAAGCGCCCGTAGCTCAGCTGGATAGAGCATCCGCCTTCTAAGCGGATGGTCGCAGGTTCGAGTCCTGCCGGGTGCGCCATTAGGCAGCTTTGGCAACAAGTGGTTGTAATGCAATATGGTGGGCGTAGCTCAGTTGGTAGAGCGCTGGATTGTGATTCCAGTTGTCGTGGGTTCGATTCCCATCGTCCACCCCATATTCTTCAAAGGCGCCGCGATAGCATCTGGCGCCTTTGTTTTAAGCGTTACGCGGACGTGGTGAAATTGGTAGACACACTGGATTTAGGTTCCAGCGGCGCAAGCTGTAAGAGTTCGAGTCTCTTCGTCCGCACCATGCTTCTGTAAGGTTGTACCGCAAGACCGCTATATGGTGGGCGTAGCTCAGTTGGTAGAGCGCTGGATTGTGATTCCAGTTGTCGTGGGTTCGATTCCCATCGTCCACCCCATATTCTTCGAAGGCGCCTTGGTCGTGAGACCGGGCGCCTTTGTTGTTTCTGGGGTGTGTGCCTTGATGGTTTTGGTGGCTGTGTTATCAAGTGTCCGCGCGGCGCTCGGTCTCGCAGGCGCTACAAGGCTCAGGCCATGAGCTTCGCAGCCATTAAACTCAATCTCCCCCTTGCAATCCTCTGGTAGCACCCCAATAAAAGCTGTTAGATTTCAGCCGGTTGAAGCACCGGCCCAGCTGGCCGGCAGAGGAACAACCCGATGATCGCAAAAGAAGCCCGTCAGGCACTGGCGCTGCAGCGTTTTGCCGAGGCCAATCCGCAACTGCTCGAAGAGATCCGCGAGCTGGATGCGCGTGAGCAGGCCCAGCAGATCGAGTGGGCCTTCGAAGATGCAGCCGAGGAGCAGGGCATTCAGCCTTGGGAGCTGGCCCTGCAACTGATCGCCGAAACCCCTGAGCAACTGCAGGCCATGCGCCTGGAGACACACCGCGAGGTGGCTGAAGCGCTGGGGATGGAATGGGAAGAGTACTGCCAGTTCAACGAGATCGAACCTGAATAAAGGAAGCGAATTCGTCGCGGCAGTTGTTTGACAAGGTATTTCGGCTGTGGGGCGCCCAAGGCGCCGTGCAACCCTTTTTGAAACAGGCCCCGCGGCATGCCGTACGGGCCTTGAAAGCTAATCGACCGGCGTGGCTTCCCATCGTCCCGGGTGGGGTGACTTCTGCTGCGCGACTCACTAGAATGCTTGCCCTTGATTCTGGAGTCGGGCTAACGCCGGCTAACGTCTGTGCAACGAGGAATATCCATGCAAGTTTCTGTTGAAAACACTTCCGCTCTCGAGCGCCGCATGACCATCGCCGTTCCGGCCGAGCGCGTCGAGAACGAAGTCAACAAGCGTCTGCAACAGACTGCCAAGCGCGCCAAGGTTGCAGGCTTCCGCCCAGGCAAGGTGCCGATGAGCGTGATCCGTCAGCGCTTCGAGGCCGATGCCCGTCAAGAGGCTTTCGGTGATCTGGTCCAGGCTTCCTTCTACGAGGCCATCGTCGAGCAGAAGCTGAACCCGGCTGGTGCCCCTGCGGTAGAGCCGAAGTCCTTCGAGAAGGGCAAGGACCTGGAATTCGTCGCCATCTTCGAAGTGTTCCCTGAGTTCACCGTTGCCGGCCTCGAGTCGATCAGCGTCGAGCGCCTGAGCGCCGAAGTGGCTGAAGCCGACCTGGACAACATGCTGGAAGTGCTGCGCAAGCAGAACACCCGTTTCGAGGCCGTCGAGCGCGCTGCGCAGAAAGACGACCAGGTCAACATCGACTTCGTCGGCAAGGTCGACGGTGAAGTGTTCGCCGGCGGTTCGGCCAAGGGTACCCAGCTGGTGCTGGGCTCCGGCCGCATGATCCCGGGCTTCGAAGACGGCCTGGTTGGCGCCAAGGCGGGTGAAGAGCGCGTTGTCAACGTGACCTTCCCCGAGGACTACCAGAACCTGGACCTGGCCGGCAAGGCCGCCGAGTTCACCATCACCGTCAACAGCGTTGCTGCCCCGGTGCTGCCAGAACTGAACGAGGAATTCTTCGCCCAGTTCGGCATCAAGGAAACCACCCTGGAAGGCTTCCGCGCCGAAGTTCGCAAGAACATGGAGCGTGAACTGCGCCAGGCCATCAAGGCCAAGGTGAAGAACCAGGTCATGGACGGTCTGCTGGCCGCCAACCCGATCGAAGTACCGAAAGCGCTGCTGGAAAACGAAGTCAACCGTCTGCGCGTGCAGGCTGTTCAGCAGTTCGGTGGCAACATCAAGCCTGAGCAACTGCCGGCCGAGCTGTTCGAAGAGCAAGCCAAGCGTCGCGTGGTCCTGGGCCTGATCGTCGCCGAAGTGGTCAAGCAGTTCGAACTGAAGCCGGATGAAGGCAAGGTTCGCGAAATGATCGAGGAAATGGCCTCGGCCTACCAGGAGCCTGAGCAGGTCATCGCCTGGTACTACAAGAACGACCAGCAACTGAACGAAGTCCGTTCGGTTGTGCTGGAAGAGCAAGTTGTAGATACTGTTCTGCAGAAAGCGACTGTGACCGACAAGTCGGTCTCGTACGAAGATGCCGTTAAGCCAGCACAGGCTCCTGCCGCCGCTGAGTAACAGGCTTCTCTCGTAGGAAACCCCCACAAGCCAGCCTTCGAGCTGGCTTGTGCGTATTCAAGCCATGACTATTTGGGAGTGAGCGCAGGACATGTCCCGCAATTCTTATATTCAGCAGAGCTCTGACATCCAGGCCGCAGGCGGCCTGGTCCCGATGGTTATCGAGCAGTCCGCCCGTGGCGAACGCGCTTACGACATCTACTCGCGCCTGTTGAAGGAGCGTGTGATCTTCCTGGTTGGCCCGGTAGAGGACTACATGGCCAACCTCGTCGTGGCGCAACTGCTGTTCCTGGAAGCAGAAAACCCGGACAAGGATATCCATCTGTACATCAACTCGCCGGGCGGTTCCGTTACCGCCGGCATGTCGATCTACGACACCATGCAGTTCATCAAGCCGGACGTCTCGACCATCTGCATCGGCCAGGCCTGCAGCATGGGTGCCTTCCTGCTGGCCGCAGGTGCCAAGGGCAAGCGCCACTGCCTGCCGAATTCGCGCGTGATGATCCACCAGCCGCTGGGCGGCTTCCAGGGTCAGGCCACCGATATCGAGATCCACGCCCAGGAGATCCTCAATATCAAGGCCCGTCTGAACGAGCTGCTGGCCTATCACACCGGCCAGGACCTCGAAACCATCAAGCGTGACACCGAGCGTGACAACTTCATGAGCGCCTCGCGCGCGGCCGAGTACGGCCTGATCGACTCGGTCTACGACAAGCGGCAACTGGCCTCCTGAACCGGGGTGCCAGAGCAGGTGGGTGCGGAAAGCGCCTACCTGCGGACTTGAAAAAGCCCGCAATTGCCTTCATCTTGTGTTGCAAGCCTACCGGATTGGATCGATCGAATGACTGACACCCGTAACGGCGAGGACAGCGGCAAATTGCTCTATTGCTCCTTCTGCGGCAAAAGCCAGCACGAAGTGCGCAAATTGATTGCCGGGCCCTCGGTATTTATCTGCGACGAGTGCGTCGACCTGTGCAATGACATCATCCGTGAGGAGGTGCAGGAAGCCCAGGCCGAAAGCAGCGCGCACAAATTACCATCGCCGAAAGAAATCAGCGGCATCCTGGACCAGTACGTAATTGGTCAGGAGCGCGCGAAAAAGGTGCTGGCCGTAGCGGTATACAACCACTACAAGCGCCTGAACCAGCGTGACAAGAAGGGTGACGAAGTCGAACTCGGCAAAAGCAACATCCTGCTCATCGGGCCGACCGGCTCGGGCAAGACCCTGCTCGCCGAAACCCTTGCACGTCTGTTGAACGTACCGTTCACCATTGCTGACGCCACCACCCTGACCGAAGCCGGTTACGTGGGTGAGGACGTCGAGAACATCATCCAGAAGCTGTTGCAGAAGTGCGACTACGACGTGGAAAAGGCCCAGATGGGCATCGTCTACATCGACGAGATCGACAAGATCTCGCGCAAGTCGGACAACCCGTCCATCACCCGTGACGTTTCGGGCGAGGGCGTGCAGCAGGCACTGCTGAAGCTGATCGAAGGCACCGTAGCCTCGGTACCGCCGCAGGGCGGCCGCAAGCACCCGCAACAGGAATTCCTGCAGGTTGATACCCGCAACATCCTGTTCATCTGCGGTGGCGCCTTCTCGGGCCTGGAAAAGGTCATCCAGAACCGCTCCACCAAGGGTGGCATCGGTTTTGGCGCCGAAGTACGCAGCAAGGAAGAAGGCAAGAAGGTTGGCGAGTCCCTGCGTGAGGTCGAGCCGGACGATCTGGTCAAGTTTGGCCTGATCCCGGAATTCGTCGGTCGTCTGCCGGTACTGGCAACCCTCGACGAGCTGGATGAGGCTGCGCTGATGCAGATCCTCACCGAGCCGAAGAACGCCCTGACCAAGCAGTATGCCAAGCTGTTCGAGATGGAAAGCGTCGACCTCGAGTTCCGCAGCGATGCGCTCAAGGCCGTTGCGCGCAAGGCCCTGGAGCGCAAGACCGGCGCCCGTGGCCTGCGTTCGATCCTCGAAGGCGTGCTGCTCGACACCATGTACGAGATTCCTTCGAAGAAGGATGTCAGCAAGGTGGTGATCGACGAGAGCGTCATCGAGGGTACTTCGCAGCCGCTGATGATCTACGAAAACAGCGAGCCGCAAGCCAAGGCTGCGCCGGACGCCTGATCCAGGCGATGGCCGCTGACGGTTGCGAGCAAGAAGGGGGCCTACGGGCCCCTTTCTGCTTTTCCTGAGCTAGCGCTTGTAATTTCCCAGGCATGCCCCCACATTAGCTCCAAGCATCATTTCCACCGGTTTCCGGCCACAAGGCCGCTGTAGAGGCGAAATCATGAAGACCACCCTCGACTTGCCTCTTTTGCCATTGCGCGATGTCGTTGTTTACCCGCACATGGTCATCCCGCTGTTCGTGGGGCGCGAAAAGTCCATCGAAGCCCTTGAGGCGGCGATGACGGGCGAAAAGCAGATCCTCCTGCTGGCCCAGAAAAACCCGGCCGACGATGACCCGGGCGAAGACGCGCTGTATCGCGTCGGTACGGTCGCCACCGTGCTGCAGCTGTTGAAACTGCCCGATGGCACCGTCAAGGTGCTGGTCGAGGGCGAGCAGCGTGGCGCCGTAGAGCGCTTCAGCGAAGCAGAAGGGCACATCCGTGCCGAGGTTTCCCTGATCGACGAAGCCGATGCCGCCGAGCGTGAATCGGAAGTCTTCGTGCGCACCCTGCTGTCGCAGTTCGAGCAGTACGTGCAATTGGGCAAGAAAGTCCCTGCCGAGGTGCTGTCGTCGCTGAACAGCATCGAAGAGCCTGGGCGCCTGGTCGACACCATGGCCGCGCACATGGCTTTGAAGATCGAGCAGAAGCAGGAAATTCTCGAAATCGTCGACCTGCCGACCCGTGTCGAGCATGTGCTGGCGCTGCTGGATGCCGAAATCGATCTGTTGCAGGTTGAGAAACGCATTCGCGGTCGGGTCAAGAAGCAGATGGAGCGCAGCCAGCGCGAGTACTACCTGAATGAGCAGATGAAAGCCATTCAAAAAGAGCTCGGCGATGGCGACGAAGGCCACAACGAAGTCGAAGAGCTGAAAAAGCGCATCGAAGCCGCTGGCCTGCCCAAGGATGCCCTGGCCAAGGCCCAGGCCGAGCTGAACAAGCTCAAGCAGATGTCGCCGATGTCGGCCGAGGCCACCGTGGTCCGCTCCTACCTCGACTGGCTGGTGCAGGTGCCGTGGAAGGCCCAGAGCAAAGTGCGCCTGGACCTGGCCAAGGCCGAGGAAATCCTCGATGCCGACCACTATGGGCTGGAAGAGGTCAAGGACCGCATTCTCGAATATCTTGCCGTGCAGAAGCGCGTCAAGAAGATCCGTGGCCCGGTACTGTGCCTGGTCGGCCCGCCTGGCGTCGGCAAGACCTCGCTGGCCGAGTCGATCGCTGCGGCCACCAACCGCAAGTTCGTGCGCATGGCCCTGGGTGGCGTGCGTGACGAGGCCGAGATCCGCGGTCACCGCCGGACCTACATCGGTTCCATGCCTGGTCGCCTGATCCAGAAGATGACCAAGGTGGGTGTACGCAACCCGCTGTTCCTGCTGGACGAAATCGACAAGATGGGCAGCGACATGCGTGGCGATCCGGCCTCGGCACTGCTCGAAGTGCTTGACCCCGAGCAAAACCACAATTTCAACGATCATTATCTGGAGGTCGACTACGACCTGTCGGACGTGATGTTCCTGTGCACCTCGAACTCGATGAACATTCCGCCGGCGCTGCTCGACCGGATGGAAGTCATCCGCCTGCCGGGCTACACCGAGGACGAGAAGATCAACATTGCGGTCAAGTACCTGGTGCCCAAGCAGGTCAAGGCCAACGGCCTGAAAAAGGAAGAGCTGGAGGTCGACGTTTCGGCGATTCGCGACATCATCCGCTACTACACTCGCGAAGCGGGTGTGCGTGGGCTGGAGCGGCAAATTGCCAAGGTCTGCCGCAAGGTGGTCAAGGAACATGCCGGGCAGAAGCAGGTCAAGGTCAAGGTCGCCAGCGAGCAGCTGGAGCACCTGCTGGGCGTGCGCAAGTTCCGCTATGGCCTGGCCGAGCAGCAGGACCAGATCGGCCAGGTCACCGGCCTGGCCTGGACCCAGGTCGGTGGCGAGCTGCTGACCATCGAAGCCGTGGTCATCCCTGGCAAGGGCCAGTTGATCAAGACCGGTTCGCTGGGCGATGTCATGGTCGAATCGATCACCGCCGCACAGACCGTGGTGCGCAGCCGCGCCCGCAGCCTGGGGATCGCCGCCGACTTCCACGAGAAGCACGACGTGCACATCCACATGCCTGAAGGCGCCACGCCGAAAGACGGCCCGAGCGCTGGTATCGGCATGTGCACGGCGTTGGTCTCGGCGCTGACGCAGATTCCGGTTCGGGCCGACGTGGCCATGACCGGCGAAATCACCCTGCGTGGCCAGGTGTTGGCGATTGGCGGTTTGAAGGAAAAACTGCTGGCGGCACACCGTGGCGGTATCAAGACGGTGATCATTCCCGAGGAGAATGTTCGCGATCTGAAGGAGATTCCGGAAAATATCAAACAGGATCTACAGATCAAACCGGTCAAATGGATTGACGAAGTCCTGCAAATTGCGCTGCAATACGCCCCGGAGCCCTTGCCAGATGTGGCTCCGGAGATTGTCGCGAAAGATGAAAAGCGCGACGGCGATGCTAAGGAAAGAATCAGCACGCACTAGTAGTTTCTGGCTGGGGGGCGTTCCTTGACAGTTTTTTCGGGGCCTTGCTATAAAGCGGCACGCTAGTGTCATCAGGCCACCCAGCGCACGTTTCATAAGCTTTTCATTACATACTTAGAAACAAACTCAATTGAGAAATAAGGGGACTTAGAGTGAACAAGTCGGAACTGATTGACGCTATCGCCGCATCTGCTGACATCCCGAAAGCTGTAGCCGGCCGTGCGCTGGACGCAGTCATCGAATCCGTCACCGGCGCCCTGAAGCAAGGTGACGATGTGGTACTGGTTGGCTTCGGTACCTTCTCGGTCAAGGAGCGCGCTGAGCGCACCGGCCGCAACCCGCAAACCGGTAAGGCAATCAAGATCGCAGCCGCCAAGGTTCCAGGTTTCAAGGCTGGCAAAGGCCTGAAAGACGCCGTCAACTAAGTCGTCTCTTCAGCCGGACCCGGCCTGGCCAGGTCCGAGCACGCTGACGGCGGGGGCGCAAACGTTCCCGCCTGACACGTTTGCTAAGAAAAGGCGCATCCTCGGATGCGCCTTTCTTTTATCAGGTTTCTACCCACGCTCCGCGGTTGTCGACGCAGTGGTACAGCCGTTTCTGGGGGACGCATGCTGCAAAATATCAGGGACAATTCACAAGGTTGGATTGCCAAGACCATCATCGGCCTTATTGTCGTTTTGATGGCGTTGACCGGCTTCGAAGCCATTTTCCAGGCCGCTACTCATAGCCAGGACGCCGCCAAGGTGAATGGCCAGACCATCAGCCAGAACGAGTTGAGCCAGGCGGCCGACATGCAGCGCCGCCAGCTGATGCAACAGTTGGGCAAGGATTTCGACCCGGCGTTGCTGGATGACAAGTTGCTGCGTGAAGAGGCACTCAAAGGCCTGATCAGCCGCAAGCTGCTGTTGCAAGGCGCCGAAGACGCCAAGTTCGCCTTCTCCGAGGCTGCGCTGGACCAGGTCATCCTGCAGACACCGGAATTCCAGGTGGACGGCAAGTTCAGCGCCGACCGCTTCGACCAGGTCATCCGCCAGATGGGCTACGGCCGCATGCAGTTCCGCGACATGCTGGCCGAGGAAATGCTCATTGGCCAGTTGCGCACCGGCCTGGCCGGTAGCAGCTTCGTCACTGACCAGCAGGTCGATGCCTTTGCCCGCCTCGAGAAGCAGACCCGTGACTTCGCCTCCCTGACCTTCAAGGCCGACCCGGCTGCGGTCAAGGTCAGCGATGAAGAAGTCAAGGCGCACTACGACCAGCACGCCAAGGAGTTCATGTCGCCTGACCAGGTTGTGATCGACTACGTCGAGCTGAAGAAGTCGGCGTTCTTCGACCAGGTCAAGGTGAGCGACGAAGAGCTCAAGGCCCAGTACGAGAAGGAAATCGCCAACCTCGCCGAGCAGCGTCACGCTGCGCACATCCTGATCGAGGTCAACGACAAGGTCACCGACGCCCAGGCCAAGGCCCGTGCCGAAGAGATCGCGCAGCGCCTGGCCAAGGGTGAGGACTTTGCCGCACTGGCCAAGGAGTTATCGCAGGACCCTGGTTCGGCCGGTAGCGGTGGTGACCTTGGTTTCGCCGGCCCAGGTGTTTATGACCCGGCGTTCGAGGATGCCCTGTACAAACTGCAGGATGGGCAGGTGTCCGCGCCGGTGCGTACCCAGTTCGGCTATCACCTGATCAAGCTGCTGGGCGTGCAGGCGCCGGAAGTACCGAGCTTTGCCAGCCTCAAGGACAAGCTGACCCGGGACCTGAAGATTCCCCTGGTCGAGCAGCGTTACGTCGATGCCAGCAAGCAGTTGCAGGATGCTGCCTACGAGGCCTCCGACCTGGCCCAGCCGGCCCAGGACCTGAACCTGAAGGTGCATACGTCTGCAGCCTTCGGTCGTGAGGGCGGCGAAGGCATCACTGCCAACCGTTCGGTGGTGCAGGCTGCGTTCTCTGAAGAAGTGCTGGATGAGGGTGCCAACAGCACTGCCATCGAACTCGACCCGGAGACCACCGTGGTGCTGCGCGTCAAGGAGCACCGCAAGCCGGCGCAACTGCCGCTGGACGCGGTGGCCAACAACATTCGAGAACACCTGGCCAAAGAGAAGGCCACTGCCGAGCTCAAGGCCAAGGCCGACAAGCTGATTGCCGGCCTGCGTGACGGTTCCGTCAGCGCTGCTGGCGTGCACGAAGGGCAGGGCTGGAAGGCTTACGAGGCGGTCACCCGCGGCGCGGACGGCATTGACCCGGCCGAGCTGCAAGCGCTGTTCCGCCTGGCCAAGCCGCAATCCAAGGACAAGCCGGTGTATGGCAGCGTGGTGCTGCGTGACGGTAGCCTGGTAGTACTGCAGCTCAAAGGCGTCAACGAAGGCGCTACCGCTACCGATGAAGAGAAGCAGCAGATTCGCCGCTACCTCGCGTCGCGTGCTGGCCAGCAGGACTTTGCGGCCTACCGCAAGCAACTGGAAGCCAAAGCCGACATCACCCGCTACTAAGGTGATGGACGCATGAACGGACAGGCCGCCTAGTGCGGCCTGTTCTATCTGTGCCGCCTGTTCCGGCCTAGCGCTTCACCCCTTCATGATTATCCAGCGTATCCCGCGCAATCTCTCGCCCCAGGGCAATCAGCTCAGGCGCCTTGTAGAACTCGAAAAACCGGCATACCCGCTTGGGCACGTTGATCAGCACATCCGGTGGATAGCCCGCGATCTTGTACTGCGCCAACGACGTCTGCATCACCTCGAAACTCTGGTTGATCAGGTCCAGCAGCGAAGCGGGCCCCACGTTGTCGATGATGAACGAGCCGGTCGCCGACTTGGGCGCGCCCTCGCGTTCTGGCGCCGCTGCCGGCTGCTGGGCTTCCGGGGCGGCGGCATCGGCCAGCCACGGGTTTGGCGGTGCAAGCCCTTCGGCGATGATTTCCTGTTCGATGCGGATCAACTCTTCTGCCGGCTTGCGCCGGAACGGCAGGCGTGACCCCAGCGAGCTGAGCAACGCATCGAAACGCATCTTGAATGCGGCGGGGCGTTCGATCACCGGCAACTGGTACTGCTTCTGGTTGGTGGCGTTGAGGTTGACGGCAATGATCAGGTCGCAGTGGCTGGACACCACCGGTACGATCGGCAACGGGTTGAGGATGCCGCCGTCGACCAGCATGCGGTTGCCTTGCATCACCGGCGTGAACAGGCTGGGGATGGCCGCCGAGGCGCGCATGGCCTGGTGCAGGCAACCTTCCTGGAACCAGATCTCCTGCTGGTTGGTAAGGTCGGCTGCAACCGCCGTGTAAGGGATGCGCAATTGCTCGATGTTGATCTCGCCGACAATCTTGCGAATCTGCCCGAACACCTTGTCGCCGCGAATCGCGCCGAGACGAAAGCTGACATCGACCAGGCGCAGCACATCCAGGTAGTCGAGGCTCTCGATCCAGTTGCGGTACTCTCCCAGCTTGCCCGCGGCGTAGATCCCCCCGATCACGGCGCCCATCGAGCAGCCGGCAATACAGGCAATGTCGTAGCCGCGTCGCTCGATTTCCTCGATCACCCCGATGTGTGCATACCCTCGGGCTCCACCCGATCCCAGTACCAGTGCCACGCGTTTGCTCATGAATGTTCCCCGGCCAGTGCAACCCTGGTTCTACAATGCACCCATCGCTGCCTGTGCTTCAATGTAGACCGCGCTGAGCTACTGTAATAAAACTGGCAAGACAAAGCTGTCCGGGAGCGGCACTTTTGAGCATCCGGAGCGTCGAACGGCCACTGTTTTTTCCCATTGAGGTCATAACTGATGAAAGCCTGGATCTGCCTTCCACTGATTGCCTTGGCCCTTGCTGGCTGTGCGGGCAAGACGGCCTATCGTGAGAGCTGCGCAACCCAGTTGGATGCTGCCTGGAAAGAGCTGGACCTGGCCAAGGCCGAAGGCTTTGCCGGTGCCGTGAGCTATTCCAAGGCCCTGTCGCTGTTGACCGGGGCCAAGACCCAGCAGCAATTCGAAGGCTATGAAAGCTGTACCCGCAAAGCCGAGAAGGCGCGCTTCTACATCCGTGAGTCCCGCGCCGGGCGCTGATCAGGGAGCATCGTTGAATGCCTGCCATGCTCGACCATGTAGTGGCCCAGATACTGACCTTGCAGGTGCGTCTGCTGGCCTGCCGCGAACGCCTGGCTGCCGACACCGACAGCGAGGCCCTGCACGACCTGCGCACCACGCTGCGGCGCCTGCGCAGCCTGCTGCGGCCATTGCGCGGGTTGCCCGGGGTCGAGCAGCTGGAGGATGCCGCCAGGGCGCTGGGGGCACTGACGACGCCGCTGCGTGACCGCGAAGTACTGGCGGCCGAACTGATCGGACGTGGTTTTGCCGAGGCCGGGCAACGTCGTGTGGAAGGGCGCGACAGGACATTCGCCAGTGTCGCTGACAGCCCGCAATTGGCGCGGGTGCTGGCGATTGTCGACGCGTTTCCGCTGTTCCTGCGTGCGGCCGGTCGCGAAGGCCTGACCAAAGCGCTGGAGAAGCGTATCGACAAACGCCTGGTCAAACAGTGGCGCAAACTGCGCCAGGCGCTGCAGGACCCGGCCCACGATCGCCACCGCCTGCGCTTGCTGATCAAGCGCGCGCGCTACGGCGACGAGGCCTACCCCCAGCTCGACCATGCGGGCAACGCACTGCGGCGCCTGCTGAAGCAGGCCCAGGGCGACCTGGGTGACTGGCATGATCGTCTGCAATGGCTATTGCAGGCGCGCGAGCAGGCCGATCTGGCGCCTTGCAAGGCAGCCTGGGAGCAGGAGCTGCATGAGGCAGAGCACCAGTCGGATGTGACCCTGGGTGCCCTGCAGCGGGCGTTGGTGCGGCGAAAGCCCGAAAAATGACCGATATGCGGGCTGATCGCCAATGGCTTGCTGGCTAGGATGGGCAGACCTTTCGCGGCATGCAGGAGCCAGCCTATGAACTTCAACCAATTGCTCGACGCCGTGCGGGCCAGCCCCGATGCAGTCAGCATCCCGCCGAGCTGGGCTCAGGGGCGCGCCGTGTTCGGCGGGCTGATGGCGGCGCTGGTGTATGAGACCATGCGCCGGAAAATCACCGATGGTCGCCCTGTGCGGTCACTGGCTATCAGTTTTGTCGCACCGGCGGCAGCGGATGTGCCAATCCGCTTCGAGGCAGAGGTGCTGCGCGAAGGCAAGGCGGTCAGTACCTTGCTCGGGCGTGCCGTTCAGGATGGCCAGGTGGTGACCCTGGTGCAGGGCAATTTCGGTACGGGACGGCCGTCTGTGGTCGATGTGCCGGCGTTGCCGGCGATGGACATGAAAGCGCTCGACGATTCGGCCCCCGAGTTGCCGCATATCAAAGGCATTACCCCTGAGTTCATGCAGCACGTGGCTTTGCGCTGGGCGGTCGGCGGGCTTCCGTTCAGTGGCAACCCGTCGCGCCATATGGGCGGCTGGGTGCGTTTGCGTGGGTTGGCTGAAGTGCCGCTCAGCGAGGCGCACCTGCTGGCGTTGGTCGATGCCTGGCCGCCAAGCCTGATGCCGTTCCTCAAGAAGCCCGCTGCGGGCAGCACCCTGACCTGGACCATTGAATTCGTCCAGCCCGCCCCGCAGTTGTCGAGCCTCGACTGGTGTCGTTATCGCGTGGAAACCGAATATGCGCGCGATGGTTACGGGCATGCCGCCGCGGCACTGTGGACGGCCCAAGGCGAGTTGCTGGCGTTGAGCCGCCAGACTGTGACGGTTTTCGCCTAGCCAGACTCGACCGTCGCAGGGCAGCGGCCTCGCACGGGATCATTGGCGATGTTTATGTCGCTCGCGCCAGGCCTTCCACCAGGCGCCGCTGAGCACGAAGCGCGGAAAGGTGATGAACTGCTCGGTGAGCAGGCGCTGTACGGCGTCCTTGCGGTCCGCGAACGGCTCTGGCTGTTCCGCCTCCAGCCGATGGCCCTGGCGTTGCAGGCCCAGGCCGGCGATCAAGGCAATGATGCCGACGGCAAGCTGGCCGAGGTCCAGGCTGAGCAGCCCGGACAGGACCAGCAACGCGCCAAGGATGAATAACGGCACGGCGATCAGGTGCAGCACCAGGTTGGTCGGGTGGCGGTGGTTCTGATGGTAGCCGCGCCATTGCCAGGCGGGCAGGTTGGGCAGACGTTTGCTCATGGGCATTTCCTCTCGCTGTGCCCAAAGCTTAGTGCGGCCCCCGAACGGGGGCCAATCGAGGCTGGCTATGGTGACTATAGCTTGAGCTGGCCAATAGCCTTGTTCAGTTCGCCGGCCAGCGTCGCCAGTTCGCTGCTGGTGGTGGCCGAGCCGACAGTCTGCTGTACGGTCTGCTCGGTGACATCGCGGATGCTCACCACCGCACGGTTCATTTCTTCTGCCACCTGGCTTTGCTGCTCGGCGGCCACGGCGATCTGCGTGTTGCTTTCGCGCATCTGTGCCACGGCCCCGGTAATCTCGGCCAGTGCTTCACCGGCCTCTCGCGCCTGCCTGACACAATCGTCGGCCTTGTACGAGCTTTCCTGCATGAATTCCACTGCATCGCGAGTGCCTGACTGCAGGGCCGAGACCATGGTGGTGATTTCGTCGGTGGAGGTTTGCACGCGCTTGGCCAGGTTGCGCACTTCATCGGCCACCACGGCAAACCCGCGTCCAAGGTCGCCGGCGCGCGCGGCTTCGATGGCGGCGTTCAGTGCCAGCAGGTTGGTTTGCTCGGCGATGCTGTGGATCACGTTGACCACGCCATTGATCTTCTGGCTGTCTTCAGCGAGCTGGCGAATCATCTCCGCAGTCTGTTGCACGCCGCTGGACAGCCCGGAAATCGAATCTTGCACCCGGCTGACCACCTCCTGACCGCTACCGGCCAGGCTGTCAGCCGTTTGTGACAGGTCGCGGGTGGCGCCGGCATGCTGGGCAATGTGGTGCACAGTCGCCGACATTTCGTTGATGGCAGTAGCCGCCTGGTCGGTCTCGCTCTGCTGGCCAAGCATGCCGTGGCGGACGTCGCTCATGCTCGCCGCCAGGCGCGCGGCACCGGAATCCAGTTGAGCGGCGGTGTGGGCGACGGTGCTGACCACCCGGTGGTAAGTGGCCTGCATGGCATTGAAGGCCCCGGCCATCTGGCCGACCTCGTCGCCACAAGCCAGTGGCACGCGGGCCGCCAGATCGCCGGTTTTTTCCACGTGCAGCATCACGTCCTTGAGGGTGTTGAGCTGGCTGAGCAGGAAGCGGATCAGCAGTTGCGAGGCACCCAGCATGGCCAGCATGAGAATCAGCACGCACACGGCGTAGTTGCCGAAACGGTCGAAGAACACCTGACGCAGGCTTGGCGACCGGGCCAGCACCGCCAACTGTTGAGTGCCGCTGCGCAGCACCTGCGCGCCGCGCAACGGGTTGTCGCCGAGGAGCCAGGCGCTTGGCAGCTCGACCCAGCCCAGAGCATTGCGCAGGCCATCGAGGGGCTCGCCGGCGAAGCTGGGCGTTTGCCCTGCCGGCCAGCTGATGACGTTGGCCGCGCGCGGCAGCGGCTGACCCGCTGGCCAGGCAGCCAGCAATTGCGCTTGTGCGGCGGCCTGGGCCTGCGCTGCTTCGGCACGGGCGCGCTGCTCGAGGTGCACGGCATAGAGCACCAGCAGCAAGGTCGTGACAAAGGCCACCGCGTTGACGGCCCAGAACTTGTACTTCAGGGAAACATTGCTAAGCCAGGCACCCATGGGCAGGTCTTCTCTGAGTTGAGCGAAAACAATATTGGCAAGGTGCCATCATTGTGCCTGCGTCAGCCTGACCTGGTGTTGATGTGCATCAAAAAAAATCCGAGGCCCTCATTGCGTCAGCTCTGGATCTGGAAAAAAGCTCGCGCGGTCGCCGTGGTATGCGCGGCCGTCTGCTCGGTCGACTCCCCGCGATGCAAGGCGACCTCGCGCAGCACCTCTGGCAGGAATGCCGGCTCGTTGCGCCCGTTCTTGGGTTTGGGTCGCAGGCTTCGCGGCAGCAGGTAAGGTGCATCGCTCTCCAGCATCAACCGCCCCTCGGCAATGTTGCCCACCAGCCCATGCAGGTGGGTGCCGCGGCGCTCGTCGCAGATCCAGCCGGTAATGCCGATATGCAGGTCCATGTCCAGGTAGGCGAACAGCGCATCACGCTCGCCGGTGAAGCAGTGCACCACCGCGCCGGTCAGGTGGTCACGGTAGCCCTTGAGGATGGCCAGCAAACGGTCGCTGGCATCGCGCTCATGCAGGAACACTGGCAGGTGCAGCTCGGCAGCCAGTGCCAGTTGAGCTTCCAGGGCTTTTTCCTGTTGCGGGCGAGGGGAGAAGTCGCGGTTGAAATCCAAGCCACATTCGCCCACCGCGCGCACACGCGGCTCAGCCAGCAATTGGCGCAACCGGTGCTCGCTGGCGGCATCCCAGGCCTTGGCATCGTGCGGGTGCACACCCGCCGTGGCGAACAGGTGGGCAGCGCTCGGATCCAGCTGCTGGCACAGTTCCAGCGCCTGCTCGCTGACTGCCAGGCTGGTGCCGGTGAGTATCATCTGTGTAACGCCGGCTTCGAGGGCGCGCTCGACGACAGCTGCCTGCTGGTCGTGGAAACTGCTGTTGGTCAGGTTGACGCCGATATCGATCAGTTGCATGGTGCTACCTCGTGCCGCGGGGCGGCCAGCATAGCAAAAACCATGTTTTTGCGAAAAAAACCAAGAACTTCATGCTGTTGCCATGGTCTTTTGCCGTCTTTCTCACTTGGCGGCGCTTCCCATGGTGTCGCCACCGACCACGGACATTCTGCATGCCGCGATGCTGGCTCATCCTACTGCTGACGCTTGGTCTGGCCTTGACCGGGCCGGCACATGCGCGCCTGCCGGGACCGCAGCAGAGCACGCCACCTGCCAAGGTGCGTGACCTGCAACAGATTCGCAGCAGCCAGGTGCTGCGGGTGCTGGTCAACCAGAGCCGCAACAGCTCGGGTGAGGTCAAGGGCGAGCCGGTCGGCATCGAATACTATCGCCTGCGCGCGCTGGAGCATTACCTCAATGCCCGCGCCGCTGACGGCCAGGAGATCCAGCTGAAATTGATTCCGCGCGCCAAGGAACAACTGCTGGGCGCCCTGGCGCGTGGCGAGGGCGACCTGGCCGTACCGGGCGAGCTGCTCGACCCTGGCACGGTTCGTAGCGTCAGCAGCAGCGCGCCGGTGCTCGACCAGGTGCCGTTGGTGCTGGTCGGGCGCAAGGGTGAACGCAGCTTCAGCCACGTCGAGCAGTTGTCCGGGCGCACCGTGGCGCTGACCAGCGCCAGCGCCGCCGGCCCGCTGATCCAGCAGCTGAACCAGCAGTTGGCACTGCGTAAACGTGCGCCGATCAAGGTGGAATGGGTCGACTCGACCCTGGCAGTGGAGGACGTGCTGGAGATGGTCCAGGCCGGCATCTATCACCTGACCGTGATCGAGCAGCCGATTGCCCGGCGCTGGGCCCGGGTGATGCCGCGCCTGCGCCTGGACAGTCGTGTACAGCTGGGGACGCCGCAAGCCGTGCGCTGGTATGTAGGCCGCGATGCGCCACAGTTGCTGGCAACGGTCGACCGCTTTTTACAGGGCTATCGAGCGCCGGACAACCAGGATGCCGCGTTCGAGCGCATCTACCGCCGCCAGTACCGGGTGCACAACCCGCTGGCCAGCAAGGACCGCCAGCGCCTCAACGCGCTACGGCCGGTGCTGCAGAAACACGCTGAGGCACAGCAGATCGACTGGCTTAACCTGGCCGCGCTGGCTTTCAAGGAATCGACGCTCAACCCGACGGCTCGCGGCACCGGCGGCGCCCATGGCCTGATGCAGATCACGCCTTCGGCAGCGCAGCGCGTGGGGGTGAGCAACACTGCCACGGTGGATGGCAATGTCCAGGCCAGCGCCCGTTATCTGGCGCTGATCCGGCGCAAGTTCTTTGCCAGCGCGAAGATCAACGAGCGTGAACGCATGGCGTTCGTGCTGGCAGCCTACAACCTCGGCCCCGAACGGGTCCAGGCCATGCGCGCCGAAGCGCGGCGGCGTGGGCTGAACGGCAACCAGTGGTTTTTCCAAGCCGAACGCATTGCCATGGAGCAGGTGGGCATGGGGCCGGTCAACTTCGTCAACAGCGTGAACAAGTACTTTCTGGCCTTCAACCGGGAGCGTGCTCGGCTGGAGCCTGTGGTGAAGCGCTAGAGTATCGATTTTATCGATTGTTATGTTGGGTTTTTTGCGGTTTTCATATCCGTATAACTGATTATGATGGCGCCATCTCAACACAACTTCCCTTTCAAGGACGCTTCGACATGAACCACACCATCCTCAACGCGCTGGTCTCCACCCGTGCCGGCGCTGGCCTCAGCGTCATCCGTATCCTGGTCGGCATCATCTTCATGGCGCACGGCGCGCAGAAACTGTTCGGTCTGTTTGGCGGCTATGGCCTGGAGGGCACCGGCCAGTGGATGGAAAGCATCGGGCTGGCTCCGGGTTACCTGATGGCCTTGCTGTCCGGTAGCGCCGAGTTCTTCGGCGGTCTGGCCCTGCTGGTCGGCCTGCTGGCGCGCCCGGCGGCCCTGGCGTTGACCGTGACCCTGGTGGTGGCGATCTTCTCGGTGCATATCGGTAACGGCCTGTTCATGTCCAACAACGGCTATGAGTTTGCCTTGGCGTTGCTGGCCGGTACCGTCGCGGTGCTGATCGAAGGCGCAGGGCGGTTCTCGCTGGACCGCCTGATCGCCCGGTAACCTGCCGCGAGTTGCCAGCCGCAAGCCGCAAGCAAGAGCAGCCCGGGATCGATCTGCTTGTGCCTGCGGCTTGCAACTTGCTGCTGCTCGCTCTAGCATACCGCCTGCGCCGATTTAAACAGCTACTTGCGGGGCGCGGGACAGCCCCCTCCGGGTCATCCGAAATACCGCTAAAGCGCTGGTTCGGTGACGCCTCCCACCGCTGCCCAGCGGGATTCGCGAGGCGGAGAGAAGCTCCATGAGTTGCCCACGTACCAGTGTCTGTTTGAGCCCTTTGCCAGCCAGCCAGGCGTCCCGCACCCCGCGCATCCTGCTCGGCGGCCAGCATCAGCCCACTCTTTTGCGTCACCTCGAAGGCCTGTCCCGGCGCAAGGGGCAGGCGCGTGCCTTCCTGATCCAGTTCGCCGATACCGGTTGCCACCTCGCGCAGTATGGCGCTGACCGTTTCGACTTGGCCGTGATCCAGGCCCCGGTGCCGGAAGAGGCCGCCGAAGTCATCGGTCATCTCACCCGCATCGCGCGCCAAGGCCTGATTACCCGCCGCTGAGGAGTGTGCTGTTGAGTACCAACATCATCACCACGGAAGGCCATGAGGCGCTGAAGAAAGAGCTGGATCACCTGTGGCGGGTGTACCGCCCGGAGATCACCCAGAAAGTTGCCTGGGCGGCGTCGCTGGGCGACCGTAGTGAGAACGCGGACTACCAGTACAACAAGAAGCTGTTGCGCGAGATCGACCGCCGGGTGCGCTACCTGCGCAAGCGCCTTGAAGATGTGAAGGTGGTGGCCTACTCGCCACAGCAGGAAGGCAAGGTGTTTTTCGGTGCCTGGGTGGAAATCGAGAACGACGAGGGCGAGGTCATGAAGTTTCGCATCGTCGGCTACGACGAGATCTACGGGCGCAACGACTACATCTCGATCGATTCGCCCATGGCCCGTGCCCTGCTGAAAAAGCAGGAGGGTGACGAGGTGGTGGTACAGACCCCTGCTGGGGAAGCCACCTGGTATGTGAACAGCATCAGCTACGGCCAGTAATTTGTGTTGCCTGGGCCGGCCGCCTCACGGCTACAGGCAACTCTCAACTTTCCCGCAACACCGCCAACGGGCTGGCATTCAACGCTCGTCGCGTCCCCAGCACGCCCGCTGCACCCACCAGCAGTGCGCCCGCCAGGGGCAACACCAGCAGCCACGGATGCGGGCTCCAGTGCAGGTCAAACGCATAGCGATACAGCACCAGCGTTATCAGTTCGCAGCCTATCGCCGCCAACAGCCCACTGGCGGCACCCAGCAAGCCGAACTCGATCCGCCGGGCCTTGACCAGCAATGGACGCGCCGCACCTAGTGCGCGCAGCAAGGCGCCTTGGCGGATACGCTCGTCCAGGGTCGCCTGCAGGCCCGCGAACAAAACCGCCAGCCCCGCCGCCAGCACGAACAGCAATACGTATTCCACCGCCAAGGTCACCTGGGCGAGAATGCTGCGCAGTTGATCGAGCAGGGCGTCCACCTGCAGGATCGTCACTGCCGGGAACGCTCGTGACAGCGCCACAACGTCCAGGTCATGGCCAGGCGCCAGGTAGAAACTGGTCAGGTAGGTGGTTGGCAACCCTTGCAGCGTGCCAGGCTGGAAGATCATGTAGAAGTTCGGCTGGAAGCTGTCCCAATGCACGCTGCGCAGGCTGCTGACCCTGGCCTGGTGCTGCTGGCCGCCGATGTCGAAGGTCAGCAGGTCGCCCAACTGCAGCTTCAGGCTGCTGGCCAGTTCCGCTTCCACCGATACACCAGGGATTTCCTCTGCAGCGGGCAGGTTCTGCCACCAGCTGCCTGCAGTCAGCTCATTACCTTCCGGCAGGTCGGCGGCCCAGGTCAGGCTGAGGTCACGTTGCACGGCGCGCTCGCCGGCCGAATCCTTGCTGACCACCTGCTGCACCGGCTGCGCATTGATTTGCACCAGGCGACCCGGTGTCACCGGGTACAGTGGCGCCGAGGTCGCGTTGACCTGATGCAACTGGCGGGCGAAAGGTTCGCGGTCATCTGGCAGGATGTTCAGGGCGAAGTGGTTGGGCGCATCCTTGGGCAACTGCGCTTGCCAGGTGTCGAGCAGTTCGGCGCGAAGCAGGGCGACCAGCGCCATGGCCAGCAGTATCAGGCCGAAGGCCAGGGCCTGGCCGGCGGCAGCCATGGGGTGACGCAGCAGTTGCCCCAGCCCCAGGCGCCAGGTCAGCGTTGCTCCGGCCAGCAACCGGCGCAGGCTGCGCAAGCCGAGCAACAGCAGGCCGCCAAGCAGCAGTGCGGCGACCAGGCCGCCGCCGAGCAGGGTGAAGGTGAGCAGCAGGTCGAGGCTGAGGCGCCACATGATCAGGCCAAGGGCGAGCAGGGCAGCGCCATACACCAGCCAGCTGCTGGTCGGTATCGGCAGCAGGTCGCGGCGCAGTACGCGAAGTGGCGGCACCTTGCCCAGTGCGGCAATTGGCGGCAAGGCGAAGCCTGCCAGGGCTACCAGCCCGGTGGCGCTGCCAGCCAGCGCCGGAACGATGCCGCCGGCGGGTACCACATTTGGCAACAAACCCTGCAACAGACGGAACAGGCCAAGCTGCGCCAGCCAGCCGAGCAGGGCACCCAGCAGCGCTGCGGCCAGGCCGAGCATGGCCAGTTGCAAGCAATACAGGCCCAGTGCCTGGCGGCGGGAGAGGCCCAGGCAGCGTAGCAGGGCGCTGGCGTCCAGGCGGCGTGCCGCATAGCGGCTCGCCGACAGTGCCACGGCGACCCCGGCCAGCAGCACTGCCACCAGGCTTGCCATGTTCAGGTAACGCTCGGCTTTGCCCAAGGCACCGCCGATCTGCTGGTTGCCATCGCGGGTATCGCGCAAGCGCTGGTTGGCGGCCAGGTCTTTCTCCACGGCCTGGCGATAGCGCGCCAGCGCCTCAGGTTCGCCGCGCCACAGGTCGCGGTAGGTCACCCGGCTGCCTGGCTGGATCACGCCGGTGGCTTGCAGGTCAGCCAGGTTCATCATCACGCGCGGAGTCAGGCTGTAGAAGTTGTTGGTGCGGTCCGGTTCGTAGGTCAGCACGCGACTGATACGCAGGGTTTTCATGCCGACGTCGATGCTGGCGCCGACCGGCAGCCCCAATGCTGCCAGCAGGCGCGGTTCGACCCAGGCCTCGCCCGGCGCCGGCCCACCGCCTGGGGTTTCCGTGGCGTAAGGTTGTGCGGCGCTACGCACCTGCCCACGTAGCGGGTAGGCGCCGTCGGCGGCCTTGACGCTGGACAACTGGATGCCGTTGTCGCCGCCCACCACGCTGGTGAACTCGACCACCTGGGCATGGCGCAAGCCAAGCGCCTTGCCGGCAGTGAGCTGTTGTTCGCGGGGCGGGGAACTACCCTGCAACACCAGGTCGGCGCCGAGGAACTCGCTGGCACGCAGTTGCATGGCGCCGTTGAGGCGGGCGCCGAAATAGCCGATGGCGGTGCTGGCCGCGACGGCCACCAGCAGGGCAAAGAACAGCACGCGCACTTCACTGGCACGGATGTCGCGCAGCAACTGGCGCAGGGCCAGGCCGCACAGGCGGGACAGCGGCATGTGGGTCATCAGGCCTCCACCGGCGCCACCAGGCGGCCTGCGTCCAGGCGGATCTGGCGGCGGCAGCGCCGGGCCAGGCGTTCGTCATGGGTCACCAGCACCAGGGTAGTGCCGCGTTCCTTGTTCAGCTCGAACAGCAGGTCGCTGATGCGTTCGCCGGTGTGGCTGTCGAGGTTGCCGGTGGGCTCGTCGGCGAACAGCACTGCCGGTTGGGCGGCGAAGGCACGGGCAATGGCCACGCGTTGCTGTTCGCCACCCGAGAGCTGGCGCGGGGTATGGCTCAGGCGCTTGCCCAGGCCGACCCGTTCGAGCAGCGTGCGCGCCTGTTCTCTGGCATCGCGGCGGCCATCCAGCTCCAGCGGCAGCATGACGTTTTCCAGGGCGTTGAGGCTGTCGAGCAGCTGGAACGACTGGAATACGAAGCCCACGTGTTCGGCACGCACCCGCGCGCGCTGGTCTTCATCCAGCGGCCCGAGGTCGTGGCCGGCGAGCAGGACCTGGCCGGCGCTGGGCCGGTCGAGCCCGGCGAGCAGGCCAAGCAGGGTCGACTTGCCCGAGCCCGAGGCGCCGACGATGGCCAGGCTGTCGCCCCGGGCCAGGTCGAGGGACAGCGCATGCAGGATGGTCAGGTCACCTTCCGCGCTGGGGACCACTTTGCTAAGGTTCTGCGCAACGAGAATGCTGGGGCCCATGGAGAATCCGATGCGAGTGTGGTGGTTGAGTGCCGGTCTGGCCCTGTATTGCCTGGCCCAGAGCGCGGCGGCGGGAACGTTGCTGGTTGTTGGCGATAGTATCAGCGCCGGTTTCGGCCTGGATACCCGCCAGGGTTGGGTGTCCCTGTTGCAGACCCGGCTCAGGGACGAAGGTTTCGACGATCAGGTAGTCAATGCCTCGATCAGTGGCGATACCAGCGCAGGTGGTCAGGCGCGGCTGCCGGCGCTGCTTGCAGCGCACAAGCCGAGCCTTGTGGTGCTGGAGTTGGGCGGCAATGATGGTCTGCGCGGGCAGTCGACGGCGCAATTGCAACAAAATCTTGCTTCGATGATCGAGCGCGCGCGCGAGGCCGGCGCCAAGGTGGTGCTGCTGGGCATGCGCTTGCCACCCAATTACGGCGTGCGCTACACCAGCGCATTCGCCCAGGTGTATGAACAGCTGGCGGCGGAAAAACAGGTCCCGTTGGTGCCGTTCTTCCTCGAAGGGGTGGGCGGTGTGACGGGGATGATGCAGGCGGATGGCATCCACCCGGCCCAGGCCGCCCAGCAGCGCCTGCTGGAAAATGCCTGGCCGGCGATAAAACCCTTGCTGTGATGCTTTAAACGGCGCCGGCTTTCGGCTAATGTTGCGCCCCCCGTTTCGAGTGCCCCCGATGCCGCGCCCTGCCTGGTCCCTGTATGCCTACCAACTGATCGAGCCCGATGAGCAGCTCGATCTGTTCGCCTGCCAGGAAATCCGCGTCCATCTGGTGGCTCGTCAGCTGGAGCTGGGCGTGCCGGTCGACCGTACCCTGTGCGGTGGCCTGCTGCCGGCGCAGCCACGCTGGTCGGGGGTGCCGCGCTCGATCTACCGCGACGGCCGCCTGTGCGACCTGTGCCGCGCCATTCTCGATGCCCAGCGGCGTGGCATGCGCCCGGTGTGGCCGGAGCTGCAGAGCGGCTGAGCGGCACACCTTTCATCATCTGAAACGCTTGCATCGCGGCAATGCCTCCCGCTTGCATCGGCACAGGTGTACAATCGATTCTCTTGACCCATCTTTCGAAGGATTTACCGGATGTTGCCGCGCTTTCCTGCCGTCACCCGTAGCCTGTCCCTGGCCGCCCTGCTGGTAGCAGGCCCCGCTGCTGCGCTGGAGCTGCCACTGCCACCGCCCGGTGAAGACATCGTCGGCCAGGTGCAGGTGATCAAGGCCAAGTACGAGGACACCTTCGCCGACATAGGCACCGCCAACGACCTCGGCTACCTGGAAATGATCGCTGCCAACCCGGGTGTAGACCCGTGGTTGCCGGGCGCAGGCACCGAAATCATCCTGCCGACGCGCTACATCCTGCCGCCTGGCCCGCGTGAGGGTATCGTCATCAACCTGGCCGAGTACCGCATGTATTACTTCCCGAAAGGGCAGAACGTGGTGCATACCTTCCCGCTGGGCATCGGGCGCGAGGGCTGGGGTTCGCCGATCGCCAACACCAGAATCACCGCCAAGACGCCGAACCCGACCTGGACCCCTCCCGCGTCCATCCGTGCCGAACACGCCGCTGACGGCGACATCCTGCCGAGCGTGGTACCGGCTGGTCCGGACAACCCGCTGGGGCCGTTCAAGTTCACCCTGGGCGTACCGGGCTACCTGATCCACGGTTCGAACAAGAAGTTCGGCATCGGCATGCGTACCAGCCACGGTTGCTTCCGTATGCTCAACAACAATGTGCTGGAATTGTCGAAGATGGTGCCGGTGGGTACGCCGGTGCGCATCATCAACGAGCCGTACAAGTTCGGTATCAGTGGCGGCAAGGTCTACCTGGAGGCGCACACGCCGCTGGACGACCAGGGCAATCCGTCGGTAGTCGACAAACACACGGCGGTTATCAATGCCTTGCTCAAGCGCGAAGACCTGGCCAACAACCTGCGCATGAACTGGGACATGGTGCGTGACGTGGTGGCTGCGGAAGATGGCATGCCGGTGGAAATTGCCGTGCCCACCCAGAACCAGGGCGGCGCACCAATGGTGTCGAGCATTCCTGCAGAACTGCAGTAGGCTAATTGCGACACACCCGGGCCTGCCTTAGTGCAGGCCTTTTCGTTTCTGTCTGCCGCGTTTGCCTTTTGTGTGGGCAATAAAAAAGCCGACCCACAAGTGGGTCGGCTCCATAACAATCCGTGAGGATTATTACTTGCGGCTGGCTTTGTCCAGCATACGCAGAGCGCGCTCGTTGGCTTCGTCAGCGGTCTGCTGAGCCTTCTGAGCGGCTGCCAGTGCGTCGTCAGCCTTACGGTAGGCTTCGTCAGCACGAGCTTGAGCGCGAGCTGCTGCGTCTTCAGTCGCAGTCAGACGAGCTTCGGTTTCTTTGGATACGCTGCTGCAACCGGTAGCCAGAACTGCGGCCAGAGCCAGAGCAGAGAATTTCAGAACGTTGTTCATCGTGTTCCCCTTCAAGGACTTTCTATTAAATAGCCATCTCTCGGAAAAGAGAAACTGGCCGGCGTACATAGTACCCATTACTTGTAGTAAGTAAACTGACTAAGCGCAAGAACTGCAAAAAAAATGTTGCTTGGTGCCGTCCTGACAAGATTCGCGACAGGTACTGTGTAAAAAACGCGCAGGGCGCGCAAGCGTTTGTACTGCGGCAACTTTTTTGCTGAACTAACGGTGACTTTAACTGTCCTTCAGCGTCTTAAGCCCTAGTACATCCAGTGGGCCTGCCGGCATGCGGCCAAGAGTCGCTGTGGCTGCATTTTCGCCATTTTCAACTGCCCCACCTTGAGCAATCCCGGTTGCGGCGCCTACTATCTTGTGAGTGCCAGAGGCTCCGAACGATTGCAATCGTTCGGTGGTCGAAGGGGCAACAGGTGGCGTAGAGGATTCTGTGCCGGATAAACCACCATCGGTTAAGGTATGGGTCTGCCGAGAAGACCTGCAAGGAGTAGTGATGAGCGAAGCGCTGACCATCCACCATGACCAGGCCGGTCATCAGTTCGAGACCAACGTGGACGGTCATCGTGCCTATCTGACGTACATGGATCTGGGCAAGCAGACGCTGGACATCTATCGCACCTTCGTGCCCAACGCACTGCGCGGCCGCGGGATTGCAGCCGCGCTGACCGAGCGGGCCCTGGAGTACGCCGAACAGATGGGCTACACGGTGATTCCGTCCTGCTCGTATGTGGAGCGCTATATGGAGCGCCAGCAGCGGCATTCCAGCAAGGTCTGATTCTAAAAAAAGCGGGGCCGCTTTGCATCCCATCGCCGGTAAGCCAGCGATGGGGCGCAAAGCGGCCCCGCCTTTTTATATCCGCTATCAGCCGCGCTTGCGCTGCGGCAGCACATCCTTCAGCTTCGCACGCATGCTGCGCAGGGTCTTCTCGGTAGCCGACCAGTCGATGCAGGCATCGGTGATCGACACACCATACTGCAATTCATCCAGGTTCTTCGGAATCGACTGGCAGCCCCAGTTCAGGTGGCTCTCGACCATCAGGCCGATGATCGACTGGTTGCCTTCGAGAATCTGGTTGGCAACGTTTTCCATCACCAGCGGCTGCAGGGCAGGGTCCTTGTTGGAGTTGGCGTGGCTGCAGTCGACCATGATGTTGGCTTTGATCCGGGCCTTGGCCAGGTCCTGCTCGCACAGGGCGACGCTGACCGAATCGTAGTTCGGCTTGCCGTTGCCGCCGCGCAGCACCACGTGGCCGTACGGGTTGCCCTTGGTGGTGACGATCGATACACCGCCTTCCTGGTTGATGCCGAGGAAGCGATGCGGCTTGGACACCGACTGCAGGGCGTTGATGGCAACGGTCAGACCGCCATCGGTGCCGTTCTTGAAGCCGACCGCCGAGGAGAGGCCTGAGGCCATTTCGCGGTGGGTCTGCGATTCGGTGGTGCGAGCGCCGATGGCCGACCAGCTGATCAGGTCCTGCAGGTACTGCGGGGAAATCGGATCGAGCGCTTCGGTGGCGGTTGGCAGGCCCATTTCGGCCAGGTCCAGCAGCAGCTTGCGGCCGATGTGAAGGCCATCCTGGATCTTGAACGAGTCATCCAGGTACGGGTCGTTGATCAGGCCCTTCCAGCCGACAGTGGTGCGCGGTTTTTCGAAATACACCCGCATGACCAGATACAGCGTGTCGGACACTTCCTCGGCCAGTGCCTTGAGGCGCTCGGCGTACTCGTGGGCAGCCTTGATGTCGTGGATGGAGCAAGGGCCGACCACGACGAACAGGCGATGGTCCTTGCCGTCGAGAATATTGCGCACCACTTCACGGCCGGCAGTCACGGTCTGCAGGGCCTTGGCGCTGAGGGGAATTTCCTTCTTGAGCTGATCGGGGGTGATCAGCGTCTCGTTGGAGGCAACGTTCAAGTCATCGATCGGTAAATCAGCCATCGTGTTACTCGTCAGGTCACGGTGCCGGCCGCCAACTGTCCCCGTGCGGCCCAGCAGCAAGAATAATCGCAGCGGGGAGCCGAACCTTAGCGCGTTACTGGTGGCGGGACAATGGGCTGGGCCCCGTCCGTGTGGGGTTTTTCCGAGATGGCAGGGGTTTGCCGCAAACAGGCTGCCAGCGCTGCGCAACCTGTGTAATAAAGAGGGCTGACTTTTACCTGGAGATCGGCATGCACACGCACACACCACGCATTGGCATTATCGGCAGTGGCGCCATCGGCGGTTTCTATGGGTTGATGCTGGCGCGGGCCGGCTTCGATGTGCATTTTCTGTTGCGCAGCGAGTACCAGGTCATCCGTGAGCAGGGGCTGACCCTGGACAGTGCCGTACACGGCACCCTGCAGATGAACGTGAAAACCTATGCCAGCGCCGCCGACCTGCCGCCCTGCGACTGGCTGCTGGTGGGCGCCAAGGCCACCAGCAATGACCAGCTGGCACCGCTGATCGTACAGGCGGCAGCACCTGGCGCCAAGGTGGTGCTGTTGCAGAACGGCCTGGGTGTGGAGGAGCAGTTGCGCCCGGTATTGCGCAACGACATCCATCTGCTTGGCGGCCTGTGTTTCATCTGCGTCAACCGCCAGGCACCTGGGGTGATTCGTCACCAGGCGCTGGGCGCGGTCAACCTGGGCTACCACAGCGGGCCGGCCAGCGATGGCGGTGCCGCGCTGGTCAAGGAGGGGGCGGGGTTGTTCCAGGCTGCGGGCATCGATTCGCAGGCCATGCCCGACCTGGCCCAGGCGCGCTGGCAGAAGCTGGTATGGAACGTACCCTACAACGGCCTGTCGGTGCTGCTCGGCGCCAGTACCACGCCGCTGATGGCCGACAGCAACAGCCGTGCGCTGATCCGGGCCTTGATGGCCGAGGTGGTGCAGGGGGCGGCGGCGTGTGGTCATGTGTTGCCCGAGGGTTATGCCGAGCACCTGTTCGACGTCACCGAGCGCATGCCCGATTACTGGCCCAGCATGTACCACGACCATGCCCACCAGCGCCCGCTGGAACTGCAGGCCATCTATGCCGAGCCACTGGCACGGGCACGGGCGGCCGGTTGCCAGTTGCCACGCATGGAGATGCTGTACCAGGCGCTGGCCTTCATGGGGCGCGGTGGCCAGGCCTGCTGAGCGCGCTTCGGGCTGGCCGGCAGTGCGCCGGACGGCCAGGCGCGCGTCCGGGGCGCTGCTAAGCTGAAGCTTGCTCTGCCGCAGCGGCAGTCGAGGAGGTCGAATGATCCGCTCCATGCTGTACGCCACTGACCTCGGTGTGTACGCCCCTTTTGTCATGCAGCACGCGTTGGCGCTGGCGCGTACCTTCGGCGCCGAGTTGTATGTGATCCATGCAGTGGAGCCCATGGGGCAGTTCGCCGAATCGCTGTTGCAAAGCTACCTCGACGAGCAGACGCTCGACCAGTTGCACAGCCAGGGGGTGAACACGGTGATGGCCAACATCGAGCAGCGTGTGCTGGAGAACTTTCGCGACGAGCTTGGCGAGGAGGCCGACCTGGCGGTGATCAAGGCGGTGCGGGTGCGCCAGGGCGACCCGGCACAGGTGATCCTCGACCAAGCGCAGCGGCTGAGTGTCGACCTGCTGATTTTCGGCAGTCACAGCGCCGGTGCGGGCGTGGACGTGCCCTTGGGGCGCACGGCGGTGCGGCTGCTGCAGCTATCGCCGGTGCCGGTGTACATGGTGCCGTTGGCACAGCACTTGGGGCGTAGGAAGGCATGAATATGGCCGTAGGCCATTTCCGTCGGTATGTAACAAAATAGTTCTAGATTTATTTCCAGAACCACTAATATAGTTATATATCGACGCTGCCTGCTGCCGCGGACTCATTGCTGAACCGAGGGGAACCTATGAAGCTTCAACAACTGCGCTACATCTGGGAAGTGGCGCACCATGACCTCAACGTGTCCGCGACGGCGCAGAGCCTGTATACCTCCCAGCCGGGTATCAGCAAGCAGATCCGCCTGCTCGAAGATGAGCTGGGTGTTGAAGTCTTTGCCCGCAGCGGCAAGCACCTGACCCGTGTCACCCCGGCCGGTGAGCGCATCATCAATACTGCCGGCGAGATCCTGCGCAAGGTCGAAAGCATCAAGCAGATCGCCCAGGAATTCTCCAACGAGAAGAAGGGCACGCTGTCCATCGCCACCACCCACACCCAGGCGCGTTATGCCCTGCCGCCGGTGATCAGCAGCTTCATCAAGCAGTACCCGGAAGTGTCCCTGCACATGCACCAGGGCTCGCCCATGCAGATTGCCGAGATGGCTGCGGACGGTACGGTTGACTTCGCCATCGCGACCGAGGCGCTGGAGCTGTTCGGCGACCTGATCATGATGCCGTGCTACAAGTGGAACCGTTGCGTGGTGGTGCCGCAGGGTCACCCGCTGGCGAAGCTGCCCAAATTGACCCTCGAAGCCGTCGCCGAATACCCGATCGTGACCTATGTGTTCGGCTTTACCGGGCGCTCGAAGCTGGACGAGGCCTTCAATCATCGTGGCCTGACACCGAAAGTGGTGTTCACCGCAGCAGACGCCGACGTGATCAAGACCTATGTGCGCCTGGGGCTGGGCGTGGGCATCGTTGCCGGCATGGCGGTGGACGCCAAGCTGGACAATGACCTAGTCGCACTGGATGCCAGCGAGCTGTTCGAGGCCAGCATTACCAAGATCGGCTTCCGCCGTGGCACCTTCCTGCGTGGCTTCATGTGCGACTTCATCGAGAAGTTCGCCCCGCACCTGACCCGTGAAGTAATGGCCAAGGCCATACAGTGTCATAACAAGCAGGAGTTGGAAGAGCTGTTCGAAGGGGTCGAACTGCCGGTGCACTGATTCGAGACTGTCGGGGCCGCTTTGCGCCCCCTCGCGACACAAGGCCGCTCCTACAGGGGCATGCGTTTACCTGTAGGGGTGGCCTTGTGTCGTGAGGGACAGGAAGCGGCCCGGCAATTTCAAGCCTTGGTAATCAGGTTGCCCGCGTGCAGCCCGCATTCCTTCTGGGTCGACTCTTCCCACCACCAGCGCCCCTCGCGCTCATGCTGATTCGGCAGGACCGGCCGGGTGCAGGGTTCGCAGCCGATGCTGATGAAGCCGCGCTCATGCAGGCTGTTGTAAGGCAGTTCAAGCATGCGGATATATCCCCACACCTCTTCGCTGGTCATCTGCGCCAGCGGGTTGAACTTGTACAAGGTGCGCTCGGGGGTAGAAAAGGCGCTGTCGATCTCCAGTGCCGCTACCTGGCTGCGGGTGCCCGGGCTCTGGTCGCGCCGCTGGCCGGTGGCCCAGGCGCCCACGGTCGCCAGCTTGCGCCGCAGCGGCTCAATCTTGCGGATGCCGCAGCACTCGCCGTGGCCGTCCTTGTAGAAGCTGAACAGGCCCTTTTCCTTGACGAACGGGTCGAGCTTGGCGCGGTCGGGGCTGAGGATCTCGATCGGCAGGTTGTACTGCTCGCGCACCTGGTCGATGAACCGGTAGGTCTCCGGGTGCAGGCGCCCGGTGTCGAGGCTGAACACCTTGACCTGCTTGTTCAGCTTCCAGGCCATGTCGACCAGCACCACGTCCTCGGCACCGCTGAAGGAAATCCACAGGTCATCTCCGAAGTGCTCGAAGGCGAGCTTGAGGATGTCCTGCGGGGACTTGTTGGCGTAGGTCGCGGCCAGGGCGGCGACGTCGAAGGGTTGGCTCATCAGGCGGTTTCCATCTTGGCTGTGGCGCTGTGCGCTCGTAGTAGGCTGATGGTAACAAAAAATGGCGGGGTAGACGCCGGTCACAAGCCTTGCAGCGTCTCCATCAACACCCGGACCTTGGCAATCGATTCTTCATATTCTGCCTGCCACTCGGAATCGGCCACCACCGCTCCGCCGCCCCAGCAGCAGACTTGGCCACCCTTGACCAGCAGGCTGCGAATGGCGATCGAGCTGTCCATCTCGCCGCGCACGTCCACGTAAAGCAGTGACCCGCAGTACAGTGTGCGGCGCGTCGGCTCCAGCTCGTCGATGATCTGCATGGCGCGGATCTTCGGTGCGCCGGTGATCGAGCCGCCGGGGAAGCTGTCGCCGATCAGGTCCAGGGCATCCTTGTTGCTGGCCAGTCGACCGGTGATGCTGCTGACCAGATGGTGCACGTTGGGGTAGCTTTCCAGGCTGAACAGCTCCGGCACCTTCACCGAACCGATCTCGCAGGTGCGCCCCAGGTCGTTGCGCAGCAGGTCGACGATCATCAGGTTTTCCGAGCGATCCTTGGCGCTGTGCCGTAACTGCTCGGCATTCTGCGCATCTTCGACGGGGTCGCTGGCGCGCGGGCGGGTACCCTTGATCGGCCGGGTTTCCACCTGGCGCCGGCTGACGCGGATGAAGCGTTCGGGCGAAAAGCTCAGCAACGCGCTGCCGTCAGCCAGTTGCTGGTAGCCGGAAAATGGTGTCGGGCAGGCTTTGCGCAGGGCCCGGTAAGCGTGCCACGGGTCACCTTGGCAGGGGGCGCGGAAGCGCTGGGTGAGGTTGATCTGGTAACAGTCGCCCGCCTGGATGTAGCGCTGCACCTGGTCGAACGCAGCCTTGTACTGTTCGGACTGCAGGTCACCGGCCATCGGCGCCAGCAGCTCGAAGCGGCCGTTTGCACTGTTGTCGGCGCCTTCGAACAGGCTGATCAGGCGTTCGCGTTCCTGGTCGGCCAGGCTCGGATGAAAGACCAGCTGGCTGGTCGCGCACTGGTGGTCGCTGACCAGCGCCCAGGCATACAGGCCCAGTTGCGCATCTGGCAGGCCCAGGTCGTCAACGGCCAGGCTCGGCAGCTGTTCCAGGCGCCGACCAAAGTCATAGCTCAGGTAACCGATCAGGCCACCAGCGAACGGCAGCTCGCAGCCGTCGGGCAGTTGCGCATGGCCCAGTTGCGCCAGGCCCACGCGCAGGCGCTGGAGGAAGGCGCGGCCATCTTCGCCAGGTTGCGCCTGCAGCTGTTGCACTGGCCAGGCGCTGAGCAGGTCGAAGCGACCGCGCTCGGCGCCGGGGCGCGCGCTGTCGAGCAGGATCGCACCGGGTGCCTGGCGCAGGCGGGCAAAAAAGGCGGCAGGATCAGGCTGGTAGGGCAGGGGATGGAGCGTGCAGGTCGGCATCAGTGTGGACGGCGATGTAAAAGCGAGGAGGGCGATTGTAGACCTGTGCAGGAAATGCGCCTAGCACTGGGCGCGACATTCGGCATCGTGTTAAGCCCGCGGGACCGCTTTGCGGTCCGTCGCGACGCCAGGCTGCGCCTGCATGGTTCCCTATAGGCGCAGCCCGGCGTTTTCAGCGCGGATGCACGTGGCCGAACAGCCCTTGCGACACCCGCACCCGCTGTTCGACATCCTCGGTGATGCCATCCTTGGCCAGCGCTTCCAGGTGCGCCTCGATGGCGTGGGTGCGCTGGGTGAGCCCGCAGTCGTTGGCAATCTGGATGTTCAGGCCCGGGCGGGCGTTGAGTTCCAGAATCAGCGGGCCCTTGTCCTGGTCCAGCACCATGTCGACGCCGATGTAGCCCAGGCCACACAGCTCGTAGCAGCCGGCGGCCAGCTTCATGAAGCCGTCCCAGTTTGGCAGTTGCACGCCATCGACGGCGTTGGTGGTGTCCGGGTGCTTGCTGATGATGTTGTTCAGCCAGGTGCCGCGCAGGGTCACGCCGGTGGCCAGGTCGACACCCACGCCGATGGCGCCCTGGTGCAGGTTGGCCTTGCCGCCGGACTGGCGGGTTGGCAGGCGCAGCATGGCCATCACCGGGTAACCCATCAGCACGATGATGCGGATGTCCGGTACACCCTCATAGCTGATGCTCTTGAAGATCTGGTCCGGGGTGACCCGGTACTCGATCAACGCCCGGTCGCGATGGCCGCCCAGCGAGTACAGACCGGTGAGGATGCTCGAGATCTGGTGCTCGATTTCCTCGTGGCTGATGATCTTGCCCGACACCGTGCGATAGCGGTCCTCGAAGCGGTCGGCGATCACCAGGATGCCATCACCGCCGGCGCCCTGCGCCGGCTTGATGACGAAATCGCTGCGCCCGCCGATGATCTGGTCGAGCTTGTCGATTTCCTTTTCGGTTTCGATGATGCCGTACATCTCCGGCACATGGATGCCGGCCGCCAGGGCGCGCTCCTTGGTGATGATCTTGTCGTCGACGATCGGGTACAGGTGGCGCTTGTTGTACTTCAACACGTAATCCGCGTTGCGCCGGTTGATACCCATGATGCCCCGGGCCTCCAGGGCTTTCCACGTCTTGATCAGGCCAAACATCAGGCGTCAGCCTTCTTCAGGAATGCCTTGAAGCGCACGAGCTCGGTCAGGCGGTAGCCGCGGTAGCGACCCATTGCCAGCATGAAGCCCACCAGGATCAGCAGTACGGCCGGGAAGGTGAACACGAAGTACACCAGCTCCGGCACCATCATCAGCAGGTGCGCCAGGGAGGCGGCGAACAGGGTGCCGATGGCCACTTTCATGGCATGGCCGCCGCCACGCTCTTCCCAGGTGATGGACAGGCGTTCGATGGTCATGGTCAGGATCACCATCGGGAACAGTGCCACCGACAGCCCGCGTTCCAGCCCCAGCTTGTGGCTGAACAGGCTGATGGCGGCGATCAGCACCACGACGAAGGTCAGCACTACCGACAGGCGTGGCAGCATCTGCAGTTTCAGGTGCTCCAGGTAGGAACGCAGCGACAGGCCCAGGGCAGTGATCACCGTGAACAGCACGATGCCAAAGCCCAGCTGGGTTTCGCGGAAGGCCAGGGCGATCAGTACCGGGGTGAAGGTACCCAGGGTCTGCAGGCCGACCAGGTTGCGCAGCACCAGGATCACCAGTACGCCGATCGGGATCATCACCATGATCATGAAGGTTTGCTGGGTCTGCAGCGGCAGGCCGTAGAGTGAATACTCGAGGAAGTCGGCGTCGGTATTTTCGTCGGTCAGCTTGGCCAGGCGGATGGCGTTCATCTCGCTGTTGTTCATGCTGAAGGTGACGTTGGCCTTCTTGCCGCCATCGACGGTGATCAGGTTGTCGTCACCGGTCCACCACAGCAGGCGGTCGCTGGGCAGGCCTTGCTCGCCGGTGTCCGGGTTGAAGTACAGCCAGTCGGTACCGTTGAAGCTGCGCAGCCACAGTTCCGGGGTTTGCGGCGTGTCGGTCACCAGGCGGATGGTGTGCACCTTCTCCATCGGGACGTGGGCGATCGACAGCAGCAGGTCGATGACCTGGGCCTTCTTCATGGCCGTGGTGTCGCCGCCCAGCAGCAGCTTGACGTTGTCATCGTTGAGGTTGTTGACCCGCTTGATGGTCTCGCTGACGAAGGTCTCGACGTCGGCCGAGTGCTGGCGGATGGGGGCCATCAGCGCCTCGGCGGCGATCTTCTCGGGGCCCTCCACGGCCAGGCTGTCACGGAAGGTCGGGCCTTTGACCGTGGTCTTTTCCTTGCTGTAACGCTTGGTCAAGACCAGGCGGTAGTAGAGGGTCTGGTTGCCGCTGGCGCGGCGCGCCGACCAGGTGACCTTGCGGTTGCCGTCGGCACGGTTGACGCTCACCCCATAGTTATTGGAGATGAAGCTCTCGTTGAGGCTGACGTAGTCGCGGTTCAGCGGTGGCACGAACATCTGTACCTTGACCGGGTCCTTGGTGCTGGCCACGAACTCGACCTTGGCGTCGATGTTCCACAGGTCGTCGGTTTCATCCTCGGTGACCGGGATGCCGAGAACGAAGATCTGATAAGCGGTGACCGCCACGCCCAACAGCACCAGCACGGTGATCAGGACTTTCAGATGGAGGGTAAGAGAGCGCATCGGGATTACTCTGCTTTGGGAGCGTCGGTGGCACAGGCAGGTTTGCCGGCCGCGTATTTAAGGCTTGGGTCGACCAGCGCGTCGAAGTGCTTGAGCGCCTCGGAGCCGATCAGCAGCGGGAACTGGAAGGCGCTGCGATCGGTGAGGTTGACTTCGATGGTGCGCACGGCCTGGCCCATGCAGATCTGGAGTTCGATGACCGGCCGGGCCGTGTAGGCCTTGCCCGATTCCGCATCATAGTCACCCGCACGGCGCTTGATCTTGCTGACCCGCGCCAGCGGGCGTTCGATAGGGTGGGAATGGGCGGCGTCGATGGCCAGGTAGAAGCGCACCCAGCTTTCGCCGTTGCGCTTGAAACGCTTGATGTCGCGGGCACTGAGCGAGGCGGTCTTGGCGCCGGTGTCGAGCTTGGCGGCCACTTCCAGGTCAAGGTCGCCCAGGCGTGCATATTCGTTGAGACCGTAGACGGTCTTGCCTGCGGCCTGGCCAAGGGCCGGCAGCAGGGTCAGGCAGAGCAGCAGTAGAACGGGTGTAGGTCTCATATTCCTGGCGCGATGCAGTGCAAGGTTCGGGGCTTTCCAGGCGCTCTCCTCAGAGCGATCTTCAAGCCATGTTCAGAGCAAGGCGACTGGCAACGACTGCGCAAGCTTCCTCGTTCATCTGTCGACAACATGAATGGATGACAGACGGGTTATCCATGCTCCAACGGAGGCGCGGCATTCTATCACGCCGACGTCTTGACGCCAGCGGTGCGCGATCTGACAGCGGCAGCGCGGCGTTAGTTCGTTCTTAGACAATTGTCGACAATATTCATTTTGTCTTTGACGGGCGCGGTTGGATTCGCTAATTTCTGACGAAGAGATTGGCAAGGTGTCGACAATATGCAGGACCTAACCAGCCCCAGCCCGGTGCTGACAGACGAAACGGAAACCTTGTCCGAAAACGTCTTTCGACGCATTCAGGCGGCCATCGTCAAGGGCGAGATCGCCCCCGGCAGCAAGATTTCCGAGCCGGAGCTGGCGCGCACCTATGGCATCAGCCGCGGGCCGTTGCGCGAGGCCATCCACCGCCTCGAAGGGCAACGCCTGCTGGTGCGCGTGCCGCATGTTGGCGCGCGGGTGGTGTCGCTCAACCACGCCGAACTGATCGAGCTGTATGAAATTCGTGAATCGCTGGAAGGCATGGCCTGCCGCCTGGCCGCCGAGCGCATGAGCCAGGCCGATATCGACGAACTGCGTCGGGTCCTCGACACCCATGAGCGCGATGCGGCCTTTCAGGCTGGCCTGGGTTACTACCAGCAGGAAGGCGACTATGACTTCCACTATCGAATCATCCAGGGCAGTGGCAACCAGACCCTGGTGAAGATGCTGTGCGGCGAGCTGTACCAACTGGTGCGCATGTACCGCATCCAGTTCTCGGCCACGCCGAACCGGCCGCGCCAGGCCTTTGCCGAGCACCACCGCATTCTCGACGCCATCGCCGACCGTGACGGCGAGCTGGCCGAACTCCTGATGCGCCGCCACATCGGCGCGTCCAAGCGCAACATCGAGCGTCATTATCTGGACGCCCAGAACAACAGCCCACGAGGTGAGAAATGACTGTGAAGAGCACCCCCGGTCAGCGTTTCCGCGACGCCGTTGCCGCAGAACATCCGTTGCAGGTGGTAGGCGCCATCAACGCCAACCATGCGCTGCTGGCCAAGCGCGCCGGCTTCAAGGCCATCTACCTGTCCGGTGGCGGCGTGGCCGCCGGCTCGCTGGGCCTGCCGGACCTGGGCATCAGCAACCTCGATGACGTGCTCACCGATGTACGCCGCATCACCGACGTGTGCGACCTGCCCCTGCTGGTGGATGTCGACACCGGGTTCGGGGCCTCGGCCTTCAACGTCGCCCGTACCGTGCGTTCGATGAGCAAGTTCGGCGCAGCCGCCATCCACATCGAGGATCAGGTAGGCGCCAAGCGTTGCGGCCACCGCCCCAACAAGGAAATCGTCAGCCAGCAGGAAATGGTCGACCGCATCAAGGCCGCGGTCGATGCCCGTAGCGACGACAGCTTCGTGATCATGGCGCGTACCGATGCCCTGGCCGTCGAGGGCCTGAACGCTGCGCTGGACCGCGCCGCCGCCTGCGTCGAGGCCGGCGCCGACATGATCTTCCCGGAGGCGATTACCGAACTGCAGATGTACAAGACCTTCGCCAACCGGGTGAAGGCACCGATCCTGGCCAATATCACCGAGTTCGGTGCCACGCCGCTGTACACCACCGAAGAGCTGGCCTCGGTCGATGTGTCGCTGGTGCTGTACCCGCTGTCGGCCTTCCGTGCCATGAACAAGGCGGCCGAGAACGTCTACACCGCGCTGCGTCGCGACGGCACGCAGAAAAACGTGATCGACACCATGCAGACCCGCATGGAGCTCTACGATGCCATTGGCTACCACGCCTTCGAGCAGAGCCTGGATGCGCTGTTCGCCCAGAAGAAAGGTTGAAGATCAGAGATCCTGACTGTAGCGGCTGGCCTCTTCGCGGGTGAACCCGCTCCCACCAGGACACTACGGGCAGCGAATGCTACACAGGGCCTGTAGGAGCGGGTTTGCCCGCGAAGAGGCCGGCACAGGTTCAACGATCAGGCAGAATTTCCATAACAAGTTCAAGAAAGGAGAAACACCATGGCCGAAGCAAAAGTACTCAGTGGCGCAGGCCTGCGCGGCCAGGTGGCCGGCCAGACTGCATTGTCCACCGTGGGCCAGGCCGGTGCCGGGCTGACCTACCGGGGTTACGATGTGCGTGACCTGGCTGCCGCTGCCGAATTCGAAGAAGTCGCCTACCTGCTGCTGTACGGCGAGCTCCCGAGCAAGGCCGAACTGGCCGACTACAAGCGCAAGCTCAAGGGCCTGCGTGACCTGCCGCAGGCGCTGAAGGAAGTGCTCGAGCGCATCCCTCGCGATGCCCACCCGATGGACGTCATGCGCACCGGTTGCTCGGTGCTGGGTACCCTGGAACCCGAGCTGACCTTCGAGGCCCAGCGCGAGAAGACCGACCGCCTGCTGGCGCTGTTCCCGGCCGTGATGTGCTACTGGTACCGCTTCACCCACCACGGCGTGCGCATCGACTGCACCAGCGACGAAGACACCCTCGGCGGGCACTTCCTGCACCTGCTGCACGGCAAGAAGCCCAGCGCCCTGCACGTCAAGGTGATGAACGTGTCGCTGATCCTTTACGCCGAGCACGAATTCAATGCCTCCACCTTCACCGCCCGCGTGTGTGCCTCGACCCTGTCTGACCTGTACTCCTGCGTCACTGCCGCCATCGGCTCGCTGCGCGGCCCGCTGCACGGTGGCGCCAACGAGGCGGCAATGGAGCTGATCGAACGCTTCCAGAGCCCGCAGGAAGCCACTGCCGAGCTGCTGCGCATGCTTGAGCGCAAGGACAAGATCATGGGCTTTGGCCATGCCATCTACAAAGAGTCCGACCCGCGCAACGAGGTGATCAAGGGCTGGTCGAAACAGCTGGCCGACGAAGTGGGTGACAAGGTGCTGTATCCCGTCTCCGAAGCCATCGACAAGACCATGTGGGAGCAGAAGCGCCTGTTCCCCAACGCCGACTTCTACCATGCCTCGGCTTACCACTTCATGGGTATCCCGACCAAGCTGTTCACCCCGATTTTCGTCTGCTCCCGCCTGACCGGCTGGGCGGCGCACGTCTTCGAGCAGCGCGCCAACAACCGCATCATCCGCCCGAGCGCCGAGTATGTCGGTGTCGAACAACGCCAGTTCGTGCCGCTCGAGCAGCGCTGAGGCCTGGGTCGCTCCCACCGCGGTGTAGGAGCGGCCTTGTGTCGCGACAGGGGGCGCGCAGCGCCCCGAATGCCAGACCTGCATACCGAATACCGTGACCGAGCCTGATAACGATATGAACACTGCATTCCGCAAGCACCTGCCAGGCACCGACCTGGACTATTTCGATGCCCGCGCAGCGGTCGAGGCAATCAAGCCGGGCGCCTACGACGGGCTGCCCTACACCTCCCGCGTGCTCGCCGAAAACCTGGTGCGCCGTTGTGACCCGGCTACCCTCGATGCCTCGCTGGGCCAGTTGATCGAGCGCAAGCGCGAGCTCGACTTCCCGTGGTTCCCGGCGCGAGTGGTATGCCATGACATCCTTGGCCAGACCGCATTGGTCGACCTCGCCGGCCTGCGTGACGCCATTGCCGACAAAGGCGGCGACCCGGCCCAGGTCAACCCGGTGGTGCCGGTACAGCTGATCGTCGACCACTCGCTGGCCGTCGAGTGCGGTGGCTTCGACCCGCAGGCCTTCGAAAAGAACCGGGCCATCGAGGACCGCCGTAACGAAGATCGCTTCCACTTCATCAACTGGACCAAGAAAGCGTTCAAGAACGTCGACGTGATCCAGCCGGGCAACGGCATCATGCACCAGATCAACCTGGAGAAGATGTCGCCGGTCGTTCACAACGACCGTGGCCTGGCCTACCCGGACACCTGCGTCGGCACCGACAGCCATACCCCGCACGTCGACGCCCTGGGCGTGATCGCCATCGGGGTGGGGGGGCTGGAAGCGGAAAACGTGATGCTCGGCCGCGCCTCGTGGATGCGCCTGCCGGAAATCGTCGGCGTCGAGCTGACCGGCAAGCTGGCGCCGAACATCACCGCCACCGACCTGGTGCTGGCCCTCACCGAATTCCTGCGCAAGCAGAAGGTCGTCGGTGCCTACCTGGAGTTCCACGGCGAGGGCGCTCGCGCCCTGACCCTGGGCGACCGTGCCACCATCTCCAACATGGCCCCGGAGTACGGCGCCACTGCAGCGATGTTCGCCATCGACCAGCAGACCATCGACTACCTGCGCCTGACCGGCCGCGAAGAGCAGCAGGTCCGGCTGGTGGAAACCTATGCCAAGACCACTGGCCTGTGGGCCGACAGCCTGGGTGGTGCGGTGTACGAGCGCACCCTGAGCTTCGACCTGGCCAGCGTGGTGCGTAACATGGCTGGCCCGTCCAACCCGCATGCCCGGGTAGCCACCAGCGACCTGGCGGCCAAGGGTATCGCCGGCAAGTGGGAAGAAGTGCCCGGGCAGATGCCGGATGGCGCAGTGATCATCGCTGCCATTACCAGCTGCACCAACACCAGCAATCCGCGCAACGTGATTGCCGCAGGTTTGCTGGCACGCAACGCCAACAAGCTGGGCCTGGCCCGCAAGCCATGGGTCAAGTCGTCGCTGGCGCCGGGCTCCAAGGCCGTGCAGCTGTACCTTGAGGAAGCGGGGCTGGAAAAGGAGCTGGAGCAGCTCGGCTTCGGCATCGTCGCCTTCGCCTGTACCACCTGCAACGGCATGTCCGGCGCCCTGGACCCGGTGATCCAGCAAGAGATCATCGACCGCGACCTGTACGCCACCGCCGTGCTGTCGGGCAACCGTAACTTCGACGGGCGGATCCACCCCTATGCCAAGCAGGCCTTCCTCGCCTCGCCGCCGCTGGTGGTGGCCTACGCCATCGCCGGTACCATCCGCTTCGACATCGAGAAGGATGTGCTGGGCGTGGTCGATGGCAAGGAAATCCGCCTCAAGGACATCTGGCCAAGCGATGAAGAGATCGATGCGGTGGTACGCGCCGCGGTCAAGCCGGAGCAGTTCCGCAAGGTGTACATCCCGATGTTCGCCATCGAGGAAGACCGTGGGCCGAAGGTGGCGCCGTTGTACGACTGGCGCCCGATGAGCACCTATATCCGTCGCCCGCCATACTGGGAAGGGGCCCTGGCCGGCGAACGTACCCTGCGCGGCATGCGTCCGCTGGCGGTGCTGCCGGACAACATCACCACCGACCACCTGTCGCCGTCCAACGCCATCATGCCCGACAGCGCCGCGGGTGAGTACCTGGCCAGGATGGGCCTGCCGGAAGAGGATTTCAACTCCTACGCCACCCACCGTGGCGACCACCTGACGGCCCAGCGTGCCACTTTCGCCAACCCCAAGTTGTTCAACGAAATGGTGCGCAATGAAGATGGCAGCGTGAAGCAGGGTTCGCTGGCGCGGATCGAGCCGGAAGGCAAGGTTACCCGCATGTGGGAGGCGATCGAGACCTACATGCAGCGCAAGCAGCCGCTGATCATCGTCGCCGGCGCCGACTACGGCCAGGGCTCGTCGCGTGACTGGGCGGCCAAGGGTGTGCGCCTGGCCGGGGTCGAGGCGATCGTCGCCGAAGGCTTCGAACGTATCCACCGCACCAACCTAGTGGGCATGGGTGTACTGCCGCTGGAGTTCAAGCCGGGTACCGACCGCAAGACCTTGGCCCTGGACGGCAGCGAGACCTACGACGTGCTGGGGGCGCGTACGCCACGGGCGACCCTGACCCTGGTGGTGACCCGGGCCAACGGTGAGCGCCTGGAAGTGCCGGTGACCTGTCGCCTGGACACCGCCGAGGAAGTGTCGATCTACGAAGCGGGCGGGGTGCTGCAGCGCTTCGCCCAGGACTTCCTCGAAGCAACCGCTTAATTGCAGGGGGCCGCTTTGCGGCCTATCGCGACACAAGGCCGCTCCTACAAGCGTTACTAGATCCCTGTAGGAGCGGCCTTGTGCCGCGATGGGCTGCAAAGCAGCCCCAGAGGCCATATGCATCTCAAACAGGACAGTACATCCCATGGCACATGCACCCCAGATCAGAATCCCCGCCACCTACATCCGTGGCGGCACCAGCAAAGGCGTGTTCTTCCGCCTGCAAGACCTGCCCGAGCGGGCGCAAACCCCCGGGCCGGCTCGCGATGCCCTGCTGCTGCGGGTGATCGGCAGCCCGGACCCCTATGGCAAGCAGATCGACGGCATGGGCGGCGCCACCTCGAGCACCAGCAAGAGCGTGATCCTGTCGCCGAGCAACAAGCCCGATCACGATGTCGACTACCTGTTCGGCCAGGTCAGCATCGACAAGGCCTTCGTCGACTGGAGCGGCAACTGTGGCAACCTCTCCGCTGCAGTCGGTTCGTTCGCCATCGGCAGCGGCCTGGTCGACCCCGCGCGCATACCGCGCAATGGCATCGCCACCGTTCGCATCTGGCAGGCCAATATCGGCAAGACGATCATCGCCCACGTGCCTGTCAGCGAAGGTGAAGTGCAGGAAACCGGCGACTTCGAGCTGGACGGGGTGACTTTCCCGGCCGCCGAGGTGCAGCTCGAGTTCCTCGACCCGGCGGCCGACGAAGACGGCGACGGTGGCGCGATGTTCCCCACCGGTAACCTGGTCGATGACCTCGTGGTGCCGGGGCTGGGGACCTTCAAGGCGACCCTGATCAATGCCGGCATCCCGACCATCTTCGTCAATGCGGCAGACATAGGCTACACCGGCACTGAGCTGCAGGATGCCATCAACGGCGATTCGCAGGCACTGCTGCGCTTCGAGACGATCCGCGCCCATGGCGCCGTGCGCATGGGGCTGATCGAGCACGTCGACCAGGCTGCCGGGCGTCAGCACACGCCAAAAGTGGCGTTCGTCGCGCCGCCGAGCACCTACACTGCCTCCAGTGGCAAGGTGGTTCAGGCGGGTGATATCGATCTGCTGGTGCGCGCCTTGTCGATGGGCAAGCTGCACCACGCCATGATGGGTACGGCCGCAGTGGCTATCGGTACTGCGGCGGCCATTCCGGGCACGCTGGTGAACCTGGCCGCTGGCGGCGGCGAGCGTAGCGCCGTGCGTTTCGGGCACCCCTCAGGCACCCTGCGGGTGGGGGCCGAGGCGCGCCAGGTGAATGGTGAGTGGACAGTGACCAAGGCAATCATGAGCCGCAGTGCCCGGGTGCTGATGGAGGGCTGGGTTCGCGTACCTGGCGATAGCTTCTAACGCACCCACTGGCGCTCGGCTTTAGGGTTGGGGCCGCTTTGCGGCCCTGTCGCGACCCAAGGCCGCTCCTGCATGGCGCCTTGTGCCGCGACAGGGCTGTCAGGCAGCTTCGGCAATTCTGAAGGGAGCTGCATATGAGCGCCAACGTAGACCTCAATGACCGCCCGGATTACGACCAGGTGCTGCAAACCCTTGCCGACTACGCCCTCGGCTACCGGGTCGAATCACCTGAAGCCCTGGACACCGCCCGCAACTGCCTGATGGATACCCTCGGCTGCGGCCTGCTGGCCTTGCGCTTCCCCGAATGCAGCAAACTGCTCGGTCCGCTGGTGGAAGGTACAGTGGTGCCCAATGGCGCCCGTGTCCCCGGTACCAGCTACCGCCTCGACCCGGTCAAGGCGGCCTGGGACATCGGCTGCACGGTGCGCTGGCTGGACTATAACGACACCTGGCTGGCCGCCGAATGGGCTCACCCCTCGGATAACCTCGGTGGCATCCTGGCAGTCGCCGACCATCTGTCGCAAAGGCGCGTGGCCGCCGGTGAAGCACCACTGCTGATGCGTGATGTACTGGAAGCCATGGTCATGGCCCATGAGATCCAGGGTGTGCTGGCGCTGGAAAACGCCTTCAATCGCGTTGGCCTCGACCACGTGATATTGGTCAAGGTCGCGTCCACCGCAGTGTGCGCAAGGCTGATGGGAGCCAACCGTGAACAGATGCTCAGTGCCTTGTCCCACGCCTTCGTTGACGGCCAGGCACTGCGCACCTACCGCCACGCGCCCAACGCCGGTTCGCGCAAATCCTGGGCTGCCGGGGATGCTTCCAGCCGTGGTGTGCGCCTGGCCGATATCGCCCTGCGTGGCGAAATGGGCGTGCCAAGTGTGCTCACTGCGCCACAATGGGGCTTCTACGACGTACTGTTCAGCCACACCAACAAGGACCTGGCACTCAAGCCTGCCGAGCAACAGGCGCTGCGCGTGCCGCAGGCCCTGGGTAGCTATGTCATGGAGAACGTGCTGTTCAAGGTCAGTTTCCCTGCCGAGTTCCATGCCCAGACTGCCTGTGAGGCGGCAGTCAGCCTGCACCCGCGGGTACGCAATCGCCTGCACGAGGTGGGCCGCATTGTCATCACCACACAGGAGTCGGCAATCCGCATCATTTCAAAGAGCGGCCCACTGGCCAACGCTGCCGACCGCGACCATTGCTTGCAGTACATGGTGGCAGTGCCCTTGATTTTCGGGCATCTGGTGGCCGAGCAATATGAAGACGCCTTCCACGCCAGCCATCCAAGCATCGACCGCCTGCGCGAGAAAATGGAGGTGGTGGAAGACCCTCGCTTCAGCCGCGAGTACCTGGAACCGGACAAGCGCTCGATCGCCAACGCGCTGCAGGTGTTCTTCAAGGATGGCAGCAGTACCGAGCAGGTGGTGGTGGAGTACCCAATCGGTCATCGGCGCCGGCGGGCGGAGGGCATACCGTTGCTGGAGGCGAAGTTCAGGGCCAACCTGGCGACGAGGTTCGCCCGGCAACGGTGTGAGGAGATTCTGTCGGTATGCAAGAACCAGCAGGCCCTGGAGGGGATGGCAGTGCATCGGTTCGTGGACCTGTTTGTAATCTGAGAGGCCGGCAAGGGCCTGCACAGAGCCACAAAAAAGCCCCGGCATTTCTGCCGGGGCTTCTTCTTGCAACTTGCAGCTTACACCTTGCCGCTCAGCTTACGCCTGAACCACCGGGATCTTGGCGTTGGCTGCCGCTTCGCGGAACTCGGCGATCTGGTCGAAGCTCAGGTAGCGGTAGACGTCGGCAGCCATGCTGTCGATGTCTTTCGCGTACTGCATGTACTCTTCGACGGTCGGCAGCTTGCCGATGATCGAAGCGACAGCCGCCAGTTCGGCCGATGCCAGGTACACGTTGGTGGCGTCGCCCAGGCGGTTCGGGAAGTTGCGGGTCGAGGTGGACACCACGGTCGAGCCGGTCTGCACACGCGCCTGGTTACCCATGCACAGCGAGCAGCCTGGCATTTCCATGCGCGCACCGGCCTTGCCGTAGATGCCGTAGTAGCCTTCTTCGGTCAGCTGGTGAGCGTCCATCTTGGTTGGCGGAGCCAGCCACAGACGGGTAGGGATACCGCCCTTGACCTTGTCCAGCAGCTTGCCGGCGGCGCGGAAGTGACCGATGTTGGTCATGCACGAACCGATGAACACTTCGTCGATCTTCTCGCCCTGTACCGAGGACAGCAGGCGTGCATCGTCCGGGTCGTTCGGCGCGCAGAGCACAGGCTCCTTGACGTCGGCCAGGTCGATCTCGATGATTTCAGCGTATTCGGCATCGGCGTCGGCCGACAGCAGCTCAGGCTTGGCCAGCCAGGCTTCCATGGCCTGGGCGCGACGTTCCAGGGTGCGGGCGTCGCCGTAGCCTTCGCCGATCATCCAGCGCAGCAGGGTGATGTTCGACTGCAGGTACTCGGCAATGGCCTTTTCCGGCAACTTGATGGTGCAACCGGCAGCGGAACGCTCGGCCGAGGCGTCGGACAGCTCGAAGGCTTGCTCGACGGTCAGGTCGTTCAGGCCTTCGATCTCGAGGATGCGGCCGGAGAAGATGTTCTTCTTGCCTTTCTTCTCGACGGTCAGCAGGCCTTTCTGGATGGCGTAGTAAGGGATGGCATGGACCAGGTCACGCAGGGTGATACCTGGTTGCAGCTTGCCCTTGAAGCGCACCAGTACCGATTCCGGCATGTCCAGCGGCATGACACCGGTGGCAGCAGCGAAGGCTACCAGGCCGGAACCGGCCGGGAACGAAATGCCGATCGGGAAGCGGGTGTGCGAGTCGCCACCGGTACCCACGGTGTCGGGCATCAGCATGCGGTTCAGCCAGCTGTGGATGATGCCGTCGCCCGGGCGCAGCGACACGCCGCCACGGGTGCGGATGAAGTCTGGCAGGGTGTGGTGGGTAGTGACGTCGATCGGCTTCGGATAGGCCGCGGTGTGGCAGAACGACTGCATCACCAGGTCGGCGGAGAAGCCCAGGCACGCCAGGTCTTTCAGCTCGTCGCGGGTCATCGGGCCAGTGGTGTCCTGGGAACCGACGGTGGTCATCTTCGGCTCGCAGTAGGTACCTGGGCGTACGCCCTTGCCTTCCGGCAGGCCGCAGGCACGGCCGACCATTTTCTGGGCCAGGGTGAAGCCTTTGCCCGAGTCGGCAGGCTGCTCCGGCTTCTTGAACAGGTCGGAAGCACCCAGGCCCAGTTCGGCGCGGGCCTTCTCGGTCAGGCCGCGGCCGACGATCAGCGGGATACGGCCGCCAGCGCGGACTTCATCCAGCAGCACTTCGGTTTTCAGCTGGAAGGTGGTGACCAGTTCGTCGCTGCCGTGACGGCGCACTTCGCCCTTGAACGGGTAAACGTCGATGACGTCGCCCATGGCCAGGTTGGTGCAGTCGAATTCGATCGGCAGGGCGCCGGCGTCTTCCATGGTGTTGTAGAAGATCGGGGCGATCTTGGTGCCGAAGCAGAAGCCACCGGCGCGCTTGTTCGGTACGTACGGGATGTCGTCGCCGAAGAACCACAGCACCGAGTTGGTTGCCGATTTGCGCGAGGAGCCGGTACCGACCACGTCGCCGACGTAGGCAACCGGGAAGCCCTTGGCCTTGACCGCTTCGATCTGGGCCAGCGGGCCGACCGAACCAGGCTGCTGCGGCTCGATGCCGTCACGGGCCATTTTCAGCATGGCCAGGGCGTGCAGCGGGATGTCAGGGCGCGACCAGGCGTCCGGGGCAGGCGACAGGTCGTCGGTGTTGGTTTCGCCAGGTACCTTGAACACGGTCAGGGTGTACTTGTCGGCGATCGCCGGACGCGAGGTGAACCACTCGCCGGCCGCCCAGGATTCCAGTACGGCCTTGGCATGGACGTTGCCGGTCTTGGCTTTTTCAGCCACGTCGTGGAAGGCATCGAACATCAGCAGGGTGTGCTTGAGCTGTTCGCCCGCGACGGCGCCCAGTTCGGCGTCATCCAGCAGCGCGACCAGCGTTTCGATGTTGTAGCCGCCCTGCATGGTGCCCAGCAGTTCGGTGGCGTGCTTGCGGTCGATCAAAGGCGACTTGGCTTCGCCCTTGGCGATAGCGGACAGGAAAGCGGCCTTGACGTAGGCGGCTTCGTCGACCCCTGGTGGTACGCGGTGGGTGATCAGTTCTACGAGGAAGGCTTCTTCGCCGGCCGGCGGGTTTTTCAGCAGCTCGACCAGGCCTGCAGTTTGTTCGGCGTTCAACGGCTGGGGCACGATGCCCAGGGCGGCACGCTCTTCGATGTGTTTGCGGTAGGCTTCAAGCACAGTTATTTCCCTCATCAGTGGTCCCTAAAGGGGGTCCGGGACGCTCATCCAGCATTCAATGCACCCATGCGCTGCCACGGCTTTGTGGGCCGCCCAGCCAGAGTCGCAAGGAATCCTTACAGAAGCTGCTTTCAAAGTTTTACGCCTGCAGAACGGAAAGCTGATGAGGGCTGGCACGGGCATGCGAGGGATGCATGGCCCGGGCCAACGCCGTTCTACCGGATGAACTGTGCTCGTGACGCTTTGAAAACAGCTTCCAACGGACATTGTTGCCTTTGAAAAGGCCGGATGATTCTACGGCAAAAAAAGCCTGAAGGTAAGGCGGCGAAGATGACTTTAACGAGTGACCCTGGTTAGACAAAGGGCTAACATGGGCTCGTGTTCCACCGCCAAGCTGTTGTTTTTCATGTCCAACAAGTCCATCAAGACCCCTTGCGTCGGCCTCTGCTCCACGGTCTATGGAGACATCGTGTGCCGTGGCTGCAAGCGGTTTCACCACGAGGTGATCCACTGGAATGGCTACGACGATGCGCAAAAGCGCGCCGTGTGGTTGCGCCTGGAGCAGTTGCTGGTGCAGGTGATGATGGCCAAGCTGGAAGTGTTCGACAAAGGGCTGCTGCGCCAGCAGCTGGAGCAGCGCTCCATCCGTTTTGTCGAACAGCAATCGGAATATTGCTGGGCGTACCAGCTGATCGCCCGCGGCGCTCGGATGATCCGTGACCTGGAAGCCTACGGCATGGTACTGCTGCCGGAATTCCGCGACTGGGAGCTGCCCCAGTTGCGCGACGCCATCGACCGCGAGTTCTTCCTGTTGTCGGAAGCGCATTACCAGCGCTACATCGCGCCGGCGTTCCTGGACAGCGCGCTGGAATAGCGGCATTCCAGCTGTCGCCCGGCCGGCGCCAGGCCGCCCTCCACGCAGCCCGTTTGCGGGCATTGCGCCAGCGCTGGGGCCGGCACCTGCTGCATCAATCCCCGGTGTATTCGCAGCCGCTGGTGCAGGTTTCGTGAATGCGTACCTTGGAAAGCTCCGGCATCAGCGGCTTGACCTGGTCCCAGATCCATTTGGCGATGACTTCGCTGGTCGGGTTCTCGAGCCCCGGAATGTCGTTGAGGTAGTTGTGATCCAGCTGTTCGTAGATCGGCTTGAAGATCGCCTTCACCTCGGCAAAATCACGGATCCAGCCGGTATGTGGGTCGAGCGGGCCGGTGAGGTGCAGGCCGACCTTGAATGAGTGGCCGTGCAGGCGGCCGCATTTGTGCCCGGCCGGGACATTGGGCAGGCGGTGGGCCGATTCGAATGTGAATTCCTTGAAGATTTCCACTGGTGGACCTGTATAGCTGGTGGGATAAGGGCTTGAGCGGAAATTGGCGTTTCAATGTACTGCTCAATGTACTGATTGGTCGTCGCTGGGGGTAAAAGAGGTCATCCACTGGGTGATGTCCGACTGGCGCCAGGCGACCGAATTTGGGCCTATCTTAACCTGTTTTGGAAAGGTGCCCTCCCTGATTCTGCGATAGACGGTGTTCCGGCCGATGCCGGTCACGTGCAGCACCTCATCGAGGCGCAGGAAGCGGTCAATGTTTTCTGCGTGTCGCATGGGTGTCTCCTTTATATAGAAGGTCAAGCCGTGAAGTGTTGCCCGACCTTCGCCGCCCGGGCGGCTTCCTCGGTGCGGAACATGAGTTGAGTTTTGCTGATGCGGCCATAGGCCTCGTATTCGGCGTCGACCCACCAGGCGCCGAACTTGCGGTACGGCTCGCCGAGGATCTTCGTGACGTAGCAGTCAATCAGGTTCATGGAAGGTCTCCACGCCGCCGGTGGCGGCAGGTTGGTTGTCAGTCGACCTGGTAGTAGACGTAGCAGTTGACGCCTTGGTCCTTGAGCGACTTGTGCATGGCTTGTACACCGGCACTGTGCTGATTGCCCTGTCCCGGCCAAGGCGTGTCCAGGTGCACACCTTGCTGGTGGTACCGGCTTTTCTTCTGCACATAGCCGGGCAGCCCATTCAGCTGGCTGGAGCGAAGGCCCGGCACAGGAATCACTACGCGGTCCAGGTTGGCGCTTCCGCCGTCGTCGGTGCACGCAGCCGCTGCAGCTTTACCGGCCTCGACAGCGATGCGGATCTTGGCAGGCAAGCCGGCCAGTTCTTCTTTCGTCATGGCAATAGCTCTCCATGCCCGCGCATGTCGGCGGGCTTGAGTAGTTGGGGGAGGGGTTAGGCTTTCGCCGCGGCTGACTCTTGCCACTCGACGATGTCGGCGCCAAAGTCCTTGCTGGTGAATGTGATGTTTCCGAAGGGCCATCGGTAGGCGAATGGTCCAGTGCGCTCGCAGCTGGCCAGCACGCTCCCGCAGGACAGGCGAATGTCGATACGCTCTAGCCCTGGGTCCTCATCTGGATCAGGCGGGCACCAATTTCCTGCAAGTTTGCGGACCTTCTCGACGACGGCGTCGATCTCGAATCCACCCCGTGACTGCCCGACAAGCGATGCAACGCGCCACATGCCGGTTTGCCACCGATCCTTTCTGACCAACGCGCCGTCTTCGCGGAACTCGTAATCCTCAACCTTTGCGTCGCGGAATTCCGGCTTCCTGAAGTCCAGCTCTGTCACTTCGCGGCTCATCGCGGCCCCCTGTAGATCAGGTAGGCCATGTAGGCGAGGGCGATCATGGCGCCACCTGCTTGCGGTAGCCGGCATCATGCAGAGCAGCGATCGCGCACTCTACATACTCGCGGGCAGTGAGAAGCTCACCTGCACTGAAATCCAGCTGGGCATCCTCTGCCATTTTGGCGATTGCTATCTTTCGCTCCGCCTCCGCGATCTGCTCAGGCGTGCGGATGGGGCTGAAGAATGCCATGCGCAGGCAAGTCTCGGAGTCCTCTGCGCCCTTGCGACGGAACCATGTTTCATCGCCATCACGGCCCAGGATCGTCACAACTATGACCTGGTCGCTACTGGGATGCCATTCGCATGTGGTGCCAACCGGCGGTAGGCCTTCGCCATCCCAGCGCGCCGGCCGCGGCGTGATGTACTGGATCTGGCCCTGCGTGAAATTGTGCCGGTGATCGCCGGTACCGCCACCGTATGGATAGACGCGATCCTCGGCGCCGACCACGGCGTACTGGTCCATGTTGATCCACACCTCGGTAATGCCGTGGTGGGCGACCAGGCCGTGGCCGTCTGCCCACTCAGGCGCCTTGCTCCAATCGATCTTGCTCACAGCTGATACCTCTCATCAATCCAGCGCCCAGGCGCCAGTGCGGGTGTAGGTTCGGGTTGTGTTTCGTGCGGGGAGAGCTGGCGCTGGTTGCCGGCCTGCAGCTGACACGATTTCGTCTCGCGCCCTACAAACATGCCCACACAGAAGGTCTGCGCCAGGATGGCCATGACAGCGAACGTGTAGAAGAAAAGCTGAGATCGCTTCATGGCGTCACCACTCGGCGGCCCCACCAGCAAGCCGGACCGTCATCGGTGTCGTAGATGGCCAGGCAGAACCAGCCTTCACCATCTGGCTTGCTGGGTTCCCAGTAGCTGCAATCGGGGTCGCCAGACTCGAAGTAGCGTTCTGCGATGTCCTCTGGTGCGTCTGTTTCGAGTTCGACTCGGACCACCTCAAGTCCCTGCCGGGCGACCCAAGCCTTGCTTTTCTCGACGTCGCCCTCGTCGAAATCGGGCAGGTCAGGGTGCTGAAACATCCCGTATTCGTCACGGCGCACAACTGCGGGCTTGATCAGGTTCTGGCGGTCGAGGCGTTCGATCTCCGCAAGGATCAGTGCACCAGCTTTCACCAGGTCGCGCCGGCGATCTGCGCTTGGCTTGAACGTTTCTGGCGCCCATGGCCAATCGGTACTCATGGTTCCAGGTTGGCCGGAGAGACGAGCGTAGACGCTTGCTGCCCTGGCCAGTTCGCCGCTGGCGTAGCCGTCATCGCGATTCAGCGAGTAGCCTTCGTCGCTGACCTGCCGCTGGCGCTCGAGCACGACGGCCAGCGCCGCGCGGTTGAGGGTGATTCCATTTTTCTCAGGCACGGTGATTCCTTGGCCGCCATATCGCGGCAGTGAATAGAGGGGAGAGGGGTTACAGCTTGGGAGTACAAATGTTCTCTTGCGGGGCTGAATCCACCGAGCGCATGAAGGCTGCCATGTGGCCCATCTGCTCGACGATGAAGCGCTCTTCATCAGCGGCGGCAGCGATGATCCTTTCTCGGCGCTTCTTGCAGAGCAGGCAATCGACTTCGGCCCAGTCGCCTGACAGCTCGGAGGATTCCCCTAGCCAGGTGCCGCAGGGCGCTTGCTCAACGTCTTCCAGGTCGGTGAATGGTGCGAAGTGCGTCGTCATGACTTCGAATCCGGCTCTGCACTGCAACTGCAATCTCCAGGCTTGTATTCGTCGACCGCTTTGCAGTTGAGCTTGTGCCCGTTGATCGTCTGCGGAGTTGGCGCGCCGAGCTCTGCGCTGGCGGGCTTGAACGACAGACGAATACGCTCGTACAGGTCAGGCAGCATCCATTTGTCAGTTTTGATCAGCACTTCTTTCAGCAGCGCATCCCGCTCGGCCAGCTTGTCGACGGCCTCATGCAGATCGTTGTGCAGTTGAGTGAAAGCTGCCTCGACCTTGCTGGATACATCGCCGGTACCGACATGCTCCGCCCATTCTCGCTCGGCAACCATATCGGCCATGGCCTCGCACTCGGCAAGTTCGGCTATCGCCGCCATCGTTTCGCTCTCGGCGAGTTCGGTAGCGGTGCGATCGGTCATCGGCCCCAGCCCAACAATCGGCAGCCCAGTCTCCGCCGCATCCCTATCTGCCACTTCCTTGGTCCACCAGATGGTAGTACCAACCATCCAGGCTATAGGCTCGGGGTGGGGCTGCGGGGCTGGCTGGGTGAGAAGCTCTGAAATCTGCGTTACTGCGCGATCAATCGGCGCCTGAATGAAGCCAGGCAGTGGCTCATCAGCGGGCGGCTTCATGCCGGTTACGCCGGAAACCATGCCGACAAGGGCTTCGGTGACGATTTTGCTCAGTTCGGTGTTGCTGGATCGGTTTTCTGTGGGCATGGGGATACCTCAAGCGAGACGTTCAAGTTGTTGTTGGATGCGCTGGCCTATCCAGCGGACGACGAACACGGCCTTGCTGTTGCCGATCGCCTTGTAGCGCGGGCCGTCCGGGCATTCATCAGCTGGCTTGCCGCGATAGGGAATTCGGGTGTGGTCGCCGGGGAAGCCCTGAAGCCATTCGCACTCGCGCGGGGTGAGCCGGCGCACGTGGGCGTTTGCCTGGACTGCTTGCACTTCCGCCCGAGCTTCGAGGGTGTAGGCGTGGTCGGCCTGAACTCCGACGCCATCTGGCCCGCTCGCCGGGTTTACGCGGAAGGCTCCGGCTTGGATAGCATGAGCCACGATTGGCTGGCCGCGCCCGGTGCCGTCTTCGCTGGCGTCGAAGCCTTCGGCCTTCAGCGTGTGCGTGATTTCGCCAGTGATGCACACTGCGACCTGGCCACCAGCGTTGGGATGGCTGGAGCCGTGGCCCATGGCACGAAGCGTCGGCGCCAGGTCTCCGGCATCGGCCCCGTGGTCTTTGCAGCTGAAGGCGATGCAGGGTTGACCTTGGCCAGGCTTACCGCCGCCGGCAGATAGAGTTCCCACTACCTGGCCGTCGCCGCCTTCAAGCCTCACTTCTGCGCTGCTGTTCTCGGCAAATGCCAGAACCGCGTTCTCTTGGCCGCTGTTTCTGCCAAGAGGGTGGGCCAGTCCGTGTAGAACATCGGGGTCCTGCGTGCCGTGCACAACCAGCATGCCGTTCTCGGCGTCCTGCTGGGTGGCGCTTCCGGCCGCTTTGCCGTTCGCCTGCAAGGTGCCAGCGACCATTGGGATATCGTCATGGCTGTAGCCGCCCGACTTTCTGGCACCTCCAGTGATGGTCGGCGCAATGCAGAACGTCTCGCTCTCCATGTCCATTCTGGTGTCCTTGGCGGTCAGCGTCGCGGACTGGCTCACATCACCCTGGAGGCTGTGGCCGCCATACGCTGGTACGCCCGCCAGCACTTCAACCGCCGGCCCTTGGTCGCCTTCGCAGTTCAGGCAGCCGTACTGGCCCAGGTCTAATCCAAAGACACATCCGCAGCCGCACTGGAGCGCAGGGCCGAATGGAGCTCGTCCGGCAAGGTCTTGCCCCTCGCCTCGGCGCGGCGGAGTATCCCGGCGCAGGCCTTCGCGCTCAAAAAGTACTTCGAGGGGATCGAATCCTGCTCGAGCACTTGCGACAACGAACACACGACGGCGTCGTTGGGCCAGGCCGAAATATTGGGCATCCAGAACCCGCCATGCGACTGTTCGCGTGGGTCCATACACACAACCAGCGTCCTTCCATTTGCCCCCTGGCGGTTGGAGTTCTTCGGATTCGCCCACCAGGGCGCCGAGGAAGCACCCAAACGCGTTGCCTTTGTCGGAGAGGACGCCGGGGACGTTTTCCCAGGTGCAGACGGCCTCGGGCTCGCCTCGCATTGATCGAACATGGTCAATTGCATCGAACAGCTCCACGTATTTGATGGTTAGGGCGCCCCGGGGATCGGCCAGGCCTTCGCGCATGCCGGCCACGCTGAAGGCCTGGCAGGGTGTGCCGCCAACGAGTACCTCGGGCGCGGGGATCTTGCCGGACAGAACCATGGCCGCCAGGCGGGTCATGTCGCCGTGGTTCGGGGTCTCCGGGTAGTGGTAGGCCAGCACGGCGGAGGGGAATGGTTCGATTTCGGCGTACCAATCGGCGCGCCAGCCCAGCGGGTGCCAGGCTACGGTCGCAGCTTCAATGCCGCTGCAGACGCTTCCGTAGGTGATGGGCATAGGATCTCCGGTCAGGCGCGGGCGATGATGTCGGCCTCGGCCAGCTCGCAGAAGAAGGAGCAGGCGGGCAGTTTCTCGTTGCGGCGCACAGGGCCATCACCGAGATCACGAAGGGAGAAGCGGACGTTGGTAGTCCGATTGCGGAACAGGTAGGAACCTTCGCCCAGGTCATCCTGAATCGCGCACAGCGCCTCAAACTGCTCAGGGAAGTCCTGGCGGATAGCCCGGAAGTAGCCTTCGCCGCCCTTCACGCAGCCGATGCAGTTGGCGTTGTCGTAGCCCATCCGGTACATCAGCGGCAGCTCGATGCCTGCCCGCAGCAGGATGGCCTTGCAGTCGTCCTTGCCCAGGCCTCTGTCGATCAGCGGGGCGATCACTGGGCGGTCTGGATTTCGCTCCCTGAAGTCTTCCAGGCGGTCGGCTTCCTCGGCGGTGTAGCCGAACACCATCACATCGCCTGGCTGCTTCCACGTGTCCAGCAAGCGCCGCTTCAGGATCTTGGTGCACGGGGCGCCAGTTCGACCCTTCATGTAGCGCTCCCGGCGGAACACCTCATGGGCGTCGGCGCCGTACTTCTCATCACGCAGGACGGTGATCGGCTGACCGAACCAGGCTTCGCAGTCCTGGGCGAACCGCCGGTTGTCCTCGTGCTCGTTGGCGAGGAAGGCGTTGATGATCTGCACGTCGTGCGTGCTGCCGTACTCGGCGAGAGCCAGCTTGGTGGCCACCGCCGAAGCGGCGCCGCAACTGAACTGGCAGACGATTCGATTGGACATGGTGGATCCTCGCCGGGGAGGCGTTATCGTTGAATAGGGGAAGGCGCTGGCGGGCAGCGCTTGGTGCTACGGGCGGTTATCGTGATCGCAGTGTCGGCAGTCTTCGTAGGATGGCGACGGCACAAATCGACCGCAGCCACCACAGTTCTGGATGCTTGCCGGCGCCCTTCGCTTTGCCTTGGCCAGCACGATGCCGGTGCCCGTCAGGGCTTCTTTGATATCAACATCCCGCTTGTGCACCAGACGCCGGGCCTTGGCTTCGAGGTAAGCCACTGGCCAGATCACTGCCTCCTCTGGCGTGTTGCCGATCGCCTGGGCAGCCTCAAGAGTGAGGCGGTGGGCCTTCTCGAATCGGTAGGTGTGGCCAATAGGCCAGTGGGCCAAGGCGATGTCATTACCGTTCCAGTGGCCAGGTATCTGCAGGACAACGGTGCATCCCGGGCTCAGCTGGTCGCGGGCTTCGTCCAGGCTGATGTACTGGTGGTCGACGCCGAGATGTGCGCGGGCATCGACATAGTCTTTTGGCCAGGGAATGTCTGTTTCCCGGTGACCACAGGCCTGCTCTTGGGTGAACAGCTCGGCTTTGTCGAGGTTGGTGGTGTAGCCGCCGCCCAAGGCCCAGAACATGAGGCCGTCACCGGTGTTGCCGCGGCTGTCCTGTAGGTAGAACTGTCTCATGGCTTTCTCCTATTCAAGCCTTCATTGGCATGCAGTCGTGCCAGCGGTACCCGCCATGACGGCGGCGCCGGCCTTCAATGCATCGCTGGATTGACCCGCGGTGGAAGCCATCCTCAAGCGCCTGTCGAATGCTTGGGTAACAGAGCGAAACCGGGCCGTTGGTGCTTTCGGCAACCACAGGCCGGACGCGCTTCAGCAGAACCCGGCACGCATGGACGTTGTTCTCGGCAGATGAGGCCCACTCCAGGTTCTCCCTGCAGTTGTTGTCCTTGGCTCCGTCAATGTGGTTGACGTGTGCAAGACCTTCAGGGTTTGGCAGGAAAGCCTCTGCCACCAGGCGGTGGGCGTAGACGTTGGTGCGTTGACCGTTGTGGCAGAGAACCAACTTCATGTAGCCGCCCCGGTCGGCAAACTGCTTCAGCAGACGCTCAGGCACTCGCCCTGCGCCACGCGCTACCGATTTGACCTGGCCTTCGGAGCTGACCAGGTAGGCAGACACGAAGCCGGGAACCGGCCTCCATTCTGGATGCATGAGTTATCTCCCGAGCATGCGCCGCCCTCCGTGGCCGGATGCGGCATCGCAATTTACTGTGAGTTGGGGTATACGGATGGTCGGCATGGTGCCGACTTGAGAGGTTGGAAATGAAGCCGGAAAACTGGAATGGATACGCCTACCCCGAATACGAGAAGAAGCTCTGGATCAGCTTCAGCTCAGGTCCCGGCGGTCAGGTGATAACCTGGATCTCAAAATATGACCCGAGCCCAGTAAGCGGCTCCCGAGAGATTCCTGTCTATCGCGCTGTCACTGGCGATTGGAAGGACCAGGATGAGGTCATTGCCAACGCCAATGCCATCGCCGATGCAATTATCAAGGACGGCATTCTCTAGAGACTTTGATTCCTAGGCGCGGCTGCTTCGCAACCAATCACACGGTTGCGGAGCGTTTCAGCTGGGTGATCAGCTGCGTCGGCAGGTTCTTGATGGTCAGGCTGGCGCTGTCTTGGTCGAACTCGACGCGCTTGCCGAGCAGGTGCGCTTCGAAGCTGATCGACATGCCTTCGGCGCGACCGGTGTAGCGCCGGTATTGGCTGAGGGTGCGCTTGTCGGCGGCGAAGCTCTCGGAGATCCCGTACTCACCTGCCCGGATAAAGTCGGCGAAGGTTTCTGGGCTGCCCTCGTTCAGAAGCTCGGAAATCTCGTCCAGCCTGATAGGCTCGCCGATCTTTCCTTGTGCCTGTGCGTAGGCCACCAGGTTGTGGCTCTTCTCGCTGGCGGTGTCGTCTGCAAGGTCCTCAGCCTTCACGAAGTCGGCGAAGGCCTTGAGCAGGGTACGGGTTTCGCCCGGGGCGTCGACTCCTTCCTCCGCTCCAATGAAGTCGCGGAAGTAGGCGGTAGACTTGCGACCTCCCTTCGGCTTGATGAAGGAGACGTACTGCCGCGATGCCGGGTTGTTCTTCCACTCGCTCAGGTTGATGCGAGCGGCAAAGTGCAAGGTTCGAGCGTCGAGCTGGCGCGAGGTGGCCACCGTCAAGTCGTGAGCAACGGCTACAGTATCGACCTGCTGCAAGATGGCGATCATCAGGTAGTCGGTCATTCCCTGGGTGTAGAGGGCGAACAGAACGTGGCCGCCGACCGAAAGGTTCGACTCCTCCATCAGCTTGGTCAAATGCTCTGCCGAGGTGCGGGTGAAGTCGAGGAACGACATTTCGTCGATCATCACCTTGCCCAGCCATCCACTGAACGGATAGGCGCCGGAGGCGGCATGGAAGAATCCCCAGCCCTTGCCGGTCTTGGCGTTGTAGGTGCCATTCACTTCGAACAACAGGTTATCGATAGCGCCGCTGTCGGGAAGCTCCGAGCTGGCCAGGTGCAGGGCAGCCGGGCTGCCATCTGGCTTTTTGTCGATGAAGTGCATTACTGCGTGGCGAATGGGCATGGGTGATCCTCCGTGGCCGTCTGGCGGCATGGTGGCAATTTGGTTTGGGATGGGGTATTACGTGTCGAACGGCAATTGGCCGTATTCGTGAGGCGTAAAAGTGAGCGAGAAAGCACAAGCGGTAGCTCGCCGCACCGGTTACGCAATGCTTGCTCCACTTATTGTGGGTCTGCCTATTGCCCTGTTTGCGGGTGGAATAGATATTCCGGTGTTTGTATCCGTTGCGACGCTATGGTTGTTGGTAGCGCTTTTTTTGATTATCGGTCCGGAGTCGATATCAGAGATAACGTTCTGGGAAGCGTCAATCAAGCGCGATGCGAAGGCAGCGAAGGAGGCTCGTGACGAGGCTGAAGCTATCAGGGACGAGCTCAAAAAGGTCGCTAAGCTAAATATTGAAAACGTGTTCCTGCTAAACAGTCTCGCTGCTAACGTTTATCAGAATGGCGGTGCCGGGCAGGATCTTCCGCCAGCGTTTGACCGAATCGCCAAGAATCTCGATGATCTGACCCCATTAATTTCGACGAACTCAGCGGAAGTGGAAGCATGGCAAGAAGAGATGAGGGCGATCATGAGAGCTGGCTATTCGATCTCGGGCTAGCTGTCATGAGCGATGCGCGACTCCTCGCGCATCCTGAAAATCTCAAGCTTCCGCACCACGGCCGTTGACACTGTGATTTCGTGGCGCGGAGGTGTTAAAAGCGGCAGCGCACCGCCCGGGCCAAGACCATGCAGGTGATGAATCATCAGCGTCATCGCCTCGCCCTGTTCCTCGATACCGGCCCAATCCATCAGCTCCAGCAGGGCCTGCTTAGTCCCTGGTCGAACCTTCAAGCGCAGGTCTTCTTCCTGCAGGCGCTCGGCCTTGGCCCTCCGCTTCTCGTCACGCTGCTGCTGCGTCAGAGCCATCATCGCCTCCATTGCGCACAAATCGGGTGCCAGACCCGATGTCGAGCAGGTCGCACACCCGGTTGATGATCTTGAGCGCGGCGTCGAAGACCTTGGCGTCGTCCGGCTCGCGGGCCAGTCGTTTCATGTTCGGCTGGTGCTCCAGGCAGACCTTGTCGACCAGGCGCCGGGCCAGCCTGCGCAGGCTATCCGCGCTGTCGTCGAAGCGCAGGCTGAGCGCGAAGGCCAGGGCCACATCGTCAGGCCGGTACTGGCCGCCGCTGCGGGTTATGTACAGCTTTCGCACCGGTTTGCGCGTCGATGCGTCGAAAAGGGTTGCCATGTTCGACCTCCTGCAGGCCGCTTGGGGGAAGGTGGAGGTGCTCACGCCGCCTTGTTCTTTGCAGCGCGCTTCGGATTTTTCTGTTCAATCTCAAGATCCATGTCGTTCCAGCCGGCCAGGAACCAGGCGCCGTGGAACGTGTGGGATGCGAAGGGGTTGGCCAGCTTGCCGCCACCGTTGCGGCGGCATTCCCGGCCAAGGTAGTAGACGCTGGGATGCTCGCCGCAATCGCTCATGGCTTACTTCTCCAGGGCTTTGCGCAGGTAGGGGTCGATGTCGGCTTGTCCGAGCAGCCAGCGTTTGTAGTCGCGCGGGATGTCCTCGATCTTCGAGCCGGCGTGCTTGCCGAAGCGAATGACCTTCGGGATTCGGGCTTCCTCGGAGATTTCCCACAGCTCTTCCCAGCTGGCCACCGGCCGGCCCAACTGCGCCTTGAGGGTGCTGAAGATTGTTGCCAGGAGGCGACGGCAGTTCTTGACGTCGTCCAGTGCAGCGTGGGCATTACGCAGCAGCTCGGGCGCCTCCGTACGGTAGTGCAGGTAGATCATGGCCGACTGCGTGTGAGTGTCGGCCTCAGGCCACAGCGCGCGGCTCAGTGCGGCAGTGCAGATGCGCTTGATCTCTGGCTTGCCGATTACACCCCAGTCGTAATCTACGTTGTGCCCGATCAGGTAGGTGGCGTCTTCGGGCAGCTTGAAGGAGTCATGCGGCGGGCAGTCTGCCAACTCTTCATCCAGGATGTGGCTGGTTGCCAGGGCGCCAAGCTCGATTGGCTTGGACGGCTTGTATCGCTGCAGGAATTCGCCGGTTACTGCCAGTCCGGTGCCGAGCTGCAGCCATGCAGCCTCAACCAGTTCCGGGCTGTTCAGTCCGGTGGTTTCAGAGTCGAAAATGTAGGCGGTCATATGAGGTCCGTTTCGCAAGAAGGAGGGGTGTCAGCAGCGTGGTTGCTGCTGACCAGCGGTCAATCGAACGGAATATCGTCCGAGAAGTCAGGCGGTGCGCCGTAGTCGTAGTTGTCGGGCTGGGAGTATCCGCCGGCCACCTGGGCGGACTTCGGACGACGGTCATGGACCGGCTTCTTCATTAGCTGCTGAACCATTTTTTCCAGCTTGGCTGGGCTGGTGCAGCGGGGGTCGAGAATCTCGGACGCCGTCTTTTCCGACTCTGCGCTGAAGGGGGCGTAGATGATCGGCCGCGGCATCCCGGTCTGGCTGTTCTTCTCGATTTCCATCTGGATGAGCAGGCCGATCGGCTTCTTCAAGAGTTCAGGGAAGCCTGGCGCGGTTACCTGCTCGCGCTGTTTGGTGTCGTTGTTCCACTTCTCGAACTGGGTTGGCTGTGGCGCCCCGACGGTGCGCAGCTGCAGGCACGCCATGATGGCGTTCATCATCGCGTAACCGCCTTCATTGCGTGTGCCGTGCTGGTAGGTCAGGTTGAGGTAAAAAGTTGCCTCGGCACCATCGCGGCTCTTGAAAGTGAAGCCGATACCGGTCGACCCGGTTTCCTGCTTCTCCATGTACTCGGCGCGCAGGAACTCGCCAATGAACTTGCCCGCTTCGTCGATGAAGGCTGACTTGTTGTCCGCGGAGCGCGCGGCATTTGCGTCCAGGTTGAACATTCAGAAGGCTCCTATGCGGCCTGAGTGGTGTTGGTGAGGTCGTAGTACTCGCAGATCGCGGCACCGACCAAGGCAAGGTCGTTATCGATCATCGCCTCGTTGAACATGCCCATTGGGGCTTTGGTGGTGTCCGACCCGTTGTTGCGGGTGCTGAACAGGTGCTGGCCGTCGCTGACCACTGAGCGCAAGACGATGGTGACCATGCCCTCCAGGGTGATCTTCTCGTCCAGCATCTTGCCGATGGTCTTCATCTTGATCTGGCCGGCGTCCGTCTCCTCCGTGTGGCTGAGGATGTAGACGCGAACGTCGTCGGGTAGGCCGAGCAGTGCCTCGAAGATGTTCCAGGTGTGCCGGCCGATCTCGGTGAACTTGTCGAACCCTTTCTCCTCGCTCCGGCGCATGAACTCGTTGGCCAGGATGTACTGGAAGTCGTCGATCACGATCACCTTGCGCTTGGTCTGGCGGCAGGCACCGATGACCTTGACCCAGTTGTCGGTGACATAGGACTTCCACGCTTTAGAGCCGGGGAAGGGAAGCGGCTTTTTGATGACCTGTACCAAAGCCACATCATCAGGCTTGAAGTTGCGCAACGACGCGCTCTTGCCGGCCCCGGACTTGCCGAGGATCAGGGTTACGGTTGCCATGCGGCACCTCAGCTTGGTTGGTTGTCCCACTGCCGCTCAATGCGAGCGGCCTCTTCTTCGTACTCTTTGCGCTCGTCGCCCTGGTACCGCTCAGGCGAGAACGATCCGACCGTCATCCAGTCGAGCTGGGCGGCCAGGCGGGGGGTTGTGTTCATGGATGCCTCAGGAGGTGATGCAGTCGGCGTAAGCGCTTGCGAGCATCCAGGCGGTGCACAGTGATAGGGTGATGAAGCTGCCGCGCCAGAGCGCTAAGCGCCTGGCCTGCTGGCGGCTCACGTGCGGACCTCGTAGGCCAAGGTGCACATACCGCAAAGGTAAGCTCGGCCTGACCATGCTGCCGGGTTCTCGATATGAGCCATGCGCGCTTGGTTCATGGCGTCTTCCAAAGTAAGCCCCTTGAAAACCATGAGAATGCGGTCGTCTGGCACTGCCTGTGCGGCCTCAGCTATCTGCTCGTCGATTAGCGTCGTCACGATTTGCGTAGTCATGCAACTCTCCCGTTCGCTACCAGCCAGGCTTCGTTGTTGCGGGCGATTGCCCGGTTCAAGCGCTCCGTGTAGCTGCGCTGCTTGGTAAGGTCGATTGCGCCGGTCAGCCCGGCCAGGTCGATCGCCATCATCAGCTCGCCGCGAAGGCATTCACTGAACGAAGCGTCAATTGCTTCGAAACGAGAGTCGATGATGGCAATCACCTCTTGGCGTGTGCCGCCGTTCATGCTGTCCTCCGGGCGGCTCCTGAGCCGCACATGGCTTCCATCTTTTCGAGGGCCGTGCCGATCACTCGGCGGCTTTCTGTCCGCTGGCGTTCATCACGCTCGCGGATCATCGTGTTCCAAGCCTCATTGTTCGCCCGGGCCTGCTCCGATGTGAGGTGGTCGGCCCAGTGCGTATCGCCAAACAGGCCCATCTGGCGGTCAACCTCCCGGGCCTGGGCGCTGTCGGCGTAAAGCTCATGCTCCCTGGCCATGGTCGCCTCCAGGTGGTGGGTTACTCGGTGGGCGGGGAAGGGAGTGGCTGCCAGTGCGTTGGCGCGGGCGTGATCCGGCCACGCATGTCAACCCAGCGCGGCTCACGACCTTTCTCTGTCCTGTTGTGCATCTGCCGCTCGTAGCGCAACGCTCGAACAACCCCTTGCTGTAAGGCGATTACCGTTTCGCCGTGACCCCAATCAGGCTTGCCTTCCAGGCTGGGCAGTCTGTCGCTGCACTTAATCCAACCGCTCATGGCTTCACCCGGGCGGCGAGCATGGCCTTGCCGTATTCGTAAGCCATGCTTGCGGTATGAGCTGGGTCGCTGTTCGAGTGATAGCTGCCGCTTCCCTCGTCGCCAGGCCAAGACAGAAGGCCGACAAGCGCCTTAGCTGCGAAGTAGTCGAGCAGGGTCATGCCTGGGTAAGCGCTGAAGGTTTGCGGCTTGATTTCTTCGCCATTGAAACCCTTGATCGGCGTGATTCCGCTGTTGTTGATCTGGGTGGGAAATGCGGGTCCGCCTGTGTCTTTGCTCATCGTGTGAACCTCGGTAGCCAACCGCATTGATCAGGTGCCGGGCACCAGGGACCAAGCTGGGCGTGAAAAGCCAAGCCCGGCACCTGTCGATGCGGTCGTATTTGAAGGGAAGGGGATGCGGGATGCATCGGTGGCCACTCTCCGGGGCAAACCGGGTGTCGGGACGCCTCACCATGCGGCGAGACGCTACCCACGCTCACAATTCGCGGCGATCAACTCGCGTTCAGAGTGGCCACCGATGAACCCTGCGATGGGGAGCAGGGCATCGGGCAGTTAACGTCAGGCGGACGTGGCGCTGGTTGTTACTGCTGCTCTGCGGCTTCGGCAAGAGCACGGAGCTGAGTCGCACTGATGAAGATGGGCGCCTCGGGATCGTGAACTTCAAGGCAAATTCCGACCTCGGTGCCGGTCCGGACCAGTGCGAAGCCAGGCTCAATCTCAAGCTGGGCACAGGCATGGCTGTTTTGGGCTTTCACTTCTTCGAAAACTTCATCCATCGCTTTGCCCTCCAGAGCTCTATGCCTGACGCGCAGGCGCCTTCATTTTCGCCACAGCCTTGCCTACCGCCCGTGGCATCTTCTTCTCCCTGATGGCCTTGACCTGGCTATCGGTCAGCATGTCGGCCATGTACAGGTCTGTGATCTCATGGTTAAGGCGGTCGAGGCGTTCAGCCTCTTTCGCATCCATTTCGGGGAACTGCTCGGCGAACGGTCTCGCCGCCCAGCCTTGCTCGAACGTTCGGGACATTGGTGTGCCTCCAAGGCATTGGAATAAGTGCCGGTCTTTCCCGGCTGTCACCGCACAACCATTGAGCCCGTCATGCGGAAGGGCTATCCCTTTATGCGCTTGGGAGTCCAGCGGCCGGTTAACCCCGGTCAGGATTCATTTCCCGTCTGGCCCTGTCACCAAGGCCAGCCAGTGAAATCAGATCACCGCAGTCAGCGTCCGAGTGCCATCGGCGTGCTGCGTGGTGATGTTCATACCGATGTGATGCGGAGCGCTTTTCTGAATCGCCAGGGCGGCCTTACTGAAGCGCTCATCGAAAGCGCCCTCACCATCAGGCAGGTGAGAGGTGCAGGTCAGGCGGGAGCAGTCTTCGCCGTTCGGGCCTTCACCGTCGTGGGCGATATTGAAGCTGGCGATCATTGCAATGCCGTGCTCACGGCAAACGCTGATGATGTTCTGCATCAGCGGGCTGATTTGATCGTCGTAGATTTCTTCTTTGTTCACGGTTATGCCCTCGGGTTGATTTCCCGGCAGCCACTCATGGGAATGGCTACGAGTGAAATCACCAGGAGCGAGGCCGGTGCATCAGCTCAAGGATCAGCGCCTTTTCGTAACCCGGAACGAGGCAGTTGCAGGTGTTGTTGATGCGGTCGGACTTCACGGCGACGCGGGCCTTGCGGAATTGCTTGCGGTTCATGCTGTGTTCCTCCAGTGGATTCCCAAAGCACCCGGTCGCCCAGGTGCTTCAGTGAATCGTTCTGTCCCATTACCGCCGGGATGGCGGGGCGCATTGCATGCCCGGGTCATTCTCTCGGTTTAGGCGTTTCACCTTCGTCAGCCGTACAGGGTTCTCCCAGTCGTGGGCAGCCTTTCGGGGCTGTCTGGCGCCGGTCGCCGGTAGAGGCAATGCGGTCTGTTCACCAGTTCCAGAGCTGGCATGGGGATCGAATTTATTGCTCGCGCTGTACCGTTTCCGGGATCGATCCGCGAGGTTCCCATCAATGTGAAAGAGCGGTGAGGCTTGAGGGCCTCTGCAGCCCCTCGTGAGTGACTGCTTGAGGTGAATTTAGAAAACTAAACGGACCGCGTCAAGAATTATTTTAGAAAACTAAACAGACGAGACGAACGGAAATCCCTACAGGCCGTGCAATGTCAAGACTTCCGGCTGTGTAGGAGATCGGCTAATCTTGTGTCGTCCCTGTATGGATATACAGTTATTGGAGTGTCGGATGGCAAAGTCCCAGAAGCAGCAGGAGAGAGCGGTTATGTCGGGCGTGGAACGCCTGGGTCTTCGGGTGTCATCGATGATCAACCACCCGATCGCGCAGCAGCAGCGATGGGTCGTGATTCACCGCCTGGACACTGACGGTGACCGGGAGTGGGAAGAGGTGATGGGGATTCTCAAGGAGACTGACGGGATAAAAATGGAATTCAACGAGGAGGATGCCTCGGTCACGCTGCGCTGGGAGGCATTCTCGGATGACGATCCTCAGGCGCAGAACCAGGATGAGTTCGTCGCGATCGAGGAGCCGGCGCCGTTCTAGCGCGCAACAAAAAGCCCGCTGTATGCGGGCTTCTTGGGATGGCTCACGCCTTCTTGGCGTTCCATATCAGCAAAACCTTCGCGTGCACCGTGACGTCATCAATCCGCGCGGTCTGGTTCTCGTAGTGCTTGTTGTCCGAGATCAGGCGGAAGTGGTCCTCATCGAGGCGCATCAGGCGCTTGATGTACAGTTCCTGGTGCCAGGTGATCACATAGATGCCTTCGCCGATGAACTCGTTGATCCCGCGATCGACAATGACCAGGTCCTTGTCATTGATTGTGCCTTCCATGCTCTGGCCCCAGCCGGTAATCATCGCCAGTGCCGAGGGGGCGGTGTAGGTGACGCCTTTCTCGCGCAGAATCTCCTCGCGCACCACCAGGTTACGGACGGCCTCGTTGTAGTCGGCCGGCACCTGGCCGTGGCCCATGGCTGCCCGAACGTCGTACTGGGGGATGAGGATCTCTTCCTGAGTGGGTTTCAGGCTCGAGTAGGCGGCAGGCAGGTACTCCTGGCCATGGTCCGGGCTGTCAGCCTCAGCCGCGGCGGCCATCATCACCTCGCGCGCCTTTTCGGAGAGGTTCTTCCCAGCCTTGGAAGCCAGCATCTGCGCAACCAGTTCTGCAGTAGTCGACGCTGCGCCAACAGGCGATGGCTGATCAGCAGCCTGGCCAGTGCCGTCCGACAGCCATTCTGCTGAGCACTCCAGCGCTTTCGCCAGGGCGAGCAGATTCTTGCCCTTGGCGCCGTTCGTTCCGTTGATCCAGAAGCTCACGGTTCCCTTGGACACGCCAGTCAGTTTGCTGAGGTCGGTGGAGCTGAGATTTAGCTCCTTCATGCGCGCTACGACGCGGTCTTTGAATTCCATATTAAGGATTCTAAACACTTCATTGTTTAGATAACTTGCCTTGTGCTGTTTAGAACTCTAAACTCGGTGGCAGACATCGGAGAAACACCCATGACCTACGACGAAGCCCTGAAATTTTTCGGCACCGGCCGCGCAATCGGAGACGCCCTAGGCGTTACCGGCAGCCGCGTTTCTCAGTGCCGTACGACAGGCGGGTTCTCCTACCCAATGCAATGCGTTTTGGAGAAGGAGTCGAGCGGGGCGCTGATCGCGAAACGCGAGGACGACCCGGCCAACTCGCTCAAGAAATCCGCCGCTTAACCCATCTCTTAGCCGCAAGGAGCCAACCAAGCATGTACCAAGACCCGAATCAGAAGCGCGCCATCCCGGTGAAGGTCCGTTTCGAGCCCGTGCTCGACCGGATCCTCCGCAAGGCTGCGAGCAAGACCCGCATGCAGCACGCCACCTATCTGTACGAAATCATCGAATGGGCCGTAGCCAACGGCGTTATCGAGGAGCTGATGCAGGACAAGCAGCAAGAAGATATCGCGGGCTGAAGGCCCTTTGGAGGCCTAAATGACCGTACAGCTTGATCAGCTGTCGCCGCATGTGCGGCAGCGAATAGAGGGGCTGATGAGGGCCAATAACTGGGACTTCAACACCGCGATGAACCAGGTGTACGAAGCGGCTGTAGCCAGTGGCGCTTTATCAGTGGTTGGCCGCCGTAAGGCCAAAGTCCTGCAGTTGGTGGCCCCAATGAGGGCCTCTCCGAGGGACTCATCAGGGTAGGGCAGAGGCCCTCTCTGAATTACAGGCACAAAAAAGCCGGGATTGCGGCCCGGCTCTCTGCTTCACATAAAACTCTTGAGGTGAATTATGCATCTGCAGGAATCCAGTATACAAGCCCCCTCGAATCTCGCGCCACAAAACGCGAAGTTCGATTTCGTGGCGCGCAACCAAATCGTCACCATCGTCGACGGTGAGGCGGTGACCACTACCGGGACCATCGCTCACGAAACCGGAAACGAACACGCCAGTGTGATTGCCTTGGTTCGCAAGTACCAGGCCGACTTCAGCGAATTCGGAGGGGTGCGATTCCAAATCGAACCCTTCGAGACCGCTGGCGGCATGCAATCCCGCGAGATCGCGCTGATGAACGAGCAGCAGGCGACCCTACTGCTGACCTACATGCGCAACACGGCCATCGTCCGTGAGTTCAAGAAGCGCTTGGTCAAGGAGTTCTGGCGCCTGGCGAAATCAGTCCCGGCCCAGCCCGCCGACCTCAGCAAGCTGGAAATCCTCCAGATGGCGCTGGAGTCGGAGAAAGCCCGCGTGCTGCTCACCGTCCAGGTCGAGGCCCAAGCCAAGAAGATCGACCATCTGGAGAACCTGTTCAAGGAGGGCGAGACGGCGGCGCAGTTCTGCAAGCAACTGAATGGCGTCAACGTCATGCAGGTTCAGGCTTACTTGAAGGCGAAAAACTGGCTGTTCACGGAAGGCCGGTCAGGCTCGCGCTGGCGCGTTAGCTCCTACGCCCGCGACCGCTATATGACCGAACACCATGACGAGATCACCCCGCACGGTAAGGAACCCTTCACCGTCTACAAGCCGATCCTGCTGCGCAAGGGCGCTGTGCGCCTCTACGAGCTGTACCTGGCCGGCGAGCTGCCCATGAAGAAGAACTGGGACGGCCTGCACACCCACGACAAGGCTGTGCGGGGTGCAGCATGAGAAGCCGTGAGCAAGATCGCCAGCAGTGGCAAGACCCTGACTTCAACAAGTGGCTGGATGACGCCATTTCTGACGCAGGGCATATCGTTTGGGATGCCATTCCTGACGTCGGTTCGGCCTGGAATGGCTGGGATGCCGCGAAGGCAGCGCTCGGCTACTACTGCCCGGTATGCAATGGCTCGGGCGAAGAGTGGACGCTTTCCGACTCTACCCCTGACGCGCATTACGTCCAGGCCACATGCGGCGAGTGCTCTGGATCTGGAACGATGCAAGGCGCCTATCAAACAGCAAAGATCCAGCGTGACAGCTACGCAGAGCGGCTGACTGAAGCCGGCGGACAGCTCTTGTTCATGCGGGCCGAACATGGCCGACTCGAAGCGGAGAATGCTGGGCTCAAGCGATACGCAGATCGCTATCGCTGGATTCGTCACCGCAACCTCGACTCAATCAGTCAGGGCGGCGTGTTCGCGGGCATGACTCCGCAGAACTTGGTTCTAAACGAGGAAACGCTCGACGAAGCCATTGACGCAGCCATGGCCAAGGAGCGCGCGCAATGACTGACATCCCGCGTCAATTCAAGGGTGTCTGGATCCCTGCCGAGGTCTGGCTCGATCACTCGCTATCGATCACCGAGAAGGTGATGATGGTTGAGATCGGGAGCCTGCAAGACCCTGTGCGTGGCTGCTACGCGAGCAACAGCCACTTTGCCAGGTTCTTCGGCCTGTCGAGCTCTCGGGTGTCCGAGATCATCAGTGCTCTGTCGGCCAAGGGCCTTTTGCGGGTCGAATTGATCCGTGATGGCCGGCAGGTTGTAGAGCGTCGTGTGCGCCTCACGAACCTATTCGGAAAGTCGAATACCTATTCGGAAAACGCTGCGACCCTATTCGGAAAAGGCGGTGACCCCTATTCGGAAAAGGCGGAGAAGAGTAATACAAAGAGCAACAGTACAACTGAGGGTGAGCACGCGGCCGCCAAGGCGTCCTCGGCCGCTTCGCGCAAGGCTTCGAAGTTTGACCCTCTGACTGCCTGCCCTGTGAACGTAAGTCCCTCCGTATGGGCCGACTGGTGCCAGCACCGCAAAGAGATCCGCAAGCCACTGACCGCCACCACCTGCGCGAAGCAGGCCAAGACCCTGGCCGGCCACCACGCGCCCGACGCCGTGATCAACCAATCCATCAGCAACGGCTGGACCGGCCTGTTCCCGGAGAAGGTGCTGCCGGGTGCACAGCAGGGCCAGCGCCGCAATGGCCCCGACTTCAACGACACCAGCTGGGCTGATGACCTGGGGGGCTTATGAGCGCACAACCGAAACTGCGGAGCGTGACGCAGATCATGGCCACGGCCCGCAACCTGCCGGCCGAGGCCCAGGCCCCGGCCAAGCAGCTGGACCCAGGCACCACCGAAGTGGTCAACGCCCTGTTCAAGGAGCTGCAGGCCATCTTCCCAGCGTGGAAGCAAGCCTGGCCGGATGACGAGGCGCTGAAGGCTGCCAAGCGCAGCTGGATCAAGTCCTTCGTCGCCGCGGGCATCAACACGCTCGAGCAGATCCGCTTCGGCATCCAGAAGTGCCGGGTGCTGGGTACCGACTTCGCCCCGAGCAGCGGCAAGTTCATCAAGCTGTGCCAGCCGACGCCGGAAGAGATGGGCATTCCGCCGCTTGCGCGAGCCCTGGCAGAGGCGTTGGAGAATTTCCACCCCAGCAGGGCTGGGTCACGCACCTGGTCGCACGCAGCGGTGCGCCATGCGGCCCTGCAGTGCGAGGCGCAGAACCTGGGCTCGATGGAGGTGGAGCGGGCCGAGAAGGTGTTCGCCCGGGCCTACGACATCACCATCCGCATGCTGGTCGCCGGCGAGCCACTGGGTGACATCGCCACCGGCATTGGCCACGACAGCCAGAAGAGCGCCGCGCAACTGGCCGATGAGTACGCCAGCCAACGCCAGGTCCGCCTGCTGGAGATTCAGCAGATCCCAACCAGCGCTGCCTTGTGCCGTGCACAACTGCTGGCCAAGTTGAACATCAAGCGCGCCGGGCAGCCGGCCGGGGAGGGTGTATGACCGTCGACAAGAAAACCCTGCAGCCCTTGCTGTGGTCCGTAGTGGCCGCCTGGCGGGCTGATGATCAAGACCTGCAGCGCCACACCGACGCCCTGGACGTGTTCCTCGGTGAGAGGACTGTGGAGGAGGTTGCACTGGAATTGCTGGACGAGATCAGCCAGCTCACCGCCCGGGTGCGCGCCGCGGAGAATCAGCTTCAGGGGGTGGCCAATGTCTGAGCGGATAAGCGTCAACAGCCAGGCCAAGCTCTCCGAGGCCGTGACCATGCTCACCCGCATGTTCCGCGAGAAAAAGTTCGTCGTGGTTAGCATGCGCCCGGGCAAGGACCGGACCCTGGATCAAAACGCATTGTGGTTTGCGATGTACGACCGGATCGCCAAGAGCACCGAGATGGGCGACATCGAGGACGTCCGCCGGTACTGCAAGCTGCACTTCGGCGTGCCGATCATGCGCGCCGGCTGTGAAGAGTTCCGCACCGGCTGGGCCGAGTCGTTCATCCACCTGCCGTATGAGGTGAAGCTTCGCCTGATGGGGCCGTGCGCGATGTTCGGTCCGGATGGCTTCCCAGTGACCCGGCTGTTCGACCGGGCCCAGGGCTGCCAGTACACCGACCGCATCGTGGCGGAGTTCGCGCCGCAGGGCGTGGTTTTCAGCGATCTGCTGAGCGAGGAGGCGGCATGAGCCATCAATTCAAGCCGGGTGACCTGGTGCTCGTGATCAATCACACATACCCGCCAGCGATTGGCCTGTGTGTTGAGCTGGTATCCCGACACTTGGTTGGCGCCGTAGACCGGCGCGACCCGATGGACCCTGGCGTCTATGAGCAGGCCGACGGCGAGCCAGTGTGGGTGGTCGCCGACATGGAGGGCGAGTCGAACTGCATTGTTTGGGAGAAGTGGATCATGCCCCTGCGCGGCGACTTCGCCCCGGAGCAGCAGGAAGCCAAGGAGGCCGAGCCATGCGTGTAGTCATGCCTCACCAATGCGAATGCCATCGCTGCATCGAAGAGCAACGGATGGGCATGGAAGGTCCATTCGGCTGGGTGCCGCTGTCGTCCACAAAAATGATTCTGTGCCCGGAATGCGGCTGCAAGCGCTGCCCGCATGCAAGCGATCACAATCTGACTTGCACCGATAGCAACGAGCCTGGCCAGCCGGGGAGCATCTACCAATGACTGTGCTGAAGCCAATCAAGACGAAGAAATGCAAGGCGCCAGGTTGCGGGAAGCCCTTCAAACCGACCATGGCCACACAGAAGGTGTGCAGCATCGCCTGTGCCAAGACCATGGCCAAAGACCCCAAGCTGCAGAAGGTCGCGGCCAAGGCCATCACCAAGCAGGCCCGCCAGGACCTGCAGGAGCGCCGGGAGAAGCTCAAGACCCGCCGCGAGCACATGGCCGAGGCGCAGACCGCGTTCAACGCCTACATTCGCGAGCGCGACGCCGGCTTGCCGTGTATCAGCTGCGACTCGCTGCCGAGCGACCAGGACCTCATCACCGGCAGTCGCTGGGACGCCGGCCATTATCGGTCGGTGGGTGCCTGCCCGGAGCTGCGCTTTGAGCCGTTGAACGTCCACCGCCAGTGCGTGAAGTGCAACCGGAACCTGTCGGGTAATGCCGTCGAGTACCGCATCAGGCTGGTGAAGCGCATCGGCGCCGACCAAGTTGATTGGCTCGAAGGGCCTCATAGGCCCCAGCGCCTGACCATCGAAGACCTGCAGGCCATCAAAGCCCTGTACAGGCAAAAACTCAAAGACCTACGGAGGGCAGCAGCATGACACCAGCATGGGCATTTCTGATTTTGGCAGCGCTGATCGTGGTGTCGGGCGGGGCGCTGTCCTGGGCCGGCGCAGTACGCCGCAAGCGCTACTACGAAGAATTCATTTCGAGAAAGGCCAAGCGGGGCGGGGGTGGGCAATGAGCTATCAGAACGTAGTATCGGCAGTGGTCCGTGCACTGGCTGCCGAGACGATCAATAACGCCGGCGGTTGCGATTTCGAGCCAAAGGTCCAGGCGACAAAGCAGAAGGGCGAGATCATCGGCAAGGAGGCTGCATTCCTCATGGACTGCTGGGTGTTCGGCCGGCTGCACAAGAACCTCAGTGAGGAACACTGGCGTCACTTGGTGGCGAAGTACTCCACGCACGTCGACCGCAAGCACGCGGCCATCGAGGAGCTTACCCGCCTGCACCGGTCGCCGGCGCCCAAGCGCTTCCGCCACTGCGCAATCCTCACCTGGGCCATGCCCAAGCTGCCCGGTGTGGATGGCAAGCGCAGCACCAACGTGTTGCCAGCAGCCTGGTATGAGATGGACAACTGGAGCGATGATCCGCACCCGATCAAGACTCAGGAGCGCTGGAGGCGTGACATTCGCAAGGCTCTTGAGCGCGAAGTAGACGCCGCGCTGGTAGAGGCTCAGCATATTCTCGACCATGAAGGCCTTTTGGTGGCAAATGTCGCTTGACTGCACTGATCCAATGAGCCAATATGCGTCCATCCTGTCATTCCTGCGTGTTTGAGGATGACAAATCGAACCCGGCCACTGAGCCGGGTTTTTTATTGCCCGAAGAGGGCCTCAATAGTCCCGGCCAAGTGCCGGGATTTTTGTTCCAGCAAGAAACGCAACTGCAGCCAGGGCAGGCCCTAACGGGACAGCCTGGACACTGCTAGCCGGTAGTGTGGTGTACGGAAAAACACCGGCAGCCCGCGCACCCTGACCTAACATGCTTTCAGGGTGGCGCGTGACTGGATCGGCGAGACTGGTGCATTGGGGTGCCAGCGCTGCAATGGTCTTCGGCGGACAGGTGGGGAAAGACCCACACAGATTCAGGCCGGCTCGACAGATACCACCAGACGTTTGCCGAGCGCGGCCAAAGCTGCTTCGACCTGTTCGATCTTCGAGCTGTGTTCGAAGTCGAGGAGCCGATCCACTTTGGTCTGCACAGCCCCCAGCGTCCGGCACAGATCGGCCTTCCGCATGCCTTTCTCTCGCATGGCGTTCCACAGCGCGATCTTCGCGTTCACCAGGGCGGATAGCCGGATAACGTGCTGACCCTCTTTCGCTGGAGAGGCGGTCGGAATCGGCCGCAGCTGATCGACGTAGATGGACAAGGCAACCTCAAGCCCCTCGGCAGCATGGCGCAGCAGCTCATCGAGCGTATCGCCCGCGCTGTGCGCCTCTGGGATGTCGTCACACGAAGACCAGAAAGACCCGGCCTCTTGGTTCACGTTGATTGCGTAGTCGTACATGTCGTTACCTCAGGGCAGATGTATTCGAGCTCAAAGGGTGGAGCCTCAATCCTTGAGGCCCAGTTGTTTGATGATTGCCTTCCTAGTCCCTTCGGCCATCTCCTTGGCCCCGTGGTTGGGAAGGGTTGTCTGTTTGCCGTTGAAGTAGAGTTTGAAGTGACTTCCCTTTGCCGACTTCGAAACCTCTACCCCTCTTGCCAACAGCCACCGCTTGAACTCGTTACATTTCATCTGCCCTCCGCTGTGTGGTTGATGAGTTCAGTATACACCATAAATGGTGTATTACAACACATTTATGATGTATTTATAGATTCAGGGATTTCATATGGCAGAACCAGCAAGCACGACTGCCGGCGTCCTGCTGGTGAAGTACGGCGTGATCATTGGCGGCTTCGCAGGGGCGATCCTCTCGCTGACCTTCCTGCGGGGCCTCACCAGGGGCCAGGCTGTCGCAGCCTTCTGTACCGGACTGGCATCCGCAGTGTTCTGCACCCCGCTCGCCATCAGCTTCTTCAAGCTTGATCCGGGCGGAGAAACCAAATACGGCGTGGCCTTCCTGATAGGGCTACTGGCAATGAACATCATCCCAGTCCTGAAGTCGGTGGTGAGTCAGTTCGGAGCCAAGGGAGCTACCTGATGAGCTCGACCCTGATTTCAGTTCTGATTGGCGCGAATGCCTTCCTGAGCGTGCTGGTGGTGATTGCCGCGTGCGACTACCTGCGCCGCATTCGCCCCATGGACCATCCATTGCTGGCTGTCGCGTTCTACCTGGTGGCCATCGGCGCGTTCGGTTCGTTCGTGCTGGCCATGAGCGGCCATGTGCCCACCCTGTACGGTGTGATCCTCAAGCTGGGGATCGTCCTGTATGCCGTCGCCCGGCGCGGGCATGTGTTCCAGCCGGGGTAGGGCGCACCACAAATTCGAAATGCGCCGTTTCGTGGCGCGAGGAGTTCAAATGCCTGCGCCGTCCAGTTTCCATAGCCACGCTGACGGTCGCGGGTCGCGCCGGGTATTCGTGAACGGCAACCCGGTCGATAACGTGCTCTGGTGTGATACCGCTGCCGGAGTGTGCGTGTACGCGCCTAGACCGGCGAAGGTGAAGCGCCCGGAGCGTGAAGAGATCTACACCCGCAGGCTGCGCGGTGTCGTGACTGTGGAGGCTACATGAGCAACGTAACCCGCATTCGCCACGAGCTGCCGGTCAGCATGGATATCGTCCACGCGGTCGCCGAATTCGATGCCGCCCTGGTTAAAGCGATTGATGCAGCCAAGGAGGCAGGACTTCCGCAGGGGTTGCTGGTTGGCCTGTTGCACGGTCACGCGCATGCCGAAACGCACAAGATGGTGTGCAAGTGAGCGGAGCGATGGCCAGGCCCATGCCGCCACCTGCATTGCTGGAACTGACCGAGCTGTCGATGCTCGGCACCAGGCTCCAGCCGGCGCCCGAGGTTGGTGAGTGGGTGCAGGCTGCGATCCTTAGCGATACAGGGGATCTGCACAACCCTGACCATGCTCACCTGATCGACGCGCCGCTGCGCTTCCTGTGGGCATCAGCCTGCTTCGAGAAGCAAGGTCGAACTGTGGTAGGCCAGGCCGAAGCGGTGATGTTCCGCGCCGGAGGATGGCAGAAGGCCCGGCAAGAGCAACAGATGATCGATTGGTTCGGCGAGGTGCCGGGTTTTGTCATCACACTGGCTGCCGATTACTGCTCCCAGTGCTCCGACAGCGAGTTCTGCGCGCTCGTCGAGCACGAGCTTTACCACATAGCCCAAAAGCTCGATCAGTACGGCGCGCCCAAGTTCACCCAGGACGGACTGCCCAGCCTGACCATCCGCGGCCACGATGTGGAAGAGTTCGTCGGCGTGGTCCGCCGCTACGGTGCCGGGCACGACGTACAGCAGCTGATCGACGCTGCAAGCCGGCCGCCCGAGGTGGCCAAGATCAACATTTCGAGGGCCTGCGGAACCTGTCTGCTCAAGTCGGCCTGATGTGAGACAGGCATGAGACGGAATCCAACCTATGGCAGCCCTGACAAGCGATGTAAAAGCCTTCATCGTTCAGGCTTTGGCGTGCTTTGACACGCCTACCCAGGTCTCACAAGCCGTCAAGCAAGAATTCGATATCGATGTGACCCGTCAGCAGGTCGAGCAGCACGACCCTACCAAGCGCGCTGGAGCAAACCTGGCAGCCAAATGGCGAACGCTATTCGAGGACACCCGCAAGCGTTTCCGCGAAGAAACCTCTGAGATTCCCATTGCCAACCGGGCATTTCGGCTGCGCGTGCTTGGGCGGATGGCCGAGAAGGCCGAGAACATGAAGAACATGGCCCTGACTGCCCAGCTTCTGGAGCAGGCGGCCAAAGAGGTCGGCGATGTCTACGTGAACCGCCAGACCAAGAACGAGAATCCCCACGACAACGTACCGCCCGCTCGGGTACAGGTCGATGTGGTGGATGCGAGGAAGCCTGATGCCTGATCTGACCCAAGAGAGACTGAAAGAACTTCTGTCGTATGACCCGCAATCTGGCGTATTTCGGTGGATTTCAAATCGCCCTAGAGTCAGGGCTGGAGATATAGCCGGCTGCCTGAGTAGTGGCGGATACATGCGTGCGCAGGTGGCTGGCCGGTCATACCCACTGCACCGCCTGGCATTCCTGTACATAGAAGGCGTCTTCCCAGCCGATGAGGTGGACCACATCAATCGTGATCGCCTGGATAACAGGTTTTCAAACCTGCGAAAGGTCGAGAAGGCTGCGAACCTCCGCAACAAGGGCGTCTACCGAAACTCAGCGCTAGGCGTCACTGGAGTTTCGCAGCGAGGACCCCGGTACCGGGCATACATCAACCGAGACGGGAGGCGGGTAGGCCTGGGCACCTTTGACACGCTAGCCGAGGCCAGTCAGGTATACGCGAGCGCAAAAGAGATCCTGCATCCCGAATACTTCACGTGCCATCACTGAATGTTCCTCAGGCCAGCTTCCTCCGTATGGAGAACAAGTTCCGCGGCTTCGTGGCAGGGTTCGGCTCCGGCAAGACCTGGGTGGGCTGCGCGGCGCTGTGCAAGCACGTATGGGAATGGCCCCGGATCGATTCCGGCTACTTCGCCCCGACATACCCGCAGATTCGCGACATCTTCTTCCCGACCATCGAGGAGGTCGCCTTCGACTGGGGCCTGAAGGTCAAGACGAAGGAGAGCGACAAGGAGGTCGAGTTCTACAGCGGTGGCCAGTACCGCAGCACGACCATCTGCCGCTCGATGGAGAAGCCACAGACCATCGTGGGCTTCAAGATCGGTCACGCCCTGGTCGATGAACTCGATGTTCTGCCCGCGCTCAAGGCCGAGCACGCCTGGCGCAAGATCATTGCCCGGATGCGCTACAACGTGCCTGGGCTGAAGAACGGCGTGGATGTGACGACTACCCCCGAGGGGTTCAAGTTCGTCTATCAGCAGTTCGTGAAGCAGTTGCGCGAGAAGCCAGCCCTGCAGGGCATGTATGGACTGGTCCAGGCCAGCACCTTCGACAACGAGCTGAACCTGCCGCCTGACTACATCCCCTCGCTGATGGAGTCGTACCCGGCCCAGCTCATCCTGGCCTACCTGAACGGCCAGTTTGTCAACCTGAACTCCGGCTCGATCTACCACGCCTACGACCGGAAGCTGAATTCCTGCTTCGACACCGTAGAGCCTGGAGAGCCCCTGTTCATTGGCATGGACTTCAACGTCGGCAAGATGGCGGCGATCGTCCATGTCAAACGGCCTGACGGAAAGCCCAGGGCCGTGGATGAGCTGATCGACGGCTTCGATACGCCGGACATGATCCGGCGCATCAAGGAGCGCTACTGGCGGCACAACGGCAGGGATTACGAGAAGACGTGCGAAATCAGGATCTATCCCGACGCCTCTGGTGGGTCGCGCAAATCGGTGAACGCCAGCGAGACGGACATTGCCATCCTGCGCCAGGCCGGCTTCAGCGTGATCGCGCCCGACGCCAACCCACCGGTAAAGGACCGCATCAACGCCATGAACGCAATGTTCTGCAACGCGAATGGCGAGCGCCGCTACCTGATCAACCCGCTGCGCTGCCCGACCTATGCGGATGGCCTGGAGCAGCAGGTATGGGCGCCCAACGGCGAGCCCGACAAGAAGTCTGGCGTGGACCACGCGAACGACGCTGGTGGCTACTTCATCCACTACGACTACCCAATTGAGCGACCGGTCTTCACGACCCAATCCCTGAGAATGTGACCATGAGTGATAACCCGAGCATCACGCTGCCCGCTGTCGACGCGATGCGCGCCTACTGGGCCGTGATCTCGCCGCTGATGGGTGGGACGATGGCGATGCGCGCCGCGGGCAAGACCCTGCTGCCGCAGTACCCAGCAGAGGATGACGAGGCCTACAAAGAGCGCCTGCGCCTCTCGACACTTCTGCCTGCGTACTCCGAGACGGTCGGCAACATGACCTCCCGCGTGTTCGCCGAACCGCTGCAGGTGGGCGACGATGTGCCTGCCGATATCGTCGAGATGACCAAGGACATCGACCACGCCGGCAACGACCTCAACTCCTGGTCGGTTGGCTTCTTCACTGAGGGCCTGAGCCACGGTCTGTGCCATGCCTTCGTCGATCATCCGCCCGCAGGCGAACTGAAGACCCAGGCCGACGAGCAGGCGGCCGGTGTGCGTCCATACGTTGTTCTGGTGAGGCCTGAGCAGGTGCTGGGCTGGCGCTCGAAGGGCGGCGTCCTGACCATGATTCGCTACATTGAGGTGGTTGAGGAGGAGGACGGCGAGTTCGGCGCCGCGTGCGTCGAGCAGATTCGCGTGCTGGAGCCTGGCGCCTGGCGAACTTATCGCAGGTCAGCCAAGGCCATGCGGGGGAAGCAGTCCTCATCTGGCGGTACCTGGGAGCTGTACGAGGAAGGAACCAACAGCCTGACCGCGATCCCGTGGGTCACCTTCTACACCGGCCGCACCGGGTTCATGACGGCAAAGCCGCCGCTGATCGAACTGGCTCACCTAAACGTTAAGCACTGGCAGAGCCAGAGCGACCAGGACAACATTCTGCACGTTATCCGCGTCCCGATCCTGGTGCGCATCGGCATCCAGACCCAGTACGACAATCAGGGGAAGGTGGTTCCGCCAGAGTTCAAGGTGGGCACCGGCCAGCTGACCGACCTCCCCAAGGACGGCGACCTCAAGTATGTCGAGCACACCGGCCAGGCTGTCGAGTCAGGCCGCACCGCGCTGCAGGACCTGATCAACGAGATGCGCATGGTCGGGGCAAAGCTGCTGACGCCGGACAAGACCGCCACCAAAACCGCTACCCAGGCGGAGGAGGAGGCGGCACAGGAACTGTCCCCACTGGCGCGTATGGCGCACCACTTCGCTGACTGCCTGGCGCAGCTGCTCCAGTTCATGGCCGATTACCGCGGCTTGGGAGACGGTGGCACCGTCGAGATGCGCGGCAACTTCGATGTCGACTACATGCCTGAGGTATCGCTGCCGACGCTGGTATCCATGGCCAATGCCGGGATGATCAGCAAGGAGACACTGTTCACCGAGATGCAGCGCCGCGGCGTGATCAGCGATGAATACAACTGGGAAGAGGAGCTGGCGAAGATTGAGGCCCAGGGCCCGGCCCTCGGTACGCTGTGATGAAGTCAGCCAACGAGAAACTGCTGGACGAACTGATCGGGCATGAGGTGGATCTTTCCAGGCTGAGCAACAGCCAGGTCGTGGCGATCATCAAGGTCCTGAACAGCGCCGCCCCGGAGTTGCGGGCTGCGTTGATAGTGGCCCTCGACAGCCTGGATGCAGGCGCTTCCGTTGCGGCGATCGATGCAGCCCTGGCGCCTGTGCTGCGCATCAATCAATCGACGTTCTTTAGCCTGCAGCAGGCGCTCACAGGCGTGATCGACGGCGTGGCCAGCTACGAGATTGCTTTTCAGGCGGCCGCGCTGACAGCGGCTGTTCCTGAGCTTGTACAGGCACGATTTCCCGTTGCCGTGGCTCAGTTCAGCCAGGTGCGCGCTATTGCGCTGGCGAGACCATTTCAGGGCCGATTGCTCAGCGAGTGGATGGCCGGCATCGAGGCTGACCGGGCTGCGTCGATCCGCGATGCGGTTCGGTCCGGGGTTCTTGAAGGTCGCACGACGCCGGAGATCGTCCGGCAGATCATGGGCACCAAGGCGGAGAAGTACGCCGACGGCATCCTGCAGAAGTCTCGCCGCGAGGTGGAGGCGGTTGTCCGGTCTGCTGTGTCCAGCACGGCAGAGGCGGCCAGCGACAAGGCGTTCGAGGCCAACAGCGACATCATCAGCCATGTCGAGTGGCTGAGTACGTTGGACAATCGGACCTCGACAACCTGCCGAATCCGTGACCGCCTGCCGTACACGCTGGGCACATACCAGCCCATTGGGCACAAGGTGCCGTGGCTGGCCGGGCCTGGCCGTATTCACTTCTGCTGCCGCTCGACCAAGCTGCCGATCCTCAAGAGCGCTTTGGCGCTGGGAATCAGCGACGCGGCTACCCGGGCGAGCATGGACGGCCAGGTGCCGCAGCAGACCACCTATGCGCAATGGCTTTCCCGCCAACCAGCATCCCGCCAGGACGAGATTCTCGGCCCGGAGCGGGGGAAGCTGTTGCGCCAGGACAAGCTGAAGCTGCAGGACTTCTACAACGACAAGGGCAAGTTCCTGACGCTCGATGAGCTGCGGGATCGGCTGTTGTAGCCCGCGCACAAAACACCAAAGCGCCATTTCGTGGCGCGCAATTTCAAGGCCTCGCCAAGTGCGGGGCTTTTTCATGCCTGCGGTTCGGATGGACGGGGCGACCTGGGGCCGGATGGCTCACCAACAGGCCGGATGGCCCAGAGAGACGAAATGAAACTCAAGACTGTTGAAGTGGATGGCAAGCAGTACGCAGTGATCGAAGATGGCAAGCCCGTGTACACCGATGACGACGGCAAGGACGTCGCTTTCGATGCCGTGGGCACTCGAAACACCATCACCCGGCTGAATGCCGAGGCGAAGTCGCACCGTGAGCGCGCGGACAGCTTCGAGAAGACTGCGAAGGCGTTCGAAGGCATCGAAGATGCTGCGGCCGCCAAGAAAGCCCTGGAGATCGTCGCCAACCTCGACGCAAAGAAGCTGGTGGATGCCGGCGAGATCGAGAAAGTGAAGGGCGAGATCAGCAAGGCCTTCCAAACCCAGCTGGATGAAGCCAACGGCAAGGCGCAGACCTTCGAGCAGCAGCTGTATGCCGAGAAGATCGGCGGCAGCTTTGCCCGCTCCCAGTTCATCGCCGAGAAGATGGCTGTGCCGGCGGACATGGTCCAGGCCGCCTTCGGCAGCAACTTCAAGATCGAGGAAGGCAAGGTCGTTGCTTATGACGCCCAGGGCCAGAAGATCTTCAGCCGCGCTCGCCCGGGTGAGCTGGCCGACTTCAACGAAGCGCTCGAAACCCTCGTCTCGCAGTACCCCCATCGTGACCACATCCTGAAGAGTTCCGGCGCCAATGGCGGCGGCGCTCCGAACGGTGGTGGCCAGCACAAACCCACGAAGGGCAACTTCGGTGGCACCAAGGCTGAACGCCTTGAAGCCATCAAGGGCCTGACCGCAAGCGAATAAGGAGGCCCAATGGCCCTTTCGAACATGAAGGTGTTCAACGAATACCTCAAGCGCACCACCATCGAGACCCTGGCTCAGGATGTCGAGAAGTTCAACGCATCCTCGGCCGGTGCCATCCGCCTGACCACCCAGGGCATCGACGGCGACTTCCTGCAGGAATCGTTCTGGGCTGGTCTGCACAGCGCTCAGCGTCGCGTGGATCGTTACGCAGCCAACAGTGCCCAGGCATCTACCCCTCTGGCCCAGAAGCAGTACGACTCGGTGAAGATCGCCGGCGGCTTCGGCCCGATCCTGTGGGAGCCTTCCCAGCTCTCCTGGATCCAGAAGAACCCGGAAGAAGCGCTGGAAGTGATCAGCCGCAACCTGTCCGAAGCCATCATGGCTGACCAGCTGAACACCGCCATCTCGGCCCTGGCCGGCGCCATCGGCAACCAGCCGACCGCCACCAACGACGTTTCGGCCACTGCTGGCGTTACCTACGTTGCGATCAACAACGCCCACGCCCTGTTCGGTGATGCTTCGCAGCGCCTGGTGGCCCAGGTCATGACCGGCGCCATGTACCACAAGCTGGTCGGCCAGAACCTCGCCAACGCCGAGCGCCTGTTCCAGTTCTCCGGTGTGCAGGTGGTCGACATCCTCGGCAAGGCCGTGATCATCACCGACGCCCCGGCACTGTACGAGGCCGGCACCCCGAACAAGCAGAAGGTTCTCAGCCTGGCCGACGGCGCCGCGGTGGTGATGGATGGCTCCGACCTGATCACCAACATCGAGACCTCCAACGGCAAGGAGCGTATCGAGACCACCATGCAAGCCGACTACACCTTCGGTCTGGGCCTCAAGGGCTACACCTGGGACACCGCCAACGGCGGCAAGTCGCCGACCAACGCCGAGCTGTCCACCGGCACCAACTGGGATCTGGTGGCGAACAGCATCAAGGCCTCGGCCGGCGTGCTGACCATCGGCGACGCAACCAAGTAATCGGTACCGCGCCTTTCGGGGCGCCTTCCCCAGGAGATCGCCATGAGCGAGAAAGTGATTTACGAGAAACACCCGGTCAGCCCTGAGCGAAAAGCCGAACTGCGGCAGAAAGGGTACAAGATCATCGATGCGCGCTTCGCGCCCGATGGCTACGAGCGCCCGGAGCCGTTGAAGGAAGCCAAAGGCTCGAAGGCTGGCAAGTCCGCTGCCGACAAAAAGGCTGCCGAAGAAGCCGAGCTGAAGGCAAAGCTACAGGCCTCCCTTATCGAAAGGGGCGTGCAATTCAGCCCTGACGCCAGCCTGGAAGACCTCAAGAAGCTGCTGGGCGAGGCCGCGTAATGACCATCTACATCACCGTCGAGCAGGTAGACGCCCTGCTTGGGCCGACCTGGGCGCCCGACGACCAGAAGGCCAGGGCGGTGCTGATGGCCAACACCTGGCTTACCAATCTCGGCCTGCCTGAGTTCGACCCAGTACCGGACGACGTCATCCAGGCCGGTGCCGAGATCGCCCGAGAGGCTGCGGCAGGGAAAATCTACGGCAGCAAGGAGACCGGCGTGCTGAGCAAGTCGGTCAACGCTGACGGGGTTTCCAGCAGCAAAACCTACTCGGAATCGTCCCGCACCATCAGCGCGGGCGAGTCGTTCGCCCTGGCGTTGCTGGCGCATTACCTGAATGGCAGTGGCCAGGCCAAGATCGTGAGGGGCTGATATGGGGCTTCGCGACGAGCTGCAAGCCGACCTGGCCGAGGCCTTCGATACAGACCTGGCTGATGCGGTTGTGGACTTTACGGGCGAGTGCATGGGGCCGGGCGTATGGGATCCGGTCAACGAAACCACCACCGCTCAGCCGGTGACCTACACCGGTCGTGGCGTGCTGTCGCGCTACGAAGACAGTCGGATCGACAACGTGAACATCCTGGTTGGCGACCTGCGCCTGACCGCGCTGGCCAACGAGGTCACGGATACCCCCGATGTCGGGCATACGATCACCGCGCCTGACCTGATGGACCGCTCTAAGCAGGTGATCTACCTGGTCAAGTCGGTGCGCGCCGACCCGGCCTCGGCCACCTACAGACTGCAGCTGAGGAAGTAGCCATGGCCAAGAGCAGGGGATGGAGCACACCGCCAAGCCTGTTTGCTGGTGTGGTCGAGGAGCAACTTGCCCTAAGGGTGCGAACAATCTCAGCTGAAATACTTCAGCTCATATTGCTGAATGCTCCAGTCGATACTGGCAGGTTCCGTGGCAACAACATCGTGAGCATCGGCGCTCCGGTCTATACGACCTCAGATGTAGTTGACCCTTCCGGAGGTGAAACTCTTGCTCGCGGGTTGTCAGTCATGACTGGCCTGGAGCCGTACACCCAGGTGTTTATCCAGAACAATCTGGTGTACGCGGTTCCGCTTGAGGACGGGCACTCGAAGCAGGCTCCCGCCGGTATTTACGGCGTTTCCTTCAACAGCGTCGCGCAGAAGTACAGCTCATGACCTTCGAACAGATCCGCGCCATCGTCATCGGCCGCATGCAGCAGTGGGCGGGAATTCCCGCAGACGCTGTCGATTACCCGAACCCGCCGAAGCCATTCAACCCGGCGGGTCGTGCCATTTGGGCCCGCCTGGCGGATGTTCCAGGCCTGAGCAGCACGCCAGAGGTCGGCATTGGCCCGTGTGTGCGCCAGACCGGCATCGTCATCATTCAGCTGTTCGTGCCGAGCTACAGCGGCACGTTGGCCATTACCCGGGCGGTCGACACATTGGTCGCCCAGTTTCAGTACTACAGCGCGCCAGAAGGGCCGTTCGATTTCTTCGAGGCGTCACCGCAGGTCGTCGGCGACGACGGCAACAACTGGTACCAGGTCAACGTCCGGGTGCCATACCGGGCCTACTGAGCCCCAACTTGCACCGCCACATGGCGGTTTTTTTACGCCTATCGATAGGAGATATACCCCATGTCCAGTGGTGCAAAGCGCTCTACCGCGTGGATTCGCGAAGTCACCCCGGGGATCACCCCTCCAGGCCCATGGAACGTGCTGACCCGCGTCAGCTTCGGACTGGTGCCCACCTACAACACCGAAGAGAACAACGAGATCGGCGAGACACGGATGTCGCAGGGTACCGCCCAGACGACCGTGGATGTGGGCGGCGACATCGAGACCAAGTTCCGCTACGGGGCCTTGGACGAGTTCCTGGCCTCTTGCTTCGGCGCGAACTGGGTCGGTAACACCCTGACCATGGGTAACGAGCGCATTTCGTTCTCCATCGCCGCCTATGACGCGGACGTTGGTATCGCCGGCATCGCCCGCGGCGCCCAGGTTGATACGATCAACATCGAGGTCCCTAACGATAACGAGATCAGCGTCACCACCACGTTCATGGCCACCTCGTGGCAGGACAAGGCCGACAATACTTCCTTCATCGTCAGCCCTGCGCCCGAGGCCAGCCAGCGGCGCTACGGCTTCAAGGATGTGACCGGGCTGAAGATCAACGGCGTGCAGCTGGGTGACGACAACGCGTGCGTTGACACCTTCAACCTGCAGTTCGCCAACAATTCTCAGACCCAGCGCTGCATCGGCAACGGCAACCCGTTCGCCGGCAACATCATTCAGACCACCTTCGTGCCTGGCGGCTCAATCACCCTGAGCTGGTCCAAGACCGCGTACGAGTACTGGAAGGCGCAGCAGACCGGTGATTCACTCAGTTTCGAGTTCACCCTGAACAACGCAGATGGCGGCTACACCTTCCTCATCCCCGAGATGGAAGTCAGCGGCGACTGGCCTGACGGTGGCGCCACCGACATCGTCCAAGTGGAACTGAACTACACCGCGCGCCGCGTGCCGCCGACCATCACCCGCCTGCCGGCGCCGATCGTTGTGGCTGCTGTAGATGCCACTCCGGCCACCCTGAGCTTGGCAGTGGGCGACACCGGCGACCTCGAAGCCGTGGTTACCCCGGCCGGTGCCAGCCAGCAGATCACCTGGACCAGTTCCGCCCCGGCCATCGCCAGCGTGAGCGAGACCGGCCTTGTCACCGGCCTGGCCGTGGGCAGCGCCACCATCACCGCGACCAGCGCTGCAGACGGCACCAAGACCGACACCTGCGCTGTCACCGTTACCGCTTAACCCTTTGCCCGGCGCGCCCTGCGGTGTGCGTCGGGCCTTTTACCGCAGAGGAATACCATGGGCATCACCATTGCAAAGAAGCCTGAGCTGGACATCAACGGCGAGCGCTGGGTGCACTTCAAGGTCGGCCCGGACGGTCTGGCCGTGAAATGCGACAAGGGGCCGGACACTGCCTCGATCCTGGTCGCGTCCATCGCCAACCCGATCTACAAGTCGCACCAGGCCGTGATCCGCCGGCACCTCGCCGCGCTGAACCAGCAGGCCGGGGTTGGCACCGCTGGCTTCACCGTCGACTCGATCCCTGACGTCGAGCTCGAAACCGACGACGACCTGTTCATCGACCTGGCCGCTAAACACCTGATCAAGGATTGGCAGGGTATCGATGTCGAAGAGCGACCAGGCGAGCCGGCCAAGTACACACCGCAGCTGTGCAAGGCGCTGATCGAGCAACTGCCCAGCATCTACTTCTTGGCCCTGCGCACCGCCCTGGACATCGCCAAGCGCATCGAGGAGCAGGCCCAGGCCACCGCGGAAAAGCAGTAGCGGCATATCGCTGGGGTAGGGACTGGGCCGGGCCGGAGAACGAGAAGAAGCGCTGGAAGCATGAGCGCCTCGGGCTGAAGGCCCAGGAACCGCCGGAGATCGACGACGTCGTCGCCGAGATCCTTGAGGCCTACGGCCACATCGGCCGATCCCGGCAGTACGTCGGCATGGTCGGCGCGCCGGCACCGATTGCGCCATCCGCGATCGCCGAATACCTCGACCGATACCCCTCGGTGATATGCCGCGAAGAGTTCGACGCCGCCATCTTCGCACTGGACGACGAGTTCCGCCGGCGGTGGGATGAGCAGAATCAAAAAGAGGGCGAAAAAGCCAGGACCAAGAAGTAGTAGCGGTATCAGGCCATCCGTTGGTCCGTGCACCCGCGAAGTGCTAGCATCCAGCCATACGTTCATACAGGGATGAGTTTATGTTTGCTGTGAGATTCTTGGTTTTGGCATTTCTGGCTGCTTACAGCTTCGGCATGGGGACCATACCGGCCAATGAGCTGAATGCCTTTGGCAAGTTGGTCGTGTTTTCTGGGCTGATCAGCGTGCCGCTGCTTTACATGCTTCCCACAATCGAAGCTAAGTTGCGCGGGCATACCAATATCGCCTCAATCGCGCTTGTTAACCTGTTCCTCGGCTGGTCGCTGATTGGCTGGGTAGTCGCACTGGTATGGGCCTTCAAAAAGCCAGAAACGGCACCTGCAGTGGCCGCTCCGAACAATGAGGCGCCGGCAGTGGAACAGGCTGCCGCAGCCACAAAAACCTGCCCATTCTGCGCTGAAGATATCAAGGTGGAAGCCATCAAGTGCAAGCACTGTGGCAGCTCCCTAGTGGGGAGCTAACACCAAACACATACAAGACCCGCTTCGGCGGGTTTTTTTATGCCCGGAGAAAGGTATGACCCAGGAATCCCGCCTGGCGGTAACGATCGACTCGCGGGGCGCAAAGCGCAATGCGGACGACCTGACAACATCCCTTGAGCGCATGGAGAGGGCCGGCGATGCAGCGGCCTCATCTGCCGATGGTGTGAGCAGTAGCCTTGATGATCAGCGCAAAGAGCTCGCCCAGTTGCTGGGTCAGATCAACCCCACGGTTGTCGCCTTGGGCCGTCTTGACGACATGCAGGAAAAGCTGGCCAAGCTGAAGAAGGCTGGCGTCGTCGAGAGCGACACATTCGTCGAGTACACCCAGCGCATTAACACGATGCGAGAAGCTCTCGGCGAAACCACCACGACCATGAACAAGGCTGGAATGTCGGCCAAGGCTTACCAGGCAGCATTGCGTGGAGTGCCTGCCCAGTTTACCGATATCGCGGTCAGCCTTCAGGGCGGTCAAGCACCGCTTACGGTCTTCCTGCAGCAAGGCGGCCAGCTTAAGGATATGTTTGGCGGCGTTCTTCCAGCCGCCAAGGCTCTTGGTGGTTATGTCCTTGGCCTGGTGAATCCGTTCACAGTGGCGGCCGCAGCAGCCGGAACGCTGGCCCTGGCATACTACAAGGGCTCCGAGGAGTCGGATCGGCTTACCGATGCGATCATCCGAAACGGAAACGCTGCTGGTACCAGCTACAGCGAACTGGCAGGCCTTGCAGAACAGGTCGCTGCTACAGGCGCGACGGTTGGCGCGGCATCGAAGGTTCTCGAACAGCTTGCCGGGGCCGGTAACGCCCTCACCCCGATGTATGCGCAGATCACCAAGGCATCACTGGCCTGGTCGAAGCAGACCGGGGAAGACGTTACCAAGGTGGTCCAGTCCTTCAATGAGATCGCTAAAGGTCCAGTTGAGGCGGTGAAGAAGCTCGATGCAGAGCTCAACTTCCTTACTGCAAGCCAGTACGCGAACATCCTCTCCTTGGAAAAACAGGGGAAAACAATTGATGCCGCCAGGGCCGCTACCGATCTTTATGCTACTGCATTGAGTTCCAGGTCGGCAGAGATGGAGAGCAATCTCGGCTCTCTTGAGTCCGCTTGGCAATCCCTGGGCAGCTTCGCCAAGAAAGCCTGGGACGCGATGCTGGATGTCGGTAGAAAGACCACTCCAGAGCAGGAGTTGGCTGACGTCTACAACCAGATCGCCGAAGCGCGTAAATCCATCGGCAAGTTTGGTTCTGCTGCGAGCAGCCTCATGGGTGTGAACCCGGACAGCCTGAAAGCGCTCGAAAAGCGAGCCACTGAGCTGCAAGGCCGTATTGCCGACGAAGCCTGGAAGGCGTGGGAAGGGAACACCAACAGGTTTGTTCAAGACTCCGGCAAAAAAGGCGTTGACTTGATCAACTCGACGTTCACTGCCGCGCAAACCCAGACCCAGAAGCTGCAGAAACAGCTGGAGGATCTCGACAAGGCCCGTGCCGATGCGATGGCGGCGGGCGGCTTCAATTCTGAGCAAGAAACAAAATACGCCACAGCCCGGAAGAACATTGAGCAGGAAATCGCGGAGATCAAAACCCGCGAGGCGAAGAAGAACGCGCCGAAGAACGTCAATCGCGGCGTTGCCGAGGCGGAAAACACCTTCGCTCGCCTCTATGGCCAGTACGACCCAGCAGCTCAGGCCGCCCGGGCGCTGACCAAGGAGCAGGGCCAGCTGGACCTGGCGCTGAGCAAAGGCAAGATCAGCCAGGAGGAATACGGCAAGGCGCTGGCTCAGGCCTCCATGAACTATGCCGCCGCGATCAAGGGCGCGCAGGGCCTGACCCAGGCCGAGCAGTACCGCGCGCAAATGGAGCGGCAGTTGGCCACCCAGCGCATGGAGTACGCCGCCCAGGCGGACGCCGTGGGCATGGGCCAGAAGGACGCCTATCGCATGCAGGAGCGCCTGCGGATTGAGCAGGAGACGAACAACCGCATCCTGCAGCTGCAGACTGAGCTGGCCAACGCCCAAGGCGAGAAGCAGCGCCAGGACCTGCAAGCCCAGATCGATATCGAGCGTGAGTTCCTGCAGAAACGGGTTGCTGCACAGCGCGATGGCTGGGCCCAGATCGATCAGGCCCAGGCAGACTGGAGCAACGGCGCCCGCGGCGCTTTCCAAGACTATTTGGATAGCGCCAGAGATGTAGCAGGGCAGACTCGCGACCTGTTCAATAACGCCTTCGGCAACATGGAAGGTGCAGTGGTCGATTTCGTGAAGACCGGCAAGCTTTCCTTCAAGGACTTCGCTGACCAGGTTGTCGAAGATCTCATCCGTATTCAGGTCCGGCAGGCAGCGGCAGGCTTCCTTGGGTCTGCGCTTGGGTTCCTGGGTGGTGGCGGGGCGGCGGCATCCGGCAGCGGCACCATGACAGGGTTCAGCGAGACGATCTCTCGGTCTGGCTTCTCGACTGGCGGCTACACCGGTGACGGTGGCAAGTTCGAGCCGATGGGCGTGGTCCACGGCGGCGAATATGTGATCCGCAAAGAGGTGGTAAGTCAGCCCGGGGCTCGCGATTATCTGGATCGCTTGAACGCCAAAGGATACGCCAGTGGCGGTTTCGTCGGGGTGAGCCCTGCGGTTGCGGCTGCAGCAGTTCCGGCAGCGCCTTCAACTGGCGCCATGCCGTCCATCATCCAGCACATCAGCGTGCAAGGCACCGCAGACGAAGCGACCCTGGCCCGCATTCAGCAGGCAGCCCAGAAGGGCGCGCAGGATGGCTACAACCTGATGCTGCGCGACTTCAAGATGAACGGGCCGGCGCGGCAGCTGATCGCCCGCAACCGATAGTAAGAAGGAGTACTGCATGGCTATCCAATGGCCGGCATCGCTGCGCCCATCTGAAATGACGTGGGGCTTAGTCAACAACAGCCGCGCCTTTACCTCGACGCTCTCGAACGCCCAGCAGATCGTCGGGCAGCCGGGCGCGTACTGGCAGTGCACCCTGACGTTCGGTCTGCTTACCCGTGAGCAGGAGCGCGAGCTGTCGGCGTTCCTCGGGCGCCTGGACGGGCTTTTCGGCACGTTCAACCTGCCGGCGTTCACCCGGACCCGAAAGGTGAGCGTGGGAAGCCTCACCGTTGTGTCAGGGGTGGCCCAGGCCCGGGCCATCACGGTGGCCGGCGCCGCCGCGAACACCCCAGTTTTCGCCGTGGGGGATTACCTCACCGTGGCCGGGGAGATGTTCGAAGTGGTGGAGCCTGCTGCTTCCAACGCCCAAGGCCAGGCCATCGTGTCGGTCAACAAGCGCATCCGCAAATCGCTGATCGCCGGTACGCCGGTTGAATACCTCAACCCCTACGCCGAATGCCGCATGACGCAGGACACGTGGAACATGACGGTGCGGCCGGTTGTGGCCAGTGGCAGTTACCAGTTCAGGGAGGCCTTCTGATGCCCTCGACGTTCCCATTCAGCCAGAGCGTGGTAGATATCATCGCCACCGGAAAATTCCTCAGCGTGTACGCCTGCCAGCTCGACTTTGAAGACGGCCCTGTATACGCGCACACGGGTACCGGCGACCTGGTGATCGGCGGCATCACGTATCTGGGGGTAGGGCAGTTCGGCGAGGTAGGGCAGTCGCAGGAGAGCGACAACTCGAACTCGCCCATGTCGATCGACCTAGCACTCACCGGCCTGGACAGCTACATCATCACCGAGACCAATATCCGTGGCTGCCGCGGGCGCTCTGGCAAGCTGATGTTTGTCGTGTTCGACGAGCAGGGCAACTACGCCGCCGACATTCTGTTCTCCGGCCGCATGGACGCCGCCACCTTTTCCTACGCCGGCAACGGCGAGGACGGCAACAAGATCACCGTCCCGATCGTTGACCGGATGGCCGAGTGGAGCCGCACGGGTACCGAGCGCTTCACCGACGAGAACCACCGCGCCCGCCACCAGGGCGACCGCTTCTTCTATGCCATCGCCCAAATGTCCGAATGGCCCATCTACTGGGGCTCCAAGAAGGACTCCCCGACGTTCACCTACGAGAAATAGCCATGCGCTACCGAGACTGGACCACTCGCCTCAGCGAAGTGATAAAGGCCGCCTTAGAGCGGCCTTTTTCATGGGGTGAATTCGATTGCTGCCTGTTTGCGGCGGACTGCGCGGTAGCGGTGTGCGGTACCGACCCGGCCGAGGCGTATCGCGGCACCTACAAGACCGAGGCGGGCGCGAAGCGGGCTCTGAAGAAGCGGCACGGCAGCCTCGAGGCGGCTTGGGATGCCTGCTTCGCCCAGGTTGCGCCGGCTTTCATCCAGCGCGGTGACATTGCGATGTACGAAGCGCCTGGTGGCCGGTCCATGGCCGTGTACTGGGCAAACGAATTCTGGGCGACCACTGACGACGGGGTGGCCCGCGTGGTGTGCGACCCGCTTGCAGTCTGGAGAGTTGAATAATGTCAGGTGGCGTCAGGAAGATTGCTCAGGTCGCCGTCGGCGCGGTCATTGGCTTCGTGCAAGGCGGCCCGGTGGGCGCCGCCATTGGTGCCGGCCTGGCGTTCTACATGGCCGAGCAGCAGGAGAAGCTGAACACCAAGTCGCCGATGCGCGACAATGAGCCTTCGGCTCAGACCGTTCGCTCGTCCAAGGCGCCCGCCCGCTTCATCCTTGGCCGGGTCAGCACGGGTGGCGTGCTGGTCTGGGCGCAGGAGCAGGTCGGTGATCAAACCGATGGCGAGTGGCTGCACCTGGTCTACGTCCTTTGTGAAGGCCCGGTCGACGCATTGGAGAACATCTATCTGGGCGAGGAGGAGATCGCCACCTATGGCGAACATGCCTCCTATGAGCTGGTCGTCAACCCGACCCAGGTGAACGCCTTCCTCAAGGCCAACTGCCCGGACTGGAAAGGCGAGCAGATCGGCCGCGGGCTGTCGTTCGTGCGCCTGTCGCTCAAGTACAGCGCCGAGAAATTCCCGTCCGGCATCCCTGACGCACGCTTCATCGTCCGTGGCCGCAATGACATCTACGACCCGCGCAGCGGCATGTCTGTGTACTCCGAAAACACCGCGCTCCACATCCTCTGGTTCCTGCGCAACCGCTGCGGCGTGCCGGACGATGAGATCGTGTTCGAGACGTTCGCCAGCGGCGCCAACATCTGCGACGAGTCGGTCGCCAACCCTGACAACACCACCAGCCCGCGTTATCGCAGCAGTTGTGTGATCGGGGCCGACGAGCAGCGTACGAACGTACTGCAGAAGCTCGAAGCTGCCTGCGGCGGCCGGACTATCCGTGTGGGTGGTCGCTGGATGTTCCAGGCTGGGGCCTACTACGGTCCGTACGACTTCGAGATCACCGAGGACATGGTGGTCGGCACCATCATCGGCAGCACCGAGCCGACCAACGACGCCGCGATCAACACCGTGCGCGGCACGTTCATTGACACTTCTCAATCGTGGACGGAGACCGACTACCCCGAGGTCAGCATTGCAGAATGGGTCATCGAGGACGGCGGCGAGGCTGCAGAAACGCTGTCCTTTTCCTACGTCACTGATGCCTACCAGGCCCAGCGCTTGGCCAGCATCGAGCTGCGCCGCCGGCGCGCGGGCGGCACCATCAGCATTCCCATGAACTTCCTGGGCTACAACTGCCGGCCAGGCCGAGCCGTGCGCGTGAACCTGCCGTCACTGAACATCCTGGGCGAGTTCATCGTCACCAACTGGAGTATGGGGGCGGATCAAGGGTGTACCGCCCAGCTGCAGCAGTACGACCCTGCACAGTTTGACGACGCCGTTGGCCAGCCATACAACCCAATCGGCTTTATCAAAATGCCGGCGGGTGGCCTGGGTAGTCCCACTGGGCTCACTTGGTCAACCGATGATAACGCCGAGTCGGTACAAGGCATTTTGTCCTGGGCGGCGCCTTCTGGCGTGGTGATCAGTTACGCCATCACGGTTCGCCAAGGCTCGACCGCAGTTCAGGCGCAACAGGTGCCGGCGACGGCGCTCAAGCTGCCTCTGTCTGGTCTTCCATCGGGTAGTTACACCATGAGCGTGGCCGCTCTTGGGCCGCTGACTCGCTCCGGCGAGGCCAGCATCACGGTGAGTATCGACGGTCCGCCAATCCCGGAGTCGTGTGTTGTCCAGGCGACCATCGACACCATTACTCTGATCCCGAGCAATACACTGCATGGACTCAACGGCGGCACCTACGAGTACTTCTTCTCGACGAACCCGCAGGCAACCGAGGGTGAGTACCTGGGCCAAGGCCTGTCCCTGACCCACACCGGCCTGGCATTTGCCACCAACTATGCCTATTTCGTTCGCTCGAAGAATGCCTACGGGGTGAGCGCCTTCCTGAAAGTGGTGGCCTCTACATCGACTGATGTCGAGAACATGCTCGATGCGCTGAAGGACAAGATCGAAAACGGACAGCTGGCGCCGGCTTTGCGCGAGAACATCGGACTTATCTCTGGCCCGCCGACCATGCCCGGGTCTGTTAATGCTCGCCTCAAGGAGGTCAACGACCAGCTGCAGGAGCAGATCGACGCCGTTACCGACCTGGCCGATTCAATGCCCTACGACCCGGACAAGACCTACACCATGGACCAGGGTGTGCTGGGCGCCGATGGAAAGATTTACCAAGCCCGCCAGGCGGTTCCGCTCAACACCCCGCCGCCGAATGCCACCTACTGGACCGACGTCGGCCAGGCAGTGCGCACGGCAACTGGCTTGGCCGCGCGCGTGACCACGGTAGAGACCAAGGTCACCGAGCAGGACGGCGAGTTGACAGCCCAGGCGCAACGTATCGATTCGGTGCAGACGAGTCTCGATGGCAAGGCGAATGCCTCGACGGTGGACTCGATCGCCAACCGCGTGACGCAGACCGAGCAGGGACTCACCTCGCAGGGCTCGGCGATCACCGGTCTGACCAACAGCCTCGATACCACCAACGGCAAGGTCACTGCCGCGCAGCAGGCGGCCCAGGCAGCGTCGGATGCAGCGGGTGCAAAGGGGGAGGTGATATACGGTTCCACTGCGCCGGTAGCAGCCAAGCGTCTGGCGCAGAACCTTTGGATTGATACCACCAACAACGCCAACACGCCGAAGCGCTGGAACGGGTCGGCCTGGGTGGCGGTGACCGACAAGGTGGCCACCGACGCGGCGGCAGCGGCGGCATCTGCCATCGCTCAGCTGGCCAGCAAGGCTGATGTGTCGGCACTACAGGCCCTGCAGACGACCGTAACGCAGCAGGGCACAACCATCACCAGCCAAGGCACCTCGATTACCCAGATCAAGGCGTCCATCGGTCAGCAACCTGACAACCTGATCCTGCGTGGCAGTTTCGAGGATGGCCTTATTGATCCTTGGACCGGTGATGCCCGGATAACCAACGTCTCGGCGCATCCCTCAGCCGGCAAAGGCGTTTCGTTCTATACGAACAGCTTCTGCGGGGTGGAAACAAACATAGTGACTGCTGGCGGCGAACAGTTTGATCTGTCGGCAGATGTCTGGCCGGGCTACATGACATCTGGTCAAACAGCCCGGCTGCAGATGCAGTTCTTCGACAAAGCTGGAACCAACCTGGGCTATTTCAACGCTTTCTCGGTGGTGGCTGCGGCGACAGGATTTAAGTCCTACGCCGGGCGCATTACTGCGCCGGCGGGTGCTGTATCGGCACGGTTCTTAACCCGTACGGAGCCGGCGGACGGCACTGGTCGGTCGCTGTGGTGCAACATCGTTGCGCGCCGCGTCACCGCTGCCGACACTGCTAACGCGGATGCCATCACCACCCTTGGCGCGAGTGTCACCCAGCAAGGCGACACCCTGACCAGCCAGGGCCAGGCACTGACGCAACTGCAAAGCAGCGTGGGCGGAATTGGGGGGAGCGGCGCCAATCTGCTCGACAGTGTCTACAGCTGGCTGACTTCGGCTGCGTTGCCAGTCACTGGGGGCGCGTTGTTGACCAAGACTGGAGTGGCGGTGCCTGAGGCTGACTCCGGGTTTGGCTACTCTCTGGTAGCAGATACCAACAGCCTGTTTTCTTACATTGTGCTAGCTCCAACCAACAATCCGACGGCCTTCAACATCCGGGTTGAGCCTGGTGTTTACCTGGTGTCGATGTATGTGAAAGGCGGCACGGCCGGTTCCATGATGGCCAACCTATACGACGGAGTGACCTCTCGCTCGGTAACTCAGCCGTATACCACTGAGCGTACGCGCATCACGTTCCCAATCACCATTACGGAAAGCGGCAAGGTCGGTTTGCTGATCTATCCGAACCGGCATGCAGCGCCAAGCGCATCGATGGTGGTGGACTCGATCATGGTCGAGAAGCGAATCGGGGAGAGCAGCACCCCGTCGCCGTTTGTTGCCGGGCCCAGTGCTCGAGCGGTTAGTGGTCAGGCCACTGCCATCAGCCAGATGGACACGGTTGTGAAGCAGCAGGGCACGGCCATAACCGCGCAGGCCAATCGCCTGGATGGGCTGTATGTCCAGGTGAATCCGGAAATGGAAGGTGACAGCTCCGGCCTAGCTGGCGCTACGGGTGGCCTGGTGGGTGTCTGGACCGAGCAATCGGCCCGGATCGAGGACGGCATCGCCATGGGGCGGCAGGTAGAAACGGTCCAGGCGCAGATAGGCCAGACCAATGCGTCGGTTCAGCAGGTCAGTGAGGTCATGGCTGACATCAACGGAAGGGTATCGGCTCAAACCACGCTGAAGGTCGAGACGAACCAGGGCGGTCGCAAGGTCGTCTCGGGCATCGCGATCGGCAGCAATGGAGAGGAGGGCGAGATCCTGTTGATGGCCCAACGGCTGGCGATCATCGACAGCCTGAACGGCCAGACGATCCTTCCGTTCGTGGTCGAAGGCGGACAGGTGTTCATCAACCAGGCGGTGATCAATACCGCGTTCATTCAGCAGATTGTGGCCGGTATGACCATTCGATCTGCTGCGCTGAACGCCCAGGGCCTACCGTTGCTGGAGATCAACTTCGCAGCGGGTACGTTCACGCTGAGGGGGCAGGATGCCAACGGTTCAACGCTGCTCAACAACGGCGGTCTGTACGTCTACGACGCCAATGGCGTCGAACGGACAGCAGTCGGGAGGCTTACCTGATGGCTGATCTGTATGGGCTCCGGGCGCGGGATGCGTCCGGTGCCATTACGTTGGACACGACAATCACTCCAATCCGGTCGTTGAAAATGCTGCAGGTCACCGGAAGTGGTGCCTTTGATCAGTACATCGCAATTCCCGAGATACAGGCCACGTCATTTGTTGTGGTTGACGCTTTGTTTGATGGAGGTGAGGAAACATACAGCCCTCAGGCCTGGTACTCCCCGGGACAGCTTCAGTTGCGTCAAGCTGCAAATAGGCAGTGGCAGGTAATGATTCTGTCCCAGGGCGGTGAGCCCTTCTCAGCGCCGGGCAGCTACGGGATACGGGCTTTCAACAACAATGTTCGCACCCAAATCGACGCCGTAAACCGGGTGCTAACGATCCGTTACAGCGGCGACCTGAACATCGGTTTTCAAGGCCCAGGAAGCGGTTCGCAGATCCAGTGGGGTGAGGTGACGTTCGCAACACCAATCACTACCTATGAGCGCCCGCTGATTTTTCTCAACGCTGCCAACTACATGATGGTTGGCAACTTCCATGTGAAAGGAAGTCCGGGCAATTGGACGGGGTTTCGCATAAAGGCTTGGAACAACAATCAGGCGCATGGCGAGGTCGCGTTGTATCCAATGCAGATCAAGTGGTTCTGCGCGAGCTACATGACCCCCAACACACCGACAGACAACTATGGTGCATCCGTTCGAGACGCCTCTGGCAACCGGACGTTTGTCACGACAGCCAACCTGTCGTTGCTGAACGGTCAGCCAGCCAGCAACAGTTTCATTCAGGCCGGCAACCCGATTGCCGTGGGTGCCTACTACGCCCCGAGCCAGCAAATGCCATGGACTGGCAGCTATGACGACTATGTGCTGGCCAATGCCTTGTTCTCCTGCACCAACATTCAGCAGACCACCCAGCCGATCCGGGCCAACTTCGGAGGTTTCTTGCCTGGTAACCGCTCAGTCTTGCAGATGTATTGCGACAACGCCTCGGGGATCAACCCGCTCACAGCCAACGGGCGAACGCTGTTCGCCTCCAGGCCAATGAAGCCGCTTTAAGGACTCTATATGGCAAAGCAAGTAATCAACCTAGGAAGCGCGCCTAACGGCGCCGGAGGGGACGACCGTCGAAGCGCCTGGTTGAAGGCGATCGCAAACTTTGACGAGTTGTACAACTGGATTGCCACCGGCTTCCAGAAGAGCAACATTCTCGGCGCCGTCAGCCAGGCCGGCGGTGTGCCCACTGGCGCGCTGCTACAACGCGGCTCCAACGCCAACGGCGAATTTATCCGCCTGGCTGATGGCACCCAGATTTGCTGGGGAGTAATCACCCTGCCGAAGCAAGCGCTTGGCAGCTCATCCGTTGGGCGGTCCAATTTCCCTGCGGTGTTTGCAGCTGTACCACGAGTATTTGCCAACCCGCTGAGCAGCGTAGGAGCCAGCGGGGATCAATCTGCGATCGGACAGCAGGCCTACAACGGCGTGTGGTGGGGAGCGTCAACAACCTTCGCAGAAGCGAACTCATGGTCATACCGTTTCGCCACAAACGCTGACATCCAATATCAGTATCTTGCAATAGGCAGGTGGTTCTAATGCGTATTCAGTTAAGCCCAGTTCTGCCGATTGCCCCGGCCTCGCTGACGATCTACAAGCAAGGTGACAGCCTGACCATTAACGGTCTGACCTTGGACTTTTCCCCGCTGCCGGATGGCGCCACGTTGCCGGCCGAGGCCACCGGTTGCCCTTGGGTGATCGCGCCGGTCGAGCGTGTGGCCGGCGAGCTGGTAGTGACGCTGCAGCTCCCATTGCCGATTGATGCCAGTCAGGCGGCACGCTTTCCGCGTGACATCGTGTCGCCGGCTGATGGCCTGGTCGCGCTGCCGATTCCGGCCGCCGAACAGCCGGCGCCGGCAGTGGGAATTGCTGCGATCGATTGGAGCCAGCTGGTAACTGTCGAGGACAAGGCCCTGGCCGCCTCCAAGCAACTGCATGCGACCGCCACGGCGGAGATTGCCCAGCGCCGAGCGGCCGCGGATATGGCGATCGCTCCGCTGCAGGATGCGGTAGACCTGGAAGAGGCCACTCCCAAGGAGACCGACGCGCTGAAGGCCTGGAAGCGCTATCGCGTTGCGCTCAACCGTTTGCCCGAGCAGCCCGGTTTCCCTGAAACCATTGATTGGCCTGACCTGCCGGCCTGATTCGACGACACCCCAACCCAACCGCCGCCCGGCGGTATTTTTTTGCCTGGAGAAAACCCATGCCGTTCATTGTCCTCAACAAAACCAATGCCTTCGATCCGGTACACCAAACCGAGCACGGTACAGCTGAGCAGGCCGACGCAGCCGCCCGCGACCTGCTGCGCACTCAGCCGAACTCCGTGCTGCTGGTTGCCCAGGTGCTCAAGCGCTACACCGCCGAGGTAACCGTGTCGGTGCAGGATGTTGATCCGGTACAGGAGGGCGTTGAATGAGCACTCCTCGTGGCGTTCGGAACAACAACCCCGGCAACATCAATTTCAATCCCCGCAACGCCTGGCAGGGCCAGCTGGGCATGGAGGTTGGCGTGGCCAAGCCGCGCTTCGCCCGGTTCGACGAGCCGGAGAACGGCATCCGGGCCCTGGGCAAGCTGCTGATCAACTACCGCGGCAAAGACGGAATGCCCAGCGTGGGCGGGAAGGGCATCGATACTGTGCTCGAAACCATCAACCGCTGGGCGCCGAGCAGCGAGAACGACACCCAGGCTTATGCTGCGGCCGTGGCCAAGCGCATCGGCGTGCGACCCACCGACCCGATCAACATCAAGGACCCGGCCACGCTGCGCGGGATGGTGCTCGGCATCATCGTGCACGAGAACGGTGGCAACCCGTACAAGGACCAAGTGATCGACGAAGGCGTGCGGAGGGCCCTGGCATGACCTGGCTCGGCGCGGTGCCGGCCTGGTGCTGGTGGCTGATCGCCCTGGTTCTTGTCGCCGGTGGCCAGCAGTACCGGGTGGTGGTTGCCCAGGGCGAAACCGGTGCTGCCCGGATCGAGTTGGCCGACTACCGCCTGCAGGTGGCTGAGCGTGACCGGCGCGCCGCAGCCCAGGCCAGAACTGAAGAACAGCGACGCCAGGCCGTGGCGGACAAGGAGGGTGAGAATGCACGACAACAACTGGAGCTGGCCCAAGGCCGCGCCGCTGCTGCTGAGTCTGCTGCTGGTGGGCTGCGCGGGGAAATCGCCAGACTGCGGGCCGGTCACCGAGCCACCTGTGACACCATCGCTGCCCAGCAGCGCCAGGCAGGAGCCTCTGCCGTCGTGGTGCTCGGGGGATTGCTTGAGGAAGCTGACCGAATGGCGGAAAGCCTCGCAGAGGCGCTTGAGCGAAGTCGAATAGCTGGCCTTGCCTGCGAGGCTATATCGGTAGGTGTTAGATAACATACTCCATCAACTTGTCACTCGCTTTGACTATAACCGTGTCGAGAAGTGGGTCTATGTTTATGCCTTTGTGTACTAGCACGAAGTTCAGTCTATACTCTCGCTCTTTTTTGAATCTGGTTGGTTTGATGAATGCGGTGTGAGCCATGTGGCTCATTAGGCTGTTAATGTCGAGCATGTTGTCTTTGGTTATTGAGATTTTTCTATCTGCGTAAAAGACAGACATATTATCCATGTGAATTTCGATTTCTTTTGGGTCGATTTCTTTTGGGATAACATGTTTTTCATTTGGGTCTAGCAATCTTTCATATATGCAATCAACAAGCTCAACTATAAAGTTTCCGAGATTTTCTCTGTTAATACTCCATTCATCGTCGTAGTCAGGGAATATTCCTCTGCAGTCACCAGGCTCTGCTGACTCAGACATGCAGAAAACGAGACTGCTAACTGCCTGCCGCTGGATTGAGATCTGGCCGTGCTCAATGATGGCGTGCGAAGCACTTTTCGAACTAAATTTAAATTGTTTGTTTACCTTTGCTTCGAAAATTCCAGGGAAATGGACTGCCTCGCATCCATCATCGCCAAATCCGATTTGCCTTTGAAATAAGGTGTTAAACCACTTTTTGTCAACCGTAATAGGTGATTCGATATCTATGTCGAAAAATAGTCGCCCTTCGTCAGCGTCCGCTATTTGTTCGATTTCGGTTTTTCTATAGTGCTCTAGTGTTGCAAGTTTTAATGTCTTTCTGCGTGAAATGTTATCTTCCGAATGACAGCTTTTGGTCAATAGCATTACGGTGTCCACTGGTAATGTGATGGAAGTGGCATAATGGCATTATTGGCAATGCGTGGATAGCCGTGAGCCTAAAACCTGCTGGTATGTTCTATGATTTGCAGATCAAGTTACGGAGCAGGGCAGTGGACAAGCGCACCTTCATTGGGATGGTTGAGGCTGGTGAGCCTCTGATCCAACAGGCAATCGACGCCCTTCGGGAGTACCACCAAGCACAAGACCGTGGCGCGCCGCCTGAAGAAGTAGAGCGTCTACGCCTACTGGCGGATTCTCTATACCAAGCGGTTATCGATTACCAGTTAATCCAAGCAGGGCGCGCACCATCTACTATTCAGTGATGGCCTCCTCAGGATGGAACCCCTATGAAGTGTAAGCCGCCGATCCTCTACCCTGACCATCCCATGTATACCGACGCCGTGCAGGCATGGAAGCGTCACCATGAAGCGAAGGCCTCGGGAGCCCCAGCGGAAGAGGTGGAGCGTCTGCGGATGATTGCCGAGTCACAGAGCCAGGCTGTCACCGACTACCAGCTCAAAGCGTTAGGCGGCCCTGCTGGTCCGATTCACTAATCGGTTCGATCAGCTCGGCGCCCTGGTTGCGCACATTGCCAACGGCCGTGTTAACCCGGTACCACTCAAAGGCCCCGGCCGGCTCGCCCAGGTTTAGCACGAGTTGCTCAGCATGCTCGCTTGACATTTCTGCCCCAATCCACTCGTAGGCCAATTCTGGCGACAGCACGACAGGTCTGCGGTCGTGGACATCGACCATCCCGCCCTGGGCATCAGCGGTGATGATGACAAATCCGTCGTGCTCGCTGCCGGTGAACTGGCCGATGCTGGCGCATAGGGCAGGGCGCCCATCTCGGCGCCGGATGTAGTACGGCTGCTTCTTCGGTCCGCCTTCGTCCACCCATTCATACCAGCCGTCGATGGGCGTAATGGCCCGATGCGGCCAGATCGAGCGGAAGAAAGGGCCATGCGCTACTTTTTCGACCCGGGCATTGATCGGCGCAGCACGGTCGGTCGCCCAATGCGGCCGCCATCCCCACCTCACCAGGTCCGCCCGAGGGCCTGCGTCATCAACCCGCAGCACTGCTACCGGCGTGGTCGGCGCGACGTTGTACCGGCCAAGCGGCTGGTCGCCGACGTTGTTCCGCCAGGCCTCTGGCAGGCTCAAGGTCTCAACGAAATCGTGTATGCCTCGGTACTGGCTCAGCCTTCCACACATGCGCGGCCCTCCTGCCTGAGCAAACAAGCATAGTCCGCCGAGCGGTACTGGCGTCTTTGCGTTTCCTGATGCTGAAATACTGTATCCATATACAGTATTTGGTGCAGCATGTATTTCCTCATCGTCCGCCGTCGCGTGAATGGCGTGGCCATCCCTTCCGATCAGCTCAAGAAAATCCAGCCTCTGCGGGCCGACATCCACATCGGCGACCACTACAGCGAGCCGCTGGGTCGGGAGTCGACCCAGGCCTGGGTGTTCAACCCGACACCCAGCGATGACATCGTCCCACGCCTGCACGATGCCAGGGTCAACGGAATGGCTCAGCTCGGGATGAACATAAATGGCGTTGAGGAGATTGACGGCGTGCTGTATGCGCAGTCGTGGTGGTGCCGGGCGGTAGGCGAGTATGGCAACTGACCTCCCGCAGGCCTGGGTGGCTGAATTGGACGATCAGGTCGCCTTGGTCGAAGATCCCGATGGCCGAGCGGCGGTGCTCAGCGAGATGGCCTATGCTGCGCACCGGCGGCAGGAGATCGACGAGGGTGACCTGGTGGACATGCTGGAACTGGCCGAGGCGGCAAGGCTGTGGGCGCTGCAGGAGCAGGAATGATCCCGGCGCGGACGACCTAACTTTTTGGTGGAAGCACCATATCGGCCCAGGTCTGCATCATCTCTCTGCGCTGCTCTATATAGGTGGCGTGGTTATACACATCACGGATGGCGCTGCTGTCGGCGTGGGCCAGCTGACGCTCGATCCAGTCCTTGTTATATCCGCGGCTGTTCATCTCCGTGGAAAATAGGTGCCGGAACCCGTGGGGTGACTGCCTGCCGGTATAGCCGCAACGGTCCAGCAGGTTTACCGCGTAGTTGATGCCGATCGGCCGAACGGCATCAGTTCGGTTCGGGAACACGTATTTCAGGTTGCCGGATATCGGCAGCATCAAGCGCAGGATCTCTACCGCCTGGCGCGACAGCGGTACTACGTGATCGCGGCGCATCTTCATCTTGCTGGCAGGGATTGACCAGGTCGCTGTGTCGAGGTCGATTTCCGCCCACTCGGCTTTGCGCACCTCAGCCGGACGGCAGGCGGTGAGTATCAGCAGCTTGGTGGCGCACTGAAGTTGAAGTCCTGACTGGCTTTCCTCAATGGCCTTGATGATGGTCGGCATTTCCGAGAAGGCGAGAAACGGCCGATTTTTGTGCGGAGCCATTTTCTCAGTGACAGTGTGCATTTCCGCCGTGGGGTTGTTCTCGATCATGCCGGTGGCGATCGCATACCGGAAAACCTGACCCATCCACTGCCTGGTCTTGACGGCGGTGGTCACCGAGCCGCGGCGCTCAATGCGGCGAATCAGCGTGATTACGTCGGACCGTTTGATCGAATCGATCTGGCGCAGCCCGAACGCCGGCAGTACATCCAGCTCCATCGCATTCGAGATGATCTTGACCGTCGATTCGGTCAGGCTTCCCTTCCTGAATTCCAGCCACTCGTCGTAGACGCGGCGGAATGTCCTCTCCTGAGCGCCAAGGCGCTCTGTCCTCTTCACCCTCCTTGATTCGCGCGGATCTATACCCTGCGCAACCTCTTCGCGCGCCTCATCTCTCCGCGCACGGGCCTCCTTCAAACCTATTTCTGGGTATGTGCCAAGCGAAATCCTGGCCTGCTTGCCGAGCCATGTGAACCGGAAATGCCAACTCTTCACGCCGGTTTCGGCGACGTACAGCGTGAGCCCGAGCGAGTCTGCAAGGGTGTAGCCCTTTTCCCGGGGCTTGGCCTGCCTGGCCGCGGTGTCCGTGAGCGCCACTAGTACATTGCCTCTCGCTGTGTGTTGGATGTACTGGATGATGTACTACGTTTTCGGGATTGGGAAGGTACAGAATGGTACGCGGCGATACGCCAATGACGCCGCATTCAGGGCGTCATGGCTGTTTGTGGTATCGCTCGGTTTTCGGCGGGAATCCACTGTGGAATCCTTGAAGATTTCCACGCTGTCGTAACTCTGTATGAATCAAGAATGCGCGCAGTCTACCAGCATGGTCGCTACAAGGCTCGCAGGCGTTCGTGCAACCGCCCGGTGGTGATCAGTTCCAGCAACTCGTCGCCCAGGCGCTGGCTTTCGGCAATCGCCTTGTACCAGTAACGCTTGCGGCTCGGAGCGTCCCCCATGAAGCGCTTGAAGTCGTTACGGTCTGGCAGCTTGCCATAGGGCAGGGCGGCCAGGTATTGCGGCGAGGGTGTCATCAGCAGCACGTTCTGCAGGCGCGTGGCGTCGCCCTTGCGCCACGGCAGGGCCTTGTCGAACCAGCCGGGTACCACCTTGTCGGTGAAGTGCGGGTACAGCACCAGGTCGTCGCCGCGGTAGGGCAGGTCGAGGTGGTAATCGAGCAGGCCGCCGTCGCGGTAGGTGCCGGTGCCCGCGCCAGGAATGTCCCTGACCCCTTGCATGACCAGCGGAATCGAGCCTGAGGCGAGCAGGGCGTGGCGCAGGTTGGTCAGGTCCAGTGGCAGGCAGCGCGAGGGGAAGTCGGTAAGTGACTCGAGCGGCGGGGTGGCGCGGCCATCGTGCAGAATGATGCGCTCGAAATGACGGGCCAGCCGTGCCCGGCCAAGCAGGTTGCTGGCCACCACCGAGCCCAGGCCAAGGCCCAGGCGGCCGCGGTGATCATGGGCGAGGTGGCCATGGCTTTTCACCACCAGGATGTTCAGGCGATAGTTCGGGTTGGCCAGCAACTCGCCGTCGCGGCCTTGCAACAGGTCATCGAGCATGCGCTGGCAACTGCGGCTGATCTCGGCGGGTGTGACGCCCTTGGCAAAATCCTGCTCGGTGTACAGTTCGCCCAGGCGACGGATACCCGCGACCGGGTCGTCGAGGCAGGCGCTGGCAAAGCGCCAGGCACCAATCGAAGCACCGATCAGGGCGCGCTGACGGGGCGCAGACGGCAGCCATTCCCCGAACAGTGCCAGGTCCAGGCCCTGGATGCCTAGCGGCTTCGGCCCGCCCGCCGCGCCCGGCAGCACGCCGACGTCGCCTGCCTGCAAGCCGCGCTCGCGAATCTGCCGCAGGGCACGCTGGCCGGCCTTGAAGGTAAGGGCGGGATACTTGACCTGGATGGCGCTCATGACGGGTCTCTTGTGCGGTGATTGGGCATTATAGGGACGCTGCCGGGTAGCTGTGCAGGTCGACAAGCCGCTGGCCCATTGACCTGCGCTATCATGCCGGCAATTGTTTTCAGGTTGAATTAAGGACTGCTGGGTAATCTTAACCCCGTAGACAACTTGTACAGTTCTCAGGAGAGAAGAACGATGAAAACCTTGACTGCCCTGTTCACCGCCGCCGCCCTCGCCGTGGGCGCCAACGCCGCCTTTGCCAAGGACGTGCAGCCCGACGAAGTCGTCAAACTGGTCAATGCCAAGACCATCAAGTCGCTGGATGAGCTCAAGGCCGCCGCCGTGGCCAAGCACCCCGGCGCCACTGTTACCGACTCGGAGCTCGAAGACGAATACGGTCGCTACATCTACAAGGTCGAGCTGCGTGATACGCAGAATGTCGAGTGGGACGTCGATCTGGACGCCAAGACCGGAGAAGTCCTGAAGGACGCGCGGGACAACTGATGATCCACCTACCGCGGTCGGCACGCTACCTTGCGCTGACGCTGCTGGCCACATGCTCGCTGGCCATGGCCCGCGACCTTGACCAGGACGAAGCCCTGGAGTTGCGCCAGAAGGGCATCATCCTGCCGCTCGAGCACCTGCTGGAAGCCGCCCTGGGGCGTCACCCCGGGGCGCGCCTGCTGGAGGCCGAACTGGAAGAAGATGATGATCGCTACGAATATGAGGTCGAGTTGCTGACGACCGAAGGTGTGGTGCGCGAGATCAAGCTCGATGCCAGCACCGGTACCCTGCTCAAGGACGAGGAAGACGACTGAATGCGCCTGTTGCTAGTCGAAGATAATGTCCCGCTCGCGGACGAACTGACCAGCGGCCTGCAACGCCAAGGCTATGCTGTCGATTGGCTGGCCGATGGCCGCGACGCCGTGTACCAGGGCCAGAGCGAACCTTACGACCTGATCATCCTCGACCTTGGCTTGCCAGGCTTGCCGGGCCTTGAAGTGTTGGCCCAATGGCGCGCTGCCGGGTTGGCCACGCCGGTGCTGATCCTCACCGCGCGCGGCTCGTGGGCCGAGCGTATCGAAGGCTTGAAGGCCGGGGCTGACGATTACCTGAGCAAGCCCTTTCATCCTGAAGAACTGCAACTGCGAATCCAGGCTCTGCTGCGTCGTGCCCGTGGGCTGGCCAACCAGCCGACGCTGGAAGCGGCCGGCCTGCAGCTGGATGAAAGCCGCCAGTGCGTGATCCGTGATGGCGTGGAAATTCAGCTGACAGCCGCCGAGTTCCGCCTGTTGCGCTACTTCATGCTGCATCCGCAGCAGATCCTGTCCAAGAGCCATCTGGCCGAACACCTTTACGACGGTGAGACCGAGCGCGATTCCAACGTGCTGGAAGTGCACGTCAACCACTTGCGGCGCAAGCTGGGCCGCAGTGTCATCGAGACCCGTCGCGGGCAAGGTTACATCTATGCCGGGAGCGCGGCGTGAAGTCGATCCAGGCGCGCCTGAGCCTGGGCCTGGTGGCGGTACTGGTGGTGGTCGGCCTGGTGCTGGCACAACTGACCTTGTGGCTATTCGAGGCCGGCCTGCAGCGCTACCTGGAAAATGGCCTGCGCAAGGAAAGCGAAAACCTGCTGGTGGCGCTGGTGCGCGGGCCTTCGGGCCTGCAACTGGATGAGCGGCGTATCTCGGCGGCTTACCAGCGGCCATTTTCCGGTTATTACTTCCGCATCGATTTCGATAAAGGCACCTGGCGCTCTCGCTCGCTGTGGGACCTGGACATGCCCAAACCTGCGACGCCGGGGCTTTCCGACAGCCACGCGCTGGGGCCCGAAGGCCAGCAGTTGCTGGCCCTGCGCGCCGACTACCGGCGCCTGGGCCAGGACATCTCGATCAGCGTGGCGCAGGATTATTCGCCGGTACGCGAAGGGTTCCGGCGCATGCAGCAGATCGGCCTGGGCATGGGCCTGGTGGCACTGATCCTGGTGCTGGTGTTGCAGCGCATCACCGTGACCCGCTCGCTGCGGCCGCTGGAGCGGGCGCGCCAGCAGATCGCCCAGTTGCAGCAGGGCCAGCGCTCACAGCTGGACGCCCGAGTGCCCAGCGAACTGGCGCCGTTGGTGGGGCAGGTCAACCATTTGTTGACGCATACCGAAGACAGCCTGCGCCGTTCGCGCAATGCACTGGGCAACCTTGGCCATGCGCTGAAGACACCGCTGGCGGTGCTGCTGAGCCTGGCTTCCAGCGAGCGCCTGAACGACTTGCCCGAGGTCCGTGCGCAGATGCGCGAGCAACTGGAGCAGATCCAGCAACGCTTGGCACGCGAGCTGAACCGGGCGCGGCTGGCGGGTGACGCGCTGCCAGGTGCGCAGTTCGATTGTGACGCCGAATTGCCGGGGCTGCTGGGGACGCTGGGCATGATCCATGGCGAGGGCTTGTTGCTGGCCAGCGATGTGCCGCCCGGGCTTTTGCTGCCATGGGACCGCGAGGATGTCCTCGAATTGCTCGGCAACCTGCTCGACAATGCCTGCAAGTGGGCCGACAGCGAGGTGCGCCTGGGCGTTGCGGCGGATGCCGAGGGCTACCAGCTGTGGGTCGATGATGATGGCCCGGGTATTCCCGAGGAACAGCGGCAACAAGTGCTGGAACGTGGTTCGCGGCTGGACGAGCAGGTTGACGGGCATGGCCTGGGGCTTGGCATCGTACGCGATATCGTTGAAGCCTGGGGCGGGCGCCTGGCGCTGCTGGAGAGCCCGCTGGGTGGGTTGCGGGTCAGCATCGACCTGCCGCGCAAGGCTCGATAATGCCGGGCCGCAAAGCGGCCCCCAGTATCACTAATGCAAAAAAATTGCAGTGCACCGGCATTTTTTTGCATTAGTCCAATCTGGTCCCGCCCGGCACAATCCCGTGCACGAAACTCAGGCCACCGCTGCCGGGTTTTCTTTCCAACCAGAAAAAAAGATCCTGATTACCTAAATGTCTGCCTCGCGTTCCGAAAGTCGTCTGCAGCGGCTATTGCCTGCGCCGCTGAATATTCCCCCTAGAGAATGGTTGCGTGCCGCTATCGGCGCGTTGCTCGGCCTGTTCCTCGCCGGCTGGCTGACCAGCATGGCCTTCGGCACTGGCATCGCCTTGCACCTGCTCGGTCCGCTGGCGGCATCGGCGGTGCTGGTGTTCGCCGTGCATTCCGGCCCGTTGGCCCAGCCCTGGCCGGTGCTGGGCAGCTACGCCGTGGCCGGCGTGGTCGGCTTGGCCATGCGCCAGAGCTTCGGCGCCGAGTTGTGGGTGGCCGCCGCTGCCTTGGGTATCTCGATCCTGGTGATGTGCCTGCTGCGCTGCCTGCACCCCCCAGGTGGCGGCGTGGCGGTGAGCGCGGTGCTGGCCGACTCGGGGCTGAGCGCCATGGGCGATCGGCTGCTGGAGCCGGTATTGCTCAATGCGCTGATCCTGGTGGCAGTTGCGGTCCTCTACAACCGCCTGACGGGCGTGTGCTACCCGAAAGGCGCCGCGCCACGCAAGGACCTGCACCATACCCATGACCCGCTGCCCAGCGAGCGGGTCGGCATCCGTGGTGAAGACCTGGATCAGGCGCTGGGTGAACTGGGCGAGTTCGTCGACGTCACCCGTGACGAACTGGAACGCATCATCCTGGCCACCGAACAGCACGCCCTGCAACGCAGCCTCGGCGGTATCACCGCAGCCTCGGTCATGTCCCGCGATGTTCAGTTCGCCTCGCCCGAAACCACTCTGGAGCAGGCTTGGCGGATGCTGGCCAGCCATCACCTGAAAACCCTGCCGGTGCTGCAGCACGGCAAGCTGGTAGGTATCGTCAGCCTCAGCGACCTGGTCGGCCCGGCCATGCTGCGGGGCCGTTTCAGTTGGCGTGGCTTGTTCAGCCGCAAGGCGATACGCATGGCACAGGTAATGAGCCGTCGGGTCATCAGCGTCAGCAGCCAGCACCCGCTGGAGCGGTTGCTGCCGTTGCTGTGCGAGCAGGGCCTGCATTGTCTGCCGGTGGTCGATGGCGACCAGGTGGTGGGGGTGATCACCCAGACCGACCTGATCGCCGGCCTCAAGCGCCAGTTGCTCAGCCGCACAGAGGGTTCAGGCCAGCGGGTCCCAGCGTTGTGACCAGTCGCTGCTGCCGGCGGCTATCAGCCTGCGGAGGATGGCAAAAGCCTGTTGCAGGGCGTCGCTGTCGCGTTTGCGCGGGTACACCAGAAAGGTGGGGTAGGTGAACTCCGGCGCTTGCGGTACCCGCTCGAACACTCCGCTGTCCAGGTAGGCTTGCACCACCCGCGTGCGGAAGTAACCACTGCCGCCCTGGTCGAGAATGAACTGCAATGCCAGCGGGCCCAGGTTGAAACTCAGCGCCGGGCGCGCGCAGTCGGGCAGGGCGGCATCGTGCTGGCGGCGGAAGGCCTCGCCCCAGTCGATGTAGATGTACGGGTCTGGCCGCTCGACCCGGCGCACGCGAATCAGCTTTTCTTCCATCAATTGCTCCACCTGCAGGCCCGGGCCGTAGGTCGGCTGGTAGACCAGCGCGGCATCCAGCAGGCCCATTTCGACCTTGCGCAGCAGCGCGTCACCATCGCTCACCTCGCTACGGATGGCATGGCTGGGGAGCTCGCGGTGCAGGGCGCTGACCCAGTCGAGCAGCATCGGGTTGCCCAGGCTGACCTCGCCGCCGACATGCAGCACTTGCTGGCAACCTTGCGGCAGTGGCAGGTCGCGGCGCGCGGCTTCCCAGGTCTGTACCAGCTGGTTGGCATAACTGACGAACGCCTCGCCGTCACTGGTGAGGCTGGCGCCGCTGCGGCTGCGCACGAACAGTTGGCAACCCAGTTGCTGTTCCAGGCGCTGCACCCGCGCGGTAATCGCCGTCTGCGACACGAACAGGCGCTCGGCGGCGGCAACCAGGCTGCCGCAACGCACGATTTCCAGAAAGGTTCGGGCCTGGTCTATATCCATGAGCTGCTCGCCGGTAAAAGGGGTGGCCTATTCTAGAGGCTTCGCACCGTCATGGGGCGCTTTTGCGCTGTCTGCAAATTTGCAGGTCGGTTGTGACGTTAGTCCCATGGCGGTGGCGGTGTAGCGGTCCATACTCAGGTTTCGCCCTTCAATAACAACAAATACCGGGTTTCCCTCGATATGAGCTACCAGCACAGTTACGCCCACTCCATTACCGACCCTGCCGCATTCTGGGCTGAACAGGCCGCGCACCTGGCCTGGTACCGCAAGCCTGCCCTGACCTTGCAGGACAATGCCGACGGTACCCACCGCTGGTTCGCCGATGGCCGCCTGAACAGCTGCTACCTGGCCCTCGATCACCAGATCGAGCAGGGTCGGGGCGAGCAGCTGGCGCTGATCTACGATTCGCCGGTGACCGGCGTGCAGCAGGCCTATACCTACCATCAGTTGCGCGACGAGGTGGCACGCCTGGCCGGTTTGCTGCGCCAACTGGGGGTGAACAAGGGCGACGGGGTGATCATCTACATGCCCATGGTGCCGCAGGCGGCCATGGCCATGCTGGCCTGTGCGCGGATCGGTGCGGTGCACTCGGTGGTTTTCGGTGGCTTTGCCGCCAACGAACTGGCCTTGCGCATCGACGACGCCCGGCCAGCGTTGCTGCTGACGGCATCCTGCGGGCTGGAGTTCGACCGGGTGATCGCCTACAAGCCGCTGGTCGACCGCGCCCTGCAACTGGCCCGACACCAGCCGCGCAACGTGCTGGTCCTGCAACGGCCGCAAGCCCACGCCGAACTGCAAGCGGGGCGTGACCTGGACTGGCAGAAGGCCTTGGCGAGCGCCGATCCGGTGCCGCCAGTCGAGCTGGATGCGGGCGACCCGCTGTACATCATGTACACCTCGGGTACCACCGGCAAACCCAAGGGCATCGTGCGTGAAAACGGCGGCAACGCCGTGGCGCTGTGCTACGCCATGCGCCACATCTACGGCATGCAGGCGGGCGACGTGTGGTGGGGCATTTCCGATGTCGGCTGGGTGGTCGGCCATTCGCTGATCGTCTATGGGCCGCTGATGGGTGGCTGCACCACGGTGTTCTACGAAGGCAAGCCGATCCGCACCCCGGACGCTGCGGCCTACTGGCGGGTAGTGGAGCAATACCAGGTCAATGCCCTGTTCTGTGCGCCCACCGCCATGCGCGCCATCCGTAAGGAAGACCCGGACGGCGCGCTGATCCGCAAGCACGACCTGAGTTCGCTGCGCCAGTTGTTCCTGGCGGGTGAGAAACTCGATTCCAGTACCCACGAGTGGCTGGAGCGGGTCACTGGCAAGCCGGTGCACGACCATTGGTGGCAGACCGAGACCGGCTGGCCGGTCACCGCACCCTGCGTCGGGCTGGAGGGCAGCGCGGCAAAGCCGGGGTCCAGCAACCGCGCGGTGCCGGGCTACCATGTGCAGGTGCTGGATGACGAGGGCCATTTGCTGGGGCCGAACCACCAGGGTTCGATCGTCATTGCCTTGCCGCTGCCTCCCGGGTGCAGCCAGACGCTGTGGGGCGATCACGAACGTTACCTGCAGGCTTACCTGCGCACCTACCCGGGGTACTACCACACCGGCGATGGCGGTTATCTGGACGACGAAGGTTTTGTCTACATCATGGGCCGCACCGATGACGTGATCAACGTGTCCGGGCACCGGCTGTCCACCGGCGAGATGGAGGACCTGGTGGCGCGTCATCCGGCAGTGGCCGAGTGCGCTGTAATTGGCGTGCATGACGAGATCAAGGGGCAGGTGCCACTGGCCCTGGTGGTGCTCAAGGATGGCGAGGGCATCGCCGAGGCGCAGTTGCTGGTGGAGCTGGTGGGTAGCGTGCGCGAGGAGATTGGTGCGTTGGCCTGCTTCAACCGGGTACGTCTGGTGAAGCGGCTGCCCAAGACCCGCTCGGGGAAGATCCTGCGGGCCGTGCTGCGCAAGATTGCCGACGGGCAGGACTACGTGCCGCCTTCGACCCTGGATGACCCGGCGGTGCTCGGGGAGATCGAAGCGGTGCTGGCGGACTTGCCCAGGGCTGGGTGAGCAGCGCCCGCGTCGCGCCATCTGCTGATGAGCCCGCTCCTGAAGCGGGTTCATCAGCGGCTGACGCGCTCGAGGGCTACAGTGGGTAGCGGGCCACGAACTTCTCCCCCCTCAATTCGATGACCTGCTGGCCGCTGTGAGCAAGAATCAGCAGGGCCTTGCTTTCTGGGTAATTTGGTGTGACCAACCAGCCTTTGTCAGCGAATGAGGTATCTACCTTGCCGTTTGCGTCCAATCGAACGATTGCCGTTGGCAGATCTTCGAGCGGGTACGTGTGCGCGCAACCGACCAGAATACCGCTGTCATGCGCAATGACAGCGAATGCCTTCGTCCGGTCAAACTCCGGGCGGTTGAAAATCACGGCTTGGCCATCGTTGAAACTCGGGTCGACACTGCCGTCCAGTTTCAGGCGAAGCACGAATCCACGTTCGCCGGCGTCACCTACCAGATAAAGCCTGTCATGGGCTTGCACGGCAGAACGAACGGCGATATGAGCAATGTCCGGATGTCCTGGCAGGCGTTTGACAATCCACACACCCTGCTGTGCAAAGCCAGGGACGACTGCGCCATGCTTGTCGCAGGCGCCGACCCAAGCCTGCACATCATCACCTCCCACCCGATGCATGCCGCAGTAATAGAAGCCGGCGTGTTCCGTCCCCTCGTATCTGGCGACGACTTCGAGGGTGAAAAGGTTCCGGCCCTCCCAGGTAAAGAACCTACGCATCCCGACGTTATTGAACGATGTGTCCAGGTTCCCTTGCAGATCAAATTGGGCCAGCCCGGAGTTCACGGCTTGGCGCAGTTTGCCATCTGCAAACTGCGGAACGCTGCCTGCATATCCCTCGGCGCCTTCCTGACGAGGGGAAACACCCTCTTCGATCGGGTAAGCCACCTGCTTGAAACCTTGATCGCCGAATGTCAGGTCCAGCACGCCTGAAGTTTTGTTCAGGCGGAAAATAGCGAACTTCTCAATGCGTCGAAGCGCAACGCTACACACCAGGTGATCGCCGTTTTCAACGAAGCATAGCCATGACGCAGATTCTGACGGCATCCTGATCCGTACGGTGCCGTGTTCGCCAAACGCCTCGACGGCCGCGCCATTGCGCGTGAGCTTGGTCAGCACCATCGTGGGTTCACCCGAGTCATCTACAGAAGCTTTGGAGCTATAGTAGTAGTCACCCACCAGATAGGGCGGGCGGTTGATGAGTTCGGTCGGCTCATCTTCCGGCAGCGGAAGATCAATGCGGGCCCACAGGGCTGGGTTGCTTGACATGAGAGGCACCTCCATAGGTATGGATGTGCATTAGAAGCTGCTTCAGAAGATCGGTCAGCTGGTAGAACTGGCAGTTGACAGCATGGAGAAACTTGGTGGATGAGGCTCGTCTGGCGCGAGCTGATGCAACTGCCCCAACCGGCTGCGCGTGCGCACCAAGTCGGCAAGCGGCCCGTTCAGGCTCTCTGCCAGCGGCCGTTTACCGAGCACTACCACCTGCCGGTCCTGGTCATACAGCACATCCACAAGGTTGACCAGGCGCTGTTGAGCCGCCAATGAGCATTCCGAAAGATCGTCCAGCCCATCGATGGTCCACTCATCGTATCGCTCGGCCAGCACCAGGTAGTCGATGACCGCGGTGGCGTTCTCGCACAGGTCTTCAAAGGCAAACAGCACCCGTCGGCCATCGCTGGCCAGCGCGCGCAACGGGCGCTTGTTCACTTCCAGCATTACCGGTTGTTGGTGTGGAACCCTGAGCGCCTGGCGTTGTGCCGCCGTACCTGGCCAGGCATAGCAGCCGCGAGTGAAACGTTGATGTTCGCGGTTGGCCGGCAGGCTGCGGAAATCGGTGTCGCCACCCACCTCAAGCACGTCCATCGAGCTGTTGATCAGGCGGATCACCGGCAGGAAGCGCTCATGGTACAACGGGTTGGGCAGCAGCCCTTCAGGCGCATAGTTGGACGTTACCAGCAACCACACGCCGCGGCTGAACAGGGCCTTGAACAAGCGCGTGAGCAACATGGCATCGCCAATGTCGTGGACGTGGAATTCGTCGAAGCACAGCACCCGGCAGCCGCCCAGCAGTTCGTCGAGGGTCGCACCCAGCGCATCATCCAGCGCGCGGTGGCGGTGCATGCCCTGGTGGAGTCGGGCAAAGAAGTCATGGAAATGCAGGCGCTGCTTTGCCGCTATCGGCACGGCCTGGAAGAAACCATCGAGCAGCCAGCTCTTGCCGCGCCCCACCGGCCCGTACAGGTACAGGCTGCGCGCTTGGCCTTGTTCGAGTTGTGCCAGTTGCCCGGCCATGCATTGGATCACCCGGCGTTGGCCGTCGCTGAGCTGATAACCGCGGCTGCGTGCCTTGTCTTCGAACCAGCCGAGCAGTTCGCTCGGCCGGGCGGTGCCACGCAGGCGCTGGCCGAGCTGGCGTAGCAGGGTAGGGATCCAGGCAGGCAAGGCAACGCTCCTTGGGCGACGGCGGGGTAGCATGCAGCTTGCCCGAGGGCGGCCAATTTGACTAATACAGAAAGTGCCCGGCAATGATCGCCTGGCGAGATAGGTCGGCCCTGCAGGCGTACAGTGAAGGGCATGACCGATACCGAGGAGGGCCGAGCATGCACGCCGACTATGATCTGGAGCGCTTCGTCGAGGCGCAGAACCGGGTGTATGACCAGGTGATCCAGGAGCTGCTGGCCGGACACAAGCGCAGCCACTGGATGTGGTATGTGTTTCCGCAACTCGGTGGCCTGGGCCGCAGCGCCATGGCCGAGCGTTATGCCCTGGCCGGGGTCGACGAAGCGCGGGCCTACCTCGCTCACCCGCTGCTCGGACCGCGCCTGCAAGCTTGCTTGTGCGCGCTGCTGCAACATAGCGACAAGAGTGCCAGGGCAGTGCTCGGCAGCCCCGATGACCTCAAGCTGCGTTCGTGCCTGACCCTGTTCGCCCGGGCGGCGCCCGACAACCCGTTGTTCCAGCGGGCGCTGGTGCAGTTCTATGACGGCGAGCCAGACCCCCTTACGTTGACCGCCTTGACGGGTTAGTTCAGGGCTTGCGCTCCAGTTGGCGCTCGATCATGTATTTCACGGCCAGCCGGCGTTCCTTGAGGTGACGCAGGTCTTCGTCCTCGAAGTTGCCGGCCGAGATCGACTCGGCGGCAAGCACCTGGTTGTCGATATCCATGTACTCATCGAGCAGCCGGTCCAGCGCCTTGTCCTGCTGGCGGCGCTGCTGGACGATTTCACGTGGGTAGTGCAGGTCCTGGTAAAGATCGTGAGAAACGGGCATGGGAGTCCTCCATGGTCGATGCAGTTGTCTCATCTGATTGGAAGGGAGGAATGCCATTGTGTTGAAGCGAGGCGGGCGGAAAGCGACGGACGGTAACTGGGTAAAACGCGAAAATGACTAACTCGCTGTTTTCTGGCAATTTTTTTTCATCAGGGGGTTCACAGACCGAAAGTTTGTTGTTAAAGTGCCGCGCATTCCAAGACAACAACCCGGTTGTCACTCAGTTGGAATTGTCAGGGCAGCAAATGCTGCATCCGATACAGGGGCGTCGCCAAGCGGTAAGGCAGCAGGTTTTGATCCTGCCATGCGTTGGTTCGAATCCAGCCGCCCCTGCCATTTTCCAGCTTCAAACGTATCTTGGTCCGGTGCTTGAACAGTAAGCGCTGGGCTTTGCCGTATCTGTCTTTTGCATTTCCTTGTGGGCGTGACCTTGCGTCGCGGTGGGCTGCGCAGCAGCGCCAGGATTCAGATGTGGCGCAAAATGCCAAGGGGGCTGCTGCGCAGCCCATCGCGACACAACGACACGCCTATACGGCCCGGGTCGTCAGCATTTCGTTCAGCACCCGGGCCAGTTCATCGGCCTGTACCGGCTTCTGGATCACCAGGCTGCCCGGCAGCTCCAGCCCCTGCAACTCCGCATAACCGGTCAGCAACACCACGGGCAGGCGTGGATAACGTTCGCGTGCCGCCAGGGCCAGTTGTGCGCCGTTGAATTCGGGCATGGCGAAATCGCTCAGCAGCAGGTCGATCTGGTCGTCCAGCAAGGCCAGCGCCTGTTCGCCGCTGTGCGCCTGGCGCACCTGGTAGCCATACTGGCGTAGCACATCGCCGAGCATGTCGCGCACCAGGTGGTCATCGTCCACCAGCAATACCGTGTGGTTGTTGCCGCTTGCGCTGATCGAGTGACTGAGCAACGACGGCAGCGGCTCACTTTCGGCTTCATCCTGGACCGCTGGCAGGTATACCGCCACCTGGGTACCACGCCCGGGCGCGGTGTCGATGTGCACGCCGCCCCCGGATTGTTTGGCGAAGCCGAACACCTGCGCCAGGCCCAGGCCTGAGCCTTTGCCGATGTCCTTGGTGGTGAAGAACGGTTCGAACACCTTTGCCAGCACCTCTTCGCTCATGCCACAACCGGTGTCGCGGATGCTCAGCACCACGTACTCACCCGGCTCCGGGTCTTCCGGGCGCTGCGGGCGGGTGTCGATGCGGGTGTTACGGGTCGACAGGGTCAGTTGGCCGCCGTCAGGCATGGCGTCGCGGGCATTGATCGCCAGGTTGAGGATGATCATTTCGGTCTGGGTCGGGTCGGTCAGTGCCCGCCACAGGCTTGGCTCCAGGTCCAGGCGCACCGAGACATTGCCGCCCAGGGTACGACGCAACAACTCCTCCAGGCCGGCCAAGGTGCGGTTGAGGTTCAGCGGCACCGGCTCCAGGCGCTGGCGGCGGGAGAATGCCAGCAACTGCGAGGTCAGCTTGGCGCCGCGTTCACCGGCTTCGCGGATGTGCGTGAGGCGACTGCGGGCCTTGTCCAGATCGCCCTTGGCCAGGTCGCGTTCGAGGAAGCTGGCACCGGTCAGGATCACTGTCAGCAGGTTGTTGAAGTCGTGGGCCACGCCAGCGGTCAGCTGGCCGACCGCCTCCAGGCGCTGCATCTGTTGCAGCGCTGCCTCGATGCGTTCGCGTTCGTCGATCTGCTCGCGCAGGCGCGCGTTGGCTTCGGCCAGGCCCATGGCGGCCTCGCGTTCGCTGGTGATGTCGCGTGCCACCACGTACAGCAAGGTGTCTTCCGGCACCACCACCCACGACAACCAGCGATGCTGGCCGCCGGCATGCAAGACGCGCCCGACGAAGCGGGCGCTGGTACGGCCATGGGCGAGGGCGGCGAGTTCGGTGAGCAGCAGTTCCTGGTCGGGCTCGGGCAGCAGGTGCAGCAGCGAGGACTGGCTCAGGCGCTCGCGGGAAAAGCCCAGGCTGGCTTCCCAGGCGGGGTTCAGCGCGACCGGGGTCAGGTCCTTGTTGAGCACTGCCAGCAAGTCCTGCGAAAGTTCCCAGGCGCGGTCGCGCTCACGGGTACGACGCTCGACCCGTTCCCCGAGCATCTCGTTGAGCTGGCGCAGTGCCTGGGTGGCCAGGCGCTGGGTATGGATGTCCTGCAGCACGCCGGAGAAGCGTACGCACTGGCCGTCGACGAACTGGCTCTGGCCACTGCTGAGCAACCAGCGCGGCTCCTGGCCATGAGGCTGGGCGATGCGAAATTCCACCCGATACTGGCCGCCGCTTTCCGGGCGCATGGCGCGCTCCACCGCCTCGCGCACCAGCGGCAGGTCGTCGGGGTAGATGCCAGCATAGAACACGTCCAGGGTCATTTCAGTGCTGGTGGGCAGGCCGAACAGGGTCTTGCAGCGGTCGTCCCACAACAACAGGCCCTCTTGCGGGCGCATGTCCCAGGTGCCCATGCCGGCCGCGTCGATGGCAAAGCGCGCCCGTGCCTCGACATCGGCCAGGGCTTCTTCGGCGCGGCGCCGGCGCTGACGTTCCTGCACCTCGGTCAGGGCGCGACGCACCGCCTTGGGCAGCAGTGGCAGGTTCTTCTTCAGCACATAGTCGGTGGCACCCAGGCGGATCATCTCCACCGCATGCTCTTCGCCATAAATGCCGGAAAGGAAGATGAACGGAACGTCCGGGGCCAGGCGCTGGGCGATGGCCAGCACTTCGGTGCCGGACGAGCCCGGCAGCACGCAGTCGCACAGGATCAGGTCGTAGCGGCCTTCGTGCAGGGCGTGCTCCACGCCCACATGGTCGAACACCAGTTGCGCCTGCACGTGCAGCCCACTGCGCTCCAGGCGCATCAGGGTCAGCTCGGCATCCATCGAGCTGTCTTCGACCATCAGCAGTTTCAGCGGCGTTGGCTGCATCGTTGCGGCGGCCTCAGTTGCTGCCGCGCCGGTTCAGGCGCAGCGAGCCGGGTGGGGGTTCGTTGAGTACTGCCCAGAAAATTCCCAGGTCGGAGATGGCGGCGACGAATTCCTTGAATTCCACCGGCTTGACCACATAGGCGTTCACCCCCAATTCATAGGCACGCAACAGGTCGGGCTCTTCGCGCGACGACGTCAGCATGACTGTAGGGATGCTGCGCAGTTCGGCGGTGGCGCGTACTTCCTTGAGCACTTCCAGGCCGTCGACCTTCGGCAGTTTCAGGTCCAGCAACAGCACGGCGGGGTTGCCATCGTCACGATCGGCGTGGGCATTGCGGCGCAGCAGATAGTCCAGTGCCTCGGCACCGTCACGCAGCACGATGACTTCGTTGGCCAACTGGCTGCGCTCCAGCGCCAGAAGGGTCAGCTCCAGGTCGCGTGGATTGTCTTCGACCAGCAGGATGGGTTTGAGCATGATGGTAGCGGTACCTCAGGTTGTCGCGGGGTGGCGCGGGAGGGTGAAGTGGAACGTGGCGCCCTGGTCGACCTTGCCGTGGGCCCAGACCCGGCCGTCATGACGTTCGATAATGCGCCGCACGCTCGCCAGGCCGATCCCGGTGCCTTCGAAATCTTCCATGCGGTGCAGGCGCTGGAACACGCCGAACAGCTTGTTGGCGTAGGCCATGTCGAAGCCCACACCGTTGTCGCGAATACAGACCTCGATTTCGTCCGGATGCTGCACGGCGCTGATGCCGATGCGCGCCGGGGTGCGGCCACGCGTATATTTGATAGCGTTGGCCAGCAGGTTGTGCAAGGCCAGATTGATGAAGGCCGGGTCACCGATCACCTTGGGCAACGGGGCGATGTCCCAGACGATTTCACGGCCTTCGTAGTCGGGTGCCAGCTCACTGCGAATGGCTTCGACCAGCGCGTTGAGGTCGACGTCCGCCAGGCGCAGGGCGGAGCGGCCCATCTGCGAGAAGTTGAGCAGGTTGTCCACCAGGCTGCCGGCAAAGTGTGCGGCTTCGTGGATGTGATGCAGGAAGCGTTTGCCACGCTCGCTCAGGCTCTGTTCCTCGATTTCGGCGAGCAGTTCGGTATAGCCGGCAATATGCCGCAACGGTGCACGCAGGTCGTGCGATACGCTGTAGGAAAAGGCTTCAAGCTCCTTGTTCGAGCGGCGCAGTTCGCCGGCCAGCTGCGCCAGCTCCTCGGCCTTGCGCAGGACGATGCCGAGCACGGCGGTGCGCAGTTCCAGCACGCCTTCGATGACCAGTGGGTGCCAGGGCTCGCAGTAGCCGCGCAGCTGTTCCTGCCAACGTTCGAAACTGTGGCGCGGGTCGAGGTTGCCCTGCGGGCCGACCTGCTTGGTCGGTTGCCCGGCCCAGTTTACCGTGCGCACCTGCTCGGGGCGGAACCACAGCAGGTAATGCGAATGGATCTGCGAAATGGCTACCGCCAGCACACCACCGGCGTGGGCGGCGAGCTCGGGCAGTTCCTCGATGTCGCGCTGCAGGTTGTCGCTGTAAAAGACGGTCTCTTCGCCCCGTTGCGTCAGCCAGTGCACCAGCGCGGTGACTTGCGCGGCGGGCGGGGTCTTGCCGATCAGGTCGCAACGTTCGGCCGAGATGACCGCAGCGCCCTGGGCACCTGCGAAGGCCAGCAACACGTCTGGCAAATCGCGCAGGCCGTCGCTGACACTGTCATGGTCGGCCATGGAGGAAATCATGCGCACGATGTGCTGGCGCAACTGCAGCAGCTGACGCGTGTTGGCGTGCGACTCGCGTGACTCGATCTGCAACGACAGCACGCTGGCGAGCAGTTCGCAGGCGGTGCGGGTGCGCAGGTCCACCGGGCGCGGTTGCTGGTGGTGGCAGGAGATCAGCCCCCACAATTGCCCATCGACCACAATCGACAGCGACATCGAGGCCAGGGTGCCCATGTTGCGCATGTATTGCAGGTGCACCGGCGATACGCTGCGCAGCGCGGCAAAGCTCAGGTCCAGTGGCTTGCCCGTGCGCGGGTTGGCAGCAGGCAGCAGCGGCGAGGGCTGGTAGTTGGCGTCCTCGATCACGCGGATGCGGTTGACCCGGTACAGCTCGCGCGCCTGGCGTGGAATATCGGCGGCCGGGAAGCATAGGCCCAGGTAGCTGGGATAGCCCGGGTCGGCCTCTTCGGCCAGCACCTGGCCGTTGCCTTCAGCGTCGAAACGGTAGGCCTTGACCCGGCCAAAGCCAGTGATGCGCTTGAGTTGCACAACGGTTTGCTGCAGCAGTTCGTCAAGGCTGGCGGCCTGGTGCAGGCGACCGACGAAGCTGCGCACCAGCGGGTAGTAATCGCCCTGTGCGGCAAGGTCGTCTGGCAGCCGTGGGGGCTCGAACTCGGCAATCAGGACCTGGTCGTGACGGTGTGTCAGCAGGTGCAGTATCCGGCTGTACGGTGCGCCCTGGCGCAGCTGCACGTCACCGATATGGAACGGAAACGCTTCGTCCTCGGGCTGGCGGGCCAGGTGCAGACGCAGGTCGAAGTCAGCGCTGACCAGCTCTGCAAAGCTGCAACCGATGATTTCCCGGGCGGGTAAGCCCAGCCACTGCTCGACATTTTCACTGGCCTGGAGCACGCGCAGATCGGCTTCGTCCAGCACCAGCAGGAACCCGTGGGGCTGGATGCTACCAGGCAGCTGGATCGGCTCCTGGGCACAGCGTTCAAGGGCCTGGGTGAGCGTGCTGTCTGCAGTCATCGATGAAACGCTCCTGTCATGTCTGTCCATGCGTGCCGTATGTGTCTGGTGCAGGATAAGAGTGCTTCACCCTAACAGATTATCGGCACCAGTGCCGGCCTTGAGCATTGGAGGCCTGAAGCCGCGGTGGGTTCGGCGCCAGGCCGGGTGTTTTTATCGTGGACCTATCGCTTTGTTGCTAACACAAAAAAATGGCCGTATGCCACCTCCGTGATGTCAACTCGCTGCTACGCTCAGGTCTGCACACATCGACAAGGATAATCAACGTGACGGAACGCTTCCTGCCCGCGTTGCTGGGCCTGATGGTGAGCACCAGCACCACGGCGGCGGACTTCCTGGTGGAGGTACGCGTGCTGGTGCAGCGCGGCTGCATGCTGGTCGGCCAACCGCGCGACGCCGGCGCCCAGGCGCTGGGGCTTGTCGACCTGGGTGCGGCCGCACGCCTCGACGGCCCTGGTGCGCCGCTAAGTGGTGTGCTGTTGAGCCAGCGCCCGCCGCGCCTGGAATGCAATCCGCACACCCCGTATCAGGTGCGCGTCGACGGCGGCCAGCATGGCGGCATCGGCGAGCTGCGTTTTCTGGCCAGCGAAGATGACAAGGCCCGGCCGATCCCTTACCGGCTTTACCGCGATGCCGCCTGGCGCGAACCGTTGGCAGTGGATGTAGCCCATTCGGCGCGGGTGCCGGACAGCGGCTCGGTCGAGCTGCCGTTGTACGCACGCATCGACAAGCTGGCCTGGGTACCGCAGGCAGGCAGGTATGCCGACCTGCTCAAAATCACGCTCACCTGGTAGGGCTGCCGCCATGCACAGGAACTCGACGGCCATCAGCCGAACCTCGATCCTGCTACTTGGCCTGGGCCCGTTGCTGGTGACCAGCGGTGCGGCGCATGGCACCAGCTCCGGCTTCATCCAGGCGCGCCTGGTGATCAGCACGGCCTGTCAGGTCAGCAGCAACGGCACGCAAGCGACCCTGGTGGGCAACCCCGGAGTGCTGGATTTCGGCGAGCGGGGCCTTGGCTGGGACCAGCCGCTGCGCAGCCGGGTCGAGGACCTGGGTGGCCAGGGTAGCCTGCAGATCAGCTGCACCCCTGACGTCCGCGCGTTCAACGTGCGCATCAACGGCGGCCTGAATGGCAGCGATGGCATACGGCGGCTGAGCAACGGCCGCGAACTGATTCCCTATCAACTGGCTATCGACCCGGGTGGCAACAGCCGCTACGGCATCGGTCAGGCGCGTGCCTTCACCATCAGCGGCGCCCACCAGGTGCCGATCCCTATTTACGGTGTGGTGGTGGCGCAGCCGCGTGCCCTGCCGGCCGGGCTGTACCGTGACACCCTGAGAGTGACCCTGGACTGGTAACACCGATTAGGAGACGCCGATGCGATCGAACCTTTCCTGCTGCATCCTTGCGCGGCCTGGGTCTGGCGCTGGCCTTCCAGGCCCATGCCGCCACGACCGGGAACATCAACTCGACGCTGACCCTGACCGCGGCATGCCAGGTCAATGGCAGCTCGGGCACCTCGGGGTTGAACTTCGGTAGCTTGAATTTCGGCACGCAGGATGCCCTGTTCACCACGGCCGGCGCCCAGGTAATCGGCGGTGGCGGAGGGGCGATGAGCGTGCTGTGTTCGGCCGGTACGATACCGGTGATCCGCGTACGGGCTGGCCTCAACGACGGCCAGTCGACCGGGGGCACGCGGGCGCTGGCCGATGGCGCCGGCAATTACGTGCCGTACGACTTCTACACCGATGCCGGGCATTCGCAGCTGCTGGCCATCGACGGCACCATCACCTTGCCGACCAGCTCCGGCGTGGCCCAGACCGTCAACCTGTACGGCCAGGCACGTGGCAAGGCGGGCCTGCCGGCCGGGGTGTACACCGACACGGTGTCTGTCGAGCTGTCGTTCTGAGCCATGCGCAGCTGGCTGGCGGGTGGGCTGACCTGCCTTGGCGTGCTGCTGGCTGCGCCGCTGGATGCGGCGACCACAAGCAGCTTTGCGGTGACTGCGCAGATCGTCGCTGGGTGCCTGGTGGTGGGGGGTGTCAGCAGCTTCGGAACGCTTGACTATGGCTCGCAGTCGGCGCTGGCCAGCGGGGCTGTCGGCACCTCGCTGGGTGGCTCTACGGTGACCTTCCAGTGCACTCCGGGGGTGGCCTTGAACATGAGCGTGGATGGCGGGCAGAACAGTGCCAGCGGTACGCGCAATCTCAAGCGCACCGGTGGCACCCAGGTGCTGGCATACCAGTTGTACCAGGATGCGGCCTACAGCCAGAACCTGGGGATCGGCCAGAACGTCGCCGTGAACTACAGCGACCCGACGGCGATCAGGCTGCCGGTGTACGGCCGGGTTCAACTGACCGGTACGCTGCCGGCCGGGACCTACACCGACGTGGTGCAGGTGACGGTGAGCTGGTGAAACAGCGACATCAAACCAGTATCAAGGAGAGATTCATGGGGGCAGGCGCGAAGTGGGCGCGTGGGTGGCGGCGTGGATGGATAGCAGCGTTGTGGCTGGCGAGCCTGCCGGCCGGGGCGGCAACCTCGGTGCTGATCTGGCCGATTGATCCGGTGCTGGAAGCTGATCAGAAAGCCGGCGCGCTGTGGCTGGAAAACCGCGGCACCACGGCGGCCAACCTTCAGGTGCGGGTGTTTGCCTGGCGTCAGGATGGCTATCAGGAGCAGTTCCAGGCGCAGCGCGAGATCATCGGCAGCCCGCCAGTGGCCAGCATCGCTCCCGGGCAGAGGCAATTGATCCGCCTGACCCGCACCGCGCCCTCGCCAGTCGGCCAGGAGCAGGCCTACCGCATCATCATTGACGAAATCCCGCCGGCCATCCCGGTCGACAAGGCCGAGCCTGGCACTACTGCAGCGATCCGCCTGCAGATGCGCTATTCGGTACCGCTGTTCGTCTACGGCGAAGGCCTGTGGGGCAGGGCCGACCCTGAGGGCAAGCGCACTGCCGAGGGCATTGGCAAGCCGCAACTCAGCTGGCGTGCGGTGACCGTGCAGGGCAAGCCCTATGTGGAACTGCGCAATACCGGCCCGGTGCACGCCCGCCTGACCGATGTGGTGGTGCAGCAGGGGAGCCAGAGCAAGGCATTGGCAGAGGGCCTGTTGGGCTATGTACTGCCGGGGGCCAGCATGCGCTGGCCGGCGCCGCTGGCTGCCCATGCAGGCAGTGTGTTGAAAGGGCGGGTGAACGGCCAGAGCAGCGCGGACGCCATCCGCCAAGGCCAATGAGCCAGCGCCTGAATGCCGCTTGTGGGCCAGGGAGGACCCGGCAATGGCAGGAATCCGTGTGTGAGGTGGCTGACGATGGTGCCCTGCTGGAGCCTGCGGCTGGCCATGGTCGGCTCCGGCCTGGTGCTGGCCGACGAGCTGCCACCGCCTCCGACGGAGGTCTCCGCCATCGCCGACGCCACGCTGTACCTCGAGCTGCTGGTGAACCAGATGCCCAAGGCTGAATTGGTGGCGGTGCAGCAGCGCGCCGGGCAGCTGTTTGTGGACAGCGAGGTGCTGCGCGCGGCCGGTGTCTCGCTGCCAGGCGACCCCCAGGGTGAACTGGCCCTGGACGCCATCGCGGGGTTGCACGCCGACTACGACAGCCAGAACCAGCGGCTGCTGCTACAGGTACCGCCCGCCTGGCTGCCCGCCCAGCAAGTGGGCGAGCGCAACCTGTACCCGGCGACTGAGGCGCGCAGCAGCTTTGGCGCCTTGTTCAACTACGACCTGTACCTCAACGACAGCGATGATGCTGGCAGCTACCTGGCGGCCTGGAATGAGCTGCGCCTGTTCGACAGCTGGGGCACATTCTCCAGCACCGGGCAGTGGCGCCAGTCGTTCAACGGTGCGCCGAGCGGCGAGAGGCATCAGGGCTTCTTGCGTTACGACACCAGCTGGCGCTTCAGCGGGACGAGCAGCGCCTGTTGACTTACGAAGCTGGTGACCTGGTGACCGGCGCCTTGCCCTGGAGCAGCTCGGTGCGGGTGGGCGGCTTGCGCTTGTCTCGCGACTTCGCGATACGCCCCGACCTGGTCACCTATCCGTTGCCGGCGTTCGCTGGCGAAGCGGCGGTACCGACCTCGCTCGACCTGTTCATCAATGGCTACAAGGCCAGCACCAGCGAGCTGCAACCTGGCCCCTACACCTTGACCAACGTGCCGTTCATCAATGGCGCCGGGGAAGCCGTGGTGGTCACCACCGATGCGCTTGGCCGGCAGGTGTCGACCACCTTGCCGTTCTATGTCACCAGCAGCCTGCTGCAAGAAGGCCTGATGGATTATTCGATGTCTGCCGGTAGCCTGCGCCGGGATTATGGCGTGCGCGATTTCGCCTACGGCCCCGGAGTTGCCTCGGCCAGCCTGCGCTACGGGGTCAGCGACAGCTTCACCTTGGAAAGCCATGCCGAGACCGCCAAGTCGCTGATGCTGGGCGGGCTGGGCGGCAACATGCGCCTGGGCAACCTTGGTGTGCTCAACGCGGCCCTGGCGCAGAGCCAGTTCGAGGGTGACAACGGTCACCAGGTTGCCCTCGGCTACCAGTACAACAGCCAGCGCATCGGCTTCAGCTACCAGCGCCTGCAACGTTACGGCAGCTACGCCGACCTGACCCGAGTCGACAGCCAGGACCTGCAACTGAGCCAGCGCAGCGAACAGGTCACGTTCAGCCTGAACCTGAACCAGTACGGCAACATTGGCGCCGGCTATTTCGACGTGCGCGCTGGCGACGGTACCCGTACCCGGCTGCTCAACCTCAGCTACAGCAAGCCGCTGTGGGGCAGCAGCAGCCTGTACCTGTCGGCCAACCGTGAACTGGGGGACAGCCAGTGGGCGGTGCAGGCGCAGTTGGTCATACCGTTCGACCTGCATGGCACCCTGGCCCTGGCCCTGGAGCGCAGCCAGCAGGGTGAGCGCCTGCAGCGCGTGAACTACAGCCGCGCGGTGCCCGTCGGTGGCGGTGTCGGTTACAACCTGGGCTATGCCGCCGGTAGCGAGCGCGATGCCTACCGCCAGGCCGATGTCACCTGGCGTTTGCAGTCGGTACAGTTGCAGGCAGGCGTATATGGCAGCACGGGCGAGATGACCCGTTGGGCCGACGCCAGCGGATCGCTGGTGTGGATGGATGCGGGGCTGTTCGCCGCCAACCGCATCGACGATGCCTTCGTGCTGGTCAGCACCCATGGTTACGCCGATGTGCCGGTGCGCTATGAAAACCAGGAAATCGGCCGCACCGATGCCGGTGGTCATCTGCTGGTGCCGTACAGCAGTGGCTACTACCGCGGCAAGTACGAAATCGACCCGATGAACTTGCCGCCGGACATCCTTGCCACGCAAGTGGAGCAGCGCGTGGCGGTGCGCCGTGGCAGCGGCTACCTGCTGGAGTTCCCGCTGCGGCGCGTGCTGGCGGCCAGCGTCGAACTGGTGGACGCCAACCGGCGGGTGGTCACGTTGGGCAGCCGTGTCACCCATGTCGAAACCGGCAGCCAGGCAGTTGTCGGATGGGATGGCCTGGTGTACCTGGAAAACCTGGCGCCGCACAATAGCCTGCAGGTGGAGCTGGCCGGCGGCGGGCATTGCCGGGTAGCGTTCGACCTGCCTGAAACGCAAGGCTCGATCCCCCTGATCGGCCCGTTGGAATGCAAGTGATGGGCTGCTGGCGTGGATTGCTGGCGTGCGCCTTGTTGTTGGGGGCGGGTGCGGCCTGGGCCAAGTGCACTTCCGTGGTGACAGCGCCAGCGGCATTCGGCTCGCTGAACTCGACTCAGGTACGCAGCACGGTGCAGATGGCCTCCAGTACCAATTCGGGCCTGCAGTGCAGTGGTTCGGTGCTCAGCGTGCTCAGTAGCACCGATTCGTTCAAGATCAGGATCACCGCCACCAGCAGTGGGCTGGTGGGGCCGACCGGGGATGTCATCCCCTACACGCTGTATGCCGACGCCACCACCAGCTATCCGATCACCCGCGGCAGCGCTTTCGAATACCGCTCCACTGGCATCCTTGATCTGCTGGGCCTGCTCAACGGTACCCCGAAGAACGTGCCGCTCTACATGCGTACGCAAGTGGGTAGCAACGTTGCCGCAGGGGTCTATCAGGAAACCCTCAATGTCGAATGGACCTGGGATTATTGCGAGGGGATCGGGCTTGGCGGATTTTGCATTGGCCGCGACACTGGCAGCGGCAGCAAGACCCTGACGGTGAGCCTGACGGTGACCAATGACTGCCAGATCACCACGCCTGACATCAGCTTCGCCAGTGCACCGGTGGTGGCGGGGTTCGCTACGGTGAGCCAGAACCTCAGTGTGTCGTGCACCAAGGGCAGTGTTTACACCGTTGGCCTGGACGATGGCAAGAACGTGGCCGGTGGGCGGCGGCGCATGAAGTCGGCGGCGAACAACTACCTCGCCTACGATATTTTCAAGAGCGCCGGGGCGCAGCGCTGGGGTTCGGTGGGGGCCGCGCGGCGGGCCAGCGCCGACGCAGATGTGAACCCCGGGACGGGTACCGGGACTGGTAGCCAGGTGTTCAACTACAACGCCAGGGTCTACACCGACCAGGCGACACCGCCGGCGGGCAGCTACGCCGACAGTGTGATCCTGGATGTGCAGTTCTGAATACGCCCCGCACTTGCGGCTGGAGCAACCGAGGTCAGACAGGGCTCAACGTAAATCGTCCACCATCTGCGCCAGGGTATCCAGCACTGCCCCGGCCAGTGCCTTCGACCGTGCGCCCGACCACCCGGTGACCGGGTCGGGCGCGTCGTCGTGGTCCTTGAAAGGCATTTCCAGGGTCAGCGACAGGCAGTCATGGGCCATTCCCACGGCATTGCAGGCCAGTGTCGTGTTGGCCTGCCCCGGCTCGTCGCGGGTATACCCATGCACGGTCTGGAAGTCACGGGTCAAACTGCACAGGGTGCTGCGGAACTGCGCTTCCAGCTGCGCCAACCGCGGGGTATAGCCCGGGTTGCCTTCGCAGGCCGCGGTGAACACATGGGGAATCTCTTCGTCGCCATGCACGTCGATGAACGCATCCACCCCGTACTGCTTCATCTGCGCCTGGGCGAAGAACACCTCGGGGGTGAACTCGACACTGGCATCCTGCCAGGCACGGTTGAGGTCCCTGCCCTTGAAGTTGGTGCGCAGGTGGCCGAGGAAGGCGCCGTCCGGGTTCATGTTGGGGATCAGGTACAGGTCGGCCTTGGCCAGCAATTGCCGGATCGTCGCGTCGTCGGCCTGCAGGCGGTCGATTACCCCTTCCATGAACCACTCGGCCATGTGTTCGCCCGGATGCTGCTGGGCAATCAGCCACAGCTTGCGCTTGCCTGCGGCGCCATCACCGGCACGTAGCAGGGGAATGTCGCGGCCCTGTACGCTGCGGCCGCTGGCCAGCACTTCGACCCCTGGCAGTTGCCGGGCACGTTCGATCAGCTGGTTGTGGCGGGCACGCGGATAGGGCTCGAAGTAGGCGAACCAGATTTGCGGCTGTTCGGCTTCAACCTCGAACGACAGCGCCGTGCCATCGTACTGGCTGGGTACGCGGAACCAGCTTTGCTGGTCGTAGGAAGCCACGGCGTTGTAACCGCTCCAGGCGTTCTTGTAGGACGAGCCGGAGGCGTTGTCGAGGCTGAAGCGATGGATCTGGCCTGGCGTCAGCCCGCTGACCTTGAAGTGGAACCACTGGTAGTGGTCGCTGTGGGTGTCGGGGCGAATGGCCAGGTGCACCCGGGCCGGGTTGCTGGCATCCAGTACCTGAATGTTGCCGGAGTCGAAATCGCAGTCGATCTGCAGGGGGGACAGCGTTGCGGTCATGTGCCGGGCTCCTTCTGGGCTTTGTTGTGAGCCTACTGTACACGCCATGACCGGGTTGCTGCGTGAGATCATGCAATGTTTGTTTTTCAGGTCATTTGAAGAACTGGCTGGGCGTGGTGCCGAACTGGCGCTTGAACATGCTGGCGAAGGCGCTTGGGCTGTCATACCCCAGTGCCACCGCAACATCGATGATCCGCTCGCCCAGGGCGATCCGTTCCAGCGCCTGCATCAGCCGCGCCTGCTGGCGCCACTGGCCGAAGGTCATGCCGGTTTCCTTGCGGAACAGGCGCTGGATGGTCTTTTCGTCCACCCCCAGTTGCAGGCCCCAGTCGGCCACGGTGGCGTTATCGTCAGGGCGTTCGTGCAGCGCCGCGCAGATCGCCCGCAGGCGCCGGTCGCCGGGCTGCGCCAACTTCAGCGGCAGGGTTGGCAGCACGCAGATCTCGTCGAGGATCAGGCGCATCACCCGGCCTTCGCGCGAGTCATCGGCAAACGGCGCCGAGAAACCCACCGAGGCCTTGATCAGTTCGCTGAGCAACGGCGAGATGCTGATCGCCTTGCTCTGCCCGGGCAGCTGCACGGCGGTGTCGGTTCGCACGAACACACTGCGCATCTTCACCTCGCCCACGCAGCGTATCGCGTGCACCTGGCCGCAGGGCATCCACACCCCGCGGCTGGGTGGCACGGTCCAGCGTTCATTGCCGGATTCGACGATCATCAGGCCCTTGATGGCATAGATCAGCTGATGCTTGGCATGGCTGTGTGGCTCGATGAACCAGTCGGTCGGGTAGTCGGTTGCGCGGCTACCCACTTCCCAGGTCCATTCATCGACCTCTACCAGCAATTCCTGCTGCGGTTTGAGCATTGCTACCTCGTGTTCAGGCTGCCCGGCCGAGCCACTTTAACAGCAGCGGGCGGGGCGGGCTTGCGAGCGGGTTGCCGGCAGCAGCGCAGTGGCCAGCCCCAGCAGTGGCAGGAATGCGATTGCCTGGTACACCCACTCGATGCCATGCCGGTCGGCCAGCGCGCCGAGCCCGGCGGCACCGATGCCGCTGATGCCGAACATCAAGCCGAACATCACCCCCGACACCATGCCGACCCGGCCCGGCACTGCCTCCTGGGCATAGACCACCAGGGCGGCGAATGCCGATGACATCACCAGGCCGATGACCACCGCGAGGACCGCCGTCCAGGCCAGGTTGGCATGGGGCAGGGCGAGGGCGAAGGGGGCCACGCCAAGGAACGAGACCCAGATCACTGCCTTGCGCCCGATGCGGTCACCCACCGGGCCACCGGCGAAGGTGCCCAGCGCCACCGCCGCGAGGAACACGAACAGGTACAGCTGGCTGTGCTGCACGCTCAGGCCGAAGTGGTCGATCAGGTAGAAGGTGAAGAAGTTGGTGAACGAAGCGATATACACGAACTTGGCGAACATCAGCACGGCGATCACCCCCACCGCGCGCCACATGGCGTCACGTGCCAGCCCGGGCGGCTGCTGGCCGGCGAAGGTGTTGAGCCGGGTCTGGCCGTGGCTCACGGTCCAGCCGGTCACCCGCCACAGCACCAGCACAGCCAGCGCAGCCGCCAGCATGAACCAGGCAATGGCCGGCTGGCCGTGCGGGATGACGATGGCGGCGGTCAGCAGTGGGCCAAGGGCCGAGCCGGTGTTGCCGCCCACCTGGAAGGTCGATTGCGCAGTGCCGAAGCGACCGCCGGAGGCCATCCGCGCCACCCGCGAGGCTTCCGGGTGGAAGGTGGCCGAGCCCACGCCGACCACTGCGGCTGCTACCAGTAGCATGGCGTAGCTGCCGGCGCAGGCGAGCAGGGCGATGCCCACCAGGGTGACCAGCATGCCTGCCGGCAGCAGGTAGGGTTGCGGATACTTGTCGGTGTACAGGCCGACCCAGGGTTGCAGCAGCGAGGCGGTCACCTGATAGACCAGGGCGATCCAGCCGACCTGGGCGAAGCTCAGTGCGAAATCGCTCTTGAGCATCGGGTAGATCGACGGCAGCACAGCCTGGATCAGGTCGTTGAGCAGATGGGCAAATGCGGCGGCGCCGACGATGCGGACCAGAAAGCCCTGGGGTGGGGTGGCAGGCGTGGTGGCGGCCATGGAGGCGGAGGAAATCGTCATGGGCGAAGTTCTTCTGTCGAAAGGGAACAAGGCATTGCCAGAGCAGGGTAGCCAGCGCCCTGGTTGCCTGTCTCACGCCGAACGGGCAGCCACTCTCGCGTTTCGGACATTGCAGAATCCACTGCTCTTCCTTCACGCTCCCTGGCGGGTCATCCAGCGCAGCAAGGCGGCAATCGGTACGCTGCGGTGAGTCTCGTGGCGGTAGGGTTTGCCGTCGGCGGTAAAGCGCTCCCGGTAGCGGCTCAGTACCAGGCTGCGGCCATCGGCAGACAGGCGGGCTTCCAGTTCGTGCAGCAACAGCGGCTGCCGGGCGGCACCTTCCAGGCGCCGGAACAGCAGCACGGCGGTTTGCGTATCGTTTGTCACCGGCCACCCCCGGCACAGTCGGCCTGCCATGCGCCCGGCTTGCCGACCTTGCCTTCTGCCACCCGATTGCTGCGCCGTTGCGCGCTGTAGTCACGCAACGCAACGTAGTAATCCGGCCAGGTGCTCAGCAGGTCGGTCAATGGCAGGGCTTCGGCTTGTGCGTCGACGATGCCTCCCGCCGTGGCGGCGTTGCCCAGGGTGGTGACGGTATCGCTGTTGCCGCCAAACGGGTCCAGCGCCATGCCCAGCACCGTGCCGGTGGCATCACGCAGGTTGTGTGAGCCCAGCAGCGGCAGTTCGACGATCGGGCCATTGGCGATGTTCCAGACGCCGAAGGTCTGGCCAAAGTCCGAGCGGTGCTGGCTCAGCCCCATTTTCCCCGATACATCGACCAGCCCCGCCACACCCAGGGTGGTGTTGAAGATGAAGCGCGTCAGGCTGGTCAGCGCCCGCTCGCCATTGCCTTGCAGCACATCGTTGACGAATACCTTGGGCTCAGCGAAGTTGCTGGCAAAATTGTGCAGGCCCTGCCGGGCGAAACCGGGCAGCGCTTGATAGCCCCGGGCGACGGGGGCCAGCAGGTGGTCATCGACGCTGCGGTTGAAGGCGAACACCGCACGGTTGGCTGGTTCTGCCGGGTCACTGAGCTGATAGGCGACGTTGCCGCACGTCGCCGTGGCGGGAGCGCGCTGGCTGCAGCCGCTTGCGGCCAGCAGCGTCAGCACCAGCACGGCAGAGCGCGCTGAACGGGAGGCGGAAGATGAACGGGACATTGGTTGCTTCCTGGCAAGAACTGGCGGCGATGCTGCGCAGTTTTGTTTGCCGGGTGATGTCCGGAATGTCTCGGTGTCGACACTTTGTTACCGGGTTGAAATATATGACGGCTGGCGGGAGATGGCCTTAAAGTACCGCCGAATTTCTTGTTTTGGTGGTTTTAGTGAGCCATTTGCTGATAGTCGACGACGATGTCGAAGTGCTCGACCTGCTGCAGAAGTTCCTGCGCCAGCACGGTTACGAGGTGGACGTGGCCAAAGACGGCAAAGCGCTCTGGCAGGCTGTCGAGCGGCGGGTGCCAGACCTGGTGATTCTCGACGTGATGCTGCCCGGTGATAGCGGCCTGGTGCTGTGCCAGCGCTTGCTGGCCGAGCACAAGGTGGCGGTGATCATGCTTACCGCCATGGGCGAGCTGAGCGACCGGGTGGTGGGCCTGGAGCTGGGCGCGGATGACTACCTGACCAAGCCGTTCGCCGCACGTGAATTGCTGGCGCGGGTCAGGGCAGTGCTGCGGCGTGCCGGCGAAGCGGCTGGTCGCGCAGCCGCTGGCGCGGCGGGCCATGCCTGCGCGATCCTCGAGTTTGCTGGCTGGCGGCTGGACGTGGTGCGGCGCGAGTTGCGTTCGCCGGCCAACGTCATGATCCCCTTGTCCAACGGTGAATTCGAACTGTTGCTGGTGTTCGCCGAGCATCCGCGCCGGGTGCTCAGCCGCCAGCAGTTGCTGGACCTGGCCCGTGGCGATGCCTACGAGGCCTATGACCGCAGCGTTGACGTGCAGGTGAGCCGGCTGCGCCGCAAGCTTGAAAGCGAGCAGGGCCACGAGCCGTTGATCCGCACCTTGCGCAACGCCGGTTACCTGTTCACGCCCACGGTGGCCAGGCGATGAGCCTGCTTGCCCGGGTTCGCCAGGCCCTGCCACGGCCGAAGATCACCATTGCCCGCTGGATCGCGCTGACCACCCTGACGGCGATGCTCTTCCTGTTGCTGCTCAAAGGCCTGTTCAGCCTGCTGCTGAGTGTCTGGGCGCAGCCACCGCTGCTGGAGAGCGGAGTGATCGAAAAGGTCGCAGCCGTTACCCGCATTCTCGATGTCGCATCCTTGGCAGAGCGGGCCAACATCGCCAGCGCGGCGGGTGACGGCAGCTACTCGGTGCGCTGGCTGCGTCGCCATGACGAAGCCGGCGTGCCTGCGCTGGTCGATGCCGAGTTCAGCGAGGGCACGCCTATCCTGCGCGCGCTGCTCAAGCGCCCGGATGCCAGGATCGAAGCCTTCGAACCGTCCGACCTGCCGGAATACGCACCTGAGCGCGGCTATGCGCTGATGATCGAGCTGAGCGACAAGTCCTGGGTACTGTTCCGCGCTACTGCCCGTAGCTGGGGGCTGGATGAGCTGCCACGCAACCTGATCATCCTCACCCTGATGCTGCTCTCCAGCCTTGCCGTTGCCTTGCTCGCCACGCGCTACCTGGCCAGGCCACTGGAGCGTTTTGCCGAAGGCGCACGGCGTTTTGGCAAGGACTTCAACGCGCCGCCGATTCCGGTGGTAGGGCCGCACGACCTGCGCCAGGCGATTCTCGCGTTCAACGCCACCCAGGCGCAGCTCAGGCACTTTCTCAACGACCGCACCCAGATGCTTGCGGCGATTTCCCATGACTTGCGCGCACCCTTGACGCGCATGCGTTTGCGCGCCGAGTTCATCGACGATGCCCAACTGCAGGCCAGGCTGTTCAAGGACGTTGACGAGATGCAGGCGATGGTCGAGGCGGCGCTGGGGTTTTTCCGTGACGATGCGCGGCTGGAGCAGGCCACCGTGTTCGACCTGGGCGAGTTGCTGTCGACTGTGGTGGATGATTTCAGGGATGCCGGCGTGGAGGTGGGGCTGAACGGGCCACGCCGCTGCGTGTACGAGGGGCGGCCGATGGGTATCAGGCGGGTGCTGGTCAACCTGATCGACAATGCCGCGAAGTATGGCCGTGACCCCGCAGTGACGCTGGCGATACGTACCGGGCAGATCGAAATCAGCGTGCAGGACCGTGGGCCGGGTATCGCGCCGGAGCTGCACGAGCAGGTATTCGCGCCGTTCTACCGCATCGAAGGCTCGCGCAACCGTAACACTGGCGGCGTCGGGCTGGGCCTGCCGGCAGCACGGGCCATCGTGCTGGAGCAGGGCGGCAGCGTGACCTTGTGCAACCGCCCGGGGGGTGGCCTGGAGGTCAGGGTCACGCTGCCGACCGGCTGATCAGAGCCCCAGTTCGCTGAGCCCGGGGTGATCATCCGGGCGCCGGCCCAGCGGCCAGCGGAACTTGCGCTCGGCTTCGCTGATGGGCTGTTCGTTGATGCTCGAATGGCGGTTCTGCATCAGCCCGTCGTCGGCGAATTCCCAGTTTTCGTTGCCATAGGCGCGGTACCACTGGCCGCTGTCGTCGTGGTACTCGTAGGCATAGCGCACGGCAATGCGGTTACCGGTGAAGGCCCACAATTCCTTGATCAGGCGGTACTCCAGTTCGTGGTTCCATTTGCGCGCCAGGAAAGCTTCGACCGCGGCGCGGCCGCGGGGGAACTCGACGCGATTGCGCCACACGGTGTCGATGGTATAGGCGAGCGCGACCTTGGCTGCGTCGCGACTGTTCCAGCCATCTTCGGCCAGGCGGACTTTTTCGATGGCGCTTGCGTGGGTGAAGGGCGGAAGGGGTGGACGAGACATGGGCTACTCCTCGGATTGATTGGCTGGTGAGGAGCTTAGCCGCCGCTGCGTGGCCAGAGAATGGATGTGCCTGGCACTTCATAATTGCATTGCCCGGAACAATGCGCAGGTGCCATGCCAGGCACAGTCCCGCTGGCGGAGCGCTCAGGCCGCGTCGGCAGCGGTATTTGCGACGGCCTTGCGGCGGCCGCCCAGCCATACCAGCAGCAGCCCGGCCGCTGCCAGCACGCCCCCGGCCATTGGCACCGCTGCATAGCCGAGGTTCAGGCTGAGCACCGCACCACCCAGCGCAGCGCCCAGGGCGTTACCCAGGTTGAACGCACCGACGTTGATCGAGGACGCCAGCCCCGGTGCCTCGATGGCCGCGATCATCACCCGCATCTGCAGCGGTGGTACCACGGCAAAGGTGAACATGCCCCACACCAGCAAGACCAGGGCGGCGCCGATATGGCTGCCCAGTACCAGCGGCATCAGCAGCATGATTGCCGCCAGCACTGCGAGGAAGATCCGCGCTGCACCGTCCAGCGACCAGTCGGCCAGGCGCCCACCCAGGCTGTTGCCCAGGGTGAAGCCCACACCGATCAGCACCAGGCCGAGGGTGACGAAGCTGTCCGAGGCGCCGGTCAGTTCGGCCAGTACCGGGGCGACGTAGGTGTACAAGGTGAACATGGCGCCGGCGCCAAGGACGGTGGTGGCCATCGCCAGCAACACGCTGGGGCGGGCGATAACGGCCAGCTCCTTGCGCACATGTGGCACGCTGCCGCGTTCACCCTTGGGCAGGGCGAACCACAGCGCGGCCATGGCCAGCAGGCCGAGTGCGGCGGTGCCGGCAAAGGCCATGCGCCAGCCGACCTGCTGGCCGACCCAGGTGGCCGCCGGTACGCCGCCGATGTTGGCGATGGTCAGGCCCATGAACATGGTCGCCACCGCACTGGCCTGTTTCTCCTTGGGCACCACGCTGGCCGCCACCACTGCGCCCAGGCCGAAGAACGCGCCGTGGTTGAGGCTGGTAACCAGCCGCGAGGCGAGCAGGGTGTAATAGTCCGGTGCCAGCGACGACAGCAGGTTGCCCAGGGTGAAGATGGCCATCAGTGCCATCAGCGCTGCGCGCTTGCCGAAACGGCTGAACAGTAACGTCATCACCGGGGCGCCGACCATCACGCCGATGGCATAGGCAGTGATCAGCATGCCGGCGCTGGGGATGCTCACCTCGACGCCCTGGGCGATCACTGGCAGCAGGCCCATCGGGGTGAACTCGGTGGTGCCGATGCCGAACGCGCCGATGGCCAGGGCGAAGAGTACCCGGCCGCTTTTCATTGCTTGAGCGGTCATGGCGATCAATCCCAGGCTGGGGCCAGGCCGTCAGGGCTGACTTCGCGGCCATTGCGTTCCAGCCCGGCAATCCGGGCCATGTCCTCGGCGTCCAGCTTGAGGCTCTGGGCAAGCAGGTTGCTGGCCAGGTTCTCGCGCTTGGTCGACGACGGGATCACCGCGTAGCCCTGTTGCATGGCCCAGGCCAGGGCAACCTGGGCGACCGTGGCCTTGTGCTTGGCGGCGATCTCGGCCAGTACCGGGTCTTTCAGGACCTTGCCGTAGGCCAACGTCATGTACGAAGTGACGGTGATGCCCTGTTCCTTGAGGAATGCAGCCAGCTTGCCGTTCTGCAGGTACGGGCTGAGCTCGATCTGGTTGGTCGCGATCTGGCCTTCGCCGACCACGCCGATGGCCTGGCGGGTCAGCTCGATGTTGAAGTTCGACACACCGATCTGTCGGGTCAGGCCCAGCGCCTTGGCTTCGGCCAGGGCGGCCATGTACTCGGGCAGTTCAACGCCGTTGCCTGGGGCTGGCCAATGGATCAGTAGCAGGTCGACATGGTCGGTACGCAGTTTCTGCAGGCTGTCGCGCAGGCTGGGGATCAGTTTGTCTGCCGCGTAGTTGGCTACCCAGATCTTGGTGGTGATGAACAGCTCGCTGCGCGGCACGCCGCTTTCGGCGATGGCCTGGCCGACTTCAGCTTCGTTGTCGTAGATCTGTGCGGTGTCGATGACCCGATAGCCCAGTTCCAGGGCTGCCTTGACCGAATCGATGACGGTCTGGCCGGTCAGGCGGAAGGTGCCGAGGCCGAAGGGTGGAATGCTCATGGATCTGCTCCTGCTGCTTGGGGAGAAGTGAACGGTACCGAGCCGGGACGCTCGTATGTTCGTGTGGGAGCAGTATGCGGGTATGGCGGGGACTGATTAAGGGGCGGCGGGGCCAAGGTCTTTTGAGCTGCAGTCAACAATCGGCGGTTCGGTCGTGATCGAAAGCCTGGCAATCTACCCCTGGCGCCTACTGAGGGCCACAGGGGCAGGCGGATGCATTGATCAGTCGCGGATCAGCGCTGGGTTGGATTGCAGCAACCACAGACCCCGCAGCGACTGGATCTGTTGCTCAAGGCTGGAGGCGAGGCCAAGTCGCCGCGCCTGCCGGTCGTTCGCCAAGAGCTTTTCGAGCAGTCCCAGCAGGTCGCGTGACTGTTCGGTCGAGGCAGAGGTGGTGACATCGGACTGCAGTTCGGCTTTCTGGTAAGTGCGTACACGCTCCTGCTGGCTGGCCTGTTGCATAGCAGTGGCCTCGACAAGGACGTTGTTGACAAAGCCTATACGGGTCGAGCTGCTGGCTTGGTCATCCACCTCATGGTAGCGGTAGTCCTGCGACTCGCTGTCGAGGCTGAGTTGCAGCTCTACCCATGGGTTGAGGCTCTCGTGCCAGGAAGCCTTCAGCGTACTCTGCTGGTCCTGTTGCAGGCTCAGGTTGGCTGCTCCGCCCTTGCGGGCGGTGGTTTGTGAAACGTTGTAAGTGAAGCTGTCTATTTCATCCGGGCGCATGGGGTTGGTGCGCTTCCCGGGTGTGGAGAGCGAAGCGGTGAAGTCGGCCATGCCGCTCAGCAGCAGGCGGCTGCTCGTGTTTGACCAGATGTCATCAGCCGCCGGGCGCAGGGCGGCGTCGTCGACGCTATTGAGCTGGCGGAAAGCATCCTTGAACAGCGTCATCAATTGTTCATCGCCGTTTCCGCGTTGCTGTGCGGCATCGAACTGGGTCAGGTAGTTCGACACTGCTGCCTGCCGTTGCGCCTCGCTGCCCAGCAAGGTGCCGCCCTGGGTATCGAAGTTCATCTTCACATTGCCGGACGGCGCCTGGAGTTCCAGGCTGCGCGTGTGCTCGTCCATCTGCAGGGCAAACGTCTGTCGGGCTCCGTCTGCGGTTTGCAGTTGTGCCTCTAGTTGCAGGCCGGTGAAGAGCGTGGGGTCGAGCTTCACCAGCGCGCCGAGCTTCAGGCTCGGGGACTCTTGAACAAGGCCGTTGACGGCGGTCTGGAAGCTGTCCGCCATCATTGCCAGGCCTTTGAGTTCACTGGCGGTGAGGTCACCGCCGAGCACCTCGGCATCTACCGCCAAGCCCCTTTCGCTGTTGAACAGCCCCAGGGAAACGGTCGCGCCGGACGCCGTGTTCAGGGTGAAGGTCACGCGGTCGGTGGCGAACTCGCGCAGCCTTGCCTGTTGCAGGCCAAGCAGCATGGGCTCGGCTGCAGCACCGCGATCTACTGCCAGGCCTGACTGGGCAATACGTTGCCCACCGTTGGCTGCCAGTTGTTCCAGCAACGCTGCGCCCAGGCCCTGAAACCGGGAAGCGGTGGAAGAGGCCTGAATCGCGCTATACATGGTCAGGCTCAGCTTGTCGATGCCGTTATGCTCCCAGACATGGCGGACCTGCCCATTGCCGAGGGTGCCTTTGGCGTTGTAGACACCAATGTCGGCGCTGGGCTGCGGCTGGCCAAGGCTGACCTCGCTGCTTGCTGTGGGTTCTGCGGCTTTTACGGCAATGCCTGGAGGTGGCTTGGCAGCAGGCATGTAGGCCTGGGTCATGCGTATGATCGGTGGAATCTGATTCATTCACGCTTCCTGCGTTTTCTGGGGCGTTCGTGCATGATGTCGGCGCGCCATCAGCGAACTTGAATTCCCGACCCGAAAACGCATCGGCCCGCCAAGAAGGCGGGCCGTCAGGCACGGCAGCTGACGATCAGCGGCGGCGGAACAGCGGCAGCGGCTCGTCGGCGGCGGCCTGGTAGGTCACCGAGAAGTCTTTCAGGCTTTGCAGCGCGTCTTCCGGGTCCTTGTCGGCACGGATGGCGAACGCATCGAAGCCGCAGCGGGCCATGAAGAACAGCTGGTCGCGCAGCACGTCACCAATCGCACGCAGCTCGCCCTTGTAGCCATAGCGGTCACGCAGCAGGCGTGCATTGGAGTAGCTGCGCCCGTCGGTGAAGGCCGGGAAGTTCAATGCGATGACCTGGAAGTGTTGCACGTCCTCGCCGATTTCTTCCGCTTCTTCGTCACTGTCCAGCCACACACCCAGGCCACCATCGCGGGCTTTCAGTGCATGGGCATGGTCGCGCCACATCTGCAGCGGGACGATGTAGTCGTCGCAGTTGGTCAGCTCGTCGAACGAGGTCTCCTTCGGCAGCAGGTGCCAGGTTTCGTCGACGATCTGGTTGTTCTTAATGATTCGCTGCATAGACGCGTTCCTTGAAGGGGTCGATGCCGATACGCTGGTAGGTGTCGATGAAACGCTCTTCCTCGGTACGTTGCTCGACGTACACGGCGATCAGCTTCTCGATCACATCGGCCATGTCGTCCTGGGCGAAGGACGGGCCGAGGATCTTGCCCAGGCTCGCGCCACGCGCGGCATTGCCGCCCAGCGATACCTGGTAGAACTCCTCGCCCTTCTTGTCCACGCCGAGAATGCCGATGTGGCCCACGTGGTGGTGGCCGCAGGCGTTCATGCAGCCGGAAATGTTCAGGTCGATCTCGCCGATGTCGAACAGGTAGTCCAGGTCGTCGAAGCGGCGCTGGATGGATTCGGCGATCGGAATCGACTTGGCGTTGGCCAGCGAGCAGTAGTCACCACCCGGGCAGCAGATGATGTCGGTCAGCAGGCCGATGTTCGGGGTGGCGAAGCCGGCTTCGCGCAGCTCCAGCCACAGCGCGTGCAGCTGGCGCTGCTCGACGTCGGCGAGAATGATGTTCTGTTCGTGCGAGGTGCGCAGGAAACCGAAGCTGTAGCGCTCGGCCAGGTCGGCCACGGCGTCCAGTTGCTTGTCGGTCAGGTCGCCCGGGGCAACGCCGGTGGGCTTCAGCGACAGGGTCACGGCCACGTAGCCCGGGCGCTTGTGGGCGCGGGTGTTGCGCGAACGCCAACGGGCAAAGCCTGGGTATTCGGCATCCAGGGCGCTGTAGTCGACGTTGTCCAGGGCCAGGTAGTCCGGGTCGACGAAGTGGCGCGAAACGCGCTGTACTTCGGCTTCGGTCAGGGTGGTGCTGCCGCCGCGCAGGTGAACCATTTCGGCCTCGACCTTCTCGGCGAACACTTCCGGGGTAAGGGCCTTGACCAGGATCTTGATCCGCGCCTTGTACTTGTTGTCACGGCGGCCGTAACGGTTGTACACGCGCAGAATGGCATCCAGGTAGCTGATCAGGTCCTGCCAGGGCAGGAACTCGTTGATGAACGAGCCGACTACCGGAGTACGGCCCAGGCCGCCGCCGACCAGTACGCGGAAGCCCAGCTCGCCAGCGGCATTGCGCACCGGCTCCAGGCCGATGTCGTGCACCTCGATGGCGGCGCGGTCTTCCTGCGAGCCGTTGATGGCAATCTTGAACTTGCGCGGCAGGTAGGCGAATTCCGGGTGGAAGGTGGTCCACTGGCGGACGATTTCACACCACGGGCGTGGGTCGATGATTTCGTCCGCAGCAACACCGGCGAACTGGTCGGTGGTGGTGTTGCGCAGGCAGTTGCCGCTGGTCTGGATCGCATGCATCTGCACCGTGGCCAGCTCGGCAAGGATGTCCGGGACGTCTTCCAGCGCGGGCCAGTTGAACTGTACGTTCTGGCGGGTGGAGATGTGGGCGTAGCCCTTGTCGTAGTCGCGGGCGATCTTGGCCAGGGTGCGGACCTGGCGGGCGTTCAACTGGCCGTACGGCACGGCGACACGCAGCATCGGTGCGAAACGTTGGATGTATAGGCCGTTCTGCAGGCGCAGAGGGCGGAATTCTTCTTCGCTCAGTTCCCCGGCCAGGTAGCGGCGGGTCTGATCACGGAACTGCTTGACGCGGTCCTCGATGATCCGCTGATCGTACTCGTCGTATACGTACATAAAAGTCCTGTCTCAGGCATGCAGCTATTCGCGCGCACGGCCGCGCACTCCGGTTCGGAGCCGGGGAACGATAGCAGGTTGCGTTTATGCGCTAAAGTGATGTTTTTGCATATGAAAAGAACCAAACGGACTATGTGAGATTGACTGCCATTTGTGCGCTGGCTGTGGCCCGGTGTTTATAATCCGGGGTTTGCTTCGCAGGGTTCTGTCCCCATGCTCAAGGCGTTGTGCCAAAGCTTGTGTCTTGTCTTGCCGCTGACGGCCACCGCGCAACCGGCGTCGGTGGTTTTTCTCAACCCGGGGTTGTCCTCCGAGACGTTCTGGACCAGCTATACCCGTTTCATGCAGGCCGCCGCAGACGAGCTGGGCATGACCTTGCGCGTGGAGTACAGCGAGCGCCGTGCCGACCTGGCACTGAGCCGCGCCAGGGCGATCCTGAGCGGGCCGCAGCGGCCGGACTACCTGGTGCTGGTCAACGAGCAGTATGTCGCCCCGGAAATCATGCGCCTGTCGCGTGGCTCCGGGGTCAAGCTGTTCCTGGTCAACAACGGCCTGACCGCCAGCCAGGCCATGAGTGTCAAGGCCCAGCCCGACAAGTATGCCGAGCCCCTGGGCACCCTGGTCAGCAACGACGAGCAGGCAGGCTTCCAGATGTTGCAGCAGATGGTCGCGCAATTGCCCCGGGACAGCGGGCCGGTGGACCTGGTGGCCTTCGCCGGGGTCAAGACCACGCCGGCCTCGCAGTTGCGCGTAGAGGGCATGCGTCGGGCCTTGGCCGATCATCCCCAGGTGCGCCTGCGTCAGGTGGTGTATGGCGGCTGGAACCGTCAGCGTGCCTACGAGCAGGCGCGGCAGCTGCTGGAGCGCTACCCAGGCACGCGCCTGGTGTGGTCGGCCAATGACGAGATGGCCTTTGGCGCCATGCAGGCATGTGAAGAGGCAGGCCGGCGGCCGGGGCGTGACGTGCTGTTCGGTGCAGTTAACGCTTCGCCCGAGGCCTTGCACGCGCGTATCGACGGGCGCCTGAGCGTACTGATGGGCGGGCATTTCACCCTTGGCGGTTGGGCCATGGTGCTGCTGCACGATGATGCCCAGGGGCTGCCGGTGAACCGCGGCCGTCTGCGCGAGCACAGCGTGCCGGTGTTGCAGCTGATCGACCAGGCCAAGGCAAAGCACTGGCTGCAACTGCAGGAACGGGCCGACTACGGCGTCGATTTCCAGCAGTACAGCGCCGAAGGGCGGCCGCCTAGCTACCAGTACCCGTTTCTGGTGTCACCGATCGATTATTGAAAGACCCTGCTTGAGCGAAGGGCATTGCTCGTCTTAACTGCTGGTGTGAAGTGCATTCCCATAACCACTACAAGAGGCAATGCAATGGGAAACTCAACCAAGGTCCGTAAAGCTGACAGCAGTGTCGATGCCTGGGCGATCCTCTGCCTGATCGTCCTGGTGGTGGTCACCGCCGTGTATTGGGTCAGCCACCAGTAGACTTGTCTTCAAGACCATGATGCAGCAGGGCGCCTGCGGGGGAAATCCCGCAGGCGTTTTATCGTGCCAGCGAACAGACCGCTAGCGGCTAGCGGGCAAGGTGCAGGGCCAGTTGCACCAGGCCGATCAGTACGGCAATGAACACCAGGGTGAACAGCGTCCCCAGCGCAATGAAATGGCTGGCCTTGCCGTGGGTGAAGTCGCGGGTGCGGTTCTTGCCGCTTTGTACGCCAAAGGCGGCGGCAAGAATGCTGTGCAGCATCTGCCAGAAAGTCGGCGGTTTGCCCTGGCTGGAATCGTCCATGGTGGCTCCTGGAAAAAGCAGAGGCAATCAGGGACAGTGTAGGCAATCAGGCGGGGTTGGCATGGCCGGCTTCTTCGCGAGTCACCCCGCGAAGAAGCCGGCGCCGACTCAGCTGTCGTACCCGAGGTTGGGCGCCAGCCAGCGCTCGCTCACGCTGATGTCCTGGCCTTTGCGCGCGCTGTAGTTTTCGATCTGGTCGCGGTCGACCTTGCCCACGGCAAAGTACTGTGCCTGCGGGTGGGCAAAGTACCAGCCGCTGACTGCCGCCGCCGGGAACATCGCGAAGTGGTCGGTAAGGAACACGCCGCTCGGCCCGGTTTCGCCGATGGCCGTGCCGTCCAGCAGGCGGAACAGGGTTTCCTTCTCGGTGTGGTCCGGGCAGGCCGGGTAGCCCGGTGCCGGGCGAATGCCGCGGTATTGCTCCTTGATCAGCGCCTCGTTGTCGAGGTGCTCGTCGCGGGCGTAGCCCCAGTGTTCCTTGCGCACCTGCTCGTGCAGCCATTCGGCGCAGGCTTCGGCCAGGCGGTCAGCCAGGGCCTTGACCATGATCGAGCTGTAGTCGTCACCCTTGTCCTGATAGGCCTTGGCCAGTTCCTCGGCGCCGATGCCGGCGGTGGTGATGAAGCCGCCGACATAATCGGTGACACCGCTGGCCTTCGGCGCGACGAAGTCGGCCAGTGACCAGTTGGGCTTGCCGTCCGGCTTGATGGTCTGCTGGCGCAAGTGATGCAGGGTGGCCAGGGCCTGGCCGTCGTCGCCGTACACTTCGATATCGTCATCGGCCACCTGGTTGGCCGGCCAGAAGCCGAACACCGCACGGGCGCTGATCAGCTTTTCGTCGATCAGCTTGTCGAGCATCTCGCGTGCATCCTGGTACAGCGCCGTGGCCGCCTCGCCAACCACCTCGTCGGTCAGAATGCGCGGGAACTTGCCGGCCAGGTCCCAGGAAATGAAGAACGGCGTCCAGTCGATGTATTCGGCCAGGGTGCGCAGGTCGATGTTCTCCAGCACCTTGACGCCAGTGAAGGAGGGCACAGCGGGCTGGTAGCCGGCCCAGTCGTACTGCGGCTTGGCTGCAACGGCCTGGGCGTAGCTCAGGCGCTCGGTGCGGGCACTGCGGTTGGCCGTGCGCTCGCGCACTTGCTGGTATTCCTCGCGGGTCTTCTCGACGAAGCCCGCTTTCAGTTCCTTGGACAGCAACTGGGTGGCAACACCCACGGCACGCGAAGCGTCGGTGACATAGACCACTGCATCGTTGCTGTACTTGGGTTCGATCTTGACGGCGGTGTGCGCCTTGGAGGTGGTGGCGCCACCGATCATCAACGGCAGGTTGAAGCCCTGGCGTTGCATTTCGCGGGCGACGTGGACCATCTCGTCAAGTGACGGCGTGATCAGGCCGGACAGGCCGATGATGTCGCACTTCTGGTCGCGGGCGGTTTGCAGGATCTTCTCGGCCGGCACCATCACGCCAAGGTCGACGATGTCGTAGCCGTTGCAGCCCAGCACCACGCCGACGATGTTCTTGCCGATATCGTGCACGTCGCCTTTTACCGTGGCCATGAGGATCTTGCCCTTGGCCTCCGGCTTGTCGCCTTTCTCGGCTTCGATGAACGGAATCAGGTGCGCCACCGCCTGTTTCATCACGCGGGCCGACTTGACCACCTGCGGCAGGAACATCTTGCCCGCACCGAACAGGTCGCCCACCACGTTCATGCCGCTCATCAGCGGGCCTTCGATGACTTCGATGGGGCGCGCGCATTGTTGACGGCATTCTTCGGTATCTTCGACGATGAACGCCGTGATGCCTTTCACCAGCGCGTGCTCCAGGCGTTTTTCCACCGGCAGCGAGCGCCACTCTTCGTTCTCCACTTCCCTGGTGGCACCGCCGCCCTTGTAGTCGTCGGCAATGGCCAGCAGTGCATCGGTGCCATGCGCGGTGCGGTTGAGCACGACGTCCTCGACCTTCTCCCGCAGCTCGGCGGGGATCTCGTCGTAGATCTCCAGCTGGCCGGCGTTGACGATACCCATGGTCAGGCCGTTCTGGATCGCGTGGTACAGGAACACGGAATGGATCGCTTCACGTACCGGGTTGTTGCCACGGAACGAGAACGACACGTTGGACACGCCACCCGAACTCAGTGCGTACGGCAGGTGGTCGCGGATGTAGGCGCAGGCCTCGATGAAATCGACGGCGTAATTGTTGTGCTCCTCGATACCGGTGGCGACGGCGAAGATGTTCGGGTCGAAGATGATGTCTTCTGGTGGGAAGCCCACTTCGTTGACCAGGATGTCATAGCTGCGCTGGCAGATTTCCTTCTTGCGTGCGGCGGTGTCGGCCTGGCCGACCTCGTCGAACGCCATCACCACCACGGCGGCGCCATAGCGCTTGCACAGGCGGGCATGGTGCTTGAACTGCTCGACGCCTTCCTTCATGGAAATCGAGTTGACGATGCCCTTGCCCTGGATGCACTTGAGGCCCGCTTCGATCACCTCCCACTTGGACGAGTCGATCATGATCGGCACGCGTGAGATATCGGGCTCGCCAGCGATCAGGTTGAGGAAGCGGACCATGGCGGCCTGGGAGTCGAGCATCCCCTCGTCCATGTTGATGTCGATCACCTGGGCGCCGGCCTCGACCTGCTGCAGGGCAACTTCCAGGGCTTCGGTGTAGTTTTCCTCACGGATCAGCCGGGCGAACTTGGCGGAGCCGGTGATGTTGGTGCGCTCGCCGACGTTGACGAACAGCGACTGGCGGTCGATGGTGAAGGGTTCCAGGCCTGACAGGCGGCAGGCCTTGGCGATTTGCGGAATCTTGCGCGGCGGGTACTTGGCCACGGCTTCGGCGATGGCCTGGATGTGCCCCGGCGTGGTACCACAGCAACCGCCGATGATGTTGAGGAAGCCGCTGGCGGCGAATTCTTCGACCACGGCGGCCATTTCCGCCGGGGTCTCGTCGTATTCGCCGAAAGCGTTGGGCAGGCCGGCGTTGGGGTGGGCCGAGACGTGGGTGTCGGCCTTGGTCGCCAGTTCTTCCAGGTACGGGCGCAGGTCCTTGGCGCCGAGGGCGCAGTTCAGGCCCACGGAAATCGGCTTGGCATGGCGAACCGAGTTCCAGAACGCCTCGGTGGTCTGGCCCGACAGCGTGCGGCCGGAGGCGTCGGTGATGGTGCCGGAGATCATGATCGGCAGTTCGATAGCGTCTTCTTCGAATACCTGTTGCACGGCGAAGATCGCCGCCTTGGCGTTGAGGGTGTCGAAGATGGTCTCGATCAGCAGCAGGTCGGCGCCGCCTTCGATCAGGCCGCGGGTGGCCTCGATGTAGTTGGCGACCAGTTCGTCGAAGGTGACGTTGCGGTAACCGGGGTCGTTGACGTCCGGGGAAATCGAGCAGGTGCGGCTGGTCGGGCCGAGTACGCCGGCGACGAAGCGCGGCTTGTCCGGGGTTTCCAGGGTCTTGGCGTCGGCTACCTGGCGGGCGATGCGTGCGCCTTCGACGTTCAGCTCGTACACCAGCGCTTCCATGCCGTAGTCGGCCTGGGAAATCTGCGTGGCGTTGAAGGTGTTGGTTTCGAGGATATCGGCCCCGGCATCCAGGTAGGCCTTCTCGATGGCGGCGATCACATCGGGGCGGCTGAGCAGCAGCAGGTCGTTGTTACCTTTGACATCGCTTGGCCAATCGGCGAAGCGCGTGCCACGATAGTCGTGTTCCTCGAGCCGGTAGCTTTGGATCATAGTACCCATGCCGCCGTCGAGGATCAGGATGCGCTCTGCGAGTGCGTTCTGGAGTGCTTGGAGACGAGCGCTACGGTCGGACATAGGAACTACCTGGTCGGGCAAATTTCAGAAGGTGCCGAATCATAACAAAGCTGCGCGGTTTTTAGGCATGTCGCCCATTTGCATGAAAACTGCTCATGTTGGCAGGCCTGCTGGCAGTGCATCCAAGGACGATCAGGCAAAAACGTGATGGTTTCAATTCCCAGGACTTTCCGCACATGGTGCATCGTATTCTTGCCGCCGCTTTCGCGCTGTTCATCAGTAGCGTGGCGTTCGCGCAAGCCCCACAGTCGAGCCCGGCTATTTCCTATACCCGGGACATCCAACCGATCTTCACCGAAAAATGCGTGGCCTGCCACGCCTGCAACGATGCTGCCTGCCAGCTGAAGCTGGAAAGCCCCGAGGGCGCCGTGCGCGGTGCGACCAAGGTGCCGGTCTACCAGGGCGAGCGCAGCAGGGCGGTGCCCACCACGCGGTTGTTCTACGACGCCCACAGCGAGGGCGAGTGGCGCAAGAAGGGCTTCTATTCGGTCCTCGACAACCAGGGCAGCCAGGCCGCGCTGATGGCCCGCATGCTGGAGCTGGGGCACAAGACCCCGCTTACGCCCAACGCCAAGCTGCCTGAAGAAATCGTCCTGGGCCTGAACCGCAACAATATGTGCCCCTTGCCCGAGGAGTTCGACGCTTATGCCGGCGCTCACCCCAAGGAGGGCATGCCGCTGGCGGTGACCGGCCTGACCGACAACGAATACGACACCCTGCGCCGCTGGCTGGCTGGCGGTGCGCCGGTCGAGTACCAGCCAGTCAAGCCAAGCGCGATCGAAGCCACGCAGATCGCCGAATGGGAAGAACTGCTCAACCGCCCCGGCTCCACCGAGGCGCTGGTCGGCCGCTGGCTGTACGAGCACCTGTTCCTGGCTCACATCTACTTCACCGGAGGCGAGCAGGGCCACTTCTTCCAGTGGGTGCGCTCGCGCACCCCGAGCGGGCAGCCGGTCGACCTGATCGCCACGCGCCGCCCCAACGACCCGCCGGGCACCGACTTCTATTACCGCTTGATCCCGGTGCAGGGCGTGATCGTGCACAAGACCCACATCACCTACCCGATGGGGCCGCAGAAGCTCAAGCGGGTCAAGCAACTGTTCTACGCCGGCGACTGGCACGCCGCTGCCTTGCCAGGCTACGGCCCGCGCCACCGGGCCAACCCGTTCGAGACCTTCGAGGCGATCCCGGCGGTGGCGCGCTACCAGTTCATGCTGGATAACGCCGAGTACTTCGTGCGTACCTTCATCCGCGGCCCGGTCTGCCGTGGGCAGATCGCCACTGATGTGATCCGCGACAACTTCTGGGCGTTGTTCCAGGAGCCAGCCCACGACCGTTACATCACCGATGCCCAGTACCGGGGCGAGGCCACGCCGCTACTGGCCATGCCTGGGCAGATCGATGACGTTGGCAGTGTGCTGAGCCTGTGGCACGCCTACCGCGACAAACGCAACGAGTACGAGAAACTGCGCCGCGAAGCCTACGCCGACATGCCGGCGCCGGGCTGGGCCACACTGTGGGCCGGTAACGACAACGCGCTGCTGAGCATCTTCCGCCACTTCGACAGCGCCGCGGTGACCAAGGGCCTGGTTGGCGATGTGCCACTGACCGTGTGGCTGTTCGATTACCCGCTGTTCGAGCGCACCTATTATCAGTTGGCGGTCAACTTCGACGTGTTCGGCAACGTCTCGCATCAGTTGCAGACGCGCCTGTATTTCGACCTGATCCGCAACGGTGCCGAAATCAACTTCCTGCGCCTGATGCCGGCCGACCAGCGCAAGGCGATCCTCGGCGACTGGTATCAGAACAGCGGCAAGGTGAAGATGTGGATGGACTACGAGGACATCGACACCGACACCCCAACCGGCATCAAGCTCGACCTGCGCGACCCCAAGCGCGACTTTGGCCTGCAGCTGCTGCAGCGCACCGGCAGCCTGAATGCCGCGCCCGACCCGATCAACCGCTGCCAGGGCGCGTACTGCTCACGGCCGCAGATGAGTGAAGAGTTCCGCAATGTCGAACAGTCGCTCAGCCGCCTGGTGTCGCGCCCGGCTGCCGGGTTGAAGGTGATCAACCAGCTGCCCGAGGCGACTCTGCTGCGCATCGAAGGGCAGGGTGGCCAGCGTCAGGTGTACAGCCTGCTGCGCAACCGCGCGCACAGCAACGTGGCGTTCCTGCTGGGTGAGGCGTACCGCTACCAGCCGGGCCTGGACACCCTGACCCTGTACCCGGGCGTGCTCAGCAGCTACCCGAACTTCATCTTCAACATCCCGGCCACAGATGTGCCGGAGTTCGTCGAGGACATGGAGTACGCCAAGGATGATGCTGCGCGCGCTTCGAGCGTATCGTCATGCGCTGGGGTGTGCGCCGCAGCCACCCCGAGTTCTGGCGCTACTTCCATGACCTCAACAGCTTCATCAAGGAGACCGAGCCGGTCGAGGCGGGCGTGCTGGACATGAACCGCTACCAGAACCTCTGATCGGGCGGGCTGACCTTTGCGCCTACCCTGCGGTCGGAAATGCTGGGTGGTCCGGGGGTTGCTGTGCAGCCCCATCGCCGGCCAGCCAACTCCACGGGGTGCTGCACATGCCTGAAAGCTGCGCAGTACCCGTGGCAGCGGGCTTACCAGCGGTGGAGCGCACTGCGCTCCAAAGGCCTCAATGCACCGGCAATTGCAGGGTATTCCATGCTGTATTCGCTTCAGGCACTGCGGGCGTTCGCCGCCTGGGTGGTGGTTTGCCACCATTTCATGCAGATCTTCTTCGACTTCCATGCCACCGGCCCCATTGGCCAACTGCTCACCGACCGTGGCGCTGTTGGCGTCGACATCTTCTTCGTCATCAGCGGGCTGGTCATCTACCTGTCGACCCGTGACAAGCCCATCGAACCGCGCCAGTTCCTGCTAAACCGGGTGTTGCGCATCGTCCCGGCCTATTGGTTCTACACGGCGCTGATGGCCACGCTGTTGCTCGCTTTCAGTCAATGGATGCCGCACCAGGCGTTCACCTGGCAGCACCTGTGGTTGTCGCTGTTGTTCATCCCGGCGGAAAACCCTGGCGGCTACGGCTTGTACCCGACCTTGAACGTGGGCTGGACGCTGAATTTCGAAATGTTCTTCTACTTGCTGTTCGGCCTGGCCTTCCTGGTCCGCCAGCGCCGTTACCAACTGCTGGCGACCGCTGCGCTGCTGCTGGTCAGTGAGGTGCTGGGCCGGCTGGGTGTGCTCAGCCGTTTCTACAACAACCCGATCATCTATGAATTCCTGCTCGGCATCGGCCTGGGCGTGTTGCTCCGCAGCGGGCTGATCCGCCATGCCCGCTGGCTGCCGTTGCTGTTGTTGGCGCTGGCGAGCCTGGCCATCTACTACCTGGACGCTTCCCGGCGGCTGCTCAACTGGGGGGTGCCGAGCGCAATGATCGTGCTGGCCTTCGTGGCCCTGGAGCCGCAGTTCCGTGGCAACCGGCTGCTCAAGGCCTTGGGCGACTGTTCGTATTCGGTGTACCTGGTCCATGTGCTGGTGCTGTACGTCGGCTGGTTCGCCAGCCAGCGCCTGCAACTGAACCCGTACCTGGTATTCGCCCTGTGCGTGCCGTCCATTGGACTAATGTCGTGGTTCAGCTACCGCTGGCTGGAGCGCGGCCTGTACCGGCGCCTGCAGGCCTGGTTGGCGGCGCCACGGGAGCCAGCCCCTGAATATGTGCTTTCCCGAGTCAAATACTAGGACTTTGTTCGAAGGCCGGGTTGGCGTACACTTGGCCGCAAGTCTGTGAGGAACCTACATGAGCGCTATAACCATTACCGACGCCGCCCATGACTACCTGGCCGATCTGCTCTCCAAGCAGAATACGCCTGGCATCGGCATTCGCATTTTCATCACCCAGCCAGGCACCCAGTACGCCGAAACCTGTATCGCCTACTGCAAGCCGGGCGAAGAGAAGCCTGACGACACCGCCGTAGGTCTGAAGAGCTTTACCGCTTACCTGGATGCCGTCAGCGTGCCGTTCCTGGAAGACGCGCTGGTCGACTACGCTACCGACCGCATGGGCGGCCAGTTGACCATCAAGGCGCCGAACGCCAAGGTGCCGATGGTCAACGAAGACAGCCCGATCAACGAGCGCATCAATTACTACCTGCAGACCGAGATCAACCCCGGCCTGGCCAGCCACGGCGGCCAGGTGAGCCTGGTGGACGTGGTCGACGACGGCATCGCCGTGCTGCAGTTCGGCGGTGGTTGCCAGGGTTGTGGCCAGGCCGACGTGACCCTGAAGGAAGGCATCGAGCGTACGCTGCTGGAACGCATTCCCGAGCTGAAGGGCGTACGCGACGTGACTGACCACAGTCAGAAAGAGAACGCCTACTACTGATGCTGGATGGGCTGCTGCTACAAGGCCGCGCCTTAGCAACAAAGTGTTACTGTTTCAAGCCCTGCGACAACAGGCCGCAGCCCGTATTCCAAGGGCTGCAGCCGACCATCGCCTTGCCCGGGTAGAACCCTTCGGGGGGCCATGCCAGAATGCCCCGGCATTTCGTCCGGCCCGTCCCGAGGGCCGGCACCTCCCCTGTAAAGGATGGTTTCATGAATGATCTATATACCCGGCGCGCAGTTGTCGCCGGGATGGGCGTTCTCGGGCTTGGCCTGCTGGCAGGCTGCAGCCCGGCCCGGGGGCTCGAGTTCAAGTACGGCAAGAACATGAGCAACGAGATCCTGGGGCGCAAGTTCAGCCTCAAGGACACCCAGGGCAACGTACGCACCCTGTCGAGTTTCTACGGCAGCATGCCGATGATCTTCTTCGGCTTTACCCAGTGCCCGGCGGTCTGCCCGACCACGCTGGCGCGCGCCGCACAGATTCGCAAGCTGCTCAGAGGCCGTGACCGCGACCTGTTCCAGGTGGTGCTGATCACCCTGGACCCGGAGCGCGACACCCCGGAAGTGCTGGACGCCTACGTCAAGGCGTTCGACCCGTCGTTCACCGCGCTCACCGGCACCCCCGAAGAGATCGCCGCAGTGGCCAAGGAATTCAAGGTGTTCTACGAGAAGGTCCCGGCCGGGGATACCTATACCGTCTCGCACTCGTCCACCAGCTATGTCTACGATACGCGCGGCACGTTGCGCCTGAGCCTGGGTCATGCCCTGACCGCCCAGGAGTGCGCCGAAGACCTGGTTACCCTGATGGAGATCTGCTGAATGTCGATGCAACCGATCAAGCGCGGCCTTGCCGCCCTGGCCCTGATGGGCCTGGCCTTGCCAGCCCTGGCCCAAACCACCGTGAGCGATGCCTGGGTGCGTGCCAGCGTGCCGCACCAGCAGTCCACCGGGGCTTTCATGACCCTGACCGCCAGCAGCGACAGCAAGTTGGTGGGTGTGGCGTCCAAGGTAGCCAAGACCGTTCAGGTGCACGAGATGACCATGAACGGCGACGTGATGGGCATGCGTGAGGTGAAAACTGTCGAGTTGCCAGCCGGCAAAGCCGTGACGCTGGATCCGAACGGCCTGCACGTGATGCTGATGGGGCTGGGCAATCAGGTGAAGGAGGGGGAGAAAGTGCCGCTGACCCTGACCATCGAAGATGCCAGGGGTGCCAGGGAAACCGTGGAGGTACAGGCTGAAGTGCGAGCGCTCACCGCCGAGGCGGGCACCGGGCATGAGCACATGCACATGAACCACTGACAGATTTGAAACGGGGCCGCTTTGCGGCCCTGTTCATTTTCAGCTGCGAAACTTCGGCAGTGGCCTGTCGAGCGTCAGTGAGGTAAGGGTCTTGCGCACCTTGGCCTCGTCAGCCTCCAGGGCCTTCAGGCTGGCGCGGATCTTGCCGGCGGCGGGCACATCGCCCTGCCGGTCGATCCAGTCGGCAATCTCCTTGCAGGCGCTGCTCAGGCAGGCTTGGCGCTGGTTCATCAGCGACAGCAGGGTGGTGAGCTCTGTTTCGGACATGGCAGGATCCTCCGTTCAGCTCTGTCAGTGTAGCAGTGGCTGGCGGGATTACCTGTGCCCGGCTGTCGCAGCTCAGGCCGGCAGGCAGGCGCTGCGGTAGGCCCCCGGGGTCACCCCATAGGCCTGCTTGAATTGCCGGCTCAGATGACTTTGGTCGGCGTAACCCAGGTCGAACGCCACCTCCGAGGCTGCCCAGCCACGCTTGAGCATTTCCCGTGCTCGGGCCAGGCGGCGCTGTTTCAGCCAGGCATGGGGCGGCAGGCCGGTGGCCTGGCGGAACACCCGGGCGAAATGAAATGGTGACAGGTTGACCGCCGCCGCCAGCGCTTCCAGCGAGGGCGGGTCGGCCAGCTGGCTTTCCAGCAGCTCGCGGGCGCGGGCCACCGCCAGCGGTTCCTGGCCGGGGGCCGCAGGTTCGGCGCATTGCCCATGGCGCTGCACCAGGGCCAGCACTGCCTGGCGCCAGGCGGTCTGTTGCTGCAGGGCACTAGCGCCTGCCTCGGACAGTTGGTGCAACTGGCTGAAGGCGCTGGCCAGGGCCGGGTCATTGATCACGCTGTCCTTGAAACGGGGCATGCCGTGGCGGCCCAGTTCCAGTTCCTCGAGCACCCCGGTTACCCGCTCGTGCTCCGGGTAGAAGCCTCGGTAGCGCCAGCCCGCTTCGTGGGCAGTGGCCCCGGTATGCAACTCGTCAGGGTTGATCAGCACCATGCTGCCGACCGGCGCCAGGTGCTCGCTACCGCGGTGCCAGAACCGCTGGGCACCCGACTCGATCACAGTAAACACGTAGCCTTCATGTACATGCGGGGCGAAGCGTTGCTGGAAATAGCGTGCATGCAGCATCTCGACGTCGCCCAGTGCCGGCGCCTGCCACAGGTGTGTCTGCTCGCGCAGAGGCGTGCTCATGGCAGCCAGCTGCGCAGGGCGTAGAAGATCAACATGCTCACCAGCATGCTCAGTAGCACGCTGCGGGTCAACAGCACCAGGGCGATGGCCACCAGCGAACCCAGCAGGTAGGGGTTGAGCAGGCTCAGGTCGAGCTGGTGCCCGGGCATGAAGATGATCGGGGCGCAGATCGCGGTGAGCATGCCCGGCACGGCAAAGCCGAGGAATTGCCTGGCGTTGGAACTCAGGCGCAACGGCAGGCGTGGCTCCAGGAATGCATAGCGGTTGAGGAACACAATGGCGCCCATGGCGAAAATCAGGATCCAGGTCATGAGCGGGCTCCGGCGAATTTCTGGCAGATGAAACCGGCACTCATGCCCAGCAGGCCTGCCGCTACCAGGGCGGTTTCCCATTGCCAGTGGCTGAACAGTACCGAGCAGAACAGAGACACTGCCACGCACACCACCGTGGCCAGGTTGCGCACCAGCGGTGTGATCAGCGCGACGAAAGTGGCGACGATGGAGAAGTCCAGGCCGAGCTGGTCCAGATGGGGAATGTTCTGCCCCAACAGGATGCCGGCCAGGGTAAACAGGTTCCAGGCAATGTAGAACGTCAGCCCCACGCCAAGGGCATACCAGCGGTTGAACTGTTGCTGGTCGTACTGGCTGGTGAGGGCAAAGAACTCGTCGGTCAGGAGAAAGCCCAGGCCCAGCCGCCAGCGCAACGGCTGGTTGCACAGCAGCGGGCGCATCGACAGGCCATACAACAGGTGCTGCGAGGTCAGCAGCAGGGTGGTCAGCAGGATCGACGCCAGGTTGGCGCCGCCCTTGAGCATGCCGATGGCGACCAGTTGCGCGGCCCCGGCGAAGACAATGGCCGATAGCCCTTGCCCTTGCCAGGCGCTGAGGTTGGCTTCGATGGCCATGGAGCCGGCCAGCAGGCCCCAGGGGGCGACGGCCAGCGACAGCGGCAGGCTGGCGATGGCACCGTGGAGGTAAGCTTGGCGTGCAATGTGGGACATGATGGCTGCAGTGCATGTACAAGGCAGGCCAGCATGCCAGAAGGCGCGGGGGAATGGCTTGAACGATCTTGCTGGTTGACGCGGGTTGCTGTTTGCTGGACGACGCGGTTCCTGCAAAGGCGGCTCAGGGATGGCTGGTCAGGTGCTGTTGCGCCGTGACGCAGCCATTTATCTCGACGGCCTTTTGCAGCAGGCTCTGGCGATGTTGCGGATCGAGGTCGCCGAGCAGGCGGTACACCTCGGCCTGGTAGTCGCGCTGACGCCCCCACTGCATTTCCAGCCCCTGCGGCCTGTTGCGGTTGCAGGCCAGGCGCGTGGCCGGCTGCGGGTAGTAGGAGGCATATACCGTGGCCATGTTGGGAATGGCCTCCAGTGCAGCACGGTATTCTTCGCTGACGTTGTAGGGGGGGCACCAGGTGGCAATGGCCGGCGCCGGTGCGGCGAAGCCCTGCTTGAGGCTGGCTTCGAGCAATGGGCAGGCGGCATCTGGAATCTGTGCCGCAGGCAGGTAGGTCATGTAGTACAGCGCCAGGCGGTACTGTGCGACCGGGTGGCCCAGCTCGACGGATTTTTTCAGCAAGGCAACCGCCGTGGGCAGGGTATGAGCCATCGCCTGGCCCTGGCGGCTGAGTTCCGGGTCGCCAGTCACGGCCGTGCGCAGCGTAGTGGCGCTGTCATCCTGGCTGTCAGCCTGCTCCAGCAATGGCAGGGCCTGGCGGTAGAGCAGGTCGGCATGCGGGTCGATACGCACCTCATGTGCATGCGCGGCCAGTGGCATCAGGGCGATCAACAGTGGGGGCAAGCGAAGCATGCGTTTCACAGGCAGACTCCACGGGGTGCCAGGTACTGATGGACGGCTTCGATGTTCATGGCGGTCAAACGGGCGCCTCGGGCAGGTCGGAACGACGGCCTATTCTAGCCACCCGAGGGCTTCGCCGGAAGACCACCTGCCGACTCTCAGACGAGCTTGACTGGCGAGACCTTGCGTTGGGCGTGTTTTTCCTGGGCCAGGCCAAGCTTGGCGGTGATCACCTTGGCCAGCGCATTGTTGCCCAGGTCGTTCAGGTGCAGACGGTCGATGAACAGGTCGGCGCCGAACACCGGCGAGCTGCTGAGCATGCTGTTCATGTCGTAGCAAGGGACCGGTTCGGCCTGGCTCTTGATGCGGCGGAAGAAAGCCGAATGCAACTGGCTGTCGAAGACGCCGTCCAGCAACCGGTCGAAATTTGCCGGTTGCCGTTCCAGCGCGTCCAGCATGGCTTGCTCGCCAGCCGGCAGGCTGTCCCGGCACCAGGGCAGCAGCGGCTGCAGGATGAAGGTCAGGGTGGCGTGGCTGTCAGCCAGCAAGCGGTCCCACTGGCGCAAGGTCCGGCCGATAAGGTCGGCCGCACGCGCCATGCGCTTTTCCGGGGACGACAATGGCCAGGTTGCCGGCGTTTCGACCGGAGTGGGCGCGACCAACGCCTGACTGATGCGCCGCCACAGTGATGGTCGGCGGGGCGGCGCGGCAGGCTGCAGGCCTTCGCTGAAACTGTTGAGAAAACGCTGGTAGGCCTTGGCGTGCTGCGGGTCGTGCTGGTTGCCGAGGACTTCGCTGAGGGCTTCGTGGGCCAGGCTGTTGACGCCACTCAGCACTACCACATGGCCGATCTGGCCAAGGCGGTGCTGGTGGGTAAGGAACATCAGCAGTTCCTGGCTGGCGTTGAGCCCGCAGCCGGCCAGGCTCAGCCAGACTTCGCCGGTGAGCATCGACAGGTGCGAAGCCACCGTATGTTCATCGGAGCTGGCGCCGATGCCCAGGGCGGTAGAGCCACCCACCAGCAGGTTGATGCGTGCCGCACTGCCGCGCTCGGCCGCCGAGAAGCGCTTGCCGGCGCAATGGCTATAGCGCAGGCCCAGGGCATCGGTGTTGATGGTACCGGAGCGGTAGTCGGTTTCATGGACATGCACGGTGTGCGGGGCACGCCGGCTGCCCAGCAGCAGAAAGCGCTGGTAGTCCTGTTGCAACGGTGAAGGCGCCCGGTTCGGGTCTGTCGCGGTCATGGGGTCTCCTTCTGTTGCAACGGGCGCCTGCAGCACTTTCAGGCTGCCAGTTCCCTGAGGTTGTACAGCAGGCCGCCAGCCGCGATCAGCAGCAGGGCGACGCCCGAGGCCAGGCTGATCATGCGGTTGCTGCGTTGCGAGGCGATCTTGCCGATGGCGAAGATGTACAGGCTGAGCACGGCGAAGTCGATGGCCACCCACAGCAGCGACAGCACCACCATGCTCTTGCCGAACGACTCGGTGATCTGGATGAACTGCGGGAAGAAGGCGATGAAGAAAATGATGTCCTTCGGGTTGGAAATGCCCACCATGAAGCCCTGCAGCAGCCCGCCGCGGCCGGGCTTGGCGGATTCAGCCGGTGCCTCGGATGCAGGCGCCGCCAGGGCTTCCCTGAGCGTGCCTACGGCGATGTAGCCGATGAACAGGCAGCCCAGCAGGCTCATGACGCTCAGCCAGGTCTTGTCGATGGCCGCGCTGGTGAGGATGATCCAGGCGGCCGCGCCGATCAGCACCAGTGACGCCCAGTTGGTGCCGACTGCGGTGAAAATGGCTTTGCGCGAGCCGGACGCGGCCGCGGTGTTGACGATCAAAGCCACCACCGGGCCGGGGGTGGCGATCAGCAGCAGTACGGTAAGGGCATAGGTAGCGGTGAGTGCGGTATTCACGGTCAGGTCTCGATCAGTAGGTCGGGTGTGGCCGGGTGTGCGGCATGGGCATGGAACGGGCAGCGGGAGGGGTTGAGCGACCCTGCTTCCTGCAGTTGATACTGCTTCCACTCGTAGTTGTCGGCATCGCCGAAGAAGCCAAGGGTGTCGGGCATGACACCGTCGTTGTAGTGGCGCACGCGTTCGCGAATGCGTTCGCGGATTCGCTGGCCACTTTCGGTATTGGCGTTGGCCACTTCGTCGAAATTGGCGCGAGGGTTGATGACGAAGGTGATGTGCGGCCCCAGGTTGCGGCTTTTCATCTGCTGGTGGCCGGGAAAGTTCATGTTGATGAACAGCGGCATGCCGGCATAGCAGAACGACCACCCATTGTCTCCGGGGTCGGTCGGGATGCCTTGCGGCCAAGGGTGCGGATCGCGTGCATGCACGCCACGCAGCACCTTCCAGGCCAGCGCCTGCTGTTCGGCCAGGGTATGGTCGGCAGCGGTTTCGAGGAATACCACCAGCGGGCTGCCGATACGTTGCTTGGGTGGGATCGGGGCGATCGTGCGTACGTAGTCGGTCAGGCCCTGTGCGATGTCATCGGCCAATTGCTCGGAGCGGGCGAAGAGTATGTGACAGGTAGCGCCGTTCACCGCCTTGCGGCCGAACAGGCAAGGGAATTCAGGGTTGGCAAGTACAGTGCGAAAATGCTCTATGGTTTTGTAAGTCCAGTGTTGCGTGTACCGGACATGTTCAGCGGCCAGCTCCAGCGCGTCCAGGCGGTAGCAAGTTCCATAACCCGTAAACATGATTTCCCCAGGCGATAATTAGATGAACTTTCCAGTCACATGCAGGCAGGATCTTGGTTATCTTTGTTATTTACCTGCATTTTCCGAGACGATCCGGGCGTTGTAAAACGCGTGGAACTATGACCTACTATTAGTCTCATTCATGCTCGGAGCGTCGCCATGTCGGAACGGATTCAGGCCTTGCACGCACTGCGTGCCTTCGAGGTGGCCTCTCGCTATGGCTCATTTACCCGTGCCGCGGAAGAACTGGCGCTGACCCAAGGGGCCGTCAGCCATCACATCAAGACGCTCGAAGCCATGTTCGGTTGTGACCTGTTCGAGCGGCGCGGGCCGAAACTGGCGCTGACCGAGCACGGCCGCCTGCTGGCGCAAGAGCTCAAGGTGGGTTTCAAGATCATCGAAAATGCCTGCGCGCTGCTGCGCCAGGACCGCTACGGCCTGCGCCTGAAAGCCCCGTCCACGCTCACCGTGCGCTGGCTGCTACGGGCACTGGATGCATTCAAAAAGGTCGAGGACAACTGCAGCGTGCAATTGTCCAGCGTGTGGATGGACATCGACAGCGTGGACTTCTATTCCGAGCCCTACGACTGCGCGATCCTGCTGGCCAACGGGCGTTTTCCCGCCGATATCGAGAGCTTCAAGCTGTTCGACGAGTGGCTGATTCCGGTGTGCCACCCCGACTACATGACCCAGGCGCAACCGGTCCTGGCCGACCTCGCCCAGTGCGAATTCCTGCACCCGTCGCCCGACCGGCGTGACTGGCGGCGCTGGCTGGCACGCATGGACGCGCTGCACATAAGCATCGACCACGGCCAAGTGTTCGATACCCTTGACCAAGGCATTTCTGCCGCCCAGCAAGGCCTGGGTATTTCGGTGGTAGACCTGGTGCTGGCCAGCGCCGACCTGGGGGCGGGGCGCCTGGTCACGCCGTTCAAGCACGCGGTGGCGACTGGCGACGGCTACTACATGACCTGGCTCAAGGCCAGCCCCAAGGCGCGGCAGATGCACAAATTGCGCGAGTTCCTGCTCGGCCAGGTGCCGGCGCTGGCCTGCAAGGACATCAACTACCTGTACGATTGAATACGCGTTCGAGCATGAAGTCGATGAATACCCGCAGTTTCGGTGGCATTTGTCGCCCTGACGGCCAGAGCAGGTAGAAGCTGCCGCGCCGCTCCATGAAATTGTCCAGTACGCTGACCAGCGCACCGCTGGCCAGTTCGCGGCGTACGGTAAAGTCCGGCAGGCAGGTGATGCCGCGGTGGTTCACGGCAAAGCAGACGCGCGTCTCGACATGGTTGCAAACCATCGAGATGGGGATGTCATAGCCCTGCTCGGGGTGCTCCTGGCGCAGCGGCCAGGTTTCCAGCTTGCCATTGCTGGGGAAGCGGTAGTGCAGGCAGGTGTGCGCCGCCAGGTCGCGCGGGTGCCTGGGCGTGCCGCGTTCGCGCAGGTACTCGGGCGAAGCCACCAGGCAGTGCTGGAAGTGCCCCAGGAACTTGGCATTGAGCCGTGAATCCCCCGGCTGCCCGCCACGCATCACTACATCGAAGCCTTCGCCGACGATGTCCACCATGCGGTCGGAAAAGTCCAGGTCCAGCTCCACCTGCGGGTAACGTGCCATGAACTCGGCCAGCGCCGGCATCACCAGGCCGGTGACCTGCGGCATGCTCACCCGCAGGCGACCGCGCGGGGTCTCGCTGGCCTGGGACAGTTCCTGCTCGGTGGCCTCGATCTCGGCCAGGATGCGCCGACTGCGTTCGAGGAACAGCGCGCCTTCGGCAGTGAGGGTGATGCTGCGCGTGCTGCGGTGGAACAGGCGCACACCCAGGCGGCTTTCCAGGCGCGCCACACGTTTGCCGACGGCCGAGGCACTGATGCCCAGCGACTGGCCGGCAGCGACGAAACTGCGGGTTTCGGCGACCCGATTGAAGACTACGAAGCCGCTGAGGCTGTCCATACTGTATCTCTGATTGCGGACACCGGTGTCCTGGGTGAGCGGCATTGTAACCACCTTTTTCCGCAATGGCCTTGGCTTGCAGACTGTCCGCCTGGTTTTCCTACTCAAGGCATCTGCAATGTCCCAGACATCCTCCGCACCGCTGCTGGCCGCCGGCAGTGAACGTTTCCCGCTCGGCGGGCTGCTGGCGCTGGCCATGACCGGCTTCATCGCCATCCTCAGTGAAACCTTGCCGGCCGGCCTGCTCGACCAGATCGCCGATGGCATGCACATCAGCCAGGCCATGGCCGGGCAATGGGTCACCGCGTATGCCATGGGCTCGCTGCTGACGGCTATCCCGCTGGTGACCCTGACCCAGGGCTGGTACCGCCGCCGCGCCCTGTTGCTGGCGATCGGCGGTTTCGTGCTGTTCAACGGGCTGACGGCCATGTCGTCGTCCAACACCCTGAGCCTGGTCCTGCGCTTTTTCACCGGCGCTGCGGCCGGGCTGGCCTGGGGGCTGATTGCCGGCCATGCCCGGCGCATGGTGCCGGTGGCGTTGCAGGGCCGGGCCATGGCGGTGGCGATGCTCGGCCAGCCGATTGCCTTGTCGCTCGGGCTGCCGATCGCCACCTGGCTGGGGGCGGGGCTGGGGTGGCGGGCCACGTTCATGGTGGTCACCGGGGTGGCGCTAGTACTGATGGCCTGGGTGCTGCGGTCAGTGCCGGATTACCCGGGGCACGTCGTCGGCAAGCGTCCGGCGACCCTGCAGGTGCTGCGCACGCCGGGGGTGGCGGTGGTGCTGCTGGTGATCCTCTGCTGGATCCTGGGCCATAACATTCTCTACACCTACATCGTGCCGTTGCTGGCAGCCGCCGGCATGGCCGCCGACATCGGCCCGGTGCTGATGGTGTTTGGCCTGGCGGCCCTGGCCGGGATCGGCCTGGTGGGAGGGCTGGTGGATCGGCATCTACGCCTGTTGGTGTTGCTGAGCCTGGCCGGCTTTGCCCTGGCCACGCTGCTGTTGGGGCAGGCGTCGTCGTGGCTGATGTACCTGGGCATCGCCTTGTGGGGCGTGACCTACGGTGGCGCGCCGACCCTGCTGCAGACTGCCTGTGCGGATGCGGCTGGCGAGGGTGGGGATGTGGCGCAGTCGATGCTGGTGACGGTGTGGAACAGCGCCATTGCCCTGGGCGGGATCATTGGCGGGGTGTTGTTGAGCGGGGCCGGGGTGGAGTGGTTTGGCGCAGTGGTGCTGGGGCTGGTCGGGGTTGCCTGGCTGTTGGCCTTGGCCGGGCGGCGCAATGGGTTCGTGACGGGCGCTCGTTAGGCGCTTTTCACTGGTCCGCCCCTGTCGCCGACCAGCCAGCATCCTATAAAAACACGCGGCAATGGTGCGTCAGAGGTAGAATCGCCACGATCAGCACAACAAACGATCAGAGGTCGACGCGGTGGAGTTGCAGCAGGGCTTTGTCCTGACCCGGCATTGGCATGACACGCCCGAAGGCACCTGTGTGGAGTTCTGGCTGGCCACCGACCAGGGGCCGCGGCTGTTGCGCCTGGCGCCGCAGGTGTCGGTGGCGTTCATTCCCCAGGCGCAGGAAGCGCATGCCCGGGTTTTGCTGGGCAACGAACCCGGCGTGGAGCTGCGGGCGTTGCAGCTGAAGGACTTCGACCAGCGCCCGGTGCTGGGCCTGTACTGCCGCCAGCACCGGCAGTTGATGCAACTGGAGCAACGCCTGCGCACGGCCGGTATCGAGGTGTTCGAAGCCGATATCCGCCCGCCCGAGCGCTACCTGATGGAGCGCTTCATCACTGCCCCGGTGCAGTTCACCGGTCAGGCTGATGCCGAGGGCGTATGGTGCGATGCCCAGCTCAAGCCGTTTGCGGCTTATCGACCACCGCTGCGCCTGGTGTCGCTGGATATCGAAACCAGCGAGCGTGGCGAGTTGTACAGCATTGCTCTGGAAGGTTGCGGGCAGCGCCAGGTGTACATGCTCGGCCCGGCGAATGGCGTGGCCGATGACCTCGATTTTGCCCTGCACTATTGTGCCGACCGCGCCGAGCTGCTGACTGGCCTCAACCAGTGGTTCGCCGCGCATGACCCCGACGCGATCATCGGCTGGAACCTGATCCAGTTCGACCTGCGCCTGTTGCATGAACACGCCAGACTGCTGCAGGTGCCGCTGATACTGGGGCGTAATGGCGCGCCGCTGAGCTTGCGCAGCCACGCCAGTGGCGGCCACGTGTTCGCCGATGCCCCGGGCCGGCTGCTGATCGACGGTATCGAGGCACTGCGTTCGGCAACCTGGAGCTTCCCGTCGTTCAGCCTGGAAAGTGTTGCTCAGACGTTGCTCGGCGAAGGCAAGGCCATCGACACGCCGTACCAGCGCATGGATGAAATCAACCGCCGTTTCGCCGAGGACAAACCGGCCCTGGCACGTTACAACCTCAAGGATTGCGAACTGGTCACGCGCATCTTCGCCCATACCCGCCTGCTCGATTTCCTCCTCGAGCGTTCGTCGGTCACCGGCCTTGCCGTGGACCGCAGCGGCGGTTCGGTGGCGGCGTTCGGTCATCTGTACATCCCGCAGATGCACCGCCTGGGCTTCGTCGCCCCCAACCTCGGCAGCCGCCCCGAGGAAGCCAGCCCTGGTGGTTTCGTCATGGATTCGCGTCCCGGCCTGTACGACTCGGTGCTGGTGCTGGACTACAAGAGCCTGTACCCGTCGATCATTCGTACCTTCCTGATCGACCCGGTCGGGCTGGTCGAAGGTTTGCGCCTGCCCGACGACGAACATTCAGTGGAAGGTTTTCGGGGGGCGCGTTTTTCGCGCAGCCAGCATTGCCTGCCGGCCATCGTCGAGCGGGTATGGCAAGGCCGGGAAGCGGCCAAGCGCGAGGGCAACGCGCCGCTGTCACAGGCGTTGAAAATCATCATGAATGCGTTCTACGGTGTGCTCGGTTCCAGCGGCTGTCGGTTCTTCGATCCGCGCCTGGCCTCGTCGATCACCCTGCGCGGCCATCAGATCATGCGCCAGACCCGGGCGTTGATCGAAGCCCAGGGGTATGAGGTGATCTATGGCGATACCGACTCCACCTTCGTCTGGCTAAAAGGGCCACATGAGGATCAGGCCGCGGCCCGCATCGGCCGTGAGCTGGTGGCCCTGGTCAACCAGTGGTGGCGCGAACACCTGCGCGAAAAGATGCATCTGGAAAGCGCGCTGGAACTGCAGTACGAAGTGCATTACCGGCGTTTCCTGATGCCCACCATCCGCGGCGCCGACGAAGGCAGCAAGAAGCGTTACGCTGGCCTGGTGCAGCGCGCCGATGGCAGCGAAGAAATGGTCTACAAGGGCCTGGAGTCGGTGCGCACCGACTGGTCGCCGCTGGCCCGGCAGTTCCAGCAGGAACTGTACGGGCGGATATTCCGTGGCGAGCCATTTCGCGACTACCTGCGCGAATATGTGCAACGGACCCTGGCTGGCGAACTCGACAGCCTGCTGGTGTACCGCAAGCGCCTGCGCAGGCCGCTGGCCGATTATCAGCGCAACGTGCCGCCGCATGTGCGGGCCGCGCGCCTGGCGGATGACTATAACCGCCGCCTGGGCCGTCCGCTGCAGTACCAGCGCGGTGGCTGGATCAGCTATGTCATGACCACTGCCGGCCCGGAACCGCTGGAGAACCTGCAGGCGCCGGTCGACTATGAGCATTATCTGTCACGCCAGCTGCAACCGGTGGCCGACGCCATCCTGCCGTTCGTGGGAGAGGGTTTCGGTGCCCTTGTGGATCAGCAATTGCCGCTGTTCTGAGCCGGTGTGGCAGCCGGCCTGTTGCACATCATCCAGCTGCGCTGAGGTTGATGGCAGCCAGGTATTAACTATCTAGCCGCCGGCTTGTCTGCCAGCTGCTTAGGCTCGGGTCTTCATCCAACGGAGACACGCATGATGCCTGGCAGCACCGACCAACCGCTACATCCGCCCATGACTGCAGAGCAGGCCTTCCAAGACGCAATCATCGCGCAGCGCTTGCCGGGCTGGCTGGCTTCGGCCACCCCGGCGCAAGTACAGGCGCTGGCGCAGGCCATGACCCTGAGCCTGTACTTCCGCCAGCGCGTCAGTGCGGTGCTTGGGCAGATCCAGGGCATCGACCGGTTTGCCAGGCCGTTGCTGCAAGCAGCGTTGAACCTGCCCGCGACGATCGACATCGGGACCCTGCAGTTTCGCCAGGGCCGCCGTGAGCCGGTGATCAACGATCAGCCGGTGGGCAGCCACCTGACCACGGTGGTCTATGAACAGATCCCCCTGCTTGAGGCCGCACTGCGCAATTTCACGGCTGACCAGGCGATAAAGGGTGGGCAACCCATCGGTAATGGCCTGCTGGGGGCGGCGGAGCACACCTTGCCAACTGCCTGCGATTTCGCCGCGCTGTGTCGCAGCCTCGACCTGGGTGGGCAGTATCAGGATCACCTGAGGTCGATCCTGCAGCCGCCTGCAAGCGATGACGCGATGCCAAAGGTAAAGTCGCTGATTGCCCGGGCGCAGCGCTATGCGATGCTGGTCGATGCGCATGTCGCCTGGATCAGCGGCCAGGTCAGCGAAGCGGAGCACCAGCTGCTGGTGGACTTCTGCGGACTGTACGCGCCCTTGCAGCTTGACGGGCGACCGGTGCAGGCCAAGCGTCTGAAACTGCTGGGTACCTGGCTTGAACAGGTCGTCGTGCTCGATGTGCGCGATGAAACTTTCAGCCCGCTTTACAGCAGCACGGCGCGGGTTCTGGTGCACATTCCGGGTGACCCGCAGGGCGCCTGGCGGGCATTCCCCGACTTGCGACATTTCGCCAACGCCTTGGGCAAGCGCTTGCGAACCCCGCAGTACCAACGCTTTTTCAGCCGTTTCGTTCGCCGACGCGACAGCCAGACCTTCTTCGCTGCGGTAATTGCCGGCTACCAGGGAGTTTCCGACCTGGCCAACATCAGCCTCGGGGAACATACGCAAGTCCTTTCTGAGCCAGTGTTCGAAGCCTTGGCCCGGGCGCGCATCGAGCAGCTGATGGATGACGCTGCGATGATCGCGGTGCCTACCCGCAGCGTCGATGCCGAGCAACAGAGGGCTCATGACCAGCGCTTGGCTGCCGAAGGCTGGGCCCTGCTCAACCTGGCGGCATTGTTCGTACCGGTGATCGGTGTCGGCCTGCTGGCAGTGACTGCGTGGGAACTGCTGGGAGAAGTGTTCCATGGCATCGAAGCCTGGCATGAGGGCGATACCAGCGAAGCGCTGGACCATGTGCTGAATGTGGCGTCCGACGTGGCAGTGATGGCCGCAACGGTGGCGGGTGCCAGCGCCGTGCGCAGCCTTTGGAACAGGTCGGCAATGGTCGACAGCCTGGTCCCGGTGCGGCTCGAAGATGGCACCAGGCGTTTGTGGCAGCCGGCCCTCGCAGCGTTCCGTAGCGTGCTACCGGCGCAGGCGAGCGCAGCCGACAGCGAGGGTATCCAGCGACTGGGCGAGCAGGCCTGGGTGGAAATGGACGGTCATCATTACGCGGTCGTCGCGGACCGGCTACCGGGGCAGTGGCGCCTGCGGGCGCGGGCCGGCCATGCACCGCGTCTGCAGCACAATGGTGCCGGTGCCTGGCGGCTGTGGTGCGAACAGCCCGCGCAGTGGGACGGCCAAGGTTATCTGCTACGTCGCCTGGGGGGCGAATTTGCCAGGCTCGATGACGATGATGTGGGGCTCTTCATGGCGACCCATGCCCTCGACAGTGCACAACTTCGCGGCCTGCATGTGCATGGCCATGCCCCCGGTGCAGGCATGCGCGACAGCGCCATGCGCTTCAACCTGGACCGGCGCATCCGCCAGCTGGTCAGCCAACTGCGCGGTGGTGTGCAGGTCATCGATACTGCCGTGCTGGAACATGCCCGCAGGTTGCCAGGCGCGGTGGGGCTCAGTGACCAGGCGCTGGCCGAGCTGGCCTGGGCCCGGCGACGGGCGTTGTTCGAGCGCGTATACGTCGCAGAGCAGGGCAGCCAAGGGCAGGATGTCGCGACCTTGCGCCGGTTGTTCCCGGGGCTGCATGACCGGCAAGCCGCCGCCTTGCTGCGTGATGCGCGGCCGGCTGACCGGCAACGGCTGCGCGACACCGGGCGGGTGTCGCTGAACCTCGCCGCCGCAGCCCGGGAAGCCGCGCTGGAAGTACGGGTGATACGGGTATACGAAGGGCTTTTTCTGGACACGCCACAGGGGGCTGATCTGGCCAGGGCCGTGCTGGGCTTGAGCGAGCAACTGCCAGGGCTGGCCCGCAGCGTTCGCTGGCGGTTGTTCGAAGGGGCGCTCGACGGGCCAATGCTGGCGGGCAGCGAGCAGTGCGAGGGCTGTTTCGACCTGGTCCATCTGCACGGCCAGTTCCAGCTACACGGCGCACATGGCGTGCTCGGAGAGCCAGGTGAACTGTTTGCGGTGATCGCTGCTGCGTACGATGAGAGCCAGCAGGCTGCCTTGGGCGTGGGGGACCCCTTCGCCCATAACCTGCGCGTGCTGGTCGGGCGCCAGGCCTTGCAGCAACGGGCGCTGATACGCCGTCTGTTGGGCCACGCCGAACCGGCCAGCTGGTTCCGCCCACCCCGGCGGCTGCCGGACGGGCGCATTGGCTACCCGCTGAGTGGACGCGGCGAGGGTTCCGGGCGGCGTGCCAGGCCGCAGGGGGTGTTCGCCTCGTTGCGTGCGATCTACTCTTCGTATACCGACGCGCAGGTGCTTGCCTGGATCAACGACGCACATCAGGCTGGGCGCCGTCCTGAGGATGAAGTGGCCAGCCTCATGCGTGAACTGGAAACGCTGCAGACCCATCTGCACGCCTGGATCCAGATGGGCACGAGTACCCTGGAACGCGGAGAACGCCGCTACCTGCGCGATACGCTGGTCAATTGCTGGCAACGCAGCGCTATTCGCACGGCCGGGGTGGAAGGCCTGCCCTCGGGGTATCGCCTGAGCCTGTGGGCAGTGACCCTGCAAAGGTTGCCGGAGTTGCCGGAACAGGTCAGCTTCGGCCACGTGCACGAGCTGTCGATGATGGGCCTGGGGCTACGCGAATTCTCCCCAGGGTTCTTGCGTGCTTTCCCACGCCTGCAGGTGCTCGAACTCTCCGGTAACGAGCTGACCCGGGTTCCGCCAGACCTGCAGCGCCTGGCGCACTTGCGCGAGCTGGACCTGTTCGGCAACAACATTGTGCTGGATGCCTCGCAGGCCATGACGCTTGCCAACTGCGAGGCGCTGGAATACGTCAATCTGTCGTACAACCCACTGGGCCGCGCTTTCCCGCTGTACCGCCTCGACCGCCTGGCCCGGCTGCACATGCGCAATACTGGCATCAGCGAATTCCCCCCGGCATTGCTGGACCGCCTGGAACTGGTAATCGCCGATCTGCGCGGCAACCAGATCACCGAATTGCCGCAGCGCTTCTATCGCTCACCGGCCTGGGTCAGCAGCACCGTATTGCTCGAAGGTAACCCGCTGACTGCCGAAACTGCCCAGCGGCTGCAGGTCTTCATGCAGGCACATGCCATACCCCTTGAACAGGAGGTGATCGCCCCAGCGGCTTCGGTCCGCCTGCGTTGGCTGGATGCCGCCGATAGTGCCCTGCGACCTGAACAGTCTTCAGCCTGGGACGAACTGGTGACTGAGCCAGGCGCCGCGGATTTCTTCAACCTGCTGCGCAGGTTGCAGGAAACCGCGGATTTCCGTACGCATCGCCAGGCCCTGGCGAACCGGGTGTTCGGCATGCTGATTGCCATGCGCGACTACAGCTCGTTGCGCGAAGAACTGTTCAGGCGCGCGGCCGAGACGCTCACGTGCCAAGACAGCGTCACGTTGTGCTTCAGCAACCTGGAACTGCATATGCTGGTCTGGCGAGCACGGGTGGATGCGGCGGGAGGGAATCAAGAGGCCGCATTGCTGCAACTGGGGCGGCGTTTGTGGCGCCTGGACGAGGTGGACCGGATTGCCCTCGAGGACATCCAGGCGAGGCGGGCCGATGGGGCGGACCCGGACGAAATCGAAGTGGGGCTTGCCTACCGTATTGGCCTGCGCGACAGCCTGGACTTGCCGGCACAGCCGGGCGACATGCTGTTCGCCGAGGTTGGCGGCGTGACTGCGCAGCGCCTGGAACAGGCGCGGGTGCGGGTCGAGGAGGCCGAAACCACAGAGCACCTTGCCGCATCGCTGGTGGCACGCGAATTCTGGGAAGAGCATCTGCTCAGGAACCATGCCGAGCGCCTGGAGGCGTTCAATGCGCCTTACCAGGAGCGCTCCAACCGGTTGATGGAGGCTGCCGACAGCATGCCGGAAGCCGAGTACATGGCTCAATACGCGACCTTGCAACACGAGCGTGAGCAAGCACGCCATGCACTGCTGCTGGCGCTTACCCGGGAGGCCCTGGAGGCCGCTCCAGAGCCGCGGACGGCAGGGCAATGAGGCATCAGTGGGCTATGCTCAACTTCGGGCACTGGTATTTTCCGGGGGGCGGCGCACCGTCAAGGAAATGCCGGGTTACCTTCTGCCGGTGCTGTGATCGTGCTGGTTGGTTTAGGCTCGCACGTAGGATCTTTCTCCATGATCTGAAGTCTTTGGTTAATCGAGAGAATAAGGAGATGCACATGCTCGTTCGGTCACTGACCCTCGCCACCTTGCTTGCAGTTGCCGGCCCGCTGTTCGCCGCAGACAGCGATGCGCCATTGGCCAAGGAACTGGGCAAGGCCAGGCCATTGGTGGTTATCGCCCCGAGCAGCGCCGACCCGACCCTGCGCGGGTTGAACGAGGCGTTGAAGGACCCGGCCACCCAGGCAGCGTTCAAGGAACGCAGCCTGGTGCTGTACAGCGTCGCCAGCATGATGGGCAAGCGTGAGGACAAGAACCTCGAACAGCAGACCACCATGGCCCTGATCCGGGAACTGAAACTTGGCGCGAGCAAGGGTACCAAGGTGATCCTGGTGGGCAAGGACGGCGAACGGCATGTGCTCAAGGACGACGACAGCGGCGAGCCTATCGACCCACAGACGATCTTCAAGGCGGTCGATGAGCTGCCCGCCAGCGAAAAAGCGCTCACGGCACCCGAGCCTGTGGCCGCGGCGCCGGAAACCAAGGCCAAGGACAGCAAGCCGGCCAAGCCAGCCAAACCGGCTGCGCCGCCCAAGCCGCTGGAAGACTGAGTGGCTCGGCCCCGGCGCCCGCCGGGGCCGCTTGCAGCCTGGTTTGTATCTGACTGTATATGGCCACGCTGCTGAGCGGTTTTCATACAAAACCGCGCCTTCTGCGATACATCCCCGACAAACCGCAACGGCCTAATGGCTCCACATCCCAACCACAGTGGAGCATCACCATGACACATGTACGAAGCACGCTCGGCCTGCTTGGCGCCGCCCTGATCGGCGGCATGGCACTTGGCAGCAACGCATTCGCTGTCGAACCTCTGGCCCAAGGTTACCAGCTGGCTTCGGCCAAGGTGGCCGGCGAAGGCAAATGTGGTGAAGGCAAGTGCGGGGCCAGCGCCAAGGCCACCCAGGGCGAAGGCAAGTGCGGTGAGGGCAAGTGTGGCGCCAGTGCCAAGGCCGGCGCCGAGGGCAAATGTGGCGAAGGCAAGTGCGGCGATGCGTCGTTCGCCCGAACCGACACCAACCACGACGGCAAGGTGTCGCGTGACGAGTTCGTTGCAGTCGCCAAGGAGCGTGCCGGCGACTTTGACAAGATCGACCGCAACCACGATGGCTACATTTCCGAACAGGAAGCTGCCGACCACCTCAAGGCGATCTACCAGGCCAATGGCAAGCGCATGCCCGAAGGCCTGTTCAGCCACTTGACCGGCAAGCCCTGAGCCGTTGACCCACCTGTAAGCGCAACGCCCCTCCTGCTGGCCAGGCGGGGCGTTGTGCCTGTTGGAGATCTTTCCATGTACCCAACCCATATACCCGCCGCCCCTCTGCAAGCGGGGCTAGGCCTGCGCCGCGGCCTGATGTCGGAACTACTGGCGCTGGAAGCCGGCGTGGTGGACTTTCTCGAATGCGCCCCGGAAAACTGGATTGCCGTGGGCGGTGCCTACGGCAAAGGGCTGGCGCAACTGGCCGAACGTTTTGCCATTGCCTGCCATGGCTTGTCGTTGTCGCTGGGCGGCAGCGCACCGCTGGACCTGCGGTTCCTCGAGCAGACGCGGCGCTTTCTCGAGCGCTACCAGGTGCGCCTGTACAGCGAACACCTGAGCTACTGCAGCGACGACGGCCACCTGTACGACCTGATGCCCCTGCCATTCACCGATGAAGCCGTGCGCCATGTGGCCACGCGTATTCGCCAGGTGCAGGAGCATCTGGGGCGCCGGATAGCCGTGGAAAACATCAGCTACTATGCCGCGCCCTACCAGGCCATGAGTGAGCTCGACTTCATCCGGGCGGTGCTCGACGAGGCTGACTGCGACCTGTTGCTGGACGTCAACAATGTGTTCGTCAATGCCTGCAACCATGGTTACCAGGCCCAGGCGTTTCTCGCAGGCCTGCCCAAGGCCCGGGTGGTCGGCATGCACGTGGCCGGCCACTACGACGAGGCGCCCGACCTCAAGGTCGACACCCATGGCGCCTCAGTAAAGGAAGAGGTGTGGGCGCTGTACGCAAGTGCCTGCGCGCGTTTTGGCGTGCAACCGACGGTGCTCGAGCGCGACTTCAACTACCCGCCGCTCGCCGAACTGCTGGCCGAGACGGCGCGCATTCGCCAGCTGCAGCACACCTCTGGAGGGCACGCCAATGGATGAGACCTTGCGTCAACAGCAATACGCCCTGGCCCGCCACCTGCGCGACCCGCAGCGCCATGCACCACCGGCTGGCGTGGAGGCACGGCGGCTCAAGGTGTACCGGGAGTTGTTCTATGGCGCCATCGAAGGCTTGCTGGCCGGCAGCTTCCCGGTCATGCGCCAGGCGCTGGGCGAACAGCGCTGGCATGCTCGCGTACATGATTTCTACGCCAACTACCGCAGCCAGACGCCACTGTTCACCGAAATAGCCGGGGCGTTCGTCGACTACCTGCAGGGCGTGCCGCTGGATGCTCCCTGGCAACTGGAGCTGGCGCACTACGAGTGGATCGAGGCGCAGCTGTACCTGAGCGATGCCGAGGACCCGCCGCATGACCCGCTGGGCAATCTGCTGGACGGGGAGCCGCTGCTGTCTTGTGTGGCTCGGGTATTGGCCTATCGGTGGCCGGTGGAGCGGATCGGGGCGGATTACCAGCCGCAGGCTGCACCTGCGACAGCGACCTTGTTGCTGGTTTATCGCGATGCCGGGTTGCAGGTGCGCTTCGCTCGCCTGACGCCGCTGGCGTACCGATTACTGGCGCTGGAGCAGGGCACTGGGCGGGCGCGGCTGGAGGCGTTGGACGCCGATGTGATGCAAGGGTTGGCATTGCTGGAAGGGCTGCGCGAGCAGGGAATCATCATCGGTACAGTTTGACGCGAGGTATTGGGGCTGCTGCGCAGCCCCAACAGTATCTACTTGCAGCACCGCACCCTGAGCCAATGGTCCAGGCTCAAGCGCCCAGCCCCCTTGAGCAGCAGCGGCAGCAGCGCCACCAGGTAGATCAGTGGCAACTTGAAGTTGCCGAAACCCTGGTCGGTAATGACATAACCCTGGGCCAGCTCGGCCAGGCTCGACCAGTGCGCCGGCCAATGCACCGCGACGATCGCCACCACGGTGACCACCATCAGCCCGGCTGCTGCCAGCCGGGTACCCAGGCCCAGCAACAGCAGCAACGGCAGGATCAGCTCTGCCCACATCGACAGCTGCCAGTTCAACTCCGCCGGCAGCAGGTTGAAGGGGAACGGGAAACTGGCTTGCAAGTCAGCGAACCAGTTGCTGCCATTGAACTTCTCCCAGCCGGACTCGAAAAACTCCCAGGCCAGGAACAGCCGCAACGGCAGGTCGGCGCTCCAGGTGCCAAAACGGTCAAAGGTGCTCAGGGTACGCGTCAGCGTGTTCATGCTGTTTTTTCTCCTCAGGAATAGGCGCGGGCGTTACGACGTTGCTGGCGGGCCAGCTTGGCAGTGAGTTTCATGGCGATGGCGCTGAACATCAGGGCGAACGCCAGCGGGTACCAGCTCCCCATGGGGATGCGTTTGTAGAACGACAGGCAGAACACTGCCGCCAGTACCCACATGCCGGTGCTGTGCAGGGCCCGCCAGGCACGGCCACCCAGCAGGCGCATGGGGGCCTTGAACGAAGTGATGGTGAGCAGCAACAGGAACAGGTAGCCCAGGGTGCCGGGCAGGCTGGAAGTGACCGTGCGGTTGGCCCAGAACAGCTCGGGGAATTGCTGGGCATAGCGGTAGATCAGCACGCCATGCACGGTGTGGGAGAAAGCGAATGCCAGCCCCAGGTGGCGCCGTTCCTGGAGGATGCGGCGGCTCTGGGGGCCTGGCAGCAACGTCACCAGGGAAGAGGCCAGGAACGCCAGCAGGAACAGCGCGAACGAGCTGCGCGCGGTGGCGCGGATGGCGCTGCGCAGGCCGTCGGGGTCAGGTTGGCTGGCCAGGACCACGGCGGTCATCGCCAGGGTCAGGCCGGCGAGGACAGCGAACAGCTTCCAGCCGGAGGGTAGAGTCAGTGGTGTCATCAGGGGGCTCCCGCAATATGGTTGTAACCGGGAGTGTGTTGGAGCGGCGTATCTGCAGTGTGTCGGCGGAAGTTGGGTTGTGTATCTGTTTGTAGAGGCGCGACCACTTTTGGTAGGAACGGCCTTGCGCCGCGACAGGGCCGCCAAGCGGCCCCGGCAGCTCATGCCGCGAAGCTGTAAACCCGGGGCCGCTGCGCAGCCCGGTCGCGAAACAAGCTCGCACCTGCAAAAGCTGTCATTTCAGTTCGATCTGCGCGCACAACCCGCCGCTTGTGCGGTTGCTCAGTGTCAGCCGACCGCCCATGGCCTGGATCAACTGGTGGGCAATCGCCAGCCCCAACCCGGTGCCACCGGTGCTACGGTTGCGCGAACCCTCCACGCGGTAGAACGGCTTGAGCACTTCATCCAGCTCGCCAACGGGTATTCCCGGCCCGTTGTCCAGCACGCAGATGACTGTCGTGTCGCCGTCCCGGGCTATTTCCAGCTCGGCAGCCCCGGCGAACTTGAGGGCGTTGTCCACCAGATTCACCAGCACGCGTCGCAAGGCATGCGGCCGGGTCTCCAACAGGCTGCCGCTACTGCCACGGCGCTCGACCCGCGCACCGCTGTCCTGATAGTCGAACACCAGGCTGTCGAGGAAGGCGTCGAGGTTGACCCGGCACGGGGCCTCGGTACTGGTGTCCATGCTCCGGGCATAGGCCACGCCTTCCCGCACCAGGTGTTCCATTTCGCCCAGGTCATTCCACAGCTTGTCCTTTTCCAGCCCGTCATCCATCACCTCGACCCGCAGTTTCATGCGTGTGATCGGTGTTTGCAGATCATGCGATATTGCCGCCAGCAACTGCATGCGTTCTTTCAGGTAGGCGGCGATCCGCGCTTGCAGGGCGTTGAAGGCCACCGCGGCGTAGCGCACCTCGCGCGGGCCGCTCTCGTCCAGTTGCACACCCGGCTTGTCCGGGTCGAGGTTGTCCACCGCCTGGGCCAGGCGGGTCAGCGGGCCGATTGCCAGGCGTACGGCCAGCCAGGTGCACAGCAACAACACGGCCAACTGGATCAGCAACACCACCGGTAGCCAGCGGGCCACCGGCACCGGTGCCGGGGTCACGTCGATGGTCAGCGGTGCACCGTCGGCCAGGCTCAGGTGCGCCTGGAAGTGCACGTTCGGGCCGGGTATTTCCTGAAAGGTCAGGCGGTAGTCGTTGCCGATAGCCTTGACGATCGAATCGGCGGCCATAGGCGGGTCGCTGCTGGGCATCGCTTCGCCCGCCAGGCCCTGGTCCAGTCGGTAGCGATAGGTCCGTCGCTCCAGGCGCGGCAACCAGGCGGCGCGTTCGGCTGCGGGCAGGCGGTCGAGGATGGCTACCGAGGTGGCCACGTCCTGTTCCAGGGTGCTGAGCATCATCGAGCGGCTGCTGATATAGCGTTCGTAGGCCTGCAGGCCGAATGACAGGCCATAGGCCAGGACCAGGCCGGTGAAGAAGATCAGCGCCAGGCGCGAGGCGAGGGTGCGTGGCCACTTCATGAAGGCGACTCGAGCAGTTGCACCGGCAGCGAGAATACATAGCCCTCGCTGCGCACGGTCTTGATGCAGCTGGGTTCGCGCGCGTCATCGCCCAGGCGCTGGCGTAGGCGGCTGACCAGCAGGTCGATGGAGCGGTCGAAAATGTCGGCCTCGCGGCCCTGGGTCAGGTTGAGCAGTTGCTCACGGCTGAGCACCCGCTGCGGATGGTCGAGAAACACCCGCAGCAGGCGGTACTCGGCGCCGCTCAGGGCCACCAGGGTGCCTTCGCTGTCGAGCAGGTGGCGCGCGGTAGTGTCCAGGCGCCATTGGCCGAAGCCCAGCAGCCGGCTGCTTTCGCTGATGGTCAGGTTGGGCGGCAGCATGCGTGTACGGCGCAGCACGGCATTGATGCGTGCCAGCAGTTCGCGGGCCGAGAATGGCTTGGTCAGGTAATCGTCGGCCCCCATTTCCAGGCCGATGATGCGGTCGGTCTCGTCGTTGCGCGCGGTCAGCATCAGCACCGGCGTGTTGCGATGTCTGCCGGCGCGCAGCTCGCGGCACAGCAACAGGCCGTCGTCGCCGGGCATCATGATGTCGAGCACGATCAGGTCGACACTGTTGGCTTCGAGAAAGGCGCGCATCTGGCGGCCATCGGCCACGATGCTGGTGCGCAGGCCGTTCTTCTTCAGGTAGTTGCCGACCAGCTCGCGAATTTCGCGGTCGTCGTCGACGATCAGGATGTGATCGACGTGTTCCATGCGCTGCGTTCCTGTGCAAGGGGGATGGGCGCAGTTTACCGAGCGCGTGGGCGCTTGCCTGCGGGGTTTTGTATTGCAGTGTATCTGGCCCGTGGACCGATACAGGAGGAAGCAGATCACAACGCTGGGCGACACATACGGGATACCTGGCGGGCGTCAAATGGCTCTCGACCGGGGAGCAGCACTCCCCACCCCCCCCAAGCGTTACACAGGAGAGATGCCATGACCTTCAAGACCTTCGCCAGCGCCAGCCTGTTCGCCGTACTCAGCGTCGGCACCCTGATCGCCCATGCTGGCACTGCACCGATGAATGACGATGCGGTGATGCAGTACCGCTACGGCGACCACCTGGACATTCAGAAAGTCCTGTCGGTACAGAACGACCAGAGCAATACCTGCGGTCCGGTGAACAGCCGCATGGACTACCTGGACTCCCAGGGCCAGCGGCAGAGCGTGCAATACCGTACCTACGCCACCGGCGGTTGCCATGAGAATTGATCGCCGCTGGTTGCTCAAGGTGGGCGGTATCGCCCTGGCCCTTACCGGCCTTGGCCTGGCCGGGCACCTCCTGGCACGCGACAGCTACGGCGCCATGCCGTCGCTGTCGGGGGCCAGCCAGTGGCTCAATTCGGCGCCGCTGGATGCACCAGCGCTCAAGGGCAAGGTAGTGCTGGTGGATTTCTGGACCTGGGACTGCAGCAACTGCCAGCGCAGCCTGCCGCATGTGAACGAGTGGGCACGGCGCTATGCCGACCAGGGCCTGGTAGTGGTCGGGGTACATACGCCGGAATATGACTACGAGCACGATGTCGGCACCTTGCGTGACAAGGTGGCCCGGCTGGGCATCGGTTACCCGGTGGCGGTGGATAACGACTACAAGGTGTGGAATGCCTGGGGCAACCAGTTCTGGCCGGCGCATTACTTCGTCGACCGCAAGGGCCAGGTGCGCCATGTGCATTTTGGCGAGGGCGATTATGCCGGGCAGGAGCAGGTGATACAGGCGTTGCTGGAAGAGAACGGATGAGTGGCCTGCATCGACTGCGGCAGCGACCTTGTGTCATGCAAGGCCGCTGCCACCGGTGCAGCGCAAGGCTGTGCGGTCAGGTGAAGCTGGCGAAATGCGCCTGCATCCGCGCCGCATCCGCCTGCCGTCCGCTGAACAACTCGAACGCTTTCACCGCCTGAAACACCGCCATGTTGCTGCCATCCAGCGTGCGGCAGCCCAAGGCCCGGGCCGCGCGCAGCAGTTCGGTTTCCAGCGGGAAGTAGATGATCTCCGCCACCCACAGGCGCGCATGCAGCAGCTCTATCGGCAGCGGTGTGCCAGGCAGTTTGGCCATGCCCACCGGGGTGGTGTTGACCAGGCCGTCCGCCTCGGCCAGTGCGGTAGCCAGGTCGCTGCCGACCACGGCGCGGCCAGCGCCGAAGTGGGTATTGAGGTTGTCCACCAAGGCCTGCGCACGGGCCGCGTCCACCTCGAACAGCATCAACCGCTCGACGCCTTCTCCCAGCAGGGCATGGGCCACGGCCGAACCTGCGCCACCGGCGCCCATCTGCACCACCTGGCGCCTGGCCACATCGGGCAGGCCACGGCGTAAGCCTTCGGCGAAGCCGAGGCAGTCGGTATTGTGGCCGACCCGCTTGCCGTCCTTGAGTACCACCGTGTTCACTGCGCCAATGCCGCGGGCTTCTTCCGACAGCTCGTCGAGCAGCGGCAGGATTGCCTGCTTGAACGGGTAGGTGATGTTGAGCCCGGTGAAGCCTGTGTACTGCGCGGCATCGAGCAGGCCGGGCAGGGCGCTGTCGTCCAGTTGCAGCTGGTCGGCATCGATCAGTCGGTACAGATAACGCAGAGCTTGCGCATCGCCTTCGTGTTCGTGCAGGGCCGGGGTACGTGACAGCTGTATGCCACGGCCGATCAGGCCTGCGAGAATGGCTTGCGGGCTCATGCAGTGCGCTCCCGGAGCATTTCGGCGAAGTGGCTGATGGCCATGCGGTAGCCGTGGCTGCCCAGGCCGCAGATCACCCCGACGGCGACGGACGATATGAAGGACAGGTGACGGAAGGGTTCGCGTTTGTGCACGTTGGACAGATGCACTTCGATGACCGGCAGCTCGGCGGCGACCAACGCGTCGCGGATGGCTACCGAGGTGTGGGTCCAGGCTCCGGGGTTGATCACGATGCCGGCACAGCGACCACGGGCGGCGTGGATCCAGTCGATCAGTTCGCCTTCATGGTTGGTTTGGCGGAATTCGATTTCCAGGCCATGGGCCTGGGCTGTGTCGGCACACCCCTGCGCCAGGTCGGCAAGGGTTTCGTAACCATACTGGGCAGGCTCCCGGGTGCCCAGCATGTTCAGGTTGGGGCCATTGAGCACGAGAATGACAGGCTTCATGACGAGCATCGCTTTGTTGTTGTTGGATGCATCCAGTTATGTACCGACTGGTTAGTTTAGTCAATCCAGCCAAGCCCTGGCTCCGCAAAAGTGGGCGATTATCGAACCACAGTGTCCGCAATACTGATTACGAAATTGTAATTTCCACGCCACCGCCCCGATAAGCAGCGCTCTCTACAGTGCCTCGCCAACGTTCGTCGACGAGGAGCCGTTACGTGCCCATCCCGCCCAAGATCGCCTTGCTTTGCCTGTTGCTGGCGGGCGCCGCCGGCGCCCAGGCCAGCCAGAGCCTGAGCCTGCCCGAGGCGCTGGCCGCCGCCTTTGCCCACAACCCCGAGCTGGCTGCGGCTGGCCGGGAAATCGGCATCGCCGATGGCGAGCGGCGCCAGGCCGGGCTGATCCCCAACCCGGAACTGGCCTGGGAGCGGGAGGACACTCGCCGCGACACCAGCACCACCACTGTCACGCTCAGCCAGCCATTGGAGCTGGGCGGCAAGCGTGGCGCGCGCATTGCCGTGGCCAAGGCCGGCCAGGCCATTGCCCAGCTTGACCTCGAACGCCAGCGTAATGGCCTGCGCGCCGATGTGGTGCAGGCTTTCCACGCTGCGTTGCGCGCACAAACCGCGGTGGCGCTGGCGCAACAATCGCAGGCATTGACCGAGCGTGGGCTACGGGTGGTGCAGGGGCGGGTAGCTGCCGGCCAGGCATCACCCGTGGAAGTTACCCGCGCCCAGGTGCAGCAGGCGCAAGCCGAGGCTGCAGTGCGCCGCGCGCGCACCCAGCGCAGCGTGGCCTACCAGGCCCTGGCACGGTTGACCGGCAGCCCGCAGGCAAGCTTCGGGCAATTGCAGGCGGCCAACCTGTCCCCTGGCGCAGCGCCCAGCGTTGACGCGTTGCTCGACCAGGTCGAGCAGACTGTCGAATGGCGCCTGGCTGCTACCCAGGTCGAGCGCGGCGACGCGTCCCTCGGCTCGGAGAAGGCCCTGCGTATTCCCAACCTCACCGTCAGCCTTGGTAGCCAGTACAGCCGCGAAGATCGCGAGCGGGTCAATGTGGTCGGCCTGTCGCTGCCCTTGCCGTTGTTCGACCGCAACCAGGGCAACGTGCTGGCCGCAGCCCGCCGGGCCGACCAGGCGCGGGATCTGCGTAATGGCGTGGCGCTGCGTCTGCGCAGTGAAACGCGCAATGCTGTCGGCCAGTGGGCGACGGCCATGCAGGACGTGCAGGCCTATGACCGCACCATCCTGCCGGCTGCGCAGCAGGCGGTGGACACGGCCACCCGCGGCTTCGAAATGGGCAAGTTCGCCTTCCTCGATGTACTCGACGCCCAGCGCACGTTGATCGAGGCGCGCGGGCTGTACCTCGAGGCGTTGGCTTCGGCGACCGACGCGCGGGCGCAGATCGAGCGGATCTATGGCGACCTCGACGACCTCGGCAAATACCCGCACAGCAGGAGCAACAATGACTAATCCACGCAAGATCGCCCTTCTGGTCGCAGCGCTTGCCGCACTCGGCCTCGCGGGCCTGGTCTGGACCAGCAACCTCGGCCAGGCTTCCAGTGCACAAGCCATTCCCGACGACCATGGCGAAGACAGCCACGGCCATGGCGAAGAACCGGCCGGCCAAAGCCATGGCGAGGAAGCGGGCAAGCTGCACTTGAGCCGCGCCCAGATCGAAGCTGCCGGTGTACAGCTGGCCACCGCCGGCCCAGGCGAACTGGGCAATGCCATCAGCTTCCCGGGTGAGATCCGTTTCGACGAAGACCGCACGGCGCATGTCGTGCCGCGTGTGCCGGGCGTGGTCGCGGCCGTGCAGGCCGAACTGGGCCAGGCGGTCAAGCGTGGCCAGGTGCTGGCGGTGATTGCCAGCCAGCAGATATCCGACCTGCGCAGCGAACAGCAGGCCGCCCAGCGCCGCCTGGAACTGGCGCGTCTGACCTTCCAGCGCGAGCAACAGTTGTGGCAGGAACGCATCAGCGCCGAGCAGGACTACCTGCAGGCTCGCCAGGCGCTGCAGGAGGCCGAGATCGCCATGGCCAATGCCCGGCAGAAGCTCGCCGCCGTGGGCCCGGCCGGTGCCGGTAATCGCTATGAATTGCGTGCGCCGTTCGATGCGGTGGTGGTGGAAAAGCACCTGAGCGTGGGTGAAGTGGTCGATGCGACCAGTAACGCTTTCACCCTGTCCGACCTGAACCGGGTCTGGGCCACCTTTGCCGTGGCCCCGCGCGACCTGGACAAGGTGGTGACCGGTCGCAGTGTCACGGTCAGCGCACCGGACCTCGGCGCCCGGGTCGAGGGCAAGGTCAACTACGTTGGCAACCTGCTCGGCGAGCAGAACCGCGCCGCCACTGTCCGCGTCAGCCTGGCCAACCCCAACGGCGCCTGGCGCCCCGGGCTGTTCGTCAATGTTGCCGTCAGCCTCGAGCGCTTCAGGGCTGCCGTGGTGGTGCCGGAAAGCGCATTGCAAACCTGGGAGGAACAGACCGTGGTGTTTGCCCGCAGCGAAGCAGGTTTCGAGGCCCGCCCGGTGCAGACCGGTCGGCGTGACGCCGGCCAGGTGGAAATCACCAGCGGCCTGGCCGCCGGTACCCAGGTGGCCGCCGCCGGCAGTTTTGTCCTGAAGTCCGAGCTGGGCAAAGGCTCGGCTGCACACAGCCATTGATCGGGGAACTCCAGCATGTTCGAACGCCTGATCCAATTTGCCATCGAGCAGCGCCTGGTGGTGATGCTGGCCGTGGTCCTGATGGCCGCGGTGGGTATCCATAGCTACCAGAACCTGCCGATCGATGCTGTACCGGACATCACCAACGTCCAGGTGCAGATCAATACCGCCGCGCCCGGTTTTTCGCCGCTGGAGACCGAACAGCGCATCACCTTTGCCATCGAGACCGCCATGGCCGGCCTGCCCGGGCTCAAGCAGACCCGCTCGCTGTCGCGCTCGGGCCTGTCGCAGGTCACGGTCATTTTCGATGACCGCACCGACCTGTTCTTCGCCCGGCAACTGGTCAACGAGCGCCTGCAAGTGGCCCGCGAGCAGCTGCCCGACGGCATCGAAGCCGGCATGGGGCCGATTTCCACGGGGCTGGGTGAAATATTCCTGTGGACAGTGGAGGCCGAGCCGGGTGCCCTGAAGGAGGACGGCACGCCCTACACCCTCACCGACCTGCGGGTGATCCAGGACTGGATCATCAAGCCACAGTTGCGCACGGTGCCGGGGGTGGCTGAGGTGAACAGCATCGGTGGCCATGCCAAGCAATACCTGATTGCACCGGAGCCCAAGCGCCTGGCGGCATACAAGCTCACCCTCAACGACCTGGTCGCGGCGCTGGAACGCAACAACGCCAACGTCGGCGCCGGTTATATCGAGCGCAACGGCGAGCAATGGCTGATCCGCGCGCCGGGCCAGGTGGCGTCGGCGGAGGACATCGCCAACATCGTCATTTCGACCGCCGATGGCACGCCGATCCGGGTCAGCCATGTCGCCCAGGTAAGCCTGGGTGAGGAGTTGCGCTCGGGCGCGGCGACCGAAAATGGCCGGGAAGTGGTGCTGGGCACGGTGTTCATGCTGGTCGGCGAGAACAGCCGTGCGGTATCCCGGGCGGTTGCCGCCAAACTGGTGGAAATCAACCGCAATCTGCCCAAGGGCGTGGTTGCCGTGACGGTGTACGACCGCACCCACCTGGTGGAGAAAGCCATCGCCACGGTGAAGAAGAACCTGGTCGAAGGCGCCATCCTGGTCATCGCCGTGCTGTTCCTGTTCCTGGGCAATGTTCGCGCCGCGCTGATCACTGCCATGGTCATCCCGTTGTCGATGTTGTTCACCTTCAGCGGCATGTTCGGCAACAAGGTCAGCGCCAACCTGATGAGTCTTGGTGCGTTGGACTTCGGCATCATCGTCGACGGCGCGGTGGTGATCGTGGAGAACGCCATCCGTCGCCTGGCCCATGCCCAGCAACGCCGTGGACGCATGCTGACCCGTGCCGAGCGCTTCCATGAGGTGTTCGCCGCCGCCCGCGAGGCGCGCCGGCCGCTGCTCTACGGGCAGCTGATCATCATGGTGGTGTACCTGCCGATCTTTGCCCTGACCGGGGTGGAGGGCAAGATGTTCCACCCCATGGCCTTTACCGTGGTCATGGCCCTGCTCGGTGCGATGCTCCTCTCGGTTACCTTCGTACCGGCGGCCATTGCGCTGTTCGTCACCGGCAAGGTCAAGGAAGAAGAAGGCTTGCTGATGCGCACGGCGCGCCAGCGCTATGCGCCGCTGCTGGCCTGGGTGCTGGCCCGACGCCGGCTGGCGTTCGCCGCCGCCGCCAGCCTGGTGCTGCTGTCCGGATTGCTGGCCAGCCGCATGGGCAGCGAGTTCATCCCCAGCCTCAGCGAGGGCGACTTCGCCCTGCAGGCCCTGCGTGTGCCGGGTACCAGCCTGTCGCAGTCGGTGGACATGCAGCAGCGCCTGGAGCAGGCAATCATTGCCCAGGTGCCGGAAGTGCAGCGGGTGTTCGCCCGAACCGGCACCGCCGAGATCGCCTCCGACCCGATGCCGCCGAACATCTCCGATGCCTATGTGATGTTGCGCCCGCGTGAGCAATGGCCGGACCCGGGCAAGCCGCGAGAGGAACTGATTGCCCAAGTACAGCGTGCCGCGGCCAGCGTGCCGGGCAGCAACCATGAGCTGTCGCAGCCCATCCAGCTGCGTTTCAACGAGCTGATTTCCGGGGTGCGCAGCGATGTGGCGGTGAAGCTGTACGGCGATGACATGAACGTGCTCAACCGCACCGCCGGGCAGATCGCCAGCAGCCTGCAGGGTGTGCCGGGCGCATCCGAAGTGAAGGTCGAGCAGACCACCGGCCTGCCCGTGCTGACCATCGACATCGACCGTGACAAGGCGGCCCGGCATGGCCTGAACGTCGGTGAGGTGCAGGACGCCATCGCCATCGCCGTGGGCGGCCGCACGGCCGGTACGCTGTACGAAGGCGACCGCCGTTTCGACATGGTCGTGCGCCTGCCGGAAACCCTGCGCACGGATGTCGACGGGCTGGCCAGCCTGTTGATTCCGGTACCGGCCAATGCCGGCGGCGGGCCGATCGGCTTCATTCCGTTGTCGCAAGTGGCCACCCTGAACTTGCAACTGGGCCCGAACCAGGTCAGCCGCGAAGATGGCAAGCGGGTGGTGGTGGTCAGCGCCAACGTGCGTGGGCGGGACTTGGGCTCGTTCGTCGAGGAGGCCGAACAGACCCTGCTCGAACAGGTGCCGATACCACCGGGTTACTGGACGCGCTGGGGTGGCCAGTTCGAGCAGCTGCAGTCGGCGGCCGCGCGCCTGCAGGTGGTGGTACCGGTGGCCTTGCTGCTGGTCATGGCCTTGTTGTTGATGATGTTCAACAACCTCAGGGATGGCCTGCTGGTGTTCACCGGCATTCCCTTCGCCCTCACGGGTGGGGTGCTGGCGCTGTGGTTGCGCGACATTCCGCTGTCGATTTCCGCCGGCGTGGGGTTCATTGCCTTGTCGGGGGTGGCGGTGCTCAACGGGCTGGTGATGATTGCCTTCATCCGTGGCCTGCGCGAGCAAGGGCGCACGTTGCGGGTGGCGGTCGAGGAGGGGGCGCTGACGCGCTTGCGACCGGTGCTGATGACGGCACTGGTGGCGTCGCTGGGTTTCATTCCGATGGCCTTGGCCAGCGGGACCGGGGCGGAGGTGCAGCGGCCGCTGGCGACTGTGGTGATTGGCGGCATTCTGTCGTCCACCGCGCTGACCTTGCTAGTGTTACCGGCGTTGTACCAGTGGGCGTACCGGCGTGAAGAGGGGCAGGAGGTTTGAGACTGTCGGGGGCCGCAAAGCGGCCCCGAATCCTCAGACTGTACGACGAGCCCCAGTCCTCACTCCGTCGCCTTCCACCTCATCATGCAACGAAATCCGTGAAGTCTCCGGCAACGCCAAGCCCCCCAGCAGCGCTACCAGCGCGATCACCACCAGGTAGAACGCCGGAGCCAGGTTGCTGCCGGTCTGCCCGATCAGCCAGGTCGCCACCAGTGGCGCGGTACCGCCAAACAACGTGTAAGCCACATTGTAGGTAATCGCCGAAGCGGTGTAGCGAGTACGGGTAGGGAAGCTTTCCGACAGCAACGCCGCGGTCACCACACCACTGCACAACGCCCCGATCGCCAGCAGGATCACCCCCAGTAGCGCGCCAGGCATCGAACCGGAACTGGCCAGCCAGTAGGCCGGGAACACGCACAGCATCACCCACAGGCAGGTGAAGCCGATGGTCCTGCGCCGCCCGACACGGTCCGAGAACGCCCCGGCCAGCGGGCAGCCGATCGCGGCGAACAGCAAGGCTACCGTGGTCACCAGCAGCGCCTGCGCGCGGGTCAGGTTGCCGACCAGCTGCAGGTAGGTGGCGAAGTAGGTGGTGAACATGTAGAACGACAGCGCAGTGAGCGAGATGAAGGCGCCCAGGTTGCGGATCGCCCGGCCATGGTGGCGCAGGGTGTCCCTGAGCGGCGAATGTTCATGCACCTTGCCTTCGGCGAGGGCTTCGCGGAACGCCGGGGTTTCCTCCATGCGCCAGCGCAGGTACAGGCCAACCAGCCCCAGCGGCGCGGCGATGAGGAACGGGATGCGCCAGCCCCATGCATTCATGGCCTCGGCCGACAGGCTGGCCTCCAGGCCATAGGCGATCACCGCCGCGCAGGCAAAGGCGGAAAAGGTCGAGACCGGCACGAAGCTGCCATAGAAGGCACGCCTGTCGTTGGGCGCATGTTCCATCAGGTAGGCGCACGCCCCGGCATACTCGCCACCAGCAGAAAAGCCTTGCAGGCAGCGCGCCAGGGTCAGCAACGCGGGGGCCGCCAAGCCGATGCTGGCATAGGTCGGCAGCAGGCCGATAAGGGTCGTCGAGCCGGCCATCAGCAGGATGGTCAGTGACAGGATGCGCTTGCGCCCCAGGCGGTCACCCAGCGCGCCGAACACGATACCGCCCAGCGGGCGCAGGGCGAAGGCCACGGCAAACACGGCGAAGGTTTTCAGCAAGGCCACGCTGGCGTCACCGCTGGCGAAGAACTGGCTGGCGATCAGGGTAGCCAGAAAACCATAGACGGCGAAGTCGAACCATTCGACGAAATTGCCGATGGCCGAGGCGGCGATCACCCGGCGCAGGGTGGCGGGGGATACCTCATGCGATGCAGACATACGGAAGCTCTCCGGTTTCCATAGGCAGCCTGGATGAATGTGGCGCACTTCAGCGCGCCATCGTTGTTATCAGAGCCAGTAGACCGAGCCGGGCAGTTGCTCGCTTCGTTCAGGGCGACCTCCAGATGCCTGTTTCGACCGCATCGGCCAGGCGCTACACCGAAAACACCACCCCGGTGCGTGAAGCCGCATTGCGGATATGCTCCTGCATCGCCTTCTGCGCCGCGGCCTGGGAGCGACGGCACAGGGCGCGAAGGATCTTGCGGTGTTCCTGCCAGGTTTCCATGGCCCGCTCCGGGCGAATGAACGGCAGCTTCTGGCTTTCCAGGAATATGTCCTGGCTGGCGGTGATCACCTGCAGCATGGCTTGGTTGCCGCAGGCCTGCAGCAACAACTGATGGAAGGCGAAGTCCAGCCGGGCGGCTGCTTCGAAGCGGCCGGCAAGCAGTTCCCGGCGCATCGCCTCGACATTCTCCTCAAGGCGGTCGATGTCGTCCGCCGTCAGCGCCAGTGCCGCCTGGCCGGCGGCAAACCCTTCCAGGGCATAGCGCAACTGGAAGGTGTCGCTGGCCGATACCTGTTCGGCGTAGGGCCAGGCGAACGCCACGGGCGGCGGCACCTGCACGAACACCCCCTTGCCCGGCTGCACGCTGACCAGGCCCAGGGCGCTGAGGGATGACAGGGCCTCGCGCAACGACGCCCGGCTGACCCCCAACTGCTCGGCCAGGTCGCGTTGCGAGGGCAGGGCCTCGCCGGGCTGATAGGCGCCTTCATCGATCAACTTGCGAATGCCTTGCAGGGCCTGTTCGGGGACGGCGCGGGGGAGGGTGTCGAGCATGCTGTTCAGACCGGTCGGAGGGCGATGACCTTGGCTTTTTACGGCTATTGCCCCGCGCTGGCAAGCGTTGCGCCGCGCTGGCGCAAGGTTCTGGCAGGCTGCACAAAAGCGGGGCGCAGCCGTTTGCTCGGCAAGCGGCGCGGGCTGACTGTTCAGACCAGTAAGACCGTTCAATACCGGCCTCTGCCCCGTTCGCGCGAGGTGGCGGCGCTTGCTGGCATGCCCTGTGCACTGTCTGGCCAGCACCATTTTTCCGTTGATCTCTGCGAGGCCGTTCGATGAAGACATTCCGCACCCTGTTCCTGGCCAGCCTGTTCTGCAGCGGCGCCCTGGCACTGCCTACCGCCCAGGCCGATACGCTGGCCGACATCAGCGCCCGTGGCGTGCTCAAGGTGGCGGTGCCGCAGGACTTTCCGCCATTCGGTTCGGTCGGCCCCGATCTCAAGCCGCGCGGCCTGGACATTGATACCGCGCAACTGCTGGCCGACAAGCTGGGGGTGAAGCTGGCCCTGACGCCAGTGAACAGCACCAACCGCATTCCGTTCCTCACCACCGGCAAGGTCGACCTGGTGATCTCGAGCCTGGGCAAGAACCCCGAGCGTGCCGCAGTGATCGACTTCTCGCGCCCCTATGCGCCGTTCTACCTGGCGCTGTTCGGCCCGGCAGAAGTTGACATCGCCGGTATCGATGCGGTCGCCGGCAAGACCATCAGCGTTACCCGTGGCTCGATCGAGGACATGGAACTCAGCGCCGTGGCGCCCAAGGGGGCGGTGATCAAGCGCTTCGAAGACAACAACTCGACCATCGCCGCCTATCTTTCCGGCCAGGTCGAACTGATCGCCAGTGGCAGCGTGGTAATGGCCGCCATTGCCGAGAAGAACCCGGCCAAGGTGCCGGTGGTCAAGGTCAAGCTCAAGGACTCGCCAGTCTACGTGGGGCTGGCCAAGAACGAGCCGGCGCTGCTGGAAAAGGTCAACGCCACGCTGGACGCCGCCAAGGCGGACGGCAGCCTGAACCGCAATGCCGAGAAATGGCTGAAGCAGCCGCTGCCGGCGGACTTCTGAGTGTTGTTCGGAGCCTGCCGACATGGCCTATGAATTCGACTTCGCCCCCGTGCTGGCCCAGGTCGACCTGTTGCTCAAGGGCGCCGGCTTCACCTTGCAGCTGACTGCAGTCGGCACGCTGCTAGGCGTGGCCATCGGCGTGCTGGGTGCCGGTGTACGTGCCTGGCGCGTGCGGCCTTTCGATGCGCTGTTCGGCCTGTACGTGGAGCTGATCCGCAATACGCCGTTCATTGTCCAGCTGTTCTTCATCTTCTTCGGCCTGCCGGCGCTGGGCCTGCGCCTGACCGAGTGGCAGGCGGCGGTGCTGGCCATGGTGATCAACCTGGGGGCCTATTCCACCGAGATCATCCGAGCAGGCATCCAGGCCATTCCCAAGGGCCAGCTGGAAGCAGCCGCGGCATTGGCCATGAGCCGCTTCGAAACGTTCCGCCACGTGGTGCTGCAACCCGCGCTGGCCAAGGTCTGGCCGGCACTGTCGAGCCAGATCGTGATCGTCATGCTGGGTTCGGCGGTGTGTTCGCAGATCGCCACCGAAGAGCTGTCATTCGCCGCCAACTTCATCCAGTCGCGCAACTTCCGCGCGTTCGAGACCTACCTGCTGACTACCGCGCTGTACCTGCTCATGGCCATCCTCCTGCGCCAGTTGCTGGCGTGGCTGGGGCAGCGCCTGCTGATGGTGAGACGCTGATGGATTTCACCTTCTGGGACATTCTGCGCAACCTGCTGATCGGCCTGCAATGGACCGTGCTGCTATCGCTGGTGGCGTTCCTCTGCGGTGGTGCTGCCGGCTTGCTGGTGCTGGTCGCACGGCTGTCCGGGCAGCGGCTGTGGCGCGGCCTGGCGCGCGGCTATATCGAGCTGTTCCAGGGCACGCCGCTGTTGATGCAGCTGTTCATGGTGTTTTTCGGTATTGCCCTGTTCGGCCTCGATGTGTCGGCATGGATGGCTGCGGCCATTGCCCTGACGCTGTTCACCAGCGCCTTTCTCGCCGAAATCTGGCGCGGTTGCGTCGAAGCGATCCCGCGTGGCCAGTGGGAAGCCTCCGGCAGCCTGGCGCTGAGCCGGCTGGAGCAGCTGCGCCATGTCATCCTGCCACAGGCGTTGCGTATCGCCGTGGCGCCGACGGTGGGTTTCTCGGTGCAGGTGGTCAAGGGTACGGCGGTCACTTCGATCATCGGTTTCACCGAGCTGACCAAGACCGGCGGCATGCTGGCCAATGCCACTTTCGAACCCTTCATGGTCTACGGCCTGGTCGCGCTGGGCTACTTCGTTCTCTGCTATCCGCTCTCGCTGAGCGCCCGTTACCTGGAAAGGAGGCTGCATGCCCCTGCTTAGAGTGTCTGCGTTGCACAAGTATTACGGCGACAACCACGTGCTCAAGGGTGTCGACCTCAGCATCGAAGAGGGTGAGGTGGTGGCCATCATCGGCCGCAGCGGCTCGGGCAAGAGCACCTTGCTACGCACCCTCAATGGCCTGGAGTCGATCAGCGACGGGGTGATCGAGGTGGACGGTGAATACCTCGACGCCAGCCGCGCCGACCTGCGCGCCTTGCGCCAGAAGGTGGGCATGGTGTTCCAGCAGTTCAACCTGTTCCCGCATTTGAGCGTGGGCGAGAACGTGATGTTGGCGCCGCAGGTGGTGAAGAAGGCCAGCCGCGCCGAAGCGCGCCGCCTGGCCGAGCAGATGCTGGCGCGAGTGGGCCTGGCGGAGAAGTTCGATGCCTACCCCGACCGGCTCTCCGGTGGCCAGCAACAGCGGGTGGCGATCGCCCGCGCCCTGGCGATGTCGCCGAGAGTGCTGTTGTGCGACGAGATCACCTCGGCACTCGACCCCGAGCTGGTCAACGAAGTGCTCGGCGTGGTGCGCCAGCTGGCCAGCGAGGGCATGACCCTGATCATGGTCACCCATGAGATGCGCTTCGCCCGTGAGGTCGGCGACAAGCTGGTGTTCATGCACCAGGGCAAGGTGCATGAAATGGGTAACCCCCGCGAGGTGTTCGCCGCGCCGCAGACAGCGGAACTGGCCAACTTCATCGGTGCGGTGGCCTCGGCCTAGCTGCGTTTCATCGCACGCCGACTTTCCACGGGGCAAACTCCATCTCGCTGTAGCCCTTGGCCAAGCCATCCGACTCGGCCTTGAAACCCGGCAGCTTGGTCAGGTCCAGCGTCATGCAACGGCTGTTGAGCCGAGCCTGCAGTTTGCCATCGAGGCGGAAATCCTCCGGCCGTAGCGGGTGAGGGTAGATCTGCACCAGGCAGCCTTGCACCTTGCCCTGGGCATTTGCCTCGTAATACACCGAGGCCCGGCCAATGCCGTCTACCGGCTGGTCGCTGAACAGCTGCTGCCAGAAGAAGTCACGCTGCGCGTTGCTCCGGCGTCGTGCAGTGCCAGGTGCTTGAGCTGACGCCGGCAGTACCACGAACAGCGGCGCGCGTATTTCCGCTGTACCGTCGTCCTCGCGCAGCGGCTGGGGCACTACGGGATAGATGGTCTTCCAGCATTGCGCCTCCACCACGCTGGCCAGTGACTTGAAGTCGGTGCGGGTCAGTTCGGCAGGCAGCTGGGTTTCATACCGCAGCGGGGCCCTGCTGGCCTTGCAGCTGACGGGCGCGGAGTATGAATCGAGCTTGATGTTCAGCATGACCACACCGATTTGCGGGCCTGTGTCAGCTGTTGCGATACCCAGCTTCAATGCTTGCTGCATGTCGCTGATGAATGTCTGGCGTGCCTGTTTTTCCGCCTCGGAAGAGCGCGGGTGCTGGCAACCTGGCAAAGCAATGAGTGTGGCGGCGATAAATGCCGCAGACAGCGTTCTGAACACAGTAACGTCCTTGATGAAGTATGGGCGGGCTTCTTGCCGTGTGAGGCAGGGCAACATTATCAGTCAGAACGCAAAGGGGGTGAGTGTGGCTTGTATGCAAGGAATGTCTCGTTTGGCGGTGTCGGCGCCAAGGCCGACACCGCCTCGCATCAGAAGCGCACGTCCAGCGCCAGTTCGAAGGTACGCGGTGGCCCCATGTAGTACTGGTTGTTGTAAGCCTGCTTGGCGTAGACCTCGTCAGTCAGGTTGCGCACCCGCCCGGTCAGGTTGGTGGATGCATCCAGCCGGTAACGGGCGAATGCGCCGAACAGGATGTAGGCCGGGGCTTTCAGGTTGTTGGCATTGTCGGCGTACACCGAGCCCACGTAACGCCCGTCTGCACCCACCGACCATGCCGGTGAAAGGCTGTAGGTCAGCCACAGGTTGGCGACACTGGCCGGCACGTTCACCGGTGCATTGCCCTTGCGCGACACCGACACGCCGTTGACTGCCTCGTTGAATTCATCGTACCGGGCATCGACGTAGGCGTAGTTGGCCTCGGCCAGCAATTTCGCTGTCACCTGCAGGCGCCCGGACAACTCGATGCCACGGGAGGTCTGCTGACCGGCCTGGACCGTAAGGTTGGCATCGTTGGCGTCACGCACGGCAAAGTCCTTGCGCACGATCTGGTACAGCGCCAGCGTGGCCGCACCACGCCCATCGAGGAAGTCGAACTTGCTGCCCACTTCCCACTGTTGACCCTTGGACAGGTCGAACAGCCCGACGTTGGAGTAGGTAGCTGCCGCCAGCGAACCGGCCGGCAAGTCGGCGGAAGTGCTGTACTGGGCATAGACGCTGGCGGAGGGAGTCATTGCGTAGGTCAGGCCAATACGCCCAGACAGCGGTTCCCAGCGCCGTTCGAAATAGGCCGGCGAGGTTGGCGTCACCGCGCCGTAGTTGGTCACTTCCATGTCCAGATAGTCGTAGCGCAGCGCCGTCAGCAGGGCCAGGCGCTTGGTGAGTTGCAGGCGGTTTTCGGCAAACGCGGCGCGGTTGCTTACCTCGTGACGGCGCTGCTTGGCCAGGCCCGCGTTCACCCCGGGGATGTCATCGAAACTGCCGGGAGCGAAGTGCTCGGCATCGACCACGTCGCTCCAGCTGCTTGATGTGGGAAAGAGCGTCTGACGCATGCGCGAGTATTCCAGCCCCAGCGACCACTGGCTGGCCAGGCCGAACAGCTGGTTGTCGTGACGCAGCTCGATGCGGTTGCCCAGCAGCTTGTGGTCGTGGCGCTGCAGGTAAGGGCTGCTGCGCCGGACCTGGCCATCGTCGGTGTAGCTGTAGCGCTCGAGGTTGCGATAGTCGCGCTGGGCGCTGTAATGGTAGAGGGTGTTCTGCACACTGGTGTTGTCGCTGACCTCGTAGTCGAGGATCGAGCGCAGCCAGCGTACCCGCTGTTCATAACGACCGTCGCCGACGTTGTAGTTTTCGAAGCGGCGGCTGTTGTCGATCGTCATCGTGCGTCGCCCGGGCAGGATCGGCGAGCCCCAGTAGGGGCTGTCTTCGCGGTCTTCCTGGTATTCCAGGGCCAGGGTGTGGGTGAGGTTGGGCGTGAGGTCGCTGAGCAGCGAGAACGCCAGGCTGTCGGTTTGCCGTTCATTGCGGTCGACGTAGCCGTTGGCGTGCCCGCGGCTGAAGTCCAGGCGCGCGAAATGGCGGGCTTGGGCGGGGTCGCTGGCCAATGCCTGGTTGATGCCGAAGGCGACTTCGCTGTCGTCGAAGCTGCCGTAGCGGATCCGCCCGTCGAAGGTCTGCAGGTCGCGGCTGGCCAGCTTGCTGATGTAATTGATCGAGCCACCTACCGCACCTGCGCCATGCAGGAACGATGATGGCCCACCGATCAGCTCGACGCGATCGAGCACCCAGGCATCTGTCGGCCGGGTTGCGCTGCTGTAGCCGAGGTTGATGCCGTTGTACAACTGGGTGACCTGGTTCTGGGTAAAGCCACGGTAGGCGACGAAACCGCCAAAACCGGGGTTGGCCGAGGCGTTCACGCCGGTCATGGCGTTGATCACCTCCTGGCTGTCCCGGGCTCCGCGTTCTTCGATCACACGGCGGTCCGAGACGCTGACCGAGGCGGGCGTTTCCCGTGCTGTGAGGCCGAGGCGGGAGCCGGTGCGGACCGGCTCGTCCAGTTGCACGCCACTGGCGGCGTCTGGTTCACCGTCGATGGTGATGACGCTGAGTTCTACCGGGGCAGTGTCCGCCCAGGCGAGGCTGCAGGTGCCCAAGAGGAGCACCAGGGAAGTATCGCGAAGCATGTTGGTCGTTCTTCCACGCAAAGGTCATGGCTGACTGCGGGCACGCAGGCAGGCGCGCTGGCTGAGGTCAGGCGAAATGAATAACGGCTGCGGGGTTGACGACGGGCGGAGCACGAGGGGTGAGGGTTGGGCGTTGATAGCGGGGCGGCGGTTGCGCCCAACTGCGTATCACGATAGGCGAAGTGGCCACGGCTTGCGTCGGGGTAAATGATCAGCCGCCACTGCTGAGCGGTACGGCCAGGCCGAACGAGGAGCATACCGGGCAGTCGAGCTGGGCCATGTGCTGGTCGCTGCCGCTGCCCTCGAGGTCGATGGCCATGCCGTGCTCGCTGCTGAGCGAACAGAAACTGCCTTCCAGGCCGGCCAGACGCAGGCCACCCATCTGTCCATGGTGCAGGCCGCACAACGCCAGGCTGAACAGGACACTGGCGTAGAGCGCCCAGGCGGTCAGCAGGCGAGTGTGGCGGGTGGTTTTCATGGCGCGAATCTACCACCCGGATGAACGGTCTGGTAGGGCTTTCACTGCGGTTCCTGCTCGCTGCGTTGCAGCCCAGCGCGATACAACGCCTCAGGCAATGACAACCCGGTTCCGTCCTTCTTGCTTGGCCTGGTAAAGTGCCCGGTCTGCGGCGCTCAGCACATACCCCGGCTCTCCACCAGCCTCGCCTTCCCAGTGCGCCACTCCCAGCGAAATCGTCACCGCCCCCACCGGCTCGACCGGCGTATCCTGCACCGTCACCCGCAGCCGCTCGGCCACTACCGCCGCCACGTCCAGGCTGGCCCCGGGCAGCAGCATGAGAAACTCCTCGCCGCCGGTACGGCACAGCAGGTCACCCTCGCGGCAGCAGCGGCGCATCAACTCTGCCAGCCGGCGCAGCACCTGGTCGCCTACTTCGTGGCCGTGGTTGTCATTGACCCGCTTGAAATGGTCGATATCCAGCACAATGGCGGCGAACGGCCGACCTTCGGCTTCCAGCAACGACAAGCTGAACTCCAGGCTGCGACGGTTGCCCAGGCCGGTCAGCGGGTCGGTCTGCGCGTCGCGGTTGAGCCGGCCGATGCGCTCATGCAACAAGTTGAGGCCGAACAGCAGCGCACGTTTGAGCTGGGCAGCCTCGAAGTACCAGGCCGACACCCGATGCAGGCGCTCGGCAGTGCCGGCGCGGTCCATCGAGCGGGCGCCGGCGGCCAGTTGCCACAGTGGCCGGGCAATGATCATGGCCAGCCACCACAGCAACAGGCTGCCGACCAGCGCCAAGGGTACCGAGGTGCCCACTACGTTCAGAATCAGCCGGTTCAGCGGCGCGACGGTCTGCGCCAGCGGCTGCTGGGCCACCACGCCCCAGCCGGCGCTGGGCACGGTAGCGAAACCGGCAACCATGGCCACTCCGTTGCTGTTGGTCAGCTGGCGGGTGCCATTGCCCAGGGTCGCCAGCTGGTCGATCAAGGCATTGCCTTCAACCACTTTGCCCACCCGTCTGCCGTCGGGGTGATAGAGCAGGCGACGGTTGCGGTCGACCACGTACAGGTACGAGCCGTCCTTGTAGAAATGTTCGCCCAGCAGGCTGTTGAGGATGTTGCGCTCACGCAGGTACAAGCTGCCGCCAACGTAGCCCCGGTAGCCACCTTTGCTGTCGAAAACCGGGTGCGACAAGGCCACTACCAGGTTGTTGGCCGCCGATATGTAGGGCGTCGACACCAGTGGGCTGCGCGCATTCAGCGCTTCCTGGACACCGGGTGAGTGCATGCGGCTGCCAACCAGGTGCCGCAGTGACGCCGGGGAAATGGCCAGCAGCACCCCGTCGGCATCGAGCACGAAGGTGGAGTTGAAGGCCATGCTCTGGCTCAGCACGCGTTCTGTTTCGACTTGCAGCGCCAGGGCATCAGCCAGCTGCCGCCCCTGCACGCCGGCGCTGAACGACAACTGTTGCTGGGCATTGCTGATGAAGGTCTCGGTGATGCTGGCCAGCTTCGTCGCATACACCCGGTTGGCTTCCAGGGCGTGATCGATCAATAGCTGGCGCTGCACCCGATAGCTGGCGAAATAGCTGGCGCACAGCATGACCAAGGCGGTCAGGGCGCAGAGCACCAGGATGAGGGTGCGTAGATCCAGGCGCAATCCGTGCTTGCTGTTTGGCAATCCTGACCTCGAATAATGGAATAAGCAGCTACGAAACAGGAATAACCTTACGCGTTATGAGCGCGATGGGAAACCGTATTCACGAGCCTGTCTTCTCCAGCGCTTCCAGTTCGTCTTCCACCTGTTGCATGCGCTGCTCGGCCAAGGCCTGGACTTTCACGTCGCGGGCCGTCTCGCGCATCAGGGCAGTGAGCTTCTCGCCCAGGCGCTTGCCTGCTTCGGTGTCTTCCAGGGCGCGGGCTTTGGCCGGATCCTGGGTGGCCTCGACGATGGTGGCGAACTCGGCGTCGCTGAAGTTCTTCTCGCTGTAAAGTCGGAACAGGTCCTGGCGCTGGTCTTCGACGGTCAGGTGCTTGCGTAGCACATCCTCGATGGTCGCCTGCGACAGCTGCGGGTGCCTGCGGCCGAGCAGTGCTGCCATGCGTGCGATGTTGTGCGCGTAGGCGTCCTGCAGGGGCAGCTGGGCCAGGATCTGCTGTTCACGCGAGGGCTTCTGGTCGCAGGCGGTGAGGGCGGCAGTCAGCAGCAGGGGTAACAACAACGGGAGAAGACGCGGCATGGTGTGGCCTGGTCGGGCAGTGAGAGCGGGGATTATACCGATGTCGGCCGGGCCACGACGACCCTGTCATCTGCCTTCACGTGCGCGGATGGCGGCGTTGGCGGGTCAGAACATGCCTCGTCAAACTGCTGGACGAATTCGAACACCGCAAGGACCTGTGAGCCCCGATTACCGGGCGTTCGCCAATGTCAGTGCGGAACATGAGCGCACATTTGCCGAGATGGTGCAGGCCATGGCGGCGCAGGAGCGGGCGCAGTGGCGCTTGCAGCCTGCTGCCAGTTGGGTGCATGGCAGCCCCGGTTCAGCTGACGGGGCCGATCAGAACGCACCCGACAATGGCCATTCCACGGCCAGGCGGATCTGGTCCCCGTCCAGCTCCGCCTGGGCGGTATTTCCTCGATGGAGGTTATGCCGCAACGAAAACGCGGTGCCCTTGGCCTTGCCACTCTGTACCACATAGCGCGCTTCCAGGTCGCGCTCCCAATGTTTGCCACCCTTGCCATACCCCAGGTAGGCGTAACCGCCCGCCGGGTCGACATGGGTGCCGTCGATATCGAACCCGCGCACGTACAACGCGGTCAGGTTCAGACCCGGCACGCCGTAGGCACCCATGTTCAGGTCATAGCGTGCCTGCCACGATTTCTCGTTCGGCGCGTTGAAGTCCGACATCTGTACCGCGTTGGCCAGGTAGATCGCCCCACGGGTCACGTAGTCGAACGGCGTATTGCCGTGTACCTGCTGCCAGCCCAGGCTGAAACCGTGCGGCCCCTGGTCGTAGCGCGAGACCAGGCTCCAGGTTGTGTTGTCGATGCGGCCGGACAGCGCCTTGCCGGTGTCGGTGGTGCGATACAGGTTGAGGTCCAGGCTGATGCTGCGGTGTTCGTCCAGGGCGTGGCTGAAGGTAGCGCCGAGATAATGCTGGTTCCAGCTGTCCTGGTAGCGTGAGGTGTAGAGGCTGCCGCGCAAAGCGGCGCCGGGGTCCCACACCACGCCAGCCAGGTCGAAGCTGTTGCCCTGGCGGCCGTTGGAATAGTTCACCACGAAGCCTTGATGATGGCTGGACGCATTGCGGTCGGTGTCCTCGGTGAAGTGCCCGGCTACCAGCTTGAGGTGGTCGAGTTCATTGCTGGTGAGCAACAGGCCGGTCATGGTCTCGGGTAACAGGCGGCTGTCGGAGGCACTGAACACCGGGGTCTTGACCCTCTGCTCACCGTAGGACAGCACGGTATCGGACAAGCGCAGCTTCAGTGCCGTACCGGCACGGCTGTAATTGCTCTTGGGGTGCCCGTCGTTAGTGACCGCGAGCAGGCGCGCCTTGCCCGCCCGCCCGCCACCGCTGTCGAGCTGCACGCCCAGGTAGGCATGGGCATCGACCCCGACGCCGATCAGCCCCTGGGTGAAACCGGACTGCAAGGTCGCCATCAGGCCATAGGCCCATTCCTCAGCCTTGCCGTTACGTTCATTGCGCGGCTTGTAGGCATTGCGCGCTGCGCTGTTGCGGCCACCGTGCCGGTAGTCGCGCTGGTCGAATACGCTGCGGTTGAGCAGGTTCCAACGGCCATCTGCGAAAAAACCGTTGCTTTGCGATTGTGCCGAATCGGCAAGCGCGAACGGGGCCAGCAGGGTGCTGGCGAGCAGCAGGGCAACAGGGCGCATCATGCGTAGAACTTCCTGTTCAAGGGGCGCGGAAACGCAGGATGCGCGCGCCGTCGAAGGGGTCGGTGAGGTAATGGGCATGCACGCCGAAGGTGCTCAGCAGGCGCTCGGGCGTCAGTACTTCGAGTGGTTTGCCAAGGGCAACCAGGCGGCCCTTGTCGAGCACCGCCAGGCGGTCGCAGGTAAGCGCCTGGTTGAGGTCATGCAGCGCCACCAAGGTAGTGACCGCCAGGGCTTGCACCTGGTGCAGCAGGCTCAGCTGGTGCTGGATATCCAGGTGATTGGTCGGCTCGTCAAGCAGCAATACCTGCGGCCGCTGCGCCAGGGCGCGGGCGATGTGCACGCGCTGGCGTTCGCCACCGGACAGTGAGCCCCACAGGCGCGTGCGCAGGTGCAGCGCGTCGAGGTCGGCCAAGGCCTGCTCGACGATGGCCTGGTCTTCCCGCGAGAACGGCGCCAGTGCCGACAGCCAGGGGGTGCGGCCGAGGGCAACGGCGTCGAATACGCTGATGGCATCAAGGGTGTCGGCCTGCTGTTCGACCAGCGCCAGGGCCTGCGCAATACGCCGGCGGGGCAACTGCGCCAGCGGTTCGCCCAGTAACTGCACGCTGCCGCTGCCTGGCTTGCGCAGCCCGGCAAGCACCTTCAGCAATGAGGATTTGCCGGAGCCGTTGGGGCCGATGATGCCCAGCGTTTCGCCCGCGACGACGTGCAGGTCTATCTCGTGTAACACAGCATTGCCGCCAAGCTGCAGGCCCAGGCCCTGGCAACTCAGGGGCGAAAAGTCCACAGTGGTCATGGCGGTCATGGGCGCCCCCGACGGCTGACCAGGATCAATGCGAACACCGGTGCGCCGATCAGTGCGGTAACCACACCCACGGGGATCACCTGGCCAGGAATCAGGGTGCGCGACAGGATGTCGGCGGCGATCAGGAACAGTGCGCCACCCAGCGCGCTGGCGGGCAGCAGTCGGCTGTGCCGTGGACCGAGCAGCAAGCGCAGCGCATGGGGAATCACCAGCCCGACGAAACCGATGGCACCGACGATCGATACCATGACGGCGGTGACCAGGGCTGCGCAACTGATCAGCAGCAACTGGGTACGCCGTACCGGTATGCCCAGCGATGCTGCCGAGTCGGCACCGAAGGTAAACGCATCCAGTGTGCGGCGGTGCCACAGACACACCAGCAGCCCGAACAATGCCACTGGCATGGCCAGCCACACCGAAGGCCAGCGCACGCCGCTGAGGTTGCCCAGCAGCCAGAACAGGATGCCGCGCGCCTGCTCGGCCGTGGCCGACATGGTAATGAGCAGCGCGGTGAGGGCATTGAACAGTTGCGAGCCGGCGATGCCGGCAAGGATGACCTGGGCGTTGCCGCTGCCGCTGCCGGCCATGCGCGCCAGCACCAGCACCAGGGCGAACGCCGCCAGGGCGCCGAGGAAGGCGCCGGCGGACATGCTCAACGCCAGGCTACCGAAGCCCAGCAAGCCGACCAGCACCGCACCGGTCGAGGCGCCGGCGGACAACCCCAGCAGGTAGGGCTCGGCCAACGGGTTGCGCAACAGCGCCTGGAGCACCACGCCGCAGGTGGCCAGGCCGGCGCCGCAGGCCGCGGCAACCAGGGTACGGGTCAGGCGGTAACTCCAGACGATCCCGGCATCGATCGGGTCGACCGGGTAGCCGGCCTGCCACAGCTGGTTGGCCAGGACCTGGGCGACCACAGTGGTTGCCAGGTTGCTCTCGCCGATGGCGGTACCGGCCAGCACGGCCAACAGCAGCGCCGCCAGGGCCATCGCCACGGAGAATGACAGACGCATCATCACTGGCCTGCGTTGCCGCTGGCGAAGGCGGCGGACAAGGTCTGCAGGCCGCTGAACAGGCGGATGCCAGCCTGCATGGCGTCGGCATCGAGGATGATGATGCGGTTCTGCCGCACCGCTTCCATGTTGCGGGTTACCGGGTCGCTGTGCAGGAATGCCAGCTTCTTCTGATAGTCGTCGGCGGGGTAGCGGCGACGGTCCATGCGGGCGATGATCAGCCAGGTGGGGTTGGCCTTGGCCAGGGTTTCCCAGCCTACGGTCGGCCATTCTTCGGTGGACGTCACCACGTTGCGCACGCCGAGGGTGCGCAGCATGAAATCGGCAACACCCTGACGGCCCGCTACGTAGGGTGCGATGCCCAGGTCGGCGCTGGAGAACCAGAACAGCGCCGAGGTGGTGGACAGGTCCTTGCCGGCCAGCTGTGCCCTGGCACTATCCAGGCGGCCTTTCAGCTCGGCGTTGAGGGCACTGCCGCGCGCCTGGACATCGAAGATCTCGGCCAGCTGGTTGACGCTCTTGTAGATGCTGTCGACCTGGAATGCCTGCAGGCGGGTGCCATCGGCACCGACCAGGTTGTCCTTGCCTTCGCAGTCCGATGGCAACAGGTAGGTGGGGATGTTCAATTCGTCGAACTGTTCGCGGGTGGCTACCGCGCCCTGGGCCCCGACCATCCATTCGAACTGCACCGTCACCAGTTGCGGGCGCTTGCCGACCACCGCCTCGAAGCTGGGCTCGTTGTCGGCCAGGCGCGGCACCTTGGCGTTCTGTGCCTGGTACTCGGGCAGTACGTTGTTGAACCACAGCGAGGTGCCTGTCAGCCGGTCGCCCAGCCCCAGTGCGTAGAGCATTTCGGTACTGGCCTGGCCAATGGTGACGACGCGTTCCGGTGCCTGGACGAAGGTCTGCGGCTTGCCGCAGTTATCAATCGTCAGCGGATAGTGGGTGGCTGCGGCCTGGGCCAGGCCAGTGAGGCCGAGGCTGGCAAGCAGGGTGGCGAAACGGGGCAGCATGCTGGGCGATCTCCTATCGGACAGTTCGGGTGAGGAACGCACGGACAGGCATCGCCGGGCCCCTGCTGACTGCAGGGGCAACACTGATGGCCAATCCCGGACACCCCGCCGGTTGGTGAATGTAGGCCGGCAGGTCTCCTGACTGATGCGTCATGGCCTGGCTCCGGCCTTCCCGGGTCAACGACCCAGTGGCATTGGTGGAGCAGGCTCGGCACCTACAGTTGCGGGGGCAGTTCCGTTTGGCCCGTTGCTTGGGCCTGGGATTCCCTATTGATTCCGTGATGGAAACCGGCGGCCGGCATGGTAGACCATCGTGCCGCCAGGTGAAACGCTTTTCACAAGTACTTCAGCCAGCCGATGTCACGCCGCCGCGCCTTGAGCCGGGCGAACCAGCGCACTGGCAGGTACAGTGAAACCGCCAGCAGCACCGCCCCCAGCCATACGGCAGTGATGCCATCGAAACCGAAGTAGTCACCCTGGTTGCGGCCGTACAGCGCCACGCTGGCCAGGTACAGCAGCTTCAGCACATACAGGTGCAGCAGGTAGAAGAACATCGGCGCCGCGCCGAATACCGCCAGGCCATTGATCCAGCGCGCCTGGCCGGCGCGTTCGAAAGCGCGCAGCAACAGCAGGCCGCAACCCAGGGTGAGTGCCAGGAACAGTAGCGAGGGCGGGTACTTGGTGATGTTGAAGAAGCTCATGAGGGTTTGCGTAAGCGTAGGGTAAAGGCTCCACGGTGCCTCGCCGTAGCCGTTGAACAGGCGCAGCACGACAAAGCCAAGCAACGCGGCCAGGCCGGACCGCAGCAAGCGTTGCTGGCGCTGAGCAAGATCGCTGCTGCGGGCGAACCAGGGGCCCAGGCCATAGCCCAGGGCGATCACGCCGATCCACGGCAGTACCGGGTAGGAGGTGCGCAGGCGCAGGTTGTCGGAGACTTCCAACCAGCCCCGATCATGCAGGATCGCCCAGGGGACATGCAGGGCAGATCCGACATCGAAGTGCACAGTGTCGAGCAGGTTATGCCCCGCGACGAGGGTTGCGCCCAGGCCGATCAGCGCGCCACGTGGCAGCCACACCAGCAGCGACAGGGCGATCATGCTGATGCCGATGGCCCAGATCACCTGCAGGTAGATGACGCTTGGCGGCAGCTGGAAAGTCCAGGCGAAGTTGACCAGGGTGAATTCCAGCACCACCAGGAACAGACCGCGCTTGAACAGGAATGCCGAGACATCGCCGCGGCCCTGGTGCTTTTCGCCATACAGCCAGGCCGACAAGCCAGTCAGCAGGACGAACACCGGTGCGCACAGGTGGGCCAGGGTGCGGCTGAAGAACAGCGCGGGCTCGGTGGTGTCGATGGCCATCGGATCGCTGACCTGACGATGCAGGAAAAAGGTCTCGCGCACGTGGTCGAGGAGCATGAACAGGATCACCAGGCCGCGCAGGGCATCGATGCTCTGCAGGCGCTGGGTGAGCAGGGTGGGGGTGGCACTGGCGCTTGTCATGGCGGGTCGCTGTAGGAATGGATGTCAAATGAAACGTTATCTTATAACTAATTGCTCCCAGGTTGGTAGAGGTTTTTGCCCGTGCCGGCCTGTTCGCGGGCAGGCCGGTTCGGCAAGAAGCGCTTAGCGCCCGCGTCGCCGCGAAACCCGCGCCTCGATATTCTTGCGCCCGATCAGCAGCGGCGGTTTTTCCACTACCGGTTCATCCGCGAGCCACTTGTACATCACCAGGCAGTCCACCAGCCCGAGGCTGGCATGGCGATAGGCCTTGGGCAAACGGCCAACGGTTTCGAAGCCGAGCTTGTGCCACAGCGCCACCGCCACTTCGTTGGTGGCAACCACCGAGTTGAACTGCAACGCCAGAAAGCCTTCCTGGCGTGCCAGTTTCTGCGAATGTTCACACATCAACCGCGCCACACCCCGGCCACGGGCGCGCTCGCAGACCATATAGCCGCAATTGCCCACGTGCGCCCCAGGCCCGGCGGCGTTGGGCTTGAGGTAATAGGAGCCAAGCAATTCGCCACCAGCCTCGGCGACCAGCGTGCGCAACGGTATTTCCAGCCACAGCTGGCGCGCCTGGTCGAAGCTCAACGCCGGGTCGAATGCATAGGTTTCCTGGGCCTGGACTACAGCCTGGAAGGTGGGCCAGAAGTGGTCGAAGTCTTTGGTTGTCATGGGGCGGATGTGGATCATGCGGCTACCTGAATGGGCTGGGCCGCCCAGTCTGGTGGGCGCGGCGCCGTCGCGCAAGGGCGACGGCGCCGGTTGCGCTCAGTAGGTGGCCTTGCCCACCGCGTCCAGGGCGCGCGCCGAGTACACCAGCGCGGCACCGGCGTTCATCGCTACGGCCACGCCGAGAGCCTCGGCGATTTCCTCGCGGCTGGCCCCGTGCTTGACAGCTTGCTGCGAGTGCACGGCAATACAGCCATCGCAGCGGGTGGTCACGGCCACGGCGAGGGAGATCAGCTCGCGGGTCTTGGCGTCCAGGTGGCTGGTCTTGGCACCCGCGCCGCTGGCGGTCATGTAGCCGGCAACGGTGTCGGGGGAGAGTTGCTTGAGATCGCCGATGCCGGCCATCAACTGCTTACGGTAGGCGTCCCAGTCCATCATGCTCATTGTCTTCACCTTGGTAAGGTTGCGAATGGAGCTTTCAGGCTAGTCGAAGCGCGGGAAGTGAGACTTGTACTTTGGTGCTGGCGGGCTTTGAAGCGGCCCAGCAAGGCCGCTTCTGCAAGCGCCCGACTGCCAGTCAGATGTAGATGAATACCAGTACCAGCGCGGCGACGAACGCCCACTTTTCCAGATAGTAGCGGGTGCGGTTGCGTTTTTTCAGCGCCTTGCCCCGTTCACGGATCTTGTAGATACGCGTGAACAGCCGGTTGATGCCACCGGTCTTGTCGCCAGCATCGTTGGGCGCGGCGGCCGCTGCCATGACATTGCGGCTGAACCAGCGGTTGAACGCGGTTGCCCAGCGGTACTTGAGCGGGCGTTCGATGTCGCAGAACAGGATGATGCGGTTGTGCTCGGTGGTGTTGGCCGCGTAGTGGATATAGGTTTCGTCAAACACCACACCTTGACCATCGCGCCAGGAGTATTTTTCGCCGTCCACGTCGATGTAGCAACCGTCATCGTTGGGCGTGTCGAGGCCAAGGTGGTAGCGGTACGAGCCGGCATACGGGTCACGATGACGCACCAGCCTGGCGCCCGGTGGCAGGGTGGCGAACATCGCGGCCTTGACCGTGCCGATGCCTTTGAGCAGCTCGGTGGTGCGCGGGCACAGGGTCATCGCCGACGGGTGACTTTCGCCGTACCACTTCAGGTAGAAGCGCTTCCAGCCGGTCTTGAAGAAGGAATTGAAACCGACATCATCGTAATTGTCGGATTTCTTGATTTCGCCGACGTGCAACAGTTGGCGCGCCTCGTCACGGATTTCCTGCCAGTGGTCCTGCAGCGTCTGCAGTTCCGGGAAGGCTTCTACCGGCAGGTAAGGCTTGGCCGGGTGCCTGGAGAACAGGTACAGGAAACTGTTGACCGGGGCCAGGAAACTGGAGTGGTCGCCCAGCTGACGGGTCAGCTTGTGACGAACCCGACCGCGCAGGTGAACATAGGCGATCGAGAGGGCAAAGAGGAGTACGAGTGCAATTTTCATGGACGTTTACTTGTCGAAAAATGGCCATGCGCCATGGCATTAGCCAGCCAGCATAAACAATCATGGGGGCAGTTTGTACCTATTGTTACGAAACACCCGGGCGACTTAGGTGTAATACCCTCTAGCCTTGCGCAAACGTTTCATGTTCGGGAGTTCCCATGATTCAGGATGTACGTGGCACTGGCACCCCCTTCAAGCGGTTGTTCTTCGCCTTGCCGGTAAGTGATACCCAGCGCCGGGCACTGGCCCAATGGCGACGCGGCCTGAACCTGCGCAGCGGCAAGCCGGTGCCGGCCGCCAACTTCCATGTGACGCTGCTGTTTCTCGGCGATGTGGATGCCGCCCAGGTGCCGGCGATCTGCGCGGCGGTCGACCAGCTGGCGCTGCCGGCTGCGGCACCACGGCTGATACTGGACCGCTTGCAGGTATGGCAGCGGGCCGGCGCCTTGGTGCTGGAGGCTCAGCAAACCCCTGCGGCGCTGTTGCACCTGGTGTACGGCCTGCAGCAAGTGCTGCTGCCGCTAGGCGTGGAAGCGGCCAGCCGCGACTATCGCCCGCACCTGACACTGGCCAGGGATTTTCGCGGCCAGCCGCCAGAGGCCAGCAGTATGCCGGATTTCTACCTTGCTGCCCGCCATTTCACCCTCTACGAGTCGCGCAAGGGCGCCTATTGGCCATTGGCGCAATGGTCGCTGGCCCACTGACTCACGCTGCCACTTCGCAATCCACGAACAACCGTTCACCCAGTCTATGGGCCGTGCGCAGGTGTGCGGCGGGGTCCAGCCCTTCGCTGTCCTCCAGCAGGGTCGAGCTGAGCACCTTGGCACCGCAGTAGTCGAAGATGCCGTGCTCGATCTGCACGCGCATCGCTTCGCCATAGCCATGTCGTTCGAAGGTGCCGCGGTCGGCTCCGGCGACGCCGACCAGGTGCACCTTCATGCCGCGCAATTTCTTCACGGTGGAGCTGCCGTCATAGTCGAACGCCCAACCGTTGCTGAACACCCGCTCAACCCAGCCTTTGAGCAAGGCAGGCAACGACCACCAGTAAATCGGGTACACCAGCACCAGGGCATCGGCGCGTTCGATGCGGGCCTGTTCCTTGCGCACATCTGCCGGCGGGGCAGCCAGCCGACGGTGCACGGCATGGTCGGCCAGGCCGAAACGCGGGTCGAAACCTTCACTGGCCAGGTCGGCGATTTCGCTGCTGTGGCCTGCGTGGGCGAGGCCAGCGGCCACCTGCCGGGCCAGGGCGTGGGTCAGGGATTGCGGGTCGTGATGGCCGACAACGATCAGGGCGTGCATGGTGAATTCTCCTGGATGAGGATGCAGGGTTACCTTCAGCGCTATATACTCAAGGTAAGTTACGTTCAGTAAGTTACTTTTGGTAGGTAAGCGATGTCAAGCGATGATCCAACCCGAGCGCGCAAGCGCCTGAGCCGTGACGAGCGCCGTCGCCAGTTGCTCGATGTGGCCTGGCAGCTGGTGCGCGCGGAGGGCACCGATGCCCTCAGCCTGGGCCGTCTGGCCGAGCAGGCGGGGGTGACCAAGCCGGTGGTCTACGACCATTTCGAAACCCGTACCGGGCTGTTGGTGGCGCTGTATCAGGAATACGATGCCCGCCAGTCGCGCATGCTGGAACAGGCTCTGGCGCGCTGTGATGCCAGCCTGGCCAGCCGCGCCTGGGTGATAGCCGAGGCCTACGTCGACTGCGTGATGAGCCAGGGGGTGGAAATACCCGGCGTCTCGGCCGCGTTGGCCGGGTCGCCGGAGATGGAAGCGCTCAAGCGGGCCTATGAGCAGCCCTTCCTCGACAAGTGTCGGGAAGCGCTGGCCGGCTTTTCCCCCAGCGGTACCGTCGGGGCTGCCGGCATGCGCCTGTTGGTGGGGGCAGCGGATGCGTTGTCGCAGGCGGCTGCGGCGGGAGAACTGGAAGCACAGGCGGCCAAGGCCGAACTGCAGGCCGCCATCATGGCGATGGTCGAGCGCCAGTGACGGTTCGAGATTGGCCGGCGGCACAGCCCATCGCCTCAAACCGGCAAGCTTTGATAGGGTAATTCGTCGCCTGGGCTGCGGTTGAACTGGCGCTTGTATTCGCGGCTGAACTGCGAGGTGCTCTGGTACCCCACCCGGTGGGCCGCCTGAGCCACCCCCAGGCTTTCGCCAATCAGCATCTGCTGGGCCTTGAGCAAGCGCAGACGCTTGAGGTATTGCATCGGCGCCATGTCAGTGCAGCGTTTGAAATGCTCGTGAAAGGTCGACACGCTCATGTTGGCACGCGCCGCCAGCGCCTCCACGCTCAGTGGCTCGGCGTAATGCTCGCGCAGGTGGGCGAGGGCGGCGCCAATGCGGGCAAAATGCCCCTGTTGTTCGACCAATGCCCGCAATACGCCCGCCTGCGGGCCACGCAAGGCGGTATACAGCACCTCGCGTACCCGCGCCGGCCCCAGCACCTTGGCATCCAGCGGGTCCTGCAGGCAGTGCAACAGGCGTTCCACGCATTCACGCATCGGCGCATCGAGCGCCGCTGAAGTCATCGACTGCGGCGTTTGTGCCTGCACCGCTGCATCCGGGGCCAGATCCATGCTTTGCACCAGCTCCCCGAGCACGCCGCGGTCGATGTGCACCGCCACGCCCAGCAAGGGCGCTTCGGGGGTGGCAAAGGTTTCGCACATGAACGGCACCGACAATGCCTGCACCAGATAATGCCCGGCGCCGTACTCCAGGGTTCGTAGCCCCAGGCGTGCCAGTTTGCTGCCCTGGGCCAGGATCATCAGGCTGGGTTCGTAGATCTGCGGGCTGCTGGCCACGTAATGGTCCCAACTCAATACCTGCACCTGGGGCAGGTGTGTGGGTACGAAGCCCGGGTGTATGGCGAGGCGGCGAATCAGGGCGCAAAGCGGCGCATTGGCGTCGACGTGTCGGGTCAGTTGCATGGTGAACCAAGGCAGAGAATCAGACAGCTTGATCATCGCAGATTGGCGGCGGCGCGCCAGCTGCGGCAGGACATCTTCGGAGAATCAGGCATGAATGCCGGAGGATCAGCGATGGGCGGGGCGGTACATGGCGCGCAAAATGCGCCGCCTGAATCGTTTCACTTCACAGCGAGGCCCTGTATGTACACCGCCATCGGTTATGCCGCCCAGACTCCCACCAGCCCCCTGGCGCCCATGACTTTCGAGCGCCGCAGCCCACGCCCGGACGATGTCGCCATCGAGATCCTGTATTGCGGCGTGTGTCACTCGGACATCCACCAGGCACGCAACGAATGGGGCATTGCCGTGTACCCACTGATGCCTGGCCACGAAATCATCGGCCGCGTCACCGCAGTGGGCGACAAAGTGACTGCGCACAAGGCCGGTGACCTGGTCGGGGTCGGCTGCATGGTCGACGCCTGTCGCCATTGCGAAGCCTGTGCCAAGGACCTGGAACAGTACTGCCTGGAAGGCCCGACCATGACCTACGCCACCCCGGACCGGGTCGACGGCAGCAATACCATGGGCGGGTACTCAAGCAGTATCGTGGTCAGCGAGCACTTCGTGCTGCGCATTCCGGCCGGCATGGACTTGCCCAGCGCCGCGCCGATCCTGTGTGCTGGCATTACCACCTATTCGCCGCTGAAGCACCATGGCGTCGGCCCCGGGCACAAGGTCGGCATCCTTGGCATGGGCGGCCTGGGCCACATGGGCATCAAGCTGGCCAAGGCCCTGGGCGCCGAGGTCACGCTGTTCACCCGTTCGCAAGCCAAGGCCGAGGAAGCGCGTCGCCAGGGCGCCGACCATGTGATCGTGTCCACCGATGCCGGGCAGATGCGCGCTGCAGCCGGGCGGTTCGACTTCCTGCTCGACACCATCCCGGTGCAGCACGACCTCAATCCCTACCTGGAAACACTGAAGTTCGATGGCGTGCATATTCTGGTGGGCCTGATCGAACCGATCGACCCGGCTGTGCACGCGGCCAATCTGGTGCTGAAGCGTCGGGTGCTGGCGGGTTCCCTGATCGGCGGGATCGCCGAAACCCAGGAAGTGCTGGATTTCTGCGCCGAGCATGACATTCGCTGCGATATCGAATTGCTGGATATTCGCAACATCAACCAGGCCTACGAGCGGATGATTGCCGGCGATGTCAAGTACCGCTTCGTGATTGACATGGCCACACTTCAGGGCTGATGCGCGGGCAAGCCCGCTCCCGCTGGTCCATGCGCGGCGGGCGCGGGGTTGCGCGCACGGTTACCAGGCCATCGGCTTGTCCCAGTCCTTCCAGAACAACCAGCGCCGCACCTCGCCATGCTTCCCGGTGCCGATCTGCCAGGCGGGCCGCCCGCCATCCAGCGCAATCAACGAAACGAACCCGGCATGGCTGGCTGCCACCAGTGTCCGACCATCGGTACTGATATCCAGCGCGCTGATGGTCGAGCCCAGGTAATGCTGCCAATGCTCCACCCCATCTTCGCCAAACGCCCGCAGGTAGCCATAGGCATCCCCCACGATATATTCGCCATCGCGCGCCACGGCGGCATACACCCGTGCGCCATCCTGTACCAGCGGCGTACGTGGGTCCTGGCTGTAGTAGTCGGTATCCAGCCCCGGCAGGTCGGCCACCCTGACCGCCAGGGTGGCACCGCTGTAGAAATGGCAGGCGTTGAGTAGCAGTTGGTCACCCGTGCGGTTGAACAGGGCAAAGTGCGGGTATTCGCTGGCAGGCCCGATTGCAGCCACGGGCCTGAGCTGGTGGTCCAGCACAAGGTGGCGGCTGCCCTGCTCACCGACCACGATCAAGCGGCCATCCGCCGATACCGCTCCGTGCTCCATGCTCAGCCCCAGGCTGATGTCGTCCGGGTCGGTGCCTTCGGCCAGCTCATCGAGTATCCGTGCCTGCTGCGGCAGCAGTCGGATCGCGCCCTGGCAGGTGAGCAGGAAGATACCTTCGGCACTTACCAGCAGGACCCGCTGGCCATCCGGAAAGGGGATCAGGGCGGAGGGCGTGGGTGGCAACTCGAACGGCTCGAACGGGTAACCTGCCGGCAACCCCTCCAGCCCCGTCGGCCAGGCCAGGCGCTGTACCTGGGGGCCGCCCCAGCCATCGGTCACGCGCACCCCTTCGGTGTTGGCCAGGGCGAAGTAGCGACGTGCCGGGCAGCGGCCGAAATGCTCGACCCCGATCACCGGCGTTACCGCGTGGCTGTCGATACGCACTACCTGGCCTTTGTCACAGGGCATGCCGATGCGCGCCAGCAGGCTCCCGTCATCCAGCAGCAAGACGTTGCTGATGCCCTGGCCGTGAGCATCGAGCAACGGCACCAAGGGATGGTGCGCAGGCGGCCAGGCCTCGCGGAAGGCCTGGCGCTGCTGGTCATCGACGCCGGGGCGGTTGGCCGCCTGCAGGGCGGCCAGCCAGGCCTCCAGCAGGTGCTCGGTGGCAGCGGCCTGCGGTGCTTCGAGGTGGTCCCAGCCGTGCGCGCGGCCCTGCGCGACGTAGTCGTTGACGGCCCGGGCATAGGCGGTGACCGCCTGTTGCCACTGTTGCTGGGGAGTCTGCTTGTCCATGCGCGGGTCGGGCTCCTGGTTGCGTACACGTATCCACAAAGCGCGCATGGTACTCCTTCTGCCCGATGCGCGGTTGTGAGGCCGGGGTGTGACGCGTACCATGCCGGGCATTCCTTCCAATAACAAAGCGTACGTCGACACCCGGTGCAACCGGGTGGCTGGCGTGCGGTCTGTTGCCTTGTCTGCGGAGAACCGGTTTCAACCCATGAATGGACCCATACCCACCCACATGCCCCCCACGGCAGGCAGCGGCAGCTGGCTGAGCGTGATTGCCCTGGCCCTGGCGGCGTTCATCTTCAACACCACCGAGTTCGTCCCGGTGGCGCTGCTCAGTGACATTGGCCGCAGCTTTGCCATGAGCACCGCCCAGGTCGGCCTGATGCTGACGATCTACGCCTGGGTGGTGGCGCTGGCCTCGTTGCCGATGATGCTGCTGACCCGCAACATCGAGCGGCGGCGCCTGTTGCTGCTGGTGTTTATGGTGTTCATCGTCAGCCACCTGCTGTCGTGGCTGTCGCAGAGCTTTGCCATGTTGCTGGTCAGCCGTATCGGCATTGCCCTGGCGCATGCGGTGTTCTGGGCCATTACCGCCTCGCTGGCGGTGCGCGTGGCACCGCCGGGCCAGCAGGCCAAGGCGCTGGGCCTGTTGGCTACCGGCACCACCCTGGCCATGGTCCTGGGCATCCCGCTGGGCCGGGTGGTGGGCGAGGCGCTGGGCTGGCGCATTACCTTCCTGAGCATTGCCGTGGTGGCGCTGGCGACCATGCTCTGCCTGATGAAGTCGCTGCCCTTGTTGCCCAGCCAGAACTCCGGCTCGCTGCGTAGCCTGCCGATCCTGTTCAAGCGCCCGGCGCTGGTGATCACCTATGTGCTGGTGACGCTGGTGATCACCGCGCAGTTCACTGCCTACAGCTACATCGAGCCGTTTGCCCTGCACGTGGCACAGATCGGCGCTGAGCGCACCACCTTGCTATTGCTGTTGTTTGGTGGTGCCGGGGTATTCGGCTCGTTGCTGTTCAGCCGTTACAGCGACCGCTTCCCGCATGGCTTCCTGGTCGGTTCGATCGGCCTGTTGGCGGCCTGCCTGCTGCTGCTGTTGCCGCTGTCGGGCAACTTCTATGCGTTCGCTGCGCTGAGCATGTTCTGGGGCGTGGCCATTCTCAGTTTCAGCCTGTCGCTGCAGTCGAAGACCTTGAAGCTGGCGTCCGATGCCACCGACGTGGCCATGGCGTTGTTCTCGGGTATCTACAACATCGGCATCGGCGGTGGCGCGTTGCTCGGGAGTATTGTCAGCAGCCAGCTGGACGTGGCCTACATCGGCCTGGTGGGCGGAAGCGTGGCGGTGCTCGGGTTGCTGCTGGCGGTTGCCAGTACCGCGCGGTTCCGCGAGGCACTGACACATTGACCTGACCCTGGCACGCACTTCTGCAGATACCTGTAGACCTGAGAGCGAGGGTGCAGACTGCTCAGGCCAGCACGGCAGCCCAAGCAGACAACAGCAGCACCCCTGCCAGCACCTGGTTGAACAGCCGCAACCTCTGCGGCGCCTGCAGCCAATGCGCGCTGCCTGCTCCAAGCAGCGCCCACGCCGCCATGCACGGCAGGGCGATCAGCCAGAACACCAGCGCCAGCCGCCACACCGGCAGCGATGGTGAAGCAAACACCCCGACCACGGCCACCGCCATCAGCCACACCTTGGGGTTCACCACCTGCAACGCGGCCGCGCTGAACGCACTGAGTCCTTGCCCCGTGGCTGCCTGCAGCGGGGCGGCCGCACTGCGCAGCATTTTCCACGCCAGCCAGCTCAACCACAGCACACCGGCGCCACTCATCAACTGCTGAGCCAGCGGGTGGCGTAGCAGCAGCTCACCCAGCCCCAGGCCAACCATCAGCACGATCACGGCAGCTGCGCCACAGGCAGCCACGATCGGCGCGAGGCTCGCGCGCAGCCCGGCGCGAGCGCCATGCGCGAGGATCAACAGGTTGGTTGGCCCGGGGCTGATGCTGGACACCAGGGCAAACAGAATGAAAGGCAACAGTGACTGCGACATGATCAAGGGCTCCGGATGAACGAAGCGCCATGTTCGCTGCCCGCCGCCGTTCAGTCTGGAAGGTTTGAGCAGCGCCTGCGGTAGTCGGCCGGGGTCAGCTGGTAGGCGCGGCGGAACCAGCGCCCGAGGTGGCTCTGGTCGGCAAAGCCCAGGGCCATGGCCACTTCGCTGGGAGTCTGGCCCTGGGCGAGCAGGCGCCGCGCGCGAGCCAGGCGCAGCTGGATCAGGTAGGCGTGCGGCGCCAGGCCGTACGCGGCCTTGAACGCGCGGGTCAGGCGGAAGCGGTCGATGCCACAGGCCTGGGCCAGGTCTTCCAGGCCAATGTCGCTCGCCAGGTTGGCGTGCAGGTAATCGCGCGCACGCTGCGCGGTCAGCGGCAGGCGCGGGTCGGGGTTGATGCGTCGGCGCCAGTGCAGGTGGCGGGTCAGGCAAGCCAGCAGGTCGTCCATGGCCGTCTGGCGCACGATGCGCCAGTCTTGCCCGTGCACGGCGCGGAAGGCGAGGGCGGTGGCCCGGGCGAGGCTTTCGTCGTGGCACAGGGTATCGGCGAAGCTGGGCAGGCTGTCGCCTGGCACGTGCTCGAACAGCGCCCGCAGTTGCTGGTCCAGCCAGGCGGGTTGCAGATACAGCGTCGAATAGGTGAAGCCTTCCGCAGTCGGTGCCAGGCCATCATGGATGTCACCCGGTTCGAGCAGAAACACCTGCCCCGGTGTGCTGCGGTGGCGTACCCGGCGGCAGTTGAACTGCTGCACCCCCTGTTCGGTCACGCCGACCAGGAAGCTGTCGTGCCAGTGCGGGTCGTAGGCATGCCCGACGAAATGCGCGCGGACCGACTCGATGCCGGTGTCGGCGTCCTGTTTGAGGTCGATCCAGTTGCTCATGGGGGCGTGCCGTAACGGAAACCACTACCTTAGCGTAACGGCCCGGCTCAGTCTGGAACGATTGTGCAGCCGTTGCTCAGGGCCCGGCTGCGCAAAGCCTCGAAGCGTTCGCGCAGGCACACATGCAATTGCCTGATCGCGGGCGTGAGCTGCTTGCGGTGCGGGCATACCAAGGTGACCGGTGCAGCCTCACCAATGTGCTCGGGCAGGATGATTTCCAGTTCGCCGGCTACCACGTTGGCGCTCACATCCAGCCACGACTTGTAGACGATGCCTTCGCCTTGCAAGGCCAGGCGGCGGATCACGTCGGCATCGTCGCTGACCAGCGGCCCGCGCACTTGCACGGTACGGTTGCCCACCCGCCATTTGTCGTAGACCCGATTGTGCTGCATGTACAGCAGGCAGGCGTGCTGTTGCAGGGCTTCAGGCGTGAGCGGGCGGCCGTGCCGTGCCAGGTAGTCGGGTGAGGCGACCAGCACCCGGCGGTTCCAGTCGGCCAACGGCAGGGCAATGTAGTTGGCGTCCTGGTTGAGGCCGTAGCGAATGGCCACGTCCACCGGGTCACGGTTGAGATCGGCGATCTGGTCGGACAGGAAGAAGCGCAGGTGCAGGGCCGGATGTTCGCGGCGAAAGGCGCTCAGCCACGGCAACAGCATGTTGCGGCCCAGGTCTGAAGGCGCTGATACCTGCAGGACGCCACGCAGCACGCTGGAGTTGCCATGCAGGTCTTCGCGGCCCTGGCGCAGGCTTTCCAGCACATTCACGGCGGTCGGCAGATACAACTCGCCTTCGGCAGTCAGGCGCAGGCTGCGGGTGGTGCGGGCAAACAGGCGCACATCGAGATCACGCTCAAGGCGCTTGATCGCGGCAGCCACCTGGCCTGGCAACAAGCCGGCTTCGTGTGCGGCGGCAGTGAAACTGCCCAGTACGCTGCTGCGAACGAACAGCTCGAGGTCGGCGATGCGCAGCATTTTCACTCCACAAGTTAAAGTGTTGTTGCATTGTGCCGGTTTTTCTTTTTTGCAGGGAAGATAGCATGGCCAGCAAATCCCTCGTTCATTCCAGGAGTTGTTGCATGGATACTGTCTCGCTGGCCAAGCGCCGCTACACCACCAAAGCCTACGATGCCTCGCGCCGTATTCCCCAGGCCACCGTCGACCCCCTGCTCGAACAACTGCGCCACAGCCCGTCTTCGGTCAACTCGCAGCCGTGGCATTTCATCGTCGCCGATTCTGCCGAAGGCAAGGCGCGCGTGGCCAAGAGCACTGCCGAACGCTTTGCCTACAACTCGCCGAAGATTCTCGATGCGTCACACGTGATTGTGTTCTGCACGCGCACCGAGATGAGCGAGGCCCACCTGGACGCAGTGCTCGAGCAGGAGGCAGCGGATGGGCGCTTCCGTGATGAGCAGGCGCGTGCCGCGCAGAACCAGAGCCGCCGGCACTACGTCGACCTGCACCGTTTTGACCAGAAAGATTTGCAGCACTGGATGGAAAAGCAGACCTACCTGGCGTTCGGTACGGCCATGCTGGGGGCTGCGGCCCATGGCCTGGACGCGACACCTATCGAGGGCTTCGACAGCAAGATCCTCGATGCCGAGCTGGGCCTGCGCGAGCGTGGCTTCACCAGCGTGGTAATCCTCAGCCTGGGGTACCGCAGCGAGACGGATTTCAATGCCGGGCTGAACAAGTCGCGCTTGCCGGCTTCGCAGGTGTTCACCTTCCTGTGACATCGTCCGGGGGGCCGCACAGCGGCCCTTGCAATTTATCAAGGTCAGGGCTGGGCCGCTTGGCATCCTGGCTGGCAAGTATCCGGCAAATACCGCATACTTGTCGGCAAACGCCGGAAAGGAGCTTGCCATGCTTGCCGAAGTGCTTCGCGACAACGGTTACCACGAGTACCGGGCGCGCCTGCATGCGCTGCTGGAAATCCCCGAGTTTGCCAGTGATCTCGAGATCCACACCCGCATCACCCACGGGTTTGCCGCCACCTGGCTGGTAAAGCTGACCGAGCTGGGGGTATTCACGCCAGTGGAGCGTGACCAGATCATTCCCTTGCGCACCCTGAAGTCCCGCATCGAACGTGACCAGCCACTGACCGTCGAGGAAAGTGACCGGTTGTTCCGCTCGGCGCATATCACCGCGATGGCCGAAGCCGTGTTCGGCGACGCGGCCAAGGCCAAGCGCTGGCTATCCAAGCCCAAGGAGCGCTTCGCGGGACTGACGCCCATGCAGATGCTCACTACCCAGCAAGGTACTACCCAGGTCGAGGAAATGCTGCTGCAGATCGCCGAAGGCTTTGGCTTGTGATCCTGTGGCGGATCAGCGCCTATGCCGACCTGAGCGGAACCGGCGGTTTGCGCGTCAGCGGCCGCTGGCACCAGGCCGGTCGGCCAGTGGTCTATGCTGCCACCAGCCCGGCCGGTGCCATGCTCGAAGTGCTGGTGCACCTGGAGATCGACCCCGAGGATTTCCCCACCACGATGCGCTTGCTGCGCATCGAGTTGCCCGACACGGTTTCCCAGGCACAGCTGCCATCCTTGCAGCCTGGCTGGTCAACGCAGACCGAACTTACCCGCGGTCTGGGCAACCGCTTCCTTGATGACTGTTCGGCGTTGCTGCTGCCGGTGCCCAGCGCGATCATGCCCAGAACCATCAATTACCTGTTCAACCCGCGGCACCCGCAGGCGCACAGTGCCAGGCTCGAAGTCGAAGACTTCACCCCGGACAGCCGGCTGTTCTAGACAGGTTTACCAGAATGCCGCCGAAGCCGCTGCCAGCACCCTGGCAAAAACTTTGATCGCTGTGTCCACTTCGGCCTCGGTGCTGAAGCGGCCGATGCTCAGGCGCACGCTGTTGCGTGCCCGGTGTTCGTCCAGTCCCATTGCCAGCAGCACGTGCGAGGCCGCCTTGCTTGCCGAATTGCAGGCAGAGGTGGTTGACAATGCCAGCTCGCTGGCCAGTGCGGTACTGTTGAAACGGGGGTTGTCAATGCACAGGTTCAGCGTATGCGGAATACGCTGTTGGGCGCAGCCATTGAGGCTGACGCCAGGCAGCGCCAGCAGGCCTTCGCGCAGGCGCCCGGCCAACTGTTCGAGGCGGCGGTGCTCGCTGTCGCCGGGCTGGCCGGCCAAGGCGAAGGCGGTGCCCATGCCGACGATCTGGTGGGTCGCCAGGGTGCCGGATCGCAACCCCTGCTCATGCCCGCCGCCGTGCATCTGCGCGCACATCAGCGGGCGCGCGCGCGGCCCGACGTAGAGCGCACCAATCCCTTTGGGGCCATACACTTTGTGCGCCGAGAACGACATCAGGTCCACGGCCATCGCGCTCAGGTCGATGGCCAGTTTGCCCACCGCCTGCGCTGCATCCACGTGCAGCAGGGCACCGTGGGTGCGCACCTGTTCGCCAATCGTGGCAACGTCAGTGAGCGTACCCAGTTCATTATTGACCGCCATCAGCGATACCAGGCGGGTGTCGGCGCGCAACGCCGCCTGCACGGCGGCAGGCTGGATCAGCCCGGCGGCATCGGCTGCCAGGCGGGTAACCGCCCAACCCTGGCGCTCCAGCTCAGCCACGCTGTCGAGCACGGCCTTGTGTTCCAGCTGGCTGGTGATCAGGTGCCCGGGCTGGCCGAAGCCTTGGGCGATGCCCTTGAGTGCCAGGTTGTTGGACTCGGTCGCGCCTGAAGTCCAGACCAGTGCGTCAGCCTGCGCGCCGACGCGTTCGGCCACTTGCTGACGGGCCTGCTCGACAGCCTGGCGGGCGGCCTGGCCAAAGGCATGGCCGGTGGATGCCGGGTTGCCGAAGTTGGCCTGGCTGCCGAGGCAGGCAAGCATGGTTTCGATGACCCGGTCGTCGACCGGAGTAGTGGCGGCATAGTCGAAATAGAGCGGGGCGCTAGGCATTGGGGCGGGTCCGTGTCATTGCCGTAATCTCGGCGATCGTTGCAGCAAGCGTACCCGCCGCGTGGGCAATAGTTTTTGCTTCTTGCGGCGATATTTCCCGAATCGCTGAATGGATATTTCTACCAATAGAACGATTAGTAGAAAATTTTTCTCTCGCCTGCCCAAGGTTTGGCCCCAACGCCTCTTGGCAAGCCCTTCAGGCGGGCGCCAGCGCCTTTTCCTCCTCGGCCACGACGCGCTCGCACAACTCGGTGATCTGTTCGCGCATCCAGCGGTTGGCCGGGTCCTGGTCAGTGCTTTCATGCCAATACAGATGGGTCTCCAGCGCCGGCACTTCCACCGGCAGTGGCTGGTAGCGCAACTGATGGCGGCGGGCGAAGCGCTCGGGAACGGTCATTGCCATGTCGGTCTGCTGCAGCACCTGCGAGGCCATCAGGTAATGCTGCGAACGCAAGGCAACCTTGCGTTGCACGCCCATCTTGCCCAGGGCCAGGTCGACATAGCCCAGGCCGTTGCGGCGGCTGGAGATATGGATATGGGTCATGCCCAGGTAGCTTTCGAGGGTCAGTTTGCTGTCTGCCAATGGATGGCCCTGGCGCAAGGCGCAGACATAGCGATCCTGCATCAGTTTGATGTGGCGTACTTGCGGGTCGGTATTCAACGGCGCGTCGATGGCAAAGTCCAGGCGCCCGGCGGCCAGCTCCTTGGTGGTCTCGCGGCGCTTGCACAGGAAGCTTTCGATCAGCACCGCCGGTGCCAGGCGGCGCAGGCGCTGGAACAGCGGCGGCAAGATGACCGCCTCGGTCAGGTCGGTCATGCTGATGCGGAAGGTCTTGTTGGCCTGTTGCGGGTTGAAGGTGCGGCTTTCCTGCACCGAAGTGCGCAGCAGCGCCAGGGCGTTGCGCACCGGGCCGATGATGTTCTGCGCCATGGGGGTAGGCACCATGCCTTGCGCGGTGCGCACGAACAGTGGGTCGTTGAAGGTTTCGCGCAGCCGCGAAAGGGCGTTGGACACCGCCGGCTGGGTAATGCCGACAATCTGCCCGGCGCGGGTCAGGTTGGCTTCGGTGTAGATCGCATCGAATACGATGAACAGGTTGAGGTCGACCTTGCTGAGGTTCATGGGCGCCGCTCTTTGTTGGAATTATCGGCCGATCATATATCGGTTATGAATGTTTATACACACGGAAAATAGACTAGGTGGATGGTGGCTTGCTGCTCTAGGCTCTGCCCCATGTACTTCGAACCGTGAAGGTAGCCCCCGATGGATTTCGCCTATTCGCCCAAGGTCCAGGCACTGCGTGAGCGCGTCAGCGCGTTCATGGACACCCATGTCTACCCCGCCGAGGCGGTGTTCGAGCGGCAGGTCGCCGAGGGCGACCGCTGGCAGCCCACCGCAATCATGGAGGAACTCAAGGCCAGGGCCCGCGCCGAGGGCCTGTGGAACCTGTTTCTGCCTGAATCGGAATACGGCGCCGGGCTGAGCAACCTGGAGTATGCCCCGCTGGCAGAGATCATGGGCCGCTCGTTGCTCGGGCCAGAGCCGTTCAACTGTTCGGCACCGGACACCGGCAACATGGAAGTGCTGGTGCGTTATGGCAGTGAGGCGCAGAAGCACCAATGGCTGGAGCCGTTGTTGCGCGGCGAGATCCGGTCGGCATTTGCCATGACCGAACCGGACGTGGCGTCCTCGGACGCCACCAATATGGCTGCCACAGCTGTGCGTGACGGTGACGAATGGCTGATCAATGGCCGCAAGTGGTGGACCTCGGGTGCCTGCGACCCCCGCTGCAAGGTGATGATCTTCATGGGCCTGTCCGACCCGCTGGGGCCACGCCACCAGCAGCATTCGATGGTGCTGGTGCCGACCGATGCGCCCGGAGTGAAGATCGTCCGGCCGCTGCCGGTGTTCGGCTATGACGACGCACCTCACGGCCATGCCGAAGTGCACTTCGAAAACGTGCGGGTGCCGTACGAGAACGTCATCCTTGGCGAAGGCCGCGGCTTCGAGATTGCCCAGGGGCGTCTTGGCCCGGGCCGGATCCACCATTGCATGCGCTCGATCGGCATGGCCGAACGTGCACTTGAGTTGATGTGCAAACGCTCGGTGGAGCGCACCGCTTTCGGCCAGCCGCTGGCGCGACTGGGGGGCAACGTCGACAAGATTGCCGACTCGCGCATGGAAATCGACATGGCCCGGCTGCTGACGTTGAAAGCGGCGTACATGATGGACACGGTCGGCAACAAGGTGGCTCGCAGCGAGATTGCGCAGATCAAGGTGGTGGCGCCGAACGTCGCGTTGAAGGTGATCGACCGGGCGATCCAGATCCATGGCGGGGCTGGGGTGAGCGGCGACTTCCCGTTGGCCTACATGTATGCCATGCAACGTACCCTGCGCCTGGCCGACGGGCCGGACGAGGTGCACCGGGCGGCGATTGGCAAGTATGAAATCGGCAAGCATATGCCGGCGCGCAAGGGGCACGACGAGCGATGATTTCGCTCGCTTGGGTCGCCCGCTTCCACAGGCAGGGCGCAGCCAGACCGGTGGCCGCGGGCTTTTCGTCAGGAAGCCCATAGAACGGCTAGCGGCTGGAGCGGCTGTTGGTGTTTTCCGGTGTTGCCTGGCTGGGGCGATGGAGGTGGGCGCCGGTCGGGTCGACGAGCTGGATGACATTGCCCCGTTGCCAGCCGTTGGCCTGCGGGTCGGGTGCGGGTATCGCGATGTCGGCCCGTTGCGCCTTGCTGTCGGCCGTATCGATGCGCAGGCGCCGGTTGCGTTGTTCGACCATGGCCGGGTTGGCCTGGCCATCGGCGGTAAAGCCCATCATCAACTGCGGGACGCCGAGCGGCAGCGCCTTGTCCTGGTCGGTGTGCCAGGTATGCCAGGTTTTCCCATAGGTATGTGCCAGGCGCTGCATCAGCGCATGTTCTGCCGGCGCGGGGATGCCTGGTGCTACCAGTTGGCCAGACGATACTTCATAACCATGGCTGTGCCACATGGCTTTCTCCTTTGCCGGCAAGTGGGCGAACAGCTTCTGGTCGATGATGTACTCGACGCCCATGATCTTGGCGCTACGGGTATTGCCGTCGTAGATCACGCACTGGATGACATCTTCGTTCAGCACCGAGCAGTAATGGTGGGCTTCCATCTGGATGTCGGGGTGGCCGTTGTAGAAGTGGAAGCCATCCAGATAGGCATTGAGCGCTTCGATGGGGGGCTTGTCCTGCAACAGCGCTGCGCCTGCATCCAACATTCTGGTGGTTCCGGACTCGGATTTTCCGGGTGCGTCGACAGGCGACACTGTTCGGGGCGTGGAGCAGCCCCAGAGGGCAAGACAGGCGACTGAAAGGCGCAGCCAGCATGCGATGAACTTCATGTAATCGGTCTCCATGGGGTGTGGGCAGAAGACCGCCAGTTGGTGCAAAACATTGAATTCACGGGACAGGCGGTACAGCTGGTGCAATGGCCTGGAACTTAGTACTTGCGTGGCTGCACTAATTGGTTGTCAACCCAGACAACCCAGGCCGTCCTGAGGAAGGTACCCTAATGTCCCGTCTTGCCGAATTCCGCCAGCTGGAACAGAAACTGGCTGCTCAACTTGCCGAACTGGAAGCCATGAAAGGCAGCCCCGAGCTGCAAAGAGAAATCGAGTTTGAAACCAAACTGCGCAACTTGTTGGCCAAGTACGAGTTCAGCCTGCGCGACATCATCAGCCTGCTGGACCCGCAAGGCGGTCGCCGCCCGGCTCAGCCCGCCGCTGCGCCCAAAGCCAAGCGGCGCGCGCGCCAGGTGAAACAGTACAAGAACCCGCATACGGGTGAAATGATTGAAACCAAGGGCGGCAACCACGCGAAGATGAAGGCCTGGAAAGCTGAACATGGCGCTGAAGAAGTTGAGAACTGGCTGGTTCGTTAGCGTGCCCAGGCAGGTGAAACCAGGCGAAACTGTAAGCTTGGCCAGCCCGTAGGAAACTTCTGATTTTTGACTCCCTGCCCTCGAAGTCCCCCTGTGGATGCTAGGTTTCCATCCCTGAACCAGGTACAGGGAACTTGTGGATGCGCGTCAGTCTGGAGGGAAGAGGGCAGGCGGTCGATGGTGATGTCACCACTACGGGTGCTGTCTGTATAGCGACGGGCGCCGGCTATCTCGCCGACGGTCGAATGGTGCTTCGCGAGGGTGACCGCACCACGCCGTGCCCGCTCTGCGGGCAGGCGGGCACTGTCGCCGAAGGCGTAAACCATTTTATTTCCGGCGGCCAGCGGGTGGCCGTGGACGGTGCGCTGGTGCTTTGTGGCTGCCCACCGGGCAGTAATCGGGTTGTTGCACCGCTGCATGAGGCGCCACCGTCTACGCAGCCTGTTATGGGCAGGGCTGATACACACTTTGCCGAGCCTCCAAACGCCTTGTACCCCGAACACTTCTCCCAACCGGTAGTGGGGGCGTTGCCCGGTACGCTGGAGCCAGGGTTCTATGTAGTGCCACGGCGCATGTCGTTCGCGCAGGTGCTGCTGCAATTGGCCGAGCACGATGCCACGTTGCCAATCTCACGGCTGCAGCGGCTCAACCCGACGTTTGAACAGGGCTTCAAGGCAGGGGAAATCTTCGTCATCGGTGATCCTGACCACGGTGATGCCTGCACCCGCGAGGAGGGACAGCTGATGGCGGCGGCCCAGCATGCGCGCCGTGCGCTGGCAGTGCTCGATTTCGCCGAAGCGGACTTCATGATGGAGCACCAGGCTGAAATTGCGGGTCTGCTCAGCAATGCCAGCCAGTCCATGGGCGTGGGCAAGGACATGCTGGAACAAGGACTGAAGCAGGTCAGCAGTACCTTGACCAGTATCGAACAACTGCACCAGCGGGAGTTCATGCGCCATGGCCATCTGAACAGCCCGAACTTTTTCGCCGAACGGCGACAGTTGCTGCAGCAGCTGGATGGCCAGTTGAAAGTGGCGTTTCTTAACAAGCAACTGGACCTGGGCAACTACGAACGGCTGAAGAAGCGCTTGAATATTTCGACCAAGAGCCTCGTGCATCATTGGTCGAAGGCGGGCGGGCCGGGGCAGATACCGGGGTATACGACGCATTTGGACAAGGTGGCGCGGCTTAGCAAGTACCTTGAGTATGGAGGGTATGCAGCAATAGGTCTTGGCGGCACTTCGTCTTACTTGAAGGTGGAAGAAGCATGTCGCGCAGGAGAGACCGAGTCGTGCAGGAGAGTACGGTTTACAGAAACAGGTAGTTTTTCGGGCGGTGTCGCCGGAGCATTCGCTGCAGGAAAAGTGAGTGGCTTAGCTGCACTTGCTGTGTGTGGAATATTTTCTGCTGGAACGGCAGGGCTAGGGACACCTATATGTGGCATTGTGCTCGTTGGTGGCGGATCTCTCGCGGGTGGAATACTCGGTGAGAAGATAGGTGAGGAAACAGGGAGGTTTATATATGAGGCAGGCTATGACTGGCTTCGATAGCTGGCCGTGGGGGCTAAAACTGCTCATGTTGATGGGGCCGTTTCTGCTGTCCATGGCCGGCTGTAGCATCAGTGCCTTCGTCGCTTATACCAGACGTTTCGAAGTCGCCTACAAATGTTTGGAATGCCACCCGGGCTTGGTGCAGATGAAGAGATTTTACGGTGCTAAGACGCAGGCTACGCGCTGGTTGGTGCTCACATTTATTTGTGGCGTACTCATTTACCCGGATGTGCATTTGAAGCGTGGTCACTTAAGTGAAGATGCTTTGAGGCAGTTTCCAGTAGCACTCAAGCGGATACTGAAATTCTCGGCGTGGCTGACCATAGTCGGTCTGGTCTGGATGGTAGTTACCTATGTTTGTATAACAGTGTAGCTGCTCCATTGCGTTATGCATTTTTCAGCTGCGTTGGTTAACCATTTAGAAGTCCTGGCTGGGCTAAACCTGCGCTTTTCTCGCTGCCGGGACAGTGGGGGGAACGTCGGTGAGTATGTGGGGGAGCCATTTATTAATGTTGTGTTGAGTGATCTGACAAATGACTGACTTTGACAGTTGGCCGCCGCTATTTAAGCTGGCATTCCTGATTGGACCGTTTGTTATTGGGTTCTTAGGGCTTGCTATTAATGTGCAAGTCGCGGTGTCTCGCGATTATAAAGTCGCGTTGTCCGCTATCACAAGCAACCCTTATCTGGAGCAAATGAAGCCTGTTTGGGGGGGAGGAAGCCTGAGGTCCCGCTGTTTGTTGTTAAGTACGGTGAGCGCCTTGGTTGCGTTTCCCAAGCTGCACCTATATATGGGCTGGCTTGATGAGCAGGAGCTGAAGGACTTTCCGCCGTGCTTGAAGCGAAAGATGATTATTGCGTTGTGGATGATTCTTGTTGCGCTGCTTTGGTCATTGGTGGGTTACCTTATGATTAAAGGATAACGAAACCTCAGACCCGCATCTGCGGGTCTTCCTCTTTCTGGTCGATTGTACGATTGGAATTTGCAGGTTGTTCGACTGACTGATTTACGACAGCCACCTTCTCCCCCCGCGTCTTGACCAATGAAACCACCACCCCACCCAACAGTAACCCGAACGTCACCCCCAACGACAGCAGCGCCGGCACCTTGCCCACCATGCCGTGATAGAAAATCTTGCAGCCAATGAAGATCAGCACCATCGCCAGCGCATACTTGAGGTACACAAACCGGTGCATCAGCGCCGCCAGCGCAAAATACAGCGAGCGCAACCCCAGGATGGCGAAGATGTTCGAGGTATAGACAATGAACGGGTCCTGGGTAATGGCGAAGATCGCCGGCACGCTGTCGACGGCGAACACCAGGTCGGCCAGTTCGATCAGCACCAGCGCCAGGAACAGTGGGGTGGCATGGCGCAGCGCCTTGCTCTGGCCGGGCGGAGCAAGGCGTACGAAGAAATGCGCGCCGTGGATCTGCTCGGTGACCCGCATGTGCCGCCGCACGAACTTCAGGATCGGGTTGTTGGCCAGGTCCGGCCGGTGGTCTTCCTTCGACAGCGCCATCTTCACCCCGGTAAACAGCAGGAACGCGCCGAAGAGGTACAACACCCAGGCAAAGTTTTGCACCAGCGCCGCGCCCACACCGATCATGATCGCCCGCAGCACGACCACGCCGAGGATGCCCCAGAACAGCACGCGGTGCTGGTAGCGGCGGGGGATGGCGAAATAACTGAAGATCATCGCCATGACGAAAACGTTGTCCATCGATAGCGACTGCTCGACCAGGAAACCGGTATAGAACTCCAGCGCCGGTTGTGCGCCCAGGTAATACCAGACCCCGAGGCCGAACAGCACGCCGACGCTGAAATAGCCTGAGTACAGCAACAGGCTTTCGCGCATTTCGATTTCCCGGTCGTGACGGTGCAGCACGCCAAGGTCGAGCACCAGCAGGCCGACGACGATGACCACGAACAGTAGCCACAACCAGGCGCTGGTGCCGAGAAACGGGGTGGTGAGGAATGTTTGCAGAGCTGTCATGAGCCCCTCCTTGAATGTCGACGTTGCATGGCAACAGTGATCCGACATGGCGGCCTGGCAGCCGTCAGAGGGGCCCGGTATCACATGGTCTTGATCCTAGTCCTGATTGCCGGGGATGCCGAATGGGGAGCTGTTACATTTTTTTGCCGGGACCTGTGTCGCGGCGACCCGGCACGCAGCTGCGGTCAGTCCACCCACACCTCGACCCGGCGGTTGCGCAGGCGCCCTTGCTCCAGTTCGTTCCCGGCCACCGGTAGTTCATCGCCCATGCCCATCACCTGCAGCACCTCGACACCATCGCGCGCCAGCTCGCGGCGCACCGCCTGGGCGCGCAGGCGGGAAAGCAGGGCGGCACGGCCGGGTGTTTCCTTGGGGTCGCCAAACCCCACCAGCACTGCCTTGCCGTTCAGCTTGCCGGCCTGGCGCAGGTACTCGGCTACCCGCTGTACATCGCGCAACGCCTTGCTGTCGAGGCTCGCGCTACCCTCCTGGAAGCGAAAGTTCACGCTTAACCGCTGCGCTTGCTGTGCCAGGGCGCGATAACGCGGTGGCATGTCGGCCAGCGGCGTGACAGGCTGGGCATTGATCTGCTGCGAGACGAAACCCTGCTGGGCGACGATCGCCTGGCCGGCCGGGCTCTGGGCGAAGTCTGCCAGGGCCTTGGCCTGCAGTTTCGGATTGGCCGGCAGGTAGAAGTACAGACGCCGCGACAGTGGATAGTCTTCGCTGGCCACCAGCGCGCGCTCGGGGAGCATGGCCGGCGCGTCGCCTTCAGCCACCGCCAGCACCTTGGCCCGGTGCACAGCCGACAGGCTGCTGAAACCGATGGCCAGGCGGTCGGCGCCGACTTGCGCGGCCAGCTCGTCGCTGGACTCGAAGCGCCTGGCCGTGGCCGACAAGGTTTCGTGCCGCGGTTCCAGCACCAGCGCCTTGAAGGTTTCGTAAGTGCCGGAGCGGTCGTCACGGGCGTAGAGATGGATGGTGCCACCGGCAATGCCCAACTGCTCCCAGCGCTGTATCTGACCGGAGAAGACTTGTGCCAGTTGCGCTGTAGTGAGTTGGGGCAGCGGGTTGTCGGGGTGCACGATGACCGCCACGCCATCGAGGCCGATCACCTGCTCGGCGGCGGCACCGCGCAGGTCGCCGAGTGCGCGCAGCTGGCCCGCTTCGCTGTCGTTGATCGGCCGCGAAGCGGCGGCCAGGTCGGCCTCGCCACGCCCCAGGGCGGTGAAGCCGGTACTGGAACCGTGGGCGGCGATATCGACGCGTATCGGCTGCCCCTGGCTGTCACGCGCAGTAATCACGGTTTCATTGGCTAGTTGCCCGGGGTGCTGTTCGATCGCCGTGGCATGCCGGGCGCGCAATTGCGCCTGGACCAACGCCGGCAGCAACGCTGCGCCTATGGTGTTGGAACCTTGCACCCGCAGGTGTTCGGCGTGGGCCATCTGCGCAAGCAGGGAAAGCAGCAAGACAAGCAGGCGGGGCATGCCGGTTAGCCCTGTGGCATAGAGATGGCCGGCAGATTACGACAGTAGCGTGATCATAATGTGACAGGTCACACCTGTAGCAGCGGATTTATCCGCGATGCAGGCGCCGCGCTGGCTGGCACCGGCATCGCCGGTCATTTCAATGCGCCCCGGCGGATTTGCTCAAATCGCTCTCGGCCCATTCGGTGTAGATGCAGGCATCCGCCACCGCCCAGCGCACCTTCACGGTATCGCCCGGCTGCATCGGCATGCCCGCAGCCGACAGCGCCTTCACGGTCAGCTCGGTACCGCCCGCAGTGACGACGTGGCAAGTCTGGCTTTCGCCCAGGAACAACACCTCGCCAACCTTGGCGCTGACCTCGTTCCAGCCCGCCGGCAGCGGCTCGCGTGCGGCCTGCTCGGCAGTCAGGGCCAGGGCCTTTTCCGGGCGCACCATGATCAGCGCCTCCTGCGACGCGGCCAGGCCCGGTGTCAGGCGGATTGCCACCGGCTGCCCTTCGAAGCTGCCTGCGCCGTTGCTGCTGGCCTTGATCCGCAGGAAATTGGAATTGCCCAGGAACGAGGCGACGAAGGCATTGGGCGGGTTCTGGTACAGATCGTAACCGGTGCCCAGGCCGACGATCCTGCCGTGGCTGAAGATGGCGATGCGCTGCGACAGGCGCATGGCTTCTTCCTGGTCATGGGTGACGTAGACAATGGTGATGCCCAGGCGCCGGTGCAGCTGACGCAGTTCGTCCTGCAGGTCTTCGCGCAGCTTCTTGTCCAGCGCACCCAGGGGTTCGTCCATCAGCAGTATGCGTGGCTCGTACACCAGCGCGCGGGCAATCGCCACCCGTTGCTGCTGTCCGCCGGACATCTGCGACGGCTTGCGGTGAGCGAACTGCTCCAGTTGCACCAGCTTGAGCATGGCGTCGACACGCTTGCTGGTCTCGGCGGCGCTCAGCTTGCGAATAGCCAGCGGAAAGCCGATGTTGTCGCGCACGTTCAGGTGCGGAAACAGCGAATAGCGCTGGAACACCATGCCGATGTCGCGCTTGTGCGGTGGCACGTTGACCAGTGACTGGCCGTCGACCAGGATTTCGCCGCTGCTGGGCGTTTCGAAACCGGCCAGCATCGACAGGGTGGTGGATTTGCCCGAACCGCTGGAGCCAAGAAAGGTCAGGAACTCGCCATCCTGAATGTCCAGGTCGAGGTTATCGACGGCGGTGAAGTCGCCGTAATGCTTGTTCAGGCCGCGCAGGCTGACCAGGGTCTTGCCTGGCGCGTGTTCTTTCATTACTGCACTCATTATTATTTTCTCCGCGCGTTCAGGCGTTGACTTCGGTGCGCCGGCGCAAGGCGGCGGCAATGAACATTACAAGCAACGACAGGCCGATCAGCAGGGTCGAGGCCACGGCAATGACCGGGCTGAGGTCCTGGCGCAGGGTGGTCCACATCTTCACCGGCAGGGTCTGCAGGTCGGGGCTGGCCATCATCACGCTCAACACCACCTCATCCCACGACACCAGGAAGGCGAACAGGCCACCGGCGATCATGCCCGGGCGAATCGCCGGGAAGGTCACCTTGAAGATCGCCTGCAGCCGCGAAGCGCCGCAGATCACTGCGGCATCCTCGATCGACTGGTCGAACAGCTTCAGCGAGTTGATGATCGAGATGATGGTGAAGGGCAGGGCGACGATCACGTGGCTGACCACGAAAGCGAACAGCGTGCCGGTGTAGCCAAGCTTGAGGAACAGCGCGTACACCGCCACTGCGATGATCACCAGCGGCACGATCATCGGCATGGTGAACAGCCCGTACAGCAGTTCGCGGCCAGGGAAACGGCCACGCACCAGGGCGAACGCGGTGGGCAGGCCCAGCAGCACGGCTGCCACGGTGGTCAGCAGGGCCACCTTGAGGCTGGCCAACGCAGCGTCCATCCACTCCGGGTTGGAGAAGAACTGGCCGTACCATTTGAAGGTCCAGCCCGGCGGTGGGAACACCAGCCACTGCGACGAGCCGAATGACAACAGCACGATAAACACCACCGGCAACAGCAGGAAGGCGGCGATGACCCCGGTGGTCAGGTACAGGCCGGTACGCAGCGGGCGGCCCATGGCATTGGGAGACAGGAGCATGGCGGTTTACCTCGCGTTGCCAACCGGCGATTCCGGCTGCAGCTTCAGGTACAGGTAGAAGAGCACCAGGGTGATGACCACCAGCAGTGCGGCCGCGGCGCTGGCCAGGCCCCAGTTGAGGAAGGACTGCACCTGCTGGATGATGAATTCGGGCAGCATCATGTTCTGCGCACCGCCCAGCAGGGCCGGGGTGACGTAGTAACCGAGCGACATCACGAACACCATCAGCGCCCCGGAGAACAGCCCCGAGCGGCATAGCGGCAGGAACACCTTCCAGAAGTTGGTCCACGGGCTGGCGCCGCAGATCGAGCCGGCCTGCAGCACCATCGGGTCGATGGCGTGCATGGTGGCCTGCAGCGGCAGCACGATGAACGGGATCATGATGTAGCTCATGCCGATCACCACGCCGGTCAGGTTATGCACCATTTCCAGTGGCGCATCGATGATACCCATGGCCATCAACGCCTTGTTGATCACCCCCGAGCTCTGCAGCAGCACCAGCCACGAGTAGGTGCGCGCCAGCAGGCTGGTCCACATCGACAGCAGCACGATGTTCAGCAGCCAGCGGCCCCAGCCCTTGGGCACCAGGGTGATCGCCCAGGCCAGCGGGAAACCCAGCAGCACGCTGATCAGGGTGACCACGCCGGCCACCGAGAAGGTGTTGAACAGCACCCGCGCATAGGCCGAGTTGGCGAACAACTGCTCGTAGTTGCCCAGCCCCGGCGTCGGCTCCAGCACCCCGCGCAGCAACAGGCCGGCCAGCGGGGCGAAGAAGAACAGGCCAAGGAACAACAGGGCTGGCAGCAGGTTGCGGCTGCCTTTCCAGCGCTGGCTCAGGCTTGCGCGGCGCTGGGCCGCGCCCGGTGCGCCGGTGCCCGTGGGGGCACCTTGCGCGCTATGCAGGGCGTTGATGGCGACTTTCATTTGACCAACCACTCATTCCAGCGGGCTGCGATGGCCTGGCCGTTCTTGGCCCAGTAGGCGAAGTCGAGGGTGACCTGGTCCTGGGCGTAGGCGGTGGGCAGGTTCTGCGCAAGGTCCTTGTCCAGCTTGGCCACGCTGTCGACGTTCACCGGCGCGTAGGCAGTCTTGTTGGCGAACTCGGCCTGGCCTTCGGCGCTGCTGGCGTTGGCCAGGAACTTCATGGCCGCGTCCTTGTTCCGGGCACCTTTGGGCACCACAAGGAAGTCGGCCATGACCAGGTTCTGCTTCCAGCTCACGCCCACCGGCGCACCGTCCTGCTGCAGGGCGTAGACGCGGCCATTCCAGAACTGGCCGAGCGAAGCTTCACCTGAGGCCAGCAGCTGCTGCGATTGGGCGCCACCGCCCCACCAGACGATGTCCTGCTTGATGGTGTCGAGCTTCTTGAAGGCGCGGTCCAGGTCCAGCGGGTAGAGCTTGTCGGGGGCCACGCCATCGGCCAGCAGGGCCAGTTCCAGCACGCCTGGGCTGGGCCATTTGTACAGGGCGCGTTTGCCCGGGTAGGTCTTGGTATCGAACAACGCCGTCCAGTCCAGCGGTTTGTTGGCGCCGAGCTTGCCTTCGTTGTAGCCGAGCACGAAGGAGAAGAAGAACGAACCGACGCCGTGATCGGAGACGAAGCGGGGGTCGATCTTGTCGCGTTTGATCTGGTTGAAATCGAGGGGTTCGAGCAGGCCTTCGCTGGCCGCCCGCAGGGCGAAGTCGGCTTCGACATCGACCACGTCCCATTGCACGTTGCCGCTTTCGACCATGGCCTTGAGCTTGCCGTAGTCGGTGGGGCCGTCCTGGACCACCTTGATGCCGCTGGCCTTGCTGAAGGGTACGGCCCACGCTTCTTTCTGGGCGTCCTGGGTGGTACCGCCCCAGCTGACGAAGTTCAGGCTGTCGGCAGCCTGGGCGGCCTGGCAGGCCAGGGTCAGCAGGCTGGCGGACAGCACTGCGGTTACACGTTTGCTCAACAGCATGGTTACGCCCTCGTTGCTTTTGTTATTCGAGGCGGGGCCTGTGATGCGCCCGCCAATCGTGTTCGGGGAGCCGCTAAAACAAGGTGTCTGAAGGCCGTTGGTAATTGTAGGAGGCGGCCAACAGATTTAAGGTCTACGGGATGTCATATTATGGTATTCCAAGCTTTTGGCAAGAGCTATGGGCTACCGGCCATCACTCTGTCCCTGCCAGGCTGCGTATCAGCCCACCAGCCCAGGCTCGAAGGGGATGCTCTGCACAACCTCCAGCTCGTACCCGGCCAGCCCGGCATATTTCAATGGTGGGCCCAGATGACGCAGCTTGCCCACGCCCAGGTCCTGGAGAATCTGCGCCCCGGTGCCGACCTCGGAGTACACCTTCGATTGCCCCCGCTGGTAAGGCCGCACCGGGTGGGTGAGCTGTGGTACGCGCTCGAGCAAGGCCTGGGAGGACTCATGGTTGGCCAGGATCACCACCACCCCGGCGCCTTCCTCGGCCACTTTCTGCAGCGCCGCCCACAGCGTCCAGTTGGGTGGCCCGGCGTATTCGGCACCTACCAGGTCGCGCAGCGGGTCGATCACGTGTACCCGCACCAGGGTCGGCTGTTCGCGGCGGATGTTGCCCATGACCATGGCCATGTGCACACCCCCTTCGATGCGGTCCTCATAGGTGACCAGGCGGAAGCTGCCATGCACGGTCGGCAGTTCGCGTTCGCCGATACGCTTGATGGTCTGTTCGGTACTCAGGCGGTAGTGGATCAGGTCGGCGATGGTGCCGATCTTGATCCCATGCCGGGCTGCGAATACCTCCAGGTCGGGGCGGCGGGCCATGGTGCCGTCGTCGTTGAGCACTTCGACGATCACCGAAGCCGGGGCGAAACCGGCCAGGCGCGCCAGGTCGCAGCCGGCTTCGGTGTGCCCGGCGCGGGTCAGCACGCCGCCTTCGCGGGCGCGCAGGGGGAAGATGTGCCCCGGTTGCACCAGGTCCTCGGGGCGGGCGCCGGGGGCCATGGCTGCGGCTACGGTGCGCGCGCGGTCGGCAGCGGAAATGCCGGTGGTCACGCCGCTGGCCGCTTCGATCGACACGGTGAAAGCGGTGCTGAACACACTGCCGTTGGCCGGTACCATCTGCTCCAGGCCCAGGCGATGGCAATGTTCTTCGATCAGGGTCAGGCAGATCAGGCCGCGCGCTTCGCGGGCCATGAAGTTGATGGCCTGGGCGTCGCAACGCTCGGCGGCGATCAGCAGGTCGCCTTCGTTTTCCCGGTCCTCGTCATCCACCAGCAGGACCATCTTGCCCTGCCGGTAGTCCTCGAGAAGTTCCTCGATGGTGTTGAAAGCCATGTTGCACGCTCGCGGTAATGGGGTGATTATTATGGTATACCATCATACATAAATATCGCCGTAACAGGAGAGCAGCGCATGAAGGCCTACTGGATCGCCCTCGTGGACGTGACCGACCCCGAGCAATATCAGCAGTACACCCAGCGCGCCCCGGCTGCCTTCCAGGCGTTCGGTGGCCGCTTTCTGGCCCGCGGCGGACGCAGCGAGGCGCTGGAAGGGCGGTCTACCCCTCAGCGTAGCGTGGTGATCGAGTTCGATTCGTACGAGCAGGCGCTGGCGTGTTACCGGTCCGCGCTGTACCAGGAGGCGTGCAGGCATCGCCAGGGCGTGGCGAAAGCCGAAGTGATCATCGTCGAAGGGGTCGAGTCCTGAGTTGGATTTGCGGCCTCTTCGCGGGTAAACCCGCTCCCACAGGTACGCCACAGATTTCGAAGTCTGTGGCGTACCTGTGGGAGCGGGTTTACCCGCGAAATAGCCGGATCTGCCTTATGGCATGCCAGGCAGTTCATGCGGCCGCAGGTCGAACACCAGCACCTCGGCATCCACTCCATTGCCCAGTTCCAGCACCTGTTCCTGCCTCACCCGCACCCCATCCCCTTCATTCAGCACTTGCCCATTGAGCTCGATGCTGCCCCGGGCCACGTGCATGTAGGCATGGCGGTTTTCTGGCAAGGTCAGGGTGGCACGCTCGTCACCGTCGAACAGACCGGCATACACCCGCGCATTCTGCCGTACCTGCAATGACCCCTCGGCGCCATCCGGCGAGATGATCAGGCGCAGCTTGCCGCGCTTTTCCTCGGCACTGAAATGCTGTTGCTGGTAACGCGGTGTGGCGCCTTGCACGTTCGGCACGATCCAGATCTGTAAAAAATGCACCGGCTGCACCTGGCTGTGGTTGAACTCGCTGTGGGCCACGCCATGGCCGGCGCTCATCAGTTGCACATCGCCCGGGCGGATGACCGAGCCGGTGCCCAGGGTGTCCTTGTGCTCCAGTGCGCCTTCCAGCACATAGGAGAAAATCTCCATGTCACGGTGCGGGTGCTGGCCAAAGCCCTTGCCGGCGATGACGCGGTCGTCGTTGATCACCAGCAGGTCGGAGAAACCTTGCTCCGCCGGGTTGCGGTAATGGCCGAAGGAGAAGGTGTGGAACGATTTCAGCCAGCCATGGAAGGCCAGGCCGCGATCTTTGGCGTTGCGTACGGTAAGCATGGTAGTTCTCCTTGGTAAGCCTGATCCGCTAAGGCATCAGGCTGCTGATGGGAGAAGTTTAACTGTCAGCTTGGTTGTTAAAAAATAAGCACAAGCGTGAATCACTGTCTCTTCTAGGCTGACTATCGGGGACGTGACGCGTAGGACAATGCAACGTGTCCTGTAGGACTGTTCCTGTACCGTTCGGGCGCGATTTTCTTGGTCTTGGTGGGTGCTAGCCTCCCGGTTTCGCTTGAGGAATCTACGGATGGCACCTTTCAAGATTCACGATCGACCCCAGGCCTTGAATGGAGACCGTACCACGACAGGGGCCGTATGCCTGGCCAGTAACGCCGGATTCAAGGTGCGGGGGCGTGAGGCCTTGAGGCTGGATGACAAGACCACTCCATGCCCTGTTTGTGGTGAGGTCGGAACGCTCGTGGAGGGCGTATCACACTTCATCATCCAAGGGCGCCCGGCGGTAGTTGATGGGGCTTTGGTAGCCTGCGCGTGCCCAGCGGGAAGCAACCGTGTCATGGCCACGGGAGGACTTGGCGAAACGACAAGGTCCGCGACGACACAGCAGGCGAGCCAGGCGTCAGTATCAGCTCAAGGTGGCTCCATCTCTCCCATCAAGCTTGCGCTTGCAGAAAGCAAACCGCTGCCTGCCACTTGCAACCACCCTGACATGATGGAGCCGGTAGCGAGCTATATCGCGGGGGAAATGAACCGCAACATCACACACCCATCCGTACTGAAAATGAAGAAGCTGACCAGCTTTGACGCGACAGAGGAACGTGCAAAATTTCAAAAGCTGCCTTGGTATGCACGTCTTTTACCGCCTGACTTCCAATCAATGATGGTTGCTAACACTGCTGCCGCGATGGCGCTTTGGACGGAGCGGGTGGGTCAGAACAGACCATGGGATCACAAGGCGGCGATTGCGCAACAGTTCGGCGGGGCTTGGCAGAAACAAGGTGAAGTCGACTTCTTCTACGACATCTGGTCGAACATCCACTACGGCTATGTAGGCAGGGCGGGAGGCCTGTCAGAAAGTGTTCTTCTGGATGGTGCTGGGCTTGAGCAAATTGCATCAGACTCTATTCGGAAAGTTCAAAAGTGGGCTGAACGCAAAGGACCCCATCGCTCCGCTGATATAGAAGGGCTGCGGGCTTGGGATGACATAGGTGATCGTGTCGCTATCGGCATTGGCATCAAACTGCACAAGCTGCACCCAAATGGTGGGATTACGGCCAAGATACTCATGGCCGAAGTGTTAGCATTGCCACGCTCAAGCTGGGGAGGTGCCATAGTTGATCACGCCTGCAAGTAAAACGAAACGGTACATCTGGCGCTGGGTAGTGTTGATAATGCTCACGCCTATCATTTTTTGGTATGTCGCCACACCTCAGGTAAGTTTTCATTTTTCTGACAAAGGCCAGGGGCGTCTCGGCTACATCTTGAATGTCCAGCACGATATATCAAAAGGTGAGATCTACCCGGGTGAAGCCACAGGAGGCGCAGGGCATATCTTCCCGAACGACCAGTTTTTCATGGAGTTGTATTGGAACAACCGTGGGAAATCGCACTGCATCCGGGCCAAACCCAGATGGCCAAGTATTGATATCTACATCGGGGCGGACGGTGCCATAGATAGCCGCACTGATAGCAGATTCATCGAAGCCTGCGGGCCGTTTCCGCAATAGCAGCAAAAGACCCGCCTGGGCGGGTCTTCTGGTCATCGATTTACTGCAGGTGCACTTTAAGTTCGGTGCCCGCCTGGCGCATTGCCGCCTTTACAGCCGGCACCTGGCTCAGCGGGTTGAGCAAGCCATAGTCATGAATCATCCCGTTGTAGCGCACCGAGGTCACCGTCACGCCAGCGGCATTCAACTTGCGGGCATACGCCTCACCTTCATCGCGCAGCACGTCGAACTCGGCCGTCTGCACCAGGGCCGGCGGCAGGCCCTTGAGCTGTTCGCTGCTGGCGCGCAGCGGCGAGACGTAGATCTGTTCCCGGGCCTTGGCATCGGTGGTGTAGTTGTCCCAGAACCATTTCATCATCCCGGTGGTGAGGAAGTGCCCCTCGGCAAACTGCTTGTAGGAAGCAGTCTCGAAGCTGGCATCGGTGACCGGCCACAACAGCAGCTGGAAGCGCAGCGCCGGGGTACCGGCTTCTTTGGCCTTGAGCGCCACCACCGCCGCCATGTTGCCGCCGACGCTGTTGCCGGCCACGGCCAGGCGCTTGCCGTCCACGCCGATCTCCTTGCCATGCTCGGCCACCCAGCGGGTCGCGGCGTAGGCCTGGTTGATTGCTGTCGGATAATGCGCTTCCGGCGACGGGGTGTAGTCGACATACACGGCCACTGCGCCGGAGCCGACCACCAGGTCGCGGATCAGCCGCTGGTGGGTTGGGAAGTCACCGAGCACCCAGCCGCCGCCGTGGAAGAACATGAACACCGGCAGGTCACCCTGTACATTGGCCGGGCGTACTACTTGTAGTGTGATCGACTGGCCATCGGCCTGGATGGTGTGTTGCTTTACCTCGATGCCGGAGAGGTCGACGTTGACGGAAGCCTGGGCGCCGGTCAGCACGGCACGGGCGTCTTTCGGGCTGAGTTGTTCCAGCGGCTTGCCGCCACCTTGTTGCAACGCTTCGAGAAACGCCTGGGTGTGGGCTTCGACCCCCGGGCTGCCGGCAGCGAAAGCGCTGGAAACGGACAGCGCAAGGAGGGAAGCACTGAGGGTTTTCTGGACAATGTTCATGAGCGAATTCTTTTCCATGCAAGTGTTGGTAATGGGCGTCTTGCCTGGCCTGGCGGGCCATCGCTGCGACCTGTGGGTAGATTAGACAGATGCAATGATGGGAAAAAGCCGCTATAAAGCGTTTTACTGTCACCAAGAGCGAGACAATGAACCCTTACGAAGACATGCGTATCTTTGCCCAGGTGATGGAGGCCGGCAGTTTCACGGCTGCTGCCGAGCGCCTGGGCATGTCCAAGCAGTCGGTCAGCCGACGCCTGATGCAGCTGGAAGAGCGCCTGGGTGTGCGCCTGCTGAACCGCTCCACGCGGCGCCTGGACGCCACCCCGCTGGGCCAGCACTACTACCAGTCGGCACTGCGCCTGCTGGGCGAGGTGCAGCAGGTGGAGCGCGACATCAGCGGCCAGGCCCAGGCCTTGCGCGGCACTTTGCGCCTGAGCGCGCCGCTGTCGTTCGCCATGGCCCACCTGAGCTGCCTGCTGACCGAGTTCCTGCAGCTACACCCGCAGGTCGATGTGGAAGTGGACTTGAGCGACCGTGCCGTTGACCTGATCGGCGAGGGGTACGACCTGGCGCTTAGGATTGGCGTGCTGGAGGATTCCAGTCTGATTGCGCGGCGTATTGCGGGAGTCGAGCGGGTTTACTGCGCAAGCCCGGCGTATCTGCAAGGGCGCGGCGTACCCGCCACGCCTGATGAACTGGCTGGGCACGAATGCCTGCCTTACGGGCACTCACGGCAGGTGCAGTGGCAGTTCCGTCAGGGTGGCAAGGCCCAGATGCTTCAGGTGAGCGGGCGCATGCGGGCCAACAATGGCGAGATGCTCAGGGATGCGGCGATTGCCGGGATGGGGGTGACTTACTTGCCAACCTTTATCGTTGGGCAGGCGTTGGCGGACGGGCGGCTGGTGACTGTGCTGGATGAATGGCGGCCGCCGGCGTTGCAACTGTCGGCGGTGTACCCGCAACACCGACAGGTGGCGCGGCCGGTGCAGGGGTTCGTAGCTTTCCTGCGCGAACGACTGGTGCAGCTGTGACAGCCTTGAAACGCCGCTACAGGCTATGCTTGCTGGCATGAGCACACCACCCCCTTTGCGCCCGCCTTGCCCGCCTGGCGCCTGCGATTGTGGCCGCGAACAGCTGGCTGACCACCCGTGGGCCGCCCAGCGCATCCTCCTGCTTACCCGCCAGGAGGAAAAGCGCCTGCTCGAACGCCTGGAAAACCTCAAGGACCTGGAAGACCTGCAGCGCCTGCAGCAACGGATGTACGAAAACCTCGGCATCCGTGTGCACATCGCCCCCGGTTTCAACGAAGTGCGGACCATGCGCGGCATCGTCATCGAGCTGGACGACCAGCCCGGGCTGTGCCGCAAGACCCGCCAATCGATTCCGGCGGCGATCCGCCGGGGGCTGGAACGCAACCCGCAGGTTGCCTTCCGTCTGCTCGATACCCATGATTTGCTGCGGGATACCTGAAGGCCAGCCAGGTGCGCTCGCTCTACAAGCGCCTGGCCGCTAATTTTTTCACAGTGTGCCACGTCTACTACAAGGCACCCCTGCGCCACGTGCGCAGCGGCATTCATCACTCAAGGAGACAGGCAATGACTTCCGTTTTCGACCGCGACGATATCCAGTTCCAGGTAGTGGTCAACCACGAAGAGCAGTACTCGATCTGGCCCGACTACAAGGCCATCCCCAACGGCTGGCGTGCCGTTGGCAAGAGCGGCCTGAAGAAAGACTGCCTGGCCTACATCGACGAGGTCTGGACCGACATGCGCCCGCTGAGCCTGCGCCAGAAAATGGCCGAAGCCGCTGCCCAGTGACCGCACTGAATCTGCTGTGCCTGCCGTACTCCGGCGCCAGCGCCATGGTCTACAGCCGCTGGCGGCGCAAGTTGCCCGCGTGGTTGCAGGTGCGCCCGGTCGAACTGCCCGGGCGCGGCACGCGCATGGCCGAGCCACTGCACACCAACCTGCAAGTGCTGGCCCGGCAATTGGCTGCCGAGCAACGTCTGGCGACGAGTGCCCCCTACGTGCTGCTCGGCCACAGCCTGGGTGCGTTGCTCGCCTTCGAACTGGCTCACGAGCTGCAGGCGCTGGGTAGCCGGCCACCGATGGCCTTGTTCGCTTGTGGAACCGCTGCGCCGACCCGCCGCGAGGATTACGAGCGCAACAATTGGCGCGAACCCAAGGGCGACGCCGAGCTGATCAGCGAATTGCGCGAGCTGCAGGGCACGCCCGAGGAAGTGCTGGCCAACGCCGAGCTGATGAGCCTGACCTTGCCGATCCTGCGTGCCGACTTCCTGCTCTGTGGCAGCTACGCTTACCGCCAGCGCCCGGCGTTGCAGTGCCCGCTGCATGTGCTGGGTGGCGTGGACGATCGCGCCAGCGACGAGCAACTACAGGCCTGGCGCCAGGAAACCCATGGCCCGTTCTCGCTGCAGATGTTCCCGGGGGGGCACTTCTTCATTCACGAACAGGAAGACCAGGTGCTCGCTGCGCTGGTCGCATCGCTTGAACCGCTTCGGCTTTCCGCCTGATTGACGTCACCGCTTGCCTGGGGGAGGCTAGGCCTTTTTCCAGGCAAGGGGCAGGCAATGCTGATCGATCCACACAAGGCGACGCTGCTGGTCGTCGACATCCAGGAAAAGCTCATCGGCGCCATGAGCGACCCTGCAGGCACCCGCGCACGGGCCCGCTGGTTGCTGGCAGCAACCGCCGAACTGGAGTTGCCGACGGTCGTCTCCGAACAGTATCCCAAGGGCCTGGGGCATACCCTGCCCGAGCTGCTGGCCGCAGCGCCAGCTGCCGAGGTGGTGGAGAAAAGCCATTTTTCCTGCGTAGCCGCTGAGTGCCTGCCAGCGAGCCTGATGGCGCGCGAGCAAGTGATCGTCTGCGGCATGGAAACCCACGTCTGTGTGCTGCAGACCGTGCTCGGCCTGCTGGCGCTGGGCAAGCAGGTGTTCGTGGTCGAGGATGCCTGCGACAGCCGCACCCTGGCGAGCAAGGCCGCGGGCCTTGCGCGCATGCGTGCTGCCGGCGCGCAGGTGGTGACCCGCGAGATGGTGTTGTTCGAGCTGTTGGGCAGTGCCGGCCATCCGCTGTTCCGTCACATCAGCAAGACCTACCTGGTCGGTGAACAGCCCTGAACGGCCGGGTACTGGCGGCCGGGCTGATGGCCCTGGCGCTGCTGCAAGGTTGCGCCGGGCGCCGTGAGGAAGCACCCGAAGCAGACCCGGCCAAGGTCCGCGCGCAACTGCTGCGGCTGTTGCCCGCCCAGGCCAGGGACCGCGAGGGCTGGGCCAGGGACATTCAGCAGGCATTCGAAACCCAGCGCATTGCCCCGAGCAAGAGTAACCTGTGCGCGGTGTTGGCCGTGACCGAGCAGGAATCGACTTTCAACGCCGACCCGCAGGTGCCCAACCTGGGGCGCATTGCCCGCGACGAAATCGACCGCCGTGCCGCGCGCCTGCATATTCCCAGGCTGCTGGTCGAGGGTGCGCTGAAGACACCTTCGGCCAATGGCAAGAGCTACCAGCAGCGGTTGCAGGCGGTGCGCAGCGAGAAGCAGCTGAGCGAACTCTACGACGAAGTCATTGCCCGCGTGCCGCTGGGCAATACCTTGCTCGGTGGATTGAACCCGGTGCATACCGGCGGGCCGATGCAGGTCAGCATAGACTTCGCCGAACAACATGCGCGCGATTACCCGTACAGCCACGCTGGCAGCATCCGCCAGGAAGTCTTCACCCGGCGTGGTGGCATGTATTTCGGTATCGCTCACTTGCTGGGCTACCCGGCGAGCTACCAACGCCAGCTGTATCGCTTTGCCGATTTCAACGCGGGCTGGTATGCCAGTCGCAACGCGGCCTTCCAGGCGGCACTGAGCAAGGCGGCCGGAGTGACACTGGCCCTTGACGGGGACCTGATCGCACCGGGTTCGATCATGCCAGGGGCCACGGAAAGGGCGGCGCGCAAGCTCGGTACCCGGCTCGGCCTGCGCAACCCGCAGATTCGCCGCCAGCTTGAGCAGGGCGACAGCCCGGCGTTCGAAGACAGCGAACTGTACAGCGGGGTGTTCGCCCTGGCCGATGCAGCGGCTGGCAAACCGCTGCCACGGGCCGTGTTGCCCGGGATCGAGCTGAAGAGCCCGAAGATCACCCGCAAGCTGACCACGGCGTGGTTTGCCGGGCGGGTGGATGAACGTTATCAGCGGTGCATGAAGCGTTAGCAGTCAGGCGCCTGTGCCGGTCTCAGCCCCCGCCCAGTGCGCCCACCACCTGGTCGACACTGGCCTGCAGTCCGGCAAAGGCATCTTCGGGGTCACTCTCCACTACCACCAGCTTCGCCCCAGCCTTGCTGATCGCCTCGACCACCGCCGGCTGCGGCTGGCGATGGTCCAGTACCACTGCCACTTCCTGTGCCTTCAGGTTCTGCTCCAGCGCCTGCAGTGCAGTGGCATCCCATGCGGCGGGCAGCGGTTGCTCCACCACGTCCAGGTTCAGCCCGCTGGCCAGGTAGCCCAGGCGCTCCGACAGGCTCACCACGGTCAGGTTGTCGACCTTGGCCAGGCGCGTCTGGCTGCGTGCGGCAAGTTCCAGCAACTGGCGCTTGAGCCTGGCCAGGTTGCCCTGGATCGTCGCCTTGGCTTGCGGCGCGAGCCGTTCCAGGTCATTGGCTACCACGTCGGCCATGCGCCCGAGGTTGGTCGGGTTCAGCCAGGGATAGGCGCCATAGGCATCGTCGCCGGTGACGGCAATGCCAGGCAACGCGCCGTCCACCGGCCGTGCGGCGTCGATCTCGACGATGCGGATATTGCTGCGCCGGGCCATCGGGTACAGCGGGTCGTCAGGCCAGATCGAACGCACGCCGATCACCGCATCGGCCTGCTGCGCGGCGTCTTGAAGGCTGGCGCCACCACGCCCGCTGAAATATGCCGGCTGACGGCTGGCGGGCAAGTTGGCCGGTGCCGCACGCTTGAGCTGCACGGCGGTGCCGTCGAGCAGGGCACTGGCCAGGCTGTGAGTGACCGGCAGGCTGGTCAGCACCTGGGTGGCAAAAGACAGCGATGGCAGGCCGGCCAGGGCCAGCACCAGGGTCAGGCGTTTGAGGTTCATGCCGGGTTTCCTTGCAGGCGGGGGACGAGTGCGCGGGCCAGCGCAGCCAGGGCAAAGCAGATGCCGGCAACCAGAATGATTGCGGCACCCGACGGCACCGGCAGGTCGAATACGATCGGCAGCAGGATGCCGAGCAGGGTGCTCGAGGTGGCGATCACTACCGACAGGAAGAAAAAGCCCTTGAGCGACTGGCTGACCAGACGCGCAGCGGCGGCTGGGATCACCAGCAGCGCTCCGACCAGGATTGCCCCGATCACCTTGACCGCCGCGACAGTCACCAGGGTCACCAGCACCACGAACAGGTAGTCCAGGGTCTTCACCGCCACCGCGCGCACCGCCGCCAGCTGCGGGTTGAAGCTGGCCAGCATGATGCGGTTGTACAGGGGTACGGCCAAGGTCACTACCAGCAGCGCGACGATGCCCAGCACCAGCAGGTCCTGGCCGCTCACGGTCAGCACCGAGCCGAACAGGACGTTTTCCAGGATATGCACATTGATCTTGCCTGCCAGCATCAGCAGCAGGCTGGCGCCCAGCGCCAGCGACACCGAGAGGAATACGCCGATCAGCGTGTCCGGCGCGAGCCCTGTGCGGTTACGCAGGAAGTTGAGCAGGATGCCGAATAGCAGGCAATAGCCGAACAGGCTGCCGTATGGGCCAGTGTAGGGTTCGCCCAGCAGGATGCCGATGGCCACGCCAGTCAGCGCGGCGTGGCCGACCGCCTCGGAGAAGAACGCGAAGCGCTTGACCACCACCAGGGTACCCAGGCCGCCCAGTACCGGGCCGATCATCAGCCCTGCCAGCAAGGCGTTGACCACGAAACCGTAGGCCAGTGCCTCGGGCAGGTAGCCGGCCGTGGCCCAGCCCTGGACCAGCAGGCGCAAAGATTCAAGGCTCATCAGGCACGCCCCTCGCTGCGTGGGTGCACGGAGAACAGCCCCAGCAGGCGTTCCGGGCTCAGGGCCTGGGCCGGCGGGGCATCGAACAGCACCTGGCGGTTCAGCCCGGTCACGCGGTCGCTCAGGCGCAGCACGGCCTGCAGGTCGTGTTCGATCCACAGTACAGTCGTGCCGGCCTGGCGCCAGCCGCGCAGCAATTGTTCGAACACCTGGATACCGGCTTCATCAAGGGCCGACATCGGCTCGTCCAGCACCAGCAACTGCGGCGTCGGGACCAGGCCCTGCGCCAGCAGCACGCGCTGGCGTTCGCCCCCCGACAGCGCGCCCATGCGCCGCTTGCGCTTGTCGAGCATGCCGACCTGCGCCAGGGCTGCGTCGATGTCCGGCTGCACCCGGCGCGACAGGCCGAGGAACGCAGGGCGGCGCTGGCACATGGCGGCCATGAAGTCGTCCACGGTCATTGGCAGGCCACGGTCGAATTCCAGCGCCTGCGGTACGTAGCCGATCACTTCGCGTTCGCCGGGCCAGTGCAGGGTCAACTGGCCCTGGTGCGGCATCTGCCCGAGCAAGGTCTTGATCAACGAACTCTTGCCACCGCCATTGGGGCCGACGATGGCATGCACGCTGCCAGCGGCGACGCCGAAGCTGACCTGGTCGAGGATGCGCGTGCGGCCCAGGGACAGGCCGACGCCGGTGAACTCGATGCGCGGCCCGCAGGCGGCCAGCAGGTTGGCCGCAGCGGTCATGCGCGGTTCTCCTGGATGGCGCGCACGACGGTGTCGAGGTTGCGCTGCATTTCCACTTCGTACTTGTCCTTGGTGTATTCGCCGTAGGAAATGTGCGTGAGCGGGTACAGACGCACACCGGATTCACGCTGGATGGTTTCGACATAGGCGGACGGGAAATCCATTTCCGAAAAGATCACCCGCACATCCAGGGCCTTCAGCTGGTCGATGGTCTTCTTCAACTGGGCCGGGCTGGGCTCGATGCCATGCGCGGGCTCGACCACGGCCGTCACCTCCAGGCCGAAGTCGCGCACCAGGTAGTCGTAGGCCGCATGGATGGTGGCCACCCGGAAGGTGGCGCCGGGCGCCTCGCTGACCTTGGCCAGGGCCTTGGCCCGCAGGGCGCGCAAGCGCTTGGCGTAGGCGCGGGCATTTTGCGTGTACAGCCTGGCGTTGTCCGGGTCGAGCTTGCCCAGTTCGCGAGCGATATTGTTGACCTGGGCGATGCTGGTACTGATCGACAGGAAGGTGTGCGGGTTGACCACCTTGCCGGCACCGCGTGCGGCAATGCCGGTGGCCGCCAGCAATGGCACGTTCTGGTTGGCCTCGATGGTCCGGATGTCGGGCTTTTCGCTGGCAGCGATCATGCGGTCGGCAAAATCGTCATGGCCCACGCCGTTGAGCACCACCACATCCAGCGTACCGATGCGCTTGATGTCTTCCGCCCGTGGCTCGTAGGCATGGGGGTTGAAACCTGCCGGAATCAACGGCACCACTTCGGCCTTGTCACCGACGATGTTGCTCACATAGCTGTAATAGGGGTGCAGGGTGATGCCGATGCGCAGCGGCTTGGCGTTATCGGCCAGGGCCGACAGCGGCAGCGCAAGGGCCAGGAGCAGGGCGAGGGCGGAGCGGAGCATGGAGGAGTCCTTGGGTTCAGTGACGGTGTTCGCGGGTGACCCCGGCGTCGTAATGGCTGACCACCTGCCGCCAGCCGGCAGCGATCAATGCGGCCGGGCCGAGGTCGTCCGGTGGCGCAGCGGCGGTGTCGCGGCGCAGCCAGACATCCGCCTCGCCAGCGCTGTCGCTTGGCACGATCAACAGCAAGCTGCCGGCCACTTCCGGGGCCTGGCTGCGCCCCAGGTAGGCACCGGCCTGCAGCCACGACCATTGGTGGTTGCCGCGGCCCTGGCTGCCGGCGTCGACCACGAACGGTGGCAGGCCTTCCTCGGCCAGGGCGCTTACGCTGGGGATGGCGGCGTTTTCTTCACGCAGCAGGCGAATTTCATCGAAGGCCACGCGCAGGTCGGTGTACAGGCCTTGCTCGGCGGCGGTGAGGTCGCGCCGGGCATCGATCTGGTAGCTGGCGATGGCTTGTTCGTCCACGCGTTCACCGCGCGCCAGCACCACGCTGGCGGCGAGCAACACGATCAGCAGGCTGACCAGCAGTACGTAGAGGGTTTCATGCCCGGCACCGGCCGGGCGGATCACTTGGCAGCGGTTCATGGCTGGGTTATATCGGCATGGTCGACTTCCACCACATGCCCGGGGCCGGCATCGAACAGCACGTAGAACTCGCCGTCCGGGCGCTTGAAGGTCAGCGTCGAGTCATCACCGAGCTTGCCGCCGACCAGCACCTGTTCGTCGTAGCCGATCACATCCAGAGTCACCCCAGGGGCACCGCTGCCGTCCGAGAAGCCACCGGTGCACTTGACCTGGCCATCAGCCAGCCCTTCGCATTCGCACATCGGGTTGTGGGCCAGGGCGGGGCCAGCGCCCAGCACCAGCACAGGCAGGGCGAGGATGCGCAACAGGTGTTTCATTTCTTGCCTCCTTGTTTTTCGAGCCAGGCCACGGTGGCTGGCGATGCCTTGGCCAGGGGGACTGACGCCTGGTACAGGCTGCCGTCCCAGCCTTCCAGGGTGATCCAGACCTGCGCGTCCGGTCGGGTGCGGGGCGGGATGGGCAGCGAAGTGCCCATGTGGTAGGGCGCGCCAAAGAAAATGGTGCCGGCGGCGCGCAGGCTGCGCGGTTTGCCGATGCGCAGGTAGGCGGCCTTGACCTCCTTGACACAGGCCTTGCACAACGAGGCATTGAACACCTTGAAGTACCCGGCCGGGCCGTCGGCGCGGGGGGGCTCGTCACGCAGCTCGGCCAGGTCGAGGCGGTAGGGGCCGACCTGGATGTCGCTGATCACATTGGCGCCAAGGCCGGCTTCGCCACGGAACAGCCTGGCGTCGGCGAAGTACTTCGGCATGAAGCCCAGCGGGATGAGAATCAGCAGGATATTCAGATGGAAGCGCCACTTCAGCCACAGCTGCTTCAGCGGGCTGGCGGGCAGCGCGTGTGCCTTGCTCATGGGCGGACCTCCACGGTGCTGTCAGTGCGTGCCGGGCGTGACGTACGCTCGCTGCGCTTGAGCGCGGCGGCGGTGGCCTGGGCGGTACGCCTGGTCCAGATCAGCAAACCGCTGAACACCATCAGGGTGAGGACCAGGCCGAAGAAGAACCACACCAGCTTGATCGGCAGACCGCCGAAATCGCCGGTATGCAACGGGCGCATGGATTCGGTGACGACCTCCAGCGCCGAGCGGTCGCTGAGCAGGAACTGGCTATCGACCTGGCGTGTATAAGGGTTCACCGAAGCGCTCTGGAACATCAGTGGGTACCAGCCCGGCCCGGCCAGGGTGACGTGGCTGTAGGCAGTGGCTGGCAGGGTGATGAAATTGACCTCCAGGCCCGGGATCGCAAGGCCGGCAATGCGTGCGGCTTCATCCAGGTCAATGCGCGGTGCGGGGCTGCCGTCCGCGGTTTGCGGCACGTCCTCGCGGGCGATCACCGGCACCACCGGGCGGCTGGAAATGGTGATGTGGTTGTCGAACAGGATCGCCTGGATCAGGAACCAGGTGCCGGTGATGGAGATGACCGCAATGAACCAGATCGACCATACCCCGGCCAGGCGGTGCAGGTCACCCCAGAATATCCGCGAGCCATGGCTGGTGCGCAGCGGCTTGAAGAAGCCTTTCCAGAATTTCTTGTATACCACCAGGCCGGTTACCAGCGACGCCAGCATGGGCAGGCCGAGCAGCGACACCAGGTACCAGCCCCAACTGAAGCCATTGGTGAACGGCACCAGCCACCAGCCGTGCAGCGCACGGGTGAAGGCCTCGAAGTTGAAATCCGGAGTCTTGCCCTGGATCGCGCCGGTGTAGGGGTTGACGTACAACGTCGGGCTGGTGCCGTCTGGCAGGGTGACGTCGGCCTTGACGGCAAAGTGCGAACCGTCGGGTTGGCTCAGGCGCTCCACCACCATGTCGGGCTCGGCCCTGTGCAACGCATCCAGCACCTGCTGGAAGCTCAGGCGCTCGACGTCGCCATTCGGCTTGTTGGCGCGTACGTCCGGGTTGGCCAGCCAGACGATTTCCTGGCTGACCACGGCGAGCATGCCGGTGAAACAGACGATCAGGACAAAGAACCAGATCGGCAGGGCGAGCCAGCTGTGGACCAGGAACCAAAGCCTGGATTTCGATTTTTTCGCGGTTTTGGCCATCGGACAGTCTTCTGCAAGGGTGGTCGAGCGTGTGCCCAGCCAAAGAGGCTGTACTGATAAGGACGAATGAGAATCAAAATCCTGCCGTTTTAAATGCAAGTAAATGTTTCAGAAACACCAAGGCCGGCCTGAGGCGTATTGCCCCGGGCCGGCCAAGCTGTAGCAAGCAGCGGTTCAGGCGCGGGTCAGCGCGACCGCCGCCTGCTGCCTGCCGTGCAGCTGGGCCAGGTCCTGGTACAGCGCGCGGCCGATCTCTGCAGCACGCGCCGGTAGCACCGAGAGCAGGGTGTCGCTCAGGCCATGGCTGTTTTCGCAGAAGCCTTGCAGGTACACCGACGCCTGCAGGTCCGGGCTGGCCAGTACGCGGTAGTTGCGGTCGACCGTGAAATCGTCCAGGTAGCCGGCCAGCGGTGCCAGCAGGTCACGGTGCGAGCGGCGTTCGTAGCCGGTGGCGAGGATCACGGCGTCATAGCGGTGGGTCTGCTGCTGGCCGGTGGCCAGGTCGCGCAGGGTCAGCTCCAGCCCAGCATGGGTGGCCAGCACCGTTTCCACCAGGCGTCGGCACAGGACGTTGTGACGGTACTGATGGGCCACTTTCTGCCGATAGAGGATGCCGTAGATGCGCTCGATCAGGTTGAGGTCGACCACCGAGTAGTTGGTGTTGTGGTATTCGTCGAGCAGCTTGCGGCGTTGGTCGGCCGGCTCGTTGTAGACCAGGTCGGTATAGTCCGGGGCGAAGATCTCGTTGACGAACGGGCTGTCATCGGCAGGCTTGAGCGCTGAGCCGCGCAGAATCATGTCGACCTTGACCGACGGGTAGCTGTCGTTGAGGTCGATGAACGCCTCTGCAGCACTCTGGCCTGACCCGATCACGGCAATACGCATGGGCGCGCCGCTGGTGCATGGCAGCTTGTCCAGGCTGCTGAGGTACTGGGAATGGTGGAATACTCGCGGGTCATCCGTGAAAGCTGCGAACTTTTCCGGAATTTTCGGAGTGCCGCCGCTGCCGACCACAACCGAACGGGTGCGGCGGCTGTATTCGCGGCCTTGTACGTCACGCGAGACCAGGCGCAGGTGATCGACCCGGCCCGCCTGCACTTCCGGTTCGATACGCAGCACCTCCTCGCCATACACCGCCTGGGTAGCGAAGTGCTCGGCGGCCCAGCGCAGGTAGTCGTTGTACTCGAGGCGGCAGGGGTAGAAGGTGCCGAGGTTGATGAAGTCGGCCAGGCGCTGCTTCTGATGCAGGTAATTGACGAAGCTGTAGGGGCTGGTGGGGTTGCGCAGCGATACCAGGTCCTTGAGGAACGAGATCTGCAGCTCGCTCTGGGTCGCCAGGGTTTCACCGTGCCAGCGGTAGTCCTGCTGCTTGTCGATGAACAGTGCATCGAGGGCATGGCCCTGAGACTCGGCGAGTTCTTCCAGGGCGATGGCCAGGGCCAGGTTGGAAGGGCCGAAACCCACGCCGATCAAGTCCCTGACAGTTTCCGTATGTGCAGACTGGCTCATGGCTGCGATTCCATAGTGGTCGAATGTGGACGCACGCCGGGAGTGAGCCGGCGCCTGCGTAGGTACATGGGTTGGAACGAGCCGAACGCCCGGGAATTTACCAGTGGCCGCCTGCGCGATTGCAAGCCGGGGCTAAAGACCTGCGCCTGGCGGCCGATAGGCAGAACAGTCCAGGGACCATTTTTATTGCAGGGAGAAATACATGACCGCAATCGCAGCAATCAGCGTCGGCAGCGCGGGCCAAGTGTCGGGCAGCACCTCCGGCGTCGCTGGCCAGGATGTGCAGAAGAGCGAAGAAAGCGGGGCCGGCACCCAGGTCGACCTGTCGAGAGTGAACGCTGGCAGCAAAGCCAAAGGCGCCGAAGACAGCAGCGACAGTGCTGAACCTGCGCACATCAGGCAATTGCGCGAAATGATCAAGAAGTTGCAGAAACAGTTGGCAGACGAGCAGAAGCAACTGGCGCTGGTGATGGCTCAGAAAATGGAAGAAACCGCCAAGCTGGCCGCCATCAGCGCCAGGCAGGCGAGTATCGCCACGCTCAATGGTGAAATCCTGCAGGCCACCGCGCAGTTGCTCGAAGCACTGCAGAAGACCGGTGGCAGCAGCGCCGGCGGGATGGTCAGTACCCAGGCCTGACGCTGGGTACGGCCCGCGCGGGCAACGGCGCCCGCCTGGCCAGGGCCTCTCACGTGAGGCTCTTGCGGGAGCGACTTATCCGCGATGAGGCCCGCCCAGGCATCCGAGAGTTTTCACCGAGATTATATTCTGGGCTTGGGGGCGGGTAAGGGCCACCAGGTGTACGCCGGGAAAGTTGCAGCGCCTATCCGATCGAGCGCCGCCCGCGCGGCGCTCGATCGGATAGGCGCAATCCCTCTTTCGACAAACTCTCGCCCTTGACTTGAACAGCGCTGTCGCCAAGCGCCGTCATTCTGCCGCCAGGCGCCCTCTGTTCTGCCGCTCCGCCTTGTACTGCATGGCCACTGCCGGTGCCGGCTTGGCAACACCGGTTTCCAGCCACTGGCGCATGCGGCTGGCATCGGCGAAGTGGGTGTACTTGCCAAAGGCATCGAGGATGACCATGGCCACCGGGCGGTTGTCCATGCGGGTCAGCAGCACCAGGCAGTGGCCGGCCTCATTGGTGAAGCCGGTCTTGGTCAGCTTGATGTCCCAATTGCTCTTGTTCACCAGGTGGTCGGTATTGCGGAAGCCCAGGGTGTAGTTGGGCTTGCGGAAGGCCACGGTCTTCTCGCGGGTGGTCGACAGCTCGCTCAGCATCGGGTACTTGCGCGAGGCCATCAGCAGCTTGGCCAGGTCGCGGGCGGTGGACACGTTCTGCGTCGACAGGCCGGTCGGTTCGACGTAGCGGGTGTGCGCCATGCCCAGGCTACGGGCCTTGGCGTTCATCGCCTTGATGAACGCCGGGTAGCCGCCCGGGTAGTGGTTGGCCAGGGTATTGGCCGCACGGTTCTCAGACGACATCAGGGTAATCAGCAAGGTTTCGCGGCGGTCCAGCTGGCTGCCCAGGCGCACACGCGAATACACGCCTTTCATTTCCGGGTTGTTGGCGATGGTCATGGTGAGCATTTCATCCATCGGTTGCTTGGCGTCGAGCACCACCATCGCGGTCATCAGCTTGGTCACCGAGGCGATCGGCACCACGCGGTCGGCGTGGTTCGAATACAGCTCCTGGTTGGTGTTCAGATCGATCAGCAAAGCGCTACCCGACGCCAGGTGCAGCTTGGACGGGTCACGTTGAACCTGGGCCGGGGATTGTGCAGCAGCGGTCGACGGGAGGGTCGCGGTACCTGTGAGCAACAGCAGCAGGCTGAGGATGGACAGGGATGTTTTCACGTTGAGGCTCACTAAAAGTTGGTATGTCGTTGGCTGTGCAAGGGTTTTCCCCCAAAAAACCGCTGCATTCTGGAGTATGGCTGAATTGCTGTCGAATGCCTTATGACTAAAGGGCGCAAGGTGAAGGAAATTTAATCCTGTACCCAACGTTGCCGCGGCAGGATAGGGCCTGGGTCAGTTTCTGCACGCTCGGGAGCGACATCAGTCGACCTGGCTAACCAGCTCCAGGTAGCCATTTGCCGCTTTGCCCGCGAATTCTGTAACTGGTAGAGTCTGCGCCTTTGTTACCAGCCTGAGAGGGATCTTATGCGGCGCATCATTGCAATGACATTTGGCGGTTTGACACCGAGCTATTACATCCGCCAGCTTTTCTTCGGCGCGCTTTTCGCGGCCTTGATTCTGGGCTTGGCTGCCAATAGCCCCACCGGCCTGAGCGGCAAACCCGGCCTGCTGCTGATGGCAGTCGTCTCGACCTTGTTATACCCGTACTCTCGTTTCGTCTACGAAAGCGTAGTGGGCTTCATCATGGGTAATAACGTCTTTTTCGTGAACGCACTGTTCATGTTGGCGGTCAAGGTCTTCACCATGGCGCTTTGCTGGTCAATGGCGATTTTCATCGCTCCAGTCGGCTTGGCCTATCTGTACTGGCATCACAGCCGAAGCGTTTCCCAGTAAGCAGGCGCTAACCCCTGAACCCAGCCATTGCGCTGGGTTTTTTATTGCCTGGAGACAGCCTTCTGTACAGGAAGATGCGGCACCATCAGCCCCTTGGCGATAGCACTGGCTTCAAGCTTCGCCCGCTCCGCATCCAGTGACGCATAGGCGTCCTGCAGGGTGATGATCTTCGCCTGGATTTCGGCCATCTTTTCCGCGATCAAGGCCGCGCCCTGGGCGCAATTGATCGTGTTGCCGCGCTTGGCAGCCAGGATGTCGCCGATCGCCGCAAGCGAAAACCCCATGCTCTGGGCAATCTGAATGAACTGCAGGTCGGCCACGGTCTGTTCGCTGTAATCGCGATAGTTGTTGGCCCGTCGATGAGCGCCGATAAGCCCGAGCTTTTCGTAATAGCGCAAGGCGTGGCGGCCGATGCCACTGCGACGCTCCAGTTGCGCAACATTCACAGCGAAAACTCCTTGACTGTAGACCCAGCTCTATACCTTAGCCTGCGCCGATCATGCAAACAAGGATTCGGTCATGGCTGTGGAATGCTTCATTACAGGTGGCAGCGGTTTTGTCGGGCAACATTTGCTGGCCCGTCTTTCCGCGACTGGGCACAAGACCTGGGTGCTCATGCGCAACCCTGAAAACATCGCGTGTCTCAGAGAGCATGTCGGCCGACTGGGCGGTAACCCGGCGAACATCCATGCCGTTGCGGGTGATATCGGCAGGGACGGGCTTGGCCTCTGCGAGGCAGACCGGCAGTGCATATCCCGCGTCTCGGTGGTCTTCCACCTGGCGGCAGCGTTTTCCTGGGGACTGACGATGGAACATGCCCGCGCGATCAATGTGCAGGGCGCGCTGAGGGTCGCCAGGCTGGCGGCGAGCCTGCGTGTTCGGTTGCTGATGGTGGGCGGCTACATGGTGCAGAACCTTGCCTTTCTTGGGCGTGTCGGGGTTGATCACGAATGCCCGGAAAACACTGACTGGCCCGCCGTCTATAGCCGCGTGGGTGGCTACGAGGGCAGCAAGCTGGAGTCGCATTTCGCAGTCATCCGCTACATGCAGGAAGCACATGCGGATTACACCATCGTTCATCCGGCTACGGTGGTTGGCCACAGCGAGAGTGGGCACATCCTGGCAGGGCAGCCGCTGGTCGAACTCATTCGCAATCTGGCGCGCGGCCGTTTCAAGGCGGTTCCCGGTTCCGCCCGGCACTGGTTGCCAATGGTCAGCGTCGATTACCTGGTGACGCTGATAACCTGCGTGGCGTTCGACCCTTTGCTGGCCAACCGGCAGGTGCTGGCGCTCAATGAGCACACCCCCAACCTGCAGGGGCTGCTCGAGGCGCTGGCGAAAACACTGGGGGTCAAGGCACCCCGGCGCCATGTCGCGATCGGAGTGCTTCGCTGGCTAGCGAGGATCCCCGGGCTGGCCGCACGCCTGGAGATCCGCGCCGAGTCGTTGAACTTCATCCAGCCGCAGCGCTTCGACATGAGCGAGAGCGAGCAACTCGAGCGCAAGTATCAGTTAACGCATCCCGATATGGCGCGAACCCTGGAAAGGACAGTGTGCTACGTCATGGCTCACTTGCCTTGCTGAGCCAACCACCTCAGGCCGTGTCCGCCGGGCTGTGGCGTCTTGTTGAAATCAAGGCCTGGAGCCCCGCCGATACCGGTCGGTACCGACAGGTCCGCGCCGGCGGATCAATACGGGTTGCAGGACTGCGCTACGGCCGTGGCCCGGTCGACGTACGGCCGCGCCGGCTCAAGGTGCCATCCGGGCTTGTTCCTGACAGGCCGGTCGTCATAGCTCGCCGCCAGGTGGCACACCAGTTGCCCAGGCCAGCGCGTCGCCGGGCAGGGGCGGCCAGCATATCGAGGGTAAAGGGCAGGGTACAGGCGCTGAGAAATGAGAGACGAAAGCGGTACATGGCCGATACAGCTGGTCGCACAAAACTGTTTACGCTTGTGCCCGCGGCGTAGTCAGCCGGTTGTTTGCGGTCAAATGCGCTTGCCAGGCAGCGGCGCCTTCATCGCAAAACGTCCCGTGCAACCTGCGTCGGAGCACAGGGCATCGGGACGTCTTTTTCGCCTAGCCAAGCTCAGACATGGGCCAGTGACAGATCGCTGATGATGCAGATCGAACCATCATCGGCCGGGGTCGTATCGGTGTAATCGACCTGGTTGTAGACTCCGCCATGGAACTCGAACCGGTGCGCCGCCCAACTGCTGTCGAATGGCAGGTCGCCGGAGCTGCCGGTCACCCCGTTGCAGCTGGCCGTCACGTTGACGACACCCTTGGCGCTGGCGTGGATGCTCACGAAGAACTTTGCTCCCAGTGGCACCCCCCTGAGCACCGTCGAGTTGACCGGGTCCGTCTGGTTGTAGGTCTGCCGGAACCCCAGGGTGATATCGCCTTTTTTCCAGAACACCTTCACTGGCGGGCTGTCGTCGCCGTATACGTGCATCTGCGCCACGACCAGCTTCTGTGCCCAGTTTACCTTGGTGAGGGTCATTTCCTGACGGTTCCAGTGGTCGAAGGCACTGCCCAGCGTCCAGTAGGTCGGCTCGGACCACTCGCAGCGTGTCCGTCGGGTACTTTTGCTCGACACGCCTTTGGTCGGGGCAGAAAGCTGCACCGAACCGTCGGCGAGCACTGACACATACTGCGGATACTGGGCGATCGCTTCGCTGCCGGTGAGTTCGTCGGCGACCAGGCTGGTCGCGGATTCGGCCACCGGAACGGAAATGATGAGGTTGCTGATGTCTACGCTCATGGAAGTACTCCTTGATGGATAACGGGTTGTGCCCTTTGGGCTGGCAGCGACAATGGCGCCGCTGCTGATGAAAAACTTAGCCACGAGCTAAATTATTGTCAATCGCTATGAGCTAAATTAATTTCGCTTGGCGATAAATCCGCTCCCGACCTGGGCTTTTTCCCGAACGGGGCTTTACGCTGGTTTTGACAAAGGGCTATGCTTGGCCTGGATACTGTACAAAAAAACAGTGTTGGAGGTGGCAGATGCCCAGGCACATGAAGCCGACGCTGCAGCAGCGCCAGCAAATGACCGGTTTGGAGCGGCTGATCCTGCGGGTTTCAGCGATGATCAACCACCCGCTGGCACAGACCCAGCGTTGGGTTGTGGTCCATCGCCTGGATACGGATGGTGAGGCTGAGTGGAAGGAAGTGCTAAGCCTGCTGGCCGAAACGCCAGAGTTGGACCTGGCCTTCAATAACGACGGCAGTGTCACGCTGCGTTGGACGCGCAGCAGCGTGGCTGCGCACGACGATCTTGCCGTTGAGCAGCAGCTCGGCGAGGCTGCACCGTTCTGAGTTACATAAAGAAGCCCGCCAGGAGGGCGGGCTTGGCGTCATACCAGGTGCGCATTCCATACCAGCAACACCCTGGCCTGGATATAGGTTTCTTCTCGACGGACCATGCGGTCCTTGTGTCGCGAGTTGTCGGAAATCATTTCGAAGTGCTCTTCATCGGCGATCTGCAGCCGCTTGATATAGAGGTGGTCACCCCAGCAAAACAGGTAGATGCCATCGCCGACGAACTCACGGATGCTGACGTCGACAATCAGTGGGTCGCGATGCCTGATGGTCGGCTCCATCGACTGGCCCCAGCCGGTCACCAACTTCAGGTGGTTATGGTCGCTGAACTCCACACCCAGCTCGCGCAGGTGGCTTGGGCTGACACGGACGTCCCTGAGCATTTCCGGGTAATCGTGGGGAATCTGCCCGCCGCCCATGGCCGCCCGCACGTCATAGTGGGCGATCCATACCTCGTCACCCACCAGGCCAGGCTGAGCCAGGTCGGCCTTGACCAGCGTGGCCTTTACCGGCTCCTCGGCAGCAGCCAGCAGCCGTTGCCGGGTTTCCTCGGGAATGCCTTTGCCGCTTCTGGCCAGCATCTGCTTGACCAGGTCAGCCGCGGACAGCTTGCTGTCGCCAATGTCAGGCAGGGCCTGCTCACCGGCTGCCGTGGTGTCGAACCAACCCCTGGGCAAGCCCTCTATACTCTCGATTCTGCGCGCCACGTCATCACCCAGGTTCTTTGCTGTCTTGTTCGAGAGGATCTGGCTGAGGTGTGCAGGGGCCATGCCCCAGCGTTCTGCACAGGAGCCCTTTCTCTGGTTACCGATCAGCTTGACCAGGTTGTGCTTGCGGATTTCGTAGATGTCCATGACGCGAAGCATGCCAGTGTTTAGCTCATTGCTAAATATGCCCAGGCAAAAAAAGGCCCACCAATAGGCGGGCCAGAAGGGCGTAGAGAGCAACGCACAACAAATGCGGGTCAGGCGACCAGGGTGCCTGGTTGCAGCTGTTCGATCAGCGCCTGGGCCGCGGCCAGGCTCGGCATCGGGCCGCTAACGGCTTCGCCGTTGCGCACCAGGTACCAACAGGCCAGCAGGCCTTGTTCACGCAACGAAGCGGGGACGGCGCTGCCGATAACGGACATGATCTGAATAGTGGCCATGGGGACCTCCTGTAAACATGGCTTCACCATACGCAGCAGCCGAGGCGGTTTGAAATCAACTTCCTCGATAGTGGTCATTAGTTCTATCAACCTTCACCAGCGCGGCGGGCCGTAATACACCGGTGGCGGGCCATAGTAGCCGCGGTAGCCCGGCGGTGGCGCATAGTAAGGCTGGTAGTACACCGGTGGTGGCGGTGGTTGTACGTACACCGGAGGCGGTGCGTAGTAGACCGGCTGGCGCTCGACATACACGGTACGCTCGCGCTCGCCATACACCGTCGCCCCGACCACAGCCCCGACCACCGCGGCACCTAACAGTGGGGCCGGACCATACCAACCACCGCCGCGATGGCCACCATGGGCGGCAGCGGGCCCGCTGATGGCCAGGGCACTGACCAGCAGGGCGACTGAAGGAATGTGGCGGTTCATAAAGCAACCTCGCAAGGACACCCCAAGCGTGGGGCCTGTTAACTATGACTCCACTTTCGGTCAGCCGAGCACAGGGAAACGGTAAAGGTTGCGTAAGGGACGACCAGTGGTTGCCTCTGTTACGCTGCACAAACGTTTCAGTCATGAAAAGGAGCAGGTCATGTCGACAAGTCCCAGCAGAGACACTGTGTTGTGCATTTCCCTGGCTGGCCGCCCCGGCACCTTCGGGGTGCGGTTCCATAATCATCTGTACCAGCAGCTGGGCCTGGACTTCTACTACAAGGCCATGCGCACCGATGACCTGCCGGCAGCAGTGGCGGGTATCCGCGCCCTGGGCATCCGCGGCTGCGGCGTATCGATGCCGTACAAGGAGGCCTGCTTGGCGTTGGTCGACGAGGTCGACCCCTCTGCGGCGGCCATCGAGTCGGTCAATACTCTGGTCAATACCAACGGCCATCTGAAGGCCTACAACACCGACTACCTGGCGGTACGCCAGTTGCTGGCGCAGCACCAGGTAGACCCGCGCACGGCATTTGCCCTGCGCGGCAGCGGTGGCATGGCCAAGGCCGTCGCCAGTGCCTTGCGCGATGCCGGGTTCGGCGAGGGCATCATTGTTGCGCGCAACGAGCAGGCCGGGCGGCAATTGGCGGATGTCTGTGGCTATCGCTGGGTGGCTGAGCTGGAGGACCTGTGCCCTCCGATGCTGATCAACGTGACGCCGATCGGCATGGCAGGCGGTGCGCAAGCCCAGCAACTGGCGTTTTCCGAAAACGCCATCGCTGCGGCAGAGCGGGTGTTCGACGTGGTGGCGATGCCGGCGCATACACCCTTGATTCGGCGGGCGCAGGCGTTGGCTAAACCGGTGATCACCGGGCTGGAGGTGATTGCGTTGCAGGCGCTGGAGCAGTTCGTGCTGTATACCGGTGTGCGACCGACGCCGGCGCAGGTGGAGGCGGCGGTGGCTTACGCCCGGGATATCTGATCATGCCTGTTCCGGCTCTTTCGCTGGGCCACCCGCAAAAGGGCCGGAACAGAACAGTCAGGATCAGAACACCTTGTGCCCTTTATCCAGTTGCTCGTCGACCAACGCCCGGCCATGGGCCAGCGACACATGTTGTGCATTCTCCAGGTCGGAGAAGAACTTCATCGGCATCCCCATGCGCTTGCTGGTATGCCCGTCGGGGTCGGTAATCAGGCATCCGGCGGCATAGGGCAGGGGTGAGTCGGGGTGGGGCATCACGCTGGCGGTGATGGTGTGCTGGCGGTATTCACAGTGAAGAGATTGCATCGTCCTTACCTCGCTGTGGCATGTGAAGCAGTTACCTTCATATACCACAGCAAGGGGCCGGGAGTTCCCGGCCCGACGAGCGCACCGCAAGGAACGCTCAGCCCTTGAGTTCGCTCGGCTGGATGACCTCGACCCAGTAACCGTCCGGGTCCTTGATGAAGGCCAGGTGGTTCATGCGTCCATCCTGCAGACGCTTCTGGAACGTTACACCCAGTTCCTCGAAGCGTGCGCAGGCGGCGCGCACATCCGGTACCGAAACGCAGATATGGCCAAAACCGCGCGGGTCGGTATTGCCGTTGTGGTAGGCGAACCCGGCATCGTTCTCGGTACCGTGGTTGTGGGTCAGTTCCAGCACGCCGGGGATCGACTTCATCCACTGGTGGCGTTCGGCGTCGTCGGCCGGGATCTGTGCCGGGTCGACCAGGGCCAGGAAGTAGAGGCTGAAGGCCGCTTCGGGGAAATCACGCTTGTCCACCAGGCGGAAGCCCAGTACACGGGTGTAGAAGTCCAGGGACTTTTCGATGTCCTTGACCCGCAGCATGGTGTGGTTGAAGACGAACTGTGCAGTGGCAGCGTCCGGTTGGGCGGTGACGCCGGGCAGGGTTTGCAGATCGTGCAGGCTCATGGGAACTCCTGAGGCAAGGCCGGGCGCAGGGCGCCGGCAAAACAGACAGGCTGGCCATGATACGGCAGTGCGCCGATTGCGCAAATGAAAGCGCCCTGCATGAGGCAGGGCGCTGGAATTAGAGGCCCGCATGTGCGGGCGCGTGATGGGGTCGCTAGTCCTTTAGCTGTTTCGATACTGAGCCAGCCGTTGTGAAAAAAGTGTGAAGTGCGCGTGGATGTTTCATCAGCGTACCCAGCTTTCTACCGTGGCGGCTCCATACTGTTCTTTCCAGGCCTTGAGGCCGCGGTGATTGCCGCCTTTGGTCTCGATCCGCTCGCCGGTATGTGGGTTGGTGTAAACCTTCACCACGCGGGGGCGGCGCTGTTGCTTGGGTGCTGTACTGGGCGCCCGGGTCGCGCTCTTCGGGTCGAGAATGGCGATGATATCGCGCAGGCTCTTGTCGTAGCTTTTCATCAGGCCGACTAGTTTCTGCTCGAATTCGATTTCGCGTTTGAGGCCGGCATCCTTTTTCAACGCTTCCAGTTGCGCCATCTGTTCCTGGAGCGCTTTTTCGGCAGCACGAAACTCTGCAAGTCTGGACACTGTAATCACTCCTGTACGTCGGGTGTGGCAGGGCGTGACGAACATTGAAGAACTAAAAAAAACGCCGGCCACGCGGGTGGGTTATGTTGTTCGCTGATATCGAGTGTAGTCATTCAGCGGTACTGGGTAAACTGCAAACTTTTTTGAAGTAAGCCGGGAACTTTGCGACTGTCACGTACGTTATTTGCATTTTTTTTCATGGTTGCCCTGCTGCGTGCTTAGACCATGGTCCAATGGCTCGCCCTAGAGCTGTTTTGCGATCATTTCAGATGATGGCCGTCTATTTTTCGGCCGACCCCGCAATACCGTGGCCAGCTTGCGCCACAGGTTATTTACTCGCCTTGATTCTGGATGTTTCCCCGCATGTTTGCCCCTTTCCCTCTCGCCCCCGGGCGTTGTGTTGCCGGCCTGTTCCTGTTGTGTGCCGGTGCCAATGCCCAGGCCGCCGGTTTTCTTGAAGACAGCAGCGCCAAGGTTGAAGCACGCAATGTCTATTTCAACCGGGACTTTCGTGATGGTCACAGCAGTTCCAGCCAGGGAGCGTCCAAGCGCGAAGAATGGGCACAAGGCTTCATCCTCAATGTGCAGTCCGGTTTTACCCAGGGCCCGGTAGGGTTTGGCGTGGATGCACTGGGCATGTTCGGCTTCAAACTGGACTCCAGCCCGGCGGACAGTAACAGCGGCCTGTTGCCGTCTTCTGGTCACGATCCGCGGCACTCGGCCGACCAGTACGCGAAGATGGGCCTGGCCGCCAAAGCCAAGGTTTCCAATACCGTGCTCAAGTACGGTTCGATGATGCCGGACGTGCCGCTGCTCAAGTACAACGATGGGCGCCTGCTGCCGACCCTGTTCCAGGGTGCCATGCTGACTTCCGAAGAAGTGCGCGACCTGAAGTTGACCTTGGCCCGCCTGGACAAATACACCGCACGGGATTCCACCGACCGTCAGGATATTCGCGTGCATTGCAAGAACAAGCGATATGCCTGTGATATCGAGGCCGACCATTTTGACCTGGCCGGTGTCGATTACCGTTTCAACGAGCGTCTCAGCGCCCAGTACCAGGTGGCCAAGCTGGAGAACATCTACCGCCAGCACTTCCTCGGCCTGGTGGCCAGCCAGCCATTGGCGGTGGGCAGCCTGTCGGCCGACCTGCGCTTGATCAAGAGTGATGACATCGGCAATGCCCGCGCTGGTGAAATCGACCACCGTGCATTCAGCGGCATGCTCGGCTACAGCCTGGGTGGCCACAAGCTCAGCGCCGGCTGGCAGCGTATGTACGGCGACAGTGCCATGCCGTACCTGGATGGCAGCAACCCCTACCTGGTCAACTATGCCCAGGTCAACGATTTCGCCGCCGCCCAGGAACGCTCCTGGCAAGTGCGTTATGACTATGACTTCAAGGCCATGGGGGTACCCGGCCTGACCTTCTTCACCCGCTACATCAACGGTGACAGTATCAAGGTGCCGGGCAGTGCGGCCGAAGGCAAGGAATGGGAACGCGACACGGAACTCAAGTACCAGGTGCAAAGTGGCACGTTCAAGGACGTCAGCGTGCGGCTGCGCAATTCCACCTACCGCAGCAACTATGAACGTTGGGCGCGTGACATGGACGAGACCCGGGTCATCGTCAGCTACAACTTCTCGCTGTTCTGATCGCTGGCTTTGCCAAATACCGGCAGCCGCCTGACAATGGCTGCTGGTTCACGCGAAGGGCAGGGCAATGAAAGACCTGTTGTTGATTGGCATCGGCCCCGGTGACCCGCGCCAGATCACCTACGAGGCGGTCGAGGCGCTGGCCCAGGCCAGCGTGTTCTTCGTGCTCGACAAGGGCCGCGACAAAGATGAGCTGGTGCAACTGCGCAAGGCCATTCTGCAACGTTACCGGCCCGAGGGTGGCTACCGCCTGGTGCAGGTGGCCGACCCTGTGCGCGAGGCACACGCCGATGGCTACCTGGGTGCGGTACAGCATTGGCACCGCGAGCGCGCGGCCCTGTACGCGCAACTGATTGACCAGGAGATCGCCGCCGGGGAGGTGGGCGCCTTCCTGCTGTGGGGCGAGCCAGCCTTGTATGACAGTACCTTGCGCATTCTCGACCAAGTCCGTGAGCGCGGCGTGGCACTGCGCCTGCGGGTAATTCCCGGCATCAGCAGCGTGCAGGCCCTGGCCGCGCGTCACCAGGTGCCGCTCAACCGCATTGGTGAACCGCTGACGGTGCTGCCAGGGCGATGCCTGGCGACGCTGGGGCGTATCGACAACGTGGTGGTGATGCTCGATGGCCAGTGCGCATTTGCCCAGCTCGATGACCCGGCATTGGTGATCTACTGGGGCGCGTATCTGGGGACCGAAGATGAGGTGCTGATTGCCGGCCCATTACAGGCGGTGAAGGCGCAGATCCTCGAGGTGCGCGAACGGCAGCGCGGGCGCAAGGGCTGGATCATGGATACCTATCTGTTGCGCAGGGAGCCGTGAGGCGCGGATAGCCCGGTAGCTGCAGGCCACGCGGGCCGGTCTGGGAGCGGGCAGGCCCGCGAAGCCGACTGCGCTCACCTCAAGCCGGGCCCACGATGTCTATCACCTTATCGCGCAATTGGTCGATGGTGAACGGCTTGCTGATCAGGTACATGCCTTCTGGTACATCGACGCTTTCGGCGTAGCCGCTGGCGAACAGCACCGGCAGCTTCGGCCGCAGTTCGCGCGCCTTGGCTGCCAGCGCCTCGCCGCGCATGTCCGGCAGCCCCACGTCGGTCATCATCAGCGCCAGGTCTTGGCCCAGGTTTGCGAGAATGCGCAGCGCCGCGCTGGCGTTTTCCGCCTCAATGACCGTGTAGCCTGACTCGTCGAGCACTTCGACCATCAGCATGCGGACGATGTCGTCGTCTTCGACTACCAGAAGGTGCATGGTTCCGATCCTGTACCAATTGAATTGTCTTTAATCTGTGCTCCGGGTGGCAGCAGAAGTTCCCCGAGGATACCGGTCCATGCAATCAGATGGAACGATTGGCGCACACCACCTTCAAATACTGGCTAAATGCCCTGCCAGACCCGCTAAAGCTGGTTAGACTCGCTTTACAGGACAGGGCATTGGCGAATAACGACAACGATTGATCGGCCACACTATTCATGGACTTTTCTTGCTCGGGCGTTTTCACATGATTCAAGCAGCCTCGATGGACCAGCGCAGCTTCCGCAAGTTGTTGACCCGCAACATCGGCCTCCCTTTGGGGGTGGGCCTGTTGGGGGCCTTGGCCTTTGTCGCAATGATCAACTACCTGCTTTCGGCCATGCAGTGGGTCGAGCATACCGACCGGGTCATCGGCAGCGCCAACGAGACGGTCAAGCTGTCGATCGACATGGAGACGGGGGTGCGCGGTTTCCTGATCACCGGCGACGAGCGTTTTCTCGACCCCTACGAGGTGGCCAAACCGCGAATTTTCGGCAGCCTGCAGGGCCTGCGCAGCATGGTCGAGGATAACCCGCAGCAGGTCGAGCGCATCGACCGCTTGGTCGCCCTGCAGCAGGCATGGAACGCCTTCGGCAGCGAACTCATCGCCCAGCGTCGCAGCCAGGGGGATTACCGCGCATCGATCGGCAGCGGCCGCGGCAAGCGCCTGACTGATGAAATCCGCAAGGAGTTCGACGCCCTGATCAACGCCGAGCAGCAGTTGCGTATGGCCCGTAACGAGCGGGTCAGCACGGTCACGGTCACGGTCATGGTGTCGTTCGTGCTGTTCATTGTCGGCCTGAGCGCCTTGCTCGCCTACCTGGGGCGGCGCGACCTGTTGGCGCTGTCGGCCAGCTACGATGACAACCTGCACGCCCAGCAACGCGCCACCGAGCACCTGGAACATCAGGCCTGGCTGCGCACCGGTCAGACGCAGCTCGCCGAGCAGGTACTGGGCCAACTGACCCTGCCGATGCTCGGTGACAACATCCTGCGCTTCTTCGCCGCTTACCTGGGCAGCGTGGTCGGGGCCTTGTACGTGCGTGACGAACATGGGCACCTGGTGCGGGTGGCCAGTTACGGCCTGGATGCCGAAGAGCAGGCCCGCGAGCAGGTACTGGGCGACCACGAAGGCCTGCTCGCCCAGGCGGTGCGCGAAGGGCGGCTGCTGCGCCTGGACAACTTGCCCGAAGGCTATTTCCACCTCAGCTCCGGTCTGGGCCGGGGCCTGCCGCGCAGCGCTGTACTGGTGCCGGCCAGTGAAGGCACGCAGACCAACGGCGTGCTCGAGCTGGGCTTCCTGCGGCCGTTGCAGCCACGTGACGAAGAACTGCTGCAACGGCTCGGTGGCAACATCGGCATCTCCATCGACAGCGCCCGCTACCGTCAGCGCCTGCAGGAAGTGCTGGCCGAAACCCAGCAACTGAACGAAGAGCTTCAGGTGCAGCAGGAAGAGCTGAAAACCGCCAACGAGGAGCTCGAAGAGCAATCCCGCGTGCTCAAGGAGTCCCAGGCCCACCTGGAAACCCAGCAGGCGGAGCTGGAGCAGACCAACGAACAGTTGTCCGAGCGTACCGAGGCGCTGGACCGCAAGAATGACGAACTGCTCCACGCCCAGGAACAACTGCAGGCGCGTGCCGAAGAGCTGCAACGGTCGAGCAAGTACAAGTCCGAGTTCCTCGCCAACATGTCCCACGAGCTGCGCACACCGTTGAACAGTTCGCTGATCCTGGCCAAGCTGCTGGCCGAGAACGTCGAAGGTAACCTCAGCGAGGAACAGGTCAAGTTCGCCGAATCCATCTACTCGGCCGGCAACGACTTGCTCAATCTGATCAACGACATCCTCGACATCGCCAAGGTCGAGGCCGGCAAGCTGGAAGTGCGCCCGGAAACCACCCAGCTGGAGCGCCTGGTCGAAGGCCTGCGCGGCATGTTCGAACCTTTGGCCGCGCACAAGGGCCTGGCCTTCGAGGTGACCACCGACGCCCAGGTGCCGGCCACCCTGTTCACCGACCGCCAGCGTCTGGAGCAGATCCTCAAGAACCTGCTGTCCAACGCGATCAAGTTCACCGAGCGCGGCCAGGTCAGCCTGAACATCGGCTACCAGCCCGACAGCGGCATCATCTTTGCCGTGCGTGATAGCGGCATCGGTATTGCCGCTGACCAGCAGCAGGCGATCTTCGGTGCCTTCCATCAGGTCGATGGCACCAGCAACCGGCGTTATGGCGGCACCGGCCTGGGGCTGTCGATTTCCCGCGACCTGGCGCATTTGCTGGGTGGGCAGATCCTCGTCGACAGCAGCCCTGGCAAAGGCAGTGTGTTCAGCCTGATCCTGCCGGAGCGCTACGAGCGCGAGGCACAGACGGCCGAGCCGCTGGCCCTGCGCCCGGCGGTCGATGCCTTGCCGCCTGCTGCCCCGACACCACCGGTGACGGTGGCACAGCAGCGTCCGGCGCCGGCGTTTGCCGACGATCGCGAACGTGCACCGTTCAGCAACCGCTGCATCCTGGTGATCGAGGACGAGCCGAACTTTGCCCGCATCCTGTTCGACCTGGCCCACGAGCTGGGTTACAGCTGCCTGGTCGCGCAGGGTGCCGATGAGGGCTTCGAGCTGGCCCAGGAGTACCTTCCCGATGCCATCCTGCTGGACATGCGCCTGCCCGACCATTCCGGCCTCACCGTGCTGCAACGGCTGAAGGAGCAGGCCAGCACCCGGCACATCCCGGTGCATATCATTTCTGTTGAAGACCGGGTCGAGGCGGCCATGCACATGGGCGCCGTCGGCTACGCGGTCAAGCCCACCAGCCGCGAGGAACTCAAGGAAGTGTTCGCCCGCCTGGAGGCCAAGCTGACCCAAAAGCTCAAGCACATCCTGCTGGTGGAAGACGACGACCTGCAGCGCGAAAGCATTGCCCGCCTGATTGGCGATGACGATGTCGAGATCACCGCCGTGGCCATGGCCCAGGATGCCCTGGCGCTGTTGCGCGAGAACATCTACGACTGCATGATCATCGACCTCAAGCTGCCGGACATGCTCGGCAACGAGCTGCTCAAGCGCATGACCGCCGAGGATATCCGCGCGTTCCCGCCGGTAATCGTGTATACCGGGCGCAACCTGACCCGCGAAGAAGAAGCCGACCTGCTCAAGTATTCCCGCTCGATAATCATCAAGGGCGCGCGTTCGCCGGAGCGCCTGCTCGACGAAGTGACGCTGTTTTTGCACAAGGTGGAGTCGCAGTTGTCCAACGAACGCCAGCGAATGCTCAAGACCGCGCGCAGCCGCGACAAGGTGTTCGAGGGCCGCAAGGTGCTGCTGGTGGATGATGACGTGCGCAACATCTTCGCCCTTACCAGCGCGCTGGAACACAAGGGCGCGATCGTCGAGATCGGTCGCAACGGGCGAGAGGCGATCGAGCGCCTCGAACAGCATGACGATATCGACCTGGTGCTGATGGATGTGATGATGCCGGAAATGGACGGCTTCGAGGCCACCCGCCTGATCCGCCAGCAAGCGCGTTGGCGCAAGTTGCCGATCATTGCCGTGACCGCCAAGGCGATGAAGGATGACCAGCAGCGTTGCCTGCAGGCCGGCGCCAACGATTACCTGGCCAAACCGATTGACCTGGACCGCCTGTTCTCGCTGATCCGGGTCTGGCTGCCGCAACTGGAGCGAATTTGACTAGCGAACGTAACACCGACATTGAAATCCGCTTGCTGATCGAGGCCATCTACCTCAAGTACAGCTACGATTTCCGCAACTATTCCGGCGCTTCGATCAAGCGCCGGATCCTGCACGCGCTGCGCCAGTTCGATTGCCTGACGGTATCGGCACTGCAGGAGCGTGTGCTGCACGACCCCGGCATGTTCATGCAGTTGCTGCAGTACCTGACGATCCCGGTCAGCGAGATGTTTCGCGACCCGGAGCACTTCCTGGCTGTGCGCAACGAAGTGGTGCCGCTGTTGCGCACCTGGCCGTCGATAAAGGTCTGGATTGCTGGCTGCAGCACTGGCGAGGAGGTCTATTCGATGGCCATCCTGCTGCGCGAGGAAGGGCTGCTGGAACGTACCATCATCTATGCCACCGACATCAACCCGCATTCGCTGGACAAGGCCAAGCAGGGCATCTATTCGATGCAGAGCATGCGCGAATACGCGGAAAACTACCGCCTGGCTGGTGGCCGGCGGGATTTTTCCGAGTACTACACAGCGGCCTACGGCAATGCCATCATGGACAGCTCGCTGCGCGAAAACGTGACCTTCGCCGACCATAGCCTGGCCACCGACAGCGTTTTTTCCGAAACCCAGCTGGTGTCGTGCCGCAACGTCCTCATCTATTTCGACAAGGTATTGCAAGATCGCGCCCTGGGTCTGTTCCACGAGTCCCTGTGCCACCGCGGCTTCCTGGTGCTGGGCAGCAAGGAGTCGGTGGATTTTTCCGCCTACGCCGAGCGCTTCGAGCCGCTGGTCAAGCCCGAACGGATCTACCGTAAATCATGAACGGCGTGCGCGCGGTGGTGATCGGCGCCTCGGCAGGCGGCGTGACGGCCCTGTTCAAGGTGCTCGGCGCGTTGCCAGCCGGTTTTGCCCTGCCGGTGGTCTGTGTGCTGCACCTGCCGGATGACCGCCACAGCCAACTGGCCGAGGTGCTGCAACGCCGCTTGCGCCGGCCCGTGTGCGAGGCGCGCGACAAGCAGCTGCTGCGGCCTGGGCAGATCTATGTGGCCGGGCCGGGTTATCACCTGTCGGTGGAACGCGATTTCAGCCTGTCGCTCAGCCAGGAGCCGCCGGTGCATTTCTCCCGGCCGGCAATCGACTATCTGTTCATGTCGGCGGCCGACGCCTACGGTTCCGGCCTGCTTGGCGTGCTGCTCACCGGTGCCAACGAAGATGGTGCCGCAGGGCTTGCCTATATCAAGAACAGCGGGGGCCGGACCATCGTCCAGGACCCGCGCGATGCACAGGTTGCGCTGATGCCGGAGGCTGCCCTGGCCCTGCACCAGCCCGACCATATCCTTACTTTGAGTGGTATCGAGCAGTTGCTCGCTGCCCTGGAACCCAGCGCATGCTAAGCCACACCACCGCCAAACTGCTGATCGTCGACGACCTGCCGGAAAACCTGCTGGCCCTCGGCGCCTTGATCCAGGGCGAAGACCGTGAAGTGCATCAGGCCCAATCCGCCGAAGCGGCGTTATCGCTGTTGCTCGAACATGAATTCGCCCTGGCCATCCTGGATGTGCAAATGCCGGGCATGAACGGCTTCGAGCTGGCCGAGCTGATGCGCGGTACGGAAAAGACCCGCAATATCCCCATCGTCTTCGTCACCGCCGCCGGGCGCGAGATGAACTACGCCTTCAAGGGCTACGAAAGCGGCGCAGTCGACTTCCTGCACAAGCCGCTCGACACGCTGGCGGTGAAGAGCAAGGTGTCGGTGTTCGTCGACCTGTACCGCCAGCGCAAGGTCCTCGACCGCCAGCTGCAGGCACTGGAGCGCAGCCGTCAGGAGCAGGAAATGCTGCTCGCGCAGTTGCAGACGGCGCGGGCCGAGCTGGAGCATGCCGTGCGCATGCGTGATGACTTCATGTCGATCGTGTCGCATGAGGTGCGCACTCCGCTCAACGGCCTGATTCTGGAAACCCAGCTGCGCAAGCTGCACCTTTCGCGCGGCAACCTTGCCGCGTTCAGCAGCGACAAGCTCCAGGCCATGGTCGAGCGCGACGAGCGGCAGATCAACAGCCTGATCCGCCTGGTCGAGGACATGCTCGATGTGTCGCGCATCCGTACCGGCAAACTGTCGCTACGGCCCAAGGCGTTCGACCTGGGCCAGCTGGTGCGTGGCCTGGTGGAGAACTTTGCCGCCCAGGCCACCACGCTGGAAACCCACATCGAACTGCAACGCTGCGAGCCGCTGTACGGTGAGTGGGACGAATTTCGCATCGAGCAGGTGCTGGCCAACCTGTTGTCCAATGCCTTGCGCTACGGTGAGCGCAAACCGGTGCACGTGCGCGTGTTCGAGGAAGATGGCCTGGCCTGCGTGCAGGTGCAGGACTACGGCATCGGCATTGGCGCGGCCAACCAGCAGCGCATTTTCCAGCAGTTCGAGCGGGTGGCTACCCAGCAGGCCAGTGGTGGCCTGGGCCTTGGGCTCTACATATCGGAGCAGATCGTCCAGGCCCATGGCGGGCGTATCCTGCTCGAGAGTGAAGAGGGCAAGGGCGCCACGTTCACCCTGCAGTTGCCGCTGGCGGCCTGCGCACAACAAAACGACCAGGCGCGAGCAACCTCTGCATGAGCCTGGGGTCACATGGCTGTTGCAAGCATTTCAAGGCGTTGACATGAGTGAAGATGCACAAGATGTGGTGCTGGTCGTCGAGGATGAACCGGCGATTCGCATGATCCTGCAGGATTACCTGGCAGGCGAGGGCTACCACGTGCTGGTGGCCGAAGATGGCGAGCAGGCGTTCGCGATCCTGGCCAGCAAACCGCACCTGGACCTGATGGTGACGGACTACCGCCTGCCCGGTGGGATATCCGGGGTGGAGATTGCCGAACCGGCGGTCAAGTTGCGGCCGGACCTGAAGGTGATTTTCATCAGCGGCTACCCGGCCGAGATTCTTGAATCCGGCAGCCCGATCACGCGCAAGGCGCCGATCCTGGCCAAACCGTTCGACCTGGATACCTTGCACGAGCAGATCCAGAGCCTGCTGCGGTAAAGCTGATGGCCCTGTTACCGGCAAGCCAGCGCGCACAGGTAACAGGGCCAGTACAGGTCAGCGCAGGGTCCGCTCCAGCCCGCCCACCAGCATGCTTTCCATCAAGCCCAGCCCTTGTTCCTCAGGCAACGCCTTCAACAGCCCCGGCAACTGGTTCAGCAGTGTCGCCAGCACATGCGCGGTAGCCACCAGCGCTTCCCCCTGCAGCTTTGCCTGCGGTGCGATCAACCGCAGCAACCCCGCCTCATAGCGCTTGCGCAACAAGGCCAGGCGCGCCTGCTGGTCGTCGCTCAGGCAACACAGGTCGCGCTCCGCCAGGCGAAACTGCAACGGTCGTTCGGCATGCAACTGCCAGTGTGCTGCAATCAGGCAGCTCAACGCCGACGCCCCACGGGCCATGGCCCGGCGGCCTTGATCCAGGGTCGCCTGCAACTCCTCGTACAACTCCTCGATCAGGTCGTACAACAAGTCCTGCTTGCTGGGAAAGTGGTGGTACAGCGAGCCGGCAGTCAGGCCCACATGAGCCGCCAGCTCGCGCATGCTGACCTGGCCAAAGCCCTTTTCGGCAAACAGCGCCATGGCCCGCTCGCGTCGCTCCTCGAAATTGGCACAGCGCATCGCGGCATTGACCGGGGGCATGGCGTGCGCTCCTCAGTAGGTGAAGAAACCGCGGCCGCTCTTGCGTCCCAGCCAACCGGCCGCGACCATTTCCTTGAGCAGCGGGGCAGGGCGGTACTTGCTGTCGTTGAAGCCTTCATGGAAGGCTTCCATGATCGCCAGCAGCGTGTCCAGGCCGATCAGGTCGGCCAGGGCCAGCGGGCCGATCGGCTGGTTGCAGCCCAGGCGCATGCCTGTGTCGATGTCCTCGGCGCTGGCCAGGCCTTCCTGACGCACGAAGATCGCTTCGTTGATCATCGGCACCAGGATGCGGTTGACCACGAAGCCCGGGCGGTTGCCGGCGGTGATCGGGGTCTTGCCGACCTTCTCGGTCACCACCAGCGCCTGGGCATAGGTGCTGTCGCTGGTCTGCAGGCCGCGGATGATCTCGACCAGTGCCATCATCGGCACCGGGTTGAAGAAATGCACGCCGATGAAACGCTCGGGGTGCTCGATGCTGGCGGCCAGTTGGGTGACTGACAGCGACGAGGTGTTGGTGGCGATGATGCAATCGGCGGCGACGTTGGCCGCCACTTGCTGCAGGATGCGCTGCTTGAGCTGCAGGTTTTCGCTGGCCGCCTCGATCACCAGTTGCGTACCGCTGAGCTGGGTGTAGTCGGTGCTGGTGCGGATACGCGTTTTCGCCGTCGCAGCCTTGTCCGCATCGAGGGTGCCTTTGCTGACCTGGCGCTCGAGGTTCTTGCTCAGGGTGGCCACGCCGCGCTCCAACGCCGCGTCGGAAACATCCACCAGCAACACTTGGTAGCCGGCTACCGCGCACACCTGGGCAATGCCGTTGCCCATGGTGCCGGCGCCAATCACGGCGATCTGTTCAATGCTCATGTATCAGCCTCCTTCAGACGCGTTCGAAGACCACGGCAATGCCTTGGCCACCGCCGATGCACATGGTGGCCAGGGCGTAGCGTCCCTGGATGCGCTGCAGCTCATGGATGGCCTTGGTGGCGATGATCGCGCCAGTGGCGCCGACCGGGTGGCCGAGGGAAATACCCGAGCCGTTGGGGTTGACCTTTTCCGGGTCGAAGCCCAGCTCGCGGGCCACGGCGCAGGCTTGGGCGGCAAACGCTTCGTTGGACTCGATCACGTCCAGGTCCTGCACCTTCAGGCCGGTCTTCTCGAGTACCTTGCGGGTGGCCGGGATCGGGCCCAGGCCCATCAGTTCCGGTTCGACGCCGGCATGGGCGTAGCCGACCAGGCGTGCCAGCGGCTTGAGGCCCAGGCGGCGCACCGCGTCAGCCGTGGCCAGCACCAGGCCGCCAGCGCCGTCGTTGATGCCGCTGGCGTTGCCGGCAGTGACGGTACCGTCTTTCTTGAATACCGGCTTCATCCCGGCCAGTTGTTCGGCGGTCACTTCGCCGCGGACGTGCTCATCGACACTGAACTGCACGCTGCCCTTGCGGGTTTTCAGCTCCAGCGGGACGATCTGGCTGGCGAAACGGCCCTCGGCGATGGCGCGGGCGGCACGCCGCTGGCTGGTCAGGGCCAGTTCGTCCTGCATCTCGCGGGTAATGCCGTGCCTGGCCGAGACATTCTCGGCGGTGATGCCCATGTGGAAGTGCTCGAACGGGTCCTGCAGCACGCCGACAGTGTAGTCGATGCCTTGCAGGTCACCCATGCGCGCACCCCAGCGGGCCTGCGGCAGCAGGTACGGGCCACGGCTCATGGACTCGGCGCCGGCCGCCAGGGCCACGTCGGTGTCGCCGAGCAGCAGGCACTGGGCGGCCGAGACAATGGCCTGCAGGCCGGAGCCGCACAGGCGGTTGACGTTGAAGGCGGGGGTTTCCTTGGGGATGCCGGCGTTCATCGCCGCGACCCGGGCCAGGTAGGCATCGCGTGGCTCGGTGGGGATCACCGTGCCCATCACCAGATGGCCGATCTGCTCGGCATCCACACCCGAACGCTCGATGGCGGCACGGGTGATGGCGCTGGCCAGGTCAGCCAGCGGCAGGTCCTTGAGGGAGCCGCCGAAGCCACCGATGGCTGAACGGACGGCACTGACGACATAGATTTCTGTGCTGCTCATAGGGGCTCCGATTGCGAAGGCATGGCGGGACCGGGCCAGGCTCTGCGAGAATGGCCGGCAATCCCGGAGTGGGACCGAGTCTAGGCAAAGGCTCTGTTGCAGCCTATGCCGGAACTGTTCAAACAACCTGGCACTTTTTGCCACTCAGCATAGACAGCGAAAACCGCCATGCGCGATAGCGATTCGGTCGCCGTGTACTTCCTCAATGCCATGCTCCACGCCCTGCGCGGCTGCCCCGATGAACGCGATGCACAACTGCGCGCGGTGGGCATCGACCCGCAACTGCTCGCGCAGCCCCAGGCCCGCGTGCCGGCCAAGGCCTTTGCCCAGCTGTGGCTGGCGCTGATCCGGCGCCTGGATGACGAATTCTTCCGCCTCGACAGCCATGGCATGCCGCAGGGCAGTTTCGCACTGATCTGCCGGGGCTTGATCCTCGAGCCGAACCTGGAAAAAGCCCTGCGCCAGTGCATGGCCGGTTTCGGCCTGTTCCTGCGTGACTTGCGCGGCAGCCTGACGGTGCGCGGCGGGCGGGCCGTGATCAGCGTGCACTCGGACATTGCCGACCCGCTGACCCGGGTGTATGCCGAGGAAACCTACCTGGTGCTGATGATCGGCATGCTGTGCTGGCTGGCCGGGCGACGGATCGCCATCGACCGCACCGAGCTGGCGATGTCGCGCCCGGCGCAAGAGGACGACCTGTTGTTGTGGGGGCCGGACCTGCGTCTGGGTAGCGGGCGTACCGAAGTGGAGTTCGATAGCGCCTACCTGCGCCTGCCGGTGGTGCAGGATTTGGCGGCCTTGAAAACTTTCCTGCGCAGCGCACCACAGGGGCTGGTGATTCGCTTCCGCAACCAGAACGGGTTGGTGGCCGAGGTGTACCGGCATTTGCGGGCGCGGCGGTATGGGCAATGGCCGACGCTGGCGGCGCTGGCGCAGCAGCAGGGGGTCAGTGCCAGCACCTTCCGCCGCCAGCTGGAGCGGGAAGGTCGCTCCTACCAGCAGATCAAGGACGAGGTGCGCCGGGCAATGGCCTTCGAGCGCCTGCGTGAAGGGGTGCTGAGCATTGCCGAGATCGCCGAGCAGGCGGGGTTCCAGGAGCCCAGTGCGTTCCACCGGGCGTTCAAGAAGTGGACCGGACAGAGTCCCGGCAGCTACCGGGCGCGGTTGGCCGGGCGTTGAGCGGTCACCTGTGCCGGCTTCTTCGCTGGCTTGCCCGCGAAGAGGCTGGCACAGGCTGCGCTCACTGATCAGGCCGGTACCATGGCAAACCCGACGCCAAAGCGGTTCCAGGCATTGATGGTGGCAATCGCCAGGGTCAGGTTGGCCACCTCGGCCGCTTCGAAGTGCTCCAGCAAAGCTTCATACTGTGCCTGCGGCGCACCGTGCTCGGGCAGCCGGGTCAGGCTATCGACCCAGGCCAGCGCAGCACGCTCGCGTGGGCTGAAGTAGGCGGTTTCCTGCCAGACGCACAAGGTCTGCAAGCGCGCTTCGGTCTCACCGGCCTTGCGAGCATCGTTGGCGTGCAGGTTGACGCAGTAGGCGCAGCCGTTGATTTGCGAAGCCCGCAGGCGCACCAGTTCCAGCAGCGATTGCTCCAGGCCGCTCCTGGCCAGGGCCTGTTCCAGGCCGACCATCGCCTGGTAGGCCTCGGGGGTGTGCCTGGCCCATTCGATACGGTTGTGCATGGCTATCTCCAAGGGGGTAGGTGGGATGGCGCTACTGTAGCGCCGGCCGTGCGCCGCCCCGATAGCCAATCGCGCGCATGAGGAGGAGGCCAATCGGCTATTCGGCTGGCCACTGACAGGCATCCAATCTCTTCATTTCTGCCCGGACGTCCGGGCCGGGATAATGACCGGGAGTTGCTACTGGAGAAGCCATTCATGTCCGCAGAACATTTCATGCGCGAAGCCCTCGACCTGGCCCGCGCCAACATCCGCGCCGGTGGCCGGCCCTTCGGCGCCGTGCTGGTGTACCAGGGGCAGGTGCTGGCGCGCGCGGTCAACGAGATCCACAGCACCCAGGACCCTACCGCCCACGCCGAGATGCAGGCCATCCGCAAAGCCAGCCATGCGCTGGGCCAGGCGCGCCTGGCGGGTGCCGAAATCTACGCCAGTGGCCATCCATGCCCGATGTGCCTGGCGGCCATGCACCTGTGTGGTATCGAGCGCGCCTGGTTTGCCTACGACAACACCGAGGGCGAACCCTTCGGCTTGTCCACTGCGGCGGTCTACGCGCAGATGGCCCGCCCGCCGCAACAGCAGAGCCTGCCGCTGCGTGTGCTGAAGCCCAGCGGCGAAGCCGGCCTGTACCTGGAATGGCAGCAGGCCAACAAGCAATGAGAGCGGCCCTGGACCTGTTGCTGGTGATCTTGCTGGCACTGAACCTGAGGCCGATTCTGACCAGTATCGGCCCGTTGCTCGAAGCCATGCGCGCCAGCACCGGCCTGGGCTATCAGCAGGCGGCCTTGCTGACGGCGTTGCCGGTGCTGTGCATGGGCCTGGTGCCGCTGCTGCAGCCGTGGTTGCAGCGCTGGCTCAGCGAACATCGCGGCATGCTCGCGGGCCTGGCGGCGATCGCCCTGGCCTGCCTGTGGCGGCTGCAACTGGACAGTGCCTGGGCGCTGATCGCCAGTGCGCTGCTGGCCGGCCTGGGGGTCGCGCTGGTACAGGGCATGATGCCAGGGTTGGTCAACCGTTGGTTCCCCGGGCGCCTGGCCGCAGCGATGGGCCTGTATTCGGCGGCGCTGATGAGCGGCGGCGGCCTGGCCGCCGTGCTCGGGCCGCACGTCAGTGACTACTTTGGCCACTGGCAGGTCGGCCTGGGCCTGTGGGCCGCCCCTGCGCTGCTGGCACTGCTTGCCTGGGCCATGCTGCGGCCTCGCCGGCACGTACCGATGCAAGCCGGTGCCGCGCGCGGGCACTGGTTCGGGACGCGCCGGGCGTGGTTGCTGGCGCTGTACTTCGGCCTGATCAATGGCGGCTACACCAGCATGGTCGCCTGGTTGCCCGCCTATCACATCGAGCATGGCGGCAGCGCCCAGGGCGGCGCAGACCTGGTTGGCCTGATGACCCTGTTCCAGGTGGCTGGTGCTCTGGGCCTGCCGCTGCTGTTGCGGCGCTGGCCAGACCGCCGCCCCGGCCTGTGGCTGGCGCTGGCGATCCAGCTGGCGGGTTTCCTCGGCCTGCTGTTGGCGCCAACACTGGCACCGGCGCTGTGGGTGGCGTCGATCGGCTTCGGCCTGGGCGCCTGTTTCAGCCAGAGCCTGACGTTGACCCTCGAGCATCTCAAGACCCCGACCGAGGCGGGCAGCCTGGCGGCGTTCGTGCAGGGGATCGGTTTCATCATCACCGGCATCGTGCCGTACATCACTGGCTGGTTGCGTGATGTGAGCGGCGACTTCCAGGCGTCCTGGACGCTGCTGAGCGTGACCGTGCTGGCAATGCTGCTGGTGACTGTCTGCTTCAACCCGCGCGGCTATGCCGCTGCCATCACCCGCCCGCTGCCGGCAGGCAAGACCGCGGTGGTCAACTGAGACGCTGCAAGGTATCGCGCACGCGGTCCAGCGCTGGGTCGATGTCCAGCAGTTCGATGGCGCCAAAGCCCAGCAGCAGCCCGGGGCGCACCGCTGCCTCGCTGAAGAACGGTGCCAGCGAGTAAAGGCCGACCTCCACCTTGCGTGCCAGGTTGGCCAGCAGTTCGATATCCACCCCAGGCTTGGCCAGCGCGCTGAGGTGGAAGCCGGCACTGGCGGGGATGGCGCTGAGCCATGGCGCCAGGTCACCGCCCAGGCGCGCCAGGATGCGTTCGCGGCGGGCGCTATATATGTCATGGCAACGGCGGATGTGTCTGTTCAGGTGGCCTTCGGCCAAAAAGCGCGCCAGCGCCCACTGCAACAGGGTCGGGCTGTGCCAGTCACTGAGGTGCTTGGCCACGCAGGCGGCTTGCAGCACGGCTGGTGGAAGCACGGCATAACCCAGGCGCAGTTCTGGCAGCAGGGTCTTGGAGAACGTTCCCACGTAGGCCACCAGGCCATGGCGGTCGAGGCGCTGCAGCGCATCTGCAGCCGGCCCGTGGTAGCGAAATTCGCAGTCGTAATCGTCTTCGATGATCAACGCCCCCAGCTCGGCGGCCCGCGCCAACAGGGCGTGCCGGCGTTGCTCGCTCATCGGCATGCCCAGCGGGAACTGGTGCGACGGCGTCACATAGATCAGCCGGGTACCGTCGGCGATCTGTTCCACGCACAGGCCTTCGTCGTCCACCGGCACGCACTGCAGGCGCGCACCCAGCGCCAGGAACAGTTGCCGTGCGGGCGGATAGCCGGGGTCCTCCATGGCCACCTGGCAACCCGGCTCGATCAGAACCCGGGCGATCAGGTCCAGTGCCTGCTGGGCGCCGTTGCACACCAACAGGTCGGCGGCACTGCAGTGCACACCCCGGGCGTAGGCGATGTGATGGGCAATGGCCTCGCGCAGCTCGGGCAGGCCCTGGGCCGGAAAGTGCCGTTCGGGGTGGCGCTGGCTGCGGCGCAGGGCGTAGTTCAGGCAACTGCGCCACTGGTCGAACGGGAACTGCGCCTTGTTCGAGGCCCCACCGATGAAGTCATAGCGTGAGGGGGATTCCAGCTGGCGACGGCCGAGCACGGTGGCGCGTTGTTGCCAGCGTTCCAGCGAAGCGGCGCTGGCCAGCGGGATGGTGCTGGACGTACTGCTGCGCAGCGGCTGACGCGGGGCGATGAAGGTACCGCGGCCGACAACTCCGCTCAACAGGTTGTCATAGGTCAGGCGGGAGTAGGCTTCGGCCACGGTCTTGCGTGACACGCCGAGTTGTTCGGCCAGCAGGCGGCTTGGCGGCAGTTGGGTGCCGGCGGCCAGGTGGCCGCTATCGATGCCGGCACGCAATTGCTGGTAGAGCTGGTCGGCCAGGCCTTTGCGGCCGTGCAGGCGAATATGCAGTTCCATGGGCGGGTCCGCAGTGGGAGGTGCGCTCAGGATAGCGGGTAGAAACGGCCTTGTGTTGCGCCAGGGTGGGATGGCATGCGGGTGCTCAGAAGCGGGCTGTACTCACCGTGATATAGCCTTTGTCCGCCAAGGCTATGCGGATCACCGTTTCATCCGCTGGCGCCGCGCGGGTGCGCTTGATGCGCACGCCTTCCACTGCTGCCGCCTTCATATGCTGCGCAATGGCCCGCCCGTGCGCGTCGAAGAACACTTCGCTGGCCAGCAACTCGATACGCTCGATCAGCTGACGGGAGCGTTCATCCGTGGCGCAGAAGAACATCACCCCCGACAGGTGTGGATCTTCATCGGGGTTGCTCATGTCATGGGCCAGCAGTTCGCGCAGGCTGCTGCGCAATTCGGCGGTGGAGCGGGCGTACTGGTGCATGCGGAGCCTCCTCTGGATCGCGACCTTGCGTCATCCAGTGCCGATCATGTTTTCAACGGCCAAGGGCAACAAGTAGGGGGTTTCCGAGCGCCGCGTGGGAAAATTCTGAGCGGGACGATGCCCGCTCAGACTGGCAAGGAGGCGAGGGTGGCAGCGGGCTTTCAGCTGCTCCTGACCAGGGCGGCGCGCTCTAGCGCTGGACCTCCTGTTTGAAGCGCAACCGCCAGCCATGGAGCAATGGCTCGGTGTAGCCGCTTGGCTGCTTGCGCCCTTCGAACACCAGCGCCCGCGCGGCGCGAAAGGCATGTGAGGCGGCGAAATCGGCCGCCATCGGCCGGTACGCCGGGTCGGCGCCATTCTGCTGGTCGACCACGGCGGCCATGCGCTGCAAGGTCGCCTCGACCTGTTCGGCACCCACCACTCCATGGTGCAGCCAGTTGGCAATGTGCTGTGCCGAAATCCGCAAGGTCGCGCGATCTTCCATCAGGCCCACGTCATGGATATCTGGCACCTTGGAACAGCCGACGCCTTGCTCGACCCAGCGCACCACGTAGCCGAGGATGCCCTGGCAGTTGTTGTCGAGCTCGGCCTGGATCTCGTTCGCGGTCCAGGGGCGATCGGGACTGACCGGGACACTGAGCAAGTCATGCAGCAGCTCGGCCCGCTGGGCATCTGGGTCAACCTGTTCCAGCGCTTGCTGCACGGCAGCCACATCCACCTGGTGATAATGCAGCGCATGCAGCGTCGCGGCAGTGGGCGAGGGCACCCAGGCGGTGTTGGCGCCAGCCCTGGGCTGGGCGACTTTCTGTTCGAGCATGGCCGCCATCAGGTCGGGCATGGCCCACATGCCCTTGCCGATCTGCGCCTTGCCGCGCAGGCCGCAGGCCAGCCCGACCAGCACGTTGCTGCGCTCGTAGGCCTGGATCCAGGCGCTGCCCTTCATGTCGCCCTTGCGCAGCATGGCACCGGCTTCCATGGCCGTGTGCATCTCGTCGCCGGTGCGGTCGAGGAAGCCGGTGTTGATGAACACCACGCGTGACGCGGCGTTGGCGATGCAGGCCTTGAGGTTGACGCTGGTTCGCCGCTCCTCGTCCATGATGCCCATCTTCAGCGTATACGCAGGCAGGCCCAGCAGGGCTTCGACGCGGCTGAACAGTTGGTCGGCGAAGGCCACTTCGGCTGGCCCGTGCATCTTCGGTTTGACGATGTACAGGCTGCCCTCGCGGGAATTGCCACGGCGCTTGAGGTCGTGCAGGCCGATCAGGCTGGTGACCACGGCATCGAGGATGCCTTCCGGAATCTCCTGGCCGTCACGGTCGAGAATGGCCGGGTTGGTCATCAGGTGGCCCACGTTGCGGATGAACAGCAGCGAGCGGCCCGGCAGGGTCAATGGCTGGCCGTCCGCGCCTTGGTAGTCGCGGTCTGCCGCCAGGCTGCGAACAAAGGTCTTGCCGCCCTTGCTGACCCGTTCGCTGAGGTCGCCCTTCATCAGGCCGAGCCAGTTGCGGTACACGTTGACCTTGTCGTCGGCATCCACCGCGGCCACGGAGTCTTCGCAATCGATGATGGTGGTGAGCGCCGCCTCCAGGAGAATGTCCTTGACCCCGGCCGGGTCCTGCTGGCCGATCGCGTGGCTGGGGTCGATCTGGATTTCGAAATGCAGCTGGTGATGTTGCAACAGGATCGCGCTCGGCCTGTTCGGCTCACCTTGGTAGCCGCGCCATTGCCCAGGGTGTTCAAGACCGACCTGGCGGCCATCGGCCAAGGTGACTTGCAGCCTGCCCTGGTTGACCGTGTAGGCCCTGGCATCGCCATGTGATGCTCCTTGTAGCGTCGCACTGGCATCGAGGAACTGGCGGCCAAAGGCAATTACCTTGGCGCCGCGTACCGGGTTGTAGCCGTGGCCACGTTCGGCACCCTCGGTTTCGGCGATGGCATCGGTGCCATACAGCGCATCGTACAGCGAGCCCCAGCGGGCGTTGGCGGCATTCAGGGCATAGCGGGCGTTGCTCAGCGGTACCACCAGCTGCGGGCCGGCCTGCACGGCAATTTCGCGGTCGACGTTGCGGGTACCGACCTGCACCCTGGCGGGCGCTTCCACGAGGTAGCCGATGCTGCGCAGGAATTGCTGATAGGCGGCCATGTCATTGATCGGGCCGGGGTGCTGGCGGTGCCAGTGGTCCAGTTCGGCCTGCAGGCGCTCGCGTTCGGCGAGCAGGGTGCGGTTGTGCGGGGCGAGGTCATGAACCAGGGTGCTGAAGCCTTGCCAGAAGGCGCAGGCCTCGATACCGGTGCCGGGCAGCACCTCGTCTTCGATGAAACGCTGCAGGGTGGGGGCGATGTGCAGTGGGTGGTTTGGCATGTCTGTTGGCTCGATAGTCTGTCTGCGGAAAGTGAGTGCACAGGATTCAGAGGGCTGCAGCTGCGGCCATGGCCACCTGGGCATCCTGCCCGGGCTTGACCCCGGAAACGCCAATGGCGCCTACCACCTGGCCCTCCACCCGCAGCGGTACGCCGCCCTCCAGGCAGGTCAGCAGTGGTGCGGTGACGAACGCCGTGCGGCCTGCATTGACCATTTCCTCGTAATCGCGCGTCTCCCTGCGCCCAAGCGCTGCGCTGCGCGCCTTTTCCACGGCGATGTAGGCGCTCGCCGGGGCGCAGCCGTCCAGGCGTTCCAGGGCCAACGGGTGGCCGCCGTCGTCGACCACGGCGATGGTCACGCTCCAGTGTTGCGCCAGGGCTTCCTGGCGGGCGGCGCTCAGCACTCGGGCGACTTCGGCCTGGCCGATAACGGGCTTGCTATGCATGGTGGTTCTCCGGATTCAAGGCTGCTTCGACGATTTCGATCCAGTGCCGCACCGGCGTGCGCCTGGCCCCGTCGAGGTGGGCCTGGCAGCCGATGTTGGCGGTGGCGATGACTTGCGGTTTGCCGCTTTCCAGGGCGTTGAGGCGGTTGTCGCGCAGTTGCCGCGACAGCTCAGGCTGGGTCAGCGAGTAGGTGCCGGCCGAGCCGCAGCACAGGTGGCTGTCGGCGACCGCGGTAAGGGTGAAACCCAGGCGTGTGAGCAAGGCTTCCACGGCACCGCCCAGTTTCAGCGCGTGTTGCAGGGTGCATGGGCAATGGAAGGCCAGGCGCTGTTCGGCGCACAGACCCAGTTGCTCGACCGGCTCGTCGCGCAGTACCTCCACCAGGTCGCGCGACAGCGCGCTGACGCGTGCGGCCTTGGCAGCGTAGTGCGGGTCGTTTTCCAGCAGGTGGCCATAATCGCGCACGAATGCGCCACAGCCGCTGGCGGTTTGCACGATGGCCTCGGCGCCGGCCTCGATGGCGGGCCACCAGGCGTCGATATTGCGCCGCGCGCGTTGCAGGCCTTGTGCCTGGGCATCGAGGTGGTAGTCCACCGCGCCACAGCAACCGGCTTGGTGGATCGGCTCCACGCTGATGCCCAGGCGGTCCAGCAGGCGTGCGGCGGCAGCATTGGTGTTGGGCGACAGGGCCGGTTGCACGCAGCCTTCCAGCAGCAGGACCCGCCGCGCATGACGGGCTACCGGACGCACGCCGGGGGCGGCAGCGCGAGCCGGCAGCTTGTGCCTGAGGGTGGCCGGCAGCAGTGGGCGCAGCGCCTGGCCGCTGCGGGTCAGGGTCTTGAACAGCGCCGGGCGCGGCACCACCGCACGCAGGCCGTGGCGCAGCAGGCGCTGGCCGAGTGGGCGTGGTACCTGCTGGTCGACCACGGCGCGGCCGATATCCAGCAAGTCGTGGTACTTCACCCCGGAAGGGCAGGTGGTTTCGCAATTGCGGCAGCTCAGGCAGCGGTCCAGATGTGTCTGGGTACTGGCGCTCACGGGCTCGCCTTCGAGCACCTGCTTGATCAGGTAGATACGCCCGCGTGGGCCGTCCAGCTCATCGCCCAGCAACTGGTAGGTGGGGCAGGTGGCGGTGCAGAAACCACAATGCACACAGGAGCGCAGGATGCTTTCGGCTTCGTCGGCGCGGGCCAGGCGCCGGGCGCTTTCGCTAAGGTTGGTTTGCATGGTCTGGGCTCACAGGTCCGGGTACAGGCGGCCAGGGTTGAAGATGCCCTGGGGGTCGAGTTGCTGCTTGAGGGCGCGGTGGTAATGCAGCAGCGCGGTGGGCAGCGGTGGGCTGCTGGTAACGCCTGGGACGTAACAGGTGGCATGGCCACCGGCCCTGGCCACCCGTTCGCGGATGTCCTGTGCTGCTGCGGTGGACTTCAGCCAGCGCTGGGCGCCACCCCAATCAAGCAGTTGCCGGCCGGGCAACTCCAGTTCGCCGGTGGCCAGCGGCACCGACAGGCGCCATAGCGGTGCAGGGTCGGCAAAGAACGCCAGGCGCTGCTCGCGCAGGTCGCTCCAGAAGCGGCTGTCGAGCGCTTCGCCGCCCAGGCGCTGGCGCGCTGACTGGACCGAGCCTTCACCGCCTTCCAGGCGCAGGTACAGCGCGTCGCCGTCATGGCAGGCGGCACTGATCGGCAGCGGTTGCTGGCCCCATTCGGCGAGTTCCAGCAGCGCTTCGTGGCGGCTCATCGGCAGGCGCAGGCTCAGGCACTGGCGCGGACGCGGCAGCACTTTCAGCGACACTTCGGTCAGCAGTCCCAGGCAACCGAAGCTGCCCGCCATCAGCCGTGACACGTCGTAACCGGCGACGTTCTTCATCACCTCGCCACCGAAGCGCAGCAACTTGCCATGGCCGGTTATCAGCCGTGTCCCCAGCACGTAGTCACGCACCGACCCGGCCCACGGCCGCCGTGGCCCTGACAGCCCGGCTGCGACCATGCCCCCCACGGTGGCCTCGGGGCCCAGGTGTGGCGGCTCGCAGGGCAGCATCTGGCCGGCTTCGTGCAGCACCGCCTCGATTTCGTGCAGCGGCGTGCCGGCCCGGGCGGTGAGCACCAGCTCGGTCGGGTCGTAGCTGACGATGCCGCGGTGGCTGCGGGTGTCCAGCACGTCGCCGGCCACCGGGTTGCCGAGCATGGCCTTGCTGTTGCCCCCCTGGATACGCAGCGCCGTAGCCTGGTTCAATGCCTGGCTGACCTGCTCCAGCAGGGCCTGGCTCATATCACGGTCCATGCTCATCAGAAGCGCTCCAGCTCGGGGAAGGGCAGTTGTCCATGGTGCACGTGCATCGCGCCGAATTCGGCGCAGCGGTGCAGGGTGGGGATGTTCTTGCCGGGGTTGAGCAGGCCCTTCGGGTCGAAGGCGGCCTTGACCGCATGGAACAGGGTGATTTCGTCGGCGCTGAACTGCGCGCACATCTGGTTGATCTTCTCGCGCCCGACACCATGCTCGCCGGTGATGCTGCCGCCGACGGCCACGCACAGCTCGAGGATCTTGCCGCCGATGGCCTCGGCGCGCTGCAGTTCACCGGGCAGGTTGGCATCGAACAGGATCAGCGGATGCATGTTGCCGTCGCCGGCGTGGAACACGTTGGCCACGCGCAGGCCATACTCGCGGGACAGGTCGCTGATGCCCTTGAGCACCCGCGGCAGCTCGCGGCGCGGGATGGTGCCGTCCATGCAGTAGTAGTCCGGGGAAATGCGCCCCACTGCCGGGAAGGCGTTCTTGCGCCCGGCCCAGAAGCGCACACGTTCGGCCTCGTCACTGGCCAGCCGCACCTCGCGCGCCCCGGCCCGGGCCAGCACGGCGGCGACCCTGTCGCAATCATCGTGCACGTCGGCTTCGACCCCATCCAGCTCGCACAGCAGGATGGCTGCCGCGTCCACCGGGTAGCCGGCGTGGATGAAGTCCTCGGCGGCACGGATCGCCAGGTTGTCCATCATTTCCAGGCCACCGGGGATGATCCCGGCGGCGATGATCTCGGCCACGGCCCGGCCGGCATCCTCGACGCGCTCGAAACTGGCCAGCAGCACCCGCGCCACCTGGGGTTTGGGCAGTAGCTTGACGGTGACTTCGGTGACGATGCCGAGCATGCCTTCGGAGCCGGTGAACAGTGCCAGCAGGTCGAAACCGGGGCTGTCCAGGGCATCGCTGCCCAAGGTCAGGCGTTCGCCTTCGACCGTCAGGATCTCGACCTTCAACAGGTTGTGCACGGTCAGGCCGTACTTCAGGCAGTGCACGCCACCGGCGTTTTCGGCAACGTTGCCGCCGATGGAACAGGCAATTTGCGAGGACGGGTCTGGTGCATAGTACAGGCCGTGCGGTGCCGCGGCCTGGGAGATGGCCAGGTTGCGCACGCCGGGCTGCACCCGGGCGAAGCGGCCCTGCGGGTTGACCTCGAGGATGCGGTTGAAGCGCGCCATCACCAGCAGGATGCCCTTGGCCAGCGGCAAGGCGCCGCCCGACAGGCCGGTACCGGCGCCGCGCGCGACCACCGGGACGCCGCGCTGGTGGCAGAGCCTGAGCAATGCCTGCACCTGCTCCAGGCGCTCGGGCAGCACTACCAGCAGCGGCACCGTGCGGTAGGCGGAAAGGCCATCGCATTCGTAGGGTTTGAGGTCTTCCTCGCGGTGCAGTACCTCGAGGTCCGGCAGGGCATCGCGCAGCGCCTGCAGCAGGGCCGCCTGGTCCACGGCGGGCAGTGCGCCATCGACGCGTTCGTCGTACAGGATGTTCATGGGCTCACTCGGCAACGGTTATTGTCGTTGTTGGCACATCGCTCACCCTTTGCAGCCTGCGCGTCACAGCGGTTGGGGTCGAGTAGCCGGGAAGCTGGTCCTACCAGTTTTTGCCAGACGCGCTGGTTATTGGCGGTATCACTCGGCTAGATTGAGGTCGGCAGGCAAAGTGGTCCTACCAGCAGGAGGGTGCGCAATGGCTACTGAAGGCAAGGTCAAGGTCGCCGACCAGGTGGCCGAACGGGTCGAACGGCTGATTGTCGAGGGTGTGCTGAAGGTCGGCCAGGCCCTGCCGTCGGAGCGGCGCCTGGTGGAAAAGCTCGGGTGCTCGCGTTCGGCGCTGCGGGAAGGCCTGCGCATCCTGCGTGGGCGCGGCATCATCGATACCGAGCAGGGCCGTGGTTCGTTTGTCGCCGACCTGACCGGGCGGGCCGGGGGCACACCGTTGATGCACCTGTTCAGCTCGCAGCCACGTACGCTGTTCGACCTGCTGGAAGTGCGCGCGCTGCTGGAGGCCGAATCGGCGCGCCTGGCCGCCTTGCGTGCCACCGATATCGACCGCCTGCTGATTCGCCGGCGCTATGACGAGATGCTTGCCGCGCATGCCGGCCACGAGGCGCTTGATGCCCGTGAGCATGCCCGCCGCGACCATGCCTTCCACCGCGCGATCAGCGAGGCGTCGCACAACCCGGTGCTGGTACTGACCTTGCAATCGCTCAACGACCTGACCTTGAGCACGGTGTTCGCGTCGGTCAACAACCTGTATTGCCGCCCGGCGCAGAAGCGCCAGATCGACCGTCAGCATGCACGGTTGTATCACGCCGTCATGGAGCAGTTGCCCGAGCAGGCGCAGAGGGCGGCACGGGAGCACATCAACGGCATCCGCGACAGCTTGCGCGAAATCGAGCAGGAGGAGCAGCGCCTGGTGCGGGCGACCATGCGCATGGATGGTTGGGGGTGAACCTCACCGGTGCCGGCCCTTGCGCGGCTGAACCCGTCCAGCAACGGCCTTGGTGGCCTTGTGGAGGCGGGTTCAGCAGCGGACGGCCCGGGTCAGTGATTGCCTACGGTATCGTCCTGCGACAGGATGGCCTGGGCCAGTTCTTCATCACTGGCCTGCAGGCCAGGATGTTCCTTGCGCGCTTGCTCCAGTGCCGCCTCCACGTAGGCGCCACGGATTGCACCGCCGCTGGCGACGTAAGCGGAAAGCTCGTCGCGCGCCGGGATGATCCGTTTGTCGTCCTTGAAGGTCGAGTAGAGCGAAGCGGAAACACCGGCAGAGGTGGCGACGTCGCCCGCGTCGACGTCAGCCAGGGCAGCACCGGCAGGCAGCAGGAGCAGCAAGGCAGGGGCGAGGAGTAGGTGGCGCATGGCATGTTCTCCAGTAACGTGAAGCACAGGGAAATAAACCACTCAGTGTTTAAGAACGCACGGAGGTGCCCGGAGTTCCATGGGTGTTCCACGGTAGGCTGCGCTCAGCCGGCCAAATGCATGCATGGACTGTGGCGAGCCCGGCGTGCTCTGCTCGGGCTTGCCAGGATCAAGGCACTGCCAAGCTGGAGCGCCCGTCCGCGCTGATGCCTCGCACGGCAGGCTGTTCGGCGGTGCGCCCCTAGCTGTGTGGCGCAGCATGCGCGGCTGCGCCCCCGGCATATTCAGGCTTCAGATGCCCCTGGTCGTCCAGCAGATAGGCATCCATCACCTCGCGTACCACCGGGCCCGCCACCCGTCCGCCGGCTTCCCCGTTCTCGATCATCACCGCTACCACCACGCTCGGGTGCTCGGCGGGCGCAAAGCCGACGAACAGGGCGTTGTCGCGGTGCCGCTCCTGGGTCTTGTCGCGGTTGTAGCGCTCGCCTTGCCTGATCGCCACCACCTGCGCGGTGCCGCTCTTGCCGGCAATCCGGTACTGCGCGCCAGCCGCGGCGGCACGGGCGATCCCCCGCGGGTCGTGCATGACCATCTGCATGCCCTGGCTGACCTGGTCCCAGGCATGCTTGTCATGCAGCACGATGTCGGGCATTGGGTGGGGATCGACCGGGGCCACGCCGCCCACGCTCCTCGCCAGGTGCGGGCGGTGCCAGACGCCCTTGCTCGCCAGCAGGCTGGTGGCCTGGGCCAGTTGCAGCGGGGTGACCTGCATGTAGCCCTGGCCGATGCCAAGGATCAGCGTCTCGCCCGGGAACCAGGCCTGGCGCCGCGTGGCACGTTTCCACTCGGCCGATGGCATCAACCCCGAGGCTTCCTCGAACATGTCCAGCGACACCTTCTGGCCCAGGCCGAACTCGGCCAGGTAGTCGTGCAGGCGGTCGATGCCGAGCTTGTGGGCCAGGTCGTAGAAGTAGGTGTCGTTGGAGCGCATGATGGCGGTGTACATGTCCACCCAGCCATCGCCGCTACGGTTCCAGTTGCGGTACTTGTGGTCATAGTTGGGCAGTTCGTAGTAGCCCGGGTCGAAGACCCGGCTGCCCGGGGTGATCACGCCGCTGTCGAGGCCGGCGATTGCGACCTCCGGCTTGACCGTCGAGCCCGGTGCGTAAAGGCCGCGCAGCACACGGTTGAACAGGGGCCGGTCGATGGAGTCGCGCAGCGCGGCGTACTGCTGGAAGCTGATGCCCTTGACGAACAGGTTGGGGTCGAAGCTGGGGTTGCTGACCATGGCCAGCACATCGCCGTTGGCCGGGTCGAGCACCACCACCGAGCCACGGCGGTCGCCCAGCGCTTTTTCCGCTGCCAGTTGCAAGTGCGCGTCGAGGGTCAGGACGATATCCTGGCCGGGGGTCGGGTCCTTGTGGTTGAGCACCCGCATCACCCGACCCTGGGCGTTGGTCTCGACCTCCTCATAACCCACGTGGCCGTGCAGCTGGCTTTCGTAGAAATGTTCGATGCCGGTCTTGCCGATCGACTGGGTGCCACGGTATTCGGTGTTGTCGAGGGCCTTGGCCTCTTTTTCGTTGATCCGCCCCACGTAGCCCACCGAATGGGCGAAGTGCTCGGCCAGCGGGTATTCGCGGATGAACTGCGGTTCGACCTCCAGGCCTGGCAGACGGAACTGGTTCACTGCGACCAGGGCGATCTGCTCTTCGCTCAGGCCGACCATCAAGGTGACCGGCTCGAACGGCTTGCGGCCCCGGCGCAGGTCCTTGTCGAACTGCTTGCGCTCGTCTTCGCCCAGGCCCAGGACCTGGGTCAGGGTGTCGAGCACCTTGGCCGTGTCGCCGCCGGCCCGTTCGCGGGTCATGGTCAGGTCGAAGCTGGGCTTGTTGGCGGCCAGGACCACGCCGTTGCGGTCATAGATCAGGCCACGCTCGGGGGCGATGGGCAGCACGTGAACGCGGTTGTTTTCCGACACGGCGCTCTGCTGGTCATGTTGCACCACCTGCAGCACATAGAGCCTACCCACCAGGACGGCGCACAGGCTGAAGACCAGGGCGGCGCAGGCCAGAAGCCGGCGGTTGACCAGGTGCTTTTCCTTTTCGTGGTCCTTGAGAGGGATGGGTTGCGGCATCGGCGGTTTCGTCTGCGGGTGGCGTGGCTGGGTAAGACGTGGGCCTGTACACGCCGGGCCTGTGGGTGCGGGGGCGGTGATGCTACGCAAGGTGCCAGGCCCTCTCAAGGCGAAGGCCGCGTGCAGCAACCGGGCGACGGTCGCTACGCCCATGATCATGCGGCCCGCCGGCAAGATGAAGATTTGTTCATCACCGGGTCGGCGGGCTGCAAACTGCCGATGGAACGATACACGCGCATCGCGCCGAACCTGCTATTCCTAAAGGACACCTGAACCGACCAAGGCCCATCGATGCTGGTCATCGAACAACTGTACAAATCGTTCCCCACCCCACAAGGCCTGCAGCCGGTATTGCAGGGCGTCGACCTGCACCTGGCACGCGGCAGCAGCCTGGCGCTGATGGGTGAATCAGGCAGTGGCAAAAGCACCTTGCTGCACCTGGTGGCCGGCCTCGATCGCGCCGACAGCGGCCGTATCCTGATCGACGGCGCCGCCCTCGACAGCCGTTGCGAAGCGTCGCTGGCGCTATGGCGGCGCGAGGCGGTTGGCCTGGTGTTCCAGCAGTACAACCTGATCAGCAGCCTGGACGTGGCGGCCAACCTTGCCTTCCAGGCGCGCCTGGCTGCGCGGCATGACCCGCATTGGGTCGCGTATCTGGCACAACGCCTGGGCCTGACGGGTTTGCTTGCGCGCTACCCCGAACAGCTGTCCGGCGGCCAGCAGCAACGGGTTGCCATCGGCCGTGCGCTGGCCGGGCGCCCGTCCTGGCTGCTGGCCGACGAGCCTACCGGCAGCCTCGATGAAGCCAGCAGCGACGAAGTGCTGAGTTTGCTGCTGCAACTGGTCGCCGAGGCCGGCAGCGGTGTGCTGATGGTGACCCACAGCCCGCGCCTGGCGGCGCGCTTGCAGCAGCGTTGCTACTTGCAGGTCGGCCGCGTGCGCGCCGAACCGGGTCGATGAGACTGCTGTCGCTGGCCCTGTGGGCACTGCTCAGCCATTGGCGGCGCCACCGTGCGCAGTGCTTCAGCATCCTCACCGGCCTGTGGCTGGCCACGGCTTTGTGGACCGGTGTGCAGGCGCTTAACAGCCAGGCGCGCAGCGACTATGCCCGTGCCAGCGCGGTATTGGCGGCGCCGCTGCAGGCGCAGCTGGTGCCGCGCCATGGCGAACGCTTCGACCAGGCACTGTACGTGCAACTGCGCAGGCTGGGCTGGGCGCTGAGCCCGGTACTGGAAGGCCGCCTGCGTCTGCCGGGCGAGCCGGCGCGCAGCGTGCGGTTGATCGGCATAGAGCCATTGAGCCTGCCGCCGGCCAGCAGCATTGCCGGCGTACAGCCACAGGCATTCGACTTGCAGGCGTTCATCGGCCTGCCTGGGCAAGCCTGGGTCGGACCAGACCTGCTGCGTCAACTGAACATAGCCCCCGGGGAAGCGATACGCGACAGCGAAGGGCAACTACTGCCACCGGTGGTGCTGCAGCCTGCACTGGCCCCAGGGGTGATGGTGGTCGATATCGGCCACGCGCAAGCGCTGCTGCACGCGCCTGGCCAGTTGTCGCGCCTGCTGGCCACCGCGCCGGGGCCGCTGCCGGGGCAAGTCGCTGCCGAGCTTGAATGGCAACCCCGGCAGGATGACGGCGGCCTGCAGCGGCTGACCGACAGTTTCCACCTCAACCTGACAGCACTGGGCCTGCTGGCGTTCGTCGTCGGCCTGTTCATCGCCCATGCCGCGATCGGCCTGGCGCTGGAACAGCGGCGCGGGCTGATACGCAACCTGCGTGCTTGCGGCATCAGCCTGAAGGTCCTGTTATGGGCGCTGGTGCTGGAACTGGGCCTGTTCGCCGTGCTGGGCGGTGTCGCCGGGGTGGCCAGTGGGTACGCGCTGGCGGCGTGGCTGCTGCCTGATGTGGCCGCCAGCCTGCGCGGCCTGTATGGCGCCCAGGTGGCCGGTACGCTGAGCCTGCCGGCGTGGTGGTGGTTGGCGGGGGTGCTGGTTGGCGTGGTGGGGGCATTGCTGGCCGGGGTCGGCAGCGTATTGCGCGCTGCACGGTTACCGTTGCTGGCGCTGGCACAACCCCAGGCCTGGCGCCTGGCGCAGGGGCCGTGGCTGCAGCGTCAGGCTGTGCTGGCGGGCCTGCTGCTGGTGTTGGCCCTGGGCTGTGGCCTGCTGGGTAACAGCCTGCCCAGCGCGTTCGGCCTGCTGGCGGGGCTACTGCTGGCGGCTGCGCTGCTGCTGCCAGCCTTGCTTGACAGCGCGCTGGCCTGGCTGGCGCGCCGTTGCCGGCGACCATTGGCGCAATGGTTCGTCGCCGATAGCCGTCAGCAACTGCCCGCCTTGGGGCTCGCGCTGATGGCCCTGTTGCTGGCGCTGGCCGCCACTGTCGGGGTAGGCAGCATGACCGAAGGCTTTCGCAAGACCTTTGTCGGCTGGCTTGACCAGCGCCTGTCGGCCGAGCTGTACATCACCCCACGGGATACCGCCCAAGGCCTGCAGATTGCCGAGTGGCTCAAGCAGCAACCCGTGCCCGGCACGCTACTGCCTGTCTGGCGCGTGGAAACGCAGCTGCAAGGTTGGCCAGTGCAGCTTCAGGGCATCGTCGACCATCCCGTCTATCGAACACGCTGGCCATTGCTGGAGCAACAGCCGGGCGCCTGGGAGCGACTGGCCAGTGGGCAAGCCGTGATGCTCAGCGAACAACTGGCCAGGCGTCTGCGCCTGCACCTGGGGGACAGCCTGAGGCTGCCGGCAGACAGCCCGCGTGTGCTGACAGTCGTAGGAGTCTATGCCGATTATGGCAACCCCAAGGGCCACGTACTGGTCGGCGCCGACGCTTTACGCGAGCACTGGCCGCAGGCAAGCCTGACGGGCTTGAGCGTCGATCTGGCCGCAGACCAGGTGCCATCGCTCATGGCCGCACTGCAGCAGCGCTTTACCCTCGACGACAGCCGGGTGGTCGAGCAGGCCCGACTGAAACGCTGGTCGACCGAGGTGTTCAACCGTACCTTTGCCGCCACCGCCGCGCTCAACAGCCTGACCCTTGGCGTGGCCGGGGTGGCGCTGTTCATCAACCTGCTGACCCTGGGCCAGACCCGCCTGGGCCAGTTGGCGCCCTTGTGGGCACTGGGGGTGCGGCGTGCGCAACTGGCCTGGCTGAGCCTCGGGCAGACGCTGCTGCTGAGCAGCCTCACCGTGCTGCTGGCCATCCCGTTGGGTATCCTGTTGGCCTGGTGCCTGGTCGCGGTGCTGAACGTGCAGGCATTCGGCTGGCGCCTGCCGCTTTACGTGTTTCCTGCACAGCTATTGCAGTTGGCCCTGCTGGCGTTGCTGAGCAGCCTGTTGGCCAGCGCCTGGCCCTTGTGGCAACTGGCGCGCCGCCAGCCACGCGAACTGTTGAGGCAGTTCACCGATGAAGCGTAGCGTGTGGCTGTTGCTGTTCGGCGTGCTGGGCGGCTGCGACCAGCCGGCGGAACAAAGCTATGCCGGGCTCGGCCAGCAGGCTGGCACATTCAGCCAGGTAACCCGCGAGCATCGGCTGGAATTTCCACGTGACCACGGGGCGCACGATGGCTTTCGCATCGAATGGTGGTACGTCACCGCCAACCTGCAGGATGCCCGCCAGCGCGACTGGGGCGTGCAATGGACGCTATTCCGCTCGGCCCTGCGCCCAGGCCCGGACACTGCCGGCTGGAACAGCCCGAACCTGTGGCTGGGGCACGCGGCGTTGACCGGCCCGGACGGCCACCAGTCGGGTGAAACCCTGGCACGCGGGGGGATAGGCCAAGCTGGCATCCAGGCCCGGCCGTTCCGGGCGTGGATCAATGACTGGTTGCTGCAGGGCAGCGCTGGCATGGAGAACCTGCAGATGCTGGCCTCCGCCGAGGGCTTTCGCTACGACTTGCAACTGCACAGCGATGGGCCCCTGGTGTTGCATGGCGAGCAGGGCTACAGCGAGAAATCCGGCAAAGGGCAGGCTTCGTATTACTACAGCCAGCCGTATTACCGCGTGCGTGGGTATGTGCAGCGTGGCGGCCAGTGCATTGCTGTCACCGGCCAGGCCTGGCTGGACCGGGAGTGGAGCAGCCAGCCCTTGGCCCCCGGGCAGACCGGTTGGGACTGGTTTTCGCTGCACCTGGACAACGGCGCCAAGCTGATGTTGTTCCAGGTGCGCCAGGCCCAGGGCGAGGCGTATCGCGCCGGGACCTGGGTTGGCCCGCAAGGTGAAGTGGTGGCGCTGGCGGGGGCGCAGATCCAGTTGCAGGCGCAGGCTTGGACGCGGCAGAAAAATGGCAAGCGCGTGCCGACGCGGTGGCGGGTGCAGGTGCCGGGGCATGGGCTGGATGTGCAGGCAGAGGCGCTGGAGCCGCAGGCGTGGATGGACACGCGGTTCCCGTATTGGGAAGGGCCGGTGCGGTTGACCGGCAGTGCGGGGGGGCGCGGGTATCTGGAGATGACCGGCTACTGAGGCTTCGCCGCAGCGCTACTGCAACCCTGCCTGTGTTGGCTGGGTGCGGCCAGCTGGCCATCCCCCGCTGGCTGTGGCACCCTCGCCGATGGCCTGCCGACCGTCAATACACCCCTGTGGTTGCCAGGCCGCATACATCACCAAAAGAAGAACAGAGAAATCACCATGCCATTTCGCCGTACCTTCCTGGCTGCCTCCCTCGCTCTGCTGATCACTGGCCAAGCCCCGCTGTACGCCGCACCGCCGCTGTCGATGGATAACGGCACCACCGCCCTGACTGTGCAGAACAGCAACGCCTGGGTCGAAATCAGCGCCAGCGCGCTGCAGCACAACATTCGTACCTTGCAGGCAGAGCTGGGTGCCAAGTCCAGGCTGTGCGCCGTGCTCAAGGCCGACGCCTATGGCCACGGCATCGGCCTGGTGATGCCATCGATCATTGCCCAGGGCGTGCCCTGCGTGGCGGTGGCCAGCAACGAGGAAGCCCGTGTGGTCCGTGCCAGTGGCTTCACCGGGCAGCTGGTGCGGGTGCGCCTGGCCAGCCTTGGTGAGGTGGAAGATGCCCTGCAGTACGATATGGAAGAACTGGTCGGCAGCGCCGAGTTCGCGCGCCAGCTCGATGCCCTGGCCGAGCGTCACGGCAAGACCTTGCGCATCCACCTCGCGCTCAATTCCAGCGGCATGAGCCGCAACGGGGTAGAGATGACCACTTGGTCCGGCCGTGGCGAAGCACTGCAAATCACCGACCAGAAGCACCTCAAGGTGGTTGCGCTGATGACCCACTTCGCCGTGGAAGACAAAGACGATGTGCGTAAAGGCCTGGTTGCCTTCAACGAGCAGACCGCCTGGCTGATCAAGCATGCCAAGCTGGATCGCAGCAAGCTCACCCTGCACGCGGCCAACTCCTTCGCGACGCTGGAAGTGCCGGAAGCGCGCCTGGACATGGTGCGCACCGGTGGCGCGCTGTTCGGCGATACCGTACCGACGCACACCGAGTACCAGCGGGTCATGCAGTTCAAGTCGCATGTGGCGGCGGTGCACAGCTACCCGGCCGGTAACACTGTCGGCTACGACCGCACCTTCACCCTGAGCCGTGATTCGCGCCTGGCCAACATTACCGTCGGCTACTCCGATGGCTATCGCCGCGTGTTCACCAACAAAGGCCATGTGTTGATCAACGGCCACCGCGTGCCGGTGGTGGGCAAGGTGTCGATGAACACCTTGATGGTCGATGTCACCGACTTCCCTGATGTGAAGGATGGCAACGAAGTGGTGTTGTTCGGCAAGCAGGCCCAGGGCGAGATCACCCAGGCCGAGATCGAAGAAATCAACGGCGCGCTGCTGGCCGACCTGTACACCGTATGGGGCAGTTCCAATCCCAAGATTCTCGTCGACTGACATAGCCGTTCCAGCAAGCCCTGGCGCTGCCGGCCCAGGGCCCGGGCGCTAGGTGCCTGGGTAGCGGCCTTTGCTCAGATAAGCAGCAAATTCCGTCTCCGGTACCATGCTGCCGCCGGTCCCCCACACCAGGTGCGTGGCCCTGGCCATACGCTCGCTCGACAAGCCCATGCGGGCCAGGTATTCGGGCGCTTCAAGCACCTTGACCATGCCCGGCATACCCGCCAGCGCCGAAGGTTCCAGCCGTACATGTTCCAGGTCATGGGCCAGTACCAACAGCCGGTACAACGTTTCGTCGCTGACGGTGTAATACCCATCGAGCAAGCGCTGCATGGCCTTGCCGACGAAGCCTGAAGGGCGGCCCACCGCCAGGCCGTCTGCGGCGGTCAGGTTGTCGATGCCGAAATCCTGCACGCTGGTGGCGTCATGCAGCCCGCTGTACACCCCCAGGAACATGCATGGCGAGTGGGTGGGTTCGGCGAACAGGCAGTGCACATGGTCGCCCCACAGCAGCTTCAGGCCGAACGCCACGCCACCGGGGCCCCCGCCGACACCGCAGGGCAGGTAGACGAACAACGGATGCTCGGCATCCACCTGGATACCGGCCGCGTCGAACTGCCGGGCAAGCCGCTCGGCGGCAACGGCGTAGCCAAGGAACAGGTGCGGCGAGTTCTCGTCATCGACGAAATAGCAGGTCGGGTCCGCCGCCGCCTGCTGGCGGCCTTGCGCCACCGCGACGCTGTAGTCGCTGGCATACTCGACCACATTCACGCCATGGCCGCGCAGTTTGTCCTTCTTCCACTGGCGAGCATCGGCCGACATGTGCACGGTGGCCTGGAAACCCAGCCTGGCGCTGATGATGCCGATCGACAGGCCGAGGTTACCGGTCGAACCGACGGCAACCTTGTAGCGCCTGAAAAACGCCCGCGCCTGGTCGCTGTCCAGCGCCCGGTAGTCGCTGTCGAGGCTGATCAGGCCGGCGGCCAGGGCCAGGTCTTCGGCATGCTTGAGCACCTCGTGAATACCGCCGCGGGCCTTGATCGAGCCGGAGATCGGCAGTTCGCTGTCGGCCTTGAGCCACAGCGAACCGCTGGCGCGCAGGCCGGCCTCCTGCAGCAAGGTGGCGTGCAGCGCGGGCAGCGGGCGCAATGGCGATTCGATGATGCCGCCGCTGGCGGCGGTATCAGCAAATACGCTGGCCAGGTACGGGGCAAAGCGCGTTAACCGGGCACTGGCCGCACTGACATCGACGGCGCCCAGGCCAACATCGGCCAGGGCCTGGGCGGCCGGAGCGATGTGCGGGTTGAACCAGCGGGTTTCGCGCAGCCCCACCAGCTCCTCGATCAGGGGGTGGGAGTTGCACCATGCTTGCAGCGTCTTGCCGTGAATCATCGTGGCGTTCCTGGGATGGGGCCGGGGCTGACTGGGCGAAGTAACCAGATTTGCTCCTTGTCGGCAAGGCCGGTCAGTTGCATTCATATTCCCGCGCCCCGGCAATATGCCGCCCGGCCACATAGCCAAAGGTCAGCGCCGGGCCCAGGTTGATGCCACCCGACGGGTACCAGCCGCCAAATACACTGGCCATGTCGGTACCCGCCGCGTACAGGCCGACGATGGGCTGCCCGGCCTCATCCAGCACCCGGGCACTGGCGTCGGTGCGCAGCCCGGCAAAGGTTCCAAAACAGCCGGGTTGGACCTTTACCGCATAGAACGGCCCGTATTCGATCGGTGCCACGCAGGGGTTGGGCCCTTCATGCTGCGGGTCGCCCTGCTTGCGGTTGAAGGGTGTGGAGCCACGGCCGAAGGCGGGGTCCTGGCCGTTACGGGCGTGGTGGTTGAATTCGCTGACCGTGGCCTGCAGCCCGACCGGGTCGATGCCGCAAGCCTCGGCCAACGCTTCGAGCGTGGCGCCGCGCCTGAGGTAGCCGCTGCGCAGGTGCGGCCATACCGGCAGCGGGGCCGGTCGGGCGTAGCCCAGGCCGTAGCGGCGCAGGAAGCGGTGGTCGCAGACCAGCCACGAGCACACTTCCTCATGCGCCGGTACGGCCGCAATCATGGCCGCCACGTAGTCGTAATAACCATGCGCTTCGTTGACGAAACGCCTGCCATTGGCCAACACGCCGATGATGCCTGGCTTGCCGCGCTCGATGATGTGCGGGAAGTGGCCGACACTACCGTCGCGGTACGGCACTCGCGACACTGGCGCCCAGGCCACCGGCGACTTCAGGTCGGTGGCCACCACGCCGCCAACCGACTCGCCCAGACGCAGGCCGTCGCCCGAGCAGCCCTTGGGCGGCAAGGCCAGGTTGTCGTGGCCACTGGCATCGCGGGGAAACAGTTGCTGGCGCCGCGCAGGGTCGTTGGGGAAGCCGCCTGCCGCCAGCACCACGGCTTTGGCACGCACCGGTTGTTCGCCCTGCGCTGTGGCTATCACTGCCCCACACACCCGAGCGTTCTCGACCAACAGGCGCGTGGCCGGTGCCGACGCTTGTAGCTGCACGCCCAGGTCCTGTGCCGACTTGGCCAGGCGCGCCACCAATGCCACGCCGTTGACCAGGTACATCGCCCGGCCATACCGGGCCAGGTGGTACAGGTGGCGGCCAAAACGCTTGCAGACGTGCAGCAAGGCCTTGGGCGAACGGGTCAGGTTGAGGAACGCGGCAAGGTCGGCACCGGCCATGATCGGCATGCCCATGAACGAGGTTTCGCGCAGGGGCTGGCGCAAGCGTGGCAGCAGTGCGCCCACTTCGCGAGCGTCATAGGGCGCGGCAATCACCTGGTGCCCACCCTCGGCCGCACCCGGCGTGTCGCCGTGCATGTCCGGTATGCCGTTGCCGTCGGCAAACTGCAACGCCGTGTGCTGTTCAAAGAACGCCACCATGTGCGGGCACGCCTCGAGGAAGGCGTCTACCCGCTCTTGGTTGTAATACGCCCCCAGCTCGTTACGCAGGTAAGTGCGCGGTTGCTCGATGCTTTCCTCGATGCCGGCCCGGCGTGCCAGCGGGTTGCGCGGCACCCAGGCCCAGCCGCCGGACCAGGCAGTGGCACCGCCGAACACCGCTTCCTTCTCCACCACGATCACCTTCTGCCCATGCCAGGCGGCCGTCACCGCGGCAGCCAGACCGGCGGCGCCGGACCCTATGACCAGTACATCGCATTCGGTTTCTATCGGGGCGGAAGGCATTACAAGCGTCCTCTATTGTTATTGGAACAAGGTTCCATATTCTTCGCGGCAGGACATCAGCCTGCAAGGGTGAGATGGCCCGGACCGGCAAGTTATGGGCGATCACCGGACAATTTTCGCTGACCTTGCTGCGCCCGGTATCGGGCCTGTGGAATCATCTTCTAGAATCCGCAAAAATTTTCAGGGACCTGAGTCATGGCTGGTAGTCAGATCGAACGCGCCTTCAGTCTTGTAGAACACCTGGCCGGTGAACCGCAGGGGCTGCCTTTGCAAACCCTGGCCGAGCGCATGGACATCCCCAAGAGTGCTACCCACCGCATGCTCACCGAGCTGGCAAGGCTGGGCTATGTGCGGCAGAACCGTGACAACAGCCGCTACCAGCTCTCCGCCAAGCTGGTGGCACTGGGCTTTCGTTACCTGGCCAGCAGCGGCGCCGACATCATCCAGCCGATACTCGACCGCCTGGCCCAGGACAGCGGTGAACTGGTGCGTCTGGGCGTGATTGACGGTGCTCGCCAGACCTGGATCGCCAAATCCCAGGGCGCCCGCTCAGGGCTGCGCTACGACCCTGACATGGGCCGCGATGCGCCGCTGTTCTACACGGCGTCCGGGCATGCCTGGCTAGCCAGCCTGGATGATGAACAGGCGCTGCAGATGGTGTTGCGTCAGGGGATTGCCGACCCGGCCCAGTTCGGCCCGAAGGCGCCACGCTCCACCGATGAGCTGTTGGCCTATCTGCGCCGGGCGCGTGAGCGCGGTTACGCTTGGGTCGAGGAAACCTCGGCGATTGGCACCTCGGCCCTGGCAGCGGTGGTCCGGCGCCCGCAAAGTGACCATGTGATTGGCGTGCTGAGCATCGCCGGGCCCAGTGCACGCCTGGCAGAGAGCCGCCTGGCAGAGCTGGCGCCGTTGCTGCTGGCAGCAACGGAAGAACTGTCGCTGGCCAGCCGGGCGAGCGAGCTATTTGCCTGAGTGCGCGCGTTTCTGGTCGATAACCGCACAGTCTGTGCTACCTGTGCTTTTGAAAAGCAGAACCTGGTTCTAGATTGTTCAAGGCAGATTGCGGAACGTTGTTCCGGAATTTCCAATACAACAATCACAAGAGGACAGGCTGTTGAACGCACCCCTTCGTATCGCCTTGATCGGCGCTGGCATAATGGGCCGCCAGCATTACCGGCATCTGCTCAATGTGCCGCAAGCCCGTTTGTGTGCCGTGGCCGACCCGGGCCCGCAGGCCGAGGCCTTTGCCGCCGAATGCGGCGTGCCGTGCTTCTTCGACCATCGGCACATGCTGGAAAGCGCGCGCCCCGAGGCCGTGATCGTCGCCAACCCCAACAACCTGCACGTCGCCAGTGCGCTGGACTGCATCGAGGCTGGCGTACCCGTGCTGGTGGAAAAGCCGGTGGGCGTGCACCTGGATGAAGTGCGCGCGCTGGTCGAGGCCTCGCGTCGGCGCAATGTACCGGTACTGGTCGGCCATCACCGTCGGCATAACCCGTTGATCAGCCAGGCCCGCCAGGTGATTACCGATGGCAAGCTGGGCCGCTTGATCAACGTGACCGCGCTGTGGCAATTGCAAAAGCCCGACAGCTACTTCGAAACCCCATGGCGCCGCGAGCCGGGTGCCGGTTTCCTGCTGACCAATCTGATCCATGACCTCGACCTGCTGCGCCACCTGTGCGGCGAGGTGGCGCAGGTACAGGCCTTCACTCGCAACGATGTGCGCGGATATGCCAACGAAGACAGCGCAGCGGTGTTGCTGCAGTTCGCCAATGGTGCGTTGGGCAGCCTGACAGGCTCCGACGCGGTGGCCGCGCCCTGGAGCTGGGAGCTGGACTCTGGCGAAAGCCCGGTATACCCACGCCAGGATGGCCAGCCGTGCTACTTGCTCGCCGGCACCCTGGGCGCGCTGAGCATTCCCCAGCTCAAGCGCTGGCATTACGCCGAGGCGGGTGCAGGGTGGCATACGCCGTTGCTGCAGAGCGAAGAAAACATTCCCCCCGGCGAAGCATTGACCTTGCAGCTGCAGCACTTCGTGCGGGTTGCCCGGGGCGAGCAGGCGCCGCTGATCGACGCGGCCGACGGTGGCCGCACCCTGGCCTTGATCGAAGCGATCCGCAAGGCAGCGGACAGCGGCCGGGCCTGTGCGCCCGAACAGGTTGCCTGAATGCGCCCTTCATTGACTGGTGACAACTGATGACTGATCGAGTGTTTTCCCTGGCGGCGCTGACCGTGCTCGAACTATCCCCACCTGACATGGTTGAAGCCGCAGCCCGCGCCGGCTACAGCCACGTTGGCCTGCGCCTGGTGCCTGCCACCGAGCAGGAGCAGCATTTTCCGCTGGTGGCCGATGGCGACCTGCGCCGCAAGACCCAGGCGCGGTTGCGCGACACGGGTATCAAGGTACTGGACCTGGAAATCCTGCGCCTGAAGGCGGACACCTGTGTGGCCAGTTTCGAGCCGATTCTGGCCGTGGGCGCCGAACTGGGTGGCACAGAGCTTCTGGTGGCTGGCAACGATGCGGACGAGTCGCGCTTGACCGAGCGTTTTGCCGCGCTGTGCGATCTGGCGGCGGGCTACGGTATTCATCCGCACCTGGAATTCATGCCCTGGACCGATGTACGAGACCTGCGCCAGGCCGTGCGGGTGGTAGCCAATGCCGACCGCGGCAACGGCTGCGTGCTGGTGGATGCGTTCCACTTCAACCGCTCCAGCTGCGCGTTGCACGACCTCGCGCAGCTGGCGCCGCAGCGCATGCGCTACGCACAATTATGCGACGTCGCCGGCCCGGTGCCGGCTGACATGGACGAAATCCTGCGCCAGGCACGCAATGAACGGCGTTTTCCCGGCGAGGGCGATGCCGACCTGGTCGGCCTGCTGCGCACCTTGCCGCCAAACGTACCGCTGAGCCTGGAAATCCCCACGCGGCAACTGCTGGCGCAGGGCATCAGTGGTGAACAGCGTGCGCGCATGGCACTGGAGAAAGCCATGGCGGTGCTGGCCAAGGTCTGACCGAAGCAGTGCGGCTACTGCCGCTGTTCGCCGGCAAGCCAGCTCCTGCACGGCAGGAGCCGGCTTGCCGGCGACGGGGCCGTGCAGGCAGCAGCCATCGCCCCTTGCGGCCTGAGCAAAAAAAGGGCCCGCAAGGGGCCCCGTAGAGGTAAGTGGCAGCGCGCCTAGGCGTGCTCGACCTTGCGCGGTGCCATGAAGTACATCCACACCAACGCCAGGAAGTACATGGCCGGGATCAGGGTGAACAACACCGCATAGTTGTTGTGTGTTGCGGTCAGTACGCTGCCGACGATCTGGGTCATGAACATGCCGCCAATCGCCGCACACATGCTGCCAAAGCCGAACACCGTACTTACCAGGTGCCTGGGCGTGTAATCCATCACCAGGCTCCAGATATTGGCGGTCCATGCCTGGTGCGCGCCGACTGCCAGCGAGATGGCGGCCACCGCAACCCACAGCCCACTGGCATTGGCGGCGAAGGTGACGCTGAGCATGGTGCAGGCGAAGATCAGCATCGACACCAGCCGCGCCGTGGTGGCGCGCATGCCACGCCCGATCAGCCAGGACGACAGGATGCCGCCGCCGATGCTGCCGAAATCCGCCGTCAGCCAGATGATGATCAGCGGGATCCCCATCTGGGTCACGTTGATACCCAGGCTGTATTGCTGGTTGAGAAATGGGGGCAACCAGTACAGGTAGAACCAGAACACCGGCGCGGTAATCGCGTAGGCCACGGCGAAGGCCCAGGTGCCACGCAGGCGCAGGATGCGGCTGAACGGCACGCGGCTCGGCTCGGCAGTATCGCCTTGCTGGATGTATTCCACCTCGCTCTGGCGCACGCGGGGATGGTCTTCCGGGTTGTAGTACTTCAGCACCCACAACACCACCCAAACCAGGCCCAGGCTACCCATGGCGATGAACGCGGCCTGCCAGCCCCACACCGCCAGGATCAGCGGCAGCAGGGCGGGGGTGACCATGGCGCCGACGTTGGTACCGGCATTGAACAGGCCGGTGGCGATGGCGCGTTCCCCGGCCGGGAACCACAGCCGCACGGTCTTCACACAGGCCGGGTAGTTGGCCGCTTCGGTCAGGCCGAGGATGAAGCGGCAGACCATGAAACCGGCGGCTGACGTGGCCAGGCCATGGGCGCCGGTGGCCAGGCTCCACAGCAGCACGGCGAAGAAGAACGCGCGTTTTACCCCGACCTTGTCGATCAACCTGCCTTGCAGCAGGAAACCGATGGCGTAGCCGACCTGGAACCAGAAGTTGATGTTGGCGTAGTCCATCGCCGTCCAGCTCATCTCCTTGGCCAGGACAGGCTGCATGATGCCCAGCGCGGCACGGTCGATGTAGTTCAGGGTGGTAGCGAAGAATACCAGGGCAAGCATGCCCCAACGGGTCTTGCCGACGGCGAAGGCGCCGCGAAGCTTGTCGCCGATCGAACCCTGGGGCGTCCGAGGGGCGGCGGAGGTGGTCCTGGAGTGGTTCATAAACTGCTCGTTCTTGAAATTGTATTCAGCTGCGATGCTACGGGGTCGCCAGTCCCAGGCAGGGGACATGCAAGGCCGGTGCATGGTGGGCAGTGAAGGCGGCAGCGTCAATTCAAGCGAGAGGCTAGTGTTCGGTTATCGAACGGTTGCGGTGGCCTGTGGGCCAGATGGCGGGGCGGATCAGCCGGGGTAGACGGGGTGGCGTTCGCTACTCGGCACCGTGGGGCTGCATGGGCAGTTGTTTTGCTGGCCGAGTATATGTTGGTCCAGGGCGTCAGTACCATACAGTTGTCCAGCGGTGTACCTCGTCGCGGCCGTATTGTTGAATCCATAGTTGCAGCGTTTTGTTCGATGTGCTTTTCGCTTCTATTACCTCAGCGGTGTACGGGTTTCTGTAGTACCTGCTTTGGCGCGCCCTGAAGCGGCGTAATGGTGGTGGGGGCGAGCATGAATGGTTACGATCTTCGTCCTCAATCTTGCTGATCGCCAATATCTCCGATAGGCCGAACTGGTATTCGGCGAGCAGGTCGTGGAGTTTGCTTTCGAACTCGAATTCTCGTTTGAGGTGCGGGTCGATCCCTACGAAGGACAACTCGGACTTCTTGGCGGCGAGCAGGTGCTCGAGTGCGCGGAATTCGGCAAGTCGGGACATGTCTTGGCTCCATCGATTGATGGGGTTAGTGTTAGTGGCTGCCGAACTGTAATGCAAGCAAATAAATAATTTGTGAAATATTTAGGATTGGCAGATGGCGTAGCGTATTGGGTGCGATGTTTAATTCTGTTTTGCCTGTGTAAGAATATTCCCACTGTAAAGTCGGTTAAATGTAAAGAGTTATGGTGACTGCACTATTCAGGCGGGGCGGTGGCATTGGGCCGCAAAGCGGCCCAATTGTTCGATTGGCGCGTTGTCCGTTGGCGCGCCTTCGCCATGGGCCGGGCAAATATGACGATGGCTAACCACGGGTTATCCGCCTTTCTTTTTACCGGCTTGGGCGGTGTTTTTTTGAAAGGCTTCCGGAGGTGGCGGGGCTGCGCGGACGTTGAACAGCCGACAGACACCGTACCAGCAGATGGCGACTGTCAGGTTGTAGGGAAACAGCACGGCCCAGAATGGTAGTTGCCAGTTCTTCTTGCCCTGCATTTCGCCCGGTTCGCCGGTTCGCCAGGGGGCATAGTGGCGCCAGGCTTCGGCCGGGGTCAAGCAGATGGCGTGAAGCGGCCGGTGCCACCAATTGGGTTCGCCAGGTGGGGGAAGTTTGTCAGGGCCGTGGTCCATGAAGTGACGGAGATATTCCCATACTTCGGCGACATGCTTGACGCTGGCTTCGGTGGGTTCGTTGCTGTCGACCCAGAGACAGTCCTTCTGGTGGAGGCTACCGTCTTCCCGGCGAGGGGCGAAGGCGAGGGCATAGCAGGTGCTGAAGGAGGAACCGCCAAACTCGGTGCGTTTGAAAATGCCGCCTCCGGTGTTAGACCATTCAAAAACTAATAATTTCGTCAATCGTTGGTAGTAGATTTTCTTCGTTGAGCGGTTAAGGCAGAGGCTAGATAGATTCTTTATGAAATATATCCGGTAGGCGAGAAACGGAAGGAATACGAAAGGGGTGGCTGCGAATCCGAACATCAGGATGGGGTCGAATGTATAAGGGTTCCAGGCATCGTCAGAGAAAAAGTACGGGTAAGTGACAATCATTAGGATTAAAATTGATGCGCAGTATAGTTTTCCCATGAAAACCGAGTCCGTAACCCAGGGGTTTCGCAGGCACAAAGTGTTATTGGATAAGTGTAATACCTGTCCACCAATAGCTGGCTTGTGACCTGATTCGGATGTTGTGTTAAATAACCAGAGGGTTGCCATTGTCAGCGCTCAAGACGAAAAGTTGAAGAGATCTCATTGCTTTCCTCCAGCCCTTGGTGGGCATTATAAGAAATATGTAATGAGACATGGTTTTGACTGGCTGGAGTGCTTTTGAAATGAAGAACTAGCCCTGCGCTTACGATGTAGCCGTCTGGGACGATTGGATAGACGTCTAGGCCTTGATCATCACGTAAGCTGCTCAAACTCCCGGACCATTCGCTTGCGCCGATTACGAAACCCGGTAAAAGCACTGTAAACTCGACGGTTGGAGGAGTTGTGTTCACTTCATTGGGGGTAATAGCTGTCCAGTTGCGTGGGGGCCAGTGATGATTTTGATGCCAGCGGGTGTCGACATTGATTACACCCAGCGAAGCTGCTTGCTCGGCCGATAGTAGCTTTGGTCCATAGTGCTCATTGTGCCAAGCTTTGATTTCTGCGTGCAGCGATGGGAATGCAGGCAATTTTATTTCATGGTCCAAGGTGATTTCATGGCGGACTTCGCCATCGTTAATGCGATTGCCAAAGATGCTGCGTGCTGCCCAAAGCTCAATAGGGCTGTGAAGGTGTTCATGTGCCTTGCCGTGAAGATAGAGTCCCCCTGCAATAATTGCGACTCCCACAAGTACAAGTGAAGCTGCAGCCCAACCGGCGAACGGTACTACCGAAGTCACGCCAGCAATTGCAAGTCCGGCTTCAAGGACGACAGTAGATCCGGCGGCCATGGTTATCCCTGCGGCCAGTGTATACCTGGATGCAGTTGGATTACCGTTATCAGCTTGACGTTGCGATTTGAGGGTGTCAGAAACAATGCCAAATATAATTGCGGGATATCCTGCTAAACGCGCAAAAAGATTACTGCTCAGAAACCTGATAATCCCATTGCCAAACGCCATCCCCGGCGCAGTCGAACCCAACCTCAGCATCACGGCTTTCTGCGTTGCGCGCACGCTGACCAACGTCGACGCCGCCGCACCGATAACACCGAAAATCGATGAAGCGAAGCCCGTGGTGTATTCCGGCGCATCACTTTTCTGCAGGCTGCTGTAGGCCGTCTTGAGCGACAACACATTGAACCACAGCATCCCGGCGTTCAAACCACCGCCAACGCTTGAAGTCAGCAACCCGAGGAAGTTGGGTTTCACTCGTACGGCAGTGGTCAGTTCGATTGAGACCGTCCGGCTTCCCGAGATACGCAGGCGCTTCATTTCCTCCACCTGCGCCATGCCGCTTTTCAGGTACTTCTGCACCTCCTGGCTGAATGGATTTTCCCTGATCGCCTGGTCGGTAATCCGGTAGCGTGCCGCCAACAACCCGAGTGCCTTCTCGGCATTGGCTTCACCTGCCGCCAGCAGCACTTGCTGGCGCAGGCCACGGCTGGCATCCCAGCGTGTCTGCCCACGCAGGCGCTTGAGCACCACGGTATTGACCGACTGGGCAGTCAGGTCGGTGATGTCGGCCATGGCCGGAAATCGCCCGGCCAAGCCTTCGATCACGTTGTCGCTGGCGCCGAGCAGGCTGCCGATCGCGTCGGCCTTGTCCTTGAACGGGTTGAACGGGGCGAGGGCGGTGTAGAGCGGGCTGTCGTGCTGGTCCAGCCACTGCTCCAGGCGCTTGAGGCGCCGGTCTTGGTCTTCGGTACCGGGGGCCGGCTGGCCCATCGGCTGGATCAGCAGCGCCAGGGAGATTTCCAACCCGCGGGCGGAGGCGAGTTCGTCGCGGTCGTAGCAGGCCAGGGCGGCGGCCAGGCTGTAGGGATTGTCGATATGCCGGGATTCGGCGGTTGCCAGCCAGGCGTCATGGTCGTGGCTGGCTTGCAAGGCCTGGTTGCGCAGGGCGCCGATGCGCTGTTCCAGCTCATCGCGTTCGGCGAGGAACCGCAGGTAGCTGGCGCTATCGAGGCGCTGTGCCAGGCGTGCGCCATTGGGGGAATAGTCTTCGTGGGTGAGGGCCTGGAAATGCGATGCCGAGGGCGACAGGGCGGGCCCGCGGCGTTCCTTGCCAAGCCGGAATGCGGCCAGCTCCGGGGAGGGTGCATCCGCCGGGTACAGGCTTTCCAGTGTCTTGTTCAGCAGCATGGCGACCAGGTTGCGGTGGTGGAAGTCGCGGCTCTGCGGGCTCAGCTGTTCGGCATCCAGCCGGTAGCAGGCCGGTACCCGTTCGTGCTCGGGGCCCTCGGCGGGTTGCAGGTGTTGCAGCTGCTCGGCAGGCATCAGGTCGCGCAGTTGGTGCTGGTAGGCGGACACCGACAGGCTGAGGTCCAGGGCCATGCCTTCGGCGTCGGCTAGCGCCACCACCACCGGTACCTTGGGCTGGGGGTAGGGGTAGTGCCGGCCGATGGCAGCGAGGTTGCCGATGGGCAAGGTTTCGCTGAGCGGATCACTGCTCCAGGTCAGGGACATGCGCTGCGCGGCGGGTTTGTAATCTTCGACCCAGGTGGGCAAGGCACTGACTGGCAAGACATGGGGCTGGCTTGACGGGGCCTGGCTGGCGCTGACGAGTTCGGCCATGTCCAGCTGGCGCATGTGCCGTTTGCGCAGGGCTGGCGAAGCGCTGATGCGCGCGGTCATGGCGTTGGTCCACAGGTGCGGGCTGTAGCCGATCCACACTTCGCTGGCGGTATCGGGGCAGGTGTCGGCCCAGACCCAGCCCAGGGTGCGGCTGGACAGGTAGCGATCGCGCAGGTGGTAACTTTCCAGGCCGCGATAGCGCAGTTCCTTGTAGAGGCCTGCGCCGAGGTACTCGTGGATGACCAGCTTCTGGCCCCGGGGGCCTTGCATGAACACGTAGACATAGCCCGGGCGCAGGGCGCGCAGGGTGTAGGCGGAATGCTGCAGCGGGGGGAAATCCTGCTCGAGGTTGAAGCCGGCATCGGCATAGCGGCAGGCAGGAGCGTCGCCGCTGCGCGGGACGATGGCATAGCGCACCGGCAGGACGGGAATGCGTGCGCTGCAGGCAGGGCCGGAGGTGGCGCTGCTTACGGAGGCGTCGTTCATGGGGCGGGCTCCTCGCTTTCGATCAATGCGCGCAATTCGTGGAGCCGGCTCTGCGGGGACTCCTTCAGGTTGGTGTAGATCGTCACGGCCTGTTCATCGGCCATGAGCCACATGTTCCTGGCGATTAGCCTGATGAACTGCCCAGCCACCTCCTCGTCGCGAAAATGGAGCGCTTTCAATTGCGGCAGCAGTTTTTCAATCCATAGCCTGATGTCCGCCAATGTGTGGCTGGCATGCTGCGGCATGGCTACTACCTCGTGAGCCAGGCTGAGCACGAAGTGCTCGTGCATGCCTGCCTGCAGCCGTTCCAGTTCGACCTTGCTCAGGGAGAGTGGAGATTGCGAGATGGCACGTGCACTGCTCGGGTTGCGCTCGAGCGTCTTCCACGCGTGGGCTGGTCCCCAGTTGACTCGCCAGGCCAGTGAAGTCACAGGCCCAAGCCAGGCAGCCCGATGGTCGTCATCCAGTGCCTCCAGCCAGGCTGCAAGGTGATCCGGTCTGAACTGGAACGTGGCCAGCCCCTGATCAGGAAGCGAGACCTGCACCAGGCTGGTGAAATGGTCTGCCAACCCGCCAAGGCCAATATCGGCATCCAGCGCGATGGCACCGCCAATGGGCATCCAGGTAGCGATTGCATGGGCAAGCAGTTCGGGCGCGTCTGCCACGTTTACCAGCAATGGCCCGAAGTCGTGGCGCTCGTCCAGGGTGCTGCGCTTCCACAGCCACGCTTGCCGGGTGTTTCGGCGCACATCACTGACCAGCTCAAGTACCGAAGGGGCATAGGCCGGCACCAGCTCGCCATTGGGCAGAATCTGCGATATTGGCCGGTAGGCCCAATACTCGAGCACGTTGGTCATCAGCAGCAGAAAGCGCGCGCTTTTCCCGACCTGCATGCTTGGCAAGGTTTTCGAGGACGTGTTTTTCATCGACCTGGCCCTCTGCGACAAGGGCAGTCGGGCAACGGGCAGGAACCATCGGGGCGGCGCCCGCACTGGCGATCCAACGGCTTGCCATGGTCTGGAGCGCCACTGATGGAGAACAGCTTGCCTGCTCCATCTGCCGATTGGAGCACCTGGCCGTTGATGCGTAGTGTCGGACTGTCCAGGGTGATGCCTGCCTCGTCGATCCGGATGGAGCCGCCAGGGCCCTGGATGACCACCGCGTCTGCTGTATGCAGCTCATAGCGCCGGGTACGCCTGCGGATTTCGCCGCGGGCCTCCAGTTCAACATGCCCTTCAACCTGTAGCTCAAGATTGCCGCCAACGCGGGTGTGGTGGTTGGCAGCGATCTGGTCATGGCGGTGGTTGCCGATGGTTTCAACCCGGTCCTTGGCGATGTTGATTGTCTGGTTTCGTCCGATGACGAGTGTGGCGTCATGTCCAATGTTGACGCGTTCATCATTGCCAACCGTTTCAGCGCGGTCACGGCCAATCAGAATGGACTCGTCGTTATTGACCTGTTCCTTGCGGTCGTTGCCGATCTGCGTGGACTCATCGTGCCTGACCACAATGTTCTGGTCTTTCTGTGCGTGGATGAAGACTTCCTCCTGCCCCAGTTCATCTTCGAAGCGCAGCTCGTTGAAACCATCGCCCTTGTGGGTCTGGCTCTTGATCGTCATGCGTGTCTTGTGCCGGGGAAGGTCGTAAGGCGGCAGCTGATCTGCGCAGTAGGTACGTCCGGTAATCACCGGCTGGTCGGGGTCGCCATTGACGAACTGGATGATCACCTCCTGGCCGACCCGGGGGATGGCCATCGAACCCCAGCTGCCACCAGCCCAGCCTTGCGATACCCGAACCCAACAGGAGCTGAACGCGTTGTGCCGGCTTTCGCGGTCCCAGGGAAAGCTGACCTTGACCCGGCCCCACTCATCGCAATGGATCTCTTCGCCGGGCGGGCCGACCACGGTGGCCACGTGGGGGCCATCGACGCGAGGCCTGGCCAGCGGTGCAGGGCGCCACTCGGTTCTGCCGGGGACGAGCGTTGCGCTTTGCTGGTAGCGGGTGCTCTGGTCGGCGCCGGCGGCTTCTTCCAGCAGGCTGGTGAATTGGCTGCCGGTGTGGCTGACCTCATTCACTCGCCAATGCACATTGAGGTCGTCTCGCGGGTGGCCTGCAAGTGTGAAGCTCAGGCCAGGTTGCAAGCGCGGGTCGTCGCCTTCGACTTCGGCAATACGTACATCGTGACGCAATGCGGTGATGCGGTTTTCGGTAAATGGCTTGCCGACGGCATCAGACTTGTAACGGCCTGGATAATCGAAGCGCTCATAAACGCTGGACTGGTGCTCCAGAAAAGGCCCCGAAGCGCTTTGCTCCAGGCGATAGGCCGGTTTGGTGAAGGTATAGTCGCGCTGCACCTGGCGGGCAGTACGCACTCGCTCGCTATAGCGCAAGCGCCGTAAACAGGGGGTTGCCTGCGCGCCGCCGCCAGCAGATCGATACAGCACACTGCACAGCTCGCCAGGCTTGTCATCATCGTCTACGGCTTCTTCGTCATGCTTGGCGGAGGTTGTAGCGGACGGGATATTCCCGAATGCGAGTACTCGGTCGGTCAGGATGAGTTTGTGATTGTTTTCGGTATGTTCGAAGCGGTAGACGAAGCCTTCCTCGGCCGCCAGGCGGGAAAAGAAATCGAGGTCGGTTTCTCCGGCCTGGACGCAGAACTCCCGCTTTGGATAATCGAAACCTTTGGCAATATGGTATTCAGTAATGCCTTGGCGTTTGAGCATCATTTCGAGAATGTGCGGAACGCTTTTGTGCTGGAAGATCCGCCAGTTCGAGCGAAGGCCAGCGCGAGCCAGTTGCGGTTCGACGACGGCGCTGTAGCGGGTGCGATGCGGGCCACTATCGGCTTGGCTGAACGCGCTGATCAGACCATGCACATGCCGCAAGGGGCAGTTCCCACGGCTGATGGTGAACAATGCCGGCTTGTCGAGTAATTGCCCGAAGTCGAGGTCGTGTTCGTAGCTGATGAGTTCCAGTTCCAGCTTGAAGTTCTGGCTGATACTTTCCTTGAGTGTAAAGGACACAACCTCCAACGCGGGTCGGTAAACAAGCGGTTGGAAACTGTAATACAGGTCGGATTGGCTAGGCATGAGCAGTCCCTGTTCACCGTCTGGTAGTACCCAGGTGTCCGGGCGGCGAAGCCGTCCGGATCAATGCCCTGGACGCGTGTTCGGGTGTCAGGATTGTTGCCAGTCGTCAGACCCTTCGGTGCCGCAGATTTCGTGGCATTCCGTTATCTTTCGATAGGAAAACCAAAGTTCCACCTCTTGATGTCGCGGCGTGGAGGTCATTTCTTGTGCATGGGGCTGCTCGGTCCGCATCTTGATGATTGTCGCGTCGGTAAGTGTCGTTGTGTAATAGTGCTCGTTGGGGTCTTCGCTGGTGGCGCGAAATTGCTTGATTGTTACTTCCGGCAGTAACTCCGCCTTGCAGATGGCTTCCAGTAACAGCGGCTTGGATTTGTTCGTGGTGAAGGTCACCTTGTAGGGGCCATGCACACGCTTGCCAGAGGGTTGGCCGTTCTGTGGGTCGATCGGTGTGTTGATTTCATGTTCGACCTTCTGCAACATGATTTCACTTTCAAACTCGGCCTGATAGATATTGCCGATCGACGCCGCAGTGCTTGCGCCTTCGCTGATATCGCCTTGCACTTTGCCGGTGACTTTCAAATATGCGGGTGAGGCCATTATGTACTCCAGATTTTCACGGGTTACATGCCCTGTTTCTGCAAGGGCACAGCCATCGGAAGCGATGGGCTTGTCATCGAGGCGGGTGCCTCGCTGATCAGTGGAACTCGATGATGCGTTGCAGCTGGATTACTGCTGCAAAATGCCGTTGAGGGATTCCAGTACTTCGGTGGTAATCAAGTGCAGGCGATAGCTGTAGATCCCGTAGGCCACAGCCATGGCAAGCAGGGAAATCACCAGGGGACTCCACCACGGCCATTGCCGGCTCATGCGGAAGTTTCGCGGCGCGACATGGGTGTAGGGGTCGCATACCGTTTCGGGTGCAGGGCCCCGTAGTTCACGGAGCATCCCATGCAGTTGATGGATCAGCGCGTTCAGCGTTTCTTCACCTTTTGGCGCGATGGCGTACTTGCCTTTCAGCCCCAGGCATAACGCGAAATACATGAATTCCAGTACGTCCTGATAACGTGCGGGTTCCTGCATCAGACGGGACAACACCGTGAAGAATTTTTCCCCACCCCAGGTTTCGTCGTGGAAGATGCTCAGCAGGGGCTCCTGGCTCCAGCAACTGTTCTTGCCCCACGGCCTTTCCATGACCGCTTCATCGATGTACAGGCACAGGGCATAGGAATAGGCGAGCGCCTGGGCGGGCTCGTAGCCATGCTGGCGGATCTCCTCCTGGATATTCTCGATCTGGTTGCGCACTTGCTGGTGCACTTTCTGGATATTGGGCAACTCGTCCAGTGTGCGCAGGCGTATGACCAGGCCGAACAGCGGTGCCGCAGCATCCAGCATGAGGTTGTCGTAGCCGCCACGCAGTTGAAATTCCGGATCTGCCGGGTAACCTTCGTCAGCCTGTTCCGGCGGTGGCGTCTGCGCCGAGGCTTCCGGCTTGGCCGAAGCAGGTGGCTCCGGGGGCGACGGCTTGCCGAGTACCGCCTGCAGCGGTGTGCTTTCAACACCAGTGGCGTCGGTGGAGGTAGTGTTGTTGCCTTTCATCTCATTCACTCCTGATCGCCCAGAACTGCAATTCAAGCCCGGGGAAGTCCCCCGCGATATGGATGCCGAAGCCGTTTGCCGTCTTCATGCAGGCCCAGGCTGGATCACGTCGGTCCAGTTCGAAGTAACTGAAGCCTGCATGGAAGGGCAGGTCGCGAGGCGCCACTGGCAAGGGGGTCAACGGGATGCCTGGGAGCTGCAACGGCACCAGCTCCTCCAGCGATTCCAGCGAAGTGATCTTGGCTTTCTGCACGAACATCTGGCGTAACACCTGCGGTTGCAGATGGGCGCCCACCGCGACGACGAAGTCGGCCTCATCGATCAACCGGCGGTCATCCAGCGTGGCCTTCATCACGCCGTAGTCCAGTGTTTCCAGTGGCAACGACACGGCACGTGGTTGCAGCACCGTACTCAGCGCCCGGCGTAGCGCGTCCTGCAGTGGCTGGAACGAGGTGCGCAGCGCGGTGTGGTGATAGGCAGGGTATTCGTGCGGCAACCGACCGGGGTCGGTGAAAGTCACCAATTCACCGCAGGCCTGGCTCATGCACAGATAGAGCTGCTCGGGGTGTGTCTGGGCCTGCCTGGCCAGGTGCTGGAAGCAGGGCCACCAGCGGTTCATGGCTTGCAGCAGGTTGAAGTCGCGGATGTCGGCGATGCCCGACTGGCGCCCTCCGCCGAGGCGTGCGGCAAGGTTGCGCCCACGTTCCCGCAAGGTATTGGTGATTTCTTCCAGGAAGCGTTGCAGCGCCGGTATCGCCCGTACCGACACACAGGTGGGGTAGAACGCTTCGTCCAGCTGCAGGCTACCGTCGGGACGACGCTCCAGGATACGTGCCAGGGCCAGGCGGGTATAGGCGCTGCTGTCCTCGGTCTGGCGTTTGAGCTGCAGGTTGGGGACGGCCAGGTCGACGGCTACCAGGTCACCGTCAGCACTGTGGGTATCCTTGATTTCATGGACCTGGGCGATGTAGCGCAGGTTGGCAGCGTGGTCGGGCCAACTCACTTCACGGCCGCCATTGGTGCGCAAGGGCAGGCATAGATACACCTCGCTGTCTCTCGCGCCATCATCTTCGATTTCCAGCGGTGGCGGCGGCGGCAGATCGGCGGGAATATCGAACACCGTGCCATCTGGCATGATGCCCCGGGCCCGGGTAATGGCGATTTTGCCAAGGGTCAGGTACTCGTCGTTCAGCTGTAGTTCGCTGAAGCCATAAAACGCAGCATTGAGGCTACCCAGGCGTTGCTGCAAGGCTGCTTCGCTGGCGCGTGCTGCCTGTTGAAAATGCTGCGGCTTGACGAACAGTCCTTCAGGCCAAAGAACAGGATTACGTGTACTCATGGGCACTCCATGTCAGCGCGGGTAAGCAAAACGGGAAGGGTTGCCGGCCTCATCAATCCTCTTCCTTGAGCAGGATCTGCGTGTCGTTTACCAACACCGACAGAATGATCTGGTGCCCGCGAGGCGGAATCCGGAGCACTTGCTGCCAGGTGGCGTTTTCCTGGTTTCGGTAGTCACCGACGACGGCGACGAAGCGGGTGTCAGGCTCAATCGGGGCAAAGGGGATGAACTTGAACTGGCCGGGCCGCAGCAGATAGTCGTCATCCCGGATGTAGGTGCTGCGCAGGGCTTTGGCAGGGTCCTGCTCCAGCAATTCATAGATACTGTTGCGTAGCAGCGAATCGTCACGCAGTTGCAGGATCTTGATGGCGATGGGGGTCGCCACGGCCTCGCTGGCCACGGTCGTGGTATGCGGCACGGTCAGCACTACAGTCGAGTCGTCGTAGTTGCCGGGTGTACTTTCCTCCAGCGGTGAGCGAACCGGAGCGGTGTCGTCCTCCTCGGCCATCACCGCGGCCGGGGTTGCAGGGAATTGTTCCTGAAGGTATTCGAAGAGGGTCCCGACTTTTTCAGCCAGAACGTAAGGGTCACTTGCGCTCAGGCTCACGGCGTAGGGGCTGGGATCCAGGGCTGTCTCAGCCTCGACGGTGGGGACAAGGCTGTTCGGGTTGCTATTGAGTGTCGGGCTGGCATTGATGCTGAATGCAATCGCGGTCGGGTGATCCTTCGGCGGCCCGATGGGCAACGAAGGGTCCAAGAGCACCTGGCTCATCCTGCTCAGGGCGGTACAGCCAGCAAGCGCGATCAGCGCGGTGCAAAGGGCGGCGGTGAACAGATGTCGGGTCATGCGCCTTCTCCTGCAATCAGGCGCTGCAGCGGGTTGTCCGACGATGGCCTGGTCACTGCAACTGCATCCAGTGCCGCCAGAGGGTCTTTCCCGGTGTCGCAGTTGAAGACCGAGCAGATTTCGGTGACCGCCTGGGGCGCTGCAGGGCTGGGCTGCCAGGCCTGGGCCGAAGTCTCGGCGAGCAACTGGTCCAGTACCCTGTGGTCAGGGGTGAACAGCGCTTCCAGGCGTGCGTCGGCGTGTTCGCACTGAACCAGCAGCCGATAGCTGCCGATACGAAGCTGATCGCCCTCGACGAGCCGTCGCGCAGGGCGCTCGCCAAGGCTGACGCTGCTGTCGTTCAGGTAGGTGCGGTTACAGTGGTCAATTACACAGAAGCTGCCCTCGATCCAGCGGATTTCGCAGTGGATGGGCGCCACCGTCTGTTCGCGGTCAGTGATCAGCCAGGTAGCCGCTTCGCTGCCGATGGTGCCGCCGTTGCGGTCGAACCGGTGCCGCGCCGTTACGCTGTGCTGCAATTGATCGAGATTGATGACGCTCAAGGTCAAGCTGCTCATGCACGCCCCCGAAAGCGGACAACAGGGCTGACCCGACCGTGGCGGTCATCGACAAAGCTGGTCCAGCCCAGGTAGGCCCCTTGGCTGCGATGCAGGCAAAATGGCGATAGCGCATTGCGCTTCAGGCGCAGCTCCAGGTCATAGGCCAAGCCATCGCGCAGCAATAGATCGATCAGCGCGCGCAAGCGGTCGAAGTTGACGCCGCCTGGAAGCAGATCATGCAGTTGCGTCTGGTCAAGTTCGCCGATCACGATGGTGAACTTGCTGCTGCGGGTACGCGTGCGGCTGCCAAGCATGAATGTGCGCCCCAGTTCGCCATTGCGCCGACCAAGGCAGACCAGTTGCTTCAGCGTGGTGGATACCGAGCGCGTTTCGAACTCGCGAATGTGGACCTGCTCCAGGTCGAAACAGTGGGCAATGATGCCGGCGACGGTTCCTGGCGCACGGCTGCGGCTGGCAATGACACCAGCGAAGCTGAGCAGCCGGCTCCACGGCAGCGCGGTGTTTCCCCGCAACTGCCTGTCGTTCAGGCCGAGCAGCGCAAAGATGTACTGTGAGAACCCATCGGTGGCTCCCGGCTGGAAGCGGATGTAGTAGCGGTATTTACGCCAGACGCGATGCAGCAGGCTGAGCAGGTAGTGGTTGAAGAAATCGAAGAATGCCGGGCGTATACCGATACCCTGTGCATGTTCGTACGCCACCTGTTCCAGGTAATAGGTCGGCAACGGCGAATCGGTGCCGTGCAAGCCCATGAAAGTGGTGCACACGCGATAGCGCTGGTCCTGGCCAGGCATACGTTCGGCTTTGTATACGTCCGAAACGGGGAAGGTCAGCCGCGGGTCGCTGGCAAGCCGCACCCGCAACCGGGCGGCCTCGCTTGGCCAGCGTGGTTCAAGGTCATCGCCGTGCAGTCCATACAAGCGCTCCAGCAACTGGAAGAAGTTGTACTGGTGCGCGTCGGCGAGCAGTCTGTCGGCTAGATCAGTGGTTGTTTGCCGGTCTGCAGTGGCCATGTGTAGTGCTCGTTGTTGGTGATGTTGATCACTTCCAGTTGGTGGAAGGAGTTGATGCTGGCGTACAGCGCGAAGAAGTGGGCCAGTGCGCAACTGAACAGGTAGAGGTCGCCTTCGCAGAGGAAGGCCGCCTGGTCCAGCTTCAGGCGGGTACGCAGCCCGCGAATGGGCTGCCCCTTTATCAGCCAGTCCAGGGGCTCTGTATGGATCTCGCGTATGCCGTCGAGGTGCTTGCGTGTGGTGCGAGCGTGCTGGATGTCGTGCAGCGCGGCGAAGTCGTACGCGCGTATCACTGCTTTCAGTGGGTCGACCGATAGCAGTGACAGGTAGTTGAGTGACATGTTGGAAATCAACGCCCACTGCAACTGGCCGTCCAGCACCGGGCGATAGGGGCGGGACGGCGCGCAGATATTGGTGTAGGTGGCGAGGGGAGGCGTAGCCTCGGTGAGCACGTTGATGTCATCGATGCCCAAAGCCAGCGGCAGGTCGCGATTGGTGCAGGTCAGGTCGATGGACGCGGTTTCCAGCTCGCCGATATAGGCGTTGGCATCCGCGCGTACAAAGGCGATGCGGTGAGTGACGCCATGGCCGTGCAAGGATTCTTCGAGGGTGTAGCGGTAGTACAACGCCGTGCGGCCTTGGACGTGTTCGATTTCGTGGGCAAACGACTCGAATGGCCTGAAGGTTCTGAGGTGTTCGCCAACGCTCCCGTCTGCGGTGGTGCGGGTGCTGATGACCGCATCGACGCTGAAGATCTCGTGAGCGAACTGCTCCGTGCCTTTGGGCTTGAGCTCGAACTGGGCTTTGGTGCTGGACAGGTCGATGGGCTCGGCGCTGTGTTCGAACAGGTTGATCGCCGGAGTGCAGAACAGCTTGAAATCTGATTTGCCGATACGCAGCACATCAGGTAGCAGGCGGCAGAAGTGGAATTCGATGTCGACCTGCTTGCTCTGCTCCGCGGGCCAAAGTCTGTCCAACCCGGTGATGGTAAAAAAATGGAAGCGCTGCGGGAACATGAAGTATTCCTGCAGGATCCGGTAACCATCAAAGACATTTTTCGGGTAGGGCAGCAGGGCTTCATCAGCGCTGAAACCGGGGAAGGCAAGGCTGCTGGCAGGCAACCGGCGGACCTGGCCATTGACGGTTACGCAGACATGCTCGAGGTACTGCGACAGCCACAGGTACAACGTGCGGGCGGTACGCTGGTCGCCGCTGAGGTGAAAGTCGAGGCTGCTACAGCTCAAAGTATTCAATGGCCGTTCGACCAGCGTTTTCAGGTGGAGGCGGACCACTGCGCTGTCGAGGGTCTGGGTTGCGCCAACCGCGTCGATTTCGAACGGATGAATATTCACCGGAGTGCAGGTGCGAAACTCGCAGGCGACACCGTCCACCGGCTTTGAGAACAACCTCGAGCCTTTGGCAATCTGTTGTGCCTGGCTGAGCGCCTGCATGCGTGGCGTGAACTGGATAATCGTCACGCTGGGCAGGGGTCGAAGGTAGTTTGGCCACAGCAACTGCAGCATGGGGTGGGTCAATTCCGGCAGGTCGTCTTCCAGCTTCAGCCTCAGCCTGGCTGTAAGAAATGCGAACGCTTCCATCAGGCGCTCGACATCCGGGTCGCTTGCCCCGTTGCCAAGCAACCGGGCCAGTTGCGGGTTGTCCTTGACGAAGTCGTTTCCCAATTCGTGCAGGTATCGCAGTTCTTCGCTGAATCTGTCCTTCAGTGACATGGTTCATCTCACTCGGGTGAAGCGGTTGTGCCCGTTGACCAGCAGTTCCAGTTGCAACTGCTCTGCCTGGTCATTGACCTGTACCTGGCAGTCCAGCCGGAAATGCAATTCCAGCGGGGTGTGACAATCGGGCACGGCTTTAAGCGCACAGACTTGTATGCGTGGTTCAAAGCGTCGGATGGTGCGGCGGATATCAAGGCTCACTTGTTCCAGCAGGTCGCCGCTGCTCGCATCGTGTCCATTGAAATCCCGCAGGCCCAGCTCAGGGCTACTCTGTGAGCAACCTTGCCGGGCGTTGAGCAGTGTTTCGAGGTGGCGCTTGATGGCGGCGATCTTGTGAAAGGCGTTCTCCTGCCGGGAGTGCCCGCTGATAGCGGATTGACCAGCCGTCAAACGATCAAAAAAGCCGGTCATTGGGTATCGAGCCGCCCGACCAGGGAAATCTCGAAGTTCGCGCCCATGTACTTGAAGTGAGGGCGCACGGCGAGCGAGACCTGGTACCAGCCTGGATCACCGGCAACGTCCGAGACTTCTACCCGGGCAGCACGCAGTGGACGGCGGCTGCGTACATCCGCTGAAGGGTTCTCCTGGTCGGCGACGTACTGTTTGATCCATTTGTTGAGTTCGGCCTCGAGATCGCGCCGCTCTTTCCAGCTGCCGATCTGCTCGCGCTGCAGTACCTTGATGTAATGGGCCAGTCGATTGACGATGAACAGGTAGGGCAGCTGCGTACCGAGCTTGTAGTTGGTCTGGGCTTGCAGCCCTTCGGGCGTCTTTGGGAAGTTCTTGGGTTTTTGCGCCGAGTTGGCCGAGAAGAACGCGGCATTGTCACTGTCTTTGCGCATGGTCAGGGCGATGAAGCCCTCTTCGGCGAGTTCGAATTCCTTTCGATCGGAAATCAGCACTTCGGTGGGAATCTTGGCCTGCAACTGGCCCATGGCCTCGTACAGGTGCACCGGCAGGTCCTCGACAGCGCCGCCGGACTGCGGGCCGATGATGTTCGGGCACCAGCGGTAGCGGGCGAAACTGTCGTTGATGCAGCTGGCCAGCAGGAAGGCGGAGTTGCCCCACAGGTAGTTGTCGTGGCGCCCGGCAATGTCTTCTTCGTAGTTGAAACTTTCAATCGGCTGTTCCGTGGGGTGGTAGGCAGAGCGCAGCATGAAGCGCGGGGCGGTCAGCGCGACGTGGCGGGAGTCTTCGCTTTCGCGGAAGGCACGCCATTTGGCATGGCGCGGGCCGGCAAAAATGTCCTTGATCTCCTTGAGGTTGGGCAGATCTTCAAAACTGCCGAGGTTGAAGAACTCTGGAGACGGCGCCGCCAGGAAAGGCGCGTGTGACATCGCGCCGACCGAGGCCATGTAGCTCAGCAGCTTGATGTCGGGAGAAGAGGGCCCGAAGCTATAGTTGCCGACCATGGCAGCCACGGGCTCGCCACCAAACTGGCCATAACCTGCGGTGTAAACGTGTTTATACAGGCCGCTGCAGGTGATGTCGGCAGCATTCTCGAAATCCTCGAGCAGATCATGCTTGCTGACATGCAAGACTTCGAGCTTTATATTTTCGCGGAAGTCCGTGCGGTCGACCAAGAGTTTGAGGCTGCGCCAGGACGACTCCAGTTGCTGGAACGCGGGCTGATGCAGAATGGCGTCCATCTGCTTGCTGAGCACCCGATCAAGTTCGGCAATCATCTGATCAACGCGGTGTTTATTCACCAGTTGGTCCGGTTCACTACTTTTCAGGATTTCAGCAATAAAGGCAGAAACACCCTGGCGGGCAACCTGATAGCCCTCCTGTGTAGGTACCAACTTGGTCTCAGCCATGATCTGGTCGAGCAGGGTTGCGTTGCTCAACGTTTCGCTCGTTGTTTCAACGGCTTGTGTAGTGTCGCTTGTTTTTGGCATCGGACGCTCCGTTGTCTCAGTCTTCTTGTGGCGCCGCGAGCGCCTGCTCGAGTTCTTCGGCGAGTTGTTTGCGCGCTTGCTCGTTACTCAACAGCTGTTGCAGGTGTTTGCGAAAAGTTGGCACGTTGCCGAGCGGCCCCTTCAAGGCGACCAGTGCTTCACGCAACTGCAACAGTTTGTTGAGCTCGGGTACCTGCCGGACAATCCGGTCCGGGCTGAAATCCTTGATGGACCTGAACTGCAGGTTGACTGCTAGCTCGGTATCGGCTGCGGTGCTGAGCAGGGAGGGTGCGGACATGGCCAGGTTGACATCGGCGTCGTGCAACACGTTGTTGAACGTGTGTTTGTCAATGCGCATCACCGAACGGTCTTCAAGCGCACGGCTGTCATCCAGGCCGAAGTCGCCCAGGACAAGCATCTTGTGTGGCAACTCTACTTCGGCCTGCTCGTCACGGGTGGCTGAAACGTATTTGATGTTGATACGTTCTTTGGGTGCAACGGATCCCGAGTTTTTAGACATCGGCACATGGCTCTCTAGTGATGTTGTAGGGTGTTTCCCGAAGGCGTGTTTAATTGTGTGTTTTGTTTGTAGGAAGTTTCCTGCAAAAAGCGCTTTTGGCTCGCTTACTTGCCCTGCCGTCATAAAAACCATGCATGGAAAATCCCCCCTTGGTCGAGGGTTAAGATGTAAATAAATATTTGTTTGTATGCACAGTGTGCGATGTACTAGGCTCGTACCGGTTTCGTTTGGAGTGGTTATGCGCGGGAGGGCGTAAGTGGGTATTCACTTGTCAGAAAAACATTCTGCATGGCCGTGCAGGGCTTATGTGTTCATGGCATGGGTGAACTTGTAATGATATCCCGCCGTGCATGTTACGCAGGCGTTTCGTTGCTGTTTTGTATGCAGCCGGTGCTGGCTGGGCTTGATCGCGAGTGCCCCCGGATCGTCTCCGACATCGAGCGCCTGGCTTGTTTTGACCGGGCTGCCGGTACACCGGCACATGTGTCATCCCGATCGTGGTCAGCGCAGGAGCAGGAAGCGCCGACGGTGATGCGGGTAATGGCAAATGAGGCTTCGCGAGCGGCAGATGACCTGACGTTTCGCATTGGTAGTGGCAGCGAAGCCGGCTCAGCAACAGCGGGGCTGATGATCTCGGCGCCTGCCATAGCCTCAACCAGCGAGGGCCCCTACCTCGCCATCAGCTGCATACAGAAAATATCGCGGCTGCAGCTGATTACCACGCGGCCTGTCGACGCGAGCTGGGTTACCGTGAGGCTGACCAGCGAGGGTGGCGCCACGCGTAACACGCCGTGGCGCGTAATGGAAAACGGCCAGGTACTCGATGGCGGGCGTGGCTTGCCCGCGATCGAGCAGATCAGGCAGTTGATCGGGGCTCATCGGATAGTCGTGGCGAGCGATCGCAGCGAGGTCGACGGGTTGGTGTTCGACGCCCAGGGCCTGGGGCCGTTGATCGAACAGGCGCGGGGTGCTTGCCGGTGGTAGTGCAGACACCCGCGGACGAGATCAGTCGGCTGCTTGCCCCGGTCGACCCAGCGGTCCCGGCTGGGTTGTTCGATATCGAGGATGAAACCTACCAGGCGATAGACCAGGAGATGGTCAAGCTGGGCGGACTGCAGGCGGCGTCAATCGATTGGGCCTACATCGAAGAGGCGTCCTGTCAGTACCTGTGCCGGCAGTGCAAGCACATGCGGATCGTTGCGCACCTGAGCACTGCCTGGCTGCGCAGCGCTTGCTGGGAACGCTGGGGGGACACCCTGGCGTTGCTGGCCGGCATGGTCGAATGCTATTGGGAAAGCGCTTATCCGAAGCCAGGTCCCACGGGTTATCTCGGCAAGCGGAAGCTGGTCGGCCTTGTACTCAGTCGCTTGATCGACGCGCTACCGCGCCTTGACCGGTTTACCTACAGCCCCGCCCATGCAGCGGCGGCGCAGGCTGCCCTGGCGCGCCTGAAACAACAGCAGGTCGGCGCCCAACTCGATGCGGCTGGGTTGGGCGAACTGGAACGCTTGTTACACCGGCAAAGGGAACTGGCCAACGGTGTTGGCGAGGCTGTTGCGCCGACCCTGACTGCTGCAAGCCCGCAGCCCGTGCCACTGGCAGACGTGATTGCCATGCCAGCGCCCAGAGTTTCCATTGGCAGCGAGCGGGAAACGCGGCGCGCCGTTTTGACCATGGCTGAGCTCATCAATCAACAGGATCCGTACGATCCGACCGGTTATCAGCTACGTCGTTTTGGCCTGTGGTCGCATATCCAGGCGGCGCCAGCCGTCAGACAGCGGCACTGCACGGGCCTGATGGCGGTACCGCCAGAGGTGATTGCAGGCTACGAAAATCTCGTAGCGGGTACTTCAGTGGACGTCGCGCTACTGCATCGGATCGAGAAGAGTCTCACGGCAGCCCCTTACTGGTTTCGAGGCAGCTTCCTGGCGGCAAGCGTAGCGTCTCAGCTGGCGCTGAACGAGGTCAGCGAGGCCATTCGCAGTACGACCGCGCGTTTTGTCCAGCGCCTGCCTTCATTGCAGCAATTGTGCTTCAGCGATGGCACGCCGTTCCTTGACGATCAAGCCTTGGCATGGCTGAACGGCTGCCAGGGTGCGTCAGCCCAAGGCGCTGCTTCCCAGGAGTTCGGCAGCCTGCGAGAGGAACTCATTGCCCAACTTGACGGCATGGGTGTAGAGCCCGTGCTCCTGAGGTTGCAGGGGATGCAGGCGGATCTGAACTCGCCGCGTGAGCGCTCGCATACCACGCTCATCGCCGCTGATTTGCTGGCGGCACGCGGCGTGTCCTGGCTGGCCCGGGATCTGTGCATCGGCGTTGCGCGGACGATGCAGCAAACCACTGCCGATGCCTGGGAGCCCGAGGTATTCCAGCGGCTCCAGCACTACACGACATCCACTGCATTGGCAGCTCAGATTAAAGATCCGGAGCCCATATGAACCCACCATGGAAACAACTAGAACGCTGGGGCTTGCGCCTGTCCAGCCGTATCGGTCTGGCGATGCCGCTGCTACTTGGGTTGGGCGCCGTGCTGATGCTGGTCGCCGTCTGGTGGCTTGGCCCGCATTGGACGTGGCATGGACAACAACCGCTGGCCAACCTCGCACATCGTATTGTTGCGAGCCTGCTGTTGGTGGTGGTGCCGTTACTTGGCTGGCTCATCGTGTTGCGCAGACGTGTCCGCCGCCTGCAAGCGGACCGCAAGCAGGCCGTGGCTGCCGCGCTGGACCCCACGCTGCCGCTGGTTCAGGCACAAGAGCGGGCGTTGAACCAGAGGCTGGCCAGCTATCTGGACAATGCTGGCGGGCGAAGCGCCTTGTATCGGCTGCCATGGTATCTGGTTTTGGGCGACGTACACGCTGGCAAGAGCAGCTTCATTGATCGTAGCGACCAGAGTTTCTCCCTGACCCGCATCGACAGGGCCCAGGCCCATGGCCTGCAAGCCCAGGCGCTGGCTTACCCGGTAGGCTGGTGGGTCAGCAACGACGCAGTGATCATCGACCCTCCGGGTGCCTTTATCAGCCAGGCTGCAGCGCCGGGACCGGTGCCTGGCCCTGAGCAGCCCGAAGTTTCCCCGCCACCTGAAGCCCCGGCCAGGCTGTGGGAGCACCTGCTGGGATGGCTGCTGAGCAACCGCAGTCAGAGGGCGCTGAATGGGTTGGTGCTGGTCATTGACCTGCCTGCGTTGTTGCATGGTACTTCCGGCCAACGCCTGGCGTTGGCCCATATGCTGCGCGCACGCCTGTACGAGGTCAGTAGCCGGCTGGGCGCGCGCCTGCCGTTGTACGTGGTGCTGTCCAAGTTCGACTTGCTCGATGGCTTCGATCAGCTCTATGGCAGGCTCTCGGCCTCCAGGCGGGAGGAGTTGCTGGGTTTCACGTTCAAACTGGATGCGGCCGGTTCGCCCGATGCCTGGCTGGACGAATATCGCAGCCATTACGAACGTTTGATCAGGCTGCTGTTCGAGCAGGTCTTCGATCAGCTTGACGGCCTTGGCAGGGCGCCGGCGCGTGCGCGCCTGTTCTCCTTGCATGCGCAACTGGTTGGGCTGCGGCCGATATTGCTGTCGTTTCTGCGTGAAACGCTGGGCAGCGACCGCTTCACCACGCCCGCTCTGGTACGAGGGCTCTACTGGTCGTCGGTGGTGCAGCAAGGCGATATGCTCAATGCGTTCGTCCGTGAGGCGGCACAGCCCTACAAGACAAAACTGCCTTTGCGTGAAGGCAAGGCGCAGGGCAAGGCGTTGGCATACTTTATCCAGCAGGCCTTCGGGCGCGTCATCTACCGGGAAGTCGGTCTCGCCGGCGACAACGCCAGGGTGGCACGCAGCAAGCGCCGGTTGTTGCGGGTGGGTTGCGCAGTAGGCATGCTGGCGTTCTGTATCGTTGTCGCCAGCTGGCAACATTACTTCGATAGCAATGCTGCCAAGGCCGCCAGCGTGCTCGCCAAGAGCAAGGAGTACAGCCACTGGCAACTGGACCAGCATCTTGATCCGACCGGGCGCAACCTGCTGGAGCCGCTGGATCAGATCCGCGATGCAGTATCGCTGTTTGGCGACTATCGCACTGCATGGCCAGGTGTTGCCGACGCGGGCCTCTATCAGGGGCGCGCCATCGGTCCCCGGGTCGACGAGGCCTATCTGAGCTTGCTTGGTAAAAGCTTCCTGCCGGCATTGGCCAGTGGTGTCGTCGACGTGATGACCGCCGCGCCCCCTGGCAGTGAGCAGCAGATGGCCGCGCTCAGGGTTTACCGAATGCTTGAGGATCGCCAGAACCGCCGCCCCGAGTGGGTCGAGGACTGGATGGCTCAGCGGTGGCAGCAAGCCTTCCCGGGCCAGGGGCAACTGCAGCGCGACCTCATGCGCCACCTGCAATACGCCTTGGCTTACGCCGACGCCGACTTGCTCCAGTACCAGCAACGTGTTGCCGAGGTGCAGCAGACCCTGCGCAAACTGCCCCTGCCGGAGCGGGTCTATGCGGGCCTCAAGCAGCGCGCTCAGGAACAGCTGCACCAGGGCCTGGACCTGCGTTACCAGGTCGGGCCAGCCTTCGATGTGGTATATCGGCCGACTTCCGGTTCCATGCACGGTGATGCTGGCGTCGTGATTGCGCCAATGCTCACCGCCAGAGGTTTCCAGGCGTACGTTGCACCGCTCGGCCAGCGGTTCGTCGAAATGGCGATGATCGACCAGTGGGCGCTGGGCGAGCGCGGCCAACTCGATTATTCCGATGCCGACCGGGACGCGCTTGCTGCTCGCCTGCGCAGCCTGTACAGCAGCGATTACATTGATAGCTGGCGGCGGGCACTGACCGCGTTTTCGCTGGTGGACTTCCGTGATCTGGAGCATGCAGTCGCAGTTCTCGAGCAAATGACCGGGCCTGCAGCACCGCTGCAACGGCTGCTGGATACAGTGAAGGAGAACACCACGCTGTGGTCCTCGGCAGACCTGGAGGTGCCAGGCGAGACAGCTGTTCTGCAACCAGTCGGCCGCCCCGCTGAACAGCAGCAGACCATGGCCATCCAGCGCGCATTCGCCGGGCTCAGCGGCATGTTGCAGGCGCCAGGTGACAAGCCGAGCGGCTATGAACAAACCCTTGCCGCGCTGACGGCGGTTCACGCCTATGCCAAGGCGGTGCAGGACAGTCCCGACCGGGGCAAGGCGGCCCTGCAGGCTGTGCGTCAACGCTTTTCGATGACCGGGCCCGACCCGATCGGCACCTTGCAGCGGCTGGCGACAGGCTTGCCGGAGCCACTCAACCATCAGCTCGGAAAGGTCGCGGAGCAGACTGCGCAGGTGCTGAACATTCAAGCATTGCTTGAGTTGGAGCGCCGCTGGGATGCTGACGTCTACCGTTTCTTCCAGCAGCGATTGGCAGGGCGATACCCCTTCGTGGTGAGGGCACCTGATGCTTCCCTGGAGGATTTCGAAGCGTTCTTCGGACCAAAGGGGCGGTTGCAGCAATTCCATGACCAGTACCTGAAGCTGTTTATCGATGACAACCTCGAAGCTCTGCGAGCCGGACAGCAGCAGTCCCTGATCCGCAGCGATGTGCTCGAACAGTTGGCGCTGGCGAATCGCATCCGCGAGACGTTCTTCGATCAACGCGGGAACCTGAACGTGCAGTTCAGCATCGAGCCGTTGGGGCTGAGCGCCAACCAGCGTACGAGCCTGCTGGACCTGGACGGTCAGTTGATTGCCTACACCCATGGTCCGAGTCAGATCACCGGTGTCGTCTGGCCCAATACGCTGGGGCAGCAGGTGCGCAGCAACCTGACCTTGCTCAGGCAAAACGGCAACAGCAGCAGCCTGGGTTACCACGGCCCGTGGTCGCTGTTCCGCTTGCTCAGCCGCGGCTCGCTCAATGGGCGCACTGCCACCAGCGTGGACCTCAGCTTCAGGACCGGTGATGGCGTGATGCGCTATCGGCTGAACGCGGAAAAAGCCTTCAATCCCATTACCCAGCAACCATTCAAAGGCTTCCGGTTGCCACGCGGTCTATTACAGCAGCCAATGAACGTCGCACAGGCGGAAGGGGCGGACGGGCAGGCTTTATGATCAGGAACCGACCCGTTCGTCTTGCGCCTGCAAGCCGCTCAATGCTCTACCAGCCAGGTAGCCAAAGGTCATGCCCGGCCCCAGCGTGATGCCGCCACTCGGGTAATACCCGCCCATCACGCTGCCCATGTCATTACCCACCGCATACAGCCCGGGTATCGGCTGGGCCGCGTGGTCCAACACACGGGCCGAGGCGTCTGTTCCAAGCCCGGCAAAGGTGCCCAGGCTGCCCGGCACCAGCTTCACCGCGTGGAAGGGGCCGTGCAGCAATGGCCGCAGCGACGGATTTGGCGTTTGCGCCGGTTCGCCCTGAGCACGGTTGTAGGCTGATACGCCGCGCTGGAATTCGGGGTCGTGGCCGACGGCGGCATGCCGATTGAAGGCGTCCACCGTGTGTTGCAACTGTGCGGCGTCGATCCCGCAACGCTGGGCCAGTTCTACCAGGCTGGCGCCAGTGTGCAAGTAGCCGTGACGTTGATAAAGGCGGGTCGGAAAGGGAAAGGGCTTGGCCCAGCCGAGGCCGTAGCGGCGTTGCGCACGGTGATCGCAAATCAGCCAGGCTTCAGGCGCCTCGCCCTGCGGCGTGGCGGCGAACAGAGCGTTCATGAAGTCGTGGTAGCAATCGGCTTCGTTGACAAAACGCCGGCCATCACGGCGTACGGCAATGAAGCCGGGTTTGCCGCGTTCGATCAGGTGCGGGAAATGGCTGAAGCGGCCATCGCCACGCGGCACCTCGGACACCGGTGCCCACGCAGCGGCGTGGGCCAGTGCCGTATCCACCAGCGCACCGACCTGTTCACCAAGGCGCAGGCCATCACCGGTGTTTTCGACGGGCGCGGCGGAGTAGTGCCTACGGCCGTCTGGCGCGTGCGGCATCAGTTGCGCGATGCGTTCACGGTCATGCGGGAAGCCACCGCAGGCCAGCACCACGCCACGACGGGTGTGGATCACCTGGCCGTCGGTAAACCGTACTCCGCTGACTCGCCCTTCACCCAGCAGGTGGCTGGCCGGCTTGTCGGTCAGCAGCGTCACGCCAAGGTCCAGGGCGCTGCGTAGCAGGCGGGCGACCAGTGCGTTGCCGTTGACCAACTGCAGGCCGCGACGGTGCAGCAACAGGTCGCGCCCGTGGCGCAACAGGCGCTTGCCCACATACAACGCCGCCGTGGGCGAGCGCGTGGCGTTGAAGAACGCAGCCATGTCGGCACCGCCGGCAATGCCCATGCCGGCCAGGCTGACAATATCCAGAGGTGGTCGCAGCTTATGCAGCCAGGGTCCGAGCAAACCCCCGTCATAGGGCAGTGCGCACAGCGAGCGGCCACCGCGTGCACTGCCATCGCCCTCGCGCATGTCGGGCATGTGGCTGCCGGATTGAAACTGCACGGCGGTGTGCTGCTGAAAGAACGCGACCATCTGCGGGCCATGGCGCAGGAAGGCGCGCTGGCGGGAGTCAAGCTCACCGACATGGGTTTGCGCGCGCAGGTAGCGCTCCGGGGCATCGTCGGCCTCGACGATGCCTTCGGCTAGCGCCAACGGGTTGCGCGGTATCCAAAGCCAGCCGCCCGACCAGGCGCTGGTGCCGCCCAGTTGGCTGGCTTTTTCCGCAACAATCACTTGCAGGCCGTGGTAGGCGGCGGTAACGGCGCAGGCCAGGCCAGAGGCGCCGGAGCCGATGACCAATACGTCACATTCAAGGGGTTGCATGGTGGGGGTCGCCCTGGCAGTGGAGGAAGCTGCTATTGCAGCGGTGAAAAGCCGGTAGGCCGCAGCAGCTGCGACTGCAAGCGCAGCACCGCGCCGAGTTCGCGGTTACGCCGTGAAAACTCTGCCCAGCGCGGGTCTGCCGCCATGGCGGCGCGGCGTGCCATACGCTCGTCGAGGCTGGCGTAACCCCAGATGTGCACCACCTGGTTGGCTTCGCCGAACTCATTGGTGAAAAAGCCGAGAAGATGGCCGAGGTGCTCGCGCTGAACTTCCAGTGCATGGCTTTGGTACAGGGCGAGCCAGTCGGCCATTTTCAGTGGGTCGAGGGTGTAGGTTCTCAGTTCGTAGTACATGCCGGGGTCTCCTTGGCGGTGGTCGGCGCCTGCAGGCGCGCGGCGATGTGGCTGGCTGCGAGCCAGCCGAAGGTGAGGGCAGGGCCCAGGGTGATGCCGGGCCCCGGATAGGTGCCTTTCATCAGGGAATTCATGTCGTTGCCCACAGCGTACAGCCCGGTGATCGGCTGGCCGTCGCGGTTCAGCACGTTGGCCTGGGCGTTGGTCACCAGCCCGCAGGCCGAACCGAGGTCGCCGGTGTGCAGGCGGATGGCGTAGAACGGCGGGCTGGCGAGTGGCGCCAGGCACGGGTTGGGTGTGTGCTGTGGGTCGCCCATGTAGCGGTTGTAGCTGTTGCCGCCTTTGCCGAAGGCGCGGTCAATGCCATCGCGTGCATCGGCGTTGAATTGCTGCAGGGTTTGCATGAACACCAGCGGGTCGGCGCCAATGGCCTGGGCCAGCGCTTGCGCGGTAGGTGCGCGGTGCAGGTAGCCGGCGTCGATCAGTGCCTGGTTGTTGACCGGCTTGGGCCGCGCCAGGCCCAGGCCGTAGCGGTCCATCGCCGCGGCATCACAGACCAGCCAGCAACTGGCGATACCGTTGGCGAGCATGGTGTGGACGAAATGGTGGTAGGAGTCGGATTCGTTGACGAAGCGCCGCCCGTCCGTGGTCACCGCGATCACCCCCGGCTTGGCACGGTCGGTGACCAGGTGGGGAAAGCGTTCGCGCTCGCCGTTGGCATGGCGCAGCTCGGACACCGGCGCCCAGAAGAAGTTGGCCGCCAGGCCCTGGCCCTGGGCCGCGGCGACCGCCTGAGCAAGACGCAGGGCTGCGCCGTCATTGCCAGGTGGTGACATGCTCAGGTGCGGCCCTTGCTGGGTGGGCCGGTAGCTGGCGGCCAACGCGCCGGCAGCGAACCCGCCCATCGCGCACACCACGCCGCCACGGGCCAGCACCCGTTCGACGCGCCCTTCACGTTGTACCACCACGCCGATGACGGCGCCGCGTTCGACGATCAGCTCCAACGCGTCGCTGCGCAACCACAGCTGGGCGCCATGCTCGAAGGCGCTGGTCGCCAGGCGGGCGATCAAGGCGTTACCGGTGGTAAGCCGCGTACCGCGATGGTGCCGCAGGCGGTCACCCGCGTAGCGGGCCATCAGCTTCAGGCAGTGCCACAGTGACCGGGGCGAACGGCGCATGCTGAGGAAGTGCTGGATGTCCACGCGGTTGACCATCATGCCGCCGAACAGCAGCATGCCTGGCGGGGGCATTCGCAGGTCCTTGAAGCGCTGCCCAAGGCGCGTGCCGTCATACTCGAGCATCTCCAGCGCCCGGCCGAACTGGGTGGCGCCAGGGGCGTCCGGGTAATAGTCGGGCGAATGCGGGCGCAGCGCATAGCGCAATTCGCTGTGCTGCTCCAGCCAGCGCAGCGCCTGGTGGCCGTGTTCGATGAAGGCGTCGACGAGGACGGGGTCGTAGCCGTCGCCGATCACATGCCGTAGGTAGCTGCGGATAGCTTCGGGGGAGTCATCGGCCCCGGCAGCGCGGGCCTGATCGGTGCCATACAGCCACACCGCCCCGCCGGAAATGGCCGAGGTGCCACCAAACTGCGCGGCTTTTTCCACCACCAGTACCTTCAGGCCAAGGCAGGCAGCTGTGGTGGCCGCGGCAAAGCCAGCGGCGCCGCTGCCCAGCACGACCAGGTCAAACTGATGCTGCGCGTGTTCAAGTGTTGGCATGGCTCAGATCTCCAGCGGTGTTACACCCATGAAGGCGCCCAGGTGGCCGAGTTGGGCGAAGGCCATTTCCGAGCCCGTCTGGACCGTGCAGCCGACTTCGCGTGCGCGTTTCAGCAGCGGCGTGATTTCCGGCGAGGTGACTACGTCGGCGACCAGCGTGGCTGGCTGCAAGGTGGCGAGCAGGGCGGCCGGCAGCGGCAGCGCTGCGTTGTCGCCCATGCCGACGGGGGAGGCGTTGACCAGCAGATCGAAGCTTTCCAGGCCGTCGACCCGGGTGGCGAGTGCGACCTTGGGGAAGGCTTGGCCGAGCAGTTCGCACATTGCGCCCATACGGGCCGAGCAGGGGTCGCTGAGCGCCACGCTGGCGATGCCCGCTGCGCCCAAGGCGTAGGCGATGGCGCTGCCGACCCCGCCACATCCGACTACCAACGCACGCTTGCCCGCCGGCTCGAAGCCATGTTTGCGTGCGGCGCCGAGGAAGCCGGCACCGTCGACGTTGTCGCCGAGCAAGCGGCCGTCACGCTCGCGGCGAATCACGTTGACCGAACCCAAGGCGGCTGCGCGTTGGCTCAGGTCGTCCAGGCGGCTGGCCAGGGCCTGCTTGTGCGGCACGGTGACCACGCAACCGCGCAGGTTGTGCCAGCCACGCAGGGTGCCGATGAACGCATCGAGCGCGCTTGCCTGCAGGTCGATGGGCAGCATGGCGAGATTGCAATTGTTGTTGGCGAACCAGTTGTTGAAGTTCTCGGGGGACTTCACCTGGGTGATGGGCGAACCGACGATGGCGACCAGTTCAGTGGAACCACGAATCATGCTGACCTCCTTATTTGGCGTTGTCATGGAGGCAAGGGTGAGGCAGAGAGGAACCGGCAACAATGCGCTCGTCACCGTTTTGATGCGATAATCGCACTGCCGGTCCGTTTATCGCATCGGTTGCGGTATTTCCAGTCTGCGAGTCGATTGAATGAACACTTCAGTGATCCATCCCCGCGACCTGATCGCGGGTTTGCAGAAAGGCCTGGCCTTGATGCAGTTGTTCAGCGCCGAGCAGCCGCGCCTGAGCGTGCCGCAGGCGGCCAGGTTGTCCGGCCTTACCCCCAGTGCCGCCCGACGCTTCTTGCTGACCTTGGTGCACGAGGGGTTTGCCGCAACCGATAACCGCGAGTACTGGCTGACACCCAAGGCCTTGCGCCTTGGCCAGGCCTATGTGGACTCGGCGCAATTGCCGCGCATGCTGCGGCCGATCGTCGAGCAGGTGGCACGGCAGACCCAGGAGCATGTGTCGGTGGGTACCCGTGATGGCGACGAAATCATTCACCTGGTGCGCAGCCGCTACAGCCATGTGGCCTCGTTGTCGATCCGGCCGGGCTCGCGGGTGCCGATGTATTGCACGGCCGGTGGGCGGATATGGCTGGCCTGGCTGGACGAGCAGGCGCGGGATGATTACATGGCGCGCAACCCGCTACGGGCGTTGACGCCTTATACCCAGACGGACTGCGGGCTACTGCAAACGGAGCTACTGCGAGTCCGGGAGCAGGGGTTCTGCATCGTCGACCAGGAATTTGAAATCGGCATGCGCGTGTTGGGCGTGCCGCTACTGGACCGCGCCGGCAAATTGAAAGCGACGCTGACCATTACCACCGATGCTTCGCGGTTGAGTGTGGATGAAATGCGCTTGCGCTACTTGCCCAGACTGTATGAGGCGCAGGCGTTGTTGCGGCCGGTGCTGGATTGAACTGACGGCCGTTCCAGCAAGTACTGCCGCGACCTCAGTGGCGCCCTGAGCGTGGCGACCATCAGTGGCGGCCAACCGCATACCGACCGTGGTGGCACTGCTCAAGCGCGAGGCGGCGGCGACAGGTGAGCGGATCAACCCGTTCGACCCGGTGCTGCGCCGGCCTTCGCCTGTGTTTGGTCAGGCTGGGAAGCGGGCGGTACGGTGCCATCTACCATGCCGCCGCCCTGGGCCTATTCCACCGCTTCGGCCACGCCTTGGTCCTCGCCCAGGAACCCGCCACTCTGGTGCTGCCACAAGCGTGCATACGTCCCGTTCTTCGCCAGCAACTGCGCATGGGTACCTTGCTCGATGATGCGCCCTTCATCCATGACGATCAGCCGGTCCATGGCGGCGATGGTCGACAAGCGGTGGGCGATGGCAATGACGGTCTTGCCCTGCATCATTTCATCCAGGCTTTCCTGGATCGCCACTTCCACTTCCGAATCCAGCGCGCTGGTGGCTTCGTCCAGCAACAGGATCGGCGCATTCTTCAACATCACCCGGGCAATCGCGATGCGCTGGCGCTGGCCGCCGGACAGCTTGATGCCGCGCTCGCCCACCAGCGTGTCATAGCCGCTGTGGCCCTGGCGGTCGCTGAGCTGGCTGATGAACCCGTCGGCCTGCGCATTCACCGCAGCGGCGCGGATCTGCGCCTCGGTCGCATCGGGGCGGCCATAGGCGATGTTGTCGCGAATCGAGCGGTGCAACAGCGAGGTGTCCTGGGTGACCATGCCGATGGCGCTGCGCAGGCTGTCCTGGGTAACCCGGGCGATGTTCTGCCCGTCGATGCGGATTTCGCCACTGTCCACGTCATGGAAACGCAGCAGCAGGTTGATCAGCGTGGACTTGCCGGCGCCGGAGCGGCCCACCAGGCCGACCTTCTCACCAGGGTGGATGTGCAGGCTCAGGTCGTTGAGCACCTGGCGCTCGCCGTTGTAGTTGAAACTGACCTTGTCGAAGGTCACCGCGCCGCCGCGGGTGACCAGCTCGCCCGCGTCCGGCGCATCCTGCACCTTGGGGCCACGGGTCAGGGTGTCCATGCCGTCCTGCACGGTGCCGATGTTTTCGAACAGCGAGGTCATTTGCCACATGATCCAGTGCGACATGCCGTTGATACGCAGGGCCATGGCGGTTATTGCCGCCACCGCGCCGGTGCCGACCTGGCCCTGGTGCCAGAGCCACAGGGCATAGCCGCCGGCCCCCAGGATCAGGCCCACCACCAGCGCCTGGTTGACGATTTCGAACTGGCTGACCAGGCGCATCTGGCGAAAGCCGGTGTGCTTGAAATCCTCCATGGCGGCACGCGCGAAGTGCGCTTCCCGTTTGGAATGCGAGAACAGCTTGACCGTGGTGATGTTGGTGTAGGCGTCGGACACGCGCCCGGTCATCGACGACCGCGCATGGGCCTGTTCCTGCCCGACCTTGCCCAGGCGCGGTACGAAATAGAGCATGGCCAGGCCGAACAGGAGCACCCAGGCCATGAACGGCAGCATCAGCTTCACGGCAAAGCCGCCGGCCAGGGCAATGATCGCAATGAAGTACACGCCGATGCCGGGCAGGATCTCGATGATGGTGAACAACACTTCACGCACCGCCAGTGCCGTCTGCATCACCTTGGTGGTGACCCTGCCGGAGAACTCGTCGGAAAAGAAGGACAGGCTCTGGCGCAGCATCAGCCGGTGGAAATCCCAGCGCAGGCGCAACGGCAAATTGATCGCCAGTACCTGGTGCTGGACCATCGTGCGCAATGCCACCAGCCCGATGCTGGTCAGCAGGACGATGCCGATCCCCCACAGTACGTGACTTTCCTGCGGGCTGGCCGGGTCACCAGCCTGCCAGGCTGCAAGCAGGTCGACCACCTGGCCGAGGAAGGCGAACAGCCAGGCTTCGTAGATCGACACCGCGGCGCTGAGCAATGCCAGCGCCAGGATGTAGCCGCGTGCGCCGCGGGTGCAGGCCCACATGAACCGCAACAGGCCCACCGGTGGTGGTGGCACTTCGTCGGGGGGAAAGGGGTCGAGCCATCGTTCAAAAATACGCAACATGCTTGTCTCCGGAAATCTGCTGATGCCTGGCCGCTAACCATACAGAACACGCCACGCTTCGGGGGTTCGAGTTGCCAGGGCGATCCCTTGCGCTGGAAGGCCGGCGAACCTGCAAGGTGACAGAGCCAGGCTATCAGGCTCTAACAGTCACTCTATTAGCTCTCTGCCCAAGCTCGGCTAGTCTTTTATCTGGCTTCGCCAATTGCGCCAGCGGGCGGTGTGTCAGCACTTGCGTGCAAGACCGCAGTCGTTTGCCGTGGCAGTTTCGCAAGCCCTCGTACAGACCTGATAAGGGGCAGCACGAGCGCACGCGCTCGGCTGAAAGAATACCTGGCACAGACCGGAACTCTGGATAAACGACCCGAAGGTACACGCAGATGTCGAACGCATCGAAATGCCCGTTGCATCAAACCGCAGGTGGCGGCACCACCAACCGTGACTGGTGGCCTGACCAGCTCAACCTGAGAATTCTCCACCAGCATTCCTCCAAGTCCGACCCGATGGACCCGGGTTTCGATTATGCCAAGGCGTTCAAAAGCCTCGACTTCCAGGCCCTGAAGCAAGACCTGACCGCCCTGATGACCGATTCCCAGGACTGGTGGCCCGCCGACTTCGGCCATTACGGGCCGCTGTTCATCCGCATGGCCTGGCACAGCGCCGGTACCTACCGCATCGGCGATGGCCGCGGCGGTGCTGGCTCTGGCCAGCAGCGCTTCGCCCCGCTCAACAGCTGGCCGGACAACGTCAGCCTGGATAAAGCCCGACGGCTGCTGTGGCCGATCAAGCAGAAATACGGCAACAAGATTTCCTGGGCCGACCTGATCGTGCTCACCGGCAACGTCGCACTTGAATCCATGGGCTTCAAGACCTTCGGCTTTTCCGGTGGCCGTGCCGATGTTTGGGAGCCGGATGAAGATGTGTACTGGGGTTCGGAAAAGGTCTGGCTGGGCGGTGACCTTCGTTATGGCAAGGAACAGGTCAAGGCCCAACCGCCGGGCCAGGGTGACCTGGTCGCCGAACCAGCGAAGCACCCGGAGGAGCAAAGCCGCGAACTGAGTGGTGAACGCAACCTGGAAAACCCGTTGGCCGCGGTGCAGATGGGCCTGATCTACGTGAACCCGGAAGGCCCGGACGGTAACCCCGACCCGGTCGCTTCGGGCCGGGATATCCGCGAAACCTTCGGTCGCATGGCCATGAACGATGAAGAAACCGTGGCCCTGATCGCCGGCGGGCATGCCTTCGGCAAGACCCACGGCGCCGGCCCTGCCGACAATGTCGGTGCCGAGCCGGAAGCGGCCGGTCTGGAACTGCAAGGCCTGGGCTGGGCCAACCGATTCGGTACGGGTAAAGGTGCAGACACCATCACCAGCGGTCTGGAGGTCACCTGGACCTCCACCCCCACCCGCTGGAGCAACGAGTACCTCAACAACCTGTTCAACTTCGAATGGGAACTGACCAAGAGCCCGGCAGGCGCGCACCAGTGGCGGCCGAAAGACGGCAAAGGCGCAGGCACCGTGCCGGATGCTCACGACCCGGGCAAGCGCCACGCGCCGTCCATGCTCACCTCCGACCTGGCGCTGCGCTTCGACCCGATCTACGAGCCGATCGCCCGCCGCTTCAAGGACAACCCCGAGCAGCTTGCAGACGCTTTCGCTCGCGCCTGGTACAAACTGATTCACCGTGACATGGGGCCGCTGGCGCGCTACCTGGGCCCGGAAATGCCCGACGAAGAGCTGCTGTGGCAAGACCCTATTCCCAAAGTCGACCACCCGTTGGTGGGCGAGCAGGACATTGCTGCACTCAAGGCCAAGGTACTGGCCGCAGGCCTGAGCGTCGGCGAGCTGGTGGCCACCGCCTGGGCGGCCGCGTCGACCTTCCGCGGCTCGGACAAGCGTGGCGGGGCCAACGGTGGTCGCCTGCGCCTGGCACCGCAGAAAGACTGGCCGGCCAACCAGGGCACCGGCAAGGTGCTGGCGGCGCTGGAGCAGATCCAGGCCGAGTTCAATGCCGGCGGCAAGAAAATCTCCCTGGCCGACCTGATCGTCCTCGCCGGCGCGGCCGCGGTGGAAAAGGCTGCCAGGGATGCCGGGCACGACCTCAGCGTGGCCTTCCGTCCGGGGCGTGCCGACGCTTCGCAGGCGCAGACCGACGTCGAGTCCTTCGCTGTGCTGGAGCCGCTGGCCGATGGCTTCCGCAACTTCACCAAGGCCCGCTACAGCGTCAAGGCCGAAAAGCTGCTGCTGGACAAGGCCCAGCTGCTGACCCTCACGGCCCCTGAACTGACCGTGCTGATTGGCGGCCTGCGCGTGCTCGGTGCCAACCATGGCGGCAACCAGCAGGGCGTATTCACCGACAAGGTCGGCACCCTGAGCAACGATTTCTTCCGCAACCTGCTCGACATGGGCGTGGAATGGAAGGCGACATCGGCTGACAACGAGGCGTTCGAAGGCCGTGACCGCAAGACCGGGCAGGTGAAATGGAGCGCCAGCCGGGTCGACCTGGTATTTGGCTCGCATGCTCAGTTGCGGGCGTTGAGCGAGGTGTATGGCAGCAGTGATGGCGGTGAAAAGTTCGTCAAGGACTTTGTGGCAGCCTGGGAGAAGGTCATGGAGCTGGACCGGTTCGACCTGAAGTAACGGTGTTGCAGTGCAGGGGCGCCTGGCGCCCCTTTTCGCGCGGCGCTGGACCATTGCGCCGTTCCTGTGCAAGCTGATGCATGACAGTGATTGCACAGAGAAGGTAATCGTCAGTGACCCCCGAAACCCTGTTGGCAGGTTTGCCAGGCTACGCCCTGGCGCCTGAGTCGATCCAGGTATTGGCCGATGCCAAGGCCTATCACGCTTGCCTGCTCGAGCAGATCCGCGCAGCGACCCGACGCATTGTCATCGTCGCGCTATACCTGCAGCAAGACGAGGCAGGCCAGGAGGTGCTGGATGCCTTGTACCAGGCCAAGGCCGCACGGCCAGGCCTGGATATCACCATCGTGGTCGACTGGTTCCGTGCCCGGCGCGGCTTGCTGGGCGCTGGCCGCCAGCCGGGTAATGCCGCCTGGTATCAGGCCCAGCGCCAGCAGCACGGGCTGGATATCGTGATCCATGGCGTGCCGGTGCAAACCCGCGAGCTGTTCGGTGTGCTGCACCTGAAGGGCAGCATCATCGACGACTGCGTGATCTACACCGGCGCCAGCCTGAACAACGTCTACCTGCACCGCTTCGACCGCTACCGCCTGGACCGCTACCACCTGTTCCACTCGCCAGCGCTTGCCGACGCCATGGTCGACCTGGTCCGGCGCCTGTTGCATCACACCGCGACGCCGCGCCTGGACCTGCCGGCCCAGCCTTCCACCCGCAGCCTGCGCAGCGATATCCGGCGCTTGCGTGCGCGGCTGCGGCGCATGGCTTATGACGCACCGGCCAGTGTGCCGGGGCAAGGCCTGCGCGTGATTCCGCTGCTGGGCGTGGGCCGTGGCAACCCACTGAACCGGGCAGTGTGTGCCTTGCTGGCGGCGGCGCGTCGCCAGGTCATCATCAGCACGCCATATTTCAACCCGCCACGGGTGTTGATGCGTGAGCTCGATCATGCGCTGGAGCGAGGCGTGCGGGTAGAACTGATCGTCGGCGACCGTACCGCCAACGACTTCTATATCGCCCCCGGTGAACCGTTCAGTGCCAGTGGTGCCTTGCCTTATCTGTATGAGGACAACCTGCGTGCCTTCGCCCGGCGTCGCCACGCCGCGATTGCCAGCGGCCAGTTGCAGGTACGGATCTGGAACGACCCTGGGCATACCTTCCATGCCAAGGGGGTGTGGGTCGACCAACGCTATTCGTTGTTGACCGGCAATAACCTCAACCCACGCGGCTTCAACCTGGACCTGGAGAATGGCCTGCTCATCGATGACCCGCACGGCGAATGGCAGGTGCCCCGGGAGGCCGAGCTGGCCGCATTGCGCCGGCATGCGCCGCAGATCGACCCGGTGCAAGCGCTGGGGAGCAAGGCTGAGCATCCGAAGGAAGTACGCACGCTCTTGCGTCGGCTACGCTTCAGTCGGTTGGAGCCGTTGATCAAACGGGTCCTTTGAGGTTTCGTTCGAGTCTGCATGATTTCCCGGGAGTCTGGCGTCCGGTCGTCGACCGGATCGATCAGCAGCCAATTGCTGACAGTCCACTCTTCGGAATCCGGTAAAAGGCGCCCACTGAATGGATGCAACCTTCGGTAGTAATTCGTCGCGCAGTCAGGTGGTTCGGCAGTTGACGCTGGTCTTTTCCAGCCTGCTGTTGTTGATATTGCTACTGGGCCTGGTTTCCTTGTACCGCATCGCCGAGTCACTGGATGCACGCGAACGAGCACAGAGCCGGTTTCATGCCGAGTCGGCGCTGGCACAATTGCAGAAGAACGAGCGCAACTACCTGGTCTCCTATGCCGTGTGGCAAGCCGCCTACGATCACTTGGCCGACCGCGTGGACCGGCAGTGGGCCTACGACGAGGATAACCTGGGCGAAACGCTCTACAGCACCGACGGTTATGAAGGGGTATTCGTCCTGGGTGACGATGGCACCCACTACGCGATGCTGGAAGGGCGCCTCAGTGAACACGGCTTCGAACGCCACAGCGCCAGCCGCGCCCAGGTTCTGCAACGGGCCCGGCAGGCGACGACGCAAGAGGAACAGGCGGCCTCCGGCTACCTGGTGTTCGATGGCCAGCCGGCGCTGTACACCGCAGCGCTCATCCGCCCGTCCTCGGCCCGGCACCCGCTGCCGGCCTCTGGAGCAGTGCTGGTCTTCGTGCGGGTGCTCAGCCCGAAGGTGCTCGGTCAACTGGGGCGCTCCGCCGGGCTGGCCGGTTTTGCCGTGGTTGCCGCAAGCCAGGTGCAGGCAGACCAGGGGCGCTTGGCGCTGGAGGACAGTGGCTACGCCCTGACCTGGCATATCGATCAGCCGGGGACGGACCTGCTCGAGACGGTACTGTTGCCCCTGGCCCTGGCGTTGCTGATCATCGCGCTGGTCATGGTGCTGTTCGCCCGCTATGCCATGCGCGCCACTGCCAGCATGGACCGTAGCCACCACGCGCTGGCTGCCTCGAAAGCCGCCCTGGAGTCCAGTGAAGCGCGCTTCAAGGCAGTGGCCGAGGCAGCATCGGACTGGATCTGGGAAACCGATGCGCAGCAGCGCCTGACCTATCTTTCACCGCGTTTTACCGAGCTGACCGGGCATACCCTGGAGCGGTGGCTGCAGCGCCCCATCAGTGACCTGTTCGATTGTGATACCGGCCAGGTCGAGACCTGGCTGCACGGCCTCGCCGGCAGCGAATCGACCGGCAACCTGCGTTGCCAGTACCGTGATCATCATGAGCAACGGCGAGAGTGCCGGGTCGCCGCCAAGGCCATCATCGAGCACAAGACCTGCCGGGGGTTCCGCGGTACCTGTACGGATATCACCGACGAAGTGGCGGCCCATGCGCAGGTCCAGCACCTGTCGCTGCACGATGCGCTCACCGGCCTGCCCAACCGCAACAAGCTGTTCCGCTTCCTTGATGATGCCAGGGGCGCGGAGCAGGCGTTGCTGATGCTCGACCTGGACAATTTCAAGCCGATCAACGACAGCCTCGGCCACCCGGCCGGGGACGCCGTGCTGATCGAAGTGGCCCGCCGGCTAGGGCAGGTGACCCGCGACACTGACCTGGTGGCACGCCTGGGCGGTGACGAATTCGTCATCGTCCTGGCCCGGCCAGGCACTCACGATGAAGTGGACCGCTTTTGCGCGCGGGTCATCGAAACCCTCAAGCGCCCGATCACCTTCGAACAACACAAGGTCCAGATCGGGGTCAGCCTCGGGGTGGTGTTGTCCGCAGAGTATCCCGGTTCCGCCAGTGCACTGATCCGCTATGCCGATGTCGCCTTGTACAGCGCGAAACAGGCCGGCAAGCATACCTGGCGCTACTTCTCGGCACAGTTGAACTCGGCATTGCTGGAAAAACGCGAGCTGGAGCGCGAATTGCGCGAAGGCATCGCCCGTGGCGAACTGCGCTTGCATTTCCAGCCGCGCTTCAAGGTGGACGGGGTAACGGTGGCTTCTGCCGAGGCGCTGGTGCGCTGGCAACATCCACGGCTCGGCCTGCTGCGGCCGGACCGCTTCATTGCCCTGGCCGAGGAGTCCGACCTGATCGTGCAACTGGGCAACTGGGTACTCCAGGAGGCGTGCACGCTGGCGCGTGGCTGGCCGCTGGAGATCCTGGTCTCGGTCAACATGTCGCCGGCGCAGTTCAGCCGCAGCGACGTGGTGCGGGACGTGGCTGAAGCACTTCGGCACACAGGCCTGCCTGCCCATCGCCTGGAGCTGGAGATAACCGAGAACGTCATGCTCAATGACGTGGAAGGCGCCCTACAGACCATGAACGCGTTGAAGGAGCTGGGGGTACGCCTGAACATCGATGACTTCGGAACCGGCTATTCCTCCCTGGGTTACCTGCGTACCTACCCGTTCGACAGCATCAAGATCGACAAACGCTTCGTCCAGTCGCTGGGCTCCAGCAGCAGTGATCGCAGCGTGGTACAGGCGATCATCAACCTGGGCAATGCGATGGGCATGACGGTCACCGCCGAGGGCGTGGAAACCGCGGAGCAGCTGGCCTTGCTTTACGACGACCAGTGCCATGAAGTGCAGGGTTACCTGCTTAGCCGGCCGGTGGAAAACCGGGCGTTGATGCAACTGTTGGGGGCTGGCGAAGGTGCAGATCGTGGCGTGTCCTGACAGCCGCGCGCGCATGACCTTGGGTGCAGGTCAGCGCCGGTCACTGTGATATATCCGTGCCATCATCTTTGTCGTACACTCCGGCCACCGAGTTCACAAGGAGTGTGCACCATGCGTCGTGCCATCCGCCTGGCCCTGGCTTTGGCTGTGTTGCAGTTGCCGCTGGTCGTTGCCGCTGAAGCACCAGGCGATCCATTGCTGGACACGCCAGCGCATAGCGCTGCGGGCGCTGGGCAAAACGCCCGTGGCGTGCTGCGCGCCCGCGATCACGCGGTGCTGGCCAGTGAACTGGCCGGGCGCATCGTCGAGATGCCCTATGCAGAAGGCGAAGACTTCAAGAAAGGCAGCACCCTGGCACGCTTCGATTGCGCCGCTTACCAGGCCCAGCTCAACGCTGCCCAGGCGGCAGTTCGCGCTTCCAGGGAAGAGCTCGACCACAATCGGCAACTGGCCGCGCTCAAGTCGGTCGGCCGGTACGAAGTTTCCTTGGCCGAAGCCAGGCAGGCCCAGGCCCAGGCCGAAGCGCAGGTGTACCAGGTGCAGGTCAGGCGTTGCGTGGTCAACGCACCCTTCGATGGTCGTGTGGTGCAACGCCGTGCCCAGCCACACGAAAGCGTACCCAGCGGGGCGCCGCTGCTGGAAGTGGTGGACAACCGTTCGCTGGAGATCCAGCTGCTGGTGCCATCGAACTGGCTCGCACGTCTGAAACCCGGCCAAGCCTTCCAGTTCACCCCGGATGAAACCGGCCGACCGTTGCAGGCGCAGGTCAAGCGCGTGGGGGCGCGGATCGATGAGGGCAGCCAGACGCTGCTGCTGATTGGCCAACTGCCGCAAGACGCCCAAGGGCTGTTGGCGGGCATGAGCGGTACGGCCATTTTCCCGGAACAACCATGACGGCCGCCGCCAACGCCATGGCTGAGCATGCCTTCGCCCGGTTTCTGGGGCTGGAACGGCAGGCTCGCCAGGCTGCCAACAGCGAGCAGTTGGCCTATGCCATGGTCAACGATGGCCAGGCGCTGTTCGGTTTTCGCCATGCCGCGTTGTTGATCGAAGGCAAGGTCCAGGCATTGACCGGTGTCAGTGTGGTGGAAAGCAATGCCCCGTTCGTGGCTTTCGTCGAGCGCGCCGCCAGGCAGTTGCAGGCCGCCGGTGCTGCTGATGCCGCCGCCGCGGTCAACCCGGCGATGCTCGATGCACAGGTGCGCGACGACTGGCAGGCTTTGTCTGCTGCGCAGGCCTTCTGGTTGCCGTTGCACAACCGTGAAGGGCAAACCTTCGGCGGCCTGTGGCTGGCTCGCGATATCCCGTTCAACGCTGCCGAGCAGGCCCTGCTGCTGCACCTGGCAGAAACCTATGGGCATGCCTGGCAGGCCTTGCGCCCGGCGCGCCCCTGGCGCCTGCGCTGGCCACGGCGGCGCCTGCTGGCGCTGGTGGCGGTGGCCGTGGTGGTGCTGTGCATACCGGTACGTCAGTCGGTGCTGGCGCCTGCCGAGGTGGTGCCGCGCGGTGGTCGGGTGGTGGCCGCGCCGCTGGACGGCGTCATTGCCGAGTTCCGGGTCAAACCCAACCAGACGGTGACCGCCGGTGAACTGCTGGTGCGTTTCGATGACACCTCGCTCAAGGCGCAAGCCGATGTTGCCGAGCGTACCTTGGGCGTTGCCGAGGCCGAGCTCAAGGCCAGCACTCAGCGTGCGTTCTCCGATGCTGATTCCAGCGCGCGCCTTGACCTGCTGGCTGCACGGGTGGAGCAGAAGCGCGCCGAACTCGACTACGCCCGGCAGTTGCTGGCCCGCAGCGAAGTCCGCGCCGAGCGGGATGGCATTGCCGTGTTCGCCGATGCCCAGCGCTGGACTGGCAAACCGGTGCAGACCGGCGAGCGCCTGCTGCAACTGGCCGACCCGGCCAAGGCCGAGCTGCGCATGGAGTTGCCGGTGGGCGACGCCATCGCCCTGCAACCGGGGGCCGAGGTGGCGCTGTTCCTGGACAGCGATCCGTTGCACCGGCACCCCGCGCAGCTCGAGCGTGCCGCCTACGAAGCCCAGGCTACGGCAGCAGGGCAGTTGGCCTATCGGCTGGATGCGGCGTTCGTCGAGGCGCCGCCACGCATTGGCCTGCGCGGCACCGCCAAGCTGTATGGCGAGCGGGCGCCGCTGGCCTATTACCTGCTGCGCCGCCCGCTGGCAGCTGTGCGCCAAGGGCTGGGCTGGTGATGCTGCCCGCCCTGCGCGCCGACCTGCAACTGTCACCGGCTGCCCCGGCGCTGGACGGTTCAGCGCAATGGACCTTGGCCGACCCGCTACGCGGTCGTTACTTCAAGCTCGGCGCAGCCGCGGTGCGCTTGTTGCACCACTGGGGCCTGGGCGATCCGCAACGGGTACTGGCGGCGGCCAATGCCGAACCAGGCGCGAGGCTGCAGGCTGACGAGCTGGACACGCTGCGCGCGTTCCTTGGTCAACATGACCTGCTGACCGCGCAGGATGCCGACCAGCGTCAAAGCTACGCCAGCAAAGCTGCGGCCACCCGGCAGAGCGTCTGGAAGAAGGCGCTGCACCAGTACTTGTTCTTCCGTATCCCGTTGTGGCGTCCGGACGCCTTCCTCAATCGCAGTTGGCCACTACTCGAGCGCCATGGCGGCTGGCTGCTGCGCTTCGGTCTGCCTACCTTGCTGGTCCTCGGCATATTCCTGATGGCCCGCGACTGGTCGCGTTTCATCGCCACCTTCCCGCACCTGTTCAGCCTGGGCGGCATGCTCGTCTTCGGCCTGGCGCTGGCCTTTGCCAAGCTCTGCCACGAGTTCGGCCATGCCTACATGGCCAAGCGGGCCGGCTGTCGGGTGCAGAGCATGGGGTTGGCGTTCATGGTGATGCTGCCGATGTTCTACACCGACGTCAGTGATGCGTGGCGGGTAAGCGATCGGCGCTCGCGGCTGCTGATCGATGCCGGGGGCATCTTCGCCGAACTGGTCCTGGCGGTGCTGGCCCTGCTGGCCTGGTCGCTGCTGCCGGATGGGCCGCTGCGCACGGCAGCGTTCATGCTCGCCAGTGCCACCTGGATGACTACCTTGCTGGTCAACCTCAACCCGTTCATGCGCTTCGACGGGTATTTCCTGGTCAGTGACCTGTGGGGCGTCGAGAACCTGCAGCAACGCGCCTTCGCCCTGTGCCGCTGGCGCCTGCGCGAGGCGCTGTTCGGCTACGGCGATGCAAAACCCGAGCCTTGGCCCGAAGGCATGCACAAGCGCCTGCTGGTGTGGGGCTATGGTGCCTGGTTGTGGCGTGCAGTGCTGTTCTTCGGTATCGCCCTGGCGGTGTACCACCTGTTTTTCAAGCTGCTGGGCATTTTCCTGATGCTGGTCGAACTGGCGTGGTTCATCGGCCTGCCAGTGTGCAAGGAGCTGCAGCAGTGGTGGCAGCGGCGCGGCCAGGCGCAGCCACGCAAGGCCTTGCGCAATGGCCTTGGGCTGTTGCTGCTGCTGGCGCTGCTGGTAGTGCCGTGGCGCGGGGCGGTGGAAGTGCCGGCAATGCTCGAAGCGTCCCGCGTGAGTGCCTTGCACGCCCCGCTGGCGGGGCGCTTGAAGCGGTTGCTGGTGCAGGATGGCCAGCAGGTCAGCCAGGGCCAATTATTGCTGGAGCTGGAATCGCCGGACCTGGATTCGCGCCAGGCGATCGTTCGCCGCGAAATCCAGATTCTCCAGTTGCTGCTGCGGCGGCAGTCCGGGCGCAGTGCCACAGCCGGCGACGCTGGCGTGCTCGAGCAGCAACTGGCCGAGGCGGTGGCGGAATTCCGCGGCCTGGCCGCGCAGCGTCAACGGCTACTGCTTCGCGCCCCTTACGACGGGGTGTTGCGCGACCTGCCCGGCGGGCTGGCGCCAGGGCAATGGCTGAATACCGCCCAGCCACTGGGGCGTATCGTCGAGCCTGGGGTGCGCTTGCGTGGCTACCTGGCCGAGGCCGAGTTGTGGCGGGTGACGGCAGGCATTGAAGGCCGCTTCATTGCCGATGATCCATTGCGTGCGGCATTGCCAGTACGCCTGGAACAGGTAGATGCCACCGGGGCGACCTACCTGGAACTGGAAGCCCTGGCTTCCGATCGCCATGGCCCGATTGCCGTGCGCCGCGACAGCCAGCAGCGTGCGCAGCCGCTGCATGCGCAGTACGGCGTATGGCTGAGCCCAATGACAACAATCGCCGACGTTGCTCAGCCGCTGCGCGGAGTGGTGGTGCTCGACGGTGCCCGCGAGTCGTTGCTGGAGGCAGCCTGGCGCCGGTTGGCGGCGCTGGGCGTGCGTGAGAGTGGTTTCTAGAACTGTTCAGCTGAAGGAGTGCCCATGCCCGAACTGCTTTTGCCACGCTGCGCTCGCCTCGACCTGGCCATCGACCTGCCGGCAGTGCTGACGGCATTGCAACGGGTAGCCAGCGATGCCTGGCAGCCTCATTTCAACAGCGGCTACCACCAAGGCGACTGGAGCGGCGTAGCCCTGGTGACTGCCGCCGACGCCGTTGTGCCGCTTGCTCCCGGCCAGGGCGCTGCGCTGCGGTTGGCCTGGTGGCAGGAAGAAGCGGCCTGGCAGGCCCTGCTCGCGCCGTTTGCCAGCTCGCTACGCGCTGCCCGCCTGCTGCGCCTGGGGGCCGGCGCGCGCATCCATGAGCACCGTGACCCGGACCTCGGCCGGCCGGGCGGCTGCCTGCGCTTGCATATCCCGTTGCTCAGCCCGGCCGGCGTGGAATTTCTGGTCGATGACCTGCAGGTGCCCATGCGCCCAGGCGAGTGCTGGTTCATCGACCTGTCGCGACCACACCGGGTCGACAACCGGGGACCAGGTGAGCGGATTCACCTGGTGCTCGATTGCCTGCCTGACCCGTGGCTGCTGAGCCTGATCGAAAGTGGCCGTGGACAGACCCCGAACCTGTGCCTGGGCAGGGCGGGGCAGGCGTTTGAAGAGTTTCGCCAGCAGGTGGCGCAGGACCTCGCCCTGGCTGCTCGCCTGCAGGCCCATCAGCAACCCCAGGCCTTCGTGGCCGAGGCCATCAGCCTGGGCGCAGCTATGGGGCTGGTGTTTTCCGAAGCCGAAGTGCTCAGCGCCATGCGCCGGGGCCGGCAAGCATGGAGCGAGCAATGGCGAGCCTGAATTCCACGGTTGATTTCCACGGTTGGCTGCCCATCCGCCTGTGGCGCAGGGACGGCGACTGGCGGGTGGACTGGTGCTGGTTCGGTGAGCGTCACCTGAGCAAGCCGTTTTTCCGTGACGAAGTGGACCTGGCCCTGCGCCTGCCGTTCAACCAGGCGCTGCGTCGCGACAGCGATATCCAGGCGCTGCTTGACTGGCATGCACGTAGCCCGGGCCTGGCTCCAGCGGCCTTGCTGTTCCACGCCTCGCGCTGTGGCTCGACCCTGGTGGCACAGTTGTTGGCCAGCCAGGCGCACAATATAGTGCTGTCCGAGCCACCCCCGCTGGACAGCCTGTTGCGCGCGCCGCTGCAGGATGCCAATGCCGCAGCCTGGCAGGACGCGGCGCTGCAAGCGTTATTGTCCGCCTACGGCCAGCGCCGCCGGGGCGATGAGCGTCAGTTGCTGGTCAAGCTTGATGCCTGGAACGTGTTCGAGGCGCCCGTGCTGACGGCGCTGTACCCTCAAGTGCCACGGCTGTTCCTGTACCGCGACCCGCTGGAGATTGTCGTCTCGCAGTTGCGTCAGGCGGGCATGCAACGGGTCCCGGGCCTGCTCGGGCCGTCGGCTTTCGATGTGCTGTTGCCACAGGACGGGGTCATGGGCGTGGTGGAATACACCTGCAGGATGGTCGGCGAAATCCTCAGCGCAGGGCTGGCGTTGTGCCGCCAGCATGGCGGTATCGCGCTCAACTACAACGAGTTGCCCGATGCGACCTGGGGTCGGCTTGGCCCGCTGCTCGGGCTGGCACCCGGCGTTGAACAGACCTTGCGCGAGGTGGCAGCCTTCGATGCCAAGCAACCGGCGATGAACTTCAGCGCCGACAGCCAGCGTAAACGCCAGGAAGCCAGCGAAGCGGTGCGCGAGGGTGTGCGCCGATGGGCCTTGGAACCGTACAACGCCCTGGAAAGCCTGCGCTTGAGCCCGGCGCGGCGGCAGGCGTGATAAGTCCTCGAACAACTGTTTGATAAAAGTGCATGGCGACCCTGCCGCAATGGTGGCTATTTGCCGTGGTGTTCGGCTACGCTGTTTCCGATAAGCAGGGCAATCCACAGGATGCGCGCCTCTCACCAAGGGGTTGACTATTGCAAGGAAGCGACACCATGGCCAGTACCGAAGTGCACCTGCGCCCCATCACTGATGTCGACCAGGCATTCCTGCGTACCCTCTACGGCACCACCCGGGCTGGCGAAATGGCCATGCTGCCATGGGACCAGGCCGCCATCGAGACGTTTCTCGACCAACAGTTCCAGGCCCAGCACGCCCATTTTCAGCGTCACTTTGCCGACGCTGCTTTCTCGATCATCGAAACCGCGGGTGAAGCGATCGGCCGCGCCTACCTGCTGTGGACCGACAGCCACCTGCAAATCATCGATACAGCCTTGATGCCTGCCTGGCGTGGCCGGGGCATCGGTTCCGGGCTGATCCGCCAGTGGTTGGCGCAGGCCGATCGACAGGGCCTCAGCGTCGGCCTGCACGTGACCTTGCACAACCCGGCACTGCGCCTGTACCAGCGCAACGGTTTCGAAGTGGTTGGCGACAACGGCCTGTACCTGGAGATGCGCCGGTCGGCGCCTGCAGTTTTTCACGTCGACAGGCTTGCCTGACGATGCGCGTCGTATTCCGCGGGGCTGTGTGGCCCGCTCTATAGCGTAGTCATTGGAGATCGGAAAATGAGTGAGCCATTTCTCGGCGAGATCAGGATGTTCGCAGGCAATTTCGCGCCGCGTGGCTGGGCACAGTGCCAAGGGCAGTTGTTGAGCATCGCGCAGAACAGCGCACTGTTCGCCATCCTGGGCACCACCTACGGCGGCAACGGCCAGACCACCTTCGGCCTGCCTGACCTGCGTGGCCGCATGCCCGTTGGCGTAGGTACCGGGCCGGGGCTGCCGACTGTCGACCAGGGCGAAATGGCCGGGGTCAACCAGGTCAGCTTGCTGCCGCAGAACCTGCCGCCCATCACAGTGGCGATCCCTGCCAGCAAAGCCAGTGTCGCCATCCCGGCGGTGGTCACCGATGCCAACCTCGGTGAGCCCACCACCTCCAGCGTGCTGGCCACACCTTACGACACCACCGGTTCGGGAGCGGCAGCGAGCATCTACTCCGATGCCGCCGCCAGCACCACCCTGAAGCCGTTCGATGCCAACATTCCGCCAGTGAACGTAGTGGCGGGCGGCAGTTCGATACCTGTTCCGGTACAAGCGCCATACCTGGGCATGAACTTCATCATCGCCCTGGAAGGCATCTTCCCGTCCCGTAACTGATCCAGGACAGGGCGGCATCGCGGGGCTGTTTGAGGCCCTGCGATGCTTCGCGTTCGATTACAAGCAGCGCCGCTGCACCGGCACAACGACAGGTACAACCAGCCGCAAGGCTGAATGAGGTCGACATGGCTTTCTGGAAACGCAACCGTACGCACGCACAACCCACCGTTTCCGTAAACCGTCCGAGCCTCATCCAGGCGCTGGAACCGCGCATGATGTTTGACGCCTCGGTAGCCGTGGTCGCCGACCAGGGCGCACAGGCCGTGGCAGCTGCAACGGCCAAGGGCCCAACCGTGGCCAGCGATGCGAACAGTAACCAGGACACTGAGGCGGCACACGATGCCGCCCCTGCCACGGCGCCGGCAACCACTGCGGCGGGCAGCCACGAAGTGGTGTTCGTCGACTCCGCCGTCAGTGACTACCAGAAGCTGATTGCCGGCCTTCCTGCTGGCGTCGAGGTGGTGGTGCTGGAGAACGGCAAGGATGGTTTCAGGCAGATTGCCGATTACCTCGATGGCCGTAGCGACGTGGCCAGCATCGATATCATCAGCCACGGTGACAGCGGCTACGTCTACCTGGCCGGCAATGCCGTGTGGAGCAACCAGCTGGCGAGTCATGCCAGCGACCTGGCGCGTATCGGTGCCAGCCTGACGGACGGTGGCGATATTCGTTTCTTCGCCTGTAACACCGGCGCGGGCAGCGATGGCCAGCTGTTCGTTGACCAGGTGGCGCGGTTCACCGGCGCCGACGTCGGCGCTTCGGCGAATGCCACCGGCAATCGCGTCGGCGAGGACTGGCAACTGGAAACCGTCTCCGGGGTGCTGGCGACAGCCACGGGCGTGCAGCGCGGGGACCTGTCGGCATTCACCACCTCGCTGGCGACCATTACCGTTACCGACACCGATGCATCTTCCACGGCGCTCAACGGCAAGGTGTCGCTGGCCGAGGCTATCCAGGCGGCCAATACGGATGCTTCGGTGGATGGCTCCAGCGCTGGCAGCGGCAGCGATATCATTGTCTTCCACCAGTCGCTGAAAGGGCAGACCATACACTGGTCCACGGCTTCAGCGCTGTTGGTCACCAGCAATATCACCGTCAACGGCGACGTCGATGGTGACGGCCAGGGCGATATCATCCTCAGCGGCGATGTCAACAACAATGGCTTGCGCGATTCAGTCGAATCATCTGGCCTGCAGAGCAACAGCGGCGGTGTGTTGACCGTACGCAATCTGGACTTCCGCCATTTCTCCGGTAACTTGACCGGCGGTGCAATCCGGGCCAATTCGGGCTCGATCACCGTCGAGGACTCGAATTTCCAGGACAACGCCGGTGCCGTGATCAACTCGGCGACCACGGTGGGTTCCACGGTGATCGTGCGCAACACGGCCATTCACGACAACGATGGCAGTATCGCCAACGCTACGGCCATGTCGTCGCTGGTGCGTCTGGGTGGGGCCAACAACCACGTGCTGGAAAACGTGGCGATCTACGACAACATCGGCGAATACGGTGCCACTGGCGTCGTCGCCGCCGGTGCAGTGATCGTGCTGAACAATACCGGCGGCTCGGTGAGCATCGTCAACAGCACCATCGTCAACAACACCTTCAGCACCAGCACCGGCACGATCAGCTCGGCCGGTCTTGGCTGGGCGTCGGGCAGCGCTGGCACAGTGACGGTGCAGAACAGCATCCTCACCGGCAATACCGTCAATGGCGTCGCGCTGGATGCAGCCACCAACAACGGCACCGGTGGTGGCTATACCAGCACCACCAACCTGATCGGCGTTTCGGTCGACTTTGCCAATGCTGCAGGTGGCGACTACCGGCTGGCCTCGACCGCCAGCAATGCCATCGACCAGGGCACAGCTGCCGGTGCCACGCTCACCGACCTGCGCGGCTTTGTCCGGCCGCGTGGCGCAGGGGTGGACATCGGTGCCTATGAGGTGCTGTATGCCGCCCCGCCCGTGGTCGACCTGGACGCCACCAACGGCGGTAACGACAGCACGGTGAACTTTACCGGCGCGCCGGTGGCGATCGTACCCAACCTCAGCCTCACCCAGACCGATGGCGACACCCAGGTCAGCGGCGCTACCCTGACCCTGAGCGGGGTGCTGGATGCCGGCAACGAAACCCTGTCGCTGACTGCCGGGCAGATTGCCAGCGCAGCCAGCTTCGGCATCACTGTCAGCGGGTCGGGCAGCACCGTGCTGACGCTGAGCGGTGTCGCCACCCTGGCGCAATACCGCGCAGTGCTAGCCGCGGTGGCCTATGGCAACGCTGCCGTGGCCTACACCAGCGGTACCCGTAGCGTGGCGGTCAGCGTCAACGATGACATGGGCAGTACCAGCCGCACCGCCTCGGTGGTGGTGCAGCCACTCAACAGCGTGCCGGTGATCGGCAACCTAAATGGTGACGGCGTCACCTTCACCCAGGGCAGCGGCGCGGTGCTGATCGACAGCGGCGGCAATGCCACCGTCAGCGACAGCGATTCGGCCGACTTCGCCGGTGGCAACCTGAGCGTGGCGATCAGCGCCAATGGCGTGGCCAGCGAGGATCTGCTCGGGCTGCGCAACCAGGGCACTGGCGCCGGGCAGATCGGTGTCAGTGGCAGCACGGTAAGCTATGGCGGGGTCGCCATCGGCAGCCTGTCTGGCGGCAGCGGTGGGGCCAACCTGGTGGTCACGTTCAACGCCAATGCCAATGCGGCGGCGGTACAGGCGCTGGTGCGCAACCTCACCTACGAAAACAGCAATGCCGGCAACGCCATCGCCCAGGCCAGCCGGACCCTGAGCATCACCCTCAATGACGGTGACGGTGGCACGTCCGCTGCAGCTTCGGTGCAAGTGGCGATCCAGGAAACCATTGCCCCGACCGCCACCATCAGCATCAGCGACACGGCCTTGAAAATTGGCGACACGGCCACTGTGACCATCGCCTTCAGCGAGGCGGTGAGCGGCTTGACCCTCGCCGACCTGAGCGTGGCCAACGGCAGCCTGAGCGGGCTCGCCAGCTCCGACGGTGGTATCACCTGGACCGCGATCCTGACGCCGAGCAGCAATGTCAGTGATGCCAGTAACCTGATCACCCTGGACAACACAGGGGTCAGTGACCTTGCCGGCAATGCCGGCAGCGGCACCACCGATTCAAACAACTATGCCATCGATACCTTGCGCCCGACCGCCACCATCGTGGTAGCCGACAGCGCCTTGCGGGCTGGCGAGACGTCGCTGGTCACCATTACCTTCAGCGAGGCAGTAAGCGGTTTTACCGTTGCCGACCTGAGCGTGGCCAACGGTAGCCTGAGCGGCCTCTCCAGCGCCGATGGTGGTATCACCTGGACCGCCACCCTTACCCCGGGCAGCAACGTCAGCGACACCAGCAACCTGATCACCCTGGATAACACCGGGGTGACCGACGTGGCTGGCAATAGTGGCAGCGGCACCACCAGTTCCAACAACTACGCCGTCGACACCCAGCGTCCGACCGCGACCATCGTGGTGGCTGACAGCGCCCTGCGCATCGGCGAGACCACCACGGTGACCATCACCTTCAGCGAGGCGGTAAGCGGTTTTACCCTTGCCGACCTCAGCGTGGCCAACGGCGCGTTGAGCGGGCTAGCCAGCGCGGACGGCGGCATCACCTGGACCGCGACCCTGACGCCGGACAGCAGCGTCAGCGATACCAGCAACCTGATCACCCTGGATAACACCGGGGTGACCGACGTGGCTGGCAATAGCGGCAGCGGCACCACCAGTTCCAACAACTACGCCATCGACACCCAGCGCCCGACCGCGACCATCGTGGTAGCTGACAGCGCCCTGCGCATTGGCCAGACCACTACCGTGACCATCACCTTCAGCGAGGCGGTAAGTGGTTTTACCGTTGCCGACCTGAGCGTGGCCAACGCTAGCCTGAGCGGTCTCGCCAGCGCCGACGGTGGTGTTACCTGGACCGCGACCCTGACCCCAAGCAGCAACGTCAGTGATGCCAGCAACCTCATCACGCTCGACAATACCGGGGTAATCGACGTGGCGGGCAATGTCGGCAGCGGCACGACAGACTCGAACAACTACGCCATCGACACCCAGCGCCCGACTGCTGTGATTACGGTCGCCGACACCACCCTCACGGTCGGCGAGACCACCACGGTCACCATCACTTTCAATGAAGCGGTGACCGGCTTGAGCACCGCCGACCTGACGGTGGCCAATGGCACCCTTGGCGGGCTGAGCAGCGTCGATGGCGGCGTCACCTGGACCGCCACCCTGACGCCTGCCAGCGGTATCAGCGACACCAGCAACCTCATCACCCTGGACAATACCGGTGTCGCCGACCTGGCCGGCAACGCGGGGCTTGGCAGCACTCAGTCAGCCAACTACATCGTCAACACCGTGGCCCCCACCGCCACTGTCGTGGTAGCCGACAATGCGCTGAGCGTGGGCGAGACCACGCTGGTCGTCATTACTTTCAGCGAAGCAGTGACTGGTTTCGACAACAGCGACCTCAGCGTGAGCAACGGCACATTGAGTGCAGTGAGCAGCAGCGACGGCGGCATTACCTGGACGGCGACACTCACCCCGACCAGCAATGTCGAGGACGCGAGCAACCTCATCACCCTGGACAATAGCGGTGTGGTAGGCGCCAGCTCCGGCAATGCCGGGGTCGGCACCACCGACTCCAACAACTATGCCATCGACACCCAGCGCCCGACGGCCAGCATCGTGGTTGCCGATAGCCAGCTGAGTAGCGGCCAGACCAGCCTGGTGACCATCACCTTCAGCGAGGCGGTGAGTGGCTTCAGCGCAGCCGACCTGACGGTGGCCAACGGCACCCTCAGCGGGCTGAGCAGCGCCGATGGCGGCGTCACCTGGACCGCGACCCTGACGCCGGGCAGCGGTATAACCGATACCAGCAACCTCATCACCCTGGACAACAGCGGCGTGGCCGACGCAGCGGGCAACGCCGGCAGCGGCAGCACGGCCTCGAACAACTACAGCATCGACAGCCAGCGCCCGACGGCGACCATCGTGCTGGCCGACAGCGCGCTGCGTGCCGGCGAGACGACCCAGGTCACCATCACTTTCAGCGAAGCGGTGAACGGCCTCGACCTGGCCGACCTCAGCGCCCAGAACGGCACCCTGGCCAACCTGGCCAGCAGCGATGGCGGCATCACCTGGACCGCGACCTTCACCCCGGCGCTGGCCGTGCAGGACGCCAGCAACGTCATCAGCCTGAACAACAGCGGCATCGCCGACCTGGCCGGCAACGTGGGCACTGGCACCACCCAGTCGGCCAACTACACGGTCAATACCGTGCTGCCCAGCGCCACCATCGTGGTGGCCGATAGCGCCCTGCGTGCTGGCGAGTCGAGCCTGGTGACCATCACGTTCAGCGAGGCGGTGAGCGGCTTCGACAACAGCGACCTGAGCGTGAGCAATGGCACCTTGAGTGCCGTGAGCAGTATCGATGGCGGTGTCACCTGGACGGCGACCTTCACCCCAACCGCCAACGTCGAGGACGCCAGCAACCTGATCAGCCTGGATAACAGCGGCGTGGTCGGCGCCTCCGGCAATGCCGGGGTCGGCACCACTGACTCCAACAACTATGCCATCGACACCCAGCGCCCGACGGCCAGCATCGTGGTTGCCGATAGCCAGCTGGGTATCGGCCAGACCAGCCTGGTGACCATCACCTTCAGCGAGGCGGTGAGTGGCTTCAGCGCAGCCGACCTGACGGTGGCCAACGGCACCCTCAGCGGGCTGAGCAGCGCCGATGGCGGCGTCACCTGGACCGCGACCCTGACGCCGGGCAGCGGTATTACCGATACCAGCAACCTCATCACCATGGACAACAGCGACGTGGCCGACGCTGCGGGCAACGCCGGCAGCGGCAGCACGGCCTCGAACAACTACAGCATCGACAGCCAGCGCCCGACGGCGACCATCGTGCTGGCCGACAGCGCGCTGCGTGCCGGCGAGACGACCCAGGTCACCATCACTTTCAGCGAAGCGGTGAACGGCCTCGACCTGGCCGACCTCAGCGCCCAGAACGGCACCCTGGCCAACCTGGCCAGCAGCGATGGCGGCATCACCTGGACCGCGACCTTCACCCCGGCGCTGGCCGTGCAGGACGCCAGCAACGTCATCAGCCTGAACAACAGCGGCATCGCCGACCTGGCCGGCAACGTGGGCACTGGCACCACCCAGTCGGCCAACTACACGGTCAATACCGTGCTGCCCAGCGCCACCATCGTGGTGGCCGATAGCGCCCTGCGTGCTGGCGAGTCGAGCCTGGTGACCATCACGTTCAGCGAGGCGGTGAGCGGCTTCGACAACAGCGACCTGAGCGTGAGCAATGGCACCTTGAGTGCCGTGAGCAGTATCGATGGCGGTGTCACCTGGACGGCGACCTTCACCCCAACCGCCAACGTCGAGGACGCCAGCAACCTGATCAGCCTGGATAACAGCGGTGTGGTTGGCGCCTCCGGCAATGCCGGGGTCGGCACCACCGACTCCAACAACTATGCCATCGACACCCAGCGCCCGACGGCCAGCATCGTGGTTGCCGATAGCCAGCTGAGTATCGGCCAGACCAGCCTGGTGACCATCACCTTCAATGAAGCGGTAACCGGACTGTCCCTGGCCCAGCTCCAGGCCGATAACGGCGTGCTGAGTAACCTGGCAAGCAGCGATGGTGGTATCACCTGGACGGCCACCTTGACGCCAACCACCGGCAGCCAGAGCAACGGCAACCGCGTCCACCTGGACGTCAGCTCGGTTACCGACGGCCAAGGCAATCACGGCGACAGCCCGGCGCAATCCAACGCCTATCTCGTCGATACCCGCGCCCCGAGCGTAACCAGCGTCGGCGGTCCGGTTGGCGGTGTGACCTACAATGCCGGAGATGCTCTGGTGTTCGTGGTCAATGCCAGTGAAGCCGTGGAAGTCAATGGCTCGCCACGGTTGCTGCTGGATGTGGGCGGGCGTGCGGCATATGCCGAGCTGGTAGCCGGCGCAGGCACGGCGACCCTGGTGTTCCAGTACATCGTCCAGGCCGGCGACAACGACAGCGACGGCATCAGCGTGACGGGCCTGGCGGCCAACGGTGCGAGCTTGAACGATGCACTTGGCAATGCCATGAACCTTACTTTGAACAACATTGCCGATATGCACCAGGTGCTGGTCGACACCCAGGCACCGACCGCGCTTGCCATCGTCACCCTCGACACGTCGCCCAGCAACGCCCAGAGCGTGCGCTTTACTGTGAGCTTCAGCGAGCGCGTCAATGGCGTGAAGCTGAGCGACTTCAGCCTGGTCAGCAGTGGTTCGGCCAACGGCACGCTGAGCGCCCTGCGCCAGCTCGGCGATGGTGTCTACGAAATCACCGTCAGTGGCGTGAGCGGCACCGGCACCTTGGGGCTGAACCTCAAGGCCAACGGTACCGGCATCGGCGACGTCGCCGGCAACCTGCTCGGTGGCGGCCTGGTGGGCGCGGCCTACAGCATCGATCGCGACGCGCCCACGGTAAGCAGTGTCGGCGTGCCGGCCGGGGTCGCCTACAACGCGGGTGATGTCCTGACCTTCGTGGTCAATACCAGCGAAGCGGTCATTGTCGATGGCGTTCCACAGCTGGCGCTGGACATTGGTGGGCGTACGGTGTTTGCCGATTTCGTCGCCGGATCGGCGACCACCACGCTGGTGTTCCAGTACCGCATCCAGGCCGGCGACAACGATGCCGATGGCGTGCAGGTACTGGGCCTTTCGGCCAATGGTGCGACCCTGCACGATGCGCTCGGCAATGCGCTGAACCCGGGGCTCAATGCAGTGGGGGACAGCGCCGGAGTGACTGTCGACACGCGTCTGCCAAGCGTCGAGTCGATCGTCCCGGTTCCGGTTTCCACGCCCGGCAGCCAAGCGTTCACGGTCACCTTCAGCGAGGAGGTCAGGGGTGTCGACCTGGCTGATTTCGAACTGGTAACGACCGGCAATGCCACGGGTACCTTGCAATCGCTGGTGCGTATCGATGGCCACGCCTGGCAGGTCAATGTCGCTGCAGTGGCGGGCAGCGGCACGCTGGCACTGGCGCTGAAAGCCGCTGGCACCGGCATCAGTGACATTGCCGGGAATGCCGTGGTGGGCGGTTTCAGCGGCCAGGGCCAGGCATTGCCGTCCAGCGATGGCGACCCGGAGTACCGCGCCTATCCGCCTGCAAAACCGGGCCTTCCCGGGCCGACTGCAGCGGTGCTCGCGCCGCTTGCAGCGCCGCTGCCGCCGTTCCAGTCGCCACTGGTACCACAACCATTGTTCGAGGTGCCGAGCCCGGGCGGTGGCTTGCCGACCGTTGGCGATATCTTCATTCGCAATGGTGCCTTGGCGCCGAGCTACCTGGCCCAGGTTTTCGTGGGGCAGCACCATGCCATTGGCGATGGTTCGGGCGCAGGCTTCCTCGGCTTCGGCGGCGGCGATGCCAATGTGTTCGGGGCCAGCAGCCTGGCCAATATCTTCGACAAGACGCTGCCGGATGACGGCGGCCAGTACGAGCTGAACGGGGGTAAACCGTGGCGCCAGGGTGCCGATGCGGGGGCAGGCAGGGGCCTGTCCGGGGCACCGACCCTTGGCCAGCAACTGCAGGCCTTCAAGGACGGTGAGCAGCGCCAGGTCAGCAAGCTGGCCCAGGCGCTGGAACAGATCGAGGCAGCTGCACCTCAGGCGTGAGCGTTGGCCGTGAGGGCCGACAGACCAGAAAAACAAGCAATTTGCCGTGCCAAAGGGGGCGGAAGGGATGAGTAAAGCGTCAAGGATATTTGCGGTGAGCCTGTTGGCATTGACGGTGACCGGTTGTGCCGTCAAGACCCAGCCGATCGAGCGCAGCGTCAGCGAGCAGCGGGCACGGCAGGATCTGGCCAGCATGTTCAAGGGCCAGGAGGCGTTGCAAGGCCCGCTGACACTGCACCAGGCGATGGCGCGGGCAGTCAAGTACAACCTGGAGGCTCGCCTGAAGGTCATGGAAGAAGCCCTGGCCCAGCGTCAGGTGGACCTGGCCACGTTCGACATGCTGCCCCGTATGGCTGCCTCCGCGGGCTATGCCGGGCGCAGCAACGTCAGCGCTTCCAGCAGCCGCAGCGTGCTGACCAATACCCAATCCCTGGAACCCTCGACTTCCCAGGACCGCGACCGAGACGTGGCCGACCTGACCATGGTCTGGAACGTGCTGGATTTCGGCGTCAGCTATGTCAGTGCCAAGCAGCAGGGCGACCAGCGCCTGATCGTGCAGGAGCGCCGCCGCAAGGTGGTGCAGACCATCATCCAGGACGTGCGTTCGGCCTACTGGCGGGCAGTGGCCGCCGAGCGCCTGCTCAAGCAGATCGACACCTTGATGGTGCGCGTCGAGCAGGCTCGCGATAACAGCCAGCGCATGGGCGACCAGCGTATTGGTGACCCGATCCAGGCGCTGACCTACCAGCGTTCGCTGATCGAGGCGACGCGCCAGCTGGAAGAGCAGCGCCGGGCCTTGTCGTTGGCCAAGACCGAACTGGGCGCGTTGATCAATCTGCCGCCGGGCAGTGAACTGAGCCTGGCGGAGAACACCGATTATGCTGTGCCCGAACTGAAGGTGGGCCTGGACAGCCTGGAACAGCAGGCCTTGGCATCGCGCCCGGAACTGCGCGAGCAGGACTACCAGGCGCGCATCAGCGCCGCCGAGGTGCGCAAATCGATGCTGCGCATGCTGCCGGGGCTGGAATTCTCCGCAGGAGGCCATTACGACAGTAACAGCTTCCTGACCAACCAGCACTGGGCCGACTATGGCGTGAAAGTCACCTGGAACCTGTTCAACGTGCTGTCTGGCCCTGCTTCGATCGATGTCGCCAAGGCTGGCGAGCAGGTGGTCGAGGCGCGCCGCCAGGCGATGTCGATGGCCATCCTGGCCCAGCTGTACGTGGCCAATGCCAACTTCAGCGAGGCCCGCCGGCAATTCGTCACCAGCCAGCAGCTGGTGCTTCTCGACCAGCAGATCGTCGAGCAGCTGCGCAACCGCCATCAGGCCGAAGGCATTGGCGAGCTGGAACTGATCCAGGGCGAGCTGAACGCCTTGCAGGCTGACCTGCGGCGCGACCTGGCCTATGCCGAGTTACGTAACAGTTATGGGCAACTGTTCGCCAGTGCCGGGCTGGACCCGCTGCCGGCGACCCTGCCGTCCGGCGAGCTTGCCGACATTGCCCAAGCCCTGAGCAGCAGCGAGGCGCGCTGGCAGCAAGGGGACATCACACCGGGGACCTGAGCCACGTTACCGAGCCGGCCGGGGCGACCTGCTGCCCCGGCACCTGCGCGACTGCCTGATGCAGAACATGCGCCTGCACATAGCGCAGCAGCTGTTGTTGCGCCATTTCTGCTGCGACGCCGGCAGTGTCCAGCACCAGCTCGGCGTGCAGCGGTGTCTCATAAGGTGCATCGATGCCGGTGAACCCCCGCAGTTCACCAGCCCTTGCCCGTCGATACAGGCCCTTGGGGTCACGTGCCTCGCAGGTTGCCAGGTCGGCGCTGACATGCACCTCATGAAACCCCGTTTTGCACGCCTTGCGCGCGGCGGCGCGATCGGCGCGATAGGGGGAAATGAGCGCGGCGATGCAGATCAGGCCGGCATCGGCGAACAATGCGGCCACCTCGCCGGTACGGCGAATGTTTTCATGACGGTCGGCGGGGGAAAAGCCAAGGTCGGCGTTCAGGCCGGCGCGCAGTGCATCGCCATCAAGCACATAGCTGGCGTGTCCCAGCGCATTCAGGCTGCAGGCCAGGGCTGTGGCCAGGGTTGATTTGCCTGCACCGGACAGGCCGGTCAGCCAGATAACCGCTCCACGTCGGCTCGGCTGGGGCTGGTGCTCGCTTGCGGCAATGGGCACGTCGATCCCTCCTGATGGATAGGCCGAGTGTAGTGTGCCGCACGGCACGTGTCAGGCTACGTTTGTGGGGTAGGGCGTGGCTGGGGCTGTTTGCGTGGCGAGGCGTGATCAATTGTGCAAACGGTCAGCGGAACATTTGCACGTATGCGCTCTGTAGAATCAGTGACAGCGCATACAATCGCGTCCTTCCTCGTTAACCAGACAGGGCAAACCCTCCATGGCGCTTGATCCACCCACAATGCTGACTATCTCGATCGCCCTGGCCGCTGCTGCAGCGTTGTACCTGGCGATCGAATGGCGCAGTGTCCGCGAGCCGCCGCTGCTGTTCTGGAGCGCAGGCTTTGCCACCATCGCGGTTGGTTCGACCCTGGCCTTGCTGCGCGGCATCGGTTTGCTGCTGATCGGCATCTGGTTCGCCAATGGCTTGCTGGTGGTGGCGCACGGGCTGTTCCTGATGGGCGTGTTGCGCTTCACCCAGGTGCGCCTGTCACCTCGCTGGTTGCTGCTGGTCCCGCTGTGGTTCGCCTTGCTGCTGTTGCCCGTGGGGCCACAGTGGTCGAAAGTGATGTTGATGGCCAACTCGTTGCTGGTGGCACTGCTGACGCTCAAGGCCAGCCTGTTGTTGCGCCCGCATGGCCGGTCGCTGAGTGTTGGCGCGGTGCAGTTGCGCTATGTATTGCTGGTGCACGGGCTGTTCTACCTGGCCAAGGCGATCATCGCGATCACCCCGGGTACGCTGATCGACCTGGCCACCTTCGGCGGGCTGATCATCCAGGTTTCCCTGGTGGAGGGGACGATGGCGATCATGCTGATCGCCTTGTCGATGACCGGCACGGTGCGCTACCGGCGCGAGGAGCGGATCGCCCGGCTGGCCGCGCGCGACCCATTGACTGCGCTGTATAACCGGCGTGCCCTGGAGGTGCGTGCGGGGCATTTCTTCAAGGGTGTGAGCCCGGCGCAGCCCGGTGCCTTGCTGCTGATCGACATCGACAATTTCAAACTGGTCAATGACCTGCACGGGCACGTGGCAGGTGACCGCTTGCTGGTTGCTCTGGCCGAGATGATCCGCACGCTGCTGCCCGAGCGCTCGCTGGCCGCACGCCTGGGCGGCGATGAATTTGTCATCCTGCTGTGGGGCACGAGCAGCGAGCGCGTGCTGGAACTGGGCGGATTGCTGCGTGAGCAGTTCCAGCAGTTTGCCGGCAACACGGCACCCACGCCGCAGCCCGTCACGCTGAGCATTGGTGTCAATCTGTTCGATCAGCCGCCGGCAAGCCTGGCGGCGCTGATCGAGCAGGGGGATGTGGCGTTGTACCAGTCAAAGCGCAGTGGACGGGACAGTATACGTTTTGTCAAAAGGCCACTGGGCGACCTCGGCTGAAGGCCTGGCACAAGGCCTTCAGCCTGGGCCGCAACGACGCTGCGAAGAAACCCGGCGCCGGGGTCAGGTCACTACCTGGTAGCACGGTACGTACGCCGCGCCGCCGGGCAGCTTCATCCGGTGCTGGTCGACGAACGCCTGCAACAGCCGGCCGAGTGGGTCCAGCACGGCGCTGTCGCCACGGATCTGATACGGCCCGTGTTCCTCGATCAGGCGGATGCCCTTGTCCTTGACGTTGCCTGCAACTATGCCGGAGAACGCCCGGCGCAGGTTGGCGGCCAGTTCATGCGCAGGCAGTTCGCGCCGCAGGTCCAGGTCAGCCATGGCCTGGTGAGTTGGGTCGAACGGGCGCTGGAAGCTTTCTTCGATCTTCAGCAGCCAGTTGAAATGGAACGCATCGTTGCGCTCACGGCGGAACTGTTTGACCTCCTTGAGCCCCTCGACCATGTGTCGGGCCACTTCTGCCGGGTCGTCGATGATGATCTGGTACAGGCGATGTGCCGCTTCACCAAGCGTGGCGCCGACGAAGGCGTGCAATTGTTGCAGGTACGGCTCGGCACTGCGCGGGCCGGTGAGCACCACCGGGAACGGCAGGTCCTGGTTGTCCGGGTGCATGAGGATACCCAGTAGGTAGAGGAATTCCTCGGCCGTACCGGCGCCGCCCGGGAAGATGATGATGCCGTGGCCGACACGGACAAAGGCTTCCAGGCGCTTCTCGATGTCCGGCAGGATCACCAGTTCGTTGACGATCGGGTTGGGTGCCTCGGCGGCAATGATCCCTGGCTCGGTAAGGCCCAGGTAGCGGCTGCCGTGCATGCGCTGCTTGGCGTGGGCAATGGTTGCGCCTTTCATCGGGCCCTTCATCACGCCCGGGCCGCAGCCGGTGCAAACGTCCAGTTTGCGCAGGCCCAGTTCGTGGCCGACCTTCTTGGTGTACTGGTATTCTTCGCTGCTGATCGAATGGCCGCCCCAGCACACTACCATCTTCGGCTCCACGCCCGGGCGCAGGGTGCGGGCGTTGCGCAGCAGGTGGAACACGTAGTCGGTGATGCCCTGGGAGCTTTCCAGGTCGATGCGCTGGCTGGCCAGCTCGCTTTCGGTGTAGACGATGTCGCGCAGGGCGCTGAACAGCATTTCACGGGTGCTGGCGATCATCTCGCCATCGACGAAGGCGTCGGCTGGGGCATTCAGCAACTCCAGGCGCACGCCACGGTCCTGTTGGTGGATACATACTTCGAAGTCCTGGTAGGCCTCGAGGATGGTCTTGGCATTGTCGACATGGGCGCCGGTGTTGAGGATGGCCAGGGCGCACTGGCGAAACAGGGTGTAAAGGCTTCCGGTACCGACTTCACTCAGCTGCTGCACTTCACGTTGTGACAGCGTCTCCAGGCTGCCTTTGGGGCTGACGGATGCATTGATGACATGGCGTTGGGGCATCTAAGTCTTTCCTGTGCGGGTAAAACATCCTTCTTTGACAACACCATACCGAGAAATTGGAGCGGCAACGAGGGGAATACCAAAAAAGCTTGAGACCTGGTTGGCTACTTCGCCGGTAAAACAGCGCTCACCTCATCCCAGCAACTTCTGTACGCCGAGGGTGATTGCCAGCCCACCCCCGATCAGCCACAGGTTCAGGATCGCTCCGGTGGCCAGTGCCCGCGGCCCGGCCTGGCGGATCTGGCTGAAGCGTGTTTCCATGCCCAGCGCGGTCATGGCCATGGTCAGGGCAAAGGTATCCAGGCTGTTGATGGCCTGTGTCACGCCGCCCGGCAGCAACTGGGAGGAATTGACCAGCACCAGTGCAAGGAAGCCGAAGGCGAACCAGGGCATGGCAATGCGCCCGTTGCCCTGTGCCTGGCCCGGCTGGCGTGTACGGCTGATCCACAACCCTGCCAACAGCAGCACCGGCACCAGCAGCATCACCCGGGTCATCTTGACGATCGTGGCGATATGCGTGGCATCGGCGCTGACATTGCTGGCCGCGCCAACCACCTGCGCCACCTCGTGAAGGGTGCCGCCGAGGAACAGGCCAGCGCCCAGGGTATCCAGCTGTAGCCAGCCGGCGTTGATTGCCAACGGGTAGAGGAACATCGACAGGGTGCCGAACAGCACCACGCTACCGACCGCCATTGCACTCTTGTGCGGGGCGCTGCGCAGGGCCGATTCGAACGCCAGTACCGCAGCCGCGCCGCATATGGCGCTGCCGGCAGCGGTCAGCAAGGCACTGTCGCGGTCCAGCTTGAACACCTTCATGCCACACCACAGGCCGATCAGCAGGGTGCTGGCTACCACCAGCAATGACACGATGAGCCCCGCCCAGCCGACTTCGGCGATTTCCTGCAGGCTGACCCGCAGGCCGAAACAGGCAACGGCAATGCGCAACAGGCCGCGCGCGGAAAAGTTGATGCCTGCCGCCCAGCTTGCGGGCACACCGTCGCGCAGTGCGTTGGCGTAAAGCGCACCGGCGACGATACCGACAATCAGCGGGCTGATACCCAGGCTGGCGATGGCAGGCAGGGCGGCCAGTTGAGTGACCGCAAACGCGAACAACGCGACGAACAGAATGCCATTGAGCCGCCCGCGGGTGGAGAGGGTGGGTGCAATAGCGGGGTTGGACGTTACCGTGGCCATGTGAGTCCTCCGGGAGGGTGTTTCGAGATGGCTTACGTTAATCCGGTTATAAGCTTATAAAAAATCGTAATTTGAAATGGCAAATATCCGTGAACCTGATATTTTTGACTAATGACCCCGGAACAGCTGATAACATTCGCCACCGTCGCCGAGCATGGAAACATCAGCCATGCGGCCCAGGCCCTGCACCTGTCGCAACCGGCGGTGTCAGGCCAGCTAAAACTGCTGCAGGAGACTTTTGGCGAGCCCCTCTACCAACGCGCTGGCCGCGGCGTGCGGCTGACCGCGGCCGGTGAGCAGTTGCTGGCCTATGCCGAGCGGCTGCGCGAAACCTTCCGCCAGGCCCAGGCGCTGCGCGAGGCGATGCGCGGGCTGGAGCGTGGGACCCTGCGCATCGGCGCCAGTACCACGCCGGCCAGCTACCTGCTGCCGTACCTGATTGCCGATTTCCATGCCCGCTATCCGCAGGTGCAGGTCAGCACCTCCCATGGCAACACGGCGGAAATCGTCGCCGCGCTGGACAGCGTTGACATCGCCCTGATCGAAGGCCCCCCTGGGCAGGAACTGCCATTGGGCACGGCGGTGACGGGGTGGCGGCAAGACGAGATCGTGGCCATCGTGCCGCGTGGACATCCGCTGGCTGGCAGCGACCAGCAGACGCTGGCTGCGCTGGGGGCTTACCCGCTGGTGTTGCGCGAAAGCGGCTCGGGAGTGCGACAAATCGTCGAGCGGGCTTTTGCCCGCAGTGGCGTGGCGATGCGCGTGGCGCTGGAAATCGCCGGGGTGGAAGGGGTGAAGGAGGCGGTGCGAGCCGGGATGGGCATCGGTTTCGTCTCGGCGATGTCGATCCGGCACGAAGATGGTGCGCTACGCCGGTTGCAGGTTGCGCCGCAGGCGCTGGTGCGGCGGTTTTCCATCCTGGTGCCGCATGCAGCCACGCCATCGCGAGCGGCGGCGCAGTTTCTGGAGTTGTGTGCAGGGCAGTCAGAGGAGCGTTAGCAACACCGGCTTCAGCTCACCTGAAACACATGCTTCAGATAAGCCACGAAGTTCTCATCGCGGCACTGGGTCTTGCCCGGGCTGTCGGAAATCTTGGCTACCGGCGCGCCGTTGCAGGCGGTCATCTTGATCACGATGTTCATCGGTTCCACATCCGGAATATCGCATGTTAGCCGAGTGCCAATGCCAAAGCTCACATTGATCCGCTCATGCAGCGCTCGGTACAACGCCAGCGCCTTGGCAAAATCCAGCCCGTCGGAAAAGATCAGCGTCTTGCTCTTCGGATCGATCCCCAGCCTTTCGTAGTGGGCAATGGCTTTTTCCGCCCAGGCCAGCGGATCGCCCGAGTCGTGCCGCAGGCCATCGAACAGCTTGGCGAAGTACAGGTCGAAATCTCCCAGGAACGCGTCCATGGTGATGCAGTCGGTCAGGGCGATGCCGAGCAACCCGCGGTATTCCCGCACCCAGCATTCCAGCGCGGCAGCCTGGCTGTCGACCAGCCGCGGACCGAGCTGCTGGTGGGCCATGAACCACTCGTGGGCCATGGTACCGATCGGTTTGAGCTGGTACTCCCGGGCCAGGTGCACATTGCTGGTACCGACAAAGCGGCCCGGGAAGTCGCGCTTGAGGATGTGTACCACCTCTTCCTGCACCCGGTAGGAAAAGCGCCGCCGGGTACCGAAGTCGGCGAGTTGGAAACCGGCCAGTTCATCTGGGCTGGCTTCGCCTTTCAGCCAGTCGAGTTTCTGATACAGGCGTTCGCGCACCTGCTCGATCACCACCTCGCGGTAGCGGTAGCGGTTGCGCACCTCGCTGATGATCGCCAGCAGCGGGATTTCGTAGAGAATCACGTGCAGCCATGGCCCACGCACGCGGATCGCCAGTTGCCCGGCATCATCCAGGTACACCTGGACATAGCGCAGGTTGAAGCGGAACAGGCTGAGAAACCGGATGAAATCCGCCTTGATGAAGGGGATCTTCTCCAGGTAGGCGAGTTGGTCGTGGGTGACGCTGACCTCGGCCAACTGTTCCACCTGGTAGCGGATCTCCGCCAGGTAGGGGGCAAGGTTCTCGTTGTTGCGGCAGCGGAACTCCCACTCCACCTCGGCGTTGGGGTAGTTGTGCAGCACTGCCTGCATCATGGTGATCTTGTAGAAGTCGGTATCCAGCAGGTTCTGGATGATACGCGGGCCGAAAACGCTATCGCTCATGGGCGGTCTTCCTTGATTCGGGCAAGCTGGTGGTCGAGTGCCGCTTCGTCGCCGCAGAGGATCACGCCCTCGGCGGCCAGCGCGCCACACGCCTCGATCGCCCCCGCCTGGGTGAGGGCGCGGCAGGCGGGCAGATACAGCAGCACCTGGAAGCCGGCCTGGCGCAGTTGCCGGGCGGTGGTCCTGACACAGTAGTCCAGGGCCAGGCCGCCGACGATCACCGCGCCCACCTGGTGTACCTTGAGGTATTCGATCACCCCGGTGGAGCGGCGCTCGGCCAGGTCGTGGTAACAGGCACCGTAGGGGTGCAGGTCGGGCTCGACGCCTTTCCAGACGAAGTAGTCATAATCGATCGGCGCGGGCAGCCCGGGCAGCAGTTCGAAACCTGCGGTGCCGGGTACGCAGTGGCTGACCCAGGTCAGGTCGGCATCCGCCAGTTGCAGCGGCTGCAACATGTCGGCGTGGTCGCCGACCACCCAGGCGGCGTTGGCTGGATGAGCGTCCTTGCTGCCCAGTCGCAGGTCGGCGCGCAGCGCCATGGCATTCAGATCCGCCACGATTTCGTCACCTTCGGGCACAGGTAGCTCTTGCGGGGCGTTGGCGGTGAAGCCATTTTGCGCGTCGACATCGAAGCTGGCGATCTTCATGGCGGTTCTCCTTGCTGGGTTGGTCATATAATTCACCTGGTGTTATAAGTGTGTCAAGCGCTTTTTATTCAAAGATTTTTGCTTGTGCTACTTAACATCTCTGGTGGAATATAGGCGCATTCCTGAGCGGAGCCATCCCGTGAGTAGCACCGAAGTCCTGGCCAGCGTCGATATCATCGCCCTGCGTATGGCCCCTGAAGCGCAGCATCTGCAAGTGTTGTTGCACCGTCGCGAGCGAGAACCACATGCCGGCCAGTGGGCCTTGCCCGGGGTCATCGTCAATGGCAGAACCCCCGACACCAGCCTGGAAGGCGCTGCCGACCGGGCCCTGCGCGAAAAGGCCCGGGTAGTGCCGCGTTACCTGGAACAGGTGGGTACCGAAGGTAACGCCTTCCGTGACCCCAGGGGCTGGTCGATGAGCACCTTCTACCTGGCGCTGCTCGACCCGCAACAGCAGGTCGAGGGCGAGCAGCTGGCGTTCTTCGATCTGGACAGCGTGCTGGAGCGCAAGGTGCTGCTGCCGTTCGACCATAACCTGCTGGTCGGCCGCGCCCGCGAGCGCCTTGCCGCGAAGACGGTGTACAGCAGCTTGCCGCTTTACTTGCTGGCAGAGAAGTTCACCGTGCTGGATGCGCTGGGGGCCGTGCAAGCCTGCCTGGGCCAAGCGGTGAACAACACCTCGCTGCGCAAACGGCTGGAGCGTTTGCGCGAGCTGGGCTGGGTGAGGGATACCGGGGAGAAGAATCAACCGCGGTTGGGGCGACCGCAGCAGTTGTATGCCTATACACCTCAGGGGGAGCGGGCGTTCATGTTCGACCGTAGCCTGTTGCCCGAAGGCGCCTGACTGGCTTGCCGGCCTGATCGAGCACAGACGAGGTCAGTGCCCCATGGCTACCTTGGCACCGGCCTGGCGACGACGGTAGGCGCTATCGCGGCTGGCCAGCCACCAGTAAAGCGGCGAAGTGATCGCCAGGCCCACCAGCCACGACAAGTCTGCGCCGTTGATGTGCTCGGCAATCGGCCCGACATACAGTGGCGTGTTCATGAACGGGATCTGCACCACGATGCCCACCGCATAGGCAACCAGCGCCTGCGGGTTGTAACGCCCGTAGATGCCACCATCGACCTGGAAGATCGACTGGATGTCGTAGTCACCCTTGTGAATGGCGTAGAAGTCGATCAGGTTGATCGCCGTCCATGGCACCAGCACTACCAGCAGTACCAGCACCATGTCGACGAAGTGGCCGATGAAGTCTGCCGAGGCGAATACCGCCACCACGCAGCAGGCGCTCAGCACCACCAGTGACAGCACTGCACGGCTGTTGGCGGTGGGGATCCAGCGGTAGGCGAAGGTTTGCACCAGGGTGATGATCGACAGTACCGCACCATACAGGTTGAGGGCGTTGTGGCTGATCACGCTGAGCAGGAACAGCACCAGCATGATCGGCCCCAGGGTCCCGGTGGCCAGCTTGACGGCGTCCATGGTGTCCATGCCGGCCGGGAGCGCCAGGACCGCCACGGCGCCGAAGATGAACGACAGGCTCGAACCCAGCGCGGAGCCCAGGTAGGTGGTCCAGAACGTCGCGCTGACCTTGACGTCGGCCGGCAGGTAGCGCGAATAGTCCGACACGTACGGGGCGAAGGCGATCTGCCACAGCGCCGCCAGCGACACGGTGGCCAGCCAGCCGGCCAGGTTGAAGCCGCCGCGGGTAAGGAAGTCGTCACTTTGCACATGGCTGAAGATGTAGCCGAAGCCGACCACGATGCCGATGCCCAGTACCCAGGTGCCGATGCGGTTGAGCACATGGATGAAGCGGTAGCCGATGATGCCGATGATGCCCGAGCCCAGTGCGCCGATCACGATGCCCACCGGCACGGGCACGGCATCCACCACACCGTGCAGCGACTTGCCGGCGAGGACGATGTTGGAGGCGAAGAAGCCGATGTACATGACCCCTGCGATCACCACCACCAGCAACGCGCCGAGCGAGCCGAACTGGGCACGGCTCTGGATCATCTGCGGGATGCCCATCTGCGGGCCCTGGGCCGAGTGCAGTGCCATCAGCACACCGCCAAGCAAATGGCCGACCAGAATGGCGACGACGCCCCACAGCAGGTTCAGGTGGAACAGCTGCACGCCCAATGCGCCGGTAACGATGGGCAGCGGCGCGATGTTGCCGCCGAACCACAGGGTGAACAGATCCCTTACCTTTCCATGGCGGTCCTGCGGGGGCACATAGCCGATCGTGTGTTTTTCTATCAGGGGGGCCGAATTGGCTGCACTGGTCATGACTGACTCCAAGGCAAGGTGGGGCATCGGGAACTGCCCGGGGGCGTGCCGACGAAGGGCGACGCGTTCTTGTTGGAGTGATGATGCGGGGCGCGGGGATAACGAGAAATTAGTAAATATGTACCCATAAACCTTAAAAAACCTAAGGCTGACAAAAGCTTAAGCGGGTGACGGCAGCAAGAAGGATGCCACTGGCCGGGAGCGCCTGGAGTAGACGGGCTGGGCGGCTGGCGGGCGATTTGCGCTGGGCTGTGGTGGTGCGCTGTGCGCCTTTGCGGGGCAGCTGATAAAGGTGGTGAAAGGGAGCCGGCAGCAGAAGCCAACCGCTACATCGGCAGCAAGCGATCCTGGATCACCTCTTTCATCACCAGGGTCGAACTCAACCGTTTTACATTGGGAATGCTGGTCAGCTGCTCGTCGTACAGTTTCTGGAATGCAGGCAAGTCCCTGGCCACCACATGCAGCAGGTAATCCGGGTCGCCAAACAGCCGTTGTGCTTCGACGATCTGCGGGATCTCGGCCAAGGCTGCTTCAAAGTCCGCCACTGGCTGGCGGGTGACTTCACGCAGGGTCACGAATACCAGGGCGGCAAAGTTCAGGCCCAGGGCACTGGGCGCCAACCGGGCGTGATAACCAAGGATCGCGCCGCTTTCTTCCAGCACCTTCAAGCGCCGGTGGCAGGGCGACAGGCTGAGCCCGACGCGGTCGGCCAGTTCGGTCACCGATAGCCGACCATATTTTTGCAGCTCGGCAAGGATTTTTCGATCGATCCTGTCCATTGAGAAGAATCTTCCATTGATTGGAGGCTGGTGAGGAATATACGAAAGAAAATGCTCCGGCGAAATACGTAGTCTTTGTTCATCCCAAGCAGTGGAAGAAGGACTATTCAAGTGGCTCTCAGTGTTCTGACGGCGTTCTGGGCCGTGTCGATGCTGTTCGTGATGACCCCCGGTGCGGACTGGGCCTATGCCATTTCGGCGGGCATGCGCGGGCGCTGGGTAATGCCTGCGGTCGCGGGGATGTTGTCGGGGCATTTCCTGGCGACTTTACTGGTGGCGGCCGGCGTCGGCAGCCTGCTGGCGGGCCACCCGCTGGCGCTGACCTTGCTGACCCTGGCAGGGTGCGGCTACCTGCTGTGGCTGGGCGGCAACCTGCTGCTGAGCCCGGCATTGCCGTCGGCCGGGCAGGGAGGGGCGGGGGAATCGGGGTCGCGCTGGGCGGTCAAGGGATTCTGCGTCAGTGGCCTCAACCCGAAAGTTTTCCTGCTGTTCCTGGCCTTGCTGCCGCAATTCACCGACCCGCAGTCGAGCTGGCCGGTGCCGGTGCAGATCCTGCTGCTGGGGCTGGTACACCTGTGCAGTTCGCTGGTGATCTATTCCCTGGTCGGCTATGGCGCCAAAACCGTACTGAGCACCCGGCCACAGGCGGCGAAGCTGGTCGGGCGGGTTTCCGGGGTAGCGATGATCGCGGTGGCCGTGGGCTTGATCGCCGGGCAGGTGAGGTGAGATCGGAGCAGACGACAATCACGGCCCTGGATAAACTCGCAACACCTTAACGCACAACCAGGACGTGCCCATGCCCGACGCCGCGCAACTGCTCACCTTCGCCCTGATCTGCCTCGGCATGGTCCTGACCCCGGGGCCGAACATGATCTACCTGATTTCCCGCTCGATCTGCCAGGGCCGCAAGGCCGGGCTGATCTCGTTGGGCGGTGTGGCCCTGGGCTTCGTCATCTACATGGTCTGCGCCGCACTCGGTATCACCGCCCTGGTGATGGCCGTACCGTTTGCCTACGACGCGCTGCGTATCGGCGGCGCGCTGTACCTGTTGTACCTGGCCTGGCAGGCGCTGCGCCCCGGCGGGCGTTCGCCATTCCAGGTTCGCGAACTACCGGCCGACAGCCCGCGGCGGCTGTTCACCATGGGCTTTGCCACCAGCCTGCTCAATCCCAAGATCGCCGTCATGTACCTGTCGTTGATGCCACAGTTCATTGAACCGGGCCATGGCAGCGTGCTGTTGCAGTCGCTGGTGCTGGGATCGACGCAGATCGCCATCAGTGTCACGGTGAATGCCCTGATCGCGCTCATGGCCGGGTCGATTGCCGTGTTCCTGGCCGGGCGCCCATTGTGGCAACAGGTACAACGCTGGCTGATGGGCACGGTGCTGGCGGCCCTGGCCGTGCGCATGCTGGCCGAGGGGCGGCGCTGAAGTTGAGGCCTGCGGATGGCCGGGGTTGAAAGGCCGGCACAGGCTAGCGAATGAAGTGCACCTTGCCGGTGTCGTCATTGCCCATGTAGATGCCGTACACCCCTGCCTGCCGCTCGAGGATGTAGCGCTCCAGAATCTGCCGGATCGCCGGGTAATAGATGTCGTCCCAGGGGACCTCGTCCGGCTCGAAGAACTTGCAGGCCAGTGTTTCCGCCCCGTATTGCCCGGTTTCCTCGGTGGCGATGGCGCGGAAGATGATGTACACCTCGCTGATCTTCGGCACGCTGAAGATCGAATACGGCGAGACGATTTCGGCGCGTACGCCGGTCTCTTCCCAGACCTCGCGCAATGCCGCCTGTTCGGTGGTCTCACCGGCCTCCATGAAACCGGCGGGCAAGGTCCAGGTGCCCGGGCGCGGGGGGATGGCGCGCTGGCATAGCAGGTACTTGCCATCGCGCTCGATGATGCAGCCGGCGATGATCTTCGGGTTGATGTAGTGGATGTAGCCGCAGCCAGTGCAGTGCAGGCGTTCGTGGGTGTCGCCTGTAGGAACGCCCCGGGCCAGTTCCGTGGTGCAGTGCGGGCAGTAGCGCGGGGCGTTGGGCATGGTCAGCGGCCTGTGCGGGGTTGTATACGTGGCTCCTTGAGGGCCAGGGGCTCGACCATGTCGCGCACCTTGGTATTGTCATCCTGCTTCTGGCGCAGGTAGTCCAGGGCCACCTTGGCTGCGGCGCGGACGTGATCGACCGAGGCCTGGTGGGCCAGCAGCGGGTCGCCGCTCTTGATCGCCTCGACGATCTTTTCCATTTCCCGGTTACTGGCGCCGCGGCGGTTTTCCTGTGAAACCGAGGTAGCGCGCAGGTAGCTGATGCGTGCTTGCAACTGGCGCAGCTGCTGGGCTGCCACCTGGTTGCCGGAACCCTCCAGCAGCACATCGTAGAAGCCTTGTACCGAATCCAGCACCTGTGGCAGCTCGCCTTCTTCGAGGGCCTCGCGGTTGACTTCCAGGGCGCGCTCCAGGGCCCGGATGTCCTTCGCCTTGGCGTTGAGGGTGAACAGTTGCACGATCAGCCCTTCGAGCACGCAGCGCAATTCATAGATGTCGCGAGCGTCTTCGAGGGTGATGATGGCCACGCGCGGGCCCTTGGCATCGGCGAACTCCACCAGGCCTTCCGACTCCAGATGGCGCAGGGCCTCACGTACCGAGGTGCGGCTGACGCCGAGGCGGTCGCAGAGGTCGCGCTCGACCAGGCGGTCGCCTGGCAGCAGGTGGAAGTTCATGATCGCGGCGCGCAGCTTGTCGAGCACGATTTCGCGCAGGGTAACGGGGTTGCGGTTGACCTTGAAGCTGTCGTCGAGTGGCAGGCGTTTCATCGAGTGCGCTCTGAAAGAGGCTGCCCGACCGCAACTGCAACAGCACCACGAACCTCGGGTGCTCCTTGCATGGGTTCGAACAGCCCGGTGTTAACGGGTTGACTCCGCATCGGCTTCAGCGAACGCTTCGCGGGCCAGGCGGAAGCTGTCCACCGCCGCGGGCACGCCGCAATAAATGCCGACCTGGAGCAGGATCTCGCGAATCTGTTCACGGCTCAGGCCATTACGCAAGGCGCCGCGAATGTGCAGCTTGAGCTCGTGGGGCCGGTTGAGCGCGGAAATCATGGCCAAGTTTATCATGCTGCGCTCTTTCAGCGACAAGCCTTCACGGCCCCAGACGTGGCCCCAGCAGTACTCGGTGACCAGCTCCTGCAATGGCCTGGTGAAATCGTCGGCATTCTGCAGCGAGCGGTTGACGTAGTCTTCGCCAAGCACCTGGGTGCGGATCTGCAGGCCTTTTTCGTACTTTTCATTGCTCATGCATACCTCCGGAAATACACGGTCAGCGGTGCTGGCTTCCTCGCGGGCGAGCGCGCGAAGAAGCGCATGGGTGTATCAGCCAAGCGCAGGCAGCGCGCCCAGCTTGCCCTTGTGGTAGACCATCGGGGTCACCGGCTCGGCCGGCAACACCAGGTTCTTCACCGCGCCAACGATGATGGCGTGATCGCCGCCGTCGTATTCGCGCCACAGTTCGCATTCGATGATCGCCGTGGCCTTGGTCAGCAGCGGGTTGCCCAGCTCGCTCAAGTGCCACTCGATGCCTTTGGCCTTGTCCTTGCCCTTGCCAGCGAACGCGTAGGCCTCGGCGGTCTGGTCGGCGGACAGCAGGTGAATGGCGAACTGCTTGCTGTCACGCAGGATCGGGTAGGTGTCCGAGGCATAGTTGGGACAGAACAGCACCAGTGCCGGGTCGATCGACAACGCGCTGAACGCACTGGCGGTGATGCCGACGATGCCGCCGTCGGCGTCCAGCGTGGTGACCACCGTGACGCCGGACGGGAAGGAGCCCATCACGTCTTTGTAGATGCCGGGTTCGATCATGGGCGCAGTTCTCCTAGCGCATGACAAAGGGGTCGGGCATGGGCGCGGTGGACAGGTTGATCCACACGGTCTTCAGCTCGGTATAGGCCAGCACCGAATCGATGCCGCTCTCACGGCCGTAGCCGCTGTTCTTGAACCCGCCGATCGGTGCCATGGCCGATACGGCGCGGTAGGTGTTGACCCAGATGATCCCCGAACGCACGTCGCGGGCCAGGCGATGCGCACGGCCCAGGTCGCGGGTCCAGATACCGGCGGCCAGGCCGAACTGCGAGTCGTTGGCGATGGCCAGGGCTTCTTCTTCGGTCTTGAAGCGGATCACCGCAGCAACCGGGCCGAAGACTTCTTCCTGCATGATGGTCATCGAGTTGCTGTCGCACTCGAACAGGGTCGGCTCGTAGAACCAACCGTCACCTTCGACCTCGGCACGTTTGCCGCCCATGTGCAGCCTGGCACCTTCGGCCTTGGCCGCAGCCACCAGGCCTTCGACCACGGCCAGCTGCTGCGCGGTAGCCATCGGGCCCATTTCGCTGGCGTCGTCCTGCGGGTTGCCGATACGGATGCGCTTGGCGCGGGCGACCAGGCGGGTGACGAACTCGTCGAAGATCTCGTCCTGCACCAGCAGGCGCGAGCCGGCCACGCAGCTTTGCCCGGAGGCGGCGTAGATGCCGGCCACTGCACCGTTGATGGCGCTGTCCAGGTCGGCGTCGGCAAAGATGATGTTCGGCGACTTGCCACCCAGCTCCAGCGACAGCTTGGCGAAGTTCTCGGCACTGCTGCGCACCACGTGGCGGGCGGTGGCAGCGCCGCCGGTAAAGGCGATCTTGCGCACCAGCGGGTGGCGGGTCAGCGCCGCGCCGGTGCTCGGGCCGTAGCCGGTGACCACGTTGACCACGCCGGGCGGGAAACCGGCCTCGAGGGCCAGGCGGGCCAGCTCGAGGATGGTCGCCGAGGCGTGCTCGGACGGCTTGAGCACGATGGTATTGCCGGCGGCCAGGGCCGGCGCCAGCTTGATCGCGGTGAGGTACAGCGGGCTGTTCCACGGGATGATCCCGGCAACCACGCCGATCGGCTCGTGCACGGTGTAGGCGAACAGGTCGGGCTTGTCCAGTGGCAAGGTGCCACCTTCAAGCTTGTCGGCCAGGCCTGCGGTGTAGTGGAAGAACTCTGGCAGGTAGCCGACCTGGCCGCGGGTTTCGCGGATCAGCTTGCCGTTGTCACGGCTTTCCAGCTGGGCCAGGTGCTCCTTGTTCTCGGCAATCAGGTCGCCCAGGCGGCGCAGCAGCTTGCCGCGCGCGGTGGCGCTGATGCTGCGCCATTGCTGGCTGTCGAACGCCCGCTGGGCGGCCTGCACGGCCAGCTCCACATCGGCTTCGTCGGCGTCGGGCAACTGCGCCCAGGCCTGGGCGGTGGCCGGGTTGAGGCTGTCGAAGGTCTTGCCGCTCTGGGCATCGCGCCATTGGCCGTCGATGCACATCTGGAAACGAACGAGGGTCATGCAACAATCCCCTTGGCGGATTCGGTGAGGGTGCGGGCTTGCGCGAGGAAGTCCAGCAGCATCTTGTTGACTTCGCGCGGTGCTTCCACCGGCATCATATGCCGTTGCTCGGCGAGGACCACACAGTGCGCCCCCGGAATGCTGGCGGCGAGTTGGCGGGCCATGGCCGGGGTGGAGCCCGCGTCGAGTTCGCCGGTGGCGATCAGCGTCGGCACCTGGATGCTGCCCAGGTCGGCGGCGCGGTACATGTCCTGGGTGGCGAACAGCGAATAAGTGGTGTGGTAGCCCTGTGGGTCGTTGCTCGCCAGGACCTGGCGGATAGCGGCGACCTGCGCCGGGTTGGCAGCCTTGTATTCACGGCTGAACCAGCGGTCGAGCGCGGCGTCGACATTGGCGTCGGGGCCTTGCTCGGCCGCCTGGGCGGCGCGGGCGATAACCCCGGCACTCTGTTCGGGGGTGCGGTTGAACACACTGTTGAGTATCACCAGCGCTGCCAGGCGCTGCGGGTGATGCAGGGCGAACGCGCGGGCGACCAGGCCACCCATGGAGAAGCCGATCACGGTGGCCTGCGCGATCTGCAGGTGGTCGAGCAGCTCGGCAAGCTGGGCGGCATAACCTTCCAGGCCAATGTCGGCGGCCGGCAGGGCACTTTGGCCATGGCCGAGCATGTCGTAGGCGATGACGCGGTAGTCGTTGGCCAGGCCAACGAACTGACCGCCCCACATTTCCTTGTTCAGGCCCACGCCATGGATCAGTACCACGGGTTGGCCCTGGCCAACCGACAGGTAGCTGGTGCCGGCGGGGGTGCGTTCAGCAACAGGCTGAATCATGGAGGGCGCTCCTTCAGGGGCGGGCACGGCGGGTAGGCAGGTTACGCCCCGGCCCGTCCTGGTTGTTGTTATTGAGCGTTGGCTTTTTCGGCAGCCAGTTCTTCCAGGTCGATGTAGCGGTTGCCGATGCGCGGGTGCAGGCGGCCACCGTCGGAAGCGCCCAGGACCACGACGATTTCATCGGCGCGCGGGGCGTCCTCGATCTGCATTTCCAGGGTGATGTAGTGCGAACGCAGGCCTTCGTCGTCCTTCTGCATCATCGGGATCTGGATCGAGGTGCCCGGGCCTCCGCGCTTGTTGGTGAAGCTCAGGTAGCTCTTGGCCTGTACCGCTTCGCGATAGTGGTTGCCGAAGCGCAGGGTGTGGATCACCGCCGAAGCGTGTTCGATTTCGCCATCGGCGCCGACCACGGCCGCTTTGCCATAGGCTTCGATCTTGTCGGCACCACCAATGGCGGCAGTCAGGCGCTCGACCATCAGGGCCCCCAGGTCCGAGCAGTTGGCGCGGATTTCCGGCTTCAGATCCTCAACAAAACCGCGACCGGCCCATGGGTTCTTGATGACCACGGCCAGGCCGACCATGGTCACCGGCTTGTCAGTGGCCTTGCCGCCTTCGATGCGGGTCTCTTCGGAGTAGGTGACGATCTTGCGGATTTCGAAACTCATGGATGGCTCCTGGTGAGGGTTATCAGCTCTTGTTGTCTGATGGTATACCATAATATTTGTTGTGCAAGAGGTGGCGGGAAATTTCTCTCTTGCGAGGGGACGAAAGGTGGCCTGATGCCTTGAATTCTCTACTGTCTGTACTGGCCTTTCCGCGGGTAAACCCGCGCCCACAGGTACCTCTAGCGGAGCACCTGTGGGAGCGGGTTTACCCGCGAAGCGGCCCGTTCAGGCAACACAGGAAATACCCATAAAAAAAACCGCTCCTGCGGGCCACGATGGCCCACGAGAGCGGGCGCGTCCCGCAATGGTTCAGGCAAAGGGAATTCAGGCGAACGCTGGCACCACTTCCTTGATGAACAGCTCGAGCGATTTCTTCTTCTCGGCATGCGGCAGGCTGTTGTCACACCAGAAACTGAACTCGTCGACGCCAAGCGCCTGGTAGTATTTGATGCGGGCAATGATCTCTTCCGGGGTGCCGATCATGGTGTTCTTGCGGATGTTCTCCAGTTCGAACGCCGGCACTTCGGCAAACTTCGACTCCGGGCTAGGTTCAAGGAAACCGTTGACCGGGGTGGTCTTGTTGCCGAACCAGGCATCGAAGGTGCGATAGAAGCGCGAGATGGCCTGGGCCCCGACCTTCCAGCCGTCCGGCTCGGCCGGGCTGTGCACATGGGTGTGGCGCAGCACCATCAGTTGCGGGCGCGGCACGCCCGGGTTGTTGTCGAGGGCTGCCTGGAACTTGTTCTTCAGGTCCAGCACTTCTTCGTCGCCCTTCATCAACGGCGTCACCATGACGTTGCAACCGTTGGCCACGGCGAAGTTGTGCGAGTCCGGGTCGCGGGCGGCGATCCACATCGGCGGCACAGCGTTGTAAGGCTTCGGCACGCTGGTGGAGGTGGGGAACTTGTACACCTCGCCGTCATGGGCGTAGTCGCCTTCCCACAGCTTGCGCACCACCGGCACCATTTCGCGCAGGGCTTTGCCGCCGTCGGTGGCCGGCATGCCACCGGCCATGCGGTCGAACTCGAACTGGTAGGCGCCTCGGGCCAGGCCCACTTCCATGCGGCCCTTGCTGATCACATCGAGCAGGGCGCACTCGCCGGCGACCCGGATCGGGTTCCAGAACGGCGCGATGATGGTGCCGGCGCCCAGGCGGATCTTTTCGGTGCGTGCGGCCAGGTAGGCCAGCAATGGCATCGGGCTTGGCGAGATGGTGTATTCCATGGCGTGGTGTTCGCCGATCCACACGGTGCTGAAACCGCCGTCTTCGGCCATCAGGGTCAGCTCGGTGAGGTCTTCGAACAACTGGCGGTGGCTGACCTGTTCATCCCAACGTTCCATGTGCACGAACAACGAAAATTTCATGGGGCTTTCCTCAACGCTTGTTGTTTTCGCCCGCCAATGCAGCGGGCTTCAGTGTGGGAGCGGGCCTGCGTCTGGCTGCCAGGCTCAGGCAAAGGCGGGCAGGCTGGCCATCTTGCCGCGGCAGTACACCATTGGCCGTGGCGCCTCTGCCGGGACGATCAGGTTGTGCACCTTGCCGACCATGATGGCGTGGTCGCCACCCTCATATTCACGCCACAGTTCGCACTCGATGACCGCGGTGGCGCCGGCCAGGATCGGGTTGCCCAGTTCACTCAGGGTCCATTCGATGCCGCTGGCCTTGTCCTTGCCTTTCTTGGCGAACGCATAGGCTTCAGCTTGCTGTTCACCGGAGAGCAAGTGGATGGCGAAGCGCTTCTGGCGGATCAGTACAGGGTAGGAGTCGGAGCTGTAGTTGGGGCAGAACAGCACCAGCGGCGGGTCCATCGACAGCGAGGAGAACGCGCTGGCGGTCAGGCCGACGACCGAGCCGTCGTCGTCCAGGGTGGTGATGACGGTAACACCGGACGGGAAGGAGCCCAGAACGTGCTTGTAGACGGTTGCGTCGATCATCGGGGTATACCTCTGAAGGGCTGCGGTGGTCCGCGGTTTTTATCGTTGATGTGTCTGATGGTATACCGTAATACCTATTTTGCAAGCGGAATTTTCACGCTTACGGTTATCACGATGAGCGGCGCAAGGCCACGGATGCCGCGGGTTTGGTTGCCAAGTCGGTTCGCTGGCAAGGCTTGTCAAACGGATCAGTGGGCAGTTTTTCCTGCGGATCAGTGTTGTCAAAAGTTTGGAATACCATAATATGGTCCGCAGCTGAGAGGCCGCCTTGATGCGGTTTCCTTACAAAGATAAAAACGACCTTTCGAGCTGAAACCTATGTCCCAACCGTCGTCGCAACACCCGTTTGTCGAGAACCACACGGTCGATTACGTTCCACCTGCCGAGCGCCACGGGAAGGCGCGCGACCTGTTCACCCTCTGGTTCAGTACCAACATCGCGCCACTGCCCATCGTCACCGGCGCCATGGTGGTCCAGGTGTTCCACCTGAATCTGCTGTGGGGGCTGGTCGCCATCGTGCTGGGCCATCTTGCCGGCGGCGTGGTGATCGCCCTGGCCTCTGCGCAGGGACCGCAGCTGGGCATTCCGCAGATGGTGCAGAGCCGTGGCCAGTTCGGGCGTTACGGCGCGCTGCTGATCGTGTTCTTCACCGCGCTGATCTATGTCGGTTTCTTCATTTCCAACATCGTCCTGGCGGGCAAGACCATCCATGGCATTGCCCCGGGCGTGCCGATGCCGGGCGCGATCGTGATCGGCGCGCTGAGCGCCACTGCCATCGGCGTGATCGGCTACCGCTTCATACACGTTCTCAACCGCATCGGTACCTGGGTGATGGGCTCGGCGCTGCTGGCCGGCTTCATCATGATGTTCGCCCAGGCGCTGCCGGCCGACTTCTTCAGCCGTGGCGGGTTCAACCTGTCGGGTTTCATCGCCACGGTTTCGCTGGGCACCATCTGGCAGATCAGCTTCTCGCCGTACACCTCAGACTACTCGCGCTACCTGCCGCGTGAAGTGGGGATTGCCAGACCGTTCTGGGCCACCTACTTCGGCGCCACCCTCGGCACCATCCTGTGTTTCAGCTTCGGTGCGGTGGCGGTGCTGTGCGTGCCCGAAGGCACCGACGCGATGGATGCGGTCAAGCAGGCCACGGGCTGGCTGGGCCCGGTCCTGATGGTACTGTTCCTGCTCAACATCATCAGCCACAACGCCCTCAACCTGTATGGCGCGGTGCTGTCGATCGTTACTGCGATCCAGACCTTCGCCGCGGCCTGGACACCGAGCATCAAGGTCCGGGTAATGCTGGCTGCGGTGATCCTGGTAGGTTGCGGCCTGGTGGCGCTGAATGCTTCGGCGGGCTTCATCGGCCAGTTCATCGGCCTGATCCTGGCCTTGTTGCTGGTGCTGGTACCTTGGGCGTCGATCAACCTGATCGATTTCTACCTGATCAAGAAAGGCCAGTACGACATCGCCTCGATCTTTCGTGCCGACGGCGGTATCTACGGCCGCTTCAATCATCACGCAATCATTGCCTATGCCTGCGGCATCCTGGTGCAGTTGCCGTTTGCCAATACGTCGCTGTATGTGGGGCCGTACTCGAACATCGTCGAAGGGGCGGACCTGTCCTGGCTGTTCGGCTTGCTGGTGACGGTGCCGCTGTACTACTGCCTGGCCACTCGCGGCGCCGCAGGCGAGAAGGCAGGGCGGGTTGTGACTGTCAACGACTGACAGCCCCCTGCCGGGGCCACGATACGGCCCTTCGCGAGCGTGCCCGCGAAGGGCCGGTGCAGGAATACCGCGCGTTCAGCGCCCTTCATGCTGCCGGCGATACGCCCCCGGTTGCATTCCCACCGCCTTGGCGAACGCCCGGGTAAAGGCCGCAACCGACTGATACCCCACCTGTGCGCCGACCTGTTCCACGGTGTGCCCCGCCTGCAGCAGCTGGCTGGCATGACGCATGCGCAATGCCAGCAGCACTTGCCCCGGGGACTGCCCGGCCAGTTCATTGAAACGCTTGAAAAATGCCGAACGTGACAGGCCGGTGCAGGCTGCCATGCTTTCCAGGGTCCAGGCCTGCCCTGGGTGCTCGATCAATTGCGCCAGCAGCTCGGCATAAGCCGGCTGGCGGGCGAGTGCGATCAGCCCGCCCAGTGCCTGTCCGGCATGCACCTGCTGGCGTAGCACATAGAGGAACAGCAAGTGCGTCAACCGCTCCAGCAGTGTTTGCGAAGGGCCGGCGGCACGCCGGCATTCCTCCAGGATCAACTCGAACAACGCCCGCGCCGCATGCCCGGCCGGTTCGTCGGCGCGCAGCAGTATCCAGTCGGCCAGGCCTTCGATGATCAGCGCTGACAGCCCTGGCTTGAAGTGGAAGAAGCCGCACACCAGCCCGACGCCATCGACCGCTTCGCCATCCAGTGCCTGCATGGCCTGGCGTGGCTGGGCACAAGCAGCGGCCAGGTCCGGTTCGCTGGCCAGGCGATAGCCAAGGTCGCGCAGCAGGAATACCGCATCGCCGGCCGCCAGGCGTATGGCATCGGGCTGGCCGTCGATGTGCAGCCAGCAATGCCCCTGCACCACCAGGTGGAAGCTGGCGCGGCCCATGCCCTGGGTGCTGGCGTGCCAGCCGCCGCAGTAACGGCCGACATGAAACAGGCTGGCATCGAGTTCCAGACCCTCTAATAACCAATCGACAAGACGGCTGGACGAAATCATCTAATGCAAAGACTCAAGAGCAAGGAAAGGCGACTGATGAATATGGAGGGTAATTCTTATAACCAACAGACTGTAGTGACACCCATCAAAGGAGACTACTGCATGTCGTCGCGCATTACTTTACACACCCTGCAGAGCGCCCCGGAAGCGGCCCGTCCATTCCTCGAGAACGCCCGGAAGAATTCCGGCTTCATTCCCAACCTGCTGGGTGTGCTGGCCAACGCTCCGGCGGCACTGGAAACCTACGTGACCGTTTCGGCACTCAACGGCAAGGCCGAGCTGAGCCTGGCCGAGCGCGAAGTGGTGCAGCTGATTGCCGCCACCCAGCATGGCTGTGACTTCTGCGTGGCCGGCCATACGGCGGTGGCGCTGAACAAGGCCAAGCTGCCACCGGAGGTGGTCGAAGCCCTGCGTGCCCGTGGCGAACTGCCGGATGCCCGTTACGAAACCCTGGCCGCTTTTGCCCGCGAAGTGATCGCCACCCGTGGCAACGTCAGCGAGGCGACTTACCAGGCCTTCCGCGCAGCCGGTTTCAGCGAAGGTAACGCGCTGGAAGTGATTCTGGGGGTGAGCCTCGCAACCCTGTGCAACTTTGCTAATGTGTTCGCCCAGACGCCGCTCAACGACGAGCTGAGCAAGTACCGCTGGCAGCCAACCGCGTAACTGTACGCCTGGCGCTGGTGGCGCCTGCGATATCAAAAGGAGTAGGGACATGCTTGATACTGCATTTCGTCAATGGCTGGATGCCAATGCCGAGGCAATCGACCAGGGGCAGTGCGACCCGCAACTGGTGCTGGCGCACATCGCCGAATCGCAGCTGCTGCGCATTGGCGTCGCCCCCGCACTGGGTGGCAACGGTGGCGCGGTCACCGATGCGGTCGAGGCCATCGCCGCCATCGCCAGCCGCTCACTGGCCGCAGCCTTTGTCTGCTGGGGCCAGCGGGCGTTCATCGAATACCTGCTGCAAAGCCCTAACCAGGCCCTGCGTGAGCGCCTGCTGCCCAGCCTGCTGACCGGCGAGCTGGCGGGGGCCACCGGCTTGTCCAACGCCATGAAGTTCCTTTCCGGGATCGAGGCGCTGCAAGTGCGTGGCCGCCCTGGGGCGGCGGGCTGGACACTGGAAGGCCGGCTGCACTGGGTGACCAACCTGCGCAAGAGCGGGTTCGTGGTGGCGGCAGCCATTGAAGATGATGCTGGCGGTTCACCCTTCGTGCTGGCCATCCCCTCCGTCAGCCAGGGACTGGAGCGTTCTGACGACCTGGCGCTGATGGGCCTGCAATCGAGCAATACCGCAGCGCTGGCGTTCCACCAGGTAGAGCTCGGCCGTGACTGGCTGCTGCACGACAATGCCCGCGAGTTCCTGCCCAAGGTGCGCCCGGCGTTTCTTGCCTTGCAGTGCGGCATGGCCATTGGCCTGGCGCGGCGTTCGCTACACGAAGTGCACGATCACCTCCATGGGCGGTTGTCGTTCCTCGAAGAGCATCGCCAGGTCCTCGACGAGCGGCTGGAAAACACCGTGGCCGAACTCAAGCAAGGCTTGCTCGAAGGGCGCTTCCAGAGCCAGCCGGCGGCCCTGTTCAAGTTGCGCATCATCCTCGCTGAATGTGCTGCCGATGCCGTGCAGCTGGAGCTGCAGGCCAGCGGCGGCAAGGCGTACCTCGATGAGTTCGGTGCCGGTTTCGCCCGCCGCTGGCGCGAATCGGCGTTCGTGCCCATCGTTACCCCAAGCCTGGTGCAGCTGCGTGCCGAACTGCATCGACAGGCTGCCAGCGCATGAGCCAAGCATTGCTCGAAGCCCGCGGGATCAGCCTGGGCTACCCGCGCGAAGGCGGCTGGCAGCAAGTGCTGGCGTGCTTCGACCTGCAGTTGGGGCCAGGGGAGGTGGTGACCATCCTCGGCCCCAGTGGGGTGGGCAAGTCCAGCCTGCTGCGGGTGCTGGCCGGCCTGCAGCAGCCGCATGGCGGCAGCGTGACGCTGCACGGTGAGCCGCTGCAAGGCCCGCACCCGCGCCTGGCGGTGGCCTTCCAGGACCCGAGCCTGCTGCCCTGGCTGAGCCTGGAAAAGAACGTCGCCTTTGGCCTGGATTTCGCCCGCCAGCCAAAGCTGGCCGCAGCCGAGCGCCGTGCACGCATCGACCATGCCATCAGCGCGGTGGGCCTGGCCCATGCGCGCAGCCAGTACCCGGCGCAGCTGTCCGGCGGCATGGCCCAGCGCACCGCATTGGCACGCTGCCTGGCGCGCCAGCCTGAGGTGCTGCTGCTTGACGAGCCGTTCGGGGCGCTCGACGAAGTGACCCGTGCCGACATGCAGCAATTGCTGCTGCAGCTGATCGCTACCCATAACACCGCAGCCGTACTGATTACCCACGATATCGACGAAGCCTTGTTGTTGTCCGACCGGGTGCTGCTACTGGGTGATCACCCCGCGCACATACTCGGCCAATGGCACATCGACCTGCCACAACCGCGCGCGCAGCGGGTCGAGGAACTGGGCGCACTGCGGATCGAGATTCTCAAGACCCTTCGGCGCGCCAGCCGCACCGCTGCACCTTCCTCTACCTCGTTGCCTTCGGAGCCTGCACATGTGCATGGATGACTGCTGTTCCTCCACCTCGCGTCGTGATTTCCTCAAGCTCAGTGCCATGCTGACGGCTGCCGGGGCCGTGCCGCTGCTGGCCAGCCTGCAGGCCCGGGCTGCCGCGGAGCCCGATGCGCCGGTGCGCATCGGCTACCTGCCGATCACCGATGCCACGCCGTTGCTGGTGGCGCACAACAACGGCCTGTTCGAGGCCGAAGGCATCAAGGCCGAGCGCCCGGTGCTGTTGCGCAGCTGGGCGCAAGTGATCGAGGCGTTCATCTCGGGCCAGGTCAACGTCATCCATCTGCTGTCGCCGATGACCGTGTGGGCACGTTACGCCAGCAAAGTGCCGGCCAAGGTGGTGGCCTGGAACCATGTGGGGGGCTCGGGCCTTACCGTGGCGCCGGACATCACCGACATCAGGCAACTGGGCGGCAAGACCGTAGCCATCCCGTTCTGGTACTCGATCCACAACGTGGTGCTGCAGCAGATGCTCGGCGACAACGGCCTGACGCCGGTGTCGAAGCCCGCCAACACCCAACTTGCGGCTAACGAGGTCAACCTGCTGGTGCTGCCACCCTCGGACATGCCGCCGGCCCTGGCCAGCAAGCGCATCGCCGGCTATATCGTTGCCGAACCGTTCAACGCCCTGGCCGAGAACCTCAAGGTCGGTCGTGTGCAGCGCTTCACCGGCGATGTGTGGCGCAACCACGCCTGCTGCGTGGTGTTCATGCATGAGCATGACCTGAACAACCGCCCGGAGTGGTCGCAGAAGGTGGTCAACGCCATCGTCAAGGCCCAGCAATGGACCCGCGACCACCGCGCCGAAGCGGCGGCGCTGTTGTCCAAGGCCGGCCCCAACAAGTACACGCCGCATGAACCGGCGGTGCTGACCAAGGTGCTGGCCCCGGCTGCCGAAGACCGCGCCGGCTACATTGCCAGTGGGGCGATCCAGCATCAGCAGTGGGATGAAAAGCGCATCGACTTCCAGCCCTACCCGTACCCCAGCTATACCGAAGAGTTGGTCAAGCGCCTCAAGCACACCTTGATCGAGGGCGAGAACGGTTTCCTTGCCGGCCTGGACCCGGCGCAAACCGCCCGCGACCTGGTTGACGATCGCTTCGTGCGCAACGCCATCGCCGCCGTCGGCGGCCCCTCGGTGTTCGGCATTGCCGAGAACTACCAGCGTAGCGAGGAGTTCGCGGTCTGATGCGCAAGCATGTCGTACATGCCGGCCTCGGCCTGGTCGGTCTGCTGGGGTTGCTGTTGTTGTGGTGGGCGGGTGTGCAGGTATTCGGCGAGGCCGATGGCCTGTCGGCACGCTTCTCGCCCCAGGCGACCCTGGCCAGCCTGGTCGAGTTGCTCGGCCAGGGCGAGGTCTACGGGCATGTCTGGGTCAGCCTCAAGCGCATCCTGGTCGGGTTGCTGCTGGCGTTGCTGATCGGTGTGCCGCTGGGCTTGCTGGTGGGCAGCTATCGGCAGCTGGAGGCCGCGACCACGCCGGCGTTCCAGTTCTTGCGCATGATCTCGCCATTGTCGTGGATGCCGGTGGTGGTGATGCTGATGGGCGTGGGTGACCAGCCGATCTACTTCCTGCTGGCGTTTGCCGCGTTGTGGCCGATCCTGCTGAATACCGCCGCCGGGGTCCGGCAGCTGGACCCGCGCTGGTTGCAATTGAGCCGCAGTCTGAGTGCCACGCGCTGGGAAACCCTGTGCAAGGTGATCGTGCCGGGGGTGATCGGCCATGTGCTCACCGGTGTGCGCCTGGCCATCGGCATTCTGTGGATCGTGCTGGTGCCGTGCGAAATGCTCGGGGTGAGCGCCGGGCTGGGCTACTTCATTCTTGATACCCGCGACCGCCTGGCGTATTCCGAGCTGATGGCGATGGTGTTGCTGATCGGGGTGCTGGGGTTCGCGCTGGACGCCCTGGCGCGTGGGTTGCATCGGCGCTGGGTACATGGCTGAAGGGCCAATGGGGCTTCTTCGCGGGTAAAGCCGCGAAGAAGCCCGTGGCTCAGTGCACGGTATTGCGCTGGCGCACACACGCCTGGGCCTGAGCGGTCAGCTCATCCAGCCGCTCATCCCGCTGCTGTTCCGCTGCGAGCATGGCATCCTCGCCCTGCTGGTTGAGCAGGTAGGTATGAATCTGCATCACTTCGGCCGTCTGGTAGATCGGCGCGATATCCAGCCGCCCGATCAATGCGCCACTGGCCCGCCCGGTGCTGCTCATCAGCACTTGCGGGCCATTGGCGGCCACCACCTGCATGCCCATGGCCTCGAACCACGGCACCTGGCTGGCGAAGGCATTCAGCTCGACGCAGGCATGGCGCGCCTGCAGGTCGGCCAACAGGGCGCGGGCAATGCCCTGGCGACGCTGACTGGGGTGCACGGCCAGGAACGCCAGCGCGCACACCTGCTCGTCGTCCTCGGCTGGCAGCGACAGGGCAAAACCCAGCAGCTGGTCCGGTGTCTCGGCATCCAGCGCCAGGGTCAGCGCCACGTGCAGGCCGCGGGTGCCGTCCAGCGCTTGCAGGTACTGGTGCACCTCCATGCCGACGCCGTATTGGTACAGCGGATACAGCGGATTGTCGGCGCTGATGGCGACGCTGCTCAGTTGGCCGACATGGTGGATCACCAGTTCGCGGATCTGGTTCTGGAAGGATTCGGGCGGCACGCTGTCAAGGCGGCTCAGGATGAACATCGGGGGGCGGGCTCCGGCGGCGGTTGGATAGACGGCTCGCGCCGTGTCGGCGCGGGCTATCAGTCTAACCGGTTTTGCCCATCAGCCTTGTAGCTGCAAGGCACCGAGCATCAGGTCGAGGTTCTGCACTGCTGCGCCAGACGCGCCTTTGCCGAGGTTGTCGAACACGGCGGTCAACAATACCTGGCCATGTTCGGGGTTGGCGAACAGTGCCAGGCGCAGGTCATTGCTGTCGTTCAAGGCTTCCGGGTCCAGCGTTGGCGCTGCACCGTGCTGATGCAGGGGCATGACCTGGACGTGCCGGGCGCCTTGGTAATGCTGCTCCAGGCAAGCCTGCAGCTGCGCGGCGCTGACCTGGCCGGGCAGCAGGCGCAACTGCAGCGGGATGCTCAGCACGATACCCTGGCGGTAGGCCGCGTAACCGGGCAGGAACATTGGCCGTGCCGACAGTCCGGCATGCCGCTGGATCTCCGGCACGTGCTTGTGCGCCAGCTCCAGGCCATACAGTTGCAGGGTCGCAGGCTTGTCGATGCCGGGCTGTTCATGCCGTTCGACCGCATTGCGGCCACCACCGGAATAGCCGGAGATGGCGTGGATATTCAGCGGGTAATCCGCTGGCAGCAGGCCCGCCTTGACCAATGGTCGCAGCAGGGCGATCGCGCCGGTGGGGTAACAGCCGGGGTTGCTGACGCGCTTGCTGTGGGCGATGCGTTCGGCTTGCTGCTCGTCGAGTTCAGGCAGGCCATAGACCCAGCCAGGGGCCGTGCGGTGCGCAGAGCTTGCGTCGATCACCCGCACCTGCGGGTTGACGATCGTCGCCACTGCTTCGCGCGCGGCATCGTCGGGCAGGCACAGCAGGGCGATGTCGGCGCTGTTGATCGCTTCGCGGCGACGTTGCGGGTCTTTGCGTTCGGCGTCCGGCAGGGTCAACAGGCTCAGGTCGCGGCGGCCTTGCAAGCGCGCATGGATCTGCAGGCCGGTGGTGCCTTGGTCACCGTCGATGAAAACAACAGGAGTTCGCATGGTCAGCGTCCGATCGGGAGGGGATGACCTATGCTCGCTTGTGGTGGAGATAAAGAAAATTTGAATATCATGACGGCAATATTCAGATTTCCTGAACCAGAAGACACTTGATATGCGCGAAATCAGCCTCGACCGCCTGCGCACGCTGGTGGTGATCGTCGACCTGGGCTCGTTTGCCGAGGCCGCTCGCCAGCTCAACCTGGCGCCGCCGACCATCAGCTTGCACGTGGCCGAGCTGGAGGCGCGCATCGGCGCACCGTTGCTCACCCGTGCCCGCACTCAGGTGCGCCCGACCGCCATCGGCGAAACCCTGCTGGCCCGCGCTAGACGCCTGCTGGCCGATGCCGACCAGGCGCTGGATGAAGTGCGCCGGCAGGTCGAGGGGCTGACCGGCAGGGTGCGCCTGGGCGCCTCGACCGGTGCCATTGCCCACCTGCTGCCGCAGGCGCTGGAGCATTTGCGTGCCGCGCACCCGGGGATCGATGTGCAAGTACAGGTGCTGACCTCGCAGGCATCGCTGGCCCGCTTGCGCGAGGGCACCCTGGATATCGGCCTGGTCGCCTTGCCGCAGGTGGCCGGCAAAGGGCTTGAGGTCACCCCTTGGCGGCGCGACCCGATCCTGGCCTATGTGCCGGCCGACTGGCAGCCGCCGGCCAAAGTCACGCCGGCCTGGCTGGCGCAGCGGGCGTTGATCCTCAACGACAGCAGTACGCAGCTGTCGCGGGTAACCGGCGAGTGGTTCGCGGCGGCAGGGTTCTACCCCGAAGCACGGATCGAGCTGAACTATAACGATGCCATCAAGAGCCTGGTCGGGGCCGGATACGGGGCGACCTTGCTGCCGCAGGAGGGGGAGGTGGCCGAACTGGATCGGCGCATCGTCCGCCGACCGCTGCGTCCGGGGCTGTGGCGGCAATTGGGCATCGCCTGCCGTGAAGGGCAGGTGGAGCGAGCCACCGGGCATGTGCTACAGGCATTGCAGCGGTTGCGGCAGTAGGGCTGCACGGCAGCCCCAGGTTTCACCCCCGTTCTCGCGCTCGTAGCGCAGTCACCGTCTCGCCAGCTACCCCCCAGTTATCAGTCGGCACGTCCTCGATCACCACGAAAGTACTGGCCGGCGGCTTGCCCAGCACCTGCTGCAGCATGCGCGTGGTCTGTTCGATCAGCTGGCGCTTGTGTTCGGCGCTCACCCCTTCATCGGTCACGCGAATATGGACATACGGCATGGTTGTTCGCGCCTCCGTTCAGTGCCAGGTGCCAGCGGTGCCACCGCCGTCCACCGGCAGGATGACACCGCTGACGAAACGTGAATCCGCCAGGTACAGCACGGCGTCCACCACATCCTGCGGCGAGCCGGTGCGGCCACTGGGTGACAGCGCGCCCATCCCCTGCATGTTGCCACCGTGCAGCGGCGTGTCGATGATCCCGGGCGCTACGGCGTTGACCTGCACGCCGCTGGCCGCCAGCTCCAGTGCCAGGCCTTTGACCGCCTGGTTCAGGCCGCCCTTGACCAGCACCGGCAGCAGGGCCGGCACACGGGTGTCTGGTTGCAGGGCGATGGAGGCGGTGATGGCGATGATCTTGCCATGCCCCTGGCGGGTCATGATCCGCGCCGCTTCCTGGGCCGGGTAGAAGAACCCCTTGAGGTTGGTGCCGACCAGGGCGTCGACATCCGCCGCGCTGTACTCCGTGGCCGGTTTGGCAATGAAGATGCCAGCGTTGTTGATCAGCAGGTCGACACCGCCGAAGGCTTGCTCGGCGCGGGCGAACAGGCGCTGTGCGGTGTCTGGCTCGGCGATGTCGCCGGCTACGCCGATGAAACGCGAAGGGTGGCCGAGGCGGGCAGCAGCCTGCTCCAGGCGGGCCTGGCTGCGAGCGTTGCCGATCACGTTGTCGCCGCGTTCGAGGAAGGCCTCGGCGAGGGCGAAGCCCAGGCCGCTGGAGGCCCCGGTGATGATGACGGTGCGTGCGGTGTGCATGTGGCGGATCTCCAGTGAAGTGAGCCATGAGCTCGGTGTGGAGACACTCTAGGCCGTTACCGAAACTTGAAAAATGAGGCGCAAGGCATTTCAATCGATACACCATGTAATCAATCGAGCCGCCATGACCCGCCATTTCGATGACCTTCAACTGGGCAGCCTGGAGCTGTTCTGCCTGGCTGCCGACCGCGGCAGTTTCAGCGCGGCGGCCACCGAGGCTGGCGTTACGCCGGCGGCGGTCAGCCGCAGCGTGGCACGCCTGGAGGAACGCCTGGGTGTGCGCCTGTTTGTCCGCACCACCCGGCAGATGCGCCTGTCTGCTGCGGGGCAGGCCTATTACCAGCACTGTCGGCAGGCGCTGGGGCAACTGGTCGAGGCCGAGCGTCAGGTCGCGGGTGGTCAGGCCGAGCCGAGCGGCCGCTTGCGCATCAGCGCGCCCACGCCTTATGCCCACCACCGTTTGCTGCCGCTGCTGCCGCGGTTCCGCCAGCGCTACCCACGCGTGCAGGTGGACGTGCATGTCAGCAACCGCAACGTCGACTTTGCCGAGGAACCGTTCGACCTGGCCATTCGTGGCCGTGAGCCGGCTGATTCACGCCTGGTGGCGCGCCGCCTGGAGGAGGCCGAGCTGGTGGTGGTGGGCACGCCGGGCTACCTTGCCCGCGCCGGCACGCCGCAGACGCTGCATGACCTGCTGCAGCACGACTGCATCCAGTTCGAGATGCCGAGCAGCGGCCGTCGCCCGCCCTGGACCTTTCGCCAGGACGGGGGCCTGGTAGAAATCGACACCCAGGGCGCGTTCACCTGCCTCGGTGACTTCCTCGCTACCGCTACGCTGGTGCGCCATGGCGGCGGGTTGATGCAGGCTTACCGGTTTACCGTGCAGGATGCCCTGGCCAGTGGCGAGTTGGTGGAGGTGCTGAGCGAGTATGGCGGGACCTCCCGGCCCTTCATGTTGCTCTACCCTCAGGCCCGCTACATGCCGTTGCGGGTGCGGGTGTTCATCGACTTCCTGTTCGCCGAAGCAGGCTTGCCGGCAGGCTGAAGGGCTGTACGGCCGGCGAGGACGTTCTATGCTTTTCGCTGCGTCGGGTTGAATGAAGCCCGACGGACCTTATGGTTTTTCAGGAGAATGCTCCATGAGCCTTTCGAAATGCATCCCTCTGCTGGTGATTGCCTCCGTCCTCAGTTTTGCCGCCCACGCAGACCCGTCGAGCAACTGCGCGGCCAAGATCAAGGAGCTTGAAGACATCAACAAATCCGACGGTCAGGCCCTGCACGGTGGCATGGCGCATGACTATCACGAGCTGTTGAAACAGGCCAAGGAGGGGCAGGCTGCAGGCGACATGACCAAGTGCCAGGCCTCGGCTGACCGTGCCAAGACCATCTACAACAAGGCGCGCAGCAGGTAGCGGCTGCCGATGGCAGCCTCTTCGCAGCTAAACCCGCATCCACAGGATTGCCACCCGATCCAGGACTGCTGCAATACCTGTGGCAGCGGGTTTCCCGGCGAAGAGGCCGGCGCAGGATGGGGCCTACTCAGAACCAGCGGTCATTCTTCTTGCGCCCACGGGTCAGCGCCGGCAGGATCAGCCCCGCCAGCAGGCCCGCGCCGGCAATGCTGCCGCCATACACCATGTAGCGCATCATCACCTGCTTGTTCTCGTCACCCAGGCGGGCCTTGGTGTCGCGCAGGTCCGACTGGCTCTGGTCCAGTTGCTCGCTCAACACCTGGTTGCGCGCCTGCAGTTCGTCGATCAGCTTCTTCCGCGAATCGAGCGTTTCCTGCATGCCCTGTACGCGATTCTTCCAGCTGTCGTCGATGGTTTTCAGTTGCCCGGTCAGGTCCGCGACCTGGGCGTCGAGCTGCGGCAGGCGCTCGCCCTGGCCTGGTACCGCTTGCAGGTCGCTGCTGAGAATCCACACGAGATCGCCATTCTGGCCTCGCACCTGGCTGTAGTTGCCCTGGGTGCCGATCAGGGTCAGTTTCTGCCCGGACTTGAGGGTGCCGACGATGCGGTGGCCGTCGGTCGGGCCGCTGCGCACGTAGGTGCTCAGGTTGTCGCTGACCCAGCGTGCATCGCTGGCGGGCTCTTCGGCGTGCACCGGTGCGGCAAGGGCCACCAGGGTGGCGATCAGGCCGCTGCGCAGGGCAGTGAGGGCGGAAGCAGTTGGGCGGGAATCGGGCATGTTGGTCTTCGCTGAAACAGGACAAAAGTAGGCCCGGTGACCTGGGCCGATGAACCGGTCGGTGAGTTGACCGCCAGCGAAAGACCGCTTTTTTGTCAGCAGGTTCACCACCTGATATCGGAAATGTCTGCAGAATGTTGCTGAGACCGCCACCATGCCAGGTATGGCGCCGTGATTGCCAAGACGGGCTAGACTCAACTGTTCACCTCTTTCATGGAGCAATACCATGACTGCCAAGAACACCATTTGCCTCTGGTACGACAACGATGCCGAGGCGGCGGCGAACTTCTACGCCCGCATCTTTCCCGATACCCGGGTGACTGCGGTGCACAGGGCGCCGGGCGATTACCCGTCGGGCAAGCAGGACGATGTGATCACGGTCGAATTCACCGTCATGGGCCTACCCTGCGTGGGGCTCAATGGCGGCAAGGCTTTCACCCATTGCGAGGCGTTTTCGTTCCAGGTCAGTACCAAGGACCAGGCCGAGACTGACCGTTATTGGCATGCCATTGTCGATAATGGCGGCGAAGCCAGCGTTTGCGGCTGGTGCAAGGATCGATGGGGTATTTCCTGGCAGATCACCCCACGCATCCTGATCGAAGCCATCGGCCACCCGGATCGTGCGGCGGCCAAGCGCGCGTTCGACGCCATGATGCAGATGGGCAAGATCGACGTGGCCAGGATCGAGGCTGCGCTGAAGGGGGTGAGCTGAGGGTCGGCAGCAGCGCGTGTGAGAGCGGGGCCACCGGCGAACAGCGGCGAAGCCGGTGCCACATGCCGGATTTTCTGCCGGATACCCGCTCCCACGCAGGCCGCATCAGGTTTCGGACACTTCGCTTGCCGCCACGGTTGCCTTGCTGGACGCCTTTTTCTCCTGTACCACGATATAGAACTCCTCGCCGTGCTTGACCGCACCATACAACACGGCCTTTTCGATCAGTTCGTTGCCACGCAGGTGGCGCAGCATCATCGGGTCCTTGCGCAGGTCGCGGTACAGCGCCAGGCACAACAGCGCCATCACCACCACGAATGGCAGGGCCACGACGATGGTCAGGTTCTGCAGCCCGGTCAGGGCCTCGCCGGGCGCGCGCGGGTCGCCGATGGCCAGCATGATTGCCGCCACCGTACCGGTCAGCGCACCCCAGAAGATCACCGTGCGCCGCGATGGCGTGGTAGTGCCGTGCTCCGACAGCGTGCCCATGACCAGCGAGGCGGCGTCGGCACCCGAGACGAAGAAGATGCCTACCAGGACCATCACCAGCACCGAGGTCGCCGACGCCAGCGGGTAGCTGTCCAGCAGCTGGTACAACGCATGGTTACTGTTGACTGCACCATTGGCCAGCTGGAAGGCGCCTTCGCGCAGGGCCTCGATGCCCGCGCCGCCGAAGATGGTGAACCACACCAGGCTGACCAGGCTCGGTACCAGCAATACGCCGGTAACGAACTGGCGGATGGTGCGCCCGCGGCTGATACGGGCAATGAACATGCCGACGAAGGGCGTCCAGGAGATCCACCAGGCCCAGTAGAACACGGTCCAGCCGGCCAGCCAGCTGTTCATCTGCTCACCGCCGCTGGCGTTGGTGCGGGCCATCATTTCCGGCAGCATCTTTATGTAGATGCCGATCGAAGTGGGCAGCAGGTTGAGCATCAGCAAGGTCGGGCCGACCATGAACACGAATGCCGCCAGCACCAGTGCCAGTACCATGTTGGTGTTGGACAGCCACTGGATACCCTTGCCGATGCCCGAGACCGCCGAAGTGACGAAGGCAATGGTCAGCAGGGTGATGACCGAGATATAGAACAGCTTGCCGGGGCTTTCGATCCAGCCGTTGTATTCCAGGCCGCCAGCGATCTGCAGGGCACCCAGGCCCAGTGAAGCGGCCGAGCCGAACAACGTGGCGAAGATCGCCATCATGTCGATCAGGCGGCCCAGCGGGCCGTTGGCATGCTTGCCGATCAGCGGCCGGAAGGCCGCGGAAATCAGCTGCGAGCGGCCCCGGCGGAAGGTGCCGTAGGCAATCACCAGGCCGACGATGGCGTACATGGCCCAGGGGTGCAGGGTCCAGTGGAACAGCGTGGTAGCCATGGCCACCTGCATCGCTTCGCTCGATTGGCCGCTGGCCGACCCTGGCGGTGGTGACACATAGTGCGACAGGGGCTCGGCAACGCCGAAGAACATCAGGCCGATACCCATGCCGGCGCTGAACATCATCGCCACCCAGGACACTGTGCGGAATTCAGGCTGCTCACCGTCACGCCCCAGCGGAACCCGGCCGTAGCGGCTGGCGGCCAGCCACAGCACGAACACCACGAACAGGGTGGACGTCAGCACGAAGAACCAGCCGAAGTTGAGAATGACCCAGGATTGCGCGCTGGAGGCACTGCTGGCCAGGCTGGCCTGGTTGAGGAAGCCCCAGAGGACGAAAGCGATTGCCAGCAGGCTGGTGAAGCCGAAGACGATCCAGTCGAGCTTGCCCTCGAAATGCCGGTCCTGGCGCGCTTCTGCGGTTTTCGAGGGGTCCGTCACGCCAAGGTCGAGCGTTTCGGTGATGTGTTCCTTTGCCATGTATGTTGGGGCCCTTTTTCTGGCTTACCTGCTGGCGCAGGCTTGTTGTGTGTGGGCTACCGAGCTGGACATTGCCTCGGCGGGAAACTGCTGGCGCGATTATCCTGCGCAGGAAATGCCGACACCTGTCCCGATAGCGCCGTGGGGCGTCCATTACGCGACCTGGCAAATATTTTTAGTTCTGAGGGCGGATGGCCCTTTCTGCCCCGCGTTCTGGTACCCTGAAGGGCATTACCCGGGCCCGCACATACGAGCACCGTAGAAGCGTTGCTGCTTGCGGGCCTGGCCGTACCAGGAAACGGAGATTCGTCAACATGGCCACTGACCGTGTGAGCCTGATTCATTTCGATAAATTGAGCATGAGCCCTGCCGCTGCCGACCGGTTCCAGAAAGCCCTCGACGCGCTGGAAGCGCTCAAGCTGCAGGACCGTTACGTGTACCTCATCGCTCCTTATCTGGGTGATATCGCCGACGCCTCCGACCACGAGCAACTGGACACCGCCCTGAAGCAGGGCCAGCGTGTGGTCGATGAGTTGCTGAAAGCGAGGTCGGTCAGCAAGGTCAAGGCCGAGGACGTACGCCAGGTGTTCCAGGGCGCCGCCGCACAGGCGCGCGCAGCCATGCCTGGCTAAGTGGCAGCATGGCCAAAGACATCGACAACCCTTGCGTCTCGCTGTGCCAGCTCAATAGCGAGTTATGCATGAGCTGTGGCCGCACCCGCGACGAAATCCGCAAATGGCGGGGCATGAAACGCCCCGAGAAGATGGCCACCGTGCAGCGGTCGGCCACGCGCATGAAAGCTATCGCCAAGAAGGCGGCCAAGCGGCAGAATGCCGACTGAACCTGCGTATCCTGCACGCTGCCCTTCCTGTTTTTGTCGTCTGACGAGCCTGAAATGGATTCTCACTCGCTGTTAGCCTTTACCCTGGTCGCGGCCATCGCGATCGCCAGCCCTGGCCCTGCCACCCTGATGGCTATCAACAACAGCCTTGCCCACGGCCAGCGCAGCGCCATCTGGTCGTCGCTGGGCAATGGCTCGGGCCTGTTCTGCCTGTCGGCTGCAGCCATGCTCGGGCTTGGCGCACTGCTGGCCAGTTCTGAAATGCTCTTCAATGCCGTGAAGGTCCTGGGCGCCGGCTACCTGTTCTACCTGGGGGCGCGGCAGTTGCTGAAAACCAGCCCGATGCTGGCACAGGGTGGCGCAGAGGGGGCGGCCAAGGTGCGGCCCACGCCGCTGAAGTTGTACAAGTCGGCGTTCTTCACGGCAGTCACCAACCCCAAGGCGACCATGTTCTTTACCGCGCTGTTCCCCCAGTTCATCGACCAGGGCGCGGCGTTGCTGCCCCAGTTCCTGGTACTGACCGGGATTTTCGTCGCGTTGTCGCTGGTTTCGCTGAGCCTGTATGCCGCACTGGCGGCACGTGCCAAGGGTGTACTCACTCGGCCGTCGCTTTCGCGCTGGGTAAGCCGGGTGGTGGGCACCACCTTTATCGGCTTTGGCGCGGCGATCCTGGCGATGCGACGGCAAGGGGCCTGAAGTACGTGTGATGTGCGAGCAACTCCCGGGCTTCTATACACCTATTCTGGCCGGCAGCGTTTTGCCGGCCTGTGGCGTGCCGGGCGATAGACGGCCAGCCTGTTGCCCGCCAGTGGTCCAGACTGTCCATGACGTGCACAGCGGGTTGCTGCCGCCGACCGAGGGTAGTCGATGATCGAGCGTTGCTTTCGCCACGCCTTGCGGCTGTTGCCGTGCCTGTGGCTGCTGCCCATGGCGGCGGTAGCAGACGAAGCGTGCCGGCGGCTGACAGCCACCGGCAATGCCGAATACCCGCCCTACCTGTGGCGTGACCCGCAGAACCCCCGGCAACTGATCGGTGCCAATGCCGACCTGCTGAAGTACCTGGGCAAGCAGCTGGGGCTGGACATCGAAGTGATTTACGGCGGGCCATGGTCGCGCGCGCAGGAAGAAGTGCGTAGTGGCCGTATCGACCTGATGGCCGGGTATTTCCTGACCCAGGCCCGCCAACAGCAGATGGATTTCATCTACCCGCCATTCCTGCATACCCCGAGCGTGGTCTGGGTGCGCCAGGACAATATCTTCGCCTACCGGCAATGGGCCGATCTCAAAGGCCGCAAGGGCGGCACGCTGGTCAGCAACAGCCATGGCCAGCAGTTCGACGACTATGCCAGGGCCAACCTCACCCTCGAAGCTGTACCGGGGGCCAGGCAGGCGTTCGAGAAGCTGCTGCACAAGCGCAGCGATTACGTGGTGTATGAACAGTATCCCGGCATGGCGCTGGTGCGCAGCCTGGGTATCGCGGGGACGGTACAGGTGCTGGCGCCGCCGATTTCCAGCGAAGGGCTGTACCTGGCGATGTCGCATCACTCGCCCTGCAACCAGCCGCGTTTGCGTGAAGCGCTGGCGCGGGAGATGGAAAAGGTCGTTGCCGGGGCGCTGCCCGAGCAGTTGCTGCAACAGAGCCTGGAGCGCTGGCAGTAACCGCCTGCGGCTCCTACAGCGACCGCGCCAGCTGTTCGGCCTCCTTGGCCCGGGTCACGCTTAGCGCACCGGGCAGGCTGACGGCGTTCTTCGCAGCGAGGAGCTCGGCCATCACGCTGACGGCGATCTCCGCCGGTGTCTTGCTGCCGATATAGATACCGATAGGGCCGTGCAGACGCTGCAGCGATGCTTCGCTTTCGCCGAAGTGTTCGATCAGGCGCTCACGGCGCAGCTGGCTATTGCGCCGCGAGCCAATGGCACCGATGTAGAACGCCGGGCTGTGCAAGGCTTCGAGCAGCGCCAGGTCGTCCAGCTTGGGGTCGTGGCTGACCGCGACGATGGCGCTGCGCAGGTCCGGGGCAAAGGCGCGCACGACGTCGTCCGGCATACCGGTCAGGCGGGTGACGCCGGCGACATTCCAACCGGCCGTGTACTCCGGGCGCGGGTCGCACAGGGAAACACTGAAGCCGTTGAACAGGGCCATGGTCGCCAGGTATTCGGCCAGCGCACCGGCACCGATCAGCAGCAAGCGGTAGCCCGGGCCGAGGGTGTTGCACAGGCGCTGGCCATCGAAGCTGAACAGCTCGGGCGTGCGGGTGGCGGTGAGGCTGGCTTGGCCGCTACGCAGGTCGAGGTCGCGGCGCACCAGATTGCCGCTGTCGAGGCCGGCCAGCAGCTGTTCCAGCTGTGGCAGCGATGGGGCGAACTCCAGCACCAGTTCCAGGGTGCCGCCGCAGGGCAGGCCGAAACGGTGGGCGTCGTCGGCGCTGACGCCATAGCGCACCAGCTGCGGCAGGCCCTCAGGCATTCCGGGGCCACCATGGGCGCTGGTGTAGCGCTGGATGAGGTCGTCTTCGATACAGCCGCCGGAGACACTGCCGACTACCCGGCCATCGTTGCGCAGGGCCATCATCGAGCCCACCGGGCGCGGTGAGGAGCCCCAGGTGCGCGCGACCGTGGCGAGCAGGGCACGGTGACCGGCGGCGAGCCAGTCGCGGGTGGTGCGCAGCACCAGCAGATCGATGCTTTCCATGGTTACTCCGCTAAACCTGATGTTCAAGGGCCGCCAGAGGCATCTCAGCGCATATGCAGGATGATCGGGCTGCTGCTGGCCGGGCCGGTATGCCCACGCAGCTTACCTACCGCCTGTGCACTCACTGCACCGCCCTGATTGCCCCAGGCTGTGCGCACGAAGCTCAGCACTGCGGCAATTTCCTCATTGCTCAACTGTTCGCGGAACGCTGGCATGCGATAGGCATCCGGCAAGCCCGCCGTGACCACCCGCTGCGAACCGTTGAGGGTGATGTTGATCGCCGAAGCGTCTTCCTTGGCCAGTGCCGAGGTGGCTCCAGCCAAGGGTGGCATCCACTCGACCTGGCCCTTGCCATCCAGGCCGTGGCACGACGCGCAACGGGTCACATAGGTATGTGCCCCGGGGCTGTCAAGCCGCATTGCCGTCGATTGGGCCTGGTACTGCCACGGTGGGCCGTCGCGTTGCGGATCGCCAGGCAGCGACTTCAGGTAATGCGCGATCGCTGCCAGGTCCGTGTCGCTCATGAATTGCGTGGAGTTGTTGAAGGCCTCGGTCATCGAACCGAATACCACGGCGTGGCGGTTGCGCCCGGTCTTGAGGAATTGCGCTATTTCCGCTTCGCTCCAGCGCCCCAGCCCGGTGTTGTGGTCTGCGCGCAAGCTCGGTGCGTACCAGCCATCGAGGAGGGCGCCGGCGAGGAACGGCTTGCCACTGTCATCCAGGGCCTTCTCGTTGAAAGCCAGGCCGCGCGGAGTGTGACAGCTGCCGCAGTGGCCAGGGCCCTGGACCAGGTAGGCGCCGCGGTTCCATTGTGCATCCTTGCCTGGCTGGTCTGCGTACGGCGTGCTGGTGGCGAACAGGCCGTTCCACACGGCGATGGGCCAACGCAGGTTCAGCGGCCAGGGAATGTCGCCGGGCTGGTTGGCCTGCGCTGCCGGTTGCACGCCGAGCATGAAGAAGGCATACAGCGCCTTGACATCGTCATCGCCAAGCCTGGCGTAGGACGGGTAGGGCATCGCCGGGTACAACCGCCGGCCGTCGGGCGTGACGCCATGGCGCACGGCGCGGTCGAAGTCGGCCAGGCTGTAGCGACCGATGCCGTTGTCGAGGTCGGGGGTGATATTGGTGGCATGAATGGCGCCCAGCGGGGTGGCCATTTTCAGCCCGCCGGCGAACGGTTTGCCGTCCGGCACGCTGTGGCAGGCTACGCAGTCGCTGAGCCGGGCCACGTACTCGCCACGGCTGACCAGCGCCGGGTCGGCGGCCGTGGCCTGTTCGCCGGTAAACGGCGAAACGGGCTCGCGGGTGACATACCAGGCCAGCAGGCCTGCCGCGACCAGGCATGGCACCGCCAGCCAGCCAGCGGTTCTTGCGAAACGATGGGTCATGGTGCGTCCTTGTACGGTCAGCCGAAGGTATGGCGGCTCAGCGGCAGGCTGCGCACGCGCTGGCCGGTCAGTTGCGCGACCGCGTTGACCACCGCCGGGGCGACGGCGGGCAGCGGTGGCTCGCCGATACCGCCCATCTTCGCCCCACTCTCGACGATACGGACATGCACCCGGGCCATGCGCGAAGGCGGCAGGATCGGGTACAGGTCGTAGTTGCGCGCGCGTGGCTTGCCGTCGACGTATACCGCTTCTTCCAACAGCGTCTGCGACAGGCCCAGGGCGACGGCGCCGTTGACCTGGTGCTCGATGATCGCCGGGTTGACGATGCTGCCCGGGTCGATGGCCTGCCAGATGTCGTGCACCTTGACCTGGCCGTTCTCGATCGACACCTCGGCAATCACCGCCGCCTCGGAGCCGAACGGCGAGGCCATGGCCACGCCGCGTGCGCGCTTGCTGCCGTCCTCGGCAGTGAACGGCCCGCGCTTCCAGCCGCCGGACAGTTCGGCAACCGCCTGCAGCAGGGTGGTCAGGCGCGGGTTGTCGCGCAGCAGGTGCAGGCGCAGCTCGAACGGGTCCTTGCCGCCCTTGTCGGCCAGTTCGTCAAGGAACGATTCATAGAAGAAGTCATTCAGCGAATTGCCCACCGAGCGCCAGTAGCCAAGCATGGCCGGGCCTTTGACGTAGACCTGGGCGATGCGTTTGTTGGCGATGGCGTAGGACTTGCCCGACAGCCCTTCGAGCGCAGTCGGGTCGAGCTTCTCGCCCTGTTTGCCGGCGAGGGCTTCGGTCGGGCCTTCGGTGGCGCTCACGGCCTCGATGGCCACCGGCAGGCCGTCGGCGTCCAGCCCGGCACGGAATTTCACCACGGCCACCGGGCGCAATACGTCACGCAGGAACTCTTCCTCGCGGCTCCAGATGAGCTTCACCGGGCGGCCGACCGCCTTGGCCAAGGCAATCGCCTGAGGGTAGGGGTTGGCCGAGTCGTACAGGAAGTGGCGGCCGAAGAAGCCACCCAGCAACGGCGAATGCAGGGTGATCTGTGCCGGGGCCAGGCCGGTGCGCCGGGCGATGTCGTCACGGAACATGTCCGGCGCCTGGTTGGGCAGCCATACCTCCAGCGATCCGTCGCCATTGAAGCGCGCCAGTGCCGAGGGTGGCTCAAGCTGGGCATGGTTGAGGTACTGGTTGTGGTAGGTCGCCTCGACGCGGGTCTTGGCACTGGCCAGCATGCCAGCCACATCGCCCTGGTTTTCCTCATCACGGGCCGGGGCTTCTACCGTGGCCAGATGCTCGCGCCAGCCATCGCTGGAGAAATCGGCCGGCATTGGCCGTACCGGGCTGTCGGCGGCAGGCTCCTGCCAGTCCACCTGGATGGCTTCTACCGCACGCTTGGCGTGCCACCAGCGCTCGGCAACCACGGCCACGGCGCCTGGCAGCTGATGCACCGAGTGCACGCCCGGCATGGCCTTGACCTGCTCTTCGTTGCGCAGGCTACCGACGGTCATGCCCAGGCGTGGCGCGTGCTGCACGGCAGCATGGAGCATGCCGTCGACCTTGACGTCGATGCTGTACACGGCCTTGCCGGTGGACTTGTCATAGGCATCCAGGCGGCGTACCGGTTTGCCGATCCAGCGAAACTGGCTGGGGTCGCGCAGCTTGACGCTGGCCGGGTCGGGTACCGGCAGGTCCATGGCCCGTGCGGCCAGTTCACCATAGGGCACAGAGCGCCCGCTCGTGGTATGTACCACGGTACCCGGCGTGGTAGTGAGTTGCTCAACCGGTACGCCCAACTGCTCGGCGCCTGCCTGCAGGAGCATGGCGCGGGCGAGGGCGCCCAGGCGGCGCATGGTCGGGTAGCTCATGCGTACCGACATGCTGCCGCCGGTGATACGCATGCCGTTTTCCATCACTACATAGGCTTCCCCAGGCGGGGCGCTGTCGACCACGAACCTGGCCGGGTCGACATCCAGCTCTTCGCCGACGATCTGGGCCATGGCGGTGAAAGGGCCTTGCCCGCCTTCCATGAACGGGCTGAGCAGACGCACCGTGCCGTCCGGGCGGATCTCCAGGAAGGCCGGCACCTGGGTACCGCGTTCGGCGCTGGCTGCGGCCGCTGCCTGCACGCGGGCCGAGCCCATGGGCAGGCCAAAGCCAAGCACCAGAGCCCCGACAGCCGTACCGGCGAGGAAGCGCCGACGCGACAGGTTGAGGGTCGCGCCGTGCTGCAACTTGAGCAGTTCTTCTGCAGGGGTATCGACGGGCGTGCGCATCAGGCCTTCTCCCCTTGGGCCAGGTCATGCATGGCGGCATGGATGGCGTTGTAGGTGCCGCAGCGGCACAGGTTGACCATCGCCGCGTCGATCTGCGCATCAGTGGGCCTGGGCGTGTGCTTGAGCAGAGCAGTGGCCGCCATCACCTGGCCGGACTGGCAATAGCCGCACTGGGCAACCTGGTGCTCGACCCACGCCGCGACCACCCGCTTGCCGACGGCGTCGGCCTCGATCGCCTCGATGGTAGTCACCTCGCGCCCGACCACACCGGCCACCGGCGTGACGCAAGCGCGCACCACATTGCCGTCCACCAGCACCGAACAGGCGCCGCACTGGGCCAGGCCGCAGCCATACTTGGTGCCGGTCAGACCCAGGTCGTCGCGGATCACCCACAGCAGTGGCGTGTCGGCGTCTGCCTCGACCTGGTAGGTCTTCTGGTTGATGCGTAGTTCCATGGTTCACCTGCCCGTCAACGGTTGCTGTCGCTGTGCTTTTGCTGATCGGGGAATACGCTGTTCCCCAGTCCGGAAACGCTAGCACAGGGGGCTGACCGCTGGTCGGCTGCAAGGGGCAGGTTCAGAGGATCAGGCAAGTAATTCGGCGGAATGCGCAAGCTGGTCGCGCAAACAGGACTTCCGCCGGGAAAACCCGGATAATGCCGGCCACTTTCGTTTTGCACGCTTAAATCACGGTAATCCCGCATGGAAATCAAGGTCAATTTTCTCGACAATCTCCGGCTCGAAGCCAAGTTCGACGACTTCACGGTGATCGCCGACCAACCGATCCGTTACAAGGGTGATGGCTCGGCCCCGGGGCCGTTCGACTATTTCCTGGCGTCCTCTGCCTTGTGCGCGGCTTACTTCGTCAAGCTGTACTGCCAGACCCGCAACATCCCGACCGAGAACATCCGCCTGGCGCAAAACAACATCGTCGATCCGGAAAACCGCTACAACCAGATCTTCAAGATCCAGGTCGAGCTGCCCGAGGACATCTCGGAGAAGGACCGTCAGGGCATCCTGCGTTCCATCGACCGTTGCACCGTGAAGAAGGTGGTACAGACCGGCCCCGAGTTCGTGATCGAAGTGGTCGACAACCTCGACGCCGATGCCCAGGGCCTGTTGATGCCGGTGTCGGACACCAGCACCTACATCCCCGGCAAGGACCTGCCGCTGGAGCAGACCATCGCCAACATGTCGGGCATCCTGGCCGGGCTGGGGATGAAGATCGAGATCGCTTCGTGGCGCAACATCGTGCCCAACGTGTGGTCGCTGCATGTGCGCGATGCCCAGTCGCCAATGTGCTTCACCAACGGCAAGGGCGCGACCAAGGAAGCCGCGCTGGCCTCGGCGCTGGGCGAATTCATCGAACGCCTGAACTGCAACTTCTTCTATAACGACCAGTACTGGGGTGAGGACCTGGCCAACGCGCCGTTCGTGCACTACCCGAACGAGCAATGGTTCAAACCGGGCCCGCGGGATGCGCTGCCGGTCGAGATCCTCGACGAGCACTGCCTGGCCATCTACAACCCGGACGGTGAGCTGCGCGGTTCACACCTGTACGACACCAACTCGGGCAACACGGCTCGTGGCATCTGCTCGCTGCCGTTCGTGCGCCAGTCCGACCAGCAGGTGGTCTACTTCCCGTCCAACCTGATCGAGAACCTGTTCCTCAGCAACGGCATGAGCGCCGGCAATACCCTGGCCGAGGCGCAGGTGCAGTGCCTGTCGGAAATCTTCGAGCGGGCAGTGAAGCGCGAGATCCTCGAAGGCGAGCTGTGCCTGCCGGATGTGCCGCAGGAGGTATTGGCCAAGTACCCGGCCATCGTTGCCGGCATCCAGGGCCTGGAGGAGCAGGGCTTCCCGGTACTGGTCAAGGATGCTTCGCTGGGGGGCGAGTTCCCGGTCATGTGCGTGACCCTGATGAACCCGCGTACCGGCGGCGTATTCGCCTCGTTCGGAGCCCATCCGAGCCTGGAGGTGGCGCTGGAGCGCAGCCTTACCGAACTGCTGCAGGGGCGCAGCTTCGAGGGCTTGAACGACCTGCCGCAGCCGACCTTCGAAAGCCACGCGCTGACCGAACCGAACAACTTCGTCGAGCATTTCATCGACTCCAGCGGCGTGGTGTCGTGGCGCTTCTTCAGCGCCAAGGCCGACTTCGAGTTCGTCGAGTGGGACTTCTCCGGCCATGGCGAGGACTCCAACGTGCAGGAGGCCGCGACCCTGTTTGGCATCCTCGAAGACCTTGGCAAGGAGGTGTACATGGCCGTGTACGACAACCTTGGCGCCACCGCCTGCCGCATTCTGGTGCCGGGCTACTCGGAAATCTACCCGGTGGAGGACCTGATCTGGGACAACACCAACCGCGCCTTGTCATTCCGCGCCGATATCCTCAATCTGCACAGCCTCGACAACCGCGCCCTCAAGTTGCTGCTCAAGCGCCTGGACAACTGCGACGTCGATGACTACACCACTATCACCACGCTGATCGGCGTGGAGTTCGACGAGAATACCGTGTGGGGCCAGCTGACCATTCTGGAACTGAAGCTGCTGATCTGCCTGGCAGTGCAGCGTTTCGAGGATGCCAAGGAACTGGTCGAGGCGTTCCTGCAGTTCAACGACAACACCGTCGAGCGCGGGTTGTTCTACCAGGCATTGAACGTGGTGCTGGAAGTGTTGCTGGACGACGAGCTGGAAATGGACGACTACGAGGCCAACTTCCGGCGTATGTTCGGCGACTCGCGCATGGACGCGGTGTTGGGTTCGGTCGATGGCAGCGTGCGCTTCCATGGCCTGACCCCGACCAGCATGAAGCTCGAAGGCCTCGATCGCCACTTGCGCCTGATCGAAAGTTATAAAAAGCTGCATGCGGCTCGGGCCAGGCTGGCCTGACCACGCGTGACAGGCTGATATCGCCAGGGGCCGCGTTGCGGCCCTTCGCGACACAAGGCCGCTCCTGCCACGCGCGCGCTCGTATCTATCGGTTTAAGCCGCTGTTTCCAGTCTGCCTCGTCGCTTCGCCTGCCAGGCGCGTAGCGTTTTGCTGCCATCCTCTGAATCCATGGCGCATTAATCGCCAGAAGGATCTGCGCTGCGCTTCTTGACAGGGGTTCCTTCGACCGCCTCTGCGCTGCAGGCAGGGCCGGAGGTGGCGCTGCTCACGGAGGCGTCGCTCATTGGAACTCCTTATCCAGGGGCAATCTGTGTAAATGATGAAAACAACAAGCCTGGTTCACGACCGATCAGTCCATCGCATCGCCCAGGGATTCATCAGATGCGCGCCTATCTACAGGTGTTGAAGGTCAGCCGGGCTCTAGTTCTTGCACTTGGCCATGACCACCTGGCAAGTTCTTGGTGATCCCCCCGACCGGCCGGCATAGCGCACGCAGTTGTCCAGCGATTTCTTCCGGGCAATGCTCAAGGTATCGCCCCACGCCAGGCCACCTTCGCCAGTGGTGGGGACGGCTTTGGCGAAGCAGTTGGAGCCTATTGTGCGTGACGCATGGTTGGCTTTGCCGGGTTTGCTGGAACAACCGGCCACAAGCACCAGGCTGAGGCCCAGCAGCGTGGCCAACGCCCAGGGCGAGCGCGGGCGAATCGGGTTGCTGCTCATCGGTTGTCTCCTTGCGCCAACGCTTCGCAGCATAGGCCATTCAAACCAAACGGTGAACTATCGCCTTGCCGAGAGGCTCCTTTACTAGGCGCGCCCCGTGCACGCCTGGTGGCCATGCCATCAGTCCTTGGGTCACTGAATGAAAAGGAGGCACCGTGACCGTATCCGACCAAACCTTGTGCCGCTGTACACCCGGCCCGCTACATGCCCTGCTGCTGTCCGGCAGCGTTCCGTTGTTCCTCGCTGCGCTACTCAGCGACATTGCCTATTTCAACAGTTACCAGATCCAGTGGAGCAACTTCGCCGCCTGGTTGATCGCCGGCGCCCTGGTGTTCTGCGGGCTGGCGTTGTTGTTCGCGTTGGCCAACCTGATCCGTGCCGAACGCAAGCGTGGCCGGCCAACCCTGTACTTCGTGCTGCTGCTGGTGACCTGGGTACTGGGCTTGATCAATGCCTTCGAACACGCCAAGGACGCCTGGGCGGTAATGCCGTCCGGGCTGGTGCTGTCAGTGATCGTGAGCGTGCTCGCGACCGTGGCTGCCTTCACCGGTTTGAGCGGCCTGCGCTCGGGAGGTGCGGCATGAAGCTTGTACCTGCGTTGGGCCTGTTGAGCATGGCGTTGCTGCTGGCTGCTTGTGGTGGTGATGGCGAGCCGAACCAGGCGCTTGGGCCCGACCCTAAACTGCCGGCGCCACAACGTGGCCTGCTGCCAAGCATGAAGATCGCCCAGCCGGCAGCCTGGGGTGAACAGAAACCGACGGTGCCTGAAGGCTTCAGCATTACCGCCATTGCCACTGGCCTGAAGATCCCGCGGCAGACCCTGGTGTTGCCCAATGGCGATATCCTCGTCGCCGAGGGCCGCGGTGGCAGCGCGGCCAAGCTCAAGCCCAAGGATGTCATCGCCAGCCAGATCAAGGCCGAGGGCAATACCCAGGTCAAGGGTGGCAACCGCCTGACCTTGCTGCGCGATGCCGACGGCGACGGTCGCTACGAGGTGCAGACGGTGTTTGCAGAAAACCTCAATGCGCCGTACGGCCTGGCCTTTGCCGACGGCAAGCTGTACGTGGCCAACCAGGATGCCCTGGTGCGCTTCGACTACCAGGACGGCCAGACGCGGGCCGATGGCCCGCCAACCAAGGTCACCGACCTGCCGGCTGCGATCAACCACCATTGGACCAAGGCGCTGACAATCAGCCCGGATGGTCGTTACCTGTATGTGGGCATCGGTTCGAACAGCAACATCACCGAACGCGGGATGGAAGTGGAGATCGATCGGGCCATGGTCTGGCAGGTCGATGCTGCAACCGGCGCGCACCGGCCCTATGCCACAGGCCTGCGCAACCCGACGGCGCTGGCTATCCAGCCGCAGACCGGGCAGCTGTGGGCGGTCGTCAACGAGCGTGATGAGCTCGGGCCCGACCTGGTCCCGGACTACCTGACCTCGGTGCGTGAAGGTGGGTTCTACGGCTGGCCTTACAGCTACTGGGGCCAGAACGTGGATGAGCGGGTACGACCGCAGAACCCGGAAAGGGTAGCGGCGGCGATCAAGCCGGATTACAGCCTCGGCTCGCACGTGGCTGCGTTGGGCGTGAGCTTTTCCATCCCGGCCATGGGCGAGCGCTTCGCCGACGGTGCCTTCGTGGGTGAACACGGTAGCTGGAACCGGCCCAACCCGGTGGGCTACAAGGTGATCTTCGTGCCGTTCAGCAATGGCAAGCCGGCCGGCGAACCGATCGACTTCGCCACTGGCTTTCGCGGTGAGGATGGCAAGACCCGTGGGCGCCCGGTGGGGGTGACGGTGGACCCGCGTGGCGCCTTGATCATTGCCGATGATCTGGCCAATACGGTCTGGCGGGTAACGCCCAACCGTTGATTGCATGTGTAGTGCATGCGCCTGCAGGAGCGGCCAGTGTTGCCAGAGGGCCGTTCCTGCGGGGGCGAGCGGGCTACTTGCCCAGCGATCAGAAGCGGTAGTTGAAGCTGGCTTCCAGTGTACGCGGTGCGCCTGGGGTGATCAGGTCCACCGAGCCGTGCGCAGCGGCATAGTAGTCGCGGTCGAACACGTTCTTCAGGCGCAGCGCGGCATCCCACTGCGGCACGCTGTAGAGCAGCGCGGCGTCGAAGGTGGTGTAGCCCGGCATCACCACCACGTTGTCCAGAGCGGTGTAGCGCTCATCGACGTAGTTGGCACCGGCGGCCATGCGCCATTGCGGGGTCAAGGTACGCACCAGCCAGACGTTGGCGCTGTTGCGCGGCGTCAGGGTTGGGGTCTGGCCTTCGTTGGCGACGCCATTGGTCTTGCTGTTGGACTTGGTGATCTCGGCATCGAGGTAGGCGTAGCCGGCGTAGATCTGCCACTTGTCGCTCAGTTGGCCGCTGACGGTGGCTTCGAAGCCGTCGGTGCGCTGCTCGCCAGCCAGCACGGTGAGATTGGGGTTGGCCGGGTCGGCGGTCTTCATGTTGGTGCGCTCGAGGCGGAACACCGCTGCGGTCAACGACAGGCGGCTGTCGAGCAGGTCCCACTTGGCGCCAATTTCGTAGTTGGTGGTTTCTTCCGGCTCCAGGTGCTGGTTGCTCGGGCTGACCGCGAACACCTCGCCCGAGGGCTGGTAACTGCGGCTGACCGAAACGTAGTAGGACTGCATGGCATCCGGCTGGTAGACCAGGCCGGCGCGCGGGCTCCAGGTCTTGTCGGTGCGGTCGAGGTCGACATTCTGCACGCGGTCGTCGTCGTACTCCTGGCCAAAGATGTCATAACGTACGCCGACCAGCGCTTTCCAGTGCTCATTCAGCTCGATCATGTCCTGAACGTACAGGCCAGTGGTCTGCTGGAAGTTGGTGCCCTGCGACGACAGGTTGGCGGCGTGTTCCGGTACCGGCACCAGGGCCTCGCGGTACACCGGCACCTGGGCCACGTTGCTCTGGCTCAGCACCCGTTGGTATTTGTCCTGGAAGCCAACCTCCACGCCATACAACAGGCTGTGCTGCATCCCGGCCAGCTGCGCCTGTTGCTTGAGCTCGGTCTGGTTGAACATGCCGTACTCGTCACGGGCGACGTTGCCGCGGTTGAGCTTGACCAGCAGTTCGCCATTGGGCGCAGTGACAAAGCGCGTCGGGCTGCTGTCGGCGAGGGTGTTGTTGCGGTCCAGGTCGTAGCGGTAGTAGCGGCTGGTATTGCTCAGGGTAAAGTCGTCATTGATGCGGTAATCAAGGCTTGCGGTCAGCGAGAACACTTCGCTGCGGGCATAGTCCTGGTCGGCATCGCCGGAACCGAAGCGCTTGTCACGGTGCACATCCACCGGACGCTTGCCCAGGGCCGGGATGCCGAAGTCGATCAGGCGCTTGTCGTACAGGTAGGTGGCGCCCAGGTTCAGTTCCAGGTCGTCGGAGAGGCGCCAGTAGGCCGATGGCGCGATGGCCTTGCGGTCTATGTAGCCATCATCGCGAAAGGTGTCGCTGTCTTCGAAGGCGCCGGTCACGCGGTAGGCCTGGTTGCCCTGCGGGTCGGCCCAGCCACTGTCGAGCTGGGTGCGGCGCTTGCCCTCGCTGTCGAAGCTCAGGCCGACTTCGCGCTTGGGCGTGAAGCTGGGTTTCTTGCTGATGCTGTTGATCAGGCCACCTGAAGAGCCACGGCCATACAGCACGGCGGCGGGGCCCTTGATCACCTCGACCCGCTCGATATTGGACAGGTCGCGGAAGTACAGCGCGTCATCGCGCACACCGTCGATGTACATGTCGCCAATGGCGCTGAAGCCTCGAATAGTCACCTGGTCGCGCTGGCCGTCGCCATTGGACAGACCGACGCCGGGCACATTCTTCAACACGTCTTCCATCGACTGCGCGCCCTGGTCCCTGATCACGCTTTCCGGCACGACGTTGACGGTTTGCGGAATGTCGCGCAGCGGAGCGTCGATCTTCAGGGCACTGCGGCTTTCACCTGCTTTGTAGCTTTGTTGCTCGTAGACGCTGCTGACGGCGGTAGCGGGCAGGGCCAGCGAACCCGGCGACCCGGGTTGAACGGCCGCGTGAACAGCAGGCACAACCAGAATGCCCAGCATGGAAATCGATGCTGGGGCAACAGACTTTTTTGCCATTACAGGTGACTCTTTGTTGTATTTTAGAGTGCAAATAGTAATGATTTGTAAACGCAAAGCAAGTGTAAAGAATTCTCATTTACTCTTGCAATAGTGAGCAGGTACACGCGAGGAGTGCTTTGCGAGGGGAGTCAGGCAGGTCGGCAGGCAGGGGCTATGCTTGCCAGCGCGTGAACATTTTGCGCAACCCCTCCGGTCTTGATTACAGGGAAGCAGGCCTATGAATCCGATCCGCTCCATTGCTCGTGCTGTCGCCCTGGCCACGCTGGCCTCCGCTGCCAGTTTCACCGTGCACGCCGCTGGTATCCCTATCGGCAGCGAGGCACTGGAAAGCCACGTCACCACGCAAGTCACGGCCATCGATCTGGCCAATCGCCAAGTCACGGTGAAAGGCCCGGATTCCAGGAAGGATGTGACCTTCCAGTTGACGGAAAAGGCCAAGGCGCTGCCCAACCTCAAGGTGGGCGACCAGGTCGACATCTACGTGACACGCGCGGTGGCCTACGTGTTGAATCCCGAAGTGGGCGGGGCGCCAAAGGCGACTGACGAGTCCGGTAGCATCCGTGCCACGGCGGACAACCCCAACCCAGGTGGCGAGGCATTCCGCCAGGTCAAGGTCACCTCGCAGATCAAGAAGATCGACCTAAAACAGCATGAAGTCAGCTTGCTGCCCCCGGAAGGCAAGCTGCAGGTGGTCAAGGTCGAAGACCCCGACCTGCAGGCACGCATGAAAAACCTCAAGGTCGGGCAGACCGTCGATGCGATCTACACCGAAGTGCTGCGCATCGAAACCTCACGCTGATCTCGACTACGGTGCCGACCTCGGCTGCTGCCGGGGTCAGGCTTCAGGTGGCGCGGCTCTGTATCCGCCGCGACGACCCATTGTCCATGCACACTACGAATAATGCGCGTGCAGCATTTCGATTTCCATCAGTTTGGCCGATTGCACCATCATGGCCACATCCATCCACACGATAAGGAGGACGGTCGTGGTCAGTAAATCGATGATTCTGCTGTCATTACCCGTGGCCATGGCGTTGCTTGCCGGTGCCGTGTTGCCGTTCCAGGCTGCCGGCAACGCCGCAGTCGGGCGTGCACTGGGGCACTGGTTGTGGGCGGCGTTCACCTCGTTGACTGTGAGCTCACTGGTGGTGATTGCTGCGTTGCTGTTGCTGAGGGTGCCGGCGCCCGACGTCGGCAAGGCCCTGCAAGGGCCTTGGTGGCTGTGGATCGGGGGGGTACTGGGAGCCCTGTACGTGGCCGGCGCGGCAGCGCTGACACCCAGGCTGGGCGCCGCGGGATTTCTGGTGTTGGTCGTGGCGGGGCAGATCATCACGGCGGTGGTCGCCGATCACTTCGGGTTGATGGGGCTGGGCGGCAAGCCACTCAGCCTGGCCAGAGTGGCTGGCGTGGTGCTGATCCTGGCGGGCGTGATGCTGGTGCAGGGCAATTGGGCGGCGGGCGCACCGGCCAGCAGCGCTGTGGTCGCGAAACAGCAAGAGGGCTGATCAGGGCCCCGGCTGGCTGCAGGCCCGCACGGTTTCGCGTAGCCAGCGATGCCCCGGGTCGTTGTCCTTGCGAATGTGCCAGGCTTGCTGGTAATCGAAGGGGGCGATGGTCAAGGGTGGTGCGAACTGGCGCAGCGTCGGATGTTGCTGCAGCGAACCTGCTGCCCGCCGGGCTACGGTAAGGATCAGGTCGGTACCGGCCAGCACTTCGACGGCTGCGCTCCAATGGGGCAATGCCAGGGCAATGCGACGGCGCAGCCCCAGCGCGGCCAGGGCACGTTCGATCTCATCGAAAGCATCCGGGCGCATCGCCATCAACACATGCGGTCTGGTCAGCCAGTCCTCCAGGGCCAGGCCACCGCTGGCGGGCAATACCTGGCAATCGGCGACGCTGATGAAATCGTCGGCAAACAACGCCTCGGTGATGATTTCTTCGGGCGGGTCGGGGAACAAGCCCATCGCCAGGTCCAGTTCGCCATCGAGCAATTGCGCCAACATGGCTTCGCGGCTGGCCTGGCTGATGGCCAGGTCCACTCCCGGGGCGACCCGGCGCAGATGCCTCAGCAGGGGCGGCAGGATGATGCGAGACGCGTAGTCCGACAGCGACAGGCGGAAGCGGCGCTGGGCCTTGGCCGGTTCGAACTGCGGGGTGGCCAGCAGGCCGTTGAGGTTGTTCAAGGCGTCTTGCAGAGGCCCGGCCAGCGATTGGGCGCGGCTGGTCAGGACCATGCGGCCATGCTGGCGAACCAGCAAAGGGTCGTCGAAATGCTTGCGCAACTGCGCCAGCGCATGGCTGACCGCAGGTTGGCTCCGGTGCAGGCGCAGGGCAGCACGGGTGACATGCTTTTCGCATAGCAAGGCGTGCAGGGCCAAGAGCAGGTTGAGGTCAATCTTGCGCAGTTCATCCATGGGGCGAATGGCCTGGGTCCTGTGCGACGGAGCCATCAGCTTAACAAATGCCAATGCTGATGCGGGGCTGCAGTAGTGATAACTGTCATTACTGCAAAGGGTGCAGGAATGATCTGCTTCGTGGCGGATTGTTCAATACTGCTTGCCTGATTAGCCTGACCAGAACACCTACCCGACAGGATTCGATCATGCCAACCCGCATCGTTCTCAACAGTACCGGCACTGCCGATGTGCTGCAGCTTGAACACCTGCCAGTACAAGCTCCAGGGCCCGCCCAGGTCTGGCTGGAACAGACAGCCATCGGCGTGAATCCGCTGGACGTGCTGCAACGCAAGGGCGGTTCCCCTCTGGCGTTGCCGTCCGGGCTGGGGCTGGAAGGTGCCGGGCGGGTGGCTGCCATCGGGGAGGGGGTGGACAACGTGCAGGTAGGCGACCGGGTTGCCTATGCGATGGGCCCGGTTGGCGGTTACGCCAGCGCTCGCCTGTATCCGGCCGAACGGTTGGTGAAACTGCCACCGTCTGTTCCAGACCAGGCTGCTGCGGCGCTCATGTTCAAGGGCATCACCGCGCAGTACCTGCTGAAAACCACCTATGCCGTGGGGCCGGGTACGCAACTGCTGCTGTACGGTGCCGCCGGTGCGCTGGGCCAGCTGATGGTGCCCTGGGCGCGTCACCTGGGCGCGACCGTGATTGGCGTGGTGTCACGCCCGCAGAGCGTGGCCCGGGCACAAGCAGCGGGTTGCCACCATGTGTTGGTGTTCGATGCGTCCACCTTGGCCAGCCGGGTGCGAGAACTGACCCACGGGCAAGGGGTGGACGTGGTGTACGACTGCGTTGGCAAGGTATCGCTGGACGCCTCGCTGGACAGTCTGCGGGTGCGTGGCTTGCTGGTGTCGTTTGGCGGCACCTCGGGTACGCCGCCAGCCATCGAGGTTGCCACGCTCAATGCCAAAGGGTCGCTGTACCTGACCCGGCCTTCGCTGGCGGCGCATACGCGTACGGTTGACGAGTACCAGCGGCGGGCCGCCGATGTGCTGGCGGCGCTCGCCCAGGGTATCATCCAGCCTAGGGTCTGGCGTCGCTACCCGCTGGCCGAAGCGGCAAGGGCCCATGAGGACCTTGAGCAAGGCTTGTCGGCAGGCGCGCTAGTGCTTGTTACCTGAAAACCGCTAGCTGTTCCACGCCGAGCCTTGCCATGGATGCCTTCGATAGCCGCCGCGCCGATGAACTCGCCACCTTGCTGGCCCTGCATGAGCAGGGCTCGTTTGCCGCTGCCGGGCGGCAGTTGGCCCGCCACCCCACGGTATTGTCGAAGCGCCTGACTGCACTGGAAACGCGCCTGGGTATCCGCCTGGTGGAACGCAGCACGCGGCAGTTGCGCTTCACCGATGAAGGCGAACGGCTGGTGATCAAAGTGCGGGAGGCCAACCGGATGCTCGCCGAGGCAGAGCAGGAGGCGGCCGAAGGCGCGGTAACGGTCCGTGGGCGCCTGCGCCTGGCATTGCCGGCGGCCATGGGGCGGCGCTGGCTGAGCGGGATGCTGGCTGACTTCGTGCTGGCTTGCCCGCAGGTGAGGGTGGAAGCCGACTATGCAGACCGTTTCGTCGACCTGATTGGTGAGGGTTTCGACGCCGCCATTCGCATTGGCGAGCTGGCTGATAACCGCTTGGTGGCGACGAAGCTATGCGATCACCGGCGCATCCTGTGCGCATCGCCCGAATACTTGGCCCGGCATGGCGTACCTGTACAGCCTGAAGACTTGACCAAGCATAATTGCCTGGGTTTCAACGGGTTGCGTAGCTTTCCTGATTGGCGCCTGATGAATGACGAGCAGCAGATGATTGTCAGGGTTGCAGGTAGCCTGCGCAGTAATGACAACGAAGCCCTGCTGGCAGCGGCGCGGCGCGGTGTTGGCATTCTGGCGGGAGGAGACTGGCTGATGGGGGAGGACCTCGCCAGCGGGCGTCTGGTACGGGTGCTGCCGCAATGGCAACTCGACGTAGCGGCAGGCATCTACCTGGTTCGGCCTACCGCGCGCCTCAACTCTGCCGCCTTGGGGGCTTTCAAAGCCTGGCTGGAAGCCTGCTTCGAGGCTGGCGCCCCTTGGCGCTCCTGACACGCTCATTCAAAACGTCAAGTTTGAGCTGTAACCTACTGATATAAATGGTTTTAACGTCTTGCTATGGCATGCTGCACACACTGCTCGTAGTAAGTCTGCCTGATCGCCGCCGGCTTGAGCCGTGAGCGGCTGTTATAAGTCTGCTCGGTAATCCCGAAGGCGGTCATGCGCATCCACGGTTTGGCGAACTTGCGTACCTGCAGCTTCTTGCGGGTGGCATACAGCGTTACCCCGGAAAGCTTGGCCTGCTGGGCTTCGGCGGCAATCTGCGCGCCCCAGTGGCAGGTGTGGCGATCGTTCTGGCTCAACGCCCGTGCCTGGGCGCCGAAAGCGAGCGTGGCCAGCAGGCAGCCGGCCATCGTGGCTAGAATTACTCGCATGTTACTGTCCTAAATATCTGAAGGAACAGGAAGTTTGCCTACGCTTGCGAAGACTGGGGGCCAGCAATATGCCGTCAGTGCGTGGCCCTGTGCAGCGCCGGGCCGTGAGGCAAGAAATACCGCACCGTATGTATGTGATCGTACAACTGCTTGCGCTATGATGGGCGCTGTCTTCCTAGGTGAAACACAGCGTAATGACAGAGCAGCAGGTACAGGCAAGGACCCGGCGCAAGCCGCGCAGTCTGGCCCAGGAACTGGTCACGGTGCTGACCGAGCGCATTCGCAGCGGCCAGCTCAAGCGCGGCGACAAGCTGCCGACCGAATCGCAGATCATGGCCGAAGAGGGCGTCAGCCGCACGGTAGTGCGGGAGGCGATCTCGCGGTTGCAGGCCGCCGGGCAGGTCGAGACCCGCCATGGGATCGGCACCTTCGTTCTGGACGCGCCGGCCACGGGCGGCTTCCGCATCGACCCGGCGACCGTCGTCACGCTGCGCGAAGTGCTGGCGGTGCTGGAGTTGCGCATTGCCCTGGAGATCGAGTCGGCAGGCCTGGCAGCACAGCGTCGCAGCGATGAACAGCTGGCCGGCATGCGCGCGGCGCTGGATGAAATCAACGAAGGGGCAGCCCACGCCAGCGATGCGGTGTCGGCCGACTTCCAGTTCCACCTGCGCATTGCCCAGGCCAGCGGCAACCACTATTTCGCCGACATCATCAACCACCTGGGCACCAGCATCATCCCGCGTACCCGGCTCAATTCGGCGCGGTTGGCGCATGATGACCAGGCGCATTACATGAGCCGGCTAATGCATGAGCATGAAGCGATCTACGAAGCCATCGCGCGGCGTGACAGCGAAGGGGCCAAGATGGCCATGCGCATGCACCTGAGCAATAGCCGTGAGCGTTTGCGCCAGGCCCATGCCGAGGCCGAGGCGCAGGGGGCCTGAACCCGCTTGGCTGGCAGGCCGGCCTGTTCGCCGGCAAGCAGAAGAAAAGCCCCGCCATGCGCGGGGCTTTGTTGTTTCGGGTTCGGGCAACCGGTCAGATCGCCCCTTCACGCCACTGGCCATTCACCAGCCGACGCAGCCCCAGCGGGTTGTCGTCGCGCAGTGCCGCGGGCAACAGTGCCTGCGGGTAGTTCTGGTAGCACACCGGGCGCAGGAAGCGGTCGATGGCCAGGGTGCCGACCGAAGTGCCGCGCGCATCCGAGGTTGCCGGGTACGGTCCGCCATGTACCATCGCATCACAGACCTCGACACCGGTCGGGTAGCCGTTGACCAGAATCCGCCCGACCTTTTCTTCCAGCAGTGGCACCAGCCAGGCAAAAGCCTCGAAGTCTTCCGGCTCGCCGATCAGCGTCGCGGTCAGTTGGCCCCGCAAGCCAAGCAAGGCGGCGCGCAATTGCGCGTTGTCCTGCACTTCGACGGCCACGGTGGTGGGGCCGAACACTTCTTCCTGCAGCAATGGGTCGGATTCGATCAGCAAGCGGGCATCGGCCTTGAACAGCTGCGCACGGGCCTGGCTGCCCGCCTGAGCCTGGCCAGCCAAGTGCTGGATACCGGCGTGGGCCTGCAAATGCTCCAGGCCACCAACGTAGCTGCGCAAGCCTGCGGCGTTGAGCATGGTCTGGCCGGCTTGTTGAGCCAGGTGATGGCCAAGATCGGCCAGCAACTGGCTGTACTGCGGCGACTGCAGGCCGATGACCAGGCCCGGGTTGGTGCAGAACTGGCCAGCGCCGAGGCAGACCGAACCCGCCAATTCGCGGGCAATCGAATCACCACGCTTGGCCAGGGCGCCCGGCAGGATGATCACCGGGTTGATGCTGGACATCTCGGCAAACACCGGAATTGGCTGCGGGCGTTCGGCGGCCATGCGGCACAGCGCGTCACCGCCTTTCAGCGAACCGGTAAAGCCAACCGCCTGGATTGCCGGGTGCTTGACCAGCCACTCGCCGACGCCGCCACCGAAGACCATGTTGAATACCCCCTTGGGCATCCCGGTGCGCTCGGCGGCGCGCTGGATGGCGCAGGCCACCAGGTCGGCAGTGGCCATGTGGCCGCTGTGGGCCTTGAACACCACCGGGCAACCGGCGGCCAGGGCGGCGGCGGTGTCGCCTCCGGCAGTGGAGAACGCCAGCGGGAAATTGCTGGCGCCGAACACGGCAACCGGGCCGACGCCGATGCGCATCTGGCGCAAATCTACGCGTGGCAACGGCTGGCGATCGGGCAGGGCAAGGTCGATGCGCGCACCGAGGAAATCACCACGGCGCAACACCTGGGCGAACAGGCGCATCTGGCCGCTGGTACGCGCGCGTTCGCCTTGGATACGCGCGGTGGGCAGGGCGGTTTCGCGACAGACGATGGCGATGAAGGCGTCGTCCAGTTCATCCAGTTCGGCGGCAATGGCGTCGAGGAACTCGGCGCGCCGTGCCGGGGCCAGTTGACGGAACTCGGCGAAGGCTGCGGCAGCGGCCCTGGCGGCCTGGTCCACTTCGCCTTCGGTGGCCTGGAAGAAACTGTATGGCAGGGCCTCGCCAGTGCTGGCGTCCAGGCTCTGCAGGCGGTGTTGGCCCGCGGCGCTGCGCTGGCCGGCGATGAAGTTGTGGCCGAGGATTTCAGGCATGGGATGCTCCTGTTGGGCTTGAAGGGGAAAAGTGAATCTCATGCGAAGCACGCAGTCCCTGTAGGCGCGGGCTCACCCGAAAGAGTCCAACGCGGTGTATGGCACCGGCCTTGGCGGTGATCCGGGTGAACCCGCCTCTGCAGGGATCGCGAAATCGCATACGTCCGGGAAACCTTGGGGCATCAGGTAATCGGCGCCGGGTTGAACAGGGTGATGTCGTTATGCAGGCGGTGCTGCTCGGCCCAGGTCCGCTTGCGGCCGCTGGCCACGTCCAGGTAGTAGTGGAACAGCTCCCAGCCCAGCTCTTCGATGGTCGCGCGGCCGCTGGCGATGCGCCCGGCATCGATGTCGATCAGGTCCGGCCAGCGTTGGGCCAGCTCGCTGCGGGTGCAGACCTTGACCACCGGCGCCATGGCCAGGCCATAGGGCGTACCTCGGCCAGTCGTGAACACATGCAGGTTCATCCCGGCGGCCAGCTGCAAGGTGCCGCAGACAAAGTCGCTGGCCGGGGTGGCGCAGAAGATCAGGCCTTTGCGCTTGACCCGCTCGCCCGGGCCAAGCACGCCCTGGATGGCGCCGCTGCCGGACTTGACGATCGACCCCAGGGCCTTCTCGACGATGTTTGACAGGCCGCCTTTCTTGTTGCCCGGTGTGGTGTTGGCGCTGCGGTCGGCGGCGCCCTGTTGCAGGTAACGGTCGTACCAGTCCATCTCGCGGACCAGCGCATCGGCCACCTCCTGGTCTTGCGCGCGCGAAGTGAGCATGTAGATCGCATCGCGCACTTCGGTCACTTCCGAAAACAACACGGTGGCACCGGCACGAACCAGCAGGTCGGCGGCGTAGCCCAGCGCTGGGTTGGCGGTAATCCCGGAGAATGCATCGCTGCCCCCGCACTGCATGCCCAGGATCAGTTCGCTGGCCGGTACGCTTTCGCGGCGGCGCTGGTCGAGTTTCTTCAGGCGGGTTTCGGCCAGTTGCATGATCTGTTCGATCATTTCCGCAAAGCCCAGGCTGGCGTCCTGCAGGCGGTACAGCCATGGGTCGCTGAGGTCCACCGAGGGATCGTCGGCGTGCATCACCTGGTCGGCCTGCAGCTTTTCACAACCCAGGCTGATGACCAGGGCTTCGCCGCCCAGGTTGGGGTTGCGTGCCAGGTTGCGCACCGTGCGGATCGGGATGTAGGCATCGCGTGCGTTGATCGCTACACCGCAGCCATAGCTGTGGGTGATGGCTACCACGTCATCGACGTTTGGGTAGCTGGGCAGCAGCTCGCTGCGAATGCGTTTGACGGCATGCTCCAGCACGCCAGCCACGCACTGTACGGTGGTGGTGATGCCAAGTATGTTGCGGGTGCCGACGCTGCCGTCGGCATTGCGGTAGCCTTCGAAGCTGAAGCCTTCGAGCGGCGCCAGCGGTTGCGGGATGGCATTGCAGCGTGGCAGGTTGTCCAGCGCTGGGGCGGCTGGCATGGCCAGCTGGCTCTCCTGCACCCAGCTGCCCTGGCGCAGGTCTTCCAGTGCGTAGCCGATCACCTGCCCATAGCGGCGCACGGGCTCGCCCTTGGCAATGGCCACGGTGGCCACCTTGTGGCTTTGCGGCACGCCTTCGACCAGGGTCAGGCCATCGGCGAAGCGGGCGCCTTCGCCCAGGCCGCCGGCATTGACCACCACCACGACGTTATCGTCATCGTGCAGGCGGACGTAGCGGGGCGAGTCGGAATGTTCGATCAACTGCATGTTCGGGCCCTACTTGTCAGGTTCTCAGGCTTTTGTACATCCGCCTGCGCCGGAGAGGGGCAACGCAGGCGTGCCCACTCAGTGGTGCGAGCTGGCCAGTTCGCTGCTGGTGGCTGGCCCGGCGTCAGGCTTTGGGGTTTCGCGCAGCTCGATGCGCTTGATCGGGCCGACGATGACCAGGTAGCTGAACACCGCCACCAGAGCATTGGCGCCTACATACACCAGTGCCCACTTGAACGAGCCGGTGGCGCTGATGATGTAGCCGATGACGATCGGGGTGGTGATCGAGGCGATGTTGCCGAAGGTATTGAACAGGCCGCCAGACAGCCCGGCGATCTGCTTGGGTGAAGTGTCGGCGACCACCGCCCAGCCCAGTGCACCGATGCCTTTGCCGAAGAACGCCAGGGTCATGAAGCCGACCACCATCCATTCGGCATCGACGTAGTTGCAGAACACCATGGTGGTCGACAGCAGCAGGCCGCAGACGATCGGCAACTTGCGCGAGAAGGTCAGCGAGTTGCCGCGGCGCAGCAGCCAGTCGGAGATCACCCCGCCCAGCACGCCGCCGATGAAACCGCAGACCGCCGGCAACGAGGCGATGAAGCCGGCCTTGAGGATGGTCATGCCGCGCTCCTGCACCAGGTAGACCGGGAACCAGGTGAGGAAGAAGTAGGTGATGGCGTTGATGCAGTACTGGCCCAGGTACACGCCCAGCAGCATGCGGCTGGTCAGCAGTTGCCTGATATAGCCCCATTTCGGGCCGTCACTAGCGCGCTTCTGGTCCATGTCCACCAGGCCGCCATTGCGCTCGATATGTTCGAGCTCGGCCGGGCTGATGCGCGGGTGTTGGCGTGGGTTGTAGATGGTCTTCAGCCAGACCATGGAGAATACGATGCCCAGTGCGCCCATGACGATGAACACGTGCTCCCAGCCGAAGCTGAACACGATCCAGCCCATCAGCGGCGCGAACAGGGCCGTGGCGAAGTATTGCGCCGAGTTGAAGATGGCCGAGGCGGTGCCGCGTTCCTGGGTTGGGAACCAGGCCGCGACGATGCGGGCATTGCCCGGGAACGACGGGGCTTCGGCAAAACCGACCAGGAAGCGCAGGGTGAACAGCGTCACCACTGCCCATGCCACCGGCAGACCACCGACAAAGCCCTGCAGCAGGGTGAACAACGACCAGGTGAAGATGCTGAAGGCATAGACATTCTTCGAACCGAAGCGATCGAGCAGCCAGCCGCCGGGAATCTGACCCGCCACGTAGGCCCAGCCGAACGCAGAGAAGATATAACCCAGGGTGACGGCATCGATGCCGAGGTCTTTCTGCAGGCTGGAGCCTGCAATGGCGATGGTGGCGCGGTCGGCATAGTTGATCGTGGTCACCAGGAACAGCATGAACAGGATCAGGTAGCGCACATGCGTCTTTTGGCTCGCTTGCATGCTGGCAATACTCCCACTAGTTATTTTTGTGCGGGCTCACGAATGGTAACCGGAATGGCTGGCCACTCCGGGGGCGGCATCTGGCAGGCCGCTGGCTGCCCTTATTGCGGGCCCATCTTGTCCATCAGTGCGGCGAGCTGGTCGTACTCATCGGCAGTAAGGTCGGTCAGCGGGGTACGCACCGGGCCTGCGTCGTAACCGGCAATCCTGGCGCCGGCCTTGACGATACTGACGGCGTAACCGGCCTTGCGGTTGCGGATGTCCAGGTAGGGCAGGAAGAAGTCGTCGATCAGCTTGGCCACGGTGGCGTGGTCGTCACGGGCAATGGCGTTGTAGAAGGCCATGGCGGTCTTCGGCACGAAGTTGAACACGGCGGAGGAATACACCGGCACACCCAGGGCCTTGTAGGCAGCAGCATACACCTCGGCGGTCGGCAGGCCACCCAGGTAGCTGAAGCGCTCGCCCAGGCGACGACGGATCGACACCATCAGCTCGATGTCGCCCAGGCCGTCCTTGTAGCCGATCAGGTTCGGGCAGCGCTCGGCGAGCTTTTCCAGCAGGTCGGCGTTCAGCCGGCAGACGTTACGGTTGTATACCACTACACCAATGTTCACCGATTTGCACACCGCTTCGACGTGCGCTGCAACGCCTTCCTGGCTGGCTTCGGTCAGGTAGTGCGGCAGCAGCAGCAGGCCTTTGGCTCCCAGGCGCTCGGCTTCTTGCGCGTACTCGATGGCCTGGCGGGTGGCGCCACCGACGCCGGCGAGGATCGGTACCGAAGTGGCACAGGTGTCGACTGCGGTCTTGATCACCTGGCTGTACTCGCTGGCGGCCAGGGAGAAGAACTCGCCGGTGCCGCCGGCGGCGAACAGGGCGCTGGCGCCGTAGGGGGCGAGCCATTCCAGGCGCTTGACGTAGCCTGCAGGGTTGAAGTCGCCCTGGGCATTGAAGTCGGTGACAGGGAAGGACAGCAGGCCGTGGGAGAGGATGGATTTCAGTTCTTGTGGCGTCATTGTTGTAGGCATCCTGTGGCACTTGGGTGAAGGGTGTTGCTCTGTGTTGGAGGTAAGTTATCGTACAACTTGTGCGATGACTAGTGCCTATTGGGAATTTTTTTCGGGCATGCCTGGGGATTGGCTGTACTTGTATGTGATTGCGTAAAGCGAGCGCTGTGCGGGCGGCGCTCGATTTCGAAGGCGCAGAAGATCTGATGACAAACACTCAGTAGTCATCGTATCTCTTGAGGGAAGAAAAAAGATCGCGGAGACAGGCACAAGCCCGCCGCCCGCTTCCACGGGAAATGTTCTGGGACCAGCAGAGGGTGACCGGGGAAGCTGAGGCGGCCTTGCGCCGCCCCGCGATCAAAGCGCAGTAAAACGAAGGTCAGGCAGCCTGCTGGCGCTTGATCTGCGCCTTGCGTACCTGGGCCCGGCACGCATCGCCGAAGGCCTGGAAGATCTTGATCGAGTCCGGGTTGCTCGCCGCTTGCCACTCTGGGTGCCATTGCACGGCGAACAGGAACGGCGAGAGGCTCGGGGCGTGAATCGCCTCGACCAGGCCGTCTTCGGCGTGGGCGATGGCCTCGATGCCGGTGCCGAGCTTGCGCAGGCCCTGGCCATGCAGCGAGTTGACGCGAATTTCGTCGGTGCCCAAGGTGTCATGCAGCCAGCTGCCTGGCTCGATCTTCACCCCATGGACCTGGGCGTATTGCACCTCCACCGGGTCTTCCGGGTTTTCCCGGTGGTCATTGAAGCCGGGCTCGGCGTAGACCTTCTGGTAGATGTCGCCACCCAGGGCCACGTTGATTTCCTGCATGCCACGGCAGATGCCGAAGATCGGCAGGCCACGCTTGATCGCCGCCTTGACCAGCGGGATGTCGAACAGGTCGCGGTTCTTGTCCTGGCTTTTGCCGGGAGTCTGGTTTTCCTGGCCGTACAGGGCCGGGTCGATGTTGCTGCCAGCGCCGGTCAGGTACACGCCGTCGGCCATGTCCAGATAGGTTTCGAGGTCATCGATGCCGCAGCAGGTGGGTACCAGCACCGGTACGCAATCGGCGAATTCGACCAGCGGAGTGATGTATTTGTGGGTCATGACCTGGTAGTCATGGCCTTTGCGCTCCTGGCTGCCCATGGTCATCAGGACGACGGGTTTGCGCAGGGAAGGTTGCTTGTTGCCAATGTTGCTGTTGGACATATGTCACCTTGGGACAGGTTCGGCCTGTCGTTGTTGTGCAGGTGCACGGCGCGCGGCCTTGGGTGCAGCCTGAAGCCCCGAGCACTGCCGGCTCGTCAGAGGCGACGATTCCGGTCGGGGCTTGTAGATAGCTTGCCAGAGCCGTTCGATATGTCAAACGAGTGGAAGGGGCTCGAACATGGGGGATGCACCGTTTTTTGGGCGGTGAAACCGATGCAGGCCTGTTGCGGCGTGGGTTTGGTGGGGGGTATGGTCAATAATATTTAACGATGCAGTCGGGTCTTTGCAGCACTGCAATGAAGGTGGCACTGGGTGTGTGCCACCGCCCCATCGTCGGCCAGCCAGTTCCCACAGGTACGCAAGGCCTGAAGGCTGCAACTCCCCAGGGCTGGCTGGGCGGCGGTAGGGTAGCACCGGCATTCCTCGCTGCGCTCAGTGCAGTATCTGCGCCAGGAAGCCTTTGGCCCGGTCGGTACGCGGCTGGTTGAAGAACACCTGCGGCGGGCTGTCCTCGATGATCTGCCCGCCCTCAAGGAACAGCACCCGCTCGGCAACCTGCCGGGCAAAGCCCATTTCATGGGTGACACAGAGCATGGTCATACCGGTGCCGGCCAGTTGCACCAGCACATCCAGCACTTCGGCAACCATTTCCGGGTCCAGCGCCGAGGTGGGCTCGTCGAACAGCATGATGCGTGGCTTCATGCACAGCGCCCGGGCAATCGCCACACGTTGCTGCTGGCCACCGGACAGCTGGCTGGGGTACTTGTGCGCCTGGCTTTCGATACCCACCTTGCTCAGGTACATGCGCGCCCGCTCCTCGGCGTCCTTGCGCGACAACCCGCGCACGCTGGTGGGCGCCAGCAGGCAGTTGTCCAGCACGCTCATGTGCGGGAACAGGTTGAAGTGCTGAAACACCATGCCGATGTCGCTGCGCACACGTGTCGCTTCGCGAGTGGTGGCAGCCAGGTCGATGCCATCGACCTTGATGCTGCCCTGCTGGGCCACTTCCAGGCGGTTGATGCAACGGATCAGGGTCGACTTGCCCGAACCGGACGGCCCGCATAGCACGATGCGTTCGCCTTCGCGCACCTGCAGGTTGATATCGCGCAGTACATGGAACGCGCCGTAGTGCTTGTTGAGGTCCTCGATGCGGATCAGCACCGGGCGCGGGTCGGGTTCGGGGGCAAGGCTGGCAAGGCTCAGTGGTGCGGTCATCTTTGTTGTTCTCCCGCGTGGGTTCAGTCGAAACGGGTCGCGCTATAGGGCGCGGGGTCGGTGAAGGGGTGTTCGCCAGTGACCAGTTCGGCCACCAGGCGACCGCTGACCGGGCCCAGGGTGAGACCGTGGTGGGCATGGCCGAAGTTGAACCAGAGCCCTGGGTGGCGCGGGGCCGGGCCGATCACCGGGCGCATGTCCGGCAGGCATGGGCGGCGGCCCAGCCAGGGGGTGTCGTCCAGGCGCTCGCCGAGCGCCGGAAACAGCTTGCGGGCCAGGGCTTCGCAGCGGCCCAGCTGAATCTGGTTGCCCGGTGCGCTGCTGGCCGCGAACTCGATGCCGGTGGTCAGGCGCACGCCGCGGGCCATGGGCGCAAGCACGTAGCCACCCTGGGTATCGCAGATGGAGTGCTCCAGCTGCGCACCGTCGCGGATGCTGTAGTGCATGTGGTAACCACGCTTGATCGCCAGTGGGATCTCATAGCCCAGGCCGCTGAACAGGTCGGCGGACTGTGGGCCGAGGCAGGCCACCACTTCATCGGCGGTGATCGGGCCGCGGCGGCTGCCGACCTGCCATTGGCCGGCGACCTGGCGCAGGCTGCGTGCATCGCCATGCAGGAACTGCCCGCCGCGTTGCAGGAACAGGTTGGCGTAGCCACGGGTGAGGGCGCCAGGGTTGTTCACGGTCTTGGGGTCGAGCCAGTGGATACCGCCGACCACGGTAGCGTCCAGTTGCTGTTCGCGGGCCTGCAGTTGCCCGCATTCGAGGATTTCGAACTGCAGGCCATAGCGGCTCAGGCCTTTGGCGTCGGCCTTGGCCTGCGCGAACAACGCCGGGTCGCGGAACACTTCGATCCAGCCTTTGGCCTGCACCAGGCCTTCCAGGCCGGCGGCAGCGATCAGTGCATCGTGTTCCTCGACGCAACGCTGCACCAGCGGCAGCATGTCGGCGGCAGCCCCGGCCAGGCGGCCAGGGGCCGACTGACGCCAGTAACGCCACAGCCACGGTGCCGCCTTGGGCAGGTGCAGCAGGCTGTAACGCACATCGGGCTGGCGGTTCAGGCCATAGCGCAGCAGCGCGCCCAACTGCCGGGGGAAGGCGTAGGGGATGACACTGGAGCGCTCGATCAACCCGGCATTGCCGTGGCTGGTGCCGCTGCCCGGTTCGTCGCGGTCGATCAGGATCACCTGGCGCCCGCGGGCCTGCAGGTGCAGTGCGGTGCTGACGCCGACGATGCCGGCGCCGAGGACAAGGGTCTGGCAATGCATTGGAACGTATCCTTCGGTCAATTCAGGTGGCGGCCCAGGCGGGCTTCCAGGTGTTTCAACAGGCGCCGTACCAGTTCGACGATCAGCAGGTAGAGCACCGCGGCCCACAGGTAGATCTGGAAGTCGAAACTGCGCGAGAAGGCCAGCTTGGTCACGCCCATCAGGTCGTAGATGGTCACCAGCGAGGCGATCGCGCTGGCCTTGATCATCAGAATCAGTTCGTTGCCCAGCGGGCCGATGGCCACCAGTAGCGACTGCGGCAGGATCACCTTGAAGAAGGTGGTCGAGCGCTTCAGGTTCAGCGCCCGCGCTGCTTCATGCTGGCCAGGAGCCACGGCCATCAGGCTGCCGCGGAATATCTCGGCCTGGTAGGCGGCGGTGTTCAAGGTGAATGCCAGCAGTGTGCAGAACCACGCCTCGCGGAAGAACCACCACAGGCCGACGTCCTGCCAGAAACCTTTGAACGAGCCCAGGCCGTAGTACAGCAGGAACAGCTGGGCCAGCAGCGGCGAGCCGCGGAAGAAGTACACGTAGCCGGCCGCCATGCGTTGCAGCAACAGGCTGCGCGACATGCGCGCCAGGGCCAGCAGCAGGCCCAGCACCGCACCCAGGCTGAAGGAAATCGCCACCAGCTTGGCTGTCACCAGGAGGCCGTCGAGGAAGCGCGGGCCGTAGCGCTCCAGCAGGTTGGGGTCGATAACCAGCGCCAGCAGTTGTTCGAGGCTCATGCGCGTGCTCCTTGCAGGTGGCGGTTGCTGCGCCGTTCGATGCAGGCGAACACGCGTCCGGAGAGGGCGGCGAACAGCAGGTAGCCCAGGCAGGCGACGCCATAGAAGAACATCGGTTCCTTGGTCACGCTGACCGCCAGGTTGGTCTGGCGCATCAGGTCGACCAGCGAAATGGTGGACACCAGTGAAGTGTCCTTGAGCAGCGACAGCCAGTTGTTGGACAGGCCGGGCAGGGCGATGCGGGTCAGCTGCGGCAGCAGCACCTTGAAGAAGCCGGTGCGTTTGCTCAGGCCTAGCGCCGAACACGCTTCCCACTGGCCCTTGGGCAAGGTCTTGAAGGCTGCCAGCCAGATTTCGCTGGAAAACGCGGCGAATACCAGGCTGAAGGCGATCATCGCGGCGAGGAAGGTGTTGATCAAAAACTCGCCCGGATAGCCCATGGCCGCGAGGATCTTCTGCGCGGCGATCTGGCAGCCGTAATAGATGATCAGCAGCGTCAGCAGTTCGGGCAGGCCACGGAACACGGTGGAAAAGGTGGTGGCCCATAGCCGTGGCAAGCGCTTGCGCGAGCGTGCCGCGAGGGCCACGAGCAGGCCCAGCGGCAGGCCGATGGGCAAGCAGGCCAGGGCCAGGGACAGGGTAACCAGGGCGCCGGCCAGCAGCGCCTGGCCCCAGCCTCCGCTGGCGAAGGACAGCAAGGACAATTGATCGAGCATGACAAACCCCTAGGATGGGCAATGCGGACTCTTTGCAGGAGCGGCCTTGTGTCGCGAAAGGGCTGCGGAGCAGCCCCGGGAGCTATGCCGTGGCAGGGATTGCCGGGGCCGCCTTGCGGCCCTGTCGCGACGCAAGGCCGCTCCTACAGATTGCGCAGTTTCCTGAAGATCAGTTGTAGATGTCGAAAGCAAAGTACTTGCTGGCGATCTTCTGGTAGGTGCCGTTGGCCACGATCTGTTGCAGCGCGGTGTTCAGGCGCTGGCGCAAGGCTTCGTCGTCCTTGCGCACGGCAATCGCGGCGTCAGCCTTGGTGTTGGCCACATCGCCGAGGATCTTGCAGCAGTCGCCGCCGTTCCTGGTCATCCACTCCTGCAGCGGAAACTTGTCGGCAATCACGCCGTCCAGGCGGCCGGCAGCGAGGTCGGCGTTGGCTTCGTCCATGGTCGGGTACAGCTTCACGTCGGCGCCCGCCCTGGCATAGACGTCTTCGGCGTAGATGGCCTGGGTCGACGACGACTGCGCGCCGACGGTATAGCCGTCGAAGTTGGTCTGGGCGTCGCTGATCTTGCTGTCCTTGGCCACGGCGACGGTCAGCGGTGTGCGGTAGTAATGGTCGGTGAAGGCGATCTTCCTGCGCCGCTCCTCAGTGTTGATCATCGAGGCCACCACCGCGTCGTACTTGCGTGCCATCAGGGCGGGGATGATGCCTTCCCAGTCCTGTGCCACCAGGGTGCATTCGACTTTCATCTGCTCGCACAGGGCGTGGGTGATGTCGACATCGAAGCCGTGCAGCTGGTTATCGGCGTCGACATAGTTGAAGGGCGGGTAGGCACCCTCGGTGGCGAAGCGCAGGGTTTCGGCACTGGCGGCACCCGACAGCAGCAGGGCGCACGCACCCACCAAGGCCATGGTCTTGTTCATCTCGCACCTCTTGCACTCTTGCTATTGTTGTTTTCCCGTCGACCACGAGGTGTAGCCGACGAACTCGTTATGTAGAGCGGCAGTTGCTTCCAAGCGTCTTTCAACATCCGGCCCGAGCTTCTTGCAGACCTCGTTGACCATCAGGTGTACCCACGACAGCATGGCCGAGGTGGACTCCCAGAACAGGTTGAACTCGGTGGGGATACGGAACACCTCGTCGGCGTTGGCATCGGCCCAGTCACAGAAGGTGTCGGTGACCAAGGTGACCGCAATGCCAGCCTCGCGCGCCTTCTGGCACAACAGCAGGGCGTGGCGGGAATAACGGCGCGCCTCGAACACCAGCAGGGCGCTGTCTTCGACGCGGCCCAGCAACACGTCGCCAAAGTGCCCGGCGCCGAGATCGACCAGTTGCACGCCATCACGCAGGTACTGCAGCAGATGGCTCATGCACATGGCGATGCCGCGTTCGGTCTGGAAACCGGCGATGAACACCCGCGGCTTGCTTGCCAGGCGTTGCCCAACGGTGTGCCAGGCGCTGCTCTGGCGATACTCGTGCACACGCACCAGGGCGGCGATTTCCAGCTCCAGGCTGCCGACGTTGTCGCTCGCGTCCTGGTTCTGGCGGTAATCTTGCAAGCGGTCACCCACCAACCACGGGCCATCGCCCAGGTCGTTCTGCAGGTCTTGCTTGAGCGCCTTGAGGTGGGCATAACCCAGCGAGCGGCAGAAGCGGCCTACGCTGGATTCGCTGACGCCCAGCTTCGCCGCAATACTGGCCGAGGTCTGAAATGGCAGCTCATGCAGGTTGGCAAGCATGTAGGTGGCGATCTTGCGGCCCGAAGCAGCGGCCCCTTCGAGGCTGTGTTCCAGACGTTGCTTGATCATTTGGCTCATGCTGCGGCTCCATGGGTGAGGCTTGCGAAAGAAAATGAATGTTTTCTGTCATCAAGTCAACAATTGACAGATAGCTGTCACATGCAGGAAAGTTTTTGTCGTTGCAACGCTGTAGCCATTCCAATTCCAACAAGGAGCTTCAGATGTCCGCACCTTCCCCCAGCACCGTCGTGCGTGTGCCTTTCACCGAGCTCCAGTGCCTCTTGCAGGCCATTTTCCAGCGCCACGGCTGCAGCGATGGCGTCGCCAGCGTGCTGGCCCACAATTGCGCCAGCGCCCAGCGCGATGGTGCCCACAGCCATGGTGTGTTCCGCATGCCCGGCTACGTTTCGACCCTGGCCAGCGGCTGGGTCGATGGCCAGGCCACGCCGCAGGTCAGCGATGTCGCGGCTGGCTACGTGCGTGTCGATGCCGCAGGCGGCTTTGCCCAGCCGGCGCTGGCGGCGGCCCGTGACTTGCTGGTGGCCAAGGCGCGCAACGCTGGTATCGCCGTGCTGGCGATTCACAACTCGCACCACTTCGCCGCGCTGTGGCCAGACGTGGAACCCTTCGCTGACGAAGGCCTGGTGGCGTTGAGCGTGGTCAACAGCATGACCTGCGTGGTGCCGCATGGCGCGCGCAAGCCGCTGTTCGGCACCAACCCCATCGCCTTCGCCGCGCCCTGCGCCGAACATGACCCGATCGTCTTCGACATGGCCACCAGCGCCATGGCCCACGGCGACGTACAGATCGCCGCGCGCGCCGGCCAGCAGTTGCCTGAAGGCATGGGCGTGGATGCCAATGGCGAGCCGACCACCGACCCCCAGGCGATCCTGGAGGGCGGCGCCTTGCTGCCGTTTGGCGGGCACAAGGGCTCGGCACTGTCGATGATGGTCGAGTTGCTGGCGGCGGCTCTGACCGGCGGGCATTTCTCCTGGGAGTTCGACTGGTCGGGGCACCCCGGCGCGAAGACGCCATGGACCGGCCAGCTGATCATCGTCATCGACCCGAGCAAGGCCGAGGGCGAGCGCTTTGCCCAGCGCAGCCGCGAACTGGTGGAGCAGATGCAGGCGGCCGGGCTGAGCCGTATGCCAGGTGAACGGCGTTATCGGGAGCGGGAAGTGGCCGAGGAGGAGGGCGTGGCGCTGACCGAGCAGGAGCTGCAGGGCCTCAAGGCGCTGCTTGGCTGAACCGCCATCTTCGCGGGCAGGCCTGCGAAGAATTCAGCCGCCCGATTCGCAGCCATGCATTGTTGCATGGACAACCTTGCACAATAGTTGATGTTCCTGGCCTCGCTCTGCGGGTATGCTCAGGGCTGACTTTCCGTACTGTCCTGATCCAAGGAGCTGCACGCTGTGTTCAAACATGTCGATGCCTATGCCGGCGACCCGATCCTCTCGCTGATGGAAACCTTCAAGGCCGACCCGCGCGCCGACAAGGTCAACCTGAGTATCGGCCTGTACTACGATGAGGCCGGCGTGGTGCCGCAACTGGCGGCTGTGGATGCGGTGGAAAAACGCATCGCCGGCCAGGACCACGAAGCTTCGCTGTACCTGCCGATGGAAGGCCTGGCCAGCTATCGCCAGGCAATCCAGGCGCTGCTGTTCGGGGCCGATCACCCGGCCGTGACCTCTGGCCGGGTGGCCACCGTGCAGACCGTGGGCGGTTCCGGCGCGCTGAAAGTCGGTGCCGACTTCCTCAAGCGTTACTTCCCGCAATCGGAGGTCTGGGTCAGCAATCCGACCTGGGACAACCACCGCGCCATCTTCGAAGGCGCCGGTTTCAAGGTGCACACCTACCCGTACTTCGACCAGGCCACCCGTGGCGTGGACTTCGATGGCATGCTGACGACCTTGCAGGCGTTGCCGGCCAACAGCGTGGTGCTGCTGCACCCGTGCTGTCACAACCCGACTGGTGCCGACCTGAACCAGAACCAGTGGCAGCAAGTGGTCGAAGTGGTCAAGGCGCGCCAGCTGATACCGTTCCTCGACATCGCCTACCAGGGCTTCGCCGAAGGCCTGGTAGAAGACGCCTACGCCATCCGTGAAATGGCCCGCGCCGGCGTGCCGTGCCTGGTCAGCAACTCGTTCTCGAAAATTTTCTCGCTGTATGGCGAGCGCGTCGGTGGCCTGTCGGTGGTCTGCGACGACGAGGCCACCGCCCAGAGCGTGCTGGGCCAGCTCAAGGCCACTGTGCGCCGCAACTACTCCAGCCCGCCCAACTTCGGTGCCCAGCTGGTCGCGGGTGTGCTCGGCGATGCCGGCCTGAATGCCCAGTGGGCGGCCGAAGTCGAAGTGATGCGCAAGCGGATCCTCGACATGCGCCAGGCGCTGGTCGATGCCCTGGCCGTGCTGTTGCCAGGCCAGGACTTCCAGTTCTTCCTGCGTCAGCGCGGCATGTTCAGCTACACCGGCTTCAGCGTCGAGCAGGTACGCCGCCTGCGCGACGAGTTCGGCGTGTACCTGATCGACAGCGGCCGGGTGTGCATGTCCGGCCTGCGCCCGGCGAACCTGCAACGGGTTGCCGAAGCGTTCGCTGCGGTGCAGAAGTAAGACCGGCAGGGGCCTGAGCGGCCCCTCCTGTGGGAGCTGGCCTTTGTGTGAGCAACTGTCTTGCTCAAATGTCCAAAGCTGGCGTTATTCCTGTGGGAGCGGGCTTGCCCAGCGAACACGGGCGAAGCCTGTGCCATCCACCGCGTCGCCTGCTTCGCGGGTAAACCCGCTCCCACATTGATCACGCGGAACTCTGCATCTGCGTTGGATCCTCGCGTCTTGGCAGGTCATCCCGCCACGTGTGCCCGTTCTGAGCACTATTTGATGGCGAAGCTGGGGCGCTGCGCACACCTTTCGCGACGCACGGCCGCTCCCACAGGACGCTCCTTCAGCTTTGCTTCAGCCTGCAGGCACAACCCGCTTGTAAAGACAAGTGCAACCGTCCCTCGGATAGGGCTTCGCAAGTGCACCCTTTCCGTGCACAATCGCGCCCCTCTTTTCCGGTTGAGTTGGGCGGAACGTCTATTTCGCCATTCTCAGCCTGTTGCAGTCTTGCGAGTGGAGCTTCACCCGGAATGAATGAGCAGGCCCCAAGCGTTGAACAACGCTTTGCAGAATCGACCCCCGCCACCCTTGGCAGCTGGTCGCGTCACGACACCACCTGGATGCTGGGCCTGTTCGGCACAGCCATCGGCGCCGGAACCCTGTTCCTGCCGATCAACGCGGGCCTTGGCGGTTTCTGGCCGCTGCTGATCCTGGCCGCGCTGGCTTTCCCGATGACCTACTTTGCCCACCGTGGGCTGACCCGCTTCGTTCTCTCGGGGCGCGATGACGGCGACATCACCGAGGTGGTGAAGGAGCACTTCGGTGCATCCGCCGGCGCCGCGATCACCGTGCTGTACTTCTTCGCGATATTCCCGATCCTGCTGATCTACAGCGTGGCGTTGACCAACACCGTGGCCAGCTTTCTCGAGCACCAGCTGCACATCGAGCCGCCACCGCGGGCCATCCTGTCGTTCGTGCTGATCCTCGGCCTGCTGGCAATCGTGCGCTGCGGCGAGCAGGCCACCGTCAAGGTCATGAGCCTGCTGGTCTACCCGTTCATCGTTGCCCTGGCGCTGCTGGGCCTGTATCTGGTCCCGCACTGGACCGGCGGCATCCTCGACAGCGCCCACCAGGTGCCACAGGCGTCGGCGTTCCTGCATACCCTGTGGCTGGCGATTCCGGTGATGGTGTTCTCCTTCAACCACTCGCCGATCATTTCGGCCTTTGCCGTCGACCAGAAACGCCGCTACGGCGCGCACGCCGATGAACGCAGCGGCCAGATCCTGCGTCGTGCCCACCTGCTGATGGTGCTGATGGTGCTGTTCTTCGTGTTCAGCTGCGTGCTCACCCTGAGCAGCGCCCAGCTGGCCGAAGCCAAGGCCCAGAACCTGTCGATCCTGTCGTACCTGGCCAACCACTTCAGCAACCCGACCATTGCCTTTGCCGCGCCGCTGATCGCCTTCGTGGCCATCGCCAAGTCGTTCCTCGGCCATTACATCGGCGCCAGCGAAGGCCTCAAGGGCATTATCGCCAAGACCGGCGCGCGCCCGGGTGCCAAGGCCCTGGACCGCATGGTTGCCGCGCTGATGCTGGTGGTGTGCTGGATCGTTGCCACCCTCAACCCGAGCATCCTCGGCATGATCGAGTCGCTGGGCGGGCCTATCCTCGCAGTGCTGCTGTTCCTGATGCCGATGTACGCCATTCGCCGCGTACCGTCGATGCGCAAATACAGCGGCGCGGCGTCCAATGTGTTCGTCGTGGTGGTCGGCCTGGTTGCGCTGAGCTCGGTGGTGTACAGCCTGATGAGCTGATGCACTTCTTGCGATAAAGCATGCCCGGGGTGTTTGTCGCTCCCCGGGCATTTTTTTGCAGCCTGATCCAGATTTCAGCAATGTATTGCTTGTGGTTCCTGAAGTTCCAGCAGACAAGGGCGACTTGTTACTTCGGTACTTGTCAGGGATAGCTCAACTTGTAACAGGCTCGTATTCGCAGCCCGGAATGGGGCTTGGCTGCTGACTCGACGCCGGGCATCTGTATGTTGTCCACATAAAAACCTGGCAATAGAACAATTTCACTTGCCCCATAGGCACCTGATCGCCTTCATGCTTAACTCAGTGTCCTTTTCCAAACCCCCGCATAAGGAATTCGTCATGGCTCAAGTGACTCTCAAAGGCAACCCGGTCCAGGTCAACGGCAAGCTGCCGCAGCCAGGCGCGCAGGCTCCGGCTTTCACCCTGGTCGGTGAAGGCCTGGCCGACAAGTCACTGCAGGACTACGCCGGCAAGCGCAAGGTGCTGAACATTTTCCCAAGCGTCGATACCCCGACCTGCGCCACCTCCGTGCGCAAGTTCAACGCCCAGGCCAACAATCTGGGCAACACCGTGGTGCTGTGCATCTCCGCCGACCTGCCGTTCGCCCAGGCACGCTTCTGCGGTGCCGAAGGCCTGGACAACGTGAAGAACCTGTCGACCCTGCGTGGCCGCGAGTTCCTCGACAACTACGGCGTCGCCATCGCCGACGGCCCGCTGGCCGGTCTGGCTGCGCGCGCGGTGGTGGTGCTGGACGAAAACGACAAGGTGCTGCACAGCGAGCTGGTTGGCGAAATCGCCGACGAGCCGAACTACGATGCGGCGCTGGCTGCACTGAAGTAAGGGTTGTGTCAGGGCGGTGCGGGCATTTATAGCCTGTACTGGCCCTTTCGCGGGCGTGGGCTACGGAATCCTCGGGCCCGCACCGCTCCAGGCAACACCCTGTAAATGGCCCGGAACGCGTTCCGGGCCGTTTTCATTTAAAGTTCAGGGTCTTGGCAACGTCAGGCAAAGGTAAACCTCTGGTAAAGGCCCTTTGCTAAAGCGATGTCAGTGCTTATCGTTTCATCCTCCCAGGTCGTCATTCCGGACAAGGTTCGTTCAACCCATGCAAGTGCCCAATTTCCGTTCCCCCCGTCGCTGGCTCGTCGGCCTGCTGATCCTCCTGCTGGTGGCTGCACTGGCCTGGTGGCTGTGGCCTGCCCCGACGCCGGCACACAAGGAAGCCGGTGGCGGGCGCGGCGGCAAGGGCGCGGGCATGGGCATGATGGGCGGCCGCCCGGGCTTCGGCGGCTCCAGCGACCCGGTACCGGTGCGTGTCGAGCCAGTGCGGGTGGGCGACTTTCCGCTGTACTACAAGGCCCTGGGCACGGTCACCGCGACCAACACCGTGAACGTGCGCAGCCGCGTGGCCGGCGAGCTGGTGAAGATCCACTTCAAGGAAGGCCAGCAGGTCAAGGCCGGCGACCTGCTCGCCGAGATCGACCCGCGCCCCTATCGCATCGCCCTGCAACAGGCCGAAGGCACCCTGGCGCAGAACCAGGCTCAGCTGAAGAACGCCCAGGTCGACCTGGCCCGTTACAAGGGCCTGTACGCCGAAGACAGCATCGCCAAGCAAACCCTCGACACCGCCGAGGCGCAGGTCGCGCAATTCCAGGGGTTGGTCAAGACCAACCAGGCGCAGGTCAACGACGCCCGGCTGAACCTCGAATTCACCCAGATCCGTGCGCCGATCAACGGCCGTGTGGGTTTGCGCCAGCTCGACCTGGGCAACCTGGTCGCGGCCAACGACACCACCGCACTGGTAGTGATCACCCAGACCGAACCGATCAGCGTTGCCTTCACCCTGCCGGAAACCGAGCTGAACACTGTGCTGGAGCGCTATCGTAGTGGTGCCAGCCTGCCGGTCGAAGCCTGGGACCGCAGCGACAGCAAGCTGCAGGCCAGCGGCGTGCTGGGCAGCATCGACAACCAGATCGACACCACCACCGGTACCCTCAAGTTCAAGGGCCGCTTCGAGAACAAGGACCTCGCCCTGTTCCCCAACCAGTTCGTCAACGTGCGCCTGCTGGCCGACACCCTCAGGCAGGTGACCATGGCCCCGACAGCGGCGATCCAGTTCGGCAATGATGGCACCTTCGCCTACGTGGTCAACGAGCAGAACACGGTGAACGTGCGCAAGCTCAAGGTGGGCGCCAGCGACGGCGAGCGCAGCGTCATCCTCGACGGCCTCAAGGCCGGCGAGCGCCTGGTACTGGAAGGTACCGACCGCCTGCGCGAAGGCAGCAAGGTGGAAGTGGTCGACGACAGCTCGCAAGTGCCGACCACACCCGGCCAGCACCTGCAGGGGCAAGAGGCCAAGGGCTCGGCTCACGCCGGTGAAACACAGCCCGGTAAAACAGCAGGCAAGGCGGGCGCATGAACCTCTCGCGCCTGTTCATCCTGCGGCCGGTCGCCACCACGCTGAGCATGCTGGCCATCGTCCTGGCCGGCCTGATCGCCTACAAGCTGCTGCCGGTTTCCGCCTTGCCGCAGGTCGATTACCCGACCATCCGGGTCATGACCCTGTATCCCGGCGCCAGCCCGCAGGTCATGACCAGTGCCGTTACCGCACCACTGGAGCGCCAGTTCGGGCAGATGCCGGGCCTGGAACAGATGGCTTCGACCAGCTCCGGCGGCGCCTCGGTGCTGACCCTGCGCTTCAACCTCGACATGAACATGGACGTTGCCGAGCAGCAGGTGCAGGCCGCGATCAATGCCGCCAGCAACCTGCTGCCCAGCGACCTGCCGGCGCCGCCGGTGTACAACAAGGTCAACCCGGCCGACACCCCGGTACTGACCTTGGCCATATCCAGCAAGACCATGCCGCTGCCCAAACTCAACGACCTGGTCGACACCCGTGTGGCGCAGAAGCTCGCGCAAATCAGTGGCGTGGGCATGGTCAGCATCGCCGGTGGCCAACGCCAGGCAGTGCGGATCAAGGTCAACGTCGATGCGCTGGCCGCCAACGGCCTGAACCTGGAGGACGTGCGCACCCTGATCGGCGCCTCCAACGTCAACCAGCCCAAGGGCAACTTCGACGGGCCGACCCGCGTCTCGATGCTCGACGCCAACGACCAGCTGCGCTCTCCCGAGGAATACGCCAACCTGATCCTGGCCTACAACAACGGGGCACCGCTGCGCCTGAAGGACGTCGCCGAAATCGTCGACGGCGCGGAAAACGAGCGCCTGGCCGCCTGGGCCAACGACAACCACGCGGTGCTGCTGAATATCCAGCGCCAACCGGGCGCCAACGTCATCGAGGTGGTTGACCGCATCAAGAACCTGTTGCCGTCGATCACCGACAACCTGCCGGCCGGCCTCGATGTCTCGGTGCTGACCGACCGCACGCAGACCATCCGTGCCGCGGTCAAGGACGTGCAGCACGAACTGCTGATCGCCATCGCCCTGGTGGTGATGGTCACCTTCGTCTTCCTGCGCCGCTTCAGTGCCACCATCATTCCGTCGATTGCCGTACCGTTGTCGCTGATCGGCACCTTCGGCGTCATGTACCTGGCCGGTTTCTCGGTCAACAACCTGACGCTGATGGCCCTGACCATAGCCACCGGCTTCGTGGTCGACGACGCCATCGTCATGCTGGAGAACATCTCCCGGCACATCGAGGAGGGCGAGACGCCCCTGCAGGCGGCGCTCAAGGGCGCGCGCCAGATCGGCTTCACCCTGGTTTCGCTGACTTTCTCGCTGATTGCGGTACTGATCCCACTGTTGTTCATGGCTGATGTGGTTGGCCGCCTGTTCCGTGAGTTCGCCATCACCCTGGCAGTGGCCATCCTGATTTCCCTGGTGGTGTCGCTGACCCTCACTCCGATGATGTGCGCGCGCTTGCTCAAGCGTGAGCCCGAGCCTGAAGCGCAGGGCCGTTTCTACCGCGCCAGTGGCGCCTGGATCGACTGGCTGATCAGGCATTACGGCAATGCCCTGCAGTGGGTCCTCAAGCACCAGCCGCTGACCCTGCTGGTCGCCGTGGCCAGCCTGGCGCTGACCGTGTTCCTGTACATGGTGGTGCCCAAAGGGTTCTTCCCGGTGCAGGATACCGGGGTGATCCAGGGCATTTCCGAAGCGCCGCAGGCCACCTCGTTCGCCGCCATGAGCGAGCGCCAGCAAGCCTTGAGCAAGGTGATCCTGCAGGACCCGGCAGTGCAGAGCCTGTCGTCCTACATAGGTGTCGATGGCGACAACGCCACGCTCAACAGCGGCCGCCTGCTGATCAACCTCAAGCCGCATGGCGAGCGTGATGTCAGCGCCAGCGAGGTGATCAGCCGCCTGCAGCCGCAACTCGACCGCCTGGTGGGCATCCGCCTGTTCATGCAGCCGGTGCAGGACCTGAGCATCGAAGATCGGGTCAGCCGCACCCAGTACCAGTTCAGCCTGTCCTCGCCGGATGCCGACCTGCTGGCGCAGTGGAGCGGCAAACTGGTGCAGGCGCTGCAGCAACGCCCGGAGCTGGCCGACGTGGCCAGCGACCTGCAGGACAAGGGCCTGCAGGTGTACCTGGTGATTGACCGCGATATGGCCAGCCGACTGGGCATCAGCGTGTCGCAGATCACCAACGCCCTGTATGACGCGTTCGGCCAGCGGCAGATCTCCACCATCTACACCCAGGCCAGCCAGTACCGCGTGGTGCTGCAGTCGAAAGACGCGGCGGTCATCGGCCCGCAGGCGCTGGAGTCGGTCCATGTCAAGGCCAGCGATGGCGGCCAGGTGCGGCTGTCGGCCCTGGCGCGCATCGAGCAGCGCCAGGCGCAGTTGGCGATTTCCCACATTGGCCAGTTCCCGGCGGTGACCCTGTCGTTCAACCTGGCCCACGGCGCGTCGCTGGGCGAGGCGGTGCAGGTGATCGAGCAGGTGCAACAGGACATCGGCATGCCGCTGGGCGTACAAACCCGCTTCCAGGGCGCCGCCGAGGCTTTCCAGGCGTCGCTGTCGAGCACCCTGCTGCTGATTCTGGCGGCGGTGGTGACCATGTACATCGTGCTCGGCGTGCTGTACGAAAGCTACATCCACCCGGTGACCATCCTGTCCACCCTGCCTTCGGCAGCGGTTGGGGCCTTGCTGGCCTTGCTCATCAGCGGCAATGACCTGGGCATGATCGCCATCATCGGCATCATTCTGCTGATCGGCATCGTCAAGAAGAACGCGATCATGATGATCGACTTTGCCCTCGAGGCCGAGCGCCACCAGGGCATGAGCCCGCGCGATGCCATCTACCAGGCGGCACTGTTGCGCTTCCGGCCGATCCTGATGACCACCCTGGCCGCGCTGTTCGGCGCCGTGCCACTGATGCTCGCTACCGGCTCCGGCGCCGAGCTGCGCCAGCCGCTGGGCCTGGTGATGGTCGGCGGGTTGCTGGTCAGCCAGGTGCTGACGCTGTTCACCACGCCGGTGATCTACCTGTATTTCGACCGCCTGGCCCGGCGCTGGCGCCCGGCCACTGACGCCAGGCAGGCCGAGGCATGAACCTGTCCGGCCCGTTCATCCGTCGCCCGGTGGCGACCATGCTGCTGAGCCTGGCGATCATGCTGCTGGGTGGGGTCAGCTTCGGCCTGCTGCCGGTGGCACCGCTGCCGCAGATGGACTTCCCGGTGATCGTGGTGACGGCCAACCTGCCCGGCGCCAGCCCCGAGGTCATGGCCTCGACCGTGGCCACGCCGCTGGAACGCAAGCTGGGCAGCATCGCTGGCGTGACCACCTTGACCAGCAGCTCCAACCAGGGCTCCACCCGGGTGATCATCGGTTTCGAGATCGGCCGGGACATCGACGGGGCGGCGCGCGAGGTGCAGGCCGCGATCAACGCTACCCGCAACCTGTTGCCCAGCGGTATGCGCAGCATGCCCACCTACAAGAAGGTCAACCCCTCGCAGGCGCCGATCATGGTGCTGTCGCTGACCTCCGAGGTACTGCAGAAAGGCCAGCTGTATGACCTGGCCGACACCATCCTGGCACAAAGCCTGGCCCAGGTGCCGGGGGTAGGGGAGGTGCAGATCGGCGGCAGCTCGTTGCCGGCTGTGCGTATCGCCGTCGAGCCGCAATTGCTCAACCAGTACGGCCTGTCGCTGGACGAGGTGCGCACGGCGGTGGCCAACGCCAACCAACGCCGGCCCATGGGCTTTGTCGAGGATGCCGGGCGTAACTGGCAGGTGCGGGCCAACGACCAGCTGGAAAGCGCCACTGACTACGAGCCGGTGGTGATCCGCCAGCAAAACGGTACCATCCTGCGCCTGTCCGACGTGGCGACCATTACCGATGGTGTCGAGAACCGCTACAACAGCGGTTTCTTCAATGACCAGAGTGCCGTCCTGCTGGTGGTCAACCGCCAGAGCGGCGCCAACATCATCGAGACAGTGGAACAGATCAAGGCGCAACTGCCGGCCTTGCAGTCGTTGTTACCGGCCAGCGTGCAACTGGACGTGGCCATGGACCGCTCGCCGGTGATCAAGGCCACCCTGAAGGAGGCCGAGCATACCCTGCTGATCGCGGTGGTGCTGGTGATCCTGGTGGTCTACCTGTTCCTGGGCAGCCTGCGCGCCTCGCTGATCCCCAGCCTGGCAGTGCCGGTGTCGCTGGTGGGCACCTTCGCGGTCATGTACCTGTGTGGCTTCTCGCTCAACAACCTGTCGCTGATGGCGCTGATCCTGGCCACCGGTCTGGTGGTGGACGATGCCATCGTGGTGCTGGAAAACATTTCCCGGCATATCGAGGATGGCCAGCCGCCGTTGAAGGCGGCCTATCTCGGTGCCAGGGAGGTGGGCTTCACCTTGCTGTCGATGAACGTGTCCCTGGTGGCGGTGTTCGTGTCCATCCTGTTCATGGGCGGCATCGTGCGCAACCTGTTCCAGGAGTTCTCGGTCACCCTGGCGGCGGCGATCATCGTGTCGCTGGTGGTTTCGCTGACCCTCACGCCGATGCTGTGTGCCCGCTGGCTGAAACCGCACCGGGCCGAGCAGACCCGCCTGCAGCGCTGGAGCGACAAGCTGCACCGGAACATGGTCGATGCCTATGATCGCAGTCTGGGCTGGGCCTTGCGGCACAAGCGCCTGACCCTGGTCAGCCTGCTGGCGACCATCGCCATCAACATCGCCCTGTACGTGGTGGTCCCCAAGACACTGATGCCGCAGCAGGACACTGGCCAGCTGATGGGCTTCATCCGTGGCGATGACGGTTTGTCGTTCAGCGTGATGCAACCGAAGATGGAAATCTACCGCCGTGCCCTGCTGGCCGACCCAGCGGTGCAGAGCGTTGCCGGCTTCATCGGCGGCAACAGCGGCACCAACAACGCCTTCGTGCTGGTGCGCCTGAAGCCGATTCACGAGCGCAAGCTCGATGCGCAGAAGGTGATCGAACGTCTGCGCAAAGAGATGCCCAAGGTGCCAGGCGGGCGCCTGTTCCTGATGGCCGACCAGGATCTGCAACTGGGCGGCGGTGGCCGTGACCAGACCTCGTCGCAGTACCTGTACACCCTGCAGAGTGGCGACCTGGCGGCGTTGCGCGAGTGGTTCCCGAAAGTGGTCGCAGCACTGCGTGCGCTGCCGCAGCTGACGGCCATTGATGCCCGCGACGGGGCCGGGACCCAGCAGGTGACCCTGGTGGTCGACCGTGACCAGGCCAAGCGCCTGGGGATCGACATGGACATGGTCACCACGGTGCTGAACAACGCCTACAGCCAACGGCAGATCTCCACCATCTACGACAGCCTCAACCAGTACCAGGTGGTACTGGAGATCAACCCGAAATACGCCTGGGACCCGAGTACGCTGGAGCAGGTGCAGGTAATCACCGCCGATGGTGCCCGCGTTCCGTTGTCGACCATCGCCCATTACGAGAACAGCCTGGCCAACGACCGGGTCAGCCACGAAGGGCAATTCGCCGCCGAGAGCATCGCCTTCGACATCGCCGAAGGCTACAGCCCCGACCAGGCCATGGCGGCGCTGGAGCGCGCGGTGGCCAAGCTGGGCCTGCCGGAGGAAGTGATTGCCAGGCTCGGTGGTAGTGCCGACGCCTTTGCCAAGACCCAGCAAGGCCAGCCGCTGATGATCCTTGGCGCGCTGGTGCTGGTGTACCTGGTATTGGGCATCCTCTATGAGAGCTATATCCACCCGTTGACCATTCTGTCGACGTTACCCTCGGCCGGCGTTGGCGCCTTGCTGGCGTTATACCTCACTGGAGGCGAGTTCAGCCTGATCTCGTTGCTCGGGTTGTTTCTGCTGATCGGCGTGGTGAAGAAAAACGCCATCCTGATGATCGACCTGGCCTTGCAACTGGAGCGTCATCAGGGCCTGTCACCGGAGGAGTCGATCCGCCGTGCCTGCCTGCTGCGCCTGCGACCGATCCTGATGACCACCCTGGCGGCCATTCTCGGCGCCTTGCCGCTGCTGCTGAGCCGCGCCGAAGGTGCGGAAATGCGCCAGCCGCTGGGCCTGACCATCATCGGAGGGCTGGTGTTCAGCCAGGTCCTCACCCTTTACACGACGCCGGTGGTGTACCTGTACCTGGACCGCCTGAGGCACCGTTTCAACCGTTGGCGCGGCGTGCGCACCGACGCCGCCCTGGATACCCCGCTATGAATTTTGCCCAGACCCCGCTTCACCGAACCCTGCAGGTGCTGGCCCGTGCGCGTGGCTCACGCCTGCTCGGTGCCGGGTTGTGCTTAGCCTTGCTCAGTGCCTGTACCCTGAGCCCGGACTATCATCGCCCTGAGACGAGTGCCACGGCGCAATTCAAACACGCCGCAGGCTGGACCCAGGCCACGCCGTCCGATGCCATCGCCCGCGGGGCCTGGTGGGAAATCTACGGCGATGCCGGGCTCAATGCGCTGGTCGAGGAACTGAACCGCAGCAACCAGACCGTGGCACAATCCGAAGCCCAGTATCGTCAGGCCCAGGCGCTGGTGCGCAGCAGCCGCGCGGCCCTGTTCCCCAGCCTCGACCTGAGTGTCGGCAAGAACCGCTCGGCCCAGGGCACCGGCAGCTCCAGTTCCAGCCTGTCCAACAACAGCAGCGGTATTCGCAACACCTACAATGCCCAGCTCGGCGTCAGCTGGGAAATCGACCTGTGGGGCAAGCTGCGCGAAACCCTCGATGCCAACCAGGCCAGTGCCGAAGCGAGCTTGGCCGACCTGGCCGCGATCCGCCTCAGCCAGCAGTCGGAACTGGTGCAGAACTACCTGCAATTGCGGGTGATCGACGAGCAGAAGCGCCTGCTGGAAGCCACCGTGGCGGCCTATGAGCGTTCGCTGCGGATGACCCAGAACCAGTACCGCGCGGGCGTTGCCGGCCCGGATGCGGTGGCCCAGGCGCGTACCCAGCTGAAAACCACTCAGGCCGACCTGATCGACCTGGCCTGGCAGCGTGCGCAATTCGAGAACGCCATTGCCGTGTTGCTGGGCAAGGCGCCGGCCGAGTTTGCCCTGGCCGACAGCAAGAGCATACCGGCGCTGCCGCAGATACCGGTGTCCCTGCCTTCGCAGTTGCTCGAGCGGCGCCCGGACATTGCCGCCGCCGAACGCAATGTGATGGCTGCCAACGCCAACATCGGCGTGGCACGTGCGGCGTATTTCCCGGACCTCAGCCTGAGCATGAGCGGCGGCTATTCCAGCAGCAGTTTCAACAACTGGATCGAGCTGCCCAACCGCTACTGGTCGGTGGGCCCGCAGCTGGCGCTGACCCTGTTCGACGCCGGCAAGCGCAGCGCCGAAGTGGACCGTACCGTGGCGGTGTATGACCAGACTGTGGCGCAGTACCGCCAGACCGTGCTCGACGGCTTCAAGGAAGTGGAGAACCTGCTGGTGCAGTTGAAGGTGTATGGCGATGAGGCAGTGGTGCGCCAGGAAGCGCTGGATGCTGCGCGCGAGTCGCTGCGCCTGACCGAGAACCAGTATCGCGCGGGGCTGATCGGCTACCTCGATGTGGTCAATGTGCAGACCACCGCGCTGAGCAACGAGCGCAGTGTGTTGAACCTGCTGCAAGGGCGCCTGGTGGCCAGCGTGCAGTTGGTTGCCGCGCTGGGCGGTGGCTGGGATGCCGAGCAGGAATTCGCCGGGCGAGACTGACCTGCCTGGCGCTTGCAAGGCACAAAAAACCCCGTGCGTTTCACCTAAGCTTGAGTACAATCGTCAGCTTTTTCCGGGCCTGGGCCCGCCCCTGGAACTTCCAATGCTGACCGGTAGCTACTCCTCTTCGCTGGTGTTGATTTCGCTGTGCGTGGCGATCCTGGCGTCCTATACCGCGCTTGACCTGACCGGCCGCATCGCCACGGCAAAGGGGCGCGCTGCGTTGTTGTGGATGGGCGGTGGTGCACTGGCCATGGGGATCGGTGTGTGGTCGATGCACTTCATCGGCATGCTCGCCTTCAGCCTGCCCATCGACCTGGGCTATGACCTGGCCCTCACCGCTTTTTCGCTGTTGATCGCGGTACTTTCTTCAGGGTTTGCCTTGTGGCTGGTCAGCCAGCCGAGCCTGCCGTGGCTGCAGTTGGTCTTTGGCGCGTTGATCATGGGCGCCGGCATCGCCTGCATGCACTACACCGGCATGGCGGCGCTGCGCATGCTGCCAGGCATCGACTACGAGCCGACACTGTTCGGCGTCTCGTTGCTGATTGCCGTGGGCGCCTCGGCGGCGGCCCTGTGGATTGCCTTCCGCCTGCGCACGCACACCCCCTACGTCCGGCAGATTCGCGGACTGGCGGCGGTGGTGATGGGGTTTGCCATCGTCGGCATGCACTACACCGGCATGGCTGCGGCGAATTTTCCCGAGGGCAGCTTCTGCGGCGCGTTGGCGGCCGGGGGCTTGCAGGGCGATGGTCTGGTCTACCTGGTGCTGATCACAACCCTGGCCGTGCTGGCCGTCGCTTTGCTGACGTCGGTGCTGGATGCCCGCCTGGAGGCGCGTACTGCCGAACTGGCCCGGTCGCTGACCCTGGCCAACCAGGAACTCACCCAGCTGGCGCTGCACGACACCCTCACCGACCTGCCCAACCGCACCCTGCTGGCCGACCGTATCGAGCAGGCCATCGCCAAGGTGGCGGAGCAGGGCGGCTGCTTTGCTTTGATGTTCATCGACCTGGATGGCTTCAAACCGGTCAATGATGCCTTCGGCCACCACATCGGCGACCTGCTGCTCAAGGCCGTGGCGGCCCGCCTGCGGGGTCACCTGCACAGCCAGGACACCCTGGCGCGCATCGGCGGCGACGAATTCGTGCTGCTGGTGGAATTGCAGGAGCCGAACGATGCCGTGGACGTGGCGGTGAAGCAGGTCAACCTGGTATCACGGCCGTTCCGCGTGGCCGAGCATGACCTGCAGCTGTCGGCAAGCCTGGGTATCGTCCTGTACCCGGGCAATGGCCAGGACCAGCACGAGCTGCTGCGTAATGCCGACGCCGCCATGTACCATGTCAAAAGCGCCGGCAAGAATGGCTATAGCTTCTTCGACGTGTCGATGAACAGCAATGCCCGCCAGCAACTGCAACTGTTGCAGGACCTGCGCCAGGCCCTGGAGCAGCGCCAGTTCCGCCTGCACTATCAACCCAAGTTCGACGCCCGGGCGTGCCGGCCGATCGGTGCCGAGGCCTTGCTGCGCTGGGAACATCCGCAGCAGGGCCTGCTGCTGCCTGATCGCTTCATTGGCCTGGCGGAAAAGACCGGCCTGATCATCCCCATCGGTGAGTGGGTGTTGATCGAGGCCTGCCGACAGATGCGCCAATGGCTGGAGCAGGGGTACCAGGACTGGCGGATGGCCGTGAACCTGTCGGCCATTCAGTTCTGCCATGCCGGGCTGGTCGAAAGCGTGGCCCGGGCGTTGCAGCAGAGCGGCCTGCCAGCCAACTGCCTGACCCTGGAAATCACCGAAACCACCGCCATGCACGACGCCGATGCCAGCCTGACAGTGCTGCAACGCCTGTCCGACATGGGGGTGGATCTGTCCATCGACGATTTTGGTACCGGCTATTCCAGCCTGATGTATCTCAAGCGCCTGCCGGCCAACGAGCTGAAGATCGACCGCGGTTTCGTGCGCGACCTGGAGCAGGATAGCGATGATGCGGCCATCGTCTCGGCGATCGTGGCACTGGGCCGGGCGCTGGGCCTGCGTATCGTTGCCGAAGGGGTAGAAACCGACAAGCAGCAGGCTTTCCTGACCCGCCTGGGTTGTGATTCGCTGCAGGGCTACCTGCTGGGCCAGCCAGTGACGGCTGAACAGTTCATGGGCAAGTTGCAGGCCATGCGTCAGGACAGTGCGGCAGTGGGTTAGACCGCATCGCGCAGGGGGATGGCAGGGATGAAGGCATCCATTTCCGCTTCGACGGCTTCGATAATGCGCTCCACATCCGCAGCAGCCATGATCGCCGCGCAGGGGATGCCGGCAATGGCCAGCAGGGTTTCGCCAGTGGCGCGGTCGAACAGCCGCGCGACCATGCTGCGTGGCGCATCCATGCTGGCTTCGAAGCCCAGCGGGTGGAAATGCCAGCGCATCACCTGGCAGGCGTTGGGGAACGTCATCTTGTTCATGCCAGCCTCCTTGTCCTTGCCAGGACGTGGTGAGCGGGTGGCCATCAGGCTGCGGCCGCCGGGAAGATAACCATAGCACCTGTCACGGGCGATTCTCGCTGGCAAATGCGACAAAAGTACTAATGCATGAAGGCGGTCACATCTTTGGCTGTGCCTTTGGCCTGCGCGTGCCGCTCAGGCAAGCGTCTTCCCCGCAGGATAGCGGCAGTCAGCCTGGCGTCGCCGGGTGTCGCCTCGCTGTCAGGTGACGGTTTTTTTCGGACGAACGGTGCGGTTAACCCAGCAACCCTGCCGCGATGTTGATGGTGAAACCGAGTATCGCGGTATTGAATACGAACCCCACCAGTGAATGCGCCAGCACCACCTTGCGCAGGCCGCGCCCGGCGACGCCGATATCCGAGGTTTGCACCGCCATGCTGATGGTGAACGAGATGTAGTGAAAATCCCAGTAATCCGGGTGGCGTTCGCCGTCGGCGAAACGCAACCCTGGTTCATGGTTTGGCGCTGTGTAGAACAGCCGGGCGTAATGCAGGCTGAAAATGCAGCCGATCAGCAGCCAGGAACCGGCCACGGTCAGGCCCGTGTAGAGGTAGTGCAGGGCCAACGCTGTGCCTTGCAGGCCGCGGCTGGAGACCAGCTGCAAGGTGACGGCGGCGAGGCTGGCAATTGCGGCGATGCACACGGTTAGCAGGACCAGGCTGGCGTTTTCGTCTTCGACGCGGGCGACCTTGTGCACGTTCTCCGGGGTAGCGTTCCAGGTCAGGTAGAACACCAGCAGCAGGTACAGCCAGACACCCAGGTTCCACCCGGCGAGGATGTGCTGAACGGTGTCGTCTGCAGGGATCAGCCACGCGCCGAGCAGGCCGACCAAGGTAGCGACAGTCAGGCGCGGATGGGTGTGGGTCAGGCGGTGGAAAGCCATGTGGCCTCTCTGGCTAAGGGTGTGGCTACTACTCTAGACGGTCATGACAGAGACCAGCGGCACGCCCGGGTCCATCGTGGGCGTGCCCGACACAGCATCGCGGTGATTGGCACGGGCTGCGTGGCCTGATGTTTCTTTGATTTCGCCCATCGCACGGCATTGCAACTCTCAGTACACTGGACGCTCCAATCCCAACATCTCCAACATCCGTTGAACTCGAGGTTTTTGCATGACGCTCAGTCCTTTGGCAGGCAAGCCGGCTCCGACCAGCGTGCTGGTCGATATTCCACGACTGCTCACCGCCTACTACACCGGCCGCCCCGATGCGTCCGTGGCGGCCCAGCGGGTGGCCTTCGGCACCTCGGGGCACCGGGGCACTTCACTTGAGTTGAGTTTCAACGAATACCACGTCCTGGCCATCACCCAGGCCATCTGCCTGTATCGCGAAGAGCAGGGTATCGACGGTCCGCTGTTCATCGGCGCCGACACCCACGCCCTGTCCGCACCGGCCACCGCCAGCGCCCTGGAAGTGCTGGCGGCCAACGGCGTGCAGGTGATGCTGTCCAAGGACGATGAATACACGCCTACCCCGGCCGTGTCCCACGCCATCCTTTGCCATAACCGTGGCCGTGTGCAGGGCCTGGCCGACGGCATCGTCATCACGCCGTCGCACAACCCGCCACAGAGCGGTGGGTTCAAGTACAACCCCCCCAATGGCGGCCCGGCCGACAGCGACGTTACCAAGTGGATCGAGGCCAAGGCCAACGAACTGCTGGCGGCGAACCTGGCGGGGGTCAAGCGCATGGCGCATGCCCAGGCGCTGCAGGCGGCCACCACCCAGCGTCACGACTATGTCAGCAGTTACGTGGCCGACCTGGAAAACGTCATCGACTTCGACGTCATCCGTGGCGCCGGGCTGCGCCTGGGCGTCGACCCGCTGGGCGGGGCCGGGGTACGTTACTGGTCGGCGATTGCCGAGCGCTACCAGCTGGACCTGGAAGTGGTGAACAGCGAGGTCGACCCGACATTCCGCTTCATGACCGTCGACTGGGATGGCCAGATCCGCATGGACCCGTCCTCACCGTACGCCATGCAAGGCCTGATCGGCCTGCGCGAGCGCTTTGACGTGGCGTTCGCCTGCGACCCCGACCATGACCGCCATGGCATCGTCACCCCGGATGGTCTGCTGCAGCCGAACAACTATCTGGCCGTGGCCATCGACTACCTGTACCGCAACCGCCCGCAATGGCGCAGTGATGCGGCAGTCGGCAAGACGGTGGTGTCCAGCGGCCTGATCGACCGTGTTACCCAGCGCCTGGGCCGCGAGTTGTACGAAGTGCCGGTGGGCTTCAAGTTCTTCGCCCAGGGGCTGTTCGACGGTTCGCTCGGCTTTGGTGGCGAGGAGAGTGCAGGGGCTTCGTTCCTGCGCCGCGATGGCTCGGTCTGGGCCACTGACAAGGACGGCCTGATCCCGGCCTTGCTGGCTGCCGAGATGACTGCCCGCACCGGGCGCAACCCCAGCCAGGCCTACGCTGACCTCACCGCGGCGCTGGGCAAACCATTCGCCACGCGGGTTGAAGCCAAGGCCGATGCCCGGCAGAAGGCGCTGCTGAGCAAGCTGGCGCCGGAGCAGGTGAAGTCGACCGAACTGGCCGGTGAGCCGATCGTGCAGATCCTCAGCCACGCGCCAGGCAATGGCCAGGCGATCGGCGGGCTGAAGGTGATGACCGCCAATGGCTGGTTCGCCGCGCGGCCGTCGGGCACCGAGGACATCTACAAGATCTACGCCGAAAGCTTCATCGACGAGGCACACCTGCAGCGCCTGGTGCAGGAAGCGCAGGTGCTGGTGGATGCGGCAATTGCCTGACAGGTAACAAACTGCTTGGTTCTGCGGCATTGTGTAAATTAGAATTAATCTTATTTACGCCACCGCAGGGCCTACCCCATGATCGACGCCGCGCCGCCACCGGAGCATAGCCTGCCAGCCCTGTACCGGGCCCATCGCGGCTGGCTGGAAACCTGGTTGCGGCTGCGCTTGGGCAATGCCTGGGATGCCGCCGACCTTAGTCAGGATACCTTTCTGCGTATCCTCGCCAGCGCGCAGCCGCTGGCAGACATTCGCGAACCGCGCGCTTACCTGCTGACCGTCGGCAAGCGCCTGCTAAGCAACTTCCACCAACGGCGCCGCCTGGAACAAGCCTACCTCGATGCACTGGCGCAGTTGCCCGAGCAGCATGTGCCCTCGCCAGAGCAGCGCTGGCTGCTGCTGGAAACCCTGCAAGCGCTCGACGAGTTGCTCGACGGCCTCAAGGCGCCGGTACGCAAGGCCTTTCTCTGGAGCCAACTGGAGGGCCTGGGCTATGCCGAGATCGGCCAGCGCCTGGGCGTTTGCGAGCGCTCGGTCAAACGCTACATGGCGCAGGCCTACGAGCATTGCCTGCTGGCAGAACTGCAGTGACCAGCCATTCTCCCGAAACCCGCGAGGCACTGCGGGCAGCCGCGCGCTGGCTGGCACTGGTGGATTCTGGCGGTGCCAGCGAGAGCGACCTGCGCCGTCTGGAACAATGGCGTACCAGCAACACCTTGCACGAACACGCCTGGCAAAAGGCAATGCTGTTGCGCCAGCGCTTTTCCGCGCTACCCGGCGCAGTGGCCATGGCCACCCTGGACCGCCCGGATGCTGGTCGCCGGGCGTTGCTCAAGCAGGCCCTGGGCGTGGCGGCATTGTTGCCGATGGCCTGGCTGGCAAGCCGCGAACTGCCGCTGGAAGCCTGGACCGCCGACATGCACACCGCGGTCGGAGAGCGTCGGCGGGTGCTGCTGAGCGATGGCACACTCTTGCAGTTGAACACCGACAGTGCGGCGGATATCGACGTGCGTGGCCGTCGCCTGACTTTACTGCGTGGCGAAGTGGCAGTCAGGTTGCCCGGCACCCCGGGCCTGACGTTGCAGGTGCCCTATGGCCAGGTCGTACTGGATGCCGGTGAGGTGTGCCTGCGCCTTGTCGATCAGGCTTGCCGGGTAACGCTGCTCAAGGGCACGGCCAACCTGCTGCCGCAGCAAGGCCCGGCACTGCTGCTGCAGGCTGGGCAGCAGGCCAGCCTGCATGCGACTGGAGTTGGCCCAGTCACCGGCCTGGACGCTTGGCTGCTGGGCTGGCGCGAAGGTGTGCTGCGCCTGGAAGATCGCCCCTTGGGCGAACTGCTGCACGAGTTGCGCAGGTACCGCCCCGGCGTGCTGCGTTGGGCGCCTGAACTGGAGGCCCTGCGGGTGACCGGTACGTTCCGCCTCGACGACACCGACCGGGTGCTGGCCTTGCTCGCCGGCAGCCTGCCGTTGCAGGTGCACACGCGCACGCGTTACTGGGTGAGCCTGACCGCGCGAGAAAATCGCGCATGAGGTTGTCCCCTTTTTTCTGCTCGCCGGTCATTACCGGTAGGAGCAAATAAAGGGGAGCCTTGTTCAATGCCTGTTGTCATGTCCTGCCGCCTGCGTCCACTGACGCGTGCGGCACATCCGCTGTTCGCCGTGAGCCTGTTGTTGTGTGCACCGGCCTGGGCCGATGAACCCACCCGGCGCAGCTATCAGGTGCCGGCCGCAAGCCTGGGTGCGGCACTTACCCGGTTTGCCGACCAGGCCGGGGTCAGCCTGTCGCTGGACCCGACGCTGGTCAACGGCCGGCAGAGCAGTGGCCTGTCCGGCAGCTACAGTGTCAACGAAGGCTTCACCCAGCTGCTGCGCGGCAGCGGCCTGCAGTTGCTGCCGGTGGGCGAGGGCGCTTTCACCTTGGTGCCGGCCCCCCAGGCGGGTGGTGCCCTGGAAATCGCCCCGACCAGCATCGTCGGCGGCATGGCCGCAGGCAACGAAACGCAACCTTATGCCGGTGGCCAGGTGGCCCGTCAGGGTTCACAGGGCCTGCTTGGCACGCGCGACTTCATGGAAACCCCGTTCAGCATCAGCAGCTACACCAGCGAACTGGTGAAGAACCAGCAGGCGCGGACGTTGGGCGAGCTGATCGCCAGCGACCCATCGGTGCGCGCCACCAACCCGGCGGGTGGGCGCTTCGAGCAGTTCACCATTCGCGGCTTCAGCCTGTTCAACAGTGATGTGGCCTACAACGGACTGTACGGTATCCTGCCGACCTACTCCATCGACATGGAAATGGCCGACCGGGTAGACGTGCTGAAAGGCCCCAGCCAGCTGATCAATGGCATTTCGCCGCGAGGCAGTGTCGGCGGCGGCATCAATGTGCAACCCAAGCGGGCCGGTGACCAGCCGCTCACCGAGTTTACCGGCAGCTATGCGTCGGCAGGCCAGGCAGGCGGTGCGGTGGACGTTGGCCGGCGCTTTGGCCAAGGCCAGCAGTTCGGCGTGCGCTTCAATGGCGTGCAACAGGCGGGCGACACCGAATGGGACCACCAGCGTGTCGAGCGCGAAATGGCGGTGTTGGGCCTGGACTTTCGTGGCGAGCGCCTGCGGCTTTCGGCAGACCTGGGCCATACCGAGCGCGACACCGATGCACCGCAGGAGCGGGTGCTGATCGGCGCCAATGCCAAGGTGCCGGATGCCAACGACGTGCGCCACAACTATGCCCAGGCCTGGAGCAAGGCGCGCACCAACGACACCTTCGGCGCGCTGCATGCCGAGTACGATATCAGCGAGTCGCTGCTGGCCTATGGCGCGGTCGGTGCACGCAAGAGCAACCATGACTTCCTGCGCCACAACGTGTCCATCAGCAACGATGCCGGCGACTTCACCGTGCAGCCGCGCGACTTTACCCGGGATGAAACCGTGCGAACCGCCATGGCCGGTGTGCGCAACTGGTTCCATACCGGGCCGGTCAGCCATGAGCTGAACCTGGCCGCCACCTACTTCTACATGGACTTCACCAACGGCGGCGCCCGCTATGCCTCGGCGCCCAGCAACCTCTATCACCCGGTAGCCACGCCGACCCCGGCCACGCCAACCCGCATCGACCCCGAGGTGTACACGGAAAACCGCTTTTCCGGCGTGGCCCTGGCCGACACCCTCGGCTTCTTCGACGACAGCCTGCTGCTGACCCTGGGCGCGCGCTGGCAACGGGTGCAGGTGGAAGACTGGAGCGACGGTATCAAGGGCGATACCGCCTACGATGAAGAGAAGGTGTCGCCCTCAGGCGGTGTGCTGCTCAAGGTTACCGACCAGCTGTCGTTGTATGCCAACTACATGGAGGGCCTGAGCCAGGGCAAGATTGCGCCATCGACATCGATCAACGAAGACCAGATCTTCCCGCCGTTCACCAGCCGCCAGGTCGAGGTGGGGGCAAAGTACGACCTGGGTCAGGTTGCCTTCACTGCCAGTGCCTTCCGCATCCGCCAGCCCGCCTATGAAACCAACCCCAGGTCGCGGGTGTTCGGCCCCAATGGCAAGCGCGACAACCGCGGTATCGAACTGAGCGTGTTCGGCGAGCCCATGCAAGGCGTGCGAGTGCTGGGCGGGGTGATGTACATCGACAGCGAGCTGACTGGCACCATCGGTGGCGTCTACGATGGCAACCGGGCGCCGGCCACGCCCGAGTACAACGTCAACTTCGGCGCCGAATGGGACGTGCCTGGGGTGAACGGCCTGACCCTCACGGCGCGAGGCATCCACTCGAGTTCGCAGTACCTGGACCAGAACAACAGCAAGCAGATCGACGGTTGGGAGCGTTATGACCTGGGCGCGCGTTATGCCTTCAAGGTGGATGCCACACAGCTGACCTTGCGTGCCAGTGTCGAGAACGTGCTGGACGACCGCTACTGGAGTTCGGCCGGGGCCTCGGATGACAGCGAGCCGGGGTTGACGCTTTCTACGCCGCGTACCTACTTGCTGTCAGCGACTGTAGGTTTCTAGCAGGTCAGTGGTTGCGGCCTGTCTGCCATGATGCCTGATGCCTGTCAGATCAAGCAGCTGCAAGAGCACTGACAGGTATCAGGGCAAGCCCGCTACGCTTATCCCGCTAGGCCTGGTCGGGCACCACGGCGATCACGTCGATTTCCATCAGCCACTCGGCCTGGGCCAACCCGGCCACCACCAGGCCGGTGGAAATCGGGAACACCCCCTTCAACCATTTACCCACTTCCTTGTACACCGGCTCGCGGAAGCGCGGGTCGGTGATGTAGGTGGTGGTCTTGACGATGTGCGACAGGTCCGAGCCGGCCTCTTCGAGCAGTTGCTTGACGTTTTTCATCGCCTGCTCGGCCTGCGCCCGCGGATCGCCCAGGCCCACCAGGTTGCCTTCGAAGTCGGTGCCGACCTGGCCGCGCACATAGATGGTATTACCGGCACGTACTGCCTGGCACAAGTCGTTGTCCAGGGTCTGGTTGGGGTAGGTGGCCTTGGTGTTGAACATGCGGATGCGAGTATGGGTAGGCATCAGTGGGCTCCGAGGGTGCTGACGTTGCTGATCCGGGTTGGTTGCTGCGCATCCGCGGCGCGTTGCTGGCGGTCGCGGTAGGCGCTGTAGGTGCGTTGCGTGGCGATGTGGCCGGCGACGTGCTTGGCGTCGTGCCACACGCCCCAGATGAACGATGAGCCACGCCGCGACAGCCACGGCAGGCCAAGGAAGTAGATGCCCGGCTCGCGGGCCACGCCGCGCTGGTGCTGGGGCTTGCCATTGGTGTCGAAGGTGTCGACCTGCAGCCAGCTGAAATCCACGCTGTAACCGGTGGCCCAGATGATGCTGGTGACACCGGCCTCGGCCAGGTCCAGTTGCAGCAGTGGGTTGCGCATGCATTCCGGGTCGGCCAGGCGTTCACGGGCTTCGGGCTCTTCCGGCAGGTCAAGGCCGTTGCGCTGGATGTAGGCATCGGCGGCGTCCAGCAGGGCCAGGTAGTTTTCGTCGCCACGGTTGATGTTCTCGACCAGGTTGTCCTGGAAGCGTGCCACTCCGTTTTCGAACGACTGGGTCAGGCCGACCAGGGTCATGCCTTGGTGGGCGAGGGCGCGGAAGTCCACGGTGTGGCCACCACGGGCACCGCTGACGGCAATGGTCACGTGCTCGCGGCCGGGCTTGGCGACTTCCGCATCCCACTCACCCAGCACCCCCAGCCACCAGCAGAAGTCACGGTTGCGGTAGGCGCGTGGCGGGCGGTCGTGGGCACCGACCGACAGGTAGACCTGGCGCCCGGCGCGCATCAATTCCTCGGCGATCTGTACACCCGAGGAGCCGGCGCCCACGACCAGCACAGCCCCTGCAGGCAGTTGTTCGGGGTTGTAATAGGCCGCCGAGTGGATCTGGTGCAGGTTGCTGTCTTGCGGCGCAATGGCCGGAATCACCGGTTTCTGGAACGGGCCGGTGGCAGCGACGACACGGTTGGCGCGGATAATGCCTTCATTGGTTTCGATGGTGAAGCCGGGGCGCTCGCTGTTGCGCACGACCTTCTTCACTTCGATACCGGTGCGTACTGGCAGGTTGTACTTGCGTACGTATTGCTCGAAGTACTCGGCTACCTGGTCTTTACCGGCAAAGGCATCGGCGTCGAGGTCGAATTCCAGCCCCGGGAAGCGGTCGTGCCAGGCCGGGCCATTGGCCACCAGCGAGTCCCAGCGGCCGCTGCGCCAGGCCTCGGCGATACGCTTGCGCTCCAGCACCAGGTGTGGCACGCCAAGCTTGCTCAGGTGTTCGCTCATGGCCACGCCGGCCTGGCCGGCGCCGACCACGAGGGTGTCGATTTCGAGATTGTTCAGTGTCATGTCCGAGCCCTTGTTCAGGCGGTTTTTGTCAGGTCGGTTTGGAGGACCGCCGTTACCTGGGGCCAGACTAGGGATGCCGTGGAAACGGCGAAAATAGTATTTAGCTTGGGCTTGCCGATAAATCGGCGAAGGCCCCGGTTCCTGTGGCTTGCAGGGCCGAGTGCAGCAGCATTTGCGCGGATTCGGCGGGGCTTGGCCCAGCCTTAGTTTTTTCCTCTGCAAGGCCTCGGAAAAAGGTGGTTTCGCCTCCCGGAAGGTCCACCCAGAATGCCCTGTATCGCACAGCACAACAGGAACCATGACATGACTTTTTCCATCATCGGCCGCTGTCAGGAAACCGGGCAGCTAGGTATCGCCATCAGCTCGTCGAGCATCGCGGTGGGCGCCCGCTGCCCGTGGGTGCGGGCCGGCGTCGGCGCGGTGGCCACCCAGAACATCACCTTGCCGGCGCTCGGGCCGCAGATTCTCGATGTCCTGGAACAGGGCCAGTTGCCACCCGCCGCAGCGCTGGACAGGGTGCTGAGCGCCAATGGCTGGAGCGAATACCGCCAGGTGACGGTGATCGACAGCCATGGCCAGGTTGCGCTGTTCACCGGCAAGGAAGCCCTGGGCACGCACCATGCCGTGGCCGGTGGGCAATGCGCGGCAGCCGGCAACCTGCTGGCTTCGCCCCAGGTGATCGAGGCGATGGTGCAGGCTTTCGAACAGGCTGCAGGGCACCTGGCCGATCGCCTGCTGGCGGCCATGCAGGCGGCGATGGCCGCTGGTGGCGAGGCCGGGCCGGTGCATTCGGCGGCATTGAAAATTGCCGGCGAATTGACCTGGCCGCTGGTGGACCTGCGGGTGGACTGGGCCGATGCCGACCCGATCGGCGTGCTCGAGGGCCTGTGGCAGGCGTACCGGCCGCAGATGCAGGACTACGTGACCCGTGCGCTCAACCCCACTGCGGCGCCAAGCTACGGGGTACCAGGCGATGAATGAAGATGCCAGCCGCGAGCTGCTGGCCCGGTTGATCGGTTTTGCCACGGTCAGCCGCGACTCCAACCTGGCGCTGATCGGTTTCATCCGCGATTACCTGGCCGGGCTGGGCGTGGAAAGCGAACTGTTTCATAACCCGGAGGGCACCAAGGCCAACCTGTTCGCCACCATCGGGCCCAGCGACGTTGGCGGCATAGTGCTGTCCGGGCATACCGATGTGGTGCCGGTGGACGGCCAGGCCTGGAGCGTCGAACCGTTTGCCCTGAGCGAGCGTGACGGCCGCTTGTATGGCCGCGGCACCGCCGACATGAAGGGCTTCATCGCCTCGGTCCTGGCGGCTGTGCCTGCGTTGGTTGCGCAGCCGTTGCGTCTGCCGGTGCACCTGGCGTTTTCCTATGACGAGGAAGTCGGCTGCCTGGGCGTACGCTCGATGCTGGCTGCCCTTGAGCAGCGTCCGCACAAGCCCCGCTTGTGCCTGATTGGCGAACCCACCGAGCTCAAGCCGGTACTTGGGCACAAGGGCAAGCTGGCGATGCGCTGCCAGGTGCAGGGTGCGGCTTGTCACTCGGCCTATGCGCCGTACGGGGTGAATGCCATCGAATTTGCGGCGAAGCTGATCGGCAAGCTCGGTGATATCGGTGAGGCCCTGGCCCTGCCGGAACATCATGACACGCGCTTCGATCCACCGTTCTCTACGGTGCAGACCGGTGTGATCAAGGGGGGCAGGGCGCTGAACATCGTGCCGGCAGAGTGCGAGTTCGATTTCGAAGTACGCGCATTGCCAGGCTTTGCAGCGCAGGCAGTGGCCGACCAATTGCAGACCTATGCCGAGACCGAGCTGCTACCGCGCATGCGCAAGGTCGACGCGGCCAGCGCCATACGCCTGCAACCGTTGAGTGCCTATCCCGGGCTGGCGACACCGGCAGACGGTGAGGCGGCGCAGTTGGTGGCGTTGCTCAGCGGCTCGGAGGCATTCGGTACGGTGGCGTTTGGCACCGAAGGCGGGTTGTTCGACCAGGCGGGCATCCCGACCGTGGTGTGCGGGCCCGGGAGCATGGAGCAGGGGCATAAGCCGGACGAGTTTGTCAGTGTCGAACAGTTGCGGGGCTGTGATGCCATGTTGCTGAGGCTGGTGGATTACCTCAGGCAGGATTGATTGCGCTGCGGCCCATTCGCGGGTAAACCCGCTCCCACAGGATCTCGTCAGTCTCAAGGCCTGTGCAGTACCTGTGGGAGCGGGTTCACCCGCGAATGGGCCGCAGCGCGGCCCCGGTATTCAGAAGGTTGCCTTGACCTGCAGGCCAAGCACCAGCGCGTTGTCGATGGCTTTCCCGGAGAATGCCCCTGGCTCGATGATGTACTGCATGTCCGGGCGCAGGTTCAGCCACGGCGTGGCCTGGTAGCCATAGCTCAGCTCGATCAGCTGCTCGGCGCTGTCGATATCGGGGAACGGCTGGCCAGCGTTGTATGCGGCATCCTCCAGTACGTCGCGGCTACGCGGGTTGGGCACGGCGCGGCCATAGCCCAGCGCCACGGTATCCTTCGGGCGCCCCTCGAACGGCTGGTACAGCACCACGCCGGCACCATACCAGCGGGTGAACGGCGAGGCGGCCTTGCTCGATGCCGAGTACTGGCCGAAGGCATGCAGGCTGCGGCCCGGCGAGCGTTGGTCATTCCACAGCGCCTGGTCGACCAGCAGGTAGTGGCCGCCGCGGCCTGACACGTGTTCATCGCTGCCGATGCGCTTCACATCGGAGCTGTCGTAGTAGTAGCCCAGCTTGTACTCGCCAGGCAGCTCGTGCTGCAGCCTGTACACCAGCTCGACCGGTACCACGGTGCCGGTGGTGTGCTTGGGCCCCAGGTGCCAGGCCCGGCTGGCGTTGCCGTTGCTCTCGGGGTCGACATTGAACGCTGCCACGCGCAGTTGCCAGGCTGGCGACAAGTCGTATTTCACCCGCACGCCCAAGTGCGCATTGGGGTAGTTGGTCCAGCCACTGCCGCCGGACATGTTCAGCGGGTGGCCGCAGAAACCGGCATTCATGAAGTTGCACAGGATGCCGCTGTCCAGGCCACCCAGGTCATTGCCCATGGCCATGTAGCCGAGCTTGACGTTCAGCGCCGGGGTCAACAGGGTGCGCTCGTAACTCAGTTCGGTGAGCCGGGTGTAGAGGCCACCGTAGTTTTCCTGGATCGGCAGGCGGTTGCCTACCAGGTCTTCCGAGGCGCTGTTGCCGCGGCGATCGTTGACGGTCAGCTGGACTTTTCCGCCATTGTCCAGGCCATACAGCTTCGACAGGTCGAACTGCACGCCCAGTTTCAGGTTTTGCGAATAGCGTGCCGAGCGGTGCAGGCCGCCATGGGCGTTGTAGGCGGTTTCGCCACTGTAGTCGCCTGTGAACTTGACGCCATCTGCTTCCAGTTGATGGCGCAGGCCGCCCCAGTCGCCGCTAAGCGTGCTGCGGGTAGTCAGGTCGGCGTCGGCCAGGGCGGTGGTGCTGGCCAGGGCCAGCACCAGGCTGGGGGTGATGCGGGTTACGCAGGGCATTACTGAATCTCGGTGTGTGTTCCAGGGGTATTTGCAAGCCAGCCCGCTTCCCACGAAGGCCGCTGGTGGCCCTGTGGGAGCGGGCGTGCCCCGCGAAGCAGGCGACGCGGTCTTAAGGCAGCGCGTAAGCCATCACGTAGTCGCCACGGTCAGTCGACTGGCGCGCGCCGCCAGCAGTGACCACCACGTATTGCTTGCCGGTTTTCGGCGAGACATAGGTCATCGGGCCACCCTGGCTGCCCACGGGCAGGCGGGCTTTCCAGATCTCGTTGCCGTTGCTGCTGTCATAGGCACGCAGGTAGAAATCCTGGGTACCGGCGATGAACACCAGGCCACCTTGGGTTGACAGAGTGCCGCCGAGGGTCGGCAGGCCGATCTTGATCGGCAGGTGCATGCGGATGCCGAGCGGGCCGGTGTCCTCGACGGTACCGACCGGCACCTGCCAGGCCACCTGGCGGGTCTTCATGTCGATGGCGGTCAGGGTGCCGAATGGTGGCGCCTGGCACGGAATACCGGCTACCGACAGGAAGCGGTTCTTGTTCACCGCATACGGCGTGCCCTTGAGCGGTACGGCGCCCATGCCGGTGTTCAGGGCCTCGCCGCCGGAGGCCGCGCTGCCCTTGTTCTGCGACGGAATCATCTGGATCCACAGGCCCAGGCGCATGTCATTGACGAAGATGAAACCATGCACCGGGTCGGTGGAAATGCTGCCCCAGTTCATGCCGCCCAACGATCCCGGGAAGCTCAGCGACAGGTCGGTGCCTGGTGCGGTGTACAGGCCGTCATAACGCATCTTCTTGAAGTCGATACGGCACAGCAGCTGGTCATACGGGGTGGCGCCCCACATGTCCGATTCGGTCAGGGTCTGTGCGCCGATCTGTGGCATGCCCACCGACTTCGGCTGGGTCGGGGAATAGGGTTCGTTGGGAATGTTGCCGGGCTTGACCGGCACTTCGTCGACCTGGGTCAGCGGCTTGCCGGTGGCGCGGTCGAGCACGTAGATCTGCCCCGCCTTGGTGCCGATCACCACCGCCGGTACCGACTGGCCGTCGTCCTTGGTGAAGTCGATCAGGCTCGGTTGCATCGGCAGGTCGAAGTCCCACAGGTCGTTGTGCACGGTCTGGAATACCCATTTCTGGTTGCCAGTGGTGGCGTCCAGGGCCAGCACCGAAGCGCCGTAGGTGTGGTCCAGCCGGGTGCGTTCGACACCGTAGATATCGGTGGACGACGAGCCCATCGGCAGGGAATACGGTGTTCATCGCCGGGTCGTAGGACATCGGTGCCCAGCTGTTCGGGGTGCTGCGCACGTAGGTCTTGTCGCCCTGTGGCGCCTGCCGGTCTTGCGGGTTGCCCGGGTCGAAGGCCCAGCGCATTTCACCGCTGAACACGTCGAAACCACGGATCACGCCGCCAGGCATGTCGGTCTGCACGTTATCGGCGACACGCCCGCCGACCACCACCGTGGTGCCGGCCATCAGCGGTGCAGAGGACAGCTGGTAGTAGGAGTCCGGTACGTTGCCCAGGCCGGCCATCAGGTTGACCTGGCCGTTGTTGCCGAAGCCCCGGCAGAACTCGCCAGTGTCGGCGTCTACGGCAATCAGGCGGCCATCGATGGTGTTGGTCAGCAGGCGACGCTGGCAGTTGGCACCGGCCGGCACGCTACCGAGGGTGACCGGCGTGCTGTTGGGCTGGGTTGGCTGGGCGATTGGCGCGCCGGCGTCGAAATAGGCCATGCCACGGCAGCGCTGCCAGACCTTGGACTGGGCGTTGATCTGGTTCTTCCACAGCTCCTTGCCGGAGTCGGCGTCAAGCGCGATGAGATTGTTGTGTGGGGTGCAGATGAACACCTTGTTGCCAACCTGCAGTGGGGTCAGCTGGTCCTCGGCACCGTTGCCGTCGCTGATGGCCACGTCACCGGTGTGGTAGGTCCAGGCCACCTGCAGCTTGCTGACGTTGTCGCGATTGATCTGGTCCAGCGCGGCGAAGCGGCTGCCGCCTTCGGTGTTGCCGTAGTGAGCCCAGTCCTTCTGCTGCTTGCCTGCTTCGACCGGGGTGATGCCCGGGCCTTTGCCGGCAGGGGCGACAGTGGGGTGGGCAACGAACATGTTGCCGACGGCGATGACCAGCGCCACGGCCATGGCTGCGGCCACGCCATAGGCACCACGGCCGCTGCTGGCGCCGCTGGCACGCGCCAGCAGCGGATAGGCCAGTGCCACCACCATGCCGATGGCGCCGAACATGAACAGGCGCGAGAACAGTGGCCAGAACACCAGGCCCGCGTCGACCAGTGCCCAGATCGCGGTACCCACCAGGAACGCCGCGTACAGCCAGGCGCCAGCCGGCTTGCGACATGCGATGAGAGCGCCGGCGATGGCCATGGCCAGGCCGCCGATCAGGAAGTACCAGGAACCGCCCAGGCCGGCCAGCTTGACGCCGCCCGCCGCCAGGAGGAGGCCAAGCAGGGCGATGATCACGCCCAGGCCGACCAGGATGATGTGTGTGGCGCCGGAAGCGCGCGGTATTGCTTTCATGCCAGGGATCTCAGCAGGTGGAATGCGCGCAGTTTAAACGCTTAGCTTGCTAATTAACAAGTTGGTACATAATTTACCGGGACTGATTGTCGCAGGCTCTAACTGGGCTGAGTGCCGCTAAAAGTATGGATCAGGCGATGAAAATGACGAGAAAGAAACCGTTCATGCGGGCCAGGCCGGGAGGTCCTCCGGTTGCGCCGGCCACGGAGTGCCATTGCTGTAGAAAACCACAAGCCAGATCGTCGCTGTGCCGGGGGCAGTCCATTCCACGCGATGGCGGTAATGCGGCGGGATGTCCAGGAAATCGCCCGCTGCCAGCAGGCGGGTGTACTGTTCATGTTCGAAGCGCAGGCCCGCGGCACCGCTGAGCAGGACCACCCATTCGCCTTCGGCCTGGTCGTACCAGAACCCGGGCGGGCTGGCCTGGCCAGTGGAGACGATACGTTCCACGCGTACGCCCGGGCGGCTGAGCAGTTCATCGACACGTTCAGCGCTGGTGGCGGCGCAAGGGGGCAGGTCGGTCAAGAGGTTGTGCAAAGTCATGGAGTGCCTCGCTCGAAGGGGACTGCTTCCACTATGGACGCGATTTCCAGGCGCCGCGCTTCTTGACCCGCCCGGTCGTTTGTAAGAACTTTCCGAGATTTGGAAGACGGGCAGCAAATGGACAAACTCCTGGCGATGAAAATGTTCGTGGCCACCGTCGATGCCCAGGGCTTTTCGGCTGCCGCGCGCAGGCTTGGGCTGGCGACCTCGTCGGTGACGCGCCTGGTCGATGCCCTGGAAACCGCGTTGGGCGCCACCTTGCTCAACCGCTCGACGCGCCAGGTCAGCCTGACCGAGGCCGGCGCGCGCTATTACGAGCGCGCCCGGGGCATTTTTGAAGCGCTGGACGAGGCCGATGCCAGCGTCGCCGACCGCGGCGAGGAGCCTGTTGGCGTGCTGCGCCTGTGCTTGCCGGTAGAATTCGGCAGGCGGGTCATCGCCCCGCACCTCGGGGCGTTCCTGGCGCAGCACCCGGCACTGGAACTGGACATCGACCTCAGCGACCGCCTGGATGACTTGCTCGATGGCCGCTACGACCTGTCGATCCGCCTGGGTGACCCTTCACCCAATGATGAGCTGGTGTGTCGCCAATTGGGTCGCTTCGAGCGGTGGCTGGTGGCCAGCCCGGCTTACCTGGCCGGGCGTGAGGCACTGGAGCATCCACGGCAGTTGCTCGAGCACGCCTGCCTGCGCTTTCGCTACGGGCAGAAAGGCCGCCCCTGGCGTCTGGCCCGGGCGCAGGAGAGCCTGGAACTGGATGTGAGCGGGCCGTTGCGCAGTGCCAATGCCGACCTGTTGCGCGAAACCGCGTTGGCCGGCAGCGGCATTGCGCTGCTGGCCGATTGGCTGGTGCACGAGGATGTCGCCGCGGGGCGCCTGCAGCGGGTGTTTGCGGACTGGCAAGCCAGCCCCGGGGCGGCCAACAGCAGTATCAACGCCCTGTACCTGCCCAACCACCGTGGCTCCAGGCGGGTGAATGCGTTCATGCACTTTTGCGAAGGCTTGCTGACACCGCGTGGCTAGCGTTGCGCAGCCCGCAAAAGCGCGTTGCGCCAGCGCCGGATTCCCGGCGTCAGCGTCGCTGGTTAAGGTGACAGCATATTCCATCCGTTGCCGAGGAACCTCGCATGAATCCCTCCCTTGCCGCCGCGCAGCCGGCAGTCACCGGCCTGAGCCGGACCCTGGTCGCACTGCTGGCGTTCTGCTGCGGCGCGATTGTCGCCAACATCTACTATGCCCAGCCCATCGTCGGGCTGATCGCCCCGGACCTTGGGCTGTCCACCGAACATGCCAGCCTGATCGTCTCGCTCACCCAGCTAGGCTACGCCTTGGGCCTGTTGTTGCTGGTGCCGCTGGCCGACCTGCTGGAAAACCGCCGGCTGATGGTGGCCACGGCGGTGCTCGCCGGGGTCAGCCTGCTGCTGGCGGGTACCAGCCGCAGTGGCCAGGGCCAGCTGTTCCTCGGCTATGCGCTGCTGATCGGTTTCAGTTCGGTAGCGGTGCAGATGCTCATCCCGCTGGCGGCGCACCTGGCGCCGGAGCAGCAGCGTGGACGCGTGGTCGGCAACATCATGGGCGGCCTGCTGCTGGGCATCCTGCTGGCGCGCCCGCTGTCGAGCGTGGTGGCCGACCACTTTGGCTGGCGCGCGGTGTTCATCGGTGCCGCCGGGGTCATGCTGGCGATCATCCTGTTGCTGGCGCTGACCTTGCCGCAGCGTCGCCCCGAGCACAAGGCCAGCTATGCCGGCTTGATGCTGTCGCTGCTGACACTGCTGCGCCGCTACCCCTTGCTGCGCCAGCGCTCGCTGTACCAGGCGTTGATGTTCGCGGCGTTCAGCCTGTACTGGACCGCGGTGCCGATGGCCCTGGCCGGTGAGCATGGCTTGTCACAGAGCCAGATCGCCGTATTCGCCCTGGTGGGCGCGGTGGGTGCCGTTGCCGCCCCGCTGGCCGGTCGCCTCGCCGATGCCGGGCATGCCCGTGCTGGCTCGCTGCTGGCGCTGCTGCTGGCCCCGGCGGCCCTGCTGCTGGGGCTGACAGCGCCGGGCTACAGCGTGATTGGTCTGGGCGTGACCGGGGTGCTGCTGGATTTCGCCGTGCAGATGAACATGGTGATCGGCCAGCGCGAGGTGTACGCGCTGGACCCGGCCAGCCGCGGGCGGCTCAACGCGGTGTACATGACCAGCATCTTCCTCGGCGGGGCGCTGGGCTCGGCGGTCGCCAGCGCAGTGTTCAGCCAGTTCGGCTGGCAGGGCGTGGCGTGGGTGGGGGCAGGGTTGCCGGGTGTAGCCTTGGTCATCTTCCTGGCCAAGGCCCGCCGCAACTGAAGGACGACGCGCCTGCTGCGCAAGCTGCCTGGCTCATCGCCCAAGCGGCAGCGCCACGCCGATCAGGGCGAACAGGCTGCCACAGCAGCGATTGAAGCCTTTGCCGCCCTTGGCCAGCCAGGGGCGGATGCGAAACGCCAGGCGGGCCAACAGGTATTCGACCAGGCACTCGACACTGGCAAAGGTCGCGGCCATGACCACGAACTGCGACAACAGCCCACGCTGCGGATCGATGAATTGCGGCAGGAACGCACCATAGAACAACAGCACCTTGGGGTTGGCCATGGCCGACAACAGGCCCTGGCGGAACAGGCTGGCATTGCCCATCCGGGCGCTTTGCCCGGTCAACTCAAGGTGCAGGCCCGGGCTGCGCCACAGCTGGATTCCCAGCCAGACCAGGTAGGCTCCCCCCACCCACTTGAGCACGTTCAGTACCGAGGCCGAGGCCTGCAGCAATGCGCTGAGGCCGAACATGGCCAGGGCGATCAGGGCGCTGAAGCCGAACACCCCGCCGATGATGGTGAACAACGTCCGCCGTGCGCCGTACATGGCGCCGTGGCTCAGGGCCAGCAGGCTGTTGGGGCCTGGTGTGAGCGACAGGCCGATGCTGGCCAGCAGGTAGATCAGCCAGGTGTCCAGTGCCATGGCGGGGTATGCCTCGTTGAGGGCGACGTAAGTGAGCAACTGTACAGCATCGACGGTAGCCGCATCACCTGTGAACCTGGTTCATTGCGGGGCACCGAACACCCCCGTCCAGTAGATGCCCGCATCGCTTTTAGGATCCACCGCATAGGCAGCCCCCAGTTCACGGAACTCCGGATTCATCAGCGTGGCGCAATGCCCCGGGCTGTCCAGCCAGCCATCGACTACCTTGTGCGCGGTATCACGCCCTGCGGCGATGTTCTCGCCAATCTGCCGGTACAGGTAGCCGGCCAGTTCGGCCCGGTCACCGGGGGTACGGCCATCCTTGTCGATGTGGTCGAAGAAGTTCTGGTTGGCCATGGCCCGGGTGTGGTTGGCGGCGACGCCGGCCAATACCCCGCTCCAGCTCAGCGCGGGGGCGGCGGCAAACGGCTGGCCACCGCACTGGCGCGGCACCTTGCGCGCGGCATTGATTTCCTGAAGCACTTTCTGTCCTTCGGCCTGCCAGTCGCCCAGGCGGCCACTGAGCAGCGGCCTGGCCAGCACGATGCGCCACTCGCGGCCTTCCTGGCTGACGCCGATATCGACGAACTGCGGGTCAAGCACCACCTGGCAGAAACTTTCTTCGATGGCATGCATCGCGGCGCGCGCATCACGCGGCCCGGACAGGCTGATGGCTTGCACGTTGACCATGGGGTAGGCGGCGCGAGTCATGGCCTGCTGCAGGTCGCGGGTACCTTCTGGCGACAACGCCAGGCGGGTATCGCTGTTGAGCGGCGGCAGCTCCAGCGACGCTTCGCCACCACAAGGCTGGGCCTTGCTGCGGTAGGTATTGATCGAATCGATCAGTTGCGCCTCTTCGCCGGTGGCAGCCAGTGCACTGGTCGAGACGACCAGGGCCAGCGACAAGGCGGCAACGGATGACAGGACGCGCATGTGGATCTCCCTATGACTGGCAGCGTCGTGGTTTGCGCTGCTCATCCTACACAAGCCCGGGGCTTTTGGCCCGGGATCGTGCAAAGCAATGAAAACGCCGGCACTCGTTGCTGGCGGCAAAAGAGGGAGTAGACCTGCCAGCGCCGAAAAAGTGCGATCAGGCGCCTCATTGCCGTGACTGACCTGGGCGAGGTTCAGCGGGCCAGCGCCTGGTTTGGCTTATAGAAGAGAAAATGCCGTGTCTTGGCCGTCCTGCGATAGACCTTGGCCCAGTCCGGGTGCACGTTGCGATCATGAAAATACAGCGCGCCACCGGTGGTGTCTTTCAGTTGCTGGTTGAGCGCCTTGCGTGCGATCTCCTTGGCGATGCCGTAGCGCTGCGGCTCCTCCACCTGGTCGGGTCGCCCGTCGCACCACCAGGAGAACTGGCAGGCCTTGCTTTCGACACCCTGCTTGACCACGCCGCAGATGGTGTCCGGGAAGCCCTCGCGGCCCAGGCGATTGAGCACCACACTGGCCACGGCGGCCATGTCTTCGGCGTCGGCACCCTTGGCTTCCCAGTAGACGGTGCGGGCCAGGCAGGTGAGGCTGTCATCCAGCGGCGCCTGGCCGGCCGGGTCCACGGCCTGCGCCTCACCTGGGGTGAGGATTTCGGCCTTCCTGGGAGGTGGGGCGTCGTCCACCACTTTTTCTTCGAGTACTTCGGCCTTGTCCTCGGCGACGGCGGCCTTGGCCGCATCGGCCGCCTGCAAGGGGCCCGCGAGAAACGCCGAGGCCAGGCCGATCATTATCCAAGCAAGGCGCATGGGCACGCTCCCGATCTGTGGGCTGGTTCACAGTCTAGTCAAGCGTAAGCATGAGTACCAAGGGCAAGGTCGCGGCGGCGGCCACGGTCTGCAAGGCGATGATGGCCGCCATCAGCGGTGCGTTACCGCCCATCTGTCGGGCCATTACATAGGACGAGGAAGCCGTGGGCAGCGCCTGGAACAGCACCGCCACCGTCGCCGCCTGGCCACCCAGGCCGAGCAGCCGGCACAAGCCCCAGGTGGTCAGTGGCATGACCAAGAACTTGAACGCCGCTGCGGCCATCAGCGGGCGTACCTGCCGGCCAAGGCTGGCGCCGCCCAGGGCGGCCCCGACGCACAGCAGGCCCAGCGGCAGGGCGGCCTGGCCCAGGGCCTTTATCGTAGGTTCGAGACTGGCCGGCAGGCCCAGCCCGCTGGCACGTAGCAGCAAGCCGCCAGCGCAACCGATGATCAAGGGGTTGGCGAAGATCGCCCGTAGCACCGTGGCAGGTGAGCTATGGCGGGCACTGAAACGGGCGAACACCAGCACGCAAAGCAGGTTGACCAAGGGTACGATGGCGGCGTTGGCTACTGCAGCCAGGGCGATGCCGGCGCTGCCGTAGATGCCGGCTGCCAGGGTGGCCCCGATGTAGTTGTTGAAGCGGATGCCGCCCTGGAACACCGAGGTGAAATCGGCACCATCGTGGTTCATTGCGCCCTGGTACAGCACCAGCAGAAGCGCCCCGGCCAGGGTCGAGAGCATCAGCACGGCGACCATGCCCAGCACCGGCACGCCGTCGAGGTTGGCGCTGGCCAGGCCGTGCAGAAACAACGATGGCAACAGCACGTAGTAACTCAGGCGTTCGGCGCCAGGCCAGAAGCTTTCGGCGAGGAAGCCGCGCAAGCGCAGGAAGGAGCCCAGGGCAATCAGCAGGATGATCGGTAGCAGGGTGGTCAGCAGCAAGTGGAGCATGGTCAGTGTTCCATGGACGGGTACCAGGCACAGACTACGGGTCGCGACCGATCTGTAAAAACGTTGTTTTCTTCATTGACCGTTGAGAAAAACTGCATGTTGGCCGGCAAGCAGGCTTACGCAGCAGCAGCGGCCGCGATCTCAAGCTTCAAGCGCGGTCTTCAGCACTGCACTCAGATGGCGCCGCTGGCTTTTCTCATGCTCCAGCAACACCACCCGCCGTATCAGTTGCGGTTCGCCAAACGGCAAGCAAGTGGCCGGTGGCAACCGGGCAAGGTCCTCGTCAGCCATGGGAATGATGGCTACGCCCAGGCCCATGACGGCCATGCGTGCCAAGGCTTCCTGGCTGTCAAGCTCCATCTGTTCGCTCACTTGCAGATGCTGGCGGCGCAGTTCCTGTTCGATCTGTCGCCCGGCCCAGGCCCGCTTGTCGAAACGCAGGAACGGCTGGCTGGCCAGCAACTGCGCCACGCTGCGCCCGGCCAGCTCGGGGCTGGCGATGGCCCAGAAGCGGTCTTCGAACAGCGCTGTGAATTCCAGGCTCTGCGGGTAGGGACTGACCGGTTCGGTGGTGATCGCTGCATCGAGTTCGCCATCTTCCACGCGTCGCGCCAGTTCTGCCGACATGCCGGAGGCGACGCTGATGTGCAACTGCGGGTGGTGTGCCTTCAGCCACACCAGCGCTTTGGGCAAGCGCCGCGCCAGTACCGTATGGATCGCCCCCAGGCGCAGGCGGCCGCGCAGGCTCGGTCCGCTGGCCAGGGCGTCGGCCAGTTCGTCATAGGCAGCCAGGATGGTCTCGGCACGGGCAACCGCCAACTGGCCGGCCTCGGTCAGTGCCACTTGCCGGCGGCTGCGGTCGAACAGTGTCACGTGCAGTTCGTCTTCGAGGGTCTTGATGTGCAGGCTCACCGCCGAGGGGGTGAGGCTGAGCAGGTCGGCGGCACGGGCGAAAGTGCCGTGGCGGGCAATGGTCACCAAGGTGCGCAGGGCTTTGAGGGACATGCAGGTGGGTCCGGGCTGAACGGTCAGTGCTGCATTGTCAGGCCCGGCCCTGTAGCCGGCAAGCCGCTGCTCAGAGGCTAGCCTCGACCTTGCTAGCGACATCCGCAGGCAGCCAGGCTTTCCACACTTCGCGGTTGTCGCGCAGGAAGGCGAGGGCGGCATCACGGGGTGGGGTGCGCTTTTCGCTCATCTCGGCCAGCGCCTGGTTCAACCGATCGATGGGCAACTCGACCTGCTCGAACACCTTCACCAGCTCCGGGTAGTGTTGATGGAAGGCCTTGGACACCCCGATCGACAACTTCGCCGGCAGCGAACGGCTGCCTTTCGGGTTGGGGTTGCCGGCATCGGTGAGGGTGGCCCAGGCCTGGGCATCGAACGGCGGTTCTTCCAGGCGTATGAGCTTGTAGCGGCCCATCAACGGGGTCGGGTTCCAGTAATAGAACAGCACGGCTTGACCACGGCGGATAGCCGAGCCGATCTCGGCATCCATCGCGGCGCCCGAGCCCGTGCGAAAGTTGCTGTACAGCGTATCCAGGCCATAGGCCTTGAGTTTCTGGGTGTTGACGGTTTCCGAGGTCCAGCCGCTGGGGCTGTTCAGAAAACGCCCTTTTCCGGGCGATTCGGGGTCACGAAAAACCTGCGGGTAGCGCTTGAGGTCCTCGACACTGCGAAGATCGGGTGCCATGGGCTTCAGGTTGCGGGAAGCGTCGCCTTCGACCACATAAGCCGGCACCCACCAGCCTTCTTCGGCGTTTTTCACGGTATCGCCCAAGGCATACACTTCACCCGCCTGCTCGGCCTTGACCCAGGCGGGGCTGCGCCCGGCCCACTCCTCGGCTATCACCTGCAGGTCGTTACGGGCCAGCGCCACCTCCATGCTGACCGTGCTGCCGGGCAGGGTGTCGGTGGGGTATCCATAGCCACGCTCCACGATCAGCCGCAGGATTTCGGTGGTCAAGGCACCGCTTTCCCAGCCTATGGCGCCAAAGTGGATGGGCTCGCTGCGTTCAGCCGAGGCGGCGCTGTCGGTGCTGGCCAGGCCTACGGTGAGCAGCAGGCCGGCCAACAGTGTGGGGATCTTCTTCATCCAGGCCCTCGTCGGTTGCCGTTGAGTGGTGCGGCAAGTGTAGACGACCCGTCCGGTTGCCCGGCGACCACGAGGTTGCAGGGCCGGCGGGGGCCGGCCCTGCCTGCGGTCATACGCGGAACTGGTCCATCAAGGCCTGTTGCTGGTTGGCCAGGCTGTTCAGCGACTGACTGACCCGCGCCGATTCGTTGGCCTGCCCCGACAGCGACTCGGTGACGTCGCGGATGGTCGCCACGTTGCTGTTGATTTCTTCGGCCACGGCGCTCTGTTCCTCGGCGGCCGAGGCGATCTGCAGGTTCATGTCGGTAATCACCGTCACCGCCTGGCCGATGCGTTGCAGCGCAGTGACCGCCTGGCCAACCTGCTCGACACCACCCTGGGCCTGGCGGTGGCTGTTGTCCATCGCCCCGACCACTTCACGGGTACCGTTCTGCAGCGACTCGATCACCTGGCGGGTTTCTTCCACCGACTCCTGGGTACGCTGGGCCAGGTTGCGCACTTCGTCGGCCACCACGGCAAAACCACGTCCTGCCTCACCGGCGCGGGCGGCTTCGATGGCGGCGTTGAGTGCCAGCAGGTTGGTCTGTTCGGCGATCGAGCGGATCACCTCCAGCACCGAACCGATCTTCTCGCTGTTCTGCGCCAGGCCCTCGACCTCGGCCATGGCTTCGCTCATGTTGGCAGCCAGCGCATCGATACTGGTGGTCGTACGCTCGATCACCGCCAGGCCTTCGCGGGTCGCCTGGTCGGCGTCACGTGCGGCCTGGGCGGCCTGTGCGGCGCTGCGGGCGACATCCTGGGCGGTGGCACTCATCTCGTGCGAGGCGGTGGCCACCTGGTCGACCTGGCGGTACTGCTGCTCCATGCCGGCGCTGGTCTGCGTGGCAATGGCCGAAGACTGGTCGGCGGTGCCACGGGCAGCCTGCACCGAGCGCTTGACCTCGGCGATGGTCGGTTGCAGCTTGTCGAGGAAGCGGTTGAACCAGCCGGCCAGTTCGCCCAGCTCATCATGCTTCTGATAGGTCAGGCGGCGGGTCAGGTCGCCTTCGCCACTGGCGATGTCCTTGAGCATGGCCGCCACGCCGAGGATCGGCCGGGTCACGCCGCGGGCCATCAGCCACACCAGTAACAGGCCGGCAACTGCCGCGGCCAGGCCAAGGCCCAGCTCCAGCAGGGTGCCGCTGGTGTTCAGCGCGTCCAGTTCCTGCTTCAGCGCCTCGGCCGGCCCGGTCAGGGCATCTTCCGGCACATCCAGCAATACGCCCCATGGCTGGGCATCCGGGATCGGACGGAACGCTGCCAGCACTTTGAGGCGCTGCTGGTCGTGCAAGGTGGTCAACTTACCATCGGCCAGCGTGCGCACCAGTTCGGCGCCCTTGGCCGTATCGACCTGGTCGAAGCGCTGGGCCAGCTTGCTGGCGTCGGCGCTGTAGCCGGCCAGCAGGCCGACCGGGCTGAGGATGCCGACCGTGGTCCGGCCTTCGTAAAGGCTGCGGCTGGCCTCTTGGCTCAGGGCCTGCAGACTGTTGAGGTTGATGTCCACGGACAGGGTGGCGATCACCTTGCCGTCTACCCGCAGCGGGAAGACGATGCTGGTCATCAGTACCTGTTGGCCATCGATGTCATAGAAGTACGGTTCCACCACGCAGACCTTGCCGGATGTACGCGGGCAGACCCACCAGGTGTTGGCTGGCTGGCCGCTGGGGCCGATCTCGGTGTTGGCCATGTCGCTTTCCGGCAGGGCCATGGAAGTCAGTTGGCCGACCCGCGGCTGCGACCAGTACAGGGCGAAGCGCCCGGTTGCGTTGCTACCCAGGTCCGCCTTGCCGGCGAACAGGTTGTCCTTGTTGTCCAGCGCATTGGGTTCGAATACCAGCGACAGGCCCAGCAGGTCAGGGTTGGCCTGCAAGGCGGCGCGCACCTGGCGGGTCATGTCCTCGCGCAGGTCGAAGGCATCGAGAAAACGCTTTTCGGCCTGCTCACGCAGGAACAGCACCTGGCGGGCGAAGCCGGCACCGTACTGGTAGGCGTCCATGAACTGGCGGCGGATGTTCAGTGCCTGCACTTCGCCCTGCGATTCGATGCGCGACTGCGCCGACTCGGTGAGCATCTGCATGCTGCTGGCCTTGACCAGGTCCGAGCTGTGGTCCATGCGGTACAGCGACAGGCCGACGAGCAGGGTGACGATGCCGGCCAGGCAGAGACCGGCGAGCAGGGTAATCTTCCACTGGATGGAAAGTTGTCGCAAAGGCATGGGATGGGTCCCTTGTAATAGGAGTGTGGCTGACGACTGTGTCGGCTGGCGCGGCTTTTTCTTTATTCAAACGTTCAATTTAACCTTCCGGCCTGCCGGGTCTGCGCCAGGCATTGATGATTTGCCGTTACATGGCGCTTTTGACTTCTGTCGCCCAGTGCTTCAGAGTTCGCGCTTTTTTTCTGTCGCAATGAGGTAAAGCAACCATGAATGCAGTGATCGCCGCGGTCGGCATCATGCTGATACTCAGCCTGTCCCGCGTGCACGTGGTCATCGCCCTGATCATTGGCGCCCTGGCCGGTGGGCTGGTGGGCGGCCTGGGCATCGAGGGTACGCTGAAGGCGTTCAATGGTGGTCTGGGCGGCGGCGCCACGGTGGCCCTGTCCTATGCATTGCTGGGCGCCTTTGCCGTGGCCATCGCCAAGTCCGGCCTGGCCCATGCCCTGGCCGACCGCGCCCTGGGCATGATCGAGCGCCAGGGCCATGCCAATGGCGGCAAGGTCAAATGGTTGCTGGTCGGCCTGATGCTGGCAGTGGCGGTGTCGTCGCAGAACATCCTGCCCATCCACATCGCCTTCATCCCGTTGCTGGTGCCACCGCTGCTCTATGTGCTGACCCGCCTGCGCATCGACCGCCGGCTGATCGCCTGCGTCATCACCTTCGGCCTGATTACCCCGTACATGTTTCTGCCGGTGGGCTTTGGCAACATCTTCCTCAACGAAATCCTGCTGGCCAACGTCGCCCGCGCGGGCGTCGATGTGAGCGGCGTCAATGTCACCCACGCCATGGCCATTCCGGCCGCCGGCATGCTCGCCGGGCTGTTGCTGGCCGTATTTGTCAGCTACCGCAGGAAGCGTGACTACGACCTGGCGCGCATCGGGCAGGTAGAGCAGGTGAGCGTGCAGTACAACCCGCTGACGCTGCTGGTGGCCGGGCTGGCCATTGCCGCGGCGTTCATCGTCCAGTTGTGGCTGGACTCGATGATCATCGGTGCCATGGTCGGTTTCCTGATCTTCTCGCTGTCGGGCATCGTGCGCTGGAAAGACACCGACGACCTGTTCACCGAGGGCATGAAGATGATGGCCATGATCGGTTTCATCATGATCGCCGCCTCGGGCTTCGCCGATGTGATGAAAGCCACCGGCGAGGTGAAAAGCCTGGTGGAAACCTCGGCGCAGTGGATCAACCACAGCAAGGGTATCGGTGCCTTGCTGATGCTGTTGGTAGGGCTGCTGGTAACCATGGGCATTGGCTCGTCCTTCTCCACTGTTCCGATCCTGGCGGCGATCTTCGTGCCATTGTGCGTGCAATTGGGCTTCGACCCGTTGGCCACGGTGTGCATCGTGGGGACTGCAGGTGCCCTGGGCGACGCGGGTTCGCCTGCCTCGGACTCGACCCTGGGCCCGACCTCGGGGTTGAACGTGGATGGCCAGCATCACCACATCTGGGACACCGTGGTACCTACCTTCATCCACTACAACCTGCCGCTGCTGGCGTTCGGCTGGCTGGCAGCGATGACGCTGTAGGGCAGGGCGGGGCGTCAGCCCTTGTCGGGTGGTGGCGAGATGCGGTTGAGCACGGTGCTGCCATCCTTGCTGCGGGTCAGGTAGACCGGCAGCACCTTGGGCAGGTTGTTGACCAGGCGCCCCACCTCGCGGGTGTTGTAGATACCGCTGATGCGAATGCGCCCGGTGCTGGCATCGGCCAGCAGCAGCGGTGCATCGAGGTAACGGTTGATCATCGGCAGGGCCTGGGCCAGGCTCAGGTTCTCGAGCACCAGTTTGCCGTCGCGCCAGGCCAGGCTGTTGCCGTAATCGCCGCTCTGTTGCAGTTGCGGTTCGAAATCGCCCTGGCGATAGCTGGCCTGCATCCCCGGGCCGAGGCGGTAGCCTCCGTCATTGCCGTCGCTGGACACCAGTACCGAACCTTCCACCAGCGTGACCTTGACCTGGTCCTGGTACTTCCACACGTTGAACTGGGTACCGGTGACACGGGTCTGGCCACTGCCTGCATGCACGATGAAGGGGTGGTCGCTGTCGTGGCGCACCTTGAAGAACGCCTCGCCACGCTTGAGCGTGACCTGGCGCTGGTCCTTGTAGTTGAGGTAGGTGAGCTCGGTATTGAGGTTGAGTTGCACCGTGCTGCCATCGCTCAGTTCCACGGTCTGCATGCGCTCGCCGGCTGCGAAGTGCTGGTAGTGGTTGGGCAGCCAGCCTTGTTCCCAGCCCACCCAGCCAGCCAGCGGCAGCACCGCCAGGGCGATGGCGGCAGCAGACGCCAATGGCCGCCAGCCGCGCCGGCGCGCCTGCTGCTGGACGGCCGGGTTGAAGTCGATGACGGTGGCGTTGCGTGGCAGCAGGTCGGCGGTTTGCCAGATCTCCAGCATTGCCTGGTATTCCTCGGCGTGCTGCGGGTTGGCCGACAGCCAGCGGCTGAACGCCTCACGCTCGGCGACCGAGCAGTCCTCGGCGTGCAGGCGCATGCACCAGTGCGCGGCGGCTTCGGTGATGGCATCGTCTGGGCTGGGGGCGTGGCGGTCGTGGTTCATTGCGGCTCCGGGTTTTGCGCATTCTACCCTTGGCGCAGGGCTCCCGAGAACCGAGGTAATGGCGAGTGACTCCCAGTTGTGTTGGTTTTTCGTCGGATTGGCAACGGTTTTCCAGCGTTTGAGAACCCTTCGCGGCAGAACTACGGGCTTCCTTGCAGTCCCGCCGGGCCGGGCGATCAGAATTGTTCGGCTGTCATCCCATAGAGACTGGCGCTCCCTGCACGAATGCTCGCCTCCAGGCCCAAGCCACGCGGCAGCACCCGCTGGAAGTAGAACTGCGCACACGCCAGCTTGGCCTCATGGAACGCGCCATCCTCGTTACGCTTGGCCAGCGCCACCGCGGCCATCCGCGCCCACATGTAGGCATACGCGGTGAGCCCGAACAGTTGCAGGTATTCCACCGCCACGGCACTGACCAGGTTGGGTTCGTCGCCGGCCCGCGAGCGCAGCCAGGTGCTGGTCGCCTCCAGCCGCGCCAGGCTCGTTTGCAGGGCTTCACGGTGCAGCGGCGCGTCGAGGCTGAAGGCGCGTACCTCGGCAGCAAAGCTGGCCAGTGCCTGGCCGCCGTCGGCCAGCACCTTGCGCCCGAGCAGGTCAAGGGCCTGAATGCCGTTGGTACCTTCATAGATCTGGGCGATGCGCACGTCACGCACGCGCTGCTCCTGGCCCCATTCACGGATGTAGCCGTGGCCACCATACACCTGCTGGCCGAGCACACAGCTTTCCAGGCCGTTGTCGGTGAAGAACGCCTTGGCCACCGGCGTCAGCAGCGCCACCAGGCGCTGTGCGTGCTCGCGTTCGCCGGCGTCGGCGGCGTAGCGCGCCAGGTCCAGCTGTTGGCCAACGTAGGCGGCGAACGCCCGGCCACCTTCGGTGAGGGAGCGCATGGTCAGCAGCATGCGCCGTACATCACCGTGCTGGATGATCGGGTCGGCCACCTTGTCCCTGGCCTGCGGGCCACTGGCGGCACGGCTTTGCAGGCGCTCATTGGCATAGCGGGCGGCGCTCTGGTAGGACGCTTCGGCACAACCGATACCTTGCAGGCCGATGGACAGGCGTTCGTAGTTCATCATGGTGAACATCGCGGCCAGGCCCTTGTTCGGCTCGCCCACCAGGTAGCCGACCGCGCCGTCGAAGTTCATCACGCAGGTGGCCGAGGCCTTGATGCCCATCTTGTGTTCGACCGAGCCGCAATGCGCGGGGTTGCGTCGGCCCAGGCTGCCATCGGCCTCGACCAGGTACTTGGGCACCAGGAACAGCGAAATACCCTTGGCTCCGGCAGGTGCGTCGGGCAGCTTGGCCAGCACCAGGTGGATGATGTTCTCGGTCAGGTCCTGCTCGCCGCCGGTGATGAAGATCTTGCTGCCGCTGATGCGGTAGCTGCCGTCGGCCTGGGGTTCGGCGCGGCTGCGGATCAGCCCCAGGTCGGTGCCGGCATGGGGCTCGGTGAGGCACATGGTGCCGGCCCAGCGGCCTGCGTACAGGGGCGGCAGGTAGGTAGCCTTTAGCGCTTCGCTGGCGTGGGCATCGATCGCCAGGCAGCTGCCGGCGCTCAATGCCGAATACAGGCTGAAGCTGCAGTCGGCGGCATAGAGCATTTCCTCGAAGAGCACGCCGAGCATTTTCGGCATGCCCATGCCGCCATGCTCGGGGTTGCCACCCAGGCCGACCCAGCCGCCTTCGCGGTAGGTGTGCCAGGCCTCACGGAAGCCATCGGGAGTGGTGACGGTGCCGGCCTCGAAGCGCACGCCTTGCTCGTCACCGTTGCGGCTGAGCGGGGCGATCAGCTGGCCGGTGACCTTGGCCGCTTCCTCGAGGATGGCATCGGCGGTTTCGGCGTCGATGCGTTCGGCCAGGGCCGGCAGGCGGGCCCACAAGGCAGGGGCGTTGAACACATCATGCAGGACGAAGCGCATGTCGCGCAGGGGGGCGGTATAGGTGGTCATCGCGGAACTCTTGAAAGATGGGCAATCTGGGCTGGCCTGGTCGCAGGTAAAACCGCGAAAAGGCCGCCAGGGTTTCAGAGGGCCTTGGCCCGGTCGCGCAGCACGTACTTCTGGATCTTGCCGGTGGAGGTTTTCGGCAGTTCGCCGAACACCACGGTCTTCGGCACCTTGAACCCGGCCAGGTGCTCGCGGCACCAGCCGGTGATGTCGGCTTCGCGAGTGTCTTCGCGGCCGGGCTTGAGGGCGATGAAGGCGCATGGGGTTTCGCCCCATTTTTCGTCCGGGCGTGCCACTACCGCGGCTTCCAGCACGGCGGGGTGCTTGTACAGGGCGTCCTCGACCTCGATGGTGGAGATGTTCTCGCCGCCGGAGATGATGATGTCCTTCAGCCGGTCCTTGATCTCGACATAGCCGTCGGCATGCCACACGGCCAGGTCGCCGGTGTGGAACCAGCCGCCACGGAAGGCTTCCGCGGTCGCCTCGGGGTTTTTCAGGTAGCCCTTCATCACGGTGTTGCCGCGCATGAAGATCTCGCCCAAGGTATTGCCGTCGCGCGGTACCGGCTCGAGGGTCTGCGGGTCGGCGACCATCAAGCCGTCGAGGGTCGGGTAGCGCACGCCCTGGCGTGACTTGATCCGCGCGCGGTCTTCGAGCGCAAGTTGGTCCCATTCGTCATGCCAGGCACACACGGTCACCGGGCCATAGACTTCGGTCAGGCCATAAGTGTGTGTCACCCGTATGCCCATTTCCTCCACGGCACCGATGACCTTGGCAGGTGGTGCGGCGCCGGCGACCATGGCCTGCACCGGGTGCTCGATGGCCGCCTTGGCCGCCTCGGGCATGTTGACCAGCGCGTTGAGCACGATCGGCGCACCGCACAGGTGGCTGACCCGGTGTTCGCGGATCAGGTTGAGGATTTTCTGCGGGTCGACCCGGCGCAGGAAAACGTGGGCGCCGGCCAGCGCGGTGATGGTCCATGGGTAGCACCAGCCGTTGCAGTGGAACATCGGCAGGGTCCACAGGTACACCGGGCGATGCCCCATGGCCCAGGTCATCTGGTTGCCCAGGGCATTCAGGTAGGCGCCACGGTGGTGATAGACCACGCCCTTGGGGTTGCCGGTGGTGCCGGAGGTGTAGTTGAGCGAAATCGCCTGCCACTCGTCGTCGGGCCATTGCCAGGCAAATTCCGGGTCGCCTTCGGCGAGGAATGCCTCGTAGTCCAGTGCGCTGAGCGCACGGCCTTCGCCGTACTCCGGGTCATCCACATCCACCACCAGTGGCGGGTGTTCGAGCAAGGCCAGGGCAGCCTCGATGACCGTGTGGAACTCGCGGTCGGTAATCAGCACCTTGGCCTCGCCATGTTGCAGCATGAAGGCGATGGCCTCTGCGTCCAGGCGAACGTTCAGGGTGTTGAGCACGGCGCCGGTCATAGGCACGCCAAAGTGGGCCTCGAGCATGGCCGGAATGTTCGGCAACATCACCGCCACGGTATCGCCGCGACCGATACCCCGGCCTACCAGGGCGCTGGCCAGGCGTCGGCAGCGCTGGTAGGTTTCCTGCCAGTTGCGGCGGATGGCTCCGTGAATCACTGCGGGGTAGTTGCCGTAAACGGCAGCGGTGCGCTCGATGAAACTCAGCGGGGTGAGGGCGACATGGTTGACGGCTGCGGGCATCAGGCCCTGGGCATAGATCGACATGCAGTAGTCCTGTAAGGGAGGCAGGCGCAGCCAGTGCGCTGGACCCCCGGTGGCTGATTGTTAGCTCTGTTCAGGGTGCAGGGTGGCGGAATGTTAGACCGCTACCCTTGCCGCATTTTTACGCGAGTCGCTATGGTATTAGGAATATAGACTATAGCAATATAGTAGAACTACTAGAGCAACGAGCCGTTCACTGTGAACAAGACCGCCTACCCATTGCTCGCCAAGGACCCCCAGCCCAGCCTGATGCTGGCGGGTGATGCCAGGCCGCTGGCGCTCAACCCGGCAATGCAGGCGTGGCTCGATGACGGCCCCGCACTGGCCAACTGGCTGCCGGCCAACTGTGCCGCCTTGGTGCGCGCCTGCCTGCGCCAGCACCGGGCAATTGCCGACGTCGAGGTGCAGGTCGGCGAGCGCATCGTGTTGTGGAACTTCATCCCTGACGATCAGCGCCAGCAAGTGCTGGCGCGTTGTCGCGATGCCAGTGACGAGCGCCACGGTGCGCGCGAGGCCAGCCGCGCCCGGCGCCTGTACCGGCTGATCATCGAGAACACCACCGACCTCATTTCCCGGCACAGCCCTGATGGCCGTTTTCTCGATGCCTCGCCGGCGGCATTCCGCCTGCTCGGCCTGTGGCCCGAGCAATTGCGCGGCATGGCCGTACACAGCCTGCTGCACCCGCGCGAACGCCGCCAGGTGCTGCGTCAGGCCGCGGCGGCCCTGGACCAGGATGGTTACCACACCATGACCTGCCGGGTGCGCTTGGCCGCAGGCGGCTACCGCTGGTTCGAGATTGCCAGCCGGGCGATCCGCGAAACCTACACCGGCGCGGTGGTGGAGGTGGTCAGCGTGTCCCGCGACATCACCTTGCGTATCGAGGCCCAGGAGAGCCTGGCGCACAGTGCCCGCTTGGCCACCTTGGGCGAGCTGGCTTCAGGTATCGCCCACGAGATCAACCAGCCGCTGGCCGCCGTGGTCAACTATGCCAATGCCAGCCAGCGCTACCTGCAGGGTGTGGCGCACGATCCGCAGGCGTGCGAGCGGGTCGGGCAGGGCCTGCAGCGCATCAGCGAGCAAGCCACCCATGCCGCCGAAGTGATCCGCCGTCTGCGCGCCTTCCTGCGCAAGGGGCCGCGCCGCCTGCAGGCGCTGGACGTGGCCGAGGTGGCCGGTGAAGCCATGCGCCTGTGTGCCTGGGAAGCTGCGCGCGACCAGGTGCTGGTGGAACTGCGCATGAGCGCGCAACTGCCCTCGGTGTACGCCGACCGGGTATTGCTGGAGCAAGTGCTGCTCAACCTGCTGCGCAACGCCATCGAGGCCAACCGCGAGCAGCACGGCGAGCGGCCGTCGCGTATCCTGCTGAGCGCCGCGCGCGATGGCGACGGCGTGCTGGTGGAAGTGGCCGACCAGGGGCCGGGCGTAGCCCCCGGGCAACTGGATGAAATCTTCACGCCGTTCACCACCAGCAAGGCCGATGGCCTGGGCCTGGGGTTGAGCATGAGTCGCAGCCTGATCGAAGGCTTTGGCGGCAGCCTGTGGGCGCGGGCCGGTGACAAGGGTGGGCTGGTGCTGTGCTGCCGTCTGGTGGTCAGCAGGGGATAAGGAGAGGCGCAGTGCAAGCGAAAGTGTATGTGGTCGATGACGACCAGGGCATGCGGGATTCGACCGTGTGGCTGCTGCAGTCGGTAGGTTTGCAGGCCCTGCCGTTCGCCAGCGGGCAGGCGTTTCTTGACGCCTGTGTTGATGACGGGCCTGCCTGTGTGCTGCTGGACGTGCGCATGCCGGGGCTGGGCGGGTTGGCGGTGCAGCAGGCGATGCGTGAACGCGGCCTGGCACTGCCGGTGATTTTCGTCAGTGGCCATGCCGATGTGCCGATCGTGGTGCGGGCGTTCAAGACCGGCGCCTGCGATTTCATCGAAAAGCCGTACAACGACCAGTTGCTGCTCGACAGCGTGCAGGCCGCGCTGGAACGGGCCGGGCGGGCGCGCCAGGACGACCAGGCACTGGCTCAGGTACAGGCGCGTATCGATGCCCTGACACCACGCGAGCGCGACGTGTTCGTGCCGTTGGCCCAAGGCTTGAACAACCGCGAGATTGCCGAGCGGCTGGGCGTTAGCGTGAAGACCGTTGACCTGTACCGTGGCCGGGTGATGAAACGCTTGCAGGCGCAAAGCCTGGCCGAGCTGGTCGGCATTGCCATTGCCTGCGGTGCGGTGCAGGCGTTGGGCCTGCGTGCCCTGTAGGAGCAACCGGCGGGCAGGCACCGGCATGAAATATTTCATAGCCTGCTAATCAAAGCTTTGACATTCACTGCCTAAGCAGTAATATTTTTACACACTTACCCGAGCAGTCGCTGATGGCCCATTTCACCCCAGACAACTTCCAGACCTGCGCCATCGGCATGCTGCTTGGCCGCGCGGCGATCCTCAAGGACCGCATCCTCGACTGGCACCTTGAATCCGAGGGCGTCACCGCCGCGCAGTTCAAGGTGCTGATCATCGTCACCCAGTACCAGGTGGATACCCCGGCCGAATTGTGCCGCTACCTGGGGCTGGACAGCGGTTCGATGACCCGCATGCTCGACCGCCTCGAACAGAAGGAACTGATCGTGCGCAATCGCTGCGCCGACGACCGTCGCCAGGTGCGCCTGGCATTGACTGCCGACGGCCAGCGCCTGGCCGACCGGCTGCCGGAAATCGGCGCCGCCGCCATGAACGAATTGTGCGGCGCGCTGGACGCCGAAGAACTCAAGGCTCTGGAGGGCCTGTTGGCCAAGGTGCTGCTCGCTGCCGGCGACCCGTTGACGATCCGCCGCTTCGGCGATCGCTGAACCCTGTCACGCATTTTCCAAGGTACTGTCATGGCCACTTCCGTAGACACCCCGTCTCCCACCGCAGCACCCGAGTCATCGCGCAAGCGCAAGGCCTGGCTGCTAGGCCTGTTGTTGCTGGTGATCCTGGCCGCTGTTGGCGCCTGGGCCTGGTATAGCCTGGTCGGGCGTTGGCACGAAAGCACCGACGATGCCTACGTCAACGGCAACGTGGTGGAAATCACGCCGCTGGTCAGCGGTACGGTCACCAGCATCGGAGCCGATGACGGCGACCTGGTGCATGCCGGCCAGGTGCTGCTGCAATTCGACCCGGCCGACAGCGAAGTGGCCTTGCAGTCCGCCGAAGCCAGGCTGGCGCGCAGCGTGCGCCAGGTGCGCGGCCTGTACAGCAACGTCGACTCGCTCAAGGCCCAACTGCAAACCCGCCAGGCCGAACTGCGCAAGGCTCAGCAGGATTTCAACCGACGCAAGGTGCTGGCCGACAGCGGTGCGATTGCCGCTGAAGAGCTGTCCCATGCCCGCGATGACCTGAGCGTGGCCCAGGCCGCGGTCAACAGCGCGCGCCAGCAACTGAGTACCAGCAGTGCACTGGTCGACGACACCGTGGTGTCCTCGCACCCCGAGGTGATGGCGGCCGCTGCCGACCTGCGCCAGGCTTACCTCGACCATGCCCGTACCACCCTGGTCGCGCCGGTGACCGGCTACGTGGCCAAGCGTACCGTGCAGCTGGGCCAGCGCCTGCAGCCTGGCACTGCGACCATGGCGGTGATTCCACTGGATCAGGTGTGGATCGATGCCAACTTCAAGGAAACCCAGTTGCGTGACATGCGCATCGGCCAGCCGGTGCAGGTCAGCGCCGACCTGTACGGCAGCGAGGTCAAGTACAGCGGCACGGTCGACAGCCTTGGCGCCGGCACCGGCAGTGCCTTCGCCCTGTTGCCAGCGCAGAATGCCACGGGTAACTGGATCAAGATCGTCCAGCGGGTGCCGGTACGCATTCACCTCAGCCCCGACCAGCTCAAGGAGCACCCGCTGCGTATCGGCCTGTCCACCGTGGTCGAAGTCGACTTGCATGACCAGAGCGGCCCGGCACTGGCTCAGCAGCCACCCCAGCAGGCCAGCTATACCACCCAGGTCTATGATCGCCAGTTGGTCGAAGCCGACCACCTGATCGCCCGGCTGATCCACGAAAACAGCGCCCCCGGCAAGACGGCGCAGCGATGAGCAATACCGCCGCGGCCCAGTTCACCCCGCCGAGCCTGCTGCTGACTACCATCGGCCTGTCGCTGGCAACGTTCATGCAGGTGCTCGACACCACCATTGCCAACGTGGCCCTGCCGACCATTTCCGGCAACCTCGGGGTGAGCTACGAGCAGGGTACCTGGGTCATCACTTCGTTCGCGGTGAGCAACGCCATCGCCTTGCCCCTCACCGGCTGGCTCAGCCGACGGTTTGGCGAGGTGAAGCTGTTCATCTGGGCCACGCTGCTGTTCGTGCTGGCCTCGTTCCTCTGCGGGATTGCCCAGTCGATGCCGGAACTGGTCGGTTTTCGCGTGCTGCAGGGCGTGGTGGCCGGGCCGTTGTACCCGATGACCCAGACGTTGCTGATCGCGGTGTATCCACCGGCCAAGCGCGGGATGGCCCTGGCATTGCTGGCGATGGTGACGGTGGTGGCGCCGATTGCCGGGCCGATCCTGGGCGGCTGGATCACCGACAGCTACAGCTGGCCATGGATCTTCTTCATCAACGTGCCCATCGGCCTGTTCGCCGCAGCCGTGGTGCGCCAGCAGATGCGCAGCCGGCCGGTGGTCACCAGCCGCCAGCCGATGGACTATATCGGCCTGCTGACGCTGATCATTGGTGTCGGCGCCTTGCAGGTAGTACTCGACAAAGGCAACGACCTGGACTGGTTCGAGTCGTCGTTCATCGTGACCGGCAGCCTGGTTTCGCTGGTGTTCCTGGCGGTGTTCGTGATCTGGGAGCTGACCGACCGCCACCCGGTGGTGAACCTGCGCCTGTTCGTGCACCGCAACTTCCGGGTCGGCACCCTCGTGCTGGTCGGCGGCTATGCGGGATTCTTCGGCATCAACCTGATCCTGCCGCAGTGGTTGCAGACGCAGATGGGTTACACCGCCACCTGGGCGGGCCTGGCGGTGGCGCCGATCGGCCTGTTGCCGGTGATCATGTCGCCGTTCGTGGGCAAGTACGCGCACCGTTTCGACCTGCGCGTGCTGGCGGGGCTGGCATTTCTGGCGATCGGTACCAGCTGCTACATGCGCGCCGGGTTCACCAGCGAGGTGGACTTCCAGCACGTGGCCTTGGTGCAACTGTTCATGGGTATCGGCGTGGCACTGTTCTTCATGCCGACCCTGAGCATCCTGCTGTCCGACCTGCCGCCGCACCAGATCGCCGATGGCTCCGGGCTGGCGACCTTCCTGCGGACCCTGGGCGGGAGTTTTGCGGCGTCGTTGACGACCTGGATCTGGATTCGCCGGGCGGACCAGCACCATGCCTACCTGAGCGAACATATCAGCCAGTTCGACCCGGCGACACGGCATACCCTGGAGCAACTGGGCGGGGCCAGCCCGCAAAGCTATGCCCAGCTGGAGCAGATGCTCAACGGCCAGGCCTACATGATGTCGACAGTGGATTACTTCACCCTGATGACCTGGGTGTTTGCCGGGTTGATCCTGCTGGTGTGGTTTGCCAAGCCGCCCTTTACCGCCAAGGCGGGGCCGGCGTCGGCGGGGCATTGACACGGGGGGCTTGGCTTGTGCCGTTGGGTGGGGCGGATATCGAGCGCCATCCAACCCCCTTCGCTGTTCCCATACCGTCTGTTTTCCCCTATCGTCGGACCTCCCTTTTCCAACCTTCGGCAAGTCCATGGAGAACGTCATCGTCATCACCGGTGCCAGCCGTGGCATCGGCGCCGCCACAGCGCTGCTGGCCGCCCGCCAGGGCTACCGCATCTGCATCAATTACCACGCCGACGACCAGGCCGCGAAGAATGTCCTCAACCAGGTTCGCGCCCTGGGCGCCGAGGCCATTGCCGTGCGTGCCGACGCCAGCGTCGAGGATGAAGTCATACAGCTGTTCCGGCGCGTCGACGAGGCACTTGGCCCAGTCACCGCGCTGGTCAACAATGCCGGCACCATCGGCCAGCAGAGCCGGGTCGAGGAGATGTCCGAGTTTCGCTTGCTCAAGGTCATGAAAACCAACGTCGTCGGCCCCATGCTCTGCGCCAAGCACGCCCTGCTGCGCATGGCGCGTCGACACGGCGGGCAGGGCGGGGCCATCGTCAACGTGTCGTCAGTGGCCGCACGCCTGGGCTCGCCCAACGAATACGTGGACTACGCCGCCTCCAAAGGCGCACTCGACACCTTCACCATTGGCCTGGCCAAGGAAGTAGCAGGCGAGGGCGTGCGGGTCAATGGCGTTCGCCCGGGTTATATCCATACCGGGTTCCATGCGCTTTCCGGCGACCCCGAGCGTGTCAGCAAGCTTGAATCCGGCTTGCCCATGGGCCGTGGCGGGCGCCCTGAGGAAGTCGCCGAGGCCATTCTCTGGCTGCTTTCGGACAAAGCCTCGTATTCCACCGGCAGCTTCATCGACCTGGGCGGCGGGCGCTGAGCCCGCCGGTCAGCCATCCAGTAGCATGCGCACCCGTTCGGCCAGCACTTGCAGCTCGAACGGTTTGGTCAGCACCAGCGTACCGTGCAGCAACTGGCCGTCAGTGAGCGCTGCGCTTTCGTCGTAACCGGTGATGAACAGCACCTTGAGGTCGGGGTAGCGCTCGCGGCAACGTTCTGCCACCTGGCGGCCATTCAGGCCACCCGGCAGGCCGATGTCGCTGAGTAGCAGGTCTGGACGCTCGCCGTCCTGCAGGTGGGCAAGGGCGGACGGGCCGTTCTCGAATGCATCGACCCGATAACCCAACTCCTCCAGCACTTCGCAGACCACCAGGCGCAAGGCGACCTGGTCTTCGATCAGCAGGATACGCTGCGCGTCCGGGCTGCGTTGCTCTGGCAGCGTGCCCTTTGCCACGGCGGCCGGCGCTTCAGGTTGCTCGTGGTGGCGCGGTAGTAGCAACTCGATGCGGGTACCTTCGCCAAGTGTCGACAATAGCCGTAGCTGGCCGCCGGATTGGCGCACGAAGCCGTAGGTCATCGACAAGCCCAGGCCAGTGCCCTGGCCCATGGGCTTGGTGGTGAAGAAAGGGTCCACTGCGCGCTCGGCTACCTCCGGCGTCATGCCGTTGCCGTTGTCGGTAACGCTCAGCCGCACGTATTCACCGGCTGGCAGTTCCATTGCGCGGGCCTGCTCCTCGTCCAGCACCAGGTTGTCGCCGTGAATCTCGATCGCGCCACCGCCGGGCATGGCATCGCGGGCATTGATGCAGAGATTGAGCAGGGCGCTTTCCAGCTGCGGTGGATCGATGAAGGTTGGCCACAGCTGGCAGGGAAAGCGGCTGGTCAGGTTGATGGACGGGCCGATGGTGCGGCACAGCAGCTCCTCCATGCCTGCCACCAGCGTGGCCACCTGCGTGGCACAGGGTTGCAGGGTTTGCTGGCGGGAAAACGCCAGCAGCCGGTGCACCAGCGAAGAAGCCCGCTGCGCCGAGCCGCTGGACAGCTCCAGCAACCCTTCCAGGCTATCGAAGCGCGACTGTCGCAGGTGCTGGCGCATCAACTCCTGGGCCCCTAGGATGCCGCCCAGCAGGTTGTTGAAGTCGTGGGCGATGCCGCCGCTGAGCTGGCCTACCGCTTCCATTTTCTGCGCCTGGCGCAGGGCCTCTTCGGCCTTGGCCAGACGTTCTTGCTCCTGCACCCGTTGACTGATGTCATAGGCGAACAGATAAGCGCCCTTGATCTCGCCGTCATGGTCACGCAGGGCGTTGAAGCGCAGCTCGTAATGGCGTTGCCTGGGTGCCTGGCCAAATGCGCCTGTCGCGACGAACTGCTCGCCCGCCAGCGCGCGTTGCCAGAGTGGCAGGATCGGCGTCTGCTCGGTGTAGTCGTGGTTGATCAGCCCGGGCATGTAATCGCCGACTTCCGGCGTTTGCCCGTACAGAAGCCGGAAATCGTGCCTGGCCTGCCGGTTCACAGCCAGCCAGCGCATATCCTTGCCGATCACGTGCACGTTGACCATGCTGTGATCGACCAACTCGGCAAACAGCCTGCGTTCTGCCAGTGCGGTGCTTACCCGTTGCTCGAGCTCCTGGTTCAGGCGCTGCAAGGCCTGTTCTGCCCGTCGTCGTTCGGTGACGTCCTTGAACAGCACGGCCACTTGGCGCTTCTCGGCGGGTTCAATGCGGAACGTGGTAATGGATAACACGCGCCCGGTGGCAACCAGTTCCTGTTCGAAGTGCAGGGGTTCGCCCGTGCGCAGCACAGCGCCATAACGTGCCACCCAATCATCCGCCTCGTCGGGTACCATTTCGCGCAGCTTCTGCCCGACCACATCGGCAATGCCGGCATGTTTGGCGTAGGCGGCATTGGCCAGCACGTGCACATAGTCACTGAGCGGGCCATGCGGGCCGTCGAAGAATTCGATGACGCAGAAACCTTCGTCCATGGTGTCGAACAGCGAACGGTAGAAGTCCTGGCCGTGGTCCTGAAGGCTGGAAAGGCGTGCTTCCAGCAGCGCATTGTGCCGTTGCAGGTTTTCGACTTGTTGGCGCAGGTTGAGCAGTTCGCGTTGAGGCATGCCGACATCCGACAAAAGGTAACGCCCAGACTGTAGCGCGTTCACCCGCACACGGATAGCCGCTCAGCGTGGCTGCGGGCCACCCCCCAGCAGGCGGCGAATCCTTTCGCCCAGGGACTGCAGGGGCCGCCGCGAGGCATGGCATCACGGGCATTGATGCACAGGCTGCGCAATACGTTCAGCCATCAGAACGAACGGATGATCCGTCCCAGCGTTTCCATGGCCCGTTCGGCATCTTCATGCCAGGGGCTGCCATAGTTCAGGCGGATGCAATTGCCGAAGCGCCGGGTAGGCGAGAAGATCGGCCCCGGGGCGATGCTGATGCCTTGGGCCAGAGCCATGTGGAACAGCTTCAGGGCATCCATCTGCTCGGGCAGTTCCAGCCACAGGAAGTAGCCGCCGGACGGTTGGCTGACCCGCGTCTGCGCCGGAAAGTGGCGGGCAATGGCCGCCAGCATGTTGGCCTGCTGGCCTTCCAGGGCGTAGCGCAGCTTGCGCAGGTGACGGTCGTAGCCGCCGTGCTGCAGGTAGTCGGCGATGGCGGCCTGGGCCGGCATCGAAGCACACAGCGAAGTCATCAGCTTCAGGCGCTCGATCTTTTGCGCAAAGCGCCCGGCCGCCACCCAGCCGATACGGTAGCCGGGCGCCAGGCTCTTGGCGAACGAACCACAGTGCATCACCAGGCCCTCGCTGTCGAAGGCCTTGGCCGGTCTGAGAGCCTGCTGGGCGTAGTACAGCTCGGCATACACGTCGTCTTCGATCAACGGCACCTGATGCCGGGTCAGCAGCGCCACCAGCGCCTGCTTTTTCGCTTCCGGCATGCTGGCGCCCACCGGGTTCTGGAAATTGGTCATGCACCACACGGCTTTGACCGGGTGTTTTTCCAGGGTCTGCGCCAGTACGCCCAGGTCCATGCCTTCGCGTGGATGCACGGGGATTTCCACCGCCTTGAGCTTGAGCCGCTCCAGCACCTGCAGGCAGGCGTAGAAGGCCGGCGCCTCGATGGCTACCAGGTCGCCCGGCTGGGTGACCGCCTGCAGGCAAAGGTTCAATGCTTCCAGCGCGCCGTTGGTGATCAGCAGTTCTTCCATTGGCAACATCAGCCCGGCGACCATGTAGCGCAAGGCAATCTGCCGGCGCAGCTGCGGGTTGCCCGGAGACAGGTCGGTGACCACCATGCGCGGGTCCATGCTGCGGCTGGCGCTGGCCAGCGAACGCGACAGGCGTTGCAGCGGGAACAGCTCGGGGCTGGGGAACGCCGAGCCGAATGGCACGGTGTTCGGGTCCTTGATCGAGTCGAGGATCGAGAACACCAATGCGCTGACGTCGACAGCGGTGGACTCGCTGACCGGCTGCAAGGCCTGCGGCTCGCTGAACTGGCGTGGGGCGTAGGCATTGACGAAGTAACCCGAACGCGGACGCGCGCGAATCAGGCCGCGCCGTTCCAGCAGGTAATAGGCCTGGAACACGGTGGACGGGCTGACGCAGTGGGTCTGGCTGGCATAGCGCACCGAGGGCACACGCTCGCCGGGGCCCAGCACCCCGGAGCGGATCAGTTCGGCAATGTCATCGGCAAAGCGTTCGTAGCGTTTCATTCTGGCCTTCTGTCGAAGCCTGGCAGGCAAGGTGAGCTAGTGTAAGGGATCAACGGTTCAGCGGCGCGACGAAGCGGCTGTTGGCCACGCTGCGGATGCCGGGGTCGTCGCGGTCGCTGATTTCGAAGCCAAGCGTCTGCGAGCTGCTGGCCGGGCGCTCGGCCAGAAGCGCTACCGACACCGGCACCTCGCTCATGTCGCCGGCCGCGACAGTGAAGGCATTCTTGCCCTGCAAGCTGAAACCGTCAGCGTCCACCAGGCGCAGCTGATAGTGCCGGGCACGCGCGGTCTTGTTGATGACCTTGAGCAGGTAGATGTTCTCGATCTGGCCCTGGGCATTTTCGCGGAACAGGCCGCGGTCCTTGATCACGTCCAGCGATACCATCGGGCGCAGTTGCAAGGCCAGCCCCAGCGCCGCGATCATCACTATCAGCGCGCTGGCGTAACCCAGCAGGCGCGGGCGCCACCAGTGGGTGCTGCCACCTTGCAGGCTGTGTTCGGACTTGTAGCCGATCAGGCCACGGGTGTAACCCATCTTGTCCATGACCCCGTCACAGGCGTCGATGCATGCCGCGCAACCGATGCAGGCCATCTGCAGACCGTCACGGATGTCGATGCCGGTGGGGCATACCTGAACGCACAAGGTGCAATCGATGCAGTCCCCCAGGCCCTGGGCGCGGGCGTCGCTGCCTTTCTTGCGCGGGCCACGGGCTTCGCCACGACGCGGGTCATAGGCGACTGCCAGGGTGTCCTTGTCGAACATCACGCTCTGGAAGCGTGCGTAGGGGCACATGTGCAGGCACACCGCTTCGCGCAGCAGGCCGGCGTTGATGTAGGTGGCGGCGGTGAAGAACAGTACCCAGAACAGCGCCACACCGCCCAGTTGCAAGGTGAACAGCTCTGCGGCCAGTGGGCGAATCGGCGTGAAGTAGCCGACGAAGGTCAGGCCGGTGAGCAGGCCGATGGCCAACCACAGGCTGTGCTTCAACACGCGGCGGCCCAGTTTGTTCAGGCTCCAGGGGGCGGCGGCCAGCCTGATGCGCTGGTTGCGGTCCCCCTCGGTGACCTTTTCGCACCACATGAACAGCCAGGTCCAGGTGCTTTGTGGGCAGCTATAGCCGCACCAGACACGGCCGGCATACACAGTGATGGCGAACAGGCCGAAAGCGCAAATGATCAGCAAAGCCGACAGCAGGATGAAGTCCTGCGGCCAGAAGGTGGCGGCAAAGATGTGGAACTTGCTGTTACCCAGGTCCCAGAGCACGGCCTGGCGACCCTCCCAGTTCAGCCAGGCGGTGCCGAAGAACAGCACGAACAGGGCACCGGCAAAGCCGATGCGCAGGTTGCGGTACAGCCCGCTGAAGCTGCGCGTGTGAATGCCGCTGTCGTTGCATCGTGGCTGGGTGCTGGCGGGGGCGACGGCGATCTCTGTGAAAAGGATTCTATCGGTCATGGCTCGGTGCTCATCAGGCCTCGATCAGGCATGAACACTATGGCCATGGGCCTGTTATCAGCACAGGCTCAGATTTCCCGATAAAAACCGTATCAGATTCCCCGGCTCGCCCCGCCAGGCCCTAGATTACCGAGCCTGGCGCGCTGGCCTTGAGATGCCTGCGACTATCTATCGCACCCGCTACGGTCAGCGCATCGGCCTCGGCTTCGGTGATCGGCACGCGCTGGCCGGCGAGCAGGGCCACCGACATGCGCAAATGTTCATCGGTGATGATTTCGATGGCCGGGCCATCGCCTTCAATGCGCAGGTCCTCGCCAATCAGGGTGCAGCGGCGCGTGCTTGGGTCGATTTCAATGGGCATGGGGTGATCCTCCAGCGGCGGTTACAGGGTGGACCACGGAATCGTGTGGGTTGCTCCATTGGCAGGTTCAGCGGCACTTTGCGCTGGGTATCGCGGTCAACCTTTGCAGATGACAGGCACGGGAACAAGCACAATGGACCTCATCTGGCAAGCAATCCAGGCCGAATTCGCCGATATCGCCGATACCCGCGAGGTCACGCAGATCCTCGTGCGCCTGCTGATGGCCGCCTTGCTCGGCGCCGTGCTGGGCTTCGAGCGTGAACACAAGGGCAAGTCGGCGGGTGTGCGCACGCATATGCTGGTGTCGCTGGGGGCGGCGCTGTTCGTGCTGGCGCCGAGCATGGCCGGTGCCGAGGAGGATGCCCTGAGCCGGGTGATCCAGGGGATCGTCGCCGGTATCGGTTTTCTCGGTGCAGGCACCATCTTGAAAGGTAACGGCCAGGACCCCAGCCATGTCAAGGGCCTGACCACGGCCGCCGGGTTGTGGATGACTGCCGCCATCGGCACGGCCGCCGGCATGGGCCGCGAGGCCACGGCGGTGATCAGCACGGTGCTGGCCCTGCTGGTGCTGGGCACGATGCCGCTACTGGTGGACAAACTGGAAGGGCAGGATGAGAGCAAGCAGGAAGAGGAGGAGGGCAGGAAGCACTGAGGGGAGCCGAAGCTCCCCCCAAAGCGTTGTTGCCTGCTCTTTTTTTATTATTGGGACCGGCCTGTTGTTGTTTTTGTCAGCCTGTCCGGGTGTTGCGGGCGACCCCCATGCGGGGCCAAGAGCAAACGTATTTTTTTGAGCGCTGACCTGCTTTCATCATGGCTGATCCGAACCTGGCTGCCGCTACCTTGAGGTAGTTTTATTGTTCTGTGCCAGACCGCGGGGCGTACCCCTGAAAAGCGTGTCGACTCCAAAAAAATCTGCTTGCTGCGTCTCTGCCGTGTTGTTCTTGTTATGTCAGAGCCGTTACCTGTTGTTTTTATTGGGTGTCACATTTTTTTTGTTGTTGTGCGAAAGATATAGCAGGGTGCGTGCCAACTTTCGATAGTCCTTGTAAATCAATGACTTAAAGGTTTGTCGAAAATCGCCAGAGCTTGTAAATCTGCCGATTTGTTTCCCTGTTACCCGATTTTTCGCTGCAAAACGTGGCGGCGGTAACACTCACCCACAGCCATGTGACACCCGTATGACCTAGTGTGCGCTGCGTGCCCGTGCGACCCGCGACCCATTGTCACGGCCCAGCACGTCGCTGATGCGCTGGCCGGCGGCTATCAGCCGGTCGAGGTCGATGCCGGTTTCGATGCCCAGCCCCTGCAGCAGGTACACCACATCCTCACTGGCGATATTGCCAGTCGCCCCCTTGGCGTACGGGCAGCCGCCCAACCCGGCTACCGAGCTGTCGAAAACACGAATGCCTTCGAGCAGGCTGGCATACACGTTGGCCAAGGCCTGGCCATAGGTATCGTGGAAGTGCCCAGCCAGTTGCTCGCGCGGTACCTGTGCCGACACCACTTCGAACAGGCGCCGGGTATCACCGGCCGTACCGGTACCGATGGTGTCGCCCAGGGAAACCTCGTAACAGCCCATTTCGTGCAGGGCGCGCGCCACCGGCGCGACCTGCTCGGCGTTGACCCTGCCTTCATAGGGGCAGCCGAGCACGCACGACACGTAGCCACGCACGCGCACGCCGTGCTGGTTGGCCGCTTGCATGATCGGCTCGAAGCGCTTGAGGCTGTCGCTGATCGAGCAGTTGATGTTGCGCTGCGAAAAGGCTTCGGAGGCCGCCGCGAATACCGCGACTTCCTTCACCCCTGCGGCCAGGGCGTCTTCGAAACCGCGCAGGTTGGGCGCCAGCGCGGCATAGGTGACCCCCGGGCGCTGGTGGATGCCGGCGAACACCTCGGCGGAGCCGGCCATCTGCGGCACCCACTTGGGCGAGACGAAACTGCCCACTTCGATATAAGCCAGGCCTGCCTCGGTAAGGTCATCCACCAGGCGTACCTTGTCGGCGACGCTGATGGGCTGGGCTTCGTTCTGCAGGCCGTCGCGGGGGCCGACTTCGACCAGGCGGACGTGTTTGGGCAAGGACATGGCGGGTTTCCTGTGGCTTTCAGCGGTTGTCTTTGTTGTTCAGGGTGGCGGCCAGAGCCTGTTCACAGCGCTCCTGGGCGGTGTCCAGTTCCAGTTGCATCTGGTGGATGTCGAGCATCTGCTGTTCCAGCTGGGCGCGGCGCTCGGCGATTTTCGCCAGCATGCTGTTGAGCTGCTTGAGGTTGCCGCTGGAGGGGTCGTACAGCTCGATCAGCTCGCGGCATTCGGCCAGGGAAAAGCCGATGCGCTTGCCGCGCAGGATGAGTTTCAGGCTGACCTTGTCGCGCGCCGAATAGATACGTTCCAGGCCGCGGCGCTCCGGGCTCAGCAGGCCCTGCTCTTCATAGAAGCGGATGGCGCGGGTGGTGATGTCCAGCTCACGGGACAAGTCGGAGATGCTGTAGGTCTGGGTGCTCATGCTGGGGCTCGGCGTGGTGTATGCGGCTATCCTGACGGCAGGTTGACGTATACGTCAAGCAGAGGCGCAGGTACGTGTCGCCGGTGCGCGCCTGCCTCAGTCTGGCTGCGCCGCCCGCCGATAGCCATTGGGGGTCTGCCCGCTCAACCGCTTGAACCAGCGGGCAAAGTACGTCGGGTCGGTGAACCCCAGGCTATCTGACAACTGGCCGATACTCATCCGCGTGTAGACCAGATTGCGCCGCGCCTCCAGCAGCAACCGCCGGTGCACCACCTGCAATGCAGTTTGCCCGCTCAGCGCACGGCACAACTGGTTCAGCTGCTGGCTGGGGATATTCAGCCGCGCGGCAAAATCCTCCACCGACAGGTGTTCGCGATAATGCGCCTCGACCAGGCGCAAATACTCCCCCAGCAAGTGGCGGTCACGCTCATCGCGGTTGCGTGGTGCCTGCCCCGACTGCTGGCGGCGGCTGATCCATACCATCAGCGCCGTCACCAGGGCCTCGAGCAGCGCTGGCCGTGCCGGGGCGTTGCCCTGGTACTCCTGCTGCAGGGTGTCGATCAGGCCGCGCAAACGCCCACGGTCCTGGCCCAATGGGTAGCATGCCGCTTTCGCCAGTACCGCCAATGGCGCGCCCAGGCGCTGCTCCAGGTTTGCTACCAGCGCCGTACCGAAGGTCAGTACATGCCCCTGGATATCGGCACTGAAGCGAAAACCGTGCACGGTCAGCGGCGGCACCACCTGGATCGCCGCTTCGCCGATAGTGCTGCGTAACCCCTCGATCTCCACTTCGGCCCGGCCGCGCTGCACGTACAGCAGCTGGAACAGCTCGGCGTGCTGGTGTGGCTTGATTTCCCAGTGGTGCAGGCGGCTACGTGCCTCGATCGACTCGCAGTGCAGCAGGTCGTTACCGGGCCAGGCCTGGTTTCCGCCATACAGCGTGAACACCGGGACGCCGGAGAGGGGAGATTTCATGCAGGAGCGCCTGTCCGTTAATCGAACGTTTTTTGTAAAAGTGCAGGTTATGCATGGAATAGCACAGCTGCGCAGCGGTTTTTGCCAGTAAAAATGCAAAGGCAAACCCTAACAGCAGATGCCGCCTCACTGCCAGTCCGAGGCCGGTGTCGTCCGCATAGAGACAACAACAATGAAAACTCAGGTTGCAATTATTGGTGCAGGCCCGTCTGGCCTGCTGCTGGGCCAACTGCTGCACAATGCCGGTATCGATACGCTGATCGTCGAGCGCCAGACCCCGGAGCATGTACTAGGTCGGATCCGCGCCGGGGTGCTGGAACAAGGTACGGTCGACCTGCTGCGCGAAGCCGGCGTGGCTGCGCGCATGGACCGCGAAGGACTGGTTCATGAAGGGGTCGAGCTGCTGGTTGGCGGGCGTCGCCAGCGCCTGGACCTCAAGGCCCTGACCGGCGGCAAGACGGTGATGGTATACGGCCAGACTGAAGTGACACGTGACCTGATGCAGGCGCGTCAAGCCAGTGGGGCGCCGACCCTCTACTCGGCGAGCAATGTCCAGCTGCATGAACTCAAGGGCGAGCGGCCCTACCTGACGTACGAGAAGGACGGCCAGGTCCACCGCGTGGACTGCGACTACATCGCCGGCTGTGACGGCTTCCACGGTGTCTCGCGGCAGAGCATCCCCGACGGTGTGCTCAAGCAGTACGAGCGGGTCTACCCGTTTGGCTGGCTGGGCCTGCTGGCCGATACCCCGCCGGTCAATCACGAGCTGATCTACGCGCACCATGCGCGCGGTTTCGTGCTGTGCAGCCAGCGTTCGCTCACACGCAGCCGTTACTACTTGCAAATCCCGCTGGAGGATCAGCTGGAGGCGTGGTCCGATGAACGCTTCTGGAATGAGCTCAAGGCACGCCTGCCCGAAGACGTGGCGGCACGCCTGGTGACTGGCCCGGCCCTGGAGAAGAGCATCGCGCCGCTGCGCAGCCTGGTGGTCGAGCCGATGCAGTACGGTCATCTGTTCCTGGTCGGCGACGCCGCGCACATTGTCCCGCCCACCGGGGCCAAGGGCCTGAACCTGGCCGCCTCGGACGTCAACTATCTGTACCGCATCCTGCTCAAGGTGTACCGCGAAGGGCGTACCGAGCTGCTGCAGCAATATTCGCCGCTGGCCCTGCGCCGGGTGTGGAAGGGCGAACGCTTCAGCTGGTTCATGACCCAGCTGCTGCATGATTTCGGCAGCCACAAGGACGCCTGGGACCAGAAGATGCAGGAGGCCGACCGCGAGTACTTCCTGACTTCGCCGGCGGGGCTGGTGAACATTGCCGAAAACTATGTGGGCCTGCCGTTCGAGGAGGTGACCTGAAGCCCGTGCCTGCCTGCGTGCATCCATGCCGGAAAAGCTGCCAGGGCTTGCAGTGATGTTTGCGTATGACCGACAGTGCCGTGCTGAACAGGTAATGGCAGGAAGCAAACGATGACATTCTTCACCCACCTGACAAGCGCCCTGTGCCTGCTGGCTACCAGTGGCTGGGCATGTGCCGATGCGGTACTGCCAGCACCACCGGAACTGGCCTCCGGCTATCGTTCTGGCCTGCAGCCGGTGCACGCCAGCCGGCACATGGTCGCTGCCGCCAACCCGCTGGCCAGCGAGGCGGGGCGGGCGATGCTGCGGGCCGGTGGCAGCGCCATCGACGCGGCCATCGCCATGCAGATGGTATTGACCCTGGTCGAGCCACAATCCAGTGGTATTGGTGGCGGGGCGTTCATCCTGTACTGGGACGGCCAGCGCGTGCAGGCCTACGATGGCCGCGAGACAGCCCCGGCGGCGGTGTCGGAAAAGTTGTTCCTGCAAGCCGACGGCTCACCCATGCCGTTCAGGGAGGCGCAGATCGGCGGCCGTTCGGTAGGGGTGCCCGGCGTGTTGCGGGCGTTGCAACTGGCCCATGCGCAACACGGCAAGCTGCCCTGGGGCGAGCTGTTCACCCCGGCGATCGCCTTGGCACGCAACGGTTTCCCGGTTTCCGAACGCCTTCACGCCCTGCTGGCGAGTGACCCGTTCATTGCCCGGTCACCGGCCATGGCCCGCTACTTCCTGGATGCGCACGGCAAACCGCTGGCGGTCGGCACGACCTTGCGCAACGCCGAGCTGGCGCAAACCTTCGAACAGATTGCCGCGCAGGGCGCCGAGGCGTTCTACACCGGCGAAATCGCCGAAGCCATCGTGGCCAAGGTGCGCAGCCATGCCAACGCCGGCTACCTGACGCTGCAGGACTTGCAGCAGTACCAGGCCAAGGAGCGCGAGCCGGTATGTGGCCCCTACAAGGCCTGGCGCATCTGCGGCATGCCGCCGCCTTCGTCGGGCGGGGTGGCGGTGCTGCAGACCCTGGGCATTCTCGAAGCGCTGCAGCGGGCTGCGCCGGCACGCGACCTTGCCACCATGCGGCCGGTCGCTGCTTCATCGGCTGCCGAACTCGAAGCCCCAGCGCTGGCCGTGCATCTGGTTGCCGAAGCCGAGCGCCTGGTGTATGCCGACCGCGCCCAGTACCTGGCCGACAGCGATCATGTGGCTGTACCGGTCAAGGCCTTGACTGACCCCGCCTACCTGGCCGCCCGCGCCGGGCAGATCGGCGACTACAGCATGAAGCGCGCGCGCCCCGGCAAGCCGCAAGGCGCCGACCTGGCCCTGGCCCCCGACCGTTCGCCGCTGCGTATTTCCACCTCGCACCTCAGCGCGGTCGATGACCACGGCCAGGCCCTGGCCATGACCACCTCGGTGGAAGCAGCGTTCGGCGCGCACCTGATGGTCAAGGGCTTCCTGCTCAACAACCACCTGACCGACTTCTCTTTCATCCCGCAGGAACAAGGCAAGCCCGTGGCCAACCGGGTGCAGCCGGGCAAGCGGCCGCTGTCGTCCATGGCGCCGACCCTGGTGTTCTCGCAAGCCTCTGGCGAACTGGTGGCCAGCCTGGGCTCGCCCGGAGGCTCGCAGATCATCGGCTACGTCAACAAGGCGCTGATTGGCCTGCTGGATTGGCAGCTTGACCCGCAGCAGGCGGCCGGCCTGCCCAACTTCGGCAGCCGCAATGCCGACACCGAAGTGGAGGCGGGGTTGGCCAGCCCGGCGCTGATCCGCCAGCTGGCAGCCTGGGGGCATGTGGTAACACCCATGAGCATGACCAGTGGCATGCAGATCATCCAGCGCAGCGGTGACGGCTGGTCGGGCGGTGCCGACCCCCGGCGCGAAGGTGTGGCACTCGGCGACTAGCCCTGCGCGTTGCGGTGCAGGGGGTGGCGTGATAGAAAACAGCCTTGCCATTTGAAAGTTGAATACCAGAATGTCTACTGGCGTGAAATCGAATAGGGCCCTGTTCGACCTCGACTTGCTGCGCGCCATTGTGGTGGTGGCTGATTGCGGCAGTTTCACCACGGCTGCCGCCCGTCTGCACTCGACCCAATCGACCATCAGCCAGAAGGTGCGGCGCCTCGAGGACATGGTCGGTCATCGCCTGCTGGTACGCGGCAACCGGGATGTGTTGCCGACCGACGCCGGGCAGACCCTGCTTGGCTATGCCCGGCACATGTTGGCCCTGAACGACCAGATGCTCGAAGCCCTGGCCGGCGCGATGGTGGGCGTGACCGTGCGCCTGGGCGTGCCCGAGGATTTCGTTGGCGGGCGAACGACCAATGCCTTGTCAGCGTTCAGCCGGAGGCACCCACAGGTGAAGCTGGAAGTCACCAGTGGCCTGTGCCGGGACCTCAGCCAGGCCTACGATAATGGCGAGCTCGACCTGGTGCTGCTCAAGCAGCGGCGCAACGCCCGCGAAGGGGTGGCGTGCTGGCCGGAGCGCCTGCAATGGATCGACAGCGCACGTGCGCCGGCATTCGAATTGGACCCGATCCCGCTGGTGACCTTTCCACCGCGTGGCCTGTACCGCGACGACATGATCAACGCCATCGAGGGCACGGGCCGGCGCTGGCGCATCAGTTTCACCAGCTCCAGCCTCAGTGGCATCCAGGCTGCAGTGGCCGATGGCATGGGCATCAGCCTGCTGCCACCGCGGGCCGCTACCGGTGAGCACCGGGTACTGGGGGCAGGCCAGGGGCTGCCGGAGGTCGACAGCTACGAAATCGTCATCGTTCACCGGCCGACGGCGGATGTCATGGTCAAGGCCCTGGCCGAGGTGATGACGCAATTGTTGGCGGGTGGCGGCATCTGAGCGCTGCAACTGCGGTAGCGGGGTTCGGCGAGGTGTCGAATGCGCTGTCTTTCCCTTGGACGATGGCTGCTGCCTCGATCATTCCCACAAGGCAGGCGCGGGTTTCTGAATGATTCGAGGGGAATCTGGCTAAAGCCATCCAGACTGGGCGGAACATAGGATCTGCTGCGCAACCCCTTTGATCTCATTCCGGAGACCCTATGAAAAAGATCGCATTCATAACCCTGCTGGCCGCTGCAGGCCTGGTTCAAGTAGCTCACGGCAACGAGCGTGAAGAAGCGGATACTGCGGTCAGCGAGACGACTGCATCGTCTACCGAACAGCCTGAAGCCCGTCGTCGGACCGTCCGCAGCATTGGCGTGCCAGACACACCCTGCCCTGAAGGTACCTACCTGACTGCAGCCGGCCATTGCAACCCGTCCCACGAGTTCGACTGAAGCCTCAAGGTTGACGCTCGGCTACGGCCCTCAGGGTTCTGAGGGTCACCACCGGCGCATCGACCACGAACCGGTTGGCCAGCCAACCCGGCACATCCCCCGCCGGGTCGGCTTGCAGCTGGTAGATCACCTCGGTTTCCCGCTTGCCGAGCGGCCTCATGATCCATTCGCCCGACAAGTGCTGCATGCGGATCAGCCCGGGCTCTTCTGGCAAACGGCCCGGCTCGGCACTCAGGTGCCGCACCAGGGTACCGTCGTCGAGCCGCTCGGTGGTCACTTTCAGCACGATGTCCCGGGGCATCGTCGGCCACGGCAGGTTGGTGGTCAGGTACACCCAGGTATCGGCACCGTTCACCTCCAGCAGGCGCATCTGCTTGCAGGCGTACAGCCATTTGCAGGCTACCCGCAGGTTCTCCTGCAGGTCGGTGAGCGTGCGCACGCTGGCCTTCATGGTGCTGACCCCACGAAATTGCCGGTACGGCGAGCCGGTAACACCGCTCAGGTAGACGCGAATGCCTTCGCGGTCGTAGGCCAGGTCCCAGTCATCGGCGGCCAGGGCGGGGGGGCACAACAGCAGGACGGCGAGCAGCAGGCAGCGGTTCATGGCAGGCACCGCGCGGGGTTTGGAGGTTTCAGTATGCGCGGCAAACAGAAAGCCCGCCAGATTGGCGGGCTTGCGGAGTCAGCCTGGGCTTACCGCTTGGGGTTCAGCGTCAGGTGCACGTGGCGGTTGACGTCCTTGTACAACAGGTAGCTGAACTTGCCTGGGCCGCCGGCATAGCAGGCTTGCGGGCAGAAGGCGCGCAGCCACATGAAGTCGCCGGCCTCCACTTCTACCCAGTCCTGGTTCAGGCGATACACCGCCTTGCCTTCGAGCACGTACAGGCCGTGTTCCATCACGTGGGTTTCGGCAAATGGGATCACGCCGCCCGGTTGGAAGGTGACGATGTTCACGTGCATGTCGTGGCGCATGTCGGCCATGTCGACGAAGCGGGTGGTGACCCAGCGGCCTTCGGTGCCTGGCATTTCGATGACGGTGGCGTTGTCACGGTGGGTGACGAAGGATTCGGGAACGTCCAGGCCCTCGACCTTCTGGTAGTGCTTGCGCAACCAGTGGAAGGTGACGTTGGCCTTGCTGTTGTTGCGCAGGCTCCACTCGGCGCCGGGGGCCAGGAAGGCGTAGCCGCCCGGTACCAGGGTGTGGTGTTTGCCTTCGACGGTGATATCCAGTTCGCCTTCGACGATGAACACCACCGCTTCGGCGTTCGGGTCCAGCTCGGGGCGCTCGCTGCCGCCTTCCGGGGCGACTTCGACGATGTACTGCGAGAAGGTCTCGGCAAAACCGGTCAGCGGGCGGGCGATGACCCACATGCGCATCTTGTCCCAGAACGGCAGGTGGCTGGTGACAATGTCACGCATCACGCCCTTGGGAATGACGGCATAGGCTTCGGTGAACATGGCACGGTCAGTCAGCAGCTCGGTCTGAGCCGGGTGCCCACCGTGGGGGGCGAAGTAGGAATGATTCGACATGGACGATCTCGACTTGTTGTTCTCTCCCCATGCCGTGAACCGCACCGGCCGGTGCGGCGCAGGGGATGTGGCGACAGGATAGGGGCGAGTGCGTGCCATCCACAAATTAAATGTTGGAATACCCGCTATTTGCCAGCTAAATGCTGACCTGGCGGCCGGCGTGCGCTTCCGGCAAACGGTCGCCCTGGCCGAACAGCTTGTGCCGCAAGCTGCCTTCGGCATAGCTCAGCGGGTAGCGGCCACGCCGTTGTAACTCGGGTACCAGCAGCTCGACCACCTGGGCGAGGTCGTCCGGTTGTACCGCATAGGTCAGGTTGAAACCATCAATGCCGGTCTCCTCCAACCAGCTTTCCAGCTGCTCGGCGACTTCGCTGGCCGCACCGACCAGCACCGGGCCGCGGCCACCCAGGCCGACGAATTCGGCGGCCTCGCGCACGGTCCAGCGGCGGTTCGGGTCGGCCGCGGTAAAGGCGGCCAGGGCTGCACGGCCGGCATCGTTCTCGACATATTCGATCGGCGCATCGGGATCGAGGCCGGCAAAGTCGATGCCGGTCCAGCCCGACAGCAGCGCCAGGGCGGCGTCCAGGTCCACGTAACGGCGATACTCGGCGAAGCGTGCTTCGGCTTGTTCCCGGGTGGGGGCGACAATCAGCAAGGCCTGGGCGTAGATCAGCACGGCGTCACGGCCACGCCCGGCGGCCTCGCTGGCCTGGCGAATGCCGTTGGCGTAGCGGTGCAGCACCGTGGGCGTCGGCCCGCTGATGAACACGCATTCGGCGTGGCGCGCCGCGAACTGCTGGCCGCGCGGCGAAGCGCCGGCCTGGAACAGCACCGGCGTGCGCTGGGGTGACGGCTGGCACAGGTGCATGCCGGGTACCTGGAAGTGCTCGCCGGTGTGCTTGATAGGGTGCACCCGGGTTGGCTCGATGTACCGCCCGCTGTCACGCTCCAACAGCACCGCATCTTCGTCCCAGCTTTTTTCCCACAGCTTGTACAGCACCTGCAGGTATTCCTCGGCCAGGTCGTAGCGCTGGTCGTGGCCCAGCTGCTGCGCCAAGCCCAGGTTCCTTGCGGCACTGTCGAGGTAGCCGGTGACGATGTTCCAGCCGACCCGGCCATTGCTCAGGTGGTCGAGCGTGGACATGCGCCGGGCGAACGGGTAGGGGTGTTCGTAGGTGAGCGAGAAGGTGACGCCAAAACCCAGGTGTTCGGTAACCCCGGCCATGGCCGGGACCAGCAGCAGCGGGTCGTTGACCGGCACCTGTACACCACCGCGCAGGGCAGCCTCGGGGCCGCCCTGGTAGACATCGTAGATGCCCAGCACATCGGCGATGAACAGGGCGTCGAACAGGCCGCGTTCAAGCAGGCGGGGCCAGGTCGGTCCAGTAATCCAGGCGGTTGAAGTTCACACTGGTGTTGCGCGGGTGCCGCCACAGGCCGGGCGACTGGTGGCTGGCGGCGTTCATGCTGAAGGCGTTGAAGCGGATCGGGCGCGGCATGCTGTGGGCTCCGTTCAGGGCAACACGGAAGCCGGGTAGACCGCGTCGGCGACCTGCAGCTTGTGCGGAATCAGGCCCAGGCCCTGGAAGGTATCGGCCAGCTTCTGCTGCTCGGCCACAATCTGCGGGGTGATCGCCACGGCGTTGTAGTTGCGGCGCTCACTGGCCACTTGCAGGACATTGGCGCTGATCCCCAGTTGTGGCGACAGCAGCGCGGCGACTTCGGCAGGCTTGGCGTTGGCCCACTGGCTGACCTTGCCCAGTTCGGCAAAGAAGGTTTTCAGCAGGTCGCGATGTTCATCGGCGAAGCTGGCTGTGGACAGGTAGAAGGTGCGGTTGTTCGACAGGCCGCTACCGTCGCGCAGGCTCTTCAGGCCGGGCTGGCTTTCGGCTGCCGCCAGGAACGGGTCCCACAGGGTCACCGCCTGCACGCTGCCTGACTGCAGGGCGGCCACGGCATCGGCGGCGTTGTTGACGTAGGCCGGGGTGATGTCACGGTAGCTGAGGCCGGCCTGCTCCAGGGCGACGGCCAGCAGATACTGCGCATTCCAGCCGCGACCCGTGGCAACGCGCTTGCCTTTGAGGTCCGCGACGCTGGCCAGCTGGTCCTGCTCACGCACCACCAGGCCGATGCCACGTGGGTAGGGTTGCTCGGCAGCCAGGTACACCACCGGCTTGCCTGCGGCCTGGGCGAACACCGAAGGTGCATCGGCAGCGTGGCCGAGGTCGATGGCACCGGTGCTCAGGGCTTCGAGCAACTGCGGGCCAGCGGCGAATTCATGCCAGCTGACGGTCACGCCTTGGGGTGCCAGGGCCTTCTCCAGAGCACCGCTGCCCTTGAGGATATTGATACTGTTGAACTTCTGGTAGCCGATGCGCAGGGTCCTGGTGTCGTCGGCCAGGGCTTGCGACCAAGGCAACAGGGAACTGGCGACACTGGCCAGCAGACCGCCGAGCAGCAGGCGGCGCAGGGGGGAAAAAGCACGGGCGGGCATGGGCATTGCTCCTTGAGTCGGTAGGGAAACGGTGCGCCCAGACTAAGGAGCTGGCGTTAGGCTTTCAATTTTTATATTCCATTTCGTTAGAATGTTTAGTCATTTACATATCATTTTGTTTTATTGGTGGCCTACCCGGCGCGTCAGTTGCGCTGAAAGCATCCGGCCGCCGTACCAACAGCGCGCTTCCCTGCGTGGCCCCGCTCACGGATAATCCGGGCAATCCAATAAACAGCCTGTGAGTGGGTATGAGTGATTCCGTAGTCAGCCTCGGCCAGCCTGAAATCGTAGGGGGGCGCAAGACGCGCAAGAACAACCCCGAGAAAACGCGTGAGGACATCCTTCAGGCCGCGATCAACGAGTTCGTCCAGCAAGGGCTGGCCGGTGCCCGTGTTGACGCCATCGCCGAGCGCACCGCCACCTCCAAGCGCATGATCTACTACTACTTCGGCAGCAAGGAGCAGCTGTACTGCGAATGCCTGGTCAAGTTGTACGGGGATATCCGCAAGACCGAGCAAAGCCTGGACCTGGAGTCACTGCCGGCCGAGCAGGCGATACGTCGGCTGGTGGAGTTCACCTTCGACCACCACGACCGCAACGTCGATTTCGTGCGGATCATCTGTACCGAGAACATTCACTATGGCGAGTACGTGAAGCAGTCGCCGGCAATCCGCGAAATGAGCAGCCTGGTGCTCGAGGCGCTGGGCAACACACTGCGCCGTGGCGTCGAGGAAGGGGTATTCCGCACCGGCATCGAGGTCATCGACCTGCATATGCTGATGAGTTCGTTCTGCTTCTACCGGGTGTCGAACCGCCATACTTTTGGCGAGATCTTCCAGATCGACCTTTCCTCTGATGAAGTCAAGCAGCGCCACAAAGCCATGATCTGTGACGCCGTGCTGCGCTATATCCGCGCCTGAGCAGCATTTTCGGGTGGCTTGCGCGGCCCGTCATTCGCCCAGACGCTGCTCGCGCGACGGCGGGTAGCCGAAGTACGCCGCATAGCATTTGCTGAAGTGCGACACCGAGACGAAACCGCAGGCCACGGCCACCTCCATCACCGACAGGTCGGAGTACTGCAGCAGGCGGCGGCTCTTGGTGATGCGCAACTCCATGTAGTAGCGCCGCGGCGAGGTACCCAGCTGGGCCTGGAACAGGCGGTCGATCTGCCGCCGCGAGCGCCCGCTATAGGCGGCCAGCTGGTCGAGGCTGAGGGTTTCCTCGAGGTTGTTCTCCATCAGCTCGACGATGGTGCGTAGGTGCAGGCTCATGGATTTCTTCGCTCCCGGGCCAACCTGGCGGTAGCGGGCGCCGGAGAACGACAGGATCTCTTCGACGCCTTCGGCCAGGCCGTCGCCATACAGCCGGCGCACCAGGCCCAGCATCAGCTCCATGGCGCCATTGGGGCTGGCGGCACTGAGGCGGTCGCGATCGAGGGTGAAGCTGGCCGGGGTGATGCGTGTCTGCGGGCTGCGTTCACTCAGGCTGGCGCGCTGCTCGGGGTGGATGCTGCAGCCGTAGTCGTCCAGCACCCCGGCGCGGCCAAGGAACCAGGCACCGTTCCACAGGCCACCGAGGGCCATGCCGTGGCTGGCGCAATCGTCCAGCAGGCGGTCAAGTTCCGGGTACTTCAGGGGCGTGCGCAAGCCGCCGCAGATTACCAGCAGGTCCAGTTCTTTCAGCGCCTCGGCAGACACCTCGGTGGCCACCAGCTCCAGCCCCAGGTCGCTGAGCACGCGGTCGCCATCCAGTGACAGCGGGGTGAAGCGGAAGCTGTCGGCGCGCAGCAGGTTGGCCGTGACCAGCACGTCCATGGCGACGGTGAAGCTGGCCATGGAAAAGTGTTCGAGCAATACGAAATCGACCCGATAGGGGGCCTGGGCATTGGCGCTGGTGGACTTCAGACGCAGCATGTTGCTGGTACTGGTCTTCTTGCTGAACTGGCGTGGCGTGGGCACTCTGGACTCCGCTACCGGGCTGGCCTGGAGAGTGTGGCGGGTGGCCGCGGGAAAGACAATCTCGCAGGTGGTGCTGGCATAATCGAGGTCGTGTTCAGGCAAGCTGCCTGGCCTGGCCGGTTATCGCCATGCTGATGTTCCCGTCACTGAGGATGCCCTTGATGAAACACGTCGCTGCCCTGTTGCTTTGCCTGGTGCCACTGCTGGCCAATGCCCTGCAGCCTGGCGAAAATCTCGCGCCGTGGACGTTGCTCGACCAGCACGACCAGGCCTACAGCCTCGATGCCGGCACGCATATCCTGCTGGTAGCCCGCGACATGGACGCTGCCAGGCTGGTCAAGGCGGCGTTGGCCGACCAGCCCAAGGGTTACCTGGAAGCGCGCGATGCGGTATTCGTCGCCGACATCCAGCGCATGCCGGCGCTGATCAGCAAACTGTTTGCCGTTCCCGCCATGCGCGGCTACCACTACCGGGTGCTGCTCGACCGTGATGGACGGGTAGCCAGCCGTTATACCGGGCAGGATGGCCAGGTGCAGTGGCTGCAACTGGAACAGGGCAGGCTGGTGAGCCAGCAGGCGTTTGCCGATGCGGCAGCGTTGAAGGCGGCGCTGGAGACTGCACCACGGCACTGAAACCTGTCTGCGGCGGCCTGGCGCTCGGTAAGCCACAGGCAAATCAATCTGAACCCTTGGCGTCCCCCGCAACCAAAAGCAGTACATGCCATTGGGAGGATGCTCATGGAAATCGGAACGATCTGGTTCATCGTCGCCATGCTGGTGATCGTGCTGGAAATCTGGGCCATCTGGCACATCATCGGCAGTGACCGGCGCGCCGAGCGCAAGATGCTGTGGATTGTGTTCGTGGTCTACGCGCCATTCCCCGGCCTGCTGTTCTGGGCCTGGCGTGGGCCGCGGGCGGTGAAGGGCAGGGTGGTGCTGGAGGAAAAATAAGCTGATCGGCATCAGGCGCGGGGGCGCCTGATGCAATCCAGCCCGTAGCAGCCACCGTGCAGACACACGCGTGGCCCACGGGTGCCTGCGCCGCGTGCGCACCGTGCTGTGCATCGCACTTGACCTCTAGTTAACTCAAGGTCTGATACTGCGCCACTCTTTCACTGATCGAGGGCTTATCGTGACCCATTCAACCGCGTTCCAGCTGAGCAATCCCGAAGGCTTGTACGACCCCAGCGACAATGCCTATTCCCATGTCGCCGAGGTCCGGGCCGGCAGCCATCTGCTGTTCATCGCCGGCCAGGGCGGGGAAGACCGCGACGGGCAGCTGTCGCCGCTGTTCGCCGAGCAGGCACGCCAGGCGCTGGCCAACCTGGAGATAGCCCTAGGCGCGAAAGGTGCCAACCTGGCCCAGGTGTTCAAACTGACGCTGTTGATCGTCGACCATTCGGAAACGCGCCTGCGTGAGTGGGTCGCCGAGGCTGATAGGGCCTGGGGCCCCCACCCGAAACCGACCTGTACGCTGATACCGGTAGCGCGGCTGGCGCTGGACGGCATGCTGGTGGAGATCGAGGCGGTGGCAGCGTTGTAGAGCACCCTACGTAGGTGCCGGCAAAGTGAAAGGCTGTTGTATATCGGTGCTGGTCATATCAGCATGTCCGCTATAACAACAATTCCTTCTCAGAGGTGACCACACCATGAGCACCGGCACCACCACGCTCTACCACCGCAAGGCCCGGCCCTGGCTGTGGCCCGCACTGTTCAGCCTGGTGGCCTTTGCCGCCAACTCGGTGTTCTGTCGCCTGGCGCTGAAGGACGGCGCCATCGACCCGGCGTCCTTCACGGTGGTGCGGCTGGCCAGCGGCACACTGTTCCTGCTGATGTTGATCCGCCTGCGCAAGCCCGCGTTGGCCATGGGCGGTAGTTGGCGAGGCGGCCTGGCCTTGTTTATCTATGCATTCCTGTTTTCTGCCGCGTACCTGCAACTGGGCGCCGGCGCTGGTGCGTTGCTGCTGTTCGGTGCAGTGCAGATCACCATGTTCGGTTTCGCCTGGTACACAGGTGAACGGATCACCGCGCGGATGTTGCTGGGCATGCTGATTGCCTTTGCCGGCCTTTTGCTGCTGCTGTTACCCGGCAGCGCAGCGCCCCCCTTGGCCAGTGCCTTGCTGATGGCGGCGTCCGGCGTATCCTGGGGGGTGTATTCGCTACTCGGCAAAGGCTCGCCCAGGCCGCTGGCGGACACTGCTGGCAATTTCGCCCGGAGCCTGCCGTGCCTGGCACTGCTGGCACCGATGTTGTTGCTGGGCAGCGACCTGCACTTGGCCCCGCTGGGTTTGTTGTATGCCCTGGGCTCTGGCGTGCTGGCATCGGGTGCGGGCTATGCGGTGTGGTATAGCGTGGTCAGGCAGGTCAGTGCACAGCAGGCGGCAACCTTGCAGCTCAGCGTGCCAGTAATCGCTGCACTGGGCGGGGTTACCTTGATCGGTGAAACGGTGTCTTTGCGCTTGCTGCTAGCATGCGTCGTCGTACTTGGCGGCATTGCCCTGGCCCTGGTGCGAAAACCCTAGAAGAACCTGCGCTGCGCCTTCAGCGTGACCATGCTGTCGCAATAGGTGTTGCTGCCAGAATACGCATCGCAAGCGCCACCACTGAGGCTGGAGTCGCTGTAGATCAGGTCCAGGTCAATGCCAAGCCAGGGCCGGGACAACGCCAACGACCAATCGGAAAAGCCGTTCACCTGGCTGCCATCGCCAAGGGTGAAGGGCTGGCCCAGGCGGTGATGAGCGAGCTTGGCGGTGAGGTCGACGCCGAACAGCGGCAATTGGCCGAAATCAGCGAACAGCGTGCCGGTGCGATGATCAGGACTGTCGCGCAGCGCGCCACCGAACCGGCTTCCCAGTACCGACACCCCACCGTACAGGGCATAACTGTCGGGGCCGGCGATGTTTGGCTGGCTATACTGGATCAACCCCACTTCGTAGCCCAGGCTGCTGTCGAAGCGTTGCTTGTAGCCGAGGTAACTGTCCAGGCGCAGGGTGGAATCAGCTGACACGCCCATACTTGGGGCGTATTGGCCGAGGTACCAGCCACTGGGGTGGCTGAAGTCGAGGCCACCGTGGAATGCACCGATCGGCGTGGGGGAGATCAGCCCTTGGGCCATGCTGCGAGAGGGGGTGGTGCCGAGGGTGAAGTCGAATTCGCCCAGTTCGCGTTTGATCTGTTGGGCCAGCAGCACAGGGCAGAACAGCAGTGCCGCACCCAACAACAGAAGGGGCCTGGTCATGGTCTCCATCCTGGAAGGCTTGTGCTTGAGCGGTGAAGCATACCGCTGCGCGAGGACGGAGGGAACCTCTGGCGGGCCCGTTCAGCCGTTGCTCGAACCGTCGCGGTCGGCGGCTTCGGTCACCACAGGCAGGCTGCCGGCACGCTGGATCATCCGCCGCTGCTGCTCGTAATCGTCCAGGGACAGGCCACGCCGTTGCAGCGCTTCGAGTTGCAGCTGGCGGGTTTCTTCGACGCTGTAGGGGCGCAGTTCGGGGTGGTTGGCACAGCCGCTGGCGCTGGCAATCGCAACAGTGGCAAGGGTGGCGGACAGCAGGCGGGCCAGGGTGTTCATCGGGTAGCTCCAGGGACCGGTGTGGTGAAGGTCAAGTCGATGGAGCCAGGGTATTCGGCCAGGCCATCGGGCAGAAATTGCCGTTCTCGATAGTGACTATCGATGGTTCCTGCGGAACCGGGAGGGCCTGATGGGGCAAGGCGAGCAACCGCGCAGATGGGGAGTACTGGAGCCGATTGACCGGATTACCAAAGTGATCTTCGGCTGTTGATGGCCATGACTTTCATCGGCTCACTGAGCGTAGCCACGGCGGGGCGCAAAGATGCCCGGCTGATGCTGATTGCCGCGTTCGGCTGCGACCTGGCCTGGGGCTTGGCCGATGCGGTCATCTACCTGTTGCGCACCTGGACCGAGCGTACCCGCAGCCGTACGTTGCTGGGCCCGCATGCAGGCCGGCGAGGGCAGCCTGGCGTTGGATGAGGACGGCCTGGAAGTGTTGCGCGAACGCATGCTGCGGGATGCCGCCCGCCCCATACCGGCACGCCTGGGCGTGGATGACTTCAAGGCTGCCCTGCTGATCGCGGCGAGGTGTTCGAGAAAGACCTCGGGCCGAACGGTGACCACCTGGCCAGGCAGATGAAGCGCTTCGACCCGGATGACAGCTGGAAGGGGGTGGAGGTGCCAGCGGAGGATTGAGCGATCGAGTCCGATGCCAGCTCAGGGCGCGGTTCGCGATTCCAGGTCCATGTCGGCTGGCCAGTTCACCTTGGGGGCTAAACGTAGGGCGAATTCACACCAAAGCACGTCGTTGTGGTCTTTGGGTTCGCCGGCTGGTGGCAGGGCTGAGGGGCCTTCTTGCATGTAGGTGCAAATGTAGGCCCATACGTGCTCATTGGCGCCCATGAAACTTAAATGGAAGCGGTCTATGACATTATTCGTGCCAGGCTCCACGATGGATAGCACAACGCCGTTGTTGAAAAAGTACCCTCCGTTAGGAAGAGCTGCGTTGCGCCACCAGAGCTCTGCACGTGCCTGTGACCAGTCGTAGCTCACGGGAACAACCTTCCATTCTCCGAAGGGATTCCACCATCGGTATCTAAAGTTGTAGGCATAGACTTTCCCGCGAGCTCTGTTGAAGCGGATGGGTTCATCTCTCGGTGCGGAAGTACTGAGTCGAAACATGAAGAGGGAAGCCCATAATCCAGGGGTGGCTGCCAATACGCACATCAGTGCAGTTTCGTAATCACTATGATGTATGCTGTCAACGATGAGGCTGGGTAACTGCAGTGTAGCCAAGGCTGTAAGCAAGGAATAAATCATGAGTAAATGTCTGAAGTTGAATGTGCGCCTCGGTAATTCCAAGTATAGAGGGCATTGATGATTGGGTACCTGGCTGCCTACTGCTGCTTTAAATGAAATAGCCTCCTCAGGAGCAGGTAGGTCCTTCATCCATCCAGGGCAAGGGGGGTTAAGCAGTGGGCGGTTCATGGAAACGGCCTCAGGCTGTTAAGTCTGTTTTCCCTGAAGATTATTTTGGCTTGCGTCGAGCTGTCGTTTTTATCTGGCCAGTAAGTGAGTGTCAGGTCGATCGAGAGAATGTTGTGGTTGTTTGTAAGGGGTAGAGAATCTTGGATGCGCAGCGTACTCGTCTGTGAGTCGATATATAAGGAGTGTGGTGATTCCGGGTTGATCAGTATGCTTTCAGCATTTTCTATAGAGACGAAAGGCTCCGCGTTAGTGTGCTCACTTGATAGTGTAGCTGTTTTTCCGTATTCGCCTGATTGAAGTAGTGTCATCTGCCATTAGTAGTATGACTTATTTTTGCAGAAGTTTGGCAGTTTCATGGCGTAGTTGAGTCTGTAGTGCGCCGGTACCGAAGCGTCATCACTGCTGATAGGGGCTGGAGTGTTGTGATTGACCTCTGAGCCAAGGTGAATTTCAAATGCGGCCTCGGCTGTTAATCCGAGCGTGGCAGCATTGAGCGAACCGATCGCCGAATCTAGATCTTTTGCATCAATCAAACGCCGATGCTCTGAAGGCAAACCCCACCTACTATGGCGAGCCCATAATTCCGTTGCGGACGATTCGAGCTTTTTGGCTGATGTTACGAGTGTGTATGCCATAAGGCCCAAAATAGCCGCCGCGGCGACAGGAAGTAATAACCCGGTGAGCGCCGCAGCGACACCTGCACCCGACGCAACGACAGAAATCACAGCCGCAGCTTTATATCTTCGGGAAGATGTTGAGTCTCCAGTCCGTGTTGTTCTCATCGCAGCATGTGCGTACTGCACACCATCCATGACTCCTGCGATCGCCGTAATTGCACCGCCATACTTGGCCAGGCTGCTCCCTAGTGATGCCGCAGTTACTGTCTTAGGCCACGGTATCTTCGGGCGTACTACCGCAACAACACCCCCAGCCACTTCAACCCCAACCCCCAACAATCCAAGCGACGAAGACCAGATCGCCGCCAGCGCTTCCGGGTTGTTCTGATGCGTTTCCTGCAATGCCCGATAGTTCCTGCCCAGGCTGTCCTGATGAAACCACAGGCTGCCCAGGGCAAACAGCAGGCTGACGCTGCCGCCACTGGCGGCGGCATCGCGCAGGCTGCGCATGGCATCGCTGGCCACGCTTTGCGCGGCCAGTGAACTGATCTTCAAGCCATCCGTGACCTGTGTACGCAGCGTACCTGCACCTATCGCGATATTCCGTACCAGCGCCCCGACACCACCGGCTGCTCCCTCCCGCAGCTGTACCAGCCGCGCCTGCAAGCTCTCGGCGCTTTCGAACGTCCACAGCATCACTTCGATCATCTGGTTGCGATTACCCGGCGCGGCGATATTGATCGCCCCGCTCAGCACCATGGCCCGCACCTTGCGCCCCAGGGGATCGCGAAACTGCTGGTCGATCTGCTGCAAGAACGCCTCGGTGCGGGCCTGCACGGCCTCGTCGAGCAGGCTCATGTATTCGCCCAGGGTCAGCGAGAGCCTGAACGGGATCACCTGCTGCCCGGCGAACAGCGCAAATGCCGAGCGATGCACATGGCCGATCAGCGTCCTGGTCCGTTCACTGAGGTGTTGGCTGAGTGCGTTCCCCGCACTGTTGGTCGCGGCCAGCAACTGGCCGACGGCATCCTGGATCGGCTTGATCATCAACAGCTGGCCGTCGGCCGTCCCGGCGATGCCCTTGATGATGTCGTGCACCTTGCCGAAGTCGTCCCCGGACAGCGCAGCGACCACTTGCTGCATCAGCCCCTGGTGCTTGGCCAGAAGTGCCTGGTACAGCAGGCTCTGCTCGTCCTCCAGCAGTTGCTGCCAGACATGCTAGGTCATCCCGAGCGGTTGACCTTCCTGAGGCAGGGGTTCGCTGGGGCCACCGGCCAGGCAGGCCGCCATCATCTGGATGAAATATTCGACCGAAACAGGGTCTGCCGCGTCATAGTCGCAATAACCGATCTGCTGAAACTCGCGCGCGGCGTAGTGCCGTGCATACAGCTTGCCGACCTGGTCGATCATCGACTGCCAGCGCTTCAGCTCGCGGTCGTAATCGGCCTGGAACGCGGCGCGGGCGCTTTCGTCGTAACGCTCTTCCAGGCGCTTGCGGGCTTCCTCTTCCTGCATGGCGATGTGGATGGCTTTGCTGATGCTCATGAGGAGTTCCTTTTCCAGTGATTGACGCAACGGTCAGAACACTAGCGAGGAACGTTTTCGCGGGGGAGCAACGGGCTTCCTAAAACGTTGTAGGAATTTTCGGTTTAGCGTCCGGTGCGGGCTGGCTGCGTGCCGGCGAGAGTAGCCTACTGCCCCAGCATCTGCCCCACCAGCCACTGCCCCGCAGGCCCCAGCGCCTGGCGGCCTGACCAGACCACATCCATGGCGACACGCCGTGGGTAACCGGCCACCGGCAGTTCCACCAACCCATCGCCAAACCGCGCCACCAGCGCCCTGGGTAGTTCGGCCCAGCCAAATCCGCGCACGGCGAACTCCAGCAGGGTGAGGTAATCCGGCGCCGACCAGGCCTGGCCGCGGCCTTGATGCAGGCTGGGGGCATAGGTCTTGATGTACAGCTGCCGTGTGCTTTCGAGGTGGCGCATCTGCAACGGGGCCTGGTCCGCCAGCGGGTGACCGCTGGCTACGTACACGCCGAACTCCGCCTGTTCCGGCAAGCGGGCGACGGCCACATCGGCGGGGTATGCAGGTTGCGCGGCCAGAATGCCGATCTGTGCCAGGCCCTGCTGGATCAATTCGATCACGTCGGCATCTTCTGACGGCCCGCAGCGCAGCTCGGTATGCGGATATCGCTCGGCAAAGCGGGCGATCAGCGCGCCCTGGAAGGTGACGCTGTAACTGTCCGACATCACCACGGACACCAGCGCCTCGACATTTTCCGACAGCCGTATCGCCAAGGCATCAAGTTGGGCACTGGCATCGAGAATCGCCTCGACATGGCTCAACACTTGTCGGCCCGCCTGGTTCAACGTCGGGTGGCGACCGCTGCGGTTGAACAATGGGCAGCCGATATCGGCCTCGAAATTGGCGATGGCGATGCTGATGGTGGACTGGCTTTTACGCAGCTTGCGTGCGGCCGCAGAGAACGAGCCCAGCGATGCGGCTTCGACAAAGGCGAGCAGAGCTTCGGGTGAGTAGCGCATAGTATTGATAAAACCGATGGTAGCTATGTCGCGAGTATCAGTTTTAGCAAAGAAAATGGGAAGCACGACTCACGCAAACATGATGGGCTTTGCCATGAAAAACGTTTCTCTCATTGAACGCCTGGTTCATGCCGTTGGTTATGAAGTGTTCGCCGTGCTGCTGTGTGCGCCGCTGCTGTCATGGGTCATGGGCAAGTCGCTGGCAACCACGGGGACGCTGGCGGTGATGCTGTCGCTGATCGCGATGCTGTGGAACATGTTCTATAACGCACTGGTCGATCGCCATGTGCGGCTTGAGCGGATCCACTGGACAGGCCGTGCACGGTTTGTGCACGGCCTGGGTTTCGAGGCGGGGCTGGTGGTCTGGTGCCTGCCGCTGGCGGCGTGGATGCTGGACATTTCACTGGTACAGGCGTTCATGGTGGAGCTGGGTTTCTTCGTGATCATCCTGCCCTACACCGTGCTGTACAACTGGGTGTTCGACAGGGCTCGGCACCTGTTCGTGCAGCGCCGTGCTGTACAACTCACCAGCCCGACACGAAACCTGTAGGAGCGCGCAAGTTCCATGAATGCAACAAAAACGGGGCATGCCATTGCTGGCATGCCCCGTTTTCATTCCACCAAGGCGCTTCAGGCGACTTTGACGATCCAGCCAGCCGGTGCTTCGATATCACCGCTCTGGATACCGGTCAGCTCGTTGTACAGCTTCTGGGTGATCGGGCCGACCTTTTCCAGGTCATGGAACACGTGCAGCTTGCCGTTGTACTCGATGCCGCCGATCGGGGTAATCACCGCAGCAGTACCGCAGGCGCCAGCTTCGACGAAACGGTCCAGCTTGTTGATCTCGACATCGCCTTCGATCACGGTCAGGCCCAGGCGCGATTGCGCCAGTTCCATCAGCGACAGGCGGGTGATGCCCGGCAGTACCGAGGCCGATTTCGGGGTGACGAATTCGTTGTTGGCGGTGATGCCGAAGAAGTTGGCCGAACCGACTTCCTCGATCTTGGTGTGGGTCAGCGGGTCGAGGTAGATCGCGTCGGCAAAATTGGCTTTCTTCGCTTCAGCGCCCGGCTGCAGGCTGGCGGCGTAGTTGCCACCGACCTTGGCCGCGCCAGTGCCTTGCGGGGCCGCGCGGTCAAAGCTGGAAATCTGGAAGTTGTGCGGCTTCATGCCGCCCTTGAAGTACGAGCCAACCGGGATGGCGAAGATCGAGAAGATGAACTCCGGGGCGGTGCGCACGCCAATGTTGTCACCGGTGCCGATCACGAACGGGCGCAGGTAGAGGGCGCCTTTGCCATGTGGCGGGACGAACTTCTCGTTGGCCTTGACCACTTGCTTGCACGCCTCGATGAACACATCGGTCGGCACCTGCGGCATCAGCAGGCGGGCGCAGCTGCGTTGCATGCGCGCGGCGTTCTGGTCCGGGCGGAACAGGTTGATCGAACCGTCCTTGCAGCGGTAGGCCTTGAGGCCTTCGAAGCATTGCTGGCCGTAGTGCAGGGCCGTGGAGCCTTCACTGATGTGCAGCACGTTGTCTTCGGTCAGGGTGCCTTTGTCCCACTCGCCATTGCGCCATACGGACAGGTAGCGTTTGTCGGTCTTGATGTAGTCGAAACCCAGCTTGTCCCAGTTAATGCTTTCGTTGCTCATGACACCCTCATTGTCTTGCAAGTGCCCAATCGATCGGGCTGCTGTTATACGCGCACCACGCCACCATAATACATCCGCGGCAGATCGGGAACGGCCAGTCACGAATTGACAGCCTGCGATGCATTGTTTGCGGGTGCTGCAGGCGCAGGTACTGCATCGAGGCTGCAAGGTGATTGTCATATTATTATCGGCGCCTGTGAGATCGAGCGCCGCGCGGGCGGCGCTCGATCTCACAGGCGCCAAAAGAATCGCGGCGAGCCAATGGTTGACCACCCGCCAACCACTGCGTAGCCTTGCCACTTCGAGGTTCTTCGGCCAGGCCGAAGCTAAGACGGGAACGCGGTACGAGCCGCGGCTGCCCCCGCAACTGTAAGCATCGACAACGGATCGACACAGCCACTGCGCCAGCGCGCGGGAAGGCGTCGTCCTGCCAGCCTGCCGCAGCGGCGTGCAACTGGAGTGGTGCAAGCCAGGAGACCTGCCTCGTCACGTTTTCGACTTTCAACCGGGCGGGGTGATCCGGTGGCGAACAAGCCCGGCTGGCCTGGCCTGCGGCTGTCGTCCTGCATGCCCGCGCCAATCTGCCAAGGGCAATGCGACATGAAAACACTGGCCAAGCTTCCCGTCACCATCGTCACCGGCTTCCTCGGCTCGGGCAAGACCACCTTGTTGCGGCACATGCTCGACAATGCCCAGGGCCGCCGCATCGCGGTGATCGTCAACGAGTTCGGCGAGCTGGGCATCGACGGTGAAATCCTCAAGCAATGCAGCATCGGTTGCACCGAGGAGGAAGCCAGCGGACGGGTCTACGAACTGGCCAACGGCTGCTTGTGCTGCACCGTGCAGGAAGAGTTCTTCCCGGTCATGCGCGAGCTGGTGGCACGCCGCGGCGACCTCGACCATATCCTCATCGAAACCAGCGGCCTGGCCCTGCCCAAGCCACTGGTGCAAGCGTTCCAGTGGCCGGAAATCCGCAATGCCTGCACCGTCGATGCGGTGATTACCGTGGTCGACAGCCCAGCGGTGGCCGCCGGCACCTTTGCCGCCTACCCGGAGCAGGTCGATGCCCAGCGCAAGCTCGACCCCAACCTCGACCACGAGTCGCCGCTGCACGAACTGTTCGCCGACCAGTTGGCCAGCGCCGACCTGGTGGTGCTGAACAAGGCCGACCTGATCGACGCTGCGGGCCTGGCCAAGGTCCGCGCCGAAGTGGCCGAAGAACTGCCACCGGCAGTCAAGGTGATCGAAGCCAGCAGCGGCAAGCTGCCACTGGACGTGCTGTTGGGCGTGGGCGCCGAAGCCGAGGCGCACATCGATGGCCGCCGCACCCACCACGATGCGCACCATGATGGCGATGACCATGACGAGCATGACCACGACGCCTTCGATTCGATCTCGATCGACTTGCCAGAGGCCGACGAAAGCCTGCTGCTCGATGCCCTGACCCAATTGGTGTTCGACTTCGGCATCCTGCGCGCCAAAGGCTTCGCCGCCATCCCGGGCAAGCCGATGCGCTTGCTCGTGCAAGGTGTGGGTACCCGTTTCGACAAGCACTTCGACCGCGCCTGGCGTGCCGACGAGCCACGCATCACCCGCCTGGTGCTGATCGGCCAGGACCTCGACGCTGCCCGTCTGGAAGCACGCCTGCGCCAGGCCCTGGGCGCCTGACCCATGCACCTGCTGCGGACCCAGCCCGGCGGCTTCGTGCCGGATGACAGCATTGCCGACCTTGGCCAGACCCCCGCCGAGCTGGTGATCCTCTGCAGCGGCGATTCGCACCTGGCATTGCTCGCTGATACCGCCGAGCTGTTGCCCGAGGATTTTCCCAGCCTGCGCCTGGCCAACCCGATGCAGGTGCAGAACCATGCCTCGGTCGACCTGTACGTCGACCAGGTGCTGCGCCATGCCAAACTCATCCTGGTGTCGCTGCACGGTGGCGTGGGTTACTGGCGCTATGGTGTCGAGCAACTGGTCGAGCTGGCTGCCCGTGGCGTACAGCTGATCCTGGTGCCGGGCGATGATCGCCCGGACCCGGAGCTGACCCGCCTGGGCACCGTCAGCGACGAGCAGGCCGAGCGCCTCTGGCATTACCTGCGCCAGGGCGGCAAGGCCAATGCCATCAACCTGTTCAACTGCCTGGCCAGCCAGTGGCTGGGCCGCGACTATCCGTGGGACGAGCCACAGCCCTTGCCGCGCACTGCGGTGTATCACCCGGCCAAGGGCAGCGCCACGCTGCAGGACTGGTACCCGCAGTGGCATCCCGAACAGCCGGTGGCACCGCTGCTGTTCTACCGCTCGCACCTGCAGGCGGCCAATACCGCGTTCATCGACGTGTTCTGCCAGCGGCTGCAGGCCGCCGAGCTCAACCCCCTGCCGATCGCCGTGGCCAGCCTGAAGGAAAGCGCGTGCCTGGAGCAGGTCGAAGCCTGGCTGGACGAGGTCGACGCCGAGGTGCTGGTCAATACTACCGGCTTTGCCCTGTCCAGCCCCGAACGGCCCAACTTGCGCCCGTTCCGCCGTGACATCCCAGTACTCCAGGCCATTTGCGCCCAAGATAACCAGCTCGGCTGGGAAGCTAGCGAGCAGGGCCTTGGCGCGCGCGACCTGGCCATGCACATTGCCTTGCCGGAACTGGACGGGCGCATCATCACGCGTCCGGTCAGTTTCAAGGACCTGGCCTGGCGCAGCGAGCGCAGCCAGTCCGACGTGGTCTGCTACCGCGCCCACCCCGAACGCATGGATTTCGTCGCCGAGCTGGCCCGTCGCTGGGTCGAGCTGGCGCGCCTGCCGAATGCCCAGAAGCGCGTGGCCCTGGTGCTGGCCAACTACCCGACCCGGGATGGCCGCATTGGCAACGGCGTCGGTCTGGATACGCCAGCGGCTGCGTTGAACATCCTCAAGGCGCTGCGGGCCGAGGGCTACCCCCTGGCGGAGTTGCCGGGCAGCGGCACGCAACTGATCCAGCTGTTGCTGGGTGGAGTGACCAATGACCTCGACCAGCTGGATCTGCGCCCCTGTGCGCAAAGCCTGAGCCTGGCCGACTACCAGGCCGCCTTCGACCGACTGCCCGAAGCCAACCGCCAGGCGGTGCTGGAGCGCTGGGGGGCGCCGCAGCAGGACCCGATGTACCGCAGTGGCCGGTTGATGGTCGCCGGCCTGCGCTTCGGCCTGACCTTCGTCGGCATCCAGCCGGCACGCGGCTACCAGGTGGACCCCAGCGCGGTCTACCACGACCCCGACCTGGTACCGCCGCATGGTTACCTGGCGTTTCACTTCTGGCTGCGCCATGCCTTTGCCGCCGACGCGGTGATCCACGTGGGCAAGCACGGCAACCTCGAATGGCTCCCCGGCAAGGGCGTCGGCTTGTCGGCACAGTGCTGGCCGGACGCGTTGCTCGGCCCGCTGCCGAACATCTACCCGTTCATCGTCAATGACCCGGGCGAGGGTGCCCAGGCCAAACGGCGCACCCAGGCGGTGATCATCGACCACCTGATGCCGCCGTTGACGCGCGCCGAAACCTACGGCCCCTTGCGCCACCTGGAGCAGCTGGCCGATGAATTCTATGAAGCGCAACTGCTCGACCCAAGGCGCGCACGCGAACTGCAGCGCGACATCCTCGAACTGGTCAAGGCCAACCACATCGACCGCGAGCTGCAACTGGAAGGGCAGCTGGACGACGCTGCCGTGTGGCTGCCGCGCCTGGACACCTACCTGTGCGACCTGAAGGAATCGCAGATTCGTGATGGCTTGCATGTGTTCGGCCAGTCGCCGCAAGGGCGGCTGCGCCTGGATACCTTGCTGGCGCTGTTACGGGTCGAGCGAGGCGATGGGCGCGGCGGCAATGCCAGCCTGCTGCGCGCCCTGGCCAAGGCGCTGGTGCCGGGCTTCGACCCGCTCGATTGCGACCTCGGCCAGCCATGGCAGGGGGCGCGTCCCGAGCGCCTGCTGGCCATCAGTGCTGAGCCTTGGCGCACCTGTGGCGACACCCGCGAGCGTCTTGAGCTGTTGGCGCTGCAGGTGATCGAGCAGGCACTGGATGGCACTGCACGGCTACCGGACAAGGGCGAATGGCAGCCGGTGCATGACGTGGTGCAGGCCCTGCGCGAAGCGGTGGCCCCCAGCCTGGATGCCTGCGGTGACGCTGAAATCAGTGGCTTGCTGGCCGCGCTGGCGGGGCGCTTCGTGCCTGCCGGGCCCAGTGGTGCGCCCAGCCGTGGGCGCCTGGATGTGCTGCCCACCGGTCGCAACTTCTATACCGTGGATGTGCGCAACTTGCCCACCACCACGGCCTGGCGCCTGGGCTTCGCTTCCGCCAACCTGATCCTCGAACGCCACCTGCAGGACCACGGCGACCATCTGCGCCAGCTCGGCCTGTCGGTGTGGGGCACGGCGACCATGCGCACCGGTGGCGACGACATCGCCCAGGCCATGGCGTTGATGGGCGTGCGTCCGGTATGGGCCAGCGGCAGCCAGCGCGTCGACGATTTCGAAATCCTGCCGTTGAGCCTGCTCGACCGCCCGCGGGTGGATGTGACGTTGCGCGTTTCCGGGTTTTTCCGCGATGCCTTCGGCAATCTTATCCGCCTGTTCGATGCTGCGGTGCAGGCGGTCGCCGCGCTGGAAGAGCCAGACGACCTCAACCCCTTGGCCGCCCGCGTGCGCAGCGAGCGTGCCACGCTGCAGGCGCAGGGGCTGGATGCCGCGCAGGCCGCACGCCAGGCCGGCTGGCGGGTGTTCGGCGCCAAGCCCGGGGCCTACGGCGCCGGGGTACAGAACGCCATCGACGGGCGCCTGTGGCACAGCCGCGAAGACCTGGCCGAGGTCTACCTCAACCACGGCGGCTATGCCTACGGTGCCAGCGACGACGGGACACCGGCCCGCGCCCAGTTCGCCCAGCGCCTGGCCAGGGTGCAGGCGGTGTTGCAGAACCAGGACAACCACGAGCATGACCTGCTCGACTCCAACGACTATTACCAGTTTCAGGGCGGCATGCTGGCGGCGTCGGAAACCCTTTCGGCAACGGCCGTGGCCAGCTATCACGGCGACCACAGCCAGGCCGACCGACCACGCATCCGTACCCTCAAGGAAGAGCTGAACCGGGTCATCCGCGCCCGTGCGCTCAATCCGAAATGGATCGACGGGGTCAAGCGCCATGGCTACAAGGGGGCGTTCGAGATGGCGGCGACGGTCGACAACCTGTTTGCCTTCGATGCCACCACGCACCTGATCGACGACCATCATTACCAGTCGCTGGCCGATGCCTATGTGCTCGATCCGGCGACCCGCGACTTCATGCGCGAGCACAACCCCGAGGCCTTGCGCGACCTTACCGAGCGCCTGCTGGAGGCCCAGCAACGTGGCCTGTGGCAGGCGCCGGGCGATTACCGCGAAGCCCTCGAGGAGCAACTGCTCGACGGCGAGGAACAGGCTTGAAATGAGTGAACCCGTGCAATTCCCGCTGGCTGCCGTGGTCGGTGCCGACGAGCTGAAACTGGCGCTGTGCCTGACCGCCATCGACCCGAAGATCGGCGGTGTGCTGATCGAGGGGCCGCGTGGCATGGCCAAGAGCACCCTGGCCCGTGGCCTCGCTGACCTGCTGGGTGGGGGGCCGTTCGTCACGCTGCCGCTGGGGGCCAGTGAGGAACGCCTGGTTGGCACCCTCGACCTGGATGCCGCGCTCGGCCAGGGCAAGGCGCAGTTTTCCCCGGGCGTGCTGGCCCAGGCCGACGGCGGCGTGCTGTACGTCGACGAGGTCAACCTGCTGCCCGATACCCTTGTCGACCTGCTGCTCGACGTGGCGGCCAGCGGTACCAACCGCGTCGAGCGTGACGGCATTTCGCACAGGCACAATGCGCGCTTCGTACTGATCGGCACCATGAACCCGGAGGAGGGCGAACTGCGCCCACAATTGCTCGACCGCTTTGGCCTGAACGTGGCCCTGGAAGGTTTGCCCGAGCCCGGGGCGCGCCAGCAGATCATTCGTCGCCGCCTGGCGTTCGACACTGACCCGCAAGCCTTCTGCGCGCAATGGGCCCAGGCTCAGGCGCAATTGCGCGAACGCTGCCAGGCCGCTCGTCAGGCCCTGGCCGAAATTGCCCTGGACGACCAGGCGCTGGCCTGGATCACCGAGCGCTGCTATGCCGCCGGGGTCGATGGCCTGCGCGCCGACCTGGTCTGGTTGCGGGCTGCACGCGCTCACTGCGCCTGGCGCGGCGGCGCAGCCATCGAAGAAGCCGACGTCGAGGCGGTGGCAGAGTTTGCCTTGCGCCACCGCCGCCGGGTCACGCCTCAGGCCAGCCCATCTTCGCCACCCCAGGCAGAGCAGCAGCCCCTGCCACAAGATGCCCGCCAGTCGGGTGAGCAGGGCGGGCAGGGTGACTGGGGGGCGTTGCCGGCACAGCCGGTCGCCAGTGGCGCCCGCCGTGAGGTGCCGAACTGGGCAAAAAAGCCCTGAGCATCCCCCAGTCAACCGCCAAGGGGCCGGATGCCAAAGCAGGCGCAGGCAAGCAGGACGGTGCCCGCACGGGCCGAGCGCGCACTGCCGACAGCGGCCGGGTGGCCTGGCTGCCGACCCTGCTCAAGGGCCGGCCACGGCTGCGCCAGGACCTGTGCTGGCAGCAGCGCCAGGCTCGCCCCGCAGAGTTGTGGCTGGTTATCGTCGATAGCTCGGCCTCGACCCGGCGTTACCAGGCGCTGGCGCAGACCAAAGGGCTGCTGGCGACGTTGTTCGACCAGGCATACCGCCAGCGCGCCCGGCTGGCCCTGCTGACTGCCAGCGGGCATACGCCGCAATGGCAGCGCCATGGCCTGAAGGCTTCGGCCGCCTTGCAGCCATGGTTGCAAGCCTTGGGGGCCGGTGGCGGGACGCCGTTGCTCGCAGCGCTGGCCCAGGCCCGGCATTGGCTGCAGGCGCGGCAACGCGCCCACCCGCATGAAGCGCAGCGTTGCCTGGTGTTCACCGATGGCCGCCTGCAGCACTGCAACGGCGTGCAGCCGATGCCATGTGCCACATTGCTGGTAGATATGGAGCTGGCGCCGGTGCGCTTGGGCCGCGCTCAGCGCCTGGCAGAACAACTGCAAGCGGATTATCAGCACTTGCAACAGTTCAGAATCGTGGATTGAAAACGGCTTGCGCGACACTATGTCGCAACAGGAAACATGCCAGAACAGCAACTGGCTAATTTGTCCAAGTGCGTACTGGCGCACGCACTTGATTGACCGGCTTATATTATTTCGGCATCGACCACGGTTGCAGGTCGTAGCCTTTTTCGCTCAGTTCTGCGCGCACTTCCTCGAGCAGGCTGGCCCACTGGGCCGGGTCGGAATAGATGCGCGACGACACTTGCTTGCTGCCGATGCGGGTGCTGGTCCGGTCGATCACTGCCAGGCTCAGCTCACCAGTACCGTTGGGTGCATCCCAGGCTACGCACTGGAAGGGTTCGAAGGCGTGGTCGGCAATCAGCAGTGCTTCGTTGACACGGAGCGGGGCATTCATGGTTCGGTCTCTCTATTGGTCCCAAACATCCAGATAAAGTCCGCGTTGCCTGGAAGTCGCCTCAATGGTCGCGAACTGCAGCGCGGGGTTATGTGTACTGATGCTCTATGTCCGGGGGCAAGTCACACAGGCGTTGTAAATTTTTTGCAGGGCGGGCTTCCATTACTGCCCTCGCCGCCATGTGATGTCGATAAAATGCGAAAATTCCCATGGCAGATTGTAAAAAAATAATTCGACAGACAGACGGTACTGGGAACTGTCAACTTCGTTGCTACTGTTAATCGGGCGCCACAACTTGCTGTTTTATTTCAAAAAACCAAAAACTGGCGCCAAGGATCGGTCATGCAACAGCCAGCTGCCCAACGCCGTTTGCTCATCGTTGACCCTTGCGATGATTGCCACCGTTTGTTGCCAGGCCTGCGTATCGCAGGCTGGGATGTACACAGCTGCATGCTCGGGGCCGCGCTGGATCACCCGTGCGATGTGGGCCTGCTGCGCTTGCAGGCCGGCCACCTGAGGCACCCGGATGCGGTCAAGGACCTGATCAAACGCAGCAATACCGAATGGATTGCCGTGCTCAGCGCCGAACAACTGCGCATGCCGGCGGTCGGTGATTTTGTCTGTGAGTGGTTTTTTGACTTCCACACCCTGCCGTTCGACGTTTCCCGGGTACAGGTCACCCTGGGCCGTGCCTTCGGCATGGCCCGCCTGCGCGGCAGGGGTGTGCGCAGGGTGGACGACACCCCCCATGAGCTGCTCGGTGACAGCCGCCCGATCCGCGAATTGCGCAAGCTGCTGGGCAAGCTTGCGCCTACCGAGTCACCGGTATTGATTCGCGGGGAAAGCGGTACCGGCAAGGAGCTGGTCGCCCGCACCCTGCATCGCCAGTCGCAGCGCAGCGAGCAACCGTTCATCGCCATCAACTGCGGGGCGATCCCTGAGCACCTGATCCAGTCGGAATTGTTCGGCCATGAAAAGGGGGCCTTCACCGGTGCCCACCAGCGCAAGATCGGGCGCATCGAAGCCGCCCACGGTGGCACGCTGTTCCTCGATGAAATTGGTGACCTGCCGCTAGAGTTGCAGGCCAATCTGCTGCGCTTCCTGCAGGAAAAGCACATCGAAAGGGTGGGGGGCAGCCAGCCGATCCCGGTGGATGTGCGCGTGCTTGCGGCCACCCACGTGGACCTGGAAAGGGCCATCGAGCGAGGGCGTTTCCGTGAGGACCTGTACTACCGGCTCAACGTCCTGCAGGTGGTAACCGCACCGTTGCGCGACCGGCATGGCGACTTGTCCATGCTGGCCAACCATTTTGCCCAGCTCTACAGCGCGGAAACCGGGCGCCGCCCGCGCTCGTTCAGCGATAACGCGCTGGCGGCAATGGGCCGGCATGACTGGCCGGGCAATGTTCGCGAGCTGGCCAACCGGGTTCGCCGCGGGCTGGTACTTGCCGAAGGCCGGCAAATCGAGGCGCAGGACCTGGGCCTGGAAACGCCCGACCAGGCCCGATCGCCACTGGGCACGCTGGAGGAGTACAAGCACCGGGCCGAGCGCCAGGCCCTCTGCGACGTGCTCAACCGGCACAGTGACAACCTGAGCGTGGCAGCCAAGGTCCTGGGCATCTCGCGCCCGACGTTCTATCGCTTGCTGCACAAGCACCAGATACGCTGAACGGGCGGCTTGCCCGGTGCCGGAGACCGGGCCTACTTGCAGGGGCGCTTGCAAGCCAGGTCAATGCGGCCCGCGCGGAATGGTCTTGAGCAGGTCTTCAGGGCTGATGTGGCCGACCACCTGGGCCACCGCGCTGCCTGGGCTCGGCAGGTCGATGATGTGGCTTTTCATCTTGCCGATGACATGCATTTCGCACGGTTTGCAGTCGAACTTCAGGGTCAGCACTTCGTCACCCTGTATCAGCTGCATCGGTGCCACCTTGGTGCGCACGCCGGTCACGCCCTTGGCCTGCTTGGGGCACAGGTTGAAGGAGAAACGCAGGCAGTGCTTGGTAATCATCACCGGCACCTCGCCGTGCTCTTCATGAGCCTCGTAGGCCGCATCGATCAGCTGCACACCATGGCGGTGGTAGAAGTCGCGGGCTTTCTGATTGTAAACGTTGGCCAGGAACGACAGGTGCGACTCAGGGTACACCGGCGGCGGGGTGGTCTCGGCCTTGCGCCCGCCACGCGGGTGCGCCTGCACCCGTGCTGCGGTCAGGGCCTCGATGGCTTCGCGACGCAGGGCCTTGAGCTGCGAGTTGGGGATGAAGTACGCCTGCGGAGCGTCCAGTTCGATGCTGTCGGCGTGGTACATGGTGGTTCCCAGCTGGCCAAGCAGGTCGTGCAACTGCTCCAGCGCCTGCTGCGGCTTGTTGGCCGGGCCGAACGGGCCGTCCAATGCCACCTGCGCGCTCACTCCCTCCTCGCTGGTGACGGTCAGCGCCAGGCGCTGCTCGCGCAGTACCGCATGCCACTGCACGCCGACCCGGCGCTCGGCCGAGGTGCGTTGCAGGGCCTGCTGCCAGTTGTGGTCGAGGTTGCGCGACAGCGGGTGGTTGGGCCGCAGCTTGTGCAGGCCTTCGGGCATTTCGTTGGGCTCGACGCGGTAGCGGTAGCGCTTCTCGCCATCTTCCTCGAACTCGCCGCGCAGCTCTGCGATGTTGGCGCGAAAGCCCACCACCTCGCGCTTGACCAGCACGTTGAGGCCGTCACCGTTGGTCAGCGGCACTTCGGTGACTACCTGCAGGTCACGCTTGCCGACCTTTTCCACGACGCCCACCGGCAGGCCGGTAAAGGTTGGCGAATCGAAGGCACCAATGTCGACCTTGCGGTCGGTGACGAAGTAGTCGGTACTGCCACGGTGGAAGGTCTTGTCCGGGTCGGGCACGAAGAAATGTTCGGTGCGACCACTGGAGGCGCGGGCCAGCTCCGGGCGGTCTTCGAGGATGGCGTCGAGTTCCTTGCGGTAGTGGGCGGTGATGTTCTTCACGTACCCCACGTCCTTGTAGCGGCCTTCGATCTTGAACGAGCGCACGCCGGCATCGACCAGGTCGCGCAGGTTGGCGGTCTGGTTGTTGTCCTTCATCGACAGCAGGTGCTTCTCGAAAGCCACCACGCGCCCCTGATCGTCCTTCAGGGTGTAGGGCAGGCGGCAGGCCTGGGAGCAATCGCCACGGTTGGCGCTGCGGCCGGTCTGCGCGTGGGAGATGTTGCACTGGCCGGAGAAGGCCACGCACAGCGCACCGTGGATGAAGAATTCAATGGCGGCATCGGTTTCGGCGGCGATGGCGCGGATTTGCTGCAGGTTCAGCTCACGGGCCAGGACCAGCTGGGAGAAACCGGCCTGGTCGAGAAACTTGGCTCGCGCCAGGGTGCGGATGTCGGTCTGGGTACTGGCGTGCAGCTCGATCGGCGGGATGTCCAGTTCCATCACGCCCAGGTCCTGCACGATCAGGGCGTCGACGCCGGCGTCGTACAACTGGTGAATCAGCGTGCGCGCGGGTTCCAGTTCGTTGTCGTGGAGGATGGTGTTGATGGTGGTGAAGACGCGTGCGTGGTAGCGATGGGCGAACTCGACCAGTCCGGCGATATCGCTGACTTCGTTGCAGGCATTATGGCGCGCGCCGAAGCTCGGGCCGCCGATATAGATGGCGTCAGCGCCGTGCAGGATCGCTTCGCGGGCGATGGCGACGTCACGGGCAGGGCTGAGCAGTTCCAGGTGGTTCTTTGGAAGGGACATGTCTTTATAGGTTCGGGCTGGCACGGTTTAGGCAGGCATTGTAGCGGCGAAAGCGGCCGGCGGCACCATTGCGGTGCCGAGAGGTGTCGGTCGCTAGCGGATGCGGTTCCGTGCAGGAGCGGCCTTGCGACGCGGTGGGCGGTGACGCGGCCTCGGCGACATTGGCGGCGCAGCTGATGGCCTGGCGCGCTGCGCCCCCTTTCGCGAACTACAAGGCTGCCCCTGCAGGGAGTGTGCGTTGTGGATCGATCAGCGCTTGGCGGCCATCGCGGTCACTTCCACGCGCATGCCTTCCACCGCCAGCGCGGCCACGCCCACCGCAGCGCGTACCGGCCAGGGCTTGCTGAAGAAACGCTGGTACACCTCGTTGAACGCCGCGCGGTCGGCCATGTCGGTGAGGTAGATGGTCAGGTGCATTACCCGGTCCATGCCGCTGCCGGCCTTTTCCAGGGCAACCTTCAGCGCCTGCAGGGTGCACTCGCTCTGCGCGACGATGTCGCCCAGTTCCAGGCTGCCATCGGCGTGGGTCGGGATCTGGGTGGTGACCAGTACGCCATTGAATTCGGCGACGTCAGAGGAGATCGATTCGGCGTCCGGGTCCGGGGTGTAGATGATGTCTGCATTTGCCATGGTGTGACTTGCCTTGCAACGGAAGGAAAGCGGCAAGCCTACGCGAGCGCGCTGGCCCGGTCGAGGGCAGCCCGGTGTTTGAAATATGCGGCGTTCGCCGTCAGAATCGCGCCCCATTGCAAAGCCAGGGGGCTACCTTGAACGAACAGACCTTGTCCAGGCGCCTGGAGCGTGTGGCAGCCCATGTGCCGCAGGGCGCGCGCCTGGCCGACATTGGCTCGGACCATGGCTACCTGCCGGTGGCCTTGATGTTGCGCGGCGTGCTGGAGGCGGCGGTTGCCGGCGAGGTGGCGCCAACGCCATTCGCCTCCGCACAGCGCAACGTGCGCAGGAACGGCCTGGAAGGCCGGGTCAGCGTGCGCCTGGCCGATGGGCTGGCCGCGATCGAGCCGCAGGACCGTATCTCGGTGATCAGCATCTGCGGCATGGGCGGCGATACCATGTGTGGCATTCTCGAGGCCGGCAAGCAGCGCCTGGCCGGCGTCACCCGCCTGGTGCTGCAACCCAATGGCGGTGAGCGCGAACTGCGTCAATGGCTGACGGACAATGGTTTGCGCATCGTCAGCGAAGAACTGTTGCGGGAGAACCGCTTCGACTACGAGATCATCGTCGCCGAGCCCGGTACGGCGGCATACAGCGCCGAACAGTTGTACTTCGGCCCGCTGCTGTTGCAGGAGAAGAGCGAGGCGTTCCTGGTCAAGTGGCGGCGCATGCTGCGGCAGAAGCAGCAGACCCTGGCCAACTTCGAACGTGCCCGCGATGCGGTGCCTCAGGCGAAGATCGATGACTTCAACCAGCAGGTGCGCTGGATCAACGCGGTACTGGCCTGACTCACTGCTGCGAGCAGTTGCCCATCTCCCGGTAGTCGATCTCGCGCTTTTGTCCCTGATGGTCGACATACACCATGTGCGCGGTGCCAACCTGGCAGTCGGCGGCATTGCTGGGTGGTGTGATGGAGATGACCTTGGCCACGTCCAGCGGCATGCCGTATTGGTAGTGGCTGCTCACCGGCTGGCTATTGCCGGTGTCGGCGAAGGCGCCGAACGAGGCGAGGGTGGTGGCGACGACAAGGGCCGGGATCGAGCGTTTCATGGGGGGCTCCTTTTTCAATGGATGACTCATGATGGATTCATTGGTCATCCACAATAAATGGGCCAATCCGTGATAGATTCCTGCCTGCGGCGCAAGAATACATCGAACAAGGAGCCCCTCCATGGACATGCTGCATGCCATGCGTACCTTCGCCCGGGTAGTGGAATGCGGCAGCTTCGCTGCGGCTGCCAATGCCCTTGACATTTCCGCAGCGCAAGTGTCGCGCATTGTTGCCGAGCTGGAAAACCAGCTGCAGACCCGCCTGTTGCACCGTACGACGCGGCGTTTGCGCATGAGCGAGGCTGGCGAGCGGTTTCTTGAGCGTTCCCGGCAGATCCTGCTGTTGACCGAGGAAGCGGTGGGCGAAGCCCGTGGTGCACACCTGACCCCGCGTGGCCGCCTGCGCCTGCATTGCCCGCATGGGCTGGGGCTGTTGCTGATGCCGCTGGTGGCCGGCTACAACGCCCTGTGCCCGGAGGTGGTGATCGAGCTGACCCTGTCCCAGCGCAACCCGGACCCACTGGCCGAAGGGCATGACGTGGTGATCACCGTAGACGGTGCCCTACCGGATTCACAGTTGATTGCCGTGCCGCTGGGCAACATCTTCAGCATCCCCTGCGCGGCGCCCAGCTACCTGCAGGCCCACGGTGTACCCGAACGTCCGGAAGACCTGCACCAGCACCGTTGCCTGCGCATGGCCTACCCGATGTACGAAGGTGACTGGGTGTTCCCGCAGGGGGGGGACCAGTGCGTGATCGCGCCGAACGACAGTTTCTCCACCAACGTCGCCGACGCCATGCTGGTGGCCAGCGAGCTGGGCATGGGCATTGGCCTGTTGCCGTTCTATACCGCCAGCCAGGCGATCGAACAAGGGCGCTTGTGCCGGCTGCTGGCGCCGTACCGGCTGAGGGAGAATGCGCTGTACGCGATGTACCCGTCACGCCATTACCTGGATGCCAAGGTGCGGACCTGGATCGATTACCTCAAGGAGCAGTTGCCGGCGTTGTTCGAGGGGCATGCCAGCGTGGTGGATGATGCGCGTTATTGGCGCTGACTTGTGGCCTGAAGTGGCTAGCGCCTTTGTACATGCCTGCACTGGCCATATCGTCGGCAAGCCGCCTCCCACAGGGTACTGCACCAGGTTTGACACCGATGCGGTCGGTGTGAGCGCTGGCTTGCCGGCCATGGGCCGCACAGCGGCCCCGGCATTGCGGCTATTTACAGAGGGTAGTGCTTCAACTCCCGGGCAATCAGCATCCGCTGGATCTCGCTCGAGCCTTCATAGATCTGCGTGATCCGCGCATCGCGGTAGTAGCGCTCCACCGGGTAGTCCTCCAGGTAGCCATACCCGCCATGCACCTGGATCGCCATCGAGCACACCCGCTCGGCCATTTCCGAGGCGAACAGCTTGGCCTGTGACGCCTCCGACAGGCACGGCCTGGCCGCGCTGCGCAGGCGCGCGGCATGCAGGATCAGCAGGCGCGCGGCATTGACCTGTACCTGCATGTCAGCCAGCAGGTTGGCGATGCTCTGGTGCTCGTTTATCGGCTTGCCGAATTGCACGCGGTCACGTGAGTACAGCAGCGCCGCCTCGAATGCGGCACGGGCAATGCCCAAGGCTTGGGCGGCGATGCCGATTCGGCCGCCTTCGAGGTTGGACAGGGCAATGGCCAGGCCCTTGCCACGTTCACCGAGGATATTGGCAGCGGGGATGCAGCAGTTGTCAAAGGTCACCGCACAGGTATCGGAGGCGCGGATGCCCATCTTGTGCTCGCTGCGGTCGACCTTGAAGCCCGGGTTGTCGGTGGGTACCAGGAATGCCGACAGGCCTTTTTTGCCCAGCTCGGGGTCAGTCACCGCGAAGACGATCGCCAACCCGGCGCGGCGGGCGTTGCTGACGAACTGCTTGGCGCCGTTGATTACCCACTGGCCGTCCACCAGCTCGGCGCGGGTGCGCAGGTTGTGCGCTTCGGAGCCGGCCTGCGGTTCGGTCAGGCAGAAGCAACCGATGACCTCGCCGCTGGCCAGGCGCGGCAACCACTGCTGTTGCTGCTCCGCCGTGCCGTAGGCCAGCAGCGGGCCGCAGCCCACCGAGTTGTGGATACTCATCATCGCCCCGGTGGCACCGCAGCCGGCGGCGATTTCTTCCACGGCCAGGGCGTAGGCGACATAGTCGGTATAGCTGCCGCCGAACTGTTCCGGCACGACCATGCCGAGCAAGCCCAGTTCGCCCATCTTGCGTACCACGCCATCGTCGATCCAGCCGGCCTTTTCCCAGGCCTGGGCATGCGGGGCGATCTCGCCACGGGAGAAGTCCCGGGCCATGTCGCGGATCATGATCTGTTCTTCGCTCAGTTCCAGGTCTTGCATCTGTGTACTCCCCGGCTCACAGGCCTTCGAAGAATTGATCGACGCGCTGGCGCTGCAAGGCGGCCAGGGTCGGCGGGTTCCAGTGTGGCTGCTTGTCCTTGTCGATGATCAGTGCACGTACGCCCTCGATGATGTCGCCGTGCTGGAACCACTGACGGTCCAGGTGCAGCTCCATGGCAAAGCACTCCTCAAGGCCCAGGTGGCGGCCGCGGCGCAGCATCTCCAGGGTAACCGCCATGGCCAGCGGCGAGCGGCTTTCCAGCTGGTCGGCGGTGGCCACGGCCCAGGCGTGGCTGTCGCCAATGCTGACCGCCCGCAGTTGCTCGACGATCGCCGACACATCGGGCAGGGCGAAGAAGTGGTCGATGACCGGGCGCAGTTTTTCCAGCGGGGCATTGTCGAGCGCCTGGGTGCCAAGCCTGGCCAGCAGGTTCTGCAGGTCCTTGAGCGGGTGGTCGCCGAAGCGCAGCTGGTCGAGGCCTTGGTCGAGGGCGGCGAGCTTGTCGCTGGCCAGGTACCAGTCGGCCAGGCCGCAGTACAGCGCATCGGCGGCCTGGATCTGGGTGCCGCTGACGCCCAGGTAGGTGCCCAGTTCGCCGGGAATGCGCGACAGGAAGTAGCTGCCGCCGACATCCGGGAAGTAGCCGATGCCCACTTCAGGCATGCCCAGGCGGCTGCGCTCGGTGACCACGCGCAGCTCGCAGCCCTGGGCCAGGCCCATGCCGCCGCCCAGGGTGAAGCCGTCCATCAGCACCAGTACCGGCTTGCGGTAATGGTGGATGGCCAGGTCGAGCGCGTATTCCTCGACGAAGAAGGTTTCATGCAGTGTTTCGCCAGCCTTGAAGCTGTCATGCAGCGAACGGATGTCGCCGCCGGCACAGAAGCCTTTGGGGCCCTCGCCACGCAGTACCACGGCTTGCACCTGCGGGTCGCTGGCCCACAGGTCGAGGTGGCGGCGCAGGCTGCGCACCATGTCCAGGGTCAGGGCATTGAGGCCGGCAGGGCGGTTCAGGGTCAGGTGGCCGATGTGGTTGCGGACTTCGGCCAGTACAGGGTCGGTGGCTGAGGTAGTAGCGTGCGCAGTCATTGCGTTCTCCCTGCTTTGTTATTGATTTTCCAAGTGAAGTCTGGAGTTCGCTGGAGGATCGCAGAATCCTGTCATGCGAATTTACCGTGCACAATCGACAAATCTGCAGGGGGATTCTGCATTTTTACCTTGGGCAAGGATATCGCCACTCTAGCAACAATTCGCCTGGCCCTCGAACGTAGGCAGTCGACCCCGGCATTCGTTAACCTGGCCGTAACGATCAGTCCGTGACCTTGATTGATGCGCCAGCTCCCCCGGCCCTAAGGTGGCCCCACGACAGCGAACCCGTGGAGTCACCATGACAACAACACAGCATCCACCGCCGCAATGGTCGCGACGGCGCGCCGAGAAGCAGCGCCGCCTTGACCGGGTACGCCACCTCGCCGATGGCGTCGTGCTGCCCACCGAACGTATCGTCGAAGCCCTGGAACTGCTGCTGGCCCCCGGCGACCGGGTGGTACTGGAAGGCAACAACCAGAAGCAGGCCGACTTTCTCTCGCGTGCGTTGGCCAAGGTCGACCCCGGACGCCTGCATGACCTGCACATGATCATGCCCAGCGTCAGCCGCGCCGAGCACCTGGACCTGTTCGAACGCGGCATCGCGCGCAAACTGGATTTTTCCTTCGCCGGCCCGCAGAGCCTGCGCATTGGCCAGTTGCTGGAAGACGGCCTGCTGGAAGTGGGGGCCATCCACACCTACATCGAACTGTACTCGCGGCTGCTGGTGGACCTGATTCCCAACGTCACCCTGGTGGCAGGCTTCATGGCCGACCGCGACGGCAACCTCTACACCGGCCCCAGCACCGAAGACACCCCGGCGCTGGTGGAGCCTGCCGCCTTCAGTGACGGCATCGTCATCGCCCAGGTCAACCAGCTGGTGGACCGTGCCGCTGACCTGCCACGGGTCGATATTCCGGCATCCTGGGTGGATTTCATCGTGGTCGCCGACCGGCCCTTCTATATAGAACCGTTGTTCACCCGCGACCCGCGCCATATCAAGTCGGTGCATGTGCTGATGGCGATGATGGCCATCCGCGGCATCTACGAAAAACACCAGGTGCAGTCGTTGAACCACGGCATCGGCTTCAATACCGCTGCCATCGAACTGATCCTGCCGACCTACGGTGAATCCCTTGGGTTGAAAGGCAAGATCTGCCGCAACTGGACGCTCAACCCACACCCGACGCTGATCCCGGCCATCGAGACCGGCTGGGTAGAAAGCGTGCATTGCTTCGGCACCGAACTGGGCATGGAGGACTACATCGCCCAGCGCCCCGATGTGTTCTTCACCGGTCGCGATGGCTCGCTGCGCTCCAACCGCATGATGTGCCAGCTGGCCGGGCAGTACGCCGTCGACCTGTTCATCGGCGCCACCCTGCAGGTGGATGGCGATGGCCACTCCTCGACTGTGACGCGTGGCCGCCTGGCCGGCTTCGGTGGCGCGCCGAATATGGGCCACGACCCGCGTGGCCGGCGCCATGCAAGCCCGGCGTGGCTGGACATGACGGTGCCGGAAACGCTGCTCGAACGTGGCCGCAAGCTGGTGGTGCAGATGGTCGAGACCTACCAGGAAGGCGGCAAGCCCACCTTTGTCGAAACCCTGGATGCCGTGGATGTGGCCAGGCAAGCCGGCATGCCGCTGGCGCCGGTGATGATCTATGGCGACGACGTCACCCACCTGTTGACTGAAGAAGGTATTGCCTACCTGTACAAGGCGCGCAGCCTGGAAGAACGCCAGCAGATGATCGCCGCTGTGGCCGGGGTCACTGTCATCGGCCTGCGTCACGCCCCCAAGGACACCTTGAGCCTGCGTCAGCAGGGCCTGGTTGCCTTGCCGGAAGACCTCGGCATCCGCCGCACCGACGCCAGCCGCGAGCTGTTGGCCGCGCGCAGCATTGCCGACCTGGTCGAATGGTCCGGCGGCCTGTACAACCCGCCCGCACGGTTCAGGAGCTGGTGATGAACGCACTCGACATCCACGAAACCGGCGCGCTCCCGGTAGAGCCGGGCTGGCCCGCGAGGAGGCCAGCCCGGACCAGCGAAATCTCCCTGGCCGACCACCTGGCCGACCTGGCCGTGGAAGCCCTGATCGACGAAGCCGACCTGTCGCCCAAGCCCGGCCTGGTCGACCGCCGCGATAACGGCGCCCACCACGACATGACTCTGGGCCTGATGCATGCCTCGGCGCTGGCCCTGTGGCCATGCCTGCGGCAAATGGCCGAAGCCGCCCAGGCCATCGGCGGCATTGGCCAGGCGCTGCGTGCCAGCCTCGGCCATATCGGCCGCGAAGGCGAGGCGGCGATGCTGGCTGCCACCGGCGGGATCAACACCCACCGTGGTGCCATCTGGGCACTGGGCCTGCTGGTCGCGTCCAGGGCCCTCGGTGGCGGCGCTGATGCCGCTACCCTGGCCGCCCGCGCCGGGCGCATCGCACTGCTTGACGACCCGGCCACGATTGCGCATGACAGCCACGGTCAGCAGGTGCGCCGCCGCTATGGTTCGGCGGGCGCCCGCGAACAGGCCCAGCAAGGCTTCCCCGCGGTCATCGGCCACGGCTTGCCACAACTGCGGCGCAGCCGCACCAACGGCGCCAGCGAGCCGCATGCCCGGCTTGACGCCTTGCTGGCGATCATGGCCGTGCTCAGCGATACCTGCGTGCTCTGGCGCGCCGGCCCACAAGGCCTGCAAGCCCTGCAGCAGGGCGCCCGCGCGGTACTCGAAGCCGGCGGTAGTGCCACCCTGGGCGGTCGCCGCCAGCTGCGGGTGCTGGACGCTCGACTGTTGCGCCTGAACGCCTCACCGGGCGGTGCCGCCGATCTGCTGGCCGCCTGCCTGTTCCTCGACAAAGCCGGGAGCCTGTGACATGGAAACCCTGACCTTTCAATTCCCCGCCGCCGAGCCGGGCCGTGGACGCTCGCTGGTGGGTTGCGTCAGCTCTGGCGACCTCGAAGTACTGATCGAACCTGGTACCGCCGGCACCTTGCAGGTCCAGGTGGTGACCTCGGTCAACGGTAGCGGTGCCCGCTGGACGCAGTTGTTCCAGCGCCTGTTCGAAGGCCACACCTGGCCGGCCATGAATATCGCCATCCATGATTTCGGCGCTACTCCAGGCGTGGTCCGCCTGCGCCTGGAACAAGGCTTCGAGGAGATTGCCCATGACTGACACTGCACGCTTGCTGCGCAGCCGCAGCTTTGTCGAACTGGGCGCCCGCCAGCGTGCCCGCGCCTTGCTCGACCCCGGCACTTTCCGCGAGCTGCTGGGGCCGTTCGACCGGTTGATGTCGCCCTGGCTGCCACGCCAGGGCATCGTGCCGCAGGCCGACGATGGCGTGATCATCGCCAAGGGGCGGCTGAACGGGCGCAGCGCCGTGGTCGCGGCCATCGAAGGCGGCTTCCAGGGGGGCAGCATGGGCGAGGTGGGCGGGGCCAAGATCGCGGGTGCGCTGGAACTGGCCAGCGAAGACAACCGCAACGGCATCCCCACCTGTGCCGTGTTGTTGCTGGAAACCGGCGGTGTGCGCCTGCAGGAAGCCAACCTGGGGCTGGCCGCGATTGCCGAGATCCAGGCGGCGATCGTCGAACTGCGCGAATGGCAGCCGGTGATCGGCTTGGTCGCAGGCTCGGTCGGCTGTTTCGGCGGCATGGCCATCGCCGCTGGCCTGTGCAGCCATTTGCTGGTTACCCGTGAGGCGCGCCTGGGCCTCAACGGCCCCCAGGTGATCGAACAGGAGGCCGGCATCGCCGAGTACGACGCCAGGGACCGACCGCTGATCTGGGGCCTGACCGGTGGTGAGCAGCGTCATGCCAGCGGGCTGGCGGATGGCTACGTGACCGATGACATCGAGGCCCTGCGCGAACGCTTGCTGCAACTGCTCGACGAGCCTTCCAGGGAGCGTGCCAGCCAGTACGACTGGTTCCTTGGGCGCCTGGCGCGGCTGGGTGTTGCCTGCCCGCAACTGGACGCCACCGCTGTACGCGCCCTCTACCAAGGAGAAAGCAAATGAACCGAGCCTTGAACTGGCTGCCGGGCCTGGCCGGCGGGCCCGCCTTGCCGGGCTACCCGGCGTCGTTGCGAGTAGTCGACGGTGAACTGGATAACCGCCTGGCGCGCTTCATTGCCGTAGTGCCGGATGCCGACAATCCTTTCCCCCGGGCTCGTTCGGGCGAAGTCGGCTTGCTGGAGGGCTGGGGCCTGGCCAAGGCTGTGAGCCAGGCAGTCGAGGCTGACCGTGACAGTCAGAAGCGGGCTATCGTCGCCGTGATCGACGTACCCAGCCAGGCCTATGGCCGCCGCGAGGAGGCGCTGGGCATACACCAGGCGCTGGCGGCCGCGGTGCAGGCCTATGCCCAGGCACGCCTGGCCGGGCACCCAGTGATCGGCCTGCTGGTCGGCAAGGCCATGTCCGGTGCCTTCCTGGCCCACGGCTACCAGGCCCAGCGCCTGATCGCCCTGGACGATGCCGGGGTCATGGTGCACGCCATGGGCAAGGCGGCGGCAGCGCGGATCACCCTGCGCAGTGTCGAGCAACTGGAGGCGCTGGCTGCCGAGGTGCCACCCATGGCCTACGACCTGGCCAGCTACGCGTCCCTCGGCTTGCTGTGGCGTCGGTTGGCAGTAGCGGATGCCGCGGCACCGAGCGCCGCCGACATCGCCAGTGTGCGCGCCTGCCTGGCCGAAGCCGTGCGGGATATCGGCGCCTCGACTGATTCGTCATCGCGGCTGGTGGGTGAGCACCGCAGCGCCTCGCGCCAGGTACGCGAACAGCTGCGCCAGCAATGGCAGGGCGTTTGAGATGAACGCGCCAAGGCCGCACGACCTGCTCTGGGGGATGCCTGCCTCGGGCCTGCCTGGCGATGCACCGCCATGGGCGCGAGACGTATTGCTCGACGGCCAGCCGGTGGTGGTGCGTCGTGCCATCGGTAACGCCGGCTGGGTGGCGGTGGGGCTACGCGGCCAGGGCCGGGCGCGGCGCCTGGCGGCAATGATGCGCCTGGCGGATATTCAGCGTCGACAAGGCCCCGAAGCACTGCGCTGGCAAGCACAAAGCCGTTGGCCTGCCTTGCAGGCTTTGGTCTCGGTCACCCCGTTACTGGACGCCAGCGGCCTGGCCTGGGGGCCTACCGGCGCGGTCGGCTACCAGATTGCCAGCGGTAGCCAAGTCGTCCACGCCGCCAGCGACCTCGACTTGTTGCTGTATACGCCCCAACCGCTACCCCGTGCGCAGGCGCGGGAGCTGCTGGAAGCTCTCGATTGCGCACCGTGCCGTATCGATGTGCAGCTGGAAACGCCGGCGGGCGGCATCGCCTTGCGCGAGTGGGCTGGCCTGGGCCGCCGCGTGCTGCTCAGGGCGGCGCAGGGGCCACGCCTGGTCAGCGACCCATGGGCAGCCCTGGAGCGTGCCGCATGAGCAGCCTGTTTGCCTTCCCTGGCCAGGGCGCACAGCAGGTGGGCATGCTGCAGCGTTTGCCTGAGGGTGCCGGGCGATTGCTCGAAGAGGCCAGCGACATCCTCGGCCAGCAGGCGCTGGCGCTGGACAGCCAGCAGTCGCTGCAGACGACCCGTGCGGTGCAGTTGTGCCTGCTGCTGGCTGGCGTGGCCTGGGCACGCTGGCTGATGCAACGGAGCCCTGCGCCGGACTATGTGGCGGGCTTGTCGATTGGTGCTTACCCCGCGGCAGTCACGGCAGGCGCCCTGGATTTTGCCGACGCCGTGCGCTTGGTTGCCCTGCGCGGCGAGCTGATGCAGCGCGCCTATCCGCAAGGTTATGGCATGACTGCCCTCAGTGGCCTGGACCTGGCCGGCGTGGAGCGCCTGCTGATGACGGTGGGCGGCGAGGTCTATGTGGCCAATCTCAACAGCGACACTCAGATCGTCATCGCGGGAAGCGACTCGGCGATGGCTGCCGTGGCTGACCAGGCGCGTCGGCTAGGGCAGGGCATGGCCCGGCGGTTGGCGGTCAGTGTGCCGTCGCATTGCCCGCTGCTGGCGGGCCCCGCGGCGGAACTGGCCCGTGCGTTCGCCACGGTAGAACTGCGGCACCCACGCATCCGCTATCTCAGTGGCAGCAGCGCACGCCCGGTGTGCGACCCACAGCACCTGCGCGACGACCTGGCCGGCAACATGGCGCGGCTGGTCGACTGGCGCGGTACGTTGCGCAACGCCTATGAGCGCGGCGTGCGCCTGCATCTGGAAATGCCGCCCGGCAGTGTACTCAGCGGGCTGGCCAGGCCGGTGTTCGTACAGGGCCGGGTGATGACCGTCGAAGGCAGCCGTTGGGACAGCCTGGATGCGCTATTGCGCCAGGGGGTGGCCGACGATCGATGAGGGCAGCTGCCTGGCGGCGGCCGACGTGGGCCCGCAAATAGGCAATGCCGTGCACGTGGGTTCACCAAGGACAACAACAAGCAACTTCGACACTACCTGAGGACAATAACAATGATTATCTATGGTGTGGCTCTGCTGGCGGTCTGCACGCTTGCCGGCGTCATCGTCGGCGACTTCCTGGGCGTGCTGCTGGGTGTCAAATCCAATGTGGGCGGGGTCGGCATCGCCATGATCCTGCTGATTTGCGCGCGCCTGTACATGCACCGCAACGGTGGCATGAGCAAGGAATGCGAATTCGGCGTGGGCTTCTGGGGCGCCATGTACATCCCGGTGGTGGTGGCCATGGCGGCCCAGCAGAACGTGGTCACCGCCCTGCACGGCGGGCCGGTAGCGCTGTTGGCAGCGGTAGGCGCAGTACTGGTGTGCGGCGCGACCATCGCGGTGATCAGCCGCAGCCATCGTGGTGCCCCACTGCCGACAGAACCCGGCCCCGAAAGCAACGTGCAGGCCGCCCCTGCGGGAGGGCGTTGATCATGTGGCCGATCATTGCCAATGCGCTGCAACATAACGCCCTGATCACTGCATTCGCGCTGGTGGGCGGCATCATGTGGCTATCGGTGCTGCTGTCGAAGTACCTGACCTTCGGTCGCGTGCATGGCTCGGCCATCGCCATCGTCATCGGCCTGGTGCTGGCGTGGGTGGGGGGCACGCTTACCGGCGGGCAGCAAGGCCTGGCCGACGTGGCCTTGTTCTCCGGCATCGGCCTGATGGGTGGGGCCATGCTGCGCGACTTTGCCATTGTCGCCACGGCCTTCGAGGTACAGGCCACCGAGGCTCGCAAGGCCGGCATGATCGGCGCGCTGGCGCTGTTGCTGGGCACGGTGCTGCCGTTCATCGTCGGTGCGGCGGTGGCCTATGCCTTCGGCTACCGCGATGCGGTCAGCATGACCACCATCGGCGCCGGTGCCGTAACCTATATCGTCGGCCCGGTGACTGGCGCGGCGCTGGGCGCCAGTTCGGAGGTGATGGCCCTGTCGATTGCCACCGGGCTGATCAAGGCGATTCTGGTGATGGTATTCACCCCGGTTTCGGCGCGGCTGCTGGCGCTGGACAACCCGCGCTCGGCGATGGTGTTCGGCGGCCTGGCGGGCACCGTGTCCGGGGTGACCGCCGGGCTGGCGGCGACGGACCGGCGGTTGGTGCCGTATGGCGCGCTGACGGCTACCTTCCACACCGGCCTGGGTTGCCTGATGGGGCCTTCGATCCTGTACTTCTGCGTACGCGGCCTGGTCGGCTGAAGGGCAGGCGAGCAACGGCACAGGGTGATGGTAACGGAAGCGAAGCGGTGCCAGCCGCGACCCGTTGCCATCACTGCCGCCCCCCCGATTCGGGGAATACCGCCGGGGTATCCTCCCCAATCTGTTTCGCTTGCCAAGCTGAGGCGTTGAAAAACAAAGCAATTATCGTGTGGCATATACCTTGCTCCGGCCCCACGCAGAGATCCTGCGTCCCGGAGGTACGGCATGGCTATGCCACACAAACGTCCCATCCTGTCATCGACGGCCACCAATGACTGCCTGGTAGTCAAGCTGACCTCCCCACCCACCTGCAAGGCCCCTCCACGCCGGGCCTGGCCAGCCGCTGCGCAAGCCTGTGCCGATGCCTGGCGGTGGCAGCCGCGCCATGGTCTGCCAGTTCGATGGCCATGTGTGGCCACTGTACAACTGCTTCATGTTGCCGGGCCGAAGGCAGCAACGCGCTGATGGGGCGCAGATCGAGAAGGAGCAGGAGCATGAACACGAACCCACGCCCTGCTTACCTGGGGATGGCACTTGGAGGCGCACTGATTGCGTTGGGAGTGGCTTATGAAAGCCTCTGGTGCGACCCGCGCGAGCTGTTGCAGGCACCTGCCGACCCGCAAGCCCTGCACCGGTTGAGCCGCGACGGCGTAACCGTGGAGTTCGAGGCCAGGCCGCTGGCCGGGAGGGAGTTACAGGAGGGCAGCATCGCCAGCATCCGCTTCAAGGTCAGCGACCAGGCCAGTGGCCAACCCTTGTCGGGCATGGCCCCGGGCGCGTGGATCGACCCGACGCAGGCGGGCCCGCAGGGCAACCGTGAGCACAGCTGCAAGGCCCGGGTTGCGCTGTTTCTCAAAAGCAGCATTGGCGCAAGGCCATTGCTCGACCTGAACAGCTACTTCCTGTTGATGCTGAACCAGGACGCCAGCCTGACAGTAATCGACCCGACGGTGTCGGTGGGCGGCGTGACCAGTACCCTGGCCCGCATCGAGCTGCCCGGACGGCCCATGGATTGGGCGGCCACCGGGGACGAGAAGCAGGTGTTCGTGTCCATCCCCGAGCGTGGCAAGGTCTCGGTGATCGACACCGAAACCTTCTCCCGCGTGGCCGACCTGGACGCCGGCGACCAGCCGCTGCGCGTGGCCCTGCAGCCGGACCAGCACCGGCTGTGGGTGGGTAACGACAGCAGCGACCCGGCCAAGGGCGGTGTCACGGTGATCGATGTGCCAGGGCGCAACACCCTGAAAACCTTCAACACCGGCAGCGGGCACCATGAAATCGCCTTCAGCGCCGACTCGCACTTTGCCTACGTCAGCAACCGCGCCAGTGGCACGCTGAGCATCATCGACATCCCGCAGATGCGCCTGGCCAAGACCCTCAAGGTGGGGCCGCAACCGCTGTCGGTCAGCTATTCGGCGCTGTCCCAGGCGGTGTACGTGGTCGATGGCGAAGAGGGCAGCGTGCGGGTGCTCGATGCTCGCAGCCAGCAACTGCGCCACACCGTCCAGGCCGGAAAGGGCCTGGGTCTGATGCGCTTCAGCCACGATGGGCGCTACGGCATGGTGCTCGATAGCCAGGGCAACCAGGCGCTGGTCATCGATGCCAGTACCGACAAGCTGATCCACCATATTCCGGTGGCCGCACAACCGTACCAGCTGATCTTTACCCAGAACTACGCCTACGTGCGCAGCCTGGCTGCACCGACAGTAAGCATGATCAACCTGGCCAGCCTGGGCGAAGGGCGTACACCGATCATCCAGGGTTTCGAGGCCGGCCCGGCGGCGCCACGCCAGGCCGGCGAGTTGCCGCTGGCCCAGGGCATGGTGGTGTCGCGCGATGGCAACTCGGTGTTCGTGGTCAACCCGGTGGACAACACCACCTACTTCTATACCGAGGGCATGAATGCGCCGATGTCCGGCTACAACAACCGTGGCCACCAGGCCCGCGCCGCGCTCATCGTCGACCGCAGCCTGCGCGAGTTGGCCCCGGGTGTGTAAGGCTCGACGGTGAAGATGCCCGCCGCCGGCAAGTTCGACGTGGCCTTCCTGCTCAAGCAGCCCCCGATCATCCACTGTTTCAGCACCGAGGTGGCCGAAGCGCCGGCCGAAGAAAACTACACCAGCCTGCGCGTCACGCCGGCCGCAGCGTCCAAGGTTTCCCAGACAGGTGCGAGGAATCCGCGATGACTACCAGGCACGCTTGCAGAACATTGGCCCTGGCCCTGGCGCTGGCCAGCAGCCTGGCGCTGGCACATGGCGACAGTGAACCTGGCGGCCATGCCGCGCAGCCACGGCCTGCCAGCGAGGAAAAGGCCAGCGTACGCTTTGCCGATGTGTCGCTGCTGAACCAGGACGGCATGCCGGTGCGCCTGGAACAAGACCTGGTCGGCGAGCATCTGGTGGTCATGGGCTTCATCTACACCCGCTGCACCACGGTGTGCCCGGTGGTGTCCGCGGTCATGGGCAAGGTCCAGGAGCAACTGGGTGGCCGGGTAGGGCAGGAGATTCAGTTGGTGTCGATCAGCGTCGACCCGCAACGCGACGACGCCAGGCGCTTGCAACGTTATGCCAGGGCCTTCCAGAAGGGCCCTGGCTGGAGCTGGCTGACCGGCACACCGTATGCCATCGGCGAAACGCTCAAAGGCCTGGGCAGCTTTAGCGCCGACCTCAGCCGGCACCCGCCACTGATCCTGGTGGGTGACGGGCGCAGCGGGCACTGGAAGCGTTACTACGGCGTTACCGACCCGGCGGTGCTGATCGACGAACTCAACCGCCTCAGCGCCCGCCGGGTACACGTCAAAAGCACGGCCATTGCCGACCGCCACGAGGTGCAACCATGAGCCAGGCAACCTCCCGCCGCGTGGGCATGCGCGGTGTCGACTGGCTGGTGCTGGGCGCTTGCCTGTGGATCCTCGCCTCGGTGGCGTTCGCCCATCAGGGCCATGCGCCTCAGCTGCCGGCGCCGCAGCCGGCGGTGCCGGCGCTCGGCAGCGACGGCGGTGGCCCTGCCTGCGCCCCGGTTCACCGCGTTCACCCCGTACCGGCGCTGCCGGACAACCCTTGAACGGAGGTTGCCATGCGTACGCTGTTGTTGTGCCTGTTGCAGGTGCTGGCCAAGGCCAGCTGGGCCGATGTGCCGGCGGCGCGGGTCAATGGCGTGGCGATCGGGTTGCTGCGCCTGGAGTGCTATTTCAGCGTATACCTGCAGGCTCGGGGCCGCGCGGTGACCAGCATCGGCAACCCGACCCTGTACAAGCGCTGGCGCGACCAGGCCCTGGACGAGCTGATCGACAAGGAACTGCTGTGGCAGGAGGCAATGCGCCTTGGCATCACCGTCAGCGAGCAACAAGTGTCGGCGCATGTTGCCGAGATAGAGGCCGCGGCCGGCAGTGTGGCGGTTTTCGAGCGGCGGCTGGCGGAGGCGGGCGTCGACCGGTCACATTACAATGATTACGCGCGGTACGAACTGGCCGCGCAGCAGGTGTATGACCTGTTCACTGCGATCGACGCACCCGGAGCGGACGAAGTACAGGCGTTCTACGAGGCCAACCGGGAAAAACTGCAAGGAGCGCAGAACCAAAGTGATAATACTTCGGTCATACGCGAACACGGCCTGGCCCTGGCCAGGGCCACGCTCATCGGCCAACGCCAGGCGCGTGCGCGCCAGGCCGTGCGCCAACGCTTGCGGGCATCCGCTACAGTGGAAATCGCCGACTGAGGTCAGGCATGGCATTGCCCCAATACTGGGGATTAACCAATTTGCCCTGTACCGGCAGTTTCCCCGGATATGGGGAAACGGGCCGGTGCGGCTGCCTGCCGCAGTGCCGGTTTCAGAAAAAAGCCGATCGGTATCAAGGGCTTGAAGCAATACAGCATGACCTTCAACGCCTGGCACGAAGCCTGCTCTAGCCTGTACGAGGGCGCACTTCGCAGACCGCTAACCGGGCAGTTCTTGGGAGTCGACCTTGGTGAACAGCGTATTGGTAGTCGATGACGAACGGACTCTTGCGCAAAACCTGCAGGCGTATCTGCAGGCGCAAGGCCTGGACGTCCATGTTGCCCACGATGGTGCCGGTGGTATCGAGCTGGCTGCGAAGCTGGCCCCCCAGGTCATCGTGCTGGATTACCGCTTGCCCGACATGGAGGGTTTTCAGGTACTGGAAGCCGTACGCAGGAACAGGCAATGCCACTTCGTGCTGATTACCGCCCACCCTACCGTCGAGGTATGTGAGCGAGCCGCCGGACTGGGTGTGAGTCATGTCCTGTTCAAGCCGTTCCCGCTGGCGGAACTGGCCCGTGCGATTTTCGACCTGTTGGGTATCGAGCGCCAGCGCAGGGCCACGGACAAACCGGCTGAAGGGTTCGTCGAGCGACGCCAGAACAGCAACGAGTCGTTCCCCCTGCAGTTGTACGATGGCAGCTGGGTACTGGCCGACCGCCGCCGTAACGGCACCAAGGCCCCAGGGCCGGACGACGACCAACTGCTCACCGGGGAATAGTGGCGCCCGCACCCTTGGCCGAGCCAGTCTGCGACGCGCCCCTGAGCGGAGTCGCAGGCCATGCCAGAAGCATTCGATGCATCACGGGACGCGCTACTGCCTGCACCGGTCACTTCGCGGCCACTCTGCTCAGCCTACCCGCGCGACCTCCTGGCTCAGGCCCGCCTGCAAAGCAGCGACGAACGCCTGCTCACCCGCCTGGAACAACTGGCCTGCGACACGCCTGACACGTTCACCCAGCGCCTGGGCCTGACCCTGCATTACCCGGTGCTGGACAGCCACACCTTGCTGGCCAGCACCCCACGGTTCGACAAGGTCAGCCTGGCGATGTGCCTGAAGCGCGAATTCGTGTTGATCGAGCAGGGCGGCCAACTGCTGGGCGTGTTCGCCGACCCCTTCGACCATGCCCGGCTGGCCTGGATCGACGATGTGCTGCAGGGCGCGCCCCTGTACCTGGCACATGCCGCCGACCTGGCCACCTTCCTCGCCCGCCAGGAAGAAAGCTTCCACGCCGTCGACGCCCTGGGCCACGACGCCGAGGCCTGCAATGACAGTGGGCCGCTGCAACGCCTGTCGCTGGCCAGCATCAGCGAAGACCAGAGCCGTGTGGTCAAGCTGGTCAACGCCACCCTGTATGACGCCCTCAAGCTGCACGCCAGCGACATCCACCTGGGCATGACCGGCCAGGGGCTGACCATCAAGTACCGTATCGACGGCGTGCTCAACGCTGCCGGCAAGGCCAGTGGCAGCGCTTTCGCCGACCAGGTGATCTCGCGCATCAAAGTCATGGCCGAGCTGGACATCGGCGAACGGCGGGTGCCCCAGGACGGCCGTTTCAAGGTAGCCGTGGGCGACCGGCAGATCGACTTCCGCGTGTCGATCATGCCCAGCATCTTCGGCGAAGACGCGGTGCTGCGGGTGCTCGACAAGCAGGACTTGTCCGACCGGGTCAATGGCGTGCAGCTGCACGCCCTGGGCTTTGCCGAGGACACCCTGCGCGCCCTGCGCCGGCTGGCCGCAGAACCTTACGGCATGATCCTGGTCACCGGCCCCACCGGCAGCGGCAAGACCACCACGCTGTACGCCATGATCAGCGAGATCAACCACGGCATGGACAAGATCATCACCATCGAGGACCCGGTCGAGTACCAGCTCCCCGGCGTGCTGCAGATCCCGGTCAACGAGAAGAAAGGGCTGACGTTCGCCCGCGGCCTGCGCTCGATCCTGCGTCACGACCCGGACAAGATCCTGGTCGGTGAGATCCGTGACCCGGATACCGCGCAGATCGCCGTACAGTCGGCGCTCACCGGCCACCTGGTGTTCACCACCATCCACGCCAACAATGTGTTTGACGTGATCGGCCGCTTCAGCCAGATGCAGGTCGACCCCTACAGCTTCGTTTCCGCGCTCAATGCGGTACTGGCCCAGCGCCTGATTCGCCTGGCCTGCCCGCATTGCGCCACGCCGCGTGAGGTGGATGACGACACCTTGCACGGCGCAGGCCTGTGCCGCGCGAGCGTGGCTGGCTGGGCGTTCATCCGCGCCCAGGGCTGCGGCCAGTGCCGTGGCAGTGGCTACCGCGGCCGTAGCGCGATCGCCGAACTGCTGCATCTGGACGATGACCTGCGGCAGATGATCGTCGAGCGCCGTCCACTGTCGCAGATCAAGGCGCTCGCCTGCCAGCGCGGCCTGCGCCTGCTGCGCGCCTCGGCCCTGGACCTGGTCCGCGATGGCCGTACCACCCTCGAGGAGATCAACCGTGTCACGTTCATCTGATCATGGCTCGTGTCGATACACTGCGGTGCTAGGTGCCGAGGGGGTCGGCCTGGGTTGCTGGCAGGCCAACCGTCACCAGTGGCTGGGCAGCCGTGCCTTCACCGGCGCTGCCGGCCAATCGCCCTGGGTGGCCGCCGTCGACGCACTGGCCGCCATGCTGACCGAGCGTGGCGCAGGCGGCGCCCAGTTGCGGGTGTTGCTGTCGGCCCGCTACAGCCGCTTCTGCCTGGTGCCGTGGAGCGATGTCATCGGCCACCCGCGCGAACTGCACGCCTATGCCCGGGCCTGCTTCGAAGCGCTCTACGGGCAGGCCCTGGACGACTGGCGCATCGTGCTGTCGCCGGAGCCTGCCGGTGCCGCCCGTATTGCCACGGCGCTGCCCGAAGCCCTGTTGTTGCGGCTGCAGGCGCTCGGCCGCGACCACCACCTGAGCCTGCGCTCGGTGCAGCCGTACCTGATGGCCGCCTACAACCGCTGCACGGAGCAGCTGGCGCAGGGCGACTTCCTGTTCGTGCTGGCCGAGCCACAGCGCAGTGTGCTGCTGCTGGCCGCCGGGGGAGCCTGGAAGCAAGTGCTGGCGCAAGGTTGTGCCGACAGCGACCAGGCCCTGCAGGCGCTGATCGAGCGCACCTGCGAGCTGTATGGCGGGCCCCTGCCAGCGGTCTACCTGTATGCCCCGGCCCGGCTTGATGTGCCGCGGGTGGCGGCGCTGCAGCTGTGCCCACCGGCCAGCGATGCCGACCCGTTGTGTGCCATGTGGCGGGCGGTGGCCTGAGATGCGCCGCCTCGACCTGGAATTCCAGCCCCGGCGCAGTGGCCCGCTGGCCTGGTCGCTGCTTGCGCTGGGCTGCGCCTTGGTCGCCGGCCTGTTGCTGCTGCAACAGCGCCTGCAGGCCGAGCAGGTCGAACGGCAGGCCAGCCTGCATAACCTGGAACTGCAACTGGGCCGCCGCCCGGCCAGTGCCGCGCCGCTGAGCAGCGCAGCCAGCCGTGAGCAGGCCGAGCGCCTGGCGCAGATGCAAAGCGTCTCGCAGCAGCTGCAACGGCCGTGGCAGCAACTGTTCGCCATGCTGGAGGCGCAGCCGCAGGACGACGTGGCGTTGCTCAGGCTGGCACCTGACGCGCGCAAGGGCCAGCTGCGCATCGCCGCCGAGGCGCGCAACCTCGAAGCAATGCTGCAATACCACCAGCGCCTGGAGGCCAGTGCCGAGCTCAGCGACGTATCGCTGCTCAACCACGAGGTGCTGGCCAGCCAGCCCGAGCAACCAGTGCGTTTCACCCTCACTGCCACCTGGGAGACCGGCCATGCGCGCCCATGAACCGCTGAACAGGCTGATCCTGCAGGAGCGTCTGCGTCGTCTCGGCGCGGTCGGGGTGGCAGCCGCCATCGTGGCATTGCTGGCGCTGGGCGGACTGTGTGCCGGGGTATTGCCGCAATGGCAGGCCATTCGCGAACTGCGTGGCAACGAAGCGGATGCCAGGCTGCAACTGCAGCGGGTCAGACGCGGCGAGCTGAAGATTGCCACCCAGCCCGAGCAACAGGCTCTCGACAGCCTGCGCCAGCAACTGCCGGGGCAGCCCCAGGCCAGCGCGCTGATCGAACGCTTGTACCACCTGGCCAGCGCCGAGCACATCAGCCTGGCCCACGGTGAATACGCCCTGGGCATCGATCCCAAGACCCAGCTGGCACGCTACCAGATCGTGCTGCCTGTGCATGGCAGCTACCTGCAGATTCGCGGTTTCGTCGGTGGCCTGCTCAAGCAACTGCCGACCTTGGTGCTGGAAGACCTGGAGCTGCAACGCAAACGCATCGGCGACAGCGAGCTCGACGCCCGCCTGCATATGACCCTTTACCTGTCGAGGTCGTGATGAACACACAGCGTGCAGTCATCTGGGGCGGCTTTCTCGGCGTGAGCGTGGCGTTGGCCTGGGCGCCGGGCCATTGGTTCGGCCAGGAGGACGGGAACGTGGCGTCAGTCGGCAAGTTCGCTGCCACCCAGCCGGCAGGAAGCGCCGGACCTGGGGCAGCAGCTGCCGCCGCCAAAGGGCCGGAGGCGGCAGCCAGAGACCTGTTCCCCATCCAGCAGTGGAGCAAGCCCGAAGCCCTGGCCAGCATCACCGAACATCCCGAGACTGCTGCCCCGGTCGTACCTCAGACGCCCACCGCCCCGGCCTTGCCATTCCAGTTCATCGGCCGCATCGGCGACCGTGACGACCTGCAGATTTTCCTGCAGAGCGGCGAAAAGCTCTACGTCGTGCGCCAGGGCGACGTCATCGATGACACCTACCGCCTCGACCGCGTCTCGGCCAGTGAGCTGAGCCTGGTCTACCTGCCCTTGCATCAGCCGCAGACCTTGTCTGTAGGGAGTGCTCCATGAAGTCATCAACGCTGTGCAAGCCGGCCCCGTTCCTGTTAGTGGCGCTGTGCGTGGCCATTGCCGGCTGCGCTTCCAATGCGCTACGCGAGGACAGCGACCAGCTGATGAGGGAGGGCCAGTACGAGGCGGGCATCGCGCAGCTGGAACAGGCCCTGCTCGAAGACCCGCGCGACACCGAGCTGAACATCGCCCTGGCGCACAGCCGCCAGGCTGCGGTGGAGGCGCTGCTGAGCCAGGCCGATGCCGATCGCGTTCGTCATGACTTCGCCGGTGCGCGCATGGGCTATAGCCGGGTGCTGACCCTGGAGCCGAACAACCGCCGCGCGCAGGAAGGCATCCGCCAGCTGGAGCTGCTCCGCACACTCGACGAGCGCGTGGCGCTGGGCCAGGCGGCGCTACGCCAAGGTGACCTGTTCGGCGCCGAGCGCTACATGCGCGAAGTGCTGCGCCTGGACCCGCAGAACCAGAAAGGCATGGCCCTGCGCAGCGACATCGAGAATGTCCAGGCGCGTACCGCGCAGCCTTACCCGCAACTGCGCAGCAAGCTGGAGCGGCCAGTGACCCTGGAGTTTCGCGATGCCAACCTGAAGAGCATCTTCGAGGTGCTGTCCCAGGTCGCCGGCATCAACTTCATCTTCGACAAGGACCTGCGCCCGGACATGAAGGCGACCATCTTCGTCCGCGACCTGCGCATCGAGGACGCCGTGGCACTGTTGCTCGAGCAGAACCAGCTGCGCCAGAAGATCGTCAATGAAAACACCCTGATGATCTACCCCGACTCGCCACAGAAGGCCAAGGACTACCAGGAACTGGTCATGCGCACGTTCTACCTGACCAGTATCGATGCCAACACTGCATTGAACATGGTCAAGACCATGCTCAAGACCCGCGACGTGTTCGTCGACGAACGCCTCAATACCCTGACCATGCGCGACACCCCCGATGCCGTGCGCATGGCCGAGAAGCTGCTGCAATCGCAGGACCAGTCCAACCCCGAGGTGGTGTTGGAGGTGGAGGTGATGGAAGTGGCCACCTCGCGCATCCTCGACCTCGGCCTGCAGTGGCCGAACACCTTCGGTGTGCTCAGCTCCGATGGCCAGCCGGTCAGCGTGCTCGACCAGCTCAAGGGCATCGATTCCAGCCGCATCAGCATCTCCCCGGCACCACAGGCCAAGATCAACGCCCAGGACAAGGACATCAATACCCTGGCCAGCCCGGTAATCCGTGTCAGCAACCGCGAGCAAGCGCGCATCCACATCGGCCAGCGGGTCCCGATCATCAGCGCCACCTCGGTGCCCTCCACCCAGGGCCCGGTGATTACCGAAAGCGTCACCTACCTGGATGTCGGCCTGAAGCTTGAAGTGCAGCCGACCGTGCACCTGAACAACGAAGTGGCGATCAAGGTGGCCCTGGAAGTGAGCAACGCCACGCCGCTGGAGCCGACACGCCAGGGCACCATCCCGGTCCAGGTCGACACCCGCAACGCGCAGACCAGCCTGCGCCTGCACGATGGCGAAACCCAGGTGCTGGCAGGCCTGGTGCGTAACGACCACAACGCCAGCGGCAACAAGATCCCCGGGCTGGGTGACATCCCCGGCCTGGGCCGGCTGTTCGGCAGCAACAAGGACGACATGAGCAAGTCGGAGCTGGTGCTGGCGATCACCCCGCGCATCGTGCGCAACCTGCCGTACCAGAGCCCCTCGGACATGGAGTTCGCCACCGGCACCGAGTCGGCCATGCAGGTGCGCCAGATGACGCCGTTGCCGCCGGCGGACGTGCCGGGCAATGCACCCAACACCGATGCACCGGTGGTAGACAGCCAGATGGCCGTCGCCCCGGTGAAAGGGAGAACGCAGCCATGACCCTGCAGCGCTGCATGCGCGGCTTCAGCCTGATCGAAGTGGTGCTGACCCTGGCATTGCTCGGGCTGCTCGCCAGCATCGCCGCACCACTGACCGAAACCGTGGTGCGGCGCGGCAAGGAGCAGCAGCTGCGTGAGGCGCTGTACCAGATTCGCGATGCCATCGATGCCTACAAGCGGGCGTTCGATGCCGGTTACATCGAGAAGCGCCTGGATGCCAGCGGCTACCCGCCGAATCTGCAGATTCTGGTCGAGGGGGTACGCGATGTGCGCAGTGCCAAGGGTGCCAAGTTTTACTTCCTGCGGCGCATCCCGCACGACCCGCTGGTGCCCGCCAGGCATGACGACGCTGGCGGCTGGGGCCTGCGCGCCTACGACAGCAGCCCCGACAACCCGCGCGAAGGTGAAGATGTGTTCGACGTCTACTCCAGAGCCCGTGGCAAGGGCCTCGACGGCATTCCGTACCGGCAATGGTGACAGCCATGAAACGCCGCACAGGCTTCACCTTGATCGAGCTGCTGGTGGTGCTGGCGATCATCGCCACGTTGATGACCATCGCCATGCCGCGCTACTTCAACAGCCTGGAAAGCGCGCGCGAAGCCACCTTGCGCCAGAGCCTGGCGGTGCTGCGTGAAGCGCTGGACCATTACTACGGCGACACCGGCCACTACCCGGACTCGCTGGAGCAACTGGTGGAACAACGCTATTTGCGCAATACCCCGGTCGACCCGATCACCGAGCGCAGTGATGCCTGGCAGTTGGTGCCACCACCCGAAGGCGTGGCCGGCGGGGTGGCGGATGTCAAGAGCGGTGCTCCAGGGAGGGCCCGCGATGGCAGCCTGTTCGCGGAATGGTGAGGCCAACCGCGGCTTCACCTACCTCGGCGTGCTGCTGCTGATTGCCGTCAGCAGCGTGGCCCTGGCCGCCACCGGCACGCTGTGGGCCAGTGCTGCCCAGCGCGATCGTGAACGCCAGTTGCTGTGGGTAGGCGGCCAGTACGCCCAGGCCCTGCGCAGCTACTACCGCGCCTCGCCGGGGTTGGCCCAGTACCCACAGGCGCTGGCCGACCTGCTGCAGGACAACCGCTTCCCGCAGGCCAGGCGGCACATCCGTCGGTTGTACCCCGACCCGATCACCAACAGCCAGGAGTGGGGCTTGCTGCGCGGGCTCGACGGCCGTATCACCGGGATACACAGCCGCTCGGACGCCCCTCCGTTCAAGCGCAGTGGCTTCGAGACGCAGTTCTCCGGTTTCGAGGGCCTGGAACACTACAGCGACTGGCAGTTTGTCGCCGAGCAGCCGTTCAGTGAAAGCGCCGGTGGCGCCCGTACCCACGCTGGCCCGGGAGACACACCCTGAAACGCCTGCCTTGGTGCAGGTCTTGAGCCATACAAACCGGCTGACAACCATGGCTTCACAGGCATGGCCAGGTTGCAACAAATGTGGGAGCGGATTTATCCGCGATGCGCCGCGCGGGCGGCGCTCGATCTCACAGGCGCCACACCTCATGAGGCATGCACCTCGACGCCCATGAAAATCTCCCGCACACTGCGGAGAAAAAACCAAGCCCGTTGCCCGATCCACGGCACAGCTGGAGCAACAAATGGCGCGACAATTTCCCATAACAAACGCCCACGACCCGCTGCATGAATCCCGTCAGGCCCGCCTCAAACTGGCCAGCGAAGGCGAGCTGCCGCTGGGCATGCTGCGCGACGAAATCGACGCTTCCTGGCGCCGCAGCCTGAGCCATGGCCTGGATTGCCGGCAGGGCGAGCAGGTCGGCCTGGGCCTGGAACAAGGCCATGACCTGCGCATGCTGCTGGAGCGCAACCGCCTGCTGGTCGACGCTGTCACCCCCGAACTGGACTACCTGGTCGAGCGCCAGGGCAAGGCCGGTATCGTCATCCTCGGTGATGCCCAGGCCAACGTACTGGCCATCGAAGGCCAGACCCATGTGCTTAGCCGCGAGGGCCTGCGCGACCTGCATCCGGGCAGTTGCTGGAGCGAGTCGCTGCGTGGCACCAATGCCATCGGTACGGCGGTGGTCGAAGGCCGGCCGACGCTGATCAATTGCGGCGAACACTACCTGGACCGCCTCAGCCCTTTCTCCTGCACCTCCGTGCCGCTGCGCGACCCGCGTGGCGACGTGATCGGTGTGCTGGACATCACCCGCGAGGGGGTAATGGCGCAGCCGCAGGACAGCCTGACCACGCTGATGCTGGCGGCCGGCAACATCGAAAGCCGGCTGTTCGGCCTGTGCCACCCCGAGCAGCTGGTGCTGGCCTTCCACAGTCGCCCGCAGTACCTCAACAGCGCCTGGCATGGCTTGCTGGCTCTGAGCCTGGACGGCGAGGTACTGGCCGCCAACGACAGTGCCTGCCAGCTGCTGCAGGTGCCGCGCCATGAGCTGATCGGGCGGCGCAGCAGCGACTTGCTGGGCGAGCGTTCGCCAGCCTTCATTGCGCGCTTGTGGCAGGGTGGGGTGAGCAGCGTGCAAACGGCCAAGGGCGAGTTCTACTTTCGCGCCCTGCAGCTGCCGCGCCATGGCCGGGTCAACGCCGGCACGCCGGCCAGCAAGCCGGCAGCTGGCCAGCAGTCGCCGGCACTCGAGGCCCTGGCCGGTGGTGACGCGCGCCTGGCGCGCAACCTGCGCATGGCCCGCCAGGGTTTGGGCAACGGCCTGCCGGTGCTGTTGCTGGGCGAGACCGGCACTGGCAAGGAAGTAGTCGCCCGGGCCCTGCACCAGGCCAGCCCGCGCGCCGGCAAGCCGTTCGTGGCGGTCAACTGCGCGGCCATTCCCGAAGGGCTGATCGAGTCCGAACTGTTTGGCTACCGTGAGGGAGCGTTTACCGGTTCGCGCCGGGGCGGCATGGTCGGGCGGTTGATGCAGGCGCATGGCGGCACGCTGTTCCTCGACGAGATCGGCGACATGCCGCTGGCCCTGCAGGCGCGCTTGCTGCGCGTATTGCAGGAACGCCGGGTGGCGCCGCTGGGGGCAGGGGACGAGCAGGAGATCGATGTGGCGCTGATCTGCGCCACGCACCGCGACCTCAAGCGCCTGGTACAGGAACAGCATTTCCGCGAAGACCTGTACTACCGGGTCAACGGCGTGTCGCTGCGCCTGCCGGCATTGCGCGAGCGGGATGACCTGGCTGCGATCATCCAGGGGCTGCTGGACAAGTCAGGTGCGCGTGGCATCACGCTTGACCCGGCGTTGACAGCGTTGCTCGAAGGGTTCGACTGGCCGGGCAACATCCGCCAGCTGGAGATGGTCGTACGCACCGCGCTGGCCATGCGCGAGGACGGCGAGCAGGTGCTGAGCCTGGAGCATCTCACCGATTGCCTGCTGGATGAACTGGCCAGCGGCACGCCCCCCTCCGGCAGCCTCAAGGACAACGAACTGGAGCTGATCCGCGGCGCCCTGGCGCGCCACCAGGGCAACGTGTCGGCCGCCGCCGAGGCGCTTGGCATCAGCCGGGCAACGCTATACCGCAAGCTCAAACAGTTGCGCAGCTGACATGGGCGGCCTGTTCGCCCGGCTGGTGGAGTCCAGCGACCCGCTCCTCATGCGTCAGGCGCTGGCCTGGCTGTATGGTTTCGTGCGCCCGCATCGGCGCGCCATTGGCCTGTTGCTGGGCTTGTCGCTGGGCGCCTCGCTGCTGGCCCTGGCGCAACCCTGGCTGGTCAAGACGCTGATTGACGAGGGGCTGCTGGCCAAGGATTACCAGACCCTCTGGCACATGGCGGCGATCATGATCGCCGCCGGCCTGCTGGGCACCGTGCTGGCCGGGATCAACCGCTACCTGCATACGCGCCTGTCAGGGCGCATCCTGTTTGCCCTGCGCGATGATCTTTACCGACACTTGCAGCAACTGTCGCCGACGTTCTATGGCCGGCGACGGACCGGTGACATCCTGTCGCGGCTGGATGGCGATGTGGCGGAAATCCAGCGTTTCGCCGTGGACTCGCTGTTCTCGGCGGTATCGGCGGTGATCGGCCTGGCAGGCGCGGTGGTACTGATGCTGGTGCTGTCCTGGCAGCTATCACTGTTGCTGGCGCTGCTGGTGCCGATCGAGGTGCTGTGGCTGCGCTGGATGCGACGCAAGGTGGAGCGTGAGGTGCGCCACCTGCGCGAGCGTTCGGCGGATGTGTCGTCATTTCTGGTGGAAACGCTGCCAGCGATGAAGTTCATCCAGGCGGCTGGCCAGCAAAGTCGCGAGGCCGGGCGCCTGGACCAACTGGGCCAGGGCTACATGCGCCAGCTGCTCAAGGTTCAGGTGACCGAGTTCTTCACCCAGGCCATCCCCGGCACACTGACCTCCTGGTGCCGCGCCTGCGCATTCCTGGTCGGCGGCTGGTGGGTGATCCAGGGCACCTGGCAGCTGGGGGCGCTGATCGCCTTTTCCACTTACATGGGCATGGCGGTCGGGCCGGTGCAGAGCCTGCTGGGCCTGTACGTGGCAGTGCAGCGCATGGCCGTGAGCCTTGGGCGGGTAATGGAACTGAAGCAGGAAGCGGTGGCTGTGCGCTCGCCGGCCAACCCGCAGCCGATGCCCGATGGGCCGGGCGAACTGCGTCTGGAGGCGCTGAGTTTTGCCCATGAAGGGCGCCAGGGCGCGGTGCTGGACAACGTGCAGCTGTGTGTGCCAGGTGGCCTGAAAGTCGCCATCAGCGGTGCCTCGGGGGTGGGCAAGTCGACCCTGATCGATCTGCTGCAGCGCTTCTACGACCCGCACGCCGGGCGCATCCTGCTGGACGGCATCGACCTGCGCGAACTGGACCTGGTTGCATTGCGCCGGCGCATCGCGGTGGTCAGCCAGGACATCGTGCTGTTCCGCGGCACCCTGGCGCAGAACTTGGCCTATGGCATGCCGCAGGCCAGCCGCGCCGAGCTTGAGCGGGTCGTGCGGCTGGCCCGGCTGGACAGCCTGGTAGAAAGCCTGCCACTGGGCCTGGACGGCCTGCTCGGTGAGCGCGGCCAACAATTGTCCGGCGGCCAGAAACAACGCATCGCGATCGCCCGCGCGGTGCTGCAGGCGCCGGCGATCCTGGTGCTGGACGAGGCCACTTCGGCAGTGGACGAAGCTACCGAGCGCGAAGTGATCGCCGCCATCGACCAGTTGTTCGCCGGCCGTACCCGCATCCTGATCAGCCACCGCGCCTCGACCCTGGCCGATGCCGACCTGCACCTGCAGCTGCATGCCGGCCAACTGCGGGTGTTGCCCCACGAGGTCATCAGGCATGGGCACTGACCTGCGCGTTGGCGTCATTGACAGCGGCCGCTCACCGATGCAGGGCCGCGGCGTGCTGGGAGGACGGCGCTTCTGGCTGGAGGACGGCCAGTTGCGTGAAGGTGAACCGCTGCCCGACCAGCTCGGCCACGGCAGCGCGGTAGTGGAGGCATTGCAGCGCGAGGCCGGGCCGGTGCCGCTGCTGGTAGCCCAGGTGTTCGCCGGCCAGGCCAGCACCAGCGCATTGCAGGTGGCGGCTGCCTTGCTGTGGCTGGTGGAGGCGGGAGCCACGCTGGTCAACCTCAGCCTTGGCCTGCAGCAGGACCGGCCTGTATTGCACCAGGCTTGCGCCGAAGCCATGGCTGCGGGTGTGCTGTTGTGTGCGTCCAGCCCGGCACAAGGCGGGCCGGTGTACCCGGCCAGCTACCCGGGAGTGATCCGGGTCACCGGCGATGCGCGCTGCGCCCCAGGCCAATGGTCATGGCTGGGCTCGCGGCAGGCCGACTTCGGAGGCCATGCCGGGGTGGGCGCCAAGGCAGGTGCGAGCCTGGGCTGCGCGGCCCTGAGCGGCAGGATTGCCGCATTGCTGCGTGAGCAGCCCGGCATGCACCCCGAGCAGGTGCACGACTGGCTGCGCCAGCACGCGGCGTTTGTCGGCCCCGAGCGACGGGGGGCCAAGCATGCCTGAACCGTGCATCGTGGTGCTGGGCGCGGGCCCGGCCGGTGCGGCCACGGCGATTGGCTTGCGGCGCCTGGGCTACGCGGTCACGGTGGTGTCCGATTGGCGCCGCTTTGCCGCAGTCGAAGGGGTTTCGCAGCGGGTGCTGGACGCCTTGCGTCATGCTGGCCTTGGCGGTGCCCTGAGCCAGGCGGCGATGCCGGCCACCCGCCGGGTGCACTGGGGCGGCCAGCAACTACAGCTGAACCAGGAGTTCCTGCTCGACCGGCAACAGTTTGACCGGGCGCTGCGCGACGATCTGCAACGCGCCGGGGTGGGCGTGGTCGAGGGGCGGGTGGGCGAACTCCGGCACGACGGAGGTCACCAGGTGCGTCTGGACGATGGCCAGCTACTGCTGGCCGATTTCCTGGTCGAAGCCCGCGGCCGCCAGGCCCCGTTGGCGGCTGACCGCCTGCGTGGGCCGGAGACGGTCAGCCTGCTCAATACCTGGCAGGGTGCCCCAGGCACCCCCGCATCGGCGGTGGAAAGCCTGGAGGATGGCTGGGCATGGATGGCGCGGCTGGAAGATGGCCGCTGCTACTGGCAGGTCACCCTGGACGCCGCCGGCCTGCCGGGCAAGGCCGGTTTGGCAGCGTACTGCGCTGCGCGGCGAGCCCGCAGCGCGCTGGTGGCCGAGCTGTTCGATGCCCGGGCGCTGGTGCCGGCGCAGGTGCATGCGCGCAGTAGTACTGCGATTCTGGCGGGCGAATGTGTCGGGCCGGACTGGATTCGGGTAGGCGATGCCGCGATGGCCGTTGACCCGTTGTCGGGCAACGGCATATTCCAGTCGCTGTCTTCGGCGTTGCAGGCGCCGGTGGTGATCAATACCTTGCTGCGCAGGCCCGGGCGGGCTGCATTGGCACGGCAATTTCACCAGCAGCGGGTCGAACAGCTGTTCTTGCGCTTCGCCCGCATTGGCCGGGACTTCCATGGGCAGGAGCAGAGCCGGGCCGAGCAGCCGTTCTGGGCACGGCGTCAGGCCTGGCCGGACAGGCAACCGCTGCATCTGGCGGCGGACGGGCAGGCGGTGCGGGTGGAGCGACGGCCGGTGTTGCGTGATGGGCTGGTGGACGAGGCCGAGGTGGTGGTGACGGCGGACCAGCCGTTGGGGGTGTGGCATGTGCAGGGGGTGGAGCTGGCGCCGGTAGTGCGCGCGCTGTATAGCGGTCGACCGGTTGAGGCCGTGCTGTCAAACCTGCCGGGGGAGCAGCAGATGGGGGTGCGCCGCTGGTTGGCGGAACAGGGCTTGGCTTGAGATCGCCGGGGCTGCAGCGCAGCCCCGGATCGCACGTCAGAAGAACGTCCCGACGATCAGCTGCAGGTAGGTCCCGGTATCCCGCCCTCCCAGTTGGGTGCCGCCATTGGCCGCACTGCGCTCAGGCTGGTAGAAGCCCACCAGGGGGCTGATCAGCAGGTGCTCGTTGACCATCCATTCCACATACAGGTCCAGCTCCCGTCCACCCTGGTTGCCCAGGTCGCTGTCCAGCGTAGTGAAGTCGAAGTACAGCACGCCCAGGGTCAGGTTGTCCCGTGGCTTGCCCTTCAGCGCCAGGTGATGTACCTGAGTGTTGTTGTTGAATGGCCCGGCATAGTTGGCCGCCACTTCTCCCTGGAACCAGGTGCCGTAGCCACGGCTCAGGCCGTAGAACAGTGGGTCGAAGCCCTCGGAAAAGCGGCTGTAGCGGTAGGTCGCGGTGGGTGTCCAGGGCAGTTCGGAAAAGGTCCAGTTGCCCTCCAGGTACCAGGCGTGCTCGCGCCCGCCGGTCTGGTCCTGGGTCACGTATTCGGCGGCCAGCTCCAGATCCTTGACGCCCAGGTTGCCGCGCCCGCGCAGGCTGGCCGTGTCCATGCCATCGCGATGTTCCAGGCCCATGAGCTGCGCGTAGCGCTGGTCGACGTCGAGGCCGTGGATCCAGCTCAGGCCGACGCTACCCGCATCGGCGACATGCTCCAGGTTGGCCACCGCCAGTGAGGTATCGGCCTGGTAGTGGTTGTCGGACTTCAGCCACATCAGGTCGCCGCGCCAACCCTGTCGGCCGCCCAGGCGCAGGACCGCGCTGCGGTCGAAGGCCTTGCGCGCGGCAAGGTAGTAGGCGCCGCCGCGGTCGAAGTTGGCACCCAGGTCGACCTTGCCCAGGTTCACCGGGTCACCCTGGATCAGGAAACCGTCGCCGAGGGTCACCACCTGGCGGCCGCCGGAAATATCCACGCCGTCCTCGCCCAGGGTCGGGAACAGGTTGGCGGAACGCCAGCCCAGGTACAGGTCTTCGATGGCGGTGCGGCGCTCACCACCCAGCGTCAGGCCGGCAGCATCGCCGTCACCCCAGGTGGCGGAGCTGAGCAGGTTGAAGGCGCCGTAGAGGGTACCGCTATCGGCCAGGACCTGGCTGCCGCTGAGCCCGTACTTGACGTAGCCTTCCTGCCAGGCGCTGCTGCCGGGCTGGCGGTTGCCGGCCAGGTTGAAGCTTTCGTCGCTGTGGAAACTGCCGAACAGCGCTTCGAGGTCGGCGTTGAGAATACTGCCATCGTGGTTGTACAGCTCGTAAGCCTGGCTGACGGGGGCGGCGAACAGCAGGGCCAATGTGCAGGCGAGGGTGTGCCTCATGGGTTTGCTCCATGGTTTTTATTGTTGTTTTTGGTGTCCTTGCCGGCCTCCTCGTAGGCAAACCCAGCGAAGAGGCCGGAACAGGCTGAGATCAGAGCTTGATCAGTACCGACTTGAGCTCGGTATAGTGCTCGATGGCAGCCGCCCCCATCTCGCGGCCGACGCCGGACATCTTGTAGCCACCAAACGGCAAGGCCGGGTCGAGGGCGCTGTGGCAGTTGACCCAGACCGACCCCGACTTGATCCGCGGGATCATCCGGTGCACGGCAGCCAGGTCGTTGGACCAGATGCTCGCCCCAAGCCCATAAGGGTTGTCGTTGGCCATGCCGATCACCTCGTCGAGGTCATCGAACGGCATGGCTACCAGCACGGGCCCGAAGATTTCTTCCTGGACCAGGCGATGGTGCTGGTCGACATCGACGATCACCGTCGGCTTGACGAAGTAGCCCGGCCCGAAGCCTTCGCCGCCGCAAGCGATGGTCGCGCCCAGTTCGCGGCCAAGCTCGATGTAGCCGGTGACGCGGTCCTGCTGCTTGGCCGAGATCAATGGCCCCATCTGCACGGTCGGGTCCAGGCCGCTGCCGAGTTTCATGCCATTGGCGATGCCGGCGATGTCGGCCACCACGTTGTCGAAGTGCTTGCGGTGTACATACAACCGGGAGCCTGCGCAGCATACCTGGCCCTGGTTGAAGAAGATCGCCGTGGCCGCGCCGGCGGCCGCCTCCTGCAGGTTGGCATCGGGCATGACGATGGTCGGCGACTTGCCGCCAAGCTCGAGGGTGACGCGGGTCATGTTGTCCATGGCGGCCTTGCCGATCAGCTTGCCAACCTCGGTGGAGCCGGTGAAGGTCAGCTTGTCCACGCCAGGGTGGCGGCTGAGCGCGGCACCGGCGTTCAGGCCGGTGCCGGTGACCACGTTGAACACCCCGGCCGGGTAGCCGGCTTCCTCCACCAGTTCCGCCAGCTTGAGCGCGCTCAGTGGTGTTTCGTCGGCGGGCTTGAGCACCACCGTGCAGCCACTGGCCAGGGCCGGTCCGAGCTTCCAGCAGGCCAGCAGCAGCGGGAAGTTCCAGGCGACAATGGCACCGACCACGCCCACCGCTTCGCGTCGAACAAACCCGTGGAACTGCGCGTTGGGCAGCAACGGCATCGAAGGTTCGACGGTGCTACCCTCGATCTTGGTGGCCCAGCCGGCCATGTAACGCAGAAAGTCGATGGCCAGTTGTACATCCATGACCTGGGCCACCGCGGCGCTCTTGCCGTTGTTCAGGCATTCCAGTTCGGCCAGTTGACGGGCGTCGCGCTCCATCAGCTCGGCCAGGCGCCACAACAGGTTCTGCCGCTCCCGCGGACGCAGGCGGCTCCACGGCGAGTCATCGAAGGCCTGGCGCGCGGCACGCACGGCGCGGTCGACATCTTCGGCGTCGGCGCTGGGCACATCACCCAGCACGTCACCCGTGGCCGGGTTGCGGAACGACAGGGTACGGCCGCTGGTGGCGTCCTGCCAGTCGGCGCCGATACGCATCTTCAGCTTGCGCTCGAGGAAGGCGCGGGTGGCGGGCAGGATGGGCAGTTCGGAAAGCATTGGGCTGTGCCTCTTGTGATTGGATGTGACGGGCATCGCGCAATGGACGTGCCAAGCTGGCTTGATGGTCGCAAGCCGTTGAAGCGGTTGGCTTTTGTCCTGCTCAAAGGTTGCGATTGCAGGTTTGCGCTGTTGCACATTGAGACGGTGTGAGACGGGGGTGACACAGTGGCTGTTTCCGCCCGCTGCGCGGGCCTGCCGCGCAGCGGGCCGCTGTCTCAGGATGAAACACCCCTGTCGCGAAATGGCACGCTGCAACTGGCACTTCCTGATGCTGGCCAAGCGCTGAAAACCGGCTAACAGGTTGAAAGGAAATACTTTTACCGCACCTGGCACAGTTCCTGTATCGCCACCGACACATGCACATCTGCTGTACCAAAGCGTGCGAAAACCATAAGAACAACAACCGTGGAGGTCTGACCTTGAAGACGACTCGACTCCGGCGGCATGCGGGCAAACTGGCGTTGGTCGCCGCCGCGCTGCTGAGCACCCAGGCCATGGCGGCCGAGCAGGGCCCGAGCCTGTTGCAGAACAAGTGCATGGGGTGTCATATCCCCGAAGGCAACGACAACTACAGCCGTATCAGCCACCAGCGTAAAACACCCGAAGGCTGGCTGATGAGCATCGCGCGCATGCAGGTGATGCACGGCCTGCAGATCAGTGACGATGACCGCCGTACCCTGGTCAAGTACCTCGCCGACAAACAGGGCCTGGCGCCCAGCGAGACCGATGGCGTGCGTTACGCCATGGAGCGCCGACTGAACACCGTCGAGCAGTTCGACACCCAGCTCAGTGAAACCTGTGGCCGTTGTCACTCGGGTGCCCGCGTTGCCTTGCAGCGCCGCCCCGCCAAGGAATGGGAACACCTGGTCAATTTCCACCTCGGCCAGTGGCCATCCCTCGAGTACCAGGCCCAGGCGCGTGACCGCGACTGGCTGCCGATCGCCTTGCAGCAAGTGGTGCCTGAGCTGGCCAAGCGCTACCCACTGGAAAGCCCGGAATGGGCCGCATGGCAGCAGGCAAAGCCGAACGCCGACGCGCTGCCGGGGCAGTGGCCGTTCAGCGGGCACATGCTGGCCAAGGGCGATGTGCGCGGGGTGATGAGCGTTACCGCAGACCAGGGCGATACCTTCAAGGTGGAGCTCAAGGGGGCCTACGCCGACGGCACGCCGTTCAATGGCAGCGGCACGGCAATCCTCTACAACGGCTACGAATGGCGCGGCACCGTCAAGGTTGGCGAGGTCAACCTGCGCCAGGTGTTCGCCGCGCTGGACGGTGAAATGAAAGGCCGCATGTTCGAGGCCGAGCATGACGAGCGCGGCCTCGACTTTACTGCAGTGAAAGCGGACAAGGCGCGCCTGCTGGCCGTGCAGCCGGCCTTCATCAAGGCCGGCGGCGAAAGCGAGATCACCTTGGTCGGCAGCGGCCTGGCTGGCAATGCGGACCTGGGCGCCGGGGTGCACGTGGTCGAAGTGCTGGAGCAGACGCCAACCCTGCTTCGGGTCAAGGCGCGCGCCGCGGCCGACGCCAGCCCTGGCCAACGCGAAGTCGCGGTAGGCGCACTCAAGGGCGTCAGCCTGGCGGTGTACGACAAGGTCGAGGAAGTGAAGGTGGTACCGGCGTTTTCCATCGCCCGCATCGGCGAAAACGGCGCCTCGGTGCCCAAGGTGCAGGGCCGCTTCGAGGCCGAGGCCTGGGGCAAGGACGCCAACGGCCAGCCACTGCGCATCGGCTACCTGCCAGCCAGCTGGAAGGTCGAGCCGTTCAACGAGCGTGCGGTCGAGGACGAAGACGTCAAGTTCGCCGGGCAGATGCAGGCCGATGGCGTGTTCGTGCCCGGCGGTGCCGGCCCCAACCCGGCGCGCAAGATGATGACCAACAACGCCGGCAACCTGAAGGTCATCGCCACCCTGGCCGACGGCGGCCAGACCGGCGAAGGGCACATGATCGTCACCGTACAGCGCTGGAACAACCCGCCGCTGCCGTAAGGGCAGAGGGCTTACGGTTTGCCAAACGGATCGATTAACGGGAGGTCGCCATGGGCGCACTACTGAACCTGGTCGAACGCAACCTGCACGAAGTGCAGGTTGATGCCGACCGCATGCTGTTCCACATTCCCAGCAGTTCGCTGTTCACTGCCGATGCGGTGACCGGCGGCATCATCGATACCCTGCGCCAGCAAGGCTGCTCGGCCGAGGAGCTGCTGCAGCGCCTTGGCCAGCAGTTTGCCGGCGATGATATCCAGGACACCCTGCGCGAGCTGATGGCGCTGGAGCTGGTCAGCGACGGCGCGCCGCTGACCCCGGAAATCGCCCTCAGGCAGGTCGAACGCACCGCGTTGAATACCGTGGTGCTCAATGTCAACACCGGCTGCAACCTCAGCTGCACCTATTGCTACAAGGAAGACCTGGACAAACCTTCTGCCGGCAAAAAAATGGGCACCGCCACCGCCGAAGCCTCGGTAGAGATGCTGCTCAGGGAATCGCCCGACGAGGAACGCTACAGCGTGGTGTTCTTCGGCGGCGAGCCGCTGTCCAACCGGCCGCTGATCGAGCACATGGTCGCCTACTGCGAGCGGCGTTTCGCCGAAGCCGGCAAGCAGGTGGAATTCATCATGACCACCAACGCGACCCTGCTCACCGAAGAGATCATCGACTGGCTCGACGCCCACCGTTTCGGCCTGTCGATCAGCATCGACGGCCCGAAGACCGTGCACGACCGCAACCGCATCACCGTGGGCGGGCAGGGCACCTATGACGTGGTGCGGCGCAAGGCCGACCTGCTGCTGTCGCGCTACACCAGCCGCCCGGTGGGCGCGCGGGTCACGCTGACCCGTGGCATCACCGACGTCGAGACCATCTGGAACCACCTGTTCAACGAGCTGGGCTTTGCCGAGGTCGGTTTTGCCCCGGTCACCTCCGGCGACATGGCCGACTTCAACCTCACCGGCGACGAGCTGGTGCAGGTGTTCGCCAACATGAAGGCGCTGGGCCGCAAGTACCTGCAGGCGGCGCTGGAGCACCGCAACATCGGCTTCTCCAACCTGCACCAGCTGATCACCGACATCCACGAAGGGCACAAGAAGGCCCTGCCGTGCGGTGCCGGGTTGAAGATGCTGGCGGTGGATCACCAGGGCGAGCTGAACCTGTGCCACCGCTTCACCGGCTCCAGCCTGCCGACCTTCGGCAATGTGCACCAGGGGGTGAAGCAGGCGCAGCTCAACGACTTCCTGTCGCAGCGCCTGGACCGCAGCAACACCGGCTGCGACAGCTGCCGCATCCGCAACCTGTGCTCCGGCGGCTGCTACCACGAAAGCTACGCCCGCTATGGCGACCCGCAGCACCCGACCTACCACTATTGCGAACTGATGCGCGACTGGGTCGATTTCGGCATCGAAGTCTACAGCCGCATCATGGCCGCCAATCCGGCCTTCATCGATCGCTACATCACCCCGCGGAAGGCGCACTGACATGAAGCACTTGAAGCCCCTGAACAACAAGGCGCGCATCCTCGAGCAGGCCGCTGCCGAGGACCGCGTCGAAGAAGTCATGGCCATGAGCGCAGTGGCGGGTTGCACCGCCACCACCGACCCGGGTTGGGAAGTGGACGCCTTCGGCGGCGTCAGCTCGCTGTGCCAGCCGATGGAGGCCGACCTGTATGGCTGTTCCGACCCTTGCTGGTGGCCGGCCCAGGTGCCGGACATGATGAGCACCTACCAGGACTGGAACGCCCAGGCGAGCAACTCGGCCGAAGACTGGCGCAACCTCGGTACCGTGTTCCCGAAAGACAAGTGACCGGCCCAACAAGAATGACAAGGGGAAACCGCATGAAAGCTGGACGCTGCGCGTCACTCGCGCTCACCATCGCCACCACGGCCTGCGCCGGGCTGGTACAGGCCGCCGACACCGGGCCGGCGCTGAAGGCTGGCCACGAATACATGATCGTGACCAACTACCCGAACAACCTGCATGTGGTCGATGTGGCCAGTGACAGCGTGTACAAGAGCTGCGTCATGCCCGACAAGTTCGGCCCCGGCACCGCAATGATGGCGCCGGACAACCGCACCGCCTATGTGCTCAACAACCACTACGGCGACATCTACGGCATCGACCTGGACACCTGCAAGAATACCTTCCATGCCAACCTGTCCAGCGTGGCGGGCGAGGTGGGCAAGGCGATGTACTCGTTTGCCATCAGCCCCGACGGCAAGGAAGTGTACGCCACGGTCAACCCGACCCAGCGCCTGAACGACCACTACGTGGTCAAGCCACCGCGGCTTGAGGTGTTCAGTACTGCCGATGGCCTGCAGGCGAAGCCCGTGCGCAGTTTCCCGATGCCGCGCCAGGTGTACCTGATGCGCGCCGCGGACGATGGCAGCCTGTACGTTGCCGGGCCGGACATCTACAAGATGGACGTGCGCACTGGCAAGTACACGGTGGCGCTACCGCTGCGCAACTGGCAGCGCAAGGGCTACAGCGCCCCGGACGTGCTGTACTTCTGGCCGCACCAGAGCCCGCGCCACGAGTTCTCGATGCTGTACACCATTGCCCGGTTCAAGGACGACAAGCAGGACCCAGCCACTGCCGACCTGCTGTATGGCTACCTGAGCGTCGACCTGAAGACCGGCAAGACCCACACCCAGGAGTTCGCCGACCTCACCGAGCTGTACTTCACCGGGCTGCGTTCGCCGAAAGACCCGAACCAGATCTACGGTGTGCTCAACCGCCTGGCCAAGTACGACATCAAGCAGCGCAAGCTGATCAAGGCGGCCAATCTGGACCACACTTACTACTGCGTCACCTTCGATCGCAAGGGCGACAAGCTGTACCTGGGCGGTACCTTCAACGACCTGGCGGTGTTCGATCCGGATACCCTGGAGAAGGTGAGGAACATCAAACTGCCCGGTGGCGACATGTCGACCACTACGCCGCAGGTGTTCGTCCGCTAGATCGGTATGGGCCTGGTCGCGGACTCGCCCGCGAACAGGCCGGTTCAAACCATACAAGAACAAGAGAACGCCCATGGCCCTACCAAGCTACACCCAGGGCAACCCTGCAAAGCCCTTGCTCAGCCAATGCATCGGCGACGCCTTCGACAGCACCGTTGCCCGCTTCCCCGATCGCGAAGCCCTGGTAGTCCGCCACCAGGCCCTGCGCTACACCTGGCAGCAACTGGCCGATGCCGTCGACCAGCACGCCCGGGCGCTGATGGCGCTGGGCGTGCAGCCCGGCGACCGCCTGGGTATCTGGGCACCCAATTGCGCCGAGTGGTGCATCACTCAGTTCGCCAGCGCCAAGGTTGGCGCGATACTGGTCAATATCAACCCGGCCTACCGTTCCAGCGAACTGGACTATGCCCTCGGCCAGTCCGGCTGCCGTTGGGTGGTCTGCGCCGACGCATTCAAGAGTTCCGACTACCACGCCATGCTGCAGGGCCTGGTGCCAGGCCTGGCCTGTGGCCAGCCGGGTGCCCTGGCCTGCGAGCGTTTTCCGGAACTGCACGGGGTCATCAGCCTGGCCGCTACGCCACCGGCGGGCTTCCTCGCCTGGCAGGACCTGCAAGCCCGAGCCGCAGCCGTCAGCCGCGAGGCCCTGGCCGGGCGCCAGGCACAACTGCACTGCGATGACCCGATCAACATCCAGTACACCTCGGGCACCACCGGCTTCCCCAAAGGTGCCACGCTCAGCCACAGCAATATCCTCAACAACGGCTACATGGTCGGCGAAAGCCTGGGCCTGACCGAACATGACCGGCTGGTGGTGCCGGTACCGTTGTACCACTGCTTCGGCATGGTCATGGCCAACCTCGGCTGCATGACCCACGGCAGTACCCTGATCTACCCCAGTGACGCGTTCGACCCGCTGGCCACGCTACGCGCGGTGGCGGAAGAACGGGCCACTGCGTTGTACGGCGTGCCGACCATGTTCATCGCCGAACTGGACCACCCGCAGCGCGGTGAATTCGACCTGTCCAGCCTGCGTACCGGGATCATGGCCGGCGCCACCTGTCCGATCGAGGTGATGCGCCGGGTGATCAGCGAGATGCACATGGCCGAGGTGCAGATTGCCTATGGCATGACCGAGACCAGCCCGGTCTCGCTGCAGACCGGCGCCAGCGACGACCTGGAGCGTCGCGTGACCAGCGTCGGGCGCACCCAGCCGCGGCTGGAGAACAAAGTGGTCGATGGCGACGGCAACACCGTGCCGCGCGGTGAGGTTGGCGAGCTGTGCACGCGTGGATACAGTGTGATGCTGGGCTACTGGAACAACCCCGAGGCCACCGCCGAAAGCATTGACCAGGACGGCTGGATGCACACCGGCGACCTGGCGCTGATGGACGAGCAGGGCTACGTGCGCATTGTCGGGCGCAGCAAGGACATGATCATTCGCGGTGGCGAGAACATCTACCCACGTGAACTGGAGGAGTTCTTCCATACCCACCCGGCGGTGGCCGATGTGCAGGTGATCGGCGTGCCCTGCAGCAAGTACGGCGAAGAGATCGTCGCCTGGGTACGGCTGCATCCAGGGCAGGTAGCCAGCGAGGAACAACTGCGCGAGTGGGCGAAGGCACGGATTGCGCACTTCAAGGTGCCGCGCTACTTCCGTTTTGTCGACGCGTTCCCGATGACGGTGACCGGCAAGGTGCAGAAGTTCCGCATGCGCGAGATCAGTGTCGAGGAACTGTCGGCCAGGTAGACCACCCGCTGAAGGGGAATGGCATCGCGCAGTAACCTGCGGGCCTGATGGCCAGGCCTTCAGCCCAGCAGCAACTCCGGGCTGTTGAAGTTGCTCAGCCGGCGATCCCCCTCGGCACACTCCAGCCCTTGTACATTCTCGCGCAGCAAGGCCTTCTGCAAGCTCCGTTCACCCGCCGCCCAGGCCTGCTCCAGCACCGGCAACGCCCGGCGCGGCAGCACGCTGAACATCGGCTGCCAGTACCCACCCTGGCGCACCATGGCCGCACTGTCGCTGGTCACCGCCAGCCGTAGCAGGTCCTCGATCAACCCCTGGTCAACCAGCGGCGCATCACAGGCCAGCAGCACCACCCATTCATGCCGCGCCACCTTGAGCCCGGCAATCACCCCCGCCAACGGCCCGGGGTAGTCCGCCTCGGCATCGCCCACCAACTGGTCTGCGTACGCCCGGTAAGCCGCCTGGTTACGGTTGCAGGAAATCACCAGGTCATTGCTGAGCGGGCGCACCACGCGTTGTACATGCGCGATCAGCGGTACGCCGTGCCAGTCGACCAGGCCTTTGTCGCGCCCACCCATGCGTTGGCCGCGGCCACCGGCGAGAATGAGGATCGAGCAGGGTGGCAGTGCATCAGGCATGAAAAAGGGTCCGGGCAGTCATTGCCGGGAACCCTCCCATGTCATGTGACGCTTGTCCAGTCAGCTTTCGCTGTTGGCGCCGGCCAGGTCGGTGTCACGCGATCGACGTCGTCCCGCCACGCGCATCACCACCACGAAGAACACCGGCACGAACACCACCGCCAGGGTGGCGCTGAGCATGCCGCCGATCACCCCGGTGCCGATCGCCTGCTGGCTCGCCGAGCTGGCGCCGCTGGCAATGGCCAACGGCACCACACCGAGGATGAACGCCAGCGAAGTCATCACGATCGGGCGCAGGCGCAGGCGGGCGGCTTGCACGGCCGCGTCGACGGCATCGACACCCTGGTCGACCAGGCTCTTGGCGAACTCGATGATGAGAATGGCGTTCTTCGCCGACAAACCGATCAGGGTGATCAGGCCAACCTTGAAGAACACGTCGTTGGGCATGCCGCGCAGGGTGACGGCCAGCACCGCGCCGAGCACGCCAAGCGGCACCACCAGCAGCACTGCGGTGGGGATCGACCAGCTTTCATACAGCGCCGCCAGACACAGGAACACCACCAGCAATGACAGCGCCATCAACAGTGGTGCCTGGCTGCCGGACAGGCGCTCCTGCAGCGACAGGCCGGTCCACTCCAGGCCTGAACCAGCCGGCAGCCGGGCCACCAGGCGCTCGATCTCGGCCATGGCTTCGCCCGAGCTGTAGCCGGCTGCCGGTTCGCCGGAAACCGACACCGCCGGATAGCCGTTGTAGCGGGTCAGTTGCACCGGGCCACTGACCCATCTGGCCTGGACGAAAGCGCCCAACGGCACCATCTTGCCACTGTCGTTGCGCACGTGGATCTTCAGCAGGTCTTCGACCTGGCTGCGCTGGTCGCCTTCGGCCTGCACCACCACCCGCTGCATGCGGCCCTGGTTGGGGAAGTCATTGACGTAGCTGGAGCCAACGGCCACATCGAGCACCGAGCCGATATCGGCGAACGACACGCCAAGGGCGTTGGCCTGGCGGCGGTCGATTTCCAGCTGGATCTGCGGGCTTTCCGCCAACGAGGCTTCGCGTACGTTGGCCAGCACCTTGCTCTTGCCGGCGCTGGCCAGTAGCTCGTCCCGGGCTGCCATCAGCGCGGCGTGGCCCATGCCGCCGCGGTCCTGCAGGCGGAACTCGAAACCGGTCGACTCGCCGAGGCCATCGATTGGTGGCGGCAACACGGAGAACGCCACGGCGTCCTTGAGCTGGGTGAAGGCCAGGGTCGCGCGGTCGGCAATCGACTGGGCGCTGTCGTCGCCACTGCGCTCGGACCAGTCCTTGAGCGTGGTGAAGGCCAGTGCCGCGTTCTGCCCGCTCCCCGAGAAGCTGAAGCCGAGAATCAGCGTGGTGTTGCCTACGCCCGGCTCCTCGGCGTTGTGTGCCTCGATCTGGGCCGCCACCTGTTCGGTGCGCATGCGGCTGGCGCCTGGCGGCAGCTGGATATCGGTGATGGTGTAGCCCTGGTCTTCGGTGGGCAGGAACGCCGTCGGCAACTGGCTGAAGCCATAGCCCAGCACGGCCAGCAGCACCGCGTACACCAGCAGGTAGCGGCCGCTGCGCCTGAGCGCCTGCAGCACCCAGCGCTGGTAGCCGTTGCTCATGCTCTCGAAACGGCGGTTGAACCAGCCGAAGAAACCTTTGCGCTCATGCTGCTCGCCCTTGGCCACCGGCTTGAGCAGGGTGACGCATAGTGCCGGGGTCAGGCTGAGGGCAAGAAACGCCGAGAACAGGATCGACACCGCCATCGACAGCGAGAACTGCTGGTAGATCACGCCCACCGAACCTGGCATGAAGGCCATGGGCAGGAACACTGCAACCAGCACCAGGGTGATGCCGACGATGGCGCCACTGATCTGGCCCATGGCCTTGCGCGTGGCCGCTTTGGGCGGCAGGCCTTCCTCGGCCATGATCCGCTCGACGTTTTCCACCACCACGATGGCATCGTCGACCAGGATGCCGATGGCCAGCACCATGCCGAACAGGGTCAGCACGTTGACCGAGAAGCCCATGGCCAGCATCACGGCGAAGGTGCCCATCAGCGCCACCGGCACCACCAGGGTCGGGATCAGGGTGTAGCGCAGGTTCTGCAGGAACAGGAACATCACGGCGAACACCAGCAGCATGGCCTCGAACAGGGTGTTGATCACCTGCTGGATCGACACCTTGACGAACGGCGAGGTGTCGTAGGGGATGTCATACCTGACGCCTTCGGGGAAGTAGCGCGCCAGTTCCTGCATCTTCGCCCGCACCAGCGTGGCGGTTTCCATGGCGTTGGCACCCGGTGCCAGCTGCACGCTGAAGGCGGTGGCCGGCTTACCGTTCAGGCGGGTGCCGTACTGGTACTCCTGGGCGCCGATCTCGACCCGGGCGACATCACCGATGGTAACGCTGGAACCGTCCGGGTTGGCGCGCAGGACAATGGCGGCGAATTCCTCGGGGGTGCTCAACTGGCCCTTGACCACCACGTTGGCGGTGATTTCCTGGGTGCTGCGGCCGGGCAGGTCGCCGATGCTGCCCGGCGCCACCTGGATGTTCTGCGCCGCCACGGCTGCGGCCACGTCGTTGGGCGTGAGGTTGAAACCGATCAGCTTGCGCGGGTCGATCCAGATGCGCATGGCGCGCTCCGAGCCGTACAGCTGGGCCTTGCCGACGCCCTTGAGGCGGCGGATCTCATCCATCACGTTGCGCGCGAGAATATCCGACAGGGCGGTTTCGTCGAGCTTGCCGTCCTCGGAAGTGAGCGTGGCCAGCAACAGGAAACCGGTGGATACCTTCTCCACCTGCAGCCCCTGCTGGGTGACCGGGCGCGGCAGGCGCGACTCGACCACCTTCAAGCGGTTCTGCACGTCGACCTGGGCCAGGTCAGGGTTGGTGCCCGGGGCGAACGTGGCGGTGATGGTGGCGCTGCCCAGGCTGCTCTGCGACTCGAAGTACAGCAGGTTGTCGGCGCCGTTGAGCTCCTGCTCGATCAGGCTGACCACGCTTTCGTCCATGGTCGCCGCCGAGGCGCCCGGGTACACGGCGTAGATTTCCACCTGCGGCGGTGCCACATTGGGGTACTGGGCCACCGGCAGTTGCGGGATGGCCAGCGCGCCGGCCAGCAGGATGAACAGTGCGACCACCCAGGCGAACACCGGGCGGTCGATGAAGAATTGCGGCATGAATCAGGCCCTCACTGGCCAGTGTGCTGTGCGATGGGCGCTGCCCCGGATGCGTTGTCGACCTGCACCTGGTCACCGGCCTTGACGTGTTGCAGGCCCTCGACCACCACCCGCTCGCCGGGCGCCAGGCCGTGGCTGACGATCCAGCGGTCGCCCTGGGCGCTGCCCAGGAGCACCTGGCGCTCGCTGACCCGGGCCTGTGGGTCGACCACCAGCACCTTGGGCACGCCGGCGCTGTCGCGCAGGATGGCGCGTTGCGGCACGCTCAGGCCCTGGGGCTGCACGGCCTGTTCCAGGCGCACACGCACGTAGCTGCCGGGCAGCAGGTCGAGGTCCGGGTTGGGGAACTCGCTGCGCAGGGTGATCTGGTTGGTGCTGGGGTCGACGCTGATGTCGGAGAACAGCAACTTGCCGGGTAACGGATAGGCGCTGCCATCATCCTGGATCAGCGTGGCGCGGGCCTGGCCCTCGCCAACCTGCTGCAGCTCGCCCGCCCGCAGGGCACGGCGCAGGGCGTTGAGCTCGCGGGTCGACTGGGTGACATCGGCGTGGATCGGGTCCAGTTGCTGGATGGTCGCCAGCGGCGTGCTCTCGTTCTGCCCGACCAGCGCACCTTCGGTGACCAGGGCGCGACCGATACGGCCGGAAATCGGCGCGGTCACGGTGGCGTAGCCCAGGTTGAGGCGGGCGCGCTCCAGGGCGGCCCGGGCTTCGGCGACGGCGGCGTCAGCCTGCAGGAAGGCGGCCTTGGCGTTGTCGTATTCCTGACGGCTGACGGCCTTGTCGTCGACCAGCTCGCGGTAGCGCTGTTCTTGCAGACGGGCCTGGTACAGCGTGGCCTCGGCCTTGGCCAAGGTGGCGCGCGCGCTGTCGTGGTCGGCCTTGAACGGTGCCGGGTCGATCAGGAACAGCACATCGCCCTGCTTGACGTCGCTGCCTTCGCGGTACACCCGCTTGAGCACCACACCGGCAACCCGGGCGCGGACTTCGGCGGTGCGTGGCGCCAGGATGCGACCGCTGAGTTCACTGCTGATGGCCAGTGGCTGCAATTGCAGGGTTTCCACCCGTACTTGCGGGGTGGCAGCCTGTTCGTCTTGCTCGGCGTTGTCGCCGCAGCCGGCCAGGGACAGGCTCAGAAACGCCAGAAGCGCCATGCGGTGCAGGCGCTGGGGGAGGGTAGTAGACATACGGATCTTCCGATGATGACCGCCTATATGCTACGGCAGGTGTTCCCCGGGTGGCTGTTAATACCTGTAGGACGAGTGTGAAAAAGTGTGAAGAACAAGCCTGTCGAGCTGTAGGGTTCTATATTCTGCGTACGTCTGTACCGGCCGCTCCACCGGGTTACCCGCGAAGGGGCCGGCAAGGTCTACCACCCCCCTAGATGCCCAACCGCCTATGCCGAACATGTTTCCTGGTAGAAGACGACAGCGCCCTGTCCGAGCTGATCGCCAGCTACCTGCAACGCAACGACTTCCATGTCCAGGTCATCGCCCGTGGCGACCACGTGCTGGACGAGTATCGCCGGCACAAACCCGACCTGGTCATCCTCGACCTGATGCTGCCCGGGATCGATGGCCTGCAGCTGTGTCGTCTGCTGCGCCAGGAATCGCAAAGCCTGCCGATCCTGATGCTGACCGCCCGCGACGACAGCCATGACCAGGTCCTGGGCCTGGAAATGGGCGCCGACGACTACGTGACCAAACCCTGCGAGCCGCGCGTACTGCTGGCCCGCGTGCGCACGCTGCTGCGCCGCAGCAGTGTCCACGAGCCACGCCTGGACAACGACCTGATCCTGATCGGTGGCCTGCGCATCAACCTGGCCGAGCGCACGGTGAGCTGGCGCGGCGAAGAAGTGGAGCTGTCCAGCGGCGAGTACAACCTGCTGGTGGTGCTGGCGCGCAATGCCGGCGAGGTGCTGAACCGCGACCGTATCCTGCAGCAACTGCGCGGCATCGAGTTCAACGGCACCGACCGCTCGGTGGACGTGGCCATTTCCAAGCTGCGGCGCAAGTTCGACGACAACGCTGGTGAAGCGCGCAAGATCAAGACCGTGTGGGGCAAGGGCTACCTGTTCAGCCGCGTCGAGTGGGAGTGCTGATCGGCCATGCTCAAGATCCTGGTGCGCCTGTACCTGGTCATCATCGTTGCCTATGCCGGCGCGCTGCTGCTCATCCCTGACACCATCGTCGGCCTGTTCCAGGAGCGCTTCATGGCCTACAACCTGGACCAGGCCAAGGGCGTGCAGGCGCTGATCGTGCGCCAGTTCCGCCAGGCCCCGCGCGAGCAGTGGCCAGCGGTGGAACAGGAACTGGCCAGGGATTTCGCCCCGCTGCAATTGCAGCTGTTGCGCATGGACCAGGCCGGCTTGAGCGAGGCCGAACAGGCGCGCCTGGAACATGGCCTGTACGCGGTGCGCATTGCCGAATGGGGCTACTACGAGACGGTACTGGCGCCGCTGGACAAGGAATGGCTGGTGCGCCTGCATTCACCCCCCGATCCGCTGGACATCAACGTGTTGTCGTGGGGGGTGACCGTGCTGATCGGTGCGGTCATGCTCGGCTGCCTGCTGCTGTGGGTATGGCCGCACTGGCGCGACCTGGAGCGCTTGAAAGAAACCGCCCGGCGCCTGGGGCAGGGGCAGATGGCCGAGCGCACGCACATCTCGCCGCACTCCAACATCGGCGAGCTGGCCGGGGTGTTCGATACCATGGCCAGCGACCTGGAACGCCACGTCAACCAGCAGCGCGAGCTGCTCAATGCGGTGTCGCACGAGTTGCGCACGCCGCTGACCCGGCTGGATTTCGGCCTGGTGCTGCTGTTCGACGAAGTACCAGCGGCCAGCCGCAAACGCCTGCTGGAGCTGGTGGGCCATGTACGGGAACTGGATGAGCTGGTGCTGGAGTTGCTGTCCTATAGCCGCCTGTACAATGCCGACCAGGCCCGCGAGCGGGTCGAGGTGTCGTTGCTGGAGTTGGTCGACAGCGTACTCGGCGGCTTTGCCGAGGAACTCGACGGCCGTGGCATCAAGTGGGAAGTGCGTGCCGAAGGTGACCTGCCACGCTTTGTCCTGGACCCCAGGCTGACGGCACGGGCGGTGCAGAACCTGGTGCGCAACGCCATGCGTTATTGCGATGAAAGTTTGTTGCTGCGTCTTCGTCGGGAAGAGGATGGTACGTGTCTGGTGACGGTGGAGGATGACGGCATAGGCATTCCGGTAGAAGAGCGTGAGCGGATCTTCCAGCCGTTCTACCGGCTTGACCGTAGCCGTGACCGCAATACCGGCGGATTTGGCCTGGGGCTGGCGATCAGCCGGCGGGCGATCGAAAGCCAGGGCGGGACGCTGACCGTGGCGCAGTCGGCGTTGGGCGGGGCGCAGTTCCGGATACGTCTGCCGGCCGGGTGATGTGTCGCCTGGCCTGCTATTCGCTGTCTGCCAGCCGGGCCGACCACAGCACGAAGCGGTCCTTGCCAGTGTGCTTGGCTTCATACAGCGCCCGGTCAGCGCGCACCAGCACAGTGGTCAGGCTATCGCCCTGGTCGACCCGGGCCAGGCCGATGCTGACGGTCACCGGGTGCTCGCCAGTGTCCTCGCGTACCCGTTGGCACAACCCTGCCAGCCGTTGCTCGACGCCTTGCTGGTCCAGCCCCTGGAAAAAGATAGCGAACTCCTCGCCGCCCAGCCGCGCATACTCGAAACCGCTCATGCTCGCCTTGATATGCGTGGCCACGCGCTTGAGCACCTCATCGCCAACATCATGGCCGAAACGGTCATTCACTCGCTTGAAGTTGTCGATATCGATCATCGCCAGGTAGCGCTCGGACGTAGCCAGGCGCAGTTGGCGGTCGGCCTGGGTCATGAACGAGCGGCGGTTGGGGATTTCGGTCAGGGCGTCGATATAGGCCTGTTCCAGCAGCACCTTGGACAGATAGAAGTTGTGCAGCTTGGCCTTGCGCATCTGCAGGTAGCTGTAGATCACCAGGCCGCTGAGGAACACCGCGTAGCTGAGCAGCATGGCGCCTTCGAGCTCATCCACGTCGATACGGGTGTGATAGAACGGGTTGAGCACCACCCAGGTGATGGCCATGGCGCAGAAGAACGACCAGCGCCGAACCGGTAGCACCGACACGGCATACAGCACGGTGGACACGCCGAGTACCAGCCACACCGGGCGCCGGGCCACCGGGATGCCTTCGATCACCAGGCGCATGCCCAGGGTGATGACGATGATGAACAGCAGGTTGAGCACATCGAAGTGAGGGCTGCGGCGGGTGAACCGCAGCACCAGGGTGAGGCAGCCGAGCAGGGCGATGAACAGCCCGGACAGCCAGGTCAAGCCCTGGCCGCCGAGGAAGCTGACAATCAGGTCGAAGACCAGCCAGATCAGGATGCTGACGCAGAACACCAGCAAACAGAACGGGCGCATGGACTCGAATTCGTGCTGACGGAACTCGGCGCGCAGGGCGGCCGGGGCGACCTGCTTGCGAACGTGCGCTTCGATGGTCTTGAACATCGGTCGGCTCTCTAGGTATGGGCCTGGCGACTCAATTGTCGGGCAGAACACCGCGGGCCCAAGGCCGGTAACGCAAGTCGAACACCGCCTCGGCATGGCAGCCGCCGCCCAGTTGCGGTTCGGCGGGCTCGGCCCGGAACGCCTGCCCTGGCGCGCTCACCTGGCGGAACGCCTCGCGTACCACACCCACCCGGCACGGCAAGGCCTGCTCATAGCTTTGGCGCACCAGCGTGGGCAAGCGCCCGGTCCCGGTGCCGTCTTGCCACCACACCATCAACCCAAGGCCAGCCAGTTGATCCAGCCAGGCAGCATTGGCCCGTGGCGACAGTTTGCCCGCGCTGAAAGCACTGATGTGCAGCGGCCTGTCGAGCTGGCGGTTGAACGCTTGCAACTGGCCATACAGTGCATCGCGCCGTTCAGCGTCACGAAAATGCAGGTCGTCCAGTTCCATCGGCAGGTACCAGCCAGCCACCGGCAACTGCCAGGTCTGGCGCAGTTGCCGGTACTGGTTGAGCGAACGACCCAGCTGCGCCTTCCAGTAACTGTTCAGGCCGTCCCCATCCAGCTCGTCGAGGCGCTGGTAATAGGCCGGGTCCAGGTACAGCCCGAGCACCAGCTGCAGGCCTTCGGCCTGGGCGCTGCGCAGGCTGTTTGCCAGCCAGCCGCGGGCTCCCCCGAAATCGCTGTCGCCATAGGCGCTCCATTGCACGATCAGGGTCTTGCCGCCCTGGGCCACGGTGGCCCGCCATAGCTGCTGCCATTGGTCGGGGGGGATGCCGGCGTCGCGGTTGAGGGGCTGGTAGAACAGGCGCTGGTCGGCGCTGGCCGGCAGGCACAGGGCGAGCAGGCAGAGGGCCAGGAACGTACGCATCAGAAGGTCATCTCCGCACCGACCAGCACGCCGTTGGCGCGCTCGTATAGATTGCCACCCAGCGCTTGCTGGTATTCGGCACGCACTTTCAGCGAACCGCGATAGGCGTTGTAGCGGTCGTCATCGAACCACCATTGCCAGCGCACGCCGACCCCGGCCCGGGCGTCCTGGCGCCAGTCGTTGCTCGGGTCCTGACTGGAGAACTCGACAAAGCCGTACGGCATGAGGGTTTGCGGTGAACTGCCCGGCAGCTTCCAGGTGTGGCCCTGCTGGTAGCGTGACAACCAGGCGTGGTCGCCGGCGCGGGTCCACCAGGCGGCGTCGAGGTAGAGGAAGCGCTCGTTCCAGTCGTCTTCATCGACCCGCCAGTCGTTGCGCCAGGCGCCCTGGTCGAGGAACGAGGCGGTGGCGCGCAACAGCAGGTCATTGCTCGACTCGGCATGCTGGCGCAGGTCGCCCCAGTTGCCGCCGACCTTGGCCGGGCTCAGCAACTGGCCGAGGCTCAGGCCGCGGTAGTGCGCCTCGTCGACCTGGCGCTGGTGGTACAGCTCGGCGTACAGGTTGAGGTTGGCCTGGCCGAGCGGCTTGTAGCGCAGGCCGACGCCGGTGCCCATGCTTTGTGCGTAGTCGGTACGGTTTTGCCCACCGAACAGCACCCGGCCATACACCGACAGGGTGCTGCCGTTGCGGCTGGGCTCTTCACCCAGGGCATGGTCCCACATGGCCAGCTGCACGTTCTGCGATTGTGCCTGGCGCGCGGTGCCACCGCGCTGGCCATTGTCGAGGAACCTGTCGTTGGTCGAGGTACCGGCCGGCGACCAGGTGCTGGCCAGGGTGATGGTGTCGCGCCGCGACAGGCTTTCATGGGCCCGGCGCTGGCGATACTTGCGGGCTTCCAGGCTGCCATATTCATCGCCACCGTCGACCAGGTCCTGCTCCACATCCAGCACCCGGCGCAGCTGGCGACGTGCGGCGGCGCTGTCTTCGACTTCGTCGTAGCGCAGGGCCAGCGTCTCGCCCAGGCGGTAGTCCTCAGGGAAGTCGTGGGTGGCACGCTCCAGCAACGGGATTGACTGGCGGCGCTGGGCTTTGTCGGCCGAGCCGGCCAGGCGCATGCCGTAGTCGGCGCGATAACGCGGTTGGTCCGGGGCCAGGCGCACGGCTTCGGCCAGCCAGGCGGTGCTTTGCGCGCGGTCGCCGGCCAGTTGCGCGGTGCTGGCGGCAGCGTAGTAATGGTCGGCTCGCGGGTCATGCGCCAGGGCCTGGCGCTGCAAGCCCAGCGCCGCCTGATAATCGCCTTGCTGCTGGGCGATAGCGGCACCCAGCGCCCAATCGTCGGCGCTATGGTGCCCGGCAGCTTCCCAATAGCGCCGTGCCGCCTGCGGGTCACCGGCGTTCAGCGCGCCACGCGCAGCGGTAAGGCGGGCGTTTTCGGTCCAGGTACTGTCTGGCAAGCTGCGCCAGATGGCCAGGGCAGCCTCGGAATCGCCGGCGGCCTCGAGGGCATAGGCCAGCGGCAGGCGGCTGCCGCGGTCGCCCAGGCGCTCGGCGGCCTGGTAGTAGACGACGGCTTCTCCGGGCTGGTCGGGCATGGCGCAGCGGCCCAGCGCGCGGTATTGGCCGGGTTCGCTGGGGGTGGCCGGTATCACCTGGCGCACGGCATCGCAGTGGCCAGCCTCGGCCAGGCGGCCGAGCAGCTGGGCGCGGGTATTGACATCGACCTGGGGAATCAGGCCAAGCATGCGCTGGCGCTGCAGCGGCCCGTCGTTACGTGCATACAGGTTGCCCAGGCGCTGCAGCAGCGACGGCGTGAGGCGGCCCTGGCGGCGGTCGTAGGCCTGCTCCAGCAGTTGCCGGGCATGATCGGTGTGGCCTTGCTGCGTCAGCAGGAAGGTGGTTTGTTCCAGTGCGGCCAGGTCGCCGCTTTGCCGGTAGCGCTTCTCCCATTCGGCGGCTGTGCGTGGTTGCGGTGGCTGGGGTGGGTCGCCGTAAAGGCGCTGTCTGAGCACGGCGTAGGCCTTTGGGTCGGTGCTGGTATTGCAGCCCTTGAACTGCTCGCGCGCCAGCGCCGGGTCACGGCGCGACAGCCAGTCGACGGTTTCCAGGCAGGGGCGTTGCAGTTCGTTGCTCAGGCGTTGGACCAGCGCGGCGTCCTGCCCCTGGCGAGCCAGTTCCCACAGCTGCTGGCGCTGTACCGGCTGGTTCAGTTGCGCGGCCGGCAGCGCTTGCAGCCAGCGCTGGGCCTGCTGGTTCTGGCCGACGGCGATGGCCCGGTTGGCCATGGCCAGGCGAGCCTGGTTGGCGGCTTCGGCGGATGGGGCGCTGGGCAGCCAGTGGCTGCAGCTGTTCGATGGTTTCCTTCCAGTTACGCAGCTGTTCGGCAAAGTTGGCCTTGGCCAGGCGCAAGACCTGGCCATCTTCCTGTGGTGGCAGGTGATTGAGCCAGTCCAGCGCCCTGGCGGCTCCGCCGGACTTGGCCAGGCTCAAGCTATAGGCCTGCCACAGATGTACACGCTGGGCGCCAGCGCTGCTGGCCAGCCAGCGCTCCACCTCGCTGGCCGGGGGTGGGTCCTGCTCGATCCAGCTCAGGCGCAGTTCGAGCAGGGCGTTGGCATGCACCGGGCTGTCGCCCAGTTGCGCGGCCAGCGCTTCGGCCTCCTTGTAGCGGCGTTGATGGGCCAGGGCCTCCACCAATAGCGAGCGCGCTTCGTCATTGTTCGGTACCCGGTCGAGCACATGGCGGGTCAGGCGCTCGACCTCGGCCCAGTTGTCCTTCTTCGCCTCGCGGTAGCTGCGCTCCATGAACGGGTAGCTGGTGAACCGCTGGAAGTCGGTCATCGGCGTCGAGGCAGCAGCGGGCAGGGCGGCGGAGCACAGCAACAGGCCAGTGAAAGTGAGGGAAAAGCGCGGCTTCATGCCACCTCCCGGGTCAGGTCAAAGGCGGCCTGCTGTTCGCTGGCCTGTTCGATCAGGGCCTGCTGCAGCACCTGCTCGGTGATGATGCCGCGAGTGATCAGGTATTCGCCGAGGCTTTGCTGTTCGGGGTTGAAGTCGATCAGCGCCTGGTTGAACAGGGTGACCGGTACCATGCCGCGCACCTGCAACAGGGCACCCAGCATCACCTGGTGGTGGCTGACCCGTTCCAGCAGCGCTTCGTCGTCCTGGTTGCGTTCCAGGACGGCCAGCATCTCGCGGGTTTCCGGCTTTTGCCAGGGGCTCGGGTAGTGGTAGCGCAGGCCCAGGGTTACCCGACCCTGTGGCGCCAGGCGGGCGCTGACCGGGCGTTTCAGTTGACGGCTCATGACCCCCAGCGACACCTGGCTGACCGGGCTTTCGCTGGCCAGGATCAGCGTGTTGCCGTCTTCGTCCACCGGTAACACGCCATAGTGGGTCGCCAGCTTGCGTGGCAGTTTGGCGATCAGTTGTGGGTCAAGCTTGAACGGGTTGAGCGGTGCCCAGGGCAGGTCGAGTTGTTCGGCCAGGGTCGCTACCAGCTGTTCGCTGTCCAGCCAGCCGCGCAGCAGCAGCTCGCGGCCCAGGCGTCGGCGTACCGGGCTGGTGATCGCCTGTTGCAGCTGTTCGTCGCTGATCAGGCCCTTGGCCACCAGGCGTTGGCCCAGCGGGGTGCGGGCTGGCGCGGCAATGGCAGGAAATTCGTGAGTGGTCTTGTCCCAGGCCACGCGCCGCGAGTCGCCCATTTCCATCACCTGGCGCAAGGCGCGCAGGTTGGCGAAGAAGTTGACGAAGTTGCTCCACATCATCCGCGGCGCGGACAGCAGGCCCTCGCCAATACCATAGAAGCGGGTGACGAACCAGGCGCGCTGGAACAGGCGGTTGACCAGCAGCAGCCCGTTCAGCCACAGCAGGGTGGCCAACAGCGGGCTGTCATCGAGGATGGACATGAAGCGCCATGACTCTGGCGCAATTACCGTGACCAGCCACATGGCCAGCAGCACCAGCAGCAACAGGTTGACCAGGAAGCTAAGCAGGTAGGCGAACAGCCCGCGACGGTCACGCCAGAGGAAGTAGTTGAGGGCGCCTTTGCGGCTCCAGCCAAGGTTGCTGGTGCCCTGGAACACGATGCCGACGATCCACCGCGATTTCTGCCGAATGGCATGTTGCCAGTCGCGCGGAAAATGCTCGCGTACGCAGATCACCTGGGAGAATTCACGGCTCATGCCCGGGCGCCATTCCTGCTTCAGGGTCAGCGCCGGGTCGGTGATGGAATAGCGGGCAAAAATGCACTTCATGCCCTTTTGCTTCAGGCGAAAGCCGATGTCGTAGTCTTCGGTAAGGCTCTGCACGTCGAAGGCGATGCCGTCGCCATCCTCGAGCAGCGCGGCGATGGCGCGGCGGCTGAAACAGGTCCCGACGCCGGCGCTCGGTACCTGACCGGTCAAGGCTTCGCGCACGATCACGTCCTTGCCGTGATTCTCGGCAAACTCATCGACGTAGTGGCCGGCGGTGAAGCCTTTCCATTCCGGTGCATAGGGGTACACCGGGATCTGGATCATGTCCTTGTTCGGCAGCAGGTAGTTGAACAGGCGCAGCTCCATGGGCGAGATCACGTCTTCGGCGTCGTGCAGGATGAAACCGGCGAATTCGATACCGGCGTCCTGCTGGAAACGCAGCAGGGCGTCGATGATGTTGTTCAGACAGTCAGCCTTGCTGGTGGGGCCGGGGCGCGCGCAGACCACCTTGTGTACGTTGGGGTAGTGCAGGCACACCGCGTCGACATCGGCCTGGGTTTGCGGGTCATTGGGGTAGGTGCCGACGAAGATCTGATAGTTCTCGTAGTCGATGGTCGAGGCGGCGAGGCGCGCCATTTCGCCCACCACACCCACTTCGTTCCAGGCCGGCACCATGATGGCCAAGGGTTTTTCCGGCACTTCGAACAGGCGCTTCTCGTCGGCCTTTTCGTATTTGTCATAGATGCGGAAGCGCCGGATCAGCTTGCGGCCCCAGAAACACAGGTCGATGAACAGGTCATCCAGGCCCAGCAGGAACATCAGCGAGGCCAGGACGATCGCGAGGATCTTCAGGCCGAACAGCACGTAGGTCAGAAAGTCGATGAATGCCAGGCTCATGTGCCGACCACCGGCAGTAAGGCGTAAGCCATTGTATTTGGTCCTCGTTCGGTTCCTTGGACGAAGTTGTACGACATTCGGCGTTTGTACTGGATAGATACAAGCAGCCGAATGCCGGGTTGTCCAAATTTCAGGCTTTTTCTTACAAGCCACTTCTTGTAGTTTACAGATCGTTTATCCAGGGAGCAGGGAACATGCAAGGCAAGGCACGCAAGATCGTCCAGGCCATTCTCTACGAAGCCATCGCTGTCGCCTGCGTGGCGCCCGCGCTGGAACTGGCGTTCGGCGCCGGCATGGCGCAGTCGACCGTGCTCTCGGTGCTGATGTCGGCCATCGCGATGAGCTGGAACATGGCCTACAACTGGGTGTTCGAGCGCTGGGAAGTGCGCCAGCGCCGACGTGAGCGCACCTTCCTGCGGCGCCTTCTGCACGCTCTGGGCTTCGAGGGCGGGTTGGTGCTGATTCTGCTGCCGCTGGTGGCCTACTGGTTGCAGGTCAGCCTTTGGGCGGCGCTGCTGACCAACCTGGCGCTGTTCGTGTTTTTCTTCGTTTATGCGTTCGTCTTCCAGTGGGGCTTCGACAAGGTATTCGATGTGCCGCTCTCGGCGCAGCAGGCGAAGTGTTGACTTCAAGCCGCACTAGCGGCTAAGTTTCTACCCCATGAGAACTTTCCCGCACGCCCACGCCATTATTATTACCGCCATTATCAGCTTGGCGGGCTAGCGCGTACGTGCACCGAACCCGCCCTGGAGGCGGGTTTTTTCTCTCTGACTCCTGGGCAACGTGAATAAAAGCCAAGGAGTTGCCATCGATGACCAGCCTCAACGTCAGCCCTCGTATCTCGAGCCCCGTGCAGCAACTGCTGTCGGAGCAGGTGCGCCGTATCCTGTCCGCGCCGGTTTACGACCTGGCCATCGAGACGCCTTTGCAAGCCGCGCCCGCGTTGTCCGCCAGCCTTGGCAACCAGGTGCTGCTCAAGCGCGAAGACCTGCAACCAACGTTCTCGTTCAAGATCCGCGGTGCCTACACGCGTCTTTCGCGTCTGAGCACGGCACAGCGCGAACGCGGGGTAATCACCGCGTCGGCGGGCAACCATGCCCAGGGCGTAGCCCTGGCAGCCTCGCACCTGGGTATGAAAGCCACCATTGTCATGCCTACCACGACACCGTCACTGAAAGTGGAAGGTGTACGTTCGCGTGGTGGCCATGTCGTATTGCAGGGTGAGAGCTTTCCCCATGCCCTGGCCCACGCGCTGAAGCTGGCGGACAGCGAAGGCGCCACCTTCGTGCCGCCGTTCGATGACCCGGATGTGATTGCCGGGCAAGGCACCGTGGCCATGGAAATCCTCCGTCAGTGCCCGGGTGCGCTGGACGCGATCTTCGTGCCGGTTGGCGGTGGCGGGCTGATCGCTGGCATTGCCGCCTATGTGAAGTACCTGCGCCCGGAGGTGAAGGTGATTGGCGTCGAGCCGGAAGACTCCAATTGCCTGCAGGCCGCCATGGCCGCTGGCGAACGGGTGATCCTGCCGCAGGTCGGCACCTTCGCCGATGGTGTGGCGGTGGCGCAGGTGGGGGCCCATTGCTTCGAGCTGTGCCGGCATTTCGTCGATGAGGTACTGACCGTGAGCAACGATGAGCTGTGCGCAGCGATCAAGGACATCTACGACGACACCCGTTCCATCACCGAGCCATCCGGAGCCCTGGCTGTGGCCGGAATCAAGAAGTACGTGGCGCGCCATGGCGTGCAGGGACAGACCTTGGTGGCTATCGATTCCGGCGCCAACGTCAATTTCGACCGCCTGCGCCACGTCGCCGAGCGCGCCGAGCTGGGCGAGCAACGCGAAGCGATCATTGCCGTTACCATCCCGGAACAGCCGGGCAGCTTCCGTGCCTTCTGCCGGGCGCTGGGCAAGCGCCAGATCACTGAGTTCAACTACCGCTACTATCCTGGCAAGGAGGCGCGCCTGTTCGTGGGGGTACAGACCCACCCGCTGCACGACCCGCGCGAACGATTGCTGGCCAGCTTGCGCGAGCAGGGCTACAGCGTACTGGACCTGACCGACAACGAACTGGCCAAGTTGCATGTGCGTCATACAGTGGGCGGCCATGCCGCGCCGGGTGCTGACGAGCGGGTGCTGCGCTTCGAGTTCCCGGAACGCCCGGGGGCCTTGCTGGGCTTCCTGGAGCGATTGGGCAAGCAGTGGAACATCAGCCTGTTCCATTACCGCAACCATGGGGCGGCAGAGGCACGCGTGTTCGCTGCACTGGAAGTGCCGGGGGATGAGCTGGCGAGTTTGCCGCTGGCGCTGGATGAGATGGGGTACCGCTATTGGGACGAGACAGACAACCCGGCGTACAAGCTGTTTCTTGGCTGAACAGGTACCGGTAAAGCCGCTGTCTTGGCCAACATCCCAAGGCTACCAAACCTTGCAGGAGCGGATTCAGCCGCGATCACCGGCAGCGCCGGGGCCATTCACCGCGGCCTGCAATGGCATTCAGCGCTCACGCATGAAGAACCCCGCAACGTACTTGCGGAAGGTCTCCGGGCTCTTGAAGTCAGCGTAGCGCTTGAAGTTCTCGGTATCCGGCTCGGGCCCGATCGGCTGTTCCAGCAGCGATACCGACAGCACGCGGTCCTGGTCCGAGGTCAGCACCAGTTCATCCATCACCTCGCCGCCGATCACCGGGCGGCGCATCTGCACTTTCACGCCCTTGCTGGCCATCCAGTCGATCAGCGACACCAGCGCCTTGAGCGGTTCGCGCTCTTCATCGCGATACACCGGAAACAGGTGCGCCCGCGACAGCACCGGCACGCTGGCCACATGAATCAGTTCGTAGAACTGGCTGCCGGCGCTGGTCGGCGAGTACAGCGCCAAGGCCAGCAACGGCCCGGCGGTGCGGTTGCCACCCCAGTACAGATGATGCCCCTGGAAGTCCAGGCCGTCTGCATTGCCGTGGTTGAACAGCTTGCGCCCTTTGACCTGGTCCACGCAGTCCAGCAGCAGGCCGTGGCGGCGATGGCTGCCGAACACCGTGGCTTCGCGCAAGCGGGCCTTGAGCATCATCATGTGCTTCATGTCCAGGCGGGTTTCCAGGTAATTGCTGGCCGGCACCCGCTCCAGCAGCGGGTAGCGGCTGGCCACGCTGCGCAATTCAGCAAACTGCCCGGTCAGGTCCTTTTTCAGGTGAGTGGCATACAGGTTGAGGCCGCTGGTTTCGATCCAGGTCAGCAACAGCGCCAGCAGACGCTGCTGCTCGCGCCGCTCATGGTAGTCGCCGGTGGCACCTGGAGCGCTGCCACTGCGGAAGTCGCCGATCAGGCGCAGGGGCGTGTCCGGAGGTAGCCAGGCCGCAGGCGGCGTGGGCTGGCTTTCGCGCTCGGCAGCTTCCCGCTCGTCCTTGGTGAACGGGCAGCCCGGCGCATGCTCGGCGGTGCCGGGGTTGTTCTTGAGGAACAGCGTGCCGGTGTTGCCGTTCAGGGTGACATTGAGCACCGGCAAGGCATCGCTGCGGCAGTCACAGGCCAGCCACTGGTTGGCGCTGCGCACTTTCATCAGCAACTGGTTGGCCTGCAGCAGGCGCGGGCCGGCGAGGGTGCCGCTGGCAAAGCCGACCAGCAGCTCCTCTTCGGCGGGGGTCAGGCTGCGCACCTGTGCGGCGGTTTTGTCGATGATTCGCATGAAGCGGCTCCAGGCTAGGAGCGCCAAGCTTCAGGCAAAGCCGCGCCGCTTTCAACCCGCCGCTCAGTTGCCGGCGAACAGCTTGGCGGCACGGGCACGGATTTCGTCAGGGGACAGATCCTCCTTGTGGGTGGAAACGAACCAGATATTGCCGAATGGGTCTTTCAGCGTACCGCTACGGTCGCCATAGAACTGGTCTGTCACTGCACTCAGCTGGGTTGCGCCGGCTGCCACGGCCTGGTCGTAGACCTTGTCGCTGTCCTCGACATACAGGTGCAGCCCTACACCTGCGCCGCTGAGCTTCTGGCTGGCGGTGAGGCCGCCTTCCATGTCGCAGGGGTCGCCAAGCATCAGCGACGAGTCACCGATCTTCAGCTCGGCATGGCCAATGCGGCCACCGGGGGCCTCGAGACGGAACATCTCGACGGCGCCAAAGGCCTTTTTATAGAACTCGATGGCCTCGGCGGCATCGTTGATGGCCAGGTACGGGGTAATGCTGTGCTGGCCTTCGGGAATGGGTCTGGCTGCCATGTTCGATCTCCTTGGAAGTGGGCGCCGGATGGCGCCCTGTTGCTTAGAGTCGTTTGCGCGGATGGAAAATCGACCTTCTTGATAGATCGCTTGGCTATAAGCGCGGCGGTCAGAAGATGTAGTCGGTCGTCAGGAAGCTCGACTGACGGTTACGGATGATCTCGCTGATCAGTTCCTTGTTGGCTGCCTGGAAGCGCGTGGCCACCAGCGTACGGATCGAGAACACGCGCAGGGCGTCATGCACCGACAGGGTACCTTCGGCGCTGTTCTTGCGGCCATTGAAGGGGTAGGTGTCCGGGCCGCGCTGGCATTGCGCGTTGATGTTGATACGGCCGACCTGGTTGGCGAAGGTGTCGACCAGGCTGCCGATGGTTGCCGGGTCGTTGCCGAACAGGCTCAGCTGCTGGCCGTAGTCGGAGTCCAGGACATAATCGATCACCGTCTGCAGATCGCGGTAGGGCACCACTGGCACCAGTGGGCCGAACTGTTCCTCGTGGTACACGCGCATGTCGGGCTTCACCGGATACAGCACGGCCGGGTAGAAGAACGAGCCGCGGCTGTGCCCGCCACCTTCGTTGAGTACCCGTGCGCCTTTGGCCTTGGCATCGGCCACCAGGCCGTCGAGGTAATCGACCTTGCCGGGTTCTGGCAGAGGGGTCAGCGCTACACCAGGCTCCCAGGGCATGCCGGGCTTCAGTGCGGCCAGCTTGCGCTGGAACTTGTCGAGGAACGCATCCACCACGTCCTCGTGGACGAACAGGATCTTCAACGCCGTGCAGCGTTGGCCATTGAACGACAGCGCGCCGGTGACGGCTTCCTCGACAGCGTTGTCGAGGTCCACCTGGGGCAGGACGATGCCCGGGTTCTTGGCATCCAGCCCCAGCGCGGCGCGCAGACGGTGTGGGCGCGGGTGGAGTTTTTTCAGGTCACTGGCGGCCTTGTGCGTGCCGATGAAGGCGAACACATCGATCTTGCCGCTGGCCATCAGTGCGCTTACCGTTTCCCGGCCACGGCCATAGATGACGTTGATGACGCCTGGCGGGAAGCTGTCGCGGAACGCTTCGAGCAGTGGCCGAATCAGCAGTACGCCGAACTTGGCCGGTTTGAACACCACGGTGTTGCCCATGATCAGGGCCGGGATCAACGTGGTGAAGGTTTCGTTGAGCGGGTAGTTGTAAGGCCCCATGCACAGGGCTACACCCAGCGGCGCCCGACGGATCTGGCCCAGCGTGCCCTGTTCCAGCTCGAAGCGACTGGAGCGGCGGTCGAGGTCCTTGAGTGCATTGATGGTGTCGACTATATAGTCGCAGGTACGGTCGAATTCCTTTTCCGAATCCTTGAGGTTCTTGCCGATCTCCCACATCAGCAGCTTGACCACGGCCTGGCGCTGCTCGCGCATGCGCGCCAGGAACGCCTCGACGTGCTGGATGCGCTCGGCCACGCGCAGGGTCGGCCAGGCGCCGCGGCCTTTGTCGTAGGCCTGCACGGCGGCATCGAGGGCGGTGAGCGCGGTATCGGCATCGAGCAGCGGAGCGCTGCCCAGCACCACTTGGTGTTCTTCGTTGCCTTGCTTGAGCCAGACCGGGCTGCGCACCGTGGCCAGGGGGCCGTCCCAGCGCCTGAGCTCGCCGTTCACCAGGTAGTCGCGTTGTTCCAGGGGGGCTTCCAGGCGCCAGGGTTCCGGGATGTTTTCGGCGCTGGGGAAAAGTGAATCGAGCAGACGGTCCATGGGTACTGCACCTCACATTGCTGGGCGGGTTCAAAGCCGGGTGAAACGCTTCAGCTGCGAGCATGCACCGGCTGCCGTAAAAACACCAGTCTGGCTCAAGAGAAGCCGAGGTGCTTGCGCCTATACGGGTGGGCACCACGGTTCACTGGTCAAAGGGGCAGGTTGAAAAGCTGTGCGGGATAGTTCAGCCATTGCTGGCGCAATGCCGGATGCGCATCGATCAGCGCCAGGCGTCGCCAGAACTCTTCGCGTGCCAGGCGCGGATGCGACAGGAACGGTTCAAGGTCCAGGAGTGCCCGCAGATCACGCCGGTACTGCCGGGGCAAGCGTTGCCACAAGGCGGCTTCTGCCGGGCCTGTTTCTTCGAAGAACTCCTGATAGTCGTTTTCGTCCACCAGCAGGTCGACCTGGTGGGCGTCATTGTAGGCTTCAATTTGTTGCAGGACCGGCTCGCCCAACCAGTTGCTTTCCAGGTGCAGGGCGTTGGCGACAGGCGTGGGGACGATGAAGCCGTCAGGTAGTTGCTGGAACTGGTTGGCCGAAAGGTCCAGCACGAAGGGCTCGGTTATAGCGTCCAGACCCTGCGGCAGTTCGCTGAGCGCACACCCAGAAAGAAACAGCGACCGCAGCTGAGCAAGCCCATGCAGATCTGGCGCCTGAAGCAGCGGATTGTCAGTCAGATCCAGCAGTGCCAAGTGGGTGAACTGGTTGAGCATATGCTGGGCCTGGCCATCCCAGGTGAGGCGATTGCTGTCCATGTCCAGCCACAACAGGCTCTCAGGTTGTGCCAGTTGGGGCAGGCGGTCGAAGCGGCACTGGGTCAGGTTGAGCCACCTGAGGTTGGGAAAGCGTTCACAGAATGCCGTTGGCAGGCGGCTGAGTGAGCGGTTGTTACTGAGTGAAACGTGTTCGATGTGGGCGAAGTCGTCGGGCAGTGCCAGGCTTGCCAGGTCTTCGTCGTTCAGGTCGAGGCTGGACAAGTCGAGACTGAACAGGCGCTGATCCCCGCCAAGTGTCAGCGTGGAAAGGCGCCGCCACGCATTGATGATCGGACGGATCGCGCTTTGCCGCTGCGGCAGACGGGCAGGGTCGGCCTGAGCCCATAACCGAAGGTCTTGTCGCAGTGCTTCCAGGCGCTGTTGCAGGGCGCGCACCCGCTCGGTGGCTGAGCGCAGGTCGTAAAGGTCTGGATTTTCTTCCGGGTCCCCCAACCAGTCGGCGATTTCCGTATCAGTGGCAGCAGGGAATACGCGGCGGTAGGCTGCTGCCAGCGAGCCGGTCTGACGGGGATGGGCCGGCAGAGGCTCCAAGGGGGCTCCAGCGCGCAGCCCGATGTGCGTTTTACCCCGCACGGCGCGCATACCCCACATCCGTCGCGCCAACAGCGTGCGGTGTTGAGCGGCCCATGCCAGCACCCGCTGGCGCAGTACGCGGCCGTCAGCTTGTGCGATGCCTAGCGCTTCGCGATGTTGGCGTGGCAGCGCCTGTTCCACCGCTCGGCATAGGTCGTTGTCACGCATCCCCGGGGCGGGGCGCTGACCCAGGTCGGCCTCGTAGCCCTCGATGGATTTGATCACTCGGCTCAGTCTGCCGGCCCGAAGGCTACCGACTTGATCCAGCCTTGGGCCATCCGGCCCACCTGCACGAAGCTCCAGGCGCAGGTCTGCAGGCCAGCCAGGCATGGCGTCGCAGGCGCTGAACAGCAGCCGCTCGCTGTCGGCGCTGGCCCTGGCCGGTTGCAGCAACCCCTCCAGGGCACGGACCAATGGTAGTTCGTGGTGAACCTGTTCTATCTGCTGGCGAACCACAGGTGGTAACTTGCCGTGCTGTTGCCAGGCGAGTGATTCGGCATTGTCCAGGGGCGCCAGCAGGCGCTTTGCCAGTGCCGGGGAAAGCCGCGGATAGGCCGCGAGCAACTGCTGGCAGGACGGATCGATGGGGGCGCTGCCGTCATAGAGTTGCTCGAACAGGTCTGGGGGGGCCTCGGCACCTGAAGCATCGACCTCGGCTTGTGCTGCCATGCGCTGCAGGGTATCGAGCAACAATGGCGGAGCGGGCCGGCCCTGCAGGTGTACCTGACGCAAGCACGCCTCATCGATGCCACACAGGCGCGCGGCCTGCTCCATTTGCTCTGCGGTAAATGCCGCATATCGCTCGCCCAGGCGGCGCACAAGCTTGACGAAGGACCATGCGCCCGGCTGCTCATGCGCGCCGCGCCAGGCGCCGTGCCCGTTGTGCTCCAGTGGTGGCCTCCAGGCTTCCGGTTGCTGCGGATGAATGATTCGCCATTGCTGCAGACGTGGGTCGAAGCGTTGCTCGTACAGCTCACCGTCCAGGCGAATGAAGTGACGCTGTTGATACAGGTACTGGCCTTGCGCGTTGGGCTGCAGGTGTTCAGGCAACTGCAGGCTGCTGCGGTAGGGCAGCAAGTCCTGATTCCACAGCTTGTACTGCCCGTCGTCGGCGCGTACTTCCTGCAGGTTGTTCAGCAATGGGCTGTCGAAAAGTCTGGGCAGCACACGACCGGCTGCAGCAACACCGCCAATAAGCGCGAGGTTGATACCTACGGCTTCCAGATGATGCAGCGCCAGATGGCGGTCGCCTGCTTCCCAGGCGTCGTAGCCTTCGAAAACCTCACCGAGCAATTGGCAGGCCGTGACAGCGAGCATCAGTGAGCCAATGGCCGGGACAAAGAACCCCGCGACCATCAGTGCATCCAGGCCCAGGCTCTCCCATTCTTCCATGCGCCTGGTCCGCGCCTGGGCATCGGCTGTTGCAGTCGGCACTGCAACAAGGCTGGCTTCATGCAGCAGGCGGGCCACGTGCTGGTCCTGGTAATAGCCGAAAGGCTCTGTCGGGAGGGCCTGGCGCGACGGGCGCAGGTCCGCCTGCGCAGCGCGCTGCCACGGGAGATTGAAGTCGGTATCACCGCTGGCATCGAGGTTTTGCTGCAGCAGGTCCAGAAAATGGCGCCTCTCGTCCCGCATGACGTAGCCGGCAAATGCCCGACGCTCAGCGGGCTCGAGCAGCAGGCAGGCGAGTGCATCGTGCGCCGCTTCAAGGTCCCGGCATTGACGCAGGGACGGCTCATGGTCGGGCAGATACAGCATCAACCCGGAACGGCCGGCATCAATCAGCATGACGTCGTGCAGTAGAGTGCCGAACAATGCCAGTTGCCAGCATTGCACGTGCTCACCCTGCACAAGCCGTTCTACCTGGTCGCGAGCCCGGCCATCGAGCAAGTGCTGCAAGTAGGCGAGGTCGGCTGCCAGGCGCAGGCGCTGGCGCTGAAGCTCGATGGCTTGCACACGGACTTGCGGTCGGGTGAAGTGCTGTGCCAGATGAGCGTTATAGGCGCCGCCCAGGTCCAGTTCACGGCAGAGTGAGGCAAACGCCGCAGGCGTAAGAGGCAGGCGCTCTACTTGGTAGCGCTCCGACATCAGGGTGAAGTGAGCAGCCGGTACTTGCATGCCAAGCGGTGCAGAGCCTTGTACCTGAAGCGGTGTTACCTGAATGCTGTCACTCAGGGCGATGGCGCTCTCGGGCGTGAACGTCTCGTCCGAGGCGAAGTTCTGCAGGGCAGCCTGCAACAGGTTGTCACGGCGATGACTGTACAGATAGCGCAGGCCCACCCAGTGCCAGCGGCGCTCGACCCTCAGCAGTTGGCTATGGCGCAGCGGCGCATGAAAGCCTCGTTCGGCAAGGTGCGCCTCGAGCATGGGCTGCGCAAATTCTGTGATTTGTTTCAAGCCTTTGAGTGATCGGGCCATGGCTGCCTGCGCGTGCTGTAGGCGCGTATGGCTTGTGTCCACCGCCTGGCGCAGGTCGGGGGCTGCATTGGCGTACCAGTCCTGCGCCTGCCACGGGGCGACCTGGGTTTGCTTCAACGCCGCCCACTGGTCCGATGTCAGTTGGCGAGCCCAGCACGGCAGCCGCGCTTCGAGCAAGGGTTGATGAAGGTTGTTGGCTAACATGACGATGCTCCTTCTTGTTCAAGAAGGCATCAAACGCTGATTATCAATAGCCAGGTGGTAACGGAATAACGCGTGCTGGGCTGGCTGACGGAGCATGACGTGTCCAGCCAGTTTGCCATTCAGGAAATTGGCGCCATGAAACGATACCAAAGGGCGAGAAGGGGACGCGAAATGCAATCAGGTTGCCACTTGCGAAAGCAATCGCCCGCACCTTAACTGATTAACCGATAGGGGGCTTTGTCAAGTGTACCGATAGACCTAAAGCACATCGCAGGACTTCGAAGAAGAAATGAAAGCGACCTTGACGGCATTGGCGCGAAAACACATTTCGCCCTCGATACGCTACGAGATGAGACATTTTTCCAGGCGCGTGCGTGAGGGCCTGGCGCGTGCCTGTTTCTGGCGTTGGGAAGTTGCCAGGTTCCGCTTGCAGCAGGAAAGCCCCTACGAAATTGTCTATATCGGGCGGAAGCAGCAAAGGGAAATGGCCAAGCTGCTGGTCGCTGGCAAGGGCCAGGGCAGTACCGCAACCATCGACAGCACAAATGCGCCGAAGGCAGCCGATCACCGCGTGGTGATCAGCGAAATGCCGACGGCGGGGGCGTTGTCGGTGCCGCATTATATAAGTGCCGTGGTGCCGCTGGGCCGTCCGCTGGAGGCCATAACGGCGCGCTACGACAGTGAGCTCAGACGCAGCATTCGCAAGCATCGGCCCCTGTACCGCATGCGCCAGGCCCTGGCCGACGAGGAGATCGCCATGGCTGACCGCGACCTTCTGCGCCCCTATGCCAGCGCCAGGCAGGGTATTCATGCCGCACAGTTCCCCACGGCAGAAGTGTTTCGCATTGCCAGGAGCATTGGTCGGCTCGACCTGATCACCTTGGACGATGAGGTGATTGGCTGCCACCTGGGCTGCGAAGTGGTGCGCGGTGGCAAACGTTATTGGAGCACATTGCGTTTCGGCTATTGCGAGGCGGTGTTCTCCGATGCGCGCAAGTTGCGCGAGGTGAATTCGATCACTACGTTCATGGCGTTGGAGTGGGCACTGGAGCAGGGGTTTGATTATTACGACATCGGCCTTTGCCTGGCGCGCCCGGATGACGGCCTGTTGAAATGGAAGCGCCGCCGCGGTGGTGATATCGATTCGCTGGGCAACCATGCCTATCTGTTTGTCCGCCTGCCCCGGACCGGCACAGCGAAGTTTCTCTGGGACACACCGATGTTTGCGGTGGAAGGCGGCAAACTCACCTTGCATCTGGGGCTGCCCGACGGCCCGAGTGACGAGGAAGTGGCCAGCCGCTATCAGGAAATGGTGTTTGGCGGTGTGCACAAGATCTATCTCTATGGCAGTAACGGTGCGGGTGACTCGTTCCTGGAAACCTTGCGCAGCCGTTACGCCAACCTGCAGTCACCGCCCACCATGGAGCGGGTCATGTGCAGCTGAAAGCTGTCGAGGCTGTGTTGACCGGGCGCGCCGTGCCAGGTGTTTGGCTTCGTCACCTAGGGAGGACGCTTCATGGAGAGCAATAGCTCGCAGTTCAGTGCATCGCCGCTCGCCCGGCAGCACACCTGGACCCTGGCTGCCTACCGCTACATGCTGCGCAAACGCCTGGGCAGGCACAGCGTCACCGACCTCAGAAGCATTGCAGCCAGGAGCTGGGAGATCGCTCCTGGTGAGCTCACGGTCTCTCCACCGGCCTTCTACCTGCCAGGCCAGCTGGAGCGGGTGACGGGCTGGGAGGGCAAGCGCTTTTATCCGTACGTGCATCCGGGTCCGACCATGCAGGGTGGCATCAGCGTGCAGCAAGCGCCTACCCGCGGTTACCTGATCAAGGATGTGTGGCTGGTCGAGGGGGCACTGTACAAGGGCAGGGCCTGCCACTGGCTGTCGCTCAAGCCCAGACCCTTTCCGACCATCAGCGTGGACCACGAAGTCGATCGCGCGGCGATCTACTGCACGCAGAATGGCAATACCTGGTTCGGCACCTGGATCGCGGAAGACTGCCCAACCTATGCGCTGGCCTGCAACGAGGGCGTACCGGTAACCACCGCGCCGTCGGCGAGGTTCCCGTTGTATGCCCAGGCGCCGGCCTATGAAGACTGGCTGGAGATGAAACCGCTACGCCTGCGCAGCGCGTTCTTCCGCGAACTTGTGCTGTTCGATGACCAGGGCAACAACCGCAGCCGGCATGTCCGCTACCGGGCCATGGGCGACAAGTTGCTGGCGCACGTGGCGCATGCCCCGCACCCTGGCGTGTTCCTGCTGCGCGGGGGCGACGGCGACTTGCGCCTGTTGCGCAATGAGCTGGCGCTGGCCGAGCACTTGCGGGCCACCCGCGGTTTTCGCATCGTCGATCCGTTGAAGTCCGATGTACCCGATATCGTGGCGGCTTGCGCCGGGGCAAGGGTGGTGATTGGCGTGGAGGGTAGCCAGCTGGTGCACGGCTTGAACGTACTGCAACCCGGCGGTTGCCTGCTGACTTTGCAACCGCCGAACCGGTTCGTCAGCTACTACAAGTATCTGACGGATCGTGACGACCAGCATTTCGGCTTTGTGGTCGGGACCCCGGAAGGCAATGGTTTCACCGTCGATATCGGCGAAGTGGAACGGACGCTCGACCTGTTCCCCCGGCAAAGTGTGTAGTATCCGGATGCATGGCAGCGGCGAGCGGGGCGGGGATGATCGAAATATCAAGGTTCTGGCGCGATCCGGCATTGCCCTTCGTCGAGGCCCGACGGGTAGGGGATGGGCGTCAGGTGTGCTATGCCGCGCATTCCCACGAGAGCTTTTCCCTCGGGGTGATCACCGGAGGGCGCAGCACCTACCGCAACGCGGACCGGCACATCGAGGTGGAGGCCGGTACCACGGTGCTGATGAACCCAGGCGTGGTGCACGCCTGCAATCCCATCGCAGGGAAGCCGTGGTCGTACCTGATGCTGTTTGTCGATATGCCCTGGCTGCAGGCGCAGGGTTTTACCTTGCCGGACCAGGCCTGGAGCCGCTCGCCAGCGCTGTACCGACAGCTGTTGCAGGTGTTCGCCGACCTTTTCGACGTCAGCCTGGCAGACCGGGAAAACCGCCTGGCAGCGCTGTTTGCCGCCTTGCCATCTCTGCTTGAGGCCGGTAGCGCCGACGTGCAAGACGCAGGTAACCCGCGCCTGGACGCCGCGGCAGCCTTCATACGTGCGCATCGCAGCGACCCGCTGAGCCTGGAAGACATCTGTGCAGCCTGCGGCTTGTCACGCTCCTACCTGATCCGGGCATTCCGCCAGCGCTTCGGCCTGACACCGCATGGCTACCTGCTCGACCAGCGCGTGCAACTGGCCAGGGCGCAGTTGCGCCAAGGGCGGGCAATTGCCGAGGTTGCGCAGGAGGCCGGGTTTGCCGACCAGGCGCACCTGCAGCGGGCCTTCAAGCAGCACCTGGCGACGACCCCCGGGCATTACCGCAAGGCTGCCGCTTGCTGACCTTGCATGAGCAGATAGACCGCACTGGCTAGCAGCAACAGCGCCAGGCCCCGATTCAGCAGGCGCAGGTGCCGAGGGTCTCCCAGGTACTGCCGAATCACGCTGCCTGCCCACGCCCAGCTGGCTACCGAGAGGAAACAGATCGGTGCATAGATCCAGGCAAACAGCCACAGCAACTGTTGCTCACCTGCGGTGTAGGCGCCGACGCCAGCCACTGCTGCCAGCCAGGCCTTTGGGTTGAGCCATTGCATGGCTGCGCCGTGCCACGCCGAGGGCGCCCGGAACAGGTGCGTGCTGCCCAGTTGCCCGTCGTCGCCAGCCAGCTTCCATGCCATGTACAGCAGAAACGCCACTCCGCCCCAGTGCAACAGCAGGCCCAGCAGTGGCCAGCGCAACAGCAACTGGTGCACACCCAGGCCGACCAGTACCAGCAGCAGACAGAAGCCCAGCGTGGCGCCAGCCACATGGGCCAGGCTGGCGCGCAGGCCATGACGGGCACCACTGCCCAGCGCGACGATGTTGACCGGGCCGGGGGAAATGGAAGCCGCCAGTGCGAAGGCGGCCATGGACAGTGACAGGCTCATGCGGAGCTCCGTTTGCTTGGGGGAGGCCGTTATCCTCGGCCATCGGCAGGCGGTGATATTGAAGAAAAGTACCCAGTGCCCAGCGCATTTTTGCCTGCGGGCTTGTTACAGGTTTTGTAATAGTTTTCTGTTATCGAGGTTGAATGTTCAGCCTGTACGATCCTGTTCCCTACTTGCAATCAAGGTCTGTATGAGCACCTTCGCGGAGCCCCCCGGTTTTCGGCCTTCACGGCCTCCCTTCCCCCGTCCTCGTGACGCTGCCCACATGAGTATCCGCTAATGGAATGGCTAGCCGACCCCACGGCCTGGCTAGGCCTGTTGACGCTTATCGTCCTCGAGTTGGTGCTGGGTATCGACAACCTGGTGTTCATTGCCATCCTCGCCGACAAGCTGCCACCGCATCAGCGCGACCGCGCGCGAGTGATCGGCCTGAGCCTGGCGCTGATCATGCGCCTGGGCCTGTTGGCCGGCATTTCCTGGATGGTCACCCTGACCGCGCCGTTGTTCGAGGTGTTCGACAAGCATTTCTCCGGCCGTGACCTGATCATGCTGTTCGGTGGCGTGTTCCTGCTGTTCAAGGCCACCATGGAGCTGCATGAACGCCTGGAAGGCCATGTGGCCCAGGCCAGCGGCGCGGTACGCCATGCCGCATTCTGGCCGATCGTGGCGCAGATCGTGGTGCTCGACGCGGTGTTCTCGCTGGACGCTGTCATCACTGCTGTGGGCATGGTTGAACAGCTATCGGTGATGATGATCGCGGTGATCTTCTCGATCGGCATCATGATCGTCGCCAGCAAGCCGCTGACCCGCTTCGTCAACGCCCACCCCACGGTGATCATGCTGTGCCTGGGCTTCCTGATGATGATCGGCTTCAGCCTGACCGCCGAAGGCCTGGGGTTCCATATTCCGAAGGGCTACCTGTACGCGGCGATCGGCTTCTCCATCCTGATCGAGCTGTTCAACCAGCTGGCCCGGGCCCGCCGCAAGCGCAGCCTGCAGCAGCATCGGCCGCTGCGTGAGCGTACTGCGCATGCCGTGCTGCGCTTGCTGGGTGGCCGCCGGGTCGAGGCTGACGAGGTGGGCGAAGAGATCGCCGACCTGGTCGACGGCGGCGGGGAACAGGTCGTGTTCGACCGCCGCGAGCGGGTGATGATCAGCGGCGTGCTGAACCTGGCCGAGCGGCCGATCCGCACGGTGATGACCGCCCGCGCCGAGGTCGATGTGATCGACCTGGCACAGCCGGCCGACGTCATCGCCCAGGCCTTGGCCAACTCGCCATACTCGCGCCTGCCGTTGATCCGTGATGGCCGGGTGGACGAGCCGCTGGGCTTCGTGCACAAGAAGGAACTGCTCAAGGAACTGCTTCTGGGCAACCAGCCGGACCTGGAGGGCATGGCACGGGCGCCGTTGAACTTGCTGGAACGCTTCAGCATACTCAACGCCCTGGAACAGATGCGTGGCCAATCCACCCACATTGCCTTCGTGGTCAACGAGTTCGGTGACTTTACCGGCCTGCTGACCATGACCGACATCCTTGAGTCGATTGCCGGTGAACTGCCCGATGCCAGCGAGGTTGAAGGGCCAGGCATCGTCCAGGACGGCGCGGGCTTCGTGGTCAGCGGTGCGGTGAACCTGAGCCAGGTGCAGGCACGCACCGGGTTCAGCGCCCGCGCCACCGAGGACTACCAGACCCTTGCGGGCCTGGTGATGAGCCTGCTTGACCGCCTGCCGATAGTCGGCGATCGCCTGGCCTGGAATGGCTGGACGCTGACCGTGGAGGCTGTGGAAGAACGGCGCGTGCGCCAGGTCCGGCTTACACCGAACGGCGACGCTGACGCAGCAAGTGCCTGATGCCTTCGACGATCAGCACCAGCACCGCAGCCCAGATCGGCAGGTAGGTCAGCCATTGGTCCGGGCCGATGGTTTCGCCGAGCAGCAGCGCCACGCCCACCAGCAGCACCGGTTCGACATAACTGAGCAGGCCGAACAGGCTGAAAGGCAGCAAGCGGCTGGCCAGGACATAGGCGATCAGGGCTGAAGCGCTGATCGCTCCGAGGAGCGGAATCAGCGCATACAGCCCGGGGTGTGCTTGCAGGTCGGTGGTCGAAAGCGGCCCCTGGATGACGAAATACAACGCCCAGGGCAACAGCAGGCACATGTCGCACCACAGGCCACCCAGGTGGTCTGTACGGCAGCGCCGACGCAACACGAAGTAGATGGGGTAGCCGATCGTTACCACCAGGGTTTCCCAGGCAAAACTGCCATGCTGGAACAGCTCGTGGCCTACGCCCAGCGCGGCACACGCCACCGCCACCTTCTGCAGGCGGGACAGCCGCTCGCCGTAGACCAGCCGCCCGGTCAGCACCATGGCCAGCGGCAGCAGGAAGTAACCCATCGACACTTCCAGGCTGCGCCCGTGCAGGGGCGCCCAGAGAAACAGCCACAGTTGCACCCCCATCAGCCACGACGTGCCGAGCATGCCCAGCGCCAGCAGCGGGGTGCGTTTTACCCGGGCGAGTAGTTCGCCCACCCGCTTCCAGTCTTTCGAGGCAAGCATGAACAGGGTGAGGCAAGGCAAGGTCAACAGCGTGCGCCAGCCAAAGATTTCCTCGCCGTCGAGTGGCGTGAGCAGCGAGGTATAGAAGTACATCACGGCGAACAGACAGGACGCCATGACCGACGAAAGAATGCCTTTTGACACGAATGCCTCGAATTGGGAGTTGAGCGACTGGATCAGCCGCGCATGATCTCAGGGGGCGCAGCTTGCGGCAACCGCGATGCGCCCGCATGTGTGGCCAGCGCTTCGAGGAACGCGGCCGCCGGCATGGGCCTGGCGTACAGGTAGCCCTGCTGGAAATCCACGTCGTGACGGGCCAGGTAGTCGCGCTGGGCTTCGGTTTCGACCCCCTCGGCGACGATGCCCAGCCCCAGCTTGGCCGACAGCTCGATGATGGTGTCGAGGATATGCACCGACAACGCGTCGCCACCGATCATGGCGACGAAGCTCTGGTCGATCTTCAGGTAGTCGACCTTGAACTGGCGCAGGTAATTGAGGCTGGACTGGCCGGTACCGAAGTCGTCAAGGGCAATTTTCACTCCCATGGCGTCCAGCTTTTCGAACAGCTCCATGGTGACCGGGGTGGCCGCGATCAGCTTGCGCTCGGTCAGCTCCAGGGTCAGCACCACCCGCCCAGGCGGGAAATGCTGGAGGAAGGTGCGGCAATCGTCCAGCAGGCTGAAGTCGCGGCAATGGTCGGCGGTGATGTTGATGCCGATATGAAAGCCGTCGTCCAGCAGCCCGGCATACGGCGCCAGGCTTTGCGCAGTATGGGTCATCAGGGCGCGGGTCATGGCGACGATCTGCCCGCTGTGTTCGGCGTAGGGGATGAACAGGTCGGGCCTCACCAGACCTTCCTGCGGGTGGTTCCAGCGCATCAGCACTTCGGCGCCGGCCCAGCGGTAGTCACCCTTGCGTACCACCGGCTGGAAATACGGCAGGAATTCGTCGGCCTCCAGGGCTCGGCGCAGTTCGGCACGGGGCGAAGTGATACGGCGTATCTGCCAGCGGCACACCAGCGCGGAAACCGCCCCCAGCACCAGCAGCAAGCCGAACAGGGCGGGGTAGTGGTTGCGCCAGAGCTGGCCTCGCCTGTCGCTGCCATAGCCACCCTGCACGCTGAACGGGTAGCGCGTCGAGCCAAACTGCACATTCGCCTTGGCCGCAGCGGGTGGCTGGCCCTGGCGTACGATGCCATCCTTGCCCAGCCAGGCATTGCCTACGCGAATCTGCAGCACTTCGTCAGGGCCGATCAGGCGCAGCGCAGTAAGCAGGTGCTCACCGTCCACCGTGCTGATCGCGCCTTGGTCACCCTTGCTGACCCGGTAGACCAGCAGTGGGTGGCCCGGGGTGACCGAGTTGCCATCCATCAGCCACAGCTTGCCGTCGGCGTAGTCGCCGGCGTTGACCGGCTCGTCGAAGTCGCCGAACAGCGAAGAACAATAAAGGGTGTCGTGCCTGAACAGGTTGGTCGAGCGGACGAAGGCGTTGCGCGTGACTTCTGCGCGCAATCTGAGCTCGACCTGCTCGCACGGGCTGCCGGCAAGCGGCAGCAGGGCATCGGCAGCGCTTGCCAGGTTGTCGAGAATACGTTCGACATGCGCCACCACCTGGCGGGTAGTGGCTTGGCTGCTGGCCTGCATCTCGCGTTCGACCTGCCAGTGCATCACGGCCAGGCCGCACACCACTGGCAGCACGCCGACGACCCAAGGCAGCAGGGTGCGCCAGGTCAGGCCGGCGCGACGTTTGGCGGTAAGGGGCATGCTGGCTGGTCTGCAAAAAGAATAACGAGAGGATAGCCGTTTGTCGGCATGGGTGAGTAACTAAAAACGCGACAAACGAATTTACGCCCTGTAGAATCGGTTTACGAATACAACAATAAGGTCCTTCAATGTTGAAGGATCAAGCCCGCCGAGAATGGGTCCATATGACATATCATGGGTTCAAGCTGATCATAGGTGACTTCCTCGCCCGCAGCGTGCGCGGAATTCCCTGCTCACCGCCGTTTCTGTTCGACATCCCGCGCAACCTGTAAATTTTCGCTGTAGATGAGGACACGAACATGGCTGATATCTTCGACAATCCAATGGGCCTGATGGGCTTCGAATTCATCGAACTGGCTTCGCCGACACCTGGCGTACTCGAGCCGGTATTCCAGATGCTGGGCTTCACCAAGGTGGCTACCCACCGTTCCAAGGATGTGCACCTGTATCGCCAGGGTGGCATCAACCTGATCCTGAACAACGAACCCAAGAGCATCGCCTCCTACTTCGCCGCCGAACATGGCCCGTCGGTGTGCGGCATGGCCTTCCGCGTGCGCAACGCCCATGAGGCGTATGCCCGTGCCCTGGAGCTGGGGGCGCAGCCGGTGGAAATCGAAACCGGGCCGATGGAGCTGCGCCTGCCGGCCATCAAGGGTATCGGTGGTGCACCGTTGTACCTGATCGACCGCTTCGAAGAGGGCAGCTCGATCTACGATATCGACTTCAAGTTCATCGAAGGTGTGGACCGTAACCCGGTGGGTGCCGGCCTGAAGATCATCGATCACCTCACCCACAACGTCTATCGTGGGCGCATGGCGTACTGGGCGGGCTTCTACGAGAAACTGTTCAACTTCCGCGAAATCCGCTACTTCGATATCAAGGGCGAATACACTGGCCTGACTTCCAAGGCCATGACCGCACCGGATGGGATGATCCGCATCCCGCTCAACGAAGAATCTTCGAAGGGCGCCGGGCAGATCGAAGAGTTCCTGATGCAGTTCAACGGCGAAGGCATCCAGCACGTGGCCTTCCTGACCGACGACCTGCTCAAGACCTGGGATGCCCTGAAAGGCCTTGGCATGCGCTTCATGACTGCGCCGCCGCAAACTTATTACGAAATGCTGGAAGAACGCCTCCCTGGCCATGGCGAGCCAGTCGACGAACTGAAGGCACGGGGCATTTTGCTCGATGGTGCCTCGCAGCCAGGCGACAAGCGCCTGCTGTTGCAGATCTTCTCGGAAACCCTGCTCGGGCCGGTGTTCTTCGAGTTCATCCAGCGCAAGGGCGATGATGGCTTTGGTGAGGGTAACTTCAAGGCACTGTTCGAATCCATCGAGCGTGACCAGGTACGCCGTGGTGTACTGAGCACCGACTGATAGCCCAGGGGTACCGCCGTCATGGATCGATGGCGGCGGTGTTACCCCTTCTCTTGCGCGTTCTGGCCAAGCCCAGATACGTGATGAACATGCTGGCGACCCCAACCAGTGCCAGCGAGGGGAGCACCTGGTGCAGGGAGACGCGGAACTCCTGCGCCGTATACCCTTTGGCGTAGCCACCGATCACCACGTAGCCATATTTTTCCGAGACTGCCAGCTGGCGATATTCGGCTTGGGAGGGACGTTGTGGATCGCGGCTGTCCCCATCGCTCCAAATGTATTGCCCGTTGAATTCCAGCAGCAAGGTCAAGCCGTCCTGGAAGCCGCGTAGTTCGTCGCGCAGCAAGCGTCCATAAGCTGTGGCGATGACACCGGGGTCGCTGTGCGGTTTCTGGATCTTGATGATTGCCGCGTTGGGCGACGAAGGGGCGTCGAATGCCAGCTTTGCCTGTTGCCCGGACCCGGAAAAAGCGGAGAGGTACTCCAAGGGGTCCATGTCCGTCGCACAATACGCTTGTTTCTCGCGGGTCAGTGCCAATGAGCGAAGGTGTGGGCTGTTGGCGACTCTCTGGTCCAGCTCATCCAGCACTTCGGCACAGGGTTTGCCAGCCAACGGCAGGACTGTTTCCAGGCTCGCCTCCATGCGGCCCAGCGCCTGGTCGATGCTGAAAACCGCCTCCAGAACTGAAATCTTGGCGTTTTCTTCGAGTTTCCTGTCCAACTGATAGTCCATCATCAGCAGCCCGGATAGCACGGGTATTACGCCGATGGCCAGAATCAGCAACAATTTCCGCCAGTCGATAAAGTGAATCTTGATATTTGCCATAGGCATGCCGCTCCGTTGACCCATGCTGTTCGGGGTGAACAAGTCAACATCGATCCTATGGGCATTGATTGAGCTTCGGCTGTAGGTGACAAGAGTTACCACTTTACGGAAAAGCCGAACCTCGTTGTCAGCTTCACCGCTGTTTCAGTTTCGCCAGCACCTTCTCGGCCAGCAGGGCTGTGGATGCCGGGTTCTGCCCGGTAATCAGCCGGCCGTCGTCCACCACATACGGCATCCATGGGTCCTCATGCTTGCTGTAGAGACCGCCGCGGGCACCCAGTTCGTTCTCGGTCAGGAACGGGACCACCTTGTCCAGTTCGGCGAGCTTCTCCTCGGTGTTGGAGAAGCCGGTCACCTTGCGCTCCTTCAACAACAGGCTATGGTCGCTGAGCTTGATGTTCAGCAGGCCGACAACACCGTGGCAGACTGCAGCAACAATGCCGTTATTCTCATAAACCTGGCGCGCCAGTTCCTGCAGCGGCTGGTTATCGGCAAAGTCATACATCACCCCATGGCCGCCGGTGTAGTAGATAACGCTGTACTCGGTGGCCTTCACCCGGCCAGGGCTCAAGGTGTTACCCAGGCGGGTCATGAAGCGTTTGTCGTCATACCACCGCCAGTCGAGCTCGGGAGCCATTTGCAGGCTGTGCGGGTCGATGGGTACGTAGCCACCCAGGGGGCTCACATAGTCGACCGTGTAGCCGGCCTTTTCGACCTGATCAACAAAGTGCACGGCTTCTCCCAGCCACAATCCGGTTGCCCGCCTGAGGGTCGGATACTTGGCCGTATTGGTCAGCACCACCAGCATTTTCTTGCTCATGACCACGCTCCTGTCGGCAACCTGAATGGGCCGTTGCGCTCTGGCTCGGGAAAACCTAATGAGCATAGCCGTCCGCTGCAGGTACGTCATAGCGCCTGGTGTGCGTTGTGCTAACTTGAACAGCATTCATGGGCGAGCCCGTCCGGGGAGGCGACGCCCATGATCAGCCTTGAGCACAGCGGGGTGAGAATAATTGGTCGCAAACGGTATGCCGTACCAGTCCGCGTCGCAGGTGGCTCTGCAACCGCCTGCTGCGCCGCCGGCCGAGACGATTGCCGAACGGATTGCGCAGTTCGACTGGGGCCGGACTTCGCTCGGGCCATGGCCGCGCTGGCCGGCATCGCTGCGTATCGCGGTCGACATCATGCACCTGTCTCCATTCCCATGTGCCGTGGTCTGGGGGCCTGATCTTTGCGTGGTTCACAATGAAGCCTACCGGGCGTTGCGGCCCGTTGCCCCGGATGCGTTGGGCATGGCCTTTGATGCATTATGGAGCGATGTCTGGCCACACATGGGGCCGTGGGTGTTCAAGGCTCTTGAGGGGCGCTCGAGTTTTGTCGAGGACCCACCGCTGCGTATCACCTGCGGCGCAGGTGCCGAGCCGCTCTGGTGTGCGTTCGGGTATGCCCCGTTGCACGATGAACTGGGTAGCGTGGCCGGGCTCCTGCACACCGTGATCGAGACCACCGCCGACCTCGACGCCCACCGTCATTGGCGCGAACAGGCACATAGTTTCGAATTGCAGATCGAACGGCATGTGGCCGAGCGTGAGCAGTTCTGGCAATTGTCGCGTGACGCGATGATGACCGTGACCCCCGAACTGCGGATGTGTGCCGCCAACCCCGCCTGGTACCGCATCCTGGGCTGGACGGAAGAGCAGGTACGTGATGCGCTGGTGCTGGACCTGGTTCATCCGGCCGACCGTGCGGAAGTACAGGTGGCCGTTAGCGGGTTCCTGCAGTACCACGCTACCGAGCAGATCGAGACACGCCTGCGTCACCGTGATGGCCATTATCACTGGTTTCGCTGGAGCGCGCGTTTCGATGGCAGCCTGTTGACCGCGGTTGGCCGAGACATCACCGAAGACCGTGAGGAAGCCGCCCGACAATCCGAAGCATTGATGGGCAACCATCAACGCCTGGAAGTAGTCGGTCAGTTGGCCGGCGGCGTCGGCCACGAAATGAATAATTTACTGTCCGGTATTGGCGGTAGTCTCGAACTGTTGCAGCGCCGCTTTGAGCAAGGGCGCCTGGAGCGGGTCGAGGCTTATGTAGAGCTGGCCCGCGATTCGGTGCTGCGCGCGATGGAGCTGACCCATCGCCTGCTGGCCTTTTCACGGCATCAGCCCCTGGCCCCGAAGGTGCTGGATTTCAACCGGCAGTTGCGCTTGAGCGAACCTCTGCTGCTCAGGGCATTGGGCGCAGAGATGAGTCTGCACTGGCAGCTGGATGTGACGCCGTGGGCGGTATGCCTTGATGTTCCCCAGCTCGAAAATGCCTTGATCAACCTCTGCACCAACGCTCGCGAAGCCTGTCTGGAGCGGGGCAATGTCACATTGCACAGTGTCAACGAGCGCCTGAAGGCCTGGTTTCCGGATGAACACGGCTTGCCGCCCGGCGATTATGTAGCCTTGCATGTCGAAGATGATGGTCATGGCATGCCGGCAGCGGACATCGCCAGGGCCTTTGAGCCTTTCTTCACCACCAAGCCCATCGGGCGCGGGTCCGGGCTTGGCTTGTCGATGGTGTATGGCTTCGTCGGCCAGTCGGGAGGCTACGCCTGGATCGAATCGACGCCGAACCAGGGCACCCGGGTTTCCATGCTTTTTCCAAGGTGCCATGAGCCGGTCCCCGAGCCGCCGCGGGTGATCCAGCGCGCGCAGCGCATGGCATGCGGAGAGCGCCTGCTGCTGGTCGATGATGAACTGGGTTTGCGCGCGGTGATGCGCGAGTACCTGGTCGAACGTGGTTTCGACGTCACCGAGGCGGGCGACGCCAATTCCGCGCTGGAGCGCTTCCGCCATGACGGCCCGTTCGACCTGGTGATCACCGACATCGGCCTGCCGGGTGGTTTCAGTGGACGACAAGTGGCCAGGGCCATGCGCATGCAGCTTGCGCAGCAGAAGGTCCTGTTCATCACCGGCTACGCGGATCAGCGGATCGAGGCGCAGTTGCTTGACCAGCCAGGCACGGCATTGATGAACAAACCGTTTCCGCTGGCGGATCTTGCGAACGAGGCGCTTCGCCTGCTCGATGAGTGAACGGCTCAGGGCCGGCCCAGAATCTGCGTCACCAATGCCTGCAGTTGCTGCAATTCGAACGGCTTGCCCATCAGGTGCATACCTGCAGCCAGGAAGCCGTCGCGGACCATGGCCGTTTCCGCGTAGCCGGTGATGAACAGAACCGGCAAGTGCGGGCGCAGGCTGCGGGCAATCTCGGCCAGTTGCCGGCCGTTCATGCCGGGCAGGCCGACATCTGTGAGCAGCAGGTCGACGGGTTGGGTCGAGCGCAGCACCTTCAGCCCGTCATTGGCATCGGCGCCACTGTGGCAGGCAAAGCCCTCTTCGCGCAGGGCCTGGCACAGTAACTGGCGTACATCCGGATCGTCCTCGACCACCAGCACGTGATGGCCCCGGCAATTCTGCACGGGTAGCATCGGCTCATGCGATGCCTGGGTCTGGCCCAGGTGCCGCGGCAAGTACAGGTCCACCCGGGTTCCTTGGCCGAGCTGGCTATGCAGGGTGACATGGCCGCGGGACTGCTTGCTGAAACCGTACACCATCGACAGGCCGAGGCCGATGCCCTGGCCGATCGCCTTGGTACTGAAGAACGGCTCGAAAGCGTGCGCCAGCGTGCTTTGCGCCATGCCTTGGCCGTCATCGATGATACGCAGGCGGACATAGTCACCGGCACACAGGGCGCCGTCGGTGACATGCCCGGCACCGATAGCCTGGTTAGTCGCCTCGATGCGCAGGTGGCCACCACTGGGCATGGCTTCGCAGGCATTCAGCAGCAGGTTGTCGAGCGCCTCCTGTAATTGCTGGCTATCGGCCTCTATCGGCCACAGGCCCTCGGTAATGTCCACCTGCACGGCCACCGCCGGGTTGACGCAGGCTTCCAGGCGCTTCGCCTGGAGCAACCGGTGCAGGTCGATGCGCTGGCTGTGCAGCGATTGCCGGGAAGAGAAGGCCAGCAGGCGGTGGGTCAGCCGGGCGGCGCGTGATACCGCTTCGCGGCCCATGCGCAGCATGGTGTCGAGGCTGTCACTGCGGCCCTGCTTCAGGCGCCGGTCAATTAGCTCGAAACTGCCGCCGATGCTGGTGAGCAGGTTGTTGAAATCATGTGCGACCCCGCCGGCGAGTTGGCCAATGGCCTCCATATTACGCGCCTGGTAGCGGGCGAACTCGCTGCGCTCCGGCGTCTCGCCGGGTGATATGCCCTGCGCTTGCAGGCGTAGCTGCAGTTCTAGCAACTGATCGCGTACACGATACTGTCGGCGTCGGGTGCGCAACGCGGACTGGGCCATCTGCAGCAGTAGGTCATCTTCGAACGGTACAGCCAGCCACATCAGATTGCCCAATGGCGTGTGACCTGAAGTCATAACGCTGCGATTGTCCTGGATAAGCACGATGGGCAGGTCCGACCAGCTGGGTTGCTGGTCGAGGAACGCCTGCAGCAGGGGGCTCGGGCCTGCGTCGAATACCTGCTCGGCAATGATCGCCAGGCCTGCGCCCTCCGCCAGACAAGCCTGTAGCTGGGGCAGGTCGGGCGCGCACAGGCTGTCGATGCCGGCGCAAGCGAGCAGCCGAGCGATATCTGCGGCTAACGGCGAGGGCGCGAGGATCAAGGCACGTTGTTCCAGCGCCAACGAACTGACCAAAACACTTCTCCCGCAAGGGTGGTCCGATACCCACTGGACCTCGGTCAAGACTGCTGGGTTCAACCGAGTTACAGCGTGGCCTACAGGCCTTGTTGCAATACCGGATCGTCCGGATTCTGCTGCTCCAGCTCTGCCAACAGCACTTGCACGTTCTGCAACTGGCCGGTCTCTTTCCAGTACTGGATCAGCAACACCCGTGCCCGGCGATTGGCCGGTTGCCGACTGAGCACAGTTTCCAGCTGCTTCTGCGCTGCATCGACCTGTTCCAGCTCATGCAGGGTGACCGCCAGGGTGTAGCGGTAGTCGGTATTGTCCGGGTCCAGCTCGACTGCGCGGGACAAAGCCAGCAGCGCGTACTCGCGCTGCTCATGACGGTTCAGCCAGAGGCCTAGCTCGTACTGCAGAAAGGCCGAGTCGGGACTCAGTGCCAGGGCCTTGGCCAGTACCTGCCGCGAGGCATCATGATGGCCCTGGCGTTCCAGCAGGCGTACCTGGGTGGCCAATGCATCGAGGTTGCCGGGGGCTATCGCCAAGGCTCGCTGCAGAGCGGCGGCGGCGTGGTTGTAGTCGGTTTCATGGAGGTACAGGCGCGCCAGGTGTACTTGGGCGTCAGTATCCCCGGGTTGTTGCTCCAGTGCCTGTTGATACTGTTCGAGGGCTGCCTGCAACGGGCCGAAATACAGGCCGATGGCGTCCGGGTCGAGACCCAGCAGGGCATCTACGGCGGCAAAGCGCACGCTTTGCTCCTGGTCGTCCAGCAGCGGGCCAAGCACCAGGCTGCGCTGCGCCGCCGGCAGCAGGCGGCGGACGCTGGCGATGGCCGCCCGACGTACTAGCGGGTCGCCATGTTCGAGGTCCTGGCGGGCGAGCTTCAATGCCTGCGGCGAAGGGTAGTTGGGCAATTCGGCGTACAGGGCGGCACGCCGGACCGGAGGCAGGTCGTTGCGTTGCAGTTGCTGGTACAACACCCGCGCAGCGCCGGGCTGGCCTTCGTGGGCCTGGCGCAAGGCCTTGGCGTAGCTGTGCGCAGGCAAGGTTGGCGGCGGCGGTTGGTCATCGCGCCACAGATAGCCGAACAGGGCCGACACCACGATCAACAGCAGCAGGGCGATCAGGTAGCGGTTGCGTCTGGGCATCGGACGATCCGTGGCGGCGGGAAGGCAGAGCTTGGGGCAGGCGGGGGGTAAATGCAACCGGGTGGGGGCTGTCAGGTGCCTGCCTCGGGTTTTGCGGGCGCGCAGGTCCAGCGCCGTCCGCCCGGTGCCGAACTCACAGGCAATGCCCATCCCTTGCCCCCGCACCCGATATTCCTCTGCGGCCATAAAAAAGCCCCGCAAACCAAGGCCTGCGGGGCAAACGGTTGGGGGAGGAGCCAACCAAAGGAGTCGTTGAAACAGGGAGTCAGCGGGCGCTAGCGACGGCCTCCGGTTGCCAGCCGCCGCCCAGGGCCTTGTAGATCGAGACGATGCCGCGGTACAACTCGACTTCACCCTGGGCTTGAGCATCTTCCGCACTGAGCCGCTCACGCTCGGCATCGAGCAGCACCAGGTAGTCCACCGTACCCTCGCGGTAACGAACCGAAGCCAGCTCCGCAGCCTTGCGGCTGGCATCGCTCTGGCGCATCAGCGACAGCAGCCGCTGCTGGGTCTTGTCGTAATCGCTGAAGGCATTGGCCGATTCTTCCAGGGCCAGCAAAACCTGCTGTTCATAGTTGGCCAGCGCCCCTTCGGCATCGGCCTTGGCGCCGCGCAGGCGCGCCCTCACGCTGCCCAGGTCGAAGGCCGCCCAGGTGATGCTCGGGCCGAGGGCCCAGGCGTTGGCTGCCGAGGAACCGATCTGCGAACCGCGGGCGGCAGTAAAGCCGAGGAAGCCACTGAGGCTGACGCGGGGAAACAGGTCAGCCGTGGCCACGCCGACATTGGCCGTGGCCGCCGCCAACTGGCGCTCGGCACTACGGATGTCCGGGCGACGACGCAGCAGTTCTGCCGGGTCTCCCACGGGCAGCGCCTTGGCGATTGCCGGCAGGGCCTTGGGCGACAGGTCGACACTGAGCGCCTCGGGGCGCTGGCCAAGCAAGGTGGCGATACGGTGCCGGGCACGGGCCTGTTCCGCCTGCAGCTGTGGCACCGTGGCCTCGACCCCGGCCAGGCGCGCATCGGCACGCACCACATCGAGGTCGTTGCCGACGCCAGCGTCCCGCAGGGTTTCAGTGATGGCCCGCGATTCCTGCTGGGTCTTGAGATTGGCCAGGGCGATCTTCTCGCGCAACTGTGCACCACGCAGCTGGCCATAGGCATCGACCAGCTCGGCAATCAGGCTGACCTGCAGCTGCTGCAGGTCGGCCGCAGCCACCGCTTCCTGGGCTTCGCTGGCTTCGATCTGGCGCTGGATGCGGCCAAACAGGTCAAGCTCCCAGGCCATGTCCAGGCCCAGGTCGTAGCGCTCGCTGTTAACCCGCTGCGTGGTCTGGCCGGGGATCTGGCCCTTGCCGATATCGCTGCTGGCACGGCTGGTGACCACCGGGAACTGATCGTTCTCGGCGTCTTCGCGGATCGAGCGCGCCGATTTCAGCCGGGCGAAGGCCACGCGCAGGTCACGGTTGCCGTCCAGCGAAGCCTGCACCAGCTGGTTCAGTACCGGGTCGTCGAACTGCTTCCACCACAGGCTTTCGAAACGGCTACGGTCGTAGGCCTTGGCATGTACGTCGCTGCCCAACTGCGCGGGTTCGGTGGCTGGTGCCTGGTAGTCCGGGCCTACTGCACAGGCTGCCAGGGCCAGCGCCAACAGGCTCGGGGTCAGGGGTTTGAGCAGGTTCATGCATGGCTCTCCAGCGAGTGGACGCGTTCGGCCTTGCGGGCCTGGCGGCGTTCGACGAAACGGCGGATCAGGAAGAAGAACACTGGGGTGAGGAAGAGGCCGAACACGGTCACCCCGATCATCCCCGAGAACACTGCCACGCCCATCGCATGGCGCATTTCCGAACCGGCACCGGAGGAGAACACCAGCGGAACCACACCCATGATGAACGCGATCGAGGTCATCAGGATCGGCCGCAGACGCAGACGGCAGGCTTCCAGCACCGCGGCCAGCGGGTCGAGGCCCTCGGCCTGCTTGTCCTTGGCGAACTCGACGATCAGGATCGCGTTCTTGCACGCCAGGCCCACCAGCACGATCAGGCCGATCTGGGTGAAGATGTTGTTATCACCGCCGGAAATGATGACTCCGGTAATCGCCGACAGCAGCGTCATTGGCACGATCAGGATCACCGCCAGCGGCAAGCTCCAGCTTTCATACTGGGCAGCCAGCACCAGGAACGCCAGCAACACGCACAGCGGGAAGACGAACAGCGCGGTGTTGCCCGCCAGGATCTGCTGGTAGGTCAGGTCGGTCCATTCGAAGGTCATGCCGTTGGGCAATTCCGCTTTCAGCAACTTCTCCATCGCCGCTTCCGCCTGGCCAGAGCTGTAGCCCGGGGCCGCAGCGCCGTTGATTTCTGCGGTGATGAAGCCGTTGTAGTGCATGACCCGGTCTGGCCCGGAGGTGTCGCTGACCTTGAGGAAGGTCGCCAGCGGGATCATCTCGCCGAGGTTGTTGCGTACCTTCAGCTGGCCGATCTGTTCGGCATCGAGGCGGAATTGCTGCTCGGCCTGGACATTGACCTGGTAGGTGCGGCCAAAGCGATTGAAGTCGTTGGTGTACAGCGAGCCCAGGTAGACCTGCAGGGTATCGAAGATATCGGTGATCGCCACGCCGTGGGTCTTGGCCTTTTCCCGGTCGATGGCCGCATCCACCTGCGGCACGTTGACCTGGTAGCTGGTGAACAGGCCCGCCAGCTCCGGCACGTTGCGGCTCTTGGCGATGATGTTCTGGGTTTCCTTGTACAGCGCTTCGTAGCCCAGGTTGCCGCGGTCCTCGATCTGCAGGCGGAAGCCGCCGATGGTGCCCAGGCCTTGTACCGGTGGTGGCGGGAAGATCGCGATGTAGGCGTCCTGGATATCGGCGAACTGGGCATTCAGCGCGGCAGCGATCGCCGCAGCGGACTGGCTCGGGTCCTTGCGCTCGTCGAACGGCTTGAGCGGGGTGAACACGATGCCGCTGTTCGGGCTGTTGGTGAAACCGTTGATCGACAGGCCAGGGAAGGCTACCGAGTCGGCCACGCCAGGCTGCTTCAGGGCGATTTCGCTCATGCGCTTGATCACCGCCTCGGTGCGGTCGAGGCTGGCCGCGTCAGGCAACTGGGCGAAGGCTACCAGGTACTGCTTGTCCTGCGCCGGGACGAAACCGGTCGGGGTGGACGAGAAGCCCAGGTAGGTCAGGCCCATCAGGCCGGCATACACGAACAGGGCGATACCGCTGGAGCGGATGACCCGGCGCACGCCACCGACGTAGCGGTTGGAAGCGCGGTCGAAGAAGCGGTTGAACGGCGCGAACAGCCAGCTGCCCAGCAGCTTTTCCAGGAACCGCGAGAAGCGATCCTTGGGCGCATGGTGGTCCTTGAGCAGCACCGCTGCCAGGGCCGGCGACAGGGTCAGCGAGTTGAAGGCCGAGATCACCGTGGAAATCGCGATGGTCAGGGCGAACTGCTTGTAGAACTGCCCGGTCAGGCCGGAAATGAACGCGGCAGGCACGAACACGGCGCACAGTACCAGGGCAGTGGCGATGATCGGGCCGGTCACCTCGCCCATGGCCTTTTGCGTGGCATCCAGCGGTTTCAGGCCCAGGCCGATGTTGCGCTCGACGTTTTCCACCACCACGATGGCGTCGTCCACCACGATACCGATGGCCAGGACCAGGCCGAACAATGACAGCGCGTTGAGCGAGAAGCCGAACAGGTGCATGACCGCGAAGGTACCGATCAGCGAGACCGGCACCGCCAGCAGCGGGATGATCGAGGCGCGCCAGGTCTGCAGGAACAGGATCACCACCAGTACCACCAGCACCAGCGCTTCGAACAGGGTGTGCACCACCGCTTCGATGGAGCCGCGGACGAATACGGTCGGGTCATAGACGATGCTGTAGTCCATGCCTTCGGGGAAGTCCTTCTTCAGCTCGGCCATTTTCGCCCGCACTTCGTCGGAAATCTCGATGGCGTTGGAGCCAGGGCGCTGGAAGATCGGGATGGCGACCGCCGGCTGGTTGTTCAGCAGCGAGCGCAGGGCGTACTGGCTGGAGCCGAGCTCGACCCGGGCGATGTCCTTCAGGCGGGTGATTTCACCATCGGCACCGGCACGAATGATGATGTTCTCGAACTCTTCCTCGTTGACCAGGCGGCCCTGGGTGTTGATCGACAGCTGGAAGCTGGTCGAACCCGGGGCGGGCGGGGCGCCCAGCTGGCCGGCAGCCACCTGGCGGTTCTGCTCGCGGATCGCGGCCACCACATCACTGGCGGTGAGGTTGCGCGAAGCGGTCTTGTTCGGGTCGAGCCACACGCGCAGCGAGTAGTCGCCCATGCCGAACAGCTGCACGTCGCCCACGCCACCCAGGCGCGCCAGCTCGTCCTTGATGTTGAGGATGGCGTAGTTGGACAAGTAGAGCATGTCGTAGCGGTTGTCCGGCGAGGTCAGGTGCACGACCATGGTCAGGTCGGGCGAGGCCTTGTCGACGGTGATACCGATCCGGGTCACTTCCTCGGGCAGCTTGGGCTGGGTGCGGGTGACACGGTTCTGCACCTGCACCTGGGCATTGTCCAGGTCGGTGCCCAGGGCGAAGGTGATGGTGAGCGTCAGTTTGCCGTCAGCGGTGGACTGCGAAGACATGTACAGCATGTTCTCCACGCCGGTGATGGCCTGCTCCAGCGGCGCGGCCACGGTTTCGCCGATGACCTTGGGGTTGGCGCCGGGGAAGTTGGCACGCACCACTACGGTCGGCGGCACGACTTCGGGGTATTCGCTGATCGGCAGCTGGAACAGCGAGATCGAGCCTGCGATCAGCAGCACCAGCGACAACACTGCGGCGAAGATCGGCCGGGTAATGAAGAATTTCGAGAAGTTCATCGGTGGGGTCCCTTAACCGCGTGGCGCCGGGGCGCTGGCGACTTTCACGTTGTTGCCCGCCACCTTCGGCGCCGGGTTGCTGGCCTCCAGGGCCTGGCGCTGCTGGGCGAGGGCGGCGAGGGTCTGTTCACTGGCCATTGGTGTCTCTTCCGGCGTGACCGGCGAACCCGGGCGCACACGCTGCAGGCCCTTGACCACGATGCGGTCGTCCTTGCCCAGGCCGCTGCGCACGATACGCAGGCCTTCCAGCTTCGGCCCCAGCTCGACGGCGCGGTAAGTGGCCTTGTTGTCCTTGTCCATCACCAGCACGAACTTCTTGCCCAGGTCGGTGCCAACCGCTTCGTCGTTGATCAGCACGGCCTGGTACTGGGCGCTGCCGACCAGCTTCAGGCGGGCGTACAGGCCCGGGGTGAACTGGCCGTCGCTGTTGTCGAACACTGCCCGGCCACGGATGGTGCCGGTGCGCGGGTTGACCTGGTTGTCGACGAAGTTCATCTGCCCCAGGTGCGGGTTGCCGGTTTCGTTGGTCAGGCCCAGGTACACGGGGGTGCTCTGGCCACGCTGACCTTCGCGGGCCAGCTGGGTGTACTTGAGGTATACACGCTCGTCGGCGTCGAAGTAGGCATAGACCTTGTCGGTAGACACCACGCTGGTCAGCGGGGTGACATCGGCAGTCACGATATTGCCGGCAGTGAACTGGGCACGGCTGACCCGGCCGCTGATCGGCGCGGTGACACGGGTGAAGCTGAGATTGAGGCGTGCCAGGTCAAGCTGGGCCTGGATCGCATCAACCCCGGCGCGGGCTTCGGCGGCGGCGCTGCTGCGCGACTCGGCCAGCTCGGCGGAGATGGCGTTGCTGTCACGCAGGCGTTCGCCGCGGCGCGCTTCGTTGGCACTGCGGATGGCAGTGGCCTTGGCCTGCTGCAGTTGTGCTTCGAGGCGGCGGACCTCGGCCTGGAACGGGCGTGGGTCGATCTGGAACAGCAGGTCGCCTTTCTTGACCTGGGCGCCTTCGGTGAATGCCACCAGGTCGATCTGGCCGGACACCCGCGGGCGTACTTCGACGGTTTCCGGGGCCTCGAGGCGGCCGGTGAACTCGTCCCATTCATTGATCGGTTGCTCGATCACCTTGGCCACACTGACCTTCGGCGCGGTGGGAGCCTGCACAGCGTCGGGGGTTCGGCCGCAAGCGCTGATCACCATCACTGCCAGGGCAGCGAGGGGCAAGCGCAAGGGTTTGAATGATTGTTCCATGGAGAACTCCGCCAGAATATGAGTAGTGGGCGGAGTGTGAGTGTCTTGCGCGCAAGGCACGAATCGAACGGGACGAAGGTTATTATCACGCGGAATGATATCGGCGCAGCGATCATCGACGGCAACCACGGTTTGCCTGTCGGGCCGCATTCCAGAGCCCCCGCCGCGTGCAGGCGAAGGTGCCCCACACCTCAGTGAATGCTCGATGCCAGCTCGAAGATCGGCATGTACATCAGGACCACGATCAGGCCGATCAGCAGGCCGATGAACGTCATCAGCAGCGGTTCGAACAGTTTGACGAACCATTCCACCCAGCGGCCGATTTCCTGGTCGTGAAAATCGGCGCAGCGCTCCAGCATCTCGCACAGGTTGCCGGACTGCTCACCGGCCCGCAGCAGGCGCAGCGAGACTGGCGTCACCAGTTGCCCGGCCTCCAGCGCTTCGGACAGCGGCAGGCCTTCGCCCACCCGCTGGCAGGCCTGCTCCAGGCTCTGGGCGGCGACGCTGCCGAGCAGGCCGCGGGCCATGCCCATGGCGTTGAGGACCGGAATGCCGCCTTGCAGGAGGATGCCCAGCGAGCGGTAGAAGCGTGCCAGTTCGTACCTCAGCAAGCGCTGGTGCAACGCCGGCAGACGCCGCAACTGGCGGGCAGCCCAGCGCCGCACCGGCGGTTGGCGGCGCAGCAGCCATAGCAGCGTGAGCAAGCCGATGCCGCCCAGTGCCAGTGGCAGTTGCCGGGCGTGCAGGAACAGGCCGACCTGCATGAGGCCGCGGGAAAGCCAGGGCAACTCGCTGCCCATCCCCTCGAACACCTGGCTGAAACGCGGTACCACGTAGCCCAGCAGGAACAACACCACGCCACCGCCCACCAGCAACAGCAGCAAGGGGTAGACCGAAGCCCCCAGCAGTTTCTGCCTTACCAGGTCCAGGCGCTGGCGGTAGCCGATGTAGCGGGTGAGGGCATCAGCAAGAGCACCGGTACGCTCGCTGGACTGCACCAGCGCCACGTAAAGCGGCGGGAATGCCCGTGGTTGCGCGGCCAGGGCCTGGGACAGCGAATGGCCCTCATACAACTGGCGGACCAGCTGGTTCAATACCTTGCGCGTCGCGCCCGCCGGGGACTTTTCCGCCAGGCTTTCCAGGGCGTCGATCAGCGGCAGGCCGGCGCCAAGCAGGGTTGCCAGTTCCTGGCTGAACAGCACCAGCTCGAAGCTGGCCTCGCGGCGCCTGGCCAAGTGCCACAGGGCGCCGCGATGGCCACGCAGGCTGAGCACGCGCAGGCCCTGGTCCTCGGCCTGACGGCGGGCCTGCTCGGGGTCCTCGGCGTCGATCTGCAGTTGCACCACGCCCTGTCTGCCCAGGGCCTTGAGGACATAGCGCATGGCCGCGCCGCCTACTGCCAGCTGGTGATTTCGGCGTTTTCGCCGTCGCCACCCGGCTGGCCGTCCTTGCCCATCGACAGCAGGTCGTATTCACCGCCATTCTCGCCGGGCTGCCGGTAGATATATGGCCGTCCCCACGGGTCTTGCGGCACGGCCTTCTGCAGGTACGGGCCGGTCCAGCGCGTTTCGCCACTGGGCGCGACCACCAGTGCCTGCAGGCCCTGCTCGCTGTTGGGGTAGTGGCCGACTTCGAGCCGGTACAGGTCCAGAGCCTTGCTCAGCCCCTCTATCTGCGCCCGCGCGACCTTGGCTTCGGAGCGGCCGAGCTGGCTGAAGTACTTGGGCGCAACGATGCCAGCCAACAGGCCGAGCACCACCAGCACGACCAACAGTTCGAGCAGGGTGAAGCCACGTTGGGGGGTGGTTCTGCGTTGCATGGTGAAGCCCTCCGCTGCATCGGGACTCGCGTGTGCAAGCACCATGCAACAGCCGTGCACGTCTGCGTTGGGGCCTTGCGCCATGCCGCAACGGATGCGGCACAGTGCTTGCGTCGTGCTATCGACCTCGGGTTTTCCGGGGCATTTCCCCCAGTTTGGGGGCACGACGAAGAGGCGACCGACATGCGTGGACTCATTCTCGGTTTGGTCTGGCTGGCCGCAGGCGCTGCCCAGGCCGATGTGTACGTGTCCATCGATGCCAAAGGCAGCTATATACTGACCAACGTCCATCGACCCGGGCGCCTTTACGAGACCGTGATCAGCGAGCCGCAGGGCCAGGCCGGGACGGCCAACGCGCAAATGATCACCGGCCGTCCCTACGCCAGGGTGGTTGCCGCTGCGGCGCGCGCCCACGATGTTCCGCCGGCGCTACTGCATGCGGTGATCAAGGCCGAGTCCGGTTACAACCCCAAGGCGCGGTCACCGGCCGGCGCGGTAGGGTTGATGCAGCTGATGCCGGATACCGCCCGTGAAATGGGCGTGCAAAACCGCCTGGACCCGGAAGACAACGTGCAGGGCGGGGCGCGCTATCTCAAGCGCATGCTCGACCTGTTCGACAACGACATCACCCTGGCGGTAGCCGCCTACAACGCTGGCCCCGAGGCGGTGCTACGCCGCGGCGCGGTACCGCCGTTCGCCGAGACCCGGCGCTATGTGCCCGATGTGTTGCGGGAATACCGCAGGTTGCAGGGCCTGACAGACAGCAGCCCCTGACCCACCAGCAGGCGCCGAGGCGCGCCGGGACCAGGCAATACCCTTCGGCGACTGCCATCGGGCCGAAGCGATGACTTCCTCGACTCTGGGCTAACCTTCTCAAGGTGCCCAGTCGTGGAGTCCGCCATGGACATCCTTCCTCGTTTCGACACTGATGAAGTGCCTGCCAGTAGCGAGCTGGCCACCTCGCGCAGACCGTTCGACCTGCTGCGCTGGTACGCCTGGGTCAGCCTGGCCGTCATTCTCTCGGTGGCGGCCGGGCTGGGGCTGATATCCAGTCGTTTCATCATCGACGAAAGCGTCGAGCGCGATGCCTTGCTCACCGCGCAGTTCATCACCTCCATCGCCGACGCCGAAGTGCGCCATCTGTCGATCCCCAATGTGCATACCATGGGTGAACTGCTCGACCCGCGCAACGACCGCAACAACCTGATCGGCGTCGACCCGGACGCCCGGCGCAGGGCGCGTGGCGAATTCCTCGACCACATCGCCCACCTGCCCGACATGCTGTTGGCCAATATCTACGCGCCGGACCGAACGGTTATCTGGTCCACCAACCCGGCGCTGGTCGGCAAGCTGATCGAAGGTGACGCCGAACTGGATCGGGCCTTCGAGTACAAGATGCGGGTTGCGGCCAGTTATCAGGACGTCGAACAGGTCCGTGCCGAACGGAAGTTCGTCACCCCGCCCGAGCGGCTGTTCATCGAGAACTACATTCCGCTGTTCACTGCCGATGGTGAGCAGGTCACGGCAATGGTCGAGATCTACAAGGAACCCCATGACCTGATCGGGCGCATCGAGCGTGGGCTGACCCTGATCTGGCTGGCGATCGCCGTCGGCGCCGGCCTGGTCTATTTCGGCCTGTACGGCATCATGCACCGCGCCGCGCGGCTGCTGACGGTGCAGCAGAAGCGCCTGGTCAACAACGAAACCTATGTGGCGCTGGGGGAGGTGTCTTCGGCGGTGGCCCACAGCCTGCGTAACCCCTTGGCCAACATCCGTTCCAGCGCCGAACTGGCGCAGGCCTTCGACGATGGCCCGGCGCAGCGCAACGTCAACGAAATCATCAACCAGGTAGACCGCATGTCGCAGTGGATCCGGCAGATGTTGCAATCGCTGCGCCCGATCGACGATGAGGCGGTGGCGGTGGACCTGCCGCAGGCCTTGCAGGATAGCCTGCAGGCTTACGCGGTGCCGCTGGCACGCGGCGGGGTGAGCCTGGACCTGCAGGCATTGCCGGCAGTGCAGATACTGGGGCACCCGATGTTACTGCGGCAGGTTTTCAGCAGCCTGATCGCCAACGCCCTGGAGTCGATGGAGCAGGGTGGGCGGCTGCGTGTCGAGGTGGTGCGGCATGACCGACGCAGCCTGACCCTGCGCCTCTGCGACAATGGCAAGGGCATGAGCGAAGCGCAGCAGCGCATGGCCTTCCGGCCCTTCTTCACCACCAAGCAGGGAGGGCTGGGAGTGGGGCTGGTGCTGGTGAAACGCATCATGGAACGCTTCGGTGGCACGATCCGGCTTAGCAGCAGCGAAGGCCGTGGCACCCGGGTTTCGTTAGGTTTCCGGCTGTTCGAATCTTCTGAAAAACATTAGGAGACTTTCGTAAGAATTTGTTTTTGCTAGAAATATTAGTTTTGGGTGAAATGCCCCAAATGTGGGGCTTTTTCCTCGATCTGGACTTAACAAACTTGGCTAACTTGTTGATCAAAAAAGATTATTAGTAATTTTTCCATGGCTGGCTGGAATTTTGCTATCCGGTGGTAGAGCGCGACAATGCATGGCAGCTGCGGCTGCAGGGGTGGAAGGCACATGAAAACGCTGGAGAACGACGTTCATGGCAAGGCCAGGACCGCTCGCGGTCTGGCTATGCCATTGCTCGAGTTCAACCTGCAGCGTTGGTTCTCGCTGATCAGTTTGCTGATCATTGCCGCCGTGGCGGGCGGGCTGGGTTATGTGTCGACACGTTTCGTGGTGCGCGACAGTGTCGAGCGCGACGCCATGCTGACCGCCCAGTTCATCCAGGCCATCGCACAGGCCGAGGTGCGCCATTCGCAATTACCCCCGGGCAGCACCCTGGGCGAGCTGCTCGATCCCCGCCTGGACCGGCAGCACTTGCAATTCACTCCGGCGCTGGCCGAATCGACCCGGGCGGAGTTCCTCGACCATGTCGCGCACCTGCCGGATATATTGTTGGCCAACGTCTATGCCCGCGATCGCACCATCACCTGGTCGACCAACCCGGCGCTGATCGGCCAGCGCATCGAGGCCGATGGCGACCTCGACCGCGCTTTCCGCTCGCGCAAGGCCGTCTCGGCCATTTACCACCCGGCCCACGAGGACCGCGAAGAGCAGAAATTCCAGCGTGAACCGCGTTCGCTGTTCATTGAAAACTACGTTCCGCTGTTCGACAGCCAAGGCGAACAGGTGCTGGCCATGGTGGAAATCTACAAGGAGCCCCGGGACCTGGCCCGGCGCATCCAGCGTGGCTACGTGTTGATCTGGGCCTCGACCCTGGTGGGCGGGGCGCTGATCTACTTCGGCCTGTACTGGATCGTGCGGCGTGCCGCGCAACTGCTGCAGCTGCAGCAGGACCGGCTGGTGGCCAATGAAACCTATGTCGCCCTTGGCGAGATGTCGTCTGCGGTGGCGCATAGCCTGCGCAACCCGCTGGCGAACATCCGCTCCAGCGCCGAACTGGCCCAGGAGATCGCCACCCCAGCGGCGCAAAGGAATATCGCTGACATCATCAGCCAGGTCGACCGCATGTCGCGCTGGGTCCGCGATTTTCTGGTGTCGCTGCGCCCGACCAGCGACGAGGCCGAAGCCGTGGACCTGGTGGCGGCCATCGAGGACACCCGCCTGGCTTTCGCCCAGCAGATCGAACGCAACGGCATACGCTTCCGCTACGAAGGCCCCGGCTTGCAGTGGGTGACCAGTCAGCCGCTGCAGCTCACGCAGATTCTCAACTCCCTGTTTTCCAATGCCCTGGAAGCCATGCCTGACGGCGGCCTGCTGCGTGCCCAGGTCAGTGTGAAGGATGGCCAGCGTGCCGAGTTCGTCCTGGCCGACACCGGCAAGGGCATGAGTCAGCAGCAGGAGCGCATGGTGTTCAAACCGTTCTACACCACCAAGCAGGGCGGACTTGGCGTAGGCCTGGCCTTGGTCAAGCGCATCATGGAGCGTTTTGGCGGTTCGGTCAGCCTGAGCAGCCGCGAAGAGGAAGGAACCCGCGTCAGCCTCACATTCAACATTGCAGCGGGAGGGGCCCATGGAGCACAGCATCCTGGTAGTCGAGGATGATGAAGTCCTCGCCGACAACATCCGTACCTACCTCAGCCTCAAGGGCTTCGAGGTCGCCGTGTGCGACAACGCGGAACTGGCGCTGGAGCACATCAAGCGGGCCCGCCCCGATGCAGTGCTGACCGACAACTCGCTGCCGGGCATGAGCGGGCACGACCTGCTGCGCACCCTGGTGGCACAGGTGCCGGACCTGAAAGTGATCATGATGACCGGTTACGGCAATGTCGAAGATGCGGTACAGGCCATGAAGGAGGGGGCTTTTCATTACCTGACCAAGCCGGTGGTACTGGCCGAGCTCAAGCTGACCCTGGACAAGGCCCTGGCCACCGAACGCATGGAGCGCACGTTGTCGTTCTACCAGGAACGCGAGGCGCAGAAGTCGGGCTTGCAGGCGTTGCTCGGCGAATCGCCGAGCATGCTTACCCTCAAGCACACCTTGCGCCAGCTGCTGGATGCCGAGCGGCGCATGACCAGCATCGACTTGCCGCCGGTACTGATCGAAGGCGAAACCGGTACCGGCAAAGAACTGGTGGCGCGTGCCCTGCATTTCGATGGTTCACGCAGCAAAGGGCCGTTCATCGAGTTCAACTGCGCCTCGATCCCGGCCAACCTGCTGGAAGCCGAGTTGTTCGGGCACGAGAAGGGCGCCTTTACCGATGCCAAGGAGCGCCGGGTGGGCCTGGTAGAGGCGGCCGATGGCGGCACCCTGTTCCTCGACGAAATTGGCGAGATGGACCTGACATTGCAGGCCAAGCTGCTCAAATTGCTGGAGGACCGCAGTATCCGCCGCATAGGTGCGGTGAAGGAGCGCAAGGTCGACCTGCGGGTGATCAGCGCCACCAATTGCAACCTCGAGCAGATGGTGCAACAGGGCAAGTTCCGCCGCGACCTGTTCTTCCGCCTGCGCATCATAGCCCTGAAAGTGCCACGCCTGTACGCCCGTGGCCAGGATGTGCTGCTGCTGGCGAGGCATTTCCTGGCCCAACACGGCAGGCGTTATGGCAAGCCGAACCTGCGCTTTTCCGCCGAAGCGGAAAACCTGATGCTCGGCTACAGCTGGCCGGGCAACGTGCGTGAGCTGCGCAACATGCTGGAGCAGACCGTGCTGCTGGCTGCGAATGACGTGGTGCAGGCGCACCAGCTGAACCTGTGCCTGACGCTGATTGACGAGCCAATGGTGCAGCAACCGGCGTCTGCGATGTTTGACATACCCCGGCATGAGCCCGAGCCAGGGACCAGCCTGCCGGACATGGAGCGCGACCTGGTGTGCAGGACACTGGACCGCACGGACTGGAACGTGACCAAGTCCGCGCGCATGCTTGGCCTGTCGCGGGACATGCTGCGTTACCGCATCGAGAAGCTGGGGCTGATCAGGCCGGACAAGCGCCAGTGGTGATTCACCGCCACAGGGTAGGTGAACGCTACCGGCTATGGATCAACGCTGGCTATCGGCGCCACCCTGCCGCCCGGTTCCTTCCGAGCCGCTGCCATCCATGCCCGGCAAGTCCCGGTTGTCATTCTGCTTGGTCGGCGGGCTGTCGGGGTCGTTGCCCTTGATCCGCGGGTCGGTATCGCGTGGCATGGGCTGCTCGATGGGGTTGAGGGTGCTGTCCACACCCGGCTTGGGCGCCGGATTGTGCGGGTCGTCCGGGTAGGTGGGGCCAGTGCCGGCGGCCAGGGCCAGCGGCGCAACGAACAGGGCGATCAACAGGATGCTTGAGCGGGGCATGGCAGGCTCCTTGGTTTCGGGTAGGGTTGTTACTTCCTTTCGGCCCTACCCGGCGCAACAGGGTGCCATCACCCCGATCAACGGTCACACCACCAGTGACAGCAACAGGATGAAGATGATGCCGACAATCGACAGGATGGTCTCCATCATGCTCCAGGTCTTGAAGGTTTCCGCCACGGTCATGTTGAAGTACTGCTTCACCAGCCAGAAACCGGCATCGTTGACATGCGACAGGATCAGCGAGCCAGCACCGGTGGCCAGTACCAGCAGCTCACGGTTCACCCCCGGCACCAGGTCAATCACCGGCGCGACGATGCCCGCGCCGGTAATGGTGGCTACCGTGGCGGAACCGGTGGCGATGCGGATCACCGCGGCCACCAGCCAGGCCAGCAGAATCGGCGAGATTTCGGCCTGCACCGCCATCTGCCCGATCACGTTACCCACGCCGGTGTCCACCAGCATCTGCTTGAAGCCACCGCCGGCGCCGACGATCAGCACGATCGCGGCGGTCGGTGCCAGGCTCTGGTCCAGCATCTTCATGATCTGCTGGCGGTTGAAGCCACGGGCCGCGCCGAAGGTGTAGAAAGCCAGCAGCAGAGCCGCGAGCAGCGCGGTGATGGGGTGGCCGACCAGGTCCATCCACTGGCGCACGATATGCTCGGCGGGCAGTACCACGTCGGCGAAGGTCTTCAGCAGCATCAGCACTACCGGCAGCAGCACGGTGACCAGGGTGATGGTGAAGCTCGGCAGGTTGCGCTGGTCGGACTCCTTGGCGATCTGGTCCATCAGCTCCTGCGAGGGGCTGCCGGGGATGTAGCGGGAAATGAAATTACCGAACAGCGGGCCGGCGATGATGGCGGTAGGCAGTGCCACGATCAGGCCATAGAAGATGGTCTTGCCGATATCGGCATGGAAGATGCCGATGGCCAGCAGCGGGCCCGGGTGTGGTGGGACCAGGCCGTGCACCACCGACAGCCCGGCCAGCAGCGGAATGCCGATCTTGATCAACGACACGCCGGAGCGCCGGGCAACGATGAACACCAGCGGGATCAGCAGCACGAAGCCGATCTCGAAGAACAGCGGGATACCGACCAGAAACGCGGCGAACATCATCGCCCAGTGCACGTTTTTCTTGCCGAAGGCGCGAATCAGCGTCTGTGCGATCTGGTCGGCGCCACCGGAGTCGGCCATCAGCTTGCCGAGCATGGTGCCCAGGGCGAGCACGATGCCGACGAAGCCCAGTACACCACCGAAACCGTCCTGGAACGATTTCATCACCTTGGCCACCGGCATGCCGGAGGTCAGGCCAAGGAAGCCGGCCGCGATGGTCAGGGCGACGAAGGGGTGAACTTTGAAGTGGGTGATCAGCAGGATCAGCCCGACGATGGTAACCAGCGCGTCGAGCAGCAGGAAGGTATCATTAGCCAGTCCGAACATGGTTTGAAGGCCTCGGTCTTATCGTTGTTTTGGCGTAGATTTTTTGCAATGTTGCCCGCATCCAAGCGCAAGGTAGCGCTGTCTTTGCCGGGTTGGTAAAGCCGCTCAGGCGCTTTGCGCCAGGCTCCGTTCACCGCTGCGCTTTAGCCAGCTGTCTACCGCTTCGGCAAGCACATCGACGGGTTGGGTAGCATCCAGTGCCAGGGTCAGGGGTTCGCCACGAGGCGATTCCAGGGCAGCGAACTGGCTGTCGATGAGGCTTGCCGGCATGAAATGCCCGGGGCGGGCCAGCACGCGTTTTTCGGCCTCGGCTGGCGACAGTTCGAGGAACACGAATACCAGCCCGGGCATGGCCTCGCGCAGGGTTTCGCGGTAGCGGCGCTTGAGTGCCGAACAGGTCAGGATCGGGCGCTCCCCGGCCTGGGTGGTTGCCTGCAGTTCCTGGCCAAGGCGCACCAGCCAGCCGGCACGGTCGCTGTCGTCCAAGGGGATGCCAGCGCTCATCTTGCGGATGTTTTCGGCAGGGTGGAACGCGTCGCCTTCGATCAGGCGGCCACCGCTTCGGGCGGCGATGGCAGCGCCGATGCAGCTCTTGCCGCAACCGGCCACGCCCATCACCACGATGGCAGACAGGGGAGAATTCATCAGTACCTCCTGCGGGTGAGATAGCGCTGTCTCGTCGTCGACGAGCAGTCACCTCCCCGGTGTTATTGATCTTGTCATACGCAGTATGGACGCTCGGCGGCGAGCCGGTGAGGGCTGCGACCAAAGATTACATTGCCTGCGTCCTGAGACAGCGCTACCTTAGTGGCCGTTCCCTTTCCTTGCAAGTAGTAAAATTACAACATCCATGTCTCGCACCGGCTCGCGTACCACAGGTCGTCCCACCCTGGCAGAAGTTGCCAGGCATTCCGGGGTTTCCCCGATCACTGCATCGCGCGCCTTGCGTGGTGTGAGCACCGTTGCCCCGGCGCTGGTGGAAAAGGTCGTGGCCGCAGCAGCGAGCCTGGGCTATGTGGCGAACCCGGCGGCCCGGGCCCTGGCCTCGGCCCGCAGCCAGTCGGTGGTGGTATTGATCCCGTCGCTGTCCAACCAGCTGTTCATCGACACCCTGGAGGCAATCCACGAGGTCATGCGCCCGCGTGGGCTGGAGGTACTGATCGGCAACTACCACTACGACGTCGCCGAGGAAGAGAACCTGATCCGCAACTACCTGGCCTACCAGCCCTGCGGCATGCTGTTGACCGGCTTCGAACGCAGCGAGGCATCGCGGCAGATGCTGGCGGCCAGCGGCGTGCCCTGCGTGCACATGATGGAACTCAACGGCGACGACGAGGCATTGTCAGTCGGGTTCTCCCAGCAGCAGGCCGGGCGCGCTGCGGCACGCCACCTGATCGAGCGCGGGCGCAAGCGCCTGGCGTTCATTGCTGCGCAGCTCGACCCGCGGGTAATGCAGCGCGCCGAAGGCTTCCGCCAGGCGCTGGCCGAGGCCGGCCTGCAGGCGCCCGAGCTGGAGGTGCTGGCGCCGGAACCTTCGTCCATCGCCCTGGGCAGCGCGCTGTTCAGCCAGCTATTGCTGCAGGCGCCGGACGTCGACGGCATCTTCTTCTGCAACGACGACCTGGCCCAGGGCGCGGTCCTGCAGGCCTTGCGCCAAGGGGTCGAGGTGCCGCGGCAGGTAGCCATGGTCGGTTTCAACGACCTGCCGGCGTCGGCGCACATGGTGCCGCGACTCACGTCGATCCGCACGCCCAGGGCCGCCGTGGGGCGTGGGGCAGCGCAGGCGCTGCTGGCGTTGCTCGACGGCAAGCGGGTAGCGAACGCCCAGCAGGACCTTGGTTTCGAGTTGATGGTGCGGGAAAGCTCCTGACCTGCATGGCTGCAGGAAACAGCGTTGGCTGCGGCGCGGACCAGCAAGGCCAGCCCGGGCGGGCACTGTGAGCATGGAAAGCCAGCAGGGCTCACGGCACGTGGTGGATGCCATTGGCCAGATCAGTTCGACGTTGCAATTGCACTGAGTGCATCGCCCAGCTCGACCAGCAGGTCCTGCAGGCTGTCCTCCAGCTGCATGCGCAGTTGCGCTGTTGGGCGGCCCTGTTCGTGGGCCTGTTCGATCGCTTCGCATGCCTTGACCAGTGTCCGCACCTTGACCATCTTCGCGCCACCCTTGATCCGGTGAGCCAAGGCGCGCAACGCCTCGCCGGAGGCGTCTGCGGCCAGTGCACGCAATGCCGCCAGGTCGTCGCTGACGCTTTGCACCAGTTGCTCCAGCAGATGCCGCACCAGTTGTTCATCGTCCTGGGTCAGGTGACGCAGTTCGCCGAGGTTGAACCCGCTGCCGGGTCGCGTTGGTGGCTGTTGCTGTTGCTGTTGCTGTTGCGGTGGCTGGGCCTCGGCCTGGGGTAGATGGGTCTTGAGTGTACGCAGGCCGATCGGTTTGAACAGGCATTCGTCCATGCCGCTGGCCAGGCAGCGGGCACGCTCCTCGGCCTGGGCGTTGGCGGTCACCCCGAGAATGCGACATGGCGGCAGGCCGCGCTCGCTTTCGAGGCTGCGGATACGACGGGTCAACTCATGGCCATCCATGACCGGCATGCTGCAATCAGTTATGACCAGGTCGAAGTGTTCGGCCTTCCAGCGTGTCAAAGCGGTTTCGCCGTTCTCGGCCAGGGTCACGGCATGGCCCAGGGTATGCAGCTGGCGCTCCAGCAACAGCAGGTTGGCGGGGTAGTCGTCGACCACCAGGATGTTCAGCGGGCCGCTGCCGCTTTCCAGCGCTGGGGCATGCTGTTCAGCCTGCGGCGGTGCCGTGCAGGTGGGAAGGTGCAAGTTGACCTGCACCATGGTGCCCACGCCTTCTACGCTTTGCAGGCTCAAGGTGCCGCCCATCAACTCGGCCAGGGTGCGGCTGATGACCAGGCCCAGACCCGCGCCCTGGCGGGCTCGTGGGCCGTCGGCCTGGACGAACGCATTGAACAGCCGGGCCTGGTCGGCAGGGCTGATACCGATCCCGGTGTCACGCACGCTCAGTACCACCGCCAGGTGGTCGGTGTCGTGCGCCGCAAACTGCAGGCTGGCCTGCACTTCGCCACGGTCGGTGAATTTGATGGCATTGCTGATCAGGTTGGACAGCACCTGCTTGAGCCGCAACGGGTCAGCCAGGACCCAGATCGGCGCAGCAGGCAGTTCGCTGTGCAGGTGCAGGCCTTTGGCCCGGGCATTGCCTTCGAACACCCGCACGCTGGCGCGTACCAGTTCGACCAGGTTGGTGGGCACTGGCTGCAGGGTGATGTGCCCGGATTCGATTCGCGAAATGTCCAGGATATCGCCGATCAGCTCAAGCAGGCCGATGGCTGAATCATGGGCGGTCTGCAGGGTCTGGGGGTCGCATCGGCCGCTGCGGCTGTCTTCCAGGGCCAACTCCAGCAGGCCGATCACGGCATTCATCGGAGTGCGGATTTCATGGCTCATGGTGGCCAGGAAGGTACTTTTGGTCTGGCTGGCCTGCTCGGCGTCGTCCTTGGCCTGGCGCAGTTGCTCCAGCAGGCCCCGGCTCAGTGCCAGCTGCGCTTGCAACGCATGTTGGGCCTCGGTGCGCTGGTTGATGAGTTTGCGCAGGTAACTGTTCCAGAACACCACCCCGGCCAGTAGCAAGGCCGATAGCACCAGGACCTGCAGGGCCAGGGTGCGGTAGTCGCGCCAGGGGCTGTCGCTGACCAGGGTGGTGGTGCGCCAGCGGTTGATCAGTTGGTCAAGCTCTTCCGGGGGAATACTCAGCAGAGCCTTGTCGAGGATCGCCTGTAGTTGAGGCTGGTCTGCGGCCACGGCAAAGGCGGCGACGGCGGGGTCGTCATCGAGCACGCTGGCGATGCGCAAACGGTCCTTGAATACATGGCTGATGTAATAGGCAGCATTGATGTGGCTGCTCAGGGCAACGTCGGCGTCACCGTTGGCCACGGCCTCCATCAGGCCGAGCGAGTTGTCCACTTCGACCACCTTGGCCTGCGGATAGCGTCGCTGCAACAGGGCCAGTTGCGGAGAGCCGCGTATCAGGGCAATGCGCTGGCCCTGCAGCGCGCTGGCCGCCACCGCTGACCGGGTGTCGCTGCGCGAGACCAGTACCCGTGGGCTGACCAGGTAGGGGCGGGTATAGCGCAGCTGTTTCGAACGGTCTGCGCCATAGCCCAAGGCACCGATCATTTGCGCGTCACCGCGAACCAGGCGCTCGATCATGGTCTGGGCCGAAGGGCTTTCGATCGGCTTGAAGCGCAACCCCGTGCGCAGCGATATCTGCTTGAGCAGATCGAGGGTGATGCCGCTGGGGCGATGCTGGGTGTCGTTGAAAGTCAACGGTGCCAGCGACGTGTTGATCAGCACGCTGATGTCGGGGTTGGCAGCGATCCAGGCCTCTTCTTCATCAGTCAGTGCGGCGAGATGGCGCTGCAACAGCAGGCTGGTGTTACCGCTGCTCCAGCGGCGCAGGATGTTCAGGCGTTCGCTATCGCTGATGCGCGCCAGCGCCGCGTCCACCAGCCGGCGCAGGCGTGGATTGTCATTGGCCAAGGCAAAGGCGAACCCCCCGGGGGCGACCGGGCAGAAATGGTCGATCTTCAAGGTGCCCTGGTAAATCTTGCCAATCGTGAAATCGGTGCTGATGGCATCGCCCAGGTAGGCGTCGGCTTCACCCAGCTCGACGGCGGCCAGCCCGGCGAGGGTCGAGCGATACAGGCTCAGTTGGGCTTTCGGGTACAGGGCACGGACGCTGCTGGCGGGCAGGTAATGGTCGACCATGGCCAGGCGCAGACCGGCGAGATCGGCGATGTTCTTCAGGCTCGACCCCTCGCGGGTAACGATGACCGGCAGGTCATCGGCATAGCGCGCGCTCAGGCTGAGCTGGGCGTCGGCCGCCTCGAACGCGTTGGAACTGCCCAACAGGTCGATCCGGCCGTCCCGCAGCGCAGCGATGGCTTCATGACGGCTGTCGAAACGGCGCACTTCGATGTCGATACCTAGTTGCTCGGCAATGATACCTGCGTAGTCGGCGCTGAGGCCCTCATAGTCACGCTGACTGACGTTGATTTCCAGCGGTGGGTAGTCGGGCCGAGAACTGCCCAGCACCAGACGCTGGCGTTGCTGCAGCCAGTGCCGGTCCTCGCTGGACAGTGCCAGTGGCGCGGCGGCGCTGACCGAGCGGGCCAGCAACTGGCGGGGTTCGCTGTTGGCCAGCAGCGCGCTGGAGCTGAACAGGCCGATGGCCAGAAGGGCGCTTGTCAGCAGGCGCTTCATGGCAGCCGTGCGCTCAGTAGACGCTGTTGCGCTTGGCCAGGTCGACCATTTCCACCAGGGATTCGGTCTTGAGCTTTTCCATGATGCGGCCCCGGTAGGTGCTGATGGTCTTGGCGCTGAGGTTCATGCAGGTGCCGATATTCTTGTTGTTCTCGCCGCGTGCCAGGCGCCGCAGCACTTCCATTTCCCGGTTGGAGAGGCTGGCCAGGCGCACCGGCTCGCTTTCCAGGGAGTTGCTGTTGACCGACATCTGCGGAAAGGTCGAGTAGCCCTTGACCAGGGCCTTGAGGGCAAACAGCAGGGCTTCGTGTTCTTCTTCCTTGGTGACGAACGCACCGATCCCCGCGTCCAGGCAGCGGCGCACGTACAGGTCGGTCGCCTGCCCGGTCAGCACCATGATCTTCGGCACCGGCTCCATGCATTGCAGGCGCTTGATCACTTCCATGCCGTCCAGCCCAGGCAGGCCGATATCGAGAACGATTACATCCGGGCGCAGCTCGCGGGCCACCTGCGCCACCTCGCTGCCGTTGCCGACTTCACCGACGACATTGAAACGTTCGCGCTCGAGTAGTAGGCGCAAGGACAGCCGGACGATAGGGTGGTCGTCAACGATCAGCACGGTTGTCATGAGGAAAACTCCTGTCAAGATGTGGTCCGCTTCCTGGATCACTCAGGAATACGTCAACAAATCGGGTTTATCGGACGCGCTGCACGATACGACCATTCTGTTCGTTTGGTAATACCGAGTATAGAAATGTTGAAAACCTCCGCGTTTATTGTTGAAAAGTCCTACAAAGGAGGGGAGGCACCGCCCTGGCAAAGCGGCGATGCCGGTTTTTCAGGCCGGGCTGGTGCAGGCGGGATGTGCCTTGTTCACGCGCTGGGTGGAGGCGGGACTATTGGCCAGGGCCTGGCCGACCCGTGGCGGGCGGCCCACCAGCTGGCCGGAGCAGTTCGGGCAACGGCCGTGGAAACGGGTTTCAGCACAGGCGCGACAGAATGTACATTCGAACGAGCAGATCAGCGCGTTGGTGCTGTCGCCTGGCAGGTCGGTATCGCAGCATTCGCAGTTGGGGCGTAGCTCCAGCATTGGCATGACTCCTGTTCGCAGGTGGGAACACGGAGTCTGCTACGCCTGCGACGCGCCTGGCAATGCTCACTCGCCAGGGCGGTAAAGATGGGCGTGCCCGGCACGGTACAAGGCCGACTCGGCAAACGGTGTGTCGCCCAGAACATGACCGACCAGGATCAGCGCGGTGCGCCGAAAGCCCTTGGCTGCCAAGCGCTCGACGATATTGCCCAGGGTGCCGCGCACCCAGTCCTGGTCTGGCCAGGTGGCGCGATGCACCACCGCCACCGGGCACTGCGCGCCGTAGTGCGGCAGCAACTCATCGACAATGCGCGGAAGGTGCTTGACTCCCAGGTGAATCGCCAGGGTGCTGCCATGCCGCGCGAGGTCGCCCAGTTGCTCGCCAGGCGGCATTGGCGAGCTGTCGCCATAGCGGGTCAGGATCACCGTTTGTGCGACTTGAGGCAGGGTCAGTTCGCAGCCGAGCAGGGCGGCGCTGGCCGCTGTGGCGGTGACTCCGGGAATGATCTGGTAGTCGATGCCCAGTGCCTGCAGGTGGCGGATCTGCTCGCCAATGGCACCGTACAGGCTGGGGTCGCCACTGTGTACCCGGGCGACGTCACGGCCTTGCTCGTGCGCATCGCGCATGGCCGCGATGATCTGTTCCAGGTGCAGTTCGGCGCTGTTGATCACGGTATCGGCCTGATGGCCCTCAAGCACCGCGGCTGGCACCAGCGAGCCGGCATAGATGATCACCTGGCACTGGCGGATCAGCCGTTGCCCCTTGATCGTGATCAGTTCCGGGTCGCCGGGCCCGGCGCCGATGAAATAGACCGTCATGATAGTCCTTGCAGGAAGTTGCGGTGGAACGTTCACCAGGCCAGGGCGAGGGTGGCCGGCCCCAGTACCTGGCGGGTCAGCAGCAACCTGGCGGTACCACGGCGCTCGCTGGCCAGCGCCAATGCTGCGCTTTCTGCGACGCCCCAGCAGCCGCTGTGGGCATGGGCGGCGGCAGAGCGGTGGCTGAGCAGCGCTTCGTAGGCTTGCAGTTGCCGGGTATGGTACAGCACCAGCGGCACAGCAAGGCGTGCGGCCAGCTGTTGCAGCCCGGGCTCGTCGGCTTTGAGGCTGACGCTGGCGATGCCATGCAGGTCGGCAAGCGCCAGGCCCCGGTTGTTCAGAGCCTGGCGCAGCAGTGCTTCCAAGGCATCCGCCGGGCAACCCCGGCGGCAGCCGAAGCCGGCGAAAAAAGCCCGCATCAGGCCCGGCGGGTGCGGCGGAACAGCCAGGCGCTGAGCATACCCAGAGCCAGCCAGAAGGCGGCATTGGTCAACCAGGAGGCCAGCTTGAACTGGGCTTCCAGCGCTTCAGGGGCGAGGCTTGCATGCACCTCGGGTTGTGGCGCGCCAACCACATGCGGGATTACCAGCAGCGCGGTGCCCAGCACTTTCAGCAGCCAGTGGCGGGCGAACACCAGCAGGGCCAGGCCAGCGGCGGTAGCGCTCGCCGTGCCGACCCACCAGGCCTGGCGTTGCCCCAGGTCGGCGGCAGCGGTGCCTGGCAGTTCCGGCGGCAGGCCCAGGGTAGGGGCCAGGCAGAACACGGCGAAGCCCGCCAGGCCCCACAGTGCCCCGGTGCCGATACGCTGCGGTTCGCGCAGGCTGTACAGGGCAGCCAGGATCAGGGCGAAGCCGACCGCGACCACCAGGTTGCCACCGGTGGTCGACAGTACCCGTTGCCAGCCGTCTTCCGGTGACCAGGCTTCGGCGGCGTGCTCATGGGCTGGCACCTCGCTGCCATGTTCGTGATGAGCCGCTGGTGCCGACGACTCGTAGGTTTCCGCTTGGAGAATCAGCGGGGCGACCCAGAAACTTTGCAACAGGGTCAGCAACAAGGCCGCAAGCAGCCCGCTGAAGCCCGCGGTGCGGGCAATGCGCATGATCATCAGGCGTACTCAGTGGCAGGGGAAGGCGGCGCTGTGGCGGGTGTCGTGGGCAGCGTTGTGCACGGCCTCGATGTGTGAGAAACCAGCGAAATACACCAGGCACAGGCCCAACAGGCTGGCGCCGACGGCGATGACGACACGCTGGCTGAGGGTGACCGGGGTGGTAATGCTGTGTTGCTTGGCGCTGGTGACGGGCATGACGCGTTCCTCTGCTTTTTGGGGCAACGGGCAAGCGCGGCAGCCCCGGGCGTGACTACCCAGGGGAATGCAACAGCGCCCGCCCACCGCGGGGTGTTCATGAACGCCAGGCCGGTCTCCGGGCTTGCGAGGAGGAGCCGGGCTCCTGGAAAGCGTCACCTTCCCATGCCCGCCTGCGGGCTCAGTGGTATTGACGCTTCGCTCGCTTACCGTTGCGGGGGCAGCACCGGCTTTGTCCGGCCCTGAGCGAGGGCCTGTGACGCACCGGTTTCCCGTTTCACCCCAAGGGGGCACCTGAACGCGAGGTGTAAGAAGAGCATGGGTTGGGCGTGGCGTCAATCGCCAGCACCGCTGCGACCCCGCGTTGCGCCGCGCGGGTGTAGCACAACCCGGCCAGGTGCGAAGGGCTGGATCAACCGCGCGCAAAGGCTGCCAGCTTGTCGCCATCCAGCCGGTAGCGCACCCACTCGTCCTGCGCTTCGGCCCCAAGCGACTGGTAGAAGCCTATCGCCGGCTCGTTCCAGTCCAGCACGCTCCATTCGAGCCGTCCGCACTGGTTGGCCACCGCTTCGCGGGCAATGTGCCGCAGCAATTGCCGACCGGCGCCGTCGCCGCGCTGTTCCGGGGTCACGTACAGGTCTTCGAGGTAGATGCCGTTGCGCCCGAGCCAGGTCGAGTAGCTGTAGAAATACACGGCGAAACCGATGGCCTGGCCGTCACGCTCGCAGATCAGGCTGTGCACTGTGCTGCCCGCACCGAACAGGCTGTGCTCGATGTCGGCAATACTGGCGACCACCTCGTGGCGGGCGCGTTCGTACTCGGCCAGCTCGGTGATGAAGGCCAGGATCTGCTCGGCATCAGCGGCGACGGCAGGGCGAATGGTGACGGTCATGGCGGGGCTTCCTTGGGCACATGTTGGCGGTACAGTGATGTGTATCTATGTATTTTATTGAAACTGTACCAGTCGCCAGCACGGCGACTCCGTTAGTGTGACAGCACTGATGAAGAAAATGGAATGCCCACCATGCTTGCCTCTGCCGACCTGCTGACTGCCTTCGTGCTGTTCGCCTTCGTGTCCTCGATCACACCGGGGCCTAACAACACCATGCTGCTGGCCTCGGGGGTGAACTTCGGTGTGCGCCGCTCGATTCCCCACGCCATGGGCATCAGCGTCGGTTTCATGGTGATGGTGCTCGCCGTAGGCCTGGGCCTGGGCGAGGTGTTCAAGGCCTGGCCGGCGCTGTACACAGTACTGCGCTACAGTGGCGCGGCCTACCTGCTGTATCTGGCCTGGAAGATCGCCACCTCCGGGCCGGTCGGCACGGCCTCGTCCGCCGCCCGCAAACCGCTGGGCTTCTGGGGGGCTGCGGCGTTCCAGTGGGTCAACCCCAAGGCCTGGGTGATGGCGGTCGGAGCCATTACCACCTACACGCCGGCGCAAGGCTATGTAGCCAATGTGATCGTGATTGCCGCCCTGTTCGCCCTGGTCAACCTGCCCAGCGTCGGGGTATGGGTGATGTTCGGCAGCGCCCTGCGCAACCTGTTGCAGAACCCGCGCTGGCTGATGCTGTTCAATGTCCTGATGGCCTTGCTGCTGGTTATTTCACTGTACCCGCTGCTGTTTGTAGAATCGGCGTTTTCCTGAGCCCGCGAGTACCCCAAGCCGATGCAGTTGCTTCCCTGGTCACACCAATGCGCTGAAGGCTTCACCCTGCGTGGCTGGCGAACCCCGGCCAGTGGCCGGCCGCTGCTGCATTTCCTGCACGGCAACGGCTTTTGCTGCTTGTCCTACCAGCCCATGCTGATGCGTCTGGGTGAACATTTCGATCTGTGGCTGAGCGATGTCCAAGGCCATGGCGACAGCGACCATGGTGGGGCATTTCGCGGCTGGAACCGTACCGCGGCGCTGGCGCTGGAAGCCTTCGCCGCCGGTCGCGGCGAGTATGGCGAGGTACCGCGGTTTGCCGTTGGGCACAGTTTCGGGGGCGTGCTCACGGGCCTGATCCTGGCCAGTGAACCGCAACTGTTCAGCCGTGCCGTGCTGCTTGATCCGGTGTTGTTCAGCCGGCGCATGCTCGGGGTAATGGGTGCGGCTGCATTGCTTGGCCTGCACCGGCGCCACAGCCTCGCACGCAAGGCTGCCAGCCGTCGCAGCCACTGGCCCGATCGAGAGACAGCACTGGCTTCGCTGCAGGGCCGCGGTATCTTCAAGGGGTGGACTGATGCAGCGCTGCAAGCGTATGTCGAACATGCCATTGGGGATTGCGGTGAGGCGGTGGTGCTCAAATGCCGGCCCAGCCGCGAAGTGGAAATATTCAGTTCGTTTCCCCGACGTCTTTGGGCCAGTCTGGCGGCGATCCGTACACCCACACAGGTCTTGTATGGTGAGCATACGTACCCCTTCGTGCCCCACTCGGTCAAGCGCCTGGCAGCGCTCAACCCTCGGGTGACCAGCAGGCAGGTTGCCGGTGGGCACTGCTTCATGCAGGAACATCCCGAGGCTTGTGCCGATGCCGTGCGGGCGTTCCTGCTGCAGCAACCGGCGGGATAGTTTTCCAGACGGCGTTGGGCAGGGCGGCGTGGGTAATCTCGGGCTTTGCCCGAGCCTATGCCCATGACCAGCCAGACGTTGCTAAAACCCGCCTATCTGCAAAAGCGCTACGACTACTCCTGCCAGGCAATCGAGTCGCTCAGCAAAGCCATGCACAACACGCTGGCACCGTTGGCAGAACGCTCACCCCTGGCTGTGGTCAGCGTGGGCTCCTACGGTCGATGCGAAGTTTCCCGGGTTTCGGACATCGACTTCTTCATCCTGCACGACAACAGCTTGCCGATCGACCGTCTGGACCAGATATTGCACCAGGTCGGTGACATCCTGCGGCTTGTCAGCCACCCGGGGGAGAGCGACGTGGCCAAGTTCGGCCGGGAAGCGCTGGCCGGCTATGCCGACCTGAGCGAGCACATGGGGTGGAAGCGTGAAGGCAGCACCGCGTTGACCAGGCGCATGTTGATGCTGCTCGAAGGCCGCCCCCTGTATGGGCAGGCCGCCTTTGCCAGGTGGCAGCATGACCTGCTGCGCCGTTACGTCCCTGATGACCATGGCCACGGCCTTGCCAGGTTCCTGCTTAACGACCTGATTCGCTACTACCGGACCCTGATGGCAAACTTCGAGGAGAAAAGGGCCGAAGGCAAGGCCTGGGGGGTACGCAATATAAAATTGCGGTTTTCCCGAAAACTGCTTTTCGCAGGCGGCATCGTCGCCATTGCCGAAGTCCATGGCCTGCCTGCACCAGCCAAGGTCAACCGCCTTCGCCAGTTGTTGGCCCTGACCCCGTTGCAGCGCCTGGCCACGCTCGGCGCTGACAACCCCTATAGCGACGCTCTGTTCGAAGACTACGCCGTCTTTCTCGAATTGATTTCCTCGACGGAAAACCGCCGCTATCTGGACCGAATGACGCCTTACCAGGCCATGGCGGATCCGCTTTATCGAAAGCTACAGGTTCGCGGGCAAGCCTTTTCGTTGAAACTGGAGCATTGGTTGAGGTCGCAATACCCGGGGCACCCGATACTCCACGCCATATTCTTCTGATTGTCCATCAGGTGGGACGATGTATGTCATTTCCGCCAGCTACTGCCTGATTGGCATCGCTGATAAGGTGATCGCAGCCAAGACAGGAGCCTTTCATGAAAAGCATACTGGGTATCCACCGCAGCCCTCACACCCATTGGGTGGGTGATGGCTTCCCGGTGCGTAGCCTGTTCACCTACGACGATCTGGCCAGCAAGATCAGCCCATTTCTGTTGCTGGACTATGCCGGCCCTCATCCATTCACCCCGACCAGTGCGCGGCGCGGCGTCGGCCAGCATCCACACCGCGGCTTCGAAACCGTGACCATCGTCTACCAGGGCGAGTTGGAGCACCGTGACTCCACGGGAGCTGGTGGCTTGATCGGCCCCGGTGATGTGCAATGGATGACCGCTGCCAATGGCATCATCCATGAGGAGTTCCATTCCCCGGGCTTTGCCCGCAGCGGCGGCATGCTGGAAATGGTTCAGCTGTGGGTCAACCTGCCGGCGCGGGATAAACGAGCAGCCGCTGGTTACCAGACACTGCTGGCCAAGGATATCCCGGTGGTCAGGTTGGACGGTGAGGGTGGTAGCCTGCGGGTGATCGCGGGTGACTATCGCGGGCATTCGGGGCCGGCGCGGACCTTTACCGCCATGGATGTCTGGGACTTGCGTCTGAATGCCGGTGCCACGCTGCGCCTGCCGGTGGCCGCCGGGCGCAACGCGGCGCTGGCGGTGCTGCGTGGCAAGGTGCAGATCAACCACGAGCGCGAAGCTGGCCCGGCCAGCCTGGTGTTGCTTGACCGGTCGGGTGAAGATGTTGTCGTGCAGGCGCTGGAAGGCGCCAGCGTGCTGCTGCTCAGCGGTGAGCCGATCGATGAGCCGATCGTCGGTTACGGCCCGTTCGTGATGAACAGCCAGGCGGAGATTGCCGAGTCGTTCGATGATTTCCATGCCGGACGGTTCGGCCAGATGCAGGCCGCGCGGGATGCCGAGGCCCCCTGATCGACCTGCAGCGGCGACAGGGCCGGTACAGGTCGCGCATTTGCTGGCATGATACAGCCATGGCCAAGCTCAGTTCGTTGCACACGTTGCGTCGATCGCTGCCCGGCGCCCGCCACGAGACCCTGTGGCTACGCTACCGTGCCCCTTACCACTGGCCTTCGATGCTGGCGTTCCTTGCTGCGCGCTGCATTCCCGGCATAGAGACCTGTGTGGGCGGCAGCTACAGCCGTTCGCTGGTGGTTGCCGGCCGGCATGCCGTGGTGCACGTTACGCCCTCGGGTAATCAACACCTGCGTATCTGCCTCGAAGGCGTTCCGGCGCAGGCGCTGCCCGGCGTGATCGCCAGGTTGAGGCGGGTCTTCGATCTCGATGCCAACCCTGCGTGTATCAACGCCGGGCTTTCTGGCGACCCGCTCATGGCCCGCTTGCTCCAGCAACGCCCAGGCTTGCGCCTGCCACAAGGCTGGGACGCCTGTGAGCAAGCGATGCGCACCGTGCTGGGCCAGCAGATCAGCGTAGCTGGGGCCATGACCCTGGCTGGTCGGCTGGTGCAGCGCCATGGTCAAGCCCTGCGCCTGGCTGTGCCGGGCTTGAGCCACGTGTTCCCGACGCCGACGGTTTTGGCGGCGGCGCAGTTCGACAATCTGGGAATGCCGCGGGCTCGTGCCGCAACCCTGGGCACGCTGGCCAATGCCTTGCTGGCCGAGCCCGGCTTGCTGCGGCGCGGGCAGACCCTCGATGCGCTGCTGTCCAGGCTGTGCCAGCTCAAGGGTATCGGCCCATGGAGTGCGCACTACCTGGCGCTGCGCCAGGCGGGTGCGGCGGATGCCTTGCCGTTGGGCGATGTTGCCTTGGTCAAGGCGTTGCGCAGACTGGAAGGGGAGCAGGCGCAACTGGCCGAACGGGCCTTGGCCTGGCGGCCGTGGCGGGCCTATGCGGCCCAGCACCTGTGGGCAACGCTAGGGCCTGACGAGACCGTTCGTCGTTAACTTTGCCAGCTCAGCCGAACGCCCGGCCCCCGCCGGCAATCTTCCACTAAGGTGCTAGAGGATTCCGGCACCATCATTGCTGAGGCGCATGAAGGCCTGCCTCGGCATGCGCATTATCAATTGGCACTTCGCCTGGCAAAGGTGTACTCACACAACAGGCCATCCCAAAGAGAGGGTCGTACCATGTCGTTGATAGGAGTTTCGATGCTGGAGATGCGGCAGATCATCGAGCAGGCCTGCCTGCCTGACCGCTGTGAAGTCAGCTGCCCGGACGGCGCCAACCTGACCATCCGCCTGGGTCAGGGTCAGAGTCTCGACGAGGGCGTGACCCTGAGCGGGGTCCCGCTGCAAAGCCTGAACAGTTGCCGCGACCTGGTGAACCTGGTAGGTCAGTTGCACGCGCTGCGCAGCACTCACCCGGCGCCACTCAAGGCGATTGCCTGAGGGCGCCCGTCGCGTTCCGGTCAGCCGAGGCTGGCCGGGCGCACATATTCCGGCATCAAGCCATTGAACCAGAACAGGATCATCGCCACCAGGATGGTCACCAGCAGCAACAGACCTACCCCCCAGACGCAGGTCGCGAACAGCATGGCCTGTTCTTTCTTTAGCCGCAGGAACGTCTGCAAGCCGCCATACAGCAGCACGCTGGCATACGCCGAGGCCGCCAGCAGCGCCGCAACGGCCAGCCAGCGGATCGGCAGCAGGCCGACCACGCCGGCGAAGAACCAGGGCGTGGCGCAGTAGGCAGCAAAGCCGATGCACTGGTTGAGGCTGGGCTGGGTATCGAAGCCACGTGACATCCAGCGAATCATCACGCCCATCAGCATCACCCCGACCACCGTGGTGCCATAGAGCAAGCCCGCCAGTTGCGCGGCACTGCCCATGCTCAGGCGCACCCGTTCCTCGGCGGCGAGGCTCCAGCCGAAGGTGGTGGTGCCGACGAACAGGCATATGGCGGGGATCAACGCCAGGGCCAGCAGGCGCGGCAGGTATTGCTGCGGGTGGTCTTCCTCGGCCCGGCGGATGTCCAGCCAGGCGTCGGCGGGGTGGGTGAAGAGCTTGAGCAACGGACTGTTCATGGCATTCTCCGGGAGGCGTGGGCTCTTTTGTATGGAGGCCTGCTGCCCCGGCAGGTTCAGCCGGGTTGGTCACCGTCGATCGGCTTTACTGCAGTTCCAGCAGCAGGTTCAGGCCGCCATCCCCGCATTTGCCCTGATCGCGAACCACGCCGTGGTAGCTGCGTCCGTCCCAGACAAACGCCACGCTGTGGGCCCGTTCAACCTTGTCGGGCAACGGCGGGCAGATGTGCAGGCGCAGGCCCGGGCGACCTTGCAGGTTGAGGGCGGCAATCTGGCACAGGCATTCCATGCTTTGTGCGACCGGGCCGAACAGGGTGTCGCGTACGTAATCGAGCTGCAGGGAAGCACTGGGCGCGCGGCAGGGCATTTTCATGGTCGCGCTGCTCCGTTGCGAAGACGGTTGGCAGAGTACAGGTAGGGCATGGCGGGCTCCAGGCTGAAATGGCATGGCCTATCTTTTGAAGCCTGCCAGGCGAAGATGTTCAACCTGTTTCATGCGCGTTCATCCAGTTTGCACAAGCCCGCTCAGCGCCCGGCCTTGCGCAGGGTCAGGTTGATCCGCCGTTCTCCCAGACGCGGATGTACGCCGGGTTTGATCGGCAGCACGCCATGAAAGCGCAAGCGGTCGTCGCCGCCCCAAACCAGCACATCGCCATGGCTCAGGGCAATGCGCCGAGTCTTGTCGGCGCGCTGCAGGCCACCGAACAGGAATATCGCCGGCAAGCCCAGGGACACCGACACGATCGGTTGGTCGAAGTCCAGTTCGTCGCGGTCCTGGTGCAGGCTCAGGCGGGTGCCGGGCAGGTAATGGTTGACCAGGCAGGCATCCGGCACGAAGTTGTCGAAACCGGCCATGGCCGCCGCCCGGGTGGCCAGGGCCTGCAATACCGGGGGCAGGGCGGGCCAGGGGTTGCCGCTGAGCGGATCGCAGGGGCTGTAACGGTAGCCCTGTTCATCGCTGACCCAACCCAGCGTGCCGCAGTTGCTCAGCCCTACCGCCATGCGCAGGCCGCCCGGGGTATGCATGTGCCGGAATGGCGCTGCACGCAGTACCGGGCGCAGCGCATGGAGCACGGGCTCGACTTCGGCCAAGGCGAAGCCGGGCAGCAGCACGGTATGACTGGCCAGGCGTTGTGCCTGAGGGCCGAACAGGTCGAGGTCGGACTGGATCATGTGCTCAGGTATCGGGTTGTATGGCAACCATTGTAATGCGCCTGGCAGGCTTGGCCTATCTGTGGAAATCCCAGGGTCTTCAACGCCTGTACCAGTGCCGTGGGCCCGCCCGCGACAGGCGAAGACAACGGACGCTGCAAAAAAAAGAACCGCGGTACCAGGGAGAGGAGCACCGCGGTTCAAGGGGGAAAGCTGTACTGTTGGGTGGGGATCTGGAGCAGGTAGGAAATCGGCAATAGGTATGCCAGGTATCGAAGTCAGGCTGCAGACCTTGCGTTGCAATGGCCTTGCCTTTCCCGCAGACAATTTTCAGGCGTGCCGGATGGGGTCGTTGCCCCAGCATTGGGCCACAGCGGGGCAACCCGGTCGCCACGTCCGCCAACAGAAATAATTAGAAAAATAAATGCCACTTTTTTGCCATCGGCCCCCTCTTACCCACACGAGCTAATCCTTTCGAGTGGGAGGGCCATCGCCATGTCGTTGAGTTTCACGCCTGCACAAGCGTTGCGTGCCGACAGCCTTTATCGGATGTCGCCGACGGTGGCATGGCTGATCGAGGAGATAGGCGCGGTCCTCGGGGCGGCCGACCTCGCCGGGCGACACGAGATGGCGGACACCCTGTTGCAACGCATCGAGGACGTACTGACCGGCAAGCCGCAGGCGTGCACGTTCTTTGCCTATCAGCTTCAAGCCTGGAGCCGGGAGTGTCACTTGCCGCCTGAACGGGTGGCCGAATTCTACATGGCCGCACGGGCGCTGAGAGCGATGGTTGAGTCGATGTCAGGGGCTGCGTCCGATCGATAGGAGTCACTCTAGTTAAAGTCTTGCGTTTCAATGCGATAGCTCTGGTACTTAAATTGAAATGCAACTTCTGGGCGACTTGCCGACCAGCGGCGGCTTGACGAACATGTACAGGTTTGCTGTATTGAAACCGGTTTCATCACGATCACAACAACCATAAGGACCACCCATGACCGAGGCGCCTGCCCATGCCCGCGAACGGGTCACCATCAGCGAAGTAGCGCGTGTCGCTGGCGTTTCCAAGGCCACCGTCTCGCGGTATATCGGTGGCGATCGGCAGTTGCTGGCCGATGCCACAGCCAAGCGCCTGGAGCAGGTCATCGAGCGCCTCGGTTACCGTCCCAACCAGATGGCCCGAGGCTTGAAGCGCGGCCAGACGCGGCTGATCGGCATGCTGGTAGCCGACATACTGAACCCTTATTCGGTCGCCGTGATGCATGGCGTGGAAACCGCCTGCCGGCAGCACGGCTACAGTCTGGTGGTGTGCAATACCAACCGCGACGACGAGCAGGAGCGTCATCACCTGGTGGCCCTGCAGTCGTACAACGTCGAAGGGCTGATCGTGAACACCCTCGGCCACCATCCCGGCGAACTGCTCAATCTGCAGCGCGATATCCCCATGGTACTGGTCGATCGGCAACTGCCCGAGCTGCCCGTCGACCTGGTCGGCCTGGACAATGTCGATGCGGTCGAACAGGCCCTTGATCACCTGCAGGCGCAAGGCTACCGCGATATCCTGGCGGTCACCGAGCCCCTCGATGGCACCAGCTCGCGGCTGGAGCGGGTCGAGGCGTTCGGCGCTTCGATCGGCCGTCGGCCCGGCATGCGCCAGCAAGTGCTGGAAATCAACCCCGGCCTGGATCGCCAGCTGGCCTCGTTCCTCGCAGGCGATGGCCATGGTCCGCAGGCCATCTTCACCTTCAACGGCATTGCCACCCTGGCCGTGACCCGGGCGCTGCACGAGGCCGGGCGCAACCTGTTCGCGGAAGTCGGGCTGATCGCTCTCGACGACCTCGATTGGTACCCCTTGGTCGGTAGCGGCATCACCGCGCTGGCCCAGCCCACCGAACGTATCGGCGTGGCGGCATTCGAGAGCCTGCTCGGCCGATTGCGCGGCGACAGCGGCGCCGCCAGGCGCATCGACTTCAAGGCCAACCTGATCATCCGAGGTTCAACCCAGCCACGTTAACTGGCGGCGAGCGACCGCTGGCGGACACTGGCAAAAAATGAAACCGGTTTCATAAGGATAACAACAATGTACGCAAACCCCGTTTCCATCAGCCTTTCCAGCTATGGTGCCGAGCTGGTAAGGCGACACGGCCAAGCGCGCTTTCTCGACCTGGTGGCCGCCGCTGGCGCTACCCGCGTGGAACTTCGAGAAGAGTTGTTCAGCCATGCGCCAGACCCTGCAGCGCTGTCTGCAGCAATGGCTGCGTTGCGCCTGGAGTGCCTGTATTCCACACCCGTTGAGCTGTGGACCGAGCAGGGCCTGCCTGACCCGCGACTCGCAGACAAGCTGGCATCCGCCCACGCTCTCGGCGCTATGGCGTTGAAGGTTTCCCTGGGGTACTACCGCGACAGCTGCGATATGGCCGCCCTGGCGCGGTTGTTGTCCGGGTCCGGGCCGCTGCTGCTGGTCGAGAACGACCAGACGGTGCAGGGTGGCAGAATCCAGCCGCTGCTGGCGTTTCTCCAGCGCGCCGAAGACTTGGGGCTGAGCCTCGGCATGACGTTCGACATCGGTAACTGGCAGTGGCAGGGCGAGCCTGCCCGACAGGCCGCACGCCAGCTGGGCCGATGGGTGCGTTACGTCCATTGCAAAGCGGTGCAGCGCCTGGCCGATGGCCGCCTGGCTGCCGTACCGCCCAACGCCGCAGACCTGCAGGAATGGGCTGCGCTCATGGCCGAGTTCACTCCCGGCGTCGTGCGCGCCGTCGAATACCCGTTGGTCAGCGACGACCTGCTGGCGCTGACTCGCGCCCAGGTGCGCAACCTGGCGGCGCTGGGGCGCTGTGCCGCATCGCGCGAGGTGCCGGGCCATGCGTGAACATGACGTGCTGTGTTTCGGCGAGACCATGGCCATGTTCGTCGCCGAACAGGCCGGCGACCTGGCCAGTGTCAGCCAGTTCGACAAGCGCATCGCTGGTGCCGACAGCAATGTGGCCATCGGCCTGGCGCGGCTCGGCTTCAAGGTCCGCTGGCTGAGCAGGGTGGGCGACGACTCGCTTGGCCGTTTCGTGCTGGACAGCCTGCGCCGTGAAGGCCTGGATTGCTCGGGCGTGGAAGTCGATGCCAGCTGTCCCACCGGCTTCCAGCTCAAGGGCCGCTGCGACGATGGCAGTGATCCGGCGGTGGAATACTTCCGGCGCGGCTCGGCGGCCAGCCGACTGTCGCCGGCGCTGCTCAGCCCGGGATGCCTGCAAGCTCGCCACCTGCACGCCACTGGCATCCCGCTGGCCTTGTCGGAAGCTTGTCGGGCGCTGTCCCATGCACTGGTTGATGGCATGCGCGCCGCCGGGCGCAGCATTTCCTTCGATCCCAACCTGCGTCCCTCGCTGTGGCCTGACCAGCCCAGCATGGTGCGCGAAATCAATGCGCTGGCGGCCAAGGCTGACTGGGTGTTGCCAGGCCTGGAGGAGGGCCGCTTACTTACCGGCCAGCACACCCCGGCGGACATCGCCGCGTTCTACCTCGACCTGGGGGTCGCCCGAGTGGTGATAAAGCTGGGCGAAGCGGGGGCCTACTTCCGTAGCGCCGAAGGCCAAGGCCTGGTCGCGCCAGTACCGGTCAGCCGGGTCGTGGACACCGTCGGCGCCGGCGATGCCTTCGCCGTCGGCGTGCTCAGCGCGCTGCTGGAAGGTCGACCCGTGGCCGAGGCAGTGGCACGCGGCAACTGGTGCGGCAGCCGCGCCGTGCAGTCGCGGGGCGACATGGAAGGGCTGCCGCTGCGCCATGAACTGGAGGTTCACGAACTGCGCAACAGCGCGTGAACAGCGCATACCCCGAATCACCTGTTGCAACAAAAACAACAAGCTCAGGAGAAACACACATGCAAAAGCAAAGCCTGGCACCTCGCCGCTGGTGGTACCTCATCCCGATCGTCTTCATCACCTATAGCCTGGCCTACCTGGACCGCGCCAACTACGGCTTCGCTGCCGCTTCCGGCATGGCCGAAGACCTGCAAATCACGCCTGTGCTGTCCTCGTTGCTGGGGGCGCTGTTCTTCCTCGGCTACTTCTTCTTCCAGGTACCTGGCGCCATCTACGCCGAGAAGCGCAGCGTGAAGAAGCTGATCTTCGTCTGCCTGATCCTCTGGGGCGGCCTGGCCACGCTCACCGGCATGGTCAGCAATGTCTACATGCTGGTCGGTATCCGCTTCCTGCTCGGGGTGGTGGAGGCGGCGGTGATGCCGGCGATGCTGGTGTACCTGTGCCACTGGTTCACCCGCGCCGAGCGATCGCGTGCCAACACCTTCCTGATGCTTGGCAACCCGGTGACCATCCTGTGGATGTCGGTGGTATCAGGATATCTGATCAAGCATTACGACTGGCGCTGGATGTTCATCATCGAAGGTTTGCCGGCGGTGATCTGGGCGTTGTTCTGGTGGCGCCTGGTGGACGACCGCCCGGCGCAGGCGAAGTGGCTGAGTGCGCAGGAAAAGGACGCCTTGCAGCAAGCGCTGGCCGCCGAACAGCAAGGCATCAAGCCGGTGAAAAACTACCGCGAGGCGTTCCGCTCGCCACAGGTGATCATCCTTGCGCTGCAGTACTTCTGCTGGAGCATCGGCGTGTACGGCTTCGTGCTGTGGCTGCCGTCGATCCTCAAGCAGGCAGCGAACGTCGATATCGTGCAGGCCGGCTGGCTGGCGTCGGTACCTTACCTGGCGGCGGTACTGGCCATGGTTGGTGTGTCGTGGGCGTCCGATCGCCTGCAGAAGCGCAAGCGCTTCGTCTGGCCGCCGCTGCTGATCGCCGCTGTCGCCTTCTATGGCTCGTACGCCCTGGGCAGCCAGCATTTCTGGCTGTCGTATACGCTGCTGGTGGTCGCCGGTGCCTGCATGTACGCCCCCTATGGGCCGTTCTTCGCGATCGTGCCCGAGATCCTGCCAGCCAATGTCGCCGGCGGCGCCATGGCGCTGATCAACAGCATGGGGGCGCTGGGGTCGTTCGGCGGTTCGTGGCTGGTCGGCTACCTCAATGGCGCTACCGGTGGGCCCGGTGCCTCTTACCTGTTCATGTGTGGCGCGCTGCTTGCCGCAGTGGCGCTTACCGTCGCACTCAATACGTCGCGGACATCAGGCCGAGCCAAGCGCGGCGGTTCACGTCTGGCCATGAGCCAATAGGAAACCTGCAATGAAGAAGCGAATCGTCCTGTACAAACACCTGTCCGACCAGTTGATGGCGCGCCTGCAAGCGCACGGCGAGGTGACCTGGGTGGATATCAACCAGCCCGACGGCCTGGCGCGCCTGCGCGACGCCTTGCCGGGGGCGCACGGGCTGCTGGGCGCCAGCCTGCGGCTGGACGCCAGCCTGCTCGACCTGGCGCCACAACTGGAGGTGGTCGCCAGCGTTTCGGTTGGTGTGGACAACTACGACATCGCCGAGCTCAACCGGCGCCGGGTGATGTTGACCAACACTCCCGACGTGTTGACCGAAACTACCGCCGATACCGGCTTTGCCTTGATCCTGGCTACCGCCAGGCGGGTTGTGGAACTGGCCAACTGGGTCCGCGATGGCCGTTGGCAGGCCAGCCTTGGCCCGGCACATTTCGGTAGCGATGTGCATGGCAAGACGCTGGGAATCGTCGGCATGGGCCGTATCGGCGAGGCCTTGGCCAGACGCGCCGCAGCCGGCTTCGGCATGCGTGTGCTGTATCACAGCCGGCGTGCCAGGCCTGAAGTGGAGGCGCTTCATGGTGCGCGGCAGTGCAGCCTGGATGCGTTGTTGCAGCAGGCGGATTTCGTGTGCCTGAGCGTGCCGCTGAGTGCCGGCACAGAAGGCTTGATCGGTGGGCGCGAGCTGGCGTTGATGAAGCCTGAGGCAATCCTGGTGAACATTTCCCGAGGGCGGGTGGTGGATGAGGCCGCCCTGGTCGAAGCGCTGCGTGAGCGGCGCATACGCGGCGCCGGGCTGGATGTGTTCGTACAGGAACCGTTACCGTTGGACTCGCCACTGCTGCAGCTCGACAACGTGGTGGCGACCCCGCATATCGGCTCGGCGACCGAGGAAACCCGCGAGGCCATGGCACGTTGCGCGGTGGATAACCTGCTCAGCGCACTGGCAGGTGAACGGCCGGCGAACCTGGTCAATGAGGTACGCAGGGCTTGAGGTTGCGGGCATGTTCGCGAACACCGGCATAGCCGGTGCTATCGACCACCGCTTCGCGTATCACCATACAAGCCGGCTTACCGGCAGTTGCCCGCCTTGCGGTAACCCGCCGCTTGCGCCTCACCCTCAGTGGCGAAGGTGACCTGGTTCTTCGGGGTAACCTGGGTATACCCCGGGCAGCCGCTGGCCAGGTGATAAACGTGGCTGTTGCGGTTGCCAAGCACCGCCCCCACCGGGCCGGTGCGGGCCAGGCTCGGCCTGGCTTCGCTCTTGGCAGGCGTCGCCGCAACCGCTTGCACCACGCCGCTACCTACCGGTTTGTAGTTGGCAGTCCATTTGCGCTCGCCGGTCACGAACGGGTTGGCGTGCCCCATGATCGCCGCAATGCGGCGCTCACGCTCCTTCTCCCAGGCCGATACCGGGTACTGCCGGTCCCAGGCCATCAGCACCTGCTGCTGCTGGCGCGACATGTTCAGCTTGTAGCGGTCGTACATGTAGAACGTGGTGCGCGCCACCAGGCCCTTCACTGCATCCCGCGGTTCGGCGACACGCTGCACGAAGTCGACCTTGGTACTGCACTGCCCGTATTGCCCGGCATTGCCATTCACCATGGCGTAGTTGAAGTTGCTGCGGTCGCCGTTGACCTCGCCCACCGCCGGGTAGAGGTTGAACAGGTCGGCTTCCATGGCGCGGAACACCGGGTCATCGTCCACGCAATGCTCGCGGCCGCCGTTCTTCCAGCACTGGCGCTGGCTGCCGAAGGTGTAGGCGGGCACGATGTGCTCCCACTCGGTGCGCTCGGCGCGGTTTTGCTGTTTGCGCGTCTGGTAGCCGCACGAGGCGGCGTCGATACGCCCGCCGGACTTGCCCACCCAGGTCCATTTGCAACCGCAGTACAGGTCGCCCATGGCACTGCTGGCCTGGTCCAGGTACACCTTCTGCTTGGCCACCACTTTGGCCTCGGCGAAGGTCGCCGGAGGGCTTGCAAGAGCTGGAAGGGTGAAGGAAAACAGTAGGGTTGCGGCGTAAAGCAGTGATTTCATGGGAAAAACATATTTCGATGAGGAGCAGGCATTGTAATGGTTTCGCCGACACTGGCCAGCCTGCTGAATGACGGCCGGCCCTTCATGCGTCGCGCAAGCCCACCGGCTTCAGCGGTGAAAGAGCTGGCCTCAGCGTTCCAGGTAATGGGTTTGCGCGGCAAAGTCGATGAACCGCTTGCTGGCCAGCGACAGGTATTCCCCCGACCGCCAGCACAGGCGGAAGCTCATCAGCTGCGCTGGGCGGAACGGCACGCCGACAATGCCTGGCGTGCGCTGCTGCACCGAGCGCAGCAGGGTGGCCACACCCATGTTGTCCAGTGCGGCCTGCACCACCAGCGAGACGAAGTTGCTCTGCAGTGCCACCTGGTAAGTGATGCCGTGTTCGGCGAAGAACGCATCCAGCAGGTGACGCTGCACGAAGGTGCGGTCGAATACCACCATGTCGGTGTTGCGCAGGTCCTCGGCGGTGAGGAAGGCCTTGTCGGCATACGGGTGATCGGGGTGCATGCACGCCAGCATTTCGTCGCTGCCCAGCAGGATCGATTCCTTGTCCGGCGGTACGCGCCTGGATTCCAGTAGCGCCAGGTCGATTTCCCGCTGTTCCAGGCGATGGCCGATGTCCTCGGCGCTGCCTTCGAATACGGTCATGGCGATGCCTGGGTAGAGCCGGCGGAAGGCGTTCATCAACCCGGGCACATAGTGCAGGCCGAACATGGGTGGAATACCCAGGCGGACTTCGCCGCGCTTGAGGTCGGCCATGTCGCGCAGTTCCTGGCGGGCCACGTCCATTTCGCGCAGGGCCGAGGCAATCCGCGGCAGGAACCGCTCGCCCTCGGCGGTGAGAATGACTTTGCGTGTGGTGCGGTTGAACAAGGTCACGCCCAGTTCTTCCTCCAGGCGGGTAACGGCCATGCTCAGCGCCGGCTGGGCGATGTGCAGGTGTTGCGCGGCTTTGGTGAAGCTGCCTTGGCGAACGATTTCGACGCAGCAACGCAATGCCTTGAGATTCATGCTCGCGGACTACTCATCAGAGGGGTGAATTCATAACGAACTGTGATGTCAGGCATCATAACAATATATTTATTATTATTAACCGGAGGGCCTACGATGCGCGCCACTGAGACATCCTGCAACATCTCAGTCACGCAGCTTGATAAAGCTGCAATCCCACGAAGATTTTGAGGTAGTACCCTAAATGGCCAAGGCCGCCGATGTCGTTGTGCAATGCCTGGAAAACGAAGGTGTCGAGTATGTATTCGGCATTCCCGGTGAGGAAAACCTCGACCTGCTGGAATCCCTGCGCAAGTCGAAGATCAAGCTGGTCCTGACCCGTCACGAGCAGTCCGCAGGTTTCATGGCTGCCACCTACGGCCGCCTGACCGGCAAGACCGGCGTCAGCCTGTCCACCCTCGGCCCCGGCGCGACCAACCTGGTTACCGCCAGCGCCTACGCCTACCTGGGCGGCATGCCGATGATGATGATCACCGGCCAGAAGCCGATCAAGAAGTCCAAGCAGGGCCGTTTCCAGATCATCGACGTGTGCGGCATGATGGACCCCATCACCAAGTACACTCACCAGTTCGCCTCAGCCGACAACATTCCGTCGCGCATGCGCGAAGCGTTCCGTCTGGCTGAAGAAGAAAAGCCGGGTGCCGTGCACCTGGAGCTGCCGGAAGACATCGCCGCCGAGCAGACCGACGCACTGCCGATCCCGCCAAGCCTGCACCGCCGCCCCTTGGCCGAACACGTGGCCATCGAGGCGGCCGTGCAGAAGCTGCTGAACGCGCGCAACCCGATCCTGGTGATCGGCGCCGGCGCCAACCGCAAGATGACCGCCAAGGTCCTCAAGCAACTGATCGACAAGACCGGCATCCCGTTCATCACCACGCAAATGGGTAAAGGTGTGGTCGACGAGCGCCACCCGCGCTTCCTCGGCAACGCTGCGCTGTCGTCCGGCGACTTCGTTCACCGCGCGATCGAGGCCGCCGACCTGATCGTCAACATCGGTCACGACGTGATCGAGAAGCCGCCATTCTTCATGGTGCGTGGCGGCACCGAAGTCATCCACATCAACTTCCGCTCTGCCGAAGTCGATGCCGTGTACTTCCCACAGGTGGAAGTGATCGGTGACATCGCCAACGCCGTCTGGCAGATCGGCGAAGCGCTGAACGACACCTCGCACTGGGACTTCACCCGCCTGATGGCTATCCGCGAAGCCAACGAAGCGCAGATCGCCGAAGGCGCCGACGACAACCGCTTCCCGGTCTACCCGCAGCGCCTGGTGGCCGACATCCGTCGTGTGCTGCCGTCCGAAGGCATCGTGGCCCTGGACAACGGTATCTACAAGATCTGGTTCGCCCGCAACTACAAGGCGCACAGGCCCAACACCGTGCTGCTGGACAACGCCTTGGCGACCATGGGCGCCGGCCTGCCATCGGCGATGGCGGCGCACCTGGTGCACCCGGACCGCCCGGTGATTTCGGTGTGCGGCGACGGTGGCTTCATGATGAACAGCCAGGAGCTGGAAACGGCAGTACGCCTGGGCATGCACATCACCGTGGTGATCCTGCGTGACGACGGCTACGGCATGATCCGCTGGAAGCAGGCCAACATGGGCTTCACCGATTTCGGCCTGGACTACGGCAACCCGGACTTCGTCAAGTACGCCGAAGCCTACGGTGCCAACGGCCACCGCGTGGAAAGCGCCGACGGCCTGCTGCCGCTGCTCGAGCACTGCATCAAGACCCCGGGCGTGCACGTGATCGACTGCCCGGTCGACTACAGCGAGAACGACCGCATCCTCAACAGCGAGCTGCGTGAGCGCGCGCTGGCGGTGTAACGCCTGACAGGCCTGCGCCAATGCAGGCCCCTGTAGAAGCGGCCCTTCGCGAAAGAAGGCCGCTTCTACACAAGGTTGCGTTGCTCCTTGCGCCGATACCGGAGTCTTCTACGCTCTGAAGGGGGCAGGGGGGGAGCCGGTTTCATGGAGCGAAAGAGCGCGCAGTTCATTGGCATCCGCGGCCTGATGCTGGTGCTGTTGTCAGCCAGTGTCCTGGTCACCCTGGCCACATGCCTGATTGTGGCCCATGGGGTGTTGCGGGACGCGCTGATCCGTTCGGCGCTGGAGTCCCATAAGGCCTACGCCTACAAGGTGGCGTCGGGCATCGATCAGTTCATCCATTCGGTGCATGAGCGCCTGCAATACAGCAGCCAGCTGATCGGCTCGGGTTTTACTGATCGTGACCTGGTGCAAGCCGAAGTGAAACGCCTGCAGGTGCAGGATTCCGAGCTGCAAATCGTGATCACGGCCGATGCTTCGGGGAACATCCTTGACGGTTACCCGCATCTGGACTTCGACAAAGCCGTTAAACTCGCCAAAGCCGTCAGGCGAGCGGCAAGCGCGGGGCGCCCGTTGGTCAGCCAGGCGTTCATTTCCCCTGCGGGCCATTTCAGTGTGCTCATCTCCAACCCGGTACGCGACGGCGCAGGCAATGTGCTCGGGTTGATTGGCGGGGTGGTCAACCTGCGTGAGGGCGGGGTCATGAGTCACCTGCTGGGTGGCCATCAACTGGCTGATGCATTTGCGTTCGTCGTGGATGAAAACCTGCAGATCCTGTACCACCCGGATGCAACCAGGCTAGGGGCGGTACTGAGCACCAGCGCCACCGCTCATGCCGCCTTGCGCGGCGGGGAAGAGGGAGAGCTGGAGGCGACCGATTACCGGGGTATCCCGATGTTGGCCGGGTATGCCGAGGTCAAGGGCGCGCACTGGGCAGTGGTCACCCAGCAACCGCGAGACAACGCGTTGCATCCGTTGCGTAACCTGATGCATGACATGTTGTTCAAGTTGCTTCCGGTTAGCCTGCTCGGGCTGGCACTGATGCTGGTGGTATCCACCTGGGTCACTCGTCCGCTGCGTCAGTTGGCCAACAGTGCGCAACATGTTCCTGAACTCGCCGCCAGCCGGGAATTGCATACGATGAACGCCTGGTATGCCGAGGCCGCGGCGATTCGCAGCGCACTGGTGTCGGGGATCCAGTCGCTGGACCAGAAGATCAGCAGCCTGAACCATGCTGCAGAAAGTGACCCGCTGACCGGCCTGGTCAACCGCCGGGGCATGAACGCTGCGCTGACTATCCTCGACGCGCAGGCGCAGCCGTACTGCGCGCTGGCGCTGGATATCGACCACTTCAAGCGGGTGAACGATACCTGGGGGCACGATGTGGGAGATGTCGCCCTGCAGCATATCGCGGGCATTATCCAGTCCTGTTCCCGCGCAGGTGACCTGGCTTGCCGCGCCGGGGGAGAAGAGTTCTGCCTGCTGTTGCCGAATACGGGCCTGCAAATGGCAACCGAGATTGCCGAACGCATCCGCACGACGATCGCGACCAGCCCGCTGGACAAGGTCGGGGCCATGACGGTTTCCATCGGGGTTGCCTGTCGCAGCTCCGCGGAGCAGACCTCCACCGCCATCCTCAAATGCGCCGACGAGCGCTTGTACAAAGCCAAGGAAGCAGGGCGCAACCGTGTGGTCAGCACGGATTGGCCGCTTGTCGACGAACAGCCCGCCTGAGCGTCGGGTGGGGCTGGAGCATTGCTTCGGGATACCGATGTTCCTGTCGGCTACCCCTTGCAGCCATGCCGCGATCAATGCTCTCATCCGGCGCCCGGCCCGACTGGTACTGAACGATGACCCGCCCGCTGTTTGTTTCCATTGATGGGCCCAAGGGCACCGGCAAGACCACGCTTCTCGAGGCGGTTACCCAAGCCTTGCGAGTGGCCGGGCACAAAGTCATCCGCCTGAGCGAAAAGAACAGCGACCCCTGTCGGGGAGAAACCATGGCCATCGTCAACCAGCTCGCCAGGCAGCCCTGCCGGGAGCTTGAGTTGAACGTGTGCGCGCGCCTTGCCGAAAGCCGTGCCTGGATTTCCCGGCACATCCTGCCGGCGCAACCACCGGGCAGCATCATTCTGATCGATCGCTGGTACCCCTCGGATGCCGCTTTCCGGCGTACAGTGCCGTTCGCCGAGATCCTGCGGCTGAACATCGCGCGTAAGGTGCAAGTGCCGGATCTGCACATCGGGGTGGTCACCGCCCCTGGTATCTCATGGGCAAGGGCGGCGGCAAGAACGCGCGGGCTGGGCAGCACGGTGATGCACAGCCTGGACGAGCAGGTGGCCTGTACCGAGGCGTTCGAACGTGCGGCCGCGGAACACGGCTGGGTGCTGTGCCGTAATGAAGGGCCGATCGAGGACGCGACACGGCAGATCGTGGCGGAGATCGACAACCTGCTTCGGTCGTCTCGTCGGAATTGACCGTCATTGCGGTTACGGGCTATGGCCCGGCGGCGGGAGGTCGGGCTTGACGGTCGAACCACCTGGGGCCAACTGACCGGGACCATCCGCTCCCGAGGGAGAGCGGGTGGTGCCAGCTGGTTGCCGCCTGGTGCCTATGGCGCGTCATTCCGTTCGGCCTGGTGACGGCCTGGCGATGAAATGGGTGGGGGCGGCCCACGGGGCCCGCTCAGGCAACGGGAATCGGGTTCTCGACCAGCGCCAGGTTGAACTGGTTGATCAGCGCGTGCTCGTTGATCCCCTGGTTGGCGCGCAGCGCGACGACCCGGTCCACCAGCACCTCGGTTGTCGCGGTCTCGAGCTTGATCAAGGTTTCATCGATGAAAGCATCGAGCGGCATGGCACGTTCATCACCGCTTTTGTGAACCAGGTCGGTATCAACCCACGGTGGGGCGATTTCCAGCACTTTCACGCTGGTGTCACGCAGGCTGAAACGCTGCGACAGGGAATAGGAATGCAGGGCCGCCTTGGTCGCCGAATACAGCGCGGTGGCCGCCAGCGGCAAGTAGGCCAGCACCGAGCTGTTGTTGATGATGTAGGCGTCAGGCTGGCGTTTCAGGTGTTCGACGAAAGCGGCGCTGACACGTACCGGGCCGAGCAGGTTGGTCTGTAGCAGGCTCACCGCCTGAGCGTCGTCATGGTCGCCCGATGCCGGGTTGTCGAAGGGCATGATGCCCGCGTTGTTGATGATCACGTTCAGCGCAGGGTGGCGCCGGATGACCTCCTGGGCGACCTCCCTGATCTGCTGCGGGTCGTTGATATCGAGCTGCACGGTATCGATACCGGGGTTGGCCTGGGCGATCTCGTCCAGCAGTGCCTGGCGGCGGCCCGCCACGATCACCTGATTGCCACGCTGGTGGAAAGCCTCGGCGAGGGCGCGACCAATGCCCGAGGTACCGCCGGTGATGAAAATGGTGTTGGCGCTGAGTTTCATGGGTGCGTTTCCTGTGCAGGTCAATTGGCGTCGTAGCGTGGGGCAAGGCGGTTATTGGACAGCTGGCTGAACAGGGCCTGGCGGCTGGCTTCGTAGCGCTCGAACGCCTTGAAGTCATGCAGCGAGGGAATCGAGATCAGCACGCCGGCGTCGAAGTCCTGCAGGGCGCCGTCCACCAGGTCCGCGGCCGACATCACGATGGCGGGGTCCAGGTTCTCGACTGGCAAGCCGCCAATCTGCCAGAAGTCGGTGGCGGTAGCGCCGGGCAGTACCGCCTGGACCTTGATGCCCTGGTCGGCAAGCTCGCTGTGCAGGGAATGGCTGAAAGCGGTGACATAGGCCTTGCTGCCGCCATACACGCCATTGAGCCGCTCCGGGGCGAGGCTCACCACCGACGAGATGTTGATCACTGCGCCTTGTCGGCGCGCGACAAAGCCCGGTACGGCGGCGTAGGTCAGGCGGGTGAGGGCGGTGACGTTGAGGGTGATCATTTCGGCCATGTGCTCGACATCACTTTCCAGCAGGCTGGTATGGGTGCCGATGCCGGCATTATTCACCAGCAGGCTGATACTGGCGTCTTCGCGCAGCTTGCGCTCCACCTTGGCCAGGTCGTCGACATTGGCCAGGTCTGCCGGAAACACTTCCACATTCTGTCGGGTTTCGGTGGTAAGGCGGCTGGCCAGGTCGTTCAGGCGCTCGCGGTTGCGCGCCACCAGTACCAGGTCGTAGCCGCGGCGGGCCAGGCGTTCTGCGTAGATCGAGCCGATTCCGGTGGAAGCGCCGGTAATGAGCGCGGTGCCTTTGAATTGCTGCGTCATGGTCATGCTCCAGTGGTGAGTTGCGGTGGAGCCATGATGACAAGGGTCATGCTTGTCTCAAACGACGTATATGGTACGCTTTCGAGACATCACAGCAGGAGTTCGGCGATGCACCGGGTGGGCTATCTGATCACCGAAGGCTTCCAGATCATGTCCCTGGCGACCCAGGCCGTGTTCGAGTTTGCCAATATCGTCACCGGCGAGGCGGTATACAGGATTCAGAACTTTTCCATCCACGGCGGCACCGTGCGCTCTTCCCTGGGCATGCATGTCGATACGCTGCCCTTGGGTACTCCAGGCTTGGCCGACACCTGGATGGTCGCGGGTACACTGACACCTTTGACGACGCCTGATGAGGCCGTGCTGGCCAGTGTGCGCGGCTTTGTCGAAGGTGCCCGGCGCACTGCCGGCCTGTGCACCGGCACGTTCGTCCTGGCCCATGCGGGGGTGCTGAATGGGCGACGAGCGACAACGCACTGGGCCTATGCCAGAAAGCTGCGCGAGATGTATCCGCAGGTCGAGGTGGAGGAAGACCGCATCTTTATCGTGGATGGTTCTGTATGGACCTCGGCCGGCATGACTTCAGCCCTGGACATGGCGCTGGGCATGGTGGAAAAAGACCTGGGCGCCGAAGTGGCCAGGTCGGTGGCACACAAGCTGGTCATGCACCAGCGCCGTTCAGGCGGGCAATCCCAGCATTCCGAGCTGCTCGCGTTGTCGCCCCGCTCGGACCGTATCCAGGCCGCGCTGGATTATGCCCGCAGGCATTTGAGCCGTTCGTTGAGCGTCGAGGAGCTTGCCGGGGTGGTGCATCTGAGCCCGCGTCAGTTTACCCGCGTGTTCACCGCCGAAACCGGGCAATCACCGGCCAAGGCCGTGGAAAGCCTGCGCCTGGAGGCTGCGCGGTTGATGATCGAGCAGAGCCGGCATAGCCTCGAGGTGGTCGCCAGGGAGACCGGCTTCAGGGACCGGCGGCACATGCGCGAGGTGTTCATCCGCGGCTTCGGCGTGCCGCCGCAAGCAGTGCGGCGGGATGCCAGGCGGGTCGTTTCTGCATGAACAACAGGGCGCCAGAGGCCCTTCAACATCGAAACAGGAGAGCGCACATGGCAGCTGTCGGGCAGAACAAGCTGTATTTCGAGGACCTTGCGGTGGGGGCGTCCTTCGCCAGCGACGCCTATGAAATGACCACCGAGCGCATTTTGCAGTTCGCCGCCGATTTCGATCCGCAGCCCTTTCATACCGATGCCGAAGCGGCGCAGGCAAGTTTTTTCAACGGCCTTGCGGCAAGCGGATGGCATACGGCGGCAGTGACGATGCGCTTGCTGGTTGAAAGCGTACCGCTGGCTGGCGGGCTGATCGGCGCTGGCAGCGAGATCAGCTGGCCAAGGGCCGTGCGTCCGGGCGACAGATTACGCGTCACGACGACAGTGAAGGAACTGATTACTTCCAAGTCCCGACCCGAGCGCGGCATGGCGCTGCTGGAAAGCGAAACCTGCAATCAGGACGGCGCCGTGTGTCAGCGCAGCGTGGCCCGGGTGCTGGTGTTTCGCCGCGAGCCAGGCTAGGGCGCAGCCGGAGTCGGGGCGATCGATGATCGACCTGTTTGACAACCGCCAGGCGCTCAAGGTCGGTGCCCGCAAGTCCATGAACACCACATGAGCGTGGTGGCGTCGACGCTTCGGTTTGCCATGGGGTTTGTGAATTGTTGAATGCCCGGTTGTCTGACGGTCGTCCAGGCGGGCAGCCTCGCCCGTCAACCAAGGCATCAGGGCCGGACTCGCCCTGATGCCCTGCGCATCGATTAGCGGTCTTTATTCCATTGCTGATCGTCCGTCTGCTTCTGCTGCTGGCCGCCCATGCGGTCTTTATCCGTCAGGTTTTGTTTATCCGTCGCCTGGCCGGCCTGGCCACCTTGGCTCCCAGTGTCGCGAGAGCGCTCCCGGTCCTTGTTCATCCTGTCTTCAGGCCTTTGACCGGCCTGACCGCCACCTTTCTGCTGTTGATCTGGCATGCCACCGCCTGGTCCTTGCCCGCCTTGCTGTCCAGTGCCCGCAGTATTGTTACCCATGCCGGTGCCAGTATTGCCTTGGGTACCACCCTTGTCTTGATTGTTAGTCATGACTGCTTACCTCAAGTCACACACAGGAAGGTCTGTGTATGAATATGACCTTCGGGAAATTGGCCGTTATGCATGAAATCCCCGGGCAACTGACAAAACGCGTTAATTTCGTGGGGACGATATTCTGGGGTGACAGGTGAACAGGTGGTTTGCTGTCTGTTGCCGGCCAGCGCCAGCGCAATTTGGGCATGTGCGGTGGAGGCTCTGAAACATTCGCCAGGCCATCCTGACGCCTACTGGTTCGGCTTTTGGTGAGTGGACCATGGCGGCCGCCAGGAGGCCTCATCAGTGGCCGCGACCTTTCGGCCGCGAAGCTCGATCGTGTCCAATTTCGGCGCCTGAGCAAGTTTCCGGCTCGGCATTCCTGCAAGTGAAGGCTGGGCGTGAGTCTGCAATGTCGTTACCCTTGGGGCCCTCACGCCCAGGTCAAGCATTGTCCACTGTGAAGAAAATAGTTCGGGTTGATGACCTTCAGGTCTTCGTCACCACAGCCTCCGCAGGCAGTTTTTCGGCAGCGGCCAGGTTGCTGGATATCTCGCCGGCATTGGCCAGTGGGGCTGTCCAGCGTCTGGAGGGTAGCCTGGGCGCCAGGCTGTTCGTGCGCACCACGCGGCGTTTGCGCCTATCGGTCGATGGCGAGCGATACCTGGCCCATGCTCGCCAGGCCCTGGAGGCGCTGGGTAATGGTGAGGTTGCCCTGAGCGAGGGGCGCGATGAAATCGCTGGTGTGCTGCGCCTGTCCATGCCTTCGGATATCGGCAGGAATGTGCTGCTGCCCTGGCTTGACGAGTTCCAGCAATTGCATCCTGGATTGCTGCTGCAACTGCGGGTCAGCGATCAGGTGGCTGACCTTGTCGGCGAGCAACTGGATGCGAGTATCAGGTACGGCCAGCTGGCTGATTCCAGCCTTGTCTCGCTGATGCTTGCTGCGAAAAATCGCCGAACGGTTTGCGCTTCACCCGACTATGTCGCTCAACATGGCGCACCAGTCAACCTGGATGATCTGGCCGGGCACAACTGCCTGCGCTATGTGATGGGCGAACAGACCTACGAGCGATGGAGTTTCAATACGCCCGACGGAATCAGGACCATACCGGTGACCGGTGATCGCGTCAGCGACGACGCCGATATCGTGAGGCGCTGGGGCGTTGCAGGATTTGGCATCGTCTACAAGTCCAGGCTGGACGTTCTGGCGGACCTGCGCGCAGGGCGCCTGATCGAGCTGTTCCCTGATGATTACGGTCAACCCGCGCCCTTGCAGCTGGTGTGCGCTCACCGAACATCGCTCACGCCGGCTGTCCAGGCGCTGAGAGCGTTCCTGACGGAGCGTTTCGAGCAAGTCCTGGCCAGTGGCGCAGGAGGATGACGGGGCTGGTGACCCCGTCACGCCATGCCGCGGTGTCAATACGTCCGGGCGGGCCCGGCGTCGATCTTCACACGCATCAGGCCATAGGGCTTCACGCGTTTGTCTTGCCCATCGTTGAAGCCTGCCGACCGATGCAATTGGTTGGCGGTGAAGTAAAGGTATCCATCCGGGCCGATGGACAAGGTATCCGGCCAGAGCACGCGGGAATCCTCGACCAGGGTCTGCCAGCTGCCATCGGCGCGGCGTTTGCGAATAGCGTTATGTTCGTAATCGCCAGCATAGACAGCGCCATTGGCATCGGCCTCGAGTCCGTCCGAAGCACCTTTCTCGCCCAGGTCGACCACCGCTTGTTCCAGCTCGGTTTCGCTTATTGATGGGTTGCGCAGCAGCTGCGTGGGCACTGAGTAAAGACGTCGACTCGACAACGGGCAGAAATACAAGGTCTGCCCGTCGCTGGACAGTGCGATACCGTCCGAAGCCACGGTCAACAGACCAGCCTCGCCTCTGGCATTGCGCGTGACCAGCGCCGGTTTGCCTTCCACGACGGGAACGAATGCAGGGTCTGCCGAAGTGGAAAGGGCGCCGCTCAGGCGGCGCACAGCATTGCCGCTGGCAAGGTCGACGACAATGATCCCGCCCGGGCCACTGACTGAAGAGTCCGTGACATATGCCGTACCTTCATCGCCCACCCGAAAGTCGAAGCGGACATCGTTCACATAGGTACTCGGCAGGATGACCGAATCGGGGAAAACCACCGTCTTCACGGGTTTGTTGGTGCCCAGGTCGATGGCGACCAGTTTCGCGCCACCCGGTATGGGTTGGGCGAACTTCGGCGCGGCCGTGTCGAGCACCCAGAGACGACCTCTGCCGTCGGCAACCACGCTTTGCACACTGATGAAATTTTGCGCCGGATGCGCAAGATCAGGCGCATTGGTCTGCAGGTCAGGGTAGGGCAGCAAACGCCCTTGAGCGACTTCTGCCACCGTGTACGGCACGTCATCACCCCATCTTGGGAAGTTCACGAATATCCGCCCCGTTTCGCTCACCGTCACGCCGGTCGGCATCGCTCCATTGAATGCGTGGACGCGTTCCAGGCGTGCCCCAGTGCCGCTAGCGCTGTCGGCGACCGCCATACCATTGATGGCGACTGCCAGCGCCAGGCCAGCCATCTTGAACCATGCGTTCATTGTCCAGTCCTTGCGTGGATGAATGATCAGAAGCCTTCCAGGACAATCTTGCCTTTCGCCTTGCCGCTTTCGATCAACGCGTGGGCCCGTTTGAGGTTGCTGGCACTGATGCTGCCGAAGTGCTCGCCGACGGTAGTCCGGATAACCCCGTCATCGATCAGTGACGACACTTTTTCCAACAATTGATGCTGCTTGATCATGTCTTCGGTCTGGTACAGCGAGCGGGTGAACATGAGCTCCCAATGCACCGAAAGCGACTTGCGCTTGAACGGCACTACATCCAGCTGCGCTGGGTCGTCGATCAGGGCGAGCTTGCCCTGCGGGCGCAATACTTCGACGATCTGCTCCAGGTAGCTGTCGGTGTGGGTCAGGCTTATCACATAGTCCACCGGGTCGAGCCCGAGTTGCTGCAGTTGCGGAGCAATGGCTGCCGAATGATCGATCACGTGATGCGCGCCGAGCTCAGTGACCCAGGTCTGGGTTTCAGGGCGCGAAGCGCTGCCGATCACCTGGAGTCGAGTAAGCTTGCGGGCGAGCTGCAGCAGGATCGAGCCGACACCGCCGCTGGCGCCGATGATCAGCAGGCTCTGACCGGCGCCGCCATTTTCCTGTACAGCCAGGCGGTCGAACAGCAGCTCCCAGGCGGTGATGGAGGTCAGCGGCAAGGCGGCGGCGCTGGCGTTGTCCAGCGTACGGGGCTTGTGCCCGACGATGCGCTCGTCGACCAGGTGAAATTCGCTGTAGCTACCGGGGCGGTCGATTGCGCCGGCGTAGAACACTTCGTCGCCAGGCTGGAACAACGACACCTCGGCGCCGACTTCGCGAACGATACCGACTGCATCCCAACCCAACACTTGAGGGCGGTCGCCGCCACGGCTGGCTCTGACCTTGGTGTCGACCGGGTTTACCGCGATGGCCTTGACTTCGACCAGCAGATCCCTGGCCTTAGCTGTGGGCTTGGGCAGTTCGTGCTCGAACAGCGACTGGGGATCTTCAATCGGAAGGCCTGGAGTGTCGTAGACGATGGCTTTCATTTGCAGATGTCCTTGCAGGTGAGAAGTCGTGACAGGCTATTCGTTGAGCGTTTTCCGAAAAACAAGCCTGTAGCCGCAAGACTTTCCGCATTTTGCTGAAAATCCGGTTAAAGAGTCTGTGTTGTTCTATGGGAGAGCGGCAAAGGCGGTGATAATGGGGGCGTTCACAAGGGCCCATGCCATGCTTACCATCTCCAATAACGTGCATCTGCCAGACGCCGAAATCGAACTCACCTACATCCGCGCGCAAGGCGCCGGTGGGCAGAATGTCAACAAGGTGTCCAGCGCTGTGCACCTGCGCTTCGACATCCCGGCCTCATCGTTGCCTGAGTTCTACAAGGAGCGGCTGCTGGCGCTGCGTGACAGTCGCATCACCGTCGACGGCGTGTTGATCATCAAGGCGCAGCAGTACCGCACCCAGGAGCAGAACCGTGTGGACGCATTGGCGCGTCTTGCCGGGTTGATCATCGCTGCCGGCAAGACCGAGAAGAAACGCCGCCCCACCAAGCCGACCCTCGGTTCGAAGGCCCGCCGCCTGGAGGGGAAAGCCAGGCGCAGCACGGTCAAGGCGGGGCGGGGGAAGGTAGAGTTCTAGTGCACCACGGTTGCATTCCCTGCAGGAATGCCCCTATGAAAATCATGAATTTTATTTATAACTTCAGAACCAATACCGTACTTTCTCCTGCATATGGAGATGACGGTATGAACGATTCAAAGCTGTGCTTGTACGTAGACGCTCAATTCACCAGCCCTTACGCCATGTCATGCTTTGTGGCGCTTCGTGAAAAGGGAATTGCATTCAGGATGAATACCCTTGACCTGGCTACGCGGGAGCATCAGGCACGGGACTATTCTCACCTTTCACAGACTCAGCGAGTGCCCACGTTGGTGCATGACGGCTTTCCGTTGTCTGAATCATCGGCAATTACCGAGTACCTGGAAGATCTATTTCCTCAGAACCCAATTTACCCGACAAATCCACTGCAACGTGCCAAGGCGAGGCAAGTTCAAGCCTGGCTACGCAGTGATTTGCTCCCCATCCGCCAGGAGCGCTCCACGCTTGTTGTGTTCTATGGTGCCAAGTACGGTGCGTTGTCAGCTGCTGGTCAGTCTTCGACGCAGAAGTTGGTGGAAGTTGCGCAACAGCTGCTGGCCGATAGCTCAGGGCATCTTTTTGACCAATGGTCTATCGCCGATGTGGACCTCGCGTTGATGCTGAACCGGTTGATACTCAATGGCGACAGCCTTCCCGCACAGTTGGAGGATTATGCCCAGCGGCAATGGCAGCGCCCGACCGTGCAGGAATGGGTCAAGCTGGAGCGACCTCTACTGTAGCCGCACTGCATGCGCGGTCGCTGTCCGCTAGGGGGCGAAAGCGGTCAGTATCGCTGGCAACCCGGCGATGTACGCCGAGCCAGTCAGCTCGCGGACGGTCAGGCGGTATCGGACCTTGAGACTGACCAACCAGACGTCATGGATTGAACATGGTGCTGGGGCTTTCATTCAATGGGCCGATCGCAAGCGCCGCCACAAGGTTGTGCGGCTGATGCCGAGGCGGCGGGCGGCTTCGTCGAGGTTGCCGTGGCAGTTTTCCAACGTTTCTTTTACATGGCGTAGTTGCGCAGCCTTGCCGATGCTGTGCAGGTCCGTTTCGCCTGACATTCTTTCGCGGGCGGGTGAAGGGGAAGGGCCTTCGCACAGTTCAGGTAGCACGCGTGCCAGGTACTGCTCGTTCACGTGGTGGTCCTGAAGCAGTTCGCGCGCCGAGAGCATCGCGCGCTCGATCACATTCTCCAGTTCTCGGACATTGCCCGGCCAGGCATAGCGTTCAAGGTACGGCAGCAGTGCGGCGGGGATGTCTGCAGCTCCCGGTGGTTGCCCCTGAACGAGCAGGCGCCGGCTGATGCCCCGGCAGATCAGGGCAATGTCCTCAGGGCGCTCTCGCAGCGGGGTGGTCTGCAGACGCAGGATGTTGAGCCGGAAATACAGGTCGGTACGGAAATCGCCATCGTCCATGGCGCTGCGCAGGTCCTGGTGGGTGGCGGCAATGATGCGCACGTCGATGGCAATCGGTTCGGTGCTGCCCAGGCGTAGGACTTCGCGCTCTTGCAGCACGCGCAGCAGGCGTGTTTGCAGCGAAACCGGCATGTCGCCGATCTCGTCGAGGAACAGCGTGCCGCGGTGTGCCGCTTCGAACAGGCCTGGCTTGCCACCTTTGCGCGAGCCGCTGAAGGCGCCTTCCTCGTAGCCGAACAATTCACTTTCCAGCAACGACTCGGGAAACGCCGCGCAATTGATGGCGACAAAGGGGCCCTGCCGGCGCGGGCTTTCGTTATGGATTCCCTGGGCAAGCAGCTCTTTGCCGGTGCCGCTTTCACCGGTAATCAGGATGGTCGAATGGCTGGCGGCAAAACGCTTGGCCAATTGCAGCATCTCGCGGTTGGCTTTGCTATTGCCATTGAGCTGGTCGAGCCGGTAACGGGCAGTGAAAGCACCGGGGCGGCGGGTGGATCGGATGCGTTGGTCGGCACGCTGCACGACAGTGATGTCCTGGCAGGTCAGGACCAGGCCGGTACGTTCGCCGTTTTCCAGGATAGGCAGCAAATTGCTCACCACGGCGTGCGAGCCTAGCCGCATCACACGGTTCTCTTCTCCCGTACCCTCCTGCAGCGCCTGCTGCAGGTCCAGTTCCGGGCACAGCTGCTGCAGCGGCCGACCCAGCGCTGCGCTAACCGGCAGGTCCAGCAACTGCGCCAGGGCCGGGTTGAGCGACTGCACCACGCCTTGGTTGTCGACCGCCGCTACGCCGGCGGGGATATGCCGCAGCACGGCATTCAGATGCCGTCGCTTGGCGATCTCGACGCGTTGAGTGTCGAGAATGCCCAGGGCTTCCTCCAGCGCTTTGCGCGCGGTGTCTTCGCTCAGCGACAGCACGCCATGCAGCCCTGCCTGCTCCGCCAGCTCCACCACCGTCGACGAGCCGATGATGCTGCGACAGCCTAGCTGGGCCGCCTGTTCGACGGCCTGGCGGGCCTGTTCCAGGGAGGTGTAGGAGGCCTGGTGAACCTGGACGGTGAAGAGCGCGGCCATGGCTTGCAGGTCGTGGTTGATGTGGCTGTAGCTGAGCACGGCCACTTGGGAGGAGCGTTCGCGGGCCTGTCCCAATGCCCTTAGCAGGTCGCCACTGCCCACGCGCATCGCCAGGACCGGGCGTGTCAGGTGTTTGCGCAGGTAGGCGGCGGTCGCTCCGGCGCAGACGAATACATCGACCTTGCCTGCCTGCTCCAGTTCGTGGGCGGTTTGCAGTGCTTCAGCCACCGAGGTGTCGAGGACTTCGATACGGGTATCGGGGTAGTCCCTCGTGAGCCCGGCCACCACATGGGCGAGCCGGCTCCGTTGTCGGGGGCGCTGCAAGTGGCTGATCAGCACCACGACCTGAGAGGCAAGGACATCCATCACGGGACCTGTTCATATATGAAATGTTTCGATAATGAATCAATAGCTTTCAAATATGCAACGATCAACCTGGCTTACGCTGGTCGGTGCGTTGTCAGAACCCAGGCTGCATGGGGGCTGTGGCTGTTTCTTGAAGGGTTGGCCCAGGCCTTGCTCTTTGGCTTGTGCCAACCAGAAACCAAAGGCAGGGCCTACAGACCCATGAGCAGTTCACCATCGATTTCCCAGGCCAGCGATACGTTCGCGGCCCTGACTGACGACCACCGCCTGGCCGAGTTCATCCGAGAGCAGGCCTCGGCAACGCAGGTGGTCATCCAGGCGTGCAAGCGCCTGAACGGCGGCGCCATCCAGGAAAACTGGCTGCTGGACCTGCTGATCGAAGGCGGGCCGTGGGCCGGTGCCCGGCGTTGGGTACTGCGTAGCGATGCGCTTTCAGCGCTACCCGCCAGCCTTGACCGTGAACAGGAGTTCGCCGTGCTGCAGGTGGTTTACCAGGCCGGCGTGAAAGTGCCACGCCCGCTCTGGCTGTGCCGCGATGTGCGCGTGCAGGGGCGGGTGTTCTTCCTCATGGAGTATGTGCCGGGTAGTGCTGCCGGTCGCTCGCTCAGCGCCGGCGCCGGTCCTCGGGGCCGGGCGCAACTGGCCGCGCAGCTTGGCGCCAACCTGGCGCGTCTGCATCAGGTCCGCCCGCCGTGCGTTACGCTGGGCTTCCTGCCCGTTCCGCACAGCTCGCCGGCGCTGGCGACCATCGATGCCTACCGTCGCTACCTCGACACCCTCGCCGATGCCTATCCGGTGCTGGAATGGGGCCTGCGCTGGTGCGAGCTGCATGCGCCGCGCAGCAGCACCCTGTGCCTGTTGCATCGTGACTACCGCACCGGCAACTACCTGGCCAGCGAAGAAGGGCTGGAGGCCGTGCTCGACTGGGAGTTCACCGGCTGGGGCGACCCTTGCGAGGACCTCGGCTGGTTTACCGCCCGCTGCTGGCGCTTTACCCGCCCAGACCTCGAAGCCGGCGGCATCGGCCAGCTGGAGGACTTCCTGCGTGGTTACCACGAGGTGTCATCGCTGTGCATCGAGCGCAGTCAGCTCCACTACTGGCAGGTCATGGCCACCCTGCGCTGGGCGGTGATTGCCTTGCAGCAAGGGCAGCGCCATCTGTCCGGTGACGAACCGTCGCTCGAGCTGGCACTGACGGCCCGGCTGTTGCCGGAGCTCGAACTCGACATCCTGCACATGACTGGAGCCGAAGCACCATGACCCAACCCTACGCCCACGAATTGCTCGAGATCGCCCGTGCGACGCTTCTGGAGCAACTGCTGCCAACGCTGTCCGGCGAGCTGCGTTACCCGGCCCTGATGATCGCCAACGCCATGGCCATCGCGGCCCGTGAAAGCCGCTTGGGCGCTCAGGCCGAGGGTCAGGAGCAGGCGCGTCTGGCCGCATTGGTCGAGTCAGCGCCGTCGACGTTGACCGACATGCGCCGCCAACTGGCTCGCGCCATTCGCCAGGGCAGCCATGACGCCACGCAAACCCGGCGCACCCTGGTCGAGACATTGCGCCAGATCACCGTTGCCCGATTGGCGATCAGCAATCCCAAGGCCTTGCCCTGAAACCGCCTCGACCCGCCCATTCCTCCGCTAGACAACAACACACAAGGACAGCCATGAACTTCACTCTCCCGGACGAACTGCTTGCCTTGCAGGCCAAGACCCGAGACTTCATTGCCGAACAGGTCATCCCGTTCGAGAACGACCCCCGCCAGGAGAGCCACGGCCCTAGCGACGCCCTGCGCCGGGATCTGCTGGCCCGCGCTCGCGCAGCTGGCTTGCTGACGCCTCACGCCAGCCGCGAAATGGGCGGCCTGGAGCTGAGCCACGTGGCCAAGGCGATCGTCTTCGAAGAGGCCGGCTACTCGCCGCTGGGCCCGGTAGCGCTGAATATCCATGCGCCGGACGAAGGCAATATCCACCTGATGGACGTGGTCGCCACCGAGGCGCAGAAGGACCGCTGGTTGCGCCCGCTGGTGCAGGGCCATGCCCGTTCGTGCTTCGCCATGACGGAGCCTGCTCCGGGCTCCGGTTCAGATCCGTCGATGCTGCGCACCACTGCCACCCGCGATGGCGACGACTACCTGATCAATGGCCGCAAGTGGCTGATCACCGGGGCCGAAGGCGCGGACTTCGGCATCATCATGGCGCGCATGGAGGACGGCACCGCGACCATGTTCCTGACCGACATGAAGCGCGACGGCATCATCCATGAACGTCAGCTGGACTCACTGGACAGCTGTTTTACCGGCGGCCACGGGCAACTGCGTTTCGACAACCTGCGTATTCCGGCGAGCGATGTCCTCGGCGAGATCGGCAAGGGCTTCCGTTATGCCCAGGTGCGTCTGGCGCCTGCACGCTTGACTCATTGCATGCGCTGGCTCGGTGCCGCGCGCCGCGCCCACGACATCGCCTGCGACTATGCGCGCACCCGCGACGCCTTCGGCAAGCCGCTGGGCGAGCACCAGGGCGTGGGCTTCATGCTGGCCGACAACATGATGGACCTGCACGTGGTGCGCCTGGCGGTCTGGCATTGCGCCTGGGTGCTCGACCAGGGCCGGCGCGCCAATGTCGATTCGAGCATGGCCAAGGTGATCAGCGCCGAGGCGCTGTGGCGGGTGGTCGATCGTTGCGTCCAGGTATTGGGTGGCCGCGGGGTGACCGGGGATACCGTGGTGGAGCGGATCTTCCGCGACATTCGCCCTTTTCGCATCTATGACGGCCCGAGCGAAGTGCATCGCATGAGCCTGGCGAAGAAGCTGCTCGACCAGCGCCTGGAGGCCCACTGATGCAGCCGAACCTTGCCCGACTGTTCGCCCTCGACGGGCGTCGCGCCCTGGTGACCGGGGCCTCCAGCGGCCTGGGTCGTCACTTCGCCATGACCCTGGCCGCCGCAGGCGCCGAGGTGGTGGTGACCGCCAGGCGTCAGGCGCCGCTGCAGGCGTTGGTGGAGGCCATCGAGGTGGCCGGAGGGCGGGCGCAGGCCTTTGCCCTCGATGTAACCAGCCGCGAGGACATCTGCCGGGTGCTCGATGCCGCCGGCCCGCTGGATGTCCTGGTCAACAATGCGGGGGTGAGCGACAGCCAGCCTTTGCTGGCCTGCGATGAGCAAACCTGGAACCACGTGCTCGACACCAACCTCAAGGGTGCCTGGGCCGTGGCTCAGGAAAGCGCCCGGCGCATGGTGGTGGCGGAGAAGGGGGGTAGCCTGATCAATGTCACCTCGATCCTCGCCAGCCGTGTGGCCGGCGCCGTCGCCCCTTACCTGGCAGCCAAGGCCGGCCTGGCCCACCTGACCCGCGCCATGGCGCTGGAGTTGGCGCGCCATGGCATTCGAGTGAACGCCCTGGCGCCAGGCTACGTGATGACTGATTTGAACGAGGCCTTCCTGGCCAGCGAGGCCGGGGACAAGTTGCGCTCGCGTATCCCCAGCCGTCGCTTCAGCGTGCCAGCGGACCTGGACGGCGCCTTGCTGCTGCTCGCCAGCGATGCCGGGCGGGCGATGAGCGGCGCTGAGATCGTGGTCGATGGCGGCCATCTGTGCAGCAGCCTGTAACGCGCCCTGGCGCAATAACAACAAGAACAGGAGGTAGGTATGTGCGTGCAAAACCTGAGCAACGTGTCGATGAGGGGCCTGCCATGATGGTTCCAACCCTCGAACACGAGCTTGCTCCCAACGAAGCCAACCATGTCCCGCTGTCGCCGTTGTCGTTCCTCAAGCGTGCCGCGCAGGTGTACCCGCAACGCGATGCGGTGGTCTATGGCGCAAGGCGCTACAGCTACCGTCAGTTGCATGAGCGCAGCCGCGCCCTGGCCAGTGCCTTGGAGCGGGTCGGTGTTCAGCCGGGCGAGCGGGTGGCGATATTGGCGCCGAACATCCCGGAAATGCTCGAGGCCCACTATGGCGTGCCCGGTGCCGGGGCGGTGCTGGTGTGCATCAACATCCGCCTGGAGGCGCGCAGCATTGCCTTCATCCTGCGTCACTGCGCGGCCAAGGTATTGATCTGCGATCGCGAGTTCGGTGCCGTGGCCAACCAGGCGCTAGCCATGCTCGATGCGCCGCCTTTGCTGGTGGGCATCGACGATGATCAGGCCGAGCGCGCCGATCTGGCCCACGACCTGGACTACGAAGCGTTCCTGGCCCAGGGCGACCCCGCGCGGCCCTTGGGTGCGCCACAGAACGAATGGCAATCGATCGCCATCAACTACACCTCCGGCACCACGGGGGACCCCAAGGGCGTGGTGCTGCATCACCGCGGCGCCTACCTCAACGCCTGCGCCGGGGCGCTGATCTTCCAGTTGGGGCCGCGCAGCGTCTACCTGTGGACCTTGCCGATGTTCCACTGCAACGGCTGGAGCCATACCTGGGCGGTGACGTTGTCCGGTGGCACCCACGTGTGTCTGCGCAAGGTCCAGCCTGATGCGATCAACGCCGCAATCGCCGAGCATGCCGTGACTCACCTGAGCGCCGCCCCGGTGGTGATGTCGATGCTGATCCACGCCGCGCATGCCAGTGCCCATCCGGTGCCGGTATCGGTGATCACTGGCGGTGCCGCCCCGCCCAGTGCCGTCATCGCGGCTATGGAGGCGCGTGGCTTCAATATCACCCATGCCTATGGCATGACCGAAAGCTACGGCCCCAGCACATTGTGCCTGTGGCAGCCGGGGGTCGACGAGTTGCCGCTTGAGGCCCGGGCGCAGTTCATGAGCCGCCAGGGTGTCGCTCACCCGATGCTTGAGGAGGCCACGGTGCTGGATACTGATACCGGCCATCCGGTTCCAGCCGATGGCCTTACCCTCGGCGAGCTGGTGGTGCGCGGCAACACCGTGATGAAAGGCTACTTGCACAACCCTGAGGCCACCCGGACGGCATTGGCCAATGGCTGGCTGCACACGGGCGACCTGGCCGTGCTGCACCCGGATGGCTACGTGGAAATCAAGGACCGGGCCAAGGACATCATCATTTCCGGCGGCGAGAACATCAGCTCGCTGGAGATTGAGGAAGTGCTCTACCAGCACCCCGAGGTGGTCGAGGCTGCGGTGGTGGCACGCCCGGATTCGCGCTGGGGCGAGACACCCCATGCGTTCGTTACCCTGCGCGCTGATGGGCTGGCCACCGGGGACGATCTGGTCCACTGGTGCCGTGAGCGTCTGGCGCACTTCAAGGCGCCGCGATATGTGTCGCTGGTGGACCTGCCCAAGACCGCCACTGGAAAAATACAGAAGTTCGTCCTGCGTGAGTGGGCCCGGCAACAGGAGGCGCAGACCGCCAACGCCGAGCCTTGACTGAGCGGCAACACCTGCACACCCCATAACAACAAGTACATTGATCGAGGTGTCCCATGTCCAGCCTGTTATATGCGCGGGTTCGCGCCAGTGCCCGGTTCCAGCAACTGGTGGCGCGCAGAAACCGTTTCACCCTGAGCCTGTTCGTACTGATCCTGGCCACGTTCTATGGCTACATCGGGTTGGTTTCGTTCTGGCCCGAACTGATAGCCAGGCGCCTGACCCAAGGATCGAACATGACCGTCGGCGTCGCCGCCGGCGCCTTCCTGTTCGTGTTCTTCTGTGCATTGTCGGCGTTCTACGTGTACCGGGCCAATGGCGAGTTCGATCGCCTGACCCAGGCGTTACTCAGCGGGTTGGAAGAGGAGCAGGGCGCATGAAAAAAATATTGCCTCTGGCCCTGCTGCTGCACTCTGGCCTGCTGCTGGCTTCGCCCGCGCTCGACGCGGGCCCGCGTCAGCCGTTCAACCTGCATGCCATCGGCATGTTCATGGTGTTCGTGCTGTTCACCTTGTGCATCACCTGGTGGGCGGCGCGTCGTACCCGCTCGACGGCGGATTTCTACAGCGCAGGTGGTGGCATCCAGGGCTGGCAGAACGGCCTGGCGCTGGCCGGTGACTACATGTCCGCCTCGACGTTGCTGGGGATTACCGCGCTCATCTACACCTCCGGCATGGATGGCTACATCTACCTCATCGCCTTCTTCGCCGGCTGGCCGGTGTTGCTGCTGCTGATGACCGAACGGCTGCGCAACCTGGGCCGCTTCACCTTCGCCGACATTACCTCCTACCGCCTCGACCAAGGCAAGGTGCGCACCATGGCCGCCATCGGCTCGCTGACCGTGGTGTGTTTCTACCTAGTGGCGCAGATGGTCGGGGCCGGGCAACTGATCAGGTTGCTGTTCGGCCTGGACTACCACATTGCCCTGGTGATCGTTGGCGCGCTGATGATGCTGTATGTAACCTTCGGCGGCATGGTGGCGACCACCTGGGTGCAGATCATCAAGGCATTCCTGCTACTGGTAGGCGGTTCGCTGGTGCTGTTCCTGGCGCTGCGCGAGTTCGACTTCAGCTATGACACGCTGGTCACCCAGGCCATGGGCACCCATGCCCTGGGCGAGCGCCTGCTGGCGCCCGGCAGTCTGCTGGCCGACCCATTGACCGCGCTGTCGCTGAGCCTGGGGCTGGTGTTCGGCACCGCCGGGCTGCCGCATATCCTGATGCGCTTCTTCACCGTCAGCGATGCCCGTGAGGCGCGCAAGTCGGTGCTCTATGCCACCGGGTTCATCGGCTATTTCTTCAACGTCATTTTCCTGCTGGGCCTGGCGTCGATCGTGATCGTCAGCCAGCAGCCGCAGTTCTTCGAAGGCGGGCAGGTGGGTGGCAAGCTGCTGGGCGGGGGCAACATGGTGGTCATGCACCTGGCCCAGGCGGTTGGCGGCAACCTGCTGCTGGGCTTTTTGTCTGCCGTGACCTTCGCCACCATCCTGGCCGTGGTGTCAGGCCTGGCGCTTGCGGGTGCTTCGGCCATCGCCCATGACCTCTATGCGCGGGTGATCATGAAGGGCGCGGCCAGCGAGTCGCAGGAGTTGCGGGTGACCAAGCTGGCCACCCTCGGGCTTGGGTTGGTGGCGATAGCTCTGGGCATCGTGTTCGAAAACATCAACGTGGCCTTCATGGTCGCGCTGGCGTTCGGCATCGCCGCGTCGGCCAACTTCCCGGTGCTGTTCCTGTCGATGTTCTGGTCGGGGCTGACCACGCGCGGCGCGTTGGCTGGTGGCTACGTGGGGTTGGTCAGCGCCATGGGCTTCGTGGTGTTTTCCAAGCTGGTGTGGGTGGATGTGTTGCACTTTGCCGAGCCGTTGTTCCCCTATACCCAGCCTGCGCTGTTCTCCATGCCGCTGGCGTTTGCCGTGGCGTATGGCGTTTCCCGGCTGGACCGGACTGCGCGAGCCAAGGCGGAAAGGGCGGCGTTCGCCGACCAGTTCGTAAGGGGCCAGACCGGCCTTGGCGCCAGCGCTGCGGTCGATCATTGATCACCTGCGGCCGCTGGAGGATGCGTGCCAGCGGCCGGGTTCTTTCCTTAGTAACCCCTGAAGATCTCCCCGATGCTGCTGATCGCATGCCCCATGTGCTGCGCCGCCGCTCGGTTGACGAGAGAAGGCCTGGGGGCAAGCAGGGCACTCAGGAAAACGGCCAGCGTCAACACGGCCAGTAGAAAGCCAAATCGGCGCATATTATCCTCCAGCGATTTTATTGTTGTTGTCGTCAGGTCCGATCCGAAAGGCCTGTATCACGCGGTTATTGCCCGGACGCTTTGTCGTGGGCGAATGACTGGGTGATGGCTGCAATGTCCTGGTCGCCATAGCCCATTGATGCCGCGCGCTGCGCGACCTGGCACACCGCGTCGAACACTGGCGTCCAGGCCCCTTGTGCATGCAGGGATTGGGCAATGTGCGCGAAGGCATCTACATGTACATCGAGCCTCGCCTGGTCGCCTGCGAAATCCTGCGCTTCGAGCCGGCGTGCCGCTTCCTCGAGTGCGTCGGCGACGAAAAAGCGTGACGTGTCGAGCAGGAGCCTGGCTGTCTTCGAAACCGGCAGGCCAAACCGCTCGCTCGCACCCACGGCTTCGAAGAACGCAACCATTGCGGCAAACGCATGGGCGTGGAGCACGGTCGCGAAGGCCAATGCTTCGCCCCAGGGAAGGAACACCGTATGGCCGGCGAGCCCTTCAAGCAGCAACCGGTGCTGCTCGAAGGCCTCACGATCGCCGGTATGAATACTGTGGCTTTCGCGATGGCCGACGTTGCGCGGGTAGGCCACGATCATTCCTTTGACGTAATGGCCGCTCGCCCGATTGACGAGGCCCTGAAGCGCCGGTCCCTCGTCCTGGGCGTTGGTGGTGTAATCGACGACCGTACGGTTGGCCAGTGCATGCATCACACCTGGCATCCCGAGCACCTCGTGGGTCGCGTGGCTGTCCAGGAGCACGAAGATCGTGGCCGGGCTTGCAACCAGCGCGGCTTCAACGCTGTCGCACAGGTGAGCGCCAGCGGCGATGAGCGACGCAGCCTTGCCGGGTGATCGATTCCAGATCGCCACGCGTTTGCCTTGCTTGAGCAACGCGTGTGCCATGAGCGTTCCCATCGCACCGAGCCCGACCACGGACACATCAAACTCGAAACTTTCATCATTTTGTTCGCGCACGTTCAAAGCCTCTTGATTGTTGTTTTATGTGATGCCCCACAGGAGAGCCTTTGCTCACCGCAGGTTCTGCGATCGGGCCCAGTCCGTTGCGTCAGCCAACGTGCGCTCGAAGGCGCTGAAGATCGCTTCGATGTCGCCCTGCGTGGTAATCAACGGCGGGCAGAACGCGATCGTGTCGTAGAGGGCGCGAATGATCAGCCCATGCTTGTGGGCCTGTTTGAACACGTAGCCACCCAGTGCACCTGGCTGGGCGAACGGTTTGCCGGTAGCCTTGTTCGCAACCAGTTCGATCCCGCCCATCAGCCCGACGCCTCGGACGTTGCCGACCAGCGGGTGGTCTTCGAACGCGCGCAGGTGGCGCTGGAACATGGGGGCCAGGCGCTGGACATGGCCAACCAGGTCGCGCTCCTCGATGATGCGGATGTTTTCCAGCGCAACCGCGGTGGCGACGGGGTGGCCCGTGCAGGTCAGGCCATGGGCGAATGCCCCCAGGCGCTGGCTCTGGCTTACCAGTACATCGTTGATGACATCGGACACCACCACGGCCGCCAGCGGCTGGTAGGAAGAGGTGAGCTGCTTGGAGAGCACCATGATGTCGGGCTGGATGTCGTACAGCTGAGCCCCGAACATCGTACCCAGCCTGCCAAAACCGGTGACGATCTCGTCGATCACCACAAGAATGTCGTAGCGCCTGCACACTGCCTGGATCGCCGCCCAGTAGCCAGTGGGAGGAGGGATCACGCCGCCCGCTGCGATCACCGGTTCGCCGATGAAGGCGGCAATGCTTTCCGGCCCTTCGGCGAGGATGTAGCGCTCCAGTTCATTCGCCAGGCGGGCCGAAAAGGCTTCCTGCGTCTCCCCAGGCCGGGCAAACCGGTAGAAGTTCGGGCACGTCAGGTGGTGAACCGGGATGGCCGGCAGGTCGAAGTCGCGATGAATCGAGGGGATGCCGGTCAGGCTCCCGGCGACGATGGTGGCGCCGTGATAGGCCTGCTGGCGAGAGATGAATTTCTTCTTGTGCGGTTTGCCCAGCGCGTTGTTCACGTACCAGACCATCTTCACCACCGACTCGTTGGCTTCGGAGCCTGAATTGGTGAAGAAAACATGGTTCAGGTCGCCCGGCGCCAGCTCGGCCAGCTTGGCAGCGAGCGCCGCCGCCGGGGCGTTGGTCTTGTGGCTGAAGCTGTGGTAGTAGGGTAGTTGCCTGAACTGCTCGACGGCGGCGTCGACCAGGCGCTTTTCACTGAAGCCCAAGGCAACGCTCCACAGGCCCGACATCGCCTCGATGTAGGCGTTGCCTTGCTCATCGAAGACCCGCACGCCGTCGCCGCCGGCGATCACGAGGGGGCCGGTTTCCTGGTGCTGCGCCAGGTTGGTGTTGGGGTGAATGAATGAAGCCAAGTCATTCTGGATGGTTGAAGTGACGTTGCTCATTGGCGTGATTTCCTGCCACGGACGGGTTGTCGACTGCATGCGATGGGCCTGCATGCGGCGCTGTATCGATACAGGCCGCACCGCAGGCCCCTGCAGTTACTGGCTAAACGCTGCCGCGACCGCTTCGCCGAAGGCTTTCAGGCCTTCTTCGAGCTGGTCGGTCGGGGTGTTCACCGGTGGCATCAGCTTGATGATTTCGCCGTTCGGGCCGCAGCGGTCGACCAGCACACCCGCCTGCAGCACACGCTGCTGGGCATCCTTGGCGAATGCGACTTTGCCGCGGCCGAAGTCGATGCCGGCGATCATGCCGCGACAGCGCGCGGAGCCGACGCCAGGAATTTCCGCGAAACCGGCGACCGCGCGCTCCATGGCCGCGCAGTTGGATGCCAGCAACTTCAGGAACGACTGGTCGCGCCAATAGCCGAGCGCGATCTGGGCCGTCAGGAACGCCAGTTGGTTGCCGCGGAAGGTGCCGATGTGATCGCCCGGTTGCCACATATCCAGCCCGGCGCGAATCAACACGATCGCCATCGGCAGGCCGAAGCCGCCGATCGATTTGGCGCAGGTGATCAGGTCCGGCACCACCCCGGAGCGCTCGAAGCCGAAGAAGTCGCCGGTGCGCCCGCAGCCGGCCTGGATTTCGTCGCAGATGAGCAACACGCGGTGATCGCTGGTCCACTTGCGCAAGCGTTGCAGCCATTCGTTGGAAGCCGGGTAGACGCCGGCCTGGATCTGCACGGACTCGACGATCACCGCCGCCGGCAGCTCCGAGCCGCTGCCCTGGTCGCTGGCCAGGCGCTCGAGGAAGCCAATGCTGTCGAATTCGCCGTAGGGGCTGTCTTCGTACGGCACGAACACCACGTCGGTGGAAAGCCCAGGGCCACGGCGAGTGCGGTTGCCGGTGACGGCCAGGGCGCCGGCGGTCATGCCGTGGTAAGCCCCGTAGAACGAGACGATCCTGGTACGCCCCGTCGCCTTGCGCGCCAGCTTCAACGCCGCCTCGACGGCGTCGGCACCGGTCGGGCCGGTGAACTGCACCTTATAGTCCCAGCCGCGTGGCTTGAACAGGTCGCGCTCGATCGCTTCGAGAAACTGGCGCTTGGTGGTGGTGTGCAGGTCGAGGGCATGGGTCACGCCGTTGGACGACAGATACGCGATCAAGGCATCGCGCATGCGCGGGTCGTTGTGGCCATAGTTCAGGGCGCCGGCGCCAGCGAAGAAGTCCAGGTACTCGCGGCCGTCTTCGCCACGGATCTTGCTGCCTTGGGCGGTATCGAACACCAGCGGCAAGTCACGGCAGTACATCCGCACGTTGGACTCGAGTCTTTCGAACGTCTCGATGTTGTTCATGCAAACCTCTTGAAAAAATGATCTGGGCTATCCGGGACGTGGGCGGTCAGTGCTTGAACATCACGTGACGGACCACGGTGTAGTCTTCCAACCCGTACATCGACAGGTCCTTGCCGTAGCCGGACAGCTTCACGCCGCCATGGGGCATTTCGCTCACCAGCATGAAGTGGGTGTTGACCCAGGTGCAGCCGTATTGCAGGCGGGCAGCCAGGCGATGGGCGCGGCCCACATCGGCGGTCCATACCGATGACGCCAGGCCGTAGTCCGACTCGTTGGCCCATGCCAGTGCCTGGGCTTCGTCTTCGAATGGCGTAACCGTCACCACCGGGCCGAAGATTTCACGGCACACCACCTCGTCCTCCTGCGTGGCGCCGGCCAGGACCGTCGGCTCGAAGAAGAAGCCACCACCCGCAGCGCGCTTGCCGCCGGTGACCACCTCGATGTGCGGCAGTTCCTTGGCACGGTTGACGAAGCCCTCGACACGCTCCAGGTGCTCTTGGGTGATCAGCGGACCCATTTCGGTCGCTGGGTCATCCTGCAGGCCACACTTGATGCTGGACACGGCTTCGCCGAGCTTGCGCACGAACTCCGGGTACACCGCCTTCTGCACATAGAGGCGGCACGCGGCGGTGCAGTCCTGGCCGGCGTTGTAGAAGCCGAAGGCGCGGATGCCATCGACGGCGGCGTCGATGTCGGCATCGTCGAAGATCAACACCGGTGCCTTGCCACCAAGCTCCATGTGCATGCGTTTGACGCTGTCGGCGGTGCCTTCGATGATGCGGCTGCCGGTGCGCACGGAGCCGGTCAGCGACACCATGCGTACCTGGGCGTGGCTGGTCAGCGGCTCACCCACCGAGGCGCCGCGACCGTGGACGATGTTGACCACGCCGGCGGGGAAGATGTCGGCGAGCAACTCGCCCAGTTTCAAGGTGCTCATCGGTGTGTGTTCCGACGGTTTGAGCACGACGGTGTTGCCGCCGGCCAAGGCCGGGCCCAGTTTCCAGGCCGCCATCAGCAGGGGGTAGTTCCACGGCGCGATGGAGGCGACCACGCCCACCGGGTCGCGGCGGATCATCGAGGTGTGGCCCGGTATGTATTCGCCCGCCGCCGAGCCCTGCAGGCAGCGTACGGCGCCGGCAAAGAAGCGGAACACGTCGGCTACGGCAGGCAGCTCGTCCTGCAGCACGGCGGTGAACGGCTTGCCGCAGTTGTCTGCCTCCAGGCGGGCGAACACCGGCGCCTGGGCGTCGATGCTGTCAGCGAGCTTGAGCAGCAGTGCCGCGCGGTCCTTGGGCGGCGTTTGCGACCAGGCGTCGAAGGCCGCATCCGCGCTTTGCACCGCGGCATGGACCTGGGCGCGGCTGGCTTCGGCGGTCTGTACCAGGACGCTGCCCAGGGATGGGTTGTACACGTCGAGGTTTTCGCCTTCGCCGGCCACCAGGGCACCGTTGATCAAGAGTTTGGTTTGCATGTCGATTCTCGCCATTGAACGGCAAGGCCAGGGCCTTGCCTTGTGGTTGTGGTCAGGGCATTCGATTGGAAGGTGGCCGCTATGCCAGCGCGTCAGGCACTGGGTTGCGGAAGAAGCTGGTCCGGCAAGCGAGGTACACCGCGCCCAGGGCGAGCCAGCTACAACCCATGATCAGTGCGTCTTTATCCAGGCTGGCCAGCATCCAGCCGGCCGTGACCAGGCCGATGAGTGGGAAGAGCACACCGCGCAGCAGGCCAGCCCCATCCTTGACGCGTGCGTCGAAGGTGAGCCGCAACGCGCAGAGGTTGACGGCGGTGAAGGCCAGAAAAGCGCCGAAATTGACCAGGGACGTCGCGGTGGCAATCGTCAGGCCAAAACCTGCGGTGCCGAAAATGCCGCAGAGCAGAATGTTGAAGACCGGGGTCTTGTAGCGAGGGTGCAAGGCCCCGAACAGCTTGCGTGGCAGTTGGTTGTCCCGGCCGAGGGCGTACAGCAGCCGGCCCACGCTGGCCTGGAATGACATGCCTGCGGCGAAGTGGGCGATGATGATCCCCGCCAGGACCACGGCGAAGAACAGGTCTCCGCCGATCATGCGGGCGATTGCGAAGGCCGCCCCGTCCACGAACTCGAAGGTGGGAGAGGGGTGCGCCAGGTACATGAAGTACGAGGAGCCGACGTAGACCGCGCCGCCGGTCAACGCGACCAGCAGGATGGCGCGCGGCAGTGTGCGGCCAGGGTCGCGGGTTTCCTCGCTGAGCGTGGACAGCGCGTCAAAGCCCAGGAACGAGTACGCGGCGATGGCGGCGCCGGCCATGCTGGTGGCGAAGGGCACATCCTGGTTGAAGAACGGCTTGGCCGATAACAGCCCGCCAGGGCCATTGGCCGCGACGATATAGTGCACGCACAGGCCGATGAACACGACGATGATGACCAGTTGCGCGACCATCAACAGCACGTTGAAACGGTTGGCAACCTGGATACCCAGCACGTTCAGCAGCGAGGTGGAGATGATGAATCCGATGATCCACACCCACTGCGGCACCTCTGGAAACGCCATGTTGAGGTAGCTGGCGCCGAGCAGCCAGATCAGCATCGGGATGAAGAAGTAATCGAGTAGGGCGGCCCAGCCCACCATGAAGCCGAGGTTCGCACTCAGCATCTTGCGGGTATAGGTGTAGGCCGAACCGGCCACCGGGAATACCCTGACCAGCCGGCCATAGCTCAACGCCGTGAATACCACACCAGTCGCCGCGATCAGGTAGGCCATCGCGGTGGTGTTGCCGCTGGCCTGGGTAATCACGCCATAGGTGCCGAAGACGATCAACGGGGCCAGGAATGCCAGGCCGAACAGCAGTACCGAAAACGGACCCAGGGTGCGCTTCAGCGAAGCGCCAGGGGTTGATTCGCTCATGACTGACATCCCTCACGCTACGAAGTGGTAAGCGGTGGTGACGATTTCGCGGTAGGTCTCGACGGTCATTTCCTTGGCATTGCTGCCGTCGGAGAAGTTTTTCTTCGACTTTTCAGCGATGGTCAGGAAGTCTTCCTCGCGCACGCCCTTCACCTCGGCGAAGCGGGGGATACCCAGGTCCTTGCTCAGCTGGAACAGGTAACCGACAGCGGCCTCGGCGGCCTCGGCCGGCGAGAGGTTGGGGTCGATCCCGAGCGCATAGGCGACCTGGGCGTGGCGGGTGATGTCGGCATCGCGGTTGTGACCGAACACGAACGGCAGGAAGATCGCGTTGCCCACCCCGTGTGGGGTGTCGTACATGCCACCGATGGCTTCGGAGATGCAGTGCACGCTGGCAACGTCCGCGTTACCGAAGGCCATGCCGGCGATCAGACTGGCCACTAGCATCTGCTCGCGGGCGTGCAGGTTGCCAGGCTCCAGCACGGCGGGCTTGAGGTGTTGGCTGATCAGGCGGATGGCGTGCAGCGCCAGGCCGTCGCTGATCGGGTTCGACATGCGACCGGTGTAGGCTTCGATGGCGTGGGTGAGGGCATCCATGCCGGTTGCGGCGGCAATCGGCGTGGGCAGCGTGTCGAGAATATGGGAGTCGAGCAGTGCCAAAACGGGCCCGACCCGGTAATCCTGGACGCTCATCTTGAAATGGCGGACGGTGTCGGTGATCACGGCGAAGCAGGTCACTTCACTGCCGGTGCCCGCAGTGGTCGGGATGGCGACGATAGGCGGGATGGCATGCTTGAGGGTGAAAGAGCCCTCGTAGTCTTCGATCCGGCCCTCGTGGGTCAGCAGCAGGCTGATGGCCTTGGCCGCGTCCATCGCGCTGCCGCCGCCGATGGCCAGGAGGCCCTGGATACCTTTGCCGCGGTACAGCTGTGCCGCACGGTTGATGTCTTCGCTGCGAGGGTTTGCCTTCACGTCCGTGATTTCATCGAACGAAATGCCCGACCTTTCCAGGCTGGCGTAAACGCGGTTCAGCAGCCCGGCGGCTTTAACCCCGGCATCCGTGACGATCAGAACGTGCTTGAGCCCCAATTCACGCAGATGCTCGCCAGTGCGCTCACGCAGGCCTGGCTCCATCACGACTTTGGTGGGGAGTAAGAACTGGAATTCCATACGTACCTCTTGCTCAGTTGTTGTCGTTGTTGAACGGGCAGTAGAGGAGCATCGCGCCAGGCCGTCATCGCGGCTCGGGTGTGCTTGAAACTGGAATGTTGTTGTTTTGTGTTTGGGTTAAACCTGTTGCGAGAAGCCTCTGGTGGAATAAAAAGAGGGGCGGCCAAGCAACCCGCCCCTAAACGAAAACTGTGTTAGCGCATGTGCCCTGCCAGCAGGGAAAGCAGCGTGCCTGACAGGCAAGGCGGGAAGTCGTGCCCCATTCCGGGTAGCAGCACCAGGCTGGAACCCCGGATAGCCGCGGCCGTGGCGTACCCGCCGCTGGTTGCGACCATGAGGTCTTCATCGCCATGGATGACCAGGGTGCGGCAACGAATCTGCTGCAGTTCCTGGGTGCGGTCGCCGGAGTTGATGATCGCGCCGACCTGCCTGGCCGTGCCGATGTTGCTGGCCTCGCCACCGCCTCGCTCCCAGGCCAGCAGGGCATAGTCACGGAAGGCGCGCTCATTCCATTCGAGGGTCGAGCCAATCAGGCGCATGATGTCCAGGTAGTCGCGAACGCTTTCCTGCTCGCTGCGCGGCGGGCGGCGCAGTAGCTGCCGAATAGCCTTGAATGCCGGCTGGCCTGCGCGCAGCGAGCCGGTGGTCGAGAAGATCGAGGTGAGCGTCCTGACGCGCCTGGGGTAGCGGGCGGCCAGGGTCTGGGCGATCATGCCGCCCATCGACATCCCCACCACGTGCGCCGTTTCCAGGTTCAGGCCGTTCATGAGCCCGATCACGTCATTGGCCATGTCGCCCAGGTCATAGCCGGGAGTGCGCTTGCGCAGGAACTGCTGCATGGCCGTGGGCGGTACCACGTCGGTGAAGAACGACCGGCCCGAGTCACGGTTGTCCAGCGTGATGACGCGGAACCCACGCTCGACCAGGCCAGCGATGATCGGTTGCGGCCAGTAGGTCAATTGCAGCCCCAGGCCGACGATGAGCAGGACCGCCGGGGCGTCTTCAGGGCCGTGGGTGCGATAGCAGAGCTTGCGCTCCCCCGGTAGCTCGCAGAAGCGATCGGCGCTCATTGACGGCTACCTTGTTGCTGCAGCATGACACCAGCGTGCAAGGGCGCGTTGGGCACTGTGGTGAACGAGAGGCACTTGTCGGCAACGTTGCCCCGACGCAGCAGTTTGACATCGCGGAAGTAGTCCATCGACATCACCCAGGGCTCACGCGGCCCTTGGCGCGGCATGCTGTCCAAGGCGCGTTGCACGTAGCCGGCGCCAAAGTCCAGCAAGGGACGGGTCTCGATACCGGCTGGCGCCTTGGGTTCGCAGACGTTGTGGCCCTGTTTGTCCATGAAGCCCAACAGACGACAGAAATGGTCGCACAGCAGGCACACCTTCAAGGTCCAGGACGAGTTGGTGTAGCCCACGGCAAAGGCGAAATTGGGCACGCCGGAGAGCATCATGCCTTTGTAGGCCAGGGTTTCGCTGAGCACTACCGGTCTGCCGTCCTTGTGCAGGGTGATGCCACCGAACAGCTGTACGTTCAGCCCCGTGGCGGTGACGATGATGTCGGCTTTCAGTGTCTTGCCCGATTTGAGCAATACCCCGGACTCGGTGAACCGCTCGATATGATCGGTGACGATGTCGGCTTTGCCTGCGCTGATCGCTTTGAACAAATCCCCTTCGGGGACCGAGCACAAGCGTTGGTCCCACGGGTTGTAAGGGGGGTTGAAATGCACGTCGACCGGGTAGTCTTTGGGCAATTCCTTGCGGGTCAGCCACAGCAGCAGCTTTTTCGAAAGCTTGGGGAAGCGTTGGCAGAATGCCCAGAAAGCCAGAGTGATCTTGGCGTTCTTGTAGCGCGTCAGGGAGTAGGCGGTTTGCGCAGGCAGGATTTTGCGCAGGAACGCTGCAACGGAGTCATTGGCCGGCTGGTTGATGATGTAGGAAGGGGTGCGCTGCAGCATGGTGATGCTGGCGACCTTGTCCGCCATGGCTGGAATCAGGGTCACTGCTGTTGCACCACTGCCGATGACGACGACGCGCTTGCCTGTGTAGTTCAGGTTTTCCGGCCAGTGCTGGGGATGGATGATCTGTCCCTTGAACGCCTCCGTGCCCTCGAAGCGTGGGCTGAACCCTTGGTCATAGCGGTAGTAACCGCCTGCACTGAACAACCAGCGGCACTCGACGGTGCGGGTTTCTGCCGTGTGACCATCCTCGATGCTCACTGTCCAGAGCCCTTTGTCGCTCTGCCAGTTCGCCGAAACGACTTTCTGCCGGTACTGGATGAAGGAGGCCAGTTCATATTCGTCGATGGCTTCTCGCAGGTACTCGAGAATGTCTGCGGCGTCCGCCAGGGACTTTGCCTTGGTCCAGGGCTTGAAGTCGAAACCGAAGGTGTACAGGTCCGAGTCGGAGCGAATGCCAGGGTAGCGGAACAGGTCCCAGGTGCCGCCCATTCGTTCGCGGGACTCGAGAATTGCAAAACGTTTGTGCGGCTGATGACGCCGCAGATAGGCCGCCGCACCAATGCCAGACACACCGGCTCCCATGATCAAAATATCGAGCGGCTCAACCGGAAGAGCAGTGTGAGAGGACATGTCGCCTCCTATTGTTGTGTTATAGAGACTGATCTTTTGACTTGATCGTTTGACCAGAATAGGGCGGCCCATCGCACGCGACAAGGTGCAAAATGCACCAGATCGCTATCGTTTTAGGATGATTTGCACCTTTATGCTGGCGGACCTTGGTCAGGTCGGGTGATGAAGGAACCAGGCCGATGGTGGTGAGCGGCTAAAAGGCGTACGGAAGCCTTGTGGGAGGTCACCCCGGCCCACCCGGGTTGCGCCGCCGCCCAAAGAACAAGCGGCTGGCGCGGTCTCCCACAGCGGATCAGCGCTAGCCGCTCGATCTCTGCGCAGCGCGGCGCAGGCCACGTGGATCAGTAACTGGCCACCAGCAGTTTCACCGCTTGGCAGGCGGTTTCGGTTTCTGCCTCCAGGCGTTCACGGTCGCCATGGGCGGACCAGGCGAGCATCAAACCGTCGAACAGGTTGATGAGCAAGCGGCTGAGGGTAATCAGCCTGGCCTCGTCCAAGGTAGGGCCTGCAACCTTTTCGATCGCCTGCTTTATCGCTTCGATGGACACGGTATAGATCTTGTTTGCCATGTCTGGGTTGTTGCGCAAATTCCAGACGAACAGCTCGAACTGTGTGGTCGCCAAGTCAGGGTGGGCAGTAAACCAGTTGACGAGCTGACGCAACATTTCCCCAACCGATTCCGCTGGCGTGGCACCTGTCGGCACGTGCTGCAGCGACTGTCGTGGCATGTTGATCAAGGACTCGTACACCGCATAGAACAGCTCGTCCTTGGTGTGGAAGACGTAGTGCAACGAAGCCAGCGGAGAATTTGCCTCGGCCGCGATACGGCGAGTGGTGGCGTTGGCTACTCCATGTTCCGCGATCACTTTCACGGTGGCTTCAATAAAGTCTTGTCTGCGCAATTCAGCGCCTATTCGAGCCATTGGGCATTTCTCCCTCTTCGGTATTGCCGCCAGCCATCGGGTCCGGTCTCGGCGGTGACGAATGCTAACGCATGGTTGTTCCCCGATCCATGTGTCGACGTGATTGAGCGTCAGGGGTTGGGTTGCGTGTTTTCCTTCCCTGGAAGGTTTAGATAACAAGTGTTTCGTTAATACACAGCTTGGTGTGCCGGGTGAACACCGCAAGGCACCGCCTTGGGAACGCCGGTATCACCGTGCATCGGCCAGGCCAGGCGCTCGCCCCCGAATTCGCGTGGCCGCTGGCGCGGGTCAGGAAAACGGCACGTGAATTGCTTTGGTCATCAGACTTGATCACCTGATCATGTCAATTGATCAATCGATCTCTCTTATCGGTAGCGCTGGTTTTCGGCGCTGGTGGCAGGTGAGCGCGGGGTGCCTTACGGCAACTTGTAGCCTGGGCCCTGGGCGCAGGTCCGCTGACAAACAATGACCCAAAGCACACAGGTAAATGCACAAATGGATAAACGGAAACTTTCGACGGTCAGCAGCGACACACCGGTCGAGCAGGTAGTGGAAATCATCAAGCGTGACGGGGCCGTGATCATTTCCAACTTTGTCTCGGAGGGCACCTTGAAGGCCCTGGCCGAGGAGTTGGACACCTTTTTGAATGTCACGCCTTGCGGTATGGACCCTTATTTTGCCGGCACCCAGACACGCCGCGTCGCCCGAATCCTCGGGCGAAGCGACACGGCGGTAGAGGTGGCGCTGAATCCGTTGTTTCTCGAGTCCGCCAGAAAGATCCTGCAAACACCTACCCATGTCTGGGTCGGAAGCGACCGCGTCGAGATCGAGCCGGATATCCAACTCAGCATCACCCAGGCTATCCAGATCGGCCCAGGCCAGGGTTTGCAGCCTCTGCATCGCGACGATGCCACATCGCTCTGGCGGCATCCGCAATATGGTCGTGAGGCGCGGCTGCAAATCATGCTGGCCATTACGGACTTCACCGAAGAGAACGGTGCGACACGTGTCATTCCCGGCAGCCATCAATGGGATGACGAGCGCATGCCAACACAGGAAGAAACCATCGCCGCCGAAATGAAGGCAGGCTCCGCGCTGCTATGGATGGGGTCGGTCTACCACGGTGGTGGCGCCAATACTTCCTCAACGCCTCGCACCGGTCTGACCATGGCGTATGACTTGGCTTTCCTGCGACTGGAAGAAAACCACTTCCTGTCCATTCCTGTTGAGCGTGTTCGGCAGCTCCCTGCGCAACTGCAACGTCTGCTGGGTTGGAGTGCCAGCTCCACGCTGCTGGGTTGGGTTGAAATCGATGGGCAGATGCGCGACCCACAAGAGCTTCTGGGCATGGCGTCTTTCTCCGAGCCAGGCAAAGGCTTCTAACCCTTCCCCTTGGCAGACTTCCCTGGAGCGAAGTGAATGAATGCGTCGAACAGTTTGGCCGGGAACGGTTCTGAAACATTTAGGTTTCGCAGCCTCGGCGGGTGGATGGAACGTCCAGTCGACCTGCAACCTGAATTGAAAGGTCACGCGCATGCCGATGTGATCGTGATAGGGGCCGGTTTTGCCGGTTTATCGACGGCCCTGGAGCTGTCAGCCCTTGGGGCGAGCGTCATCGTGCTGGAGCAGGAGTTCGCCGGTTTCGGTGCCAGTGGGCGCAATGCCGGTTACCTGCTCGGCAGCATGGGAATCGAGTGCGAAGTCTTCGTCAAGCGCGTGGGGCTGGAACAGGCCAGGGCGTTCGTCAGTTTCTACGACGAGGCTGTCACGTATGTGGAAGGGCGTTTCGCGGCGTTGGGCATCGATTGTGACTACACCCCCTCGGGGGTTATTCGAGCTGCCGTGCATCCGGGCCAGGAAAAGCGGCTGCGCGCGAACATGGCGCTTGGGCACACATTGGGCTCTGTGACCCGTTTCGTGGACCAGGCCGAGATGCGCGCCCGCGGGCTCCCACCTGCCTTTCTGTTTGGCAGCGAGCAGCGCGGTGGCACCCTGAACCCAGGGAAGTACATCGGTGGCCTGCGCCGTGCGGCCATCCAGGCCGGCGTAAAACTCTACGAACGCACCCCGTTGGTTTCCTACAGTGAAGGGCAAGTCATCACTTGCAAGACCCCGTTCGGCACTGCAACCGCGCCTGTGATGGTCATGGCAACCAACGCCTATACGCCTCAGGTGGGGCTGTTGCGCAACAAAGTTGCGCCGATTCGCGTATCGGCAATCGAAACCGAGCCCCTGTCGGCGGAGCAGTTGGCTGCACTGGGATGGAGAGGGCGAGAAGGGATCATCACCCCGCACTACACGATGGAGAGCCACCGCCTGACAGCGCATGACACCCTGGTGTTGACGGTCAAACAGTTGGGCTACGCCTACGGCTCCAAGACCCCCAATATTCCGGACTACAGCGCCTATGCCGCGTTGGCGCGGGTGTTGCGCCAACGCTTTCCGGGTCTGCAAGGCCTTGGCATTCAGCACTGCTGGAGCGGGTATGTCAGTGGGGCTTACGATTTCCTGCCCGTCATCGGCACGACGGGGGCGCAACAGAACATTTTCTATACGGCGGGATGTTCGGGCCATGGCCTTGCGACGCAATCGCTCATGGGCTCGCTGTTCGCCCAGAGAATCAACGGCCAAAAGCCGCCACTGCTTTCGGCATTACAGCACAAGACACCGTCCATGCTGCCCGAACCCTTCCAGTGGTGCGCCATAAACACAGCGTTTGCAGCGGCCCGGTTGCTGGATGCCTGGACCGATAAAAAAGTGCGCAAAGACAGTGCATTGAAAAACTGAACAGTGCCGGCGCCTCGATGGCGCATGGCCGTGGCGCGGCATTATTACAGAGGCGGTTATCGTGGAACTCAGAGATCTAGGTGCACTGGTTTCGTGCATCCTGTTGGTAGTTTGCGGGCTAGGTTATGGCGTGGCATTCGTCAGGCGGAAGAATTATCTGCTTGGCCTGGAGTTCCTGATCGTGGGGATTTCCGCATCGAATTTCACGACGTTCATCGCGACGGGTTGGCAGGTCAATTACAACGTCGCGATCTTTCTCGATGCCTTTTCGCGCGGAGTGGGCGTACCTGTCATCGCAACATTGGGGTTGATGGCGGTTACCCACGATTACAAGCCTTCCATGGCAAAGGACCTGCTGCTGTTCCTGGCCGGTTTTGCCGCCACCTTCGTCTACTACCTGTCTGGCATCGTCGACGATTCATTGGCGTACTTCTACGTGCTCATGTGGTCGCTCTACACGTTATACCTGTGCCACTTCACCTGGCGCCTTGCACGTGCCGGGGAGGTGTTCCATGCATTGGCCACCGTGCTGGGCGCGGCGGCGGGGCTGACGGTGGCGCTGCGCTATGACTTCTTCCCGATTCCGGGCGATGACACGAAGATGGTCTTCATGACCTTCGCCTTCCTGACCTGGTCCTATTCGATCGTGCAGTTGTACTACGCCTATGGCGCGCTTGAGCGCTCCAGGCGGGTTTCGTCTCAGTCGCTCGTGCATTGCCGATAACGTTTACTCCATGGCGGGCCACAGGCCTGCTTTTTTGCCGCCCCTCTGGGCGGTTTTTTTTCGGGCATTTTCATGCGCCGTACGGTTGTCAGGTGGTTGGCACGCGTCAGCCGGTGTCGTGATGCCCAGCCGTGCATCATCTTTTGGTAACACTTGTTTCGATAATTCCCATGATGGTGCATGAAAGCACTGCGTTCACCGCAGTGAACATGTTCTAACTAATTGATATACAAGGAATATATTCACTTATTGGGATTCTGGCATATGGCTTGCGTCATGATCTTGCGACATGGTCAATTGATCAGGTCAATTGATCATGAGATGTGACAGGGCTGGTTTTCCGTCTGGAAAACCGAGCCACGGTCAAAGCCCTTTGTTGAGGATCCTGCGATGAAAGAAGTGACTGAACGGCTGCAAAGTGAAGTGTCCGCTCGCCGTGTTTTCAGGCAACTGCTGCTGGCTTGCGCGGTATCGACCGCGATCTGTTCGGTTCAGGCAGCGACCCAGGGGCCTGAGGCGCTGGGTTCGAAGCTGAACCCTCTGGGCGGTGAGAGCGCAGCGAGTTCAAGCGGGGATATTCCGGCCTGGGCACAACCAGGGCAGCAGGGGGCGGGCTGGAGTTACGGCCAGGTACGAGGGGAGCACTGGAAGTTCAAGGGTGATAAGCCCCTCTACAGCATCGACGCGAACAATGCGACACAGCATGCGAGCAAGCTGTCCCCAGGACAGCTCGAACTGTTCAAGAAAGTTCCAGGCTATCGCATGGATGTCTACCCAACCCGTCGTACCTGCAGCGCGCCGGACTTCGTGATCGAGAATACCAGGCAGAACGTTGGCTTTGCCAAGCTCGACGCTGCCGGTGTAGCCCTCGAAGAAGCCCATGTACCCGGTATCCCGTTCCCGATGCCCAACACCGGGGCCGAGGTGATGTGGAACATGAAGATGCGCTATCGCGGCGTCGGCGTGGAAATTCCCCGCAGCATTTCCGGCATTTCTCCGCGCAAGGGCGGGGAATGGTTGCGCCAGTCGACCGACACCTTCTTCCTGACCCCCTGGGGTAAAAAGGGGAGCGCGCTTTTCTCTTCCTATGGTCGGCTGGAGAACGCGACCTTCTTCAACTACCTGGAGCCCGCTGCGCTGGCCGGTCAATCCGCCGTGCAAACGGCTGTGGCCGGCGAGCAGGCCACGACCTTCTACTACTTCCCTGGCCAGCGTCGCGTGCGGCGCATGCCGTCGTATTCCTACGACGCACCACAGATCGGCCTCGACAACCAGTACACCGTGGACGAGGCGAACGTGTTCTTCGGCACCATGGACCGTTTCGACTGGAAGCTGGTCGGCAAGCAGGAACTGCTGGTGCCTTACAACGATTTCGGTGCCTACGACACCGCCGCCAAGGTGGAGGCGTTCGCCGGCAACGACTCGATCGCGCCGCAGAAGCGTCGCTATGAGCTGCATCGCGTCTGGGTCGTCGAGGCCAATGTTCGCCAAGGCATGCGCCACCAAGCGCCCAAGCGCATGTTCTACATCGACGAGGACAGCTGGAACCCGCTGCTGGCCGTGGACTTCGACAAGCAAGGGCAGATCTGGAAGGTGCGTGAAGGCTTCTCGATTCCCGTGTTCGAGACCGGCGCTTGCGACGTGCAGGCGCAGGTCCAGTACAACCTGGCCGATGGTCGTTACCTCTTCGACATGACCTCGATCGGGGCAGGCAAGAACGATATTCGCTGGATCACCGAAGACAGTGGCAACCCTCGCCTGAAGCGCGACTTCTTCACCTCCGACAACCTGCGAGCCATCAGCGAGCGCTAAACCGACGCCAGATCGAGAGCCAACATGAAAAAAATAATTACGAAAGCGTCAGGCCTTGTCATCGTGTGCGCAACCCCCTTGGCAATGGGGTTCACATTTGAAACCGAAACCCTCAATGGCTCCTTCGATTCCACGATCACTGCAGGCATGGGCCTGCGTACCGAGTCGCGGGGCTGCAACCTGATCAACCAGGGGCCGACCGGGCACAACGTGCCCTCCGGCTGCCTGGCACAGAGCTCCGGCGTGGCGGACCAGGGCGACCTGAACTACGACCGCGGCGACATGTTCACCAACTACCTCAAGGGCACCCATGAGCTGTTGCTCAAGATGCCCGAGGACGTCACCTTCATGGCGCGTGGCACCTGGATCCGCGACTTCGCTGCCACCGATACCACCGGCACGCTGTCGTTCAACACCCCTGAGAGCGTCGGTAGCAACGGGCTGAGTGACGACGCGCGTGACGACCTCGCCTTCAAGGCTCGCCTGCTGGACCTGTGGGTGAGCAAAGGCTTCGATGTGGGCGGGCAGCGGGTCCGCGCGCGTCTGGGCAACCAGGTGATCAACTGGGGCGAAAGCCTGTTCGTGGCCGGTGGCATCAACAACACCAACGCCTACGACTACCAAGCCCTGGCGCGCCCTGGTGTGCAGCTCAAGGAGGCCGTGCTGCCCGCGCCGATGCTCAGTGTCGCGTCGGGCCTGGGCTCGGGCGTCAACGTCGAGGCCTACTATCAGTTCCGCTGGAACAAGAGCGAGTTGCCGCCGGTGGGCAGCTACTGGTCCACCACCAACGCGCTGGGTGAGGGCAGGGGGGACTACGGTTTCTCCGAAAAAGACGCTCGCGACAGCGGCCAGTGGGGCCTTTCGCTGCGTTGGCAACCGGAGGACAGCGACATCAACTATGGCTTCTACGTGATGCGTTATCACGACAAGTTGCCGTCGTTGCGCGTCGCCATTCTTGACCCCGACACCTTCGCGGCGGCACCGACCTGGGAATACCAGGAAGACCGCATGATGTATGGCATCAGTGCCAACATGCCGATCGGTGATTGGGCCTTGGGTACGGAGCTGTCGTACCGGCCCAGGGATTCGGTGATGCTCAATCCGGTCATCGACCTGTGCTCCAGCAACGGCGGCAAATGCTGGAAGGACGAAAAGAAATTCCAGTGGCACCTCACCGGCCTGTACAGCTTCACGCCTTCCAACTCGCCCACGATGCTTGATTTCACTGGGGCCAGCACGGGCACCTTGCTGACCGAGCTGGTGGTCATCAAATACCCAGGGCTGCATGACGAGGTCAATGGCGAGCCCCTTGCCGCGGGGCTCAATGCCTGGCAGCTGGACCCTGCGACAGCGCCCAAGTCCCGTGGCGACAAGACCTCCTCGGGCATCAATCTGGACTTCAGCCTGACCTACGACGGCACCTTGTTACCGGGCTGGCAGGTCACCCCAGGGGTCTTCTATTCGCGTTCGCTGGGGGGCAGGACGCCGAACCTGAGTGCGACCTTCACCGAAGACGCGAGCAGCATGAACCTGTATCTGAACTTCGTGCGAAACCCGGCCAGTTGGCAGATTTCCCTCAACTACGCGAAGTTCATGGGCGGCGAGACGCCCTACGACCAGCTTTATCGTGACCGCGATTATGTCGGCATCGCGATCTCCCGCACTTTGTGAGGCCTGCCGTGAACGGTTCTGTAAAGCTATCTGAAGCCCCGGCACGTGGCCTGTTGTCACGTGTCGAGGGTGTGTTGTTCGGGCATCGTCGTCTGGTGCTGGCGAGCCTGGCGGTGTTCACGCTGATCATGGGCTGGTTCGCCGCGCAACTGCGCATGGATGCTGGCTTCGAAAAGCAACTGCCGGTAGGCCATGAATACATCGAGACATTCGAGGCTTACCGCAATGACCTGCTGGGGGCGAACCGGCTGACTCTCGTGGTCAAGGCCCGACAGGGCGATATCTGGAGTGCCGCAGGCCTGAAACGGCTGTATGACGTCACCCAGGCAGTGGCCTTCCTCCCAGGTGTTTCGCGCAGCAGCGTGCGTTCGTTGTGGACGCCCAATGCCTTCGTCAACGAAATCACCGAAGAGGGTTTTCGCGCGGATCCACTGGTACCGGGGACGGTTTCTCCCGAGCACCTGGATGACCAGGTCATCGCGACGATCGCCAGCTCCACTGCCCAGGGCGGTTTCATCGGCACGCTGGTTTCCCGTGATCAGCGCAGCGCGATGATCACGGTGGAACTCAACGAGTACGACACCCATGGCGCCCACCTGGACTACGTGGCGTTCAACCACAGGCTGGAGAAGGAGATCCGCCAGCAGTTCGAAGATGGCGATTTCGAGATCCAGATCATCGGTTTCGCCAAGCAGATCGGCGACATCGCTGACGGGGCTTCAGCGGTATTGGAGTTCTGTTTGCTGGCGTTGCTGCTGACGGCGGGGGCAGTGTACTGGTATTGCCACTCTCTGCGCTTCACGCTGCTGGCGCTGGTCTGTTCGCTGGCCTCGCTGGTATGGCAGTTCGGCAGCCTGCGCCTGTTGGGGTACGGGCTCGACCCGTTGGCGGTGCTGGTGCCCTTCCTGGTGTTCGCCATCGGGGTGTCCCATGGCGTGCAGCAAATAAACTTCATCGTCCGCGAGATCGCCATCGGCAAGCGCGCCGAAGCGGCGGCGCGCTCAAGCTTCACGGGGTTGCTGGTTCCGGGGACGCTGGCGCTGGTGACCGCGCTTGTCTCCTTCGTGACGCTGTTGTTGATCCCGATCCCGATGGTGCGAGAGCTGGCGATCACGGCCTCGCTTGGGGTGGCCTACAAGATCATCACCAACCTGGTGATGTTGCCGTTGATGGCGTCCTTGCTACGTGTCGATGACAAGTATGCGGCCGCCCAGGAAATTTCCCGGCAGCGCCGCACCCGCTGGCTGCGTGGCCTGGCCCGGCTCGCCGAACCGCGCAAGGCGCAGTGGGTGCTTGGCGCGGCCTTGGCGGTGTTCCTGGTGGCGATCTGGCAAAGCCATGACCGTGTCGTTGGTACGCTGCAGGCGGGCGCGCCGGAATTGCGCGAGAATTCGCGCTTCAATCGCGATGCGGTCTCCATCGCCAGCAACTACGACATTGGTCTGGACTGGCTCAGCGTGGTGTTCGAAGTCAACAAGTCCGCTTCCGGCGAAGACAGCCAGGTGGCCTGCGAGGATGTCGCCCTGGGCCAGTACCAGGATCGCTTCGTGTGGGCCATGCAGGGAGTGCCCGGTGTCCTGTCGGTCGCGTCTTTCTCTACCAACATGCGCCAGTTCAACGAGGGCTACAACGAAGGCAACCCGAAGATGGCGGCGGTGCCCATCGACCCGATGAACTACGCCGCGCTGGCCACCGAGGTGGCGCGCACGCCCGGGCTGATGCGCACCGACTGCAGCATGTCGGCGGTGCACCTGTACCTGGCCGATCACAAAGCCACGACCATCAACCGAGTGGTGGACGCTGCCAAGGCGTTTCGCGGCGAGTACCCGATGCCCGGCATTTCGGTTCGCCTCGCGTCCGGCAACGCCGGCGTCCTGGCCGCCATCAACGAAGAGGTGGAAAAAAGCGAGACTCCCATGCTGCTGTATGTCTATGCCGCCATCGCATTGCTGGTGTTCGTGGTGTATCGGGACCTGCGAGCGGTCCTGGTGTGTTGTCTGCCGCTGACCATCGGCACTTTCATTGGCTACTGGTTCATGAAGGAGCTGCAGATCGGCCTGACCATCGCCACCTTGCCGGTGATGGTGCTGGCGGTGGGCATTGGCGTCGATTATGCCTTCTATATCTACAATCGCCTGCAACTGCACCTGGCCCATGGCCAGCCGATCACCAAGGCGGTCGAGTGCGCGCTGCTCGAGGTGGGTGTCGCCACTATCTTCACCGCCATCACCCTGGCCGTGGGCGTGGCCACCTGGGCGTTCTCGGAGCTCAAGTTCCAGGCTGACATGGGCAAGCTGCTGGCCTTCATGTTCATCGTCAACATGGTCATGGCCATGACCGTGCTGCCGGCCTTTGCCGTCTGGCTGGAGCGGGTGTTCCCACGCAAGCGTCCCGTGCGCATGACCGGCGCGCTGGTGCACTGAGGAGAGAAGCATGAAATTCAGGGTTTCATTCACCGTGGCCTTGCTCGCAGCAGCATTGCCGCTGATGTCTCTTCAGGCCGCGCCGTTGCAGGCCGTGCCGGCCGTACCGGCTGGCAATGCCACGCAGGCCACCATGCTGGCCGCCGGCTGGGCCGGAGCGCGCGTGGTTGCCGTGGGTGACCACGGTGTCGTGTTGTTGTCCGACGACCAGGGCAAGCAGTGGCGCCAGGCGAGGTCGGTACCGCTGTCCACGCCATTGACGGGGGTGTCGTTCGTGGATGCCAAGCGCGGGTGGGCGGTGGGCCACTGGGGCGCGATCCTGGCCACCACCGATGGCGGTGAGTCCTGGCAGGTCCAGCGCCTGGCCACCGAAGAAGACCGACCACTGTTCGCGGTGCACTTCTTCAATGCCCGGCAGGGCGTGGCGGTAGGGCTCTGGTCGTTGGTGCTGACGACCGAGGATGGGGGGCGGACGTGGGCTGAGCAGGCGGTGCAAGCGCCGCCCGGGGCCAAGCGGGCCGACCTCAACCTGATGGGGCTGTTTGCCGACAGCCGCGGCACGCTTTACGCCACGGCCGAGCATGGGCAGGTGCTGCATTCCGAAGACCAGGGGAAGCATTGGCGTTACCTGGATACCGGCTACGAAGGCACCCTGTGGTCAGGCGCGGTACTGGCCGATGGGCGTCTGCTTCTGGGTGGCCAGCGCGGTACCTTGTTGCAGGGTTCAACGGACGGCAACGGCTTTCGCCGGGTGCCCACGCAAAGCAAGGGCTCTGTCACCTGCGTCGCGGTAGCGGGCTCTCGTGTGCTGGCGGTCGGGTTGGACGGGCTGATGGTGCAGAGCAGCGATGGTGGACACAGTTTCGAGGAAACGCAGTCGGCTAATGGCCTATCGCTGACGGCGGCACTGTTCAATGCCGATGGCATACCGGTTCTGTTTTCACGTCGTGGGGTAATGCCCTATCGGGAGTGAAGGGCTGGCACTCGAAGGCCAGGCATCGCAAACCGATGCCTGGCCTGTTTCCTTGCCTGGGGCTTTGGGTGGTCGTGGCACCTTCAGGCCCAGGCAAGTCAACGCTGGACGCTAGAGCTGGAGGTAGTCCGCCAGGTCTGCGTGGTTATGCTGCAAAGGCCAGGGACAAACCCGCTTGTCATTGCACTAAACCCAAAAAAAGGAACATGAAGCGTCACGGTGCCTTCTTGTCTTTTTGTTCAGGCAGTGAGTTCATGCTAGGTTTCCACTGGCCTTGCGCCAAGGTACGAACTGCACCAATTTCCAGACGATTTTTGAGCGATTTGCACTGTCCATGACCAGCACGCCATCCTCCTGGCCACGCCCCTCGGAAGCCGTTCGCAAGCTCATGCGCAAAGGCGCCGAACTCGCTCAGGCGCTGCCGCCCGAGTGGATCGAGCGGCTGAACCAGGCACTGTTTTCTACACCGGAAGATGCCAAGTTGCTGGAGGATCCGGTCATCCTCGCGGCGTGCCGGCGCGCCAATCGGGCAGAGTTGCTGCACTGGGCCAATGCCAATCTGCAGCGCCCTGGGGAGCCGGTGGAGCCCTACGTGTCTGCTGACATGGTGGACACGGCCAGGGAGCTCGCCCGCAGGGGGCTGTCCGAGGTGCTGATGAATGTCGCAAGATCGACACAGAACGCAGCCTGGGACCTGTGGATGAAGATGGCCTTCAGCCTGACGCAGGATCCCGCGGTGCTCGCGGAGTTCCTGGAGGTCTCGTCGCGGTCGATCTCGACGTTCATCGACAGCAACATGCGTGTGGTGACCCAGATCATCCTCGAAGAAAAGAGCGCCCAGGCCCATGACGACCCTATCGATAAACGCAGCCTGGTCAACCGGCTGCTCGACGGCAGGGATGTGGATGCCGAGCAATTTGGCAGGCGACTGGGCTACAGCCTGGCTCAGAGGCATCACGCCTGCCTCGTCTGGAGCGAAACCCCGGACGCCGAGATTCGCCCGCTGGAAGATATGGCGCGAGCCCTGGCGCAGCTCACGGGTACGGTAGCGCCTCTGATCGTATTCGCGGGCCCTGGGACTCTGTGGGCCTGGTGCAATGCGGCAAGGCCGCTGGACCTGAACCTGCTGCAAGGTGTCGCTCGACAGTTTCCCAGGATACGCGCGGCAGTCGGTTCGCCGGGCGCGGGGATGAATGGCTTCCGGCGCTCGCACCTGGAAGCCTTGACCACCCAGCGGTTGATGGGCCGCTTGGCGGGTTCACCCGCCGTTGCCACGATCGATCAGGTGAGGATGGTGTCGCTGATGACCCAGGATGCCCGCGCGGCCAGGCAGTTCGTCTTGAGCACCCTGGGGCGCTTGGCGACCGAACCCACGGTGCTTCAGCATTCGTTGCACGCCTTCCTGGCCAATGGCTGCAACATCACCCAGACCGCCGAGGTGCTGGGCACGCATCGCAACACCTTGCTGCGCCGACTGGAACGCGCCCAGGACCTGCTGCCTGTCCCGCTTGCCGACCATCGTATTCAGATCGCCGCTGCCCTTGAGCTGGTGATCTGGAGTACGCCGCTCGATGGCGACGAGCAATAGCCTTCATTCCCTTCCTTTGACGCGATAGTGGCCTCACGGCTGTTGCCCGATGCGGGCGCTCAACAGGGCGCCCGCGCTGCAATGCCCTGCAGGAATGCGTTCTCCAGCATCGTTGCACTCTCCCGTGGCGCGCGCCCTCGTTGGCGGGCATCGACTGTGCCATGCAACAGCGATACGAACATCTCGGTCAGCAATGCCGCGGTGACATCCGCTCGAAATACCCCCTGTCGTTGGCCGCTGAAGAACAACGCATCGAGCCTTTCCAGATAGAACCGCAGGTCGTGCTGCACGCTCATGTGCACAGGGTAACGGGAGGCGAGGAATGCGATCAGTTCACCTTGGGCCAGGTGCGCGTGGATCAGCTGACGCAACGCGGCCAGGGGCTCTGTGGAGACCAACGTATCGCTGTTGTCGAGGATCTGCATCAGCGTGTCTTTGGCGTGCTGTTCGAGCTGGCTATCAAGGTTGTCTCTCGTCCGGCAGTACCGGTGCAAGGTGGCCCGGCTGATGCCCGCCAACGCCGCCAGTTCGCCCATGGAAGCTCTGGGGCGCAAGGCGGCAGCCGCATAGAGGGCATTCACCAGCTTGGCGGGAAGTGATGAAGGCGGGAAGTCTGAATTGGCCATGAGGAGTCTTGTTTGATTTCTATGAGACATTATTGACTCATATGGGTTTGAAAAGTAGCATTCGCCCCGTTTTCAATCAAGGCTCGGGTGAGTGATGGGCAAGACAGGTTCGATAAGAGTGGGCGTACTGGCCGTGGCGATTGCCTTGGCCGGGTGCGAGCCCGCAGCAGAGCAGGACGGTGCAGCCAATGCGAGCTACCCGGTGGAAATCGTGACGTTGGCCTCCGAGCAGGTGACCTTGGCCGCTGAGTTGCCGGGCCGGGTCGAGCCGATGCGCGTGGCAGAGGTGCGGGCGCGGGTGCCGGGTATCGTGTTGCACAAGCGCTTCGAGGAAGGGGCTGACGTCAAGGCGGGTGATGTGCTGTTCCAGATCGACCCGGCGCCGTTCAAGGCCGCCCTGGCCCGCGCCGAGGCCGACCTCGCCCGTGCCCAGGCCGTGCAGCAGGAAGCCCAGGCACGTGTGAAGCGCTATGAGCCGCTGGTCAAGATCGAGGCGGTCAGCCAGCAGGACTTCGACAGCGCCACTGCCGAGTTGCGCAGTGCCCGTGCGGCGGTACGTTCCGCGCAGGCCGATGTGCAGGCCGCACGCCTTAACCTGGGCTACGCCACTGTCACTGCGCCGATCTCCGGGCGCATTGGCCGTGCGCTGGCCACCGAAGGCGCGTTGGTGGGGCAGGGGGATGCGACGCTGATGGCGCGTATCCAGCAACTCGACCCAATCTATATAGACTTCACGCAATCTGCCGCTGACGCGCTGCGCCTGCGACAAGCGGTGAAGGACGGCGCACTTTCGGCTGACAGCCAGCGTTTGACCGCGCAAGTGGAAGGCACCGATTTCCAGCGCTCGGGCGAGCTCATGTTCACCGATGTGAGTGTGGACCGCGGTACCGGCCAGGTCACCCTGCGTGGGCGTTTCGATAACGCGGATGGCACCCTCTTGCCGGGCATGTATGTGCGCGTGCGCACCCCGCAAGGCACCGACAACCACGCCATCCTGGTCCCCCAGCGTGCGGTCCAGCGAGGCAGTGACGGCCAGGCGCGGGTATTGGTCGCCGCCAACGGCATCGCTGAGGCACGCGTCGTGCGAACCGGCGTGATGCAAGGCTCGCGCTGGCAGATTACCGAGGGGCTGGAGCCGGGTGATCAGGTGATCGTCGGCAGCCCGGCAGGGTTGGCCCCCGGTATGCCGGTGGTGCCAGCGCAGAAACAAACGGCTGCTGCCCAGTGATGCGAGGGAAGTGAGATGTCCAGGTTCTTCATCCATCGCCCGAACTTCGCCTGGGTTGTGGCGTTGTTCATTTCACTGGCGGGCCTGCTGGTGATTCCATCCTTGCCCGTCGCCCAGTACCCCAACGTGGCGCCACCGCAGATTTCCATCACCGCCTCCTATCCCGGCGCTTCGGCCAAGGTCATGGTGGAGTCGGTGACCAGCATCATCGAACAGTCGCTCAACGGCGCCAAGGGCCTGCTGTATTACGAGTCCACCAATAATTCCAACGGCGTGGCTGAAGTGATGGTGACCTTCGAGCCAGGCACCGACCCGGACATGGCGCAGGTCGATGTGCAGAACCGTTTGAAACAGGCCGAGGCGCGCATGCCTCAGGCGGTGTTGACCCAAGGGCTGAAAGTCGAGCAGGCCAGTTCCGGCTTCCTGCTGATCTACGCCCTGACCAGTACGGTCGGCAACCGTGGCGATACCACGGCCCTGGCCGACTATGCCGCGCGCAACATCAACAACGAACTGCTGCGCGTGCCCGGCGTGGGCAAGCTGCAGTTCTTCGCGTCCGAAGCGGCCATGCGGGTCTGGGTGGATCCGCAGAAGCTGGTGGGTTATGGCCTGTCCATCGACGACATCAACGCGGCGATTCGCGGCCAGAACGTGCAGGTGCCGGCCGGCAGCTTCGGCAGCACGCCGGGCGCCAGCGAGCAGGAACTGACCGCGACCCTGGCCGTGCAGGGCACCCTCGACACGCCGGAGGGGTTCGCCGGCATCGTCCTGCGCGCCAACCCGGATGGCTCCAGCGTGCGCCTGGGTGATGTCGCGCGCATGGCCATCGGTAGCGAGAACTACAACCTGTCGGCACGTCTGAACGGCCACCCGGCGGTGGCCGGCGCAGTACAGCTGGCGCCTGGCGCCAACGCCATCCAGACCGCGACGCTGGTCAAGGAGCGCTTGGCCGAGCTGTCGCAGTTCTTCCCCGAAGGGGTCGAGTATTCGGTGCCGTACGACACCTCGCGCTTCGTCGACGTGGCCATCGAGAAGGTGATCCACACCTTGATCGAAGCCATGGTGCTGGTGTTCCTGGTGATGTTCCTGTTCCTGCAGAACGTCCGCTACACCCTGGTGCCCTCGATCGTGGTACCAGTGTGCCTGCTCGGGACGCTGATGATCATGAAGCTGCTCGGTTTCTCGGTGAACATGATGACCATGTTCGGCATGGTGCTGGCCATCGGCATCCTGGTGGACGACGCCATCGTGGTGGTGGAGAACGTCGAGCGCCTGATGGCCGAGGAAGGCCTGTCGCCGGTGGCGGCGACCATCAAGGCCATGGGGCAGGTTTCCGGAGCCATTATTGGTATCACCCTGGTGTTGGCGGCGGTATTCCTGCCTTTGGCGTTCATGTCCGGTTCGGTGGGGGTGATCTACCAGCAGTTCTCTGTGTCTCTGGCTGTCTCGATCCTGTTCTCCGGCTTCCTGGCCTTGACCTTCACCCCAGCGCTGTGCGCCACGCTGCTCAAGCCAGTGCCCCATGGCCATCATGAAAAGGGCGGTTTCTTCGGCGCCTTCAACCGTGGCTTCGCCCGTATCACCGAGCGCTATTCGCTGCTCAACAGCGAGCTGGTGGCGCGTGCCGGGCGCTGGATGCTGGCGTATGTCGGCATCCTGGCGGTGCTGGGCTATTCCTACCTGCGCCTGCCGGAGGCCTTCGTGCCGGCTGAAGACCTGGGCTACAGCGTCGTCGACGTACAGCTGCCGCCGGGCGCCAGCCGGGTACGTACCGACCACACCGCTGAGACGCTGGAGAAATTCCTGATGTCTCGTGAGGCGGTGGCCAACTCGTTCATCGTCAGCGGCTTCAGTTTCTCGGGCCAGGGCGACAACGCCGCGCTGGCGTTCCCCACCTTCAAGGACTGGTCGCAGCGTGACAAGACGCAATCGGCGGAGGCGGAAACGGCAGCGATCAATGCCCAGTTCGCCGCCAACGGTGACGGTACCATTACCGCGGTCATGCCTCCGCCCATCGACGGCCTCGGCAACTCCGGTGGTTTCGCCCTGCGTCTGATGGACCGTGGCGGACTTGGCCGTGAAGCACTGCTCGCCGCCCGTGACCAACTGCTGGCCCGTGCCAACAGCAACCCGGTGATTCTCTATGCGATGATGGAAGGCCTGGCCGAGGCGCCGCAGTTGCGTGTGCACATCGACCGGGAAAAAGCCCGAACGCTGGGGGTGAGCTTCGAGGCCATCAACAGCACCTTGGCCACGGCTTTCGGTTCGGCGGTGATCAACGACTTCACCAATGCCGGGCGCCAGCAGCGCGTGGTGGTGCAGGCTGAGCAAGGCGAACGCATGACCCCCGAAAGCGTGCTGCGCCTCTATGCCCCGAATGCCAACGGCGAGCAGGTGCCGTTCAGCGCCTTCGTCACCACCCAGTGGCAAGAGGGGCCGGTGCAACTGGTGCGCTATAACGGCTACCCGTCCATCCGCATCGCCGGCGACGCTGCGCCGGGGCACAGTACCGGCCAGGCGATGGCCGAGATGGAGCGTCTGGTCAGCGAGCTGCCGCCGGGTATCGGCTACGCCTGGACAGGCCTTTCCTACCAGGAGAAGGTGTCCAGCGGCCAGGCGGCCAGCCTGTTCGCCCTGGCCATCCTGGTGGTGTTCCTGCTGCTGGTGGCGCTGTACGAAAGCTGGGCGATCCCGCTGACGGTCATGTTGATCGTGCCGATTGGTGCGCTGGGTGCGGTGTGGGCGGTGACGCTCACCGGCATGCCCAACGACGTGTACTTCAAGGTCGGCCTGATCACCATAATTGGCCTGGCGGCGAAGAACGCCATCCTCATCGTCGAGTTCGCCAAAGAACTGTGGGAGAAGGGCTATAGCCTGTGCGACGCCGCCATCGAGGCCGCGCGCCTGCGTTTCCGCCCGATCGTGATGACCTCCATGGCGTTCATCCTCGGCGTGGTGCCACTGGCCATCGCCTCCGGCGCGGGAGCCGCCAGCCAGCGCGCCATCGGTACCGGTGTGATCGGCGGCATGCTCAGTGCCACCTTGCTGGGCGTGGTGTTCGTGCCGATCTGTTTCGTCTGGGTGCTGACGCTGCTCAAGCGCAAGCCCGCACCTGTGCAACCGGTCGAGGTGGCCAAGTGATGATCACATTCAATCGTGTGCTCCCCTTGGCCCTGGCCTTGACCTTGACCGGTTGCTCCCTGGCGCCCACCTACCAGCGCCCAGAAGCACCGGTGGCGGCCAAATGGGGCGATGCTGCCGGTCCTGCCGGCCGTTCGGTGGAGCAATTGCAATGGCAGGCGTTCATCGTCGACCCGGTGCTACGTCAGCTGATCGCCAGTGCCCTGGACAACAACCGCTCCTTGCGCCAGACCCTGCTCGACATCGAGCAGGCCCGTGCCCAATATCGGATCCAGCGAGCCGACCGGGTGCCGGGGCTGAACGCCAGCGCCGCCGGCAATCGCCAGCACCTGCCGTCGACGCTTTCCAGCGATGGCCTGGAAGGGGTCAGCAGCACCTATCAGGTGGGGCTGTCGCTGCCGGAATACGAAGTGGACCTGTTCGGCCGTGTCAAAAGCCTGAGCGATGCGGCACTGGAACAGTACCTGGCCACCGAGGAAGTCGCGCGTGCCGCGCGCATTGCCTTGATCGCCGAGGTGAGCCAGGCCTACCTGACCTTGGACGGTGCCGAGCGGCGCCAGGCGCTGACCCGCCAGACCTTGGCCAGCCGCGAGGACTCTTTGGCGTTGGTCGGTCAGCGTCGCGCTGCCGGTACGGCCACGGCGCTGGACCATCAGGAGGCGTTGGGGCTGGTCGAGCAGTCTCGTGCCGAACTTGAGGTCACCGTGCGCCAACAGCGCCAGGCCTACAATGCGCTGGTGCTGTTGCTGGGCAGCGCCGAAGCGGCCAAAACGATGCCCACTGAACGCCCGGATGAGCCCATGGTGCTCAATGACATTGCGCCGGGTACACCCTCGGCATTGATCGAGCGTCGCCCCGATATCCTCGCCGCCGAACACCGGCTGCGTGCGCGCAATGCCGATATTGGCGCGGCGCGGGCAGCGTTTTTCCCGCGTATCAGCCTGACCGGCAGCTTTGGGACTGCCAGTGCGCAGATGTCCGGGCTGTTCGACGGCGGCTCGCGTAGCTGGACCTTCATGCCGCAATTGTCGCTGCCGTTGTTCGACGCCGGGCGCAACCGTGCCGGGCTCAGCCTGGCCGAGGCACGCAAGGACTCGGCCGTGGCCGCCTATGAAGGCGCGATCCAGGTGGCCTTCCGCGAAGTGGCCGATGCGCTGGCCGCCACCGAAACCCTGCGCCGCGAGCAGGCTGCGCGAAGGGCACTGGCCGATACCAGCCGGGTGACCCTGGCGCTGGCCAAGGCACGTTACGAGGGGGGAGTGGACAACCATTTGCGCTACCTGGACGCCCAGCGCAACAGCTACGTGAACGAAGCGGCCTTCATCGACGCCAGTACCCAGCGCCAACTGGCGTTGGTCGACCTGTTCCGCGCACTCGGTGGTGGTTGGCCGAGCAAGGGCTGAAGTAGCCTCCTTTGGTTGGCATGTCCAGCCACTTGGCCCCAGGGATCAATACCCTGGGGCCTTTTTTTAAAGCGTGCGCAGACAGCTCAGCGGGCGGGTGCCGCTGCGCCGTCGAGGAACATCAGTTCCAGCGTCTGCACGGACGTCGCGCTGGCCGCCCGCCCGCGTCGTTCGGCATCGACGATGCCGTACACCATGCTCAGGAACATTTCGGTGAAGATCGCCGCGCTGATATCGATACGGAACGCCCCCGCCTGCTGGCCGCGCAGGAAAAAGGCATCCAGGGCGTCGGCATAGGCTCGCCACGGGCGGTTCGCTTCGCTGTCGTCGAACGAGTCCGGGCGGTACTGGAAGAGCAGGAAGATCATCATCTCGCGATGCTTGAGATGCTCGACGATTAGGCGATGCAGGGCTGCGGTCGGTTCGCTGCCGTGCAAGTCAGCGTTGCCGATGACCTGGGAGAGGACCTGGTCGCCGTAGCGTTTCAGCATGTTCACCAGGTTGTCACGGGTGCCGCAGAAACGGTGCAGGGTGGCCTTGCTCACGCCCGCCGCCTCGGCCAGCTCCTTCAAGGTGGCTCGGGGGTGGACGACGATCGCGTCGGCCAGCGCTTTGAGCAAGCGCTCATCGGTAGGGAGGTGCATCAGAAGATTCCACACTGCGTATCGTATAGGCATTGTGAAGGAAAACGGCTTATAGGGCACCATTTGAGTAAATAATGTCTCAACCAAGGCTTGCAGGTCGCAGCCGTGCGGGCGCTTGCTTGCGCGTGCACCAGGCACCGCCTTCCTCGGCGTGGCTGAACGAGGGAGGCGGCGAAGTCCAGGGTAGAGTGACAAGCACTTCTGAAAAGGCGCCGGGATTACCGAAGGCGGCTTAGGGCTTGGCGGTTTTGGGTGGAGAGATCATGACAATGAAGGCGTCAATCAAGGCCTTCCCGCGCTCTGCGCTAACGTGCTCGGATTCGAAAGGCAGCATCATCAGCCAGCCATCACTGAACGCGGCAATGTGATCGGCTAACGCATCGGCCGGCACATCTTCACGGATCTGGCCCTGTCGCTGGCCGGCCTCCAGCACAGAAGTGGCGACCTCGCGGAAGTTTGCATAGCGCTGCTTGATAACGCTGGCGAACGCGGGCTGGTGCCGGGCATGGGTGAGCAGTTGTAGCCATGCAAGCCAGTTGCCTGGCTCGTCAAGGCTGATCCATTGGTGCCACTGCTCGATGAGCGACTTGATGTCGACCTGATCGAGGTCGATGTCCAGCAATGCGTCGACCTTGTCGAACAGGGTCTGCGCAACGGCACTGACCATTTCTTCCTTGTTGGCAAAGTAGTAGGTCACCGCGCCTGTGGTGCACCCGGCGTGCTGCGCCACCTTGCGCATTGTGGCGCCGGCATAGCCTTCTTGCGCGATCACCGCGATTGCTGCCGCCAGCAACTCGGACCTTTTGGCGTCGCGATCTCCAACCGGGCGCCCACGACGGGCAAGCGGTTCGGATTCGCATTCATTGGCCTTGGCCTTGGCGTTGGGGGCAGGGCGGGGGTGTGCTTCAGGCATAGGGAGGCGATTTCATCGGTCAACCAAAAGAAGCGGCAGTTTGCCACAGCACGGCCGACGCGCGCGACGTCAGTGGTTGGCGGGGCTTGTGCTCTTACCTACCGGCTTTGGTCGGCCAAGTGAGCGGCGATGAACTGCATTGCGACCTTGGCTGGTAGGGGCCGTTGACCGAAAAAGGCAAACCTGTCGCCGATGTCGCCCAGCGCCTGGGCATGTGCGTGCTCAGCCTTTATGCCTGGATCAAGGTCTACAACAAGCCCCAAGAGCGGCGTCAGCAAGACAATGATCAGCAGGCTGAACTGCGCAAGCTGTGCGCTGAACTCAAGCGCGTTACAGAAGAGCGAGACATTTTCGAGAAGGCCGCCGCGTAATTTGCCAAGGAGTGCGGCTTACGTACGCCTTAATCAAGAAGCACTCGTATGAGAAAGGCTAGTTTCTGAGCTTGGAGAGTGTCTAGGAAACCAGGGGCGATTCAGTTCTTGTGCCAGCAGGCGGGCGATGCTGGAGCTGTAGCGTGGATACATAACAATTCGATAGGCCCCTCAGCCTGGACGCCATAGGACTGTATCTCCCGGGATAGTCTGAGCGCGTAGTGCTCGCTTAGCATCCATGGCAGGCCCGAACCACCATCGGCATATGCGTCGGGTGGCTCAGGCTTCACTAGCTACTTGTCGTACTTGGAAGGCAATGGGCAGTCGTAGTTAACGTCAACCATGTCCAAGTTCTTCAGCTCGAAATTGGCGTAGCTCGTCCCCTGTGACGTCCGTACTGTGGGTTGTCCGTACAGAAACACAAACGCAGTGGGTTTGGACTGCTGAGAGATCTTTGCAAGCCTGGTAGCCATGAGGTTTTTGAGTTTGTAGCGCTCGACGAGCGTGTCCGAAACGAAGCTTGAGGTCGTCAGGCTTTCGGTTCCGCGCATCAAGCATTTCTTGAACTTGATTCGGTACGCGTCATTTTTTCTAGTGCGATCGATGTAGGCCCACCCATAGTAGATGACAGGGTGGTCGGGGAGGTCATTCAGATCCTGCTCCCAGATACATTTGAAAATGCTGCCGTAGGCCACATCCTGGCCGGCAATATTGAGCCGACGAAACTCCAAGGTGTTGTCGGATCGATATCGGATATACCGGCTTACTACAGAGCGCACGGAGTAAATGGGGCCTACGATCCCCGATTCACCCAGCTTGGTCGCGTAAGGCCTTGTGGTTCTAGCGCGTTGTTTCGCCACATGCACATCAGCGCTGGGATCCAGAGTCGGTTCGTCATAGTACGAGTCGGGTCGGTCAAGCTTGAACACGTCAACAATGGACTCGTCGACGGTTTTGCGCTCCTGCCCGTCGGGGCCGCTCGGCTCAACCTCAAGGTCGATCACCTTCCCGTTGATGATCCCGCATGCCTCACTATGCTCTCCGTAAATCTTGAAGTGCGGCACGACCCGCATGCTCTGCACCTCCTTGTCCAAATTCGCACAGGTCACCTGGGCCGCACAGTCCGCTCCAGGGCAAACGAAGGCTCGTTTATTGGTAATTACACCTGCCCAAAACAGGTCATAGGCTCGATCGGGATCGACAAAATCTCCAGCCTCAATGCTGAACGCAACATCCAATGCCATGCTTCTTGTCAAACCTCCGGTAATCCTTTCGATGGCCCCCCAACGCTACAGCGGGCGACATCAAGGGTTTGATGTGTGGATAGCGGTCTGGCACGCCCTCGTCGGCCACCGCCGTAGCCGAATCCTCGCACACAATCTGGAGCAGGGCGAACCTAAAGATGGCGAAATGAAATCACCTTATTTCTTATGCCAAACCCCTCCACCGTTCATCTGAAAACCCATGTAGTGGGTTAGCCATATATTGAAACCACTACATGTTGGGCTAAATTGTCTTTGACAGCCTACATGTGGTATTCTGCCATGAACGAAGCTTCAATCGAGAAAGCAGCGACTGACCTGCTCGTGCAGATTTACCGTGATCGCCGGTACCTGTGGCCAGATCAAGAAATTCCACCGATGATGATGCGCAGCCCCCGAATCGCCGCCATGGTCTGCGGCTACGACTATCACGAATATCCCACCCTGGGAGACACCCAGTTCAACCGGCATAAAACCGGTACTCGCATTGCAGGCCTGATTGACCGTCAATCCAATAAGATCGCTGTCGCGACCGAGTTTGGTGACAAAGTTCAGCTCTTCACGGGGGCCCATGAAGTCGGCCATCTTGTGTTGCATGAGGAAACCGTCATGCATCGCGACCGCGCGTTTGATGGCAGCCCGTTGCAAACACCACGTGCACCCGCAGAGCGACAGGCCGATCGCTTCGCGGCCTGCTTCCTCATGCCTCAAAAGCTGGTGAGGGAACGTTTCGAATTTATGTTCTGCTGCAAGGGACAGCTGCGCTTCAGCGACGTGATTGCCTATCACCTCGACCCCAACAATCCGGATCGGCTCCTCTACGCGCCAAAAGAGTCGGGAGAACGTGAACTGGCTCTGGCGCGATGGCCATAAAGCGGGCAGGGGGCACAGCATACAAGCGAAGGCATTCCTGGGCGCGACTGCAAGAGGAGTGAGCAGGCGTCAGTATGGACGCTCGAAGAGACGAGACGAGGCCTGATGGCCGAAACACGGTTAACGACAGCCGTCCCCGCAGGGCCACGATCAACCCATCCATCATTAGAATGCGAATATCAGTTGTCACTCAGGAACACGCTTGCGACTAACCAACATAACAGTCAAACCGCGAATCTTCTCAGAGGCACTGGAGATCTCTGGATCATCAGATCCAGCTGCGCTATTAGCCAAAGCGTCTCTGATGGAAGCAAGGATGCGTCCGAGCACTTTCGGATAGTAAGAACCCCGATCATCTTTGGGAAAATTGGAATCGATGGGAGGGGGCGGAGCGGATCAATATTCAGGTAACGCAGGTAACGACCAAAGACTTCATCGAAATGGGGTGCCAACGGCAGCCAGCCATCCTTCGCTGAGCAAAGCTCAACCCAACGTCGCAACGTTTTCACGTGAGGCTGAAGTATTTTTGAGGTAAAAATCCAGAAACTGCGTCGCGCAGCGAATCTCTCGCTTCCAGACATTTTTCTCGATCTCGCCGTCATCACCAATTGATCTGGATTCAAGGAACGGGCGCCAGATTGGGTTTATAGACCAACCCTCAAATGCGACACCGGGTTCCTGTACGAAGCGAGCCTGTTTGCCGTACACAGTCCAAGCTTTTGGCGGGTTGAGCACAAACTCTGCGTAGTTCTCAAAGTCTTTGCGGCGCCAGTCAACGACTGACAGACCATGAGCAAAGCTCCAATTGAGCATTTTCTCCAGGACCCATAATGCAGCTGTGGTACTGGCGGTGAGGATTTCTGCGCCCCAATTGTGAGCAATCCAATTCACATATCGGTCGACGTATCAGATGTTGATGAAGGGATGGGCTGCCGGGTGTATCTGCGCTAGCCGATCAGCCACAGCTAGATTCGTAGGAAAGGATCGAAGCTGATTTGGCTCCAGTAAACGTAGGGAGGGAAAATCGGGAATGGGATGAACGGCCGAGTCATGAAAGAACCGGCGCTAGAATGAGGGATGGCTCCTTTAACCTGTAGCAGAAAGCTGCAGCATTGCCATGGTGAATGTCATGGTCGAATGGGATTGAGGGCGAGTGGGATCAACCAAAGGTATGTGGGATAGGACAACAACATAATGAACACAAATGACATAGCACTTAATTTAACATAATACTCATTATGCGCAGATTCGTATTTCCCACGAAGGCTACGCTCCGATACATTTACCCATCGCAGACGTTCGACCTTCACACCCACGGATGCCCCAATCCATGCCTTATCATCCATCCGCCGATCAGATCATCAGTCTCTACGATCGCCACGCATCGAGCTGGAACGATCTGCGCTCCAATCATTTCGTTGATCGCAAATGGATCGAACGCTTCCGCTCGTTGTTGCCACCTACGGCAATCGTTCTGGACCTGGGTTGCGGCTCCGGTGTACCTGTAGCACGTCATCTGATCGATGCCGACATGTCTGTTGTCGGTGTAGATTCGTCCACCCAGATGCTCGCCTTGTGCAGCAAACGATTTCCAACGCAGGAATGGATTCTTGACGACATGCGTACGCTAGCGCTCGGTCGCCAGTTCACTGGCATTCTCGCCTGGAACAGCTTTTTCCATCTCAAGCCTGACGACCAGCGCCAGATGTTCCCGGTGTTCGAGCGCCACGCTGCACCCGGTGCGCTGCTGATGTTTACCAGTGGGCCTGCACATGGTGAAGCCTTGGGTAAATTCCACGGTGAAACGCTCTATCACGCTAGCCTGGATCCTGAGGAATACACCGCTCGATTGAACGACCACGGTTTCGGGGTGCTGGAGCACATCGTGGAGGATGCGGAATGTGGCGGGCAAACGGTCTGGCTAGCCCGGCGCCTGCCCGGATAACATGCGTTTCACATATAACTACACTAAATATTCATTTAGCGTAGTTATAACTGAGCGATCCCCTACAGCAGGCCGCCAAAACGCTTGTAGAACCCTTCATTCACATCCGGCAGCGGACCATCAGCCGTCTCCAACGCAGCATTCAGCCACTCTTCTGCCTTGGCAAATACCAGGCGATACAGGTTACGGCACAGCTGTCGCGCGGCCCTTCCCTCCCAATCACCTGGCAGCAGCTCGTCCGGCAGTTGCGGATCGCGCAGCAACAGCCGGCGGTATTCGTGGATCAGCAGCGTACGGGCCAGGAAGCAATCCTGCCCATCCAGTTGTTGCTGCTCTTTCAAGCCTTGCCAGAGCGGCCGGAACAGTTGGATGAACTCGCTGTACTGCTGCCCCAGCTCGTCAATGCGCCAGCTTTCCCGGACCTGCGCGCGCATGGCCTTGGAGGCAAGCACTTCCTGGGTATGGGTTTCGAAGACGATGCTGTCGTCAGCGGCTTCCAGCTCGCGCAAGGTCGCCGTCAAGTCGGCGCGGTCAGCGCGTGGGCAGCCCAGCAGGTTCGGCGCCATGGCACCAAACCCCTGCCACTCCAGTTCTTCACGCAACGCTTTGCGCTTGCCAGCTTCGAGCTGCGACAGCAATACCAAGGTCCAGGCGCCGTCCCAGGCGGGTTGGCTGGGGCTGTAGACCCTTTTGAAAGCTTTTTCGAAGCGCCGCCGGCCAGTACCCGTCAGGCTGTAATAGCTGCGCCGACCAACCTTCTCGGCGGTCAGCCAGCCTTCCTTGGTCAGGCGGAAGATCGACGTGCGAATCAGCCGCTCGTTGATGCCAACCGGTTCCAGCAGGTTGATCAGGCTGCCCAGCCAGACGGTGCCACCGTGGGGTTCGATGGCGTCGCCGTACAAAGTGATGATCAGGGAACTGGCACGGATCGGCGTCTGTTCCTGGAAGCGGGTGATCAGGTTGTTCAGTGGGGCAAGATTGCTCATGGGCGAACTGTGCGCGGATAAAGCACCGACTATACCTGTGCGGCAGACCGTCTGACCATGGCGTGACGCTGCCAGGCTCATGCCGGTGTCGAACCTTTGGGTCTGACACCGGTGTCTTCCATGCGTGGGCGCTCGGGCTCGGCTTCGTTCAGTGGCAGGCATTCAACCATGCTATTCATGCAGCGTTGTGCCAGGTGTTGGTACTCGGCGGTGCCGCGCTGCTTCCAGGCTAGCTCCTGTTCGCTCAGCGAACGTTTGACCTGGGCTGGCGACCCCATCACCAGGCTTTGTGCCGCGCATGCGAAACCCGCTTTGACGAATGCAGTAGCCGCAACGATGCAGCGTGGCGCCACCCGGGCACCGTCCATGACCACGGCGTTCATGCCGACCAACGAGTCTTCACCGATGCGGCAGCCGTGCAACACGGCGCCGTGCCCGACATGCCCGTTGCGTTCGACCACCGTATCGCCCCCGGGGAAGCCATGCATCACACAGGTGTCCTGCAGGTTGGCTCCCTCCTCCAGCACGATGCGGCCGAAATCCCCCCGCAGCGATGCCAGTGGGCCCACATAGCAACGCGGGCCGATGATGACGTCGCCAATCAGCACGGCGCTGGGGTGCACATAAGCGGTGGGATGAACCACGGGCGTCAGGCCGTCCAGTCGATAGCAAGGCATGGCTAAAGCTCCTGAAATGATAAAAATCGCTTCCGGATCTTGTATCGCATTTAAGCGGCCGTCAACCGCCTGGCTCATGTATCACTTTTTCCGCCGGGGATGACTTTCGTAATCCGCAAAGCCCAGCGAATAACCTCCGCGCTGCAATCTGTCCAAGCGCTTGGGTAGAGTGGCTGTCATGCTGGCGTCCATGCATACAAGATACAGCAAATCATTTTTAATGTTGCATTAGTGTATCGCATGGTGCATATACTGGTGCCACCTGGACGTGGCCCAGCATTACGTCCCTGCAGACAATTCCAATAAATGCCGGCCCCACGAGGTGCCGTGCGAGCAGCCAGAGGAACCCGACATGCCGCGATATCTCGACGTGCAGGCGCCCGAACAGGCCGTCCGGCTCATTACCCTGCAGCGGTCCGAGGCCTTGAACGCCTTGTGCACCGAGCTGCTCGCAGAACTGGCCGCTGCACTGAGGGCGGTCGAGAAGGATGCACAGGCCCGCGTGGTCATCATCACCGGTGATCGCAAGGCATTCGCCGCCGGCGCGGATATCCGCGAGATGGCCGAGCGCGATCTGGTGGGCATCCTCAATGATCCCCGCGTTGCTCACTGGCAGGACATCGCTGCTTTCAGCAAGCCACTGATCGCTGCGGTCAACGGCTATGCCCTGGGCGGCGGATGTGAGCTGATGATGTGCGCCGACATCGTCATCGCCGGCACCGATGCACGCTTCGGCCAGCCGGAAATCAACCTCGGCATCATCCCCGGCGCCGGCGGCACCCAACGCCTGCTGCGGGCCGTAGGCAAGCCGCTGGCCATGCAAATGGTCCTGACTGGCGAGACCATCACCGCTCGCCACGCGCTGCAGGCGGGCCTGGTCAGCGAAGTCACCCTGCCCGAACTCACGATAGAACGCGCCATGCAGGTCGCCCGCAACATCGCTGCCAAGGCGCCGCTGGCGGTGCGCCTGGCCAAGGAAGCACTGCTGAAGGCCGCTGACACCGACCTGGCCAGCGGCCTGCGCTTCGAGCGTCATGCCTTCACCTTGCTGGCCGGCACCGCCGACCGTGACGAAGGTATCCGCGCTTTCCAGGAAAAACGCCAAGCCCGCTTCCAGGGCCGCTGATCATCCTTCCCTAGCCTGACGAAGCGAGTCTGTCATGACCTTCCAGCACATTCTGTTTTCCATCGAGGACGGCGTCGCCCTCCTCTCCTTGAACCGTCCCGAGCAGCTGAACAGCTTCAATACCGCCATGCATCTGGAAGTACGCGAAGCGCTCAAGCAGGTGCGCCAGAGCAGTGATGCACGGGTGCTGCTGCTGACCGCCGAAGGCCGCGGCTTTTGTGCCGGCCAGGACCTCTCCGAGCGCAATGTCGCACCCGGCGCCGAGATGCCGGACCTGGGCGAATCAATCGAACGCTTCTACAACCCGCTGGTGCGTACCCTGCGTGACTTGCCATTGCCGGTGATCTGCGCGGTCAATGGCGTGGCGGCCGGCGCCGGTGCCAATATCCCGCTGGCCTGCGACCTGGTGCTGGCGGCACGTTCGGCCAGCTTCATCCAGGCGTTCTGCAAGATCGGCCTGGTGCCGGACTCCGGGGGGACCTGGCTGCTGCCGCGCCTGGTCGGCATGGCACGGGCCAAGGCCCTGGCCATGCTGGGTGAGCGCCTCGGCGCAGAACAGGCCCAGCAATGGGGGCTGATCCACCGCGTGGTGGATGATGCAGCCCTGCGCGACGAGGCCCTCACCCTCGCCCGCCAGCTCGCCACCCAGCCAACCTATGGCCTGGCCCTGATCAAGCGCGGCCTGAACGCCAGCTTCGACAATGCTTTCGATGAACAGCTGGAGCTGGAGCGCGACCTGCAACGCCTGGCCGGGCGCAGCGAGGACTACCGTGAAGGGGTCAGCGCCTTCGTCGACAAGCGCACCCCGGCATTCAAGGGGCGTTGATCATGAGTGCACTTGCAAGCAATGCACCGGTGGCGGTGATCGGCGCGGGTGCCATGGGGGCTGGCATCGCCCAGGTCGCAGCGCAGTCCGGTCACCCGGTCAAACTCTACGACAACCGCCCTGGTGCTGCTGTGCAGGCGGTGGCCGGTATCGATCGGCAACTTGCCCGGCTGGTGGAAAAAGGCACCTTGCAGCCCGCCGAACGGGAAGCGATCAGCGCCCGGCTGTGCCCGGTGGAGCATATTGAGGCCCTGGCCGATGCGCGCCTGGTGATCGAGGCCATCGTCGAGAACCTGCACGTCAAGCAAGCGTTGTTCACCCAGCTGGAAGCCCTGTGTGCCGCTGACTGCATCTTGGCCAGCAATACGTCGTCGCTGTCCATCACCAGCCTGGCCGCCGAGCTGGAACGCCCGCAACAGGTGGTCGGCATGCATTTCTTCAACCCCGCACCGCTGATGGCGCTGGTCGAAGTGGTGTCGGGCCTGGCGACCGCGCCGGCCGTTGCTGCATGCATCCATGCCACCGCCAAGGCCTGGGGCAAGCAGCCAGTGCATGCGCGCTCCACGCCAGGTTTCATCGTCAACCGCGTGGCGCGGCCATTCTACGCGGAAAGCCTGCGTCTGCTGCAGGAAGGCGCAGCCGATTGCGCGACGCTGGACGCGCTGTTACGGGATGCCGGCGGATTCCGCATGGGCGCATTCGAGCTGACTGACCTGATCGGCCATGACGTCAATTACGCGGTCACCTGCTCGGTGTTCGAAGCGTTCTATGGCGACTTCCGCTTCCAGCCTTCGTTGATGCAGAAGGAGCTGGTCGACGCCGGCCGTCTCGGACGCAAGACCGGCCAGGGTTTCTACAGTTATGCCGAAGGGGCCGAGCGTCCGCGGCCACACGAACTGTACAGCTCGGCCACAGCCGAGGCCTGCGTCGTCGAAGGCCATCTCGGGGTGTTGCAGCCGCTGGTCGAGCGCCTGCGCGCAAGCGGCATCACCGCGACCCAGCGTGCCGGTAGTGGCCTGATCCACGTCGGCGATGCCACCTTGGCGCTGTCGGATGGCCGCCTGGCCAGCCAGCGGGCACGGCAAGACGGCCTGCGCAACCTGGTGCTGCTGGACCTGGCATTGGATTACCGCAGCGCCACGCGCCTTGCCATCAGCTGGTCGGCGGACACCAGCGACCACGCGCGCGACCAGGCGGTGGCCTTGCTGCAGCGCGCCGGCCTACGGGTTACCCCTGTCGCCGACCTGCCCGGCCTGGTGGTGTTGCGGACTGTGGCCATGCTCGCCAACGAGGCCGCCGATGCCGTGTTGCAAGGCGTCGGCAGCGCCGCCGACATCGACCTGGCCATGCGCGTGGGCGTCAACTACCCCTGTGGCCCGCTGGCCTGGGCGGCGAACATCGGCATTGCCCAGACCCTGCGTGTGCTCGACAACCTGCAGCGCAGCTACGGCGAGAGCCGCTACCGCCCTTCCCTGCTGTTACGCCGCTGCGAAGCCGAAGGAGGCAGCCTGCATGACTGAAGTCGAACTGGCACAAGCCTGTGCCGACACCTTGTACGCCCGCGACCTGGCCACCCAGGGCCTGGGCATCCAGCTGCTGGCCGCCGGCCCTGGCCAGGCATCCCTGCGCATGCTGGTACGCGCCGACATGATCCAGGGCCATGGCACCTGCCACGGCGGCTTCCTGTTCGCCCTGGCCGATTCGGCGTTCGCTTTCGCCTGCAACAGTTATGACCAGGCCACCGTCGCCCTGGGCTGCAGTATCGACTACCTGGCCCCGGCACTGCGCGGTGACGTGCTCACCGCCCAGGCCAGCGAGGTCAGCCGCAAGGGCCGCACAGGCCTGTACCAGGTCCGCATCGAGAACCAGCGTGGTGAATTGTTGGCGATGTTCCATGGCAAATCCTACAAAGTGCGCGGCACGGTGCTGACGCAGGAGACGCAAGATGACTGAACACACCCAGGCCGATGCCTTGATCATCGACGCCGTGCGCACCCCCATCGGCCGATATGCCGGGGCCTTGAGCAGTGTGCGGGCCGATGACCTGGCGGCCATTCCACTCAAGGCGCTGATCCGCCGCCACCCGGAACTGGACTGGAAGGCCATCGACGACGTGATCCTCGGTTGTGCCAACCAGGCGGGCGAGGACAACCGTAACGTGGCGCACATGGCCAGCCTGCTGGCCGGGCTGCCCATCGAGGTGCCCGGCACCACCATCAACCGCCTGTGCGGTTCCGGCCTCGACGCCATTGGCACTGCCGCCCGTGCCCTGCGCTGCGGCGAAGCCGGGTTGATGCTGGCCGGTGGTGTGGAGTCGATGTCGCGTGCGCCGTTCGTCATGGGCAAGGCGGAGCAGGCGTTCGGCCGCGCGGCCGAACTGTTCGACACCACCATTGGCTGGCGTTTCATCAACCCTTTGCTGAAGGCGGCCTTCGGCACCGATTCCATGCCGGAAACCGCCGAAAACGTTGCCCAGCAGTTCGGCATTTCGCGTGCCGACCAGGACGCGTTCGCCCTGCGCAGCCAGCACAAGGCTGCTGCGGCCCAGGCGCGTGGCCGCCTGGCACGGGAAATCGTGCCGGTCGAAATCGCGCAGCGCAAAGGCCCGGCCAAAGTGGTCGAGCACGACGAGCACCCGCGTGGTGACACCACCCTGGAGCAGCTGGCCAGGCTTGGCACCCCGTTCCGCGAAGATGGCAGCGTCACCGCCGGCAATGCCTCCGGTGTCAATGACGGCGCCTGCGCGCTGTTGCTGGCCAGCAGCGTCGCCGCCCGTCGCCACGGCCTCAAGGCCCGCGGGCGCATCGTCGGCATGGCCGCGGCCGGGGTTGAACCGCGGCTGATGGGCATGGGGCCGGTACCGGCCAGCCGCAAGGTCCTCGAGCTGACCGGGCTGACCTTGGCCGACATGGACGTCATCGAACTCAACGAGGCCTTTGCCGCCCAGGGCTTGGCGGTACTGCGCGAGCTGGGCCTGGCCGACGACGACAAGCGGGTCAACCCCAATGGCGGAGCCATCGCCCTGGGCCACCCGCTGGGCATGAGCGGTGCACGCCTGGTCACCACTGCCCTGCACGAATTGGAGGAAAGCGCCGGGCGCTACGCCCTGTGCACCATGTGCATCGGCGTGGGCCAAGGCATCGCGATGGTCATCGAACGCCTTTGAGCGGCGCCGACCACCGGCCCGTTACCGAACCGAACGCAGCCGTATATGCTGCGCTCATGACACTCACCGCGCAGCCTGCAACCGCTGTGCGGCGTACAAGAACAATTCGAGTGAAGCCATGAACATGTACCATGATGCCGATCGTGCCCTGCTGGACCCGATGGAAACCGCCAGCGTGGATGCCCTGCGCCAGCACCAGCTGGAGCGCCTGCGCTGGAGCCTGAAGCACGCCTACGACAACGTACCGCTGTACCGCCAGCGCTTTGCCGAGTGCGGCGCCCACCCCGACGACCTCAAGTGCCTCGAAGACCTGGCGAAGTTCCCGTTCACCGGCAAGAACGACCTGCGCGACAACTACCCCTACGGCATGTTCGCCGTGCCCCAGCAGGAGGTGGTGCGCCTGCACGCCTCCAGCGGCACGACTGGCAAGCCGACGGTGGTCGGCTACACCCAGAACGACATCGACACCTGGGCCAACGTGGTGGCCCGCTCGATCCGCGCCGCCGGTGGGCGCAAGGGGGACAAGGTGCATGTTTCCTACGGCTATGGCCTGTTTACTGGCGGGCTGGGCGCGCATTATGGCGCCGAACGCCTGGGTTGCACGGTGATCCCCATGTCCGGCGGCCAGACCGAGAAGCAGGTGCAGCTGATCCGCGACTTCCAGCCCGACATCATCATGGTTACCCCGTCCTACATGCTCAACCTGGCCGACGAGATCGAGCGCCAGGGTATTGACCCGCACACGCTCCGGCTGCGGCTGGGTATTTTTGGGGCCGAACCCTGGACCGACGAGCTGCGCCGCTCCATCGAGCAGCGCCTGGGCATCGATGCCCTCGACATTTATGGCCTGTCGGAAATCATGGGCCCTGGGGTGGCGATGGAATGCCTCGAAACCAAGGACGGCCCGACCATCTGGGAAGACCATTTCTACCCCGAGATCATCGACCCGATCACCGGTCAGGTATTACCGGACGGCCAGCTGGGTGAGCTGGTGTTCACCTCGCTGAGCAAGGAAGCGTTGCCCATGGTGCGCTACCGCACCCGCGACCTGACCCGGTTGCTGCCCGGCACCGCCCGGCCGATGCGGCGGATCGGCAAGATCACCGGTCGCAGCGACGACATGCTGATCATTCGCGGGGTCAACGTGTTTCCGACCCAGGTCGAGGAACAAGTGCTTAAAATAAAACAGCTTTCCGAGCTTTACGAGATACATTTGTATCGAAAAGGAAACCTGGACAGTGTGGAGGTGCATGTGGAGTTGCGTTCGGACTGCCAGCACCTTGATGAAGGCCAGCGCAAGCTGCTGGTGGCTGAGCTGACCCGGCAGATCAAGACCTATATCGGAATCAGCACTCACGTCTGCCTGCAGCCCGGTGGCACGCTCAAGCGCTCCGAAGGCAAGGCTTGTCACGTGTTCGACAAACGGTTGGCCAGCTGATTCATTCGGCTGCCTGTCTGGCCCCGGCATCGTCCGGGGCTTTTTTTGCGTTTTTCCGACTGGCCTCTTCGCGGGTTTACCCGCGAATGGGCATCAATGTGATATACAAATATTATTCGATACAAATGAAATTGTTTGACGTTGTGTTTTGTATCGCTTACAAATGACTCATGCCTTAGCAGGAGTCGCAGCACATGTACGCACAGCTAGTGGAAACCGGAGTCAAGCGCGTCAAGTCGCTGGAAGAGATGTCGCCCGAGGAGCGCAACTTCCAGGAAAAGATCGACGCCGAAATCAAGATAGAGGCCAAGAACTGGATGCCCGAGGCCTACCGCCAGACCCTGATCCGGCAGATCTCGCAGCACGCCCATTCGGAAATCGTCGGTATGCTCCCAGAAGGCAACTGGGTCACCCGTGCCCCCAGCCTGAAGCGCAAGCTGCAGCTGATGGCCAAGATCCAGGACGAAGCCGGCCATGGCCTGTACCTGTACAGCGCCATGGAAACCCTGGGCGCCGACCGTGACGAAGAGATCGCCAAGCTGCACGACGGCAAGGCCAAGTATTCGAGCATCTTCAACTACCCCACCCTCAGCTGGGCCGACATGGGCGCGGTGGGCTGGCTGGTGGATGGCGCCGCCATCGTCAACCAGGTGGTACTGCAGCGCACCTCCTACGGCCCTTACTCGCGCGCCATGATCCGTATCTGCAAGGAAGAGAGCTTCCACCAGCGCCAGGGCTACGAAATGCTCCTGACCATGATGCGCCACGGCACCCAGGCGCAGCGCGACATGGTCCAGGACGCCATCAACCGCCTGTGGTGGCCGGCGCTGATGATGTTCGGCCCCAGCGACGAACATTCCCCCAACAGCGCCCAGTCCATGGCCTGGAAAATCAAGCGTCAGACCAACGATGAACTGCGTCAGCGCTTCATCGACCAGACCGTGCCGCAGCTGGAGCTGCTTGGCTGTACCGCCCCTGATCCGGAACTGAAGTGGAATGCCGAGCGCGGCCACTATGATTTTGGCGAAATCCAGTGGGACGAGTTCTACGAAGTGATCAAGGGCAATGGCCCGTGCAACCAGGAACGTGTCGCCACCCGGCGCAAGGCCATCGAGGACGGCGCCTGGGTACGCGAGGCTGCGGTGGCCTACGCGCGCAAGCAACAGAACAGGAACGCCGCCTGAGCGGCGATTGATGCGGAGATCGAAAATGTCTGTCTGGACCCTCTATGAAGTGTTCGTGCGCAGCAAGCACGGCCTTAACCACAAGCATGTCGGCAGCGTGCACGCTGCCGATGCGGCCATGGCCATCGAGAACGCCCGCGAGCTGTATACCCGCCGCAGCGAGGGCGTAAGCCTGTGGGTGGTACCCTCGGCCCTGATCACCGCCTCCTCCCCTGACGACAAAGACCCGCTGTTCGCCCCGGCGGACGACAAGGTCTATCGCCACGCCAGCTTTTACGAACTGCCCGACGAAGTCGGGCACATGTGAGGTTGGCCATGCACAAGCACGATCTGATCCCATACCTGCTGCTGCTCGGCGACAGTGCCCTGGTGCAGGGCCAGCGCCTTTGCCAATGGTGTGGCCGGGCCCCGGCCCTCGAAGAAGAACTGGCCCTGATGAACGTGGGCCTCGACCTGGTCGGCCAGGCGCGTAACTGGCTGGAATATGCCGCCGAGCTGCTGGATGATGGCCGCGACGCCGATGCCCTGGCCTTCCGTCGCGACGAGCGGGCCTACCGCAACCTGCTGCTGGTCGAGCAACCCAATGGCGACTTCGCCGTGACCATGACCAAGCAGTTCCTTTATGACGCTTGGCATTTCGCTGTGCTCCAGGGCCTGGCCGGCTCTCGCGACGAGCGAATTGCCGGGATCGCTGCCAAGGCCCTGAAAGAAGTCACCTACCACCTGCGCCGTTCCAGCGAATGGGTACAGCGCCTTGGCGGCGGCACCGAAGAAAGCCGCCAGCGCATGCTTGCAGCCATCCCGGCACTGTGGCGCTTCACCGTTGAACTCAGCACTGGCAGTGCCAACGAGGTAAAACTGGCCCAGGCAGGTATCGCCGCCGACCCGGCCAGCGTCGGCGCAGGCTGGCTGCAGCAGGTTGGCGAAGTCTTCGCTTCGGTCGAACTGCCGCTGCCCAAAGCCGCCAGCCAGTTCTACCTGGATGGGCGCAAAGGTCTTCACACCGAGCATCTTGGCCTGCTGCTGGCCGAGATGCAGTTCCTGCCAAGGGCCTACCCCGATGCAACCTGGTGAGCTGATTGCCGGCGACCGTGGCGCCCGCGCTCCACGCGCGGACGACCTGGCACGTGCCTGGGCGGTGCTGGCCCAGGTCATGGACCCGGAAGTGCCCGTGGTCAGCGTGGTCGACCTGGGCATCGTCCGTGGCCTGGACTGGCGTGCTGGCCATCTGCACCTGGTGGTCACGCCGACCTACTCCGGCTGCCCGGCCACCGAGGTGATCGAGGCGGATATCCGCCAGGCGCTGGAGCAGGCGGGTTTCCCGGCCCCTGCGCTGGAGCGCCGGCTGACGCCGGCATGGACCACCGACTGGATCAGCGAACTGGGCCGCGAACGCCTGCGTGCCTATGGCATCGCCCCGCCGCAAGGCAGTGGCAGCAAGCGCAGCCTGCTCGGCGAGGTGCCCCAGGTGTGCTGCCCACAATGCGGCAGCGCCCATACCGCATTGCTCAGCCAGTTCGGCTCCACCGCTTGCAAGTCGCTGTACCGCTGCCGCGAGTGCCTGGAGCCGTTCGACTATTTCAAATGCATTTGAGCCGTGGAGAACGCCATGAGCCCGTTTCACAACCTGACCATCAAGCAAGTACGCAACGAGACCCGCGATGCGGTATCGATTGCCTTCGACGTGCCCGAGCACCTGCGCGAGACGTTCCGCTTCACCCAGGGCCAGTACCTGGTCATGCGCACCCAGCTGGACAACGAAGAAGTCCGCCGTTCCTATTCCATCTGCAGCGCCGTGCAGGACGGCGAGCTGCGCGTGGCGGTCAAGCGCGTGCCTGGCGGGCGCTTCTCGGCGTTTGCCAATGACGTACTCAAGGCCGGCCAGCAGCTGGAAGTGATGCCGCCGTCGGGCAGCTTCTTCGTGCCGCTGGACCCGGCCCGCCAGGGCAATTACCTGGGGGTCGCCGCCGGCAGCGGCATTACCCCGGTCCTGTCGATCATCGCCACCACCCTGGCCAGCGAACCGCACAGCCGCTTCACCCTGCTGTACGGCAACCGCTCCAGCTCCGGCGCACTGTTCCGTGACAGGCTCGAAGACCTGAAGAACCGTTACCTCGACCGCCTGAACCTGATTTTCGTGTTCAGCCGCGAACAACAGGATGTCGACTTGTACAACGGTCGCATCGATGCCGACAAGTGCGGCCAGCTGTTCTCGCGCTGGCTGGATGTTGCCAGCCTGGATGCGGCGTTCATCTGTGGCCCGCAGGCAATGACCGAGACCGTGCGCGACAGCCTCAAGGCCAATGGCATGGCCAAGGACCGCATCCACTTCGAACTGTTTGCCGCCGCCGGCAGCGAAGCCCGACGCGAAGCCCGCGAGGCGGCGCGCCAGGTGGACTCGGCGCTCAGCCACATCACTGTCATCAGCGATGGCCGCGCCCTCACCTTCGACCTGCCACGCAATACCCGCAACGTGCTGGACGCTGGCAATGCCGTCGGCGCCGAACTGCCGTATTCGTGCAAGGCCGGGGTGTGCTCCACCTGCAAGTGCCGGGTCATCGAAGGCGAGGTGGAAATGGACAGCAACCATGCCCTGGAGGATTACGAAGTGGCGGCCGGGTACGTGCTGTCGTGCCAGACCTACCCGGTGAGCGACAAGGTGGTACTCGACTTCGACCAGCTCTGAAACCGCCCAAACAGCAGCGACAGGCAACACCCGCGTGACCTCATCAAAAACAATTACAACACCCAGAGATCGCAACCCATGACCCCCGAACGCATCGAAAGCATCGTCAACCACCCCGACTTCCAGCACCTGGTCCGGCGCAAACGCCGCCTGAACGGCGGCCTGACCCTGGCCATGCTGGTGACCTACTACGGCTTCGTCCTGCTGGTGGCGTTTTCCCCCAGCACCCTTGGCCAGTCTCTCAGCGGTGGCGTGACTACCGTCGGCATGCTGGTGGGCGTGCTGATGGTACTGCTGTCCTTCGCCCTCACCGGCATCTATGTGCATCGTGCCAACAACGCGCTCGACCCGCTCAACGACAAGGTCAAGCAGGAGTGCGCACAATGAACTGGACAGCCATCTCGATGTTCATGGTGTTCGTCTGCTTCACCTTGCTGGTCACCCGCTGGGCTGCCCTGCGCACCCGCTCGGCCAGTGACTTCTATACCGCCGGCGGGGGCCTCAGCGGCATGCAGAACGGCCTGGCGATCGCCGGCGACATGATCAGCGCCGCCTCGTTCCTGGGTATTTCGGCGATGATGTTCCTGAACGGCTACGACGGCCTGCTGTATGCGCTGGGCGTGCTCGCCGGCTGGCCGATCATCCTGTTCCTGATCGCCGAGCGCTTGCGCAACCTGGGCAAGTACACCTTCGCCGACGTGGTCAGCTACCGCCTGGCGCAAACCCCGGTGCGCCTCACCTCGGCATTCGGCACCCTGGTGGTGGCGCTGATGTACCTGGTCGCGCAGATGGTCGGCGCCGGCAAGCTGATCGAGCTGCTGTTCGGCATCAGCTACCTGTATGCGGTGATGCTGGTCGGCGTGCTGATGGTCGCCTACGTCACCTTTGGCGGCATGCTCGCCACCACCTGGGTGCAGATCATCAAGGCAGTGATGCTGTTGTCCGGCACCAGCTTCATGGCGTTCATGGTGCTCAGGCACTTCGGCTTCAGCACCGAGGCGATGTTCGCCAGTGCCGTGGCCGTGCATGCCAAGGGCCAGGCGATCATGGCCCCAGGCGGTTTGTTGTCCAACCCGGTGGATGCCATTTCGCTGGGGCTGGGCATGATGTTCGGCACGGCCGGCCTGCCGCATATCCTGATGCGCTTCTTTACCGTCAGCGACGCCAAGGAAGCGCGCAAGAGCGTGTTCTATGCCACCGGCTTCATCGGCTATTTCTACCTGCTGCTGATCGTCATCGGCTTTGGCGCCATCGTCATGGTCGGCACCGAGCCGTCCTATCGCGATGCCACTGGCGCGATCATCGGCGGTGGCAACATGGTCGCCGTGCACCTGGCCCAGGCGGTGGGTGGCAACCTGTTCCTCGGTTTCATCTCCGCCGTGGCCTTCGCCACCATCCTCGCCGTGGTTGCCGGCCTGGCGTTGTCGGGAGCTTCGGCCGTATCTCACGACCTGTATGCCTGCGTAATACGCCAGGGCCAGGCCAGCGAACAGGAGGAAATGCGCGTGTCGCGCCTGGCCACCCTGCTGATCGGTCTGCTGGCGGTGATCCTCGGCCTGCTGTTCGAGTCGCAGAACATCGCCTTCCTCTCCGGGCTGGTACTGGCGGTGGCCGCCTCGGTCAACTTCCCGGTACTGCTGCTCTCGATGTTCTGGAAAGGCCTGACCACCCGTGGCGCGGTGTGCGGCAGCATGGCCGGGCTGCTCTCGGCGGTGCTGCTGGTCGTCCTGGGGCCGGCGGTGTGGGTCAACGTGCTGCATCACGAACGCGCGCTGTTCCCATACAGCAACCCGGCGTTGTTCTCCATGAGCCTGGCGTTCCTCGGCGCCTGGGTGTTCTCGGTCACCGACAGCTCCGAACGGGCCAGCCAGGAACGTGGCCGCTACCTGGCGCAGTTCATCCGCTCCATGACCGGAATCGGCGCTGCTGGCGCCAGCAAGCACTGACTCCAAGGAAGAACAACCATGTCGGCTAGAACAACAATGAACCGCACACACTTGCTGTCGGCCGCCTGGCTGGCGAGCCTCACCCTGCCGTTGCCGGCGCTGGCGGACTTCGTCGGTGACAGCCACGCCCGCCTGGAGCTGCGCAACCACTACCTCAACCGCGACTTCCGCCAGAGCAACGCAGCGCAGGCCAAGGCCGAGGAATGGGGCCAGGGCTTCACCGCCAAGCTGGAGTCGGGTTTCACCGAGGGCCCGCTTGGCGTTGGCCTCGACGCCATGGGGCAGCTGGGGATCAAGCTCGACTCCAGCCGCGACCGCCGCAACACTGGCCTGCTGCCCTTTGGCCCGAACAGCCATGAACCGGTCGACAACTACAGTGAACTGGGCCTGACCGGCAAGCTGCGGCTGGCCAAGAGCACCCTGCGTGTAGGCACCCTGCAACCGATCCTGCCGGTGGTGGTGTACAACGATACCCGCCTGCTGGCCTCCACCTTCCAGGGCGGGCTGTTGAACAGCCAGGACCTCGCCGGCCTGACCCTCAATGCCGGCCGCCTGACCCAGGCCAACCTGCGTGACTCCTCGGGCCGCGATGACATCGGCTACGGCGCCGCCAGCAGCGACCACCTGGACTTCGGCGGCGGCAGCTATGCCATTACCGCTGGAACCAGCGTCAGCTACTACTACGCCAAGCTCGAGGGCATCTACCGCCAGCAGTTCGTAGGCCTGGTCGATACCCGGCCGCTGGGCGAGGGCCTGAGCCTGCGCACCGACCTGCGCTATTTCGATAGCCGCGAAGACGGCGCCGAACGTGCCGGCACCATCGATAACCGCAACTTCAACGCCATGTTCACCCTCGGCGTGCGGGCCCACAAGTTCACCGCCACGTGGCAACAGATGTCCGGCGACAGCGCATTCCCGTTCGTCAACGGCGGCGATCCGTTCACCGTCAACCTGGTTACCTACAACACCTTCACCCGCGCCGGGCTGGACTCCTGGCAGCTGCGCTACGACTACGACTTCGTCGCCATGGGCATTCCCGGCCTGAGCTTCATGACCCGCTACACCGACGGCCGCCACGCCGAAACCGCCACGCTCAGCAACGGCCGTGAGCGCGAGCGTGACACCGACATCACCTACGTCATCCAGAGCGGCCCGTTCAAGGACGTCAGCCTGCGCTGGCGCAACGTCACCTTCCGCTCCGGCAATGGCCTGACCAACGCCGTGGACGAAAACCGCCTGATCATCGGCTACACCCTGGCGCTGTGGTAACAGCTCCCCTTACCTCTGTACAGCATGGAGAACAGCATGTCTGCCGCCCCTACCCTGCAAAGCTTCATCGCCGGCCGCTGGCTCGGCCAGCACGGCGCCCAGGCCTTGCGCAGCGCCCTCGACGGCCACGTGCTTGCCTATAGCCCCGAGGAACGCCCGGACTTCGCCGAGGCCGTGGATTTCGCCCGGGCCCGCGGCATCGCCAGCCTGATGGCCATGGACTTCCAGCAACGCGCCGCGCGCCTGAAAGCCCTGGCCCTGTACCTGGCCGAGCGCAAGGAGCAGCTCTACGCCCTGTCCCACCACAGCGGCGCCACCCGTGCCGACAGCTGGATCGACATCGAAGGTGGCAATGCCACGCTGTTCTCCTATGCCGGCTTCGGCAGCCGCGAGTTGCCCTCGGGCAACCTGGTCCACGAAGGCCCGGCCATCCCGCTGGGCAAGCAAGGTCACTTTGCCGGCAGCCACATCCTGGTGCCGCGCGCCGGCGTGGCGGTGCATATCAATGCCTTCAACTTCCCCATCTGGGGCATGCTGGAGAAGTTCGCGCCAACGTTCCTGGCCGGCATGCCCTGCATCGTCAAGCCAGCGACCTCGACCAGCTACCTGACCGAGGCCGTGGTGCGCCTGATGCACGCCTCCGGCCTGTTGCCGGAGGGCAGCCTGCAACTGGTGGTCGGCAGTACCGGCGACCTGCTCGACCGCCTGCAAGGCCAGGATGTGGTGACCTTCACCGGCTCTGCCGACACCGCCGCCAAGCTGCGTGTCACGCCGAACCTGGTGGGCAATTCGGTGCCGTTCACCGCTGAAGCCGACTCGCTGAACTGCGCCATTCTCGGCCCGGACGTGACCCCGGACAGCGAGGAATTCGAGCTGTACATCAAGGAAGTGGTGCGGGAAATGACCACCAAGGCCGGGCAGAAGTGCACCGCCATCCGCCGCGCCATCGTACCGGCCAGACACCTTGATGCCGTTGCCTCGCGCCTGCGCGAGCGGCTCGCCAAGGTGGTGGTCGGCGATCCTTCGCTGGAAGGCGTGCGCATGGGCGCCCTGGCCTCTCATGACCAGCAGCACGATGTCGCCGAGCGCGTGCGCAGCCTGTTGCAGAGTTGCGACCAGCTGTTCGGCGCCAGTGACGGTTTTGCGCCGCGTGGCGAAGGCGTGGCCGAAGGTGCGTTCTTCGCCCCGACCCTGCTGCAGGCGCGCGACCCGCATGCCGAGGGTGGGGCCCACGATATCGAAGCGTTCGGCCCGGTCAGTACGCTGATGGCCTATGACGACCTCGACGAAGCCCTGGTGCTGGCCGCCCGTGGCAAAGGCAGCCTGGTGGCCACCCTGGTCACCGCTGACCGTGGCGTCGCCGCCAAGGCCATCCCGGTCGCTGCTGCCTGGCATGGCCGCCTGCTGGTGCTCGACCGCGAAGCGGCCAAGGAGTCCACCGGCCACGGCTCGCCACTGCCGCAACTCAAACACGGTGGCCCGGGGCGTGCCGGTGGCGGTGAAGAGCTGGGCGGCCTGCGCGCAGTCAAGCACTACCTGCAGCGCGCGGCGGTGCAGGGTTCGCCGAGCATGCTCACGGCAGTTACCGGCGAGTACGTGCGCGGTGGCGCAGTGATCGAAAGCGAAGTACACCCGTTCCGCCGTTACTTCGAGCAGCTGCGCATCGGCGAATCGCTGCTCACCCACCGCCGTACCGTGACCGAAGCCGACCTGGTCAACTTCGGCTGCCTGTCGGGCGACCACTTCTACATGCATTTCGACGAAATCGCCGCCAGGCAGTCGCAGTTCGGCAAGCGCATCGCCCATGGTTACTTCGTGTTGTCGGCGGCCGCCGGGCTGTTCGTGTCCCCGGGTGCGGGGCCGGTATTGGCCAACTACGGCCTGGATACCCTGCGCTTCATCAACCCGGTAGGCATCGGCGATACCATCCAGGCACGCCTGACCTGCAAGCGCAAGATCGACCAGGGCAAGACCAGCCCGCTGGGGCAACCGCAAGGCGTGGTGGCATGGGACGTGGAGGTGACCAACCAGCTGGGTGAGCTGGTGGCGAGCTACGACATTCTGACCCTGGTGTTGAAACAGCCGGCAGCATGATCGCTGCCACTGGTCGGCATCTGCCTCGATGCGAACGATCGTCCCCCGCGTCATCGGGTTCTGATGGCATGAGGGGTGGTCAATGGCTTCGCCTCTCACTCCTGTGTTGGCCCGCCGGCCTGGCGGGCCTTTTTTACTGCAATGGAGAAGGGCATGAACGACAAGCAGTGGCTGGGCGGCGGGAATGTGCAGGATGACTGGCCGGAACTGGCGCCGGACGAGCGCAGTGACAAAGTGGACGATCCCGATACCGACCCCAATCTGACGGATGACGAGCAGAATCGGCCTGGGGTACCCGCCAGCGATCCCGAATCCGGGGCTTGAACGGCCGGTGTATCGGCGAGCCGGTCTCAGGCGGTAGTGACAGGGTCTTGCAGCGGCTGGCCAGGCTTGCTGCCGGAGGCCCGCCAGCTCACATCCGTCACCCCATAGCGCTCGGCCATGGGTTTGCTTACCTTGCGGATCTTTTCGCGGCCGAACTTGGGAATGATGCCGATACCGGCGTCGCAGCTGGCCCAATGCCAGGCTTCGGCATTGTCCATCCGTTCCAGGCGGATGATGAAGCTGCGCTGCTTGCCGTGTAACCGGTAGTCGATGATGTACAACTGCGGATTAGGCATCGCGTGGCCCTCCTCTTTTCCATGGATGACTTCGTGTTGAGTCGAGCGCGCCGCGAAGATTCAAAAAGATTGTGAAACGCTTCGTATGAAAGATGGCCCGGCGCAACCTGCGCCGGGCCATCGCTGCTGTTGCCAGCCGCCGCGCTACTGGTTGCGACCGCCGCCGTGGCTGTTCTGCCCACCTTTGCGGCCTGCTTCCGAGGCGCGTTCGCGGTCATTGGCGAAATTGCCGCCGGAGGCCTGGCCACCTTTCTGCCCGGCGCGGGACGCTTTTTCGCGGTCGTTGGCGAAGTTGCCCGGGTTGGTTTCCTTGGTGCCGCCACGTTGGCTGGTTTGATCTTGATCGCGAGCCATGTCGTTTCTCCTTGCGGTTGGAATGGTAGTCACGGTCCGTATACCGTGCCTTTACTCCGAACCCAGGCGGCGCTGTGCGGTCATTCCAGTTGCGGGTTTGCGGACGAGTGGCGCCAAATGACCGGTAGGTCGCAAATTGGCGCACTGCCTTTTAACCCTCTGTCCACCCCCTCGCGATTGCCGCGCCAGCCTGCCTATAATGGCATCTCACAAGCCCGGCGATGCGTCGATGGGCCTTCTGTCAGGTCTGTACAAGGCACCGCCATGAAGTCGACTGCTAACCAGCCCGCCTCGCCGCAAAATCCCAACCTGAGCCCCAGCCACCTGGACTTTCCCGTGGTCGGCATAGGCGCCTCGGCAGGTGGCCTCGAGGCCTTGTGCACGTTGTTCCGGCAAATGCCGGCCGATTCGGGCATGGCATTCGTCATCGTCCTGCACCTGTCGCCCGACCACCAGAGCGTGGCCGATCGCATCCTCCAGGAAACCACCACTATGCCGGTGCGCCAGGTGACCGAGCCGGTGCCGATCGAGCGCAACCATGTTTACGTGATATCGCCCGCCAACCGCTTGTCGACCAACGACGGTTACCTGCGGGTAACGCCGGCCAATCGGCGGCGCGGTGACCATGTGGCCATCGACCTGTTCTTTCGTGACCTGGCTGACGTGCACAAAGACCATGCTTTCTGCGTGGTACTGTCCGGTAGCGGAGCCGATGGCGCGGTCGGGCTGTCACGCATCAAGGAACAAGGCGGCGTCACGCTGGTACAGGCGCCCGATGACGCGCAGTACGACAGCATGCCGCGGGCGGCCATCGACACGGGTATGGTCGATATCATCCTGCCGGTTGCGGAAATTCCACAGAAACTGCTGGAGCTATGGCAGAACGCTTCTCGGGTGAAGCTGCCGCGGATCGATGACGATACCCTGCCGCCGGCGCTGGGCACCCGGGCAGGCGACGCGCAGGCGTCCGAGCCGTTGCTCGAGGAGATTCTCCTGCAACTGCGCAGTGTCACCGGGCATGACTTCCAGCATTACAAGCGTGCCACCGTGCTCCGGCGTATCGAGCGCCGCCTGCACGTGACCGGGCAAGCCGACCTTGGCGCTTACCTGCGCTTTTTGGAACAGCATCGCGAAGAGGCGACTGCGCTGTTGGCCGACATGCTGATCGGTGTCACCAACTTCTTCCGCGACCGCGAGGCCTTCGAGGCGCTGGAACGCCATGTGCTGCCGCAGCTGGTCAGCCAGCCCGAGCCCGCCGAGGGCGCGAGCGAAATACGCATCTGGTCTGCTGGATGCTCCACCGGCGAAGAGGCCTACAGCCTGGCCATGCTCGCCTGCGAGCAACTGGCCATGGAGCAGCGCGACAGCCAGGTCCAGGTATTTGCCACCGACCTGGATGAGCGGGCGATCGGTGTCGCCCGCGCCGGTTCCTATCCGGAGGCGATCGTCACCGACGTTCCGCCTTCGCGACTGCGCCAGTTCTTCGTCAAGGAAGACCAGCACTACCGGGTACGCAAGGAAATTCGCGAGAAGGTCCTGTTCGCCCGGCACAACCTGTTGTCCGATCCGCCGTTCTCGCAAATCGGCCTGATCGTCTGCCGTAACCTGCTGATCTATCTCGACCGCGAGATCCAGGAGGACATCCTGCAGATGTTCCATTACGCCTTGCGGCCGGGGGGATATCTGTTCCTGGGCTCGGCAGAGTCCGCCGACCTGGCAGGTGAACTGTTCGCCGTGGTCGACAAGCGCAACCGTATCTACCGTGCCCGCGACGTGAGTGCGTTGGGTCGCCGCTCAGGCCGCCAGTTGCCGGGGCCGGACATCAACCGTCTGCCCCAGGCTGCCGGCAGGCAGGACAAACCCGGGCGTAAACCCGCCTACGCCGAGGTGCACCACCGGGCGTTGGCCCGTCGGACACCGCCCAGCCTCATCATCGACGGCGAAGGTACCATCCTGCACCTGAGCGAGGGTGTCGGGCGCTTCATGCAACTGGCGGGCGGCGAACTCAGCCGCAACCTGTTGAACCTGGTGCTGCCAAGCTTGCGCCTGGCCCTGCGCAGCACCTTGTTCCAGGCTCGCCAGGGGCCTGAAGCAATAACCTCCCGGCCGGTGGAGCTGGACGAAGGTTCCGAGCGGGTGCAGGTGGAAATCACCGTGCAGCCGCACAAGGACGAAGTGAGCGCTGGCGAGTACCTGCTGGTGGTATTCGAAGCGCACGCCGCTGGCCCGTCGTTGCCCAACGCCGAGTCGATCCGCCAGACCGACAGCATGGTGTTGCACAACCTCGAGCGCGAGCTGCAGCGCACCCGCCTGCAGTTGCAGGAAACCATCGAACAATGGGAAATCTCCAGCCAGGAACTGACCGCCTCCAATGAAGAAATGCAGGCGATCAACGAGGAACTGCGCTCCGCCAGCGAAGAGCTGGGCACCAGCAAGGAAGAGCTGCAGTCGATCAACGAGGAACTGCTGACGGTCAACTTCGAGCTGAAGAACAAGGTCGAGGAAACCGACAAGGTCAACGACTATCTCAGCAACCTGATCGCCAGCACCGATATCGCCACGGTCTTCGTCGACCGCAACCTGCATATCCGCTGGTTCACCCCGCGCGCCACCGACCTGTTCAACATGCTGCCGGTCGACACCGGCCGCTCGCTGCTCGACATCACCCATCGGCTCGACTACCCCGCGCTGGCCAATGATGCCCGCACCGTGGCCCAGGGCGAACACATCATCGAACGCGAGGTCGGCGGCCATGACCAACGCTGGTACCTGGCGCGGTTGCTGCCGTACCGTTCGAGCGAGCAGGACATCGATGGCACGGTGCTGACCTTCATCGACATCAGTAAGAGCCGGGCGGCCGAGGAGCGCGTGCGCCTGGGTGAGGAGCGCATGCGCGTGGTGGCCGAGAGTACCCATGACTTCGCCATCATCCTGCTCGACGAACAGGGCCTGGTCACCGACTGGAACACCGGCGCCAGCCTGATGTTCGGCTACGGCAAGGCTGACGTGCTGGGCCAGCATTACCGCCTGATCTTCACCGAAGAGGACCGTGCCCACGGCGTTCCCGAACAGGAGCTGCATGCAGCCCGGGTCAACGAACGTGCCCAGGACGAGCGCTGGCACGTGCGCAAGGATGGCAGCCGGTTCTACTCCAGCGGCGAGATATCCCAGCTCAAGGGCAGTACCCTGCGCGGGTTCGTCAAGATCGCCCGCGACCTCACGGGGCACAAGCGCCTGCACGACGAGCAGAGCAAGCAGTTGGCCGAGTCGCAGAGCAACAGCCACATGAAGGACGAGTTCTTCGCCATCATGTCGCATGAACTCAAGCATCCGCTCAACCTGATCCAGCTCAACGCGGAAATCCTCCGGCGTTTGCCGACGGTCGCCCAGACTGCAGCGGCGAGCAAGGCAGTGAAGGCCATTCGCGAGGCCGTCAGCAGCCAGGCGCGAATCATCGATGACTTGCTCGATGTCGCACGCATTCGTACCGGCAAGCTGAAGCTGAAGACCGCGCCGGTGGATATCTGCGCCATTCTGCAGGGCATCCATGCGTTGGTGCAGAGCGAGCAACCTGCCTGCCATGTGGCGTTGGAGCTGCCGGCTGATGGTTTGCCCTTGTTCATCGACGGTGACAGCACACGGCTGGAACAGGTGGTCTGGAACCTGCTCAACAATGCGCTCAAGTTCAGCCCGGCGGGCGGGTTTATCCGCCTGGTGCTGAGCCATGATGAAGCACAGGTGTGGGTGCGTGTCATTGACCAGGGGGTTGGCCTGCCGGCGGACAGCCTGGAGCATATTTTCGACCTGTTCAGCCAGGCCACGCCGCAAATGGGCAACCACTCGCGTGAAGGCCTGGGCATCGGCCTGTCCCTGGTCCGCCAACTGGTCGAAGCACACGGAGGCAGTGTCCACGCGGATTCGGCGGGCATCGGCCAGGGCTGTACGTTCACCGTCAGCCTGCCGCTATTGGAAGCGGGTCGGCGGCCAGCCGCGGCGCCAGCGGATGCCGCAACCGACGGCCGCCTGAGTGGCATCCACGTATTGTTGGTGGATGACTCGCCGGACGTGCTGGAAGTGATGCAGCAGTTGCTGGAAATGGAGTGCGCCCAGGTCAGCGCCTTCACTGACCCGCGTCAGGCGCTGGAAGCGGCCGCGGCCAGCACCTACGACATCATCCTCTCGGACATCGGCATGCCGGTCATGGATGGCCACGCCTTGATCAAGGCCCTGCGCGGTCTCAGCCACCTGCAGACCACCCCGGCGATCGCGTTGACGGGCTATGGCGCCAGCGCCGACCAGCACAAATCACGCCAGTCGGGGTTCGACCGGCACTTGAGCAAACCGGTCGGTTACGACGAGTTGGTCGAGGCGATCGAAACCTTGCATGGGTCCGAACCCTACTGACCATCCATCCTTTTTTGCCAGGGTAAACACAACGTTCATTGCGCTTCGGGTGACTAATTCCCTATAGGAATAGCGTCACCCAGGAGTGTGCATGAAACCGCTGAAAGCTCGCGCAACCGTTATTTGCCGCCACGCCAAGCACGCCCATAAATGGCTCTGGGTCAGGAAACCCAAGGCAGCGTGGACCCTGCCGGGCGGCAAGGTCGAACCGGGGGAAACGCCGCTACAGGCTGCCGAGCGCGAGCTGCTGGAAGAAACCGGCTTGCAGGCGCAGAGCTTGACCCTTTTGATGCGCCATGAAACCCCAGAACGCGTGCATTACGTATTCGAAGCCGAATTCGCCGACGCGCCGCACCCCACCGCCCAACGCGAAATCGCCGACTGTTGCTTCGCCCATATTGACCGGGTGCCGGTGCTCAAGGATGAGATCAGACTGCTGATCCGCTCGTTGCTGGCATGTGACCAGGCGACCGCCGCTTCCATTCGCTAGCACCTGGCACCGGCCTGGGCGTGCTCAGGCGTGCACGCTCCACTGGCAGGCATCCGCCCCGATCGGCAATTCATCGATGGCGTGAATCATGCCGCTCTCCAGCGCCTCCTGCGGGCCCAGAATTCGTGGGTACGCCATCAGGTAGCGCGGCACGTCCAGCACCTCGCTGCTGCCCTCGGTACGCTCGGCGACAATCTGCGCATAAAGACGCAGGTCGTAATCCAGGCTCATGGCGTATTCGGCCATGCGCGAATGGTCCACCGAACCGTGCAGTGTCCAGTGGAACGGGTGGAACAGGAACTTGCTATGGGCGCAGGCAGTGCGGTGTTCGCCCGCCAGGAACAAGATGTTGCCCATCGACTCCACGGTTCCCAGGTTGTGCGTGTGCAGCGGGATCGGCAGCCCGCGCAGGAAATTGTACAAGGTGAAGCCATAGCTGCATTCACCGCCCATGGTGGCGATGTTCAGCTGCAACAGCTCGGCGCCCTGTTGCAGGGCTTTCGCACACGTGCTGATGAGGTTGCCGCAGGTGGAGGAGTTGATCGGGCCGGTAAAGTGAATGATGTGTCTGGGCATGCTTGCCTCCAGGAGTTAACGGTATTCATTCCAGTGAAATGGGCAGGCCGTCAGTCTGCGGGCGGGTCGTGTCGCTGGTCGCGGCCCTCTTCGCGCTCGCCCATGCGTTGGTATTGCTTGCGCAGTGCGTGCAGTTCGGCGGGATCCATGTCTTCCAGGTCGAGCAGCGCCTTGTGCGCGCGTCTGGTCGTGCGCAGCAGTTCGTCAATCTTGATGTGCAGCTCATCGTTGTCGCGGTTTTGCGTGTTCTGGATGAGGAACACCATCAGGAACGTGATGATGGTGGTCGACGTGTTGATGACCAGCTGCCAGGTGTCGTTGTAGTCGAACAGCGGCCCGGTCAGGGCCCAGGCCATTATCAGCAACAGGGCAATGGCGAAACTCAGCGGGCGGCCGGTCCAGTTCGCCAGCCATTGCGCGAAACGGTCGAATTTCATGGCATCGCTCCTCACCGTAACCACAGCTGTGGCAGCGTGCGCCACCTTCAGGCTGCTAAAGGGTGGAATCGCAAGGGGCGGCAAAGTTCAATCCCGGCGCTGGATACACCGCCGATCGATCCTGCTTGAACCCTCGTGCAACTGCGCCGGTCGCAATTGATGAACCGGTGCAACGAGCAATAAGGAGGCAGCGTGAGCGAAGTGCGCATTGGCATTTCAGGATGGCGCTACGGCCCCTGGCGAAAGGATTTCTACCCCAAGGGCTTACCCCAGGACGACGAGCTGGCGTTTGCTTCACGGGCGGTCAATACCATCGAAATCAACGGGTCGTTCTATAGCCTGCAGACACCAGAGCGCTATCGCAGCTGGGCCCGGGCCACCCCGGATGATTTCGTTTTCGCGGTCAAGGCGCCCCGCTACATCACCCATATACGGCGCCTGAAGAACATCGAACAGCCAATGGCCAACTTCTTCGCTTCCGGGCCCTTGCTGCTCGGGGACAAGCTGGGGCCGTTCCTGTGGCAGTTTCCGCCTAGCATGAAATTCGATGAGGCGCTGTTCCAGGCGTTCCTGCAGCTTCTTCCGCGTGACCGCGCCGCGGCGCGGCGCTGTGCCGAGGGGTGCGCCGAGCGCCTGCAGGGCAACGGCGGCACTGCCATCGAAGGCAATCAGCGCCTGCGCCATGCGGTGGAAATACGCCATGAGAGCTTCTTGTGTGAAGCCTTCGTCAAGCTCCTGCGCAAACATCAGGTGGCCTTGGTCGTCGCCGACAGCGCCGGTAAATGGCCCTATGTGGAAGACGTGACGGCCGACTTCGTCTACATGCGCCTGCATGGCGACGTAGAGTTGTACAGCAGCGGCTATACCTCGCGGGCACTGCGACGCTGGAAAGAGCGCATCCTGCTCTGGAGCGAAGGCCACCAGGCCGACGACGCCGAGCTGATCGTGCCAGGGCCGCCACCTGGTGCCGCGACACGTGACGTCTATTGCTACTTCGACAATGACCAGAAAGTCCATGCCCCCTACGACGCCCGGCGCCTGCTGGAAAAACTGCACCTGGATCACCACTTGATGACCGAACCCGGTGTGGAACCCGAGGTGGACCTGTGAACAAGACCTTGCCCACGCCCCGTTGCATCATCGACAAGATCACTGCCGTGCACCGGCTGAACGTGCTCACCCTCAACGTGCACAAGGGTTTCACCTTCTTCAACCGGCGCTTCATCCTGCCGGAACTGCGCGAGGCCGTCCGCGCCACCGGCGCCGACCTGGTATTCCTGCAGGAAGTGCATGGCAGCCACCAGCAGCATGCCGTGCGCCACCCGCAATGGCCGGACACGCCACAGTACGAATTCCTGGCCGACAGCATGTGGCCGCAGTTCGCCTACGGGCGCAACGCCGTGTATCCCCACGGCGACCATGGCAATGCCCTGCTCTCGAAGTTTCCCATCACCCGGTTCGACAACCTGGACGTTTCTGTCCACGGCAACGAACAACGCGGCCTGTTGCACTGTCAACTGGAGGTGCCCGGCCATGAGCAGGTGCATGCCGTATGCGTGCACCTTGGCCTGCGCGAGGCCCATCGACAAAGCCAGGTGAAGCTGCTGCTCGAGTTGCTGGACCGCTTGCCGGCCTACGCGCCGGTGATCATTGCCGGTGATTTCAATGACTGGCGGCTCAAGGCCGATGCGGTGCTTTCGCAGCGCCTGGTCGAGGCCTTTGGCGAGCGGTTCGGTACCCCCGCCCGCAGTTTCCCTGCGCGCATGCCGCTGTTGCGGCTGGACCGCATCTACCTGCGCAACGCCATGCCCGGCAAGGCGCAAGTATTGTCCAACTATCCGTGGTCGCACCTGTCCGATCACGCCCCTCTGGCTGCGGAGATCACGCTGTGAAACGACCCTGGGTGGATGGCAACAGCGTAGAGCTGTTGATCAATGGCGAGGCGTTTTACCCCCGCGTATTCGAGGCCATCGGCCAGGCGCGCGAGGAGGTCCTGCTGGAAACCTTCATCATCTTCGATGACAAGGTCGGCCAACAGCTGCAACGGGTACTGATCGATGCGGCACGCCGCGGCGTGCGGGTGGAGGTGGTAGCCGACGGATACGGTACCGCAGACCTGCCAGCCAGCTTCATTGCGGCGATGACCGATGCCGGGGTGAGCTTTCACCTGTTCGACCCGCAGCCACGCCTGGTGGGCATGCGCACCAACCTGTTCCGGCGCCTGCACCGCAAGATCGTGGTCATCGACGGCGAACGGGCGTTTATCGGCGGTATCAACTATAGCGCAGATCATCTGGGCGATTTCGGGCCCATGGCCAAGCAGGACTATGCCGTGGAAGTCACCGGCCCGGTGGTGGCGCAGGTGCATGCCGTCAGCCGTCGCCTGATGTCGCCTGTGCTCGAACCGCCCAGCGAGGTACGCCCGGTCACCGCGCCGACTGGCGACATCACTGCCGTACTCGTCGAGCGTGACAACGGCCAGCGCAGCACCGCCATCGAAGCGTATTACCTGGAAGCCTTGCGCAATGCCCGTAAACGCGTAATGGTGGCCAACGCGTACTTCTTCCCCGGTTATCGGCTATTGCGCGAGCTGCGCAATGCCGCCCGGCGCGGTGTCGAGGTTATCCTGATCCTGCAGGGCCAGCCGGACATGCGCTGGGTCAGGGCGCTTTCCCGGCTGCTGTACAACTACTTGCTGCGCGACGGTGTGCGCATTCACGAGTACTGCGAAAGGCCCCTGCACGGCAAGGTTGCCCTGGTGGACGATGAATGGTCGACAGTCGGCTCGAGCAACCTCGACCCGTTGAGCCTGGCCTTCAACCTCGAAGCCAACCTGTTCATTCGCGACCGCCGCTTCAACCAGCAACTGCACCAGCACCTGAGTTCGCTGGCCAACCAGCAATGCAAGCCGGTGACACTCGAGCGCATGGTTCGCGGCTATTGGTGGCGGGCACCGCTGATATTCCTGTGCTTCCACGTGATCCGCCAGTTCCCGCGCATCGCCGGCTGGTTGCCTGCCCACCGCAAGCGCCTGAAATCGTTGCAGCCGGAGGTAGAGACGCAAGGCAACCTGCACGAGGGCAACACCTGATGGAGCGAAAGCGTTGGCAAACCTGGGCAAAGCGCCTGTTCACCCTTCTGTTCCTGGTTCTCATCCCGGTGCTGCTGTTCACCTTGGCACGCAACCTGGACTGGAACGAAGTGCGGCAGTCCTTGCTCGCCTACAAGCCTGGCAGCCTGGCAATCGGGCTGGCAATGGCGCTGTGCAGCTTCCTGATCTTTGCCAGCTACGACCTGCTGGCCCGCACCTATACCGGCCATAACCTGCCCGCGCGGCAGGTGCTACCGGTGGCCTTCGTGTGTTATGCCTTCAACCTCAATTTCACCACCTGGGTCGGCGGCGTGGCTTTGCGCTACCGGCTTTACAGTCGCCTCGGGCTGGACACGCCAACCATCACGCGCATTCTCACCCTCGGCCTGCTGACCAACTGGATGGGCTACATGCTGCTTGCCGGCGGTGTGTTCGCCTTGCGCCTGGTGGAGCTGCCGTCCAATTGGCCGGTCGGCACAGGCGGGCTGCAACTGATTGGCTTCCTGTTGCTGGCCATCACCGTTGCCTACCTGCTGGCGTGTGGCATGGCCAAAAAGCGTACCTGGCAATGGCGCGACCATGAACTGACCTTGCCTTCCCTGCGCCTGGCGTCATGCCAGGTGGCGCTTGGAGCCAGCAACTGGGCGGTGATGGCGTTGCTGATCGACTGGCTATTGCCTGAACAGGCGTTCTACCCGGCGGTGCTTGGCGTACTGCTGATCAGTTGCGTGGCGGGCGTGGTGGCGCACATCCCGGCCGGGCTGGGTGTGCTGGAGACGGTTTTCCTCGGCTTGCTGCACGGCCAGTTCGGCCAAGGCAGCCTGGTGGCGGCCCTGCTGGCGTACCGTACGCTGTATTACCTGATCCCGCTGGTGTTGGCGGTGATGACCTACCTGATACTGGAAAAACGCGCCAAGGCCATGCGCCGGCGCGAAAAAACGGCTTGAATATCGACAACGGCCCAAGGCCGGGAGGTGATCATGCGAATTGCCTTGGTGACACTGATGCTCATGAGTCTGGTCAGTGGCAAGGTGCTCGCCGAAGCCTGCGATGTAATGACCCGCTCATCCAGCGAAGCGGTGCGGCCAGTGGAGCAGCACACCTGCTACACCTACGGCAATATGCCGCCTGAAGCGATCAACTGGTCCTGCAGCAACCAGAACAAGGACATGCTCAGTACGGAGAAGCGCAAAGTGGCGCGCTGCGCCGACGGCAGCGTGGGCAGCTGCATTGCCCCGCTGACCCAGGAAGCCTTGGCCAACCCCAAGGCCGCGGGGAATGACCAGCCTTCCACCCGCCCGACCTTGCCCAAGGATGCCCGGGTGGTGACCTACTACTACGACACGCCGAGCCTGGGCCAGGCGCGGACGGACTGCGAGCGCAGCAATGGTATCTGGCAGACCCATTGAAGCCACTAGCGGGGCTGCTTGCAGCCCTTCGCGGGCGCACCCGCGAAGGAGCGGCAAACGGCCATTTCAACGGCGCTCATCACGGCGAGATCGGATCACTCGCCGGGAAGGTTTCATCCAGCGCATTGTCGACATTGCTTTCGTTCGGCTGCGCTACCTGGGGCTACCTGGGCGCAGTTGCAGCCCGGCATGCGGCAGGGTTCGCCGTTGCGATGCCCGGTAGCACAGGCCTCACAGCAGTAAGCCTTGCCATCCTGAGGCGCGGCATCGACGGTGCAGGTACATTCCTGGCAGGCACAACGTAATTCATTCATGGCTTGCCCTCCTCGTCTTCATCGATCACGTCGTCGGTCCACGGTTCGCCATCCAGCGGCGCGGAGCGGGCCAGCTCGGCCTCATCGAGACCGATACCGCCGCCGATCTCGTCGGCGTCAACGTGGCGCAGGGACTTGTCCGCCGGGCCGCCATGGCCAGGTTCGTACGGGTCACGTGCGCCCGACTCGTCGAACAGGGTATCCGGGCTGAGGTCGTCGTAGCTGACGTTGTCTTCGTGCAAACTGTCGCCCAGCGTCTCGCCACCCGTCATGCCGCTTTGCGCAACGCGGCGGGCCGGGAATTCGTGGGCGACTTCCTGCGGCGGGCGCTCATCACCCGCCCGTCCTTCGCGGTCGTCGAGGCGATCATTGAAGTCCAGCTCATGCACGCTGCCCATGCGGTCTTCGGTATCGTCGATCTCGGTCGGCGTGTAGGGTTTGGGGTCTTCAGGTCTGGACATGGATTGTCTCCCTCCGTTGGCTTACTCATGGTCGACTACGCCAGGCGCCGGAAGATTCAGAGTTTCTTGCAAAACTGCAGCGGCTTTTTTGAACTCCCCCTGCCCCGGCTGCCTCCCAACGATAAGACAGCGAATCGCCCCGGAGCCTGCCATGGCCAAGCCCCTCGAGGAATACGCGCGCAAACGCGATTTCAACGCCACGCCCGAACCCAGCGGCGAGCAGAAGCGTACCCGGCGCGCCCATGCCCTGCAGTTCTGCATCCAGAAGCACGATGCCAGCCACCTGCATTACGATTTCCGCCTGGAACTGGATGGCACGTTGAAGAGCTGGGCCATCCCCAAAGGCCCATCGCTCGACCCCAAGGTGCGCCGCCTGGCCGTGCACGTCGAAGACCACCCTTTGGACTACGCCGATTTCGAAGGCCACATCCCCGAAGGGCATTATGGTGCAGGCGACGTGATTGTCTGGGATCGCGGCATCTGGGAGCCGGAGGGTGACGCCCGCGAGGCTTATGCCAAAGGCAAACTGCGTTTTCGCCTGCAGGGCGAAAAGCTCAGCGGTGTCTGGAACCTTTTCCGCACCCACCTGGCCGGGAAGAAGGAGCAGTGGATGCTGGTCAAGTCCCACGACAGCCAGGCGCGCAGCGAAAGCGAATACAGCATCGTCGACGCGCAGCCCGACAGCGTGCTCAGCGACCGTACCCTGCTGCCCAAGCGCGGCAGCGGCAAGCCGGCCAAGGCCAAGCCGGCAGCCGGCAAACGCTCGGCCACAGGTAAAACTGCGCCGTTGCCAGACCTGTTGCAACCGCAGCTGGCCACGCTGGTCGACTCGCCACCGGCAGGCGACTGGCGCTACGAAGTGAAGTTCGACGGCTACCGCATCCTGGCGCGCATCGACGGCGATGACATTCGCCTGTTTACTCGCAACGGTCATGACTGGAGCGCGAAAATGCCGCGCCAGGTGGCTGCCCTGCGTCAACTTGGGGTTGACTCGGCCTGGCTGGATGGCGAGATGGTGGTGAACAACGAGCACGGGGTGGCGGACTTCCAGGCCCTGCAGAACGCGTTCGACACCGCCCACGACGAACAGATCACCTATTACCTGTTCGACCTGCCGTTTCTCGGCGGCCGTGACCTGCGCCAGGTGCCGCTGCAGGACCGGCGCGAAACGCTGCGCCAGTTGCTGGAAGCCAATGAGTCGGACAACCTGCTGTTCTCGGCCGATTTCGACCAGCCGGTGGAGTCACTTCTGGACAGTGCCTGCCGCCTGGACCTGGAGGGGCTGATCGGCAAACGCGTGGACAGCACCTACGTCGGGCGGCGCAGCGCCGACTGGGTCAAGCTCAAGTGCAAGAAACGCCAGGAATTCGTGATCGTCGGCTTTACCGAGCCGAAAGGCAGCCGCAATGGCTTCGGTGCCCTGCTGCTGGCACTGCATGACAACGACAGCGGTGAGTTGCGTTACGCCGGCAAGGTCGGCACCGGCTTCAGCGCCACGACGCTGGAGAGCATCCATGCGCGGCTCAAACCGCTCGAAATCGCCAAGCCCGCCCTGCCCAAGCCTCCTACCGGGGCTGAGGCCCGCGGCGTGCACTGGCTGAAGCCACACTTGCTGGCCGAAGTGGCCTACGCGCAGATGACCCGCGAAGGAATCGTGCGCCATTCGGTATTCCACGGCCTGCGCGACGACAAACCGGCCACCGCCATCGACCTGGAGCGCGCCATGCCCGGCAACACCTTGCCCAAAACCAAAACCAAAGCCAAAGCCACAGCCAAGCCCGGCAAGACCCCGGAGCACATGGCAGACCTGCGCCTGACCCATCCCGAGCGCGTCATCGACGCCAGCAGCGGCGCCACCAAGCGTGACGTGGCGGAGTATTACGCCGAGGTCAGCCAGTGGATCCTGCCGCAGCTCAAGGACCGCCCGGTGGCTTTGGTACGCGCCCCTGACGGGCTGGCAGGCGAGTTGTTCTTCCAGAAAAACGCCGGCCAGCTGCACATCCCCAATGTGCTCAGCTATGACAAAGCCGAAGCCGGCCAGGCGGCGATGATCATCAATCGTCCCGATACCCTGCTGGGCGCCGTGCAGATGAACATGCTCGAATTGCACACCTGGAACGGCACCGACAAGGACTTCGACAAGCCCGACCGCTTCGTCCTCGATCTCGACCCGGACCCCGCGCTGCCCTGGAAAGCCATGCTGGAGGCCACCCAGCTGACCTTGACCCTGCTCGACGAGCTGGGCCTGAAGGTGTTTCTGAAAACCAGCGGCGGCAAAGGCATCCATGTGGTCGTGCCGCTGACCCGCAAAGCCAGCTGGGACGAGGTGAAAGACTTCAGCCACGCCATCGTCAATTACCTGGCCAGGCTGTTCCCCGAGCGCCTGAGTGCCGTGTCCGGGCCGAAGAACCGCGTGGGGCGCATCTTCATCGACTATCTGCGCAACGGCAAGGGCGCCACCACCGCCTGCGCCTACTCGTTGCGGGCGCGCGAAGGGTTGCCGGTGTCGGTGCCGATCTGGCGGGAAGAGCTTGCCCAGTTGAAGGGCGCCAACCAATGGAACATCCACAATCTGCGAGAGCGCCTGGCGGAAGTCGACGACCCCTGGGCGGACATGGGCAAGGTGCGTCAGTCGATCACCGCGCGCATGCGCAAGCTGCTGGGCCAGTAGGAAGCTGGTCTGGCAACTGGCTCGGTTGAGGAAAGTCAGGACGCCTTGCGCGTGCGCTTGGCGGGCTTCTTCTCTGCCGCCGGCTTTTTCTTGCTGGGCGCCCCGCCCTTGCCGCCAAGGCTGCGCTTGAGCAGCTCGGTAAGGTCGATGATATCGGCACCTTTTTCCGTGCCGGTTGCCTCGCCTGTTTCCACCGTTTCGATCTTGCCTTTGCTGGCCTTTTCTTCCACGAGGTCGAGGATGGTCTGGCGGAAGGCGTCATGATATTCATCTGGCGACCAGGCACCGCTCATGTCCTCGACCAGCCGCTTGGCCATCTCCAGCTCGCGCTTGTCCACCTTGGCTTCGGTGACGCTGCTGTCCAGCTCCAGCGTGTCCAGCCCACGCACCTCTTCCGGCCAGCGCAGGGTAATCATCACCAGCGCCTCGTCCAGCGGCCGCAGCAAGGCCAGGTGCTGGCGGGTATGCAACACCACCGTGGCCAACGCCACCTTGCCGGTGCTGGCCAGGGTTTCACGCAGCAATGCGTAGACCTTGCCGCCACGCCGGTCGGGGCTGAGGTAATAAGGCGTGTCGAAATGCTGCAGGGGAATATCACCGGCTTCGACGAAGGAAAAGATATCGATGGTCTGCGTCGCCTCGGGGCGGGCCTTGCGGATCTCTTCCTCGCTGATCACCACATAGCGGCCCTTTTCATACTCCACCCCTTTGACGATGTTTTCCTTGTCGATTTCCTTGCCGGTGACCTTGTTCACCCGCTTGTAGCCCACCGGTTCCATGCTGCGCTTGTCGAGCCAGTCGAAGTCCACACGCTCGGTGCGCACTGCGGTATTCAGGGCCACGGGGATGTGCACGAGGCCAAAGCTGATGGCGCCTTTCCAGATTGCCCTTGCCATGAATCTGCCCCCCGGGTTGCCTTGTCGATACCACAAGTGACTGCACCCAGCCGCGAAGGTTTAGCCGGCCAGCCCTATGGCAGCGGATTGCCGCCGGTCACACCGAACACCTCGCCGGTAATGTAGCTGGACTCCTGGCTGGCCAGCAGCACGTACACCGGCGCGCACTCGGCCGGCTGGCCAGGGCGCTTCATTGGCGTCTGTGCGCCGAACTCGGGGATTTTCTCCGGCGGCTGGCCGCCACTGGGCTGCAGTACCGTCCAGATCGGCCCCGGGGCCACGGCGTTGACCCGGATGCCGCGCTCGATCACTTGCTTGGCCAAGGCCTTGGTGAAGGCAACGATGGCGGCCTTGGTGGTGGCATAGTCGAGCAAGGTGGCCGATGGCTGGTAGGACTGGATCGAGGCCGTGTTGATGATGGTGGCGCCCGCCGGCATCAGCGGTACCGCAGCCTGGCACAGCCAGAACAGGGCGTAGACATTGGTTTTCAGGGTGTGGTCGAACTGCTCGTGGGTGATCTGGCTGATGTCCTTGCGCGCCTCCTGCTTGCCGGCGACATTGACCAGAATGTCCAGGCCACCGAGCTGTTCGTGAGCCTGCTCGACCAGTTCCTTGCAGAACTGCTCGTCCTTGAGGTCGCCGGCAATCGCAACCGCCTTGCGGCCTTCGGCTTCGATCAGCTTGATCACCTCACGGGCATCGGGTTGCTCGATGGGCATGTAGTTCAGCGCGATGTCAGCCCCTTCGCGGGCAAAGGCGATCGCGACTGCGCGGCCGATACCAGAGTCTGCGCCGGTGATCAGCGCCTTGCGCCCGGCCAGGCGGCCGAACCCTTTGTAGCTGGCTTCGCCGTGGTCGGGCTTGGGCTGCATGTTGACGTCCAGGCCGGGCGCGGGTTGGCCCTGGGCCGGAAACGGTGGGTGCGGATACTGGGTCAGCGGGTTCTGCATGCTGAACTGGTCTTTGGGTTTGTTGGGCATGGGAGCCACTCCTCTGCTGAAACCGGGCTGGCCCGCAAAAGGGCCGATACCGGTTTCGAGGACAACCCCCGGTCGATGGTTTGCAAAACCTGGCGCTAGCGCCGACCAGCGGTCACACCTGGCTGAACAACACCCGCTTGAATGCCTGCGCCGCCAGGTGCACCTGCACCGCCCAGTCCCCGGCCGCATCGCTGCCGGCATCGTCGGAGATATATTTCAGGCAGACGAAGGGAATGCCTTCGCTGCGCGCGATCAAGGCCAGCACGTAGGCCTCCATGTCGACCACGTCGTACGGTGCGTCGCCGTGGTTGATCTCGAAACTGTCGCCACTACCGCAGGTTTCCAAGGGCAAGCCGGGGATCACCACGCCATGCTCCAGCAGTACCGGAATATCCGACAGCGGCGTTTCGTAACGGGCGAAGCCCAGCGGGGTCACATCCATGTCACGCTGCAAGAAGCGGTTGCAGCACACCACTTCGCCTTTGCCATGGCGCAGGCTGCCAGCAGACCCCAGGTTGACGATCAGCCTGGGTTTGCTGGTGGCGATGGCTCGTGTCAGGCTGATGGCGGCATTGACCTTGCCGATGCCGGTGAACAAGGTGTTCATCCCGGCGAACACGCTGCCCGCCTCGGCCTCGAGAGCGAAGACGAACAAGGTGTCAGCCAGTGAAATATCAGGGAATTGCTGGGTCAACATCATGCTTCGGGTGTCCGGGTGGCTGGCAAAGGGCGCCGCCATTGTCGTTCAACCCTGCGCGATTGCAAGTGCCGTGGGGTTGCGAAGAGGGTATTTGCCGACCTCCGCCAGTACCTGGTCGACTACCAGGCGTAGCGCTTGCGACGCAGTCTTGCCGCTGCCGCGGGCGTGCTCGAAGCAGGCCAGCTGGCGGTCTGCACTGGTGCCTTCGGCCACGATCCGGTGCGCATGCAGCATTGCGCGCTCGGCGTCTGCCGTGTCCACTGGAAATGCCTCTTGCAACTGGGCGAGCCAGCCGTGGGCGGAAACAGCCTGCTGTTGCCGCTGGCCGATGAAGGAACCGTGGCGGCCATGGCGCATGGCACGCCAGTAGTTTTCCTGCGCTACCCAGCGCAGCTCGCGGGTCAGTGGCTCGGGTTCGTGCCCCCTGTGCACACAGTGCTCGACGATATGCCGGAACAACCCGGCGATACACAGTGCATCTTCCAGGTCCGGGCACGCATCACAGATGCGCAGCTCAACGGTCGGGTAGCGCCGCGACGGGCGCACGGCCCACCAGAAGTCGCCATCCTTGGCCAGCGACCCGGTACGCTGCAGCAAGGCCCGGTAACGCTCATAGGCGGACCAGTCAGGCAACGGTTCGGGCAAGCCCATGTGTGGCCACTCGCCACAGATCACCCGGCGGTAACTGAGGTAGCCCGTATCCTGGCCGCACCATAACGGCGACGAAGTGCTCAGCACCAGCAGCAGCGGCAGCCACGGCACCAGGCGATTGATCAGTTGCATTCGGTCGCACCCTTCCGGCACGCCGACATGCACATGCAAGCCATTGACCAGGCTGCGTCGCGCCACGTGCTGGTAGTCATCGAACAACTGCCGGTAATGCGCCGCGGTGGCCGGTTTCTGCTTCTGCCACTGGGCAAACGGGTGGCTGGCGGCGCCGTACAGGCCCATGCCGTCCTGCGCCAGGGCTTCGCCAAGGCGCTGCCGGCTGTGGGCAAGGAACTCCCGTGCCTGGTGAAGGTTGGCGAATACCGGGGACGCCACTTCGATCTGGCTGCGGAACATCTCCTGGGCAAACGACGTGCCCAGCCCTTCCCGGCAGCGCCTGGCCACAGCTGGCAGCGGCGCCACCGGAACGCGGCCGGTGGCAAGGTCTACCAGCAGGTATTCTTCTTCGATGCCGAAGGTGCAAGGCGCTGGCATAGCGGCTCAGCCATTGCGGGTGACGGTGAGGGTGACTGCGGCGATGCGCTCGACCTGTTCATAGCCGCGTTCGCCCAGTTGCTCGCCGAACACGTCCGGGTCGACCTCACGGTAGACCCAGGACCACTCAGGGCCCGCCAGGCGCAGGCGGATCGCTTCGAGCAACGGGTCCCGGCCTTCGATAATCGCCACCCCGGTATAGAGCAACAACGAGCCACCGGGGCCGAGCCGCTCGCGGGCCAGTTCGACGATGCGTAGCGATAGCTCGGCCCCCATCGTTCCACCACCGTGACGGTAGGTGCGCTCCTGCACATCGAACATGTACGGCGGGTTGGCGACGATCAGGTCGAACAGGCCGGTAATGCCGTCGAGCAGGTTGCTAGGCTCTACCGAGACATTGCTCAGCCCCGCCAGCGCTGCATTGATCGCGGTGTAGCGCAATGCGAGTGGGTTGATGTCCACCGCGGTGACTTGGGCGTGCGGCACGGCCTGGGCCACCAGCAAGGCACCCACACCAGTGCCGCAGCCAATGTCCACGGCATGCTCGACGCGCTTCGGGTTGCGTTGCAGGTGGTCATGGATCACCTGGGCGAAACGGTAGCTGTCCGGGCCGAAGAACACGGCGTCGCTGGCTTCGGTGGGGTAAGCCGAGTGCACCAGCAGCAAGTTTTCGATGGTGGACCAGCGCACAGTGCTCACCAACCACTCACCCCGCGTGGCCAGCACCTGAGCCTGGCGTAGCTGATCCAGCTCGTCGGCAGATACCAGCGACGCGAGAAACGGGCGGCTCCAGCCGAATACATCGCGCAGTGTCCTCGCCCGCTCCGCCCCCGGGCGAGCATTGACCCGGGCATGGGTGGCCGGGGTGACACAGGTGAAGCGGTAGCCGTCGGCACGCAGGCGCTTGCCTAACTGCAGCAAAGCCTGGTCTGCCTGGATCTGTCGTGGGTCAAGCTGCATCAGCGAGGTTCCTCCTGGGCCAGGCCGGTGGCCCGCAGGTAGCCCTGGGTCGCCAGCAATCCTTCCGGTGTGGCATGACGGTTACCGGCCATGCTGTCGATCAAGGCCTCGATGTCGGCCTCGATGTCGGTTTCCTGCGTTGTGCGCTCCAGTGGTGCATCAAGCTGCAATGACGCTTCCCAGCGGCCCGGCATCACCCGTGAGACAGGGGCTTGCCAGCCCGCCGCGATCCAGTCGTGCCACAGTTGTTTTTCGTAGGCGGTGAACACACCGTACATGGGCGCCGCCGGGCCATCGATGAGGGCCCACCAGCGGCTGTTGCCTGGCGCCTCACCGCGGCGGATCCAGCCCTGCGCTTGCAACGCATCGAGGAACGCGGGCATGCAGCCTGGCTCGGCCAGCCACTGGTTGACGGTGCGCTTCTGCAGGCGGCAATGGTCGGAATGCATGAACTGCCCGAAGTGTCGCTTGTGCTCAAGTACTCGTAGCAGCTCGGCCTCCAGCTCGAAGCTGTTGATCAGGCTGGGCGTATCGACACCCAGGTCATTCAGGCGGTAGCCCAGGCGAACGCGTTGGTAGAAAGCGCCCACATCATCCGCCGGGCACAACTGGCGCAGCGCCTGGATGGACAGGTGCGCATGCCCGCTCGCGGCGTTGTCGATGGTCACGTGCAACTGGAAGTAATGGCCATCGATGCCCAGTTCCGCCAGTTCGTAGGTGGTGATCAGCAAATGCAGTGGCGGTTGTTCGTAGCCCAGGTTGTAGCCGATGAGCTCGGCAAGGAAGTCGTCGGCGTTCCGCCCCAGGGCCAGTTGCAAGACGCCTTGCAGGTAACGCTGGTCGTCCAGTTCAGGCAGGTCGAGACAGCCCAGCCGGCTCAGCAGCCGTTGGTAGATCAGTACGTGGTTGCAACGCGGATCGCCACCGCCCAATTCTTCCAGGTAGGTACGGATCAGGCCGTGATAACGCGGATCACGCCACTGCCGTAAGGTGCCATGCAGCCATGCCCCGTCCACTGCCTTGGTGGGGGCGACTTGCTGCAGGAACCACAATGCCTGGGCGCGATTGGCAAAGTAGCGCCGTGGGCTGCCCTGGCGGCGTTGCGCCAGGTAGGCTGCGTAGGCTTCAGCGACCTGTGCAGCATGCCCGGCGCTCCAGGCTTCCAGGTGCTCAGGGTGGGCAGGCAGGTCATCCTGCATACCTTGCACCCGAGCCAATTGTTCGCGCAACCACGCGGCGCTCTCGGCGTCACTGCCGGCCAGCAATGCCTGGTAACGGGCGTGCAGGCTGGGCCCTTTCGCCGAAGCCGGTACCTTCGCGGCGGTCTTGCAGGTCATCACCGTCATGCCGTATTCCTTTTGCGGGTGTTATTGGCTGGGTTTCTGCCCGGGCATCGGTTCAGGGTCTGGCGCAGGTTGCGTAGCCGGCTTGTCGCCGGGCTGCTGCATCTGCAGGGACGGTTTGCTCTGGTCGGCATCCTTCGCGGGGTGATCGCTGTCACGGTCGAAACAGCCGCCGACCAGTGTCAGGGCGCCCAGCAGGGCTATCAGGGAAGGCAATCGCATGGGGGCACTCCTTTTCGGCATAAATCGCAGTGCCAGGCTACCCCGGCACTGCGTAGCCTCACTTACGAACGGCCGCCCTTGCGGCTCGATTCACTGCTGCGGCCGCCACCGGAATGCTGGCCGCCCTTGCGCCCGGCTTCGGAGGCTTTCTCGCGGTCATTGGCAAAGTTGCCTGGGTTCTTGTTACCACCCTGGCTGCCTTGTTGATTGCCGCTACGGCTGTTCTCTTTGTTGGCCATGGTCTTAAACCTCATATGACTTTGGAATGCACAGCATTAGCTGCCGTACACCTGTTCGGAGTTCGGTCATATCGAGGGATTCGGTTTATTGCGAAGCGTTCGGACCAGCGGCATTAAATAAGCGGCAACGCCATATTTGGCGCGCCACAGAGTCGCATGGCGGGGCCTTCGGGATGGGCAGCCCAGCGGCAGCATTGCGCGACCGCAGTGCCCCTGGTGAATGTACCAGGGGCGGGATGCCCGGCTGTCAGGCCGATAGCAACAGGCGCAGGTCGACACCCGCTTCTGTCATGGGAGGGCACCAGTAATAGCCACCGCTCAGCGGCCGGCTGAAGCGGTACAGGCCGTCAATGATGCCGTCCTCCAGGCCGCTCATGCGCCGCAACTGCACCTCGAAGGCGTCGAAGCTGCGGCCCAGCGCGACGAACGCCAGGCCTGCTCCACGGGTGTCTGCCCAGGACACCGAGCGACGTACCATGAACGCCTCCGGCGCGAAGCTCTCCTGGGCGGTCCGCTTGACATGTGCAGATGCCGGCGCGTCATCCAGTTCTTCGTTGTCGCTCAGGCGGCGACCGATAATGTCGTCCTGCGCCTGCTGGGGCAGCGACTTGAAATACTCCAGGTCATGCTTCCACAGCTGGAACGCAGCAAAGCACGAGCCGTCGAGGCCTGGCAGGCCGGCCTTGAGGATGGCGGCCTCGACCGCCGCCTCATCACGTGGGTTCTCGGTGCCGTCTTCATAACCGGTCAGGTCTCGGCCGCCCTGGTGGAGGAAGCCGTCCACGTGGTCCACCAGGCTGAACGCCGGGCTCAACAGCTGTTCCAGCGCTTGGGCGTGCAAGTACAGGTCGCCACGTTCCTCGCCGCGCAGCCACAGCCACAGGGCATGCTGGGTACTGGGGTTCTCCACCACAGCGTCCAGCTGCGGAAAAGGCCTCAAGCCATCGACAAGGCCGCCCAGGGCTTTAGCCAGTGGCGCACCGACGCCCAGCGACAGGCCCACGCCGTCAACCTGGCTGGCCAGCGCATCCAGCGCTGCCGGCACCGCTTCCAGTGTTTCGATGGCGAAGAACAGGTGACGGGCGTGAACCGGCACCGGTGTGGCAAGCAGACCTTGCTGAAACGGCATGACAGGCTAATCCTCGGTAAAACCGGGAATGCTACTGTGCCGACAGGCGTGCTGCAACGCGACATGCCGCCTCGCTGGGCGGCGGTAACGGCAACAAATGGTTACTAAAGCTGGCGCTTTGCGATTAGCTATCAATCACGGCCGGCCTACACTTCTGCAACCTATGGCCGCGGGGACCTGCCATGACTGCTTCACCGTTGCTCACTGCCGTTCTTCCGCTGGCCCTGGGCATCATCATGCTCGGCCTTGGCCTGTCGCTGACCCTGGCCGATTTCGCTCGCGTGGTGAAGTACCCCAGACCGGTGGTGGTGGGCCTGGCCTGCCAGCTCCTGCTGCTGCCGCTGGTGTGCTTCCTGATCGCCAACGGCTTCGCCCTCGAACCAGCACTGGCGGTCGGTCTGATGCTGCTGGCCGCCTCGCCAGGCGGCACCACGGCCAACCTGTTCAGCCACCTGGCCCATGGCGATGTGGCCTTGAACATCACCCTGACGGCGGTCAATTCGTTGATCGCGATCCTGACCATGCCGTTGCTGGTGAACCTGTCGCTGAGCTGGTTCATGGCGTCGGACCAGGCCATCCCGCTGCAGTTCGCCAAGGTCATGCAGGTGTTTGCCATCGTCCTGCTGCCGGTGGCGCTGGGCATGCTGGTTCGCCATTTTGCCCCCGCCTTTGCCGCCCGCATGGAGAAACCGATGAAGCTGCTGGCGGCGCTGTTCCTGGCCTTCACCATTGTCCTGGCCCTGGCCAAGGACTGGCAGACCGTGGTCGAATACGCACCGCTGGTGGGCCTGGCCGCGCTGCTGTTCAACCTGCTGAGCCTGGCCGTGGGCTACTGGGTGCCGCGCCTGCTGGCGATTCCCAAGCGCCAGGCGATTGCCATCGGCATGGAGATCGGCATTCACAACGGCACCTTGGCGATTGCCCTGGCGTTGAGCCCTTCGCTGCTGAACAACGCGACCATGGCAGTGCCGGCGGCGCTGTACAGCCTGATCATGTTCTTCACCGCGGCAGGGTTTGGCTGGTGGGTCAGCCGCGGGCTCGTGGCGCTGCAGGCCAACGGTGAGGCAGTGAACTGAAGACAGTGCCGGCGCCAGGGCCAGCCGCAATTGTCACGGCCGGCTGCGCCTGCTGCGCAACTGCCGTCTCAACTCCTGCAACGGCGGTGCGTAGAAGAACCCGAACGATACGCTCCCGGTGCGCCCCTTCACCGCATGGTGCAACCGGTGCGCGCGGTGCAGACGCTTGAGGTAGCGGTTGACCGGGCGTGGCTTGCGCGGCCAGTGCCGATGAGACAACCCGTCATGCGCCACGACGTACAGCATCCCGTAGCCCGCCACGCCACCGCCAATCCACTGCAAGGGCGCATAACCGCTCTTGCCCAGGGCAACCAGCGCCGTGGCGACCAGCCCCAGGGCCAGCAGGTACAGGTCGTTGGTTTCGAGCATGCCCAGCTGTGGCTCATGGTGCGAGCGGTGCAGCCACCAGCCCCAGCCATGCATGATGTACTTGTGAGCCAGCGTGCCAACGCCCTCCATGACCACCAGGGTGGCAAACAGCACGGCGAGATTGAACAGCATGGAACGTTCCGGGTGGTGGCGAAGGGAGGCGCAAGGGTACCGATTGCCGGCATTTTTTTCCATGCAGGCTGGGCAGTTGCGAGCGTCAGGCTGATGACAACCACTGTCACGTTTTCACCCTTGACCTCTTCTACCACGCGGCGTAAGGTCCGCAACGCAAATTTTGCATTGCCGAAACAGGAGACCGCCTTGGACAGTAGCCCCAGTGACATGCGACAGGCCCCCGTGGCCCAGTAGTCCGGCAGTGTCCGTCCCTGTCTGGCTGCCCTGGCTGGACGGTGGTTTCTCACCCCTCTTCCCCTCCTCGTGGTCCTGCGCATTTTCTGGTTTTTCAACCGCGCCTGATGGTGGCGTTCATGCGGGCACGCGCCCGTGGAAGAGGTTTGCTATGGATTGGAAAGTATTTCTGCTGCGCGTCAGCACCGCTTTGCTGTTGGGTGCGCTGATTGGCGCCGAACGTCAACTGCGTCAACGTCTGACCGGGCTGCGCACCAATGCACTGGTCAGTACTGGCGCCTGCCTGTTCGTGCTCATGACCCAGGCGGTGCCAGGCATGGTGCCTGGTGACGCATCGCGAATCGCTGCCTATGTGGTGTCGGGCATCGGCTTTCTCGGCGGCGGCGTGATCATGCGCGATGGCTTCAACGTACGCGGCCTGAATACCGCAGCCACCTTGTGGTGCACCGCCGCCATCGGCGTGCTGTGCAGCCTGGGCTTGCTGCTAGAGGCAACGCTGGGCAGCCTGATGGTGCTGTGTGCCAACATCCTGCTGCGGGACATCGCTCAGCGCCTGGACCGCCAGGAAATGGTGCCGGCCAGCGAGGTGGAACAGCGCTTCGAAGTACGCATCGTTTGTCGCAACGAGGATGAGATCCAGGTTCGCAGCCTGATGCTGCACAGCCTGGGCGATCCGCAGTTGCGGTTGCAGTCACTCCACAGCGAAGACCTGAGCAACCCCGCCCGCCTGGAGGTACGTGCCGAACTGCTGGGCGCCGCGCAGGCGCCGGCGCAGCTCGAGCGCCTGGTCAGCCGGGTAAGCCTGGAAAAGGGGGTAAGCTCGGTGCGCTGGCAACTGCAACCCCAAGTGTCCGGGGCAGACTAGGACCTACCACTTTCGAAAAGACTGATTCATGCGTATCCGCCCTACTCTCGAGCACGATATCCAATGCCTGCCTGAGGTGGAACGCTCGGCTGCCCGGGCCTTCGCTGACTGGCCGACACTGGCGTGGCTGGCGCAGGCCGAGGTGCTGGGTGTTGATGCGCACCAAGCCTTCGTCACTGCGGGCACCAGTTGGGTTGCCGAAGACCCACAAGGACGTGTGCTCGGTTTTGCCTGTGCCCGGCGCGAGCGGCATGCGTTGCACCTGTGCGAGGTTTCCGTGCGTCGGGAGGCCCAGGGGCAAGGTGTCGGGCGCGCCTTGTTGCGGCAGGTGGTGGACGTCGCGCGCCGGGAGGGTGCCCACGAGCTGACCTTGACCACGTTTGCCGATGTGCCGTGGAATGCGCCGTTCTATGCACGTTTCGGCTTTGAAAAGGTTGATGAGGAGCGGCTGGATACGCGCCTGCGAGACATCCTTGCTGTTGAACGTGCCCATGGCCTCGCCGGGCGCTGTGCCATGCGCCTGGCTTTAGGGCGCTGACCCCTGGCGTGTAGTGCGCCGCCAGCCGCGGCGAGCAGGCTCAGGAATCCGCTTTTGCCCAGCTTTTTTCCGCCACGCAGTAGGTGTCCCGGCCCTGACGTTTGGCCTGATACAAAGCCGCATCCGCTGCCGCCATCAGCCGCTCGGCGGTGACTTCCTCCTGCGCCGGGTTCCCCGTGGCTATGCCGGCACTGCAAGATACCCGTCCAAGTGGGCTGCCGGCATGTTCCAGCATTTGCCGGCGCAACAGCTGCTGTACCTCCTGCACCAGCAGTTCCGCTCCTCGGGCGTCGGTGTCGGGCAGCAGCAGGGTGAATTCCTCGCCGCCATAGCGCACTGCCAGGTCGGCCGGGCGCTTGAGCGCCTGTTGCAGTACTTCGCCGATGCGCCGCAGGCATTGGTCGCCCGCCGGGTGGCCATAGCGGTCGTTGTAGGCCTTGAAGTAGTCCAGGTCGAGCATCACCAGGGTCAGCGAATAGCCTTGGCGCCGCGCCCGACGCAGCTCCGCTTCGAACACCGCATCCAGCCGCCGACGGTTGCCCAGCCCGGTCAGGCTATCGGTCAAGGCCAGCGACTTGAGGGTCTGGTGTGCCTGGTGCAGCGCTCGCTCGATGACGATCCGCTCGCGCAACTGGCGCAGTACCACGCCACCGAATGCCGCCAGCCCCAACAGCATGATCAGCAACACGACCATTGATTTGATTGCGTCGTGCCGCCAGGGCGCGACGATCGACTCTCGCGACAAGCCCGCCTCCACCACCAATGGGTAGCTCGACAGCGCACGATAGGCATATAGCCGCGGCGTGCCGTCTACCACCGCGACTGCCTCCACCAGGCCTTCTGCTGCGTAAGGCAGGTGGTTGCGGAATACCTCGCTGTTGGCCAGGCTGCGGCCGACCACCTGTTCGACGAAGGGCCGCCGGACCAGGATGGTGCCGTCGCGCATGGCCAGGACCAGCGCGCCACGTTCGTCGATCTTGAAGTCGCCGTAGTAATGCACGAACCAGTCGACTTTGATAGTGCCCAGCAACACCCCGGCGAAGCTGCCGTCGGCATGCTCCAGCCGCCGGGAAATGGGAATGATCAAGGCCCCCGTGGAGCGGCTGCGCACCACAGGCCCGATGTGTACGTCTCGGTCGCTGTGGGTGCGGTGATAGATGAAGTAGCCGCGGTCGGCATTGTTGGCGTTGGGCGGTATCGCTGCCTGGTCGGTGACGATCCAGTTGCCCTGTGCGTCGTACACGAACAATCCATGCAGCTGGGGCATGATACTTTTCTGCTGTACCAGCAAGGCGTGCAAGCGCGGCCGGTCGATGTGGTCGAAACCATCTCCCTCCAGCCGCTCGGCCAGGGCTGCGGTGATGGCATCCACCTGGCGGATGGAGTCTTCGGCGTGTTGCGCCGTGGCCCTGGCCAGGTTGGTGACCATGTTCTCGGCATTGGTGAAGGCATACCGGTAATCGCGCCAGATGCGCCAGCTTTCGACCACGACGAAGGCCAGCATCACCAACAGCATGAACGCCAGCACCAGGCGGAACAGCGCCACGGCACGGCCCTCAACGGTTATGGCGAAAAGCCCGTCCTCGTCCTTATTCCTGGCTGCGCACATTGAAATCCCTGGCCACCCACGTTTGCCGCTGTTCACTATAGTTCACCAGCATATGGACACCGCCGGCCAGGAAAAAGATTAAACCTTTGCCCCGCATTCACCCTCAACCGTACGCGACACTGAGGTCGCGTCACGGTTTAAGGAGTGAGGCATGAGCAATCTCTTCATCAAGCGCGTCGGTTTTTCCATGGTGCTGGGCCTGGCATCGGTACATGCACTGGCGGCGAGTTCCGATGATTTTGTCGAAGCCGCCACCGAGTCCGGCATTGCCGAAGTGGTCACCGGTAAGCTGGCCCAGGAGAAGAGCCAGAACACCGAGATCAAGACATTTGCCCAGCAAATGGTCACTGACCACACCCAGGCCAACCAGAAACTCGCTGATATCGCCCGCAAGCTGGACATTTCCGTACCCGATGAGGCAGCGATCACTGACAAGGTCAAGAAAATGATCCTGGAATGGCGCGAAGAGTCCTTCGACAAGGCCTACATCAACAACCAGGTGGATGCTCACGAAAAGGCGGTGGAACTGTTCAAGAAAGAGGCTGCCTCGTCTGACAAGGCCGAGCTGAAGGCCTTCGCCAGCGAAACCCTGCCCAAGCTCGAGCAGCATCTGGAGCACGCCAAGGCACTTCAGGCCAAGCATGGCAAGTGAGGCCCGCCATGACTAACGATGCATTGAAGGCCGAGGTTCTGACCCGCCTGCTGCACGCCCACCCTCAAGGGCTCGGTAAGGAGGTGCTGGACAATTACCGCGGTGAGAAAGCGGTGGCCGGCATGCTCAAGACCTTGCAGGAAGCCGGCCTGATCCAGGACGGCAGCGTGACGGTCAGCAGCGACCACCAGATCAGCGTGAACTACCCGATCAAGCTGTCTGCGGCGGGCGTGGAGGCTGCCGAGCAAGCCGACACTTGAGTGTCGGCTTGCTCGGCCCTTGCTGTCGTCGGCAAGCCAGCGCCCTTTGGGTGGCTGGCTTGCCGGCAATTCGCCCCTAGCGCTTTTTCTCGATGTCTCTGGGGGGCTTGGCCGGCCCTTGAGGGTCGACTTGCGGGTCCTCGAGATCGGGTGAATCCGGGTCGAAGCCCAGGTCAGGCTTGTTGTCGGCCTGCTCGGACGAATGAGGCCCTTCTTTGCGTTCGGGTTGGGTTTCAGGCATGGCGCTATCTCCACCGGGAATGTATACGGAAGAAAGCCCCGGCCCGAAAAAGTTTGATCAATCTTCAGCCTCGGCCAATTGCGCCTTGCACTGCGCCAACGCTTCATCACGTTCCACAAGCTGCTGGGCAAGCTGCTGCAACTGCCGCGCCTGTTCCGCGCACAGGTCGCGCTGTTGCTCCAAACGTTGCGCCTGAGCATCCAGCTGCCGACGCATTTCCTCGCTGGCGCCCTGCGCCTGGGCCAGGATCGTGCGCAGGCCCTGGATCTGCGCGTCACGCTGCTCCAGCAATTCATCCTGCGCCCTGCAGGCGCTGGAGGCCTGGCGGTGTTCACCCAGCAAACGCTCGTTATCACGGTGCAGGCGGGTCAGCTCGTCCTGTTTGACGATCATGCCCTGCTGCAACTGGCGCACTTCCACCTGCAGTTGCTGCAGTTGCGCTTCGTGACGGCGTTGTTCCTGCTCGCGCTGTTCGCGGCTGGCGGTGCGGTAGTGTTCCAGCGCGTCGCGGGCATGGCGGTGCTTGTCTTCCAGCGACTTGATCTGCTCGTCCTTGTCCGCCAGGCGCAGCTGCAGTTCGCCCAGTGACTGGTTGAGGCTGGCACTGCGCAGCTGTTCGGCTTGCAATGTGCTTTGCGTAGAAAGCAGCTTTTCCGATTCGGCGGCCAATGCGGTTGCGTCGATCTGATGCTGTTGTTGCGCAGCAGCCAGCGCCTGCCTGGTGGTTGCCAACTGCGCTTCGAGCTGCTCGCGCTGTTCGCTGAAGCGGCGCTCGGCCTGCTCGACCTTCAGGTCCGCCTCATCCTGCAGTTGGTTGGCCAACTGCCCGACCATTCGGCTCAACACCTCGCTCAGCGCAAGGCCGCCAGCGGCGGCCACAGGTTGCTGACCGCTCAGCTCCTTCAGGTAGCGGTGAATGGTGGTTTTGGAACCGGTGTTGCCCAGCTCGATACGGATGGCATCGATGCTGGGGTTTTCGCCCCGGGCAATCAGCGCCTGACGCGCCTGCTGCACTACAACCTTGTTGATACCACCCCGGGCCATGTCTGCTCCTACAATTTTGTAATGTGATACGTACCATGTAATTACATACCGATTATGCGGGCCAGCGGCCGTTCCGGCAAACCATTGCTGACAAGTAATAATCACGGCTTATCGCATGTGAGTGGTAGAACAAGCGGTTTCTGGCCGCCAGCAAACGTACGCCGCGGCGCTTGCAAGACGCCTTGTGTCGGTGGTGCTTTGCAGCCACCATGGTGCCTGGCACTCGACCCGCGACCGAAAATGACCCTGGAAAACTACAAGGCAATCGCCGACAGCATCGCGCTGCTGCTGTACCCGCACGCAGAAGTCATCATTCACGAACTGCGCAGCCAGACCGTCGTTCACATCGCCAACAATTTCTCCCAGCGTGAACTGGGCGACGATTCGGCGATCGACCACGAACTGGAAGACCTGCTGAACGGGGTCAACCTGGGCCCGTATGAAAAGCTCAACTGGAACGGCCAGAAGATCCGCTCCATCAGCAGTGTGCTGCGCAACCAGGCTGGTGAAGCCGAGCACCTGATGTGCATCAACCTGAATGTGTCGGTGCTGGAGCAAGCCCGCGCGGCGCTGGATGCGTTCTTCCAGATGAGCCGGCTGGTGCCGCAGCCCGATTCGCTGTTCCGCAACGACTGGCAGGAACGCATCAATACCTTCCTGCATGCCTGGCTCGGGGAACGCAACCTGTCCCTGCAGACATTGCGGGCCAAAGACAAGCGCAACCTGGTGCAGGCATTGCATGCCGAGGGCGCGTTTGAGGGGCGTAGCGCTGCCGATTACATCGCCAAAGTGCTCAACATGGGCCGGGCGACGGTGTACAAGTACCTGAAGGAACTGCGCACCTAGGCGGCAGGCAACGCCTTCAGTTTTGTACAGGACGTTGCGAGCCAGGCAGTGGCGCGAGTGGCAGGTGCATCCCCTTGCCAGCCATGGACAATATGTCTATGGTGGACATACTTTCCATGCGCCTTCAGGAGTGCAGTCATGTTCCCCGCCACAGGTTCACCCACCGTCGATGCCACTGACCTCGACACGCTGTACCAGGCGATCAAGGATGCCCATGTGGCGCTGCGCCCAGCCGTCAGCATCACACCGCTGACCTACAGTGCCCGGCTCTCGGCCATCAGCGGCTGTCATGTGTTGCTCAAATGCGAGCATTTGCAACACACGGGCTCGTTCAAGTTTCGTGGGGCCAGCAACAAGATCCGCCTGTTGCCTGAGGAGCAGCGCTGCAAAGGGGTGATCGCCGCATCTTCCGGCAACCACGGGCAGGCGCTGGCACTGGCAGGTAAAGGCGCTGGGGTGCCGGTCACCGTGTACACCAGCAACGGCGCATCGGCCTACAAAGTACAGGCCATGCGCGCGCTTGGCGCTGAAGTGGTGGGTTTGCCCAGCGACCCGTTGGGGGTCGAACTGGAGGCTGCCAGGCAGGCCCAGGTCCAGGGCAAACCATTCGTCTCACCCTATAACGACCCGCAGGTCATTGCCGGGCAAGGCACCATCGGCTTCGAGCTGTTCGAACAGGCACCGGACCTGGACGCCGTGTTCGTGGCCGTCGGCGGTGGCGGAATGATCTCCGGTATAGCTGCGGCCCTGCGGGTACTCAAGCCAGGTACCGATATCATCGGCTGCTGGCCAGAAAACGACCCGGCGCTGGAGCAGTCGCTCAAGGCCGGCAAGATCATCGACGTGGCCGCGCGCGAAACGCTGTCCGATGGTACAGCCGGCGGCGTCGAGCCTGGCAGCATTACCTTCCCGCTGTGCCAGGCGTTGCTGACCGACACCGTGCTGGTCAGCGAGGCCGAAATCAAGGCCTCCATGCGCGAGATCGCCAGCAGTGAACGCTGGATCATCGAAGGTGCCGCGGCCGTCGCCGTCGCCGGCATGCAGAAGCTTGCCGAGCGTTACCGTGGCAAGCGCGTCGCGGTGATCCTGTGTGGTCGCAACATCGTGCTGGACGCGTTCCTCGAGGCTATCCAGTGAGGTGCTTCAGCAAGGCGCAAATCGTGGCCAGCCTCGACCCCGAGGTCGCACTGCGTGGCCTGGAACAAGGCTTCATCGCCTTCTCGGCGGGCAAGGTCCAGGTGCCACCGATCCAGGGCTTCAGCTTCCCAGGCGCGAACGGCGACTGCTGCGTTAAGTCGGCCTATATGGAGGGTAGCGCCACCTTCACGGTGAAAATCTCGACTGGCTTCTATGACAACCCGGGCAAAGGCCTGCCGAGCAACGATGGCTTGATGCTGGTGCTGTCTGCGCAAACCGGGCAGCCCTTGGCGCTGCTGCATGACGAGGGTTGGCTGACCGGCATGCGCACCGCCCTGGCCGGGCGTATTGCCGCACGCTTGCTGGCACCGCCGCAGGTCACTGCCATCGGCATATTGGGCGCGGGCATGCAGGCGCGGATGCAGCTTGAACAGCTGGGCGCCATTACCGATTGCCGTCAGGTCATGGTCTGGGGCCGGCAGGACAGCGGGCTGGCCGCCTACCGTGCGTTTGCCCGCACGCTGGGTTATGAAGTGCGCACCACGCAGGACGCCGCCGAGGTCGCTGGGGCGGCAAACCTGATTGTCTGCACCACCCCTTCCCGCCTGCCGCTGTTGCGCAGCGAGTGGGTCCGACCCGGCACGCACATTACCGCTGTGGGTGCCGACGGGCCCGGCAAGCAGGAGCTGGACCCGGCACTGGTGGCCAGGGCCGCGCGCATCGTCGTCGACTCGGTAACGCAGTGCAGCCAGTACGGCGAGGTTGCCCACGCCTTGCGCAGCGGCCAGATCGACACGACGCAACTGATCGAACTGGGTACCTTGCTGGCCAGCGGCGCCCCTGGGCGGGAGCACCCTGACCAGGTTACCCTGGCCGACCTGACCGGTGTGGCGGTACAGGATGCACAGATCTCAAGCTGTGCTCTGGCAGCGTTGACCGCCTGAGGCCACGCCGCCTCAGGCAAAACGCTGTACTTGCTCCGGTGTCCGCTGCATCAGCACCTTGCCATGGCGCACCGAGACCAGCGCATGCCCCTGGCTGCGTACCATTTCGTAATCGTCCGGCGCCGACAGCAGCAGCAGGTTCGCCGGCCGCCCCTTCGCGATGCCGTAGCCCTCCCCCAGGTTCAGGGTACGGGCGCTGTTGTCGGTGATCAGGTCCAGGCAGCGCTGCAGGTCTTCGTAACCGAGCATGTGGCAAATGTGCAGGCCGGCTTCGAGAATACGCAGGATGTTGCCGTTGCCCAACGGATACCACGGGTCGACGATGGAATCCTGACCAAAGCACACGTTCATCCCGGCACGATCGATCTCGGCCACGCGGGTGACGCCTCGGCGTTTCGGGTAGTTGTCGAAACGCCCTTGCAGGTGAATGCTCTCGGTCGGGCAGGAGACGAAATTGATACCCGACAGCTTGAGCAGGCGAAACAGCTTGTAGCAGTAGGCATTGTCGTAGGAGCCCATGGCCACCGTGTGGCTGGCTGTAACCCGGGCCCCCATGCCGCGCACTCGGGCTTCCTCGGCCAGCACTTCCAGGAAACGCGACTGGGGGTCGTCGGTTTCGTCGCAATGCACGTCCACCAGGCAGCCGCTACGCTCGGCCAGGTCCATGAGGAACTTCAGCGAGGCCACGCCCTGGTCGCGGGTGTTCTCGAAATGCGGAATGCCGCCCACCACGTCGGCGCCGATGGCTACCGCCTCGGTCATCAGCGCCCGGCCGTTGGCATATGACTCGATGCCTTCCTGGGGAAAGGCCACGATCTGCAGGTCGACCAGGTGACGCACTTCGTCACGTACCTCGACCATGGCCTTGAGCGCGGTGAGCTTCGGGTCAGTAACATCGACATGGGTCCGCACATGCTGGATACCATGGTCCACCAGCATGCCGATGGTCTTTTTCGCGCGGCTCTTGATGTCGTCGTGGGTGGTGATTTCCTTGCGCTCGGCCCAGCGTTCAATACCTTCGAACAGGGTACCGCTCATGTTCCACTTCGGCTCGCCGGCCGTCAGCGTGGCATCGAGGTGGATGTGCGGTTCGACGAAAGGCGCCACCACCAGGTTCTGCCCGGCATCCAGGTCACCCGCGGACGTGGGCGCCACCTCATCGGCCTGGGGCACGATGGCGGCAATGCGCGCGCCGTCCAGTTCGATGCGGAACAACCCAGGCTTGCCGCGCAGGCGTGCGTTGATAATGTTCATGCTGTTACTCCTTGCAGTGGTCTTCGCTCATACGCCAGATCAACAGGGCGACCGAAGCATTCATGCGGAAAAGCGGGTCGTCGAGCGACTGCCCGCTGAGTTGTTCGATGCGCACAATGCGCTGATTGATGGTATTGCGATGCAGCCCCAGGCGCTGCGCGGCCCTGAGCGCGTTGCCGTTTTCCATGAGCAAGGCATCCAGGGTGTGCACCAGCGCATGGGCGTGCTTGCGCCCCGGGGCAATCAGCGGCCCGAGGGTGCGGCTGACGAAGTCATCGATCAGCGAGCGGTCGAGAATACCTTGCAGCAGGCGCAGTACGCCCAGTTCGCTGAAATTGCAGTAGCCATTGGCCGGGCGCAAGTGCTGCGCCACATCCAGTGCCTGGCGCGCCTCGTTGAGGGCCTGGCGGTAGTGGGCGCAATCGTCGGCGAGGCTCGACAGGCCCATGTGCAGGCCCAGTTCACCGGTCGCGGCGCGCAACTGCCGGTACAACGCCGCCAATATATCGGGCAGGTCGTGCGTGTCGGCCAGCAACACCACGAACAGGTCGCCAGGTAATTGCGCGCTGACGCTGCCCGGGCGTTGCCGGCACCAGGCATCGAGCTGGTCCTCCAGGGCCTGGCGGGTCGCTTGCCAGGTCCGCTCGCCGCGGGCCAGCCCGTGCCGCTCGAACACGCCGTCCACGCCTGTCAGGCGTACTGCCAGCACGCGCCGCGGTGCATCCAGCGCCAATTGCAGGTGCGCTGCCCGCTGCCGGGCAATCGCCAGGCTCGGGTAGTCACCGGTGAGTAGCTGGCCGAGGATGTCATTGCGCGAGCGCCGGGCCTGGCTCATCTGCACCAGCGCCGTACCGATCAGGTGGGTGACCACCACCATCTTCAGTGCGTACGGCTGCTCGATCAGCGGCAAGCCCAGCTGCTCGGCACGGGCAATAACGGCGGGCGGGATGCTGCGTATGAAGCTGCCGCCGGTTAGAATCACCATTCCGGCAATGCCCACAGCCTCACCATCCTCCATCAGGCTCAGCAGGTTGGCCTCGCCGCGTGGATGGTTTATTCCGGTGACAAACACCAGTTCACCCCCCATTACCCATTCGGCGATGCCTTCGTTCTCTGCCACATAAGGCCAGCGCACCCGCCGGTACAGGTTGCGCGCCCCGGCCAGCACGCGCAGTTCGTGCAGGCCGGGCAACTGCAGGATCTGCTCCAGCGCCAGGCTCACGGCTCGGTGCCTGCCTGGCCTGGTGCCCGGCGCCGTGCGCCCAGCTCGACGAGGACGATGTAGCACAGGGCCGAGGCGCCAATACCGACCAGTGGGGCGATCCACGGCGAGGTGCAGGCCAGTGCCGCGCCCACGGCATAGGCCACCAGCCCGGTCAGGTTGTAGCGCGGCAGGCTTGCCGTGCCCAGTGCCGGGAACCTGCCGCGATGGCGATACCAGAAATCGGCCATGATCACCCCACCCACCGGCGGAATGATCGAGCCCAGCAGCACCAGGAACGGGATCAGCATTTCGTACATGCCGCCGATCGCCAGCACAATCCCGACCCCGGCTGCCGCCAGCGTTGCGCTGCGCCGACGCTCGCTGCGCAGCAGGTGGCAGGCGGCGGCCGAGACGTTGTAGATGGTCGGCCCCTGGATGGTCCACAGGTTCAGGCACAGCATGACCACCGCCGCGAACGACAGGCCCTGCAGCATCATCACCTCGACGATATCGGCCTGCTGGTAGACCATCGCGCACCAGGCTCCGGCCACCACCATCAAGCCGTTGCCCAGCAGGAATGCCACCACGCTGGCAATGACCGCCACCCGGCCGCTACGCGCCAGCCGAGTCCAGTTGGTTGCCTGTGTGGCCCCACTGGCGAAGGTGCCGAAGACCATGGTCACAGCAGCCGAAAAGGTCATGGTCTCGTGCGGTAGCACCGCGGCCAGGCCGGCAAGGCCACCGGCATCGCGGGTGGCGATGTACATCGACACCAACAGCAGCACGAACATCAGCGGCACCGACACCCGCGACAGCACATCCAGCCCCTTGAAACCGATGATGGCCGTCATGCTGAAGCCCAGGCCGAACAGCACCATCAGCGGCATGCTGACGCCCTCCGCCAGCCCCAGCAGCCGGACCAGCACGATGGCCACCGTGGCCGTACCCCAGGCATACCAGCCCAGTTCGGCGAAACCCAGCAGGAAGTCGGAAAGCCGGCTACCCGCCTCGCCGAAGCAGAAGCGCCCCATCAGCACGGTGTTCAATCCGCTGCGCGAGGCGATGAACGCCAGGGCTGCGGCATACAGGGCCAGCAGGCTGTTGCCGATGGCGGCTACCCATAACATGTCGACAAAATTGAAGGCCATGCCGAGCTTGCCGCCGGCGAACATCGTGCCGGTAAAGAAAGTGAAGCTGAACAGGACCATCGCGATCGGCAGCAGGCCCTTGCGGGCGGACTGCGGGGCTTCGCTGAGCGGAAATTCGCTGGATGAGCTCATTGCACGGGGCTCCAGGTTGTAGTCGGGAGCAGGGAGAGCAAGATGCAGGCCGCTTTTACTGCGCCGGCCATGCTGCCCGGAGCAGGCGCGTCGCACTACAAGCGATGTGCAATGTGCACATTGAAGCGCAGAACATGGGAATTGGAAGTGTGCCGCGTGACTTCATTTGAGGCGCAAGCGCACCAAAGCAGGACGGGGTTGTGTCGTTGCCGCCCAGCGAGACATGGCGTCTGGAAGCAGTCAGGCGCCATGCCCCAGACGTTGGGTAATGGGTGACCCGCGAGTGGGGGGCTATCCCCGTTTTTGACGCCGTGGCTGGTCACGCGCCCTGGACGCCGCAACGGCCTGATTGCCAAGCGGTTATGTTCCTGGCACTTGGCACAAGCGTTGCTCGGGCCGTGGTAACCAGCAAAACGCCACGAAGCCGTGAGCGAGGCACAAGCCAATGAAAACACCTGTCGCGACCCGCCCTTCCAGGCATGTATTCCCGCTCTCCTCCGTCACTGCGCTGATGCTCGGCCTCGGGTTGGCCACGGCGGTAGGCGCCCCCATGGATGACAACAGCATGCCCCCGCCGACCGACCCGTCGGCCTATACCGACCAGCCAGCCGATCCGACCCAGGCCTTGCTCGACCTCTACAGCATGCCAGAGGGCAACCAGGGCTCGCTCGAGTTGGCCAATGGCGCGTACGGCGATCGCAACACGGTGCTCGCCAACAATGTATTGCCACCGACCCTGCAAACTGCCAACAAGTACCCCACCAACGGCAAACCCAGCCCCTTGTTCGGGGCGCTGCCGTTTACCCAGCAGTTGCTCCTGTTCGAAGAGTTCGGCACGGAAAAACTCGACCCCACGCTGCCGCCTGCGCCCCTGACCTTCCCTGTACCCACCCTGGGTGCCGCACCGGCGCAGGACCCGGACGTGGTCGCCCGTAGCGGCCCCAGCGGCAGCGCACTGGAAGCCTTCCTCAAGCAACCGGGCCTGTACCCGTTTCCGACCCAGTATTCCAACGTGCTCGACCGCAACCCGTGGAAGGCGCAGATCGAGATGTTTCTCAACCGGCACCCTGTCGGCTCGCCGGCCGAAGGCCGGCCACCAGGAAAAGGCTGGTCGCACCAGCGCTGGAACGAGTTCTATCCGCAGGCGGGGTTCAAGACCGCCCAGGCTGGTGCGCGCATCAACCTCGGGTTGCGCGACCGTAAACAGTTGCACAACTATGCCGTTGGCGAGTTCGCCCCGGGCGGCCTGTATTACCAGACCTCCGAAATCCCGAACACGCAGGGTACCACCCGCGGCATCGACACCCGCTTCCACCCGAAAATGCCGCTGCAGAACCACAAGTCGGTGTGGACCTTCGACGGTACGTTCCCGCCCAAATTGCTGATGGTGCGCTACGGCCAGCCAATCCTGATGCGCCACTACAATGCCTTGCCCATCGACCCTGCAGCGAACAACGGGTTTGGCCTGCACACCATTTCCACCCACGAGCACAACGGCCACTCACCCGCTGAAAGTGACGGTTTTGCCAACGCGTACTTCTTCCCGGGCCAGTACTACGACTACCGTTGGCCGTTGCAGCTGGCCGGGTATGACACCATCAACACCCGCGCCCAGGACCCACGGGCGGCGTTCCCCTGCTCGCCGGGCGACACCCTGTTTGTCAACGATGCCAGCCCAGGCCTGAAAACCTGCCAGAACGGCAGCATCAAGATTCGCGGTGACTGGCGCGAAACCATGAGTACCCACTGGTTCCACGACCACATGATGGATTTCACGGCGCAGAACGTCTACAAGGGCAACGCCGTGATGATGAACTACTACAGTGCCCTGGACCGTGGCAACGAAGCCTTGCAGGATGGCGTGAACCTGCGCTTCCCCAGCGGTTCCGGCATGCCATGGGGTAACCGCGACTACGACGTCAACCTGATGATCGCCGACAAGGCCTGGGATGCCAAAGGCCAGCTGTGGTTCAACCCGTTCAACACCGACGGTTTCCTTGGCGACCAGATCCTGGTCAACTGGCAGTTCCGGCCCACCCTCAAGGTACGTGCGCGCAGCTATCGCTTCCGTATCCTCAACGGCTCGGTGTCGCGCTACTTCAAGTTTGCCGTGGTTCGCGAAATCGCCGGCACCAGTGGCGAATTCAAAGGCCCGGTCGGCTCCAACGTGTCGTATGCACGGGTGCCGTTCCACATGATCGCCAATGACGGCAACATCATGGAACATGCTGTGCCGTTCGACGGCAGCATGGACCTCAACGGCGACGGCAACCTGCAGGACAACAACGGCATCCTGCCGCTGCAGGCCATCGCCGAGCGCTACGACATCATCATCAACTTCGCCAGGAACGGCATCAAGGTCGGCGACAAGCTGTACTTCGTCAATCTCCAGGAGCACCAGAGCGGCAAAGGCCCGGAAGGCGCCATTGCGCTGGCCGACGTGCTGTCGGAAAAGTACAAGGCGGTGATCAAGCAGACCAGCCAAGGCCCGCAGTGGGACAACGGCGACCCGGCGATCGGCAAATTCCTGCAGCTGGTGGTTCAGCCCTACAGCGGCCAGGACCTGAGCATGAACCCGGCGGCCTACGAGCCGGCCAAGCCAGGCAAGGCTGCGGGCATGAAGATGCTGCCGCTGACGATTGACCGCAACTCGGCTACCGACCTGGCCAAGCTCAAGGATGCCCGCCACCGCGAATTCATCTTCGGGCGCTCCGACGGTACCGACAGCAAGCCCTGGACGATCAAGAGCGAAGGCGGCTTCGGCTACAGCATGGACCCCCGCCGCATAACTGCTGCGCCGCAACTGGCCAACCAGTCCACCGATGCTGGTTTCAGCGGCGACGGCACCCTGGAAGTGTGGAAAATCATCAACGGCGGCAATGGCTGGAGCCACCCGGTGCATGTGCACTTCGAGGAAGGCGTGATTCTCAGCCGCGACGGCAAGGCCCCGCCAGAGTGGGAAAAATGGGCCCGCAAGGACGTGTACCGCATCGGCCCGGAGGCCGACTCGTCAGAGGAAGTGGAAATGGCCATCCGCTTCCGCGAGTTTGCCGGTACCTACCTGGAGCATTGCCACAATACCCAGCATGAGGACACCTCGATGCTGCTGCGCTGGGACCTCGAGCACCCGGGCCAGTTCCAGGTCATGCCGACACCTTTACCGGGCTGGGACGGCGTGGAATACGTGGCTTCGGTTGGCCTGCCAACCTTCCGCACCAACAACACGGGCGACGACGATCCGGACAACAAACCGCCGGTTGCAGCCAACGACAGCGCCGCGACCACTGCCGGCAAGCCGCTGACCCTGAGCGTGCTGGCCAACGACACCGACCCGGAAAACAACCTGCCGTTGACAGTTGTCGGCCTCAGCCAGCCGGACTCCGGCCAGGGCAGTACCAGTACCGATGCCACCAAGGTGGTGTACACCCCACCGGCCAGCGTGACGACGCCGTTCACCGCCCGTTTCAACTACACGGCCCGCGACGCCAAGGGTGCCGAATCCGTGGCCCCGGCCACGGTCAGCATCGCGGTCAGCCCGGCTGCGGTGATGGACCAGATCCAGGTGACCAGCGCTACGGTGCAGGTGCTCAGCGCCAACCAGTTTACCTGGGAGGTCACCGGGACCACCACGGTGGCTGCAGGCAACAGCATCAGCGTGACCGCAGCCACCACCGCCGGCCCGTTGAACCTGGGCGTCGCCAGCATGACGGCCAGCGGCAGCGGGGCCACCTGGCGGTTGCTGGTGACCACCAGTGGCTATGGCCCGGCCACGCCAGCGACGGTGACCGTGAAGTCGACACTCGGGCAGAGTGTGACAGCGCCGGTCAGGTACAAGTGATTTGCAGCCGGGCTACCGGTAACCGGAGGACCGTATCATGTCCGGCACATGGCGCATTCTGCTCGTGCTCTCGCTGTTCGCGGCCAGCATTCCCTTCTGGCCGCTACAGCCGCAACAGCCCAACGCAGCACAAACTGCATCGCCCTGGGGGGCCGACTATTTCCCCAACATTCCGTTGCTGACCCAGGACGGCGAGAAAGTGTATTTCTTCGACGACCTGATCAAGGACAAAGTGGTCGCCATCAATTTCATCTTTACCGGCTGCTCCGACTCCTGCCCGGTCGAAACCGCACGCCTGCGCCAGGTGCAGAAGATCCTCGGTGACCGGGTGGGCCAGGACATCTTTTTCTACTCCATCAGCATCGACCCCTTCAACGACACCCCCGCTACCCTCAAGCGCTACGCCGAAAAGTTCGGCATCGGCCCCGGCTGGACGCTGCTCACCGGCGAACCGGCCGACATCGAACAATTGCGCCGCAGCCTGGGCCTGTATATCGAAGGCCTGGAAAACGGCCGCTCCAAGGATCACAACCTGAGCCTGATCATTGGCAACCAGGCCAGTGGCCGCTGGATGAAGGCTTCGCCTTTTGAAAGCCCGTACATCCTCGCTGACCGCCTGGGCAACAGCCTGCACAACTGGAAGCAGGCCATCGCCAAGCCGCTGGACTACGCCCAGGCGCCGGAGATTCGCCCGCTCAGCAGTGGCGAGCAGTTGTTCCGTACGCGTTGCTCGTCCTGCCATACCTTGGGTAACAGCGAGCCGGGGCAGCGCGGAATCGGCCCCGACCTGCTGGGCGTTACCCGCCAGCGTGACGCCGAATGGCTGGCCCGCTGGCTCAAGGAGCCCGACCAGATGCTGGCGCAGAAAGACCCCCTGGCCATGCTGCTGTATGAACAGTACAACCGCCTGGCCATGCCCAACCTGCGCCTCAGCGATGGCGAAGTCGGTGCGTTGATGCGTTACATGGAGGAGGAAACCGCGCGCCTGCAGGCTCCACTGGCGGATAAGGGAACTCCTTAAAGGCTATTGGCCATCAGTCATGAAGTTGTCACCTTACTGTCGTATTTTCAGGCCATTACCCAGGGTCGGGAACTGTCAGCAGTGATTCGCCGTTCGCTTTCCTCCGCCAGCCTACTGCGGCTGCTGATTCTCATGCTCTGCGCCGCAACCTTGGCCTTTCTCTGGGGGTTGCACCTTGCACAGAAGGCTAGCGCAAGGCAGGACGCCTTGGCGGCCAAGGCTGCCGAGCACCTGAACCTGGCCAGCCTCGTTGGCGAAAGCCTGCGCCAGCTGGTCGACCGCGCCCAGGCTGTTGCTCGGGCCACCCAGGACGACATGAAGACGCTGCGCCTGGGCAATTCAGGCCTGGCGAAGCGGCTTGGCGAAGACCCGGTATTCGAGCGCATGGGCCTGTACGACCGCCAAGGCCGGCTGCTATCGGCCAGCCATGCCGACGTCGCCGCCGAGCTGCCCCAAGGCTGGTTGCAGCAGCTGCAACAACACGTCGCCGAGCACGGTTTCAAGCCGCTCCTGCCCAGCGTGCAGGCCCCCAGCCAGCCGGCCACCGCGCCCGACTGGCGGCTTTCCTTCGTGCTGCCGCTGACCAACCTGCAAGGTGATGCAATCGACACCATCCTGGTGGTGCAGCTGGACAGCGGCTACCTGGCGCGGCTGCTGCAGCACATCGACCTGAGCGGCAGCGGGCTGGTGCGCCTGCTGCAGGGCGATGGCCTGGAGCGGCTGCGCATCGACACCAGTGGCGTGATCGTGCCCGATGACGCGCTGCAGCCAGGGCTGCCAGGTAACACCAGCGAGGCCGGCATGCTCACCCAATACGCGACCGGCGTCCCGTACCAGAGCCTGTTCCGGCGCGTACCCGAGCGGGGTTTCAGCATCGTGGTCAGCCAGCGCCAGGACGAGATCCTGGCGCCTGCCACGCGGGCCGACGCCCGGCAGTTCTGGCTCACCCTGGGCATGACCCTGATGATTCTCGCCAGCCTGCTGTGGACCTTGCGCCTGCTGCGCAAGCGCCAGGAGGCCTTCAGTGCGCTGGAGCAAGCCCAGCAGGTCAACCGGCAACTGATCGAGCGCCTCGAGGACGAGCACCGGCGCAGCAGCCACGCCGCCGCCACCGACCACCTCAGTGGCTTGCACAACCGCCGCCAGTTCGTCGAGGTGGCCGGTCAGGTGCTGACTCGTCAGCGCGGCAGGCGCCGGCTGATGGCGATTCTGTTCATCGACATGGACCGTTTCAAATCGATCAACGACTCGCTGGGGCACAAGGTCGGTGACCTGCTGCTGCAAGCCGTGGCCGGGCGCATCCAGCGCCTGCTGGAGCCTGGCGACGAAGCGTCGCGCTTTGGTGGCGACGAGTTCGTGGTGCTGCTGGCCGGCGAACGCAGTGAAGCGCAGATCAATGCCTGGGTTCGTGAACTGGTGCAGAAACTCTCGGCCACTTACGCCCTGGATGGCCAGGAGGTCAATACCAGCCCCAGCGTTGGCGTCAGCATCTGCCCGCGCGATGGCCAGGACATCGACAGCCTGATCCGTAGCGCCGACGCGGCGATGTACTCGGCAAAGCAGGCCGGGCGCGCCCAGTACCGCTTTTTCGACCCGTCACTGAACCTGGCCGATATCCAGGCCTTCACCCTGGAACAGGCCTTTGGCAGCGCTTTGGCCGAGCGCCAGTTCGTGCTGCACTACCAACCGCAGATTCGTCTCGACACCCAGCAGGTGCTGGGCTACGAAGCGTTGGTGCGCTGGGACCACCCCGAGTTCGGCCTGCTCTACCCGGACCGCTTCATCGGCCTGGCCGAGCGCAGCGGTTTCATTGTCGAGCTGGGCTGGGAGGTGCTGCGCCTGGCCTGCGAAGCCTTGGCAGGTTGGGCCGCGCGCGGCGGCGAGACGCGGCTGGCGGTGAACGTATCCGCCCTGCAACTGCGTCAGGCGGGCTTTGCGGCCCAGCTGCTGGACCAGTTGCAGCAGTACGGCATCGCCCCACAGCGGCTGGAGCTGGAAATTACCGAAACCACCATTCTCGACCCCGAAGGCACGGCAGTGGCGCACCTGCACTGCCTGCGCAGTGCCGGCCTCGGTATCAGCCTGGACGACTTCGGCCGTGGTTATGCCGGCTTTGCCCACCTGCACACGCTACCGTTGAGCAAGCTGAAGATCGACCGCTCGCTGATCGCGCCGCTGTCCAACAGCCATGACGACAGCCCGATCGTGTCCTCTACCATCATCCTCGCCAAGCGCCTGGGCCTGGAGGTGGTGGCCGAGGGTGTGGAAACCCGTGAACAGGTGGTGTGCCTGAAGCTGGCCGGCTGCGATATTGCCCAGGGCTACCACTTCAGTCGGCCGTTGTCGCCAACGCAGCTGCGTGACTACCCGCCGTTCAAGCGCAGCGGGGCCCAGGCTTGCGTGTGATGCCGGTGCCTGCAGCGCAGGACAGGCACGGCGTTTCGGTTTATCGTGGTGTCCATCGCCAACCGACCCTCGCACCATGACCGACATCGAGCGCTACCTGCGCGCCGCCACCCGTGACAACACCCGGCGCAGCTACCAGGCCGCCATCGAGCACTTCGAAACCCACTGGGGCGGCTTCCTCCCGGCCACGGCCGAGACCATCGCCCGTTATCTGGCCGACCACGCCGAACAGCATGCCGTCAGCACCCTGCGCCAACGGCTCGCCGCGCTCAGCCAGTGGCACGTTGCCCAAGGCTTCCCCGACCCGACCAAGGCCCCATTGGTACGCCAGGTGCTGCGCGGCATCCGCTCCTTGCACCCGAACCCGCCCAGGCAGGCCGCGCCGTTGTTGCTGCAGCACCTGCAAAGCGCCGTGCAGTACTTCGAAGCGGAGGCCCACCAGGCCCGGGAACGGCATGACCTGGCCGCCCTGCGTCGGGCCCGCCGCGACGCGGCCTTGCTGTTGCTGGGCTTCTGGCGCGGTTTTCGTGGCGATGAACTGGCGCGGCTGCGCGTCGAGCACATCCAGGCCCAGGCCGGTGTCGGCATCACCCTGTTCCTGCCGCGCAGCAAGGGCGACCGGGAAGCGCTGGGCGTGCAACACCGCACCCCGGCGCTGAAGGCACTGTGCCCGGTGACGGCCTATCTGCAATGGCTGGAGGTGGCCGGCATCGCCCACGGGCCGGTGTTCCGCAAGCTCGACCGCTGGGGCAACCTGAGCGAAACCGCACTCAACAGCAACAGCCTGGTCGGCCTGCTGCGGCGCATGCTTGAACGCGCCGGAGTGCCGGCGGCGCTGTACACCGGTCATTCGTTGCGCCGTGGCTTCGCCACCTGGGCAACGGCCAACGGCTGGGAACTGAAAGCGTTGATGAGCTACGTGGGCTGGAAGGACGCCAAGTCAGCCTTGCGCTACATCGACGCGGCGCAGCGCTTTGGCGAGCTGGCCGTGCTTCCGGCCAGCCAGGCCCAGACGCTGCTACCCTGAAGTTGCTGGCGACCGCCTTCGCCGGCGCCATGTCGGAGCGAGCGTGCCTGTATCGCGCGGTCAGCTCTGCCTTGCACGGCGCCACAAGCGGCCGATATCACAGGCGCGCGCCCGCAGCAGTTCGGCAGCATCGGCACAGGCCTGCTCCAGGCTCATCGGCCCGCCGGCCAGGGCAAAGGCAGCGTCGACGCCATGGGCGTACAGCTGCTGGTAGCCTTCACCCAAGGTTCCGGCCAGCACCACCACTGGCACCCCATGGCGCTTGGCCAGCCGCGCCACGCCCAGTGGCGTCTTGCCGCGCAGGGTCTGGGCATCGAAACGTCCTTCGCCGGTTATCACCAGGTCAGCGTCCCGCACCAGTTGCTCCAGGCCGGCCAGCTCGGCCACCACTTCCACCCCTGGGCGGAACTGCGCCCCCATGAACGCCCGGGCCGCGAAGCCCATGCCACCGGCCGCGCCACAGCCAGGATAGTCACGCTCGTCCTTGCCCAGCAGTTGCGCACAGTGGTTGGCAAAGTGTCCCAGAGCCTGGTCCAGCGCCTGCACCTGTTGCGGGCTGGCCCCCTTCTGCGGGCCGAAGATCGCCGAAGCGCCGTTGGCGCCACAAAGTGGGTTGTCGACGTCTGCTGCCACTTCGAACTGCACCTCGGCCAGGCGCGGGTCAAGGCCGCTGGCGTCGATGCGAGCCAGCCTGGCCAGGGCCAGGCCGCCCTCTTCCAGTGCCTGCCCGTCAGCGTCCAGCAGGCGCAGCCCCAGCGCCCGCAGCATGCCGCTGCCGGCATCGTTGGTGGCGCTGCCGCCGATAGCCAGCACCACCCGTTGCGCGCCGGCGGCCAGGGCAGCGGCAACCAGTTCGCCGGTGCCCCAGGTGCTGCTGCGGCAGGCATCGCGCTGGCCGGTCGGCACCAGTTGCAGGCCACTGGCCTGGGCCATTTCGATGATTGCCGTACGGCTTTGTGGCAACCAGCCCCAGCCGGCTTCGATGCGTTGCCCCAACGGGCCACGCACGGTCTGCTGGCGCAGTTCGCCATGGCTGGCGGCAAGAATGGCCTGCATGGTCCCTTCGCCACCGTCGGCCATCGGGCACTCGAGCAGCTCGGCTTGCGGCCAGGCTTCGCCCAGGCCCGCGGCGATTGCGCGGGCGACACCGGCGGCGTCGAGGCTGTCCTTGAACGAGTCGGGGGCGATGACGATCTTCATGGGGATTCTCCTGTCCTGATCAGCGGCATGCTGACAGGTGGCCGCCACGCTGGCCTCGGTCGCTTGCACAAAACCTGGGACGGGTTGTTTGGGCAAATGCCTTCGGACCCGGAGCAGGCTTTTTGCCAGGAGCGGCCAGCGGTCAGTCGGCAGGCAGCAACTGCAAACCCAGGTACAAGCTGAGCATACCCTCCATGCGCAGCGGGTCCACTTCAGCCAACTCGGCGATGCGCTCCAGGCGGTAGCGCAGGCTGTTGCGGTGAATGCCCAGCGCGTCGGCACAGGCCTGGCTCTGGCCGTCATGGGCACACCAGGCGCGCAGGGTGGTGAGCAACTGGCCGTTGCCGTCCTTGGCACGGATACGCTGCAGCGGCTCCAGCAATTCAGCCAGCGCATCATCGTTGCGGTGCCGCCACAACAGCGCTGGCAACCGGTAGCGCTGCAGGCTGAGCAGGCGCTCGCCAGGTACCACCTCGCGCCCATAGGCCAGCAGGTCACGCACCCGGCGGTAGCCCCGGCGCAGTTGCTCCAGGCTTTGTGCGGCGCTGCCCAGAGCCAGACGCTCGACCACCCAGCCATGGCGTTCCAGGCGCTCCAGCAGGCGCGGCTCGTCGAGCGCCACCCCGGCGGGGCGGCACCACAGCAACGACTGGCGGGCCGGGCTGACGCACCAGCTGTCCGGGTAGCGGCTGGTCAGCCATGCGGCCAACGCCTCGCCAGGCGCCCCCGATGCCAGTTCGAACAGGCAGGGCACACGTGGCAGCTGGGGTTTGAGCCCCAGCTGCCGGGCTTCGTCAAGCAGCCGGGGCGAGTCACCGCTGCCGCCCAGCAGCAGCGCCAGCAAGTCGTCGCAGCGCTGCCGCCGCCATTGCTGGTCGGCTTGCAAATGACGCTGGGCCAGCAGCATTTCGGCGGTCATGCGCACCAGCTCGCCGTAAGTGCGCAACTGTTGCGGGTCGCCGGTCAAGCCAAGCACGCCCATCAGACGGCCATCGAGCATCAGCGGCAGGTTCACCCCCGGCTGCACGCCCTTCAGGCATTTGGCCGCGTCAGTATCCAGTTCGACGATCCGGCCGTTGGCCAGCACCAGTTGCGCGCCCTCGTGACGGGTGTTGATACGCTCCGGTTCGCCGCTGCCAAGGATCAAGCCCTGGCTGTCCATCACATTGACGTTGCACGGCAGGATGGCCATCGCCCGGTCAACGATATCCTGTGCCAGGTCATGGTCGAGTTCGAACATTCAAGGGTCCTTGCAGTGTTAGGCTTTTGGGCTGGGGCACAGCAGTGCGGCGCAAGCGCTGTGCAAAAGCACAAAGACAGGCACGCCGCCGTCCCCGAGACTCGTCAGGGCGAGCGCCGGAACAGGCGACGCGGCGACAACCATAACAACAGAGAACCCGATCATGGCATACAGCCCCGCCCCTGACCAAGGCACGGACACTCACCGCAATGCGCTGTACCGGCGCATCACCCTGCGGCTGATTCCGTTCATTTTCATCTGCTACCTGTTCAACTACCTGGACCGCGTCAACGTCGGCTTCGCCAAGCTGCAGATGCTCGACGCGCTGCAATTCAGCGAAACGGTGTACGGCCTTGGCGCCGGCATCTTCTTCATCGGCTACGTACTCTGCGGCCTGCCGAGCAACCTGGCGCTCAACCGCTTCGGTCCGCGGCGCTGGATCGCGCTGATGATGATTGCCTGGGGCAGCCTGTCCACCTGCCTGCTGTTCGTTACCACACCTGCCGAGTTCTACGCATTGCGCCTGCTGACCGGCGCCGCCGAAGCCGGCTTTTTCCCCGGCGTGGTGCTGTACCTGTCGCGCTGGTTCCCGGCGGCCCGCCGCGGCCGCATCATGGCCCTGTTCATGTCGGCGATCCCGGTATCCGGCCTGCTCGGCGGGCCGTTCTCGGGCTGGATCCTCGAGCACTTCGCGGCCGGCCAGCACGGCCTGGCCGGCTGGCAATGGATGTTCCTGATCCAGGGCCTGCCAACGGTTGCGCTGGGTGTGCTGGCGGTGTTCCTGCTCAGTGATGGCTACCACAAAGCCAGCTGGCTGAGCCCGGCAGAACGCCAACTGATCGCCGCCGACCTGCAGGCCGACGCCGACCACAAGCCGGGCACCACCGGCGACGGTCTGCTCGCCGTGCTGGGCAACCGGTTGATCTGGACCTTCGGCTTCGTCTACTTCTGCATCCAGAGCGGTGTATACGCGATCAACTTCTGGCTGCCGTCGATCATCAAAAACATGGGCTTCGACAACCCGTTGCTGATCGGCTGGCTCAGTGCCATCCCGTACTTGCTGGCCGGGGTGTTCATGATCCTCTGCGGGCGCTCGGCCGACCTGCGCAACGAACGTCGCTGGCATTTGGTGGTGCCGATGCTGATGGGCGCCACCGGCCTGCTGATCGCGGTGAACTTCGCCAGCAACCCGGCCATCGCCATCCTCGGCCTGTCGATCGCCACCATGGGCGCCCTCACCGGCCTGCCGATGTTCTGGCCGATGCCGACCGCGCTGCTCAGCGCCAGCGCGGCCGTTGCCGGCCTGGCGATCATCAACTCGGTGGGGCAGATGGCCGGCTTCCTCAGCCCATACCTGGTCGGCTTCATCAAGGACCAGACCGGCTCCACCGATGCCGCGCTGTATTCGCTGGCGGCGTTGATCGTGCTCGGTAGCCTGGTGGCCTTGCGCGTGACGCGCGCCGGGGCGCTGGACACAGCACGGGCCAGTTGAACCCTTCTTGGGTAAACCCGCTCCTGCACGGTTTCGAATGCTCGCCGTACCTGTAGGAGCGGCTTCAGCCGGTGCACGCCATCGCGTGCGCTGCCTGCTTCGCGGATAAATCCGCTCCTGCACACGGCTTCGAGCCGACGCCAGCAGTGGCGTGCCTCTCCGATCGTCAGCCCGACGCATCCCTGCTCCAGCCCAGGCGTCAAATGGTTGCAAGGCCCTCAGGAGAACGCCGATGACCCAGCACGCCGTGGCCAGCCTGGCCCAACTTGACGAACACCGCCCCCTGCGCGTGCAGGCCGGCAGCGAAGAGCTCATCCTGATCCGCCAAGGCGACCAGGTGCACGCCTACCAAGGCAGTTGCCCCCATGCAGGCGCTCCGCTCGATGAAGGCGTGGTGTGTGGCGGCCTGCTGGTCTGCCCTTGGCACAAGGCCGCGTTCGCCGTCGACGAAGGCGCGCTGTGCGAGCCGCCGGCCTTGACCGACCTGCGCCGCTACAAGGCCTGGGTCGAAGGCGACCAGGTGTGGGTCGATGACCAGGCCTTGCCCGCCATCGAACCACCCCGGCACAGCGACGCCCGCTGCTTCGTGGTGGTCGGCGCCGGTGCTGCCGGCAGCGCCGCAGTCGCGACCCTGCTGGCGCATGGCTTCGCCGGCCGCCTGGTCTGGATCGACCAGGAACGCCAGCCCGCCTACGACCGTACCTCACTCAGCAAATTCGTGATCGCCGGGCAGATGTCGCCCGACGAAGTGCCCGCCCTGCTCGGCGCCGGCGTCCTGCGCAAGGGCCGGCTGGAACGCAAGCATGGCAAGGTGCGCCTGCTGGACAGCGAGAAGCGCCAGGTGACCCTGGCCGACGGCCAGCAGATCGACTATGACGCCTGCCTGCTGGCCACCGGTGGCAAGGCGCAGCGGCCGGATATCCCGGGCGTCGAGCTGCCCGGGGTGTTCACCCTGCGCTCGCGGGAGGATGCCGCGCGGTTGCTTGACGCTGCCGAGCCCGGCCAGCCGGCGGTTGTCGTCGGCGACGGTTTCATCGGCCTGGAAGCGGCCTCGGCGTTGCGCAAGTATGGCGTGCAGGTGCACCTGGTTACCCGCCATCAGCTGCCCCTGGCCCGCCAGCTGGGTGAACGGATCGGCCGCACTGTTCGCGAGCTGCATGAGCGCAAAGGGGTCGTCTTCCATGGCCCCACCGAAGTCCAGCGCATCGAAGGCCAAGGCAAGGTCGAGGCGGTGTTGCTGGCCAATGGCGAACGCTTGCAGACGCCCCTGGTGCTGCTGGGTACCGGGGTAAGGCCAGCCACCGCGTTCCTTCAGGGTGTGCGGCTGGGTGCCGACAAGTCGCTGCAAGTGGATGCCGAAATGCGTGCCGCAGAGGGCCTGTGGGCTGCGGGCGATATCGCCACCTTCCCGCTCAGCGGGCGCCCGGTGCGTATCGAACACTGGCGCCTGGCCCAGCAGCACGGGGTGATTGCCGCTGCCAACATGCTCGGCGAACAGCGCCGCTACGCCGACGTGCCATTCTTCTGGACCTACCAGCACGGCCGCACCTATGAGGTATTGGGGCATGCGCGGGACTGGAACCGTATCGAATTCGTCGGCGCGCCGGAGCAAGGCGACTTCATCGCCCTGCAATGTGTCGATGAACAGGTCGAGGCGGTCATTGCCAAAGGCTATTCCGATGCCATGGCGACGCTGTCCCAGCGCATGAAGCGCCCCTTGAGCCTGGTGCAGGCTTTGGCCCTGATCGGCTGAGCGATGCCTTTCAATGCGCCCCGCTTGCGTGTAAAACAGCCAGTTCAGCCGACTGCAAAAGGACCACGCGCATGATCTACCGCCGCCTCGGCCATAGTGGCCTGCAGGTTTCCGCCCTGACCTTGGGCAGCATGATGTTCGGCGAACAGACCCGCACCGAGGACGCCTTGCGCATCATCGACAAGGCCTGGGACCAGGGCATCAACTTCATCGACACAGCCGACGTCTACAACGCCGGGCGCTCGGAAGAAATCGTCGGCGAAGCGGTCGCCCGCCAACGCCAGGACTGGATCGTCGCCAGCAAGGTCGGCTTCGGCCCGGCCGATGGCCTGCCCAACCGCAGCGGGCTGTCGCGCAAGCACATCTTCAACGCCCTGCACGCCACCTTGACGCGCATGGACATGGACTACCTGGACATCTACTACCTGCACCGCGAAGACCACCAGGTGCCGCTGGAGGAAAGCGTGCAGGCCATCGGCGACCTGCTGCGCCAGGGCAAGATCCGCTATTGGGGCGTATCCAACTTCCGCGGCTGGCGTATCGCCCAGGTGTGCCACATTGCCGAGCGCCTGGGTGTTCCCAGGCCGGTGATCAGCCAGCCGCTGTACAACATCGTCAATCGCCAGGCAGAAGCCGAGCAACTGACAGCTGCCGCCGCCCATGGCCTGGGCGTGGTGCCGTACAGCCCGCTGGCGCGTGGCGTGCTCAGCGGCAAGTACGCACCGGGCGCCGCACCGGCCACTGGCAGCCGTGCCGGGCGCCAGGACAAGCGCATCATGGAGGTGGAGTGGCGCCAGGAGTCGCTGGCCATTGCCCGACAGATCCAGGCCTATGTGCAGGCAAAGGGCGTGGGCATGGTCGAGTTTGCGATTGCCTGGGTACTGAACAACCGGCTGGTCAGCTCGGCGATCGTCGGGCCGCGGACGGAAGAACAGTGGGATACCTATGGCGGCGCCCTGGCGGTGCAGATCACTGCCGAGGATGAAGCCTTCATCGATTCGCTGGTAACCCCCGGGCATGCGTCGACGCCGGGGTTCAATGATGTGGCGCATTATGTGAGTGGGCGGTTGGCCCGCAGCTGACCCTCCTGTGCTGGCCTCTGCGTGGGTCATGCCCGCGAGGAGGCCAGCCGGGTCCAGCTCAGTGTTCGGCCGTACGGCCCCCCAGGTAACGGTCGGTCCAGGCAGCCAGCGGCAACGGCGGTTGCTGTTCGACGATACGTCGCCAGATCAGCACCAGGTCATCGCCATTGAACATCGACCCCGGCCCGGCGCCCTGCCACAGCGATGGGGCATCGGCAATCCAGCGTCCCCGGCTGTCGCGATGAGCCATGCTGAAGCGGAACGTATAGTTGCCGGGTATCCCCATGCGCAGGTCGGTAACCACCAGCGCATCGCCGACCTGGTCGTAACGCAGCCAGTCATCGGTGAACCAGCGCAAGCGTTGGTGCAAAGGATGGTCGGCGAGCGCTCCGGCCAGTTCAAGGTTACGCGGCAAACGCTGCATTTCCGGAGCCTGCCGGTCGAACATGCTGCTGATGCCTTCGTAGTAACCGCCGTCCGGGGTCTTGGCCAGCACGCGCCAGACCAGGCTGTTGAACGCGATAGGCACCGCACGCACCTCGCTTACGACAATGCCTTGCTGGTCGAGCGCTGCCTCGAAGCGCTGCTCGGCGGCCATGCGCCCGGCCAGGCCGAAACCCAGGTAGGCGGTGCTGAACAGCAGGGCCAGGCTCAGCCACCGCGCCGCCTTGGCCGTCACCCCCCGGATGCTTGCATAGATCACTGCTGCCAGCAGCGGCAGGGTGTAGACCGGGTCGATGATGAATACCGCTGCCCAGCTCAGCGGGGTGGTCTGCAACGGCCAGAACAATTGGGTGCCGTAGACCGTGAAAGCATCCAGCACTGGGTGGGTGACCAGCACCAGCCAGAATGCCAGGAACAGCCTGGGCAAGGTATAGCCTTTGCCGGGCCAGCACCTGCCGACCAGCCAGGCCAGCAACAAGGCCAGCCCGCTGAGCACGAACAGCGAGTGGGAAAAGCCGCGGTGGTAGGTCATCTGCGACACCGGGTCGGCGTAGCGGATGATCACGTCGAGGTCGGGCAGCGTGGCCAGCGCCGCACCATACACTAGCGAACGACGGCCCTGGATGCGGCCAAGCACGGTACCTTGCAGGGCGGCGCCGAGAACGGCTTGGGTGATTGAGTCCAAGGGTGGCATTCCTGAAGGGTCGGTTTGCGAAAGCTACCTCCATCCAGCCGCGAGGCGCAATTCCCCTCTCACAAAACGCGTACACCGGTTTGGTGCAGGAGCGGCCTTGCCGGGTTCCTGTCCAGAACCATTGACGTGTATGCCCGTACAACCGCTCAGCCGAGGTCGCCTCCCCCCACCGGCAACGTCACGCCGGTGATGTACGAGGCCTCGTCGGAAGCGAGGAACAGAATTGCGCCCACCTGCTCGTCGATGCTGCCGTAGCGGTGCATCAGGCTACTGTCGAGGGTCTGTTCGACGATCTGCTGGTACCAGCGCTTTTCCTGCTCGGTCTGTTCGGCGCTGTTGCGCGGCACGCGCCGCGGTGGCGCTTCAGTGCCGCCGGGCGCAGTGGCGTTGACGCGGATGCCGCGACCGGCCGTCTCGAACGCCAGGCAGGCGGTGAGCGCGTTGACGCCGCCCTTGGCTGCCCCGTACGGCACACGGTTGATGCCACGGGTGGCGATCGACGAGACATTGACGATGGCGCCGCTGCCACGCTCGAGCATGTAGGGCAAGGCGGCGTGGCAGCACCACAGCGTGGGGAACAGCGAGCGGCGCACTTCGGCTTCGATCTGCTCCACCTGGTAGTGTTCGAAAGGCTTGGCCCAGATGGTGCCGCCGACGTTGTTTACCAGGATGTCGAGGCGGCCGAAGGCAGCCACCGCGCTGGCCATGACCCGCGCGCAGTCGGCATGCTGTTCGAGGTCGGCAGTGAGGGTGAGCATACCCTCGCCGGCCAGTTCGTGGACCAGCTCGGAGCGGTCTACCGCGACCACTTGCGCGCCTTCGGCCTTGAGCCGCCAGCACACGCCCCGGCCGATGCCCTGGGCGGCGCCGGTGACCAGGGCGACCTTGCCTTGGAATCTGTCGTTCATCTTGCACATCTCCGCCTGCCCGCAGTCCCTGTGGGGGGCGGGTTTACCCGCGAAGACATCCCAAAGCCGCTGTATCTGCTGGCCTCTTCGCGGGTGAACCCGCTCCCACAGGGGGCGGTGTAATGTTCGGAATAAAAGGGATCAGGCCGCCGCCGCGAACTTCTCGTAGTAGAAGTTCGTCGGGGTGATTCCCTGCTCACGCACGTACTGGCTCACCGCCTCGACCATCGGCGGCGGGCCGCACAGGTACACGTCGACATCGCCATCGTTGAGGTGGTGCGGCTCGATGTGCTGGGTCACGTAACCCTTGCGTGGGTATTGGCTGTCGGGGTTGGCCACGCAGGCGCTGAAGGTGAAGTTGGGTATGCGCGCCGCCAAGGCCTGCAGGCGGTCGAGCTCGACCAGGTCGAAGTCGTTGGTCACCCCGTAGATCAGGTGCAACGGGTGCGCGCTGCCCTGCTCGGCGATCTTCTCCAGCATTGCCGTGAACGGTGCCAGACCGGTGCCGCCGGCCAGCAACAGCAGCGGGCGCTGGATCGGCCGCAGGTAGAAGCTGCCCAGTGGCCCGGTCAGGGTCATGCTGTCGCCGATCTTGGCCAGGTTGCTCAGGAAGCTGCTCATCAGCCCGCCCGGCACGTTGCGGATCAGGAAGCTGACCTCACCATCCTTCTGCAACGAGCTGAACGAATAGGCGCGGCTCTGCCCGCTGCCCGGCACCATGAGGTTGACGTACTGGCCGGGCAGGAAAGCCAGGCGGCTGAGAGCCTCCCCCCTGAGTGACAGGGCAATGGTGCTGGCCGACAGCTGGCGCAGGTCGCTGATCGCGGCCTCGAAACAGGCCTGCTCGGTCTTGCACAGCTGCGACGAGGCTGGAATGCGGATCACGCAGTCGCTTGCGGCGCGCATCTGGCAGGTCAGCACGTAGCCGTCGGCGATTTCGTCGTCGCTCAGGGCGTCTTCGATGAAGTTGTCGCCCTGCTCGTAACGCCCGGACTCGGCCTTGCACTTGCAGGTACCGCAGGCGCCGTCGCGGCAGTCCAGCGGAATGTTGATGCCCTGACGGTAGGCAGCGTCGGCCACGCTTTCATGGCCGCTGGCTTCGATGAAGCGGGTTACCCCGTCTTCGAAATTCAATGCGATCTGGTAGCTCATGTTGCACCTCGCGGGGCGAGCCGGGCCACGGCGCATCGCAGGACGCACCGGGCAGCACTGGCAAAAACCCTGGTTCAGATGTGGTAGATGTCGATGACCTGGCGCACGTAGTCGTTCTTCAGCACCACCTTCTTGGCCTTGATCAGCGGCTGCTCGCCGCGCAGGTCGAGGGTGTAGAAACTGCTGCCGAAGTAACTGTCGGTGGTCTTGTAGCGAAAGCTCAGGGTGTGCCAGTTGAAGCGCACCTGGCATAGCCCCTCTGCCTGCCCGACGATCTCGATGTTGCTGATGTTGTGCGAGGTGCGGGTGTCGGGCACGGTCGCGCTGGACCGCTCGGTCTTGATGCGGAACACGCGGTCTTCCAGGCCGCCGCGGTTGCCATACCAGATCAGCGAGATTTCGCTTTGCGGGTCTTCGGTCAGGGTGTCGTCATCGTCCCAGCTCGGCATCCAGAAGGTGGCATCGCTGGCGTACAGCTCCAGCCACCGGTCCCACTGGGCATCGTCCAGGTAGCGCGCCTCGCGGTAGAGGAAGTCGCGCACGGTGTCATACAGGCTCATTGCACGGCCTCCACGGGGATCAGTTGCTGTTCGTCCTTCAAGGCCTGGATCATGGTGTCCTGCCAATACTTGTGCTGCAGCACGAACAGGCCTTCGTCCTCGGTGCGCACGCCAGACAACAGCGGCTTGAGCTCGATCTCCCTGGCCGCCTCGTCGGCGCCTTGCACCCAGTGTGCAGCCCCACGGGACATGTCGTTCCAGCCACTGCCGCCGCCGTAGCCGGTCTGGCACGAGCGGAACTCTTCGAGGTCGTCCGGGGTGGCCATGCCGCTGACATTGAAGAAGTCTTCGTACTGGCGAATGCGCTTGGCGCGGGCATCGGCGCTCTCGCCTTTCGGTGCAATGCAATAGATGGTGATTTCGGTCCTGTTCACCGAAATAGGCCGGGCGATGCGGATCTGCGAGCTGAACTGGTCCATCAGGTACACGTTCGGGTACAGGCACAGGTTGCGCGAGTTCTCGATCATCCAGTCGGCACGCGCCTGACCGAAGTCGGCCGCCAGCTGTGCACGGCGCTCATAGGCCGGGCGATCTTCCGGGTTGGCCCAGCGGGTCCACAGCAGCAGGTGGCCATGGTCGAAAGAATAGAAACCACCGCCCTGCTTGGCCCAGGCACCGGCGCTCATGGTCTTGATCTCCTCGCCGGCTTCGCGCTGCTTGCGCTGGTTCTGGGTGGCGGCATAGTTCCAGTGCACGGAACTGACGTGGTAGCCGTCGGCACCGTTTTCCGCGGTGAGTTTCCAGTTGCCTTCGTAGATATACGAACTGGCCCCACGCAGCACTTCCAGGCCTTGTGGCGACTGGTCGACAATCATGTCGATGATCTTGGCCGACTCGCCCAGGTGTTCAACCAGCGGTTTGACCTCGGCTTTCAGGCTGCCGAACAGAAAGCCCCGGTACGACTCGAAGCGCGCCACCCTGGTCAGGTCGTGGGAGCCATCGCAGTTGAAGCTGTCGGGGTAGCCAGCGTTGCCTGGGTCCTTCACTTTCAACAGCTTGCCGCTGTTATTGAAAGTCCAGCCGTGGAACGGGCAGGTGTAGCTGGAGCGGTTGCCGCGCTTGTGCCGGCAGAGCATGGCGCCACGGTGGCTGCAGGCGTTGAGGAAGGCATTCAGCTCACCGTCCTTGTTGCGCGCGATGAAGATCGGCTGGCGCCCCATGGTCAGGGTGAGGAAGTCGTTGTTCTCGGGGATCTGGCTTTCGTGGGCCAGGTAGATCCAGTTGCCCTCGAAGATGTGTTTCATCTCCAGATCGAACAGGCGTGGGTCGGTGAACATCTCGCGCTTGCAGCGGTAGATGCCCTTTTCACGGTCGTCCTCGAGCAAGGCATTGAGGTAGTCGAATCCCAGTGACATGGCCAGGGTCTCCCTTGTTATTGTTTGGACCTGGTCAGGTTAGGGACTGGTAGGCGGCGGCAATATCCGCTTTGTGCGCGGTACTATCCATTTTGTGCAGGTTGTAGTGGTGGCTCAGCGCCGATTGCGCAAGGTCTCCGAGGGCAGCTCGCCAAACTGCTGCCGATACACCTCGGAAAACCGCCCCAGGTGCAGGAAGCCATAGTCCATGGCCAGTTCGGTCACGCTGCGCACGCTGCAACTGGCATCGCCCAGGCAGGCATGCACCTGTGCCAGCTTGCGTTGGCGTACATACTGCTTGGGCGTGGTGCCCAGGTGGCGGTCGAACAGTGCATACAACGAGCGCAGGCTCATGCATGCCTGCTCGGCCAACGCTTCGGCGCAAAGCTCGAGCTTCAGGTTGCGTTCGATATAGTCGAGGATGCGTTCCAGGCTTGCACCAGTTGAACCCAGGCACTCGCGGCGGATATTGGTGCTCATCAGCGTCAACAGCTTGCTGGCGACGATCTGGCTGTAATGGCCCTGCACCCTTGGCAGCGAATCAGTGACTTCCGCTTCATGGCAAACCATCGCCAGCAGGTTGACGAAGCCGTCCAGCTCTTCCAGCCGGTAGTGGTTGCGCAGGAAGCGTACGCCGCCATCGGGCCGATGCCAGCGCTGTTCGTCACAGATCGACTCGAGCAGCCGGGACGGCACCTTGAGAATGAATTTCTCGCAGTCTTGCGAATAGGTCAGGTCGACCGGGTCATCCGGGTTGATCAGCAGCAACTCGCCTGGCACCAGGTGCTGCTCACGCTTGGGCCCGCGCCACAGGCAGTTGCCATTGAGCAGTACCTGCAGGTGGTAGATGGTTTCCAGCGCTGGCGAGGTGACCCGCACGCTGCCACCGTAGCTGATGCGGCACAGGTCGAGTTCGGCAAACTTGCGATGGCTGAGGCTGGCTTGCGGATGGGTAGTGTGGGACAGGCCGATGCAATGCTGGCCGACATGCTGGTTGACATAATCGGACACAGCATAAGGGTCGGCGTGATGAAACACGCTACTACGCTCGCTCAGCAGGCGGCTTTCCATAGGCAAGACACTCGGTATCGTTGTTGTTCTGTTCGCCGCGTGCTACGGCCCGTTGGACTGTGGTTGCGGCTGTCACGGCCAGTCTATCGAGCCGGTTGGCGGACGCGCGGGCAAGCGACAACCGGTACATCGGCTCACTTAAGCAAAATGGCCGGGGGTGGGCAATGCAGCGGCGCGAATGGCTGGGCGATTGGCGCACAGTTTGCTGCCCACAGGTGTTCGGTTATCGAACGCTTTTTCTCGGCCGCCTTTCATTGCACAGGCAGAAAGTTCATCAACAAAAGGCTCTGGGCATAATTCAGACCAATCCGCCGGTAGCGCTCATCCAGCAACTCGGCAAGCAAATCCAGGCGTGCCACGATCTTGCCGAACTCCACGGCAAAGCTGAGGTTGCTGCCTTCCTCGGAGATTTCATTGGAGAACAGTAACAGCTCGCCATTGGCATCCTGCCGCTGGCTCAGCATCCAGGTAGCCTTTTCGATATTGCGTGCAGCGTTGTTGACGAACAGCGGGTCGATCGTATCGGTCATGTAGAACTCGGTACGACCGCCATGCGCGGTGATCAGCATGCCGCCGATGGCGTAGATGAACGCGCCTACCCGATCGCCGCGAAACTCGGGGCTCAGGGCATAGCTCAAGGCCGCCAGGTCGCGGCGCTGGCCCAGTTGCGGCAGTGGCTGGCGTTGTTCGATGGCGATGCGGATCTGCCGCTCGGCAGTGGCTGCATCCACGTACCCGGACAGCTTCCACTGGCTGGGGTTGCGCAGGTACAGCTTGTTCATCAGCAGGTACAGGCTCTGCAGGTTGTCGCGCATGGACAGCGTGGCCATGCGGTCGACGCTGGTCTGGAACAACTCGCTGGGCTTGCCTTGACTGAACTGGTCGAGCATGTCACGGCCCTGGTCCTGGGTGCAGGCGCACAGGCAGGTGACGGCACCGGCAAGCAGCAGGCGCGCGAGAATGTGGGTATTGCTTGCAACCATCGGCACCGGGTCGATATTCGGCGGCTGCACCGGGGATCGGCGCAGCCTGGCCAAGCATAGAGCCCGGAAAGGGGAAAAAGTGCAGTGACAAGCCGTTGCAACACATCGCCTACATGGCGTGGCGCAGCATCTCCACCATCTGCGCATGCAGCGCCGGGTCACCGCAAGCCACCACGCACCCACCCTGCTGCGCGCTGCTGCCATCCCACGCGGTGATCACCCCACCCGCCCCTTCGATGATCGGCATCAGCGCCTGGACGTCATACGGCTGCAGGCTGGCCTCGACGATCACGTCGACAAACCCGCTGGCCAGCATGCAATAGGCATAGCAATCGCCGCCGTAGCGCAACAGCCGCGCCTTGCCGGCAACCGCCTCGAATGCAGCCTTGCGTTCAGCGGTGTCGAACATGTCCGGGGTGGTGCACATCAGCGTGGCCGAGGCCAGGCCACTGCAGGCACGGGTGTTCAACGGCGTACCGTTGCGCCAGGCACCTTCCGGCGTGCCGACGAAGCGCTCGCCGGTGAATGGCTGGTTCATCACCCCGACCAGCGGCTGCGTGCCGTCGTTAAGGGCAATCAGTGTGCCCCATAGCGGCAGGCCGGTGATGAAGGCGCGGGTGCCATCGATCGGGTCGAGTACCCAGGTCAGCGGGCTGCTGCCAACCGCCACACCGGCTTCCTCGCCGAGAATGCCATGCTCGGGGTAACGGGCCTGGATCAGCGCGCGCATGGCATCTTCGGCCGCCTTGTCGGCCACGGTCACCGGGTCGTACAAACGCCCGCCCTTGTCCTCGACATCCAGGCTGGCGCGAAAGTAGGGCTTGATCGCTTCAGCGGCAGCATCGGCCAACTGCTCGGCAAAGGCGCGGTACTCGCCGATCTGTGCAGCACTCAGGGACATGGGACAGGCCTCGTGACAAAGATGGGGCACGCATCATACCCGACACATCGCCCCGCTGTACGCTGCACCGGTCTAGACTGAACATGACCAGATCACCCGGGGGGCTGCCACACGTGGAGGTGTGCGATGAGCCAGTTCAAGCGTCTGTTCGTCATGCTCGGCCCGCAGATGCGTCACACGCCGGCGCTGCAGCGCGCGGCGGCGTTGGCGGAATCCAACGGGGCCTTGCTGGACATCAATGTGTTCGTCGACGACGTCGACACCTTCGGCCTGATGAGCGATAGCCGCGAACGCGAACGGCTGCTCAGTGACAACCGCCAGTGGCTGGCGGACGAAGCCGAACAACTGGCCAACGCCGGCCTGGATGTGTCCACCGAGTTGCTGCTCACTCGTGATCCATTGGGCAGCGTGCTGGAACGGGTCGAACGCCTGGGGTGCGACCTGCTGATCAAGGACGTGCAGCACGAACCCGTGCTCAAGCGCCTGCTGGTGACGCCACTGGACTGGCAGTTGCTCAAGGACAGCCCGGTGGCCGTGCACCTGGTCAGCGATATCCGCCTGCCCCTGCCCCGGCAGATCGCTGCCGCAGTGGACCTGAACAGCCACGGTGCCGGCGAGCACCTAGACGAGCAGGTGATCCACTGTGCCCATGCGCTGGCCCTGCAGTGCAACGCCGAACTGCACCTGCTGCATGTGTGCGATGCGGCCAGGACCCACATTGCCGACTTCGGCGCCGGCACGGTCACCATGCCCGGCTTCGATGGCAACCTGCGGACCGCCCAGCGAGCGGCGTTCAACCGCCTGGGCGACCACCATCAGATCCCGCTGGAGCGTCGGCACTTCCTGGAAGGCTCTGCAATCAAGGCCATTGCCCAGTTCGTCGGCCACAGCCGGGCAGATGTAATCGTGATGGGCAGCCACCGGCACGACGCCCTGCAGACCTTCCTGGGCGGGACCACGGCGCATGTGCTGGAGCACCCGCTGTGCAATGTGCTGGCAATCAAGGCGGTCCGCTGAGTGCCGGCCTGCCTGAACCAGCCTGTTCGCGCCCGCCCCCACAGGTTCGTCACAAATGCCATGAGCTGTGATGGACTTGCAGGAGCGGGCGTGCTCGCGAAAGCGCCAGCGCCGATTGACCCGCCCGGTATCTGGTACACCAGTGCCATATAAAAATAATGCATTTGATAATGATTCGTAGTAGTTTTGCCTCGTTTCAGCTCCCTACCTTCAGCGCCCTACCTCAGGATCGTCCCGTCGATGCGTCGCACGTTCGTTTCGCTTTGTGTGCTTCATGCCGTCTCCCCGTTGGCCTTTGCCGAGCCAGAACCGCTCGGCACGCCGTCCCAGATCGAACTGCAGGCGCTGAGTATTACCAGCAGTGCCGACAGCGAACGTGCCGATGGCCCGGTGGAGGGCTACAAGGCCACCCGCTCGGCCAGCGCCACCCGCACCGACACCGCGCTGCACGAAACCCCACAATCGGTCAGCGTGGTGCCCAAGGATGTCCTGCAAGACACGGGCGCCACACGTCTGCAGGACGGCCTGGACTACGCCGGCGGTGTCGGGCGTGCCAACAATTTCGGTGGTCAGGGGCTGACCACCTTCACCGTGCGCGGTTTTACCACCGGCGAGTTCTACCGCAACGGCTTCCCGATCAACCGCGGTTACCCCAACGCCCCGGACGCCAATACCGTCGAACGCCTGGAGGTGATCCGTGGCCCGGCCAGCAGCCTGTATGGCCGCGGTGATCCCGGCGGTACCTTCAATGTGGTCAGCAAGCAGCCGCTGCCGGAGTCGAAGGTTACCCTGGGCAGCCAGTTCGATGACCAGGGCATGCACCGTGCCACCCTGGACGCTACCGGGCCGCTGAACCAGGATGGCTCGCTGGCCTACCGCCTCAACCTGCTGGGTGAAGGAGGCGACAGCTTCCGCGACGACGTGGAAAGCGAGCGCTATGACGTTGCGCCGGTGCTCAGTTGGCAAGTCAATGACACTACGAAGATCGTCTTCGAAGGCGACTTCATGCGCAACAATCACCCGCTGGACCGTGGCCTGACCCGCTTGCCCGGCCAGCTCGGTACTGCCTCGCGCGACACCAACATCTGGGAAAAAGGCAGCGACAACCTGCTGCACAACGACAACAACATGGCCCAGCTGCGTTTCGAGCACCTGCTCAATGACAACTGGACACTGGGCGGCGGCATGCAGTGGCTCGACGGCTCGCTCAAGGGCAACGCCGTGGAGGCCAACGCATTGCAGGCCGATGGTCGTACACTGGGGCGCAACTTCAACTACCGCAAGCTGGAGTGGACCGACCGCGACTACCAACTCAACCTCACGGGCCATTTCGACACTGGCGGCTTCAGCCATACCCTGCTGACAGGTATCGAGTACGAGGACTACGACTACAACTCAATCATTCAACGCTCCGCCAGCGGTGCCGGCGCCTATCCGATCGACCTCTTCGACCCGGTTCTGGGCCAGCCCCGCCCAGCTCTGACCCGCATCACTACCCACGACAAGGAAAACCTCAAGACCTGGGCTGCATTCATCCAGGACCAGGTGGCCCTCACCGAGCGGCTGAAAGTGCTCGCCGGGGTTCGCTTCGAGCGTTTCGAGCATGATTACGACGACAAGCTGCCGGCGAACCGCGACTTCAGCAAGGCCGAAAACGGCGTCACGCCGCGCTTCGGCGTGATCTACGATCTGACCGATACCGTCGCGGTGTACGCCAACACCGCCCGTTCGTTCAAACCCAACACTGGCACGCCCGCCGGCAACGGCAGCGGTGGCTTCGACCCGGAGAAAGGCAAGTCCTACGAACTGGGTGTGAAATGGGAGGCGCTCGATCGGCAACTGAGCGTCGACGCGGCGATCTACCACATCGTCAAGGAAAACGTACTGGCCAACGACCCGAACGACCCCACCGGTACCTACAAGATCGCCGCCGGTGAAGTGCGCAGCCGTGGCCTGGATATCAACATCGCCGGCAACCTCACCCCTGAATGGCGGATGATCGGGGGCTATGCCTACGTGGACGCCGAAGTGACCGAGGACACGACGCTGCCCAAGGGCACCCACCTGGCCAATATCCCGCGCAACAGCTTCAGCCTGCTGAATACCTACGAGTTCCAGGATGGCCCGGCCAAGGGGTTGGGGTTGGGCGTCGGCGTGAAGTACGTGGATGACCGGGCCGGGCAGACAGCTGCCAGCACCTACACCATGGAAAGCTACAGCGTGGTCGACCTGTTGAGCTTCTACAAGGTCAACGAACACGTGCGGCTTAATCTGGATGTGAAGAACCTGTTCAACAAAGGTTATGACGAAGGAGCGTTCAACAACTACGTCTACCCGGGAGCACCACGGACGGTGCAGGCTGGCGTTTCCTATACCTTCTGAATCGCCGGGGCCGCTAAGCGGCCCCCGGTCTCAGAAACCTTTGCTGTAGAACAGCGAGTACGACTCGATCCCATCGTTAGGCTGCTTGAGCCCGGCATTGGAGTAATGCATCGCGCGGATCCCGACCTTCTGCTCCCCGGGCAACTTCAGGCCAAAGCCGATGCGGTCTTCGAAGTTGAATGCCGAGCCCAGGCGCTGGTCGCCGACGTCGGTCTTGGAAAACGCCGCCAGGCCAATACCGGCCTCGATGTACGGGGTGTAGCTGAACCCGCTGAATTCGTAGGTGAATACCGGGCTGAACGACAGCGAATGGGCGCCACTGGCCTCACCGCCTTCCCAGTAGGTGTAGGCGGCATCCCAATAGCCGCTCACGTAGCCGGTGCTGCTTTCCAGCCATTTCTTGTCCCAGTCGAACGACAGGCCGATACGGTAGGTCATGTCGCCTTGGCCAGTGGCGCCAATGGCGCCGGACACCTGCGCTGCCTGGGCCAGGTTGGCCCCGGCAAACGCCAGCACCGCAGCGGCCAGCGAAGCTGCTAGACGGGTTTTCATCAATAACTTCTCCTGATGGTCTACACGACAAGCGGGGTCTTGTGCCCCTCGATATTGTGGGTAACCGCTACCTGAGCATCGGTCACACGAAGTAATACTTTTCTGATTATTATCCAGATAATCCGAAAGTTGAAAGTCTATTGCCACTATTGGCTAATGACTTCGCTCAGCATCTGGCGTGCCGGGGATGGCGCCTCAGTCGTACTCCGCTTCCGTATGTTCACCCAGCAGGCGTCGTTGCCGGGGCGTGGCCGCCTCCAGCACCTGCGGATTGAAGCGCCAGTTCAGGTAAGGTGAAAACTTCTGCGCCACCATGCGACGGCCATAGTGAACCTGCAGCATGTCGCGCTCACGGGCATGGCTGCAGTTGGCGCCACCGCCATGCCAGACATCACTGCGAAACAGCAGCGCGTCCCCGGCCTTGCACAGCACCGGCTCGGCCTTGCGGCCCTGCCACTGGTCTTCGCCAGCCTGCGGCGGTCGCGCCGCGCGGTGGCTGCCGGGCACGATCCAGGTCGGCCCGATCTCCTGGTCGATGTCGCTCAGGTACAGCTGCGCCGTCAGGATCTGCACGGGTTGCAGGAAGTCGCCGCGTTCGCTGAGCCAGTCGGGCAACTGCATGGGCAGGTGGTCCAGGTGCAGGGCCATGCCTGGGTAGCCCGGGTGGCTGCGCCACGCGGTCTGCCCGATCACATGGCAGTCGGCGCCCAGTGCCGCCTCGGCCAGGGCAATCAGCGCTGGCAGGTCGAGAAACGGCAACCACAACGGGTTGCGGTTGAACACGCATTTGTAGTGTTCCAACAGCCCCTGGTAGTCCCAGTGGATGGGCTGCAAGTCATCGATTGCGCAGCGCAACAAGGCGATGCGCAAGGGGTCGAGCACCGCCGGTAGCAGCACGTAGCCCTGCTTGTCCAACGTTTGTAGTTGCTGCTCCAGGCTCATGACAATGCGCCTCTTGCAGGCGGGAGTACACCCGTACTCCCGCCGCGTTCGCCATCAACGCCAGTTCAGGTTGACGGTCGCCGGTGATTTGCCGTCGACTGTCACGTCCTGTTGCACCGTCTCGCCCTGGGCGGTGCCAGTGATCTTGTATTTGCCCGGCGGCAATTGTACGTACAGCAGCGGCCCGGCATCCTGGATGCTGAGCACAGGCTGCCCTTGAGCATTCTGGATATCCACGCTGGCACCGCTCTGGAACTTGCCTTCCGGGCCAGTCGAGAGTTCGACGTGAAGATCATAGCCCGGGGTCTTGCGCAGGGCATTGGCCTCGTCCTGGCCGATGCCGCCTTGCAGGTAGCGGACGCCGTTCTGTTCCTGTGGCTGCAACTGCACGGCCTGCATGTCGATCGGGGCATTCAGGTCGGCGCCGGCCGCCAGGGTCCAGGGCAGCGCCAGGCCGACCAGCAGTGCCACGCCAAGGGCATAGTGATGTTTACGCATGGTACGACCCTCCGTTCGAGGATGGCTTACCTATTATCTGATCGTGCTCAGCAAACAGTGTTCGTGCAGATGCGTGGTCGCCTGGATGAAATTCGCTTTGATGGGCAACTGTGCGCTGCCTGGACATCAGCTTGTGCGGCGTTCTTCAAGTAGCTTCACGAACATGCTCAAACTGCGCGACACCGTACCCCGTCGCCACACCAGCCAGGTTTTCAGGTAGCGGAAGTCCTCTGACATCGGCCAGGCGCTGACTGTGCTGCAACCGGGCATGTTGTCGAGCATGCTGCGTGGCATCATGGCAAGGCCGGCGCCGGCGCTGACGCAGGCCAGCATGCCGTGGTACGACTCCATTTCGTGGATCTTGCCTGGTACCGCCTGGTCCTGGACAAACCAGTTCTCGAAGTGGTGGCGGTAGGAACAGTTGGCGCGGAAAGCATAGATGTTCTCGCCATTGACCTCCCGGGCGCGGGTTACCGGGGCATGGTTGAGTGGTGCAATGACCATCATTTCTTCCTCGAATACCGGCATGCCCTCCAGCGTCGGGTGCAGCACCGGCCCGTCGACGAATGCCGCCACCAGGCGCCCGGACAACACGCCCTCGAGCATGGTCCCCGATGGCCCGGTAGACAGGTCCAGGTCGACCTTGGGGTAGCGTTGGTTGTATGCCGCCAGCAAGGCCGGGATGCGCACTGCCGCCGTGCTTTCCAGCGACCCCAGAGCGAAGGTGCCTTGCGGGTCCTCGCCGGCCACAGTCAGGCGCGCCTCGTGAACCAGGTCGAGGATACGCCGGGTGTATTCGAGGAAGTTCCAGCCTGCCGGTGACAGGCGCAGGCGGCTCTTTTCACGAATGAACAATGCCACGCCAAGGTCTTCCTCCAACTGCTTGATGCGTGTAGTCAGGTTCGACGGCACCCGATGGATGTGCTGCGCGGCGGCGCTGATACTGCCCTGCTCTGCTACCGCCTTGAAGATCTCCAGTTGCACCAGGTCCACAGTCATTCTCCAAACGTGAATGTTTCGCTCATTATTATTCAGTTTTCATTAAAGCCCTAGCCCACTAGTCTGGCGTCTCGGATCAACGACTACGAGAGTGTCCCGCCATGAGCGCGATCAGCAGCCTGAGCCACGCCATCTCCCTCGACCCGTACAGCGGCGAGCAGATCGGCGCTTACCCGTTCGACACCGACGCCGCACTGGAAGCGGCGCTGCAACGTGCCAAGGTTGGCTTCCGCCAGTGGCGCCAGGTGTCGCTGGGTCAGCGCAGCGAATACTTGCTGGCGCTGGCCAGCACGCTCGAAACCAAGGCCGAAACCTTCGCGCAGATGATCAGCCGCGAAATTGGCAAGCCGATCGCCCAGGCCCGTGGCGAGGTCAGCAAATGCGTCGGCCTGTGCCGCTGGTACGCCGAGCACGGCCCGGCGATGCTCGCTGCCGAGCCGACCCAGGTGGAAAAGGCCCGCATCGAATACCGCCCGCTGGGCCCGATCCTGGCAGTGATGCCGTGGAACTTCCCGGTATGGCAGGTACTGCGCGGCGCCGTGCCGGCGATCCTGGCCGGCAACACCTACGTGCTCAAGCACGCCCCGAACGTGATGGGCAGCGCTTACCTGCTGGGCGAACTGTTCAAGGATGCCGGCCTGCCAGAAGGCGTGTTCGAGGTGCTGAACGTCACCCCGGACGGGGTCACCCGTGCCATCAACGACCCGCGCATCGCCGCCGTGACCCTCACTGGCAGCGTACGGGCCGGCATGGCCATTGGTGCGCAGGCTGGCGCGGCGCTGAAAAAGTGCGTGCTGGAACTGGGCGGCTCCGACCCGTTCATCGTGTTGGCCGACGCCGACCTGGATGCCGCCGTGAAGGCGGCCGTAATCGGCCGCTACCAGAACACCGGCCAGGTCTGCGCAGCGGCCAAGCGCCTGATCGTCGAAGCCAGCGTCGTGGAAGAATTCACCCGCCGGTTCGTCGACGCCACGCGTGAGCTGAAGGTGGGCAACCCGCTGGAAGACGATACCTACATCGGCCCGATGGCCCGTTACGACCTGCGTGAGGAGCTGGATGGCCAGGTCCAGGCAAGCATCGTCGAAGGCGCTACCCTGCTGCTGGGCGGACACAAGGTCGACGGCGTGGCCAACTTCTACGCACCGACCGTGCTGGCCAACGTCACCCCGGACATGACGGCGTTCCGCCAGGAGCTGTTCGGGCCGGTGGCGGCGATCATCAGTGCCCGTGATGCGGATCATGCGGTTGAGCTGGCCAACGACAGCGACTTCGGCCTGGCCTCGACCATCTACACCGCCGACTATGCGTTGGCCGAGCGCATGACTGCAGCCCTGGATACCGGTGGCGTGTTCATCAACGGCTACTGCGCCTCCGACCCCCGCGTGGCGTTCGGCGGGGTGAAGAAGAGCGGCTTCGGGCGCGAGCTGTCGCACTTTGGCGTGCGCGAGTTCACCAATGCGCAGACGGTTTGGCTGGATCGCAACTGAATTGATGCCGCGGGGCCGCAAAGCGGCCCCAACACTCAATCCCGAACCTGGTCCTTGACCCAGTCCAGCATTCCGCCCGGCACGATCAGTTCATGCCGCGCCCGCGAACAGGCGGTGTACAACCCGGCCAGCATCCGCGCGCGCTCGTTGCGGTTCCCGGCCACCTGCGGCGCCACCATCAGTTCCGGCGACACCATGACCCGGGCAAACTCCATGTTCTTCACATCCCGTACCCGCCCCAGGAACAGCTTGGGCGCCTTGTCCCAGCGGTAACGGCTCTTGGCCCGGGCAAAGTGCTCGGGTGTATAGCCCTTGCGCAGCATATTGGCCACGGCAACGAATGCCTTGTCATCGCCTTTGTCCTGTTCCAGCACCTGCCAACTGGCATAACGGAACAGCATCGGGTGACGTGGCCGGGTGCCATGACGATACAGTTCGATGCAGTCCTCGACGAACAGCTCGAAGTCCTTGCGCGCGCTTTTCAGCAGCACGAACGGCACGCTCAGGTGCGTCAGGCGCTGGAACCAGCCGAACAGGCCCCACTCGTCGTCGACGATCAGTGCGGTGGGCTGTTCGGGAATGCTGACCGTGTCGAAGAAGCTGACCCGGGTGTAATGCTCGGCACTGCCGCTGAAGGCGCCCTGGATTGCCGCCGGATGTGCCTGGATCAGCGGGTTGAGCACCTTGTCCATGGCCGGCCCGGCGCGCAGTGAGCGGTCGATGCAGCGTTGGCGAATGAAGCTGCCATGGTGCGGGCTGAGGCCGTTGAGGTTCTGCAACTCGTCACCCAGGGCAATGATCGACTGCGGGCTGCGGTCGAGCACGGCGAGCATCGGCGCCGACAGTTCGTGGGCCTCGTCGACGATGACATGGGTGTAGCGGCTGTCGATCACCTCAGCGGTCAGTGACAACAGTTTGACCCGGTGATAGTCGCGTACCGGCAACTGGATTTCCCGGGCTGACGGGCGAATCAGCTCTTGCCAGTACAACCGTGCCTTTTCCAGCAGCACTTCTTGATCCAGTGGCGTGGTCCCCGGCCCGGCCCACGGCAGATGGTGCAGCTGCAATTGGCTATCGGCGCTATGGCAGAACGTCCGCACGGCGCGAATGCACAACGTTACCACCTGCCGGGCAGCAAGCGGGCCGATGTCGGGAATGCCCAGCCAGCGGACCACCTGCGCATCCTGCGGGCGCCACGACAGCTTGGTGCGGTAGGGATCGCGCAGGCGCCAACCGTTGCTGGTGAGGTCGCGGTTGAGCAGTTCGTCGGCCAGTTGGCCGAAGGTCAGCGCCGTATAGGCCGCGGCGTCCTTGACCCGCGCCTGCAAGGCGCGCAACTGGCCTTCGGTCAACGCCAGCAACAGCGTTCGCTGCGGATCGAGCAGGCGGGCGAACTGATGAATCAGGAAGGTCTTGCCAGTACCGGCGAACCCCTGCACGGCCACCGATTCGTCGATACCACTGAGAAACTCGCGCAACAGCCGGTGCTGCTGGTCGCTGAGCATCAGGTCGCTGGCCAGCGACGGCAGGTGCACCGGGTACAGCGGTGTTGCGCGCTGGCGGTAGCTGTCGGCGAACTGGAAGTTCCACTGGCCTTCGGCGTCCAGCAGTTCGTCGGCCTGGTACGCCACTTCGCTGGACAACAGGGCGATACCGTTGTCGCCGAGCATGCCCAGGCCCATCGCGAAGGCTTCACGGTCGAAGTGCTGCCCCACCTGGCCCTGGAAACGCCCGGGTGCGGCGCTCTCGACCTCATTGGCGATGCGCACGATTTCAGCGAAACGGCGCTCCTGCGCGTCAGCCGAGGCCACGGCGGGCTGGCGCGGCAGGTTTTGCACGAACAGCACTGTAGCGGCTTCCAGCAGGCTGGCGGTACTGAAGAACTCGGTAGCGGGCTCGCTGGCGAGGCGGTCGGCCTGGTCGCTGAGCAAAGGCAGGTAGAACATCGGCACCTCGGGTGGAAACAGGCCGGCACGATAGCAATTTTTGCGCGGCAATGCAGGGCTCAGTGCTGCCTGGGCTTGCAGCCGCTTTCCGGTACCCAGCCCCTGCCCCGCTTCAAGGTCTCACTGGGAAATTCCTTGAACAACTGCCGGTAACTCTCTGAAAACCTTCCCAAATGCCAGAATGACCAACGCATCGCCACCTCGGCCACGGTCGCGCCCCCGTTGCGCAACAGGTCGCGCCGCGCACCGTTGAGCCGACGCAGGCGCAACCAGTGCGCCGGTGACATTCCGGTAAACGCCTTGAACGCCTGCTGCAACTGGCGCAGGGAAACCCCGGCAACCGCCGCCAGTTCCACCAGGTTAAGGGTCTCTTCCGGGCAATCGGCCGCCCACTCGCTGACCCGCCGCATGATCGCCCGTTCCTCGTCACGCCGCCCCAGGGCCAAGCCCTGCAGGCGTTGGCAAGCGTTGTCGAGGATGAACAGGCAGTCATCCAGCAGCTGTTCCGCCAGTGCCTGCCCCTGCAACGGGCAGTCGGCCTCGCCCAGGCGGGTCAGCGTGGCGCTCAGCCAACTGCCGAACAGCGCATTCTGGCCGCTGCCCAGGGGCACCATGAACAAACCTTCGAGGCGCTGTGGGTCCAGGCCATGGCTGGCCAGGAATGCCTGGTCGAACACCACCGCCACTTCTTCGTAGTTCTCCGGTGTGATCCAGATGTTGCGGCTCTGTTCGTTCAACAGGTACAGGCTGTTCTCGCTGCGGTCGAAGCAGAACGCCAGCGAACCGCTCGGTGCCCGGAAAAACTGCTCTACCCGGGTGTTCAGGCGTTCCTCGTATACCTCAACGCCCTCCAGCCCCAGGCAACGCAACTCACCGCTGAAATGCCCGGGCGACATCTGCCGGTATTGCTGCTGCCACGCCGGGGTGACACGCACCTGTTCGGTGACATCGGTGGTGTGGAAGGCCTGGACTTGCAGGGCATTGGCGGTTGTCACGCGCGGTCCTAGTTGCACTCTTCTGGTGCATTCATTTCCGGAGAAAGTGGATAGATCGGCCACAGGGGCTGCGACCAAGATAGTCTCCAGCGCGTCAACTGGGAAGCGCAACGCCTTCGAAACCCGGTAACGGGGTTCGTCGGACACCCGCTCCCCCACTGAAACCCAACCAAGAGGTCTGTATGAACGCCCCCTTCGATCAGCTGTCCAGCTGGCTGAAAGAACACCGGATCACCGAAGTCGAATGCGTGATCAGCGACCTGACCGGCATCGCCCGCGGCAAGATCGCGCCCACCGCCAAGTTTCTTCACGAGCGTGGCATGCGCCTGCCCGAGAGCGTGCTGCTGCAGACAGTCACTGGCGACTACGTTGACGATGACATTTACTACAACCTGCTGGATGCCGCCGACATCGACATGGTCTGCCGCCCCGACCCGACTGCGGTTTACCAGATCCCGTGGGCGATCGAGCCGACCGCGATCGTCATCCACGACACCTTCGACAAGCGGGGCAACCCCATCGAACTGTCGCCACGCAACGTGCTGAAGAAGGTGCTCAAGCTCTATGCCGACCAGGGCTGGCAGCCGATCGTGGCGCCCGAGATGGAGTTCTACCTGACCCAGCGCTGCGAAGACCCGGACCTGCCGCTGCAGGTGCCACTGGGGCGTTCCGGCCGTGCCGAAAGCGGGCGCCAGTCGTTCTCGATCGATGCCGCCAACGAATTCGACCCGCTGTTCGAAGATGTCTATGACTGGTGCGAGATCCAGGGCCTGGACCTGGATACGCTGATCCACGAAGACGGCCCCGCGCAGATGGAGATCAACTTCCGTCACGGCGACGCGCTGGACCTGGCCGACCAGATCACGGTGTTCAAGCGCACCATGCGCGAGGCGGCGCTCAAGCACAATGTGGCGGCCACCTTCATGGCCAAGCCGATCACCGACGAGCCGGGCAGCGCCATGCACCTGCACCAGAGCGTGGTCGACATCGCCAGCGGCAAGCCGATCTTCGCCAATGAAGACGGCAGCATGAGCCAGCTGTTCCTGTACCACATCGGCGGCCTGCAGAAGTACATCCCCAAGCTGTTGCCCATGTTCGCACCCAACGTCAACTCGTTCCGCCGCTTCCTGCCGGACACCTCGGCCCCGGTGAACGTCGAATGGGGTGAGGAAAACCGCACCGCCGGCCTGCGCGTGCCCACCTCCAGCCCCGAGTCGATGCGCGTGGAAAACCGCCTGCCCGGTGCTGACGCCAACCCGTACCTGGCCATCGCCGCCAGCCTGCTGTGCGGCTACCTGGGCATGGTCGAGCGCATCGAGCCCAGCGCCCCGGTGCAGGGCCGCGCCTACGAACGACGCAACCTGCGCCTGCCGATCACCATCGAAGACGCCCTGCAGCACATGGAAGACTGCGAGACCGTGCAGCAGTACCTGGGCAAGCAGTTCGTCCAGGGCTACGTGGCGGTCAAGCGTGCCGAACACGAGAACTACAAGCGGGTGATCAGCTCGTGGGAGCGTGAGTTCCTGATGCTCAGCGTCTGAACCGGCCCTCGCCGCTGCTACCCGGCAACACCCCACCGAACTCGAACAACAAGACCAACGAGGTGTCCCCATGCGTCATCTTCACACCCTGATACCCGCCGCGTTCACCCTGCTGTTCGCCAGCACCGGCCACGCCACCCCCTCGGTCAGCGTGTACAACTGGACCGACTACATCGGCGACACCACCTTGGCCGACTTCCAGGCCAGCAGCGGTATCAAGGTGGTCTATGACGTGTTCGATTCCAACGAAACCCTGGAAGGCAAGCTGCTGGCCGGGCGCACGGGTTATGACGTGGTGGTTCCGTCCAACCACTTCCTCGCGCGCCAGGCCCAGGCCGGTGCCTTCATGCCGCTGGACCGCAGCAAGCTGCCCAACTGGCAGCACCTGGACCCCAAGCTGCTCAAACAGCTTGAACAGAACGACCCCGGCAACCGCTATGCCGTGCCCTACCTTTGGGGCACCAACGGCATCGGCTATAACGTCGACAAGGTCAAGGCGGCCCTCGGCGTCGATCATATCGACTCATGGGCAGTGCTGTTCGAGCCCGAGAACCTGAAAAAGCTCAAGCAGTGCGGCGTTGCATTCATGGACTCGCCCGACGAACTGTTCCCGGCCGTGCTCAACTACCTGGGCCTGAACCCGCGCAGCGAGAAGCCGGCCGACTACGCCAAGGCCGAAGCCCGACTGCTCGAACTGCGCCCCTACATCACCTACTTCCATTCCTCCAAGTACGTTGCCGACCTGGCCAATGGCGATGTCTGCGTGGCCTTCGGCTATTCCGGCGACGTGTTCCAGGCCGCCAACCGCGCCGTGGAGGCGAACAACGGGGTGAAGGTCGCCTACAGCATTCCCAGGGAAGGCAGCAACCTGTGGTTCGACCTGCTGGCCATCCCCAAGGATGCCAACAACCCTGAACAGGCCCTGGCGTTCATCAACTACCTGCTCGATCCCAAGGTGATCGCCAAGGTCAGTACCACGGTCGGCTATGCCAATGCCAACCCAGATGCCCAGGCCTACATGGATGCATCGCTGGTCGACAACCCCGAGGTCTACCCACCCCAGGAGGTGCTGGACAAGCTGTATATCTCCAGCACTCCGAGCCCGAAGATCATGCGCGTCATGACCCGCTCCTGGAGCAAGATCAAGTCCAACCGCTGAGCCGAGAACAGCCATGTCCTTCACGACCCAACACGCCGCCTCGTACTACGCCGCCACGGCACGCGATGCGGCGCCCTACCCCAGCCTGGACGGCGAACAGACGGCCGACGTATGCGTGGTTGGTGGCGGGCTGACCGGCGTCAACACGGCGCTGGAGCTGGCCGAGCGCGGCCTGTCGGTGGTACTGCTGGAAGCCCGGCGCATCGGCTGGGGTGCCAGCGGACGCAACGGCGGCCAGCTGATCCGTGGCATCGGCCATGACGTCAACGGTTTCGCCCGGCATGTCGGCCAGGACGGCGTGCGTTATCTGAAGCAGGCCGGCATCGATTCGGTAGCGCTGGTGGCCAGCCGCATCGCCCGCTACGGCATTGCCTGCGACCTGCGCTGGGGCTTTTGCGAACTGGCCAATACACCCGCCCAGTTCGCCGCGTTCCAGGATGAACTGGACGATCTGGCCGACCTCGGCTATCGCCCTGAAACCCGCCTGGTCGGTGCCGACCAGCTGCACGAAATCGTCGCCAGCGACCAGTACGCTGGCGGCCTGGTCGACATGGGCTCGGGCCACCTGCACCCGCTTGATCTGGTCCAGGGTGAAGCACGTGCCGCCCACGGCCTGGGCGTGCGCATCTTCGAGCGCAGCCCGGTGCTGCGCATCGAGCATGGCCACCAGGTGGTGCTGCACACCGCCCATGGCAAGGTGCGCGCAGCCAACCTGGTGCTCGGTTGCAACGCCCACCTCGATGAACTGGAACCGCGCCTGAGCGGCAAGGTGCTGCCGGCCGGCAGTTACGTGGTGGCTACCGAGCCACTGCCTGAAACGCTGGCCACCCGGCTGATCCCGCAGAACATGGCGCTGTGCGACCAGAAGGTCGGCCTGGACTATTACCGCCTCACGGCAGACCGCCGGCTGCTGTTCGGCGGCGCCTGTCATTATTCCGGCCGCGACCCCAAAGACATCGCTGCCTACATGCGGCCCAAGGTCCTGAAGGTATTCCCGCAACTGGCCGAGGTGCGGATTGATTACCAATGGGGCGGCATGATCGGCATCACCGCCAACCGCTTTCCTCAGGTCGGCCGCCTCAGCCAGCAACGCAACGTGTATTACGCCCAGGGCTATTCAGGGCACGGCCTGAATGTCACGCACTGGAGCGCCAGGCTGCTCGCCGAAAGCATTGCGCTCGGCCACAGCCGCGGGCTGGACGTGTTCAGTGCGGTGCCGCACCTGACCTTCCCCGGCGGCAAGGCACTGCGCTCGCCGCTGCTGGCGCTGGGCATGTTGTGGTACCGCTTGCGCGAGGCACTGGGCTGAACAGCCGCGACAGATGGGCGATTTTCATGGCGATTGAACCCAGGCACTGGCCATCTGTCGTGCACCTGCTAGCGTTGTTCTGGCCGACCCACCATGGATGCATTTTCATCATGAAATCATTGCCCCGCATTACCCTGTTGTGCGCCGCAGTGCTCGCCGTTGCTGCCTGTTCCAGCAACCGCGTGGACCCCAAGGACTACTCCGGCTTCCTCAAGGACTACAGCCGCCTGGCAGAAGCCAGGAGCCCCTCGGGCGCTCCGGTGATGCGCTGGATCGACCCCAAGGCCAACGTCAACCAGTACAGCCAGGTATTCATCGAGCCTAGCCAGTTCTACCCCCGGCCACAGCCGACGGAAGTCATCTCGGCGCAGACGCTGCAGGAAATCACCCGCTACTTCAATGAGGCCCTGCGCCGTGAGATGGGCAGCGTCGTGCCCCTGGCCAAGGGCCCCGGGCCCGGGGTGCTCGTGGTGCGTCCTGCGATCACGGCGGTGTCCACCCGCAACGAAGGCCTCAAGCCTTACGAGATCATTCCCATCGCGTTGATCTCGGCCGGCGTGAACACGGCCATGGGCGGTCGCGACCAGGATGTGGATGTTGGTGTGGAGGCTGCGTTCCTGGATGGTGCCAGCCAGAAGGTGCTGGCCCAGGTAGTGCGCAAGGGTGCAGGGCAGGAACTGGAGAACAAAACCACCAAGCTGACCCTGAACGACGTCAAGCCGGTGCTGGATGGCTGGGCCAAGGACATGCGCGCGAGCTTCCTCGAAGCGAAACAGAAAGCCCGCCAGTAACCGCCCGTACATAGGCCTTTTCGCGAAAAGGCCGCAAAGCGGCCCCGGTATTTCAGCGCAGAAAAAGGACACGGGGGCTGCTTTGCAGCCCTTTCGCGGCACAAGGCCGCGCTAACCGGTCTGGTTACTCAACACTCCACGAACGCAACAGCCAAACCGCCGCGCGAGGTTTCCTTGTAGTTGGCATGCATGTCCGCCCCGGTATCACGCATGGTGCGGATCACCCGGTCCAGCGAGATGAAATGCTCGCCATCCCCGCGCAAGGCCATCTGCACGGCGTTGATCGCCTTCACCGCCGCGATCGCGTTGCGCTCGATGCAGGGCACCTGCACCAGGCCGCCGACCGGGTCGCAGGTCAGGCCCAGGTTATGTTCCAGGGCAATCTCGGCGGCGTTTTCCAGTTGCGGCGGTGTCGCGCCAAGCACCTGCGCCAGGCCGGCAGCGGCCATCGAACAGGCCGAGCCCACCTCGCCCTGGCAGCCGACTTCCGCCCCGGAGATCGACGCGTTCTTCTTGCACAGGATACCGACCGCCGCTGCGCCCAGAAGGAAGTCCACCACATCCGCATCGCAGGCGCCGGGGTTGAACTTCATGTAGTAGTGCAACACCGCAGGGATGATCCCGGCGGCGCCATTGGTGGGCGCGGTGACCATGCGCCCGCCTGCGGCGTTCTCTTCGTTCACCGCCAGGGCGAACAGGTTGACCCACTCCATGGCACTGAGGGTGGAACCGATCACGTTGGGCTTGCCCAGCTCCTGCAGGCTGCGATGCAAGCGCGCTGCACGCCGCTTGACATGCAGGCCGCCAGGCAGGATGCCTTCGTTGCGCAGGCCGTTGTCGACGCATTCACGCATGGCCGCCCAGATCCGCAGCAGGCCCTCGCGCACTTCGGCCTCCGGGCGCCAGGCACACTCGTTGGCCATCATCAATTGCGCCACGCTCAAACCATGAGCCTTGCACAAGGCCAGCAACTGCGCAGCGCTGTCGAATTCGTACGGTAGCTGCACCGCGTTCGCTTCGCCGGGTGGCGCATCGATCTCGGCCTGCTCGACGACGAAACCACCGCCCACCGAATAGTAGGTCTGGCGCAACAGGCTGGCCTGCCCGTCCAGGGCCTCCAGGCTCATGGCGTTCGGGTGGTAGGGCAGGTTTTCGTCGAGCAGCAGCAGATCGCGGCTGTACTCGAACGCCAGCGGGTGGCTGCCATCGAGCATCAGGCAATGCTCCTGCATGACCTGGCCAATGCGCGCCTCGATGGTGGCCGGGTCGATACGGTCCGGCCACTGCCCCATCAGGCCGAGCAGGCAGGCGCGGTCGGTGGCGTGGCCAACGCCGGTGGCCGACAGCGAACCATACAGCCGCACCTCGACACGGCTTACCCGGCCCAGCAGACCTTGCTCACGCAGGGCCTGGGCAAAGGTCGCCGCTGCCCGCATGGGGCCGACGGTGTGGGAGCTGGACGGCCCGATGCCGATTTTGAAAAGGTCGAAAACACTGATAGCCATGCTAATGCCTGACCGTGAGCGAGTATGAACCCGCAGCACGGTTCTCTGAAAAAATTGAGCGGTATTGCGATTTTGCGCGATACTGCCGCGCTGGCTCACGGATGACCAACGAAACTTTCTAAGCAAGGCTTTAGTGGTACTAAACAATGCGTCGACAACTCAATGGCCAGCTGTTCGTCTGGCTGCATGTGTTTGCCTGTGCGGCCCGGCACTTGTCCTTCACCCGCTGTGCCGAAGAACTGCACATCACCCCGGGAGCGGTCAGCCAGCAGATGCGCCAACTGGAAGAACGCCTGGGTTATCGGTTGTTCCTGCGCCGGGCGCGCGGCGTGGAACTGAGCGCCGAGGGGCAGCGCCTGGCGCAGACCGTGGCCGAAGCCTACGGCAGCATCGAAGCTGAATTGCTGCGCCTGGATGCGGGCGAAATCCGTGGCACCTTGCGCCTGCGTTCGATCCCGTCGTTCCTGGCCAAATGGCTCACGCCGCGCCTGCCGCGCTTCCAGCAACGCTACCCGGACATCGAACTGCGGCTGGTGGCCGAAGACAGTGCCCAGGCATTGACCCCCGGTGATTTCGACCTGGCCATCGACCTGAACGACGGCAGTTACCCCGGCATGCTGTCGACGCCGCTGCTGGACGAGCAGATCTTCCCGGTGTGCTCTCCCGCCCTGCTGCGCGGACGCCCGCCACTGCACGGGCCGGCGGATCTGGCGCACTACCCGCTGCTGCACGACATCACCGCCTGGCGTGGCAGTTCGGAATATGCTGAATGGGAGTTCTACCTGGAAGGCATCGGTGCCGCCGGTCTCGATGTACGGCGCGGCCATACCTTCAACCGCAACCACCTGACCATCGAGGCGGCGATCGCCGGCAGCGGCGTGGCCATCGCGCGACGCACCCTGCTCAATGACGAATTGGAGCGGGGAGCGCTGATCGTGCCGTTCGGGGTGCCGATTGCCAACCACAAACGCTACGTGGTGCATTACCCGCCGGGCGGGTTGAACCAGCCCGGCGCACGGGCGGTGCATGACTGGCTGGTGGAAGAAGCACGGGGGTTCAGGGCGTTGCACCCGCTGGGCAAGGAGCAACCCGCCTGAGGGCAGTGTTCACAGGCGTGATTCGGCTCAATAAGCCTGCTTACCGGTGAATGCGTTCAACGTACGCAACAGGATCACGAAATCCAGCCACAGCGACCAGTTGTTGATGTACTCGATGTCCGAGTCGACGCGCTGGATCATCTGCTCGATGTCCTTGGTCTCGCCCCGGAACCCGCGCACCTGTGCCAGGCCGGTCATGCCAGGCTTGATATTGTGGCGGGCGAAGTAATCGACGATGTCCTGCGAATACAGCGTGTCATGCTGCAGGGCATGCGGTCGCGGCCCGACCAGCGACATTTCCCCGGTCAGGACATTGAACAGCTGCGGCAGCTCGTCCAGGCTGGTACGGCGGATGAACGCACCGACCCGGGTCAGCCGCGGGTCATTCTTCTGCGCCTGCCTGATCACGCCCTCCTCCGGCTGGTGCACATGCATGCTCCTGAACTTCCAGATACGGAACGCTTCCCCGGTCCAGCCGGTGCGTTCCTGGCGAAAGAACACCGGGCCCCGGCTATCCAGCTTGATCGCTACTGCCACGGCCAGCAGCACCGGCGAGGCAAACAGCAGGATCAGCGCCGCCAATACCCTGTCCTCGAGGTTTTTCAGGAACAGGCTCGTACCCGTCAGCGGCGTCTCCGACAAGGTCAGCACCGGAATGCCGGCGATTTCCCGCACGCTGTGGTTGATCAGGCGCAAGGAGAAGATGTCAGGCACCCAGTTCACCGCAATGCACTTGTCGAGCAACTTCAGGTACACATCGTTGATGACCTCGGAACCGCCCAGTGGCGTGACCAGGTACACCGTGCGGATGGCGTGCCGGGCGACGATCTCGTCCAGCGCGGCGATGTGCCCGAGCACCGGCAGGCGTTGCTTGCCCTCGGCAACCTCGCGCCCCGGCTCGTCAGGCTCGTCGATCAGCACGCAGCCCAGCACCCGTTCGCCGAACCAGGGGTTATTACTGATTTTCTGATAAAGGAAATTGGCCAGGTCACCGGCGCCGATGATCAGGGCATTGTCCAGCCGCGCATGTGCGCTGAAGCGCTTTTGCAGTTCTCGCACGGCAAAGTGCAGGAACAACTGGGCGATGTAGCCGATGAAGAACAGTTGCACGACCAGCAACCGCGAGTAGGTTTCGCTCTGTTTGGTCAGGAAGGCCATCACCACCAGGAAGCAGAAGGTCGCCGACCACGCCTTGAACAGCCGGAACGCCTTGATCGATAAACCGACGTTGGTGCGGTAGATCGCATAGTGATCGTAGATCACCGCCAGTGCGCCAATCAGCAACAGCAACATGATCACGTAATCGGAGGTGATATAGCCGAACCGCTCGTAGATCAGGTACCAGGCGATACCGGTGACGGCTATTCCGTCGAGACCGGCCTGGATGGCGTTACTGACGCTGCTTCTTCTCTGAAGCAAGGAACGACTGCTTCTGGGTTCGAAAACCATCTCAGACCTCATCAATTCACGCGCAGCAAGTCCTTTTGATCAAACCGCAAGCCTGGAACGGCCCATGCAAAACCAGCGAAACAGCATCGTGCAGCCCACCGCCTTGCTCTCACTGTAGCAGCCAGCCGCCATCAACGTGCCAGCCCCACCGACCGCGCGGGGTCCGTCCGTCTACACGCTGCGTCCGCTGCCCCCTGCACTGCGGCGGTACAGCAAAGCGCGCAGCAGGAACAACGGGTTGCCCGCCACATAGCGCATGAACAGGCGCTTCGGTTCGCGCGACAACCGGTACAACCATTCCCCGCCCACACGCCGCAGCCACAGCGGCGCTCGGCTGACCTTGCCGCCGAGAAAATCGAGGATCGCCCCACCACATACGATCAGGCACGGTTCACCGGTGGCCGCCAACTGCGCCGCTACCGCCTCCTGCCTGGGCATGCCCATGCCCAGCACGATCAGCTCGGGGCGCTGCTCCCTGGCCAGTTGCAGATAGGTTTCCAGGCTGGCAAATCCATCATGGACCGATACCGGCACCACCCCGAACAGGGTGGCGCTGCGCTGCGCGGCCTGGTCCAGGTAGGGTTGCCGGGTGCCCCAGAATGCCACTCGCCGCCCGCGGTAGGCAGCCATCAGCCGGGGAATGAAGTCGGTACCATTCATGTTGAGCCCGGGCCCCAGGCCGAGGTGGCGATAGAGAATCGCCATGCCGGCGCCGTCACGCAGCAGCACGTCGGCCGCCGACAATGCCTGAGCGTACGCGCCGTCGCGCACGACCAGGTTCATCGCATGGGCATTGACGAAACCGAGCACGGTCGGGCTCTGCACGACGGCCAGCCGGTCGAGCAGGCGCTGCGCGGCAGCGTCGTCAGCCACGGCTTCGAGCTTGTCGATGATGCCGGCCCAGCGCTGCTGCCATTCAGCCATCAGTCTTCATCCCGCTTCGAACGTACCCAGTCAACCTGGCGCTTGATCAGGAACCCCAGGTACATGGGGACCTTCCTTGCCGCGTAGAACGGTGCATACAGCAATACGGAAAACGGGATCAATTCACGACAGAAACGCGCCCACGCCAGCATGACGGCAAGGCCCAGCAGCGCCAGCGCCCACAGGGCGATCCACGCCGGTGCCGCGACGCCGAACAGCAGGTAAGCCGCCCAGGCCACCAGGTTGACCCCGAGCAAGGCCAGCACCAGCAATGCCAGGGGCGGCACCAGCAGGTCGAGGGTCATCGCCAGCAAGCTGCCGTTGCCTTGCCTGACGGCGGCCAGCGCACGCTTCGGAGCATCGCTCAGCATCAACCCCAGATGGCCATGCTCCCAGCGGGTGCGCTGGCTGTTCAGGCCCTGCTGACTGGCCGGGAACTGGCTGGTGATCAACGCCTCGGGGCAGAAGACCGGGGGTTTGCCTTGCTGGCACAGATCCAGGCCCAGTTTCACATCCTCCACCAGGTGCCCATTGGCCAGGTCGACCAGGGCCAGGTCACGCCAACCGAACGCCATGCCCGCGCCCATCAATTGGCAAGGCAGGCCCAGCCGCGCCCAACCGCGCGGGCGCACCAGGTTCTTGACCCGCCAGGCGAATTCGGCGATCTGGACTTTCGTTCCGGCCCCCGCCGGGGCATGCGTCAGGTACAGCGCCTGCACCGGCCGCGCGACTTCGTGGCAACGACGCGCCAGGCGCTCGATAGCGCCTTCGCCGACCCGGCAATCGGCATCTATCACGATCACTACCTCGGGCGGCTGACGGGCCAGGTGGCGCACGCCAAAGTCCAAGGCATAGCCCTTGCCACGCAAGCGCAGGTCGTGGCGTTCGACCACCTCCGCGCCGGCCTCGCGGGCCAGTTGCGCGGTGTCGTCGGTGCAGTTGTCCGCCACTACCAGCAACCGGTCGCCAGCCTGCAATTGCGGGGCGATGCTCGCCAGCGTGGCGTGGATGATCGAAGCTTCGTCATGCGCTGGCACCAGCACTGCCACCTGCGGACGCCTGTTGCCGCCCAGGGGCTGCGCCTGCCTCGGCAGGCAAGCCAGCAGCACTTGCCCCAACAGCAGCAGTACTGGCAACAGGACGATGAGCGCCAGGATGCCGAGTAACCAAGCCAATACACTGATCATGCGGATGCCTTGAAATAATCGGCCAACCGGGCCGCCTCGGTGTCGATATCATGCCGTTGCAGCACACGCTGGCGGGCCGCCTCGCCCATACGTTGCAGCACCTCGACAGGTTGCGCCAGGCACTCGGCCATGGCCGTCACCAGCTCGTCAACGGCGCCGGCGGGAAACAACCAGCCGTTCTCGCCCGGCTGAACCAGCTCGGGAATGCCCGCCACATAGGTCGTCAGCACCGGTCGGCGCAAGGCCATGGCCTCCATGATCACCACTGGCAGCCCCTCGGCGAAGCTGGGCAGCACCAGTGCGCGGGCGGCAAGGATCTCTTCGCGCACCTGGGCACTGCTGATCCAGCCGGTGATACGTACCTGGCGCTGCAAGCCATACCGGGCAATCAATGCCTCGACCTGCCCACGCATCTCGCCGTCACCGGCCAGCACCAGCTCGAAACCGACCGGTCGGGCGGCCAATATCCGCGCGGCTTCGAGCAACAGCAGTTGCCCTTTCTGCTCGCACAAGCGCCCGACACACACCAGCCGCGGCGCCGCCGGCAGGCTGACCGGCGCCACCTCGTGGAAACTGCGCTCGAGGCCGCAATGCACCACCTTCACCTTGGCCCAGTGGTCGTGTGCCACCCAGCGCAACACCTGGCTGCGCCCATACGAACTGACGGCCGCGACGAACGCGGCACGCCGCACCTTTTCGCCCATGTGCAGAAATTGCGGTTTGTCGAATTCCTCCGGGCCGTGCACGGTAAAGCTGTAGGCCGGCCCACCCAGCACATGGGCCAGCATCACCACCTCGGTGGAATTGGTGCCGAAATGGGCGTGCACGTGTTGTGCCTTGCCTGCCTGCAGCCACTGCAGCACCTGGCAGGCCTCGGCCAGGTAGACCAGGTGGTAGGGCCAGGCGCGGTCGGCGCGCAGGCCGAGGCGCATGGCCAGCCACAGCGCGCCGAAGAACTGCCGTGGCTGCCCACAGAGTACTTGCCAGGTGGGTTTGAGCAGGCCCGCGATGCCGCTTTGCAGCACATAGCGAGTCTTGTCGCGTTCGTTTGCGTCTTCGCCGTCCTGCAGTTGCGCGTCCCAGCCGCGCAGGGCAATACGCTGCACCGCTACCCCCTGGCGCTCCAGCGCAAGGATTTCGCGGCGGATGAAACTGTGGCTGACCTTCGGATACTGGTTGATGAAATAGGCAATGCGCATAGGAATCCAGATCAAGACCCGCATGATGAACCCTTGGACCTCCCACAGTACCGCCAGCGTTTACTTCAAGCTGTCGACTACCGGTGGCCGGCGTCCCGCCGATGCTCCTGCGTCAGGTGCATCCCCCTGCTTCTCTTGTAGTCCAAGGTTGTGACCGCTGCCTGCCAAAGCTGCCTGCAAACGTGCGAAAACATCGTCGAGTAGCGCCTGACGGCGGCGGTACATCGCTCGTTTCTTGGCCGCAATGTCCTGTTCCGCGCGCTGCGCCGGGGCCAGCGGCAGCTCAAAGAAGTCCGCACGATGGCAGGTCATGCCGCCATGCTCCTGCCATATCACGTCATAGTTGGCGGCCAGCTCCTGACCCTTGTCGTTGCCGAAATACGGGTGCCGGTGGTGGCGACAGGCATCAGTGACGGCGTACAGGTGTTCCACGCCCAGCATCCTGGCCAGGCACCTCAACGCTTCGAGCAGCAGGCTACGCGGGCGTAGCCCCTCGAAATCCTTGGTCAGGTCGCGGTAGATGGCCAGCGAGGTCTCGCTGTCGACGCCCTTGTGGATGCCTTGCACGGCGCCGATGAACAGGCACAGTTCGCCTTGGCTGCGGCACAGGGTAAATGCCAGGGAGGCCACGCGCAGGTCATTCTGGAACAGGTTCAGCACCAGTTCGCCTTCACGCTTGAACCAGATCGGCCGGTCGAGCAGCAGGCGGCAACCTGGCGAATGGCTGGTCAGCTCGCACACTACCCGGCTGTCGGCCCGGTCCAGCAGCAACAGCGACGGAAATTTTCCGGCCACCACCTCGAAATGCGATGCCACCACCTCCAGGCGCTGCGGCGCTTCCCAGCATTTGCTGATATAGGGCCATTGCACGACGCCGAGGCAATCCCCGCCCAGCCGGCGCCAGCGCCCCTGGCCAAGTGCCTGGGCCATGCGTTGCAGGAAGGCATTCAGCTCGGGCCAATGCCGGGCCATCTGGCGCATCAGCCGGTATTTGTTGTTCAGCGCCCGCAACGAGTAGCCCGGTTGCAGGGTGAACACGCTTCTGATGATCGTGCCGAGCATCCGTGGTCCCTCATTTGTATTCGATCAAGGCCGGTTTGCCAGCCATGAAGTGCTGGCGCAGGAACCTCAGCTGACCGAGCATTTCCGGAAACTTGCCCAATACCAGGAACACTGCCCGTAGCCAGTTCTCTCGTACCGATCGGCCTCCGCGACGAGCCAGGCGCCAGGCCTGCAGCGGGTAGACCAGCAACAACGCCAGGCCCCAGGCGCCAAGCGCCAGGCAGGTCAGCAGGGTCGCCAGCGGTATGCCCAGGCCCCAGACCCAGGCCCGGCGTGACTCGCGCAGCCAGTGCCGCTCCGGCGCCTGGCCATGCAGGTAAGCGCCTTCTGCATAAGCATGGCCGGCACGCAGGCTGCGTCGCCACCATTGGCTGAAACGAGTCATGCCGGCGTCGTGCAGGGTCATCTCGACATCCAGGCGCCAGACCTTCCAGCCCCTGGCTCGCAGGCGCACGCACAGCTCGGGCTCTTCGCCGGCGATCAGCCCGCTGCGGAAGCCGCCAACAGCGGCGAAGGCGTCTGCCCGCATCAACGCGTCGCCACCGCACGCCTTGGCTTCGCCGATCGGGGTATCCCATTCCAGGTCGCAGAGCAGGTTGTAGACCGAGCGTTGCGGGAAACGCTCGCGGCGCCGGCCACACACCACCGCCACATGAGGGTGGCGAACGAGAAACGCCTGGGCCGTGGCCAGCCAGCCAGCGTCGACCTCGCAATCGCCGTCGACGAACTGCACCAGGCGCAGCGACGGCAGCAGCCGTTGCAAAGCGGCAAAGCCTTCATTGCGCGCACGGGCGGCGGTGAACGGCTGGCCCATGTCCAGCGCCAGCACTTCCACCCCGAGGCTACGGGCCAGGTGCGGTGAACCATCGGAAGAACCCGAGTCGACGTACAGCACCTGGTCCGCGCCATGCGCCAGCGACCGCAGGCAACGCTCGAGGCGCTGGCCTTCGTTGCGGCCTATCACCACCACGCCAAGCCCGCTCGCCATGGGTTTCACCCGGCCGGCGCCGTGGTGGCCGCCCGCCTGGCCTTGACGGTGGCCGGTACCCCCACCGCCAGCGAGTCGTCCGGCACATCCACCAGCACCACGGCGTTGGCACCGATCACCACGTTGTTGCCAATGCGAATGCTGCCCAGCACCTTGGCCCCGGTACCGATATCGACATTGTTGCCGAACACCGGTGCAATCGGCTCGTTGACGTTCTTCAGGCCCACCACCACACCGTTGCGGATACGACAGTCATCGCCAAACCGGGCATAGCCGCTGATCACGATGCCGCCGAAATGATCGATGACGAAGTTGCGCCCAATCACCACTTCGCACGGCAGCTCCACACCGGTGATGATCTGCACGCATTTGTACAACACCTTGTACAGCATGGAACACAGCTTGCGCAGCAGCGCCGGGCGCACGCCATAGCGCCAGCGGCCGAAGCGGTACACCAGCAGTACCCAGAAGCCCTGGGCGCCCCAGTCGCCGCCATGGGCGCGCAGGTCGGCACGGATATTTTCGAACATGGCTCCCCCTACCGGGTCGGTTGGCTGGCGTACCGGGTCTTGAACAACAGGGACCAGGTCGCCCGACAGTGACGCCAGCAGGCACGGATCGCGCCCCAACCGCGTCGTTTCAACAGCGCCTTGAGTGCCAGCAGCAGGTCGCCCAAGGTCACCAGCAACATGTGCAGGGCAAGCCCTGCCCGCCCGTGATGCTTGCGGAAGTACAGCAATTCGCTTTCGATCTGGTAGGCCGAAATCTGTCGGCTGGCCGCCTCCAGTTCGGCTACCGAGCGGGAGCTCTCGCCGCCAATGTGCACCACTGTGGTGTGCGGGTAGAACACCACTTTCCAGCCCGCCGCCTTGACCCGCTTGCAGTGGTCGACTTCTTCGTAATAGAGAAAGTAGCGCGGGTCGAACAGGCCTACCTGGTCGAGCACTTCACGGCGCACCAGGTAGAAGCAGCCAGGCAGCCAGTCGCATTCGCGGACCGACGCGTGGTCCCAGTCCATCTCGTCGACCATCTTCAGGCGTGGAAAGAAGCGCCCTAGCCCGGTACGCCCGACGAAGACATTGAGCGGTGTGGGAAAGTAGCGGCAACTGGGTTGCAGGTCGCCATCGCGGCCCTCCAGGCGCACGCCCAGGACGCCGCACTCGGGGTGCGCCTCCATGTAATCGAGGGTCTTTTGCAGGGAATCGGCAGCCACGAAGGCGTCGGTGTTCAGCAGCAAGGCGTACTTGCCCTTCAAGTGCGCCAGCAGCTGGTTGTTGGCCCGGCCGAAGCCGACGTTGTGCGTGTTGCTTAACAGCAGCGCCTGCGGGCACACCTGGGCCATGCGCTGCACCGAGTCATCCACCGAGGCATTGTCCACCACCAGGTAGTTGGCCAGGCGTTCACCATCAGCCCGGCGCAGCGCATCGAACATCGGCTGCAGCAGGCCGGCCGTGTTGAAGTTGACCACCATGACATCGACCGGTTTGCTAGCCATTGCCGCCCTCCCCGAAGAAGTACTGGCGCCTTTGCGCCATCAGCAGCGGTTCCAGTTCGGGGTCATAGGCACCGTTGCGCTGCTTGACCAGGCCGATCCACGGGTAAGCTTCGCAACGCGCCTCGACCCGTTTGATCAACTCCTCGGTGGTGCAGATGAATTGTGCCGGGTTGCCGCCGAACACCGTGCCCGGCGGCACGTCCTTGGTCACCACCGCGCCTGCGGCGACGATCGACTCGGGACCGATGGTCACACGCGGCATGATGATCGCCCCGTGGCCGATGAAGCAGTTGTCCTTGATGTCGATGAATCCGACCGAGTCCAGGTGCTTGCCGAAGCGGTGCTCGATCAGCAACACCACCCCGTCATGACCGATCAGCGTGCAGTCGGCCAGGCCCACGCTGTTGCCAATGCGCACCAGCGAAGGGTCGAGGAACTTGCTGCCCGGGTTGGCATGGAAGTGCCTGCCCACCGAATGAAAGTTGCCCCAACGGGTAAGGAAGGCGCCCCACTCAAGCGGAGTGGGTCTGCAGAACCTGCGGTAGAACGAGGCTCCTCGCCCGGTTGCATGAACATAATGCGCTACTGCCTTGCGTATCCATCCGTTCATCCTGCCAGCCTCGCAATCAAAGCAATCTGGACTGTTTCTGAGGCGCATCCGGTCTCGTTGTCATGGGTGCCGACCGCGCGCACTCAACCCGTTTCCCACCTGTATCACCCCACTGCTTGCCTGGCTCCGCTCATCCTGGCATCGAGGTGGTCGGCCAGGCGAAGGGCAAACTGCAGCAGCGGCAGGGTCGGATTGGAAGCACCGCCTGTGGCAAAGATGCTGCTGCCGGCGATGTACAGGTTTGCAACACCGAACACCTTGCAGTTGCTGTCGACGACACCGGCTTGCGCGGAGGATGCCATGCGCGTGGTGCCCATGTGGTGGGCATGCGGCGACATCTTCAGCGGTATCGAGGTGTCATAGACAAAGTCGTTGAGCTTGATGAAGCCCAGGTTCATGTCGGCCCAGCGCTTGGCCAGCTCGCTGCCGATGCACTTGATGGTGTGCCGGTCATCGGCGCTCAGGGCCCAGTTGACGTTGACCTTGGCCAAGCCCAGCGCGTCCCTCTCGTCCAGCAGCGAAATGCGGCTGTGCGGGTTGGGAAACTGCTCTATCAGCGTGCTGATGAGGCCGTCGCCGGGGCAACTGAACTGGGCCACGAAGGCAATCTTGCTGGCGACCCCCATGTCACAGGCCAGGTTTTCCAGGAAATGCTTGACCTCGGCAGTGCGGCCGTAGGTTTGCACCTCGGTCAGCAAGGCGGCCCTGACATTGCCCTTGCCGGCCTTGTACTCGTCAGTGAAGGTATCGGTAGTGAAATACTCGCGCGGCTCAGGGGCCAGACCCGAGCGGAGGATGAAGGTGCCCAGGTCGATGTTCAGGTGTTCCATGAAACAGCCGCCGACCAGCCCGTCCTTGCTGACGATGCCCGCGCTGCGCAACGATTCGCTGTTGAGCAGCTGCCTGGCATTCTCGATGCCACCGGTGGCCAGCACGAAGTTGCTCGCCACCAGGCGCTGGCGATTGCCCTGGTAATCGGACAGCACCACGGCGGCCAGGCGGCCAGTGGCCTCGTCGAACGCCAGGTCCACGCAATTGCAATTGATGAATACATCCAGGCCTTCGGTCTGCTCGAGCGCCGCAGCGTACTTCTGCGCAAAGCGGGTCGGCGGGCTGAGCAGAAAGCGGTCTGGTTCGAATTCGTCACCGACCAGTCCGCTGTTGATTGCCGTGAAATCCGAGCCAGGCGGCAAGTCGACGATCTCCATGGCGGCCGGCAGGTAAGCGGCAATTTCCGAATAAGGGATGGGCCAGCCCGGCAGGCCGCCAATGGGCGGCGTGGCGAAATCCGAGGCGGTGAACGGCCGGCAACGGCCGGCCCAGTGGTTGGATGTGCCGCCCAGGTAACGCAGGCGGGACACCTGGGCATACAGCTCCAGGCCGGTGGATTTGCAGGCATACAAGTCTTGCGACCGCGACGAGTACTCACGCCCGCCACCCTCGGCAAGCAGCACTCGCCAGCCGGCGGCCGCCAGGCGCAGCCCCAGGGTGATGCCCGCCGGGCCAGCGCCGATGATGCATACGTCATAGACGTCGCGCAGGGTCTTCTGCGACTGAAAATCGTTGATCATGCTTGCTCGTTCCGGAAGTAACGGGACGGCAACACCCAGCCATTGATCAGCACGTACCCGTGCCTGTCGACACGGTCACCCGCACTGGCCGCTGTAACACCGAACACTGCTCCCCCGACACCCAGCAAGACACAACTCTGGATAAAGCGCCTGCGTCCCGGCTGCGCAGCACAAAAAGTCAACTTACCCATGGTCCAATAGCCTGTGTCCGTTGAAATCTCACCCGGCAAGCCGCATCACAGCCAGTTGAAAAAGGCTGTCAGCAGCGCCCCGCAAAGCGCCCCGACCAGTAGCATCGGCAGCACTATCAGTTCACGTTTGAGGCTGAAGATACCCAGCTTGCAATTCACATACACGATCAGCACCAGCGTTGGCAGGGTGTGCAACGCCACGCCCCAGATCGCCCAGTCGACACCGCCAAGCGCCAGCAACAACGGCAACAACCCCCACAGCGAGACCAGGCGGATGATGTTGTCGATGGCCTGGTACTTGGTCAGGCCCAGGGCAATCCACACCTGGTGTGCCAAGGTATAGCGCAAGGTGAGGAACGACAGCGAAAGAATCGCCAGCATCGGCCCGGCTTCACGGTAGCGGTCGTCGTACAGCCAGCCGATCAGCAGCGGGCTGGCGGTGAGGAACCCACCACAGATGAACAGCACCAGCAGGTCGACCAGCAGGCGAAAGCGGTGGTAAAGCGCCTTCAGGCGCTCCTTGTCATCGGCCCTGGCCGCTTCGCTGAAGGCCGGCAGCGCCACCGCCCCGAAAACCTTCATCAGCGCGGTCTGCACGGCACCCAGGATCAGCACGGCAATCGAATAGACGCCCAGTTGCGCTGTCGTCATGCTGGCACCGAACCAGATGCGGTCACCGTACATGGCCAGCACGCCGACCATCGACGACAACAGGATCCAGCGGCCAAACACGATCAGTTCTTTCAGCGCATTGCGCTCCCAGTGCAAGCGGTTGTGCGGCCCCTCGAGCACGGTGTGGCCAAGCAGGGTCCAGGCCAGGGCCGACACCAGGCCGGCGATGACCAGCGCCCAGACCGAGCGGGTCAGGTAGCCCAGCACCAGCATCACCACCAGGCCCATCACTTGCGAGGCAAGGTCGACCAGCACCACGCGCTTCTGTTGGAAAGTTCGTACCGCCACATCTATCTTGGTGGACTGGAACCCCCAGATCACCGCCGACAGCCCGGTGGCTGCCAGTACCCAGGGCAACACGGGTTCGGCATAGGTTGCGTCCGCCGGCCACACGTCAGCCAGCTGGGCAAACCAGGCGGCCAGGGCCAGCAGCAAGGTCAGGACAAACAGCACGAAGCCGCGGATGATCTGCACCGTCCATGCGGTATCGAGAAAATCCGGGTCGTCGCCGCGCGGGCTCTGGACGATGTTCTGCCGCAGGCCGACATCGGACAACAGATGCAGCAGTACCGAAACGGTGTTGGCAATCACCATCACCCCGAACATTTCCGGCACCAGCAAGCGGGCCATGAGCAGATTGCCGCCGAGGCGCATCAGCTGTGACGCCACCTGCGAGACCAGGTTCCACGACCCGGCCCTGAGGGCCCGCTGGCGCAGGCTCGCGGTGGCTGACACATCAATCGACGGCATGACTTCGATCTCTGACTGACTAAAAAGTCACTATAGTTTCAATTAGCCACGACGCTAGCCGATGTCCCACCGAGGGAAAGGTGCACTTAGCCGATGCCTGAACATTTTCGCGCCTTGATCGTCATCCTGTTCCTGGCTAGCGTGGTCTTCCTGCTGGCCCGGCGGCCTGCTACCGAGCTGATCCCGCCTGGCGACTTCAAGCGCAGGCGCAACCTGTGGTTCCTGCTGACCGTGCTGGCCTTCGTCTCGCACAGTTTCTGGCTGTACCTGGGTGCAGGCGCGGTGATCCTGTACCTCGCCGGGCGCCGCGAGCACAACCCCATGGCGCTGTTCTACATGTTGCTGTTCGTGATCCCGCCGGCTTCGTTGCAGGTGCCGGGGTTTGGCCTGGTCAACTACCTGGTCGACCTCAACCATATCCGCTTGCTGACACTGTGCGTGCTGTTGCCGGCTGCGCTGGCCCTGCGCCGGCAAGGTGACACCCTGCGTTTTGGCCGCACCTGGCCCGACCGGCTGCTGGCAGCCGGGCTGCTGCTGATGAGCGCGCTGTACCTGCGTGAAACCACCCTGACCGACACCCTGCGCCAGACGCTGTACCTGTTCATCGACGTGCTCCTGCCGTATTACGTGGCCAGCCGTGCCCTGCGCCAGATCAGCGACTTCAAGGACACCCTGCTGGCCTTCGTGCTCGCGTCGTTCGTGCTGGCCCTGATCGGCGTGGCCGAATACGTGCGCCATTGGCTGTTGTACAGCGCCCTGATCGATGCCATGGGCGTGCCGTGGAGCATGTCCGGCTACCTGAGCAGGGGCGGTTCGTTGCGCGCCAGCGTCACCACCGGCCAGGCCATCGTCCTGGGTTATGTGATGAGCGTGGCCATCGGCCTGTTCCTGTTCCTTCAAGGTTACCTGCGCCACCCCTGGCAGCGGCTGATGGGCGTGCTGCTGCTGGCCGCCGGGCTGTTCGCGCCGCTGTCGCGCGGCCCGTGGATCGGTGCCATGGTCATCGTGGTGGTGTTCATCGCCCTGGGCAGAGGTGCGCTCAGGCGCCTGGTGCTGCTGGCCGCGGCCGGCATGCTGGCCCTGCCCCTGCTGACTGCCGTGCCGGGTGGCGACAAGGTACTGGACCTTTTGCCGTTCATCGGCAATGTGGACAGGGAGAACATCACCTATCGCGAGCGGTTGATGGACAACTCATGGATCGTCATCCAGCGCAACCCGCTGTTCGGCTCGTTCGATTTCCGCAACACACCGGAAATGCAGTCGATGATCCAGGGCGAAGGCATCATCGACATCGTCAACACCTACATCAACCTGGCGTTGCGGGTCGGCCTGGTCGGGCTTGGCCTGTTCGTGGCGTTCTTCGCTGCCGTGCTGCACGGTATCCGCAAGGCCATGCGCAGTTTCCCCGACAAGGACGACGAGCGCCGCCAGCTCGGCCGCGCATTGCTGGCGACGCTGGTCGGCATCCTGGTGATCATTTTCACTGTCAGCAGCATCACCTTCATCCCGGTGGTGTACTGGACCATCGCCGGGCTGGGCGTGGCTTATGTCCAGATGGTGCGCCGGCTTGACGACAGCCAGGTCACCGCGCTGGCCGACGCGGATCTTCAAACCGGGTAATGCCTATGAACCTGCCCCACCTGCACCGCTCAATCGTTCAAACCCTGCGGGCCTCGGCCATGGCTGGCCTGGCCTTGCTGCCATGGGCGGGCTGGGCATCGGAATGGCAAGCCAGTGTCGATGAACAGAATGGCCTGCCCACGGTCACCCACGGCGGTGGGCCGGTGATGAAAGCCAGGTTCGACTTCTGGGCGGCCAACTGGAGCTGGACGGGCTTCGAGACCACGGTCAAGGTCAACGGCCCCTACCACTACACCCTTCAGGGTAAGAACAAGGCACTGGATTTCGACCTGACAGCGGATATCCGCAAGCCGCAGGCGCAAACCCTGAGCTGGGTCTTCGACCTCGACGCCCACAGCCGCCAGGCCGGGGTAATGGGCGGCGGCCTGGTGTTCCAGTTCGACCCGGCGCACATTGCCGGGGACATGGGCGCCCCACAGCTGCTGCCCGGCAAGCGTGGCTGGTCATGGGGCAAGCCCGACCAGGGCCGACGCATCGAGATGCGCTTCGATCCGCCGCTGGCCAGGTTGTATTTCGAACGCGGCAACCCATCCGAGGTGCGTGCGTTCATCTACGACGACCCGATCAATGCCGGTCGGCAGCAGATCAAGGCGGTATTGAACATTACCGGCGACATCGACCTGGGGCCAACCCCCAGCGAGCGCTTCGGTCTGGCCGACCCGGCCAGCTGGCCCGATGACCAGCTGGACTGGCGCACCTCGCCGGTAGACCTGTCATTTCTCAACGCAGCGGAAAAGCCCGCAGGCAAGCGCGGCTTCGTCAAGGCTGTCGGCGAGCAACTGATGTTCGCCGACAACACCCCGGCGCGCTTCTGGGGCACCAACCTGTCCGCCTATGCATTGTTCAAGAGCCCGGACGAAGAAATTCGCCTGCAGGCCAGGCGCCTGTCGGCCCTGGGCTTCAACCTGGTGCGCCTGCACCACCACGACTCGCCGTGGGTCAGCCCGAACGTGTTCGGCGATGGCACCCTGGTGCGCACTACCCGCCAACTCGATGCCGAGTCGCTGCGCAAGCTCGATGTGTGGATCAAGGCGCTCAAGGACGAAGGCATCTATGTCTGGCTGGACATGCATGTACAGCGGGCGCTTACCGCCAACGACAACATTGACGACTTCGATGAAATCGCCAAGGGCCAGGACCGTGTCGACCTGAAGGGTTACGCCTATGTGAACCGCAGCATCCAGCAGGCCATGCAGCGCTTTGCCGAGCAGTACCTGAGCCACGTCAACCCCTACACCGGCCTGGCCTACAAGGACGAGCCGGCCATTGCGGCGCTGCTGATAACCAACGAGAACGACCTTACCCAGCATTACGGCAACGCCTTGCTGCCGGACAAGGACGTGCCCCGCCATAGCGCGCGCTACATGGACGCGGCCAGGGCGTTCGCCCGCCAGCATGACTTGCCGGGCGACCTTGTCTGGCGTGCCTGGGAGCACGGCCCGTCGAAGCTGTTCCTCAATGACCTGGAGCAGCGGTTCAACGTCGAGATGATTGCGCACCTGCGCAACCTCGGCGTGAAAGTGCCGATCGCCACCACCAGCACCTGGGGCGGCAATGGTCTTAGTGCGCTGCCGGCACTGAGCACAGGCGATGTGATCGATGCCCACAGCTACGGCGCCAACGGCCAGCTGGAAAAGAACCCGCTGAGCAGCGACGGCATGATCGACTGGCTGGCCGCCGCCCAGGTGGTCGGCAAGCCAATGACCGTCACCGAGTGGAACGCCGAACCCTTCCCCCTGCCCGACCGCCATTCGCTGCCGCTGTACGTGGCCGCTACTGGCAGCCACCAGGGCTGGGACGCCATGCTGCAGTATGCCTACAGCCAGCAAGCCTTCAATCCCGGCTGGCGCACGGCGGATAACTGGCACGCCTACAACGACCCGGGCATGCTCGCCACCCTGCCTGCTGCCGCCCTGCTCTACCGCCGCGCAGACGTGCGCCAGGCCACTACCCGCTACGTATTCGCGCCGACACCCGCCATGCTGTACAACCAGGAGATCACCCCGCGCAATTCGCCACTGTTGCGCACGGCCATGGAAAAGGGCCAACTGCAGATCGCCCTGCCGCAGACGCCGCAACTGCCCTGGCTGCAACCGGCGGCCATTCCGGCCGATGCACAGCTGCTGCAGGACCCGGGGCAAGCCTTGCTAGCGGCCAACGCCAGCGAAGCGGTGACCGACACCGGTGAACTCAGACGCAACTGGCAACAAGGCATCTACACCATCGACAGCGCGCTGACGCAAGCCGCCACCGGTTGGCTGGGTGGCCGCTCGATCAGCCTTGGCGCTATCCAGGTGCAGGCACAGACACCCTATGCCAGCGTCGTGGTGCAAAGCCTGGACGGCCAGCCCCTGGGCCAGTCGCGCGAATTGCTGGTGTCGCTGGGTACCCGTGCCGTGCCCAAGGCCGATGCAAATACACCGTTCAACGTCGAGCCGCTTGCCGGCGCCCTGACCATCAAGGCGCCTGCCGGCCTGAAGCTGTTCGCCCGCGAGGCGCCGGCGCAGCTGAAACCTTTGCCGGTGGCTTACCAGGATGGGCATTACCGCATCACGCTGGACGGCCAGTACATGTCCAATTGGCTGTTCTTGAAATAGGGCATATGGCCATCTACCCTCAGACAGACCTGTAGCTGAAGCGCCCGCCCGGTCTCGACCAGGGATGATTCACTGCGGCTGTACAACAGCAGAGTCCGGGAGGCATGGATGAAGTTTCTGGTTGTCGGTGGCGCAGGCTACATTGGCTCGCACATGGTCAAGCACCTGCTCGGCACTGGCCATGAGGTGGTGGTCGCCGACCTGGTCGCGCCCGGCCCAGGCGTGCAGTGGGCGAAGCTGGACATCGCCGACGAGCCCGCGCTGGACGTGCTGTTCGCCGTTTGCCATTTCGATGCGGTGTTCCACTTTGCCTCGTTCATCCAGGTGGGCGAATCTGTCAGCGCGCCCGGCAAGTACTACCAGAACAATGTCGCGGCGACCCTTACCCTGCTGCAGGCCATGGTCAACGCCGGTATCCGCTACCTGGTGTTTTCTTCCAGCGCTGCCGTTTATGGCAACCCGCAGTATGTGCCGATCGACGAAGCGCATGCCAAGGGGCCGATCAACCCGTATGGGCTGAGCAAGTGGATGGTCGAGCAGATTCTCGAGGACTTCGACCGCGCCTATGGCCTGAAGTCGGTGTGCCTGCGCTATTTCAATGCTGCGGGCGCCGACCCGCAGGGTGAGCTGGGCGAGCGACATGACCCGGAAACCCACCTGATCCCGCTGATCCTGCAGGCCGCTTCGGGCCGGCGTGACGCAATCACGGTGTATGGCCGCGACTATGACACCGCAGACGGCACCTGCATACGCGACTACGTGCATGTCAGCGACCTGGCAGCGGCCCATGCGCTGGCGGTGGACTACCTGCTGGCCGGCGGCGAGCGCACCGCGTTCAACCTGGGCAATGGCCTGGGCTTTTCCGTGCAGCAGGTAATCGATATGGCCCGCGCCGTGACCGCCCGGCCGATACGCAGCCTCGATGCCCCGCGCCGTGCCGGCGACCCGCCGCGGCTGGTGGCGGATGCCGGCAAGGCCATGCGTGTGCTGGGCTGGCGCCCGGAATTTGCCGAACTGGAGCAGATCGTGCGGCATGCCTGGCAATGGGAACTGCAGTATCCGTGGCCGGTGCGCCAGCGCTAGGGCGCACCGGCGCAGCCGTGGCCCTGTATTGGGTCGCCCGCTGCGCGGGCAAACCCGCTCCCACAGGGATGCGCTGGTCTGCTTGCAGGCAAGGTTCAGTAATAAGTTCGCGGTTGCTCATCTGCCTTGTTCAGCACCGTGCCGACCAGGTTCACCCTGGCCAGGTGGTGCAGGCAATCCTCGATTTCCTTCTTGTTGTTCATGCCGTTGGCCACCACCAGCAATACACAGTCGAACTTGGGTATCACGGTGATTGCATCGTCAGAGCTGAGCAACGGTGGCAAATCGAAAATGCAGATGCGCGATTCATAGCGGTTGCGCAGGTCGCTGATCAGGTTGCCCACCTTCGGCGAGGACAGCATTTCGGTAGACATCGGCACCGGCACCCGGGTTGGCAGCACCACGAACCGGGGCAAAGTCGGGTTGACCAGGCAGTCCTGCAACTCGGCCTGGTCGCTGAGGAACTCGTTCAATGACTGCTCCATGGGCAAACCCAGGCTACTGCCGACTTTCGGCCGACGCAGGTCGAAATCCACCAGCAACGCGGTCCGGGTAGTGTAGTGGGCGATACTCATGGCCAGGTTGATGGCCAGCACGGTCTTGCCCGCTTCAGGCGTTGGCGACGTGATGGCCAGGGTCCGCCAGCCGTTTTCTTCCATGGTCCTGAGCACTTGCGTGCGCAGCAGGTCGATCGGCCCGTTCATGTTGGAGTTCTTGTTGTACGCCACGATGCGGTGGCGCTCCAGATGCTCCGCGCGCAGCGGCACCACCTTGGTGTTGACGTAATCGAACTGGCCAGGCACTTCCGCCAGCGCCGTGCCGGGGGCGGGTGACAAGGCCTGGGGGGTACCCGGGGTCACCGGGTGAAGATTGTTGCCCACAGCCGGCTTGGTCCTGTCCATCACTGCTTCCTTATGCAAACCGAGACATGACTTTCAACAGCAGCACATCCAGTGGCATGTAGAACACGTGCACCAGCACTATCAGGATAGCTACCAGCACCAACGCCGCCAGCAACAGCCAGTTGCGCCAACGCCTGCGCCGGGCCACGTCGGCCTTGGTGTCGATATACGGCAGCGCCACCAGCACCCGTCGGCCCAGCAGGTTCTCCAGAGCACCGACGCCGCGAATGCGCTGGTTGAACATTTCCAGCAACATCACCAGCGCCCCAGCGCCCGCCGGTGCCAGCACCAGGCCCAGCGCGGCGATCTTCTTGCGGTTGGGCTTGACCGGCTTCTCCGGCAGCAACGGTGGCTCCAGCAGGACAAAGCGCTCGGCCTTGTTTTCCTGCTCGAGGCTTTCGGTAATCTTCGCGCCCATTTCCTTGGCACGGATTTCTTCATACTTCTTGCGCGCGTTGTCATGGTCACGCATCAGCGTGACCAGGCCCCGCTCGACCTGCGGCGCCTCGAGAATCTCGGCCTCGTAGCCTTCCATCTTCCTGGTCAGTTCGCGCTTCTGCTCGGCCAGTGAAGCGATGCGCACCTGTGCCGCGCTGATCCTGGCCCGCACACGGGCAGCGTCGAGGCTGCTGGTGGAAACCGCCGCCGTGGCATTGCCGCTGGCTTCGAGGGCCTGGATCTTGCGCTTGACCGCCACCACATCGGGGTGAGCTTCCTTGTAGCGGCTCAGCAGCCGGGCATACTCGGCCTTCAGGCTTGGCAGGTCCTGGGCTTCATCGGCAGCGGCCATCCGCGGGCCATCGACGGCCTTGGTGGCCAGCCCGGCATTGGCCGCAGACAATTCCAGTTCCAGGTAACGCAACTCTTCCTGGGCGGCCTTGTAGTCACGGTCGACCTCGCGGAATTCCAGTTCCGAGCGCGACAGCATGTTCATGCGCAGGGTCTGGTGCTCGGGCAAGGCATTGGCATGGGCCTGCTTGAAGTCCGCCAGCTGGTTCTCCAGGCTGGCCAGCTCGGCCCCCAGCTTGTTCGCTTCCTGGGTCAGGAATTCGGTGGTTTCGTTGGCGCGCTCGGTGCGCTGCTTGAGGTTCTCGTTGAGGAACAGCGTGACCAGTTCGTCGGCGACTTCCTTGGCCACTTCCGGCTGGCGGTGCTCGAACGACACATTGAACGCCACGGTCGCTTCACCGCGCCCGCGTACATAGGTGGTGAGGCTCTGGACCACGGTGGCACTGCGCATCTGCTCGATCCGGTCGCTTTCGCTGAAGCGGTGGTCGGCAAACAGGTTGTACTTGCCGATGATGCGCAACAGGTTCTCGCGGGTCATCACCCGCTGGCGAATCACCTCGATGCGTTCATCGGCAAAACTGGTGTTGTTGGTCGAGACCAGTTCGGGTGAAATCTGCTGCGACTCCACCAGGATGGTGCCGGTCGCCTGGTAAATGGGTGGCACCATCACGGCAACTGCGACGGTCGCCGCCAGAATGACTACGATGCTGCCCCCCAATAGCAGGGCCCGGTCCTTGATTATGGCGATGTAATCTCTGAGGGACAGCTCGTAATCGGACTTCATGGGGCCACCTACCTGAAGTTCAGATGTCGGGGTACCTGTACGTCAATGTCAAACCCACGATCGTAGCGCTCGCATCGGCTTCGTGATCCTGCTGCCGTTCCTTGTACATCAGCGACAGGCGCAGGTCCCAGTACGGCGAAAACTCGCGGCTGGCCCACACGCTGTAGGTCTGCAGGGTGTTGGGCGTCTGCCCTTTGCTGTCCTGCCAGGCGGCATCGGCACCTACCCGGGTGCGCTCACCGAGCGCATAGCTCCATACACCGCGCACCTGGTCCAGTTCCGCGAAGCCGCCTTCGGCGCTGGCTACCGTGCTGCGTTCGGCGGTGAAGCTGGCAAGCGCACGCACTCCGGTGTACAGCAACGCGACACCACCCTCCCCGCGCCCGCCACCTTCGCTACCAGAGACCTGAGTGGCCCCCACGTGCGCATCGGCGCTGAAGCTTTCGGACAACTGATACTTCACCCCGACCGCCGGGCTGTAACTGTTCGAGGCCGTCGCCGTCTGGTCCTGTTCGGGCTCGTAACGCCGGACACCGAAGCGGCTATACACATCAGCCCGCTCGCTCCAGGCGTAGGTCCAGGTGAACACGTTGCCCAGTTCCTCGTAACCCGTCAGCGTACTGATGTCATAACGGGCACGGTTGTAGGTGGTCTCGTTGCTCAACGTGCTGCGCTCGGTAACGGCCTGGCTCCAGTTGCCGCTCAAGGTATAGAGCTTCTGCGTGCCATCGGTGGTGACCACGCCGGTATCCAGCACCGTTCCCGACAACGTCGAGCTTTCGTTGTAACGTGCCAGCAGGCCAAAACGCCCGCGTTCGGTCTGGCGTTGCCAGCCCAGGCTCACATCAGGGTCCTCACGGTTGTCCACCACTGCCGTATCGGACGAGCGCATCACATGCATGCCCAGCCCCAACCGCAGTTCGTCACGATCGAAGGTGCCGATCAGGGTGTAATCGGGCGCGATGATCGTGCGCGTTATGCCCTTTTCTCCCGACGACAGCAGCAACGGGTTGCTGTCATATTCGACCGAAGTTGGTACTACTACCGTCGACTGCCAATTTGCCGCCAGCACCGCGTCCGTAAATGGCAATACCAGGATTGCCGTTGCAATGCGAGTTGTTCTAAGAAGAGGCATCAAATGTTCTTATTAAAGGCGAGATCAAGGAACGACCAGCGTATCGCCAGCCTGAAGTTGGATGTTGGTAGACATATCCCTGCCAGACACCAGGTCTTTATATCGCACAGGCAGTATTTTTTGGGAAGTGCCGGTACCGCGCACCACCTTGATTTCGCTTTCATCGGCAAACTTGTCGAGGCCACCCGACATGCTCAGCGCCTGCAGCACTGCGGTAGGGCCGGCCATTTGTACCGGCCCGGGCTTGATGACTTTGCCTTGTACATAGACCAGGTTGCCGGCGATGCTCTTGACGACAACGCTGACGTTCGGGTCGGGGAGGAATTTTTCGAGTTTGGCGGCAACTTGTTTTTCAACCGCCGTCACATCCAGCCCGGCAACTTCGATGCGCCCGGCCAGAGGGAAAGTGATACTGCCATCGGGCAATACGGTGGCTTCCTGACGCAGGCTGTCTTCCTGCCACACCGAAACCATCACCACATCGCCGGGGCTGAGCAGGTAGGTACTGTTCGGCTCGGCATTGCCGGCACCAGACCAAACCGCCAACAGGCAAAGCACGGCAAACATTGAACGCAGCATGAGGGTCCCTCCGGCCCAAAGGCCCGACGAAGAGCACTGAATGAGAACAGCCCGCCAACTCTCGCTCCGCTTTGCGGCCTACACTCGCCGCGACGGCCTCACCTTCCTTGACGCCCTTACCTTGACGCTGTGCAGCCTGAGTTGCATTGTTTGCAACCATGGACCTTCAGGGGCTACTGGCAATATAGCAACGGTTGGCAAATTGACAAGGAAGCCCGCGGCAGGCTCAGATTTTCCTTCTATTGGCGACCGCCACAAAACCCACGACAGCAAAGGCAAACAACCAACCTGCGGTTGAAACAGGCATGATACTGTTCTGGTTGATGTATAAATCCGCAGCGCGCGCCGCGCCACTTAACAACGCCAGCAAAAACATCGCCTTGATTATCAGAGCCGTGCGCATACGCCCCTCCTTTAAAGAGGAAATTCAATGAGTTATTGGCGTGGTGTTGCGGGAGTTGTTGGGCTGTTGAATTGAGCTTATGAGCACAAACCCACTGCGTCAATGATCCGACACAATAATAAAATTCAATGAGCACATGGCCAGCTCGTCAAAATGCCGACAGGCAGATTGTGCGTCAGCGTGTGCCCCGGCTGGCGGCAACGTTTCATCGGTGAGAACAGCCGAAGCCTGGACACAAGGCCCCGTCGTTCATTCCTCGGTGTGGTGTACAACAACCAGCAATTGCGCCGGCAGTGGCCCCACCGAGCGTAACCGGTGCGGGGTCTGAGCGTTGAAATGCAGGGCATCGCCTTGCTCCAGCAGGACCCGCTCGTTCATGAAATCCACTTCTACCTGCCCACTATGGACAAACAGGAACTCCTCGCCCAGGTGTTCCTTGAATGTGGGGTCGCTGAACTCGAGCGGCGGCTGGATCAGGAACGGCAACAGGCTGCGTTGCCCCACCTGGCTGGTCAGGGCCGCGTAGCCCGGCCCGGTCCCGTCGCCCACCAGGGCCTGACGCTCGGCATGGCGCACCAGGCTGTAGCGGCCCGGGCCGGCCTGTTCTTCGGCGAACAGTTCTTCGACATTGACGTTGAGCGCCCGCGCCAGTTTCAGCGCGGCGGCGATAGACGGTGTGTTCAGGCCACGCTCGACCTTGGACAGGTAACTCTTGGTCATGGCGGTCTTTTCGGCCAGTGTTTCCAGGGTCATCCCCAGTTTCTTGCGCAGCAGTTTCAATCGGATAGACATGTGACGCGGGTTTCCCAGGCGAAGGCGGCCTGGCAATGATACGTGTACTGCCGAGGAAATGCTGGGGCTGCTACGCAGCCCCACACCTGCTGTCGAACTTCATGGCATGACCGGCGGCACATATTGCAGTGTGGTACCCAGCGCCCACAGCAGCACCAGCACCAGCGGCACATGCACCAGCAACTGCACGAACGAGAAGCCGATCAGGTCACGTGCCTTGAGCCCCAGCACACCCAGCAGGGGCAGCATGTAGAACGGGTTGATCAGGTTCGGCAACGCCTCGGCGGCGTTGTAGATCTGCACCGCCCAGCCGAGGTGGTACTGCAGGTCGTTGGCCACCAGCATCACGTAGGGTGCCTCGATGATCCACTTGCCGCCCCCGGAGGGGATGAAGAAGCCCAGCACTGCCGAATACACCCCCATCAGCACGGCGTAGGTGTCATGCGTGGCAACCTGGGTGAAGAACACGGAAATGTGGTGGGCCAGGGTCTGTTCATCGACGCCCTTTACCTGGGTGAGGATGGCCGCGATCGAGCCATACAGCGGGAACTGGATCAACACCCCGGTGGTAGTCGGGACCGCACGGGCCACTGCATCGAGGAAGCTGCGCGGGCGCCAGTGCAGCAAGGCACCGAGCATGATGAACAGCAGGTTGTAGGTATTCAGCCCGGAGATGGCGGTAATTGCCGGTTTGCTGGCGAACTCCTGGTACAGCCAGCCGGCAGCCAGCGCCACCAGCAGCAGGATCAGAATCGGGCTGTGCTCCAGCCACTCGCCCGGACGGGTGCGCTGCGGCGCCGGTGGCGCGCTGAAGCTGGGGTCGACCCCGCAGTCCTGGGCGCTGCGCGCGCTGTTCGGCCCTGGCGCGGTGGCGTAGGCGATGACCAGCGAGACCACCACCAGCGCGGCCAGCATCACCCCGGACTGCCAGAGAAAGATGGTTTCGGTGAACGGGATCACCCCGGTAATCGACAGGATCGAGGGTGGCAGGCTGGCCGGGTTGGCCTGCAGTTGCGCAGCCGAAGACGACAGGCCCAGTGCCCAGACGGCGCCCAGCCCCAGGTAGGCGGCGGCGCCGGCAGCGCGGTAGTCCATCTGCAGTTCGGTACGCCGCGCCAGGGCGCGCACCAGCAGGCCGCCGAACACCAGCGACAGGCCCCAGTTGAGCAGCGAGGCCAGCATCGAGATCAGCGCCACCCAGCACACCGCAGAGCGGCCATTGCCGGGAATGCGCGCCAGGCGGTCGATCAGCCGTGCGGCGGGCGGCGAACTGGCCACCACGTAGCCGCCGATGACCACGAAGGCCATTTGCATGGTGAACGGGATCAGGCTCCAGAAGCCATCGCCAAAGGCCTTGGCGGTATCGGTCGGTTTGGCGCCCATGGCCAGCGCGCCGATGCACACCAGCAGCACTGCCAGAGCAGCAAACACCCAGGAGTCAGGGAACCAGCGTTCGGCCCAGTTGGAGCAGCGCAAGGCAAAGCGGGCGGAGCGACTGTCTTGGATTTCAGCGGCCACGGTTCAATTCCTCTTGTTGGTATTATCGGAAACATCAGCAAACGCAAAACCCCTGTAGCAACGGCCTTGTGTCGCCAAAGGGCCGCGAAGCGGCCCCCTCGATCTCGGCGTCGATGCCAAAATCGCGGGGCTGCGTCGCAGCCCTCTGGCGGCACAAGGCCGCTGTTACAGGGGCAATGTGCGGCGAATGCCTAGAAGGTCATTTCCTTCACGTCATCCGGTACGATCAGCTTGCCTGCGGTCTTCTCGATGATTTCTTCAACGCTCACCCCCGGCGCGGTTTCGCGCAGGATGAAGGCGCCGTCTTCGATTTCCAGGTAGGCCAGGTCGGTCAGCACCTTGCGGATGCAGCCGGCACCGGTCAGCGGCAAGCTGCACTGCGGCAGCAGCTTGGACTCGCCGTCCTTGGAGGCGTGGGTCATGGTGACGATGATGTTCTCGGCACCGGCTACCAGGTCCATGGCGCCGCCCATGCCCTTCACCAGCTTGCCCGGAATCATCCACGAGGCGATGTTGCCGTGCACGTCCACCTCGAAGGCACCGAGCACGGTCAGGTCGACGTGGCCGCCACGGATCATGGCGAAGGATTGCGCCGAGTCGAAGATCGAGGCGCCACGACGGGCGGTGACGGTCTGCTTGCCGGCGTTGATCATGTCGGCATCCAGGGTGCTTTCAGTCGGAAACTCGCCCATGCCGAGCAGGCCGTTTTCCGATTGCAGCATGACATCCATGTCGGCGGGCACATAGTTGGCCACCAAGGTCGGAATGCCGATACCAAGGTTGACGTAGTAGCCGTCTTTCAATTCACGGGCGACGCGTTGCGCCATCTGTTCGCGGGTCAGTGCCATGGTCAGGGTCTCTTTGTTGTTCTGCTGGACGGCGCTCAGGCCTTGACGGTGCGCTTTTCGATACGCTTCTCGAAGGTGCCGACGATGACGCGGTCGACGTAGATGCCCGGGGTATGGACTTCGCTGGGCAGCAGCACGCCGGGTTCGACGATCTCTTCCACTTCGACCACGGTGATCTTGCCGGCGGTGGCTGCCAGCGGGTTGAAGTTTTGCGCGGTGTTGCGGTACACCACGTTGCCATAGTGGTCGGCCTTCCAGCCCTTGACGATGGCGAAGTCACCGGTGATGGATTGTTCGAGGATGTACTTGCGGCCGTTGAACTCGCGCACTTCCTTGCCTTCGGCTACCGGGGTGCCGTAGCCGGTGGCCGTGTAGAAGGCCGGGATGCCGGCACCGCCAGCACGCATCTTCTCGGCGAGGGTGCCTTGCGGGGTCAGTTCCACTTCCAGCTCGCCGCTGAGCAGCTGGCGTTCGAATTCGGCGTTCTCGCCTACGTACGAGGCAATCATCTTGCGAATCTGCCGGTCTTCCAGCAGCACGCCAAGGCCGAAACCATCGACGCCGCAGTTGTTGGAGACCACGGTCAGGCCCTTGACGCCACGCCGCTTGATTTCGCTGATGAGGTTTTCCGGGATGCCGCACAGGCCAAAACCGCCTGCCAGTACCGTCATGTTGTCGGTCAGGCCTTCGAGGGCCTGCTCATAGGTTGCAACGCGCTTGTCCAGTCCGGCCATGCTGATCCGCCTTTTGTAGTTGTTGAACCGACGAGGCTGTCGGTGAGCGTGTGACGACATCTTCACCGCAAGCGACTGATTTGTTAATTTTGTTTTCATCATCGATTGATAATTTTTGCAAAACAACCAGCAGGCCAGTCATGAACGTCAAGCAACTGCGTGCCTTTGTCACGGTGGCCAAGTACCAGAGCTTCGCCCAGGCCGGTGAACACCTGCATGTCTCGCAACCGGCCCTGAGCCTGACCATCAAGGCCCTGGAAGAAAACCTGGGGGGTGCCCTGCTCAGCCGTACCACCCGCAGCGTCAGCCTGACCGCCGAGGGCGAGGTGCTGCTGCCGCTGGCCCGGCGCCTGCTGGCCGACTGGGACGACACCGAAGAGATGCTGCGCCAGCGCTTCACCCTGCAACTGGGCCGGGTGTCGGTGGCGGCCATGCCGGCCTTCGCTGGCAACCTGCTGCCGCATTCGCTCAAGGTGTTTCGCCAGCGCTACCCGAAGGTCAACGTCACCGTGCACGATGTGATCAACGAGCAGGTACTGGAACTGGTGCGCCATCGCCGCGTCGAACTGGGCATCGGCTTCGAGCCGGACAACATCGATGGCCTGGACTTTCACCCGCTGTACATGGACCGCTTCGTCGCCGTGGTGCCTGCCGACTCGCCCCTGGCCCGATTGCCCCAGGTCAGCTGGGTGCAACTGCTGGCCGAAGACTTCGTGGCCCTGCAGCGCCCATCGGCGGTGCGCCTGTTGATGGAGCAGAACGTGGCGGCACGGCACGGCAAACTGGCGGTGGCGTTCGAAAGCCACCAGCTTTCGACGATCGGCCGCATGGTTGCCAGCGGCCTGGGGGTGAGTGCCGTACCGGCGCTGTGCATCAACCAGATGCAGGAGCTGGGTGCCCGCTGCGTGCCCCTGGTCGAGCCGACGGTCGAACGCCGCATTGGCGTGATTGCCCTCAGCGAGCACAGGCTTTCCACGGCGGCGCAGGCGCTGCTCGAGGTGTTGCTTTCCAATACCCGCATTCCGGAGGTGACATGCGTTACATGACACTGGCAGGTTCGAGCGTTCCGGCCATCGGCCAGGGCACCTGGTACATGGGTGAAGATCCAGGCCGCCGGGCGGCCGAGGTGGCGGCGCTGCAACAAGGCATCGAGCTTGGCCTGAGCCTGATCGACACCGCCGAGATGTATGCCGAAGGCGGCGCGGAAACGGTCGTTGGCCAGGCCATTGCCGGGCGCCGTGACCAGGTGTTCCTGGTCAGCAAGGTCTACCCGCACAATGCCAGCCGGCGCGGCATGGCAGCCGCCTGCGAACGCAGCCTTGCGCGCCTGGGCACCGATTGCATCGATTTGTACCTGCTGCACTGGCGGGGCCAGCACCCGCTGGAAGAAACTGTCGATGCATTCGAGCGCTTGCGCGAGCAAGGCAAGATCAGGCGCTGGGGCGTGTCCAACTTCGATGTCGACGACCTGCGCGAATTGCACAACCCCGATTGCGCGACCAATCAGGTGTTGTACAACCCGGCCCAGCGCGGCATCGAGTTCGACTTGTTGCCGTGGTGCAAACAGCGCGCCCTGCCGACCATGGCTTATTGCCCGCTCGCCCAGGCTGGGCGCCTTTTGCAGCACTCGGTGCTGGCGCAAATCGGTGAGCGACACGGCGCCACGGCGGCCCAGGTGAGCCTGGCCTGGGTGACCCGCAACGACGGGGTGATCGCCATCCCCAAGGCCGTGACACCCGAGCATGTGCGGCTGAATGCGGCGGCGGGTTCGCTGACCTTGAGCAGCGAGGACCTGCGGGCGATCGACCGCGCGTTCCCGCCGCCGACGCGCAAGCAGCACCTGGCGATGGTCTAGCGACAGGCACGAATCGAACGCGATCCTTGTAGGAGCGGTCACCACGTCACCTGCTTCGGGGATAAATCCGCTCCTACGGGGGTACCCGTAGTGCTTTAATGGAAATCCCGGCTGCGCACCTCCAGCCCCTGCAGCAACTGGCTGACATCTTCCAGCCGCCGCGCAATCAAGTGGCGCACTCCGTCGGCCTGCTCCAGCCGCCCGCTGACCTTGAGCAACTGCGCCCCCACCAGCGCCCGCCGCTGCCGCTCGGCCAGGTCGCGCCACACCACGACATTGACCATGCCGTGCTCGTCCTCCAGGGTGACGAAGGTCACGCCACTGGCCGTCTGCGGCCGCTGGCGGCCCACCACCAGCCCGGCCACGGCAATGTTGTCACCATGCTCGACACCTTGCAGTTCGTGCGAACTGCGGCAGCCCAGCGCCCTCAGACGTGAACGCAACAAGGCCAACGGATGCGGCCCAAGCGTGGTGCCCAAGGTCTGGTAATCAGCCATCAGGTTCTCCGCCAGGCTGGGGACAGGCAGTTCGACGTCGCCTTCCGGCACGGTTTCCACGTCGGCGAACAAGGGCAGCTGCGGCTGCACCGCCGCCACCTGCCAGCGCGCCTGATGGCGATCACGAGCCAGGGCGCGCAGCGCGCCAGCATCGGCCAGCTGGGCGCGGGCACGCGCGTCGAGCCTGGCGCGCAGGCACACGTCCTCGACATCGCGCCATGCCCGCTGCGCCCTCGCCTGCACCAGGCGCCTGGCATCGGCCTCGGCAAAACCACGCACCAGGCGCAAACCCATGCGGATGGCCAGGGCCTCGCCCGCGTCAGGTTCAAGCGTGCAGTCCCAATCACTGTGGCAGACATCCACCGGCCTGACCGCAATGCCCTGGCGCCGGGCTTCTTGCAGCAACTGGTCGGGGCTGTAGAAACCCATGGGCCAGCTGTTGACCAGCGCACAGGTAAAGATCGCCGGTTCATGGCACTTGAGCCAGCTGCTGGCATAACACAGCAAGGCAAAGCTGGCCGCGTGCGATTCCGGGAAGCCGTAGCTGCCAAAGCCCTTGATCTGCTCGAAGATGCGCTCGGCGAACGCCAGCGCGTAGCCATTGCGCAACATGCCCTGCACCAGCCGCTCGCGGTGCGGCTCCAGGCCGCCATGGCGCTTCCACGCAGCCATGCTGCGACGCAACTGGTCGGCCTCGCCGGGGCTGTAGTCGGCGGCGACCATGGCCAGCTCCATCACCTGCTCCTGGAACAACGGCACCCCCAGGGTGCGCTCGAACACGGCCTTGAGCTGCGGCGAGGGGTAGGTCACCGGCTCCTGCTTCAGGCGTCGGCGCAGGTAAGGATGGACCATGTCCCCCTGGATCGGCCCGGGGCGCACAATCGCCACCTCGATGACCAGGTCATAGAAGGTTACCGGGCGCAGCCGAGGCAGCATGGCCATCTGCGCACGCGACTCGATCTGGAACACGCCCATGGTCTCGGCGCGGCTGATCATCGCGTAGGTGGCCGGGTCTTCGCCGGGAATGGTCGCCAGGGTCAAGTTCCGGCCACGGTGGCGTTGCAACAGGTCGAAGCAACGGCGCAGGGCGCTGAGCATGCCCAATGCCAGCACGTCGACCTTGAGCAGGCCGACCATGTCCAGGTCGTCCTTGTCCCACTGGATCACCGTACGCTCCGGCATCGCGGCATTTTCCACCGGCACCAGTTCGTCCAGGGGTTGCTGCGAAATGACGAAACCGCCCGGGTGTTGCGACAGGTGCCGGGGGAAGCCGATCAACTCACCGGCCAGCACCAGCACCCGCCGCAGCGCAGGGCTGCCCGCCTCGAAACCGGCCTCGGCCAGGCGCTGGTCATCGGGTATGCGATCGCTCCAGCGGCCACAGCACTTGGCCAGGGCATCCACTTGGTCGGCCGGCAACCCCAGCACCCGCGCTACATCCCGCACCGCACCGGCGGCATGGTAGGTGTTGACCACCGCGGTGAGTGCCGCGCGGTGCCGGCCATAGCGACGGAACACATACTGGATCACTTCCTCGCGGCGGTCATGCTCGAAGTCCACGTCGATATCCGGCGGCTCGTTGCGCTCGCGCGAGAGGAAACGCTCGAACAGCAGGCGGTGCTCCATGGGGTCGAGTTCGGTGATGCCGAGGACGAAACACACCACCGAATTGGCAGCCGACCCCCGGCCCTGACAAAGAATGCCCTGGCTGCGGGCGAAGGCGACGATGTCGTGCACGGTCAGGAAATAGCTCTCGTAGCCCAGCTCCTCGATCAGCGCCAGCTCCTTGGCCAGCACATCCCGTACCTTGCCACTCGGGCCCTGCGGCCAACGCAACGGCAACCCCTGCTCGCACAGTACCCGCAGCCAGCTCGCCGGGGTATGGCCCTGGGGTACCAGCTCGCGAGGGTACTGGTACTTCAACTCACTCAACTCGAACTGGCAGCGCGCCGCGATGGCCAAGGTCTCGGCCAGCAGTTCGGGGGGATAGAGTTCGCCCAGTTGCGCCTGGCTGCGCAGGTGCCGCTCGCCATTGGCAAACAGAAAGCGCCCGGCCTCGGCCACCTGGCAGTGCTGGCGGATGGCGGTCATGCAATCCTGCAAGGCGCGGCGGCCACGCACGTGCATGTGCACGTCACCGCAGGCCACGGCACGGATGCCGACCCTTGCGGCCAGGCTGCGCATGCGTTCGAGGTGCAGGGCATCGTCACTGCCGCGGTGCAGGTGCACGGCCAGCCACAGGCGCTCAGCGAACACGCTGTACAGCCATTGCCCCGTGGCGGTATCGGTGCCGTCATCGGCCACCCACAGGGCCAGCAGGCCATGCTGGTGCTGCAGCAGATCATCGCGAAACAGCTGGTATTCGCCCTTCTGCGCGCGCCGCCGGGCCCGGGTGATGAGCGCGCAGAGGCTCTGGTAGCCCGTCAGGTCCTGCACCAGCAGCACCAGTCTGGGGCCGTCCTGCAACTGGACTTCACTGCCCACGATCAACTGCAACTGGTGTTTCCTGGCCGCCTGCCAGGCCCGGACGATGCCGGCCAGGGTGCATTCGTCGGTGATCGCCAAGGCCTGGTAGCCCTGCTCGCGCGCACGGCGGAACAGCTCGTCGGCGCTCGACGCGCCGCGCTGGAAGCTGAAGTTGGACAGGCAATGCAGTTCGGCATAACCCGGGGTGCTCATGCGAACCAGCCTTGCAGCCACAACGGGCCAGCCTGGCTCAGGTCGCGGTAGGCCCAGCCACGCAGGCCATCGCGGGTTTCGATGCGGTAGTAGTCACGGCGCACGTCACCGCCATCCCACCAGCCCGACTCGATACGCTCGGCATGGCCCTGCACGCGGTAGCAGGTTTCGTCCAGCCTCATCGGCGCCGCCAGCAACCAGCCCGGGCGGCTGCCAGGGGCCACCGGCAAGCTGCCCGGGCCGCCCTGCTCTACCCGCTGCCAGGCGCATTCGGGGCGGTGGTCGGCGGCCACGCTCAGGCTCTTGACCGCGTCATCGCCAAGGCGCGCGCGCAGCCGTTCACGCAATTGCTCCCAGGGTTGCGCCTGTTGCGCCCGTGGGTCGAACAACGCCTGGTGCTGCGGCACGAACGGTGGCAAGTCCTCAGCCACCAGCCGCAGGTTGCGCACCGGCGCGGGAATGCGCAGCGGTTCCAGGCGCCCGCGTGCCAGCTCGAACAGCATTGCGGCATCGCGTTCGGCGGCCAGCAGGCCCACCTTGAGCAAGGTGTCCGGCCCGTCGGCGTGCTCCAGGTGCAGGCAGAACCGCTGCACGCCGCAATCACGCCCGGCGAGGAAGGCGGCCAGGTCGTTGAGCATGCGCCGCAACGGAAACAGCAGGGCCTGGTGTGATTCGACGTCGAAGTTCAGCTCCAGCCGGGTTTCGAAACGGTCGGGTGGCTGGTAGAAGGCCAGGCCCAGGTTGCGCAGGCCAAGCAACTGGTCAAGGTGCAGCTGCACCTGGGCCGCAAAGCGCCTGGCCAAGGTATCGCGGGGCAAGGCCAGTACCTGGCCCAACTGGCGCAGGCCCATGCGCGCAAAGGCCTCGGCAGCCTGCGCCGGCAGGCCGATACGCTCGATCGGCATGCCCAGCAGCGCCGCCCGGGTGGCATCGGCATCGCCAACAGCCAGGCCATCGTGGCCGTTGGCAAGCATGCGCGCCGCCACCGGGTTGCTGGCCAGGACGATGCGTTGGCGCAGTCCCAGCTCCGCCAGTTCCTGACGCAGGCGTGCCTCGAACGCCGGCCAGGGGCCGAACAGTTGCAAGCTGGAGCCCACCTCCAGCAACAGCGCGCGTGGGTAGTGCAGGCTGACCTGGGCACTGAAGCGGTAGGCCCAGGCCGCCAGCAACTGCTGCACCTGATCGATGCGCCTGGGGTCGGCTTCGACACAACTGAAGCCCTCGGCCAGGGCGCGTGCGGCGGTCAGGGTTTGCCCGGCACGCAAGCCGAGGGCGGCCGCTGCCGGGTTGACCGCCTGCAGCACCCGGCGTTGGGTCGGCCCGGCAAGCAGCACCAAGGGGGTATCGGGGTCGTCACGCTCGCGCAGGACCGTGTCCAGCGCCAGCTGCGGAAACAGGATGCAGGCCCAGAGCATGATGCATCAGCCCCGCCCCGGGCAGGCGATGGGCAGCGCCGGTGGCATGCCGCCCCGGCTTTTCAGCACACGCCATTGCGCCGGGCGGGTGTCGATGGCAATGCGCAGCGCGGCGGGTGAAGGGTTGTGCGCTGCCTGTTGCGGCCGGCAGGCAAAGGCCAGTGCCTGGCCGGTTTCGGCGGCCACCTGCAGGCGCCGCAGGGCGCGGTCATCGGCCCGTTCCGGCCAGCACAGCACCGCCGCACAACTGCCGGAGCGCAGGCACTGTTCGGCAGCCCACAAGGCATCGGCAGGTTCGGCGTCCACCTGCACCAGCCAGCGCAGGTCCACCCCGGCAGCCTGCCAGGCCGGGGCGTAAGGAATGAAGGGCGGTGCCACCAGCACCACCCGGCCAGCGTCGGCACTCAGGCGCGCCAGCGTTGGCCACAGCAATTGCAATTCGCCACAGCCGGGGCTGGCCAGCAACAGTTCGCTGAGGGCCGCTGCCGGCCAACCACCTTCCGGCAGGCGTTCGTCGAGAGCGGCATGACCGGTGGGCTGCAGCCCCTGCGGCCGCGCCTGGGCCTGCCGGCCGCGCCATACCCGGCGCTGGTCGAGCAGCCGGTCGAGGTCGACCACCGCGCCCATCAGTCACGCCTCAGCAAGCCGCAGAATACGCCTTCGATGAAGAACGCCTGTTCAGGGCGGACATCGATGGGCGCATAAGCCGGGTTGCGCGGCAACAGCCGGTAACCGCGGCCCTGGCGCTGCAGGCGCTTGATGGTCACTTCACCGTCCAGGCGCGCGACCACGATCTGCCCGTCGCGGGCGTCGGCCTGCTGCAGGATGCCGACCAGGTCGCCGTCGAAGATGCCGTCGTCGATCATCGAGTCGCCACGCACTTTCAGCAGGTAATCAGGGGTACGGCGGAACAGGCTGGGGTCGAGCAGCAACTGCTCGTGGATGTCGAGGTCCGGGCCGATGGGGGCGCCTGCCGCCACCTGGCCGAGCACCGGTATTTCGAGGATTTCCGGTCGGCGCAGCGGTTCGGCCAGGCGAATGCCGCGCGCCTGGTTCGGCGTGACATCGATGTAGCCGGCCTGGCACAGGGCGGTGATGTGCTTGCGGGCGACGCTGCGCGAGGCGAAACCGAAGCGCGTGGCGATATCGGCCAGGCTCGGTGGCTGGCCGTGGTCGGCGATGCGCTCGCGGATGAAGTCGAGGATCGCGCGGCGTTTGGGGGTCAGAGTATCCATGGAGCACATTTGTACTCTTTCCGGAGCACGCTGAACAGCCCCCTTCGTCGTCAGCTTTCGCTATGATGCCCAGGCGCGTGTTTTTTATCTGGATACCCAATGCTGACTGCCCTGCTATTCGACCTCGACGGAACCCTTACCGACACCGACACCTTGCACCTGCAGGCGTTTCGCCAGTTGCTGCACGAGCATGACGGCCGCGAACTGAGCCAGGCACAGTTCGAGGCCCAGGTCAGCGGCCGCGCCAACGGCGAGCTGTTCGCCGAGCTGTTTGTTGGCGCCAGTGCCGAGCAATGCCGGGCACTGGCCGAGCGCAAGGAGGCGCTGTTCCGCGCCCTGTCACCCAGCCTGGAGCCGATGCCGGGCCTGCTGCGCCTGCTGGAACATGCCCGCGCGCATGCGCTGGGCCTGTGCGTGGTGACCAACGCACCGCGGCTCAATGCCGAACACATGCTGGGCGCCATGGGCCTGGGCCGGCACTTCGAGCACGTGCTGGTGGCCGAAGAACTGGCGCGGCCCAAGCCGGACCCGCTGCCCTACCTGACCGGGTTGCAGCGGTTGGGGGCCGAGGCCGGGCAGGCACTGGCCTTCGAGGACTCGCTGCCAGGGGTGGCGGCGGCGAGTGGCGCAGGGATCTTCACCGTGGGCGTGGCCACGACCCAGACGCCGGAACGCTTGCTGGCGGCGGGGGCCGGGTTGGTGATCGAAGATTTCAACGACACCGCATTGTGGGCGTTGATCAAGGCCATGCAGTGACCTGACGCCGCTCCTGCAAAAGGCGCTCGAGCCATGCTCATCGACGAAGAACTGACCCTCAAGAAGCTGGAAACCTTCCTCGCCTTCATGCGCACCGGCAACCTTGGCCGCGCCGCCGCCGAGCTGGCGACCAGCGCCGTCAGCGTGCACCGCGCCATCCATTCGCTGGAAAGCGCGCTGCGCTGCCCGCTGTTCAAGCACGAAGGCCGCCAGCTGATCCCACTGGAAAGCGCCTATGTGCTGGAAAAGAAAGCCCGCCAGTTGATCCAGGACGCCGAGCAGATGGTGCGCCAGACGCGTGAAGCTGCCGGCTTCTATGCCGAACGGTTCCGCCTGGGGGCGCTCTACTCGCTGACGGTGAAAACCGTGCCCAAGCTGGTCATGGGCCTGAAGCTGCGCCGCAGCGAACTCAATATCGACCTGACCCTGGGCTCCAACGTCGACTTGCTGCAACGCCTGAAAAACCATGAGCTGGAGGCCATTCTCGTTTCGCTCGACGAAAGCGTCAGCGACGCGGCCTGCGCGCATTTGCCGCTGTTCTCCGACGACATTTTCCTCGCCGTGCCCACCGACTCGCCTTTTGCCGGGCAGGCCGAGGTGGACCTGGCCGACCTGGCCGACTCCACCTTCATCACCCTGACCCAAGGCTTCGCCACCCACCGCGATGGCCACGGGTGTTCCAGCAGGCCGGCTTCGAGCCCAAGGTGGCCATGCAGGTCAACGACATCTTCACCCTGCTGAGCATGGTCAGCTCGGGCGTGGGCTTTGCCCTGCTGCCCGGGCGTATTGCGGCGGTGTACGAAAACCGGGTCAGGTTGATCGCCCTGAAGCCGCAGTATCGCGTGCAGCAGCATATCGGTGTGGTGTTTCTGAAGGCGCGGGAGCGGGAGCCGAACCTGTTGGCACTGTTGGCGGAATGCCGGATGTATAGCCTGGAGCGCTGACTGGGCATTTTTTCGGTTTCCTCAAATCGTCAAAGCCCGCTGCACCTCGCCCACCGTTGTCGCCAGGCTGCGCAGATGCAGGCTCGACACCCGCTCCACCGGTGCCTGGTCCAATGGCCAGTGCAAGGCAATGCTGCCCACCAGGCGCCCTTGGGCATGCACCGGCAAGGCGATCGCCCGGATCAGGAACGGCAAGCGCACCGGGTATTCCCAGTGCCCTTCGGTTCGTTGGCCGAACCCTTTGCTGGCGTCTTCCTCGATATCACGCAGCACCGCCTCGTCGCCGAGCTGCTCGTGGGCCGCCAGGCGCTGCACTTCAGCCTCTGCCAACTCGCCCAGGCATGCCCGGCCCATCGCCGAGTGAAACAGGCTGGCATGGTGGCCGACGATCTGGCAGGTGTGCGGGTAGCGCTTGCGCAATATTTGCGGAACAACACTCTCCATCACTTCCAGGCGCTCGCCGTCGAAGCACGACAGGTCGGCGACCAGCCCGGTGCGCTCGCTCAGCTCCAGCAGCATGGGCGCGGCGCTTTCCACCAGACGCCGCTTGAAGCGCAACTGGCGGTCGCCGAACAGGCGCCGGGCGCTCAGGCGGTAACGCCGGTCGCTGAGGCCACGGTAGACCCAGCCCTGCTCCTGCAGGGTGGCCAGCATGCGCGATACCGTGGCCTTGGGCAGCGCCGTCAGGTAATGCAGTTCTTCCAGGCCCAGGGCCTGGTGTTCTCCCAGCAGGTCGACGATGGCCAGCGCCCTTTCCACCGAACGCACACCGCCTGTGTCTGTCGTGATCCCCATAGGAATGACCTCCCTGTAGCTGGATGCTCAGGATAGCCAGCAAGATCCGCGCCTGCGCGGCGCCTTCATGGCATATGCAGGCGCAGAGGTGGGCGCCGCTCGACCCAGCGGGTGAGCTGTTCGTGGGCGTAGGCCAGCTGCAGCAGCGCATGGTCGGCCTGGGCCGGGCCTATGATCTGCAGGCCCATGGGCAGCCCGGCGGCATTGAAACCGACCGGCACGCTGATGCTCGGCAAGCCGGCCAGGGTCGGCCCGATCACCACTTCCATCCAGCGATGATAGGTGTCCATCGCCCGCCCTCCGACCACCGTCGGCCACGGCTGCCGTGCATCGAAAGGGAACACCTGGGCCGTTGGCAACAGCAGGAAATCGTAACGCTCGAACAGCTTGGCCAGCGCGCGGTACCAGGCGCTGCGGTCCAGCGAAGCCTGGTACAGCGCCGCCGCGCTCAGTTGCAGGCCACCCTCCACTTCCCACTGCGCCTCGGGCTTGAGCAGGGCCCGCGTGGCCGGGTCGGCATAGGCCGCCGCCAGGTTGCCGTGCACCAGGAAGTGGCGATGGGTCAGCCAGCATTGCCACAATCGCGCCAGGTCGAACGCCGGCTGGCACGCTTCGACCCGGCACCCCAGTTCAGTGAAGTCCGCCAGTGCCGCTTCGCACAGGTTCAGCACCCCGGCGTCCATCGCCAGATAGCCCTCGTAGTTGCCCAGCCAGCCGAGCCGCACACCACCAAAATCGCGCTGCAAGCCTGCAGCAAAATCATACCGGCCCTGGCTCAGCGACAATGGCGCGCGCTCGTCAAAGCCTGCCTGGACCGACAACAGCCGTGCCACATCCACCACGCTACGCCCCATCGGCCCCTCGGTGGCCAGCTGCTGCACGAACAGTTCCGGCGCCGGCCCATGGGGCACCCGGCCCTGCGACGGGCGCAGGCCATACACGTTGTTGAACGCCGCCGGGTTGCGCAGCGAGCCCATCATGTCACTGCCGTCGGCGACCGGCAGCAGGCGCATGGCCAGCGCCGCTGCCGCCCCGCCGCTGCTGCCACCTGCCACCAGAGCCGGGTCGTAGGCATTGGTGGTGGTGCCGAACAGGCGGTTGTAGGTCTGCGAGCCGAGGCCGAACTCGGGCACGTTGCTCTTGCCGACAATCAGCGCGCCGCTGGCCCGTACCCGCGCCACGCTGATCGCGTCCTGCCCGGGCACCTGCTCGGCAAACAGCGGCGAGCCCAGCGTGGTGCGCAGCCCTGCGGTGGCGGCCAGGTCCTTGATTGCCTGGGGCATGCCATGCATCCAGCCGCGCGAATGGCCACCGGCCAGCTCGCGATCACGTTCGTCGGCCTCGGCCAGCAGCGCCTCGGCCGGGCGCAGCGACACCAGCGCATTGACCTGCGGGTTGAACCGTTCGATATGCGCCAGGTAGGCCTGCATCACCTCCCGGCACGACACCTGGCGAGCATGGATGGCCTGCGACAGTGCCTCGGCGTCAAGGGCAACGATGGGGTCGATGGCAAGCGGCATCACGGTTTCACTCCCAGGTTCAAGGCGGCAGGTTTGAGCGTGCGTGGGGCTTCCTTCAGGCAATAGGTGCCCAGCAGCGTCAGCAGGCAGGCAAACAGGACGTAGAATGCGGGCGCCACTGGCGTGCCGAGCACCTTGCTCAACCAGGTGACGATCAACGGAGCGAAGCCACCAAACACCATCACCGCCACGTTATAGGCCACCGACACACCGGTGGAACGCACCTCGACCGGAAACTGCTCGGCCAGCGCCGTGGGCGCCGGGCCGAAGAACCCACCGATGGCGGTGCACAGCAGCAATTGCATCACCAGCAAACGCTCCAGCGATGGTGCCGCGGCCACCCACACATACAACGGATAGACCATGACGAAGAAGGCCAAGGTAAAGGCCATCAGCACCGGCCGCCGCCCCAGCCGATCGGACAACGCCCCGGAAAGCGGAATCACCACGGTCATCAGCCCCACGGCGAGCATCTGCACCAGCAGCACCTGGTCCAGCGGCAGCCCGAGGTTCTTGTGGGCGAAGGTCGGCATGTTCACCAGCACCACGTAGAACGATACCGTCGCGCCACAGGCCAGGCCCATCGACACCAGCAGGCTGCGCCGGTATTCGCGCAGCACCTGCCACAGGCTGGGCGACTGGCCCTTGGCCTGGCGGCGCGCCACGACGAACGCCTCGGGCTCTTCCATGTGCTTGCGGATCCACAGCCCAACCGGGCCGATCAGCAGGCCGAGCACGAACGGAATACGCCAGCCCCAGCTGTCCAGCGCTTGCGGCGTGCACAGGTGGGTCACCAGGGCCACCATCGCCGCACCGGAAAACACCGCCAGGCACTGCCCGACCAGTTGCCACGAGCCATACAGGCCCTTGCGCCGAGCCGGCGCGCTCTCCACAAGGAATGCCGTGGCACTGGCGTACTCGCCGCCAGTGGCGAAGCCCTGCAGCATGCGCGCCACCACGATCAGCATTGGCGCAGCCATGCCGATGGCCAGGTAGTCCGGGGCAAAGGCAATCATCGCAATCGACACCGTCATCAACCGGATGATCAGCTGCATGGCCGCCTTGCGGCCCTTGCGGTCGGCGTACATGCCCAGCAGCACGCCACCCACCGGGCGCATGAAGAAGCCGACGCCAAAGGTGGCCAGGGCCATCAGCAGCGACGCGTATTCGTCGTCGGAGGGGAAGAACTGGCGGGCGATGATGCTGGCCAGAAAGCCGTAGACGATAAAGTCATACCATTCCAGGGCATTGCCGACGACAGCGGCGACCACTTGCCGGGTACGCGACACGCCGGTGTTCGAAGTCTGCATAGGAAAAACTCCACACAAGGATTGGGTGATCGCCCGGCGCAGGCGCGGCCGGGTTCCAGCGGCAGTCTCAAAAGCAAGGCTCAGGCGGGCGCGAGCCAGCGCTCTGCCAGCGCGCCCCAGTAGGCGGCGCCGGTAAGCAGGATGTCGTCGTTGAAGTCATAGGCCGGGTTGTGCACCATCGGCCGCGATACGCCATTGCCGATGAACAGGTAGGCGCCCGGGCAGCGTTGCAACATCCAGGCGAAGTCTTCACTGCCCATCAACTTGCGGGTGTTGCCATCCACGGCCTCGGCCCCCAGCAACTCCACCCCGACCTGGGTGGCGAAGGCATTTTCCGCAGCATGATTGACCAGCACCGGGTAGGCCGGGCGGTGTTCGATGGTGGCACGGCAGCCGAAGCTCGCGGCCTGGCTGACGATGATCGCCCGCACCCGCTCCAGGGCCTGCGCCCGCACCTCGGCGTTCAGCGCGCGCAAGCTCAGGCGCAGCAGCGCCTGTTGCGGAATCACGTTGGCGGCCTCGCCGGCCTGCAAGGCGCCGACAGTAACCACCGCCGCCTCCTGCGCATCGATATTGCGCGCCACCACGGTTTGCAACGCCATGACCACACTGGCCGCCGCCACCAGCGGGTCGACCGTCAGGTGCGGCATCGAACCATGCCCGCCAACCCCGTCGAGGGTCACCGTGAGCAGGTCCTGCGAGGCCATCATCGGCCCCTCGCGAAAGCCCAGGTGCCCGGCTGGCAGCCCGGGCATGTTGTGCATGCCGAACAGCGCATCACAGGGAAAGCGCTCGAGCAGGCCATCGGCCAGCATCGCCTCGGCGCCGCCCTGGCCCTCCTCGGCCGGCTGGAAGATCAGCGTCAGCGTGCCGTCGAACTGCCGGGTCGCCGCCAGGTAGCGCGCGGCGCCAAGCAGCATGGTGGTATGCCCGTCATGGCCGCAGGCATGCATGCAGCCCTGGTGCCGGCTGCTGTAGGCGGCGCCGGTGGCCTCGTGGATAGGCAGCGCGTCCATGTCGGCGCGCAGGCCCAGGCGGCGTGGGCTGCTGCCATGGCGCAGGACGCCGACCACACCGGTCTTGCCGATGCCGCTGTGCACTTCATAACCCCAGGTCTCGAGCAATCGGGCGACCAGCGCCGCGGTGCGGTTTTCTTCGAAGCCCAGTTCCGGGTGAGCGTGGATATCGTGACGGATTGCGTGAAGGTCGCCGGCCACATCGTTCAGCCAGGCCAGGATGTGCTGATGTCGGGACATGTAGAGTCTCCTCGCGCGGGTGGTTTCCCGTTCTTGTTGTTCGCCTTGAGGTCACGACGGTTGAGGCAGGTCGTGCTGGACGACAGGTTTGCGCGAGTGGCGCGGGAGCACAATTGAATGTGGTTCCACGCTGCGGAACCGGTTGGGAATGAGAACTGCCAAGGCCCGGATCACGACGGCCGTGCACAGCCTGCATGGAAGCGGTTTCAGACGCGAAGAGGCCGGCACAGCCCAGGCAAATGCTGCTACCGTGAGCGCTCCCGACCGCCGAGGACCGCCCGATGCCGCCACAGCCAACCACCCCCACCGGTTTCATCCGTGTCCGTGGCGCCCGCGAGCACAACCTGAAAAATATCGATGTCGATATCCCCCGCGACGCCCTGGTGGTGTTTACCGGCGTATCCGGTTCGGGCAAGTCCTCGCTGGCCTTCTCGACCCTGTACGCCGAGGCGCAGCGCCGCTATTTCGAATCGGTGGCGCCCTATGCCCGTCGCCTGATCGACCAGGTGGGGGTACCGGACGTGGATGCCATCGAAGGCCTGCCGCCAGCGGTGGCCTTGCAGCAACAACGCGGCACGCCAAGTGCGCGTTCCTCGGTGGGCAGCGTGACCACCCTGTCCAGTTCGATCCGCATGCTCTATTCCCGTGCAGGCCACTACCCGGCTGGCCAGGCCATGCTGCATGCCGAGGATTTTTCGCCGAACACGCCCCAGGGCGCCTGCGCGCAATGCCATGGCATGGGCCGGGTCTACGAGGTCAGCGAAGCGACCATGGTCCCCGACCCATCGCTGACCATCCGCGAACGTGCGGTGGCGGCGTGGCCGATGGCCTGGCAAGGGCAGAACCTGCGCGACATCCTGGTTACCCTGGGCTATGACGTCGACATCCCCTGGCGCGACCTGCCGCAGGCACAGCGTGACTGGATCCTGTTCACCGAAGAAACCCCCACCGCGCCCGTGTATGCCGGCCTGACCCCGGCCCAGACCCGCGCGGCGCTCAAACGCAAGCAGGAGCCCAGCTACCAGGGCACGTTCATGGGCGCGCGGCGCTATGTGCTGCACACCTTCATGCATTCGCAGAGCGCACAGATGCGCAAGCGCGTGGCCCGCTTCATGCGCCCCAGCCCCTGCCCGCTGTGCCAGGGCAAGCGCTTGAAGCGCGAGGCGCTGCAGGTGACCTTCGCCGGCCTGGACATCGCCGAGCTGTCGCAGCTCCCGCTGCAGGCACTGGCCGCGCTGTTGCGCAAGGTGGCAGCGGCGGACTACCTGGCGCAACAGCACGACGCGCCGACCCTGGAAAAACGCCTGGCCGCCCAACGTATCGCCCACGAACTGCTCGAACGCCTTGACACCCTGCTGGAGCTTGGCCTGGGCTACCTGGCCCTGGAGCGCAGTACCCCAAGTTTGTCTTCCGGCGAACTGCAGCGCCTGCGCCTGGCAACGCAGTTGAATTCGCAGCTGTTCGGCGTGGTCTACGTGCTCGATGAGCCATCCGCCGGCCTGCATCCGGCCGACAGCGAAGCCCTGTTCGCCGCGTTGCAGCGCCTGAAGCAGGCCGGCAACTCGGTGTATGTGGTGGAGCACGACCTGGACACCATGCGCCGTGCCGACTGGCTGGTGGATGTAGGGCCGGCCGCCGGCGAGCATGGCGGGACCATTCTCTACAGCGGCCCGCCCGCAGGCCTGGCCCGGGTCGAACAATCCTGTACCCGCAGCTACCTGTTCAACGCAGCGGCGCACGCCACGCACACGCCACGCCAGGCCTGCGACTGGCTGAAGCTCGACGGCATCACCCGCAATAACCTGCACAACCTCAGCGCCGCGTTCCCGTTGGGCTGTTTCACTGCTGTCACCGGCATTTCCGGCTCGGGCAAGTCCAGCCTGGTCAGCCAGGCCCTGCTGGAGCTGGTGGGTGCCCACCTGGGCCATGCCGAGACGCGCAACGAGCCCGAGGAGCAGAGCCTGGAAGACGCCCCCGAACAGGCCAGCAGCGGCCAGGTGAGCGGCGGGCTTGGCAGCATCAAGCGCCTGGTTCAGGTCGACCAGAAGCCGATCGGCCGCACACCCCGCTCAAACCTGGCCACCTATACCGGCCTGTTCGACACAGTGCGCAAGCTGTTCGCCGCCACCGAGCAGGCCAGGGCCCATGGCTTCGATGCCGGGCGCTTTTCTTTCAACGTGGCCAAGGGCCGTTGCGCCAACTGCGAGGGCGAAGGTTTCGTCAGTGTCGAATTGCTGTTCATGCCCAGCGTCTATGCGCCCTGCCCGACCTGCCAGGGTGCCCGCTACAACCCCGACACCCTGGCAGTGACCTGGCAAGGCATGAACATCGCCCAGGTGCTGCAGTTGACCGTCGACCAGGCCCTGCAGGTGTTCGCCGAACAACCACCGGCACGGCGCTGCCTGCAAGTGCTGCAGGACATCGGCCTGGGCTACCTGCGCCTGGGTCAGCCAGCCACTGAACTGTCCGGCGGCGAGGCGCAGCGCATCAAACTGGCCACCGAGCTGCAACGCATGGCCCGTGGCGCGACGCTGTATGTACTGGACGAACCCACCAACGGTTTGCACCCACGGGACATCGACCGCCTGCTGGTGCAACTGAACCGCCTGGTCGATGGCGGGCACAGCGTGGTGGTAGTGGAACATGACATGCGGGTGGTGGCGCAAAGTGACTGGGTGATCGACATCGGGCCGGGAGCCGGGGACGCCGGGGGCCAGGTGGTGGTCAGCGGGACACCGCAACGGGTGGCGCAGTGCGGGCAAAGCCGGACCGCGCCGTTTCTTGCCAAAGCCCTGTAAGCCCAGCACCGGCCCCGGCGCAGCGGCCGGTGCAGGCCTACAGCCACCAGGCCAGCACCACCGGCAACCAGGCAAACGACAGCATGGTCGAGCACATCACCAGGTTTGCCACCTGCTCTGGCTCACGCCTGGCGCGCACCGCCATCAGGTAATTGAACACCGCCACCGGCATCGCCGATTGCACCATCAACACCGCCCGCTCCAGGCTGTCCATGGCCAACGCCATGCCCACCACCCAGCCCACCGCAGCGCCCAGGCCGATGCGCAAGCCGCCCAGCAGCATGCCGCTGCCGACCTGGCGCAGGCGAATGCTGGCCAGCGACACACCCAGGGTCAGCAACATCAGCGGTATGGTCGTGCCGCCCAGCAGGTTGGCGGTATTGGCCAGCCAGCGCGGCAGTTCGAAGTCGAGAAAGATGATCGGCATGGCGCCGGCCAGGCTGATCACGATGGGGTTGCGCAGCAATGCCTTGAACGACGCGGCAGTCCCGGAAATGGCCATGCCCAGGGTGAACTGCACGATCGACAGGGTCAGGAAGAACGCCACTGCCAGGGCCAGGCCATGTTCGCCGAAGGCATACAGGCTGATGGGCAGGCCCATGTTGCCGGTGTTGGGGAACATGAACGCCGGCAACAGCACCCGCCAGTGTCGGCCGGTGGCGCAGCATACCAGCCAGCCGGCCAAAGCCATGCCCAGGGTGCACAGCAGGCAAGCCATGGCCATGCTGGCGAAGGCTTGCGGCTGCAGTTCGGTACGGCTGAGGGTGGACAGCACCAACGACGGGGTGCCGATGGTCATCACCAGCCGGGCGATGAATTCGGTGGGGTAGTCCAGGCCCTTGCGGGCCCAGGCATAGCCGATACCGGCAACAATGAACACCGGGGCCAGGACTGCGAACAGTGAGGCGAACATGGGGCCTGCCTTCCTTGGGAATGGGGCCGCATTATGCCGCAGACTGCGGCGTCTCGTCGCATGCCTGGCCCCCTTGGGCAAAACCGCTCAAGCCCTTAGAATCGCGCGTCCTTTTCGCCCGTCGCCCTGGCGGGCCGCCCCCCCACTCGAGGTACCTATGTCTCCGCGTTTGCTGGCCATGGCGCTGGCGCCCCTGCTCGGGCTGTTCATCATTGCCCTGGGCAACGGCTTCATGTCTTCCCTTACCACCCTGCGCCTGGGCGCTGCCGGCGAATCGGCCACCACCATCGGTGTGGTCTCGTCTACCTACTTCATCGGCCTGACCCTGGGCGCGATCTTCAACGACCGGCTGATCCTGCGTATCGGCCATATCCGCGCCTACACCAGCTTCGCCGCGTTGATCGCGGTGACCATCCTGCTGCAAGGGCTGTTCTACGAAGTCACCTGGTGGTCGCTGCTGCGTCTGGTCAACGGCTGGGCGGCGGTGGGCGTGTTCCTGGTGATCGAGAGCTGGTTGTTGCTGGCCGGGGACGCCAAGATCCGTGGTCGTCTGCTGGCGCTGTACATGATCGCCTTCTACGGCGCCGGGGTGATCGCCCAGGCCGGCCTGGGCGAAATCACCCAGCTGGGTGACACCGCACCGTTCATGCTGGCCGGCGTGCTGGCTGCGCTGTCGGTGCTGCCGATCGTGATCCTGCCACGGGTGTCGCCTTTGCTGGACCAGGTCGAACCGCTCAAGCCGCGGCAGTTGCTGGGCGTCGCACCATCGGGCCTGGTCGGCTGCTTTGGTTCGGGTGTGGCCATCGCTGCCATCTATACCCTGCTACCGCTGTACCTGCAACGCATCGGCCTGGAGGTGGGTGAGGTCGGCAACATGATGGCCTGGGTAATCCTCGGGGCCATGCTGCTGCAATACCCGGTCGGGCGCTGGTCCGACCGCAAGGACCGCCAGGATGTACTGATCGCCCTGGCAGCGCTATGCATGCTGCTGTCACTGGTGACGGTATTCCTGCCATCGGACTCGGTCCTGCTGCCGGCCATGTTGTTCCTGCTCGGTGGCGGCGTGTTCACCCTGTACCCGGTGGCGGTCAGCCACGCGGCCGACCGGGCGCCGTCCGATGCGCTGGTGCCGATGATCCAGGGCCTGTTGCTGATCAACTCGCTGGGGTCCGCCATGGCGCCGGTGGCGATCTCGCCGATGATGACCGAATTCGGCGAGCCCGGCCTGTTCTGGGCCTTCGCCGTGGTCAACCTGGCCATGGTGTGCTTCTTCATGTGGCGCCGTGGCAAGCGCCCGGCGGCAGAACACCCGGCGCCGTTCACCGCTTCGACCACCTTCTCGCCGACCGGGGCCGAGTTGCGAGTGACTGAAGACCTGATGCACGCAGCCCAGGAGCATCCACCGCTGGCCGACAACGAGCCTGTGCCCGGCGGCCGTAGCGCAAGCCACTGAACGAAGGGGCTGCTGCGCAGCCCCGTTACCACTCGTCGCGCCGATGGCACCGCGCCTCTCGTCCCCGGCCAAACGAATGACAGATCATCTGCCCAGGAGTGTTGCCATGATCCGCATTCGTCCCCTTTCGCTATCCCTCGCCCTGGCCCTGGCCACATTGGCCGGCACCAGCCTCGCGGCTGGCGAGAGCACCAATACCGACACCCGCCCGCAAGCCGACCAGAGAGGTGGCAAGACCGCCGGTGAAGGCAGCAGCGTCAACAGCCCGGGCAGCAGCAGGGACAACGACAGCAGCGACACCGGCAGCAACAGCGATGCCGCCGACGGCGCCGCTGGCGGCTCCAACAGCACCGGTGAGGCCACCGGCTCCGGCGCGGGCCACACCGGCGGCAATGCCGAGGACCAGGACAGCCGTTGAGGCAGCGCTGGGCTACACTGCGCCGAAACGCCCCAGCGAGGATTCGCCATGCACCTCACACCCTGGCTGCTGGTTGCCCTGCTCGCGGGCGGTCCCCTGGCTGTCACGGCTGGCCAGGGCGCGCTGTCGATCAGCTCATCATCGTTTACCGACGGCGGGATAATCGCCTTGGCACAGGTTGGCCTGGACCCGGCCTGCGGCGCCGGCGAAGAGCGCAGCCCGCAACTGAGCTGGGACAACCTGCCCGCAGGCACGCAGTCGCTGGCCCTGATCCTGTTCGACCCGGACGGCGGCAAGGGCCTCGGCGTGGTCCACTGGCTGGTCTACAACATCGACCCGGGCCAGGATGGACTGAAGGAAGGCGCCGCCGGCCTCACCGGGCAACGCGTTACGGTGGGGCGCAATTCGCGGGGCACGCTCAGCTACCGTGGCCCCTGCCCGCCAGCCGGTGACAACCCGCACCACTATGTGTTGACCCTGATCGCCACCGACCTGCCGCCAGGCACCTTGCCCGAAGGGCTGGACCGCACCAGCCTGCTGCAGTTGCTGCAAAACCATGCGCTGGGCGCGCAGAGCCTGGTCGGGCGCTACGGGCATTGAACCGGTCAGCCCAAGTAACAAATGATCAACGCCATAGCATTTACTCATTGAATGGGCTGGCCGAACTGAAGTAAGCTCGGGCTCATTCACTGGAGAGCAACATGCCGAAACACACCCGCAACCACGCCAACCACACCGGTCGCAACCTGCGCCCTGTGCTGGCTGTTGCCGGCTGCATGGCAGCTGCCAGCTATTACTTCGGGTATTGGTTTAGCCACTAGGCGCCGATACCCACACGGCGCCCACCTTCGAGGGGCCGCCGAACATGAGAATACTCAAACCCCCGGTCGGCCCCCGACCGGGGGTTTTGCTTTTCAGGCCTTTGTCCCACACCGATGCACATTGAGGACCGATTCATGAACTACGCCACTTATTACTCCGCCAACAGCTACGCCTGGCGATTTAGCCAATCCCGTTCGGGCCAGCCTGCCGCCTCCGTTCGGTCTACCACAGGTGGCAACGCAGCAACCCATTCAACGATCTGTCGAACACCTCGATAGGGCCGACAGCGCGGGCCACAACCCGCCGTCCGCCCAGGGAAATACGCCATGCAAGCTTCCAGCCTCGCCCTGCCCCTGACCCAGCCGCAAGCGGCCAATACCACCGTCAGCCAGCGTCTGCCCAGCCCGCACCTGCTCAAACAGCAAATGCCGCTGTCGAGCGAACTGGCCCAGCAAGTCCATGCCCAGCGCCAGGCCATCCGCGACATCCTCGACGGCCACGACCAGCGCCTGCTGGTGATCGTCGGCCCATGCTCGATCCATGACCCGCGCTCGGCCCTGGAATATGCCGACCGCCTGGCCGCCCTGAGCCGCGAAGTTGGCGACCAGTTGCTGCTGGTAATGCGTGCCTATGTCGAAAAACCGCGGACCACGGTCGGCTGGAAAGGCCTGGCCTATGACCCGCACCTCGACGGTAGCGACGACATGCACGCAGGCATCGCCCTGTCCCGCGGGCTGATGCTGAACATGCTCGAACGCGGCCTGCCGATTGCCACCGAGCTGTTGCAACCGATGGCCGCCGGCTATTTCGATGACCTGCTGGCCTGGGCCGCTATTGGCGCGCGTACCACCGAATCGCAGATCCACCGCGAGATGGTCAGTGGCCTGGAGTTGCCGGTAGGCTTCAAGAACGGCACCGACGGCGGCATCGCCATCGCCAGCGACGCCATGCGCAGCGCCGCCCACCCGCACCGCCACTTCGGCATGGATGCGCAGGGCTACCCAGCCATCATCGAGACCTTGGGCAACCCGGATACCCACCTGGTATTGCGAGGTGGCCACAAAGGCCCTAACCACGATGCAGAGAGCATCGCCATGGCCCGCCAGGCACTGGCCAAGGCCGGGCTGCAGGCGCGCATCATGGTCGATTGCAGCCACGCCAACAGCGGCAAGGACCCGGCGCGCCAACCTGCCGTGTTCACCGACGTGCTGGCGCAGCGTTTGGCCGGCGACCGCTCGATCGTAGGCGTAATGATCGAGGGCCACCTGTTCGATGGCTGCCAGGCACTGGGCAAGGGGCCACTGAAATACGGTGTGTCGATCACCGACGGTTGCCTGGGCTGGGCGTCGACCGAAACCCTGTTGTGCCAGGCCGCGGAACAACTCCGCCAGGCCGCGTGCAAGGCTGGCGAGACATACCCCGGACAAGTGCGCTAGGCTTGCCTCTTTTCCCCCAAGGAGCAGTACCCATGGCCCGTGCAACCGCCCGCCACATCCTGGTCAGCAGCGAAGAGAAATGCAACGAACTGAAAGCCCAGATCGAAGCGGGTGCCGACTTCGCTGAAATCGCCAAGGCCAACTCCACCTGCCCGTCCAGCCGCCAGGGTGGCGACCTGGGCTCGTTCGGCCCGGGCCAGATGGTCAAGGAGTTCGACACCGTGGTGTTCAGCGCCCCGGTCAATACCGTGCAAGGTCCGGTGAAGACCCAGTTCGGCTACCACCTGCTGGAAGTGACCAGCCGCCAGGACTGAGCCCTCAGCGCCGGTGAAGGTCCCTGTGGAAGCGGGTTCCCCCGCGGACGCGTCAGCGCAGGCAGCCCGGTTGCCTGCATGGCCGCATTCGTGGGCAAGCCCGCTCTTGCAGGGGGTGCGTTGCCTGTTCCTGCTTTGCCTTGCCTTCGAAGCCCACGCCGCCCCCACCCACGCCCTCACCGTCTACGGCGAAGCGCCCCGTTACAACGCCAGCTTCCAGCACTTCGACTACGTCAACCCCGACGCGCCCAAGGGCGGCATCCTGCGCCGTTCGGCCATCGAGATCGGCCAGTTCGACCATATCCTGCCGTACATCGACAAAGGCATCGGCGTCAGCGAGGTCGATGGCCTGCTCTACGCGCCACTGGCCATGCGTTCGTTCGATGAGCCCTATACCGTCTATGGCTTGATTGCCCGGCGCATGGAGCGCGGCCCGGATGACGCCTGGCTGCGTTTCGACATCGACCCGCGTGCCACCTTCGCCGATGGCAAGCCGGTGCGCGCCGAAGACGTGCGCTTCACCTTCGAGCTGCTGATGAGCAAGGGCAGCCTCAGGTACCGCACCCAGTTCGCCGACGTTGCCGGGGTGGCCGTGGAAAGCTCGCGGCGTGTGCGTTTCGACTTCAAACCCGGGCACGGTCGTACCCTGGCGCTGGACCTCGCCAGCCTGCCGGTGCTGCCCGAGCACGACTGGCAGCAGCGCGATTTCGCCAACGGCGCCGGCTTCGACAAGCCAGTCGGCAGCGGGCCATACCGTATCGGCCGCATCGACAACGGCCGCAGCATCACCTTCGAGCGTGACCCGAGCTGGTGGGCACGGGACCTGCCGGCCAGCCGTGGCCGCTACAATTTCGACAAGCTGCGCATCGAGTACTTCGGCGACACCGAGGTGGCGCGGCAGGTGCTCAAGGGCGGCGGCTACGATTACAACCGCGAGTTCTCCGCCACCGCCTACACCTTGGGCTACGTCGGCGCGCAACTGGATGACGGGCGCCTGCAGCGTGCCCATCTGGGCCCGGCCAAGCCGCAGGTTGCCCAGGGCTTCGTATTCAACCTTGACCAAGCGCAGTTCAAGGACCGTCGCGTACGCCAGGCACTGGGCCTGCTGTGGGATTTCGAATGGAGCAACCGGCAGATGATGCGCAACCTGTATATCCGCCAGCAGAGCGTGTTTTCCAACACCCCGCTGGCCGCGCGCCAATTGCCCGATGCCGGTGAGTTGAAACTGCTCGGACCGTTGCGTGGCCAGGTACCGGACGAAGTCTTCAGCCGCGTGTTCAGCGCGCCGGTCACCGATGGCTCGGGGATCATCCGCCAACAACAGTTGCAGGCCCTGGCCCTGCTCGAACAGGCCGGCTGGCACCCGCAGGGCGATCGCCTGGTCGACAGCCAGGGCACGCCGTTGGCATTCACCTTCCTCAACGGCCAGGCGGGCATGGAGCGCCTGCTCCTGCCGTGGAAGCGCAACCTGGCGCAGATCGGCGTGACGCTGAACATCCGCAATGTCGACTCGGCCCAGTACGTCAACCGCCTGATGGCCCGCGATTACGACATGATTGTGACCGGCTACCCGGTCAGCCTGTCGCCTGGCGCCGAGCTGTACAACTACTTTGGCTCGGCAGCGGCCCACGACCCCGGCTCGAACAACCTGATGGTGTTGCAGGACCCTGCCGTGGATCACTTGGTCGACGGCCTGGTGCGCGCTGCCACCCAGGCCGACATGCTGCAGCATGCCCGCGCCCTGGACCGGGTGCTGCAATGGAACTACTACTGGATCCCCAACTACTACCCGCCTGGCAGCTCCACCGTGTGGTGGAACCGCTTCGGCCGGCCCAAGGTCCAGGCTGCCTATGACGAAGGCCTGGACACCTGGTGGGAGATCAGCCCCAGCGCGCTGACCAATGCGCAGATGGCCGAGCGCCTGAAGGCTTCGCCATGACCGGTTACATCCTGCGCCGCCTGTTGCTGATCATTCCGACCCTGCTGGCGATCCTGCTGGTCAACTTCGCCATCGTCCAGGCGGCGCCGGGCGGCCCGGTGGAACAGGCCGTGGCGCGCCTGCAAGGGCTTGGCGCCGGTGCGCCCGCTGCCCGGGCCGAGGTGGTGCATGGCGAGTCCCGCGCCAGCCGTGGGCTGGACCCGAAGCTGATCGAAGAGATCAAACGCCAGTACGGTTTCGACAAGAGCGCCCCCGAGCGCTTGTGGCTGATGCTCGGCCAATACGCCCGGCTGGACTTCGGCACCAGCTTCTTCCGTGGCGCCAAGGTCACCGAGCTGATCCTCGACAAGCTACCGGTTACCCTGTCGCTGGGCTTGTGGGCCACGCTGATCACCTACCTGGTCTCGATCCCGCTGGGCATTCGCAAGGCGGTACGCCATGGCAGCCGCTTCGATGCCTGGAGCAGTGCGTTGATCGTGGTCGGCTACGCCCTGCCCTCGTTCCTGTTCGCCCTGCTGCTGATCGTGGTGTTCGCTGGCGGCACCTCGCTCAACTGGTTCCCGGTGCGCGGCCTGGTCTCGGACAACTTTGACGAACTAAGCCTGCTGGGCCAGGTCGCCGATTACTTCTGGCACCTGGTGCTGCCGGTAGGCGCGCTGGTCATCGGTGGCTTCGCCACTCTCACCCTGCTGACAAAGAATGCGTTCCTCGACGAGATTTCCCGGCAATACGTGGTCACCGCCCGGGCCAAGGGCCTGAACGAGCGACGGGTACTGTATGGCCACGTATTGCGCAATGCCATGCTGCTGGTGGTTGCCGGGTTGCCGCAGGCGCTGATCACGGTGTTCTTCGCCGGCTCGTTGCTGATCGAGGTGATCTTCTCGCTCGATGGCCTGGGCCGCATGAGCTATGAAGCGGCAGTGTCGCGAGACTACCCGGTGGTGTTCGGCACGCTGTTCATCTTTACCCTGGCGGGCCTGTTGATCCGCCTGGTCGGCGACCTGTCGTATACCCTGCTCGACCCGCGCATCGACTTCGACACGAGGGCGCACTGATGCTTTCGCCGGTCGCGCGCCGTCGCCTGCAGCGCTTTCGCCGCAACCGCCTTGGCTGGGTGTCGCTGTGGCTGTTCGCCTGCCTGTTGCTGTTGAGCCTGTGTGCCGAGCTGGTGGCCAACGACAAGCCGTTGCTGCTGGGCTACAAGGGCGAGGTGTATGTGCCGGCGCTCAAACGTTACACCGAGCAGCAGTTCGGCGGTCAGTTGCCGTTCCAGCCCGACTACCGCAGCGCCTATGTGCGCCAGCTGATCGCCGACCAGGGCGGCTGGATGCTGTTCGCGCCGATCCCGTTCAGTGCCGATACGCCCAATTACGACTTGCAGGTGCCCACGCCCAGCCCGCCCAGCGCCAGCAACTGGCTGGGCACCGACGACCAGGGCCGCGACGTGCTGGCTCGAGTGTTGTACGGCACCCGGGTATCGTTGCTGTTCGCCTTTGCCCTGACCGTGGTCAGCGTACTCATCGGCGTGGCGGCCGGCGCCCTGCAGGGCTACCACGGCGGCTGGGTCGACTTGCTCGGCCAGCGCCTGCTGGAGGTTTGGTCAGGGCTGCCGGTGCTGTACCTGCTGATCATCCTCAGCGGCTTTGTCGAACCGGACTTCTGGTGGTTGCTGGGGATCATGGCGCTGTTTTCCTGGCTCACCCTGGTCGATGTGGTGCGCGCCGAATTCCTCCGAGGGCGCAACCTGGAGTACGTGAAGGCGGCCCGGGCGCTGGGCTTGGCGGACAGCCAGGTGATGCTGCGGCACATCCTGCCAAACGCGATGAACGCCACGCTCACTTACATACCGTTCATGATGACCGGGGCAATCACGACCCTCACTGCACTGGACTTTCTTGGTTTCGGCATGCCGGCCGGAAGCGCTTCGCTGGGTGAGCTGGTGACCCAGGGCAAACAGCATCTGGAGGCGCCGTGGCTGGGCTTTACCGCGTTCTTTGCACTGGCGGTGATCCTCTCGCTGCTGGTGTTTATCGGCGATGCCTTGCGCGAGGCGTTCGATCCCAGGGGGTAGGCCAGGCCTGCTCATACATGTTTTGGAATTTGACCCATGCACGACAGCGACAGCCTCAAGGACTACCCCCAGGTTCGGCAACTGGCGATCCGCTCGCTGTTCGAGATCATCGAGCAGTCCAGCGAAGGCACGGTGATCGTCGACCGCCAGGCGCGCATTGTCTGGATGAACGAACGCTATGCCCGGCGTTTCGGCCTGGCCGATGCCGCCGGCGCCATCGGCCAGCCGTGCGAGGCGGTGATTCCCGGTAGCCTGATGCGTGAAGTGGTGACCAATGGCCGGCCGATCCTGCTGGACATGCTCGACACCCCGAACGAGCCGCTGGTGGTCATGCGCCTGCCGATCCACGACGACCAGGGTGGTTTGATCGGCGCCATCGGCTTTGCCCTGTTCGACCAGCTGCGCAGCTTGTCGCCGCTGCTCAAGCGCTATTCCAGCATGCAGCAGGAGCTGGCCTCGACCCGCTCGCAGCTGCGCGCCCGCCAGGCCAAATACAGCTTCGCCCAGTTCGTCGGCAGCAGCGCCGCCAGCCTGGAGGCCAAGCGCCGCGCCCGGCGTGGCGCAAGCAGTGATTCGCCGGTGTTGCTGCTGGGCGAAACCGGTACCGGCAAGGAACTGCTCGCCCATGCCATCCACGCAGCGTCGGCGCGCGCGCACAAGGCCTTCGTCAGCATCAACAGCGCCGCGATCCCTGAGACGCTGCTGGAGGCCGAGTTCTTCGGCACTGCCCCCGGCGCCTTCACCGGCGCCGACCGCAAGGGCCGCAGCGGCAAACTGCAACTGGCCGAAGGCGGCACGCTGTTTCTGGACGAGATCGGCGACATGCCGCTGGCGCTGCAGAGCAAGCTGTTGCGCGTGCTGCAGGAGAAGGAGTACGAACCGGTAGGCTCGAACCAGATGCTGCGCAGCGACGTGCGCATCATTGCCGCCACCTCGATCGACCTGCAGGCAGCCATCGCCCGCGGCGCGTTCCGCGCCGACCTGTATTACCGGCTCAACGTGCTGCCGATCGAGGTGCCACCGCTGCGCCAGCGGTTGGAAGACCTGCCGGCCCTGTGCGAAGCCATCCTCAGCGAGCTGGGCAGCCAGTATGAGCTGGAGCCGGAAGCGCAGCAGCTGCTGGCACGGCATGCGTGGCCGGGGAACATCCGCGAATTGCGCAATGTGCTGGAGCGCGCCACCTTGCTGGCGGACCAGCCGCGGCTCGGGGCTGGCGACCTGCATACGGCGTTGGGGCCGTTGAGCCCGGTGGCGCAGGCGCCCATACGCCAGAGCTACCGCGAGGCCTGCGCGCAGTTCGAGCGCGAGTTGATTGCCAGGACATTGGCCGAGCATCAAGGAAACGTGCCTGAGGCTGCAGCGGCGTTGGGGTTGGGACGGTCGACCTTGTACAAGAAGATGGTGGCGCTTGGTCTCTGATTCGAGACTTTTATTTTCTATTTGGAGACGGCTGTAATGGCGCTGCCCTCGTTCGCGACACGAGGCTGCTCCAACCGGTGATCGCGACGTCCGTGTAGGGGCGGCCTTGCGTCGCGACGGGCGGCAAAACGGCGCGAAAATCTCAAATTAGAGACTGAAATCCACATAAAAACAAAATAATCATATAAATCAATCAGTTACAAATTGGCACGATTCCCGCAAAGGCCTGGGCACCGATAAAAACAAGACTCACCCAGGAGACCTACCCCGATGACCGTGCTCATCGCCCTCGCCGCCTTGGCCCTGCTGATGCTCGCCGCCTACCGTGGCTACAGCGTAATCCTTTTCGCCCCGATCGCCGCCCTCGGCGCCGTGCTGCTCACCGACCCGGCCGCCGTGGCTCCCGCATTCACCGGGGTGTTCATGGAGAAGATGGTCGGCTTCATCAAACTTTATTTCCCGGTGTTCCTGCTGGGGGCGGTGTTCGGCAAGCTGATCGAGCTGTCAGGCTTCTCCCGCTCGATCGTCGCCGCGGCCATCCGCGTGCTGGGCACGCGCCAGGCCATGCTGGTGATCGTGCTGGTCTGCGCCCTGCTCACCTACGGCGGTGTTTCGCTGTTCGTGGTGGTGTTCGCGGTGTACCCGTTCGCGGCCGAAATGTTCCGCCAGAGCAACATCCCCAAACGGCTGATTCCGGCCACTATCGCCCTGGGCGCGTTCTCGTTCACCATGGACGCCCTGCCCGGCACCCCGCAGATCCAGAACATCATCCCCAGCACCTTCTTCAACACCACCGCCTGGGCTGCGCCCTGGCTGGGCCTGATCGGCACGCTGTTCGTGTTCTGTGCCGGCATGGCCTACCTGCAGCGCCAGCGCAACAAGGCGCAACGTGCCGGCGAAGGCTACGGCAGCAACTTGCGCAACGAACCGGAAACCGCCGCCGACCTGGCCTTGCCCAACCCCTGGCTGGCCTTGTCGCCGCTGCTGCTGGTGGGCGTGATGAACCTGCTCTTCACCCACTGGATCCCGCAATGGTACGGCCCCAGCCACAGCCTGCAACTGCCCGGCATGAGCGCGCCGGTGCAAAGCGACGTGGCCAAGCTCACGGCAATCTGGGCGGTGCAGGCGGCCTTGCTGGTGGGCATCCTGATGGTCCTGGTATGTGCCTTCGGCGCCATTCGTGCGCGCCTGGCCGAGGGCAGCAAAAGTGCCGTGGCCGGCGCCTTGCTGGCGGCGATGAACACCGCCTCGGAATACGGTTTTGGTGCGGTGATCGCCTCGCTGCCGGGCTTCCTGGTACTGGCCGACGCCCTGCGCGGCATCCCCAACCCGCTGGTCAACGAGGCCATCACCGTGACCTTGCTGGCCGGTATCACCGGTTCTGCCTCAGGCGGCATGAGCATCGCCCTGGCGGCCATGGGCGACAGTTTCATCGCCGCGGCCAATGCCGCCAACATACCGCTGGAAGTGCTGCACCGGGTAGCGGCCATGGCCAGCGGCGGCATGGACACCCTGCCGCACAATGGCGCCGTCATCACCTTGCTGGCGGTGACCGGGCTGACCCACCGCGAGGCCTACAAGGACATTTTCGGTATTACCCTGATCAAGACCCTGGCGGTGTTCGTGGTCATCACCATGTTCTACGCCACCGGCATCGTCTAAGGAGCATTGCATGACCCTCAACGGCAAGACTGCACTCGTCACCGGTTCAACCAGCGGCATCGGCCTGGGCATTGCCCAGGTGCTGGCCCGCGCGGGCGCCAACATCGTGCTCAATGGCTTTGGCGACCCGGCAGCGGCAATAGCCGAGATCGCCCGCCACGGGGTGAAGGTGGTGCATCACCCGGCCGACCTTTCGGACGTGGCCCAGATCGAGGCCCTGTTCACCCTGGCCGAACAGACCTTCGGCGGCGTCGACATTCTGGTCAACAACGCCGGCATCCAGCATGTGGCGCCGGTGGAGCAGTTTCCGCTGGAAAGCTGGGACAAGATCATCGCGCTCAACCTGTCGGCCGTGTTTCACGGCACCCGTCTGGCCTTGCCTGGCATGCGCACGCGCAACTGGGGGCGCATCATCAATGTTGCTTCGGTGCATGGCCTGGTCGGTTCGACCGGCAAGGCCGCCTATGTGGCGGCCAAGCACGGGGTGGTGGGCCTGACCAAGGTGGTGGGCCTGGAAACTGCCACCAGCAACGTGACCTGCAATGCCATCTGCCCAGGTTGGGTGCTGACCCCGCTGGTGCAGAAGCAGATCGACGATCGTGCGGCCAACGGTGGCGATCCGCTACAAGCGCAACACGATCTGCTGGCTGAAAAGCAGCCCTCACTGGCTTTCGTCAGCCCCGAGCAGCTGGGCGAGCTGGTACTATTCCTGTGCAGCGAGGCCGCAAGCCAGGTTCGCGGTGCCGCCTGGAACGTCGACGGTGGCTGGCTGGCCCAGTGAGGGACGGCCTGGATCTGGCGCTGGCCTTGCATTCGTTTATCTGCAAGGAGGCCCTATGCGCCCAACCCCGATGACCGCGACCCTGGCCCTGACCCTGGTGGCTGCCGCGCACGCGTCAGCTGCCAGCCTGAAGGATGTCGCGCCCTACCCCGAGGCGGAAAAAGGCTTCACCCGGCAGGTCATTCACCTGCCCGCGCAGGCCGATGAATCGGCCTACAAACTGGAAATACTTGCTGGCAAGACCTTGCAGGTGGACTGCAACCGTCAACGCCTGGGCGGCAGCCTGGAGGAACGCACCCTGGAAGGCTGGGGCTACAGCTACTACCGCCTGGACAAGGTCAGTGGCCCGGCCAGCACACTGATGGCCTGCCCCGACGGCAAGAACACCGAGGCCTTCGTGCCTGTGGTCGGCGAAGGCTTCCTGCTGCGCTACAACAGCAAGCTGCCAGTGGTGGTGTATGTGCCCAAGGATGTCGAAGTGCGCTACCGCATCTGGAGCGCATCGCCGGACGTGCAAAAGGCTAAAGTAGAGTAGACACCGTTCCTTGTAGGAGCGGCCTTGCGCCGCGATGGGCTGCGAAGCAGACCCGGATTTTCAGCTTCGCAGCACAAATTGCCGGGCCTGCTTCGCAGCCCATCGCGGCGCAAGGCCGCTCCTACAGGTTCACTCCCATATCTGGCAGTAGCAGGAGGTTCGGCATGAACGATGTGCTCTGGCGCCCCTCCACGGCGCAGATCGAGGCCAGCCGGATGGATGCCTTCCGCCGCTGGGTCAACCTGCGCTACAACCTGCAACTCGATGACTACCAGGCGCTGCACCGCTGGAGCATCGAGCAGCGCGCGGCTTTCTGGCACTCCCTCGCCGACTATTTCCACGTTCACTGGCACACCCCGCCCAGCCAGGTGCTGCGCGAAAGTGCGCAGATGCCCGATGCCCAGTGGTTTGCCAACGCCACCCTGAATTTCGCCGAGCACCTGCTGCGCCGTCGCGACGACCGTCCTGCCGTGATCGCCATACGCGAAGACGGTCAACGCCAGGTATTCACTCATGCCCAGCTGGCCGCCCAGGTAGCCGGGCTACAGAACGCCCTCAAGGCTGCCGGCATCGTCCCTGGCGACCGGGTCGCCGCCATCATGCCCAATACCTGGCAGACCCTGGTCGCCATGCTGGCTTGCACCAGCCTTGGCGCTGTCTGGTCCAGCTCGTCACCCGAGTTCGGTGTGCACGGCATCATCGACCGTTTCGGCCAGATCGGGCCCAAGCTGCTGATCGCCTGCGCCGGCTACCAGTACGCCGGGAAAGACATTGACCAGGTGGACAAGGTCAACCAGGTGTGCGCGCAGTTGCCCGGCCTGCAACAGCTGGTCGTGGTACCGCATACCCGCAGCGGCACGCACGCCGCCGAGTTCCAGGCCGCCAGCGTCAGGCTGTGGGATGACTTCTACCAGCCCGGGGGCGAGCCGCGTTTCACCCCGCTGCCGTTCGACCATCCGCTGTATATCCTCTACTCCAGCGGTACCACCGGCGTGCCCAAGTGCATCGTCCACCGCGCCGGTGGCGTGCTGTTGCAGCACCTCAAGGAACACGGCCTGCACAACGACCTGAAGGCCGATGAGGTACTGTTCTACTACACCACGTGCGGCTGGATGATGTGGAACTGGCTGGCCAGCGGCCTGGCGCTGGGCGCTACGCTGGTGCTGTACGACGGCTCACCCTTGCACCCGGGGCCAGAGCGCCTGCTCGACCTGATCGACGCCGAGGGCATCCACGTCTTCGGCACCAGTGCCAAGTACCTGACGGCGCTGGAGCAGGCCGGCCTGGAGCCGGCGGCCAGCCACCGCCTGAGCGGCTTGCGGCTATTGCTGTCGACAGGCTCGCCGTTGTCGCCGCACAGCTACGACTACGTGTACCGCAAGTTCAAGGCCGACCTGTGCCTGGCCTCCATGTCCGGCGGCACCGACATAGTCTCCTGCTTCGTGTTGGGCAACCCGACCCTGCCGGTGCGCCGTGGCGAAATCCAGTGCAAGGGGCTGGGTATGGCAGTGGAGGTGTGGAACGAGCACGGTCAACCGGTGCAGGGCGAAAAAGGCGAGCTGGTGTGCACGCGCCATTTCCCCTGCATGCCATTGGGCTTCTGGCATGACCCGGACGGCCGCCGTTATCACGACGCTTATTTCAGCCAGTTCCCCGGCGTATGGGCCCAGGGCGATTACGCCGAACAGCGCGCCGAGGGCGGGCTGGTGATCCATGGCCGCTCCGATGCCGTGCTCAACCCGGGTGGTGTGCGCATTGGCACGGCGGAGATCTACCGCCAGGTGGAAAAGGTCGAGCAGGTACTGGAAAGCGTGGCCATCGGCCAGGACTGGAACGGCGATGTACGGGTGGTGCTGTTCGTGCGCCTGCGCGATGGCCTGCACCTGGACGATGCCCTGCGCCAGCAGATCCGCCAGGTCATCCGCCATTACACCACGCCGCGCCATGTGCCGGCAGTGATCGCCCAGGTCGATGACATTCCGCGGACCATCAGCGGCAAGGTGGTGGAGCTGGCGGTACGCAATGTGGTGCATGGCCTGCCGGTGAAGAACACCGACGCCCTGGCCAACCCCGAGGCGCTGGAGCAGTTTCGCGAGCGCAAGGAACTGCAGACATGATGTCTATCGCCGCTCCGACAGGCAATGCGCAATGGCTTCAGCGCGGGTGAGTCAGGCATAATGCGCACTTTTTTGCACCACGAAGCACAGGTACTGCCATGAAAGCCCAAGCCCGCCACATCCTGGTCAAGACCGCTGACGAAGCCGAAAAGCTCAAGCAGCGCATCGCCAATGGCGAGGCTTTCGATGTGCTCGCGAAAAAGTTCTCCATCTGCCCCTCGGGCAAGCGCGGCGGAGACCTGGGCGAGATTCGCCCCGGGCAGATGGTCGGCGCCATCGACCAGGTGATCTTCAAGAAGGCCCTGCGCGTGGTTCACGGGCCGATCAAGAGCAAGTTCGGCTACCACCTGGTGCAGACCTTCTATCGCGACTGATGGGCGCTAGCGCCGCGCAGCCAGCAGGCCGAGGCCGGCGCAGCCCAGCAGGGAGGCGCTGACCCGGTTGAACCGCCGGCGCGGGCCAGGCTGGCTGAACCAGCGCTGCAGGTACGCGCCAAGCCCTGCGTAGATGGCGATGGCGGCCCACTCCAGCAGCAGGAACAACCCACCCAGCCAAAGAAACTGCTCGCCCACCGGGGTGGCGCTGCCGACCGAGACGAATTGCGGCAGGAAGGCGGTGAAGATCAAAATCGCTTTCGGGTTGCCGGCTGCCACCCAGAACTCCTGGCGGGCCAGGCGCCAGGTACCGCGCGGGTGGTCAGCGGCCACCCGCGCCTCGCCCACCGGCGCCCGCCACAGCTGCCAGGCAATGTAGAACAGGTACGCCGCGCCGAGCACCTTGATCGCCAGGAACAGGTATTCGCTGGTATGCAGCACCACCGCCAGGCCCATGGCGGCCAGGGCGATCATGCCGCTGAAGGCGACGATACGCCCGCCACCGGCCACGCAGGCCGTGCGCAGGCCATAGCGGCTGGCATTGTGCAGCGACAGCAGGTTGTTAGGCCCCGGAGCCATGTTCAAGGCAAAGCAGGCCGGGATGAACAGCAGCAGGCTCGAAAGATCCATGATTTTTCCCTCTGGCAATCAGTGCCTATTCCGGCGTCTGCGGGCCTGGCGGTCAAGTTACAGCCGGTGTAAAAAACTGTATGGGTGCGCAGTGCCTGATAAGCTGCAGGCCCTACCGAGGACTCCGTGATGCCGCGTACCCATGCCGCGTTGTGGCGCGACCCGGCCCTGCCGCATGTCGAGAGCCGCCGCGCCTGCCATAGCCGGGCCTGCTACAAGGCCCACAGCCACCCGACGTTTTCCATCGGTGCGGTGGATGCTGGTGTCAGCCATTTTACTGGCGCCGGCAACGGCCAGGAACGCCTGACGCCTGGTACGCTGGTCATGGTCCCGGCCCAGCGTGTGCATGCCTGCAATCCCGAACCCGGGCAGGCCTGGAGCTACCAGATGCTGCATGTAGCTGGCGACTGGCTGGCAGAATTGCGCCTGGAGTCGGCGCTGGGCGGCGCCGGCCCCGGTGAACCGGCACGTATCTGCCGGGACCCGGAGTTGTATCGGCAGTTCTGCGAGCTGAATCGCTTGCTGTTTTCCAGCGCCAGTAGTGCGCAGAAGGATGCCGCGCTGATTGCCTTCCTGGGTGACCTGGATGTTACCGCGCATCCACCGCTGGCGCCGGCACCGGCGCTGGGGGCGAGCGCCTTGAGTGGACTGCTCGCTCGCATCGAGGGCCTCGACCCTGCGCAGTTGAGCCTCGATGCACTGGCCCGCGAGTCGGGGTTTGGGCGTTACGCGTTGATCCGCGCCTTTCGCGCGGCCACCGGGTTTACCCCGCATGCCTACCTGCTCAATGCGCGGGTCAACCGTGGCCGCCAGCTGCTCGGTGAAGGGCAGGCGCTGGCAGAAGTGGCCTACCGGCTGGGTTTTGCCGACCAGAGCCATTTCCAGCGGGTGTTCAAGGCCTATGTGGGGGTGACGCCCGGGCAATACCGAGGGGGCTGAAGGCGCGCGTGGGCGGCACAGGCTGGCGGGCTTTGCAATATTGTTCAATACGCTGTGGACGCTAGAAGGCAGAGTCTGGCTTTTCCACCACCGCAGCCACCCCTCCATGCAGCAGTTCCTGATCATCGCCCTCGCCCACTTTCTCGCCCTGCTCTCCCCCGGGCCGGATTTCTTCCTGGTCGCACGCACCTCCATCAGCAGCGGCTGGCGGGTCGCCAGCGGCGCCTGCCTGGGTATCGCCCTGGCCAATGGCGCATTCATCGCCATGGCCTTCACTGGCCTGTCGGTGCTACAGGAAGGCAGCCCGCTGTTCAGCGCCCTGCAACTGGCCGGTGCCGGTTACCTGTTGTACATCGGCGTGCTGTTCCTGCGCCACGCCGGGCGCTCCGGGCTGGGCGGCGTCACGGCCAGCCAGGCTGTGGCAGGCTGGTGGCGGAGCCTGGGCATGGGCTTCCTGTCGGGCATTCTCAACCCGAAGAACGCGTTGTTCTATGCCAGCCTGGCCAGCATGGTCGCCAGCACCGGCGCCGGCTGGAAAGCGGCCTGCGCCCTGTGGCTGTTCAGCATCGTGCTGCTGTGGGACCTGCTGGTTGCCGTGGCCATCGGCAACCCAGTGGTGCTGCGGCGTTTCGCTCGCATCCTGCCGTGGCTGGAACGGGCCTCGGGGGTCATGCTGGTGGTATTGGCCTTGGCGCTGTTGCTGCACCTGGCGCAGCGCTGAGCAGTTGCAACGTGGCCAGGTCCATGAGGCTGAAATGGCCGCTGGCCCAGCCGCCGGTATCCAGGTGCCAGACATTACCCAGCTGTTTGGCCTGCAACACCGGCGTGTGGCCGACCAGCAAGGCCCGCAGGCCTTTCACCGGCCGGGTATCGCCTTCCTTGAGGCGCCGCCGCGACCACTGGCACACCTCCAGCATCTCGGGGTCGTCATCCAGCTCCAGCCAGGTACGCAACACCTCCCAGTCGGCAAACGGACTGTCGGCATGCAGCAGGCCAACCAGGCCGCCGGCGGTTTCCACTTCGAGGGCAATGGGCAGTTGCTCGAAGCGTTCGACAAAACGCAATTGCTCGCCCGGCGGCAGGTCGAGAAACCAGCCACCGCCCGCCGCACGATACATGTCCAGGTCGAGCCGCCCACCGCGCAGGCGGGTGATCGCCAGCGCTTCGTGGTTACCCTGCACAGCATGCAGCCAGGGCTGGGCCAGCCATTCCAGCGCAGCTTCGCTGTGCGGCCCGCGGTCGACCAGGTCGCCGACGCTGAACAGGCGGTCCACCGCCGGGTCGAACCCCACCGCCTCCAGGCACGCCTGCAGGCGCTGGAAGTGGCCGTGGATATCACCCACTGCCAGGTCCCGTCCCCGCGTGTTGGCGGCTACCCGCCGAAACCGTTTCATGGCAATGTCCCTCTGCTGCTGCCGCCTTGCCGGAGTAAAATGGGGGCACGCCCGCGCCACTGCGCAGGTGCATCATGCATACCGTGCTCAGGTGTGCCGTGCTCATGGCCTTGTCACTCCACAGCATGGCACACGCAGCACCTGCCGCGCAGGTCGAAGTGCGCTTCGACCACCCGGAACAGTTCCGCGATGCCAGCCTCGGCAGCCACGGTCACGAACGTGGCGCCGATGCCTATGTAATGAAAACCCTGACCGGTACTTGCAGAAGCTGGGCCGGCGCTACCTGCAACCGGGCCAGCGGCTGGCCATCGACATCCGCGATATCGACCTTGCCGGGCGCTTCGAGCCCTGGCACGGCCAGGCTTACGGTGTGCGCTTCATGCGTGATATCTCCTGGCCGACCATCGACCTCAGCTACACCCTCAGCCAAGCTGGCAAACCCGACCGGCAGGCCCGGGAGCGGGTCAGCGACAGGATGTGCCTCAGCCGCCCAGGCCGGCTCACTGGCAGCAACGACCGCCTGTATGCCGAGAAAACCATGCTGGACGACTGGTTCCGCCAGCGTTTCGCCGCTCGTCCATCGTTCTGAAAATCCTTCACTGGAACAGGCGTTGTTAGCGGGAGTATGCTCGACTCTTCAAACTGCCAGGGATGGTTTTTCATGAAACTGTGCGCCGTGCAATCAAGGTCTTTCAAGGGCGATGTGCAAGCCAACCTGGAGCGCCACCTGGCCTGCATCGAGCAGGCCGCGGCCCTCGGTGCCGAACTGGTGGTGTTCCCGGAACTGTCGCTGACCGGTTATGAGCCAACCCTCGCCCGCCAGGCGGCCCTGCCAGTCAGCGCCGCACGGCTGGACCCGCTGCAGGCAGCCTGCGACCGGCTTGGCATCACCGTTGCCGTGGGCCTGCCGCTGCCGACCCCTGAAGGTATTCGCATCGGCATGCCGATCTTCAGCCCCGGTGTGCCGCGCCAGGCCTATGCCAAACGGCGCCTGCATGATGACGAGCTGCAGTACTTCACGCCAGGCGACCAGGCATTGCAGCTGCACTTGGGCGAACATCGCGTGGCGCCGGCGATCTGCTATGAGTCGATGTTCATGGCACACGCGGTGGCAGCGCGCGAGCAGGGCGCCGACCTGTACCTGGTCAGCGTGGCGAAAACCGCAAAGGGCATCGACGAAGGTCATGCGCATTACGCCGAGGTCGCCCGCGAGCTGGGCATGCCGGTGTTGCTGGCCAACTGCGTGGGGCCGGCCGACACCTTCATCGCTGCCGGCGGCTCGGCGGCCTGGGACCGCCAGGGGCGCTTGCTGGCCAGGCTGGATGATCACGGCGAAGGGATGATCGTGTTCGACACCCGTAGCGCTGCAGCTATCGCTGTGTCCCTGTAGACCGCTCCCGGCATGATCTATTTGACTCTGGCAGTGCTGAGCTATGCCTGCACTTACTACCTGAGCGGTCTGCTCATCCAGGGCCAACTGGCTGATGTCGCCGAGGGCCTGCGCCACCGCCCCGATGCGCCGACACCCGGCGAGTACCTGCGCAGGGTCAGGCCATACGCACGCCGAGCCCGGCGCCAGTACACCCTGCTGGCCGGCTCGATACTGGCCGTGTTGGCCTGCCTGGTCGCCAGCTGGTTCTGACAGGCTAGAAGTCCAGCGCCAGGCTTTGCCGGCCCTCCAGCGCCAACAGGTACTGCTTGGCCGCGAGGCCGCCGGCGAAGCCGGTCAGGCTGCCCGAAGCACCGATCACCCGGTGGCACGGGGCGATGATCGAGATCGGGTTGCGGCCATTGGCGGCACCTACCGCGCGCACCGCGGCAGGGTTGCCGATATGCCGGGCGATGTCGCTGTAGCTGCGGGTTTCGCCAAACGGTATCGCCAGCAGCGCGGCCCAGACCTGGCGCTGGAACGCAGTGCCGGCGAAATCCAGCGCCAGCTCGAAACGCTGGCGCTTGCCGGCGAAATACTCGCTGAGCTGGCGGGCGGTTTCCAGCAGCACCGGGCACCTGTCGTCGCGGTGCAGGGTGCCGAGGCGCACGCGGTTTTCCCGTTCCGTTTCCCACAATACGGCGGCCAGGCACTCGTTACGGGCCACCAGGGTCAAGGTGCCGACGGGTGACTGCATGAAAGTGAATGCGCTGGACATGGCTGGCTCCTGCGAGATTGCGTTGCGCCCACTGTACGCATGCACAACCTCGCCTGCATCCGCTTTCTTGCCCTCGCAATCAGGCAACCGGCCGGGCCTGTGCCGTCACTGTATCCAGCGTCTGGCGAATGCGCTTCTTGTCGAGCTTGCCCACGCTGGTCTTGGGGAGCTCTCCTACACAGCGTACTTGCCGAGGTATCGCCCACTTGTTCAACTGCCCCCGTTCGACAAACGGCTGCAGGTACCCGGCCAGTGTGGCCTGGTCGAACTGCATGCCGTCACGGCAGACCACCAGCGCCAGCGGTTGCTCTCCCCAGTGCGGGTCCGGAATACCGACCACCGCTACCGACGCGACGGACGGGTGCTGGCTGATCAGGCTCTCCAGGGCTACCGAGCTGACCCACTCGCCGCCGGTCTTGATCACGTCCTTGATTCGGTCACGAATACGTACCACCCCCGCCGCATCGATGCAGGCCAGGTCTGCGGTGTGCATCCAGCCGCCCAGCCACAAGGCTGCGCCCTGCTCCGGTTCGTGCAGGTAGCCTTGGGTCAGCCATGGCGCGCGCACCACGATTTCACCCAGGCTTTCGCCGTCGTGGGGCACCTCCCTGCCCTTACTGTCGACGATGCACAGGTCCACCAGGGCAATCGGCACGCCGGCTTCGATACGCAGCGACAGTTGCTCGGCCATGGGCAATGCCAACTGCTCGGCGCTGAGGTGGGTGATGCTGAGCAGCGGACAGCTTTCCGACATGCCGTAGCCACAATGCACGCTGATGCCGCGCTCGCTGGCGCGCTGCGCCAGGGCCATGGTCAGGGCGCTGCCACCCAACAGCATCTTCCAGCCCGCCAGGTCGGCGCGCCGCCCCTCGTCGCAGTCCAGCATCATCTGCAGCACCGTGGGCACGCAGTGGGAAAAGGTCACGCCTTCCTCGCGGAACAGACGCACCAGCCGGTTGGGCTCGTAGCGCCCGGGGTAGACCTGCTTGATGCCCAGCGCCGTGGCGACATAGGGTATGCCCCAGGCATGCACGTGGAACATCGGGGTAATGGGCATGTACACGTCGCCTGTGCGCAGCAGCGGCGCTTCGCCACAAGCCGCCAGGGTGCCCTGCTCGACCAGGGTATGCAGCACCAGTTGCCGATGGCTGAAATACACACCCTTGGGGTTGCCGGTCGTGCCGCTGGTGTAGAACAGCGTGGCCAGTGAGTGCTCGTCGAAGTCGGCGAACTCGAACTGCGGCTCGGCAGCCGCCAACAACCCTTCGTACTCGCCCAGCAGCGGTACGCCCTGCGGTTCGGGGTCAGCGTCGCTGAGGCGGATGAAGCCCTCGACCGTCGGCAGGTCATCGCGTAACTGCGCCATCAATGGCAGGAAGTCGTCATGCACCAGTACCAGGCGGTCTTCGGCGTGGCTCATGGTGTAGCGCACCTGCTCGGCAGACAGCCTCACGTTCACCGTATGCAGCACCGCACCCAGCATCGGTACGGCGAAGAAACATTCCAGCGCACGGTGGCTGTCCCAGTCGAGCAAGGCCACGGTGTCGCCAGGCTTGACCCCGGCAGCGGTCAGTACATTGGCCAGGCGCTGGATACGTTCGAGCAACGTTGTGTAGCTGTAGCGCAGCTTGTCGGCGTAGACGATCTCCTGGTTGGGCTGGTAGCGCACGCCCGACAACAGCAGGCGCTTGATCAACAGCGGGTAGGCATAGGCCTGCTCGGCCGCCGGCATGATACGGGTGGGGACTCTGGTAGCCTTGTTCATAGCTGGCCGGCCTCGAGCAGGTACAGGCTGTCGCTGCCGGCTCTGACACTGGCGCTCAGCGAATGGATGCGCGGCAGCAGGCGTGCAAAGTAGAACCGCGCGGTGCCCAGCTTGCCATGGTGGAACGGCTCGGGCGCCGGGTGGCCCTGGCAGACCACGGCCATGCGTGCCCACAGGTAGGCATAGAAGGTGTAGCCAAACACGTGCAGGTACTCCACCGCCGCCGCACCCAGTTCGCGCGGGTTGTCCTGGGCGCGGTCGAGCAACCAGGCGGTCAGCTCGTCGAGATTGCGCACGGCCGCCAGCAGCGGTGCGCTGAACTCAGCACAGGCTGCGGGCAGCGCCTCGGCAAACGCGCCGATTTCGGCGGACACACTGCGATAAGCCTGGCCACCATCGGCCAGCAGCTTGCGCCCCACCAGGTCGAGGGCCTGGATGCCGTTGGTGCCTTCGTAGATCTGGGTGATGCGGCAGTCGCGGATCAACTGCTCCTGGCCCCACTCACGGATGTAACCATGGCCGCCGAGCACCTGCTGGCCGTGCACGGTGGTCTCCAGCCCCATGTCGGTGAGGAACGCCTTGGCCAGCGGTGTGAGCAATGCCACCCTGGCCTCGGCACGGGCGCGCGCGGCGGCGTCTTCGCTGTACTTGGCCAGGTCCAGTTGCAGCGCCACATACGTGGAAAACACCCGCCCGCCTTCGTTCAACGCTTTCATGATCAGCAGCATGCGCCGTACGTCCGGGTGGACGACGATCGGGTCGGCACTTTGCGCCGGCGCTGCGGCGCCGTTCGGCGCGCGGCCCTGCAAGCGGTCACGGGCGTAGGCGATGGCGCCCTGGTAGGAGCGTTCGCCCAGGGCCAGCCCCTGGATGCCTACGCCCAGACGCTCGTAGTTCATCATGGTGAACATGGCATTGAGGCCCTTGTTCGGCTCGCCGACCAGGTAGCCGATGGCATCGTCGAAGTTCATCACACAGGTGGCCGAGGCCTTGATGCCCATCTTGTGCTCGATCGAACCGCAACTCACCGCATTGGCTTCGCCCAGCGCACCGTCGGCGTCAACCAGTACCTTGGGTACCAGGAACAGCGAGATGCCCTTCGGCCCGGCGGGCGCACCCGGCAACCGCGCCAGCACCAGGTGGATGATGTTCTCGGTCAGGTCCTGTTCACCGCCGGTGATGAAAATCTTGGTTCCGGTTATGCAGTAGCGGCCATCGGCGCTTGGCTCGGCACGGGTGCGGATCAGCCCCAGGTCGGTACCGGCATGCGGCTCGGTAAGGCACATAGAACCCGTCCAGCGCCCTTGGTACATGGGCGGCAGGTACAGCGCCTTCAACGGTTCGCTGGCATGGTTGAGCAGCGCCAGGCAGGCTCCGGCGGTAAGCATCGGGTACAGGCCGAACGACAGGTTGGCGGCATTGAGCATTTCCTCGAGCTGTGCGCCGATCACTTTCGGCATGCCCATGCCGCCATATTCCGGGGCACCGGCAACGCCCACCCAGCCATCGGCAGCGAATGCCCGGTAGGCATCGGCGAAACCGTCAGGGGTATGTACCTGCCCGGCGTCCCAGCGGCAGCCTTGCTCGTCTCCCCTGCGGTTGAGCGGCGCCACCACCTCGGCAATCAGCCGGCCGGCCTGTTCGAGCACGGCCCGGGCAGTGTCGCCATCGACCTGCTCGGCCAGGGCGGGGGTCAGCGCCCACCAGGCCGGGATGTCGAACACTTCGTTGAACAGAAAATCCATGTCGCGCAGTGGTGGAAGGTAATCAGACATGAGGCGAGCACTCGGTTTCTTGGGTTTGCGGAAGCGGCGTGGCCTGGGCCTCGGCAGGCACCGAAGCGGCCAGGTCACGCAGGAGGAAGTGCGATAGCGCAGGGATCAGCACCAGCGCGCCGAGCATGTTCCACAGGAACATGAAGGTCAGCAGCAGGCCCATGTCGGCCTGGAACTTGATCGGCGACCAGGCCCAGCCGACCACCCCGGCCGCCAGGGTGATGCCGACCAGCCCCACCACCCGGCCAGTGAAGGCCACGGCTTTCTGGTAGGCCTGGGCCAGGCTCAGCCCGGCACGCTGGTAATGCAGCTGCACGCTGAGCAGGTACAGCGCGTAGTCCACGCCGATGCCAACGCCCAGGGCGATCACCGGCAAGGTGGCAACCTTGATGCCAATGCCCATGGCCACCATCAGCGCCTCGCACAACGCCGAGGTGAGCATCAGCGGCAGGATCGCCACCAACGTGGCCCGCCAGCTGCGGAAGGTGAACAGGCAGAACAGCGTGACAGCCAGGTAGACCAGCACCAGCATGCGATTGTTGGCCTCGCGCACCACGACATTGGTGGCCGCTTCGATACCGGCACTGCCGGCAGCCAGCAGGAACTGCTGCCCGGCGCTGCTGTTGGCCTGGGCAAAGCGCTCGGCCACGGCCGCCACCTTGGCCAGGGTGTCGGCGCGGTGGTCCTTGAGGTAGGCAATGACCGGCATCAGCGAGCAGTCGTTGTTGAACAGCTCCGGGGCATTGACCGAGGCCTGCTGGGCAGCGTAGTTGAGCACGTCCTGGTTGCGCTGCAGGCTGTTCAGGCGCGGGTTGCCTTCGTAGGTACCGGCAGTGATCTGGCGTACGGCGTTGGCCAGCGACACGGTAGTCTGCACCTCTGGCAATTGCTGCAGTTCCCAGGCCAGGCGGTCAGCCAGGATCAGCGTCTGGTATTGCAGGCAGCCTTCCGGGGCGGTCTTGACCATGACCGCGAAAGTGTCGCTGGACAGCGCGTAATGCTGAGTGATGTAGGCGTTGTCGCGGTTGTAGCGCGAATCCGCGCGCAACTCGGGTGCGCCACTGTCCAGGTCACCGACCTTCAGCTGCTGGCTGCCCCAGATACCGACTGCCCCCAGCGCCAGGGCTGCCAGCAATGCGGTGCTGGCCCATTTGCGTTCGGTGAGGCGATCGAGCAAGTCCCAAAGCCGACCGAAGCCTCGATGCCGCGCGGCACGGGCATCAATAGCCAGCGCTCGCTCGGCTGCCTTGCGGCCGACCCCGACATACGACAGCGCCACCGGCATCAACAGCAACGAGGTGAAGATCAACACCGCCACACCGATGCTCGCGGTGATGGCCAGGTCCTGGATCACCGGGATATCGATCAGCATCAATACGGCAAAGCCCACCGCATCGGCCAACAACGCAGTGACCCCGGCGGCGAACAGGCGGCGGAAGGTATAACGCGCAGCCACCTGACGGTGGGTGCCACGGCCAATGTCCTGGAGAATGCCGTTCATCTTCTGCGCGGCGTGCGACACTCCGATGGCGAAGATCAGGAACGGCACCAGGATCGAATACGGGTCGATGGCATAGCCCAGCCAGGCAACGAGGCCCAGCTGCCACACCACCGCGGTCAACGAACACAGCACCACCAGCAGCGTACTGCGCACGCAGCGGGTATAGGTGTAGATGATCGCCAGGCTGGTCAGCACTGCGAGGGCGAAGAACGCCATCACCTGAACCAGGCCGTCGATCAGGTCGCCCACCAGCTTGGCGAAGCCGATCACATGGATACGGTATTGGCCGCTGGCCTGGTACTGGCTGCGTAACTGTTCGAGCTTTTCCGAGAAGGCGTGGTAGTCGAGGCCTTTGCCCGTGGCCGAGTCCTGATCGAGCAACGGCACGATCAGCATGCTCGACTTGAAATCACGCGCCACCAGGCTCCCGACGATATTGGCGCGCTCGATGTTCTGCCGCAGTTGCTCGATATCGTCTGGCGCGCCGTGATAGCTGTCGGGCATCACCGGGCCGCCCTGGAAGCCCTCCTCGGTCACCTCGGTCCAGCGCACCGCCGGGCTCCACAGCGACTTCAACCAGGCTCGGTCCACGCCCTGGCTGAGGAACAGCTCGTCGTTGATGTGCCGCAGGGTCTGCAGGTAACCCGGGTCGAAGATGTCGCCCCGGGTGTTCTCCACTACCACCCGCACGGCATTGCCCAGGCCACGCAGCGATGAGCGATGTTCCAGGTAGTTGTGAATGTAGGGGTGGCTTTGCGGCAGCATCTTGTCAAAGCTGGGGCGCAGCTCAAGACGGGTCAGCGCCATGTAGCCCAGCACCAGGGTGGCCAGCAGCATGCCCAGCACGAACGGCAGGCGGTGGTTGAACACCAGGCGCTCCAGGCCGTTGCCCGAGTGCGCGTCAAAATCGTCGAGGTTGCGGATTACCGGTAGGGTGTCTTGGCGGGTAGCGGCCATCGGGGTCTTCTCTTGTCATGGGTGCAGCGTGGAATTACCGACCGGGTTGCGCACGCCCCGCTCACCCACCAGCACCAGGCCGTTGCCGGTGTCGATAGCGAGCGCGGTCACCGGGCCCCGGGTGCTTTGCGGCACGGGGCTGAAACTGGCACCGTCATCCCGGCTGAACAGCAGGTCGCCTGCCTGGCTGGCCAGCCACAGCGTTCCTTCACGGTCGACCCCGGCAGCGCTGATGCTGGTAGTGATACCGGTGCTTACCGGCTGCCAGTGCTGGCCGCCGTCAGTGCTGCGGTAGACGTGCCCACGCAGGCCGTACACCAGCAGCAGGCCGGGCTTGCCCAGCGCGCCAAACAACGTGCCGGCATAAGGCGTTGCGACACGGATGAAGCGCTCGCCATCACGCTTGAGCAGCAGGCCCTGCTCGCCGGTGATGTACAACTCTTCACCGATGGCGGCCAGGCTGGTCAAGTGCAGGTCTTGCGGGTTGTCGCCATGGCCGAGCCAGGGTTGCCAGTGCTCGCCGCCATCCGTGGTGTGCAACAACAGGTTGAACAGGCCCACCGCATAGCCGTTGCGCGCATCGCTGAACCACACATCGAGCAGGGCGTTGTCACTGCCCGAGCCCGGCAGCCGTTCGGCCAGCAGCCGACCATCCAGTTGCTTGTGCCAATGCACACCACCATCGCGGCTGTGCAGCACCACACCGTCATGGCCGACCGCCCAGCCCAGTTCGGCGCTGGCGAAGCTCACGGCGTTCAGGTCGGCGCTGACCGGCACCTGGGCTTGCTGCCAGCGCGCGCCGTGGTCGTCGGAATACACGATGTGCCCGCGCGGCCCCACCGCCACCAGGCGTTGCCCGGCCAGGGTGACATCGCGCAAGGTGCTGCTGGCAGCCAGCGCAGTGGGCATCGCAGGCAGGTCCAGCACATCGGTGAAGGGCGCCGCCTGTACCGCGCCCTGCAGCGTGGCCAGGGCCAGCATCACCACGCTGCATCGTTTGAAGACAGACATTGCCACCTCTGCTCGGTAGGTTCAGCGAATACCGTTGCCGGCCAGCGACTCGGGCGACCACTGGGTTTTCGACAGTGGGTCGATGTAGCGGATGCCGCCGTAGGCACCAACCACGCCGTTGAGGTTGTAGGTGCCGCCGATCAGGTCGTAGATCATGAACGGCGTGGCGTCCGGGGTCTGCTTGTCGTAGCTCTGGGTGAGGAACGCGAACGAGCCGCGGTACAGCTGGCCACGGGCGTCGTACTGGTCCGACGCCAGGGCGATCCAGCTGTCTTCGTCAAGATAGAAGCGACGCTTGTGGTAGATGTGGCGCGCGCCGTCCTTGAGCTTGCCTTCCACCACCCATACCCGGTGCTTCTCCCAGCGCACGAACTGCGGCGCCAGGTGGTTGGGCGTGATCAGCTGCTTGACGTCGGTGTTGTAGGTCAGCTGGTAGGTGTTGTACGGCACGTACATTTCCCGCTTGCCGACCAGGGTCCAGTCGTAGCGGTCCAGCGCACCGTTGAAGACGAATACATCATCATAGGTCCCCGAGCCCGAGGTGCCCGGGTTGGGCGTGTCATAGGCCAGGTTCGGCGCCAGCTTTACCCGGCGCTGGCCAGGCAGGTACTGCCAGGCACTGCGGGGCTGCACCAGCGGGTTGGCCGCATCGCGCAGCATCATCGCTTCGCCGGCGCGGCGGGCAGGCCCGGTGTACACCAGCTTCATCTGGTAATAGGTGTCCTTGGCGCCGATCGGCCTGGCCATGTCCTCGTAGATCGGGTAGCTGATGTTGGCCTGGCCGGTGGTCGAAAGTGATGGCTTGCCGGCTGCATCGACGTTCCACGAGTCGTACTTGGCGGTCATGCTCACGCCCTGGTAGCGCAGCAGGAAGTTCCACATGGCCTCGGCGCCGTTCTGCGGAATCGGGAACGGGATGCCCGGCAGTACGTTGTCCACTGCGGTGCCACCCTCCTTGCTGTTGGCACCGGTGGCGTTCTTGCGGGTGTTGTCGAGCACCGCCTGGGGCAACGCCACGCTGCGGTGGGTCGGGTAGACATCGACGCGGTAGCTGGGGTAGCGCTTGAGCAGCTCGAAGGTGGTGGCGGTCAGCTGGTCTTTGTACTGCTCGGCGTTCTTGCCATCGATGACCAGCACCGGCTTGTCGCTGGCGAACGGGTCGGGGCGCATGCTGGCACCGGTCTGGTAACCCGGCGGTGGTGCCAGCAGGCCGCCCTGGTAGGCCGGGATGGAGCCATCGGCATTGCCACCCTTTTCCGCGCCAATGGCGGTCAGGCTGGTGCCCAGGCGCGCGGCCTGGTCATTGGAAACAGCGGCCTGGGCAGCATTCAGCGCAGCCAGGGACAGGCACGAGGCCAGCAGGGTACGTACGCATTTCATGATGTTTGTCTTCCTGTGCAGGCTCTGGGAAAGAGGACTCAGAAGGTCGTCTTGACAGTGAGATACAGGGCGCCACGGTCCTCGGTGGTGGCCCCGCCACCGGAGAACGAGGCATAACCGCCGCCGTAGCAGGTGTAATCCTGTTCGCCGTCCAGGGCGTTGGGGGTGCTGCCATCGGTCTGGCCATCCTTGCAGGCCTTGGTCTCACCGAAGCTGTCGACGTACTTGAGGTCGACGAAGTACTGGTTGTAGAGCGCGGCGCTCACGCCCACCGCGTAGTTGCCGGTGTTCTCGGCGCCGCCGCCCTGCACCGGCGACACGCCGTCGACGCCGACGTTGACCGATAGCGGCATGCTCAGGTCCATGCCCGGTAGCACCTGGTACCAGGTGGGGGTGAAGTTGACGGCGATGCCCCAGTTGTCGCGGGTGGCCTTGTCGATGCCGCGGTAGCTGCTCTTGCCCTTGTACAACGCCGCGTTGTGGCTATCGAGCTTGAGCAGGTTGCTGTAGAACAGTTCGCCAAGCAGGGTTGCCGAGTCGAACAGCGGCGTGTCGGCAATGGTCATCAGGCCGCTCAAGGTCCAGTGCAGGGTGTCGCCGGTGGCGCTCAGGCTGTCGCCATCCTTGGGCACGTCGTAGATCACGCCACTGCTGGGCAGGCGTGCCGGCAGCAGGCCGAAGCCGCCGCCCAGGCCAGCTTGGCCGGGGGCGCTGACGATTGTCGGGATGCTCGCCAGCGGCATGTTGTGGCGGATGTTCAAGTCGCTGCCGACACTGACGCCGCCGACATCCTTGGACAGGCTCACGCCGTAGATATCGATGTCGTCGGCATAGGCGAACTGGTAGGTAGTGCTTTGCAGCGAGTTGTAGAGGTTGCCGACCGCGCCCTGGCGGCTGCCCGGCGGGTTGCCGAACGGGCCGTTGGCGACAGTCATGCCGCGTGCATCGAGCCAGGCTTGCGGGAGGATCTCGGATGTCTTGCGGTAGTAGAACCCGAGAGTGCCGCCCAGCCACTCTGGCGACCATTTGGCCATGACGCCCCAGTCGCCGCTTTTGCCCGGTTTCAGATCATGGCCACGGCGGATGCTGGTCAGCGCACCGCGCAGCGGAATCAGCCCCGGTGTGCCGGTGTGACCGAGCAGGAAGCTTTGGGCGCCCTCGCCTACCACGTCCGAGCCGCCATAGTAGGTACCAGCTTCAGGCAGGCGGGCAGCATCCCAGTCGAAGAAGTATTGGGCACCCAAGGTCAGTTCGGCGTTGACCAGGAACGAGGTCGACAGCTGGTTGCGCGGCACGAACAGTTCCTTGGCTTCAGTGCCCGGCGAGGCAGCCAGTTTGGCCAGGTCCAGGCCGGACTGGCCGTAGCTCAGCGAGTGCACCGGGTTGAGCAGGGTTTCCCCCCAGAACAGGTTGTGCTGGCCGAGTTTGGCGCTGACCTGCGAGGCCTCGCCGACTTCACGGCTGAAGAACACGAAGGCATCCAGCACTTCACCGGACGGGCCACTGTAGTAACGCTGGGCGTAATTGCTCAGGTGCGGGCTGCCCAGCGGCACGCCGGTACCGGGCAAACCATTGAGGCTGGGGTTGATACCGGACTGGTCACCGTTACCGTTGACGAACGGGTTGCTGTTCGAACCGGTGTTGTCGTAGGCCTTGTCATACCAGCTGGCGGTACTGACACGGAAACCGGTATTGCCTTGGTAGACCACGTCCAGCTCGGTCAACAGGTCGATGCGGTTGGCAATGTTGGTGCCGGCCTTGCGGAAGTTGTAGTCACCGTCGTTGCTGTTGGGCGTGCCCAGCAGGCGCTGGTCAGCGCTTTCGGTGCGCACGCCATAGTTGTACTTGACGGTGTTGTCGAAACGCACGGCCCAGTTTTCGTCGCCAGTGTCGACTTCGAACGCTTGGGCGGCAGGCAGCGAGAGCAGACTGATGGCGCAGGCGAGCAGGCAGCGCTGTGGTTTCACAGCACGGTGAATGCGGTGTTCTGGCATTACGATGGCTCCACATATTGTTATTGTTTTTTACGCCGCCCGTCTCATGCGGGCGTGGCTGGGGCGTCCATGCGCTATTGCAGGTTCGGGTTATCCAGACGACGGACCAGGGCTTCGGCCAGTGGCCAGTGACCGAAGCCGGAAGCCGGGTTGAGGTGTCCAACGGCACCCAGGCTGACCAGTTCGCTGCCCCAACGACGGGCCAGGTCGCCAGCCGCGGTGTAGCTGGCCAGGGGGTCGTTGCTGCTGGCAGCTACGATGCTCGGGAATGGCAGCGCTGCCTCCGGCACAGGCGCCCAGCCGTGCTCGGCCAGGCTGGCCGGGCTTGGGTAGTGGGCCGGCCAGGGTGCGCCGAGGTCCGGTGGCGCCGCCAGCAGTGCCCCTTTGACTGCGCGCTGATAGCGCGCGGCCCAGTGGGCGACCATCAATACCCCGGCGCTGTGGGCCACCAACAGCACCTCGCCCTCGATCTGCTCCAGTTCACGCTGGATCGCCTCAACCCTGGCCGTGCAGCTCAGCCGGTCAACCTGCAGCGGCGGTACGCTGCGGACCTTGGCCAGGCGGCTGGCGAGCAGGGTCTGCCAATGCCCGGCGACATGCTCGCGCAGGCCAGGGACAATCAACACGGTGGCAGTGGTTTGCAGTTTGTCCACGTTGAACCTCGTATCGGGATGCAGCTCTTGAGGTTCACAGTAAACAGCGCGCCCTTGGGGTGCTTCACATTGCGCGTCAGAGGCTTTTCATTTGATGACAAAGGGCTTGCCAGGCTTTGCTTTTCAATTCATGACACGCAGGCTATAAGGCACACAACGCATGTCGGCATACCCAACATGGAAAACAACAATAATGCCTGCCCTCGTCCGTGCCGCCAGTTTGACCAACTACCTCGAAGTGTCCCGCCACCTGGGCCTGAACCCGCATGCATTGCTGGCGCAGGTCGGCCTCAGTGCCGCGTTGCTCGATGACCCCAACCGGCGGATCCCGGTTGCCAGCGTCATTGCCTTGCTGGAAGCCTCGGCCAGCGCCAGCCACTGCGAAAGCTTCGGCCTGCGCATGGCCGAATTGCGGCAACTTTCGGATTTCGGCGAAATCAGCCTGCTGCTCAGCCACCAGCGCACCCTGCGCGATGCCTTGCAGGTGATCGTGCAATACCGACACCTGCTCAATGACGCCCTGGCCATTCATATCGAGGAAGCCGGCAAGACGGTGGTCATTCGTGAGGAGGTGATCAACGGGCGCGCACCCTGCAGCCGCCAGGCCACCGAACTGGCCATCGGCGTGATGATGCGCCTGTGCGCGGCCCTGCTGGGTGCCCATTGGCACCCGATCAGCGCCAATTTCACCCACGCGGCCCCGTCCGACCTGGCAACTCATCGGCGTATTTTCGGCTGCACGCTGGTGTTCGGCAGTGAGTTCAACGGTATCGTCTGCCCCGCCGCCGATCTCGACAGCGCCAGCCCCCAGGCCAACGAAGCCATGGCCCGCCTGGCACAGCGTTACCTGGACAGCCTGCCGGCAGGCGGCACCCCGTCGCTGGAGCTGGAACTACGCAAGACCATCTACCTGCTGCTACCCATGGGCCGCGCGACCATCGAGCAGGTGGCACAGACGCAGGGCATGAACGTGCGCACCTTGCAGCGGCGCCTCGAAGAAAACGGCTTGACCTTCAAGCACCTGATCAACGGCGTGCGCCGCGACCTGGTGATGCGCTACCTGGAAAACCCCGGTTATTCGCTGGGGCGCATTGCCGACATGCTCGGTTATTCCATGCCCAGTTCATTCACCCGCTGGTTCATCGCCCAGTTCGGCATGCCGCCGGCCAGCTGGCGGGCCCGGCACGATGAAGTGTAGGAGCGGATTTATCCGCGAAGCAGGCGACCCCGTGGACGGCACCGGCTTTGCCGGTGATCGCGGCTGAAGCCGCTGCTACCAGTGAATGCGTCAGGCGGAAGGTTGCAGCCCCCAGTGCATCAACGCCAGCACCAGCAGCACCAGAAACACGCTTTCCCCAACCATCAGCGCAATGGGTTTGAAGCCGACAGAGGCCAGCGCCTTGAGCTGGGTCTTCATACCCAGGGCACTGATCGCCACCACCAGGCAGCCGCGCGACAGGTCATTGATGCCGCCCTGCACCGCCACCGGCACCCACCCGGTGCTGTTGAGGCAGGCCAGAAGCAGGAAGCCGACCGCAAACCAGGGCAACAAGGGTGGCCGCTGGCCACCAGTTTCAAGGCCGTGGCGACGGGTGATCATCGCCGCGCAGACAATGACCGGCAGTAGCATGGCCACCCGCATCAGCTTGACCACAGTGGCGATGTCACCGGTCTCGGTGGACATGCTGTAACCCGCCCCCACCACCTGAGCCACATCGTGGATGGTTGCGCCAAGGAAGACCCCGGCCTCAGCAGGCGACAAGTGCAGCCACTGGACAATCATCGGATACAGGATCATCGCCAGGGTCGACAGCGCCGACACGCCGATCACGGTGAACAGCGTCGCATGCTCCTTGCGCGGGTGCTGGGGCAAGGCGGCAGCCAGCGCCAACGCCGCCGAAGCGCCACAAATGGCCGTCGCCCCTCCGGTGAGCATGCCGAACAGCCGTGAAAAACCCAGCGCCTTGGCCACCACCACCGAGGCGAAGATGGTCACCACCACCAGGGTGACCACCAGAACCACGGGTTTCCAGCCAAGGCTGGCGATCTGGTCGAGGGTGATGCGCATGCCAAGCAGCGCTACACCCAGGCGCAGTACTGTGCGCGCGGTGAATTCGATGCCGGCCTTGCAGGGGCCATCGAACGCGAGAAAATTCAGTGCCATCCCCAGCAGCAGGGCAAACAGCATGACTGGCGCCCCATAGTGCTCACTGAGAAAGCTGGCGGCAGCGCCCACGATCAGGCTGACCACCACCCCTGGGGCGAGGGCGCGGACGCGTTGATGGGCAGCGCTCAATGCCAGTGTGTTCATTGCTCCGCCTCCTCATTATCAAACACGATGTAGACCTGCCCACCCTGTTGTTCGACCGGGTAACTGGCAACCTTCAATGCCGTGGAATTCACCAGATAGCCGCTGGCCAGGTCGAAACGCAGGCCATGCGCGCAGCACTGGATGACCCGACCTTCCAGGCGCCCGCTGCACAACGACGCGCCCTGGTGCGGGCAGCTGTCGTCGATGGCGTAGAGCGAATCGGCGACATTGAACAGCGCGACGCTGCGCCCTTCGCAGGTCAACAGCGCACGGCCGTTGCGCTCCGGGACCTGGCTGGGGGCCAATGCAATGCGCCGGCTCATGCCCGTTCAACCTCTTGCAGGGCTGCGATCATGGCGGTGAACAGCACCTCGGCGGGTTGCGCGCCAGCAATGAGTGGCCCCTGGTTGAAGCGAAATCGCGGCACGGCGCTGCCTGCGCGCCCTGCCCCATCGAGGAACGGGCTGCCGTCGTCGCGCAGGCAATCGGCAAGCTGAACAGCTTGCAGCCCGAAACGCCGGGCGATGCCGAGCAACACGCGGCTATCCCCCAGGTCACGGCCCTGGTGGAAATAGGCAATGAATAGTTGTGCCAGCAAGGCTTCCTGTTGCGAGGAACCCAGCAACCCGGCGGCCCGCTGCAGCAGCCGATGGGCATTGCCGGTATTGGGCATGCGGCGGATGCGCGAAAAATCGATGTCTTCACCGACCACGCTCGCGGCGGCGCGCACCTGCGCCTGGCGCTCGCGGAGCGCCTCCTCGCTGCCCAGGCGCTGCAGGTAGAACGCATGGAACGGCAGGCCGCTGGCCGGTAAGCCTGGCAGCAACTGTACGCCGCGCCAGTGCAGTTGGACTTGCAGCTGTGGCCGTTCGCGACGCAACAGCAACAGGGCGGCCTGCAGGTGCCGCTGGCCGATCAGGCACCATGGGCAGACCAGATCGAAGAACACCTCGACGGACAACAACTGTTTCACGGTTTCAACTCCCGGGGTGCGCCGGCAGCTTCGTGGGCCGGCGTGTGCAGACGCTCCATGTCACCTTGGTAATGCCGTTTGGCAAGGAAGAACACCAGCGCTGCGCCGATGCTCATCAGCGGTACCAGTTGGAAGGCCGCCTGCAGGCCGATCAGGTCGGAGATACGCCCGGTGACCAGCGGCCCGGTGGCCAGGCCCAAGAGGTTGTTGGCCAGGGTCAGGGTGGCGAATGCCGTGCCGTGCACCGCAGCGTGGGTGAGGTTGGCGACCATCGCACTGGACGGGCCGTTGGTGCCGGCGGCAATCATCATGCCCAGGCAGACAAGCACCAGCTGGGCGGTACCGGCTGGCAACGCGAAGGCAATGGACAACAGCGCGCAACTGCCCAGGCAATAGGCGATGGCCAGGCTGATCTTGCGCTCCGGGCGGTGCCGCCCGAGGCGATCGCAGAGCATGGCGCAGAGGATCATGCCAATGCCGCTGCACAGCACGATCACTGCTGCAATCGCCCCGGCGCGGTCGGTGTCCATGGCGTAATAGCGGTTCAGGTAGCTGGGTATCCAGACGATCACTGTGCCACCGACGAACAGCTGCAGGCCGCTGCCGACATAGGCCGCGATGACCGAACGGCTGCTGTACAGGCTGCGTAGCGGTCGGCTGGCGTTGCCCTGCATCGGTTGGACGCACTTGGGAGCAATGCGCGCTTCCTTGACGATCAGCGGGTACAACGCTGCCAGCATCAGGCCGAACAACGCCATGCCGGCGAATGCCCAGCGCCAGCCCAGGTGCTGGGCCAACACGCCGCCCAAGGCTATGCCCAATACCGAGCCGAACATGCCGCCGGCCATGAAGGCGCCGGCCAGGGTCGAGCGCATGTCGCGAGGGAACACGGCGACCACCACGGCGATGCCGACACTGCCATAGGCCGCCTCGCCGACCCCGACCAGAAAGCGCGCGATGAACATTTGCGGATAGTTTTCGGCCAGGGCACAGCCGAGGGTGGCCAGGCTCCACAGCACTGCCATCAGTACCAGGCTGCGTACCCGGCCGAAGCGGTCGGCCAGCAGCGACAACGGGAAGGTCAGCAGGCCGACCATCAGCGCGACGATGCCGCTGAGCAGGCCGAGCTGGCTGTCGCTCAGCGCCCATTCGCCCTTGAGCAGCGGGAACACTGCATTGAGCACCTGGCGCGACATGTAGTCGGAGATCAGCAGGCCGAAGGTCAGGGCGAAGACCACCCAGGCATAGCGCCGGGGGACGCTGTGGGCAGTGTCGGTGCCGGGTTTTTCGGCGCTGGCGAGGTAGGTGGCCATGTTGCCTCCTTGGGTGTGGGGCGTGAGGTTGTTCTTGTTGTTATGGGTTACAGCCAACATTCGTGTTGCTTTTGCGGGCCTCTTCGCGGGCTCGCCCGCTCCCAGAGGGACAGCGGCGACCTTTGGGCCAGTACCGCACCTGCGGGAGCGGGCATGCCCGCGAAGAGGCCGGGCCCTGCCGTACCTGCATCAGCCGCGCTGCGGCACGCCCTTCACACCCGGCTGGCGATTCGGCGCCATGCCGTTGGCCTTGAGGGTCTGCTCGATGCTGTCGTACTGCTGCCCGATGCGGTAGATGGCGCGGGCTTGCTTGCCAGTGGCAATCTCCCGTCCGAGTTCATGGGCCACGCGCACGGTCTGCTGGATCTGCTGCACCGAGGTGAAGCGCTTGCCCTGCTGGTCGATGATGGTGTCTTCGTTGCCACAGCGCGGGTGCAGGCCCATGGCCAGGGCCATGGTGTTGAACGGCAGCACGTTCTTCAGCAGCGACTCGGCGGTCAGCGTGCAACCGTCCGGCGCGCGGTGGATGAAGTTGAAGAAGTTGAACGGGTTGGGGCCGTCGAAGCCGCCACCAATGCCGATCCAGGTCAGGTTCAGCGGGCCCATGTAGTCACCGCGGCGGACGATGCGCTCGAGGGTTTCCAGGGCATGCATGCCGGTCAGCTGGAAATGCGGCTGGATGTTGCTGGCCTGCAGGCGGCGCAGGTGTTCGCGCACCCAGGCCGGGCCGGCCGGCACGGTCATCTCGCTGTAGGCGGCATGGATCGCCGGGCTGGCCAGCGAGGTGCCTTGCAGGTATTCGGGGTACAGCAGCTCCATGATGTTCATCTGCGTGGTGTTGATGGCGACGGTCACCTGGTCGGGGCGCGGCGTCAGCTCGGCAAGCATGTGCCGGGTGTCGTCCGACAGCCACTTGGCCGCCTCGCCCTCGCTTTCCGGGGCGAAGGAAATCGACCCGCCCACCTGGATGATCATGTCCGGCACCGCTTCGCGCACCCCGGCAATCAGCTCGTTGAACTTGGACAGGCGCTTGGAGCCTTTGCCGTCCAGTTCACGCACGTGCAGGTGCAACACGGTGGCGCCTGCTTCGTAGCAGTCGACGGCCTTCTGCACCTGCTCGTCCATGGTCAGCGGGATATCTTCCGGGAAGTCTTCGGGCATCCACTCGGGGCCATAGGGGGCCACGGTGATCACCACCTTTTCCATGTTTTCCGGGTGCAACGAATCGTCGAAGAATTGCATGCTGTAGTCCTCGCTATTGTTATTGTGCGGTTGCCGCCGAGCGTGGCGGCCGGCCTAGAACGTCGGGCTGCCCTTGATCCCGGCGCGCTCCATCTTGCGATGGCACGGCGGGTAGTCCATGACGGCGTAGTGCTGGGTGCTGCGGTTGTCCCAGATCGCCACGCTGTCGGGTTTCCAGCGCCAGCGCACCTGGTACTCGGGCAGGTAGGCCTGGCTGATCAGGTAGCGCAGCAGGTCACCAGCGCCGGGGTTGGCGTCCTGGCCGAAGCGCACCCGCTGCGGGGTGTGGTAATTGCTGAAATGGGTGGTGAAGGCGTTGACGAACAGCACCTGTTCGCCCGTTTCCGGGTGCGTGCGCACCACCGGGTGCTCGGCATCAGGGAACTGCGCCTTCAGCGCCAGGCGCTTTTCCAGCGGCATGGCGGCACCAAAGCTGGCTTCGATGCTGTGACGGGCGCGCAGGCCTTCGATCCTGGCCTTCACATCGCTCGGCAGGTTTTCATACGCCAGTACCATGTTCGCCCACATCGTGTCACCGCCCACCGGCGGGCATTCGATGCAGCGCAGCACGCAGCCCATGGGCGGTGCTTCGCGCCAGGTGGCATCGGTATGCCAGGCGTTTTCATAACGGTCATTGGGCTGGTCCGGGCACTTGTAGATCTGCACCAGGCCCGGATGCTCAGGGTCGCTCCCAGCCACCGGGTGGTCTTCCAGGTCGCCGAAGCGGCGGGCAAAGGCGACGTGTTCGGCGCGGCTGAAGTGCTGGTCACGCAGGAACAGGACACGGTGGCGGAGCAACTGCGCGCGCAGCTCGGCGAACAGGTCGTCGTCGTGAATCGCGTCGGCCAGGTTGACCCCGCCTACCTCGGCACCGATCGCGCAGGTCAGTTGTTCGATGTGCATGCTGTTGCCCTCTTCAGATGACGAAGATCGACGAGCCGGTGGTCTTGCGCGCTTCCAGGTCACGGTGGGCCTGGACAGCATCCTGCAACGCATAGTGCTGGTTGATTTCGATACGGATGCGCCCGCTGCTGACGTGGTCGAACAGCTCGCCGGCCAGGTCGGCCTTTTCCGCCGGGTCGGCGATGAAGTCGGCCAGTGCCGGGCGCGTGAGTTGCAACGAACCCTTGACCGCCAGCAGCTGCGGGTCGAACGGCGGGATCGTGCCCGAGGCGGTGCCGACGCAGACCATCAGGCCACGGCGCTTGAGTGAATCGAGCGAGCCCATGAAGGTGCTCTTGCCCACGCTGTCGAACACCACGTTGACCCCTACCCCGTCGGTCAGCTCACGCACGCGCGTGGCCACGTCCTCGACGCTGTAGTTGATGACATGGCTGCAACCATGCGCGCGGGCCACTTCGGCCTTGGCCTCGCTGGACACGGTGCCGATCACGTTCAGCCCGAGCAACCGCGCCCACTGCGCGACGATCAGGCCGACCCCACCCGCGGCAGCATGCAACAGCAGGCTGTCGCCAGGCTTGAAGTCATGCAGCCGCCGCAGCAGGTAGGCGCTGGTCAGCCCACGCATGGTCATGGCCGCGGCCGTTTCGAAGGCGATGGTGTCCGGCAGCTTGATCAATGCGGCAGCCGGAATCAGGCGTTCGGTGCAATAGGCGCCCAGGGTATTGAGAAAGCCGGTGTAGGTGACCCGGTCACCGACCGCCACCTGGGTCACGCCCTGGCCCAGGGCCTCTACCACGCCGGCAGCTTCCACGCCGATGCCGTTGGGCAGCGGGATCGGATAGGTGCCGTTGCGGAAATAGGTGTCGGCGTAGTTCAGGCCAACCGCCACCTGGCGCAAGCGCACCTGCCCCGGGCCGGGTTCGCCGACCTCGGCGTCCTCGTAGCGCAACACCTCGGGGCCACCGGTCTGATGGAAACGTACGACTTTGGACATGCTTGTCTCTCCAATCATCGATCTGGACGCCAGGCGTCAGTTCTGGGTGATTGGACTGTAAGCCCTTGGCGTGCGGGGCGCTTCGCATCGGACGACAGCGGGTTTTCATTTCATGACAGCGCGGCTGCCGAGCTGCGCTGCGCACTCGCTGATTTATTCATGAGCCACCTTGATGGTTGCCCATGGCCAGACTAATACTTAGGTCTCTGCCTGGGGAGGCACGAAACATGCAACCAAGATTCGTTATCGTTCCGGCTGTACCGATCGAAAAGGAGTCGTTCCACCTGGGTGGTCGCTATTACGCCGCTACCGTTTGCGGGGGCTTCGACATCTACGACAATCAGGCCAAGGAACGGCTCAAGCCCAGTTATCCAAGCAGGACGGATGCGCAGGTGCACTGCGAGCAGATGAACAAGCGCTTTGATGCAGGGTGATCGCCGCCATCCGGCGCAGGTGACTGCCTCGATCCGGTGGCTTTCCAGCGGAGCACTGCCATGAGCAAACCCTTTCCGGTCATGATCCTGGCGCTGACAGCGCTTTCTGCCTGCGCCTCGAACTCGGCGCAGTACCGCGACCAGCCACTGGTGGCGAAAGTCGACAACGGCATGAGCAAAGACCAGGTCGTTCAGATCGGCGGCAAACCTGATGCCGAGACCAAGCGCACGGCGGTACCTGGCACGTGTTTCGACTACCTGCTCGGCAAGGCCGGCAACCGCCAGCCCTACAGCGTCAGCTTCGATGGCAGCGGCAAGGTGGACCACACGGCGTTCATGACCTGCGCCGAGTGGAGCAACACCCAGCGCAAGGCCCGCCTACCCAGCATGGGCGGCTCAAGCGGCTCGGGCTACTGAACTCATTCGAGGCATTCTTTCGCGGCCTGGCGCAACTTGTCGCCTGACAGGAAACTGCCCTTGTAGAAGGTCGCGCGGCTGCCCTGGCGATAATCGACCACGTCGAGCACATCGTCGGACGCTACCGCGCTGGGTGCCGTCAGCCGGTAGCCGTGAGCAATGGATTTCTGCGTGGCCTGTGGCGCCAGCGCTTGCCACTTTGGCAGTACGCAGGCGGCATACTGCTGGGGCGATTTGTTGGTCAGTTTGCTGGCAGTCGGTTTACCGGGGCTGGCGCAGCCAGCGAGGCTGGCCCCGAGCACAGCGGCGAGAAAGATACGAAAGGTAGACATGTGCAATTGCCTGTGAGGAATCCGCGGCATTCTAGCGGGGGGCGCGAGCCGATACCAACCAACCAAAGTAGCGCAGCGATTCCCGGCAGGCAGCAACCGCTCCCCCTGGCCGTGATTGCACCTGTGGGAGCGGTTTGCCCGGTTCAATCCAGCGCGCCGTTCAGCACCTCATAGATGATTCCCGTGGCGACTGCCACCAGGATCAGGTCCACCCCCGCCTGCATCCACTCATAGCCGTCGTAATGAGGCAGCTGCCCCAGCAGCCGACCATCGAGCTTCTTGGCGATACCCGGCGGCAGCGGTTTGCCCCGGGCCAGGTTCTTCTGGATACCCGGCGGCAAAGCCGGCCCTGGATTCCAGTAACTGCGGTGCCCGGCGAGGATATCGAGCACGTAGCCACGGTCAATCGAAGGGTTGCCATGGCTACCACCACCGCCGCCACCGTGCCCCTGGCCCTGGCCTTGCGGGCCCTGGCCGTGCTGCCCCTGGCTGTGCTGGTTCTTGCCATGCCCCTGCCCTTTACCGTTATTTGGGTCGGCAAGGGAAAGCGATGGCCCCACGGCCAAGGCGATCGAGGTAACCACAGCAACTACTGACCATCGACGCTTCACCATATCTGTTTCCTTACACAAGTAAGTCGTTCCTGTACTGTAGATCAATACCCAAGTCAGCGTGAATGGCCCCGGAGGCCGAGCGATGCTGTCGCGCTCAGTACAGACGGGCTTTGATCAGCGGGCGCAACAGGTAATTGAGCACGCTGCGCTTGCCGCTGAGGATATCCACTTCCGCAACCATGCCGGGAATGATGGGCAGCACCTCCTCGCCGCGCTTGAGCTGACTACCGTCGGTGCGGATCAGTACCTGGTAATACGACTCCTTGCCGTGCGGCGTGTCTTCCTCGATGGTATCGGCGCTGATCTGCTCCAGGGTGCCCTTGAGGTCGCCATAGATGCTGAAGTCGTAGGCAGTGATCTTCACCTTCGCCGGCATGCCCGGCACCAGGAATGCCACGTCGCGCGGCTTGATCTTCGCCTCTACCAGCAGGCGGTCCTCCACCGGGATCACTTCCATGATTGCCTCGCCGGGCTGGATCACCCCGCCGCGGGTGTTGATCAGTATGGTGTTGACCCGCCCACGCACCGGCGAAACGATCCCGGTACGGCGCAGCTGGTCCTGGCGCTGCTGGACGATCGGCTCCAGGGCGCTGAGGTCGGCCTTGCGCTGTGAGCGCTCGGTGTAGGCATCCTGGAAATAGCTGCTCTTCAGTTCGCTCAGCTTGCCATTGAGGGTAGCGATATCCTGGCTCAACCGCAGCGCCTCCATCTGGCTGACGGCGCGCCTGGCGACCAGGGGGCGGACCAGGTCGAGCTGGCTTTGCGCCAGGCTGATCTGCCTCTGGATCGCCTGGCTGCCTTCGAGCAGCTTGTCCCGCCGCGACTTGAACAGCTCGCGTTCGGAGCGCGCCAGCGGTCCCTGCGGATCGACGTCCGGCGGGAACTCGATGGCGGCCTTGCCCAGTACCTCGGCATCCAGCCGGGCGATGGCCGCGCGCAGTACGCTGGCCTGGTTGGCCGATTCCTGGAAGTTGGTAAGAAAGCGCGTCTCGTCGAGGCGCAGCAATGGCTGGCCGACCTCCACCAGGTCACCTTCCTGCACCAGCAGGCGATCGAGAATCCCCCCTTCCAGGCTCTGGATTTTCTGGATGCGACTGAACGGCACCACCCGTCCGTCACCGCGGGTCACTTCGTCGAGCTCCGCCCAGAAGGCCCAGGCGACGAACAGCACGACGCTGCCGAGCAGGGTGTAGAGCAGCGGGCGGTAGACCGGGTGAGTCGTCGCCAGCAGTGGGTCGGCCAATTGCTCGCGCAGCTTTGCGGCGTGCTTCTCAACTGCCATGGCCAGCTCCTTCGGCAACTTGCGGCGCCTGCACCTGGTTACCCTGCACCACCTGGTTCAGCGGGCCGTCCATGATCACCTGGCCGTTGCGCAGTACCACGGCGCGGTCAACCAGCGCCAGCACGCTTTTCTTGTGGGTGGTGAGGATCAGCGTACGCCGGCCCAACCAGTTCTGCAGATAGTCGATTACCAGCTTTTCGCTATTCTGGTCGAAGGCTGCGGTCGGCTCGTCCAGCAGCAGGATCGGCGGGTCCTGCAGCAACACCCGCGCCAGCCCCACCGCCTGGCGCTGGCCGCCGGACAGACTGGCGTTGCCCTGGATCGGCATGTCCAGGCCCAGCGGGTGGCTACGTACGAAAGTGCCCAGCCCTACGCCATCGAGGGCTTCAAGCAACTCTTCGTCGCCCAGTGCGGCGTTCGCCAGGTTGAGGTTATCGCGCAGGCTACCGTGGAACAGCGCCACGTCCTGCGGCAAGTAGCCGATGCCACGCTGGCGGTCGGCCGGGTCGAGCTGACTGAGGGCGATGTCGTCCAGCAGCAACCGACCGGATTGCGCATCGAGCAAGCCGCTGAGCAGACGCAGCAGGGTCGACTTGCCGGCGCCGTTACCGCCCAGCAGCGCCACTCGCTCGCCGGCCTGGATGTTCAGCGCCTGTACATCGACCACGGGTGGGCTGTCGCCATGGGCCAGGCGCAGCGCCTCCAGACGGTAATGGCCGTAGAGCCGCTCGCGGTGCACGAAACGCTTGCCGGCGGGTCGCTCCTGCTCCGCCGACATGAGTTGATCGAGCCCCTCCAGTGCCACCTTGGTGTGCTGCCAGCGGCCAAGGATGGCGGCAGCCTGGGACAGCGGTGCGATGGCCCGCGAAGCAAGGATTGAACAGGCCACCAAGGCACCGACAGTCATCGCCCCGTCGGCGATCCGGTAAACGCCGAACACTACCACCCCGACATAGCACAGTTGCTGGACGATGCTCGCCGAGTAGCTCAGCGTCGAGGCCAGGGCGTGAGTCTTCATCGCGTTACCGGCCAGTTCCCCGGTAAGCGTCTCCCACTTTTGCCGGCAGCGGCCTTCGGCACGCGTGGCTTTGACGGTCTCCAGGTGCTCGAAGGCTTCGAGCAGTACACTGTTCTTCATCGCCCCTTCGCGCAGGTTCTGCCGCGACAGGTGCCCCAGCAGGCGTTGGGTCAGTAACCCCGGCAGGACCATCAGCACGCAAGCCAGCAGCGGCACCCAGACCACATGGCCGCCGATCACAGCGATGATCAACAGGAATATCGCCACAAACGGCAGGTCGCTGATCAGTGCGGCACTGGACGAAGTGAAGAACTCGCGGACCGACTCGAACTCCCGTACCTGAGTGCTGAACGCCCCGAGCGACGCCGGTTTGGCGGCAATCCGGGTGCTCAGCACGCGAGCGAACAGCAGGCTCGACAGTTGCAGGTCGAGGCGCTTGCCGAGCACATTCAGCAGGTGCCCGCGCAGGATCCGCAATACGCCGTCGACGACGATCGCCAAGGCTACGCCGCTGGCGAGGATCCACAAGGTATCGAAAGCCGCATTGGGCACTACACGGTCGTACACCTGCATGGCGAACAGCGCTGAGGCGACGGCCAGGATATTGGCTACCAGGGCGGTCAACGTGACTTCCGCATAGGAGCGCCAAAGCCGTTTGAGCGGCCCGAAGAACCAATGCTCGGGCAGGCTGCTTGCGTAGTCACCGACGCGCCCGTCCGCGCGGTAGCGGCACTTGGCGAACACCGCCGTGCCACTATAAAGCGCCTCCAGCGCGGGCAGGGCCACACATTCGCGGCCACCGCCACTCTGCGGCACCAGCACCTCGCACTGGTCACCTTCAACACCAACCAGCAGCAGGCAGCGACCATCGCCGAGCAACAGCAATGCCGGCAGCAGGTAGGCATCCATCTGTCGCAACGGCAGCTCGGCAACCCGGGCCGTGATGTCGGCGCGGCGCAATGCGCGGGCAACCAGGCGCAGTGGCAGACGCCCGTGCTCCAGTGCCATGCCGTCCACCAGTTCGGCATCACTCAGTGGCCGGTCCAGTTGCCGGCACAGCAGCAGCAGGCCCTGGCGCAGCGGGTCATCGTGGTTCAGGGGGACGACATTATCCGGCGCTTGTTCAACTTCCATGATTCAACCGATTCTCCAGTAGAGCCCCCAACAGTCCGACCTGGGCGGCCGCGCGGTACTCGATGCGCTTGCGCTCGATGTGCAGACTGATCAATTGCCGCTCGGCTTCGAAACGCTCGCGCTGGACGTTGAGCAAGTCGATCACGTCGCGCCGGCCGACTTCGAACTGTTCGCGGTACAACTCGCCGACCTGTTCCGCTTCCGTCACTTGCTGGCTCAACGACTGTTCCCGCCAACGCAGCGTGTCACCGTTGTCGAACAACGTCTGCAATTGCCGGCGAATATCGCGCTGCATCGCGTCGGCGGTCCATCGTGCCGACTCCAGCCGCTGCTGGGCGGCGGTCGGCCGGCGGAAATTGGAGAGCCCCTGGAAGGTGTCCATGCGAAAGCGCAGCGACATAACCGAGTCGCTTTCCGGACGGCCGCCGATCTCGCGGCGCAATGCCGAAGCCTCCAGGTTCAATTGCGGTAGCAATGAGGCCTTGGCTTCGCGCACTTGCGCCTCGGCAACGTTGGCGTCCTCCACTGCCTTGCGCTGCAAGGGCGACTCGCGGATCACCCGCGCCAGATCGCTGCTGGCCAGGTAGCGTTGCAGCGACATCGGCTCGGGCTCGACCAGTTCCGAAGGGTCCTGGCCGACCAGGATCGCGTATTGGTTGCGGGCGTCCTGCAGGTTGCCCTTCTCCAGCGACAGCTGCTCCTGGGCACGCGCCAGTTCAAGGTTGGCGCGGTCCAGCTCACTGCGATCGGCGTAACCGTCGCTGCCCCGCGCCTGGGTCATCTCGCGGATGCCATCCAGGCGCTGGATATGCTGGCGCACCGTCTCCACCCGACGCTCCGACGCGAGTACGTCGAGGTAGGTCTCAACGATATCCAGCGCCGCATCATCGCGCGCCACCAGCACCGCCTCGGACAACTTGCGCTGGGTTGCGCTGGCGCTGTCGACCTTGCTCGTTACCCGTCCCCAGTCATACAGCATCTGCGATACGGTGAGGTCGTAGACGACTTCACCGAGGTCAAACTCCTGCGGCCCTCCAGACATCGCGACGGTGGGGTAATAGCCGCCCTTGGCAATCTCCACCTCGGTGCCGGCACGATCGGCTTCGGCCATTGCCGAACGCACCTCGGGGTGGATCGCCAACCCCGCCCTCACCGCCTGGTCAATCGGTATGGCCGGGGCAGACAACGGCACGCCGAGGCACAGCAGCCACAGGGCTGCCTGGCCACGGGGCCTTCCCTTGAGCACAGACACCCCACGCATCACACCACGACCTGTACCGTATTGTCCTCGATCAGCAGGGTACTGCTGCCAAAGCTGTAGACATCGTAGGTGATGCCGTTGATTTCCTGGGTGGTGCCGGTATTCACGGCTCCCACCACGTTGAGGGTGTCGTTGTTCTCCCCAGTGACCTGCAGGACATTGTTGCCATCGGTGATGGCGTCGACTTCTGCCGCGGTCAGGGTCAGTACGCTTCCCGAATCGCCGCTGCCGAGGTCGATGCGCTCGATGTTGCTGAGCGTGCCGACGCCTACGGCGTTGTAGTCGAGGTCGATGCCATCGGCCAGGATCAGGGTATCGAAGCCCGCGCCACCATCAATGGCAGTGAAGTTGGTCGCGGTGACCTGGATGGCATCGTTGCCGTCACCAGCCACTACCTGGTCGCCGCTGCCCACGTTGAAGATCAGGTCGCTGCCATCGCCTGCGTTGATGTGCTCCGAGCTGCCGCTGGCTCCGGACATGACATCGTCTCCGGCGGTACCGTTGACGTCGATCTGGCCGATGTTGAGCGACAGACCGTTGGGCGTCAGCGTGATGCCGTAGGCTGCGCTGTCGTTGCCGTTGGTGTCGGTGGCGACGACGTTGAACGAGATCTGCGAACCGAGGTTGAGGATATCGGTGATGTTCAGCCCCAACTGCGTGAGAACAGTCGGGCTCAGCAGGTTCAGCGAGAAGTTGCCGCCGCTGTCCGCCTGGATCGGCAGTAGCTCGACATTCAGCGCTGGGGTAATGACCCGGATCACCACGCTGGAGTCCGGCTCGGTAGTGCCGCTGAAGCCGAACCGCGGGTTGAGCGGGTTGAGGCTGACATCGACGCCAAAATTACCGACGGTCACTGGCTGTTCAATGCTGCTGCCGACGCCGATGGTTGCCACATTGCTCGGGTTGCCGGCCGGGTCCTGGCCGCTCACCGAAACCTGGGCATTCAACAACTGGTCCAGGGTCAGGTCGATATCCAGGTCGGTGAGCAGGTTCAGCGAAGCCAGCCCGCTGTTGTCGGCCGTCAGCGTGGCGGTGGCAGTGACCCCGCCGACGTCAACGAGGACTGTCAGCTCGGTACCTGGGTCGGTGGAGATGGTCAGGATGCTGCCCACCAGCGACAACACCGGAGTCGCTGGCGCAATGGTGTCAACGGTGAACGGCACCGGGGTCGACGTGGTACCGCCATCGATATCGGCAGTAACGGTCGAGGCCCCCTCTGGGAACGGCCCCATGCCACCGCCAGGCAGAAGGGTCACGGTAATGCTGCCGGCAAGGATGTCGGCGGCGGTAAGCGTATGCGTTACCTGTGTTTCGTAGCCGTTCTGCCCGGCGAACGCAACAGTGATCACCTGGCCAGCCTGCATGCTCGGGCGGATCGCTACATCGACCTGGATACCGTCGCTGATCTCGGCTGCGTTGAGCCAGCTATCGGCAGCCTCCGGCAGGCTGATGGTCGGCGGCGCCAGATCCGGCGCGTTGATCGTCGCCGGGCCGCTGAGGTTGCCGGCAGCGTCCACGGCGACCACGGCGACCAACTCGCCGGCTATCAACGGTGGCGCGAACGGCAAGCTGAAGTTGCCGCTGCCGTCGGTGTTGACCGTGATCGGGTTGGCGGCGTCGCCGTCGATCACGATGCGTACCTGGCTGTTCGGTTCGGCGGTACCGGTCAGCAGAGCGCCATCGGCACTGATGCTCAGCAGCGGCGCCGACGGTGCTACCGAGTCGACCGTGGTGCTGGCCGGTCCGCTGGTATTACCGGCTGGGTCTTGGGCCACGGCGTTGACCACCGTACCGTTGGCCAGTGGCGTGCCGGGCGTGAACGACCAGTTGCCACTGCCATCGGCAGTCGTCTCGCCGATCGGGTTGCCGCCACCGTCGGTAAGGATCACCTTGGCTCCGGCTTCAGCGGTACCGCTGATCACAGCGCCGTTGCTCGGGTTGATGACCGGCGCAGCCGGGGCCACCGCGTCAACGGTGACGCTGGCCGGCCCGCTGGTATTGCCGGCCGGGTCCTGGGCCACGGCATTGACCACCGTTCCGTTGGCCAGTGGCGTGCCGGGTGTGAACGACCAGTTGCCGCTACCATCGGCGGTTGTCTCGCCGATCGGGTTGCCACCACCGTCGGTGAGGATCACCTTGGCTCCGGCTTCAGCGGTACCGCTGATCACAGCGCCGTTGCTCGGAGCGAGCGTCGGCTGGCCGGGCGCTACCGAGTCTACCGTGGTGCTGACCACGGGGGAGCTGGTATTGCCAGCCGAGTCCTGGGCCACGGCGTTGACCAGCGTGCCGTTGGCCAACGGTGTGCCAGGCGTGAATGACCAGTTGCCGCTGCCATCGGCGCTCGTCTCGCCGATCGGGTTGCCACCACCGTCGGTGAGGATCACCTTGGCTCCGGCTTCGGCGGTACCGCTGATCACACTGCCGTTGCTCGGGGCGAGCGTCGGCTGGGCGGGCGCTACCGAGTCTACCGTGGTGCTGACCAAGGGGGAGCTGGTATTGCCGGCCGGGTCCTGGGCCACGGCGTTGACCACCGTACCGTTGGCCAGTGGCGTGCCGGGCGTGAACGACCAGTTGCCACTGCCATCGGCGGTCGTCTCGCCGACCGGGTTGCCGCCACCGTCGGTGAGGATCACCTTGGCTCCGGCTTCAGCGGTACCGCTGATCACAGCGCCGTTGCTCGGGTTGATGACCGGCGCAGCCGGGGCCACCGCGTCAACGGTGACGCTGGCCGGCCCGCTGGTATTACCGGCCGGGTCCTGGACCACGGCATTGACCACCGTTCCGTTGGCCAGTGGCGTGCCGGGTGTGAACGACCAGTTGCCGCTACCATCGGCGGTTGTCTCGCCGATCGGGTTGCCACCACCATCGGTGAGGATCACCTTGGCTCCGGCTTCAGCGGTACCGCTGATTACAGCGCCGTTGCTCGGGTTGATGAGCGGCGCAGCCGGGGCCACCGCGTCAACGATGACGCTGGTCGGTCCGCTGGTATTGCCAGACGGGTCCTGGGCCACGGCGTTGACTACCGTAGCGTTGGCCAGTGGCGTGCCGGGCGTGAACGACCAGTTGCCACTGCCATCGGCAGTCGTCTCGCCGATCGGGTTGCCGCCACCGTCGGTGAGGATCACCTTGGCTCCAGCTTCAGCGGTACCGCTGATTACAGCGCCGTTGCTCGGGTTGATGAGCGGCGCAGCCGGGGCCACCACGTCAACGGTGACGCTGGTCGGTCCGCTGGTATTGCCAGACGGGTCCTGGGCCACGGCATTGACTACCGTAGCGTTGGCCAGTGGTGTGCCGGGCGTGAACGACCAGTTGCCACTACCGTCGGCGGTCGTCTCGCCGATCGGGTTGCCGCCACCGTCGGTGAGGATCACCTTGGCTCCGGCTTCGGCGGTACCGCTGATTACAGCGCCGTTGCTCGGGTTGATGAGCGGCGCAGCCGGGGCCACCGCGTCAACGGTGACGCTGGCCGGACCACTGGTATTGCCGGCCGGGTCCTGGGCCACGGCACTGACTACCGTGCCGTTGGCCAGTGGCGTGCCGGGTGTGAACGACCAGTTGCCGCTACCGTCGGCGGTTGTCTCCCCGATCGGATTGCCGCCACCGTCGGTGAGCAGTACCTTGGCCCCGGCCTCAGCGGTACCACTGATTTGCGCACCATTGCTCGGCTCGATCGTCGGTGCGGCCGGTGCCAAGCCGTCAACCGTAACGACTGCCGGCGCGCTTTCGATGCCGCCGGGGTTGCGCGCCACGACGTTGACCACGGTGCCATCGGGCAACGGTATGCCGGGCGTGAACGACCAGTTGCCGCTGCCGTCGGCGGTGACTTGGCCGATCGGGTTGCCGTTGCCATCAGTGAGGATAATGGTGTTGCCGGCATCGGCGGTACCGCTGATCACCGCACCATTACTCGGCTCGACCTGCGGAATCGACGGTAGCGACGAATCCACCGTCGTGCTACCAGGATTGCTTGTGTTGCCGGCAGCATCGGTCGCCGTGGCGTTGACCACAGTTGCATTTGCCAGTTGCGTGGCTGGCGTGAAGCTCCAGTTGCCGCTGCCATCGGCCGTTACCTGGCCGATCGGATTGCCGCTGCCATCGGTCAGGGTCACGGTGCTGTTCGGCTCGGCAGTACCATTGATCACGGCGCCGTTACTCGGGTTTACCACCGGCGCGCCCGGAGCTACAGCGTCCACCGTGGTGCTGCCTTGACCGCCAGTGTTGCCGGCCGGGTCCCGCGCCACGGCATTGACTACCGTGCCGTCCGGCAACGGGGTCGCGGGGGTGAAGCTCCAGTTGCCACCACCGTCGGCGGTGGTCTGGCCGATCGGGTTGCCGTTGCCATCGGTGAGGATGACCGTGCTGCCCGCCTCGGCGGTACCGCTGATCTCACTGCCATTGCTGGGATTGACCACGGGTGCGGCGGGTGCCACCGAGTCCACCGTGATGGCAGCCGGTGAGCTGGTGTTGCCGGTCGGGTCGGTCGCCGTGGCGTTTACCACGCTGCCGTTGGGCAACGGGCTGCCGGGGGTGAAGCTCCAGACGCCGTTGCCATCGGCGACGACCTGGCCGATCGGGTTGCCGCCAGCGTCGGTCAGGGTCACGGTGCTGCCCGCTTCGGCGGTGCCGCTGATGGTGGTGCCATTGCTCGGATTGATGACTGGCGCCGCTGGCGCGCTGGAATCTACGGTGACCGTCGCTGCCGGGCCGGTGTTGCCGGCCGCGTCGCTCGCCGTGGCATTGACCACGGTACCAGTGGGCAGCGCTGTACCCGGAGTGAAGCTCCAGTTGCCACTGCCATCGGCCGTTACCTGGCCGATCGGATTGCCGTTGCCATCGGTCAGGGTCACGGTGCTGTTCGGCTCGGCGGTACCGCTGAGGCTGCTGCCGTTGCTCAGATTGATGGTGGGCGTGCCCGGAGCCACAGCATCGACGGTGGTGCTGCCTTGCGGGCCGGTGTTGCCGGCCGGGTCCTGGGCCACGGCATTGACCACAGTGCCGTCCGGCAACGGGGTCGCGGGGGTGAAGCTCCAGTTGCCATTGCCGTCGGCGGTGGTCTGGCCGATCGGGTTGCCGTTGCCATCGGTGAGGATGACCGTGCTGCCTGCCTCGGAGGTACCGCTGATCTCACTGCCATTGCTGGGATTGACCACGGGTGCGGCGGGTGCCACCGAGTCCACCGTGATGGCAGCCGGTGAGCTGGTGTTGCCGGTCGGGTCGGTCGCCGTGGCGTTTACCACGCTGCCGTTGGGCAACGGGCTGCCGGGGGTGAAGCTCCAGACGCCGTTGACATCGGCGACGACCTGGCCGATCGGGTTGCCGCCAGCGTCGGTCAGGGTCACGGTGCTGCCCGCTTCGGCGGTGCCGCTGATGGTGGTGCCATTGCTCGGGTTGATGACTGGCGCCGCTGGCGCGCTGGAATCGACGGTGACCGTCGCTGCCGGGCCGGTGTTGCCGGCCGCGTCGCTCGCCGTGGCATTGACCACGGTACCAGTGGGCAGCGCTGTACCCGGAGTGAAGCTCCAGTTGCCGCTGCCGTCAGCCGTTACCTGGCCGATCGGATTGCCGTTGCCATCGGTCAGGGTCACGGTGCTGTTCGGCTCGGCGGTACCGCTGAGGCTGCTGCCGTTGCTCAGGTTGATGGTGGGCGTGCCCGGAGCCACAGCATCGACGGTGGTGCTGCCTTGCGGGCCGGTGTTGCCGGCCGGGTCCTGGGCCACGGCATTGACGACGGTGCCGTCCGGCAAGGCCGTTGCCGGGGTGAAGCTCCAGTTGCCGTTGCCGTCGGCAGTGGTCTGGCCGATCGGGTTGCCGTTGCCATCGGTGAGGATGACCGTGCTGCCCGCCTCGGCGGTACCGCTGATCTCACTGCCATTGCTGGGATTGACCACGGGTGCGGCGGGTGCCACCGAGTCCACCGTGATGGCAGCCGGTGAGCTGGTGTTGCCGGTCGGGTCGGTCGCCGTGGCGTTTACCACGCTGCCGTTGGGCAACGGGCTGCCGGGGGTGAAGCTCCAGACGCCGTTGCCATCGGCGACGACCTGGCCGATCGGGTTGCCGCCAGCGTCGGTCAGGGTCACGGCGCTGCCCGCTTCGGCGGTGCCGCTGATGGTGGTGCCATTGCTCGGATTGATGACTGGCGCCGCTGGCGCGCTGGAATCTACGGTGACCGTCGCTGCCGGGCCGGTGTTGCCGGCCGCGTCGCTCGCCGTGGCATTGACCACGGTACCAGTGGGCAGCGCTGTACCCGGAGTGAAGCTCCAGTTGCCACTGCCATCGGCCGTTACCTGGCCGATCGGATTGCCGTTGCCATCGGTCAGGGTCACGGTGCTGTTCGGCTCGGCGGTACCGCTGAGGCTGCTGCCGTTGCTCAGGTTGATGGTGGGCGTGCCCGGAGCCACAGCATCGACGGTGGTGCTGCCTTGCGGGCCGGTGTTGCCGGCCGGGTCCTGGGCCACGGCATTGACCACAGTGCCGTCCGGCAACGGGGTCGCGGGGGTGAAGCTCCAGTTGCCATTGCCGTCGGCGGTGGTCTGGCCGATCGGGTTGCCGCTGCCATCGGTGAGGATGACCGTGCTGCCCGCCTCGGCGGTACCGCTGAGCCCGGTGCCATTGCTCGGGTTGACCACCGGTGCCGAAGGTGCCACGCCGTCGATGGTTATGTTGGCGGCTGGGCTGCTGTTGCCGGCGGCATCCTTGACCACCGCCTCGACTACGGTGCCATCGGGTAGTCGAGTGTCCGGGGTGTACGACCAATTACCGTTGCCATCAGCAGTGGTCTGGCCGATGGCGTTGCCGTCGCCGTCGGTGAGGACCACCGTACTGCCCGGCGCGGCGGTACCGCTGAGGTTCGATCCGTTGCTCGGGTTGATCTGCGGCGCGTCAGGGAAGTCAGGGGCTTGCACGGTCGCCGCCGGGCTGCTGTTACCGGCAGGGTCGGTCACTACCACAGTCACCGTCTCGCCGTTGGTCAATGGCGGGTTCAGTGGAATCTGGAACTTGCCGTCGGGGCCGACCAGCACGCTGACATCCGCTCGCCCGTCGCCGTTGCTGTCGACCCCCACGGTGGCGCCAGGCTCGGCCGTGCCACTGATGCTGCTGCCATTCGCGGCGATCTGTAAGCCGCTGGCCGGTGCTGGGGGCGTGGTGTCAGGCGGTACGCTACCATCGACACTTGCACTGCCACCTCCTCCGCCACCGCCGCTGTTGGCGATGGCGACACCGCCACCGACGATCGCAGCACCGGCCAGCAGTGCCGCGCCGGGACTCAGCCCGGCAATGGTACCGTCAGTGGCAGTCAGTGACTCGAACCCGGCCAGGCTTTCCTGGGCCACATAGCCAGCCATCAATGGCCCATCGCCAGCGACCGCCGGCAGGTCGACGGCCAACAGTTTGTCCCGGTCTACCAGATACAACTGGCTGACAGGTTGCCCCTCGACATAGAAGTTGGCGATGCGCAGGTTTTCGCCGGACTTCAGTTGCACGATCAGGTCAGTACCACTTTTTGAATACCCCGCCACACTTTCAGGCGCCAACTCCAGAGCAACATTACTACTTTGGGAGAGGGTCAGTATTCCGTTGCTGGGGATCGAAATGGGGGCGGCAGAGGAAACACTTTGAGCGAGAGGAGATATTTTCGCCTGTATCGACATGACTGACAGTCCCTTTGTCAACATTACGACCGAGTGGTCGCACTCGTTGATTCAGAAATAGCATGCCGCCGATAAAACGCCAGTATCACTTTATCAATAGTTCTGGCGGATACGCCGGTACCGTTACCCCACCTTGCAGTTGCACTTGTGCAACGAGCGTATGCAGCATTCTACGGGGGCATGGGCCTTCTGAGCCGAACAATCCACTCGAGTAAAAGTTGCGGCTTATCCAAGTTTTACATTCAGCTTGAGCAAGCACATTCATACCCTTGTGTTCAGTTGAGTGATTGCGGAGGAAAGTGCAATCCATTTGCATCTATCACGGTGTAAAAGGACGCCTGCCACAGCCTGTGGCGATAGGATTAAGTTTCATTTGCGCAGCGGAAGTTGGGCAGGACTATCCGGGCAAGGTCATTGAATAGCGCAGGTAGAAGTAACTTGATAGTGGCGCGGCAATCCGTGGGTCACTGACAGGTCGAGCGCGGCTAGGCTGCAACGCGCAACATGGCGCTACCCCCGATGGAGTATTCGCCAGCAAACATACAAGCCGAAAGCCCCGCTTCCGGGTGTCGCTCCCCAAAGGTGGGAAGGTCAGGCGATGGCCTGCAGAAACACCCAGGTCGCGGCGAAATCCAGTAGCAACACGGCCGTCACCACGAAAATCATGTAGAAGCGGTCGTCCCGGTTCATTGTTGCGCCCTCCGGAGGTTCGATTTCCCCTGGGTCACAGCAATTTGCATTCCACCCTTGCTGTCCCCTCCCCGAGGCTGAGGCGAGCTCAGGCCGAGCGGGACTGGTGGATAGGCAGTTCCACCCTGAACGTCGTACCGACACCCACTTCACTGGTTACATGGATTTCGCCTCCATGACGTTTGATGATGCCGTACGAAAGCGACAATCCCAGCCCGGTGCCCTGGCCAATCGGTTTGGTCGTATAGAACGGATCGAAGATCTTCTGCAGGCTCTCGGCCGGAATGCCACACCCGTTGTCCGCGACCTCGATCCACACCCACGCGTCATTGGCACCGGTACGCAGGGTTATCCTGCCACGCTCGGCGCCCATCGCCTGGGTGGCATTGACCAGCAGGTTCATGACCACCTGATTGATCTGCGAAGGCAGGCATTCGACCTGCGGCAAAGGGTGGTAGTCCTTGACCAGGTCGGCCTTGTGCCGGAGTTCGCTGGCCACAATGTTCAACGTTGATTCTATGCCCTGCTGCAGGTCTGCCAGCTGCCAATCCTGGCTGCTGTCCACCCGCGAGAAGTCCTTGAGGTCCTTGACGATCCGCGCAACGCGGCTGATACCATCCTTGGATTCGCGGATCAGTGCCGGGATATCCTCCAGCAGGTAGTCCAGCTCGATTTCCGTACGCAGCTTCGCCAGCTCCGCGCTCAGCCCATGCGGAATCAGGGTGTTTTCGGCGTCAGCATAGGCCTTGAGCATGTTCTGCAGACGGCCGAAATAATCGTCCAGGGCGCCGAGGTTGGACGAGACAAAACCGATCGGGTTATTGACTTCATGGGCAACACCCGCGGCCAGCTGGCCGAGCGAGGCGAGCTTTTCCGACTGGACCAGCTGGTTCTCGAGCAGCCGGCGCTCGTCCACTTCGCGTTGCAGGGCTGCGCTGGCCTGGCCAAGCGCCTGGGTACGCCGTTCAACTCGCTGCTCCAGTTCGTCGTTGGCGCTGACCAGCGCCCGGTTGACCCGGTTTATTTCGGCGTAGCTGCGCATCAGCCACACCCCCATGTACAGCAACAGCAATACCAGCAGGGTGGAAAACACCAGCAGGTAGAAATGGTAGCGCTGGGCCGTCAGCGTGGCTGCCTGCTCGTCGCGGTCCAGCATCAGCGCAATGGCGTCCAGGCGTTCGGCGATCGGCACGGCCTCGATCGCTTCAAGCAGCTGATCGACCTTGGGTTGCTCGTGCAGGATCAACTCGATGTGTTTGCTGATGGTATCGATGGGTGCCTGAAAATCGACCGGCAGGCGCTCTTTGTTGACTGAAAGATTGTTCAGGCCGACAAGGATATCGGCAGCCTTGTCCTCGGTGGTGGTGTGGGCAAATTCCAGGCTGCTGAGCATCAGGTCGTAGGTATCGCTGGTGATCCTGCGCAGGCGGAGCGCGTCGGCGTCGACCAGTTGGCCAAGGTGCACCTGGATGACATCGGCTGCATCCGGGAGAAAAGCCAGGGAGTTTCGCAGGATTGCGTTGTGCGTCTTGAAACGCGAAACCAGCAGGATCTTGTCATCGAAGGCTTGCTGGTAATCGCCAAAGGCGGCCTGCCAGCCGGGTATCGCGGTTTTCCCGATGCGTGCCTCAAGCGTGCGGAACTCCCGCCACAGGCGTTTCATTTCCATCAGCGGCAGCACCAGCGGGTCGTAATTGTAGTTGGTGGTAGTGCGCGCCTTGAGCACCGCACTTTCCCACTGGGCGTCGTACTGCTTGATCTGGCGAATCAGGTCACGCGCCTGGGCGTAGCTACCGCTTTCATCAGACTTGGACATCCAGTACAGATAGACCAGCACGGACGCCAGCAGCATGGCGCAGGCAGCCAGCAGCAGCAGGCTGCGCCGAGCATTCAGTTTCATAGAGGTTTGCCCTCCCACTGGCCGGTGAGGGTCTGGAGAAACTTGATGATCAGCGCTTTATCACCCTCTCTTGGGGTACGCCCCAACTGATAATGGAACATGGCGTCGACGGCGGCCTCCAGGGTGGGTACCGAACCGTCATGAAAGTAAGGGGCAGTGACCGCTACGTTGCGCAGGCTGGGGACTTTGAACAGGTTCATGTCCTCCGGGTCGCCGGTCACCTTGTAGCGCCCTTGATCGGCCACCGCGGGGTTGCCTCGGTTGGCGAAATAATCATCGAACACACCCAGCTTCTGCAGCATGTTGCCGCCGATGTTCACGCCCTGATGGCAGGCGATGCAGCCGTATTCCTGGAAGCGCTGATAACCATACTTCTCTTCCAGGCTGAGGCTGCTGGTGTCCCCCTGCAGGTAGCGGTCGAAGCGTGAAGCAGGTGTCAACAGGGTACGCTGGTAGGTGACCAGGGCATCTTCGATATCGTGAGCGGCCACGGGTTTGCCATAGGCTGCGGCAAACCCCACGCGATAGGCCGGGTCGCCGGCAATTCGCCGGACCACCGTGGCCCAGCCATTTTCTGTTTCGCTTGCGCTGGCGGTTGCCAGGTGCACCAGGCCGTCAAACGATTGTGCACGCCCATCCCAGAACTGCAGGAAGTTCAGGCTCGCATTGAAGACGCTGGGGGTATTGACGGCCATGGGTTTGCCATCGGCACCCGGCGAGCGCGCCTGACCGTCTGCGCCCGCCCGATCCAGGCGATGGCAATCGGCGCAGGACTGGGTGCCATTGGGCGACAGCCGTGGGTCGTTGAACAATTTGCGGCCCAGCTCCACCCGCGCAGGGTCAAGCGCAGGCACCGCCGGCAAGGGCGTCAGCGGCCCACCGATGCTCTGAGCCAAGGCCAACGCCGGCGATACCGTCAGCAACGTGGCAACCATGCGAACCTGCAGACCGATCAGCACAGCACAAACCTCCCTGGCAAGATGCACGCTGTCTCGGAGCATAGTGAGGCCAATCGAGAAAAGCGAACGCCAGGGCAAATGTCATCTAGGCTGTAACCAGGGAGCGTCTGAGTGAAACCGGCCAGGAGGGACCCATGGAGCTACCCGTTACCGATGGTGCAGCAGACAAAGCCGTGATACTTCTGGTGGACGACGAACCCTCGATTCTCAATAGCCTCCGTCGTTTGCTCCGCAGCCAGCCCTACGAAGTCCTTGTTGCCGAAAGCGGCGCCGATGCCCTGCAACTGCTTGAGCAGCGGCCGATCAATCTGGTGATGAGCGACGCACGCATGCCCAACATGGACGGTGCCACGCTATTGGCACACGTGCATGAGCGGTTCCCCGCCACACTGCGTATTCTGCTTACCGGGTACGCTGACACGGACACCATCGCAAAAGCCATCAATGATGGGCACATCTACCGCTACATCAGCAAACCCTGGAATGATGAAGAACTGTTGGTCACCTTGCGCCAGGCCTTGGCCCACCAGCATTCGGAAAGCGAGCGAAAGCGCCTGGAACAACTGTCCCAGGCCCAGATCCAGCAACTGAAGGCGCTCAACGAGAGCCTTGAACAGCGCGTAGCGGCGCGCACCGCCGAGTTGCAGCAGACGGCCGACATGCTCGACCTTGCCTATGAAGAACTCAAACGCAGTTACGTAACCAGCACCGAGTTCTTTTCGCAGCTGGGCAACATGCGCCTGCCCAAGGCCAAGCAGACCAACCGGCAAGTCATCGACCTGATACGGGTGTACTGCACCAGCCATGGGCTGGACGAAGCGACCTGCCGCAACCTGACCATGGCGGCTGCGCTTTACAACATCGGCAAGATGAGCTGGACCGACAGCATGCTCACCTGCCCGGCCGATCTCATTCCTCCCCAGGAACGCGAGCTGTACCGCTCATACCCGAAACAGAGCGAAGCGCTGGTGATGACCCTGGACCCCATGAAAGAGGCCGCGCAACTCATCCTCCACCATCAGGAGCGCTGGGACGGCAGCGGTTTTCCGGGCCACCTCAAGGGCGCGGACATCCCGTTGGGTGCCCGCTGGCTGAAAATGGCCGTGGATTTCATCGAATTGCAGCGCGGGCTGGTCCTCGAGCGCCAACTCAATAGCGATGAGGCCCTGCTGTATATCCGCAAATATGCCGGGAAATTGTACGACCCGGACCTGGTGGAAGACTTCGTTGTTGTTTGCGCCGAGTACATGCGCGACATCACCCTGACCGACCCGGCCATCAAGGTGTTGAGCACGCACGAGTTGGCAGATGGCATGATCCTGGCGCGTAACCTCCATGCCGACAACGGCATGTTGCTGTTGAATGCCGGCAAGGTACTGAGCGGCCTGCTGGTAAAGAAACTGATTGCCTTCGAAGAAATGGAAGGCGGCAAATACAGTGTGTTCGTCAGAATTCCCGAGGAGGCCGGCAGCGTGCAACCCGCGCCGGCAACGGCGGGCTGACTCAAGCCGGGGCGAACAAAACCCGCGGGGGTTTCTCCAGGCGGGCAAGGCCCCGCCACATGGCAGCTGGGCTGCAGACCGTGATCATTCCGCCCGACACCACCACGACTGGGCGAACAATATCCCGTCGATTTCCTCGACCCCGTTGATGTTCATCCCGAGCTGGGCCATGCCATTGACCCTGGCATCGTGCAGCCGAGGAATGATGTCCGGCCCGGGCGTCGGGTTGAACAGCCAGGCCTGGGTCGACACCCGGCCCAGCGGTTCGCTGTGGTGGTCGCCGATGTGGACATCGGCACGCAATGCCGGAACCTTCCGCAACTGGTCGGATGGTATGGCGATGCCGCGCTCCCGGCGACAAACGATGAGGAAATACATACTGCACCGATACTGTATATGGATACAGTATTTGAGCACCGTCCTGCAGCGCCGCACCAGTACCACTCGGCGGACTATGCTTACACGGCAAGGCAGGAGGGTGACGTATGTGTGGCAGGCTGAGCCAGTACCGGGGCGTCCATGACTTCGTTGCAACCCTGAGCCTGCCGCAGGCGTGGAGAAACAACGTCGGCGACCAGCCGCTGGGCCAGTACAACATCGCTCCGACTACGCCAGTCGCCGTGCTGCGGGTGGATGCCGCAGGCCTGCGGGCGGACCTGGTGACATGGGGATGGCGGCCGCATTGGGCGACTGACCGCGCTGCGCCAATCAACGCCCGCGTGGAAAAGGTGGCGCAAGGCCCGTTCTTCCGTGCGATCTGGCCATACCGGGCGATAACGCCCGTCGACGGCTGGTACGAATGGGTTGATGAAGGCGGGCCGAGGAAACAGCCTTATTTCATACGACGTCGGGATGGCCACCCTGCCCTGTGCGCATCTATCGGCCAGTTTACCGGCAACGCGGGCGATGGCTGCGTAATCATCACCGCAGATGCGCAAGGCGGCCTGGTCGATGTGCACGACCGCAGGCCTGTCGTGCTCTCGCCGGAATCGGCACGCGCGTGGCTCGCCGCCGACATGCCGAGCGCGCAGGCGGAGCAACTTGTGCTCAACCTCGGCGAACCCGCTGATCGCTTCGAATGGTACCGGGTGAGCGCGGCCGTGGGAAATGTGCGCAACCAGGGCGCCGAGATGATTGACCCGCTGCCATGACCTATGCTGTGCTTGTTTCGCCCCCCATACGGTAGTCGCCAGCCAGTTGCAGAAGCAACGAACCGAGGAATGGAGCCCCTGATATGCCAGCTTGCCCCTTGCCCGTAGACGAAGCGCTGCGCCAGCGCACACTCGACGACATGAACCTGGTCGATACACCTGCCGAACATTATCTTGATACCTTGGTGCGGCTTACCCAGGACCTGGCTCACGTCGACACTGTGCTGATCAGCCTCATCGACCAGGACCGCCAGTGGTTCAAGGCACGCATAGGGCTCGAGGCCAACGAGACGACACGCAGTATTTCCTTCTGCGGCTACGCGATTCTCGGCGAAGATACCTTGATGGTTCCCGATGCCAGGCAGGATACGCGCTTCGTCGACAATCCACTGGTGCTCAACCCGCCCTTTATCCGCTTCTATGCCGGCCACCCCTTGCGCGCCGGAAATGGCAAAGCGATCGGTACGTTGTGCATGTTCGACCCTCGGCCGCGCGAGCTCAGCAAGGCGCAGCAGGCGCATTTCAGGGACCTGGCCACCCTGGCGGAAGGCTATCTGCAACTGCGTGCCCTGGCGCAGATCAACCGCGACCTGCGCCTCGAAATGGACCGTGAACAGCGCAAAGCCTTGCTCGACCCGTTGACCCAGCTATGGAACCGCGGCGCGCTGGCGGCTTTTGAAGGGCACCTACGGCGATTGGCGGACCAGCATCACTCGCAGCTGGGGGCGATCTATGCGGACCTTGATCATTTCAAATCGATCAATGACAAGTACGGCCATGCCGGTGGCGACAAAGTGCTCTGCGAATGTGCCCGGCGTCTGCGCGCGGCACTGCGTCCCGATGACCTGCTGGTACGTCACGGCGGCGAAGAATTTGTCGCCATCTTGCAGGTCAAGGACGGCGACGAACTGCGACGCATTGCCGAACGAATCCGGGAACTGGTCGGTAGCACAGCGATGCAGTTGCCCAACGGTCAACAGAAGGTCAGCCTGAGCATAGGCTGCACCCTGTTCGCCAGTGCGGAATCGATGGAGGACGCGCTGAACCGCGCTGATACCGGGCTGTACGCCGCCAAACAGCAGGGACGCGACCAGGTCGTCTACCGGGCGCCACCCGTGTGAGCGGAGCGTGGACCCGGGGCTGGCAACAGGCCGTCGTGCTTCATGTTCCGCCTGTCATAACGTGACAGACGCCCGCAATTGGCCAGCACGCATAGGCATCGAGACCCATTTCCGGTGTTCTGCCGACCTAGCGCCCGCTTTCGACCCAAAGCGGCCCTTGGCGCCGGGCTGCTAAAGTCCCAAAGCCAGTTTGGAGCAGTACAGCCTTTTATCAAACGGTCCCTGTTCTCAACAAGGTCGCGCATAGCGTTTGCGGTATTCCGCAGGGGTAACGCCCATATGACGGACGAAAGCTCGGCGCAATGTGTCTGCGTTAGCGAATCCACACATGGCAGCTACCTGCTTGGGCGCATCATTTCCAGCCTCCAGCCGTTCGCGAGCAGCATTCACCCTCATCTGCTCCACCCAAGCTGCCGGCGTCATGCCCACATCATTTTGAAAGATTCGGGCAAAATGCCTTGGGCTTATGCCCATACGCTCTGCCAGATTCGCAACCCCATGATCCAGAGCCGGATTTGCCGTGACATACCGCTGCAATGCCTGTAGAGCAGAGCGCCCTGTGGGTGAAGTAGATCCTTGACGGCTGAACTGCATCTGCCCACCGGTTCTTTTGAAGTACATGACCAAGTGGCCTGCTACGTCCTTCGCGATTTCATCGCCCAAATCCTCCTGAACCAACGTAAGCGCAAGATCCAGCCCAGCCGTTACACCCGCAGCTGTCCTCAAATTTCCGTCATGGACCTGAATGGCATCCGCCTCCACGGTAACTTGTGGGTATCTTTCAGAGAGAGGCTGCGCCACAGCCCAGTGGGTAGTGACCCGACGGCCATCAAGTAGCCCCGCAGCTGCAAGGGCAAATGCGCCAGTGCATACCGAACCGAAGCGCCTGCACAACGGAGCACGCTGGCGCAGCCAATCCAGAATCCCTGATCGAAGGTACTGGTCGGCAGCTTGAGGGGTTCCGGCTATCAGCAAGGTATCAATTGCATCAATCTCCTCTCCGATCCAGGCATCAGGAAGTAACCGGGTACCCGAAGAGCTCACCAATGGACCAGGTTCACAAGCAAGTAGAAGTAACCGATAGGCTTCGTACCCAGCTTGCCGGTTGGCTTCAGCGAATACGTCCAAAGGACCGCAAGCATCCAGAAGTTGAACCCCTGGCATGCCCAGAATAGCGAGAGTTACTGGGGGGTGAGACATAACGGCTCCTGAATGGAGGGCAGAGCGCCCAAGTCCGATACTGGCTGACAATGGCAGGATTTGACGCAACAAGTCAATTGATGCCATGCACCTGGGCACTCAGACTGGAGTCCTCACTCACCCTACCCAGGATCTCCATATGACTAACGCCATTGCTGGCATTCACGTACCTCAGAGTTCGATGGCCCGAGAAATCACCGAGCTTGTGCGGGACACCGCCTCGCCCCTTCTTTTCCATCATTCGAGCCGTGTCTTCTATTTCGCATCGCTTGCTGGTAAGCGACTGGGCCTGAAATACAACGACGAGCTTCTCTACGCAGGTTGCATGTTCCATGACATGGGCCTGACCCACCAGCACAGCAGCGATTGTTGTCGCTTTGAAGTCGATGGAGCGAATGCCGCGCGTGATTTTCTCCAAGCTCATGGCATCAATGAACGCGACATAGAACGCGTATGGACTGCAATTGCACTTCACACCACTCCAGGGATTCCAGAGCACATGCACCCGCTCATTGCATTGGTCACTGCTGGCGTAGAGACCGATGTTCTCGGGTTACACCACGAGAAGCTCAGCGCAGCTGAGCGGGATGCCGTGGTTCAAGCACATCCACGTGGCGATCAATTCAAAGAAGCCATCATCCAGACGTTCTATGACGGCATCCGCCACAAGCCGCAAACGACATTCGGCAACGTCAAGGCTGATGTGATAGCCGACAAGGAGCCTGGCTTCCTGGCGGGTAACTTCTGCAGCATTATTCGCCAGTCCTGCTGGCCGAGCTAAAGGAAAGGGGCCGCATTACGGCCCCTTCGTTTCCGGGTTGCCTAGGCAAAGTCTTGACCACAACGAGCAGGCGAGCAGCTTGGCTACCTGAGGCTTGAAGGTGTCTACGAAAACAGGAGCCATTCGGCCCGCTATCTGTAGATCGAGGCGATGCGGCTAAAATTGATGCCGATTTCCACACCCTTGCAAGGCGGAAAGCCGAGCTCCAACTTGGCGACTTCCCAGGTAGGCTCCGCTTCCCAAGGTCAGGCGGTTAACCGCTAAGCCTTCGCGGCAGGTTTGAGCCTGAACGTAACCCCCATCCGGTTGAAAGCATTCATTGCAGCAATTGTGGCAGTCAAATCTACCAAGTCTCGCTCGTTGAAAACTGCGGAGGCAGCAGCGTAAGCCTCGTCCGAAACATGGGTCTCGCCCACGTTGGTCACCTCTTCTGCCCACTTCAACGCAGCGCGCTCCAGGTCGGAGAAGAGGTGCTCCGCCTCATGCCAAACCGCGACTAGCAGAACCTTATCAACGGACATGTGGCCTTTGATCAAGTCGCGAGAGTGAAGATCGATGCAATACGCGCAACCATTGATCTGCGATACTCGAAGGAAAACCAGATGGATCAACTCCGGAGGCAGATTCGTTCCGGTGGTTACATAGTGGTGTAACCCGGTCAGCGCTTTTGCCGCACCGGGAGACTTTTCAAACCAATTCATGCGAGCCATACCTACTCCATAAGCGCTTTCGTAAACACAGACGCATTTTATGGCGTACGCGGCTCGGCTCATGGAGCCAATCCGCTGTAATTTCTGGGCTCCAATATTTTTGGATATCAAGCGCCGAATGAGGCTAGCTTTATGCAGCGGAAGGTGGCGGGTCGCTTTTCTAGATAGGAACGATCAGTCAGCATAAAAGACCAGAAGTAGCGATACGGTTTCTTCCAGCGGGGCGGCAGCATCGCACAGTTGCGCTCGAATACAGGCCCCTCTGTCTCAAGTGTTGAGGGCGCCAGGTAGAAGAACAGGTTCAGTGCGCGCCCTGCAGCCGCCAGCGATGCAATCGGGTACCGATGGGCTGGCCGATCAAAGTGGCGAAGCGGCTCTGGCGGGCTTTCGCATTCCAAAGGAATGTCAGATGGCTATCACCGAAATCGGCTGCAGGGCCCATGCTCGACGCAAGATCTTCGACCTGCATGTGGCGAACATGTGTTCTCCGGACGCCTACAAAGTACCCGCCAAGGGGTAGTGTTCAATACGGCACTCATGGGGATGGCCATCACCTTTACACGTCCCATCCAGATATCGGTAGTTGATGTGCATCAACTGGCCTTTTTTGGGCCACTGCCTGCGTGGGAGCGTGCTTTGGTAATCAGCAGTTTCCGGTACGAATGTGATAGTCCCCCCCTTTTCCGGACATTCTGCCGTAGTCGATGCCTGGCTTACCTTCACGACCTGGGCCTGTAGCTTTGGATAGGGAAGCTTCAACACATCAGTGATAAGGAGCTCCATACGGCAAATTTGCCAGGTCGATGCTTGTACTGGCTGGCACATTACGAAGAAGGCAACGGCAAATAGGGCGTAGCGAGTTGCACGGTAGTCCATTATTGGCCCTGCATTGAATATTGATATCCGAGGCATTATCAGACGTGGGCTCACCGAATCATAGGGCAACCCTGTCTCGCGCGCATTCAGCCAAGTCGATGCCCGTCCAAGAGCTGGCACCAGGCTGAACTATAAAGGCACTCTGAGCCTATGCTGGGTGCCGCACCTCGCCTTGGTGCATATTGATTTGATTACATCGACGCCCCTGAGGCGAATCTTCGCCACCGCCGCCTGGACTTCACCGCCGGTCAAGCGCAATGCGATGGTGAAGCCGTCAACCATCCTGCGCTCAGCGGTGGTACTGGACGGTCTGATCACCAGGAACGCGGCTGAAGCCATACAGCTGCCAGCACGCTCGAGGAAAGAGGTCGTTCCTTTTACCTTGGACGAGGCGAATCTGATCATTGCCGAGATATACAAGCATCCTCATCGGCCGAGCAAGAACTAGGATAGGTTTTCGTTGCTCAACGACAGGGCCTTGCACGCCTTGGAGCTCGCCAGGCAGTACGCAGAGCGCCGCAGGCTGGGCAAAGGGCAACTTATCGAATCGCCGTTCGTCTTCCCGCCTGGGAAGAATGGAGAGCACGTCAAGCAGACGTCGGACCTGCACCATCAGTGGCGCCCGATCCTCAAAGGCTTGGGTCCGATACCGCCCCCGTATAACTGCCGCCACACCTATGCGACAATATGCTTAATGTCTGGTCTCAACCCCCGCATTTATCGCCCAGCAGCTCGGGCATAGCGTGCAGATGCTCTTGTCGACTTATGCGCGCTGGATTAACTCGTAAAACGACTGGCAGGAGCTGGAAAAGCTCCAAATTGGTCCGAAATTGGTCCGTAGCTGCGAAGAAGCCACGTAAGTTATTGATAGGTAAGCTCCTTGATCTCCACCGCCAACATCACCATGCAGTTCGGCTCCAAGCCGCTGTTCGAAAACGTTTCCGTCAAATTCAACAACGGCAACCGCTACGGCCTGATCGGCGCCAACGGTTGCGGCAAGTCGACCTTCATGAAGATCCTCGGTGGTGACCTGGAGCCATCCGCCGGCCAGGTCATGCTCGAACCGAACACGCGCCTGGGCAAGCTGCGCCAGGACCAGTTCGCCTACGAGGAATTCACCGTGATCGACACGGTGATCATGGGCCACGCCCAGCTGTGGAAGGTCAAAGCCGAACGCGACCGCATCTATTCGCTGCCGGAAATGACCGAGGAAGACGGCATGGCCGTCGCCGAGTTGGAAACCGAGTTCGCCGAAATGGACGGCTACACCGCCGAATCGCGCGCCGGTGAACTGCTGCTGGGCCTGGGTATTCCACTGGAGCAGCACTTCGGCCCGATGAGCGAAGTGGCCCCTGGCTGGAAGCTGCGTGTGCTGCTGGCCCAGGCGCTGTTCTCGGACCCGGACGTGCTGCTGCTCGACGAACCGACCAACCACCTGGACATCAACACCATCCGCTGGCTGGAAAACATCCTCACCGCGCGTAACAGCACCATGGTGATCATTTCCCACGACCGGCACTTCCTCAACAGTGTCTGCACCCACATGGCCGACCTGGACTACGGCGAGCTGCGCCTGTTCCCGGGCAACTACGACGAGTACATGACCGCCGCTACCCAGGCGCGCGAGCAACTGTTGGCCGACAACGCCAAGAAGAAGGCGCAAATCGCCGAGTTGCAGACCTTCGTCAGCCGCTTCTCGGCCAACGCCTCCAAGGCCAAGCAGGCCACCTCGCGCGCCAAGCAGATCGACAAGATCCAGCTGGCCGAGGTCAAGCCATCGAGCCGGGTAAGCCCGTTCATCCGCTTCGAGCAGACCAAGAAGCTGCACCGCCAGGCCGTGACCGTCGAGAAAATGTCCAAGGCGTTCGACGACAAGGTGCTGTTCAAGGACCTGGGCTTCACCATCGAAGCCGGCGAGCGCGTGGCGATCATCGGCCCCAACGGTATCGGCAAGACCACCCTGCTGCGCACCCTGGTCGGTGAAATGACCCCGGACAAGGGCGAAGTGAAGTGGACCGACAGCGCCGAAGTGGGCTACTACGCCCAGGACCACGCTCACGATTTCGAAGAAGACATGACCCTGTTCGACTGGATGGGCCAGTGGACCTCCGGTGAACAAGTGATCCGCGGCACCCTTGGGCGCATGCTGTTCTCCAACGACGAGATTCTCAAGTCGGTGAAGGTGATCTCCGGTGGTGAGCAAGGCCGCATGCTGTTCGGCAAGCTGATCCTGCAGAAGCCGAACGTGCTGGTCATGGACGAGCCGACCAACCACCTGGACATGGAATCGATCGAGGCGCTGAACCTGGCGCTGGAAAACTACCCGGGCACCCTGCTGTTCGTCAGCCACGATCGGGAGTTCGTGTCGTCGCTGGCCACCCGCATCATCGAGCTGTCGGCCGATGGTGTGGTGGACTTCAGCGGCACCTACGATGACTACCTGCGTAGCCAGGGTGTGCTGGTCTGATTGAAGGGCCAGGCCTGGCCATTTGCGTGGCCGGGCCGGCTTCTTCGCGGATAAACCGGCGAACAATCCACCCCTGTCCCGAACGCTGCCCTTCCCCAACGAATAATTCGTTAGCCTGCTTTCTTTTCCTCCACGCAACGGCCATGATGGGGACCACGCCCAACCGCCCGCCCGCGAACGAGCCCATGACCGCGCAACAACCTGCCGCCGGCATCACCCGGCAGATCCTGTCGATCGTCTTCTACACCTTCATTGCCTTTCTTTGCATCGGCCTGCCGATCGCCGTGCTGCCCGGCCATGTGCACGACCAGCTGGGCTATGGCGCAATCGTCGCCGGTGCGACCATCGGCCTGCAGTATCTGGCCACCTTGCTCAGCCGCCCCTTTGCCGGGCGGGTGGCGGACACCCTGGGCGGGAAACGGGCCATTCGTTTCGGTCTGCTGGGGATCGCCGGCTGCGGGCTACTGACGTTGCTGTCGGCCCTGACCGTGACGCTACCGCTGCTGAGCCTGGCACTACTGCTCGGCGGTCGGGTGCTGCTGGGTATCGCTCAGGGGCTGATCGGTGTGGCCACGTTGAGTTGGGGTATCAGCCAGGTCGGTCCCGAGCACACCGCGCGGGTGATCTCATGGAACGGGATTGCTTCCTACGGTGCCATCGCGATTGGCGCGCCCCTGGGCGTGCTGGCGGTAGATGGGCTGGGCTTTCGCGTGCTGGGGCCAGCGCTGCTGATACTGGCGCTATTGACCCTGCTGGTGTTGCGCAAGCGTTCGGACGTGGTCGTGGTCCGCGGCGAGCGCCTGCCGTTCTGGGCGGCCTTCGGACGGGTCGCGCCGTGCGGCCTGGGCCTGACCCTCGCGTCGATCGGCTACGGCACCCTGACCACCTTCGTTACCCTTTACTACCTGGAGCGAGGCTGGGTCGGCGCAGCCTGGTGCCTGAGCGCCTTTGGCCTGTGTTTCATCCTTTCGCGGCTGCTGTTCGTCAACGCAGTCAACCGGTTTGGCGGCTACAACGTCGCCGTGGCCTGTATGGCCACCGAAGTGCTCGGGTTGAGCCTGCTGTGGCTGGCACCTTCGCCGCCGTGGGCACTGGTTGGCGCCGGCCTTACCGGCTTCGGGCTGTCGCTGGTGTACCCCGCGCTGGGGGTCGAGGCGATCAGGCAGGTACCTGCCAGCAGCCGCGGCGCCGGGCTGGGCGCCTACGCGGTGTTCTTCGACTTGGCCCTGGCCATCGCCGGGCCGCTGATGGGCGCAGTTGCCGTGCACCTGGGGTATGCGTTGGTCTTCGCTGTGGCGGCCCTGCTGGCCCTGGCGGGCGTCGGCCTAACGCTGTGGCTGGCGCGGCAGGCTCGTCGCGGCTGAGCGCTCGGCCGGCTGCGGCGCGCCCAGCGCCTGGCTGAAGAACGCTGCGGTTTCGCGCTGCAGCGAATGGTGGATATTGCGGCGATCCACACCTTCGGCGTCCTTGCACAGCGCCGGCATGCGCGCGTATTGCTCGCTGTCGCAACGGGCCATGAACACGAAATGCCCAGCGCCGGCCAGCAGGCGATAGTCTGCAGTAACCGGCAGCTTGCGAGCCAAGGCTTCGGCGTTACGATCCACCGCCACCAGCTGGTCGTTGTCACCGCTATAGATCAGCACCGGCAAGCGCACCCCGGCCAGGGTATGGCGGTCGAACAACAAGCTCAGCGGCGCCATCAGCATCAGCGCGCCCACCCGCTGGTCAGCCATGGGCGCCAGCTCGCTGCGGTCGGCGATCAGTACCCCGTGCGTCCTGCAGGCATCGGCGTCGTTCGGGCGCTCCAGGCAATACCGGCGCAGGCGGTCCAGGTCGGGGCGCGCACCGGAAACAATCAAGGCGGTTTCACCGCCGGCCGAATAGCCGATCACCCCCACCTTGGCGTTGTTCAGATAAGGCCCCAGCAAAGCATCCTCGCGGGCCGCGGTGATCGCGGCACTGACTTGCAGCGGCCGGCCATACAGGTTGCTCAGGGTCCCCAGGCGGCTGTGATCGCGGGCATTGTCGCCCGGGTGCACCACCGCCACCACCACAAACCCCCGACGCGCCAGCGAGGTGGCCAGGTAATGCAAGGCCAGCGGGCTGCCAGTGTTGCCATGAGACAGCACCAGCAAGGGGAATTGGCCCAACGCTACCGGCGCTTCTTCAGCCACGTCGATCGGATAGCCGTCCAGGCGGCTGCTGCGGGTTCTGCCAACAGCCGGGTAGAACGCCAGTGCTTGCATGGGCCGGGCGTCGACCGGATCGGACAAGCTCATGTGGTGCAGGCCGGCAACCCAGGGCGTGGCCTCGGCTTGGGTCAGCAGGCCGCCGCACAGAGCCAGGGCCAGCAGGCAGCGTGGAAGAGTCATCGGCCGACGGGTCCTTGCCGGGTGAAGCGATTACCCAGCATAGAACCGCGCTGGCCAGTGGCGGATGAAACCTGGATTAAACCGATGCCGTGCGCGTGACGCTTGCGTACGGTGCATTTGCGCTTTTCATCGAACCCGTGGCATAGATACAGGCCGACGTCTTCAAGTGTTCATATCGCGCCACCCAAGGAGATTCCTGCATGAGCAAGCCCGCCTACGTGCCACCCAAGGTCTGGCGTAACGACGCAGCGTCCGGCGGCCAGTTCGCCAGCATCAACCGCCCGGTTGCCGGCCCGACGCACGACCAGGACCTGCCGCTGGGCAAGCACCCGCTGCAGTTGTACTCACTGGCCACGCCCAATGGCGTCAAGGTCACCATTGCCCTGGAAGAACTGCTCGCCCTGGGCCACCAAGGCGCCGAATATGATGCCTGGCTGATCCGCATCGGCGAAGGTGAGCAATTTTCCAGCGGTTTCGTTCAGGTCAACCCCAACTCGAAGATCCCCGCATTGCTCGACCGCAGCGTCGAGCCGCCGGTGCGGGTGTTCGAGTCGGGCTCGATCCTGCTGTACCTGGCAGAAAAATTCGGCGCCCTGCTGCCCGAGGCGCCGGCAGCCCGCACCGAGAGCCTGAACTGGCTGTTCTGGCAGATGGGGGCGGCACCTTACCTGGGCGGTGGCTTTGGCCACTTCTATGTCTACGCGCCGGAAAAGTTCGAGTACGCGATCAACCGCTTCACCATGGAAGCCAAGCGGCAGCTGGATGTGCTCGATCGGCGCCTGGCGCAAAGCCGCTACCTGGGCGGCGAGCAATACAGCATCGCCGATATCGCCGTGTGGCCGTGGTATGGCCAGTTGGTGCGCGGTAACCTGTATGGCGCGGCGGAGTTCCTGGCGGTGGACGAATACCCGCATGTACAGCGCTGGGCCGAGGAAATTGCCCTGCGACCGGCAGTGCAGCGCGGCACCCGGGTGAACCGTACCTGGGGAGATGAAAGCAGCCAGGTGCCAGAGCGGCACGCGGCGTCCGACCTGGACTGAAAGACGGTCGGGGGCCGTTACCCGGCCCCCGACAATGCCCGCCTGCATGAAACCATTTGCCCCCGCGCAAACCTGCGCCGGCCAGGCCCTTCTTGTACACTCCTCGCATTAGCCCCCACCTGCACATTTTTTGGTGAAAGCATGATCGAGGTAACCGAGGTTTCCATTGCCGAGCTGCGCGACGCACTCGAGTCGGGCCGCACGACGGCGGTCGAACTGGTCAAGGCCTACCTGGCGCGCATCGACGCCTATGACGGCGCCGACACCGCCACCGCCCTGAACGCCGTGGTAGTGCGCAACCCGCAGGCTCTGGCCGAGGCCGAGGCGTCCGACGCCCGCCGCGCCAAAGGCCAGCTGCTGAGCCCGCTGGACGGCATCCCCTACACGGCCAAGGACAGCTACCTGGTCAAAGGCCTGACCGCTGCTTCCGGCAGCCCGGCGTTCAAGGACCTGGTAGCCCAGCGCGACGCTTTCACCATCGAGCGCCTGCGTGCCGCCGGCGCCATCTGCCTGGGCAAGACCAACATGCCACCGATGGCCAACGGCGGCATGCAGCGCGGGGTGTACGGCCGTGCCGAAAGCCCTTACAACGCCAATTACCTGACCGCACCGTTCGCCTCGGGCTCGTCCAACGGTGCCGGCACCGCCACTGCAGCCAGCTTCAGCGCCTTCGGTCTGGCCGAAGAAACCTGGTCCAGCGGCCGTGGCCCGGCGTCCAACAACGGCTTGTGCGCCTACACGCCGTCGCGCGGGGTGATCTCGGTGCGTGGCAACTGGCCGCTGACACCGACCATGGATGTGGTGGTGCCGTATGCCCGCACCATGGCCGACCTGCTGGAGGTCCTCGACGTGGTGGTTGCCGACGACGCCGACAAGCGCGGCGACCTGTGGCGCCTGCAGCCCTGGGTACCAATCCCGCCGGCCTCCCAGGTGCGCCCCGCCAGCTACCTCGACCTGGCCGTGGATGCCAGCGCGCTCAAGGGCAAGCGCTTTGGCGTGCCGCGCATGTACATCAATGCCGACCCCGCGGCCGGCACCTCCGAGAAACCCGGCATCGGCGGCCCGACCGGCCAGCGCATCAACACCCGCGCCAGCGTGATCGCGTTGTGGCAGGAGGCACGCCAGGCGCTGGAGGCGGCCGGCGCCGAGGTGCTGGAAGTGGACTTCCCGTTGGTATCCAACTGCGAAGGCGACCGCCCGGGCGCGCCGACCGTGTACAACCGCGGCATCGTCAGCAAGGCATTCCTGCATGACGAACTGTGGGAACTGTCTGGCTGGGCGTTCGACGACTTCCTGCGCGCCAATGACGACCCCAAGCTCAACCGCCTGGCCGACGTCGATGGCCCGCTGATCTTCCCCCACGACCCGGGCACCCTGCCCAACCGTGAGGACGACCTGGCGGCTGGCATGGACGAATACGTCAACATGGCCAAGCGCGGCCTGAAGAGCTGGGACCAGATCGAGACCCTGCCCGACGGCCTGCGCGGCCTGGAAAAGACCCGCAGGATCGACCTGGAAGACTGGATGGACAACCTGGGCCTGGACGCGGTGCTGTTCCCCACCGTGGCCGACGTGGGCCCGGCGGATGCCGATGTCAACCCGGTTTCGGCCGACATCGCCTGGAGCAATGGTATCTGGGTGGCCAATGGCAACCTGGCGATCCGCCACCTGGGCGTACCGACCGTGACCGTGCCGATGGGCGTCATGGCCGACATCGGCATGCCGGTGGGGCTGACCTTCGCTGGCCGGGCTTACAGTGACAACGCGCTGCTCAGCTTCGGTGCAGCCTTCGAGGCGACCGGCTCGCGCCGCATGATCCCGCCGCGCACGCCGCCGCTGGGTTAAGCGACAGCGGGCCGCTTGGCGGCCCATTCGCGGGTTCGCCGGCGGTTGGGCTTGAAAAAGCAAATCGCAAAATTCAACTTTACGTGTAAAAATACACAAAACGTTGATTTTGCGATTTGCCATGTCCCTGATGCCCGAAGCAGAACGCCGGCTCACCCTCACCGTCCTCAAGGCCGCCATCCAGGCCATGGGCAGCGTTGCCCCACGCAACCTGGAAATACTCCTGCACGACCTTGACCACCCGGAACGCTCCGTGGTGGCGATCGTCAACGGCCACCTTTCCGGCCGCGGTGTCGGCAGCCCGATCCTCGCCGCCCCGGAACAGGACCAGGGCTTCAAGGCGCTCATGCAAGCCTCGGCCGATCAGCAAGGCTGCGCGCCGGTGGTCGTTCCCGACTACCCCACCACCCTCAAAGGCCGCACCTTGCGCAGCGCCACGGCGATCTTCCGTGACAGCACCGGCCACCCCTTCGCCAGCCTTTGCGTCAACACCGATGTCACCGGCCTGGACGCCGCCATGAGCTTCCTCCAGCAATTCCAGCCCCTAGCTACGGCCCCCACGGTCACCGAGCCCGCCGACATGGAGCTGCTGATGAGCGAGATCATCCAGGCCTCGCTGCAGCGCAGCGGCCAGGGGCGGATGAACAAGCAGGCCAAGGTCGAGGCTGTACGGGTGATGCAGGAGCGTGGCCTGTTCATCGTCAGAGGCGGGGTGGAAAAAGCTGCCAGTGCCCTGGGGGTGACCCGCTACACCATTTACAACTACCTCGAGCAACTGCGCGGAGCCAGCCGATGACCTTGCATATCCCTACCCCCTTGATCGAATCCCGCCCGCTGTCGCTGGCAGCCGGGTGCAACATCTGGCTCAAGCTCGATGCCCTGCAACCCTGCGGCTCGTTCAAGTTGCGCGGTGTCGGCCATGCCTGCGAAGTGCAGCATGCCCGTGGCGCGCGGCATTTCGTTTCCTCCTCGGGCGGCAACGCGGGTCTGGCGGTCGCCTATGCCGGGCGCAAGCTGGACGTGCCGGTCACCGTGGTGGTGCCCGAAACCACCACCGAGCGGGCCAGGGAACTGCTACGCCTGGAAGGCGCCAAGGTGGTGATCCACGGTAGTTCCTGGCAGGAAGCCAACACCCTGGCGCAAACCCTGGTGGCCCAGGGTGATGCTTTCATCCACCCGTTCGACGACCCACTGCTGTGGGCCGGGCACGCCAGCCTGGTGGATGAGGTTGCCGAGGCCGGCCTGAAGCCGGATGCGGTGGTGCTGTCGGTAGGCGGTGGTGGCCTGCTCTGCGGGGTGGTCGAGGGGCTGCAACGCAACGGCTGGGGTGATGTACCGGTGCTGGCCGTGGAGACCACAGGCGCGGCGTCGTTGCATGCGGCCTTGCAGGCAGGGGAGCCGGTGGAGCTGGACCGTATCGACTCGGTGGCCACGTCGCTGGGGGCAAAGCGTGTTGCCGATCAGGCACTGGCCTGCGCAACCCGGCACCCGCTGCACAGCCATGTAGTCAGCGACCGTGCCGCGCTCGAAGCCTGCGAGCGCTTTCTGCTGGATCATCGTGTGCTGGTAGAACCGGCCTGCGGTGCCGCGCTGGCGTTGGCTCATGACGCGGTCGCGCTGGCCGGCTACCGTAACGTGCTGGTGGTCGTGTGTGGCGGGGCCACCGCTACCCTGGCGCAGATCCACGCCTGGCTGGCCGTGGCCGAATAAAGCGCTGGCGCGGTGAAGTCAGCCTTCGCCGCGCCGACGCGAACCGCCGTGGCTGTGTTGCCCGCCCACACGTGCTTTCTCCGCACGGTCCTGCTTCAGGTCCTTGCCAGACCCGCCCTTGCGCCCCGCGTCATGAACCCTTTGCGGATCATCGGCAAAACCGTGGCCGTTGTCGTGATGCTTGGTCATGCTCCATCTCCTGAATCGAACAGTGCCCAATGTTGGAGGCCTGACCGGGCAGATGATTGCCTTGCCCTGACCAATGGCTCAGGTCAACTGCCGAGGTCATGGATAATGATCAGGATGGTCACATGAACATGTTCTACTGAGCCCGCCACGACCGGAAAAGCCACTGCAAGGTCAGCAACCCTGACGAAATGCACATCCCACCCTTTCGGTCTGCGGCGAGTGAAGGCACAATGCGTGTCCTTTTTTTGGCCGGCCTGGCCGGGGGCCTTTAAATGATCAAGACGCCGTACTACCTCATCGATAAAACCAAGCTGCTGGGCAACATGGAGAAGATCGCCTACGTGCGCGAACACTCCGGTGCCAAGGCACTGCTCGCCCTCAAGTGCTTTGCCACCTGGTCGGTCTTCGACCTGATGCAGCAGTACATGGACGGCACCACTTCTTCTTCGCTGTACGAGCTCAAGCTCGGCCGCCAGAAGTTCGCCGGCGAGACCCACGCCTACAGCGTGGCCTGGGCCGACGACGAGGTCGAGGAAATGCTCGAGAACTGCGACAAGATCATCTTCAACTCGATCGGCCAGCTGCAGCGCTTCGCCGAACAGTCCGAAGGCAAGGTCCGCGGCCTGCGTGTCAACCCGCAGGTCAGCAGCTCCGACTACCTGCTGGCCGACCCGGCCCGCCCGTTCAGCCGCCTGGGCGAATGGGACCCGGCCAAGGTCGAACAGGTGATTTCGCAGATCTCCGGCTTCATGTTCCACAACAACTGCGAAAATGGCGACTTCGGCCTGTTCGACAAGATGCTCGGCCACATCGAAGAACGCTTCGGCCACCTGCTGCACCAGGTTGAATGGGTCAGCCTCGGTGGCGGCATCCACTTCACCGGTGAAGACTATGCCCTGGACGCCTTCTGCGCGCGTCTGAAAGCCTTCTCGGAAAAATACGCCGTGCAGGTGTACCTGGAGCCGGGCGAAGCGGCCATCACCAACAGCGCCTCGCTGGAAGTGACCGTGCTCGACACGCTGTACAACGGCAAGCACCTGGCCGTGGTCGACAGCTCGATCGAAGCGCACATGCTCGACCTGCTGATCTATCGCCTCAACGCCAAGATGGCCCCGAACGACGGCGCACATAGCTACATGGTCTGCGGCAAGTCGTGCCTGGCCGGCGACATCTTCGGCGAATACCAATTCGACCGCCCGCTGGCCATCGGTGATCGCCTGTCGTTCGTCGACGCGGCGGGTTACACCATGGTCAAGAAGAACTGGTTCAACGGTCTGAAAATGCCATCCATCGTGGTCAAGCAACTCGACGGCAGCGTCGAAGTGGTGCGCGAGTTCGGTTTCGAAGACTACGTTTCCAGCCTGTCGTAAGACCGGCTTTCAGTAAGGAGCAAGGGATAAATTGAAGAAGAACGTTCTTATCATTGGTGCAGGAGGTGTCGCCAAGGTGGTGGCCCACAAGTGCGCGCAGCATAACGACGAACTGGGTCGTATCGCTATCGCGTCACGGAACATCTCCAAATGCCAGGCCATCATCGACAGCGTCAAGGCCAAGGGTAGCCTCAAGGTACCCGCCGACATCCAGGCCTTCTCGCTCAATGCCCTCGATGTCGAGGCGACCAAGGCACTGATCCGCGAGACCGAATCGCAGATCGTGATCAACGTCGGTTCCGCCTTCCTCAACATGTCGGTGCTGCGTGCCTGCATCGATACCGGTGTCGCCTACCTGGACACCGCCATCCACGAAGAGCCGGGCAAGATCTGTGAGACCCCGCCGTGGTACGGCAACTACGAGTGGAAACACCTCGAAGAGTGCCAGGCGAAGAACATTACCGCCATTCTCGGCGTCGGTTTCGACCCGGGTGTGGTGAACAGCTACGCCAAACTGGCGCAGCAACAGTATTTCGACAGCATTGACTCGATCGACATTCTCGATGTCAATGCCGGTTCGCATGGCAAGTACTTTGCCACCAACTTCGACCCGGAAATCAACTTCCGCGAATTCACCGGGCAAGTCTGGAGCTGGCAGAACAGCCAGTGGACCAGCAACAGCATGTTCGAAGTCAAGCGTACCGACGACCTGCCAGTAGTCGGTTCGCAGAACCTGTACCTGACTGGCCATGATGAAGTTCATTCGCTTTCGAAGAACCTCAACGTGCCGAACGTGCGTTTCTGGATGAGCTTCGGCGAACACTATATCAACGTGTTCACCGTGCTGAAGAACCTGGGCCTGCTCTCCGAGCAACCGGTGAAAACCGCCGAAGGCCTGGAAGTGGTACCGCTGAAGGTGGTCAAGGCCGTACTGCCGGACCCCGCCTCGCTGGCCCCGGGCTACACCGGCAAGACCTGCATCGGCGACCTGGTCAAGGGCACCAAGGATGGCCAGCCGCGCGAAGTGTTCATCTACAACGTGGCCGACCACGAAGAAGCCTACGCCGAGACCGACAGCCAGGGTATTTCCTACACCGCCGGGGTTCCGCCGGTGGCTGCCGCCCTGCTGGTTGCCCGTGGCGAGTGGGATGCCAAACGCATGGTCAACGTCGAGGAGCTGCCAGCAGAGCCGTTCCTCAAGGCGCTGGACGTGATGGGCCTGCCGACCCGCATCAAGGATGAAAAAGGCGACCGTCCGTGGGACGCTGAAGCCTAAGCAGCAAGCCAGAGGGGGTGCCGACAAGGCGCCCCTTCTGCTTTGCAGGCCCGGCCTCTACTTGCGGGCCTCCAGGATCAGGTTGAACGGTGTCTGCGTCGCCCGCCGGAACCGGCCGAACCCCGCCTCCTCGAACACCGCACGCAAGCGCGCCTCCCCGGCCTGGGCGCCCAGCCCCAACCCCACCTCCTGGGATAACGAGTTCGGCGTGCAGATGAAGGTCGATGCCGCATAGAACAGGCGCCCGACCGGTGTCAGGTTGCCCTCCAGCGAGTCCTCGGCATACGGTTCCACCAGCATTACCGTGCCATCGGCTTTCAAGGCGCGGTAAGCATGCCTGGCGGCCCCCACCGGGTCGCCCATGTCGTGCAGGCAATCGAAGAAGCACACCAGGTCATGGTCATGTCCCGGATAGTCCTTGGCACTGGCCTGCTGGAACGTCACCCTTCCCGCCAACCCCGCTTCGCGCGCACGCTCGTTGGCCGTGGCGATGGAAGGCCCGTGGTAGTCGTAGCCAATAAAGGTGGAGGCCGGAAACGCCTCGGCCATGACCAGCGTCGAAGCACCATGCCCGCAGCCGACGTCGGCCACCTTGGCGCCCGCCTGCAACCTGGCCACCACGCCCTCAAGCGCCGGTAGCCATTCGGACACCAGAAAAGTGCGATAACCCGGCCGGAAGAATCGCTCGGTGCCGCTGAACATGCACGGGTGATGATCACCCCAGGCCAACCCGCCGTCACCGCGCATTGCTGCAACCAGCTTGTCCTTGTCATGGAACAGCGCCGCCACTACCGCGGCGCCACCGGCCATGTAGGCGGGGGAGTCTTCCAGCGCCAGGGCCTGTTCTTCGGGCAATACGAAGCGGCCCTGGTCATGCACCATGTAGCCCGACGCAGCCTGGGCATTGAGCCACTCGCGCACCAGCCGTGGGTGGCAACCGGTCTTTGCCGCCAGTGCCTCGGGGGTGGTCGGCTGGCTGTCGGCCATGGCCCGGTAAAACCCCAGTTCGTCGCCGAGTATCACATTGGCCAGGGTCGCCGCGGCGCCCATGTCGCCTACCAGCTTGCCCATGAAATCGTGAAGCCTTGCCTCGTCCATGACCTGCCCTCCTCTGCAAGAAGGCCATCGCCAGCGAGGGACGTCCGCTCCGGGGAGGCGGTGGTCGGTTGGATGGTGTTGGCCTGCCGAGCGCTACCCGGTGCAGGCCACTGGTAAGTCTAGTTGCCCTGTTCGCGGCGCTGTGCCTGCTCGGCCAGTTTTTCCAGCAGTGCCTTGGCCAAGGCCTTGTCCGAGAACGGGTTCTGCGCGGTGATCAGTTCGCGGTCCACCACCACGTTGGGTTGCCAGGCCTTGGCGTAACCCATGTCGCCCCCCGCCATCGCCATGGCGCCAGCCGGGTAGAACAACAGCCGCTGGCCGTTGAGCGAGCCCTCGAATACCTGCTCTTCAGGATCGGAGAAGATGGTCATCCGGTAGCCCTTGTACACCCAGTCCCTGGCCGCCGGCTTGGCGCCCCGTGCCAGCGCGGCCTGGTAGCCTGCCGGGTCCTGCTGGGCCGAGAGCAGGGCGATGGGGCCATGGCAGATGGCTGCGGTAGGTTTGCCGGCCTGGTGGAAATGCCGCAGCAAGGCGCCCACCTCCGGGTTGTTGGCGAGGTCGATCAAGGGCGCATGGCCACCGGGGATGAACAGCCCGGCATAACGGCTTGGATCAGCTGCCAGTACCTCGCTCACCGACAGGGTATCGTCGATGTCAGGCAGGCTTTGGACGACCTTTTCGATGCGCTTCATCTCGGCCGCATCACCGGCAAAATAGCTCGGGTCGATCGAGCGCGGGTCGACGCTCGGGGCGTTGCCCTTCGGCGTTACCAGCACCAGCTTGTAGCCAGCCTTGAGCAACTGGTCGGCTGGCACGCCGAACTCGTTGAGGTAGTAACCGGTGGGGTAGCGCTTGCCGTCCTGCAACGGCAGCTGGTGCTCGCTGGACAACAGCACCAGCACCTCGCCCCTGGGCGCGGCCTGGGCACCGGCGGCAAGCAGGGTAACAGCCGCGGCAAGGGCAAGCCTGGACATCTGGATCATGCAGCAATCTCCTCGATCACATCCGTGGGCCGTCCGTGCATGGCGGCCCGATGCGCTCATGCTAGTGGCTGGGCTATGATTCGATAATTCGAAAGCTCGCATGCCTGTGATCCAGAAAATGAATATCGCCAGCAAGGACTTCAACCTGCTGTACCTGTTCCATGTGCTGTACCAGGAACGCAACGCCACCCTCGCCGCCCAACGCATGGCGCTGAGCCAGCCGGCGCTCAGCCACAAGCTCAACAAGCTGCGCCATCAGTTTGGCGACCCCTTGTTCGTGCGCGCGCCCCGCGGCCTGACGCCAACACCACGTGCCCACGAACTGGCGCCGCAGGTGGAACGCCTTGTGGTGAGCCTGGAAGGTTTCTATGAGCGCTGCGAAGGCCGGGACTTTCTCGCCCGCCCTGCCCGCCTGCACCTGTACAGTACCGATTATGTCGAGCAGACGCTGCTACCCGGGCTGCTGCCGATCCTGCGCAGCGAGGCGCCGAACCTGACCCTGGTCACCCACAACACCCGCGGCCAGCTACCCCGTGAAGCGCTTGAGAAAGGCACCTGTGACCTCGCCGTGGCCGGGTTCTATACCGACCTGCCCGACACCTTTCACCAACAGCGCCTGCTCAGCGAACCGCTGGTGGTGCTGGCGTCACGCAGCCATCCTGGCCTGGGGAAAGGCCTGGACCTCGACGCTTTCCTCGCCAGCGACCATCTGCTCACCACCCTCACTGGCGACCTCGATGGCCTGGTCGACCGCGCTTTGCACAGCCAGGGCAAACAGCGCCGGGTGGTGGCAGGCCTGTCGAGTTTCATCGCCCCTGCGCGCCTGCTGCGCGGCACCGACCTGCTGCTGACCTGCTTGCGCTCGCTGGCCATCGAGGCCACCGCACGGGATGACGAGTTGGTCATGTACCCGCTGCCGCTGGCCCTGCCGGTGATCGAGGTGATGCAGATCTGGCACGAGCGCACCCATGCCGACCCGCTGCGGCGCTGGTTCCGCCAACAGCTATGGGCGGTCGCCCAGCAGGCTGCCCGCAGCACGGGTAACAATTCCTAAACAACAATGTGACATTTTTTTTCAGCTTTCTCGCCAAGGAGCTGTCAAATGAAGGTCACGGTGTTCGGTACCGGCTATGTTGGCCTCACCCAGGCAGTGTGCCTGGCCCAGGTGGGGCACTCGGTGTTGTGCATGGATGTCGACGCCGCACGGGTCGCCACCCTCAATGCAGGCCATTGCCCGATCTTCGAGCCCGGCCTGGCACCCTTGCTGGAGAACAACCTGGCTTGTGGCCGGTTGCGCTTCACCACCGACGCCGGCGCAGCGGCGCACTTTGCCAGGCTGCAGTTCATCGCCGTCGGTACCCCGCCGCAGGCTGATGGCAGCGCCGACCTGAGGCAAGTCTTCGCGGTGGTCGACAGCATCCTCGAACATGCCGACGGCCCCAAGGTGATCGTCAACAAATCCACCGTCCCCGTTGGCACAGTGCACCGCATCAAGGCGCGCATTGCCCAGGCCGTGGCCGACAGCAGCCGCTTCCAGGTGATCAGCAACCCCGAGTTCCTCAAGGAGGGCTCAGCAGTGGACGATTGCATGCGCCCGGAACGTATCATCATCGGCGGCGCGCAACCCGCCGAGGTAGAACTGCTGCGCGAGCTGTACCTGCCGTTCAGTCGCAACCGCGAGAAGCTCATGGTGATGGATGCGCGCAGTGCCGAGCTGACCAAGTACGCGGCCAACTGCATGCTGGCGACCAAGATCTCGTTCATCAACGAAATCGCCAACCTGGCCGAGCACCTGGGCGCCGACATCGAGATGGTGCGCCGTGGCATAGGTTCGGACCCGCGCATCGGCTACGACTTCATCTATGCCGGCTGCGGCTTCGGTGGCTCGTGCTTCCCCAAGGATCTGCAAGCCCTGCGCCGCTGTGCCGAGGCCGAAGGCTTCGAGCCGCAGCTGCTGCGTGCGGTGGAGTCGGTCAACGAGCGGCAAAAGGGCCGGCTGTTCGGCAAGATCCAGCGCCACTACCGTGGCGGCCTGCGCGGCAAGGTCTTCGCCCTGTGGGGGCTGTCGTTCAAGCCCAATACCAACGACATTCGCGAAGCCTCCAGCCGGGTGCTGCTGGAAGCGCTGTGGGCCGCCGGTGCTCGGGTACAGGCCCATGATCCGCAGGCCATGGACGAGATCCAGCGGCACTATGGCGCACGTAGCGACCTGCGCCTGGTGCCCTGCAAGGAGGATGCGCTACGCGGTGCCGATGCCCTGGTGATCGTTACCGAATGGCAGGATTACCGCGTGCTTGACCTGGACAAAGTGCTGCAGCAACTGGCCGACCGGGTGGTGTTCGACGGGCGCAACCTGTTCGAACCGGAGCACATGGCCGCCGCCGGCCTGACCTACTATGGCATTGGCCGTGGCCAGGTGCAGCCGGCATGTCGGTACTGATTACCGGCGTGGCCGGTTTCATCGGTTATCACGTTGCGCGGCGCCTGTGCGAGGCCGGCATCGAGGTGGTCGGCATCGACAACCTCAGTGCCTACTACAGCGTCAAGCTGAAGCTGGGGCGCGTGCAGCAACTGTTCGACTTCGCCAACTTCCGCTTCCATACCCTCGACATCACCCACCCGGCTGAACTGCAGCAATTGTTCGCCGGGCAGCCGTTCAGCGAGGTGATCCACCTGGCGGCGCAGGCCGGGGTGCGTTATTCGCTGGACCACCCCGGTGCCTATGGGCGGGCCAACCTGGTTGGCTTTCTCAATGTGCTCGAGGCCTGCCGCCAGCGGCCGCCCCGCCACTTCATCTATGCCTCCAGCAGCTCGGTGTACGGGGCCAACGTCAAACTGCCGTTCAGCGTCGACGACCCGGTCGAGCGCCCCCTGTCGCTCTATGCCGCCAGCAAACGCGCCAACGAGCTGATGGCGTACAGCTATGCCCACCTGTACCAACTGCCGACCTCCGGGCTGCGTTTCTTCACCGTCTACGGCCCCTGGGGCCGCCCGGACATGGCTCTGTTCACGTTCACCCGCGCCATTCTCGAAGGCCGGCCAATCGCGGTCTACAACAACGGCCTGATGGCCCGCGACTTCACCTACATCGACGACATCGTCGAGAGCATCGTGCGCTTGCGCCTGAAGCCGCCAGTGGCGGCCGGAGGGCAACCGCCCTGTCAGTTGTTCAACATCGGCCGCGGCCAGCCGGTACGGCTGCTGCAGTTCATCGAATGCCTGGAGCAGTCCTTGGGCATCCAGGCCCAGCGCGACTACCTGCCGCTGCAACCCGGTGACGTGCTGCAAACCTGGGCCGATGTGGGTGGGCTGGAGCGCTGGATCGGCTACACCCCCGGCACATCGCTGGCACACGGCGTCAATGCGTTCGTGGCTTGGTACCGCGACTACTACCGGGTCTGAACCGCCTGGCTACGACAGGGTCACAAGCCGCCCATGACAGCCCCTAGTGCCGAGCGGCAGCGCCCAGGCATGTCTGTCACTTCGCCTGGACGGGCCCTGCCGGTAACCCGCCAGCGTTGCGCCGCCCCCGGAATGCGGCGGCGCTTGCAGGAGCATTCAGCGCCCACACCTTCTGCGCCGGGTTCAGTTGGCCGTTCGAACACGTGCCACAGGACACGATGAGTTGCATGAACTTCAAATGCACTTGCAATCGGCGCCTTCTCAAAATACTGTATGAATAATCAGTATACGGTATGACACCATGCAACTCATCGCCAAACTCGGCATCCTCGCCGACGCCGCCAAATACGACGCTTCCTGCGCTAGCAGCGGCGCGCCCAAGCGCAATTCGCGGGGGGGTGATGGCCTGGGTGCCACCAACGGCATGGGCATCTGCCACAGCTACACCCCCGACGGCCGTTGCGTGTCGCTGCTCAAGGTGCTGCTGACCAATTTCTGCCTGTACGACTGCCAGTACTGTGTGAACCGCCGCTCCAGCAACGTGCCCCGCGCCCGTTTCACACCTGAGGAAGTGGTGCGCCTGACCCTGGATTTCTACCGGCGCAATTGCATCAGCGGGCTGTTCCTCAGCTCCGGCATCATCCGCTCGGCCGACTACACCATGGAGCAGTTGATCCGCGTGGCTCGGCTGTTGCGCGAGGAACATCACTTCCGCGGCTACATCCACCTCAAGACCATCCCCGATGCCGACCCGCTGTTGATCGAACAAGCCGGTCGCCTGGCCGACCGCCTCAGTGTCAACATCGAACTGCCCACCGAAGCCAGCCTGAAGCGCCTGGCGCCGGAAAAGCAGGCCCACACCATTCGCCAGGCGATGGGCGTCATCCACCAGGGCCAGCAAGCCGTGGCCAACGAACCCAAGGCCCCGCGCTTCACCCCTGCCGGGCAGAGCACCCAGGTGATCGTCGGTGCCGACAATACCGACGACAGCACTCTGCTGCGCAATGCCGAGTCGCTGTACCAGGGCTATGGCCTCAAGCGCGTGTACTACTCCGCCTTCAGCCCGATCCCCGACAGCCCGGGCAGCGTGCCCTTGGCGGCACCGCCGCTGCTGCGTGAACACCGCCTGTACCAGGCCGACTTCCTGTTGCGGGGTTATGGCTACCAGGCCAGGGAACTGCTCGGCCAAGGCGATAACCTGGCCTTGGACATCGACCCCAAGCTGGCCTGGGCGCTGGCCAACCGAGAGGTGTTTCCGCTGGATGTGAACCGCGCTGAACCCGCGCTGCTGGCGCGCATTCCGGGTATCGGCCTGCGCAGCGTACAGCGCCTGGTGGCGCTGCGCCGCGAGCGGCGCATTCGCTATGACGACCTGATCCAGCTGCGTTGCGTGCTGGACAAGGCGCGGCCGTTCATTGTCACCAGCGACTACCGCCCGGCCCAGGCCGAGCTGCGCAGCGGCCTGTTGCGGGCCCGTTTGCGAGAGCCACAGGCACCGGTGCAGATGGGGTTGTGGGGATGATTGCGCTGGACTGCGATGACCTGTTCGTGACCTGGCGCGAGCAGGCGCGCGTGTTGTTGGGGCATGGTGTTGATCCCGCGGAAGTTACCTGGTCGCAGGGGCCGATGGCTGACTTGCTGGCCATACCGACAGCGCTCCCTGAAGGCCCCGGCCCGTTTCGTGCCAAGGTACCGGCGGCCCTGCTCGACCTGTTGGAACAGGCCGCACGCTACCGTGGCGAGCAACGCTGGAACCTGCTGTACGAGGTGCTCTGGCGTGTGGCCCACGGCGACCGCACCGCAATGCTGGCGGGGGATCGGCTGGGCAGCGAACTGCATCGGCGGATCAAGCAGGTCAGCCGCGAGGCGCATCACTTGCACGCCTTTGTACGTTTCGTGCCGTTGCCAGACGCCTTGGCCACCCACCTGCAGCTAGACCTTGTGGCTTACCACGAGCCGGCCCATGACATCCTCGAAAGCGCCAGCCCGCACTTCGCCGACCGCCTGGGGCGCCTGCGCTGGTTGATCGCCACCCCGCGCGATGGCATACGCTTCGATGGCCAGGCGTTCGACTACCACCGGCAATGCCCCGATACCTGGCGCGGCTGGGCACGCAATGCCGAGGACCCGGGTGCCGAGCTATGGCGCACCTATTACCGCCATACCTTCAACCCCGCCCGCCTCAACCCCGATGCCTTGCGTCTGCACATGCCGGGAAGGTTCTGGCGACACTTGCCCGAGGGCATGCTGATACCGCAACTCGAAGGTCTGGCGCGCCAGGGCAAGCAACGCGACGGCCAGGCGCTGGAAGTGGCAGCGCAGGCTGGCAAACAAATCAGCAAGCCAACACGGTCGGTGTAAGAGCCAGCTCGCCCGCGAAGCAGGCGGTACGGTGCTTGGGTTACTCCAGGTGCCCGGGGCAAGCCGTTAGCGTCAATCCAGCATCCAGCCCGTATCGCCCTCTTCCAGCACACCACCATGATCGGTTCGATCGCCCTTGCGCGCCACAGCTGCACCTTCAATCAGAAAGTGCGCAGCACCACTGATTATTACGGCGCCACACGTGGTGCGGTCGCCTACTCTGGCAACCGGCCTGCCATTGAAGGTGTACGCGGAACTGCCGCTTTCTACCTGGTTGGTGCCATGTAGCGGGCAGACATGCCGATGGCCTACGAGTACCACGGGTTTCAACGGATCTCTCCTTCAGACGGGGCAGTACGGGACTCACGGTCAATGTCCTCTGGCCAATGAACCTTTGGCGCCAGACAGTGCATGTGGCTCAAGCCATCGTCGTCGTTCCAGTCACGGGGTGGGTGGACGAACTTCGGCAGCGCTTCAGGGCCTTGCTGCATGAACAGCCGGGCGATGGCCCAGTAGGCTTCGCCTCGGTAGAGGTCGTGGCTGAAGAGCACGCGGTCGATGACTTCGTCGGTTTCGGGGTTGCGGACCGACAGCATGACGTTTTCGGTCACCCCACCGTGACCGGGGGCGTAGACTCTGTAGACTTCGGCGGTTACGTCGTCCCAGTTGTAAGCGACTGGTTTGACGCCCCAGTGTTTGCGGCTGAGCAAGTACAGGTAGTGGTATCTGAACTGATATATATAGATTTTTCGGCGTAAGCGATTAAAACGTATTGGCTCGTCTCGCGGAAGTTCTAAATCTAGCCTGACAAATGCGCTGACGAGCCATATGCAAATTAGAGGCCCGAGTATCAAAATAATCATCATCATCCAATCGAAGGCCTGGGCGTAATCAATGAGGCCCCAATACACCTGTATCGCTATGCCAAACAAGAATAGCAGCATCGGAATACCAAGCAACGCCAATACGCCACGTAGAAGCAAAGTGGATCTAGGCAACTCTATGTACACATCATTGGCATGACTGGGCGGCGGATTGACATTGCTTAAACTCAGGCGGGATATGGGCACTTCATTAACGCTCGGTAGATCGTAGCTCCAGCCTAGCGCTCGTTTCATTATTGCTCCTGGCTCACGCGCCCTCATTTTCCCTCCGTTGGCTTAGCTCAATATACGCACTTTCAATTTGTCGATCCGGCCAATACATCACCAGCAATGTTGCTGCGACAATGGAGTGCGTTCCAATCGTCGGGATGAGCTCTATAACCCCAGAGATAGACAGCTGAGGCAGCTCATTGAGTCCCGAAACAGGAAAGTATTGTTTGTTAATAGTGAAATCGCTATTGTAGTCGGGTAGCCTCGGCGGAGAAAAACTAGAGAAATTGACCGACGTGGAAACGCCAGTTGAGCGATGTGCATGAAGCTCATCGACAATCAGCGTCTCTCCTCCCGTGTAGTCCGGGAATTGGCCATCACCTCGGCGATGAACTATTAGGTACCAGCGATACGCTGATGCGCCATCTCTATAGTGAGGTAGCACAATCTTAAATTTTAGTTTTTGTTCCCGTTCAAGGCTGATCAGTCCTCCTATCCGTGGAGCGGCAGGGTCGCTTGCTAACTTCGATTCAAAGTGGAATTCTGCCTGTACACCCAGCGTAGCGGCGTTGAGCTCTGCAAATGCAATGTCTGCAGACTCCGGACTATTCCAGTGAATGACTGGCGTCTCATCTGCCTTTCCAAAACAGCATCGTCGAGCCCACCGCTCCAGAGCAGATGACTCATTTTCTTCAGCGCTTTTGCTTAGCGCATATGCAATCAGCGCCAGCATCACAGCGAGGCCTACAGGTCCCAATAAAGTGGACTTCAATACTGCTCCAGCGAAGGCAATGGCACTGGCCCCGTGAAAGCTCACAGCCAACCAATATTGCGTGGCTGCTACACCATCTCCCGCTGCCGATGCGCGTTTAGCAGCAGAGATTGCCTGTGCTGCTTCAATAAAACCGACGACAGCGCCTACCACAGCACCGATCTTCACCAAGGTCTTGCCGGTGGCAGTAGCACCGTTAACCCATGGCATACCGCTATAGGCACTTGCCCTCAGGATAAGCCCCACCAGCTCAATCTGCCCACCCAACACGCCCAGATAGGATCCTTGCAACGCCAACTTGGCCTCATGCGCCTTGGGCCCAATTTCCGCTTCCGCCTTTTCCTGATTCCTGCCCAGGCTGTCCTGCTGCAGATACAACCCGCCTATCGCCAACAGCACTTCCCAGCTCCCAGCCACCCCGCGCAACCCGGAAAAACCGGTTCTTACCAATCGCGCCGCCTGCTGCGAGGTGATCTTCATCCCTTGCAACAACCTGCGCGCATCGCTTTCCAACGTCCCCGCCGCCACCGAGATGTCCACCAGGGCAAGCTGCGCCAAGCTGCTCGCCTGGTTCACCCCTATGCTGGCTTCCTTGAACAACCGCCCATGCACTTCCTCGGCCGTGCCCTCGACCCACACCGTCACGCTGATCATCGTGTGGGTGAAGCGCGGGTCGAGCACGGCCAGGCTCATCAGCCCGTGCTGGATGATCGGCCGCACCTTGCGCATCGCCTTCATCGAGCCAAACTCGAAATCGTCGATGTTGCGTTGCATCCGGTCCCGCGCCGCGGCAATGGAGGCATTGGCCTTGTGCTGCAATTCGCGTAGGTGCTGGCTCTGCAGGGCGTAGTACTCGCCCAGCTTCATCTTCACTTCCAGCTCGATCAGCTGTACGCCGTTGTAGAGATACTGCGTGGCGCTGTTCAGTTGCCGCACGGCTTTCTGGATGCCAGGCGACAGGCAGGGCGCCAGTCGCTGACTGGCTGCATTGAGCGCGCTTTGCGTTTCGGCGATGGCCTGCTTGAGGGTCGTGCGCAGGCGCAAGCCGGCGTCGTCGCTGGCAATGATCTTGCTCAACATGCCGTAGAGCTTGTCGCTGTCGTTCCAGTTGATCGCTTCTGTGGCAGAGAAACTGGGCAGCAGCCCGGCCAGCAGTGCCTGGTCGCGCATCAGCAAGGAGCGATAGGGCGGGCTGTTCGGCTCCTGCAGCCATTTCAACCAAAGCAGTTCGCTGGTGCCGGAAGCGGGAACATGCGGTTCAAGGCTGGTGACGACCGCTTCTGTAACGCCGCCACCCAGACACAGGGCCATGGTCTTGGTGTAGGCCACCCCGGACTCACGGTCTTTACCGTCGTAGTCGTACGCCTCGACCACCTTGAACATCGGCGTATCGAACAAGGCAACGTACGCTTGCGCGTCCTGGTCGATGTAACGCTGAAACTCACGTTCCTGCTGGTCGTATTCAGCCTGGAACGCGGCCCGTTGCGGTTCGTGATAGCGCTGTTCAAGCCGCTCGTCACTCTCCTGCTGCTTGCGCTCGACCAACTGTTGTCGCGCGACTGCCGGGTCGGTGAACACCGGCGGGCCATCACCGCTCAGCGGCTCCAGCGACGGCACTTCCTGCGCGGCCCGCTCCCGCTTGGTGGCACGGATGATCTGCAGGATCTGCGAGGTTTGCAGCTGATAGACGCGCATCGGCTCTTCGCGCCAGGCCTGGCGCTTCACGACCCAGTTCAGGCGTTGCTGGTTGTACTCCTGGATCAGCCCGACGGTGTCGTCGAGCACCACGGCCAGCACGCCGTTTTCCAGTTGGTGGCGGTTCATCGCATTGATCAGGTAGCCACGCAAGGCGAACCGGCGCAGCCAGCGGCTATGGAAGCCATGGGCGCTGTCGAACGGTGAGCACGCCTGCTGTGCGTACTCGAACACCTGCTTGTCGACCTGCAAGTTGTCGGGCGTCATGGCGATGCCCAGCAGCTCGGGATGGTTGCGCGCCTGGGTCAGGTCCAGCCCTGCGAAGCGTTGCGCCGGTGCCTGGCCCCGCTTGTAGGCGTTCAGCACACTGACCGGCCAGGCGTCGCTGGAAAAGGCCAGCCAGGCACTGCTGTATCGGTCGGTGTCGAGGTTGAGAAAGGCCGAGGGAATGTCGTGGTCTTCATGCACGCACCTTTCCGGCAAAGGGGCTGGCGGGCCATACGGTGGCTCGTACGGGTTGAAGCGGCGCAGATGGCCCTGCGAGCTGACGGCATAGGCGTGCCAGACCTGCTGGTCGAGCAGCACGTACAGGTAGCCCATGCGCAAGGTGCGCAAGCCGATCCTGGTCGAGATATGCAGGTTATCCGCCACGGTGACGACACACTCGGGGCGGGTGTCTGGCACCAGCGCGCGGCGCAGCGGCAGGATCGGCAGGCCCTGGCGCTCGCAGGACATGCACTGGTCGTGCGGCAGGCCGGCTTCGGCCGCCGCGATGGCGATGCGTTGACTGATGGTCATGAACGACTCTCGGATGTCGGCAGGGATTCGGTCAGGCGGCGCCATTGCTCCTCGGAGTAACGGGCCAATGCAGGCGCAAGGGGGCGTTGTTGCCCAACGAATGAGCTGATCAGTTCGCGAACCGCAGCAACGTTGTGCAACCGAGGATGAATACACAGTTGGTGGAGGGCAAAAACCGCGATGTCCTCCGCTTCGCTCAACCCCAGCGCCCGCGCATCATCGATGTGGTTCGATGCACGCACGGCGGCAAACGGCGGAATCGAACATGGGTAGGCCTCGCTCGCCCCAGCCCGCAACGCTCTCCAGATGCCCAAAACGCATTCCACCAACGCCGCATCGTCCTGGATCCGCTGGGCAGGCTCTGGCAGAGGATGACGCTGCTGACCCAGCCCTTTCAGGTTTACCAGCCGCCCTCCACTGCTGAGGAACAACCATTTGCTGACCGGCCACCACGGGCCCTGCTCAACCTGCTGGTAGGTCGCTGCGAGCAGTTCCAGGCGAACCGGTTCGTAGACTGGATAGAAACTGAACGCCCCTTTGCCATCGGGTACCCGGCACAAGGCCGCTAGGTGCGAAGCAATCGTGACCGATGGCGCCTCACTGAAGAGCCAACCGCACAGGTAGCGCCGACGCTGATACAAACCTTGCTGCGCCGCCCGCGCTGTCTGTTCCAGCAATGAGCGACTGGGCGCGGCTCCAGGCATAGCCAGACAAACCAGTACGGGATACAAATGGGGCGCATGGGCTAGATCGGCCCTTGGCACGTTAATCAGTGCAGGCTCGCCCAAAGCGCTGCGCAGCTGCGCAGCTGCGCAGCTGCGCAAGCAAGGCGTGGTCGCCATTGTCAGGAAGCGCAAGCGGGTCGATCAGCACATGGCAATGCAAATGGGGTTCGTACTGTTTTTCAATGAGGTTGGCCAGGCCTTCGAAGCCCATCAGAGCTGGCCCTCACACTTGTCGCTGGGGTTCGGCGTCAGCAACAGTGACTGGGCGTCGCCTGTGCCCTTGGCGAGCGCCGTGGTTCGCCCCTGCAGGTCGAGTGCCAGCCCATTGATGGTGATGCCTCGCTCATCCAGCAGAATGCTGCCACCCGCGGTTCTGAATTCGATGCGTTCGCTGGCCCGCACCTGGTAGATCGTCGTGTGGTGCTCCATACCCTGCCCGACAGTGACCTTTTGCATACCTTTGACGACAAGCTCGCTGTCATTACCGACAGACACCTGCTGATTGCCTCCCGTTGATCCGCTCCGGTTGTTGCCGACCTTCTCGACCAGGTCCTGCCTGATATCCAGGCGGCAGGTCTGCCCGACCAAGCGGGTATGGTCGCGCCCGACTTCTTCGCGCAAGTCATTGCCGATGCTGGATTGCTCGTCATGCCCTACCTGCTCGACACGGTTGCGCCCGACACGCGTGGTCTCATCATTGCCAACGACATTGTTCTGGTCCCGCTGGGCGTGGATGAACACCTCCTCCTTGCCCAGTTCATCCTCGAAACGCAGCTCGTTGAAGCCGTTGCCCTTGTGGGTCTGGCTCTTGATGGTCATGCGCGTCTTGTGCTGCGGCAAGTCATAGGGCGGCAATTGGTCGCCGCAGTAGGTACGCCCGATGATCAGTGGCTGGTCGGGGTCGGCGTTGACGTACTGGATGATCACGTCCTGGCCGATGCGCGGGATGGCCATCGAGCCCCAACTGCCGCCCGCCCAGCCCTGCGACACGCGCACCCAGCAGGAGCTGAATTCGTTGTCCCGGCTCTCGCGGTCCCAAGGGAAGCTGACCTTGACCCGCCCCCATTCGTCGCAATAGATCTCTTCACCCGGCGGGCCGACCACGGTGGCCATGTGCGGGCCGTCGATACGTGGTTTGGCCAACGGCGCCGGGCGCCATTCGCCTCTTCCCGGCACCAGCACCGCTGCCTGCTGGTAGCGCGTGCCTTGCTCACTGCCAGCAGCCTCTTCCTGCAGGCTGGTGAACTGGATGCCCTCGTGGTGCACGCGGATAGTGCGCCAATGCACATTGAGGTCCTCGCGAGGATGTTCGACCAGGGTGAAGCTCAACCCCGGTTGCAGGCGCACATCGTCACCCTCCACCTCGGCGAGGCGGGCGTCATGGCGCAGGGCCGTGAGGCGGGTGGCGGTGAAGGGGACACCGACCGCATCGCGCTTGTAGCGGCCTGGATAGTCGAAACGCTCATAGTCCAGCGACTGATGGGTGATGCTGCTGTCGCTCGCGCGATGTTCCTGGCGGTACTGCGGGTTGGTGAAGGTGTAGTCCCGTTGCACCTGCTTTGCGGTACGCACCTGCTCGCTGTAACGCAGGCTCCACAGGCAGGGTCGGGCCTGATCACCACCGCTGTTGGCGCGGTACAGCACCCGGTCGGGACCGACGTCGTCCTCTTCATGGAAGCCTTCGTCATCGTCTTCGCATTTGATGGCACCACGACTGAGCTGACCCAGCGCCAGCAGCCGATCGCTGATGACCAGCTGGTGATATTTCGGCGTGTGTTCGAAGCGGTAGACGAAACCCTCCTCGGCGGCCAGGCGGGCCATGAAGTCGAGGTCGGTTTCACCGGCCTGTACGCAGAACTCTCGCACCTGATGTGCGCTGGTACTGTTGATTTCGAAGCGGCTGATGCCCTGGCGCTGGAGCATCAGTTCGAGAATCTGCGGCACGCTCTTCTGCTGGAAGATGCGCCAGTTCGAACGCAGCCCGGCCCGCGCCAGCACGGGTTCGACCAGCGCGCGGTAACGGGTGCGGAAATGGCCTGTCTCACCCTGGCTGAAGCGGCTGACCAGGCCGTGCACATAGCGTAGCGGGCGTTTGCCGCGCCACAGGGTGAACAGTGCCGGTTTGTCGAGCACCGCGCCGAAGTCGACGTCGCTGTCGAAACTGATCAGCTCCAGGCTCAGCTGGAACGGTGAGCTGAGCGCTTCGTCGAGTTCGAACGAAACCACTTCGAACTCAAGCCGGCTCGCCAGCGGCTGAAAGGTAAAGCGCAACTCGGATTGGCTAGGCATGCAGGTTACCCCTGGCTACGGCTGCAGAATGATGCTGTCGAGCGATTCCAGGACCTCGCCGGTGATCAGGCTCAGGCGGTAGCTGTAGTAGCAGTAGGCGCACACCATGGCGACGGCAGACACCACCAGCGGGCTCCACCAGGGCCAGGTCCGGCGCCGCCGGCGATAGGGACGATCGACAACGTTGGTGTAGGGGTCGCAAATGCTTGCGGGGGTGGGACCACGCAGTTCGCGAAGAACCTTGTGCATGCGTGAAATCAGCGCATTGATGATTTCATCGCCCTTGGGATCGAGCGCGTACTTGCCCTTCAGGCCCAGGCAGAAACAGAAGTACAGGAACTCCAGCACATCCTGGAACTCCGCAGGCGACTGCATCATTCGCTCCAGCAGCACGAAGACCTTTTCGCCACCGTGGGTTTCGTGGTGGAACACACTCAATAACGGTTCCTGGCTCCAGCACGAATTGCAGCCCCAGGGGCGGCTCATTACCGCCTCGTCCAGGTACAGGCACAGCGCGTAGGAGTACGCTTCGAGATGCGCAGCGGGATAGCCGTGCTGCTGGATTTCCTCGCGGATGGCGCTGATCTGCGTTTGCAGGGTCTTGTGCACGTATTCGATGTTTGGCAGGTCATCCAGGGTGCGCAGGCGAATGACCAGGCCGAACAACGGGTTTGCCGCGTCGAGCATCAGGTTGTCGAGGCCGCCGCGTAGCTGGAACTCAGGGTCGGCCGGGTAACCTGCCAGCTCTGCCGCCGCAGCCAGGTAGGGCGACTGAGCTTCCTGCGGCGCCTCGAGCATGGTGTTCAGGCTGTTTTCCATGACGTCGTGAGCAGCCTTGGCGCCCCCGATTTCTTCAGGTGGGTTGAAGCGTGGCCGGGGCATGAGAAGGTCCTTGTCTTCCAGCAGACTGAAGGCATGAACGCTATCGGGGAAGCCATTCTGGGAGAAGTCGGGGCCTTCCCAAGCCGTTGTAGGACATTTCGACTGGCCTGTGCCGGGTCTGGAAACAGCCCCAAACGCATCGCCTGCAACCAATGCATCCAAGTGAAACGTTCCGCCTGCAAAGCCGTCATAACCTGAGCCGGTGAACGCAATGAGGAAGCGCAATGACCCAGCCCGACCCGTCCTATGTCAAATGGCTCGAAGAGCGCGCCATGCTTCAGGCAGCCCAGCAGCGTACCCATCTGTACTCAGGCCAGTCGCGCCTGTGGCAGCAGCCTTACGCCGAAGCCCAGCCGCGCCGGGCCATCGAGATCGCCTCGGTCTGGCTGACGGTCTACCCTGACGCCATCATCGCCCCCGAGGGCTGTTCGGTACTCGGCGCCCTGGCCCACGAAGCGCTGTGGAAACGCCTGTCGGAGATCGGCGTCCAGGGCCTGCACACCGGCCCGATCAAACTGTCCGGCGGCCTTCGTGGCCGCGAACTTACGCCCAGCGTGGACGGCAACTTCGACCGCATCAGCTTCGACATCGACCCGCAGTACGGCAGCGAGCAGGAGCTGATCCAGATGAGCCGCATGGCCGCCGCACACAATGCGGTGACCATCGACGACCTGATCCCCTCGCACACCGGCAAAGGCGCCGACTTCCGCCTCGCCGAGCTGGCCCACGGGCCCTACCCGGGGCTGTACCACATGGTCGAGATCCGCGAGGAGGACTGGCCGTTGCTGCCGGACGTCCCCGCCGGACGCGATGCGGTCAACCTGCTGCCGGCACAGTGTGATGAACTCAAGGCTCGGCACTACATCGTCGGCCAGTTGCAACGGGTGATCTTCTTCGAGCCCGGCGTGAAGGAAACCGACTGGAGCGCCACGCCGCCGGTGACCGGGGTGGACGGCAAGACCCGGCGCTGGGTATACCTGCACTACTTCAAGGAAGGCCAGCCGTCACTGAACTGGCTGGACCCGACCTTCGCCGCGCAACAGATGATCATTGGCGATGCCCTGCACGCCCTGGACTGCCTGGGCGCGCGCGGCCTGCGCCTGGATGCCAACGGCTTCCTCGGCGTAGAAACGCGCGCCAGCGGCACAGCCTGGTCGGAAAGCCACCCGCTGTCGCTGGTCGGCAACCAGCTGATCGGCGGCATGATCCGCAAGGCTGGCGGCTTCAGTTTCCAGGAACTGAACCTGACGCTCGACGACATCGCGCAGATGTCCAAGGGCGGTGCCGACCTGTCCTATGACTTTGTCACCCGGCCCGCCTACCAGCATGCTCTGCTGACCGGCGACACCGAGTTCCTGCGCCTGATGCTGAAAGAGATGCATGCCTTCGGCATCGACCCGGCCTCGCTGATCCATGCCCTGCAGAACCACGACGAGCTGACCGTGGAGCTGGTTCACTTCTGGACCCTGCACGCCCATGACATGTACCTGTACAAGGGCCAGACCCTGCCCGGCGGCATCCTCCGTGAGCACATCCGCGAAGAAATCTACGAGCGGCTGTCCGGCGAACATGCACCCTACAACCTGCGCTTCGTCACCAATGGCATCGCCTGCACCACAGTCAGCCTGATCGCCGCGGCACTGGGCATCCGCGACCTTGGGCAGATCGGCCCGGCAGAGGTCGAGCTGATCCAGAAGGTGCACCTGTTGCTGGTCATGTACAACGCCATGCAGCCGGGCGTGGTGGCACTGTCCGGCTGGGACTTGGTGGGCGCCCTGCCCTTGCCCGCCGAAGCGGTGGCAGAGCGGATGACGGATGGCGATACCCGCTGGATTCACCGGGGCGGTTACGACCTGGCCGGGCTCACCCCCCAGGCCGAAACCTCGGTGCGTGGCCTGCCGCGGGCGCGGGCGCTGTATGGCAGCCTGGACAGCCAGCTGGAAAACGGCGATTCGTTCGCCTGCAAGGTGAAAAAGCTACTGGCGGTGCGCCAGGCCTATGGTATAGCCAGCAGCCGCCAGTTGCTGGTATCCGACGTCAACAGCCCCGGGTTGCTGGTGATGGTGCATGAGTTGCCGGCCGGGCGCGGCATCCAGATCACTGCGCTGAACTTTGGCCAGGAAGCGATAGCCGAGGAATTGCAGTTGACCGGGTTCACCCCGGGGCCGGTGGTGGACATGATCAATGAGACGGTCGAGGGGGACCTGACCGAGGACGGGCGGCTGATGCTCAACCTGGACCCGTACGAGGCGCTGTGCCTGCGTATCGTCAATAGCAGCGGGCATGTCTGAACCAGCCTGGCCAGGCTTGCATTTGCCGCGCCACGGGCATAGCGTTCGGAAGTTTTCTTTCTCTGTGCCCAGGAGCAACCCATGTATACCGGCATCGTCCAGGCTGTCCGCCCGCTGCTTGAAGTGACCAGCTACCCGGGCCACAACCAGTTCACCATCGACCTTACCCCGGCGCTGCTCGACGAACTGAAGATCGGCGCCAGCGTCAGTGTCGAGGGGACTTGCCTGTCGGTGACCGAGATTGACGGCACGCGGGTCAGGTTCGACGCCATGACCGCCACCCTCGAGCGCACCAACCTGCGCTTCTTCAAGCCTGGCCAGGGCGTCAACATCGAACGCTCAGCGAAGATGAACGCCGAAGTCGGCGGCCACCTGATGGCTGGGCACATCGCCACCACGGCAGAGATCGTCGAGCTGTCGATCCAGCCGACCGGCGCCTTCATCAGGTTCCGCATGCCGGCGCAATGGGGCAAGTACGTATTTGCGCGCGGTTTCATCGGGGTCAACGGCTGCAGCCTGACGGTCGCCGACGTGGAAGACAACGTAGTCACCATCAATCTGATCCCCGAAACCCTGCGCCAGACCACCTTCGCCCGTTACCAGGCCGGCGAGTTGCTGAATATCGAGGTCGACCACCAGACCATGGTGCTGGTGGATGTAGTGGAACGCACCATCAAGAGCACCCTCGCTCGCGAACTGCCGCGCTGAGGACCAGGCATGCTGCCCAACGCCCTCCCCGCACGCACGGCACGCCGGCTGCGCCTGCAGATCCTGCGTGGCCGTGTCGGCCTTGGCCTGGTTGCCGGCCTGTCGGTCCTTGCCGGCATGACCGACGCCATCGGCCTGCTGGCCTTGGGCGACTTCGTGTCGTTCATGAGCGGCAACACCACGCGCCTGGCAGTGGCCATCAGTGAAGCGGACCTGGCCATGGTGCTGCGCCTGAGTGGCGCCGTGCTCGGTTTTGTCGCCGGTAATGCACTGGGCGTGCTGTTGGCGCGCGGCTTCCGCCGCCGGGCCTGGCCAGTGCTGCTGGTGGTCGCCGTACTGCTGGCCTTCGCCGCAGGCTGGCGCCTGGGCAATACCTTCCCGGCGCTGCTCGCCGCCACCTTGGCCATGGGCATGATCAATGCCGTGGTCGAACAGGTGAACGGCCTGCCAATCGGCCTGACCTACGTCACCGGCGCCCTGTCACGCTTCGGCCGTGGCCTGGGGCGCTGGCTGCTGGGCGAGCGGCGCAACGGCTGGCGGGTGCAACTGGTGCCCTGGGCCGGCATGCTGCTAGGCGCTGCGCTAGGTGCCTGGCTGGAGCAACGCCTGGGTCTGCAAGCCCTGGCCGGCAGTTGCACGCTGGCCTGCGTGCTGGCCTTGGTGTCGCGCTTCATTCCCCGCTCGTGGCAGCGTGGCTACATGCCACGCTGATCAGTCGATGCGCGGGTGCTGCTGCACCAGCAACTTGCGCTTGGCCTCCAGTTCGGCAATCTGCGCATCGATGTCCTCGATCTTCTGCTCGATATTGTCGTGGTGCTCCTGCAGCAGTTCGCGCGCTTCCTCGATATCCGATGCAGCCGGTGCCGCGCCGCGTAGCGGCTTGTTGGCGGTTTCCTTCATGGTCAGGCCGGTGACCAGCCCCACCGCGGCAATCACCATCAGGTAATAGGCCGGCATGTACAGGTTGCCGCTGCTCTCCACCAGCCAGGCAGCGAGGGTCGGCGTAAGCCCGGCAATCAGCACCGAGATATTGAAGGCGCTGGCCAGGGCGCTGTAGCGGATGTGCGTGGGGAACATGGCTGGTAGCGTCGAGGCCATTACCCCAATGAAGAAGTTCAGCAGCACGGCAATGATCAGCAGCCCGGCAAAAATCACCCCTAGCACACCGCTGTTGATCAGCATGAAGGCTGGGATGGCCAGCACGAATAGCCCGACGCTGCCGACGATGATGAACGGGCGTCGGCCGAACTTGTCGCTGAGCAGCCCGATCATCGGCTGCACGAACAGCATGCCGATCATGATCGCGATGATGATCAGCACGCCGTGGTCTTCGCTGTAGTGCAGGTTGTGCGACAGGTAGCTGGGCATGTAGGTGAGCAGCATGTAGTAAGTGACGTTGGTGGCGATCACCACGCCGATGCAGGTCACCAGGCTGCGCCAGTGCTGGGTGGCGACTTCCTTGAACGAGACCTTGGGCCCGGAGGCCAGCCCTTCGCGGTCGCCCTGCTCCAGCTTGTCGACGTGCTGCTGGAAGGCCGGCGTCTCCTCCAGCGCGTGGCGCAGGTAGAGGCCGATGATGCCCAGCGGCAGGGCGAGGAAGAACGGCAGGCGCCAGCCCCAGTCGAGGAACTTGTCCTCCCCCAGCACGGTAGAGATCAGCACCACCACGCCGGCCCCCAGCACGAACCCGGCAATCGAGCCGAAGTCCAGCCAGCTGCCAAGAAACCCGCGCTTGCGGTCGGGCGCGTATTCGGCGACGAAGATCGAGGCGCCGGTGTACTCGCCCCCTACCGAGAAGCCCTGGGCCATCTTGGCCAGCAACAACAGGATCGGCGCCCAGATGCCAATGCTGGCATAGGACGGTATCAAGCCAATGGCGAAGGTGCTGAGCGACATGATCACAATGGTCGCCGCGAGGACTTTCTGCCGCCCGAAACGGTCACCCAAGGCACCGAAGAACAGCCCGCCCAATGGCCTGATCAAGAAGGGCACTGAGAACGTGGCCAATGCCGCGATCATCTGCACACCGGGGTCGGCGTTGGGAAAGAACACCTTGCCCAAGGCGTAGGCGACGAAGCCGTAGACACCGAAATCGAACCACTCCATGGCATTACCCAGGGCGGCTGCGGTAATCGCCTTGCGCATCTTGGCGTCGTCGACGATGGTGATGTCCTTGAGGCCGATTGGCTGGACGCTTTTCTTGCGAGGTTTCATGTCCGTATCCCTGTCGATAAATGCTCTAAGGGATGAGATACAACGGGACACTAAATAATTCAGCGCTTACTGCTTTTTCGTGCTTTCTCGGCAGCTGGAAGCCGCTGCGATGACAGCGGCTTACACGCGCAAAGGCCCGGTCAGATACCGTCGCGGGCCAAGTCCATGGCGAAGTAGGTGAGGATCAGGTCGGCACCAGCACGCTTGATCGCGCCGATGCTTTCACGCACCACCCGGCCTTCATCGATGGCGCCAGCCAGGCCGCCGAACTTGATCATCGCGTATTCGCCACTGACCTGGTACGCGGCCAGCGGCAGGCGCGAGGCAGCACGGATATCGGCAATCACGTCGAGGTAGGCGCCGGCCGGCTTGACCATCAGCACGTCGGCCCCTTCCTGCTCGTCGAGCAGCGACTCGCGCACTGCTTCGCGGCGGTTCATGGGGTTCATCTGATAGCTTTTGCGGTCCCCCTTCAGCGCGGTACCGCCGGCTTCGCGGAACGGGCCATACAGTGACGAAGCAAACTTCGTGGAATAGGCCATGATCGCGGTGTCGTGGAAACCGGCACTGTCCAGCGCGCTGCGGATGGCCTGCACCTGGCCGTCCATTGCCGCCGAAGGGGCGATGAAATCGGCACCGGCAGCGGCGGCGATGACTGCCTGCTTGCCCAGGTTGGCCAATGTGGCATCGTTGTCCACGCCGTGGTCATGCAACACGCCGCAGTGGCCGTGGCTGGTGTATTCGCAGAAACAGGTGTCGGACATCACTACCATTTCCGGCACGGTGTCCTTGCAGATCCGCGACATGCGCGCGACCAGGCCGTTTTCGTTCCAGGTGTCGCTGCCAACGGCGTCCAGGTTGTGCGAAACGCCAAAGGTCATCACCGACTTGATGCCGGCACGGGCATAGCGCTCGATTTCCTGGGCCAGCAGCTTCTCGGGGATGCGGTTGACGCCCGGCATGCTGGTGATCGGCACGAAGTCGTCGATGCCCTCTTCAACGAAGATTGGCAGGATCAGGTCTTCAAGGCGGAACTCGGTTTCCTGGAAGATCGTGCGCAGGGACTCGTTCTGGCGCAGGCGGCGAGGACGAACGGACGGGAATTGGTTGGACATGACTGCTCCAGGGAATTTGAACGGCGTATACCTTATGCCTGTCCCGCGCCAGTGAAAAGGCCAAATGACGAGATATTGTCGTGCGTCAAAGGCAAAGGTTGCTGCGGCACAGGCGACCTGTTATCGAAGCCAGGGCGGCGTCGGCTCATCGGCCCCAGCCGGCCCATGCTCGGCTTCGGCGCGCGCCGCACGCCGGCGCGCATCATCCCGCCGGGCCGCATCGATCTCGCGCATGATGCCAGCGACGTCGGCATCCTGCGCGGCCTCCTCGTACAGCCCTGTCAGCGGGCTATCCGGGCGCAGTTCGCCCGCCTCGTACAAGGCCCACATTTCCTGCGCGTACCGGGTATTTTTCAGCTCCGGCGCAAAACGCCCGAAATAGTGCGCCATGTTGGCCACATCGCGTTGCAACATGCTGAAGGCATGGTTGTTGGCCGCTGCATCCACAGCCTGCGGCAAGTCGATGATCACCGGGCCGTCGGGGCCGAGCAGCACGTTGAACTCCGACAGGTCGCCATGCACCAGACCGGCACACAGCATCAGCACGATCTGGCGGATGACGAAGGCGTGGAAGGTGCGGGCTTCCTCGGCCTCCAGATGCACGTCGTTCAGGCGCGGTGCCGCGTCGCCGTCGGCGTCGGTCACCAGCTCCATCAACAGCACGCCGTCCTGGAAGTCGTAGGGGTGTGGCACGCGCACGCCGGCAGCGGCCAGCCGGAACAACGCCGCCACTTCGGCGTTCTGCCAGGCATCCTCGGCTTCCTTGCGGCCATACTTGCTGCCCTTGGCCATGGCCCGCGCCTGACGGCTGTTGCGGACCTTACGGCCTTCCTGGTACTCGGCGGCCTGGCGGAAACTGCGCTTGCTGGCTTCTTTATAAACCTTTGCGCAGCGTACCTGGCTGCCGCAGCGCACGACATATACGGCAGCTTCCTTGCCACTCATCAATGGCCGCAGTACTTCATCGACCAGGCCGTCTTCGATCAGGGGTTCGATTCTTTTCGGTGTCTTCATCAGGCTGCGTTCGGGGTCCTGGCTGTGATGGCGGACATCCTCTCACAGCCGGGAGCGACTTGCTCGTCTGTCTTCAGCGCGCCAGGATCATGCGCCCTGCCCCGCACCACCTGGCACCATCCCGCGTGCGCGGCGCCGGGTAACCAGCAGGCCGGAACACACCACCAGCAGCGCCAGCACCAGGGTCGACACCACCTCTATGCGGTGGTCCGGACGGAACAACATCAATACCAGCACGGCGCTGATGAACAGGATCACCGCCCAGGTCAGCCACGGGAACAGCCACATGCGGTAACCCAGGGTCCTGCCCTGGATGGTCAGGCGCTGGCGCAGGCGCAACTGGGAAACGGCAATCACCAGGTACACCAGCAAGGCAATCGCGCCGGAGCTGGCCATGAGGAAGCCGAATACCTTGGCCGGTACCAGGTAATTGGCAATGACCGCCAGGAACGCCGCCCCGGTGGACAGCAGTACCGCCACCACCGGCGTGCCACTACGGCTGGTCAGTTGCGCGCAGGCCGGCGCATCACCGCGGCGACTCAGCGAGTAGACCATGCGCGAGGCGGTGTACAGCGATGAGTTGAGGCAACTGGTGACCGAAGTCAGCACGACAAAGTCGATGATCGCCTTGGCATGCGGCACGCCGAGGGTATCCAGCACCGTGACATAGGAGCCCTCGCTGGCCAGGCGCGGGTCGGTCCATGGCACCAGGGCGATGACGATGAAAATCGACAGAATATAGAACAGCGTGATCCGCCAGATCACCGAGTTGGTGGCCCTGGAGATGTGCTTGCCCGCTTCATCGGACTCGGCTGCGGCGATAGTCACTACCTCGGCACCGAGGAACGAGAACATGGTGATGAGCATGGCACTGAGCACCGCGCCGAAGCCGTTGGGCATGAAACCGCCCGTGTCCCACAGGCGCGACACGCCGCTGACAGCGGAGCCCGGCAGCAGGCCGAAGATAGCGCACGCCCCCAGCGCGATGAAGCCGACGATGGCCAGCACCTTGATCAGCGCCAGCCAGAACTCGAACTCACCATAGTTCTTCACGCTGAACAGGTTGGTCGCGGTCAGCAGCAAGGTGATGACCAGCGACAGCACCCAGATTTCCAGCTGCGGAACCCAGGAATTGATAATGGTGGCGGCGATGTTGGCCTCGATCGGGATAATCAGCACCCAGAACCACCAGTACAGCCAGCCGATGGTATAGCCGGCCCATTTGCCGATGGCGAGGTCGGCATAGGTAGAGAACGAACCGGTGTCCGGCGAGGCCACCGCCATTTCCGCCAGCATGCGCATTACCAACACCACCAGGGCACCGGCCAGGATATAGGCGAGGATGGTGGCCGGCCCGGCTTCGGCAATCGCCCGGCCGGAGCCGACGAACAGGCCGGCACCGATCACGCCGGCAATGGACAGCATGGTGACATGCCGTGATTTCAATCCATGACTCAAATTGTTGTTGTGGTTTTGCATGGCGCTACCTTGTTGTTTTTGTCATGCCCACGCAGGGGCCGCCGGCTTGCACGTCACCGGCGCAGGCGCGAAAAAGCCCGCCCTGCCCTGGAGGGTGAGCAGGGCAGTACGGGGTTGGTTAAACGAAACCGCAGGGTGTGTACGGCTACTTCAGCTGGCTGCCCGCTGCCGCGGCATCAGGTCGGCCTTTGGCGTATTGCTGCCCTGGCGGCTGACTTGCTCACAGACTTTCTCGACGATGTAGGCACCGATCGGGATGGCAGACGTGGCAGCCGGCGACGGGGCATTGCAGACATTGACGCTGCGCGCGGTGTTGACGAACAGGAAGTCGTCGATCAGCTTGCCGTCTCGCGACACGGCCTGGGCACGCACACCGGCCGGGTAAGGCGTAAGGTCGGCCTTGGTGATGCTCGGGCAGTACTTTTGCACCTGCTTGAGGTAGCCGCCCTTGAACAGCGAGTTCTTCATCTCGATCAGGCCCGGGCGGAAGTTCTTCGCCAGTACCTTGAGAATGCCGGGGGTGGTCAGGGTCTGGAACAGGTCGCCAGGGCTGATGTCAGTCTTGCGATAGCCCTCGCGCTTCATCGCCAGTACGGCGTTGGGGCCGACGGTGACGGTGCCGTCGATCATGCGCGTCAGGTGCACCCCGAGGAACGGCATGGATGGGTCGGGAATCGGGTAGATCAGGTGGTTGACGATCTGGTTGTGCTGCTGGGGCAGCAGGTAGTATTCACCCCGGAACGGGCAGATGACGAACTCGGTGCGCAGGCCCAGCATGCTCACCACGCGGTCGGCCATCAGGCCCGAGCAGGTCACCAGGAAGCGGCTGCGCAGCTCGTCGCCCGGGGTGCGCACGATCACTTCGCTGGCCAGTTCCTGCAAGCCGACCACCTCGGCGCCATAACGGATTTCGCCACCGGCACGCTGGAATTCGGCGCCCATCGCCGCTGTCACCTGGGCGTAATTGACGATGCCGCTGGAGGGCACGAAGATGCCGCCCAGGCCCACGATGTTGGGCTCGCGCTCGTGCAGCTCGGACGCTGACAGCCAGTAGCGTTCCAGACCATTGGCCGCGGTGCGCTCCCACAGCGCCTTCATGCGTTGCATTTCCAGTGCGTTGGTGGCCACCAGCAGCTTGCCGCACTCGTCGAAGCGGATGCCGTGCTGGGTGCAGAAGGCTTTGGTGGCCTTGTTGCCTTCCAGGCAGAAGCGCGCCTTGAGGCTGCCCGGGGTGTAATAAACGCCGGCGTGGATCACGCCGCTATTGTGGCCGGTCTGGTGGCGGGCCGGTCCGGACTCTTTCTCCAGCAGGAGAATCTTCGCATCCGGATAGACCTTGACCAGGTGCATGGCCGTGGACATGCCCACAATGCCACCGCCGATGATGATGAAATCGTACACAGCCTTACCTCACACGCAGGCTTTGCCTGGCTGGCTCACCAAGGTCGCACGGACCCTGGTGGCATCGTCTGTTACCTGAACGCACGGGCGGGCGCCCGCCCCGCGCATTGTCATTATTGCCCGCGCTGGTACAGCGGTTTGGGGAAGGCGAGGTAACCGCGCTGGCGCATCAGCTCGCGGCGCAGGCCTTCATGTGGCGTGAAACGGTCGCGGCCATGCAGCCAGAACAGGTTGTTGATGAGCAGGAAGCTGCCCACGCCGACCGGTACCGAAAGCTTCTTCGCACTGCCTTCCAGCGATTCCGACAAGGCGTTCAGCCAGATGCCTTCTTCATAGTTTGCCGGCTGCACGAACTGGTCAATGTAGCGCATGGTCGGGCGGCCTTCAGCATCGGTGTCGAATACCGCGTGGAACACATCCTCGGACACCTTCTTGCTCGGCGGCGCGGTCCAGCGCATTTCGCGACGTGCCAACGGGTGGCGGAAGAACTCGTCGCACTGCTCCCAGTCATCCAGGTGCAGCAACAGCGAGTTGCCGCCTTCCATGTTCTTTTCGTCGATTTTCAGCATCAGCACGTAGTCGGTGATCTGGTTGACGAAAGTGCCGTCATTGTGCAGCTCCATGACACGGTGCGGCTGGCGCAGGTAGCTGTCGGAATTGTCGGTATTGACCACCACGAAGCGGGCATAGAACTGGCCACTCATGGCGTCGTAATTGCTGCGCCCGATCAGGTGTGCGCAAGCGGTGGTGAACTTGACCATGTCTTCGGCCTGGCTCACGTCATCCAGGCCGACCGGGTTGATCAGCATGCCGCCGCTGGTGCGATCGAGGATGGTGTTGAGCAATACCGGACGCAGGGTGCCCTGGCACAGCTCATCGAGGATCTCGCCGACGCGGAAACGCAGGAACGACTTGTATTCCAGCGCCTGTACCGGCCACTGGGCAACGGCCTGGACGAACGCTTCGACCGTTTCGCGGGTAAAAGTGATCTCCAACAGGCGCGGCGACTGTGGTGAAGGGGCGATGGTGTAACCATGCGGTTCGAGCGGCAGTGGCATCACAAGTTCGTCGATCTGCGTAAAAGCGTTCATGGCAATGTCCTGGCAAGAAAAGGTTGATGGCGCCGTCCGGTCATGACGTGGATCTGTGCGGGTGTCACAGAAAATATCGCCATAAATATAAAATGTCTACATTTTTGTTTTTCAGCGACAATTTTCTCGTTTGTCCATTGTTTTTCGCCAGCAGGCGCTTTCGGTATGATCGCCAAAACGGTTTGAGGAAACAGGACCTTGGAAGCGCTCGCCCCCCGACAAAACTCAGCATTCAGCGGGTATGAGAGGCTCAAGAAGGACATCATCCGCGGCGTGTTCAAGCCCGGGGAAAAGCTGTTGATGAGCACGCTGAAGGAACGTTACGACCTGGGTGTCGGCCCTTTGCGCGAGGCGCTGTCGCAGCTGGTAGCCGAGCATCTGGTCAACGCGATCAGCCAGAAGGGCTACCGCGTGGCGCCCATGTCGCTGGAGGAAATGAACGACATCTACGATGCCCGCGCCAACCTGGAGGCGATGATCATCACCCTGGCCATCGAGCGCGGGGATGATGCCTGGGAAGCGTCGATACTGGCCCACTCGCATACCCTGGCCAAGGTGGTGGAGGTGAAAACCCGCGAGCAGCGCCTGGATGTCTGGGATGAACGGCACAAGGCGTTCCACACCGCGATCGCATCGGGTTGCGGCTCCCGGCATCTGCTGCAGGCGCGTACCTACCTGTTCGACCAGGCCGAACGCTACCGGCACCTGTGGCTGACCCAGACAGTGTTTTCCGAGCAGGCCCTGGAACTCAAGCGCCAGGAACATGCGGCACTGGTCGAAGCGATTCTCGCCCGGGACGCCAAGCGCGCCAGTGCCATGATGCGTTCACACCTGATGACCCCGGTGCCGATCATTGCCCAGATCATGCATGCCGAAGGCATCGGCGCGCACGTGTAAGACGCGGCCCTGCCCGTCCAGGCGCCTAGATGAATTTTTCTTAAATCGCCGGTTGACTATTCTTTGGCACAATCAACTTTCCATCAGATGCCCGGAAACCAGCATGCCTCGCGTACTGACCATCGAAGACGACGCCGTCACCGGCCAGGAAATCGTCGCCGAACTTACCAGCCACGGCCTGGAAGTGGATTGGGCCGACAACGGCCGTGAAGGCCTGGCCAAGGCCATTGCCGGCGGCTACGACCTGATCACCCTGGACCGCATGCTACCCGAGGTCGACGGGCTGACCATCGTCACTACCCTGCGCAACCTCAAGATCGCCACGCCAATCCTGATGATCAGCGCCCTCTCGGATGTCGACGAACGGGTGCGCGGCCTGCGTGCCGGCGGTGACGACTACCTGACCAAACCGTTCGCCTCCGACGAGATGGCTGCACGGGTCGAGGTCCTGCTGCGCCGCAACAGCGTGCCCGTCACCCAGACCCGCCTGCAGGTTGCCGACCTGCAACTGGACCTGATCAGCCATGAGGCCCGACGCGGCGATCAGACGCTCAACCTGCTACCCACCGAATACAAGCTGCTGGAATACCTGATGCGCCACAGCGGCCAGGTGATCACCCGCATGATGATCTTCGAAGAAGTCTGGGGCTACCACTTCGACCCGGGCACCAACCTAATCGACGTGCACATTGGCCGCCTGCGCAAGAAGATCGACTCTCCCGGCCAGTCGCCGCTGATCCGTACGGTGCGGGGCTCCGGCTATGCCATTGCTGAACCCGTCTAAAGGCTGGAGTTCCTCGACCAGCCGCCTGCTGGCGCTGTACAGCTTCCTGTTCGTGGCCTGGAGCAGCATCCTCATGGGGGTGCTGTATTTCGAAGTGTCCAGCTACCTGAACAAGCTCACCCGCCATTCCATGCTGCAGCGCCAGCACCTGTTCGCCCACATGAGCGGCAAGCAGCTGGATGACGCCCTGGTCGCCAGCCAGGCCCTGGAAGAGCGCAGCTTCGACGCCTATGGCCTGTTCGACGGCCAGCTCAAGCCGCTTGGCGGGCGCATTCGCACCATCCCGGCGGAACTCAAGCTCGATGGCAAGGTTCACGAGCTCAAGCGCTGCCTGGACGCTGCCGACCCACACATGCCGCGCGACAGCTGCGATGCCGTGGCGATCAAGGTGCAGGACGGTCGCTGGCTGGTGCTGGTACGTGACAACGGCTCGCTGTTCGTGGTCACCCGGATCATCCTGCATGCACTGCTGTGGGGCATCTCGTTGACCCTGATCCCCGGCTTTGCCGGCTGGTACCTGCTGCGTCGCAGGCCGCTCAAACGCATCCGCGCGATCCAGGCCCAGGCCGAGCTGATCGTCGCCGGCGACCTCACCCACCGCCTGCCGTTGTCGGCCCGGCGCGACGAGCTGGACATGCTCGCGGCCATCGTCAACGCCATGCTCGATCGCATCGAGCGGTTGATGCACGAGGTCAAGGGCGTCTGCGACAACATCGCCCACGACCTGCGTACCCCGCTCACGCGCCTGCGTGCCCAGCTCTACCGTATTCGCCAGCAGAGCGACAGCGATTCCACCCAGGCCGAGGCGCTGGACCAGGCCATCGGCGAGACCGACACCTTGATGGCACGTTTCCGCGGGCTGCTACGGATCAGCGAACTGGAAGACCGGCAACGCCGCGCCGGTTTCGTACAGCTGGACCCACACGCCTTGCTGGTGGAGCTGCATGACTTCTACCTGCCCTTGGCCGAAGATGGCGGCATTCGCCTGGAACTGCAGCAGCCCACGGAATTGCCGGCCTTGCATGGTGACCGCGAACTGTTGTTCGAGGCCTTGGCCAACCTGGTGGGCAACGCTATCAAATTCACTCCCGAAGGTGGCCAGGTGCGAATGAGCGCGACGCAAGACGACAACGGCCTGCACCTGGCCATCGAAGACAGCGGGCCAGGCATTCCCGAAGACGAACGCGCTGCGGTGCTGAAGCGGTTCTATCGCAGTGAGGAAGGCCATCGCCATGCAGGGTTCGGGCTGGGGCTGTCGATCGTTGCGGCGATCGTCGACCTGCACGGGTTCGGGCTGGAAGTGGGAGCAAGCGAGTTGGGTGGGGCCAAGCTGGTTCTGCATTGCCCGTTGGCCACGTCAGGCAAGTAGACAATGGGGCTGCTTTGCAGCCCATCGCGGCACAAGGCCGCTCCTACAGGGGCGACGCAAGCATCCTATGCTGCGCTATTCCTGTAGGAGCGGCCTTGTGCCGCGATGGGCCGCAAAGCGGCCCCGTCTGTACTGATCAGTCAGCCAGGCGCCAGGTAGTACTACCCTTGCTGTCTTCCAGCACAACCCCCATGGCGGTCAGCTGGTCGCGAATACGGTCGGATTCGGCCCAGTTCTTGTCCGCACGCGCCTGCAGGCGCGCCTGGATCAAGCCCTCGACCTCGGCGGCATCCACCTTGCCTTCAGCACCGGCACGCAGGAAGTCATCGGCGTCCAGCTGCAGCACACCCAGCACGTCGCCCAGTTCGCGCAGTCGCCCTGCCAGGCCGGCAGCCGCGTCCGGGTCGCTGTCACGCAGGCGGTTGATCTCGCGCACCAGGTCGAACAGCACGGCGCAGGCTTCGGGGGTGCCGAAGTCGTCGTTCATCGCCACGCTGAAACGCTCGACAAACGCTTCGCCACCCTTGGCTGCAACCCGCGGCAGACCACGCAAGGCGTGGTAGAAGCGCTCCAGGGCACCCTTGGCATCGCGCAGGCTGTCTTCCGAGTAGTTGATCGCGCTGCGGTAGTGGCTGGCCACCAGCAGGTAACGCACCACTTCCGGGTGGTACTTTTCGAGCACGTCGCGAATGGTGAAGAAGTTGTTCAACGACTTGGACATCTTCTCGCCGTTGATACGGATCATGCCGCAGTGCATCCAGGCGTTGGCGTACTGCTTGCCGGTGGCTGCCTCGCTCTGGGCGATCTCGTTCTCGTGGTGCGGGAACTCCAGGTCGCTGCCACCGCCATGAATGTCGAAGCTTTCGCCCAGGCAGCAGGTGGACATCACCGAGCACTCGATGTGCCAGCCCGGCCGGCCCGGCCCCCATGGCGATGCCCAGCTCGGCTCGCCCGGCTTGGCGCCTTTCCACAGGACGAAATCCAGCGGGTCCTGCTTGGCTTCATCAACCTCGATGCGCGCACCGATACGCAGGTCTTCGATCTTCTTGCGCGACAGCTTGCCGTAGCCGACGAACTTGCCGACCCGGTAGTACACGTCGCCGTTGCCCGGGGCGTAGGCGTAGCCCTTGTCGATCAGGGTCTGGATCATCGCGTGCATGCCGGCGATATGATCGGTGGCGCGCGGTTCCTGGTCCGGCGGCAGGATGTTCAGGCGCCGCTCGTCTTCGTGCATGGCGTCGATCATGCGCGCGGTCAGGGCGTCGAAGGTTTCGCCGTTCTCGTTGGCCCGGTTGATGATCTTGTCATCGATGTCGGTGATATTGCGCACATAGGTCAGCTCGTAGCCGCTCTTGCGCAGCCAGCGGGTAACCAGGTCGAAGGCCACCATGCTGCGGCCATGGCCGAGGTGGCAGTAGTCATATACGGTCATGCCGCACACGTACATGCGCACCTTGTTGCCATCCAGTGGCTTGAAGACTTCCTTGGCTTTGCTCAGGGTGTTGTAGATGGTAAGCACGGCGGTTCCTCAGCTGCCCCAGGAGTCACGCAGGGTGACAGTGCGGTTGAACACCGGGCGGCCCGGCTGGCTGTCTTTCAGGTCGGCGCAGAAGTAGCCCTCGCGCTCGAACTGGAAGCGGTCCTCGGGCTGGGCTTGGGCCAGCGACGGCTCGGCACGGCAGCCGTGCAGCACCTGCAGCGAATCCGGGTTGATGTTGTCCAGGAAGCTGCCGCCCTCCTCGGTCTTTTCCGGGTTCGGCGAGCGGAACAGGCGGTCGTACAGGCGCACTTCGCACTCGACGCTACCCTCGGCCGGTACCCAATGGATAACCCCCTTGACCTTGCGGCCTTCAGGGTTCTTGCCCAGGGTGTCCGGGTCGTAAGAGCAGCGCAGCTCGACGACGTTGCCGTCGGCATCCTTGATGGCCTCGTCGGCGCGGATCACGTAGCTGCCGCGCAGGCGCACTTCACCGGCCGGTTCCAGGCGCTTGTAGCCCTTCGGCGGCGCTTCCATGAAGTCGTCGCGGTCGATGTACAGCTCACGGGAGAACGGCAGCACGCGTACGCCCATGTCCTCCTTCGGGTGGCGCGGCAGCTCGAGCTGCTCGACCTGGCCTTCCGGGTAGTTGGTGATGACCACCTTCAGCGGGCGCAGCACGCACATGGCGCGAGGTGCCGTACGGTCCAGGTCGTCACGGATGCTGAACTCCAGCATCGACATGTCGACCACGCCGTCGGAACGGTTGGTGCCGATCATTTCGCAGAAGTTGCGGATCGAGGCCGGGGTGTAGCCACGGCGACGGAAGCCGGACAGGGTCGACATGCGCGGGTCGTCCCAGGCTTCGACGTGCTTTTCGTCGACCAGCTGCTTGAGCTTGCGCTTGGAGGTAATGGTGTAGTTCAGGTTCAGGCGGCTGAACTCGTACTGGCGCGGGTGGGCCGGCACCGGCAGGTTGTCGAGGAACCAGTCGTACAGCGGACGATGCCCTTCGAACTCCAGGGTGCAGATCGAGTGGGTGATGCCCTCGATGGCGTCCGACTGGCCGTGGGTAAAGTCGTAGTTGGGGTAGATGCACCACTTGTCACCGGTCTGGTGGTGGTGGGCATGGCGGATGCGGTACAGGATCGGGTCGCGCAGGTTCATGTTCGGCGACGCCATGTCGATCTTGGCCCGCAGCACGCGCTCGCCGTCCTTGAACTCACCGGCCTTCATGCGGGCGAACAGGTCAAGGTTCTCTTCTACGCTGCGCTCACGGAACGGGCTGTTCTTGCCGGGCTCCTTGAGGCTGCCACGGTATTCCTTGGCCTGCTCGGGGGTGAGGTCGCAGACATAGGCCTTGCCGCGCTTGATCAGCTCGACCGCCCAGTCGTGCAGCTGGTCGAAGTAGTCGGAGGCGTAGCGCACATCACCGGCCCAGTCGAAGCCCAGCCACTTGACATCGCTCTGGATGGCGTCGATGTACTCCTGGTCTTCCTTGGCCGGGTTGGTATCGTCGAAACGCAGGTGGCAGACGCCACCGAATTCCCTGGCCAGGCCGAAGTTCACGCAGATCGACTTGGCGTGGCCGATGTGCAGGTAACCGTTGGGCTCCGGCGGGAAACGGGTGACGATGCGGCTGTGCTTGCCCGAGTCCAGGTCGGCCTGGATGATCGGCCGCAGGAAGTTCGCAGGGACAGCGGGGGCGCCTTTGGCAGCGGCGTTGGGCGCGTTGTCGGCAGTGGGCTTGCTCATAGGATCCTTGAATGCACGTAGCCGGCCTGGGTAGGCCGATTGAATCAAAGGGCCTATCATAGCCGAAGCAGTCAAGCTGCTGACAGTCGGGCCCGGACAAACAGGCGTGATTTATCACGGCTTTTTGCCGCAGCCTGGCAAAATGGCCAGTGCGCGCCATGTGTCGCGACCGCCTGATCCTGCGTCAGGTGGTAACCCGCGCCCTGCGCACCCTAATTCCCGATTGCCTTGAAAGAGCGAGTTTCAGCATGTCCAAAGTCAAACTGAGCACCAACCACGGCGACATCGTCCTGCAACTGGACGCCGAAAAAGCGCCGCTGACTACCGAAAACTTCGTTCAGTACGTCAAGGATGGCCACTACGACGGCACCGTATTCCACCGCGTGATCAAGGGCTTCATGATCCAGGGCGGCGGCTTCGAGCCTGGCATGAGCCAGAAGAAAACCCGCGCCAGCATCCAGAACGAAGCCGACAACGGCCTGAAGAACAAGAAGTACAGCATTGCCATGGCCCGTACCATGGAGCCGCACTCCGCCTCGGCGCAGTTCTTCATCAACGCCGCCGACAACGACTTCCTCAACCACAGCGGCAAGAACGTGCAGGGCTGGGGCTACGCGGTGTTCGGCGAAGTGATCGAAGGCCGTGAGATCGTCGATGCCATCGAGAAGGTCGCGACCGGTTCCAAGGCCGGCCACCAGGACGTGCCGAAAGACGACGTAGTCATCGAGAAAGCCGAGATCATTGAGTGATCCTGCTGATCTCCGATCTGCACCTGCAAGAAGAACGCCCGGACATTACCCGGGCGTTTCTTGATTTGCTCGATGGCCGTGGCCGCCACGCGGAGGCCTTGTACATTCTCGGCGACTTCTTCGAAGCATGGATCGGCGACGATGCCATGACGCCGTTCCAGCAGTCAATCTGCCAGGCCTTGCGGCGCTTGAGCGACAGCGGTACGGCCATCTACCTGATGCATGGCAACCGTGATTTCCTGATTGGCCAGGCCTTCTGCGAAGCTGCGGGCAGCACGTTGCTGGCCGATCCCAGCGTGATCGAACTGGGCGGCGAACAGGTGTTGCTGATGCATGGCGACACCCTGTGCACCCGCGACCTCGGTTACATGAAGATGCGCCGCCTGCTGCGCAACCCGCTGAGCTTGTGGGTGCTGCGTCACCTGCCGCTGGCTGCGCGCTACAAGCTGGCGCGCAAGCTGCGCAACGAAAGCCGCTCGCAAACGCGAATGAAGGCCACCGAAATCGTCGACGTTACCCCGGAAGCAGTGCCGCAGGTGATGGCCGCGCAGGGTGTGCGCACGCTGGTGCATGGCCATACCCACCGGCCGGCGATCCACAAGCTGGTGGTCGATGGACAACCGGCGCGGCGTATCGTGCTGGGTGACTGGGACCGCCGGGGTTGGGTCTTGCAGGTTGATGAACAAGGCTTTCAGCTGGCGCCGTTCGAGTTTTCCTGACGCTGTAGCACTGGCACAAACTGGTTGCTTCGCGGATAAATCCGCTCGCAGGGACTGCACCGCTTGCTGTCATGGTGCAGTGCCTGGGAAGCGCCTCAAGGCTGACTGGCCAGCGCGCCCTTGTCTTCCTCACTGATCACATACTGCCGGTATTCAGGATCGGCCCGGATTTGTGCCTCGGTAAACGGTAATGGCAGCAGTTGCTTGGCCGCGAAGGCCTTGGTCTGGTCGCCGAAGTGCGCCGAACCGGCTTCGCTGGACTGAGAGAACGCCAGCAACCCGCGCGCCTCCGGCCCCTTGTCGGTAAAGCTGACCAGTTGCAGGTAGCTGGTACCACTGACCACCAGCCGCTTGCCCTGCCCGTGCGGCACGCTGTGGATCGCGTTGTACACGCCCAACCCTTGCGGGCCGCCCGGCACCGGCGTGCCATCGACTGCCTGTTGCACCTGGCCCCAGCGCACCTGCCCTGCCACACCACTCTCACTCACCTGCCTGAGCGAAGCCAGCGCCGCCTGGTGCAGACGCTTGCGTACCGCTGCCTGCTCGACCGCCAGGCCACGCGGGGTGTGCTGTGGGTCAGCCGGGTCGAAGGCCACTCGCCAGCTTTGCGGGTGCTCGGCCAGCGCCTCGAACAGGTTGTTGAAGTGTACCAGGCCAATGCCACTGTCGAGGTCGGCCTTGCCGTTCCAGGCCGCCAGGCTGCTGCATACGGCCTGCACGTCTGCGGCGGCGCCACGGCACCACTGCAGCAGGTCGGGCAGCACCAGGCTGGCCAGGTAGACCTCATCGTCGGTCACCATGCGTTGCAGATCATCGATACCCAACCGGGCCTTGCCCTGCAGGCGTTCTAGGGCAAAACGGCCACGCATGCCCAGCGGCTGGTCGCTACGGCTTATCAGCGGCGAATAGCCGGTCAGCGGCTGCGCCGGGTTGGTCATCCAGGCCGGGTCGTTGGAGTTCTGTACGAAATCGCTGCGCTGAAGGCTTGGCAGCAGGCGTGCCGGGAAGATACCCGGCTGTGCCGCCTGCGTATCCACCTTCCATGCGCACGCGCTGCGCGAACCATCCAGCACTACCAGGCGACCCTGGGCCTGCGGATTGCTGCAGGTGTCCAGCAACTGCTGGTCAACATAGGGCACCACCGACTGGTTCAGGTACAAGGCCTGGCCGTCCTGGTCCACCGCCAGCGTGTTGACCCAGGGAATACCCTGCAACTGGCCGATCGAACCCTGCAGCGTTGCCAGACTGTCGGCGCGGTTGATCTGGTACCACTGCTGCAATACCCGGGTGTTTTCCAGGTTGGCATCGCGCAAGCTATAGGCCGTGCGGCTGTCCCAGTCCAGGCGCCCCGGCCATTGCACCACCGGGCCGAAATGCGAGCTGTAGACCTGGCGATGTACCTGGCTCAGGCTGCCATCCTCGGCCTTGACTGCAACGCTGATGGTCTGCCGGACCAGCGGCAGCGATTTACCATCGAGCAGGTAGCGGGTCGGGTCCTTGGGATCGAGCTGCAGACGGTACAGGGTAAAGTGCTGCGACGTATCGACCGTGTGCGTCCAGGCCAGGTGCTGGTTGAAACCGATGTTGACCACGGGCAGTCCCGGCAATGCCGCCCCCATCACATCGAGCTTGCCGGGAATGGTCAGTTGCATCTGATAGAAGCGCATGCCCCCCCTCCACGGGAAGTGCGGGTTGGCCAGCAACAGGCCGCGACCATTGGCCGAACGCCGGGCGCCCAAGGCCACCGCATTGCTACCGCGCTCCAGGGCAAACCGCTCCTGCCGAGCCAGCGCCGCGGCATACCCGCTGGTGGCCTGCCGGTTGGCCAGACTTGGCGGTTGCGCGCCCGCCAGGGCTTCGACGAACTGCCCGACACCCCCTTCGGCCAACAGCCGGCGAGTCAGCTTGACCAGGTCTTCGCTACTGATCGGTCGCAGCCACTCGCCGTTGCCGCACTCGGCGGGCAACCCTTGGCCACGGCGCTCGGCCAGGGCCCGGTTGTAGCCACTGGCATAGCCCGCCAGCAGCGCCTGGACCGAGGCCGGTTGCGCCTGCAAGAACGCGTTGACTGCCGAGGGGCTGTTGAGCCAGGTGAAGAACAAGTCACTCGCCAGGTTGTCGCGCTGCTCCAAGGTCTTGCCGCTGGCGCCGAAATATCGGGACCGTTCGCCGCTTACGGTCAGCACCTCGTTGCCCAGCAGGCACAGGTTGTCCTGGGCATAGGCGTAGCCGATGCCATAGCCCAGGCCCCGCTCATCCTTGGCCACGATATGCGGCACCCCGTAGCTGGTGCGACGAATCTGCGCGCTGGCATCGCCTGCGGCGGGCTGCGCCGGTACACCTGCGCTGAACACCACCAGGGCGGCGGCCAGACCAGCGCAAGTCATGGGACGGAAAAGTGGAAACACAGGTATTCCTCGATTTCGGGGCTCATCCCGATCAGACGAATACCTGAATGAAAATTTTACGGACCACCCGCTGATGAAACGTCTTGAACAGAAACCGGCATTTTTTTCACTGAAGGGCTGCAGTTTTTCCCTTCTCATTCGTCTTAGTCAGTGAGGCACCCACTATTTCGGGTTCGTCGACGAAAAGGAGCATTCACATGTACAACCCGCAATCCTCGATCCAGGCCGGGCACGCCCCGGGCAAAGCGCCCCAGGAACAGGACGCACTGGCCGACGAACGCACCGGCAACGAACAGATCCGCGAGTTGTTGCGCACCTTCGGCCTGCGCACCAGCCTGATCCGCCTCAAGGTGATCGACGCCCTGCATGTCGCCCAGCGCAGCGGCCGCAGCATCGGTGTGCGCGGTGTGCACGCCCAACTGGAACAGCTGGATATTCCGCTGTCGTTCCTCAGCGTGCGCGAAGTGCTCAAGCGGCTGTGCGCCGAGGGCGTCATCCAGTTGGGCAGCGACAAGTGCTACAGCCTCAACCCGCAGGCACGCGCCGTACTGGAGCAAACGCAGTCAAGCTGAACGTACGGCCGGCCACAGCTGGCCGGCCCGCACAGGTCAGGGCTTGACCTTGCGCCGCAAGATGCCGTTGATCACCACGACCACCACAGCGATGGCAATCGCCAGTATCTGGAAGGTCTGTTCACTGATCGTACCCTGCTTCTGCAGGTGCGACAGGCCCAGCATCAGGCCCAGTACAACCAGGATGATCAGAAGGGAATATTTGAGGCGCTGCACATGTGTCATCGAAGGTTCCTTGCAACATCTGGGGCAAATGGCTCGCGACGAGCCGCGGTAATGATACAACGGCCACCGGCCACCGCGCTGCATTTCCTGCTGGGTGCGGCGGCGCTTGCCTGCAAGCATGGCGCTCCCAAGCACCCACCGCCGGAGGCACCATGTACAAACCCCTGCTGTTCGCATCCCTGCTTCTCACGCCCTTTTCCCTTCATGCATTGAACACCCGCCAGGTTTCGACCGAGCAACTGTTCGAACTGGGACGCGACCTGGCGGCCCAGGCCGGCGCCAGCCAGTGGCAACAACTATGGCAACGCGTGCGCCAGGCTGGCTACCTGCAGGAAAACCGGGCATCGGTACATTTCAGCGTAGCGCCGGCACTGCTGCCCGAGCTGGCCCGGCAAACCTTGGCCCAAGCTGACCAGGTACAAGCGCAGCAACAAACCCTGGCGTTGTACCGACGAAACTTCGCCGACCAGGTCATAGGCCAGCGCAACGGCCAGCCGCTGCATGCGCTGTGCCTGCTGGTCGATTGGCGCACGTTGCCACAGAACATGCTCCATGCTCCCGAGGCCTATCTGCGCGGCGCCAGCCTGCTCAGCAGCTATCCGTGCGATTGAGGGTCACCAGACCCAGCAGGCCGATCCAGAAGCTACTCGATGGGAAACCACGCACCACGGTCAATTGTTGAAGCCATGTCCTACAGCGCCGGATATCGCTGCCTGCAAAACCTGTTCTCCGAGGCTACAAGGCCCAACCCCTATGCCGCCTAGCGACCTGCTTTGCCCGTCGCAGAGAATTCAGTCACACCGTCGACATAACGCCGCTGGTGATCGGGTAGTAATCCCATCCATCCCCAAGGAGCGCCACATGGAATTGCCAGACTTGAGCCACATCGATATCAGCCAACTGCCCCATTCGTTGCAGGCCCTGATCGACTGCATCGGTATCGACAACGCCTACCAGCTCACTTGTGCCTACGGCGGCAGGCCGAAGTACATCCCCAAGCACCGCGAGCGCACCAAACTCGCCGATGTGCTGCCGGCAGATGCACTTGATGCGCTGATCAAGCGCTTTGCCGGGGTCGCCCTGGAGATTCCCAAGGCTGACCACTTCCTGCGCCAGTTGCGCAACCAGCAAATCCAGAAAGAAAGCGCCAGCGGCTTGTCACGCAGCCTGCTGGCCAACAAATACGGCCTCAGCCTGCGCCAGATCGGCAACATTCGTCGCCAGGAAGCGTGCGTGCGCTGAGCCCCACCCACCGTGGCCGGTCGCTAACGATCGCTTGTCACACCCAACCAGAGAGAGAGACCAGTCATGATAGATAACAGCCTCATCGGATCCGTCATCAACTCCTTGCCGATGGATCGCATGATTGCCGGCCCGCTGCAAGCGATGGTCCAGGCCCAGGTCACCGCGAGCAAGTCGTACGCCGACTTCCTGATGCAAGTCTGCATCCAGGACGGCAAGGCGGTCGCCATCCAGTTCGACTACGACGAAACCATCGTCGACGAACAGGGCGAATACAAGGGCGTGGTCAGCAAGACCATGAAAGTGCCGCTGCTGGCGGCCATCACCCACCCGAACATTGCCATCGAAGAAGGCAAAGTCGAATTCGAACTGACCATCCAGCAGTCGGCCGAAGACACATCCAGCAGCGATAGGAGCGGCGAAATGGCCGCCTCGCTGGGCTGGGGGCCGTTCAAACTGAGCATGAAGGGCAGCATCAGCCACAAGTCCACGCAAACCCGCAAGACCGATACCCGCGCCCGCTATGCCTTCAACACCACCATCAAGCGCCAGGATCCGCCAGAGGCGCTGATGCGGGTGATCGACTTCCTGACCGACGCCGCCACCAAACCGACCGTCGTCCAGTCAGCAACGCTGGAAAGCCCCGAGGCGATCTCCAGGGCCGACACGCTGAGTAGCAGCGGCGCCAGCGTCGGAGCAGGTGCAGGAGCTGGCGCCCCGACTCCTTGAGCCACGCAAACCCGCCCCCCCACCCGCGTGGTGGGGGAACCACCCGCCCAAAGGAGCCAAGTGAGTGAGCAAAGTTCCCGCCCCGATGACCTCCATCGACCTGCGTGAAATTACCCGCGGCCTGCAAGAAGCCGCCAGCGCTACCAATAGTCTTATCGCGCAGCAGTACATCAACTTGTTCGATCAGTTCTTCGATTGCGACACCGAAACCTTGGGTGCGCCCATGAAAGCCAAGATGGTCGAGGTAGCCATGGACAGCCAGCACATCATGCGCGTGCCGCTGTTCGCGCTGGTCTCACCCAAAGGCCTGGCGCTGGAACGTATGCAGGTCGACCTGTCGGTGCGGGTCAAGGGCACCGAAGCGCAACAGGCACTGCTGACCGCTGGCGAAAACAATGCGGCGAGCTTCAAGGTCACGATCGGCGGCCAGAGCCGTCAAGGTGAAAGCCGTGACCCCGACGAAGTACAGATCCGCATGCAGTTCCAGGCCAGCGAACCACCTGAAGCCCTCAGCCGGCTGATCGAGCAGTACACCAACCTGATTATTCCGGTACGCGCTCCCAGTCCGCCACCCTCGCCCGATAGCAACGAGTTCATCGAGGCGGCCACCGTCCGTTGACGGCCGCCCTTGCGCGGCTCAGAAGTCGCGCTTGTAGAAGATGTCCAGGGAGCTGGCCAGCCCACTGGCAGCTTCGAGGTAGACCTTCTTGCTCAGCTTGTAGCGCAACGCAATGGTGTTGGCAGGCTCGAACACACCTACCCCGTAGCGCAGGCTCAGTTTCTCGGTAAGGTTGCCGCTGGCGACCACGCTGGTGGTGGTGCCGGAACCTTCGGTGTCCAGCTGGAAATCATCGATCCCCAAACTCGAAGCCAGGCTGCCGGTGATGCCGGCGCTACCCGCCAGGCCCAGGCCCAGAGCGGCCTCGGCAAGCATGTTGCTGTCTTCGCCGGAAGCACCCAGTGGCCGTCCCAGCACCAGATATGACAATGCCTGTTCCTGGCTCATGGCCGGTTCCGAGAACACCTTGGTCGTGGGTTGCTCGGCATTGCCGGTCAGGCGGATACCGGCAATCACGTCATCAACCTTGCGGATCGCTTCGATGTCCAGGTACGGCTGGTCGATCGGCCCGGCAAACAGTAGCCGCGCCCGGCGAATGGTCAGGCGCTGGCCGTAGGCACGGTAGCGCCCGTCGGCCAGGCTCAGCTCACCACGGGTATCGAGATTGTCGCCGATGTGCACATGGCCGAGCAGGTTGGCCGTCAGACCAAAGCCACTGAATGACAGCTTGTCTTGACCCACCTCGACGTCGATGTCCATGGCCATCGCCATGGGAGGAGTGCCCTCTTCGGTCTGGTGGCCGACGATCACCGTGTCCTCCGAAACTTTAACGGTGGACGGTGGCAGTTCACGCACGGTGATGGTGCCTTTGGGCACTTGCACCTTGCCGGTGACTGCCAGCTTGTCATCGACCAGGCGCAAGGTCAGGTCAGGGGCGACCTCCAGCGTTGCATAGGGCTCGACGGTAACGGGCAGTTGCTGGCCTTGCAGGCGCAAGTCCATGCCCAATGCCTGGCCCCAGGTGAGGTTGCCGCGCAACTGTCCCCGCCCCGCCTCGCCACTGCGCCAGTCACCCACAAGCTGTACCTGCTCACCGGCAATCAACGCCTGCAACGACAGGCCTTCGAGGCTGACCGGCAGTTCGGCGCCACTGACCTCGCCGCCGCTGAGCATCAGGTTGCCGTTGACCTGCGGCGCCAGCAGGGTACCCGATAGCCGTCCAGTGCCATTGAGTTGCCCGGCCAGGCGCTCGACCATCGGCACGAACGGGCGCACCACTGATACGTCGAGACCGGCCAGGCGGAAATCACCTGACAACGGCTTGTTCTTGCCCAGCGGGTCGAGGCGGGTATTGACGTTCAGCTCACCCAGGCGCTGGCCGCGAAACACCAGGCGGGTATCGATGCGCCGCGGCGCCAGTGCGCTGTCCAGGCGCAGGGCCTGGTAGGGGAAATCGACCCAGCGTTCCTGGTCACGCACTCGCAGGGTACCGCCACTGGCGTCGACGACGATGCTGCCCTTGGGACCGCTGGCGGGAATGTCCAGATTGATGTCGGCATTGAGCAGGCCCTGCCAGGCGAAGTCTTTCGGCAACCATTGGGCCAGGCTGTCCAGCGGGAACTGCTTGAGGTGGTAGCGCAAGCGCGGATCCGGGGCCAGGCGCTGGTCCTCGCCACACAGGCTGGCCTGACCGGAGCGCCAGCAATGGGCACCGAAATCCAGCTGGCCGCTGGCCAGCCGCTGCAGGCGGGCCGGTGTCTGCAACTGCCAGTCCTGGCCACCGGCCTGGATTCGTCCGCTGGCCAGGCGCCCACGCCAGTCCCCCTTGCTCAGCTGGCCATCCAGGCCCAGGTCGAGTTTGAGTTGCGGGCCGTCCAGCGCCAAGGCCAGGGCTTGATGGCGGATATCGCCCTTGCCGTTGGCCTGCAGGTCACCCAATGCCGTGTCACCCAGGTGGATGCCGCTGGCCTTGAGCACGACGACGCCGTGCTGGGCGTTATCCAGGCGGGCATCCAGGCCCAGCTGCTGCAGGCGGTTTTCAGCCAGGGCCAGGCGTTGGCCTTGCACGGCCAGAGTACCTTGCGGGGCTTGCAAGGTACCAGCGACGTCCAGCCGGCCCTTGACCTGGCCCTGCAGCCTTGGCCACAACTGGCCCAGCCGCGGCAGGTCGAGGTCGATCCGCCCGGCCAGGCGTTGTTGCAGGCTGCCACTGCCATTGATTCGGTTGTCCCCCAGCTGGATGGCCAACGCGCCCAGCGTCCAACGCTCCCCTGCCCCCTGGGCGTCGACCTTGAGCACTGCCGGCTGGCCGCGCAGACGGCCTTTCAGGTCAAGCTGGGCCTCCAGGCTCAGCGCATCACCTTTGAGCTCGCCCTTGCTGCGCAGCGGCCCGGCCAAGGTGCCTGGCAGCTCGGCCAGCCAATAGGCCGGGTCGAGCGCCGAAAGCTGCAAGGCAACGTCCCATGCCAGGTGTTCGGCAAAACCCACGGCAACACTGCCTTCAGCCTTGCCTTGCCCGGCACTCAACGCCAGCTGCGGCAGCTTGACCTGGCTCAGGTCCCCCTGGAACGGGCTGGCCAGGTTGAACGGCCCGGCGGGGCCATCCAGGTCGCCGTCGAAGGTGCCCTGGTAATTGCCATCGCGGTAATGCACCTGCGCGATGAAGCGCTTGAGCGTGACCTGGGGCGGCGTCTCCAGCGGATACAGACGCAGCCACGGAAATTCCTGCCAGTCCACCTGGGCATCGGCGACCAGGCCTTGCTGCCAGTCAGCCGTGGCTTGCAGCTTGACGCGCTGGGTGTCGCTGGCGCTCAGGTCCAGGGCATCCAGCCTGGCCCCTTTACTGTCGACCAACCCAGACAACAGCAGGGCCACTGGCGACTGTTCGGCAGGCAGGCTGGCAGAGCCCGACAGCTGATAGCCGCTGAGCAAGTTGCCCTTGGCATCGAGCTTGAGCTGGTTGAACTGCAGGGTGTCGTGTAGCGAAGCGGCCGGTTTGAATGCCTCGGAGCGGACCTGCAAGGCTGCCGGCAGATGCTCGGCCAGCGCCTGCAACTGCCCGCTCAGCGTAGCGTCGAGGTAGCCGCTGCTGGTCCCGGCAAGCTTCAAGGTATTCTGCAGTTCGCCGCTGGCGGTCAGCGCCACCTGCCAAGGTTTGCCGTCGACAGCGGGCAGTTGCAGCTGTGCCTGCAATTGTACCGGCCAGTCACCTTCGGGCTGCAGGTCGCCCTGCAGGTTCAACTGCAGGTCATCACGCCGCAGCTGCAGGCTGTCAATACGCATCCCGCTGCGTGTCCAGTGTGCAGCCAGGTGCAGGTTACCCAGCAGATCACTGCCGTCCAGGCGCAACTGGCCAACCTTGACTTCACCCAACTCGACCGCCAACGGCAAACGCAGGGCCGGCAATTGCAGCGGGCCGCTTTCGCTCGGCTCGGCCCCTGGGGCGAAGGCCATGTCGATGCGCTGCGCCTGCAACTGGTCGATGCACAAAGTGCCGCGCAGCAAGCAGGCAGGCGACCAGGCCAGCAGCGGTGCCTGCAGCTCTACCCTGCTGCCACCATCGTCCCAGACCAGCCGGCTGGCTTGCCAGCTAGCGCCCAGGCGGCCCTGGAAATCCGCCACCTCAAGCCCGGGCACCTGGCCCAGCGTCCAGCGGCTGCCCGCCTCGGTCCCCAGCATGAGGCCCACGACCACACCCAGGCTCGCAATGCTCCCGAGCAGGCCTGCCAGGAGATACTTGATCACGCGTTTCACAGCTCAGGCCCCATGGAAAAGTGCAGGCGAATGCCCCCTTCGTCATCCAGCGCCCTGGCCAGGTCCAGGCGCAACGGCCCGACCGGCGATACCCAGCGCACACCGAAACCGACGCCGGTCTTCAGGCTCGGCAGTTCAAGGTCGTTGAACGAGTTGCCTTGGTCGACGAAGGTAGCCAGTCGCCACTTCTCGGTCAGCGAATATTGGTACTCGACACTGCCTGCTACCAGATAGCGCCCGCCAATGCGGTCACCATCGCTGTTTTTCGGCGACAGGGTCTGGTAGTCGTAGCCGCGCACGCTCTGATCGCCACCGGCGAAGAAGCGCAATGAGGGTGGAATGTTGTTCTTGAAGCCATTGGTCGCACTGCCTCCGAACTGCACCCGGCCGAGCAGCCTGTGGTTGTGGCCCAGGGTGGTCAGGCCCTTGAGCAGCACGTTGCCATGCAACAGGTTGGTGTCCGAAACCAGCCCTTCCTTGGCGGCCTGCACATCGAACTGCAGGCGGTAGCCGTTATGCGGATCGATGCGGTTGTCGCTGCGCAGGAACGAGAAGCTCACCCCCGGCATCAGCAGGTTGCTCAAGCCGGAATCGTCGCCCAGGCGATACTCTTCCCGCTGGTACTTGAGCGAAACCACCCGCTGCCAGCCACTGGGCAACTTGCTGTGCCACTCAGGGCCGACCGTCAGCAGCTTGCTGAGCGTGTCGGTGCCGGCGATTTCCTCGTTCTGGTAGCCACCGGCAAAGCGCAGCTTGTCGGTGAGCGGCGGGTCGAGCGGTATGTCGTACCACAGGCCAACGTTCTGCCGCGGAGCCGACAGTTCGGTTTCCCAACCATAGCTATGGCCCTGGGGGTTGACCCAGTGGCGGGTCCAGTTGGCCTTGCCGCGGGGGCCGACGTCGGTCGAAAAGCCCAGACCCAGGCCGAGTGTGCGCGGCTTGCGCGTTTGCAGGTGGACATCCACCGGGACCTCTTCGCCGACAGCGGCGGTAGGCGCCGCATCCACGCGCACGCCTTCGAAGTAGCCGCTCGATTGCAAGTCATTGTTCAGTTCGGCCACCAGTTCGGAGTCGTAGGGTGTACCTGGCTTGAACGAAACCATGCGCTGCAGCAGGTCGTCGTCCAACGGGGTGTCACCACCGAAGGTCACGGCGCCCAGCCGATAGCGCGGGCCGCTCTGGTACACCAGTTCGATATCGGCTACGCCAGCCTGGGGGTCAACCGCCAGGCGCTGGCGGCTGAAACGCCCACTGAAGAAGCCATAGCGTGACGCCTGGTTCTGGATCAGCCGCTTGGCATCTTCGTAGTGGCCATGGTTGAGCTGCTCACCGGCACGCAGCGCCTTGCTGTCGGGCAGGCGAAAAGCCGTCAGCTCGCTGGCGGGCCCTTCGATGCGCACGGTGACGTTGCGCAGGCGAATCGGCTCGCCCGGGTCGATGGTGATGATCAGTTGCGGGGAACGGTCAGCCGCGCTGGCAGGCTTGACCTCGGTGTCGATCTGCGCCTGGTAGTAGCCAAGTGCCTGCGCGGCTTTGCGCGCCTGCTCCTCGGCGCCGCGACTGAAGCGCAGCAACGCTTCTTCATCACGGTCGCCAAGGGTACCGATATAGCCTTCGACATTGGCCTTGAGCGCCTTGTTGGCTGGTTCAACCTTCACCAGCAGCTCGCTCTGGCCCCATGCTGCGAAACTGGCAGCCCAGATAACCAGGCCCCAGGTAAATCTTCCTGAATACGTCATGCGGCGCATGCTACCAGAGCCGCGCGCTCAAGTGAGCCGCTGCGCTGCCCGCCTAGGCAAAAGCGGAATCGGAAGAGACCGGGTTGGGATGAAAGAACACCCTCTCTCGGATTGGTCCTACAGCGACCTCGCCAATTTCTTCGTAACCCAGACGCTGGTAAAACGCCAGGTAGTGCTCGTTGCCGGTGTCCAGTACCACTCCTTGGGTATTCGCGTCCGCTGCGCACCAGTCGTGCACAGCTTGCAACAATTGTTCGCCGTACTGCTTGCCCTGAAACTGCGGATGCACGCCGAGCAACGGCAGCACATGAACCTTGTCGGTGGGCAGGCAACTGGCAAGCGCAGCCTGGTAGTCCATGTAGCGACGCGTACAGCGCAGGCCGGTGCCCAGCATCATGCGCAGGCGCCAGGCCCAGCTATCGGCCACGCCCAGCCGGCGCAGCGGTGGCACGATCAGGGCCAGGGCGATCAGGCGGTCGTCCAGCAGCAGGCCGATGGCGGGCAATTGCAGGTAGAAATGCTGGCGAACCCATTCGCGCACCATCACCCGCAAACGCCGCTCATACCCCGGGCGCTGGGCCTCGAAGATATAGGCACAGGTCGGTTCGTGGCGGTAGGCGTTGTACAGCAGCGAACGCGTCTCGCGGCTGTAGCCGTCATCGAGCAGGCAGACACGGGCCGGAGCGGCGGTGGTTTCGGGCATTGCGGACAGACCTCCTGGAATGGGCATACAGTGCCTTGGAGGTGCCTCAGCGTACATCGTTCACCCCCCTGCAAAGCACGTTAGCAGCAGCCTCGCGAAGCCGCCATGCTGGTGGTGATGGGCGATGTCGGCTAGCATCGCGCCTTTTACCAGGATTGTCTTTCCATGAAGATCGTCTGTTTCAACATCAATGGCCTGCGGGCCCGCCCGCACCAGCTGGCGGCGCTGATCGAAAAGCACCAGCCGGACGTGATCGGCCTGCAGGAAACCAAGGTCAGCGACGATCAGTTCCCAGCGGCCGATGTGCAGGCACTGGGTTACCACGTGCACTACCACGGCCAGAAAGGCCACTATGGCGTGGCCCTGCTCTCGCGGCAGGCACCGCTGAGCCTGCACAAGGGCTTTGCCAGCGATGAAGAAGATGCCCAGCGCCGCTTCATCTGGGGCACCTTCGCCGACGCCGACGGCACCCCGGTCACCATCATGAACGGCTACTTCCCGCAAGGCGAGAGCCGCGACCACCCCACCAAGTTTCCGGCCAAGCAGCGCTTCTACAGCGACCTGCAGGCGCTGCTCGAAGGCCAGTTCCGCAACGACCAGCCACTTCTGGTGATGGGCGACATGAATATCTCGCCGCAGGACTGCGACATCGGCATCGGCCCGGACAATGCCAAGCGCTGGCTGAAGACTGGCAAATGCAGTTTCCTGCCGGAAGAGCGCGAGTGGCTGGAGCGTTTGAAAGGCTGGGGCCTGGTTGACAGTTTCCGTCACCTGCACCCGGACGTTACCGACCGTTTCAGCTGGTTCGACTACCGCAGCCGTGGCTTCGAAGACGAGCCCAAGCGTGGCCTGCGCATCGATCTGATCATGGCGTCACAGCACCTGGTGCCACGCATCAAGGCGGCAGGAGTGGACTACGAGCTACGCGGGATGGATAAACCGTCGGACCACGCGCCGATCTGGTTGGAGCTGAGCTGATCGCACTGCCCGGGCGGCCCCGCATGACCGGCCTTTGCGTTGCAAAGGGCCACACCTGCGGGGCCGCCGCTGATTTTCACAACCCCAAGCGCAACGCCTCGCCCACCCCTGCCCCGCGCACGTCGTCGGCCGCGCTGACCAAGGCAAAGTTGTAGGCCCCGTGCGACCAATAGCGCGCCTCCAGCTGGCCCTCCACGCGCTGCCCGTCGGGCATGCGCCGGTACTGCTTGCCCGGTGAGCGCAGGAACAGGCTGATGCGCTGCCCCTTGCCGTCCTCGAACACCAGCAACGCCGCCGGGCCTTGCTCGTTGCTCAGCAGGCGCGCGCCAACCGGCGTGAAGCCGTAGCCTGCCAGGTCTGGCAACTGGCCCACGCGGCTGAAATGCCGGCCCAGCCAGTCGCGCAACTGCGCCGGGTCGCTGGCCTGGATATCCAGCGCCTCGCTGTCGGCGAACAGACGGTGCGCCTGGACGGCATCGGCCATCGGCAGGCTGGCCTGCGTCAGGCTCAGGTCGCGTACCTGCCAACCGCCCAGGCCGCCCACACCCAGTGCCAGCAGCAGTACCGCTGCCGTCGCCCAGCGTCGCTGACGGCGCTGGCGCACTTGCCGCTGCAACCGAGCAAAGTCCAGCTGTGCCGCCCCGGGCAGTTCGGCAAAGCCGGCCAGCGCTGCGCGCAACCGGCGGGCATCGGCACGCCAGCCCTCGACCTTGGCCGCTGCCTGCGGGTTGGCCGCCAGCCAGGCCTGCACTTCGGCGCGGCGTGCGGGCTCGAGGCGCTCATCGACATAAGCGTGCAATTCTTCTTCGCTGGGGATCAGGCGCGTCATTTGAGTCTCCGCAAGGCCGTTGGCTGGGGGGCACCTTCGGTGAGTTGGCGCAAGGCATTGCGCGCGCGCGACAGGCGCGACATCACGGTGCCGATGGGGACGCCAAGCGCCTGGGCGGCCTCCTTGTAGCTCATGCCTTCGATACTGACCAGCAGCAACAACGCACGTTGTTCTGCCGTCAGCCGGGCAAACGCCTGCAAGTCGGCCTGGGCCAGGATGGTGGCTTCGAGGTTGTCGCCAGCCGGTTCCTCGTCACGCTCGCCACCGCCAAACCAGGACAGCCAGCGCGCATGCAGGCGCTCACGGCGTTTAGCGTCAAGGAACAGCCGGTAGAGAATGGTGAACAGCCAGGCGCGCAATGCATCGGCGTCACGTTGTTGATCGCGCCGGCTCAAGGCCCGCTCTACCGTGGCTTGCACCAGGTCATCGGCGCTGCCCGGCTCGCGCGTCAGCCACACGGCAAAGCGGCGCAGGCGGGCCAGCAGCTCGCGCCACTGGTGGTCGTCCAGATCGTGCATGGCAAAGTCCCGGCCTCTGAAGGTGTCAGTGTAAGGGGCAGACGCCTGTCATGAAATTTTATTCCAGCCGAGGGAATAAGCCTTTGCCGACGGCGTCGTACCGGCACCTTCACTGAACCGGACAATGACCATGAACTCACCCCTGCACGGCCAGGCCAGGGCCTTGCGCCTGGCGGCCATCGGTGCCGTGATGCTGGCCGCCGGCGCCAGCTTTGCCTATGCCGCCGGCTGGCTCGGCGAGCCCCGGCTGACGCCACAACGAATCATCGACACGTTCGAAGCCCAGGCTGGGCACTACCCAGGCTATCGCAAGAACCACGCCAAAGGCCTGTGCGTCAGCGGCTACTTCCAGGCCAGCGGGCAGGCCGCCAGCCTGTCCACGGCGCGCGTTTTCAGCCAGCAGCGGGTGCCGGTCACCGGCCGTTTCGCGATCGGCGGCGCCAACCCGTTCGCCCCCGATACCGGCATACCGGTACGCAGCCTGGCTATCGAGCTACGCACCGATGACGGCCAGGTCTGGCGCACCGGCATGAACAACCCGCCGGTGCTGGCGGTCAGCACCCCGCAAGGGTTCTATGAGCAAGTGCTGGCGAGCGCGCCGGACCCGGCTACCGGCAAACCCGACCCAGGCAAACTGCAGGCATTCTTCGCCGCGCACCCGGAAAGCGCGGCGTTTCGCCAGTGGATAGCCGCCTACAAGCCCAGCAACAGCTTCGCCAGCACGCAATACCACAGCATCAATGCCTTCCGCCTGATCGATACAGCCGGCGGCGCCCACCCGGTACGCTGGCAACTTGAGCCACACACCGCGTTTGCCGCGTTGCCTACCCAGGTCGATGACCAGCAGTTCCTGCAACACGACCTGCAGCAACGCCTGGCCCAGGGCCCATTGCGCTGGACCCTGCGCCTGGTCCTGGCCGAGCCGGGCGATGCGGTGGATGACCCGGCCCGCCCGTGGCCTGCCGAGCGGCGCAGCGTGGATGCCGGCACCCTGGTGCTGGAACAGGTCGATGCCCCCGAACAAGGCGCCTGCCGTGACCTCAACTTCGACCCGCTGATCCTGCCCCACGGTATGGAAGCGTCGGCTGACCCGATCCTCGCCGCCCGCTCCGCCGCCTATTCGGAATCCTTCAACCGCCGCAGCCGTGAATCGCTCAGCACTGGAGCCCGCCCATGAGACCCGAAGCCTTCCACCCGGTCGCCCGCCTGCTGCACTGGCTGATGGCCATCCTGATTCTGGCCATGTTGTTCATCGGCGTGAGCATGGTCGCGGACCTGTCGCCGCGCCATACCGTGCTGATCGGCCTGCACAAGGCTACTGGCCTGGCCCTGCTGGTGCTGGTAGTGCTACGCATCGGCGTACGCCTGGCTCTGCCCCACCCGCCTTTGCCAGGCGACCTGCCAGCTCCGCAGCGCTGGGCAGCCGGGGCCTCGCACCTGCTGCTGTATGGCTTGATGCTGGCCATGCCACTGCTGGGCTGGGCCATGCTGTCGGCGGGGGGCTACCCGCGGCCGCTGGGCCTGCCGGCGATCGCCCCACACGACCTGCAGCTCTACGCCGTGTTGCGCCAGGCGCATGGCTGGGCCGGCTACCTGCTGTTTGCCACCGTGCTGGTGCACGTGGGGGCTGCATTGATGCATGCGTGGGTGCGTCGTGACGGGGTGTTGCGCAGCATGTGGCCCGGCCCTTTGCGCCGCAACCCGTGACCGCCAGCAGACCGGGCGCTCGACAACCGATGACGATTCCTGATCAACTTGGCCTTCTGTCTGCCGCACTGCCCTGGACTGCCTGATGAATGCTGCAAAGGATCCTGCCACTCTCCTCCCGGCCAGCGCGCTGGACCTGCGCCCGCTGCTGCTGGCCAACATGGCCTGTACCTTGTCGATGATGGCCTTTGTCGCCCTGATCGGCCCGATTGCCCGGCAGCTCGGCATGGCCACCTGGCAAGCCGGTGCCGCGGTTACCGTGGCGGGAGTGGTCTGGGTGCTGCTGGCACGCCCCTGGGGGCGCGCAGCGGATCGCTTCGGCCGTCGGCGCGTCCTGCTGCTGGGCAGCGCCGGCTTCACCCTGGCCTATTGGCTGATGTGCCTGTTCATCGAAGGTGCATTGCGCTGGTTGCCGGGCGCGACGCTGGCGTTCATCGGCCTGACCGTGGCGCGCGGCTGCATCGGTGCCTTCTATGCCGCCATACCGGTGGGCTGCAACGCGCTGATCGCCGACCATGTCGAACCCCAACGCCGGGCCCGAGCCATGGCCGCGCTGGGCGCCGCCAACGCCGTTGGTCTGGTGGTTGGGCCAGCATTGGCCGCGCTGTTGGCGCGGCATAGCCTGAGCCTGCCGTTTCACATACTGTCGCTGCTGCCAGCCAGCGCCTTCCTCCTCCTGCTGTTCAGCCTCAAGCCACAGGCGTTGCCGCACCGCCATGTCCCGCGCCCGGTGCAGCTGAACGACCCGCGTCTGCGTCGCCCCCTGCAGGTTGCATTCTGCGCCATGCTCAGCGTCACGGTCTCGCAGATCGTGGTCGGCTTCTTCGCCCTCGACCGCCTGCACCTGGGCCCAGCCGAAGCCGCCCAGGCCGCCGGCATCGCCCTGACCACAGTGGGCGTGGCACTGATCCTGGCGCAAGTACTGCTGCGCCAGCTGGAGTGGCCACCACTGAAAATGATTCGGCTGGGCGCCACGGTGTCGGCCCTGGGTTTTGCCTGCGCGGCACTCGCAATCACCGCACCGTGGCTGTGGGCCTGCTATTTCGTCGCGGCGGCGGGCATGGGCTTTGTGTTCCCGGCGTTTTCGGCGTTGGCGGCCAATGCCATGCACGCGTCGGAGCAAGGCGCTACAGCCGGCGCCATCGGCGCGGCGCAGGGCATGGGCGCGGTGATCGGGCCGCTGGCGGGCACCTTGGTATACGCCCTGGACCCAAGCTTGCCGTTCCTGGCCGTTGCGGCCCTGTTGCTGCTCGTCGGGCTGTGGCCGATACCCAGCGCACAACGGCCCTGACAAGCACAGCGCGCAAGCGTGCAGAGTGTGTTTTAATGCGCATCGCTCATTATTTTTGACACCTCTTGAATACAAGGCGGCTATGGACACGGGGACGCGACTCAAACTGGTGCGTGAACGCAACAACCTCTCCCAACGGGAACTGGCCCGCCGCAGCGGGCTGACCAATTCGACCATTTCGCAGATCGAGCAGAATCGCGTCAGCCCTTCGGTCAGTTCCCTGAAGAAACTGCTCGAAGGCATCCCCATGAGCCTGGCCGAGTTCTTCAGCTTCGACGAGCCGGTGCGCGAAGAGCGCTACGTGTTTCGTGCCGGTGAACAGCCAGACCTGGGCCGCAATGGCTTGCGCATGCTGCTGGTGGGCGCCAGTGTCGAAGGCCGACAGATGCGCATGCTGCGTGAACTGTACGCACCGGGTGCCGACTCGGGCGAACCGATCGTGCATGCCGAGGGTGAAGAGTGTGGCCTGGTCACCCGCGGTACCGTCGAGTTGTGGGTCGATGGCCAGGTGAGCGTGCTCAACTCGGGCGACGGCTACTACATCCCCACTACCCTGCCGCACAGCTTCAAGAACATCGGCCCGGACGAGGCCGAGATCATCAGCGCCAACACCCCGGCGAATTTCTGATCCGGCCGAACTGCCGCGAAGGGCCGCACAGCGGCCCCCCGACAGGAGCAGCATGAACACTCGGACTATCTACCAATGTCTGCGTGATGCAGCGCTTGGCATCCATGCCTTGTCCGTTGAAGCCCGCCACGATCACGGCCTGGTCGATATCGATATCCAGGGCTGGCAGCTGACCCTCGTTATGGATGCCGAAGGCCTGGCCCAATGCATTCACTGCAAGGCGCCCAACGGTGAACAGGCCGGACTCGAGGATTGGCAGCGCTATGGCACCAACCCGACCGACCTGCTCAGCCTATGGGAACGCACTCAGCTGGAACGGCTGCTGTCGCCCTGACACAGCGCCTGCTCGACAAAGTCCAGGCGGTCCTGGCCAAAGAACATCTCGTCGCCGACAAAGCAGGTCGGCGCACCAAACACCCCGCGCCCCACAGCTTCTTCGGTCACCTGCCTGAGCGCAGCCTTCACCTGCTCATCCGCCGCCAGCGCGCGGAATGCCTGCGGGTCGAAGCCGCCCTGGCTGAGCGTATCGTCAAGGATCGCGCTATCGCCCAGGTTGCGACACTGCACAAACAGCCCAGTGAACAGCACCGCCAGTAACGCCTCGAACCGCTCCGGCGAGCGCAGCTGGGTGCCCAACGCCCCACGCATCAGGGTCAAGGTGTTGACCGGGAACCCCGGCGGCAGCTCGAATGCAACCCCATAGCGCGCGGCGAAGCGCGCCAGGTCGATGAACATGTGACGCCCCTTGGCCGGGATCATGACCGGCGAGGCGTTACCGATGGCCTGGAAAACCCCACCCAGCAGCATTGGTCGGTAGCGCAGCGTGGCACCTTGGCGGGCACACAGCCCTGGCAGCTGGGTCCAGGCCAGATAGCTGGCCGGGCTACCCAGGTCAAAAAAGAAGTCGACAGTCTTGTGCATGATGACGGTCCTTGCTCGGTGAAAGGGGCTTTACCAACGTTCCAGCCAGGGGCGCAGGTCCAGCTCGAAGGTCCAGGCGTCGCGGGGCTGGGTGTGCAGGAACCAGTAGCTGTCGGCAATGTGGGCCGGGTCGAGAATGCCATCCTGATCCTTGAGGGCGTAGCGCTCGGGGAAACTGTCACGGATGAAGGCAGTGTCGATGGCGCCATCCACCACCACGTGGGCGACATGGATGTTTCGCGGCCCCAGTTCGCGCGCCATGCTCTGCGCCAGGGCGCGCAAGGCGTGCTTGGCCCCGGCGAATGCCGCAAAACCCGCCGCGCCACGGGTGCCCGCGGTGGCGCCGGTGAACAGCAGCGTGCCGCGCTCGCGCTGGACCATGCGCCGGGCCACCGCCTGGGCGGTGAGGAACCCGGCAAAACAGGCCATTTCCCAGATCTTGAAGTATTTGCGCGGGGTTTCTTCAAGCACACTGCAGGGCACATTGGCTCCAATATTGAATACAAATGCTTCGATCGGGCCGATATCACGCTCAATGGTATCAACCAGCGCCGCCACGTCCTCCTCCTTGCGCGCATCGGAGCCAAAGCCGTGGGCCTGGCCGCCGGCAGCGCGAATTTCGTCCAGCAGTGGCTGCAACCGGTCAGCCTGACGCCGGGTCACACAGGCGATATAGCCCTCGCGGGCAAAGCGCTTGGCAATCTCGCCGCCAGTCGCATCGCCCGCCCCTACCACCAGCACTACTTTCTGTTGTTCTGGCATGCCTGCACCCATTAGTGAATGATCGTTTAGTAAACGAACGCTATGTTATGATCGCCGCCACCGTCAAGCCCGCCCGCAGAGGCAAGCGAATGCGCTACACCAACGAACACAAGCAGCAAACCCGTGAGCGGCTGCTGGCCAGCAGCGGCGCCCTGGCCAAGCGCGGGGGCTTTGCCAGCACCGGCGTGGCCGGGCTGATGAAGGCGATCGGCCTGACCGGCGGCGCCTTCTACAACCACTTCCCGTCCAAGGACGACCTGTTCACCGAGGTAGTGCGCCAGGAACTGTGCAATAGCCCGCTGGCGCGCCTGGCCAACCAGGAGGCCAGCCGCGAACGCCTGGGCCGTTGCCTGCAGCAGTACCTGAGCCTGGCCCACCTGCACAATGCCGAAGGTGGCTGCCCGCTGCCGCCGTTGGGGGTGGAGATTGCCCGGGCCCAGGCCCCCGTGCGCGCGGTGGCCGAGCATTGGCTGGTGGAACTGCACCGGGCCTGGAGCGCGACCCTGGAGGACGACGAGTTGGCCTGGGTGCTGATCAGCCAGTGCGTCGGCGCCTTGCTGGTCGGGCGCATGCTGGCCACCGAGCGCGTGCAGTCGCAGGTGCTGGATGCTAGCCGCCACTTCGTCCAGAAGGCCCTGCATGAAGCGGATTAGTCTCCTGCTGGGGCTACTGGCCCTGCCTGCGTTCGCCGAACAAGCCTGCCCGCCAGGGCAGTACCAGGTGTGCCTGATGGGGTGTTTCTGTGCGCCCATTGACCCCGGGCAGGCCGGGCAGATTTTCAGGGACGTTGAAGTGCTGGCTTCTTCCAGCCTGACCTACGCCTTGCAGCAGGCCCGCGACCAGGCCACCGCCGACGGCGTGCAACCGATCCCGCTGCATATCCGCGCGCAACTCGAACCCTGGTATGACTTCGCCGTGCTCGACGCGGCACGTTTCCGGGTGGGTAACGAACAGCAGATGAGCGCGGCCAACGCGCTACTGCAGAACCCTGATGTGAATGCCGTGACGCTGATCGACACGATCATCTTCCGCCGCGCTTCCGACGCCGAGGACAACGTGGCCTTGTGGGCACACGAGCTCAAGCATGTGCAGCAGTATCAGCAACTGGGTGTGGAAGAGTTTGCCCGTCGCTACACGCGCAACTATGACGAGCTGGAAGCGCCGGCCTACAAGATCGAGGCTGAAGTGGGCAAGGCGCTGCGCGCGCGTGGTTCAGGGCAGGCCAGGTAAATGCCGACGGTCGCCGTGCAAGGGCGACCGGGTCGCTGGCGAATCCGCGTGTCAGGACGCCGCCGATACCTCTTCGGGCACCTGCTCACGGCTGGCGTAACGTTGCGCCAGTACCGCACAGACCATCAGCTGGATCTGGTGGAACAGCATCAGCGGCAGGATCATCGCGCCAATGCCACTGCCGACGAACAGCACCTGAGCCATCGGTACCCCGGTGGCCAGGCTTTTCTTCGAGCCGGCGAACAGGATGGTGATGCGGTCCTCCAGGTCAAAGCCCAGCAGCTTGCCGAGCAACCGGGTACCGTACAGCACCACCGCCAGCAAGATCCCGCATACGGCAAACAATCCGGCCAGGTGTTGTGGCGATACCGTGTGCCACAGCCCGGTGACTACCGCCTCGCTGAAAGCGGTGTAGACCACCAGCAGGATCGAGCCCTGGTCTACCACCTTCAACCAACGCGCATTGCGCTTGACCCAGGCGCCGATCCAGCGCCGCGCGATCTGCCCGGCCACGAACGGCACCAGCAATTGCAGGGTGATCTTCAGCACTGCGTCCAGACCCGAGCCGGTATCGCCACTGGCTCCGAGCAACAGCATGACCAGCAAGGGGGTGAGGAAGATGCCCAGCAGGCTGGATGCCGCCGCGCTGCAGATGGCCGCTGGCACGTTACCGCGTGCCAGCGAAGTGAAGGCGATGGCCGACTGCACCGTAGCCGGCAAGGCACACAGGTAGAGCACGCCCAGGTACAGTTCGTTGCCCACCAGCGGTACGAACAGTGGCTTGAACGCCAGCCCCAGCAGCGGGAACAGCACGAAGGTGCAGGCGAATACCAGCCCGTGCAGGCGCCAGTGCCCGGCACCGGCGATGATCGCCTCGCGCGACAGCTTGGCGCCATGCAGGAAGAACAGCAGGCCGATGGCCAGGTTGGTCAGCCAGCCGAAATACACCGCACCGTCGCCCGAGCAGGGCAGCACGGTGGCGATCAGTACCACCGCGAGCAAGGCCAGGGTGAAGTTGTCGAACAACATGCGCAAATATTTCATTACCGTTTCCGTGTTGTCATTGTGCAAGGGCAGACGATAAGGTCTTCGGCTTTTCGCCGCTAACGCCGGAACCCCCACCGGTATCGCTCAACGGACACTCTCCCGCAAAAGGACCCGCCCATGCCTTTCCCCCGCCTGGCCGCACTTGCCGCCGCCCTTTTCCTCAGCCTGGGCCATAGCACCGCCGAGGCCGATGACCAATTGCAGGCCAAGGTCGACCGGATCATTCGCCCGCTGATGCAGGAACAAGGCATCGCCGGCATGGCCGTAGCAATCTATGCCCGCGACCATGCTCACTACTTCAGCTATGGCGTGGCCAGCAAGGCCGACAACGTGCCGGTCAGCCGCGACACGCTGTTCGAGGTCGGTTCGCTGAGCAAGACCTACACCGCCAACCTGGTCGCGCTGGCCAGTGCCGAGGGCGCGCTGGACCTCGCCGCCCCGGCCAAGCGCTATCACCCAGCCCTGGCCGGTGCCCCCATCGGCGAGGCGAGGGTGCTGGACCTGGGCGCCTACAGCGCTGACTGCCTGCCGTTGCAGTTCCCGGATGCGGTGCAGACACCGCAGCAGGTGGTCGATTTCTTCCGCCACTGGCAGCCCCGCGCCGAAGCGGGTGTCCAGCGTTGCTACTCCAACCCCAGCCTGGGGCTGTTCGGCGACCTGGCAGCGCGGGCCCGGCATCAGCCGTTTGCCACGCTGATGAGCGAGGGGTTGCTGGCGAAAATGGGCCTGCAGAACACGTATCTGCAGGTTCCGGCCGACGCCCAGGGGCTATATGCCCAGGGCTACGACGCCAACGACCGTCCAGTGCGGGTCGGCCCTGGTCCGTACGCAGACGAGGCTTACGGCATCAAGACCAGCGCCAGCGACCTGCTGCGCTATGTGCGCCTGCACATGCAGCCGGACGGCCTGCCTGCCGCACTGGTGCAAGCGACAACCACCACCCGGCAGGGCTATTTCCAGGTTGGCGCCATGACCCAGGGCCTGGGCTGGGAGCGTTACCCGTATCCGGTCACGCTGGATACCCTGGTCGCCGGCAACGGCCCACGGCTCATCCGTGAACCTCAGGCAACCACGCGCTTGCAACCTGCCCTGCCCGCGTTGGCGGCCGCCTGGTACAACAAGACTGGCTCGACCAACGGCTTCGGCGCATACGCCGCTTTCGTGCCTGCCGAACAACTGGCCGTCGTACTGCTGGCCAACCGCAACTACCCGAACGAAGCGCGCGTGCGCGCAGCCTTTGAGATTCTCTCCGGGCTCTAGTTGCGGCTGCGATTGTCAGACAAAACGACATAATGTAGTGAGCAGAAATATTCACTACAAAATGGTTGACGCCGTTTATCGCCCTTGGGCATGATGAAGCCGTCTCCCTGATCGGGAGCGGTGGCAAGGGTGTTCCAGACGGCCTGCGCGGTAACGCAGGCCGTCCGTGGAGAGGGAAACTGTCCAAAAGGCAGCGTGAGAAAGCCCCTGTTGCGATGCTGCTGTAGCAGCCTTGGTAGTGCGCTACACCGCGATAGCGCCAACTGTGAAAAATCACTACGACTGGGTAATGGGGGCTTTATGATGAACCTGAACAACAATCCGACTATCGACCAATTGGCTCAGCTGTTCGCCGTACGCAAGGACAGCCTTGACGACCACCTGCTGTGGGTCAGCCAGACCGGTGAAGTGCGCCTAGACCGCCTGCCACCGAACACCGTCGAAGATGAATTCGAAGAGCACCTGCCCAGCATGCGTGCTCGCTTCAAGGTCTACCGTCGTGGCCAAGGCTACGTCGGCAAGAAGGCCGCCGCCGACACCGAGTTCGTCGGCCGCGTCCTGCAGACCCTGCAAAAGGAATGGCCCACTGCCCGTGAGCAGCAGGCCGTCAAGGTGATCGAATCGATCAATTGAGGGTTCATACCCTTACTTGAGCCCGGCCTGCATAGGCCGGGCTTTTTCATGCCTGGCGCCGGTGGTTGCGGGTTTCCGGCAGCGGCAAGGCACCGGTGGCCATGGCGCGGGCGCGGTTAACGCCCCAGACCAATGCACGGGTCATGGTCTCGCCCGGCCGTGCAGGGTAATACTCCTCCAGCAATGCCCGCCCGTCCCGGCCATACAAACCCAGGAACAGCTGGGTCGCCCCCAGGCGCGACAGGCGCACCTGCACGTCCAGCGTGGTGCCGTCACTGAGCGCTTCATCATGGCAGCGGCTATGCAGCTGGGCATCGGCCCACTGCCAATAAGTCTCTTCCCTGACTCGCATGAGCATTCATCCTCCGTTACAGGAATGCGACGTCAGGAAAGCACAGCCTTGGCAATCCGGCGAGCGCTACCCGGCAATGCCATGAGGCGGATCAACGAATTGCAATAAAAACCCCGCCGTTCGGCGGGGTTGTACCAGGGCGGCATCACTTTTTCAGTGGCACCCGCGGCATGAAGCGGCCTTTCTTGCTGCGCTGCAAATGTGCTGGCTGGAGCTGTTCGGAATCATCCAGCGTCATGTGGGCGAAACCCAGGCGGAATGCCGCCTGGCCGCAACGCACCTGGCTGTTGATCGGGAACGCGTCGTTCAGGTCTTCGAAAAAGGATTCGCTCATGCCCTGTCTCCCTCCAGTGGCGGACGCGCCGACAACCAGAAGGGTTGCCCAGGTAAACGCGCCCAGTGAAAAAGAGACTAGCTGGTCATTTGCAGACCGTTCGGACTGCAACCCCGAACCCGACCAGCGGCGGAGCGCTCTACTTCAGGCGCACCGCCGTGCCGGTGGCAAATACCACGACCATGCCGCCCTGTACCGACGGCATGCTGATCTCGAAATCCACTCCCACTACCGCATCGGCTTGCAACTGGCGTGCCCGCGCTTTCAGCTCGTCGGTGGCCTGTTCCCGGGCTTCGCGCAATGCGCTTTCCAGGGTTTGCGAACGGCCGCCGAAAAAATCGCGAAAACGTGCAAAGAAATCGCGCACGAAATTGATGCCTTGCACCGATTCGGAGCTGACTACGCCCAAATATTCGGCAATCGGGCGGCCTTCGAGCTGGCTGGTGGTGGAAATGATCATGGGTGCACTCCATTGGCCTGGCAAAGGAGCCCGATTCTAACAGCCCCGAGGGCCTTCCTTCATGCACTGACCGCGCGCAAGCGCTGGCCGATGCGCGCGCCGAACACGTTCACCAGCAGCCCTGCCATCACCAGCAAGGCACCCCAGCCCTGGGTTGCGCTCAGGCGCTCGCCCAGCAACAACGCCGACGAGCTCAGGCCGATGACCGGCACCAACAGGGAAAATGGCGCTACCTTGCCTGCCGGGTGGCGCGACAGCAGCTTGCTCCACAGGCTGTAGCCCAGCATGGTGGCGACAAACGCCAGGTAAGCCAGGGCCAATACCGAACTCCAGCTGATATTCGCCAGGGCATGACCGATGCGCTCCGGCCCCTCCAGCCACCAGGACAAGGCCAGGAACGGCAGCGGCGGGATCAACCCTCCCCAGATCACCAGTGCCACCAGGTCAACCGAGCCAAACCGCCGGGTGATGATGTTGCCCAGCCCCCACATGGCGCCGCCGCACAGGGTCAGCACCAGCGCCAGCACCGGGACATGGCCACCGTCTTCGCTGCCGATCAGCGCCAGGCCGCTGGCTGCCACCAGCAGCCCTAGCACGCTGGCCAGGCGCAGCCGCTCGCCGAGGAACAGCGCGGCAAAACCGAGGGTGAAAAAGGCCTGCGACTGCAGGATCAGCGAGGCCAGCCCTGGCGGCATGCCGCTGTACATGGCCTGGAACAGGAAAGCGAACTGGCCGAGGGAAATGGTCGCACCGTAGGCGAACAGCCAGCGCCACGGCAACTGCGGCCGCTTGATCAGCAGTATCGCCGGGAACGCCACCAACAGGAAGCGCAGTGCCCCCAGCAGCATCGGTGGCAAGCCATCGAGGCCAACTTTGATGACCACGAAGTTGACTCCCCATGCAACGATCACCACCAGGGCGATGAGCAGGTCCTTGAGCGGCATTGCGTTATCCTTTTCCAGGCGTTCTAGACATATTTCGTTACAGCATAAGGCCATTCCTTCACCGGCCACCAGCACAGTTGCTGCCCAACCTTACGCAACAGTGCACTGTTTTACCTTGGCAACTTCACTTGACCCTACTTGTATATACATGCTGATATTGCTGGCGATATCATCGGCCTCGCCTGCCGCCGATGACTGACTCGCCAAGACAAATACAATGAAGCGGAGCAGCGTATGTCCAGCAAACCCGTAATCGAGCGGCGCTCGATCGACTACATCCCCGAAACTGAGCGCCATGGCCGCGTGTACAGCCAATTCACCCTGTGGCTGGGCGCCAACTTGCAGATCACTGCCATCGTCACCGGCGCACTGGCCGTGGTGCTCGGTGGTGATGTGTTCTGGTCGCTGATCGGCCTGCTGCTCGGCCAGTTGATCGGCGGCGCGGTCATGGCCCTGCATGCTGCACAGGGCCCGCGCCTGGGGCTGCCGCAGATGATTTCCAGCCGCGTTCAGTTCGGGGTCTACGGCGCGGCCATACCGATGGTACTGGTATGCCTGATGTACCTGGGCTTCACTGCCACCGGCACGGTGCTCTCCGGGCAGGCGATCGGCCAGCTGCTAAGCGTCAGCGACAGCACCGGCATCCTTATCTTCGCCAGCGTCATCGTGCTCGCCACCCTGGCCGGATACCGGGTAATCCACTGGATCGGCAGAGTCGCCAGTGTGCTGGGCATCATTGCCTTCGTCTACCTGTTCAGCCGTATCATGATGTTGGCTGACATCGGCCAGTTGCTCGACAACCGCCACTTCAGCTGGGCATCGTTCCTGCTGGCCGTCTCACTGGCGGCATCCTGGCAGATCGCCTTCGGCCCGTATGTCGCCGACTACTCGCGCTACCTGCCAAGCAGCACCTCACCACTCAAGACCTTCCTCGCCGCAGGCCTGGGCTCGGTGATCGGCGCCCAGGCGTCAATGGTCCTCGGGGTGTTCGCCGTCGCCATTGCCGGCGGCCAGTTCTCCGGTCGCGAAGTGGCCTACATCGTTGGCCTGGGCGGTGCCGGCGGCACCGCAGCGCTGCTGTATTTCTGCATCGCCTTCGGCAAGGTGACCATTTCGACGCTCAATTCCTATGGCAGCTTCATGTGCATCGCCACCATCATCAGCGGTTTCCGTGGCCACCTGGTGGTCAGCCGCGCACAACGCCTGCTGTTCGTACTGGCTATCGTCGGTGCGGCCACCTTGCTCGCCCTGCTTGGCCAGCATTCGTTTCTCGGCGCGTTCAAGTCGTTCATCCTGTTCCTGCTGACGTTCTTCGTGCCCTGGAGTGCGGTCAATCTGGTCGACTACTACTTCATCACCAAGGAGCGTTACGACATCCCTGCCCTCGCCGACCCGCAAGGCCGCTATGGCCGCTGGAACTGGCCCGGGATCGTCGTCTACACCGTGGGTGTGGCGATACAGATGCCGTTCATCGACACCAAGCTGTACACCGGGCCGATGGTCGCGCACCTGGGCGGCGTGGATGTATCGTGGATGATCGGCCTGGTAGTGCCGAGCGTGCTCTATTACCTGGTGGCGCGTCAGCAGGCACACCACGCGCCAGCGTCGATGATCGTGCCTGGGACGCACTGAACCGCGCAGACACGGCCTGCAGCAACCTAGCGGCCTCGTATCGCGAAAAGGCCGCAAAGCCGCCCCAGTTTCAGCGTCAGCGCCGAGTTCTCTGGGGCTGCTTGGCGGCCCTTTTCGCGACACAAGGTCGCTGCTACAGCGTCAGCGTCTGGTACTTGACTCAGGCAGCAACGAACAGTTCGTTGGCAATTTGCGCCTGGGCAGCGTCGATCGCCTGGCTGCGCTGCTCAGGGCCGTAAGCCAGGCCATGGGCGCGAACGATTTCCAGGTCGGTGATACCGATGAAGCCGAGGAACACCTTGAGGAAGTCTTCATGCCCGGCAGCGGTCGGCTGGCCAGCGTGCAGGCCACCGGCAGTCGACACCAGCACGACTTTCTTGTTGCCGCACAGGCCTTCCGGGCCGGCCTCGGTGTAACGGAAGGTCTGGCCGGCAACGGCAACGCGGTCGATCCAGGCCTTGAGCTGGGTCGGCACGGTGAAGTTGTACATTGGCGCACCGATTACCACCGCATCCGCGGCAAGGAACTCTGCCAGGGTTTCCGCGCTCAGCCTGGCTTCGAAGGCCTGGGCTGCGTCGCGCATGTCTTCCGGGGTGCCTGCCGCTACCAGGGTGGCAGCGGAGAAGTGAGCGATGGCGTCAGCGGCCAGGTCACGGTACACCACTTGCACGTTCGGGTCGGCCGCTTTCCAGGCGTCGACCACTTCACGGCTGAGTTGGCGAGAGGCGGAATTGTCGCCCAGGATGCTCGAATCGATATGCAACAGTTTCATGGGATTCTCCTGTGAATGACGACCGCAGCGTTGGGCGATCAGGATGGGAGAATCCTATCGGGGTAGCCAATGAGTGATAAGACCTCGAAAATGCGTTAGTTTGTCCCACATATGGAACAGTGAGACATTCCCATGCAAGACCTCAACGACCTTTTCTACTTTGCCCGCGTGGTCGAAGCCGGTGGTTTCGCAGCCGCCGGGCGCCAGCTGGGCATCCCCAAGTCCCGCCTGTCGCGGCGCATCGCCGAGCTTGAGGAACGCCTGGGCACCCGCCTGTTGCAACGCACTACCCGGCAACTGAAGCTCACCGCCGTGGGCGAGCGCTACCTGCACCACTGCCAGGCCATGCTGCTGGAGGCCGAAGCCGCCGACGAAGCGGTGGCCAGCATGAGCAGCGAGCCGCGTGGGCGCTTGCGGGTGTCCTGCCCGGTGGCGCTGGCCCACGCGTTCCTGCCGGATGTCGTCAGCCGTTTTCTCGAGCAGTATCCACTGGTGCAATTGGACATGGTGCTGCTCAACCGCCGCGTCGACCTGATTTCCGAAGGCATCGACGTGGCCTTGCGGGTACGCGACCTGGGCGATGAAGACCCGGCCCTGGTCACCCGCCGCCTGCGCCAGGCACAGATGCAGCTGGTTGCCGCACCGGGTTTCGCCGACCACATCCGCGAACCCGCCGAACTGGCCTCGTTACCGGTGCTGGGCGCCGCCGAAGCGGACCGCCTGGTACACTTTCGCCTGTTCGGCCCCCACGGTAAACGGCAGGAAATCGCCCTGGAACCGCGGCTGGCCATCGATGATTTCGTAGTACGTAATGCAGCCGTACGGGCTGGCCTCGGGTTTACCGCACTGCCCAGCATGTTCTGCGAAGAAGAACTGGAACGTGGCGAACTGGTGCGCCTGCTGCCGGACTGGTCGCTACCGGGCGGCTACCTGCAGGCGGTGTACCCGCACCGCCGGGGTTTGCTGCCGGCGGTACGGGTGTGGATCGACCATCTGGCGGCGTCATTCGAGGCCTGTGGAGAACAGTATGTCTGAGCGAAGCCTGAGCGAAGCCGAGGTGGCGGCGTTCTGCCAGAGCCTGCCAGGGGCGCGGGAAGACTACAAGTGGGGCGGCATCCGGGTGTTCTCGGTGGCGGGCAACAAGATGTTCGCGGTACTCGACCTGGCGGGCGCGGGGTTGTCGTTCAAAGTGGCCGACGAGCTGTTTCTCGGCTACTGCGACCGCCCGGGGGTGCGGCCTGCGCCGTATCTGGCGCGGGCACGCTGGATCAGCATGGCGCCGCCCTACCCGATGGCGCGCGAGGAACTGTGTGATTTACTGCGGCGCTCGCACCAACTGGTGGTGCGGCGCTTGCCCAAGCGGCTGCAGGCAGGGTTGCTGTTGTGTCCTTGCGATCAACCAAAGGCTAGATAACGCCCGTCAAGAAACAGCCAGTGCGCCCAGAACACCTGGTGCAGCAGCACGATGCCCCAGCACACCAGCTGATACGAGACCTTGCGCGTCTTGTGCCGAAACAGCTGCTGCGCCAGCAGTGCCCCCGGCCAGCCACCCAGCAGCTCACTGCCATGCAGCACCTTTTCCGACGTACGCCAGGCTTGGCTGCGCGCCTGTTGTTTATCCTGCCAGTACAGCAGCAGGCTGATCAGGCTCATCGCCGGGTACAACGCCAGCAGCCACCAGGCTTGGTCGAGCCAGGCCATGCGCGCCACTCCCAGGCCTGGCAACAGGCACAGCAGGCCCAACAGCAGCAGCTTCAGGCGCACCTTGCGTACGCCCTCCCGCGGTGCTGCCCTTGTTGCCTCAGCCATGTGCCGTCGCCCAGTCAACCCAGCCGAACTGCCAGGTCGCCAGAATCAACAGGCCAAAGGCGATGCGATACCAGGCAAACGCCGCGTAGCTGTGGTTGGCAATGAACTTGAGCAGCGCACGCACTGCGATCATGGCGAAAATGAACGAGGTCACGAAACCAAGGGCAAAGACCGGCAGATCGCTGGGCTGGAACAGGTCGCGGTACTTGTAGCCAGAGTACACCGCGGCCCCCACCATGGTCGGCATGGCCAGGAAGAACGAAAACTCGGTGGCAGCCTTGCGCGACAGGCCGAACAGCAGGCCGCCGATAATCGTCGAACCGGAGCGCGAAGTGCCCGGAATCATCGCCAGGCACTGGATGAAGCCGATCTTCAGGGCATGGCTCCAGCGCATGTCGTCCACGTGGTCGACCTCCACACGGTGCTGGCGACGCTCGGCCCAGAGCATGATCACCCCACCCACCACCAATGCCGCCGCTACAGTGATCGGGTTGAACAGGTATTCATGGATCAAATCGGCGAACAGCACGCCCAGCACCACTGCTGGCAGGAATGCCAGCAGCAGGTTGCCGGTGAAACGCCGCGCCGTCGGCTGGCTGGCCAGGCCGAAGACCACGTCGAGAATCTTGCCCCGGAACTCCCACACCACCGCCAGGATCGCCGCCAGCTGGATGATGATGTTGAACGCCATGGCCCGTTCGCCAGCAAACCCGATCAGGTCGGCGACGATGATCTGGTGACCGGTACTGGATATCGGCAGAAACTCCGTCAGCCCTTCGACCACACCCAAGATGATTGCCTGAAAGGCAGTCCAAAAATCCATCATTCCCCCGCTGGAGCGCTGCTCGTTGCAGGCCCCTTGTTCTTGATTTGCTTGAAATTGCCGCGCGCGGCCTGGCTGTTTTACAGCGTCTGTTGGGCGCAATGCCAGCAGAAAAGTTCGCCCCGTCTAAAGGTTTCATCTTGCGCGGCCGACATCCTAGCAGAGCGCCTTTGCAATCGCCTCGTACGACCGCTGCAGGCTATCAGTCGCATAGCACTTAGCCATTAGTCGAGTAGGGCCATGGCGGAAAGCATGCTTGGATGCACCGGAATAAAAAGAACAATGCGGGAGCTGTGGATGAAAACCCTGAGATCGATGTCTATCAGCCGCCGCCTGTGGCTGATCCTGCTGGTCGCGGTGGCCATGCTGCTGGTGCTGGGCCTGCTGATGCTGCGCCAGATCCATGGCGACCTGTACCAGGCCAAGGCGGAAAAGACCCGCCACGTGGTGCAGACTGCCGCCGGCGTACTGGCTTATTACCAAGGCCTGGAGACGGCCGGCACGCTCAGCCGCGAGGCGGCCCAGCAACAGGCGTTGCAAGTGGTGCGCGCGCTGCGCTACGACCATGACGACTACTTCTGGATCAACGACCTGGGGCCGAAGATGATCATGCATCCGGCCAACCCCAAGCTCGACGGCCAGGACCTGTCAGGCATTCGCGACCCCGACGGCTTTGCGTTGTTCAACGAGATGGTCGCCCTGGCCCGCAAACAGGATGCCGGGCCGGTCAACTACCGCTGGCCCAAGCCCGGTGCCAGCGAGCCAGTGGCCAAAACCTCGTATATCCAGCTGTTCAAGCCGTGGGGCTGGATCATCGGCTCGGGCGTCTACGTCGATGACGTGCAGGCCGAGTTCAACCGCCAGTTGCGCGACGCCTCGCTGGTCGGCCTGGCCATTGCCCTGCTGATGGCGCTGGTAGTGATGCTGATTGCCCGCAGCATCGCCCGCCCGCTGCAGGAAGCAGTGCAGGCCATGGGCAACATAGCCAGCGGCGAAAGCGACCTGACCCGGCGCCTGGACACCCACGGCCGCGACGAAATCACTTATCTGGGCGAGCACTTCAACCGCTTCAACGGCAAGCTGCAAGGTGTGGTCGGCCAGTTGCAAGGGGCGGCCCATGCCCTCGCCCAGTCGGCCGGGCATGTGGGTGACAATGCCGGTGCCGCACAGCAGCACAGCGCCCAGCAATCGCTGCAGATGGACCAGGTGGCGACCGCCGTCAACGAGGTCACCTACGCCGTGCAGGACGTGGCCAAGACCGCCGAGCAGGCGGCCGGGGAAATGCGTACTGCGCAGCAGCAGGTGGCGCACGGCCAGCAGGCCATCCACGGCAGCCTGGCGCAGATCGACCAGCTGTCGCTGACCATTGACCAGGCCGTGCAGGTGATCCGTGACCTGGCCGGGCACAGCACACGCATCGGTGGCGTGCTGGACGTGATCCGCTCCATCGCCGAGCAGACCAACCTGCTGGCGCTGAACGCGGCCATCGAGGCGGCACGGGCCGGCGAGCAAGGCCGAGGCTTCGCGGTGGTCGCCGACGAGGTGCGCCTGCTGGCGCAACGCACGGCGCAGTCGACGGCCGAGATCCACACCATGATCGAGCACCTGCAAAGCCAGTCGGACGCTGCAGTCAAGGCCATCGACACCAGCAGCGAGGCCTCGCGCCAGACCGTCGAGCAAGCCCGCGAAGCCGGTGCCAGCCTGGACGCCATCAACCAGGTGCTGAACAACCTCACCGCCTTGAACGCCTCGATTGCCAGCGCCACCTTGCAGCAGTCGCATGTGGTCGAGGAGATCAACCGCAACGTGCTGGATACCGCCGGCCTGTCGCAACAGACCGCCGATGCGGCGCGGCAGTCCAGCGAAGCCGGCGCGGCGCTGGGGCGGTTGAGCGAAGAGCTGGAACAGCTGTTGCGGCAGTTCAAGGTGTAACGTCAGGAATACCGGGGCTGCAAAGCAGCCCCGAATGCCCCGACGCCCTACACCTGGCCCAACCGACCCGCTACAATCGCCGCTCTTTCCGATAGTCTCTCCAAGGATCGCCGATGTCCGGCCTTGAACTCATCGCCGCCGTCCTCGGCGTCATCGCTGTCTGGCTCACGGTCAAGCAGAACGCCTGGTGCTGGCCGATCGGCCTGGTCATGGTGCTGATCTATGGCTGGCTGTTCTACGAGGTAAAGCTGTATTCAGGCATGCTGCTGCAACTGGCCTATGCCCTCCTGCAGCTGTATGGCTGGTGGCAATGGAAACGCCCGGGCCATGCTGAAGACGCCCGCCAGGTGTCGCGCCTGCAGCGCCCGGCGCTGCTCACCGGCCTGGCCACCGGGGTGCTGCTGAGCGCCGCGCTGGGCGCTGCCATGGCCAACTGGACCGACGCCGCCCTGCCCTGGCTGGACGCCAGCCTGACCGGCTTCAGCTTGGTCGCGCAATGGTGGATGGCACAAAAACGCCTGCAGTGCTGGCCGCTGTGGGTGGTAGTCGACATCATCTACGTAGGCCAGTACCTGCACCAGCAACTGTACTTCACGGCGGGCTTCTTCGTCGTGCTCACCGTCATTGCCTTGCGCGGCTGGCTGGAATGGCATCGCGACCCGGCACTGGTACAGCCATGAGCGCGGTCCAGGCGATGAAAGTACTGGTGCTGTGCGGCCCGGAATCCAGTGGTAAAAGCTGGCTCAGCGGCGTGATCCAGACGCATTTCGGCGGCGTGGTGGTGGCCGAATACGTGCGCCACTTCATTGACCGGGAATGCCGCGACACCTGCTACGCCGATATTCCCACGATCGCCCGCGGCCAATTGGCGTGGGAAGACCGCGCCCGTGCCAAGGCGCCGCCACTGCTGATTCTGGATACCCACCTGCTCAGCAACATGCTCTGGAGCCAGGCCCTGTTCGGAGATTGCCCGGCATGGCTGGAGCCGGCGTTGCTCGCGCGGAAGTATCACCTGCACCTGTTGCTGAGTCCGCAAGGGGTGGACTGGGTAGCCGATGGCCAACGCAGCCAGCCAGCACTGAGCGATCGCCAGCGCTTTTTCGACGACAGCCTGCACTGGCTGCAGCGGCATCACCAGGCGTACAAGATAATCGAGGGCGATTGGCCGCAGCGCCAGTTGCTGGCTCTGCAAACAGTAGCTAGGCTGATTGATAGCGATGCGCCAGCTAGCCCCACCATGTGTTAAACCGCCGACACAGCGCGGTGGGCCAAGGCTCCCGAAACTGCGGGGGCCTTGCCCGGTTCCGCCGTCAGTGTCAACGTGCTGAAACACCGGCGCAAATCCCTTCCCGCGCAAAGCCTCCCCTTGACCTGGCCGATAGACCCCGCAGTTGCCTGTTTCACGGCTGAGACAGAACACGCCGCAGTTTGCCACGCCCTCGCGCCAACCTGTTGATCCATCACGTTTTCCCAAAAGCGGCACACCTTCTGCTTTCCCGTTCGCATCGCTGCGGGGCCAGCACGCACAGAAGGAGTTGCCGTCGTGAGGAAAACTGACAAAGGCCTTCATCACCTGCTGTTGCTGGGCTGCGTGTTGGGTTCGTTGAGCCTGACCGCGCAGGCAGACAAGGGCATCATCATCATTACCCGAGACGTGCAGACGCGTAACGCGACGGTCCCGCCGCTGATCCCCGATCCGTCCCCCACCACCGTCAATGCCAACCCGTCTGCCCATGTCCTCAGGCAAACCAATGAATTGAGCGATGGCGACTTCGCCAACATCAGCAGCGGCGCCGGCATCAGCAACATGATCACCCAGCAGACCAACCATCTCGGCGGCAACCTCGGCAATCAGACGCAACTGCCCAACCTGTCCGGCGGGCGTGGCACAGGCTCCGGCAATGGTATTGCCAACATGGTCAACTCCAGCGTGCAGCGTGGCCTCGCCCCGCTGCAGATCCTGACCGGGGGAGGCAAGTGACATGAAGTCCTCCCTGCTGGTCCTGGCCACACTGTGCAGTGCCTCGGCGCTCGCCCAATCGCCAGTCCCCGTGATCAACCACGCTGACATCGACAGCTCCGGTAGCCGCTACCAGGGCAACCTCTCGGTCAACCAGGCCGCAGGTGACCAGCAACAGCAGGCGAATGCGCGCGCCATTGCCGTCGGGCCTGAAGCACACGCCAGCACCCAGATACGACAACGGCTGGGTACCCCCGCCAACCCGGCAATGGATGCCGGCGCGGCTATCCAGGGCAACGCCTTCAGCAACGGCAGCGGTGCCCTCGGGGTCAACCAGAGCGCCGGCGCCAATACCCAGCAAGCGAACGCACTGAGCATCAGCATCGGTGCCCAGCCGCAAAGCATCGATGACAGCGTCCTCCTGCAGCAGAACGTGGCGCTGCTCAACAGCTCCGGTCCAATTGACACGCCAACTGGCCATCGCCAGGTCACCACCAGTGACCAGGCCTTCACCGGTAGCCGTGGCGTGATCCAGTTGAACCAGAGTGCCGGGGTGGGAAACCGCATGGCCAACACCCTGAGCATCCGGGTCGCGGATTGACCCGTTCAGTCAAGAACGACACTTAACCTGATAACGTACGGAGAATCACCATGAAACCCTCGATGGCAATCAAGCCTCTGGTTTTCGCAATTGCTGCGGTCATGGCTGTTGCTGTACAAGCTGAACAGAACGGCCGGAGTGGCGGGCACCACAACGGTCACCACAATAACGGGCAGCACACGCCTCCTCCCACCAGGATCCCTGTGTTTGCCACTGCCAACGCCATTGACAGCCAGCGCAGCACCGGCAACACCATCACCAACCAAGGCACCATCAACGAAGCCGAGATGAGCAGCTCGGCCACCGGTGCCAGCGGCAACGTGGGGGTCAACGTGGCAGCCGGTAACGGTAACCAGCAGGATAATGCCGCGGCCATTGCCAACGCATCGTCCGAGTCCAGCCTGGATAACAGCTTCGTGTTCGGTACCGCCGAAGCCACCGCTGACGTTCGCCAGTTCAGCAACAACAACCGCGTCGACAACTGGTCCACGCAGAACTCGGCAGTGATGACCGGCTCGGCCGATGGCGCAGAGGGCAACGTCGGCGTCAACATCGCCGGTGGCGACCTGAACCAGCAGAAGAACACCATGGCCATCGCCAACACGGGTGCTCCGCTGGGCAATGCCACTGCCACCGCCTCGGCCGAGCAGAACGGCCCGGGGCTGGTGGTCAACAACGGCGCCGACCGCACCTACCGCGTGGACACGCTGACCTTCACCACCAGCAAGAGTGGTTCCAGCTCGCGTGAGGGCACGTTCAACTCGACCGACGACCGCAGTGCTTCCTCGAGCTTCAGCGTGGCCGGCTCGCAAAGCGCCAGCTCCAGCGGCTCCAATGGCTGGAGCTCCAGTGGCTCGAGCAGCACCAACGCCAGCGGGTCGCACAGCGCCACTGCCAGCGGCTCCAACAGCTGGAACGCCAGTGGCTCGATGGCCGGCAACGCCAGTTCGTCGAGCAGTTCCAGCCTGAGCGCCACCCTGGCCGCTGCAGCTGATGCTACCCGTACCCTGAGCACCGATGACGGCCGCCGCGAGCGCACCCGCACCGACAGCTTCGATGCCTCGCTCAATGCCTCGCTCAACGTGGACGTCGACCGCTCGCAGGAAAGCGCCTATGACGCATCGTTCGAGAAGGCATTCGATTCGTCGTACGACAAGACTCGGCAATCGAGCTACGAGAAGTCTCGCGACTCTTCGTATGAAAAGGCCCACGAGTCGTCGTATGCCAATGCATCGGAATCGGCGTTTGAAAAGTCTGGCGAGAAGTCGTCGCAATCTTCGAACGACGTGTCGAAGAGCTACAGCGAAAGCAGTGCCTACGACTTGAGCAATACCGTGTCCTTCCAAGTGCTGACCCCGACCGGCTGGGCCAACCCTGTCACCAACACTGCAACCCTTAGCGGTTCGGTGAATGGCGGCAGCGGCAACCTGGGCGTGAACGTGGCGGCTGGGGTGGGCAACCAGCAAAGCAACTCGCTGGCCATTTCCAACACCTCGTTCTGATCGCTGTGCTTGAGGCCCCCTTCGGGGGGCCTTTCCAGAAGACGAAGGGAAGGCATCCGATCATGCGTATTATCGCCTTGGCGTGTCTGCTGTGCCTGGCCAGCGTGAGCGAGGCTGCACAAATGCCGCTGTCCGTCCTGCCGGGCGGCGCGGTGGTATTCAAACCCGTCCAGAGTGTGCGCGAGCGCAAGTTTGCCGACCTGGTGCAACAGAAAACCGACTTCAGCTGCGGCGCCGCCGCCCTGGCCACCATCCTGCGCCAGGCTTACTGGCTGGATGTGGACGAGCAACAGATCATCGAAGGCATGCTGGCCCACGCCGACCAGGACCTGGTGCGCACGCAAGGCTTCTCGATGCTCGACATGAAACGCTACGTGGAAAGCCTCGGCATGCGTGCCCGCGGCTACCGGGTGGCGCCCGAGACCCTGCACAGCGTGCGCATCCCGGTCGTGGTACTGATGGATGTACGCGGCTACAAACACTTCGTGGTCATGCAGAAAGTCGACAAGGGCTGGGTGTATGTCGGTGACCCGGTGCTGGGCCACAAACGCTACAAGGTCGACGATTTTCTCAAAGGCTGGAACGGCATCATCTTCGCCGTGATCGGCCAAGGCTACGACAAGAACAACGTCTTGCTCGACCCGCCCCTGCCACTGACCGCCAAGGGCCGGGTGAACGACTTCACCCCGGTGCAGGATGCCGAGCTGCTGGACTTCGGTTTCATCAAGAGCGATTTCTTCTAACGACTCGTCGAACGACAAGGGGCATGGACGCTCCGGGGAGCAAGCATGAGGAATCCACTGTGGCTGGCCATGGCGTGCCTGGCAGCCAGCCTGCCCATCCAGGCCGAAACCTTCAGGCCCGTCGAACTGAAGGACCATGAGCTGGCGAGTTTGCGTGGCCGTTATGTGATGCCGGGGCGCATCGTCAGTTTCGGCATCGTCATGACCAGCACCTGGCAGAATGCCCATGGCGACGTGATCGGCGCGACCAGCACCCTGCAGGTACAGCAGTCGACCATCAAGCCGCAATTCTATGTGTCGATGATCGACGAACAAGGCGGCGGCACGGCGTCAGCCGGGGCCCCTGCTGCCGGCAATGGTACCGTGACGGGTGGTGCCGGGCTTGCCACCACCGAGGGTGTCACCCAGGTGGTCCGCGCGGCGGGCGACAACAATACCGCCTACAACAACGTCGACATCAATGTGACCAAGGCCAGCCAGGCGCCCACCGCGCAACCGCAGGGCCAGGCGCTGGGCACCGGCCAGACGCTGACCGGCGAAAACGGCGCAGGTGCGCTTAGCGTTTCCGCCAGCGGTATGGGTGTGCAGTTCACCATCAACGCCAGCAATAACCAGGGTAGCAGCATGCAGCGCCTGGCCCAGGGCGGCCTGATGCAGAACTCGACGCTGCTGGGCAGCGGCAACCGCGTCAACAACATCACCTCACTCAACGTGGTCATGCGCGAAAGCGTGCCGACAGCGGCTTCGCTGAACGGCAGCCTCGACCAGCTGAAAGGTCTTCGTACTTTTGGATATTGATCTACGCTCAGTTCCATCAAAAGTAGTCGGCAGGGACGGCAATTCCATGCACCGATCGTTAACGCTCAGAGCTTTTGTATGTTTGACCAGCCTGGCCCCGGCCACCTTCCTCTATGCAGCTGCCGACCCAGAGGTCGAGGCCCTCAAGCAGGAACTTATCGAATTGAAGCGCCGCTACGAAGCCCAGCAGCAAGCGCTGATGGTGCTGGAGCAGCGCGTGCGCCAGGTTGAGGAAACCCCTGCAGCGCCCCCGCCAAAACGCCTTGTCAAATCCCCTGCCGAAGGGGTCAAAGGCGGGCAAACCGTCGCCTCCGGCGCGCCGGGTACCACCGGCAGTTCGTACGGCCAGGCGCTGACGGCCGATTCCGAGCCGGCGCAGAGTGTATCCAACCTGTATGACGAGGCCAGCGGCTTTTTTGGCGGTGGCAAGTTCAGCTTCGAAACCGGTCTTACCTATACCCACTACGACACCCGGGCGCTGGTGCTCAACGGTTTCCTGGCGCTAGACTCGATTTTCCTGGGCAGTATCAACCTCGACCGGATCAAGGCCGACAACTGGACCCTGGACATGACAGCGCGCTACAACCTGGACCAACGTTGGCAGTTTGATATCAACGTCCCGGTGGTCTACCGCCAGTCCACCTACTCCTCCGGTGGTGCGGGTGGTGCCGGGGCGAGCACTTCGGATGAAACCGTGACGCGCGACCCGGAAATCGGCGATATCAACGTCGGCATCGCCTACAAGTTCCTCGACGAAGACGAGACCTGGCCCGATGCCGTGGCAACCCTGCGCATCAAGGCCCCGACCGGCAAGGACCCGTATGGCATCAAGCTGCGCGAAGTGCCCGGCAACGACAACCTGTCGGTACCCGAGAGCCTGCCGACCGGCAACGGCGTCTGGGCGATCACCCCGGGCATCTCGCTGGTCAAGACCTTCGACCCCGCCGTGCTGTTCGGCAGCCTGTCCTACACCTACAACATGCAAGACTCGTTCAGCGACATCAGCCCGCAGGGTCAACAGCAAAGTCCCGGGTGACGTAAAGCTGGGCAACTCGTGGCAGATCGGCGGCGGTATCGCCTTTGCCCTCAACGAGAAGATGAGCATGTCGTTCTCGGTGTCCGACCAGTTCGCCAGCAAGAGCAAGATCAAACCGGATGGCGGCGACTGGCAGTCGATCTCCAACAGCGACTACAACGCCGCCAACTTCAACATCGGCATGACCTTCGCCGCCACCGACAATCTGACCATCGTGCCCAACCTGTCCATCGGTCTGACCGACGATGCGCCAGACTTTTCCTTCAGCCTGAAATTCCCCTACTACTTCTGATACTTGCCATTGTCCGGGCCCGTGCGCGCGGCCCGGACTTTGGTTACCAGCCGTGTAGCGAAACGTGTTCCCTGGCCCAGGCTGTTATCATCCAGCACAGATGTATGACGTTTTGATGGCAAAAGGGAATTTTTTGTGAAGAACCTGTCAGACCACCTACCTACCCGGCTTGCCGCACTGGCAACCCTGGTCCTGGTGATCCCACTGGGTACGCGCGCCATGCTGGGTTGGTCCAACCCGCTCGGTTACCTGTCCGACATGGCCCTCGGCAGCCTGCTGGTATTGCTGCTGCACCGCCGGCCCTGGTGGCTGGCCTTACCCGTGCTGCTGGCATGGGCCGCCTTGTGGGTGGCCTCGGCTGAACTGGTGAGCGCGGTAGGCAGGTTGCCTACCAGCGCCGACCTGGCCTACCTGGCCGACCCGCAGTTCATGGAGAATTCGACTGGCGGTGGCCTGGCCCATGCCTGGCTGCCCTGGGCGCTGGGCATCGGCCTGCTGGCCTGGCTGGCCAGCACCTGGGGCCACCGCAACCAACCCAGCCAGCCGCTGCCACGCAAAGCCTGGGCCATTCCGCTGCTGCTGATCGCTGGCCATTGGGGCAGCCAACACCTGGCGCCTGCCGACGCCGAGCAATGGCGGCTGTACAACCTCCCCCATCAACTGATGTCGGCCGCCGCCGGCGATCTGCAGCGCCACGTCGAGGGCTGGACGGGCCAGACCCAAACCTTCACGCCGCTGGCCAGCAGTGGCCTGACCCAATCCGACCTGCATGGCCAACGCCTGCTCGCCGGGCCGGGCACGGCCCGCAACCTGCTGCTAATCACCGTGGAAGGTATACCCGGTGCCTACCTGCGGCCTAACCGCCAGGCCCTGCATAGCCGCTTCGACACAGAGCTGATGCCCAGGCTCAGCCAGTGGGCCGAACGCGGCATGAACACCCCGGACTACGTGCTGCATACCCATCAGACCATCCGTGGCCTCTATGCCATGCTTTGTGGTGACTACGACAAGCTGGCCAACGGCACGCCCAAGGGGGTCGAGCTGCTGACCCAGAACGAACGCAACCAGGCCTGCCTGCCGGCGCAGCTGCGCCAGGCCGGCTTCACCACTCACTACCTGCAGGGGGCCGGCCTGCGTTTCATGGCCAAGGACCGCATCATGCCGCACATCGGCTTTGATGCAGTGCATGGCGTTGAATGGTTCCGCAACAGCAACTACCTGGAGTTTCCCTGGGGCAAGGACGACCGTGCCTTCTTCGAAGGTGCGCTGGGCTATGTCGACCAGTTGCAGAAACAGGACAAGCCCTGGATGCTGACCCTGCTCACCGTGGGCACCCACCAGCCGTACTCGGCACCTGACAAATACCTCGAGCGCTACGACACACCGAAACAGGCGGCCGTCGCCTACCTCGATGACGCGCTGGGTGCCTTCCTCGACAGCCTCGAGCGCCAAGGCGTGCTCAAGGATACCCTGGTGGTGATCACCTCCGATGAATCCCATGGCATCGATGGCGTGCGCCTGGCCTCGTCGTGGGGCTTCAACCTCACCCTGGCGCCTGATCAGGCGCAGTTGCCACGGATCAAGCGTGGCACCTACGGCCATGTCGACCTGGCGACCTCGCTGCTGGACTACTTTGCCCTGCCCATTCCCATGGCGCTGGGTGGGCGCTCGCTGTACCGCGACTATGACAGCGGTCGCGAAATGATCTCGTACACCAACAGCATGCTGCGCTATCACGACGGCCAAGGTGTGTTCACCGAATGTGACTTCCAGCAGCGCTGCCGGCGTTATGCCAGCGAGGGTTTCATCGCCGACCGGGCACGCTACCTTGGCCCGGGCGACAGCCTGATCGGCCAGCAGATCGCAGCGCTGGCCGGGGTGCTCGACCAATCCCTGCAACACACACCGCTGAACCTGCGCTACCAGTTCGGTGGCCCATCGCCGATCCGCCTGCGCAAGCGTATCCAGGATGACTGGGCTGACAACCTGATCGGTGCGCAGTACCTGGAAATGCCCGAGGGCACGCACACCCGCGTGCGGGTCAAGGTACGCTCGCTGGACCCAAAGCGCGCCGCCTATATCCAGCTCAAGGCCAAGCAGTCGGAACAGGACGTCCCGCTGGGCTTGCCTGAGCAGATGAAAGTCACCGCCGATGAGCCATTGGAAATGGAGTTCGGCTTTGACAACCCGACCGCGCGCAAGGCGTTTTCCTTCCACTTGCTGGGCTATGGCGGTGGCCAGGTGGAAGTGAGCGACTTCAGCGTGGTTACTGCGCTGCCCGGCGAAGATGACGTCACGGAGGAAATGGCCGACGGGCATATTGCCCATTCGGGATGACTGACGATGCCGCTCATCGGGCTGCCAGTATTGCCTGTCGATTCTGGCCACCGGTGCTCGACCAGTGTGTGAACCCCTAGAGCGGAGACAGCACCATGAGCACCAGCGAAAGCAGGCACCCGGTGGTTTCCCGCAGCCAGTGGCTGGCGGCCCGCCAGCAGCTGTGGCTGCACGAAAAGGCCTTTACCCACCACCGCGACGCGCTGGCCGCAGCGCGTCGCGCCTTGCCCTGGGTAAAGGTCGAGCAGGACTATCGCTTCCAAGGGCCCGATGGCGAACTGGACCTGGCTGGACTGTTTGCCGGTCGCAGCCAGCTGTTGGTCTACCACTTCATGTTCGCAGAGGGCTGGACCGAAGGCTGCCCCGGCTGCTCGTTCCTCGCCGACCATTTTGATGGCGCCAACCTGCACCTGGCGCACCATGACGTGTCGCTGGTAGCAGTGTCGCGGGCACCGTATGCGCAATTCCAGGCGTTCCGCCAGCGCATGGGCTGGCGTTTTGCCTGGTATTCAGCACACGGCAGCAGCTTCAACGAAGACTTCGGGGTGAGTGTTGGCCGCGAAGGCCAGCGCCAGTACAACTACGCGCCGTATGACGGTGAGGAAAGCGAGTTGCCCGGGCTGAGCGCGTTCTACCGGGAGCCGGATGGCAGTGTGTACCACACCTACTCCACCTATGCGCGCGGGCTGGATATCCTGGTCAATACCTACAACTTCCTCGACATCGCGCCACTGGGGCGCAACGAAGGCGGGACCATGGACTGGGTACGGCACCATGACCGCTATCAAGGGCAGGCAGAGCCAGGCCATTGCTGCCACGAATGACCCAAGCCGAGCGCAGCGCTGGTAGGAGCGGCCTTGCGCGACACGAGGTCGCCCCTACAAGCTGTCACATCACGCGCGCACGCCCAGCATGCCGCGCTCGACGATGAAATCGATCACCGCCTGCAGCCCCTCGCCCTTCTTGAGGTTACTGAAGGTCCACGGCCGCTGCGGGCGCATGCGCTGGGTATCGCGCGCCATCACCTCCAGCGAGGCGCCCACATAAGGCGCCAGGTCGGTCTTGTTGATGACCAGGAAGTCCGACTTGGTGATCCCGGGGCCACCCTTGCGCGGTATCTTCTCGCCCTCAGCCACGTCGATCACGTAGATGGTCAGGTCGGCCAGCTCCGGGCTGAACGTGGCGCTGAGGTTGTCACCGCCACTTTCGACGAAAATCACCTCCAGGTTGCCAAACCTGCGCGCCAGTGCTTCGACCGCCGCCAGGTTCATCGAGGCGTCCTCACGTATCGCCGTGTGCGGGCAGCCGCCGGTTTCCACGCCGACAATGCGCTCCGGCTCGAGGGCACCGGCTTCGGTAAGGATGCGCTGGTCTTCCTTGGTGTAGATGTCGTTGGTCACTACCGCGATCTGGTAGTGGTCACGCATGGCCTTGCACAAGGCCTCGAGCAATGCGGTCTTGCCGGAGCCGACCGGGCCGCCGACACCGACGCGCAGGGGTTGTTGATAGCTTTGCATGCAGGCAGTCCTCAAGAGCGGAACAAACGGGTGTATTGGGTTTCGTGACGCGACGAGGCAATCGCCAACATCGGCAAGCCACTGCCGAGCTGGTCATCGCCCAGGGCCAAGGCCTGGTCAAGGGCGGCCGGCAAGCCTGCGCCCAGTTCGCGTAGCAAGGTCTGGGCAGCCTGCTGGCCGAACGGCACCAGCTTGACCCCGGCCATTACCGCGCCCTCCAACCAGGCAAAGGCATGGCCCAAGGCCAATTGGCGCAGCGGGATTGCCCAGTGCGCGGCCAGCCAGGCCATGCCGCCCAGCTGGGTAAGCTCAAGGCTGGCACGCCAGGCTGGATCCTGGCCCAGCTGCCAGCCGTCGAGCAGCCGTGCCAACGCCGCACCGCGTTGCTGTTCTTCCAGGCGCAGCTCGGCGGTTTCGCGGTTGGCCAGCAGGAACCGGCTCCAGTGGCCGAAGGCCAGGGCGTCCTCGGCCTGGCAGGCGCGATACAGGCGGGCCAGTACCGGCCAGTCGAGGCCGGCCAGGGTGTCGTCGATCTGTTCACGCTGCCATGCGGCGAAACCGTCCACGCCGCGGACCCAACCCGCCTCGACCGCCCACTCCAGGCCTTGCGAGTAGGTGAAGCCGCCCACCGGCAAGCCCGGGCTGGCCAGCTGCAGCAGGCGCAGCAACGCCAGGTCGCTGTCCATCAACCGGCCAGTACCAGTGCGGCGCCGGCCAGCAGGCCACCGCCAAAGGCTTTCTGCAAGCCGCTGTGGCGGCGCAACAGGCAACCGACGGCAAAGCCGACCGCCAGCAGCAACCCGCTGACGGCGACAAAGCCGGCGCTGAACTGCCAGAACGCGCTTGGCGTCGCTTCCACGCCATGGGCCCAGCCATGGAACAGGGCGAACACCGGCATGGCCATGGCCAGCAGCAGTTGCCGAGCGGGTAGCAACACGGCCGCTGCAGCCACCAGCAGCGACACGGCGATCAGGGTTTCCATGCCCAATACGTCGCCGAACAGATGACCACACAGCGCACCGCCGAACATGGCCACCAGGGTAGCTGCAGGCAGCGCCAGGCTGCGCCGGGTCAACGCGGCAAGTACGCCGGTGCCGAGCAACATCAGCAGGTGGTCAAGACCGGTCAGCGGGTGCAGCAAGCCATCCTGCAGCGGCTGGCTGTCGTGGCCCGGGTGGGCGAAAGCCGGCAGCGCCAGCATCAGCAGAAACAGGGCGAACGTCTTTTTCATTGGTTGCTCCAGGCAGTTCAGGAATGGGCGGGCAAGCGCACGAACGGGTGATCGTGCGCATGACCATGGCTATGGCCATGACTATGGTTATGCGATGCGCTCTGATAGGCCCCCGCCTCCGGCTCGAACGGCGCTTGCTCGGCCTCCACCGTCAGGCCCAGGCCACGCAGCATGTCGTCGAGCACATGGTCGTGCTGGAAGCGCAACAGGCCGGGTTCGATCTGCAACGGCACATGGCGGTTGCCCAGGTGATAGGCAGCGCGCGCCAGCAGGTGCGGGTCGGCGCAGCGCACCGTGGACACAGCCTCCGGCGCCGCCAGCACGCGGATCAGCTGGGTGCCCTCGGCGTCGCCCAGCAGTTCGCCGCCGCGTAGCAGGTGGCCGCGCTCAAGCATCAGCCCGGCTTCGCGGCCATCATCGAGGGTTACCCGCAGGCGGCTCTTGATCCGGCTGTCCACATCAAGGGTGACGCTGCCGGTTTCGCCGTGCGTGCCGGGGTCGTTGATTCGGCGGGTCAAGACAATCATCGTTCCTCCTTCAGAACAGGAAATAGCGCTGGGCCAGCGGCAGTTCGCGGGCCGGCTCGCACACCAGCAGTTCGCCATCGGCACGCACCTGGTAGGTCTGCGCGTCGACTTCGATCAGCGGTTGCAGGGTGTTGTGGAGCATGTCGGGCTTGCGCACCCGACGGCAGCCCTGCGCCACGCCGATCAGGCTGCGCAGGTTGAGTTGCTCGGCCAGGCCGCGGTCCATCGCCGCCTGCGGCAGGAAGGTCATGCGCGTGGCATGCCGCGCCGCGCCCAGGGCGCCGAACATCGGCCGGTAGTGCACCGGTTGTGGCGTGGGAATGGAGCCGTTGATGTCGCCCATGGGGGCGGTGACGATCATCCCACCCTTGATCACCAGCGCCGGCTTGACCGCAAAGAATGCCGGCGACCACAGCACCAGGTCGGCCAGCTTGCCCGCTTCCACCGAGCCCACTTCATGGCCGATGCCATGGGTCAGCGCCGGGTTGATGGTGTACTTGGCGATGTAGCGCTTGACCCGGAAGTTATCGCTGTAGCTGGTGTCCGGCGCCAGTGGCCCACGGCGTAGCTTCATCTGGTGGGCGACCTGCCAGGTACGCAGCACCACCTCGCCCACCCTGCCCATGGCCTGTGAGTCGGAGGACGTCATGGCAAAGGCGCCCATGTCGTGCAGGATGTCTTCTGCGGCAATGGTCTCGCGGCGGATGCGCGACTCGGCAAAGGCCACGTCCTCGGCGATGCTCGGGTCCAGGTGGTGGCAGACCATGAGCATGTCCAGGTGCTCGTCCACGGTATTGACCGTGTACGGCAGGGTCGGGTTGGTCGAGGACGGCAACACGTTGGCCTGCCCCGCCGCGCGGATGATGTCCGGCGCATGCCCGCCGCCAGCCCCTTCGGTGTGGAAGGTATGGATGGTGCGTTCGCCGATCGCCACCAGGGTGTCTTCGATGCAGCCGGATTCGTTCAGTGTGTCGGTGTGAATCGCCACCTGGATGTCCATTTCCTCGGCAACCCCCAGGCAGCAGTCGATGGCCGCCGGTGTCGAGCCCCAGTCTTCGTGCAGTTTCAGGCCCACGGCGCCGGCGGCTATCTGCTCGCGCAGCGCTTCGGGCCGCGAAGCATTGCCCTTGCCGAGCAAGCCGATGTTGATCGGCAGGCTGTCGGCGGCCTGGAGCATGCGCGCCAGGTACCAGGGGCCGGGGGTACAAGTGGTGGCGTTGGTGCCGGTGGCTGGGCCGGTGCCACCGCCAATGAAGGTGGTCACGCCGCTGTTCAGCGCCTCGTCCACTTGCTGCGGGCAGATGAAGTGGATATGTGAATCGACGCCGCCTGCGGTGACGATCTTGCCTTCGGCCGCGATCACCTCGGTACCCGGCCCCACCGGCACAGTGACGCCCGGCTGCACATCGGGGTTGCCAGCCTTGCCGATCACCGCGATGCGCCCGCGCTTGATACCGATATCGGCTTTGACGATACCCCAGTGGTCAATGATCAGGGCGTTGGTCAGCACCAGGTCCATGGCCTCGGCAGCCAGCATCTGGCCCTGCCCCATGCCGTCGCGGATGACCTTGCCGCCACCGAACTTGACCTCTTCGCCATAGACCGTGAAATCCTGCTCGACCTCGACCCACAGCGCGGTGTCGGCCAGGCGCACGCGGTCGCCCACGGTGGGGCCGAACATGTCGGCATAGGCCCGGCGTGAAATACGGCTCATGCCTTGCCCTCCAGCGCACCCATCACCTTGCCCTGGAAACCATATACCTCGCGCTTGCCGGCGTAGGCCACCAGTTGCACGGTGCGCGCCTGCCCCGGCTCGAAGCGCACCGCGGTGCCGGCGGCAATGTCCAGGCGAAAGCCCAGGGTCGGCGCGCGGTCGAACACCAGCGCCTGGTTGACTTCATAAAAGTGATAGTGCGAGCCGACCTGCACCGGCCGGTCGCCATGGTTGGCCACGCTGACGCTGACCGTCGCGCGGCCGCTGTTCAGCTCGATGTCGCCGTCGGCGACCTGGATTTCACCTGGGATCATGCAGGGCTCCTTGGCTATTTCAGACGATGGGGTCATGCACGGTCACCAGCTTGGTGCCATCCGGGAAGGTCGCTTCGACCTGCACGTCGTGGAGCATTTCGGCAATGCCCGGCATCACCTGCTCACGGGTCAGCACTTCGCGCCCCAGGCTCATCAGTTCGGCTACGCTGCGGCCATCGCGAGCGCCTTCGAGCACTGCGGCACTGATCAGCGCTACCGCTTCCGGGTAGTTGAGCTTCAAGCCACGGGCCAGGCGCCGCTCCGCCAGCAACGCGGCGGTAAACAGCAGCAGTTTGTCTTTCTCTCTCGGGGTAAGCTCCATGGCGCTCTCTCAGGTGGCCCAGATACGCGGGGGGCAGGCAGGCAGGCCAAGGACAGCCGGGCGCAGCACATGCCACAGGCGTTGCAGGGTGCGTTGCAGGTGTTGGTTGTCATGGTCGAGCAGACGTATCACCAGCAACGACCCGAGCAGGGTCGCGCCGGCCGGGTTGCCCAGTTGTTCGAGCAGCGGGCGAACCTGCCCCAGGACGGCCTGGTCGGCAGGTGCAGCGCAAAAGGTGGCCAGCAGCGGGTGCCCGCCAAGCTTCTCCAGGCGCCCGCCTTCGACACGCAGGCGCTCGTGCAGGCCCACTTCGTCGGGCAGTTCGATGTGCAGGCGGCTGTCGACGGCACCTTGGTCAAAACGCTCGCTCATCACCGGGCGCCCCAGACATAGGGTTTCCCAGGCCAGCAGGCGTGCCCCCGGCTCGAGGGTGAAACGGCTGTCGAGGCTGGCGCGGGCGCCGGAGAAGAATATGCTGTCCTGCGGCAGCCACTCCAGGGTGCTGCCGGCGGCCAGGTGAAAGCGCTGTGCCAGCCGCGCGGTCGGGCCGATGCTGCGGTAGAACTTGCTCGCGCCGGGCATGGTCAGCAGCGCGTGGCTGCCCGGCTCCAGCTGGATGTCCAGTTCCAGGCGGTCGCCGCCGACGATGCCGCCGGGTGGGTGCAGCACGTAGACATGGCACGGCGCACCTTCCGGATAGAAAGGCCGCTGCACCAGAAGAGGTCCGGAATGCCGCCACGCACCAAGGCGGGTCACCGTGTCGCGCCTGACGAAGCGCAACTGCAGGTAGGCGCTCCAGCCAGTGTCGTCTAGTGTTTGTTCGATCTGCTCCGCGAGCGACATCCTGCGGCCCCTGAAATCCGTGGCCTGCTGGCCGTTTAGAGGGTCAGGCATGCACGCCTGGGGCGCGCGCGGCCTGACCACTCGATCAAATTCGCAGGCTGGATATAGCAGGTTGTGGGCCAACTTCGCAGGTGAACGAAGATGAAACATCCGTGCCAGCTGATCGGGTTTCGGGCATACGGGGGGGTTGGCGCACAAAGCAGGGGCGTGATCGGGCCCTGTTCAGGTGCTCAGTAGTCGAAGCGGTCCACCGCGCGCCGACGCTCGTTGTCATCACGCCGGTCATAGATGGCCGTGGTCTGGATATTGGCGTGGTGCGCGAGTTTCTGCGCAATCGACAGGTCGTGCTCTTCGATCACCCGGGTAATGAATGCCCGGCGGAAGTCATGTGGCATGATCTTCACCCCTACCTGGGCACCGCGCTGGCGTGCGATGTAATAGATGGCGTGCTTGGTGATACGCGCCCGGGTGATGTGGCTGCCACGGCGGATGCGGTTGAACAGGAACGGGTCGTCCTCGGCGCCTGCCGGCAGGTCCTGGCGGCGCAGGTCGAGCCACGCCTGCAACTTCTCGAACGCCCATGGCGGCGCGTACTTGATCAGTTGGCGGTTGCCCTTGCCCAGCACCTGCAGGCTACGCGCCTCGAAATCGACCTGGCCGAGATCGATGTCCACCGATTCGGACTTGCGCATGCCGGTACCGTAAAGCAGGGCAATGATCGCCGCATCCCGTACGCCCTGTGGCCGGGGGTCGGCCGCGCATACATCCATCAGCTCGCGAATCAGGCTACGCCGCAGGTTGCGCCCCGGTGGCAGGCGGCTGCCACTGTCCGGCTTGACCTCGCGAATGCGCAACAACTGTTCATGTTCGATCAGCCCCTGACGCCAGGCTTCGTTCACCACCCCGCGAATGGCATTGACGTACAGCGACGAGCTGTTGGGCGCGTAACCATCGGCGCGCAGCGCCGCGACCAGGGCGATCACATGGCCAGGCTCGAGCCGGTGCCAGGGCACGTCAACGATATTGCAGTCGACAAAACCCAGTCGATCGGCAGCGTCCTGAAGAATGTAGCGCATGGTTTGCTGGCTGGATGGGGCCAGGCGGGCCATGTACTGCAGCAGCGGGTTTTTCGAGAGATCGGACAAAACGTGAATCCTGTAACGAAGCGTTGGCAACGGCGGACCGCACCAGCCCCTGAAGCAAGCCAAAACGACAGACATAGAAGACGACATGATAGTGCCGCAGGCAACTCATCATCACTCTGAGACAATGCCATCACCTTGATATGAAAGGGGTTTGCAGCTGGCACGGATCGTGATCTTACCCCAAATGCAGCCTCCTGACCGAACCAACCGGGATGCCCAAGCGATGCATGCGGGCTAACCAGCACTCAGCTGCTCGGCCACTGGCCACCATCCCGGGAACATCTGCTGAACCCGGGGCTCGGCGAAACGTTCGTCGATCAGCACCAGCACGCCTCGGTCCTGGTCACCGCGGATAACCCGGCCCGCTGCCTGAATGACCTTGCGTACACCCGGGTAGAGGTAGGCGTAATCGAAGCCCGCACCGAACTGCCGGCCCAGGCGCTGCTTGAACTGTTCATTGACTGGGTTTACCTGCGGCAGCCCGAGCGTGGCGACGAACGCGCCGATCAGCCGCGTGCCGGGCAAGTCCACGCCCTCACCGAAGGCACCACCCAGGACGGCAAAACCGACGCCACGGCCATCCGCCACAAAGCGGTCGAGAAAGCCCTGGCGGGCGGCTTCGTCCATACCGGGCTCCTGGCGCCACCAGGGAATCCTCGCATGCTGCTCGGCCAGCAGTGTGGCCACCTGCTGCAGGTACTCGAAACTGCTGAAGAACGCCAGGTAGTTACCGGGCATCCGCGCATACTGTTCGGCAATCAGCGCGACGATCGGCGCCAGCGAGGCCTGGCGTTGCTGGTAGCGGGTGGACACCTGGCTGGCGATACGGACTTGCAGCTGTTCGGCGCGGAACGGCGCCGCCACCTCCAGCCAGGCGGTATTTGCCGGCATGCCCAGCAGGTCGCTGTAGAAATGCCGCGGGCTCAGCGTGGCGGAAAACAGCGTCACGCTGCGCGCCGCCTGCATGCGCGGGGCCAGCAGGCGCGCCGGGTTGACGTTGCGCAGGCTCAGGCTGGCCAGCCGCCGCTTGCGCGGCCCCTGGCGCTGGCTGATGTCGAACAGGAAATGCTCGTCGAACAGTTCGGCGACCCGGCTGAACTGCAAGGCCTGGTAGAAGAACTGCAGTACTTGCGGGTCGATTTGCCCAGGCGCCTGGTTCATCTGCTCCTGGATCAGCCCGATGCACTGCTGCAGTGCGCGCAACAGCCCATCCGGCAGCGCGTCGCTGGCCTGGTAAGGCGCCCGCTGCTCCTTGTATAGCGCGTTCCACTGCCGGTTCAAGCGGTCCAGCGCACTGACCAGCCCAGGCGGCTTGCTCTGACGCAGTGCCAGCAACTGAGCCTGGTCGAGGCTGGCGCTGTACATGCCACGCCCGCGCTCGACCAGGTTGTGCGCCTCGTCCACCAGCACCGCTACGCGCCACTGGTTGGCCTGGGTCAGGCCGAACAGCAAGGCGTGGGCATCGAAATAATAGTTGTAGTCCGCTACCAGCACGTCGACCCAGCGCGCCATTTCCTGGCCCAGGTAGTACGGGCACACCTGGTGCGCCAGGGCCACGTCACGCAGCTGTGCGCGGTCGAGCAGCGGCAACGCGGCCGCTGCTTCGCGCGCGGCGGGCAGGCGATCGTAGAAGCCCGCCGCCAACGGGCAGGACTCGCCGTGGCAGGCCTTTTCCGGGTATTCGCAGGCCTTGTCGCGGGCGATCAGTTCCAGCGTGCGCAGGGCCGGTTGCGGCGTGGCCTCGGTGATCTGCTGCATGGCATCGAGGGCCAGGGCCCGGCCTGGCGTCTTGGCCGTGAGGAAGAACAGCTTGTCCAGTTGCTGCGGCGCCATGGCCTTGAGCAGCGGGAACAAGGTGCCGAGGGTCTTGCCGATGCCGGTGCTGGCCTGGGCCATCAGGCAACGGCCAGTGCTCACCGCCTTGTACAGGGTTTCTGCCAATTGGCGCTGCCCCTGGCGAAACGCCGGATACGGGAAGCCGAGCGCCTGCAGGCCCTGGTTACGCTCGGCCAGGCGCTGCTCCTGCCGGTGTGCCCAAACCAGGAAGCGTTGGCACTGGGTTTCGAAGAAGGCTTGCAGTTCGGCGGCGGTGCAGTGCTCGCTGACCAGCGTCTGGCCGTCGGTGTCCACGTCCAGGTATACCAGTGCCACCTCGATGGCCGACAGTTGCCGTGCCTGGCACATCAACCAGCCGTAGACCTTGGCCTGTGCCCAGTGCAACTGGCGATGGTTGGCCGGCTGGCGCGCCAGGTCGCCTCGGTGGGTCTTGATCTCTTCGAGGCGATTGCAGGCAGGGTCATAACCATCGGCGCGGCCACGCACCTTCAGGGTTTCGAAGTGCCCTTCCAGGGCGATTTCCGACTCGTAGCCCGCAGCGCGCCGTGCCACGACTCGCCGATGCCCCTCGATCCCCTCCTGGGCGGTGGGCGATGGTGTGAAGCGCAGGTCCAGGTCGCCGACCTTGGCGCTGAATTCGCACAGGGCGCGCACCGCCACGCTGTAACTCACGGCGTATCGCTCCAGCGCACATGGCATACCGCGACAGGCAGGCCGTGCGCCCGGCAGAACGCCAGCCAGCGCAGCTGGTTGTCCTGCAGGCGGTCGCCGGGGCCCTTGACCTCGACCATGCGATAGCGGCCCTCCCCGGGCCAGAACTGGATCAGGTCGGGCATGCCGGCGCGGTTGTTGCGGATGTCCTGCAACAGGCGCAGGAAACACTGCTTCAGATGCACCGCGGGCAGGCAGGCCAGCGCCTGTTCAAGCAGCGCCTCGCTGAGCATGGACCAGAACACGAAGGGCGATTGCAAGCCTTGCTTGGCGGCGTAGCAGTCGAGAATGGCCTGGTGATGGCTACCGTCGTCAAGCCGCCCCAGGCAACGTTCGAACAGTGTGCTGCGCCGTAGCTGGAAGTCGCTGTCATGCAGGTCCTGGGGCGCAGCCTGGAACGGGTGGAAGAACGCGCCAGGCACCGGGGCGAAGATCGCCTCCCAGCAGAGCAGGCCGAACAGGCTGTTGAACAGCGTGTTCTCCACGTAATGCACCGGTCCACCGTCCTCGGCCAGGTGCTGGCGCACGGCCTCCTCCACCCCCAGTGCGGCGTGTTCGCGTGGTAGTTCCAGCTCGATAAGTTCAAGGGCAGCCTCACGCCGGCGTGGCTGTGGCGGGCCGCCGAGCTTGCGTGCCAGGCGTGGCAACATGCGCTCCAGCGCCTGCACTTCCAGTGCGTTGGCCGGTGTCGCCGCCATGTGCAGCGCCAGGGCATGCGCCTCGGACCACTGCTCGCTGCGCTCCAGCACCCGCACCTGGCGGATGCGCGCCTGGGCATGCTGGCATTGCGCGTAGACAGCCATGGCCTGCACCCAGTCGCCCTGGCGCTCGCACTGCTGGCCCAGGGCGAATTGCAGGCGCGCATGACGCCGGGCCAGCCACGGGTTGTCGCTGTGCAGGCCGTGCAAGGCGGTGAGGATCGCCCCCGGGTCGTCGCCCTGCTCCAGACGCTCTGCGCACTGGTGCAAGGCCATGGCCAGGTCGACTTCGGCGCGTTTCTGCAAGGCTCGCGAATCGTTGCTGAATGGCACCTGCTCATAGCGCAACAAGCCCAGGTCGGCGAGGACGAAGTCAGACCAGTCCTGGTGAAGGTTGCCGAAAAACAGCAGGCGCATGCGGTCACACAAGGGCTGCTGGCACCACTGCAGGATGCGCACGCCACTGTCGGGGAACCACTCGGTCAGTGCCCGGGCTTGCAGGCCCAGCGGTTGCAGCTGTGCCAGCAGTTCATGCTTGGCGGCACGCGGACGGCTCAGGTACCGGGCAAAACAGCGGGCAAGTTCGTCCTTGCGCAACAGGGTGAACAGCTGTTCCAGCGCCAGTTGCCCGGGCTCCTGCACCCAGCCGAGGGCCAGCAACGGCTGCAGCGCCTGCCCGGTGTCGCCGATTTCGGCGTAGTCGAGGCGGTCGCTGCGAAACAGCTCGCCCTTGCGCATGACCATGCGCACCATGAGGGCCTGCGCCGGGACAGCCAGCTGGCTGAAGGCGCGGATGAAACCCAGGTCCTGATCGTCGAGCAGGTCTGCGTAGCGTTGTTCTACCCACTGCATTACCTGGCGGAAGTTGTGCAGGTAGTAGAACGGGTCATCGACGGAATGGGCGATCACTGGGCTGGGTCAGGCGGCTGGAATGGATACTGGTTATACATACAGATCAACTGGCTGACAAGTGCCGCAGGTCGTGCCGCGGTCAACCCTCGGCGCGGCAGCTGCGCAGCGCCCGGCGTTGTTCCATCACTGCTCCCGCGCCCCTCGACCGACCGTCCCGGCGGGCCGCCCGCAGCGCAATTCCAACGCCTGGGCCAGGCGTTCCACGGCCTGTTGCAGGACCTCCGCCTGCTCGCCAACCCATACCATTGCCAGGTACTGCTGATACCGCCCCTGCAGGCTGAACTGCCCGCCCGCAAGCGCATGCAGTGCCGAGCCAGTCAACGCCGCGACAATGTTTTCCCAGACCAGCGGCTGGCGAAAACGCACCCAGAGTGCCTGCCCGCCCTCGGGCATTTCCAGCACCACGCGCTGGCCGAATTGCAGCTCCAGCGCACGCGCCAGGCATTGCGCGCGTCGTTGCAGGTCCGTTCGCAAGCGGACCAGTTGCGCCTCGACCTCACCCCTGCCCAGCATCTGCGCAAGCGCCTGCAGGCGCAGTGGCGCAAGCCGGAACCCGCGCTCGGCGAACGCCCCGGCCAGCACGGCCCCCTGCCCCAGAACATAGGCATAGGGGGCCTCGGCCCCTATGACAGCCTCGAACGCCCCCATTACCAGCAACCAGCGCGGGTCGGCCCAGTCACGCAGGCGCCTGGTCGGGGGCCCGCAGTAGCAGTGGTCACTGTCCAGATCGTTTTCCAGCAGCCACACCGGGTGGCGGGCCAACAGCTCGCCCAGCTGCTGCTGGCAGTGTGGCGTGACCAGACGCCCCTGAGGCATGCCAAGGCACGACGGCATGACCACCATGCCCACTGGTTCGCTTTCCAGCAGCCGGGCCAAGGTACGCAGGTCCGGGTTACCGCGCGGGTCTGCCGGCACTTCCAGCACGCGCATGCCGGTGCGTTCCAGGGCCCGCAGCACTTGCGGACAGCAGGGCGAATGGACGAGCACGGTCTCCCCCTGCAAGGCCAGCGCTGCCAGCAATGTTTCCAGCAGCGCGGGAACATCAGGGGCCAGTTGTACGTCCTCGGCACGCCAGTACTGGCCGGAGGAACGGGTGTAACGCGCTGCCAGCGCATTGCGCAGACGGACGCTGCCGAGTTCTGCCCAGCCCGCGGCACTGTGCGCACGCTGGCGCGCCAGGCGCCGTTCATGGCTGAACAGGGCACGTTCGAGCGTTGGCTGCGCCGGCAATGGCGCCTGGTGGGGCATGGCCGCAGCTGCACGTGTCGCAGCACCTTGTATGTAGTAACCCGATCTCGGCAGGCATTGTACCCGGCCCTCCTCCTCCAGCAGGTTGTAGGCGCTCTGCACGGTGGCCAGCGATACCCTCAGCCGGCGCGACAGCGCGCGCAGCGACGGTAAACGGCATGTGCCCGCCGCCGGCGCCTCGTCGATCAGCGCTATCAGGTAGCGGTACACCTTGCGATAGGCAAACTCGCCGCGAACAGCCCGCGCCATCAGGGTTGCCCCGCCACATCACGCCACCGCCCTGCCGCGCAGCGCGGCACCCAGCGCAGGTGGATATCGCGCTGCGCCAGGTTGCTCATCAGGCGCCAGGCCGTCAGGCGCAAACGCCCGCCATAGATCGCCCGCAGCTGCCCCAGCGACAGGCCGCTGGTGTTGACCAGCCAGTCCTTGACCGCCTCCGGGCAGCTTTTACCCTGCAGGGCCCGGTGCAGATAGGGCAACGCCACCAGCATGTCGGCATGCCGACACTGCAGGAACCGCTCGAGGTTCCTCCCCTGCCTGGCGAACGGCCTGAACAGTACGCACACCAGTTGGGTCTGGTTGATACCGTAGGCTTTGCCAAACTGCACCGGCTGCACATCGCCGTGGCGATTGTCGCCAGCCTTGCCAGCCAGGCTTAGGGCAGGTCGATCGGCCTGTGGTTCCAGGCTGTAGTCGTACAGTTCATGCAATTGCACCAACGCCGACGGTTCGATGAACGCCGCCAGCGGCCAGGCATCCCGGGCGCCCTCGTCACAACAGCCGAGCATCACGTCGAGCTGTTGCACATCCAGCAGATGGGGTAGCAGGTCGTCGATGGCAAACACCCGCACCGGCGCCTCTTCCGTGACAACGCTTGCGGCAGGTTCGCCCTGCGCGTCCAGCGCCCCGTCGACGGTGCCGTGCAGCCAGCCCAACCCCTGGGCCAGCGTTGCCACGCACTGATGCACCTGCTGCGAACCGTGCGCGCCTGCCAGGCGCAGGCTGCGCCGGGCCCAGGCCAGATACTTGCGCCGCTGCCGCGCGGGGACGGCAGTGACCAGGACGTCGGCAGGCGCCTGGTCCCGCAGTGCAAGGCCCACGGTTTCGGCCAGCTCCAGATGCAGCCGGCTACCCAACAGGGCTTCGGGCGTGGCATCGACCAGGTGGCCAAAGACCAGCATGGCATCCCGCGCTTGCCGCCACCGCTCGCCTGCAGCCGCAGGCCGACAGCTGAACGGCACTACCTCGCGCCCCTCGATCATCTCCAGCCGCACCCGTTGATCATCCTGCATGAACAGGCCACTGAAGCAGCGTTCATGGCCTTCGAGCGTAGCGCGGTCCGCGCTCGGCAAGCTGACCACCAGCACCCGCAACTGGAAGGTGACCGGCGCACGCAGGGCAATGCTCAACTGCGCGGCACGCAGCATGGCCAGTAGCCGCGTACTACGGCGGTCGCTGCCCTGCAGCACCAGCAGGCGGAAGGTGCCGATGTATTCGGGCCCACCTGCTGCAACCAGCAACCGTTGTATCAGCAACTGCAAGGAGGCACGCTGGGCCTGGGACATGTGACTCAGCAAGCGTTCGAGCACCTGCTGGTAGATATAGTGCATTGCCTGGTCGTGAATAGCAGTCACGAAATCACCTCATCAACTTCAAGCTACCCAAGCAAGCCGAACAGTGAATTGCTCGAGCAAATGCCTCGGCGTTTCCAGAAGAAATTTCCTACAACTAAATGGAAGTAATGACGTAACCACTCTCTGTCGCCAAGCCATCGAAAAGAACGCACCAGCACGCCAGTCCACTGCTACCAAATACCGCCCTGGCTCGGGCATAGCCCTGCTCATCCCACGCTCCTTGTGCAAACTATCATCGGGCCATTATCGAGGGATGGAAAGCGAATAGAAGATACAGATCAGGGTATAAAAACCATTCAGAGAAAACGGAAAAACACATTGACCGCAGGAAGGCGATAGTTCAACACAGAAAACCTGGCAAGATATTTCGTTATGCCACGGAGGCCCAGTTTGTAAGTAATCCGGTTCGCTGGTTGCTGTAAGTAATTTCTGTTTTTAATAGTTGACTCATTTTCCAGGGTGCAAAAAAAACCCGGGGCAAAGCCCGGGTTTCCTGACCATTCGAACAACCCTCAGTGCTGCGCCATATCCAGCACCACACGCCCGCCGCACGGGCATTGGTCCATGTAGCGGTGCGCCTCCACCACCTGCTCGAAGGGGTACACCTTGATGATCTGCGGTGTCAGCAACTGGTCGGCCGTGAACTGGTTGATATCGCGCAGGGCACGCTGCAACGCCACTTGGTCCTGGCTGATACCCAGCTCCGGCTTGCCAGTGAAGTTCCCGATGCAATGCACATAGAACTGGATGTTCTTCTGGAACGCCGCGCACGCCGGGAACGGTGTCTGGTTGCCACCTTGCAGGCCATACAGCACCAGGCTGCCACGCGGCGCCAGGACATCGCCCAGCAGCGACATCTGCGGCCCGCCCATGCCGTCGAGGACCATGTCCACGCCACGGCCATCGGTGTACTTGCCAACCTGCAGCAGCAAATCCTGCTCTTCGGTGACGATCACCTTGTCAGCCCCCAGGCCCAGCAGGTATTCACGCTGTTCCGCTTCCTTGGTGGCGGCGAACACTTTCAGCCCGAGAGCCTTGCCCAGTTGCACGAACGCCGGGCCCGCGCAATGGCTGGCGTCGGTGACCAGCGCCGTTTGCCCGGCCTTGGCCCGGGCCAGGTCGACATAGGCGAAATAGGCGATCAGCAGCGGCGTGTAATGCACGCTGGCCTCGATCGGTGTGAGTACATCCGGGTAGCGGGTAATGGCGGTACGTGGCAGTACGATTACGTCGCCATAAACCGGGTGCTGGTTGGCACTGGTGGCCGGGAAACTCGCCACCCGGTCGCCAACCACGATGTCCTCGACACCTTCGCCAACCGCAGTCACCACCCCGGCCATTTCGTGGCCGATGCCTGCCGGCAGGCGTGCCTGGGAGGGGGCCAGGTTCTGCCGCCAGAGCACGTCATACCAGCTGACGCCAACCGCTTCGACGCGGATTTGCACCTCGTCGACAGCGGGTGACGGTTCGGCCTGCTCCTCGCAACGGAGCACATCGGCAGCACCGAACTTGTGGAACCGGATCATGCGGGACATCGCATACCTCGCCTTTGTGAACCTCTAATTACCCTGAACTCTATCCGGGCTTTACCGGTTAGACCATCAGTGGTCATTAATAGTCGACATGCTTGTCATCGATTGGGCACCAGACTTTCCTTGCGATTGGCCCCCGTAAACCCGTGCAGGGTACCAGCCTTTGGCCTTAAGATTCACCCCTGCCCCCTTTCAGGCGAAGCGCCCCGATGAATCGAAACGACCTGCGTCGCGTAGACCTCAACCTGCTGATTGTGTTCGAAACGCTGATGCACGAGCGCAGTGTGACCCGTGCGGCGGAAAAGCTGTTCCTCGGTCAGCCCGCTATCAGTGCGGCCCTGTCACGCCTGCGCAACCTGTTCGACGACCCGCTGTTCGTGCGCACCGGCCGCAGCATGGAACCTTCGGCCAGGGCGCATGAGATCTTCGCCCTGCTATCCCCTGCACTGGACTCGATTTCCACCGCGGTCAGCCGCGCTGCGGAATTCGACCCGGCCACCAGCAACGCGGTGTTCCGCATCGGCCTGTCGGACGACGCCGAATTCGCCCTGCTGCCGCAGTTGCTCAAGCGTATCCGTGCCGAAGCACCGGGCATCGTGCTGGTGGTGCGCCGGGTCAACTACCTGCTGATGCCGACGCTGCTGGCTTCCGGCGAGATCTCGGTGGGGGTCAGCTACACCAGCGAACTGCCAGCCAACGCCAAGCGCAAGGTGCTGCGCCGCAGCATGCCGAAGCTGTTGCGCGCCGACAGCGTTCCCGGCGCCATTACCCTGGACGACTTCTGTGCCCGGCCGCACGCGCTGGTGTCGTTCGCCGGTGACCTGTCGGGGTTCATCGACGAAGCCCTGGAGGAAATCGGTCGCAAGCGTCATGTGGTGCTGGCGGTGCCGCAGTTCAATGGGTTGGGGAGCTTGCTGGCGGGCACCGATATCGTGGCCACGGTGCCGGATTACACGGCCGATGCGCTGACCGCAGCGGGTGGGCTGCGGGCGGAGGACTTGCCGCTGGAGGTGCGCAGTTTCGAACTGCACATGGCCTGGCGCGGGGCCCAGGACAACGACCCGGCGGAGCGCTGGTTGCGCTCGCGGATACAGATGTTTTTCGGTGACCCCGATAGTCTTTGACTGGGGTCAACCAAGCGCCATAGCCCTTTGAATACATGGCGTTAGCTATTGGCTGTAGACCAGCGCTTCGCGGCCCCTCATCGCCGGCAAGCGTGGCTCCCACAGGTACAGCGCAGGCCTGAAGGCTGGTGATTTTCCTGTGGGTCAGAGCCTTTAAACAGCCAGGTAACCTTGGGCAGCGTCGCACACCGTGCCGATGGTGTTCGCCCAGAGCATGATGGCAACCGTTCTACCCGCCTACCCTGCCACCCTGTCAAAGGGGGAATCCTTGGACACCAACCACCCGAGCCCATGGAACACTTTACATGCCTATCGACTTCAGGCCCGCCCAAGCCTCGGACGCACATGATATCGCGCGCTTCTTTCAACTGACATCGGAGGGCATGGCCGATTACATCTGGAGCAAGCTTGCCGCACCTGGAGAAGCACTGCTGAGTGTCGGTGCGTCTCGCTATGCCAGGGAACAGGGCGACTTTTCCTACAAGAACTGCCTGATGGCCACTTTCGAAGGACGTGTCATCGGCATGATGCATAGCTATGCCTTGCGCGAGAGCCCCGACAGGCCTGCCGAGACAGACCCGGTCCTTGCGCCTTATTCAGACATGGAAATACCCGACACCTTGTACATATCCAGCCTGGCCCTGGATGAGGCATGGCGCAGCCAGGGGCTGGGCGCCCAGTTTCTGCGCCTCGCCCAGCAGCGCGCCGAGGACGCTGCCCTGGACGGGCTATGCCTGATCGATTATGCAGAAAACCACGGTGCACGCCGCTTCTACGAACGTCACGGTTTTCAAATTGTTAAAACCTGCCAGATCGTTCCGCACCCGATGCTGGGCGTAACCGGTGAAGCCTATTTGATGTATCGCCCTGCCCATAACGTGCTCGAGAAAAAACCATGACCAAGAAACTTACCGTGTTCCGCGAACTGGATATCGAACCGGTGCGCGACCTTCCGTTCTTTGAAGAGGTCGTGGAAGGCACCCCGCATACGCTGACGTCCAAGTACTATCACGATGAACAGCAAGGCCGCATTTCCGGAGAATGGGAAGCCAGCACCGGAGCGTGGCGCATCGACTACAAGGTCTGGGAGTTCTGCCATGTCCTGAGTGGACGCTGTGTCATCGAGCTCGAGGGTTGCGCTCCCATCACCCTGGCCGCTGGCGACACGTTCATTATCGAACCGGGCGCCAAGGGCAAATGGACCGTGCTGGAGGACATGAAAAAGAACTTCGTGATCCTATTGCCCGCTATCTAGGCACGAGGTCGCGTTTCATCGAGCGCAGCGCAAGGACTGAGCTGCGCTGTCGCGCATGGAGCCGAGCCTTGGTGGGAACCGCCTCAGGTCGCGAAAGGGGCGCAGCACGGCCCTACGATCTTGAGGCTGCCTGGTCAGGCTGTGTGCCAATACTCGCCAGGAAAACCTCGGTATCGCGATTGCTTCGCAGGCAGACCGTGCGACAACCCGACGGGGCCATCGCCACCAATCGCTTCATGGCCTCCCGAGACGAGGTTCTTGTCCGCCACATGAACCTGAAAAAGGCTGGCAGGTTGGCCAGCAGTTCCGGGCAGTTGTCCGGCAAGTCCGCTCGGGTTCGACCACGGTTCAACATCGTCCTGAGGAGCACGCGCCAGAATCGAAGCGGCGCCGGGCGATCAATCCATATCAACATGTCGGCACGGGCCAGGCGGTGGTTCCACGTGGCCGAATGCCCGCCTTCGAAGATCCAGCACTCACCGGCCTCGACCTCGTGGCAAAGACGCGTCTTCTCCTCCCGGCTCCGTTCGACCCATCCGGGCTGCCAATGAATCCTGTCGATGTGCACGACCGGCAAGCCTGTGCGTTCGCCAAGCTTGCGTGCCAAGGTACTTTTCCCAGACCCTGGCTGACCAATGATCATCACCCGTTGCATTGAAACTCCCTGTCGCCATGCCAGCTGGATGTCAGGCTCGCCATTGTACGCAACAGTTCCTGCCGTTTGCGCCGCGGCGCATGGCCTGAACCCTTCCCGCCATCTGCAACGTCCCACATTTCCTGATAGGCTGCCCCGAGGACCAAAGCCCTACCAGCTCTCAAGGACGTAGATGAACCCGCCAAGCATTGTGCGTTACTGGCATGCGGTCGAGTTGCTGCAACCGCAAGCCGTTCCCAAGCTGAAAAAGCGAGACGCCGACTACCAGTCCTTTTTCCAGGACATACCCAGCACTGCCCCAACCTGCTGAACGTTGCTGCCACCCGGGCCAAGCGACGGCTGTATGTCATTGGCGATCGGACAGATTGGCAAAATCGACAGTTGTTTTGCGATGTGATGGATCTGCTGCCTGCACTTCCACCGCTGGTGATGGCTAGCAACAGCGGTACACCTGCGTAAACACCTGCCATGGCGACGAGCCTCTTCCCCAGAGGTTCATGCTCAATCTGCGGAGCTTGCGCCTTGGCGTGGCTACTGTATTTCAAGGTCGCGCACGGTATGATTGGCCCACGCCAGGATTGGCGGTGTGCCATGGCCTTCAGCAGGATCGCCAGCCCGGAAAATCGGATTTTCATCAAGTACTACCGTGAAACGTGACATTCTCCTCGTTGTTCCACTGCCCTCGGCCATCGGTCGCTCACCCGCTTCGTTACCCCATCGCGAAGCGCCCCTGCCTATCGGCTGAATCCGGCACTCGCGGCTACCGCTCGCGCTCCCCCATGACTTTCACGAGACGACCTCCTTGGCAAATTCAAGGCCCCTCGCTTCCCATCACCGTGCCCTCGACTGGCTGAACTTCTTCCTTGCCGACGTACGCGACGGCCTCGGCCCTTACCTGGCCATCTACCTGCTCGCCGTGCACCAGTGGCAGCCGGCCAACATCGGCTTGCTGATGAGCCTGGCCGGCATCGTCGCGCTGCTGGCGCAGACGCCGGCCGGGGCCCTGATCGACCGTACCCCGGCCAAGCGTGCGGTGCTGGTGATTGCGGCCCTGCTGGTCACCGGCAGTTGCCTGTTGCTGCCGCTGATTTCGTCATTCGGCTGGGTAGCCCTGACCCAGACGGTCAGTGCCCTGGCAGGCTCGGTGTTCGCCCCGGCGATAGCCGCCATCTCGCTGGGTATCACCGGCCCCAGGGCGTTCACCCGGCGGGTCGGGCGCAACGAAACCTTCAACCACGCCGGCAATGCCTGCTCGGCGCTGCTGGCCGGCGGCCTGGCCTACCTGTTCGGCCCGGTGGTGGTGTTCTACCTGATGGCGGTCATGACCGTGGCCAGCATCGTTGCCGTCGCGCGCGTGCCCGCCGCAGCGATCGACCACCAGTTGGCGCGCGGGCTGGCCCATGGCCCGAGCGGTGATGACCACCCTGCCGGGTTCAAGCTGCTGCTGCACAACCGCACCCTGCTGGTCTTCGCGGTGTGCTGCGCGTTGTTCCACCTGGCCAATGCGGCGATGCTGCCTCTGGTGAGCCAGAAGCTGTCGCAGGTCGACCTGCGCCTGGCCACCCCGCTGACCTCCGCCTGCATTGTCGCGGCGCAGCTGGTGATGGTACCCATGGCGCTGCTGGTGGGGGCCAAGGCCGAGCACTGGGGGCGCAAGCCGTTCCTGCTGGCCGGCTTTCTCATCCTGCCCCTGCGCGGGGCCTTGTACGTGGTGTCCGACAACCCGTTCTGGCTGGTCGGCGTGCAGCTGCTCGACGGCGTCGGCGCGGGTATCTTCGGCGCGCTGTTCCCGATCGTGGTCAAGGACTTGACCGACGGCACCGGGCGCTTCAATGTCAGCCTCGGTGCGCTGGCGGCGGTATTCGGCCTGGGTGCCGCGCTCAGCCCTGGCATCGCCGGGCTGGTGGTTCAGGCCGCTGGCTATGATGCAGCATTCCTGACCTTGGCCGCGATTGCCGGCGCCGCCTTCTTGCTGGTGCTGGTCGCGCTGCCCGAGACCCAGCCCGACGCTTCGCCATCACCCTCCTTGACGACCCTTGCCGGAAACTGAACAGCCCATGCCAGTCAGCGAACACGCATCGATCATCTGGGCGATAGCCGCCCTGGCCACCGCTGGCGTCATCTTGCGCCCCTGGCGCATCCCTGAATACGTCTGGGCCATGGGCGGCGCCTTGCTGCTGGTCGGCCTGGGCCTCATCACAGCGCCCAGCGCCCTGGCCGCGGTGGCCGAGGGCAGCGACGTCTACCTGTTCCTGGTCGGCATGATGGTGCTGGCCGAGCTGGCCCGCCAGGAGGGGCTGTTCGACTGGCTGGCACGCTACGCCGTGCAGCACGCGCAAGGCTCCGGGCAACGGCTGTTCGACCTGGTGTTCCTGGTTGGTACGCTGGTCACCGTGTTCCTTTCCAACGATGCCACGGCAGTGGTACTCACACCCGCGGTGTATGCGGCGTGCAAGGCGGCCAAAGCCGAGCCTTTGCCGTACCTGTTCATCTGCGCGTTCATCGCCAACGCAGCCAGCTTCGTGCTGCCTATCTCCAACCCGGCCAACCTGGTGGTATTCGGCAGCAACATGCCACCGCTGCCAGACTGGCTCAGGCAGTTCACCCTGCCATCGCTGGCGGCAATCGCCCTGACCTACCTGACGCTGCGCCTGGCCCAGCGCCGGCAGATCAACCAGCCGCTGGCATTGAGCGTGCACACCCAGCCGCTGTCGGCTGGTGCCCGCCTGTGCGCACTGGGCATCGCGCTGACCGCCGCCTTGCTGCTGGGCGCCTCGGCACTGGACATGGCGCTGGGCCTGCCGACGTTCGGTGCCGGCGTCGCGATCACGGCGCTGATCCACCTGCGCCAGCGGCGCAGCCCGATGCCGGTACTGCGTCATGTCGCGTGGGGCGTGCTGCCGCTGGTGGCGGGCTTGTTCGTGCTGGTCGAAGCGGTCGCCCAGACCGGCCTGGTCGTGCGCCTGGCCCAGGCGCTGGCCACGCTGGCAGAGGCTGCGCCGGGCCAGGCCAGCTGGCTGGCGGGCGTGGGTGTCGCCATTGCCAGCAACCTGATGAACAACCTGCCCACCGGGTTGATGGCCGGGTCCATGGGTTCGCTGGTGCAACTGCCGCAACAGACGACGGCTGCGCTGCTGATCGGCGTCGACCTGGGGCCGAACCTGTCGATTACCGGGTCGCTGGCAACGCTGCTGTGGCTGGTCGCGATCCGTCGCGAAGGCGAGCATGTGAGCGCCTGGCAGTTCCTGCGCCTGGGGCTGCTGGTGATGCCCCCTGCCCTGGTGGCGGCGCTGTTGACGTTGCAGGTGTGATGTGGGGCTTCACGGCAGCCAAGCTGCCCTCGCACCATCCTGCCTATGTGCCGCCCAGCTACCGCTCACACATCCAGGGTGCCTCTGAGCAACGCATTGAGCACCGCTGCCACATCACCGCCCTGGGTATCGAGCAGGCACACGGGCGCGCCGTCGAGTGGCGCCTGCGACAGCACAGGCCCCGCGCCCGCCAGAGCCAGCGGGCAGGCGATCTCCATCTGCAGCCAGCGCAGGCGCTTGGCCAGTGCGGCATTCAGCGGCCCTTGCATCGCCACCACGAGCGCTGCCGGTTGCGCCGCCGCACACACCAGTGCCACCTCCTCCAATGGCAGCGCACCACCCAGGGCCTCGATGCGTTGCTGCTCGCCACTGAGCACCAGCGCAGTACCCAGCAGTACCAGCTCTGGCTGTTCATCGCCAGCCACCAGCAGCACGCGCGGGGCATCGGCCTGGTTCAGCTGCAGGCGCAGCAGTAGCCGTGCCCGCAGGAAATAATCGAGAAACAGCCATTGGCTGCGCGCCCCCAGCGCGTCGCTGCCGCGCAGTTCCTGCCACACCGGCAGCAACACCTGCCCGAACACGACCGCTTTCGGCAACAGGGTGAACAGCTGCCCGTGCAACGCTTCCAGCGCCTGCACATCGTAGGTTGCAGTCGCCCGTGCCAGCGCCGCCCGCCAATCGGCGAACTGTTCGTCGCCCTGCCGTTGCTCGACAGGCTGCCGGTTCAGCAACGGGCCGACCTTGCTGATCGGCAGGCCATTGGCAGTCCAACGCAGGATGTCGCGGATACGCTGTACGTCGCTGGCCGTGTACAGGCGATGCCCGCCTTCGGTGCGATGCGGCTGGATCAGGCCATGGCGGCGTTCCCAGGCACGCAGGGTAACCGGGTTGATGCCGGTGAGGCTGACCACGTCACGCATGGGCAGCAAATCGGTGGGGTTCGTTTCAGTCATACCGGGATTCGTCCGCAAGGTGCGCTCATTCTAGCCCCATCCACCCCTTCTGCGGCGAGCCGGTATGGTCCATCATGGGCAAAACGCGTCGCCTGGCCTGGCCGGCCAGGCTGCGCATACCCCAGACAGACTCCCGGGTGGGCTTGAATGATCAACGCAAAGCTCCTGCAACTGATGGTCAACAACTCCAACGACGGCATCGTCGTCGCCGAACAGGAAGGCACCGACAGCATTCTCATCTATGCCAACCCCGCCTTCGAACGCCTGACCGGTTATCGCAAGGAGGACATCCTGTACCAGGATTGCCGCTTTCTACAGGGCGATGACCACGATCAGGCGGCGCTGGAAAGCATTCGCCAAGCGATCCGTGAGGGTCGCCCTTGCTGCCAGGTGCTACGCAACTATCGCAAGGACGGCAGCCTGTTCTGGAACGAGCTGTCCATCACACCGGTGCACAACGACGCCGATGAACTGACCTACTACATCGGCATCCAGCGCGATGTCACGGCGCAGGTGCACGCCGAACAGCGGGTGCGTGAGCTGGAGGCGGAAGTCGCGGAGTTGCGTCGGCAGCTCGCCGTAAAGAAATCCTGAGCAAATAATTGTACAAGACCGTTGCGCTTGTACAATTTTCGCCATAGGCTTCAGTCATACCTGTACAAGTTAGGTGATTTGTACAGTTTTAACTGGAGCTGCACATGTCCGTCTACCTTCAGCGGTTCGCCGAGCGGTTTGCCTGCCTTCAGCGCGACAACCTGCACATTCTTGGCGAGTTATATGACGATTCGGTCACCTTTCGCGATCCCCTGCACCATATCGAGGGGCTCGATGCGTTGCGCGCCTATTTCGGCCAGTTGTATGCCAACGCGCGCGATATCAGCTACAGCTTCGCCGGCTACGACGAGGTGCGACCAGGCCAGGGCTACCTGCGCTGGCACTTGCGCTTCTGCCACCCGCGGCTGAACGGCGGCAAGCCCGTCAGCCTGCAAGGTTGCAGTTTCCTGCAGTGGCGCGAACGGGTGTTCAGCCACCAGGACTACTTCGACGCTGGCGCGCTGTTGTATGAACACGTTCCGGTCCTCGGCGGCGCAGTTCGCTGGCTCAAAGGGCGGCTGGCATGACCCGCTGCTGGTTGACCGGCGCAAGCAGCGGCATCGGCGCCGCGCTTGCCGAGCGACTGCTCGAACAGGGCCACCAGGTCGCCGTGGGCGGGCGCCATGCCGAGCGCCTGGCGCCGTTGGCGCAACGCTTCCCCGGCCAGGTACTGCTGGCCGTCGGAGATCTCGACGACCCGCACCAGGTCGAACAGATCGCCGCCCGGATCAGGCAGGCCTGGGGCGGCCTCGACATCGCCATCCTCAATGCCGGCACGTGTGAATACCTGGAACCGGGGCACTTCGACCCGACCCTGGTCGAGCGGGTGCTGCGCACCAACCTGCTGGCTACCAGCCACTGCCTGGCGGCCGCCCTGCCCCTGCTACGCGCCGGCCGTCGCCCCCACCTGGTGGTGGTAGGCAGCTCGGTCACCTGGCTGGCCCTGCCTCGGGCCGGCGCCTACGGTGCATCCAAGGCGGCCTTGCGCTACCTGGTGGAATCCCTGCGCATCGATCTGCTCAATGAAGGCATCGACGTCACCCTGGTCAGCCCGGGGTTCGTCGATACGCCGCTGACCCGGCGCAACGATTTCCCGATGCCACAGATGTGGACTGCCTCCCGCGCAGCACGCTACATCATCAGCCGCTTGCCACGGCGGCCGCTGGAAATCAGTTTCCCGCGCGGCTTCATCCTGGTACTGCGGCTGCTCGGCAGCTTGCCGGCCCGCCTGCGCCTGGCCATCGGGCAGCGCCTGGTACGCAGGCAGGAAGGGTGAAAGCCATGCGTATCGCGATCATTGGCAGCGGCATTTCCGGCCTGACCTGCGCCCACCTGCTGTCGCGCCGACATCAAGTGACGGTGTTCGAGGCTGACAGCTGGATCGGCGGGCATACCCACACGGTCGATGTCAGCTGTGGCGGTAGAACCTATGCCATCGACACCGGTTTCATCGTCTTCAACGACTGGACATACCCGCACTTCATCCGCCTGCTCGAGCGCCTGGGCGTCGCCTCACAGCCGACCGAAATGAGCTTCTCGGTGCACGACCCGGCAAGCGGCCTGGCCTACAACGGGCACAGCCTGAACACCTTGTTCGCGCAACGCCGCAACCTTCTGTCGCTGGGTTTCTGGGGCATGCTGAGGGATATTCTGCGCTTCAACCGCGAAGCGCTGGCGGACCTCGACGGCCAGCGCCAGCAGGCAGCTACCACCCTTGGTGAGTACCTGCGCGCCGGGGGCTACGGCCAACGCTTCATCGACCACTACATCATCCCAATGGGCTCGGCGATCTGGTCGATGTCGCGCGCCGACATGCTCGCTTTTCCGCTGGCGTTTTTCGTGCGCTTCTGCCGCAACCACGGCTTGTTGTCGGTCAACCAGCGCCCGCAGTGGCGGGTTATCCAGGGTGGCTCGCGCAGTTACGTGGAACCGCTGTGCAAACCGTTCGCCGACCAGCTACGCCTGGAGTGCAAGGTCCATCGGGTGGTACGCGACGACGGCGGGGTCACCCTGCACAGTGCCGCCGGCACCGAGCGCTTCGACAGTGTCGTGTTCGCCTGCCACAGCGACCAGGCGCTGGCCTTGCTGGAGGCGCCCAGTATCCAGGAGCGCGAGGTGCTCACGGCTATCCGCTATGCCAGCAACGACGTGGTGCTGCATACCGACACCCGCCTGCTGCCGCCGGTCAAGGCAGCCTGGGCCAGCTGGAACTATCGCCTGGGCGGGCCCGCCCAGGCGCCGGCGGCGCTGACCTACAACATGAACATCCTGCAAGGCCTGCAGGCGCCGGAAACCTTCTGCGTCAGCCTCAACCAGACCGCGCTGATAGACCCCATGCAGATCCTTGCCCGCTTCCAGTATGCCCACCCGCAATACAGCCTGGCGGCGACCGCGGCTCAGGCACGCCACGCCGAGCTGCAGGGCCATCTGCACAGCTACTACTGTGGCGCCTACTGGGGCAACGGCTTCCATGAAGACGGCGTGGCAAGCGCCTTGAAAGTCGCCGAACGGTTCGGAGAAACACTGTGAACAGCAGGCTTTGCCAAGGCTGGGTCAGTCATCGCCGGCTGCTGCCACGCGCGCATGCGTTTCGCTACCGCATCGGCATGTTCGACCTCGACCTCGACGACACCGCCAGGCTGCCGAAGCTATCACCCTGGCTGGGGCGCTGGCGCCTTGCCCCGCTGTGCTGGCGCGAGACCGACTACCTGCCAGGCTTGACCCGCCAGGGGCTGAGCCTGGCCGATGCCGCCCGCCACCTGGTCGGGCTGGCCACCGGGCAGGCGCCCAGCGGTTCGGTTCGCCTGCTGACCCAGCTGCGTTGCTGGGGGTTGTCGTTCAACCCGGTGAGCTTCTACTTCTGTCACGATGCCGAGGCACACCTGGTGGCCATCCTGCTGGAAGTGCGCAACACGCCCTGGCGTGAACGCTTCCATTACGTGCTGCCGGTGCAGGCCGGCCTCGACCGGCCCTACCGCATGGCCAAGGCCTTCCATGTGTCACCGTTCATGCCGCTGGCCATGGACTACCGCCTGCGCTTTCACCTGGACGCCGAGCATGTGCGCCTGCACATGGAAAACTGGCACGCCGGGCACAAGGTCTTCGAGGCCGACCTGGCGCTGCAACGGCAGGCGCTCGATAGCCGGTCGTTGCACCGCCACATCCTGGCGTTCCCGTGGATGAGCCTGCGCACCCTGTCGGCCATCTACTGGCAGGCATTGCGCCTGCTTTTCAAACGTACCCCTGTCCATGACCACGCTGCCAGCCAGGGCAACCTGGCCGTCGGCCAACCCTGTGAGGATCCTGAGCATGCACAATCCCAGCGTGAGCGTTAGCAAGTCCGCCGGACTGGTCCCATGGCTGGGCGGCCTGGTGCTTGCTCAGCTCGGCAAGCTGCGCCACGGCTACCTGCGAGTGAGCCACGGTGGCCAACAATGGTGCTTCGGCAGCGCCGACAGCCCCTTGCAGGCTGAACTGGAAATTGTCGACGACAAAGCCTGGCGCCTGATTGCCTGCAACGGCTCGATCGGTGCCGGCGAAGCGTACATTCACGGCTACTGGCGCAGCCCTGACCTGGCCGCCGTGACGCGCCTGTTCGTGGCCAACCTCGAGGTCCTCGACGCCATGGAAAGCGGCCTTGCCCGCTTGGGGCGGCCGGCACTGCGGCTGCTGCATTGGCTGAACCGCAACAGCCGACGCGGCGCCAGGCGCAATATCCTGGCGCATTACGACCTGGGCAACGCCCTGTTCGAACAGCTGCTCGACCCGACCATGATGTACTCGGCAGCGATGTTCGAGCACGAGGGGCAAAGCCTCGAGCAGGCCCAGTTGAACAAACTGGAGCACATCTGCCGGAAACTCCGCCTGCACCCCGGCGATCACTTGATCGAGATCGGTTGTGGCTGGGGTAGCCTGGCCATTCACGCCGCCACCCAGCATGGCTGCCGGGTGACTACCACGACGCTGTCGGAAGCCCAATATGCGTATACCCGCCAGCGCGTGGAGGCGCTGGGCCTGGAGCAGCGCGTGACCGTGCTGCGCGAGGACTACCGCGACCTGCGCGGCACGTTCGACAAACTGGTGTCGATCGAAATGATCGAGGCCGTCGGCCACCGCTACCTGCCCGACTACTTCAACCAATGTGCCCGGCTGCTCAAGCCGGACGGCCTGATGCTGCTGCAGGCCATCACCATCCGTGATCAACGCTACCACCAGGCCCGCCGCTCGGTGGACTTCATCCAGCGGTACATCTTCCCCGGCGGGGCCTTGCCCTCGTTGACCGTGCTGCTGCAAAACGCCACCCGGCATACACCGCTGAACCTGGTGCACCTGCAGGATTTCGGCCTGGACTACGCGCGCACACTGCGGCATTGGCACGACAACCTGCGCCAGGCGCGCAGCGCGTTGACGGCCTTGGGCTATGACGACGCGTTCCAGCGCCTCTGGGAGTTCTACCTGTGTTATTGCCAGGGCGGCTTCGAGGAACGTGCGATCGGCGTAGCGCAGTTGTTGCTGGCCGCGCCCAAAGCCTTGCGTGCCCCACTGCCCGAGCGTTGAGCATGACCAAGCGTGGGCTGCTGGCCAACGCCGTGTGGCTGCAGGCGGGTTGGTGGCTATGTGTGTATGGGGCCCATCGGCCCTGGTTACTTGGCCTGGTGCCCATCGGCCTGGCCTGGCATTTCGCCTGCTGCCGGGACCGCCAGCGCGAGTTGCACGCAGTGTTGCGCTGCACCCTCGCCGGCTGTGTGCTCGACAGCCTGCTGGGTATGCTGGGGGTGTTCCGCTTCGACAGTTGGCCGCTGCCGCTGTGGCTGGCCTTGCTCTGGAGTGTGCTGTGCTGCGGCCTGCGCCACAGCCTGGCTTGGCTGGCCCGGCGCAGCTGGCTTGCCGCCCTGTTCGGCGCGGCAGGTGGCCCGCTGGCCTATGTGGGTGGGGCCAGGCTGGCCGAGGTCGAGCTGCCGCTGGGTACGCTGGCGACCGCTACGCTGCTGGCGGCGGTCTGGGCGCTGGCCCTGCCCTTGCTATTGCGCCTTGCCACGTGGCGCTGAGCGCCGGCAGCGCTGCGAACAGTAGAGCACCTGCTCCCAGCAACGCGCCCAGCGTTTGCGCCAACTGAATGGCCGGTTGCACACCACGCACAGCTTGCTTGGCAGGTGCTGCTTCTTCACAGCGACGCCCCTGCATCGAGTTGCGCCAGCAACTGCTCGCCACGCGCCCACACCGCTTCCCGTCGCGCCGTCGGCATACCGTCCAGGCTGCGATACACCAGCTGCAGCCGCGGGTTGCCGGCCAATTGCCGGCGATGACGGATCAGGAAGTGCCAGTACAGCGCGTTGAACGGGCATGCCTGCGCTTCGCTCACCTGCCTGACGTTGTAGGCGCAAGCCTTGCAATGATCGGACATGCGCTGGATATAGCGGCCACTGGCGCAGTACGGTTTGGAGCCGAGAAAACCACCGTCGGCGTGCATGACCATGCCGAGGGTATTGGGCAGTTCCACCCAGTCGAACGCATCCAGGTACACCGCCAGGTACCATTCGCAGATGGCTGCGGGCAGTATCCCGGCGAGCAAGGCGAAGTTGCCGGTCACCATCAGCCGCTGGATATGGTGGGCATATCCCAGGCGCAGCGTCTGGCCGATGGCTTGCGCCATGCAGCGCATGCGCGTGCGCCCGGTCCAGTAGAACTCCGGCAGCGCACGCTGGTTGCCCAGGTGGTTGAGCGCGGCATATTCGGGCATGCGCAGCCAGTAGATACCGTGGACGTATTCGCGCCAGCCGATCAGCTGGCGGATGAACCCTTCGGCGGCATTGAGTGGCACTCGCCCGTCACGCCAGGCGTGCTCGACATCATGGCACAGGCGGCGCACGTCCAGCAGGCCGATGTTCAGGGCGGCGCTGATGCGGGCATGAAACAGGTACGGTTCGTCTTCGGCCATGGCGTCCTGATAGTCACCGAACGCTGCCAGGCCAAAGTCCAGGAAGTGCTGCCACAGCTGTTCGGCCTGAGCGTGGGTAACGGGGTAGGAAAAGCCTTCGAGCGCACCGTAGTGGCCAGTGAAGCGCCGGCTTGCCAGGCTGATCACCGCCGCCGTGATGTCATCCACGGCGAACTGCAGTGCAAAGGGCCCCCGCAGCCCACGTGGCAGGGCCTTGCGGTTGTCGCTGTCGAAGTTCCAGGCACCGCCGGCAGGGCCGCCATCGGCTTCCAGCAACAGCCCGCAGCGTTTGCGCATGCCACGGTAGAAATGCTCCATGCGCAGCTGCTTGCGCCCCTGCGCCCAGCGCGCGAAAGCACCCCGCGAGCACAGGAAACGCGTGTCCGGGTGCCATACCAGCGGCAGCCCGGCCTCGCGCAAGGCGTGTTCGAGCCGCCACTCGCCACATTCGGTCAGGTGGATCTCGGCGCAGCCCAGCGCCTGCTGCCAGCGGCGCAGCTCACCGGCGATACTGCCGCTATTGCCAGGTGCCTCAAGTTCGACGTAGCGCACCTGCCAACCGCGCTCGCGCAGGGCCTGGGCAAAGTGGCGCATGGCACTGAAGATCAGCACGATCTTCTGCCGATGGTGCGGCACATAGGTAGCCTCGTCATGCACCTCGGCCATCAGCAGCGTGTCGCGGGCCGGGTCCAGCGCTGCCAGGCTGGCCAGGTCGAACGATAGCTGGTCGCCCAGTACCAGGCCCAGGCGTGGCGGGCGCGCTACCATTGCGTACCCAGTGACACGGGCACCCGCAGCGGCGCGATGGGGCCGTCGCGCTGGCCGCACATTTCGTCATGCACCACTTGCTGCACCAGCATGCAGGGCAACGCCGGCCACCCGGCAAGCAGCTCGCGCACCTCGGTTGTCGAGCGCAGGCGCGTGGCCTGCCCGTGCTCATCGCTAAGGGTCACCGGGCCGGCGCCGGTCATGGCCCGCAGCACGTAGAAACCGCCCTCCAGCGACAGCAGTTCGAGTTCGTTGACGGCGCCGGCGGCGGCCAGCTCGGTAAGACGTTGCAGGTTCATGGTGTGACCTCCGGCATGCGGCGAAAGAACAAGGTAACCTGGCCAATCTCCACGCCCAGCTTGCTCATGCTCGAGCGGTTGATCAGCGTGTCTTCATCCATCAGGTACATCCAGTCGTCCAGTTCCACTTCCCAGTGCTTGCCGTCAACCGGCAGGTCCAGGCGGTAGCGCCAGTGCAAGGCGTTACCCGCCAGCTGCCCGCGAGCCTCGCCGATCACATCGCCCGCCGTGCCCTTCCACTGGCCGCGGCCGTCCGGCACCAAGGTCCAGGTGCGCTGCTGTCGGGTGCCATCGCTGTAGGTGAAGTGCTCGTCGAGGATCAGCCGCTCACCGTCGCGTCGGCTGTCGATGCGCACATGAAAGCGCTTCACCACCTCGCCGGAACGCTTCTGGAACATGCCCCAGGCTTGTACCGGCCGCGAGAAGAAGGCCACCAGGTCGAGGGCTGGCGTTTCCCGGGCGTAGTGGTCCACGTCGACATTGCCGCAGCTGGCCAGAAGCAGGCAGGCGGTCATCAGCAGCACCTTGTACATGTTCACCCCCATGATCAACGGCCCAGCAGGCGGCCGCGCAATTGCTGGTCCCTGGCACCTTCGCCCAACCAGATGGCGAAAAATGCCTTGGCGAAGGCGATATCGCTGATTTCGCGGCGCAACTGGTCATCCACGTAGAAGCGGCACCCCACGCCCGGCAGATACACACCGGTGATCCGTTGGCCTGGACTCACATCGACAAAGGCCGCTTCCATCAAGCCGCGCCAGGCCGCCAGTTGTTGCGGCGCGGCGCCCAGCCTGCGCATTTCCTTCAGGCTGGCCTGCACGAGGGTGTCGCGGGACAGTTCCACGTGGTAGCGCAGTTCGAGCGCGAACGGTTGCTGCCAACCCTGTACAGGCCCGCCGGACCAGAGCCGGGCCGTGTACAGGCGCAGCCCGAACCAGGTGAATTCGCCGCTGCCGGACAGCTGCGCAGCGGGAATTGCCGACCGCCAGTCGGCGGGGGCCGGCCCGGCGAGCAGGAGCAACAGGGCCAGCCCTGCCCAGCGCGCTACAGTGGATGTCGCCATCGCCTCGACTCGAATACTATACAAAATTAAATTATTGTACAGTTATAGCCGAATATCTATACAGCGCGACCTGCCATCGGTCCCCAGCTGCTGCTCGACAGGTAGCGTCACCAGTTGTGCGTATAGCTGGCGGTCACCACCGCGCCTGGGGCCGGCAAGTGGCTGGTATTGTTGTTGTTGCGCAACAACTGGCTGTAGAGCGGGTAGTAGTCCCGGTTGAACAGGTTCTGGATGCCGACGCTCACCTTGTCGTCAGCGGACACCTGGTACTGGCTGATCAGGTCGACGGTCGTATAGCTGCTCACTTCATGTCGACCAAAGCTGTCCAGGCCATCGAGCCTGTAGTCCTTGCCGTCGAAGAAGGTGGCTTGCAGGCGGTTGCTCCAGTCCGGGGTCGGCTTGTACTGCACGTAGGCGGTCAGTTTCAGCGGCGGCACACGGTAGCCGGTCATGTCCTGCCAGCCTTTGCCGTCCGGCTTCTCGCGCCCGCGCATCCAGCTGGCACTGCCTCCGGCCCCCCACACCGCATCGTCCGACAGCCAGTCGGCGCTGGCTTCGACCCCATAGATGCGCTCCTTGGTCCGGGTAAGGATCAGGCCATTGTTGAAGCTCTGCACATCGCCCAGCTTGGAGGTGGTGTAGAACACGGCCAGGGTGGCGAGCGTGTTAGCGCCCAGCTCACCGCGCCAGCCGAATTCATAGTTGTTGGTCTTGACCGGCTCCAGGTTCGAGGCGCCGAGGTCGAACCCACGCCGTGCATTACGCAACTGGATGCCCACGTCAGGCAGCTGGAAGCCCTGGCTGAAGGAGGCGTAGAGCTCCTGGCCAAGCACTGGTGAATAGACGATGCCGAAGTTCGACAGCAGCGCATCGTAATGGATTTTCCCGCCCTCCACCGCCACCGGTGAAGCCGCCCTGGATTCGGACAACGGCACGAAATCATCGAATTCGGCAGTGGAATACTCGTAGCGCAAGCCGCCGTCCACCGACCAATGCTCGTCGAAGCGATGCTGCAGCTGGGCGAACGCACCGGCGCTGCGGGTCTTGAGCGGTGGCATGTAGGTCAGCCTGCCGATCTTGGCGAAGACCAGGCCGCCGCTGGCATCGTAGGCCGCCGGGTCGAACACATCGATCGGCATGTCGCTGCGTTCCTGGTTGTAGTCGCCGCCCCACACCAGCTCGGTGTTGCCACTGTCGCCAAGCGGTGTACGCAAGGTCAGGCGGCTGCCGAACACCTCGCTGTTCTGCATGATCTGGTCGACATTGCCACCACGGGTGGCAACGGCGCGGGCATCGAAGGGCGTGAAGCGGGTGAAGTAGTCCCGGTAGTACAGCTGGGCAGACAGCTTGCTGCCGAGAATGTCGAGGTGCTCGTATTCCAGGTTCAGCAGGGTGTTGCGGATATGGTTCTGCTCGTCCAGGTCCAGGCCCTTGATCGCGTTGGCCGGCAGCGAACCGGCCGGGGCCTTGGCGACGCTGGGGTCGGTGGCGTAATCGGTATCCTGGCGTGCCTCGTAGTGGCTGGCCGCCAGCTGGATACGCTGGTTGTCGTCCAGGTGCAGCCCCAACTTGCCGCCAACGTTGTAGATATTCGAATCGAACAGGTCGCCCTGGCTGGGCTCCGGGGCAATGCGGTCGCCGTGCGCATCGTACGAAGCACCGATATGCCGGGTACCGAAGTCGAAGGCATAGTCGACTGCGCCCTGCGAGCCTGCGAGGTACTGCTGGAACTGCCCGCCCAGGCCATCGCTGCCCAGGCGGGTCAACGGCGAGGTGGCGCTGAGGCTGGTTTCGGCGCGGTTGTCACCACCGGCAGGCCGGGTGGTGATGGAGATGATCCCGCCAGTGGCGCCGCTGCCATAGATGGCGCTGCTGCCACGGATGACCTCGACCCGTTCGATCAGTGCCGGGTCGATGTTGGCCAGGTTGCGCGACGAGTCGCGGTTGGTATTGAGCGGCACCCCGTCGACCAGGACCAAGAGGCTGCGCCCGCGAAGGGTTTGCCCGTATTCAGTGACCGTGCGGCTGGAGTCGGACATACCCGGCACCGCCTTGGCCAGTACCGTGGCCAGGCTCTCCGAGCCCTGGCGCAGCTCCTGCAGTTGCTCGTGCTCGATAACGGTGGACTGCCGCGTCGCCGAGACCAGGCTGCTGCTGGTACGCGAAGCGGTGATTTCCATCTGCGCCATTTCCACCGGCGCACTCTGGGCTGGCGGCACAGCTGCGGTTGCCCCCTGGGCAACGACGACGAAGGTGCGTTCGTCCCTGGCCTGGGCTTGCAAGCCGCTGCCCTCGAGGAGTACCTGAAGTGCTTCCTCGGCAGTGAAGCGGCCCTTCAGCGCAGGGGTCTGGCGACCTGCGCCGAGGTCGCTGGCGAACAGGATCTGCACCGAAGACTGTTGCGCCAGGGCATTGATGGCCTCACCCAACGGCGCAGCAGGCAGATCGACGGTGACCTTGTCCCGGCCTTCGGCCGACATTGCGACAAGTAAGCTACTGGCCAGCAGTGATAGGCGGAGTTGACGACTGCGGAGCGGTAAATGCACTTCTCGAATTCCTTTGTGGCTGGGCTTTTTTCACTAGCCGCCACGGGCGTCGGGAAACCCTACCTGCGCCTGAGAATTATTTTCGCAGCGGTTTGCGCCGAATCTGCACGCTGCCGTCCGCCTGTTGTTGCACGGCAACGGGCAGGATGCTGGGTAACAGCTGCAACAGCCGGTCGACATTGTGCGCGTCGAACACCCCGCTCAGCTTGAGCGCGGCCAGGCTTGGGTCGTCCAGGCGAATGGCTGCCTTGCGATAGTGGCGCAACAGGGAAACCGCTTCATCCAGCGGCGTCTGTTCAAAGACGATGCGGTCCTCCTTCCAGGCCATTGCCCTGGCGGGGTCGACCTTGGCCACCGGCAGCAGTTGCCCGCCAATCGCATCGACCTGCTGCCCTGGCCTGAGGCTGACAGGCGTATTCCCCGCAGCGGCGACCTGCACGCGCCCGCGCGCCAGTGTCACACGCACCTTGTCGTCATCCAGACGGCGCACATTGAACAGCGTGCCGAGCACCTCGACTTGCGTCAGCCCCGCTGACACCACGAACGGGCGGTACACCGCCGAGGACACATCGAACAGGACCTGACCGGCTTGCAGGCCGGCTTCGCGGCTGCGCAGCCGCCAGCTGACATCGACACGGGTGCCGCTGTCGAGCAGCAACTGGCTGCCATCGCCCAGCAGCACGGTGCGTCGCTCGCCAATGGCGGTGGCGAACCGCTCGGTCTTGTACACGGGGTTCAGCCAGGCCAGGGCGGCAAAGGCAAGCGCAACGGTCAGCGCCACACCAGCCGACCTTGCCGGTTTCGAAGGCGCAGGCCTGGAAGGCGGCACAGGGAACAGTTGCTTGAGCTGCTCACGATGTCGCCCCAGGGCATCGTCCAGTGGCGCCTGTTCGGGCGTGTTGCTCATGCAGTCACCTCGTCGCGCCCAAGGCGTTCCCTGCAGGCCGCCACACCCAGGCGCAGATGCTTCTCTACGGTCTTGATGGAAATACCAAGGTGTTCGGCTACTTCGGCCTGGGGCATCTGGTGAACCTTGTGCAGGATGAAAACGGCCTGGCAGCGAGGCGGAAGGCTGGCGATGGCATTGGCCAACAGCTGGAATTCGCGCTCGGCGTCATACCGGCTGACGGGCGTCGGGGCCGGGCAAGCCGCCTCTGGCAGCTCGGCGAACGCCTGCACCCAGGCCCCGCGGCGGCGATCGCTGCGGTAGCGGCTGACAGCAGTGTCGCTGGAGATCTTGCGCAGCAACGCCAGTGGCGCACGAACGTCATCTTTGTCGCCGCGCTCGAGCAGCTGCACGCACACGTCGTGCACCACGTCGCGTGCCATGCTTCGGTCACCGAAGCGTCGGCGAATGTGGTCCACCAACTCGTCATAATGACGTACCAAGGTAGACAGTAGCGTCGGTTTGGCGGGCTCGAACGACACGATACATCCTGCAAGAGCGCTAGGCTGCGAAGAGAGGCACGAAGTGTAAATGAGAAATAATCGCGAATAAACACCCACTTCGCTTTCGCCGACCTAGGCAGGCGGCCCGGGCCGATTGCGCGCAACCAACCGCTGGATGACCAGGCACGCGCATGCACCCGCCAATGCCAGGGCCATGTCCTTTTGTGCGTCCCAAGGGTCTTTCTGAGTGGCCAGGAATGCTTGCGCCCGGTCTTCGCCCAGGTACTGTCCACCTACCCATTCGAACAATTCATACAGGGCCGACGTCGCCAGCACCATCGCCACCGCACACACTGCCAGCCACAGGCCATTCAGGCGTGCCTGGCGTTGCAGCAGTTCCCTGATCGGCCAGACGCACAGCAAGCCATAGCTCAGATGCACCAGGCGATCGAACTGATTGCGTTGCCAGCCCATCGCAGTATTCAGCGAATGGCCGGTGAGCGCATCCAGCCAGGCGTCGTAAGGCACCTTGGCGTAAGTGAAATGCGCCCCCAGTTCGTGGATTGCCAGCAGCATGACGATGGCCAGATAGGCAGGTGGCGAAAACCGCCAGCGGCGACAGGTCAACGCCAGGGTCAGTAACAATGCTACCGGTAGAACGTTTTCGACCAGCCAATCTGCCCGGTCCAGCGGCGCCAGCCCGGAGGCCAGCACCATCACCGTGGCCAGGGCCAGAAAACCTGCGGTCTGCCGGGGTGTACTCACCTTCTCGCGCATGCCGATCACCCGTGCGCCACGACCACCGCAAAATCAGCCCTTGGTGCGTCTCGGGTCGGCGGCGCGCGGATAGGTACGCTCTTCTTCAATGCTGCCGTCGGCCTTGTGGATTTTTACCGAGGCAGTCTTGCCGGCAAAATAATCAGGCAGCAGGCCGAGCAACTCGGCTTTGCTCGCACTACGCCTGGAAGCCCAGTCGGCCCCTGTCTTCCTGAGTTCCCAGCCGTCCCCCGCCGGGCTCACATGGTAAGTGTCCATCGCGCTGCTCCTGTTCAAAGCGCCTCGCCGTCATCGTCGATGTCCTGCTCGGACTCGGCCGCGTCCGTGGCATCGGCATCGTTCAGCGGTGGGGAGGTGGGCTTGAGTGGGTCGTTGATGAACGGGACCTTGCCCGGTCCCTGCTGTTCAAGTCCTTCGGTTTCTGGTTGCATGACGAATCCTCCAGGTCACTTGCCATTGGAGGCCGCATGCGCGGCAATGTTCAGTTTTACCCGCTTCACCTCGGCCCTTGTGCCGCTCGCGCCCGGCACACTGCGTCGCCCGGGCGGCTGGTGTTCACAGCTGAGTATCGCCAAAGGCAACGTTCATTTCCTGAAAAGCCCGGCATTGGCAAGCCCGCCGCGACTACTGGCCCGCTTGATCGCAAGACGTGACATCGCCCACCCGGCAGACATCCGCGCCACGTTCGGCAATGCTGTGGTGCTGCGGCTCCTGGAAAGTCATGGAACGCTTTGCTGCGCCAACCCTCCCACAGTAATGCAGGGCGAGCCGCGCACTGCCCATTGACGTTCGGAGGACATGCTTGCATGAAAAAAATCTTGATGGTCCTGACCTCTCATGACCAGCTGGGCGACACCGGCAAGAAAACCGGTTTCTGGCTGGAGGAATTCGCCGCGCCCTACTACGTGTTCATCGATGCCGGTGTCGATGTCACCCTCGCTTCGCCCAAGGGCGGGCAGCCGCCGTTGGACCCGAAGAGCGATGAGGCCGACGCCCAGACCGAGGCAACCCGGCGCTTCGCCCTCGACACCGAAGGGCAAATGGCCCTGGCCGACAGCGTACCGCTCGCGGAAATCGACCCCTACCACTTCGATGCGGTGTTCTACCCCGGCGGGCATGGGCCGTTGTGGGACTTGGCCGAGGACGCCAGTTCGCGGACCTTGCTCGAGGCGTTCTATGCCTCGAACAAACCGATTGCAGCGGTGTGCCATGCACCGGGTGTGCTGAAGCACGTGAAGGCACCCGACGGGCACCCGGTGGTCACGGGCAAGCGGGTGACCGGCTTCGCCAACAGCGAAGAACAGGCGGTCGGGCTGAGCGAGGTGGTGCCGTTTCTGGTGGAAGACATGCTCAAGGCCAACGGTGGGGAGTATTCCAAGGCTGCCGACTGGGTCAGCCATGTAGTCGAGGATGGCCACCTGATCACCGGCCAGAACCCTGCGTCGTCCGAAGCCGCGGCAAGGGCACTGCTCAAGCGCCTGAGTCATGAGCCCGATGCCTGACCTGGCCGATAACCCCATGCAATGCCGACGCGTGGCGCTGCCCGGTAGGCTGCACAGATCCGCTCAGTAAAAAATGAATTTTCGGCAAGCAGTCGCTGTCGCATGATAGCGCACTGCCACTGCCTGCATTGAGCGTCGCAAGCTGACCCGGACTCCCCTTCTTTCCACCCGTGCGCGATGTTGAGTATTGCCATGAACACCTACGAGTCACCCGCTGTTTACCCAACCATCCTGCTGGTGGAGGACGAGCCGATCCTGCGTGAACTGCTGACCTGCGCCCTGCAAGAGCTGGGCGCCTCGGTCTTTGCGGTGGGTACTGCCGAAGAAGGCCGGCGCCTGTCGCTGCAGCAGGCATTTTCGCTGCTGCTCACCGACGTCAGAACGCCCGGCCCGTTGAACGGGCTGGCGCTTGCGCAGGAGATTCGTGAGCGTCAACCGGCGACCCGGATCATCGTCATGAGTGGTTACCACGACGCAGCCAGCACCCGGTTACCGACGGGTGCGGTATTTCTGCCCAAGCCCTGGTCCCTTGACCAGTTGCTCGCGGTCATTGGCGAGCAGTTGGGGGAGATCGAACCGCCGGTCGTCAGGCCTGCGGCCTGACCCCGGCAGCTGCCCCTCCAGCGCATGCCGAAGGGGTGGCGCTGGACACGCAGCAGGTTCAGGAATTGAAGCCCAGCCCTGATGACAGGTCAGAGCCGTCAGTGCTGCGGCCTGGCTGCACCGGCTGTGTGTCGGTGCCCTGGGCAAGGGTCTGGGAGACCGTGGCCTTCACCTCGCTGCCTTTGGTCTTCAGGGTTTCCGCCAGCCGATCACTGCTGGCGCCCATGAGCTGATCCTCCTTGTGGGTACCGGGTAGCGCCGCGCCCAACGCAGCCCCCAGGGCAATGCCCAGCGCGGCCAACAGCAGCGGCTGCTCGTGCAGCAAATGGTCAAGCTGGCCTTTCAGTACCGTTGCCTGGTCGCCGACCTTGTGTGCGGAACCGCGCAGGGTATCGGCAGATGCCCCCATGGATTCACGCGCACCGCTGCCCAGTTCACCGGCGCGGTCGCGCATGTCGTGCGCTTTCATGCGGACTTTCTGGCTGGCGTCGTGCATCGCCTCGCCTGCCGATGCGAAGGCGCCCTTCACGGTGTCCACCGCCTCGCCAAGCTTTTCGCCAAGCCCTGGCCCCTGGTGCGCCGGCCCCGGGTTGAACGGGCGGTTCTGGTTGAGCCCGAGCCACGCCAGGCCCAGCACGGTCAGGGTGGCCGGCACGGGGTTGTTCTTCAGGGTGGTGCCCAGGTTGGTGAAGAACTCGCCGCCATTGCCCTTGGCGTAGGCCAGCACCCGGTCGACCATTTGACCCGGGCTCAGCCGCTGTTCCAGTGCATCGACCAGGTCGCTGATATGCTCGCGCTTGGCATTGATTTCCTGCTCGAGTTGCTCCGGGTCCTTGTGCGCTTCGTGTTCGAAGGAGGTGGTCATGGGAGTTTCCTCGTCAGCGTGTCCTTGTCCTGTTGCATGGCATGCAAGGTGCGGTCAGGGGCCAGGTGGCCAGGCTCGAACTGCTTCTTGCCCGACTGCAGCATGATGAAGCCGATCACCACCGTGACCGCACCCACGATCAGCGCCGCCAGCCATGGCTGGACCACCAGGGCCAGTGCGTAGACCGCGGCCAGCAACAGCATGATGAACCCCGCCAGGACCACGATTGCTCCGGCCGCCACCGCTGCAGTGCCAGCCTTCAGGGTAGCCAGGTTGTGCTGCAGCTCGGCCTTGGCCAGGGCCAGTTCCTTGGTGAACAGCTCTGGCACCTCACGCATCAACTGACGCAGCAAGCCACCGATGCCGACCGGGTCGTCAGCCGGTGTATGCAACCCTGGGGTAGTGTGTAAAGGATCCTTGTTCATCATTCGCCTCCTTTGAGCGGGTCACGTTCGAACGGGCCGCCACTGACCGGCGCGCCGGCACCGGGCCCGATCGGGTCGACCGGGGTATAGGGTTCACGGGTAGAGACGTCACTGCCCCGGTCGGGCGTGACTGGCTGCGCTGGCCGCGGCTCGGTGAAGCCAGGCTCTGGTACCGAGGGTGAGCCCGCATGGGGATCGCTGGCACGCATGAAGCGTGAAATGGCAAAGCCGACGGCCACGCTGCCGGCGAGGAACAACGCCGGATTGCTCCGCGCCAGCTGCGCACCGCGTTGCAACAGGCTTTCGGCGCTTTCGTGACGCACCTGCTCGGCAAAGTCGCCCATGCACTCCGCCGCCTGGGTCAGGTACCGCGACAGGCCAAGGCTGTCATTGCCTTCCAGGGCGGCTGCGGCCGACCGTGCGCCTTCCTGCAAGGAGTCGAGCTGGTCGGCTGCACTGTCGCGGTAATGCTCCAGCTGCTCGCTGCCTTTCTGCCTGGCCTCACCCAGCAAGGCCCCTGCTTCTTCGCCAATGGCATGTACGTGGTCCGCGTTGCGGTCGGGCGGAGAGGTCGAGCTTTGATCGGTCTTTTCCATCATTACGTCCTCGAAGCGGGTTGTTGGACAAATGCCGGATTTCTGCAGGCATTCCATTCGAGGGACGTAGCCACGCGTCGATGAGTTCACTCGTGATGATCTGTGACATCTGCCCAGCGGACCAATGAACCGCGCGCCTGTAATCCGGGGACCGTGCATTGGCGCAAGAGCTTCAGTGGCCGTGGTAATCAGCGCCGGCAATAGCCTTGAGGAAGGCGCGGTCCGCCAGCCGCCGCAGGTCACGGCACTGCTCCCAGCACACCAGGCCAAGGCGGTCCATCTCTTCGGCCTGACGGAGCAGTTCCTCGTGATGGCTGCTGGGGCAGTCACGCCTTCGCTCGACATCGTCGAACAGGCAGAACCAGCGGTTGATCGCCTCGAGCCGGCGCTGCTCCATGCTGATCTGCCCGCTAAGCGCATTCATGTCGGCCGCCCTCCAGTGTTTGTCAGTCGAGCCCTGACGACGAAACAAGGTTCATTCGAACGCGCTCACCGAGGCGCCGGGTTCGCCACTGAATGATTCCACCTGAACTTTCCCGCTGCCCCTGGCTTCCCCTGCATAGAGCAGCATCAAACCCACCCGCATTGCAGGAGCTGAACCCATGAGAGCATTGACATACCACGGGGCCCAGGACGTCCGGGTCGACAATGTCCCTGACCCGGCCATCCAGGACGAGGACGACATCATCCTGCGGGTTACCGCTACCGCCATCTGCGGATCCGACCTGCACCTGTACCACGGCAAGATCCCGCAGACCGAGCCCGGCGATATCTTCGGCCACGAGTTCATGGGCATCGTCGAGGAGACCGGCCGTGGCGTCACCAACCTGCAGGTTGGCGACCGGGTGGTGATCCCCTTCGTGATCGCCTGTGGCAGTTGCTTCTTCTGCCAGCTCGAGCAATTCGCCGCTTGCGAAACCACCAACACCGGGCGTGGCGCGATCCTCAACAAGAAGGGCATCCCGCCAGGTGCTGCACTGTTCGGCTACAGCCACCTGTACGGCGGCGTACCCGGTGGCCAGGCCGATTTCGTGCGGGTGCCGAAGGCCAATGTCGGCCCGTTCAAGGTGCCCACCGCCCTGCCCGACGACAAGGTGCTGTTCCTCTCGGACATCCTGCCGACGGCGTGGCAGGCCGTGACCAATGCCCAGGTCGGCCAAGGTTCGACCGTGGCCATTTATGGCGCCGGTCCGGTCGGCCTGCTGAGTGCAGCCTGCGCACGGATGCTCGGCGCCCAGACGATCTTCATGGTCGATGACAACGACTACCGCCTGGCATTCGCCCGCGACGCCTACGGCGTGGTACCGATCAACTTCGAACAGGATGACGACCCGGCCGACAGCATCATTCGCCTGACCCCAGGCATGCGCGGCGTGGATGCAGTGATCGATGCGGTCGGCTTCGAGGCCAAGGGCAGCACCACCGAAACGGTGCTGACCACGCTGAAAATCGAGGGCAGCAGTGGCAAGGCGCTGCGCCAGAGCATCGCCGCCGTGCGCCGTGGCGGTGTGGTCAGCGTGCCGGGGGTGTATGCCGGGTTCATCCACGCCTTCATGTTTGGCGATGCTTTCGACAAGGGCCTGACCTTCAAGATGGGCCAGACCCATGTGCAGAAGTTCCTACCCGAACTGCTCGAACATATCGAAGCCGGGCGCCTGGCGCCTGAACTGATCGTCAGCCACCGCCTGGCCCTGGAAGAAGCGGCCATGGGCTACCGGATGTTCGACCAGAAGCAGGACGACTGCCGCAAGGTCATCCTCGTGCCGGGCGCCGCTGCCGGCACCTTGGGGCCAGACCACGCATTCGGGGGGAGCCGACCATGATCGATCCGGCAACCGGCATGAGGCCGGGCGAGCGATACAGTGTGGAAAGCCTGGAGCGGGCGCATCAGTTTCCCGGGTTCTTCCTTGACGGCAGATACTACCTGGGACCCGAACTGCTGACCGCCGCCGGTTGGCTCGAAGGGCAACGGTTCATCTATGACGCGCTCGACGCCACCGGCGAACCGGTGTTCCCGGGCCGTGCGGCTGGCGATATCAAGGACCTGACCTTGACCCTGGTCGACGGCACGCCTCTGCAGTTGACCCCCATCGATGCCTGGGCAGTCGAGAGCGATCGGCGCAGACTGCCGGGCGGGCGCCCCAAGCGGCACGACAAACCTGGCTTGCTGGCTGTCACGGCCATGCTGCTGTTGAGCGGCTGCGCACTGGCCGCACTGCGCCGTAGTCGACACTGAGCCAGTACGGGGCCTTCTTGGCAAAGGCCCCTGCGCCCAGAACGGCACGACCTCAGGCCAGCTGAATGAACACCGCGTAACCCCCCAGCACGATCCAGAACACCAGGAATATCCACGGTGTGCGCAGCGAAAACAGCAACGACTTGCGGTGGCCCGCCTGCGAGGTTTCGGCCTCGCTGAACAGCGGCGACTCATCATAGGCCAGGCCCATCAATGGCTCGCTGCGCAGCAGGTGGCTCTGTTTCAGTTGCCAGTGCTCGATGATCTTGTAGGCGGCCCGGATGCCCGGCCAGGCATTGAGTGTACTGAGCACTCCAAGCAAGGCGAGAAACGGCGGCACGATCAGGGTGAACATCTCGCCCCAGCTCTGGTTCAGGTTGCCCATCGACGATACGAATGCAATGACCAGAAAGGACTGTGCCGTGAGGTAGGCGTCGGTGCGATTGGCAAGGATGCTGGTTTCGTACTGGATCTCATGGCGGTAGAAATCCAGCCGCTCCTTTGGCGAGCCGAACATGCGGGCGTTGTGTTCGTCGATTTCGTGCTCGGGGGTAGCGGGAGTGATGATGCGTGGCACGATGGCTCCTGGAAGGTGAAAGTGATGTGGCCTGCACAGGGTTCGTCGAGCCGGTACGGCCGGTGTGGGCGCGGGTTGCCCCGCAGACACCAGCACAACCGGTGCCATGCAGCGCCTGCCCGCAACGACCGTACTACCGCCCCGGCGCCCTATCCCTTGCTGTGTTCAGGTGAAGACGGCCCGGTGCCGCGCTTGATGCCGCGCGGTCCAAGCACACCCCAGATGGCCAGGCCGACAATCGGCAGGGCCAGCAACAGCAGCGCCCACATGGCCTTGGTTACATCGCGCTTGTCGCTACGGAACACGCTGACGATGGCCCACAGGTCGACCAACAGAATGATCGCCGCCACGGCGATCCAGAAATACGTTACAGGCTCGGTCATGATCGCCTCTCCTCTGGTTAGACCGGCAGCGGTGCAATGCTGCGCACCACCACCCTCCTACTAAGAGGAAGCCACCAGGCCGGGCAAAGTTCAGCAGGCTTTCCCCGGCGTTGATGGGCGGCTCACATGCACTGAACCAACCGTGCAAGAAATACGTCCACCACAAAACAACGCATGAGTGACCTGCCATGGCGACCGACCCCCTACGCGAGGCCATCGATTACCTGAAAACCCACAAGCTGGTGCTGACTACTGCAGAATCCTGCACGGCCGGCGCCATGGTTGCGCTGCTGGCGGCAGTGCCCGGCACCGGTGAGGTGCTGGAAAGCGGCTACGTGGTATACGCGCCCAGCGCCAAGAAACGCCTGCTCGGCGTCAACCCACAGACCATCGAACGCTACGGGCTGACCAGCGAAGCGGTAGCCTGGGAGATGGCCCTGGGCGCCCTGAAAGACAGCGATGCCACGGTAGCGATTGCCTGCACCGGTGTCGCCGGGCCGGAGCCGCAGGATGCCATCCCACCTGGCACCCTGTGTTTCGCCTGGGCATTCACCGGTGAACCGCTGGCCGTGTTCACGCGTACCCAGCGCTTTTTTGGCGAACGGGCAGATATCATGCGCCAGGGCGCGCTGTATGGCTTGTCGCACCTGGCCCATTACCACCAGCGCTGGTTGCGCGGCGAACGCGCCTGAGGGCCAGGCGCATGAGCGACGACGAGCTGGTTTCGAGGCATCACCCGGTCGAGGAAGACATGCGCATGCAGCAGCGTGTGTGGCGCTTCGAACGGGTCGGCTGGTACGTGCTGGTGGCGATCGTGCTGCTGGCCTTGGCCGGGCTGTTTGGCAACGGCCCGCTCAGTGACGCTCGGGTGGCCAGTGATGATGGTCGCGTGCAGGTCGAGTATCAGCGGCTCAGCCGCAGCGGCACCACCGACAACCTGCGCATCACGGTACGCGGCAAGCCGGGGGAGCCGGTGGTGGTGGAGCTTGGCGGCAGCCTGCTGCGCGAAGCCAGCATCGAAACGATACAGCCCGAGCCGCAAGTGTCACGTTCCCATGGCCAGTCGCTGCAGTTGCAGCTTGGCACCAGCGAGGACGGCGTCGCTATCCTGTACCTGACCTTGCGCAGCGAACATGTCGGCAGGCTCGAAGGTGTGGTCAGGGCAGGACAGAGCAGCGCCGTGCATTTCGCCACCTTTCTCTACCCCTAGGAGTTCGACGACATGGATTCGATCCTGCGCGCCACAGCCATGTACATCGCCCTGATGCTGCTGTTTCGCGTGGCCGGCAGGCGCTCGCTGGCCGACCTGACCACCTTCGACTTCGTCCTCCTGCTGATCATCGGCGAAGCGACCCAGCAGGCATTGCTCGGCGAGGATTTCTCCTTTATCAATGCCATGCTGGTGATCGCCACGCTGATCGTGCTGGATGTCGGCCTGTCACTGGCCAAGCTCAATTCCCGACGCCTGGCACGCCTGCTCGACGGCCACGCGACCCTGGTGGTGGAACAGGGGCGTTTCCTCCATCAGCGCATGCGGCGGGCACGCCTGACCGAAGACGATATCCTCGAGTCGGCCCGCGACAGCCAGGGCCTCGAACGTGTCGAGCAGATCAAGTTCGCCATCGTCGAACGCAACGGCAAGATCTCGATCATCGCGCAGGAGTGACCGCACCGTCCGGTTGCAGCACATACGCCAGCAGGCTGGCGGCACAGGCGCTGATGCCCTCCAGCAGTATCATCTCGAAACCGTGGGTGTTCTCGGTCGGGATGGCAATGCACCCGGCGCGGGCATCGGTCCCCGTGCTGAGCACTGCGCTCGCGTCCGAGGCGAAATCCACCAGCAGGGCCGGCTGCGGTGTGTACCCTGCCCTGCGCGTGGCGGCCATCAGCGCCTGCACCACACTGCGGCTGTAATAGCCCTTCTGGTCCCCGGTATTGATGATCGGGTCGGCTGACAGGCGGGTGCCGTATTCGTCCAGCACCGGTCCGACCTCCACCGCAATCGTCGTGTCGCCCGGCAGCCTGGCGGCGGCATACATGGCGCCGGCGTTGGATTCTTCTTCTTGGGTGGTCAGCACGAACCAGACATCCTGGCGCAGTTCGCTGCGCCGCCGTTGCAGCAGGTGCGCGCAATGAATCACCGCTGCCAGCGGGGCGCGGTCATCGAGAAAATGCGCGGCAATGCAGTCCTCGACCTTGTACGGTTGCCGCCAGTGCTGGCTCAGTACCACTCGCGTGCCCGGGCGCACACCGGCCTGCTCGAGTGCCAGTGGGGTCAGGCGGGTGACGACGTAGACATCCTTCCATTGCACGGCCCCGGACAACACATCACGGCCACTCCCCGACTGCCCGCTGTTGTGCATCGAACCGTAGGACAGGACACCGGGGAGCATCCGATGATCGGCCATGATGTCGACCGGGCACACGCCGAAACTGATGGGCTGCGCACCACCCAGCGCCAGCACCTCGAGGTTGCCGTCCGGCCTGACCTTCTTGACGATCATGGCGATTTCATCGAGGTGAGCCATGATCCGTATCGCCGCTGCTGGGTCGGCCGGGACCGCCGAGCGGATGACACCGATAACGTTGCCGGCGCTGTCGTCATGCACCTCTTCGCAACAGGCGGCCAGCGCTTGCCGGGCTACAGCCCGGACCTCGTCTTCCTGGCCGCCCGGGCCACGCGCCAGCAACAAGGTATTGAGTAACGGCAGAATCTCCACAAACCTTCCTCTGCGATCAAGGGCCGCAGGTGCGGCCCTGATTGACAACGTCATGGCCAGCAAGGCACTTCACGCCTCGCCGGAAGACCCGCTCGAGAACTTCTTCACATCGATGGGGGGCGCGACGAACTCAGGCCCCTGGCCCGATGCCCGCCAACGCACATTGGCCAACCCGTAACGCTCGGCCATCGGCCGGCTGACCTTCTTGATCTTGTGCTGGCCAAACCTGGGGATGATTCCCACGCCGGCATCGCAACTTGCCCAGTGCCAGGCTTCGGCATTGTCCATGCGTTCCTGACGGATGATGAACGTCCGATATTCCCCATGAAGCTCGTACTCGATCACAAACAACTGCTGTCCTGCCATTGGGCTCTCCTCCGTTGATTCAGGCTAATTGAGCCCGCGACTGACAAAAAGATTCATTTATTCTGACTCGCTGGTCATCGCCCCCCGTGCCGCTGCGCCCCGGTGCGTTGATCAACCGCTTTGAACCTTGCGCCCAGCGCTTCACTCCATCGAAGGCAACCGTGATTTTTCCGAGCCCGAAGAGGTGATTCATGAACGCAATCGATCTGTTGGTCCAAGACCATGAACTGGTGAAGAAGCTGCTGGAAGAGCTGTCCTCCACCACCGAGCGTGCGGTGAAAAAACGCAGCGAGCTGCTCGAACGCATCAAGCAGGAGGTGTCCATCCATACCGCCCTCGAAGAGGAAATCCTCTACCCGGCGATCAAGCAGGCCGGTGGCAAGGAAGAGGCGAAGATGTACTACGAGGCCAAGGAGGAGCACCGTGCCGTCGATTCCCTGGTGCTGCCGGACCTGCTGCAGACCGACACCGGCACCCTCGAGTTTGCCGGCCGGGTCAAGGTCATGAAGGAGCTGCTGGAGCATCATATCGAAGAAGAGGAAAGCGAGCTGTTCCCGACCGCCCGCAAACTGCTGGGTAACGCGGCGCTGGAGGAGATGGGCCAGGCCATGCAAGCCCAGAAGAAACTGCTCAAGGGCGAGCAGAACGCCGCCTGATAACGGCCTGCGCGCCCCGCCGGGCGCGCAGGCGCGCGTGGAAGTGTGTGATGGAATATTGGATCGACTGGTTGCAATGGCCCGCCATGGCCCTGACCGTGCTGGCCGCCTGGTGCATTGGCTCGCGCCGCCCTGGCCGACGCAAGCTGGGTTTCTGCTGTTTCATCGCCAGCAACCTGCTGTGGGCGATCTGGGGCTGGCAAGTCCAGGCCTGGGCACTGATCATGCTGCAGGTCTGCCTGTGCGCGATGAACCTGCGTGGATGGAAAAAGAACACCGCCATGGAAGCGGGCTGAACGCCCGCTTTGTCTGACTCAGCGCAGGTAGCGCTGAAGCCTCAAGGCGTCCCCCACTGCAGCACCGGAGGCCGTGTTGTCGAAGATGCACCAGGTCGGCACGCCAGCGGCGCGGCTGCGCTGCAACTGCTCGGCCAGGCGCCGGAGACAGGCGTCGGGGTAGGTGCTGTGATAGATGCGCGGTTCGCCATGCAGGCGCCAGTAGACCAGGCCGGGCCAGCCGCCTGGCTGGGCATCGGTGTCGAAGCGCGAAGGGCTGGCTGCTACCTGGGCGATCTGCAGGTCGGTCAGCATCGAGTGTGCGGCCTGCCAGCTGACGTGCCTGGGCTCCAACGCTACCGGCCCGGCATAGCGGGTTCGCAGGTCTGCAAAGAACTGCCGGGCGGTGTCGGGGGCGTAATCCAGCGAAGGGGGCAATTGCACCAGCAGGCAGCCCAGGTGCTCGCCCAACTGGCCGCACTGGGCGAGAAACGCTTCCAACGCTGGCATGGCCCCGCGCAGGCGCTGTTCGTGGGTAATGCGCTTCGGCAGCTTCACCGCAAAGCGAAAATCCGCCGCGACGGACGCTGCCCAGCGGGCATAGGTCTCGGGCCGATGCGGCCGGTAGAACGAACTGTTGATCTCGACGGCGTTCAAGCCCGTGGCGTAGCGCTGCAGGTGGCTACCGGGCGCTGGAAACTCATCGGCGTACTGGCGAGGCAGACTCCAACCTGCGCAACCCAGATGAATCATTACCTATCACTCCTGATCGTTCCCCGGTGACGGGCTCCCTCAATGGAACATCCCCGAGACGCGACGTTCCATTGGCGACATCCAGTTGAACAGCTGGCGAACCAGGGCGACCTAAGTCAGGTAACCAACCTGCAAGGAGACACGTCATGATCGACCCCAACCACCCCGACCCGTATGTCGACGAGGTGCCGCACAATCCCGGCGAGCCTGTTCCCGAACCTGAACCTGAACCTGAACCTGAACCTGAACCTGAACCTGAAGAGGAAGCGCCCGATTGGCCGGAAGGCCAGGTGCCACCCGAGGAACAGTCCGACGGCTGAGGTTCAGCCGCCAAGTGAGTCGACACCGGACGCCTGACGCCCGGTCGCCATCCGCAGAGCGCGTCCCTCAACCGCGCCCGGCCCATGGTTTCGCCGGGCATAGGCTGGTTCGTCCAAGGAGGCGCGACAGCCACTGCGCACCACCACTCGTCGCCTATGCGCAGATTCCTTACAACCTTCCCCCGCCTGCCCTTCTTCTAACTCAACGAGCCTGAACATTCGGTAACACAATACGGGACTAGAACATGGCAAAGGCATATACGGAAGCCGCCAGGCTGCTCGGCCTGCTGGTGCTGGGGGGCATCGCGCTGCAGTTGTCCGGGTGCGACATGGTGCTGTTCAACCCCAAGGGCCAGGTCGGCGTCGAGCAGCGCAACCTGATCATCCTCGCCACGCTGCTGATGCTGATCGTGGTGCTGCCGGTGATGGTCATGGCGCTGGTGTTCTCGGTGCATTACCGGGCCTCCAACGTCAAAGCGCGGTACACGCCGGAGTGGAGCCACTCGCGGGCTATCGAGCTGGTGGTCTGGGGCGTGCCGCTGGTCATCATCATCGTCCTCGGCATCGTCACCTGGCGCTCCACCCATGCGCTGGACCCCTACCGCCCGCTACAGTCCGACGCCCGCCCGATCAAGGTGCAGGTGATCGCCACCGACTGGAAGTGGCTGTTCGTCTACCCCGAGCTGGGCATTGCCTCGGTCAACGAGCTGGCCATGCCGGTGGACACGCCAGTGGACTTCCGGGTGACTTCGGACGGTGCCATCACCTCGTTCTTCATCCCCGCCCTCGGCGGGCAGATCTACGCCATGGCCGGCATGCAGACGCAGCTGCACCTGATCGCCAACCATGCCGGCAGCTATACCGGCATCGCCGCCAACTACAACGGCCCCGGTTTTTCCGACATGCACTTCAAGGCCCTGGCCCTCGACCCGACCGGCTTCGACGCCTGGGTGGCCAAGGTCCGTGGTTCGCAGCGGCGTCTCGATCAAGCCAGCTACACGCAGCTGGCCAAGCCCAGTATTGCCCACCCGGTGGAGCACTACGCCGCCGTCGACGAACACCTGTTCCAGTCACTGATCGACAAGTACCAGGGCGTCAAGCGCTCGCGCGAGGTCGAGCGACGTCTGAGCGACCCACAAGCTGATGCAGCGCAACCCGGCAAGGAGTAACGCACATGTTCGGAAAACTGACCTGGGATGCCATCCCCTTCGGCGAGCCCATCATCATGTACACGCTGGCGGTGGTCGGGCTGATCGGCATCGGCGGCATCGGCGCAATCAGCTACAAGCGCAAGTGGACGTACCTGTGGCGGGAATGGTTTACCACGGTCGACCACAAGCGCATCGGCGTGATGTACATCGTGGTCGCCCTGGTGATGCTGCTGCGCGGCTTCGCCGATGCGCTGATGATGCGCACCCAGCAGGCCATGGCCGCCGACGGCTCGCCGGGCTACCTGCCACCGGAGCACTACGACCAGATCTTCACCGCCCACGGGGTGATCATGATCTTCTTCATGGCCATGCCGTTCGTGGTCGGCCTGATGAACATCGTGGTGCCGTTGCAGATCGGCGCCCGCGACGTGGCCTATCCGTTCCTCAACGCGGTCAGCTTCTGGCTGTTCGTTGCCGGCGCCCTGCTGGTCAACATTTCCCTCGGCATCGGCGAGTTCGCCCGTACCGGCTGGGTCGCCTACCCGCCGTTGTCCGGCATCGGCTACAGCCCGGGCGTCGGCGTGGACTACTACATCTGGTCGCTACAGATATCCGGCATCGGCACCTTGCTCACGGGCCTGAACTTCTTCGTCACCATTCTCAAGATGCGCACCACCGGCATGACCCTGTTCCGCATGCCGGTGTTCACCTGGACCGTGCTGTGCACCTCGATCCTGATCCTGGCGGCCTTCCCCATCCTCACTGCGACGTTGTTCATGCTCACCCTGGACCGCTACCTGGGCATGCACTTCTTCACCAACGAACTGGGCGGCAACCCGATGATGTACATCAACCTCATCTGGGCCTGGGGCCACCCGGAGGTGTACATCCTGATCCTGCCGGCCTTCGGCATCTTCTCCGAAGTGGCCTCGACCTTTTCGCGCAAGCGCCTGTTCGGCTACTACTCGCTGGTGTGGGCGACCATCGTCATCACCGTGCTGTCGTTCATCGTCTGGGTGCACCACTTCTTCACCATGGGCGCCGGGCCCAATGTCAACGCGTTCTTCGGCATCATGACCATGATCATCGCCGTGCCGACCGGGGTGAAGATCTTCACCTGGCTGTTCACCATGTACCGGGGGCGGGTGCGCTTCGAAACGCCGATGCTGTGGACCGTGGGTTTCATCGTCACCTTCAGCATCGGCGGCATGACCGGCGTACTGCTCGCCGTGCCGGGTGCCGACTTCCTGCTTCACAACAGCCTGTTCCTGATCGCGCATTTCCATAACGTGATCATTGGCGGCGCAGTGTTCGGCTACCTGTGCGGCCTCACCTACTGGTTCCCCAAGGCCTTCGGCTTCAAGCTCTACGACCCGCTGGGCCGTGCGGCGTTCTGGTGCTGGCTGGTCGGTTTCTATTGCGCCTTCATGCCATCGTACTTCCTTGGCTTCATGGGCATGACCCGGCGGCTGAACCACTTCGACGTGCCGGAGTGGCGGCCGTTGTTGCTACTGGAGATGCTCGGCGTGCTGATCATCCTGTGCGGTGTGGCCTGCCAGGTCATGCAGCTGGTGGTGAGCATCCGCAAGCGCCACGAAAACCGCGACCACACCGGCGACCCGTGGGACGGCCGGACCCTGGAATGGGCCACCGCCTCGCCGCCACCGTTCTACAACTTCGCCGAGCAGCCCGTGGTACATGGCATCGATGCCTATTGGGGGATGAAGGAGAAAGGCGTGAAAACCCTGGTGGAGGCAGACTTCAGCAAGATCCACATGCCATGCAACACCAGCCTCGGCGTGGTGCTCGGGGCCCTCGCCACGGTGATGGGCTTTGCCCTGGTCTGGCACATCTGGTGGCTGGTCATCGCCAGCCTGCTGGCCACGCTGGCGACGCTGGTGGTGCGCAGCTATGACCAGCACACCGAGTACTACGTGTCGGCCGAGGAAGTCGAGCGCGTGGAAACCGAACGGCGCCAACTGCTGGCGGAGGCCTGAGCCATGTCCCCTATCGTGCTGCAAGAAACCGCCCATCAGCAAGAGCAAGGCTACGAGGATGCCGGTTCCCTGAGCCTGTTCGGCTTCTGGGTGTACCTGATGACCGACTGCATCCTCTTCGCCACGCTGTTTGCCACCTACGCCGTGCTCGGCCAGGCGGTGGCCGGCGGGCCGAGCGCGGCGGACATCTTCGAGCTGCCGTATGTACTGGTCGAAACCTTCCTCTTGCTGTTAAGCAGCATCAGCTACGGCTACGCCATGCTGGCCAACCACCGCAAGGACAAACGCCGGGTGCTGCAGTGGCTCGGGGTGACCTTCCTGCTCGGCCTGGGCTTCATCGCCATGGAACTCAACGAATTCCACCACCTGATCGCCGAAGGCGCCGGCCCGCAGCGCAGTGCATTCCTGACCGGCTTCTTCACCCTGGTTGGTACCCATGGCCTGCATGTGCTGGTCGGCCTGATATGGATGGCCTTGCTGATGATCCAGGTGCAGCAACGCGGCCTGTGCTGCGTCAACTCCACACGCCTGAGCTGCCTGAGCCTGTTCTGGCACTTCCTCGACATCGTGTGGGTGTGCGTGTTTACCGTCGTCTACCTGTTCGGGGTGATCTGATGTCCAGTGAAAGCCAGGTCCACAGCAGTGCCGGTGCCAGCCAGAGCAGCCATCAATCCTACAACGTGGGTTTCCTGTTGGCCGCCATCCTCACCCTCGTGCCCTTCGCGCTGGCCATGTACCCCAGCCTGCCGCGCCATCTCACATTTCTGCTGGTGACGGTCTGCGCCGTGGTGCAGATCCTCGTGCACATGCTGTTCTTCCTGCACCTGAGCACGGCACGGGAACAACGCTGGAACCTGGTGGCGCTGGTGTTCACGGTGGTGATCATCGTGCTGCTGGTAGGGCTGTCGTTGTGGATCATGTACTACGTGCACGCCAACATGCTGGGTCTGTAGGCCCGGCCCCTTTCACCCGACCCTGACGGAAGGAGGCAAGCCCTCATGAGTGATCGCATCATCGCACTGTTCGCCGAGACCACGCTGTTCGGCATTTCCATCCTCAACCTGTTGCTGGCATTGGCCGTTGCCATCGTCACGTTCCTGGTCGCGCGGGCGGCCATCAGCTTCGTGCTGCGCCGTGTCAGGCGCTGGTCCGAACACGACGGCGTACTGAGCCAGGTGCTGGCCAAGGTCCTCGCGGGCACCAGCAATTTCCTCTTGCTGCTTGCCTCGCTGCTGGTCGGCCTGAGCATGCTCGACCTGCCCGAGCGTTGGCTGACGCGGGTCGGCAGCCTGTGGTTCGTGGTCGCGGCGTTGCAGATCGGGTTGTGGGCCAACCGCGCCATCGGCCTGGGCCTGAGCCGCTACTTCACGCGGCACAGCAGCAGTGGGCTGAACCAGGGCAGCGCGCTGGCCACCTTGTCGGCCTGGGGCGCCCGGGTATTGCTGTGGTCCGTGGTCCTGCTGGCGATGCTGTCCAACCTGGGCGTCAATATCACCGCCTTCGTCGCCAGCCTGGGCGTGGGCGGCATCGCCGTCGCGCTGGCGGTGCAGAACATTCTCGGTGACCTGTTCGCCTCGTTGTCGATCGCCGTGGACAAGCCCTTCGAAGTGGGCGACTTCATCGTCATCGGCGCGCTGGCCGGCACGGTGGAACACGTCGGGCTGAAGACCACGCGCATCCGCAGCCTGGGTGGCGAGCAGATCGTGATGGCCAACGCCAGCATGATCAGCAGCACCATCCAGAACTACAAACGCCTGCAGGAGCGGCGCATCGTGTTCGAGTTCGGCCTGTCCTACGACACGCCCACCGAGGCGGTGAAGAAGGCGCCGGCGATCGTCGAGGAAGCCATCAAGGCGCAGGACCAGGTCCGCTTCGATCGCGCTCACCTGCGCGGCTTTGGCAAGGAAGCGCTGGAGTTCGAGTGCGTGTACATCGTCAAGGACCCAGCTTACAACCTGTACATGGACATCCAGCAGGCCATCAATTTCCACCTGCTCGAGCGCTTCTCGAAAATTGGCGCCCAGTTTGCCGTACCGGTGCGCGCCATCAAGGTCACCGCCCTGCCGGAAGAAGCCCGTACCCAGGGGCAAGGCCGCGGGAGCCTGGGTATTCGTGGAGCATGAAGGGGCATCCTGCCCCATTCATGCAGCCTGAGGTTCAGGGCTGCTGGTAATGGCCCGGCGAAGTGCCGGGCTGGTGCTCGTGTTCCAGGCGCTGGACCTGCACATCGGTGAAAGAAGTTGCCTCGTTGCGGTGCAAGCCTTGCAGGTAATCACGCGCAGCCTCCCTGCTCAGGTCTTCTTCGTCACTGCGCAACTCGCAGGTGCCCGGTTGGTTGTCGAGAATGTAGCTGATCAGGTACAGGTACTTGGCCATCGGAAGAACTCCTACTGGGCTGGATGTAAACGGACGACGCACTGGGTTGATCCGGGGGCGGGCGATTCCGTTCAACAACGATGACGGCTGGCCGCAAAACATTCGTTGCGGCGCAGGAAGGCACCGACTGCGCCGGTGATACGCGGCCATGCCCGCTGCCACCTGGCTTGTGCACGCCTTTGGCGCCGCAGCATCGGCTGCCATCCGTCGAGTGGTTCGACCGTTCCAGCCCGTACGGGCCTCACAACAGTACCTATCACTGGAACGGAGAGGTACTTGAAATGGCAACGGTACAAGACAACCTGCTGGACTGGCTGCGCGACGCCCATGCCATGGAGCAACAGGCCGAAAGCATGCTCAAGGGCCAGGCCGAGCGCCTCGAGCACTACCCGCAGCTCAAGGCCCGTATCGTGCAGCACATCGAAGAAACCCAGGGCCAGCAACGCCTGCTGCTGGAATGCATCGAGCGGCTGGGTGGCAGCACATCCACCCTCAAGGACCTGGCCGGCAAGCTCATGGCATTCGGCCAGGCCGTCGGGGGTATGGTCATGAGTGATGAAGTGGTCAAGGGCGCCATGTCGGGCTACGTGTTCGAGAACATGGAGATCGCCTCTTATACGGTCCTGATCGAAGCCGCCGAGGCGGCTGGCGACAACGCCACGGCCGAGGCGTGCAGGTCAATTCTGAAAGAAGAGGAAGCCATGGCCCAGTGGCTGAAGGAGCACCTGCCAGAAATCACCCGGGCGTTCCTGGCTCGCTCCGCCGACCCGGATGCCGAAGCCAAACGCTAGAAAGGGCCCGCAGCGGATCGCATGAGCCGTTGCGGGGTTTCCATTACAGCGGCTCGTCACCGTTGACTTTGCCCAGTTCTGCCCCGGTCAGGGGCTGCAACTCGGGGTTGGACAGGGTTCTGGCCTTCATCGCTTCGGCCGCAGCCGCCGACTGTTCGTCGAGCCGCACCGTCGCCATGCCGTCGCCACCGTCCACCGCCGGCTCGGGCTGGTCGACATAGATCCAATCCTGGCCCTCGTTCCATGAGCCACGCATCTCGCCGCCGTGGGACATGTTGAAATAGGTGCGGTTGACCTCCGGGTCGCCAGGCAGCTTGCCTTGCGGGAAGTTCGGCTGAATCGAGTGCAAGGCTTTTTCGAACGACAGCTGGTGAGCGATTTCACGGCTCATCAGGAAGCCCAACGCATCCTTGATACCCGGGTCGTCGGTGACATTGATCAAGCGTTCATAGACGATCTTCGCCCTGGCCTCTGCGGCAATGTTGGAACGCAGGTCCGCCGTCGGTTCGCCGATAGTATCGATGTAAGCTGCGGTCCAGGGTATGCCACCGGAGTTGACCAGCGCTGCGCCACCGCCATACAACAGGCTGGTGATATGTGAGTCGTTGCCGGCCCCGGTCAACGACCGGTACAACTCGCCTTCGGCCTCTACCCCTTCGGCCAGACGCCCCTTGGCGCCCTTGTTCAGCATCACCACGATCGAGCCGATGATCTCCAGGTGGCTCAGTTCTTCTGTGGCAATGTCGAACAGCATGTCCTTGCGCCCCGGGTCATCCTCGGTCACCGCCTGGGTGAAGTAGCGCATCGCTGCGGCCAGTTCGCCCTGCGGGCCGCCGAACTGTTCCAGCAGCAGGTTCGCCAGGCCGGGGTTCGGCTGCGCGACGCGAACCGTATACTGCAGTCGCTTGTTGTGCATGAACATTGGCAAATCCTCATCAGCGTGCCGAGGCGGCCAAGGCCACCTCGGTCGGTTCAACGGTGTTCAGCGGTTGTCATCGCTGTTGCGGCCACCGCCCTGGCTGTGCTGGCCGCCTTTGCGACCGGCTTCGGAAGCTTTCTCGCGGTCGTTGGCAAAATTGCCGCCGGAGGCCTGCCCACCCTTCTGGCCTGCCTCGGAAGCACGTTCAGGATCGTTCTTGAAATTGCCACCCGACGCCTGGCCGCCCTTGTGACCGGCTTGCGATGCCTTCTCACGGTCGTTGGCGAAATTGCCAGGGTTGCTGTTGGCGCTACCGCCCTGGTTGCTGCGTTTGTCGTCGTTGTTAGCCATGATGGTTCACCTCATGTGGTTAACACAGGTTGGTCTGTGTTCACTAAATGACCGAAGGCAAACGCTGCAGGGTGAAAGTGTTTTCACTATCGCTGACGAAATGCTTTAAGCACTTGGGCACAAGATATTCGGGCTAACAAACCCTCTGCCGGGTATTGCTGCAGGTCTGCATCCGAGGTGCCAATTGTTTGCAAGCGTCAGGTCGCGGACAGCTGCTTGCCCAGGCGCGTGAAGCAGAAGCTCGAGTTCCACCCTATGAAGCTGCAAGTGTTGGCTACCGCGCGGTAGCCAGGGAGGCAGGCACCGGCCATGGCCGATGCCATGAGACGGTGCACGCTGGAGCCGCTAGGTCTGCCGGCGCCGCGTGCCCAGTTCGATCCATGTTGGCGCATGGTCGCTGGCCTTGGCTTCGTTACGCACCCAGGCATCGACACCCGCGCGCTTCAGGTATGGCGCCAGATCAGGGTTGAGCAACAGGTGGTCGATACGCAGGCCGGCGTTGCGCGTCCAGTGGTTGCGGAAATAATCCCAGAAGGTGTAGATCCGCTCGTCCGGATACAGCTGGCGGATGGCATCGACCCAGCCCTGGCCCAGCAAACGGGCGAAGCACGCCCGCGACTCCGGCTGCAGTAGCGCATCCTTCAACCAGGAGCGCGGATTGTAGATATCCATGTCGGTGGGGACGACATTGAAATCACCCGCCATCACCGTAGGGTGGCCATTGCCGTGCAAACCCTGGGCATGCTGGATCAGGCATTCGAACCAACGCAGCTTGTAATCGAATTTCGGCCCCGGTTGCGGGTTGCCGTTCGGCAGGTAGAGGCATGCCACCAGCACCCCATGCACTGCCGCTTCCAGATAGCGGCTTTGCGTGTCGTCCTCCATGCCTGGCAGGCCACGACGCACCTCCAGCGGCTCGCTGCCCCGCGCCAGAATGGCCACGCCGTTCCACGACGGCTGGCCCTGGTAGACACAGCCATACCCCGCCGCCTCTAGCGCCTGCCGGGGAAACTGCTGATCCGCCGCCTTGAGTTCCTGAAGGCAGGCGATGTCCGGCTGTTCCCGTTCCAGCCAGGCCAGCAACGCCGGCAGGCGGCTGCGAATGCCATTGATGTTGAAGGTGGCGATCTTCAGCGCTTTCATGCGTCGGGGTCACTGACATGCGCCTGCACGGCATCTTCCAGGGCGTGCACGTGGGCATCGTCGGCCAGTGCCTTGAGTGCCAGCCAGTCGTCCCAGTCAATGGCGCCGTCGTCGCGCAGGGCTTCGGCGGTGCGCACCAGTTCATGGTGGTAGGCATCCGGTGACTCGCGCCGGTAGCTGATGTCGTCGTACTGGGCGTACCAGGCCGCAAGCTCGGGGATGCTGCGTTCAATGCTCATCAGGGGAGCCCTCCACTGTACCCTTTGCATGTAAGAGCCCCCTCGTCGCGCGACGTTCAACTTCAGCGCGGCATACCGTGCGTCCCAGGCCAGCTGAAAAAAACAACTTCCCGATTGCTGTCACGGTCCCAAGCTACAGGCGCACCTGGAGACCAGATCATGAAATTCGCCCAATTCTGCCAATGGCTGTCCAACCACGCCGGACGCCCTCGGACATTCCTCATCGCGCTGCTGCTCATCGTCACATGGGGCATTACCGGGCCCTGGTTCCATTACAACGATACCTGGCAGCTGATCATCAATACCTCCACCACCATCATCACGTTCCTGATGGTGTTCCTGATCCAGAACACCCAGAACCGCGACAACGACATCATCCACGTCAAGCTCGACGAGCTGATTCGTGCGACAAAGCACACGGAGATGTCGGTACTCGACCTGGAGGACATGGACAGCAAGACGCTGCAGGCACTACGCAAGGAGTACCGTGCCCTGGCTGAACGCGACCGGGGCGAAGGCCTGCACCTCGACGCCGAGTCGAAGGAACAGCGTGACCAGCAACGCTAGGGCGCGGTCATGCGGGTGAAACTTTCACCCGGCGCGCCAAGTCCAGACCCCTATCGATGACAGCCCGGGAGACGAGCATGACTGGCACGGTAGGCGATTTTCTGGTGGAGCGTCTGTATCAATGGGGCGTAAGACGCATCTTCGGTTACCCCGGCGATGGCATCAATGGCGTGTTCGGTGCATTGGCCAGGGCCAATGGCAAGATCCAGTTCATCCAGGCCCGGCATGAGGAGATGGCCGCCTTCATGGCCAGCGCGCATGCCAAGTTCACTGGCGAACTCGGCGTATGCATGGCCACCTCCGGCCCCGGCGCTTCACACCTGCTGACCGGCCTGTACGACGCCCGCATGGACCATCAGCCGGTGCTCGCCATCGTCGGCCAGCAGGCACGCGCGGCACTCGGTGGGCACTACCAGCAAGAGCTGGACCTGCTGTCGATGTTCAAGGACGTGGCCGGTGCTTTCGTCCAGCAGGCCTCGACGCCGGCACAAGTGCGCCACCTGCTCGACCGTGCGGTGCGCACTGCCATCGGCGAGCGCCGGGTCACCGCCATCATCCTGCCCAACGACCTGCAGGACCTGCCCTACCACGAACCGGCCAGGGCACACGGCACCGTGCATTCCGGCGTCGGCTACAGCAGGCCCAGGGTGCTGCCTTTCGAGGCGGACCTGCAGCGCGCCGCCGAGGTGCTCAATGCCGGACGCAAGGTGGCAATACTGGTCGGCGCCGGTGCCTTGCAGGCCAGCGAGCAGGTCATTGCGGTGGCCGAGAGGCTGGGTGCCGGTGTGGCCAAGGCGCTGCTGGGCAAGGCCGTGCTGCCCGACGACCTGCCGTGGGTCACCGGTGCCATCGGGCTGCTCGGCACCGAACCCAGCTACCGGCTGATGAGCGAATGCGACACCTTGCTGATGATCGGTTCCGGCTTCCCTTACGCTGAGTTCCTGCCCAAGGAAGGCCAGGCCCGCGGCGTACAGATCGACCTGCAACCGGACATGCTCAGCTTGCGCTACCCGATGGAGGTGAACCTGGTCGGCGATGCCGGTGAAACCCTGGCGGCGCTGTTGCCGTTGCTTGAGCACAAACCCGAACGGGGCTGGCGCGACGCGATCGAAAGCTGGCGTGCGCAGTGGGACAAGACCCTGGCCAAACGCGCCCACGTCAAGGCTGAGCCGCTGAACCCGCAGCGCGTGGTGTACGAACTCTCCCCGCGCCTGCCGGACCACGCCATCATCACCAGTGACTCCGGTTCCTGCGCCAACTGGTTCGCCCGCGACCTGCAGATTCGCCGCGGCATGCAGTGCTCGCTGTCCGGTGGCTTGGCCAGCATGGGCGCCGCCGTGCCCTACGCCATCGCCGCCAAGCTCGCCCACCCGCAGCGCTGTGTGGTGGCGCTGGTCGGTGACGGCGCGATGCAGATGAACAACCTGGCCGAGTTGATTACTGTGGCAAAGTACTGGCGGCAATGGGAAAACCCGCAATGGATCTGCGCGGTGTTCAACAACCAAGACCTCAACCAGGTCACCTGGGAGCAACGAGTGATGGAGGGCGACCCGAAGTTCGAGGCATCGCAATCGATCCCCGACGTGCCCTATCACCTGTTCGCCATATCAATTGGCCTGGAGGGCATCCATGTAACCCGCGAGGAAGACATCAGCCCCGCCTGGGAGCGTGCGTTGGCAGCTGATCGGCCGGTGTTGATCGAATTCAAGACCGACCCGGACGTGCCTCCGCTGCCGCCGCATATCAAGCTGGAACAAGCCAAGAAGTTCGCCAGCGCCCTGCTCAAGGGCGACCCTGACCAGACCGGTATCATCGTGCAGACGGCCAGGCAAGTTCTCAGTTCGGTATTGCCGGGCAAAAAATGAGCAACCAGGTGGCCGCCATCAGCTCGCCGCGAACCGGTTTCCCGGTTCGCGGCGCAATCGATGGGTCGCTCAGGCAATCAGCCTGGAATACCGGCAAACTGCCAAACAGGCAGTCGAGCCGGTTCGGCCTCGCTGCGTTTGCGCGCCCACTGGGTCAGGGCGGCCATCAGGGCAAAGCCAAGCAGGATCATGACGGGGTAGGCCAGCAGCAACTCGGTCAACGAGTACTTCCAGGCCAGTGGCCGACCGACACCGAGCATGGCCGCATACAACCAGGATACGCCGGACAGCGCACCGGAGAACAAAGCAAACATGCGCATGCTGAAGTTCAGTTCGAGCAAAGAACCCGCTTTGAGCAGGGCAGGCAAAACATAGCGATGCAAGAGCATGCCGTTGAAAGTCAACAACAGGACGATAATAAGCTTTGCCTGAAGTTTGGGGTTGGCAAAATAATTCATGCCTTTGTCAAGGTAGTCGATACCTACTACGGCGGCCCCGGTCAGCCATAAAAAAATGAGAGCATTGGCCACCGACCGTTGCAAACTTGTCATATGTTTGCCGTCTTGCCGGGTATTCGTATGGCCCTTCAGCAAGTTCCTGACCATCTCCACATCGCTGGCGAAGACCAGGCCGATGGCAATGCAGCAGGCCAACAAATGAACGTAAATCACTGACAACCGCACCAGCTCCATGGATTCTTTTTGCCCGAAAAGGCTAATAATTGTATTGATCTCCACGACGTATTCTCCACGTAATGCGTTAATGCTAGATGATCTTGCCATAGGCGTGCGAAAGGAGTGCTCGCAGCGGCAAGAGCAAATTCATATCGTTTTAAGTGCAAACAGCAAATGATTATTTCAGGTGCACAAACAGGCACCCGAACAGCCTCGGTCAGGCATGGCGTTACTCCACTATTCAAAAAAAGGAAGCCCCCACAAACATCCCTGCGATGCTGATGAGGTTGAACGTCCATAAGTTCCGGGGCGAGTGCGCGAGGGCGAGATCCGGCGGGGAATGCCCTGCTGGCAAATAGGAGTCACACACGTCCAAATCGTTCATTTCTCGAGCGAAACGACCGACAGGCGGCGCACTTTATTGAGTTAGTTAGTTTGCTAAGTTATTGCAATTTGACCGCTTGGATAGTTTTCCCTGACAACTGGATCCAACTTGGCGAGTGGCGTTAGGTTGCTCTATTCCGCTGTTTCCATGTAAGCGGTTTGCACACTGCCCTTGCCTGTTGTGCCATTCGTTTGGTCTGATCTTGCAGTTTCATGAACTTGAGCCGAGCCTGCGAAAGCGGCTTCAGCCGCGAACACGGTGCCATCGATGCTGCTGCGCATGCCTGCGCCGACGGTGGCCTAGCCCAGCAACTGGCTCAATACCGCACGCAATTTCCCCGGCTTGACAGGTTTGTTCAGCAATGGCGCACCGAGCTTGTGCAAGGACCGGCGGCACTGATCGCTGCGGTCAGCGGTGATGATCACCGCAGGAATGGCCTGGCCGAAATGTTCGCGCAAATGCCTGACCACTTCGCAACCGACAACACCGTGGTCCAGGTGAAAATCGGCCAGGATCAATTCCGGCGCCCGGCCTTCCAGGGCCAGCAATGCCGCGGCCTGGTCGGTGGCAGTCAGCACTTCGCAGCCCCACTGCTCAAGCAGCGCCCCCATGCTCTCGAGGATGCTCACCTCATTGTCCACCACCAGCAGCCGGCGGCCTGGCAACGGGTTGCCGGTGCCCGGTTGCGGCGCTGCCGGGTGCACCGGCAGCGGTACCGCTTGGCCAAGCGGCACTTCAATGCTGAACACCGAGCCACGTCCCGGCCACGAGCGCACCTCGACCCGGTAGCCAAGGATCTTGGCAATCCGTTCGACAATGGCCAGCCCCAGCCCCACACCCTTGCGATCGGCAGCACGGCCTACGTCCAGCTGGTTGAACTCGAGGAATATCGCCTGCAGCCGATCCTGCGCGATACCCCGCCCGGTGTCCCAGACCTCCAGGCGCAAGTGCCTGCCCCGGCGCCTGGCACCTAACAGGACCCGGCCTTCCTCGGTATAGCGGCAGGCGTTGCTGAGCAAGTTGCGCAGGATTCGCGTCATCAGCCGCAGGTCGGTGCTGATGGCATAGTCGCCAATCCGCGCGCGCAGCTTCAGGCCCGCTGCGTCGGCCACCGTGCGGAATTCCGAAACCAGCGGCGCGAACAGTTCGTCGAGACGGTACAGCGCCACATCCGGCTTGACCGCGGCCTGGTCAAGCCGGGAAATGTCGAGCAGGTCGGTGAGCAGGTCTTCGGCGCCTTCGAGGGCTTGATGGGTACGCTCCACCAGCACTTTTTCCGCTTCCGGCAAGGGCCGTTCGCGCAAGGTCGAAATCAGCAGCCGCGCCGCATTCAGCGGCTGCAACAGGTCATGGCTGGCTGCAGCGAGGTACTTGTCCTTGCTGCGGTTGGCGGTTTCCGCAGCATCGCGGGCAACCCTCAGGGCACGGGCGATCTGTTTGCGCTCGGCGATCTGCTGTTGCAGGTTGCGGTTGGCCTCCAGCAGTTCGTCGGTGCGCGCGGCCACCCGTTGCTCGAGCTCGTCGTTGAGTTGCTGCAGGCGCTGCTGGGCCAGCTTGCGTTCGGTGATATCGGCGACGAACCCTTCCACCAGGCCCTCATGCCCAGGCTTGAGCAGCAGGTTCATCAGCACATCGAGGTGGCTACCATCCTTGCGCCGCAAGCGGGTTTCGTAACCGTGCAGGCTACGCTCACGGGCCAGGGTCGCGGTGATGGCGTGCAATTCGTCGGCCTCGACGAACAGGTCACTGGCAAAGTCCGTCAGGCATTGCAGCAATGCTTGCGGGCTGTCGTAACCGAGCATGCGCGCCAGCGCCGGGTTGGCCGCACGCATGCCGTCTTGCAGGCTGGCCTGGAAGATCCCGTGCACGGCATTCTCGAACAACCATTTGTAGCGGTTGCGTTCTGCCTCCAGCTCGTCCAGGCGCGCCGCCAGCTCCGGGTAATGGCTCTTGCGTGCCGAGTGATCGCCCAGCCCCAGCAGCCCGGCCAGCGCCCGCTGCTGGTCGTCAGAGGGCCTCGCCATAAACCACCTCGACATCACGCTGGCTCGACGCACGCGGGTTGGTAAGGATGCACGGGTCACCCATCGCGTGTTGCGACAGGAACGGAATATCGGCTGTGCGCACGCCGTGCAGGCCCAAGGTTTCATGGAAGCCGATGGCATGCTTCAAGGCGATCAGGTGTTCCACCAGGCGCGCGCAGATCTGCCGATGATTGAGGCCGCGGCAGTCGATGCCCAGCACTTCGGCAATCACCTTGAAGCGCTCCGGCGCCGAGCTGTAGTTGAACGCCACCACGTGCTCCACCAGCACTGCATTGCACAAGCCATGTGGCAGGTCGAGGAACCCGCCCAGGCTGTGCGACATGGCATGCACTGCCCCCAGGATCGCGTTGGAAAACGCCAACCCGGCCTGCATGCTGCCCAGCATGATCTTCTCGCGCAAGGCAATGTCGCCGGGGTTGGCGATCATCTCCACGAGGTTGCCGTTGATCAGGCGCATGGCTTCCAGCGCATGGGGGTCGGTCAATGGGCCGTGGCCAGTGGAAACGAAGGCTTCGATGGCATGCACCAGCGCGTCGATGCCGGTGCAGGCCGACAGGAACGGATCCATGCTCAGGGTGGTCTGCGGGTCGATCAGCGACACGTCCGGTACCACCGCCTTGCTGACAATGGAGAACTTCATGCGCTCCTGCTGGTTGGAAATGATCACGAACTGCGACACATCGGCCGAGGTACCGGCCGTGGTCGGGATCAGGATCAGCGGCGGGCTGGGCACGCGGATCGTGTCCACGCCCTCGAATTCGAGGATGCTGCGCCCGTGGGCGACCACGATGCCGATGGCCTTGCCGCAATCCATCGGGCTGCCACCGCCGACAGCGACGATCACATCACAGTGGTTCTGCCGGTAGATCTCGGCACCGAGCATCACCTCCTCGACCCGTGGGTTGGGCGACACGCCGCTGTACAGGCAGTAGTCGATGCCCTGTGCCTGCAGGCTGGCCTCGACATCGGCGACCCAACCGGCGGCAATCACACCGGGGTCGCTGACTACCAGCACCTTGCGCGCGCCGAAGGTCTTGGCGTAATTGGCCACGTTATGCCGGCAACCGGCACCGAAAATGATTTCAGGCGAAACGAACTTGCGAAGCGGGCTGAAACTCTGGCTCATCGGAAAGCCTGTTCTTATTGTTCTGGAAGGTAACCGCCAGCGTAAAGCATCCCGTGGCGAAAGCAACCAGACCAAAGCCTGGCCACGGCTCATTCGACCCAGCACTTGGCGCGGGCCACCTCCAGGAATGCCAGCACGTCCTCGTCGAGCCCGGTCGCCCCGGGGAAACGCTGCGCTAACCGGGCGATGACTGCCGCCACGCTACGCTGGCCGTCGAGCAGTTCGAGCACCCAGGCGGCACTGGCGTTGAGCTCGATGACGCCCGCCGCATGCTGCAACACGGGGCACGCCAGGTGCGGCTCCCAGCGCAGACGGAAGCCGCGGGCCAGGGACAGGGTCTGCTCGGGATCGATCAACTCCATAGGGGCTTGGTACACAAGGGCCGGCCATCGCAACGATGGCCGGCCCGGACATCAACGATTGGCGAAATACATCGTTACTTCGAAACCGATGCGCAGGTCGGTAAAGGCGGGTTTAGTCCACATGGGGCGGTCCTCTTGTTATGCCGGGCGATTCCGGTAGAGGCATTAATGCATGCTGGGCGCCAGGGCCGAATGCTACTTTGGAACGAGCTTGCGAGGTGCGTTGGTAGGAGGATCGGTTGCGCGATACCTGTAGAAGCGGCCTTGTGCCGCGAAAGGGCTGCAAAGCAGCCCCAGGAATATAGCATGAACGCACAGATCGCCGGGGCCGCTTCGCAGCCCTTTCGCGGCACAAGGCCGCTCCTACAGTCGACCGCGTCAACCGACCAGATGTTAGAAGAAGCCCAGCGGATTGATGTCGTAGCTTACCAGCAGGTTCTTGGTCTGCTGGTAGTGGTCGAGCATCATCTTGTGGGTTTCGCGCCCCACCCCCGATTTCTTGTAGCCACCGAACGCGGCATGCGCCGGGTACAGGTGGTAGCAATTGGTCCACACCCGCCCAGCCTTGATCCCGCGGCCCATGCGGTAGGCACGGTTGATGTCGCGGGTCCACAGGCCTGCACCCAGGCCAAACTCGCTGTCGTTGGCGATGGCCAGGGCCTCGGCTTCGTCCTTGAAGGTGGTCACGCCCACCACCGGGCCGAAGATCTCCTCCTGGAACACACGCATCTTGTTGTGGCCCTTGAGCAGGGTCGGCTGGATGTAGTAACCGCTTGCCAGGTCGCCGGTGAGCCGCTCGGCAGCACCACCGGTGAGCAACTGGGCGCCCTCCTCCCGGGCAATCTCCAGGTAGGAAAGGATCTTGTCGTACTGCTGCTCCGAAGCCTGGGCACCGACCATGGTCGTGGTGTCCAGCGGGTTGCCGCGGGTGATCCTGGCGATCTTCTTCATCACTTCGGCCATGAACGGCTCGTAGATCGACTCCTGGATCAACGCCCGCGACGGGCAGGTGCACACTTCGCCCTGGTTGAAGAACGCCAGCACCAGGCCTTCGGCAGCCTTCTCGATGAAGGCCGGCTCGGCCTGCATGATGTCGGCGAAGAAAATGTTCGGCGACTTGCCGCCCAGCTCGACGGTCGAGGGGATGATGTTCTCGGCGGCACATTTCATGATGTGCGAGCCCACCGGGGTGGAGCCGGTGAAGGCGATCTTGGCGATGCGCTTGCTGGTGGCCAGGGCCTCGCCGGCTTCTCGGCCAAAGCCTTGGACGATGTTCAGCACGCCGGCAGGCAGCAGGTCGGCGATCAGCTCGGCGAACACGGTGATCGACAGCGGTGTCTGCTCGGCCGGCTTGAGCACCACGCAGTTGCCGGCGGCCAGGGCCGGCGCGAGTTTCCAGGCGGCCATCAGCAGTGGGAAGTTCCACGGGATGATCTGCCCGACCACGCCCAAGGGCTCGTGCATGTGGTAGGCCACGGTGCCTTCGTTGATTTCCGCAGCACCGCCTTCCTGGGCGCGGATGCAGCCGGCGAAGTAGCGGAAGTGATCGGCCGCCAGCGGTACGTCGGCATTGAGGGTTTCGCGCACGGCCTTGCCGTTGTCCCAGGTTTCGGTCACGGCCAGCACTTCCAGGTGCTGTTCGATACGGTCGGCGATCTTCAGCAGCACCAGGGCCCGCTCCTGCACCGAGGTCTTGCCCCAGGCATCGGCAGCGGCATGCGCCGCGTCCAGGGCGCGCTCGATGTCCTCGGCGCCAGAGCGCGGGAACTCGGCAATCGGCTGGCCATTGACCGGCGAGCTGTTGGTGAAGTACTGGCCGCCCAGCGGCGCCACGAACTCACCATTGATGAAGTTGCCGTAGCGTGGCTTGAAGGACACGATGGCGCCAGGGGTTCCGGGTTGTGCGTAGATCATGCTGAGCCTCTGTGGTCGATGCCTGTCCGGCGACAGGCGATGAACCGATGGTAAAAAGCCCCGCCTGCCGGGCGAATGCATCGTTGGCAGCGGGGCTCTCGTCATTTGGTAGTAGGGCCGCTTGCCGCCGCCGGGTAGCTGGCGGCAGGCGGCAGTGCATGGCATCAGCGCTTGGCGCTGGCGGTCTGCAGCTGCTTGGGCAACTTGAAGGTCCAGAGCATGCCGCCCTGGTTGAAGTCCTTGACCCGCTTGGCCACTTCGCCGCCCCACAGCGGCACCGCGCCGCCCCAGCCGGAGACCACCGAAACGTATTGCTCGCCGTCCATTTCCCAGGTGATCGGCGAACCGAGCACGCCGGAACCGGTCTGGAACTCCCAGACCTTGTCACCGGTCTTGGCGTCGAAGGCCTGCAGGAAACCTTCCGGCGTGCCGGTGAACACCAGGTTGCCCTTGGTGGTCAGCACCCCGCCCCACAGCGGCGCGTAGTTCTTGTGGCGCCATACTTCCTTGCCGCTGACCGGGTCGATGGCACGCAACACACCGATGTAGTCTTCGTTGAGCGGCTTGATGGTGAAGCCGGCACCGAGGAACGCCGCACCCTTCTTGTAGGCGATGCCTTCGTTCCAGATGTCCATGCCCCACTCGTTGGTAGGCACATAGAACAGCCCGGTGTCCTTGTTGTAGGCCATCGGCATCCAGTTCTTGGCGCCGAGGAAGGCCGGGGCGACGAATACCGAGCTACCCTTGGCTTCGCTGCCTGGTGCGCCTGGGCGGCTGGCCTCGTTGTAGATCGGCCGGCCGTCCTTGTCCAGGCCGCTGGCCCAGGTGATCTTGTCGACGAACGGGAAGCCGCGGATGAACTTGCCATTGGTGCGGTCCAGCACGTAGAAGAAGCCGTTGCGGTCGGCGGTGGCGGCAGCCTTGATCTCCTTGCCGCCGGCCTTGTAGTTGAACGAGATCAGCTCGTTGACGCCGTCGAAGTCCCAGCCGTCATGCGGCGTGCTCTGGAAATGCCACTTGATGGTGCCATCGTCTGGGTTCAGGGCCAGGCGCGACGAGGAGTACAGGTTGTCGCCCGGGCGCAGGTGCGAGTTCCAGGGGGCCGGGTTACCGGTACCGAACAGAACAAGATTGGTTTCCGGGTCGTAGTAGCCGCCCAGCCAGGGCGCTGCACCACCGGTCTTCCACAGGTCGCCAGGCCAGGTCTTGCCCGCCTCACCGCCGGAAATGCCGTTCTCGATCGCCTTGCCGTCCTTGTACACATACCCCATGTGCCCTTCCACGGTCGGGCGCATCCACAGCAGTTCGCCGTTTTCCGGGTTGTAGGCCTGGATCTTGCCCACCACGCCGAACTCGCCACCAGCAACCCCGGTGATCAGCTTGCCGTTGACGATCATCGGCGCGGCGCTGATGGAGTAGCCTTCCTTGTGATCGGCCACCTTCTTGCTCCACACCACCTTGCCGGTGTCCTTGTTCAAGGCGACCAGCTTGGCATCCAGGGTGCCGAAGAACACCAGGTCGCCATACAGCGCCACGCCACGGTTGATCACGTCGCAGCACGGGCGGATGTCATCGGGCAGGCGCGCATCGTATTGCCACAGCTTCTTGCCGGTGCGGGCGTCCACGGCAAACACCCGCGAGTAGGAGCCGGTCAGGTACATCACGCCGTCCTTGACCAGCGGCTGGGCCTGCTGGCCGCGCTGCTTCTCGCCGCCGAAGGAGAACGCCCAGACCGGCCGCAGGTCCTTGACGTTGTTGCTGTTGAGCAGGTCCAGCGGGCTGTAGCGCTGGCCCTGCACGCCCAGGCCGTTGGTCACGATCTGCTGCGGGTTCTTCGGGTCCTGGAGGATTTCTACATTGCTGACAGCAGCGTGGGCCGTGCTGGCAAGCAGCATGGCGCTGAGCACCAGGCTCACGGCGAACACAGGGCGACGTGGGGATCGGGTCATGACGGCTACCTTTGGTTTTTTTGTTGTGCCCGGGAAAATTTCCCGGTGTGCCGAGAATTCTTGGTCGCTGCCTGCTTGCCAACAATTGCCCGCAGTGCGGAGTTTTCTAGTTCCTTGGTATGGGGCTGCGCACCAAGGCCTGCGCACGCCATCTGCGAGCTGGCGCGTCAGTCATCGGTGTCGATGCGCCGCAACTGTTGACGCTCGTAGCGGGGATACAGGTGGCTGACACTGCGGATCAACTCATATCGGGTCAGGCTGATACCGGCGAAACGCTGCGGGATCGGGCTGCGGATCATCTCCGCCATGTCATCGCCACGCGCCGCACCGGCGCGCATCAGCCCGTCCAGCCAGCCCAGGTAGTCACGCATCTGGGCAAACGGCCGGGCATCACTGGCCAGCGGGCCATGGCCGGGTACCAGCAGCTTCCAGGGCAGCGCCTGCAGGGTATCCAGGTCATTCAACCAGACCTCCAGCCCCGGACTGTTGGGCGTGGTCAGCGCCCGCTCGTAGAACACCAGGTCACCGGCAAACAGCACGCCGGTGGTTTCATCCAGAATCGCCAGATCGGCACCGGTATGCCCGCCTAGCGCCAGCAACCGCAGCCGGCGCCCACCTACCTCATGAATACCTGGCTCGAGCACCCGGGTCGGCAACACCACCTCGGTGCCGCGCATCCAGTCGCCGACCAGGCGATACATGTTCTCGGCCATGGCCTCGCCCTGCTGGCGCAGCAGCTCGCCGGTGCCGCCCAGCGCGCCGATCGGCACATCGGCGAAGGCCTGGTTGCCCAGTACATGGTCCGGGTGATGGTGGGTCAACAACACCTCGACCACCGGCTTGTCGGTGGTGGCGGCGATCGCCCGGCGCAGCGCTTCGCCGTAGCGCTTGGACGGCCCGCTGTCGATCACCACCACCCCGCTGTCGGTGACAATGAACGCGCTGTTGACGATGTTGCCGCCGTTGTCCTTGGCGAAATTGGCGGTACTGCCTTCAAGCAGCCAGGTGCCTTCGGCGATCTGTCGAGGCTGCAGGTGATATTCCAGGCCTGCCTGGGCTGGCAGGCCCAGGCACAGCAGCAATAGCATGAAGCAACGCATGTCGGGTGTCTCGGGTCAGTCAGTTGAAAAGGGCAACCTGCTCAGGGCAGCGCCGCCTCGAACCGGTTGCCGCTGTTGTCCTGCAACAGCAAGCGGGTCGGCCCGGGGACCAGGATGTCGAAACCCAGATTGGGGTTTTCGCTGACCGCCGGGTAAAGCTGCAGGCTGGCCAGGCGCTGGCCGTCCGCGCCTTGCAGCTCGGCATGGTTGAGGAAGAACTCCGGAATGCCGCTGACCAGGCCGTTGTCCATCGGATGGGCCACCTGCAGGCGCAAGCGGCTGCTGTCGCCGCGCGGGTAGCGCCCGCCCAGCACTTCGCCGAGGTGCTCCTCCCAGCCGGGCTGGGTGCGGACCACGCTGGGCGCGGTGCAACCGCCGCCGGCGGCATCGATCAGGGTCGAGCCGACATGCCACAGGCCGTCGCGTGTCAGCACCGCAGCGCGCAGCGGCGTGGCCTGTTCGATGCGAATGCGGATCGACAACCAGGGCAACACGCGCTCGCCGGGTTCGAAATCGACAATCCGCGGCAACGGGTTGAGCTCGGCCCAGGCCAGGATCCGCACCACTTCGCCGCTGAATGCCCGCGCGTCGATTTCCAGCGGCACCTGGCGTGCATCCTCGGCAAACGGTGGCGCCAGCAGCTTGACCCGGTCATCGAAGACGAACGCGGCGTGGCCCAGCAGCTGTTTGTGGTAGAAGTCCCACATCACCGACGGCACCGGGTCCGACGTGGCATTCGGTTCGCTGGCCTGGGCTGCCCAGGGCAACCAGCAGGCCAGCAGGAAAGTCGCTCGCCAATTCATGGCCCGCTCCTTGATGGCACGATTATCCATTGAGCCAGCGCTGTTACTGATACATCTCCGGCACCTCATAGCGCAGGCCGTAACTGGCGTAGATCGCTTTCATCCGTCCTTCGCGGATCAGCGTCTCGAGTGCTTCCTCCAGCGCATAGGCCAGCTGCCGGTTGCTCTCATGCACCGCCATGCCGATGTCCCAGGCCTGCTTGCCGAGGTTCGGGTAGGCGTTTTCCGCCAGCGCCAGCTGCGCGTCGGCGGCCTGGTGCAGTTGCCAGTCGACCTCGCCGCGCATGGCCATCACCGCGTCCACCTGGCCAGCCTGCATGGCACCGAAGGCCTGCTGCACGTTGGGGTAATGGTGGGTCCTGGCACTGAGCATGCCGTTGAACACCGAGGTCAGGTAGAACGACGGCACGCTGTCCACCTCGACCCCGATGGGGTGCTGCTGGAACACCGCGACACTGGCCACCGAGGCCAGGCGGCGACGATCGTAGGCCACTTGCCAGCGCTCCTGCTGATAGGGGCCGAACATCACCACCTGGGCGTTTTCCAGTTCGCCGACATCGTTGCGCCGCTGTGCGTAGGCGTGGTCGTAGGGCACCCGCATCATCAGGTCGGCCAGCTGCTGGTTGCGCAGCGGGCTGCCGCGCCAGATGTAGTCGCGCAGGTCGTCGTCGAGCTTTTCCCCGGGCGGCGCCCAGATCAGCTGCAGGCGCACCCCCAGCGCACTGGCCAGGGCCTGCGCCAGCTCCACGTCGACCCCGCGCGGCTGGCCGTGATCCTCGAAGCTGTAGGGAGCGAAATCCTTGTACACCGCCACCTTCAATTCCCCGGCGGCGATGATCGCGTCGTAGTTGCGCACCTGCGCCTGGGCTGCCACGCACCACAGCAGCAGGCCAGTCAACAGCACCGCCAACAGGCGCATGGCCGTCACTCCTCGACGTGCACGCTGTCCAGGTAGGTGCGTACCGCCCACAGGGCTTCCTGGCTCAGGTAGTCGGCCATCTTCGGCATGTACACCCGGCCGTCGCGAACCGCGCCGTGGCGCACTCGCTCGACGAACCACTCGTCGCCAGCCTCACCGGCGTCGAGCATGCGCAGGTCCGGGGCGATACCGCCAGACTTCGCTTCCAGGCCATGGCAGGCGGCGCAATTCTGGTTGTAGGCCGAGGCGCCAATTTCCACGGCCTTATCGTGCTCGGGTGAATCGCGATACGGGTTGACCGCTGCCCAGCCGTCGCCGTCCACGGCTACACCGGCATCCTTGACCGGGGTCAGGCCTTGGGTTTCCACAGCCTGGGGCACCACATTGCCATGGGCCCAGACCGTACCGGTCAGCACAGCGCCGGCCAGCAGGCCTGCAGCAAGCAAGACGTTTCGTTGTGTTGTCATTGTTATGCCCTCACCATTGCACGCATGGCCTCAACCACAGAGGCCGTGCCGCCATCTTAGGAACAGCCTGTGCAGCGCCGTATCCTGCTTTGGTGGCCGGGCCTTAGTCCCTTGGTAGTAGGGCATGTGGCGAAGGGCCAAAAGAGGTGCCGGGCGGGAACTTTTCCCGGCCAGCGCGGGAAGTTTTCCGTATCCCGCGACAATCGCCCCAGCTCACCCTGTGCAGGCCAAAACTCCACAGGGAACTGCAACCATGACAACAACAACGCTACCTGCCCTTTCCCCTTTGAGCCTGAGCCTGCGGGCCGTGCTGCTGGCCGGCAGCCTGGCCCTGGGCACGGTGGCCACGGCGGCACCTGCGAGCAACAACGTGACCTGGGAAGATATCGCCAACGATCACCGGACCACCCAGGACGTGCTGCAATACGGCATGGGCACCAATGCCCAGCGCTGGAGCCCGCTGGCCCAGGTCAATGACCAGAACGTGTTCAAGCTGACCCCGGCGTGGTCCTTCTCCTTCGGCGACGAGAAGCAACGTGGCCAGGAATCCCAGGCCATCGTCAGCGACGGCGTGGTCTACGTCACCGGCTCCTATTCGCGGGTATTCGCCCTCGATGCGCGGACCGGCAAGCGCCTGTGGACCTACAACCACCGCCTGCCGGAGAACATCCGCCCGTGCTGCGACGTGGTCAACCGCGGCGCGGCGATCTATGGCGACAAGATCTACTTCGGCACCCTCGACGCGCGGGTAATCGCCCTCGACAAGCGCACCGGCAAAGTGGTGTGGAACAAGAAGTTCGGCGACCACAGCGCCGGCTACACCATGACTGGCGCCCCGGTACTGATCAAGGACAAGAACAGCGGCAAGGTGCTGCTGATCCACGGTAGCTCGGGTGACGAGTTCGGCGTGGTCGGCCAGCTGTTCGCCCGCGACCCGGACACCGGCGAGGAAGTGTGGATGCGGCCGTTCGTGGAAGGCCATATGGGCCGCCTGAACGGCAAGGACAGCACGCCCACCGGCAACGTCAAGGCACCGTCCTGGCCGGATGACCCGACCAGCGAAACCGGCAAGGTCGAAGCCTGGAGCCACGGCGGCGGCGCCCCTTGGCAAAGCGCCAGTTTCGACCCCGAGAGCAACACCATCATCGTCGGTGCTGGCAACCCGGGCCCATGGAACACCTGGGCACGCACCTCGAAGGACGGCAACCCGCACGACTACGACAGCCTGTACACCTCTGGCCAGGTTGGCGTCGACCCGAGCACCGGCGAGGTGAAATGGTTCTACCAGCACACCCCTAACGATGCCTGGGACTTTTCCGGCAACAACGAGCTGGTGCTGTTCGATTACAAGAACAAGGACGGCAAGCTGGTCAAAGCCACCGGCCATGCCGACCGCAACGGCTTCTTCTATGTGGTCGACCGCAGCAACGGCAAGCTGCAGAACGCCTTCCCCTTCGTCGACAACATCACCTGGGCCAGCCATATCGACCTGAAGACCGGGCGCCCGGTGGAAAACCCCGGCCAGCGCCCGCCCAAGCCGCTGCCAGGGGAAAGCAAAGGCAAGCCGGTGGAGGTCTCGCCGCCGTTCCTCGGCGGCAAGAACTGGAACCCCATGGCCTACAGCCAGGATACCGGGCTGTTCTACATCCCCGGCAACCAGTGGAAAGAGGAGTACTGGACCGAGGAAGTGAACTACAAGAAAGGCTCTGCCTACCTGGGGATGGGCTTCCGCATCAAGCGCATGTATGACGACCACGTCGGCACCTTGCGTGCCATGGACCCGAGCACCGGCAAGCTGGTGTGGGAACACAAGGAGCCGCTGCCACTGTGGGCCGGGGTGCTGGCGACCAAGGGCAACCTGGTGTTCACCGGCACCGGTGACGGCTTCTTCAAGGCGTTCGACGCCAAGACGGGCAAGGAGCTGTGGAAGTTCCAGACCGGCAGCGGCATCGTCTCGCCGCCAATTACCTGGGAACAGGACGGCGAGCAGTACATCGGCGTGACTGTGGGCTACGGCGGCGCGGTGCCACTGTGGGGCGGCGACATGGCCGAGCTGACCAAGCCAGTGGCCCAGGGCGGCTCGTTCTGGGTGTTCAAGATCCCCAGCTGGGACAAGCAGACCGCACAACGTTGACCCTCGGCGGGGAGCGGGCCTTCGCCCCTCCCCGTACCGTCACCTTCCTGCCGGGACCTTTGCCATGAACTACCTGCCATTGGCGTTGCTATTGGTACTTTCCCCTACCTTGGCCATGAACGCCGACGACGCTGAAAGCGATACCCCCTTGACCATCAACGGCTGCCGGATCGCCGAAGCCAGCCAGTGCCCGGGGGCCGACCTGCGTGGCGTCAACCTGGCCAACCAGGACTTGCGCAAGATGAACCTGGCCGGCGCCGACCTGCGCGGTGCCGACCTGCGCCACGCCCGGCTGGACCTGGCCAACCTGGAAAAGGCCCGCCTGCAAGGCGCCAACCTGACCCGTGCCAGCCTGCAGCAGAGCAACCTGCGCCTGGCCGACCTGAGCGACAGCAAGCTGGTGGCGATCCAGGGCTGGGGCTTGTTCGCCCAAGGGGCGCAGTTCGCCAAGGCCGACCTGGGTGCGGCCTACCTGGAATTCGCCCGGTTGTCCGGGGCGAAGATGCACCAGGCCAACCTGCGGGCGGCGGATCTGGAGATGGCCTGGCTGAGCAAGGCTGATCTGCAGGGGGCGAACCTGGGCGATGCCAACCTGCAGGAGGCCAAGTTCGGCCAGAGCAACCTGGAGGGCGCCGACCTGCGTGGGGCGCGGCAGCATTACGGGAATTTCCAGGATGCCAACATGCAGGGATGCAAGGGCTGCCCCGAGACCTGGGACAGATGAAGGGTCCGGCGTGACAGGTTCAGCGCCTGGGAGACCGAGCGCCGACCGCGCGGCGCATCGCGAGCTGCGCTCGGTCTCACAGGCGCCGCATCTGCCAGGCCGAACCTCACCCCGCCACCCGCACCACCCCCAAGTCGATCCCCAAATGCACCAGCTCGGCATGTGAACTGACCTGCAGCTTGCTCTTGAGCAAGGTCAGGTGATTGGACACGGTCTTGGCACTGATGCACAACTGCTCGGCAATCACCCGCACCGGCGTACCCTTGGCCAACATCACGAAAATCTCCAGCTCACGCTGGGTCATGCTCTGCAAGCGTGGGTCGCTGGCCCCCTGATGCGCAGTGCAGGCAAGCTGGGTGGCCAGCGGTTGCTCGATATAGGCCTGCCCGGCCAGCACCCGCTGCACCGCCTCGATCAGCACTTCAGGCGCCGAATTCTTGGTCAGGTAACCCGCGCCCCCCGCGTCCAGCGCCTGGCGTACCAGCGGCAGTTCATCGTGCATGCTGAAGAACAACACGCGCAGTTGCGGCAAGCGCTGGCGCAGGCGCCGGGTGGTTTCCAGGCCGCTGATACCGGGCAGGCCGAAGTCCATGATCACCAGGTTGGGCACCTGCTCCTGCACCCGCGCCAGCGCCTCCTCGCCACTGCCCGCCTCGCGCACCTGCACCGTCGGCAGCACCGCCCGCAGCAAGCTGGCATAACCCTGGCGGACCACGGCGTGGTCATCAACCAACACGATATTCATTGCACCTCCATGGGGATGTTCAAGGCCAGCGCCCAGCCGGCACCCGGGCGGCTGAGGATGCGCAGTTCACCGCCCAGGCTGCGGGCGCGCTCAGCCATCGAGTGCAGGCCGACCCCGGGGCGCAGCGGTTGCGGCGCGCCGCACCCGTTATCGCGAACCAGCAGGCGCAAGCCCCTGGCGCTGCGTTGCAGGCGCACCCGCACCTGGCTGGCCGCAGCGTGGCGGGCGACGTTGGTCAACGCCTCCTGCAACAAGCGATACAGGTGCGTGCGGCTCGCCCCGGGCAGTGCTGGCAGACGCGCGCCGACCCGCAGGCGACAATCGATGCCTTGGCTGGCCTGCCATTGGTTCACCAGCAGGGCTAAAGCCTCCGCCAGCGGCATGTGTTGCAGCGCCAACGGATACAGGTCATGCACCAAGGCGCGAAACCCCTCCTGCAGGCGCTGACAATCGAGTTCCAGGGTGCGGGTGGTCTGCTCCACCGCGGTGGGCTGGTCGGCCACCATGCGCAGCAGGCACAGCTGGGCACGGATGCCCGCCAGGTATTGGCCGAGGTCGTCGTGCAGGGTTTGCGCCAGCTGGGTGCGTTCGCGCTCCTGCACGGCCAGCAGCGCCTGGGTCAGTTGGGCATTGTCGGCCCGAGCCTGTTCCAGCGATGCAGCCATGTGGTTGAAATGCCTGGCCAGCTGGCGTGCCTCCGGCAGGCCAGCCTCGCGCAGGCGCGCGCTCAACTGCCCGCCGGAGACCTGGCGCAAGGCCTGCAGCAGTTCATCCAGCAAACCCATGCCGCGGCGCACGGCCCAGCGGATGGTCAGCAGGCTCAGCAACAGCGCCAGGCCGCACAGGCCCGCCAACTGTTGCAGCGAGTCGCGGACTTCGTCGATCTCATCCCGCGCATCCACGGCAATCGCTACCCGGCGGCCATCACTCAGCTGCAGCAACCGGGTAGCGTGGTGGCGCTCGCCGAGCAGGTGGCGGCCAAGCCAGGCATCCACGCCACGCGCCTGCGGCAGCGGCAGCGCTTCATCCGCCGCCAGCCAGTGCACCCGCACGTGGCGCAGGCTTTGCGTCAACCGTGGCTGCAGACGCGCGGGGTCGCGCTCGGCGGTATCGCCAAGGTACGCCACTACCGCTTCGGCCGATTGCAACTCGCGCTCGACATCGGCCACCGCCTGGTGCAACAGCACCCCGGCACAGGCCAGCATCACCAGCAGGAAAAACACAGTGACGCAAAGGTTGATCCGCCACAGGGCCGACAGGTCAATCAGGCGCATGCGCGGTTTTCCTCAGTGTGGCGAGATTGCGGTCCATCGTAAGACCGGGGCCAGCGTGGCGAATTACTACCTTGGTACCGGCCAGGCGCTACTTTCTGCATATTTCCCCGGCGTGGTGGGCTTCCTATGCTGGCGCCATCTGCCGTGGAGTCGCTCTATGCGCCAGCCTGCCCACCTTGTCCTGACCTGCCTGCTGGGCGTCGTCGCCACCCTGTCTGCGGCCCCGGCTTCCGCCGCCGCGGGCCAGGCTGGCGAGCCCTTGCAGGTGCGCATCGGTTACCTGGGCTATCGCCCCGACCCTGGCCCGCTGCTGTCCAATGTCATCCCCGAGCCCGGCGACGCCGGGCTGCAAGGCGCCAGGCTGGCGATTGTCGACAGCAACAGCAGCGGCCGCTTCCTGCAGCAGCAATTCCAACTGACCGAAGCCAGCGTCGACAGCCCCGCAGCCCTGCTGCAGGCCGCCAAGGCCCAGCGTGAGCAAGGCCTGCGGCTGTTCGTGGTCAATGCCCCCGCGGCCAGCTTGCGCGCCGTGTCTGCGGCACTGCCTGACAGCTTGCTGTTCAACGCCGGCAGCCCGGACGACAGCCTGCGCAGCAGCCAGTGCCTGGGCAATGTGCTGCACAGCCTGCCCGGCCGCGCCATGCTGGCCGATGCCCTGGCGCAATTCCTGGTGTTGCGCAAATGGCAGCGGGCGCTGCTGATCGTCGGCCAGACCGATGACGACCGCGCCTACGCCGCTGCCCTGCGGCGTGCCGCGAAACGCTTCGGCCTGCAGCTGGTGGCCGAGAAACCCTGGACTTTCGACAACGACCAGCGCCGCAGCGCCCAGGCCGACATGCCGCTGTTCACGCAGACTGCCGAGTACGATGTGGTGCTGGTGGCCGACGAGCGCGGCGACTTCGGCGAATACCTGCCCTACCAGACCTGGTACCCACGCCCGGTCGCCGGGACCCAGGGCCTGACCCCGACCGGCTGGCACAAGACCGTGGAAACCTTCGGCGCGGCGCAGCTGCAAAAGCGTTTCGAGGCCCAGGCCGGGCGCTGGATGAACGACCGCGACTTCGCCGCCTGGATGGCCGTGCGCAGTGTCGCCAGCGCAGTCAGCAAACTGCGCCAGGCCGAACCGCGCACCGTGCAGCAGTTGCTGCTCAGCGAACAACTGCCGCTGGACGGCTTCAAGGGCCGCAAACTCAGCTATCGCCCGTGGAACGGTGAGCTGCGCCAGCCGATTCCGCTGGTGCAGCCACGGGCGCTGGTCAGCACTTCGCCGCAGGAAGGTTTCCTGCACCCGTTCAACGAAATGGACAGCCTGGGCTACGACAAGCCCGAAGTCAGCTGTAGCTACCCTTGAGCCGATAACCACAACAAAAAAAGGATTTCGCCATGCCTCGCCGCCTGTTCCACCGGGCCCTGCTTTGCCCCAGCCTGCTCTCGGGCGCCCTGGCGCTCGCCAGCGGCCAGGCCATGGCCGCCACCGCCTGGGTCTCGAACGAGAAGGACAACAGCCTCAGCCTGATCGACCTGCACACCCTGCAAGTCACCGAGACCCTGCCGGTAGGCCAGCGCCCGCGCGGCCTGCTGCTGTCCCACGACCACAAGCTGCTGTACATCTGCGCCAGCGACTCGGACCGGGTCCAGGTGATGGACGTGGCCACGCGCAAGATCATCAAGGAGCTGCCCTCCGGCAAGGACCCCGAGCAGTTCGCCCTGCACCCCAACGACCGCTGGCTGTACGTGTCCAACGAGGACGACGCACTGGTAACCGTGATCGACACCCAGACCGACAAGGTGCTCGGCCAGATCGATGTCGGCATCGAGCCTGAAGGCATGGCGGTGAGCCCGGATGGCAAGTGGGCGGTCAATACCAGCGAAACCACCAACATGCTGCACTGGATCGACACCAGCACCCAGACCCTGGCCGAAAGCACCCCGGTCGACCAACGGCCACGCTTTGTCGAATTCAGCCAGGACGGCACGCGGCTGTGGGCCTCGGCGGAAATCGGCGGCACTGTGACCATCCTCGACGTGGCCACGCGCCAGGTGCTGAAAATCCTCAACTTCCAGATCAAGGGCGTGCACCCGGACAAAGTGCAGCCGGTTGGGATCAAGCTCAGCGCCGATGGCAAGTACGCCTTTGTCGCGCTGGGCCCCGCCAACCATGTGGCGGTGGTCGATGCCAGAACCTTCGAGGTGCTTGACTACTTGCTGGTGGGGCGGCGGGTATGGCAGCTGGCATTCACCCCGGATCAGAGCCAGTTGCTGGCCACCAACGGCGTCAGCGGTGACGTATCGGTAATCGATGCGAAGAACCTCAAGGTGCTCAAGTCGGTGAAGGTCGGCCGCTACCCCTGGGGTGTGGTGGTGACGCCATGAACACGCTGGAAGTGAGTGACCTGAGCTTTGCCTATGGCCAGCGCCAGGCGCTCAGGCAGGTCACGTTCAGCCTGGCGCCCGGGCGCTTCGCCGCGCTGCTGGGTCCCAACGGGGCCGGCAAGTCGACCCTGACAGCGCTGCTTACGCGGCTTTACGACCTGCAGCAGGGTGACATCCACGTGTGTGGCTGTTCCCTGCGCAACGCCGCGCGTCCGGCCTTGCGCCAGTTGGGCGTGGTGTTCCAGCAAAGCACCCTGGACCTGGACCTCAGCGTCGAACAGAACCTGCGCTACCACGCCTCGCTGCATGGCCTGTCGCGGCGCCAGGCCAACCTGCGGGTGGAAGCCGAACTGGCCCGCCAGGGCCTCGATGAGCGCCGGCGCGAGCCAGTCCGGGCATTGAACATCGGCCATCGACGCCGGGTCGAGATTGCCCGCGCGCTGCTGCACGAACCGCGCCTGCTGTTGCTCGATGAAGCCAGCGCCGGCCTCGACCCGGCCAGCCGCCTGGCGCTCAACCAGCACCTGCGGCTGCTGTGTCGCGAACAACGCCTCAGCGTGCTGTGGACCACCCACCTGCTGGACGAAGTCCAACCCAGCGACGACCTGCTGATCCTGCATCAGGGGCGCCTGGTGGCCTGTGGCACGGCCGCGGCCCTGAGCCAGGAGCACGGCGGCGACCTCGACCACGCCTTCGCCCGCCTGACCAGCGCACCTTCAGGAGCCAATGCCCTATGAACGCCTACTGGCAATGCTTCAACGGCATTCTGCTGCGCGAATGCCTGCGTTTCGTCCTGCAGCGTACGCGCTTTCTCAGCGCCCTGGTGCGCCCGCTGCTGTGGCTGCTGGTGTTCGCCGCCGGGTTTCGCGCGGCCCTGGGCATCGCCATCATCGAGCCCTACGACACCTATATCCCCTACGAGGTGTACATCATCCCCGGTCTGGCCTGCATGATCCTGCTGTTCAACGGCATGCAAGGTTCGCTGTCGATGGTATATGACCGCGAGATGGGCAGCATGCGGGTGCTGCTGACCAGCCCGTTGCCACGGCCGTTCCTGCTTGCCAGCAAACTGTTGGCGACCTCGCTGATCTCCCTGCTGCAGGTGTACGCCTTCCTGGCCATTGCCTGGCTGTACGGCGTGCAGCCACCGGCCGCAGGCTTGCTGCTGGCGCTACCGGCACTATTGCTGGTGGCATTGATGCTCAGCGCCCTGGGGTTGTTGCTGTCGAACGCGATCCGTCAACTGGAGAACTTTGCCGGGGTGATGAATTTCGTGATTTTCCCACTGTTCTTCCTGTCTTCGGCGCTGTACCCGCTGTGGAAGATGCAGGAGGCCAGCCAGTGGCTGTACTGGCTGTGTGCGGTCAACCCGTTCACCCATGCGGTGGAACTGGTGCGCTTTGCCTTGTACGAGCGCCTGAACCCGCTGGCGATGGCGGTGTGCCTGGGCCTGACCGCGCTGTTCGCCCTGCTGGCGATCCTCACCTTCAACCCCCAGCACGCGGCATTGCGCAAGCCGCGCTGATTGGCAGCTGTCCCCCTGCGGGCCCCTTCGCCGGCCCCGTTGAATGAACAGCGTCCGTATGGGAGCGGGTTTACCCGCGAAGAAGGCGACGCGCTGCATGGCACCGGCTTGGCCGGTGTTCGCGGGTAAACCCGCTCCCACAGGGAATCGCGCACGCATTCGGATATTGGGCAGGATCAGGCCAGAGGCACCCGGCTTTCTACTACTTTAGTACTGCCTTTGCTGTCTGATCGTCGCATTCACAATGCACCGCCGCTGGCATGTAATGGGCCTATAACAAAAAGGATGACCCCCATGCCCCGTGCCCTGCCCCGGCTGCCGCGCCCCTTGCTGGTGGCCTTTTCGCTGAGTCTGTCGCTGGGCATCGCCCAGGCCGGCACGGAGCCGTTGTTTTCCGCCGACGGTTATCGCACCGGCGTCTACCGCAGCCCGACACCGCAACAGGTGGACGGCGCAAAGGTCATCGACACCGCCACGCTGCAAGGCCTGCTGAAGCAGACCCCCGCCCCAGTGCTGATCGATGTCTATCGGCGCCAATGGCTGCAAGGCCGCTTCATCGAGGACGAACCGCACAGCAATATCCCCGGCAGCCGCTGGTTGGCCAACACCGGTGACGGCGAGCTGAGCCCGGCCTGGCAAGGCTACTTCGCGCGCCACCTGCAAGACGCCACCGCCGGGCGCCGGCAGCAGCCACTGGTGTTTTACTGCCGCTCGGATTGCTGGTTGAGCTGGAACGCGGTAAAACGCGCAAAAGCCTTGGGCTATAACCACCTGTACTGGTATCGCGACGGCCTGGACGCCTGGCAGCAGGCCGATCTGCCGGTCGCCCCCGCGCAACCGGAACCCTTCCCCTGAATTCACTTGCCGCATGCGTGCCCCGCTCCATCCCATAAAAACGAGGTGAAAAGGCCATGTACAAAATTCTGATTGCCGACGATCACCCGCTGTTTCGCGAGGCCATCCACAATGTCATCAGCGACGGGTTCCAGGGCTGCGAAGTCACGGAAACTGCCGACCTCGACAGTGCCCTGGCGCTGACCCGCGAACACGACGACCTCGACCTGATCCTGCTCGACCTGAACATGCCTGGCATGCACGGCCTCAACGGCCTGATCACCCTGCGCAACGAGGCCCCCACCACACCGGTGGTGATCGTCTCGGCCGAGCAGGAAAAGCAGATCGTGCTGCAGGCCATCACCTACGGGGCGGTGGGGTTCATCACCAAGTCCTCGCCACGTTCGCAGATGATCGACGCGATCGAGCAGATCCTCAACGGCAATGTCTACCTGCCGCCCGATATCATCCGTGCCCAGAAAAGCAGCACCAGCCGGCGCCTGAACGATACCCCGAGCTTCCCGCCGGAAATGCTCCAGGCGCTGACCCGCAAGCAATTGCTGGTGCTCGAGCGCATGACCAAGGGCGAGTCGAACAAACAGATCGCCTACACCCTGGACATCGCCGAAACCACGGTCAAGGCCCACGTTTCGGCGATCCTGCGCAAACTCAACGTGCACAACCGGGTGCAGGCAATCCTCAGCGCCGGCGATATCGACTTCGGCGATTACCTGCGCCGCTGAACCGGCTATGCGCCAAGCGATGGCTGGCTGCTGGAAAGCAGGTGGCTCATCGCCGTTTTCAGCTTCATCGGCCGCACCGGCTTGTGCATCAGGGTGTGGCCCAACTCGCGGATCTGTTGCTTGAGCTCGTTGCTGTAGTTGGCGGTGATCATCAACGCCGGTAGCGGCTGGGTACGGCGGGCGTTGATCCGCGCCACCGCATCGACACCATTGCAGTCGTTGTCGAGGTGGTAGTCGGCAATCAGCAGGTCGGCATCGGCGTGGTAGTTGTCCACCTGGCGGGCCAGGTCTTCTTCCGACAATGCAGTCACCACCTGGCACCCCCAGCCCTCCAGCAAGGTGCGCATACCGGCGCAGATGGCGGCATCGTTATCCAGCACCCAGACCCGTGCCCCGCGCAGGCGTTCCAGCATCGGTTCGCTGATCGCCAGGCTCGGCTGGGCCTTGGGCGCGGTAGTGGTCACAGGCACCTCCACCGCGAACACCGAGCCTTTGCCAAGCCAGGAACGCACCCGAATGCGGTGGCCAAGGATACCGGCGATCTTCTCCACGATCGCCAGGCCCAGGCCCAGGCCACGGTCCTGCTGCGGGCGCTGCACATCGCCGCGGCGAAATTCCTGGAACATTTCCTCCAGGTGCTCTTCGGCGATGCCGATGCCGCTGTCCCATACTTCGATGCGCAGGCCACCTCGCAGACGCCGGCAGCCCAGCACCACGCGCCCACGCGGGGTATAGCGAATGGCGTTGCTGAGCAGGTTGCGCAGGATCCGCGCCAACAACTGAATATCACTGCGCACCACGGCCGAACAGCTCACGAAATGCAGCGCCAGCCCTTCGCTGCGGGCCACCTGGGCATACTCGGCGGCCAGGTTGTCCATCAGTTCGCCAAGGGCGAAGGGTGCGACGTCGGCCTTGATCACCCCGGCGTCCAGCTTGGAAATATCCACCAGGGTGCCCAGCAGGTTCTCCACATCCTCCAGCGAGTTGCTGACATTGCGTACCAGCTGCGTGCTGTGCTGCGGCTCGCGGCTTTCGAGCAGCGCACTGGTGAACAGCCGCGCTGCGTTCAACGGTTGCAGCAGGTCATGGCTGACCGCCGCGAGGAACTTGGTCTTCGACAGGTTGGCCTGTTCGGCCTCGCGCTTGGCCTCGCGCAGGCGCGCTTCGGCGCGGCTGCGCTCCTCGATCTCCCGCAGCAATTGTTCATTGAGGCTGGTCAGTTCGGCCGTGCGCTCACGGACCCTTTGCTCGAGGTGCTGATAGGCCTGGTGCAGCGCCTGCGCCGTATTGCGCCGCTCGGTGATGTCGCGGATCAGCACGAAGATACCGGCCACTTCGCCACTGGCCAGGCGGTTCGGCACGTAGGAACGCAGCATGTAGCGTTCCTGCCCGCTGCTGTTGGTTTCAGCGAACTCGAACGTGACGCTCTCGCCTGCCAGCGCGCGTACCACATAAGCTTCCAGGCGCTGGTAATGCTGTTCGCTGTGGGCCTCGCGCAGGCTCAGGCCGAGCATCACGCCGGGTGGCCAGCAGTACCATTCTTCGTAGACCTTGTTGGTGAATTCGTAGACCAGCTCGGCGTTGAGGTAGGCGATCAGCGCCGGGACATTATCGGTGATCAGGCGGATCTGGTGCTGGTGGGCAGTCTCGGCCCGCTGCCGCGCCTCGCTGAGCAGGCGGTTGACCGCCTTGAGCTCGGCCATCGCCTGGTTCAGGGCATCGGTGCGCTCGCGCACCTGCTCGGCCAGCACCACCGAGTGCTGGAACGCGGCGTAGGGGTCGTTGCCGCGGGTTACGCCGGACTCGACACGTTCGATCAGGGCGCCGTTGATACGTTGCAGCTTGTGGTTTTCATGCTGCAGCCGGGCGACCTCGGCCTGCAGGTCAGCGATTGACGGGAGGCCGGTTGCGGGCAATGGCGACGCCGGTGAAGGTCTGGTTGATGTGCATGCCATTGAACTGTTCTCCGTAGGTGTTGAAGCCGATCACCCGCTGCTCGCGCAGGAATGCGCCGATCGGCTCCAGGCCGTGCTGGCCTTCCAGTTCCAGCCGCCGCAGGAAGCAATCGCAACCGATGCTCAGCAACAGCGGGCCAAGACGCTGCTGCAGGCCGTCGAACAGCTGGTGCAGATTGGGCAACAGCGGGCCGGGCGTCATGGCGGTGAGGACGATGCCGTTCTCCACCGCGCAGTAGAAGCTCAGGCTCTGGTCCGGGTGAACTTGCTGGATCGCGCGCACGTAGTACTGGTCATGGATGCGCACGGCCAACGGGTGGGCGGCGAATACCTGATGATCGAGCTCGGCCACCGGCACGCCGATGTGCCGGGCGTACTCCTCGGCTGCCGGCTCGGCATTCAGTTCATAGACCCGGCGCAAGGCACTGTCGGCGCCCGTGACCACCAGCTTTTCCTGCCGCGGCAGGATGTGGTGGGTGGTGAACACCTCGAAGTCGAGCCAGGTATTGACCAGCACCACCACCGCCGCGCCATTATGGAACGCGCCGCCGAAATACACGTGGGTGCGGGTCAGGTAGTTGTCGTCGCCGGCCGAACCGCCAAAATGCGGAATATCCCCGAGGGCGGCGCTGAGTGCGGCGAGCACCATCTCTTCACGGCTGGACAGGCCGTCGAGCAGGGTCAGGGCAAAGCTGTGGCCCTTGATCGGCGCCAGGGTATTGCTGCGGCAGGTACCGACCAGGCGCTCGACCATTTGCTGGGCATCGATCAGGCTGAAGTGCTCCATCTCGTCGATCAGCCCGGTGGCGATGGAAAAATGCCGATGGTCGAACCCGACCGCCGTGATGCAGTTGCGGCCATAGCCCAGCGGGGTGATTTCGCCGGCGCTGGTACAACCGACCAGGCGGATTCCGCCAAACCCCTGCTCCAGGGCCTCGCCCAGCACCTGCAGGTCGTATTCGGCGGAACAGAAGAACAGCACGAAGCCCAGATGCGGGTGCAGCAACTGCACTGCCAGCTCCTGGGCTGCCAGCCGGGCGTCGGTTGCCTGGGACATGGCACTGACCACACCGTCGTTGTGAGCCTGCTGCATCCTGGTCTCCGGCGCGGGTTGGCTGAGCAAAGAGTGTACGAAGGCGACCATTGGCGACGAATGCTACTTGGGTAGCAGGTGGGCGGTTCCATGGTTGTAATAGCGCTCCCTGACGATTGCCGGGGCCGCTGCGCGGCCCTTTCGCGGCGCAAGGCCGCTCCCACATCGACCGCGCAAGGCCAATTTCACGAACCCTGCGCGGTAACTGTGGGAGCGGCCTTGCGCCGCGAAAGGGCTGCACAGCAGCCCCAGCAATCTTGAGTCGAGGCCGAGGACCTACCAGGTGAGCACCGCCCCAACCGCAAAGGTATCGGTGTCTTCGTCCTGCGCACTGGTTTCATGACCCTCGATGGAGAACTGGTTGTACTCGGCAACCAGCTTGAGGTTGTCATTGATGTCATGGAACAGCGCCACTCCACGAGTTTCGTAATCCGCACCACTGTCGACCGCACCGTTGCCATCGTCCTTGGTCTTGCCATAGGACAGCGCCACACGGTTCTTGCCGAACTTGTACGAGCCCTGCAGCAGGTAGCCGTCACTGTCGACATTGCGCAGGGTCGGTTCGCCAGCGTTGTTGGTGAAGAACGGGTTGATGCCCTTGGCCTGGAACCCCGAACCGGTCAGCGACAGCCCGCCCATCTTCGCCTGCACGCCGTAGCCGACACCTTTGGAAGTAACCGACTGCACTGCCGGGTCGGTGTTGTCGGAGGTCTGGTAGCTACCGTTGACCCAGCTGTAGATCTGCGCCCCGCCCAGGTCGAACTGGTAGGTGATCTCGCTTTCGGTGCGCGGGTTTTCCTGGTAGGCCTTGCCGGTCGGGCTGCTGTCGTTGGTGTCCACCGGGTCCATGATGCCTACCGCGACGCGCAGGCCGTCCATCACCGGGGTGCGGTAGGTGATCTGCGAGGTGGGGAACGGGTATGGGTAGCCGCTGCCGATGTTGCCGAACGATACCCCGCCGCCGTCCACCAGGCCCAGTGTGTCACTGACCTGGCCATAGCCGGCCAGCAGTTCGTCGAGCAGGATGTTGGAGCGGGCGAACAGGCCGAAATCCTTGCCGATCAGGACCTCGCCCCATTCCGGGTTGGCCACGGTACCGTAGAACTGGCGTACGTCGATGGCGGTGTCGGTGCCGTTGGTTTCGCTGTCGTTGATGGTCACCCAGAACGAGGCGCGCGCGCCGAGCTTGAGGTCGTCCACCTGCTTGCCCATGTTGAAGCCCAGGTAGTTGGGCAGGAACCCCATCTTCACCCGCGACTGGCGGCGGTCGAACTGCTCCCCCTCGCGGTCGACATCGCTGTTGACATAGAAGGCATTGATATAGCCGTCGGTGGAAAACGTCGTCTGGTCCTTGTCGTACAGCATGATCTCGGCCTCGGCGATACTGCTCAGGCAAAGGCTCGACAGGCTGACGGTGACAGCCGCCAGCAAACGGGGGGACAGATTCTTATTGTTGTACATGGCGCGCTCCGAAACGGGGACGGGATGTCGGAGGCGATTATCAGAACCGGACAAAGGGCCAGAAACGCTGCTTTGGAGCGGGCTGGCGGGTGCTTTGGGTCGGCGTGTGGGGCCTGAGCATTCGGGCCCGCTACCGGATTGGGCCGGGAGGCAAGACTTAGGGTTTAGGTATTAATGGCAGGCAGGTACCAATACAAAAGCCCGCCCGCGCAGAAACCGCAGAGCCCTTGATCTGGCCATTAGCCATGGACGCGCAATCGCTTGGCTTCAGGACGCCAGTGCTTGTGAACGTAGCCGCACCGGCACTTCATAGCGGTGCGGTTGCTGCCAGGCCAGCTGGGCCTGAACATCGACCGCGGCATCCTTGACCTTCTGCACCCAGTGTTCATCTTTCGGGCACACCACCAGCACACGGAAACCGTGGTCGACGCCTTCCAGCCGCACCCCCTCGGAATCATCCACATGCAGATCGATGTCGAACGCCGAGGGCAATTTCGACGGTGCATGGCCAAGCCCGTTCATGGCCAGGACATGCTGGTGCCGGTCGCTGTTGACCACCCCGTCGACACGGATGCCGTAAAGCATCAGCCAGCGGCGGATGTAGGACGGTGTGCGCCCCGACGAGGTATAGATCCAGATGCTGCAGCCCTGGCGGCGCAGGTCGCGGATCAACGCGCGCGTGCCACTGCGCAGGGGTTCGCCCAACCAGCGATGGACAAATGCCGGCAGCCTGCTGTGCTCGGCAGCGGCGTGGTCCGGCTGGCAGGCGAGCGTGTCGTCGATGTCGAACGAAATGCGCACCTTTGGCCGGTTGAATCGGCGCTCGACGGCCTGCCAGCCACGCTGCAGCAGTGAAGACCCGTGCATCAGCGGCACCTCTTGCAGGCTGGCACAGGCATGCCGCCCAGGAAAAACTGGCCCGGTTCAGGCGCCTTCGCTTCAAGGAACGCGGCGTACTTCTTCTTGATCTTGGGTAGTTCGTACAAGGCCTTGACACCATGTTTGGCGGAATTGCGGATGACCGATGACGGGTTGAAGTAGCCCTCGGCGTTGTCCAGCGACAGCACGAAGGGTGGCAGCCCGGCGCGCATCAGCAGGTAGCTGACGAGCAGCGACCCGGTGCGGTTGTTGCCTTCGATGAACAGCTGCGGCTTGCTGAGGATGCGCACGTAGACACCGGCGGCGCGCTTCCAGATCGAATCACTGCGGTACGCCCAATACCAGTTGTACAGATCCTTGATACCGCCTTCGACGTTGTTGAAGAAGCGCGCCTCGGTCGCGGCAAGATGCGCGGCGAACTCCCGGCGCCGGGCAGAATCGCTGCCACACAGCACAGTGGCATTGATCTCCAGCATCAGGTTCAGCTGCTGCAGGTCGAAAAGGTCGATACCGCGTGCGACATACTCGTCAATCAGGGCATAGCCTTCAACCACATTCAGCAGCACCTCGTCGGTGAACGGATCGCGCGGCTCGGTGAAGTGTTCGCTGAGTTCGGCAAAACGGCCCTGCACCTCACGCAGTGCGCGCTCTACCGCTGACAGATCAAGACGACGCGTGGCTGGCATTGGAAATCCCGAGTAACACTTCAACGGAAAATGATGCGGCCAAGGTTCAGCTGAACTTGCCGCTGATGTAGTCAGCGGTCAGTTGCTCGCGCGGGTGCTGGAAGATCTGCGTGGTCGGGCCCATTTCCACCAGGTAGCCGGTGCGGGTGCCCTGGGAGATGTCGACCGAGAAGAACGCGGTTTCATCAGCCACGCGAATCGCCTGCTGCATGTTGTGGGTAACCAGCGCGATGGTGTAGTCCTTCTTCAATTCGACCATCAGTTCTTCCACCCGGCGGGTGGCGATGGGATCGAGCGCCGAACACGGCTCGTCCAGCAGCAGCACTTCCGGCTCGGTGGCGATGGCGCGGGCGATGCACAGGCGTTGCTGCTGGCCACCGGACAGCGACAGGCCGCTGACCTTGAGCTTGTCCTTGACTTCGTCCCACAGCGCGGCACCCTGCAGTGCATGCTTGACGCGGTCGCCGATGTCACCCTTGTAGCGGTTCAGGCGCAAGCCGAAGGCGACGTTGTCGAAGATGCTCATCGAGAACGGGTTGGGCTGCTGGAACACCATGCCGATATAGCGGCGCACCACGACCGGGTCGACCCCCTTGCCATAGACATCCTGGCCGAGGAAATGCACGTGGCCTTCGAAGCGGAAGCCCTTGACCAGGTCGTTCATGCGGTTGAGGCTGCGCAGCACGGTACTCTTGCCGCAGCCTGACGGGCCGATGAAGCCAGTGATCTGGTTCTTGCGGATCGGTACGTGGCTGTCGCGCACGGCCATGAAGTTGCCGTAGAAGATCTTGTCCAGCTTGCAGTCCATGACGATGGGTGCTTCGCTGACCACGGGAGCGGCTTTTTGCGCAGTGGAGACGTTCAAGATCGGGTGCTCCCTTTCAATACTTGGGCTTGCCGAATACTCGGCTCAGAATGTTGATTACCAGCACGATCATCACCAGTACCAGCGAGGCTGCCCAGGCGAGCTCGAGCTGGTTGTCGAATGGCATGCCGGAGAAGTTGTAGATCAGCACGGCCAGCGAGGCCGTAGGGTTCATGACGGCCAGGTCGCCGTCATGCAGGATCCAGTAGTTGCTGAACAGGGCGGTGAACAACAGCGGCGCCGTTTCGCCAGCGGCACGTGCCACGGCCAGCATGACCCCGGTGAGGATGGCCGGCAGGCCGGTAGGCAGGACGATTTTCCAGATCACCTGGGCCCGGGTGCAGCCCATGCCATAGGCGGCATCCTTCATGATCTTGGGCACCATCTTCATCGACTCTTCCGCGGTCAGCACGACGATGGGCAGCATCAGTACCGCCAGGGCCACGCCGCCTGCGGGCGCCGAGTAGGTACCGGTGGTCATCACCACCAGGGCGTAGGCGAATACCCCGGCCAGGATCGATGGCAGGCCGGTGAGCATCCGGGCGGCGAAGCGCGCAGCGTTGGCCAGCTTGCTGTCCGGGCCGAGTTCAGCCAGGAACACGGCGGCCAGAATACCCACCGGCACAGCGATGGCAGCGGCAATGCCGACCATGACGAAGGTGCCGACCATGGCGTTGCCAAAGCCCCCGCCCATCTCGAAACCGGTGGGCGGCAGCTCGGTGAACACCTCGAGGTTGAGGCGTGCGCCACCACGGGTGATCAGCATGTACAGCACGGACACCAGCGGCACGCTGGCCACCAGTGCCGCACACCAGGCCAGCGTGGTCAGCACCAGGCTGCGCAGGGAGCGGCCTTCCAGCTTGCGCTGCAGGCTGGGCAAAGCCTTGGTCGGGGTGGTCAGGTCGGTCATCATTTGTTACCCCGCTGGGCGTAGAGCATGATCATCGAGCCGAGTACGTTCACCAGCAGGGTGATGAACATCAGTACCAGGGCGGCGTACATCAGTACTTCGACCTCGTTCGGCCCAGCCTCCGGGAAGTTCAGCGCCAGCAGCGCGGCCAGGGTGTTGGCCGGGGCGAACAAGGACACGGATATGTTGTTGGCATTGCCGACCAGCATGGCCAGTGCCATGGTTTCGCCCAGTGCCCGGCCCAGGCCGAGCACCAGCGAACCGAAGATGCCGGTGGCCGCGGACGGCACCATCACCTTGAGGATCGCCTCCCAGTGGGTGGCGCCCAGGCCATAGGCCGCCTGCTTGGTTTTCATCGGCACGCTGGTCAGCGCATCCTGCGAAACGGCGGCAATGGTCGGCAGAATCATGATGGCCAGTACCAGCGCGGCAGGCAGCAGCCCGGGCCCGCTCAGGGACGTACCGAAAAAGGGAATCCAGCCCAGCTCGCTGTTCAGCCAGGTGGTCAGCGGGCGGATGGCCGGGATCACCACGTAGATCCCCCACAGGCCGTAAACCACGCTGGGGATCGCAGCAAGCAGCTCGACAATGGTGCGGAACACTGCTGCCAGCTTGGCCGGCAGGAAGTCCTGGGTGAGGAAAATGGCCATGCTGACGCCGAAGAAACCGGCGATCAACAGGGCGATCAGGGCGCTGTAAAGGGTGCCCCAGATCGCCGGCAGAATACCGTACTTGCCTTGGTTGACGTCCCAGACACTGCCGAACAACACATCGAAGCCGTGCTTCTCGATGCCGGGCAGTGCCTTGCGCCCTACTTCGTAGACCAGCGCGAAGACCAGCGCCAGCACCAGCACCACACCGATGCGTGCCAGCGCACGGAAGGTGCGATCAACCAGGAAGTCTTTCGCAGACGGCGGCTGGCACGCGGAGTGAGGGTTTTCCGGGATGGCGAAAGGTGTGTTCATGGGCAGGTTCCGGGACTGGGGACAAACGTCCCCGGCATGGCGGCATGACCACACCGGGAGCGCCTGGCGGTATTACTGGATGTTGGCGGACGCTTTGCGCACCTGGTCGACCACCGATGGCGGCAGCGGGATGTAGCCCATCGAGTCGGCGACTTTCTGCCCTTCGGTCAGGCTGTACTCGACCATCTCGCGCATGGCCTTGGCCTTGGCCGGGTTGCCGTTGTCCTTGCGGAAGATCATCCAGGTGTACGAGGTGATCGGGTAGGACTTGGCGCCGTCCGGGTCAGGCAGCCAGGCCACCAGGTTTTCCGGCATGTTCACCGCAGCCAGCGCCTCGGCACCGCTTTCGGCGTTCGGCACCACGTACTGGCCGGCCTTGTTCTGCAGCTGGGCGAAGTCGACCTTGGCCAGCTTGGCGAAGCCATATTCGATGTAGCCGATGGCACCCGGGGTCTGGCGCACGGTGGCGGTTACCCCATCGTTCTTCGGCGACTTGATGAACTTGTCGCTGGCCGGCCAGTTGACGGTGTTGCCTTCACCCAGCGTTTGCTTGAAGTCGGCGTTGATGGCCGCCAAATGCTTGGTGAAGACCGCGGTGGTACCGCTGGAGTCGGCGCGCACGACCACGGTGATCGGGGTGGCTGGCAGTTTCAGCTCAGGGTTGGCCGCGACGATCTGCGGGTCGTTCCACTGGGTAATCTTGCCGAGGAAGATGTTGGCGTACACATCGCGCGGCAGTTTCAGCCCCTTTGGGTTACCTGGCAGGTTGTAGGCCAGGACGATTTCACCGGCGGTCATCGGCAGCAACTGTACACCTTCACCGACCTTGGCGATTTCTTCCGGCTTCATGGCCGAGTCGCTGGCAGCGAAGTCGACAGTCTTGTTCAGAAAGTCCTGAACACCGGCCCCGCTCCCCTTGGACTGGTAATCCACGGTGACGCCGTCAGTTTCCTTGCTGAAGGCCTTGAACCAGGTCAGGTAGATAGGTGCTGGGAAGCTGGCGCCGGAACCGGTCAGGCGTACGTTCTCTGCGGCGAACGCGACCGAAGTGGCGCAGACAGAAACGGCAACGGCAAGTGCAGCAGACTTCATCAGGCGTATCATGGAAAAGCGCTCCGTGTGATGGCCGGCACACTTTGCAGCAGCAATGTTACAGCTTTGTGACCGACGAAAGGCATGCCGCGGGTTAGAGCCGCCCGCTCGCGCCATCACGGCGTAGCCTGGCTTCCGAAAGACCCGACGCACGCGCAGGCGCCAGCCGCAACCTTAAACCGCCGATATGTCGTTTGCATGACTGCCTCCATGGCCCCGGCGCCCGTCTGTCGCCGGCACGGCACCCATGCGCAGGTTGCGGGCCGAACAGTGGGTGACCCACTGTAAAAGGAGATTCACCATGCAACCGATAACGGCTCGATCGATGCTGCTCGCCTTGTACCTGGGTATCAGCGCCCCCCTCGCGCTGGCCGCCACGGATGTGATCGACCAGCCCGCCCCGGGCAGCCAGCCTCACGATAATGGCCATATGAACGGCCAAGGTGGAGCGAGCGGCTCCGGCACCCCGGCTGATGGCATGGGTACAGGCACGGGCGGCACGGATGACAATGGCACCGACAGCACGGGTGGCGATGGCACTACAGGTGGTTCGGGCAGCGGTAGCGACACGGGGACCGGGGCTGGCAGCGGAACGGGCAGCGGCACCGGCGGCGGCAGTGGCGGTTCGAGCGGTGCGGGTGGCGGCGGCGCAGGCTCCGGCAGCTGAGGCTGGCAACCGAGGGCCTGGCGTGACGACAGCTCCCGGCAAAGCCATGGCGCGGGTGCGCCTGCACAGCACCGACATACCAGCCCGCCTCGACCGGCTGCCCTGGACGCGCTTTCATACGCTGCTGGTGCTGGCGCTGGGCATCACCTGGCTGCTCGATGGCCTGGAGGTGACCTTGGCCGGCTCGGTGTCGGGCGCCCTCAAGGACAGCCCGGCCCTGGCCATGAGCAACACCGACATCGGCCTGGCGGGAGCTGCCTATATCGCCGGCGCGGTGCTCGGCGCGTTGTGCTTCGGCTGGCTGACCGACCGCCTGGGGCGGCGCAAGCTGTTTTTCATCACGCTGTTCCTGTATATCGGCGCCACCGCGGCCACGGCGTTTTCCTGGGACCTATGGAGTTTCCTGCTGTTCCGCTTCTTCACCGGCGCCGGCATCGGCGGCGAGTACACTGCGATCAACTCGACCATCCAGGAATTTACCCCGGCGCGCTATCGCGGCTGGGTCGACCTGACCATCAATGGCACTTTCTGGATCGGCGCAGCGCTAGGCGCGGTGGCTGCGGTGGTGCTGCTCGACCCGGCCGTGGCCGGTGGCGAACTGGGCTGGCGCCTGTGCTTTGGCATTGGCGCAGTTCTGGGCCTGGTGATCATGCTGATGCGCCTGTGGATACCCGAGAGCCCGCGCTGGCTGGTGGTTCACGACCAGCCGGAGGAAGCCGAGCGCATCGTTGCCGAGATCGAACGCCACTACCGCCACCGCGGCATTGCCATACCGCCGGTGCAGGCCCCTCCCCTGCGCCTGCGCGCGCGTAGCCATACGCCGCTGCGCGAGGTCTTCCACAGCCTGTTCATCGAGCATCGGCGCCGGGCACTGGTAGGCCTGACCTTGCTCACGGCCCAGGCCTTCTTCTACAACGCGATCTTCTTCACCTACGCGCTGGTACTGACCGACTTCTATGGCGTGCCGTCGGCGCAGGTGGGCTGGTATGTGCTGCCGTTCGCCCTGGGCAATTTCTGCGGGCCGTTGCTGCTGGGCCGGCTGTTCGACTCGTTAGGCCGGCGCATCATGATCAGCGCGACCTACCTGGTGTCAGGCGTCCTGCTGGCGCTCAGCGGCTACCTGTTCCAGCAGCAACTGCTCGATGTGACCCAGCAGACCATCGCCTGGATGGTGATCTTCTTCTTTGCCTCGGCTGCGGCCAGCTCCGCCTACCTGACAGTGGCAGAGACCTTCCCGCTGGAAATCCGCGCGCTGGCGATCGCCGTGTTCTACGCCTTCGGCACCGGGCTTGGCGGCCTCATCGGCCCGACCCTGTTCGGCGCGCTGATCGAGTCGGGTGAACGCCTGAACGTGCTGTATGGCTACCTGCTCGGCGCGGCGCTGATGATCATCGCCGCGCTCACCCAGGCAGTGTGGGGCGTGGCTGCCGAGCGCCGCTCACTGGAGCACGTGGCCAGGCCATTGTCGCAGGTCAGCGACACCTGAACCGGGCCGGGCAACGGACCGCTCGTCCATTGCCCGGCACTCTGCCGGTGCACCCGTTTCAACCGTTCAGGCAAACCCAAGCAGGAGAAAAGACCATGCCACGCGGTGACAAGGACAAATACACAGACAAGCAGAAGCGCAAGGCCGAACATATAGAGGAAAGCTACGAACACAAGGGCGTGTCAAAGGATGAAGCCGAAGCGCGTGCCTGGGCGACGGTCAACAAGCAGTCCGGAGGCGGCGAGAAGAAAGGCGGCTCCGGCAGCAAGACCTCTTCTGCAGAGCAGAAAACCGCGCGCTCGGATTCGGCCAAACGCGCCGCCAAATCGCGTCAGGGCCATTCACGCACTTCGGGCGCCTCGCTGGAGACGCAGAGCAAGGAAAGCCTGTTGAAGGAAGCGCGCAGCAAGGACATCAAGGGGCGCTCCAGCATGACCAAGGCACAGTTGGTGGAGGCGCTGCGCAAGCACGCTTGATGCACGCTCAATGCATACAACGCGGATCAGCCCATGGCACCCAGACCGTTGCCAGCCATGGGCGCGTCCTCGGCATCCGGGCACCGGTTGCGGCATTCACATTCGAACTCGGCTTGCGCGCGGGTTGGAAGATTCAGGCTAAGGCGAACCTTTTCTTGCGTGTCATAGAGGTCGTAACCCTCCCCCAGGGCTGCGGGAAAGCCAAGCCCGCGGGGATAGGTCTCTTTCTTGAGAGGCACAGCGGGAACCACAACGAAACGCGTCTGCATGATCATCCCCTTCGGCAGTACCATAGTATTAGTATGGCTATGTGAAAGCATCAAGCTGACTCATGCAATAAATCTCGAGGCGCAGTACCTGCGCCTGATTTCCTTGATGGGCGGCCGAACCGCGGCGCTCCTTGCTGCAGACAATCGGCTTCTTCCCTATACTGCCGGACCCACAGCGTGGCACTGCGCCAGGCATCGCATCGATTGCATCGATGATTACTATCGAACGACGCGCCTGTTGGCCAGGCAAAACCGCCCCTTACAATCGCTTTCAGATTTTCCCCCGCTTGTACGCCTGCTCCAGGCGACTCCCTGTTTCGGAATCCAATACCATGCCAAATTCCAGCCCGGCCCCTCGCGGCCTGCCCGAACATGCCCAGCAAAGCGTCAAACAGCAGTGGCTGGCGATCCTCTCGGTCGCCGTCGGCGCCTTTGCGCTGGTGACCAGCGAGTTTCTGCCGGTGGGCGTACTCAATGATGTTGCCAGCGACCTTGGCATCAGTGCCGGCCATGCCGGCCTGATGGTGACCCTGCCCGGCATCATGGCCGCCCTTGCCGCGCCGCTGTTGTCGGTGGGCATCGGCGCCCTGGATCGTCGCTACCTGTTGATCGGCCTGACACTGATCATGATCGTTGCCAACGCGGTGGTGGCCTACGCCAGCGACTTCAGCCTGCTGCTGTTCGGGCGCGTGCTGCTGGGCATCAGTATCGGTGGCTTCTGGGCCACCGCCATCGCCCTCAGCGGCCGCCTGGCGCCGAAGGGCGTCGGCGTTGCGCAGGCCACCTCGATCATCATGGTCGGGGTGACCCTGGCCACCGTGCTGGGCGTGCCGGTGGGCACCTGGCTCAGTGGCCTGATGGGCTGGCGCATGACCTTCCTGCTCACCGCGCTGCTGGGTGTCCCCGTACTGCTGGCTCAGGTGCTGTTGCTGCCCCGGCTCAACCCGGACAAGGCCATTCGCATCAGCGACCTGCCGGCGCTGTTCATCAACCCACTGGCGCGCGTCGGCCTGATCGCCGTGTTGCTGATCGGCCTGGCGCACTTTGCCGCGTACACCTATGTCGCCCCGTTTTTCAAGCAAAGCGCCGGCTTCGATGGACCGACCATTGGCTCGTTGCTGCTGCTTTATGGCGTGGCCGGGGTTATCGGCAACCTTTTTGCCGGTTTCGCCGCCAACCGCAGCGTGCGTCACACCCTGCTGCTGGTCGCGTTGATGATCGGCATCAGCACCGCCCTGTTCCCGCACTTCGCCACCGGCCTTACCGGCGCGGCGATGCTGATCGGGCTGTGGGGCTTCGCCTTCGGTGCGTTCCCGGCCTGCGCCAGCATCTGGATGTTCGTGGTCGCGCCGAAGGATGTCGAACGCGGCATGCCGCTGTTCGTTGCGATGTTCCAGGTGATCATTGCGTTGGGCTCGTTCTTCGGCGGGCGCATCGTCGACCAGCTGGGCAGCGCGGTGCTGTTGAGCCTGGCCACCGCACTGGTGGGCTGTGGCTTCGCTGCGGTGCTGGTGCTCGGGCGCAAGGTCAGCAACAGCCTGGCGGTCCAACCTGGCTGACGGCCCGATTGGCTTGGGCCAGGCCCCGCTGCTGGTACGCTTGCATCATCCTGTGCCGGGTCGACAGATCGGCGGGTATCAAATGTTCGATTCGCAATGACTCCACCGTGATGTCCGGGAAATGCCGGCCATCAGCTTTTTTCTGAGGGATAGCGAGCGGCTAGGGCTGTAGTCGTGATTCGCTCCTGGGCTCTGTACGAAAAGAGATGTCGCATACAGAGATTTAGTACAGAACGTAGCACCAGGTTGGAGTCGTTGTTGCACAGGCCGATGCGTGGGACGTCGATAGCCCCTTGGAAAGCGGCAAGCACCAACTCGGGTCAAACCCTGCGGTCAGGCGCAGAACGCGCCTTTTTGATGCATGCCCGCCGGCAGCCCTGCCCACAGCCCCGTCCCGGGTGTGCGCTGTGCAACAGTAACCAGCACAGAAAAGCCGTCCTGAATCAAAGGGTTGCCGCTCATTCACCACCACTTCCGCGCTACGCCGGCCTTTCGGCACCTTCATTGCAAAGGCTTCTCCACGCCAGGCGCACTTGCCTGACCGAACCAGAGGCTCACGGCAGACACAGGACCCACCTACCCCAGCAAGGCTGCACCGAGAGATTTGAGATGAACCGCAATGAAGCTGCCGGCAACGGTGGCAAGGAGTGGGTATGTCCCGGGCATTTTTCAATGAAATGTATGACACGAACGGAAGTTGCCGCCCGCACTACCAAGAGTTCGCCCGCTGGTTGGCCAACACCCCGCTGGAGTTGCTGGAGCAACGCCGACGCGAAGCCGACCTGCTGTTCCACCGCGCCGGCATCACCTTCACCTTGTACGGTGACAAACAGGACACCGAGCGCCTGATCCCCTTCGACATCATCCCGCGCAGCATTCGCGCCAGCGAATGGCGCATGGTCGAGCGCGGCTGCATCCAGCGCGTGCAAGCCCTGAACCTGTTCCTGGAGGATATCTACCACGACCAGCGCATCCTCAAGGCCGGCATCATCCCGCCGGAGCAAGTGCTGGCCAACGAGGGTTACCAGATCGCCATGCAGGGCCTCGGGCTGCACCGTGGCCTGTATGCCCATATCGCCGGCGTCGACCTGGTCCGTGATGGCGATGGCAGCTACTTCGTGCTGGAAGACAACCTGCGCACCCCCAGCGGGGTCAGCTACATGCTCGAAGACCGCAAAATGATGATGCGGCTGTTCCCCGAGCTGTTCGCCGCCCAGCGTATCGCCCCGATCGACCACTACCCCAACCTGCTGCTGGACACGCTCAAGAGCGCCAGCCCGCTGGACAACCCTACCGCCGTGCTGCTGACCCCCGGCCGCTTCAACAGCGCCTATTTCGAACATGCCTTCCTGGCGCGGGAAATGGGCATCGAGCTGGTCGAAGGCGCCGACCTGTTCATCCGCGACGAGCATGTCTACATGCGCACCACCGCCGGCCCGCAGCAGGTCGACGTGATCTACCGTCGCCTCGACGACGATTTCCTCGACCCGCTGTCGTTCAACCCTGACTCGATGCTGGGCGTGCCGGGGCTGATCTCGGTGTACCGCGCCGGCAATGTGGTGCTGGCCAATGCTGTGGGCACCGGGGTCGCCGACGACAAGTCGATCTACCCCTATGTCGACGACATGATCCGCTTCTACCTGAGCGAAGAGCCGATACTGAACAACGTACCCACCTGGCAGTGCCGCAGGCCGGCCGACCTGTCGCATGTCCTGGCCCACCTGCCCGAGCTGGTGGTCAAGGAAACCCAGGGCTCCGGTGGCTATGGCATGCTGGTCGGGCCGGCGGCGACCAGCGCCGAGATCGAGGCGTTCCGTACCCGCATCAAGGCCCGCCCGCACGCCTATATCGCCCAGCCTACCCTGTGCCTGTCCACCTGCCCGACCTTCGTCGACAGCGGCATCGCGCCGCGCCACATCGACCTGCGCCCGTTCGTGCTGTCCGGCAGTGAAACCCGCCTGGTGCCAGGCGGCCTGACCCGCGTGGCCTTGCAGGAAGGCTCGCTGGTGGTCAACTCGTCGCAGGGCGGCGGTACCAAGGACACCTGGGTGGTGGAGGACTGAACCATGCTTTCAAGAACCGCTTCCGACCTGTACTGGATGTCCCGCTACCTGGAGCGCGCGGAAAACCTGGCGCGCATGCTCGAGGTCAGTTATTCGCTGTCACTGATGCCCCAGGCCGGGCGCAGTGACGGGCATGCCGAGTTGGCCATGTCGCTGCTGGCGTCAGGGACGCTGGACGACTACCGGCGCCGCCACAGCGAACTCGACAGCGAGCGCATGCTGCACTTCTTCGCCCTCGACGCGAGCAACCCCAGCAGCATCTATTGCTGCCTGCAGGCGGCCAGGACCAATGCCCACGCAGTGCGTGGCCGTATCACTGCCGACATGTGGGAGAACATCAACGCGACCTGGATCGAGATGCGCAACATTGCCGGCAATGGTCTTGGCCGTTATGGCATCAGCCAGTTCTGCGACTGGGTCAAGGAACGCTCGCACCTGTTCCGCGGGGCAACCTCAGGCACCATCATGCGCAATGATGCCTACAGCTTCATCCGCCTGGGGACGTTCCTGGAGCGGGCAGACAACACCCTGCGCCTGCTCGATGCCCGCTATGAAATGTTTGGCGAGGCGTCCGAAGAGGTCAGCGACGACTCTGCCCGCGGCTATTACCAGTGGAGTGCCTTGTTGCGCGCACTGACCTCCTACGAAGCCTTCAACGAGCTGTACCGGGCCGCGCCCAGTGCACGGCCGGTGTCCGAACTGCTGTTGCTGCGGGTGGACGTGCCCCGCTCGCTGCACGCCTGCATCGAGGAACTGGACCAGATCCTTGCCAGCCTGCCGGGCAGCAACCGCCGCGCCGCCCAGCGCATGGCCGCCGAACTCAATGCGCGCCTGCGCTACACCGCCATCGACGAGATCCTCGAAGCCGGCCTGCACCCGTGGCTGAGCGACTTCATCGGGCGCATCAACCAATTGGGCCAGGCAGTCCACCACTCCTATCTGGAGGTCGTATGAAACTGTCCATTCGCCATGACACCACCTACAGCTATGCCAGCGAGGTGTGCAACAGCATTCAGTTCCTGCGCCTGACGCCGCGCAGCAGCGAGCGTCAGCGTATCGACGAATGGCAGCTGGAACTGCCCTGCGAGGTCAAAGGCCAGATCGATCCGTATGGCAACATCCTGCACGTGCTGACCCTGGACAAACCCCACGGCCACCTGGCCCTGACCGCCAGTGGCCAGGTGGAGATCGACCCGGAACGCGAGCAGGAGGCTGGCGAGCAGTCGCCGCTGCCGTTCCTGCGCGGCAGCCACCTGACCCAGGCCGATGACAGGCTCAAGGTCTTTGCCAGCCGCCACTGCGGTGAACACCGCGACCGCGCGGCGTTGATCGGGCTTATGCACGGGCTGGCCGAGCACATGCCCTACAGCCCGGGCGCAACGTCGGTGGGCACCACCGCCATCGAAGCGTTCAGCGGCGCAGCCGGGGTCTGCCAGGACCACACCCACGCCTTCCTCGCCTGCGCACGCAGCCTGGGGATACCGGCACGCTACGTCTCCGGTTACCTGTGCACTGAAGACGAGCAGCACCTGGCCAGCCATGCCTGGGCCGAGGCCTGGGTCGACGGCGCCTGGTACAGCTTCGACATCACCAACCGCCTGACCCGGCCGGAGCGTCACCTGAAGCTGGCCGTGGGCCTGGACTACCTCGATGCCTGCCCGGTCAGGGGCGTGCGCCGTGGCGGCGGCGCCGAATCGCTGCAGGCCAGCGTCCATGTGCATCGACAGTGACAGGCGCCGCCCATTACTGGAAAAACAAGGAAACCAGCATGACCTACTGTGTCGCCATGCACCTGGCGGACGGGCTCGTCTTCATCAGCGACTCACGCACCAATGCAGGCATCGACCAGATCGCCAGCTTTGCCAAGCTGTTCGTGTTCGGTGTGCCGGGCGAACGCCTGATCGTCCTGCAGACCGCCGGCAACCTGGCGACCTCGCAGTCGGTGGTGAACCTGCTGCGCCAGCGCACCCGCGGCCCCGGTACCCACCTGCTGAACGTGGCCACGCTGTACGATGCGACGGTGCTGGTCGCCGACACCCTGCGCGAAGTGGTCAGCCGCGATCGCAGCAAGTTGTCGGCCGGCATCGACCTGAGCAGTTCGTTCATCGTCGGCGGCCAGATCGCCGGCGACCCGATGGCCATCTACAACGTCTACGCGCAAGGCAATTTCTTCCAGGCCACGCCGGACACGCCGTTCCTGCAATTGGGCGAAAGCAAGTACGGCCGACCGATTCTGGACCGCAACCTTGGCTACCACACGCCGCTCGATGAAGCCTTGCGCTGCGGCCTGATCTCGTTCGACTCGACCATTCGCAGCAACCTGTCGGTGGGAATGCCGCTCGACCTGCTGGTGTACCACAAGGACAGCCTGGAAGCGCCGAAACGGCAGCGGATCACCAGCGACGATGCCTATTACCAGCAGATCCGCAGGCAGTGGAGCGACGGGTTGAAAAGGCTGCTGGCCGAGCTGCCTGCACCGCCCTATGGCTGAATGGCCTGGCGCTGATTTGCCGGCTGGCGTTGAATCTCTGTAGAAGCGGCATGCCCGCTCAGGACCTATGCCAGGGGAATGGTCAGGCGGTCGATCACCGCCCGGGTTGCCGGGCGCACCCCGCGCCACCAGGCAAACGCCTCCGCCGCCTGCTCCACCAGCATACCGACACCGTCGGCCAGACGCGCCACACCTTGTCCCTGGGCCATGCGCAGGAACGGCGTCAGGCCTTTGCCATACACCAGCTCGTACGCCAGCCGTGTCTCGCCCAGCACATCGTCCGGTAGCGGGGGCAGCTCACCGCTGAGGCTCGCGGAGGTAGCGTTGACCACGATGTCGAATGCCTGCCCCTGCAGTTCCTCATAGCGGCTTATGCGCAGGCGCGGGTGATCCAGTTCGTTGCGCAGGGTCAGCGCCTTGGCCATGTCGCGGTTGGCCAGCACCAGCTCGCGCGGCCCGGCCTGCAGGAACGGCAGCAACGCACCGCGCACCGCGCCACCGGCGCCAAGCAGCAGCACCCGGCGATTGGCCAATGGCTCAGCCAGGTTTTCTTCGATATCGCGCAACAAGCCAATGCCATCGAAGTTCTCGGCGACGATTTGGCCATCCTCGAACTTCAACGCATTGGCCGCCCGCGCCAGCTGTGCGCGCTCGCTGCTCTGGTCGGCCAGCTCGAAAGCGCGCAGCTTGAACGGCGCGGTGATGTTCATGCCCAAGCCGCCCTCACTGCGGAACCGCAGCACCTGAGCCTCGAAACCCGCGAGGTCGCCCTCGATGGCGCTGTACAGCAGGGACTGGCTGGTAGCCTGGGCGAACAGACCATGGATCAAAGGGGACTTGGTGTGGTTGATCGGCCGGCCGATCACTGCATAGCGGTCGTTCATGATGCATCTCCGTGGGTGAACAGCACACCGTCTGCCTGCAAGGCGGCGATTTCTTCAGGGCTGAAGCCAAGCCCGGCGGCCACTTCGGCATTGTGTTGCCCCAGGTCCGGGGCTACCTGGCGGATCGTGGTATCGCAGTCAGAAAAACGGAACGGCAGGTTCGGCAGGCGCAAGGTGCCGTAACGCGGGTGCTGCTGTTCGAGCACCATGCCACGCGCCTGGATCTGTGGGTCGGCCACCACTTCGTCGATGCGCTGCACCTTCGCGCTGGGGATGTCGACCGCATCGAGCAGCTGCAGGATATCCGCGACCCGACGTGCGCCGACCCAGTCACGGACCACGGCGAGGATAGCCTGGCGGTGGGCGTTGCGACCGTTCAGGCTGTGGTAGCGGCTATCGCTACCGAACCCGGGCGGGCCACCGTTGGTTTCGAGCATCGCGGCAAAACGTTTCCAGGCATCGTCGACCTGGGCGGCGATCACCAGGTCGCCATCGGCGGCGCGAAATACACCGTACAAGGTGGAGGTCGGCATGTCATGGCCGGTCTGTTCGGGCAGCACCGTGCCGTCGGACAACGTATAGCACTGCACGGCGTATTCATGCATCGACACCAGCGTGTCATACAGGGCCATGTCGATGTGCTGGCCACGGCCACTGTTGACCCGGCCCAGCAACGCCGCATTGATCGCTGCCACGGCATGGATGCCGGTGTACATGTCGCCCAGGGAAATGCGCAGCAACGGCGGCGCTTCGCCCGGCACGCCGACCATCTGCATGATCCCGCTCTTGGCTTCGGCGATCAGGCCGAAGCCGGCGCGGTGGGCATCCGGCCCGGTGTGGCCATAGGCGGAGATCGAGCAGTACACCAGGCGTGGGTTGCGCGCGGCCAGCTCGGCATAGCCCAGACCCAGTTTGTCCAGGGCACCGGGGCGGTAGTTTTCGATGAACACGTCGGCCGAGTCGGTCAGGCGCTGCATGAACGCTTTGCCGCGCGGGTCCTTCATGTTCACGCTGACACCCTGCTTGCCCATGTTCAGCTGCAGGAAGTAACCGCTCTGCTGATCGTCCAGGGTGAATGCGTGCTGGCGGCCGGCATCACCGCCGCCGGGCCGTTCGACCTTGATCACCTCGGCCCCCAGCGCGGCCAGGCAGCGCCCCACGTAGGGCCCGGCGAGGAAGTGGCTGTAGTCGATCACGCGGATACCCGCCAATGGCAGTGCCTGGCTCATGGCTGCGGCCTGCGCGGCACCATCAGCCGGTGCTCGCCACGCTGCACGACCTCGCCGTGCTGGTTGATCAGCTCCGACGGCAAGACCACGATGCCCCAGCCCGGGCGGCTGTTGCTCGGGCGCATCGCTCCCACGCGCATGCGCACGTGCAGCACATCGCCGACCTTGATCGGCAGCACGAAGTCCCAGGTCCAGCCCAGCGACATGCCGGGCACGAAGCGGTACTCGCACTGGGTCTTCAGGCCGTCGGCGATCGACAAGCCGAACAGCCCGTGGGCAACCAGGCAACCGAAGTGGCTCGCGTTGGCATACGCCTCGTCGACATGTACCGGGGTGTGGTCACCGGTGAGGTCGGCGTAGGCCAGGATGCGCTCGCGGGTCACGTTGTAGCTGGGGCTGATGCAAACATCGCCTTCGCAGGCATCGTCCCAGTATTTTTCCACCACGCTCATGCCTGCACCTGCGCACGTGGGTCGATGGCCAGTGCCTGGGCGACGCACTGCGCCGGCCTTGCCTGGATGAATTCGATGGCCAGGCCGTCGGGCAGGCGCAGCCAGTTGCGGCCCTGGGGCATTTCACTGACGCCAAAACGTCGGGCGGCCGCCAACGCGGCCTCCAGGTCTTCGCACATGATGCCCAGGTGCGCCAGGCGCCCTTCCGGGCCGGTGAAGTCCGGCTGGTGGATGAACTGCAGGCCACCGAGGGTCCAATATTGCGCTGGCTGCTCGACGTCGCCCTGGACCTCACGCATGGTCATGCCGCACACCTCGCTGAAAAAGCGGATGTGCCAGTGAATGTCGCGCACCCAGAAAGCAACATGTTCGAGGTAGGCTTTTGGCTGGCTCATGAATGACTCCTTATCTGCTGATCGGCCATGGCGCGCTCGATACCTTTGATACAGGCCACCAGGGTCGCGTTGACCGGCGTAGCCACGCCGTGGCGCTGGCCCCAGCGCACGACGGAGCCGTTGATGAAATCGATCTCGGTGGCCGAGCCCTTTTCCAGGCTCTGCAGCATCGAGGTGCGGAAGCTTGCCGGCAGGCCTTCGGCGGCCAGCCGCCACGCGGCGTCCGGGTCGGCAAGGCTCAGGCGGATACCGGCGCGTTCGGCGACAGCGATGGCTTCGGCGACCGCGGCCTTGGCGGTGCTTTCCAGCAGCGGCTCGCTGTACAGCTGGCCATAGCTGAGCCGGGTAATGCCGCTGAGCGCGCCAGTGGCGACATTGACCAGCAGCTTGTCCCACATGGTGCCGAGAATGTTGGCGCTGACCGTGGTGGCGAGCCCGGCGCCGTTGAATGCTTCGGCAATCGCCTGCACGCGTGGTGTGTGCGTGCCATCGAGTTCGCCGATGAATGTCTGCTTGCCGGCTACCCCGGCACGGATCGAGCCCGGTGCCAGCAGCACGCCGCCAACGTAGGTCTTGCCGGCCAGCACCCGCTCCGGGCCCACGGCCTCGGCCAGCAGGTCTTCGTGGCCGAGACCGTTCTGCAGCGACAGCACCAGCGTCTGCGGGCCGATCAGCGCGGCTGCCCCTGCGATCGCCTCGCGGGTGTGAAACGACTTGACCAGCACCACCACCAGGTCCGCCATTCCCACATCTTCAGCAGCACAGGCGGCGTTCACCTGCACCTGGCGCACGCCGCGCTCGTCCTGAACTTGCAGCCCGTGCCGCTGCATCGCCTCGACATGCGCGCGGCCCCGGTTCAACAGCCAGGTTTCATGCCCCGCCTCGCTCAAGGCTGCACCAATGGCGCAACCCAGAGCGCCGGCGCCCAGAATGCAGATTTTCACGTCGCAGACCTCCTGTGGTTTGCGACTACCTTATGCAGCGGGCCTTATTGACGCTATACAATGCCCTCAATACATGTATTGAGTTTCACAATAATGAGCACACTCGACACCTTGCCCGATCCCAAGCTGCTGCAGCTGTTCGATGTGCTGTACCAGTGCCGCAGCGTGACCCGTACGGCTGAACAACTGGGCCAGAGTCAGCCGACAGTGAGTATCTGGCTGGGTCGCTTGCGCGAAGAACTGAACGACCCGCTGTTTGTCCGCACCCCGGGCGGCATGGCCCCCACCCCGCGGGCTGACCAGTTGATCGGGCCCTGCCGCGAAGTGCTGGAGTCGCTGCGGCGCCTGACCACCTGGGCGCCGCAATTCGATCCGGCCACAGCGCAGCGGCGTTTTCGCCTGTGTGTCAGCGATGCCAGCCACATCACCTTGCTGCCCAGCATCCTCAACCACTTGCGCAGCCACGCGCCAGGCATTCGCCTGGAGGCGGCACGCATCGATGGCAATACCGAAAGTGCCCTGGAATCGGGCGAAGCGGACCTGGCCATCGGCTTCGTACCCTGGCTGGGCGCCGGCATGTACCAGCAGGTGTTGTTCGAACAGGACTGGGTCTGCCTGAGCAGCCCGCAACACCCACGCCTGGGCCAAGGTATCAGCGTGGCGCACTACCAGGCCGAAGGGCACGTGCAGGTCAGTGCCGGGACCGGGCAGAAGTTGCTCGAGGCCGGCCTGGCGCGGGCCGGCATCGAGCGCAGGATCATGCTGGAGCTGCCGGGGTTTCTCGGCCTGGGCATGATCGTCGGGTCGACCGACCTGGTGGCCACGCTGCCGCGGCACATCGGCCAGACACTGGCCGACATGCATGGTTTGCAGGTGCACGATTGCCCGTTTGCGGTGGAAGGCTTCACGGTCAAGCAGCATTGGCACGCCCGGTACCAGCAGGACAGTGGCAATCGCTGGATGAGGGAGGTGATCCGGGCGTTGTTCCAGGCCCACAAAATCTAGCATAGGTACGTTTCACTGCCCGGCCAGCGCAAATCAGGTCCAGGTGCATCCGGTCAGGGTATTGGAACTAAAAATGCAACCTCCTGTCGTATGGGCTATCGAGCACCCCTGCGCCTTCTGGAGGCGAACAAACATGAGAAAAACCCTGGTTGCCCTGTTTACCTGCGCCTTTGCGTTCGGCGCAACGGCACTGTTGCCAGCCGATATTTCGCCCATGGCTTCGGCCTATGCCAAGGGCGGTGGCGGTGGTGGTGGCGGTCACGGCGGTGGTGGTGGTCATGGCAATGGTGGCGGCCATGGTGGTGGCCTGGGCGGCGGTTTTGGCGGTGGCAAGGGTAGCCACTCTGGTAACGGCATGGGCCAAAGCGATGACCATGCCGGCAAGGCCACGCGCGACCGTGGCTTGAGCGGTAACCACTACGGCAGCTCGCGCAACAGTGACAACGGCCACGGCACTACCACTTCCGGTATTGCACAATCCAGAGACACCCGCGGTCTGGCGAAATCGACGGCGATCTCTGGCACTACGCCAGGTGACCACAACGCCAAAGGGCTGAGCGGCGCGGCCCGAAATTCGTCGAAGAACGATCGTTGAGGCTCGACACGGCCATCGTCGGACACGGTTGAGAACCTGCACGCCCGGCCAACTGCCGCAGCGTGCAGATCAATCCCACAGCGCACCCAACCCCTGGTGCGCCCCGGCTATGCTGGCCGGCCCCCGGCCAGCATTGTGACGCCCACCCTTGCCCACCGACCAGGGCCTGGCAAAGCCTTGTCGAGACCACCGCCAATGCCTAGCACACCTGTCCTGTCCGCCTTGCTGTTGTTGTTCAGCGCCACCCTCGTACCCGAAGCACTGGCCGGCGAGCGCTGCGCATCGGCACGCAGCAACAATGCCTCGACCGTGCTGATCGAAACGGCTTCGCAGCAGTATGCCGAAGGCCAGCTGGACCAGGCGGCGGCCACCCTGGAGCGCGCGCTGCACATCTAGCCGAACAATCCGGCAACCTTGCACTACCTGGGCGTGCTGCGCCTTCAGCAAGGGCAGTACGAACAGGCCGAAACCCTGGCGCTGCGCTCCAACCTGCGTGTCGGCGCCAACCATGCGTTACGCAATCGCAACCTGCAGCTGATAGAGGCCGCGCACAGTGCCCGGCGCTCAGGCATGCTGCCGACCGCTGCGCAATGACGGCGACCTAGACACTCCGCGTCAGGCCGCCATCGACCCTGATGTTCTGCCCGGTGATATAGGCGGCCCCTTCGCTGGCCAGGAAGGCGATGGTCGCGGCAATTTCGTCGCTGGAGCCATAGCGCTTGAGCGGTACGCTGTCGCGGCGCTGCTCGGTGGCCGGCAGGCTGTCGATCCAGCCAGGCAGCACATTGTTGATGCGCACGTTGTCGGCGGCGTAGGTGTCGGCGAAGATCTTGCTGAACGCAGCCAGCCCCGAACGGAACACCGCCGAGGTGGGGAACATCTCGTTGGGTTCGAACGCCCAGGCGCTGGAGATGTTGATGATGGTCCCGCCCTTCTGCCGTTGCATGATCGGCGTTACGAGGCGGGCCGGGCGGATGACATTGAGCAGGTAGGTATCCATGCCCTTGTGCCAGTCTTCGTCGCTGATCTCCAGGATTGGCGCGCGTGGCCCGTGCCCGGCGCTGTTGACCAGCACGTCGACGCGCCCCCACTGCCCGACCACGGCATCGACCAGGCGCTGCAGGTCGGCAACCGACTGGTTGCTGCCAGTAATGCCAATACCGCCCAGTTCACAGGCCAGCGCTTCGCCCTTGCCCGACGACGACAGGATGCCGACCTTGAAACCCTCGGCGGCCAGGCGGCGTGCCGCTGCGGCGCCCATGCCGCTGCCACCGGCGGTGATGATGGCTACTTTTGCTACAGACATGTTGCCTCCCGTGATACCCAGCATTGTGTTTGCAAGTGCGTTCACACTAGCAGCCACGCTGGCAGCGAGGGAGGCAGCCCGGCCTCGCCTAGACGATAGATTTTCTATCGTGCGCTTGCGCCTGTAACCACGCCCTGACGATCTGCAGGGTGGCAGACGGCTGCCTTTTGCGCGGCCAAACCAGGTAGAACGCCCTGTCCAGCTGCAATTGCTGCGGGAACACCTGCACCAGGCGGCCGGCGGCAATGTCGTCGCTGACAAAGGCCTGGCTGGCCAGGGTAATGCCCTGCCCGCCAATCGCAGCGTCAATGGCCAGCGACGTCTGGTTGAAGCGCACGGTGCGGGCGCTGGCGGGCGGATGGCCTAGGAACACCGCGGCGTAGAACTGCGGCCAGAAGTTGTGCGCATCGTGCAACGCCACATAGCGCTGCAAGGCGCCGAAATCCCCGGGTCGCCCCATTTCGGCCAGCAACCCCGGGCTGGCCACCGCGATCACTGCGGGGGCCATCAGCAACTCGGCATTCAGGCCCGGCGCAAATGGCGGCTGGCCATAACGTACGGCCAGGTCCACGCCGTCGGTGTGAAAATGACACAGCCGGTCGGTGGCCAGCACCCGCAGGTCAATCTCGGGGTTGCGCTCGGCAAAGTGCCCGAGCCTGGGGATCAGCCATTTCGAGGCAAAGGTTGGCGTCACGCTGACGGTGAGCTGGGACGGCGCCGGGCGCAACAGCCGCGTGGCTTCGTCGATCATCGCCAGGGCGCTGCGCACGCTGGTGCTGTAGGCGTGCCCGGCATCGGTCAGGCCAAGGCCACGCGGCAGGCGCTCGAACAGGCGCACCTGCAGGCTGGCCTCCAGCCCGCGCACCTGCTGGGCAACCGCCGCCTGGGTCACGCCAAGCTCCTCGGCCGCCAGGCGGAAGTTCAAGTGACGCGCCACCACTTCGAACACGCGTAGCGCATTGAGCGAAGGCAACCCGGGGTAACCTGCAGGCATGGCGATGGTTTTTCTATCGGCTGAATATTGCGCGAGGCTAACCTTGTCAGCCTGGGAAGTCGATGCCCTGGCGCTTGCATGGCCCTGCAGCGACGGTTCACAGCTGCGCATGCTGTAAGCCCTGCGCACATCCCTACAAGGCACAACGCCCTGCAGCGTGCTTCACTACACCGCCAAGCCCTCTGTCCCGGAACCCGAGCCCCATGAACCGCAACGACCTGCGCCGCGTCGATATGAACCTGCTGGTGGTGTTCGAAGCCCTGATGATCGAACGTAACCTGACCCGCGTCGGCGAAAAGCTGTTCATCACCCAGCCCACTGTCAGTGCCGCGCTGGCGCGCCTGCGCGAGCTGTTCGACGACCCGCTGCTGATCCGCAACGGCCGTGCCATGGAACCCACGCCCAGGGCCATGCAGATCTTCGCCGAGCTGGGGCCGGCCATGGATGTGATCTCCGCCGCCATCAGCCGCGCCCGCGAGTTCGACCCGACCAGCAGCTGCAACGTGTTCCGCCTGGGGTTGTCGGACGATGCCGAGTTCGGGCTGTTCCCGGCCCTGCTCCAGGCCCTGCGCGAAGAGGCACCGAACATCAGCGTGGTGGTGCGGCGAGCCAACTTCCTGTTGATGCCGGGGCTGTTGTCCAGTGGCGAGATCTCGGTAGGAGTGAGCTACACCACCGACCTGCCGGCCACCGCCAAACGCCGCAAGCTGCGTGACATCGGCGTGCGTGTGCTGCGTGCCGACGACCGTCCGGGCCCGCTGAGCCTCGACGAATACTGCGCGCGCCCGCATGTGATGGTGTCGTTCTCGGGCGACATGAGCGGCAACATCGACCTCGACCTGGCGCGCATCGGCCGCTGCCGCAAGGTGGTGCTGGCGGTGCCGCAGTTCGGCAGCTTGCGCGCCTTGCTGCGCAACACCGAGCTGATCGCCACGGTGCCGGACTATGCCGCCTGCGCCTTGGCCGACGATGGCAGCCTGCGCGCCGACCCGGCGCCTTTCGAGATCACCGAGGCCGAGCTGTCGATGGTATGGAGCGGTGCCCAGGACAACGACCCCGCCGAGCGCTGGTTGCGCGAGCGCATCCTGCAGTTCATGGCGGCGCGGTAAACCATCGACCTCATCGATAGCCACCATGAATGCCATCGAGTTCCGCTGCGCCTGGTGCGGGCGGAAGATAGCGGCATTCACTGATGGATGAGGCTTCCCATGAAAACCGGCATGATCGCTGCCCTGCTCGCCTTGCTGGCCACCCTCGGCGGTTGCGCCAGCCCAGCCAGCACCGCCACCCAGCCCTACGCGCATTTCTATGCGGCCACCGCTATTTCCGGCGTGGCCCTGGCCCCTGGCCAGCGAGTGGCAGTGTTACTGGGGCGGGATACCGAAGCCACCCTCGAATACCTCGGCAGCCATCAAGCCCAGGCTGCCACGCCGACCCGGGGCCAGCGCATACCGGTGGCGACCCTGAACAGCGAGAGCCAGGCGTACGACTGGCTGGCACGCTCGCTGGCGCAGCAGTTCGCCGAAGTGACCTTCTATGACGACCTCGACACGCTGCTGGGCGACCACCCCGATGTCATCGTGCTGCTCGATACTGAAAGCCGCCTGGCCAGTGCCGAGATCGAAAGCCGGGTGGTGGCGCGCTTCTTTGACGACCAGCTGACCTACATCGGCCGGGCCGAAGGCCGCGCGCACAAGCGCCTGGGCGACGTGGCGCGGGTGGCCGAGGATGAACGCGCGGTACAGGCCGATGCCTTGCGCGACTTTGACGATTCGTTGCAAGTGCTGTTGAACTGCCGGGCATGAAGGCGCGATCGCGGGGTTTGCTACTTGCCCCGCTGCATCCACGCCGCGCCCAGCCCACTCAGGCAGATCACCGCGATACCGACCAGGCTCAGGGTATCCGGTACCTGGCTGTAGGCCACCAGGCCAAGCAACCCGGCAAACACGATCTGGCAGTAGCTGAACGGCGCCAGCAATGCCGGCGCGGCATGGCGGAAAGCCTGGGTCAGCAGCAGGTGCGCGGTCATGCCGAAACCGCCCAGCGCCAGCATCAGCAAGGCGTGGTCCCAACGTGGCATTTCCCAGAAGAACGGCACCAGCGCGCTCATGGCCAGGGTATTGCACAACCCCGCATAGAAGTTGCTGGTGGTCGGGCTGTCATGCGCCGCCAGGATGCGCGTCAGCAATTGATAGAAGCAGAAGCCCAGCGCCGAACCGAACGGGTACAGGATGGCGGGGGTGAACATCGCCCCTCCCGGATGCACCACTACCAGCACACCAATGAAGCCCATCACCACCGCGACCCACTGCCCCACCGTGACCCGCTCCTTGAGCAGCGGCGCCGACAGCGCAGTGACCAGTACCGGGGCGAGGAAGTTGACCGCAGTCGCTTCGGCCAGCGGCAGGTACTGCAGGCCACTGGTGAACAGCAGGCTGGTACTCAGCAGGCTCAACGCACGCAAGGTCTGCAACAGCGGGCGGCGCGTGCGCAACACGTTGAGCCCGGCCCTGGGCAGGAAAATACCGGCCATCAGCAGGGTATGCACCACATACCGGGCCCATACCACCATGATGACCGGGTACAGGCCGCCCAGGAACTTGGACAGGGCATCGTGACTGGCGAACAGGAACGTCGCCATCACCACCAGGGCAATGCCGCGCAGGGGTTGGTTGACTCCGGACAGCGGTGTGCTGGAACTCATGGCACTCTCGATGACGGCGCGGCTGGGTGCGGCGCCCGGGGAAGGCCCGCGCAGGCATGGCCCGGCGGATGCAACAGCTGGAATTCTAGAAGAGATGCCGCAGCATAAGGAAGTTTCATCGCCGCTCGCCCAGGCCGATTGCAGATTCTGTTCGCTGATCGACCACTTTTCGCCCGGCACGCATGGCCCGTGCCGTGCTGATCGCTGACCATCGACTGCGATCCCCCGCAGCTGACAAGGAATCTACATGCAAAGGCTCACTACCCGTAACGGCCTGAACCTGCCTGCGATCGGCCTGGGCACCTGGCCAATGACCGGCACCGAGTGCACCCAGGCCGTACGCCAGGCATTTGAACTCGGTTACCGACACATCGACACCGCCGCCGCCTACGCCAACGAAGCTGCCGTCGGCCAGGCTTTGCGCGACAGCGACGTGCCACGCGAGCAGATCCACCTGACCACCAAGGTGTGGTGGGACCGCCTGGCACCCAAGGCCATGCGCCAGTCGCTGGAAGACAGCCTGCGCGCCCTCGGCACCGAGCAGGTCGACCTGTTCCACATCCACTGGCCTGGTCAGGACTGGGACCTGGTGCGCAGCATCGAAACCCTGGTGGCACTACGTGACGAAGGCAAGGCACGCAGCATCGGCGTGGCCAATTTCCCGCTGGGGCTGCTGCGCCAGGTAGTGGAAAGCCTGGGCGCGCCGCTGTCGGCGATCCAGGTCGAATACCACGTGCTGCTCGGCCAGCAAGCGTTGCTGGAGTATGCCCGCCGCCACGACTTGCTGCTCACCGCCTACACCCCGCTGGCCCGCGGGCAGGCGGCGGCACAGCCGCTGATCCAGGCGATTGCCCGCAAGCATGGCGTGCTGCCCAGCCAGGTGGCGCTGAAATGGTTGCTGGACCAGGATGGCGTGGCAGTGATCCCCAAGGCCGGCAGCCGCGCCAACCAGCTGGCCAACCTGGCGGCAATGAACGTGCAACTGGATGACCAGGACCGCGCGGCGATTGCCGGCTTGCCGAAGGACCAGCGGGTGGTCAGCCCGGCGTTTGCACCGGACTGGAACAGTTGAGTGCGGCCCGCCTTGCAGCTAACGACTAATGACGCGCGCCCGTCACCAAGTAATTGACCAGGTCAGGCTCGTTCTCCAGGGCGATCGCCTGCGCCGGCCGCGATAACCCCGCCAGCACGGCGTTGCAGAAGGCCACGGCAGGTGCATCCTGGGCGTAACAGCGCAGCAGCCAATCGCCCTCGCCGGCCAGCAGTTGCAACGCCACCGCCCGGCCGATGCCCTGCCGTCGGTACTTTTTCAGGATGAACAAGTCAGCCAGCTCGAATGCCTCGATACCGGGCAACTCGCTGCGCTCCACCAGCACGAAGCCGGCAATGAAGCCGTCTGCCAGCACCAGGTAGGCGCCCCAGCCAGCGGCCTGCCAGTAGCGTTGCAGGTGCGCGTCATGGATGTAGAAGCGACCATCCACCTCGACGTCTTCCTGCTCCCAGTCGGAGGACTCGTAGGCGTAGAACTGGTACAGGTTGCGGATCAGCGGGGCCTGGTCGGCGGTGGTGGCCAGCAGTTCGATGGGCAGCATGGTGCGGGGCTCGGGCAAAAGACGGATACCAGTTTACTTGCTCCGGGCAATAAAAAGCCCGGGCCTTCCCCGCACGGAAAGGCCCAGGCAAAAAGCTTCAGGGCTCAGTTGCTTTGCAATGCCCGCGGACGATGGCTGCGCGCCTCGGCCGCCGGGGCCTTGGCTGCCTGCAGGTGGAAGTCGAAGGCCAGCTCGGCAAAGCGCTCGCCCAGTACACCGCGGTCGCGGGCTTTCGCGGCATCCTCGACAAAGTGCAGCTCGCCGACCAAGCCGTCACGGGTGGCATAGGCAAAGTCATCCCACAGGTACTGGTCACCGGCAAAGTTGATCTGCGTGGTCAGATGACGGTGCCCGGGCGCCGAGATGAAGAAGTGCACATGCGCCGGGCGCTGGCCGTGGCGACCGAGCAGGTCCAGGCATTCCTGGGTCGGCCCCTGCGGGTCGCAACCATACCCCGAGGGCACGATGGAACGTGCGCGGTAGCGGCCCTCGGCGTCGGTGATGATGCGGCGGCGCAGGTTGTATTCGGACTGGCTGGAGTCGAAGTAGGAATACGTGCCTTGGGTATTGGCATGCCACAGGTCGACGGTGGCACCGGCCAACGGCTTGCCGTCAGCACCGAACACCTGGCCCTGGAGGAACATCACCACGCCCGGGTCAGTGCCATCGTCCATCCGCGCCTCACCCTGCGCCAGCGGCGCACCCGCCACATACAGCGGGCCCTCGATGGTACGCGGGGTGCCGCCGGTCAGGCCGGCCTCGGCGTCCTTGGCGTCCTGCAGCAGGTCGAGGAAGTGCTCAAGGCCCAGGCCCGCTGCCAAGAGGCCGGCTTCATTGCGCCCGCCCAGGCGGTTGAGGTAGTCCACGGCATGCCAGAACTCGTCCTCGGTGATTTCCAGGTCTTCGATAAGGCGGGCGCTGTCCTGCAGTACCCGCAGGATGATCTGCTTGAAGCGCGGGTTGCCTTCGGCATGGCCCAGGCCGGCCACTTCGCTGAAGAACGCTTGAACATCGGCAGTGTGGGAAATCTTTGTGGTCATCGTGCTTTCCTCATCTTGTTCTTGTCAGGCACACAGGTGCGCATCAGCGGTCGTCGCTGTGGATCGACGAGGGGTGCCGGCACAGGCCGTCGACCTCGATGTCCATGTACGGGAACAGTGGCAGTTGCACCAGCGTATCGTGTAGCGCTTCGACACTGGCGACATCGAACACGCTGTAGTTGGCATAGTGCCCGGCAATGCGCCACAGGTGGCGCCAGGTACCTTCGCGCTGCAGGCGCTGGGCCAGTTCCTTTTCGTCGGCCTTGAGCCGGGCGGCCTGGGCCGGGTCCATGTCGAGCGGCAGTTTCACGGTCATCTTCACGTGGAACAGCATGGCGAGGTACTCCTTGCGTATGACTGGATCGTTTGGTTGGCAGACCCCTTGGTCGGAGCGGGTTTACCCACGCACACGGGCGAAGCGCGCCAGGCGCTTCTCGTCCAGGCTCAGGCCCAAGCCTGGGGTGCGTGGGATGTGCAACTGGAAGTCGCGGTACTGCAGCGGCTCGTTGACGATCTCTTCGGTGAGCAGCAGCGGGCCGAACAGTTCGGTGCCCCAGGTCAACTGGCGCAGGGTAAGGAAGGCATGCGCCGAAGCCAGGGTGCCGATCGAACCTTCGAGCATGGTCCCGCCATACAGGGCAATACCGGCGGCCTCGGCAATTTGCGCGGTGCGCAGTACCGCGCGCGGGCCACCGTTCTTGGCGATTTTCAGGGCAAAGATGCTGGCCGCGCCGTCGGCGGCCAGGCTGAAGGCGTCTTCGACGCTTTCGATCGATTCGTCGGCCATGATCGGTGCCGGGCTGCGCTGGTTCAGGCGCACCTGGCCGGCGCGGTTGCTGCGTGAAATCGGTTGCTCGATCAGGTCGATGCCGTTGTCGCCGAGCACCTGGCAGGCACGGATGGCCTGGGACTCGTCCCAGTACTGATTGACGTCGACCCGCACGCTGGCGCTGTCGCCCAGCTCGCGCTTGATCGCCAGCACGTGCTTGAGGTCCTGCGCTACCGGGTTGGCGCCGATCTTCAGCTTGAACACCCGGTGCCGGCGACTTTCCAGCATGTGCCGGGCTTCGGCGATGTCGCGGGCGGTATCGCCGCTGGCCAGGGTCCAGGCCACTTCCAGGCTGTCGCGCACGCGGCCGCCCAGCAGTTCGCTGACCGGCAGGCCGAGGCGCTTGCCCTGCGCATCAAGCAGGGCGCTCTCGATGCCCGACTTGGCAAACGTGTTGCCCTTGGCCAGCTTGTCCAGCTGGAGCATGGCGGCATTGATATTGTCGGCGGGCAGGCCGACCAGCGCCGGCGACAGGTGCGCATCGATGTTGGCCTTGATGCCCTCGGGGCTTTCGTAGCCGTAGGCCAGGCCACCGATGGTGGTGGCTTCGCCGATGCCTTCGATGCCATCGCTGCAGCGCACCCGCAATACCACCAGGGTCTGCTGCTGCATGGTGTGCATCGCCAGCTTGTGCGGGCGGATAGTCGGCAAGTCGACGATAATGGCTTCTATACGTTCAATCAACGCGCTTGTCATTGGTGCCAGTCCCGTTCTATCGGGCTGCCAGCGGTAGGCCCGAATGGTGCATTTACTTGATCGCTCAAGGATTGCGCGAGACCCTGACGGCCGTCCAATATCGAATGAATCTCCCACCATACCCTGGAGGTCTGATGGAACTGCGCCACCTGCGTTACTTCAAGGTGCTGGCCGAGACCCTGAACTTCACCCGCGCCGCCGAGCTGCTGCACATCGCCCAGCCTCCACTGAGCCGGCAGATCAGCCAGCTCGAGGACGAACTGGGCACGTTGCTGGTGCTGCGCGAACGACCGTTGCGGCTGACCGAGGCAGGTCGCTTCTTTTACGAACAGACCTGCACCGTGCTGCAACAGCTGCACAACATCAGCGACAACACCCGCCGCATCGGCCAGGGCCAGCGCCAATGGCTGGGTATCGGTTTCGCCCCCTCGACCCTGTACACGGTGTTGCCGGAGCTCATCCGCGAACTGCGCCAGGACAGCGAGCTGGAGCTGGGCCTGAACGAGATGACCACCTTGCAGCAGGTGGAAGCGCTGAAAAGCGGGCGCATCGACATTGCCTTCGGGCGCATCCGCATCGATGACCCGGCGATTCAGCAGCAGGTGCTATGCGAAGACCCGTTGGTGGCCGTGCTGCCCAAGGGCCACCCGCTGGCGGGTGCGCCGCTCACCCTCGCCGAATTGGCGCGCGAGGCGTTCATCCTGTACCCCGCCAACCCCCGGCCCAGCTATGCCGACCATGTACTGGCACTGTTCGCCCACCACGGCATGAGCATCCGCGTCAGCCAGTGGGCCAACGAACTGCAGACTGCCATTGGCCTGGTGGCTGTCGGCGTGGGCGTGACGCTGGTGCCGGCCTCGGTGCAACAACAGCACCGCACCGATATCGCATACGTCGCCCTGCTCGACAGCAGTGCCGTCAGCCCGATCATCCTCAGCCGGCGCAAGGGCGACGTCAGCCCGATGGTGCAGCGCTGCCTGGCATTGATTGCCCGGCAAGCCAGGTAAGGCTTGAATGCAGGAGCGGATTTATCCGCGATGCAGGCGACGCAGTGGATGGCGTCGGCTGTGCCGGTGATCGCGGCAGAAGCCGCTCCTGCAGCCGGCACAGTACCTATGAGGGCGGCCATGCCGGCGGAGAGCCGCAGGGCCGCCCCGATCGATCAACCGGCATCAGCCGCGCAGTTGATACCAGGTGGTCTTGAGCTGCGTATACTTGTCGAACGCATGCAGCGACAGGTCGCGACCAAACCCGGACTGCTTGCCACCGCCGAACGGCACCGCCACGTCCAGCGCATCGACCGTGTTCACCGACACCGTGCCGGCCTTCAGCGCCCGTGCCACGCGGTGGACCTGGTTGAAGTCATCGCTCCACAGCGACGCCGCCAGGCCGTAAATGCTGTCATTGGCCAGGCGCACGGCCTGTTCCTCAGTGTCGAACACGCTGACCGCCAGCACCGGCCCGAATACCTCCTCCCGTGCCAGGTTCATGTGGCCCCCGACATCGGCGAAGATGGTCGGCTCGATGTAATTGTCCGAACCGTCGATCGTCAGGCGCCGGCCACCACACACCCTTCGTGCACCCTCCTGCCCTGCCCGGGCGATGGCCGCCTCGATCCGGCCGGTCTGCTGCGCATCGACAATCGCACCGGCCCGGCTCGCCGGGTCCAGCGGATTACCCGGCAGCCACTGGCGGGCCTTGGCCTGCAGGCGCTCGATGAATGCGTCATGAATGGACCGTTGCACATACAGCCGCGAGTTGGCCGAGCACACCTCGCCCTGGTTGAAAAAGATGCCGAACGCGGCCTTTTCCGCAGCCAGGTCCAGGTCCTGGCAGTTCTCAAACACCAGGTTGGGGCTCTTGCCGCCGCACTCCAGCCACACCTGCTTGAGGTTGGACTGCGCCGAATACTGCATGAAGTACTTGCCCACCTGGGTGGAGCCGGTGAACACCAGGCAATCCACGTCCGGGTGCAGGCCCAGCGCCCGCCCGGCCTGCTCGCCCAGGCCCGGCAGCACGTTCAGCACGCCCTCCGGCAGGCCGGCCTGCAACGCCAGTTCGCCCAGGCGCAGGGCCGAGAACGGTGACTGCTCGGCGGGCTTGAGTACCACGCTGTTGCCGGCGGCGAGGGCCGGGGCGAGCTTCCACGCCGCCATGTCCAGCGGGAAGTTCCACGGCACTACCGCGGCGACAACGCCCAACGCCTCACGGGTAATGGTGGCCAGCGCGTTGGGTGCGGTGGGGGCCACCTGGTCGTACAGCTTGTCCAGCGCCTCGCCATACCGGGCGAACACATGGGCCGAGCCCGGTACGTCGATGTTGTAGGCGTCCATGACCGGCTTGCCCATGTTCAGCGAGTCCAGCAGGGCCAGTTCTTCGCGATGGGCCATGATCAGCTCGGCCAGGCGCAGCAGGACCTTCTTGCGCTCGAGCGGAGCCATGCGCGGCCACGGGCCTTGTTCGAAGGCACGGCGGGCACTGGCGACGGCCAGGTCCACTTCGGCCTGGCCGCAGGCGGCAAGCTGTGCCAGCACGGTATTGGTGGCGGGGTTGATGGCGGCGAAGGTGGCGCCGTCCTGCGCGTTGACGGGCTTGCCGTCGATCAGCGCCTGCGCCGGGAGGGACAGGCCCGAGGCGCGTTGTTGCCAGAATGCGAGGGTGTACATTTGTACTCCTGGTAACGGTTGGAGCAGTTTTCTTCAGGGTCCACAGGCATTGCGATACGCTGACAAATCCTTAGAGCTTGCCGACCAGGCGCGCCGTGCGGTCCACGGCGATGCGGGTCTTTTCCACCAGCTCGTCCAGCTCGCTGTGGTTGGCGACCAGCGCCGGCGCCATGATCATCCGGCCCAGGGTCGAGCGAATGACCACCCCCTCCTCGAAACCGAAGGTGCGACATTGCCAGGCCAGGTCATTCTCGTTGGCAAAACGCCTGCGCGTTGGCTTGTGCTCGGCGAACTGCAATGCTGCCACCAGGCCCGCGCCCTGCACCTGGCCGATCAGCGGGTGGTCAGCGAACACTTCACGGAGGATGCGCTGCAGGTACGGCCCGGTGTCGTCCCTGACCTGGCGCACGATGCCTTCGTCGCGCAGCGCTTTCAGGTTGGCGATGGCCACCGCCGCCGCCACCGGGTGGCCGGAATAGGTCAGGCCATGGGCAAACACCCCGCCCCGCTCCACCAGCGCTTCGGCAATGCGCTTGCTCAGCACCAGGCCACCCATGGGCACGTAGCCACTGGTCAGGCCCTTGGCGATCGACAGGGTGTCAGGCTGGAAGCCGAAATATTCATGGGCAAACCATTCTCCGGTGCGGCCAAAGCCGCCGATCACTTCATCGGCACACAACAGCACATCGTACTGGCGGCAGATGCGCTGGATCTCGGGCCAGTAGCTTTCCGGCGGGAAGATCATGCCACCGGCGCCCTGGAAGGGTTCGGCGATGAAACCGGCGACGTTTTCGGCACCCAGCTCAAGGATCTTTGCTTCCAGTTGCAGGGCACAGCGGCGACCGAACTCGGCCGGGCTCAGGTCGCCGCCCTCGGCGTACCAGTAAGGTTCATCGATGTGTGCCACGTCCGGTATCAGCCCGCCCATTTCGTGCATGAACTTCATGCCGCCGAGCGCCGTGGCAGCGAGGGTCGAGCCGTGGTAGCCGTTCCAGCGGCCGATCATGATCTTCTTGGCCGGCTGGCCGACCACCTGCCAGTAGCGGCGCACGGTGCGGATCAGCACCTCGTTGGCCTCGGAGCCGGAGTTGGTGTAGATCGCGTGGCTGTAGTGCGCGGGCAGCAGGCTGAACAGCAGCTCGGAAAGTTCGATCACCGCCGGGTGGGTGGTGTGGAAGAACATGTTGTAGTAGGCCAGCTGGTCCATCTGCGTGGCGGCGGCGGCGGTCAGGTCGCGACGGCCATAACCGAGCTGGGTGCACCACAGGCCGGACATGCCATCGAGGTAGCGCTTGCCCTCGCTGTCCCACAGGTGCAGGCGTTCACCGCCGACGATCACCCGTGGCCCTTCGGCGTTCAGCGCCTTCTGGTCGAGGAAGGCATGGATGTGGTGGGCGGCATCGGATGCCTGGTAGTCGCGGGTCTGGCGTAGCGGGGCGAAAGGCGCATTCATTGTTGGTTTTCCTTTGCGGTGGGGGGGGGCGGGCTGCCGGCGCTCAGCGCAGCTTGCCCATGTAGCTTTCCAGCGGGTCCTTGCCCAGCACGCCCTGGGCATTGGCCAGCGCGTCGATGAACAGGGAGAACAGTTCGGACTGGGTGCCGATGTCGAGCTTGGCGTAGACGTTCTTGCGGTGCGACTTGATGGTGTCTTCCGACACGCCCAGGCGCTCGGCCAGCGATCTGGTGGAGTGCCCACGCAGGATCAGCTGCGCGATACGGCACTCACGCTCGGTGAGCAATGAGCTGCCGAAATTGTTCAGGGCCGCATGGATGCGCTGCTCGAGAAGGTTCTCGAAGCGCCCGGCACGGCTGTCGAGCCCGGCGAAATGCCTGCCGAGCACTGCCAGCACCCAGGGCGTGATGCAACCGAACAACGCGCGGCTGTGCCCATCGAGCTTGTCGGTGAAGGCCAGCGACACGGCCAGGCTGTGCCCGGGCACCCGCTGCAGGATGTAGTTCAGTTCATCCTGCAGGTGCGAATGGCGGTAGAACGACTGGTAGTACTCGCTCACCTCGAAATGGTCCGGCGCCACCTCGAACAGGCCATAGCAGCCGGATTCGACCTGTTCCACGCAGGCACCGTAGAACGGGTCGAGCAGATAGAAGCCCGACAGGTAGCGGCTGACATTGCCTTCGGGCTGCCAGGGCGCCTTGTCATCCTGCTCGAACAATGCGCTGGGCATGCCGTGGTGCGGGTAGAGGTACACCGTGGTCGCCTGGATCGGGTGAATCACGCCCAGTGCGGCGAACAAGGTGGCAGCAAAGCCCGGGCGGCCGATGGCCTCGGTGACCTTGGCCTGGTGCTCGAACCACTGTTGTGTAAGCAATCGATGGGTCACGGTGGGCCTGCCATTTCAAGTAGGGCACCGCCGCAATGCGGTGCGTTGTCGGGGAGATACTCCCATGGCGGCGCCTGCATCGAAATCACCCTTTGGGGTGAGCGCCGGTGCGCGCCGTCCGGCTCACCCCAAAGGGTGATTCCGGGCACCTGCAGGGTGTGGGAGGATCAAGCCGCCCCACGCTGCGAGCCCCGCGCTCGACCTCCTTGCACAACGCCCCGGTAGCGAGCCCGCTCGCCTGCTGCGGTGCCCTGCATCCCTTTCCAGGAGCTAGCAATGCATACAACAACAAGTACAGCTCATTCTCCCGCCGCGCATGCCCCCGGTTCGATCCCGAGCGGGCGTTTGCGCACCTCCATGGGCATGACCGCACTGATCCTGTTCGGCCTGGCCTACATGGTGCCGCTGGCCGTGTTCACCACCTACGGGCTGGTTACCCAGATGACCAAGGGGCACCTGCCCACCGCCTACCTGCTGACCCTCGCCGCCATGCTGCTGACCGCCTACAGCTATGGGCGCATGGTCCAGGCCCACCCCTATTCCGGGTCGGTGTATACCTACGCGCGCAAGGCGTTCGGCAGCCACATCGGCTTCATTACCGGCTGGACGCTGCTGCTCGACTACATCTTCCTGCCGTTGCTCAGCTACCTGCTGATCGGCATCTACATGGCGGAGTATTTTCCGGCCATCCCCGCCTGGCTATGGGTGCTGGGCTCAATTGCCCTGGTGACCTGCCTCAACCTGGTTGGCATTGAATCAATCACCCGGGTCAACTGGCTTCTGGTGATGCTGCAACTGGTGTTCATCGTCGTGTTCGTTGCCCTGTCGATACGCAACATTGCCGGCCAGGCCGAACCGGCTTCGCTGCTGGCGCCCTTCCATCACGACGGCTTCAGCGTGCCACTGATCATGACCGGCGCTGCCGTGCTGTGCCTGTCGTTCCTCGGCTTCGATGCGGTATCGACCATGGCCGAGGAAACCAGCAACCCGACCTATCGCATTCCGATGGCCATTCTGGCGGTGTCGCTGATCGGTGGCCTGCTGTTCCTGCTGGTGTCGTACTGCGCGCAGATGGTGTTCCCCGACTGGGGCAGCTTCGCCGACCCCGATTCGGCCTCGGTGGACGTGATGCGGCGGGTGGGCGGTGAGTTGCTGGTGACCGCCTTTACCGCCACCTACGTGGCCGGTTGCTTCGCCTCGGCCATGGTGTCCCAGGCCAGCGTGTCGCGGGTACTGTTCGCCATGGGCCGCGACGGTGCACTGCCCCGGGCGTTCGGCCGACTGGTGACGAAAAAGCGCGTGCCGGCCGTGGCCATCGTGGTGGTCAGCCTGCTGTCGCTGGTCGCCCTGGTGATCACCCTCGACACCGTGGCCAACATGATCAGCTTTGGCGCGTTGTTCGCGTTCTCGGCGGTGAACCTGGCAGTCGTCAAGCACTACCTGGTCGACCACCGTTTGCGTGGGGCCCGCAACTACCTGCTGTATGGCGTGGTACCTGGCCTGGGCTTTCTCAGCACGCTGTGGCTGTGGGGCAGCCTGACCAGCCTGTCGTTCAGCATCGGCCTGTGCTGGATGGGCCTGGGCCTGGTGATGCTGCTCGGGCTTACGCGGGCGTTCCGGGTGAAGCTACCGGAGTTGCAGATGGCCGAATGACGGGCGCGCCTGAACGATCCGGGCGGGCGCGGGTTCACCCGGACCGTGGCGGGTTCGAACATAGCGGGTGTATACAATCCTTGCGGACTCTGTTTACATATCGCAGCGCCTACGACAGCGACAATCGTCGCTGGGTATTGCGCAGGCACATGCTATGCCCAAGACGCTATTGGTAAAAAACGCCGCCCTGCTGGTCACCATGGACGGCGAACGCCGCGAGATCAGCAACGGCGGCCTGTTCATCGAAGACAACCTGATCCGTCAGGTCGGCCCCAGCGACACCCTCCCCCAGCACGCCGACGTGGTGCTGGACATGGCCGGCAAAGTGGTCATCCCTGGCCTGGTCAACACCCACCACCACATGTACCAGAGCCTCACCCGCGTGGTGCCGGCGGCCCAGGACGGCGAACTGTTCAACTGGCTGACCAACCTGTACCCGATCTGGGCGCGCCTGACCCCCGAGATGATCGCGGTGTCGACCCAGACCGCCATGGCGGAACTGATCCTGTCCGGCTGCACCACCTCCAGCGACCACCTGTACATCTACCCCAACGGCTGCAAGCTCGACGACAGCATCCACGCCGCCGACGAGATCGGCATGCGCTTCCACGCCGCCCGCGGCAGCATGAGCGTGGGCCGCAGCCAGGGCGGCCTGCCGCCGGACACGGTGGTGGAGAAGGAAGCCGACATCCTCAAGGAGTCCCAGCGCCTGATCGAGGACTACCACGATGCCGCTCACGGCGCGATGCGCCGCATCGTGGTGGCGCCTTGCTCGCCGTTCTCGGTCAGCCGCGACCTGATGCGCGAAGCGGCGCTGCTGGCGCGCCAGTACGGCGTGTCGTTGCACACCCACTTGGCCGAGAACGTCAGCGACATTGCCTACAGCCGCGAGAAGTTCGGCATGACCCCCGCCGAATACGCCGAGGACCTCGGCTGGGTCGGTCACGATGTGTGGCATGCCCACTGCGTACAACTCGACCAGCACGGCATCGAGCTGTTCGCCCGCACCGGCACCGGTGTGGCCCACTGCCCGTGCTCGAACATGCGCCTGGCCTCGGGCATCGCCCCGGTGCGCAAGATGCGCGACCATGGCGTGCCGGTGGGCCTCGGGGTCGACGGTTCGGCCTCCAACGACGGCGCCAGCATGATCGGTGAAGTGCGCCAGGCCTTGCTGCTGCAACGGGTCGGCTTCGGCCCCGACGCGATGACCGCGCGCGAAGCGCTGGAAATTGCCACCCTCGGCGGCGCCAAGGTGCTGAACCGCAATGACATCGGCGCCCTCGCCCCGGGCATGGTCGCCGACTTCGTCGCCTTCGACCTGGGGCACGTGGCCTATGCCGGCGGCCAGCATGACCCGCTGGCGGCGCTGGTGTTCTGCACCCCGACCCAGGTGCATACCAGCGTGATCAACGGTCGGGTGGTGGTGCAGGACGGCCAACTGCTCACCGTCGACCTGCCACGGGTGCTCGAGCGCCACAATCGACTGGCGCAGCAGCTGGTCAGCGGCGGATAAAGCGGCAGGCCTCGTGTCGCGACAGGCTGCCAGCAACCCTGTCGCGACCCGGGCCGCGCACGCTGAATCGGTCAGAGGGCCATCACCATCTCATGCCAGGCCATGCCACCGTGCGCCGACGGCGATGGCTGCACGTACTGGTAACCCATCTTCTGGTACAGCGGCACATGCTGCTGTTTGCACATCAGGTGGATGCTCTGCTTGCCCGCGGTCTTCATGCGCCTGACGAACTCGTCCATCAGGCACCTGGCGTAGCCTTTGCCCTGGTGCGCCGGGTCGACCACCACCGACATGATCACCACATTCGGCGCTAGCGGGTCATGCCCGACCAGTTCCTTGAAGGCTTCATCGGCCATCACCACCTGATGGGCGCAGCCGCTGTTGATGAAGCCGACGACCTCTCCCGCCTGCTTCAGCATCAGGAAGCCTTGCGGATACTGCGCGATACGGGTGCGGATCTTGTCCAGCGTGGCCGCCTCGTCCCCTTCGTACGCGCCGATCTCGATGGCGTAGCAACGCTCGGCGTCTGCGGCGGTGGGGGTGCGGAACTGCGGGGTGCTCATGACGGGTTTCCTTGACGATGATTGGCAAAGCGGCCGCCATGGTAAATGACTCCCCAGCAGAGCGGCAGCTTTCTCAAACCTGTTACTTGGCGCTTGCTGTAGGCCAGGGATGACAAGCATCATGGCGCATTGCCCACATGCTATGGATACGCCGATGGCCTCAGTGCCGCTATCGCTCACCGAACCCAGCCGCTGCAAACGCTTGAAGGCTGCCAGCAGCCAGGCCCACGACGATGTCGATCAACGAGTAATGGCGGCCAGGCCTTTCGAGAGCCACGAACGCTACGGCCGCTTCCTGCAGGTGCAGCATCGCTTTCACGGCAGCCTGGTGGCGATGTACCGCGACGAACAGCTCAACCTGCTGCTGCCTGGGCTGGCGCCCCTGTCGCGTTTCGCAGCGATCGAGCATGACCTGGGCGATCTGGGGCTGCCAGTGCCGGCGCTCCCTTCACAGGTCTGTGCCAGCCCGGCCCAGGCGTTGGGCTGGCTGTATTGCAGCGAGGGGTCGAACCTTGGGGCTGCGTTTCTGCTCAAGCATGCCCAGCGCCTGGGGCTGCACGCCGGCCTCGGCGCTCGTCACCTGGCGCCGCATCCGCAGGGCCGGGGGCTGCCCTGGCGGCAGTTCGTCGCCAGGCTGGACGGCTTGTCGCTGAATGCGCAGGAAGAAGCCGAGGTGGTCGCTGGCGCGATTGTGGCGTTCGGCAGCTATCAGATGCACCTTCGCGCGGTGTTTGCCTGTATCAGCAACCGCTGATCAGGTTGTTTCAAATGTTGTACAAGTTGTTGCCATAGCGAACTTTTTTCCGTTTGCCGGTCTATGTGGGAGGCACAGAAAGGTAGCGGGACGCGAGACAGAATCGCCAACCACCTGCTGGCCAGATGGCTCAATTGTTCTCAGAGGTTGGCTTCGCTCATGAAAATACATGTCGCAAGGTTGATGCTGCTCGGCCTGTTCTCGTTGGCGGCGATGGGCACGGCATCGGCAACCCCCATGAAACCGTCCGTAGCGGCTGCCCCGGCGGTGCAGTCACCCCAGCAGCCTGCCGCTAACCCCTGGGCGAAGCTGGCCAGTGTGGCCGATGGGCAGCCCGCCACGCTGCTCGCCCATGGTGACGACCGCTGGCATGACCACAGAAGCGACTGGCGCCGCGAACAGTGGCGTCGCGAGCAGGCCCGACGTGACTGGGAGCGCCGCCGCCACTGGGAATACCGCCGCGACTGGGAACGCCGGCGAGACTGGGAGCGCCGCCATGAGCGGGCCATGCACCAGCGCTACCATGACGATTATCGTCACTACCGCCGTTGAGGCGCGGCAACTGGCGCGGCCTTGACGGCTGCGCTGGTTGGTCAGGTGGCGGTATCCGCCGCCGCCTCGGCTTCCATCTTCAGGCGGTCCGCCTTGCAAATGTACTTTGGCTTGCGTGGTGCCAGCTTCGCACTGGCCTTCTTGGCATGCGCCTGCAACAGCTGCTTGATCTTCTTGCGACGGTTCATTCTCACTCGACCTGTCAGTGCGGATTGCCTGGGCACATCATACCTTGCCAGGGCCAGCGCCTGATTGACGTTATTTTCACACGCGGCAGATTAGCGTCACGGCTTTTCCGGCGCCGGGCAGATCCGCTGGCCGCCATGGTACGACGAGGCATCCGTGTCACACACTTCTTCCCCTTCTGCGCCGCAGCGCGTGGACTGGGCCGGCCTAGGCTGGCTCCTGCTGTTTTTCTGGTACTTCTCGGGCGTGACCCAGGCGCTGCTGCTGTTCAGTGGCACCACCGGTTTCGCCGGTTTCCGCGATGCCCTGTTCCTCAGCAGCCTGTGGCTGGCCCCGGTACTGCTGCTGCCACGCTTCACCCGTGCCACGGCCGCGGTCATCGGTGTGGTCCTGTGGGCTGCATCGCTGGTGGGCTTGAGCTACTTCGCCATTTATCGTCAGGAGTTCTCGCAAAGCGTGATCTTCGTGATGTTCGAGTCCAATACCGCCGAGGCCGGTGAGTACTTCAGCCAGTACTTCAGCGTCGGCCTTGGCCTGGCACTGCTGCTGTACACGCTGGTCGCCGTGTGGCTGTGGAAGCGCGTGCGCCCGGTGCGCCTGCCGCTGCGCAGCCGCCTGCCAGTGGTTGCCCTGTTGCTGTTGGCCAACCTGGTGTATCCGTTCTACAAACAGCTGGTCACTCAGCAGCGCAGCTTTGCCGACGCGGCAGAAAAGGTCCAGCAGCGCATGGAACCGGCCGTGCCCTGGCAATTGCTGGTCGGCTACCGCCAGTACCGTCAGCAGTTGAACAACATGCAGCAACTGCTGGCGCGGAATGCTGCGCTGCCGCCCTTGCAGGACCTGCGTGACAGCAGCGGTCCCGCGCCACGCACACTGGTGCTGGTACTGGGCGAATCGACCACCCGCGAACACATGCACCTGTACGGCTACAACCGTGACACCACGCCCAACCTCGATGCCCTGGCGGCCAGCGACGACGGCCTGACGGTGTTCCGCAACGTGGTGTCGCCACGCCCCTACACCATCGAAGTGATGCAGCAGATCCTCACCTTCGGCGACGAGCAGAACCCGGACCGCTTCCTCACCGATCCGTCGCTGATCAACCTGATGAAGCAGGCCGGCTACAAGACCTTCTGGATTACCAACCAGCAGACCATGACCAAGCGCAACACCATGCTGACCACGTTCTCGCAGCAGACGGACGCGCCGGTCTACCTGAACAACCAGCGTAACCAGAATGCCAGCCAGTACGATGAGGTGGTGCTGGCGCCGTTCGACAAGGCCCTGCAGGACCCGGCACCGAACAAGTTCATCATCGTGCACCTGTTGGGCACGCACATGGACTATCGCTACCGCTACCCAGGCGACTACGCGCATTTCACCGACCGCCAGGGCGCGCCCGCCGTGCTGACGAGCGAGCAGGTGAAAACCTACAACTTCTACGACAACGCGGTGCGCTATAACGACTACGTGGTCGCGAGCCTGATCAAGCGTTATTCGGCCACTACCCCCAATGGCTTCCTGCTGTACCTGTCTGACCATGGCGAGGACGTGTACCGGTCCGGTAACCACGACCGCCTGGGGCGCAACGAAGGCGCGCCGACCCGGCCGATGTACACCATCCCGTTCCTGCTGTGGACCTCGCCAAGCTGGCGGGCCGAGCACCCGCGCGACTTGCAGGCGATGGTCGACCGCCCCTACAGCAGCTCGCACCTGATCCATACCCTGTCCGACCTCGCCGGGCTGAGCTACGACCGCTACGAACCGGGCAAAAGCCTGGTAAGCCCACAGTTCGTGGTGGCCCCGCGCTGGATTGGCGACCCGTACCGCAAGGATAGCCTGCGCGAGTTCGACCACCTGCCACTGGACAAGGCCGAGCCGCTGCAGGAGACCGTCAGCAACGGCCCAGCGCAGAACGACGCAGGCCTGAACTGACGTTTGCTGCGCAGGCTGATGCAGTTCCTGTCGGAGCGGATTCACCCGCGAAGCAGGCGCCGCGCAGAAGGCGAACTATTCTGAAAGTCGGGATCCCGCCCGCTGGAGGTGTAGCATGCGTAGATTGACGTGGGGTTACCTGTTGGTGCTGCTGTGCGCGGCACCGGCCGCCCTGGCGCAGTCGGTGGTGCCGCTCAAGGGCCAGGGCAGCCAGCAGATGCAGCTGGATATCAATGATTGCAACACCGTCGCGACCAATGCTGAGCACAGCGCCGCGACGGCCACCGCCCCGCATGTCGGTGGCCGTGTGCGCGGTGCCGCCGCCGGCGCGGTTGCCGGAGCGGCAGATGCGCAGGTGCGTGGTAACCAGCACGACGCGTTGTACGACCGGGTCGGCGAGGATGCCAAGCAGGAGTACCGGCAGAATCGTGCCGGAGAAGTGGCCGCCGCCGGGGCGGCAGTCGGTGGCATGCGCCAGCGTCAGGAGCGGCGCCAGGACCGCCGCGGCCAGGACCAGGCAAAGGCCCAGGCCCGTGCCAGTGCCTACAGCGGCTGCTTGCAGGGGCGCGGCTATCAGGTCAACCCCTGAGCAGCAGGCACGCCATGCCAGGGCCGTGGGCGGCATGGCGTGCCCGTTTCAGAACTTCGCGAGCTCTTCGCGGCAGAACTCGACAAACAACTGGGCCGGCTTGGTCAGTTGCACTCGTTTCAACCATGCCGCGGCCAACCCGGATAACGCTACCGGCTCGGCAATATCCACCATCGCCAGGCGCTGGCCGTCATAGCTGTACGGCGAATGCGGGCGCGTCACCAGCAACGAAAAGCCGAAACCCTGGCCAACCATGCCACGCACCATCTCGATTGATGGCGAGCTGAAGATGATGTTGGGCGTCAGGCCCATTTCATTGAACAGGCTGACGAAGTAGGTGCGACTCGGTGCCACGTCCAGCAGAATCATCGGCTCAGGGCACAGGTCGCGCAGCGACACCTGGGCCTGGCCGGCGAAGCGGTGCTGCTCGGGCAGCAGCACGTAGGGCTTCTGCGGCGGCATCAGCGGCTCGGCCTCGATGGTGCCGTCCAGGTCATGGTCGTAGAGAAACGCCAGGTCGAAGGTGCCGGCGGTCAGGCCCTGGATCAGGTCTTGCTGTTCGCCGTCACGCAGCCGGATATCCACCCCGGGGTAGCGTTGGCGAAAGCCGGCGATCAGGCGTGGCAGGTACAGCGGGGCGACGGTTTCGAAACAGCCGATGTCGATCTGCCCAGCCACGGTGTCGTTATCGGCCAGGGCGTTCTGTTCAAACTCGTGGGCCATCTGCAACAGCGACTTGGTCTTGGCATAGAAACGCTTGCCGCTGGGTGTCAGCGACACGCCCTGGGCGTGGTGGCGGATGAACAGCTGCACACCAAAGCTTTCCTCCAGGCTCTTGATCGCCGTGGAGATGGACGGCTGGGCGATGTACAGCTGGCGCGAAGCCTCGGCAACGCTGCCGGCCTCCACGGTGGTCACGAAGTATTTGAGTTGTCGCAGGGTATAGGCAGCCACGGGCACCTCGCTGGCGCCGCTCCGGGCGCTGGAATCATGCTTGCCACTTTACCCTCGGCAGCTGTCACGCGGGGGCCGGATGATGAAGGATTTAGCGATGGCTTGAACAGGTTTTTCGTAAGGGTGCCACTGGTCAAATACCCCCAACCGTCTTTACTGGTATTCATCGGCCCCAAGCATACGGTGTGTGTCTATGAAGATCGTGGTCACCAGCATTCTTGTCGACGACCAGGCCAAGGCCTTGGCTTTCTACCACTACGTACTCGGTTTCGAGCCCAAGCATGACATCCCCATGGGCCGGCATCGCTGGCTGACCCTCACCTCCCCCAACGACCCCAACGGCGTCGAACTGCTGCTGGAACCCGACGCGCATCCGGCTGCCAGGGCCTACAAGGCCGCGCTGAAGCAGGACGGTATCCCGGCCACCTCGTTCGGCGTGCGCGACATCCAGGCCGAATACACCCGGCTGTGCGCCGCAGGCGTGCTGTTCACCCAGCCACCCACCGCCCAGGGGCCGGTCACCGTGGCGGTGTTCGATGACACCTGCGGCAACCTGATCCAGATCGCCCAGAAGCACTAGCGGCTAGCCAGGCACTGGCGGCAGCCGCAAGGCCGTCGGCCTGGGTCGTGAGGGCAATGCTGTTGCCTTCGAGGTTCTGCAAGCGCACATCGGCTGCCGGTGCTGGCCCGTTCGCAGGTGAACACGCGAATGGGCCAACACAAGCGCCCCTCTCTCATGCGTGATGAATTTCCCGGTCCTTGGTCTCCGGCAGGAAGAAGATGCCCAGCACCGCCGTCATCACCGCAATCACGATCGGGTACCACAAGCCGTAATAGATATCACCGGTCGCCGCCACCATGGCAAACGCCACGGTCGGCAGGAAGCCGCCGAACCAACCGTTGCCGATATGATAAGGCAGTGACATCGAGGTATAGCGGATACGCGCCGGGAATAGCTCTACCAGCCAGGCGGCGATCGGCCCGTAGACCATGGTCACGTAGATCACCAGCAGCGTCAGCAGCAACAGCACCATCGGGTAGTGGATCTTCGCCGGGTCGGCCTTCTCCGGGTAGCCTGCCTCTTTCAATGCGCCGCTGAGGGTGGCGGTAAAGGCCTCGCTCTGCGTCTTGAAGTCCGCCGCTGCCAGGCTGCTGCCGTCGAAGCTGGGCAGGACCCGTTCACCAATGCGGATCTGCGCCACGCTGCCTGGCTCGGCCGCTTCGTTGGTATAAGGGATGGCCCGTTTGGCCAGCAAGCTCTTGGCGATATCGCACGAACTGGTGAATTTGGCCTTGCCCACCGGGTCGAACTGGAACGCGCACTGGTCTGGGTCGGCTACCACCACCACCGGGTTCTGCTCCTGGGCGACGAACACATCCGGGTTGCCGTACTGGGTCAGCGCCTTGAAGATCGGGAAGTAGGTCAGCGCCGCGATGATGCAGCCGGCCATGATGATCTTCTTGCGCCCAATGCGGTCGGACAGGCTGCCGAAAAAGATGAAGAACGGCGTGCCGATCAGCAGCGAGCCGGCAATCAGCAAGTTGGCGGTCTGTGGCTCGATCTTGAGCATCTGCAGCAGGAAGAACAGTGCGTAGAACTGCCCGGTATACCACACCACGGCCTGCCCGGCAGTGCCGCCCAGCAGTGCCATGATCACCACCTTGAGATTGTCCCAGCGGGCGAACGACTCGGTCAGCGGGGCCTTGGACGCCTTGCCCTCGGCCTTCATCTTCAGGAACACCGGCGACTCGTTGAGCTGCAGGCGGATGTACACCGAAATCGCCAGCAGCAGGATCGACAGCAGGAACGGCACACGCCAGCCCCAGGCCTCGAACACCTCGGTACCCATGGCCGTGCGACAGGCCATGATCACCAGCAGCGACAGGAACAGCCCGAGAGTGGCAGTGGTCTGGATCCAGGCGGTGAAAAAGCCGCGACGCCCCTTTGGCGCATGCTCGGCTACATAAGTGGCCGCGCCGCCGTATTCGCCACCCAGGGCCAACCCCTGCAGCAGGCGCAGGGTGATCAGGATGATCGGTGCCGCCACGCCGATGGTGGCGTAGCTGGGTAGCAGGCCGACCACCGCCGTCGACAGGCCCATGATCACGATGGTGATGAGAAAGGTGTACTTGCGCCCGATCATGTCGCCCAGGCGGCCGAACACGATGGCGCCGAACGGCCGTACGGCAAAGCCGGCGGCGAAGGCCAGCAGAGCGAAGATGAACGAGGTGGTTTCATTGACCCCGGCGAAGAAATGCTTGGCGATGATCGCCGCCAGTGAGCCGTACAGGTAGAAGTCGTACCATTCGAACACTGTCCCCAGGGACGAGGCGAAGATGACCTTGCGCTCCTCCCGGGTGATACCGCGTTGGGGCCCACTACTGCCCGTGGTTGTGCTGTCGAGAACCGCCATGGGGTGCCTCCGTCTTGTCGTCATGCAGGCCGGGAGCACCTCAACCGCTGTTGTACCGTCGCACCCAGGCCCTGGGGGCTTGCTTTGGTTATGCGAAGCACGACGAGGCGGGCCGCCTCGGATCGCAGCAAGGTATCTGAAGCATAATAGGCTTTGGCGGGATATCCACTATCGGCCGCCGCTACGACACTGGCCCTTTCAACTCGACCTGGTTGCCATCCGGGTCGTAGCAGTACAGCGATGGCCCTTCGCCTTCAGCGCCGTAGCGCCTTTCCGCAGGCGCCACTGGCACCCCTGCAGCCTGCAGGTACGCCCTCAGCGCCGCCTCGTCGAACGGCTCGATGCGCAGGCAGAAATGGTGCAGGTTGCGCCCCTCGGGCCCCGGTGCCGCACCGCCAGGCTGGCCCAGCGGGCCATCGAGGGTGACCAGGTCGATCATGGCCGTGCCGGTGGCCAGGTGGACCATGCCCAGGTCTTCGCGCACGCGACTGATGGTGCAGCCGAGCAGCTCGGTATAGAACGCAATGCTACGCGGCAGGTCGCTGACCCGCAGAACGAGGTGGTCGATGTGCTTGATGGCGAACGGGCGCATGCCGGGGCTCCTTGTGGCAGTCGGCTTCCTGTAGTGGACGTCAGCACGATAGCCCAGCGGCGCACCTCCCGCTATTCGTTCACCAGGCGTTGCAGCACGCCGCCTTCATGGCGGGCCAGGATCCGCAGCAGCTGGTCGACCAACGCCCGGTCCGGGGAATCCAGGTGGAAGTGGTGCCCGCCTGGGTGCCACGACACCTTGGCGTGGCCAGGCAAGGCTGCCTGGCGCCGGGTAAAGGCTTCGCCGGTGAATGCCCCCTGACGGCCGAACAGCAGGTAAAGCGGGCAGCGGATCTGACTGAGCAGCTCGCAGGCTTCGCGCTCGGTCAGCGGCATGGGTTCGGGCAGCACCAGGCGCGGGTCGTGGCGCCAGCAATAACCATCGCCCAACTGCAGCAGGTCGCGCAGCGCCAGCAGCCGTGCCGCCGCTTCCGACAGTTCGGTGTCCAGGCGTTCGCGACGTTGCTCCAGCGCAGTGTCCAGGTCTTCGAAGCGGCACACGTCGGGCTCGGCGAAGCCCTGCAGCTGGCTACGCTGGACCATGCGCTTGAGCCGGTAGGACCGGGCCAGATGTTCGACGCGGTCATCCTCGGCCACCGTGAACGGTGCGCCCATGCCGTCGAGGAAGGTCATGCTGGCGATACCGCTGGTCATGGCCGCCAGCAGCGATGCCACACCGGTGCCCATGCCATGGGCCAGCACATGAAACTGCCCCAGGCCCAGGCTTTCGGCCACCGCCAGCATGTCCTCGGCGTGCTCCCACAGGTAATAGGCACTGTCGTGGCGGCGATGATCGGAGCGGCCGTGACCGACCAGGTCGGGGGCCACCACGAAGCAACCATCGAGCATCGGCGCCAGGCGCTCGAACGAGGCGGCATTGTCCAGCCAGCCATGCAGGGCCAGCACCGGTATACCGTCCTCCGGGCCCCAGCAGCGGACTGCTATTTCAATGCCGTTGTGGTCCAGCAAATGGTCCCTGGGTGTCGATGATGAGCGCATGGTTAGCTTCCTGTCTAAGGCCTGGCAAGACGGCGACGCCCTACCTTGGCCCGATGCCCTGCCCGCCATTGATACCTGCCCGACCCTGGCATAGGCGATACCGACACTCGTCGAGTAGTTATCTACCACTCTTTGACGACCTGCCTGTCATGCAATGGCGCCTTCCCCCTTGAGGAGCAACCCATCATGACCTCCACGACGCCGTACCACCTGCGTCAGCTCCAGCGGACCTTGCCGCATTGGCCACGCCAGCTTGCCAACCATCACGTCAGCGCCCTGCTTGGCAGCCAACGCCTGGACTACCTACAGGGCAACGGCCAGCCCTTCGACTGGTATGCAACGGCAACCGATGAACAACGCCAGGCACTGCAAGGCGCTATCGAGCAACGTGACCGCAGCCGCAATGCCCTGTTCGAGTCGCTCAAACCGCTGAAGGGTATCAGCGAGTTTTGCAAGCCACTGCTACAGGCGCACCTGGGCATTGCCGAGCCGGTGGATGAGGCGGTCTATTTCTTCCAGCCATTCAAGCGCAGACCATCGGTGCATGGTGAGCCTGAAGCCGGGTTGGGCACCACCGCGGAGGCGGATCGCTTCGAATACGACCCCGATGGCTCGCCGCGCAAGGTCACATTACTGGAAGCTGCCCTGCACAATTTCACCGACAGCCATGAAGCCGGCCCATATAGCCTGCTGCAAGCCAGCCGGAGCAACCCGACGCGGCTCGTCGGCTGGACTGCGCCCAGCTTTATCGAAGCATGCCGCAGCCTGGACCTGGGCAAACAGTACCAGGCCCACCTGGCCTCGATCTATGACAGCCCAGCGCAGGCGACTCTCGCGCGGCAATCCATCCAGGCCAGCCGCGACGAGCTGCTGGTACAGGCATGGATCGCCGTGCTGCGCGGAAAACTCAGCCCGGCAGGCTTGAAAGCGCTGCAGCGGGTGTGTAGGGGCAAGGTTCCGCTACAGTTGAAATGCTGGCGGCTGAGCCTGTACCAGACGCCCTTGCACGAAGTGATGGTGATCGGGCAGGACGTTCCCGGCAAAGTGATGCCCCGTATCGTCTACATTCCGGGTGCGCATGACTTCCCGCTGGTGGAGTATCCGTCGGCCAGCGTCGCCGCACGGAGCCTGACGGCTCGCCTGCAGGACGAGCGGCTGCTGCAGCACGTTATCCGTTATGCCCCGCAATCCCAGCAACCGGCACTGGCCAAACGCTTGCGACAGGACCTGTTCGATAGCGTGGTCGCGCCAAACACCCCGGCCATCCTGCCCAAGCCTTCGCCGCGCGTGTTGTATCAGGCTACCGAACTGCCTGCCGACCTGTGGCCCTACTGGTATCGGACCCATGTCGCCAGGCTCAAGGCCGACGCCGCCACCCTGGCCGTACCCACCGCCAAGGTGGACGCAAACGCCAGGCTGGAGCTACTGGAGCATTGGCTGTCGATTGGGCTGGACCTGGCCAACGTGGCGGCCCTGTTCGTGCCTGGCCTCAATACTCTCATGCTGGCCGTAGGCGGCGCGCAGCTGATGAACAGCGTATTCCACGGTATCGAGGCCTGGGAGGCTGATAACAAGGCAGAAGCCGCCGCGCAACTGGAATCGGTGCTGCTCAACCTGGCAATGATTGGCGCAATCGGCGCGGGCGCCAACCTGCTCAAGCATTCGCGCTTCGTCGACTCGCTGGTGAGTATCGAACATGCTGGCGGCGAACGCCTGTGGCAACCCGGCATCGACCGCTATGCCAGTCGCGAAGTACTGCCCGATACGGTACTGGCCAACGAGCAAGGGCAGTACATTCATCAGCAACGACATTTCATCCGGCTCGATGGTGAGTTGTATGAACAGGCCATGGATCCTTCAGGACAATGGCGCATCACTCACCCTGACAACCCCGAGGCGTTCCGCCCTGCCATCCGCCATGTGGGCGACGGCGCCTGGCGCGCCACGGCAGAGCACCCGCTGGACTGGCAGCAACGCCAGTTGCTCAGGCGCATCGGCCCGATAACGGACAACCTCAGCGATATCGACCTGGCGACAGCGCTACGCTGCACCGGCACCGATGAGCAGGTGTTGCGTCAGACGCATGTCAGCGAAGCACAAGCGCCGACGCTGCTGACCGATGCGCTCGAGCGCCTGGCCATCGATGAGGAAGCCACTGAGCTGATCACCCGGGTCCGCCATGGCCTCTCGGTGGCGTCCTACAAGCAATATGCACTATCTGGCTTGCTCGAACTGCCCGGCTGGCCGGCCGATCATGTAGTGAAGGTGTTCGACGGGCCAGAGCCATGGGGCCATGCCGTTATCCATGGCGACACCACGTTGCCCTCACCGGTGGTGATCGAGGTGACCCGTAACGACCTGGAACTCGGCAAGCTGAGCCAGGCCGTATTGGACCAATTGCCAGAACCGGCAGCAGACACACTGGTGCCCAACACCCACAGCGCATCACGCGCCCGGAAATTGGACGCTTTGCTGGCAGATCATCTGACGGCGCGCCGCGATGCACTGTTCGATGCGCTTCAGCGCAGCAGGCTGCAGCCGCTGGATAGCGGTGCCCAAGCGTTGCAACAACAATTCGGCAGCCTTCCCAACCGGGTACTCAATGCAATCGTCGCGCAGGCGAGTACGCTAGAGAGAACACGCATGCTCGGCAACCGCGTCCCCCTGCGCATCGCTGAAGAAGCCCGGGTGCACCAGGCCCACCTGCGCCTGAACCGCGCTCTGCTCGGCCTCTATCGCCCGACCCTGGCCAATGCCGACAGCCAACGGCTGGCGGCGGCCTTGCTGGCCGAACAACCCGGGGCCAGCGCTACCGAGCTCATGGAAATGGCGCTTGCCGATCGGCAGCGGGCCGCGCGACTGCTTGGCCAGCAGCCGATCCGGCCCGGCTATCGCTCACCTTTGCGTCTTGCCGACGGACGCCTTGGCTATCCCTTGAGCGGCCGTGGCAGCTGGCGCGACTGGATCAGGCTGGGGGGCACTTCCATTGAAGAACGCAGGCTGCAAGAGCTTTACCCCGCGCTTTCCACGCGGCAACGTCGTGCGCTGCTCGACCAGTTGCGCCAGCGCGGAGACATCGCGGAGCAATTGAGCCATATTCAGCGCGAACGGGCAGCGCTGGACCAGAGCCTGCGCTCCTGGCGCGATGAGGCCGAGGGCGAAGCCTGGCACAACCGCCGTGCATTCGGCCGCGCGCTGCGCCGCGCTGCCAGGCAGGATGACGGCAATGCCTTGATCTTGCGGCATATGACACTGGCCAGCCTGCCCGAGCTGCCGGCACGTTTCGACCACATCCAGACGCTGGAGATCCACAGCCTGGGCCTGCACACCCTACCTGCGGGATTCTTCGAGTCCTTCCCACGCTTGGAACGACTTCGTCTTGTTGGTAATCCCGACCTGCAATCCGACACGCTGTTCAACGCTTTACGCAATACACCCCAGCTACAGACCCTGGAAGTGGTCGACAGCCCATTGCTCCATCTGGACGTTACTGCCAGAAGCGCACTGGCCCGGATGCGCCGCCTGCGTGCGCTGAGGTTCAGGCACAGCCATTTGTCGCTCACCGACACCGACCTGCAAATGCTCGCAGCGCTGCCCCTGGAGGAACTGGACCTGAGCGGGAACCAGATCACGCTTACCCCGGCGCTGGCAGAACGCTTCGGCGAATTACGCCATCTGCGAGACTTGAACCTGTCCCTCAACCCGCTCAACATTCCGCCACGGCTGAGCACCTTGCTACGTTTGCGAAACCTGACTCTCAACAGCTGCGCCCTCGGCGCCTGGCCGGACGACCTGACTGCACTGATGAGCAGGCCCGACTACGCACTGCGCAACCTGGAACTCAGCAATAACGAAATCCAGCAGCTGCCCGATGTCGAGCTGATATTGCAGACCCCTTATGCGAGCAATCTGTTGAACCGGCATAACCAGCGCTGGGAGTTCCATTTCAACAACCTGCAACCCGAGACGGCTGGCCGGTTACGTGCAGCCGGTGTGGGTATTGTGGAAAATGACCACTTCCTGCCCGAAACCGAGGCACTGGACTGGCGGGCCAGCGGCAACCAGGCACAGCAGCAATTGTGGGACAGCCTGTTCGAAGGCGGCGCCAACCGCGACCTGCTCGAAGTGGTGGAGCGCGTCGGGCGCTCGGCGCAAGCGCAGAACAACCAGTACTCGCTGGCGCGGGAAGTGTGGCAACTGCTGGAAGCGGCCAGCCAGGACGAGGCACTGCGCGAACACCTGAACGAAGTAGCCGGAGACTTCCCTGCCACCTGCGGCGATGCCGGAGCCGATGGCTTCAGCACATTGCTGGTCGAGCAACTGGCCTATCGCGAAAGTAGCCAGGCAATGGTCAAAGGCCCCTATCTGTTCCAGTACTACCGACGCCTGTTCCGTCGCGAGCAGGTCAACCAACTGGCCGCACGCATCCACGCTACACGTCTGGCGCGGCAAAGCGCCTTGCTGGCCCGGGACCAGGAGATCGCGCAGAGCGGAGCGGCCCTGCCCCGCCTGCCCGACGCCGATCCGTTGGATGACATCACCCTCGACGAGCTACGCGAAGGCGGGCTCGACGATATCGAAATCCGACTGGCATTGCGCCAGTCGCTCGCGGAGCCACTCGACTTTCCTGAACCCAGCCAGGACATGCTCTATCGCGACAGTGCTCGCATCTCCGACCGCGTCGTCGACAACGTCGAAGCGGCAGTCGACGCCCTTGACCAGCAACCCGCCACACGTCAGGCCTGGATTGCCGCCCAACCAAGCTGGCGGCGTTTCCTCAGGCGGCGTTACGGCCAGCGCTTCGCAGCACTGGATGAACGCTGGTACCGGGGTATCGAGTACCTGGAATATTGCCTTGACCCGGAGAACGAGGCGGTAACAACCCTGGACGCGCCGGTACGCGAAGTGTTGAACGAAGTGCTGCCCGACGCCGTGCCAGACGCCACAGGCGCACTGCCCCGTCTCGAGCTCGACAGCCAGCGGTACAACGACGCGCTTTCGCGCCTGGGCGCCAGCCGCCAGGCAGAGGAAGACGCCCTGTACCTGCGGCTGACTGCCCAGCAAGACCCTAACCCGAGGAGCTGACCCTCACTGCCCGCGCAGGTCTTCGAAGAAGGCCTGCCGGCCATCCACCTGGCTCGAGGCGCGCGGGGCCGTCACGGCTTCACCGTTGGCAGCTTCGACATGCCAGTAACAGTGCTGTACCGCACGGGTCACCGCCACGTAGGCCAGGCGCTGCACTTCCTCCTTCTGCGCCGTGTCGAACGGTTGCGCATCGCCAGGCTTGCCCAGCCCGGCCTGGCGATACACCTGGTTCTTGTACGGTGAGCTGGTCAGGTACTGGCAGTCGCCCAGCATGAACACCGCGTCGGCCTGCAAGCCCTTGGCACTGTGGTAGGTCAACTGGCGCAGCCGGCGCTGCTCGGCCGGCAACGCCGCCTCGGCCTGCAGCACGCTGTGCAGGTGCTCGCTCATCAGCGCCCGGTCGCTGCCCTTGCGGTACAGCATCATGACCGTCTCGCCACGCTGGTAGTGCTCGATCAACGTTTCCCCCAAAGCGGCCTCGTCACGGTCGAACACCTTGACCGGCGAGCCTGGCAGTTCCGCCGCCGGGCCACTGGCCCTGGCCCTCTTGCCGGCAATCGCCGGGGTGCCCTTGACCAGGTGCTCGGCCGCATCGATCACCTGCTGCTGGCAACGGTAATTGTCGACCAGCATCACCCGCGTGTTGGCCGGCGACGGGAAGGCCTTGGTGAACTCCATGAAGTACTTGGGCGAACTGCCCCGCCAACCATAGATCGACTGCCAGTCGTCACCCACGCACAACAGCGATGAATGCCGGGCATTGCGCCCGTTGTACATGGCCGGCCCGCGCCGGCGAATCTCGGCGAGACTGGCGCGCAGCCAGCTGACGATCTGCGGCGATACGTCCTGGAACTCGTCGATCATCAGGTGCGCCAGTGGGCGTAGCAAGGGGTCGGGCAGCAGCTTCAGGTTTTCCGGGTTGTTCTCACCGAACAGGGCGAACATGCGGTTGTAGCTCATGACCGGTGGCGACTGGTCCAGCAGGTGCGCCTCCAGGGCCTTCCAGTACAGGGCCAGGGCCTCGAAGAACAACGCGTCGCTGTCACCGGGCGGAAAGCTCATCGCCGCCACGGCAGGGTTGACCTCCAGGCCGAGGTTCTCGATGAAGTTGGCGGCGCCGACGAAGGCATCCAGCAGCGGCGCCGGCGCCAACTCGCCCTTGACCTTGTATTCGAAGCCGGGGCCGGCCACCGCATCACCGGCCAGCGAAGCGGCCAGGCGCCGGGCCATGGCATAGTTGTCGAGCCAGATCAGCGGCCGGTCGCAGAAAGCCTGCAACAGGGTACGTTTGACCGCCCACTCGGCGCGCACCGCCAGCTTGGCGCCGGGGCGCTGGTACTGGGCGCTTTCTGCCGGGTCGAAACCCAGCACCACCAGCGGCCCGTGGCCAGCCAGACGGCCATGCACATGGAACTGGCTGCCACGGATCGCGACCGTCTCGCGGCAGGGTTCGATGCCCTTGATCGGCCAGGCGCCGGCGGCGAACCACAGGTCCTCGATCACGTCACACAGTTCTTCGTCACGCTGGGCGGCCAGTTGGGTCACCTGCGCGCGCTTCTGCACTTCGGGGTTGTTGGGGTCCAGCGGCTTCAGTTGCAGGGCTTCGCTGCGCAGCAGGCCGACCAGCTCGGCGAAACGCGGGCTGCTACCCAGTAAATTGCTGTAGCACTGGTTCAGTTGCTGGCGCTGGGCGTCGTTCAGGCGCAGGTCGAACGGGTTGCTCTCGGTATCGGCTTCTCGCCCGGCGGGCATCTCGTTGCCCAGCGTTTCGAACGCACGCACCTGGGCAAAGCCCGGCAGGCTGCGTACCAGTGGCAGGATGCGCGAATGGAAGGTGCGCACCAGCTCGCGCGCCTGCGCTGCCTGCAAGTCGACCTGCCACAGGGCGAAGACCTGCATCAGGCGCTTGATGAAGTCCTTGCGCGACTCGCGGGTGAAGGTGACCACGGTCATCGCATCCAGCTCGTAGCCCAGGTAATGGCGCAACAGCAGGATGCGCAGGACCAGCGAGGTCGACTTGCCCGCCCCGGCCCCGGCAACCACACAGGTGGACGGCGTGTCGCTGAAAATCAGCTTCCACTGCGCGGCACTGGGCTGGGCCGCAGCGGGCAAACGCTGGGCGACATCGGCCTTGAAGCGTTTTTTCAGCTCGGCAGTCAACGGCAGGCGCCAGTCATCGAACAAATTCTCGTCCTGACCGGGGACGGCGGCAACCTCGGGGCGAGTATCGCGAATCACCAGCACCTGGCGCCCGGCCTCATAGCCCTCCACCCGGCCGCGCTCGAAGCCCTCACGCATGCCCTCGGCATGGCCGCTGCGCTGGCCGCTGACATGGCCGAGGAACCATGACTCGCGGTGCTGCGCCCCCAGGCGGGTCAGGCCGCGGCTCAGCAGGCGCGCCGCCAGGCGGCGAAACCAGGGTAACTGGGCAGGTGGGGTAAGGTCGGCTGGGGCCTGGGTTTGCTCGTGGGCCACGGTCACTCCGGTGAAAACCAAAATCAGCGGGCATGTTCGCCGCAACGACCGAAAATCGCCAGCGAATGCTTGCAGATCAGTGGATTAGACGATGAAGCGGGCAAACCACGCCATTTTAAACATCTATTTAATCGATCATTTTGAGCCGATATTTACGCTTATTTTCGATCTTTAGTTGACGCATCATTGTCCCATTCCACTGATTCAAGGAGCAACGACCATGCTGCAACTCCGACCCTTCGAAAGCCTCGGCCACGCCAATCACGGCTGGCTCGATGCCCACCACCACTTCTCGTTTGCCGAGTACTATGACCCGGCGCGCATGCACTGGGGCAACCTGCGGGTCTGGAACGACGACCTGATCGCTGCCGGCAGCGGCTTCCCACCGCACCCGCACCGCGACATGGAAATCATCACTTACGTGCGTGAAGGCGCGATCAGCCACCAGGACAGCCTGGGTAACAAGGGCCGCACCGAAGCCGGTGACGTGCAGGTGATGAGCGCCGGTACCGGCATCGTGCACAGCGAGTACAACCTGGAAGACGTCGATACGCGCATCTTCCAGATCTGGATCGTACCGGAACGCACCGGTGAAGCCCCGCAGTGGGGCACCCGGCCGTTCCCCAAAGGTGAACGCGGCGAAGGCTTCGTGACCCTGGCCAGCGGCCGCGCGGGTGACGAGGACAGCCTGCAGATCCGTACCGATGCCCGCCTGGTGGCCGCCACCCTGCGTGCGGGTGAAACCGCCGAGTACCGCTTCGATGCCGCGCGCCGGGGCTACCTGGTGCCGGCCAAGGGGCTGGTGGAGGTCAACGGGCTGCGGACCAGGGCGCGCGATGGCGTGGCGATCGAGCAGGAGGAGGTGCTGCGGGTGACCGCCATCGAGGACAGCGAGATCGTGCTGGTGGATGTGGCCTGAAGCCCATACGCCTGATTGGTTGGCGCGATTACAGGAGCGCAGGCCAGCGACGGTTTTCTACTGGCCGTGTGCGGCCAGCCCTGCAAGCACCTCGGCGGAGGTAGTGACCTGGCGGAAGTGATGCTTCCACAGCTCGATGCCCAGCTTGCCCGACCGGTCCAGCGATGAGCCGACGGTCATGTCGGTGACCAGGGTGGGCATCAACCCCGCGTCGAACAGGGCGAAACCGGCCGCCAGCACACAGGTTTCGGTCTGCAGTCCACACACCAGCACGCGCTCCACGCCCAACTCGCGGATGTACGCGAGAGCCTCGGCGCTCTGCCCGTAACCATGCTTGACGAATACCTGGTCGGCCTCGACCAGGCTTTCGTCGTCGGCCGCCGGATGCCAGCCGAGTTGGCGCTCGAACGGGGTGACCTGTTCGTCGTGCAGTTCGACCGAGGCAATGGTGGGTATGTTCGCCGATAACCGGCGCAGGCCATCGACCAGCCACTCGGGCGGACTGAAGGTGGACTGGACATCGACAATGAGCAAAACCTGGCGCATGGGCGGATTCCGGCAGGGGCAAAAAGGCGCGGAGTATAGCGTGATCACCTTTCGCTGGCGCTGACGTTGAGCAGGCGCGGCTCCAGCGCTGGCCCGTCACGACACAAGGCCGCTGCTGCAGGCGCTACACGAGCGCTTGCAGCAGCGGCCCTGGGCCGCGACGGGATTCACAGCAGCCCGTGCATTTCAAGCCAGCGGCTTGTCGCTCGGTTCCTCACACCGACAGATTGAAGTCCGCCGCAGTCACTGTGGTTGCATCCGCCACGCCTACCAGGCGAATGGAGTCGGTAGCGCCGATGCTGACCAACGTATCGTCGCCGACATCGGCGATGGCCACGTTGGCGGCAAAGGTGGCCGCGGTGATGTTGAAGGCAGTGATGTCCAGCCGGTCCTGGCCGCCGATTGCATTGCTGTCGAAGTTGATGATCAGGTCATTACCGAAGCCTGCGGCGAACTGGAAGACATCATTGCCATCCGTAGCCATCATGGTATCGTCGCCTGCCCCGCCGTTGACCGTGTCATCACCAACCGCACCGTTGAGGAAGTCACTGCCGCTGCCACCGGAGAGGATGTCGTTGCCATCACCACCAAACAGCGTGTCATTGCCTGCGCCACCATTGAGGACGTCATTGCCAAGGCCGCCATCGAGGCTGTCGTGGTCGTCGCCACTATTGAGGGTATCGTTACCGATGCCACCGAGCAGCTGGTCGTTGCCCGCCCCACCAGTGAGCAGGTCATTGCCAGCCCCGCCTCTGATGATGTTGTCCAGCGTGTTACCACTACCGTTGAAGTTACCCACCCCGGTAAAGGTGAGGTTTTCGATGTTGCCGGACATGCGGTAGCTGGCCAGCGTAGTGAGCACGGTATCCGTTCCGCCCGCAACGACCTCGATCAACCCATCCCCGGCATTATCCACCACATAGGTGTCATCGCCGAGACCGCCCACCAGGCGGTCGGCACCCGCGCCACCATTGAGCAAGTCGTTGCCAGCGCCTCCTCTGATGGTGTTGTCCAGTGTATTACCAGTACCGCTGAAGTCACCCTGCCCGGTATAGGTCAGGTTCTCGATATTGCTGGTCATGCGGTAGCTGGCCAGCGTGGTACGCACGGTATCCGTACCGCCAGCAGCAACCTCGATCAGCCCATCACCAGCGTTATCCACTACATAGGTGTCATCACCGAGACCACCAACCAGGCGGTCCGCTCCCGCACCGCCATTGAGCAGGTCGTTGCCAGCGCCGCCGGTGATGATGTTGTCCAGCGTGTTACCGCCGCCGATGAAGTTACCCGCCCCGGTATAGACCAGGTTTTCGACATTGGCGCCCAGGTTGTAGCTGGCCAGCGTGGTACGCACGGTATCCGTACCGCCCCCCGTAGCCTCGACCACCGCATCCCCGGCGTTGTCGACCAGGTAGGTGTCGTTGCCCAAACCACCGACCAGGCGGTCGGCACCTGCACCGCCGTTGAGCAGGTCATTGCCAGCGCCGCCGATGATGATGTTATCCAGCCCGTTACCGCCACCGATGAAATTGCCCACACCGGTAAAGGTGAGGTTTTCGACGTTGGCACCCAGGGTATAGCTGGCCAGGCTGGTCTGCACCAGGTCGACACCGCCATTGAGCGCTTCGATTACCCTGTCGCCGACGTTGTCGACCACGAAGGTGTCATTGCCACCACCGCCGGTCATGGTATCGGCGCCAAGCCCGCCGTTGAGGATGTCGTTGCCAAGGCCGCCAAACAACAGGTCGGCACCGTCCAGACCGGAGATCACGTCGTTGCCCGCACTGCCGCTCAGTACATCCGGACCGTTGGTGCCGACCAGCGTCAAGGCAGGCACTGGCGCGGTTGCCGCTGAAGTTACTGCCTCCTGCGCGCCGAAGCCATCGGTGTAGCGCACGATCACCCGCAGTTGCTGACCTCCCTGATCCAGGCCCGGGGTGAAGGTGACCGCAGTGGCACCGATGATGTTGGTGAAGATGCCGCCAGTACCTTGCTGCCACTGGAAGCTGAACGCACCCAGCCCGTCCAGGTCGGCAATACTGCCGGTAAGTGCCGTCAGCGTCTGCCCCAGGGCTGGCGTGGTATCGCTGATCAGCACGGCACCGCCAGGTGCATCATTGACATTGGCCACCGGGTCGAGGATGTCGGAAGCAATGCTTTCCTGCACCCCGAAGTCATCCACGTAGCTGACCACTACCCGCATGTTCTGCCCCACCTGGTCCTGGGTAAGGACGAAGGTGCTGCTGATGGCGCCAGCAATGTTGACCCAGCCAAGGCCTCGGTTGGACTGCCACTGGAAGGTGAATTGGGGGTTGCTCAGGCCGTCGGCATCAACGATGGTTGCCGGGTTGACGGTGAGGGTCTGGTTCTGCACCAGCAGCCCGGTCACGGTCGGCCCGGCGCTCGGAGCGCTGTTCGGCGCCGAATCGACGATTTCCAGCGTGCCCTTGGCATCCTGGTACACCCCGCGTACGCGGATGTTCAGGCCCGCCACATCATCCGTGACCCGGTAAGTGGTGCCGGTAGCCCGCGACACTTCTCCGGCAGCGACAAAGGTAATGTCTTCATAGACGCCCGAACCTGGCAGCGTCTCGACTTGCCAGTAGTACGCCACAGGGCCGTTGACGGCACCGCTCGCATTGCCGGCGCCGACATTGTCGGCATCGTGCACCGCCAGGTTGCTTACCCGCAGCAGCTGGCCGCTGACCGAGGTGTCATTGCGCAGCCCGGTGGCAGCGTCGAGGATTGCCAGGTTGCCGGTCGGCCCGGCGTTGACGGCAGTGCCCACCCCGGAAGCCTGGGAGCTGTCCGAGAACTGCAGGCGCTCGATGCCGGTCAGGCGGTCGACGCCGTCACGGCCTGCTACCAGGTCGGTAACGATCACCGCGTTGCCATCGACCACCACGCTGTAGTCGCTCGCTACCCCTGAGAACACTGCCGTGTCATAGCTGTCGGTGCCGTCGAGGATCTCCCGCACGATCACCAGCTGGCCCGGGTTGTAGGTGCCATTGAGCATCAGCGGCACCATCGCCTCCATGCTGTCGTAGCTGGCGATTTCCGGGCCGGTCCCGTCGCTGTTGGCGCGCACGCTGATGCGCACGTTCAGCCACTTGTCACCGTCGAGGACATCGTCGCCGCCACGGCCTTCGATCAGGTCGCTGCCGCTGCCGCCGAGGATGATGTTGCCACCGTCGTAGAACGTCGCGCCGGCGGCCAGCAGGCCCGACAGGCCGTTGATCAGGCCAATGTTGGTCAGCACGCTGCCGTGGGCGCCGTTGGTCGGCAGGCTGGCAGCGTCTGCGTTGTCACCACGCAGGAAGTCGCCATGCGCCGACCCCGACAGGCCTTCCATGATATCGAAGCGCACCAGGGTAGAAGCGCCCGAGCCCGGTACCGGCGGCACATCGAAGAAGCGGTCGCTGTAGTCGATGGTCACGCCTTGGGCCAGGCCCTTGAAGGTCGCCCAGTCGTAGCCGGAGCCACCGATGTAGCGGTCACCGAAGCCCAGGCTGCCGACCATGATGTCATCGCCGCCTTCACCGTTGAACTTGTCGTTCTCGTTGCCGCCGATGAACACGTCGTTGCCGATGACCGGGTCGTTGCCGAGCGGGTCGAAGTTGTCGCCAGGCGCACCGTCCGAGGTGCCCTTCTCGATCCAGTCGTCGCCTTCGTTGCCCATGTCCTGCTCATTGGCCTTGCTGCCCAGGATAAAGTCGTTGCCCTGGCCGCCAATGGCTTCGGAGGCATCCTCACCGGTGACGATGAAGTCATTGCCGAAACCGCCGATGATCAGGTTGACGCCATTACCACCGTGCAGCACATCGTTGCCGTCGCCGCCCTGGATATTGTCGTCACCGCCCATGTCGCTGATGATGTCGTCGCCGGCACCGCCACGCAGCTGGTCGTTGCCGTCGCCACCCTCGATGCGGTCGTTGCCGCCATCGCCCCAGACCGTATCGTCACCCTCGCTGGACACCAGGATGTCGTTACCCTCGGTGCCACCCAGCACGATGTGCTCTGCACCGGCATAACGGATGTAGTTGGTGTCCGGGCCTGCCGTGAGCGGGCTGTCGCGGAACACCACCTGCTCGCCGTTTTCGCCCAGTGGGTCGACATTGCCCAGGCCTTCGTTGAACTGCTTGCTCTGGTCCACTTCCAGGTAGAAGCCTGGGTCGGAGAACACCAGGCCCGGCAGGTGGGTGGCCGAGGTGTTGGCCATGATCAGCTTGGCGAACGAGTTGCTTTCCAGCTCGGCGTTCATCGACAGGCCGGCAGTGCGTTCCAGGTAGTAGAAGCGGTCGCCGTCCTGCAGTTTCTCCATCTGGTTTTCGAACACGAAGTTGAAGGTGGTGCCGAGCATGCCGCCGAACGGGGTTTTCGCTTCGGCCAGGCCGCCAATCCACAGGTCGATGGCATCGACCCCGGTCACGGTCACCGCGCGCAGGTCATCGACAGTGCCCAGTACGCCATCCTTGCCAGGCAAGGTGACGTTGGCATAGGCGCCAGTGCTGTTGAGGAAGTCCAGGCGATCGGCTGGCGCGCCGTCGCCACCGAACACCAGGGCCATGGCTGCCGCACGCTTCTCCAGCAACGTGGTGGCGTCGGTGATGGTGCTGTGGGTGCCGTAGGCGGCGATGAAGTTGATCAGCGACTCCGGATGTTTCAGGTGCTGCACCAGGTCGACCCAGCTGGTGTACGGCTTGAGCTGGGTGTCGCCGGTCTGCGCATAGATGTCGCGACGCACGGCATTCAGCGAAGGGATGCCAACGTCGCGGCCACGGGCGATGTTGATCGCCGGCAGGTCAAGCGGCAGGCCGAGCAGGTTGTTGCGCAGCGCCTCGGTGACGAACTCGTCGATTTCGTTGCCGGCCTGGCGGGTGACCCCGCGCACGATGGCGCTGGTGGCATCCTCGGGGGTGACGCCACTGGCGGCATACGCCAGCGGGTTGAGGAACGCCGCGATCAGGCCCAGTTGCTGGTCCGGGTTGGCACTGGCCGGGTCCTGGATGACGTTGAAGTCGACATCGAAGCGGTCGACGGTCTCGGTCAGCATCGAGTGGCCGAAGCGGTACACGGTGTGGGCGAACTCGGCCACGATCGATGCATCGAGGTCGACGTCGTACACCTGGGTCGGGGCAAAGAACAGGTCGACCCGTGGTTGCACGGTGCGGGCGAACTCCTCGAACACCAGGTGCTGGTACTGCATTTCGGTACCGAACTTGGCCGCCTGGAACAGCCGCTCGCCATTCCACACCAGCGCGTCGATCTCGGCCTGGCTGGCCGGCAGCGCGGTCAGCGGGTTGAGCAGCCACTCGTTGAGGAACGCCAGGTCGCCCGAATCGAGCACGGTGTCCTTGGTCTGTGCCACCAGCCGGTTGTGCTCGGCGTGGAAGATCGCATGCACGGCGGTCAGGCCGATGTTTTCATTGACCCGGCCGTCGCCGGCTATGTAGTGCGCATCCAGCAGTTCATTGTCGTAGGCCAGGTTGGCACCGGTCTGCGGGTTCACCGGCACGGCGTTGCCGGTGTCGGTGTCGGCATCCGGCACCAGCACCCCAGCGCTGAACACCGGTACGGCATTGTGGGCGATGTCGGCGAGGAACTGGTGGCCGGTACGCACGGCGTTGGTCAGGTCGATCGGCGCCGCCGGGTTGCCTTCGACCTGCTGGTCGTCGGCCGTGCCGGCAATGCCATCAGCGCCTTTCATGATCACCATCGGGAAGCCATTGGGCCCCTTGATGAAGTTGCCGTAGGCGTCGGTTGCCAGCAGCGGTACGTTGTCCACATCGGCGTCGGTCAGGTTGATGCCGAGCACGTCGCGGGCCTGGGCCTTGACTACCTTCCAGGTCGCCATGCCGCCGATTTCGGTGTCGTCAGCGGTACCGTAGCGGCCGTCGGCGCCCAGGTCCCGGTTGGTGATCAATTGGCCGGTGGCAACAGGCCCGCCATCGGTCAGCACGTAGCCGCGCAGGAACACCTGGTGCGAAGGATGAGAGCTGTAGGTCTGGTTCTGGTCCACGAACGGCGTGGTGGTATTGGTGTGCTCGCGAATATCGTCGGCCGTGCCAAGCACGCCATCCGCGCCGGGCAGGTTGGTGGCCCGGGTGACCACCATGAAGTTGGTGAAACCGCCCTCCACGTACAGCGGGTCATCCGGTTTCAGCGGGATGTAGATGGTCCCCGAACCGCCCTTGGTCACCAGGTCCAGGCCATGGTCGAAGAACTGCCCGAAGAAGGTCATCCAGGCGTTGAACGGCGCGGACAGGCCAGCATCGGCGGCAGTGTTCTCGAACAGGTACACGTCGTGGTCGTCGGCAGTGCCGAACTGGCCGTCCAGGCCCGGGCTGGCGACGATGCGCACGCCATCCTTGAGCACGTCGTCATTGCCAGGCGTGCCGAAGTTGAGCACGCCGTCCGCACCGGCGTCATACGCCGTGGCATAGGCGGCCGGGTTGTTGGAGGTCTGGTCGACGACCAGGTTGCTGATGGTGCGCGGCTGCGAATCGAACACCGGGCCGCTGGTCTGCTGGTACGAGGAGCCCGGAATGGCTGGCGAGCCGGGGCCGAAGAAGCCGGCCGGTGCGCCTTCGGCCGGGTTGAACACCGGCTCGGTCACGCGCGGGAAGACGTTGTCGGCGGCACCGAACCCGGTATTGTCGATGCCATTGAGGTTCATCAGGTTGTTGCTCGAACCGTCGACCGCGCGCAGGCCCAGTGGCGCGCGGATGTTGGGCAGCAGCGAGAGGATGTCCGCCCCGTTGGCATCGGCCTCGGCGATCTTGATCTGGTCGAGGATGAAGTTGAGGTCGGAGCGCACCATGTGCAGGCCGGCGCCGCCGGCAGTGGCATCCACCACCGGCGTGGCTGGCGTCGGTACCACAGGCGCACCCGGCTGTACCACGGTCGTGGGTTGCGAGAACAGCACTTCGGTGGTGCCGTGGGCGTCCTGGTACATCGCCTTGACTCGCAGGCTCAGCCCGGCCAGGTCCGGCGACACCTTGAAGGTGGTGCCGTCGGCGCTCTGGAACGCCAGGTCGCCGGCCGGCAGCAGGATGATGTCCTCGAACACACCACTGCCGGGGGTGGCCTCGAACTGCCAGTAGTACGACACCGAGCGGTCGGCGAGCGTGCCGAGCGGGTTGGCGGCGCTGATGTTGTCGGCATCCAGCACGCCGGCCACGTTCACCGTCAGCACATCGCCCACGGTAATCGCACCGCCGTTGCCGTCGGTGATGGCCGGGCCGCCGGTGGGTTGGACGTTCAGCCCTTCCACCAGCACGCGCTGGCTGTCGGCGAACTGCAGGCGTTCGATGTGCAGCAAGGTATCCACGCCATCGCGACCCGCCACATTGTCGGTCACGGTCCACACATCATCGGCAGTGTCGAGCGTACCTTTGGTGTTCTGCGTCACCGTGTACTCGCCCTGCAACCCGGAGAACACCGCCGTGTCGAAGGCCGCACCACCGCTCGAGGTGCCGGGCAGGATCTCGCGCACGGCCTTGAGCTGGCCGGGGTTGTAGGTGCGGTCGAGCATGAACGGGATCATGTCGGCCATGCTGTCGAAGCTGGCGATCTCGGGGCCGGTGTGATTGATGTCATCCGCGGCATACACCGCGATGCGCACGTTGAGCCACTTGTCACCGTCGATCAGGTCATCGCCGCCACGGCCTTCGATCAGGTCGCTGCCATTGCCGCCCAGCATGATGTTGCCGGTGGCAAAGCCGGTGGTCGGTAAGCCGGCATCGGCCAGAAACTGCTGCAGGCCGCGAATCAGCGCAACATTGGTCAAGGCGCTGCCGGTGGCACCACCATGGTTGAGGATGGTCACGGCATCGACGTTGTCGCCCTTGAGCACATCGGCGAAGTTCGAACCGGACACGCCCTCGACCTCGGCAAAGCGGTCTAGGATGGAGGCCGGCGATGCGCCGACCGGGTTGAACACGCCAGCGTTCTGGTTCGGCGCGTTGCCATGAGGCTGAGCCAGGGCGGCCAGGGTCAGGTCGACGGTGACGCCGACCTGGTCATTCTTGTTGGTGATCCAGTCAAAACCGGACATGCCGTCCATCTTGTCCTGGGCGTCACTGCCGACGAAGATGTCGTCGCCACCCTCGCCGATCATCTCGTCGAAGCCGGCGCCGCCGACGAAGATATCGTTGCCGACCACTTCGTCACCCAGCAGCGGCGCGAAGTTGTCGCCTGGGGCACCGTCCTGCGTACCCTTCTCGATCCAGTCATCGCCTTCGTTGCCGGTAGGTGGCAGGTTGGTCTTGGCGCCAAGAATGAAGTCATCGCCCTGGCCACCGAAGGTGGTGGAGATGTCTTCGGTAGTGATGATGAAGTCCTGGCCGTTGCCGCCGAGGATCAGGTTACCGGCCACCAGCATGCTGCCGGCGACGATCACGTCGTTGCCATCGTTACCTTCCAGGCGGTTGTCGCCGAACGAGTCGGTGATGATGTCGTCACCGGCGCCACCCAGCACCGCGTCATTGCCTGCGCCGCCTTCAAGGGTGTCGTTGCCGGCATCACCGTAGACGGTATCGTCGCCTTCACCGGAGATGATGATGTCGTTGCCGGCGGTACCACCCAGCACCACATGATCTTCACCGGTGTAGTGCAGGTAGTTGCTGTCGGGGCCCACGGTATCCGGGTTGTCGCGAATCACCAGCGGTACGATCTCTACCCCGTTGATCTGGATCCCGCCAGTCGGGTCGGCCCGGCCATCGGCGCCCAGGCCGGTGAACTGGTTGGCCTGGTTCACCTCGAGGGTGAACGTTGGCGTGAGGAACACGGTGTTGGACAGGTGGGTCACGTCGGAGTTGAGCATGATCAGCTTGGCGAAGGAGTTGTTCTCCAGCTCCGTGCCGAAGTTGAGGCCCGCCGTGCGCGCCAGGTAGTAGAAGCGGTCGCCGTTCTGCAGGGCTTCCAGTTGCGTTTCAAAGACGAAGTTGAAACTGGAGCCAAGCATGCCGCCAAACGGCATCTTCTGCTCGGCCAGGCCGCCGACCCAGAAGTCGATGGCATCGACACCGGTCACGGTCACGCCGCTGATGTCATCGGCGGTGCCGGCGATGCCGTCAGCGCCGGGCAGCGTCACGTTGGCATACGCACCCGTGCCGTTGAGGAAGTCCAGGCGGTCGGCTGGCGCACCGTCACCACCGAGCACCAGCGCCACCGCAGCGGCGCGCTTGTCGGCTTCGGTGGTGGCCCCGGTGATGGTGCCGTGGGTGCCGTAGGCCGCGATGAAGTTGATCAGCGACGCCGGGTGCTTGAGGTGGTCGGCAAAGTCGACCCAGCTGATGTACGGCTTGAGCTGGCTGTCGCCGGACATTGCATGGAATTCACGGCGCGCCTCGTTCAGGGTGGGAATACCGGTGTCGCGGCCACGGGCGATGTTCAGTGCCGGCAGGTCCAGCGGCAGGCCAAGCAGGTTGTTGCGCAGCGCCTCGGTGACGAATTCATCGATCTCGTTACCCAGTTGACGGGTAACGCCACGGATGATCGCGCCAGCCGCCTCATCGGCGGTGGCCCCACTGCCGGCGAAGGCCAGTGGGTTGAGGAAGGCGGCGATCAGGCCAAGCTGCTGGTCGGGGTTGTTGGGGTCGGCGGATAGCGGGTTGAACGCCGGGTCGAAGCGGTCGACGGTTTCAGTCAGCATCGAGTGGCCGAAGCGGTACACCACGTGGGCAAACTCGGCGAGGATGGCCGGGTTGATCGAAGTGTCGTAGCCGTTGGGCGCGAGAAACTCGTCGATCTGCGGCTGAATGGTGCGGGCGAACTCTTCGAACACCAGGTGCTGGTACTGCATCTCGGTGCCGAACTTGGCAGCCTGGAACAGCCGCTCGCCATCCCATACCAGCGCAGCGATCTCGGCGGGCGTGGTGGGGATGGCGGTGACATCGTCGATCAACCACTGGTTGAGGAACGCCAGGTCGCCAGCCGCCAGCAAGGTGTCCTTGGTCTGCTGCACCAGGCGGTTGTGCTCGGAGTGGAACACATGGTGCACGGCGGTCAGGCCGATGTTCTCGTTCACCCGGCCGTCACCGGCGATGTAGTGGGCGTCGAGCAGTTCGTTGTCATAGGTCAGGTTGGCGCCACCCGGCCCTACCGGCTGCGCATTGCCGACGGCGGTGTCGGCATCGGCCTGCAGCACACCGCCCACCACCACGGGCGCAGCATTGTGGGCAATATCGTCGAGGAATGCATGCCCGGTGCTCACCGCATTGGCCAGACTGATCGGTGCGGCGCGGTTGCCTTCGACCAGCGTAGTGACGTCGTCGGCAGTGCCGGCGATGCCGTCGGCGCCATTGCTCACGCGCATCACCACCTGCGGCATGCCGTTAGGCCCGCGCAGGAAGTTGCCGTAGGCGTCGGTGGCCAGCAGCGGCACGCGGTGTACGTCGGCGTCGGTCAGGTTGATGCCGAGCAGGTCGCGGGCCTGGGCCTTGACCACTGCCCAGGTGGCCATGCCGCCGCTTTCGCCGCTGCCATCGTCGCTGGTTCCGAACAGGCCATCGGCACCGAGGTCGCGGTTGGTGATCAGCCGCCCGGTCGCTACCGGGTCGCCGGCCGCGTTCAGCGTGTATTCGCGCAGGAACACCTGATGCGAGGGATGCGAGCTGTAGGTCTGGCTCTGGTCAACGAACGGTGACGTGGTGTTGGTCTGGCCGTCATCGGCGGTGCCCACCACGCCGTCGGCACCGGCGGTGCGGACGGCGCGCGACAGCACCATGAAGTTGGTCGGGCTGTTTGGATCGAACAGCGGGTCGTCCGGCTGCAGCGGGATGAACACGATGTCGGTGCCGCTCTTGGTAACCAGGTCCAGGCCATGGTCGAAGAACTGGCCAAAGAAGGTCATCCAGGCGTTGAAGCCGGCGGTCAGGCCGACATCGGGCGACACGTTGGGGATGAAGAATACCTCGGTGTCGTCAGCGGTGCCGAACACCCCATCGATGCCGGGGCTGATCACCGGCGCAGCGTCACCATTGGCCTCGACTGCGGCCGGGTTGTTGCCTGTCTGGTCGACGATGAGGTTGCTGATGGTGCGCGGCTGCGAATCGACGACCGTACCGGTGCCGGCATAGTCACCGCTGAAGGAAGGGCTGAGCAGGCGCAGGAACGAGTTGTCAGCGGCACCGAACTCGCTTTGCCCGGTCACCAGGTTGTTGTAGCTGCCGTCCACGGTACGCAGGCCGAACGGTACCTGGCTGTTGGGCAGCAGGTCGCTCAGGCTGGCGCCATCGGCGTGGGCTTCGGCGATGAAGATCTGTTGCAGGATGAATTCCAGGTCCGACTTGCTGAAATTGGCCATTTCGAATTGCCCTCGATCTGTCGGGAGATGACACACAGGGCAACAGGGTCCTTCCCGCGCCCAGTCAGTGTTGACGTGCGCAGTTTCTGGTTCGGGGTTCTGGGGGCAGTTGGGCACTACGGTTGTGCAATCGCCACTGGCCTCATCGCCGGCAAGCGGGCTCCCTCAGGAAAGCGGGAACCGTGTAAACGGTGCGGTACAGCTGTAACGCACACGCATCGACCCCAGCTCGCATGGGGGTCCGAATACACCAGACTAAAGTCGCAGAACAAAAGGTTGTCAATATTTCGTCAACAAATTCGCATGTCGATGATAACGCGCTGCAAATAGCTGTTTTTTTGGCACTTATAAAAAGTTCAATGTATTCATAGAGCAAAATGATATTACTGCGCGTTTCGTCGCAACCTACGCTCCAGCATGTGGGAGCAACGCAGCGTCTTGGACCATTTCGCCCCCAGAGCGAACCGCCTGCGAGCCGACCAGAAGCCACGACTACCGCTGTACGGGGCGCCGCAACGGCCTTCCCGTTTTGTGATGAAGGGAGGCCGCTGATGCACAAGTCGCCACGCATCCGATCCGAACTCGCAGAGGTGTTGTTTCGCCTGCGGCGCAGCTTTTTCGTTCTGGCCGCGTTCAGCGGCGTGATAAACGTCATGATGTTGACGCCATCTATTTATATGTTGCAGGTGTATGACCGCGCCCTGGTCAGCCGCAACGTCACCACCCTGACCATGCTTACCTTGCTGGTGATCGGCCTGTTCCTGCTGATGTCGGCGCTGGAGATGATCCGCACTCGCGTATTGATCCGGGTGGGCAACGGCCTGGACATGGACCTCAACCGGCGCATCTTCAGCGCCGCCTTCGAGCGTAACCTGAGCCGTGCAGGCGGCAACCCGGCCCAGGCCCTGCAGGACCTGGCCCAGGTGCGGCAGTTTCTCACCGGCAACGGCCTGTTCGCCTTCTTCGATGCGCCCTGGACGCCGATCTATCTGCTGGTCAGCTACCTGATCCACCCACTGCTGGGGCTGGTCACGCTGGTCGGCTCGCTGATCCTGGTGGCCTTGGCCTACCTCACCGAGAAAGCCACGCAAAAACCCTTGGCCGAAGCCAACCAGGCAGCCCTGTCATCGGCCAGCTACGCCAACAACAACCTGCGCAATGCCGAAGTGATCGAGGCCATGGGCATGCTGCCGGCGATCGGCAAGCGCTGGTACCAAGGCCACCTGCGCATCCTGCAGATGCAGACGCTGGCCTCCGACCGTGCGGCGCTGATCAGCAGCACCGGGCGTTTCGTGCGCATCACCTTGCAATCGGTCATCCTCGGTACCGGCGCGCTGCTGGCGATCGAAGGCAAGATCACCCCGGGCATGATGATTGCCTGCTCGATCCTCACCGGCCGTGCCCTGGGGCCGGTGGAACAGGTGATCGCCTCGTGGAAACAGTTGCTCGGCTGCCGGTCCGCCTGGGGGCGGCTGAACGAGCTGCTGCACGACTACCCGCAGCGGCCACCGAGCATGTCGCTACAGCGCCCGCTGGGCATGCTCGCCGTGGAAAACGTGATCGCCGGTGCCCCTGGGACCAACAACCCCATCGTACGCGGGGTGAGCTTCAGCCTGACCCCGGGTGAAAGCCTCGGCGTCATTGGCCCGTCGGCCTCCGGCAAGTCTACCCTCGCCCGCCTGCTGGTCGGCGTGTGGCCGGCCCAGGCCGGCAAGGTGCGCCTGGACGGCGCCGACATCTTCACCTGGAACAAGGCCGAGCTGGGCCCCTGGCTTGGCTACCTGCCGCAGGACGTGGAGCTGTTCGAGGGCACCATCGCCGAGAACATCGCCCGCTTTGCCGAAGTGGACAGCGACGCAGTCATTCGCGCGGCCCGCAGCAGCGGCGTGCACGACATGATCCTGCGCTTCCCGCAGGGCTACGACACACGCCTGGCGGCCGATGGCACGCCGTTGTCGGGCGGCCAGAAGCAGCGCATTGCTCTGGCCCGTGCGCTGTACGGTGAACCTAACCTGGTGGTGCTGGACGAGCCCAACGCCAACCTCGACGACGTCGGCGAAAAAGCCCTGGTCGATGCATTGGCCGAACTCAAGGCACGCGGGGCTACCGTGATCCTGATATCCCACCGGCCCAATGTGCTGTGCGCGGTCGACAAGGTACTGATGCTGCGTGACGGTGCCGTGCACATGCTCGGCAGCCGCGATGAAGTGTTCGCGGCGTTGCGCAAGGCCAGTGTGATCCCGGCGGGCAGCGCGGCACCGCTGGCTTCGGTAAAAGTACGGGAGTAACCGATCATGCAGATGACCCACCACGCCGAATTGATTCCTGCAGAGGCCCGCAACCTGATCGACCTGGATGCCAGCCGCCCGGCACGCTGGGGCATATGGCTGGTCATCGCCGGCTTTGGCGGTTTCCTGCTATGGTCGTGCCTGGCGCCACTGGATGCCGGGGTGGTGGCCACAGGCACGGTGAAGGTCACCAGCAATCGCAAGGCGGTACAGCACCTTACCGGCGGCACGGTCGAGGCGATCCTGGTACGCGAAGGCGATGTGGTGAAGAAGGGCCAGGAGGTGGTTCGCCTCGATGCGCTGCGCGCGGTGGCCGAACAGGGTGCGGTCAGTGCCCAGTACATCGTCAGCAAAACCGTGGAAAACCGCCTGGAAGCCGAGCGCGACGGCCGTGACACGATCACCTTCGACCCCGCCCTGCTCAAGCACTATCAAAACGACCCGCGCCTGCTGGCGGCCATGGACCTGCAGCAACGGCTGCTGGACACCCGCCGCGCCGGACTGGCCGGTGAGCTGAGCATCCTCGAGGAAAACCTGGCCGCCACGGCGGTGCAGCTCAAGGGCCTGCAGCAGGTGTATGGCGCGCGCGCCTCGCAGATCGGTTTCCTCAACCAGGAACTGCAAGGCACCCGGGTGCTGGCCGCCGAAGGTTATGTGCCGCGCAACCGCCTGCTGGAGCTGGAACGCAACAATGCCGACCTGTCCGCCGGCCAGGCCGAAAACCTCAACAATATTGCCCGGGCACGCAGCCAGGCCACCGAGATCAAGCTGCGCATCCTGCAGCGCCAGCACGACTACCTGAAGGAAGTGGAGTCGCAACTGACCGACACCGCCAAGGAAAACACCACCTTGGCCGACCGCCTGCGGGCGCTGGACTATGAAGTGACCCACACCGTGATCCGCTCGCCGATCGATGGCATGGTCCAGGCCCTGAGCATCGCCACGGTCGGCGGCATCATCCAGGCTGGGGCCAGGATCATGGAAGTCGTGCCGCTCGACCAGCCGCTGCAGGTGGACGCGATGATCCCGGTACAGGCGATCGACAAGATGGTCCCCGGCCTGGATGTGGATATCGCCTTCCCTGCCTTCAACCATGCCCAGACGCCAAATATTCCAGGGCGGGTCAAGACCATTTCCGCCGACCGCCTGATGGATGAAGAAAGCAAGCAGCCGTTCTACCTGGCTCAGGTGGAGGTGACGCAGGCCGGCATGGGCCTGCTGGGCAGCAACCACATCCGCCCCGGCATGCCGGCCACTGTCACCATCAAGACCGGTGAGCGTAACCTGCTCAGCTACCTGCTCAAGCCGATGCTCGAACGCGTGGACGCCTCGTTCAAGGAGCAATGACATGAATCGCCCGTGCCTGATGTTGTGCCTGTTGGGGTTGTCCGTACAGGCCAGTGCCATGGACCTCAAGCAAGCCTGGGACCTGCTGCAGTACCAGGGTCCGATCTACCGCGCTGCGGTTCACGAGAAAGAGGCCGGCAGCGAAAACCGCGCCATCGGCCAGGCCGGCCTGCTCCCGCAGATCAATGCTGCGGGCTACTTCAACAAGGTCAATGGCAGCCAGCGGCAGAATGGCCGGGACAGCGACCTGGACTACGACTCCAAGGGCGCCAACGTGCGCCTGCGCCAACCGTTGTTCAACAAGCAGAAGATGGCCGAATACCGCCAGGGCCAGCAACGTGCCGAATACAGCGTTGCGGTGTTCGATGCCAAGAGCCAGGACGCCGCGGTACGCCTGGCCGATGCCTACTTCGACGTGCTGCTGGCCAGCGAAACCATCACCTTGGCCAAGGCCAAGCTGAACGCCTTCGAGGAGCAATTGGCGTCGGCGAAGCGGCGCATGGAGCTGGGTGCCGGCACCATCACTGACATCGACGAGTCGGTCGCCCGTCGCGACCTGGCCGAAGCCGACCTGATCGAAGCCCAGGACAACCTGGTCAATGCCCGGCGCAAGCTGGAGGAATACATTGGTGAAACGCCGCAGTCGCTGACCACCTTGCAGCCAGGCTTCAGCACCCCGCCGCTGATGCCGGGCAACTTGCAGGACTGGCTGGTCAAGGCCCAGGCCGACAGCCCGCTGATTCATGCCCGTCGACACAACCATGCGCTGGCCGAGGAAGAAGTGAAACGCGCCCGCGCCGGGCACTGGCCGACCCTGGATTTCGTCGCGGGCTATACCGCCGGCAGCAGCCAGTCGATTTCCGAGCTTAACCAGCGCAACCATTACAGCTCGATCGGCCTGGAACTGAACATCCCGCTGTACAGCGGAGGTGGTACCAGCGCCCTGACCCGCCAGGCCAGCGCCAACAGCGCCAAGGCCCTGGATGAGCTGGACGCCACCCGCCAGGAGGTGATTTCCGGCACCACCCGGGAGTTCCGCGGCGTGCAGAGTGGCGCCTTGCGTATCCAGGCACTGGAAAAAGCCGTAGCCTCCAACGAACGCTCACTGACCTCGACCCGCAAGGGCTTCAAGGAAGGCGGCACCAGCACCAACTCGGATGTACTCAACGCCGAAGAGTTGCTGTATGACGCCCGCCATGACCTGTTCGAGGCAAAGCTGAACTACCTGATGTCACGGCTGCGCCTGGCGTCGTCGGTGGGCAGCCTGGGCGATGACGACATCCAGCAGATCAACGACTACCTCGGGCCGGAGCTGGTGGTGAGCAACTGAGTACCACCCGGTATTGCCGCCGCTTGCTGGATTTCGAGGCCTGCGAACTGGTCGGCACGGCGGTCACCGACCAAGCCATCCTGTTGGCCATCCTGGGCCGTCAACCCCAGCGCGCGCCAGCCGCGGCTGCGGTGAGGGCTGGTTGCTGCGCGCCCCGAGCGAGCGTGGCATCGAGGCGGTGGGTGTCGACGCCGAGTCGGCACTGCTGGACGCCGCGCGGGCTGCCGGCAGCGCTCAGAGCACCGGCTTGCGCGCTACGCCACTGCGTGCCTTGGCCATGGCCGCCAGGCGCACCGCCACGTTGGCCGCACCATAGCCGGCATAGCCGCTCTTGCGCTGGATGATCTCGAAGAAAAAACGCTCCTCGAACGGTTCGGTGTACACGTGGAACAGCTCGCCACCCTGCGCATCACGGTCGTACAGCACGTTGTAGTACGCCAATTCGCTAAGGAACTCGTCGTCGAAATCGAAGCGCGCGGCCAGGTCGTCGTAGTAGTTCAGCGGTATCTCCAGCAGTGGCACCCCGGCCAGCTTGGCGCGCGCCACTTCACGGAAGATGTCGTCGCAATCGAACGCGATGTGGTGTACGCCTGAACCACGGTAGCTGGACAGCGCATGGGCGATCGCGGTGTTGCGGTTTTCCGAGATGTTCAGCGGCAGGCGCAAGGTGCCGCACTGGCTGCGCAGGGCGCGGCTTTTGACCAGGCCGTAGGGGTCGGGCAGCACCACTTCATCGTCGGCGGCGAAGTCGAACAGGGCCTTGTAGAACAGCACCCAGCTGTCCAGCGATTCAGCCGGCAGGGCCAGCGCCATGTGGTCGATGCGGCGCAGGCCACCGGTGGCGGTGGCGTTCTTGTCCAGGCTGAAGTCGGTGTCATACAGGGTCTGGCCGGCCGTACCCTGCTCCACCAGGTACAGCAGGCTGCCATCCGGCGCACGTACCGCCGGGACTTCGCATTCATTGGGGCCGACCAGGCCACGGAACGGCTGGCCACGCAAGGCAGTGGCCCGCTTCAGCGCCGCTTGCTGGTCCTTGACCCGCAGCGCAGTGGCGCACAGCGATGGGCCATGGGCCTCGAAGAAGTTGTGGCCGAAGGAATAGGGTTCGGCATTCAGGACGATATTGATATCGCCCTGGCGCAGCAGTTGCACCTCTTTGCTGCGGTGCTTGCCGGCTTCGGCAAAGCCCAGGCGCTTCAGCCAGCTGCCCAGGCGCGCGCCAACGGCTTCGTCAACCGCGAATTCGAGAAACTCGACGCCGTCATAGCTGCTCGCCGCCGGTGGGGTGAACAGCACACCGGGTTCGATCGGCGTACCCTCCTGCTCCAGGCGCAGCCGGGTCTGTTCTTCAAGGTACAGCAGCGAGCGCAGGCCGTCGGCGGCATTCTGCCGCGGCGGTGCGGCGCGGAAACCGTCATTGAATATTTCCAGCGACAGCGGGCCACGGTAGCCGGTGGCAAGGATCGGTGCCAGGAAGCCGGCCATGTCCATCTCGCCCTGCCCCGGGAAACAGCGGAAGTGGCGGCTCCACTCCAGCACGTCCATGGCCAGGATCGGCGCATCGGCCATTTGCACGAAGAAGATCTTGTCGCCGGGAATGTCGCGGATCGCCTGCGGGTCGCCCTTCAGTGACAGCGTGTGGAAGCTGTCGAGGATCACCCCGAGCGATGGGTGGTCGGCCTGGCGCACCAGGTTCCAGACTTGCTGGTAGGTATTGACATGGCGGCCCCAGGCCAGGGCTTCGTAACCAATGCGCAGGCCGCGTTTGCCGGCGTGCTCGGCCAGCAGGCGCAGGTCATCGACCAGCAATTGTTCTTCACCCAGGGCATCGGCCTGGACGTTGCTGCACACCAGCACCAGGTCGGTGCCCAACTCCTGCATCAGATCGAACTTGCGCTCGGCACGGTCGAGGTTTTTCTGCAGGCGTTCGCGGCGGCAGCCTTCAAAGTCGCGGAATGGCTGGAATAGGGTGATGGCAAGACCCGCATCGGCACACATCTGCCGCACCTGGCGCGGGCTGCCGGCGTAATAGAGCAAGTCGTTCTCGAAGATCTCGACGCCGTCAAAACCGGCGGCGGCGATGGCTTCGAGCTTTTCCGGCAGGGTGCCGCTCAAGGACACGGTGGCGATCGAACGCTGCATGGCGGGAGTTCCTTGTTGTTGGAGGCTGACGGTGCCAGGCGGAGGAAAACCAGCGGTCACCGTTTCTGGCACGATCGATTATTCGCAGGTACAGTCGGCGCTTCAATCTCTTTGTACGGAATGGTTAGTTTTGCGTTCGATTACCGCACAAAACCCGTTTTGACGAATTGCTACACCGCTGGCCCGTGGTCAACATGAACCACAACGCAGGCCCACCGACCGCTGCCCCCTGCCCTTGCGAAAGCGATGGCCGAACCTGCGCAAACAACAATAACAACGGAGACAACGATGGCTCACTCCAGCTCGCAAGCGAAAAAAGCGACCGCCAGTGGATGGATAGGCTCGGCACTCGAGTACTACGACTTCTTCATCTACGCCCAGGCCGCCGCGCTGATTTTCCCGCAGATATTCTTCCCCAACACTGACCCGAAAATGGCCATCATTGCCTCGCTGGCCACCTACGGTGTCGGCTACCTGGCGCGCCCGGTCGGTGCCTTCGTACTCGGCCACTGGGGTGACACCCGCGGGCGCAAGAACGTACTGCTGCTGTGCATGTTCCTGATGGGCCTGTCGACCATGGCCGTGGGCCTGCTACCTACCTACCACGACATCGGTTACCTCGCCCCCGCCTTGCTGGTGGTATTGCGCCTGATCCAGGGCTTTGCCGTGGCCGGCGAAATCTCCGGCGCCAGTTCCATGATCATGGAGCATGCGCCGTTCGGGCGAAGAGGCTATTACGCCAGTTTCACCCTGCAGGGTGTCCAGGCCGGCCAGGTCCTGGCAGCAGCAGTGTTCCTGCCACTGGCCTACTTCATGCCGAGTGAAGCCTTCAGTGAATGGGGCTGGCGCATTCCGTTCCTGATGAGCGCCTTGGTGCTGGTGGCCGGCTTCATCATCCGCAAGGAAGTGCACGAAACCCCGGCGTTCGTGAAGGAAGAGAAACAGGACAAGGTCGCCAAGTCGCCAATCCGCGAAGCCTTCCGCCACAGCTGGAAACACATGGTGCTGGTGATGTTCATGGCCCTGATGAACGTCATCCCGGTGGTGGCCACCATCTTCGGTGCCGCCTACGCGGTGCAGCCGGCCTATGGCATCGGCTTCGACAAGAGCGTGTACCTGTGGATCCCGGTGGTCGGCAACATCGTCGCGGTGCTGGTGATTCCGTTCGTTGGCAACCTCTCCGACAAGATCGGCCGCCGCCCGACCATGATCGCAGGCTGCCTGGGCTCGGGCCTGCTGGCCTTCGTCTACCTGTATGCGATCAGCATCCACAACGTACCGCTGGCGTTCGCTACCTCGATCGTCATGTGGGGCATGGTCTACCAGGGTTACAACGCGGTGTTCCCCAGCTTCTACCCGGAGCTGTTCCAGACCCGCTACCGCGTGTCGGCCATGGCCATCGCCCAGAATATCGGCACCATGCTGACCGCCATGCTGCCGGCGCTGTTCGCCCTGGTCGCCCCGCCCGGCTCGGACAACATCCCGCTGGTGATCGGTGGCCTGGCGTTCTTCATCACCTGCGTGTGCGCCCTGGCGGCTTACATTGCCCCGGAAACCCATCGCTTGGCGATGGAAGACCTGGGTAACCCGCAGGCCAAGCCGATGGAAAAAGAAGCGTATGAAGCCAGCCGCAAAGGCAGCTTGCAGGCAGTGAGCCACTGATGCATTGCCGGGGGGCGCTTTGCGCCCCCCGGCGATTTCAACCTTCGACCACCGCCTGCAACCGCTGCCACAACCGCTCGACATCCGCCCGCTCGGTCGGCAGCGCCCCGATCGACACCCGCACCATCCAGGGCCCGTCCAGCGTCGCCGGCGTCACATAGGCATCCCCGGAAGCATTCAGCCGCTCGGCCCAACCCTTGGTATGCGCATCCAGCGCCTCGCCTTCCAGCCCCGCCGGCCGATGGCGAATGCACAAGGTCTGCAACGGCACGGGCGCCAGCACTTCCCAATTCGCCGCCGCATTGACCTGCGCAGCCAGCCACTGGGCATTGTCCAGGTCACGGCGCAACCGCGTCTGCAACGCTTCAACGCCCTCGCTACGCAACATGAACCACAGCTTCAGCGCGCGGAACCGCCGCCCCAGCGGGATGCCCCAGTCACGCAGGTTCTTCACCTCGCCATCCACCGCCGACTGCAGGTAGCTGGGGTTGGTGCTCATCACCCGTATCAGGTGCTGCGGGTCGCGCACGTAGTAGATCGAGCAATCGAAGGCGACGCCCAGCCACTTGTGCGCATTGACCACCACCGAGTCGGCCAGCTCGATGCCATCCCACATCCAGCGGCATTCCGGCAGGATCATCGCCGAGCCGGCCATTGCCGAATCCACATGCAGCCACAGGCCATGGGCCTGGGCGATTTCGCCGATCAGGCGCAGCGGGTCGAGGGCCGTGGTGGCGGTGGTGCCGGTAGTGGCGACCACGGCGCAGGGCTGGTTACCGGCGGCCAGGTCGTGTTCGATGGCCGCCTGCAGTGCTTGCGGGCGCAAGGCGTAGTGTTCGTCGGTCGGAATCAGGCGGATGTTGTCGCGGCCAAAACCGGCCAGCAGCGCCGCCTTGTCCACCGAGCTGTGGGCATGGGCACTGACGTAGACGACCAGCGGCCTGGTCTGGGCTTGCAGGCCACCACGCACCAGGGCGTAGTCGCTGGCGCGTTCACGGGCACAGATCAGCGCCACCAGGGTGCTGGTCGACGCGGTATCCTGAATTACCCCGCTCCACTGGTCGGACAGGCCGAGCAGCTGGCGCAGCCAGTCGAGGGTGGTTTCCTCCAGCTCGCTCAGGGCCGGGCTGGACTGCCAGGACAGGCCAAGCACGCCCAGGCCGGTGCTGAGAAAGTCGCCGAGCACCGATGACAGGGTACCGTTGGAAGGAAAGTAGCCGTAGAAATCCGGGTGCTGCCAGTGGGACAGGCCGGGCACCACCAACTGGTTGACGTCGTCGATGATCGCTTCGAAGGGTTCGCCTTGCTGCGGGGCGCTGCCGGGCAAGGCGGCCTTCAGGTAACCGGGCTCGACCTGGGCCATGACCGGGCGTTCGCCGACGGTCTGGCGGTAGTCGGCGATCAGGTCGATCAGTTGGTGGCCGTACTGGCGGAATTGTTCGGGGGTCACGTGGGGGCTCCTGTGGGTGGGTCGGTGCCTGTACTGGCCTCTTCGCGGGTAAACCCGCTCCCACAGGTACTGCATCGTTTGTAGGAGTGGGTCTACCCGCGAAGAGGCCGCTACAGGCAGCACAATGGCCCTAGTCTAGGCACCTGTCCCGCAGTGAATAACCCCGCCTTGCGCATACCTGCTATGGCAAACCCGCATGCCCGCCCTGCACACCGAACTGCGACTGGCGCCACAACTCGAACACCCGGTTGCGCAGCCAGCGATGCTCTGCCGAAGCCTGCAGGCGCTGGTGCCACACCACCCAGTAGCGCTGGCTGTGGTCGATGAAGCCCAGCGGCCGCCAGGCCAGCGGATACAGGCGGCATAGCTGCCGGGCGATGTGTTCCGGCACGGTGGCCAGCGCCTGGCTGTTGGCGATCACCTGCACGGTGGCGGAAAAGAACGGCACTTCCAGGCTGACCCGCCGCTGCAGCCCCTGGGCGCGCAGGTGGCGGTCGATGAAACTGTCCTTGTCGCCACCGCCGGAAATTCGCACATGCTTGTGCGCCAGGTAGTCGGCCTGGCTGAGCGCGCCGCAGGCGGCCAGCGGGTGGTCGTGGCGCATCAGGCACACCGCGCGGTCCTCGCCAAGCAGGCGACCGTGCAGGTTGGGCGGCGACTCGTCGAACAAGGTGGTGGCCAGGTCGATCTCGCCACTGGCCAGCAAGGCGTACTGGCCGGCTTGCCAGGTCCGGTATTCCAGCGATACGCCCGGGGCTTCGCGCTCCAGCGCCGCCACCAGCAGCGGCAGCATGTGCTCGGCCACGTAGTCCGAAGCGGCCAGGCAGAAGCGCCGCTCGCAACGCGCCGGGTCGAACACTGCGGGCTGGCGCAGGGCGTGCAGCTCTTCGAGTATCTGGCGCAAAGGTTCGACCAGCGCTTCGGCGTGCTCGCTGAGCACGTAGCCACGGCCCTGGCGAACCAGCAAAGGGTCGTCGAAGGCTTCGCGCAGGTGGGCCAGCTGGCGGCTCAGGGCGGACTGGCTGACGCCCAGGCGCTCGGCGGCGTGGCTGAGGTTCTTCAGCTGCAACAGGTGGTCGAGGGTACGCAGGTGGGCGAGGCTGAGGGAGGCGAAGGTGGGGTTCATCGGGTTCGGCTCCAGACTGCGGGCAAGGGCCTTGCTCTCGTTTCGCGACACAAGGCCGCTCCTGCAGGGGCCAGCCGAGCCTATGTCGGAAACCGCCCCTGCAGGAGCGGCCTTGCGTCGCGATGGGCCGCGAAGCGGCCCCGATTACACGGATCAGTCAGTCAGGCCGACGTACACGTTCTGTACATCATCGTTCTCGTCGATGGCCTCGAGGAACGCTTCCACCTCGGCCAGCGCTTCGGCACTCAGGCTGGCTGCGCTGACCGGGTTCTTCGGGGTGTAGCCGATCTTCGCCGAGGTCACGGTGAAGCCATGTTCCGGCAGGGCCTTCTGCACCGCATCCAGGTCGGTGGTGTCGGTGATGAACAGGGTCGAACCTTCTTCGTCGCCTTCCTCGAAGTCCTGGGCACCGGCCTCGATGGCCGCCATTTCCGGGTCGGCGTCACCGTTGGCGGTGGCTTCGATCAGGCCGACGTGGTTGAAGTCCCAGGCCACCGAGCCGCTGGCACCCAGCTGGCCCTTGCGGAACAGCACGCGGATCTGTGCGACGGTGCGGTTGACGTTGTCGGTCAGGCACTCGACGATCAGCGGCACCTGGTGCGGGGCGAAGCCTTCGTAGCTGACCGCCGAGTACTGCACGGCATCGCCGTCCAGGCCCGCGCCCTTGCGGATGGCGCGTTCCAGGGTTTCGCGGGTCATCGAGGCCTTCTTGGCCTGCTCGATGGCCAGGCGCAGGCGCGGGTTCATGTCAGGGTCGGCGCCGGACTTGGCGGCGATCTGGATCTCTTTGGACAGCTTGCCCATGATCTTGCCTTTGGCGTTGGCCGCGGCTTCTTTATGTTTGGCTTTCCACTGTGCGCCCATGTCGATTCTCTTGTTTCAGCGGCCGGTTCAGGAAGCGACCGGCCAAAAGTGGGTGCAGTTTATACGCCCTCCGGCCTGTGTTCGACAAGAAATCTCATCAGCCTTTATCGGCTTTACCCGCCGCTGCCGCAAACCGCGCCAGCCGCACATCCAGCCTCCGCGGCCGCAGCCCACGGTCCTCGGCGCGTTCCTTGCGGCGGATGGCATTGCGCACCAGCAGCGAGCCGAGGTAGCGGATCGGCTCGGGCGGGAACCAGCCCAGCGGCCCGTTGACCAGCGGCGAGCGGGTCCATGGGTTGTCCAGCCCCAGTGCCAGCGAGGACAGGATCTGACCGCCCATGTGGCACGGGCCGACACCGCTGCCGGAGTAACCAAAGCCGTAGAACACGTTGCCCTGCCCGTCCAGCCGGCCAAAGAATGGCAAACCGGTTACCGAACGGTCCGATGGCCCGTTCCAGCTGGCCGCCAGCGGCACTTCGGCCAACGCCGGGAAAAACCCGCCCAGGCTTTCGCGCAACAGGGGCTGGTACGGCGAGGGCTGGTCGAATACCGGCAACATGCGCCCGCCATAGGCAAAGGTATTGCCGCCCTTGCCGAGCATCAGCCGCCCATCACAGGTGTTGTGGTAGTAATGCACGAAGATGCGCGAGTCGAGCACGCTGATACCGCTGTCCAGGCCGATCTGGCGCAGCAGGTCGGGGCACGGTTCGGTGATGACCATGTCGCTGGAAACGATCGCCACGCTGCGTTCGAACTGCGGGAAAGCCCGCGCCATCCAGGCATTCAAGCCGAGCACCACGCGCTCGGCGCGCAGCGTGCCATGGGTGGTGCGCACCTGCACCGGGGCACCATGCTCCAGGCCGGTCATGGCCGTGCCTTCATGAATGCGCACACCCCGCTGCAAGGCCACCCGGCGCAGGCCGCGCACCAGCTTGCCCGGCTGCACCGTGGCGGCGGCCGGCGAGAACCAGCCCTCCAGGTGCCGTGCCGAGCCCGCCAGGCGCTGCACCTGGTCGAGCGGCAGGCGGCGGAACGAATTGATACCCTGGCGCTGTAGCGCAGCGATCACCGCATCGGTGGCACCGACCTGGGCCGAATTGGTGGCAGTGTACAGCGTGCCATCCAGGCGGTAGTCGCAGTCGATGCCATTGGCTGCGCAGAATGCACCAATCTCGCCAATGCTGCGCTCCGACTCGCGCACCAGGCGCACCGCCTCGGCCACGCCGAACAGACGCTCGAGGGTGAAGTACTTGGCCGACCAGGACAACGCGCAACCACCGTTGCGCCCACTGGCACCGGCACCGCAGATATCGGCCTCGATCAGCACGATGTCCAGGGCCGGCTGCGCCTCCTTGAGCATCAGCGCCGTCCAAAGGCCGGTGTAGCCGCCACCGACGATGCACACATCGCAACGGGCATCGCCCGACAATGGCGGGCACACCGCTTCCTGTGCCGAATCCAGGGCCTGTTGCAGCCAGAAGGGTCTCATTCGCTCGCTTTCCTTTCAGGTACGCATTGGCTTGATTGCCAGGCTGGTGTTCGGTGCCAGCTCGGCGCTCTGCGCGGCGCTGGCCGGGCGGCTGTTCCAGTGCGGCAGCAGCACCAGGGCCGAGAACAGCGCACAGCCGGCGAACACGATGAACACCGTGACACCGTCGAAGTAGCCCGGTAGCAGCCCGCCCAGCACGGCCCCCACCGAACCGCAGCCGTTGACGAAGCCCGCCGCGGTGGCGCCGGCCTTGGCGGTGCCGAAGTCGATGGCTGCCGCGCCGCTGATCATCGAGTCCGGCCCGTACAGGGTCAGGCCCATGACGAACAGCAGGGCCACCACCAGCACCACGCTGCCGGTGTCCATGGCCGCCATGAACGCCGCCAGGGTCACGGTCAGCAGGACCAGGCTGATCACGCAGGCCGGCATGCGCCGGGCACTGAACAGTTTGTCCGATGCCAGGCCGATCAGGATCGGCCCAAGCAGCCCGGCCAGTTCGAACGCCGTTGGGATGATCGCTGCGCCTACCTTGCCGACCGACGGCATCTGCTCGAAGACGATCACCGGCCCCCACAGCAGGATGGCGTAGCGCGCCGGTTTCAGCAGGAAGTAGGCAAGCCCCAGGGTCAGCACCGTGCGGTTGCGCAAGATTTCCTTCAATGGCGCCCACAGGCTGCACAGGTTGCCGCCCGGGGCCATGCTCTGTGGTTCGGGCTCGACCGCCGGCAGGCCGACGTCCTCAGGCTTGTTGCGCTGCAGGAAGAAGAACAGCACCGCCACCAGCGCCACCACGGCAGCGCTGGAGAAAAACGCCGCGTGCCAGGTGCCGACCAGGGTGTAGGCCCACCAACCGGCGAATGGCGAGGCCACCAGGCCGCCGAAGGCATAGCAGGAACTCCACAACCCGAGCACCCGGCCGCGCTGCACGGCGGGGAAGAAACTGCCGATGTTCTTGCACAACCCCGCCCACCCGGTGGATTGCGCCAGGCCCTGCACCAGCATGCAGGTGGCGAAGATCGGGAAGGTAGCGTAGCTGCCCATCACCACGGCGGCGCCGGCGGAAATCAGCAGGCCACCGAGCACCACCACGCGCGGGCCGAAGCGGTCGGCGAGCATGCCCCAGGTGAACTGGCCCACGGCATAGGCGGCCAGGTAAATCGCGTCGAGGTTGGCCATGGCGGCCTTGTCGAGCATGAAATCCGGGTCTTCGGCGATGCCCAGCTTGGCCACCGAGAAGGCCTTGCGGGTGAAGTAGAAGGCGGCGTAGGCCAGCCAGGTGATGGCGAAGATCTGAATGCGCCAGCGTTTCAACGTGGCTAGTGATTGGTTCATTTAAGTCTGACCTCTTGCTCAAGTGTGCCGGCAGAATGTGAAGAAACGCCTGTCTTGTTCTTGTGTTACGCACAGCGATGACGAGGCTGTCATCGGGTCAGATGGCGCCGTGTGGGCGTCATGGCCCTGGCGGCACTTGTGGTACCTGCGTCGGGCTGAAAGGTATGGAAACAGCTGCTGACTGATAAATAAAATCGATTTATCGTATTACACACATAAGCCTGGCTTGTTACTGAGGTGGTCATGTCGGTTTCCCACGCACAACTCAAGGCCTTTCACGCCGTAGCCGTGCACGGCAGCTTTACCCGCGCGGCCGAAAAGCTGTTTCTTACCCAGCCGGCAGTATCCGACCAGGTGCGCAAGCTGGAGGAGCGTTTTGGCGTATTGCTGTTTCACCGCAACAAACGTTCGGTACAGCTCACCGACCTGGGTGAGCGCCTGCTGGGCATCAGCCAGCGCCTGTTCGCCTGCGAGGCCGAGGCGCATGAACTGTTGCAGGACTCGCGCGCCCTGCACACCGGCAGCCTGGTGCTGGCGGTGGATGCGCCGGTGCACGTGCTGCCGCAGATCGCCCGCTTCTGCCAACGCTACCCCGGTATTCAGGTGAAGGTCGAAACCGGCAACACCGATGAATCGCTGGCCCGGCTGTTCAGTTACCAGGCCGACCTGGCCCTGCTGGGGCGGGATGTCGACGACGAACGCCTGCATTGCCTGCCGCTGCGCCGCGACCCGATGGTGGCGTTCGTCTCGCACCAGCACCCGTGGGCCAGTCGTGGCTCGATCAGCCTGGCGGACCTGGACGATATGCCGCTGGTGCTGCGCGAACCCGGCTCGGTGACGCGGCAGACGCTGGAGCAGGAAATGCAACGGGCCGGGTTGCGGATTCGCCCGGCGATCCAGGTTGAAGGCCGGGAAGCAGCACGCGAAGCCGTGGTGGTGGGGATTGGCGTGGGGGTGGTGTCGGCGGCGGAGTTTGGTGCCGATGCGCGCGTGTGTGCGTTGCCCATCGTCGATTGCCAGCGGTACCTGACCGAGACCTTGGTGTGCCTGAGCGAACAGCGCACGCGGCGGGTGGTGGCGACCTTCCTGCAGACGGTTGAGGAAGCGCTGTGAGGCCAGTACAGGCAACCCGGCTATGCTGGATTAACCACCGCCTCCGGCACTCACACCATGCACTTGCGCCTCGCCGCCGACACCTTGCTGCTGCTGCACCTGGCGTTCATCCTGCTGGTGCTGTTCGGCGGCCTGCTGGTGCTGCGCTGGCGCGCCGCCCTGCTGCTGCATCTGCCAGCCCTGGCCTGGGGCCTGGCGGTGGAATACCTGCACCTGGGTTGCCCGCTGACTGCCTGGGAAAACCACATGCGCAACGCGGCCGGTGACGCGGGCTACCAGGGCGGCTTCATCGACCATTACATCTGGCCGCTGATCTACCCCGCCGGGCTGACACCCTCTGTCCAGCTGGTGCTGGGCAGTGTCGTGCTGCTGCTCAACCTCGGCATCTACAGCTACGTGGCCTGGCGCTGGCGCCGCCCTAGCGGGTAGCAACCACGAACAAGCGCGGGAACGGCAACAGCACCTTGCCATCGGTGGCTGGCGGGTAGTCGCGCTGCATGGCCTGCAGGTACATCTGCAGGAAGTCAGCCTGCTCCTGCGCGTCGAGCCTGGCCAGATAAGGCCGCAGTGCCGAACCCTTGAACCATTCCACCACCGCTTCGGCGCCACCCAGCAACGGGTGGTGATAGGTGGTGCGCCACACATCCACCCGCGCGCACAAAGGGCTGAGCAGGTCGTAGTAGAACGCCGCGTTGTGCCGCGGCGGCAGCTGGAAATCGGCGAACTTGGCTGCCCAGGGGCCTTGGCTGGCAATCTCGCGCAATTGCCGGTGGGCCGGCTCGTCAAGGTTGTCCGGGGTCTGTACCGCCAGGCTGGCGCCTTCGCTCAATTGGCGCACCAGGTGCGGGTACAGTGATGCATGGTCCGGGAGCCATTGCAGCGAGGCATTGGCCAGGATCAGGTCCTGGGGCTCGGCGGCGGACCAGTCGGCGATGTCGGCAACCAGCGTGCGCACCCGGGGGATGCACAGCCGCTTGCGTTCGCGGGCCTTGTCGATCATGTCCGGGTCGCTGTCCAGCGCGCTCACCTGGGCGTCCGGGTAACGTTGCAACAGCACCTCGGTGGAGTTGCCGGGGCCGCACCCCAGGTCGGTGGCGTGGCGTACCGGGCGTGGCGGCACGGCGCCGAGCAGGTCGCGCACGGCGCGGGTGCGCTCGTCTTCGAACAGGGAATACTGGTTGGCAGACCAGGCCATGGGCAACTCCTTCAGGCGGGTAATGGGGGCAGCATATTGCGATCTGCGGGCGAGCGGAACTGGCTGACGCGCTTGCAGGTCATTCCTTGCATGCGCATGAAGACTTATCTGGCCCTCGCCATCCTCGCCCTGATCGCCACCGCCGCCCTGCTTGGCTCGCCGTGGATGAACCAGCGCTTTCACCTGCCAGCGGAAAAAAACCATGCCCAACAACGCGAAACGGCCGGGTCCCCGCGGGAGCCGGCCGTTTCGCGAAGCGAATGACGCTTAGTGCTGCTTGCCAGAACGAATCTGGTGCACCACACCCATCGCCACCACGATCGCCGCAGCGATACCGGTGGAGACGACCAGGATCTGGTAGTCAGGCATGAAGGCCATGGTCACCAGGGCGGCGACGATGAAAGCGATCACCAGGTAGGTCAGCCATGGGAACAGCCACATCTTCAGGCGTACTTCCTTGCCTTCGGCGATCAGCTTGCGGCGCATGCGCAGCTGCGAGAAGGCGATCACCAGGTACACCAGCAGGGCGATCATGCCGGTGGTGTTCATCAGGGTTTCGAGCACGTCCTTCGGGCGCAGGGTCTCGCTGAAGTTGATCAGGGCGCAGACGATGGCCACCGCGCACGACCCCATGATCGCGTACACGGGTACACCGGTACCCGCGCGGGTGATCTTGAAGAACGATGGCGCGTCGCCACGCTGGGCCAGGGAGAACAGCATGCGCGAAGCGGTATAGTGGCCGGAGATCAGGCAGCTGCTTACCGAGGTCAGCACGACGAAGTTCATCAGCAGCTCGGCGTACGGCACGCCCAGCAGTTCCAGGGTACGGCGATAGGCGCCATAACCGGAAACGCCCAGCTGCGGGTCGTTCCACGGTACCAGGCAGACGATCAGGAAGATCGAGCCGACATAGAACAGGCACACCCGCCAGACCACCGAGTTGGTCGCCTTGACGATCTGCGTGGCCGGGTCCTTGGCTTCGGCAGCGGCGATGGTAACGATTTCCGCGCCGAGGAAGGCGAACATCACCCCGAGCAAGGCACCAATCACGGTGGTGATGCCATTGGGCATGAAGCCTTCGGCCGTGAGGTGGCTGATGCCCCGCACTTCACCGAACTGCCAGATATTCAGCACTGCCGCGGTACACACGATCAGGAAGCAGACGATCGCGATCACCTTGATCAGGGCGAACCAGAACTCGAACTCACCGTAGTGTTTGACGTTGAAGAAGTTGACGGTGATCAGCAACAGGGTCGTGGCCAGCACGAACACGTTGACGCTGACATCGGGGAAGAACCCATGCAGGATCTTGCCTGCCACATAGGCTTCCCAGGCCATGAGGATGACCCAGTACCACCAGTACAGCCAGCCGATGGTGAAACCGGCCCAACGGCCGATGGCGCGGTCGGCGTAGGTGGAGAACGAACCGGTGTCCGGCGAGGACGTCGCCATTTCACCCAGCATGCGCATGATCAGTACCACCAGGATGCCACCTGCCAGGTAGGCCAGGACAGCGGCTGGGCCGGCGCTATGGATCACGCTGCCGGAACCGACGAACAAGGCGCCGCCGATAACCCCGGCGATCGACATCATCGTCAGGTGGCGCGACTTGAGCGAGGCACTGAGTTTGCTCTCGTGCCCGCTTTTCGCGGTGGTGGTTGTAGATGTTGCGTCCATCAGTTGTGTACCCCGTGCTTCTTTTTATCCAAGGAAAACTGTGAAACCCCGATGGCTGGCGGTTTCACCTGTACATCAGTGCTAATGCGGGCAGGATGGTGTGCGACGAACACACGCAGGCCTTCCATGGCGGCCTGCTGACGCGCCCCAGGACTGACGCCTGGGGCGAACTGAACATGCTTTAGGTGGCGATATCTGACACCTAATGTAAAAATGTCCGGCGCAGAGAACCATGCACAGTGGCATGAAACTCGCACTGCACTGTATAGGTCGCCGATGCAATACACCGCCTCAGCGCCTGGCGTTACACACCCTGAAGGCCCCGAATGCTGCAATTACATCCAGACTCCTCCACGCCGCTGGTCAACCAGATCATCGATGGCCTGCGCGAGTTGATCGATAACCAGACCCTCAAGCCAGGCGCCAAGGTCCCGTCCATTCGCGCCTTTGCCGCGACCTATTCGGTCAGCACCTTCACCGTGGTCGAGGCCTACGACCGCCTGGTCGCCCAAGGCCTGCTGGTGAGCCGTGGCAATGCCGGGTTTTTCGTCAACCGCGCAGCAGGCGAGCTGCTGGACGCGCACAATGCCGAGGTCGACACAAGTCGACCAACGTTCAACTCCGAGTGGTACCTGCAGCAGATCTTCGAAATCCGCCAGTTGCCGTTCAAGCCGGGGTGCGGCTGGCTGCCCAACGACTGGATGTACGAAGACGGCCTGCGCCGCGGCCTGCGCCAGGTGGCCGGGAGCCCGCTGGAGCTGTCGGGCTATGGCGACCCCATGGGCCTGCCGGAATTGCGTGCGCTGACGGCGCAGAACCTGCAGCAGGAACTGTCGATCGTCGCCAACCCGGCGCAACTGATGCTCACCCACGGCGCCAGCCAGGCCCTGGACCTGGCAGCGCGCACGCTGGTGCGCCCGGGCGATGTGGTGCTGGTGGACGACCCAGGCTACCCCAACCTGATGAGCATCCTGCGCACCCAGGGCGCGACCCTGGTCGGCGTGCCGCGCACGCCGGCAGGCTATGACCTGAACCAGCTGGAGCTGCTGCTCACCCACCACCGCCCGACGGCGTTCTTCACCCAGCCGCACCTGCACAGCCCGACCTGCTCACGCACCCCGCTGCCGCAACTGCACCGCCTGCTGCAACTGGCCAGCCAGCATGGCTTCCGCCTGGTGGAAAACAACCTTTACGCCGACATGGTCGCCGAACCGCAGCCTTGCCTGGCCAGCCTCGATCACCTGCAGCAGGTGGTGTACGTGGGCAGCTATTCGAAGAGCATTTCGCCGAATGTGCGGGTCGGCTACCTGCTGGCCAACCCCGAGCTGATGCAGAAACTGCTGCACCTGAAGATGCGCTCGGGCCTGACCACCTCGCAGGTGATGGAGCGCGTGGTGTATGCCGCGATCATCGACGGGCGCTGGCGCAAGCACCTCAAGCGCCTGCGCCAGCGCCTGGCCGAGGCGCACCAGGAAGTAGGCCGGCACCTGCACCGGCTGGGCTTCGAGTTGTTCACCGAGTCGGACGAGGGCATGTACATCTGGACCCGCCACCCGGCGATTCCGGACAGTGCGGCGTTGCTGGATGACGCGTTGGAGAAAGGCATCATGCTCGGGCCCGGGCAGCTGTTCATGGTCGACGCCAAGGCGACCGGGTGGATGCGCTTCAACGTGGCGTTCAGTACCGAGCCGGCGATGTGGGAGTTGCTGGAGAAGGTGTTGGTGAAGCATGTGCGGCGGGGTGGGATGTAGGGCGCGTTTTTCTGGGGCTATTGGCGGCGCATGTTCAGCGCTCGATTTCACTGTTTGCAACAGGGCTGGCCGGCACTGAGGCGCGCGAAAACTTGGATCCCATCCTGTGAAAAGGTATGCTGCGATAGCTAAACGCTACCACTCAGGCCAAGTTGCCAGCCTGCTTTCAAGGACGAACCTTTTGCCCAGCCACCCTACCCGCCACACCATTGCCCGCCAATGGCAACTGCTCAAGCTGCTACCCGGCCGTCACCCCGGGATGAGTTCCACCCAGTTGCAATCTGCCTTGAAAACCGTGGGCTACACCACCAGCAAACGTACCGTTGAACGCGACCTGGTCGAACTCGCGGCGCTGTTCCCGCTGCAGTGCAACAGCAAAGGCATGCCTTACGGCTGGTACTGGCAGCCCGGCCTGAGCCTGGCGGAAGCACAGCAACTGCAACCTGACGTGCTGACGCCCCCGCAGCGGGTCGAACTGCATGCCTGGGTCGACGACGGGCTGGCCCGACGCCTGCAAGCGCAGCCACTGGCCGTGGACATGCAACTGACAGCGCACGCGGACGGCGGCGCCACGCTGGTGGCCACGGTCGACGACAACCGGGCGCTGATGGGCTGGCTGTTGTCTCAAGCTGGCTCGATCCGCGTGCGGGCACCGCAAGGCCTGCGCCTGGCCGTGATCGAGCAGTTGCGGCAAAGCCTGGCGCTGCACGCTGGCGACTTTTGAGCGCCGGGCACACCTCGTCAGCACCGCCGCCGTCTACAGAGGCCGCACCTGGCGCGGGCTCCGGCGCGCCAGGCAGGCATACCCCAGGCCCAGCACAGTGAAAGCCATTACCCCCAGCAGCACCATCAACTCGCGGCTGTAGCGCGCTACCCAGGCCGGGAAACCGATGACTTCGCGGTAGACCTGCACGTCAGCCTCGCCGTCGGCGTGGCTGATGCTGATCCCGCCCTGGCGGATCTGGGTGTAGTCCGCATCGAAATACACCCATACCTTGCACGCGCCACCAGGCTCTATGGCCGGGATATCCACCTGGGCAGTCGCGGCCTCGACGATGGTGTCGTTGCCAGCCGCGTCGCGCACCTGCACCAGGCCCTTGGCCGGCAGGCGGATTTTCACCTGGCGCACCGGCGCGTCCCCGCGATTGCGCAGTTCGACGAGCAAGCCGGTACGGTGGTCGACCAACCCGGCCTCGAACGGTTTGGCGAACAACTGGGTATAGGGTGCCTGGGCCATCTCGACCAACCGCTCGACCTGGTCGGGGCTCAGCCCGCCTTGGCTGATGGCGTTGATACGCCCCTGCAACTGCTCGTACTTGAGCTGCTCGCTGGCCTTGCTGATACGCTCGCTGAACTGGCTGGGATAGGTGAGGTAGGCGTAGGTCAGCGCTGCCTCCAGGCGCGGGCTGCCTCTGAGCAGCCCGTAAGCGGCCAACAGGACCACCAGGCCGACCAGTACGGCTACGAGGAGTTTCCCCACCTTGTCCCAGCTCAATGCGTACTTCCTTCTGTGTGATAGCGACGCTGCAAACCGGCCAAGGGTGCCAAGTTCGCGCGCCCCAGGCAAGCCTGAACCGGTCGCTTGCGCCTGCCGCTTGACCAGGCCACGGCAGTGGCGGACGATCAACCTCCCCCGACACAAGGACGAATAGCATGTTGCGGATACTGGGCAGAGCCTCTTCGATCAATGTACGAAAAGTGCTGTGGGCGTGCGCCGAGTTCGAGGTCGCCTACGAGCGCGAAGACTGGGGCGCCGGCTTCCAGCCCACGGACAGCGCCGAGTTCCTCGCGCTGAATCCCAACGCCATGGTCCCGGTGATCCAGGATGGCGACTTCACCCTATGGGAATCCAACAGCATCATCCGCTACCTGGCCGCACGCTACGGTGCGACTGCGTTCTACCCCAGCGAGGCGCAGGCCCGCGCCAGGATCGACCAGTGGATCGACTGGCAGGCTTCGGACCTCAACCGCGCCTGGAGCTACGCGTTCATGTCGCTGGTCAGGCACTCGCCGGCCCACCAGGACCCGCAGGCCCTTGCCGCCGGTTGCGCGGACTGGGCGCGCTACATGCGCATCCTCGACGGCCAACTGGCCACTACCGGCGCCTATGTGGCCGGCAGTCAGTTCACCCTGGCCGACATCCCCATCGGCCTGTCGGTGAACCGCTGGTTCGAAACGCCATTGGAGCACCCGCACTTGCCGGCCGTGCGCGATTACTACGAACGGCTGAGCGAGCGCCCGGCCTATCACCTGCATGGCCGCAACGGTACGCCGTGACAGCCAGCCGTTGACGCCCCTCCCGGCAGCCCTGCGCATCTGCTCAACCCCGCGCCATACCTGTGGGAGCGGGCGCGCCCACGCAGGGCCGCAAAGCAGCCCTACGCCCTACGCGGCTGCCCGCCCCGCCAGCGCCTGCCCCCGTCCACGCCAGGCAAACATCAGCACCATCAACAACCCAAGCGCTGCCGTCGCCGCCCCCGCCAGGGCAATCGCCGGATAGCCCAGCCCGGCATTGATGACCGCCCCGCCCAGCGCTGCGCCAATCGCATTGCCCAGGTTGAATGCCCCAATGTTCACCGCCGAGGCCAGGTTGGGCGCATCCTTGGCCGCTTCCATCACGCGCATCTGCAGCGGTGGCACCAGGGCGAAGCTGGCAGCCCCCCACACCAGGATCGCCAATGCCGTCGGCAGCGACCAGCCCAGCACCAGCGGAAACACCAGCAGTACGGCGATCAGGGTGGCCAGTGACACGATCAAGGTGCGATCGACCGAACGGTCCGCCGCCTTGCCGCCCCACACGTTGCCCAAGGTCAGGCCGACGCCGAACAGCACCAGCATGGCTGTCACGAACGTGGTGGACGCGGCCGCCTCGCGCTGCAGGATCGGCGCGATGTAGGTGAACACCGTGAACATCGCACTGGAACCCACCACGGTCAGCAGCAACGCCGCCAGCACCGGCCCGCGCCCGAGCACACGAAGCTCGGCCATGGCCCCGTCACCCTTGGGCGACGGCACATTGGGCAGCGCGTACCAGAGGCAGGCCATGGCAACCAGGCCCAGCCCGGCGATGCCCCAGAATGCTGTACGCCAACCGAGCAGTTCACCGAACCAGGTCGCCAGCGGCACGCCGCCGATGGTGGCCAGGGTCAGGCCCATGAACATCGCTGCCACCGCCCCGGCGCGCTTGTCGGGCGGCACCACGCTGGCTGCGACGATCGAACCGATGCCGAAGAAGGCACCGTGGTTGAGCGAGGTAACCACGCGCGCAACCAGCAGGCTGGCGTAGTCGTCGGCCAGGGCTGACAGCAGGTTGCCGAGGGTGAAGATGGCCATCAGCCCGATCAGCAGGTAACGCCGCGGGACTTTCACCGTGGCCAGGGTCATCAGCGGGGCGCCGATCAGCACACCGATGGCATAGGCACTGACCAGCAACCCCGCGGCCGGGATCGAGACGCCAAGGTCGGTGGCGATACTGGGCAACATGCCCATGGGGGCGAACTCGGTGACGCCAATGCCGAAGGCACCGATGGCGAGTGCGACAAGAGGTGGATTGATACGCATGGCAAACTCCTTATCTGTGCTGCAAATGCTACGATCCACCGTCAGGCTGCACTAGACTGCATTTTTGCGAACCACCTTTGCTGATGAGGCACAAATGGATTTCAGCGGACGATCCGGAGAGATGGAAATATTCGCCAAGGTGGCGCAAGCGGGCAGCCTGTCCGCCGCAGCACGGTCGCTGGGCCTGACGCCTTCGGCGGTCAGCCGTATCCTGGCCCGTACCGAACAGCGCCTGGGCACTCGCCTGCTGCTGCGCACCACCCGGGCGCTCACCCTGACCCCTGAAGGCGAGGCGTACCTGCGCGGCGCACGGCGGGTGCTGGCCGACCTGGACGAAGTGGAACAAGCCATTACCGACCAGGGCGTGCCACGCGGGCGTTTGCGGGTCAGCGCTGCGCTAGGGCATGGCCGGCTGACCGTGGTCCCGCTGCTGGCAGCGTTCAGCGCACGCTACCCACAGGTGCTGGTCGACCTGACCCTCAGCGACGAGATAGCCGACATCCCCGGCGGTCAGGCCGACGTGGCGCTACGCTTCGGCCCGCTGCCAGACAGCTCGTTGAGCGCCCGCGCCATTGGCGAGACCGGCCAGGTCATCGTCGCCTCCCCCGACTACCTGCAGCGCTGTGGCACGCCCCGGGTGCCGGAAGACCTGGCCCGGCACAACTGCCTGCGCTTCAACTTCCGTCGCGCCGCGCCGGACTGGCCGTTCCAGCGCGACGGGCAGGTCTTTGCACTGAAAGTCAGCGGCAATATCGAATGCAGCAGTGGCGAAGCCCTGGCGCAACTGGCCACGCTCGGCGCCGGGGTTGCCCGCATCGGTACCTTCACCGTCGCCGATGACCTCGCCAGCGGGCGCCTGGTACCGTTGCTGGAAGCCTACAACCCGGGTGATCGCGAGCCGATCCATGCCGTGTTCGTCGGTGGCCCGGCGATGCCAGCGCGGGTGCGGGTGTTCGTCGACTTTCTGGTCCAGCAGCTTCACAACGCTGGGCCTGCCGACCTGGCCCGGCTTGGCTAGCACGGCCCCGCACGCACCCTGCAAAAGGATCCTTGGCGGGTGAACCCGCGCCCACAGGGTACACTTGCCTTCAGCACAGGCCCAGGAGTTGCTACATGCCCTACCCCATCGAACAGAAGCTGGTCATCGGCGTAGCTTCGAGTGCGCTGTTCGACCTCACCGTCTCGGACGCCATCTACCAGGCCGAGGGCGTCGAGGCCTACCGCCAGCACCAGCAGCAGAACCTGGACGAGCCCTTTCCCAAGGGCGTGGCATTCCCGTTCATTCGTCGCTTCCTGAGCATCAACCAGGCGTTCCCCGAGCAGTTGCCGGTGGAAGTGGTGCTACTGTCGCGCAACTCGCCGGAAACCGGCCTGCGGGTGTTTCGCTCGATCGACCATTACCAGCTGGACATCACCCGCGCGGCGTTCATGTCCGGTCGCTCGCCTTACGAGTACATCCCGGCGTTCAATGCCTCGCTGTTTCTCAGCGCCAACGAGGAAGACGTGCAGAAGGCCATCGACGCCAATTACCCGGCCGGGCGGGTGCTGCCGACGCGCATCTACGATGACGAGATCGACACCGAGTTACGGGTGGCTTTCGACTTCGATGGAGTGATCGCCGACGACGAAGCGGAGAGCGTGTACAAGCGCGACAACAGCCTGGACGAGTTCCAGAAGCATGAGCGCATGCACATGGCCACCCCGCACACGCCGGGGCCACTGGCAGACCTGTACCGCAAGCTGTCGCTGATCCGCATGCTGGAAGACCAGAAGCTTGTCGAAGACCCGACGTACAAACGGATCCTGCGGATCGCGATCGTCACTGCACGCAACGCACCTGCGCATGAGCGGGTAGTGACCACACTGAAGAACTGGGGCGTCTCGCCGGACGAATGCTTCTTCCTCGGCGGGATGGAAAAACCCAGGGTATTGTCGATCCTCAAGCCGCATGTGTTCTTCGATGACCAGCGTAGCCATCTGCAGTCGCCGGCAGGCAACCTGCCGATGGTGCACGTGCCGTTCGGTGTGGCGAACAAGGTACTGGCGCCGCTCTCACCGCTGGAAGGTGTGGCATGAACCTCATTCCCGGGCTGCCGGGCCAGGCCAATGTCCTGGTCTGCGGTGCCAGCGAGGGCATTGGCCTGGCGCTGTGCACGACCTTGCTGGCGCGCGACGATGTGCGCCAGGTCTGGGCCGTGTCGCGCCAGGCCAGCAGCAATGCTGCGTTGCTGGCCCTGGCCAGGCAGCACGCTGGGCGCGTGTCGCTGGTGGATTGCGATGCCCGCGACGAGCAGGCGCTTGCGGCCCTGGCACAGCAGGTGGGCCACGGCTGCGAGCACCTGCACCTGGTGGTCAGTACGCTGGGCATTCTGCATCAGGAAGGCAGCAAGGCGGAAAAGTCACTGGCACAACTGGACCTGGCCGGCCTGCAGGCCAGCTTCGCCACCAATGCGTTCGCGCCGGTGCTGTTGCTCAAGCACCTGCTGCCGCTGCTGCGCCGGCAACCGGCCACCTTCGCGGCGCTTTCGGCCCGGGTCGGCTCGATCAGCGACAACCGCCTGGGCGGCTGGTACAGCTACCGTGCCAGCAAGGCGGCACTGAACCAGCTGCTGCATACGGCCAGCATCGAACTGAAACGGCTGAACCCCACCGCTACGGTACTGGCCGTGCACCCGGGCACCACCAATACCCGGCTGTCACGGCCGTTTCAAGGCAACGTGCCGGAGGGCAAACTGTTTGCCCCGGCGTTTGCCGCCCAGTGTGTGATCGAGCTGGTGGGGCAACTTGGGCCGACCGAGACTGGCAGTTTCTGGGGCTGGGATGGCCAGCGCATCGAGTGGTGAGCGAGGGGCAGCCGCTGGCGCAACCGCAAGCGCCAGTGAACCTTTGCGGCAAGCGGGGCTCAGTTGTGCAAAGCGCGCTTGCCGCACCGACAAAGGATTGCCATGGGACATGCCCCCTCCACCAACCTGCCGCGGGTTCGCGTCGAGCGTGAGCTGAGCCTGCGGGCGGTGCTCACCGGCATCGCGCTGGGCATCCTGCTCACGCCCTCGAACGTGTACGCGGGCCTCAGGATTGGCTGGTCGTTCAACATGTCGATCATCGCCTTGCTGGTCGGCTTCGCCGTGTGGCAGAGCCTGCCGGGGCGCAGCAGGGGCCGGCCGGCGTGGACGCTGCACGAAAGCAACATCAACCAGACCGTGGCCTCGGCCGCCGCGTCCATCGTTTCCGGCGGGCTGGTTGCGCCGATCCCCGCCTACACCCTGCTCACCGGTCACCAGCTGGCCCCCCTGGCGCTGATGGCCTGGGTGTTCGCCGTGAGTTTCCTGGGCATCTGGATCGCCTGGTACCTGCGCCCCGCCTTGCTCAATGACCATGGCCTGAAATTCCCCGAAGGCATGGCGACCCTGGAGACATTGCAACAGATCTACCAGCAAGGCCACGAAGCCATGACGCGCATCCAGGTGCTCTGCAGCGCCGCGTTGTTGTCGGGGCTGGTGAAGTGGATCGACGGCTTCGTCTGGAGCATTCCGCGCTGGGCCCCCACGCCCGTACTCGAACGCCTGACCTTCACGCTCGACCCGTCGCTGATGCTGGTCGGTTTCGGCGGCATCATCGGCATTCGCGTGGGCCTGACGCTACTGCTCGGTGCCGCCCTGGCCTGGGGCGGGCTGGCGCCGTGGCTGATGGACCAGGCGCTGGTGGTGCTGGCGCCGGATGCCAGCGGGCCTCAGTTCGCAGCCCTGGTGGAATGGCTGCTGTGGCCGGGGGTCAGCCTGATGGTCTGTGCGACCCTGACTTCACTGTCGGTTCGCCTGTTGCAAATGCCTAGGCAAAGGCCCACCGAAGCGCTGCAAAACAATGGTTCGCAGGCGCGGACGGGGTTTTCCCCGAAGCCTGCTGCCGGGTTGCTGTTGTCCATTGTCCTGGTGGTAGCGCTACAGGTGTTGCTGTTCGGCATCGACTGGTGGATGGCGCTGTTGAGCATTCCCCTGGCGGTGTGCCTTGCCGTGGTCGCCGCGCGCGTGGTGGGGGCCACCGGCATTGCGCCGATCGGCGCCATCGGCAAGCTGTCGCAGCTCGGCTTCGGCCTGGTCGCCCCGGGCCAGGTGGCGATCAACCTGATGAGCGCCAACACAGCCGGCGGCGCGGCCGGGCAATCCACCGACCTGATGAACGACTTCAAGGTTGGCCAGGCGATTGGCGCAACACCGCATCGGCAACTCATTGCACAGTGCCTCGGCATCTTCATCGGCAGCGTGGTGGCGGTGCTGGTGTATCGAATGCTGATTCCCGATCCACAGGCACAACTGCTGACCGAGCAATGGCCGGCACCCGCCGTGGCGACCTGGAAGGCCGTGGCCCAGACATTGACGCAAGGGCTTGGGACGCTGTCGCCGACGCTGCGTTGGGCAATCGTGGCCGGTAGCGCGGCAGGCGTGCTGCTGGGCGCCCTCGACAGCCTGCTGCCGCAGCGGGTGGCGCGCTGGCTGCCGAGCACCGCCGCACTGGGGCTGGCGTTCATTCTGCCAGCGTCGATCAGCATGATGATGGGGCTTGGCGCGGTGCTGACGTGGCTGGTCAGTTGCCGTTGGCCGAGCGTGACAGAGCGTTTTGCGATCACCGCCGCAGCGGGGCTGATTGCCGGGGAAAGCATTACCGGGGTGGGCGCATCGTTCTGGGAGATGGTGCGCGCGCTGTAACGGATGGCAGGCTGCGGCCACCCCGCGCCCCTGTGCCCTCCTGGCGTTGCGTTTGAACTTTGCCCACCGGTTTGCGGCCTCCTCTGCAGGAGGTACTGAACATGACCAGCAAGGAACGACACTCGACCCTCATTTGCCTGCAAGCCGGCAAGGTCCTGCTGGTGCGCAAAGCGACCGGCGCATGGTCATTGCCCGGTGGCAAGATCGATCCCGGGGAAACCCAGCTCGATGCGGCCCGGCGGGAATTGCACGAGGAGACAAGCCTGGAAATGCGCGACGCCCAGTTCCTCGGCCACCATGTATTCGATGCCGAGGAACACTGGCTCTATCGCATGACCGTGCCCCCCGGGATGACGCCCGCTCCCGCACACGAGATCGTGGAATGCCGCTGGTTCAGCGGCGCTGAGCTCAACCAGGCGACAGTGCAGCCGAAGGACCTCGAATTACTCAGGCGCGAGGGCTGCATCGGCAGCAGAGCGTGAAGGCATCGAGGCCAGGGCTTCGCCGAAATGCCGTTTAGTGCGCTTGCTGAAACGTTTCTGTCGGTCTATAAAATGGGCACAATTCCAAGAAAGGCATGCTGCCCATGTTTCTTCTCAAACGTTTCGTTGCGCTCAGCGCCCTGTGCGCGACCTCCCACGCCATGGCCTGGGATTACGTCCTGCTCGACACCGACAAGGCTGCCCAGAACTGGCAGATCACCAGCCAGCAACTGGGCGTGAAGGCCGACAAGCCCTTCAGCGTGACCGTGCGCACCTTGCACGGGGGGCGGCAGGAGGGTGTCAGCATCGTCGACATTGATAACGGCACGCTGAAACTGTCGGTCGTGCCGACGCGCGGCATGAACATCCTGCAGGCCTCGGTCGGTACGGTGCGCCTGGGCTGGGACTCGCCGGTCAAGGAAGTGGTCAACCCGTCCTTCATCGAACTCAACGGGCGTAATGGCCTGGGCTGGCTGGAAGGCTTCAACGAGCTGGTCACCCGCTGCGGTTACGAATGGGTCGGCCACCCCGGTATCGACAATGGCGAGCTGCTGACCCTGCACGGCCGCGCCGCCAACATTCCTGCGAGCAAGGTCACCCTGCACATCGATGAGAAACCACCGTACGCCATCAGCTTGCGTGGCGAACTGAAAGAACAGGCGTTCAAGAAGGTCGACTTCGCTGTCGCCACCGAAGTGGTTACCGAACCCGGTAGCGTGGCATTCACCGTCAACGACACGCTGACCAACAACGGCGACTATGCGAAGGAATACCAGGCGCTGTATCACAGCAATTTCAGCACGCCGTTCCTCGAGCAAGGTGCGCGTTTCGCCGCGCCGGTGAAACAGGTATCGCCGTTCAACGACAAGGCCAAGGGCGACCTGCCCGACTGGCAGACCTACCGCGCGCCGACCCGGGACTATGACGAAACGGTGTACAACGTGGTGCCGTATGCCGATGCCCAGGGCGATACCTTGACGGTGTTGCATAACAAGGCGGGCAACCTGGGCGTCTCGGTCGGTTTCAATACCGCGACACTGCCGGTGTTCTCGCTGTGGAAGAACACCGACACCCAAGGCCAGGGTTATGTCACTGGGCTGGAGCCCGGGACGAGTTTTTCCTACAACCGCCGTTACCAGCGGCCACTGAACCTGGTGCCTACCATCGGCCCCAAGGAACACCGGCAGTTCCATATCCGCTACAGCTTGTTGGCGGACAAGGCAGCGGTGGACGAGGCCTTGAAGCAGGTCAACGAGATCCAGGGTGGGCGCGAAACCGAGGTGCGGCAGCCGCCATTGGTTGATCTGAGCAAGGGCTGATGCCGTCGAGGCCGGCCAGCGGGCTCGCCCCGCCCACTTGGCACTGTCACTGGAGGCAGCTTGCCTGCCGGCGATGACTGCCGGATGCCTGCGCTTGCCAGGTCTGCGGGGTCATGCCTTCGGAACTGAAGAAGGCCCGGCAGAAATGGGATTGATCGTAAAAGCCGCAGGTCAGTGCGATGTCCACAAGCAGCATGCTGGATGTTCTCAACAATACCTTGCTCTTCATCACCCGCTGCTCACGCAGCCATTGCTGCGGGGGCATGCGGGTACTCTGCTTGAACCGGCGCGAGAAGTGGCTGCGTGACAGTGCGCACGCTGCGGCAACTTCGGCTACCGAGATGCCGGTGTCCAGGCGTTCCAGCATGAGTCGTTTGGCAGCTTCCATCTGCCCGGAGCCGAGCAGCGCCGTTGCGGCCGGCGCAGTGGCCGGTACGGTGAATTGTTCCATGTTCTCACACGTCCAGGTAACCGGGTGCGCGCTTCGTGCTGTCGCAATCCGGGCACTGCTCTTCCCGCAGGAAAACCATGCCCAGGCAGCCGCTGCGCACCCTTGCATACATTACCAGCCCCGGTGCAGGGGCTGGCGACGACAGCTCAGACAGGTGCCGCCACAGGGGCCAGGGTCGGGCCATGCTGAACGCGCTCAGGCGCCTTGTGCACCATGGTGTAGGCGTAGTCGACGCCCATGCCGTAGGCGCCGGAATGCTCTTTCACCAGCGCCATCACCGCATCGTAGGTGGCCCGGTTCTTCCAGTCGCGCTGCCATTCCAGCAGCACCTGTTGCCAGGTTACCGGTACCACGCCCGCCTGGATCATGCGCTGCATGGCGTAGTCGTGGGCTTCCTTGCTGGTGCCGCCGGAGGCATCCGCCACCATGTAGATTTCATAGCCGGCATCGTGCATTGCCGACAGGGCGAAGGTGGTGTTGCACACTTCAGTCCACAGGCCGGAAACGATCACCTTGTTGCGGCCGTTGTGCTTGAGCGCGTCACGCACCTTCTGGTCATCCCAGGAGTTCATCGAGGTGCGCTCCAGCAGCGGAGCCTCCGGGAACACCGCGAGCAGCTCCGGGTAGGTGTGCCCCGAAAAACTTTCGGTCTCGACCGTGGTGATAGTGGTGGGCACCTCGAAAATCTTCGCCGCCTTGGCCAGGGCAACGGTGTTGTTCTTCAACGTCTGGCGGTCGATGCTCTGCACGCCGAAAGCCATCTGCGGCTGCTGGTCGATGAAGATCAGCTGGCTGTTGAAGGGCGTCAGAACTTCGGTTTTAGGGTTGCGCATGGTTGTTTCCTCTACTCTGGATGATGGTCGGTCGCACCATTCGCGGTGCACGCCTCGGCGTCGTCGCCGCTTGAGGTCGAGCACAAGATAGCGAAACCCTGCAGGCATTGGTGGCGCACTTTTGCGCCACTGCAAGCGCATTAATGCGCCACCAGGCCGGGCGCTGCACTGCTAGCATTTGCCTCTCGATACGGGTCAACCCGGCCCGCTCATTTGCAGGGGAATACACATGCCAGCTTCACAACCACTCAATAAAGACACCGCTTACTGGGGCGTTTCCTGGGAGGATGCCTATGGCTATCCGCAGGCACGCCGGGTCGGTAACGAGATTTATGTGTCGGGCCAGTTCAACCATGACGAGGACGGCAACCTCATTGCCCCGGCTCCACTCGATGGCGACGGCAAGCCGAGTGATTTTTCGGCGATGGGCGAGCAGATGCGGGTCGCCTACGCCAACATCGCCAAGCTGCTCGCCCTGTATGGCGCCACCTTGCAGGATGTGGTCGAGGAGACGCTCTACGTGCTCGACATGGACGCGGCCTTCGCCGTCGTTGGCAAGGTGCGCAAGGCGGCGTATGGCACTGAGCGGCCTCAGTGCGCAAGCAACATCATTGGTGTTTCCAGGCTTGCCCAGCGCCCGCAGTTGATCGAAATCGCCTGCAAGGCCGTGATAGGTGCCGGCGCATCCGGGCGCTAGCTCGCCCGGCCTGGCCTCAACTGGCCGGAAGGCGCCCTTCGACCAAGGGCTTCTGCTCGGCCACGGCGGCGGCACAGAAGGTCATGAAGGCTTTGACTCGCCACGACTTGCGGATGTCCTGGTGGGTCAGCAGCCACAGTTCATCCTGCAGCTCGGGCACCACCGGGCCGGCACGGACCAACCCCGGGGTGATATCGCCCAGCATGCACGGGAGAAAACCGTACCCGAGCCCTGCCGCAATGGCCGCGCTCGCAGCGGCGACGGAATCGGTGCGGTACACGATGCGCTCGGGGGCGACCCGGTTCTCGACATAACTTGTCGCCCGCAAACCGCACAACGCGGCAGCATACGAGACCCATGACTGTTCGCCTTCGAAAAGGGCGGCGGTGTCTGCCTGGCCGGCACGGCAATACGGCGCCCAGGCGATGGTCGCCAGTTTGCGACCGACCAGGCTGTCGGCAGGTTTACGCGTCGCCCGGATGGCGATATCCGACTCGTCCCGGGCCAGGCTCAAGGTCTGGTTACCGACCAGGACTTCCAGGGTGATGCCCTCGTTCAGCGCCTTGAACTCGGCGATGATCGGGGTGAGGAAATGCAACAGCAGCGAGTCGCTGGTAGTGATCCGCAGCTTGCCGAGGGGGCCCTGGCCAGCACGGGAAACACGCCGTGCAACGCTGACGATGTCCAGCTCCACGCGCTCGGCCAGCGCCCGCAGCTCGGCACCTTCGGCCGTAAGCAGGTAGCCCGACTTGCGGTGATCGAACAGGGCGATACCCAGCGTGCGCTCGACCTGGGCAATGCGCCGCGAAACGGTGGACACGTTCACCCCGAGCTTCTTGGCCGTGGCGGCACGATTGCCACACTCACTGAGAGTCTTGATGATCCGCAGGTCATCCCATGCCAGTTGGCTGACGGCCTCGCCTGCGTCCCACTTCGCAGGGGTGGCCGAAGCGGGCTGAGGTTTTCCAGTGAGTGATTGCACAGATTCTGATCCACAGGCGAATGCGCCGATGATACGAGAAGCGACCGGGGTGAACCAAGTTGTCTGCATTGCAGCAGTGCCTAGTCGCTCGACAAGCGGATCACTGTCTTGCCTGTACCACGACCTTCCGCGACCTGGCAAAACGCCTCGTTGACGTCTGCCAGCGCGAACTGCCGCGGGTCCACCCGAATCTGCAACTGCCCGGCATCCGCCAGCGCAGCGGCCTCGCGCAGGATAGCCCCGTGGTGTTCGCGCCCCTGGCCTGTGAGCAACGGTGTCAAGGTGAACACGCCCGAGTAGGTGGCGCTTCTGAACGATAACGGCGCGAGGCTGTGCTGGCCCCAACCGAGGCAACTGAGCACGTGGCCGGTATAAAGCTTGACCGCCAGGAACGAAGCATCCAGGGTGCTGCCGCCTACGGTGTCATAGACGATGTCGAACCCCTCCCCGGCCGTGTACTGCTGCACGTAGGCCTCCACGCTCTGCGCCCGGTAATCGATTGCCGTGGCGCCGAGGGCGCGAATGAAGTCGAGGCTGGCCGCCGAACCGGTGGCGTAGACGTCGGCACCGCGTGCCTTGGCCAACTGAACCGCCACCTGGCCTACCCCACCTGCCCCACCGTGAATCAGCACGCGCTGGCCAGGACGGACATTGGCGCGGTCGACCAGGCCTTCCCATGCCGTGATGAATACCAGCGGCAACGCCGCCGCCTCATCCATGGCGAGGGCCTGCGGCTTTGCTGCGATCAGCCGGGCATCCACTGCGATGTATTCAGCCATGGTGCCCTGGGCACCGCCTATGCCACCGGCCATGCCGAACACTTCCTGACCGACGACAAACCCTTCGACCGCCTCGCCCAGTTCGACGACCGTGCCGGCCAGGTCCAGGCCGAGTACCGCCGGCAGCGGCTGGCGGGCATGTGCACCTGCGCCAGTGGCGATCTTGGTATCGAGCGGGTTGACCCCCGCGACGTGGACCCGCACCAGCACCTGCCCCTTGGCGGGCTTCGGGCGGTCGATGTGGCGCACAGCCAGCGGGGCCTGGGCGGATTCTGCGATAGCGGCGAGCATGGTCTGTTTCATGACGGGAACCTCATTGAGTGGACGCTTACAGGTTGCGCCGCCTGGCTCATTCCGATAAGACACTAGATCGGCATATGACTTATTCCTCCAAGAGGCCAGATAGCGATGGATCTGTTCGACAACATGCGCGTCTTCGTACGCGTGGTGGAGCGTGGGTCGTTTTCAGCGGTCGCTCGCGAACTTGGCATCGGGCAGCCTGCGGTCAGCAAACAGGTCCGCGCCCTGGAGCGCTACCTGGGCGGGCCGGTATTTGCACGCAGTACCCGTCGGCTGGTCCTCACCGACCAGGGGCAGCGGTTCTACCGCCACTGCCAGGAGATTCTCGGCCAGCTGGAATCCGCCACGCGCAGCTTTGCCAGTGGCCAGGAGCAGATTGCCGGCCCGCTACGGATCGCCGCGCCGGTGAGCTACGGGCGGTTGTGCATAGCGCCGCTGCTCGGCAGCTTTCTGCAACGCCACCCTGAAGTGCGGGTCGACCTGCGGCTGAACGATCACAACGAAGACTTGCTGACGGAAAACATCGACGTCGCCATCCGCATCGGGGTGCTGAAGCACGAGGGCCTGGTGGCCGTGCCGCTGGGCACCAGCGTGCGCCGGGTCTACGCTGCGCCGGCTTACCTGGAGCGCCACGGGCAGCCACGCCAGCCCGCCGAACTGGCACACCACAACTGCATCGGCTTCACCTTGCTGACGCACTACGACAACTGGCAGTTCAGCCAAGGCGAGCAAGCGCTCGAGGTTGCCATCAAAGGCAATGTCACCAGCAACAGCAGCGAGGCCATCCGCGAAATGGTGCTCGGTGGCCTGGGCATTTCCCTGTCGCCCGAATGGCTGTTCGCAGCCGATGTCGCGCACGGTAGCGTGCGTAGCGTGCTTGACGATTACCAGGCCATCGCACTGCCTGTCAGTGCAGTGTTCAGCCCCGAACGACGGCGCTCAGCCCGCACAAAAGCATTCATCGATTTTCTCCGAATGCACCTGTAGGCGCCCCCAGGCCCTATGCCGAACTCTGCTTCAGCCAGGCCATCGGACTGGCGCCAACCTTGCGCCGGAAAGTCCGAGCCAAGGCCGACGGGCTTTCGTAGCCCACCTCATCGGCGATCAGGGCGATCGGGCGCCCCTCGCGCAAGCGCTTCTGGGCCAGGCTTATGCGCCAGTTGGCCAGGTAGTCCGCGGGGGTCATGCCCACGGTGTGGCGAAAGTGCGCGGCAAAGCTGGCCCGCGACATGCCTGAACGATCAGCCATTTGCGCCACCGACCAGTTGTGCTGTGGTTCGCTGTGGATGGCCACCAGTGCGCGCGAGAGCTGGGCGTCGGCCAGCCCGGCCATCATTCCCGAAGCAATGCTGCGGTTGGCGACGAGGTGGCGAAGCAGCTGGATCACCATCAGCTCGAACAGCCGATTGAGAATGACATCGCGGCCACAATCGTCGCCGAAGGCCTCGGTAAACAGCCAGTCGAGGGTACCCGTCAACCCAGGCAATTCGCTTAGCGGCTTGATGATGAAATCCGGCAAGGCCAAGGTCAGCGGGTTGTTGGCACCACCCTCGAACTGCAAGGTGGCACAAACCAGCTCCGCCTCATCGGCTTCGGTCGCCACCAACCGGTGTGCCTGTGGGCGCACCGCCAGGATCAGGCTCGGTTCGTTCAGTTCCAAGACCTGCCCGCGCTTGTCCCTGAAGGCGAGGCGGCCGGAGCGCAGCAGGTGGGCGTACCCCACCCTCTGTTGCCCATCAAGGTCGGTCGTGCCACAGAACCCGCCCTGGTGAAACGTGGCGGCATGCAGGTTGAAATGTTTGAGTAAAGTCGACAATCGATCCATGGCGCGCTCGGGTTTAGACGATCTGTTGCATAATTTCGATGATCTGCAGCCGAAAGGAAAGCCTTGCTCCCTAACATTGACTCCAAGCTTGATCGACAAGCCCCGTAAATCAACCTTTGGAGAATGACCATGACTCGTATCGCTGCCCTCTCGCTGGACCAGGCACCTGCCGGCTCGCGCACCGCCCTGGAAGGTATCCAGAAAGGCCTCGGCTTCATCCCCAACGCCTTCAGGACCTTGGCCCACTCCCCTGCTGCATTGAACGGTTACCTGGGCCTTGCCCAAGCCCTGGGCAAAACCTCGCTGAGCGCCGCTGAACGCGAAGTGGTGGCCCTCGCCGCTTCGGACGTGAACGGTTGCGACTACTGCCTGGCCGCACACGCTTTCTTCGCAGGCAAAGCCGGCTTGAACGATGACGCAATCAGCCAGGCCCGCAGCGGCACGCTCAGCGCCGTTGCCGCGCTGGCGCGCCAGGTCACCGAAAGCCGCGGTCAGCTGACCGACCAGCAGGTTGCAGCAGCCCGCGAATCTGGTATCGACGACGGCAAGATCGTCGAGGTAGTAGCGCAGGTGACGCTGTTAACCCTGACCAACTACCTGAACAACATTGCCGTAACCGATATCGACTTTCCGCCGACGGCTAGCTAGCCAAACCGCCCGGCCATCGCCACTCAGCGGCGATGGCCGGGGCTGATGCAGCAATTCAATCAGCACCATTACGGAAATATATTTTGTGCGCTAACTATTAACGCGCAATATAACACTCAACCAGCAAGCACATGCTGATTCCACTGTCCCAGCTAACGGAGCATGACCATGAACTTCAGCAAAGCAATCGCCATCGCCACCTTGACCTTCGGCGCCAGCTTCGGTGCCTTCGCCCAGACTGCCACGCCGTACCAGTACGGCGATCACCTGGACATCGCCCAGGTCATCGCCGTGGACGCCCCGGTCAACGCCAGCGGGCACGCCAGCACTGCCACCCTGACCTACCGCGACAGCGACGGCAAGGTGCAGAAGGTCAGCTACCTGCTGCCGACCACCTCCGCCAACCAGAACTGATTGCCCTATTCAGTACCCCCAGGAGCTTGACCATGAAACTCTCCCGCCCCCTCGCCGCCGGCCTGCTTGCGCTCGCCGTCAACAGTGCCTTCGCCGCCGGTAGCCCCGGTGTGGAAACCACCACCCAGGCCTTCCTCCAAGCCCTTGAAGCCGGTGGCGGCAAACCGCTGGAAACCCTGGCGCCGAAAGACGCACGTGCCGTGCTCAGCGGCGCCCAGGCCAGCGTGAAGGTGGACGTTTCCGGCATCCAGGTCGAGCGCCGCAGTATTTCGGTCGACGGCCAGGCCCTGGAGATCCGCGTGGTACGGCCACAGGGGGCGAAAGGCGAGCTGCCGGTGTTCATGTTCTTCCATGGCGGTGGCTGGGTGCTGGGTGACTACCCCACCCATGAACGCCTGATCCACGACCTGGTGCTCGGCTCCGGTGCAGCGGCGGTCTACGTCGACTACACGCCATCGCCGGAAGCGAAGTTCCCCACCGCCATCAACCAGGCCTACGCCGCCACCCGCTGGGTTGCCGAAAACGGCAAACAGATTGGCGTCGATGGCAGCCGTCTGGCGGTGGCAGGCAACAGCGTCGGTGGCAACATGGCGGCGGTGGTCGCGCTCAAGGCCAAGGAGGCCGGCACGCCTAAGCTGCGCTTCCAGGCCTTGCTGTGGCCGGTGACCGACGCCAACTTCAACAACGGCTCGTACAACCAGTTCGCCGAGGGCCATTTCCTGACCCGCAACATGATGCAGTGGTTCTGGGACAGCTATACCACCGACCCCAGGCAGCGTGACGACATCCATGCCTCGCCGCTGCGCGCCAGCCTGGAGCAGTTGAAAGGCCTGCCACCCGCGCTGGTACAGACCGCCGAGATGGACGTGCTGCGCGACGAAGGCGAAGCCTACGCGCGCAAGCTGGGCGCTGCCGGTGTACCAGTGACCGCCGTGCGCTACAACGGCATGATCCACGACTTCGGCCTGCTCAACGTGCTCGGCCAGGTACCCGCTACCCGCAGTGCGATGGACCAGGCTGCCCAGGCGATCAGACTGCACCTGCAGTGATCGTGGTTGCAGCTTACTGGCATCTTTTCCGGGCCAATAGCGCGGCTGCCACAAGTACAACCCAGGTCTGCAGGCGGGTGGTATTCATGTGGGAGCCGCGCTTGGCGGCGATGGGCTGCGAAGCTGCGCTGGTTTGAAAGTGTCTGCCAGGGGTGGAAAGCGGTCATCCAAGAGCGGCAGCTATCGACCCAAAGCGGACCTTCGCGAATGGCTACATACGGCCAGAAGCGGCCCTTCGAGGAGCACTTTAACTAGAACGCGCTCCTACCGATTGATGCACCGCCATCAACGTAGAGTGTCTGCCCAGTGATGAATGAACTCTGCTCGCTAAGCAGGAATGTTGCTGCGGCAGCTACTTCATGAGGCTGCCCTAATCTCCCCATAGGTACTGCTGCAATGTAAGCGGCCTCGCCGGAGCTTCCTTCAGGATTTCCACCTCGGAACAGATCTGTCTCGATAGGGCCGGGGGCGATCGCATTGACTGTGGTCCCGGTTTGCGCCAGCTCCAGCGCCCAGCCTCGCGTGAAGCTAATCAAGGCGGCTTTTGCGGCGGCGTAGGATGTGCGTTGCCGGATTCCTAGAACCGTCAGGCTGGAGATATTCACTATTCTGCCCCAGCCCCTTTCGGACATACCCGGCAGAAGAGCCTGGGCTGCCAACAGTGCAGGATGCAAATTGACCTTCATGACCTCGTCGAAGCTCGTTAGGTCGACGTCAAGGACGCCTTGAGGCTTCACCAGCCCTACGTTGTTAACGAGCCCGTCGAAGGTATAGCGAGCCTTAAGTCCTTCAAGCGCCTGGATGGTGCTATCTGTATCGCTCAGGTCGGCAGCAACCAATTCTCCTGGGAAATGACTGTCTTCCACCCGTCGAGCGATGCCAACAACTCGGTGCCCACTGGCCGCAAGCTGCTCGGCGATAGCCCGACCGATGCCCTTACTGGCGCCCGTTATTAGGAAAGTACGTTCCAGCATGCCGCTCATACCGCTCTCCTTTCACCTAGGTGCTTCTACGCCGCTATGCCCTACGTCGGGCATAGCGTTCGAGCCCGCCAGCAAGAAGGTCATTTATTCCTTCGTTTGCGGGCAGACTTTTTTTCATCACGCAATGGATTTAGACGATGGTCTGCACAGTGCCGCCTTCTGCACGAATTGCCGCACCATTGATCACCGCAGCACGTTCACTGGACAGGAACGCCACTACGTTTGCGACTTCGGCTGGTTTGGCCAGACGGTAGATCAGCGAAGAGGGGCGATTCTCTGCCATGAATTTCTTCTCGGCCTCGGCATAAGGCAGTCCCGGATTCACAGACTCGATGAAACCCTTGAGGCTTTCTGTCTCGGTAGGTCCTGGCAGCACGGCGTTGACGGTCACGGAGGTGCCCTTGGTCAGCTCGGCAAGGCTGCGGGAGATGGACAGTTGCGTAGCCTTACTCGCGCTGTAATGGGCCATCGCGGCCATCGGAGTCAGTGCAACTTCGCTTGAGATGAAAATCACCCGGCCATGGCCGCGCTCCAGCATGCCCTTCATGTAGGTACGGGCCAACCGCACTCCACTCCAGACGTTGGTCTCAAACATGCGCTGCCAGTCTTCATCAGTGGTGCTGAAGAAGTCGCTCAGCTCATAGGTGCCCATGTTGTTGATCAGGATGTCGATCTGCGGATATGCGGCGGCTGCGACCGCCTCGCCACCAGCCAGACTGACATCTGCAACTAGCGGCAGAGCACGCCCTTCGCCAAAACGCTTGTTTAGCTCGTTGACGCGCTGCGCCACGCCGCCTTCACTACGCCCGTTGATGATGACGCGAGCACCATCTTCTAGGAGTTGAGTGGCAATCGCCAAGCCGATGCCTGCAGTGGAGGCGCTTACCAATGCAGTTTTGCCTTCTAAACCAAGATTCATACCATTCTCCAACGTTGAATTGAGGGGCGGATCAGTCCGCTGGGGAGAAGTATGGAGGTGTCCGAATGCGTTGATTAGCGCATGCAATGGAATATGATTGCAGAAGAAAATTCACATATAGGATGAGTTCATGGACAGCCGTAGCGGAGAGATGCTGGTTTTCAGCAAGGTCGTCGAAACCGGCAGTTTTTCTGCGGCAGGAAAGCTACTGAACCTGACGCCTTCAGCGGTAAGCAAGCTCATCTCCCGGCTGGAAGAGCGATTAGGTGTGCTCCTTTTTGAACGCTCTACACGTCAGCTGGCAATCACCGGTGAAGGTGCTCGTTTCTACGATAGTTGTGTCCGGATACTTAACGACATCGAGGAGGCGGAGCACGACGCCTTCGGCTCGTCTGCGGCCCCGAGCGGCCTCCTGCGAATCAATACGTCGGTGCCTTTTGGGACGCACCAGCTACTTCCGATTATCAGTAACTTTAACCTTAGGTATCCCGACATCACCCTCGACCTATCGCTTACAGACGCCTTGGTTGATTTGAAGCGCGAACGCATTGATGTAGCGATACGCATGGGTCCGCTGGACGACGCCAGCTTTCGTGCACGCATGTTGGGTACCAGCCGCCGCGCGGTCGTGGCTTCACCGGGCTATTTGGCTCGTCATGGTGTACCGAGAACACCGGATGAGCTGGAGAATCATCGTTGTTTCAATTTCAACTTCCGCCGATCCCGTGACGAGTGGCCGTTCAAGCTGAACCAGCAAACCCAGTACCTGGCGGTGCGCGGCGATATGCTGACCAACAATGGCGAAACCATGCGCCAAATGACAATCAATGGGCTGGGGATTAGTCGGCTAGGAATGTTCCATGTCGCAGAGGATCTGAAAGCGGGTCGGCTCGTCGAGCTGCTCGCTGATTTCAATCCAGGGGACACCGAGGAGATCCATGCGATCTTCAATAACCAACGCTACATGCCGCAACGGGTAAGGGTTTTCATCGACTTTCTGGTTGAGCGAGTCGGGCCGTTGCTGAGGTCGCTTGGCTAAAAGAAAAGGCCGCAGTCTGGGCTGCGGCCAATATATCCTGCTTGCGGTTTGAGCCTTGCCTCAGCCCGTCCGGCTTTACGAATTTGACTCAGGCCACCTGGTGCATTTCATCAAGCTCGAACTCACCTATGCAGTGTCCAGCCGTTTGGCGAAATGCGCGTATAGCATCGCCCTGCATATGTGCTCTCCAAGCTTTTGCAGACTCCCAACGTTCGAAGAACGTCACCAGACTAGGGTCTTGGACGGACACGAAAAGTTCATAGCTGAGGCACCCCGGCGCCTCGCGACTTAAGGTTACAAGCGTCTTCTGAGCAGTGATCATCTGCTCCTCAAAGCCTTGCCTGGCCCGCGCACGGGCGATAATCACCAATGATCCATGCATCTTCCTTTCTCCTCCCGACAGTTACTGGGGCGCTTTCGGCGGGTACTGATCGATGTCCTCAGCCGATGGGCCACCGTCCAGCCAATCTACTACCCAACCGCTTTCCAAAATGTTGAAAGTTTGCGATCCAGCCGGTAACCAGGCTTCATGCACGACCCCACCAGGAGCTCGGAAGAAGCCACCGTTCTCGATGTTGTAGTGGACCCCTTTAGATTTGAAGACGTGTGTTCCGCCCACCAACACCACATGAGTTTCTGCGCGTTGATGAGTGTGCGGTTTGATGTGTACCGCCACAGGCGTACGGAACATCAATGTGGTAAGGCCGGTTTCCTTGTCTTCATGAAGAATGGCGTACTCAGGAGATTTCTCTCCCAACTGCGGAATGGTCTTCTGCCATTCAAATTGGCTGGGATTGATGAGCTGCGGCACCGATGACGTCGGTGGTTGGTGCTCCGTAGACGCAGTTGCGTTCGGAGTCACGCCTTGCAGCGCGATTAGCATCACACCGAGGCTAAATAGTTTCTGGAATGCATGTTTCATGGTGGCTATCTCGTTGGGGCGTTGATGGATGGAAGTATCCATCGGCTCACTGGGGGGGATTAGCCACCAGGCCGGAACATGTTTCTTGAATCAAATTCAAATCGCCGAGCTAGGCAGCCAGGTGGCAATTGAAATGACGGCATTTTGGGCGATTGCTGCCCTTTGCTGAAGGCCGCTTTGGGTCGATAGCGGTCAGTCGTGAACGGCTGCAATCGACCCATTGCGGCCGATCGGGACGTCCACGAAACCAGGGGCGATTCAGTTCGCCGTGCTGATTCACAGCATCGTTGTCGTCAATCTGAGCCCACTTTTCCTAGAGATGCGACTTTCAACAGGCAGCTTTTGAGGTTAACTTCCCCTCTGAATCACGCCGAGGCCATCTCTCTATGTCGATTGCTGACAACCTTCTTGCGTTCACCTTCGCAGCAACACTGTTAACACTGACGCCCGGCCTCGACACTGCGTTGATATTGAGAACGGCCACCGTGGAAGGAAAGCAGCAGGCTTTTCGCGCCGCACTGGGCATCAACACAGGTTGCTTGCTGTGGGGCGCCGCTGTGGCATTTGGACTAGGCGCACTGATTGCCGTATCAACGTTGGCATTCAACGCCTTGAAATACTGCGGTGCCGCCTACCTAGCCTGGCTCGGGCTGAATATGCTCTTACGTCCGCGTACATCATTGTCGCCTGTCCAAGCGACAGCAAAGCCAAGCCATGACTGGTTCCTGAAGGGAGTGATGGGAAATATCCTGAATCCCAAGATTGGTATTTTCTACGTCTCTTTCTTGCCCCAATTCATTCCCCAAGGCCAGCCATTGGTTGCCTGGACGTTCGGCTTGGTCAGCATTCACGTGGCAATCGGGTTGCTATGGTCGATTATTCTGATCGCCGCAACCCAACCGCTGGCCGGTATATTGCGGCAGGAGAAGGTAGTTGCCTGGATGGACCGTGCAACAGGAATGATCTTCGTTCTTTTTGCTGCTCGTCTCGCCTTCAGTAAACGTTAAGCCCTTCTGTAAGGCGCCGGTGTATTGCTCGGAGACGCCGCCCGAATGGAGATGGTGAACAACCCACCCCATGAACCAAGACAAATGGAAGAAATGGAATCGATCGTCGCCCCAGGCGGCAGGTTCTCGGTCAGGGTCGCCGCCTGGGAAGCGCGCAACAGCCAGTGGGTGTATGTGCCCTCGCTCCTTGATACGCACACCCAAGCGGTCATTTTTGCATTTGCCAGCCCGCATTGGTCCATGGATCAGGCCACCTGACGCAATGATGCGACGGTTCATTTCGTGCTCCGAAAATTTCCGGGCGATCACCACCCGGCGACACTGGAGCTCTTGGTGAATTGCGCCAATAAGACTGCGGCCGTGGGGGCAGGCGCCGAATTCAGGCTTGCCGAGATCGAGCAGGCACTGGAGGCCGCATTAGAGAAGAAACCCAGTGTATCCTGACGATCGATCGGTCAATCCACAAGTAAGGCTCCCGCCCCAGCCTGGACAGGCGATGGTCTTCACTGGCTGCGAAACCAGGCGTGTGGCCTTCAAGTGACGTCCAATGCACGATCAGGATGAACACGCGGCCCTTGCCTATAACCGAAACGATTGCCGCATCGCCCGCGCCAGCAAAGTCACGGCGGCGTCCCCGCCCGATGCCGGGCTGCGCACGAACAGGATGTCGTGGTCGGGAATGGCCGGCAGGCCCTCTAGAATCTGCATGCGCTCGGTAACCTTGGCCCGGTCGATCACACTGATGGCCAAACCGGCCTCCACACAGGCTTTGACAGCCTGGTTGGAATGGCTTTCGAGGATGATCCGCGAGCGGCGTCCCGAAGCCTTGAGTGATTCGACCATGGCCTCACGATAGGGGCATTGCAAGGCATGGGCAGCCAACGGCAACGGGTCGTCAAGTACCGCTGTTGCGTTGATTGGCCCGACCCAAACCGGTGTGGTCGATAGCAGTCGCTCGGCATCAGGCCCGAGCGTGCCTTCGACCTGGGCAATGACCGCTGCCTGCAATTTGCCGCGCCGGACCAACGCCCTCAGGGCATGGCTCGGCCCGGTCCTGAGTTCGAGCACCACATTCGGCCAGGCAGCGCTGAACATCGGCAAGATGTCGCGGATCACATGGGACGCGTATTCATCAGGGACACCGAGCGTGATACGCCCGGCCAGATCCGGCCCGTGCAGCTCTGCCAGCACCTGATCGTGGGTGCGTAACAGTTCGGCGGTCGAGTTCAACAGCCGCCTGCCCAGGGCCGTCAACGATATGGACTGGTTGTCGCGATTGAGCAACCTGCCACCGGCGACGGCCTCCAGTCGTTGAATATGAACGCTGACCGCCGCCGGGCTCTTATGCAACTGCTCGGCCGCAGCGCTGAATTTGCCGATGCGCACCACGGCGTGAAAGGTACGCAGAAGGTCGATATCGAGCGTGGTAGCCATGATTCAATATCCGTAAAGAACTGCTGCAGCTATTTTTGATTTATCAGATTACGCCAATTGCGTAGTGTCGGGGTATGAACCAGCACCTGCTGCGCCCGCCCCCCACGCCCACCCGTCGCCACTGGCTGCGGGCCTTGCCGCTGCCCTTGCTTGAAGCCGGGCTGCTGCTGACCTGGAGTTCCGGGTTCATCGGTGCACGCTTTTCCATTGATCATGCCCCCGCCCTGCTGGTGGTGTTCTGGCGCTGCCTCGTGGTGACTCTGCTGTTGTTCCCGTTCGTCTGGCGGGCCCTGCGCCATACGCCATTCACCGTGTCGCTCAGCCACGCGGGCATCGGCTTGCTGGCCATGGCGGGCTACCTGACCGGTGTGACGCAGGGCATTGCCCTGGGTGTGCCCGCCGGCCTGGCCGCGTTATGCGCCGACCTGTTGCCGCTGGGCATGGCGCTGCTCGCAGCGCTGGCACTGGGCGAGCGCCTGCCGCTGCAGGTGTGGGCCGGCCTGATTGTCGGGCTGCTGGGGGTGCTGTGGGTGACCCACGATGCGCTGATGCTGGGCATGGCACCGATGTGGGCCTATGGCCTGCCCGTAGCCGGCATGTGCTCGCTGGCAGTCGCCACGTTGTGGCAAAAACGCAGCAAGGTGCCGGCCATGGGCCTGTTGCCCAACCTCTGGCTGCAGTGTTTCGTCTCCAGTTTCGCCTTCGCGGCCATCGAAGGCAGCCAACGCAGCCTGGCACCGCTAGCCAGCGCAGGCTTTGCACTGAGCGTGTCGTGGACCGCGGCCCTGTCGACGCTTGGCGGCTATGGGTTGTACTGGGCCTGCCTGCGCAGGTCCTCGGCCACCCGCGTTGCCAGCGTGCTGTACCTCAGCCCACCGATCACCCTGCTCTGGGCCTGGGCGATGTTCGATGAGCCGTTGTCCTGGCAGATGGCAGCGGGGATGGCGCTGTCGGCGGTCGGCATCTGCCTGATAGTACGCGCCGAGGCCCGGCAAGCCAGCCGCGATGAGTGCAAGCCCAACCACCCTACCCCTCGCTGATGTAACGGCGTCAAGCGGCGCCTCACCCCAGGGACCGGAACTTCGCGATATCCCGGCTGGGTGGTGCCCCGAACATCCGGCTGTATTCCCTGCTGAATTGTGACGGGCTTTCATAGCCGACCTTGAACCCGGCCGTAGACACATCAAGCCCCTCCGAGATCATCAACCTGCGCGCATGCTGCAGGCGCAGTTGTTTCTGGTACTGCAAGGGGCTCATGGCGGTGACTGCCTTGAACCGATGATGAAGCGTGGAGTTGCTCAGATTGACGTAACTGGCGAGCTCATCGATGCGCAACGGCTGCGCATAGTTACTGTTCAGCCATTCGATCGCCCGGGTGACGCGGTGGGTCTGGCTGTCGGCAATGGCTATCTCATGCAAACGCTGGCCTTGCTGGCCTTTGAGCAGCCGGTAGAAGATTTCCCTCAGCGCCAGCGGTGCCAATGCCTGGATGTCCGATGGCGCATCCAGCAGCCGCACCAGTCGCAACATGGCCTCCAGCAACGAGGCATCGATCCTGTCCAGGAACAGCCCGCGGTGGGGTGGTTGGTTCGGCACGCCGATCGGGCTGACGTCGGCGATCAGCTGAGCGATTTCCGCCGGGTCGATATCCAGGCGGATACAGAAATACGGCAAGTCTGCCGATGCCTCGATCACTTGCCCTGCCAAAGGCAGCGTCACAGAGACGACCAGGTAGTTCAATGGGTCGTAGGTATAGCTCTCATCCCGCAGTTGGACCTGTTTGCGGCCCTGCACGATTACGCATAACCCCGGTTTATGAACAGTGTGGATGACATCGGTTGGCGAGTCGCTGCGGATGAAGTGCAGCGGTTCGATCGCTGTCGGGTACACGCCATAGTTCGGCGCAAAACGTAGCATGGTCGATGCCAGCTCGGCCCTGAGGCGGGTCAGCTCTTCGTCCCGTTCATTCACCACCATTACCTCCCGTCAGGCTGTGCCGATTGCAGAGGATAGGTCGGTTTGCAGTACCTTGGGTAGATGCCTGGTGAGCACATTCAATGCAAAAGCCCGGCGTCGCCGGGCTTCCGGGGAATAGCTCATGGGCATCAGACATAGCGGGCATGAACCGTATCGTTTTCGGCCACACGACGATCAATGAGGCGATCGGCACCGCCCTCAGCCATGCGGCGATCATTGAGACGATCCGCTCCGCCTTCTGCCATGCGGCGATCATTGAGGCGATCCGCTCCGCCTTCTGCCATGCGGCGATCCGCTCCGCCTTCAGCCATGCGGCGATCTTTGAGACGATCCGCACCGCCTTCAGCCATGCGGCGATCATTGAGACGATCCGCTCCGCCTTCTGCCATGCGGCGATCATTGAGACGATCCGCACCGCCCTCAGCCATGCGGCGATAATTGAGCCGATCCGCACCATCCTCAGCCACCAATGGTGCAAGCATGCGTTTGCAAGGCTGATTCCAGATGTCGATCTCCTTGGCCGGCAGCGCCATCGAACTTGCGCTCAGTACAGACAAGGCGATTCCAATCATCACGTGGTTAACTTGTTTCATGACAGCGTCTCCGTAATTGGCGATGGATTCGTTGCCGGTTGTCAGTGCAAAGCGTGACGTTGATTCCTGAAACCTGCAGGCTCGGTCGCTCTGATGGCCGGCGGCAGAAGCGGGTTCGCTTGCTGCCTGGGCTCAGATTAAGGCGGCGGTAATACGGCCGTTATTTGTTTCCTGCGGGGAATTTGCCCATTCCTGCGCCGAGCCGTCGCGCTAGCACGTTGGCTCAAAGCAAGGGCATGGTGGTTCAATGATTCGCATCCAGAACCAGTTTGCCGCGGGTATGTCCCGTACGGCTCAGCGCCAGAGCTTGCGCCGCGCTGGAGAGCGGAACGATCTCGACCTCGACCTGGAGCTTGCCGTCATCGAACAATTGCGCAATCTGCGCTAACTGGCGCCCGTCCGAGCGGGTAGCGAAATGCTTGCCAGCGACGCCGTGTTCGGCAGCTATCCGGGGGTCGGGTGCGCTGACCGGTGATACAAGTACCCCGCCTCGTTTGATAACTGTCCAGGACCGGGCCTGGGTTTCTCCGCCAACCAGGTCGAGAACCACGTCGACATCTGTGGCCAGGTCTTCGAACTGCTGCGTGGTGTAGTCAATGAATTGCCGGGCACCGAGTGACGCCAGATACTCCCGGTTTCTGGCCGAGCCCGTTGCCAGTACGTATGCGCCAGCCAGGCGTGCCAGCTGGACGGCAAAGCTGCCGACGCCTCCCGCAGCACCATGGATCAGTACTTTCTGGCCGGGTTGAAGGTTGGCCTGTTCATGCAGTGCTTGCCACGCCGTGAGCGCTGCGGCAGGCACACCACCGGCATGGAGGCGCGGTAGCCGGGCGGGCGTATGTGCAAGCCTGTCGGCGGTTGTCAGCACCTGAGTCGCGTAGCCGCCAACTATCCCTATGAAGCCGAATACCTCATCTCCCACCCTGTATTCGTGCACGTTCTTTCCAACTGCTGCAACGGTGCCGGCAACCTCGACCCCGGGTATATAAGGCAACGGCAACGGGATGAACTGCTGCATGGCCCCCGAGAGGATCTTCCAGTCGATCGGATTGATTCCGCTGCCGGCTACGTTGACCAGCACCTGATCATCGCTGGGCAGCAGATCTGGTAATTCCCGCAGCGCCAGCCCTTCAACCTGGCCGTACTGTGCAACCTGGATAGCTTTCATGAGTAGTCCCGCCTGTAAGTAATGAGATGTCTGGGCGTGTAGCGCGGCGCTTCGGTTACTGGCGAGGCGCGGCGAAACTGATGGACGCAAGTGTGGGTCAGCACGCCTTGGCTGAATAGCCGTTTAATTTCTGCGTTTAGGTTCGAAAAAATAGAAAAGCTGTGCCCAACGAACGCCATCGATCCCTCATGCAGGATCGTGCATGCCCTCCGCAGGATCTGCATAACCCGTCCCGGCCCAGGCTTCTTACTCTTGCTTCACCACCTGCTTATCGGCGGGGGCTTCTTCAGCCAGCAACAGGAGTGAGAAAATGCAAGGCATTGAACAAAAAGTCATCGTGATTACCGGCGCCAGCAGTGGTATCGGCGAAGCCACCGCACGCTTGCTCGCCAGCAAAGGCGCGCGGGTGGTCCTGGGGGCCCGCCGCACCGATCGCCTCGAAGCACTGGCCAGTGAGATTCGTGCAGCAGGCGGTATTGCTGATGTCCTGGCGCTGGATGTCACCCGCCTGGATGACATGCAGTCGTTTATCGACTTCGCTGTCGAACTGCATGGCCGCGTCGATGTGCTGATCAACAACGCCGGGGTCATGCCGCTTTCCAAGCTGGAAGCGCTCAAGGTCGATGAGTGGAACCGAATGATCGACGTCAACATCCGCGGCGTATTGCACGGCATTGCCGCAACGCTGCCACTCATGCAACAACAACGTGTCGGGCAGATCATCAATATCGCCTCCATCGGTGCCTACGCCGTGAGCCCTACCGCTGCGGTGTACTGCGCCACCAAGTATGCCGTTCGGGCTATCTCCGAGGGCTTGCGCCAGGAGGTGGGCGGTGACATCCGGGTCACCGTGATTGCCCCAGGCGTCACCGAGTCCGAACTGGCCGACAGCATTTCCGATGAGGGCGGGCGCGCCGAGATGCGCGAGTTCCGCAAGATCGCGATTCCAGCCTCGGCGATTGCCAGGGCGATCGCCTACGCCGTGGAACAGCCTGCGGATGTCGATGTCAGCGAACTGATCGTGCGCCCCACCGCAAGCCCATTCTGAATGTACTGACGGCAGCCAGGCACGCACTGGGAGCAGTGCCGGAATGGAAACATTCCGGCATTTTTTTTTGGCCGGTGTCTCTAAACTGTTTTCCAGGCGGCGACCAACACGAGGCAAGGCTACCCATGAATGTCATCGAGCGGACTTCTGCCCATGGGCTGGAGGCTTATATCCGTGGGCAGCGGCTGGCCGCCTCGGATGTTCTGGCCGATCGCGACATGCTGGTGCAGATCTTCAACCGTGAGCGCGAACAAGGTAACTTCATCGTCCCCGCAGTTGCCGAGCCCCTGCTGGTATGGGTCATCTCCGGGGACGCTACGGTGCAGGAACGTGAGCTTGGCGGCGAGTGGCAAAGCAGCCGGGTGAGCAAGGGTGATTTCTTCCTGACGAACTCGGCCCAACCTTACGAGATGCGCTGGAAAGTGGACGGCGCAGCAGCCTTCGAAGTGATGCACATCTACCTCGGCATCCCGCTGCTGGAGAAAGCCATTCACGAGGTGTCGGGCGGCGTTGTGGAAGCACTTCGCCTGCGTGAAGTCTCGGGCGGGCGTGACGAAGGCTTGTCCGTTCTGCTGCAACAAGTGCAGCGGGAACTGACAGGGCAACGGCCCAGCCCGCTTTATCTGCAAGGGCTGGCCCAGTGCATTGCCATTCACCTTGCGCGCAACTACCTGGACAGCTCAGCGGACGATATCGTGCGCCGCAACGCCCTGCCCGCTTACAAGCTACGCCGCGTGTTGTCGGCGATGGAAGCCAACCTGGCCGGGGAATTCCAGCTCGCGCAGCTGGCCGGGATAGCCGGGATGAGCGAGTACCACTTCAGCCGGCTGTTCAAGAAGGCCGCGGGCTACTCGCCCTCACAGTTCTTTATCCGGCTGAGGATGGCAAGGGCGCGGCGACTCCTTGTGGAGACGGACCAGAGCGTCATTGATATAGGGCTTGAGGTTGGCTACAGCAGCGCCAGCCATTTTTCCCAGGTGTTCAAACGTGAAGTTGGCGTTACGCCCACTCAATACCGCAGGTAGCGAGTGGGCAACGCCATTCACCGGTACCAGGCGCGCATCACCCCACCGGGACGCTCATGCCGCCGTCAGCCATGACCACCGAACCGACAATGAAGCTGGCGCGCTCCGATGCCAGGAAGGCCACGATTTCGGCGATTTCCTGGGGTGCTGCCGCTCGGCCGATAGGCGCAGACTTGCCGTGCTCCTGCAGGAAGCCGCGACCGTCCTCCATGAAATGGTTCAAGAGGTTGGTCACCACGTCACCGACGCCAATGGCGTTGACCCGGATGCCATGTTCGATCGCCTCCAGCGCCTGGGTACGGGTCAATTGCGCCAGCGCACCCTTTGACGCGGTGTAGGCCGCGATACCGGGGAAGGCGAAATAGGATGCATAGGAGGCAATGTTCACGATCGCCCCGCTCTTGTGCTTCATCATTTCCTTCATGGCTTCCCGGGAATGCAGGAACGCCCCCGTCACGTTGGTTTGCATCTGCCATTCCCAGTCTTCGCGGGTCATCTCCACCAGCGGTTTGTACAGGATGCGCCCGGCGTTGTTGACCAGCACGTCCAGCTTGCCAAAGTGCTCGACCGCCAGCGCCACTGCCTGCTCGGCAGCACCGTCGACAGTGATGTCAGCGACAAACGGAACAAGACCAGGGCGCTCAAGTGCGTTGACCGCTGGGTCGATGTCCTCGGCGATCACCTTCGCACCGCGAGCGTGAAGGAGTTCGGCAATGGCCTTGCCGATGCCGCTGGCCGCACCGGTGACCAGCACTACTTTGCCTGCCACTTCGTTTGGGGTTGGGATGAAGTCGGTCATTTCGTGTCTCCAAGTCAGAAATTGGTTGTCGCTTTCGACGGTGCCAATGTCTCTCTTTTCGACATGGGCCGCCTTGGCGACCTTGCTCTGGCTATCGGAGTTTTGCTTCTTTCGACCTGGCAGGTCTGGTTCCACTCAGGTGCAAACTTCAGCGTTCGCCAGCTTGCTGGCTGAAGCGCTCGATGAGCCACCGCCCCGCCGGCCCTGGCGGTGAGTCAGTGCGGTAAATAGCATCAAATGCGTAAGCGCCGCCTTTGCAATCCGGCAGATCGAGTGCGACCAGGTGCCCTGCATCGAGGTCCGCTTGCACCATAGGGACAGGCATATTGCCCCAGCCGATGCCTTCCTTGAGCAACATGTGTTTTGCGCCCAGGTCCGCGAGCCGCCACGTGTGGGGGCTCACCACTGCGAAATCGCGGTCCCCGGTCAGCGTTGATCGGTCTGATAGCACCAGCTGAACGAAATGTCTCGCCGCACCAGGTTCATTGCAGCCGCCGCTGGCGAGTGGGTGCGCAGGGGCAGCCACAGGTATCAACTGCACGCTACCCACGCCGACACGCTCAAGGCCATCTCGCCCGATGTCCAGCGGGCCGCTGATGCCGATGACAGCTTGCTTTTCGATCACCCGCTGAGTGACCGCACCCAGTGCTTCCATGTGAAGGCGCAAGGTCACCGTTGGAAATACCTGGCTGAAGGTCTTGAGCGCATCTACCACCCGCTCTGCAGGTAACATCACGTCGAGGGCAAGGTGAACTTCTGCTTCAAGCCCATGCAATAGCCCGGACACCTTCGAGCGCAGTCCGTTGACGCCGTTGATGATCGTCCGTGCTTCGGCAAGCACGGTTCGTCCAGCCTCAGTCAGTTGTGGCTTGCGCGTCGTGTTGCGGTCAAAAAGCGATACGCCAAGCTGCATCTCCAGATTTGAAATGGCATAGCTCACTACCGAGGTAGCGCGGTGCAGTGTTCTTGCCGCGCCGGCGAAGCTTCCCACCTCTACCACCGTCAGGAACACTTTCAGCTGGTCCAGGGTCGGGGTGCCAGGGTTCGAAATCATTTTCACCCGCTCGAGCATGTTGGATTGCAGCATCCTATTTGGGGCACACCGCTATGTCGATAACGTGGTGATCGCCCATTATCAGCAAATCAGTGGTCAAGGGGTGTAAAAGGCTGAGTGGTCAGGCGCCCACGGGCTTTGTCGGGCACTATCGGGCCCAGCGTCGTGACATCTCCCCACCCACCCTTGACCCACACCCTCCCCGCGCCACATGCTCGGTCGCTCCACCCACGCTCAAGGAACGATTGCATGAAGCTGGAAACCCTCGCCATCCACGCAGGCTTCAGCCACGACCCGGCCACCCGGGCCGTGGCCGTGCCGATCTACCAGACCACCTCGTTCGCCTTCGACGACACCCAGCACGGCGCCGACCTGTTCGACCTGAAGGTGGCCGGCAACATCTACTCGCGCATCATGAACCCCACCAACGACGTGCTCGAGCAGCGCATGGCGGCGCTCGAGGGCGGGGTCGGTGCGCTGGCAGTGGCCTCGGGCATGGCGGCCATCACCTATGCCATCCAGACCGTCGCCGAGGCGGGCGACAATATCGTCTCGGTGGCCAAGCTGTACGGCGGCACCTACAACCTGCTGGCGCACACCCTGCCACGCATGGGCATCCACACCCGCTTTGCCGCGCACGACGACATCGCCGCCCTGGAAGCGCTGATCGATGAGCGCACCAAGGCAGTGTTCTGCGAGTCCATCGGCAACCCCGCCGGCAATATCGTCGACATCGCCGCGCTGGCCGAAGCTGCCCACCGCCATGGCGTGCCGCTGATCGTCGACAACACCGTGGCCACCCCGGTGCTGTGTCGGCCGTTCGAGCATGGGGCGGACATTGTCGTGCACTCGCTGACCAAATACATCGGCGGCCACGGCACCAGCATCGGCGGTATCGTCATCGACTCCGGCAAGTTCCCCTGGGCCGAGCACAAGGCGCGCTTCGCCCTGCTCAACACCCCCGACCCGTCCTACCACGGCGTCACCTACACCGAAGCCTTCGGCCCGGCCGCGTTTATTGGCCGCTGCCGCGTGGTGCCGCTGCGCAACACCGGCGCCGCGCTGTCGCCATTCAACGCCTTCCTGATTCTGCAAGGCCTGGAAACCCTGGCCCTGCGCATGGAACGCCACACCGAGAACGCGCTCAAGGTCGCCCGCTACCTGCAAGCCCACGAGCAGGTCGCCTGGGTGAAGTACGCCGGCCTGCCCGACCACCCAGAGCATGCCCTGGCCCAGCGCTACACCGGCGGCAAGCCGGCGTCGATCCTGTCGTTCGGCATCAAGGGCGGCCAGGCGGCCGGCGCGCGCTTCATCGATGCGCTGCAACTGGTGGTGCGCCTGGTGAATATCGGTGACGCCAAGTCACTGGCCTGCCACCCCGCCTCCACCACCCACCGCCAGCTCAACGACGAAGAGCTGGAAAAGGCCGGCGTGCCGCGCGACATGGTGCGCCTGTCGATCGGCATCGAGCACAGCGACGACATCATCGCCGACCTGGCCCAGGCCCTCGAGGCCAGCCGCGGTTGACCCTTCCGCGCCCCACCCAATGGCGACGGCGGGCGCACCTTGTACAACAGCGGACTCTCCTGCAATGACCCTGTTCTACCTGAAACTCATCGTGACCCCACTGCTGATGTGGGCCATTTCCCTCGCCTCGCGGCGCTGGGGTGGCCTGCTCGGCGGATTGCTATCCGGCCTGCCGGTTACCTCGGCGCTGGTGATGACCTTCCTGTGCCTGGAACAAGGCACCGACTTCGCCCTGGGCGCAGTGCCCGGCGCGCTGGGCGGCCTGGCCGCGGTGCAGGCCACCTACACGTTCTACCTGTTCGCCACGCACCGGCTCGGCCTTGCCCCGGCCGTGTTGCTGGCGATCCTGTTCTACGGCCTGGCTGCCTACGCGTTCACCCACTGGGGCAGCCTGTACGTGTCGATTGGCGTGGCGCTGCTGTTGATCGGCGTACTGATACGCGCCAGCGGCCGCGAGCCCAAACCGGACACCCTGGCCCGCCCCCGGCATCGCTACTGGGAGATCCCCCTGCGCATGCTGTCGGCAACCGCGCTGCTGATGCTCACCACCCACCTGGCCAGCTGGCTGGGGCCGGCGACCAGCGGGATGCTGGCGCCGATCCCGGTCATTGCCTGGCCATTGGTGGTGTTCGCCCATGTGCAGCATGGCCGCGCCGGGATGGCGGCGATGGTGCGCGGCAATGCGATTGGTGCGGTGGGGGTGATTGCGTTTTATCTGGTGATTGCGGGGCTGCTGGAGGCCTGGGGGGTTGCCATTGCCATCAGCCTGGCCATGGTTTGTGCCGTGGGGCTGACCGTCGGGTTGGCGGCTGCGTTGCGACGGCGCTGAGCCATCCGACGCGCCTGCCCGAGCGGCATCCATCACTCAGAGAAGTTTCCTACAAGCTTTTAGGAAGACCAAAGCCGCTCTGGAAAGCGATTCGCCGTTAGTGTTCAGAGGCCGACAAGCCCCGGCCAACACGAGGATCGCCCATGAGCATCAGTCAACGCATTGCCATCGCGGCGGCCGAAGCCGGCTTGCCGCACGACCAGTGCATGTCCTGCGAGCGGCAGGGCCTGCCGATCCTGCCGCTGCGCCGCGCGCTGGTGCCAGACACCCGCCCCGAGTGTGTCGTCACCGTGGCGGATAACCTGCATATCTCGACCAGGATCGGCTTGCGCACCTTGCGCATGGGCTACCTGTACGTGCTGCTCGACCAGCAGGTCTGGCACGCCTATGCCGTCAGCGCGCAGGGCCATCTGCGCCGCTTCAACCCGTACGAGCCACCGTATGGCCCGCCAGCCCCTTTGCCGGAAAGGTGCGTGCATGAAGACCACGACATTCCCTCGGCCTTTCTCAACCTCGACACCGACCGATACAGCAGTGCCTGGCTGGCCTTTTCCAGCGACGCCTGGCCGGTCAGTGTGCTGAACGCCTACAAGCGGGGCCAGGCACCGGCGCAACGCTTCGCAGGGCTGGACCTGACCCAGGCGCGCAACCATCCCGAGCTGCTGGGCATCGCCATGACGCCCGACAACTTGCAGGTCGACAGGCAGGTGTTCGAGTACGCACAGCAGGCGTGCTCACCGTTCGACAGCGCCCATGGCTTCCATAGCCGCTGGCTGCGCCGGTTCGCCTTGCGTGGCTACCTGATCAATGCGATGAACCGCCACCAACTGGAAAACGGCGTGCTGGCCGTGGTGCTCGACGACACCGTCGGGCTGATCCAGGAGTACAACCAGCAACGCCTGAACTGGGTCGTGAAGCGCCAGGCCTGGCGCGAAGAGCCGATGCGCGCCTATCAGCTGCAGACCTCGCAGATCCTGCAGATCATTCGTGCCACCAACAGGGAGCGGGCCGCGCAGGAAGTGCCGTCGCTGGAACCGCTGAGCGGTGATGGCCCGCCGGTGTTCACCGACCCGGCAGTCGCGCGACAACAGTTGGTCGAGCGCAAGCAGCAGGAGAGTGACGAGCGGCTTGAACAGCGCTATCACGAACCGCAACGGGCCGCGTTCCAGGCTGAATACGACCAGCAGGAACGTGAGTTTCAGCGTTACATCGACCAGGACGCGCAAGCGTACGTTGCCTTGTTCGATACGCCGATGTTCAAGATGGTCGAGGCGTACGACTACGACGGTAACGACCGTGAGTCCGGGGTGGCGTATGCCAAGACCCTGGCGCTGTGCCTGGGCGGAGGCGTTACCGACGCCATGCTACCGGCCACCGAGCCGCGTATTCCTGCAGCCGGAACCAGCGAGGCCCTCTGGCTGAAATGGTTGCAGGACCCTGACAGCCCTCCCTACCGGGCCTTGCTGATGCGCGACAGGGCGTTGCTGGCCGGGCTGTTGCCGAGCTTTGCCGCGGGTGACGGCATCAACTGGAATGACAGTGACAAGCTCTACAGCATGCTGAGCAAGATCGTCGCCAGTGACGACGCCGGCTTGCGCCTGCGCACGACCCTCAAGCAGGCCATCGCCGAAACGCAAAGCGCGCTCAATGCAGCCAGTCAGCGACTGGCGCCCTGCCTGTCGCCTGGCATCCAGAAAGCCGTGCGGCATCTGAACAGCGCCACGCAGTATCTCTACAACGGCGTGCAGCTGATCGAGCTGGAAGTGAAGATGAAGCTGGGCGAGTACTACGCCCTGCAGAGCCAGTACCTACGCGAATTGCAGCACAAGGCCAATGCCTCCATTGCCGCGGCGCGGGACCGGATGCAGCGCAACATCGACGATTTCGAGTTTGGCTCGATGAAGTCGATGCGCAAGGTGCGGCCGATCATCCAGCACGGGCTGATGAGCCTGGCCGTGCTCGACCCGCGCTTCAGCCACACGATGATCAGCGTGACGGTGTGGGTCGAGGGCAAGGCCGAAGAAGTGCATGGGCGGTTGTTCAAGGAAGCCAGCATGGGGGTGAACCAGGCGAGCAGCGCGGCGCAGCTTGCCCTGGTGGATATCTCGGTGGCGGCGGGGACGTTGGAAACCGATGCGCGCAGGTTGCTGCATGGGATGAAGATCACCTCACAGCAGGCGGCCCGATTGGTGAAAACCGGTTTTTCCGGGTTGCGCGGAGTGGCTGGGAGTTGGGAAGTGCTGCTGGCGATAGGCGGGTTGTATTTGCAACAGGACAGCCTGGGCAGGAATCAGGAAAAGGCGGAAGCGGAAATTGGGCCCAAGGCGCATGAGGCCAAGTTGGCGTTGCAGGGATCCCAGTTGGGCGTGTTGGGAGGGAGTATCGAACTGGTTGGGCTCATTTTGAGATCAAGCGCTGGCCCACTGAATTTGGCGCGGGCAAAGGGTGTTGCAGTCACAGGGGAGGCCTTGATAAGGCTTGGTGCTTTGGTGAGTTCGATTGCAGGGGTCTTCGATACGGCCCAAGCAATCAATGCCATGAGACGCACTGCCGCTGCGGGTGATGATGTCGCGTACTATCAATATTTATTTTCGGTCGTTTTGTATGCCGCTGGCACTGTTGCATTCGGAGTCGCAGTATTCATTCCCCTGGTTTTTGGCCCGCTGGGAATCGGGATAATCGTTACGCTTGCTGCTTATCAATTAAGCAAGTACGCCCAGAAAAATGAATCGACTGATCTGGAACGTTGGATAAGGCGATGCTACTTTGGAAAAGCAAACGAAAAAACGATTATTCATTGGAATGCTCCACAATATGCGGATATCGCTTTTGCCGAACTCAATGCCGCCACGCTAGGTGTTCAAGCGAAGTTGAATTTTGAGTCGCGCTTAGCAACTGAGCCGGGCCTTCCGAAAATTGGTGGTCTGGTTAGTGTTGAAAGCGTTAGCAATCTAAAGTTTTTCATCGCTTTGCCTAGGTATGATCAGCAGTATTCGGGATATCGCTGGAAATTGATTGTTCATCGTTACGGTGACGGCAATCATCCCGATTACGTTGGTGGAGAAACTATTGCTTCGGGAGATTTTTTTGCAAGCTCTGAAGAGTCTCTATCGCCGTCCTCCTCGTTTTCGAGTTTTGCATCGCCACGGATCCCTGATTACGACCGAAAACATTCAATTATCGAAACACCAAAACCTTATTCTTCTGGGCTTTGCCAGTTAGAAATTTCAGGCTCGATATCGCTCATGCCGGCCATAGGGCAACATACAATTCTGGCAGCTACGCTTTTGGTAATGTATTGGCCGGATCGGAGCCTGCCGAGTGGATACGTTGAGGTGTGTACCAGGGAGATTCACGAATGAAACGTGAGGGTAAAATTTTGTGGGAACGTGCCTTAGGATGGAGTCATGACCTCCCCGCGGTGGACTCAGTGCCTGAGTGGCGAAAAGTGTGGGCGAGCATCAAGCCAGCGCCCAACTATTTCGATAACGTGTACCTCGAACTGCCACGAAATACCATCATTCTTCGAGGTGTTGTATTTTTACTTGGTCTTCCGGGTTTGCTTTTTGTTCTAGGAATAACACTTTATTTTTATTGGAATCTTCTGAATGACGGTTGGCAGCGCGATTGGCTGATAAATATATCAGTGTTATTTCCTCCGGCATTTTTGTGGGCTTTGGCTCCCTATGTCAGGCTTGATTTGGTTATGCCTAGGGATGAACCTATTCGCTTCAATAGGCTTCGCCAGAAAATATATATTTATGAGTTCAAACATGACCGCATATTCATCTTCAGTCGCAAACGCTGGGGCGTAAAACCAGTCGCCTACAACTGGGACGACGTAACCGCCGAAGTCTACCGAGTCTACGCCCCCGGCCACGGTGGTCTGATCGAAAATGTCATGCTGTCGGTCCGCAACCCGGAAACCAACGAAGTCATCGACCGCGTGTTCTTCGCTCATGACCTCTACCGTGGCGAAGCTTACTGGGCCATCGCCCGGCTGTTCATGCAACAAGGCCCTGAAGCCTTGCCGAAGTTCGTCCACCCACCCCGTGACTGGAACGACGACGATGGCCTGAGCCACATGCACTGCCTGGCGCCAAAGGTTCTTTGGCCGGAAGACATCGACCGTGAATCCCGTACTGCACCGTCTGAAGGAGAGACGCGATGAAACCCGTAATCCTCGTAGGCCATCGGCATGTCTGCCCGCTGCATGGCACCAACCCGGTAGAAAGCGGCAGTTCCGCGTACACCTTCAATGGCAAGCCGGTTGCCAGAGTGGGAAACCGCACCACGTGTGGCGCTGTACTAGTATCGGGTTTTACGCCGCCGAGGTTTCCGGATTACAAACCTGATTTTAATCTAAGCAAGACCAAACAAGCCTATTTCGACACCGCTATAAGTGGATCGCATTGAGCATATCGGGTGCGGTAGAGCTTTTTCCTATTTGGGAAGACAGACGATAAGGTCGGCAAGTTTACTGATTGCATATTGGCAGGACAGAAGCATATCGGGCGCACGACTTGAAACGTTTGTGCGGGAGGTGAATGAGTGAAAGATCAGCATAGGGTATTATGCGAGAGAGCACTGGGTTGGAGCTACGATTTACCCCATGTTGAGGAAGCGCCACTTCCCCTGTTTGGCGCAGAAAGGGTTTCGCCGCCTCCAAATCATTATGACGAAATATATCTAGAGCTATCAAGAGCCACAATTAGCCTGCGAGGATTGGGCGTTTTGTTAGGTGGTGCCACGCTGATTTTAGGTGGTGTAATGAAACTGTTTCTATTTTGGCTGATGTTTTTTAATGATTGGCAAGGCGACTGGATAACGAAGGTTTTTCTTTTACTCTGCCTCCCAGCTGTAGTGTGGGCGCTATTACCGTACGTAAAGCTGGATCTGGTGCTCCCCAGAGATGAACCGATTCGTTTCAATCGGCTCCGTCGGAAGATCTATATTTATCAATACCGATTTCACCGTTTTTTCATCTTCAGCCGCAAACACTGGGGCGTCAAACCGGTCGCTTACAACTGGGACGACGTAACAGCTGAAGTCTATCGAGTATACGTTCCCGGCCACGGTGGCCTGATCGAAAACGTCATGCTGTCGATCCGCAACCCAGAGACCAAAGAAGTCATCGACCGCGTATTCTTCACTCACGACCCCTACCGAGGCGAAACCTACTGGGCCATCGCCCGGTTGTTCATGCAGCAAGGCCCTGAAGCGCTGCCGAAGTTCGTCCACCCACCCCGTGACTGGAACGACGACGATGGTCTGAGCCATATGCATTGCCTGGCACCAAAAGTTCACTGGCCGGAAGACATTGACCGTGAATCCCGTACTGCCCCGTCTGAGGCAGAGGATCAATGATCTTGCCGCGGTTGGGCAGCCTTACTGTTCACGCAAGGCCCCTACCCAGCCAATCATTCCCTGCGTTGGTCCGTTCCTACGGCAGGCTGCTCGACGCTCTGCCTGCCATCGTCAGCCAGGCCATCCGCCTGACCATCGTCGCCCTCCTCTTCGTTCATCAGCGGGTCGTCATCAGGGTCGGGGATGGTCGATCGATCAGGGTCAACTGCCGGGTCGGAAGTCCGGTCATCTCTTGGGATATACCTGATGATGCAGACATAGCGTTCGCAGAACTGAATGCCGCCACGATTGGCGTGCACGCAGCGGTTCATTTCGAATCCAAGCGCTTAAGCGACCCGACCGCTCCCAAGATTGGTGGACCGGTCAGCCTGGAGCTAGAGCACAAACTAAAATTTCACTTCATATTGCCCAAATACGATGATGAATGCTCGGCCTCTCGCTGGCCCCTGTCAGTACATCGTTATGGTGACGGAACCTTCCCCGATTTTATTGACGGAGAAACTCTCGCACTTGATGAATGCCGACCAATCCAAGGTAAAGCCCTTGCCGAGAGGGAGACATTTCACGGCTTTTCGCAGCCAAAGTGGCCTGACTATAAAGATAATATTTCAGTGAAAAAGAGCGACGGTCGTATGACCTAGATGAGTCGCACCTGTCTTGGCAAGAGTTCACTGGAACGGCGGAGCTAATTCCGAGTATTGGGTCGCACTCCATAAGAGCGGCGACACTGCTGATATGTTACTGATCAGATAAGAGACTCCCAGATGCCTATGTCTAGATCTGCGTTAAGGAAGCCAATGAATGAAAGCCAAACCAAAAATACTTTCGGAGCGGGCTTTATGCTGGAGTCATGATCTGCCCGATGTCAGTTCGAGTGCAGTTCCACGCATAAGCTTTGAAGACATAGATCCCTCGCCAAACTTTTTTGATGGGGTATGCCTGGAGCTTCCTCGTTCTACTGTCAGCTTGCGTGGCATTATCACATTAACAGGAGCGCCGATACTGGCTTTTACTATTGGTGCCCTTATCTACATGCCTGGCATTTTTTTTGATATTAATTGGTCGGGTGACTGGCATATTGACCTACTAGCCTCGCTAACGATTTTAATAGGCATATGGGCTACCGCGACATACATAAAGATAGATTTGGTGCTACCACGGGACGAACCTATCCGCTTCAATCGCCTACGACGCAAAATCTATCTCTATCAATTCAGATTTCACTACATCTATCTGTTCAGCCGTAAACACTGGGGCGTAAAACCGGTCGCCTACAACTGGGACGACATAACCGCCGAAGTCTACCGAGTCTACGCCCCCGGCCACGGTGGCCTGATCGAAAACGTCATGCTGTCAATCCGCAATCCGGAAACCAACGAAGTCATCGACCGCGTGTTCTTCACCCACGACCTCCGCCGCGGCGAAGCCTACTGGGCCATTGCGCGATTGTTCATGCAGCAAGGGCCCGAAGCCTTGCCGGCATTCGTCCACCCACCCCGTGACTGGAACGACGACGATGGCCTGAGCCACATGCATTGCCTGGCACCAAAAGTTCACTGGCCGGAAGACATAGACCGTGAATCTCGTACTGCCCCGTCTGAGACAGAGGTTCGATGATGGTGCCGCGGTTGGGCAGCCTTACTGTACGCCTGCCCAGCCAATCATTCCCTGCGTTGGTCCAGCCCTACGGCAGGCTGCTCGACGCTCTGCCTGCCATCATCAGCCAGGCCGTCATCGGCCTGGCCATCGCCGCCCTCTTCTTCGTTCATCAGCGGGTCGTCATCAGGGTCGGGGATGGTCGGCCGATCGGGGTCAACTGCCGGGTCGGGTGAAGTGGGCAAGTCAGGGTTCGTACCGCCTTGTGCACTCGGATCGGGGCTCATCGCTGCATACCTCTCACAAAATTGTTAAACGAATCTCGGGCCACCTATCAGCGCGGTTGCGGATGCTCGGCAGAAACCGAATTGTTGGCTTCCACATCCTGCATCTCTTCCTCGACAGGGCCCTCGTCATCCGCAGGTAACGGGACTTCCCCAGCACCGCTGCCGGCCTGCGCGTCGTTGGTCCTTGCGCTGCCATTGTCCCGATCCAGCTGCCCGTCCTGGTCCGAACCGGGGTTGCCAGGCGGTGGGTCCCAATCGACGGGACGCTTTTCGGACCACGCCTCGCCGACGCCTTGCCTTGGCTCGGACTCGGTTTTCTCGAGGCCGGGGTCTTTCTGATCGCTTGCCATGAAAGTTCTCCTCGGTTTGCGCGTTGATCGCGCATACAGATCGGACGGGAAACGGCCAGCAGCAGTGCCCTGGGTTCGACAGGTGGCGCAAAAGGCCGGGATACCGACCATGGCCCGCCGCTCTGTAAAGCGTTTCCCGTTAGGGTTCGGAGGCCGTCAAGGCCCTGTTCAACACGAGGATCGGCCAAGTCATCGACCGCCTGTTCCTGTATCAAACTTAAAGCAAGGCAAGCCAGGGTGTTCGAGGTTGACCGGTTGGGGCGCTCGACCACCTTGTAAGCCAGGTCAATACCGGCGCCTGCTGGACGATGCTTCTTTGCTGGCTGTGCATAGCCCTATGGAACAGGATGGTTCGGTGCCCTGCCCTCTAGCACCGCTGCCAACTCGGCCGCCGCAGTTCGCGCCATCAATGCACGCGCCTCGACGGTGGCCGAGCCGATGTGCGGCAGCGCTACCACCTGGGGCAACGCCAGCAACGGCGAGGCAGCCGGCAGCGGCTCTTGCTCGAACACGTCCAACCCGGCTGCGGCGAGCTGCCCCTCGCCCAGCGCCTGCACCAGCGCGGCCTCATCGACCACAGCACCACGGGCGATATTGACGAACACTGCATCGGCCCGCATGGCTGCGAACTGCTCGCGACCGAACAAGTGATGGGTGGCCGGACTCAACGGCACGCAGACGCAGACGAAGTGCGCCTCGCCCAACAATTGTTGCAGCGGCACCCGCCTCGCGCCGAACTGCGCTTCATACTCGGGCTTGTCACTATTGCCGCTGTACAGCACCTGCATGCCGAAACCGAAATGCCCGCGCCTGGCCAGCGCCGCACCGATGCGGCCAAGTCCGACGATACCCAAGGTCTTGCCGTGCACATCGCGGCCGAAGCGTGTGGCGTCGATAGCGTGCGTCCACTCGCCATCACGCACCATCCGCGCCAGCTCGCCAGCGCGTCGGGCAGCCATCATGAGCAACATGAACCCGGTATCGGCGGTGGCTTCGGTCACCGCATCCGGGGTGTTGGTCAAGCGGATACCGCGCTTGCGCAAGTATGCCAGGTCATAGTTGTCGAAACCCGCAGACACGCTGGCAATGGCCTTCAATGCCGGGGCCTGGTCAAGCAGCTCCGCACCCAGCGGCAAGGTACTGCCGATCAGCCCGTCGGCAGTGGCCAGCGCCGCAAGAAAGCGTTCGCGGTCGGCCAGCGGCTGGTCGAAACGCTGAAAGTGGTAACGTCGGCCCAGGTCGGCCAGCACCTCGGCGCTGGAAATGGGACCGAAGGAAACGACACGTTGCATGGAACCTCCTCAGTTGATGCGCGTTTCAGGTTGAGCCGCGTACAGCCGGCGCGGGACGCCCCAGATGATCAATACCACCGCCAGCAGGCTGACTGCCGTCAGCAACCACAGTGCCGGGGTCGGCGACCCGCTGACGTCGCGTACCCTGCCGACCAGGTACGGGCCGACAATGCCGCCGAGCTGGCCGATGGAGTTGATCAGCGCAATGCCGGCCGCCGCCGCCAGGCCGGCCAGGTACTTCGGTGGCAGGGTCCAGAAGATCGGCATCCAGGCGATGATCCCGGTCATGACCAGGCTCATGCCGAGCATCAACAGCCACAGCTGGCCACTGAAACCCGCGCACAACGCATAGCCTGCGGTGGTGATGGCCGCACAGCTCGCCATGTGCCAGCGACGCTCGCCGCGCAGGTCGGAGCTGCGGCCGATCAGCAGGTTGCCCACCACCGCGACCAGGTACGGGACCATGGTCAGCAAGCCGATGTCCATGGCATCGACCACGCCAGCATTGCGAATCAACTGTGGCATCCAGAACAGCAGCCCGGTCAGTGCCATCACCAGGCACAGGTAGATCGCCGACAACACCACCGAGGCCGGCTCGCGCAGGATGGCGCGCACCGAGCTGCCCCCTTCGGGCCTGGGCTCGGCATCAAGACGCTCGCGCAGGTAGCGCTTTTCTTCAGCGTCGAGCCAGCGGGCATCCTCGATGCGGTCACTGACCAGCCACAGTACCAGCAGGCCCAGCAGTACCGACGGCAGCCCCTCGAGCAGGAACAGCCACTGCCAGCCGGCCAGCCCGTTGACCCCGTCGAAGTGGCTGAGAATGAACCCCGCCAACGGGCCGCCGACAATGCCGCACAGGCAGATCGAACTCTTGAAATAGGCGTTGATGCGCGCACGGCGGTCGCTGGGGTACCACTGGGTAAAGAAATACAGCACCCCGGGCACGAAACCGGCCTCCATCACGCCGATGAGGAAACGCAGCACGTAGAACCAGGTTTCGCTGGTGACGAACATCATCGCCGCCGAGGTCAGGCCCCAACTGATCATGATGCGGGCGATCCAGATGCGCGCGCCGATGCGGTGCAGCAACACGTTGCTCGGCACCTCGAACAGGAAGTAGCCGACGAAGAACAGGCTTGCGCCCAGCCCGTAGACCGCGTCGCTGAAGCCCAGCGCGCTCTGCATCTGCAGCTTGGCAAAACTGATGTTGACGCGGTCCAGGTAGGCGAACAGGAAACACACGATGAACAACGGCACGATGCGCCAGTTGATCTTGCGGAACAGGTGGTTATCCAGCGATTCCCGCGCGACCAGGTCGGCGGGTAAGGAGTGACTGGGCATGGCTGCAACCTCTTGTTGTTGTTCTCGGGGTATGGGTCGAATGCCCGCCCGGGCCTTGGCCGGGCGGGGGCAGCGAGATAACGGCGCAGCTCCAGGCGTCAGGCCAGCGCCTCGCGGCTGTGCTGGCCGTCGACCAGGCGTTGCAGGCCCAGCGGGTTGGCATTTTTCAGGGCGTCGGGCAGCAGCGCGTCCGGGTAGTCCTGGTAGCACACCGGGCGCAGGAAGCGGTCGATGGCCAAGGTGCCGACCGAGGTGCCACGTGCATCGGACGTGGCCGGGTACGGCCCGCCATGCACCATCGCATCGCACACTTCCACGCCGGTCGGGTAGCCGTTGAGCAACAGTCGCCCGGCCTTGCGCTGCAGCACCGGCACCAGCGCGGCGAAGCGCTGCAAGTCTTGCGGCTCGGCAATCAGGGTGGCGGTCAGTTGCCCATGCAGGGCTTGCACGGCGCGGCGCAGTTCGGCTTCATCGGCAACGGCGATGGCCACCGTGGCCGGCCCGAACACCTCTTCCTGGAGCAAGACGTCACCGTTCAGCAGCAGGCTCACGTCAGCCTGGAACAGCTGCGCCTGGGCTTGGTCGCCCGCTTGTTCGGCACCGGCCAGATGGCGCACGCCCGGGTGCTGGTGCAAGCGTTGCACACCTTGGGTATAGCTGCGCAAGGTGCCCGCATTGAGCATGGTCTGCCCAGGTTGGTCGGCCAGTTGCGTGCCAAGCGCGCTAAGGAAGCTGCTGAAGGCTTCGCCAGCGATACCCAGGACCAGCCCAGGGTTGGTGCAGAACTGCCCGCAGCCCAGCACCACCGAGCCGGCCAGTTCCCTGGCCACCTGCTCGCCCCGGGCCTGCAAGGCCGCCGGCAATATCAGCACCGGGTTGATGCTGCTCATTTCGGCGAACACCGGGATCGGCTGCGGGCGCGCCGCCGCCAGCTCGCACAGGGCCCGGCCGCCTTTGAGCGAGCCGGTAAAACCCACCGCCTGGATCGCCGGGTGGCGCACCAGCGCTTCGCCGACACCGGCACCGTAGATCATGTTGAACACGCCGGCGGGCATGCCGGTGGCGAGCACGGCGCGCTCGATTGCCTCGGCCACCTGCTCGGCGGTGGCCATGTGGCCGCTGTGCGCCTTGACCACCACCGGGCAGCCGGCGGCCAGCGCTGCGGCGGTGTCACCGCCGGCGGTAGAGAAGGCCAGCGGGAAGTTGCTGGCGCCGAACACCGCCACCGGGCCGAGACCGGTGCGGTACTGGCGCAGGTCCGGGCGTGGCAGCGGCTGGCGCTGTGGCTGGGCGCGGTCGATGCGCGCACCGAGGAAGTCGCCGCGGCGCAGCACTTGGGCGAACAGGCGCATCTGGTTGCTGGTACGCGCCCGTTCACCTTGGATGCGCCCAGCCGGCAGCGCGGTTTCGCGGCACACGGTGGCGATGAAGGTGTCGTCCAGCGCATCCAGCTGGTCGGCAATGGCATCGAGGAACTGCGCGCGGCGTTGCGGCGCCAGCGCGTTGTATTCGGCAAACGCCGCTTCGGCCGCCTGCGCGGCGGCGTCCACTTCTTCTGGGGTGGCCTGGGTAAAGGCCTGCGGCAAGGCTTCGCCGGTACGCGCATCGAGGCTGTGCAGGCGCACGCTGCCAGCAGCGCTGCGCTGGCCGCCAATGAAGTTGCTTGCGGTCATGGTTGACTCCTGTAAATGAGAAGGAAGGTTCAGATGCTCGTCTCAGGCAGTTAGTGGAAAGGGGCTGCTGCGCAGCCCATCGCAGGCAAGCCAGCTCCCACAGAAACCGCGCAGTTCTGGCAGCTTGCGCCGTATTTGTGGGAGCGGGCGAGCCCGCGAAGGGCCGCAAGGCGGCCCCGATCCATCAACCGGCTGGCAGCGCGATCAAAGGCTTTTCACCAGCCCGGGGCGGACCTGCGCGGGTGCGGCCGCAATGCCATTGCGCAGCGGCTGGCCAAAGGCGTCGAGGCTGACCTCGAAGGTATCGCCCGGGCGCGCCTGGATACCGTCGGCGAACGACAGCGTGGCGGTGCCGAAGTAATGCACGTGGATATCGCCAGGGCGCAAAAACTGCGGGTACTTGAAGTGGTGGAATTCCAGGTTCTCGAAGCTGTGGCACATGTTCTGCTCGCCCGACAGGAACGGCTTGCGCCACAGTTCGCGGCCATCGCGCAGGATGCGGCTGGTACCTTCCAGGTGCGCCGGCAGCGCGCCTAGGCGCAGCTCGGGGCCGAAGCTGCAGGCGCGCAGCTTGGAGTGGGCCAGGTACAGGTAGTTGCGCCGCTCCATCACATGGTCGGAAAACTCGTTGCCCAACGCATAACCGAGGCGATACGGGGTGCCGTCGGCAGCGATCAGGTACAGCCCGACCAGCTCCGGCTCCTCGCCGGCATCCTCGGCAAACGCCGGCAGCGGCAGGTCGGCGCCCGGGCGCACGACGATGCCGCCGTCGCCCTTGTAGAACCACTCCGGCTGCGCGCCCTCCTCGCCTGCCGGCGGTCGACCGCCGTCCAGGCCCCACTGGAACATGCGCATGCTGTCGGTCACGGTACCTTCGGCCTGCTGCTGGTGCATCTTGTCGCGGGTCGCGGCGCTGCCCAGGTGAGTCAGCCCGGTGCCGGTGACCAGGCAGTGCGCCGGGTCCGGATGGTCCAGCGGTGGCAACACCCGGCCTTCGGCCAGCAGGGCCAGGTAGTCGTGGCGCTCGCCCAGGCCAGCGGCCTGCACTTCGGCGGCCAGGTCACGGCCAGCGGCAATGGCTTGCAAGGCCAGCTCACGGGTGCTGCCGGTGCCACGTACTTCCAGGGCGTACTCGCCTTCCACCACGCCCACCCGGCGTGCGCCGGTGGCGGTTTCGAATTGAATCAATCGCATGCTTGTGCTCGCTTTTCGGTTGCCAAATTTAGCGGGAGGCCGGGGCTACCCGCGTGGAAGCCAGGCGCTGGCGGCGCTCGAGGCGGTTGTAGACCACCCCGGTGAGCAACAAGCCGAACAGCATCACCACAGCCAGGAAATACAGGCCCGACGACAGCTGCCCGGTGTGCTCCTTGAGTGCACCGATGCCGAACGGGCCCAGGTAGCCGCCGAGGTTGCCGATGGAGTTGATCAGCGCGATGCCGGCAGCGGCACTGGCACCGGAGAAGAACCGCCCCGGCAAGGTCCAGAAGATGGCCGTGCAGGAGAACAGCGCGAAGGCCACCAGGCACAGCGCCGCCAGCTGCAGGCCGGGCACGCTCAGCCAGGCACTGAGGAACAGGCCGAGCGCCCCCAAGGCGTAAAGCAGGCCGAGGTGGCCGTAGCGGTCATTCAGGCGGTCGGAACTGCGCGGCACGATCAGCAGGCCGATGATGCCGAACAGGTACGGCACCGCCGAAACGAAGCCAGTGACCAGGTCGCTGCCGCCAAACTGGTGGATCAGCGTCGGCAGCCACAGGCCCAGGCCGTAGATGCTCAGGGTGACCGGCAGGTAGAACAGCGCCAGCAACAGCACCCGCCCGTCCTTCAGGGCATGCAGGGGGTTGCCGTGGCGGGTCTGGCCGAACTCGCGCAGGTCGTTGGCCAGCTGTTCCTGCAACCAGCTGCGTTGCTCGTCGCTGAGCCAGCGTACCTTGGCCGGGCCGTCCGGCAGCAAGCGCAGGGTTGGCCAGGCCAGCAGCACCGCGGGGGTGCCGATGCAGATGAACAGCCATTGCCAGCCATGCAGGCCGAGGCTGCCATCGAGCCCCAGCAGCGCGCCGGAAAGCGGCCCGGTAATCAGCATCGCCAGCGGCTGGGAAAGGATGAAGAAGCCGAGGATCTTGCCGCGATGGCGCACCGGGTACCACTGGGTGATGTAGTACAGCACCCCCGGGAAGAAGCCCGCCTCGGCTGCCCCCAGCAGAAAGCGCATCAGGTAGAAGCCGTTGGGCCCGGTGACGAACGCCATGCCGACGGTGATCGCGCCCCAGGTAACCAGGATGCGGGCGAACCAGCGGCGCGCGCCGAAGCGGTCGAGCAACAGGTTGCTGGGCACCTCGAACAGGAAATAACCAATGAAGAACAGCCCGGCTCCCAGGCCATAGGCCGCGTCACCCAGGCCGATGTCGGCGCCCATGTGCAGCTTGGCAAAGCCCACCGCAGAACGGTCGACATAGGCCACCAGGTACAGCAGGACCAGAAAAGGGATGAGTTTCAGTGTGATCAGGCGGACCAGCCGCTGCTCCTGAATCATGGCGATGTCTCCGATTGTTCTTGTAATGGGCAGAGCACTCTGGTCGGGCTTTTTGGCAGGCCATCGACCGAGAAATCGATCTTATAGTATTACTATTTAAAACAACAAGCCTTCACATAGCGCTTTTTTGTCGATACAGTCGGCCTCACAACGACAAATAGTAATACTAATTAGGTGTCCCCATGTCTGATCACAAACGCCCGCTGCGCTCCGCCCAATGGTTTGGTACCGCTGACAAGAACGGTTTCATGTACCGCAGTTGGATGAAGAACCAGGGCATCCCGGACCACGAGTTCCAGGGCAAGCCGATCATCGGCATCTGCAACACCTGGTCGGAGCTGACCCCGTGCAACGCGCACTTCCGCAAGATTGCCGAACACGTCAAGAAAGGCGTGCTGGAAGCGGGCGGCTTCCCGGTGGAGTTCCCGGTGTTTTCCAGCGGCGAATCCAACCTGCGCCCCACCGCCATGCTCACCCGCAACCTGGCCAGCATGGATGTGGAAGAGGCGATCCGTGGCAACCCGGTGGATGCCGTGGTGCTGCTGACCGGCTGTGACAAGACCACCCCGGCGCTGCTGATGGGTGCGGCGAGTTGCGACGTGCCGGCGATCGTGGTTACCGGCGGGCCGATGCTCAACGGCAAGCACAAAGGCAAGGACATTGGCGCCGGCACCATCGTCTGGCAGATGCACGAGGCCTACAAGGCCGGCCAGATCGACCTCAACGAGTTCCTCTCGGCCGAGGCCGGCATGTCGCGCTCGGCGGGTACCTGCAACACCATGGGCACCGCCTCGACCATGGCCTGCATGGCCGAGGCACTGGGCACCTCGCTGCCGCACAACGCCGCCATCCCGGCGGTGGATGCACGCCGCTACGTGCTCGCCCACCTGTCGGGCATGCGCATTGTCGACATGGTGCGCGAAGACCTGCGCCTGTCGAAGCTGCTCACCCGCGAGGCGTTCGAGAACGCCATCCGCGTCAACGCCGCCATCGGTGGCTCGACCAACGCGGTGATCCACCTCAAGGCCATCGCCGGGCGCATCGGCGTAGACCTGCAACTGGAAGACTGGACCCGCATCGGCCGCGGCACGCCGACCCTGGTCGACCTGCAGCCCTCGGGCCGCTTCCTGATGGAAGAGTTCTACTACGCCGGCGGCCTGCCCGCGGTCATCCGCCGCCTGGGCGAACATGGCCTGCTGCCCAACCCCGGCGCGCTGACCGCCAACGGCAAGAGCCTGTGGGACAACTGCCAGGCTGCGCCGCTGTATGACGAAGAGGTGATCCGCCCGATCGACAAGCCGCTGGTGGCCGACGGCGGCATCTGCATCCTGCGCGGCAACCTGGCGCCCAAGGGTGCCGTGCTCAAGCCGTCGGCGGCCACCCCGGCGCTGATGCAGCACCGTGGTCGGGCGGTGGTGTTCGAGAACTTCGAGGACTACAAGGCACGCATCAACGACCCCGAACTGGAGGTGGACGCCAGCTCGGTGCTGGTGATGAAGCACTGCGGGCCGAAGGGCTACCCAGGCATGGCCGAGGTCGGCAACATGGGCCTGCCGGCCAAGCTGCTGGCCCAGGGCGTGACCGACATGGTGCGTATTTCCGACGCGCGCATGAGCGGCACGGCGTATGGCACCGTGGTGCTGCACGTGGCGCCGGAGGCTGCGGCGGGTGGGCCACTGGCTGCCGTGCGTGAAGGTGACTGGATCGAACTGGATTGCAAGGCAGGCCGCCTGCACCTGGACATTTCCGAGCAGGAACTGGCTGGCCGCCTGGCCGACCTGCAAGCCCCGCCGCAGTTGATCAGCGGTGGCTACGCCAGGCTGTACCTGGACCATGTAATGCAGGCCGACGAAGGTTGCGATTTCGACTTCCTGGTCGGTTGCCGCGGCGCGGCGGTGCCCAAGCACTCGCATTAAGGCGCGTCCTTGGGGCCGCTTTTTGCGGCCCCAAATCGCTTGACTGAGTTGCATCAGAGCATGCCCACAAACACCGGCAATGCCGCCCTCCGCGTCGCCTGCTTCGCGGGGTAAACCCGCTCCCACAGGTACTGCGCTGGCTTCGCGTTGACACTACACCTGCGGGAGCCACTGTCTTGCTCAAATGTTCAAAGCTGGCGTTAGTCCTGTGGGAGCGGGCTTGCCCCGCGAACACCGGCGCAGCCGGTGCCATCCACTGCGTCGCCTGCTTCGCGGCACAAGGCCGCTCCCACAGGTACTGCGCTGCTTCGAGTTGTCACTACACCTGCGGGAGCAACTGTCTTGCTCAAATGTTCAAAGCTGGCGTTATTCCTGTGGGAGCGGGCTTGTCCCGCGAACACCGGCGCAGCCGGTGCCATCCACTGCGTCGCCTGCTTCGCGGCACAAGGCCGCTCCCACAGGTACTGCGCTGCTTCACGTTAACACTACACCTGCGGGAGCAACTGTCTTGCTCAAATATTCAAAGCTGGCGTTATTCCTGTGGGAGCGGGCTTGCCCCGGGAACACCGGCGCAGCCGGTGCCATCCTCCGCGTCGCCTGCTTCGCGGCACAAGGCCGCTCCCACAGGTACTGCGCTGCTTCGAGTTGTCACTACACCTCTGGGAGCAACTGCCTTGCTCAAATGTTCAAGGCTGGCGTTATTCCTGTAGGAGCGGGCTTGCCCCGCGAACACCGGCGCAGCCGGTGCCATCCTCCGCGTCGCCTGCTTCGCGGCACAAGGCCGCTCCCACAGGTACTGCGCTGCTTCGAGTTGTCACTACACCTGCGGGAGCAACTGTCTTGCTCAAATGTTCAAAGCTGGCGTTATTCCTGTGGGAGCGGGCTTGCCCCGCGAACACCGGCAAAGCCGGTGCCATCCACTGCGTCGCCTGCTTCGCGGCACAAGGCCGCTCCCACAGGTACTGCGCTGCTTCGAGTTGTCACTACACCTGCGGGAGCAACTGTCTTGCTCCAATGTTCAAAGCTGGCGTTATTCCCGTAGGAGCGGGCTTGCCCCGCGAACACCGGCGCAGCCGGTGCCATCCACTGCGTCGCCTGCTTCGCGGCACAAGGCCGCTCCCACAGGTACTGCGCTGCTTCGAGTTGTCACTACACCTGCGGGAGCAACTGTCTTGCTCAAATGTTCAAAGCTGGCGTTAGTCCTGTGGGAGCGGGCTTGCCCCGCGAACACCGGCACAGCCGGTGCCATCCTCCGCGTCGCCTGCTTCGCGGGCACGCCCGCCCCCACAGGTACTGCGCTGGCTTCGAGTTGAGACTACACCTGTGGGAGCGGCTTCAGCCGCGAACACCGGCGCAGCCGGTGCCATGCACCGCGTTGCCGCGCTAATGCTATGATGCTGCCCCCGCCCGAAGGATCGCCCCCGCCGCACATGAACTACCGCCAGCCCACCACGCGCAAGAGCATGCACGCCACCCTGGTCCAGGACCTTGGCGTACAGATCGTCTCCGGCCAACTCGCACCCGGGCAGAAGCTGCCCTCCGAGGCCAGCCTGTGCGAAACCTACGCGATCAGCCGGCCGGTATTCCGCGAGGCCATGCGCGCCCTCACCGCCAAGGGCCTGATCGAAGCCCGCCCGCGTACCGGCACCTTGGTCCGGCCCCGGCATGACTGGCACATGCTCGACCCCGATGTACTGCACTGGCTGATGCAGGCCACGCCGCAGCAGGAATTCTTCAACATGCTGTCCAGCGTGCGCTGGGTCATCGAGCCCGCCGCCGCCGCGCTGGCCGCCACCAACGCCAGCGCCGAGGACGTCGCTTCGATCGCCGAGGCCTACCAGCGCATGGAAGCCGCACGCAACCATGAAGAGCGCCTGCAACCCGACCTGGACTTCCACGCCCGCATCGCCGACGCCACCCACAACGACCTGCTGGCCTACCTGTGCAACATGCTGTCGATGGCACTGCGCGAGTCGGTGCGCTATTCCAACCAGCGGGCGAATTTCGACCAACTCGCCCTGCCCCGGCACAAGGCAATCCTGACCGCCATCCAGAACGGCGACGCGCTGGGCGCGCGGCATGCTTCACTGGTGCAACTGGAGGATGCCCGGGTGGCCTTGGCCAAGGTGCTGGGCCAGGACCCGGCTAGCTGAGCCCGTGCTGAACGGTAGCCATGCCGCCGCCGTTCGGCCAGAATGACCCGCTCGGCGCCAAAGCCTGGACATACAGATGCTCACCACCCTCGCCATCGGCAACTACCGCTCGATCAACCACCTGGTGCTGCCGCTGAGCCAGCTCAACCTGGTGACCGGCGCCAACGGCAGCGGCAAATCCAACCTGTACAAGGCCCTGCGCCTGCTCGCCGAAACCGCCCAGGGCGGCGTGGTCGCAGCGCTGGCCCGTGAAGGCGGGCTGGATTCGACCTGGTGGGCCGGGCCCGAACCCAGCGCCCGCATGCAGCGCGGCGAAGTGCCGATCCAGGGCCAGCACCCGAGCCAGGCCAAACGCCTGCGCCTGGGCTTTGCGACGGCGGACCTCAGCTTTGCCATCTCCCTCGGCCTGCCGATTCCGTTGCCGTACCCGTCTGCCTTCATGCTCGACCCCGAGATCAAGTGCGAAGCCATCTGGGCCGCGGGCGCCTACCGGCCCGCGTCGTTGCTGGTGGAGCGCCGGAACGCCCTGGTGCGCGCCCGCGAAGGCAACAGCTGGGCGGTGCTCGACCAGCATGCCGACAGCGGCGAGAGCTTTTTCAACATTGTCGGCCGCCCGCGCCAGGCGCCAGAGATTGGCGAGCTACGCGCGTACATCAACAGCTGGCGCTTCTACGACCACTTCCGCATCGACCGCGACGCCCCCTGTCGCCAGCCACAGCTGGGCACCCGTTCACCGGTGCTGCACCACGACGGACGCAACCTCGCCCCGGCGCTGCAAACCATCCTCGAAATTGGCGATGTCGAAGACCTGATGGCCGCACTGGAGGACGCGTTCCCCGGCAGCCGGCTGGCGATCGATGCACCGCCTGGCGGGTTGTTCAGCGTGCGGCTGCACCAGCACGGGCTGCTGCGGCCGCTAGCGGGTGCGGAACTGTCGGACGGTACCTTGCGCTACCTGTTGCTGATGGCCGCGCTGCTGACACCCCGCCCGCCCTCGCTGATGGTGCTGAACGAACCGGAAACCAGCCTGCATGCCGACCTGCTGCCCGCCCTGGCGCGCCTGATCATTCGCGCTTCGCAACGTAGCCAGGTGTGGGTGGTGTCGCACAGCCGGCCTTTGATCGAGGCGTTGAGGGCGTGCGACGGGTGCAATGTGCTGGAGCTGGAGAAAAGCCAAGGGCAGACCGGGTTACGCGGGGTTGGCTTGCTGGATGGGCCGCTGTGGCGATGGCCTGATTGAATCTGCGCCCTTGCGGACCTTGAGCCATGTGCCACTTCCGTCAGCCAACGCCGTTAGCCCCAACCTCCTCCATGAAATCCGCAAGGTAGGTTTTCAGCCGCGCGTGGCGTTCGGCAGCCAAGCGCGCCCCTTCCGCCGTCTTGAAGCCCGATGCCAGCTTGAGCAGCTTGGTATGAAAGTGCTCGATGGCGTAGGCCGTATCCTGATACGCCCGCCCCTGCGCAGCGGGATTCTCGAAATCGTACAGCGCCGAGCCCATCCGCCCGGATACGTAGAAACATCGGGCAATACCCACCGCACCGATGGCGTCCAGGCGATCACTGTCCTGCAGAATTCGGGCTTCGAGGCTCGCCGGCTCGAAACCTGCGGAATAGCTGTGCGTTTTGATCGCATGGGCTACTTGCTCGACACGCGGCAACGCCCAGCCAAGCGCGGTGAGGATGGCGCTGGCCTTGTCGGCCGACAAGCTCGACGCCTGCTTGCGCAAAGGTGAGTTCTTTTCGACCGGCACACAGTCGTGCAGTAACGTCGCGGCCAGCAGTACTTCCAGGTCGCCGCCCTCTGCCCGCTGGATGCGCTGCGCGTTTACCCATACCCGGTGGATGTGGGCTAGGTCGTGGGAGCCGTCTTGGTGGTCTGGCGGGAGATGTTTCAGCAGTTGAGCGGCGAGGTGTTGGAAAGGGGCGAAAGCTTCGCTGGTCATCGCTGGTGCGTTCCATTTCGGGTGAATGCGCTGCAGCAAGCGCTACGAGCTGTGAAGGATAACGTGCGAAAAATCAGAAATAGGCACTTCCATGTAGGCCGTTTCCCAAAGATACTCCCTGCGCCTGTTTTTCGTTGCACATGGTCAACGTGGATTCTAGTCTCGGCTGGTCGCTGCCAATTCAGCGACCGGTTTTGACAGACTGCTGACGTTGTCCTCATGTGCACGCTTTAATGGCGGCTGTACGTGCGGGCACCCTGTGGTGCGCCGAGTGCCAACGTCTCGGTCTGTCAACCCGCGTACAGCTGCCACCCTCTTGTTTGACAGCAAGGACGAGGTAGCTCCATCTACTACGTTGGAGTTCCATCATGCTCAAGATCGTCCCCGATCCGCCCCACGCCCACCAATCCCTTGAAGACACTCTGATCCAGGCAACGGATTACGCATTGTGCGCGTCGACTGTTGTACATCAGGCGATGCTGCTGCATCCCAAGTCATCGGCCTCAATTCTCATGATGGCGTCGATGCATGAGCTGGAGACGCTGCGAGCCCTGCTTGAGCAAGCGCTGATCCAGGTGCAAATGCCCTCTGAGCCTCAGACCTTGCACTAAGGCTTCAACGATGTGTCGCCTGAGCTGGCTTGCCGGCGATAGGGCCAGCGCAGGCACTAGCGATTTTCGGGGAGATTGAACAATGCCTACTGAAGAAACCAGATGCACCGTCGGCAAGACCACCTTCTACCAAGGTGCAAACCAGACCCATCCCCTCTTCCGCATCGAAGCCGGCATCCCTTGCCAGAGCGCCCGCGAACAGGCCTCGGAACTGATGGGCTACGCACGGGACCTGACCCTGGACGGCTTGATGGAAGACAAGCCTCAGCTGATATGGGCTTCGCACTACCTGTGCGCGTTAGCCAAGGCGCTGATGGACGATGCCGAGCTGGGCATGATGCGCTGAACATCACTCACTGAATTGCCTTCAAGATCTGGAGCGAAGCACAGACTTGAAGGCAATTCGTACGCCCTGCCACATGGCTAATCAGCAATGCTGCTGATCAGAACACCGACCATCCAATACGGGAACTCAGCAACTCAAGCGCCGCCATCCCGGCCAGAGAGTTGCCCGCAGCGTTCAGCTCAGGTGACCACACGCACACAGTGAATTGCCCCGGCACGATCGCCACGATGCCACCGCCCACACCACTCTTGCCAGGCAGCCCCACGCGGTAGGCGAAATTGCCCGCCTCGTCATACAGCCCGCTGGTGGCCATGATCGAGTTCACCTGCTGGGTCTGGCGCGGGGTGAGAATCTGCGAGCCGCTGTGCTTGCAGAAGCCATCGTTGGCCAGGAAGCAGAACGCCTTGGCCAGGTCGAGGCAGTTCATTTGCAGCGCGCAATAGCTGAAATAGCTACGCAGCACCGTTTCGACCTCATTATAGAAGTTGCCAAACGACTGCATCAGGTACGCCATGGCCGCGTTACGCGCGCGGAATTGGTACTCCGAATCAGCAACGCGCGCATCGATCGAGATATGCGGGTTGCCCGACAGCCGCCGCACGAAATCGCGCATCGACAAGGTAGGTGCTGCAAAGCGCGACTGGTTGATATCACAGATCACCAACGCACCCGCGTTGATGAACGGATTGCGCGGGCGCCCGCGTTCGAACTCCAGCTGTACCAGCGAGTTGAACGGCTGACCGGAGGGCTCATGGCCAAGCCGATCCCAAATGGCCTCGCCCGAATGGCCAATCGCCTGGACCAGGCTGAACACCTTGGAAATACTCTGCACCGAAAACGGCACCAGGGCGTCGCCCGCGCAGTGATAACTGCCATCGTTGCCGTAGACGGCGATGCCCAACTGGTTCGCCGGCACGTCGGCCAGCGCAGGGATGTAGTCAGCCACTTTGCCCTTGCCGATCAAGGGACGTACTTCTTCGAGAATCTCGTTCAACAGCGTTTGCATGGAGGGCCCTGTATCAATCCCCAGACGACGGCTTAGGGGTAGTGTTCTTGACGAAGGTTAAGCGGGAGAAATCACACATTCGACAAGAAATGGCGGAGGCTACCATGCCGGGCTGTGGCCATGGGGCCAGCAGGATCAGCCAGGCTTGTGCCTCCACGTGGCAGTGGGCAAGTCATCAGGGGATACAACGTGAACGGCTCGATGCAGGTTGCACTTAGCGGGCGGTTTTGTGGCGAACGTAAAGCGCACTCGCGCCACCTGTAAGCTGCCGTGCCTGTAGCTCGAACGCATGTGGATGCCCCTTGATCAGATCGCTCAGCTTCTTGAAACCATGCGTACGCGGATCGAACTCCGGTCGGAGCTTTGTTATGTTTGCGCCCAGCATCCCCAAGCTCGCCCAGCCCTCCTCGTCAGCAAGGTCGTCCAGAATCTTGTTGATGAAGCCAACCGGGACTTTCGGCTTTTTGCGAGCAACTACGTCTTTGTTCGGCTTGCCGGCGCCGGAAGCGGCATCAGCGTCACCTGCCACTTGCTCGCAGACAGGCGGCAACACCTCCTCGCGCAACAGCTCGGTGTAGACAAACTTGTCGCAGGCGGCCACGAATGGCTTCGGTGTCTTCTCTTCACCAAACCCATAAACGGTCAGGCCTTCCTCACGCAGGCGTGAAGCTAGGCGGGTGAAGTCGCTGTCGCTCGAAACCAGGCAGAAGCCATCGAAACGTCGGGTGTAGAGCAGGTCCATCGCATCGATGATCAACGAGCTGTCGGTTGCGTTCTTGCCTTTTGTGTAGGCGAATTGCTGGATGGGCTGGATGGAGTAGTCGAGAAGGACCTTTTTCCAGCCACCCAGTTGTGGGCCGGTCCAGTCGCCATAGATGCGTTTGACGCTGGCTACGCCGTATTTGGCAATTTCTTCGAACAAACCCTCAACGATGGCGGCTAGGACGTTGTCGGCGTCAATCAGTACTGCTAGATGATTCTGGGAATGATTCGCGCTGTGACTTTCCATGAGTTGTCCTTAGAAACCAACCATATCTCCAAGAGTGCGGGAAATCTCACCTCCGATATCAAATCGCATCGCGCACTTACCATCCGTTGGCGAAAGCTCATGCTTGCCGCTTTCTAGCCGCGACCAAACTGGTTACGAGATACGCGAATGGAAAAATTTTGGTTCTTCACGGATTGCCGGGAAAGTCATTCTTGATCTTCATGAAGAAGAATTCGCTGTCCCGGTAGCCGTAAGCCATCCGCTTGATCACCTTGATCCGGTTGTTGATGCCCTCCAACTGCCCCGTGTGCATGGGCCAGCGCACCCTACTCAGGATGCCGTGCCAGTAGCTCTTCAGGCGTTTAGCGAACTGCTTCAGAGCCGGTATCGCGCTTTCATCAGCCATTCGTAGCCAGTGCTTCCAGGCTGATCGCCAGCCCCAGGCTGTGGTGGGTGACCACAGCGCTTTGAGTTCTGCCTTCATCAGATAAACCGTCATCAACGATTGATTAGCCGCAAGCAGATCCTGCAGGCGCACCTGCTGATCTTCACGCTTGAGATTCTCCGGATTACGCAGCAGCAGCCACCGCGCTTGCTTGATCACCTTGCGAGCAGGTTTGTCATGGCGCAGACGGTTAGCCTCATCGACTCGCACACGATCAATCACTTCTCGTCCATATTTGGCGACCACATGAAACAGGTCGTAGACCACTCTCGCCTGAGGGCAGTGCCGGCGCACCTCCAGGTCAAATGCGGTATTCATGTCCATTGCCACGGCCTCGATCCGCGCACAGCCCTCACGCCCCAGCTCTTCGAAGAAGGGCCTGACGGCAGCTCGGCTGCGTCCTTCGCCGATCCACAGCACCTGGCGAGTATCGGCATCCAGCACCACGCTGGCGTAGCGATGCCCTTTGAACAAAGCAAACTCGTCCATCACCAAGCGTCTGGGCTGGGCCTTCGGCAGCTTCTCCAATGCGGCTTGTAGCGCCCGACGCTCCAGCAAACGCACGCTGTCCCAATGCAAACCAAACAGCTCGGCGACGTGCAGGGTGGGCAGGCGTCGGCAAGCCTGGATCACGGCTGCAGCCAAACGCTTGGTCATGCGCGAATAGCGGTCAAGCCAGCTGACTGACTCCATTCGCTTGCCGCATGCATTGCACCCGACACGCCGCAGTTCCACATTCAGCCGAACTGCGCGGCCAAGAATGGGCAGGTCGCGGATCGAGCGCTGGCAGTATTCGTGGGTGGTGGTGCTGGGCCGATGGCAGCCGCTGCAGGTGGGGAATCTGGTGGGCTGAGGGATCAGGTCGATCAGCAGGTCATCGCCGTCAGGCCTGATGGCGATGACAGAAAAGCCCTCCCAAAAGGGCAGAAACGTATTAATATCGTGCACAAGAACGCCGGTTTGTAGATGTGTTTGCTCGCACGAACATCATCCATCAAACCGGCGTTCTTGTTTCTATATTTCCCGGGATTCCGTGAAGAACCAAAATTTTTGGGTCCAGAAGCCATTAAAGAAAGCAGCCAGCGTTGCACTCTGTGTCTTCAGGATAGATCTGCCCAACGCCGAGCACCTTTTTCTCCGTTCCGGCCCCCTGATACTTCATTGTCTTTGGTACGGATAGCTCGAGACTGGGCGTGTCAGGACAAAGCACTATGCCTGATCTGCCAAGCCCCTCGTCCCCCAATTGCCTTTGACCGTTCATAAGCGCGAACAGCTGTACTCGGAAGGCTATCGTTGGCATTATTGGCACAACGCCACCACAGCGCAAACTCTCTCGTTTCAGGCATTAAAATATGGAATTGACGGTGCGGGTCATGATGGCCGGTCGTGAGATTGACCGAATTATGCGGACGCATGAGAACGTCGACGGGAAGCTCTTCGTTTGGTACCGACGAAGACAATGGCCTGTTGACGAGGGTTGCATCCATGTCGATGCATTACCCGAAATACCCGCGACCTTCGAGAATGCAGCCCTTCTTGCTGACCTCAGACCGTTCCTCGACCTCATCGAAAAACCTCTGACCGTTGCTTTGACTGACTGTACAGCTCTGCTGCGATCCAGATTTCCAGAAGTGCCCGATGCTACCGTGATTTCCATAGCAACCCTCGTGCAGCTGGGGCTCAAGCTTGTTGCAAAGGAAGTTCTCATGGACTTCCTTGAGCTGCAGCATCAGTCCCGCTCAAATGCCGAGCCGACTCCTTCCGCCTCCGAGCACGCTCATGCTGTGGCAGAGGACGCCTCATTTTTCGACTCGGCTGACGTCAATTTCGGAGAGCTGCCAGAGGCAATAGAGGGGGATGAAGACTGGTTATTCGACTGGCAGCCTGAGCTTGGGTGGAATGCAACCGAGACAGACGACTCCGAGCTGCGTGACCTTGCTACAAAAACACAAAAGCTGATCGGCTCTCATGTAGCGCTAGAAACTGGGCTTCGCATCGCAAGCTTAGGCGAGCTACCAGCTGCCGACGACTGGAGGATTATCGCTCCTACTACAGCTAACAGGGACGTTCTCAGTGATGCTGAAACCGAGTCTTCTTTGCCCTTGGAAAATGATCTTGGACCTCGAGTGCCCGCGCTTGCCGCTGCTGTAGGAGGATCGGCGCTACCCTCGCCACAATTGGCATTCATTGTCCAGAAAACTGCTGGACTAGGCGAGGCAGCCCTTGAGGTATTGCGGTATTTTGCCGACAACCCTGATGACAAAAGCTCACATGCCGAGGAGTTCACCGGCATTCCGCGCGGAATGATCAACGCCCTCCTTACAGGAACCCTGAGCAACTATGTTGAAAAAACCAAGTCAGGTGGCTGGGCATGCCATACGTGGGTCCAGGACGTTCTGACCATCATGGACGGCAACCTCGAGTGACCTCAGAGATTATCAAGCTCCTCCCTTTGGACTTTGAGGAACTCCAACACATGCCCGAGAATTCTGGCCGGGCTTCTGAGCTCGCACTCCCAGATTGTGAGCACCTTCCATCCATCTGCTATGAGCGCACGTCTGGCACAACCGTCTCTTTTGACATTCTGGGTGAATTTCGCTTGCCAGAAGTCTGCGCGACTCTTGGGGGTACTGGCGTAACGACAGCCATCATGGCGGTGCCAGAAACATCCATGGACAAATATACAGGTTCTGAATCTGGGGAGTACAATGTCCGGGCTTCCCGGAAGGTCCCGGCGATGAAGCCGAAATCGGTAACCGTTGGCATGGAGGAAGCGCCGTACGATCATCTCAGGTCGTGTGTTTTGCCCCCTGATACCAGCCATCATGCGAGATCGGGTTGCCGTGTCAACGATATCCATTCATCTCCCTTTTACAGCAGCGTGAATTCATGAGTCGTACCTATCCCATCCAGGTAGTGGATCTGTTTGCAGGACCTGGAGGCCTTGGAGAAGGTTTTTCCTCTCACCTGAGCGATGGTGCTGAAACCTTTGAAATCAAGGTTTCAGCCGAAATGGAGACATCCGCAAGATCGACGCTGCGACTTCGGGCATTCTACAGACTCCTCAAGCGCGAATTCCCGGAAGCTCTTGAGGACTATTATCACTTCTGCGAGACCGCAGATGTGGAGAATCCTTACACCAGACGAAGCCATTCCGCTTGGAAACACGCTGACAATGAAGCACAGCAAATCGAACTGGGAACTCCAGAAGGCAACAGCAAGCTGGACGGTCTTTTGGAACATCGCCTCGATGAGTCCAAGCCGTGGGTCCTGATTGGCGGCCCGCCTTGCCAAGCATATTCGATCGTGGGGCGTGCCCGAAACCAGGCCAAATCCGATTACAGGGCAGAAAATGATCACAGGCACTTCCTGTACAGAGAGTATCTGAGGATCATTCAGCGCAAACGACCTGCCATTTTCGTGATGGAAAACGTCAAAGGCATCCTGTCATCGACGGTAGGTGGCAATCAGATGTTTCCGCAGATCTTGCGCGATCTGGCAGATCCGGACGCCGCCTTCGGTGAAAGCACTACTGGACCCAAATATCGCATTTGCTCGCTTGTCACTGATGACATCTATGAAAGCGGAGCGGATCCGGACAGCGTATCCCCTGCAAATTACATCATCCATGCAGAAAGATTCGGAATACCTCAAGCCCGACATCGAGTGATTCTGCTAGGTGTTTCCGAGGAATATCTAGGCGCAGTAGCTGATCACAAGCTGCTCGAGACCGCGCCTCCCAGCATCGACCAAGTCATCGGAAATCTGCCTCCCCTGCGTAGCACATTGACTCGCCAGGCAGATTCTCCTGAGCTCTGGGCTGACGTGGTCAAGCAACATCTCGCAGAGCTGGCCGAATCATGCGATAACAAGAACCATGACACTGCAAGCGACGTCATGCTGGCGCGCCGACTTGGCATAATGGCTGACAGCTTTAGCAGCAACGGCTGGACTAATGGTGGCCTGCGTATGCTGAAACGCCCGGAATGGAGTGGCGAAACCGGAACTCATCTCGATAAATGGCTTCATGATCCTCGACTTCGCTTCTGGCTCAATCACGAAGCCCGGGGGCACATGAGCTCCGACCTTCGTCGCTACGTCTATGCAGCGGTGTTTGCCGATGTCAAGAAGGGCTCCCCCAAGGGCCATCAGGACTTCGATTTGCCAGGTCTTGAACCTGACCACAAAAACTGGAAGACAGGGAAGTTCAGCGATCGCTTCAGAGTACAGCGGGCTGGAATTCCATCGACAACAATCACCAGCCACATCGCAAAGGACGGCCACTATTTCATCCATTACGATGCCAAGCAATGCCGCAGCCTGACTGTTCGCGAAGCCGCGCGACTGCAGACATTCCCAGACAACTATTTTTTCTTGGGTAACCGAACGCAGCAGTTCCACCAGGTCGGCAATGCAGTGCCACCACTTCTGGCACGGCAGATTGCCGATGTCGTCGCAAGAATTCTGAAAAATGGCAAGAGCTCGGAGAATCCGGTAAAGCTGCCAATCAAGCAGTTCCGCATGTTCGAAACGGAGAGTTGATGTGGAGCCATCCCCTTTCAAGACCCGCAGCGCCCCCCCCAAAGCCAGTGCGATGGTCGAAGCGCTTCGTGGGCTTGGTTATAACGTTCAAACGGCGCTAGCTGACATCATCGATAACAGCATTGCTGCTGGAGCTAACGAAGTTCGACTGAAGTTTGATTGGGCAGATGAGGCGAGCTTGATTTCTTGCTTGGACAACGGCAGGGGCATGACAGAGTCAGAGCTTGATCGAGCAATGAGACTCGGGGAGCGTAACCCACTGGAGGAGCGCACCTCGGCGGATCTCGGCCGCTTCGGAATGGGACTCAAGACGGCCTCATTCTCCCAATGCAGACGCCTGACCGTAGCGACTAAAGCCGTAGAAGGAGTGCACTGCCTGCGGTGGGATCTGGATTTTCTTGCGAGCAGTGCAGATGACGGATGGCATCTTCTTGAAGGCCCCCACCCGGGGTCCGAAGCGAACATTTCCATGCTATCGAAGCAGTCATCCGGCACGTTGGTCCTCTGGGAGCTGCTGGATAGAATTGTGACCAAAGGGAGTACCGTCAAAGACTTCCTCAACTTGGCCGACAAGGTAGAACAGCACTTGGGGATGGTGTTTCACCGCTATCTGGAAGGAAGCAAACCTCGGCTGAGGATTCTGCTCAATGATCGCCCTGTAAAACCATGGGACCCTTTCATGAGCGGCCACCCGGCCAAACCCTTCAACCCCCCGCCCTTTCGACATCATTCCGCATTTGGAATAGAGGCTGAATGTCACGTGTTACCCCACAAAGACAGGCTCACTCCGTTCGAATTCGATAATCTGTCAGGTCCGGAAGGATGGACTGCACAGCAAGGATTCTATGTCTACCGAAACGAAAGGCTTCTAGTGGCAGGCAGCTGGCTCGGATTAGGCTCCGGTCGATCATGGACTAAAGACGAGGCGCACAGGCTTGCACGAATTCGTCTTGATATTCCCAACTCCGCTGATGCGGATTGGAAGATTGATATTCGCAAATCTACTGCTCGACCACCCGTATATCTTCGATCTTGGCTTACCGGCCTCGCAGAGGAAACAAGAAGCCGTGCCAGAAGAGCATTTGCTCACCGTGGCAAACCTACGCTGATGGGCAACAGACAGTTGATCGAAGCTTGGAGGGTCGAGCACCTTTCCAGCGGTGTGCGCTATCGGGTCGACAGCGAACACCCTGCGGTTCGGGCAGTTTTGGATGACGCTGGCTTACTGCTGCCGCAGATCAAGGCGATGCTGCGTGTAATCGAGGAAACTGTGCCTGTTCAACGCATATGGATCGACACTGCAGAAAGCAAGGATACCCCTGCGACCGGATTCGATCAGACACCTCCCGAAGAGGTTTATGAAGTTCTGAAGATCATGTATCGAAGCTTCGTAAAGAAAAAAGGCTATTCTCCTGCCTCGGCAAAAGCCCAGTTACGTATTACCGAGCCTTTCCATGCCTTTCCTTCCTTGGTGGATTCCCTTCCCGACAACATCTAATGGAGCTAGACCCCTCATGTCCGAGGAAAACAAGTGGACTGTGATTCAAGTCGTCCAGACCATGCTGGGCGAATTGGATGAAAAGACCCTGATTACTCCGGAACTAATCTCCGAACATATCGACAAGGTCCTTAGCATCATGCCGAAGCGCGGCATCGGCCTGGACCGCGACGCTGTCACCGAAGAACTTATCAGCCGTTTCAGTATCTGGGTTGGCGATGATGCTTCCTTGGTCAACATGGAAGGCCATGTCCCATGGCTAACAGCCGAACGTAAACAAAATTGGCGGTACTGGCAGAGGTATCGCGAATGGCAGGAACGTAAACTTCCATGGAAAGCAATGGAGGGGCTGGACAAGACAACGGATCAGACGCTCTCCATGCTTGAGGACCCTAAACGCGACGGGACCTGGGACAGGCGCGGCATGGTGGTCGGCCATGTGCAGTCAGGTAAGACTGCAAATTATACTGGTCTGATCTGTAAAGCTGCAGACGCAGGTTACAAGATTATTATCGTGCTTGCCGGGCTCCACAACAATTTGCGCTCGCAAACCCAGATGCGCTTGGATGAAGGCTTCCTAGGCTACGAAACGGCGGCGACCAAGAATGGCAGCCATCGCCTCATCGGCGTGGGATTGATTGACGGATCGCACGAGCAGCGCCCTCAATATGTGACAAACCGGGCAGACAATGGTGACTTCAACCTTCGATTTGTGAACAACCTTGGTGTTTCGCCTGAACACAAGCCTTGGCTATTTGTAGTCAAAAAGAACAAATCCGTTCTTACAAGATTACTCAAGTGGCTTCACAGCCATGTCGCGCGCTCCGTTGATCCGGAAACCGGCAGACCTTTGGTAACCCATCTACCTCTGCTCATCATTGATGATGAAGCAGATCATGCCTCGGTGGATACTGGTGAGCACGTCATTGGCGACGATGGCAAACCTGATCTTGAACATGAGCCCACAGCGATCAACAAACTTATCCGGCAAATTCTACATTCATTTGCAAGGAAGGCTTATGTCGGGTACACCGCGACTCCCTTTGCCAATATTTACATTCACGAGCATGGGACTACAAAGCGCGAAGGGCCAGATCTGTTCCCATCGGCATTTATAACCAACCTTTCTGCTCCATCGAACTATATCGGACCGTCTCGCGTCTTTGGTCTAGCTGGCGAAAATGGTCGCGATGGTGCGCTCGACCTAATACGCACTGTGGAGGATCACTGCTCTGAGGATGGTCGAAGCGGCTGGATGCCAGTCGGGCACAAAAGTGCCTATGTTCCGGAAGAAGATATGCCTGCGTCGCTAGTCGAGGCCATTCAAGCATTCATTTTGACGTGCTGCATTCGCCAGCTGCGCGGGCAACAAAACGAACACTCGTCGATGTTGGTTCACGTTACACGATTCAATCTGGTCCAGCAGCACGTCCATCGACAGATCGAGGATTACGTGTCGCTTCAAAAGCAGCGCGTCATTCGCAAGATTGATCACGATACATTCATTTCTGACCTTCGCAAACTTTGGGATAATGATTTCCTTGCAACGAGCCAAAGAATTGCAGACCAGACCTCCGAGGACATGTACCGCACTATCCCGGATTGGGACGAGATCGAAAGACTGCTGCCCAGCGTGCTAGACGATATAAAGATAAGAATGATCAATGGTACAGCCAAGGATGCCTTGGACTATGTCGAAAGCACGGAGGGACTGAAGGTCATTGCTGTGGGCGGTGATAAGCTAGCACGTGGATTGACTCTTGAAGGGTTGTGTGTAAGTTATTTCCTGCGCGCCTCCAAGATGTACGATACTCTAATGCAGATGGGACGATGGTTCGGATATCGTCCGGGCTACCTAGACCTTTGCCGGCTCTATACCACACCGGATCTTGTCGAATGGTTCGAGCATATCGCCGATGCAGCGGAAGAACTGCGAGCAGAATTTGATTATATGATGGAGAGTGGGCTTACACCGCGGGATTATGGACTGAAAGTAAGATCACACCCAGTTTTGATGGTTACCTCCCCACTCAAAATGCGGACAGCCAAGACGCTATACCTTTCGTTCAGCGGCCAGCTACTTGAAACAGTAAGCTTTTTCAAGGAAAAAGATAAGCTAATATCAAACTTGAATGCACTTATCTCTCTTTCAAAGGCGCTTGGCAAACCTAGAGATATTCCGCCACAAGAGCGTAACGGCCGCCAAGATAGATGGAAAGGTGTGAGCTGGAATAATGTATCTGCTCAACATGTCGTCGACTTCCTTCGATCCTACCAGACCCATCCTGACTCCCGAAAAGTACGCAGTGATATTCTCGCCGATTTTATTGAAAAAATGAGCTTGTCAGGTGAGTTGAACGCTTGGACTGTTGCAATCATTGGTGGGGGCGAAAAAGCAGCTGAAGACATTCTTGGTCACCCCATTAACCGAATGAAGCGGACAAACAAAGCGCCAGCAACAGAGGACAAATACTCCATAGGCCGACTCTTGTCTCCTCAGGATGAAGCTATCGATCTCGATGAAAGTTCATGGAATGCTGCCCTGCGACTGACGCAGGAGGCTTGGAAACCTGATCCAGCACGGGCTCGTGGGCAAGAGCGCCCGGAAATCCCAAGTGGCCCATACATTCGTCAGGTGCGAGGGCTCGGCAAAGGCGGAGTGACTGCCCACCCAGAACGCGGCGTGCTCATGATTTACATTCTGGACCCGAAAGCCAGCAAAGTTGAAGATGTCGATACACCAGTCGTTGCATTTGCGATCAGTTTTCCCTCAAGCACAAAAAACCAATCAGTACCATACGTAGTTGCAAATCTTCTTTGGGAGCAGGAATACGGTGGTAGTGAATAGCAGCAGGGTTTTGACGATATGGAGAGCCTTGCTAGGTGAGCTTACGAGTCCAGGCTGGCGATCTATCGATCTTTTTCAGACCGGTACCTGCCTTATCAAGTTGGCACGACACTCACCGAGCGGCCATGAAGCGATATTGATAGGTTTCGCTAATGCTCAATTGGCCCGGACCTCGCTACTTCCAAAAGGACAAGGCTTCCGGATGGAGCGTGCCAATTTGGGCGAGTCATCCGGTGGCCGTCAGTGGCTTGCAGTAGTGAAGCAGCCTTCGGGATGCGTTGACCTGTTTGCTGCGGTAGTCGCTGACATCACTGCGCTCTTGGCTGCATCTAGAGATAACAGTGAGGACCTGCTTTACCAACGCCTCATGGGACGAGTCAGAGGCTGGCAGGAGTTCATGCGAAAAGGGCAGGAGGGCTTGACCAACGAAGCCGAGCAAGGACTTATCGGAGAACTATGTTTTATCAACCAGCTCATCGAATCAGGCACGCCTACCTATTCGGTGATAGACGGTTGGAAAGGACCCGCAGACGGCCTCCACGATTTTGTTCTCGGTATTGGCTCCATAGAAGTAAAATCAACAATTGGTAAAGAGGGGTTTCCAGTGAGAATTACCTCACTGGATCAGCTTGACGATTCTCGCAGCTCTCCCCTTTATCTTGCAGGAATTCGTCTGGGCATCAGTGATCAAGGGAAAACGCTGACGGAGTACGTAGCGAATATTCGAACCACACTGCAACTCGATCTGGCAGCTCTGACTCTATTTGAAAAAGCGCTGCATGATGCAGGGTACCTGGATATGCATTCTGAATATTATTCCAGAAAATTCCTGCCGATCGAGCTGAGAATGCTGCTTGTGGACTCGAACTTCCCCAGATTGATCCCATTTAACACGCCCGCAGCTATTTGCTGGGCGCAATACGAAATCGACCTCTCCTTGATAGCGATCGAAAAGCTGTCGTTGCCAGAAGTCCTTGAAAAGCTTGGAGTAATTTGATGGAGCTGGTAGAGTTCCTGCAAGACACACAGACAGCTATCAGAGATGAGCTGAGCAAGGATTTTGTACCTGGTAAAATTCCTGTCTCTGCAGAAGAGCTGTTTACCGAGCAGGTAATGAACCATTTGAGTGACCAAGGCATTACGTTTGATACCAATGTTTGTCATTACGAGGCCAAAGTCGGCAGACACAAAGTCAAGCTCAGCGGCTATTCTGTATCGGATACAACAGATGAAGCAGGCAATCCAGACCGACTGGACCTTTTTGTAAGTTTATACAAGGGATCGGACCAAGTTGAGCTGCTCGCCGACCAAGAAGTCGCTCGAGCAGCGTCTCAAGGTATTCAATTCCTGAGGTTTTGCGCAAACAATCAGCTTTCCAAGCAACTGGACGAAACCAATAATGTTTACGCATTAGTTTCTGAAGTTGAGCGTATTTTCGCGAACCTCGATAGCATCAGAGTTTTCATAATCACGGATGCTCGAGTCAAGACTCGAGATTATGCACCTCACGAGGTAGAAAACAAACAAGTTCGAGTAGAGGTAATGGATATTCAACGCCTCTTCAACCACCTGCAACAAGGTCACTCCAGAGATGAACTTGTTGTCAATTTCCCAGACCTGTGCGGAGGTCCATTGCCAAGCGTCTGGGTACCCGGATCTGCCAATGATGAATATGATTACGCCCTGACGGCTGTCCCAGGCAATGCACTCAGAGCGCTTTACGAAAAATACGGGCCGCGTATTCTTGAAGCTAACGTCCGCTCTTTCTTAGGAGTCGGCGCAAAAGGGGTCAACAAGGGTATTCGAGATACACTGCGAGATACCCCCGAACGCTTCATGGCTTACAATAACGGGATCGTAATTGTGGCCACTGCCAGCGAGCTGGGGCGAGCAAATGATGGTTCAGTTGGTATCTCATCGCTTAAAGGTATGCAAATTGTCAATGGCGGCCAGACCACTGCTTCCATATACTTTGCCAAGCGAAAACAGCCCGACCTAGATCTCGATCATGTCAGGGTGCCAGCAAAGATTATTGTACTTCGCTCTGAAAATAACGATCCTGATGAATTAATTGCAAAAATTTCCCGCTTCGCAAACAGCCAAAACGTGGTAAAACAATCTGACCTCTCTGCCAACAAGCCCTTCCACCGTGAGCTGGAAAAAATGTCTATGCGAATCTTCTGCCCGGACGGCATAGGCAGATGGTTCTACGAACGATCGGCCGGCAGCTACAAAGTGATGCTGGAAAAGGACGCAATCACGCCAGCGCAAAAAAAGAAGTTACAATCGGAAATCCCAACATCAAGAAAAGTGACGAAGCCCGAACTTGCAAAATATCTATTTGCATGGAGCCAAAAGCCCAACATCGTAAGCTTGGGATCGCAAAAGAATTTTCAGGCTTTTATGGACGAACTTTCAGAAGAAGAGGAAAGAGGACACGATATTTTACCATCACCTGAAAAGTATAAAGCAATGATAGCCAAAGCAATCATTTTCAAATCGGCACAGCGTATCATTCGCCCTATGTTCCCAGCATTTCAGGCCAATATTGTTGCTTATACAGTGGCACTGCTTGGATTTAAGTTTGAAACAAATTTCAAATTTGACATCGTATGGCAAAAGCAACGAATTTCTCTTGCTTTAGAAGAACAAATTGCGCGCTGGGCAACGGAGGTGGACTATGCATTACACCAAGGCGCTGGCGGGAAAATGATATCCGAATGGGCGAAAAAACAAGAGTGCTGGGAGAAAGTCAAGAACCACAAATATACGATTCCGCGCACAGACATACCGGAAGTTAGCTAGACATTCTTTGAAGGCCACATACTTTTTTGATTTTTGTAGCCTGCCAACGACCAAAGTAGGTCAGCACATGCGCAGGTTGACAAACGCCCAATGCACTGCATCGGGCGTTACACTTTCAAAGAAACGCTAGGTTTATATAAAAAGCACCTTTTATCTAGAAAGAACATGGAAGTTGTTTTCAAATAAAACCTTTTCACTTGCTAACGAAACCTCAAGCGACTCAGCTGCAATAGCCTCATCCAAACGGAAGTACTGAACGTTCAAGTATTCAAAGATATCACCAAACACATCCAAACTCTTCCCCACCTCAAACCTAGCCCGTCTAAACAATGGCCAATTGCAACTAGCAACAAACTCCATCTTCTTATGATATCCAAAAGCTTGAACTCTAAATGCAGACCATGAGATAGCAAAACAGTAGATAGGTCCAATTGCTTTCCCCTCGGGGAGTTTTAGCCGCAGCGATTTGACAATGTCCACTTGAGATTTACCTTTTAACCACTGGCTGACAGCCAAAGCCCAGGAGTCCACCTCAGATGCTAGGTTCTTTGCCTTGCTTCTCATTTTATTAATATCGTGAGTGAATGAGTCCTGCCACTTTAGCTGAAAGAAAGCGAGCCCACCGGACAAAGTGTCGTAGACAACACCATCTATATCAGTCAGCACTTGATTTTTTTCCCGCAGCTTTATGTTTCCAGGTATTCGTATATACCGATTACCCATAAACAGATAATACAAGTGCTTTCGAAACCAATCCTCACGCGGAGCACAAAGCATATTGATAAACTTATTATCACGTTTATGCTGTAGCTCTATTATTGAATAGAACGGATTTCGAAGAAGGCTAGACAATGGGCGTAAAATCATTCCGTTCCCCATATCAAACAATAATGGCCGAAGATGACCACCACTCTTATGCCATGTAAGATCTCTTTCTCCGTAACATATAGCATCCAACGCTGCTAAAACTAGATCTCTTTCGAAGCCTGTGTGCGCCTCCACTGTTTCGCACAAGTCTTCTTTTGTTGTCCAAATCGTCAAGCTTTGAGGAATCGAAATATTAGGAAAGGAGAAGCGAGCAATATTCGCGAACCCTATATGCTTACAGTGTAAAGCGAGAACCACTGCAACAATTACAATAAAATGTGGCGCGCTAACGCCGTTAATCTTCACGTCGGGATGAAGACCTGCAATATCTCGCGCAGAGATTACATAGTCTAAGGCATAGGAAAAATAGTGCGCATCTATTTCAGGAAGTGCATCATATCCCATCATCACTCCCCGACCATAGTCAAAAGGAAAGATAAGAGGCTTCATTAGTAATTCTAGATCTTCAACCTTTTTATCACTATGTACTCCACTATTATTTACGCCATAGAAAGCACCATACTCTGAGATCCCTTCAAAATCACTGCCGAACTCAAATTTTTCCCAGCCATTGACTATTGGAGAAGACGTTTTCTTGATGAATATATCGAGCTCATCCGTTAGCTCATATTCAAGTGCATCCATCACCTGATATTTTATTGACTCTTGAAGCCTAACAACTATCCTTCCATTCTCTCGATTGACCTCTGCTAAATTAGCCTTAACAAAGCTAGCCACGTTCCTTAAATAGGCAACTAAACCAAACCTGAACAATAGGCGCCTGGCATTCAATCTAGATCGAGGCGTACTTTCCGTCATCGGGAATCCTGGTTTATCAAGACCAGAAAAAAGATGTTCGATAGCTAGATCCCACCCCAAATTCATCACATAACATTCTGCCGCCGTGCCACTTTGTTCCGCACTCATTTCATGCTTATAAATCGCCCAATAATCAAAAACTCTCATTACCTCTAAAAATACACTGATCCGGCTGAACCGATTAGCCGGAAGCCCACTCAACAGTCTCTCTAACTCACAGTCTGCTAGTTCAAGCAGCAAAACATCGGCCTTTTCCATGACTACCTTCTCCTGAAATTAATCTAAGACTATACCACTCGAAAGCAGTACTTATGACTGAAGAACTACTCATACTAAAAGCCAACTAAAAATCTTGGCCTACGACAATTAAATGCACTTTGAATTCAAATACTAAATATAGACCAGTAGATACGAGGTGCGAAGGCCTAGGGGCTAAGTTGGAGAAAGTGCGCTTTATAATTTCGTGAAAAAAAAAGCCCAGTCGTTACCGACTGGGCTTTTTCGTTTCAATAATGGTCGGGACGGAGTGATTCGAACACTCGACCCCTTGCACCCCATGCAAGTGCGCTACCGGGCTGCGCTACGCCCCGACTGGGCTTTGAAGCATGTTCTCAATGCTACCGAGAACGTTGAAGAATGTACCCTAACCTCCTGATAAATGAAAGCTTTTTCTCAAAAAATTTTCATTCACCACCAACCAGGTCACTTCTTCAACACCACCAACACATCCTCCAACTCGACAATCATCTGCCGAATCAGCTGCTTGTACTGGCTCGACTCATCCTTGGCCTCCTCACTGGAGAGCCGCAACCGCGCCCCACCAATGGTGAAGCCCTGGTCATAAAGCAGCGCACGAATCTGGCGAATCATCAGCACGTCCTGGCGCTGATAATACCGCCGGTTCCCCCGCCGCTTCACGGGATTGAGCTGGTCGAACTCCTGCTCCCAATACCGCAGCACGTGCGGTTTTACCGCACAAAGCTCACTCACCTCACCGATGGTGAAGTACCTTTTGCCCGGTATGGGGGGCAGTTCGTCGTTATGGCTTGGTTCCAGCATAGGCCTCAACCCGGGCCTTCAACTTCTGCCCTGGACGAAAGGTGACGACGCGCCGTGCAGTGATCGGGATTTCTTCCCCAGTCTTGGGGTTGCGGCCCGGCCGCTGGCGTTTGTCGCGAAGGTCGAAGTTGCCGAAACCGGACAGCTTGACCTGCTCGTTCTCTTCAAGTGCGTGCCGAATTTCTTCGAAAAACAGCTCGACCAGCTCCTTGGCCTCACGCTTGTTAAGCCCTAGCTCCTCGTACAGCCTTTCGGCCATCTCAGCTTTCGTCAGAGCACCCATGCCGTTATTTCCTTAACGTGGTGTTCAACCTTTGTTCGAGCGAGGTGAGGATGTTTTGCAGTGCGGCGTTCACCTCATCGTCGTTAAGAGTGCGCGATGGATGCTGCCAGGTCAAGCCGACGGCCAGGCTTTTTCTATCAGGATCAATACCTTTACCCTGGTAGACATCAAACAGCCTGAGGTCTGTGAGCCATTCGCCTGCATTGTCACGAATTACTTCAAGCACCGCGCTAGAAGCTACATCACGTCCTGCGATCAAAGCCAGGTCACGACGGGTTTCCGGGAACCTGGACAGCTCGCTGAACTTTGGCAGGCGGCCTTCGACCACGTCGCCCAGCACCAGCTCGAAGAGGAACACCGGGCGGTCCAGGCCCAGGGCCTTGGCCAGCTCTGGGTGGATGGCGCCGAGGTAGCCGACCAGCTTGCCGTCACGCTCGATGGCGGCGGTCTGGCCTGGGTGCAGGGCGGGGTGCTTGCCGGCGCTGAAGGTGAAGTCGCTCAGCGCGCCGGAGTAGCCCAGCAGGGCTTCCACGTCGGCCTTCACGTCGAAGAAGTCGACACTGTCGCGGCCGTTGGCCCAACCTTCCGGCAGGCGGCTGCCGGTGACCACGCCGGCGATCATCGGTTGCTGCTGCAGGTCGCCGAGCTGGCCGACGAAGCGCAGGCCGCTTTCGAACAGGCGCACGCGGTCTTGCTGGCGGTTCAGGTTGTGCTGCAATGCCTTGACCAGGCCCGGCCACAGCGAGGCGCGCATGGCGGCCATGTCGCTGGAGATGGGGTTGGCCAGCAGCAGCGGCTCTACGCCCGGGCTGAACAGTTCGAACAGTTTCGGGTCGATGAAGCTGTAGGTGATGGCTTCCTGGTAGCCGCGGGCCACCAGCAGGCGGCGCAGGGTCGGCAGGTCACCGCGGGTTTCCGGCTTGCCTTGCGGCGCCAGGCGGGCTTGCGGGTAGCGCACCGGCAGGTTGTTGTAGCCGTACAGGCGGGCCAGCTCTTCGATCAGGTCCACTTCCAGGCTGATGTCGAAGCGGTGGCTTGGCACGTTGACGGTCCACTGCCCTTCCCCACTCTTGGTGGTGGTCAGCTCCAGGGCGTTGAGCAGTTGCTCGACCTGGGCAGGGTCCATTTCCATGCCGAGCATCTGGGTGATGCGTTCGGCGCGCAGGGTCACCGGGGCGACTTGCGGCAGGTGCTGTTCGCTGACGGCTTCGACCACCGGGCCGGCTTCGCCGCCGACGATGTCGAGCAGCAGCTGGGTGGCGCGCTCCATGGCTTCGCGGGCCAGCTGCGAATCGACGCCGCGCTCGTAGCGGTGCGAGGCATCGGTGTGCAGGCCGTAGGAACGGGCTTTACCGGCGACGGAAATCGGCTCGAAGAAGGCGCTTTCCAGGAACAGGTCGCGGGTTTTTTCGGTGTTCACACCGCTGTGCTCGCCACCCATGACGCCGGCGATGGCCAGGGCGCGGGTGTGGTCGGCGATGACCAGGGTATCGGCGCGCAGGGCCACTTCCTGGCCGTCGAGCAGGACCAGCTTCTCGCCTTCTTCGGCCATGCGTACGCGGATGCCGCCGTTGATTTCTGCCAGGTCGAAGGCGTGCATCGGTTGGCCGAGTTCGAGCATCACGTAGTTGGTGATGTCGACGGCGGCGTCGATGCTGCGCACGTCGCTGCGGCGCAGGCGTTCGACCATCCACAGCGGGGTCGGCTTGCTCAGGTCGACGTTGCGGATGACGCGGCCCAGGTAGCGTGGGCAGGCAGCCGGGGCGCTGACTTCGACCGGGCGCACTTCGTCGTGGGCAGCCGGTACCGCTGGCACTGCCGGGCGGGTGACCGGGGTGTCGTACAGGGCGCTGACGTCGCGGGCCAGGCCGGCGATGGACAGGCAGTCGCCGCGGTTCGGGGTCAGGCCGATCTCGATGCTGGCGTCGTCCAGGCTCAGGTACTGGCGAATGTCTTCGCCCACCGGGGCGTCGGCGGCCAGTTCCAGCAGGCCGTCGTTCTCTTCGCTGATCTGCAGCTCGGCAGCCGAGCACAGCATGCCGAAGGACTCGACGCCGCGCAGCTTGGCCTTCTTGATCTTGAAGTCGCCGGGCAGTTCGGCGCCGATCATGGCGAACGGGATCTTGATGCCTGGGCGGGCGTTAGGAGCGCCACATACCACCTGGAAGGTTTCCTGGCCGTTGCTGACCTGGCACACGCGCAGCTTGTCGGCGTCCGGGTGTTGTTCGGTGGCGAGGATCTCGCCCACGACGATGCCGCTGAACTGGCCGGCAGCAGGGGTGACGCTGTCGACTTCAAGGCCGGCCATGGACAGGCGGGCGACCAGTTCGTCACGGGAGACTTGCGGGTTTACCCAACCGCGCAGCCACTGTTCACTGAATTTCATGCTGTTCTCCTGAAAGTTGCGTCGGGCATTGACCTAGCGGAATTGCGCGAGGAAGCGCAGGTCGTTGTCGAAGAACAGACGCAAATCGTTGACGCCATAGCGCAGCATGGCCAGGCGCTCGGCGCCCATGCCGAAGGCGAAGCCCTGGAATTCTTCCGGGTCGATGCCGGACATGCGCAGCACGTTCGGGTGCACCATGCCGCAACCCATTACTTCCAGCCAGCCGGTCTGCTTGCACACGCGGCAGCCTTTGCCGGAACACATCACGCACTGGATGTCGACTTCGGCGGACGGCTCGGTGAACGGGAAGAACGATGGGCGGAAACGCACCGCCAGTTCTTTCTCGAAGAACACCCGCAGGAATTCTTCGATGGTGCCCTTGAGGTCGGCGAAGTTGATGTCGCGGTCGATCAGCAGGCCTTCGACCTGGTGGAACATCGGCGAGTGGGTGATATCCGAGTCACAGCGGTACACGCGGCCCGGGCAGACAATGCGGATCGGCGGCTGGCTGGACTCCATGGTCCGCACCTGCACCGGCGAGGTGTGGGTGCGCAGCAGCATGTTGGCATTGAAGTAGAAGGTGTCGTGCATCGCCCGCGCCGGGTGGTGGCCGGGGATGTTGAGCGCTTCGAAGTTGTGGTAGTCGTCTTCCACCTCGGGGCCTTCGGCGATGCCGTAGCCAATGTGGGTGAAGAACTGCTCGATGCGCTCGAGTGTACGGGTGATCGGGTGCAGGCCACCGGTGGCCTGGCCGCGGCCTGGCAGGGTGACGTCAATGCATTCGGCCGCCAGGCGAGCGCTGAGCTCGGCTTCTTCGAAGGCCGCCTTGCGGGCATTGAGCACCACGGTAACGCGCTCTTTGGCGTCGTTGATCAGCGCGCCGACCTTCGGCCGCTCTTCGGCTGGCAGGTTGCCCAGGGTCTTCATCACCTGGGTCAGTTCGCCCTTCTTGCCGAGATAATTAACCCGGATCTGTTCCAGGGCATTGATGTCTTCAGCGCGCTCCACAGCTTCCAGGGCTTGGGAGACCAGCGCATCCAGGTTTTCCATGTACAGACTCCAGATACGAAAATAGGGGAAGAGCTTTGAAGGCTCTTCCCCTATCGATGACGTTCAATGCCCGACGGCGCTGGCGCCGCCGGGTGATTGTCGCGGGTACTTAAGCCAGAACGGCTTTAGCTTTCTCGACAATCGCAGCAAACGCCGCTTTTTCGTTCACTGCCAGATCGGCCAGAACCTTACGGTCGATTTCGATCGAAGCCTTTTTCAGGCCAGCAATCAGACGGCTGTAGGACAGACCGTTGGTGCGGGCACCGGCGTTGATACGAGCGATCCACAGTGCGCGGAACTGACGCTTCTTCTGACGACGGTCACGGTAGGCATATTGACCAGCCTTGATGACCGCCTGCTTGGCAACGCGGAATACGCGCGAGCGTGCACCGTAGTAGCCTTTAGCCAGTTTCAGAATTTTCTTGTGACGCTTACGAGCGATGACGCCACGCTTAACACGAGCCATGAGTAACTTCCTCTATCTAAACCAGAATTAACGTACGCGCAGCATGCGCTCGACTTTTGCCACGTCAGACGGGTGCAGCAGGCTGGCACCGCGCAGTTGACGCTTACGCTTGGTCGACATTTTGGTCAGGATGTGGCTCTTGAAAGCGTGCTTGTGCTTGAAGCCGGAAGCGGTCTTCAGGAAGCGCTTCGCAGCACCGCTCTTGGTTTTCATTTTTGGCATGTTGGAACTCCGCATTCGATAAAATTACACAATAATCATCAGGCCTGCCGTGCCCGGGAGATTACTTCTTCTTTTTGGGGGCGATGACCATCATAAGCTGGCGTCCTTCCATCTTCGGATGCTGCTCAACGGAGCCGTATTCGGCGAGGTCGGCTTCGACCCGCTTCAACAGCTCCATGCCCAGCTCCTGGTGGGCCATCTCACGGCCGCGGAATCTCAGAGAGATCTTGGCCTTGTCCCCATCGGTAAGGAAACGTACCAGGTTGCGTAGTTTTACCTGGTAATCCCCTTCTTCCGTCCCTGGACGAAACTTGATTTCTTTGATCTGGATCTGCTTCTGGTTCTTCTTGGCTTCGTTGGCCTGCTTCTTCTTTTCGAAGAGGTGCTTGCCGTAGTCCATCACCTTGCAGACGGGCGGCTGCGCGTCGGCAGAAATTTCCACCAGATCCAGCTTCGCTTCATCAGCGATACGAAGCGCTTCATCAATCGAGACGATGCCAATCTGCTCGCCGTCAGCGCCAATTAACCGAACCTCGCGTGCCGAGATATTCTCGTTGATCGGGGCTTTCGGTGCAGTTCGTTTATCGTTTCTCATTTCACGCTTAATAGTCATTACTCCGATTCTAGGCGACCGCGCTGGGCAACAGCGCTGTTGAGCAGCTGCGTGAATTCAGCCACCGGCATGGAGCCGAGGTCTTTGCCTTCACGGGTGCGTACGGCGACGGTCTGCGTTTCGACTTCGCGATCCCCTATAACCAAAAGGTACGGGACCTTGAGCAAAGTATGCTCGCGGATTTTAAAGCCGATCTTCTCATTTCTCAAGTCCGACTTGGCACGGAAACCGCTACCGTTCAGGGTATTTTCCACCTCGAGGGCGAAATCGGCCTGTTTGTCGGTGATGTTCATGATCACCGCCTGGGTTGGCGCCAGCCAGGCCGGGAACACACCGGCGTAGTGCTCGATCAGCATGCCGATGAAGCGCTCGAACGAACCGAGGATGGCGCGGTGCAGCATGACCGGCCGCACCCGGCTGTTGTCTTCGGCGATGTAGCTGGCATCCAGGCGCTCGGGCAGGTTCGGGTCGTACTGCAGGGTACCGCACTGCCAGTTACGGCCCAGGCAGTCGCGCAGGGTGAACTCGATCTTCGGCCCGTAGAAGGCGCCCTCGCCCGGCTGGTATTCCCACTCCAGGCCCGATTCGTTCAGGGCGTCGGCCAGTGCACCTTCGGCACGGTCCCACAGCTCTTCGGAACCGACGCGCTTGGCAGGGCGGGTCGACAGCTTCATGGCGATGTCGGTGAAGCCGAAGTCCTTGTACACGTCCAGGGTCAGCTTGATGAAGTCGGCGGCTTCTTTCTTCACCTGTTCTTCGGTGCAGAAGATGTGCGCGTCGTCCTGCACGAAGCCACGCACGCGCATGATGCCGTGCAGGGCGCCGGACGGCTCGTTACGGTGGCAGGCACCGAACTCGGCCAGGCGCAGCGGCAGGTCGCGGTAGCTTTTCAGGCCCTGGTTGAACACCTGCACGTGGCACGGGCAGTTCATCGGTTTTACCGCGTAGTCACGGCTTTCCGACGAAGTGGTGAACATGTTCTCGGCGTAGTTGGACCAGTGCCCGGAACGCTCCCAGAGAATACGGTCGACCACCTGCGGGGTCTTGATTTCCTGGTAGCCGTTGGCGCGCTGCACCTGGCGCATGTATTGCTCGAGCACCTGGTACACGGTCCAGCCGTTGGCATGCCAGAACACCATGCCCGGGGCTTCTTCCTGCAGGTGGAACAGGTCGAGCTGCTTGCCGATCTTGCGGTGGTCGCGCTTTTCGGCTTCTTCGATACGCTGGATGTACGCAGCCAGCTGCTTCTTGTCGGCCCAGGCGGTGCCGTACACGCGTTGCAGCTGCTCATTCTTGGCATCGCCGCGCCAGTAGGCGCCGGACAGCTTGGTCAGCTTGAATGCCTTGAGGAAGCGGGTGTTCGGCACGTGCGGGCCGCGGCACATGTCGACGTATTCTTCGTGGTAGTACAGGCCCATGGCCTGCTCGTCCGGCATGTCTTCGACCAGGCGCAGCTTGTAGTCTTCGCCACGGGCCTTGAACACCTCGATGACCTCGGCACGCGGGGTCATCTTCTTGACCACGTCGTAGTCCTTGTCGATCAGCTCCATCATGCGCTTTTCGATGGCGGCCATGTCTTCAGGGGTGAAGGGGCGCTCGTAGGCGATGTCGTAGTAGAAGCCTTCGTCGATGACCGGGCCAATCACCATCTTGGCGCTCGGGTACAGCTGCTTCACCGCGTGGCCGACCAGGTGAGCGCACGAGTGGCGAATGATTTCCAGTCCCTCTTCATCTTTAGGGGTGATGATCTGCAGGGTGGCGTCGTTGTGGATCAGGTCGCAGGCATCGACCAGTTTGCCGTCGACCTTGCCGGCCACGGTGGCCTTGGCCAGGCCGGCGCCGATGGAAGCGGCGACTTCGGCGACAGATACGGCATGATCGAACGAACGCTGACTGCCATCGGGAAGAGTAATAACGGGCATGGCGCCTCCTCTCCTAGTGGTGACCCCTACCAAAGGTCACGTGGGTTGGGATGAGCCAGTACAAGATCCGGCCTGCCTTCCTGCACAGGAAGCCTGCCTCACAGTGGCAGAAGCCTTTCGGCTTGCGGGGGACGAACCAGAGTGACTGGAAAGAAAAAAGATAGCTGCGGCGCGCAACGGCGCGACCACAAGCCGGGCATGCTAGCACGCGGCTTGTACGCCACGCAGAAATATTTGGAAATTACGCCGTTTGGGTGAACTAACACGGAAAATTTCCTATCAGACCTTGGGAAGCAACCTACTCTTGATGAGACCTGACCCAAGGAGTAACTGGTTATGCGAGTTCCGTCTCTTCTGGCCCTGGCGGCCGCCGGCGCCCTGCTGCTGCCCGTGGCTGCGAACGCCGGCAACTTCCCAGCCGGGAAGGAGGCCGCCTACATGACCCAGTGCACCCAGGTGGCCAGCGGCCAGGGCGTTGACGCCGCCACCGCGAAAAAGCACTGCGCTTGCGGTGCCAAAGCCATCAAAGAGAATTTCACCGACGCGGAGATTGCCGACCTGGACAGCAACGATGGTGTTGACGCCAAGCTGATGCAGAAGGCACAAACCGTGGTGAAACAAACCTGCGCATCGAAGGGCTGAAACCTTACAGCCAGAGCAGGCCAGCCATTCTTTGCGCTGGATCAATATCCTGCGAAGGTAAAAGGCGCTAGATGCGCAGAATTAGACTATGATGTGTCTCGTGCTCCGTAGCCTCGGCCGCATTGCACCACCGAAAAAACTAAATGTTCTGGAGATTCACCCATGTCCAATCGCCAACAAGGCACCGTCAAATGGTTCAATGATGAGAAAGGCTACGGCTTCATCACCCCAGCAGGCGGCGGCGACGACCTGTTCGTTCACTTCAAGGCCATCGAATCCGACGGCTTCAAGAGCCTGAAAGAAGGCCAGACTGTTTCCTTCGTCGCCGAGCGCGGCCAGAAGGGCATGCAGGCTGCACAGGTTCGTCCGGAGTAATTCGGATAGCTGTAAAAAAACCCGCCTTTGTGGCGGGTTTTTTATGGGCGCGTTTTTTTTGTGGGGCGGTGCTGTGTCGCGCGAGGGGCGCGGAGCGGCCCTGGGGTTCAGCGCAGCAGCTTGTATTGCTGGGGCCGCTCTGCGGCCCTTTCGCGGCGCAAGGCCGCTCCTACAGGGAGCCGCGCCGGTTTTCGGGGCTGGGTCAGCCGCAGTTGACGCGGGTCACCTTGCCCTGCTCGTCCACATTCAGGTTCAGGCGCTCGGAACGGTACTCCAGGGTGACCACGTCGTGCGGCTTGAGAATGCGCGCCATCTGCGAGCCACTGGCCTTGCGCGCCTGCTCCAGCAATTCGGCGCTGGCCGGTTTGCCAATGGCGAAATCGGCGCCGCTGGCTTCGCAGCGGCCATCGTTGCCAGCCGGCGTGGTCGAAGTAGCGCTACCGCCAGCATTGCCACCAGTGCTGCAACCAGCCAGGACAACAGCCACCGCCAGGGTTGCCAGGTAAGCACGGGTACGGAACATGAAGCCTCCTAAATCGGTCCGGGAACTGCCTGATCGGACAGTTCCGCTGTTCTTTTGTTGCAAAACCGGTCAAGTTTGCCTCAACCAGGCGGCACAGGCGAAAACGCAATCGTGACCGGATTTTGCACAAGCCGCCGCATTTGCCATATGCTTAAGTCGCAAGGTCAATGACGCAAAGTCATGATTTAGTGCAAGAAGTGGAGCGCACCCCGCCTCCATCGAACACCAGGGTCAGTGTTCGTCCTTCGTCCGGGCCCCCAACGAGAGCGTAATGAGCAGCCACAGCATTGTTGCCGATATCAAGGTCAAATGGGCCGAAGGCCAGAGCGCGTACAGCCCCGGCACACCGGAAGAGTTGTTACTGATTGCCATCGACCTGCTGGTGCGCGACCGCGGCAGCGAGGCGGCGCGTAGCTTCATCGACCAGGTGTTCGAACGCTACGCGCCGCATGCGGCTATTCCAATCGTGCCAAACGGGCGCTGAGCAGGTCGAACAGGCCCTGGGCATCGCCCTGCTCCACCCATAGCACATTGGCAGGCTGCTTGAGCACGCCATACCAGTCGGCAATGCTCTGGCCGAAGGTAGGCCCTTCGCGGCTGTCGATGCTCATGTGGATGCGCCGGCCGCTGAACAGCTCTGGCTTGAGCAGGTAGGCGATGACGCTGGCGTCGTGCACCGGGCCGCCGGGCATGCCGTACAGGTCCATGTCGTGGGTGATGTAGGCGTTGAGGATATCCACCACGCGTTTGCTGGCCTGGTTGTTCACCGCGGCCAACTGCTTGAGGCGGGCGTCGCTGGTCAGCAGTTTGTGGGTGACGTCCAACGGCAGGTAGGTCAGTTGCACGCCACTGGCCAGCACCACTTCGGCAGCATGCGGGTCGGCGTACAGGTTGAATTCCGCCGCCGGGGTGATGTTGCCGCCGTTGAAGTGGGCGCCGCCCATGACCACCACCTGCTTGATGCCCTTGGCGATCTCCGGGCGCTGAACCAGCGCCAGGGCCAGGTTGGTCTGCGGGCCGAGCATGGCGATGGTGATGCTGTGCGGCTTGGCGGCGCTGAGGGTGTCGACCAGGTACTGCACGGCATTGCCCTGGGCCAGGGGCGCTTTTGGCTCCTTGACCTCGACACCGGTGAGGCCTTCCTCGCCATGCACCTCGGCAGCGTAGATCGGCTTGCGCAGCAGCGGGCGACCGGCACCAGCGTACACCGGGATATCCTCGCGGCCAGCCCATTCGCGGGCCAGGCGGGCATTGCGCGAGGTCTTTTCCAGGCGCACGTTGCCAGCCACGGTGGTGATGGCGCGGATATTCAGCTCATCGGGCGAGGCCATGGCCAGGAACAGGGCGACTACGTCGTCGGCGCCGGGGTCGGTGTCGATGATCAGGTCGATCGGGGCGGCCTGGACGCTGGTGGCGGTGACCATGAAGGCGATTCCTTGTAGCAAGGGTTTGAGCATGGGTGGCACTCCTGTTGCCAGAACGAAGGTCTGTAGGAGCGGCCTTGCGCCGCGATGGGGCGCGAAGCGGCCCCAGGTTTTCAGCTTCGCAGCAAACATTGCCGGGGCCGCTTTGCGGCCCATCGCGGCACAAGGCCGCTCCTACAAAAAACAGCGTGTCTTGACGGTTAGAACGTGACGCCGGAAATCAGCGCGATGTTGCTGTAGGGCTGGCACTCGCCGGTGCGCACCAGCGCACGGGCGCTGCGCGACAGCACCTTGAAATCCTCATGGCTCAGCCATTCACGCTTGCCCAGCTTGCCTTTCAAGCGCTCGATCTCGACCAGCGCCGGCGGCACCACTTTCTGCATCTCTGCGGCCAGCACGTGGCGCTCTACCTGCAGCTCGCTCAGCACCACGCGCAGCACACTGGCGAAATCCGGCAGGCCAGGGGTCACGGCCAGGTCGATCAGTTCGACACCCGGCGGTACCGGCAAGCCGGCATCGCCAATCACCAGGATGTCGCCATGCCCCATGCTGGCGATGGTGCGTGACAGGGCGACGTTCAGCAGCGGGGTTTTCTTCATGGCGCAAGCTCCGCCAGATAGGGAATCGACGGCTGGGCCCCGGCACGGGTGACCGACAACGCCGCGGCGCGCTGGCCAAAGGCGATGGCTTCGCCCTCCTCCAGGCCGCGCACCAGGCCGGCGGCGAAGCCACCGATGAAGGTGTCACCGGCAGCGGTGGTATCCAGCGGCTGCACCACCGGCGCGGGGAAGTGTCGGTGGCCCTGCGCCGTGACCAGCAACGCGCCTTGCGCGCCCAGGGTAATGATCACCTTGCCCGCGCCCAGCTGCAGCAGGCGCTCGCCGGCGCGCCGGGCACTGTCCTGGTCGGTCACCGCCACGCCACTCAGGGCTTCGGCTTCGCTTTCATTGGGCGTGAGGTAGTCGATGTGCGCGAACCAGTCCGCTGGCAGCGGGCCCGTGGCGGGCGCCGGGTTGAGGATCACCTGCTTGCCCAGCTCATGCCCCCTGGCCAGGGTCCAGGCCACGGTTTCGGCCGGCACTTCCAGCTGGCAAATGATGATCTCGGCCGCCTGCAACAGCGCATCGAAGCGCTGCACCGACTGCGGTTTCAGCAGGCCATTGCCGCCCGCAATGATGACGATGCAGTTCTGGCTGGCCGCATCCACGGTGATCAGCGCCACACCGCTGGACACGCCCGGGCAGGTTTCGATGGCGCCACAATCGACCCCCTCCACATACAAGGCCTGACGCAGTTGCTGGCCGTAGGCATCGTCCCCCACGTTGCCGATCATGGCCACGCTGCCGCCCAGGCGAGCCACGGCCACGGCCTGGTTGGCGCCCTTGCCGCCGGGCACGGTGAAGAAGCTGTCGCCGGGCAGCGTTTCGCCGGCCCGGGGCAGGCGCTGGGCGCGGGCCACCAGGTCCATGTTGAGGCTCCCGACCACCACGACCTTGGCACTCATGGCATTTCCTTAGCGTTAGCGGTAATCATTGAACAGGTCCGGGCGTGGCCCGGTGGACTCGCGCAGCACCAGGCGCGGGGTGACGATGCGTTGTTCCGCCGCCCCCTGCCGGGGCTTGCAGATGCGCGCCAGCAACAGCGAGGCAGCACTTTCGCCCAGCTCGCGGATCGACTGGCCGACCGTGGTCAATGGCGGGTATACATAACGGCTGAGCTCGATGTCGTCGAAGCCGATCACCGACAGCTCGGCGGGTACATTGATCTGGCGTTCGGCCGCGGCGCGCAGCACGCCGAAACCGATCATGTCGTTACCGGCGAAAATCGCCGTTGGCCGCGGGCCCTGCAGCACCTGCGCCGCCGCTGCGTATCCGCCCAGGCTGGTGAAGTCGCAGTGCAGCACGCGCCTGCCATCGGCCGCTGCGCCGGCCTCGGCCATGGCGCGCCGAAAGCCGCCCAGGCGCAGCTGGGTCACCCCGGTTTCGGCGGGGCCGCCGATGTAGGCGATGTCGCGATGGCCAAGCTCCAGCAGGTGCCGGGTGGCCAGATAGGCGCCCAGCTCGTGGTCGATGCGCACCAGGTCGGCGTCCACGCCCTCCAGTTCGCGGTCGACGATGACCATCGGCGTACGCACCCCGGCCAGGCTTTGCAGCAGGTCGCTGTCCTGGCCCACCGAGGCCACCACCAGGCCGTCGATGCGCTTTTCCAGCAGCACGCGCAGGTAGCTGCGCTGTTTCTGCGGGTTGTCATCCGAGTTGCACAGGATCACGCAGTAGCCGTTGCGTTCACAGGCATCCTCGATACCCCGCGCCAGCTCGGCGAAGTATGGGTTGACGCTGTTGGGCACCAGCAGGCCGATGGTGGCGGTGCTGCGCGCCTTCAACGAACGCGCCACGGCGCTGGGCACGTAGTCGAGTTCGGCAATGGCGGCTTCGACTTTCAACCGCACCTGTTCGCTGACCGGGCGGGTCTTGTTCAGCACATGGGACACAGTGGTGTAGGAGATACCCGCCAGTGCCGCGACGTCTTTGATGGTTGCCATGTTTTCAGTTCCGCCGGGCCGCGCGCCGGCTACGGTAAGTGTCGAGCACCACGGCGATGACGATCACCGCCCCGGTGATGATGCGTTTGGTCGGTTCACTGGCGCCGATCTGCGCCAAGCCGGCGGCCAGCACCGAAATGATCAGCACGCCGAAAAAGGTGCTGATCACTGAGCCACGCCCACCCATCAGGCTGGTGCCACCAATCACCACGGCGGCGATCACCTGCAGCTCCAGGCCGGCACCGGCATTGGGGTCGGCTGCCTCCAGGCGCGAGATCTGGAACAGTGCGGCCAGCCCGGCGAGAAGGCCCATCAGGGCGAACACCAGCACCTTGTACGGGCGCGGATCGATGCCGGCCAGGCGCACCGCCTCTTCGTTGGTGCCAATGCCGATCAGGTACCGGCCGAACACCGTACGCGTCAGCACCAGCTGGGCCAGCACGATCACCAGCAAGGCGATGATGAATGCCGGCGAGATGCCAAAGGCGATGGGGTTGGAGAACCAGGCATAGGCATCGCCGATATAGGCGGTGCGCGAGTCGGTGAACTGGTAGGCCAGGCCACGGGCCATTTCCAGCACGCCAAGCGAGACGATGAACGACGGGATGCGCCAGGCCACGGTAACGCCGCCGGTGATGCTGCCGGCCAACGCCGCCACGGCCATGCCCAGCAGCGCCGCAGGCAGCATGCCCCAGCCCCAGCCGAGGATCGCCACGCTCACGGTCGAGGCGGCCAGTGCCAGCACCGAGCCCACCGACAGGTCGATGCCGCCGATGATCAGCACGAAGGTCATGCCCACCGCCAGCACCATCAGGTCGGGGATCTGGTTGGCCAGGGTACTGAAGGTGTTGTACGACCAGAAGTGGCTGCTGAGGAACGAGAACAGCACGATCATGGCCAGCAACGCGCCGGCCAGGCCCAGGTAGGTACCCAGGCCAAAATAGGTGCCACTGCGGCGCAGCGGTGCAGCGCCCTGGCTGTCGAGCGGGGTGGTTTTCATGCGTCCATCCTGGGGGCTGCATCATGCAGCAGTGCGTCACGTTTCTGATAACCGGCAAAAGCGGCAGCCAGTAGCTGGTCCTGGCTCCAATGGTCACGCTCGAAAGTGTCGATCAGGCGCCCGGCCGAGAGCACGGCGATGCGGTCGCAGATCAGCATCAGCTCGCGCAGGTCGCTTGACACCACCACCAGGGCCTTGCCCTGGCGTGCCAGTTCGGCCAACAGGCCATAGATGTCGAACTTGGCACCCACATCGATGCCGCGGGTAGGCTCATCGAACAGCAGCACCTGGCAGTCACGCTCCAGCCAGCGGCCGATCACCACTTTCTGCTGGTTGCCACCCGACAGCTCGCCGACCACCTGCTGCGGGCCGGCACTGCGGATGCGCATGGCCTGGATCTGCCGGGCGGCCAAGGCCTGTTCGGCCTGGGCATCGAGCACACCGGCGCGAGACACCGCACCCAGGTTACCCAGGGCGATATTGGCGCTGATCGACTGGGTCAGCAGCAGGCCCTCGCCTTTACGGTCTTCGGTGATCAGGGCGATGCCGGCCTGCACTGCAGCCTTGGGCGAGTCGATGGTGACCGCCTGCGGTGGCTGGCCGAGCGCGATGCTGCCGCTGTCGGCCCGGTCGGCGCCGTAGATCAGGCGCAACAGCTCGGTACGGCCGGCGCCGATCAGGCCAGAGACGCCGAAGATCTCCCCTGCCCGGACCTCAAACGACACCTCACGCACCTTGTCAGCGCGGCTGAGCCTGTCGACCCTGAGCAGCGGTGCACCGATCTGTCGGCGGCCCAGGTCGATGTGCTCGCCCAGTTCGCGGCCGACCATCAGGTTGACCAGTTCGGCACTGCTATAGCGCTGGATCGGCTCGTCACACACCAGCCTGCCATCGCGCAGTACGACGATGCGCTGGGCCACGCGCTGCAGCTCTTCGAGGCGGTGGGAAATGTAGACGATGGCCACGCCACGCCGGCGCAAACGTTCGATCTGGGTGAACAGCAGCTCCACCTCACGCGCGGTGAGCATGGCGGTGGGCTCGTCGAAGATCAGCACATGGCAGTCGCCGATCAGGTTGCGGGCGATCTCGACCATCTGCTGGTGGCCGATGCCCAGCTCGCCGACCGGGGTGTCCGGGTCGATGGCGTCGAGGCCGACCTGGGCCATGGCGGCCGTGGCCAACTGGCGCAGGCGCTTGTGGCTGATCCAGCCGAAGCGGCTGGGCAGGTTATCGAGGAACAGGTTTTCTGCCACGGTCAGCGTGGGCAGCAGGTTCAGCTCCTGCATGACCATGCGCACGCCGAGGCGCTCGGCCTCGCTGCGGCTGCCAGGTGCATAGGCCTGGCCACGGTAGCTCATGTGCCCGGTGGTGGGGGCTTCCAGGCCACTGATGAGTTTGGACAGCGTGCTCTTGCCTGCGCCGTTTTCGCCGGTCAGGGCCAGCACTTCGCCGGCGCGCAGGCTCAGGCTGACCTCGGCCAGCACCGGCTGGGCGTAGGTCTTGCCCAGGCCGTTGGCGGCAAGCACCACTTCGTTGGCCGATGCAGGCATGGCCGTTTCTCCTGCCAGCAATTCAGGGTTGGGTGATGAGTTGGACCGGGGTCTGGATGACGTTGTCGGCATCCACCTCGGGCTTCTCGCCCTTGACCATCTTCAGCGCCGCCTGGATGCCGTACACCGCCTGCTGGCTGGCTGCCTGGTCGAGGGTGGCGAGCACCCGGCCATCCTTGAGCATGGGCTTGATGGCATTGATGTTATCGTAGCCCACCACTTGCACCTGGCCGGTCTTGCCAGCGGCACGCACGGCCGAAACGGCACCCAGGGCCATGCTGTCGTTACCGGCCAGCAGGGCCTTAAGGTCCGGGTATTCGTTGAGCATGGAGGCGGCGACGGCGTTGCCCTTGTCGATTTCCCAATTGCCGCTCTGCACCGAGACGATCCTGATCTGCGCGGCGTCCATGGCGTCCTTGAAGCCGGCGGTGCGCTGCTGGGCATTGGTCGTGGTCGGCACGCCTTCGATGATGCCGACCTGGTCGCCGGCCTTGAGTTTCTCGTTGGCCAGGTAGTCGCCGACCAGGCGCGCGCCCTTGCGGTTGTCGGGGCCAACGAACGGCACGCTGATGCCTTTGCTCTTGAGCAGGTCAGGGTCCAGGCGGTTGTCGATGTTGATCACCACCACGCCCTTGTCCATGGCTTTCTTCACGGCGGACACCAGCGCCTTGGAATCGGCCGGGGCGATCACCAGCGCTTTGGCACCGGCGTTGACCATCTGCTCGACGATGCGGATCTGTTCGCCGGTGTCGGTTTCGTTCTTGATCCCGTTGGCGATCAGCTCGAACTCGTCAGGGTGGGCTTTCTGGTAGTCCTTGGCGCCGTCTTCCATGGTGCGGAAGAACTCGTTCGCCAGCGATTTCATCACTAAGGCAACCTTGGGCTTGTCTTCGGCATGGGCTGCCGAGAACGGGATGGCGAAGGACAGAGAAGCAACGACAGCGAGGGCCAACAGGCGACCGGGGAACGGCAGTTTCATGGACGATGACTCCGAATCTTGTGGTTTTTATCGGATAGCAAACGTTTGCGATACGTAACTATGGAAACAGTACCGAGGTTTGTCAAATCCGCTTGGCTGTCGGATGTCAGCGAACTGCCGGGAGCGATTATCCAGAAAACTTCTCCAAAACCGAACGTTTATATTATCCCGGCACCCTGTTGCGTAATAACTGACAGTGAAATACTGTATGTGCATACAGCAAAAACAAGGAAACACTTGTGTCCAACACTGCCTCCGCCACCCCAAACAGCTACACACAACTGGGCATGCGTATCCAGAAGATCATCAACAGCCCCACCGCCCAGCGCAGCCGGGCAGCGTTGATCTTCCGCCTGGAACAGGAAACCCCCGAAGACTGGGAAACGTTGCTTGAGGAAATTGCCGAAAACGACAATGTCACCCTCGCCCACCGCGACGATGGCGGCGTGCAGATTTTCTGGACTGTGCCCAAGGAAGATTGACCGCGCAAGCGCCCGCCGCCATCAGGCCAGCGCCTGCAGATAGGCACTGGCCTCGCGGTAACGGGCCAACCGCGCCAGGTCGGCTGGGCCGGGACTCGGAATGCGCGAAAGGTCGCTGTTATCGGCCAGGTCGGCCAGTTTGACCGTGCGCGCCAGCGGGTCATCGCCCAGGCGCACCACGAAGTCCTGGTAAGCCTCGCCTTCGCGACGGCTGAGCGCCAGCAAGGCGGCAAGAATTTTCAGCGCGAAACCTTCACGCGCCAGGTCGGAGAGGGTCAGCGGGGTATCTTCGATCACGTCGTGAAGCACCGCGACAATCCGTTGTTCTGGGGTGGAAACCCGCATCATCACGCGTAGCGGGTGGAGGATATACGCTGCCCCACCCTTGTCATATTGCCCTTCATGCGCGCTGGCGGCCACGGCAATGGCCCGCTCCAGTGTAGACATGAGCCCCTCCCTGTTCGGCTTGTTCCTGCCAAGCATAGCCAAACTTGGGCCGCCGCGGTCCGTGTAGGAGCGGCCTTGTGCCGCGATGGGCTGCGTAGCAGCCCCAAGGGTTCAGCGTCACGGCAGACTCTGTGGGGCTGCTACGCAGCCCATCGCGGCACAAGGCCGCTCCTACAGAGGGCCGCGCAGTCAGCGAGCTGCGCCGTGCTGAATGACAACCGAATCGGTGCCCAGCTTGGCCATGACCTCGGCCTTGCGTGCTTCGGCTTCTTCACGGGTCGGGAACGGCCCCATCAACACCACCGGCTTGCCGTCGCGGTACTCCACCGAGGATGGAATGCCCTTTTCGATCAGGCGCGCAGTCATGTCGCTGAGCGCACCCATGTTGGCCCCCTGGATCACTTCCACGTCCCAGCCTTGCGGGGCCGGCTGGCCAGCCAGGGCCTCGGCGCGGCGCTGCAGGTCGGCGCCGCCGCACAGCTCGCGGATGCGCAGGTTGTTGCCGCTGTCATCGACAATGATTTCGTACCGGCCATCACGCTTGATCGCCACATAGCTGCGGTAGGGCTCGTACTGCCCGGCGTCGTCCTTGCCACGCACCTGGCCACAGATGGTGCCCTGGGTGTCGATCCGCACGTTACCGAACTTGGCCGTCTTGGGGTTATGCAGGTGTTCGGCCACTTGCTTGTGCACGCCTTCGACTTCGTTCTCACAGCCCGCCAGGGCGAGCACTGCCATTACCACAGCCAGTTTGCGCACGCGTGTACCTCCAGATTCGAAGAGGCGGATTCTAGCACGCCGGGCCATGCCCCGAAGCGCGACCAAACGTTACAGCCTGCTTCGCGCGCATAGCAAAAAGGGCGATCATTGCTGATCGCCCTTTTCGAATTTGGTAGGCACAATTGGACTCGAACCAACGACCCCCACCATGTCAAGGTGGTGCTCTAACCAACTGAGCTATGTGCCTGTCGTGTGGTGCGCATATTAGAGATCAAACACACGGCTGTAAAGCGTTTTTTTGAGAAAAATCAAAAACTTTCGAGTACCGCCCACGCCGAGGCAACTTCGCTGCGCAACCGCCGGCACAACAGGCTGGGCGCCACGTAGAACTCCAATGAAAAAAGGGATGACCCTTGCGGATCACCCCTTCTTCGATTTGGTAGGCACAATTGGACTCGAACCAACGACCCCCACCATGTCAAGGTGGTGCTCTAACCAACTGAGCTATGTGCCTGTCGTGTGGTGCGCATTCTACTCATTCCAAAAACCCTGTCAACACTTTTTTTCACGCTAAGCTACTGAATCATAACCCCTTTATAGAAAGGTGCACGAGCCAGGACCGAGTAAAGGATTTTCAACGGACGACTAGCGGGTGTTTATTATTATTGATAGCATCGGTACATTCGTTAAAAATATAAAACACGAGGTTCCTGCAACATGGCTAACACCCCCTACCCCCAGTCCTACTACGCCGCCTCGGCCAACCCGGTGCCGCCACGTCCGGCGCTGCAGGGTGAGGTGGAAACCGATGTGTGCATCATCGGCGCCGGCTACACCGGCCTGTCCAGCGCCCTGTTCCTGCTGGAGAACGGCTTCAAGGTGAGCATCGTCGAAGCGGCCAAGGTCGGCTTCGGCGCGTCGGGCCGTAACGGCGGCCAGATCGTCAACAGCTACAGCCGTGACATCGATGTGATCGAACGCACGGTCGGCCCCAAGCAGGCGCAACTGCTGGGCCAGATGGCCTTCGAAGGCGGGCGCATCATTCGTGAACGCGTGGCCAAGTACAACATTCAGTGCGACCTCAAGGACGGTGGCGTGTTCGCTGCCCTCACCAGCAAGCAGATGGGCCACCTGGAGTCGCAAAAACGTCTGTGGGAGCGCTTTGGCCACAACCAGCTGGAGCTGATGGACCAGAAGCGCATCCGCGAAGTAGTGGCCTGCGACAACTACGTGGGCGGCATGCTGGACATGAGCGGTGGCCACATTCACCCGCTGAACCTGGCCCTGGGCGAGGCGGCGGCGGTCGAGTCGCTGGGCGGCATCATCTATGAGCAGACCCCGGCCGTACGCATCGAGCGTGGCGCCAACCCGGTGGTACACACCCCGCAGGGCAAGGTCCGCGCCAAATTCATCATCGTCGCCGGCAACGCCTACCTGGGTAACCTGGTACCGGAGCTGGCCAGCAAGTCCATGCCATGCGGTACCCAGGTGATCACCACCGAGCCGCTGGGCGAGGAACTGGCGCGTACCCTGCTGCCGCAGGACTACTGCGTCGAGGACTGCAACTACCTGCTCGACTACTACCGCCTGACCAGTGACAAGCGCCTGATCTTCGGCGGTGGCGTGGTATACGGCGCGCGTGACCCGGCCAACATCGAGGCGATCATCCGTCCGAAGATGCTCAAGGCCTTCCCGCAGCTGAAGAACGTGAAGATCGACTACGCCTGGACCGGCAACTTCCTGCTGACCCTGTCGCGCCTGCCACAGGTCGGCCGTATCGGTGACAATATCTACTACTCGCAGGGTTGCTCGGGCCACGGCGTGACCTATACCCACCTGGCCGGCAAGGTCCTGGCCGAGGCCATGCGCGGCCAGGCCGAGCGCTTCGATGCGTTCGCCGGCTTGCCGCACTACCCGTTCCCGGGTGGCCAGATGCTGCGTGTGCCGTTCAGCGCCCTGGGTGCCTGGTACTACAGCCTGCGCGATCGCCTGGGCTTCTGATGTAGGCAGGCCTGGCCCTGTCGTCGGCGAGCCGGCTCTCACAAGAGCCGGCCGGCGACATGCCGGGGGCAGGCAAAGCTATCTGCCCAAGCTGCTTACGGCCTGTTTCGCGGCAATCTCCTGCCCGGCCCGGGCCAGTTCATCGGCAGCCTGCAGCCAGCGCTGGCGGTCGACCTGGGCCGGCAGCTGCCGCGGCGGCTGCACCAGCACCGCCCAGCTTCCCTGGCTGGCCCACGCCGAGGCAAAGTCATCGAACGCCATCAGCTGTCGCCGGTGCATGCCCGAGCGCAACAGCACGCGCTGCTTGTAGCGGTCATAACCGATCAGCACGGCGTAACGTGGCTCACCCCACCAGGCCGCGCCGTCCTCATAGCGCAACAACACCGGGTTGCCCGCCGCCACCTGGGTCAGCAGCGCGTCCAGCTGCTTGTCCAGCGGATACACCACCATGCCGTAGTCACGCGCCACCCGAGGGATGCTGCTGCCCAGTGCGTCGGCGCCCTGGGGCAGGTTCAACGGCTTGTCCAGCAGCCCCGGGGTAATGGGCGCACCCTGTTGCGAAAGTACTGCCGCCAGGGCCATGGCCCCGCTGTGGTTGGCGTTGCCACGGTAGAATGGCACGCTGCTGATTTCGACCCGCTGTGGCAGGCCATTGAGGCCGGCGGGCGGCGTGCCGGCACAGCCGGCCAGGCTGGCTGCCACCAGGCAGGCCAGCAACAACCGGCGTGGGCTGGTGATTGCCGACTTGAAGGAATCTTGCTCCATGGACACTCGCTTGTTCCAACGCCAGGCAGGCAGCGCCCGGCTCTGCCAGCGATCATAGGGCGGACGGCGGCGCGGGTATAGCCCGGCACTGGCTTGGAGCAAAACGGACCAAGCAATAGACCTTCGGTCAATGGAACGTCACGGGCGAACGGCTAGACTAAAGCAGTGTCTGGAAGGCAAGCGCTGGCTGGCCGAGCGCGGCCCTGAAGAGGGAGGCACAGATGAGCCTGACCATGGCAATTCTCATGCTGGTAGGTATGTGGCTAAGCGTCGCAGCCGCCATGCTGTGGGGTGTAATGCGTATCGTGCGGCGCCATGCCCACCATCACCTGCCGCCACAGGCCCCTGCCCGGGCGCAGCCTGCACACCGGGCACGGCGGCATGCCGGGGTGCACTGAGCAAAGATTCCTCATAGCCATTCGCGGGCAAGCCCGCTTCCACAGGGACAGCACACGCCCTGAAGCGGTGCTGTGCTGTGAAAGCGGGCTTGCCCGCGAATGGGGCGCAAAGCGCCCCCCGCTACTTCACCCTTGCGCCGCTTCGCGCTTCAACCGCGCCCGGCGGGCCAGGATGTTGAGAATCTCGATCGCCGTCGAGAACGCCATGGCCGCATACACATAGCCCTTCGGTACATGGGCGCCGAAACCTTCGGCAATCAGCGTCATGCCGATCATGATCAGGAAGCCCAGCGCCAGCATCACCACGGTCGGGTTGTCGTTGATGAAATTGGCCAGCGGGTCGGCGGCCACCATCATGACGATCACCGCAGTGATCACCGCAATGATCATGATCGGCAGGTGCTCGGTCATGCCTACGGCAGTGATGATGCTGTCGACCGAGAAGACGATGTCCAGCAACAGGATCTGGAAGATCGCCGCGGCAAAGCCAAGGGTAACTGTCGAGGAAACCTTGGCTTCTTCCTTGGCACCGTGCGGGTCGACGTTCTCGTGGATCTCCCTGGTCGCCTTCCACAGCAGGAACAGGCCACCGGCAATCAGGATCACGTCCTTCCAGGAGAAGGCATTGCCGAACACTTCGAACACCGGGTCGGTCAGCTGGACGATCCAGGCCACCGTGCTGAGCAGGGCCAGGCGCATCACCAGGGCCATGCTGATACCGATACGACGCGCCTTGGAGCGGTATTCCACCGGCAGCTTGTTGGTCAGGATGGAGATGAAGATCAGGTTGTCGATGCCTAGTACAACTTCCATGGCCACCAGCGTAGCCAAGGCAACCCAGGCGGTAGGGCTAGCGACGAGTTCCAGCAAGTATTCCATTGTTCACATCCTGCAGCAGCGGTTAAGGGTCAGATTTCCTGGTTGTCTTTGTGCTTGTCGGCGTCCTCGGGTGCGCGCCCTTCACTGCCGATGGCCTCGCTCAGCGCCTGCTGGGCGGCCTTGTTGGTATCGTCGATCGCCTGCTTGGCCGACTGCGCGGCCTGGTCGAGCATCTGCTGGGCGGACTTCTCGGCCTGCTCGCAACCAGCCAGGGCGAACAGGGCCAAGGCTAGCACCAGCGGCGTGCCGATGGATTTGAATTGCAGCATGGGTTCCTCGCTTGTGTGTTCCGGTGGCGCACATGGCGCCCGATGGAGCGCATTCTAAATGCGCGTGATACATCAGGAAAATTCGTATTTTCAGCGGTTATACTTCGGCTTTTACGAATCCGGAAAGCACTGATGCTCAACTATCGGCAATTGCACTATTTCTGGGCCGTGGCCAAGACCGGCAGCATCGCCCGCGCCAGCGAACAGCTGAACCTGACCCCGCAAACCATCAGCGGGCAGATCAGCCTGTTCGAGCAGACTTATGGCCTGGAGCTGTTCCAGCGCGTCGGGCGCCAGCTGGAGCTGACCGAAACCGGGCGCCAGACGCTGATCTATGCCGAGCAGATGTTTCAGCTGGGTGGCGAACTGGAAGCCATGTTGCGGGCCGGCCCGCAGGAGCAGATCCTGTTCCGCGTCGGCGTGGCGGACGTGGTGCCCAAGTCCATCGTCTACCGCTTGCTGGCGCCGACCATGGAGCTGGACGATGTGCTGCGCATCAATTGCCGTGAAGACAAGCTTGAACGGTTGCTGGCCGACCTGGCGATCCAGCGCCTGGACCTGGTCATCTCCGACAGCCCCATGCCCAGCCACCTGGACATCAAGGGCTACAGCCAGAAACTGGGTGAGTGCGGGCTGAGCTTTTTCGCCACCCCGGCCTTGGCCCGACGGCATGCCGGGGCCTTCCCCGGCTGCCTGCACGATGCGCCCCTGCTGATCCCCGGCCAGGAAACCGTGGTACGCAGCCGTTTGCTACGCTGGCTGGGCGAACAGCAGGTGCAGCCACGCATCGTCGGTGAGTTCGACGACAGCGCGTTGATGCAGGCGTTCGGGCAATCGGGCAGCGGCATCTTTGTCGCACCCAGCGTGATCGCCGAGGAGGTGTGCCGCCAGTACGGAGTGGAACTGGTCGGGCAGACCGAGGCCGTACACGAATCGTTCTATGCCATTTCCGTGGAGCGCAAAGTCAAGCACCCGGGCATCGTGGCCATCACCGAGGGGGCGCGGCGGGAGTTGTTTCATTGGTAGCCCTGGGCTTGCTCGCGGGTAAACCCGCAAAGGGCCGACACTGCTCGACAAAGGTCTATGGTAAAGTCGCGCCCTTTTCGAACATGCCGGGATACCGCTGCACATGACCCCAGTCCTCCGCTTCCTCAACCGCACCAGCCTGGTGACCCAGATCGTCATCGGTCTGATCGCCGGTATCGTCCTGGCCCTGCTTGCGCCCGACATCGCCCGCGACCTGGCCTTCCTCGGCAAGGTGTTCGTCAGCGCCCTCAAGGCGGTGGCACCGGTGCTGGTATTCATCCTGGTCATGGCCTCGATCGCCAACCACCGCCACGGCCAGGAAACCCACATTCGGCCGATCCTGTGGCTGTACCTGCTGGGGACCTTCGGTGCCGCGGTCGTGGCCGTGGTAGCCAGCATGCTGTTCCCCTCGACCCTGGCACTGAGCACCGGCGGGGCCACGCTGAGCGCTCCGGGTGGTATCGGCGAAGTGTTGCAGAACCTGTTGCTGAGCGCGGTCGACAACCCGATCAACGCCCTGCTCAACGCCAATTTCATCGGCGTGCTGACCTGGGCCATCGGCCTGGGCGTGGCCTTGCGCCATGCCGGCGAAACCACCCGCAACGTGGTCGAGGACCTGTCCACTGGCGTCACGTTGATCGTACGCGTGGTCATCCGCTTCGCCCCGCTGGGCATCTTTGGCCTGGTCAGCGCCACCCTCGCCCAGTCCGGCCTGGACGCCCTGCTCGGCTACCTGCACCTGCTGGCCGTGTTGATCGGCTGCATGCTGTTCGTGGCGCTGGTGATGAACCCGTTGATCGTGTTCTGGAAAATTCGCCGCAACCCCTTCCCGTTGACCTTGCTGTGCCTGCGCGAAAGCGGCATCACTGCGTTCTTCACCCGCAGCTCGGCGGCCAACATCCCGGTCAACCTGGCCCTGTCCGAACGCCTTGGCCTGCATGAAGACACCTATTCGGTGTCGATCCCGCTGGGTGCGACCATCAACATGGCCGGTGCGGCCATCACCATTACCGTACTGACCCTGGCGGCGGTGCATACCCTGGGTATCGTGGTAGACCTGCCGACCGCCGTGCTGCTCAGCGTCGTGGCGGCGATCTGTGCCTGCGGTGCATCGGGGGTGGCCGGCGGCTCGCTGCTGCTGATTCCGCTGGCAGCCAGCCTGTTTGGCATCCCCAGCGAGATTGCCATGCAGGTGGTGGCGGTGGGCTTCATTATCGGCGTGCTGCAGGACTCGGCCGAGACGGCGCTGAATTCTTCCACCGATGTGCTGTTCACCGCGGCGGCGTGCCAGGCCGAAGAGCGGCGCAACGCTTGAGATGGCCGGGGCCGCGTTGCGTCCCCAATTGCCTTGTACGATGGCATTACCTACCCTAGTGGCCTTTCCCAGCAACGAGGCAGGGCCATGTCAGAACACCAAACCGCAGGCGAAGGCCGTTTCAACAGCATCGAGATCCGCATTCTCGGCGCGCTGATCGAAAAGCAGGCCACCAGCCCGGAAAGCTACCCGCTGACCCTCAATGCCCTGGTGCTGGCGTGCAACCAGAAGACCAGCCGCGAACCGGTCATGAACCTTACCCAAGGCCAGGTCGGCCAGGCCCTGCGCGCCCTCGAAGGGCAAGACATGGCGCGACTGCAAATGGGCAGCCGCGCCGACCGCTGGGAACACCGGGTAGACAAGGCGCTGGAGCTGGTGCCGGCGCAACTGGTGCTGATGGGCCTGATGTTCCTGCGCGGGCCGCAAACCCTCAACGAACTGCTGACCCGCAGCAACCGCCTGCATGACTTCGACGACATCGAACAGGTCCAGCACCAGTTGGAGCGCCTGATCGCCCGCGGCCTGGCTTTGCACCTGCCGCGCCAGGCCGGGCAGCGCGAAGACCGTTATACCCACGCGCTGGGCGACCCGGCGGAAATCGAGGCGATCCTCGCCGCACGGCAGCAGGAAGGCAGCCCGCGCAGCAGTGGCGGGAGCGTCTCGGAAGAACGCATCGAAGCCCTGGAAGCCCGTATTGCCGCGCTGGAGGCCCGCCTGGCCGAACTGGAAGGCTGAGCCGTCACGGCTCCGGGTCGGGGAAATTGCGGCAGCTCTTGCGCTCTGCCAGCTCCCGGTCAGTGGGGCGCTGGTCGACGAACACGGTGCGGCCGTCGGCGTAGATTTCCAGGTAGCCCCAGTGCAGGTCCTGCTCTTGCTGCCCGGGCTTGGGCGGGACTAGCCACCAGGGTTCGCGGCTGATCAGGGTCATGGGTGTGATTCCTGAGGGAGTCTGCAGTAATCATAGACACCCCCGGATATTGCTTTGCCTGGGCCGGCCCTTGCGCAGCCAAAACCGCTCCTGCAAGTAGCGCACAGTTTTCGCAACCTGCGCAGTACCTGCAAGAGCGGCTTGGGCCGCGAGAGACCGGTGCGGGCTTACGCCGGTGCCGAGGTGCGGATCAGGTGATCGAAAGCCGCCAGCGAAGCCTTGGCGCCCTCGCCCACTGCAATCACGATCTGCTTGTACGGCACCGTGGTCACGTCACCGGCAGCGAACACACCCGGGATGCTGGTCTGGCCCTTGGCGTCGACGATGATCTCGCCACGCGGCGACAGCTCGACGGTGCCCTTCAGCCAGTCGGTGTTCGGCAGCAGGCCGATCTGCACGAAGATACCCTCCAGCGCCACCTCGTGCTGCTGCTCCGTGGTACGGTCCTTGTAGCGCAGGCCGGTCACTTTCTCGCCATTGCCCAACACTTCGGTAGTCAGCGCGCTGGTGATCACCTTGACGTTCGGCAGGCTGTGCAGCTTGCGCTGCAGCACCGCATCGGCGCGCAACTGGCTGTCGAATTCAATCAGGGTCACCTGGGCGACGATGCCAGCCAGGTCGATGGCCGCCTCCACGCCCGAGTTGCCACCGCCGATCACCGCCACCCGCTTGCCCTTGAACAGCGGGCCATCGCAATGCGGGCAGTAGGCTACGCCACGGGCGCGGTATTCCTGCTCGCCCGGCACGTTCATTTCGCGCCAGCGCGCACCGGTGGCCAGGATCACGGTCTTGGCCTTGAGCGCAGCGCCGCCAGCCAGGCGGACTTCATGCAGGCCGCCATCGGTGGCCGGGATCAGCGCTTCACCGCGCTGCAGGTTCATGATGTCGACGTCGTACTGCCTGACGTGTTCTTCCAGGGCCGTGGCCAGTTTCGGCCCTTCGGTTTCCTGCACCGAGATGAAGTTCTCGATGGCCAGGGTATCGAGCACCTGGCCGCCGAACCGCTCGGCCGCGATGCCGGTGCGGATGCCCTTGCGTGCAGCGTAGATGGCTGCCGAGGCGCCAGCGGGGCCACCACCGACCACCAGCACGTCGAAGGCGTCCCTGGCGTTGATCTTCTCGGCCTGGCGAGCGCCTGCGTTGGTGTCGATCTTGCCGAGGATTTCCTCCAGGCCCATGCGGCCCTGGCCGAACACTTCGCCGTTCAGGTAGATGCTCGGCACCGCCATGATCTTGCGCGATTCCACTTCTGCCTGGAACAGCGCACCGTCGATCGCCACGTGGCGCACGTTGGGGTTGAGCACGGCCATCAGATTCAGCGCCTGGACCACGTCAGGGCAGTTCTGGCACGACAGCGAGAAATAGGTTTCGAAGGTGAATTCGCCTTGCAGCGCCTGGATCTGCTCGATCACTTCGGCACTGGCCTTGGACGGGTGGCCGCCGACCTGCAGCAGGGCAAGCACCAGCGAGGTGAATTCGTGGCCCATGGGGATGCCGGCGAAGCGCAGGCTGATCTCGCCATTCGGGCGGTTGAGCGAGAACGATGGACGACGGGCGTCATCACCATCCACGCGCAGGGTAATCAGGTTCGACAGGCCGGCGATCTCCACCAGCAGGTCGTGCAATTCGCGGGACTTCGCGCCGTCGTCGAGGGAAGCAACGATCTCGATCGGCTGGGTGACCCGCTCCAGGTAGGTTTTCAGTTGCGATTTAAGCGTGGCGTCCAACATACGGGGCGATTCCTTTTTCAAAACACGGATACAAAAACGCCCAGGCGATCGCGCCCGGGCGTTTTTACGGGGGCGGTGAGAGAATTCAGCTTTGGCGGCTGCTCACCGCCCACGGCTTGCACATGACCGGATTTTCCTTCGAGAAGCGACTGCGCGGCATGGTCGTCGCGCAGGCGCTTGTCAGGCGAAAATCAGATCTTGCCGACCAGGTCCAGCGACGGCGCCAGGGTGGCTTCGCCTTCCTTCCACTTGGCCGGGCACACTTCACCCGGGTGGGCGGCGACGTACTGGGCAGCCTTCACCTTGCGCAGCAGTTCGGCAGCATCGCGGCCTACACCACCGTCGTTCAGTTCGACGATCTTGATCTGGCCTTCCGGGTTGATCACGAAGGTACCGCGATCGGCCAGGCCGGCTTCTTCGATCAGCACGTCGAAGTTGCGCGAGATGACGTGGGTCGGGTCACCGATCAGCGGGTACTGGATCTTGCCGATGGTTTCCGAAGTGTCGTGCCAGGCTTTGTGGGTGAAGTGGGTGTCGGTGGACACACCGTAGATCTCCACGCCCAGCTTCTGGAACTCGGCGTAGTTGTCAGCGAGGTCACCCAGTTCGGTCGGGCAGACGAAGGTGAAGTCGGCCGGGTAGAAGAACACCACAGACCACTTGCCTTTCAGGTCGGCTTCGCTGACCTGGACGAACTCGCCCTTGTGGTAGGCGGTGGCGTTGAACGGTTTGACCTGGCTGTTGATGATAGGCATGAGAGACGCTCCTTCATGGGTTGGAATCAGTTGACGGAGAGAATCCTAACCGCTGGTCGGTGATTAGGCTCATTGGCAAACCTCATGCGCATCATTGGTTTTGGCTATAAAGCCTGTGCCTGGATAGACACGTCGCTTTCTAAGCGCCGCCGCGCCTGCAGATGTGCACCCGCTGCATCGGCCTTTCGTCCAGCTGGTACGCCAATGAACATTGCTCATCTGGCGCGTCACCCCACTTGACCAGCAGCGTGCCGGCATCCCTGGCGGTACGCACATGCAGCCGGCTGCCCTGGCCGACCATGCCCAACTCGCTGGCCTGGCCACTGGCCTGTGCGGCAAACACCAGCGCGCCGAACGGCAGCGCACTGCCATCCTCGAAACGGGCCCGTAAGGTGAACTGGCGACCGCTGCGCGTCGGGTATCGCAGCAACGAGGCAGCACCGGCGCGTGGCACCACCGATTGGGCGGTCAGCTGCAACTCGGTATCACGGGACATGCCTTTGGGGTCGAGCTCGACCGTATTGACGTGGTAAGGCACCAGTGCCGGCATGACCGCGTAACCGCGCCGGTCGAGACTGACCTGCGGTTGCTGGCGCAGGCGCGCGGCATCGGCGCCCGGCGCATGCACGATGGCAAAGCTCTCGCCCAGCGACGGTGCGGTGATCAGGCCACCGGCATGGGCGACCACGGCGCCTTGCGCCCCCAGCGTCGCCTGGCGATAGCCACGCCGGCTCGACAACGCGCCCTGGATATCCCCACTCGACCCACGGTGCTGCAGGGTGGCGTCGAAGCCACTGTCGGCCCGCTCGCCCTCCTGGCGCACCAGCGCCAGCCCATGGCCCCATTGGCCATGCTCACCGGACACGCCTCGCCAACGAACGCTGGCGCTGCCCTGGCCGCGAGAGTCGCTGTTCAGCGCCGTGCTGAGCGAGGACCGCCGGCGCTCGCCAAGCGGCAGGCTGGCATTGAACATGAGGGCGTCGACAGCATGGCCTGTCACAGCCAGCTCGCGGCTCAGGTTGATGCCATAGCTGAGCGACCCGATGTGGTTGTTGTAGCCAACGCTGTAACTCTCGCTACGGCCACTGCCGGCCCAACGCTGTCGCAGGCTGGCGCGCAAAGTGAAGCGACCGCCCCGCTCGCCCACGGGTTGATCCACACCCAGGCCCGCCTGCCAACGCAGCGGTTCGATGCGCGCACCAGTCACGGCGCGGGCATAGTCGTTGAAGCTGTAGTAGCCTGGCCCGTCGCTGCGGGACAACGTCGCGCTCAGGTCGGTACCGGTAGTGCTCAAGCGCTGGCGCCAGCTCAGGCGCCAGGCCTGGCCACGCACCTGGCGGTTGCGGGCAGGCTCGGCGCTGGCGTGATACCCGGTCAGGCCCAGCGCTCCCAGCCCGGTGTTCATGGCAACCCCCATGGCACTGGCCAGGTAATCCTCGGCCAACCAGCTACCGCCGTGCACGCTCAAGTGGCTGCCCAGGCCTTGCTGCCAACTGCCTTGCACAAAGCCCGGGCCCGAGCGCCCGTACGCCTGACGCCAGACGCCACTGGCCAGTTCGAAACGCCTTGCGCCAGGGCGCAGTGCCAGTGGCGCGGCGGCATAGGGCTGGATGAACGTGCGCACACTGCCATCGGCCTCGCGCAGCGTCACCTCCAGGTCATCGTGCAGGTCATTGGCGTACAGGTCGTCAATCTCGAACGGCCCCGGCGCGACAGTGGATTCATGGATCAGCACACCGCGCTGGCGGATGCTGACCAACGCGACGCTGTTGGCGACGCCCTTCACCACAGGGGCGAAGCCGCGTTGCTGCTCCGGCAGCATGCGCTGGTCGCTGCCCAGTAATAGGCCGCGCATGGCGCTGCCCTCGAATACTTCCGAGCGGCTGAAGCTGTCGCCAATGGTCAATTGCGCTGCCCAGGCGGGAATATCCCGCTGCACCGACGTGGCCATGGCCTGATAACGCGAGGCAATACCCGAGGAAGCCTGCCAGCTGCCTTCGTGGCGCCAGTACCAGCGGCCGCTGTTGAAACCGGAGCGTACGCCCAGGTAGGCCTGGCGGGTGGTATTGCCCTGCTCGAGGTCCTGCTGCTCATACAGGTTCAGGCGGTAGTCGAAGAACCCGGCAGTAATGCCGCTGTCCCAGTTTTCCGCCGGCAGGTATCCGCCGGGCAAGCGCTGCAAGGCTTGCTGCGGGATGCTCAGGTCCAGCCTCAGGTTGGCGAAATCCAGCGTTTCGCGGCTCTGCGCAACGAGGCTACCCAGCCCTGCGCAAGCGCCCTCCTGGGCGAGCAGGTCGGCGCTCTCGCGGCCAAGGCGGCGCAGGTCCACGCCCAGCGCCTGCAGCAAGGTTTCGCTGTAGCAAGGTGTTGCCTGACCACTTTGCCCCTGCGCCCGCAGAAGCACCCGATGACGCCCCAGCCACTGCTGGTTCAGCATCACGTCGAGAGAGTACCTGCCCTCGGGCACTACCGTGTCTTGCTCGTAGCGACGCAGGTCGGCTGGGGTTCCCTCCCGAAGCAGCCCGGCATCGAACTCGACGGCGCTTGCCGGGGCAATGAGCAACCCCATCAACACGCCCGCGGCTGAAGGACGGCGAAGCTTGAGTCGCAATGGCTTATGCATCGTACCCTGCGCCTCAGTTGGCCAAATGCACGGTCACCGCTTGTGGCGCGGCACGTACCGCGCCGTAGTCGTCGATGAAGGCATAGTGCAGCCGAACAGTGGCCTGGCCAGCCAGGCGCTCGACGCTGAAGCGGGTGCTGGCGAACGGCAGCACATGGTTGGGGCCCAGCTCCACTGGGCTGTGGCGGTCCTGCTCCAGGGTCACACTGGCCAGGTTGACCACATACGGGCCGGGGTTGCTGGCGGTAAGCAGCCATTGCTGGCCTTCACGCAGCAATTGCCAGGTAAGCCGACGGTGGGCATCGACGGCTTTCCCCGGCAGCCCTGCCGGCCGATAGAGCAATTTGATGCGTGAACGTAGCGCCACCTGCAGGGCATTCCCCGAACCCTTCGGGGGCACTTCCAGCACATTGAGCCAGTACAGGCTTTCGCGGTCGGCGGGCATTGCCTCACCGTCATGGAACAGCCTCAGGCTCTGGCCTTTGCCAGCATCGAGGCGAAACATGGCGGGCATCACGTTGAATGGCAGCTGCAGGTCCTGTATCTGGGCCTGTGGCCGACCATCGTCGACCCAGGCCTGGACCAGCGAGGGCGAACTGCCGACATTGCTCAGTTTGACCGTGACTTCGGACTGGACGGCAGGAAACACAACCCGCGTGTTGGCGATGACCACATTGGCGGCAAGAGGCGGCGATGCCAGGCAGACGGCCAGCAGCAGTCCACGCCGCAGGACGTTGGAGAAGAAACGCATGATGTAGGTGCTCAGGAACGTCGGAAAGGCAGCCCTGGAACGGGCCGCCTTCAGGGAAATGTCATGGATAGTCGAGCGAGTACTGCACGCGGGTTGCCACCAAGCCAGGCGTGGTGCCACCGGTGGAGTAGTAGCGGGCGGTGTAACGCAATGTCGCACTGCCGCTGACGATCGGCACCACCTGCGAGTTCTGCGAGCCCTTTGGCGCCGCCAGGTTCATCGGCCGCTGCTCATCGTTGAGCAGTTCCACCTGGACATTCTCGCTACCGCCTGCATCCACGATCAGACGCCCTTCCGGGCTGATGGTCGGGCCAGTTTCGAAATAGGTCGATACCCGGGTGACACCGGGGGAGCAATTGGTGAGATCCAGCTGGAAGGGCGTGTTCCCGGCAGTCTGACCGGGGCTGGCAAGCAATGCCGCGTTTACCGGAGGCAACGAGACCGGCAGGTTGCCGTTACCACCATTGATTTGACAGGTTGGCGCCTCTACCAGGCCGTCCAGGCTGATCTGGCCATAATCGGCCTGTGCTGCCTGCGCCCAGAAGAACAGCATGCAGCAGCCTGCAAGCAACGACTTCGAGTTCATAGTCACCCTCTTTACTCATGGAAATGGCCAGGCATTGGCTGCCAGGCCCCGGCCGCTGAATGCGGCGCGGTGCAGTATCAGTAAGGTGACACGGGAAAAATGTAGGCTGACTCAGCAGCCGAGCAGTTGAAAATCACCCCCCCGAGGTAGGAAACATGACCTCGTGTACACGAGACCATGCTTCCCGCCGGGGGCCATCAGCGGGTGATGGTGCGCAGGGTAACGAACTCTTCGGCGGCAGTGGGGTGAACGCCGATGGTCTCGTCGAACTGCTGTTTGGTGGCGCCGGCCTTCAGCGCGATGCCCAGCCCCTGGATGATCTCGCCGGCATCCGGGCCGACCATGTGACAGCCCAGCACCTTGTCGGTCTCGGCATCCACCACCAGCTTCATCAGGGTCTTCTCCTGGATATCGGTGAGGGTCAGCTTCATGGCGCGGAAGCGGCTTTCGAAGATCTGCACCTTGTGCCCGGCTTCCAGCGCCTGCTCTTCGCTCAGGCCCACAGTGCCGATCGGTGGCTGGCTGAACACTGCCGTGGGGATGTTGCGGTAATCCACCGGGCGATATTGCTCAGGCTTGAACAGGCGCCGCGCCACGGCCATGCCTTCGGCCAGGGCGACCGGGGTGAGTTGCACACGACCAATCACGTCACCGATGGCCAGGATCGACGGCGCGGTTGTCTGGTATTGATCGTCGACATGGATGAAGCCGCGCGCGTCCAGTTCCACACCGGTGTTTTCCAGGCCCAGGTTGTCGAGCATCGGGCGGCGGCCGGTGGCGTAGAACACACAATCGGTAACCAGCTCGCGGCCGTCGTGGAGGGTGGCCTTGAGGCTGCCGTCCTCGAGCTTGTCGATGCGCTGGATGTCGGCGTTGAACTGCAAGTCCAGGCCGCGCTTTTCCAGCTCTTCCTTGAGGTGGGTGCGCACCGAGCCGTCAAAGCCTCGCAGGAACAGGTCGCCGCGATACAGCAAGGTGGTGTTGGCACCCAGCCCGTGGAAGATGCCAGCGAACTCCACGGCGATATAACCGCCGCCGACCACCAGCACCCGGCGCGGCAGGTCCTTGAGGTAGAAGGCTTCGTTGGAGGTGATGGCCAGTTCCTTGCCTGGAATGTCCGGCACCTGTGGCCAGCCACCGGTGGCAATGAGAATGTGCTCGGCAGTGTAGCGCTGGCCTTCCACTTCCACTTCATTGGCACCGGTCAACCGCGCATGACCCTGCAGCAGGGTCACCCCACTGTTGAGCAGCAGGTTGCGGTAGATGCCATTGAGGCGTTCGATTTCGCGGTTCTTGTTGGCAATCAGCGTGCCCCAGTCGAAGTGCCCTTCTTCAAGGCTCCAGCCGAAACCTGCCGCCTGCTCCAGCTCGTCGGCAACGTGCGCGCCGTACACCAGCAGCTTTTTCGGCACGCAGCCGACGTTGACGCAGGTACCGCCCAGGTAGCGGCTTTCGGCCACCGCCACCTTCGCGCCGAAGCCGGCGGCAAAGCGCGCCGCCCGCACACCGCCGGACCCGGCGCCAATCACGAACAGATCAAAATCGTAGGCCATGTATTCAGTCTCCTAGGCAGGCGCCCAGCATAACGCCGTTGGCTGCCGCAAACAAAAAAGCCACCCCGAAGGGTGGCTTTGCGGCCAGCAGGCTGATCAATAAGCCTTGCCGGTCTTGTAGTAGTTCTCGAAGCAGAAGTTGGTCGCGTCGATATAGCCTTCGGCACCACCGCAGTCGAAACGCTTGCCCTTGAACTTGTAGGCGATCACGCAGCCATTCTGCGCCTGTTGCATCAGCGCGTCGGTGATCTGGATCTCACCACCTTTACCCGGCTCGGTGTTGGCAATGATATCGAAGATATCCGGGGTCAGGATGTAACGGCCGATGATCGCCAGGTTGGACGGGGCGTCTTCCGGCTTTGGCTTCTCGACCATGTTGGTGACACGGAAGATGTCGTCACGGATCATGTCACCGGCAATCACGCCGTACTTGTTGGTTTCCTGCGGGTCGACTTCCTGGATGGCAACGATCGAGCAGCGGAACTGGTTGTACAGCTTGACCATCTGGGTCAGCACGCCGTCACCTTCGGGGTTGACGCACAGGTCGTCCGCCAGCACCACGGCGAACGGCTCGTCGCCGATCAGCGGGCGGCCGGTGAGGATGGCGTGGCCCAGGCCTTTCATTTCGGTCTGGCGGGTGTAGGAGAACGAGCACTCGTCGAGCAGGCGACGGATACCGACCAGGTATTTTTCCTTGTCGGTGCCCTTGATCTGGTTTTCCAGCTCGTAGCTGATGTCGAAGTGGTCTTCCAGGGCACGCTTGCCGCGCCCGGTGACGATGGAAATCTCGTTCAGGCCGGCATCCAGTGCCTCTTCAACGCCATACTGGATCAGTGGCTTGTTGACCACCGGCAGCATTTCCTTGGGCATGGCTTTGGTAGCGGGCAGGAAGCGAGTGCCGTAACCGGCTGCCGGGAACAAGCATTTTTTGATCATATACGTCCTTACAAAAGGCTAGGCCTGTGGAATTCGGCGCAGTCTAATCACGCGGCAGTCACCTTACAATGCCCTACCGCCGGCCGACCGTTGGGAACATAGAGATAACCCAGTGTAGATAGTTCCAATGGAAGGTAAATATTGCGTTCAGGGATGGCCACGGCGGCGTTCGCCAGTACCGGCCTCTTCGCGGGAAACCCGCTCCCACAGGGTACTGCAACAGCATTCCCCCGGCGAAGAGTCCGGTACAGGTCATTCAGCTACCTGTGCCCTGCCCGATCAGCACGCCATCGACCTTCTGCCCATACAGGTTCACCCCGTCATTGGCGTGGAACTTCAGCCGTGTCTTCTCGATGGAGTCTTCGACCAGCCGCGGGTCCTGCGGCCGCTCATGGCGGTTGATCCAGGCCGCCACGTCCCAGGCCTGCTGGTCGCTGAGACTGCCCGGCCTGCCCAGCGGCATGTTGTACTTGATGAACGACGCCGCTGTGTTGATGCGGTGCATCCCGGCACCCCAGTTGTAGGAGTCCTTGCCCCACAGTGGCGGCATCACGTACTCACCGGCTACCTTCTGCCCTTCGCCGTTGTCACCGTGGCAGATCGCGCACTGTTCGCGGTACACCTGCTGGCCACGCTTGAAGTCGTAGCCGCCCTGGGGCTGCGCCACCTCCGGGTAACCGCGCCCGGCAATCTCCACGCCCGTCGGCGCCTTGGTCGACAACCAGTACGAATACACGGCCAACGCCGTCATCTGCGGGCTGTCGGCGGCCGGCGGCGTGCCGTTCATGCTGAACTGGAAACACCCCTGGATTCGCTCGGCATAAGTGTTGACCTTGTCGTTTTTCTTGCGGTATGCGGGGTACATCGGGTACGCCCCCCACATCGGCGCGGAATGCGCCAGCCGGCCCTGGTCAAGGTGGCAGTTGCTGCAGTTCATGCCGTTGCCCACCGCCTCAGGCATCAGCCGACGGGTGTCGACGAACAATGCATGCCCCTCGCGCACCATCTTGCCGAAGGCATTGTCGGGCAAATCGCTTTCGGCTGGCGGCACGAACTGCGGCGCTTTCCGGGCCCCAGGCACTTTCAACTGGGACTGGTCTTCCATGGCGATCTGGGCGGCCTGGGCGCTGCCCATGGCCAGCAGCAACAGGGTTGCAAGCAGCGGTTTCATGGCGTGACCTCCTGGCTGGCAGGGCGGGCGAAGAATTCGGCGATGGCCTTGATCTCGTCATCGGTCATGGCCTTGGCCACACCGACCATCAGCTGGTTGGGGTCATTGCTGCGGCTGCCGTCACGCCAGGCATCAAGCTGAGCCACCAGGTAACTGGCGGGCTGCCCAACCAAAGGCGGGAAGTGTTCGCCAACACCGCTGCCGCCCGGGCCATGGCACTGCACGCAGCCGGGTATCTGCCGGCTCCAATCGCCGTACAGGGCCAGGCGGGTGGTTGGGTCATTGGCGATCTGCTGACGGCGCAGTTCGCCGGCGGGGCTGGCCGGCAGGCTGGCCAGGTAGCTGCTGACCGCGTCGATCTCGTCATCGCTCAACGCCTTGGCCAATGGCGCCATCACCGGCTGCTTGCGGCTGCCGCTGCGCCAGTCATGCAGCTGCTTGCGCAGGTAGCCAGCCGGCAGCCCGGCCAGGCGCGGAAAGCCGGCAGCGGCAATGCCCTTGCCGTCTGGGCCATGGCAACCCAGGCAAGCCATGGCGGCGGGGTTGGCCCCACCCTGGGTGAAGACCTTCTGGCCATCGGCGGCATGCGCCGCAGGCCAGGCCAGGATCAGCAGGCTGCCGACCACGACACGTCTCAGGGGTGTCATCACGAATCTCCTTTTCTATTGTTATATGCTTAGGCCTAAAACATATAAGCAAAAGGAGCGAGATCAGTTGCCCTGGATCAACTTCCGGAGATGCATTGCGTGGCTGCGGTGCGTACGTCGCCCAGGCGCAGCGGGAAGTTGTTCAACCGTTCGTGTAGCTTGATGCTGCTGCCGCTGCCACGCTTGTCGATGTCAATCAGCGCCGCCGGGCCGACGCCGGAGCTGATCTTCTGCGGTACGATCAGCCGCAGGCCATCGCCCCGCTGCTCTTCCACCAGCGGGTCGCGCGTTTCGGCCAGCTTGTGCTTGACGCAATCGGCATACTCGCGCGGGGATTTGCCGGAAATCACGTCCAGTGTTTCATGCGATTGTTCCAGCTCCGCGACACTCACGCAGCCACCCAGCGTTACCGCCAACGCCGCCACCATCCACTTCATTTGCAGCACCTCTGCCATCAAGAATCCGCTTCGACCACTGCCAGGCGGTTTTGCTCCCTGCTTTGGCAGATTTATCTGCGCCTGGCTGAACAGCGCGGCAGTGTAACCCGACATCATGGTATCGTTTGCCTTTGCAGAACCAATCCTTGCGGAGCATCACATGAAATTCGTACACCAGCGCGAGCACCTGAACGAGGACGACATCGTCGTCATCGAGTGCTCCCAGCGCTGCAACATCCGCCTGATGAACGACGCCAACTTCCGCAGCTTCAAGAATGGCGGCCGTCACACCTACCACGGCGGCCATTTCGACAAGTTCCCGGCGAAGATCACCGTGCCCAGTACCGGCTTCTGGAACATCACCATCGATACCGTGACCACCCGTCCGATCTCGGTCACCCGCAAGCCGACCTTGACCCACAAGATCAAGATTGTCCGTCGTTCGTCGTCGAAACTCAGGTAAGGCCCCATGACCCAGACCATCAAGTACGTCATCAAATACAAACTCGACGGCCAGCGCCGCTGGGACTTCGCGCAGATGCCCGACGCTTCCCTCGAACAAGCCCTGGAAGCCCTGCGCAAGATCCACGGTGAAGACGCCGAGAAGATCAGCGACATCCAGGTCAGCAAAGCCTTGTAAGCCCCGCCCCCATTGCATCGCCCAAGCAAGGAGAACCGCATGAGCCACTGGCCCGACCGCCGCATCCTCGACCTGCTGGGCGTTGAATTGCCCATCCTCCAGGCGCCGATGGCGGGGGCGAGCGGTGCGCCCATGGCCATTGCGGTGGGCCTGGCGGGCGGGCTGGGGGCCCTGCCCTGCGCCATGCTCACGGCTGACCAGGTGCGCGACGACATCGCCGCCTTCCGGGCCGCCTGCCCGGGCCGCTCGCTGAACCTGAACTTCTTCTGCCACCAGCCACCTGCGCCCGATGCCGAACGCGATGCCCGCTGGAAACAGGCGCTCGAACCGTATTACCGGGAAGTAGGGGCGGATTTCGCAGCCCCCACACCGGTGTCCAACCGCGCACCTTTCGACGAACAGAGCTGCCAGCTGGTCGAACAGCTGCGCCCGGAGGTGGTGAGTTTCCATTTCGGCCTGCCCCGTACCGACCTGCTGCAACGGGTCAAGGCCAGCGGTGCCAAGGTGCTGTCCAGTGCCACTACCGTGGAAGAAGCCTTGTGGCTGGAGCAGCACGGCTGTGACGCGATCATCGCCATGGGCTATGAAGCGGGCGGCCATCGCGGCATGTTCCTCAGCGACGACATCACCAGCCAGATCGGTACCTTCGCCCTGGTGCCACAGGTGGCCGACGCGGTCCGCGTGCCGGTGATTGCCGCCGGCGGCATTGGCGACCACCGCGGCCTGGCCGCAGCACTGGCCCTGGGTGCCTCGGCGGTACAGATCGGAACGGCGTACCTGTTCTGCCCCGAGGCCAAGGTTTCGCTGGCGCATCGCCAGGCCCTGGACACGGCATCTGCCAGCGATACAGCGCTGACCAACCTGTTCACCGGCCGCCCGGCGCGCGGTATCAACAACCGCATCATGCGCGAGCTGGGGCCGATGAGCGAGCTGGCACCGCGCTTCCCGCTGGCCGGTGGCGCACTGATGCCGTTGCGCGCGATCACCGACCCGCAGGGCATCAGCGATTTCAGCAACCTGTGGTCGGGGCAGGCATTGCGCCTGGGCCGGCACCGGCCGGCGGGCGAGTTGACCCGCGAAATTGCCGAGAAAGCACTGGCCATGGTCGGGCCAGCGGCATTTTCCTGAGCAAGCCTGACCCGCGCTTTTTGCCTCTTTCAGACCTGCGGCCCATCGCTATATAGTTATCAATATAACGATAACCCGAGGAGCTGCGTTCATGCGTAACCGCCTTCCCTACCTAGCCACCACCCTGGCCAGCCTGCTTGCCTACAACACTGCCTGGGCCGATGAGGTCCAGGTCGCGGTCGCAGCGAACTTCACAGCCCCCATACAGGCCATCGCCCGGGACTTCCAGAAGGATACCGGCCACAAGCTGATCGCTGCCTATGGCGCTACCGGGCAGTTCTACGCGCAGATCAGCAATGGCGCGCCATTCGAAGTATTCCTCGCCGCCGACGACAGTACGCCGGCCAGGCTCGAGGCGGAAAAGGCCATCGTCCCGGGCTCGCGCTTCACCTACGCCATCGGCACCCTGGCCCTGTGGTCAGCCAAGCCAGGCTACGTCGACAGCCAAGGCCAGGTGCTGCAGAAGAACCAGTACCAGCACCTGTCGATTGCCAACCCGAAAACCGCACCGTACGGCGTGGCTGCCCTGCAGGTGCTGGACAAGCTGAAGCTGACCGAGGCCACCCGGCCGAAGCTGGTGGAGGGGCAGAACATCACCCAGGCGTTCCAGTTCGTCTCCACCGGCAACGCCGAGCTGGGCTTCGTGGCCCTGTCGCAAATCTACAAGGACGGCAAGGTCGAAAGCGGTTCGGCGTGGATCGTGCCATCGTCCTTGCATGCGCCCATTCGCCAGGACGCGGTGATCCTTGCAAAAGGCAAGGACAACCCCGCCGCCAAGGCGTTGGTCGAGTACCTGAAGGGCCCGAAGGCCGCAGCAGTGATCAAAGCCTACGGGTATGAAATCTGATGCCGCTGGACGCCAGTGACCTGGGGGCTATCTGGCTGACCGTGAAACTGGCCAGCCTGACCACCCTGATTCTGCTGATCGTCGGCACGCCGATCGCCTGGTGGCTGGCGCGCACGCGTTCATGGCTGCGTGGCCCGGTGGGTGCCGTGGTGGCCTTGCCGCTGGTGTTGCCACCCACGGTAATCGGTTTCTACCTGCTGATCGCCCTCGGCCCGCAGGGTTGGCTGGGCCAGGCAACCCAGGCACTGGGCCTGGGCAGCGTAGTGTTCAGCTTCAGTGGCCTGGTGATCGGCTCGGTGATCTACTCCATGCCGTTCGTGGTCCAGCCGCTGCAGAACGCCTTTGCCGCGATCGGCCAGCGCCCGCTGGAAGTGGCCGCCACGCTGCGCGCCAGCCCCTGGGATAGCTTCGTCCACGTGGTGCTGCCGCTGGCTCGCCCGGGCTTCATCACCGCCAGCATCCTCGGCTTCGCCCATACCGTGGGCGAGTTCGGCGTGGTGTTGATGATCGGCGGCAATATCCCGGACAAGACCCGCGTGGTCTCGGTGCAGATCTTCGACCACGTCGAGGCCATGGCCTATACGCAAGCGCACTGGCTGGCTGGCGCCATGCTGCTGTTCTCTTTCCTGGTGCTGCTCCTGCTGTACGCTGGACGCCGCGGCAAAGCTGGCTGGAGCTGAAATGAGCGGTTCGATTGTGGTACGCCTGAAACTGGCCCGCGACGACTTCACCCTGGATGTCGGCCTGCACCTGCCGGGGCGCGGTATCAGCGCACTGTTCGGCCACTCGGGCTCTGGCAAGACCAGCTGCCTGCGATGCCTGGCCGGGCTGGAACGGGCCGCCAGTGCCTATATCGAGGTCAATGGCGAAGTCTGGGAAGACAGTGCTCGCGGCTACTTCCGACCGCCGCACCTGCGCCCGGTAGGCTATGTATTCCAGGAGGCCAGCCTGTTCCCGCACCTGTCGGTGCGTGGCAACCTGGAGTTCGGCTGGCGCCGGGTGGCCCCTGCCGAACGCAAGGTCAGCCTGGAGCAGGCCTGCCAATTGCTGGGCATAGGCCATTTGCTGGCACGCCGGCCTGCAACCTTGTCGGGGGGCGAGGCACAGCGGGTGGGCATCGCCCGCGCCCTGCTGAGCAGCCCGCGCCTGCTGTTGATGGACGAGCCGCTGGCGGCGCTGGACGGGCCACGCAAGCGCGAGATCCTGCCCTACCTGGAACGCCTGCACGGCGAGCTGGACATCCCCCTGGTGTATGTCAGCCATGCCCAGGACGAAGTGGCGCGGCTGGCCGACCACCTGGTATTGCTGGAACAAGGTCAGGCGGTGGCCAGCGGCCCGGTCGGCGAGACGCTGGCCCGGCTCGACCTGTCGCTGGCCCAGGGCGAGGACGCCGGCGTGGTGTTCGACGGCCTGGTGGTGGGCCACGATCCACACTACGACCTGCTCAGCCTACGCCTGCCCGGCAACAATGGGCCGCTGCTGCGCATCGCCCACCCGGCCCAGGTGATCGGCAGCACCTTGCGGGTCAAAGTGCAGGCGCGTGACATCAGCCTTGCGCTGACTGCCGATGGCACATCGAGCATCCTCAACCGCCTGCCGGTGCGCGTGTGCGCAAGCCGGGCGGCGGCCAACCCGGCCCATGTGCTGGTCAGCCTGGATGCCGACGGCAATGCCCTGCTGGCGCGGATCACCCGCTTCTCGGCAGACCAGCTCGGCCTGCACCCGGGCCAGGTGCTGTTTGCCCAGATCAAGTCGGTGGCCTTGCTGGGCTGAGCATCCGCCGCATGGCCGCTGTCCATTGATCAGTCACCTGATCGAGGCCTGCTGCCGATGCTCGACTGCCCGCTTCCCGCCACACTGCATTACGTCGATGACAGCCAGCCCGGCCTGACCCGCCGACGCTGGCGCGACCGCTTCATCTACCTGGACGCCGAAGGCCGCCGGGTGCGTGACCCGGACACCTTGGCACGCATCGCTGCGCTGGTGATACCCCCGGCCTACACCGATGTCTGGATCTGTGCCGACCCGCAGGGCCACCTGCAAGCGACGGGGCGCGATGCGCGTGGCCGCAAGCAGTACCGCTACCATGCACAGTGGCGGGAAACCCGCGACCAGCACAAGTACGGGCGCATGCTGGCCTTCGCCCAGGCCTTGCCCAAGCTGCGCAAGCAGCTGGAGGCGCACCTTGCCCGCCCGGGCCTGGATCGGGAAAAGGTCATGGCCCTGGTGGTCAGCCTGCTGGACCACACCCTGATCCGCATCGGCAACCAACGCTACCTGCGTGACAACAAGTCTTACGGGTTGACCACCTTGCGCAACCGCCACGTGCAGGTCAAGGGCAGTACCATTCGTTTCCAGTTCCGTGGCAAGCGTGGTGTCGAACACAACGTCACCCTCAACGACCGGCGCCTGGCCAACCTGCTCAAGCGCTGCATGGAGCTGCCTGGCCAGTCGCTGTTCCAGTACCTGGATGAGAATGGCCAACGGCATAGCGTCGGCTCCAGCGAGGTCAACCAGTTCCTGCAACAGTTGACCGGTGCCGATTTCACCGCCAAGGACTACCGCACCTGGGCCGGCAGCCGCCTGGCCCTGGAGTTGCTGCGGCCCCTGGCCTGGGAACCCGAAAGCGAAGCCAGGCGCCAGGTCAGTGCCATCGTCCGCCAGGTCGCCACGCGCCTGGGCAACACACCGGCCGTGTGCAGGCGCTGCTACATCCACCCGGCGGTACTTGAACACTTTGCTGCGGGGCGCCTGGCCAACTTGCCAAAAAGCCGACTGCGCAAAGGCCTGGACCGCGAAGAAGTGGCATTGCTGGTATTTCTTCAAGCACTGGCGGAACAGCAGGACCATTAACCCGGTCTATTCAGTCCATGATGCGAAGAAATTTCCCATTGGCCACCAAGCCCCCTATTCTTGCCAGCGAGCACCTTGGCCGACAAACCCCTGGCGGTTTGCTTCGGCACCTGCGACTGAAAGCACGCAACAGAATTTGTCTGTCGGGGAATTACTATCCGCCGAAAGCGTCTTTAATGAGAAGGAAGAGGGACCAGCTCCCGCCGCCGTGGCAACTAGCCCGACGGACTTTTAATTACCAAGGAGAACTACATGCTGATACTCACCCGTAAGGTTGGCGAAAGCATCGTCATCAATGATGACATCAAAGTCACCATTCTGGGCGTCAAGGGGATGCAGGTGAGGATCGGTATCGATGCACCGAAAGATGTCCAGGTCCATCGCGAAGAGATCTTCAAGCGTATCCAGGCCGGCAGCCCAGCCCCGGAGAAGCACGACGACTCACACTGAACGACCTGCCTCGAGCCGCACGGATGCGCTTGATCGCCCCGCGCTTCAGGCGCCCAGCAGCTCGCGTACCTTGGCGATCATACAGTCCATGTCGAACGGTTTGTCGAACACTGCGGCAAACAGGTCCGGGCAGCCTTGGTTGGCTTGCGCGCCACTCATGAGAATGACCGGCAAGCCGCTCAGGGCCGGGTCTTCGCGCATCGAGCGCACCAGCTCCTCGCCATTGAGCAGCGGCATCATGTAGTCGGTGATCACCAGCTGAACGCGCTTTTCCTTCAGCGCTTCCAGCGCCTTGCAGCCGTTGCTCGCCTTCTCCACCAGAAAACCTTCATCCTCCAGGGCGAAACCAAGGATGTCGGCAATCAGGTACTCGTCATCGACGATCAGGATGGTGTTCATGGGGCCGTCCCGTCAGCCACTTCCCTGTGGCACCGGCGTTCCCGAAAGCACACCACAGGCGCCTTCGAACGCCTTGCGCAAGGTAATGCCATGTGAACCGATCTGCAGCTCGTGCAAGGCAGGGTCGTGGTGGCTGTCACGCACCTTGAGGATCGACAGCATCCGCCGCAACTGCGATTGCAGCTCGACGAAACGCATCAGCATCAGGTTGTCGACGATGCTCGACAGGTCCGGCGCGGGGGCACTGATTTCCGCGCCGAAGATATCGCGCATTTCCCAGGTCAGCATCACGCTGACGTCACGCGCGCGCAGCTCGCCGGTCAACGCGCGGAAAAATGCATTGAGCCGCGCCGGGTCGGTGGCCAGGCGGCTGAACGCCCCCAGGCTATCGATCAGCACGCGTTTGCTGCCTTGTGCCTCGACACGCTCCAGCAGGCGCGCCCCGACCTGGTCGAGCAAGCCCTCGGTAGTCGGCTGCCAGCACAGCTGCAGGCTGCCGGCCTGCTCCATCGCGACAAAGTCGTGCCCCAGCGACGCAGCCTTGTTACGCAGCCGCTCGGGCGTTTCGTAGAAGCCGAAATGCAGCCCCGGTGCCTGCGGGCTGCTGGCACCGAGGAAGGCCAGGCCCAACGAGGTCTTGCCAATGCCGGAGGGCCCGATCAGCAAGCTCACCGAGCCGGTGGCGAGGCCACCACCGAGCATTTCATCGAGGGTTTCCACCCCGCTGCTGACACGCTCGCGGGTAGCGCTGCCAGCATTGCTGGGGTGACTGAACAGCGCCTCCAGGCGCGGGTAGACATGCATGCCGGCTTCATCGATAAGGCATTCGTGGCGCCCCGACAATGCCCCACTGCCGCGCGTCTTGCGCAGCTGGATATGGCGCACGGCACGGCTGCCGCACAGTTGCTCGCCCAGTTCGATCACGCCGTCGACCATGGTGTGCTCCGGGCTGCCTTCTTCCAGCCGGGCACTGGTCAGCAGCAGCACGGTACAGCCGGCAAAGGCCGCATGGCCCTGCAGTTCGGAGACGAACTTCTTGGTGTCCAGGGTGGTTTCCGCGCGGACCCGGGCATTGAGCACGCCATCGACGATCAGCAGGCTGGCCTGCTGGCGGGCGATTTCCTGACGCAGCAGCCGTACCACCGCGTCGAGGCCTTCCTGTTCCAGGGCGTCAAAGGCACTGACGAACTGGATCGGGTCGCCGACCAGCGCCGGGTCGAAGAATTCCAGGGTCGCCAGGTACTGGAACAGCCGCTCGTGCGACTCGCTCAGCAGGGTCGCCACCAGCACACGGCCGCCGCCGCGCACATGCCCGCAGGCCAGCTGGTTGGCGAGAATGGTCTTGCCGGCCCCCGGCGGCCCCTGAATGATGTAGGACGCACCGGCCACCAGGCCACCCTTGAGCAACGCATCGAGCCCTTCGATGCTGGTCTTCAGCCGCCTGAGTGCCTGAGCCATGGTGTCTACCTGTCGAGTTGGCTGTCTGCCGGAGCCTGATAGATTGGCAAGTAAAGCTGCATGCAAGTTCCCTGGCCGGGTTCGCTTTTCACGCAGATCGCGCCGCCGCTCTGCCTGGCAAAACCGTACACCTGGCAAAGGCCCAGGCCTGTGCCCTTGCCAAACGGTTTGGTGGTGAAGAACGGCTCGAAGATGCGCGGCAGTACCGCTGGCGCAATACCCTCGCCGCTGTCTTCCACCTCGAAACGCACGAAACCACCGCACAGCCCTTCGACCTCGCCGGCCAGTTCGACCACGTCGACCGTCAAGCCGATCCGGCCCGGCCCGGCAATGGCATCGCGGGCATTGAACAGCAGGTTGAGCAGCACCATCTGCAACTGCCCGGCGTCGATCTCGATCAGCGGCAGGTCGGGTTGCACCAACACCGTCAGTTCGATCGAATCTGGCAGCGCATGCTCCAGCAGACCGCGGGTGGCGTCGATCAGGTTGGCCGGGGCGACCCGGGTCACGTCGAGCTTGCGATGGCGAGCAAAGCTGAGCAATTGCTGGGTCAGCTCAGTGCCGCGCTGCCCGGCATCGACAATGTGCTGCAGCATGCGTTGGGCGCGCGCCGGGTCCTTGGTGGACAGGGCCAGGTGCGCCGAGCTGAGGATGATGGTCAACAGGTTGTTGAAGTCATGGGCCAGGCCACCGGTCAACTGGCCGAGTGCCTCCAGCTTCTGTGCCTGAAACAGCTGGGCACGTACCGCATCCAGTTGCTGCGCCGCCTCGCGGCGGTCGGTGATGTCCCGGATCACCTTGGCCACGACAACCACCTGGCCTTGGTCATCGTGGATCACATGCAGCACGGCCAAGGCCCAGAACTGCGTGCCATCCTTGCGCACCCGCCAGCCTTCGTCCTGTGCCCCGCCCTGCTCCAGCGCCTGGCGCAGCAAGCGTTCCGGGCGGCCTTCGGCACAATCCTGGGGAGTAAAGAACACCGAAAAATGCTGGCCGATCACCTCATCGGCACGGTAGCCCTTGATGCGTTGCGCACCAGCATTCCATGACACCACATGGCCCGACGGGTCGATCATGTAGATGGCGTAATCCACCACCGACTGGACCAACTGCTCATAGCGGTGGTCAGGCATCACGGGTTCGAAACAGTCGGTTGAAACCATGCAAACTCCACCGGTACGACAGGAAAGGGAAAACCGGCTTGGCCGAGCGCGAGCACCAGCCAGCATTCATGTGACTGTCCCAGGTGAAGGGTTAAGCTCAGCGCTCGGAATCAATCGCTGCCGGGCCAATGCACCACGGCATCGTCACTTCGATCAGCCACAGGCTGACCAGCAATATGAAGCCACCACCGGCCAGGGCCACCCATTGCTGCGGCTGGGCCTGTTCGGCATCGAACCCCAGCATCAGCAGGTAAACACCGAGGCTGATCAGCGAAATATACAGGAATGCGCTCAAGACAAGCATCTGCGCGAACACCAGGCGCCAAAACAGCCGTGGGCACACGTTAGGCTGCGAAACATTGGGCTGAGTCATTGCTGCACGCTCATTGGATCCAGGCGGGGGGAAAGTGGCGCAATGACAACAAGGTGTCAATTACCCCTTCGATCGACACCTTCTCTATTGATCATAGGCGCTGCGGTTGACTCAACTATAACGATGGGTTATAAAGCGCGCTTGATTGCGAAGCCCTTCTGCTTAGAAGCGAGCCGGTCGTCGCGACCCCTTCAAACGTGCGAGTGTGGTGGAATTGGTATACACAGCAGACTTAAAATCTGTCGGCGTGAGCCTTGCGGGTTCGAGTCCCGCCACTCGCACCAAATTTCTTTGAAAAGGCGCCTTTAGGGCGCCTTTTTATTGCCCGCCAGCAATCCGTGGCGCAACTGCTAGAGTGAGCTTAAACGGGTTCACTGGAGCGCCGCCATGCGCTACTCACTGTTCGATGGTCAACGCGACACCCTGCTACTGATCGCCCGCATACTGCTGATGGTGCTGTTCATCTTGTCTGGCTGGGGCAAGCTGACCGGTTTCGAAGGCACGGTCGGCTACATGACCTCACTGGGCGCCCCTGCCCCAACGCTGGCCGCAGCAGTCGCCGTGGTCATGGAGTTCGTTGTCGGCATTCTGCTGATCCTTGGTTTCTATACCCGGCCGCTGGCCTTCCTGTTCGCCCTGTTCGTGCTCGGTACCGCGCTGCTTGGCCACCCGTTCTGGAACATGGTCGACCCGGAGCGCAGTGCCAACATGACCCAGTTCCTGAAGAACCTCGGCATCATGGGCGGCCTGTTGCTGCTGGTCGTGAGCGGCCCCGGCCGTTTCTCGCTGGACCGGCGTTGAATCACTCCTCTTCGCAGTCGTCGAACCAGGCTGGGTGATCACGCTCCTCCTCGTCGAGGTCATCCAGCGTTTCTTCATCCTCCTCGACATCATCCTCGACGCCTCGGGCGTCGGCTTCAGGCTCACTGTGGTCATGGAGGAATTCGTGATCAAGCAGGTGATCATGCTCGGGTTCGTGCAGGTAGTCTTCGTCGTGCATGCTGGCTCCTGGGCGGATGGCAGGCCTATATAGGCCGAACAGTTGCAGAGGTCAATGCATAGCGTTTAATGCTGGGTTAACCGGCCAGGTCCACTCTGCAGGCTCTCCCTTCAAACGTTGCTTGCCCGCCTTCCCGGCGGGCTTTTTTATGGCCGTCGTTCTCCCTCCGTCCCGTGCAGAGAAATCACAGGGAACCCTGCCAATGCTGGCCACGCTCGCAAATGATGCAGGACCTTTGTTTTCAAGGAGAACATCCATGACTGTAAACATCGACACCCTGATCATCACTACCCCTGTAGCCAAATCCGCAACCAACCCGGTAGCGCTGGAACTGACCGGCGCCCAGGCGCTGGCGACGCTGCCCGAGGTGGTTACCCGCCTCAGTGATGGCTCGGTGCGCCTGACGGCCCCGACCAAGGGCGCCTCCAGCAAAAGCACCCACCGCACCCGCTGTGAATGGAAGGAGCCGGTTTATTGGGCGTTGAACAGTGCCGCTCGCCACCGCAACCACCAGACCATGGTTCTTCAGAAAGTCAACCTGGTTCAGAAAGTGGTGATAGCCCAGCTGCACGTCAAGGATGACGACAGCCCACCTATCAAAGTGTTCTGGAACAAGGCCAGGATCACCGTCGGTTTCCGCACCGAATTCAACCAGCTCACGACAACCAGCAGTACGGTACTGACCGACGTCCCGCTAGGTGCGCGGTTCGACGTCACCATCGAGGTAACGGGAGACGGCGCCTGCATGGTCAGCGCCAGCTGTAATGGCCGCACAGGTACCACTTCGGGGCTTCAACTCAGCAGTAGCTGGGCCACGCGCACGCTGAAATTCCATGGCGGTGTGTACAACCAGGTGGACTATACCGATACCACGCCAGCCGAGGACGGCTCGGTGTGCGTTATCAGCCAGCTTGAACTGCGCCATGCGTGACACTCTCATCACCTGAGCTTCACAAAATACTGACATGCGGCGGGGCACACTAACCCTGCTCCTTATGTTCTTGCAGCCCGCCGCATTTTTGCCGCGGGCTTTTCTTTTTGCGGCATGCATCCGCCCGCAGACCATGACCTGAAGCAGTTTTACCGTACCAGCCCAGGGCTATGCTTACCCGGCGATAAGCCCGCTCATTCGGATAGGACATGGAGGCTGGTATGAAAGCTGCTGTTGTTGCACCAGGTCGTCGCGTGGAAGTGGTGGAGAAAACCCTGCGTCCACTCGAGCACGGCGAGGCGCTGCTGAAGATGCAGTGCTGTGGCGTATGCCACACCGACCTGCATGTGAAAAATGGCGATTTCGGTGACAAGACCGGGGTGGTACTAGGCCACGAAGGGATTGGCGTGGTCCAGGAGGTCGGGCCGGGCGTCACCTCGCTCAAGCCAGGCGACCGGGCCAGCGTGGCCTGGTTCTACCAGGGTTGCGGCCATTGCGAGTACTGCAATAGCGGCAATGAAACCCTGTGCCGCGAAGTGAAGAATGCCGGCTACACGGTGGACGGCGGCATGGCCGAAGCCTGCATCGTCAAGGCCGACTACTCGGTCAAGGTGCCCGACGGGCTCGACTCCGCTGCTGCCAGCAGCATCACCTGTGCCGGTGTGACCACCTACAAGGCGGTGAAGGTGTCCAACATCCGCCCCGGCCAGTGGATCGCCATCTACGGCCTCGGTGGCCTTGGCAACCTGGCGCTGCAATATGCCAGGAACGTGTTCAACGCCAGGGTGATCGCCATCGATGTCAATGACGAGCAGTTGCGCTTCGCCAGCGAAATGGGCGCCGAGCTGGTGGTCAACCCACGCACCGAAGATACCGCCAAGGTCATCCAGGCACAGACCGGGGGCGCCCATGCTGCGGTAGTGACTGCAGTGGCCAAGGCGGCCTTCAACTCGGCGGTCGACGCCCTGCGCGCCGGGGGACGCCTGGTGGCAGTAGGGCTGCCATCGGAAGCCATGGACCTGAATATCCCCCGCCTGGTGCTGGACGGTATCGAAGTGGTCGGTTCGCTGGTTGGTACCCGGCAGGACTTGCAGGAAGCCTTCCAGTTTGCCGCGGAAGGGAAAGTGGTGCCGAAGGTCACACTGCGCCCTATCGAAGATATCAACCACATCTTCGAGGAGATGCTGGAAGGCAAGATCAAAGGGCGTATGGTGATTCAGTTCGAAGGTTGAGGTTCGCGTGCGCTGGCTGTGGCTGCAGCGCACGCTTCCCCTTGATCAAAGCGAACCAACGGCGCGCTCTGGGCTCTAGTTTCTGGTAAGCGTACGAATTTCTGCCCGGCAACCAGCCAGGCATGGATGACACGTAGCCGAAGAGGGTGAACAGCATGACGGAAGAAGAAGCAAACGATGTGCTTGAGCGAATCGAGTACGAGCTCAGCCTTCAGCAGCCGCACACCGCGACGCGCATAATCATCCATGACCTGGGGTTATGGGCCCGTCTGGAGAAAGCCGGCGGTATCATCAATGGCACTATGCTGTTCGACAGGCCGGTGTTGCTGGAGCCGAAGTGTGATGCTTCCTATACGGTCCTGCCCAAACCGTGAGCCATGCGGTTTTGCAAACAGAAACCTGAAGGACACACCGGGGTGAAAATATGGGCATCCGCAGCTTGGCGAAGAACCTGCCACCCGATCCAGGCAATGAAGGCTGGGTGCTTGGCTGGGGTGTACTGAGGGACCGCTATCCCTGGCATTTCGTCGATGTATACGCCGACCAGAAGACCGCCACGGCCGAGGCGCAGCGCCGTGGTCATGGCTATGTTGTCGAGTTTGGTTCACACCGCTTGGGATCGGATGAATTTGTCTGTGGGGTAACTCCGCCTGAAGGCTAGCACTTGCTCACGAGGCGAGGTGGCGGGGACGCCTGGGCGCCCCGCCTTCGCTCATGCCAACATTCGTCGCATGATCAGCTCGTCATCAATCACTTCGCCAGTTTCGACGAAGCCTTCGCCAGCGTAGAGGCGTCGTGCCGCGACGTTTTCCGGGGCTACGCCAAGGGCCACGCCGGGCCCACCCGGCAGCTGTTGCAGGTATGCCAGCAGCGCGCGCAAGGCTGCGCGCCCATAACCACGCCCCTGATATTGATGGTCGATCATCAGGCGATAGATCCAGCGGCTGTTCTCATCCGGATCGAGAGCATGCATCAGGAAACCGACCATTTCACCGCTGTGCAGCGCACGCACGGCCAAGGGTTCACACCAGGGGCTATCGGCGGCCTGTTCCAGCGATTCGCTGTTGCTGGCGATGAAGTCAGACTGCTCGTCGCGTACCCGCAGGGCACGGCATTGGGCTTGCTCCTCAGCCGAGCTGAGGGCCACCAGAAGCACTGATGGACAGGGAGTAGACATGTTGGGTTCTCCGCGGGGCAGCAACGGCCCCTCCAGGATTTCGTTGACGGTTCATTGACGGACACATCATTGGAAACTGGGTCATGGGCACCTCCTTGTTCGCGGATGGGAGAGAAAGACAGTCGGCAGCTCCGGCCGACCGGGCCGTGATTCTAAAGCCGTACTTGAAAAATTCAAGCGACAAACGAGGCATTGCAGTGCGGGGGGGGTGGCGACGGCGCAAATGCTGAAATCGGAACGATTAGCCCAGCGCCCATTTGTTCTCACCACTGACCCGCCTCTCGCTTCTATTTTGAGCAGACGACCCGGTCGAACTGCGGCTGCGTGTCAGTGGCAATGCGGCGAGCCCGGCCCACACCCCAGGCCAAAGCCCTGGTCATGGATTCACCGGGGCGCGATTCAATTGCCTCTTCGTGAAGGGCCATGCCGCGTGCGGCGTACACCCCAATGAACATCTGTGTTTTACCCGTGCGCGACAGTCGCACTTGAACATCTATGTACGTTCCATCGCTGAGGGTCTCGTTGTGAGTGCGGTGGTGAAGGGTCGGATCAGCCCACTCCCAGAAAACTTCACCGCGATTTCTCATGTCAGCCTCCTACGACTTTAGTTGTATGCCATTGGTGAACTTTCACCATAGCGAAAGCGAGGCGGCACGCAATCGCTGTAACCCAGTTCGAGAACGGAATCGGACCACCGGCTGTTTTTAGCCCTCCTTGGACAGTTGCCGCGATATGGCAACCTTGAAAATGACCGGTGATATCACCTGGACCCTGTTCGCTGTCACTGAACCGCTGGGGTAAGCTTTGCAACTGGCTTCACTGACCAAGGGGAATGAACGGAATGGGCTTGTTCAGTCGATTGTTTGGCGGTCGCTTCACACAACCTCCACCCGATGAACCACGGATGAGCGACGCCGCGATAATGCGAGAGCTTTATCCACTGCGTGCCCAGTTGAAAGTATTCACCCAAGCCTTGTTGGCGCGTCTGCCAGAAAAAGAACGCATGCGTCTCGTCAGAAGGGTATTGCGCTATTACAACCAGGGAGAGGATCCAGCCACCGCGCTCGCAAGCGGTCTTCTGGACGCTGAGAAAGGCCAGCCACTCAATCATCTGATTCTCATGGCCGTGGATGTGCGTGGCTTCGATGATTTCGAGTACCAGGCACCGAAGCTGGTTGAAGCCAGCGGTATTGACCAGGTTTATGCCTACAAGCTGGAAGGTACACAATCACTGATGCAGGTGCTGATCGATTTCGATCAATGGCTAAGCGGGTTCGGAAAGCGCTTTGTGCATATGGACACAGGCGGCGCCGATTACGTGGGCTGCATAATTGAACAAGAAGGCGTCGAAGACCTTATTACTCTGGCCAGGCAGGCCGGCATCGATGCACGGCTCGATCCCTTTTGAGGCACATTGGCAGGCTGAAATGCCATGTGCGCTAGCGCCTTATTCTCGCAGCATCCATGATGCGTCGCCTATGAAGGTCAAGTCCGCAACTCAACGCCCGCAGGGCGCCTTCGGCGGGTTCAGTTATCCCCCGGGGCCCGATCCTTTCATCAATGCCCATCTACAGCTGGACGTTATTCCAATGGGCGCTTGTGATAACCATAACGCTGCGCATGGGATACCCTCGGTGGGTCCGGCGGCCCCTGCTTATGCCCTCTTCGCAAGGGAGGGTGTCGAAGTTGTCGTCACGCTCCTCTTGGCAAACGGTTCCGTTGTGAGCGATTGATCTCTGTAGCGGACCTTCATTACCGGCTGGCTGGCAGCACTGTCTTTCGCTATCTACACCATACCTGTCTCTGCACATACACACCTCTCAATGCTCAGAAGTACTGAGCTATTTGAAGTATGCGCCTCCAACGCTTTCAGGCGGTTTAAAACGGACCACCGGGACAAGGCTTGGAATGAGCTTGAGTCCAGATCGTATGCTCAATCCAACTCGCTCATACGCCTGTCGCCTGGGTTTTCAGCTTTTACAAGGAGGGTGAAACTGCCAGTAAGGCTGTGGCGAAGCTCGCGGGGCATTGCGAAAGAAAAATGGATGAGCCACGAACCATCCTTCAATCGAAATGTATCACCCCGGTAAAGAGCGACATCCGTCTCGCTGACTCCAATCCACCCGGCAATATCCAAATCACTAGGTGCCTCAACCATACTTGTGCCCTCGCATTCGCTATGGAGCAACCAAGCAGTGCTGTTTTTGAACGTGCTATCGCTTGTGGATGGGCTTGGCCGTGTGAGGGTTGGTCCAAACGACCTTCGGCTTGCTCGCTAGCACTCCGCTGACTCCAGAGGGAACGCTCTCGATCTGGCCTCCCTGCTTGATGAACCGCTCGGTCTGTTCATTCAAGCGCTCATGGGCACGCTGCGTCTCGGGGGATATGGCCTGGTGCATAAAGCTACCTCAACGTGTAAAGCCGCAGAAAACGGCTAGGCAGTCATTATACAGGCAATTGTGCAGAATCCCTGGCAATTAAAGCCAGATACTGAAAAATGCCCGCAAAATAAATACCAAATTCTGCAATTTTGCTCAGAAACCCATGAGCCAAACCTGCCGCCGCCGCTCTACCGCTACATTTGCAGGTGCTCATGGCATTTTCCGACCCATAAAAGAAAAACCCCGCAGACGTTAATCTGCGGGGCTTTCGAATGGTGGAGGCCGAGGTCGGAATCGAACCGGCGTAGACGGATTTGCAATCCGGAGCATAACCACTTTGCTACTCGGCCTCAAAGTTCGGATCTAGCGGCTTGCGCTTCGCTATCTCCTTGAAACGGTGAACCTTTTTCAAGGTTTGCTGCGTTTCGATGGGCGCCATTATGTCTGCATTCGTTTAACCTTGCAACCCCCTGAACGAAAAAAAATTTCAACGGGTTCAAGGTGTTAGCGCAGGCGGCCGAGTTTACTCCATAAACCCACCACGGTGTTTTCCACCGTGCCGCTGGCCGCCATGCCGATGCGCTCCTGCAGGCTCTTGCGTTCGGCATAGTGCAAATGGAACAGGTTGGCCGTGCGCGCGCGTTCGCTGAGATACTCGTCGCTGGTCTGCAACTCGTCCACCAGCTTGCGGTTGAGTGCCGCGACGCCCAGCCAGACCTCACCGGTGGCCACTTCGTCGATGTGCAGTTGCGGGCGATAACGGGCGACGAAATCCTTGAACAGCTGATGGGTGATGTCCAGGTCTTCCTGGAACTTCTCCCGCCCCTTCTCGGTGTTCTCGCCGAACACGGTCAGGGTGCGCTTGTACTCACCAGCGGTGAGCACTTCGAAATCGATGTCGTGCTTTTTCAGCAGGCGGTTGACGTTGGGCAGTTGCGCAACGACGCCGATGGAACCCAGCACGGCGAACGGTGCGCTGACAATCTTTTCGCCAATGCAGGCCATCATGTAGCCGCCGCTGGCAGCCACCTTGTCGATGCACACGGTCAACGGAATACCGGCCTGACGAATACGCGCCAGCTGCGATGCGGCCAGGCCATAGCTGTGTACCAGGCCTCCCCCGCTTTCCAGGCGCAGTACCACCTCGTCCTGCGGGGTGGCCAGGGTCAGCAGTGCGGTGATTTCGTTGCGCAGGCTTTCGGTGGCAGAGGCTTTGATGTCGCCATCGAAGTCGAGGACGAAGACCCGACCCTTTTCCTCGGCCTTGCCCTTCTTCTTCTGCTGCTGTTTTTCTGCCTTGGCCTGTTGCTTGCGCAACGCCTTGAGCTGGGTCTTGTCGAGCAGGCCGGACTCCAGGCGCTCACGCAGGTCCTTGTAGAATTCGTTCAGGCGGGTGACCTGCAATTGCCCACCCGGTTTACGCCGCCCTTTGCCCCGCAGCCCGGCAATGGCCGACAGCACCACGAGGATGGCGATGACCAGGGTGGCGGTTTTGGCGAGAAAGCTTGCGTATTCGGCAAGAAACTCCACATTGACTCCTTAAATACCTGCGCCACAACGGCGCGTAACTGTAGCAAGCATACCGTTGCGCCTCAGGTGCTGCCAGCCAGTGCAAACGCTGGCAACATCTTTCAAACAACCTTTTCAAACGCTTGTATGTTTTTTCGTTGACAGCCCGTGTGCCGCATCCTAACCTCGCAGCAACCTCCAACAGGCCGGAACCTTTCGTGGGCAACCTCTACTTGATCCGACATGGCCAAGCCTCCTTCGGCGCCAAAGACTACGACGTCCTCTCACCCGTGGGTGTGCGCCAAAGTCAGGCCCTGGGCGAACACCTGGCCCAGCTCGGCCTGCGCCTGGACCGCTGCGTGGCCGGCGACCTGCGCCGCCAGCAGGATACCGCGCGCCTGGCATTGGCAGCCTTGCATGCCAGCGGTTGCCCGGTGCCGGCTGTTGAGACCGACGCAGCGTTCAATGAGTTCGACGCCGACGGCGTGATCCGCGCCCTGTTGCCCGGGCTGCTACCGGACGAACCCGACGCCCTGCACATCCTGCGTAACGGCGCACAGCATCGCAGCGAATTCCAGCGCCTGTTCGCACTGATGGTGCAGCGCTGGTACGAGGGCGAGCGTACCGACGATGGCCTGGAGACCTGGCAGGCCTTCACCGCCCGGGTGCAAGGTGGCCTGCAGCGTGTGCTCGATGCCGCCGGCGGCGGTGACAATATCGCCATCTTCACCTCGGGCGGCACCATTGCCGCCCTGCTCCACCTGGTTACCTGCATTACCCCCGGCCAGGCGTTCGCGCTGAACTGGCAGATCATCAACACGTCGCTCAGCCAGCTGAAGTTCCGCGGCCGCGACGTGGCACTGGCTTCCTTCAACAGCCAGGCCCATGTGCAGCTGTTGAAGGCGCCGGAGCTTGTCACCTATCGATGAGCCCGGCTTGTTGTGTCCCTGCGGGGACATGTAAATCACTCTATAAGGAATGCGCCATGACCTCCGTAGCTGATGCCGTCAAAAAGATGCAAGAGAAGTTCAACCCATCCGCTGCCGCCGGCCTGGACCTGGTGTTCGGCTTCAACATCACCGACGAAGACAAGCACTACGCGCTGATCGTCAAGGACGGCACCTGCGACCTGCAGGAAGGCGAAAACCCGGATGCCAACTGCACGCTGGTCATGGACAGCGAAACCCTGAAGGGTATCGTCAGCGGCGAAACCGACGGCATGCAGGCATTCATGAGCGGCAAGCTGCGCGTCGAAGGCGACATGATGCTGTCGATGAAGCTCAGCGAGCTGTTCCCGTCCTGAGGGCTGGGGATACCGCCTGATGGAAAACCGAAGCCTGAATGGCTTCGGTTTTTTTTTGCCCTCGCCAGGCTGAGCTTGCTTTTGTAGCAGCGCACCAGGCGATCAGCGCAGCTTTCATCAAGGCAGTTGATCGTGCAGCAACACCCGCACCTATTTGGCAATTGGCACGCTTGTTCCAACCTCACCAGCGCATTAGATTAGCCAATAGTCCTTGCGATCGAGAATAAGGAAAACGCATGACGCTCACCGACCAGTCCACCCAGGTACGCCCCGGCGAAGAACTTGATGCAGCCGTCATCGACCCTTACCTCAAGGCCAATATCCCCGGCCTGCACGGCCTGCCGCGCATCACCCAGTTCCCCGGAGGCGCCTCCAACCTTACCTATCTGGTCAGCTACCCGGGCCGCGACTTCGTGCTGCGCCGCCCGCCGTTTGGCCAAAAGGCCAAGTCGGCCCACGACATGGGCCGCGAGTTCCGTATTCTCAACCAGTTGAACAGCGGCTTCCCGTACTGCCCCAAGGCCTACGTGCACTGCACCGACAGCAGCCTGATTGGCGGCGAGTTCTATGTCATGGAGCGGGTCAACGGCATCATCCTGCGTTCGGACATCCCGGCCGAACTGGACCTCGATGCCCCGCGCACCGAGGCCCTGTGCAAAAGCTTCATCGACCGCCTGGTAGAGTTGCACCAGGTGGACTACAACGCCTGCGGCCTTGCCGACCTCGGCAAGCCGCAAGGCTATGTACAGCGCCAGATCGAAGGCTGGACCAGCCGCTATGAAAAGGCCCTGACCCCGGATGCCCCGCGTTGGGAACAGGTGACCGCCTGGCTGCACGAAAAGATGCCTGCGGACCACCCACGCCCGGCCATCGTGCACAACGACTACCGTTTCGACAACGTGATCCTCGATGCCGTAAACCCCATGCGCATCATCGGTGTACTGGACTGGGAAATGGCCACCCTCGGCGACCCGCTGATGGACCTGGGCAACAGCCTGGCCTACTGGATCGAGGCCGATGACCCGGCGCCGGTGCAACTGATGCGCCGCCAGCCCAGTAATGCGCCGGGCATGCTCAGCCGCCGCCAGTTCGTCGACTACTACGCCGAGCGCGCCGGCATCCGCCTGGACAACTTTGACTTCTACTATTGCTATGGCCTGTTCCGCCTGGCCGGCATCGTCCAGCAGATCTACTACCGCTATTACCACGGCCAGACCCAGGACAAGCGTTTCGCCCAGTTCATTCACATGAACCGCCTGCTGGAGCAAATGACCCTGCAGGTCATTGCCAAGTCCAGCCTCTGAGCCCGACCTCGACGACGGATAACAAGGAAAACAGCATGTCCAAGACCCACCTGTTCGACCTCGATGGCAAGATCGCCTTCGTTTCCGGCGCCAGCCGTGGCATCGGCGAAGCGATTGCCCATCTGCTGGCGCAACAGGGCGCCCATGTGATTGTGTCCAGCCGCAAGCTCGATGGCTGCCAGCAGGTCGCCGACGCCATCATCGCCGCCGGTGGCAAGGCCACGGCGGTGGCTTGCCACATTGGCGAACTGGAGCAGATCCAGCAGGTGTTTGCCGGCATTCGCGAACAGTTCGGTCGGCTGGACATCCTGGTCAACAATGCGGCGACCAACCCGCAGTTCTGCAACGTGCTGGACACCGACCCGGGCGCATTCCAGAAGACCGTGGACGTCAACATCCGTGGCTACTTCTTCATGTCGGTGGAGGCCGGCAAGCTGATGCGCGAGCAGGGCGGCGGCAGCATCATCAACGTCGCATCGATAAACGGGGTGTCGCCGGGCCTGTTCCAGGGCATCTATTCGGTGACCAAGGCGGCGGTCATCAACATGACCAAGGTCTTCGCCAAGGAATGTGCGCCGTTCGGCATCCGCTGCAACGCCCTGTTGCCGGGCCTTACCGACACCAAGTTCGCCTCGGCACTGGTGAAGAATGACGCCATCCGCAACGCCGCGTTGCAGCAGATCCCGCTCAAACGCGTAGCCGACCCTAAAGAGATGGCCGGCGCCGTGTTGTACCTGGCCAGCGATGCCTCCAGCTACACCACCGGCACGGCGCTCAATGTCGACGGGGGATATCTGTCCTGATCAGGGTTCTGCAGCCATAAGGTTCGCGCGGCCCCTGTGGGAGCGGGTTCACCCGCGAATGCGCCGGGACGGCCAATGTCGCATTAGCGGGTGAGCCTGCTCCCACAGGGACGGGCGTTGTGCCTTCGGCCTGCCATTCGGCGCGTTACAGGCAGGTCGCCGCCGCCGCACGGCGCTGCAGGGCCACGCCGTCGTTGTTCTGCGCGTAGAAATCCACCCGTGCCCCACCGGCTTGCGGGTACACATCCACGAACGCTTCGGCTTCACGGGTATAAACCGTGAACCCGCCCTGCTCGCGCGGTTCCAGGTAGCCGCTGGCGTCGTCGCCAAACACCTTCTCCTCCTGCCAGCTGAACTGGATGCACTGGGCTACCAGTTGCGGCGCCTTGTGCGAGTCGAGTTGCGCGGTCGGCTTGCCGTCGCGGGCCGTTTCCATGGTTGCAGAAGCACAACCCACCAGCATCAGCGCCGCGGCCATCGGCAGAATCGCACGCATGTTCCATCCTCAGGGTTAAAAAGAAGGCGACTCTAGCATTGGCAGGCATCGCGAGTGAATTGCCAGGCGCAAACCGCTGTCGCAGCTAATACACGTCGTTACGAGGAATCGTCATGAAACTGCACTACCTGCTTCTTGCCGCCCTGCCTTGCCTGCCCCTGGCCGTTAGCGCCGCCCCGTCCAGCGAAGAAAGCATCACCGCCCCGGAAACCCACAACCGCGAACTCAAGGTCGGCGACAAGGCGCCTGACCAGTACAAGCGCGACGACCAGGCGCTCACGAACTGGAAAGCCAAAGGCCTGCCGGCACCGGAAAAGGAAAGCCATTGGGTACGCATGGGCGACCACTACGTGCTGGTGCAGATCACCAATGGTGTCGTGCTGGCGATCCAGCCAGCACGCTGAACCTACCCGCATCAGGCCAAGCAGCTCATCGCTGGCACGGCAATTATTTTTTGCCTGCCAGCGAAACCAAATGGAGCATTTTCAGTCTCAGGGGGTGTGCCGTAAACCATTGCGGATCAAGGACCTATATCGTGATACCCCGTCTTGCAAGCCTTTCGCTGATCGCCGTTGTCCTGCTTACCGCCGGCTGCCATAGCCATCGCTACCATGACGATGACGATGGCTGGCGGGACCGCGACCATGAGCACCGTCACCACCATCGGCATGATCGCCATGACGACGATGATGACGACCGTGATTACCGCGGTGACCGCTACTACCGCTGAAGCGTCTTTTTCCCCTGACCCGCCGCCCATTGCGCGGCACCTTTACCTGATGACTCCTTCGAGGTTCGTATCATGCGTCTGACTCTGCCTTCCCTTGCCTTTGGCCTGCTGCTGTGCCAGGGCGCTTTCGCCGGTGACGGTACTGCCGCCATTGGCGGTGGCCTGGGTGGTGTCCTGGGTAACGTTGTCGGCCAACAGATCGGCGGCCGCACCGGGGCGGCCATTGGTGCCGGCCTCGGCGGCGCAGCCGGCAGTGCAGTAGGCGCACGCAAAGGCAACCGTACCGAAGCTGCCATCGGCGGTGGCCTGGGCTCGGCTGGCGGTTCGCTGCTGGGCGGCGCGGTGGGCGGCAAGACCGGTTCTACCGTGGGTGCCGGCCTGGGCGGCGCGGCCGGTGGTGCCATCGGCAACCACCTGGGCGACAATGGCGGCCGCCGTCACCGTCACCGTCACTGATCGCGGTGACCAAGGGGCCGCCATGCGGCCCCTTCTGTTTTGCCGACCCTGCAGTACATCAATATCTCCTTCAGCACAATCCGGCACACTGCCTGCTACTGTCTAACGTGCCCCCGTGTGAAGGAACACCCCCTCCCCATGAACCAAGAGCTGCTCTGGGTCCTCGGCCTGCTGGCCATCGTCATCGTCCTGTTCGTCATCAACCGCCCGCGCATGGACGTGGTCGCGCTATTGGTGATACTCGCCCTGCCACTGTCGGGCATCCTGACCGTGGAGCAGGCCCTGGCCGGCTTCAGTGACCCCAACGTAGTGCTGATCGCCGCCCTGTTCGTAATCGGTGAAGGCCTGGTGCGCACCGGTATTGCCTACCGCATCGGCGAGTGGATGAGCGAGCGTGCCGGCAACAGCGAAGCTCGTTTGCTGGTGCTGCTGATGGTGGCCGTGGCGGGGCTGGGGTCGATCATGAGTTCCACTGGCGTGGTGGCCATCTTCATTCCGGTGGTGCTGAGCATCGCCGCGCGCCTGCAGCTTTCGCCCAGCCGCCTGATGATGCCGCTGGCCTTCGCCGGCCTGATCAGCGGCATGCTCAGCCTGGTGGCAACGCCGCCCAACGTGGTGGTGCACAGCGAGCTGGTGCGCCATGGCGAAGTGGGCTTCAGCTTCTTCAGCTTCACCCCGTTCGGCCTGGTGGTGCTGGTGCTGGGCATCGGCTACATGCTGCTGACCCGGCATTGGCTAAATGGCGAGGTGCGCAAGGACGGCCGGGTGGAAAGCCGTCGCACCTTGCTCGACCTGGTGCTGGACTACAAGCTCAGCGGCCGTGAACGGCGCCTGCGCATCCGCCCGCACTCGCCATTGATAGGCCATACCCTGGGCGAGCTGGAACTGCGTACGCGGCATGGCGCCAACGTGATCGGTATCGAGCGCCAGCACAAGTTCACCACCCGGGTGATCGCCGCCGACTCCGGCACCGTGCTGCAGCAGGGCGACGTGCTGCTGCTGGATCTGTTTGCCAACCGGGACGACCTGCGCAGCCTGTGCCAGGCCATGCAACTGGAGCCATTGCACTTCAAGGCCGCCTACTTCATTGACCAGTCCCAGGAGCTGGGCATGGCCGAGGTCTCGCTACCGCCAGGCTCGCAACTGATCGGCAAGAGCATTCTCGAGCTGGCCTTCCGCACGCGCTTCGACCTCAACGTGGTCGGCCTGCGCCGCGAGCAGGCAGCGATCGAGGCGCAACTGGTGGAAGAGAAGCTGCGCCTGGGCGACACCCTGCTGGTAGTCGGACCGTGGAAGGCGGTGCGCCAGCTGCAAAGCCGGCCCAAGGACTTTCTGGTCCTGAGCCTGCCTGCGGAAATCGACCTGGTCGCGCCCGCCCGCAGGCGCGCACCGCAGGCGCTGCTGAGCCTGGCAGTGATGGTCGGCCTGATGGTCAGCGGCGCGGTACCCAACGTCATCGCCGCGCTGATCGGCTGCCTGCTGATGGGCGCAGGCCGCTGCATCGACATGAACAGCGCCTACCGGGCCATCCACTGGCAGAGCCTGGTACTGATCGTCGGCATGCTGCCCTTTGCCCAGGCACTGCAGAAAACCGGCGGCATCGACCTGGCCGTGGGCGGGCTGGTCAGCGTACTCGGCGGTGCGGGCCCTGGCGCCATCCTGGCCTGCCTGTTTGCGGTCACTGCGCTGATCGGCCTGTTCATCTCCAACACCGCCACTGCGGTATTGATGGCCCCGGTAGCCGTCAGCACCGCCGCGCAGTTGGGCATGTCACCCTACCCGTTCGCCATGACCGTGGCGCTGGCCGCCTCGGCCGCGTTCATGACGCCGGTTTCCTCGCCAGTCAATACGCTGGTGCTGGGCCCTGGACAATATCGCTTTGCCGATTTCGTCAAGGTCGGCGTGCCGTTCACGCTGCTGGTGATGCTGGTGACCGTGTTGATGGTGCCTTGGTTCTTCAGGCTGTGAGGCGCGTCGCAAGCGGTGACGGCAGTTTGACATCATCCAGCCCGATCGGGGGCAGATTGACATCAAGTCCCCTGACGAAACACACTGATGCGTCATTGCCCCAGGTGCGTCCAGCCGTTGTCCTGGATTTCGTTTCCGCTTTGCCGGTCGAGCCCATGGTTTTTCCAGCCCAATCGCGCTTGTTGCACCTCGTCATTCTGCTCACCCTGACCTTTGCCCTGACGGTGGGCGGTATCCTGGCCCGGCCGATCGAATCCCTGTCGTTGTTCTGGCCGGTCAATGCGGTACTGGCCGGGGTGCTGCTGCGTTTCCCCCGGCAGGCCACCCTGGCCGGCTTCGCCCTGGTCTGGTTGGCCATGGTGGGCGCCGACCTGCTGTGCGGTAGCGCCTGGGTACCGGCGCTGTGGTTCAACCTGTGCAACCTGGGCATGGTCGTCACGCTGTGGCAATTGCTTGCGCGCCTACCGCGCCTGCACCGGCGCATGCGTACCCCGCACGGCGTACTCAGCATGTTTGCCGCCAGTGCCGCTGGCGCCGCGGTAGCGGCCAGCATGGCCACGCTGATGGCTGCCCCCTGGTTCGACCAATCCTTGCGGGCGACCTGGCTGGCCTGGTTCAGCGAACAGTTCTCGACCAGTGTACTGGTGCTGCCAGTGCTGCTCACCGCGCCCTCGGCGCCCGCCCTGCTACGCGGCGGCGCCGAGGCCATCCGCCTGGCGCCGCTGCTGGTGCTGCTGGCCTCGCTGGCGTTCGCCATTGCCTTCGGTGGGCCCGGGGCCATCGCGTTCCCGATTGCCGCGCTGCTGTGGTGTGCCTGGACCTACTCACCCTTTCTGGTTGCGCTGTTGACCTTGACTGCCGGCAGCACACTGATCGTGGCCGTGGCACAAAACCTCATGCATTTCATCGTGCCGCAGAGCGAGCCGGGCGTGACCTCCCTGGTGTCGGCGCGACTGGGCATCGCCATGCTGGTGCTCGGGCCGTTGGTGGTGGCCTGCGTCAGCCAGGCCAACCGCAGCCTCATGGCTCGCCTGGCGCACCAGGCCACCATCGACCACCTGACCGGCGTGCTCACCCGCAGCGCCTTCACCCGCCGCGCCAATGCCCTGCTGGACAGCCGCCAGCAACACGCCCAGGCGCTGCCGTTGACCCTGATGATGCTGGACATCGACCATTTCAAGGCGATCAACGATGTCCACGGCCACGCCATAGGTGACCAGGTGCTGCGCCAGTTCGCCGCTACCCTGCAAGATCAGTTGCACGAAGGTGAATTGCTCGCCCGCATGGGTGGCGAAGAGTTCGTTGTGGTCGTGCCGGGGCTGGCGCCCGAGCGGGCCAAGTTCACTGCCGAACGCCTGCGCCGCGCCGTGCAGGACCTGCAGGTGATGCAGGCCGACCAGCCCCTGCAGATTACCGTGAGCATCGGCGTGGCCGGTTGTGCCGCCGACACCCCGGCTCCCAGCCTGGACGCGCTGCTGGCGCTCGCCGATCAGGCGCTGTACCGGGCCAAGGCCCATGGCCGCAACCGCGTGGAACAGGCCGAGGCACAGCGCCAGGTAATCTGAACTAGCCGGCGAGCAAGTCCCACGACAACTTGGTGATCAGCACGCACAACAACACCAGGAACAGCCCGCGGACAAAACCCGCGCCCTTGCGCACCGCCAGCCAGGTGCCGGTGAGCGCGCCAAGGATGTTGCACGCTGCCATGGGCAAGGCGATGGCGTACAGCACGTTCCCCGAGGGCACGAAAAACACCAGTGCCGCCAGGTTGGTGGCGATGTTCACGACCTTTGCCGACGCCGAGGCGTGCAGGAAGTCCAACGCGAAAAAGCGGATGAACAGGAAGATCAGGAAGCTGCCGGTACCCGGCCCGAACAGGCCGTCGTAAAAGCCGATCGCGCCGCCGATCAGCACTGCCAGGCACTGTTCCTTGCGGCCGATCTTCGCGGGTTTGTGCAAGGTGCCGAAATCCTTCTTGCAGAAGGTGTAGATCGCCATCAGCACGATCAGTACCAGCACCGCCGGGCGCATCACGCTGGGCGGTACCAGCGACACCGTGGCAGCCCCGGCAAACGACATGACAAAGGCGCTGAGCGCAGCCGGCACGATCAACCCCCAGTCCAGCGTCACCTTGCGGATGAACGAACGCGCCGCGAAGGCCGTGCCGCATACCGAAGCCAGCTTGTTGCTACCAAGCAGGGCCGCCGGTTGCGCAGTAGGCAACACGTTGAACAAGGCCGGAATCTGGATCAGCCCGCCGCCACCGACGGCGGCGTCAATCAGCCCGGCGGCGAAGGCGAACACGGAAAGCACAGCGATATCCATCATGATGCGGTTCCAGGCAGTGAAGACGCCAGCAAGGCTAATCAAAGTGCTGCACTTGTGGTGAAATACCGCATTGCGAAAACTGCAACAAGGAGCCGGCAATGGCACTGGACATGCTGCGGGAGATACAAGCGTTCGTCAGTGTCGCGCACAAGCGCAGTTTCGTCGCCGCGGCCCGCGCCCTGGGGCGCTCGCCCAGCGCAGTGACTCGTGCGGTACAGGCGCTTGAAGATAACGCTGGCAGCAAGCTGCTCAACCGCAACGCCAGCGCCGTGAGCCTGACCGAAGCCGGTGAGCGCCTGCTGCCACACGCCGAACGCTTGCTGGATGTGCAACGTGATGCCGCCGACGAACTGGCCGCGCTCAGCGGCAGTGCGCAAGGCTGGATTCGCTTCGCCGTACCGCAACTGCTGGGCGAACATATGCTGCCACAGGTGCTGGCCGAGTTTTCCCGCTGCCACCCGCAGGTCACCCTGGATGTGCAGTACAACGACGGCGCCGTCGACCCGCTGCAAGGCAAGTTCGACTTCGTGGTGCGCGGCGCCTTTCCGCAATCGAGCGAGTTGATTGGCTACCCGCTGTGGGATTACCAGCGCCACCTGTATGCAAGCCCGGCATACCTGGCATTGGCCGGCACGCCACAGCACCCCGAAGACCTCCAGAGGCATGCCCTGATCCTGCACACCGCGCCGCGGATCCTCAAAGCCTGGCACTTCTGTCGCGACGGCCAGATCACCAGCCTGCGCCCCAGACCGAGGCTGCGCCTGGACTCAGGCCACGCGGTGTACCACAGCACGCTGGCCGGTGCGGGCATCGCTCGCCTGGCTGCCTGGGTCGGCGAAGCACAGGTGAAGACAGGGCGGCTGGTGCGGGTGTGCCCGCATTATCGCCTGACCTCCAGCAGCGGCCAGGACCCGCAGATGCATGCCGTCTACCCCGCCGGCGAACTACCGGCGCGGGTACGTGACCTGCTTGGCGCCCTGCGCCGCGCCGGCATGGCCTGCTGAAACGCCCCGGGAACGGCTGTTCAAATTCTGCTCAATTTAACAGAGCCCGCCGCAGGCTTGGCTTGCAGCACTTTATCCACAGACCTACCCACGTTTTTTGTGGACAGATTTCCCAGCGTAAAGAACGACTTATCGTACAAATCGGCAGGGTGAATCGGCCAAAACGAACGGCAGCCGGCCCGCCGGGAAACCGGGCAGGCCGCGCAGAGGTGGGAAGTGCAGGAATCGAGTTCAGCTTGGCGGGATGGTGCCAAGAATACCTATCAGCAGGGTCAACAGCAGAAAACCACCCAGGAACAGCGCGAGCTTGCCCATCGGAACCTCAACAGTGTGGATGCGGGAATGGGCCTATTGTCCGATCTGGACTGATACGGTTACAGATTCAGGTTTGTGGAAAAAAAGCGGATCAGATGACCAACCCAGCTGGCCTCGCTGGGCTGCGCAACAGCCCGCAGGCTGATGTTCACGCAGGCTGCCCTGTCATCGACGCTGTGCTAGGGTCAACCGCTCGAACCTGCCAGGGAGTGCCACCCGCCATGACCGCTTTTACCGACAACACAGCCCTGCTGCTGATCGACCTTCAGGCCGGCATCCACCACCCACGTCTGGGCCGGCGCAACAATCCCGAAGCCGAACTGCGCATTGGCGAGTTGCTGGCTGCATGGCGTCGTCTGGTGCGCCCGGTGGTGCATGTACGCCACCTGTCCCGCTCGCCGGATTCGGTGTTCTGGCCTGGGCAGTCCGGTTGCGAATTCCAGCCTGCGTTCAGGCCACTGGCGAGCGAAACGGTGTTCGACAAGCATGTGCCCGATGCCTTCGCCAACTCTGGCCTGGAGCGCTGGCTACACACTCGCGGAATCAGCCAACTGGTCATCGCCGGGGTCATTACCAACAACTCCGTGGAATCCACTGCCCGCTCGGCGGGCAACCTCGGTTTCGATGCGGTGGTGGTCGAAGACGCCTGCTTCACCTTCGACCAGCACGACCTGCATGGCCGACTTTGGCCCGCAGAGGACGTACACGCCCTTTCGCTGGCTAACCTGGCCCTGGATTATGCATGGATCTTGCGCACGGAACAGGTACTGGCTGACAGCGCGCTTGCCGGCGGCGGCTGACGCTGCGGTTTGTAGCTTAATGTGTACAGACCGAACCCTGATACACAACCACGCGGCTGCACGCCGAGCGGACACATCACCGATACAGCCATCCTCTCTACTGGGCCCATCAACCCGCACCGATGGTTTCGTCAAGGAGATGCCCAATGTCTGCCCGCCACCCGAGCACCGCCCTGCCACGCCGTTTCAGCCGTACGCTGCTTGCCTGTGCCCTGTTGCCGCTTGGCCTGATGTCGGTGAATATCGCCACGGCTGCGCCACAGGAGGTCCAGCCAGCCGCCAGCGTGAAGGATGACTTTGGCCCGCTGAAACATATCAACGCCGGCGTGCTCGACGTGGCCTATGTCGAGCAGGGCCCAGCCGACGGCCCGGTGGTGATCCTGTTGCATGGCTGGCCCTACGACATCCACAGCTTCGAACATGTCGCGCCTGCCCTCGCCGCCAAAGGCTACCGGGTGTTGGTGCCCTACGTTCGCGGCTATGGCCAGACCCGTTTCCTGTCTGCCGCCACCCCACGCAATGCACAGCCCGCGGCGCTGGCCAGCGACGTCATCGCGTTCATGGACGCGCTGCACATCCAGCGTGCCGTGCTCGCCGGCTTCGATTGGGGCGCACGCACTGCCGATATCGTCTCGGCACTGTGGCCCGAGCGGGTCAAGGCGCTGGTGTCGGTCAGCGGTTACCTGATCAGCAGCCAGGAAGCAGCCAAGGCCCCCCTGCCCCCCAGTGCCGAACTGCAATGGTGGTACCAGTATTACTTCGCCACCGCACGCGGCCAGGCCGGCTATGAGCAGAACCGCCATGCCTTCGCCAAACTGATCTGGCAAACCGCTTCCCCGAAGTGGGCCTTCGACGACGCCACCTTCGAGCGCAGCGCCAAGGCCCTGGACAACCCCGACCAGGTGGCGATCACCGTGCACAACTACCGTTGGCGGCTGGGGCTGGCACAGGGCGAAACACGCTACGACCCGCTTGAAGCCAGGCTGGCCCGCTTCCCCAGCATCGGCGTGCCGACCATTGCCTTGGAGGGTGACGCCAACGGCGCCCCGCATCCACCAGCCTCAGCGTATGCACAGCGCTTCACCGGCAAGTACGAGTACCGGCTGATCAGCGGCGGCATTGGCCACAACCTGCCCCAGGAGGCTCCGCAGGCGTTCACCCAGGCGGTTGTGGATGCGGATCATATGTAGTGCTGGCCTCTGCAATTGCTACATAACGTTTCAAAAGCATGGCAGGCCGGAGTGAAGCGCAGTTGCTGGCCTGCCTCGTGCAAAAACGGCAGCGGCCAGCTACCTCGCGCGTTGAGACGGGCCGGAAAGACATGGTTTGAAACGTGGCTTGTAGGATGTTTTTCCAGGCAGAGTAGGAAGATTCGCGTCAGCAAGCATTGCCTGTATGAAACATCAGTTTCTCCCGCAAATTCGAGCTGTTAGGGTCCAGTTTTCCTACAACGGCACGGACGCCCACAGCGTGAGAAAAGCATGGATCCGTTCAACGCCTCGGCCCTGAAACTGCAGAAAAATCTCCTCAACCTGCGCCTGGAGCGTGATCGCCTGAGAAGGGAGGGCAAGGACAAGGAAGCGGATGAACTCGCAGAGACGATTGCCCGGCTTGAAGAGACATTGCGCAAGCTACCGGACGGCATGAAGCCGATGACCTTGCAATAGACGCTACGAAAGGGTTCGCAGGTAGCCAGACCGGCGCGCTTAGACAAGGCGCGCCACCGCCTTATCCAAACCGTTGGTCGGATATATCCGGGGGTTCCGACGCGACGGCTAGCCTTCAGCCTAGCGTCAGGGATAACGCTAAACATAGGGTCCAGGAAGGGCCACTCCGCCTCGTCGTCCCGACGCTCTATCTGCTGAGGAGACGACAATGAAAATAACCCTGAAACGGTTGGCGTGCCTGGGTGCAAGCTTCACCAGTGCGCTCGCCATGGCCGATGCGGCCAGCCCCCCGGTGCTGTCACCGGCGATTCCCTTCGATGTCAACGCCACGCCCCCCTTCACCCTGGACAACCTGCAACACGATTTCGACGTGCTCTCGTGGCAGACCTTCGTCGCCCTGAACTGGCCTGCCAATGCCGACGGCAGCGCCAACACTTCGCTGAAGATCGGCGCGCCGGGGCAGACGGTGTGGGAGTCGTGGAAGGAAAGCTACGAGATTTTCCTGCCCAAAGGCCAGAAGCCGGTCGCCTGGAACCAGGACTCGCCGCTACCCGCTGCCTGCCAAGGCCAGGGGGACCTGCCCGTGCTGCAGCAGATGGGCAAGGTCGCCGGCGTGCTCGACGAGTTCATCCAGCCGTTCAAGACCGGCCCACTGGTCGACCAGAGCGGCACCTACACGCGCAACGCGATCATGGTCAACCAGCCAATGTTCGATGACATCGTCAACAACGGCCTGTACAGCAAGGAAGGCCAGCAAGCGTTCCTGGGCAAGGCCGGCAACCGCATCGCCTTCGCCTGCGGCTCGCAAAAAACCCAGCAGGTCGGCGCGATCATGGTCAAGTCGGCCTGGAAAGTGCTCGATGGCAGTGACAACCCGGCGGATTTCCACGCCGTCGACGCGCTGGTCTACACCCCCGGCAACGCCGACCCGAACAAGGGTGCGGTGATTCCCGAGTCGTGCAGCGCGCAGAAGGTCGGGCTGGTCGGCCTGCACATCGTGCACAAGACCAGCAGTGCCCCACAGTGGGTATGGTCGAGCTTCGAGCACGTGCGCAACGTGCCGGAAAAGACCACGCCGGTCAGCGAGCGCAAAGGCCCCTACCTGTTCTACGACGCCCAGGCCAGCGACCGCCCGGTGAACGAGCCGCCCGCACCACCGTGGGACCCGTCGAAGAAGGCCACGCCTTCGCAGATCGTGCGGGAAATTCCGCTCACCGCCGCTACCCACCAGCTCAACGCACAATGGCAAGGCGCGCTCAAGGGCACGGTGTGGGCCAACTACCAGTTGATCAGCACCCAGTGGCCGACCGACCCCGCCGATGACTGCCAGGTACCCTCGGCAACCAACCCGCTGGGCACGCCTGCGCCGAATTTCCTGGCGAACGCCACGCTGGAAACCTACAACCAGGGCACCACGCCGCAGGCGTCATCCAGCTGCATGGAGTGCCACAACAACGCGACCACTCGTGTGACCCAGTCACCGCGCACCAGCTTCGCCGATTTCACTTTCCTGCTTGAACGTGCCCAATCCACTGGCGCCAAGGAGTGATGCCATGAGCGACCCGAACCTGCAGAACTTCATCGAATTGTCCGCCGTACTCACCGGCCTGTCAGCCGACCGGCTGGCGCCTGCCGTCGACCCGATCAACCTGCCACCGCTGTTCTTCGCCACCACCCAGCAAGGCATGGGCACCGCGGCGTTCAGCAACCTGCTGGAGCTGTACGTCAGCCTCAAGGGCCAGCCCCCTGCACAGATTGCCAGCGCCGTACTCGGCAATTCGGACCCGCAGATCGCCCAAGGCGCGCGCTCGATCATGAAGCTGTGGCTGCTCGGCAGTTGGTACCAGCCGTATGACCAAGGCAGCGCACACAAGGGTGACACCAGCGTGGTGTCCGACCAGGCCTACAAGCAAAGCTGGGCGTGGAAGATCGCCCAGTCCCACCCCATGGGCTACAGCCAGTTCCACTTCGGCTACTGGGCCGAGCAGCCCCCCACACTCAAGCAGTTCACCGGTGTTGACGCCAAGGAAGGGCAGCAGCCATGAGCAATGTACAAACCCAAAGTATCGAAACCGCCGATGTGATCGTGGTGGGCGCCGGTATGGCCGGCAGCGTCATGGCCTACCAGTTGGGCCTGGCCGGCTTGAAAGTGTTGGTGCTCGAGTCTGGCCCGGCCATACCGCCGAACCGCAGCGAGTACCTGGAGCGCTTCTACACCGCCGTGCTCAAGGCGCCCGAGTCACCCTACCCCCCCGAGCAGACCGAGCAGACCCCGGCCACGCAGTTCGCCCCACGGGCAACCATCCAGGACCTGATAACCGCCGGCAGCAGTGACCCGAACAAGGCGCAGAAGAGCTACCTGGTACAGCAGGGACCGTTGCTGTTCGCCAGCACCTATGAACGCGTGGGCGGCGGCACCATGTGGCACTGGATGGGCACGGCCCTGCGCCTGTTGCCCAACGACTTTCGCATGCGCAGCGTGTATCAGGTTGGGGTCGACTGGCCGATCAGCTACGACGACCTGCAAACCGCCTATTGTCGCGCCGAGGAGGAGATAGGCGTATCCGCCGATGTCGCGTCGCAAAGCTACCTCGGCGTAACCTTCCCGCCGGGCTACAAATACAGCATGCACGGCATTCCTCCGTCATTGGTCGACCAAGGCCTGGGCAAGGCCGTCGATGGCACCCAGTACCAGGGTGTCACGCTCAAGGTGCGGCAAACACCAGCCGGGCGCAACTCGCAGAACGACAACGGCCGCCGGGTGTGCGCCGGCAACACCAGTTGCACGCCGATCTGCCCGATCCAGGCCAAGTATGACGCCACCGTGACCATGGCCAAGGCGCTGGATACCGGCAATGTGCGCATCCTTTACCAGAGTGTGGCGAGCAAGGTGCAGGTCGATGCCAGCGGCGTCACCGGCATCGAGTACATCCAGTACCAGAACGACGGCAGGCGGCAGAACGGCTTGGCCCAGGGTAAACGCTACGTGATCGCCGCCCACGCGATCGAAACGCCGAAACTGCTGCTCAACTCGGTCGGCCCGCACAGCCCGAACGGTGTGGCCAACAGCAGCGGCCAGGTCGGTCGGGGGCTGTCCGACCACCCGGTATACCTGGCCTGGGGCCTGATGCCTGAAGGCAAGCCGCTGTTCCCGTTCCGCGGGCCGCTGTCCACCTCGGGGATCGAGGACATGCGCGACGGCGCGTTCCGCAGCCAGCGTGCCGCCTGGCGTATCGAGATCGGCAACGAGGGCTGGAACTGGTCGGCGAATGATCCGTACACCACGGTCTGCGATTACATCGACGGCACCAACATCGGCGGTGCCAACCCCGGCCAGCAGGCGTTGTCCGGCACGGCACTGGTGCAGCAGCTCAACAGCGTGCTGACCCGCCAGTTCCGCCTGGGCTTCCTGGTCGAGCAACTGGAGCAAGACCCGGACAAGGCGGTTTGCCGGGTGGAGGTGTCGAAGACGTTCACCGATGGCCTAGGCCTGCCTCGGCCGCAGATCACCTACGACTTCTCCAACTACACCAAGGAGGGATTCAAGCAGGCGCGCCTGGCCGCCACGCATATCATCACCGAACTGCTGGGCGCCACCGAACTGACCGACTTCGCGCCCAAGGTGGGCCCGGGGCCGCAGACGGTGTTCGAGTATGACGGCCAGCACTATCCGTTCTTCGGCGCCGGCCACCTGATGGGCACTTATCGGATGGGCACGGACAGCACCAAATCGGTGGTGAACAAGGACCAGCGCAGTTGGGACCACCCCAACCTGTTCCTGGTCGGTGACGGCGTGTTCCCCACCACCGGCACCGCCAACCCGACCCTGACCATCACCGCGCTGACCTTCCAGGCCGCCGACGTGGTTGCCAGCGACCTGCTCAAGCGTACCGTGCAGGTGCAGGCCAACCAGGCCTGGCAGGGCACCGGCGTGCAGGTCAACGGGCAGAGCTGGCAACTGGCAGTGTGCACCGGTGGGCAGTGGACAGCCAACCCGGCCACCGGAATGGTTGGCGCGGCGGGCAACCCTGGGCTCATCGCCAAGCCCGGCTACACCTTGCCGGGCCAACCGGAAGGAGCGCTGATCGGGCGTATCGGTAACAGCGGCGCGCCGTTCCTGGTCGGCAACCAGGCACAGTTGCCGCGTGGCCAGCAGGGCGAGCTGCAGCTGTGCATCAATGACGACCTGGACGGGCGTTACGGGGCTGGCCTGCGCGATAACCTGGGCAGCCTGGCGGTGGAGGTGCGTTTCGGGTCAGTGTAGGCGCTTTCATACAATCCCACAGGTACACGTCAGCGGCGCTGACCTTCGCGCATTATGCGAAGTGGCTCAGCGAGCAAGGGCCGGTCGTGGTGGGGTTGGCGAACCTGGCGCTCAGGCTGAGCTGCAGAAACGACAAAGGGGCCACGGAGGGCCCCTTTCTCTTGCCGTGATTCCCCAGTGTTCCCGAAACGCTCCCGCTTGAGCGGTAAGCAGTCGTGAACATCAACTGAATCAAGCACTTGTATGGCGGAAGCGTAGTCATTCGAAGTGTGTTTCCACTCCCGACCACCGGCATCCAAAACCCGACATCCGGCCGCTCTAGGACGGCATATTTGGGGTAGCTTGCATGTTGCCGCAGTCTTCTAGCTTCCGCCCAGTTCCGTCTGTTTCCAGGCTACGAGTGGGGGACCAAATGGGGGACCGGATTCAAAGATCGGAGGCCACCACCATGCGCAAGCTCACCGCGAAATTGATAGAAAATCTCAAGGACTATGGCAAATACGATGATGGCGATGGCCTGCGCCTTGTCATTCGAAAGTCTGGAAAAGCGTGGGTGCTGCGCTACCAGCTTGCAGGCAAGCGCAAGGAAATCGGCTTGGGCCCTTACCCTCACTATGGATTGAAGGAGGCGCGCTCCCGCGCCGACACTCACAGAGCATTGATTCGTGAGGGTATCGACCCTCTGACACACAAGGCTGATGCACTCCAGCAGGCTGAGGCTGCGCGGGTTGCTCGGGAGATGAATCTTGAAAACACCTTCCGCGCTTGTGCAGTGGGCTACATCGAAGCCCATAGAGCCGGCTGGAAAAACGCAAAACACGCGCAACAATGGGTCAACACACTCACAACTTATGCATTCCCCTTTATCGGAGAAAAACCAGTCGACGAAGTAGAAACAGACGATATCCTCAAGATTCTGAATCCAATATGGACCACTAAACCTGAGACAGCGGCCAGGGTCAGAAACCGGCTAGAGCTTGTTCTCGATGCCGCCAAAGCACGCCGGCTGCGCACGGGTGAAAACTGCGCTCGATGGAGAGGGCATCTGGACAAGCTTCTGCCTAGAAGAAGGCTGGCAGATCGTGGTAATCATCCGGCGCTACCCTGGGAGCAATTGCCAGCCTTCATGGCAGAACTTGAGCATTCCAGGGATCTTAGTTCAACAGCGGTAAAGTTAACCGTGCTGTGCGCTCTGCGTACAAGCGAAGTGATAGGTGGATATTGGGAAGAAGTTGATCTGGATGAAGAAATTTGGACTATTCCGGCTTCCCGAATGAAAGCCGGGCGCCAGCATCGAGTGCCGTTATCTAAAGCCGCCCTTCATACGCTCAGGTGCCTGAAGGCGGTAAGCAAAAGCGGGTTGCTTTTCCCTGGTCGTAGCATTGGTCGACCGATCTCGAACATGACAATGCTACAAAAAATACGCGGTATGGATGAGAAGTCCTTAGCCAACAATGGACCAGGCTGGCGCAACGAAGCCGGCGAAGTCATCACCATGCATGGTTTCCGATCAAGCTTCAGAGACTGGGCTGCCGAGACAACCAACTTCGCCAACATCGTTCCTGAAATGGCCTTGGCGCATAAAATTAGTAATGCGACTGAAGCAGCGTATCGACGAGGCGATCTGCTGGAAAAACGAAAACAGCTTATGGAGGAGTGGGCTCGCTATGCACTGTCAGGTTGCAAAGCAACCTGACAAAGGCAAGGTGCTGCCGGAACTGAATTAACGAATGGAAACGAGACTCGAACTGCGGATGTCTACCTGCTTGCGCAGGTGTACGCGATGGTAACGGTGATCAATGAGCAGCCGGTGGCCTCCAAAGCGGATCAGGCCGGCACCAGGTAGATACTCAAGGGGCTGAAGTTGCCCTGATTGCGACGTACACTGTGCGCCTACCACGCACTCATCCATGAGGTACGGCCTTGTACGCCAAATCCCTGCACATCTATGACTTCAAATGCTACGGCAAGGCAGTGCTTGATCTGCAGTATCCGAGTCGTGTTGGCAAAAGCGTGCCTGAGCTGAAAAACGTCAATCTGATACTCGGTGACAACGGCGGTGGCAAATCCTCGGTGTTGCGCGCCCTGGCCATTGCCACCCTGGCCCCTGCACTGCTGGAGTCGGGGTTTGTGCCCTATCGCCTGGTTCGGCGCGCAAAACCCGACGCTCCCAGTGTTGCGCAATGCCTCCTGAAGATTGAAGCCGTCATCACACGCGATGAATCCTTTCCTCAATCTAGGAGCAAGAAGCTGGAACTGCTGGCTCGTCTAGAAACACGTGGAAAGGGGAGCCTGGACCGGCTTCATCTTGAAAGCACGCCAGACTCTCCGATCAGCCGGTTGCTTGAGGATGTTTACTCACCCGCCTTCTTCGTGGTCGGCTACGGCGCCACAAGACGGGTCGAGACCGGCGACTATTCCGCAAGCAGCGCGCGACGTTCGCGAGGTTTGCGCTACCAGCGAATCGCCGGGTTGTTCGAAGATCAATTGACGCTGCGCCCGCTTCAACTGTGGCTTTCACGCCTGCAGCATCGGGCACCTCAGCGCTTGGAGTCGGTCATCGAACTGCTTAACCGTGTGTTGCCGGGCAACATCCGGTTCACCGGGGAGCGCGATGAGGAAGACGAGCAGTACCTTTTCCTCTTCGAAGGCATCCCTACCCCCTTCACCGCCCTTTCCGATGGCTACAAGGCCTTCATCGGCTGGGTCAGCGACCTGCTGAGCCACTTGTGCGACGTGACACCCGAAAACCGGCGCATCGATGAAGTGCCCGGCATGGTACTGGTGGACGAGATCGACCTGCACCTGCATCCCGAATGGCAACGCAGTGTCGTGCCCACGCTGGCAACCACCTTCCCCCATCTGCAGTTCGTCTTCACGTCGCACAGCCCACTGGTCGCCAGCACCGTCAAGCGCGAGAACATCTTCATCACTGATACGGCCGAAGACGGCACTGCGACCATCAAGCAACTTGAGGAACATGTGTTCGGCAAAAGTATGGAACAGCTACTTTTGTCCGCCTACTTCGGGTTGCAGACGACCCGGCCGGATGCCTTCAAGGCTGAAGATGAGCAACTGTTCGAGAAAGCCGCAAACGGTGATACGACAGCTGCCCTCGAATTCCTTGCACGGCTCACGCACCCGGCGCCACTGCCTGCCAGTGCCAAGGGAGAGGGCAAGCAATGATCAGGTATGCCGTCGAGCTGGCAGAACTGACGACCGAGATTGCCGCTGTCGACCCCAAGTGGGCCGGCAAAGCCCAAAAACGCAAGCTCAAGCTGGTCGCGCAAGGCCATTACGCCGAAACAGCGGCTATCTGGAGCACGGTGAAACCCGTGTTCATGAAGCTGCAGCTCAACAAATGCGTGTTCTGCGAGCGGCAATTCGAAAGCCCGCTATACGGCACGATTGAATTCGACCTTGAACATTTTCGGCCAAAATCCAACGTTCTGGCCTGGCCCGACCCGCAGCGGCATTCTGCTTTGAACTACACCGTGGCGATGGGCGACGCCAGCGAACAGGGTTACTTCTGGCTTGCCTATGACCCTCTGAACTACGCCGCTTCCTGCAAGGTGTGCAACTCTATCTTCAAGTCGAACTACTTCCCGATTGCAGGAGCAAGAGGAGCGATCGAGTCATCCGTCGCGGACCTAACCACCGAGCGGCCCTACCTTTGTTACCCGCTGGGGACCCAGGCAGAAGACCCTGAAGCGCTCATTACCTTCAAGGCAACGGTAGCCGTTCCGACACAGGCAGCAGGCCCGGACAGGTTGCGCGGACAAATCATCATCGACTTCTTCGGGCTGAATGCGCGTGAGCAATTGCACCGTGACCGGGCGCGCATGATCACAGTGTTCGGCCCAGCGCTGCTGGCACAGCAACAAGGCCAGGCCAGCGCTTCGGACCTTGATCTGATTGCCAGGATCGACTCGCCAAACCTGCCGCACGCCAACTGTCTGCGGGCCTTCAAACGGCTGTGGGCAAGCGATGCTACAATGGCCAGGCAGGTTTTCGAACAGTGCCGGGTATATATGTTGAGCGAGTTGGGGACACCGCTGCCGCACGCCTGAACGGCGTGACTACCCATAAGCGTTCCAGGGTGGCATGCTTCCCACCTTCGTTGCTGCTGCCCCGTCATGGCAGTGCTCCCCTCGATCCGGTGAACAGTCGGGCTCAGGATTGCCGCTTCCCTGCGATGATTGATTGGGAATAGTTTCATTGCGGACCAATATCCATAAAGCCTGTAGGCTGCACCATCCAGTTCAGTGCCAATTTAGCTCGGGAGGACTACACTCCACGCTGATCTAGCAACAGCTTCTAGCTCCATGATTGATTGAATTCTGACCTGAGCCTCTGCGCTTTGCGGCTAATCTCAATTCCACTCCGAAGACACCGGATACCTATGGACGAACAAGCCAAAGCAGTGCAAGAAGTCGCAAAAACAACTGGCCAAGCTATCGAGGCCGCTAGGGAAGTAGGTGGATTTATCTCAAAGTTCATTTCCGGCACTCTTGAGCAAGGACTTGGAATTTTTGAAGACAAATTAAAATACCTGCGCTGGGAGCGATCAGTCCGACTAGCAAAAAAGGCTGAGGAGCTAATGGCCCAGGTGGGGCTTACAACCCCCAGTCGTCCTATCCCCCTTAAACTAATGCTCCCATTGCTACAGGGAGCCACGTTGGAAGAGGACAACGAGCTCCAAGATCGCTGGGCCGCATTGCTCGTGAATGCAGCGAATGCAAATTTCAACGGCGAGATCCGACGTTCCTACGCAGTGATACTTGAGCAGCTGACTAGTCTTGATGCTCGAGTACTTGACGCAATTTACTCGCTACCATTCGAGAACAGCCAACACAAGGGCATAATTACAAGCGGCCTCCCTAATCAAGCTCGCATCGCAGATGACTCCGATACAGAGCCCGCCCTTCCTGAACAAGCTGTACTGCTATCCCTCAGCAATCTCGCTCGCCTAGGCTGCATAGCCCCTGCACTCACCTGGGGTGGCGGGGAAAGTTACAATCGAGTAAATCCAACCGTAGCAGGAAAGGCATTTGTGGACGCCTGCCGCATACCCCCCTCTAGACTTCGCACGGGATACAGTGAATCGCATACTACCCATACAGACGATCGCGATCTGAGTAGGCCTGGCCTTCCAGCCGAATAGCCGCTCGACTAACACTCCTGGGGAAGCTGGGCGAGGTCTCTGCTGTGGTCACTGGCATCCAATGTGCCTGGCTGGCGAGTCTTTGATACGATAACCACCGAATGATGGCTACATGATGCCCCTATCACACTGCCTATTAGTGCGTCTACGACAGGCGCAGTTCACAAGAAAGGAAGATATGCGTATTTTCTTTACAATTGCCGCTGCGATGGTCGCAGCCACCCTCCTATCAGGTTGCGGCGACAAAGATCAAAATTTCACTGGTGCGTGAACATCAAGTAGATGAGTGTGCTCAGAAGGGTGTATCCCGAAATGTGTGTGCATGCGTCCCGAAAGAGATGAAAAAGCTTGGTTTTAGTGAAGCGGAATATATGCGCTTCACTCGTCCAGATTTTAAAGTGACTTCAGAAAACTCACTTCGGGTCGTATCGTGTAATATCAATGTAAGAACCGCAGCCGCCTACTGCATAAGAAATGCCTAAGGATTTTCCGATCAAGTCAGCACAGGCCATCTGACCTGTGCTGAAATAGCCTCCGTTCAGTCGCCTCAACAAGCCTTGCCCATGAGTCAGATGAGCTTTTCCGATTTCGAGTACGCCGGTAAGCACAAGCAAACCCGTCGCGAGCGTTTGCTGGCCGAGATGGAGCAGGTCGTGCCGTGGAGCGGTTTGCTGGCATTGATCGAGCCGCATTACCCAAAGGCCGGCGGTGGTCGCAAGCCGTACCCACTGGACACCATGCTGCGTATTCACCTGCTGCAGAACTGGTTCTCATTGAGCGATCCAGCCATGGAAGAGGCGCTGTAAGAGATCACTTCGATGCGCCAGTTTGCTCGTCTGACGCTCAGCGCTCCGATCCCAGAAGACACGACAATCATGAATTTCCGGCACCTGCTGGAGAAGCATCAGTTGGCAACGGGCATTCTGGAAACCATCAACAATTACCTGCGAGACAAGGGCTTGTCGTTGCGCCAGGGCACGATTGCCGACGCCACCATCATCCACGCACCCAGTTCTACCAAGAACAAGGAAGGCAAAGGCGATCTCGAGATGCATCAGACGAAGAAAGGTAACCAATATTTCTTTGGCATGAAGGCGCATATCGGTGCAGATGCCGAGTCGGGTCTGGTGCACCACGTTCACGGCACAGCGGCGAATGTGGCCGATGTAACGGAGGTCGCTCAGCTGTTGCATGGCGATGAAAATGTTATCTGTGCCGACGCGGGTTATACCGGCGTGGAGAAGCGGCCAGAGCATGAAGGAAGGCCGGTGATCTGGCAGATTGCGGCTCGTCGTAGCACCTACAAGCACTTGAGCAAACGCAGCGTGCTCTACAAAGCCAGACGCAAGATCGAGAAGGTCAAAGCGCAGGCACGAGCGAAGGTCGAACACCCCTTTCGTGTGATCAAGCGCCAATTCGGCTATGTGAAAACCCGCTTCCGTGGCTTGGGCAAGAACACGGCGCAACTGACCACGCTGTTTGCCCTGTCGAATCTGAGGAGGGTGCGCCGGCATTTTATTGATTGCTGCGGGAGAGGTGCGCCCGTAAGGCCTGATGACCAGGGTTTTACCTTGGTTTTTCAATAATCAGCGCCTGTAAACCGAACTTTTCTGAGGCCAAACGTCGTCCATTGTTGGTTGCTGGGCGACTTGTTCGGAGCTTCCTTAAAGACCAGCATCCAGGGCTCAATACACACCCACACACAGAAGCAGCAGAGGGCGCCGCTAAATGTAGCCCTCCTCCAACCGTATCAGTTCATCCCTCACCCTCTGGTACCCAGCCTCATCCACAACGATCTCCAGTGCAGAGCGGCCCTCAAAGGCTGCTCTGCGCTTGCTTAGCCAGACCGCCGCTTTTGCTTTGTCACCAAATATCCTTTCTGCTTCGCCAAAAATCAAAAGCGTGTAGTCCATGGTCAGACCCTCTGCGGTGGCAGGTGAACACGCTGCCTGAATGAGTGCCGTCAGGCTCTCTCGGTACAAAGAACTTGAATCAGCTTGGCAGGCGATTCCACGACCTGTGTTCCGAAGCGCGTGGCCAGCGGCTGAAGCACTCCACACATGTAGCGATCCGCTCGGAAGAACGATACGTATGGAATGTAGAGCGCGTGGATGATGTCGACGAAATCGCTGCCTTTCAGCGCGCGCCCCTTCACCCCCAGCGAGTTCTGAAGTGAATTGTATATGCCGTTGATGCAGACGAAGAGGCCAGGGCAGTAATGCTCGATCAGGGCTGCGTCGTCACATTCCGAAGCACCAGGAAATAAACGTGCGGTCACTCTACTCACGATATCGAGCAACCCCTGTTTTTTCAACTTCACCCAGCGATCGCCGCTGACCCCCTTCAGTGCTTTGGCCTGTTCATCCTCCGGAAACCTGGCCAGGTTTTCGGCCAGCGTCATCAGCGTCTTATTGCAGCTCTCCAGAAACTCCTGGGCAGGCCGCCTAACCCAATCGGTAATCGCGCCCATCTGATCGTGGTGGTTGATGAACCACTGCGCCATGAAGGTTGGATCGCGCAGGCTTTCCAGAAAGGCCTTCTCGGCCTGCTGCCGCGCCGCCTTGCCGATAACATACCGTTTCATCACTAAGGCATCTTTCGGTCGCATCGGTATCTTGGTCAGAAGCTCGCTGATATCCATCTCCCCAGCACGCTGCTCGAAACTGCTTCGGAAGCTGCCGTTTTTTATCAGGGCGGCCTCGGCCCTCCTGCGCTGCTGGCGGTTCATCTTCTTCCAATCTGCGTCTTCCTTTAACCGCCCGCTCAAATCCAGTTTATCCAACGGATTTATCAATGAGCCCATGTCGGGGAACCAACCACCGTTGTCGTCGAAGACGTTCACGGGGTGCGGGTCGCGCTCCACCAAGCGAGTCAGCTCCGCCCGTATCAGTCGATCGTAAGCAATCATAGTTGAGCGGCCACAGAGCTCGACCATCCACTCAGTACGTGCCACAGCGGCGTTGGCGTATTGCTGATCCAAGGGCGACATCTCGGAAATGTGCGCGCCGGAGTACACAAACACCACATCGCCGCGCTTCTTAAGTGCCCTGAGCGCAGCCAACTGTTCAGCTTTTGCAGCGTCGAGCGAGGGGCGGCTGAGGTTCGAATAGTCGCAACTGTCGAGGTAGATGACGGTGGATTGCTGAGTTTGCATTCCGGCTTCCTTGTCAGGTGAGCGTGGTCAGGTCGGCGCCGTGGCGCTCGCGCCAGGGCTGAGTGGTGGCACTAGCCGATGATCCGAGCCCCCCCAGCATTTCGCCACCCTGATCAACCTGGCCCGCGAGACCACCAGGCAGCATGAACGTCGCCTGCCCTCACCCGCTCTTGCCTGCCAGGAGGCGACAACCAGCGAACGCAAGATCTACAAATCGCCCGCTTTCCTCGATGTCGAGTTTTGCATAAATTGGTGGGTCGTTTTGATCGTCCGCCGAGCGCATTGCTGCCGGCGCGGGCCACGAGGGAGGTGGGGCTTCCTGGTGACCAACGTGCACCACAGCACGCCGACGGTCACCGTCAAACCATTGGACTCATTTAGGTCGATTCTACATGGCAGTAAAGCTTGAATTTTTAACCACGGATCCGGAAGAGATCGAACTGGCCAGCCGCTACTGGGGCATGAACGAGCACGGGGAGTTTTTGGAGGTTTTGAAAAACCTCGTTCCGTTTCGAGAGCTCAAGCAACCTGCACAACTGACAAAGTACGTGCGCGAGCTGTGCATCGCTTACGACCTCAATCACCAGTGCAAATGCGGCAACCACATCCGAGCAAGCGGGCGTACCGACATGAAGAAGACCGTCGGCCACTCCAACCGCTCCTGTGATGCATGCTTGCAAACCGCGCAGAGGGAGCAGGAAGCAAAAGAGGCAGCCGAGAAGGCTGAGCTCGACGCCCTGCTCTCGACTCATATCGACTGGATGAAGCACAAGACCATCTCTTATCAAGAGCTGTCGGACGATGCGGTACTCATACTACGCGCGCTCTACGCATCCGTAGGCCAGCGCCTATGGACAGACAGGTTCAAACATGATGACTGCCACGACTTGTCCCCATATTCCAGCGGCAGTTTCGTTAACCGGTTGTACCGGCAAGGTGTGCTCGGTGATGATCCAGAAAGAGCCTGGCACGGCACCTACTTTCTAGCCGAAGGCAAGGTTCGCATCCGACTGGAGTTCGCACATCTGTTCCTACCGCCGGATGAAGTTTACGGAAGCGGTGAAGAGGCATTCGGCCAGCTGCGCGACTGGGAATTCACCGATGCTGAGGCGCTGAGCAATCTCTGGCTGGATTACGCTTGTGACGATGTCACCTGGTACCTGATGGATCAGTGCGATCTGCACAACCAGCAAATCTATCCCGAAGACTACGTGAAGATCCAAGACCTGATTCGCGATGGACTACGCACCTACAGCGTCGCGCAGATGTGGTTCATCATGTGGAAGGTTGCCCGGGATGCAGCTGCACTGTCCAGGCGCAGCTACTACAGCCAGCAGAGCGCGACTGCCACAATCCCCACCAAAATTCGCAAGCAGCTGGAGATCGCCGACCAAACTGGCGACCTGCGCGACACGTGGAAGCGCTCCAATCATCACATCGCCGGTACGTTGGGTAAGGTGTTCAACGAGCTGTTTGCCATTGATGAACGCTCGCCCGGCGCCAGGGTGTTAAACATGTTCGAAGAGCTGTGCACACCACAGGAACCCGCCAGCGCAATTGATGACCTCGCATCAGCCTTCATGAGAGATACGTTGGAAACGAACAAGTCACTGCCGGCACTGGAAGCATTTGCCGAGATGATCAGGTCGGGCCTGACCACGGAAGACGCGTTGATCGAGACAGTTCAACGCCACCCCGCTCTGTTCGAATAGCCGACCACGTTCCAACGGTATATCCCGCAAGGGAACAGTGCCCAGAGCCATCAAAGCCCTCATGACCGAGGGCTTTGTAATTGATAGAGCTAACGTTCGCACTTCGTTAATGCAGCGTGTCGGAGCGGCGCCCTAGCACCCGCTGTTGAAATTCGTTTACCGCCCTGAAAAGCGCCTCGGCCTCCAGCCGAATGCGCTCGATCTCATCGTCAGGCAGCTTCGCCTGCTGAGCTTCGTAGTAGCGCTTCATAGCATCGAGGGCCTGGGTCATGAGCGGGTTGCCCGGCTCCAGGCAAACATGTCTTTCTTCATCCCTCCTCCTCGATGCGAAAATCGAACTCACGTTAAGCAATTGCCAGTTGAGCCACCCTTGAACCTGGAAATCAACACCTGCTGGCCGAGGCCGTGGAAACGCTGGCAGGCGACCCACGCGTCCATGCCTTGGTGATCACCGGTGCCGGTGGCTATTTCTCGCCGGGACAGAAATCGCCGAGATGCGCGACATGCCCTCACCCAACACACGGCCCTACAGACCGGACAGCTGTTCGAAGTCGTCGACCGCTGCAAAAAGCCGGAGATCGGCGCGATCGAAGACTACGCCCTGGGTGGCGGCTGTGAGCTTGCCTTGGCCTGCAACATCATCATTGCCTCGCACACGGCGCGCCCGGGTCAGCCGAAAATCAACGTTGGCATCATGCCAGGCGCAAACGGCGCGTAGACCGCTGCTTGGATCGATGGCTCGCTCAGGGTGCGTGATCCTCACCTTGTCGCTAGATGGTTTGGTCGTCTCTCTTGATAGGTTTCGCGTCGTTCGGCGCAAGCGCCGGCTGTTCTACCGTGATGTCTTCAGAGGCTTTATGGTCCGGATGCCATGATGTTCGGGTGCTACACCGCGCCATCTTGAATGATCAAAACCCTAATCCTCGCTTGGATTAGATGGCACAACTGAAGCTAGCGTTCAGACGCACCTTCAAAAAACAAAGTTATGACCTAGCTCGCTCTCCATCCACTTCAAGAACCTCCTGACGCGCGGAAAGCTAGAGTGAGCCTTCGGAAACACTAGGTGATGCGCTGCCACTGGGGCCGTCAAGCGCTCCGGAGCCACCTCGACGAGCGCTCCTGATGCCAAATATTTCTGGGCAAGCAAAGTACTTTCCAGGGCGAATCCCAGACCATGACTTGCAGCCTCAAGCGTCATGTACGAGCGATCAAAACTCAACGCATAGGGATGCTCCGGACGCGCCAGGCCGTGCTGAGCGAACCACGCGGGCCACTTTAGCAGTGTGGCCTCCGACAGAATCAAGTCCCGCTCGAATAGATCCGCAGCCTGAGTAACTGGATACCGCGCAAGCAACGAGGGAGCTGCCAAAACCGCAAACGTTTCGTGTCGGACGGTACGCACTTCATAGCTCGGCCAATTGGGATGCCCGTGACGGATGTCGACGTCGATTTTGTCTCTGCTGAAATGCAACGATTCATAGGAGCAGGAAAGGTTGATCTGAATGTCAGGGTGGCTATTGCGAAACGCTTGCAGACGAGGCATCAACCAGAGCAAGCCGAAACTAGGTGACGAATGCAGTCGCAGGCAATCCAGGCTCACATCACTGGCTGCGCGCTCAGTGGCCATCTCCAGGCTATGCAACAGCCCCGAAATATCTTTCAGATACTGCTCACCTACCGGAGTCAATGTCACACCACGTGCGGCCCGAACGAACAGCTGACGCCCTATCAGCGCTTCGAGTTTAGCCAGTTGGTGACTGACGGCGGAAGGCGTCAGATCAAGCACTTCAGCCGCCCTTGCCAGATTTCCGAATCGAGCGGTTTGTTCGAAGGCTTGAATAGCTCTCAGCGGTGGGAGGTCAATGGGTGCACGGTCGTCTTGGCGCATAGCTGCTCTCACTCGGTATTTATTGCTGTCCAGGCCACATCGGATTCAACCACCTGATATGCGAATTGGCGAGAGGTGAATTTTATTCACCTACTAGTGACGTTTACATAATTGCTCGAGCGGCTGCAAGGGAACACTCTGAATCATCGATCATCGAGTCGAACCATAAAAACAATCAGAGGTACTCTTCATGCTGCTTCAAGGTAAAGTTGCCATCATCACTGGCGCTGCATCGGAACGAGGGATCGGTCGCGCCACGGCCATCACCTTCGCTAAACATGGCGCCAAAGTGGTAATCGTGGATCTAGATGAATCCTCGGCACGTGATGCTGCTGAAACTCTGGGTGAAGGCCATCTAGGGCTGGGAGCCAACGTCGCTGATGAAGCGCAAGTGAAATCCGCGGTGACTAGAGTTCTTGAACACTTCGGGCGTATCGACGTTCTGGTCAATAACGCGGGGATCACGCAGCCTATCAAGACACTGGATATTCGCCCCTCTGATTACGATAAGGTGCTAGACGTCAGCTTGCGTGGCACCCTCCTCATGTCGCAAGCGGTAATCCCGACTATGCGAGCCCAATCCACAGGCAGCATTGTGTGTATGTCGTCTGTTTCCGCCCAGCGTGGGGGCGGCATCTTTGGCGGCCCACACTACAGTGCTGCCAAAGCCGGCGTGTTAGGCCTGGGTAAGGCCATGGCCCGGGAGTTTGGCCCTGACCAGATTCGCGTCAACTCCATCACTCCCGGCCTGATACACACCGACATCACAGGTGGCCTTATGCAAGACGAGCGTCGACACGCAATCATCGATGGCATCCCGCTCGGCCGCCTGGGTGCAGCCCAAGACGTGGCCAACGCTGCACTGTTCCTTGCCAGCGACCTTTCCTCCTACCTCACCGGTATAACCCTGGACGTGAATGGCGGGATGCTCATTCATTGAGTTGAAGTACGTGGGTTGTCGACGGCCCGCCCTGTTCTGAATCGATGACCCACCCGGCATTACCGCTGGGTGGTCTATAAAAACAAGAGATCAGACTGTCATGATTACTACAATGCCACTCGACGCGGCCTCGACCGTGCGTTCAAATGCTTACCGCAAAACGGCCTGGCGACTCATGCCATTCCTGATGCTGTGCTACTTATGCGCGTATCTGGATCGGGTGAATGTCGGCTTTGCCAAGCTGCAGATGATGAGCGACCTTTCGCTGAGCGAAACCGTTTACGGTTTGGGCGCGGGTATGTTCTTCATCGGTTACTTCCTCTGTGAGGTACCCAGCAATCTGATCCTGCACAAAGTCGGCGCGCGGCGCTGGATTGCCAGAATCATGATTTCCTGGGGCATCATCTCTGCCCTCTTCGCTTTCGTCGAGACCGCTTGGCAGTTCTATGCACTGCGTTTTCTGCTGGGGATCGCCGAAGCAGGCCTGGCCCCCGGTCTGCTGCTGTACCTGACTTATTGGTTCCCCTCCTACCGGCGCGCCAAAATGACCGTGCTCTGGTTTGTAGCTATCCCGTTGTCGGGCATGATTGGCGGCCCGCTGTCAGGCTGGATCATGAATCAGTTCGCGGGGGTACACGGCTGGGCAGGTTGGCAATGGATGTTCGTGCTGGAGGCAATCCCTACGGTAATCGTCGGGCTGTTGGTACTGAGCTACCTCAAAGACGGCGTGCATCAGGCCAACTGGTTAACCGATGAAGAAAAAGCGCTCATCAACAAAGAATTGGCTGAAGACAACAGCCATAAGGTCACTCATGGATCGCCACGCGAGTTCATCCGTGACAGCCGCCTATGGCTACTCGCATCCATCTACTTCTGCGTCGTCATGGGCCAGTACGCAATCACCTTCTGGTTACCAACCCTCATCCGCAATGCCGGGGTTTCCGACCCACTGCACATCGGCTTGCTGACCAGCCTGCCCTACATGTGCGCCATCGCCGCCATGTTGCTTATGGGGCGCAGCGGCGACAAGCATCGCGAACGTCGCTGGCACCTGATCGTGCCGATGCTCGCTGGGGCCGTCAGCCTGACGCTTGCGGCGATGCTTGGCGGTAACCTGCTGCTGTCAGTGCTGAGCCTTTGCGTGGCCGCCGCCGGCGTGCTTTCGGCTTCGTCACTGTTCTGGATGCTACCAACCACTCTGCTTGGCGGGGTCTCTGCGGCGGCAGGCATCGCCGGCATCAACAGTTTTGCCAACCTCGCGGGCTTCTGTTCGCCCTACTTGATCGGCTGGATTACTGCCACGACCGGTTCGAGCGCCATCGGCATGTATCTGATCACCGGCGTGCTGTGCATCGGCGCGTGCCTGGTGCTGCGTATTCCTGCCGCTTCGGTCAATCGTTAACTATTTGGAGTTATCACCATGGCTGTCAATGCCTCAAACACCGGGCTCTCGGCTCTGACCGAGCGCGCCTTCAACATTCGCCGCCATGCTCTGCGCATGGGCCAAGTGCAAGGCCAAGGTTACGTCGGCCAAGCACTGGGAGCTGCCGATCTGCTGGCAGTGTCGTACTTTCACGCACTGCGATACCAGCCACAAAACCCTGAATGGGAAGAGCGCGACCGCTTTTATCTGTCGATCGGTCACTACGCCATTGCCCTGTATGCAGCGCTGATCGAGGCCCAGGTCATCCCCCTCGACGAACTGGAAACCTACGGTTCAGATGACAGCCGCTTGCCGATGTCAGGCATGGCGGCCTACACGCCAGGTATGGAAATCACCGGTGGCTCCCTCGGCCACGGACTAGGCATTGCCGTTGGTGCTTGCCTGGGTCTGAAACGCAAAAAATCCGATTCGTTTGTCTACAACCTGTTGTCCGACGGCGAGCTGAACGAGGGTTCGACCTGGGAAGCTGCAATGTCGGCCTCGCACTGGAAGCTCGATAATTTGATCGCGATCATCGACGTCAATAACCAGCAGGCCGATGGGCATTCGAGTGAAGTCTTGACCTTCGAACCCATCGTCGACCGCTGGCAAGCGTTTGGATGGTTCACCCAACGTGTGGATGGCAATGACATCGGGGCATTGGTCACCGCCTTCGATGCAGCACGCAGCCACCAAGGCCCACAGCCTCGGGTCATTATCTGCGATACCAAAATGGGTAAAGGCGTCGACTTTCTTGAAAGCCGCGAAAAGACGCATTTCATCCGTGTCGATGAAAATGAATGGGATCTGGCACTGAAAAACCTGAAGGTCGGGAGAACCGTATGAGCCGCGTAAACACTAACGAGAACGGTAAGAAACGACTGACGACATCGGCGATGATTGCCTCTATCGCCGCCGAAGGTCAGGCAACCCGCTCTGCGCCATTCGGTCATGCGCTGGCTGCGCTTGCGGATCAGCGCTCGGATATCGTCGGTCTTTCTGCTGACTTGTCGAAGTACACCGACCTTCATATTTTCGCCAAGGCCCACCCAGATCGCTTCTATCAGATGGGTATGGCTGAACAATTGCTCATGAGCGCTGCTGCCGGTATGGCGCGTGAAGGCTGCGTGCCATTTGCAACGACTTACGCTGTTTTCGCTTCACGGCGGGCCTATGACTTTATCTGCATGGCGATCGCCGAAGAAAACCTCAACGTGAAAATCGTATGTGGGTTGCCTGGCCTTACCACCGGATATGGGCCAAGCCACCAAGCGACCGACGACCTGGCGATCTTCCGCGCCATGCCAAACCTGATGATTGTCGACCCCTGCGATGCCTTGGAAATCGAACAAGCGGTGCCAGCCATTGCCGAACACCAGGGCCCTGTGTACATGCGTCTGCTGCGTGGCAACGTGCCGCTGGTGCTCGACGAGTACGGCTACAAGTTCGAGATAGGCAAGGCCAAGACGCTGCGCACTGGCAAAGACGTGCTGATTATCTCAACCGGTTTGATGACCATGCGCTCGCTGGAAGCGGCAGCACAGTTGCAAAAGGACGGGATTGACGTGGCCGTGCTGCATGTACCGACGATCAAGCCTTTGGATGAACAAGCAATTCTCAGCGAGGCTCGTAAATCCGGGCGTTTGGTGGTGACCGCCGAGAATCACTCGATCATCGGCGGCCTTGGCGAAGCGGTCGCAGGTTTGCTGCTGCGCAACGGTGTGTCACCCACCTTCCGTCAAATTGCACTGCCGGATGCGTTCCTCGATGCCGGAGCACTGCCAACGTTGCATGATCGGTACGGCATCTCTACACAGGCGGTTAGCGCTCAGATTAAAAGTTGGATGTGACACCAGGGAGGGCGGCCACGCCCTCCTTTGCTTTTCATGACAAAAAGCCTGACAACGAGACGTTTAATATCAGCATGAGTGGCTTCATAAACGGTGAAGCCTTGACATGCAATCAAATGCCACCCGAGAGAATAACGCTACGAAAATTGGCAGACTCAGCAGAACCACCAGTGTTTACGTAGTCCATATTCACCCCAAATAATAATTAGCGACCATCATGCGCGGCTAGAAAAACCATCAGACATCCCTAAAGGCACTTTATGCACGCAACATCAGCAACTGAATAGGACAAATCGCATTATTCTATGGTCAAAATGCCCAGATAAGAGAATTTTTCCCGCGCCCCCTGAAATCAAAATGTGCTGACTCATTATAGGATGAAAACATCCGCTCAATGGCGACCTTTTGTGTCATTTCATAAAGCTCACGCTGCAGACGAAAATTTCATAAGCAACAGCCACCGATAATCATAGTGGCAGCAATAATTCTGATGGTACCAGGGGGCTCGCCGAGAAATGCAATGCCTACTGCAAACGCACCAATTGCACAAATCTAAGTCCAGATAGTGTAAGCGGCACCCAAGGGAAAACTGTTAATCGAATATGAAAGCAGAATAAAGCTGACGACACCAGTAATGACAGTTACTACTGACGCTCCGAACTCATTGAAGCCTTCGGACTGCTTCATCGAAAAGGCCCATATAACCTGAAGAATTCCCGCAACAAGCCTGAACCAAGCCATCGACGGCTCCATTAAGAAGCCGGGTCGTCCCGGCAAGATTAAACCAAATTCAAGGGGTCGTCCCCTGGGCAACAGAACTCTGAAGCTAACTCAAGCTTCGATGAGCTCACTAGTAATTACAGCGCCCGGCATCATTTTCGACAAGCCGGTGATAAGATCATCTGCTGCTGCATTCAGTGCCTCAATTGGCATTTCTGGCAAACTTTCGAGAATGAACCACATCTGCTTCGCCTCGGCATCCAGACGGGTTCGGACACCTTGACGCCAGTTCCAACGACGGCAGGTGACACCCCGATCATCGCGCCAAATGACCTCACCAGCATCAGGTGTTTCATTCGCAGGCTCGCCACTTTTCATCGTGTCAAACTCTTCACTGCCATCAGCGAAGGTCAACCGGGGCATGCCAACGTAGGCGGCAAAATTCTCGCCACCCACTGGAATGGCATATTGAATGCTGATGGCATTGTAAAGGTCGACCACCGGATCAATTGTTGGAAGCTTCCCATCTTTTTTGACCCGCTTCAGGAGCGCCTCGGCAGAGCACGGGGTACGCTGCGGCTTCACACCAAACTTACGGAACGCATCACCCCATGCAGCGAGGTGAGTATCAGCCCAATGTGCAGTGCCTGCCTCAACAACCTGATACGCACGCTCCATCGCTTCAGCGGCTGCACCAGGATTGACGATAGGAGCCGCTTCTACGACGACGCTGACGGCTCGAAAACCTGGAGTGAGCTCGGCAATCCTTGGGTCAATTGACGGATGTACAGAAAGCATCAGAGAATCTCCTAAACTGACCAATTTAGAGCATTTTACTGACCGATGACCAAAAAAGTCAATATAACGACCGCCCCAGAAATCCACCTCCAACAGGTCAGCGAGGCAGTGGCCAAGCGGCTTAGGGAGGTACGCAAGCAGCAGAAAATCTCTCTTGATGAGCTTGCCCGTCGCTCTGGCGTCAGCAAGGGAATGGTAGTGGAGATTGAAAACTGCAAAGCGAACCCGAGTATCGGCATCTTGTGCAAGATCTCAGCAGCCCTTGGGTTGTCCGTCGCTGACGTCGTGAATGTGGCGCCCCCCCCCACGGCCCGTCTAATTGAGGCGCAGGAAATTCCGACGCTCTGGAATGGGCCTGAGGGTGGCACAGCCCGCTTACTCGCAGGCACAAGCGGGCCTAACATGATTGAGCTGTGGAAGTGGGAAATCAAACCTGGTGAAGCTTTCGAGTCCAGCGGCCATCCCAAGGGCACCTTCGAGCTGTTTCATGTTGAACAAGGTACGTTGACCCTGCAGATCAACGAAACAACGATCATCATTGAGCAGGGGTGTTCAGCAGTTGCGAAAACAGATGTCCCCCATCGGTACATCAACGATGGAAAAAAGGCCGTCATTTTCGCCATGACCGTAGCCGAGCTTCATCAGTAACTTTTTAAGTAAAAAAAACCTCCCGGGTAGGCAGGCAAAGAGGGTTACCTACGAAGATCAGTGATTCGGGAGATTGCATGAACTCTCCCGAATGAATTTCAGCCACTTAAGGTCTCATCCAGGGCCGCCGAAATGTCCTTGATCAGGTCGTCAGCATCTTCGAGACCAATCGAAAGACGCAGGTGACCATATTCAAGGAACCCTTCGGGATAGTGCTCTAATCAGCCAGGCATTGAATGGGGAAATGACAGCACCCAGGTCAACCAAGGCGTCATGCTTGATCTTGCCGATCAATTCCTTGCTGTCAATCACAACACCGTCAATGGCGTCACCATGACAATTGATGTACTTGGTCAGGGAGTGAACGACCAGATCAGCCTCTTTGCTCAACGCGTAGAAGAACGGAGGCGGGGTGAAGGTTGCGTGAACCGACAGCAGAGCACCATGCGCTTTGGCAATATCTGCCAAGCTTTCGATATTAGCGACCTTGGTGGTCGGGTTCCCGATGGACTCGGTGTGGATTAGCTTGGTGTTAGGCTTCATCGCCTTATTCGCCGCGTCCAAATTACCCATGTTGACGAAGGTCGCTTGAATGCCATAGCGCTCAGGAAGCAGCTCTGCGAACAGACGCCAAAGCAGGCATTCTGGGCATGCTCCGCGTTCCTACGGGCCCCAAGCGCAGATATTTCAGCTTACAGGCAACTGCTGCAGAAGCTGGCGAGGCGACGAGTCTGAGACCTTTTGAAGGTCTTCATCACATACTATGATATGTGTTTCGAGACAGCAGCCTCTGACCTTGGCATGATGGCAATCGATTGTCTCTCCTACACCCGTAGGCGGCGATTCGATGGAAAGCATTTTAGCTACGACATCGCCAGGCGAGAGGCGGAATGTCATGAGTTCCCCGAAGGTGTGTTCCAGCTACTGAAGTTGCATGGATAGGTCAGCTGGAGCAGAGAGGGAAAGGGTATCAAGGAGGACTCGGGCCTTCAGAATACTGCTCCGCATCGAAAGCTACAAAAGATTTTTTTTGTTATGGCTTAGAGCCAGTGCCCTGCAGGTCGGTGGGTACCTGAGCATTTTTAGATTACCGACTTTTATCTCAACAATGCCCTCCAGTGGCGGATCCTTTGAGATTCAGTGTAATGCCGAACGGCTACCATGACTGAGTACCGCAGGTGGTGAAAGCGACCATTACGGGATGGGTCTCCAATGCCAATTGAATGCCCCAAACCAACGTCCGGGAGACTGTTCCACTCGCCCGCGTCCAAAACGCTTAAACAGCCACCAAATCAGTTCAGCAACCCAGGGAAGGACTAACAATGAGAGGCTGAAGCTTCGGTGGTCAGTCATGGCCGCCGCCGGATCGATGGCTGAGAAACCCAGCCAAAAAGCATCCAAATCTGGCAAGGCGCCCAACGCGGCACCTGCCCGCAGAGCGGCGCGCCGATGATCCGATGATCACTGCGACCAGTATCAGGCTGCAGAAAGTCAGACTAGAATCTGCGAGTATATGATTTACCTCGCTCATATCTGCCGCGTAGACACGAAGCAAGGCGGCTGAGATAGCGGCACTTGGAAACGTGAATGCCCACCAACTCTTGCTGAATCCATCAGAAATTAGCGCTGGGGATAGGCTCAGCACGACAACTACGAAACACAATGAAGTCCATGTTAGGTATGCAACCATATCCGCACCTGGATGAAGCGAATCGAATGCTATTGCCAAAACCGCTGGAGCAGAAACGAGTATAGCGACGGAAGGTTTGGGCTGGGGCTTGTGCCCATCTCGCACGAAGATCGATTTGTATATCAGCAAAGGCAGAAAGATGGCCCACGTGACCAATGCAGTAACCAACAATACTTGACACACGGCACCATATCCGAAGCTAACCCCGGTGAAGCTTGGAGATGCATTGCCCACCAGAGGTATGAGCCAGGTGGGGCTTAAGTCTGAAATACCAATTTTCCCTACAAACCATGATCGAAAAATGCCAGTAAAAGCAATAACCTGCCCTACGCATCCACACCACCAAAGCGCATGACTGATGGCATGATGGTAGGGCAAAACAGCGGCAGAAATCAGCCCGAATGAAATGGTAGCGGCACAAAAAAAATTGCGCCGATCAACATCCCTCCACTCTGACTTCAAGCTCTGCCAAAACAAACCGGCCCTGAGAATCTGAACTACCATCAGCACCACAAATACACCACTCGCGACAGCGATCAGAAGCTCCCCAACTAAAGCTGATGCGCCTATTGAATGCGCAGCTGCTCGCCAGGCCAAACCAGTTCCCGCCCCCCCCATTACGACTGTGAAAAAGTCAAATCCAACATCATTAATCTTGATACCCATGGGGATACCCCTTTGGTCAAACACTACCCAAGAATGGCGGGATACTTGTGCTAACGAAGCAATAAAAAGAGAGGCGGCCGTCATCCACACGGTCACCCCTTAACACGCCAAACAACAGCGCACGGATCAGACTTTACTCATCAAAAACTCACTTCGAGACCGGCATCGTGAACTCGGCACCCTTCTCAATGCTTTCTGGCCAACGTTGCATAATCGATTTTTGCTTGGTGTAGAAGCGAACACCTTCAGTCCCGTAGGCATGGGTGTCACCGAAGAGGCTCTTCTTCCAACCGCCAAACCCGTGCCACGCCATCGGAACCGGGATCGGAACGTTGATCCCAACCATGCCAACTTGCACAAGACGACCGAACTCACGAGCGACGTTGCCGTCACGAGTGAAGCAGCTAACACCGTTACCGAATTCGTGCTCGTTGATCAGCTTCAGCGCAGTCGCAAAGTCAGGAACACGCACGCAAGCGAGCACAGGGCCAAAGATTTCTTCGCGGTAAATGCTCATGTCTGGAGTGACGTGGTCAAAGAGTGTCGCCCCCATCCAGAAGCCATCACGCAGCTCGGCTTCTTGAGGAACGAAGTCGCGTCCGTCAACCAGCAACTGAGCACCTGCATCGACACCTTGCTGGATGTAGCCATTAATGCGCTGCAATGCAGCTTGGCTTACGATTGGCCCCATCTCAGCCTTGAGATCGCGCCCGTCAGTAATCCGAAGCTCGCGTGCTCGCTCTGCAACCGCTGTAACGACCTTGTCTGCTACATCCCCTACCAGAACGGCGACAGAGATAGCCATGCAGCGCTCGCCGGCACTGCCGTATGCTGAGCCGATCAGCGCATCTACCGTACGGTCGATATCAGCGTCCGGCATCACAACCATATGGTTTTTCGCGCCACCAAGACCTTGCACACGCTTGCCATTGCGAGCGCCCGACTCATAAATGTACTGAGCAATCGGAGTAGAACCCACGAAGCTGACTGCTTTGACATCAGGGTGTTCGATCAGTGCATCTACAGACTCTTTGTCGCCCTGGACGACGTTGAATACACCCTTTGGCAGACCAGCTTCACGCAGCAAATCAGCCATGAACAAAGAAGCGCTTGGATCCGTAGGGCTAGGTTTCAGGATGAAGGTGTTACCTGCAGCGATCGCAATCGGATACATCCACATCGGAACCATCACAGGGAAGTTGAATGGCGTCACGCCCGCGACCACGCCGAGTGGTTGACGCAACGTCCAGTTATCCATGCCACGGGACACTTGATCCGTGTGATCACCTTTCAGCAGATTCGGGATCCCACATGCGAATTCAAGGATATCGATGCCGCGATCAACCTCTCCCTGAGCATCGGTAAAGACCTTGCCATGCTCGGCAGTAATGATGTGTGCCAACTCGTCCTTTCGTTCTTGCAGCAGTTGCAGGTAGCGAAAGAGCACGCGTGCTCGGCGAATCGGAGGGGTGTCGCTCCAGCCGGCGAACGCCGCCTGAGCCGCAGCGACCGCTTCATTCACTGTCGCAACGTTTGCCAGAGCAACCTTACCTGTCACCACACCGGTCGCCGGGTTGTACACATCCTGGTAGCGGTCATTTCGAGACACGCGCTCATCGTTGATGTAGTGCTCAATCGTGTTTTGCATCGCCTAACCCTCCGCTAGAAAGATCTTCTACTGCCACCTGAGATCGGGCGGTCAGCAATGGAGCCACGATAGCGCTTGATTTTGTTCAAAACGAGAGCAAAATTGGAAACTCATTGTCCTTTATGGCGAACAATTCGCATGGAAAAATTCGAGATTGAAGCCCTCTGGTCGCACATTCACTGGTTATCGGTGCTGGAAGAGCAAGGTACCTACACGGCTGCTGCCGCGCGTCTGGGTGTCAGCAAATCAGCTGTAAGCCAGCGCATTGCTGATCTCGAAAAAGCCGCAGGAACCCAGCTGGTCATCAGGACGACCAGAAGTGTCAGACTAACGGAAGCCGGAACAGCCCTAACGCGGGATGTCAGAAGCGCCTACAGCCAGATCGCACACAGCTTCGCCTCGGTCAAGGAGTCGGTCGGATCCATCAGAGGGTTGATTCGTGTCACCGCTCCAGTCGCATTCGCACGGCAACAGTTGGTGCCTAATCTGTCCTCATTCGTCGAACGCTATCCCGAAGTTCGTATCCAGTTAGACGTCAGTGATGCGTTAAGCTCTATTGCCTCTGAAGGCTATGATCTGGCTGTGAGACATAGCTTCCAGGTTCCCGAAACACATGTCGCGTGGAAGCTCTGCGATACATTCTCAGTTCTGGTTGCATCCGAGCGGTATCTTGCCCGCCACGGACACCCTGCCCACCCGACTGAGCTGTCCAAACACAACTGCTTATACTATCCTCGCTCGGATCATCCTGCCTGGACGTTTGAGCGCAAAATAAAAGATGAAAGCGACACGGAGCGTTTGACTGTACCGATATCCGGGAATTTTGCGACCAATAACAGTGAGTCGTTAAGAGATGCTGCTTTGAATAATCTGGGGATTGCACTGTTGCCAGATTTCAGTGCGACATCCGCCATCAAACGGGGCGACCTCGTTCCGCTACTGTCGGACTGGACACTCAAAGGCGTGTTTGCTAATGAGATTCATCTTATCCGACCTTACTCCCCTTTGGTACCTCGCTCAATAACTGCGCTCGTCAATCATCTACGAAACGCTCTCTCAGGGGGGTTCAGCTAATTATCTCAAGAAAGAATCGCCCGAAAAGGTACTTACACTTTCGAGGCGAAGTCTTTAGGTAAACTTATTTACTATTTACTTTATCGAGGAAATTACTGGTCAGCGTAGCAATTTCTTCAGTTTTCTCATCAAGCGCGAAATGCCCAGCGTCCAGCACATGGATCTCCGCATCTGGCTGATCACGCTTGTAAGCCGTTCCACCGGGAGTGATGAATGACGGATCATAACGCCCCCACATTACCAACGTTGGCAGGCGCCGCTCTCTCATCCATGCTTGCCAGCGCGGGTAGGATGCAACGTTAGTTCTGTAATCATAGAGCAAGGCAGCTTGAACCTCTCTCTGCCCTGGTCGAGATATGGCCACAAATTCGTCCTCCCAAGCATCAGGATTGTAACGCTCAGGATTAGGGCTATCCCCAAGATGCCGCTTCTTAGTGCCATCGTAGCCTACGAAAGCATCAATTTGCTCTTGGTGGCCTTTGGGATCCTCCCAGTATTTAGCGATGTTTGCCCACTTTGCACCAAGCCCCTCCGGGTAGGCGTTGGCATTTTGCACAATTATCGCTTGAACCTGATCAGGTTTGGTGAGTGCCATTCGGAAGCCCACAGGGCCGCCATAATCTTGCATGAAAAGTGTATAGCGGGTCAGGTTAAGATCATCTAGTAACGCAAGGGTCGTTTTAGCTAGATTGTCAAATGTGTAGTGATAATCCTTGGGTGAAGGTCTATCACTCTGCCCGAAACCTGGGTAGTCAGGTGCAATCACGTGATACCTGCCCGCCAAGAAGGGAATCAAGGAGTCCCACATGCGCGAGGACGATGGGTACCCGTGAAGCAAGACAACTACTGGCGCATCCCTAGGCCCCGCCTCTCTATAAAACACTCTGACCCCATCGACATTCCGGGTATGGTATGTCGTAGTAGAGCTGTCATATCCGGCAACTGAAACTGTAGATGCCGTAGCTTCTGTAATTACCATTGCACTACCAGCCATAACAGCCAAACTCAGCAAAGCAATCTTTAAACACTTCATACTGACTCCTTCCACCAGTATAGGCAACTACGAAAACTACCAATAGATAAATGCCCCAGGGTTTCAGCTCTACTCAACCCTGAAGAATCAAAAACTTGGAGACTTACCTTCAAAACTCAAACCAGACTTTTGAATCGGCAGAAGGCCCCCATGGGCGGCATCGTCAATATCTGCCGTCTATCCGACCCTGTGCAGGGTGCCCCCTTCCTCCGATAGCTACCATTGGCCCGAAAGCCATGATTCGATAGAATCGGGCCATTTGGAGCTTTTATGAGCCGTAGAGCCTTGAAGGTAGCTGTCATCGCCTTCGACCAGATAAGCCCTTTCCATCTCTCTGTCCCTTGCCTCGTCTTCGCCAAGGAACGACGGGTCAACGACTCTCCTTGGTTTGATTTGAAGGTGTGCGCAGGTGAACCTGGAGAGCTGCAGACCACTGCAGGCTTCGGTATTCACTGTGACCATGGACTTGAGGCTCTCACCGACGCTGACATCGTAATCATGCCCTCCTGGAGAAATACGGCAGAAAAGCCCCCCTACGCGCTACTGGAAGCTCTGAGACGAGTCAGTGACAACGGAGCACTGATTGTTGGGCTATGCCTAGGCGCTTTTGTGATTGCAGCCGCTGGGTTACTAGACGGTCAACGGGCTACGACCCACTGGGCCTGGGCTGATGAGCTTGCCCTTACCTACCCGGAAATCAAGGTTGACCCCAAAGTACTCTATGTGGAGTCGAACAACGTCATGACGTCCGCCGGGGTAGCTGCCGGTATTGATTGCTGCGTACATATCGTGAGCAGGATTTATGGATGGGAGATCGCAAATGCGCTGGCTCGACGCCTTGTCGTCTCCCCACAACGCGAAGGTGGCCAAGCTCAGTTCATTGAGCAGCCAATCGCTAAGAATATGAGTGACGAACGAATGAACCAATTGCTGGAATGGATCAGGGAGAATCTACACGCCCAATTACCAATCGACAAAGTTTCTTCTAAATTATCTATAAGTAGGCGTACATTCACGAGAAATTTCAAATCGCTGACAGGATCTTCATACAATAAATGGATTCTGCAGGAACGATTGAAACTAGCCAAACAATATTTAGAAACCACCAAGCACAGTGTAGAGTTCATCGCAGGACAGTGCGGATTTGGTACAAGCACTTCTCTCCGCCAGCACTTTATGACTCATATAAGTGTTTCTCCCTCCGGTTATCGGAAGGGCTTCCAATCCTCAACCACCTGATACTAAAAACCCTGAGACAACTTGCTGAAAAAAGTGGTCAAATTGAACACAGCTAGAGTCATTATGACTATGTCTTAATGACACGATTACTGCCGCGACCCTCGAAAAGCAGCGACTTAGAGCCTGGCATACCAATTGCATTTCCTAGAGCGGCACTGGGTCTTTGCTTCATAACGACCAAAGACCCTAGCTCAAGGGCTAGCAAGAGGAGGTTCGTTCACCGGTCTAGTCGTCAACTTTGATTCAGTGAACTGCTAGAAACTCAGCCTACCAGTCTGACTCCTTGAGCATTTGGCCTTCGTATTTAAGTCCTTGCATGAGAACGCTTATGAACCAGAAGCCGCTTCTTCACCTTCTCGGCGTGCGCCACCCCATTATCCAGGCGCCAATGATAGGCGTCGCCACCCCAGAGCTCGCAGCAGCAGTAACTAATGCAGGTGGCTTGGGCTCACTCGGCTTGGGAGCTAGCACCCCAGAGCAAGCTAAAGAACTCATTGAACAAACCAGAGCATTAACGGGCGGCCCCCTAAATACAAACCTCTTCTGCCATCAGCCGGCGAAATTTGATAGCGCTCGTAACGATGCATGGATCAAACAGCTCAGCCCCTTCTTTGAAGCTTATGGTGGCCAAGCCCCGACCGACCTCAAAGAAGTGTACCGAAGCTTCCTGACCAACGAAGAGATGTTGGTAACGATCTTGCGCGAACGGCCAGAAGTTGTCAGCTTCCACTTCGGACTCCCGCCCGCAGAATGGCTGCAAGCCCTGAAACAACGTGGGATTGTCACGTTGGCATGCGCAACCAGCGTCGACGAGGCGCATCTCGTGGAAGCCGCCGGGATCGACGCTATCATCGTGCAAGGGATCGAAGCTGGTGGCCACCGTGGAGTATTCGACCATGAAAACGGCGACGATACAGAGCTTGGTCTGTTTGCCTTACTTCGCCTGGTGGCGAGTCAGGTTAAGCTACCCCTGATCGCAGCTGGCGGCATTATGGACGGGGCAGGCATTCGAGCCGCAATGGATCTGGGGGCTTCAGGGGTGCAAATGGGTACAGCCTTCCTCCGCTGCCCAGAATCCTCTACTAGCACGGCTCACAGAGAAGCGCTGCAGAGCAACCGAGCTTATGACACACGGATGACGCGTGGCATCTCTGGCCGGCCTGCTCGTGGGCTTCCAAACAAACTTTTCTTCGAGCACCTGGCAGAAGAATGGGCGATCGCCGGTGAGTTCCCATTGGCTTACGATCTATCCAAGCAACTCCATGCACTCGCTTCAAAATCGGGCTCCACGGATTTCGTCGCACAATGGGCAGGTCAAGGTGCGCCCCTCACACGTGAACTACCTGCGGCTAAGCTGATCGAAACCGTGGTCAATGAGCTTAATAACGCTTAACTTCACCATAGAGACATCACCATGCCAATGCTCAAAGTAGACGTCATCAAAGGAAGATCCAACGAGGAAATCCAGCTGCTACTCGATACGGTACATGGCGCGATGGTGGAGGCCTTTCAGGTGCCCGAGCGTGATCGTTACCAGATTCTGAATGAGCATGAACCATCGCACATGATCATCCAGGATACCGGACTGGGCTTTGAACGAAGCGCGAACGTCGTGGTAATCACTGCGGTGAGTCGACCTCGATCTCAGGAGATGAAGACACGCTTCTATGCCTTGCTGGCCGAACGGTTGAAAGACAAGTGTGGTATCGAGCACAACGACCTGATGGTCTCGATCGTCATCAACGACGATGAGGACTGGAGCTTCGGCTTTGGGCGCGCTCAGTTCCTTACTGGGGAGCTGTAAGGGCCTGGTTCACATCGATACCGCACTGGCTATCAAATTGACTACTCAATAGCGGTGTGCCGACCTATGTGCTTGCGCGTCAGTGATGATCGCTCACGATGCAAGCACATTTCAAAAATGCATCCTTCCAGAACACTTGCTTAGCCTCCTTTGCCATCCAAGTTCCTGCTGATGACTCGCCGGCAACACGGCAGTTGAGCACCTGCCAATGACCTCTCCTCCCATGTCCTCAGCCGGTGGGCTTGAAGCAGCATGCTGTGTACGCATCCTCTCGGTACCACACATCAGACAGGCTTTATTCTCAAAAAAGGATATATTGACTATCCTCAATCTCCACATAAGAATGCAGCCATCGCTTCTTGAGGCCCCATGATGGACAGTTCAACGCTCGAAATTTTCAAAGCAGTCGCGTCGGAGTTGAGCATCACCCGAGCAGCTACGCAGCTGGGCAGGGTGCAGTCCAACGTCACTACCCGTATCCAACAACTTGAAGCGGAGCTCGAAACCGAGCTGTTTCATCGAGAGGCCAAAAAACTGAAGCTTACCGAGCAAGGTAAGCTTTTCCTGGAGTACGCGAATCGGCTACTGGCACTGGCTGGCGAAGCTAAGCAAGCCATGCACCCTGAGAAGCCACAAGGTGTCTTACGGGTCGGCGCAATGGAAAGTACGGCAGCAAGCCGTTTACCTGATCCCCTGGCTGCATTTCATAAAATGCATCCTGACGTCACCATGCTGGTCGAAACGGGGCCCTCCCAAAAACTGATAAATTCGCTAATCGATGGCTTGATCGATTGTGCATTACTCGCAATTCCACACGCCAACTCATCCCCTGAAGAATATTTCAAAGAGCATAAATTAGAAGCAGAACGTGCTTTTGAAGAGCGTTTGAAATTAGTCTTACCCCTTGGATACGACGTCGATGATATTTTTGAAAATGACACCGACTTATCACTCGCAGCATTTCAATATGGCTGTAGCTATCGAAACGCAGTGACGGAATGGATAGCAAGCAAAAGGCCCTGGACTGATAGACCTATAGCAGTCAATGAAGTGGGATCTTATCACCTCATGCTTGCGTGCGTTGCAGCAGGCCAAAGTTATAGCGTCATCCCTGATAGCGTATTAAAAATCAGTGGAAGCACTCACCATGTAAAGACAGCTACTGATTTCCCAAGCACAACCTGGCTTGTTTGGCGCGCTGGTTTCTCAGTCCCATCATTTAACAGCTTCAAAGCGCTCCTCAAAAGCACCTACTCGGAGAATTTCAAATGACTACCCAGCTCTCAGGAGCTCTTGAAAAAAGCGACACAAAGCTTTTCATATCAGCCATCGCCGCCGCACTGGCGATGGCCGTAGGAATGGGCTTTGGTCGATTCGCCTATACCGGTATTTATCCGATTATGGTACATGAAGGCGTCATTACTGTTCATGAGGGCACTCTTGCTGCATCAGCAAACTATGCTGGCTATTTAATTGGAGCGCTTCTTTCCGCACGCCTAGCGGCTCACCTGGCTTCAAAATGGGTAATCGCGTCCATTGTTGCAAGCATTCTCTGCCTCTTCGCGCTCGCGATCACCGACTCACCGTGGGCGATCATCATCATCCGTGGCCTCGCTGGTGTGTTCAGTGCGGTTTCAATGATTTCGGCGTCACTGTGGCTATTGCAACATAAAGGGCATCAAAGCGGTGCGCCCATGCTTTTTGCAGGAGTCGGTATCGGCATACTGTTATCTGCAGAGCTTCTTGCACTGGTTGAGACGTTCAATGCCAGCAGCGCTCAACTGTGGGCGGCTTTAGGCGTGGGAAGTCTTATCCTGGGCGCTATCGCGATTTATACGCTGGATAACCGTTCGGTACACCTAAAGCATGCTCACGGCGCGGATAACGCAAGCCATCATATCCCGCTGGGCGCTTGGTCATTGATTACCTCATATGGCCTGGCAGGATTCGGGTATATCATCACTGCCACCTACCTTCCTATGCTTGTCAAGGATAGCTTAGGCGACATAAACCCTATTCATGTCTGGTCAGTGTTCGGTTTGGGGGCAGCCCCATCCTGCTACCTCTGGCACAAGGCTCATCAACTTTACGGAACCCGGGTCACGCTGCGCACCAACCTCTTGCTGCAAGCTGTTGGTGTTGTATTGCCTGTGGTGACTCCCAATGCTATTGGCTACCTTGCGAGCGCACTGATTGTTGGTGCCACCTTCATGGGCACCGTGACGGTTGTGATGCCAGCGGCCAAACGCATTTCACACACAATTAAATTCAACCTAATTGCGATATTAACGGCGTCTTACGGCGTTGGCCAGATAATCGGCCCCTTGTTGGCCGGCTATCTCTATGCTCAACATCAATCGTTTGCATCATCATTGGTGTCCGCAGCTATAGGGCTCGTGCTTGCCACTGCATGCACCTTCGGCGTTCCGTTCTCAAAGACGAAGGTTTCCTAGCCCTAAATGCGCCCCCGCCTCAGGGAGCGCATCTATTGCATATTATGACGCATACTTTTTTCTTAGCCATTCAGCTCTTCCAGCCAATCGCTGGCACCAATCCTGTGCAAGCCCTGGTGTGACGCTCAACTTTATCAGATCATCCAACTCAGGACGGTGCGCGAGCTGAATCTGCCAAAACCGCTTAATTGAATACTCCTCGGTTTCTCGATTGATTAGCTGTATGACATCTCCGACATAAAACGAACCTTCACGGAGAACGCGGTAATACCAGCCTGTCAAATGCTCATTCACCACGAACATGGACATTTTTTCTTCGCCGAACCGGTGATTGATTTTCCAACAAGGGCTCCTGGGTTGCGAAACCTGTATCAGGCAGCTTCCCACCTGATAGATATCACCAATATATACATTTTTCTCGTTCATCCCTTGGGTAGAAATATTCTCACCCAAGCTACCAGCTACCAGACTATCAGCACTGTTAGGGAATTCAGCGGCAAGCAGACTGTAATTCTCAGTAGCATAATGGTGTACCGCTTTTTCCGGGCCACCATGCACTCGTCTATCGGCCTGCTGATCTCCGACGATTCCGTTCCGTGTTACAAAAGCTGGCCATGATAATTTTTTCTTATAAATACCGGTACTCTGCCCTTCTGGCTGCAGTTCCGTGATACCACCTGCAAATATGTGGTCGATTGTGACATCGCTCATCAGTAAGGCTCCAATCCAACTCGAACTTTTCCACTTTACGCAATGGATATCATAACGTAAAATGATTTCAACAGTTGTTTTCAATCATAATTAAAGATAGGTATTCAGCATGGAGATGCGTCAGCTTAAAATTTTCTGTGCAGTATCCGACTTGGGTAGCTTCACAGCGGCTGCCGAACAGGTGAATACCGTCCAATCCAACGTCACCATGCGAATAAAAGAGCTCGAAGCTGAGTTGGGCCACGAGCTGTTCATTAGAAAAAAAACTGGCGTCACGTTGACTCCTGCTGGCGAAACCTTCCTTAGCTATGCTCAACGCATTCTGCGATTGACGGACGAGAGCCGAACAGCTCTCGTAGACAGCGGGACACCTGCCGGCCCATTGCGTTTAGGTTCAATGGAAACAACAGCAGCTATCCGCCTCCCTCAGGTATTGACGCGTTATCGGGAGCTACATCCAACCGTCAAGTTATCGCTCATGACGGGCACTACAACCGAATTGATCAAGGCTATCGAGACACATAAAATCGATGGTGCCTTCGTAGGAGGCTTCCATCAAAACACGAAGTTAATTCAAGATGAGGTCTTTAACGAAGAGCTCGTTTTGGTCAGCAGCACTCAGTTCGATAATCTTGAAACGCTGATGGCTGAGGTTCCCTCACAAACGGTTCTGGTATTCCGAACCGGATGCTTCTATCGATCGACCCTGGAAAATTGGTTCTACCAGGCCGGTCTAATACCAAATCAAATCATGGAGCTGGGCACACTTGACGGTATCTTGACGTGTGTATCCGCAGGATTAGGTGTGACCCTTCTACCGAAGTCCGTAGCTCAGAATAGCAGTGTGCGTCATGCCGTCCGTTGCCATAGCCTCCCGCCCGAATTTGCTAACGTGTCCACGGTGTTTATACGTCTCGCCGAAAGCCTTCAATCATCGGCCATGAAGGCGTTCTTGGATATTGCACTGGAGCTAGGTTCTCGGGCGTTCTGTACTGAACACCCGCAAACCTCCGGGCGCTGAGACTAGGCTGCCGTCTCAATTCTGGCGATGACCTCCGTTAATTGTGATGGTTCTTCAGGAAGGCCCTGAATCAGCTCGGCCATACGTTGCGCCGCAGGAACAACACTATCGATCTTCCCTACCCCTTGACCGGCGTAAAGCGACAGTTTTTTGGCCAAACGAGGCTTGTCAATCGAACGTGCGCCCCCCCCCATCAGACGAAGCAGGTTCCAGGGATCGCGATTCGGAATTACTCGATGAGGCGTTCCGTATGTCCAGCCAAACGAATAACCCGTACGGTACTCGGTATCGTCAACGGTCGCTTCGACAATCTTCTGTTTATAAAGTGGATGAGCATTGGACTCTTCGGTGGCAACGAAAGCAGTACCAACCAGTACCCCCGATGCGCCCATCGACATCAGAGTCCTCACGTCATGTCTGTTAGTGATGCCACCCGCAGCGAGTACAGGTTTGCCAGCGGCTTCCTTCAGTAACGCGGGCAAAAGACTCAGTAAACTGATCGTCCCACGATTCAAATGACCGCCACTCTCGCTGCCCTGGGCAACGATGATGTCCGCCCCCGCAGCCAACGCTCTACGTGCCAACGCTACAGTGCCAACCTGCACCATCACCAGCATTCCTGCTGCTTTGGCGCGGGGTATCATATCCTTACAGTAGTCTTCCGCATAAAACAGGGACAGTAGACGCGGTCTCTCCTCCAAGATCACCTGGAATTGCGCTTCGAATACATCAGGCCCGCCAAACTGAGGTACCAGGTTGACTCCAAAGGGCTTATCCGTCAGCGAACGAACCTCGTGAATCCAGCGTCGCAGAGTCTTGGGCGCAAGTCGCAACCCACCCATCACTCCCATACCGCCAGCATTGGCAACAGCCGCTACCAACTGTGGGCCTGATATGGCTGCCATTCCCGCCAGAAAGATGGGATAGTCCACGCCGCACATTTGCTCAATAGAGTTCACTGAAGATTCTGAAATATCCATGTTCACAACTCCACTTGTTTGCCCAGCATTCGCTTGAGCGTGTCATTTTTTAGGAGGAAGTGATTCTTGAAAGCACCAAACATATGCAACGCCAAACCAGCCAAGAACGCACTCGACCCTATATTAAAGAGCACATCAACTACGGACTTTAGTGTTGAATTTTTTGAAAACACCATCGGAAGTGTGATTCCGCCTGGTAGAGACACAGGAACCCCTTCAGCAGCACGAGCCCCCCAGACAGCGATCGGCAATAATACGGTAGCCAACACCAATGCAAAAGCAACAGAACGACTAATGATTACCTCGATAGGATTCGGCGTACCGACAGGCAAAGGATGGTAGCTCTTCATACGCGTCCAGAGCCTGTATATAGCTACAACAAATACAATCAGCCCTGTGAGATTTTGAGCTTCTACCAGCCCTATAGAACCAGACTTATCGCTCCCAATCATTACCTCAAAGATAAATAATGCGAGCAAGCCAATTACCGAAACCCAGTGAAGAATTATTGTAATTGGCGAATAACGTAAACCATTATCACGAATCTGCATGACACTCTCCCTTGATCATCACGATTTCACTACGCATCTAGCGTACAAGACAACCAGTCGATCAATGCGACACGGCCTTATCCGCGCCAATCCCAGTCCGCGCCCTGAATACTTGACCTGCAAATCTTTGCCGCTCCAGGGAGGCTGAGTTGCTGCGATCTGTAATAGATCCGAGCCATGTGAAAAAGAATGCAACGTTCATCGAGATAATTGCTGGATAGTCGTAGGGGAAAATCGCCTCTGGGTTTCCTAAAACTTTTACCCAAACCGCCGGAGACAAAACAACCAGTGTCACTGACGATATGAGACCGGCAACCCCACCAATAAGCGCCCCTCGCGTGGTCAGCCCTTTCCAATAAAGAGAGAGTGCAAGAATTGGGAAGTTAACGGATGCAGCCACACCAAATGTCAGTGCAACCAAAAACGCAATATTCTGATCTTTAAATAGAATCCCAAGCACCACTGCGACGATTCCAATACCGACGGAGGCCAGTCTTGAGACCCTACGCTCGGACTCTACAGTGACCACGCCTTTTTTCAAAACCTTAACATAGAGATCGTGGGCTATCGCCGAGGTACCCGCCATGGTGAGTCCAGCCACTACTGCTAGAATGGTGGCGAAGGCAACAGCGGAAATAAAGCCCAGCAGCAAATTACCACCCACCGCCTTGGCCAGGTGCATGACAGGCATATTACTGCCGCCGATCAGCTTGCCACCAACGATACCAGATTCGAAGAATGCAGGGTTTTTACCCACGATCACGACTGCAGCCAGTCCCAAGATTGCCACTATCAGGTAGAAAAAGCCGATAAAGCCCGTCGCGACGAACACAGACTTACGTGCTTGTTTAGCATCCGGAACAGTAAAGAAGCGCATTAGAATATGCGGCAAGCCAGCAGTTCCGAATACCAAGCCGAGTGACAGAGACAGCATCGAAAGGGGATCTGCTACGAGCTTGCTGGGCATCAAAATAGCGTCACTCTGGGGATGCGCATCAACGGCTTGTCTGAAAAGGTTTTCAAATGATAAGCCAAATTGACTGAGCGCTAACCCTGCGAGTAAAGTGCCTCCAACCAACAACAATCCCGCCTTGATGATTTGCACCCAGGTTGTTGCAACCATACCGCCAAACGTCACATAGATCGCCATGAGCAAACCCACAGCAATGACGGCATAGTTGTAAGGCAAGCCAAACAGCAGTTGAATCAACTGCCCCGCACCAACCATTTGTACGACCAAGTAGAAGCAAACAACTGTCAGGGATCCGAAGGCAGTCAGAGTTCTTATTCTTTGCTGATCGAGGCGAAATGACGCGATATCGGAAATCGTGGTTCGACCGAGGTTCCTAATACGCTCAGCAAAGAGAAACAGCAAGAGGGGCCACGCAACAAAAAAACTGACCGAGTACAGAACCCCATCGAACCCGTTGAAGTAGATCATACTGGTCACGCCTAGCAACGCGGCAGCGGACATATAATCCCCAGCCAAGGCCAGTCCATTCTGAAAGCCGGTAATACCTCCGCCCGCGTTGTAAAAGTCATTCATTGACCTAGTTTTGCGGGCCGCCCAGTAAGTGATAAATAGGGTAGCCACCACAAAAAGTAAAAACATTACAATTGCTGTCAAATTCAACGGTTGCCGCTCAGCATTTTGAATCGCATCAGCACCAAGGGCCCGATTGGCGGCAACGATCATGAGTATTGAAACAAAGGGCTTAAAATTGAATTTCTTCATGATGCTGCCTCTTCACGGACTTTATCGGTAAGTCTATCTAGCTCGCCATTGGCATAACTGTTATAGACACCGGTTAGTAGCCAAGAGCCGACCACAAAAAACACGCCCAACGGCCACGCCACATTAATCACACTATCTGTTGAAATCTTGATAGCAAGTAAATGGGGATAGAATGCCGCCACGATCACGAAAGCGGCGTAGGGACAAAGGACTGCAGCGGTGAGGATACTTACCAGCCTTTGCTGCTTGGCAACCAGCTCTTGGTAAGTAGTAGACGGACGAGGTGCATCGAGCGAATCAAGGACATGGTTCACATTGACTCCGTGTAGCAGTGGATAAATTATTTTTTTCCACAACCTCGGATCTAGAATCCGCCACTGGCTGTGCTTCTTTGCTTCACAGAAGCACCGTAAGCCGGACAGTAAATCGTGTAAAATGATTGTTCGTGATGACATAGATCGTTTTTCGTGAACTCTCAACGATCGGCGTTGTAGACACGCGCGTTGGGATTGCATCGCCAAGATGCGAAGTTTTCTCAACAAAAAAATGGTATTGCTGGCAGGCATACGTATCGCGTCAGAGTTTCTTGACAGGCCGAGTAAACCTCCAGTGTGAGGTTTGCGTCGCCAAACGGCCATCAACATCGCGTCGATAGCCAAGTCACCGCACATCCTTGGCTTCATTGACCCACCAATTACTTGGCGTGAGAACAGCACTACCGCGAGGTAGTGCCACCCTTCATAGGTGCGGAAGTAAGTGATATCTGTCACCCAGACCTTGTTCGGCTCATTGACCTTGAACTGCCGCGCGAGGTGGTTGGGCGAGGCCACTGTTGGTTTACCACCGTAAAATCCTGGACGCCGCCGCTAGCCCGTTTGCGAACGCAGCCCCTCTGCGTGCATCAAGCGCCAAACTCGATTTCGACCGCATTCCTCTCCCAGCTCACGCAGGTCATCGTGAACTTTGCGGTAGCCGTATAGAGGCTGTGCACGGACATCCCTTGGCGCTGGGCAACATCGGCGATAGGCTTGCCTTTCTCGGTCAAGTGCTTGACCGCTTCGATCTTGAATTCTTCGGCGTAACGCTGACGACTCATGGCACCTCCCCTTTTGGGCCATTATGAGGCTTGGAGGTGTCTACGAAACCAGGGGCCATTCACCTTTCGGTTGCTGGCATCTCAAATGCGTTCGCACACGGTATGTTCAATACGCTGGAGTCGTTCGACATTCTCCTCACACCCTTCTTTTCAGGTCTTCGGCATCCTAGCTAATAGCGGTAACACCTCTAACAGCTTGCTCACGAAATCTCGGTCCGCTTTGGTCTTACAAGCCGGGCTCAGTGTCCATGCTGTTACTGCTTTGCAGCATGCATCTGGCACCTGCATGGGAATCTTCTCACCAGTTCGTATGTCTATCGCTACCGGACTTGCAAACGGTTATGGCCAGGAACGCTGCATAAAAGAAACTATGGCCTTACGTTGCGGCCGCTTTCTCTATTTTCTCCCTGATCGCAATTATTGTTCCCTATACTGTTTAAGCCAACATGCTGCAAAGCGCCATGAGCATTTTGCCCCGCGAAACTGCAACTGCAACTGAAACCCGATTTCATATGAGCTATATAAAGTTAACTTGCCCCTCACACTTCTGTGGATCGTGAGCGAGCGTAAATATTAGCCAATCGGTAAAAGCGCGTACCACTGGCCGCATGGCTTTGGCTGGCTGGAGGGCTAAATAATAACCGCGACTAGAGCGCACGCGAATATCGTACGGTGTCACTAGGAGCCCTCGCTTCAGAGCGGTGCTGCTAAGGAGGCTGTCTCCAATTGCAATGCCCTGCCCTGCCATGCAGGCAGAAAGCGCACATGGTGCATCCGCAAAAAGAATTCCGCTACTGCAGTCGATGTCATTTCGACCCGTCGCCGCTAGCCATAACTTCCAATCCGTAAAGTCATTCATGTGCAACAACGTGCATCTTCCTAAATCCTCTACTGATTTCAGCCCTCCTTGTTCATTGAGATATTGAGGACTGCACACCGGAAAGTGATGAAGGTCGACAAGTTGCGTAACCTGCATATGGGGCCAATTACCATTTCCGTAGGTAACAAAAACATCGGCCTCGTGAGCAGTTGTATCCGCAGGTGACGGCGGCGAAACAAGGTGCAGTTGAACCAGCGGATACAGCGAAATAAAGCTTCCAATACGTTGGCACAACCAAGAACTGGCAAACCCAGTATTGCAGCTGACACAGAGACGACCTGTCACTAAAGGCTCTTGGGAGTTATATCCAGCTCGCAGCACAGCGCTGAGCGCTCGCTCAATCTCGCGAGCATAGCGCTCGCCTCGAGGAGTGAGCTTGACCCCACGTCCAACGCGCTCTGTTAACTCAAACCCCAAGCGTTGCTCCAGGGCACTGATTTGATGACTGACAGCACTTCGAGTGAAGCTCAACTCATCAGCCGCCCCTGAAATGCTTCCCAGCCGGGCGACTGCGTCCAGTGCGCGGAGCGCTGTCATTGAAGGGTATGACATGGATTTTGCCCTATCGGTGCACATGAATAGTGAAATTAAATATACACAATACGCCAACAAAATTCGATTGTTGGTAAATTTCTTTCACGCATACTTCCCCCGTCGATCCGACGAATTTCCGGATGGCTCTATACACCACTAACTCACCAAGGGGGCTTTATGGCTTTGACAGAACAGACACTTCGGGAAGACCTAGCTGCTTGCTACCGATTGGTCGCACACTTTCGCATGACTGACTTAATTTTTACGCACCTTTCAGTGCGAATACCAGGACCTGAGCACCATTTTTTAATCAATCCGTATGGTTTGATGTTCGACGAAATCACTGCCTCTAAACTCGTGAAGATTGATCTAAACGGAAATCCAGTGGAGCCAACACACTATACCGTTAATCCAGCGGGATTTGTGATTCACAGTGCCATTCACAGCGCTCGTGAAGATGCCCAGTGCGTCCTTCATACACATACTCGAGCAGGATGCGCGGTAGCAGCGCTAGAGTGCGGGCTGCTTCCCGTCAGCCAGATTGCTATGGAATTTTACGGTAAGACTGCTTATCACGAATACGAAGGCATCGCTCTAGACATGGATGAACAGCAGAGGCTGATTGCTGACCTTGGTCAGCAACCTGTCATGATCCTGCGAAACCATGGACTTCTTTCAACTGGAAAGACGGTAGCTGAGGCATTTTTACGGATGTATTACTTAGAAAAGGCCTGTGAAATTCAGCTCGCCGCTCTGCAAGCAGGGCCTCTACGAATCCCGAACGCTGAAGTATGCGCTCGTACAGAACAACAACTCAACAATGACTCTCGAATTTTGAAGGAAGGGGAATTAGTCGATACGCAAGCTACTACCTTGGCGTGGGCAGCTCTTATGCGCATGATCGAAAAGTCAGCACCCGACTTTCGGAATTAAGGCCTCGCTCACAAAGCAACAATAGATTTTGGCCCGCGCTAGCGGGCCAAAATCTATTAAGAAATACTCGAAAAAGCTATATCTCAAGCCAGTTCACGCGTAATTTCCGAACGAGGCGACAACAAACTTACGGCAACGAAACTAACAACCCCCGCAGCGAGACTATAGTAGATAGGTGTATTAGCCTCTAGGCCATCGATAACCATAAAAGCGATCACTGTCACACTCCCTACAACCATACTCGCTACTGCACCCGCAGTAGATGCGCGTTTCCAATAGATAGCTCCGATCATCGGTATTAGCATTCCGCCTACCAAAAGATTGTAGGCCAGCGTCAATGCACTGAGGACATCCGAGACCACGAGTGAAATCCCCAGAACAACTAACCCCGAGAAGGCAGTGGAAATACGACTGATAGCCAACGACGAATTTTTTCCGCCTCGCAATTTAGGAAGTATGTCTTCAGCAAAGGTAGTGGAAGCTGCCAGTAATGCCGCGCTTGCGGTCGACATCATTGCAGCGAGAGCGGCAGCGATTACAAGACCTCGAATCCCTTCAGGAAGAGTGAATTGCACAATCGCAGCAAATGCGTTGTTCACGTTATCAAGATCAGGCAGCAATAGCTTCGCGCACATTCCAATCGCAGCGCCCACTAAACCGTAGAGCACGCAGTATATGCCAGCGGCGGAACCAGCATACTTGGCAACGCCTACGCTACGTGCGGTAAAAACCCGCTGCCAGATATCCTGCCCAATGAGATTCCCAAAGAAGTAAATAAGAAAATACGTGATGATTGTATCGTATCCGATGGTCGTGAAGCTAAACGCCGACTCCGGCAATTTCATAACTAGTTCATCCCAACCACCCACCTGGTACAGACAGATGGGCAAAAGCAAGAACATTATGCCTATCGTTTTTATCACGAACTGCACAATATCAGTCAGTGTCAAGGACCACATACCACCGATAGCAGAGTAGATAACAACAATTCCCCCACCAAGTAGAACAGACATCCAAAATGGCAGACTGAACAGAACCTGCATAATGGTACCGATGGCCAAGATAGAGACGACGGCCACCATCAGTGCATAGATGAACATAATTACCGCGCTGGCTTGACGCGCCAATGAATTGTAACGTATCTCCAGCACCTGGGTGACGGTGAAGACGCGTAGCTTCAACAAGGGTTTTGCCAAGAACAGATTAATCGCAATAATTCCGGCGCCCAGTGCTGCGCAGAGCCAGAATCCGGAGATACCATGAACATAACCTAAACGCACCGTTCCAATAGTCGATGCGCCACCCAATGCAGTTGCACCCATGGTTGCCATGTAAAAAGTCGGTCCAAGATTTCGTCCTGCCACTACAAAATCTTCATGAGATTTTGCACGCCGCATACCAAACCAGCCCAGCAGAAGCATTCCAACGGCATACAACACCACTACAACTATATCTAAAGCCATTTCAGATCTCACTTACTATTATTATCGACTGCGTGTGCCAATCGGTGCTACCACCCAACATCAAATCGTAACGGATCACCGCGCAAGCCTGTGTACATCAGCTCTCATTTATAGATCGAATTAAATCTCTAAAATATTGTGAGCTAATAGCGAAACAGTGAACCCATTCACGCATGCAAAAGAAGTTTCAAACAACGACAGATGCGGCGACGGTCTATTACCGACGCCCGCAATCTAAGAACCGATGCCAATGCATCGATATTCCGATTCGATCAGTGTCGAATCTGAGATAGGAAAGCGCGAGTCCTTTGATGTTGAGGATTATCAAAAAAATCAGCTGGGGCTGCGGTTTCAACTATTTGACCAGAATCCATGAATACAACTCTATCGGCAACTTTCCGCGCAAAGCCCATTTCATGAGTAACGCAGAGCATGGTCATTCCGTCCTGGGCGAGCTCGGTCATCACCTCGAGGACTTCGCCAACCATTTCTGGGTCCAATGCGGAGGTGGGCTCATCGAAGAGCATCACCTTAGGGCTCATGCACAAAGCCCGTGCGATAGCAACTCGCTGTTGCTGACCGCCGGAGAGTTGCCCAGGCTTCTTCTGTGCTTGTGAGCCGATGTGCACCCGGTTCAGGTAACGCAACGCCAGTTCTTCGGCTTCTTTTCGGCCTAGTCCTCGCGCCTTCATCGGCGCAAGGGTGCAGTTCTCGAGCACAGAAAGATGGGGGAAAAGATTGAAGTTTTGGAATACCATACCCACCTCCCGGCGGACATGGTTGCTTCCTGACTTGGTCGAAATGTCTTGATCCTCGACAGTAATCGTCCCAGTATCGTGAGGATTTAACCGATTAATGCAGCGGATTAACGTTGATTTACCTGAACCAGACGGCCCGCAGATGACAATTTTCTCGCCTTTGAGCACGGAAAGATTGATATCTTTTAACACTTCGAAATCAGCGTAGCGCTTGCCAACGCATTCCAAACGGATGATCTCATTCATTCTCATGTCCTCCTCAGATACGCCGCATGCGGGCTAAGGTGCGTTGCACAAGCCCAATTGACTTGCTACTGGTGTCTGCGAGGGAGTCCCATGACAGCCTCTTTTCAAGGCCGCCTTGGAGCCATGTCAAGGTGTAAACCATGACGAGGTAGTAAGCGAGCGCCACGGCGTAGTACTCGGAGAACTGGAACGTAGTGGCGACTGTCTGGGACGTTACCGCCATCAGTTCCTGCAGTGAGATCACGGATGCCAGCGATGTGATCTTGAGAAGCGTGATGAATTCATTCGCCGTCGGCGGAATGGCTATACGCGCGGCCTGTGGCATCACGACATAACGAAAGATATGCCACCGGGAAAGCCCTAACGCATGACCAGCGGCATATTGGCCCTTGTCTACCGCCTTTAACGCAGCTCGGTTGATCTCTACTTGATAGGCTGCTTCGTTAATGGATAGCGCGATCCAAGCGGCGATGAACGGTGTAAACCACTCTTCACGGAATGCGGGAAAGAATTGAGGAAGAGCGTTCCACACGAACAGCAGTTGAAGCAAGGTCGGCGCCCCACGGAACACGCTCAACACCCCACGCAAAGTGCCGCGCCAGACGTTAGGAGGTCCATCCAGCGCTAGGGCGCAAGGGATGGAAATGAGGATGCCTACTGAGTGCGACACCAGTGCCAGGACTAAGGTGATGCATGCACCGCGGAAAAAATGCCAGGACGTAAATGCGTCCCAAAAGACTGCCACATCGAAATTCATGAACGTGCCCTGCCTGAATAGAAGCGACCGGAAACCCTCCCTGAAAGGAGAGGGTCAAATATCGGTAATCAATGCGTGACGGATTCCACATTCACAGGATCGAGCTTCCATTTCTCGGCAATCGCTTTCAATGTGCCATCAGACTTCAATGCAGACAATGCTTGCCGCACCGCTTTTTCATCGTCCGGGCTAGGGCGAAGGTAGGCACCGAAGACATCCTTTTCTGGAAAGACAAAGAGAGTTTTGAACTGCCCCGGTGTTTGCAGCTCACGGTAAGCCAGCTCTGTGTCTTGAGACAGACCTGCTACCGCGCGCCCCACCAAGATCTGTTGAGCGACATCGCTTCCTTTGGGATACGTCTGGACTACCGCCGGAGTTTTACCTGCCGCCGACAGCTGACCATTGAGTTTTTCCATGATGGTTACATAGCGACTGCCGGACTGAACCGCTACGACCTTCCCGGAAAGATCCTCAAGCGAGTTCAACTTGAGGTTGCTGTCTCCCCGGCCAAAAACGATCGTTGAGCTTGCCAGGTAGGGTACGGCGCTCAGCTTCTGTATACGCTCAGGGGTGATGAGTGCGCCGCTAATCACGGCATCGCAACGTTTAGCCTCTAAACCAGGGAGCATGCCTGTGAACTCTGCTACGACAAAGCGTGGCTTCACTCCCCAGTGTTTAGCTAGGGCATTGATCAGGTCCGCGTCAAAGCCTGTTGGTTCACGATCGCCAGCTTTCTCGAAAAACTCCATCGGGGGGAAGGTAGGGTCCGAGCAAACCTGGAAGTTTCCAGAGCTCACAAAGGATGGTTTTGCGTCAGCAGCGACAGCCCCTAAGCTGAGCCCACTGAGAACCATGCCGAGGGCGGCGATTGGTTTCAAAAATTTGTTCATTGGTCACTCCTTCACGCGTTGCATTGGTTGTTGTTGTAGGCAGTCGCAATCAAGTGGAGCTAGTTATCGTTGTAGGTACAGATGCCTTTTACGGCTGGCTTGTGAAGGGCATCCCTCCCCTTCGCGTTGCACACCGCCACCACTCTCAGTGCTGCTGAGCAAGCAACCTTGTCGAGGTCGCAGAGGTTGGCAGCAGTGTAAAAAGTCAGATAGGCCGACGCCTGCCAAGGCGGACATACCCTTTTTATTGATTGTTTACCGCCTCCAAAATCTCAAAGTGAACCGGCTTCAAGGTTCGATCTGCTCCATTCACAGGTGTGATATCCATCGGACATGCTGAGAAGATCACGATCACGTCTATCAGCGCTCGCAGCACAATCCGATCGCCAGCTTTGCTGACAGGGGGCTCCAAGGAAATCTTGCCCTGCACATCATGCACAGGGACATTCATCCACAGATTCAAGGGATTAGGCACGTGGCTCGAGCCGAAGCCTGCATCAAATAATGAGGACTGGAAGTTGTCGTGGCAATTGCGGTGCCCAGCTTCGCAACCATAGTGCTTGTACAACCACGGATCACAGCAGGCCACCAGCATGTCGTGCTTACCGGTAAACGTGTCTTCTTCAATCTTAAGCATCGGCGTTCTGCGATTCGAATAAAGCACGTCGCCTGTACTCGGGAAGAGGTTGAAGAGCATACGCCGCGTGTGTTCTACCGACATAAACTCGCTCGTGTCACCAAGCGCAAGCGCCCACGTGTCAACGACCTGAGTACCATGAGTATTAACCAGCCGAACCGCCTGGCCCTTTTTAAGTACGATTGCACGCCCGTTGCCACCACCGATCTCTTGCATCAACGTACTCTCTCTTTTAGTAATTGTTTGGTGTTCGATTCATCAAGCGCACGCTCTACCACCTTCGCCAGCAAGAGAAGTTCCTCTTCCGAGCCAGTCCCGGTGAGCAACAGTCCGACCGGGGCTGAGCCCGACTCATGGCAAGGAATGCTGATTGATGGCTGATCGAGGATATTGGCGATCACCGTAGTCACCATCATCTTGATGCTGGTTTTTATTTTTTCCTCGTCACTCTCCAACTGAGCAATAAGAGGGGCAATTATTAGGCTCGCCGGTTGCAGAATTGCATCGAATCCGGCGAACGCGCGGGCCGCCTCTTCGATCAGTTCCAAACGACGAGCTAGCAGCGACTCGTACTGTTCAGGCGTGCAAGCCTCACCTGCTCCGAGGCGTTTCAGGGTAAACGGTTCATATTCCGAGGCTAGCCGCTTTAGAAAAGGACGATGGAATGCGAAAGCCTCATACGCGGTGATACCACCCTGCGCAATCAGTTCGATGGCTTGAGACAGGAGAGGCACGTGCGTCCGCACAACCTCAAAGCCCATTGCTTCAATGCGATTGACTGCATGAGCAATCGACCTCTCGACTTCATCAGATATATCGGTCTGTTCCGATCCTGCCAATTGAGATGGCCAGAGCAATCTGAAACGACGTTGCTCAGTTCGCGGCTCAGCCTCCAGCGGAAGCTGATCGTCGGCAATGGCCCTGAACACCTGGTCAACGTTCTCAACGTTTCGGGCGATGATTCCAACGCAATCGTACGTTGGGGCCAGAGGAACGATGCCTTCAATCGGGATGCGTCGCTGCCGCGGTTTAAACCCAACGACCCCACAGAGCGCTGCGGGCACACGGGCCGATCCTGAGGTATCGGTACCGATTGCAACATCGCCTATCCCTCGCGCAATGGCAACGGCAGCGCCACTGCTGGACCCACCTGGAATACGCGGGCCACTGCCATTCTCCCAGGGATTGACTGGGGTGCCGAAGTGACTGTTGATTCCATGCGTGGAGTAGGCGAACTCACTCATGTTGGTCCTGGCGAAAACTTTAGCCCCTGCAGCTTTCAATCTGGCTACCACAGGAGCGTCCACCATTGCCGGCGGATTGTGTTGGAACGCCTTAGCACCTGCGGTTGTGACCAACCCTGCGACATCGATGTTGTCCTTGACAGATACAGACAATCCAGCGAGGGGGCCATCGCAAGGAGATGGGGTATCGAGCAGCACCGTGAAAATTCTCTCATGCTCGAACGAAGGATCTTGAGGGCTAGATAGGTTCTTCATGTCTCGCAGCTTTTTCGTTGTGATTATTCAAGCGGATGAGACAAATCATTCCGCAAAGCCATATGCGGAATTTAATTCCGCAAACTGCGACTGTCAACACAATCCCCTGCCGATAGCTGGCACAGCGGTACCAATACGACAGAAGGCGTTCAAAAGCAGTGGAAGACGAATGCGTCGTAAGGGCCGGACGAGTAACAGTTGAAGCAGAAGGAGATCGAGTCGCGGGCAGGCTTGCTGAATAAGCTGCCTATCGCAGGCTCAGATTAAGCTCGTGAATTCGCACCAGCGACTCGTGCTCGATGCTGGGCTGCTCATCAGCGCAAGATTTGAAAAGGTGGATCGCCGTCAGACGAAGACGCCAGTTGGAAGCGGGCCTGTCAGCGGCGATCTGAATGAAGGAGGTCTTGAGTCACGCCTGGTACTGCCGGGCCAGTCCCGCATCGCCTTGCAGGATAAGCTCTACGCGTTTCACCAACTCGACAAGGCGGGGCGCAATCTCTTCGTGCAAACGCTGTTCGCTGGCGTAATAGCTGAGTCCCCCACAGGTAAATGCTAGCGTGGAAGTCCCATCGGCCGGGGTAAACGGCACCCCTACTGCGTTCACATGCGGATGCCAAAGGCCTGTCACGATGCTATAGCCGCGCGAGCTGCAAAGCTCAAGATTTTGTTCAAGTTGTTGATCGCTAGCCTGCATCCGTTCTGGGAAGTCTGCTCGAAGGGCAGCTAATAATTCCTCACGAGGCCCCGCCTCGATGCCTGCAAGGTAAGCGTGGCCAATGGCTGTGGACTCGATCGGAATGATGGAACCCTCAGACAGCCGCATGCTAAGCAAGTCGCTGCTTCGTTCACTTCCCAGGTAAACCATATTGAGTCCCGTCCGAGTCCCCACTGCGACGGCAAGCCCAGAATACTCGGCTAGCTCCCTCATCAGCGGGCGGGCGACATGCTGAACCACACTACCGCTAAGACTCGAATAACCCAAGGCAATCCCGCCAGCCCCTATTCGGTAGCGACCAAGCTGCTCGATATAATCTACATAACCGAGGGAGGATAGCGTGTAGGTAATGCGAGACACTGTTGCCTTGGAGAGACCAGTGAGATGGGCAAGCTCCGCGTTCCCCAGAGATGCTTGGTGGTTTTTACCCAGCACCTTGAGAATATTGAGTCCGCGAGCAAGCGCGACTAGAAACTGTCGATCATCGCTTCTATCCAAGTCGGGATCATGGTTGAGATCCTCTGCATCTCTTTTCTTCATACACCTTCCTACAGACTCAATGTCACTGCATGCGCCGCCCGACGAATTTATACGCTCATAAGAAGCTATTTCAAAGGAGAGATCTCACCTGACAGGGCGCGTCACTGGCCGCCTCCTCCACATTGGCTAATCTACGCGCTCGCTTCAAGCATGGTTGCCGCGCAGCAACTACAGGGGGCTGCTAAGCAATGGCAACCCCATGCGTTGTTTCCAACTTGGGATCATGCTTACCCACAAGACGCCGGTGCTGAAAAAAAAAGCCCCAGTTCCGTCAGTGACAGCGCTGGGGCTAAGGAGGGTGACGCGTCTATACGTTATTCAGTACGACTGAGCGTACATTTAGGTAAGCCTCCAGCGCCTCTGGACCACCTTCGGAGCCGTAACCCGAATCCTTCAGGCCACCAAATGGCAGCTCTGGACTGGTCGACGCTGGCATGTTGATCCACATCATCCCCACTTCCACTTTGCGCGAGATCAGATCGGCATTCTTGAGAGATGATGTAAACGCGTACCCCGCCAGGCCAAACGGCAGTCGGTTAGCCTCAGCAATCGCCTCTTCAAGATCACTAAAGCTGCGGATGGCCGCAATCGGACCAAACGGTTCGTCGTTGTAGAGTTTCGCATCCAAGGGCACGCCAGAAATAACCGTCGGCTCCCAGTAGTTACCCTGTGTTCCCAAGCGATTTCCACCCGCAACAATACGCGCGCCTTTTTCCCGAGCATCCTCGACAAATTCCGCCATGGCAGTCAGCCGCCGGTCGTTAGCCAGAGGCCCCATCTGGGTACCCTCCTCCAAGCCGTTACCAACTTTGAGCGACTGGGCTCGCTTGCCAAGCTCAGTAACAAACTGCTCCACGACGCTCTCATGAACGAGGAATCGGGTTGGCGAAATGCATACCTGACCTGCATTGCGGAATTTGGCCGCAGCCGCAGACTTCACCGCGAGCTCGATATCGGCATCAGCGCAAACGATGACCGGCGCATGTCCTCCCAGCTCCATGGTTGCACGTTTCATATGCGTAGCGGCCAGAGCTGCCAAGTGCTTTCCAACCGGGGTCGAACCGGTGAAAGTCACCTTGCGGATGACTGGGTGGGCGATCAGATAGCTTGAAATATCCGCGGGTTCGCCATACACCAGCCCCAGAACCCCAGCAGGCAGACCTGCGTCTGCAAATGCCTTGACGAGTGCAGCAGGTGCCGCTGGTGTTTCTTCCGCAGCCTTTGCAATTACGGAGCAACCGGCAGCCAAGGCCGCACTGATTTTCAATACCAGCTGATTGATGGGGAAGTTCCAGGGAGTGAATGCCGCCACCGGGCCTACAGGATCTTTCACAACCATCTGGCGGATCGCGGGGTCACGACGCGACGCCACCAAGCGACCGTAAACACGAAAGCCTTCTTCAGCAAACCACTCAATGATGTCTGATGCCGCACCAACCTCGCCCTGGGCTTCCTGCAGTGGTTTGCCTTGCTCTTGGGTCAGCACCCTGGCGATGTCATCAGCCCGCTCGCGCAAAATGCCTGCGGCTTTACGCATGATCTTGCTGCGAGCCGCCGGCGTCATGTTGCGCCAGGCTTCGAAACCTTGCTCGGTCGCTGCCAGAGCCTGATCCAAATCAGATCTTGTCGCTCGAGCGACCCTACCAATTTCCTGGCCGGTAGCCGGGTTGTACACCGCGATAGTCTGGCCGTCCGCGGCATCTTGCCACTCACCACCAATGAATAACTGAGTATTTGGGTATGTCATTCACGCTCTCCAACTAAGCGAGCACTCTGAAGGGGGATAGCTTCAGAGCGTGTTTATCTTTCAGTAAACGGTACCGGCTAACCGCTAGATCATCAGCTCAATCAGGAACGGGCCATTGCGCTTGAAGCTGCTGCTCATCAGATCCGCCAACTCGTCTAGGCTGGTAGCGCGCGCCGCTTCGACACCCATGCCGTTGGCCAGCTTTACCCAACTGATACCTGGGTTGCTCAGATCAAGCATGCTCATCGCTGTGTCACCCGGTACCGCGCCGACGTTTTTGTACTCGCCAATAAGAATGTTGTATTTGCTGTTGTTGAGGATGATCGTGGTAACTGGCAGCTGCTCACGTGCTTGAGTCCACAGCGACTGGAGCGAATACATCGCCGACCCATCCGCCTGAAGGTTAATCACTCGACGTTGCTTGTTAGCTCCCATTGCAGCGCCTGTAGCTACCGGCATACCGTCACCAATGGCTCCACCAGCCAAGTGAAGCCAATCATGCGCAGGCGCCGCATGTGTGAATTTGTAGAAACCACGGCCATAGGAAATACTTTCGTCCGAGACGATGGCGTTGTCTGGCATGAGCGCGGCAAGAGTCTGCGCTAACCCTTCAGGGGTCGGAGCGCCACGAACGATGTCTGGACGAGGCCCTGGATCCGGCATCTCTACCTCTGGCGCATTCAATGCATTGACTAACCCTTCCAGCGCCTCAATTGGATCTTGGTCAGGACGCGCCAGCACATGTATCTGTGCTGTCGGAGAATACTGAGTCGACGGCAATCCCGGGTAACCGAAGAAGCCGACAGGCGCCTTCGCATTGATCAAGATGATGTGCTCGAATGGCTTCAGGGCGGCGATAGCTGCCTCCATACCATATGGCACGCGCTCAAGCTGCATGCGCCCTCTGCCACGGGCCACGTGACCAGTAACGTAGTCCGCCATTACTGCGGCACCGGTTGCTTGAGCAACGCGCCAGGCCAATGCTTGAGCCTTGCCCAACACACCGTGACCGGCCAGCAGGATCAATACATTGGAATTGCTACGCAAAACACGAGCAGCATTTTCCAACGCATGGCCGTCGATGACCGGCGGTTGTGGCGCCTCGATTGGAGTGCCTACAACGCCGCCCTCTTCCCACGACACGTCAGCCGGAAGGATCAGAGTGGCCGTCTGCCCCGGGAAGGTATTCGCTGCCCGAACGGCCAACGCTGCGTCCCGGCCGAGATCTGCCGGGTTAGTGCTGGTGTGCACCCATTGCGAAACGGTACGTGCCATCCCGTCAGTATCGCCGGTCAGTGCCGCATCGAAGGGCCGATGATAGGTTGCCTGGTCGCCGACAATATTCACAATGCCACTGCGCGCACGCCGAGCATTATGGAGATTGCCCATCCCGTTGGCGAGCCCTGGGCTACAGTGCAGTAACGTACAGGCCGGCTTACGAGCAATACGGAAATAACCGTCTGCCATGCCGGTCACGATGTTTTCTTGCAAACCGAGCACGCACTTCATACCGGGAATCTGATCAAGCGCAGCGACGAAATGCATCTCACTGGTGCCGGGGTTTGCGAAACAGGTATCTACCCCTGCAGCGAGCAGGGTTTCAACCAGACTTTTTGCGCCGTTCATAGTTGTGCTCCGGAAATCGATTTTCATCAAGGCGTTGGTACGCACACCGTTACAGTGAAGCTTGCGGGTAGAATCAAGCCGTCAAGCCACGGAGTGCGCGCAGCGACTCAGATAAACGCATCACACCCTCTTCTACTTCATTCAAAGTAGGTGCAGCGAAGGAAAGACGAAGTGATGACTCATCCGGCGTATCCACATGGAAACCCGCGCCAGGCACGAACATCACCTTCCTTGAAATTGCCTCTTTCAGCAGCTCAGACGCTTTAAGCCCATGTTTGAGCCTTGCCCAGACGAACATCCCACCGTTTGGTTCGTGAAATGAAATAAGGTCACCCGCTTGTTCACGCAGCAGACGGCACAGCAGCGAACACTTAGCTCCATATGCTTCACGAATTTTGATCAGGTGTGCATCAAGACGATCACTCATCAGATACTCGGCTGCGATGCCCTGCGTCCACGGCGAGCTGCCGACGTCTGCGCTTTGTTTAGCAATCGTACAGCGGCGCGCAAGCTCCACCGGTGCGATGGCCCACCCCACACGAATACCCGGTGCGACTATCTTAGAGAGGCTTGCCAGATGAACGACCCAGTCCTGAGCGCCATCAACTTGGCTAGCCAGTGCGAGCAGCGAAGGTATCGCCTCTCCAGAAAAACGAAGATCACCGTAAGGATCATCTTCAACGATAACAAACTTGAATTGCACAGCAAGCTCAAGCAAGCGCTTGCGACGCTCAAGTGACAGGGTCGCGCCCGACGGGTTACCGAAAGTCGGCACTGTGTAGAGCAGCTTGGGCAAATCTCCTTTGGCTGCAGCTTCTGCAAGCAAACGCTCCAAAACCTGTATATCTAAGCCATCCCCATCGACTGGTACTGCGGTCATATTCGCCTGGTAGGTATGGACAGCTTGGATGTTAGTGGAGTACGTGGGCTGTTCGACAAACACTCGATCCTCAGGCCCAACCAAGACACGCAAGAGCAGATCAAAGGCCTGCTGAGAGCCGGTTGTCACAACAACATTCTCCGGAGACGCTTTGGCGCCCCTGCGCTCCATCAGTCGAATCACTTCCTTCTTCAGAGTCGGGGAGCCATCTGTGACACCATACTGCAGACACGCGCGAGTATCCTGAAAAGCACGGGAAGCTGCAGCCCCCAAACCTTCGACGTCGAATAGGCTTGGATCAGGGTAGCCACCCGCAAAGGAAATCATTCCAGGTTCGCTGAGGTACTTGAATAGCTCTCTGATAGGAGAGCTCATAGGATTCTGAAAAGCTGGAGCGTAACTGTACATAACCGTCCTTCGATTTCGTATCGACTGTCAAAAGGGTCTCAGCGGTTCGGCCTTCAAATCGTGCTGAGCCTTTGCCAAGCTCCTCAAGCGATCAGCAACGATCATGACGAATCTGCTGACGAGAGGTTTCGCCTCGCCTAGCGGCTGAGCGATGAAGCACCCTGAAGCACGTAGCCACCTTGAAATCTTCAGTTCTTGCGAAAAACTCATTTATGAATATTTTCCAGCGCGTGATAGCTTTAAGAGGCTGGCTATAACAATTGAGGCTTTGGAGATTCATTTTGCGCCTCTCAGCGGCCACGTAAAGCAACATTTTTTTGCCAGTTAATGAGTTTTCGGAACTACTATGCGCAGATCCCGTATCCCCCCAATCGCGGCGCTCATCGCGTTTGAAGCTGCCGCACGTCACGAAAGCTTCACCTTGGCCGCGCGCGAGCTGTCGTTGACGGAGAGCGCGATATCCAGACAGATCAACTCCTTGGAGACGAACCTGAACATCCGGCTGTTCGTACGGATCAAGCAGCGCGTCGAGCTGACGAAAGCTGGACGGCTATACAGCGAACAAGTACGAGAGTCATTACAGAAAATCGAGCGGGACACTATGTCGCTGGCTGCCCACGGCTCAGGCGATAACAGTTTGGAGCTGGCTGTGCTACCCACCTTTGCTCAAGAGTGGCTGATACCCAGACTGCCGACGTTCTATGCCCAATTCCCGTCTATGAAGATCAACATGGGAGTACGAACCAATCCGTTCTCCTTTGAGGATGAGCACTTCGAAGCTGCCATCCACCACGGAAAGCCGGTTTGGCCTCATGCAACTTCAGATTTCCTGTTTGGAGAGCAGATGATTGCGATTGCGCGGAAAGAGCTAATTGGTGATGAGATCAAGGAACCACAGGATGTCCTGAAGTTCCCCCTGCTCTTTTCAACCACCAGACCGGAGTCGTGGGCCCAGTGGTACGAGGCTGCAAACATCCCCAAGGACGCCACCCCAGTGCAAACCGTTGGTTTCGAACTCCACTCTATGCTGGTAAAAGCTGCTGAGGCAGGGCTAGGAATTGCTCTGGTTCCCGAATTTTTTGTTCCAGAGGCTGCCTGGGCGAGCGGCTTGGTGAGGGCCCATGAACTCAGCATTCCTGCCAAGCACTCTTATTACCTGGTTTACCCCAATAATATGCGCCACAGTGGACCACTGGAGGCCTTCCGCACTTGGATTCTAGACGAGGCCAAACGCTTCTGGACGCCTTGATGCGCGAAGCGCCTTGCAACGGAAAGGCGCATCCGGCGCTGCGGCGGTATTAGCCCCTACTCTCGTTGAGGGTCATACTGCTTGTTCGGAATGAACAGTGCCGGAACGAAACCACAGATCAAATAGGCCGCCCCCAACACCATGAATCCCATCCCGATGGAAACGTGAGTGGCTAGGTAGCCAATGATGATCGGAGCAACGGCGGCACCTGCCCTGCCGAGATTGTACGCACCGCCGATTGCACAGCCCCGATACCTCCCAGAGAAACTTTCAGTCATATAGGTGGCGTTGACGCCGTAGGGAATTCCATACACGAAACCAAAGAGAACCAACATCCAAAGTACGTTGTCTTGGGTATGAAAGTTGACGATAGCTGCCAGGAAGATCGAGGCGCTTACGGCACCGATGCAGAACACCGCACGACGCCCCAGCCAGTCAGCCGCCAGGCCGGCCAGCACCTTCCCCACAATCGATGCGGTGTAGGTACCAATGAGATAGCCAGTGAGCGACTTGAAGTCCATACCCATTTCGCTTTCGAGATATGCGGGCATCCAGTTGGCCACACCGTAGTAGCCAAACTGCAGAAGTCCCGCCGTGAGCGCCCAGAAGAAGAACATCGCGCGCGCTTTGGAATCGGCAAAAATCATTTTGAATTCGCCTTTCGGCTTAGGTTGACCCACCCCAAGACTGCCAGCGCCGAGCCTGTGCTTTTTTTCTGCCTGCGCTTTCACCCAAATTGGCGGTTCAGGCACAAGCTTACGCATGGCGACGGTTAGCACGATGGGAACGATCGCCACGAAGAAGAGATAGCGCCAACCGTGATCCGGGAGAATTCCACGAGCCAAAATCGTGGCCGCGATATAGCCGAAAACCCAACCCGTCTGCATCGTCGCTAACACAGTAGTGCGGTACTTCGACGGCACGTATTCCGCCATCAGGGTATTGCAAGCGATGTACAATGCTCCCAGCCCTAGGGCCCCCGCAAAGCGAATAATCGCGAATTGCCAATAGCTCTGTGCCAGACCCAGCAACGCAGTACCTAGCGAGAAGATAGTGATACACCACACAACCGTTCGCACACGACCGAAACGATCACATGCCCAGCCGCCATAGATGCCACCGATTGCCATTCCGGCCAGCGTCAGACTGCCTAGGCTTCCCGCTTCGGTATTGGTCAGTCCAAACTCAGTCTTGATACTGGTCAGGCTGTAAGACAACAGCATAACGTCAGCACCATCAATTAATAGCCCGAGAAACGAGAAAAGAAACACCCATATCCATGTGCGCTCACGCTTAAACGAACAGGGCTCAGCCACCACTTCCTTCATAGTCTATCTCCTTTATATTTATAGAGATGCCTTCCTGCGCTTTCTTGATTAGCAACCTAAAACTCAAATCTGAAAACCTTTAACTAATCGCTCCAAACGACGCGCTTCACTTTCCAGATCCGTACAGGCGAGCAGCGTCGACTGTAGCGCTTTCACGCCACTTTGATTGAGTTCGTTGATTTGAGTAATATCAATGTTAAGAGACTCTACAACGGATGTTTGCTCTTCCGTCGCAACGGCAACGGACTGGTTCATACCGTCAATTTCAGCGATACGACGAGCGATTTCAGCCAAATGATCGCCGGCCAAATTGGCGACCTCGACACTTTTCGTACTTCGCCCTTGGCTTTTCTCCATCAAGGTTACGGCTCCGCCCGCGCCAGTTTGTAATTGGCTGATCAGGACGTGCACCTGTTGGGCAGACTCTTGAGTTCGATGTGCAAGACTGCGAACCTCATCAGCAACTACAGCGAAGCCACGCCCAGCCTCTCCCGCCCTGGCAGCTTCGATAGCAGCGTTAAGTGCCAAGAGATTGGTTTGTTGCGAAATCCCCGCGATCACGTCGAGGATCTGACCAATGTTGGCGGTACTTGCATTGAGCTCCTCAATGGTCGCGCATGAAGCGGCAATATTGGTCGACAGCTGGTTGATGGCAGTAATCGTTTCACCAACCACGACCTGACTATCTGCAGTAAGGCTGCGAGCGTCGGTGGAAGATTGGGAAGCCGTGGCGGCGTTACGGGCTATCTCCTGCGCAGTGGCACCCAACTCATTAATAGCTGCAGCGACACCAGCGGTTCGAGCAGCCTGCTGGTCGAGATTGGTAACAGAAAGATTGGATTCACGCACTACTCGCCGTGCGACTTCATTAACCTCGATCGCCGCGGTCGATACCTCGCGAATGGATTCATGGATTCTTTCAACAAAACGATTGAATGAGCTGCCGAGCTCCCCAAACTCATCATTACCACGGATGGTCAGACGTCGAGTAAGATCCCCCTCTCCTTCCGCGATGTCACGCATCGCGCTGCCCATTGCACGGAGCGGGCGCATCAGAATTTTGAGCAATAAGCCGAGTACCGACACGATTGCGATTACAGCACCAAACGTTGCTACTGCCGTTGTTTTACGGAACAGGCTCAGCGTGCCGAATGCTTGATCCTTATCGACCGAAACACCGATGAACCATTTAACCGAGGGCAGGCCGTTAACAGGGGCAAAAGTAAGCAGCCTTGATTTGCCCTGCTGCTGCACCTCATAGACCACGTCCGCCTCAATAGCCTTTACCCCAGAGAAAGCGTCATTGAGCGGCCTCATGACTAAGTCTTGATTGGGATGAACCAAAATGGTGCCATCTTCACTGACAAGAAACGCTGCCCCGTCAGATGAAAAGTCTTGCGCGTTGATGATTTCTATCAAAGCTTCGAGACTGAGGTCTCCACCAACCACACCTGCTAACCGTCCATTCGATCGAAACACTGGGTCGGCAATCGTCATGGTCAGTTGGTTGTTGGAAGGGTCCAGATATGGCTGAGTTAGAATAGTATGTGCCGACGCGACAGCTGCCTGGTACCAAGGCCGCTCGCGCGGATCGTAGCCCTTCGGCATATCATCCGGGGTAGGCGTCACGAATTGACCGTCTTGCGTACCAACATAGGCGGCAAGAAAGGTAGCAAACACCGTCTTTTGCGTTAGAAGATCTAACGAATTCAGCAGTTCTGAACGCGCAGCAACGGTTTCAGTAATACTCTCGATCAGCAACATTCTTCCGGTTAGCCACGCTTGAACATTGCTTGCAGTCCCCGTACTCATTTTACGAAGATAGCTATCTAGATCAGACCTTATCGCAGTCCGCTGCGTGTAATCATTGTAAAGCGCAAACAGACAAAAAACAGCGATAACCGTAGCGGATACAGCAAACAGCATTTTATGACTGAACTTTAGCGTCCTGCTCATGCAAGAAGTCTCCACCCCACCTAAAGCAGGGCATCAGCAGTCAGATAGGTAGAGCGCCTCAATTAACTAAGGTCCCTTGAAGCGCCACTAAGTATGACCCCACCCCCTACCCAACAATGGAGTTAAGCAGGTACGCAGCTAGGGGGTGAACTTTTAAGTGATCAAAAAATTGCGCCCACAAGCGAGATCAGGATTGCGCCTCGCGGATCATATTGCGCGCGATGATTACCTGTTGAATCTGAGTTGTACCCTCATACAGGCGGAACAGTCGTACATCGCGATAGAAACGTTCGATTGCATATTCACTGACATAACCAGCGCCACCATGAATCTGCACACAGCGATCAGCTACCCGACCACACATCTCCGTGGCAAACATCTTCGAGCACGAGGCTTCAGTACTAACGTTCAAGCCTTCGTCGCGCTTGCGCGCAGCGTCCAATACCATGCAGCGAGATGCATAAATTTCCGCTTTGCTATCAGCAAGCATTGCCTGGATGAGTTGGAATTCGGCAATTGGCTTACCGAATTGCTTACGCTCAGTAGCATAGCGCAGCGCGTCATCCAACATGCGCTCCGCAGCCCCTACACTCAGCGCTGCAATATGCAGGCGGCCTTTGTCCAAGACCTTCATTGCCGTCTTGAAGCCTACGCCCTCCACCCCACCGATCAATTGCGCCGCAGGCACGCGAACGTTATCAAAAATAACATCGCTGGTATGGGCCCCCTTTTGACCCATCTTGTGATCCGGCTTACCCAAGGTGAGACCTGGTGTGCCACGCTCAACAATAAAGGCGCTGATTCCACCAGCGCCTTTGACATCAGGATTAGTGCGCGCCATTACCGTGAAGATACCGGCATGAGGGGCGTTGGTGATGAAACGTTTGGTTCCGTTGAGAACATAGTGATCACCGTCCTTCACCGCGGTTGTTTTCAGAGAAGCAGCATCCGAGCCCGCATCTGGTTCGGTCAAGCAGAACGAACTGAGCAACTCACCGCTCGCCAGTTTCGGCAAAAAGTGCTGTTTTTGCTCATCGGTACCGTCAATCAAGATGCCGATGGAGCCGATACCATTGTTGGTACCTATGTAGGAGCGAAAAGCCGGAGAGGTGCGACCGAGTTCGAAGGCAATGTTGACCTCCTCCTCCATGGTTACCCCAAGACCGCCAAAGTCCTCAGGGATGGTCAAACCAAAGAGACCCATCTCCTTCATCTGCTGGATGATGTCGCTGGGAATGGTATCGGTTTCTGCCACTTCGTTCTCGCGCGGGATCAGTTCCTGATCGACGAACTGGCGAATCGAGTCCAGCAGAATTGTGAGAGTTTCTGGGTCGCGGATCATATGCACTCCTCATTGCCCAACTGCGGGCTGACCAGACGCACTGCCGCAACCCGCATAATTACGGAGCGGCGGCGCCGATGTTATTAACCATGTTGATCAGGCGTGGCCCGATGTCATCTTCTAGCTTTTCGCGGGGGAGCTGAAAGCTGGGCCCGCCGCAGTTAAATGCCAGCAATCCGAATTGGGGATGCACCAGTGGAACCGCAACTGAGTTAACGTCTCGGTGCCACTCGCCAATCGACAGGCAGTACCCGTAATCGGCGTAATCTCTGAAAGCTCGTTCCAGACCCTTGCGTAAAGCGGGCCAGTTATCAGCTTCTCGCTGACGGACGTGCTCCAGCAAAAAGTCGCGCTCGTTCTCAGGCATAGCCGCCAGGCACGCGCGGCCCACTGAGCTCTGAGCCATCGGCAGATAGCTGCCGATTTGACGACGCATCGTCATATTCCCCTGCCCCTGAACAACATCCAGGTAAACCATTTGCAACCTGTCTCTGGCAGCCATCGCAACCGCTGCTTTAGCGTGATTTGCCAGTTGTTCCATCAATGGATGAGCGACCGCCCGAATCGACAAATTCGAGAGCATCGCGTAGCCAAAGCCCAATACGCCTACATCGAGCTGGTATTTCCCTGAGTGCATCTCACGCTTGAGGTAACCCAGGCGCATCAACGTGTTGGTTAACCGAGTGACCGTTGGCTTGGGCAACCCCGTTTTCTTCGCCAAATCCTGATTGCCAAGAACGTTATCCTTGGGAGTAAAACAACGTAACAACTCCAATCCACGCGCCAGAGCCGTAACAAACTGGCCACCAACCTCGTCATCAGAAGCAGAAGCGCCGAGAGACAACGCTCCCCTCTCCAACATATCCAAGTCGCTCCGGTGGACGTCGATTCCACCCTCGTCACCTTCCGTTACCTTGGGGTGCATGTTAGGACTCCCTTTTTCCAAAAATCAAGAAAATAAAATCATGTTTCGTCTGACGAAACTTTAGCAGACCTTTTCCCCTCACCGCAAGCAAACGCCATACCCATATCACCTAACCCTATTTTTCTACCTGAAAAGCAAATTTCTCAAACGGTGGTTTACAGAAGCATGAGGAGGATTCTATGCTTTACGTCATAAAGTGAAATCGTATTTCGCATAGCGAAACCGATAGAATTAGGAGGTCGCATGAGTCCCCAGGTCACCGATGAAGTCCAAGTCAGTATTTTGGAGAACGGCGTCGCATCAGTACGCATCAACCGCCCGGAAGCTCGCAATGCACTCAACACCTCTGTGAGGCGTTCGCTTGCAGAGCATTTCCAGGTACTCGCCCGGCATACCCGGGTGCGGGCAATCGTGCTGTCAGGCGGCGACGAATGCTTCGTAGCCGGAGCAGACATTAGGGAGTTTGCGGCAGCTCGACCCGTTGAGATGTACTTACGACATACCGAACTTCTGTGGGGAGCCATTAGCAGTTGCCCCAAACCTATCATCGCTGCCGTGAACGGCTTCGCCTTGGGCGGAGGCTGTGAGCTGGCAATGCACTGCGACATGATCATCGCTGGAGAGTCCGCCCGATTTGGTCAGCCAGAAGTAAAGCTAGGACTCATGCCTGGCGCAGGCGGGACCCAGCGACTCATCAGGGCCGTGGGTAAATTCCAAGCCATGCGCATCGCGTTGACGGGTTGCTTGATCAAGGCTCCCGAAGCACTGAGCATCGGATTGGTCAGCGAAGTCGTCAGTGACGATCAAACACTCCATCGAGCTCACGAACTGGCGGCCGAAATTGCAGCCCTTCCGCCTCTGGCCGTGGCCCAAATTAAAGAAGTGATGCTCACCGGAGCAGACCTCCCACTCGAAGCGGCGCTTGCTCTTGAACGCAAAGCTTTCCAGCTGTTGTTCGACTCACATGATCAGAAGGAAGGCGCTGCGGCCTTCTTGGAAAAGCGCGCCGCCGCGTTCAAAGGGGAGTGATTGAAATGACACATGGCATTGAGCGAATGGGCGTGGTTGGTACCGGCGTGATGGGCGCAGGCATTGCCCAGATCGCTATTCAGGCTGGCATCGAGGTACTCCTTTTCGACGCACGGGAAGGTGCTGCCCAGTCTGCTAAAGATGGATTGGCAAGCACTCTTGCCAAACTAGCCGGCAGGGGCAAGATCTCGGAAATGGAGGCGCACGTTGCACTTGGACGACTGCATGTCGCCGAGTCACTGTCATCGCTGCACGACTGCCAACTGGTGGTTGAAGCCATCGTTGAGCGCCTGGATGCCAAGCAGTCCCTGCTACTAGACCTCGAAGGGGTGGTCAGCGCAACCTGCATTTTGGCTTCAAACACCTCATCGCTGTCGATCACGAGCATCGCGCGCGCCTTGAAGCATCCAGAACGAGTCGCCGGCTTCCATTTTTTCAATCCTGTGCCATTGATGAAGGTGGTGGAAATTATCGACGGCTTGGCAACTGACCGCCTTGTAGGCGATCGACTGCAAGCTCTGGCTAAAGTAATGGGACACCTTGGCATTCGAGCTAAGGACACGCCTGGTTTCATCATCAACCATGCCGGCCGCGCGTACAGCACCGAAGCACTGCAGATCTTGAAGGAGAGCGTCGCAGAACCAGCGGATATCGACCGAGTCCTTCGGGATGGCATGGGATTCAGAATGGGTCCGCTGGAACTGTTCGATCTCACAGCGCTGGACGTCTCTCACCCAGTAATCGAGTCGATCTACAACCAGTTTTACCATGAGCCGCGCTATCGGCCTTCCGCCCTGACCCGACAGATGCTGGAAGCTGGGTTCGTCGGACGCAAAGTGGGCCGTGGCTTCTATTCATATGAAGTCGGTAAACCGATCACGCCCCCTGCGGCGCAAACTGTACCTTCCGTGGACGCGCTACCACCGGTATGGGTAGGTGCCGAGAACGATGCAGATCGGCAACAGCTCATTGCTTTGCTTGAGTCTCTGGGCGCGGAAGTTGAACGGGGCGGAAGTGCCTCGGCTGAAGCGCTATGCATTCTTGCGCCCTACGGCCTGGATGCCACTACTGCGTCAATCCGGTTCGGCACTGATCCGCAGCGCACTTTGTGCATCGACTTGATCATCGACTTGCACCGGCACCGCTGCCTGATGCAAACCCCAGCCACTCACCAAACGATGCGTCATGCGGCTCACGCCCTGTTCGCCAGAGATGGCGTTGGAGTAACAATAATCAACGATAGTGTGGGCTTCATCGCCCAACGGGTCATCGCGATGGTGGTCAATCTGGCCGCCGACATCGTTCAGCAACGGATCGCTACTGTGACAGATCTGGACGAGGGTGTACGCCGCGGACTGGGGTATCCACAGGGCCCGCTTGCCTGGGGCGATATCCTAGGGCCGAAACGCCTGTTGAAAATCCTCGACCGCATCAGCGGGCTAACTGGGGATCCTCGGTATCGCCCCAGCCCTTGGTTGCGTCGACGCGCCGACCTCTTCCTATCGCTCCACCACGCTGAACCCACTGTGGTTTAAACCCTGGCTTACCTTTTCAGAACGGAAGTAACCCATGCTCAACGCATACCTGTACGGTGGTATTCGCACTCCCTTCGGTCGCCATGGCGGCTCCCTGGCCAAGGTACGTCCCGATGACCTGGCAGCTCATGTCATCCGTGAACTGCTGAAGCAGCACAACATCCCAGGAGATGCTATCGAAGATGTGATCCTGGGCAACACCAACCAAGCGGGAGAGGACAGCCGCAACATCGCACGCCACGCAGCCCTGCTAGCCGGCTTGCCCGTCACTGTGCCAGGTCAAACTGTAAATCGACTGTGTGCCAGCGGCTTGGCTGCGGTGATCGACGCCGCGCGTGCCGTGAGTTGTGATGAGGGTGAACTGATTATTGCCGGAGGCGTTGAAAGTATGTCCCGCGCCCCATTTGTCATGGCCAAAGCTGAAGCAGCGTTCAGCCGCGACTTCACTGTTTTTGACAGTACGATTGGCGCCCGCTTCCCCAATCCGAAGATCATTGAAGCGTACGGCGATGATTCCATGCCGCAGACGGGAGACAACGTCGCCGCTGAATATGGCATCACTCGTGAAGATGCCGATCGCTTCGCCGCAGCCTCTCAATCACGGTACGAGGCCGCCCGGGAGGCCGGTTTCTTCGATGAAGAGATCGTTGCCGTGTCGGTACCGACCGGCCGAAAAACGCCTCCTCAAAGTATTGACCGCGATGAGCACCCGCGCCCGAGCTCAGATCTGGCAGCACTGGCCAAGCTCAACTCCCTCGCGCCGGGCGGTGTTGTCACAGCCGGTAACGCCTCCGGCGTCAACGACGGCGCTGCAGCGCTACTGATCGGCTCGGCACAAGCCGGTGAGCGCTATGGGTTGAAACCTTTGGCGCGCCTATTATCTGCGGCAGCTGTGGGTGTGGAACCGCGAATCATGGGTGTTGGACCAGTGGAGGCGGTAAAGAAAGCAGTCGACCGCGCCGGGCTGACCCTTGATGACATGGACATCATCGAGATCAATGAGGCTTTCGCGTCACAGGTATTGGGTTGCCTGAAAGCCCTGGATATCGCATTCGACGACCCACGTGTAAACCCTAACGGTGGCGCGATCGCAGTCGGTCACCCACTAGGCGCATCCGGCGCCCGCCTGACCCTCACAGTGGCTCGAGAACTGCAACGCTCCAACAAACGCTATGCGGTCATCAGCCTTTGCATCGGTGTGGGTCAAGGCTTGGCCTTGGTCATTGAACGTCAGTAAACCACTCTGGAGGACGTTATGGGTGCGTTAAAAGGTTACCGGGTCCTTGACCTCAGTCGTGTATTAGCGGGTCCGTGGTGCGGCCAAATCCTCGCCGACCTTGGGGCGGAGGTCATTAAGATCGAACGACCAGGCGTGGGTGACGATACTCGCGGGTGGGGCCCTCCCTTCATGAAAAACGAAGACGGCTCAGACAGCTCAGAGGCTTCCTATTACCAGTCAGCGAACCGCAATAAGTTCTCAGTCGCCGTCAATATTGCCACTAAAGAAGGACAGGAGATCGTTCGCGCCCTAGCCGCGGAGTGCGATGTGCTGATCGAGAATTACAAAGCTGGTTCGTTGGAAAAGTACGGGCTCGACTATAAAAGCCTGTCGGACCTAAACCCACAGCTCGTGTATTGCTCCATCACAGGTTTCGGGCATACCGGTCCGCGTGCGGAGGAGCCCGGTTACGACTTCATAATCCAGGGCCTGGGTGGACTGATGAGCATCACCGGGGAGAAAGATGGCGTGCCAGGCGCAGGCCCTCAAAAGGTCGGGGTTGCCGTAGCTGATGTCATGACCGGTCTCTACTCGACAATTGCCATCCAGGCAGCACTGATCGCGCGGCAAACCACCGGCCGCGGGCAGCATTGCGATATGGCACTGCTGGATGTCCAAGTCGCCGCATTGGGCAACCAGAGCCAAAACTATTTGAGCACCTCCAAGTCGCCGGGCCGCCAAGGCAACGCCCACGTGAACATCGTGCCCTATCAGGTATTCACCGCAAACGATATGGATTTCATCATTGCTTGCGGTAACGACAGCCAGTTCATTGCTCTATGCAATGCCATAGGTTTGCCCGATCTGCCGTCCGATCCCCGATTCACCAAAAATGCAGACCGAGTAAGAAATCGGGAGGCCATTGTTCAAATCCTTGCTGAACACTTCCTGACCGACACTGCAGACAACTGGGTGTCTCGCATCCATGCGGTGAAGGTGCCTGTCGGAGTAATCAACGACATCGGTCGAGCGCTCAGTGAACCGCAGGTATTGGCTCGCAACATGCTGGTCAACTTACCTCACAAAAAAAATGCCGCATTCAAGATGGTGGGAAGCCCCATAAAGCTGTCCGATACCCCGGTTCAACACGAAAGGCCCGCTCCGCGGCTAGGCGAACATACCAACAGCGTGCTCAAAGCAGCTCTGGGGATGGATGAAACGCGCCTCGCCGCATTGGCAGCCCAGGGCGTGATTGAGCAATTTGCTGAAGATTAGACAACAGGGCTAGAGCGCAGCTCTGCCCTCTCGGGATAACAGAATGAAGATCCTTGTTAGTATCAAACGCGTAGTCGACTACAACGTCAAGGTTCGCGTCAAGGCGGACAACTCCGGCGTCGACCTTGCTAACGTCAAGATGTCCATGAACCCCTTCTGCGAAATCGCCGTGGAAGAAGCCGTACGCCTGAAGGAAAAGGGCGTCGCCACCGAGATCGTTGTTGTCTCCGTCGGCCCGGCCACTGCTCAGGAGCAGCTGCGTACTGCCTTGGCCCTGGGTGCCGACCGCGCCATCCTGGTCGAAGCCGCTGACGAGCTGAATTCCCTGGCCGTAGCCAAGGCGCTGAAAGCCGTTGTCGACAAGGAGCAGCCTCAGCTGGTCATCCTCGGCAAGCAGGCCATCGACAGTGACAACAATCAGACCGGCCAGATGCTGGCCGCGCTGACCGGCTTCGCCCAGGGCACCTTCGCCTCCAAGGTCGAAGTCGCTGGCGACAAGCTGAACGTCACTCGCGAAATCGACGGCGGCCTGCAGACCGTTTCGCTGAACCTGCCGGCCATCGTCACCACCGACCTGCGCCTGAACGAGCCACGCTACGCGTCGCTGCCGAACATCATGAAGGCCAAGAAGAAGCCGCTGGAGACCGTCACTCCAGACGCGCTGGGTGTTTCCCTCGCCACCACCAACAAGACCCTGAAGGTTGAAGCCCCGGCTGCCCGCAGCGCTGGCATCAAGGTCAAATCGGTGGCCGAACTGGTCGAGAAGCTGAAGAACGAAGCGAAGGTAATCTAAATGACTATCCTGGTTGTCGCTGAATACGAAAACGGTGCCGTAGCCCCGGCCACCCTGAACACTGTTGCCGCTGCCACCAAGATCGGTGGTGATGTGCACGTGCTGGTCGCTGGCGCAAACGTCGGTGGCGTCGCCGAATCCGCTGCCAAGATCGCTGGTGTGGCCAAGGTGCTGGTTGCCGATAACGCTGCCTACGCCCACGCCCTGCCGGAAAACGTCGCGCCACTGATCAAAGAGCTGGCAGCCGGCTACAGCCATGTGCTGGCTCCGGCCACCACCAACGGCAAGAACATCCTGCCACGCGTTGCCGCGCTGCTGGACGTGGACCAGATCTCCGAGATCATCTCGGTTGAGTCGGCCGACACCTTCAAGCGCCCGATCTACGCCGGTAACGCCATTGCCACCGTGCAATCGAGCGCCGCCATCAAGGTCATCACCGTGCGTACCACCGGCTTCGACGCCGTGGCCGCCGAAGGTGGTTCGGCTGCCATCGAAGCCGTCGGCGCCGCGCACAACGCCGGCATCTCGGCCTTCGTTGGTGAAGAGCTGGCCAAGTCCGACCGCCCAGAGCTGACCGCTGCCAAGATCGTCGTTTCCGGCGGCCGCGGCATGGGCAACGGTGACAACTTCAAGCACCTGTACAGCCTGGCCGACAAGCTCGGCGCTGCCGTCGGTGCTTCGCGCGCCGCGGTCGACGCTGGCTTCGTGCCGAACGACATGCAGGTCGGCCAGACCGGCAAGATCGTGGCGCCACAGCTGTACATTGCCGTCGGTATCTCCGGCGCGATCCAGCACCTGGCCGGCATGAAGGACTCCAAGGTGATCGTCGCGATCAACAAGGATGAAGAAGCGCCGATCTTCCAGGTGGCTGATTACGGTCTGGTTGCCGACCTCTTCGAGGCCGTACCAGAGCTCGAATCGACCCTGCACTGATCAAAGTCTGGGACAACTGCGGAATACTGCGATGCGCGTCTGGTTCCGAGGGTCGGCTTGGGGCAGACATGGGGGCGCACACAAATGCGCCTTCATCCGCACAGTGGATTACCCAGCGCTTTCTGTCATTAGTCATGGATCGTACAATGTTTTTTCTGGATCATGCATATGTGCAGCGCTCAACTGTCGTACAGCGAACGAACCAATCATGTAGTCGAAGTCGCGATTCGAGTGTTTTCACGTGAGGGCTATCACGCGGTTAGCTTGAGAAGTTTGGCCGCCCATGTGGGGCTGAGCTCTGGATCACTTTACACCCATATAGCTAGCAAGCAGGAATTGCTTTTTTCGATTGTAGAAAAAGCCTTGCGCTCGAAAAAAGACACGATTTTTAGCGAACTGGGAAGATGTCATAACTCCGATAAACAGCTATCCACATTCATCCGCGCGGTAATTACCCATGCTGCGCGGGACAGGGCGAGTCTCGTTTTAGCCGACAGAGAGATCGGCAGCTTGTCCGAATGGCAACAAGAAGCCATTCAGAAAATACAGGAGGACATCGATCTATCGCTAAGGCGCGCTATCAGAGCGCATCTAAAACAGAAAGAACAAGAGGACAATTCATTAGCAGTTATGATTAAGTCGATCGGAATCTTATTGAATTCGTACCTGTACCTGCCAGACGATATACTCTCAAATGAGCACACCATTGATCTTTACAACGCGCTTGCACAAACCGCCATTCAACAAATTAGAAGATAACTTTAGACAAGGAAAGGTGCCATTCGACAAATCAACCCATTAAGATTACGGACGCGCAAAAAAAGCGCCTCACGTTTCCGCGAAGCGCATTTGGCAACCTACCCAACAAAATAACCGCACCCAACGACAACTTCAATCAGTGTTCAGTTCTTTTATTTTTACAAGCTGGGCGGCGTGCCCGGTATGATCCAAGAATTTTAGCAAGTCCGCATACTGGATACACAGTGTTTCGGTGTTAACCAGCGGATGAAAACCAACCAAATCATCAGTATGCAGTGCATCATCAATCAGTACTGTGACGAGACGTTGCTGATCATTGACCAGTGCGAAAGGCGACACGGCACCAGGCATCATCCCCATTACGTCCATCAGTCGCTGAGGCGATGCCAACGATAGTTTGTTGACCCCGATATGGGAGGACAGTTCAGACAAATCGACACTTTTGAGTTCATCGACAATCAACAAGAAATACGCCGTAGCTTTGCGATTGCGGAGAAATAAGCATTTGACATTCTGCCCAGGAAATACGATGCCTGCCTCATGAAAGTCAGCGATAGCCCCCAGAGCTGGATGCTCGACTTTCTCGTAACCGATATTCAGTTTGTGCAAAAGTTCGTACAGCTCATCAACCTGCATAATCCTCAACCTTCAAATAGCAATAAAGCATCAACCCCAAACATCCGAGAAGCACTCCAATTGGCTCGGAGCCATTAAGAATTATGCTTCTGAGGCTACTCAGCGCCGCTACCTTCAATCCAGTGGACTATCAAGCGGCCTGGACCTGTTCAGTGATGACTGTGCCTATATCATTGGCATAAGGAAAGCTATTTATTCTAAGCTTGCGTAAGAGAAACTAATTATCGGAGTGTCCTCATGAACCTCATCCACCCTCAGATCGCTGCGTTTACCGCTGTTCTGGAGGAAAGCACGTTCGAAGCTGCCGCACGTCGCTTATCGGTGACGCCCTCGGCCGTATCCCAACGTATTAAAGCTTTGGAGGATCGGATTGGCCAGGTCTTGGTGGTCCGCCAGACTCCCTGCAAACCGACCCCTGCTGGTGAGCGTTTACTCAGGCGCGTTCGACCAATGCAGATTTTGGAAGCAGAAGCGTTGGCTGACTTCCTTCCCGACAAGAATGCTGCCACCTTTGCTAGCTCAATCCCGATAGCGGTCAATGAAGACTCGCTGTCCACCTGGTTGATCAGAGCCTTAGCGGACCTGCATTTGCAATCCGGATTCGTCTTTGATGTGCAGCGTGACGACCAAGACCACACGTTAGAGTTTTTGAAGGATGGCACCGTTTTGGGGGTTATAACCTCTGAAGCAGAGCCTCTGCAAGGCTGCGAAGTCCACCCCCTTGGCATCATGCGCTACCATGCAATCGCATCCCCGGAGTTTGCAGCCAGATACTTCAGCTCAGGTATGAACGCCATGACCCTCGCCAAGGCACCGATGATTGTTTATGACCGAAAAGACGATCTGCAGTGGCGATTCATTCGTAAAATAACCCGAGCCCGGCTCAATCCACCCGTGCACTACTTACCTACAGCAATTCGCTTCATTGAAGCCTCAGAGCGAAACATGGGCTGGTGCATAGCTGCGGAAGGTCTGTTTGAAGAAGCTGCGAGCCAGAATCGCGTGGTGAACATAGCCCCGGCCTATTTTTTAGACGTGCCTATCTACTGGCAGCATGCCGCTGTACGGTCAACGACCCTCCAAAAAATCACCAAGGCCATGCAAGCTGCAGCAGCCACAATGCTGCGTCAGAGATCTGGAGAAGCCTAGCCTCCTTGTTTTATCTCCCATTGCGCCGCAGGGGGGGGTAAGGCCCTTCAGAATAGCCATGGAGAGCCTAGCCTCCTGGCTTACCTACGTTAAAGCGAAGGCAATCTGGCCCCCTCAGGATCAAATATCACGTCGGTAAGAAACGGGTTTTATACATTAGATTTTCTTAACATGCTTAAGAAGGTATAGCTTTTCTTACGACCCCGAGGGGCGCACTATGCTACTCCAAGCTGAGTTATACCGCCTCCCCGCACCTCGCGACCCGGTACTCAGCACAGCCGAGCGAAAATCGCTGCCCGTGCAGATCTTTACACGCCATGGAATGCAGCCCCCTTCTTCGCTCAGCAATACAGGAAGCCCCAGGACGACTAACCGACCTACCTCTCGACCTACAAAAAATACAATTTCAACAGCTTTTATAAAGCCTCGAGAATACAAAAATGAAGCACTTTAATCTTGAGCCCTTTGCTTCCTTTGCAATTATGGAGGCAGTACATGTCTAGCGAGCAGCTCAATCGGGCCTTGAAAAGCCGTCACCTTTTCATGATCTCCTTAGGCGGGGTAATTGGTACAGGCCTCTTTATGGGGGCAGGAGTTACATTGGGGCAGAGCGGCCCGGCGGGTGCGGTAGTCGCCTACCTTTTTGCAGGCCTGTTGATGTACATGGTTATGGCTTGCTTGGCCGAACTTTCCGTCCATATGCCTGTTTCAGGCGCCTTCCAAGCTCATGCAACACATTTCATTGGCCCTGCCACCGGATTCATGATCGGATGGGTGTATTGGCTCAGTTGGGTTGCTACCGTCGGATTAGAATTCACAGCCGCTGGTATTTTGATGGCTCGCTGGTATCCTGACGTGCCGGTCTGGATATGGTCCGGCGCTTTCGCTACCGTGCTGTTCTTATTGAACGCGCTGACTACCCGAGCCTTCGGTGAGGCTGAGTTCTGGTTCTCGGGGGTCAAAGTACTGGCCATCATTGTATTCATTATGGTAGGCGGCTTGGCCATTTTCGGCATCATCCCATTCGCCAATGGACAAGCTGCACCCTACGCCAACAACTTTTTGGAAAGTGGCTTATTCCCTAAAGGGTTGACTGCCGTTTTGCCCGTTCTGATGGCGGTAGTCTATGCATTTCAAGGATGCGAAATCATCGGCGTTGCCGCCGGCGAGGCCGATGCACCTGAAAAAACAATCCCCCGCGCAGTTCGCAATGTGGTGTTCCGCGTAATCTTCTTCTACATCCTAGCTATCGTCGTCCTGGCCGCTATCATCCCATGGCAACAGGCGGGTGTAATCGAAAGTCCATTCGTGCAAGTATTTGATATGGTAGGCATTCCATATGCTGCCGACATCATGAACCTAGTCATTTTGACAGCTATCCTTTCTGTCGGAAATTCTGGTTTGTATGCCTCGACTCGCATCCTTTGGGCGATGTCCAAAACCAATATGGCGCCGCAGATTTTCAGCAAACTGAGTCGGCGCGGCGTGCCGGTCTATGCACTGCTTATCAGCCTAGGCTTTGCTTTACTGTCCCTGCTCTCTAGTGTTATTGCTGCGGGCAGTTTGTTTGTCATTTTAATGGCCGTGGCGGGGATTGCCACCACGACCTCTTGGATTGTCATTGCTCTGGCACACTACAAGTTCCGTAGAAATTATGTGGCTAAAGGGGGAAAAATTTCTGAGTTAAAGTATGCTGCTCCGCTATTTCCAGTACTGCCGATAGCATGTATTGGCATATGTGTTGCCATTCTCGGTTTTTTGGCCATTGATCCAACGCAACGCATCTCATTCTGCTGGGGCTTCGCTTTCATAGCCGCCTGTTATGTCTGTCATTTCTTGATGAGCAGAAGAAATAAAAAAGTTTCGCATGCGATTTTCGAGCCTCAACGCTAGGCTATCAGCCCTGCTAAGATGATAAGTTGGAGGCGGACCAACACGGCCCGCTTCCAACGATACAAACGAAAGGAGAACAAATTGCTTACCTTAATTGCTGCCGGTACTGGTAAAGGGTTCAAACTTAACGCTGGGCAACTGCTGAAGGTTGTTGATCCTGAAGGTGGACAAATTTGCGACTTAATGGCCTATACGCCGGACGGGCTGGATCGCCTGCACAACGGCCGGACTTTCGATTACAACTCGAAAGTCACCCTGTCGACCGGCGATGCCCTGTGGTCCAGCGCAAGCAAAAAAATGCTGACCATCATCGCAGACGAAGTCGGCCGGCATGATTTCCTTTATGCCGCATGCAGCCTTGAAATGTATCAGATCCAATACGGGGTCAAAGGTCATCATCCCAACTGCACAGAAAACCTCACTGGCGCTCTTCAAGAGCACGGCATTACTCCAGGCTTGCTCCCGACACCCTTCAACATTTTCCAAAATGCATCCATTGTGGACGGCGAGTTGGTACTTGCAGCTCCCCTGTCTAAACCTGGTCAAAGCATCACTCTGAGAGCAGAAATGGATTTGGTAATTGCGTTGTCGGCCTGTCCTGCCTCCGTCTGCAACGGCGGTGGAGCGACAAAGCCCGTTGCGTTTGAAGTTATCGATCCAGCTTGAGTCCATACCTATGAGCTCCGGGGGGGGGGGGCTACTCCCCTCCCCGCGCTTGAGAAAAAGCAAGATTACAAAAAACCACCATTCAGTGACCCAGCCATGCATATGTCCGTAGATTCCGAGTTTCCTCCTCATCACCTTAATCAGAACGCCCTAGAGAGGGGGATCAAGGAACACATATTTACGCACCTTGTACCGGTTGTGGATCGCAAGGCGGGTCAGCTTGATGATGTGTTCATCTCGGTAAAGGACAACATTGACGTAGCGGGATTGGTAACCACCGCTGGCGCGCAGGCATTTGCTGGGAACGCCCCAGCGATTGCCGACGCGCCTCTCGTTAAGAGCCTCAAGGACCACGGTGCCACGGTCATCGCCAAATCCAATATGACGGAGTTTGCTTACTCCGCGACGGGAATTAACAAAGCCTTTGGAACGCCTCGAAACCCCTGGAGCAGCGATGGCGAACATCGCATTCCTGGGGGGTCCAGCAGTGGTGCGGCAGTAGCCATAGCGCTCGGTTTGGGGAATGCCGCGATCGGCACGGACACAGCTGGCTCTGCCAGAATACCGGCGGCGCTGTGTGGAGTAGTGGGTTTTCAACCTCGGCAATCCCGGATCTGTCTGGATGGGGTTATCCCATTGTCCACGACCTATGACTGCGTTGGAGTTTTAGCCAACACTGTTGCAATGGTGGCTCGTGTTTTCAACTGTATCGCCGCCCCAAGCTCAATCAAATATAGCTCCATGCCAAAAAGTGGAGGCCCGATTCGTGTTCTCTGGCCTACCAACCATGTCAATGGTCCTAGCGACGTGCATGACTCTGCCGTTTCCATTACATTCGATGCAGCTGTCGCAAAACTGTCCTCGATGGGAGTGGAAATTCACCGGAGAGATTTATCGATTCTTCCTCGCGCACTTGAAATGCTGTCAGAGGGAGGCCTTACAGCTCCTGAGGCTGTTAAATTCCATCAGCCGCATTTCGAGCGACTGAAACACCAATATGATCAGTACACTCTTGACAGGCTAGAGAATGGGCAGCGCTGCACGGAGGCCAGATATCAAGCGTTGCTCGCCAAACGGGCACTGTTAATCTCCGAGGCAGTAGAATTGTTTCAAGGATTCGACGCTGTTATCTACCCAACGTGCCCAATCATCGCACCTCGGCTAAGCGAGATTCGTACCTCAGCGGATCAAGAACACTTTGATACACTTTTGTTGTGGAACACCGCCGTCTCTAATGTGCTGAACTTGCCTGCCATCAGTATCCCCTGCAATAACTCTGGACAAGCACCGGTTGGCCTTTCCCTTATGACCACCGGTTCTGAGGAAGTGCTGCTCGATTTAGCATCGGTGGTAGACCATCTCCTCCACAGTCGTGATTATTGAACTCAGGGTGCTGGACTCGTTAAATTTACATAACGGTCTTTATGGCGAAGCTACGAGAATATGTTGATGGGGTACTCCCTGCTATGCGATGGATGGCAGACGCTGAGCAAGCGCCCTGGTTACACCCGTTTAATACATGCTGGACAGCTCTACAATCTCGGGTCACCTCTGCGATTAGGTGAACCGCTCTGCACTGAGCGACCGAAAAACTATCCGCACAGTACATCGCGAATGCGAATAGGCATCTCATCAGCACGTGCTCAGCCAACCGATCTATCTAAGCATTCACTCATATGACTGGGACGACACGATCATCATCAATGATGTGACCGACAAGTTTTTCTTGTACCAGATCGACAATCAGGCCTTTAAATTGAGTCCTGAAGAATGCCAATACATACCGACCACCAACAACCCAAGCCAGCCGGGCGACCCCATTGCTCACTCCTGCGACGGTCATCCTCTGGCATTCATTGCGCTCACAAGGGATCTCAGCAATGGCTATGAGTTGCTGCATCAGAACTACATCGGTAAGCCTGCGCCAAGGTGGTCTACCCCTGGGCGGTCTTTTTCTGTAGCAACATGACTGAACAGGATGTGGAGGACCTCTTCGAGTTGGCATCGTCAAAACCACTCTCGAAAGCCCTCACCCATGACCAGGACTGGCGTTATCAAAGTCACCTACGTGGCAGGCATGCGAGTTGTTCCAGAAATCGCTGACCTGATGCACACCCTTCAACGCATTGGGATCGATGTCTTCGTTGTGTCCGCGGGCTTTGAGCCGCTCGCGGAGGTTATCGCTACCAGACCGGAATTCGGCTACAGCATCCTTCTAACCGGTCTATGGACTGCGGCTCGAAACCTCAGCGGCCGGCACATACATTGCCCAAGCCAAGAAGGGCCATCCACTGTCCTATCGCGAAGGCAAACCGGAAGTCATTCGCAAATACATCGCACCGCGGCGAGAGGGCCGCGATCCGATATTTGTAGCCGGAGACAGCAACTCCGATTTCGGAAATTTCAGCATGCTTCCAAGGGTGTCTCTTGGCTTGATCGTGAATCATCTGAGCACTGGCGATTTCGGTCGGGTCTCAGCTGAAGCGGCAAAAACACTGGGTCGCCGGACGCTCGGTGGGTCTTGCAAGGCGTCGACGAAAACATTGGCTTGTGGAGCCCGACAGAGTCCATCACCAATGTAGGCGACACCCAAGCCTACCTAGGCTCTCCCAATCTCCCCGGCCAGCCGTGAGACCTGGCTCTTGGCCGACATGCCCACGGCTTTGATCAATACGTCGCCAAAGCGTGTTGAAACGCCTTGGTTATAGGCCTGTTAGTTAAGACCGCCATCGCTTCTAGGCAGTGCGTCGTGGCTCAAGAAGCCCTTGGAGAGTCGCAGCTTGGGGATTTCTCCATGTCGTTGCGTACAGACCATGCCTCCCAATATTTTCACAGCCATTAAAAAAGAGTACTTTTATCGGAGCCTAAACTTTCTGAATCGCCAACAGACCAAAATAAATCTCTGTTGATGGCCTTCAAAAATTTTCAGCCCTCAGTACCGCTAGCGCTTTTCAGAAAGTCTAGCCAACAATAAAGCGACATAGACAAAACCTTCAGCGAATCAGATTCCGCCTATTATATTGCCCCCAAGACACCGAAAGAACCTTCAAAACATTTAAAAATCTCATAAATTTTACTTTCATTATCAATCACCTTGCTGTAACTTTAAAATCGCGCAATACTTGCACCCACTATTTACACATCAGGTGAAGTACAGCCCCATAACCCAGCCAACACCGAAGCTACAATTTTCCTATGGCTGCCTGGCAAATACTGCATCAGTTAGGACGCCACGAAAAGTTATTTCTTCTAACGCAGGATAAGGTCTCCTAATGGACAATATAGACCGCAGTCAATCACGTCCTCGACCCGAAACCTGGAAAATACCCTGATCAAATCCCAGATCTGCAAATGTACCTACTCCGCGATTTCGCTGGGATCTACAATGTCCATAGTACTCTTTAACGGTTACCAGTCTTTGAAGTGAGCATAATTCAGAGCGTTCACCGCCTGCACGACCTAGCTTAATCGACGCTGGCAAGCGTCGATTAAGTCTACCTATGCGGGATAATTTCTTTCAACATCAGGCAACGAACCAAACGAAGGGGGCCGTTCAATCTGGCATTTAGTACACTGCATGATAGTTATAGCAGCCATCTCAAGCAATTTTAGTTACCATAAACATCAAACTTGAAGTAATTACGTTGGATACTTTGGTATTCACCACTTTCCCTGACAGCAACAATCGCCCGATTAAACCGCTCCCTCAGCTCCTTATCTCCTTTACGTACGGCGATGCCGACGCCCTCACCAAAATACTTCGGATCATTTAAAGCTTCGCCTGCGAACGCATACCCCTTGCCGTTCGCAGTGTCCAGAAAACCTATCTGGACGGCGACATCGTCACCTTGGACTGCATCGAGCCGCCCCGCTATCAGATCCAGGTAGGCTTCGTTCAGCGAAGCATAACGTATCACTTGTGCGCCTGCTTGAGAGAGCACCTCGGTGGCGAAGCGGTCATGTATTGTGGCTCGCTGTACTCCGACGCGCTTACCTGATAAGCCGGTGAAGTCTTTTCCCAACTCAGTGCCTTCGAGCATTACCAAACGCCCGAAACTTTGATAATAACGCTGAGTGAAATCCACTGACTTCCTACGCTCGTCCGTAATAGTCAGCGAGGAAAGCACTGCGTCAATCTTTTTCACTTTAAGCGCTGGAATTAGTCCATCGAACTCTTGCTCGACCCACTGGCATTTTACCTGCATTTTAGCGCACAATGCGTTACCGATATCATAGTCGAAACCAACAATTTGACCGGCCGGATTCTTTGACGCAAAAGGCGGGTAAGCAGCTTCAATACCAATACGCAAAATTTCACCACCCCAAGCCTGAGAAGCGAGACAAAACGCTAAAGCAACGCAAATGTATAGCTTTGATATGGATTTCATGACATCGCCGCAAAAGAAAGATCACTAAAAATTAAGTAATAGCAAATTACTCTAGGCAAAAGATGCTAAGCAACAACAGTAGCCGCTTATACCCGGGCATTCAGCTAAACGAAACACTACGCAAATCCGAACAATCGCTAATAAAACCCCAGAGCAAAAACCAACGATTAATTAATCAGAAATTATGGAGAAGCTGTCCGGCTTTACGATTGGCCAGCGGTTTAGCTCCAGCCAAGAGCGCGACCCGTTGTCCTGTGCGTACCAACTTAAATAAGGGTTGCACCACTACTACGCCGTCTACGTCACTGCGAATGGGAATTCGAGTGCAACTTAAGGAACCCCCAACTGGAATAAGTTCACCAATCAACTCTCCGCACAGAACCTGCTCTCCACTACGCTTCTTCCATGCCAGAATTCCGTTGCCGGGTGATAATAGATGGCTCGCCCCCTCTAACGGGTAAATCTGAGGACGATCGAGAGGATGATTCGATTCAAAATCCAAACGTATCAACCCCTCCTTTGCGAGGAACCGCAACAAACCCATAGCATCTTCGCGGGCCAGCTCATCGTCCACATCAGCTTGTCCGCGTAGCTCTACGGTAGCAGCGAACGGCCGATCAGAAGGATCTCTAAGCCTGTTTTCGATCAACCAGTTCCACGGGCGGTTACACGACTCATCGAAGGGTTGGCCGCCTGCTCCGTCCTCTAGAAACACGATCTTAATTTTCATGGACTCGGCCAACTTGAGCGCACGACTCTGCTGTGCACGGGTGGAGTAGAGGTGCAGTTCACCCGCGGTGTCGCAATGTAGATCAATCACCACGTCATGCTGCAAAGCCTCGCCTAAGAGCACGCGACGTATCGTACTTACGGTATCAACCGCTGGCAGAGAATCCGAAGCGGTTTTTAGTCGCTGTGCCGGAGAAAGCTGCGCACCTGGATTCCCTTCCAGCTGTGCTTCTAAAACTGGCAGGAGGTCCGGAAAATTGCGGTTAAAGTTTTCCCCGTTTGCCAAATTGAAGCGCCCGGTCCAAGCTCCTAGAACGTTCTGTGTCATACCCACTGGATTCGCGCATGGGCAAATGACAACGCGCCCCAGAATCCGACCCTCATTGCTGAGTTCCAACAGCATTTGAAGCAGGTGCTGAACAACTAGCAGGCCTGGATGCTCGTCTGCGTGCAGGCCTGCTTGAATGTACGCACTGCGCGAACTACCTTCGCCACTAAACTCGTGCATCTGGAGCTGTAAAGTTTGACATGGACCTAGCGGTGGCAGATCTATGGAGCGGGAGTGGATAGGCATTATTGAGCCTCAGCTAGCAAAATGGATGCAAATCACAAAATTTATCCAAAGGATGGAGGGAGTAAATAGACGTTGCTGCGGTGGCGCCAGGCCGGCACGTCCAAGATCATTTGAGGCTGCCGGAGAGAAATTGCTTTAGGCGATCCGACTTTGGATTCGCCAGCACACTTTTTGGGCAACCACGCTCTTCTACAATGCCCTTATGCAGGAACACCAACTGGTTGGAAACCTCACGTGCAAAGCCCATTTCGTGGGTTACAACAACCATAGTGCGCCCTTCCTGAGCCAAGTCCTGCATGACCTTGAGAACATCCCCGACCAGCTCCGGATCCAGCGCCGAGGTCGGTTCGTCAAACAGCATAACCTCTGGCTCCATGGCAAGTGCGCGGGCGATTGCCACACGTTGTTGCTCTCCACCGGACATGTGAGCCGGATACGCCCCCTTTCGATGAGCAACACCGACCTTAGCGAGGTAGTGCTCGGCCTTCTCAATGGCATCCTTCTTTGAAACACCCAGGACATGGACTGGCGCCTCGATTACATTTTCCAAAGCGCTCATGTGAGACCACAGGTTGAAATGCTGGAAAACCATCGAGAGACGCGAGCGCATCCGTTGCAGCTGATTAGAATCAACGGCCCTAAGACCTGCGTCATTTGTAGATACTAGCTTTAGTTCCTCCCCATTGAGAATGATTCTTCCACTGCAAGGCTGCTCTAGCATGTTAATGCATCGGAGGAAAGTGCTCTTACCCGACCCGCTCGAACCGATGATACTGATAACATCGCCTGCCCGCGCCTCCAAGGAAATACCCTTTAATACTTCATGGCTTCCATAGCGCTTATGCAGATCTAAAACTTGAAGTTTGTGCATAGCATTACGCCCTAATAAATTGTAAAAAGTCAGGCCTTGCGTGGCGCAAGATAAGCCAAATATCGACGTTCGGCGATTTTAAACAGACGCAATAAAACTAACGTCAAACTCAGATAAAGGAGTCCTGCGGTGATAAATGCCTCAAACGGCAGGTAGTACTGCGAATTAACCGTGCGTGCAGCACCGGTAATATCAACTAATGTCACCATGGACGCCAGGCTAGTGGTATGAAGCATCATAATCACTTCATTACTATACTGCGGCAGGGCACGGCGAATAGCAGAGGGCAGCAGAATACGCCGATAAAATTTATTACGTGACATACCTACGGCTTTTGCAGCTTCAATCTCACCATAAGGAGTAGCTCTGATGCTGCCAGCCAAGATCTCCGCCGTATAGGCACTGGTATTCACTGCAAATGCCAAGCATGCACAGAAAGTAGCGTCAGATAAATAAGGCCAAAATATGCTATTACGTACCGTCTCAAACTGCGCGAGACCGTAATAAATGAGGAAGAGCTGTACCAACATTGGCGTCCCACGGATCGCATATGTGTAAAGCCACGAAGGAAAGCTTATCCAAAACCGTTTGGACACCCTCATAAGGGCTAGCGGCACCGCAGCAGTCAGGCCAAATGCTAGAGATAAAACCATGAGTTTAAGAGTCGTTAGAACACCACCGAAGTAGAGAGGCAGGTTCTCCCAGACGATATTGTAATCGAAAATCATAGGTTTGCCGCCTTTATGCCTACTGAGTAATGCCGTTCGACAAAGCGGAGCACCAACAGGGAAATACTCGTCAGCACTAAATAAAGAGCTGCTACCGCCAAAAAGAATGTGAAAGGCTCTCGAGTTGCATCTGCGGCACTTTTAGCTTTAAACATCGCGTCCTGAAGCCCCACTACAGAGATAAGAGCCGTAGCTTTTGTCAATACCAACCAATTGTTGGTAAAGCCAGGGATCGCCAGCCGTATCATCTGCGGCACTAAGACGCGGAAGAATACTTTTTTAGGGCTCATTCCAAAAGCGAGACCAGCTTCGTTTTGGCCTCTCGGAATTGCCATGAAGGCTCCTCGGAAAGTCTCTGAAAGATAGGCTCCAAATATGAATCCAAGAGTGAAGACACCAGACCAAAATTGATTCAGGTCGATGTAGGCGTCATATCCAACCATAGGGGCTAATAAATTCACCATTTGCTGCCCGCCATAGAAGATAAGGAGAATCAACACAAGGTCCGGAATACCGCGGACCACAGTAGCGTATGTTTCCCCTAGACAGGCCACCCACGCAACAGGAGAAAGTCTGAAGGCCGCGCCAAGAAGACCGAGCAGCACTGCTAGAGTTATTGACGAGATGGCCAGCAAGAAGGTGAGCCAGGCACCATCGAGAATAGATGAGACATAACCATTGAGCATGATCTAGGTCCTACGCGGTGACCCGGTATCTACCGAAGAACACCGTCACAGCATAAAGTTTGACACAACCGCAGTCCGGATTTGTGCCGTCTATAGCGCAAGTCCATTAATGACCGTAAATGTCAAATTTAAAGTACCTACTCTGCATCTCTTCGTACTTACCATTGGTTCTAAGGACAGCTGGCGCATTGTTCATTTTGTCTGCCAAGAACTGGTGACCCTTACGAGTCGCAATACCGACACCTTCGCCAAAATTATCTTTATCGATGAAGTCTGGCCCCATTAATGCGAAGCCTTTTCCAGCGTCGGTTGTGAGGAATAGCGCGTTACCCTTATCATGGTCTAAACCAGTGATAACGCCCTCTGCAGTTTTGAAGGAAAAGGGCGGAAGGGCTGCCTCAATCCCGAATCTGACGATTTGTTCATCGGCATAGGCCGTGGAACTACATACACCTGGCAGCATTGCTGCAAAGCCATTAAATTTCATCGCGAACTTCACCTCAACTGGTTATTGTGATTTCTGGCTGCATCGAGCAACCTGCTGATTTCGGCAGAAGTAAGTTTTTAAAAATTCGCACAGCCTGTACAGTGACACCAGGCGCGGCCCGTATCACACTGGAAACGTTATTAACCAAATCTGCCGGGAAGTGTTTTCAGCACCCATAACAACACTGGAACACTGAGATTTTCCGCCCTATTCGAACAATACGCACATCGACTAAGATGCGTGACGCCTTGTGGCGCATTCACATGCAGAAAAGGCAAACCTTGCAGTACCTCACTTTTGTATGCCGTTAGATCTTTTGAATTTAACGTTATAACTGCCTGCTCTTTGATATTTTGTCGAGCGATAAGCTTGCTGTCTAGCGATTAAAAATTGCTACTTAATGAGTTTTAGGAACGACCTATGAGCCGGCACCGCTTCCTCCGTGGCAACGCAGAGCCCTCTCGAGGCACTGCGTCGGCACAAGAACTCAGCAGCGTTCTCATCCGCTCAGTAATTCTTGAAGATGCAAACTTTTCAGCGTTCGAGGCCCGAACCTATCGGCCAATCGAAGCCCTTAGTCAACCTTAGCTTGGTCAGCCTATCCTGTTCACTGAAAGCAGCGATGAAGACCATGGTGGTCCAGATACGCAGGTGCAGACGCGAATTTGAGAGAAACGACCTATTGCTCGGCTGCAATGAGATTCGCACCATGATGAATTTCCGATGCTCGGCATCGACCGTAGGATCACAAAAGCCGTTCTGGGAACGATTTCGCCTCAACCTCCGATCACTCGCGCTCGCTACCTTAACCGATTCCTCCGTCGGAATACACTGAGACAAAGTCAGTCAAAGCCGAGGCAATTGAAGCAGTTTATTGCTCACTGAGTGCCCAGCCTATAGCAGGATGCCCAAACAAAACATTCTAGTAATTATTCGCTGAATTTATGCCGAGCCTGAAAACCCAGCGTCCCTTCTGGATGAAGAGCGCTCGACTAACATCCTATACGCACAGCACCATTACTTGAGACGACAACTTTCAAGCAACACCCTCCCAAAATTTATATTACAGCTCACTCTATGCTTAGGCATTTTTCTTACAAAGAAAAATGGAAACCTATCGCTGAAAAATAGGTCTTACAGATCGTTCCTTCACAACTCGCCCCTCAAGCCGGGAAAAATCATGGATGAGGAGCAACTCTCATGGACGGACTTCGGACTAACAGCGATGGTCTCAAAGAATCATTATCACCCCTTAGAAGCTGCCATCCTCTGGAGTAATTTGCAAGAACATCGCGCGCAGATAGCCAATGCGGCTTTTCATGCACCCGACAAACTCTCAGTACTTTTCCCTCAATGGCCCCTTCTACAGACATACACCGAGCGGATATATGACGCAATTGCAAGAGGTGAGCTTCCGGCGAATTATTTAGGCCAGCCCGCCTACTGCCTGAAGGAAGCGATCAAATCTTACATTACCATTCGACACGCTGACTTTAGAATCTGGGTACATAGGTTCTTTCCCGATGATGTTCCCGACTTCCTCAAAAATAGCCTTGATGCGCATTCAGGCTGTATTCCCCTTGCGATATACCTAACTCAAAAAGCCAAGCTTGACGCCACGACAAATGAACTCGCCAACTTAAATCAACATTTACTGACATTAGAGCGCCAAATTTCACACTGTCTAAATAGTCAAAGTAATAGCGTTGCTGACACCATTAAAGAACAACAGTCATTCGAAGCCAATCCTAATGTATTGTATGTAATCATCGGCTCACTTCTTCATGTAACACTAGGCAAATCAAAGAGTGGGCGAGTACAATCAATTTATAAAACCCAAACAGCCATCGTCGATACGATCACGATGGAGTTCCCCACGACTCCCGGACTCAGCAAACGTACCCTCGATCGGAAGTTCGCCGAGGCTCGGCGGCATTTGGCCAAGATGCAACCGGGTTAATGCTGGATTGCCAGGCAATGATGAACATTGCCTGGCAATGTTTTTCTACGTCTTTCAACGTTTACTGATGGTCACATCCCACCACGCGCCACCTGGCGCTACGGAGTGACATCATGCAACCGACCAGCCCTGCCCCTCTGTCAGCCGACCGCCACATCATGCGCCGCGATGAAGTGGAGCAGAAAACCGGCTTCAAACGCTCCCACATCTATAACCTCATGAAGGCCGGCCAGTTCCCGCAATGCCGGCGCATCGGCTCGCGAGCCGTCGGCTGGGACTCACTGGAGATCGAACAGTGGGTCCAGGATCGGCTGTCCACGGGAGACTGACCATGGACGTCCTCTCGCTGATCTCGACCAAGGGCGGCGCGGGCAAGACCACCGTAGCCGCCAACCTGGGCGGTGTCCTCGCCGATGCCGGCCTTCGCGTCCTGCTGCTGGATATGGACAGCCAACCGACGCTGTCCAGCTACTACGCCCTGGCCGGGTCCCGGGAGGCTGGCAGCTATGAACTCATTGCCCAGCGGATGACGGCGCCCGACCTTGTGATCTCTACCACCGTCATCCAGCACCTCGACCTAATCGTCTCGAATGATCGCGCCGGACACATCAGCACGCTGCTGCTGCACTCGGCCGATGGCCGTCTGCGTTTGCGCCATCTGCTGCCCGCCTTCGAGGATCACTACGATGTGCTGATCATCGATACCCAGGGTGCGCGCAGCGTGGTTGTGGAGATGGTCATCCTCGCGTCCAATTGCGCGCTGTGCCCGGTCCTGCCGGAAATGCTCGCCGCGCGCGAGCTGCGCCGGGGCACGCTGGGCCTGCTCGAAGAGTTGGAGCCTTATCGCTACCTGGGCGTAGCCTTGCCGTCGGTGAAGCTGCTGCTCAACCAGGTCAATGCCAATCGCCGCGATACGCGCTTGATCATAAAGAGCCTGGAAGCCTCTTTTCGAGCTGATCCTCATGTCCATGTCTGCAACACGGTGATCCCCGACCGCGTAGCCTATCCCAATGCCGCCTCGCTCGGTCTGCCTGTGCACCGTGTGGAGGCATCCCCTCCGCATGGCAGCAGCAGCCCCTGCGCCGCTGAGGTGATGCGCGGCTTGGCCAGCGAGTTGTTTCCGCAATGGGCTGAGCAGATCGGTGTTCTTGCCACGCCTACGCCCGGCCACCGCCGAGCGCCGGCGGATCCGTCGCGGCTGATCGGAGAATGAGTGATGAAGCCGCCGACTTCCGAAGACATTACGCGTCAGCTGCAACAGGCGCACTTTCCGCAGAAACACCGATGCGAACTCACGGCAGCCCCGGTTGGCGATACACCGATGGTGGTCAGCATCGAGCAACTGCGCCCCTACGAGCTCAACCCGCGTGTGGTGCGCAACCCGCTGTATGACGACATCAAGGCCTCAATCCGCGAGCGCGGCCTGGATCAGCCGCCCGCCATCACCCGTCGCCCCGATGAGTCGCATTTCATCATCCGTAATGGCGGCAATACGCGCCTGAGCATCCTCGGCGAACTGTGGCAGGAAACCCGCGAAGAGCGCTTCTTCCGTATCCATTGCCTGTTCCGCCCTTGGCAATCGGAAGCGCATGTATTGCTTGGGCACTTGGCCGAGAGTGACTTGCATGGCCAGTTGACGTTTATCGAGCGGGCTCTGGCCGTGGCGAAGCTCAAGGACATGCTCCTGCCCGGGGACACCCGCCTCACCCAACGGGAGCTCGCAACGCGCCTCAGCGAGGATGGCTATCCCATCTCGCAGTCGCACATCAGCCGCATGTTCGACGCGCTCGAGCACCTGTTCCCCGTCATCCCGCAGGTGCTGTATGCGGGCCTGGGCAAACCTGCCATCGAACGCCTCATCAGCTTACGACGTCGAGCGGAGTCGATTTGGAATCAGTACTTCGGCAGCCCCGACCAGTTCCCGATGCTGTGGTTTGAGGTGCTGTCAGCGTTCGACGATGAAAAGCCCGAGCTGGATGCAGGTGAGTTGCGGGACGAATTGCTTGCCAGGATGGCAGTGAGCCTGAAGCAGACACCTCGTTTGTTGGCACTGGAGCTGCACCAAGGGCAACGTCCCTCAATGCCTCCAGCGAACAGCACTCATGTCCTTCCAAACACTCCAGCTGGCGAGCCTCCGGTACCGCCGTCGATACCGAAACATCCACCGGAGACGTCGACTGCGGGGTCAAAGCCTGAGCCAGAACAAGCTGGTGAAACTCAACTGCTCCAACAAGCTCCCCGCTTACCCGGAATACGCCACGCGCTGGGTGACGAGCCTTTGCCAGACAAGCCCCTGGAAAAGCTCGAGGATGCTCCGACTCCAGTCGGCGCGGCATCATCTTGCCCCACATCACTGGACGATATCAGCGACTTGCGCGCAAGCTGCGCCGCCCTGGCCGCCGAACTTGCCGCCTACGCAGACGCTGGCGATATGATCAGTCCGCTCGCGGACGACTTGGGCTTTACCCTTTCACCGGGGCATAGCGAGCGACTCAGCTCGCGGCACACCGGTATCCAGCTGCTGCTCTCGGCCCTGCTGCGCCTGCAGGACGACGTTTCCTGGAAGGAACGCCAGCAGTTGCCGGCAGCACTGTTTGGTCAGTTGCTGATCGGGGTCTATGACCTGCCCTTCACCGAGCGCCCTGCCCTGACGGTGGGCCTTGAACGCCTTCCTGATGCCCAGCTGGAGCAGCTGTTCACGCTGATCCGCCACGCCCGGCAGTTGATCGAACTGACGCTGTCGTCCACTCGATAATGTGAGGAGCCACCTCATGAGCACGACTTTCAATCTATTGAACCATGCCATGTTGAACCAAGTGCTGCATGAGCTGCGCCATGGCCGGTTACAGCGCTGCAAGGCACTGGGCCTGGCCGATGAAGACATCGAGGTGCTCCAGTCGCTGCCGCCGACCACCTTGTCTCACCTGGCGCACTCGTCGATCGCCTGGGTCGAAGTGAAGGTCGACATCACCGTGTTGCGCCGCCTGATCATCCAGGCCGAGCGCGACGAACAGAACGAGCGGTTGATCAATCGGGCACTCAAGTTGGGGGCGAGCTCCAACATCATGTACCGCTGCTTCGGCCTGGACCATTCGGAGACTGCGTTGCGTCGCCGTGTGCTGAAAATCGAGACGCACCGCGGTCGGCCAGTCCAGCTCACTGAAGTGCAGGAGCATGCCGTGTGGAATCGCTGGAGCCAATTGCGCACGGAGGATCCGGACAACGATCCGCTGGACACCATGATGATGCTGGCCGAGGAGCAACACATCAGCCTGACCCTGGTCTGGCAACAGATCGAACTGTACGGAGGCAAACCATGCTGAGCTTTTACGAGGTCGACTGGCAGGACGTGGTGCGTCAGTGCTACGACGCTCTTCGGCGCCGAAATGAGTGGTACGCGGCGAACGGCAAACTGGCTATCCCCACTGAAGAGCCCGCGGTGCGGACGATCTACTACGGCGACAACAACCCGCTGCCGCAGACCTTGCTGCTGGATCGCCGACTGACGCCACTGGAGCGCAACACATGGCAGGTGCTGCGCTGGCTGATCACTGAGCGGAAGATCAAGACACCACGCTACCAGGACCTGCAGCCCTACCTGGCGACCAGCCCCTGCGGCGCCCAGGCTTCGCGCGAAACCATCGCCCGCGCACTCAACGTTTTACGCACCACGCGCTGGCTCAGCCAGGTAGAACGCTCACGCGATGCCAATGGCTGCCTGCGCGGTTGCGTCTACGTGCTGCACGGCGATCCGTTGACCGCGGCCGAGCAGTTGGAACTGGACAGCGGCTACGCGGCGCTGCTGCAGCAGAACCTCTCCCATGCCACCAAAGGCGTCCGAGACGTGGCTCAGCATGTGATCGCCGAGATCCAGGCCGACCCGCAGGTGGCCCAACTCGACAAGGACAGGCTCGGCTCGCTGCCTCTGGCCCAACAGCACTCGCTACCGCTGAGGGGCGTAGAAGCAGACCCAAAGAATTCCGAACCTGGCGCAGACGACCCCGTTCGGAATTCTTCAGCTGAGGCAACTAATCCCGAACCCTGCAGCAATGCAGCGGATTTGGCTGTGGTTCGGAATGCCGACGCCGGCCGTACAGTACAGAAAGACCACAGCAAAAAAAGTACGGTACTGGGGCACGTAGAGTTCGGTCGAGCGCGGTGGCCCGAGGATTTACCGCTGAACTCGAACGAGCGGCGCATGGCCTTCCAGGCAATGCGTCAGCTCGAACCGGAACAGCAACAAGCGGTGATCAATGAAGCAGCGGTGCGCTGCGCCCGCGGTGAGATTCGAAAACCCGTCGCCTATCTGATGGGCTTGATCAAGCGCGCCTGCCAAGGCGAATTCATCCTGTGGGCCGCGCGTACCGAGCAAGAGAAATCCTCAAACCCACCTTCACTCCCAGCAAAGCCTGTGCCGGAGGTATCACCCCGCGAACGACCGAAGCGCAGCGGTCAGCGCACCGCCTCGCCACTTGCCCTCTCCTGCCTGGAGGAACTGAAACAACGTTGCCGGGGCATCACTGCAGCGACATAGGGCTGGAACTCGGTGGATTTAATGCCTATGCCATCGTTTCCAGGGACATCCACTCTCGGGAAAATGCGAGCAATCCACCTTCAGGTTGATCCGCATCGCCAGCCAAGGATCGGCCCATCGTCGGCGTCATTCCGACGGCGAGGTACTGGTGATGGTCGATCACTACCAACTCAACCTGGGCTCCCTGCGCAGCAGCATCACCCTCACCCTGCACACCCACCATGCGGCACGACTATGGCAGGGGCGCAGCGGTCGCGACGGGGTACACCCGATCCTGGGCATGCCCGGCTACATCAGCGTCACCAACCTGCTCAAACACGCCAGCAGCCAGGGTGATCCCTATGCGGACTGGTTCATGCTGCAGTTGGAGGAAAAGCTGCTGCAAGCCAGGTTGGACATGGCCACGCTGACGCAGCAAATGAGCCGCGTGGAACGAGCCCTGCCCACGCAGGTCGATGTCGGCGACAACCTGAACATCCATCCTGTCACCCTGCCGCTGTTCATCGGCAGCCAGCTGGGCTTTCTCGCGATCTACCTGCTCACCGACTACGACACCCTGGTCCGGCGGGTGCTGCTTGCCCACCACACAGCGCTGATCGGCCGGGGCGACATGGAGTCGTGGATCGATGGCGGGGCGCATCTGCTACGCAGCCTGTTTGGCCTGGCGCAGCGCTACCGCTTGGCCGGGGTGAGTCGGGACGACATGGCCGCCAACAACGCCCGCGCCCGCGAAGCCATCGACAAGTTCGGCATCCTGCCGCAGGACATTCTCGAAGGGACGCGCCGTTCCCAGTTCGCCCCGCCGATCACCCGTAGCACCGCACCCTCCGAGCTCGACGCCCCAAATCCGCCGCAAGCCGAGGAGAAGCCTACGGCGGACATCCCGAACGACGGGGGTGAGGCATGACCCTGGCCGAAGCCATTGCCCGACGCTTGTCGGCCGATGCCTATCGCGAGTTTGCACAAGGTGCCTCCCTAAAAGGCCTTTTAAAGCCTTTTAAGGGTAAGGGGGAGCTGCAGCAGTTCGCCGAGACGATCCTGCGCCTGCGCACCCAGGTCGCCGAGCTGATGGCGGTGATGCTGGCGATCATGGCCCAGCCACCCTTCTCGTTGCTGGACCTGCGCCTGGTCGTCCAGCACAGCGCCACGGGCACCGATTTCCTGCGCTGGCGCAGCCCAGACTTTCAGCGCATGGGCGTGCAGGTGTGGCAGGAGGCCGTGGTTCAGCCGCGGCTGCACCCTGAGCTGCGGCAGGCGTTATACCAGCTGGAAACCAACCGCGTGGTGCTGAACTTGCAGATGAGCAGCCTGCAGTCGCTCTATCGCCAAGCCATCACCGGTGCCAGCAAGCTCGAGGCCGCCGAGCTGGCCCTAACCCGTTCCCCCATCGAGGAGTAACCCCCATGAGTACGTTGTTTGTTGGTGAAGGCAACATCGGCAGCGTTCCTGAGTATCAGGAGTTCAACACCAACCCGGATGAGCCGCGGCGCCTGCTGCGGCTGAATGTCTACTTCGACAACCCGGTACCGCGTGAAGGCGGCTACGAGGATCGCGGCGGCTATTGGGCGCCCGTCGAGCTCTGGAACCGTGACGCCGAACACTGGGCCACGCTGTACCAGAAAGGCATGCGCGTCCTGGTCGAGGGGCGCACGGTCAAGGAGGAGTGGGAAGACAGCGAGGACAACGCGCGCGTGACGTTCAAGGTGGAGGCGCGGCGCATCGGTATCCTGCCGCACCGCCTGGCCTCGGTGACCATGCGCGAGAAAGCCAGCGACAACGCCAGCACTTCGCGTAAGGGGGGAGGCAAGAAAGCGCCACGCAAGTCCGGATAAGTGCGTGGTACTCAGTGGAATCGCCGCCCGCAGCGCGATATCACTGGAGCCATACAGGCAGCTCAGCGGGCAACACCGGCTGCTGCCGCTTGACTCACTCTCGCCGGGCGCTCTCGCGCCGCTCATGTTCCAGCATTTGCTTCACTTCCGCCAAATACTGGTCCAGGGCAAGGAATGCCCGCCAGTGCAGCGGATTCTCCTGAACCCAGGCCACTAGCCGGGCACGAGCCTGCTCCTTGTCCGGTTCCAGATGGGTGGCCATAAAAAGCTCATAGGCCTTGATCGCTAACGCATCTGCCTCACTCTGGTGGGTTCCGTGCAAGTTGTTGCCTCCGTGGTGACGGTCGAGTCATCCATCTTATTCTTGGTGATACGCCTCGCAAGGTTGTTAGTCAACCTTCCGAGTCGTTCATATCTTTGGGGTGCTGTTCGACCATATGGGTCGAATTGGAGAGCGCCCCCATTGCCCGTGAAAGAGCCTAGCCCACATCACATTGGTCGCCAGTTGGCGAAGTATCGTCGTGCCCGGCACTTGACCCAGGCGCAGGTCGGCGAGCACCTGCAGATCTCTGGCGAAGCGGTGTCGCGCCTTGAGCGAGGCTTCGTTGAACTCTCGGTGTCCAAACTGCTGCAACTGGCCGACTTGTACGGCTGTCCCGCCGATGAGCTGCTGCTGGCGATCAGCCCTCGGCCGCAGGACCTGGGCGTGCAGATAAACTCCATCATCAAAGAGCTCAATGAGGCGGATAAGCAGTTCGCCCTAGACTCTCTGAAAACGCTGGCAAGCCACCTCGCGCAACGTAAGTAACACCCGCCCGCCGATATGAACGCGGCACCTTCGAATTAACCCTGGCGCTTCGCGACCACACCCCCACCCTGTCGGTACCCACCGAGAGGGCACGTGTATGCGCCTGTTCATCTGCGAAAAACCATCCCAAGCCCGGGACATCGCCCGGGTGCTGCAGGCCAGCAATCGCGGTGATGGCTGCCTGAAGGGTCAGAACGTCACCGTCACCTGGTGCGTCGGCCATCTGCTGGAGACCGCTCCGCCTGAAACCTATGGTGATTACAAGCGCTGGTCGCTGGACGATCTGCCAATCATTCCCAGCCGCTGGCAACTGGTAGCCAAGCCCAAGGTTGCTGGCCAGCTCAAGGTGATCAGCCAACTGCTGCGCACTTGCAGCGAGGTGGTGATCGCCACAGATGCCGACCGCGAAGGCGAGATGATCGCCCGGGAAATTCTCGATCGCTGTCAGTACCAGGGGCCGATTTTGCGCCTGTGGCTGTCCGCGCTGGATGAAGCGTCGATCCGCCGAGCCTTGGGCGCCTTGCGTCCAGGGGAAGAGACCTTGCCGCTGTATCACTGTGCGCTGGCCCGCTCTCGTGCCGACTGGCTGGTGGGCATCAACCTGAGCCGGCTATTTACCCTGCTTGGCCGCCGCGCCGGTTTCGATGGACTGCTGCCGGTGGGCCGCGTACAGACGCCCACCCTGCGCTTGGTGGTCGAGCGCGACCGGGCGATCGCCAGCTTTGTGCCGCAGCCATTCTGGACCGTCGATGCACACCTGGACCAGGACGGGATCCGCTTTCAAGCGCGCTGGCAGCCCCCGACCGCGGTCAGCGATGCGGTTGGACGCTGCATTGACGAAACCGCCGCACAGCAGGCGCTGAGACGCCTCATTCAAGCCGGCACCGCCGAGATCGACAATGTCGAAGTCGAGCACGTGCGCGAAGGCCCGCCGCTGCCGTTCGACCTGGGCACGTTGCAAGAGATCTGCTCGGCCAAGCTCGGACTCGGTGCACAGGAAACCCTGGCCATTGCACAGGCCCTGTACGAGACCCACAAGGTGACGACCTACCCGAGAAGCGACTGCGGCTACTTGCCGGAAAGCATGCTCGATGAGGTGCCGCGCGTCATCCATGCCCTGGTCGGGGCCGCGCCCTCGTTGGGGACAGTTTTGAAAGAGGTGGACCCCAGCCGCCGCTCACGCGCCTGGAATAGCAGCAAGATCACCGCGCACCACGGCATCATTCCCACCGCCGTCGCGCTGGACTTGGAGCAGCTTTCAGAGCGCGAGCGGGCGGTATACACGCTGATTCGCGCCCGCTACCTCGCGCAGTTCCTGCCCGAGCACGAGTACCTGAAAACCCAGGCGCTGCTATACAGCCAGGCAGACCAACTGGTGGCCCGTGGCAAACAAATCCTGATCCGCGGCTGGAAGGCAGTGATCAACGAGGCCGACGGCAACGAGCCGGCCGAGCAAGCTCAGCGCCTGCCGACGTTGCGTGAATCTGCGATGGTGGCATTGATCGACGCCACGCTTAACGCGCAGCGCACGCAGCCCCCGAAGGCCTATACCGAAGGCACGCTGGTCAAAGCGATGAAAACCATCGCCAATCAGGTGGCCGATCCGCGCATGAAACAGAAGCTCAAGGACAGCTGCGGGCTCGGTACCGAGGCAACCCGCGCGGCCATCATCCAGGGCTTGATCGATCACGGTTACCTGACCAAGAAGAAACGCAGCCTGGCTGCCTCAGCGGCGGCGCATACCTTGATCGAAGCGGTGCCACCAGAGGTGGCCGACCCGGTCATGACCGCGCTGTGGGAGCAGGCGCTGGACCGTATCGGATCGGGCCAACTGAGCGTCGAGACTTTCCTCGCCACGCAGGCAGAGTGGCTGACTCGGCTGGTGCGCAGTAACGCCACGCTCACCCTGCGCCAGCCCCCCAGCAAAGGGCCCTTCTGCCCGGTGTGCCGCAACGCCATGCGCCAGCGCAAAGGTCGCACTGGCAGCTTCTGGTCGTGCATCCGCTACCCCGAGTGCAAGGGCACCAAACCGGTGGCGAAATCCAAACGGGCGAAAAAAGCATGACTTGACGTCGCATCGCAGCGCTGGTGTAGTGATCTGGCCCCTCGCCGCTTGGCGACCTAGACCGATTCGCTCCGGGCAGCTCGGTCAGACTCCTAGAGTTCGGAGCCACACTTCAGTCCATCTGCGGATGACTTTTCAGCGTTCCAAGTCTCCCAGGTGGATGACCCGTGCGGCTTGTACCAGGCCTTAGGGGTCATCCGCTTCGGCGACGATGCTCAGCTCCGGTGCCCGCCGGCGAAACACTGGGCACCTTTTGTGCGCGGATGCGTGCCAGTTGATTCCGACCCAGGCCACGACAAGGGTCGGTTGATCCAGGTGGATCGGCAGTGGAGGTCTGCGACGGACTTCGGTGCCACATCGCCGGGTCAAGGGTGGTCCAACTCCTCCTAGCCTGATGACCGTCGGGCTATTTTTTTGCCGCCGACAATCCACTGAAAGCCACCCGATTCCGCCCGCTCAGACCGCCTGAAGATCACGGTTGACGGGGCTTTTCCTGCGTTTTATAGATGAGCTGCACACCGCTGTCGTTGACAGCACCCAGGTAGCCAGGACCTTCAAGGCTACGCCCGTTTCGGGTGGTTCTCCCCCAAAGTGCGACTCGCGCTCGGCAGCTCGCACGGTCACCGTCCCATCGGTGATGAGCGCTTTCTCGACCGATCATGTGTTTGCACCTCCCCTTGCGGAACTCACCAGCCGCCAGGGCCGGTGGATGTCCGCGTTTCTGCTGAACAGGAGCTCCATCATGACTACTGCAAGCAATAACGCCCCCACCACCTACTTCAACCTGCACACCCAAGGCATCGGTTACCTGAACCGTGTCCGCGAAATCCCGGTTCGCCGTGGCCAAGCGTTCATGGCCTGTGACATCGCTGCATTGCACGGTGCCTCAGACGATGTCGAGTACACCCGCTTCGACTGCAAGGTCGCCAGCGGTGAAGCCGACCGGCTGATCCGTGAACACCTGGAAGACGTCCGTGCCGAACGCAAGGTCCTGATCGCGTTTCGCATCGGCGACCTCTGGGTCGATCCGTTCATGTACGAGAAAGGCGAACGCAAGGGGCAACCCGGCGCCAGCCTCAAAGGCCGCCTGATCTTCATCGAGTGGATCAAGGTCGATGGTCAGTTCAGCTACCGTGCGCCGGCTCGGACCGACGCTGCCGCCGCCCCTGAGGCTGCAGAATCAGCAGACTCGGAACAGGTGGACGGTGACGCTGACCAAGGCCAACCAACCCCACCCGCTGCCCGTAAATCCACCGCCGCTCGCCAGTCTGCCTAAGGCAGGTTGGCCGCCCACAGCAGGCGATCTCATGAGCGCCTGTTGTTCATTTATGTCGGAGGTCGCCATGGAAAGCTTCTGGCTCTGTGAGGACTGCCTTCAGGCGGTCGCCTACGACGACTTCAGCGCGCTGTCGTTGTACTACAGAGAGGCTGAAGTCGAGCAACGCATCACCCACATGCGTGCCCAACTGCAGGCCCTTCTACCGCTGAGCGCCGATTTCGACCCGCATACCGGCGCCGGTATCGAGGCCTTATCCACGCAACCGTGCGAGGGCTGCCAGAGCCCACTGCACGGCACGCGACATCGCTTCACGCGCCTTTGATCACACACCTAAACCAACCTGGGGCACGCCCCCAGGAGGGCGCTCCATCTGCCACGAGGAATTGCCCATGAACACCGCCTTGAACCTGGTTGACCCGCTCGATTCGGTACTGGCCCAACGCGCCCGTGAGGATGCGCTGATCACCGAAGCCCTGCAACTGCTGGACCAGCGTTACTTCCAGCGCGGCGAGGTGCTGATAACCCCCGCCGATGCTGCGGCCTACTTGAAACTGCAGCTCGCCCCCTACCACCACGAGGTGTTTGCCCTGCTCTGCCTTGACTCACGCCACCGTGTGCTGAGCTTCGACATCCTCTTCACCGGCAGCATTGACGGCGCCTCCGTGTATCCCCGCCAGGTGGTGATCAAGGCCCTCGAACACAATGCCGCCGCCGTGATCTTCAGCCACAACCACCCCTCCGGCTGCTCGGAACCGAGCGGCGCCGATCGGGTACTCACCACCCGCCTGACCGAGGCTTTGGCCTTGGTCGAGGTATGCGTCCTGGACCATATCATCGTCGGCGAAGGCACTCCGCTTTCGTTGGCCGAGTACGGCTGGATGTGACAGCTCACCTTGCCCAGGAGGTCATCGCCCGTTCGGGGTGGCCTCGGCGCTTTCGGAGACTCACCATGCACCCTTCCCTGCCCAATCCGTTTCTTCGCGGTTTCCAAGACCTGCGCTATGAGCGTGTCCTGCAGATCAGCTATGCCGACGATTGCCCACCGTGCTGCCGCGCGCTGCACCCGGCTCAGAACGAGCTGCCCGATGAGGCCATCAGCCTGCAGCCGTGCCTGTTCGATGACGACGTCGCGGTGATCACCGACGGCGTGTGCGTACCCGAGTTTCTGCGCATGCGCTGCCCGGCCGACGGTCTGGTGAACACGGTGCTCTACCAGATCATGGGCAATCAGCTCGGACGCCCGATGCATGTCGGCGACCTCGGCAATGTCGAGGCGGCGCAACACCTGGTCGAACAACTGTCCTTCAGCACCGGGCACTACAGTCGCAGTTGGGAAATCAGCAGCGCCCACCTGCCCGCAGACGACTTCGAGTACCTGCAGGTGCGCGCTTGGTGCAATTCACCGGCGGGCTTCTTCGAGTGCTTCGAACTCAACGCCAGCCATGCCGTCGGCCGCAAACTCTATTCGACGCCTTGGGTAACAGAAACTGAAGCCTGCGGCAGCATCCGCAGCGCCGACGAGGTCAGTGCGCGGATGCTCGCTGACCGTGTCCCTCCAGTGTTACTCCAGCTGCTCCTACTGGCAGGTCAGGCGGACATTCGCCTGTTGATCTTTGATCCTGACGCGGCACCGCTCTTGGAACTACCGCTATTCACCGAAGAATGACCAAGGCGCCCTGACGGGCGCCTTTTTTGTGATGCCCGATAGAAAAGCTAGCTGGCCAGATTCGGTTTTCCAGTGGGGACTCGCCTCGCGCCTTCGCCATGGTATCGGCAACATTTGTCGAGACCCGGTCATGCACACATCCCTACTTCCCACCCTCGGTCTGATGATCACCCTGGCTGGCTGCAGCACCCCACCTCAGGCTCCTGCACCCGCAGCACCACCCGCTTTGCCGGCGACATCGCCCAAGCCGAAAACCCAACTTCCGGCCTGGGTCCGCCAGGACCGTTACACCCTGGTCACCACACGTCCCACGCTAGAGCAGCGCCAGCCGCTGTATCAATTGGTCAACGTGCAGATCGCGCCAGTCCTGCATGCCACCGTCGGTGAAGCCCTGCGTCACGTGCTGCAACGCTCGGGCTACGCGCTGTGTGCCGATAGCCCTGCGGTGGATCGATTGTTCCGTCGCCCTCTGCCCGCGGTGCAGCACCAGCTCGGGCCGATCTCGTTGCTGGACGCCCTGACCATCATCGGCGGCCCGGCCTGGCGACTCGACATCGATCCGGTCGATCGGACCGTGTGCTATGCCCTGCGCGTGCCGACGCCCGCTCCCCCCTACTCGACCCTGGAGCTCACGCCATGAAGGTCCTTCATTTTCAGGCCGTGGTGGTCGGTGCCCTGTGCCTGGGCGCCGCCGTGCTCGCCGCCGAAACGTACAACCATCATCAGCAACTGGCCGAGCTTCAGGCTGCGGCCCGCAACGCCCCGGCCGACCCAGCACCGGCCTTGCGCCGCGATATCGATGCATTGGGTGCCAGGCTTTCTACGCTGCAGCCGCAGGTCGTGGCGTTGGGCGAGGCGCAAGGTCGACACACTGCAGCGCAGGCCGCCCTCGGCCAGCAGCAGGATGAGCTCGCTGTCTCGCTCAAGGCGCTCGAGGCGGCACCGCCAGGTCCGAGCAGCAGCGATCTGACGGTACTGGAACAACGGCTGGCCACGGCAGAGGCCGCGCTCGAGAAACTGTCGACCCGCCCTGCTGCGCCTGCAACCGCCAACACGCAACCGCAGGCCTCCAGCGGTGAGAAAGCCAAGGCCAAACCTCTGGCCCCGCCCTTCACCCTGCTGGGTATCGAGACCCGAGGTGACATCAGGTTCGTGGCTGCCCTGCCCGCTGGCGCCCATTCGCTCACGACCGTGCACCTGCTGCAGCCTGGCGACAGCTTGAACAGCTGGCAGCTGCGCGCAATTCGCGCGCACCAGGTGGTGTTCCATGTCCCGGGGCATGGCGACCACACACTGCCACTGCCGTGACGAGGTGCGTATGGCTCGGTTCTCTCGCCCTTCGCTCATCCTGCTCCCCGCCTGTCTATTCGCAGGACTGGCGTGGACCGCGCCAAAACTGGTCGACTCGGCCCCGCAGTTCAGCGAACAGATGCCACTGGGTCGGCAGGCATCCGACGCGGCTCAGGCCAAGGCCTGGGGGCTGACGGAGGATGAGTGGGCCAAATTTGAGCGCCTGCAGGCTGGCCCCCGCCACTACTGGTCGCCGCAGCTCGACCCACTCACCACCCTCGGCGTGGAAGCCGACTCGGACCAGGAACGGCAGCGCTACGCCGAACTGCAGGTCCGTCTCGAAGCCAAACGTGCCGAGCGCGAACTGGCCTACCAGAAAGCCTACACCGCCGCCTGGGCGCGCCTGTTCCCGGGGGTGCTGCCTGTGCAAGGCATGGTCGATGATCCAGCAGCTACCCCTACCGGCCGCTTTGCCCTGTTTGTGGAAGAACGCTGCCCGCCCTGCGTCGCCAACACCCAGCAGTGGCTGCGTGGCGGCGCACACCTCGATGTGTACTTGATCAGCAGCCAGGGTGACGATAGGAGTCTGCGCCAATGGGCACGCGATGCCGGCATTACCCCCGCCCAGGTCAGCAGTGGCCAGGTCACCCTCAACCATGACCGCGGCCGCTGGTTCGCCCTAGGCGCCAGCCGCCCCTTGCCGGCGCGCTTCCAGCAGGTGGACGGGAAATGGCAGCGTATCGACTGATCCTAGCGCTGGCCTTGACCGGCACTACAGCCGTTCATGCGGCCTCGCTGCCGCCGCCGGCGTATCAAATCGCCGCCGAGCGCGCTGGCATCCCCGCGTCAGTGCTGTTCGCCATCGCCCTGCAGGAGAGCGGTACGCCGCTGCGGGGTCACCTCATGCCCTGGCCTTGGACCCTGAATGTCGCCGGCACACCGCTGCGCTTCGCCCGCCGTGATGAGGCGTGCGCCGCACTCAAGCAGGCCTTGGTCCGCCACGATCCCAAGCGCATCGATGTCGGGCTGGGTCAGACCAACCTCGGCTACCACCCAGACCGCTACCGCAGCGCCTGCGATGCCCTCGATCCTCGCGCCAACCTGGCCGTGACGGCAGAGCTGCTGCGCGCCCACTATGCCGACAGCGGTGACTGGATCGTGGCGGCTGGCCGCTATCACCGCCCTGCTGGGGGTAAACCTGCAGCGCAGTACCGCCGACAGTTCAGCCAGCACTGGCAGCGTGTGCAAACGGTCGCGTCCTCGCCGAGGGGGCCGCAGCCATGAACCGTCGGTGCTGGGTAACGCTGTGTATTTTTCTCTGGTGGACGATTGGCGCGCTCGCGGCCCCCAGCCAACTGCCCGATCCCCGCGCGCTGACGTGGGCCCTGCCCGTACACAGCACACGCCTGTCACCCGGTGCCGTGTCGCCAAGAACATTGAAGATGCCAGGGTTCACGCCGCTGTTTCTGGTCGGGCACGACGCTGCCTCTCTGGAATGGTTGGCCCAGCACGCCGAGAGGCTGCAGGACCTGGGCGCTAGCGGCCTGGCGGTTGAAGTGGCCGACGCCCGAGCCTTGCGCCGCATCCAGGCGGCAGCCCCGGGGCTGGACATCTGGCCGGTGAGTGGTGACGACATCGCCGAGCGCCTGGAACTGCAGCACTACCCGGTGCTGATCACACCCACCGGCCTGGAACAGTGAGGGTGCAGCATGGGCGAGCATGCAATGGAGTCCCTGCTGCGCCCGGCGGTGGAGCTGTACACCGTGGGCATCTGCGCCGGTGCTGGCGCGCTGTGCCTGCACTCGCCCTGGGCGGTGGCGCTGTCGCCAGAGGTGGGGGCAGGCATGGCCCTGGCCTATACCGCATTCGGCCTGAAGCGGCTCAACGAGGCGCGGATCGTCCTGCGCTATCGGCGCAATATCCGCCGCCTGCCGCGTTATTCGCTGACCAGCCGGCAGATTCCGGTGAGCGGCAAGCGCCTGTTCATGGGCCGCGGCTTTCGCTGGACTCGCCTGCACACCCAGCGCCTGCTCGAGGCGCAGGACCCGGCGCTGGCCCGCTACGTCAACCAATCGGCTGCCCACCAGTGGGCGCGGCGAATGGAACACCTGCTGGAGAAGGCTCCACCTGGACTTTCGCTATTGCCCCGCCTGACGGCCTGGGACAGCCCATTCAACCCGGTGCGGCCACTGCCTCCGGTGGGCGGTTCACCGCTGCTGCATGGCGTCGAGCCGAAAGAACAGGAAGCCAGCTTGCCGCTGGGCGAACGTGTCGGGCACACCTTGGTGCTGGGCACCACGCGGGTCGGCAAGACACGCCTGGCGGAGGTGTATATCACCCAGGATATCCACCGCCCGAGTCAGGAGGTGGTGATTGTCTTCGATCCCAAAGGCGATGCCGATCTGCTCAAGCGCATGTACGTCGAAACGCGGCGCGCCGGCCGCGAGCATGAGTTCTATGTGTTCCACCTGGGCTGGCCGGAGATCTCCGCCCGCTACAACGCCATCGGCCGCTTCGGCCGCATTTCCGAAGTCGCCACCCGCATCGCTGGCCAACTGAGCGGCGAAGGCAATTCGGCCGCATTTCGCGAGTTCGCTTGGCGCTTCGTCAACATCATCGCCCGGGCCCTGATCGAGCTCGGCCGGCGCCCCGACTACCTGCAGATCCAGCGGCACGTGGTGAACATCGATGCGCTGTTCATCGAGTACGCCCAGCACTTCTTCGCCCGCCATGATCCTCAGGCCTGGGAAGCGATCGTGCAGATCGAAGGCCGCCTGAACGAGAAGAACATCCCGCGTCACATGATCGGTCGAGAAAAGCGCGTGGTGGCGATCGAGCAGTACCTGACCGCCAAGCGCATCTTCGACCCGGTCATGGATGGCCTACGCTCGGCGGTACGCTACGACCGCACCTACTTCGACAAGATCGTGGCTTCGCTGCTGCCGCTGCTGGAAAAACTCACCAGCGGCAAGACCTCGCAACTGCTCGTCCCCAGCTACACCGACCTCGATGATCCGCGGCCGATCTTTGACTGGCTCCAGGTCATCCGTAAACGCGGCATCGTCTACGTCGGCCTAGACGCGCTATCCGACGCAGAGGTGGCGGCTGCCGTCGGCAACTCGATGTTTGCCGACCTAGTTTCGGTCGCCGGCCATATCTACAAACACGGCATTGACCACGGGCTACCAAGCTCCTCCAACGCCGCGGACAAGGTGCCGATCAACCTGCACGCCGACGAGTTCAACGAGTTGATGGGCGACGAGTTCATTCCGCTGATCAACAAGGGTGGTGGCGCCGGTATCCAGGTCACCGCCTACACCCAGACCTTGAGCGACATTGAGGCGCGTATCGGCAACCGGGCCAAGGCCGGCCAGGTCATCGGCAACTTCAACACCCTGCAGATGCTTCGCGTGCGGGAAACCGCCACCGCAGAGCTGCTGACCAACCAGTTGCCCAAGGTCAACGTGCAGACCCGCACCCTGGTCTCCGGCGCGACGGACACCGCTGACCCTGATGCCCGTACCGACTTCACCTCCTCCTCGCAGGATCGGGTTACCACGACCGCCGTGCCGCTGATTGAACCCGCGCACGTCATCGCCTTACCCAAGGGGCAGATGTTCTCGTTCCAGGAGGGAGGACAATTGTGGAAGGTGCGCATGCCGCTACCCAAACCGGCCAGCGACGATGCGATGCCGGCGGATCTGCAAACCCTGGCCGCGCGCATGCGCGAGTCGTACAACGCCAATGCGGGAAACTGGTGGAGCAGCGCTGGCGGTGCGCCGACGGTTGATTTCGATCCCGAGGTACCTCCACCAGGGCGCAGACGCTCCTAATGAGCGCGCCATAGACAACCGGATACTCTGGAGTCCATATGCCGCCGCCCCCAGCCAGCCCACCTCCTCCACAGCGAAGTCCGGGCCTCATTATCGGCATGATCGACCTGTGTCTGCGACTGCTCGGCCTGCTGTTCGCTTCGCTGATATTCTCTATTTTGCTGGAGTTTGTGGGCATGCTGTGGTTTTGGCCCGAGCAGGGCTGGCATCACAGCCATGCCATGTGGCTGAGCGAGCTGGGCTGGCTCAGTGGCCACTTCAAGAATTCATTGCTCGTGCAAGAGCCGGCGCAAGCGACCGCCAAGGTACTCGAACACCTGAATGATTGGGCCGTAGTGCGGTCCGGGTGGGCGCAATTCGATACCCAGCTGAAGCTGTTCAGTCGAGAAGCGACAATCCAGGGGCAGTTCGCGCAGGTATACGTTGTGATGCAGGACTATCTGCTGGCGGCCCTGTTTACGGTCTTTACTTTCGTCGTGCGACTGGCCGTTCTCATACTCGCTACCCCTCTGTTCCTGCTCGCGGTGATCACCGGTGCGGTTGACGGTTTGATGCGCCGTGACTTGCGCAAGTTCGGGGCAGGCCGGGAGAGCAGCTTTGTATACCACCGAGCGAAGCGAACACTGCTACCGCTGGTGATCAGCCCTTGGGTGATCTACCTTTCCCTGCCCTGGACACTCAATCCCATCTGGGTCCTGGTGCCTTGTGCTTTCCTCTTAGGTTGCATGGTATCGATTACCGCCGCCACTTTCAAAAAGTATCTTTGAGGCCAGGTCGGCCACGCACCTAATCAATACACACTACGAATCGGCGCCCAATCTAATAACAACCACTTACCGCACCACCAACCACCAACCACCAACCACCTCAAAAATAATTGTCTCGCGCCCGAGCCTGCCGAATATACAGCTCACGAACCTCCTTGACTTCCGCCAAACTTTTAATAGTACAGCTTCGCGTTTCGTAAGTATAACCCCCTTTATCTGGCTGTGCGACCACAACCTCTTTAGCACTGATCGCCGCCAGTTGTGTTCCTCGCGGCAGATCCATCATCCCGCAGTCTTCTGGCTGCAAGTGAAAATCAGCATATATCAACAATTCATGCTGGACTCCTCGCAGCCTGGGGCCCGCACTTTCCAGCAACAATGACGTTACGGAAATAGCCGTATAAATTAACCCAACCAGCAGCGTCATACCCACCCAACCGTCTTCATGATATCGCTTATTAGGGCGAAAGCCCACTGAGTCATCTATGGCTGCAGGGTGCCTATACGGACTGCTCGTAATACCTAGAGCGAACATGCCTAGCACAGCACCTAGCAGAATAACTACAGAGACCAACAGGCTTACTCCCCAGTACCAAATATAAGCGAGCCAAGCCAAAGTCAGGATTTTCTGGCCTACTGGAAAATTTCCAGGAGTTACACGAGTGTGGTATAGAATGAAACCATCTGCTTCTGCACTGGCCATCATGCCTAACCCAAGCGTCATCACCGCTGCCGAAGCCGCTAGCCATCCCTTGTGAAGCCTATAAACCTCTACGAGCTTCAGTCGAACTACAGCCAACCATAAAGAACATAGGCTAAGCCCTAACAAAAACCAACGCCCGACTACCTTTATGTCAAATCCTCGGTAGTGCAGAACAAGTAAGCCCAGCACACAGAGGAGGCATAACGAAATAGTCAACGCCAGCCATTGCTGCACACCCCAGTAGCGTACACTATAGTTAATTTTCCACGGAAAATGATGGCTTTTCGTGCGAACGAACAGCGGCCTACTCACAAGTCTGTGAATAATATAACAAAAGGCCGCAAAAGACACATACGTCAATAACCAGAACACATAGACCTCTCTTAGTGGTTTGCCCATAGAGTCGCAAATTATGGCCCGCCCGTCTAACCCCAATAATGCTGCCCAAGCCTCTGAATGGCTTAAAACGACTGGCCGAGGATCCTTTTAAGGGGGGCGGAAGGCTGACTAAGCGTGCACCGTGGCATCAGGTATCGAACTGGACTCGGCCATGAAATCCAATCCCTATCTTCCGATTATTGCTGTTTTATTGACATTCGACGCCGGTGCTCAAGCCTTACGTGAATATTCGGACCTCGAACTACTTCAGCACCAGGTGTCTGTCATACAGCAGTTAACCGAGCGCGCAGCCAGAGCTCAAGATCATATCGACGAAGGTACATATCGCTTCGATTATCTGAAACTCGATGCGGACCTCGAACGTATTCGTCTAGGTATCCACAACTACCTATCGCCCTCCCGCGCGCAGCCAGCTGACATGGTTGAGCTGACTGGTGATTACCGTGCCGAAGCCTACCTCGCGAGGCCATCCGATGAGCATGACTGACACCCAACTAAACGCGTTTTCGGCCGTGGCCGGATTTTCCCCGCAGATCAGCTCCGTGATGTGGCGGTCATCGGTGCTCGTGCTCGCATTGCTCTGGTGCACCTGGGCCCTGTGGACCGGTTATCGGGGCTGGGCGGCCGGCAACCTCAATTTCGGTGCGCTCGGCGGCAGCACGCTACACCTGGCCCTCGCCCTGATCGTGCTGATGTTTTTCATGCTGTCGTAATCGGGAGACCTTGCCATGAACCTCTACCGTCGTTGCCATCGCCCACTCGCTCTGTCGCGGAAATCCTGTTCACAAGTCCTGTTCGGTGGCCTGTTGCTGTTGAGCTCCACGTTCGCCTGGGCTGACCTACCGACCATGGAAGCACCGTCTCGTGGCGAAGGCTCGGGGCTGATCGACACCATCAAGAACTACGCCTACGACGGCGGCATCCTGCTCGGTCTGTTGATCGCCACCCTCGCCTTCCTCGGAGTGGCCTGGCACTCGCTCACCGTCTACGCCGACGTGCAAAACCAGCGCAAGACCTGGAAGGATCTCGGCGCGGTGGTCGGCGTCGGCGCGCTGCTGGTGGTGGTGATCCTCTGGTTCCTCACCAAAGCCGCAACGATCCTGTGAGGTCACCATGTCCGAAGCGCCTGCCACCCTGCCTGATGGCACGCTGACCTTCCTTCCGGAGCGCCTCAACCGAGACCCGGCCGTTCTCCGTGGGCTCACCAACGACGAGATGTGGGTCGCGCTGATCATCGGCGCAGGGCTAGGTGTGATTCTCGGCCCGCCGCTGGCCGTGGCCACCGCCTCCATCGCTACCCTCCCCACCTGCATGTTCATCTGCATGGCGGTGGTGTTGCTGGGCGGCGGCAAGCTGATGCGCCGAGCCAAGCGCGCCCGCCCGGAAACCTGGTTGTACCGGCGCCTACAGTGGCACTTGGCGGTGCACTGGGGCATCGGAACCCACCAGCTGATCCTGCATTCGGGGCCCTGGACCGTGCGCCGTACACGTCGACATGTGAGGGCCACACCATGAGCCGCTTCCGTAACAAGGTGGATGCGCAGCAGGCGCATATCTTCAGCCTGCGTCTGGCCGTGTCGATTTTGGCACTGCTGTGCTGCGGGCTCTGGTACGGCTGGCAGTCCTCGCCCTCCGAGCTGACCATTCACGTGCCGCCCGATCTGCGCTCCGGCAGTACACGCAAATGGTGGGATGTCCCCCCGGAAAACATCTACGCCTTCGCGCTGTACATCTTCGGCCAGCTCAACCGCTGGCCCACCGACGGGGAAGTCGATTACCACCGCGCCATCTTTGCCCTGCAGCCCTACCTGACACCGGCGTGCAAGACCTTCTTCGACGGCGACTTCGAGTACCGCAAGGCTGCCGGCGAACTGCGCGGCCGAGTGCGCGGCGTCTACGAGGTGCTGGGCCGCGGCTACAGCGACGACCCCGACCTGCGGGTGAAGCAGCTGGATAAGCACAGCTGGCTGGTCAAGCTCGACCTGAATGCTGACGAATACTACGCCGCCGAGCCGGTGAAACGCGTGGTGGTGCGGTATCCGCTTCGGGTGGTGCGCTTCGACGTCGACCCCGAGCACAACAAGTGGGGCCTGGCCCTGGACTGCTACGAAGGCACACCGCAGAAGCTGACGCTGCCTGGAGGTGCGGGATGATGCGTGTATTTATCATGATGCTGGCGGTAGCCGCAGGCTGGTGTTCTGCAGTCAGTGCGGTGGAGGTCAAATACTGGGACCGCTTGCCGCTGGCCGTATCGCTTACGGTGGGCCAGGAGCGGGTCCTGATGCTGGATGAGGATGTGCGCGTCGGGCTGCCCAATGCGATCGCCGGCAAGCTGCGCGTGCAGTCCGTCGGCGGCACGGTGTATCTGCGCGCCGCTGAAACCCTTCCCCCTACCCGGCTGCAGCTGCAATCAGTGAAGTCTGGCGACATCATCCTGATCGACATCGAGGCGCTAGAGGGCAGCGAGGCGCTGGAGCCGGTCAAGATCGTGGCCCAGGCCTCGGCACCGGACATGGAGGCTGCGAAGGAGGCGGCCCCTGCAGCTACTCCGGTACCGGTGGTGCTCACTCGCTATGCGGCGCAGAACCTCTATGCGCCCCTGCGTACCGTGGCCCCACTGCCCGGTGTGCGACGAGTGCAACTGAGCGACTCTGTGGCACTCAGCTCGTTGCTGCCCACCGAACGGGTTTCGATCAAGGCACTCGCGGCCTGGCGGCTGAGCGACTACTGGGTGACGGCAGTGAAGATCGTGAATCGTGGTCCTGGCAAGGTGGTGCTGGACCCGCGCCACCTGCAAGCCACGCTGTACGCCGCAACATTCCAGCACGCAGACTTAGGTCTCACCGGTACGCCTGAAGACACCACTGTGGCCTACCTCGTCACCCGTGGCGGCGACCTGAAGCACGCGCTGCTGTTGCCTCCGCCAAAACCGGAGGCTGCCGATCATGAAAGCTAACAGCCTGCTCAAGTGGTTCGTACCCGGGGTCCTGCTGGGCATCGTGCTGATCATCGTCAAATCCTGGGTGGCCACGCCAGCCGGCGAGCCCCCTCACGATCCGGACAAGGCCACGCTCACTGCGGAACAGGCCAAGGCCTTGGGCATCGCCGGCGACACTCCGCGCGACACCGTGGCCACGCTGATCGGCCAGGTCAAGGCGATGCGCAGTGAGATGCAAACGCTGAAAAAAGGCAACGAAGCCCTGCAGACTGAAAACAACCGGCTGCGCATGCGCGAAGGCAATATCGACACGCGCATCCAGAGCACGCTGAGCAGTGTCACTCAACAGGTCACCGAGCAGCGCCAGCAGGCCAACGATGCTCGGCAGAAGGCTGAGCAGCAGCACCGCGAGACCCAAGGGCTACTCTCCAGGCTCAAGGACCAGCTCACCGGCAAGCCAGCCTCAAAGTCAGATGTACCTGCGGGATTCGGTCTTGAGCCGGGCGATGAGCAGCAGTTTGCAGGGGCTCAGGCACCGGAAGATGCGGTGCAGTGGATCGAACCCTCGAATGCACGCGCCGGCCAAGAGGACACCGGCAAAGCCGACGGGCCGCTGTCGTCGTTGACCTCGAAGTTCAAGGATCTGCATGGTCTGGACAACAACGCCATCGACCGTGGCCAGGACCGCTTGCATGCCCTCGCCAAAGGCGAGCGTGATATGGAAAACGCTCAGGACCGTACCGAAGGTGCCAAGCCCGTCTACACCATCCCCGAGAACTCGACTTTGATGGGCTCGATCGCTATGACCGCGCTCATTGGCCGGGTGCCGGTGGACGGCACAGTGAGCGATCCCTATCCGTTCAAGGTGCTGGTGGGCCCGGACAACCTCACTGCCAACGGCATCGAGCTGCCGGACGTGGTTGGCGCGGTCATGAGCGGCACCGCTGCGGGGGACTGGACACTGTCCTGCGTGCGTGGTCAGGTCGAGTCGATCACCTTTGTCTTCGGCGACGGCACCGTTCGCACGGTGCCGCAGCCGCAGAAGGTCGTCAGCCGCAATCGCAGCAGCACCCAGACCTCGGACACCGAGAAGATCCGCGGCGGCCTGGGCTACATTTCCGACCCCTACGGCATTCCTTGCATTTCAGGCGAGCGTCGCTCCAACGCCCAGCAGTACCTGGGCAGCCAGAGCCTGATCACCGCGGCCGGCGCCGGCTTTGCCGCAGCGTTGGGCAGCGAGCAGACCAACACCTCGTTCATCAATTCGGCCAGCGGCAGCTTGGGCCTGTCCCAGAACAGCGGCAACAGCGCGCTGAACTCGGTGATCAGCGGTGGCATTGGCGACATCCGTGAGTGGATCAACAAGCTCTACGGCGAAGCCTTCGCCGCCATCTACGTGCCCCCTGGGGCCAAGGTGGCTCTGCACCTGGACCACGAAATCAGCATCGACTACGAACCCAACGGCCGGAGAGTGAACCATGAAAGCCCATCCGTCTCGGTACTGGATCTGGATTAGCCTGCTGCTCGGCCTGCACCTGGCCGGCTGCTCCACCAGCAAAGAGGAATTGTTGCCCCACGGCGATCACACCATGCTTGATATCTGGAACGGCGGTGGCTCGGTCGGTACTCAGCAACAGCTGCTGGAGGCCCGCGGCGAACTGCGTCGCCCGGTGCAGGACCCCGAGCGCCTGATCAACGACCAGAGCGCCTACACGCGCACGGCGGCCAACGAAATCCGTGCCCAGTTTCCGCGCCTGCCCAACCCAGACCTGGTCATGTACGTCTACCCGCATCTGGCCGGTACCCAACAGACGCCGGTGCCTGGCTACTCGACCGTATTCCCGTTGTACGAGAAGGTCCAGTACGCGCTGCCCGGCGAGCGCCTGGACGATCTGTGATGGACGATGACGCGAGTAGCAATCCGTCCCGCTGGAGGCCCTGGCGCGCGGCGCATCGCCGGCGCGCCACGCTGACCGACGAGGCTGCCCAGTATGCGCAAAACCCCAGCTTCGCCGACTACCTGCCCTGGGTCGAGTATCTGGAAGAGGAGCAGTGCATTCTGCTCGACGACAACCGTTCCGTGGGCGCCGTATTCGAGCTGCAACCGATCGGCACCGAGGGTCGCGAGCCTGAATGGCTGATGGCGGCGCGCGATGCGTTGGAAGATGCGTTGCAGGACAGCTTAGACGAGCTCGACCAGGCGCCCTGGGTGGTGCAGTTCTTCTGCCAGGACGACAGTGACTTCGCCCCGTACCTTGAACGCCTGGAGCGCTATATCGCGCCGCGCGCGCGAGGTACGCCGTTCACCGAGGCCTTCCTCGCGTCGATGCAACGCCACCTCGACGCCGTCGGCAAGCCGGGTGGGTTGTTCGACGACCATGTCGTGTCTCACCTCCCCTGGCGCGGCAGCAATCGGCGGATTCGCCTGGTGGTCTATCGCTGGCTCGGGGAGCAGGCCGACGAGGATGGGCAGAGCCCGGTTCAGCTGTTGAACCGCACCTGCGACCGCTTGGTGGCCTCGCTGCAGGCCTGCGGGGTCAGCCCTCGACGGCTGACCGGGCGCGACTTCTACGCCTGGTTGCTGCCCTGGTTCAATCCCGCCCCTGCCCTCACCGACGAATCGCCAGCCGCGTTCTACCGACGAGTGCCCTACCCGGAGACGGAGGCCGACGAGGAACTGCCGCTGCCGTTCGACCACGATTTCGCCGAGCGGCTGTTCTTCCAAGAACCGCGCTCCGATAGCGAACAGGGTCTGTGGTACTTCGATCAACAGCCGCACGCCGTGATGGTGGTCGACAAGCTGCGCAGACCTCCGCATATCGGCCAACTGACCGGCGAGACACGCAAGGGCGAGGCGTTGAACGCCCTGTTTGATCAGTTGCCTGAGCAGGCGGTGATGAGCCTGACCTTGGTGATCACGCCCCAGGATGTACTCGAGGAGCAACTCAACCGCCTGGCGCGCAAAGCCATCGGCGAGAACCTCGCCTCGACCCAGACCCGCCAGGACGTGGAAGAGGCCCGCGCGCTGATTGGTCGCCAGCACAAGCTGTACCGCGGCACGTTGGCGCTGTACTTGCGCGGTGCCGATGAACAGCAGCTGCGCCAGCGTTCGGTCCAGGCTGCCAACGTCCTGCTCGGCGCCGGCCTGCAGCCGGTGCACGAGGGCGATGAAGTGGCCGCGTGCAACAGCTACCTGCGCTGGTTGCCGATGGTCTACAACCCGGCGCGGGACACACGCAACTGGTACACCCGGCTGCTGTTTGCGCAGCACGTCGCCAACCTGGTGCCACTCTGGGGACGTAGCATCGGTACCAGCAACCCAGGCATCACCTTCTTCAACCGCGGTGGCGCGCCGCTGTCATTCGACCCACTGTCGCGCTTCGACCGCTCGATGAATGGCCACCTACTGTTGTTCGGCCCGACCGGTGCAGGCAAGTCGGCCACCCTGGTATCGATCCTCATGCAGGTCATGGCCGTGTACCGGCCGCGGCTGTTCATAGTCGAAGCCGGGAACTCCTTTGGCCTGCAGGGAGACTATTTCGCCACCCTCGGGTTAACCGTCAACAAGGTTCAGCTCAAACCGGGCAGTGATGTGAGATTGGCGCCGTTCGCCCATGCCCGGCGCCTAATCGAACATCCGGACCAAGGCGCCAACTTGTCGACTGAAGACTTGGATGAGGCCGCGCCGGACAGCGACGAGCAGCGCGATGTGCTGGGCGAGCTGGAGATCACCGCGCGGCTGATGATCACCGGCGGCGAAGCCAAGGAAGAGGCGCGCCTGACCCGGGCGGACCGCAGCCTGATCCGCGAGTGCATCCTCGATGCCGCCCGGTACTGCGCGACGACTGAGCAGCAGGTGCTGACCCGCCATGTCCGCGATGCCCTGCGTAAGGTCGCCAGCGACACCCACCTGCCCGACAAACGCCGCGAGCGCGCGCAGGAGATGGCCGAGTCGATCGACCTGTTCTGCCAGGGTTTCGAAGGTGCCTTGTTCGACCGGCCCGGCACACCTTGGCCGGAGAGCGACGTGACGATCGTCGACCTCGCCACGTACGCCCGTGAGGGTTACGAGGCGCAGATGTCGATCAGCTACATCAGCCTGATGAATACGGTAAACAACATCGCCGAGCGCGATCAGTACCTGGGGCGACCGATCATCATGGTCACCGACGAAGGCCACATCATCACCAAGAACCCTCTGCTGGCTCCCTTTGTGGTCAAGGGCACGAAGATGTGGCGCAAGCTCGGCGCCTGGTTCTGGCTGGCAACACAAAACATGGCCGACTTGCCCGATGCGGCGCAGACCATGCTCAACATGATTGAGTGGTGGATCTGCTTGAACATGCCGCCAGCGGAAATCGAGGAGATTGCCCGCTTCAAGAAACTCACGCCGGCGCAGAAAGCGCTGCTGCTCTCCGCGAGCAAGGCCTCGGGCAAATACACCGAGGGCGTCGTCCTGTCGAAGAACCTGGAGACGCTGTTCCGCGCGGTACCACCGAGCCTGTACCTCGCGTTGGCCATGACCGAGCCCGAAGAAAAAGCTCAGCGCTGGCGATTGATGGAGGAGCACCAGCAGTCCGAGCTGGAAGCCGCCCTGCAGGTCGCGGCGGTGATTGATCGCCTGCGCGGCATCTCGTGAACGACACCGTCAGGGCTATCCGAGCCCTTCTGCTTAGTAAAAATCGGAAAGAGCACATTTGTACTCCTTCGGTATTTTGCTCATCTCGCGCCGCTAAATCGAGCGCCCGACGAAACCGGTCACCCCGGACTCGGTTTATCCGCCCTCCTCCAGCGCCGGATCCGGGATGCTGAAACTTGGCGCACGGATGCACACCGCTGCCACCTGCCGAGCGTCGCCCATGAACGTCACCGCCTTCACCCGAAGCAAAGCGCCGAAACCCAGAACGGTTCGCCGTGGCCGCGCCTTCACCGCGGCTGCTCTGCTGGTGGCCGCCGAGCAGTGTCTGGCATTGACCACGCCAACGCTCATCGCCTCCGTCTCTTCGCTGCAGTGCCTGGAGTACCGGGTCGTCGGCATCTGCTACTGGCTGCTCTGTACACCCTTCGGCTGCACGGTGCGAACCTCACCGAAGATCCGTCACTTCATTCCCGAGCTGGTGGTATCGAGCTATGCCGACACCGGCGCCAATCCCTGGAGCGAAATGTCGGCGCTGTCGGCGCCGACGCCGGTATCGCAAGGGGGTGGCAATCTGATCACGCCTTCGCCGCAGCGCGATAACCTGCCCAGGTTCAAGAACGTCGACGGCATTGGCCATCCCGGCGGGGCAGCTTTCACCGCTTTGGCGCATACGTTCGGCTATGCCTGCCCAAGTGGGGCGATGCCATTTGCGCCCTACTACCTCAGCACGCTCGACCCGCTGGCTTGGCGCCAGGCCGTACCCGAATCCTTCTACCCACAGGCGCTGATCCCGGGTATGCGTGAGATCGGCAACCAGGCTCTTGGGGACATGTGGGGCAGTGTGTATCCGCGCCACGGTTTTCTGGTGCAGCCCGACGATTTCAAGGCCGCTGCCGTGATGGCCCAGCGCGCCAGCGACTTCATCACCCGCGTCGGCCAGCCGCACGTGTATCTGCCGCTGCAACCGATGCCGGCTCCCGGCTACTGGCCGCCGCAGCCGGTGACAGAGAACAACGTCAACAATCACCGCTGGCAGTTGCTGGTCCCGGTGATCCAGAACACCTGCGCCATCTTCCCCAGCCCAACGGTCCAGAGCACCGACGGCGCTTACGCCTGGTCGCTGTGGCGGCCCTACCGCTGCTGCCAGCGCATGGGCCAGACCTTCCTGTTCAGCATCGACTTTGATGGAGGCCAATGATGAACAACCTCGCGCTCGGATTGGTGTGCTTCCTCGTGTGTGCCACGGGCCATGCCGCCGAGAACGGTTACCACCTTGGTGACCAGGCGCCAGTGCTGGATGACCGCGTGATGTACACCATCGGTGGCGGCTCAGCAGCCGGTGCGCCCTCCTCGCTCTACCGTCCCAATGGCCTCGGCGTGGGCATGTCGTGGCGGGCCAACATGATGTGCGGAAACATGAACCTCTCGAATACGCTGCAGAACCAACTCAATGGCGCCACCCAAGGCTTCCAGCAGATCATGGGCAACGTCATCCAGAACGCCACACAGGCGGTCATGTCATTGCCGGCAATGATCATACAGCGCGCCAACCCCGGGCTGTATGAGCTGCTGAGTAATGGCGTGCTGCAGGGACGCATCGACTTCGATCGTTCCAAGCTCACCTGCCAGGCGATGGCGGCGAAAATGGCCGACAAGGTCGACCAGGCCGGGTGGGGCGCGCTAGCTCAGAATCAGGAAATGCAGCACAACCTCGAGCAGTCCGGCGGCGATGCCGTAATGGCGGTGAAGGATACCGAGTCGAACAACGGCAACAACGGCGTCAGCTGGGTCGGTGGGCAGAAGGCCGGCGGTAACGGACAGCAACCCATCCGGGTGACGTCTGACGTGGTCAAGGCCGGCTACAACCTGCTGCACAACCGATCCGTCGAGGACACCTCCGCCCTCGGATCGGCTTGCCAGAATGGCGCTATCTGCCAAGCCTGGTCGAGCCCCGAGGAGGCCTCGGAATGGGCGACACAGGTGCTCGGTGAAACCGAGGTGGAAACCTGCGATGACTGCGAGACGCTGCGCGTCACCGCCGGTACGGGCCTGTCGCCGCTAATACAGGAAACCTACGCAGAAAACCTGGAGGGACTTCAACGGATGGTCTCGGGCGCCGACCAGCCCACCCCAGAGAACCTCGGCAGGGTCTCCAGTCCCTTGCTGCAGGTCTCCCGCGGCGTCATCGAGGGGCTGCGCGATGACCCTGACCAGAACTTGCTGACCCGGCGCCTCGCCAGTGAGACCGCGCTGTCCAGCGTGATCTACAAGGCGATGCTGCTGCAGCGCACGCTGTTCGCCGGCAGCCATGAGCCGAACGTGGCATCGGCGCAGCCCGCCACGACTGCCCTCAACAGCAACGTCGAAACGCTGGAACGGGAGATTCGCCTGCTACAAACCGAGCTGCAAGTACGCCAGTCGCTGGCCACCAACACCGCCAGCCTGGTCCTCGATCGTCACGCCGGCGGCGCCGACGCCTCGCGCAGCATTGATCAGCGCGATCCGGAGCCGGACCGACTGCGTCGGGCTGACCAGGAGAGGAGCACGCCATGATCACGTCATCTATGAGATCACTGATCGTCCACGTGCTGCTGATCCTCGGCACCATGCTGATCATGTTGCTGATTGCCTTGATGGCACTACAACTCCTCGCCGCCCAGCTGGATTGGCTCGCACCAACGCGGGCAACTGCCACCTACTTCGCGTGGTGGCGCGCCCTGCTGTACACCCTGATCTTCACCGGCTGGGCCGCAGCGTTGCGCATGCGGCCTGCGCCTGTGGACCAGCAACGGCTAAAGCGTCTGGGATTGATCGGCTTCAGCTCGATCATCCTTGTCGAACTGTCTCGCGTGTGAGGTGCAGACATGAACATGAGCACCAACAGCTACCTCGAGTACTACTTGTCGCTGCTGGCCTGGATCATCAACAACGGGATCTGGAACACGCTGGCGGACACCGGGCTGTTCGCCGCACCCTTCGGTGCAATCATCCTGCAGGAGTGGCTGTCGGCCCGCCAACAGGGTACCGACGAGGGCAACAAGGGCCTGCTGTCGATCCCTCGTGTCGAGAACCGGTTGTGGATGAGCTACGTGGTCATTCTGTTCGGCTGCATGCCGTTCTTCCCGCTGAACCTGTCCTCCTTGACTTTCGACGATGCCGCGAGCCAGCGCTGTGGAGTGTCAATGGCCAGGCCCGCCGACACGGCCTGGGGCACGACTTTCAACACCATCGGCGAGAAGTCAGCGAACGTGCCGGTGTGGTGGTTTCTCGTGCATGCCATGAGCAAAGGCATCACTGCCGCCGCGACTGCGTCGATTCCCTGCGCGCCCGACATCCGCACGATGCGCATGGAGATCGACAGCTCGCGCATAAATGACCAAGTGCTTCTGCAGGAAGTCGCCGACTTCACCAGGGACTGCTACGGCTTTTCGCGCTCGCGGCTGTTCACCAATCGCCCCGAGCTGGACGAGTCGCAAAGCTACGATGCGTCCTGGATAGGCTCGATCTACCTGCTCAATACACCGGGTTATTACGATACTGACCGCTCGCGAATGCCCAGAGTCGATTGGCCGTACGACGAAACCCGCGATACCTCGCTGCCGCAACTCGACAACGGCGCCGGCTACCCCACCTGCAAACAATGGTGGAGCGACGGCACGATCGGACTGCGCGATCGCTTGGTGGCCGAGGTCGATCCATCACTGCTATCGCAACTACGGGGCTGGCTGACGGGGCGCACCTCTACGGAGGTCGAAGACGCCACCTTGCGCGAGCTGGTGAGCCCACGGCAGCAGTCATTGAGCATGGCGCCTGGGCAGGTGTTCCAGGACTACGGCAGCAGCGCCCGCGGCGGTTCGCTGACGCAAGGGCTGAACAACCTGGCCACCAACACCGGCCTGGCCCTAGGCTCGTTCAGTAATTTCCCGGCAATGAATGCGCTGCGCGCGGCGTTGCCGATGGTCCAGGCCTTTCTGATCATGGGCACGATCATCAGCCTACCGCTGGTGCTGCTGATCAGCACCTACCAGCTCAAGGCGCTCATGACGATCACATTCGCGCTGTTCACCCTGCACATGCTGACGTTCTGGTGGGAGCTCGCACGCTGGATCGACTCCAGCATGTTGGAAACGCTGTACAACCAGGTATCGGCCACAGACCAGGCGCTATTGTCGTTGCCAACAGCAGGATTCATGGATGGAACAGTCACCGCACAGGTGATCGAGTACGTGATGGGTGCAATGTTCGTAGTGCTGCCGATGTTTTTCCTCGGCATCATGAGTTGGGCGGGATACAACGTGGGCAGCGGTATGCAAACGCTCCTCACCCGGGGAACAGAAGGTGCTCAGGTACAAGCAGAGAAGGGATCTTCACAGGTCATGTCCGGTGCCCGCAGACTGAAGTAATCAGTCACCTGGGGGCCCCGTTATCGTCGTACATTTCTGGGAATCTAAGGTGATGTCGAGGGTGGCTCATTTCATGGATCCGGGGCTCTCTCTCACTACTGATTGGCAGCGCGGCAATGGTCCATAAAGCAAGCATCCCGAGCGCGAGAGATATCGCAACTGAAGCAACGACGAGCATCAGGATCAACTTAACTACCTGAAAGCCAATTTTGCGATATTTGAACGGCACGGCGGTCAAAACGCGGGAGTTCAAAACCTTGGATTCGAATCTGTTCACCACTCGACCAGCACCAACCGCAGCGCGAATAAGATGCTTGCCGATACCGGTGCTGCCAGAAGCTGAGGATGCTTGAGTCGACATTTGATTGCCTCCCTTACCTATCACCGCGCACGCGGTCCAGCCGCTACCGCTAATTTGGATCCAAGCTTTAGCTTACTCCTCTGTCGCTGAATTCCATGACCGTTGATCACTTGGACAACGCGGATTATCGCCGGTGGCGCTCATTGGATAGGGGATATTCCCTTTGCCCAAAAGCGCCGTTGACGCAGTGCCGGATCGCTTGGTAAACCAAGTGTGCAATCGCTGGTTTTCCAGCACCCCAGGTAGCCATAACCTTTGAGGCTACGTCACGCATGTGATGGTTACCCCGAAATGCGATTCGCGTTCGGCAGCTCGCATGGTCACCGATCCCCGGTGATGAACGCTTTCTAATCCCCCGGGTTCATTGAACCTGCGTCTTCGTTGCACCTTACTCACATCCATTCCAGTGCTGGGAACTCTCCCACACAGGGTGGCGTTCCTCCGCACCCTCTGGAGGATCTCATCATGCTGCGTTTCACAGGCACTGAACTTCACGCCGTGTTGGCCGAGGCCGGTATCAATGGTTGCAGATTGATATTGGTGAAGGACCACGGTGTTTACCTCATGTCCGAGATCGGCGAAAGCAAACCGGATGGCGGTGGCCGCAAACGCGTGGCCTATGCCACTGGCTGCAACCCCAACGTCGACGACTTCGACACCTGGTGGAATCGCGCCCGCGATGAATTCGGCGGCGATGATTTTGCCGAGTACTTCGACATCGATGATCCTGTTCTCGCTAGCCTTCGCGGTACCGCAGGATCGCTGGTGGTGGAAGCGACCTCTACCCACCTGTACCTGGCCGCCGAGGTTGATCCGGTAGGCAAATCTTGAAGGCAGAGGCGAGCTCTACGCGTACCCAGAGCGGCACCTTAACCGGGCCTCTCTGGGCGCCTCTCGCATCCATCTTCAGTCGGTTGAAGATCGCCGTTTGTCAGGAGTCCAAGGACGGAAGTCTTCGCTGGAACTCTCTGGATAGTGCCCTCCATATGAGGTAGGGATCGGAGATTGACCTCACGTCCAAGCGCGGTTTAATACATGGACGCACCCTGCTCAACGCCTTGCTCGGATTGAGCAGATCCATGCACAAACCTCACATGAGGTGTCGCGGGATCAGCTACGCGGAGGTCCAATGTCCAGGATGAAGCGCTTTTTCGATGCGGTGGTGCTGAGCCCAGGCGTTTGGCAGCAGTTCATTGAACCTGCCACAGGCGAGGAACCGATTGGACAGTCAGGCCTGCGCTTGGCAGACCTACTCAACAGCGTGCTGACTTCGGCACCGCGTGCTTCACACTGTCCCATCGAGCTGCAACTCGACCGCTTGCGGCACAACGGCACTTCAGTATCTGCTCACCTGCCGCAGCTTCAGCTGGCTCGCATCACGCCACACAGGGGCCCGTCTTATCTGCTTATCCGGCTACCCGGCGAGATCGTAGTGGATATCGCCGCCCTCTAACCCCGCAGCACCGCTACTGCCTGACCACCCCACCGGGAACCCTTCCCGGCTGGGTAGCGTTCCCCCTACACGCCCGGAGAACGCCATGTCAGATGTCTATCTGGATGTCACCAACAAGATCGTCAGCGCCTTGAGCCAAGGCGTGATCCCCTGGATCAAACCCTGGACCACCACCGGTTCAAATGCTGACTCTCCTTTTCCAATCAACACCATCACCAGACGCCCCTACGCCGGCATCAACATTCCACTGCTGTGGGCCGAGGCGCGCCTGCGAGGTTTCACCCAGGATCGCTGGCTGACCTTCAACCAGGCACGCAAAGCTGGTGGCCATGTACGCAAGGGCGAGCAATCCACCCTCGCGGTGCTGTACAAACCTATGAGCAAGGAGGCGCACGACGAGGACGGTCAGGTCGTTCGCGATGACCAAGGCAATATCAAGATGGTGCAGTTCGCTCTCTTGCGCACGCACTGCCTGTTCAACATCGAGCAGACCGAAGGCTTGCCTGACGAGGAGCCAGCCCCTGCGGAGCTCACCGAGCCGCCCGCCTTCATCGACCACGCCCCGGCCGAGCAGTTGCTGCTAGCCACCGGCGCGCAGATCGAGCATTGCTACGGCGATAGCGCGTTCTATCAGCCGCTGCGCGATCGCATCCAACTGCCCACCAAGGCCCAATTCGAGGACGTCGGCAGCTACTACGCGACGGCCCTGCATGAGCTGACTCATTGGTCGGGCCATCGATCGCGCCTGAATCGCGATGGCATCACCGGCGGGCACGCGTTCGGTTCCGCAGCCTATGCTTTCGAGGAGTTGGTCGCGGAAATGGGTGCAGCGTTTCTCTGCGCACTGACCGGCACCCAGGGAGAATTGCGCCACGAGGAGTACCTGGCCTCCTGGCTGAAGATCCTCAAGGAAGACAAGCGTGCGATTTTCCGCGCCAGTGGCCAGGCCCGTGAGGCCTCGGAGTTCCTGCTGGCACTGCAGGCCGACCGCACCACAGAAGCGCCGGAGCGACTCACGGCGTGATTTCCTTCAACCAGCAAAAAGGCCCCGATTTGGGGCCTTTGTTTTTCGGCAGGGCCGGTATCGACCGCTAATGCGGAGTCGATTACTCCAGCCAGCTCTCGACGGTATCCGAGCCGTGTTCCTGCTTCCACTGCTTGAGGATCTTGTGATTGCCACCCTTGGTTTCCACGACCTCGCCGCTGTGCGGGTTCTTGTAGCGCTTAACTTCACGCGGCTTGCGCTGAGCGCCGCCCGACGCGCTAGCGGCACTCACGCTCACGCCTTTGGACGGATCCAGAATGGTGATCACCTGACGCAGGCTCATGCCGTACTCTTCCAGCAAGGCCTTGAGCTTCTGTTCAAACTCGATTTCCTGCTTCAGACCGGAATCGTTTTTCATCGCATCCAGCTGTTGAAGTTGTGCGGCCAGCTGCGCTTCCAGTGCTTTGAATTCGGCAAGTTTGGACATGAGAAATCTTTCCTAGGTATGAGACATGTGAAGGCATAGTAACTGAGACACATTCAATATCCGAGTATTAATTTCCAATCTAAGAGTCATTTCATGTTCATTAATTGCAAAACTCTGTGACAGATCAATCAGCCAAGTTCTGGCAGAGATGAGCCACCACTTCGCGAGGCGCCGCGCTGTTGCCGATCTTGAACATGATGTCTCGCTGGCTGCGCGGCATCTTTTTCGCACAGCGTTTGGCGGCAGACCGAATGGCAACATCTGTGCCATGAATTCGGTCCGCCAGCAGCACGATCAATACAGCATCACTCAGCGTCATCAGCGCCCCAGCTCAGAAATATGATGCCGGGCAGTCTACCCCCACTCCAAAGGGTCGGCTATGCCGATCGGCCAGCTAATTCGACGCGCCAGACTTCGGATTATCGCAATCGCGAAAAAGGCCAAGGCGGTAAAGGGTAATGGTGTCAATGGAAGGGGGCTCAAGGGTAAGAGGCTTACCCGAAAAGGCAAAAGGACCTTTTGAACGCAAGGCAGGTACTGCAATGAAACGCTGGTGGTTCAAATCTCAAAAAGGCCTTCCCGAAGAGATCACCCCCGCCGCCGTGGGCTTTCATCAACCACTGTCGGCGGAGTTACTGCTCGCCGCCAGCCACCGGAAAAGGCTGCTCGAGCGCATCTGGCAATACACGGCCCTCTCCCAGCCACAGTTCGAACAACTCTATCTCGAACCGATTCGTCGCTACGCCACCTATGTACAGCAACTACCGGCCAGTGAGAGCCATCACCATGCCTATCCAGGTGGCATGCTCGACCACGGCTTGGAGCTAGTGGCGTGCAGCCTGAAGTTGCGCCAGTCCTACCTGCTCCCCAGTGGTGCCGCACCGGAAGACCAGGCCGCGCAGGCTGATGCCTGGAGCGCCGCCATTGCCTACGGTGCCCTGCTCCATGACGTTGGTAAAATTGCCGTCGATCTCCAGGTGGAGTGTCAGAATGGTGAACGCTGGCACCCCTGGCACGGCCCGCTGAACCAACCCTACCGCTTCCGCTATCACCCCGACCGGGATTACCAGCTACACGGCGCAGCCGCAGGACTACTGTATACCCAGATCCTGCCCCCCGCCCTACTCGACTGGCTCAGCAGCCACCCTGCCTTGTGGGGGCAATTGCTGTCCTTGCTGGCTGACCACTACGAACACGCCGGCACCCTCGGAGAGTTGGTGCTGCAAGCCGACCGGGTGTCCACGGCACAGAACATTGGGGCCAACCCCACCAAAGCCCTGCTGGCACCTAAACATTCGCTGCAGCATCACCTGCTCATGGGGCTACGCCACTTAGTCAGAAGCGGGTTCAAACTCAACCAGCCTGGCGCTGCCGGCTGGCTCACTGTTGACCACCTGTGGTTGGTCAGCAAAACCGCGACCGACAGGCTGCGTGCCTACCTGCTGGCTCAATCGGTGGACGGTATTCCCACCTCCAACATCGCCTTGTTCGATGAACTGCAATCACACGGATTAGTGGACGCGACACCTGAGGGCAAAGCGGTATGGAGTGCCAACGTAACAGACGATGACTGGCAACATCGCTTTACCTTTCTCCGCCTGCAACCGAGCCTGATTTGGGCCGATGAACCCCGGCCAGACTGCTTTAAAGGAACGGTTGAGCCGATGGTGGAACATCCTCTGCCGGCCGGTGATACCTGCGAGTCGGCTTTGGATCGACCGCAACCAACGCCGAGAGAAGAACAGCCCGAACCCGAGCACCCGAACCAGGATTTTGAATATCTCGACGAGTTGATGGACATGCTGCAAGAGCCGAGCGAGGTCGACACTGGAGCAAGCGCGGGAAGCCCGCAGTTCACCACTACGCCACCCAAGGATGCCGAGGGGCTGGCCTTCCTCGAATGGCTACGCCAAGGAGTTCTCAGTCATCGCTTGGTGGTCAACGACAGCAAGGCCAAGGTCCACACCGTAGACGGCACTTTTTTCCTGGTCACCCCGGGCATTTTTCAACGCTACGCCGCAGAACACCCCGAGTCAGCCGAAGCAGAACCTCAAAGCGACGCCTGGCGGCGAATCCAACGTCAATTTGAAAAGCTGGATGTTCATCTGAAAAAGCCCAATAGCCAGAACATTTGGACTTGCACTGTAAAAGGCCCGCGGAAAACCACCTCTCTCAACGGCTACATCTTGCGTGACACCAATCTCCTAGGCCTGCCGCCTCATCCAGACAATCCGTTCCTTTCGCTCCGACCTCCCACGCCCTGAGTGTCTTGTCTTCCACTTCTCTTAAGCTGAATTTTTTTTACCCCGCTGTTCCACAGACGCTCCCGAGGTGAATACCACCGTATTATTAGACAGTCGGACAAGCGCTGGCCGGGGCAGTTTAGCAACCCCCTACGTGTGGATTGTTCAGCATGAAGATCACATCTCTGCGACGGTTGTTACATCAGCCGACCATGGGCACGGCGAGCAACGGAGCACGCCAGCACAAGCCCTAATCGGCCGTCCCAGGGGCTCAAACCCCATGTTCGAGATGAGACCAGCATTCCAGCCAGGCATGTGGGATTTCTCGATACCGAGCAATGGCTTTAGGCAGAGCCTCGGCTTTACGGCCGAGGTGCGATACGTGATGATAGCGCTTTGATTACACCTCAATGGATCGATCATGGAAGGATTCTGGACTGCTGTCGTGAAGGCTTGCGGCATCGCTGGCGTAGCGGGTTTTCTCAGCTTCATCATCTACCCGCAAGTCATCACCTCTCCCTACCTGAAAAACCTCACGCACACCGAGCTTTTCGCCCTTTTGGGCTTGATCGTAATCGTGGTTTTCGGCGTTTGCCTGGCACTAATCAACGCCAGCAAAAAAACTGCAGCAGGCAGCAACACCGTCAACATTAACGGCTCTACCGTCCATGGCAACGTCCAGGCTGGTAACAACACAACTCACGAAAACAATGAATAAAGCGAATGTGTGGGGCTCTGAGATTCACGGGAGCCTTAGGGTGGGTGACGACACCAATTACATCATCCAGCTTCCAGCGCCTGATCCGACAGCCATCACGCGCGCCTTGGCTAAATTCCAAGAGCTCGGCGAAAATGATGAAGACTTTCAGTGGTTCGTTGAACGACTGGATTTTTTCACCAACCAGAAAACCCAAACGCCTGTGATCGGCCTGGAGCAGAAACTCAGGAATGGTGGCAGAGAGGATCTTCTTGAGGTAGCAATCGAGCGCAAGGATTTCTTTGCAAAACGTCTAATGAAGTCGCAGCTCAACCGTCGTCGGCAAGGCGTCTTCCTGTACATCCTCCAAAAAATCAGCTTCGCGTTTGAGGAAAACGTTCGCCCCCTGATCAAGCAAGGCGCGCCGAGCGATGTTATCGATAGCGTGATTCTGAATGGGATCGTGGATGCCATTTACCGCGAGGTTATGGCCGAAGACATCACAGTGGATCAGTACATGATTTCCGGGATGCTGTACTTCCTCACAGGCAAGTGTCATTTGATCTGGGAGCGGCCAACATGTTGATGTACCACCCGGCCTTTGACGCTAACCACTGCCTCTACAGAATCGTGTCCATCCTTCATGCCGCCGCAGATCAGCAGATCAGCTGGCAGCTGCTGCGTGTGCTCGACTTCTACTACCTGTTCCCTAGTCAGCTCAAAAACATTAAGCCTTGGCCCAGCGAGATCCGAAAGCTGAAGGCCCAGGTGACGAAAATTCCAGAGCAGTTCGAAGACCTGACAAACCCTGCTCGTACGTTTTTCGAGCTTGAGCCTTTCCAGAAAACCGCAACGCTCGAACTGATCGCCAAAGGCGTCATTTCTAAATCCTCATTCGACAAAGGCATCATGAAACTAGAGCCTGACTCCCTACCCTCAGCCTACACAGCTCTTCTGGACACCGACGTCTTCCTCAAGAGCGACGCATTTGAGGTCATCACCAAAGGCTTACCGAAAACAAAATTCAACGGATCGAATGGTCTAAAATCCCGCTCCGGTCTGATGGAGTACATTTATGACCTCTAAGCCCTCTACGTTTTTTATCAACCGATTCATCATCACCAAGGGTGGAAAAAGTGTCTACAACGAGCGCTTCCACCATGGCGTCAACATCATCCGAGGCGCTAACAGCGTAGGTAAATCCACCATCATGGACTTCCTGTTCTACGCTCTTGGCGGGGACATTGCCGAAGATCGTTGGAACGAGGAGGCGCAGACCTGCGATGGCGTCTTTGCCGAGATTGAATTGAACGGTCACATTCTGACAATTCATCGCCAGGTTCAACCCGGCAAGAAGCCTCCCATGAGCTTCTTCAGCGGCACTATTGAACAGCTCAATGCCGCTCAATCAGCGGCAGTTTGGCAAAGCTATGGGATCAACCGCAGCGACGAAAAACTCAGCTTCTCACAGCAGATTTTTGAGCTGCTGGGATGGCCGCACAGCCAGACCGATGATTTCGCAAACCTGACCATTCATCAGATCTTGCGGCTGATTTTCGTCGACCAGAGTACCCAGGTTAACAAAATCCTGCGTGCTGAACACTCAACGTTTGACAAGCCCAGCATGCGCCAAGCGATCGGGGACTTTTTGCTCGGCCTGGACGATCTCGGCATTTACATGCTGAAGCAGCAGCTTTCAAAAGCCGAATCAGAGTTCGCAAAAATCGAAGGCCAGTTGGACTCCATATACAAGTTTATTTCCCCTTCCGAAGCGCTGTTGCGGGAAGCCTCACTCAACAGTGCGGTCGAGAATTCGTACAAGGAACTCCGAACACTGATTGGGATGCGAGATGCATTACTCGCTGAACCCGACGAGTCGACCTCTGATGAGGCCCTTAAGGCCAAAGCCGCAGAAGCCAACCAGCAGATCAGTGAGCTCACCAAGGAAATTGACATCCGCACGACCAGGCAGGCCGAGATGGTCAACGAGATCGTCGAATCTGAATTGTTCATCTCCGCGGTCGAATCCCGGATCAAAGCCCTGCAAGAGTCACGCACAGCTTACGACTTCTTCGGTGAAGTCCGCTTCAAATTCTGTCCCAGCTGCCTCACCGCCCTTTCGGAATCAGGTAAGGAGCAGTGCCACCTATGCAAGACAGAACTAGATAAGAACTCCAGAGAAGCGTCCTACCTGGCGGCATTGAATGAGTTGGCGTTCCAGAAGAAAGAGAGCACAAAAGTGCTCGTGGAACTGCGCACCAAGCTGAGCGAGCATACTCACTACCTCAGTTCAAAACAGCGCGAACTTCAGACCGTAAAGTCCAGCCACGTCACGGCTCTTCGTTTGAGCTCCGACCGTGTGTTCAAGCTAAATGAGCTTTCGACCAAGATAGGCACCGTTGAAGAACGGATCAAAAACTATGACGCGAAAGCCAAGCTGGTGACTGCTGTCGAAAGTCTCATTCAGAAGAAACAGGCGCTCAACAATACCATGCTGGACCTGAATGAGCAGATCACGGCCAGCAAAGCGCAGACCAGCACGCGCCGGGAGGCCATCGAAAATAATCTCTCTGAGAAGACCATTGAGCTTCTGAAGAAGGACGGAGGTTTCGAGCCCGCCTTCAACGATGCGCAAACCGTCATGTTCGACTTTGGTAAGGATTTCATGCTCGTCGATGGACGTTCGAAGTTTTCTGCGAGCTCCGAGACCATTCTCAAAAACAGCTTCCATCTAGCAATCCTGCTTGAGTCGCTTGACGATGACAGCATGCGATATCCAAGACTGTTCTTGCTCGACAACACCGAAGACAAGGGAATGGGCCCGGATCGCAGCCAGAACTTCCAAAGGGTTCTGGTAGAGGCACTTTCAGAGTACGGCGAGAAGCCTCACCAAGTAATTATGACAACGTCTATGGTCGATCCGGCCCTCGACAAATCAGATCTTTGCGTCGGGCCGCACTATGCGAAGGGTATGCATACACTGAACCTTTGACGCTTTATTGCATGCTCCGCCTAGAGCCACCTTCCCGCACTCTAGGCGGACCTCTCTGTTAGCAGAACAAAGCCAGCCGACAACCACCGTCCACCAGCCGTTGACTTCCTCTAACTGAGATAGTTATTAATTGCTTTGAACAGTGCGGCGAATCGAGACTTTGTCGCCTCGTCCACTTTAGTAGAGGGAGTGGTAGCGAACATCGCAGCAACGGTGTAGTGGTTGAAACCACCGCTAGGTCGAAGCTCGATTTTTCGATCAGTCAGAAGGTGTTCTATGCGCTGCACTATCCGGTCGCCTGCAGGCAGATCTTTCTCTTCGATGACCACACCCGCCAACTGCTTCGTGAAGGCCTTGTTGAAGCAGGCAAGGTAGGTCTTGACCGTGAAGAGGTCTTCGATGTCGCTAGGGATCGTATCCTGACCCAAAGCTTTCAGATCACGAAACTGCGAAGCATTGAAAACGGCTTTCTTTTGCACCAGCTTCTGATGGATAAGGCTTTCAAGCTTTTGATCCTGCCGCCCGCTGTAATCCAATAGCAATGCTACGGACAACCCGTTCGCTCCCAACAGCGAGGTGAACGTCGCGACGTTGTTGAGGCCGCCAACCGGCACAATCGTGGTGTGCTGGTCCAGTCCTGATTCACCTGCTGCATCGAGCATCGCAGACATGCTCTGCAGGTAGGCGAGTTCAGAAACGCCCTCGACCAGCAAGTTGCTTTTACTGATGAACAGATTCTGCGCGACGTTCCAGCCCAGCGCTGCTTGGAGGGGGAAAATGGTGCGAGGGTCAGAGCCTGAAAGGTTCTCGGACACTGTGGTTCCTACGTCCTGCTTGTCTTCGACGATTCGAACCTGGTTAAGCCGGGAAGATCTCACCATGAAGGGCGAATGGGTCGTGTAAATCACCTGGTGGCTTGCTGAGAGATTGTCGATGTAATTCAGGAAATCTTCTTGAGCGAGGGCGTGTAGCGCTAGACCTGGCTCATCCAGAAGCAGAATCAGATCACCCGACGTCTTGACGCCCGATGAGGTCAGTTGAGCCTGCACACTGTCAAACCAGACCAGAAAACTGAAGAACCAGATGAAGCCTCTGCTACGCTGATCGAATGGCGTGGTCACGCCACGGTGGCGACGATTCTTGATCCTCAGATAAAGGTTGGGGCCATCGTCGAAGGGGGTAACGTCAGTGCTATCGGGCCTGATATCTACCTCAACTTCCAAGTCCTCGTTTTGTTTCCAAAATTCAAGCACCTTATCGGTAAGGTTGATGGATACGCCTTCGACTTTTGCCCTCATCTCCTCATAGGTTGTCTTCCCGTCAAAGTCATCCAGCTCGACGCCTGCGATCCTGAGTAACGCAAGGATCGAAAGATGTTTGGGTTCAATCAATGCTTTTTTCGTCGGATCGGCTTTTACTGTTGCAATACGGTTTTTTAAATCAGCCAGGTTGATTTTCCCTGGTAGCAAGTCGTAGTCGCTGAAATACAAAAATTTGGGTACCAGTGGCGAAAGCCGTCGCCATACATCGTAAGAACTGATCGAGGAACCTTTCCAAGGGGAGTCATCGATTCGCTTCTTCAGTCCTTCAGCGAACTCAGCATCTACCTCCGTCAGATTGATCTGGCTGAGACTGGTGTAGGCCGCTCGGATAGAAGCCGAGCCGGAAATCGCTTTGACTGCATCGGACGACAGCCCAGCGGTTTTGGCCAAAGCAGTCATTACCGGCGCCTCATCTACGCTCAAGCCTATAGTGCGGCTATTGGCATAGCTATGGCTTACAGTGAAGGTGAAGTCCTCTCCAAGTGAAGTGTGGAGAGCCCTATTAATGCTTTCAAGCTCGGATTTACTCGGTTTGAACGTCAGCTCTACTACTGTTTCAGGATCATCCTCATGTTTACGCAGATAGGCGGTGAGGTGCCTACGTGGGTAGTCATCAGTGGGGTTGAACGCTTCCTCATTCAATGCATCATTGGATTTATGTAGCGCCTTCAAGAAGACTGTTTTTCCTGCCTCGTTCATGCCGACTAGGACAGTGACATCAGGGTCGATGGCAACGCTTTGCGATGTGTTGATTGAGCGGTAGGGCCCTACTGCGGCTTTGGTTAGGATCACGGACGTCTCCTGAGCTGTAGAAGAACTTTAAAGCTTAGTTCACATAACCAGAGGAGCCAGAGTGGTTGAGATTGCTCTGCCAGTACGCTTAGGCCAACCGGAAGCCTCAAGAGTGCCCTAGGCATCGGCACCGGTGTCCTTCTGCGTCCTGGAGGGGCGCCCTCTTAGCGGAAGCTTTACAGGTGATGGCGACTATGGGCCGGCCACTTTTTCTAACGTGTGACGGTAGACCAACATGAAGACATGTCCACCAGAACCCGCAGAAGGCCAGAGGAAGCCGAAGTAAAAAAGGGGGACCAGATGGGGGACCAAAAACCTCTAGACACAAAAAAGCCCTGAAAAATCAGGGCTTTGATGAAAAATTGTGGCGGAAGCGTAGAGATTCGAACTCTAGGATAGTTGCCCATCGACGGTTTTCAAGACCGTTGCCTTAAACCACTCGGCCACGCTTCCAGCTCGTTTTGCGGCCGCCATCATACCGTAATGAAACAAGCTGTCAAACTCTCTGTGTCGCGGGTTGCGGCGGCTCTGATAGACTCCAGGCATCTGAACGTTCAAAACCACAGGTTCATCAAGGAGTGTCGCCATGCGCGAACAGGATTACGCCGTACACAGCGGCCAGCAGGTCGAGCAGCAGGAGATCAGCAAGGTCCTGCGCAACACGTACAGCCTGCTGGCGCTTACCCTCGCCTTCAGCGGTGTCATGGCCTTCGTGGCCCAGCAGATGCGCGTCGGCTACCCGAACGTGTTCGTGGTGCTGATCGGCTTCTACGGGCTGTTCTTCCTCACCAACAAATTGCGCAATTCGGCCTGGGGCCTGGTGTCCACCTTCGCCCTCACCGGTTTCATGGGCTTCATTCTCGGCCCTATCCTCAACCGTTACCTGGGCATGGCCGGTGGCGCCGAAGTGGTCAGCTCGGCATTTGCGATGACCGCACTGGTGTTCGGTGGCCTGTCGGCCTATGTGCTGATCACCCGCAAGGACATGAGCTTCCTCAGCGGCTTCATCACTGCAGGCTTCTTCGTTCTGCTGGGAGCTGTGGTGGCGAGCTTCTTCTTCCAGATCAGCGGCCTGCAACTGGCGATCAGCGCCGGCTTCGTGCTGTTCTCGTCGGTCTGCATCCTGTTCCAGACCAGCGCGATCATTCACGGTGGCGAGCGCAACTACATCATGGCAACCATCAGCCTGTATGTATCGATCTACAACCTGTTCGTCAGCCTGCTGCAACTGTTTGGCATCATGGGTCGCGATGACTGATTGAGTGCTGCCTGAAATAGCCCGCTTCGGCGGGCTTTTTTGTGGGAGCGAGTTGCGGGCTGCGCTTCAATCATGCCGCCATTGTGCCTGCCACTACCCCAAACCCATCATCACCCGTAGAATGCGCTCCTTTTTTCTCCGGGGCAGCTTTCAGCCATGAGCTCACACGAACACAGCCCAGGCGCAGCGGCGCCTGCCAATGAACTGGTGCTTGGCCTGGAAGACAGGCCACGGCCGCTGATTGGCCTGCTGGCAGCGCTGCAACACCTGCTGGCGATCATAGTGCCGATCGTCACCCCTGGCCTGCTGATTTGCCAGGCGCTGGGCGTTTCCGCGCGGGATACCAACCTGATCGTATCGATGTCGCTGGTGATTTCCGGCATCGCCACCTTCGTCCAGTGCAAGCGCTTCGGGCCGTTCGGTGCCGGGCTGCTGATCGTCCAGGGTACCAGCTTCAACTTCGTCGGCCCGCTGATTGCCGGTGGCGCGCTGATGGTCAAGCAAGGCACGCCGGTGGAAAGTGTCATGGCGGCAATCTTTGGTGTAGTCATCGCCGGCTCGTTCGTCGAGATGGGCGTGTCGCGCATCCTGCCCTTCGTCAAACGGCTGATCACGCCGCTGGTGACCGGCATTGTCGTGCTGATGATCGGCCTGACCCTGATCAAGGTCGGCCTGATCAGCATGGGGGGTGGTTTCGGCGCCATGGCCAACGGTACGTTCGCCAATGGTGAGAACCTGCTGCTGTCGGGCGTGGTGCTGGCGATCATCGTCGTCCTCAACCGCATCCCGGTGGTATGGATGCGCAGTTGCGCGATCGTCATCGCCCTTGCGGTCGGCTATGCGCTGGCCGGCTACCTGGGCCGCCTCGACTTCACCGGCATGCATCAGGCCGCACTGTTCCAGGTACCGACGCCGCTGCACTTCGGCCTGGGCTTCTCCTGGGCGCTGTTCATTCCGATGCTGGTGATCTACCTGGTGACTTCGCTGGAAGCCATCGGCGACGTCACTGCCACCAGCAAGGTGTCGCGCCAGCCGGTCGAAGGGCCGGTATGGATGCAGCGGATCAAGGGCGGCGTGCTGGTCAATGGGGCCAACTCGCTGCTGGCCGGGTTCTTCAACACCTTCCCGAGCTCGATCTTTGCGCAGAACAATGGGGTGATCCAGTTGACCGGTATCGCCAGCCGCCATATCGGAATCTGGATCGCTGCAATGCTGGTGCTGCTGGGCCTGTTCCCGAGCGTTGCCGGGGTCATCCAGGCGGTACCGGAGCCGGTGCTGGGTGGCGCGGCCATGGTCATGTTCGGCGCAGTTGCCGCTTCGGGCATCAATATCCTGGCCAGTACCCGGCTGGATCGTCGCGCCCTGCTGATCATCGCGGTGTCGCTGGCGCTGGGCCTGGGTGTGGCGCAGGTGCCGGAGTTCCTGGCACACATGCCGGCAGCGATTCGCAACGTGCTGGAGTCGGGTGTGGCGACCGGAGGTATCTGTGCGCTGGTGCTGAACTGGTTCCTGCCGGAGAGCAAGGAACAGGTTTGAGTTGCTCCCAGGCCTTGCACGATTCCTGAAAGAGCGTGGGCCTTGAGATTGGCGCGCCCCAGCAAGCCCGCCCCGCATGCACGAGCGGGCGCGGGCTTTTTTGCTTTATCATGGCACCATTCCTTCTGCATGAGTGACCCATGAAATTCGCTATCGCGGTGTTCTCCCCGGCCCATGCGCCCTCCTCGCGACGCGCCCTGCGCTACGCCGAGGCGGTGCTGGCCGGCGGCCATGAGATTGCCCGGCTGTTCTTTTACCAGGACGGGGTGCACAGCGCCTCGGTCAACGTGGTCGCGCCCCAGGACGAGCTGGATGTGGCTGGGCAGTGGCGCACCTTCATCGCCGCCAACCAGCTGGACGCCGTAGTATGCATTGCCGCTGCTCTACGCCGTGGCGTGCTCGACGAGGCCGAGGCCAACCGCTATCAGCGTCCGGCCGTGAACCTGCCCAAGCCGTGGGAGCTGTCAGGGCTCGGCCAACTGCATGAGGCCGCCCAGGTTGCCGACCGCCTTGTCTGCTTCGGAGGCGACTGAAATGGCCAAATCCTTGTTGATCATCAGCCGCCAGGCACCCTGGAACGGACCATCGGCCCGTGAGGCACTGGACATTGCCCTGGCCGGCGGTGCGTTCGACCTGCCGCTGGGCATGCTGTTTCTCGATGACGGCGTCTTCCAGCTTGCGCCGGACCAGCAGCCCGCTGTCGTGCAGCAGAAGAACCTGGCTGCCAACCTGCAAGCGCTGCCAATGTTCGGCGTGGAGGAGCTGTTCGCCTGCAACCACAGCCTCGCCCGCCGTGGCCTGGCCGCCGACTGCCTGGCACTGCCGGTGCAAGTGCTCGACGATGCGGCTCTGGCCGCGCTGATCGCCCGTTTTGACCAGGTGGTAACGCTGTGATGACAACCCTGCATGTAATTGCCCACTCCCCGTTTGGCGACGAGCGCCTGGCCAGTTGCCTGCGCCTGCTGGGCGCCGACGATGCCCTGCTGCTGTGCGGTGACGCGGTATACGCCCTGCGCAGCGGCAGCGAGCCGTACCGCCAGTTGCAAGCCGCCGGCCTGGCCGAGCGCCTGTTCGCGCTTGAGGAAGATGTGCAGGCCCGTGCAGTCGGCAACGAACTGGCCAAGGCCGTGGACTACACCGGCTTCGTCGAACTGTCGCTGCATTACCACAAGGTCAACAGCTGGCTATGAATACGCTCACCGTTGGCGATCAGGCGATCGCCCTGGACAAGGACGGTTTCCTGGTCGACCTGCAGGACTGGTCACCTGCCGCTGCCGAGGCGTTGGCCGCGCGCGAGGGCATCCCGCTGACTGCGGACCACTGGGAGATCCTCGAACTGTTGCGCCAGTTCTACCAGGAATACCAGCTGTCCCCGGCCACCCGCCCGCTGATCAAGTACACGGCACTCAAGCTGGGCCCGGACAAGGGCAACAGCCCGCACCTGAACCGCCTGTTCAACGGCACTCCCGCCAAACTCGCCGCCAAGCTGGCGGGCCTGCCCAAACCGACCAACTGCATATGACCCAGCCACGCCCACTCACCCTGGAAACCCCGGCGGAACACCCGTTCGCCGAATTCGTGCGCATTCTTGGCAAAGGCAAGCGCGGCGCGCGAGGCCTGACCCGTGAAGAGGCTCGCGCGGCCATGACCCTGCTGTTGGAAGACAAGGTCGAAGACGCCCAGCTCGGTGCCTTCCTCATGCTGCTGCGACACAAGGAAGAAAGCGCAGAAGAACTGGCCGGCTTCACCGAGGCGCTACGCGCACACCTGCAGGCCCCGCGCATCGCCGTGGACCTGGACTGGCCCACGTATGCCGGCAAGAAGCGCCATCTGCCGTGGTACCTGCTGGCCGCCAAGTGCCTGGCCAGCCATGGTGTGCGCATCTTGATGCATGGCGGCGGCGCCCATACTGCCGGGCGCATGTACACCGAACAACTGCTCGACCTGCTACAAATCCCGCTGTGCCGCAATTGGGCAGCCGTTGCTGAGGCACTCGACCAGCATCAATTGGCGTTCTTCCCGCTGCAGGATTGGGCACCGCAGTTGCAGCGTATGATCGACCTGCGCAATACCCTGGGCCTGCGCTCACCGATCCACTCGCTGGCCCGGGTCCTTAACCCGCTGGGCGCGCGCTGTGGCCTGCAGAGCATCTTCCACCCCGGTTACCAAGCGGTCCACCGCGAGGCCAGCCGCCTGCTGGGTGACCATGCGCTGGTGATCAAGGGCGATGGTGGCGAGATCGAGGTCAACCCCGATGTCATTAGCCATCTTTACGGCACCACGGCAGGCGAGGCCTGGGATGAAGAATGGCCAGCGCTGAGCGAGCGCCGTCACGTCAAGCCGCCCAGCCTGCAAGCCGAGCATCTGCTGGCCTTCTGGCGTGGCGAGGTTGAAGACAGCTATGGCGAGAAGGCTGTTATCGCCACCATGGCCCTGGCCCTTCGCGGCTTGGGCCAGGGTCGCGAAGAGGCGTTCGCAACAGCCCAAGGCTATTGGCAAGCGCGAAACCAATCGATCTAATCGATTATAAACCCCGGATCTTTACGCTATTTTTTCGAACGATTTGGCCTAGACTGGGCTCCAACGACAAACAACCTTGTTTCAGGAGCTCAGCATGGGCCTTTTGATCGATGGCCGCTGGCATGACCAGTGGTATGAAAATGGCAAGGACGGCACCTTCAAGCGTGAAAATGCCCAGCGCCGCAACCCGCTGCCCGCCCCCGAAGCCGGCCGTTACCACCTGTATGTCTCGCTGGCCTGCCCCTGGGCCCACCGCACCCTGATCGTCCGTGCCCTCAAGGGCCTGGAACCGTTGATCGATGTGTCGGTGGTCAGCTGGCTGATGCAGGACCACGGCTGGACCTTCGACCAGCAGCAAGGCTCCTCGGGTGACCACCTCGACGCCCTGCAGTACCTGCACCAGCGCTATACCCAGGATGACCCGCACTACACCGGCCGCGTGACTGTACCGGTGCTGTGGGACAAGCAAGCCAGGCGTATCGTCAACAACGAGTCGTCAGAGATCATCCGCATCTTCAACAGCGCGTTCAACGAGCTGACCGGCAATACACTGGACCTCTACCCCGCGCCGCTGCGCCCGACCATCGAGGCACTGAACGAGCGCATCTACCCAGCGGTGAACAATGGCGTATACCGCGCTGGCTTCGCCACCACGCAGGAGGCCTACGAAGCGGCTTTCGACGATGTATTCAACGAACTGGACTATCTGGAAGACCTGCTCAGCCGCAACCGCTACCTGGCGGGCGAATACCTGACCGAGGCCGATGTGCGGCTGTTCACCACCCTGGTGCGCTTCGATGCGGTGTACCACGGCCACTTCAAGTGCAACCTGCGGCGCCTGAGCGATTACCACAACCTGTCAAACTGGTTGCGCGAGCTGTACCAGTGGCCGGGCGTGGCGGGCACGGTGAACATGGAGCATATCCAGAAACACTATTACCTGAGCCACAAGACCATCAACCCGAACGGGATCGTACCCAAGGGGCCGTTGCAGGATTTCAGCCTGCCGCATGATCGCGAGCGGTTGCCGGGCGAAGGGATCTGGCAGGTTTGAGGCATTCGGGGCCGCTTTGCGGCCCCGGCGGTTTCAGCTGTTCTGCGAACCTTCGAACCAGGCCAGCTTGTCACGCAACTGCACCACCTCCCCGACGATCACCAAGGTCGGCGCATGCACTTCATGCCGGGCCACCAGTTCAGGCAGATCCGCCAGGGTACCGGTGAACACCCGCTGATTACGTGTGGTCCCCTGCTGCACCAGGGCTGCCGGGGTACTGGCCGCGCGGCCATGGCGAATCAGCTCGGCACAGATGGTCGGCAAGCCGACCAGGCCCATGTAGAACACCAGCGTCTGTGCCGGTGCCACCAGGTCATGCCACGGCAGGTTGCTGGTGCCGTCCTTCAGGTGCCCGGTCACGAAACGCACCGACTGGGCATAGTCGCGGTGGGTCAGCGGAATTCCGCCATAGGCGGAACAACCACTGGCCGCGGTTATGCCCGGCACCACCTGGAACGGGATACCCTGCCCGGCCAGCTCTTCGATCTCTTCGCCACCGCGCCCGAAAATGAACGGGTCACCGCCCTTCAGGCGCAATACACGCTTGCCCTGTCTGGCCAGGTCGACCAGCAGGCGGTTGATCTGGTCCTGCGGCACGGCATGGTCGGAACGACGCTTGCCCACATAGATACGCTCGGCATCGCGCCGGCACATATCGATGATTGCCGGTGCCACCAGGCGGTCGTACAGCACCACGTCGGCCTGCTGCATCAGGCGCAAGGCACGGAAGGTCAGCAGGTCCGGGTCGCCCGGGCCTGCACCTACCAGATACACCTCACCACCTTGCTGTACCGGCGCACCGTCCACCATCGCCTGTAACAGGCGCTCGGCCTCGGCGCCCTGCCCGGCCAGCTGGCGTTCGGCAATCGGGCCCTGGAACACGGTTTCCCAGAAGCCGCGGCGCTGATTGACGTCCGGGTACAAGGATTTGACCTTGTGCCGGAAACGTGCCGCCAGCCCGGCCAGCTCGCCATAGGCCGATGGAATCCAGGCCTCGAGCTTGGCGCGAATCAACCGCGCCAGCACCGGCGCGTCACCGCCGCTGGAAACTGCAATCACCAAGGGCGAACGGTCGACGATGGCGGGGAAAATCACCGTACACAGGGCCGGCGCGTCAACCACGTTGACCGGCAGGCTGAGGGCCTGCGCGTCAGCCGACACCTGGGCATTGAGCCCGGTGTCGTCGGTGGCCGCGATCACCAGCCGGCAACCGACCAGGTCGGCTGCCTGATAGCCACGCACCAGCACCTCACCGCCACCTTCCCGGGCCAGCGCGGCCAGTTGGCCGTCGACCTCCGGCGCCACCACGCGCAGCGAGGCCCCGGCATCGGCCAGCAGGCGCGCCTTGCGCAGCGCGATCTCACCGCCGCCGACAACCAGCACGCGGCCGCCCTGCAGCTTGTGGAACAGCGGCAGGTAATCCATTTAGCGGATAACCTCGACGCCACCCATGTATGGCTTGAGCACTTCCGGTACGCGGATCGAACCGTCCGCCTGCTGGTAGTTTTCCAGCACCGCGACCAAGGTACGCCCCACCGCCAGGCCGGAGCCGTTGAGGGTGTGCACCAGCTCTGGCTTGCCGGTTTCCGGGTTGCGCCAGCGGGCCTGCATGCGGCGCGCCTGGAAATCGCCGCAGTTGGAGCACGAGCTGATTTCACGGTACTTGTCCTGGCTCGGCACCCACACTTCCAGGTCGTAGGTCTTCACCGCGCCAAAGCCCATGTCGCCGGTGCACAGGGCCAGCACGCGGTACGGCAGCTCCAGCAGCTGCAGCACGCGCTCGGCGTTGGCGGTCAGGCCTTCCAGGGCCTCCATCGACCTGGACGGTTCGACGACCTGCACCATCTCGACCTTGTCGAACTGGTGCTGGCGGATCATGCCGCGGGTGTCACGGCCGGAAGCACCGGCTTCGCTGCGGAAGCACGGGGTGTGAGCCACCAGTTTCAGCGGCAGTTGCTTGGCATCGAGGATCTCACCCGCCACCAGGTTGGTCAGCGACACTTCGGCGGTCGGAATCAGGTAGAAGTCAGCCTCGCCCTCGCGGCTGATCTTGAACAGGTCTTCCTCGAACTTCGGCAGCTGGCCGGTGCCCTGCAGGGCCGGGGCCTGCACCAGGTACGGGGTATAGTGCTCCTCGTAGCCGTGCTCAGTGGTGTGCAGGTTGATCATGAACTGCGCCAGGGCGCGGTGCAGGCGAGCGATCGGGCCACGCAGCACGGCAAAACGGGCGCCGGACAGTTTGGCGGCGGCTTCGAAGTCCAGGCCACCGCTGATTTCGCCGAGGGCGACATGGTCCTTGATGTCGAAATCAAAGGTTCTCGGCGTGCCCCAACGGCGCACCTCGACGTTGTCGTCTTCGCTGGCACCGACCGGCACGCTGGCGTCCGGCAGGTTGGGGATGGTCAGCAGGATGCCGTCCAGTTCGGCCTGGATGCCATCCAGCTCGGCCTTGCCGGCCGCCAGTTCGTTGGCCATGCGCTCTACGTCGGCCATCAGCGGCGCGATGTCTTCGCCCTTGGCCTTGGCCTGGCCGATGGACTTGGAGCGGGCGTTACGCTCGGCCTGCAGTTGCTCGGTGCGGGTCTGCACCGCCTTGCGGCGCTCTTCCAGTGATTCGATGCGCGCGACATCCAGGCTGAAGCCACGGGAGGCCAGGCGATCCGCCACTTCCTGAAGTTGGCCGCGTAACAGTTTGGAATCGAGCATATCGTTCTCTCGTTATGTGTAGGTGTTGGTTCAGAATCGGGTCAGGGACAGGCCGGCCCAGGTCGCGAGCAACCCGCCCACCACGCTGATACCGGTATAGCCCAGGGCCAGAGGCACTTGCCCGCTTTCCAGCAGGCGTACGGTATCCAGCGACAAGGAAGAAAAAGTCGTCAGGCCGCCCAGAAAGCCGACGATCAGACCGGCGCGCAGTTCGATCGGCACCATCGGCTTGTGCAGGAACAGGCCATAGAGCAGGCCAATCAGCAGGCAGCCAACCAGGTTGACCGCCAGCGTACCGAGATAGAAGTGCCGTGGCCAGTGGGCAACCACCCAATTGGAGGTGGCAAAGCGCAACAAGGTACCGGCAATACCGCCCGCGCTGACGGCGGCAATCAATGCGATCACGGTTTTCTCCGCTGTCGGGGGCTGCTGCGGTCGAGCTCGGCCAGATGACGCAGCTTCTCGCCAATCTTCAGTTCCAGGCCACGCGGCACTGGCTGGTAGTACTGGCGCGGTTCAAGCGCTTCGGGGAAGTAATCCTCGCCGGCAGCGTAGGCATCGGGCTCGTCATGGGCGTAGCGGTACTCGTCGCCGTAACCCAATTGCTTCATCAATTTGGTCGGGGCGTTGCGCAAGTGCAGCGGCACTTCCAGCGAACCGTGTTCGGCAGCCTCGCGCAGGGCGGCCTTGAAACCCATGTACACCGCATTGCTCTTCGGCGCGCAGGCCAGGTAGGTGATGGCCTGGGCCACCGCCAGCTCGCCTTCGGGGCTGCCCAGGCGCTCCTGCACGTCCCAGGCGGCCAGGCACAGGCTGAGCGCCCGCGGGTCGGCGTTGCCGATGTCTTCGCTGGCCATGCGCACCACGCGACGGGCGATGTACAGCGGGTCGCAGCCGCCATCGAGCATGCGCGCGAACCAGTACAGGGCGCCATCCGGGTTGGAGCCGCGCACCGACTTGTGCAGCGCGGAAATCTGGTCATAGAACGCCTCGCCACCCTTGTCGAAACGGCGGCGGCTGTCGCCGAGCAGGCTTTGCAGCATCTCGACGCCGATCTCGCTGCCATCCTCGGCAAGGTCGGAAGCATTCTCGAGGAAGTTGAGCATGCGCCGACCATCGCCATCAGCAGCAGCCATCAGCATGCTGAAGGCGTCATCGCTGACGCGCAGGTTGCGCTTGCCCAGGCCGCGCTCTTCGGTCAGGGCGCGGTTGACCAGCTTGCGCAGCGCCGCCTCGTCCAGGCTCTTGAGCACGTACACCCGCGCCCGTGACAGCAGCGCATTGTTCAGCTCGAACGACGGATTTTCGGTGGTAGCGCCAATGAACAACAGGGTGCCGTCTTCCACGTACGGCAGGAAGGCGTCCTGCTGCGACTTGTTGAAACGGTGCACTTCGTCGACGAACAGGATGGTGCGCCGGCCATACTGGCCTGCCTGCTGCTTGGCCACCTCGACCGCCTGGCGAATCTCCTTCACCCCGGCGAGTACCGCCGACACCGTTTCGAAGTGTGCATCGCAGAACTGCGCCAGCAGCCGCGCCAGGGTGGTCTTGCCCACCCCTGGAGGCCCCCAGAAGATCATCGAATGCAGCGCACCCTGCTCCAGCGCTTCGCGCAGCGGTTTGCCGCGCGCCAGCAGATGCTCCTGGCCGACGTACTCGTCCAGGTTGGACGGGCGCAGGCGGGCGGCCAGGGGCTGGGCGACGGGTTCGCTTCGAAACAGGTCCATGGCGGGTTCTGGTTACTCCTTGATGACGTCCGCGCCTTGCGGGATATCGAACTTGAACTTGCTGTCCGGGACCGCCTGGTTGGCCTTGACGCCATTGAACAGGATGTTGGTGCGCTGGCCGACGCTGTCGATCAGCTGCATGTCATTGATCAGGCCTTTGCGGAACGACACGCGCAGCGAGTCGAACAGGGTGTCCTTGGTCTTTGGCTTGAGGGTGAAGTCCATCACTTCGCCCTGCTCCTTCGAGGTGATATCGAAGCTCTGGCTGATCTTCGACACGTCACCGGACAGCAGCAGCGCCGGGGTCTGGTTCAGGCGCACGTCGAGCTTCTTGATGGTGGCCTGTTCCAGGTCCGGGTCCCACAGGGTGACGTTCTTGCCGTCGGAAACCACCACCTGCTCCTGCGGGGCATCGGTGTGCCAGTAGAACAGGCCCGGGCGCTTCACTGTCATCTTGCCGGAGGTTTCCTGCAGGCTGGTGCCCCCGGCATCCAGGGTCAGCTGGGAAAAGTTGGCCTCGATGGTCTGCGACTTTTCCAGCAGTTGGGTCAGGCGTTGTACATCTTGCTCACCGGCATAGGCCGTAACCGTGCCCAGGGTCAGGGCAGAAACCAGCAGCATGCGAATCGCGCGCATGGGAATCCTCATCGAGCATTGAAATAGGCCGGGCACCACCGTTGGTGCCCGGCAAGGTGTTCATCAGTCGCGCGGGCCGCCCGGGGCTATCACTTCCCGCGAGCCGTTGCTGTTCATGGGGGTGACCACGCCGGCCATTTCCATGGCTTCGATCATGCGCGCCGCGCGGTTGTAGCCAATCTTCAGTTTGCGCTGCACGGCCGAGATGGACGCACGGCGGCTTTCCAGCACGAACTGCACCGCCTCATCATACAGGGCGTCACTTTCCGAATCATCGCCATCGCCACCACCACCGCTGCCGCCCTCGAAGCCACTGCCGGCCTCCTCGACGCCGTTGAGGATGTCATCGTTGTAGTCCGGCGCGCCGCGCAGCTTCCACGCCTCCACCACACGGTGTACCTCGTCGTCGGAGACGAACGCGCCATGCACACGGATCGGCAGGCTGGTGCCCGGCGGCATGTACAGCATGTCGCCATGGCCCAGCAGCTGTTCGGCGCCACCCTGGTCGATGATGGTCCGCGAGTCGATCTTGCTCGACACCTGGAACGCCATGCGGGTCGGGATGTTGGCCTTGATCAGGCCAGTGATCACGTCCACCGAGGGGCGCTGGGTGGCGAGGATCAGGTGGATACCGGCCGCGCGCGCCTTCTGCGCGATACGGGCGATCAGCTCTTCGACCTTCTTGCCGACGATCATCATCATGTCGGCGAACTCGTCGACGATCACCACGATGGTCGGCAGGGTCTTCAGCGCCGGCGGCTCGTCGTCCATGCTCTCGCGACGGTACAGCGGGTCATGGATGATTTCGCCGGCTTCCTGTGCATCCTTGATCTTGCGGTTGAAGCCGGCCAGGTTACGTACGCCCATGGCCGCCATCAGCTTGTAACGCCGCTCCATCTCGGCCACGCTCCAGCGCAGGGCGTTGGCGGCGTCCTTCATGTCGGTGACCACCGGGCACAGCAAGTGCGGGATGCCCTCGTAGATCGACAGCTCGAGCATTTTCGGGTCGATCATGATCAGCCGCGCATCTTCCGGGCTGGACTTGAACAGAATCGACAGGATCATCGCGTTCACACCCACCGACTTACCGGAACCGGTAGTACCGGCCACCAGCAGGTGCGGCATCTTGGCCAGGTCGGTGATCACCGGCTTGCCACCGATGTCGTGGCCCAGGGCCAAGGTGACCGGCGATTTCTGCTCGTCGTACTGCGGCGTGGCCAGCACTTCGGAGAAGCGCACCATTTGCCGGTTTTCGTTGGGGATCTCGATACCCACGGTGGTCTTGCCGGGGATGACCTCGACCACCCGCACGCTGGTCACGGCCAGCGAACGCGCCAGGTCCTTGGCCAGGTTGGCGATGCGGCTGACCTTCACGCCTGCGGCCGGCTGGATCTCGTAACGGGTGATCACCGGGCCCGGGTGGATCGAGTCCACCGTCACTTCCACGCCGAATTCCTTGAGTTTGATTTCCAGCAGCTGGCCGACACCGGCGAGCGATTCTGGCGAATACTCGATCTTCTTCTGTTCGGCCGGGTCGAGGATGGAGATGGACGGCAAGGTGCCCTCCACGGCGCTGTCGATGAACAGCGGCGCCTGCTTTTCCTTCATTACCCGCTTGCTCGGTTCCGGTGCCCTGGCGGCAGACGGCGGCACGATTGTCGGGGCCGCGGGTTGTTCACGCTGCACCGTTGGCTCGCGGGGCACTACCGGCTCGCGCACTGCAGTGGCCTCGCGCGACACCAGCGGCTCGCGCGACAGGGTAGGCTCGCGTGGCTCGACCGGTTGCGCGGGGGCTTCCTCACGCTTGAACAGGCGCTCGCGCAGCGCCGGGCGTGCCGGTTGCTCGTGCTTGTCGGCTGGCGCCGGTGCGGCCTTGAATACGGGTTCGTCCTCGCGCAGTTGCGCCTCCAGGCGCTTGCGCTCGTTGCGGGCTTCCCACCAGCGGGTGGCGGCGCCTTGCATCAGCTCGAACAGGTCGAGGGTGATCTTGCCGGTCAGGTCCATCACCTTGAACCACGACAGGTCGGTGAACACGGTCAGGCCGAACAGGAACAGGGCAATGAACATCAACGTGCTGCCCTGCACGTTCAGCAGGTTACGCGCCAGGTCACCCAGGCTCTCGCCCAGTGCGCCACCGGCGGAGAACGGCATGCTGGCCGGCGGGTGGAAATGAATATGCGCCAGCGCCGCACCGGACAGCACCAGGAACACCAGGCCGATCAGCCGCCAGGAGAACAGCCAGCCGCTCCAGTCCCAGGGCTGGTGGCGCTCGCGGAAGATCTGCCAGGTCTTGATCGCCAGCAGCAGCGGGAAGATATAGGCGAAGTAGCCCAGCACCATGAACAGGATGTCGGCGAAGTAGGCACCGGCGCGCCCGGCGGCGTTCTGCACCTGCTCGACGTTGCTGGTGTGGCTGAAGCCCGGGTCAGACGTGTCGTAGGTGAGCAGCGCCATCCACAGGTACAGGCACAGGGCGCCGACAGCGATCAACGCACCTTCCTTGAGGCGATAATGCAGCTGCTGCCGCCACAGGGGCACGGGCAAGGGAGCTGGGGTTGCGGTGGATTTCTTCAAAACGCGTGTATTCCTGCGCGTGCTGCGCGTCCAATAGTGATCGGCCGGCGGTGCGGCCAATGAACCACTACTTTTAACATTACTGCCCGCCGGCCGCCATGGCGGGGCGCCGTATGGGGGCTTGGCCGGGGACGACTTTCACATAGCTGCAATTTGACCACGCATTGTCTTCTGTGACAAAGGCTTATGCTGTGTTTTTGCACAGGTGTGACAGCAAATGTGGCGGATGGTGCCTGTGCTTTGTTGAATGTGTAGGAAATTGCCTTTTTTCACCGCCTGTGCCGTCCTTTTCGCGGCCATGCACACTGCCACGAGCCGGGTGCAAACCCTGATGGCTGCTGGGCTCCTGTGGGAGCGGGCGTGCCCGCCAAGGAGCCAAAGAGATTGACCCTGCCTCCCACCCAAGCCATGCTGCCCGCTCCCCTCCCCCACTGCACGATAGACCATGCTCACCTGGCTGACCCGCGACTCGCTGACCTTTCCCCCCCTGGAAAAAGCCCTGCACGAGCCCAACGGCCTGCTGGCCGCCGGCGGCGACCTGAGCCCCGAGCGCCTGGTACAGGCTTATCGCCATGGCTGCTTCCCGTGGTACCAGGACGGCCAGCCGATTCTCTGGTGGTCGCCCGACCCACGCACGGTGCTGTTCCCGGACCAGTTGCACGTATCGCGTTCGCTGGCCAAACTGATGCGCCAGGGCCGCTACCAGGTCAGCTTCGACACGGACTTCGCCGCCGTGATCACCGCTTGTGCCGCCCCCCGCGACTACGCCGATGGCACCTGGATCACCGACACCATGCGCGCCGCCTATTGCGAACTGCACCGGCGCGGCATCGCCCATTCGGTGGAGGTACGCCAGGACGGTGAACTGGTCGGCGGCCTGTACGGCCTGGCCATGGGCCAGTTGTTCTTCGGCGAATCGATGTTCAGCCGCGCCGACAACGCCTCCAAGGTCGGCTTCGCGACCCTGGTCAAGCACCTGCGTCAGGCCGGCTTCGTCCTCATCGACTGCCAGATGCCGACCAACCACCTGCACAGCCTCGGCGCCGTGGCCATCAGCCGCGCCGAGTTCGTCGGCTACCTGGCCCGCCACCTGGACCAGCCCAACAGCGCCACCTGGGTTGCCTAGGCGAGTTCCCAGAGCTGGCATACACTTAAAGCAACGTCTCACCGAGGGGGTTGATCATGACAGAGTTGGCGCGGTTGAAGTTCTATGCCACTCAGCCCCACTCCTGCAGTTACCTGCCCGACGAGCAGGCCACCACGCTGTTCCTCGACCCCAGCCAGCCGATGGACGTGCATGTATACGCCGACTTGTCGGAGATGGGCTTCCGCCGCAGTGGCGACCATCTGTACCGCCCGCATTGCCAGAACTGCAATGCCTGCGTACCGGCGCGCATCCCGGCGGCGCGCTTCATTCCCAACCGTCAGCAACGGCGCATCCTCAAGCGCAATGCCGACCTGACCGTGACCGCGGCGCGCCCGGCGTTCAAGGAAGAGTACTTCGACCTGTACCGACGCTATATCGAAACGCGCCATGCCGACGGTGACATGTACCCGCCCAGTCGCGACCAGTTTGCCACCTTCCTGGTACGCGACCTGCCGTTCTGCTGGTTCTACGAGTTTCGCCAGGAGGGCCGCCTGATGGCGGTGGCCGTATGCGACCTGCTGCCCAACGGCCTGTCGGCGGTGTACACCTTCTACGAGCCGGAAGAAGAACGCCGCAGCCTGGGCCGCTTCGCCATCCTATGGCAGATCACCGAAGCCGTGCGCCAGGACCTGGAGGCGGTATACCTGGGCTACTGGATCAAGAACTGCAAGAAAATGAACTACAAGACGCAATACCGGCCTATCGAACTGTTGATCAATCAGCGCTGGGTTACCCTCAACTGAAAGGCATTGGCTTGACACACAATTTTCGGGCATAATCCACGCCACTTTTTTGCCCGGTGCGGTTATGCGTCGGGCCAACACTGGATCCGAGGGCTCTACTGCATGTCGAAAGAAGACAGCTTCGAAATGGAAGGTACTGTCGTCGACACCCTGCCCAACACCATGTTCCGCGTGGAGTTGGAAAACGGGCACGTCGTAACCGCGCACATCTCCGGAAAGATGCGCAAGAACTACATCCGCATTCTGACTGGCGACAAGGTCCGCGTCGAACTGACACCGTACGACCTGAGCAAGGGCCGCATCACCTACCGTGCGCGCTAAGCTCAAGCCATGAAAAAGCCCGGCCATGTGCCGGGCTTTTTTGTGCCTGTGAAGCGTCAGGCTTGCATCGCACCTTGTGGGAGCGGGCCCCGCTATCAGGCAACCTCAGCCGTGGTTTCGAAGTCGAACACCAGCTCGCCATCGCGCAGGTCGACGTGCACCACGCCGCCATGCTCGGCCAGTTCGCCAAACAGGATCTCCTCGGCCAGTGGCCGTTTGATCTTGTCCTGGATCAGCCGCGCCATTGGCCGCGCACCCATCTGCACGTCGTAACCCGAGGCCGCCAGCCAGCCGCGGGCAGCATCGCTGACTTCCAGCAGTACACGCTTGTCTTCCAGCTGCGCCTGCAGTTCGATGAGGAACTTGTCGACGATGCTCTTGATCGTCTCGTGGCTCAGGCGACCGAACTGGATGATGGTGTCCAGGCGGTTGCGGAACTCCGGCGTGAAGCTCTTGCGGATGACCTCCATGGCATCGGACGCATGGTCCTGATGAGTGAAGCCGATCGAGGCCCGCGCGGCAGTTTCGGCACCGGCGTTGGTGGTCATGATCAGAATCACGTTACGGAAGTCGGCCTTGCGCCCGTTGTTGTCGGTCAGGGTGCCGTGGTCCATCACCTGCAGCAGCAGGTTGAAGACTTCGGGGTGAGCCTTCTCGATCTCATCGAGCAGCAACACGCAGTGCGGCTGCTTGGTGATCGCCTCGGTCAGCAAGCCACCCTGGTCGAAACCGACGTAACCGGGCGGAGCACCAATCAGGCGCGACACGGTGTGACGCTCCATGTATTCGGACATGTCGAAGCGCACCAGCTCTACACCCAGTGCCTTGGCCAGCTGCCGCGCCGCTTCGGTCTTGCCGACGCCGGTCGGGCCGGCGAACAGGAACGAGCCCACCGGTTTGTCTGGCGACTTGAGGCCTGCACGCGACAGCTTGATGGCAGTGGCCAAAGAATCGATGGCCGCATCCTGACCGAACACGGTCAGCTTCAGATCGCGCTCAAGGTTGCGCAGCAACTCCTTGTCGGAACTGGTGACATGTTTTGGCGGAATCCGTGCAATCTTGGCGACGATGTCCTCGACCTGCGGCACGTCGATACGCTTGACCCGGTTGGCTTCCGGCTGCAGGCGCTGGTAGGCGCCGGCTTCGTCGATGACGTCGATGGCCTTGTCCGGCATGTGCCGGTCATTGATATAGCGCGACGCCAGTTCGGCGGCGGCGCGCAGGGCTTCGTCGCTGTACTCGATGTTGTGGTGGCTTTCGAAGCGCCCTTTCAGGCCGCGCAGGATACCCACGGTGTCCTCCACCGACGGCTCGCTGACATCGACCTTCTGGAAGCGCCGCGCCAGGGCGCGGTCTTTCTCGAAGATGCCACGGAACTCCTGGAACGTGGTCGAGCCGATGCAGCGGATTTCACCGGACGACAGCAGCGGCTTGAGCAGGTTGGATGCATCCATCACCCCGCCCGATGCCGCACCGGCGCCGATGATGGTATGGATCTCGTCAATGAACAGGATCGCCTGCGGGCGCTTGCGCAGCTCGCCCAGCAGCGCCTTGAAGCGCTTCTCGAAGTCGCCACGGTACTTGGTACCGGCCAGCAGCGCCCCAAGGTCGAGGGAATACACCACGCTCTGCGCCAGCAGGTCGGGCACCTGGCCATCGACGATACGCTTGGCCAAGCCTTCGGCGATGGCGGTCTTGCCCACCCCGGCTTCACCCACCAGCAGCGGGTTGTTCTTGCGCCGACGCGCCAGGATCTGCGCCACGCGCTCCACTTCCTGCTCGCGGCCGACCAATGGGTCGATGCGGCCGGCACGGGCCAGCTCGTTCAGGTTGCTGGCGTAGGCATCCAGTGGGTTGCTCGAAGAGGCGGTATCGCCGCCCTCATCGTCCTGCATTTCCTGGTCGTTTTCGGAATGCGAACCATGGCCCGGCACCTTGGAGATGCCGTGGGCGATGTAGTTGACCACGTCGATGCGGGCCACGCTCTGCTGCTTGAGCAGGAACACGGCCTGGCTTTCCTGTTCGCTGAAGATCGCCACCAGCACGTTGGCGCCCGTGACTTCACGCTTGCCCGAGCTCTGCACGTGGAACACGGCACGCTGCAGCACGCGCTGGAAGCCCAGGGTCGGCTGGGTCTCGCGGTCTTCGTCGTTGACCGGAATCAGTGGTGTGGTGGAATCGATGAACTCTTGCAGGTCGTGCTTGAGCTTGTCGAGATTGGCGCCACAGGCGCGCAGAACGGTCGCGGCAGCCTCATTGTCAAGGAGTGCCAGCAGCAGATGCTCGACGGTCATGAACTCATGACGCTTCGAACGGGCCTCCTTGAAGGCAAGATTGAGGGTGACTTCGAGCTCGCGGTTTAACATAGCTTCACCTCATACCCAAGTGGTCGGCTTTTAACCGTCCTTCTCGATTTCACAGAGTAGCGGATGCTGGCTTTCCCTGGCGTATTGGTTGACCTGCATAGCCTTTGTTTCGGCGATGTCACGGGTAAACAATCCGCACACTGCCCGCCCTTCGGTATGGACGGTCAGCATGATCTTGGTCGCCAGCTCGCGGTTCAGATTGAAGAACGTCTCGAGCACTTCGACGACGAAATCCATCGGCGTGTAGTCATCGTTGAACAAAACCACCTTGTACATCGGTGGCGCCTGCAGGATCGGCTTGGCTTCCTGAACCGCAAGACCTGAGCCGTCGTCCTCATTCGATTGCGGGCGATCCTGATTGAATGTTAGTCGAATCTCACTAGGTGCATGCATGGAAAGAATTTCATCATGAGCGACAGGTTAAGGTTGTGGGTTGACTGCAAAAGCCGCCACCGGAGCACGCGCCGCGTGACCTTGACTAACGGCAAAACGGTGTTACAAACAATAAGAACCCACCGTGGTCGATAAAGATCCGCGCAGTCAACCAGATTTTTCGCAAGGTTCGTATGCGGATGAAGTGGATGATACTCCAGTGATGGAGTCCTTTGCAGAGGGACATAGGGATGGCAAGCGGTAAAGTCAAGTGGTTCAACAATGCCAAGGGCTATGGGTTCATCAATGAAGAGGGCAAGAGCGAAGACTTGTTCGCTCATTTCTCGGCCATCCAGATGGACGGTTACAAGACCCTGAAGGCCGGCCAGGCGGTGAGTTTCGAAATCGTCCAGGGCCCCAAAGGCCTGCACGCAGTGAACATCAGCAACGCCTCCAGCCCCTCCGTCGCCAGCGCCCATTCCGCCGGCAGCCCTGCCGACGCCTGAGCGCCGCTGCCGGCAACAAGTTCGGCCGCCTCCTTGCGGAAGCGGCCGGTTTTGCGTTGCCTCACATATGCTTGATCATTTCATCGCCAAAGCCTGAACTGCTGACCAGGGTGGCGCCCTCCATCAACCGCTCGAAGTCGTAGGTCACCGTCTTGGCGGCAATCGCGCCATTGGTGCCCTTGATGATCAGGTCGGCAGCTTCGGTCCAGCCCATGTGCCGCAGCATCATTTCTGCCGAGAGGATCACCGAGCCTGGGTTGACCTTGTCCTGCCCGGCATACTTGGGAGCGGTACCATGGGTGGCCTCGAACATGGCCACAGTGTCGGACAGGTTGGCCCCCGGCGCGATGCCGATGCCGCCCACCTCTGCCGCCAGGGCGTCGGAAAGGTAGTCACCGTTGAGGTTGAGGGTGGCAATCACGTCGTACTCGGCCGGGCGCAACAGGATCTGTTGCAGCATGGCGTCGGCGATGGCGTCCTTGACGATGACCTCGCGGCCGCTCTTGGGGTTCTTGAACTTCATCCACGGGCCGCCATCGAGCAATTCGGCACCGAACTCGTCACGCGCCACTTCGTAGCCCCAGTCCTTGAAGGCGCCTTCGGTGAATTTCATGATGTTGCCCTTGTGTACCAGGGTCAGCGATTCGCGGTCATTGTCCACCACGTACTGCAAGGCCTTGCGCACCAGGCGCTTGGTCCCCTCGCGGGATACTGGCTTGACGCCGATGCCGCAGTCCTGGTCGAAACGGATCTTGGTGACGCCCATTTCCTCCTTGAGGAACCTGATCACCTTGTTCGCCTCGGGCGAACCGGCCTTCCACTCGATCCCGGCGTAGATGTCCTCGGAGTTCTCGCGGAAGATCACCATGTCGACGTCGCCAGGCTTCTTCACCGGGCTTGGCACGCCCTGGAACCACAGCACCGGACGCAGGCACACGTACAGGTCGAGCTGCTGGCGCAAGGCCACGTTGAGCGAGCGGATACCACCGCCCACCGGCGTGGTCAGCGGCCCCTTGATCGACACCACGTAATCACGCACGGCATCGAGGGTTTCCTGTGGCAACCAGGTGTCCTGGTCGTACACCTGGGTGGCCTTCTCGCCCGCGTACACCTCCATCCAGGCGATCTTGCGCTTGCCGCCGTAGGCCTTCTGCACGGCGGCGTCGACCACCTTGATCATGACCGGCGAGACATCCACGCCAATCCCGTCACCTTCGATGTAGGGAATGATCGGGTTGTCAGGCACGTTGAGCGAATGGTCGGCATTGACGGTGATCTTGGCGCCGTCGGTCGGAACCTTGATTTTCTGGTATCCCATGCTTGCACTACTCCGCTGTCGGGTATGTGTGTTTGGTCATCTGCGATCCAATGAGACTAAACCACATCTGCCGAGGTGCAAGGCATGCGACAACCGACCACATTGCCGCTTAGTCTTTGGTCTTATAAGTGGGCCGATATCACTTGGCCTTGCTGATTAGCCCGAATGGTTTGGTATACTGCGCCGCGACCGAAGGGTCATCGGGGCGATCCCTTGGAAAATGCGGACCGCCCTCGGCCATGAACGGCCACTAAGCCTGGGCTGTTACCGCAGTTCAGCACTTGACGCTCGACTGATGCATCCACCATCACCGCTCGCAGCCTCTCGACTTTCCGCTCATGGCGCTGCCAGGGCGATGCGCCTACCCTGCGCACCACGAGACTCGAGCACGCTCAGCACACAGAGAGTTAACCCGCATGCCCACCCGTTCCAAGATCATCTATACCTTCACCGACGAAGCCCCCGCCCTCGCCACCTACTCGCTGCTGCCGATCATCGAAGCCTTCACCGCCTCGGCTGACATCGCCGTCGAAACCCGCGACATCTCCCTGGCTGGCCGCATCCTCGCCGCCTTCCCGGAGCAACTGGGCGCAGAGAAGCAAGTAGGCGATCACCTGGCGGAACTGGGCCAGCTGGCTACCACCCCCGAAGCCAACATCATCAAGCTGCCGAACATCAGCGCCTCGGTACCGCAGCTGAAAGCCGCGATCAAGGAACTGCAAGCCAAGGGCTACAACATCCCTGACTATGCCGACGAGCCAGCCACCGCGGAAGAGAAAGAATCCCGCGCCCGCTACGACCGCATCAAGGGTTCCGCGGTGAACCCGGTCCTGCGCGAAGGCAACTCCGACCGCCGCGCACCGCTGTCGGTGAAGAACTACGCGCGCAAGCACCCGCACAAGATGGGCGCCTGGGCTGCCGACTCCAAGTCGCACGTTGCCCACATGACCCAAGGTGACTTCTACGGCAGCGAGAAAGCCGCACTGATCGAAGCCGACGACACCCTGCGCATCGAACTGGTCGGCAAAGACGGCAGCACCACCATGCTGAAGGAAAAGACCGCGGTCAAGGCAGCTGAAGTCATCGACTGCGCAACCATGAGCCGCAAGGCCCTGAAAGCCTTCATCGCCGAGCAGATCGCCGATGCCAAGGCTTCCGGCGTACTGCTCTCGGTACACCTGAAAGCCACCATGATGAAGGTCTCCGACCCGATCATGTTCGGCGTCATCGTCGAAGAGTTCTACGGCGACGTACTGGCCAAGCACGCCGCTTCTCTGGCCGAAGTAGGCTTCAACGCCAACAACGGCATCGGCGACCTGTACGCCCGCATCAAGGACCTGCCAGTCGAGAAGCAGGCCGAGATCGAAGCCGACATCCAGGCCCTGTACGCCCAGCGCCCGGCCCTGGCCATGGTCAACTCCGACAAGGGCATCACCAACCTGCACGTGCCAAGCGACGTGATCGTCGACGCCTCGATGCCGGCCATGATCCGTGACTCGGGCAAGATGTGGAACGCCGCCGGCGAACTGCAGGACGCCAAGGCCGTGATCCCGGACCGCTGCTACGCCGGCATCTACCAGGCCACCATCGAAGACTGCAAGGCCAACGGCGCCTTCGACCCGACCACCATGGGCAGCGTACCGAACGTCGGCCTGATGGCGCAGAAGGCCGAAGAATACGGCTCCCACGACAAGACCTTCCAGATCAAGACCGACGGCGTCGTGCGCGTGGTCGATGGCAAGGGCAACGTGGTGCTGGAGCAGAACGTCGAAGCCGGTGACATCTTCCGCATGTGCCAGACCAAGGACGCGCCGATCCAGGATTGGGTCAAGCTGGCCGTCAACCGCGCCCGCCTGAGCAACACCCCGGCAGTGTTCTGGCTGGACCCGGCCCGCGCCCACGACGGCGTGATGATCGAAAAGGTACAGAAGTACCTGAAGGATCACGACACTTCCGGCCTGGACATCCGCATCCTGGCCCCGGTCGACGCCATCAAGTTCTCGCTGGCGCGCATCCGCGAAGGCAAGGACACCATCTCGGTGACCGGCAACGTGCTGCGTGACTACCTGACCGACCTGTTCCCGATCATGGAACTGGGCACCAGCGCCAAGATGCTGTCGATCGTGCCGCTGATGAACGGTGGTGGCCTGTTCGAAACCGGCGCCGGCGGTTCGGCACCGAAGCACGTGCAGCAGCTGGTGGAAGAAAACTTCCTGCGCTGGGACTCGCTGGGTGAATTCCTGGCCCTGGCCGCTTCCCTGGAGCACCTGGGCAACACCTACGACAACCCGCGCGCCAAGGTGCTGGCCAACACCCTGGACCAGGCTACCGGCAAGTTCCTCGACACCAACAAGTCGCCTTCGCGCAAAGTCGGTGGCATCGACAACCGTGGCAGCCACTTCTACCTGACCCTGTACTGGGCCCAGGCCCTGGCTGCGCAGAACGACGACGCTGCCCTGCAGGCGCGCTTCGCCCCACTGGCCAAGACCCTGACCGAGAACGAGGAGACCATCGTCGCCGAGCTCAACGCCGTCCAGGGCAAGCCGGCCGACATCGGTGGCTACTATGCCCCGGATGCCGAGCTGACCGCCAAGGTGATGCGCCCAAGCCAGACCCTGAACAGCGCCATCGCCGCCCTGTAAGGTTCGCTTGAAGTAACCGCACAAACCCCGGCCACGCACCGGGGTTTGTGCTTTTTTGGGAAAGGGGCCGCCTTGCGGCCCCAGGATCTAAGGACACCACCATGGCCTGGCAACCCCACATCACCGTCGCCACCATCGTCGAAAACGAGGGCAAGTTCCTCTTCGTCGAAGAATTCAAAGCCGGCCAGCACGTCTTCAACCAACCCGCAGGCCACCTCGAACCCAACGAAACCCTGCCCCAGGCCGCCCTGCGCGAAACCTTGGAAGAAACCGCCTGGGAAGTCGAGCTGACCGGGGTGGTCGGCATCTACCTGTACACCGCCCCCAGCAACGGCGTGACCTACCAGCGCATCTGCTTCGCCGCCCGCCCCCTGCGCCACCGCCCGGAACTGGCCCTGGACAGCGACATCGTCCGCGCCGTGTGGCTGACCCGCGATGAACTGCTGGCCGACCCGGCCCGCTGGCGCAGCGAACTGGTACCACGCTGCCTCGACGACTACCTCGAAGGCCCCCTGCACAGCCTCGACCTGCTGCGCGACTGACGTGGCGCCGCGGGTTTGATAGAATCGGCTCTTTTCCCCCCTGATACACACCGGTAACCATGACCAGCCCAGCACTCAAAGACCCCGCCAAGACCCGCGTCATCGTCGGCATGTCCGGCGGCGTGGACTCTTCCGTCTCCGCCCTTCTGCTCATGGAGCAGGGCTACCAGGTGGAAGGGCTGTTCATGAAGAACTGGGAAGAAGACGACGGCACCGAATACTGCACCGCCCGTGAAGACCTGGCCGACGCCCAGGCCGTGTGTGACCGCATCGGCATCAAGCTGCACACCGCCAACTTCGCCGCCGAGTACTGGGACAACGTATTCGAGCATTTCCTCGAGGAATACAAGGCCGGCCGCACACCCAACCCGGACATCCTCTGCAACCGTGAAATCAAGTTCAAGGCGTTCCTCGACTATGCCCTGTCGCTGGGTGCCGACCTGATCGCCACCGGCCACTACGTGCGCCGCCGCGACACCGGCGAACTGACCGAACTGCTCAAGGGCCTGGACCCGAACAAGGACCAGAGCTATTTCCTGCACGCCGTCGGCGGCAAGGAAATCGCCCGCACCCTGTTCCCGGTCGGCGAACTGGAAAAGCCCGAAGTACGCGCCATCGCCGAAAAGCATGGCCTGGCCACTGCCAAGAAAAAGGACTCGACCGGCATCTGCTTCATCGGCGAACGCCGTTTCAGCGACTTCCTCAAGCAGTACCTGCCGGCCCAGCCGGGCAACATCGAAACCACTGACGGCGAAGTGATCGGCCGCCACCACGGCCTGATGTATCACACCATCGGCCAGCGTCAGGGCCTGGGCATTGGCGGCCTGAAGGATGCCGGTGACGAGCCGTGGTACGTGCTGCACAAGGACCTGGCGCGCAACGTGCTGGTGGTCGGCCAGGGCAACGACCACCCCTGGCTGTTCTCGCGGGCCCTGCTGGCCTCGGAAATTTTCTGGGTCAACCCGATCGACCTCGGCAGCCCGCGCCAGCTCACCGCCAAGGTTCGCTACCGCCAGGGCGACCAGCGCTGCACCCTGGAACGCAGCGCAAGCGGCTACCGCGCCGTGTTCGACGAACCGCAGCGCGCCGTTACCCCGGGCCAGTCGGTGGTGTTCTACGATGGCGAGGTGTGCCTGGGCGGTGGCGTGATCGAAACTGCCGAGCCGTGGAGCCCGCGCGCATGAGCAAGCTGCAGGAGCAGTTGATAGCGTTGGGTGGTGTGTTCCAGGCTGCGGTGCTGGTGGACCGCATCGCCCGCACCGGCCAGGCCAGCGAAGCCAACATCGGCTGCATGCTGGGCAGCCTGCTGGTGCGTGACCCCAAGGACACCCTGGAGGTGTTCGGCGGCGACGACCTCAACCTGCGCGATGGCTACCGTGCGCTGGTCGGCGCTCTGGAGCGCGACCCCAGCAGCCTGCAGCGCGAGCCGCTGCGCTACGCCCTGTCGATACTCGGCCTGGAGCGCCAGCTGAACAAGCGCGCCGACCTGCTCGACACCATTGGCAATCGCCTGCCGCAAATCCAGTCCCAGGCCGAGCATTTCGGCCTGGTTCACGAAAACGTCATCGCTTCCAGCGGAGCCTTGTACCAGGACACCCTGAGCACCTTGCGCCAGCGTATCCAGGTGCATGGCGACATGCGTTTCCTGCAACAGGCCAGCAACGCCTCGAAGATCCGCGCCCTGCTGCTGGCCGGTATCCGCGCCGCCCGCCTGTGGCGCCAGCTGGGTGGCCACCGCTGGCAGCTGGTATTCAGCCGGCGCAAGTTGCTCAACGAACTGTACGACATGATGCGTTCGCCTTCCTGAGCGATGCGCATTGCCCTGTGCTGGAGCGGCCCTGGGTCGCGATGGGCCGCTCCTGCACAACGGCCGCGACATGTTTTTATAGGGCCGACCTTTGGTCAGCCACCCGACTCCGGCGCAAAATTCATGTATGATATGCGCCCTTCCAAAAGCCTGACTGTCCGAGAACACCCCATGCAGCTTTCTTCGCTCACTGCGGTTTCCCCTGTAGACGGCCGTTATGCCGGCAAAACCCAGGCCTTGCGCCCCATCTTCAGCGAATTCGGCCTGATCCGTTTCCGCGCCCTGGTCGAAGTGCGCTGGCTGCAGCGCCTGGCCGCCCACCCGCAGATCGGCGAAGTGCCGGCATTTTCCGCCGAAGCCAATGCCCTGCTGGACAGCCTGGCTACCGATTTCAAGCTTGAGCACGCCGAACGCGTCAAGGAAATCGAGCGCACCACCAACCACGACGTCAAGGCGATCGAATACCTCCTCAAGGAGCAGGCCGCCAAGTTGCCTGAGCTGGCCAAGGTCAGCGAGTTCATCCACTTCGCCTGCACCAGCGAGGACATCAACAACCTGTCCCACGCCCTGATGCTGCGCGCTGGCCGCGACGACGTGCTGCTGCCGCTGATGCGCCAGATCGCCGACGCCATCCGCGCCCTGGCCCACGCCCATGCCGACGTGCCGATGCTGTCGCGCACCCACGGCCAGCCGGCGTCGCCGACTACCCTGGGCAAAGAGCTGGCCAACGTCGTGTACCGCCTGGAGCGCCAGATCGCCCAGGTTGCTGCCGTACCGCTGCTGGGCAAGATCAACGGTGCCGTGGGCAACTACAACGCCCACCTGTCGGCCTATTCGCAGATCGACTGGGAACAGAACGCCCGCGCCTTCATCGAAGACGAGCTGGGCCTGCAGTTCAACCCGTACACCACCCAGATCGAGCCGCACGACTACATCGCCGAATTGTTCGACGCCATCGCCCGCTTCAACACCATCCTGATCGACTTCGACCGTGACGTGTGGGGCTACATCTCGCTGGGCTACTTCAAGCAGAAGACCGTCGCCGGCGAAATCGGCTCGTCGACCATGCCGCACAAGGTCAACCCGATCGACTTCGAAAACTCCGAAGGCAACCTGGGCATCGCCAACGCACTGTTCCAGCACCTGGCCAGCAAGCTGCCGATCTCGCGCTGGCAGCGCGACCTGACCGACTCCACCGTGCTGCGCAACCTGGGCGTGGGCTTTGCCCACAGCGTCATCGCCTACGAAGCCAGCCTGAAAGGCATCGGCAAGCTGGAAGTCAACGCAGCCCGCATCGCCGCCGACCTGGACGCCTGCTGGGAAGTGCTGGCCGAGCCGATCCAGACCGTGATGCGCCGCTTCAACATCGAGAACCCCTACGAGAAGCTCAAGGAGCTGACTCGCGGCAAGGGCATTACCCCGGAAGCGCTGCTGACCTTCATCGACGGCCTGGATATGCCGGCCGAAGCCAAGGCCGAGCTCAAGCAACTGACCCCGGCTACCTACATCGGCAACGCAGCAGCACAGGCGAAACGCATCTAAGCTGAGCGTCGCGTTCAACGCCCGGCCTGGCCGGGCGTTTTTATTCACGGACGAAAATTACTTTTTTTCAATAGGTTGAACATGAATCCTGATACTCCACTGCAGCTGCTCGGCGGCATTTCGGCCCGCGAATTCATGCGCGACTACTGGCAGAAGAAGCCACTGCTGGTGCGCCAGGCCTTCCCGGATTTCATCAGCCCGATCGACCCCGACGAGCTGGCCGGCCTGGCCCTGGAAGAGGAAGTCGAGTCGCGTATCGTGCTCGAGCACGGCGCGCACCCGTGGGAGCTGCGCCGCGGCCCGTTCAACGAAGACACCTTTGCCGAGCTGCCGGAGAAGGACTGGACCCTGCTGGTGCAGGCCGTCGACCAGTTCGTCCCGGAAGTGGCCGAACTGCTGGAGAACTTCCGGTTCCTGCCCAGCTGGCGCATCGATGACGTGATGATCAGCTTCGCCGCGCCTGGTGGCAGTGTCGGCCCGCACTTCGACAACTACGACGTGTTCCTGCTGCAGGGTCACGGCCAGCGCAACTGGAAGATCGGCCAGATGTGCAGCAGCGACAGCCCGCTGCTGGAGCACGCCGACCTGCGCATCCTCGCCGCCTTCGAGCAGAGCGAAGAGTGGACCCTGGAACCGGGCGACATGCTCTACCTGCCGCCGCGCCTGGCCCACTACGGGGTAGCGGTGGACGACTGCCTGACCTATTCGGTCGGCTTCCGTGCCCCCAGCGCCGCCGAAGTGTTGACCCACTTCACCGACTTCCTCGGCCAGTTCCTGCCCGATGAAGAACGTTACAGCGACGCCGATGCCCAGCCGGTCAGCGACCCGCACCAGATCCAGCACGACGCCCTCGACCGCCTCAAGGCCCTGCTCGACAAGCACATGAGCGACAAGGACCTGCTGCTGACCTGGTTCGGCCAGTTCATGACCGAGCCGCGCTACCCGGAGCAGATCGTCGGCGAAGAACTCACCGAAGAAGAACTGGTCGAGGCCCTGGAACAAGGTGCCATCCTGATCCGCAACCCGAGTGCACGCCTGGCCTGGTCCGAGTTCGAAGACGACCTGCTGCTGTTTGCCAGCGGCCGCAGCTGCCCGCTGCCGGGCAAGCTGCGCGAGCTGCTGAAGCTGGTCTGCGCCGCCGACGCGCTGCACATCGACAACCTGGCCGGGTGGCTGCAGGATGAAGACGGCCTGATGCTGGTACAGCAGTTGGTAAAACAAGGAAGCCTGGGGTTTGCCAATGAATAGAATCAGTATTCGCTTGGCCGACTGGCACAAGGACAACGCCGATATTCGCCGTATTCGAGAAGCCGTGTTCGTTGCCGAACAACATATTCCGCCAGAACTGGAGTTCGACTCGGAAGACCAGGATGCGCTGCATTTCCTTGCCCTGGAAGGTGATTACCCGATCGGCACGGCCCGCCTCCTGGCCGACGGTACCATTGGGCGCATCTCGGTGCTCAAGGATTGGCGCGGGATGAAGGTTGGCGATGCGCTGGTCAATGCGGTGATCGCCGAAGCGCAGAACCGCGACCTGAAGCAGCAGATGCTCAGCGCCCAGGTGCATGCCACGCCGTTCTACGAGCGACTGGGCTTCCGCGTAGTCAGCGAGGAATTTCTTGAAGCTGGCATCCCGCATGTGGACATGGTGCGCGATTCACGCGCCTGATCCTTGACCTGTCCGGCCCTTTCGCGGTCAAGCCCGTGAAAGGGCCGGCACAGGCCAACGACATGCCTGCTGACAAAAACCTGTACATCCATCCAGATAAAACTTGCCACCGCGCCCTCGCTTGCGCATCCTAGTGCCCATCACCCCCGATGAAGCGTTCCCGGCCATGCGCCTGTTCCTTTGTGAAAAACCCTCCCAGGCGAAAGACATCGCCAAGGTGCTCGGCGCCAACCGCAAGGGCGATGGCTGCTGGCAAGGCACCGACGTTTGCGTGACCTGGTGCATCGGCCACCTGTTGGAAACCGCCCCACCTGACAGCTACGACGAGCGCTACAAGCGTTGGAACCTGGCCGACCTGCCGATCATTCCGGAACAATGGAAAATGCTGGTCAAGCCCAAGACCGCCAGCCAGTTCAAGGCGGTCAAGCGCCTGCTTGGCGAAGCGAGGGAACTGGTGATCGCCACCGACGCCGACCGCGAAGGCGAAATGATTGCCCGCGAACTGGTCGAGCATTGCCGTTATCGCGGCCCGGTGCAGCGCCTGTGGTTGTCGGCGCTGGACGACGCCTCCATCCGCAAGGCATTGGCCCGTCTGCTGCCGGGCCATGAAACCTTCAACCTGTACCACTCGGCGCTGGGGCGCTCTCGCGCCGACTGGCTGATCGGCATGAACATGAGCCGGCTGTTCACCCTGCTGGGCCGCCAATCCGGCTACCAGGGCGTGCTACCGGTGGGCCGGGTGCAAACGCCGACCTTGCGCCTGGTGGTGGACCGCGACCGCAGCATCGCCGATTTCATAGCAGTGCCGTTCTGGGCCATCGACGTACAACTGGAACATGCCGGCCAACAATTCAACGCCCAGTGGCGCGCCCCCGAAGACGCCTGTGATGACCAGGGTCGCTGCCTGAAGCAGGGGCTGGCACAGCAGGCTGCCGCCGACATCAACCAGGCCGGTACCGCCCGGGCCAACAGGGTGGCCACCGAGCGCGTGCGTGAAGCCGCTCCCCTGCCGTTCGACCTGGGTACCCTGCAGGAGCTATGCTCGAAAAAATTCGGCCTCGGTGCCCAGGAAACCCTCGACATTGCCCAGGCCCTGTACGAAACCCACAAGCTGATCACCTACCCGCGCAGCGACTGCGGCTACCTGCCGCAAAGCCAGCACGCCGAGGCACCGGCCATCCTCGCCGGCCTGCAAAGGGCCGATGCCAGCCTGGCACCGCTGCAGCCCCACCTGCAGCCCCAGCGCCGCTCGCGGGCCTGGAACGACGCCAAGGTCAGCGCCCACCACGGCATCATCCCGACCGCCGCTGCCAGCGACCCGTCACGCCTGCCAGCCAAACACAAGGCAGTCTATACCCTGATCCGCGCCCGTTACCTGGCGCAGTTCCTGCCCAACCACGAGTACGACCGTACCCAGGCCGACTTCGACTGCGCCGGCCATGCCCTGCGCGCGGTGGGCAAGCAGATCGTCGAACCCGGCTGGCGCCGCGCCCTGCCCGAAGCACTGGCCCCGGCCAAGGGTCGCGAGGCGCCGCCGGCCCAAGTGCTGCCGGCGCTGCGCGAGGGCCAGGAGTGTGCGGTGCAAGGCCTGCAACTGAAAGACCTGTGGACCCAGCCGCCCAAGCCGTTTACCGAAGGCGACCTGATCAAGGCGATGAAGAACGTGGCCAAGCTGGTGGATGACCCGCGGCTGAAACAGAAGCTCAAGGAAACCACCGGCATCGGCACCGAAGCCACCCGTGCCAGCATCATCCAGGGCCTGCTCGACCGTGGCTACCTGGTGAAGAACGGCAAAGCCCTGTCCGCCACACCTGCTGCCTTCAGCCTGATCGATGCCGTGCCCCGCGCCATTGCCGACCCCGGTACCACGGCAATCTGGGAGCAGGCGCTGGAAATGGTGCAAAGTGGCGAGATGACACTGGAAGAATTCGTCGCCCGGCAGTCGGCATGGATGGGCAAGCTGGTAGAACGTTGCAGTGGCATGCGCATCAGCATCAGCGGGCCGCCAGTGGGTAAGGCGGCGCCGTGGAAGAAAAAACGCCGCAGCGGCGGCGGCAAAGGCAAAAGCGCAGCTGGCCCGGCCAAGACCAGCGAAGGCAAACCAAGGCAGGGCCGGCGCAAGACGGCGGCAAGATGAACCGCCGCCTTGCCGGTTGGAGCCCGCGCTCACTTATTCATGTTGCTGCCAAAGCGCCGCGGCCGCCCCTGGCGCCCAATCCTCGGAGAGAGACCTGTGCGCTTGCCGGCAGCGCCAGTCAGCGCCGACATGGCTGACAAGGTCGCCAGTGGCGTAATCCTGGTTCAGTCGCCAGGCAGGGTAATTACTTTCTCCGGCAGTCCTGACCGAAAGGTTGTTACTCGGAGCGGAAACCTTGCCCTCCCCATCAACCGCCACGACCTGGTAAACATAGAGGGTGTCCGGCTGCAGGCCACCATCCGTATGTTCAGTCCTGTTACCGGCGATGGTGGCCACCTGCTGAGCATCACGATAGAGCTCGTAGCGATTGATTGGGCTCGCACCGCTTGAGGCACCCCACATCAGGCGGATGCTGTCGACAGCCTGCCCCATCGAGTGCAGATTTTCCGGCGCGCTGGGCACGCCACCTTCACCCAGAGTACGCACGATGATCGGGGCTGAAGGCCTGGAGCTCGCACCTTTGCTATCAACTGCGACGATGGAATAGTGGTAGGCCTTATCCGGCATCACCTCGTTGTCATCCCAGTGCGTAATGGGGGCAGGCACGACGAACATGTCGGTGCCATCACGGCTCAGTTGGTAGTACTCGATGGGTTGCGCACCACTCGATGGCTCCCAGCTCAAAGAAACCTTGGTGTCGGTCACCTCATCGGCTTTCAGGCCCATCGGCACGCTCGGCCGGTCATCGCCGTCACCCGGCAGAAAGTCGAGATCGACCACGTGGTAGAAGGCGTTGCCCGTGTCCGCCACCTCCCATACCGCGAGCAATACGTGATAACCCTCGCGCACGGGTAGCGGCAATGCGTGGGTGGTCGGGTTGCTGGGTTTCATCTCTTCGTCATACGCCCAGAACGGCTGCCACTCGATCAGTTCCGTGTGGAAAGGCTCGGCCTCGAACTGATCGCGCGCCAGCACCTTGGCGCTGTCCCAATCTGCCTTGGTGATGAAATAGTTCCAGCGACGCGTTTTATGTGCGGCAGCAAAATACCAGGAGATGTCCAGGGTTTCCCCGCTACGGACTTCGTGTTTGGTCCAGTGGTCGCCGGGCTGATCGAGCATCATCCCGGTCGCCTGATTGGCACTGGCAATTTTGCCGTCTGGTGGCGGCAGCAGGTTTTTCAGGTCGTCCTTGGCAAATGGATCCGACAGGCCAGCTTGCGTATGCGGAAAGAACTTGCCTGCTTCACGCTGATTCAGCGCACCTTCATCCAGCATGCCTGCTTGCCAGGCAAAATAGGCCCGCGATGCGGGGGAAAACACATGACCATGTCGTGGCATGACAGGCCCGCGGATCGACTTTTGTTCAGCTTGTTTCATCGTTGCTTCCTTGAATGGATGGCCGTATTGACCAAGGCCATTTGTACGGGTTGTCGATGCCTGGAGATACGCGTAGATCTGACAGTCGGGCAGGGTTTCCCTGGCAACATGAAAATTCCCTGATATATTTTCATGAAAAATATATAAATAATTTTCATGAGATTCCGGCATGTTCAAGCAATCCGCACAGCACATCGCGACGTACTATGCCCAGACCTACCCTGCCAGCATTCCACTACACCCCACCCTCCAAGGCCGTCATGACACCGAGGTGCTCATAATCGGCGCCGGCTTCAGCGGCTTGCACACTGCCCTGCGCCTGACCCAGGCCGGCAAGCGCGTGACGCTGCTGGAGGCCAGTCGCGTGGCCTGGGCTGCGTCCGGGCGCAACGGAGGCCAGGCCCTGCTCGGTTGGTCATGCGACATGCCACCACTGGAAAAAGCCCTGGGTCCCGAGCGCAGCCAACGCCTGTGGGCCAGCATGTGCTGGGCCGCCGACGAAATGCGCGAACTACCGCAGCGCCATGGCTTCGACATCGACTACCGGCCAGGCAGCCTGTGGACCGCCGTGATGCCACGCCGGGTGAAAATGCTTGAACAGGCCTTGCACGATGCCGAACACAAATGGGGCTACGACGCCCTGCGCCTGATCGGTCGCGACGAGCTGCCACAGTGGATCGACAGCCCGCGCTACCAAGCTGCGCTGTATGACGCCAACGGTGCGCATCTCAACCCGCTGAAACTGGCCCAAGGCCTGGCCAGCGCCATCGAGGCTGCCGGCGGATGCATCTTCGAGCAAAGCCAGGTGCTGGCCTACGCGCCGAGTGGCAACGGTTATGTCGCACGCACCGCCTGCGGCGAGGTACGGTGCGACGTGCTGGTGCTGGCTTGCAACGCCTACATCGACCGGCTCGACCGCAAGCTGTCACGGCGCTTGCTGCCGGTCGGCTCCTACCAGGTCGCCACCGCGCCACTGGATGCCGAGTTCGCCCAGTCGCTGCTGCCACGCAACAGTTGCGTGATCGACAACCAGTTCGTGCCCGACTACTTCCGCCTCACCCCGGACCACCGCCTGCTGTTCGGTGGCGGCTGCACCTACCTGGGCGGGATTCCCAGGAACGTCGCCAGCGCCACCCGCCCCTACCTGGAGCGGGTGTTCCCGCAACTGGCCGGGGTGGCCATCGATTACGCCTGGGGCGGCCATATCGATTGCAGCATGCAGCGCACCCCGGACGTCGGCCATGAGGGCCAGCGCTACTGGTTGCAAGGTTTTTCCGGGCATGGCGTGCTGCCGACCCTGGCCGCCGCACGGGCCGTGAGTGACGCCATCATGGGTGATGAGGACCTGCTTTCGCTGTACCAGGGCATCGACAACGGCCGCTTTCCGGGCGGCGACCTGCTGGCCGCACCGCTGGAAGCCGCCGCCAAAGCCTGGTACCGCATGCGCGACCGCGTCTGAGGGCATCTGTGTCGCCTGCACAGGCGATACAAAAGCCCGATAGCCGTCCAAATTCCTCCTATGCTCAATAGCTCCCTTCGGTGCCTGCACACAGGAGACACGACCATGAGCTATGTAACCACGCAGGACGGCGTACAGATCTTCTACAAGGACTGGGGCCCGCGCGACGCGCCGGTCATTCACTTCCATCACGGCTGGCCGCTGAGCGCCGATGACTGGGACGCGCAAATGCTGTTCTTCCTCGCTCACGGTTACCGTGTGGTCGCCCACGACCGCCGTGGCCATGGCCGTTCCAGCCAGGTCTGGGACGGCCATGACATGGACCACTACGCCGACGACGTGGCAGCGGTGGTCACCCACCTGGGTATACAGGGTGCCGTGCATGTCGGCCATTCGACCGGTGGCGGCGAAGTGGTGCGCTACATGGCCCGCCACCCCGACGACAAGGTCGCCAAGGCCGTGCTGATCGCCGCCGTGCCACCACTGATGGTCCAGACAGCGGCCAACCCGGGCGGCTTGCCCAAGTCGGTGTTCGACGGTTTCCAGGCCGAGGTCGCCAGCAACCGTGCACAGTTCTACCGGGATGTGCCGGCTGGGCCGTTCTATGGCTACAACCGCCCCGGTGTCGAGGCCAGCGAGGGCATCATCGGCAACTGGTGGCGCCAGGGCATGATCGGCAGCGCCAAGGCCCATTACGATGGCATCGTGGCGTTTTCCCAGACCGACTTCACCGAAGACCTGAAGGGCATCACCCAGCCGGTGCTGGTGATGCATGGGGACGATGACCAGATCGTGCCGTATGAGAACGCCGGGTTGCTGTCGGCGCAGTTGCTGCCCAACGGGACGCTGAAGACCTATAAAGGCTACCCGCATGGCATGCCGACCACCCATGCCGATGTGATCAATGCGGATTTGCTGGCGTTCATCCGTAGCTGATGGGTTTTGCCAGTGCGGCCTTTTCGCGGGCATGCCTGCGAAAAGCCCGGCACTGGCAACACACCGCCCCCAGGATTACCATGTCCCCCTTCTGGCGCGCCCGTTTGCCGCCCCCTTGCCTTCTTGCCTGCCAATCCCATGCCCTTTGAACTCACCGTAGAACCGCTCACCCTGCTGATCCTGGCGCTGGTCGCCTTCGTCGCCGGTTTCATCGACGCCATCGCCGGCGGCGGCGGCCTGCTCACCACCCCCGCCCTGCTCACCGCCGGCATGCCCCCCCACCTGGTGCTGGGTACCAACAAGCTCAGTTCCACATTCGGCTCGGCGACGGCAGGTTTCACCTACTACAAACGCAAGCTGTTCCACCCCGCGCAATGGCGCCCGGCATTGTTCGCCACCCTGACCGGGGCCCTGCTCGGTGCAGTGATCGCCCACTACATGCCAGCCGAATGGCTGAACAAGATGCTGCCGGTGATCGTCTTCGCCTGTGGCATCTACCTGCTGTTCGGCGGCACGCCCAAGGCACCGCTCGATGCCGACGCCCCGATCAGGAAGAAATGGCAGCTGCCACAAGGCTTCACCCTGGGCTTCTACGACGGCGTCGCCGGCCCGGGTACCGGGGCGTTCTGGACTGTCAGCACCCTGCTGCTGTACCCCATCGACCTGGTGCGCGCCAGCGGTGTGGCGCGCAGCATGAACTTCGTCAGCAACATCGCGGCGCTGACGGTGTTCATCATCTCGGGGCAGGTCGACTATATCGTCGGCCTGTGCATGGGCCTGTCGGTGATGGTGGGCGCCTTCTTCGGGGCACGCACGGCGATCAGCGGCGGCAGCAAGTTCATCCGCCCTGTATTCATCACCGTGGTGCTGGCCTTGACCGTGCGCCTAGCGTGGCAGCACTGGTTCGGGCAGGCCTAGGCGGCGCGCAACGTAGAGGTCGATGAGGTACCGGGCGATGGAGCGCCCGGCTGGCAGCGGCGGCAGGTCGTGGACGCTGAACCACCTGGCATCCTCGATCTCGTCCGGCTGCATGACGATATCGCCGCCGGCGTATTCGGCATGAAAGCCCAGCATCATCGAATGCGGGAACGGCCAGCACTGGCTGCCCACATACTGGATGTTCTTCACCTCCACCGCCACTTCCTCGCGCACTTCGCGCACCAGGCAATCTTCGGCCGACTCACCCGGTTCGGCGAAGCCTGCCAGGGTGCTGTACACCCCGGTGACGAAGCGCGGCGAGCGGGCCAGCAGAATCTCGTCGCCACGGGTCACCAGCACGATCATGCTCGGCGAAATGCGCGGGTAGCTGCGCAGGTCGCAGGGCTGGCAGTACATCGCCCGCTCCCAGCGGATCTGCGTCATCGCCTGGCCGCAACTGCCGCAGAAGCGGTGCTCGCGTGCCCAGGTGCCGATCTGCGCGGCGTAGCCCAGCACCTTGTAGGTGTCGAAGTCGCCTTCGAGCATGAACGCACGCAGGCCACGCCAGACACAACCAGGCATCTCGGTGGCGCTGCGCAGCTCCAGCAGGAACACCGGCTGGCCATCGAAGTGGCCGATGCCGTGCTCGCACAGCACATCCAGGTCCTGACGCTTGAGCCAGTCGCGGGAAAACAGCGCACCGTTGGCGTCCATCAGGAACCCTTCCGGGCTGCGGGCTACGGCCAGGCCCCCGGTGATCTGCGGGTCGAGTACTGCAGTAGTCCAGCGTGCTGACATGTTGGGGATCCTTTACTGCGCGTCCCCCGGCCCGGTCAGTCGGCGAACGTCGGTTTCTGTTTGCTCATGTGCGCCGCCACGGCCACGCGCAGGTCTTCGGACTGCAGCATCGCGGCGTTCCAGGTGGCGATGTATTCCAGGCCATCGTCAATGCGATGGTCACGCATGTAGCTGAGCATCTCCTTGGTGCCGGCCACGGCAATCGGTGATTTTGCGGCAATCTCGCCGGCGAGGGCAAAGACCCCGTCCTTCAGCGCGGCCTGATCATCATAGACGCGGTTGACCAGGCCAATGCGCAGCGCCTCTGCAGCCTCGACATTGCGCCCGGTGAAGGCCAGCTCACGCATCATGCCGTCACCGATGATACGCGGCAAACGTTGCAGTGTGCCGACATCGGCAGCCATGCCCATGTCGATCTCCTTGATCGAGAATTGCGCATCGGCGCTACAGTAACGCATGTCGCAGGCCGAGATGAGGTCGATGGCGCCGCCGATGCAATAGCCTTGCACGGCGGCCAGTACCGGCTTGCGGCACTTGTCCACGGCATTGAACGACGCCTGCAGACGCAGGATGGTACTGCGCAGGAAGCGCGCGTTGCGGCCGACGTCCTTGCCCATCTGCCCCGCCAGCGAGGCCAGCATCGTCAGGTCGATGCCGGCGGAAAAATGCTTGCCGGCGCCGCTGAGCACCACGACCCGCACCGCGTCGGTATCGTCGACCCATTGGAAGATATCGATGATCTCTTCCCAGAAGGCGGCGTTCATCGCATTGACCTTTTCCGGGCGGTTGATCTGGACATGGGCAATATTGTCGGTCAGTTCGACCTTGAATGCGCTGTACTCGGTCACGGGCGGCACTCCTGCGGGGTGAAAGGTTCATGCCACGGATGGTACCCCAGCCCGATGGCCGTACTTGTGCCAAAAACGGGACTGTATGCCTTGCCTAAGCCGCGCTGATCCGGCACCGTTCGCCATCGCCGAATCATAAGGACACAAATTCATGTCGCGCTCCCTGACTGGCGCCCTTGCCCACAGCTTCCTGGGCCAGTCGCCGCTTTGGTACAAGGTCGTCATCTGCCTGTTCCTGGTGCTCAACCCGCTGCTGCTGGCCACCCTTGGCCCGGTCGCCGCCGGCTGGGCGCTGGTGCTTGAGTTCATCTTCACCCTGGGCATGGCCCTGAAATGCTACCCGCTGATGCCCGGCGGCCTGCTGCTGGTCGAAGCGCTGCTGTTGCAGATGACCACCCCGCAAGCGCTGTACGAGGAGTTGCAGCACAACTTCCCGGTCATCCTGCTGCTGATGTTCATGGTCGCAGGCATCCACTTCATGAAGGAACTGCTGCTGTTCCTGTTCTCGCGCATTTTGCTCGGGGTGCGTTCGAAGGCAATCCTGGCGTTGCTGTTCTGCGTGCTGTCGGCCTTTCTCTCGGCGTTTCTCGACGCACTGACCGTGACCGCCGTGATCATCAGCGCCGCGGTCGGCTTCTATGCGGTGTACCACCGTGTTGCTTCCGGGGCCAACCCACGCGAAGACGTTGCGCTGGACAGTGACCAGCAGGTCGCGGCACTGCACCGTGAAGACCTCGACCAGTTCCGCGACTTCCTGCGCAGCCTGTTGATGCATGGTGCGGTGGGAACCGCCCTGGGCGGTGTATGCACCTTGGTGGGCGAACCGCAGAACCTGCTGATAGGCCACGAGATGGGCTGGCATTTTGCCGATTTCTTCCTCAAGGTGGCGCCGGTATCGTTACCCGTACTGGCTGCCGGCCTGCTGACCTGCGTGCTGCTGGAGAAGCTGCGCCTGTTCGGTTACGGCACATTGATGCCCGAGCCGGTGCGCCAGGTGCTGGCCACCTACGCCGCCGAGGACGATGCCGCACGCACCCCCGCCCAGCGCATCGCGCTGTGGGTGCAAGGGCTTGCCGCACTGGTCCTGATCGTCTGCCTGGGGTTGCACGTTGCCGAAGTCGGCCTGATCGGCCTGATGGTGATCGTGCTGATCACGGCGTTCACCGGTATCACCGATGAACACCGCCTGGGCCGTGCCTTCCAGGACGCCATGCCGTTTACCGCGTTGCTGGTGGTGTTCTTTGCCGTGGTGGCGGTGATCCACCAGCAGCAGTTGTTCAGCCCGCTGATTACCTGGGTACTGGCCCTGCCGGCCGAACAGCAGCCAGGCATGCTGTACCTGGCCAATGGCTTGCTTTCGGCGATCAGCGACAACGTATTCGTCGCCACCATCTACATCACCGAAGTGAAGCAGGCATTTGTCAATGGCGGCATGAGCCGCGAGCATTTCGAGACCCTGGCGGTGGCGATCAACACCGGCACCAACCTGCCTAGCGTGGCGACCCCGAACGGGCAGGCGGCGTTCCTGTTCCTGCTGACCTCGGCGATCGCGCCGCTGGTCCGGTTGTCGTATGGGCGGATGGTATGGATGGCCTTGCCCTACACCGTGGTGATGGGAGGGCTGGGGTGGTGGGCGGTGACCTACTGGCTGTGATACAGCCTGCCCCAGCAGCACTCGCAGGCTTCGTCAAAGGGTGTAATGATCGCTCATCAGGTGCGCGCCGGCAGCGTGCAGACTGGCTCGTTCCGAAAGACACAATCCGGTACAACTTTTGCCGCGCGCCCGCATCGAAACACAGGTAAGCCCATTCACCGCAAGGAGGTCGATCATGGCGCTACGCACCCCGCTACTGCTTTCCTGCCTTACCCTGGCCCTGCTCGGCTGCGCCGGCAACGACCACCCGGAGCCGCCACATACCCAGCAGGTCGACCTGCAACGCTACCAGGGCACCTGGTACGAACTGGCGCGCTTGCCGATGTTCTTTCAGCGCAACTGCGTGCAGTCCGAGGCGCGCTATGGCCTGCGGGCAGACGGCCGTGTCGACGTGACCAATCGCTGTCGGGAAAAGGACGGCCAGTGGAATGAAGCCAGGGGCATCGCCGAAGCCCAGCAACCGGGCAGGACCGACAAGCTCTGGGTGCGCTTCGACAACTGGTTCAGCCGCCTGGCACCCGGCCTGACCAAGGGCGAGTACTGGGTGCTGTACCACGACAAGGATTACCGCGTGGCCCTGGTCGGGCACCCCAACCGTGAGTACCTGTGGCTGCTCTCGCGCACGCCGGCCATCCCCGACCAGACCCGCGAGCAGCTGCTGGATATCGCCCGCGAGCAGGGCTACGACACCAGCGAACTGATCTGGCGCCAGGCGGATGCTGAAGCACCCCGGTAAACCACGGGGCGGTTCGGCCAGCCGGGCCCGGGCATCACCAAGGAGTTGTAATGGATCTGCTGTTCCTCGGCACCTCCGCCGGGGTGCCCACCAAGGCACGCAATGTCAGCGCCACGGCCGTGATCGAAGCCACGGGCAGCCACTGGTACCTGGTCGACTGCGGCGAAGGCACTCAGCATCGGCTGCTGCATACGCCGCTTTCGATCCGCGACCTGCGGGCGATCTTCATCACCCATGTACATGGCGACCACTGCTTCGGCCTGCCGGGCCTGCTGGCCAGCGCCGGCATGAGCGGACGCACCCAGCCACTTGACCTGGTGCTGCCGGTTGCCCTGCACGAATGGGTCCGTCAGGGGCTGGCGGCCAGCGACACCTTCCTGCCGTTCGAACTGCGCCTGCTAGCCGTGGAGGACCTGCTGGAATGGCACAGTGAGGCGATGCAGGTCACTACGGTGCAGCTGTCGCACCGGGTCCCGAGCGTCGCTTTCGTGTTCACCGAAATCAACCCCGAACCACGCCTGGATGTCGCACGCCTGGCAGCCGAAGGCATCCCCCGCGGGCCGCTGTGGGGCGACCTGGTCAAGGGCCTGGTGGTGGAGCACGGCGGACGGACGCTGCACGGCCAGGATTACCTGCGCCCGTCGCGTCCGCCCCGGCGCGTGATTGTGTGCGGCGACAACGACAACCCAGAACTGTTGGCCGACGCCGCCAAGGGCGCGGACGTGCTGGTCCACGAAGCCACGTTCACCCAGCCAGTGGTCGAACGCACCGGGGTCACCTTCGGCCATAGCACCGCAGCGGCGGTGGCGCGCTTTGCCGAAGCGGCAGGCGTGCGCAACCTGGTGCTCACGCACTTCAGCGCCCGCTACCAGCCGGACCCACGGCGCAGCCCGAGCATAGTCGACATACGTGACGAAGCCGCGGCCCATTACAACGGGCACCTGACCCTGGCGCAGGACCTGCAGCGCTACCACATCGGGCGCGATGGCAGTCTTCAACCAGGCGGAGACTGCACCGGCGACGAGCCCCTGCTGCTGAGGCGGCGTTGCTAAGCCGCCAGGCGCCCGCTGGCAATCGCCTCAGACGCCGCCAGCATCGCCCGCAGCAGCACCGCGCAGCCCGCCGCCAGGTCCTCTGGCGTGGCATTCTCGATTTCGTTATGGCTGATGCCGTTTTCGCAGGGCACGAAAATCATCCCCGCCGGCCCCATTTCGGCAAGGAAGATCGCGTCGTGCCCTGCCCCACTGACGATGTCCATATGTGGCAAGCCCAGCGCCTTGGCCGACTCGCGCACGGCATCGACACAGCCTTTGTCGAAGTACAACGCCGGGAAGTCAGCCGTCGGCACCAGCGTGTGGCTCAAGCCGTGCTTGGCACAGGTCGCCTCGATCACCGCCCGCACTTCACTGATCATCGCATCCAGTTGCTCGCCTTCCAGGTGGCGGAAGTCCAGGGTCATGCGCACTTCGCCGGGGATCACGTTGCGCGAGCCGGGGTAGGCCTGCAGGCAACCCACCGTGCCACATGCATGCGGCTGGTGGCCGAGGGCCGTGCGGTTGACCGCTTCGACCACGGCGGCGGCGCCGACCAGGGCGTCCTTGCGCAGGTGCATGGGTGTCGGCCCGGCATGGGCTTCGACGCCGCGCAGGGTCAGGTCGAACCATTTCTGGCCCAACGCGCCCAGCACCACGCCGATGGTCCTGGCCTGGTCCTCCAGGATCGGCCCCTGCTCGATATGCGCTTCGAAATAGGCCCCCACCGGGTGGCCCAGCACCGCACGCGGGCCGGCATAGCCGATGGCGTTCAACGCCTCGCCGACACTGACCCCCTGGGCATCACGCTTGGCCAGGGTTTCCTCCAGGGTGAACTTGCCGGCGAACACGCCTGAACCCATCATGCACGGGGCAAAGCGCGAGCCCTCCTCGTTGGTCCATACCACCACCTCCAACGGCGCTTCGGTTTCCACACCCAGGTCGTTGAGGGTACGGATCACCTCCAGCCCTGCCATGACCCCGAAGCAGCCATCGAACTTGCCACCGGTGGGCTGGGTATCGATATGGCTGCCGGTCATCACCGGCGGCAGCTTGGGGTTACGCCCTGGGCGACGGGCGAAGATATTCCCGACAGCGTCGATGCTCACCGTGCAGCCGGCGGCTTCGCACCACTGCACGAACAGGTCACGGGCCTGGCGGTCGAGGTCGGTCAGGGCCAGGCGGCAGACACCGCCCTTGGCAGTGGCACCGAGGCGCGCCAGGTCCATGAGCGATTGCCACAGGCGGGCGCTGTCGACATGCCGGGCGGTGGTGTTGAGGATCTCTTGGACTGGGGTCACGGGTTTCTCCTTCAGGCTTTGTTGTTGTCTGTGCCGGCCTCTTCGCGGGCATGCCCGCGAAGCAGCACACGCGGTCTCAAGGCAAAGGCTTGGCCACCTGCGCCGGGCTGCGCGCCAGCACCCCGGCGAACAGGTAGTACAGCCCCCCTCCCAGCAGCGAGCCGGTGAACCAGCCATAGTCGTAGAACCAGCTGAAGCTGCTGTTGCCGATGGCCATCACCGTCAACGCGACCGGCAACGCAAAGGCGGCAAAACCGGCCCAGTTCCACGCCGGGTACACGTCGTCGCGGTACAGCCCGGCCAGGTCCAGCTGTTGCCGGCGGACCAGGAAGTAATCCACCACCATGATCCCGGCGATCGGCCCCAGCAGGCTGGAATAACCCAGCAACCAGTTGGAGTACACACTCTCCAGGCTCAGGTCGGAGACGATCCAGCCCAGCTTCTTGAGCAACTCATGGCCCATCAGCGCCAGGCCGATGAAGCCGGTCAGCCACACCGCGCGGCTGCGCCCGATCAGGCGCGGGGCGATGTTCTGGAAATCGTTGGTCGGCGACACGATGTTCGCCGCAGTGTTGGTCGACAGCGTGGCGATCACGATCAAGGCCATGGCCAGGGCCACCCAGAACGGGCTGTGGATCTTGCCGATCAGGCTGACCGGGTCGGCCACGGTCTCGCCAACCAGCGACGCCGAGGCGGCGGTCAGCACCACGCCCAGGGCGGCGAACAGGAACATGGTCAGCGGCAGGCCGAAGATCTGCCCGAGAATCTGGTCCTTCTGGCTGCGGGCGTAGCGGCTGAAGTCGGGGATGTTCAGCGACAGCGTGGCCCAGAACCCGACCATGGCAGTGAGCCCGGCGCAGAAGTACCCAAGCATGCTGGCGCCTGCCGGGCGCTTGGCTGGCTGGGCCAGCAGCTCGGTCATCGACATGTGCGGCAAGGCCCACAACAGCAGGCCGATTCCCACCGCCACCAGCAGTGGTGCCGACAGCGTTTCCAGCCACTTGATCGACTCGGCACCGCGCAGCACCACCCACAGGTTCAGGCACCAGAAGATCATGAAACCGATCACCTCGCCGGTACCGCCCAGGGCCTTCCAGCCGTCGAATACCGAGCCGAGGAACAGGTGAATGGCCAATCCGCCGAACAGGGTCTGGATGCCGAACCAGCCACAGGCGACCACCGCGCGGATCAGGCACGGTACGTTGGAGCCGAGGATGCCGAACGACGAACGCAGCAGCACCGGGAACGGGATGCCGTACTTGGTGCCGGGAAACGCATTGAGGGTGAGCGGGATCAGTACGATCAGGTTGGCCAGCAGGATCGCCAGCAACGCCTCGCCCACGCTGAGGCCGAAATACGCAGTGAGCACGCCGCCAAGGGTATAGGTGGGTACGCAGATGGACATGCCCACCCACAAGGCGGTGATATGCCATTTGTTCCAGGTGCGCTGGTGCACCTTGGTCGGGGCGATATCGTGGTTGTAGCGCGGGCTGTCGAGGACATCGCTGCCCTCGGACAGCTCGAACAGGCCACCCTGCTCGACCACTTCCGATCTGCTCTGCTGCATGGGCTTTCTCCAGATGTTCTTTTAATTCTTCGCTCATCGGCTTGGTGCGATGGCCGGAGTACACGCGTAATGTGCTTGAAAATCTCGACCAGATTTTTATCTTGTCAAGTTAGTCAATGTTCATCAAAACCCTGATACCAGCACAACCATGTGAATTAATCTTTTATTTTCAATTACTTAAAAACCATAAAATTAATAGGAAAATTTTCTTGCTGAATGCCTGATCAGCATCTAGCCTCGATTCTTGTCAGGCCTGACAGGATTAACCGCCCTGCTCGCCTGCCCCTGACAATTCCAAGAACCGGCCCAGACCGGTCAGCCTGCGAGGAAGACGGCATGTCCCTGTTGATCCGTGGCCCCACCGTGGTCACCCACGAAGAAAGCTACCCCGCCGATGTCCTGTGTGCCGATGGCCTGATCCGCGCCATCGGCCAGAACCTCGAACCGCCCAGCGGCTGCGAGCTCCTCGACGGCAGCGGCCGGTACCTGATGCCCGGCGGCATCGACCCGCACACGCACATGCAATTGCCGTTCATGGGCACCGTGGCCAGCGAGGACTTCTTCAGCGGTACCGCCGCCGGCCTGGCCGGGGGCACCACCTCGATCATCGACTTCGTCATCCCCAACCCGCAGCAATCGTTGCTGGAGGCCTACCACACCTGGCGTGGCTGGGCGCAGAAAAGCGCCAGTGACTATGGCTTCCACGTGGCCATCACCTGGTGGAGCGAGCAGGTGGCGGAAGAAATGGGCGAGCTGGTAGCCAGGCATGGAGTGAACAGCTTCAAGCACTTCATGGCGTACAAGAACGCCATCATGGCCGCCGACGACACCTTGGTGGCCAGCTTCGAGCGCTGCCTGCAACTCGGTGCGGTGCCCACCGTGCATGCCGAGAACGGCGAGCTGGTGTACCACCTGCAGAAGAAACTGCTGGCCCAGGGCCTGACCGGGCCGGAAGCGCACCCGTTGTCGCGCCCCTCGCAAGTCGAGGGCGAGGCCGCCAGCCGCGCCATCCGCATTGCCGAAACCCTCGGTACGCCGCTGTACCTGGTGCACGTTTCCAGCCGCGAAGCGCTGGATGAAATTGCTTATGCGCGCGGCAAGGGCCAGCCGGTCTACGGCGAGGTGCTGCCCGGCCACCTGCTGCTGGATGACAGCGTCTACCGTGACCCGGATTGGGCTACCGCCGCAGGTTATGTAATGAGCCCGCCATTCCGCCCGCGCGAGCATCAGGAAGCGCTGTGGCGCGGCCTGCAGTCGGGCAACCTGCATACCACCGCCACTGACCATTGCTGCTTCTGCGCCGAGCAGAAAGCCATGGGCCGCGATGACTTCAGCCGAATTCCCAATGGTACGGCCGGCATCGAGGACCGCATGGCAGTGCTGTGGGATGCCGGGGTAAACAGTGGGCGTCTGTCGATGCATGAGTTCGTCGCGCTGACCTCCACCAACACGGCAAAGATCTTCAACCTGTTCCCGCGCAAGGGCGCCATCCGCGTGGGTGCCGATGCCGACCTGGTGCTGTGGGACCCGCACGGCACGCGCACCATTTCCGCCCAGACCCACCACCAGCAAGTGGATTTCAACATTTTCGAAGGCCGCACCGTGCGCGGTATTCCCAGCCACACCATCAGCCAGGGCAAGCTGCGCTGGGCCGATGGCGACCTGCGCGCAGAAGCGGGTGCGGGGCGATATGTGGAACGGCCGGCGTATCCGTCGGTGTACGAGGTGCTCGGGCGCAGGGCCGAAGTGCAGCGGCCGACGCCCGTGCAGCGCTGAAGCGATTGGGGCTGCTGCGCAGCCCATCGCGGCACAAGGCCGCTCCCACAGGAGTGTGCGGTTCCTTGCAGGAGCGGCCTTGTGTCGCGATGGGGCGCGCAGCGGCCCAAGAAACCACCGCAATCCTTGTTGCCTGCATCCAAGAAAAATAGAGAGGCTACAACCGTGATCGACGCCCTGAACCACTTGCCGCGCCCCCGGGCCGGTGCCGACCATCTGGCCGAGCGCTTCAGCGACCTGGCCCCACCCCTCACTCCCCGCCAGGCCGCCGTCGAAAGCGCGCGCTGCCTGTACTGTTACGACGCGCCCTGCGTCAACGCCTGCCCCAGCGAAATCGACATCCCGTCGTTCATCCACCGCATCAGTGACGACAACCTGCAAGGCGCCGCCGAACGCATCCTTTCGGCGAATATTCTCGGCGGCAGCTGTGCCCGCGTCTGCCCCACCGAAATCCTCTGCCAGCAAGCCTGCGTGCGCAACAATGCCGAGGAATGCGCCCCCGTGCTGATCGGCCAGCTGCAGCGCTATGCCCTGGACAATGCGCATTTCACCGCGCACCCGTTCCAGCGCTCGCCAGCCACCGGCAAGCGCATCGCCGTGGTCGGTGCCGGCCCGGCCGGGCTGGCCTGCGCCCATCGCCTGGCCATGCACGGGCATGACGTGGTGGTGTTCGAAGCCTGCGACAAGGCCGGCGGCCTGAACGAGTACGGTATCGCCCGCTACAAGTTGGTGGATGATTTCGCCCAGCGTGAAGTGGAGTTCCTGCTGGGCATCGGTGGCATCGAGATTCGGCATGGCCAGCGCCTGGGCGGCAATCTCGGCCTGGGCGAGCTGCGCGACCAGTATGACGCGGTGTTCCTCGGCCTCGGCCTTAATGCGGTGCGCCGGCTTGGCCTGGACGCTGAAGAAGCCCCCGGCCTGCTCGCCGCCACAGAATATATCCGCGAACTGCGCCAGGCCGATGACCTGAGCCAACTGCCACTGGCCGACCGGTGCGTAGTGATCGGTGCCGGCAACACCGCGATCGACATGGCCGTACAGATGAGCCGCCTTGGCGCCCGCGACGTCAACCTGGTGTACCGTCGCGGTCACGCCGACATGGGCGCCACCGGCCATGAACAGGACATTGCCAAGGCCAACCAGGTACGCCTGCACACCTGGGCCCGCCCCGATGCCGTGCTGCTGGACGACACCGGCAAGGTGCGCGGCATGCGCTTTGCCCGCACCGAGCTGGCTGACGGCCGCCTGCGCGACACCGGCGAAACCTTCGAGCTGGCCGCCGATGCCATCTTCAAGGCCATCGGCCAGCGCTTCGACGACAGCAGCCTCGGTGACCCGCTGGCGGCGCAACTGGCCCGCGACGGCGAGCGTATCCGGGTCGATGCAACGATGCAGACCAGCCTGCCGGGGATCTATGCCGGCGGCGACTGCACCGCACTGGGCCAGGACCTCACCGTCCAGGCCGTGCAACATGGCAAGCTGGCCGCCGAAGCCATCCATGCCCGACTCATGCTCAATGTGGAGGCAGCGTAAATGGCCGACCTGTCGATCGAATTTGCCGGTATCAAGGCACCCAACCCTTTCTGGCTGGCCTCCGCCCCGCCAACCGACAAGGCCTACAACGTGGTACGAGCCTTCGAGGCCGGCTGGGGCGGCGTGGTGTGGAAGACACTGGGCGAGGACCCGGCGGCGGTCAACGTGTCGTCGCGCTATTCGGCGCACTTTGGCCCGAATCGTCAAGTGCAAGGCATCAACAACATCGAGCTGATCACCGACCGTTCGCTGGAGATCAACCTGCGCGAAATCACCCAGGTGAAGAAGGACTGGCCGGACCGTGCGCTGATCGTGTCGCTGATGGTGCCGTGCGTGGAAGAGTCATGGAAGTTCATCCTGCCGCTGGTGGAGGCCACCGGGGCTGATGGCATCGAGCTGAATTTCGGCTGCCCGCACGGCATGCCGGAGCGTGGCATGGGCGCGGCGGTGGGCCAGGTGCCAGAGTACGTGGAGATGGTCACCCGCTGGTGCAAGACGCATTGCTCGCTGCCAGTGATCGTCAAGCTCACGCCGAATATCACCGACATCCGCCAGTCGGCCCGCGCCGCGCACCGTGGCGGCGCCGATGCGGTGTCGTTGATCAACACCATCAACTCAATCACCAGTGTCGACCTGGAGCGCATGGTCGCCCACCCCATTGTCGGTGACCAGAGCACCCATGGCGGCTACTGCGGTTCGGCAGTCAAGCCGATCGCCCTGAACATGGTGGCGGAAATCGCCCGCGACCCGCAGACCCGTGGCTTGCCGATCTGCGGCATTGGTGGCATCGGCAACTGGCGCGATGCCGCCGAATTCATGGCCCTGGGCAGTGGTGCCGTGCAGGTGTGCACGGCGGCGATGTTGCATGGTTTCCGCATCGTCGAAGACATGAAGGACGGCCTGGCACGCTGGATGGACCAGCATGGGCATCACAACCTCGAGGCGTTCCGTGGCCAGGCGGTGGCGCATACCACCGACTGGAAGTACCTGGACATGAACTACAAGTCGGTGGCGCACATCGACCAGCAGGCGTGCATTGGCTGCGGGCGCTGCCACATTGCCTGCGAGGACACCTCGCACCAGGCCATTGCCAGCACGCCGAAGGCCGATGGCACGCATGCCTACAGCGTGGTGGAAGAGGAATGCGTCGGCTGTAACCTGTGCCAGATCACCTGCCCGGTGGAAGGCTGCATCGACATGGTGGCGCAGGATACCGGCAAGCCGTACCTGAACTGGACGCAGGACCCACGTAACCCCTACCGCGAGGCCAGTTGAAGCGGATCGCTACCCGACCGACTGACGCAATCCTGGTGGGAGCAACTGTCTTGCTCAAAACTGTCCAACTTTTGGGGGGCAGTCCATCCTGTGGGAGCGGGCTTGCCCCGCGAACACGGGCGAAGCCTGTGCCATCCACTGCGTCGCCTGCTTCGCGGCACAAGGCCGCTCCTACAGGTACTGCGCAGGCTTCGCGTTGACACTACCCCTGGGAGAGCGGCTTCAGCCGCGAACACCGGCGCAGCCGGTGCCATCCTCCGCGTCGCCTGCTTCGCGGCACAAGGCCGCTCCCACAGGTACTGCGCAGGCTTCGCGTTGACACTACCCCTGGGGGAGCGGCTTCAGCCGCGAACATCGGCGCAGCCGGTGCCATCCTCCGCGTCGCCTGCTTCGCGGCACAAGGCCGCTCCTACAGGTACTGCGCAGGCTTCGCATTGACACTACCCCTGGGGGAGCGGCTTCAGCCGCGAACACCGGCGCAGCCGGTGCCATCCTCCGCGTCGCCTGCTTCGCGGCACAAGGCCGCTCCCACAGGTACTGCGCTGGCTTCGCGTTGACACTACCCCTGGGGGAGCGGCTTCAGCCGCGAACACCGGCGCAGCCGGTGCCATCCTCCGCGTCGCCTGCTTCGCGGCACAAGGCCGCTCCTACAGGTACTGCGCTGGCTTCGAGTTCACACTACCCCTGTGGGAGCGGCCTTGTGCCGCGAAAGGGCCGCGAAGCGGCCCCCGAATTCATCTATCGATGCGTAAATCGACGGGGCCGCTCTGCGGCCCTTTCGCGACACAAGGCCGCTCATACACTGCCGGCGCAAACCAGGCTTTGCCCATCAAGGCTCCAGCCCGATCCCCCGCAGAATCACGCAAGTCACCGTCTGCACCGCATTCTCGAACGCCATGTCCGACAACGCCTCGCCACCATTGAGCAGCTCGACCTGGTAACCAAAGTCGGCATAGTGCTGGGTCGAGGCCCAGATCATGTACAGCAGCGCCGAAGGCTCCACCGCCAGGATGCGCCCCTCTTCTACCCAACGACGGATCTTGGCCTCCTTCAGTTTGGCCCAGGGCACCAGGCTTTCCGCCAGGTCCGCCCCCAGCACCGGCGCCCCGTGCAGCATCTCCTCGGCCCAGATCTTCGAACCCAGCGGGCGTGAGCGTGAATGGCCCATCTTGGCGCGGATATAACTGGTCAGTACCACGCGCGGGTCGTCGAAGTTCTCGAAGCACAGCGCGTCCTGTTTCCACACCTCCAGCAGATCCTGCAACACCGCACGGAACAGGTCGTCCTTGGTGCTGAAGTAATAATGCAGGTTGGAACGCGGCAACTCGGCCTGCTCGGCAATATCGCCCATCGAGGTGGCGCCGTAGCCCTTTTCGGCAAATACCTTTTCCGCCGCCTGCAGGATCTTGCCGATGTTGCGTCGGCGGATTTCGATCTTGTGGTTGGCCATCAGGCTTGGGCCGTCCACACCGCCAGTTCATAGCCGTCCGGGTCGATGACGCTGACATTGAACTCGATGTTGCCGATCTGCCGGTCTGTACCGCGAATACCCATGGGTGCTCCGTGCCGAATGGTGTTTGCGCAAGGCTCTGTGTGAAAAGCCTTGATACTCGGTTCGGGTAGCTTCTCGCAACTGCTAAAATGAGCGCCACCTTGATTGCTGACAGGCATGACGTTGATCATTGCCCAAGCCCCCTCGCCAACAGACAGTCGCCTTTCAAGATGACTGATACGCCTACAGAACTGGAAGGACCTCACGATGTATCTGGTGCGAATCGCGTTGCGCGATGTCCGTTCGATCAAGTCCCTGGACCTGGACTTCCATGCCAGTGTCGGCGGAACGCGTCGCTGGACTTTGCTACTTGGCGAAAACGGCTGCGGCAAAAGTTCGGTGCTGCGAGCGATTGCATTGCTGCTGGCAGGCAGCGATGCCCTTCCTGAACTGCTCGGCACCCCTGATTCATGGATCAGAAATGGCGCGAAGAAATGCCGTATTGAAGGAACGCTTGTTACCGCCAAGGGCGAAACCCGAGAGATAGCGCTGGAAATCAACCGTGGCGACGGAATCCGCAAGATTTTCGCCAACAACCATGCCTCGCTGGAAGCGCTGGATGCCGCGATTGCCAAAGCTGATCGCAACTACTTTGTCCTGGCTTACGGTGTTTCCCGTCGGCCACCGGTGACCAACATGCGCTCCACGTTCCCCGATGAACGCTCACGGGTACCACGGGCGCAAGGCATGGCGACCATGTTTTCGCCAGACGCCAGCCTGGTGTCACTTGAACAGTGGGTAATGGACCTCGATTACCGCAAAGGCCTGTCGTCGATGATGGGTGCGCTCAATGAGGCGCTGGACAAGCTTCTACCCGGCATGCAGTTCTCGCGCATTGACCGGGCCACGCGGCAGATCATTTTCAACACGGCAGATGGCGAAATACCACTCAACCAGCTTTCCGACGGTTACCAGAACATGGCCGCCTGGTGTGGCGATCTACTGTACCGGATTACCGAAACCTTTCCCGACCGCAAGAACCCGCTCGGCACGCGCGGGGTGCTGCTGATCGACGAAATCGATCTGCACCTGCATCCGGTATGGCGGCGTCATCTGGTCGAGTTTCTCTCCAGCACCCTGCCGAACTTCCAGTTCATCGCCACCACGCACTCGGCACTCACGGCACAGCAGAGCGGTGAAGGTGAACTCTATGTCATCCGAAGAGAAGGTTCAGCGGCAACACCTACCCTGGTCCCGTTCGTCGGCGAACCGCGCAAGATGATGCTTCATCAACTGCTGATGAGCCCCATGTTCGGTCTGGACTCGCTGGAATCAGTCGAAATCGAAAAGACTCGCAACGCAGTCAGAGAACTCAGCCTCAAAGACTCGCTCAACAAGCAGGAAGCCGCGCAGTTGAAAGCGCTGCAGAGCATCTTGAACGACGCCCCCGAATGGGACGTCATGCCGCACTATGCAAAAGAGCAAGCCGAGTTGATCCGCAGCCTCAAAACTTCATTGCTCAAGAACAAGCGCAAAACCAGGATATCGCCAAGCAAGCTCACAGCCATCACAAAAAACCTAGAGAGCGAGCCATGATCAAGGTTTCGCGCACTCGCTCCGCCGCAAAATTAAAGGGCTTCACCGGAACTCAACTGGAAACCAAACTCAACAACCTGGTGCAGTACTACCAGGACGATGGCCATACGGGAACGGTCAATTTCAGGCCCAAGAACCGCCAGGTCTGGGGCCGCGCCAAGCCGCAACTCAAGGTCGAGTCCTACAACAAGTGCATCTACTGTGAAGCGGACACTGCGGTGGTAGCGCATGGCGACGTCGAACACTTCCGACCCAAAAGCCAGTACTGGTGGCTGGCGTATTGCTACGACAACTACACGTTCAGTTGCCAAATCTGCAACCAGACCTATAAAGGCGATACGTTTCCGGTGCAGGGCCCAAGGCTCGCGCCGCCTGCAGTGCCGTTGACCCTGCCCACCGACGGCGCGGAGCTGAAATCCCTGTTGCAGACTATCTGCCCCGATCCAGTCACCACCACAGATGCTGCAGTGGCACGACTCTACGCTCAGGAAGACGCTGAACTCATCAACCCGTACGTCGCCGACCCTGAACAGCTCTTTGCCTGGAAAGCCATCCCGGAAACACGCGAAGTCTGGTTGGTCGCCGTAACCGGATCCAGTCAATCCGGCAGAGCGGTGAAAGCTGCAGAGGACGTGCTCGGGTTGAACCGCCAGGAATTGCTGCGCCTGCGGTGGAATGCCTACGAAACGCTGGAGACGCTGGTATTACTTTTTCAGGAAGGTGGCTTTACTGCCGAGCGCCAGCGTGATTTCTTGCTGCGCATACGAACCCAGGCCGGTGCAGACCGCCCTTTTGCCGGTATGACACGGTTCTTTCTGAAACGTTGGGGTTTGCTCTAGCCGCCCGGCAAAGGCATGCCAGCCATCGCATGTCGTTAACGCCGGGTCGCCCGGTCCCGTACCGGGCACTGGGCCCGGTGCAGGTTCAGCGCGGTGTTGATGATACCGATATGGCTGAACGCCTGCGGGAAGTTGCCGAGCATGCGCTGGCCGACCGGGTCGTACTGCTCGGCCAGCAGGCCGAGGTCGTTGCACAGGCCGGTCAGGCGTTGGTACAGGGCCTGGGCCTGGGCCTGGCGGCCCAGCAGCACATACACATCGGCCAGCCAGAACGAGCACACCAGGAAGGTGCCCTCGCCCGGCGTCAGGCCGTCACTGCAGCTGTCACTGTCGTAGCGCAGCAGCAGGCCATGCTTCAGCAGGCGCTGTTCGATCTGCTCCAGGGTGCGCAAAAAGCGCGGATCATCCACCGGCAGGAAGCCGGTCAGGGCAATCTGCAACAAGCTGGCGTCCATTTCGCTCGAGCCATAGGCCTGGACGAAATACTGGCCACTGGCATCCAGGCCCTGTTCACATACTTCGCGACGAATCTGTTCGGCCACCTGGCGATAATGCTGGCCACGCTCGCGGCCTTCCTCGGTAGTGTCGGCCAGCCCCGCGGCGCGGTCGAAGGCCACCCAGGCCATGACCTTGGAATGCACGAACTGCTGCCGGCCACCGCGCACTTCCCAGATGCCTTCGTCCGGCTCGCGCCAGATGCGCTCGAGGTAAGGCAGGATCAGCCGGGCGATGGCGGCGCTGCGCGGGTGGCGCGGCAAGCCGCCGTTGATGGCCTGGGCCATGGCATCGGCGAGTTCACCGTAGATATCGAGCTGGGTCTGCGTCGAGGCCGCATTGCCCACGCGCACGGGCTGCGAATGCTCGTAGCCGGCCAGCCACGGCAGGGTGTATTCCTGCAGGTCGCGCTCACCGGCCAGGCCATACATGATCTGCATCTGTTCGGGGTTGCCCGCCACCGAGCGCAGCAGCCATTCACGCCAGGCCTGGGCTTCGTCGAAGTAACCCAGGTTCATGAACGCCAGCAGGGTCATGGTGGCATCGCGCAGCCAGCAGAACCGATAGTCCCAGTTGCGTTCGTGACCGATGCGCTCGGGCAGCGATGTGGTGACCGCAGCGACGATGCCGCCGGTGGGGGCGTATGTCATGGCCTTGAGGGTCAGCAGCGAACGGCGCACCAGGGCACTGTAGGGGCCGACCTCGGGACAGCGGGCCGCGAAAGCCTGCCACTGGTCGATGGTGCCTTTCAGGGCATCGTCGATGTCGCAGTCCGGCTCCACCGGTAGGTGCGATGGCTGGTGACGCAGGCTGAACACCTGCCGCTGGCCCGCACCGACCCGGAAGCGGGCCACCGTATGGTGGTCACGCGCGTGCGGTGCCACTGTCGCCGCCAGGACCAGGCGATCAGGCCCGGCCACGGCGCTGAGCGTGAGCGGTGCCACACGCTCGACCCAGGGTACGCTGCGGCCATAATCGAAGCGCATGACCAGGTCCATCTCGAAGTTGGTTTCACCCGCCAGGCCCTCGACGATGCGCACCACCGAGTTGACCTCGCCCAATGGCATGAAGTCGAGCACCCGAGCCCGGCCGGTGGCCGTCACCCAGGTGGTCTCCAGCACCAGGGTGTCATCCAGGTAGCGACGGTTGCTGTGCTGCACCGGGTCGCTGGGGGCCAGGCGCCAACGGCCGTTTTCTTCGTTGCCCAGCAGGGCGGCGAAGACTGCCGGGGCGTCGAAGCGTGGCAGGCACAGCCAGTCGAGCGAACCATCGCGGCTGACCAGGGCGGCGCTGCGGCAGTTGCCCAGCAGGGCGTAGTCTTCGATGTGGGCAGGCATTGCGGCTCCTTCATTTGGTTGCCTGTGCCGGCCTCTGCGTGGGCTCGCCCGCTGGAAGACCGGCACAGGCCATACAAAAAAACTCACCCCAACCGGTGCCACTCGCGTTTGTCCCGCGCCAACAATTCATTGCCGGCCTCGGGCCCGTCTTCACCGGCCGGGTACTCATGCACCTCGCCGCCCTGGGCCCAGGCGTCGAGGAATGGCTGCACCGCCCGCCAGCCGTTCTCGATGTTGTCGGCGCGCTGGAACAGCGTCTGGTCACCGGTGAGGCAGTCATAGATCAACGTCTCGTAGCCGGTCGCCGGGGTCATCTTGAAGAAGTCCTTGTAGGCAAAGCCCAGTTCCACGTTCTCCATCACCAGCTCCGGCCCGGGGCGCTTGGCTTGCAGGTCGAACCACATGCCTTCGTTGGGCTGGATCTGGATTTTCAGGTAATTGGGCTTGGGCCGCTCCAGTTCCGACTCGCGGAACTGCGCATACGGCGCGGGCTTGAAGCAGATGGCGATTTCGGTATCGCGCACGCTCATGCGCTTGCCGGTGCGCAGGTAGAACGGCACCCCGGCCCAACGCCAGTTGTCGATCATCACCTTCAGTGCCACGTAGGTCTCGGTCTGGCTGTCGGGGGCGACGTTGGCCTCCTGGCGGTAACCGGGCAACTGCTTGCGCCCGTGCTTGCCGGCGCGGTACTGGCCGCGAACGGAATGCTTCAGGGCCATCTTCGTCGACCATGGGCGAATGGCACCGATCACCTTGGCCTTCTCGCTGCGCACGGCATCGGCGGCGAACGCCGCCGGGGGCTCCATGGCCACCATCGCCAGCAACTGGAACAGGTGGTTGGGCACCATGTCGCGCAGCGCCCCGGTACTGTCATAAAAAGCCCCGCGGGTCTCGACACCGACGGTTTCCGCGGCGGTGATCTGCACGTGGTCGATGTAATGGTTGTTCCAGAACGACTCGAACAGGCCGTTGGAGAAACGGCTGACCAGGATGTTCTGCACCGTCTCCTTGCCCAGGTAATGGTCGATGCGGTAGATCTGCCGCTCGCCCATCACTTTCAACAGGCAGGCATTGAGCGCCTCGGCGCTGGCCAGGTCGGTGCCGAAGGGCTTCTCCACCACCACGCGGCGAAAGCCACCGGCGGATTCGTCGAGCAAGCCGGCCTGCCCCAGACGCAGGGCGACCTCCGGGAAGAACCGCGGCGAAGTCGCCAGGTAGAAGATGGCGTTGCCATGGCTGGTCTTGTCGATGCGCCTGGCGAGGGCCTGGTAGGTGGCCGGGTCGAGGAAGTCACCGGTCTGGTAGTCCAGGCGCCTGGCCAAACGCGCCCAGAGTTTCTCGTCCAGGCTTTTGCTGCTGCCCTCACCGCCTTTATTGCGCTCGACCATGAACGCATGCAGGCGCTCGGCGAACTCCTCGGCAGTGGCCGGGTTGTGGTCGACGCCGACGATGCGCAGGTTGCGGTCCAGCAGGCCGTCGCGGCTGAGGTTGTACAGCGCCGGCATCAGCAGGCGCTTGACCAGGTCGCCATTGGCGCCGAACAGGAACAGGGTACAGGGTGGAGCGGCAGGAATGTGCTGTCTGGTCATTCGCCTTTCTTCTCGATGTGGCCGCCGAAGCCCAGGCGCATGGCCGAGAGGATCTTGTCACCGTAGGTGCCCTGCTGCTGGCGCGAGCGGAAGCGGGCGAACAGGGCGCTGGACAACACTGGTACCGGCACTGCCTGCTCGACCGCGGCATCGATGGTCCAGCGGCCTTCACCGCTGTCCGACACCGAGCCACTGAACTGCGCCAGTTGAGGGTCGGCCACCAGGGCATCGGCGGTCAGGTCGAGCAACCACGAGGTGACTACGCTGCCACGCCGCCACACTTCGGCGATTTCGGCCACGTCCAGGTCAAAGCGCTGGTCCTCGGGCAGTTCGTTGCCACCCTTGCTGCGCAGCAGGTCGAAGCCTTCGGCATAGGCTTGCATCAAGCCGTACTCGATACCGTTGTGCACCATTTTCACGTAGTGCCCGGCGCCGGCTGGGCCGGCATGGATGTAGCCGTGCTCGGCGCGCTGGTACTCGCCGCTGCGGCCATGGGTACGCGGGATGTCGCCCACGCCCGGAGCCAGTGCCTTGAACAGCGGCTCCAGGCGCTCGAACACGTCCTTTTCGCCACCGATCATCATGCAGTAGCCACGCTCCAGGCCCCACACACCGCCGGAGGTGCCCACGTCCAGGTAGTGCAGCCCGCGCTTGGCCAGCTCGCCCGCCCGGCGCATATCGTCCTTGTAGAAGGTATTGCCGCCGTCGATGATCGCATCGCCCGGCTCCAGCAGCTCGGCCAGCTGCGCGATGGTCTGCTCGGTGGGCTCGCCGGCCGGCAGCATCACCCACACTGCACGCGGTGCCTTGAGCTTCTGCACCAGCGCCCCGAGGTCGTGCGCCCCTTGGGCACCCTCGCCCTCCAAGGTGCTGATGGCTTCACGGCTGCGGTCGTGCACCACGGTACGGTGGCCGGCGCGCATCAGGCGCCTTGCGATATTGCCGCCCATGCGGCCCAGCCCGATGATTCCCAGTTGCATGAGCCGATGCTCCCCTTGCGAATTGAATGACAACACAGTGCAGCCTTCAGGTTAGTCCAGCGAACCGCTCGTGGGTTCAGCGACGAACGGCGCGACCACGATAAACAAAAAAGTTCCCAAGACCTGCAAAAGAATTCAGAATGCGCCCCGCGTGAAGCGTCTACGCTTTAACTTGTCACCAGCCAAAACCGCGAGGTGTGCTCATGGGTACCTTGATGCCTGCTACTCCAACCCAGACCCTCTATGTCTCCGTGCGCCGTGATGAGCTGCGTAAACTGAAGGAAGAACGTGACCAGCTGCGTCAGCAGGTCGCCCAACTGAACCTGCTGCTGGCACAGGCACGCACTGACGGCGACGCCGTCAGCCTCTGATAATGTCCCCTTCCCGGTGGGAGCTGAACCGCTCCCACAGCGCTTAATCAAGCAGCCAGCTGTTATCGCCATTTTCCAGTACGCCGCCATGACTGGTGGTGTCGCCGACCCTGGCAAACGGCTGCCCGTCATCCATCATCAGTGCCGAGCCGCTGGTGATCAGCGCCCCACACCCGAGCCGGTCGCCAACCCTGGCTGCGGCCCTGCCGTTGACGAAGAACAGGCTGGAACCGCTGCTGACGCTGGTCGGGCCGCACAGCGGGCAGTGGTGAGCGTGGCCTAGCAGAACGATGGCAGGCATTGTTGCGACTCCTTGCTCATATGACGCGCCGGGCACCGGTGCCGGCGGCCTCAATCAGAACGTTCTCGACAGCCGCCAGTGCACGACCTGGCCATCGATTTCGGGGAAAGGTACCTGGTGCATGAACACCTGCTCACCCAGCGCACGTTCGACGCAGGTGTAGTGGCCGGGCCACGGGCAAGGGGTACCGGATGGCCAGCCGGGGGCATCCTCGCGCCTGGCGGTTTCCGGGTCGCGGAACTGCTTGCCCAGCCGCCGGTAATGGGCCCGGTCGACAAGTGCCTTCGGGTAGAACTGCGGCGCGCTTTGCAGGGCATCGCCTTGCACCGACCATAAAAACGCCACCAGCGCCGCTTCGAATGCCCAATAGCCCAGGTGGTCACCGCGTGCCCGCGCGTGGCGCTCGTGCCAGTAACAGCCGTGCGCCTCGGCGTACCACTGGCCGAGGTAGCGCATGAGCGCGTCCTGCTGCGCGGGGCCACGTAGATCGAGGCTGTCCAGCAACGTGGCGTAGGGCTCGGGGTGAAGCAACGAGGTGCCTGGATATGCCTTGCCCAGGCGCTGGAACAGCCGATGCAGCAGCAGGTCGGGGCTGCGCTCGTCGGCCTGGTTCAGCCAGTCCAGCAGTTGGCCGACCCGCTCGGGGTAACCGCACAGCACCGCCAGCGACAGCAGCCACAGGGCAAGCCGGTAGTCGTCCGCCACCCACGGGCGCAATTGCTCGCTGGCTGCCGGGTACGCGGAAAAATGCCGGGCGAACTGGGCGAACGCGTAATCGACATAGGCCTCCACCAGTTCCATCGGCTCGCCACCGGAGTAACGCTGGATGGCCAGCTCCAAAGCCATGTGCGCCCAGTCGCGGCTAAGCCCCCGGTAGTGGTGCCTGTGCTCGGCGGGGCCGGCCAGCAAGGCCTGGGTGTCCGGGTCGGCGAATTCCTGTTCCTTTTCATGGGTCGAGGCCCGATAGTGCTGCTCGACCATCCACGGGTCGCGCTTGATGCTGTCAAAGTGGCCCATTGGTCCTCCTCCACGCTAATTCAGGCGAGCCGAACGCTGCCGGGCGTGATCGACCAAGTCTCTTGGGTAATACGGCAAATCGCGGTAAGGCGTATCGTCGATATCCCATAACAACGTGACCAAACCGGCCTCGAAGGCCCAGTAGCCGAAAAAGCCGGCATCGCTTCGGGCTTTGTGGCGATCATGCCAATAGCAATTGCGCATGCCTCGGTACCATTTCTTCAGATAGCTGCGCATGGCCTGCTGCTGTTCAACCTGTTCGCCGTTCAAGGCTTGCAGCAAGTCTGCGTAGGGGCGCGGGTGGATCAACGCCTGACCGGGCTGATTGATGCCAACCCGGGTGAACAGCTGGCGGATCAGCAGGTCTTGACCGTGATCCGGGTCGTCACTGATGTAACCGGCGATCTGCTCAATGCGTTCAGGCATATCCAACAGTACTGCGAGGGACAGCAGCCAAAGTATGAACTGGTAGGCGTCGGGCTCCCACAGTTTCAGCGAAAAGTCCGGATAGGCCTGTTTATGACGCTGAAATTGGGAAAACATATGCTCGACATAGGGGCGTAGCAAGGCAATGGCTTCTCCTGCCGAATAGAGACCCATCAACAACTGCAACGAACCGAAGCACCAAGTCCAACTCAGCCCCTCAACATTCACATAGTCCGGCCGCTCAACCGAAAGAAAAGTCTCAGCTTGTCGCTCAAAATAAAATTCCTTCCAGAAAGACAGACTATCCTTAAACGCCTCCTCTTGAAGCAACGGCTCACGTTTTATTTCATCAAACTTTTTCATTTTCAAACCCTAAAGCAGCACTTCGCCTACCACTTGCGCATTTTTTATCAAGCCTATTTTTGAGAGACCTGGAAGTATCCGTGCGTCACTCATCTGCCTGGCACTCGGATATTCCTCACTCCCCTTCGTAACTGGTAAATTAACCGGCAAAACTATGCTAACCAAGCCGAGTCGGTCGCTGTCGGGCGTAATCGACCAGATCTTTGGGGTAATAGGGCAAGTCGCGGTAAGGCGTATCGTCGATATCCCATAACAACGTGAACCGGCCTCGAAGGCCCAGTAGCCGAAAAAGCCGGCATCGCTTCGGGCTTTGTGGCGATCATGCCAATAGCAATTGCGCATGCCTCGGTACCATTTCTTCAGATAGCTGCGCATGGCCTGCTGCTGTTCGGCCTGTTCGCCGTTCAAGGCTTGCAGCAAGTCTGCGTAGGGGCTTGGGTGGATCAGTGCCTGACCGGGCAGGTTGATGCCGACTCGGGTAAACAGTTGGTGAGTCAGCAAGTCTTGACCATGATCCGGGTCGTCACTGATGTAACCGGCGATCTGCTCGATGCGTTCAGGCATATCCAACAGCACTGCGAGGGACAGCAGCCAAAGTACGAACTGGTAGGCGTCGGGCTCCCATAGCTTCAAAGAGAAAACGGGATAAGAGCATTTGTGACGCTGGAACTGGTTGAACATGTGCTCCGCGTAGAATTCAAGCGACTTGACGGGCTCACCACCTGAATAAAGAGCCACAAGCAAATGCACAGTTTGCCAGCACCACCTCCAGCTCAACATCTTAACGTTTACATATTCGGGACGCTTAATTTTAATAAAAGGATCAGCCTGTCGTTCGACATATTTTTCCTTCCAAAAAGAAACACTATCTAGATAAGCTGCTTCTTGCAGCAATGGTTCACGCTTACACTGATCGAATCGACACATCTTTCACACCCACTGGACTCAGGCGGCCACGCTCACCTGCAAAAAAGGCGACTTGGTCAGATCAGCCCTTATAGGCCCTTTACCAAGCGCCAGGTCAAGATACGTCCCTCGTCAGCGGGCATTTCAACGCCTTGCATAAATGTTTGAGGCCCCACGACCCAATCGTCGCAGACCCACACACCAGTCCGAGGACAAACCTCTCCTGATTTGGCAATCGCATCCGAATACGTCACTTGAAGACTGCGAGGGAAAACTTGAAGAACATTACATTCACGCGCATAGTCAACCAAATCTTTAGGATAGTAAGGAAGATCTCTGTAGGGCGTGTCGTCCACGTCCCAGAGCACAGTGACCAATCCAGCCTCAAATGCCCAGTAGCCAAAGAACCCGGCATCACTTCGGGCTTTGTGCCGATCATGCCAATAGCAGTTGCGCATGCCCCGATACCACTGTTTGAGGTAACTACGCAGGGCCTGTTGCTGCTCATCATTCTCAGCATTTATAGCGTTGAGCATTTCATTATATGGGCGCTCATGGATCAACGTGTTCCCGGGAATAGTCACTCCAACACGGGAAAACAGCTGTCGCAGCAGGATGTCTTCACCGTCATCTGGATCCTCACTCAAATAACTTGCGACTTGCTTGATACGCCCGGGCTTATTGAACAGCACTGCAAACGATAAAAGCCACAGTGTAAATTGATAAGCATCAGGCTCCCACAGCTTCAAGCTGAAATTCGGATATGCCTGCTTATGACGTTGAAACTGGGAAAACATATGATCAACATAAAACTCAAGAGACTCGACGGGCTCTCCTCCCGAATACAACGCGATGAGCAACTCTGTAGTTTCGTAGCACCAACTCCAACTCAGCATTTCAACATTTACGTATTCAGGGCGCTCTATTTTCAAAAAAGGCTCAGCCTGGAGTTCGACATAGTATTCCTTCCAAAACTGCACACCACCCAAATAAGCAGCCTCTTTTAAAAGCGGTTCACGCTTGACTCGATCAAACTGATTCATCACTCACCCCTACTGGATCACATCACCAACAAATTTAGCATTTTCGTCGAGCTTCATTATTTTGGTTACAACGCCACTTTCATCCACGATCATTAGCCAACGTTCATAACCAGCTAATAAGATATCTCGTCCCTGTTTATCCCCTAAGTCTGACTTAAGCCTCGGCATAATCCATGCATCACTCATTTGCCTGGCACTAGGAAACCCCTTACTTCCCCTCGTAACCGGCAAACTCCCCGGCGAAAACACGCCCCCCGTTCGATACTTGGTCTCGGTAATAATGAACGGCGGTGGCGGATGGGCATTACGATAGACACCATCCAGTCCGCGCCCGGTGGGTTTCATTTCCAGGCTGCGCGGCCCCCGCGCCGCCGACAACAGGTTTTCGTGGCCCTTGCCGAGCATGTACTGATCACTGACCACTTCCCCGTAAATACCCTTCTGCGTCCGGGTCGCCGTCGCGTGCTCGAACGTGTGCACATTGGCGCCATGCGCAGCGACTGACGGTGACGTGGGCACCGGCGGGCCGAGCACACCTTCGGGGCGCTCCAGGTAACGCGGGCGCATGCCAATGCCAGACGTCACCCGCCCACCACTCATGGCCATGGGCACCGGCTTTGCTGCATGCACCCCGGCATGCGCCACCTGCGCGGGCAGGTCGCTGGCCTGTTCCAGTACCTTGGCCAACCTGGCATCGAGCTGCATCAGCGCATGCGGGATTTCCCGCACGGCATGCACCTGCACCGCGTAGAACTGCGCTTCCATCGCCTGCAGCCGCACCAACAGGCGCGAGGCCGCCTGGTTCAACGGCCAGTTGCCGAGGTAGCTGCGCAGCTTTGCCGTCGCCGCGATGACCTTGGCCAGAAACTGATCCAGGTAGGCCAGCAGGTCCTTTTCATAGCTGGCGAACCGGACCTGGCGCAGCCAGAACTCCACGCTGCCGCGGGTGAACTTGCCGAGAAACGCAACCACGGCCTGCAAGATGACCTGGCTTTCACGAATCAACAGCAGGCACAACCCACGCAGAAACGCCGCCGCCTCCTGCCCAACCAGTGCACCTGCCACCGAGCCCACCGCGGTGCCCGCCGCCCCAACCACGGCGCCGATGATCGGTGCGATCAAGGTGATCAGGCAGGCCACCAGCAACACCCACTCCTGCCATTCCGGCGGCTGCGCCGCTGCCTGGCTGCCATCCGCCGTGTAGCGCCGGCCCAGGCGCAGGCACACCGCAGCGAGGTCACGGGCGCTGAGCACGATCACCACCCCCGGCACCAGGGACAGCAGCATGTCGGCAATGACCACGCTCAGTGGCCGCTCCTCGGCAAACTCGCCAAGCACCAGGTCGCGCAGCCAGGCAAAGCCGCCGGCCACTTTGTCGACCGCTTCATCCAGCCAGTCCGCTGTCGAACTCATGCCTGGCCACCTGCCGGGGGGCAGCCGGCAAGCAAAGCCTGCAAGGCAGCATCCAGCTCGGTCGCGGTGGTCAGTTGCAGCGGGCCTGGGCCCACCTCATACCGCACCTGGGCGCTGCAGCCAGGGGTGACCCCGGCCAGGCGGGCATAGCCGTTCTGGTCGACCACGCCCTGGCGCTGGGTGCCATCGGACAAGCTCGCCACATAGGCCGCGCCGGCGATCGGCGTGCCGTCGGCGTGCACCAGGCGAAACTCGATATCTTCCTGTGCGGGGGCAGGCGGCTCACCGTAGCGTGCCGGCGCCTTGACCTGGGCGATGGCATGCAGCAGCAGTGGCTCGGGGCAGCCGATTTCGATGCGGCCGTCAGCCAGCTTGATAAAGGCCCCGCCGCAGCTCAGGGTCAGCGACGTGCGGCTGTCGATATGCACGTGGCCGCGATGGCTGGTGATCGACACGTCGTCCTGGCTGTCGACCCGCAATTGCCCGCCAACCTGCACGCGCTTGTCCAGCGCCACCTGTTCGCTGGCCTCGAGGCCGACGCTCACGCTCAGCGCGCCCCCCACCGCCAGCACCTTGCCCAGGCCAACGCTTTCGATCTTGCCAAGGGCGACCGTCTCGCTTTTGCTGGCGCCCACCTTGACGCTGCGGTTGCCGCCTATGTGCACCACTTCGTCATGCTCGACGCGCTCGCTACGGTCATTGCCGATCAGCGTGGTTTCGTTGTGCTTGACGACGTTGTTCTGGTCACGCTCGGCATGAATGAATACTTCCTGCCGCCCCAGTTCATCTTCGAAGCGCAGCTCGTTGAAGCCAGTGCCTTTATGGGTCTGGCTCTTGATGGTCATGCGGGTCTTGTGTTGTGGCAGGTCGTACGGCGGCAGCTGGTCACCGCAGTAGGTGCGCCCGGTGAGGATCGGCTGGTCGGGGTCACCATTGACGTACTGGACAATCACATCCTGGCCAATACGCGGGATGGCCATCGAACCCCAGCTGCCACCGGCCCAGCCTTGCGACACCCGCACCCAGCAGGAGCTGAACGCGTTGCCTTCGCTCTCCCGGTCCCAGGGGAAGCTGACCTTGACCCGGCCCCATTCGTCGCAGTAGATCTCCTCGCCCGGCGGGCCGACCACCGTGGCCATGTGCGGGCCATCGATGCGCGGCTTGGCCACGGGTGCCGGGCGCCACTCGGCCATGCCCTGCACCAGCAGCGCATCGTTCACATAGTGGGTGCCTTGTTCGGCGCCGGCGGCCTGTTCCTGCAGGCTGGTGAGCTGGGTCCCCTGATGACACAGGCTGACCACGCGCCAGTGCACATTGAGGTCTTGCCGTGGGTGGCCGACCAGGGTGAAGCTCAGGCCTGGTTGCAGGCGCACGTCATCGCCCTGCACTTCGGCCAGGCAGGCATCGTGGCGCAACCCCGTCAGCCGTGTTTCGGTGAAGGGCTTGCCCACTGCATCGCGCTTGTAGCGCCCCGGGTAATCGAAGCGTTCGTAGTCCAGGGACTGGTGCGTGACGTCACTGGCCTGCGCCCGGTGCTCCTGGCGATAGGCCGGGTGGGTGAAGGTGTAGTCGCGCTGCACCTGTCGCGCCGTGCGCACCTGCTCGCAGTAGCGCAAGCGCCGCAGGCAGGCGCGGGCCTGGTCGCCACCACTGTCAGCGTGGTACGGCACCTGATCGGCGCCGACATCGGCCTCGTCCAGGCAAAGTGCCTCGTCGTCTTCGCGCTTGAGCGCGCCGCGGCTGAGCAGCCCGAACGAAAGCAGGCGGTCGGTGACGATCAGCGTGTGCTGCCTGGCGCAGTGGGCGAAGCGGTAGACAAAGCCTTCTTCAGCGGCCAGACGATGGATGAAGTCCAGGTCGGTCTCCCCCGCCTGGACACAGAACTCCCGTACCTGGTGCTCGGCGCAGCTGTTCAGTTCGAAGCGGTTGATACCTTGGCGCTTGAACATCAGTTCAAGAATCTGCGGCACGGTTTTCTGCTGGAAGATGCGCCAGTTCGAACGCAACCGGGCACGTGCCAGCTGCGGTTCGACCACAGCGTGGTAGCGCGTGCGAGAAAAGCTGGTTTCGCCCTGGCTGAAGGCGCTGACCAGGCCATGTACGTGACGCACCGGCCGGTCGACGGAATAAAGGGTGAACAGCGCCGGCTTGTCGAGCAGGTGGCCGAAGTCGATATCGTTTTCGTAGCTGACAAGTTCCAGGTTCAGCACAAATGGCTGGCTGAGGGTCTCCTCCAGCTTGAATGAAACCACTTCGAATTCCGTGCGCGCGGCGAGCGCCTGAAAACCGAAGCGTAAGTCAGACTGTTTCATGAGTTGCTCTACCCGCCATGCTGTTTATCGGCGAAAAACAACCACACCCTGGCCTTCTTCAAGATGAGAATGTCGAACCAAATTGGCCAGACGCCAGGCTGCACGCCAGATAAATCGTGGCATTGCGGGTTTCAACCCATGACGACATGGAGGATGAGGCAGTGACTGAAGAACAACTTAAACGGTTCGGACCCGATATAACAGGAACGATGGGTTTAATGCCCTAGGGCGTACTGTAGGCAATTTCCCAAAGTATTTACTGACAAACTTTTTTCAGCAGGCGTATTTGCCGAAACATATAACTCGCAAACTTTTCAGAAGTGTCTGGCGACTCGTCATGGTGCAGGGCATCGCCCCGCTACAGGAAGGTGCACAATCGTCGGCAGGAGCAAGCCCAGGGCGAAGCGTTAAAACGCACCACATCGGTGCAGGCATTGCTTGATTGGGGCATGCCTTGCGCCCCTCGCCATGCTCGCCGGTCATGCATACACATCCGCTCGCATACGCCAACGTTTGCGTCTAACGTGCGGCGTCACATTAGTGACCAGCGGGTCACCTTTCCCCCTTTTTCTCTCCTACACTCGGGTTTCGGCCCGCCATTTGCTCATCGGAAGAGTGATGAAAAAAAGTCGAACTTTCAGGAAAGCCGGCAGGTCAGGAACTAAGTAGGCCAAACGCCAGGGGCATTCCCTGGGTCGGCCCACCCATCCCAACCAGTCCAATCGCTTTTGGCGGGAATGCCGATCGCGCTGTGCCTGCGCGCACGACTCAGGGGCATGGAATGCACTACGCAGAATTCAGCATCAGAGAGAACCAACACGAGATACCGCCACGGGTGCCAACACCCGACCAAAGCATAGGGACGGAGAGAAGTATGATCAGTGCCGCTGTCGAGCCTCACGTAGACACCTTTACCTCGGACAATCGCGAATCGGTCACCCCGGATTTCGCCACGACAGGCAAGGCACCCGGCGCCCAGCGCCGCCAGCACAACCCCAACAAGCGCAAGATCCTGTTCGTCACCTCGGAGATCGCCGACCTGGTGAAAACCGGCGGCCTGGGCGACGTTTCTGCCGCCCTGCCGCGGGCGCTGGGGCATCTGCATGACGTACGGGTGCTGATCCCGGGCTACCCGCAAGTGGTGGAGAGCGACAACCCCATTCATATCGTCGGCGAACTGAGCGGCCATGCTGCCTTGCCGCCGTGCAAGATCGGCCGCATGGACCTGCCCGACGGGCTGGTCATCTATGTGCTGCTCTGCCCCGAGCTGTACCAGCGCGCTGGCACCCCCTATGCTGCCGACAACGGTCGCGACTGGCCCGACAACCACATCCGCTTCGCCCGCCTGGGCCTGGCTGCCGCCGAGATCGCAGCAGGCGAAGGCATGATCCACTGGAAGCCCGAACTGGTGCACGCCCATGACTGGCCTGCCGGGCTCGCGCCTGCCTACATGCACTGGCGCGGCCTGAACACCCCGACCCTGTTCACCATCCACAACCTGGCCTACCAAGGTGTCTACAGCCGCGGCTGCAGCCCGGAACTGGCGATCCCCGACCATGCCATGCAGCAGGAAGGCATGGAGTTCTACGGCAAGCTGTCGTTCCTCAAGGCCGGCCTGGCCTACTCCAGCCACATCACCACGGTCAGCGCCACCTACGCCCAGGAAATCACCACCCCGGAATTCGGCTGCGGCCTGGATGGCTTCCTCGCCAGCAAGGCCCAGCAAGGCCTGCTGGGCGGCATCCCCAACGGCATCGACGAAAGCTGGGACTCGGCCACCGACAAGCACCTGCAGCACAACTTCAGCATCAATGACTGGGAAGGCAAGGCGCGCAATACCCGCGAGGTGCGCCAGCTGTTCCAGCTGGAGCCCTCCGAAGGGCCGTTGTTCGCCGTGGTGTCGCGGCTGGTCTACCAGAAAGGCCTGGACCTGACCCTGGGCGTGGCCGACTACATCGTCGAACAAGGTGGCCAGATTGCGATCATCGGCCGTGGCGAGCCGGAAGAAGAACAGGCCATGCGCGAACTGGCGCTGCGCCATCCCGGGCGCATCGGTGTGCGCATTGGCTTCAACGAAACCGATGCCCGCCGCATGTTCGCCGGCAGCGACTTCCTGCTGATGCCATCGCGCTACGAGCCCTGCGGCCTCAGCCAGATGTACGCGCAGCGCTTCGGCTCGCTGCCGGTGGCGCGCAACACCGGCGGGCTGGCCGACACCATCGAGAACGGTGTCACCGGCTTCCTGTTCGATGAATCCACCGTGGAAAGCTACCGCGAAGCGCTTGCCCGCGCCTTCTATGTATACCAGAAGAAAGACCTGCTCAACGCCATGCGCTGCCTGTCGATGACCCAGCCGTTCAACTGGTGCCAGGCTGTGGAACCCTATGCCCGCCTTTACGAGGATCTGGTGCGGCAGGCCCGCCTGGCCTACTACTGAGAGAGGGATCGAAGATGCACAGGCATGGCGCACACTTGCTGGACGCCACGTCGGCGCGCTTCGCCCTCTGGGCACCCGATGCGCGCAGCGTGAGCGTGGAACTGGAGCGGCAGCCGCCGATAGAGCTGCTGCCCGAGGAAGATGGCTGGTACACCGGGGTCGCCCCGGCCCGGGCAGGCGACAACTACCACTACCGGATCGACGGGCAGCTGCAAGTGGCCGACCCCGCGTCCCGTTACCAGCCCGATGGTGTCCATGGCCCGAGCCAGGTGGTGGATATCGCCGCCTACCCCTGGCAGCACCGCTGGCAAGGCCGGCCCTGGCACGAAGCTGTGATCCAGGAACTGCACGTGGGTGTGCTGGGTGGCTACGACGGCGTGGCCAGCGTGCTGCCGCGCCTGGCCGCCACCGGCATCACCGCCATCGAACTGATGCCAATAGGCCAGTTCCCTGGGGCACGCAACTGGGGCTATGACGGTGTGTTGCCTTTCGCCGCCCAGCATTCCTACGGCACCCCGCAGCAACTGTGCCAGCTGATCGACCAGGCACATGGCCATGGCCTGATGGTGCTGCTCGACGTGGTGTACAACCACTTCGGCCCGGACGGCAATTACCTGCACCAGTACGCCAGCCCGTTCTTTCGCGAAGACCGCCAGACGCCGTGGGGTGCGGCCATCGACTTCCGCCGCCCGCAGGTGCGCGAGTACTTCATCCAGAACGCCTTGATGTGGCTCTGCGAGTACCGTTTCGACGGCCTGCGCCTGGATGCGGTGCATGCCATCGACCAGCCGGATTTCCTCGTCGAACTGGCGCAACGGGTGCGAGCTGCGGTGGAACCCGGTCGCCACGTGTGGCTGGTACTGGAAAACGAACACAACCAGGCCTTCCTGCTGGAGCAAGGTTTCGATGCGCAGTGGAACGACGACGGCCACAACGCATTGCACGTGCTGCTGACCGGCGAAACCGAAGGCTACTACGAAGACTACAAGCAGCGGCCGATCGACAAGCTGGCCCGTTGCCTGGGCGAAGGCTTCGTGTTCCAGGGCGAAGCCAATCGCCATGGCCAGCCCAGGGGCGAGCCGAGTGGCCACCTTCCACCCAGCGCTTTCGTGTTGTTCTTGCAGAACCATGACCAGATCGGCAACCGCGCGCTGGGCGAGCGCCTGAGCGTGCTGTGCCCGCCTGCGGCGTTGCGCGCAGCGACCGCCTTGCTGTTGCTGAGCCCGATGATCCCGCTGCTGTTCATGGGTGACGATGATGGCAGCCGCGCCCCCTTCCTGTTCTTCACCGATTTCCACGACGAACTGGCCGACGCCGTACGTGAAGGCCGGCGCGGCGAATTCGCCCATTTCCCGGCCTTTGCCGACCCCGAACAGCGCGCCCGCATTCCCGACCCGAACGCCTTGTCGACCTTCGAGCGCTCGCGGCCGGACAGGCACGAGGTGCTCGCCGGCTGGCATGGGCTCTATCAGCAGTTGCTGACGCTACGCCGCCAGCAATTGCTGCCGCGCCTGCCCGGCACGCGCGCCCTGGGCGCCAAGGTGCTCGGCGACAAGGCGCTGAGTGCCAGCTGGCGCCTGGGCGACGGCAGTACCTTGCGCATCGACCTGAACCTGGCGGACCAGCCGCAGCCCGTCGCGCTACCACCGGCCGGGCTACGGCTGTTCGACAGCAGCGCCAATGCCCACACGGACGCCACCCTTTCCCCTTACAGTTGTGTGGCCAGCCTGCTGCCGCACAGCGCGGAGACGCCATGAGCGAACCTTTGCTACACCAGCTGGCACGGCAGGCCGGGCTGGCCCGCGACTGGGTCGATGCCAACAACCGCCCTCAGCAAGTCAGTGACGATGTGCTGCGCCGGGTGCTGGAAGCCCTTGGCCACAGCTGCGCAGACGATGCCCAGGTACGTGACAGCCTGGCCAGCCTCGTGCGCAGCGATGATGCCGAGCATGTGCCACCACTGCTGACCGCGGATGTTGGCCAAGCGCTTGCGCTCGACCGCTACTTTGCCGGCGGCAGCCCGGTGCGCTGCAACCTGGAGGACGGGGCGCAGCTGCAATTGCAGCTGGATGCCCAGGGCCGGCTGCCCGGCCAGTTGCCACCGGGTTACCATCAATTACACATCGAAGGCCATGCATTCACCCTGGCCGTGGCACCGGCCGGCTGCGTGGCACTGCATGACCGGGTCAGTCAACCGCCAGCACGCTGCTGGGGCATTTCGGTGCAGCTATATAGCCTGCGTCGTCCTGGCGATGGTGGCTATGGCGACTGCCTGGCCCTTGAACAACTGGCTCGCAGCGCCGCCGAACGCGGTGCCGATGCCCTGGCCATCAGCCCGATCCATGCGCTTTCGGCATTCGACCAGCACCATTACAGCCCCTACTCCCCCTCCAGCCGGCTGCTGCTCAACAGCCTGTACGCCAGCCCCGCGGCAATCCTCGGCGAACGCGCCGTGCGCCAGGCGGTGGAAGCATGCGGCCTGGAACAGGCGCTGGAAGCGCTGGAGCAGGAGCCGCTGGTGGATTGGCCGCGTGCAGCCGAAACCCGTCGCCGGCTGTTGCAGGCGCTGTACAAGGACTTCAGCCAAGGCGACCACCCGCAGCGAAGCGACTTCGACAGTTTCCGCGAGGCCGCCGGCGAAGCACTGGAACACCATTGCCGCTTCGAAGTGCTGCAGGCCGAGGCAGTCGACCAAGGCCTCGGCGCCGACTGGCGCAACTGGCCAGAGGCCTGGCGCGACCCCTACCATGCCGAAGTGCAGAGCTTTGCCGCCAGCTACCCGGCGCGCATCGAGTTCCATGCCTTCTGCCAATGGCTGACCGAACGCAGCCTGCAACGCGCCCAGGAAGCCGCGCGCGGCAATGGCATGGCAGTTGGCCTGATCGCCGACCTGGCAGTGGGTGCCGACGGCGCCGGCAGCCAGGCCTGGAGCCGCCAGGACGAGTTGCTGGCCAACCTCACCGTAGGTGCACCACCAGACATCCTCAACCGAGCGGGCCAGGACTGGGGCATCTGCGGCTTCTCCCCGGAAGGTCTGAAACGCAACGGCTACCGCGCCTTCATCGAAATGCTGCGGGCCAACCTGGCGCACGCCGGCGGGCTGCGGATCGACCACGTGATGGGCCTGCGCCGGTTGTGGGTGATTCCGCGTGGGTCCAAGCCCAGCGAAGGTGCCTATCTCGAATACCCGCTGGACGACCTGCTGCGCCTGCTGGCGCTGGAGTCGATGCGCCACGGCGCGGTCATCCTCGGCGAAGACCTGGGCACCGTACCCGCAGGGCTGCGCGAAGCCTTGGCCAGGCGGAACGTACTGGGCATGCGTGTGCTGCCGTTCGAGCAGGCCTCGCCCGGCAACTTCACGCCGATTCTGGACTGGCCGGACAATGCCCTGGCCACCACCGGCACCCACGACCTGGCGCCCCTGGCCGGCTGGCTGGAAAACCGCGATATCGACTGGAGCCACCGCCTGCAACTGATCGATGCCGCTACCGAACTGCATTGGCGCCATGAACGCCAGAAAGAACACGCCGGCCTGCGGCGCACGCTGGAATCCAACTATGGCCTGCTTGAGGACAACGACGCCGTGATCGACGCCGCCATTCGCTATGTTGGCCACACCCGCGCCCCGCTGGTGCTGGTCCCCCTCGAAGACCTGCTGGGCTGCGACGAGCAACCCAACCTGCCCGGTACCACCGAAGGCCACCCCAACTGGCGCCGACGCTTTGCCCGGCCAGTGCGTGAGCTGCTCGACGATGACGATGCCGCCCGGCGTATCGAGCTGCTGGCCCAGGCCCGTGAGCAAGCCTGGGAGCGTGACCGATGAAAGCCCTGAGCGCCACCCTGCGTCTGCAGTTTCACAGTGACTTCACCCTCGACCACGCCGTGCCACTGGTGCCGTACTTTGCCCAGTTGGGCATCAGCCACCTGTATGCCTCACCGATCCTCAAGGCCCGCGCCGGTTCGCGCCACGGTTACGACGTGGTCGACCCGACCCAGGTCAACCCGGAGCTGGGCGGCGAGGCAGCCCTGGTGCGGCTGGTCGCAGCCCTGCGCCAGCACGGCATGGGGCTGATCCTCGACACGGTGTCCAACCACATGGCCGTCGGCGGTGCCGACAACCCGTGGTGGCAAAGCCTGCTGGCCTGGGGCCGGCGCAGCCCCTATGCACAGTTCTTCGACATCCAGTGGCATTCCAGCGACCCGTTGCTGGCCGGGCAATTGCTGCTGCCGTTCCTCGGCAGCGACTACGGCGTGGCCTTGAAACAGGGTGAGATACCACTGCAATTCGACGCCCAGCACGGCGTGCTGCAAATCGCCCATTACCAGCACCGGTTCCCGATCTGCCCGGCCGATTACGGCTGGATTCTGGCCCTGAGCCCGGAGCCGGCGCTGAAGGCCCTGGCCGAGCATTTCACCGCCCTGAACGCATCGTCCGACCCGCTGGCCGACGCCCCGCCCCTGCACGCCGAACTGGCCCGCCTGGTGGACGAAGGCGCCGACCTGCAATCGGCCCTGGAGGCCTTCGACAGCCGCAGCGAGGCCGGCTTCAGGCGCCTGCACCTGCTGCTGGAACGCCAGACCTACCGCCTGGCCAGCTGGCGCACCGCTGCCGACGACATCAACTGGCGGCGCTTTTTCGACATCAACGAGCTGGGTGGCCTGCGGGTCGAACGCGCAGTGGTATTCGAGGCCACCCATGCCAAGCTCTTCGAGCTGATCGAGCGCGGCCTGGTGGATGGCCTGCGCATCGACCATATCGACGGCCTGGCCGACCCACGTGGCTACTGCCGCAAACTGCGCCGGCGGGTCGATGGCTTGCTGGCGCGACGCCCGGTGCACGCGGCGCTGGAGCACTTCCCGATCTACGTGGAAAAGATCCTCGGCGCCGACGAGCACCTGCACCGCGACTGGCTGACCGATGGCACCACCGGCTACGAGTTCATGAACCAGGTATCGCTGCTGCAGCATGACCCCGCAGGCGAGGCCGCGCTGACCGAGCTGTGGGCCAACGTGACCGAGCGCCCTGCCTTCAGCGAAGAAGTGCGCCAGGCGCGTCACCTGGTACTCAATGCCAGCCTGGCCGGGGATTGCGAGTCGGTGGCCCAGGCGCTGTTGCAGGTGGCGCGCAATGACCTGATGACCCGCGACCTGACCTTGGGCGCGATCCGCCGTGCCTTGCAGGCGCTGGTGGCGCATTACCCGGTGTACCGCACCTACTTCAATGCCTGTGGTCGCCCGGCGCAAGACGAAGCGTTCTTCCAGCAGGCGCTGGCCAACGCCCGGCAAGACCTCAGCGAGGCCGACTGGCCCCTGCTCGAGCAGCTCGAGCAATGGCTGGGCGGGCACGCCTGGCGCAAGCTGCCAGCGGGCCATGCGCGCAAGCAGTTGCGCCACGCCTGCGTGCGCTTCCAGCAACTGACCGCGCCCAGCGCCGCCAAGGCCGTGGAAGATACCGCCTTCTATCGCAGCGCCCGGCTGCTGTCGCGCAACGACGTCGGCTTCGAGGCCGAGCGTTTCAGCGCCCGGCCCGAGCACTTCCACAACGAGGCACAGCGGCGCTTGCGCGACTTCCCCGACAACCTGCTGGCCACCGCCACGCATGACCACAAACGCGGTGAAGACACCCGTGCGCGTCTGGCCGTGCTGAGCGAGCGCGGCCCGTGGCTGGCCAGCCGGGTGGAGCACTGGCGCGAGCTGGCCAGCCCGTTGCGCGTGCCGCTGGACGACGGCCCGGCGCCCAGCCCTGGCGACGAACTGATGTTGTTGCAGACCTTGCTCGGCAGCTGGCCGCTGGAGCTGGACCCGCATGATGACAATGGCCTGCGCCAGTACGCCGAGCGCATTCGCCAATGGCAGCAGAAGGCCGTGCGTGAAGCCAAGCTGCGCAGCAGCTGGAGCGCGCCCAACGAGGCGTATGAAGCTGCCTGTGCGCGTTATGTCGACGGCCTGCTGCTGGACGGCGAGAACCAGCAGTTGCGCAAGTCGCTGGCCGAAGCCGCGCAGTTGCTGGCCTGCCCCGGGGCACTCAACGGCCTGGTGCAGGCCCTGCTGCGCATGACCACGCCCGGTGTGCCCGACCTGTACCAGGGCAATGAATACTGGGACTTCAGCCTGGTCGACCCAGACAACCGCCGGGCCGTGGATTATGCCGCCCGGCGCAACAGCCTGGACGACGCCACGCCGCTGGCCGAGTTGCTGGCGCACTGGCAGGACGGCCGTATCAAGCAGGCTTTGATTGCCCGCGTGCTCGACTGCCGCCAGGCCAATGCCGAGCTGTTCAGCCGAGGCGCCTACCTGCCCCTGACCGTGCACGGCCGCCACGCCGACAAGGTACTGGCCTTCGCCCGCCTGGGCGAAGGCCAGCGCGCCGTCATCATCGCGCCACGCCTGGCCAGTACCCTGCTGGGCGCAGCCCCCATACCCCTGATCCCGGCGCAGAACTGGGACGACACCCGGGTAAGTTTGCCGTTTGCCTTTTCGCCTGCCAATTCGACTGGACTTTTTGGCGGTGCCGTTGTCAGCCCTGTTAGAGAGTTGATGTTGAGCGCCGTGCTGTCGGAGTTCCCAGTCAACCTGTTGATCGAACATGCCTAGCATTCAGGAGCGTCGTGATGAGTGTCGATGAAAAACGAGTACGCGAATTCGCCTACCAGATCTGGGAATCGGAGGGCAAACCGGAAGGGCAGGAAAGCCGCCATTGGGAGATGGCGCGCAAGCTTGCCGAAGCCGAGGCACTGGCGCCCGAAGCCAAACCCAAGGCGGCTGGCAAAGCCAAGGTAGCGACCAAGCCGAAAGCAGCGGCAGCGCCCAAGGCGCCAGCCGAGCCCAAGGTAGCGGCGTTGCCGGGCGTCAAGCCGGCTGTGGCGAAAAAACCCCGTGCGGTAAAGAAACCCTCAGCTGGCTGAGCCGCTATCGGCCCTTTCGCGCCAAGCCCGCTGCCATGGACCTGTACTGGCTAGCGGCTGGGGAATTCCCTGTGGCAGCGGGCGTGCCCGCGAAAGGCCGACCCAGACATCCATCGTTCCGTTTCCAGCACCCGGCCATTCGAGGACCGTCATGAGCCCGCGCACGCCCAAGAAAACCCGCTCCGTTGCCCCCTCGCGCATTCGCGAAGGCCTGCCCTTTCCCCTCGGCGCCACCTGGGACGGGTTGGGCGTCAACTTCGCCCTGTTCTCGGCCAACGCCACCAAGGTCGAGCTGTGCCTGTTCGACCCGACGGGGGAAAAGGAAGTCGAACGCATCGAACTACCGGAATACACCGACGAGATCTACCACGGTTACCTGCCCGACGCGCACCCTGGCCTGATCTACGGCTACCGCGTGCATGGGCCGTACGAGCCGGAGAACGGCCACCGCTTCAACCCCAACAAACTGCTGATCGACCCTTACGCCAAACAACTGGTCGGCGCACTGAAATGGTCCGAAGCGCTGTTCGGCTATACCATCGGCCACCCCGACGGTGACCTGTCGTTCGACGAGCGCGACAGTGCGCCGTTCGTGCCCAAGTGCAAGGTCATCGACCCGGCGTTCACCTGGGGTCGCGATGAACGGGTGCAGATCCCCTGGGAGCGCACCATCATCTATGAAGCCCACACCAAGGGCATCAGCATGCGCCACCCCGCCGTGCCGGAACACCTGCGCGGCACCTTCGGCGGCCTGGCCAACGACGAGCTGCTCGGGCACATCAAGGAGCTGGGGGTATCCAGCATCGAGCTGCTGCCGATCCATGCCTTCGTCAACGACCAGCACCTGCTGCAGAAAGGCCTGAACAACTACTGGGGCTACAACACCATCGCCTTCTTCGCCCCCCACCCGGCCTACCTGGCCAGTGGCAAGATCGCCGAGTTCAAGGAAATGGTCGCGCACCTGCACGACGCCGGGCTGGAGGTGATTCTCGACGTTGTCTACAACCACACCGCCGAGGGCAACGAGCTGGGGCCCACGCTGTCGATGCGCGGTATCGACAACGCCTCGTACTACCGCCTGATGCCTGAGCAGAAGCGCTATTACATCAACGACTCCGGCACCGGCAACACGCTGGACCTCAGCCACCCGTGCGTGTTGCAGCTGGTCACCGATTCGCTGCGCTACTGGGCCGGCGAGATGCATGTGGACGGTTTCCGCTTCGACCTGGCAACTATCCTCGGCCGCTACCACGAAGGCTACAGCGAGCGCCACAGCTTCCTGGTCGCCTGCCGCCAGGACCCGCTGTTGCGCCAGGTCAAGCTGATCGCCGAACCTTGGGACTGCGGCCCCGGCGGCTACCAGGTGGGCAATTTCGCCCCGGGCTGGGCAGAGTGGAACGACCGCTTCCGCGACACTGTGCGGGCGTTTTGGAAAGGTGACGAGGGCCAGCTGGCCGACTTTGCCGCGCGCATGACCGCCTCGGGCGACATGTTCAACAACCGCGGCCGACGGCCATACGCGTCGGTAAACTTCATCACCGCCCACGACGGCTTCACCTTGCGTGACCTGGTGTCGTACAACGAGAAACACAACGAGGACAACGACGAGAACAACCAGGACGGCACCGACAACAACCTGTCGTGGAACTGTGGCGTCGAGGGGCCTACGCAGGACCCGGCCATCACTGCCCTGCGCATGCGGCAGATGCGCAATTACTTCGCCACCTTGCTGTTCGCCCAAGGCACGCCGATGATGGTCGCCGGCGACGAGTTCAGCCGTACCCAGCACGGCAACAACAATGCCTACTGCCAGGACAGCGAGATCGGCTGGGTGAACTGGGAACTGGATGAAGAAGGCCAGGAGTTGCTGAGGTTCGTCAAGCGCCTCACCCGACTGCGCCTGGCCTACCCGGTCCTGCGGCGTTCGCGCTTCCTGGTGGGTGACTACAATGAAGCCATCGGGGTCAAGGACGTGACCTGGCTGGCACCGGACGGCAACGAGATGAGCGTGGAGCAGTGGGAAGATCCGCACGGACGCTGCCTGGGCATGCTGATCGATGGCCGGGCCCAGGTCAGCGGCATCGCCCGACCAGGCGCCGAGGCCACCGTCCTGCTGATCGTCAACGCTCACCATGACATCGTGCCGTTCAAACTGCCGAGCGTGCCTGAAGGCGATTACTGGAGCTGCCTGGTCGATACCGACCGGCCGGAACTGCGCAAGGGCCAGCACCTGCAGTTCGACAGCACCTTCGAGGTCAAAGGCCGGTCGTTGTTGCTGATGGTGTTGCAGCGCGACGAGGAGTGAACCTGGACGGTTGGCATGGGTCCTTTTATTTAGAGCGGCCTTGTGTGGCGACAGGGCCGCATAGCGGCCCAAGCCATGCTTGCCTGGTGCTGGAAACGGGGCTGTCGAAAGCCCCTTGCGCGGCCCAAGGCCGCCCCTGCAATGAAGCGTGTAAACCGTTACCTGAGGAGCCACCGTGAACCCCGAAGCCGGCAGTAAAGGTTTCGCCAGAGTCAACCAGGCCCCGGCCGTGAAGCGGCTACGGGTACTGACGGTGAATACCCACAAGGGCTTCACCGCCTTCAACCGGCGCTTCATTCTGCCGGAGCTGCGCGAGGCGGTGCGCAGTACCCAGGCCGATATCGTCTTCCTCCAGGAAGTGCTCGGCAGCCACGATCGCCACGCTGCACGCTACCCCGGCTGGCCGCAAACGTCCCAGTACGAATTCCTTGCCGACAGCATGTGGAGCGACTTTGCCTACGGTCGCAACGCAGTCTACCCCGAGGGCCACCATGGCAATGCCCTGCTCTCCAAATACCCGATAATCGAACACCGCAACCTTGACGTGTCGATCACCGGCCCGGAGCGCCGCGGCCTGTTGCATTGCATTCTCGATGTCCCCGGGAAGCACAACGTGCACGCCATCTGCGTGCACTTGTCGTTGCTGGAAAGCCACCGCCAGAAACAGTTGCAACTGCTGCGCAAGCTACTCGAGTCATTACCTGACGACGCCCCGGTGATCATTGCCGGTGACTTCAACGACTGGAAATCCCACGGCAACCGCACCCTGGGCCTGCAGCGCGACCTGCACGAAGCCTTCGAGCGCCATCATGGCCACCTCGCCCGCACCTACCCTGCCCGCTTGCCACTGCTGCGCCTGGACCGGATCTACCTGCGCAATGCGCAAAGCCATGGGCCACGTATTCTGGGGCACAAACCTTGGTCGCACTTGTCAGACCATCTGCCCCTCGCAGTGGAGGTGCGGCTCTAGCAATGTTTTTTCATAGCGCCGGGACGGCAAATAGCAAAGCTGGCTATGAAGCGAATTTTTCCCATTAAAATCAAGACATTTGGCATTGCCACGCGCTACCGACGCTTTATTCACGCTTTCTTGACGCAAGCGGCGGTCTCTCCTTAGCTGATCCTGTCTGACAGTAAATATCTCGCGCCGGGCCTCTAGCTCGCGCCTTCGTGCGCGCCCGCGAAAGCTGGCGTGCTGGTTTGGGTCGCCCCCTGTTTTTGCCGTACAGCTCGTGACTTCAGGCCAGGTCCCAGGGCTGTACCCACAAACCAAGGAGATCCGCCATGAAAAGCACCTCGAACCCGTTGCGCTTCGACAGCATTTTCTATGCGGTTTCCACGTCGCTGCTTCTGGCAACCCCGGTGGAAACGCTCGCGTACGAACTGCAGGATGATCCGACTTCGCCTGGCTTCCTGCAGCACACCGCGCCGCCACAACTGTCGCTCGACCCCGTCAGCGCCAGTGGCTTGAGTCTCGGTACCTTGACTGCCTTTTCGCAGAAGATCAGCGAGCGCCATGGGCTTGCCGCCGCAGCCCCGGGTGCCAGCCAGTGGGCGCAGTTCTTTCCCACCCCGGCCCGCAGCGACGCGCAACCTTCGGCGCAACTGGCGCCTGGCCAGCAACTGCTGGTCGGCCCGGACCTCTTCGTGCGGGAAACGGCAGCAGGCAATGTGCACCGTGCAGGTATCTTCATCGGGCAGAACAGTCTGCAAACCAACTTCAATGGCATGCGCCAACGGCTGGGAGATAAACAGCGCAACGCGGTGAAGCTGAACGGCGAAAGCCTGGGCGTTTACTGGAGCATGACCCATGAACAGGGCTGGCACCTGGATGCTGTGGCGATGGGTTCGCGCATCGACGTCGATGGCCGTGACCAGAACGGCCAGCGCCTGGACGACAGCGGCCACGCCATGACCTTCTCGCTGGAAGGTGGCATTCCCATCGGCCTGGGCGGGGGCTGGGTGATCGAGCCGCAGGCGCAATTGATCAACCAGCAGTTCTTCCCCGGCAGCCAGGCTCAGGAACAGACCCTGCAAGCCTTGGACAGCCAGCCAAGCTGGAGCGGGCGGGTCGGTGCCAGGTTGTCCGGGCGCTACGATGTGCGCGGCATGCCGATCGAGCCCTATGTGCGTACCAACGTGTGGTATGACTTCAGCAATGCCGATGAGGTGAAGCTGGACCAGGTCGACAAGATATCCAGCTCGCGCTATTCGACCACGGTGGAACTGGGCCTGGGGCTGGTGGCGCGGGTGACGCCGGCAGTAGCGGTGTTTGTCAGTGCCGACTACAGCAGTGACGTGGATGACAATGACCTGAACGGATTGATAGGTAGCCTTGGGGTAAGGATGCGCTGGTAGACAGGGCCGGCCTCTTCGCGGGTTGACCCGCGAAGAGGCCGGTTCAGGCGATCAATCAGGCCGGCTTCATCACCAATACCCCAAGCGGCGGCAGGTTGAGCGCCAGCGACAGCGGTTGCCCATGGCTCGGCAGCGCCTCGCTTGCTACCGCCCCCAGGTTGCCGACATTCGACCCGGCATACAGCTCGGCATCGCTGTTCAGCAGCTCTTGCCAGCGTTCGCCAAACGGCACGCCGATGCGGTAGCCCTCGCGCGGCACCGGGGTGAAGTTGGCCACCACCAGCACCGGCTCGCCACTGCTGCTCCAGCGCAGCCAGGCGTATACGCTGTTCTGCGCATCGTCACCGATCAGCCACTGGAAGCCCTGCGGCTGACAATCCAGCTCATGCAGCGCAGGTACATCCCGGTACAACCGGTTGAGGTCACTGACCAGGCGCTGCACGCCCTGGTGCTCAGGGTATTGCAACAGGTACCAGTCCAGCTCGCTGTCGTGGTCCCACTCGCGCCATTGGCCGAACTCGCAGCCCATGAACAGCAGCTTCTTGCCCGGGTGCGCCCACATGAAGGTGAGGTAGGCACGCAGGTTGGCGAACTTCTGCCAGCGGTCGCCAGGCATCTTGTCGATCAGCGAGTGCTTGCCGTGTACCACCTCGTCGTGGGAGATGGGCAGGATGAAGTGTTCGGAATAGGCATAGATCAGCCCGAAGCTCATCTCGTTGTGGTGGTAGGTACGGTGCACCGGGTCGTTCTGGATGTAATGCAGCGTGTCGTGCATCCAGCCCATGTTCCACTTGTAGGCAAAGCCCAGGCCACCCTGCTGGGTTGGCTGGCTGACACCCGGCCAGGCGGTGGACTCCTCGGCGATGATCAACGCCCCAGGCGCCTCATGGGCGGCCACGCCGTTGAGGTGGCGGATGAAGTCGATGGCCTCCAGGTTCTCGCGCCCGCCATGGCGGTTGGGAACCCACTCGCCGGCCTTGCGCGAATAGTCGCGGTACAGCATCGAGGCCACCGCATCGACCCGCAGGCCGTCGATGTGGAAGTGCTTCAGCCAGTGCAGCGCCGAGGCCATCATGAACCCGCGCACTTCGTTGCGGCCAAGGTTGTAGATCAGCGTGTTCCAGTCCTGGTGGTAGCCTTCCAGCGGGTTGTCGTACTCGTATAGCGCGGTGCCGTCGAAACGTGCCAGGCCGTGTTCGTCGGTGGGGAAATGTGCCGGCACCCAGTCGAGCAAGACACCGATGCCGCCCTGGTGGCAGGCATCGACGAAGGCGGCGAAGTCCTCGGCCGTGCCATAGCGCGAGGTGGGGGCGAACAGCGACAGCGGCTGGTATCCCCAGGATCCACCGAACGGGTGCTCCATGATCGGCAGCAACTCGATGTGGGTGAAGCCCAGTTCCTGCACGTAGGGCACCAGGCGCTCGGCCAGTTCGCGCCAGTTGTAGAAGCGCCCGATGTCGCCCGCCTCGTCCAGTTCGCAGCGCCACGACCCCGGGTGCAGTTCGTAGATCGACAGCGGCGCACTATAGGCATGGCGCTGTGCACGTTGCGCCATCCAGTCATGATCCTGCCAGGCGTGACCGAGCGGCCCCGCCACCTTGGACGCGGTACTCGGCGGCAGCTCGGTGGCCCGCGCCAGCGGGTCGGCCTTCAGCGGCAGGATGCCGTCCTTGCCCAGCACCTCGTACTTGTAGGTTTCGCCCACGCCCAGGCGCGGCACGAACAGTTCCCACACCCCGGCGCTGTGGCGCAGGCGCATTGGGTGGCGACGGCCGTCCCAGTTGTTGAAGTCGCCCACCACGGAGACCCGCCGCGCATTGGGCGCCCACACCGAGAAGCACACACCGTTGACGCCATCGACCTGCGTCGGCTGGGCACCGAAACGCCCGGACAGGTCGCGGTGGTTGCCCTCGGCGAACAGGTACAGGTCCATGTCGCCCAGTTGCGGGCCGAAGCTGTAAGGGTCTTCGGTGATCTGCTCGCCGCCGGCCCAGGCGATCTGCAGCAGGTACGGGTGCGCCTCGTCGAGGTGCGCGGTGAACAACCCGGGCAGGCTGCCCTGTTCCATTTCGGCCAGGATGCGCCCGTCATGCCGGGCCAGGATGCACACTTTCAGGGCATTCGGCAGGAAAGCGCGGATCACCTGCCCACCCGCGCCGTCGCCATGGGGGCCGAGTACTGCAAATGGATCGGCGTGCTCGGCGCGGGCCAGGGCGTCGAGGTCCCGTTGCCGAAGGCCGCCGTTTTCACGCGTTGTTACGTTCATGCTGACTCTCCCCAGGTACTGATCAGTCCATGCAGGCCATGCAAAGGCACGGCCAGCCAACTTGGACGGTTTTCGGCTTCGTATGTGATTTCGTAGGCGGCCTTCTCCAGGCAGAACAGTTCCAGGGCAGCACGTTCGCCTTCGGCCTGCTGCCAGGCATGCGGCATGGCTGCCGTGGCCAGGCCATAGGCTTCGACAAAGGCATGCCGCGACTGGTGCAGGTACTGCCTGGCAACCCGCTGCCGGGCCTGCCGCGCCGGCTCGGAAAGGTCCACTGCAGACGCGCTGCGCAGGATCATGGCAGCAGCATAGTCGAACGATCGCAGCACGCCGCTGACATCCTTGTACGGGCTGTGCTTGGCCCGCCGTTCTTGCAGTGGCCGGGCCGGCTCACCTTCGAAATCGATCAGGTAGGCATCGCCCTGTACCACCAGCACCTGGCCCAGATGCAGGTCGCCGTGCACGCGCATCAGCAGGCCGCCCTGGGCCTGGCGGGTCAGCTCGGCAATGTGCTGGGCCAGGCCGTCGCGCTGTTGCTGCAGGTCGTCGACCAACGCCTGGCTGTCGCTGTCGAGGTGCTCACGGTGCTGCGCCAGCAGGTCGAGGGCGTGGGTGAGTTCGGCACAGATCTGCGCACTCCAGCGCTCGCTGTCGGCAGCATCGCTCGGCCGCGGCTGGAATGCTTCGTCGTCGCTCGGCGCGGCCAGCAGCAGGTGCATCTCGCCCAGGCGCTGGCCGAGCAAGGCGGCAAAGCCGGTCAGTTCGGCCAATGCGTCGGTGTTCACCTCGGTGTCCAGGCTGGCAGGCTCCATCTGGTCGCGGATGGCCCGTTCCAGGGTGTTCTGGGTCCAGGCCCAGGCGTCGCCCTGGTTGCTCAGGTAGCCTTGGGCGATCATCAGCAGGTGTGGCGCGCCCTGCTCGTCCACCCGGCTGACCCAGGCCAGCAACGGCGAGATATTGGCAAAGCCGGCAGCGGTCAGGTACGCACTCATTTCCAGCTCCGGGTGCACACCCGGGTTGACCCTGCGGATCAACTTGAGCACTACCTTGTCGCCGATCACCACCGAGCTGTTGGATTGCTCGGCGCTCAAGTAGCGCACGCTGCTGTCATCGTTGAGTTCAAGGCCGGCCAGCTGGTCGGTGCTGGCGAAACGCAGTTCGCCCTCGCCGCGGCCGCACGGCAGGCGCAGGCCATCGTGACAGGCACGCAGCACGGCGCGGATGAACGGTTCGAGGACAAAGGCGTCGGTGATCAGGCCAACCTGGTGGGCCCGGCGCACCCGCGACAACGCCAGCTGCTGAGGCAACGCAGTGCTGATCTGCTCTTCCGGCAGCAGGCCGAACGGCAGCTGGTAGCGCGTGGCCACCGCGCCACTGAGCACTTCGATCTCGCTGAGCAGCACCGGCGTGGTGGCGGTGCCGAAGCGCACGCCGTAGCACAGGCGCACCTGGTCGATCGGGCCTTCCTTGCCGGCGAACCAACGGCGCTTGGGTAGATAATGCGGCAGGATGGCGCCTTGCAAGGTGTCGCTGGAAGGTGCTTCGAGCAGTTCTTCCATGCGCTTGCGCAATACCAACGTAGTCAATTCAGGTAACCCCTCGGTAGGCTGGATGTGCCAGCTGGGCATGCGATCGTGTTCGGCCAGCAGGAACCAGTAGAAGGCATAGGGTGGCAAGGTCAGCAGGAACGGCAGTTGGCCGATCGGCGGGAAGGCGCTGCCGCCCAGCATCTCCACCGGCACCTTGCCGGCGTATTGTGACAACTCCAGTTCGGCGGCCTGGGCGGCCCGCGAGACGTTGGCCACACACAGGATCACTTCGCAGTTGCCGTCGGCGTCGGTGTATTCGCGGATGTAAGCGAGGATGCGCCGGTTGTTCGGCGTCAGGGTACGCAGGCTGCCACGGCCAAAGGCCTTCTGCTGCTTGCGCACCGCCAACATGCGCCGGGTCCAGTTGAGCAGCGAGTGCGGGTCGTTGGCCTGGGCCTCGACGTTGACTGTCTGGTAGCCGTACAGCGGATCCATGATCGGCGGCAGCACCAGGCGCTGCGGGTCGGCGCGGGAGAAGCCACCATTGCGGTCCGGCGACCATTGCATGGGGGTGCGCACGCCATCCCGGTCGCCGAGGTAGATGTTGTCGCCCATGCCCAGCTCGTCGCCGTAGTACAACGTTGGCGTGCCGGGCATCGACAGCAGCAGGCTGGTAAGCAGTTCGATACGCCGGCGGTCACGCTGCAACAGCGGCGCCAGGCGCCGGCGGATGCCCAGGTTGATGCGTGCACGGCGGTCTTCGGCGTAATAGTTCCACAGGTAGTCGCGCTCGCGGTCGGTGACCATTTCCAGGGTCAGTTCATCGTGATTGCGCAGGAAGATCGCCCACTGGCAATTGCTCGGGATCTCCGGGGTCTGGCGCAGGATGTCGGTGATCGGGAAGCGGTCTTCCATGGCCAGTGCCATGTACATGCGCGGCATCAATGGGAAGTGGAAGGCCATGTGGCACTCGTCGCCCTCGCCTTCACCGAAGTACGGGCGGGTGTCTTCCGGCCACTGGTTGGCCTCGGCCAGCAACATGCGGTCCGGGTAGTTGGCGTCGATCTCGGCGCGGATCGCCTTGAGCACCGTGTGGGTTTCGGCGAGGTTCTCATTGTTGGTGCCGTCGCGCTCGATCAGGTAGGGGATGGCGTCCAGGCGCAGGCCATCGACACCCAGGTCGAGCCAGAAGCGCATGACGCCGATCACCGCCTTGAGCACCTGCGGGTTGTCGAAGTTGAGGTCCGGCTGGTGCGAATAGAAGCGGTGCCAGAAGTACTGGCCAGCCACCGGGTCCCAGGTCCAGTTGGATTTCTCGGTGTCGAGGAAGATGATGCGCGTGCCGTCGTACTTCTGGTCGTCGTCCGACCACACGTAGAAGTCCCGCGCCTTGCTGCCGCGCTTGGCGTGGCGGGCGCGCTGGAACCAGGGGTGCTGGTCGCTGGTGTGGTTGATCACCAGCTCGGTGATCACCCGCAGGCCGCGCTTGTGCGCTTCGGCGATGAAACGGCGGGCGTCGGCAAGGTTGCCGTAATCAGCATGCACGGCCTTGTATTCGGCGATGTCGTAACCGTCGTCACGACGTGGCGAGGGGTAGAACGGCAGCAGCCACAAGGTGTTGACGCCCAGCTCGGCGATGTAGTCGAGCTTGCTGATCAGGCCGGCGAAATCGCCGATGCCGTCGTTGTTCGAATCGAAGAACGACTTGACGTGCAGCTGGTAGATGACGGCGTCCTTGTACCACAGCGGGTCGTCGATGAAGGCTGCCGGGCGGGAACGCTTGGCCATGTGCGACTCCTTTCATTTCTGCGGGCCGTGTTGCCTGGTTTCCGGGCTGCTGTGCAGCCGCGAAGCATTCGGCCCTCAGCGGGCCTTTTCGATACGCCAGATACCGAATGGCAGGTGCCAGGGTTCGATACGCATGAACTGGGTCTTGCCATACCAGGACCAGCGGTGGCCGTTCATCAGGTCCTCGCCATGGGTCTCGGCGTTGTCATCCAGCCCCAGCTCCCACAATGGCAGCTCGAAGTGGGCCTCCTGGGCGTTGTGCGGATCGAGGCTGATGGCGACCAGGATGTAGTTGTCGCGCTCGGGCGTGCGCTTGGCGAAATACAGGATGTTGTCGTTCCAGCAGTTGAAGAACGCCACGCCCAGGTGGGTCTGCAGTGCCGGGTTCTGCCGGCGAATGCGGTTGAGCTGGGCGATCTCGGCGATGATGTTGCCCGGCTGGGTGTAATCGCGCGGGCGGATCTCGTACTTCTCCGAGTCCAGGTACTCCTCCTTGCCCGGCAAAGCCGCCGCCTCGCACAGTTCGAAGCCCGAATACATGCCCCACAAGCCCGAACCCATGGTCGCCAGGGCAGCCCGGATGAGAAAGCCGGCGCGCCCGGAATGCTGCAGGAAGAACGGGTTGATGTCCGGCGTGTTGACGAAGAAGTTGGGCCGGTAGCAGTGGCTCCAGGGCGGCTGGTTGAGCTGTTCGAAGTACTCGCGCAGCTCCTGTTTGGTATTGCGCCAGGTGAAATAGGTATAGCTCTGCGCGTATCCGACCTTGCCCAGGCGCGCCATCATCGCCGGCTTGGTGAACGCCTCGGCGAGGAAGATCACGTCCGGGTAGTGGCTGCGCACATTGGCGATCAGCCATTGCCAGAACGGCAGTGGCTTGGTGTGCGGGTTATCGACGCGGAAGGTCTTCACGCCCTCCTCGACCCAACCGATGATCACGTCACGCAGGGCCAGCCACAGGCCTGGCACCGCATCGGGGGCATAGAAGTCGACGTTGACGATGTCCTGGTATTTCTTCGGCGGGTTCTCGGCGTAGCGGATGGTGCCATCCGGGCGCCAGCTGAACCAGCCAGGGTGTTCCTGCAGCCATGGGTGGTCCTGGGAGCACTGGATGGCGAAGTCCAGGGCGATTTCCAGACCGTGCTGGGCGGCTGCCGAGACCAGCCGGCGAAAATCCTCCCGGCTGCCCAGCTGCGGGTGAATGGCGTCATGGCCGCCCTCCGGGCTGCCGATGGCATACGGGCTGCCAGGGTCGCCGGGCAGGGCCTGCAGGGAATTGTTGCGGCCCTTGCGGTGCTTGGTGCCAATCGGGTGGATGGGCGGGAAATACAGCACATCGAAGCCCATGTCACGGATCATCGGCAAGCGTTGCTGCACATCGTTGAAGGTGCCGTGATGCTCGGGGTTGTCAGTGCAAGAGCGCGGGAACAGCTCGTACCAGCTGGCGAACTGCGCGGCCGGGCGGTCCACATCCAACGGGTACTCGATGCTGCGGGTCAGGTAGCTGCGGTGCTCGGCCTCGGCCATCAGCCGCGTGGCCTCGGCCCCCAGGAACAAGGCGACCTGGTGGTCTTCATCGAGACTCGGCAGCTGCTCGGCAAGTGCCTGCAACTGCTCGCGCAAGGCACCGCCACTCAGCTCGATGCCCTTGCCGAGCAGCAGGCGCCCCTCTTCGAGTTCAAGCTTGATATCGACGCCGGCCTGGTACTTTTTCTCCAGGTCGTGGCAATAGGTGGCAAAGGGGTCGATCCAGGCCTCGATACTGAACAGGTGCGGGCCGATTTCCGTGGGCATGAACTCGGCCAGCCAGAGGTCGTTGCCCGCTGCGGTCATCGGCACGCAATGAATGCGCCGGCTGCCGGCCTGGCGCCAGTTCAGCGTCACCGCCATGCGGTCATGGCCGTCGCTGAACACCTTGCTGCTGACCGCAACCGGCTGGTTGCTGATGGCCTTGGCCGCGAATGCGCCGCCTTCGAGCACCGGCTGGGTGTCCTCGATGACAATGCGCGGCGCCAGCAAGGCCTGGGACAGGCTGATGACCTGGTCCGGGTGATCATTGGCCATGGGCACGCTTTCGAAGGGCTGTTTCAGAGACATCAGGCCTTGCTCCCTTGGGCTGGTGGCAGTAAGGGTTCAGAGCCATGGGCAGGCGCGGGGGTTCAAAAAAATTGAGCGAACGGCAGCTGCCAGGGGTCGAAGCCTGCAGCACCTCTTCAATTACCCACGCGAGGCCAGGCCATGAACATTCCCACTCCACCGGAGACACCCGACCCCAACATCGACGACCCGAGCCTGCCGCCGCCCGTGCCGGAAGAGGACCCGGACGAGCTGCCGATCAAGCCGACCGTGCCGCCGACGGTGGGTGACCCACCGAGCCAGGAGCCACCGGTGAAGGCTTAAGGGTAGACCAGCGCATCAACCAGCGGATGTTGCCGAGACCTCCGCGACGCTGATTTCACGCATGCGGAACTTCTGCACCTTGCCGGTCACCGTCATCGGGAACTCGTCGACGAAACGGATATGCCGGGGCACCTTGAAATGCGCGATGCGCGCCTTGCACCACGCCTGCAATTCCTCGACCGTGGCGCTGTGCCCCGGATGCAGCTTGATCCAGGCGACGATCTCCTCGCCATAACGGCTGCACGGAATGCCGATCACCTGCGCATCGGCCACCGCGGGGTGGGTGTAGAAGAACTCCTCCAGTTCGCGCGGGTAAATGTTCTCGCCACCGCGAATGATCATGTCCTTGTTGCGCCCGACGATGCGCACATAGCCCTGCTCGTCCATCACCGCCAGGTCGCCCGAATGCATCCAGCCGGCCGGGTCGATGGCCTCCGCCGTGGCCTGCGGGTTGTCCCAGTAGCCGAGCATCACGCTGTAGCCACGAGTGCACAGTTCGCCGATCTGCCCGCGCGGGACGATGCAGCCGTCGGCGTCCACGACCTTGTTCTCCAGTTGCGGCTGGGTACGGCCAACGGTGGTCACACGCAGCTCCAGGTCGTCGTCCGGACCGGTTTGCAGCGACACCGGGCTGGTCTCGGTCATGCCATAGGCAATCTGCACTTCGGCCATGTGCAACTGGTCAATGACCCGGCGCATCACCTCGATCGGGCAGGTAGCACCGGCCATGATGCCGCTGCGCAGGGTGGACAGGTCCACCTGGGCTCGCAACGGGTGGTCGAGCATGGCAATGAACATGGTCGGCACGCCATAGAGGATGCTGGCACGTTCCTCGGCCACGGCGCGCAGGGTGAGCTCGGCGTCGAAGGCGTCGTTGGGGTAGACCATGGTGCTGCCGTGAGTGATGCAGCCGAGGTTGGCCATGACCATGCCGAAGCAGTGGTACAGCGGCACCGGGATCACCATGCGGTCGCGTTCGCTCAGGCCCAGGCTCGCGCCGACCATGAAACCGTTGTTGAGGATATTGTAGTGGCTGAGCGTGGCACCCTTGGGTGCGCCGGTGGTGCCGGAGGTGTACTGGATATTCACCGGCTGGTCGAACTGCAGGCTCTGCTGGCGCGCATTGTACGCTTCGCAGGAGGTTTGCCCTGCCCGCCCGGCAAGTGCTTGCCAGGGCAGGAAGCCTGAAGGGGGTCTGGCCGCCAGGCTGATCACGCCACGCAGGTCGGGCAGCCGCTCACTGGCCAGTTCACCCGGTATGGCAGCGGCCAGCTCGGGTACCAGCTGCTGGACCATGGCGTGGTAATCGGAAGTCTTGAAGGCATCGGCACACACCAGCCAGCGGCAGCCGGACTGGCGCAGTACATATTCAAGCTCGCCAACGCGGTAGGCCGGGTTGATGTTGACCAGGATGGCGCCGACCTTGGCACTGGCCAGTTGCAGGATGCACCACTGGGCACAGTTGGGTGACCAGATGCCGACGCGGTCGCCGGTATTCAACTCCAGCGCCATCAGTGCCCGGGCATGCACGTCGACCTGTTCGGCCAGCTGCCGCCAGCTGTAGCGCAGGCCCTGGTGGCGCGATACCAGGGCTTCGCCATCGCCACAGCGGGCCACGGTGGCATCGAACGCCTGGCCGATGGTCTGGGTCAGCAGCGGTTGGTCCTGGCGACCTCGGGTATAGCTTGGTTGACTCATGGGTGTCCCTTCTTGTGGTTGTTCTGGGCACGGCTGAAACAAGCAGGGAATACTCTGGCGCAGATTTACGTTTACGTAAAGGTGACGAGTCGATTGACAGTCACCCGGCACAGGTTTACGTTAACGTAAAGGTGATGAACACACCGGCCGCAGGCAAGCCCGCACCCACAGGGTCCGGCCAGGTCCTCGAGCCCCTATTTCAAGAACAACAAGGTGCCCCAGCATGCATTACCCCACCCTGAACTTCGCCCTGGGCGAAACCATCGACATGCTCCGCGACCAGGTCCGCACCTTCGTCGCCGCCGAACTGGCGCCACGCGCCGCGCAAATCGACCAAGACAACCTGTTCCCCGCCGACATGTGGCGCAAGTTCGGTGACATGGGCCTGTTGGGCATCACCGTGCCGGAAGAATACGGCGGTGCCGGCCTGGGCTACCTGGCCCACGTGGTGTCGATGGAAGAAATCAGCCGTGGCTCGGCTTCGGTGGCGCTGTCATACGGCGCCCACTCCAACCTCTGCGTCAACCAGATCAACCGCAATGGCAGCCACGAACAGAAGCTCAAGTACCTGCCCAAGCTGATCAGCGGCGAGCACATTGGTGCCCTGGCCATGAGCGAGCCCAACGCCGGCTCCGACGTGGTGTCGATGAAGCTGCGCGCGGAAAAGCGTGGCGACCACTATGTGCTCAACGGCAGCAAGACCTGGATCACCAACGGCCCCGACGCCAACACCTACGTGATCTACGCCAAGACCGACCTGGACAAGGGCCCACACGGCATCACCGCATTCATCGTCGAGCGTGACTGGAAAGGCTTCAGCCGCAGCAACAAGTTCGACAAGCTCGGCATGCGCGGTTCCAACACCTGCGAGCTGTTCTTCGACGGCGTCGAAGTGCCCGAAGAAAACATCCTCGGCCAGCTCAACGGCGGCGTGCGCGTGCTGATGAGCGGCCTGGACTATGAGCGCGTGGTACTGTCGGGCGGGCCGACCGGCATCATGCAAAGCTGCATGGACCTGGTAGTGCCGTACATCCACGATCGCAAGCAGTTCGGCCAGAGCATCGGCGAGTTCCAGCTGATCCAGGGCAAGATTGCCGACATGTATACCCAGCTCAACGCCAGCCGCGCCTACCTGTACGCCGTGGCCCAGGCCTGCGACCGTGGCGAGACCACCCGCAAGGATGCTGCCGGGGTCATCCTGTACACCGCCGAACGCGCCACGCAGATGGCCCTGGAGGCGATCCAGATTCTTGGCGGCAACGGCTACATCAATGAATTCCCGGCAGGTCGCCTGCTGCGCGACGCCAAGCTGTACGAGATCGGTGCCGGCACCAGTGAAATCCGCCGGATGCTGATCGGCCGCGAACTGTTCAACGAAACCCGCTGAGCACAAGGGACGGGCGCACATGGCTACCTTGCACACCCAGATCAACCCGCGTTCGGCGGAGTTCGCCGGCAACAGCGCGGCCATGCTCGAACAGGTCCAGGCCCTGCGCGGCCTGCTCGCCCAGGTGGCCCAGGGCGGCGGGCCCAAGGCCCAGGAACGCCACACTTCTCGCGGCAAGCTGCTGCCGCGCGAGCGCATCGACCGCCTGCTGGACCCCGGCTCGCCGTTCCTCGAGATCGGCCAGCTGGCCGCCCATGAGGTGTATGGCGAAGACGTACCGGCTGCCGGCGTGATCGCCGGCATCGGCCGCGTCGAGGGCGTGGAATGCATGATCGTGGCCAACGACGCCACGGTCAAAGGCGGTTCCTACTACCCACTGACGGTAAAGAAACACTTGCGCGCGCAGACCATTGCCCTGCAGAACCGCCTGCCCTGCATCTACCTGGTGGATTCCGGTGGCGCCAACCTGCCGCGCCAGGACGAAGTGTTCCCCGACCGTGAGCATTTCGGGCGGATCTTCTTCAACCAGGCCAACATGAGTGCGCTGGGTATCCCGCAGATCGCCGTGGTCATGGGCTCGTGCACGGCTGGCGGTGCCTACGTGCCAGCCATGGCCGACGAAGCGATCATGGTGCGCCAGCAGGCCACCATCTTCCTTGCCGGCCCGCCCCTGGTGAAGGCCGCCACCGGTGAAGTGGTGAGCGCCGAAGACCTCGGCGGCGCCGATGTGCACTGCCGCACCAGCGGCGTGGCCGACCACTATGCCGACAACGACGAGCACGCCCTGGCCCTGGCCCGGCGCAGCGTGGCCAACCTCAACTGGCGCAAGCTGGGCCAGTTGCAGCGCCAGGCGCCGGAGGCACCGCTGTATGCGGCCGAGGAGCTGTATGGCGTGGTACCGGCCGATGCCAAACAGCCGTTCGACGTGCGTGAGGTGATCGCACGGCTGGTCGACGGTTCGCTGTTCGATGAATTCAAGGCATTGTTCGGCACCACCCTGGTGTGCGGTTTCGCCCACCTGCACGGCTACCCGGTGGCGATCCTGGCCAACAACGGCATCCTCTTCGCCGAGGCCGCGCAGAAAGGCGCGCACTTCATCGAACTGGCCTGCCAGCGCGGTATTCCGCTGCTGTTCCTGCAGAACATCACTGGTTTCATGGTCGGCAAGAAGTACGAGGAAGGCGGTATCGCCAAGCACGGCGCCAAGCTGGTCACAGCCGTGGCCTGCGCCCAGGTACCGAAGTTCACGGTAATCATTGGCGGCAGCTTCGGTGCCGGCAACTACGGCATGTGCGGCCGCGCCTACGACCCACGCTTCCTGTGGATGTGGCCCAACGCGCGGATTGGCGTGATGGGCGCCGAGCAGGCCGCCGGCGTGCTGGCCCAGGTCAAGCGCGAGCAGAGCGAGCGCAGTGGCCAGCCGTTCAGCGCCGAAGACGAAGCCCGGCTCAAGCAACCGATCCTCGACCAGTACGAGCGTCAGGGCCACCCTTACTACTCCAGCGCCCGCCTGTGGGATGACGGCGTCATCGACCCGGCCCAGACCCGCGACGTGCTCGGCCTGGCCTTGTCGGCCGCGCTCAACGCAGCGATCGAACCGAGCCGCTTCGGCATTTTCCGGATGTGACCCATGAGCGATTTCAGCACCCTCGAAGTGATCCGTGACCCGCGCGGTTTCGCCACCCTGTGGTTGAGCCGCGAGGCCAAGAACAACGCCTTCAACGCCTTGATGATCCGCGAGCTGATCGTCGCCCTCGACCAGTTGGCCGAGGACGCCAGCCTGCGCTTTGTGCTGCTGCGCGGCCGTGGCCGGCACTTCAGCGCCGGCGCCGACCTGGCCTGGATGCAACAGTCGGCGCAACTGGACTTCAACACCAACCTGGACGACGCCCGCGAGCTGGGCGAGCTGATGTACGCCCTGCACCGCTTCAAGGCGCCGACCCTGGCGGTGGTCCAAGGCGCCGCCTTTGGTGGCGCACTGGGCCTGATCAGCTGCTGCGACATGGCCATCGGTGCCGAAGACGCCCAGCTTTGCCTTTCGGAAGTGCGCATCGGCCTGGCCCCGGCGGTGATCAGCCCGTTCGTGGTCAAGGCCATCGGTGAGCGCGCCGCACGCCGCTATGCCCTCACCGCCGAACGCTTCAGTGGCGTGCGAGCCCGCGAACTGGGCCTGCTGGCCGAGGTATACCCGGCCAACGAGCTGGACGCCCAGGTCGAAGCCTGGGTCGCCAACCTGCTGCAGAACGGCCCGCAAGCGCTGCGTGCCACCAAGGACCTGCTGCGCGAAGTGGACGCCGGCGAACTCAGCCCGGCCCTGCGTCGTTACTGCGAAAACACCATTGCCCGCATCCGCGTCAGCGCCGAAGGCCAGGAGGGCCTGCGCGCCTTCCTGGAAAAGCGCCGTCCCGCCTGGCAAACCGACGACAAGAAGGAGTCGCGCCCATGAGCCGCCCCGCTTTGACCACCCTGTTGGTCGCCAACCGTGGCGAAATCGCCTGCCGGGTGATGCGCACCGCCAAGGCCATGGGCCTGACCACCGTCGCCGTGCACAGTGCCACCGACCGTGACGCCCGGCACAGCCGCGAAGCCGATATCCGCGTCGACCTCGGCGGCAGCAAGGCGGCCGACAGCTACCTGGTGGTCGACAAGATTCTCGCCGCCGCCAAGGCCAGCGGCGCCCAGGCCATTCACCCCGGCTATGGCTTCCTGTCGGAGAACGCAGGCTTTGCCCGTGCCATCGAACAGGCCGGGCTGATCTTCCTCGGCCCACCGGCCAGCGCCATCGATGCGATGGGCAGCAAGTCGGCGGCCAAGGCGCTGATGGAAACCGCTGGCGTGCCGCTGGTGCCGGGTTACCACGGCGAAGCCCAGGACCTCGACACCTTCCGCGCCGCCGCCGAACGCATCGGTTACCCGGTGCTGCTCAAGGCCAGTGCCGGCGGTGGTGGCAAGGGCATGAAAGTGGTCGAAGAGGAAAGCCAGCTGGCCGACGCCCTGGCCTCGGCCCAGCGCGAAGCGCAGTCGGCGTTCGGCGACGCGCGCATGCTGGTGGAAAAATACGTGCTCAAGCCGCGCCACGTGGAAATCCAGGTATTCGCCGACCAGCACGGCAACTGCCTGTACCTCAATGAACGTGACTGTTCGATCCAGCGCCGTCACCAGAAGGTGGTTGAAGAAGCCCCTGCGCCTGGCCTGTCGCCTGAACTGCGCCGGGCCATGGGCGAGGCGGCGGTCCGCGCGGCGCAGGCCATCGGCTACGTCGGCGCAGGCACGGTCGAGTTCCTGCTCGACGCCCGTGGCGAGTTCTTCTTCATGGAGATGAACACCCGCCTGCAGGTGGAGCACCCGGTTACCGAGGCCATCACCGGGCTCGACCTGGTGGCCTGGCAGATCCGCGTGGCCTGCGGCGAGCCCCTGCCGATTACCCAGGAACAGGTGCCGCTGATCGGCCATGCCATCGAAGTGCGCCTGTATGCCGAGGACCCGGCCAACGAATTCCTGCCCGCCACCGGCACGCTGGCGCTGTACCGTGAGTCAGCGCCTGGTGCAGGCCGGCGGGTGGACAGCGGCGTCAGCGAGGGCGATGCGGTATCGCCATTCTACGACCCGATGCTGGGCAAGCTGATTGCCTGGGGTGACGACCGCGAGCAGGCACGCCTGCGCTTGCTGGCCATGCTCGATGAATTCGCCATTGGCGGGCTGAAGACCAACATTGCCTTCCTGCGGCGCATTCTTGCACACCCGGCGTTTGCCGCGGCCGAGCTGGACACTGGCTTCATTCCGCGTCACCAGGACATTCTGCTGCCCGCGCCACAGCCGTTGCCGGCCAGTTTCTGGGAAGCCGCAGCCGAGGCCTGGCTGCAAGGCCTGGCCGGGCAGCAACGGGATGACGACCGCAGCTCGCCGTGGGCCGAGCGCAGTGGCCTGCGCCTGGGCCTGCCGGCACGCAGCAGCCTGCATCTGGCCAGTAACGGGCAGGATCAGGCGGTTGCCCTGGAACGCAGCGCCGCGTCCACCTGGCAGCTGCTGGGCGAGCACCTGGTGCATGACCACGCAGGGGTACGCCGCCAGCATCTGGCGATCCGCCGTGGTGGCACGTTGTACCTGCAATGGGACGGCGAGATGCATGCGGTGGAAGCTTTCGACCCAATCGCCGAGGCCGAGGCCAGCCACAGCCATCAGGGCGGTTTGGGCGCGCCAATGAATGGCAGCATCGTGCGGGTGCTGGTAGCGCCGGGACAGCTGGTGGAAGCGGGAACGGCGCTGGTGGTGCTGGAGGCGATGAAGATGGAGCACAGCATTCGTGCGCCACATGGCGGCACGGTGCAGGCGTTGTTCTGCCAGGAAGGCGACATGGTCAGCGAAGGGACGGTGCTGGTCGAATTGGCAGAGTGACCGAGGCCGTTTGGCTTGAGTTTTGTGGAGCCTGGGAGATCGAGCGCCGCCCGCGCAGCTCGCGATGCGCCGCGCGGGCGGCGCTCGATCGCCAACGCCCCGTAACAACCACGCCAGGCAGCTGGCAGCCTCAACAAAACCTCAAACCCTAAAAGGCCTCGTGCCCCCGCACGACCACACCCAGAAACTCGCAACCCTCTTCACAGAGAACAGTGGGATAGCGCGTATTCAGCGGCTTGAGCATCTTGTCTCCGCCCTCCTCGATCAACTGCCGCAACACCGCCGACCGCCCCGGCTGCCGGGCAATGACCAGCCTACCTGGCTCTGCCGGCAGGCCGGTATCCACCAGCACCCGCATACCCTCAGGCACGCTCTTGCCACTGGCGGCATTCATCGAATCGTTCTCTACCACCAGCCAGAACGCATTACCCGCAGGCATGTAGTCGCTCTGCTCGTGGCTTTTGCCCGTCTCTGGCAAGGGCCCCTGCAAGTCCGCCCAGCTCAGGACTGGGAAGCGAAAGCTTGCATAGAGCAGCGCTTTGCCTGAATCCGGTTGGGCGGCCGCATAGCGACCAGGTGATTCGCGCACCATATCGCGCTCCACCACCATGACTTGGGCCTCCAGAAACACCAGCCCGAGTTTTTCGAGCTTTTCATTGATGGTCTCCAGTGTCGGCTGCCGCGTGCCACGCAGCCAATGACCTACGCCGCCCTGAGTCATGCCCAAGCGTTCGGCCAGCTTGAGCTGGCTGAGATTGTGTTCGCGCTTGTAGCGCTTCAGAAATGCGTTCCAGTTTTCCATGAGCGGCAACAATACGGACTGTATTACCCGCAGCAATACACAATCTGAATTATTTATTTGGAGATTGATAGTACAGATTGACCTATCCTGTAATTCCAGTGTGCTTGAAGGGAAATCAGAAGGTATCGCGATGAAACCACCGAAAAACGACGAAACAGATCTCGACAGCGAAGCCGCCCGCCGCGCCCTCGACTACTACCTCAACCCCAACCCGCCGCGCCCCACCCTCGACAACAGGATCTGGACGCTGCACGAGGGTGTCACCGGTGATCAGGCCCAGGACCACGCCATCGCCCTGCTGCGTTGCGCTGCCGCTACCGCTCAGGAAACCGCCAGCCACCAGCACGGCAGCCAGCGCGAACTGACCTTCGCCCTGATGCACATGATGGACATGGCCCGCGCACTGCTGGAGCACAAACGCGCTGTGGAACCGGATACATAGGCGAGCAAAGTAGGGAGAGAACGTGATGGCCGGGTAACGGCAAAGGCCCCGATTGCCGGGACCAGGAAGCGCACCGGTAAAACTTTTTTACCGGACAAGTGAAAAAATCATTTGACTGGCAAATGATAACGATTATTATTGCACTCAACTGATCGCGAGATCAGCTGGATAACCCGGAGCTTAGGTCGCTCTCGGATTATCTCCTCATCAGGCTAATCACGGTTTTGGACCCGGCTTTTCGCCGGGTCTTTTTTTTGGCTCTTCAGGCTAATGAAGATCGTGATGGCGCGCATGGTAGCAAAAGTGTTTCTCAGCGTGAACGTTCATTGCAGAACATTGCCAAAAACAGCACTTGAGAATCAATATCGTTTGGCTTACGCTGACATTGCGTCACGGAAGATGCCCCCTCTCCCATCCAGCAAGGAGCTGACCATGAGCCGCCTGCTACTGCCGCTCGAACATGCAACCCCGGCTGCGGGGGACGATACCGAAGCGTCTCTGCTGCACGCGTTGAAGCATCTGCCACGCCGCGTACAGCAGGTGTTCCTGCTCAGCCGCCTGGACCAGCTGGGCTTTGCCGCCATCGCCGCCCGCCTCGACCTGCCCCTGGCGAGCATCGAACGGCACATGGGCCAGGCTTTGCGAGCCGGCCACTCACGCCGCGATGAGCTGGCGAGCGTCGCCGGGCAATGGTACGTACGCTTGCAGAGCCCTGAGGTGACCGCCTGCGAGCGCATCGACTTCCGTCGCTGGCTGGACGCAGACCCGGCGAACCTGCAAGCGTTTCATGACACCGAACTGCACTGGCGCAGCCTGCTGGCACCGGCACGGCAACTGGGGCATGACGGCTGGTACCGGCAAGGACGGGCCGCGCTGTCGCTGGGCGGCTGCTCGGTCGCGCTAGGCCTGGGCGTGGCGGCGCTGCTGCTGCTCGGTATTTGCGCCTGATCAACCCTCAGCTATGCGGTCAGTTTCCGCCATGCCTGCAAGCAGTAGCCACCCGCACAGACTGGCGCCCAGGAAAAAAAGCCCCAGGCTCATCGGCAGCGCGCTTTCGACACCGGCCGCAAGACTGCCAGCCAAACCACCACCTGCGAACAGCAATGTCGTATTGAGCGACGCTGCCGCACCGGCCTGGTGTGGGTAACGCGCCAAGGCTTGGGTCGTCGCAGCAGGACGCACCAGCGTTGTCCCCGTCGTGCAGATGATCATCGGTAGAACTAGGCCTGTCACCGTCAGTCCCGCTAGCTGCTCCCAAACCGCAAGTGTAATGCCCCCGGCAGCTATGAGCAGGAATCCCGTCTTGATCTGAACCTGCGGAGTTACTCGATTGTTCAAATAGGTCGCGGCTGCTCCGCCAGCGATATATGCAAGCCCATAGGCGATAAATACCACCGAGAATTGATATGGCGTCAGCCCCAGGCTGTCCATCAACGCCAATGGCGCGACAACGATGAAAGAAAAATGGCAGGCAAAAGCGAGACTGGACAGCAGGGAGTGCGCAAGATAGGTCGTATCACGCAGCATGACCCAGTAGCTGCGCATGCCCGATCTACGGCCTCTCAATGCAGGCGTGTCCTGCAGCAATGCATATGACAGGGATGAAACGATCACGGCTATGAAAGCGAATACCGTAAAGCTGCCCTTCCAGCCAAAGGATTGTTGGAGAAAAGCGCCTGCGACCGGTGACAACGAGATGAACAGCCCACTCGCGCTGGTCAGTAGGATACGCATGGCATTGCGCTGTTTGCCGCTATACAGGTCCTGGACCAACGCCTGGCCCAAGACGAAACTCCCGCAACCCAAGGCCTGCAGCAAACGGAACGCCATGAACATCTCGTAGCGGGTCGAGAATGCGCAACCCACTGCCCCGGTAATGGATAGGCCCAGCCCAGCGAGCAACAGCCGCTTGCGTCCCATGGCATCGGACAGTGGCCCGATCACCAGTTGCGCCAGGGCCACACCAAAAGCGAAGAAACTCACCGAGTAGGCTATTTGCTGGGGCCCGACATGAAATTCATCTGCAAGCGCAGGGAATGACGGGAGGATCACATCGAGGGGGAACACGCCTAGCAGGCACAGCAGGATCAACAGGGCCGAGTACAGAGGATTGCTGACCGGTTCGAAGGGCCGAGGCACGCTGTTAACCTTGCCGCTTCACGTTGCAAAAGAGCATCACCTGAGTCTCCGGAAGTCCGCCAGTTTGTTGCCCGATGATAGCGACGGCTCAAAGATGTACAAGGTGAAGCGGTCAGCGATACTTCCTATAAAGATGTAGGATTTTGCTCCCATCTGAGGCAATACAACACGCCTCGGCGCTGCCCCTAGCCGGGCTTTTCGCGAGTAGCGCTGAGCCTTCGACACAGCGGAACAACCCGCCCCGCTCAATAACTGAAATCATGGCCCAGCTGGCCCTGCATCCATTCGAGAAACTGCCGCACCCTGTGGGTTTCGGCATGGCCCCGCGGAAACACCAGATGGTGGGCGCTGACCGGGGTCGCCAAGTCCTGCGCGAATACCGCTACCAGCTCGCCACGGGCTATATAGTCCTGCGCCAGCAAGGAACTCTCCAACGCCAGCCCGTACCCGTGGCTGGCGGCTTCCAGGCTCATGTACGAGCGATCGAAACTCAGCGCATACGGAGATTGCGGCAACGCCAAGCCTTGCTGGGCGAACCATTGCGGCCATTGCACCAATGCGGCTTCCGACAGGATCAGGTTCTGCCCCAGCAGGTCGCTGGGCTGCTTGACCGGTGTGCGTTTGAGCAGCCGCGGCGAAGCCAGCACGGTGGCGCGTTCATGGCGGATGGTGCGCACTTCCAGGCTGGGCCAGTTGGGATAGCCATGGCGGATATCCAGGTCGATCTGGTGACGGCCGAAGTGCAGTGACTCGTACGAGCAGGACAGATTGATCTGGATTTGCGGGTGGCTGTTGCGGAAGTGGTCCAGGCGCGGCAGCAACCAGAGCAGCCCGAAGCTTGGTGCAGAATGCAGCCGCAGGCAATCGAAGCCCACGGCGTTACCGGCGCGCTCGGTGGCCATGGCCAGGCTCTGCAGGATACCCGATATCTCGCGCAGGTACTGCTCACCCGCCGGGGTCAGCGCCACCCCACGCGCCTCGCGAATGAACAATGGTCGACCAATCAAGGCCTCCAGGTTGGCGATCTGATGGCTGACCGCAGAGGGCGTGAGGTTCAACTGCTCGGCGGCGCGCGCAACGTTAGCGAAGCGGGCGACTTGTTCGAAGGCCTGAATTGCTTTCAGCGAAGGGATCTGCGGAGACTTTCTGAGAAGGTCCAGGCTCATGGGCATTCCTGCATGGTTCGCGGCGGTACCTAGGGTTTTACCCGTCCATCGAACCCAGGTACAAGCCAAGGGCTGAATTTTTTTCAGCGTCGGGTGAAAGCGGCAGCGTTGCTCGGCCCGCCCAGCGAGACGAAGCTGTGCCTACTCGGTTCTGCCTGAACCGCCGCTCACAACAATAATCACCCGGAGCACTCCCGATGCTGTTAACAGGAAAATTTGCCGTCATCACTGGCGCCGCCTCGCCCCGCGGAATCGGCCGCGCCACTGCCCAGGCGTTCGCCGAACAGGGCGCCAGGGTCGCGATTCTCGACCTTGATCCAACGGCCGCCGCCGAAGCCGCAGCCTCCCTCGGCGAAGGCCACATCGGCCTGGCCGCCAACGTTGCCGATGAAGCGCAAGTACGCGATGCCATCGCCCAGGTCCTGGCGCAGTTCGGACGGATCGACGTACTGGTCAACAACGCCGGTATCACCCAGCCAGTGAAGACCCTCGACATCACTGGCGCGGACTATGACCGCATTCTGAACGTGAACCTGCGTGGCACGCTGCTGATGTCCCAGGCGGTCATCCCGACCATGCGTGCGCAGCAGGCCGGCAGCATCATCTGCCTGTCGTCGGTGTCTGCACAACGCGGTGGCGGCATCTTCGGCGGCCCCCATTACAGCGCCGCGAAGGCTGGCGTACTCGGCCTAGGCAAGGCCATGGCCCGGGAGCTGGGGCCGGATAACATCCGCGTCAATTCGATCACCCCTGGCCTGATTCACACCGACATCACGGGCGGCCTGATGCACGACGAGCGCCGTCACGCCATCATCGAAGGCATCCCGCTGGGGCGCCTGGGCGAGGCCCGCGATGTCGCCAATGCGGCATTGTTCCTTGCCAGTGATCTGTCCAGCTACCTCACGGGTATCACCCTGGATGTCAACGGCGGCATGCTGATCCACTGAGCATCCGCCGCATCGTGACCGGCGCCCGAGCCCGGCGCAGGTCACGCGTTCGATAACAACAAGAGATCAGAACGAAATGACCACACTAGCGCTCGATGCGGTATCCGCCGCACGCAGCAGTGCCTACCGCAAGACGGCCTGGCGACTGATGCCCTTCCTCATGCTCTGCTATTTGTGTGCCTACCTCGACCGGGTCAATGTCGGCTTCGCCAAGCTGCAGATGATGGACGACCTGGCCCTGTCCGAAGCGGTCTATGGCCTGGGTGCGGGCATGTTCTTCATCGGCTACTTCCTCTGCGAGGTGCCCAGCAACATCATCCTGCACAAGGTCGGCGCCCGGCGCTGGATCGCCCGCATCATGATCACCTGGGGCATCATCTCGGCAATGTTCGCCCTGGTGGAGACAGCCTGGCAGTTCTATGCCCTGCGCTTCCTGCTGGGTATCGCCGAGGCGGGCCTGGCACCTGGGCTGCTGCTGTACCTGACCTACTGGTTCCCCTCCTATCGCCGGGCGAAGATGACTGCGCTGTGGTTCATCGCCATTCCGCTCTCGGGGATGATCGGCGGCCCGCTGTCAGGCTGGATCATGGAACGTTTCGCCGGTGTGCACGGCTGGGCGGGCTGGCAGTGGATGTTCCTGCTCGAAGCCATCCCCACGGTGCTGGTGGGGATCTTGGTGCTGAGCTACCTGAAGGATGGCGTCGACCAGGCACACTGGCTGAGCGACGAAGAAAAGGCCCTGGTGCGCAAGGAACTGGCCGAAGACGAGCAACACAAGGTCACGCATGGTTCGGTGTCAGATTTCATCCGCGACCGTCGCTTGTGGTTGCTGGCCGGAATCTACTTCTGCGTGGTGATGGGCCAGTACGCGATCACCTTCTGGCTGCCTACGCTGGTGCGCAATGCCGGTGTCAGCGAGCCCTTGCACATCGGCCTGCTGACCAGCCTGCCGTACCTGTGCGCCATCGTCGCGATGCTGCTGGCCGGACGCAGTGGCGACCGCCACCGTGAGCGCCGCTGGCACCTGGCGATCCCCATGCTGATCGGCGCCCTGGGCTTGAGCCTCGCCGCCGCGCTGGGTAGCAGCCTGACCCTGTCGATCCTCAGCCTGTGCCTGGCTGCGGCCGGGGTGCTGTCCGCTTCCTCGCTGTTCTGGATGTTGCCTACCACGCTGCTCGGCGGGGTTTCGGCAGCAGCCGGCATCGCCGCGGTGAACAGTTTCGCCAACCTTGCCGGGTTCTGCTCGCCGTATCTGATCGGCTGGGTTACCACCACCTTGGGCAGCAACGCCATCGGTATGTATCTCATCACCGCCGTGCTCATCCTTGGCGCCTTCCTGGTGTCGCGGGTACCGGCTCATCTGGTCAATCGCTGATTCGAAAAAGGAGTCACCCCCATGACTGCTGTGCCTTCCACCAACGAGGCGCTGCCACTGGCTGTGCGCGCCCGCAATATCCGCCGCCATGCATTGCGCATGGGCCAGGTCCAGGGCCAGGGCTATGTCGGCCAGGCCCTGGGCGCTGCCGACCTGCTGGCCGTCGCATACTTCCACGCGCTGCGTATCGACCCCGCCAACCCTGAGTGGGAGCGGCGCGACCGCTTCTACCTGTCCATCGGGCATTACGCGATCGCCCTCTACGCCGCACTGATCGAGGCCGGCGTGATTCCCGAGGAGGAGCTGGAAACCTACGGCAGTGACGATAGCCGCCTGCCCATGTCGGGCATGGCTGCCTATACCCCCGGCATGGAAATCACCGGCGGTTCGCTGGGCCACGGGCTGGGCATCGCGGTCGGCGCCTGCCTCGGGCTCAAGCGCAAGGGTGCGGACAGCTGGGTGTACAACCTGCTGTCCGATGGCGAGCTGAACGAGGGTTCGACCTGGGAGGCGGCGATGTCGGCCAGCCATTGGCGCCTGGACAACCTGATTGCGATCATCGATGTGAACAACCAACAGGCCGATGGCCACTCCAGCGAAGTGCTGGCCTTCGAGCCGATTGTCGAGCGTTGGCAAGCGTTTGGCTGGTTCGTGCAGCGAGTGGATGGCAACGACCTGGATGCGCTGGTCAGCGCCTTCGACCAGGCCCGCGCCCACCCGGCGGCACAACCGCGGGTGATCATCTGTGACACGCGCATGGGCAAAGGTGTGCCGTTCCTGGAAAACCGCGACAAGACGCACTTCATTCGCGTCGATGAAAACGAATGGGATCTCGCCCTGGAGGCGCTGGACGCCGGGAGCCAAGCATGAGCACCGTGAATGCACCGAAGAAACGCCTGACCACCTCGGCCATGATCGCCTCGATTGCCGCCGAGGGTCAGCCAACCCGCCCTGCCCCGTTCGGCCACGCCCTGGCCAGCCTGGCCGAGCAACGCCAGGATATCGTCGGGCTCAGCGCCGACCTGTCCAGGTACACCGACTTGCACATCTTCGCCAAAGCCCACCCCGAGCGGTTCTACCAGATGGGCATGGCCGAGCAGTTATTGATGAGCGCTGCCGCTGGCATGGCCCGCGAAGGCATGACCCCGTTCGCCACCACCTATGCGGTATTCGCATCGCGTCGGGCTTATGACTTCATCTGCATGGCGATTGCCGAAGAAAACCTCAATGTCAAGATCGTCTGCGGTTTGCCTGGTCTGACTACCGGTTACGGCCCGAGCCACCAGGCCACGGATGACCTGGCGATCTTCCGGGCGATGCCCAACCTGATGATCGTCGACCCCTGTGATGCGTTGGAAATCGAACAGGCCGTGCCGGCGATCGCCGCCCACCAGGGGCCGGTGTACATGCGCCTGCTGCGCGGCAACGTACCGTTGGTACTGGATCGCTACGACTACCGCTTCCAGCTGGGCAAGGCCCAGGTGCTGCGCGGTGGCCGCGACGTGTTGCTGATCGCCAGCGGCCTGATGACCATGCGCGCCCTGGAAGCTGCAGAGCAGTTGTACAAGGATGGCGTGGATGTCTCGGTACTGCATGTGCCGACCATCAAGCCGCTGGATGAACAGACCCTCCTCGCCGAGGCGCGCAAGCCTGGGCGCCTGGTGGTCACGGCGGAAAACCACTCGATCATCGGTGGCCTTGGCGAGGCGGTGGCGGGCGTGTTGCTGCGCAACGGGGTCACGCCCACCTTCCGCCAGATCGCACTGCCGGATGCGTTTCTCGATGCGGGTGCGCTACCGACACTGCATGACCGCTACGGGATCTCCACCGACGCGGTGTCGAGGCAGATCAAGGCGTGGTTGTAGCGCAGCCAGTCGTTGCGGGTCAGGCTGGGATGGCACCGGCTTCGCCGGTGCTCGCGGGTGACCCCGCTACCACAGGTTGTGCGCAGCGTTTGCGAACAGCCTGTGCAGCCAAGGCGATCTCCAGCTTCTCGACCAGTGTATCGATCTCCTCACTACCGATGGTCAACGGCGGCAGGAAGCGCAGCACCGCGCCATGCCGCCCGCCCAGTTCGAGGATCACCCCTTCACGCAGGCAGCCCTGCTGCACGGCCTTGGCCAGCACGCCATCCCCGGCCGGCACCCGGCCTTGACCTGCGTCGGTAGAGACGATCTCCACCCCGACCATCAACCCACGCCCCCGCACATCACCGATGCACGGGTAGTCGCGCTGCAACTGACGCAGCCGGGTCATCAGGTAGTCGCCCATGCGCTCGGCGTTGGCCACCACGCCCTCGTCGCGGATATACCGCAGGGTCGCGGTGCCAGCCGCCATGGCCAGCTGATTGCCGCGGAACGTGCCCGCATGCGCACCCGGGGCCCATACATCGAGCGCCTCCCGGTAGACCACCACTGCCAGCGGCAGGCCGCCGCCGATGGCCTTGGACAACACCAGTACGTCCGGCTCGATAGCGGCGTGCTCGAAGGCGAACATGCGCCCGGTGCGGCCGATGCCGCTTTGTACCTCGTCGATGATCAGCACCACACCGTGGTCGCGGGTCAGCTTGCGCAGGCCCTGCAGCCAGCGCACCGGCGCCGGAATGACACCGCCCTCGCCCTGCACCACCTCGACCACCACCGCCGCCGGCAGCGGCACCCCGGACTCTGGGTCGCTCAGCAACTGGCCGATGTAGCTCAGCCCTGCGTCGATACCGGCCTCGCCGCCCAGGGCAAACGGGCAACGGTAGTCATAGGGGTACGGCAGCACCTGCACATCGGGCATGAGCGAACCCGGCAGCTGCTTGGGCCCCAGGTTGCCCATGAGGCTGAGCGCGCCGTGGGTCATGCCGTGGTAGCCGCCGGAGAAGCAGAACACGCCTTTGCGCCCCGTGGCGATCTTCGCCAGCTTGATCGCCGCCTCGATCCCGTCGGCCCCGGTCGGCCCGCAGAACTGGATACGCGCTTGGGCGGCGAAGGCTGGCGGCAAGGCCTCGAACAAGGTCTCGACGAACAGGTCCTTGACCGGCGTGGTCAGGTCGAGGGTATGCAAGGGCACGCCGCTGTCCAGGGTCGCGCGCATTGCCGCCAGGGTGCACGGATGGTTGTGGCCAAGCGCCAATGTCCCTGCGCCCGCCAGGCAGTCCATGAACAGTTGCTCACGGGTGTCCTGTACGTAGAGACCCTGCGCTGCCTTCAGCGCAAGTGGGATACGCCGAGGGTAGGAGCGCGCGTTCGACTCACGCGCAGCCTGGCGCTGCAGCAGCGGGTCAGCCTCGAACTGGCGCGGCGGTTGGCGGCGAAAATGCGCCAGGTTGTACGGGGCAAGCTGAATCTCTTCCATGGGTCGATCCTTCTGCGGCTGGCGCTCAGCGTTGCTCGGCGGTTTCAAGGGCGTGGCGCAGGCTCAGCGGGCGCATGTCCGTCCAGTGCTGTTCGATCCAGGCCAGGCACTGCGCCTTGTCACCCTGCTGGCCAACCGCGCGCCAGCCATCGGGCAGGGCCTTGTAATCCGGCCAGATGGAATACTGCTCCTCATGATTGACCACCACCACGAACCCGCACTCGGCCTTTTCCCAACTCATTGTCGACTCCTTGGACAAACGTTTTCACACAATCCCGGCTGCCCGTAACAAGGCTGCAGTCGAGGCGCTCACAAACAGTGTGAATGCTAATAAATTGCATTAACACTTACCATCTCTTTCGTATATATTCCGCCCGGGCCCAGCGGCGGATCGACGATGGCCTTTTGCTGTGACTTACACGATAAAAAAGGAGCAACTCATGGGACGAGGTGTCGGGCCGGGCAATGGCCTGTCGGTGCAAGCACTTTTGCCGGACAGCGGCCTGCCGCTGCTGGTCGAGCCGGCACAACCCGGTGCGGGGAACTTCGCGGCGCTGCATGCGCTGGCCAACGACTGCCTGCACGAAAGCGGCGCCCTGCTGTTTCGAGGGTTCGAAGTGCTAGGCGAACAGGCGTTCCAGGCGCTGGTGCGCAGCTTCGGTCACCCGCTGCTCAATTACGAATTCGGTTCCACCCCGCGCAAGGCGATCGAACAGGGGGTGTACACGTCCACCGAATACCCCGCGCACCAGGTCATCCCGTTGCACAACGAGCAGTCCTACACCCTGCAGTGGCCGATGAAGATCTGGTTCCACTGCGTACAGCCCAGCGCTGAAGGTGGCGAAACCCCGATCGCCGACAGCCGACGCATCTTCCAGCAGCTCGACCCCGCCCTGCGCCAACGCTTCGAAGCCAAACGGCTGATGTACGTACGCAACTACGGCAACGGTCTCGACCTGCCCTGGGAACAGGCCTTCAACACGGCGGACCGCGCCGTGGCCGAGGCTTACTGCCGGGCCAACCAGATTGCCTTCGAATGGAAGGACGACGGCGAACTGCGCACCCGCCAGGTCTGCCAGGCCAGCGCTCGCCACCCGGTCACGCAGGACTGGGTCTGGTTCAACCAGGCGCATCTGTTCCACGTTTCCAATCTGCCATCTGCCGTGCGGGAAAGCCTGCTGGCCGTGGTCGACGACCCGCTCGACCTGCCGCGCAACGTCTATTACGGCGACGGCAGTGAACTGGAAGAAAGCGCGCTGGCGGAGATCCGCGGCGTGCTCGAGCAATGCACTGTGCGCTTCCCCTGGCAACAGGGCGACGTGCTGATGCTCGACAACATGCTGGTGGCCCATGGCCGCGCCAGTTTCAAAGGGCCGCGGCAAGTGATCGTGGCCATGGCCGAACCCGCCCAGGAGCGCCGCCAATGACCACTTCCCAGCCGTTGCGTGAGGCCAGCGCCGGCCAGCAGGCGCTGTGGCAGCACCATCAGCTCAACCCGGCCAGCCCGGCCTACAACATGGTCGCCGCACGCGAGCTGCGCGCCGACCTCGACCCGGCCACCCTGTGCCAGGCCTTCGCCCAGGTGGTCAGGCACTGCGAGACCCTGCACTGCGGCTACCGTGAGCAGGACGGCAAGTTGTGGATGTACCGCCCGGAGCACATCCAGGTAAACACCCACATCGAGCGTATCGACGACCTGGACAGCGCCGGCGTCGCCGCCTGGATCGCGCAACACGCCGACCAACCGTTCGACCTGGCTGCGGCGAACATCTGCCGGCTTGACCTGTTGCAAAGCCAGGGCCGCCTGTACCTGTGCATGGCGGCCCACCATATCAGCGGGGATTTTCTCAGCGTCGAATGGATGCTCAAGCTGACCTTCGCCGCCTACCATGCAACGCTCAGCGGCGAGCCTCTGGTTCTGCCACCGGCCGGCCTGTATTTCGACTGGCTGGACGAACAGCGCACACTGCTGGCCGAAGACAAGCTCGAGGCGGCAGCCAGCTACTGGCGCAACCAGCTCAGTGGCGGCCCGACGGCACTGGTGCTGCCCGCCGACCGACCACGCCCGCGCACGCCCGGCTTCGCCGGTGAAGAAATCGAGTACCTGCTCGACCCGGCCCTCAGCTGCCAGCTGCGCCAGCTCGCCGAGGCCCAGGGCGTCAGCCTGTACGTCGTGCTGGCCACGTTGTTCCAGATGTTCATGCACCGTTACACCGGTCAGGATGATTTCCTTGTCGGCACGCCGACCATGGACCGGCACAGGGCGCGCTACAAGCAGTTGATCGGTTTCACCCTCAACAGCCTGCCGCTGCGCGCCCGCTTCGCGCACGCCCCGAGCCTGGCCGAATGCCTGCGCGACACCGCCCAGCAGATGCGCGAGGGCCTGCGCCATCGCCGCTACCCGGCAGCGCGCCTGCAGCAGGAGGTCGGCGGCCCGCTGTTCCAGTGCATGATGACCTACATGCCCAGCCAGCGTGACGACGCTTTCGCTGATTACAGCGTGCGCGAGCACCTGTTCACCCAGCGCGGCGCCGCCAACGAACTCAACCTGCGCTGGCAGGACGACGGCGTGCAACTGCTGGCGCAGTGGCGCTATCGCAGCGACCTGTTCGACGCCGCACGTATCGCCCGCCTGGCCGAGGATTTCGCCTGGTTCGCCGGCATCGCCGTGACGCAGGTCGACACGCCTGTCCACCAGCTGCCGGCCACGCCACCGAGCAACTGCGCGCGCCGCGCCGGGGCCAACCAGCCGCCCGCCTTCGCCACGGCCCTGGCGGCCTTCGAGCACCAGGTGCAAACGCATGGCCAGCGCATTGCCCTGCACGATGCCGACGGCAGCCTGAGCTACAGCGAACTGGACCAGGCCGCCAACGCACTGGCCCAGCGCCTGGGCAAGGCCGGTGCGGCAGCCGGGCACATCGTCGCCATCGCCCTGCCGCGCAGCCGCGCGCTGATCACGGCGATGCTGGCCAGCTGGAAGCTCGGCGCCGCCTACCTGTGCCTGGACCCGGGCCTGCCTGCGCAGCGCCAGCGCCAGCTCCTCGACAACAGCGGCGCCAGCGTACTGATCGACCCCACGCATACCCTGCATGGCCTGACCCAGACGGTAAGCCGGGCGCACACCGCCAGCCACCCGCAGCAGCTGGCCTACCTGATCTACACCTCCGGCTCAACCGGCACGCCCAAGGCCGTGCGGGTGACCCAAGGTAACCTGGCGCATTATGCCCAAGCCGTACTCAAGCCGCTGGCCCTGAGCCCGGAAGCCAGCTTGACGGCACTGGCCAGCGTCGCCGCGGACCTGGGCTACACCGCCTGGTTCGGCGCGCTGCTCAGCGGCCGTACCCTGCAGCTGATCGGCGACGAACTGGCCAGCGCCCCGGAAGAGCTCGCCCAGTACCTGGCGGCCAACCCGGTCGACTGCCTGAAGATCGTGCCCTCGCACCTGGCCGCCCTGCTCGCCGTGGCCGAGCCACAACGCCTGCTGCCGCGCCAGTGCCTGGTACTCGGTGGCGAAGGCCTCGACCTGGCGCTGGTCAAGCGCCTGCAGCAGCTTGCCCCGAGCTGCCGCATCGTCAACCACTACGGCCCCACCGAAACCACCGTTGGCTGCCTGACCCACGCCGTGCACGACGAAGCCCCGAGCCTTTCCGGTTTCGCCCCGATCGGCCAGCCACTGGACAACGTGCAGGTGCACGTGCTCGACGCGCACCTCATGCCCCTGCCGCTGGGCAGCATCGGTGAGCTGTACATCGGCGGCGCCGGGGTTGCCGACGGCTACCTTGGCCAACCCGGCCTGACCGCCCGGCAGTTCGTGCCCGACCCGTTCGCCGGCAATGGCCAGCGCCTGTACCGCAGCGGCGACCGCGTGCGCATGTTGGCCAGCGGCGCCATCGAATTCCTTGGGCGGATCGACGATCAGGTCAAGATCCGCGGTTTCCGGGTCGAGCCAGGCGAGGTCGAAGCCTGCCTGCGCGCCTGCAGCGGCGTGCGCGAAGCGGCCGTGCTCGCGCGCGCCCTGGCTGAAGGCGAAGCGCCACGGCTGGTCGCCTACCTGGTGGCCGAAGCCGGGCTGGACCGGGCGCGGATGCGCCAGCAACTGGCCGAGCGCCTGCCCGAGCCGCTGCTACCGAGCGTTTATGTCGAACTCGAGCAGCTGCCGCGCCTGGGGAACGGCAAGGTCGACCGGCACAACCTGCCCCTGCCGGCGCCCGAGCCAGCCCCTGCACAGGCGCACAGCGCCCCGCGCGACCCGGTCGAGGCGCTGCTGCTGACACTCTGGTGCGAGGTGCTGGGCAAACCGGCACTGTCGATCCATGACGACTTCTTCGCCCTGGGCGGCGACTCGATCATGGCCCTGCAACTGATCGCCAAGGCGCGTAAGCAACAGCTCAAGTTCAGCCCCCGGCAGTTCTTCGCCCACCCCACCATTGCCCGCCTCGCAGCCACCCTGGATTCGCCGCTGAAAGCCCTGGAAGCCCAGTTGCTGGGAGTCTGGCGCGAAGTGCTGGAGCGCCCCGAACTCACTCGCCAGGACGACTTCTTCAGCGCCGGCGGCGACTCGATCATCGCCCTGCAGGTGATCGCCAAGGCGCGCAAGCTGGGCTTGAAGTTCAGCCCCAAAGAGCTGTTCGCCCAGCCGCGGGTCGATGCCCTGGCCCTGCTCCTGGCCCAGCGCCAAGCGGCCCAACCCACACCCGTGGCAACGCCCTCGGTAGCACCAGCCATTCCCTCGGTATCGCTGAGCGCCGAACAGCGGCAACGGTTGCAAGCGCTGCTCGGTACCCCGCTGGAGGACGCCTACCCGCTCTCGCCACTGCAAAAAGGCCTGCTGTTCCACACCCTGCTGGAAGGGGCCAGCGGGGTCTACGTCAACCAGTTGCAAGCCGAGCTGCAAGGCCCGCTGGACGCCGAGCGCTACCTGGCCGCCTGGCACGCCACCTTCGCCGCCCATCCGCTGATGCGTACGGCGATCATCTGGCAAGGCCTGGACGAGCCGGTGCAAGGCGTGTGCAGTGACCTCAGCCTGCCAGTGCAGCGCCTGGACTGGAGCGCGCTGGACCCGAGCCAACGCCAGCAGGCCCTGGACGCCTACTGCCAGGCCGACCGAGCCCAAGGCTTCGATCCCCAGCACCCACCGCTGCAACGGCTGGTGCTGATCGAGCTCGACGCACAGCACAGCTGGCTGATCTGGAGCCGTCATCACCTGATTGCCGACGGCTGGAGCTCGGTGCTGCTGATGGAGGAAATCCTCGCCCGCTACAACGGCCTGGCCGTGCCGTCGCGCCCTGCTTACCGCGACTACATCGCCTGGCTCGCCGCGCAACCGCACCAGCACAGCCTGCAGTACTGGCAGCAACACCTGGCGCAGTTCGAAGGCGTCGGCACGTTGCCAGAGCTGAACCCGGCCGCCCCCGGTCACAACCCGCGCTACCACAGCCGCAGCCTGCGCCTGAGCGAAGCCCACAGCAGCCGCCTGAACGCCCTCGGCAAAGCCTGCCGGGTCACCCTCAACACCCTCATGCAAGCTGCCTGGGGCCTGTTGCTGGCCCGCGCCAACAACCACACCGAGGTGATGTTCGGCGTCACCAGCAGCGGCCGCCCGGACGCCTTGGCCGATGCCGGGCAGATGCTCGGCGTGTTCATCAATACCCTGCCGCTGCGCCTGTGCATCGACCCCGGCATGGCCCTCGGCGATTACCTGCAGCAGGTGCAGGCCACCAGCGTGGCCATGCGCGAACACGAGCAGACTCCGCTGGCACAGATTCTCCAGCAGCACCCGCGCGGTGCCGGGCTGTTCGACACCCTGCTGGTATTCCAGAACCTGCCCGCGCTCAGCGAGCGCCAGTTGCAGGCTGGCGAGCTGACCTTCAAGGTCCTCGACAACCTCGAACAGACCAGTTACGGCCTGACCGTCGAAGTGCTGCCCGGACGTTGCCTGGAAGTGCTGTTCAGCGCCGATGCCCAGCGCCTTCCCGCTGCCGCGCTGGCGCGCCTGAGCGACGATTTGCTGAACCTGCTGCAGGTGCTGGACAGCCCGCCGGACACCCGCCTGGAACAGCTCACTACACTCAGCCCGGCCCAGTATCGGCGCCTGCTCGACTGGGGCCGCCAGCCGGCGGACTACGACCTTGAGCAAAGTTGGGAAGCACGGGTGGCAGCCCAGGTCGCCGCGCACCCGGAACGCATCGTCGCGCGCTGCGCCGAACAGACGCTCACCTATGCCCAACTGTGGCAGCAATCCGAACACCTGGCGCGTGGCCTGCAAGCCCTGGGCGCCCAAGCTGACCAGCCGGTGGCCTTGTTGGCCGAGCGCGGCATCGAGTGGTTCTGCCTGATGGTGGCGACCCTGCGCGCCGGTTGTGGCTGGTTGCCGCTGGAGCCCTCGCAGCCGCCGGCGCGCTGGCAGCAGGTGCTGGCGCGCCTGGAACAGCCGCTGGTGGTCTGCAGCCAGGCCTGTGCCGAGCCCTTGGCCGGCGTTTACCAGGGCCGCCGCGCGTTGCCGTCGGAGCTGCTGCAGCTGAGCACCAGCGGCAGGCTGCCACAGCAGCCGGCACGCCCGCAGCAGCTGGCCTACGTGCTGTTCACCTCCGGCTCCACCGGCCAGCCCAAAGGGGTGATGGTGCCGCGCGCCGGCATGCTCAACAACATGCTGGCCAAGGTGCAGCCGCTGGGCCTGAACGCCGACGACGTGATCGCCCAGACCGCGCCGGCATGCTTCGACATTTCGGTCTGGCAAACCCTCACCGCGCCGCTGTTCGGGGCCTGTGTCGAGATCATCGGCGATGCGCTGGTGCGCGATCCGCAGGCCCTGCTGGCGCTGCTGCGCGAGCGCCGCGTGAGCCTGTTCGAACCGGTACCGGCACTGCTCCAGGCGATGCTCGAAAACCTCGACGGGCAGCCCGCGGCGCTACCGCATCTGCGCTGGGTCATACCGACCGGCGAAGCACTGCCGGTCGCCACCGCGCAGCTATGGTTCCGCCACTACCCGCATATCCCGCTGATGAATGCCTACGGCCCGGCCGAATGCTCCGATGACGTGGCCTTCCAGCCGCTGTACCAGGCCCCGGGGCCAGACGCCAGCGTGGCCATCGGCCGGCCCACCGCCAATGCCGAGCTGTATGTACTGGGCCACGACCTGCAACCGGTCGCCGCCGGGGTGGTCGGTGAGCTGGCGATTGGTGGCATCGGCGTCAGCCGCGGTTACCTGGCCGACCCGGCGCGCACCGCCGCCAGCTTCGTCCCCAACCCGTTCGGCGCGCCGGGCAGCCGCCTGTACCTCAGTGGCGACCTCGCCCGCTGGGACGCCGACGGCGTGCTGCAGTACCTGGGGCGCAAGGATTTCCAGCTCAAGTTGCGTGGGTTCCGCATCGAGCCTGGCGAGATCGAGGCGCACCTGGAGCGCCACCCCGACGTACAGCGGGCCATGGTCAGCCTGCAGACGCTCGACGGCAGTGACCTGCTGGTGGGCTATTGGCAGGGCCGCAGCGGCCATCGGCTGAACGATGCCCAGCTGGCCCAGCATGTGCGCGACAGCCTGCCGGCATACATGGTGCCATCACTATGGGTGGCGATGGACAGCTGGCCGACCAATGCCAACGGCAAGGTCGACCGCAAGGCCCTGCCACTGCCAACGTTGCAGCACGCCGAGGTCGAGCCCCTGGCCAGTGCCAACGAGCAGTTGCTCGGCGAGCTGTGGGCCGCGCTGCTGCCCGCGCAGCCGCTGGGGCGCAACAGCCACTTCTTCGAAGCCGGCGGGCATTCGCTGCTGGCCACCCGCCTGATTGCCCGCCTGCGCCAGCGCTGCGCCGTGGAACTGCCGCTGCGCAGCGTGTTCGAGGCACCGCTGCTGTGGCAGCTGGCCGAGCGCCTCGACGCGCTGGCCGCCGCACCTGCGGCGGGCACGGCGCGCCCGGCGCTGCTGCCGGTGCCGCGCCAGGCGCACATGCCGGTGTCGCTGAGCCAGCAGCGGCTGTGGCTGGTCGACCGCCTGCACGGCCCCTCGGCGTCCTACAACATGGCCGCCAGCCTGAGCTTGAACGGGCTGCTGGACCTGGCGGCGCTGCGGGCCACCTTCAATGCCCTGCTGGCCCGCCACGAGGTACTGCGCAGCGCCTACCACGACATCGACGGCGAACCGGTCATGCGCATCGCCGAGCAACTGGAGCTGGAGGTCAGCCTGCGCGACCTCAGCTCGATGGATGACGTCCAGCGCCAACAAGTGGCCGAACAGGAAAGCCTGGACAACCTGCGCCTGCCCTTCGACCTGCGCCAGGCGCCGCTGATCCGCGCGCGGGTGCTCAAGCTTGGCGAGCACCAGCACCTGCTGTTGCTGGCACTGCACCATATGGTCGCCGACGGCTGGTCGGTGGGCGTGCTGGTCAACGAGTTCAGCCAGATCTACGCGAGCCTGCGCGCAGGGCAACCGGCCGCGCTGCCCGCACTGCCCGTGCAATACGCCGACTACGCAGCCTGGCAGCACCAATACTTGCAGGGCGCCGTGCTGCAGCGCGAGGTCAGCTTCTGGCAGCAGCAACTGCAAGGTGCGCCCCAGGTCCTGGCGCTGCCCTGCGACTGGCCACGCCCGGCCCAGGCCGACGCCCGTGGTGCCGCCAGGGCGCTGGAGATCCCCGCGCCGCTGCTGGCGCGCCTCGAGACCCTGGCCCTGGCCGAGGGCGTGAGCCTGTACATGCTGCTGCTGGCCAGCTTCGAGCTGCTGCTGCACAGCGTCACCGATGCCGATGACCTGTTGCTGGGCACCGACGTGGCTGGCCGCGAGCACGCCCACCTCGATGGCCTGATCGGCTTCTTCGTCAACGTCCTGCCACTGCGCTCGCGGCGCCTGGCTGGCGAGACGTTGCGCGAGTTTCTCGGCCGCACTCGTGACACCTGCCTGCAAGCCCTGGAACACCAGGCGTTGCCGTTCGACCGCATCGTCGAGGCATTGCAAGTACCGCGCGAGCGCAGCCGCAACCCGCTGGTGCAGGCGCTGTTCGTGCTGCAGAACACGCCGTCGGGCGATTTCTCCATCCCGGGCCTGGAGGTGCGCATGCAGCCTGCGGCCGAGCGCACCAGCAAGTTCGACATGGCGCTGTTCCTCGAACGCCACGGCGACGTCATGCGCGGCGACTGGGTCTACGCCCGCGCCTTGTTCAAGGGCGAGCGCATCGACGCGCTGATCGGCGCCTGGCTGAACCTGCTGCAGCAAGTGGTGGAACAGCCGCACGCCAGCCTTGCCCATTTCACCGTCACGCTGCCCCTCGTGGAGACACCGGCCTTGGCAAAACCCGCCCCCTCGTCCAGCAAGCTCGACAAGCTGAAAAAACTCCCGGCCCGGGCCACCGCACCGCGGCCACTGATCCGTACCGCGCCGCTGCAGGCTGGCCGCACCTTCCCGCTGCTGATCGAGCCACTGGCCGCCGACCTCGACCCGGTGGGCTGGGCACAAAGCTCGCGGGACCTGATCGACACCCTGCTGTGCCAGCACGGTGGCCTGTTGTTCCGCGGCTTCGCCCTGGATGACGCAAAAGCCTTCGAAGCCTTTGCCGAAGCCATTCACCCCGGCCTGTTCGGCGGTTACGGCGACCTGCCGAAAAAGGAAGGCGGGCGCAACATCTACCGCTCCACGCCCTACCCGGAGCGGGAGATGATCCTGTTCCACAACGAGAGTTCGCACCTGCCCCGCGCGCCGCGCAAGCAGTGGTTCTACTGCGAGCAACCGTCGCCGGTCGGTGGTGCCACGCCGATCGTCGACTGCCGCGAGCTGTACCGGCAACTGCCGGCCGAGCTGGCCGAAGCCTTCGAACGCAAGGGGCTGCTGTATGTGCGCACCTTTACCGAACGGCTGGACGTCAACTGGCGGGCATTCTTCAAGACCGACAGCCGCGACGAGGTCGAGGCCCTGTGCCGGGCCAGCCATACCGAATTCCGCTGGCTGGCCAATGACGAGCTGCAAACGCGGACCCGCTGCCCGGCGGTGATCCGTCACCCGCTGAGCGGCGAACCCAGCTTCTTCAACCAGGTGCAGCTGCACCACAGCTTCTGCCTGGACGCCCAGGTGCGCGAAGACCTGCTGAAGATGGTCGGCGCCGAACGCATGCCACGCCAGGTGTACTTCGGCGACGGCAGCCCGATCGACGACGCCAGCATGGCCCTGATCGGCCGCCTCTACGAAGCCTGCGCGGTGCGCTTCGACTGGCAGCGCGGCGATGTGGTGATGCTCGACAACCTGATCGCCGCCCACGCCCGCGACCCATACGAAGGCCCACGCAAGATCGCCGTCGCCATGGGCGACATGCATGAACCGGCCCGGCTGGCCACCCGACACAACGCAACGGAACTGCAGGACTAAAGCACACGATGAACGACGCCATGGAATTGAACCAGGACTTGCCACTGAGCGCCGAACAGGCCCTGGCCGTACAGCTCGGCCGCGCGCCCCTGCACCTTGGGCTGAACCTCGCCGGGCCATTGCAGGCAAGCCGCCTGCACGAAGCCTTGCTGCAGGTGATCCAGCGCCACACCAGCCTGCGCGTGGCCTTGCGCCCTTCGACACTGTACCGCAGCTTGCGTCAGAGCACGGTACCGGCCAGCCTCGACTGGCACCTGCTGGGTAGTGACCAGCACGCCGACGCCCACGCCCTGGCCGCCCAGCCACTGGCTGTCGGGCAAGGCTGCCTGGTGCGCGCCATCCTGCGTTCGCAGGGGGCCGACCAGTGGCGCCTTGACCTGTATGTCGCCGCCTGTGCCGCCGACCGGCTGAGCCTGCAGAACCTGCTGGGCGAACTGGCAGCGCTGTACGCCCAGCCCGACGCGGCCCTGGAGGAGCCGTTCCAGTACAGCCAGTACGTGGAATGGCGCAACGACCTCGACGCCGACGAAGAAGCCCCTGCCGGGCGCGCCTACTGGGCCGGCCTGGGCCTGGAGGCGCTGGCGCCGGTGCGCCTGGGCGGCCTGCGCGAGCCCGCTGCGCAGGCGCCAGGCGACGCCGTCGAGCAGGCCCTGCCCGAAGCCCTGCAAGCACAGCTGGAACACCTGGCGCAACGCAGCGCGCAAAGCGTGGGCAGCGTGCTGCAGGCGGCCTGGTGGGCGTTGCTGGCGCGCATCGGCGGTGACACCAGGTTCATCGGCGGCTGGCAACAGGACTGCCGCTTCGAGTACGAAGCCCTGGCCAACGGCATCGGCGCCTACGAAAAAATCCTGCCCCTGGCCTTGGCACCGCAGCTCGACCAGCCCTTCGACACTTGGCTGCAGCAACTGGCCGAACAGCTCGACGGCCACGCCCAGCAGCAGGAGTACTGGAACGTCAACGACCCTGCGCATACCCTGCAGCGTACGGTCGGCTTCACCTTGGTGCGCGACACCGCACCCTTCGCCAGCGGCGGCCTGCACTGGTCGGTCGAGGCCCTGCCCGGCGCCGATGCGGGCTTCGCCCTGGCACTGCAAGCCACCCTCGACGCGCACCAGCGGGTACTGGCCCTGAGCGTGCAGTCGCCTACCGCGCATTACGCCGAGGCCGATTTGCGCTGCCTGCTGGAGCAATACCTGCACCTGCTGCAGGCACTGGTCGAACAACCATCCCAGCGTGCCCTTCTCGAACTGCCGCTGAGCCCGCCGGCGCACCAGGCCTTGCAGCAACGCCTGCGCGGCCCGCAGCGCGACTTCGGTAGCCGCCCGCTGATCGCGCGCCTGGCCCATTGGGCACAGCACACCCCGGATGCAGCGGCGTTGCAGGACGGCGCGCTCAGCCTGACCTACGGCCAGTTGCATGGCCAGGTCGAACACCTGGCGGCCGTGCTGCAGGCGCGCGGCATCGGGCGCGGTGCGGCTGTCGCCCTGCTGCTGCCGCGCTCGGCGCAGCTGCTGCTGGCGCTGCTCGCGGTCATGCGCGCGGGCGCCGCCTATGTGCCACTGGACCCGACCTGGCCAGCGGCACGCAAGCAGCGGATCCTGGCCGATGCCCAGCCGCAGCTGGTGATCGGCGGCGCGCACGGCATCGCCCTCGGCGAATTGCTCGAAGCGCCTGCTGGTGCGGTAGCCAGCGGCGACATCGCCCTGGATGATGCCGCCTACCTGCTGTACACCTCGGGCACCAGCGGCGAGCCCAAGGGCGTAGTGATCGAACATGGCCAACTGCTCAACTACACCGCCGCGATCAGCGAGGCGCTGAGCCTGGCCCAATGCAAGCGCTTCGCCTTGATCTCCTCGGTGGCCGCCGACCTGGGCAATACCACCCTGTATGCCGCGCTGTGGACCGGCGCTTGCCTGGTGCTGGCCGACGACCACGCCAGCCGGGACGCCAGCGCCTTCGCCCGCTTCCTCGAAGACGGGCAGATCGACTGCCTGAAGATCGTGCCGTCGCACCTGGCAGCGCTGCTCGACGGCCAGTCAGCCATCGCCCTGCCCCAGGTGCTGGTGCTCGGTGGCGAAGCCTGCCCTGCGGCCTTGCGTCAGCGCATCGGCCAACTGGCCCCGGCCAGCCGCGTGCACAACCATTACGGCCCGACCGAAACCACGGTCGGCGTCCTCTACAGCCTCGACCAAACGCCAGACCCGCGCAACCCGCTGCCCCTGGAACAGGCCTTGGCAAACACCTGGGTGCGCCTGCTTCAGGCTTCCCCGGCCGGCCTGCAACCAGCACCGATCGGTGCTCTGGGCGAGCTGTACATCGGCGGGGCGCAGGTCTGCCGCGGCTACCTCAACCGGGCCTCCGACGCCTTCATCGACGACCCGCTGCAACCCGGCCAGCGCCTGTACCGCAGCGGCGACCTGGCGCGCCTTTCGGCCAGCGGCCAGTTGCACCTGGCCGGGCGCGTCGACCAGCAGATCAAGATTCGCGGCTTCCGCGTCGAGCCAGGTGAGCTGGAAGCCGCGCTACTGGCCCTGGAGGGGGTCAGCCAGGCCGTGGTGCAGTACCGCGACGGCAAGTTGCTGGCGCATGCCGTCAGCCAGCGTGACAGCGCCGCGCTGCTGGCCGAACTGCGCGGTCGCCTGCCGGACTACCTGGTACCGGCGCAACTGCTGTGCCTGGCCGAACTACCGCGGCTGGCCAACGGCAAGGTCGACTTCGCCGCACTGCCAGGTACCGACAGCCAGGCCAGCGAACAGCACGCGGTGCCGCCGCGCGATGCCCTCGAGGCGCTGCTGGTCGACCTGTACCAGGAACTGCTCGAACGCCCGCGGGTGAGCATCAGCGACAGCCTGTTCGACCTGGGCGGCCATTCGCTGATCGTCATCAAGCTGTGCACCCGCCTGCGCAGCCTGCTGCAACTGGAGGTGGCGCCGGCGCTGGTGTTCGACCACCCGAGCGTAGCGGCGCTGGGCGAAGCCCTGCGCGCCGGCGAAGGCCAGCCCGGCAAGCTGGTGAAGATCGCCGAGCTGCGCCGCCAGCTCGCGGCGCTGTCACCCGAGCAGCGTGCCGCCCTGCAGGCCCGCGCCCAGTCCGCCCCTGTACCACGGAGCTGAAGCCATGCATCTCGACCCCCAGCAACTGGCCGAGCGTATCGCCAGGCTCGCCCCGGAAAAACGCCAGGCCTTCGCTAGCGCCCTGGCCGCGCAAGGCTTCGCCCTCAGCCGCCTGCCCATCGTCGCCGCCGGCGAGCCGGGCCCGCACCCGCTGTCGTGGGCACAGCAGCGCCTGTGGTTCCTGCACCGCCTGGACCCGGCCAGCAGCGCCTACAACATGCCCGCCGCCCTGCGCCTGCGCGGCAGCCTCGACAGCGCGGCGCTGCAGCGCAGCTTTGACCAGCTGATCGCCCGCCATGCGATCCTGCGCACCACCTTCGACGAGGCCAACGGCCAGGCGCGCCAGACCGTGCATGACCAGCTGCCAATGGTCCTGGCCCAGGTGGACTTGTCCTCGCTGCCTGGCGAACAGCGCAGCGCGCGCCTGCAACAACTGATCGACAGCGAGAGCAACCGCCCCTTCGACCTGGGCCAGGCGCCCTTGCGCGGCCTGCTGGCGCGGCTCGCTGCCGACGAGCACGTGCTGGTCCTCAGCGCCCAGCACATTGTTGCCGACGGTTGGTCGCTGGGTATCCTGGTCAAGGAACTCTCCGCCCTGTACAGCGCCGCTGTGCAAGGCCGCGACAGCAGCCTGCCGGCCCTGCCGATCCAGTATCACGATTACGCCGTCTGGCAGCAGACCGGCCTCGGCGACAGCGCCATGGCCAGCGAGCTGGCGTACTGGCGCGAGCAGTTGGGCGAGCAGCAGCCGACCTTGCAACTGCCCACCGACCACCCACGCCCACGCCAGCCGAGCGGGCGTGGCAGCCGCCATACGTTGCGCATCGAGGCGCCGCTGTGCCAGGCCCTGCGTGACCTGGCCCAGGCCCGTGGCACAACGCTGTTCAGCGTGCTGCTGGGTGCATTCAACGTGCTGCTGTATCGCCTCAGCGGGCAGACCGACCTGCGTGTCGGTGTGCCGGTGGCCAACCGCAGCCGGGTCGAGACCGAAGGGCTGATCGGTTGCTTCATCAACACCCTGGTGCTGCGCTGCCAGCTCGACGGCCAGCTGCGCTTCGACCGCTTGCTCGACACCCTCGAACAGACCCGCCGTCAGGCCCTGGCCCACCAGCAGCTGCCATTCGAGCGCCTGGTCCAGGCCCTGGAGCCCGAGCGCCAGTTGCAGCATTCGCCGCTGTTCCAGGTGATGTTCAACCTGCTTGACGGCACCACCCCGCGTCGCCTGCAACTGCCCGGCCTGGTAGTCGACGAGATCGAACGCGAGCAGGTCAGTGCGCAGTTCGACCTGGTGCTCACCGTAGTCGAGCGCAGCGACGCACTGGAACTGACCCTGACCGGCGATGCCGACCTGTTCGAACCCGCCACCCTTGCCGAGCATGCCGGCAGCTATGCCACCCTGCTGCACAGCCTGGTGCAGGCGCCCGCCTCGCGCATCGCGCAACTGCCGCTGTACAGCGCCGCGCAACAGCAGCGCCTGCTCGCCGACTGCCAGGCTGCGCTGGACCTAGGCCCGCTGCCAGAGCTGGTCCACCTGCGGCTGGCCGCGCAAGCGGCCGAACAGCCACAACGCATCGCCCTGATCCACGACGACAACACCTGGAGCTATGCCACCCTGCAGCAGCGTGCCGCGCTGATCAGCCGCCACCTGCTGGCCCTGGGCCTGCCCGCCGAAGCGCGTATCGGCCTGTGCCTGCCGCGTGGCCTGGACATCATCGCCGCCGTGTTCGGCACGCTGGGGGCCGGGCTGGCCTTCGTGCCCCTTGACCCGCAATTCCCCAGCGAACGCCTGGCGCACATGATCGAGGATGCCGACATCTGCCTGGTGCTGGTGGCCCCGGACACCGCGCCCTGCATGGCGCCGTACCAGCGCCCGTGCCTGGACGTCACCACCCTGGACGCCGACGCGGCGGCGCTGGCCGGGGTGCCGAGCACGCGCCCGGTACAGCGCGAACAACTGGCCTATGTCATCTATACCTCAGGCTCCACCGGCAAGCCCAAGGGCGTGGCGGTCACCCACCGCTCGCTGGCCGGCTACAGCGAAGTGGCGCGCGCCTATTACGGCGTCGGCGCCGACGACCGCGTCTTGCAGTTCTCGACGTTCAACTTCGATGGCTTTGTCGACCAGCTGTTCCCACCGCTGGTGTGCGGCGCGGCGCTGGTGGTGCGCGGCCCCGAGCTGTGGGACAGCCACGAGTTCCATGCCCGTCTGTACCGGCACCGCATCACCGTCGCCGCCTGCCTGACCACCGCCTACTGGTTCCAGCTGGTGCAGGATTTCGCCCGCCAACCGCACGCCGCCTATGGCGCGTTGCGCCTGGTAAGCGTGGGTGGCGAAGCGATGCCCAGCGCCGGCCTCGCAGCCTGGCGCCAGGCCGGCCTGGGCGCCGTGCGCCTGCTCAACATCTATGGCCCGACGGAAATCACCGTGGTCTCCAGTATCCAGGACTGCACCGCGCTGCTGGCCAGCGAGCCGCTGCCGCTGCAACTGCCGATTGGCGCGCCGCTGCGTGGGCGCGCCTATTACCTGCTCGACCGCGACGACAACCTGGCAGCGCCTGGCGTCCCTGGCGAGCTGTGCATCGGCGGCGAGCTGCTTGCCCGCGGCTATCACGACGTGCCCGGCCTGACCGCCGAGCGCTTCTGCCCCGACCCCTACGGCCGGCCCGGTAGCCGCCTGTACCGCACCGGCGACCTGGCCCGGCGCTTGCCTGACGGCAGCTACGAGTACCTGGGCCGGATCGACCAGCAGGTCAAGCTGCGCGGTTTTCGCATCGAACTCAGCGAGATCGAATCGCACCTGCGCAGCCACCCACAGGTGCGCCAGGCCCTGGCGCTGGTGCGCGAGGACCGCCCAGGCGACCGCCGTCTGGTGGCCTATCTGGTGTTCCACGATCAACCTGTGGATGCCAGCGAACTGCGCCAGCACCTGGCCGCGCAACTGCCGGACTACATGATCCCCGCGGCGTTCGTGAACCTGGCGCAGATGCCCATGACCCCGGGTGGCAAGCTCGACCGCGCCGCCCTGCCGGTGCCGGACTACAGCGCCCAGGGCAGCAACCAGCGCGCCGCACAGAGCGAGCGCGAGCAGCAGCTGCTGGCCCTGTGGCAGGAAGTGCTGGGCGAGCAGGCGATCGCCATGGACGACAATTTCTTCGCCATCGGCGGCCACTCCTTGCTGGCCGCGCAGCTGGTGGCCCGCATCCGCCAGGCGCTGAAACTGGAACTGCCCCTGCGCAGCCTGTTCGAGGCGCCGACCATCGCCCAGCTGGCCATCCTGCTGGACAACGCCAGTGCCGACCGCCAGGCAGCCATCGGCGTCGCCGCGCTGCCGAGCGATGGCCGCCGCGTGCTGTCCCATGCCCAGCAGGGCATGTGGCTGGTGCAGGCGTTGCAACCGGGCAGCGCGGCCTACCACATCCCCAGCGCCGCCCGCCTGCTCGGGCGCCTCGACCTGGCCGCCCTGCGCCAGGCGTTCCAGGCGCTCAGCCAGCGCCACGAGGCGTTGCGCAGCAGCTTCCACGAAGACGACGGCACGCTGTATGTAAAGGTGCAGGACAGCCTCGAGCTGCCGCTGGACTGGCACGACCTCGGCCTGCTGCCGGAAACCGAGCGCGAGGCCAGCGCCCGGCGCCTGCTGGTGGACCTGGCGACCCGCCCGATCGACCTGCGTCAGGCGCCGCTGCTGCGCCTGCACCTGGTGCGCCTGGACGATGAGCTGCACCTGATGCTGCTGGTGATGCACCACATTGTCTCCGATGGCTGGTCGATGGGCGTGCTGGCGCGCGAACTTGGCCAGCTCTACAGCGCGGCGCTGCACGGCACCAGCGCGGCGCTGCCCGCACTGCCGGTGCAGTACAGCGACTATGCCGCCTGGCAGCGCCAGCAGCTCGACGCCGCGACCCGCCAGCGCCACCTGGACTACTGGCGCCAGGCGTTGGGCGAGCCATTGCCGCCGCTCGAACTGTTCAGCTACCGGCCACGCCCCGAGGTGCTCGGCGGCCAGGGCGCACGGCTGTCGTTCCAGGTGGCTGCGGCCCCGGCCCAGGCCCTCAGGCAACTGTGCCTGAAGCATGGCGCCACCTTGTTCATGGGCTTGCTGGGCGTGCTGCAACTGAACCTGTACCTGCACAGCGGGCGTACCCAGGCGGTGATCGGCACCGACGTGGCCAACCGCGAACGCAGCGAGACCGAGGGCCTGGTTGGCTTCTTCATCAACCAGCTGGCGTTGCGCGGCGACGTTGGCGGCAACCCCAGCTTCAACGCCTTGCTGCAACGCCTGCGGCCGCAGGTACTGGAGGCCTTCAGCCACCAGGCGTTGCCTTTCAGCAGCCTGGTCGAAGCACTCAACCCGGTGCGTAGCCTGGCCTGCAACCCGCTGTTCCAGGCCAAGCTGGTGCTGCAGAACCAACCCGACAGCTCCCTGGAACTGCCAGGCCTGAAGGTGCTGCCCGAACGCATCGAGCATGGCCAGTCGCAACTGGACCTGCACCTGAGCGTGGAAGAGCACCCGGCCGGCCTGGCCTGCACCCTGAAATACAACACCGACCTGCTCGATGAGCATGCTGCCGGGGCCTTCGCCAGCGCCTTCACGCGCCTGCTCGAACAGCTGGTGATGACCCCCGAGCTGCCGGTGGAAACGCTGGTCCAGCCGCTGCGTGCGCAGCTGCAGGAACAACGCATGCAGCACCTGAGTGCGCGAAGCGAACAGAGCCTGGCCCGCCTGGGCGGCAGCCGTCGCCGCAGCCGCATCACCATCGACTCTATGGAGGGATAACACATGAACGGCCCCGCGATTGCCAAGCTGGGCGGCATGCGCCGCAAACCAATCCGTGTGGACGAGGATTCCCTGGTCCGCTTCACCCCGCTCAACCCGGGCAGCGTCTACACCGCCGTGTGCGAACCGGCCAGCCCCGGCGTCAGCCTGGTCGCCTGGGCCGAAGCCAACCGCGAGCTGATCGAGCGCAAGTTGCTCGAGCATGGCGCGCTGCTGTTCCGCGGCTTCCCGGTGGCCAGCGCCCAGGCCTTCGACGACTGCATCAGCGCGTTGTCCGGCGGCGCGCTGGAGTACAAGTTCCGCGCCTCGCCGCGCACCCAGGTAGACCCGCGCCTGAACATCTACACCTCCACCGACTACCCCAGGGATCAGCGCATCTTCCCGCACAACGAGCATTCCTACTCGCCGGTGTTCCCATTGAAGATCTTCCTCTGGTGCGACGTCGCCCCGCTGGCGCGCGGCGAAACGCCGATCGGCGACACCCGGGCAATCACCCGTGCCATCGATCCCGAAGTGCGTGAACGCTTCGCCCGCCTGGGCATCATGTACGTGCGCAACTATGGCGATGGTTTTGGCCTGCCCTGGCAGACGGTGTTCCAGACCGAGGACCGTGCCCAGGTCGATGCCTACTGCGCCAGTGTCGGCATCCGTACCGAGTGGAAGGCCGACGGCCGCCTGCGCACTCGCCAGGTCGGCCCGGCCCTGGTGCGCCACCCGCGCAGCGGCGAGACGCTGTGGTTCAACCACGCCACCTTCTTCCACGTCAGCACGCTGCCGCCCAGCGTGCGCGATGCCCTGGAGGCCGACTTCGCCGATGACGACCTGCCGCAGAACACCTTCTACGGCGACGGCAGCCCGATCGAACCACAGGTGCTGGAACACCTGCGCAGCATCTACCTGCAGCACATGACCGAGTTCCCCTGGCGCCACGGCGACGTGCTGCTGCTGGACAACATGCTCTCGGTGCATGCCCGTAACGAATACGACAGTCCGCGACGCATCCTGGTGTCGATGGCCGAGGCCCTGAACAGCACGGAGGTGGCGCTCAAGCCCTGACGCGCCTGCCTGGTTCACGGTTTCCCTGCCCACCCTTCAAGGTTTTCACACATGTCCAGCATCGCCATCGAGGGCTTCCGCCCCGCCCTGCAACAAAATGCCCACTGGGCCCGTGCCAACGGGCGCGACGACGCCCTGTACCTGACCTTCGCCGTCCCTGACGGTACCGACCTGGCGCGCTTGCGCAGCAGCCTGGCGCAGGTACTGGAGCAGCACGAGATCCTGCGCACGCGGCTGGTGGCCAGCCCCGGCATGCAACAGCCGGTACAGGTCATCGCCGAACAGCTGCACATCGACTGGCGCGAGATCGCAGACCAGCCGTCGCAGGCGGCGCTGCACGGTTTGTTGCAAGAGGCACTGGGCCAGGCCAGCCTGGCAGTGGCGCTAATCCATACGACACCGCTGCGTGCCTGCCTGGCCGTGCCAGCCGCCAACGCCGACTACACCACTTTGCAACTGCTGCTCGACGCCTGGCAGGCGGCGTACCAGGGCCAGCCGGCAGACGAGCAAGCAGTGCAGTTCGCCGACTTCGCCGAGTGGCAATTCGAGCATCTGGGCAGCAGCGACAGCGATGCCGGGCGCGCCTTCTGGCAGCGCCAGCAAGCCGCCGACCAGTACCTGACCTTGCACCCGTTCCAACGCGCCGAGGTTACCGCGTCGGCGCAGCCAGCCTGCCTTGCACACACACCGGACGCCGCCTTCCAGGACCTGATCGGCAGCGCCCTGGCCGGCCTTGATGCCGCCCCGCAAGCGTTGTTCGGCTACTGCTGGGCGCTGCTGCTCAAGCGCCACCTGGGCCAGCCGCAGGTGCTGCTGGGCTGGGCTGACGATGGCCGCAACAGCGCCACGGCGAACGCCTTCGGGCCCTATGCCAAGCGCCTGCCGCTGTGCCTGGAGCCGGACGACCAGGCCACCCTGGACAACGCTTTGCCGGCTTTCGCCCAGTTGCTCGAACAGGCCCGCACCTGGCAGGAAGAGTGGCCGGCCCAGGCCCAGGACACGCCCTTCGGCTTCCGCCTGCGCCGGCCATTGGCCTCGGCCTGGCCGGTACTGGCGGTACACGGCGAAACCTGCGCCCACAGCCTGCTGCTGGAAGTGCTCGTGCAGCCGGAAGGCTTCAGCTTCCAGCTGCACTACGATGCCGCCCGTCTGCACGCCGACGCCGCCGGGCTGTTGCTCGATCAGTTCCTCACCCTCTGCCGCCAGGCCAGCGCCACCTGCCAGCAACCGCTGGGCGACGCCTCGGGCATCAGTGACGCTCACCATGCCTGGCTGGCGGCACTGAACCACACCGAGGTGCAGCAGCCAGTGCCGACCTTGCTGCACCAGCTGTTCGAGCAACAGGTCGCCGCCCGGCCAGACGCCATCGCGGTCAGCCACGGCGAGGCACAACTTACCTACCAGGCGCTGGAGGCACGGGCCAATCAGTTGGCGCACCAGCTGCGCCAGGCCGGCCTGGCACCCGGCCAGGCCGTCGGCCTGTTCATCGGCCGCAGCCTGGAGGCGATCGTCGGCATCCTTGGCATTCTCAAGGCCGGTGGCGCCTACCTGCCACTGGACCCGAGCTACCCGGCCGAGCGCCTCAGCGACATGCTCGAGCAGACCCGCGCCGCCCTGCTGCTGAGCCTGAGCAGCCTGGAAAGCCGCCTGCCCCAGGGCGAATACCGCACCCTGTGGCTCGACCGCCTGGCCGAGCACGACCTGCCCGAACAGCGCCTGGCACCGCTGACCGACGGCGACAGCCTGGCCTACCTGATCTTCACCTCCGGCTCCACCGGTCGCCCCAAGGGCGTGATGGTTTCGCACCGCAACGCCGTGCATTCCACCTCGGCGCGCCTGCTCGCCTACCCGGAGCCGCTGCGGGCCTTCCTGCTGGTCTCGGGGCTGGCATTCGACAGCTCGGTGGCCGGGCTGTTCTGGACCCTGGCCCAAGGTGGGCAGCTGTGCCTGCCGCAGGATGACCAGGTGCAGGACGCCCTGGCCCTGGGCCGGCTGATCGCCGCCCGGCAGATCAGCCACACACTGATGCTGCCTTCGCTGTACGCGCAGGTGCTGGAACAGGCTGCCGAACACCTGGGCAGCCTGCGCTGCGCCATCGTTGCCGGCGAAGCCTGTTCGGCCAGCCTGGCCCGCCGGCATAAACAGCAGTGCGCGCAGGCGCAGCTGTACAACGAGTACGGCCCGACCGAGGGCACCGTGTGGTGCAGCTATTACCGTGCTCGTGGCGACGAGCACGGCGTGCTGCCGATCGGCAAGGCGATCGCCAACATGCAGGTGCAGGTGCTCGACAGCCGCCTGCGCCCGGTGGCTGCCGGTGTGATTGGCGAGATCTACCTCAGTGGCGCCGGCATCACCCAGGGTTACCTGGGCCGCCCGGACCTCAGCGCCGAGCGCTTCCTGCACAACCCGCTGAACCCTGCCGGCGGCCTGCTGTACCGCAGCGGTGACCTCGGCCGGGTCAACGCCCAGGGCGACATCGAGTTCCTCGGCCGCCTCGACGACCAGGTCAAGATTCGCGGTTTCCGTATCGAGCTGGGCGAGATCGAAGCACGCCTGCTCAGCCAGCCCGGCGTGCGCGAGGCGGCGGTTGTCGCCCTCAGCAACGATGCCGGCGACACGGAACTGGTCGCCTATGTGGTCGCCCGCGATGCCTGCCCGGGCGCCATCGCCCTGCAGGCGCACCTGGGCCTGCACATGCCCGAGCACATGGTGCCGAAAACCTACGTGATGCTCAGCGCCTTGCCGCTGACCCCGAACGGCAAGCTCGACCGCAAGGCCTTGCCGGCACCCGTGCGTGAACGCCGAGCCAGCTACCGGGCACCGCGCAACGAGCACGAAGCCTCGCTGGCGACACTGTGGGCCGAGGTACTGGGGGTCGAGCAGGTGGGCCTGGACGACAACTTCTTCGAACTCGGTGGCCACTCGCTGACCGCCACCCGGCTGGTCTCGCGCCTGCGCAGCAGCCTGGGCATCGAGGTGCCGGTACGTGCGCTGTTCCAGCATTCCACCCTGGGCGCGTTCGCCGAGCAAGCCCTGCCCAGGGCCGAAGCCCCGACGCTGCCAGCGATCAGTGCGCAGCAGCGCCAGGCGCCTTTGCGCCTGTCCTTTGCCCAGGAGCGCCTGTGGCTGTTCGACCGCCTGCATCCTGGCAGCACCACCTACAATGTCCCAGAGGCGGTACGCCTGCGCGGTGCGCTCGACCTGCCGGCGCTGGAGCGCAGCTTCAGCGTGCTGCTGCAGCGTCACGAAAGCCTGCGCACCACCTTCGCCCTGGACGGTGCCGTGCCAGTGCAGCAGGTGCAACCTGCCGAAGCCTTCACCCTGGGCCTGATCGACCTCAGCCGTTTGCCTGCCCCGCAACGTGACCTGCGCCTGCAGCAGGAACTCAAGGCCAAGGCCGAGCACCGCTTCGATCTGGAACAAGGGCCGCTGTTATGCGCCGGCCTGATACGCCTGGCCGCCGACGAACATGTGCTGTGGCTGACCCTGCACCATATCGTGTTCGATGGCTGGTCGATGCGCGTGTTCACCCGCGAGCTGGTCGCGCTGTACAGCGCCTTCAGCAACGGCCAGCCCTCGCCGCTGGCTGAGCCGCAGCTGCAGTACGCCGACTTCGCCCAATGGCAGCGCCGGGAGCTGACCCCGACGGTACTCAAGCCGCAGCTGGACTTCTGGCAGCAGCACCTGGGCCAGGACCGCAGCCTGCTGCAGTTGCCGTGCATGCTGCCGCGCCCGGCCCTGCCCAGCCATCGCGGCGCCGAGCACAGCCTGGTGCTCGGCCCGCAACTGACCCAGGCCCTGCACGCCTACAGCCGCGAACAGGGCTGCACGCTGTTCATGACCTTGCTGGCAGCGTTCAACGTGTTGCTGGCTGGTCACAGCCGGCAGTCGGCAATTCGCATCGGCATCCCCATCGCCAACCGTCATCACCAGGCGCTGGAGGGGCTGGTGGGTTTCTTCGTCAACACCCTGGCACTGCGCACCGACCTGTCCGGCAACCCGCCTTTCGACAGTGTGCTGCACCAGGTGCGTGACAGCCTGCTGCATGCCCATGCCAACCAGGACCTGCCGTTCGAACAATTGCTGCAGGCCCTGCCAGGCGCCCAGCAACACGCCGTGCCGCTGATCCAGGTGATGTTCGACCTGCACCAGGAACGCAACCTGCGTTCTTCGGCGTTCGGCAACCTGAGCATCGAACCGCTGCAGCAAGACCACGGCAAACGCAGCACCTTGTTCGACCTGATGCTCGACGTCAGCGAACGCGAAGAGGGACTGATCGCGACCTTCACCTACGCCACCGACCTGTTCCTGCCGGCCAGTATCGAGACGTTGGGCGAAGACCTGCGGGCCCTGCTCGAAGCCCTGCCCGGCCAGCCGGCGATTTCGTTCGAGAGCTTGGTCCAGCGCCTGCAGCCATTGCCACGAGCCCAGGTTGGGCAACGGCCGGCAGCCCGCGAACAGTTGGCAGCTTTGTTGTGCGAGGTGCTGGAACTCGCGACGCTGGATGAACAGGCGCAGTTCTTCGAGGTGGGCGGCAGCTCGCTCAAGGCCGTGCTGTTGTGCGCGCGGGTACAGCAGATGTGGGGTACCCAGGTACCCGCCAGCCTGGTGTTTCTCAACCCGCAACTGGGTGATCTGCTGAACGTGCTGAGCCGCTACAGCCACGCCTGACGAACAGCTGCGGGGCACCGTCCCCGCAGCTACGGCGGCCATTCAAATGAACGGCTTCAGCCACGATCAGCGGCACAGCCGGTGCCAACCACCGCGCCGCCGGCTTCGGGTTGACGCTGCACCTGCAGGAGCAATTGTCTTGCTCATTTTCTAAAAGCTGGCGCGGTCCCTGTGGGAGCGGGCTTGCCCCGCGAACACGGGCGAAGCCCGTGCCATCCACCGCGTCGCCTGCTTCGCGGATAAATCCGCTCCTACAGGTACAGCGTCAACGCGAAGCCGGCGCATCTCACAGTTTTTCATGCCTGGAGCCAGTACAGCAGCAGAGCTACGGCCAAGCCGCACGGCAGCAGCGCAAGCACCCAGAACAGCGCACCCATCGCCAGCCCCAGGCCACCCACGCTCACCAGCAAGGCCAACGCCGATAGCAGCAGCGCCGCCAGCCGCAAGCCTCGCGTGCCGGGAAACTGCCGTGGCTGCATCACTCGCTGCCAATGCGGCGCCTGGCTCAGGGCCAGGGCCGACAGCCCCAGCAGTTGCAAACCTAACACCGCTACGCTGAGCAGCCCTTCAAGCATCCTCAGTCTCCGCTAACCGATGCGTCATCGCGGCGCGTCGTCGCAAGCGCCAGCCCAGGCTGCCAGCCAGCACCGCGCAGGCCAGCAGTACCAGGTCGACCCCGGCTACTGCCCACAGGCCTTGGCCAAGTGCACGCAGCGGATGATCGCCGGTGCTCCAGGCATTGGCCAGCACCGCCAGCAACGCCAGGGCAGCGATCGCCAGGCACTGGCTTGCCCAAGGGGCACGGGCATGGGCGCAGCGACCAATCACCCACAAGGCGTGCACGCCAGCCAGCAGCCAGACGCCAAAGAATACCTGGACTTCCCAGTCGGCGCGCCCGGCAAGGCCCGCGGGCAAGCAGCGGTTGGCCAGCAGCATGCCCAGCGTGGCGAGTGGCATGCCGGTAATCAGCACGCTGCACAGCAGGGTCATCGCCAACGTACCCCATTCCCGGCCGGGCTGCTGCAGGCGGCGCTTGGCCAACCAGTACAGCAAGCCGCTGGCAAGCATCACGCAACCACTGAGACCGGCGAAAAAGTACAACGCGCGCAGCGCCGGTTGATGGAAATGCGCCACATGCAGGCCAGCCAGTAGATCCACGGTCGCCGCCGCTGCGGGCAACTTCGCGGCATGCAGCAAGCGTGCGCTGGCGCCGTCGAAGTACAAGGTTTGCCCGTCCACACTCAGGCGGTCGGCCACGCTGCGGCTGATCTCGACATAGGCATTGGCGTCGCCGGGATGCCACACCCTGACAAATGCCGGCATGCCCCCGCCCCAGTGCTGGCGAGCCTGGGTCAGCATGCCATCGAGCGAGGCCAGCGGCCCCGGGCTGCCGGTTGCCGGGCGGCTGTAGGCAGCATCGGCTTGTACCGCGAACTGCCCGGCCTGGCCGGGGTACAGCGTCTCGATGGCAGCAGGCAGGTACAGCGGAAACAGAATCAGCAAGCCGCTCAGCAGGATCAGCGCATGAAACGGCAAGGCCAGCACACCGGTGAGATTGTGCAGGTCGAGCAGGCGCCGGGGGGCCTTGTTGGCACGCAGGGTGAACAGGTCCTGAAACAACCGCGCATGGATGCACACCCCGGCGATCAAGGCGATCAGCCCGACCATGGCGGCCAGCCCCAACAGCCGGGTACCGAGGTTCCAGGCCTGGATGTTCAGGGTGTAGTGCAAACGGTAGAAGAAGTCGCCGCCACGGCTGCCGGCCACCTCCAGCGCGCCCTGCCCGCCTGGCTGCAGAAAGCGGCTGAAGCCTTCGCGCTCGACACTCCAGGCCTGGAAGCGCAGCAGCGGGCGGCGTGCATCGGGCAATTCGACATACCACTGCAGCAGCGCCTTGCCGTCGCTCAGGCTGGCCACCTGGGGCAGCACCTGGCGGTCCAGCGACAACGGCGTGGTGGACGGCGCCGCGCGCAGCGCTGGCAGCATCCAGCTGTCCAGTTCGCGGTCATACAACGCCAGGCTGCCCATGAAGAACGCGATCAGCAACAGCCCGGAAAAGCCCACGCCGAGCACCCGGTGCGCCCACAGCAAGGCCTGGCGAACACTGTCGAACATCAGCCGGCCTCCACCAGCAGGCGCTGCATGGTCAGCAGCACCAAGGCGCTGGCAGTCAGCCACAGGGCGTTACGCCGAGCACGGCGCGCGCAGAAAAGCCACAGCACCAGGGCCGGGTACAAGACGAAGGCAGCGATCGAACTGCTCAGTACCGCCTCGCTGCGCGCCTGCCCCAGCCAGGCCAGCGTCAACGCAAGTTGGGCGCTGAGCGCCCAGGTGAACAGGTAGGCCAGCAACATCGCCAGCAGCAGCCATAGCGCGCGCTGTCGGCCGCGCCTGGCGGCAGTGTTCGATAAGTGGCGTTTCAACCGGGCCTCCTTGTTCGGCATCAAGTGCAGCGCGACCTCGGCGCAGCATGCCGCCAGGTCACGCCGCTGTCACGCCTCAGAACTTGGCACGCAGGGTGAACGATACCGCGCGCGGGTCGCCGAAGATGTTGCCATCCTGGAAGGTGCTGATGCGCTGGTAGTACTTCTTGTTGGCCAGGTTGGTGCCGAGCAGGTCGGCCGACAGGTTCTCGTTGATCTGGTAGCCAATACCGGCATCGTACAGGGCGTAGCCACTTTGCTGCAGCTTGGTGCCGTTCATGTCGATGCTCGGCACGTTGAGCTTGTTGTAGGTCTCGCTGACCACGCTCACCCCACCTTGCACGCTCCACTTCTCGAACTCGCCCGGCAGCTTGTAGAGGGTCCAGACGCGCAGCATGTTCTTCGGCAGGTAGGTCTGCAGCTGCTCGTTGGGGCTGTCGTAGCGCTTGTAGGTGTGGGTGAAGTTGGCAGTGAGGAACCAGTCCGGGGTCATCTGGCCGCTGACTTCCAGCTCGTAGCCACGGGTTCGCGCCTTGCCACCGGCCACCACGGCCCGCGACGACGGGTCGTTCATGTCGGGAACGGCACGGTTCTCTTCCTCGATCTGGAACGCCGCCAACGAGGCGTTTACCGCGCCGTCGAGGAATTCACCCTTGATCCCCAGCTCGTGCTGCTTGCCTTCGATCGGCTCGATGATGTTGTTGTTGATGTCCAGGTTGCTGACCGGCTGCGGGTTGAACACCTCGGCGTAGTTGGCATACAGCGAGTAGGTGTCGTTCAGTTGGTAGATCAGGCCATAGAACGGGGTGAACTTCTGCGACTCGCTCTGGCTGCTTTTTTCCGACGGCGAACCGGCCTCGGGCTGGTGCTGGCTGCGGTGCATGTCGAGCCAGGTGACGCGCCCGCCCAGGACCAGGGTCAACGGCTCGGCCAGGCTCAAGCGCAGGTTGCCGTAGACCGCCTTGGTGCGGCTGTTGGCGACGTTCGTGGGCAGCCGATCGGAGTCGGGGAACGCTGGGTAAGGGAAGTTCGCCTGCGGGTCGTACAAATCGACATCGCCGAGGAAACGGGAATAGTAGCCGCCGTTGGAGGAAAACTCCGAACGCGAATAGTTGGTACCCACCAGCAGCTTGTGCTCGCGGCCGAACAGGCTGAACGGGCCGTCGGCGTACAGGTCCACTTCGTCCTGTTTCTCGCGGTAGTCGAACATGATCGAGTTCATCGACACCAGGTTGTCGGCCGGGTCGATGCCACCGCCGTTACGCGCGTAGGCCTGGGTCAGGTCGTAGTTGTTGTCGGCATGGCGGACCGACAGCTTGGTCTTCCAGCCGCCACCGAGCTGGTGCTCGAGTTCGGTGAACACCGAGGCGCTCCAGAAATAATCGCGGTTCCAGTTGGCGCCGTAGAAGTTCTTGCGCGATACATCCGGCAGCGACATGGCCGCTTCGCCGGCGCTGTTGGTGTAGCGGAACGCCGGCAGGGAACGCTGGGCGCCACGGATGTCGGTGTTCTGGTTGCTGGCGCCGATCGTCCAGACCGTGTCCGGGGTGAGGTCGATATCGACGATGCCGTAAGCCTGGCTGGTTTCGCGCTTGCCGCTGCCGTCGTAGGGGAATGCCGTCTTGTTTTCGCTGAGCACCAGGCGCCCGCGGATGTTGCCGGTTTCGGTCAGCGGGCCGGTGACATCGACCATGCCACGGTAGGCGTCCCAGGAGCCGGCGCTGATTTCGGCGGATACCGCGGGGTCGGCCATCGGCCGCTTGCGCACCAGGTTGATGCTGCCGCCGGGGCCACCCGCGCCGGTCAGGCTGCCGGACGGCCCCTTGAGCACTTCGACGCGGTCATACATGGTCAGGTCCGGGGACAGGAAGATCCGGTTGTCCATGGTGGTCGGCGTGCCGTCCAGCTGCAGCGAGGTGATCTCGAAGCCGCGGGCGAAGAAGCTCAGGCGGCTGGCGTCGATACGCTGCACGGTCACGCCACCGACCTTGCCCAGGGCATCCTCGAGGGTATAGAGGTTCTGCTTCTGGATACGCTCCTGGCCGATGACATTGATGGTCTGCGGCACTTCCTTCAGGCGCAGCGGTACCTTGGTGCCTACCGAAACCGTCGGTGCTTCGGTCTGCATGCCGACGATGGTCTGCTCCGGCAAGGTGATCGAAGACGGTGGCACCTGCTCCCCGGTGCTTTCCTCGGCCCAGGCCATCGGCGCAAGCAGCACGCTGCTGCTCACCAGAGGGGCCAGCAGCCAGCTACCCGTCTTGATCGGCTGCCGGCCCATTTCAATTTGACACATACCGCGAGCTCCTTTGCGTGGCCTTTTCAGGCCATTTGTTTTTATGTGATGCGAGGTGTTTTGCGTCGGCTACACCGACGCGGGCAGAACGGAACAACTACCTGGTGCCGTACTGATCGCGCCATGCTCATAGGGGTAGAGCTGGCCGCCGTCGCACTTGAGCACCCGGTCGGCAACCGAGAAATAGTGGTCGTCGTGGCTGATGGCGATGATGGTCTTGCCCTGGGCCTTGAGTTCAGGCAGCAGCTCGCGGTAGAAGAACGCGCGAAAGCCCGGGTCCTGGTCGGCGGCCCACTCGTCGAGCAACAGGATCGGCCGCTCCTCGACCAATGCCACCAGCAATGCCAGGCGCTTGCGCTGGCCTTGCGACAAGCGGGTGGTGGACAACCCACCCTGCGCATCAATACTCACCTTGCGCTGCATGCGCAGGCGTTCCAGCCAGGCCTGGGCCAATTGCGGGTCGAAGTCACCCTGCGGGCCGACCAGGCGTTCGAACAGGTAGAAGCTGGAAAACACCGTAGAGAAATGCGTCCGGTACCAGTCACGCAGTGCCGGGGTGATGGCGACGCCGTGCAGCTTGAGCGCGCCGGCACTGGGTTCGTAGAGGCCGGTGAGCAACTTGGCCAGGGTCGACTTGCCGCTGCCGTTGCCGCCGACGATAAACAGGATCTCACCCTTGGCGACGCTGAGGTTCACCGGCCCCAGGCGGAAGCCGTAGTCATCGCCCTGCGGCGGGTAGTCATAGCTCAGCGCCTGCAATTCGAGCAGCGGTTGGCTGGGGTCGGGCTGGCCGCTGTCGGCCATGAACCCACTGCGCTCGTCGGCGAAGGCCAGGGTCTGGATCTTGGCCAGCGACACATTGCCCGCCACCAGCGTCGGCAGGCTGCCGATCAGGTCGTTGAGCGGCATGCGCAGGAACATCAGCACCAGCACGAAGGCGGCGATCACGCCATTGCCCACCCCCAGCCAGGCGCCAGCGGCGAACAGCCCGCCGGCCAGGGCGAGGATCAGCGCCACGGTCCAGTTCAGGCTCAAGGTCCAGTAGCGGTCGGCGTGGACCTCGTTGCGCCGGGCATATTCGGCAGCCGGCTGCAGGTCGAGGGCGTAGAAGCGCTCCTTGCGCCGGGCATTGAGAGCCAGTTCGAAACGCCCTTCGATGGCACCCTGGTAGGCGGCATACAGGCGATCGTCGGTTTCCCTCACGCGTAGCATCAACTGGCGCATCCGGGCGAACCAGCCGTGCGCCAGCCAGGTGCCCAGGCCCAGACCGACCACGCAGATCAGCAGCAACTGCCAGGACAGCCAGGCCATGTACAGGCAGCCACCGAGCATCAGCAGCAGGTTGTAGAACACGAACGGCATGCGGTTGAAAGCCTGGCCGATGCTGACGATGTCCTTGCTCAGGGTCGCATAGAGGCTGGCTTCACCGATCTTTTCCAGTTGTTCGATGGAGGTGTCGAGCAGGCGCTTGACCATCTGCAGGCGCAGTTCGTAGACCACTCGGTGGCCCAGTGCCGTCAGCAGCGCCTGGGCGCCGAAACCGAAGCCGAACAGCACTACCAGCAGGCCGACGAACATCGCCCCCAGCACCGGGGTCATGCTGACGCTGCCAGCGATCAACCGGTTGATCTCGTTGATCAGGCCGATGCCAGCGGCCGCGCTGACCAGGCTGGCCAGCAGGCCCAGGCCGAGCAGGCCACGGTGACGCTTGAGCAGGGAGAGAAACAGGGACATGCGGAATCCTCGGGGGCCTGTGCGATGGCCCGAATGGCTTACTCGAAGGCGAGCAACAGTTTTTCGATCTCGGCCAGCTCATCGACGACCGGCGTGACGCAGGCCTGTTCGATCAACGCTGCCATGTCGGCCAGCACCGGGTTGGCGAACAACTGGGCCAGGGCGATTTCGCAGGCGAACTGCTGGCGGATCCGCGCCTGGATCCGCACCAGTTGCAGGGACTGCGCGCCCAGGCGGAACAGTTCGGCGCTCGGGGCGATCGGCCAGATACCCAGTACCTCGCGCCAGATCTGCGCCAACCCCTCCTGCCATGGGCCAGCCAGGGGCACGTCGTCGCAGGCAGCGGCGGCGTCCCACTGCGGCGCGGGCAGCGCCTTGCGGTCGACCTTGCCATTGGCGTTCAACGGCAGGCGCTGCAACACCACGAACGCGCTCGGCACCATGTAGGCCGGCAGTTGCAGGCGCAGGCGCTGCTGCGCCGCGAACGTGTCGAAGGTGTCGAAGGTGCCGGCACCCAGGCACAGGTAGGCCACCAGCAGGTCCTGGCCGGCCGCCGCCTGACGCAGCGCGACGACGGCCTGGGTGACACCCGGCAAGGCTGCCAGTGCGCTTTCGATCTCGCCCAGTTCGATACGGAAACCGCGCAGCTTGACCTGGAAGTCGCTGCGCCCGAGGAACTCCAGGCTGCCATCGGCGCGGTAGCGTGCACGGTCGCCGGTGCGGTACAGCCGGCTGCCGGCCTGGGCCCCTGGCGCCGAGGCCTGGGCAAACGGGTTGGGCACGAAGGCGGCGGCGGTCAGTTCGGGGCGATCGGCATAACCCCGGGCCACACCAGCGCCACCGATGTACAGGTCGCCCGCCACGCCCACCGGCACCGGTTCGAGGCAGTCATCGAGCACATACAAGCGGTTGTTGGCCAGCGGCCGGCCAATCGGCAACACCGCGCTGGTCACCTGCTCGACCGCTTGCGCCGCCGACCACACCGTGGTTTCGGTCGGGCCGTAGACATTGAGCAGCTGTACCTTGCGCGCCAGCAGGCGCTCGGCCAGCTCGGCCTTGAGCGCCTCGCCACCGCACAGCAGGCGCAGGCCGGCCCAGGCCGGCGAGTCGTGTTCGACCAGCATCTGCCAGGTGGCGGGCGTAGCCTGCATCACGCTGATGCCATGGCGTGCCATCAACCCCAGCAATGCCGTCGGGTCCTGGCTGTCGGCGCGGCTTGCCAGCACCACGGTGGCGCCGTGGACCAGTGGCAGGAACAGCTCCAGGCCGGCGATATCGAAGCCCAGGGTGGTCACCGCCAGCAGCCGGTCGGCGGCGCTCAGTTGCACATGAGCCTGGATGCCATGGAGGAAATTGACGAACGCCTCGCGCTCGATGTCGACGCCTTTGGGGCGCCCGGTGGAGCCCGAGGTGTACAAGGTGTAGGCCAGCTGGCGGGGGTGCACGGGCAGGCCCAGGGGGCTCTGCGGCAGTTGGCTCAGGGCGTCGTCCAGGGTTTCCAGCAGTACCACCCGGCCGGCATTGCCGAGCACCTGTTGCAGGGTCGCGCGGGTCAGCACCAACCGTGGGCGGGCCTGGCCGAGGATATCGCTGTTGCGCGCAGCCGGTTGCCCGGGGTCGATCGCCAGGTAGGCGCCACCCGCCTTGTGCACGGCCAGCAGTGCTACCAGCAGCTCGGCTTCGCGCTCCAGGCAGATGCCTACCCGCTCGTCGCAAGCTACGCCATTGGCCCGCAACCAATGGGCCAGGCGATTGGCCCGGGCGTCGAGCTCAGCGTAGCTCAGGGTTTGCCCGCCACAGATCAGGGCACAGCGCTGCGGCGCGGCCAGCACCTGGCGCTCGAACAGCGCAAGCATATCCTGCCCCGGCTGCAGGGCCAGTTCGCTGGCGTTCCAGCGCTCCAATTGCTGCTGACGCTGCGCCGGCGCCAGCAGCGGCAGTTGCCACACTGGCGTGTCGGGCTGGCCGATCAAGCCATCGAGCAGCAGGCCGTAACTGCTGGCGAGGCGTTCGATGGTGGTTGGGGCGAACAGCTCGAGGCTGTATTCCAGTTCGCAGAAGATCCCGTCAGGGCGCACCGCGACATCCAGCGTGAGGTCGAACTTGGCGCTGTCCCGGGCGGGCAGGACGCGCTCGATATGCAAGCCGGGCAGGCTGAAATCGACCGCCGCCCCGCTGCTGAGGTTGAACATGGCCTGGAACACCGGGGTGCGGCTGACATCGCGCTGCACCTCAAGGTGTTCGAGCAACAGTTCGAATGGCGGCTCGGCATGTTGCAAGGCGTTGAGCGACTCATGGCGCAGCCGCTCGCACAGCGCGCGGCCGCTCAAGTGCGGGGCCAGGTCGACGCGGTAGACCAGGGTATTGACGAAAAAGCCCAGCAAGCCATCGAGTGCTTCGTGGTTGCGCCCGCCGTGGGGCACACCCACGGCGAAGCTGGGCTGGCCACTGTAGCGCGCCAGCAGCACCTGCCAGGCGGCCAGCAGGATCACCAGGGCGCTGCTGCCGTTGGCGCGGCAGAAGGCCTGGACCTGCTCGGCCTGGGCGGCGGGCAGTTGCCAACGCAGGCGTTGCCCGCGCAGCCCTTGCTGCGCCGGACGGGGATAATCGGTGGGCAGCTCCAGCACTGGCACCTGGGTGCCCAGATACTGTTTCCAGTAGTCCAGGTCGGCCTGGTATTGCGCGCCGTCCAGGCGCTCACGCTGCCACAGTGCGTAGTCGACGTATTGCACCGGCAGCGCTGGCAACTGCGGGGTATCGCCGCGCAGTGCCTGGGCATAGGCGCTGGCCAGGTCGCCCACCAATATCGGGTTGGACCAGGCATCACTGACGATGTGGTGCATCTTCAGCAACAGCCCGTGGCAGGTTGCGTCGTAGCGGACCAGTTCGACCTTGAGCAAGGGGGCCTGGGACAGGTCGAAGGCCGTGCCGTCCTCGATGCTCAACAAACCCTGCAGATGATCGTGTCGTGCGGCCGCGGCCACGTCGGGGAACGACCGCTGGTGCAGAACGAATGCGGCCTCGGCCAGCATCTCCTGGCGCGGCTCGCCGTCAATTTCGATGAAGCGCGTACGCAGCACGCCGTGCCGTTCGACCAACGAAGAGAATGCCTGGCGCAGGGCCTGCACATTCAGCTCGCCGTTGAACAGAAAGGCGCGAGTGAGGTTGTAGGCGGTGGAAAGCGGTGCCAGGCGCTGCAGGAACCACAGGCGCTGCTGGGCGAAAGAGAGCGGTTGCGGCCCCTCATGGGCGCGCCTGCGGAGCGGGTCTGGCTGTGCCTGGGCATCGCTCTGCAACAGGGCAAGCAACTCTTCGACATTGTCCATCGGCATTCGAATTCCCTTGTATGAACCGACTGGAAATTGGGTGCGCGAGATCTTATTGGTAAATGATAATTGATGTCAATTGAGATGGAATACAATTCTCTTCCGCATACCTAGGCATGCCTAATGCCGCAGAGCCATTCCCAGGCAACGAAGAAAATTGCGTTGATACGTGCAGCGTTGAAGTGCTGTGGCGCAGCGACAGCGGCAGGCCTAGCAAGCGAGTGAATAAGCCCAATGAGTGTGGCTGGGCGATGACGACGGTGATACTGGCGTCTGTGCCACAAAGGTAACGCACTGAGGCTACAGAATCTTTTTTCCGGCACAAAAGCAAATGCCCGCCCTCGAAACCGCAACGCGTTCTGAGGACTCAGCGCCCTGGATCTGCGCCAGTGCCGCCGCAGTCCTTGGCTGGCCCATGCCAGAGCTCCAGGCCCTGCGTGCCCCATTGAATCCGATCCGGTCAACTTCGAGGACCCCAGTGGCCACATCATGCTCAGCCGCCAGGCCCAGGCAGACAGCCTGGCAAGGCTCGATACCATTCTTGCCGCGCTGACTCCCAGCACGGAGACGGCGCCGCCCCAGGCTGCCAGCGTCGGGGAGTGGCTGTTGTTCGGTGCGCTGACGGTTTTGGGCGGACTGATGATCATAGGTTCGGCGGGTACCCTCAGTGCGCCGGTGATCGCCGGCCTGATGACGTTGACCGCCTTACGCTCCCTTCGCCTTTCGATACATTCCAATAGCATGAGTAGAATAGTGGGGCGCTCGCGTAGCTGGATGTACACGCCGGGTGTTGAGGCTCGCCCCAGCCTTAACCAAAGACCAGGAGCATCCCTAATGAAAAAACTGGGAATGCGCATGCCGCAAAGAGTCAACGGCAAGATTGGCTATCCTGCGGGGGGAACTGGAACCCCCTACCCGGTGCCTCCAGCCAAGTTCCCCCTGCTGCGCCTCCAGCATCGAACAATTCATCTTGGATCTCCAGTGCATTTTCTACCGCCAGAAAATCACTCATGCCCGGCACTCAAAAACCGCCGGTGGAGGCGATCCCAAACCGTACTGTGCTTGCCGAACATCTAGGTAGTGTCGAAAGTAACAAACCTTTCAGCCAGGCAGTCGATATGGTGAACTCAAACCTGGCTTCCAACGGAGCTGCCGATATTTCGGCAGCGAAGCTAGAACAGTACGTACGATTAACGCAGGACGTAAATGCCGGAGAAATCAGTAACACTACAGCATTCTTTGAGTCGGCCGGTGGATGGGTAGGCGATACGACTTCTTCGGGCCCTGACCGGGTGGTCGGCGCGTTGTTCAACTTTGGAGGTGCCATGTTCTCAGGTGCACAAGAGGCCGATAACATGAAGAAAGGACTCTTTTTCAGAAGCCCTCCGAAGTAGCGTTCGGACGACTCATGGCACCTCCTATTTGGGCTCATTTGAGGCTTGGAGGTGTCTTGGAAACCAGGGGCGATTCATGAGCGATCGCCCGCGGTGCTCGAACCACCGGGTGTACATCGCCTGGAAGGTATTCTGCTCCGCCAGGTTCTGTGTGTGGCGCTGATGCCGGCAATGCAAAAAGGGATTGAGCCTTCGGCGATCAGCCGCCGCGCCTCATCGCGAAGCGAGCGTGCCTGGCGCAACCCTAACTCGGGATAGGTCCCGAACGACATGCGCTTTTACTTGCCGGCCCATCAGTAGCGAAAGTGCCACGACTTGCCGCCGGTCGCCGTCACACCAAGCGACATGCCAGCGCTATCGCCGGGTATAGTCCCTGCCGGTGGCCTTGGCCTGGCGAACGGTTGCATCTGAGAGTGCCATGTACGAGCTCCTGAACATAATTCAGCACTAGATGCTCGTAACGCTCAAAGCTCCCCTCCAGCAACAAACCGCCACGGTGGAAGTCCGCATTTCATGGACTAATTTCTGGACAGGAAACGCCCGAATGCCCATGGATCGGAGTGGCTTTGACTGAAACGAAAAAAGACGCCGAAGCGTCTATTTTCAATGACTTACAGACTTCCATGGAACTCTGTAGATCTATAAATGGAGCGGGAAACGAGACTCGAACTCGCGACCCCGACCTTGGCAAGGTCGTGCTCTACCAACTGAGCTATTCCCGCGTCGTGATGGGGGCCATTCTAGCGATTTCCAAAATGGCGTCAACCCCTTGATTCAAAAAACTTTTTATTTCTGCTCCGAGCCCTCGCGCAGGTGCGGCCAGGCGGCCAGCAGGTAGTGCACCATCGACCACAGCGTCAGCCCTGCCGCCACCAGCAGCAGCGCGTAGCCAAGGATAACCCAGAAGGTTACCGCCGGCGGGTTGGCCAGCAGGATCACCAGCGCCAGCATTTGCGCGGCGGTTTTCCACTTGCCCAGGTTGGACACCGCCACCTGCGCGCGTGCCCCCAATTCGGCCATCCACTCGCGTAGCGCCGAGACCACGATCTCGCGGCCGATGATCACCGCCGCCGGCAGGGTCAGCCAGAAGTTGGCGTGGGTCTGCACCAGCAGCACCAGCGCCACCGCGACCATCAATTTGTCGGCCACCGGGTCGAGGAAGGCCCCGAACGGTGTGCTCTGCTGCAGACGACGCGCCAGGTAGCCATCCAGCCAGTCAGTGGCGGCGGCGACGGCGAACACGCTGCTGGCAGCCATGTAGCTCCACTGGTACGGCAAGTAGAACAGCAGGATGAAAATCGGGATGAGCAAAACGCGCAGGACGGTGAGCAGGTTTGGAATATTCATCGGTACGACTGGCGGCAAGTTGAGCCCGGCATTCTACTCGCTATGCAGGCTGGCATAAATCGACTCGGCAAGCTTTTTACTGATGCCGGGGGCCTTGGCAATTTCATCGACACTGGCGCGGTTGAGTTCCTGCAGGCCGCCGAAATGTTTCAGCAGGTCGCGGCGGCGCTTGGGCCCTACCCCGGCCACATCTTCCAGGCTGGACACCCGCCGCGCCTTGCCACGCCGCGCGCGGTGGCCGGTGATGGCGAAACGGTGCGCTTCGTCGCGGATCTGCTGGATCAGGTGCAACGCCGGTGAATCGCCCTTGAGGCTGAATTCGTGATGCACATCATTCAGGTACAGGGTTTCGAAGCCGGCCTTGCGCGTTACGCCCTTGGCCACACCGAGCAGGGTCAGGTCGGTAAAGCCCAGCTCCTGCATGACGTCGCGGGCCATGTTCAGCTGGCCTTTGCCACCATCCACCAGCAGCACGTCGGGCAGCTTGCCCTCGCCATCGCGAATGCGCCCGTAGCGGCGAGTCAGGGCCTGGTGCATGGCGGCGTAGTCGTCGCCGGCGGTGACGCTTTCGATGTTGAAACGGCGGTAGTCGGACTTCAACGGGCCTTCCGGGCCGAACACCACGCAGCTGGCCACCGTGGCCTCGCCGCTGGAGTGGCTGATGTCGTAGCACTCCAGGCGCTGCGGCACTTCGTCCAGGCCCAGTACCTCGGCCAGCGCTTCGAAGCGGGCGGCCATGTGCTGGCGGTTGGCCAGGCGCGCATTGAGGGCCTGCTCGGCATTGGTCACCGCCAGCTGCTGCCAGCGGGCGCGGGTGCCGCGCACCCGGTGGCTGATGGCCAGCTCGCGGCCACGCAGGGTCTGCAGGGCTTCGCCGATGGCCTCGAAGTCTTCATGCAGCACGTTGACGATCAGTTCGCCGGGCAGTTCGCGCTCGGCATTGCCCAGGTAGTACTGGGCAAGGAACGCGGCCATCACTTCGGCCACCTCCTCCTCGATGCCAACCTGCGGGAAGAAGTTCTTGCTGCCCAGCACCCGCCCGCCACGCACGCTGATCAGGTGCACGCAGGCGCCGCCGGGGTTGACGAAAGCGGCGACGACGTCGACGTCGCCACTGCCGCCTTCGATGTATTGCTGGTCCTGGACCCGGCGCAACAGGGCGATCTGGTCACGCAACTCGGCGGCCTTCTCGAAGTTGAGGGCCATGGCGGCCTTCTCCATCTCGGCATTCAGCTCGTTGCCCAGCTGCTGGCTACGGCCTTCGAGGAACATCACCGAGTGGCGCACGTCTTCAGCATATTCCTCGGCGCCCACCAGCCCGGTGCACGGCCCTTTGCAGCGCTTGATCTGGTACTGCAGACACGGCCGGGTGCGGTTGGCGTAGTAGCTGTCTTCGCACTGGCGCACCGAAAAGGCCTTTTGCAGCAGGCTGAGGCTTTCACGTATGGCTCCGGCGCTGGGATACGGGCCAAAGTAGCGGCCCTTGGCCTTCTTCGCCCCACGGTGAATGCCCAAGCGCGGAAATTCGCCGTCGGAAAGAAACACGTAGGGGTAGGATTTATCGTCGCGCAACAGGATGTTGTACGGCGGTCGCCACTCCTTGATCAGGTTCTGCTCCAGCAGCAGCGCCTCGGTTTCGTTGGCGGTGATGGTGGTTTCGACCTGGGCGATGCGCGCCACCAGCGCAGCGGTCTTGGGTGCCAGGCCGGTCTTGCGGAAGTAGCTGGCCAGGCGTTTCTTGAGGTTCTTGGCCTTGCCTACGTAAAGCAGGCGAGCTTCGCCATCGAACATCCGGTAAACGCCCGGGCGACCGCTGCAGGTCGCCAGGAAAGCACTGGCATCGAAAACTTGGGACATGAGGTTCTACAGGCTTGCGTCGACCATACCGTGGCGAACGGCCAGCAAGGTCAGTTCGACGTCGCTGGTGACCGAGAGTTTTTCAAAGATCCGATACCGGTAAGTATTGACGGTCTTGGGCGAGAGGCACAACTTGTCGGAGATGATCTGCACTTTCTGGCAGCCGACGATCATCAGCGCGATCTGGATTTCCCGTTCCGACAGGGCATCGAACGGCGAACCCTGTGGCTGGAAGGGTTTAAGCGCCAGCTGCTGGGCGATCTGCGGGCTGATGTAGCGCTGGCCGGCGAAGGCCAGGCGGATCGCCTGGACCATTTCGTCAAGGCCGGCGCCCTTGGTCAGGTAGCCGGCGGCGCCGGCCTGCAACAGGCGCGTGGGGAACGGGTCCTCCTCGCACACGGTCACGGCAACCACTTTGATGTCCGGATAGCTGCGCAGCAGTTTGCGGGTGGCCTCGAGGCCGCCGATGCCAGGCATTTTCACGTCCATCAGCACCACGTCCGGCTTCAGCTCACGGGCCAGCTTGAGTGCCGACTCGCCGGAGTCCCCTTCACCCACTACCTGCAGGCCGTCGATGTCGGCCAGCATGCGGGTAATTCCGGTTCGTACCAGATCGTGATCGTCAACCACTAGGACCCTAATCAAGCACACACCTCGTCAGCAGGGCGATTGGATCCCGCCACCTTAACAAAATTTTTCATGGCGGGCCTAACGCATTCCTTCTGTCAGAAATGACTGAGATTCGGTGTTGAACGGTCTCGCTGCCTGCCGTGGCCTGGCGTTGTGGGTCAAGCGCGCCATCAAGTGCCAAAGTGCTGCCTGGTCGTCGCTCGACAGCTGCCGGAAAGCTGCCAGCAAACCGGTCTCATCCATGCTCAGCGCCTCCAGTGCTGCCGGGGTGCGCGTGCCGCTGAGCACATAGAGGGCATCCACACCCTGCGCCGCCAATGCCGCCAGGTAATCGAGCCGCGGCGTGCGTTCGCCGCTCTCGTACTTGCCTTGGGCGTTGGGTTCGACCCCACCAATATCGCCAAACGCCCGCTGGGTCATGCCCAGGCGCTCACGCTCTTTCCGCAACCGCGGCCCGATTCCATCCATAGCGGTTCTCCTGTTGCCAGGGTTCACTATGCCGATGCTCTTTGGCCACTACAAGCCACCATTAAGCTATCAATCAATCGTGCGCTGCATGCGCACGAAACATTCGTCCTCGCCCATTTCGATAAAGCCGTGCCGCTGGTACAACTGGCGCGCCGGGTTGCTGCGAAACACCATCAACCGCAGCAGGGGCAGGCGGCGCTGCCTGGCCCATTGCGCCAGTTGCTCCAGCACCCAGCTGCCGACGCCCCGCCCACGCTGCTCCGGAAGCAGGTGCAGTTCGCGGATGAACAAGGCATGACGGTCCTGGCTGAGGCTGCAAAAACCCAGCAGGGAATAACCTTCGGTGACCAACCACTGCTCACGCCAGCCCCAGGCTTCGTCGAACGCTTCCTCGAGCCACAACAGACCATATTCGTGGTAGTACGGCAGCATGGCACGCCGGGTCAGATCGCGGGCGAAGGCGCAGTGGCTGGCGTTGGCGGGGGTAAGGCTCAGCGGCATCAACTGTCGGACTCTCGGGTTCGTCAATCCTGGGCGTAGCATACCGGCGAACTGCCGGGCCCTCGCCTATCCAGCTCGTCTTCAAGCCATTCGGCCAGCACCCGGGCATTGTTGCACTCGGTGTCCTTGCCGGCGTAGAGCAAGGTCAACGTGCCCTTCCCTGCCACGTCCAATAGCGCATACCAATGTGCGGGATGATCTGCCAGCTCTTGCCGGTAGCGCTGGGCAAAACCGGTGAAGTCCACGCTTCCCTGATGAAATGCCTTGCGCAACTCATCCGAGGGCGCAACTTCGCGCAACCACTGCCCGTGCAGGTCTTCCTTGCGCTTGTTACGCGGCCACAGGCGATCGACCAGCACCCGCTGGCCATCGCCTGGCTCAATCGCATCGTAGACACGCTTGCAGCGAATCATCGGTTTTTCCTGCCGTTACCGTCCGTCATAAGCCTAGGTAATTCATTGATCGAGGTCACGGCCAGGCGTCGAATTGTTTCTATGCTCAAGGCCTTCGGCACCTTCGCCAACGCCAACCGGAGCCCTCATGGCTACCCCGTTACTGGCCAGCCAGCCGCAGCTGGCCGAACAGCACGCCCGTCCGCAGCTGGCGCAAAAACCTGGCCGCGCCACCCTGGCGTTGTTCTTCGGCCTGCTGCTGGCCGGCCTCGCCTACAGCGCCTGGAGCCTGAAACAGGACGTCAGTGCCAGCGGCACGGTAATCACCACCGTCACACCATTCCTGCTGCTGGGCCTGGCGTTGCTGATTGCCCTGGGCTTCGAGTTCGTCAATGGCTTCCATGACACCGCCAACGCAGTCGCCACGGTGATCTACACCCACGCCCTGCCAGCACCTGTGGCGGTGGTCTGGTCCGGCCTGTGCAATTTCCTTGGCGTGCTGCTTTCCAGCGGTGCGGTGGCGTTCGGCATCATCGCCCTGCTTCCCGTGGAGCTGATCTTGCAGGTCGGCTCTTCAGCCGGCTTCGCCATGGTCTTCGCCCTGCTGCTGGCGGTCCTTTGCCCACGGCTCCAACGACGGCCAGAAAGGCATGGGCTTGATCATGCTGATTCTGGTCGGCACCCTGCCGATGGCTTACGCGCTGAACAAGACCATGCCCACCGAGCAGGCCTTGCAGTTTTCTGCCATTGCCGAGGTAACCCGCCAGGCGCTGGTACGCAGTGCCCCGCAAGCCGCCCCGGCCGACCCGCGGTAGGTGCTGACCACCTTCATTGCCCAGCCCAAGGCCAGCCCGCAACTCGCAACTGGTGCCGGCGCTGGCGGCACTGACCGGCATGATCGGCCAGCAGGTCAAGGGCTATGGTTCGCTCACGCGAGTACCGGCCGAGGCCAAGGCCAAGGCCAACGTGCGCAATGACATGTACCTGGCCAGCGAAGCCATCCGCCTGATCGAGAAAAGCCAGCTGGTGAGCTTCGATGCCGACACCCGCAGCCATGTGCAGTTGTTCAAGACCCAACTGGATGATGCTACCCGCTACATCCCGCTGTGGGTGAAGGTGGCCGTGGCCATCGCGTTCGGGTTGGGGACCATGGTTGGCTGGCGGCGCATTGTAGTGACGGTGGGCGAAAAGATCGGCAAGACCCATCTCAGCTACGCCCAGGGCGCTTCGGCCGAACTGGTGGCGATGTGTACTATTGGCGCAGCGGACCTGTTCGGGTTACCGGTGTCGACCACTCCTGTGCTGAGCTCCGGCGTCGCCGGGACCATGATGGCCAACGGGTCGGGCCTGCAGAAGCGCACGCTGGTCCATTTGTTACTGGCCTGGGTGCTGACATTGCCGGCGGCGATGCTGTTGGCTGGCAGCCTTTACTGGCTGATGCCCGCCATTTTCTGAAACCCGCTCGCAAATCACGCAGTGTGGACGAACCCGTCAGGCCCTAGCAACTGACATATCTGCCAGTAGAGGAAAAGCTAAGGTCTGCTGATGATGATGCTTCCATCAATCACCGCAGAAGGCGACGCATCATGGCATACCAACACCAAGCGTTCGATTTCAAAAATGACAAGACACTAGCTACAGCCCAAGGCGAGTTCAAGGTAAAACTGACGCATGACGGCGTTCCGAAAGACCTCGTGTTAAAGCAAGTCCATTTCTCCCGAGTTATCGTTTTCGGAATGGATGACCGTTACGTCCTGTTGATTGGTTGCTCCACTGGGCTGGAGGTCGGGCGCCATGTGGTCGGGCAGAATCAGGGCGATTATTACGCACAGCTGGTGGTGGACAACGACAGCAAAGGTTTAGCCACCAGTGGCGAAATCTACATCGCTGAAGCCAACGACAACGTCGTGAGTGGCAGTTTCAAAGTCAGCTATGACCACGGCTTCACGGCTGAAGGCAATTTCACCGTGAAACCGTGAGCGGAGGGTGCGGGCCGTCACGAACAGGCGCTTGGGCAGGCCTGTCCGTTGACGGTTATTCCTTACCGGGTAGCACACACGCTTGCAGCGAACCACCTGCTCACCTAAGGAATTGCCAGGCCCCGCTGCACCGCTGGCCGCTGCAGGAATATTGCCAGCACCCGCTGCACTTCCTTGAACTGCTCGAAACCGACCAGCTCGCGGGCGTTGTACCGCTCTACCAGGTTACGCACCCAAGGGAAGATTGCGATATCGGCGATGCTGTAGTCAGCGACCATCCAGTCCCGCCCCTGCAGATGCCGGTCCAGCACGCCGAGCAGGCGCCTGGATTCGTTGACATAGCGATCACGCGGGCGCTTGTCTTCGTATTCCTTGCCAGCAAAGAAGTGGAAAAAGCCCAGCTGGCCGAACATTGGCCCGATGCCGCCCATCTGGAACATCAGCCACTGAAGCGTCTGATAGCGCTGGGCCGGGTCGTGGCTCAACAACTGCCCACTCTTTTCCGCCAGGTACTGCAGGATCGCGCCTGATTCGAACAGCGCCAGCGGCTGGCCGCCCGGCCCATCGGGGTCGAGGATGGCGGGTATCTTGTTGTTGGCACTGAGCGAGATGAATTCGGGGCTCAGCTGGTCATCGTTGTCGAAACTGACCTTGTGCGGCTCGTAGGCCAGGCCGATTTCCTCCAGCATGATCGACACTTTGACGCCATTGGGCGTGGGCAGCGAATACAGCTGCAAGCGCTCGGGGTGCCGCGCCGGCCATTTACGGGTGATGGGGAATGCGCTCAGATCGGTCATGCCTGGCCCCTGCAGAAATGAAAGCGACTACTTTAGGGGCAACGTCGCGGTTTGACCATCACCTGGCAGATGAACGAAGCGCGGCTCCCTGCCGCGCCCGAGCGGCAATCAGTAGCGCGGCGCCACCGCCTCGGCGCCCTGCGAGATGATCACCTCGACACGACGGTTGAGCTGGCGCGATTGCGCATCGGCATTGCTCGCCACCGGGTACTCCTTGCCATAGCCGGCAGTGGTAATACGCGCGGCCGCCACACCCTGGCGACGCAAGGCATTGGCCACGGATACGGCACGTCGTTCTGACAGCTGCTGATTGAAGGCATCGCTACCGGTGGAGTCGGTGAACCCTTCCACCAGCACCTTGCGCTCCGGGTTGGCCAGCAGGTACTCAGCCAGTTGCCGGATGTTTCGTTGGCTGCTGCCGCGCAGTTCCGCACGGCCGGTATCGAACAACACATCGCCGAAGGTCACCACGGTACCGCGCTCGGTCTGCTTGGCCTTGAGCGCCTGCAGCGCCTTCAGTTGGGCGGTACGCACGTCCAGCCGCGCCTGGGTACGTTGCGCCTCGATACCCTGCAAGCCGGCTTCCGCCTGGCGCAGCAGGATGGTCTGCTCGGCGCTTTCGATCTTGCGCTGGGCCAGATAGGCCAGTTGCTCGACGTCGGGCGATTTACGATTGTTCAATGAAGCCCCTTCGGCCTTGCCCAGGGCGATGTAGGCTTCCTGGGTTTCCAGTGCGGCAATCCGGCTGGCCTCAGGCTTGCCCTGCAGTACCGAGTAGGCCTCACGGGCCTCCAGCAGGCGGGCGTTTTCCGGCGTGGCAGCGCAGCCGGCCAGCAGCAGACCAAGTAGCGAAACCATTGTGAACAGGGGGCGTTTCGACATGTTCGTGTCCTTCATTGGATGGCGTTTTGCGGCGCTTCGAGCATTTCCTGGCGGAGCACCTCGATGCCTTTGCGGGCGATATCCAGTTGTTCCTGGCGTTTAGCGGCCATGGCCTTGCGCTCGGCCAGACGGGCATCGGCCTCGGCCTGCTCGGCCAGCCGGCGGACCAGTTCGAGGTCGTCCTGGCCGAGGGCGCGATCCATGGCGCTGAGCTTGTCCTGGGCCGCGCGCATCTCGACCGGGGCATATTGCGTGGCATCGGCAGACACCGCGCGATTGACCGCGCTTCGCGTCAGTTCGATCTGCTCGTTGGGCACGAGGGCGCTGGCGCAGCCGCCGAGCAATATCAGCGAGCCGACGAGCACGCTTTTGACTGTGGATCTGGCACGCATGAAAGGGTCTCCTTGAATGCGCCTGCAAAGGTTTCGGGCATGACGTTGCCGCCGTTGCCGGAGTGGTCGATGCAGAAGGTTGGGCAGGAACCAGGATGGCGGTGAGAAGCCCTTCCGCGTCAGCGGGCCGGGCAAGGGGGCAGCGTGAAATACGTGCGGGTCATCCTGGGCTTCTTGTGGTGAAGACGCGGCCAGATTAGTGCGAAAAGCGGGAGGCCCAAATCGGACCTATCCGTGAAAGAGGTGCGTTTTTTCAACAGGCAGGCGGCATGGCGTCGGGTTCAACCCTGGCCATGCGCCTTGAGCTTGAGCTTTTCCGTGTCCACGCGCACGAACACCGAGTCGGCGCTGACCGTCAGTACATCACCGGCCCAGACCTCGCAGAGCACCCGCGTCTTGCGCCCCACCTCACCTTCCACGCGGGCCTTGAGCAGCAGCTCGACGCCCATCGGTGTAGGTTTCAGGTAGTTCAGGCTGAGTGTGCCAGTGACGCAATCGATACGCGGCAGGCTCCCCGCTTCACGGCCTTCGGCGCGGTAGTGGTAGGCCATCGCCGTCCAGTTGGAGTGGCAGTCCACCAGCATTGCCAGCAAACCACCGTAGACCAGGCCGGGCCAGCCGATGAAGGTGCTGTCTGGTACATGCCGGCATACCAGATGGACGCCGTCAGCGTCCCAGTGGCTTTGCAGGTGCAGGCCGCCGGGATGGGAGCAACCGCAGCCGTAGCAGGTGCCGTCGGGTGCAGCCAGGGCCTGGAGGGAAAGGGGCTGGTCGTTCATACGCATCCTGTGCTTGTTGGAATGGGGGCGATAGGCCCCCATTTAAGCAGAAACATCAAGCTGGCTGGGTGACTGCCTTGCCGCGCTTCTGGGTCAGCGCCACCAGCAGGATGAACAGGGTCACACCTGCGGTCATCAGGGTCTCGTAGCGGTAGGCATCACTGAACAGCATGTAGCCCAGGACCATGACGATGGTGCCAATCACCAGCCAGGTCAGCCACGGGAACAGCCACATCTTCAGTTCCAGCCGGCGCCCCTCGCGCTCGGCACGGGCACGCATGCGCAGCTGCGACACGGCTATCACCAGGTATACCAGCAAGGCGATGGCACCGGTTGTGGACAGCAGGAAGCCGAACACTTTGCCAGGGAACACATAGTTGACGAAGCAACCGGCAAAACCGGCCAGGGTAGAGAAAAGCACCGCCACGGTCGGTACCCCAGCGCCGGAGATACGCTTGGTCACGCTCAGCGCCTGGTCACGGGCACCCAGCGAATAGAGCATGCGCGACGCGGTATACAGGCCCGAGTTCATGCAACTGGTCACGGCCACCAGCACCACCAGGTCGACCAGCAGCTTGGCACCCGGCACATTCAGCACTTCCAGCACGCGCTGGAACGAACCCACTGCTTTCAGCCCGGGGTCGTTCCAGGCCACCAGCGACACCACCAGGAAGATCGACGCCAGGTAGAAGATGGCGATGCGGTACACCACCAGGTTGGTGGCGCGGCGGATCTTGTCTTTCGGGTTGGCGGTTTCGTCCGCAGCGATGGTCACGATCTCGGCGCCGAAGAACGAGAAGATGGTGATCAGCACGCCACCCAGCACGGTGCCGAAACCGTTGGGCATAAAGCCGCCGTGGTCCCACAGCCGGCTGACTCCGGACACCTCGGCCAGCGGCCAGACGCCGAACACTGCCAGGCTGCAGACCGCGATGAAGGCGATGATCGCCACCACCTTGACCAGGGCAAACCAGTATTCGAAGGCGCCGAAGTTCTTCACGCTGATCAGGTTGGTACCCGACAGCACCAGCATGATCAGGAAAGCAAACAGCCAGGACGGCACAGCGGGGAAGTAGGCATGCAGGATATCGGCACCGGCGATCGCCTCGACCGGGATGATCAGCACCCAGAACCACCAGTACAGCCAGCCGATGGTAAAGCCTGCCCAGGGGCCGATGGCTTCGGAAGCATAGGTGGAGAACGAGCCGCTATTGGGGTTGGCGATGGCCATTTCGCCCAGCATGCGCATGACCAGCAGCACCAGCAGGCCGGTCATGGCGTAGGAAATGAGGATGGCCGGGCCAGCGGTGGCGATGGCGTTGGAAGAGCCGATGAACAGGCCGGCGCCGATGATGCCGGCGATAGAAATCATGGATACCTGACGAGAGGTCAGGCCGTGCTGCAGGGTGCGCTGTTTGTTGTTGTGTAGCGAAGCCATGAATAACCCTCGGATGGCTCGGCCGCGGCGAAGCGGCGGAAGACTGGAGCAGAATTCTGGTCAAGTTCTGATGTTGGTTATTGTTGTTTTGCAGATGTTGGAAAAACCTACTGGCCTCCTCTTCGCACAACCGGTTGTCATCATTGATCCAGGTCAGTATTAATCTATAGGCCGGGGTCAACAAACGACCTTTTCGAAACACATCATTCCGCTACAGAATGAACTTCTTCCTTTTTTGCTCGGTATTTGCCCCTCATGTCCAAACGCCTGATGCCTTCGACCACCGCCCTTCAGTGCTTCGAAGCGGCCGCGCGTCACCTCAGTTTCACCCGCGCGGCGCAGGAACTGCACCTGACCCAGAGTGCGGTCAGCAAGCAGGTGGCACAGCTCGAGGACATGCTGGCGCACTCGCTGTTCCAGCGCATTCGCCGCCGCCTGCACCTGACCCCGGCCGGTGCGCTGTACCTCACCGAAGTGAACAAGATCCTCACCCAGATCGACATTTCCAGCCGTTACATCCTCAGCTACGGCGACGAGACCGAAGTGCTGCGCATCGCCACCCAGCCCACCTTCGGTGCGCGCTGGCTGGTGCCGCGGCTGAAAGGTTTCGGTGACCGCTACCCGCGCATTCACCTGGACATCCGCAACGAGCTCGAGCCATTCGACCTGGTCCAGGCCAAGGCCGACATCGCTTTCTTCTTCGGCCAGGGCACCTGGCCCGGGGCAACCTGCATCGAGCTGTTCAGCGAAGAGGTGGTACCAGTGTGCAGCCCGCAGCTGCTGGCCAGCCACCGTTTCGACAGCGCCCAGGCACTGGCCGAGCACCGCCTGCTGCAATGCGTGTCGCGCCCGGAAGCCTGGCACGAATGGTTTCTGGGGCTGGGCTTGCACAGCCAGAACAGCTACCACGGGCCGCGCTTCGACACGTTCTACCTGTGCATCCGCGCGGCCATTGCCGGCTGCGGCATCGCGTTGATCCCGCGCTACCTGGTGGCCGAAGAGCTGAGCGAGGGCAAGCTGGTAGTGGCCTGGGACCACCCGGTGGCGAGCAATGGCCGGCACTTCATCGCGCACGCCGAGCATGCGGCCGAAGTGCCCAAGGTGAGGGCCTTCGTGCAGTGGATTCGCGAGCGGGTGGCTGAGGGGGACTGAGTGGCCGGTACAGGCAGTACGAACTCGGCGACAAGGTCACGAATCCAAGGAATGACCGCAATCGAATAATTCGTTTGCGGAATAACTGGCCAACGCGCTTGGATAATAAGAAACCGAACAAAGGTCCGCGTTGCCCATGAACCAGGAAAGTATCAGCCAGTCCATTGCCATCGTTCATCCGATCACACTTTCCCATGGCCGTAATGCCGAAGTCTGGGACACCGACGGCAAACGCTACATCGACTTCGTCGGCGGTATCGGTGTACTCAACCTGGGCCACTGCAACCCGGCCGTGGTCGAGGCGATCCAGGCCCAGGCCAGCCGCCTGACCCACTCTGCCTTCAACGCCGCCCCGCACGGCCCGTACCTGGCGTTGATGGAGCAACTGAGCCAGTTCGTGCCGGTCAGCTACCCACTGGCAGGCATGCTCACCAACAGCGGCGCGGAAGCGGCGGAAAACGCCCTGAAAGTGGCCCGCGGGGCCACCGGCAAGCGCGCCATCATCGCCTTCGATGGCGCCTTCCACGGCCGCACCCTGGCGACCCTGAACCTCAACGGCAAGGTTGCCCCGTACAAGCAACGGGTCGGCGAACTGCCCGGGCCGGTCTATCACCTGCCCTACCCCAGCACCGACACCGGGGTGACCTGCGAGCAGGCACTCAAGGCCATGGACCGCCTGTTCAGCGTCGAACTGGCGGTGGAGGACGTGGCTGCGTTCATCCTCGAGCCGGTGCAGGGCGAAGGCGGCTTCCTCGCCCTTGACCCGGCCTTTGCCCAGGCCTTGCGCCGTTTCTGCGACGAACGCGGCATTCTGATCATCATCGACGAGATCCAGTCGGGCTTCGGCCGTACCGGCCAGCGCTTCGCCTTCCCCCGCCTGGGCATCGAGCCGGACCTGCTGTTGCTGGCCAAGAGCATTGCCGGTGGCATGCCGCTGGGAGCAGTGGTCGGGCGCAAGGAACTGCTGGCAGCACTGCCCAAGGGCGGCCTGGGTGGCACCTATTCGGGCAACCCGATCGCCTGCGCAGCGGCCCTGGCCAGCCTGGCGCAGATGAGCGACGAAAACATCGCCACCTGGGGTGAGCGCCAGGAGCAGGCGATCGTGCGTCGTTTCGAGCGCTGGAAAACCACGGGCCTGAGCTCGTTCATCGGGCGCCTGACCGGTGTCGGCGCCATGCGCGGCATCGAGCTGGCCAATGCCGACGGCAGCCCGGCGCCAGCGCAACTGGCCAAGGTGATGGAAGCGGCACGGGCCAGGGGCCTGCTGCTGATGCCCAGCGGCAAGGCCCGGCATATCATCCGCCTGCTGGCGCCGCTGACCATCGAAGCCGAGGTGCTTGAGGAAGGCCTGGACATCCTCGAGCAGTGCCTGGCAGAGCTGGGCTGAAGGTTACAGGCCGAGTTCTTGTGGGGTGAGCATGTCCGACTCGAAGGCAATCCAGCCGCCTTCGAGTTCGGCGTGGCCGTTGACGATCGGGCCGTAGTAGGCCAGGCCGTTCTCCAGCGTCACGCAGATGTGCGTGGCGGGCTTTTCCGGGGCTGCCAGCGTACCGACGAAATGCACTTTCTTCAGCGTTTCGGTGACGGCCTCCAGGCCAACGCGCATGCCCGGGTTCTCCGAGGCTTCGGCGTCGCCGCCACGGTCTTCGGCGCTGACGGTGATGGTGGCGATGTACGGGTACTGGCTGCTCAAGCGGGGTTACCTCGGTGGGTGGGTAGGCGTATGGGCGCGTAGAGTACGGCAGGTGTTCCCGCTTGTCTCTACCGGTCTTCGCGGGCGCGCCCGCGAAGAGGCCGGGGCTGCAAGAGGTGATCTGAAGGGCCCGATCTGTTAGGGTGCCCGCCGATGCACGCCACCTACACGAGGATTCCCCGAGTGAGCGCCGAAGAACCCCTGATCGCCGACCTGTTCGAAGTCGACAAACGCCTGTCCCTCAAGCCTGTGGTGGACTTCAACAGCTACCTGCGCAATGCCTTCGGCGAAGGCCCGTGCCGCTGCCACCGCTGCGCCGAAGGTGGCGACCAGAGCAGCTACAGCCACACCCACACCTTCACTTTCGACGGCCACCCGTGGCACCGCCGCTTCGCCAGCACAGCTGCCAGCGACGTTGCCCAGGTACTGAAAAAGGCCTGGCTGTCGTACACCAAGGCCGACCTCAACCTAACCGGCGACCTGGACCTGGCCACGCTCAAGACCTTTACCGAAGCCGCCCTGCACAGCCGCCTGCTGGCCCTGCTGCCGGCCAGCGGCCTGGCGCGCGAAGAAGATGGCCAATGGCTGCTGCAGGCCCAGGCTGACTGACAGCCCGGCGGCACGGCAGGATTCTGCCGGTCTGCTAACGTGGTGGAATCCGACCATTCGCAGGTAGTCCGCCATGGCCCGCACAACGCCCATCGAGCTGTACCGCAATATCGGCATCGTCGCCCACGTGGATGCTGGCAAGACCACGACCACCGAGCGGATCCTGTTCTACACCGGGGTCAACCACAAGATGGGCGAGGTGCACGATGGCGCCGCGACCATGGACTGGATGGCCCAGGAACAGGAGCGCGGCATCACCATCACGTCGGCGGCGACCACCGCGTTCTGGCAGGGCTCGACCAAGCAGTTCGCCCACAAGTACCGCTTCAATATCATCGACACACCAGGCCACGTCGACTTCACCATCGAAGTGGAGCGCTCGCTGCGCGTTCTGGATGGCGCGGTGGTGGTATTCAGCGGCGCCGACGGGGTAGAGCCACAGTCCGAGACGGTGTGGCGCCAGGCCAACAAATACCACGTGCCGCGCCTGGCCTACATCAACAAGATGGACCGCCAGGGCGCCGACTTCCTGCGCGTGGTCAAACAGATCGACCAGCGCCTGGGCCACCACCCGGTGCCGATCCAGCTGGCCATCGGCAGCGAGGAAAAGTTCCAGGGCCAGATCGACCTGGTGAAGATGAAGGCCATCTACTGGAACGAGGCGGACCAGGGCACCAGCTATCGCGAAGAGGCCATCCCCGCCGACCTGCAGGCGCTGGCCGATGAATGGCGGGCGCACATGGTCGAGGCGGCAGCCGAGGCCGATGACGAGCTGCTCGGCAAGTTTCTCGATGGCGAAGAATTGAGCATCGAAGAGATCAAGGCCGGCCTGCGCAAGCGCACCCTGAACAACGAAATCGTGCCGACCATCCTCGGCTCCTCATTCAAGAACAAGGGCGTGCCGCTGATGCTCGATGCGGTCATCGACTATCTGCCCGCGCCGTCGGAAATCCCCGCTATCAAGGGCACCGACCCGGACGACGAAGACAAGCATCTGGAGCGCCACGCCGACGACAGCGAGCCGTTCTCGGCCCTGGCGTTCAAGATCGCCACTGACCCGTTCGTCGGCACCCTGACCTTCGCCCGGGTCTATTCCGGCGTGCTCAGCTCCGGCAACGCGGTGCTCAACTCGGTCAAAGGCAAGAAGGAACGCATCGGCCGCATGGTGCAGATGCACGCCAACCAGCGTGCAGAAATCAAGGATGTGTGCGCCGGCGACATCGCCGCCCTGATCGGCATGAAGGACGTGACCACCGGCGATACCCTGTGCGACCTGGACAAGCCGATCATCCTCGAGCGCATGGATTTCCCCGACCCGGTGATTTCCGTGGCCGTGGAACCGAAAACCAAGGCCGACCAAGAGAGAATGGGCGTCGCCCTGGGCAAGCTGGCGCAGGAAGACCCGTCATTCCGCGTGCGCACCGACGAAGAGACCGGCCAGACCATCATCTCGGGGATGGGCGAGCTGCACCTGGACATCATCGTCGACCGCATGCGCCGCGAGTTCAATGTCGAGGCCAATATCGGCAAACCGCAGGTGGCCTACCGTGAGAAGATCCGCAACACCTGCGAGATCGAAGGCCGCTTCGTCCGCCAATCCGGTGGCCGTGGCCAGTATGGCCACTGCTGGATCCGCTTCGCCCCCGGCGACGAGGGCAAGGAAGGCCTGGAATTCATCAACGAGATCGTCGGTGGCGTGGTACCGCGCGAGTACATCCCGGCGATCCAGAAGGGTATCGAAGAGCAGATGAAGAACGGCGTGCTTGCCGGCTACCCGCTGATCAACCTGAAGGCTGCGGTGTATGACGGCTCGTACCACGATGTCGACTCCAACGAAATGGCCTACAAGATCGCGGCCTCGATGGCCACCAAGCAGCTGTCGCAGAAAGGTGGCGCGGTGCTGCTGGAGCCGGTGATGAAGGTGGAAGTGGTCACGCCCGAAGAGTACCAGGGCGATATCCTCGGCGACCTCAGCCGGCGCCGCGGGATGATCCAGGACGGCGACGAAACGCCGGCCGGCAAGGTGATCCGTGCCGAAGTGCCGCTGGGCGAGATGTTCGGCTACGCCACCTCCATGCGCTCGATGACCCAGGGCCGGGCGAGCTTCTCGATGGAGTTCACCCGCTATGCCGAGGCGCCGGCAAGCATCGCCGATGCCATCGTGAAGAAGAACCGCGGGGAATAGACCTCTTGCCTGTACCAGCGTGTTCGCGGGCATGCTCGCGAACACGCTGGTACAGGCAACCCCGCTTTCAGTGCTGCTCGCCCGCCCGCTTCAGCAGCTTCCTGCAGCGCTCCGACAAATGCACCACGCGCACGTGCTTGCCCGCCTTGGCATAGCGTTCGCGCAAGGTCTGCAGCGCCGCAATCGCCGAGTAATCGACAAAGCTCAGATGCTGGCAGTCCAGCGTGACCCGGGCCGGGTCGTTGGCGGTGTCGAACTGTTCGAGGAACGCGGTGGTCGAGGCAAAGAACAGCGTGCCATGCAGCCGGTAATGCTTGCCCCCTTCGCCGTCTTCATGGCTGTCGGCATACAGCTCTCGCGCATGCTGCCAGGCAAAGTTCAGCGCGGCGATGATGATGCCGAACAACACTGCCACGGCGAGGTCGGTGAACACCGTGACCACGGTTACCGCAATGATCGCCAGCACATCGTTCAGCGGCACCTTGTGCAGCACCCGCAGCGACGCCCAGGCGAAGGTCTGCTGCGCCACCACGAACATCACCCCGACCAGTGCTGCCAGCGGAATGCGTTCGATCAGCGGGGCCAGGAACAGCACGAACAGCAGGACCATGCCCCCGGCCACCACCCCCGATAGCCGCCCACGGCCGTTGGAGCTGAGGTTGATCACCGTCTGGCCGATCATCGCGCAACCGCCCATGCCACCGCACAGGCCGGACACCATGTTGGCCGCGCCAAGGGCCACGCATTCGCGGTCCGGGAAGCCGCGGCTCTCGGTGATTTCATCGGTCAGGTTGAGGGTTAGCAGGGTTTCCAGCAGGCCGACCATGGCCATCAGCAGCGCATAGGGCGCGACGATTTTCAGGGTTGCCAGGTTCCAGGGTACGTCCGGCAGGGCCAGCTGTGGCAGGCCGCCGGAAATCTGCGCCATGTCGCCCAGGGTGCGGGTAGGCAGGCCGAGCAGGTAGACCAGCAAGCCGACGCCAAGGATCGCCACCAACGCTGGCGGCACCGCGCGGGTCAGCTTCGGCAATACATAGACCACCAGCATGGTCAGCGCCACCAGCCCGACCATCAGGTACAGCGGGGTGCCACTGAGCCACTGCCCACCTTGCTTGAAGTGTTCCAGCTGCGCCAGGGCGATGACGATCGCCAGACCGTTGACGAAACCGAGCATCACCGGGTACGGCACCAGGCGCACCAGCTTGCCCAGGCGCAGCAAGCCGAACAGGATCATCAGCGCGCCACCCAGCAGTACCGTCGCCAACAGGTACTGTATGCCGTGTTGCACCACCAGGGCGACGATCACCACCGCCATCGAGCCGGCCGCGCCGGAAATCATCCCCGGTCGACCGCCGAACAGCGCCGTCAGGGTGCAGATGATGAACGCCCCGTACAGGCCCATCAGCGGGTTGAGGTGGGCCACCAGGGCGAACGCGATGCATTCGGGCACCAAGGCGAACGAAGTGGTCAGGCCGGCGAGCAGGTCGGCGCGGAGTCGGGCGGGTTTCATGGGGATCCTGTGGTGCAGTCCGGGGCGGACGGGAAAAACGAGGGGCGCGATGTTACGGAATTTGTCTGCCAGCAGCCACCGTTCAGCGCACCCGGTCCCGGCTTTGTATGGCCAGGTCCAATGCCCGCTGCATGTCCAGGCGTGCCGAGCGCCCCAGGTCCGGGTGGTCCAGCCGCCCGCCGCGCTCCGACGGCAGTATCGGCGCGGTCAGGTCTTCGGCATCCATGGCCTCGAAATCCTGTTCGCTGCCCAGGGTCAGGGCGCTGCGCCGCAACAACATGCGCACCTGCTGCGGGGTCAGGGCCGGGTTGATCGCCAGCATGGTCGCCACGGTGGCCGTGACCAGCGGTGTGGCGTATGACGTGCCGCAGTGCGGCCGATCGGCGGCGACCGGGCGAATGCACGCGGCAGCACTGATATCCACGCGCATGTCGATGTTCGAGCTGTGGCGCTTGCGGACATGCCGAGGGTCTTCGACCGGCACCGCCTGGTCACTGCGCTGATGCCCGCCCACTACCAGCAGCTGCTCGGTGACGAACGAGGAAGGCAGCCGATATTCATCGGTGCCCGACCAGGACGCCCCATTGCCTGCCGAGTTCACCACCAGCACATCGGGATGCCTGGCCCGCAGCCAGAGGAAGAATTCTTCGAGCAGCTCCTCATAGCCACTCATCGCCAACCCCGATCGCACCAGCGACTCGACCTCATCCCCCTGCACGTTCTTCGCGCCGACCCGGTGGACGCCCCAGCTCCAGTTCAACACCCGCACACCGTCTTCGACCAGGTTCACCGAGGCAGCGATATTGGCGGTGATCCCGGCGTCCGAGTTGCGCCCGACGATCACCTCGAAACCGGGACTGTGCTTGCCCAGCCCGGGCAGGAAGCCCTGCCCCCGGGCTGCCAGGATGCCCGCCACATGGCTACCATGGCTGCCCGGGCGATCGCCGTCGGGGCCATACAGGCAGGTCTGCCCTTTGCCACAAGCGCCTCGGTAGGCGCCGAAGGGCGGCGCATCGAAGTCCACCTCGCGCTCGATCACCCCAACGCGTACCGGCTGCACCGGCACCCCGGAAGCGGGGATGCGACGCTGGTAGAAGTACAGCGCATCCATGAACCGGTTGGCGGCCCATTCGTCTGCCTGGTCGATGGCCGACTGCCCGCTGCCTTCACCCTCCTCGCCGCGTTCGGGTGCGGACTCCTCGACGATTACGGCATCCACGCTGACCTCGGTGCCGATGCGCAGGACCAGCGCATCGCGCTGCACCAGGTCACGCACCGGCAAGCGCAACTGGTAAACGTTCAACGGCGGGATGGCACCGACCACCTGGGCGGCGTATTTGTCGGCGATACGCCGGGCTTCGGCTGCACCATCGTATTTTTCTTCGATCAACAGGCTGACCAGGTCGAGGTAGGTGGTCAGGCCATCCATGTTCTTCGCCACTTCGCCAGGCCCAGCGGCAACAACGTGGCTGCGTTGACGGGTCAACCAGACGGCATTGCTGGTCCGCTCACCGTCTTGCAGCCACAGCGGCGCGCTGCGTTGCTCGTGCTTGGCCAGGGTCAGCCTCAGCGTGTCGCCAAGCCGTTCGACGCCAGCCTGCTCCAGTTGCGTCTCGCCGAGTCGGACAATCGGCACACCGGGGCCCAGGCCCTCGGTTCGCACGCACCATTGCTGTTCAGCTTCGCTCAACAGGTCGCCGCAACGCTGCAGTTGCTTGATGCGCAGCGTGTCCGCTTGCGCCGACACGGCACAACTGAAGATCATCATCAGTGTGATGACATGGCGCTTCATCCAATCAGCCCCCCCCCCGCCTTTCCTGACATTCCGACTGCCCGACCAGCGCCAAGGTTCAGCTGCATGAAGGCCAACTTGTGACCTGGACCCGGCACAAGCGCTACAAATTTGCCATCATGTTGTTTCCACCCGCGGAGATCATCCACATGCCGCTACGCCCGCTTTTCGCCTCGCTGCTGCTGGCTACCAGCCTTACCGTCCACGCCGCCACCGAGGTCGTGCCGCTGCAACATCGCAGCAGCAACGAACTGCTGCCGGCGGCGCAGGCGTTCATCGGCAAGGACGGCAGCGTCACTGCCTTCGAGAACAAGCTGATCGTCAACGCCAGCGCCGAACGCATCGACGACCTGCGCGCCCTGCTGCAGCAACTGGACACTGCGCCCAAGCGCCTGCTGATCAGCGTCGACAACAATGACAGCAACTTCCAGGACAACCGCGGCAACGCGCAAGTCATCCACTACGGCACCAGCAACCGCGACGGCGGCATGCAACAGGTTCAGGCCAGCGAAGGCCAGCCGGCGCTGATCCAGGTTGGCCAGAGCATCCCGGTTACCAGCACCAGCAGCGACAGCTACGGGCGCCTGCAGAGCAACACCGAATACCGCAACGTGACCCAGGGTTTCTACGTTACGACAAGCCTGAGCGGCGATACGGTTCGCCTGCAAATAAGCAGCAATAATGACCGCATCAGCCAGGAACGTGCCGATGTAGTGAAAGTGCAAAGCACCGACACGACGGTCACCGGCAGGCTCGGCGAGTGGATCACCCTGGCCGGTTTCAACCAGCAGAGCCAGGCCGAGCGCAGGGCATCCAGCCATAGTTACAGCACCCAGCGTGGTGAAAACATGACTTTGCGGGTAAAAGTCGACCTTGTCGATTGATCCCAGGCGGCTCAAGGCCTCGACCAAAGGCCTTGAAACTGACTGCCGAGTCGCATTAGACCAAAGATGTAGTAAGCACCAAAAACCACTACAAAACATTTGACAGGGTCTTTTTGCCAAGGGCATGATGGCCTCGCTCCCGCTAATCAGGGGCCCTGGCAAGGGCCTTCGAGGCGCGCTCCTTCCACCCCTGGAGGCGTCTCGTGTCTATACGGCCCACAAGGCGGTTCGACGGGATTGCGACTGCAACGAAGAAGTTGTCCCGAGGGACGGAAGCGCATCACCGCAGTACTGGCAATCGCGTAGCACCGCAGCAAGGCAACCACGAGCCGAACTGCCGGAGTTCCTTGCGCCTGGCCTGCCCCCTTCCCTTCGAGCCTTCGCGTTCGCCGCCGCACACCCATGAACAAGACAGCCGCCAGCTTCCCTGATCGGCCCCGAGCATCAGCACAATTACCCCAAGATCGATGCGACGAGGTTTATTTCCATGGCACTGACACGCGAACAGCAAATTGCAGCCCTCGAGAAAGACTGGGCCGAGAACCCGCGCTGGAAAGGCGTGACCCGTACCTACACCGCCGCTGATGTCGTTCGCCTGCGTGGCTCCTTGCAGCCGGAGCACACCCTGGCCCGCCTGGGTGCAGAAAAACTGTGGAAGCTGGTCACCGAAGGTGCCCACCCGTCCTTCCGCCCAGAAAAAGATTTCGTCAACTGCATGGGCGCCCTGACCGGCGGCCAGGCAGTGCAGCAGGTCAAGGCTGGCATCCAGGCCATCTACCTGTCGGGCTGGCAGGTTGCCGCCGACAACAACTCGGCCGAGTCGATGTACCCTGACCAGTCGCTGTACCCGGTCGACTCTGTGCCGACCGTGGTCAAGCGCATCAACAACGCCTTCCGTCGTGCCGACCAGATCCAGTGGAAAGCCGGCAAGAACCCGGGCGACGACGGCTATATCGATTACTTCGCGCCGATCGTGGCAGACGCCGAAGCCGGTTTCGGCGGCGTGCTGAACGCCTACGAGCTGATGAAGAACATGATCGAGGCAGGCGCCGCCGGCGTGCACTTCGAAGACCAGCTGGCCTCGGTGAAGAAATGCGGCCACATGGGTGGCAAGGTGCTGGTACCGACCCAGGAAGCCGTGCAAAAGCTGGTGGCCGCGCGCCTGGCCGCTGACGTATCGGGCGTGCCGACCATCATCCTGGCCCGTACCGACGCCAACGCCGCCGACCTGCTGACCAGCGACTGCGACCCGTACGACCAGCCATTCGTGGTCGGCGAACGCACCCGCGAAGGCTTCTACAAGGTACGCGCCGGCCTCGACCAGGCCATTTCCCGCGGCCTGGCCTACGCGCCGTACGCCGACCTGATCTGGTGCGAAACTGCCAAGCCGGACCTGGACGAAGCCCGCCGCTTCGCCGAAGCGATCAAGAAGGAATACCCGGACCAGATCCTGTCGTACAACTGCTCGCCTTCCTTCAACTGGAAGAAGAACCTGGACGACGCGACCATCGCCAAGTTCCAGCGCGAGTTGTCGGCCATGGGCTACAAGCACCAGTTCATCACCCTGGCCGGCATTCACAACATGTGGCACGGCATGTTCAACCTGGCGCACGACTACGCCCGCAACGACATGACCGCCTACGTGAAGCTGCAGGAGCAGGAATTTGCCGATGCCAGCAAAGGCTACACCTTCGTGGCGCACCAGCAGGAAGTGGGTACTGGCTACTTCGATGACATGACCACCGTGATTCAGGGTGGGGCTTCGTCGGTGACGGCACTGACCGGCTCGACCGAGGAAGAACAGTTCCACTGATAGTGGGTTGTTGTTGAAGGAAGGCCCGGGGCTTGTGAAAGCCCCGGGCCTTTGTTTTTGCGTGTACTGGCGGGCAACAGGCTAGCCAAACATGTTGGGGCGGCCTTGTGTCGCGAATGGACCGCAGAGCGGCCCCGGCAATCTTGCGACGATGCACCGATCCGCGGGGGCGCTTCGCCCCCCAATCGCGACACAAGCCCGCTCCCACAGGAGAAATCGCGCCTGCCGGTAGTACCTCAGTGCTTCATGCCCAGCTCTGCATCATCCATCAGCGCCTTGGCCATCGCGCTCAAATAGTGGCCGGCGCAGATCATCATCGGCTTCTCATCCATCAGGCCAGTGATGGTCAGCTCGCGTACATAGCCCATCAGTTCCGAAGATTGCTCGCGGGCGTCGCGACAGGGAATGCCTGGCTCGATTCGGAACAGCGGGCGGGTGCCGTTTTCGCCTTGGTGGAAGGTGGTTTTGCCGACGGTGAATTGGGTGTTTTCTGTGGTTATTGTTGTGTCCCCTGGAATTTTGCGAATGCCTGGGCGCGCCCACTCCCACAGGGACTGTGCAAATCTTGAAGGCTGTGGTGACCCTGCTGGAGCGGGCAAGCCCTCACAGCCTGTCAAAGCTGTATCGTTGATGAGCAACGACAGGCCGAGACTAGAGCGCTGCCACAGCAGCGGCAACGGAAAATGCGCGGCAGGAGAATGTTTAGGAAATGGCCTACAGGGAAGGGGTTAAATCCGACATGCCAGGCGTTCTGTGCCCGATTGCGTCAGGGCGGCGAGGTGCCCGCCTTGGTTTTTGCGGTGTTGCGTAGATCGAGCGCCGCCCGCGCGGCGCTTCGCGGGGCAAGCCCGCTCCCACATTTGTTGCAACGTGGCCATGTCTATTAGGCCATGGTTGTGAGCCTTGTGGGTCTGACTCAATTTCTCGGCTGGCGCTGCCGCCGCCTCACCAGTCTCAAGACATGCGCCAAGGCAGGCAACCATGGCCTGACAGGTTCGGCACGTTGCAACAAATGTGGGAGCGGGCTTGCCCCGCGAAGCGCCGCGCGGGCGGCGCTCGATCTCACAGGTGCTGAAAACCTAAAGGCAGACACCTGCCAGCCCTCCCCCTATCCAAACGAGTCACCTCCCAAATCCACAATCAGGTCTATGCTTGCAGCAGCACAGCAGCAAGGACCGCCCCGCTCAACCCAAGGCATACGATCATTCCCGCACCAGCGACCGCTGCCTTCTATATATGCACGGGCCAACGATAGCACCGCGCTCGCCCAGATCATCCTCACCTACTGGCTCGGCCAGGGGGCGATCGCTTGCTTGATCGATAAAATATTGACCCAGAGCGGGGCGAACGGTTCCGGAAGCTGCTAGAACAGGCGTTTTTGGCATTTACAAGTAGGGGGAATCGCCAGATGAACTTTACAAGACGCAGAACAGGGAAAACATCAGGCATCAGATCAAATGATATTAATTATCATTTCGAAACTTGCAATTCGTTACCCGGCGCAAGAAACATAATTAACAAAACCACACGCAATGCCCTAACCTCAAGGCTTTCAGCCGGTTACAAGCGGAATTTGTACTTAATCCTACGAATAAATTTGCGACAGAAATTTTACTTGCACCGGGTTTACCCATAAAATCAGCCCGATTGATTCAGCTGCGACATTTGGTCACTGCATGTGCGACACCAGGTCGCCGCTCTACACTTATTTCAGACTGCAGAGCTGGGTCTCTGTATAAGGATTGCTAGCATGTCCGATTCGGCAGGACTCATCGCCCACAACTGGGGCTTTGCCATCTTCCTCCTGGGTGTCGTCGGCCTGTGCGCCTTCATGCTTGGCCTGTCCAGCCTGCTCGGCAGCAAGGCCTGGGGCCGCGCCAAGAACGAACCCTTCGAATCCGGCATGCTGCCCGTCGGCAGCGCCCGCCTGCGCCTGTCCGCCAAATTCTATCTGGTCGCGATGCTGTTCGTGATCTTCGATATCGAAGCCCTCTTTCTCTTTGCATGGTCTGTGTCCGTCCGCGAAAGCGGCTGGACCGGATTCGTCGAAGCACTCGTTTTCATAGCAATTCTGTTGGCAGGTCTTGTCTACCTTTGGCGCGTCGGGGCACTTGACTGGGCTCCCGAAGGTCGCCGCAAGCGGCAAGCGAAGCTGAAACAATGAGGCTTTGGCATGCAATACAATCTCACCAGAATCGATCCGGATGCGCCCAACGAGCAGTACCCGGTCGGTGAACGGGAAACCGTCACCGATCAACTGCTGGAGGACCAGGTCCACAAGAACATCTTCATGGGCAAGCTCGAAGATGTGCTTCGTGGCGCGGTCAACTGGGGCCGCAAGAACTCCCTCTGGCCGTACAACTTCGGCCTGTCCTGCTGTTACGTGGAAATGACCACGGCCTTCACGGCACCCCACGACATCGCCCGCTTCGGCGCCGAAGTCATCCGGGCCTCGCCGCGTCAGGCCGACTTCATGGTCATCGCCGGTACCTGCTTCGTCAAAATGGCGCCGATCATCCAGCGCCTGTACGAGCAGATGCTCGAGCCGAAATGGGTCATTTCCATGGGTTCGTGTGCCAACTCCGGTGGCATGTACGACATCTACTCGGTTGTTCAGGGGGTCGACAAGTTCCTCCCCGTGGACGTCTATGTGCCCGGCTGCCCGCCGCGCCCTGAGGCTTTCCTGCAAGGCTTGATGCTGCTGCAGGAGTCGATCGGCCAAGAACGACGCCCGCTTTCCTGGGTTGTTGGTGATCAAGGCATCTACCGTGCCGAGATGCCAGCCCAGAAGGACCTGCGTCGTGAGCAGCGCATTGCCGTAACCAACCTGCGCAGCCCCGACGAAGTCTGATCCAGCGACCTGCCGCCCGCTCCACCGGAGCCGGCGGCCTGGCTTCATTCTTAACGTTGACCCAAAGCGACCGAGACCATGACAGCGGACAACGCTATTTTCATTCCGCCCTACAAGGCAGACGACCAGAATGTGGTCGTCGAATTGCACAACCGTTTTGGCGCCGAAGCATTCGTCGCTCAGGAAACCCGCACCGGCATGCCCGTGCTGTGGGTCAAGCGCGAACAGCTCAAGGAGGTGCTCAGCTTCCTGCGCGGCGTGGCCAAGCCGTACAGCATGCTGTACGACCTGCACGGCGTCGACGAACGCCTGCGCACCCAGCGCCGCGGCCTGCCAGCCGCCGACTTCAGCGTGTTCTACCACCTGCTGTCGATCGAGCGTAACAGCGATGTGATGATCAAGGTGTCGCTCAGCGAAGGCGACCTGAACCTGCCGACCGTGACCGGTATCTGGCCGAACGCCAACTGGTACGAGCGCGAAGTCTGGGACATGTTCGGCATCGACTTCGCCGGCCACCCGCACCTGAGCCGCATCATGATGCCGCCCACCTGGGAAGGCCATCCGCTGCGCAAGGACTATCCGGCCCGCGCCACCGAATTCGATCCCTACAGCCTGACCCTGGCCAAGCAGCAGCTTGAAGAGGAGTCGGCACGCTTCAACCCGGAAGCCTGGGGCATGAAACGCCAGGGCGCCAACGAGGACTACATGTTCCTCAACCTCGGCCCCAACCACCCTTCGGCGCACGGTGCCTTCCGTATCGTCCTGCAGCTGGACGGCGAAGAGATCATCGACTGCGTGCCGGACATCGGCTACCACCACCGTGGTGCCGAGAAGATGGCCGAGCGCCAGTCCTGGCACAGCTTCATCCCCTACACCGACCGTATCGACTACCTCGGCGGGGTGATGAACAACCTGCCGTACGTGCTCGCGGTCGAGAAGCTGGCCGGCATCAAGGTGCCACAGAAGGTCGACACCATCCGCGTGATGCTGGCCGAGTTCTTCCGTATCACCAGCCACCTGCTGTTCCTGGGTACCTATATCCAGGACGTCGGCGCCATGACCCCGGTGTTCTTCACCTTCACCGACCGCCAGCGCGCCTATACCGTGATCGAAGCGATCACCGGTTTCCGCCTGCACCCGGCCTGGTACCGCATCGGTGGCGTCGCCCACGACCTGCCGCGCGGCTGGGACAAGCTGGTCAAGGACTTCGTCGAATGGCTGCCGAAACGCCTCGACGAGTACGAGAAGGCTGCTCTGCAGAACAGCATCCTCAAGGGCCGTACCATCGGCGTTGCCGCGTACAACACCAAGGAAGCCCTGGCCTGGGGCACTACCGGCGCCGGCCTGCGTGCCACCGGTTGCGACTTCGACCTGCGCAAAGCCCGCCCCTACTCCGGCTACGAGAACTTCGAGTTCGAAGTACCGCTGGCCCACAACGGCGATGCCTACGATCGCTGCATGGTCCGTGTCGAGGAGATGCGCCAGAGTATCCGCATCATCGACCAGTGCCTGCGCAACATGCCGGAAGGCCCGTACAAGGCGGACCACCCGCTGACCACGCCGCCACCGAAAGAGCGCACCCTGCAGCACATCGAGACCCTGATCACGCACTTCCTGCAGGTTTCGTGGGGCCCGGTCATGCCGGCCAACGAGTCGCTGCAGATGATCGAGGCGACCAAGGGCATCAACAGTTACTACCTGACGAGCGATGGCGGCACCATGAGCTACCGCACCCGGATCCGTACCCCGAGCTACCCGCACCTGCAGCAGATCCCTTCGGTGATCAAAGGCAGCATGGTCGCCGACCTCATTGCGTACCTGGGCAGTATCGACTTCGTTATGGCTGACGTGGACCGCTAAGCATGAACAGCACGCTTATCCAGACAGACCGTTTCGCCCTGAGCGAAACCGAGCGCTCGGCCATCGAGCACGAAATGCATCACTACGAGGACCCGCGCGCGGCGTCCATCGAAGCCCTGAAGATCGTCCAGAAGGAACGTGGCTGGGTGCCGGACGGCGCCATCCACGCCATCGGCGAAGTACTGGGCATCCCGGCCAGCGACGTCGAGGGTGTGGCCACCTTCTACAGCCAGATCTTCCGTCAGCCGGTCGGCCGTCACATCATCCGTGTATGCGACAGCATGGTCTGCTACATCGGTGGCCACGAGTCGGTGGTCAGCCAGATCCAGAGCGAGCTGGGTATCGGTCTCGGCCAGACCACCGCCGATGGGCGCTTCACCCTGTTGCCGGTGTGCTGCCTGGGCAACTGCGACAAGGCCCCGGCGCTGATGATCGACGACGACACCTTCGGTGACGTGCAGCCGGCTGGCGTTTCCAAACTGCTGGAGGGTTACGTATGACCATTACTTCCTTCGGCCCGGCCAACCGCATCGCGCGCACGGCCGAAACCCACCCGCTGACCTGGCGCCTGCGTGACGACGGCGAGCCGGTCTGGCTGGCCGAATACGAGTCGAAGAACGGCTACGCCGCGGCGCGCAAGGCGCTGGCGCAGATGTCCGCCGACGACATCGTGCAGAGCGTCAAGGACTCCGGCCTCAAGGGCCGTGGTGGCGCAGGCTTCCCCACTGGCGTGAAGTGGGGCCTGATGCCCAAAGACGAATCCATGAACATCCGCTACCTGCTGTGCAACGCGGACGAAATGGAGCCGAACACCTGGAAGGACCGCATGCTGATGGAGCAACAGCCCCATCTGCTGGTCGAGGGCATGCTGATCAGCGCCCGCGCCCTGAAGGCCTACCGTGGCTACATCTTCCTGCGCGGCGAATACACCACCGCCGCCAGGCACCTCAACCGCGCCATCGAGGAAGCCAAGGCCGCCGGCCTGCTGGGCAAGAACATCCTCGGCAGCGGTTTCGATTTCGAGCTGTTCGTGCACACCGGCGCCGGCCGCTACATCTGCGGTGAAGAAACCGCGCTGATCAACTCGCTGGAAGGCCGCCGCGCCAACCCGCGTTCCAAACCGCCCTTCCCTGCCGCCGTGGGCGTGTGGGGCAAGCCGACCTGCGTCAACAACGTCGAAACCCTGTGCAACGTGCCGGCCATCGTCGCCAATGGCAACGACTGGTACAAGTCGCTGGCCCGCGAAGGCAGCGAAGACCACGGCACCAAGCTGATGGGCTTCTCCGGCAAGGTGAAGAACCCGGGCCTGTGGGAACTGCCGTTCGGCGTCACCGCCCGCGAGCTGTTCGAAGACTACGCCGGCGGCATGCGCGATGGCTTCAAGCTCAAGTGCTGGCAGCCAGGCGGCGCCGGTACCGGCTTCCTGCTGCCCGAGCACCTCGACGCGCAGATGTACGCCGGCGGCATCGCCAAGGTCGGCACGCGCATGGGTACCGGCCTGGCAATGGCGGTGGACGACAGCATCAACATGGTCTCGCTGCTGCGCAACATGGAAGAATTCTTCGCCCGCGAGTCGTGCGGCTGGTGCACGCCCTGCCGTGACGGCCTGCCGTGGAGCGTGAAGATGCTGCGCGCACTGGAAAAAGGCCAGGGCCGCGCGGAAGACATCGAGACGCTGCTGGGCCTGGTCAACTTCCTCGGCCCAGGCCGTACCTTCTGTGCTCACGCACCGGGTGCGGTCGAGCCGCTGGGCAGTGCCATCAAATACTTCCGGTCCGAGTTCGAGGCCGGGGTTGCTCCAGCATCCGCTGGCGACACCCTGCGCCCAGACCTGGCCAAGCCAATCCAGGCCGGGCCGATCGTGGTCGGCGCATAAAAAGATGATTGGCCGAGTGGTCCGTGCCACTCGCCAGCTTGCCGCCAGGCCCGAGTCGCTCGTGGCGTGTCGCAAGCTCACCGATTTCCATTAGCCACGCCCGCTCACGCGGGCCAACGAAGAACTTTGAACAATGGCCACTATCCACGTAGACGGCAAAGCGCTCGAAGTCAACGGTGCAGACAACCTGTTACAGGCCTGTCTGTCGCTCGGCCTCGACATCCCTTATTTCTGCTGGCATCCGGCGCTTGGTAGCGTTGGCGCCTGCCGGCAGTGCGCGGTCAAGCAGTACACCGACGAGAACGATACCCGTGGTCGTATCGTCATGTCCTGCATGACCCCTGCCTCCGACGGCACCTGGATCTCCATCGACGATGAAGAATCCAAGGCGTTCCGCGCCAGCGTCGTCGAATGGCTGATGACCAACCACCCGCACGACTGCCCGGTGTGCGAGGAAGGCGGTCATTGCCACCTGCAGGACATGACGGTAATGACCGGCCACAACGAGCGCCGCTACCGTTTCACCAAGCGTACCCACCAGAACCAGGACCTCGGCCCGTTCATCGCCCATGAGATGAACCGCTGCATCGCCTGCTACCGCTGCGTGCGCTACTACAAGGACTATGCCGGCGGTACCGACCTGGGCGTTTACGGCGCCCACGACAACGTGTACTTCGGCCGCGTCGAAGACGGCGTGCTGGAAAGCGAATTTTCCGGCAACCTCACCGAGGTCTGCCCGACCGGCGTGTTCACCGACAAGACCCACTCCGAGCGCTACAACCGCAAGTGGGACATGCAGTTCGCCCCGAGCATCTGCCACGGTTGCTCCAGCGGCTGCAACATCAGCCCGGGCGAGCGCTACGGCGAACTGCGCCGGGTCGAAAACCGCTTCAACGGTTCGGTCAACCAGTACTTCCTGTGCGACCGTGGCCGCTTCGGCTACGGCTACGTCAACCGCAAGGATCGCCCACGCCAGCCGCAACTGGCCGACGGTACCAAGCTGAGCCTGGATGCCGCCCTGGACAAGGCCGCCGACCTGCTGCGCGGGCGTACCATCGTCGGTATCGGCTCGCCGCGCGCCAGCCTGGAAAGCAACTACGGCCTGCGTGAGCTGGTCGGCGCCGAGTACTTCTACTCGGGTATGGAAGCCGGCGAGCTGGCCCGCGTGCGCCTGGCCCTGAACGTACTGAACAACAGCCCGCTGCCGGTGCCGACCCTGCGCGACATCGAAGACCACGACGCCGTGTTCGTGCTCGGCGAAGACCTGACCCAGACCGCTGCCCGCGTCGCCCTGGCCGTGCGTCAGGCCACCAAGGGCAAGGCCGAGGCCATGGCCGAAGCGATGAAGGTGCAGCCGTGGCTCGACGCGGCCGTGAAGAACATCGGCCAGCACGCGCTGTACCCGCTGTTCATCGCTTCGCTGGCGGAAACCAAGCTGGACGACGTCGCCGAAGAGTGCGTGCACGCCGCCCCGGCCGACCTGGCCCGCATCGGTTTCGCCGTGGCCCACGCCATCGACCCGAGCGCGCCTGCCGTTGCCGGCCTGGATGCCGACGCGCAAGCACTGGCCCAGCGCATCGCCGACGCCCTGGTCGCCGCCCAGCGCCCACTGGTGGTCGCCGGTACCTCGCTGGCCGACCCGGCGCTGATCGAAGCCGCCGCCAACATCGCCAAGGCGCTGAAGCTGCGCGAGAAGAACGGTTCGCTGAGCCTGGTGGTGCCTGAAGCCAACAGCCTGGGCATGGCCATGCTCGGTGGCGAGTCCGTCGACGCTGCGCTGGACGCCGTCATCAGTGGCAAGGCCGACGCCATCGTGGTGCTGGAAAACGACCTGTATGCCCGCGTGCCGGCGGCCAAGGTCGACGCTGCCCTGGCCGCAGCCAAGGTGATAATCGTTGCCGACCACTCGAAAACCGCGACCGTCGACCGCGCCCACCTGGTGCTGCCGGCCGCCTCGTTCGCCGAAGGCGACGGCACCCTGGTCAGCCAGGAAGGTCGCGCCCAGCGCTTCTTCCAGGTGTTCGACCCGCAATACCTGGACAGCAGCATCCTGGTTCACGAAGGCTGGCGCTGGATGCACGCCCTGCGTGCCACCCTGTTGAACAAGCCGGTCGACTGGACCCAGCTGGACCACGTGACCAGCGCCTGCGCCGAAGCCGCCCCGCAATTGGCTGGCATCGTCAACGCCGCGCCATCTGCCGCGTTCCGCATCAAGGGCCTGAAACTGGCCCGCGAACCGCTGCGCTATTCCGGCCGTACCGCCATGCGCGCCAACATCAGCGTGCATGAGCCACGTACCCCGCAGGACAAGGACACCGCTTTCGCCTTCTCCATGGAAGGCTACTCGGGCTCCGCCGAACCGCGCCAGCAGGTGCCGTTCGCCTGGTCGCCGGGCTGGAACTCGCCGCAGGCCTGGAACAAGTTCCAGGACGAGGTTGGTGGCCACCTACGAGCCGGTGACCCGGGCGTGCGCCTGATCGAATCGCAGGGCGACCGCCTGAACTGGTTCACCAGCATTCCGGGGGCCTTCAACCCGGCCCGTGGCACCTGGACCGCCGTGCCGTTCTTCCACCTGTTCGGCAGCGAAGAAAGCTCCTCGCGCGCCGCTCCGGTGCAAGAACGCATCCCGGCTGCCTACGTGGCCCTGGCCAAGTCCGAAGCCGACCGCCTGGGTGTCAACGACGGCGCCCTGCTGAGCCTGACGGTCGGTGGTGTGGCCCTGCGTCTGCCTCTGCGCATCAATGAACAGCTGGGCGCTGGCCTGGTCGCATTGCCGAAAGGCCTGGCCGGCATTCCGCCTGCCATCTTCGGTGCATCCGTCGAAGGTCTGCAGGAGGCAGCACAATGAGCTGGTTCACCCCCGAAGTGATCGATGTGATCCTCTCCGTGCTGCGGGCCGTCGTGGTCCTGCTGGCGGTGGTGGTCTGCGGTGCCCTGCTCAGCTTCGTCGAGCGTCGCCTGCTGGGCTGGTGGCAGGACCGTTACGGTCCGAACCGCGTCGGCCCGTTCGGCATGTTCCAGATTGCTGCCGACATGCTGAAGATGTTCTTCAAGGAAGACTGGAACCCACCCTTCGTCGACCGCGTGATCTTCACCCTGGCACCGGTCGTGGCCATGAGCGCCCTGCTGATCGCCTTCGTGGTCATCCCGATCACCCCGACCTGGGGCGTTGCCGACCTCAACATCGGCCTGCTGTTCTTCTTCGCCATGGCCGGCCTGTCGGTGTACGCGGTGCTGTTCGCCGGCTGGTCGTCGAACAACAAGTACGCCCTGCTGGGCAGCTTGCGTGCCTCGGCACAGACCGTGTCGTACGAAGTGTTCCTGGGCCTGGCGCTGATGGGCGTGGTGGTGCAGGTGGGCTCGTTCAACATGCGCGACATCGTCGACTACCAGGCACAGAACCTGTGGTTCATCATTCCGCAGTTCTTCGGCTTCTGCACCTTCTTCATCGCTGGCGTCGCCGTGACTCACCGTCACCCGTTCGACCAGCCGGAAGCGGAACAGGAACTGGCCGATGGCTACCACATCGAGTATGCCGGCATGAAATGGGGCATGTTCTTCGTCGGTGAGTACATCGGCATCATCCTCATCTCGGCGCTGCTGGTGACCCTGTTCTTCGGCGGCTGGCACGGCCCGTTCGGCATCCTGCCGCAGCTGTCGTTCCTCTGGTTCGCGCTGAAGACCGCGTTCTTCATCATGCTGTTCATCCTGCTGCGCGCCTCGATCCCGCGCCCACGCTATGACCAGGTGATGGACTTCAGCTGGAAGTTCTGCCTGCCGCTGACCCTGATCAATTTGCTGGTGACCGCTGCGCTCGTGCTCTACAACGCGCCAGCCGTCGCGGCCCAGTGAGGATTTGACCCATGTTCAAGTATATCGGCGACATCGTTAAGGGCACCGGCACCCAGCTGCGCAGCCTGGCCATGGTGTTCTCCCACGGGTTCCGCAAGCGCGATACCCTGCAGTACCCCGAAGAACCCGTTTACCTGCCGCCGCGCTACCGCGGCCGCATCGTCCTCACCCGCGACCCCGATGGCGAGGAGCGCTGCGTGGCATGCAACCTGTGCGCGGTGGCCTGCCCGGTCGGCTGTATCTCGCTGCAGAAGGCCGAGACCGAGGACGGCCGCTGGTACCCGGAGTTCTTCCGCATCAACTTCTCGCGCTGCATCTTCTGCGGCCTGTGTGAAGAAGCGTGCCCGACCACCGCGATCCAGCTGACTCCGGATTTCGAAATGGCCGAGTTCAAGCGTCAGGACCTGGTGTACGAGAAAGAAGATCTGCTGATCTCCGGCCCCGGCAAGAACCCTGACTACAACTTCTACCGTGTTGCGGGTATGGCGATCGCTGGCAAGCCGAAAGGCGCTGCGCAGAACGAAGCCGAGCCGATCAACGTGAAGAGCTTGCTCCCATAAGGACAGAAAGATGGAATTCGCTTTCTACTTCGCATCCGGGATCGCCGTGCTCTCCACCCTTCGGGTGGTGACCGGAACCAACCCCGTGCACGCCTTGCTTTACCTGATCATTTCGCTGATTTCCGTGGCCATGATCTTCTTCGCCCTGGGTGCGCCGTTCGCCGGCGCCCTGGAAGTGATCGCCTACGCCGGCGCCATCATGGTGCTGTTCGTGTTCGTGGTGATGATGCTCAACCTCGGGCCGGCTTCGGTCGCCCAGGAACGCGGCTGGCTCAAGCCCGGCATCTGGGCCGGGCCGGTGATCCTCGCCGCCCTGCTGCTGCTGGAGCTGCTGTACGTGCTGTTCGTCGCCCCGAGCGGCGCCGCCATCAGCGGTACCACCGTAGGCCCGAAAGCCGTGGGCATCAGCCTTTTCGGCCCGTACCTGCTGGTGGTCGAACTGGCGTCGATGCTGCTGCTCGCTGCAGCCGTCACCGCCTTCCACCTGGGCCGCAACGAGGCGAAGGAGTAAATCATGGGCGCTATCCCTCTCGAGCATGGTCTGGCGGTCGCCGGCATCCTGTTCTGCTTAGGTCTGGTTGGCCTGATGGTCCGCCGCAACATCCTCTTCGTGCTCATGAGCCTGGAAGTCATGATGAACGCCTCTGCCCTGGCGTTCATCGTCGCCGGTGCCCGTTGGGTCCAGCCCGACGGCCAGGTGATGTTCATTCTGGTGATCAGCCTGGCAGCTGCCGAGGCCAGTATCGGCCTGGCCATCCTGCTGCAGCTGTATCGCCGCTTCCACACTCTCGACATCGATGCTGCCAGTGAGATGCGCGGATGAACCTTCTCTTCCTGACTTTCGTCTTCCCCCTCCTCGGCTTCCTGCTGCTGTCGTTCTCGCGCGGGCGCTTCTCGGAGAACCTGTCGGCCCTGATCGGCGTCGGCTCGGTGGGCCTGTCGGCCGCCGTGGCTGCCTACGTCATCTGGCAATTCAACGTCGCCCCGCCTGAAGGCGGTGCGTACAGCCAGCTGCTGTGGCAGTGGATGTCGGTGGATGGCTTCGCGCCGAACTTCACCCTGTACCTGGATGGCCTGTCCGTGACAATGCTCGGCGTGGTCACCGGTGTCGGCTTCCTGATCCACCTGTTCGCCTCCTGGTACATGCGTGGCGAAGCCGGCTACTCGCGCTTCTTCTCGTACACCAACCTGTTCATCGCCAGCATGCTGTTCCTGGTCCTTGGCGATAACCTGCTGTTCATCTACTTCGGCTGGGAAGGCGTGGGCCTGTGCTCGTACCTGTTGATCGGTTTCTACTACAGCAACCGCAACAACGGTAACGCGGCACTCAAGGCGTTCATCGTCACCCGCATCGGCGACGTGTTCATGGCCATCGGCCTGTTCATCCTGTTTGCCCAGCTGGGTACCCTGAACGTGCAGGAACTGCTGGTGCTGGCACCGCAGAAGTTCCAGGCTGGCGACACCTGGATGGTCCTGGCCACGCTGATGCTGCTGGGTGGTGCGGTCGGTAAATCGGCGCAGCTGCCACTGCAGACCTGGCTGGCCGATGCGATGGCCGGCCCTACTCCGGTCTCCGCACTGATCCACGCGGCAACCATGGTGACCGCGGGCGTGTACCTGATCGCCCGCACCAACGGCCTGTTCCTGCTGGCCCCGGACATCCTGCACCTGGTCGGCGTGGTCGGTGGCGTAACCCTGGTACTGGCCGGCTTCGCCGCGCTGGTACAGACCGACATCAAGCGTATCCTCGCCTATTCGACCATGAGCCAGATCGGCTACATGTTCCTGGCCCTGGGCGTGGGTGCCTGGGACGCGGCGATCTTCCACCTGATGACCCACGCCTTCTTCAAGGCCCTGCTGTTCCTGGCTTCCGGTGCGGTGATCGTTGCCTGCCACCACGAGCAGAACATCTTCAAGATGGGCGGCCTGTGGAAGAAACTGCCGCTGGCCTACGCCAGCTTCGTGGTCGGTGGTGCCGCCCTGGCCGCCCTGCCGATCGTGACCGTGGGCTTCTACTCCAAGGACGAGATCCTCTGGGAAGCCTTCGCCAGCGGCAACACCGGCCTGCTGTATGCCGGCCTGGTCGGTGCGTTCATGACCTCGCTGTACACCTTCCGCCTGATCTTCATCGCCTTCCACGGCGAAGCCAAGACCGAAGCTCACGCGGGCCACGGCATCAGCCACTGGCTGCCGCTGGGCGTGCTGATCGTGCTGTCGACCTTCGTCGGCGCCTGGATCACCCCGCCGCTGGCAGGCGTGCTGCCGGAAAGCGCCGGCCACGCCGGTGGCGAAGCCAAGCACGCGCTGGAGCTCACCTCGGGTGCCATCGCCATCGCCGGTATCCTGCTGTCGGCCTTGCTGTTCCTGGGCAAGCGCCGCTTCGTCAGCGCCGTGGCCAACAGTGGCATCGGCCGGGTCCTGTCGGCCTGGTGGTTCGCTGCCTGGGGCTTCGACTGGATCTACGACAAGCTCTTCGTCAAACCGTACCTGCTGATCAGCCACATCCTGCGCAAGGACCCGGTTGACCGCACCATCGGCCTGATTCCCCGGATGGCGCGTGGCGGCCACGTCGCCATGAGCAAGACCGAGACTGGCCAGCTGCGCTGGTACACCGCCTCTATCGCCGTGGGTGCCGTGCTGGTGCTCGGTGCCGTGGTAGTGGCTGCGGTATGACTATGAATCTTGCGACTTTGCCAAAGGAAACCAACCCGTCATGATTTTGCCTTGGCTGATCCTGATCCCCTTCATCGGCGGCTTCCTGTGCTGGCTGGGTGAGCGCTTCGGCGCCACCCTGCCGCGCTGGATCGCGCTGCTGACCATGTCCCTGCTGCTCGGCATCGGCCTGTGGCTGTGGGCTAACGGCGACTACACCCTCGCCCCTGCTCCGGGCGCCGAACCGGCCTGGGCCCTGGAATACAAAGTCCAGTGGATCCAGCGCTTCGGCATCAGCATCCACCTGGCCCTCGACGGCCTGTCGCTGCTGATGATCCTGCTCACCGGCCTGCTCGGTGTGCTGTCGGTACTGTGCTCCTGGAAAGAAATCCAGCGCCACGTCGGCTTCTTCCACCTCAACCTGATGTGGATCCTCGGCGGCGTGGTCGGCGTGTTCCTGGCCCTGGACCTGTTCCTGTTCTTCTTCTTCTGGGAAATGATGCTGGTGCCGATGTACTTCCTCATCGCGCTCTGGGGTCACAGCTCGGCAGACGGCAAGAAGACCCGGATCTACGCGGCGACCAAGTTCTTCATCTTCACCCAGGCCAGCGGCCTGATCATGCTGGTGGCGATCCTTGGCCTGGTGCTGGTCAACTACACCAACACCGGGGTGATCACCTTCAACTACAGCGACCTGCTGAAGGCTGAACTGCCAGCCGGTACCGAGTACCTGCTGATGCTGGGCTTCTTCATCGCCTTCGCGGTGAAACTGCCAGTGGTGCCGTTCCACTCCTGGCTGCCTGACGCTCACGCCCAGGCGCCGACCGCAGGCTCCGTGGACCTCGCCGGTATCTTGCTGAAGACTGCGGCCTACGGCCTGCTGCGCTTCGCCCTGCCACTGTTCCCGAATGCCTCGGCCGAGTTCGCGCCGATCGCCATGACCCTGGGCCTGATCGGTATCTTCTACGGTGCCTTCCTGGCCTTCGCGCAAACCGACATCAAGCGCCTGGTCGCGTTCTCCAGCGTCTCGCACATGGGCTTCGTGCTGATCGGTATCTACTCCGGCAGCCAGCAGGCCCTGCAAGGCGCGGTGATCCAGATGCTGGCCCACGGCCTGTCGGCTGCGGCGCTGTTCATCCTGGCCGGTCAACTGTACGAGCGCCTGCACACCCGTGACATGCGCGAAATGGGCGGCCTGTGGCACCGCATCGCCTACCTGCCGGCCATCAGCCTGTTCTTCGCCGCCGCCTCCCTGGGCCTGCCCGGCACCGGCAACTTCGTCGGCGAATTCCTGATCCTGATTGGCAGCTTCGCCAGCGTGCCATGGATCACCGTGATCGCCACCACTGGCCTGGTGTTCGGTTCGGTGTACTCGCTGATCATGATCCACCGCGCCTACTTCGGCCCGGCCAAGGCCGACAGCGTGCTGGCCGGCATGGACGGTCGCGAGCTGATCATGGTCCTGGGTCTGGCTGTACTGCTGATCCTGCTGGGCGTGTATCCGCAGCCGTTCCTCGACACCTCTGCCGCCACCATGAGTGGTGTGCAGCAGTGGCTCGGTTCCGCTTTCACTCAACTCGCTTCGGCCCGGTAAGAGCGCTATGGAATTCACCACTCAACACTTCATCGCATTGGCGCCGATGCTGATCACCACCATCACCACGGTGGTGGTGATGCTGGCGATCGCCTGGAAGCGCAACCACTCGCAGACCTTCCTGCTGTCCACCGTGGGCCTCAACCTGGCCCTGCTGTCGATCCTGCCGGCGCTGAAGGTTGCGCCGCTGGCAGTCACTTCGCTGGTGACCATCGACAAGTTCGCCTGCCTGTACATGGCGATCATGCTGGTGGCCACGCTGGCTTGCGTCACCCTCGCCCACGCCTACCTCGGCGAAGGCGCCAAGGGCTTCCCGGGCAACCGTGAAGAACTCTACCTGCTGCTGCTGATGTCGGCTCTCGGCGGCCTGGTGCTGGTCAGCGCCAACCACCTGGCCGGCCTGTTCATCGGCCTGGAGCTGCTGTCGGTACCGGTCTACGGCCTGGTGGCGTATGCCTTCTTCAACAAGCGCTCGCTCGAAGCCGGCATCAAATACATGGTGCTGTCGGCTGCCGGCTCGGCGTTCCTGCTGTTCGGCATGGCCCTGCTGTACGCCGACGCCGGCAGCCTGAGCTTCGACCAGATCGGCAAGGCCCTGGCTGCCACCAGCATGCCAAGCCTGCTGGCCCAGCTGGGCCTGGCCATGATGCTGGTCGGCCTGGCCTTCAAGCTGTCGCTGGTACCGTTCCACCTGTGGACTCCGGACGTGTACGAAGGCGCCCCGGCGCCGGTCGCCGCGTTCCTGGCCACTGCCAGCAAGGTGGCGGTGTTCGCCGTGGTGGTCCGCCTGTTCATGCTCTCCCCTGCGGCCAGCAGCGGCGTGCTGAGCACCGTGCTGGCGGTTATCGCCGTGGCCTCGATCCTGATCGGTAACCTGCTGGCACTGACCCAGAGCAACCTCAAGCGTCTGCTCGGTTACTCGTCCATCGCCCACTTCGGCTACCTGGTCATCGCGTTGGTCGCCAGCAAGGGCCTGGCCCTGGAAGCCATGGGCGTGTACCTGGTCACCTACGTGATCACCAGCCTCGGCGCGTTCGGCGTCATCACCCTGATGTCCTCGCCTTATGCCGGCCGTGACGCCGATGCGCTGTACGAGTACCGCGGCCTGTTCTGGCGCCGTCCGTACCTGACCGCAGTCCTGACCGTGATGATGTTGTCGCTGGCCGGTATCCCGCTGACCGCTGGCTTCATCGGCAAGTTCTACATCATCGCCACCGGCGTCGAGTCGCACCTGTGGTGGCTGGTCGGTGCGCTGGTGATCGGTAGCGCCATCGGTGTCTACTACTACCTGCGCGTCATGGTCACCCTGTACCTGGTCGAGCCGAACCTGCGTCGCCATGACGCCCCGCTGAAGTGGGAACAGCGCACCGGCGGCGTTATGCTGCTGGCCATCGCCATTCTCGCCTTCGTGCTTGGCGTGTACCCGCAGCCGCTGCTGGAAATGGTCCAGCAAGCGGGCCTGCAACTGATCGGCTGATTACCCCGGCAAAACAAGACACCCCGCTCATGCGGGGTGTTTTTTTATTTGCCTTGTCTGATCTGCAGGTAGGGTCATCGCATCCAGTGGCACCTCATTCATCGGCTGCGCCCTGGGCTACCGTCGGCAACGCCGCCCTGCGCAATTCACCATTGGCCGAGGGCAGGTAAACTTCCGGGTTGGGCATACCGCTGGGTGAAAGTTCATGGGTCATTTCGAATTCGGCACGCACTGACCAGCCACACGCCTCGGTTGTGCATTGCAAATAGGCAATGCGCAGGAAAATATGGCGCCCTTCACTGGTGCGTATACGCATCCGGCTGTGGCAATGCGGGCAAACCAACTTGTAAGTACTCACGGCACGTACCTGCAAGCATGTTTCAACGTAATGCTCCCTAAGAATAATCGCGCAGCTGTGTCAGTATTGGCTGCAAACTTGGAATTGTTCGTCAGTTCGATGTTTTTCATTGCAGAAATGCTCCTTAAAACGCAGGGCTGTATTCATAACGAGTAGTTTAAGCCCATGGAATATCAATAAACCAGTCATGGATATCTGTTATGAGTACTCACGTACTTGCTGCAGTGCTCACCCGCCTCAAGCTTTTGACCGGCGCCAAGACCGATGCCGAGCTCTCGCGCAAGCTGTCGATCAGCCCACAGACCTTGAGCAGCTGGAAGGTGCGCGACAGCATTCCCTATTCGTTGTGCATAGACCTGGCCCGACAGCACGGCTGCTCGCTGGACTGGCTACTGCTGGGTGAAGTCGCCACCGCCCCTTCAGCCGCGGATGACGCCGACTGGGAGTACGACATGCTCACCCGCCTGCGGACGCTATCGCCCGCGGATCGTCAAGCCGTGCTGCTGCTCATCAAGGACAAGCAACGCATCCAGCAACTGGAACAGAAACTGAATGCGCTGGGCGCGGCAGCCACCGGCTAATCCTGTTTTCGCCAGCGCCGGATAAGCTCGCGTGGGTCCAGTGTATCCAGCCAGACCATGACCTTGAGGCTGATCGGGATCACGACCACGGCGGCCACGAAAGCCGCCATGCCACGTGTCAACAAGGGCGCCAGTGCCGACACCAGCGGCTCGAACAAGTGGCCCACTCCCACGGTCACGAATACCAGCAGCACTTTCTTGCCCAGCTTCAGGCGCCTGGCCGTATTGGTGATCAGCCGGTCACGCGCCGCACTCACCAACAGTGCCCCCAACAGCGCGGCGAACAGCACACTGCCATCCACCTCCAGCAACGCCACGAGCGCGGTGCACGGCGTGTCGAAAATGTCGACTTCAGGCATGGTTGCGCCCTCGACGTGCAGTGGGCAAGCAAGCAACTGCCCCCAGGTTGTAGCGGACCGCAGCCTCGATAAAGCGCAAGTAGCACACCCGCAATGCGCGCCCATGGTCATGCCTGGCAACGTCCTCGAGGCGCTTGTAACCTCGCCTGCGCAGTACCGCCCGCCAGCGGGCGAACTCGCGTGCCGCGTCGATGGCCGCGCAGCGGGCGGCCACTTCCAGTGCGGTTTCGCTGACAGACGAGTGCAGGTGCAGCCGCTCGCGCAGCCTGCCCAGAGCTATCCGTGGCCAGAACGGGTCATGGTTATCGGCAAACCGTGGAAACAGAGGATCGTTGCCCATGTTCGCCCCTCACTGCTCGGCCAGCATGCCATAGCGAATGGCCTTGATCACTGCTGCCACCCGGGTGGACACATCGAACTTGCGCAGGATGTTCGACACATGGAAATTCACCGTCGATTCCCTGCACGCCAGGATCTGGCCGATCTCCCAGGAACTTTTGCCGTAGGCACACCACAACAGGACTTGCTGTTCACGTGGCGTCAGGCGAACCGGGGCGTCCGCCGGGAGGTGCTGCGAATGTCGCGCGTGGTCATTCATGTCTGAACTCCGCAGGTGATTGAGAGAGGCATCGCTGCCGATCTGCGGCCACCTTACGAAGCGCGTGCCGTGCGGCTCTACCACAGCGGCTTGTAGAGAACTTTCGTACAAAACCCCTAATGAAACCAGCAGCAAATATGCCGGCTTTCTTCGTGCTTTATGCGTGATTTCGCTCGTCTCAACGCCGTTGTCATTTGTCCTGTTACCTGGAGTCGTACAATGCGTTGCGTTTTGCCCCTATCGTCCTGCCTTGGCCTGCTGGCCGCTTTGGCTGCCAACCAGCCTGCGGCGGCTTCCTCGGTCGAACTGGGCCAGGTGCTGATCACCGACGAGGAGCAGAATGACCTGAGCGCAGCCAGCGAACGCCTGCGCGAGGTGCCTGGGGCGACCAACCTGGTGGACATGCAGCGAGCAGGACAAGGCCGGGTCGCAAGCAACCAGGACGTGCTTGCCTACCAGCCCGGGGTATTCGCCCAATCAGCCGGTAACGATGGCATCAAGCTGTCGATCCGCGGCTCGGGCATCAACCGCGCCCCAGGGGCCCATGGCTCCGGGATCTACACGATGTTCGACGGCCTGCCCCTGACCGGCCCGGGCGGTACGCCGTACGAACTGTTCGAGCCGCTGTGGCTGAGCAGTGCCGAAGTGCTGCGTGGCGCCAATGGCTTTGACCACGGCGCGCTGGCCCTGGGCGGAGCACTCAACTACATCACCCACACCGGCTACGACGCCGCGCCGCTGCAGGTGCGTTACGAAGTCGGCAGCCGTGGCTATCAGCACCGCCAGGTGAGTTCGGGCCAGGTACTGGGCAACTTCGACTATTACCTGGCGCTGACCGATTCGGAGTATGACGGTTACCAGGCGCACAGCAGTGGCAGTGCGAAAGGCGTTGCCGCCAACTTCGGCTACCGCTTCAACCCTGACCTGGAAACCCGCTTCTACCTGCGTTATCGGGAAACCGAGAACGAACTGGCCGGGCGCCTGACCAAGGAACAGATCAAGCACCACCCCCGCGCTGCCAACCCGAACTACCTGGCTCGCGATGACAGCCGTCCTCAACCGGGCAGCACCTGGTTGGGCAACAAGACCACCTTCTACCTCGACGACGATGCACGCCTGGAAGCCGGCCTGGTCTACCACGACTACCCGATGGACCTGCGCGAAGGCCCGATGCGCCTCAAGGTAGCCTACACCGATGTCAGCGGCACCTTGAATTACTTGCGCCGCGACACCCTGATGGGCCACGACAGCAAGACCACCGTTGGCTGGCGCACCACCAAGCACCTGCCCAACAGCGGCGCCTCGCAATTCGAACGTACTGGCGAGGTGTTCGGCAAGCGTACCCGCGACTTCACCTACCAAGGTTCGGACACCGTGCTGCATGCCGGCAATGACCTGGAACTGGTGCCGGACCTGTGGCTGACCACTGGCCTGGCGCTGGTCTACACCCGCCGCGAAAGTGCGGTGACCTACCCTGCCGAAGGCGGCAAGGTGAGCTTGCATGACTGGGACTATGCACCTCGCCTGGGGCTGCGCTATGACATCCGCCCGAACTTGCAGGTGTACGGCAACCTGAGTCGCTCGGTCGAACCCCCGCATCCCTGGGCGCTGATCTGGAGCGCGCCGACCGCCTACCAACCAATCGAAATGCAGAACCAGACAGCCACCACGCTGGAGCTGGGCGCGCGCGGCGATTCGGCAATAGGGCATTGGGACCTGGCCTGGTATTACGCGCAGGTGCGACATGAACTGCTGGCCGTGGAAATCCTGCAGGGCGCTCCGGCCAAGGAATTCAATGCCAGCGCCACCGTGCACCAGGGGGTGGAAGCGGGCCTGGACAGCACGCTGTGGGAACACGCCGGGGCTGGCAGGCTCAGCTTGCGCCAGGCCTACACCTTCAGTGACTTCCACTACCGCGACGACGACCAGTTCGGCGACAACCGCCTGCCCGGCATCCCGATGCACTACTACCAGGCCGAGCTGCGCCACGACTGGCCCAGCGGCTTCTACGCGGGGATCAACACGCAGATGGCGTCGAAAGTGCAAGTCGACTATGCCAACAGCTACCACGCCGAGGCCTATGCCTTGCTCGGCGCGCGCCTCGGCTGGAATTCACCGAAACAGGACTGGCAGACCTGGCTTGACCTGCGCAACCTGACCAACAAACGCTATGCGGCAACGGTAACACCCGGCTACAACGACGCGGGCAAGGACGTGGCCCGCTCGACACCGGGCGAAGGGTTCGCTGTGTATGCCGGGGTTTCCTACAGCTTCCGCTGAAGCGCTGCACACAGCTGGCGTGGTGTCCCAAAGCGCTGCTGCGCAGCCCTTCGCGACACCAGGCCGCTCAAGGCGGTCAAACCGCCCTGTTCAACTTCACCCACGAAGCGAACTTGTCGATGAAACCCTGCAGGAACGGCCGGGTCTTGTCGTTGAGCTTGCCGGCCTCGTCGAACAGGCTCGCCGCACCGCCAATGTAGGCTTCGGGCATCTGCATGCATGGCATGTCCAGGAATACCAGCGACTGCCGCACGGCATGGTTGGCACCAAAGCCACCAATGGCTCCCGGCGATACACTGACCACCGCCGTCGGCTTGCCACTCCAGGCACTTTGCCCGTAGGGCCGCGAGCCGACATCGATGGCATTCTTCAGGCAGCCCGGCACCGACCGGTTGTACTCCGGGGTGACGAACAGCACGGCATCGCTGCGGCGGATCTCATCGCGAAAACGCTTCCACGATTGCGGCGGCGCATCGGCCTCGACATCCTCGTTGTACAGCGGCAAGTCGCCGATCTCGACGATTTTCAGGGCCAGGCTGGACGGCGCCAGCTCCGAGAGTGCACGGGCAACCTTGCGGTTGTAGGAGTCCTTGCGCAAGCTTCCGACGACGACTGCTACCGAATACACCTGGGTCATGGCAATTTCCAACTTTGCTGGGTTAAGGGACGTTGTAGTTATAGATGACCGTTGTTCGCCACTTTGGTTTTTTTTCCGAGGGCGAAAACTTCCGACGCGGTTCCACGGTCTATCCGTTCAGACATTCCCTACGCAATTCAGAGGTTTTCAACCAAATGGCAGCAGTAATGGTCGGCCAATTCCACGCCCGTGACGCCGAAGGCCGCATCTACCCCGTGCACGAGTTTCAGGAGTCGACCCTGCAAGTGGACGGCAGCACGCTGGGCGCCCCCATCACCACCTACCGCCTGGCCATCGGCGACAAGGTCAACCATCTGGGTGAAAACCGCTTCGAACTGGCCCGCAGCGGCGTCGAGCTCATTCGCATTCCTTGATGCAATCCACCGTGTAGCGGCCACCTTCGTTCTGCAGGCCATGCACGTCGGCGAGAAAGCCGGGGAAGCCTCGGTTGAACGCACGGGCAAAGGCCAGGTAGTCGAGTATCGAGCGGGTCGCTTCGGTGAACCGTTCCCCTGGCATGATCAATGGAATGCCCGGCGGGTACGGCACCAGCATCACCGCCGCCACCCGCCCCGACAGCGCCTCGATCGGCACCGCCTCCACTTCGCCACGCACCATCTGGTCATAGGCACTGGCCGGGCTCATGGCGACTTCCGGCAAGCGGGTGAACAGCCGCTTCAGTTGCTTGGCCGTGGCATTGCTGCGGTAGCAGCCATGCAACTGGTCGCACAGCTCGCGCAAGCCCATGCCCTGGTAGCGCGACGCATCGGCAGCCATTACGCTGGGCAGGCATTCGTTCAGCGGTGTATTGCCGTCATAGTGGCGTTTGAACTCCAGCAACTCGGTGAGCAACGTGCTCCACTTGCCCTTGGTAATGCCCATGGAGAACAGCACCAGGAAACTGTACAAGCCGGTCTTTTCCACCACCAGCCCGCGCTCCCAGAGAAACTTGCTGACCACCGCCGCCGGGATGCCATGTTCGCCCAGCGCACCGCCCGCACTCAGGCCAGGCATTACCAGCGTCACTTTCAGCGGGTCGAGCAGCACGTAGTCATCCGCCACCTCGGTGAAACCATGCCACTCGGCGCCCGGCTGCAGTAGCCAGTCCTGGGCGGCCAGGCGATGGATGCCTTCGGTGCCCGGCGGTTGCCAGATGCTGAACCACCAGTCGTCTGCGGCAATGTGCTCGCGCAGGTTGGCCAGGGCCCGACGGAAACTCAGGGCCTCGTCGAACATCTCTTGCAGCAGTGAATGCCCGGCCGGGCCTTCCATCATGGTCGAGGCCACGTCCAGCGAGGCGAGGATGCTGTACTGCGGCGAGGTCGAAATGTGCATCATGAACGCTTCGTTGAAGCGGTCCCGGTCCAACTGGCGCCTGGCCCCGTCCTGCACGTGGATCATCGAGGCCTGGCTGAACGCGGCCAATAGCTTATGGGTGGAATGGGTGCTGAACACCAGTGGGCTGTCCGCCGCACAGGCCGTGCCCATGGCGTAGCGCCCGGTGAAGAAGCCGTGGAACACCGCATAGGCGAACCAGGCTTCGTCGAAGTGCAGCACCTCGACACTGGCGCCGAGGGTCTGCTTGATCAGCCCGGCGTGGTAGCACAGGCCGTCGTAGGTGGAGTTGGTCACCACTGCCAACTTGATGCGCTGGCCACGGTCGCGCGCAAGCGGGTTGGCCTGTATCTTGGCCTGGATCGACTCGGGGCTGAATTCACTGAGCGGGATCGGCCCGATGATCCCCAGTTCGTTGCGCTCGGGGCACAGGTACAGGGGGATGGCGCCGGTCATGATGATCGCATGCACCACCGACTTGTGGCAGTTGCGGTCCACCAATACCAGGTCGTCACGGCCGACCATGGCGTGCCAGACGATCTTGTTGGCGGTGGAGGTGCCGTTGATGACGAAGAAGGTATGGTCGGCGCCGAAGTTGCGCGCCGCCCTGGCCTCGGCTGCGGCCAGCGGGCCGGTGTGGTCGAGCAGCGAGCCCAGTTCCGGTACCGAAACCGACAGGTCCGAGCGCAGGGTGTTCTCCCCGAAGAATTGATGAAAAGCCTGGCCCACCGGGCTTTTACGGTAGGCCACGCCACCGCCGTGGCCCGGCGTGTGCCAGGAATAGTTGGACTGCGCGGTATGCTGCACCAGGGCCTTGAAGAACGGTGGCAGCAGGCCATCGAGGTAAGCGTGCGCCGCACGGGCGACCTGGCGCGCGAGAAACGGCACGGTATCTTCGAAGAGGTAAAGGATGCCACGCAGCTGGTTGAGCTCGCTCATGGCTTCGGCAGGGGCATTTTCCAGGGTGACCTGCTCGCCCAGGGCGAAAATCGGCAGGTTGGGCGCACGCAGGCGAGCCAAGCGGATAAGCTCGGCCATGTTCTGCAACAGGTGGGTACTCTCGGCGACACCTTCGGCGGCGATCAGCATGCAGGCCAGGCCGTGATGGGTGGTGGCGACCAGGCGCGCTTCGGCGTGGTCGGCGGCCTTGATGACGGTAAAGCCGTCCTGGCTCAGCTCATCGGCGATACCGCGCACACGCTCGCCGGCAACGCTGTCGGCCTTGATGGCACGGTGGACGATGAGGATGGGGAACTTGAGGTCCTTGTACATCAGGTGGCTACCTCCGAAGGACATGGCGTCCATTTCAGGGTAGTTGACGTGCCTGTCTTGAGGTTGAGGTGGCGCGTAAATCGAGCGCCGCGCGGGCGGCGCTCGATCTCACCGACACCACACAACCCAAGACGAAAATTCAGCCGCCAGTTGTCTCGGTCAAAGCCTGCCACATCGAGGGCCCACCGGCCGACTTGGCAATCGCCGCCAGGCGCTCGGCATGCGCTTCCAGCTCCTCGGCATTGGCCATGATCACCCGCCCGGGTGCACGCCCGACAATCCGGCGGATCTCGCTGCCACCCGCCGCCTGCCCGTCACTCTCGGCGTCGGCACCGTGGCCCGCCAGCGACAGGCTGGTCTGGCCACCGGTCATCGCCAGGTAGACATCAGCCAGCAGTTCCGAGTCGAGCAGTGCGCCGTGCAGTTCACGGCCCGAGTTGTCGATGTCGTAGCGTTTGCACAGCGCATCGAGGCTGTTACGCTGCCCCGGATGGCGCGCGCGCGCCAGCAGCAGGGTGTCGAGGACGGTGCAGTGCTGCGAGATGTCGGCGCGGTCGTGCTGGCCCAGCAGGGCGAACTCGTTGTTGATGAAGCCAACGTCGAACGCCGCGTTGTGGATGACCAGCGTGGCGCCCTGGATGAATTCGAAGAATTCTTCGGCGACATCGGCAAAGCGTGGCTTGCCGACCAGGAACGCATCGGTGATACCGTGGACGTTGATGGCGCCCTCGTCACTCTCGCGGTCCGGCTGCAGGTAGACGTGGAAGTGCCGCCCGGTCAGGCGCCGACCGATCACCTCGACACAGCCGATCTCGATGATCCGGTGGCCTTCGCTGACCGGCATACCCGTGGTTTCGGTATCGAGAATGACAAACCGCTTATCTTGCTGCTGCTCCACGCGGGGCGCTCCAACTTGCATCAGTCACAAAGGCAGCGATTGTACCCCAGCTCAGCGCTGCGCGCGCACCTCATCGACCCCTCGGTTGGCGAGCTGGTCGGCGCGTTCGTTGCCGGGGTGACCGATATGCCCGCGTACCCATTTCCAGGTCACCTTGTGGCGGTTGACCTGCTGATCCAGCAGTTGCCACAAGTCGGCGTTCTTCACCGGCTCCTTGCTCGCGGTCTTCCAGCCACGCTTCTTCCAGTTGACCATCCATTCGTTGATGCCCTTCATCACGTACTGCGAGTCGGTGGTCAGCACCACCTCGCATTCGCGCTTGAGCGCCATCAGCCCCTGGATCGCCGCCATCAGTTCCATGCGGTTGTTGGTGGTTTCGCGTTCGCCGCCCCACAGTTCCTTCTCGACGCCCTTGTAGATCATAAGGACCCCCCAACCGCCCGGGCCGGGGTTGCCCTTGCAGGCACCATCGGTAAACATCTCGACGCTTTCGCTCATGTACCACTCATGTTCAGTGCTTTTCAGTATCCGGGTTGGCCACCGTGCGGTTGACCTTGGCCAGCGGCAGCGGCAGCAGCTTGCCCATCGGTTCGCGACGCTCCGGGCGCAGCGGCCGCAGGCCTACCACCATCTTGCGCGCCACCAGCAGGTAGACGCCGCCACCGGAACCCTGCCAGCCCCCGGCCAGGCGTTCCCAACCCGCCAGCCGCTGCTGCCAGGCGGCAGAGGCGAGCGGCGGACGATAGCACCCGAAGCGGCGTTTCTCCAGCGCGAAGCCCAGCAGGTTGAGCCAGTCCCCAACCCGTGAAGGCGAGATGCAGCGGGCCTTGCGCAAGGCGCCATGGCTGAACAGATGGCGCACGCCCCAACTGCTCCACGGGTTGATGCCGACGATCAGCAGGTGCCCGCCAGGGCGAACCGCGCTGGCCGCCTCGCGCAGCAACCCGTGGGGCGACAGGCTGAAATCCAGGCCATGCTGCAGCACCACCACGTCGGCGGCGTGCTCGCTCAGCGGCCAGGCCTGTTCTTCACAGACGATCTCCACCCCTGGCAGCGGCGCGCCCAGGCGCACGTTGCGCTGCACCTGCGGGGCGCTGGGTGGCGGCTCGGCGCACGGCCCATAGTGAACAAGGTAGCCGCCGAAGAAGCGCCCGAGTTCTTCTTCCAGCAGTTTTTCCTCCTCCTTGAGCATCAGCTGTCCGAGTGGGCCGTTGAACCACTCACGGGCCAGGCTGATCAGCTTGACCCAGTCCGGGTCGGCCTGGGCAAAGGCTTGGTCGGTCATTGCGCTCTCCCTCGAAGGTTCTCGCACCGCGCCATCGCGGCTAAGATGCCTTCATGTGCCACGCTAGGCGAATCGGATCCGCACCATGATACAGATCGATGCTCTCCCCGCTTTCTCCGACAACTACATCTGGTTGTTACAGGATACTGCCAAACGCCGCTGCGCGGTGGTCGACCCGGGAGCGGCCGGCCCAGTGGAAGGCTGGCTGTCGGCGCACCCAGGCTGGGTGCTGAGCGACATCCTCGTCACCCACCATCACAATGACCATGTCGGCGGCGTGGAACGGCTCAAGCAGCTGACCGGGGCACGGGTATGCGGCCCGGCCAGGGAGCGCATTCCGTGCCGTGACCTGGCGCTGGACGACGGCGACCTGGTGACGGTACTGGATACGACCTTCCAGGTGCTGGCCGTGCCTGGCCACACCCTCGGCCATATCGCTTTTTTCAGCGACCAGCCGGCCACCCCCGTGCTGTTCAGTGGCGACACCCTGTTCGCCGCCGGTTGCGGACGCATGTTCGAGGGCACCCCCGAGCAGATGCAGCCGGCCCTGGCCCGCCTGGCGGCGCTGCCTGAGCACACTGAGGTGTACTGCGCCCATGAATATACCTTGAGCAACCTGCGTTTTGCCAAGGCGGTGGAACCCGCCAACCTGCATGTTCTGCAACGGTTCGCGGACGTTACTCGCCTGCGTGCCGAAAATCGCATCACCTTGCCATCAACGATCGGCCTCGAACGCCTGACCAACCCCTTCCTGCGCACCTCTGAAACATTAGTTAAACAAAAAGCAGACGAATGGAAGGGACATACAAACCCCTCGCATGTCGCTGTTTTTGCTGCCTTGAGGTCTTGGAAGGACACCTTCTGATAACCCCAAGATATATCGCAAGCGAGGCTCAACGGTTGACCCGGCCCGGAGCGGTTTCTAGAATCGCCGAAATTTTTCGCCCGGAAACCTGTGTCAGCCGATGTCTTCAAGTAGCCGCAGAACCTCTCATTCCGTCGCCCTGACGCGCCTGGCCCAAATCAGTGCGCTGACCCTGGCCGCCACCCTGGTGGGCTGCCAGAGCACCCGTCAGCTCGACGAATCCGATAGCGTTCGCGCGCACAACTACCAGGCACGGATCAAGCACAAGCCGTCACCTTTGCAGGTCAAGCCGGCCGAGCAGCCGCCCCAGGACGTGTGGGAACGCATGCGCCAGGGTTTTGCCCTGCAGGACAACATCGACGTCAACCCGCGCATCGAACAGCAGCGCCTGTGGTTCGCCAGCAACCCGAGTTTCATCGAAACCGCCGGCGAGCGCGGCAGCCTTTACTTGCACTACATTGTCGAGCGCCTGGAAGAGCGCGACATGCCGCTGGAACTGGCCCTGCTGCCAGCCATCGAAAGTGCCTACAACCCGATGGCCTACTCGCGCGCCCACGCTGCGGGCATGTGGCAGTTCATCCCGTCCACCGGCCGCCACTTCAACCTGCGCCAGACCAACTTCTACGATGGCCGTCGCGACGTGACCGCCTCGACCAACGCCGCGCTGGACTACCTCAGCCGCCTGCACGACATGTTCAACGGTGACTGGCTGCTGGCCCTGGCCGCCTACAACGCCGGTGAAGGCACTGTCAGCCGCGCCATCGAACGCAACGAACGGCTCGGGCTGCCGACCGACTACTGGAACCTGCCGCTGCCCCAGGAAACCCGCGACTACGTGCCCAAGCTGCTGGCCCTGTCGCAGGTCGTTCTGACGCCGGAAGCCTATGGCGTGAACCTGAGCCCGATCGCCAACGAACCCTACTTCGAGGCGGTGGCCATCAACGACCGTCTCGACCTGTCGCGTGTAGCGGCCTTCGCCAACATCGACGAAGACGAGCTGATCCAGCTCAACCCGGCGTACAAGAAACGCATGACCGTGGACGGCCCGCAGCAACTGCTGGTGCCGACGGCAAAGGCGCAACTGCTGAGCGACAGCCTGTCCAACCTCAAGCCCGAGCAACTGGTCAGCCTGCAGCCGAACAAGGCCGTGTTCGCCCGTGCCGTGGCGGAAGCCCGTGCACCGGTGGCGGCGCGCAGCTACCGGGTCAAGCGCGGCGACAACCTGGGCAGTATTGCCAAGGCCAACCGCGTTTCGGTCAAGGACATCAAGCGCTGGAACCGGCTCTCAGGCAACAGCGTACGCGCTGGCCAGGTTCTGGCCCTGCGTGGCGGCAATGCCCCAGGTGCGGCTGCGAACCGGGTAGCGGCATCCGGCAAGCGTTCCACCCAATACAAGGTGCGCAAGGGCGACTCGCTGTACCTGGTGGCCAAGCGTTTCAACGTCGAAATGCAGCACCTCAAGCGCTGGAACCCGCGCAGTGGCCATGCCCTGAAGCCGGGCCAGACCCTTACCGTCTACCTCTCGCATTGATGTAACCCAGGGGCCGCTCCGCGCGCCATCGCCGGCAAGCCAGCACCCACCGGGACTATGCAGGGCTTGCACCCGATGCGGCCCCTGCAATCCCCGAAGGCGGCACTCTTTTTCCAACCCCACCAAGCTGTTACTGTACCCCGATCAAAGCCCAACGCCTCTGGATCGGATGCCGACTTGATACGTCCCCTCCTGCTGTCATTCAGCCTGGCCTTGAGCTTTCCCGCAGCCGCGATGGTGAGCGAAAGCCACGGATACGCGCAGTTCGGCACGCTCAAGTACCCAGCCACATTCACCCATTTCGACTGGGTCAACCCGCATGCGCCCAAGGGCGGCACCTTGCGGGCCATGGCTTTCGGTACCTTCGACACGCTCAACCCGTATACCTTCAAAGGGTCGAGCCCGGTCACCACGCCCAATTTCCAGCAATATGGCATCAGCGAGCTGAACGAACCGCTGATGGTCGGCACTGGCCAGTACGACCCGTCCGGCGACGAGCCAACCTCCAGCTATGGCCTGATCGCACGCTCGGTGGAATACAGCGAGGACCGTAGCTGGGTGGTATTCAACCTGCGCCCGGAAGCACGCTGGCACGACGGCAGGGCGATCACCTCGGCAGACGTGGCGTTCTCCTACCGCACGTTGCTCAAGGACGGCCACCCGATCTACCGCACCAACCTGCAGGAAGTGCAGCGGGTGGATATCCTCGGCCCGCTGCGCATCCGCTTCGTGTTCAAGCGCGCCGGCAACCCGCTGCTGATCCTGCGCCTGGGCGAGATGCCGGTACTGCCCAAGCACTACTGGCAAACGCGCGACTTCAAGGCCACCACCTTCGAACCGCCGCTGGGCAGCGGCCCGTACCGCATCAGCGAAGTCCAGCCCGGGCGCCGGCTGGTGTTCGAGCGGGTGAAGAACTACTGGGGCAAGGACCTGGCGGTAAACCGTGGCAAGTACAACTTCAATCGCGTCGAATATGAGTTCTATCGCGATGCCACGGTGGCTTTCGAAGCGTTCAAGGCCGGCGAATTCGACATTTATATCGAGCACCAGGCGAAGAACTGGGCCAACGGCTACAACTTCCCGGCCGTGCGCCGTGGCGAGGTGATCAAGGCGCAGATCCCGCACCGCATCCCCACCCAGACCCAAGGCCTGTTCATGAACAGCCGGCGGGTGACCTTCAGCGACCCACGGGTACGCCAGGCACTGGGGTTGATGCTCGACTTCGAGTGGACCAACCGCGCGCTGTTCAGCGGCGCCTACCGCCGCTCGACCAGTTACTACCCCAACAGCGATTTCACCGCCAGCGGCCTGCCTACCGGCAAGGAGTGGCTGCTGCTGGCGCCCTTCCGTGACCAGTTGCCGGCCAGGCTGTTCAACGAACCGTACAAGGTCAGCCAGACCGATGGCCGCGGCATCGGTCGCCAGACCCTGCGCCAGGCCCTCGGCCTGCTCGCCGAAGCCGGCTGGAAACTCGATGGCCAGCGCCTGGTCAACAGCAAGGGCCAGCAACTGCGCATGGAGCTGCTGTTGGTCAACCCCAACCTTGAACGCATCCTGCAACCTTATGTCGAAAACCTGGCCAGTATCGGCATCGATGCACACTTGCGCACCGTCGACCGTGCCCAGTACAAACAGCGTCTGGACCAGTTCGACTTCGACATGATCCTGATGACCCTGAACCAGACCCTGAGCCCTGGCCTTGAACAGTGGCTGTACTTCCATTCCAGCCAGGCCACGACCAAGGGCAGCAAGAACTATGCTGGGGTCAGGGACCCGGTTGTCGACCACCTGCTCGACACCCTGCTGGCCGCCCGCACCCGCGATGACCAGGTGGCTGCCGCCCGCGCCCTGGACCGCGTGCTCTCATGGCAGTACTACATGATTCCCAACTGGTACCTCGACAATCATCGCCTGGCCTACCGCAACCGGTTCGCCTTCGTCACCACGCCGCCCTACACCCTCGGGCTGAACAGCTGGTGGATCAAGACTTCGGAGAAAGCCCAATGATGCCAACGCACCGACTGCGCCAGCTGGCCGGCAGCCTGTTGCTTGCCTGCCTGAGCCTTCCCGCCCTGGCCGCACCACAACACGCCCTCACCCTGTACGACGAGAACCCCAAATACCCGGCCGACTTCAAGCACTTCGACTACGTCAACCCCGACGCGCCCAAGGGCGGCACCTTCCGCCAGTCCAGCTTCGGCGGCTTCGACAGCCTCAACCCGTTCATCAACAAGGGCGTGTCGGCCGAGAACATCAGCATCATCTACGACACCCTGATGCGCCAGAGCCAGGACGAGCCGTTCACCGAGTACGGCCTGGTGGCCGGCAAGATCGAGAAGGCCCCGGACAATAGCTGGGTGCGCTTCTACCTGCGCCCAGAAGCACGCTTCCACGACGGCCACCCGATGCGCGCCGACGACGTGGTATTCACCTTCAACGCCCTGATCAAGGACGGTGCGCCGCTGTACCGCCAGTATTATTCCGACGTTGCCGAAGTGGTCGCCGAAGACCCGCTGAAGGTGCTGTTCCGGTTCAAGCACAAGAACAACCGTGAGCTGCCGCTGATTCTTGGGCAATTGCCGGTACTGCCCAGGCACTGGTACGAAAACCGCGAATTCAACCGCGGCAACCTTGAGATTCCGCTGGGCAGCGGCCCGTACAAGGTCGCTGAAGTGAAGGCCGGGCGCTCGGTACGTTACGAGCGGGTCAAGGATTACTGGGCCAAGGACCTGCCGATCAACCGCGGTTTCTACAACTTCGACGTGATGACCTTCGATTCCTACCGCGACACCACTGTGGCCCTCGAAGCATTGAAGGCGGGAGCGTTCGACTATGCGCTGGAAGTCAGCGCAAAGAACTGGGCCACCGCCTACAACGTACCGGCCGTGCGCGAGGGTCGCCTGATCAAGGAAGAGCTGCCCAACGGCAACCCCACCGGCATGCAGGGCTTCATCTTCAACATCCGCCGCCCGGTGTTCCAGGATATTCGCGTGCGCCAGGCGCTGAGCCTGCTGCTGGACTACGAGTGGACCAACAAGCAGCTGTTCAATGGCGCCTACACCCGCACCGGCAGCTACTTCGAGAACTCGGAAATGGCCGCCCGCGGCCTGCCCAGCCCCAGCGAGCTGAAAATCCTCGAACCGCTGCGCGGTAAAGTGCCCGAGCAAGTGTTCAGCGAGGCCTTCCACAATCCGGTCAGCGACGGTAGCGGCATGATCCGCGAACAGCAGCGCCAGGCCTACAAGCTGCTGCAGGAAGCCGGCTGGAAAATCGTCGACGACAAGATGGTCGACGCCCAGGGCAAGCCGGTGAGCATCGAGTTCCTGCTGGCGCAGACCGAGTTCGAGCGCATCCTGCTGCCGTTCAAGCGCAACCTCGCCGACCTCGGTATCGAGCTGAACATCCGCCGGGTCGACGTGTCGCAATACATCACCCGCCTGCGTTCACGCGACTACGACATGATCGTCGGCGGCTACCCGCAGTCCAACTCGCCGGGCAACGAGCAGCGCGAGTTCTGGTCCAGCGCCGCCGCCGACAACCCCGGGAGCCGCAACTTCATCGGCCTGCGCGACACGGCCATCGACCAGCTGGTGGAACAATTGATCAACGCCGATTCGCGCCAGAGCCTGATCGACCATTGCCGCGCACTCGACCGCGTGTTGCTGTGGGGCTACTACGTGATCCCCAACTGGCACATCAAGACCTGGCGCGTGGCCTACTGGAACCACATCGGCCATCCCAAGGTATCGCCAAAGTACGACATCGGCATCGACACCTGGTGGATCAAGCCCGGTGTGACGCCTGCGGTCAGCACAACCCCAGCGGACGAGGCCAACTGAGATGCTGGCCTATATCCTGCGCCGTCTGCTGCTGATCATCCCGACCTTGTTCGGCATCCTGATCATCAACTTCATCATCGTCCAGGCCGCCCCCGGCGGCCCGGTCGAACAGATGATCGCCAAACTCGAAGGCTTCGAAGGCGCCACCAGCCGCATTGCCGGTGGCGGTGCCGAAGTGTCGGTGGCCGGTTCCAACTACCGGGGTGGCCAGGGCCTGGATCCGGCGTTGATCGCCGAGATCGAGCGCATGTACGGCTTCGACAAGTCGGCGCCCGAACGCCTGTGGATCATGATCAAGAACTACGCGCGGCTGGACTTCGGTGACAGCTTCTTCCGCGATGCCAAGGTCATCGACCTGATCATCGAGAAGATGCCGGTGTCGATTTCGCTGGGGCTGTGGAGCACGCTGATCATGTACCTGGTGTCGATCCCGCTGGGTATTGCCAAGGCGGTGCGCCACGGCAGCCACTTCGACGTGTGGACCAGCTCGGCGATCATCGTCGGCTATGCCATCCCGGCGTTCCTTTTCGCCATTCTGCTGATCGTGCTGTTCGCCGGCGGCAGCTACTTCGACTGGTTCCCGCTGCGCGGCCTCACCTCCAACAACTTTGACGAACTGAGCACCACCGGCAAGGTGCTGGACTACTTCTGGCACCTGGTCCTGCCGATCACTGCGCTGGTCATCGGCAACTTCGCCACCATGACCTTGCTGACCAAGAACAGCTTCCTCGACGAGATCAACAAGCAATACGTGGTCACGGCCAAGGCCAAGGGCCTGAGCCGGCCGCGCGTGCTGTACGGCCACGTGTTCCGCAACGCCATGCTGCTGGTGATCGCCGGGTTCCCTTCGGCATTCATCGGTATCTTCTTCACCGGGTCGTTGCTGATCGAGGTGATCTTCAGCCTCGACGGCCTGGGCCTGATGAGCTTCGAGGCGGCCATCAACCGCGACTACCCGGTGGTCTTCGGCACCCTGTTCATCTTCACCCTGCTGGGGCTGGTGGTGAAACTGATCGGCGACCTGACCTACACCCTGGTCGATCCACGCATCGACTTCGCCAGCCGGGAGCACTGACATGGCCTTGTCCCCCCTCAACCGTCGGCGCTTCGAGCGCTTCAAGGCCAACCGCCGTGGCTGGTGGTCACTTTGGCTGTTCCTGATCCTGTTCGGCCTGAGCCTGGGCGCCGAGCTGATCGCCAATGACAAGCCGATTGCCGTGCGCTACGACGGCGCGTGGTATTTCCCGGCGTTCAAGCGCTACCCGGAAACCACCTTCGGCGGCGAATTCCCGCTGGAAGCCAACTACAAGAGCCCGTACATCCGCGAACTACTGGCGAAAAAGGACAGTTTCGTGCTGTGGGCACCGATCCCGTTCAGCTACCAGAGCATCAACTACGACCTGCGCGTGCCGGCCCCGGCGCCGCCGTCGGCAGATAACTGGCTGGGCACCGATGACCAGGGCCGCGACGTGCTGGCAAGGGTCATCTACGGCTTCCGCATTTCGGTGCTGTTCGCCCTGACCCTGACCCTGCTCAGCTCCATCGTCGGCGTGATCGCGGGGGCGTTGCAGGGCTTCTATGGCGGCTGGGTCGACCTGGCCGGGCAACGCTTCCTGGAAGTCTGGTCCGGCCTGCCGGTGCTGTACCTGCTGATCATCCTGGCCAGTTTCGTGCAACCGAATTTCTGGTGGCTGCTGGGCATCATGCTGCTGTTCTCGTGGATGAGCCTGGTGGACGTGGTACGCGCCGAATTCCTGCGCGGGCGCAACCTGGAATACGTGCGCGCCGCCCGTGCCCTGGGCATGCGCAATGGCGCGATCATGTACCGGCACATCCTGCCCAACGCGATGATCTCGACCATGACCTTCATGCCGTTCATCCTCACCGGCGCCATCGGCACCCTCACCGCCCTGGACTTCCTCGGTTTCGGCCTGCCGCCAGGCGCGCCGTCGCTGGGCGAACTGGTCGCCCAGGGCAAGTCCAACCTGCAGGCGCCATGGCTGGGCATCAGCGCCTTCGCCGTGCTGGCGCTGATGCTGAGCCTGCTGGTGTTCATCGGCGAATCCGCCCGCGATGCCTTCGACCCGAGGAAGTGACATGAGTGAACAGAACCTGATCGAAGTGCGCGACCTGGCCGTGGAGTTCGTCACCGGGGAGCAGGTCAACCGCGTCGTGGATGGCATCAGCTTCGATATCCGCAAGGGTGAGACGCTGGCCCTGGTCGGCGAGAGCGGCTCGGGCAAGTCGGTGACCGCGCACTCGATCCTGCGTCTGCTGCCCTACCCCCTCGCCCGCCACCCCAGCGGCAGCATCCGCTTCGAGGGCAAGGACCTCCTGCAGCAGAACGAGAAGAGCCTGCAGCGCATCCGCGGCAACCGCATTGCAATGATCTTCCAGGAGCCGATGACCTCGCTGAACCCGTTGCACTGCATCGAGAAGCAGATCAACGAGATTCTCCTGCTGCACAAGGGCCTGAGCGGCAAGGAAGCGACGGCGCGTACGCTGGAGCTGCTGGAGATGGTCGGTATCCCCGAGCCGCGCAAGCGCTTGAAGGCCCTGCCCCACGAGTTGTCGGGCGGGCAGCGCCAGCGGGTGATGATCGCCATGGCGCTGGCCAACGAACCCGACCTGCTGATTGCCGACGAACCGACCACGGCGCTGGATGTGACCGTGCAGCTGAAGATCCTCGACCTGCTCAAGGAACTACAGGCGCGCCTGGGCATGGCCCTGCTGCTGATCAGCCACGACCTCAACCTGGTGCGGCGCATCGCCCACCGGGTGTGCGTGATGCAACGCGGGCAGATCGTCGAGCAGGCTGAATGCACCAGGCTGTTCAGCGCCCCGCAGCACCACTACACGCAGATGCTGATCAATGCCGAGCCCAGCGGGCTGCCGGCGCACAACCCGGTGGGCGCGCCGTTGCTTGAAGTGGACGACCTCAAGGTGTGGTTCCCGATCAGGAAAGGCTTGCTGCGGCGAACGGTCGACCATGTGAAGGCCGTGGACGGTGTCAACTTCAGCCTGCCGCAGGGGCAGACGCTGGGGATTGTCGGCGAGTCCGGGTCGGGCAAGTCGACGCTGGGCCTGGCAATCCTGCGGCTGATTGCCAGCCAGGGCGGGATTCGCTTCCACGGGCAACAGCTCGAATGCCTCAACCAGAAGGCAGTCAGGCCATTACGGCGGGAAATGCAGGTGGTGTTCCAGGACCCGTTCGGCAGCCTGAGCCCGCGCATGTGCGTGGCGGACATCGTCGGTGAAGGGCTGCGCATTCACCGCATCGGCACCCCACAGGAGCAGGAAGCGGCGATCATTGCTGCGCTGGAGGAAGTCGGTCTGGACCCGCGCACCCGGCATCGCTACCCACATGAGTTTTCCGGTGGCCAGCGCCAGCGCATTGCCATTGCCCGGGCCCTGGTGTTGAAGCCGGCGCTGATCCTGCTGGATGAACCGACATCGGCGCTGGACCGCACCGTGCAGCGCCAGGTGGTGGAACTGCTGCGCAACCTGCAGCAGAAGTACAACCTGACCTACCTGTTCATCAGCCATGACCTGGCGGTGGTCAAGGCGCTGAGCCACCAGTTGATGGTGATCAAGCACGGCCAGGTGGTTGAGCAAGGGGACGCGCAGGCGATCTTCCACGCGCCGCAACATCCGTATACCCGGCAGTTGCTGGAGGCGGCGTTTCTGCAGGTGAAGGCGTCGTAGCCAACCACTGCCAGGGCGGGGTCCCGCCCTGGCACGGTGCAAACTGCTGCGGATCGCCCGCCCCGCTCGGCCACTCAGAAATCGATGGTGCCGGAGAACTTCACCAGCCGCGGATCGCCTTGGGTCAGGTAGCCGCCATTGGCCGAAGCCCAGTAGTTCTTGTCGGTCAGGTTTTCCACGTTGACCCGCAAGGTCAGGTCTTTCTCCGCTACTTTCAGCGTGTAGCGACCACCGATGTCGAAACGGTTCCAGGTCGGCAGACTGACGTTGTTCGCGGCATCCACGTACTGGCCGCCAGTGCGCAACATGCGTGCATTCAACACCAGCCCCGGCACACCCGGTACATCCCAGTCGACACTGGCATTGAGCTGGAAGGTCGGCACACCGATGGCGTGGTTGCCGTCGTTGCTGCCGTTGGCGGTGTTCTTCTGCTCCGAGCTCATGCGGGTACCACCGGCCATCAGCCGCAGGCCTTCGACGGGCTCGCCGAACAGGCTCAGTTCCAGGCCTTTGTTGACCTGTTCGCCGTCGCGGATGAAGACATTGTTCAAGGTGTAGCCGTCCGACGGCTTCTCGATGCGAAACACGGCCAGGTTCGCGCCAAAGTTCTGCCGGTCGAGCTTGATACCGGCTTCAAGCTGCTTGGTGCGACCGGGGGGGAACATTTCACCGGCATTCGATACATTGGCTGGCGGCGTCGGCCCCTGAGCCAGGCCTTCGATGCGGTTGGCATACAGTGAAATACTGTCGGTCGCCTTGAATACGATGCCGTATACCGGCGTGGTAATCGACTTGTCGTAAGGGTCGCCCCGGCGGCTACCGTCATTGGCTGGGTTGACTTTGCCCTGCGAGGTGGTGCCATCGTAGCTGTAGCTCTCCACCCGCAGTTGCTGGCGGCGTACCCCGTAGGTCAGCAACAGGCGGTCGTCGAATACACCGACGGTATCGGAAATCGCGATGCTGCGAGCGCGGGTCTTGCCGGTGACACCTGGGTCACCCATTTCGCCCCCCGTGCTGGTGACATTACTCGGCTTGGCCTGCTGCACAGTGTCGTAGAGGTGGGTGCTGATCGGCGAATAGAAGGTGTAGGCGTTCTCCGCCTGGGTCCACAGGGTGTTCGCACCCACGGCGACCTGGTGGCTGATTGCTCCGGTCTGCAACCGGCCATTGAGGCCGGCACTGAAGCTGGTGTTGTCTTCACCATGGACAATATCGGAAGGGGTAATCGTCGCCGCACCGCTGTTGCCGACCAGCACCGGCGTGCCATAGGTGCCGTGTTCGCGGGTATGCCGTGCACCGCCGGCCAGGTAGGCCGTCCAGTTGTCGTTCAGGTCCCATTCGCCGCGCGCCATGCCAAAGGTGTCTTCCGACTCGCTGTAGCTCCAGGCCTGGCCATAGTTGTGGCTGGCATCCGGTGCGGTCGGCAGGCTGGTGGTTGTGCTGCCCAGGCGCACCGAGTTGCGCAGGTGGTTGATACGCTGCTTCTGGTAGCCAATGTCGGTCGACAGGCGGAAATTGTCGCCGCGGTAGTCAAGGCCTGCGGTAAACAGCTTGGTGCGCTGGTCCTGATCGTCGACCGCTGTTTCACCTTCGCGCTGGCTGAGGTTCAGGCGCGCGCCGAAGCGGTTGTCTTCACCGAAGCGCTGGCCGATATCGAGGTGTTCGCCAATGCGGCCATCGGCGCTGATGTCCTGGGTGTAGCGGCGGGTCGGCAAGTCTTCGGCGCGCTTGGGTTGCAGGTTGACGTTGCCGCCCAGGCCGGTGCCGGTCGGGCTGACGCCATTGAGAAAAGCGTTCGGCCCCTTGAACACTTCGACCCGTTCCACGCCATCGGTGGACATGATCTGGCGCGGCAGGATGCCGTACAGGCCATTGAAGGAGATGTCATCACCGGCCAGCGGCAAGCCCCTGATCACGAACACCTTGGACTGGTTGCCAAAGCCGTACGACTCGCGCACCGAAGGGTCGTTGGCCAGCACGTCGCCGATGTCTTCGGCCTGCTGGTCTTCGATGAGCTTGGCGGTGTAGCTGGTCATCGTGAAAGGCACATCCATGTAGTCCTGGTTGCCCAGCACCCCCATCTGCCCGCCACGGGCCACTTGCCCGCCGGCGAACGCCTCAGGCATTGCGCCTGGCCGCGCCTTCAGGGCATCGGCATTGATGTCGGTAGCCTCCAGCTGGATCGGTTCGCCAGCGTGGGCCAGCAACGGGACGAAACAGCAGAACGCCAGCAGAGCTGGCCGTGACGGTAGCGGCGAAGGCATGTCGGGTTCCGGGGCAAGATCAATGATTTTGCTAATGCTAATGCTTCGCAAACACATAAGGCAAATCTGGCCACCCCGCCGCCATGTCTAGCCCAGGTCTTCGCTCACCCGCTCTACCGCATCCACCACCTTGCGTGCCCCGGCCTGGATGGCGCTGATGGCCGTACCGGCCTGGAGCGCCAACTGCAATGCGCTGGCCGCCTCCTTCCGGCTACGCTCGACCTCGCTGACAGCCTGGCTGGCCAGGACCTGGTTACGCGCGACCACGGCATCGATCTCGGCGGTGGCCGTGCTGGTGCGCGCCGCCAGCTTGCGGACCTCATCGGCCACCACTGCGAAGCCTCGGCCCTGCTCGCCGGCACGTGCCGCCTCGATGGCCGCGTTGAGTGCCAGCAGGTTGGTCTGCGCGGCGATCCCGCCAATGGTCTGCACGATGGCGCCGATGCTGGTCGATTGTTCGCCCAGCGCGCTGATGGTGACACCCGCAGCCTGCATCTGGCGAGCCACGTCATGCATGGTCTGCTCCATGGCATGCATCACCGCCACGCCTTCGCTGGCACCGGCGTCGGTGCTGCGGGAAACATCCAGCGCCATCTGCGCGGCACGCTTGACCTCCTCCTCCCGCCGCACCTGGTCAGTCACCACCGAGGCGAACTTGACCACCTTCACCAGGCGCCCCCAGGCGTCGGTGACCGGGTTGTAACTGGCTTCCAGCCAGACCTCCCGGCCTTGCCGGTCCAGGCGGCAGAAGCGACCCGCCACATAGCGGCCGGTATTGAGCGTCTGCCAGAAAAGAGCGTAGTCAGGGCTGCTGGCCTGTGCGGCGCTGCAGAACATCTGGTGATGCCTGCCCACCACCTGCTCGAGCCGATAGCCCATGGCATCGAGAAACATCGGGTTTGCATCCAGCACCGTGCCATCGAGCCCGAACTGGATCACCGCAGTCGAACGCAGCAGCGCGTCAAGCAGTGCCTGGCCCTGCTGGGCCGGGGTCGGCAGCCACTGCGCCAGCGGTTGGCCAACGGCACTGCCGGGCTCTGCGCCCAGGGCGGCAGCGCACGCCGGGTTGAGTTCCAGCACGCGGCCCTGGGCATCCAGCCTCATGAAAGGTCCCTGTTCGATCTGGGCCAGACGCTGGCGAAGGCTCAGTATTTCCGCATCGCGCTCGGCGAGCGCGGCTTTGAGTTGCCGATTGAACATGGAAGTACCTACGTAATGACAAGATGATCAGGCCGCCGGGCCTGCCAACCGGGTGCGGCAGTACCACTGCCGGAACACCTCGACAGGCATCGGCCTGGCAATGTGGTAGCCCTGCGCCTCGGCACAGCCCCAATCTTTGGCCTGGGCAAGCTGCTCGGCCGTTTCGATACCCTCGGCGGTCACTTGGTAACCCAGGCTGATGGCCAGGCTGACGACCGACTGCACCAGCAAGGCCTCCTTGGCACCACGCGCGGACCGCTGCACCAGGCTTCTGTCCAGTTTGACCAGCGAGGCCGGAAGGCGAGTGAGATAGGCCCAGTTGCTGTAACCGGTGCCGAAGTCGTCGATGGCAACAGCAATGCCGGCCTGGCTGGCACGTTGCAATTGCTGTTGCACCTCGCCGGGCTGCTCTATCAGCACACTTTCGGTGAACTCCAGCTGTACGCGGCCCGGCTCGACAGCCTGGCGTTGCAGTTCGGCCAGCAAGGTGTCCATGAACGTCGCGCTTTCCAGGTCCCGCGCGGTGACGTTGAAGCTGACGCTGAATTGCAGGTCGCGGGTGCACTGCAAAATGCGCAGCACGGCACGCATGACCCAGAGGCTGAGGTTGGCCATCAGTGCGGTTTTTTCTGCCAACGGGATGAACTCGCCGGGCGAAACGTCGCCCAGCAGCGGGTGGCGCCAGCGCAACAAGGCCTCGGCAGAACGGCACTCACCGCCGGGCAGCTCGACCCGCGGCTGCAGGTGCAGGCTCAGTTCATCCTCGCTGTGCAACGCCTGCGCCAGCGATGTGAGCAACATGAAAGCGCGACGTTGGGCCGCGTCCACTCCGGTCTGGTACCAGGCATGACGCCCCGCACTGCGCCGTGCCGTGTCAGCAGCGGCCACGGCGCGGCGCAGCCACTCCAGGCTGTTGCGGTCATCCTCCAGCGGGGTGATGGGTGCGATGCCGATGCCTGCGTCCAGTAGCACGGGTATCTGGTGACACTGGGCAGGCGCCTGGAGCGCCTGGAGGATGCGCTGGCAAAGCGGCAGGACAGCAGCTGCATCCTCAAGCAGCACGGCGAACCGGGTGGGGCTGATCTTGTACAATGACAAGCCGCTTTCCAACTGGCTGGCGATGCGCGACTTGGCCTGCAAGGTCAAATCATGGGCAAAGTTGTAGCCCAGCCCGCGAATCAGCTCGCTCAGCGCCTCTGCCGACATGATGTCGACGGCCAGCAGTGTCATCGACTGGCCGCGATCCAGCCCCGCGCCGACATCACATTCGAGCTTCAGTCGGTTGAACAGCCCTGTAGCCTGGTCGTGAAAGTTGTTGCGGCGCATGCCGGCGATGATCTGCATGGCCATGTCGGCGAAAGCCAACAGCATCCCGCGCTGAGCGTCGTTCAGCGCTGCGCGCGGTGCGGTGTCGATGATACAGAAGCTGCCGATCGCCACCCGCTGCTCGACCCGTAGCGGCGCACCGCAGTAGTAGCGAATGCCCGGTTCACCGGTAACCATGGGGTTATCCGCGAAGCGCGGGTCGGCAGCAGCGTCGAGTATCTCCAGCGGCTGCGCCTGCAAGATAGTATGGGCACAAAACGATACATCCCTGGCCGTGCCCGCTATCTCCAGGCCAGCGCGGGCGGTGAACCATTGCTGACATGCACCGACAATCGAAACCAGGCAGATGGGTGCCGAAAAGTAATGCCGAGCCAGCTCTACCAGCGCACGCAACTCACCGCTCTGCTCGTGATGCTGCACACACCATTCGGCAACTGTGGCCAGGCGCTCCTGCTCGTTGGTCGAAACGGGCGCAACCTTCATGTCGTTTCACCTGTCCCACACGGGGAGCCTACAAAATAATAGCACTACGCTACACCCAATATATGTACAAGACAAAGTATTTGTACAAGTATTGTATAGGTTTTTCGATCAAGGACCGACCGGGTGATGGTGCAGTCATCAGGAAAATTGACGATTATCGTCTTTCATCATCAATCAAAACCCGCATAAATTTTCTACCGTCCTCCCAGCGAACACGGTAGAGCCATGCCCACCCAGCCAGTAACGCCCGCTTCCTCCGTCATTGACATCCTGGCCCAGCGTTCCAGCCTGCCAAACCCGACGCTCGACCCGTGCCAGGCCAACGATCTGCTGCTGGCCCATTACGGGTTTGCCGGCGAACTGTCGGCCATGGGCAGCCAACAAGACCTGAACCTGCGGGTCGACACAGCCCAAGGCAGGTACGTGCTCAAGGCTTGCCACAGCAGCTATGCGCGAGTGGAACTTGAAGCTCAACATGCAGCACTGGCCTACCTGCGCGAACAGGGCCTGCCGGTGCCGGCCGTGCATCCGGCCAACGATGGCCAGGCGTTGCTGGAAGTGAACGTGGACGGCCAGGCCCTGCGCATGCGCCTGCTCGATTACATCGAAGGCGAGCCGCTGACCCGCCTCGGGCACATGCCGACGTACCTGATGGCCGAGCTGGGCGGTCTCTGCGCCAGGCTGGACAAAGCCCTCGCCGGCTTCGACCACCCAGGCCTGGCGCGTACCCTGCAATGGGACCCGCAACATGCCCAGGCCCTGATCCAGCACCTGCTGCCGGTACTGTCCGACCCCGCACGACGCGCGCGTATCGAACAGGCCAGCGCCGTGGCAGCCGGGCATCTGGCCCCGCTGGTCGGGCACCTGCCGGCCCAGGCCGTGCACCTGGACATCACTGACGACAATGCGGTCTGGGCCCGCGACGCTGCGCGCCAATGGCAGCTGCAGGGCGTGATCGATTTCGGCGACCTGTTGCGTACCTGGCGTATCGCCGACCTGTCGGTAACCTGCGCGGCGCTGCTGCACCACGCAGAAGGTGACCCGCTGCGCGTCCTGCCGGCCGTACACGCCTACCAGGCGCTCAACCCACTGAGTGAAGCCGAGCTACGCGCCCTCTGGCCACTGGTGGTCAACCGCGCCGCCGTGCTGGTGCTGAGCAGCGAGCAGCAGCTCAGCGTCGACCCGGACAACCAGTACATCCGCGCCAACATCGCCCATGAATGGGAAATCTTCGACACCGCCACTGCTGTACCTTTCGCGCTGATGGAAGCGGCCATCCTCCAAGCGGCGGGGCTGCAACCTGCCACGCCTGACCTGAGCACCTGCGCGCCCCTGCTCCCGGAGCTGAATGGCCAACCCGTCACTCGCGTAGACCTCGGCGTGCTCAGCGTGCATTACCAGGCGGGCAACTGGGAACAACCAGGCTTCGACCGGCACCTGCTGAGCCTGCAGCCGGCCCCGGCCTGCAGCCTGCACGGCCAGTATCGCCTGTCGCAAACCCATATCGACCGCCCCGAGGAGCCCGCTACCTGCGCCCTCGGCGTCGAATTGCATGTGCCCACGGGCAGCCCTGTGCATGCGCCGGAAAGCGGCACCTGGGAGCGCCACGGCGACAGCCGTGGCTGCCTGCGCAGCACACACTGGACCTTGTGGCTGCAAGGTCTGGAAGGTATCCCCGACGATGGCCAAGTGGTGCAAAAAGGCCAGTCGCTGGGCAGCAGCTGTGGCTTTCTCAGCGTCCAGTTGTGCCTGGACAGCAGCATCCAGCCGCCGTTCTTTGCCACCCCCTCCCATGCGCCAGCCTGGCTGGCCCTGTGCCCATCGCCGGCGGCGCTACTGGGCTTTGACTGCGATGCCGAACCGCTGCCTGACCCGCAGGCCCTGCTGGCCCGCCGCGATGCCAGCTTCGCCCGCTCGCAGAAGCACTACTACGCGCAGCCGCCACATATCGAGCGCGGCTGGCGCAACTACCTGATCGACATGCACGGCCGCTCGTACCTGGACATGCTCAACAACGTCGCCGTGCTGGGCCACGGCCACCCGCGCATGGTCGCCGAATCAGCGCGGCAGTGGTCGCTGCTGAACACCAACTCGCGCTTCCACTACGCGGCCATAACCGAGTTCTCCGAACGCCTGCTGGCGCTGGCTCCCGCAGGCTTCGACCGGGTGTTCATGGTCAACAGCGGCACCGAAGCCAACGACCTGGCCATTCGCCTGGCCTGGGCCTACAGCGGCGGACGCGACATCCTCAGCGTGCTGGAAGCCTACCACGGCTGGTCGGTGGCCACCGATGCCATCTCCACCTCGATCGCCGACAACCCGCAGGCTCTGGAAACCCGTCCGGACTGGGTGCATCCGGTAGAGGCGCCGAACACCTTCCGCGGCCGCTTCCGCGGTGCCGACAGCGCCGCGCAGTACTTGCGCGATGTCGACGCCAAGCTGGCCGACCTCGACACCCGTGGCCGCCAGTTGGCAGGCATCATCTGCGAGCCGGTATATGGCAACGCCGGGGGCATTGCGTTGCCGGCCGGCTACCTGCGCGAAGCCTATGCCAAGGTACGCGCCCGTGGCGGGGTATGCATCGCTGACGAAGTGCAGGTCGGTTATGGCCGCCTGGGCGAGTACTTCTGGGGCTTCGAGGAACAGGGCGTGGTACCCGATATCATCACCATGGCCAAGGGCATGGGCAACGGCCAGCCACTGGGCGTGGTCATCACCCGCCGCGAAATTGCCGAAGCGTTGGAGGCCGAGGGCTACTTCTTCTCCTCGGCCGGCGGTAGCCCGGTCAGCTGCCGCATCGGCATGGCGGTACTGGACGTGATGCAGGAGGAAGGCCTGTGGGACAATGCCCGCGACACCGGGCGCTACTTCAAGGCACGCCTGCAGGCACTGGTAGACAAGCACCCGTTGGCCGGCGCCGCGCATGGCTCGGGCTTCTACCTGGGGCTGGAGCTGGTGCGCGACCGCGAAACGCTCGAACCCGCCACCGAAGAAACCATGGCGCTGTGCGACCGCCTGCGTGACCTGGGCATTTTCATGCAGCCGACCGGCGATTACCTGAATATTCTCAAGATCAAGCCACCGATGTGCACTACCCGGGCAAGCGTCGACTACTTTGTCGACAGCATCGACCGGGTGCTGGGCGAAGGCTTGTAAGGGGCTGTCAAGCGGGCCGGCGAGCAGTCATAATTTCCGGCCCGTTCATCAGGTTTGCCGACATGGCCTTCAGCAGCGACTCCCTGGCTATCTTCCTCGCCGTGCTGGAGGCGGGTTCGTTCTCCGCCGCCGCGCGCAAGCTGGGGCGCGTACCTTCGGCCGTAAGCATGGCGATCGCCCAGCTGGAAGCGGAGCTCGACCTGGTACTGTTCGACCGGGCCACGCGCAAGGCCTTGCCCACCAGTGCCGCCCTGGCACTGGAGCCCCAGGCCAGGCAGGTGATGTGCCAGCTCAACCTGCTCGACGCGCAGGCCCTGCAGCTGCACAAGGGCCTGGAAAAACGCCTGAGCATTGCCATGGCGCCCGAGCTGCAGACCGGCCGCTGGAGCCAACCACTGGAAATCCTCGCCGAGGAATTCCCCAGCCTGGAAATCGAGGTGCGCTCGGCCACCCAGACCGAGGCCATTCGCCTGCTGCATGACGGCAGCGTGCAACTGGCGCTGGTGTTCGAGCGGCCCGGCATCGACGAGCGTGAGTCGTTCCTTGAAGCCGGCAGCCAGTTGCTGGTGGCGGTGGCTTCACCACGCCATCCCGCCGGGCAGAACCGTGGCGCACCGTTACCCGAAGAGGCTTTCGCCGAACAACGGCAGATCATCGTGGCCTCGGGCAAGGCCACCGGCTCGGACCCGCGCATGGTGCTGTCGCGGCGCATCTGGCTGACCGACAGCTACCTGGCCACGCTGGACCTGGTGCAGTCCGGCCTGGGCTGGGCCTACCTGCCGCAGCCGTTGGTAGATCCGCTGATAACTTCGGGTGCGTTGGCGGAAGTGCGCTTCGACAACATGGCCAGCCGCTTGCGCCTGTGGGTCGACATCATCTGGGTCAAGCCGCGCCCGCTGGGGCTGGGTGCGCGGCGCTATCTGGAGGTCATGCGCCAGCTGTTCGAGAAGGAGCCGCCTCGGGCCTGATCGTGGCTGGGTCGGCAGCCTCCAAGACCATTGAAAACGCAAGAAGCGAAACTTCCTACAAGCTTTTGGGACGCCCAAACCTCCTCTGCGAATTGATTCCTCGCTAGTGTTCTGCCCTTCCAGCAGACGCCATTCAAGGTGCACTAGCCGAAAAGGAATTTCACATGCAGAGCCAGGCTGAAACGGCCACTCGCTACCCACAGCGCCTCCATGACTTCGCCACCCGGCAGCGCAGTCCAGAAGAGGCGCTCTATCTTCTGCTCGACCCTTTTGCCGGGTGTCCGCCCGAGCACCCCTTGAGCATTCCCGCCCTCATCGACGCGCTAGGCAGTGAAGCCGTAACCCGTATCGACTGCTCCGGGCTGGTCCAGGACCCGCAATACTGGCCAGCCCTGGTCCAGCTCGCCAAACCTGGCTCAGTGCCCCCAGCGCTGGCCGCACTCAGTGCGACTTGCGCCGTACGTGAGGCAACCGCCACCAGGCACCATGTGTGTGGCTGGCTGCTCAGCGATCAGCCGGCCGAACACATCGCCCGGCATATCAACAAGCAATGCCATGTATTGCACCAACCACCACCGCATGGCCTTACGGCCTGGTTCCAGCCTGTGCGCCTGGCATTGCTGCGCGAAACCATGAAAAACGCAGCCGAGGTGCTCGGGCCCATTCGTAGCTGGTTACACCCGGATGGCAGTGGCAGTTGCACGGTGTTTGAACGGCAACCGCCGCCTGGCGACCTGGTCGTCCCGGAAGTCGCGAGGGCGACCCAGCACGTCGCACCGCAGATCATGCAACTGCTCGTTGCCTGGCAACGCCTGAATGGCATGCGGCAAACCTGGGCTCCCTGGCGCTTCGCAGGCTCGACAGGGTTGCCAGAAAACGCGCCCGCGCATGCCATGAAACTGATCCTCAAGGCCTTCAAGCAGGGCCTGCGCGACCGCGCCGATATCCAGTGCATGTGCCTGCACCTGCTCATGATCCACCCACTGCTCCTGCAGCACCCGACCATCCAGCGCGATGTGGCCCAGGCGGCTGCCGGCGAGCGACGCCTGGCAGTTCGCTTCGCCAGCTACGACGACCGCACCTGGGCACACATCGTCGCGGCTTTGCCGCAGGCAAGGAGTTACTCATGAGCATCAGCAAAGCCATCCACATCGCCATGCAGGAAGAGATTCCCAACACCTACGGGCGCTGTCATTTCTGCGAACGCTCCGGCCTGCCGATCCTGCTGCTGCGCCAAGCCTACGCCCCGCGCCCGGATACCGAGCGCCCCTATCGCCTGGCGGACGACAGCGAGATCACTTTCCACCCGATGCACACCGACCAGTTGCGCCTGCTGCGCCAGGGTTACGTCTACGTGCTGCTCGACCAGGAAATCTGGCAAGCCTACGAGGTTGCGGCAGCCGGGACCCTTAAGCGTTTCCCGGTGTCGCAGATGCCCCTGGCGCCACCCAGGCCAGTGCCCCAGTGGTGCGCCACCGAGGGCCATGACGTCATCGCCTCGTTCATCAACATCGATACCCTGCTCTACCGCAAAGCCTGGATCGCCTTCGCCAACGACCCCTGGCCGCGGGTGGTACTCGACCGCTACCGGCAAGGCATCGCCAGCGGCGACCCGGCCACCCTCGCCCGCTTTGTCGAGGTAGACCTGGACACCGCGCGCAACGACCCCGCCAGCATCGGCATCGCCATGACCGACAGCTTCCGCTTCGGCCTGGAGGATGTGCTGGAGTTCTCGACGTTTTCCTCCGCCAGCTATGCCAGCGTGCATGGCTTCTACAGCCGCCTGGGGCGCTGGCACGAAACCCGCGTCCAGGTGCGCAACGCCATCCAGCGCGAGCAACTGCCCAACGGCATACTGGCGCTGACAGTGCCCGACCCGGTCGGCATGGTGATGGAGCTGAACGCGCAGCGCACGGGCTGGGTACAGCGCCTGCAGGAGTGGCGCGCGCAGCCGCAGCGGCACTTCGAGTACTTCACCTCGCAGGCGCTGTTGGGCATCCGCGAGCTGCACGCCGCCACCGCCGCCGCGCAGGGTGTCGAGGATGCACAGCGCGAGGCGCTAGAGGTCGAGCAATGGAACCACAGCGCGCTGGCCGGCAAGGCGCCTCTGCCGTCGGTGGACATCGAGGCAAGGAGCGAACGCAACATCGCGCGCAAACAGCAGGAAGCCCGCGAGCGCCTGGAAGAGCGTTATGACGAAAGCGCCCGCGCCGCGTTCCAGGCCGATTACGACCGCGAGCTGAAGCGCTGGCAGTCGATGATCGACCAGGTTGGCGAGCTGTATGCACGGCACTGCGCCGCGCGCGCATTTCAACAAATCGGTTACTTCGACTATGACGCGGCAGACCCTGTTTCGGTCGAATATTTCATCCAGATGATGGCGGCCTGCCTGGCCGGTGGCCCTACTGAAGCCCTGCCCGAGCAAGGCCAGCCGCTCGGGATGACCCAGCACGTCTGGCAGCAACTGCTGGAAGATGATCAGAGCCTGCTGTACCAGGCACTGCTGGCCAAGCACCAGGGGCTGATGCAGCAAGTGGTCGCTGCGCTGTCCGGGGACGACTTCGGCAAGGTGCACGACATCATCAAGGGCATCGCCGGGACGGCCGACGGCCAGCTGTTGATGATCAAGCCGATCCAGGATGCCGTCGGCCAGTTGCTGGCCGCGACCAACAGTGCGGGAAATGCGCTTGGCCAGCACCTCAGTGAACGGACCAGGACGCTGATCGGCCACGTGCATCGCTCGGCATTCGCGCTGTTCGCCGGGCAGCAGGTGACCCCGTTCAGGCTCTCGCTGACCCTGGGCGAATACATGAGCCTGCTCGACGAGGCCGTGCAGGCCCGCACCGAGGCGTTCTTGCAGCAGGTCGACCAGCAGTTTCGCGATCCCCTGGGGCGCAAGGTGCGGGCCATGGTGCTGAGCGGGGCGATCAATATCGCCGCGCCGGGTAATCGCAACCAGATGATCGAAGTGATGCTGTGGACGTTCGAAAGCGCCGAGAGTTTGCAGGCGCGGCTGGTACAGCTGCGGGAGGGAGCAGCCGGTGGTGTCGGGGCGCTGGTACGGAATATCGCGATAGGTGCAGGTACGCTGCGTACACAGGTCACGGATGGCTTGAAGATCAGTTCACTGGCCGCGCAAAGCGTGGCCAGCGACGCCATGCGCAGCCTGCGCGATGCCGCCGCCAGTGGCGGCAGCGTCGGCCTGCTGTTTGCCCTGGGCAGCCTGTGGTTTCATCAGGACAGCCTGGGCAGGAACTATCGGGCATTGCAGGAAACGCATCAGAACAACCCGGAAGCGCTGGCGGCGATCTGGTCTTCGTCGCTTGGATTGTTGGGGGCCAATGTTGAAGTGGCTGGGGGTGTTGTCGCCGTAGTACGCCCGAAGATACCGTGGCCGGGAATGGTAACAACAGCTTCACTGGGAAGGGAGCTGGCCAGGTATGGTGGGGCCATTACCGCGCTCGCCAATGCCATGGATGCCGTGCAATACGTTAGTGCGTATATGCGGACCAATCGTCAAGGAGATGAAGCTTCGGCCGATAGTTACCAGCGTGCGGCCGGACTCGCAGCATTCTCCGCAGGTTTTGGCGTTTACGCGGCGCTATTCGCAAACACATTACTTGGCCCCTTAGGTATTGCGATCATCCTTGGCGTGGCAGCCTACACAATCGCGACATATGCTAAAAACCAAGAATCTTCACTATTGGAACTCTGGTCCCGACACTGCAGATGGGGAACACCAGAAGAACATCGTCGCTGGATAAAACCAAAAGACATGGACATTTCTATCGCCGCACTGAATGCCGCAGCCCTCGGTGTTGAGGCTTATGTCTCGATTGAAACCAGATTTCAAATATCTCACATCACTCAAACAGCAAACGAAACTGGAGCCTTGATCAGCGATGACGCTGCTGTTGCGGCAGGTTACCATCTCGACTTGAACATAATTTTGCCAAATTTCAGAAACGAATCCGCGCAGTACGAATGGTACTTGTCAGTGCATACCGCGGGCCATAACCAAGAACCATTTCGACTCATCGGCAACGATTCAAACCCTAAAACAATTGAATACAGACCGGAAGAAACAGAAAGAACCTTTGCGAATCCTGCAAGCGCAGCCGACTGCATAATCAAAAAAATCCAAAATGAAAACTTATACATTACCGGTTCCATTCCCCTGCTGGAGAACCATAGCGCAATAGCGATTGAACTGACACTCACTTATTGGCCCGATAAACACGACCGGTCAGGTTACGCTAAGGTGATTGCAAAAGAAAACAACTTAACCTCCGTAAGGAGCTTATTTTAATGTCTCGCCCGATGCTTAATCCGCCCTGTATAGGCTGGAAGGAAGACCTTCCTCACCCCGACATCCCCGCTACAATAGAAGCCAGCCTGGGTGATCAGACCCCAAACCATCAGGACTCTATTTACCTTGAGGTACCTAGAACCCTTGGCTGGGCGAGAGAAATAATGGCTTTCTCTTCAATACCAAGTATCATGTTCACCGTTTCTCAGCCCACCCTTTTAAAAAATAGCCTTGAACGCCAGAATATCGAGCTAATATTTATAGATGTTTTGATACTCCTCTGCGGAATATGGGCATCTGCCTTTTTCGTCCGAATAAGCCTATCTCCCCCCCGAGACGAACCGCTGCGCTTTAACCGGGCACGAAAAAAAATCTATGCGTACAACTTCAAGTACTGTTGGTGGAAGCCCTTCGGAATCTGGGAAGTCGAGACAGTTTGCTACGACTGGTCCCAGGTCCGTGCCGAACGCTGGTCACAAACCGGCGTCCTGTCAAATGGCGGGGCCATTTACAAATGGGGCGTCATGCTGTCTATCGTCGCACCGGGTACGAACAACGTCATCGACCGGTTTCGCCTGAGTACGATGGGTGCTGACCAACATGCCTGGGCCTACATCTGCACCTACATGCAGCAAGGCCCCTGCGCCCTGCCACCACCCGGGGAACCCAAGGACCATAACGATGTGCTCTGGTGTGAATGCGCCCTGCGCCTGGCGCCCAAAGTGGTGTGGCCAGCTGAAATGGATCTGGAATCGAGAACAGCACCCTGACCTCGGCAGGTCACTGGCAGTGTTCCGCGCAATCATGCGGCAGGTGCCACCAACCTATACCCCACCCCCGCCTCGGTGATGATGAACCGTGGCGCGGTAGGATCATCGCCCAGCTTCTGCCGCAAGTGCCCCACCACGATCCGCAGGTAATGGCTGTCATCCACGTGGGTCGGCCCCCAGATATCCTTGAGCAGCTGCTGCTGGGTAATCACCCGCCCGGGGTGCCCAGCCAGTTGCGCCAGCAGTGCATATTCCTTGCGCGTCAATGCCACCTCCACCCCGTCCAGGGTCACCCGGCGAAAGGCGAAGTCCACGGTCAGTGGCCCAAAGCTGGCGGCGACTTCCGAGCCGCCGGCCTGCGGCACCTGGCGTAGCAAGGCCCGCACCCGGGCGAGGAATTCCTGGATACCGAACGGCTTGGTCACATAGTCATTGGCACCGCCATCCAGCGCATCGACCTTCTGCACTTCACTGGCGCGCACCGACAACACCAGCACCGGCACCGCGCTCCATTCACGCAGCTCGCGCAGCACCTGCTGGCCGTCCATGTCCGGCAAACCGAGGTCGAGCACCACCAGGTCGGGTTTGCCCAGCGCCGCCTGGGCCAGCCCTTCGCTGCCGGTGGCGGCCTCGAGCACCTTGTAACCCTGCGAGGCCAGGCTGATGCGCAGGAACTTGCGGATCTGCGGTTCATCGTCGATGACCAGCAGGGTAGCGGAGTGACTCATGGGGTTTCGCTTTCGGCTTCAGGTTGAGGGGGCAGCGGCAAGCATAGAGTGATGCAGGTGCCCTGGCCATCGATGCCTTCGCCAACCTGGATCTGGCCACCGTGCGCGCCGATCATGCCCTGGCAGATGGCCAGACCCAGGCCGGTGCCCTGCCCGCCACGGTCACCGCGGGCGGCGGTGTAGAACATGTCGAAGATCTTGTCGCGGTCGGCTAGCGGAATGCCCGGGCCCTGGTCGCTGACGGCGAAGCATAACCGGTTCTCGCGCACCGACACCTGCAGTTGCAACCGGCCATTGGCGGGAGAGAAGCGCGCGGCATTTTCCAGCACATTGACCAGCGCCTGTTCGATCAGCGCCGCATGCACGAACAGCAACGGCAGCTCGGCGGGGACATCGGTGTGCACGCGCAACGGTGCCAGCACCACGCGCAGGCGGTTGAGTGCGCTGCCGACGATGTCGGCCGGGGCCACCCAGTCACGTGCCAGCTTGAGGCCGCCATGGCCCAGGCGGGTCATGTCCAGCAGGTTCTGGATATAGCGGTCGAGGCGCTCCGCCTCATTGCGGGTGCCCTCCAGCAGTTCGCGGCGGTCTGCGAGCGGGATCGCTTCGCCCAGCGCCAGCAGGCTGTCGATGCTGCCGCGCATGGCCGTCAACGGGGTACGCAGGTCGTGCGACACCGATGCCAGCAAGGCGCTGCGCAGCTGCTCGGTTTCGCCATGCAGGCGTGCAGCCTCCAGCTGTTCGGCCAGGCGCGCGCGGGCCAGGGCCTGGGCCAGCGGCTGGCCAAGGGCAGCCAACAAGCGCCGACGCGGATCGCTGAGCGGCTGACCGGAACGTGAGCGCACGCCGAGCAAGGCCAGGGGCTGTTCATCCACCGCCAGCGGCCACCACCACCAGCGGCCATTGGGCAGGGTATCGCTGCCATGGCCGGCGGCCTGGCCATGCTGCCAGGCCCATTCGGCCGCGGCGCGTTCGTTGTCGCTGAAGGCATGGGCGATGCCGCTGGCCACCTGCAGCTGACCTTCGGCATTGCGCTCCAGCAGGCATACCTGCGCATCCTGCCAACCGTCCAGGTACTGCGCGGCGGCGTTGAGCACTGCCTGGCGGTCGGTGGCCACCGTCAGCCGGCGCGACAGGTCGAGCAACTGGCTGGTCTGCGCCTGGGTCTCGCGCAGCGCCTGCAACTGGCGGCGCTGGCGCGCGGCCAGGTTGCCGGTGAGGGCGGCCATCAGCAGGAAGAACAGCAACGTCAGCACGTCTTCTTCGCGCTGGATGGTGAACGAGAAGTTGGGCGGGATGAACAGGAAATCGTAGCTCAGGAACGACAGCGCGGCACAGGCCAGGGCAGGCCCGAGGCTGCTGCGCACTGCCACCAGCAACACGGCGGCGAGGAATACCAGCGAGATATTGGGCAGCGCCAGCACGCTCGACACCGCCCAGGCCAGGCCCGCCGCCAGGATGGTCGCCAGCAATGCCAGCAGGTAATGGCGCCAGACCCACACCTGCCGCACCGCCAGACGCGGCGCCTGCGGCTGCACGTCACGGTCGAGCACGTTGATTTCCAGGCCATGGCTGTCCCGCAGCAGGCGCGCGGCCACACCGGCGCCGAACAGGCGTCGGCGCAAGCGGTTGCGCGACTGCCCGACCAGCACCAGGTTGGCGCGCCGCTCGGCGGCATGCTGGATCAATGTGGCCGCCACTTCGCCGGCGCGCAACAGCACCACTTCCCCACCCAGGCGCTCGGCCAGTTGCTGGGCCGCCAACAGGCGCTGCCGCGCGGTTTCGTCGCGCAGACGGCCGTTGTCGACGTGCACCAGGCTCCACGGCAGGTGGCGGCGCTGCGCCACCCGGCTGGCATGGCGCACCAGGCGTTCGGCCTGGTCGTCGCCATCCACCCCCACCAGCAGGCGCCCGCGCAGCGCCGGAGCCTCCTGCCCGCGTTGGCGATAGCCGTGCGCCAGGTCGGCATCCACCTGCGCAGCGGCAGTCTGCATGGCCAGCTCCCGCAAGGCGGTGAGGTTGGTTTGCGAGAAGAACGCGTCGATGGCGGCACGCGCCTGTTCGGGCACGTACACCTTGCCTTCGCGCAGGCGCTCGAGCAGTTCACGCGGCGGCAGGTCGATCAGCACCAGCTCGAAGGCTTCCTGCAGCACCCAATCCGGCAGGGTTTCGCGCACTTGCACGCCGGTGATGTCACGGACCTTGTCGTTGAGGCTTTCCAGGTGCTGGACGTTGACCGTGGTGTATACGTTTATGCCGGCGGCCAGCAGCTCCTGAACGTCCTGCCAGCGCTTGGCGTGGCGACTGCCGGGCGCGTTGGTGTGCGCCAGTTCGTCGACCAGTACCAGGGCCGGCGCGGCCTTCAGCAGACCATCAAGGTCCATTTCCTCGAGGGTGACGCCGCGATACTGGCTGCGCAGCAAGGGCTGCTGGTGCAGGCCGCCGAGCAGCGCCTCGGTTTCGGCGCGGCCATGGGTTTCGACCACCCCGGCCAACACCTGCACGCCCTGGCGTTGCTGGGCGTGGGCGGCCTGGAGCATGGCGAAGGTCTTGCCGACGCCGGGGGCGGCACCGAGGAACACCTTCAGCCGGCCCCGACCAGTTTGCGGGAGGGTCGCCAACAGCGCATCTGCGCGGGTGGAGTCACTCATCTTTCATCCTTTGCTATTTCCAGCAAGCAGCAAATCCAGGGACAAACACGTACCTGTGGGAGGGGGTTCACCCGCGAATGCAGTAGTAGCGCCACCGACGCATTCGCGGGTAAACCCGCTCCCACAGGGCCCCTGCTGGCCCCTCAAGTCATCTATCAGTGGCTGAGGTTTGCCAACGCCTGGTTCAACGCCAGCACATTGACCACTGGCGGGCCAATCAATGGGTGCAGGGTGGCCTCTTCGAGCAAGCCTTGCAAGCGCTCTACCGGCAGTTGCCGCGCCGCCGCCACCCGTGGAATCTGGTAGGCCACGGCCTCCGGTGGCAGGTGCGGGTCGAGGCCACTGCCCGAAGTGGTCAGCAGTGCCAGAGGCACCGCTCCCTGCTGTGCCTGATACTGCGCTGCCGCATCACCCTTGACGCGCTCGGCCAGCGCCGGGTTGCTCGGCGACAGGTTGCTGGCACTGCTGGCCACGGTGGCGAAGGCACCTGCCGAAGGGCGCGAATGGAACCAGCCATCGCCCCGGAAATCCTGGGCGATCAGCGCAGAACCGCGCACCTGGCCCTGGTCATCGCGCACCAGGCTGCCGTTGGCCTGGCTGGGGAATGCCAGCTGGGCAATCCCGGTCACCGCCAGCGGATACAGCGCGCCAGTCAGCAGGGTCATCAACAAGGCCAGGCTCAACGCCGGGCGGACATAAGCATTCATGGCGGCCTCCTCAGACCAGGTGCAGGGCGTTGAGCAGCAGGTCGATCAGCTTGATCCCGGCAAACGGCACGACGATGCCGCCCAGCCCGTAGATCAGCAAATTGCGCCGCAGCAGGTGCGCCGCACTGGCGGCCTGCACCCGTACGCCGCGCAGCGCCAGCGGGATCAGCACGATGATGATCAGCGCATTGAACACGATGGCCGAGAGGATCGCGCTCTGCGGGCTGGCCAACTGCATCAGGTTGAGCACGCCCAGCTGCGGGTAGATGGTGGCGAACAGCGCCGGCAGGATGGCGAAGTACTTGGCCACGTCGTTGGCGATGGAGAAGGTGGTCAGCGCACCGCGGGTGACCAGCAGCTCCTTGCCGACCTGAACCACATCCAGCAGCTTGGTGGGGTCGCTGTCCAGGTCGACCATGTTGGCCGCCTCGCGCGCAGCCTGGGTACCGTCGTTCATGGCCATGCCAACGTCAGCCTGGGCCAGTGCCGGGGCGTCGTTGGCGCCGTCACCGCACATGGCCACCAGGCGGCCGTCGTTCTGCTCCTGGCGGATGCGGGCCAGCTTCTTCTCCGGCGTGGCCTCGGCCAGCACGTCATCCACGCCGGCCTCGGCGGCAATGGCGGCAGCGGTCAGCGGGTTGTCGCCGGTCACCATGACCGTGCGGATGCCCAGCTTGCGCAACTCGGCGAAGCGCTCGCGAATGCCGGGCTTGACCACGTCCTTGAGGTGGATCACGCCGAGCAGGCGCTTGTCCAGGCACACCAGCAAGGGCGTGCCGCCGCTCTGGGCGATGCGCTCCACTTCACGGGCCAGCGCTGGCGGCATGTCCAGGCGTTGCATGCCGACGAACGCCAGCACGGCATCGACAGCGCCCTTGCGGTAACGGCGCTGCTGGAAGTCGATGCCCGACAGGCGCGTCTCGGCGCTGAACGCCACGGCCTCGAATTGCCCGGCGGCCGGTTCGATGAAGTCGTGCAGTTGGCGCAGGTAGTCGACGATCGACTTGCCCTCGGCGGTGTCGTCGGCCAGCGACGCCAGCAAGGCGCCCTCCCCCAGCTCACGGGCGGTGATGCCCGGTGCGGTATGCAGCGCGCTGCAGCGGCGGTTGCCGAAGGTGATGGTGCCGGTCTTGTCGAGCATCAGCGTGTGCACGTCACCCGCCGCTTCCACTGCACGCCCCGAGCGGGCGATCACGTTCAGCCGCACCAGCCGGTCCATGCCGGCGATGCCGATGGCCGACAACAGGCCGCCGATAGTGGTGGGAATCAGTGTCACCAGCAACGCGGCGAGGAAAATCAGCGGCAGGCTGCCACTGGCGAAGCGGGCGAACGGCTGCAAGGTCACCACCACGATCAGGAAGATCAGGGTCAGGCCGATCAGCAGGATGTCGAGGGCGATCTCGTTCGGGGTCTTCTGCCGCTTGGCGCCCTCGACCAGGGCAATCATGCGGTCGAGGGTCGACTCGCCCGGGTTGCTGGTGATACGGATCAACAGCCAGTCGGAGACCAGCCGGGTATTGCCGGTCACTGCCGAGCGGTCGCCACCGGACTCACGGATCACTGGTGCCGACTCGCCGGTAATGGCGGCCTCGTTGACCGCAGCGATACCTTCGAGCACCTCGCCATCACCGGGGATCATCTCGCCGGCCTCCACACGCACCACATCGTCCTTGCGCAGCGCGCTGGCCGCGACGGTTTCGTAGCTGCCGTCGCGCTTGCGCCGTTGCGCAGTCAGCCCCTGGCTACCGGCCTTGAGGCTGTCGGCGCGGGCCTTGCCACGGCCTTCGGCCAGGGCTTCGGCGAAGTTGGCGAACAACACCGTGAACCATAGCCACAGGGCGATCTGCACGGCCACCCCGGTGCTGACGCCATTGCCGGGCAGCGCGCACAGGACGGTGGTCAGTAATGCCGTCAGGGCGACCACCAGCATCACCGGCGAGCGCTTGAGCTGTCGCGGGTCGAGCTTGACGAATGCCTGCACCAGCGCCGCACGCCACAGCGAGGCGAAGCGGGTCTGGTCCTTGGCACTGTGACGGGTTTGTACTTCAGGAATGGGCATGTTCATGGTCGATCCTCAAAAACCCAGGCTCAGGTATTCGGCGATTGGCCCTAGGGCCAGGGCCGGCAGGAAGGTCAAGCCGCCGACCAGCAGGATGGTCGCCAGCAGCAGGCCGATGAACAGCGGGCCATGGGTGGGGAAGCTGTTCAGCCCCTGGGGTGCGCTTTTCTTCGCGGCCAGGCTGCCGGCCAGGGCCAGCACCGGCAGGATGTAGCCAAAGCGGCCGATGAGCATGGCCAGGCCGATCATCAGGTTGTGGAACACCGTGCCGGCGCCGAAGCCGGCAAAGGCCGAGCCGTTGTTGGCGGCTCCCGAGGTGTAGGCGTACAGCAACTGGCTGAAACCATGCGCACCGGGGTTGCTCACCGCGGCCGCCGGGCCAGGCAGGCTGGCGGCGATGGCACCGAGCACCAGTACGCCGACCGGCATCACCAGCAGGGTCGCCACCAGCAGTTGTACCTCGCGGGCCTGCAACTTCTTGCCCAGGTATTCCGGGGTGCGGCCAATCATCAGCCCGGCCAGGAACACCGCGATCAACACGAACAGCAGCATGCCGTACAGCCCCGCACCGACGCCGCCGAAAATCACTTCGCCGACCATCATGTTGACCATCGCCACCATCCCGGTGAGGGGGTTGAGGCTGTCGTGCATGGCATTGACCGAACCGTTGGAGGCCGCTGTGGTAGTCACCGTCCACAGCACCGAACCGGTAGTGCCAAAGCGGCTTTCCTTGCCCTCCAGCGGCGCACTCTGCTGTACCTGCGCGCTGTCCAGGGCCGGGTTGGGCTGGTACTCGGACCACAACGCCGTGCCACCGCCGATCAGGAACAGGGCCAGCATGCACGCGAGGATGGCGCGACTCTGGCGCAGGTCCTTCACGTAGTGGCCGAAGGTGAACACCAGCGCCGCCGGAATGAGGATGATCGACGCTACCTCGAACAGGTTGCTCCAGGCTGTAGGGTTCTCGAACGGGTGCGCCGAGTTGACACCGAAGAAGCCACCGCCGTTGGTACCCAGTTGCTTGATGGCGATCTGGCTGGCCGCCGGGCCCAGCGGGATGGTCTGCTCGGTGCCTTGCAGGGTGATTGCATGAACGTAATCGGCCAGGGTCTGCGGCACGCCCTGCCACACCAGCAGCAGCGCCAGCAGCAGGCACAGCGGCAGCAGGCCGTAGAGGGTGGCACGGGTCATGTCGACCCAGAAGTTGCCCAACGTCGTCGCGCTGCGCCGGGCGATGCCACGGCACAGGGCGACCAGCACGGCCAGGCCGGTGGCGGCGCTGACGAAGTTCTGCACGGTCAGGCCGAGCATCTGGCTCAGGTAGCTGACCGACGCCTCACCGCTGTAGGCCTGCCAGTTGGTGTTGGTGACGAAGCTGACAGCGGTGTTGAACGCCAGCGACCATTCCTGGCCGGGCAGGTGCTGCGGATTCAACGGCAGGTAGCCCTGCAGCAGCAAGACGGCGAACAGCAGCAGGAACCCGGCCAGGTTGAAGGCCAGCAGGGCCAGGCTGTACTGCTGCCAGTTCTGTTCCTGGCTGCTGCGCACCCCCGCCAGGCGGTAGCAGGCCTGCTCGACCGGGCCGAGCACAGGTGATAGCCAGGTCCGCTGGCCTTCCATGACCTTGTAGTAGAACCGGCCCAGTAAAGGTGCCGGCACCAGCACCAGGGCGAAGAACGCCACCAGCAGTGCGAAATCGTAACTGTGCATGGCCGCTCCCTAGCTGCGATCGGCGCGCAGCAGCGCCACCAGCAGATAAAACGCCAATGCCATTGCCAGCAGCAGTGACAGCCCGTCGAGCACGTTCATGTGTCATTCTCCCCGTGGTGCGGCTTGGGCCGCTTTGGGGAAATTGTCCGAGGGAGGGGTGTAAAGGGGCGAGATCGAGGGGTGGGGATGGGAATAAAGAACGCGTAAAAATCAGGGGTTGAGGTTGCCTGAACCGGCCTCTTCGCGGGTAAACCCGCTCCCACAGGAGCTGCACCAGGGGCAAGGCCTGTGCTGCACCTGTGGGAGCGGGTTTACCCGCGAAGAGGCCAGTTACAGGCTACCGCTGGGGCTGCTGCTCGGCGTTGCGGCTCCAGTCCAGCAGCAGGCTGTAGCCGACCGCCAGCAAGGTCGGCCCGATGAACAGCCCGATGAAGCCAAAGGCGATCAAGCCGCCAAACACCCCCAGCAGCACGATCACCAGCGGCAGGTTACCGCCCCGGCTGATCAGGTAGGGTTTGAGCACGTTGTCCACGCCACTGATAACGAAGGTGCCCCAGACGCCCAGGAATACCGCCATGCCGTATTCGCCCTTCCACACCAGCCAGGCGGTGGCCGGGATCCAGGCCAAGGGCGGCCCCATGGGGATCAGGCTGAGCATGAAGGTTACCAGGCCCAGCACGATGGCGCCGGGGACACCGGCGATCAGGAAGCCGATCAAGGCCAGCACGGCCTGCGCCGCAGCCGTGCCGATCACGCCGTTGACCACCCGCTGCACCGTGCCGGCGACCAGCTCCAGGTAATACTCGCCGCGCTCGCCCACCAGGCGGTGCAGCAAGCGCAGGACGAACGCCGACAAACGCGGGCCGTCGCGGTAGAAGAAGAACACGAACACCAGGCTCAGGGTCAGCTCCAGCACGCCACTGCCGATTTGCGCACTGCGCGCCAGCAACCAGTTACCCACCTGCCCCAGGTGCGGCTTGATCGAAGCCAGCAAGGCCGCGCCCTGCTGGTCCAGCGACTGCCACCAGCTGACCAGGCGTTCGCCCACCAACGGGATGCCACCCAGCCAGGCCGGTGCATCGGGCAGGCCATCGACCTGCACATCACGGACAAACGCCGTGGCATCGCGAATGTGGTCGGCCAGGTTGAACCCCAGCCACACCAGCGGCAGGGCCACGATCAGGATCCAGGCGCCGGTGAGCAGGCTGGCGGCCAGGGTTTCGCGCCCGCCCAGCACGCGGGTAAGCAAACGCATCAGCGGCCAGCTGGCAAAGGCCAGGATGGCCCCCCACAACAGCGCCGAAATGAACGGTGCCATCACCCAAAGGCCGGCACCCAGCAGTGCCAGCAGCAGAATCTGGATCAACAGGCGGTCATTGTTAACCATGGCGCGCTCATTCAACGGATCAGTTCAAGGTGCAAACCTTCGCCAGGCGCGCCACCGACCTCGAGACGGCCGCTACGCACTCCCGCCTTGACCAGCGCTTCACGCCAGGCTTCAGCCTGGGGGCCACTGAGGCTGGCACGCAGGGTGCTGTCGAGGTTCAAGCTGCGCGCCAGCAGGTCTGCCCAGGTGTCTTGCGGCGCCGCGAGGTCAGGGTAGTCGAGCTTGCCGGTGTCGCGCATTTCCCGCAGCACCGTGGCGGCAGTCGGCAGCAGTACGCCCAGCGGGCTGCCGGCGACGAACTCTTCCACGTGCAGGTAGGCACGGCGGTTGCCGCGGGTAACGCTGTACAGCGCGACCAGGGTGTCGGCCTGCTGCGCCGAGCGGCGCAGCAGGATGAATGCCTGTTGCTCGTCGCCGCCGTTGAGGCGGGCATTGCCGAATACATCGTTGGCCCACAGGCTGGCTTCGCCGCAATCGCGGCCCTGGCACCAGAACAGCGGGTAACCACCCTCGCGCTGCAGCGCTTCGCGCGCGCTGGTGAACGCTTCGCGGGCGGTGCGCTCGACTGGCAGCTCGTAGGTGACCGAGCTGACCTGGCCACGGCCTTCGACCTTGTTTTCGACCCGCAGGCGGCCGCTGATCTTGCGCAGTGGGCCCATCGGGTAGACGCGCTCCTGCTCCACGGCCGGGCGTTGCTCGACCACCTTGGCGTCCTCCGGTACCGGCAGACTGCCGCCCCATGACACAGGGCTGACGAACACTAGGCAAGCCACGAGGGCAAAACGAATGGCAACAGGCGCGCTCATCGGCGACCCAGGCGGCGCTCAGCGCCGAGGTGAAGCTCCAGGATGTCTGGCAATTGCATGGTTGTCTCCCTGTTCAACCCGCCAAGCCTCGACAGTTGTCCGCTGCAAGTCAAGCAAAGCCAAAGAAGCGATTGAAACAGTCTGCGACAAGCGCCGCGCCCTGCTCATCGTTGAGGTGCAGGTGATGGCCACCGGGCAACCTCACCTGTTCAAAGGGTAGCTGCTGCAGCAACGCGGTGTGACGTGCCAGCATGCCATCGGCGGCCACGACCAGGCACGCCGGACAACTTATCCGGCGCACATGGGCCATGGCCTGGGTTTCACTCAGGCGCAGCGGCGATGGCAGGGTCAGGCGGGTGTCGCTGCGCCAGCTGTAACCGCCCGGCACCGGCATCAGGCCGCGCTGGGCCAGCAGCTCAGCTGCCTCGCGACTGACCGCGACCATGCCCTTCATGCGCGCCTCTACGCCCTGCTCGAGCGTCGTGTACACCGACTTGCGCTTGTCGTCCAGGCGCAGCTGGGCCTGCAGGGCCATGCCCAGGCGCTCGGCGGCGTCCTGCTCGGCACCGGTCGGGGGGATGACACCATCGATCAAGGCCAGGTGGCTGACCCGCTCTGGCAACGCGCCAGCCAGTTGTACCGAAATGATTGCCCCCAGCGAATGGCCGAGCAGGGCGAAACGTTGCCAGCCCAGTTGCCCGGCTACCCGCAGCACGTCATGGGCGTAATCGGCCAGGGCATAGCCGGCGCCGGGCGGGCGGTGCTCCGAGTAGCCATGCCCGGCCAGGTCCAAGGCGACGATGCGCAGGCCTTGCAGGCGTGGTGCCAGGCGGGCGAAGCTGTTGGCGTTGTCGAGCCAGCCATGCAGGGCGATCACCGGCAGGCCATCTTCCGGGCCGAAGAGGTGCGCCGCCAGTTCGATGTGGCCCAGGCTCAGGCGGATTTCCTCGACCTGCGTGCTCATGCCTGGCTCCAGCGGTCGAACAGGCCTTTGATCAGGCTGGCGGTGTCGGTTGGCCGCTCCAGGGGGAACATGTGCCCTCCCGGCACGCTGTGGTATTCGCCCTTGGGCATGCTGCGTACGGCCAGCGCATGGTGACGGCGAATGACCTTGCTGCGCTCGCCACGAACCATGGCCAGTGGCACCTGCAAGTGCCGCGCAGGCGCAGGGCTGGTATGCGGGATGCTACGGTAGATGCTGATTTCGGTAGCGACGTCGAAGCGCAGTTGCAACCCCTGCGGCACCGCTTGCAGACCATGCTCGACATACGCATCCAGGCAATCGGGGTCAAAATGGCGAAACAGTGACTTGCCAGCAAAATAGGCGCGGGCGCTGTTACGGTCGCCGAAGATTTCGCGGCGTCCCAAGGTTCGGCCAGCCGGGGTGATACGGTCGATGAAGCCGAAGCGCTTGGCGGTGCGCAGCAGCCACTGGTCGGCGCCGGTGAGTACTGGCGAGTCGAGCATCACCACACCCCGGTAGTACTCCGGGCAGCGCAGGGCCGCATGCAGGTGCAGCACACCGCCCAGCGAATGGCCCACACCCCATACTGGCTGGCCCTGCCGGGCCAGGTGGTGCAACAGCTCATCGACCAGCCCTTGCCAGTTGTCGTCAACCGGGAAGCGCGGATCGTGCCCGTGCTGGGCCAGGTGCTGCACCTGGTAGTCCGGTGCCAGCGCCGCGAACAGTTTGCCGTAGGTGGCCGAGGGGAAACCGTTGGCATGGGCGAAGAAGATCTGCTGCGACATGGCGCCACATCCGGATGGGAATGATGGCCCATTGTCGGCATCGACGGAAGGTTCGGCAACATCCGGAAAGGTCATCGACGAGGGCTATCAGGTCACTGTTGCTCAAGATCCGAAGAATTGCCCAATCTCCGTGGGAGCGGGCACGCCCTGGGCTCAAGCCGGGGAGTTGATCGCCCGAAGGGTCATCAGGCCAGCCAGCGGCCAGTCCCCTTCCAGTTCCGCCAGGCTGGCAGTGCTCATGCCCGCCGGGCGCTGTTGATGGCCGTGCTCCAGCGCGCCGACCAACGCCCCCACCAGCGGCTGATGACTGACCAGCAACACATGCTCCAGGCCCAGGCGCTCGATTTCGCCGATCACCTGCTGCACGTTGCTTTCGGGCGTCAACCACGGCACGGTACGCACGGGCTCGGCGCAACCCAGGGTTTGATGCACCAGGGCTGCCGTCTGCTGGGCGCGCACATAGGGGCTGGCAAGAATCGCCTGCAACGGCTGGCCCAGCAGGCGAGCAGCGCTGTGCAGCACCTGTTCGCGGCCATGGGCGGTCAGCCGGCGTTCGGCATCGCTGCTGGCCCGCGGCTCCGCTTCGCCGTGGCGCAGTACCCACAGCTTCACAGCTTGGGCTCCTCGTCACGAACCGGGTGCGGCGCAGCGGCCACGGCGTGCGGCGCCTCGCCTTCCGGGGCGCGCGGCGTAGGCCAGTCAGCGAACGGCCACGGCTTCTGGTCGCTGTGGAAGCTGCCGAATCGGCCGATCTGCGCCAGGTACTGGCTCAGGCTGTCGCCAAAATTCATCAGGCTGGCGCTTGGCGCGCCGTACACCAGGCGATAGATCAACTGCACCAGCACCAGGCCGCCGAGAAGGATCTCGGCCAGTTGCCAGACCACCAGGAAAACCAGCATCCACAGCACCCGCAGGATGATCGACTCGCGCTGGGCGCGTTCCGGGGTATCGTTCATGTTTCGCTCCTTGCTGGGGGCGGCTCAGTTGAAGCCGCTGATGGAAATGAAATCGACATCGGTCTTGGGCTCGGCGCGCATCAGGTGCTCGATCACCTGGTTCAGCGTACGGCCTTCGAACAGGATCGCATGCAGGCCCGCCACCAGCGGCATGTACACCTGCACTTCCTGGGCCTTGGCCTTGAGCACCTTGAGGGTGTTGACGCCTTCGGCCACTTCGCCCAACCGGTTGACAGCCTGCTCCAGGCTCAGGCCCTGCCCCAGCGCGAAGCCAACCTGGTAGTTGCGGCTCTTCGGCGAGGAACAGGTGACGATCAGGTCACCCACCCCGGCCAGGCCGAGGAAGGTCATGGGGTTGGCCCCCTGGCTGACGGCAAAGCGGGTCATCTCGGCCAGGGCACGGGTAATCAGCATGCTCTTGGTGTTCTCGCCCATGCCCAGCGCCACCGCCATGCCGGCGATGATGGCATAGACGTTCTTCAACGCCCCACCCAGTTCGACGCCAAAGCGGTCGGCACTGGCGTAGACACGGAAGGTACGTCCATGCAGCACGGCCTGCACCTGCTGGCAGAGTTTTTCGTCTTCGCTGGCAACCACCGTGGCGGTCAGCGCGTGCTCGGCGATCTCACGGGCCAGGTTGGGGCCCGACAGCACCCCGATGCGGGCTTCGGGGGCGATTTCTTCGAGGATCTGGCTCATCAGTTTGAAGCTCTGCGCTTCGATGCCCTTGGTCAGGCTGACCAGGCCTTTGCCGCGCAGCAGCTCGGCGTGGGGCGCCAGCACGCTGCGCAGGGCGCTCGATGGCAGGGCGACGAAGATCAGGTCGCTATCGTGCAAGGTCGTCAGCAGGTCGTTGACCGGCTCGACGCCATCGTGCAGGCGGATACCCTTGAGGTAGCGCGGATTCTGGCGATTGACGCGCATGGCTTCGGCCTGCTCGGGGTCGCGCATCCATTGGCGCACTGGCACGCCATTTTCGGCCAGCAGGTTCGCCACGGCGGTGCCGAAGCTGCCGCCTCCCAGAACTGCAACAGGTTGCTGTTCAGTCATATTCAATCCGTTAGAGCCATTAAGTAAAGTGGCGACCTGAACATTATACGGGTCACTTGCTACAGAACCAGTGGTGAGGCTTTTTCAGGTTCGCCATGATTTTTTGGCGCCTGTGAGATCAAGCCCCGCCCGCCCGAAACACCATTCCAGGCCCGCACTCCACGGCCCACTGGCAAAACCCGCCCGGTCAGTTACCATGCCTGTCTCAATCCTGAAACAAGGCAGCCCCGTGTTCTTTGGCACGCCCCCGTACCCGCGCCTGCTCCTGCTGACTGCCCTGCTCGGCGGCCCGGCCGTGGCCGACGATCTGTTCATCGACAACGCCGACCTGCCGCAGGTGCTGACCGCCACGCGCCTGAAACAGTCCCCGGCAGCAGTGCCGGGCAGCATGACCGTGCTCGATAGCGAGCTGATCCGCGCCAGCGGCGCACGTGACATTCCCGAATTGCTGCGCCTGGTGCCGGGCATGATGATCGGCTATGGCGCCGGCAACCAGCCGACGGTCAACTACCATGGCAGCAACGTCAATGACGCCCGGCGCATGCAGGTACTGATCGACGGCCGCTCGGTGTACCGCGCAGGCCTGGCCACGGTGGACTGGAGCGATATCCCGCTGGCCATGGAAGACATCGAGCGCATCGAGGTGTTTCGCGGCCCGAACACGGTCAGCTACGGCGCCAATGCGCTGATGGCGGTGGTCAACATCCTTACCCGCAACCCCGCCGACAGCCATGGCACGCGGCTGAAGACCACCCGTAGCGAGGACGGCATCAATGACTTCTACGCCAGCCACGGCTTCGGCTGGGACGGTGGCGACATGCGCCTGTCGCTGTCCGGCCAGCAGGACGACGGTTTCGATGAAAACCAGTTCGGCCAGGACTACCGTGACAGCCGCCGGCTGACTCGCTTCAACCTCAATGCCAGCCACAGCCTGGCACATGACCAGACCCTGGAATGGCAACTGGCAGCGAAGGAAGGCAGCAACCAGCGGCCTTACACCTACCAGCCGGTGTTCAAGAAATACGAGGCGGGCAACGACGCGGATGTCAATGCCAAGGACTACGCTGGCTCAGTGCGCTGGACCAAAGACTTCAGTTCCGAGCACAGCCTGTATATCCAGGGCTCGGCCCAGCACTTCGACCGTCAGCAGGTATGGCGGGCCTGCGACGCCTTGCAGTCGTTCAGCCCGGAATTGACCCAGCTCTGGCAGATCAACCCTGACTTCGCCGAAAAAGTGGCACGCGGCATTGCCATCGGTGCGCCACTTTCGACCGACGACCCGGTCATGAAAGGGCTGCTGGAGAAGGTTCAGCAGCAGTGGGCGAACGGTGGCAACCAGCAGGTCTGCGGCGATGTCGACCAGAGCACGCGGGAAACCCGCTACGACCTGGAAATCCAGGACACCCTGAGCCTGACCGACAGCCTGCGCCTGCTCAGCGGCATGAATTACCGCTACGATCGTGCCGACTCGCAGACCTACTTCAACGGCAGCATCGACGACCAGACCTGGCGCCTGTTCGGCCAACTGGAGTGGCGCGCCGACGAGCACTGGATCCTGCAGGGCGGCACCATGTTCGAAGACTCGCGCCTGTCGGGCAGCTCGCTGACCCCGCGGGTGGCAGTCAACTACCTGATCACCCCGCGCCATGGCTTGCGCGCGGTGTATTCCGAGGCCGTGCGTTCGCCCGACATGTTCGAGAACAACGTCAACTGGAGCTACACGGTCAAGAACCTCAGCCCCAATGCGTTCGGCCTGCAAAACGGCGAGTACTTCGTCAAGACCCGCGGCCCGGGCGACCTCGAGCAGGAGCGCATGCGCTCGCGCGAGGTCGGCTACAACGGTTACTTCAGCGACATCGACCTGAGCATGGATGTGAAGCTGTTCTACGACGAGATCACCGGAATGATCAGCGAGCCCCTGAAGAACAACCAGTTCATCGCCAGCAACGCCAACAAGGCCCGCTTCAGCGGTAGCGAGGCACAACTGGACTGGCGCCCGACCCTGCGCGACCGCCTGCGCCTGACCTATGCCTACGTGGATGCCTGGGCCAGCAACCCCGACGACCGCCGCCTCAGTGCCCGCAACAGCGGTTCGGCCGGCTGGATGCGCGAATGGGGCGATGGCTGGTCGAGCGCGCTGTTCTACTACGGCGACGATGCCCTCAACCAGTACCGTTACGAGCGCCTCGACCTGCGCCTGGCCAAACGCTTCCGGGTGCAGGGCAGCAACCTTGAACTGGCGGCGCTGTGGCAACAGCGCCTGGACGATGAACCGACCACGGCGATCCAGAACCGCTACGACAGCCGCCACCGCCTGAGCGTCAGCGCGGAGCTGGAGTTCTGATGGCCCTGTTGCTGCGCCTGTTGCTGCTGTGCCTGTGGCCGTTGGGGCCGCTGTCCGCCAGCGAGATCGTGCTGGTCGGCGCGGAGGACCAGCCCGGCATCCGCAGTTTCGTCGCGGCACTGGAAAGCCGCCGCCCACACGATCATGTGCACTTCCAGAGCACCGCCGACCTGCCGCGTCCCGGCCTGCTCAAGAGCGACCTGCGCCTGATCTTGCTGGACAACGCCGCGCTGGAATGGCGCCTGGGTGAAAACACCGGCCCGCCAGCCCTGGCCATGCGGGTCAGCCGAGTACAGGCTGCACAGCGCCTGGGAAAGTCGCTGCCAGCGTTCCTCACGTTGTTGTGGAGCGACCCGCCGCTGGGCCGGCAACTGCGCCTGGCGCGCTACCTGCTGCCACAAGCCCAGCGCATTGGCGTGCTGTACGGCGAACACAGTGGTTTCCTGCTCGAAGAGCTGCGCCTTGCTGCCCGCCCGCTGGGCCTGGAGATCGTTGCCCAGGACTGGCCCGACCCGCGTGACAGCCGGCCACTGCAGCACCTGCTGGCCAACAGCGATGTGCTGCTGGGCCTGGACGACCCTGACCTGTACAACTCCAAGACCGCCAAGAACCTGCTGTTGAGCAGCTATGGCCGGCAGATGGCGTTGATCGGCCCGAACGCCGGGTTCGTCCGCGCCGGCGCGCTGGCCAGCACCTTCAGCGACCAGGACGACTGGCTGGCGGTACTCGACCAGTTGCTCGACCAGCCGCCGGCGCGCTGGCCACGCAGCTTGTATCCGGCACGCTACGGCGTCAGCGGCAACCAGCAGGTGGCGCGCGCCCTGGGCCTTGAACCGATCGATCCGAACGCCGCCGCCAAGGCCCTGGCCGAAGGAGAACCCACCCCATGAGCAAGCGCCTGAGCTGGGACATCCACACCCGCACCCAGATCATCAGCCTCGGCCCTGCCCTGTTGCTGACCCTGCTGCTGATCAGCTTCTTTACCTTCGTTCGCATCCAGGACCTGCGCCAGGAACTGAACCACACCGGGCAACTGATCGCCAACCAGTTGGCGCCGGCCTCGGAGTACGGGGTGATCTCCGGCAACAACGAGGTGCTCGAGGGCCTGATGCGCGCCACCCTCAGCATTCCCCACGTGCGCTTCCTCGAAGTGCAGGACAGCCGCAACCACATTCTGGTGTACGTCGAGCAGTCCGACGAAAGCGCCAACCGCGCGCAGCGTGTCGAAGTGTTCCAGGCGCCCATCCGCCTGCAGCAGATCCGCCTGGACAATGACTTCCTGCAACAGGGCAAGGCAACCGCCCCAGCCATCGGCGACGACTACCTGGGCCGGGTGATCGTCGGCATGTCCGATGACGCCTTCAGCCAGCGCCAGCAGGAAATCGTGATCAAGGCCGGCATCCTCGCGCTGTTCGCCCTGTTGTTCACCTTCCTCCTGGCGCGCCGCCTGGCCCTCAGCCTGGCCAAGCCGATCAGCGACATGGGCCATGCGGTCAAGGCAATCCAGCAGGGCGAGTACGACAGGTTGTTGCCGGTGGTCGACGACAGCGAGCTGGGTCACCTGGCGCGCCATATCAACAACCTGGCGCACGCCCTGGAGCAGGCCAGCGACGAGCAGAAACAGGCGATTGCCGAGTTGATCCAGGCCCGCGAAGAGGCCGAGCAGGCCAACCGCGCCAAGTCGGACTTCCTGGCAATGATGAGCCACGAGCTGCGCACACCGATGAATGGCGTGCTGGGCATGCTGCAGTTGCTGGAAACCACGCCGCTGAACACCGAACAGGCCGAGTACGCCGCGGTGGCCAGCGAGTCCACCGGGCACCTGCTCAAGGTCATCAATGACATCCTCGACTTCTCGCGCATCGAACGTACCGCGCTACAGCTGGAACACATCGACTTCAACCTCGGCGAGCTGATCACCAGCAGCGTCCTGTCGTTCCAGCACAGCGCCCAGCAACGCGGTCTCGACCTGCACCTGCAACTACCGGTCGGGATCGAGCACTTGCAGGTCAACGGCGACCCCACGCGCATCCGCCAGATCCTGCTGAACCTGGTCGGCAACGCACTGAAGTTCACCGAACGCGGGCAGGTGCAGGTCGAGGCGCACTGGCAGGTGCTCGACCGGCAACTGATCTGGCTGACCTGCAGCGTGCGTGACACCGGTATCGGCATCGACAGCGAACGCCTGGAAATGATGTTCGTGGCCTTCCAGCAGGCCGACAGCTCGATTTCCCGCCGCTATGGCGGCACCGGGCTGGGGCTGTCGATCGCCCGCACCCTGGCCGAACGCATGGGTGGCAAGCTGCGCGGCGAAAGCCGTGAAGGCCTTGGCTCGACCTTTACCCTGGAAATGCCGTTGGCCCTGGCCAGCCCTGCCGCGGCCGCGCTGACGCAGCCTGCCGCTACCCAACCTGCGGTTGGCGACCAAGAGCAGGTGTTGCTGGTGGAGGACAACCAGGTCAACCAGAGCGTCATCGCCGCCATGCTGCGCAGCCTGGGGCTGGCGGTATGCACGGCCGAGGACGGCCTGGAGGCGGTCGAACGGGTCAGCCGGCAGCGCTTTGCCGCCGTGCTGATGGACTGTCGCCTGCCGCACCTGGACGGCTATGAGGCAACCCGGCGCATCCGCCAGTTGCCCAATGGTGCCGCGCTACCGATCATCGCCCTGACCGCCAATGCCTTGCAGGGCGACCGCGAGCGTTGCATGGCGGCCGGGATGGACGACTACCTGAGCAAACCCTTGCGCCGCACCGAACTGCAGCAGGTACTGCAGCGCTGGCTGCCCGGTCGGACAACCGCGACTGGCGATAAATGCTAAAGTGCGGCAGTCTTAAACACTGGACAGGACCTTCAACGGACCTGAAAATAGACGTTTCAGTGCACACCTGTACTTCTTTCACCAGGCGCACTGTGACTTTCACCACAACGCAATAGTCTACCTGTAGGCTGCCGCCCCGAAGCAGTTGGTTTTCGGGCCGGCCGGGAAGATTCATCCCCTGCCACAGGGGGTTATTGAGGAGCTCGCATGACCAAACAACACGCCTTTACTCGGGAAGACCTGCTGCGCTGCAGTCGCGGTGAGCTGTTCGGCCCAGGTAATGCGCAACTGCCCGCGCCGAACATGCTGATGGTCGATCGCATCACCCATATCAGCGAAGAAGGCGGCAAGTACGGCAAAGGTGAATTGGTCGCCGAGCTGGATATCACCCCGGACCTGTGGTTCTTCGCCTGCCATTTCGAAGGCGACCCGGTAATGCCGGGCTGCCTGGGCCTCGACGCCATGTGGCAGCTGGTCGGTTTCTTCCTCGGCTGGCAGGGCCTGCCGGGCCGCGGTCGCGCCCTGGGTTCGGGCGAGGTGAAGTTCTTTGGCCAGGTACTGCCGCAGGCCAGGAAGGTCACTTACAACATCCACATCAAGCGCGTCCTGAAGGGCAAGCTGAACATGGCCATCGCCGATGGCTCGGTCAGCGTCGACGGCCGCGAGATCTACACTGCCGAAGGCCTGCGGGTCGGCGTGTTCACCTCCACTGACAATTTCTAAGGGTTATTCGCATGCGCCGCGTCGTTATCACTGGTCTGGGCATCGTATCGTGCCTGGGCAATGACAAAGCTACCGTCACCGAAAACCTGCGCAACAGCCGTCCGGGTATCCGTTACAACCCGGAATACAAGGAAATGGGGCTGCGTAGCCAGGTTTCCGGGTCCATCGACCTCAACCTCGAAGAACTGATCGACCGCAAGGTCTACCGCTTCGTCGGCCACGCCGCTGCCTACGCCTACCTGGCGATGCAGGACGCGATCAAGGACGCCGGCCTGACCGACGAACAGGTTTCCAACCCGCGTACCGGCCTGGTGGCTGGCTCCGGCGGCGCCTCGACCCTGAACCAGATGGAAGCGCTGGATACCCTGCGCGAGAAGGGCGTCAAACGTGTCGGTCCTTATCGCGTAACCCGCACCATGGGCAGCACCGTTTCAGCGTGCCTGGCCACCCCGTTCAAGATCAAGGGCATCAACTACTCGATCTCCTCGGCCTGCGCCACTTCGGCACACTGCATCGGCACCGCGCTGGAGCAGATCCAGTGGGGCAAGCAGGACATCGTCTTCGCCGGTGGCGGTGAAGAAGAGCACTGGAGCCAGTCGTTCCTGTTTGACGCCATGGGCGCCCTGTCGACCAAGCGCAACGAGACCCCGGAACTGGCCTCGCGCGCTTACGACGCCGACCGTGACGGCTTCGTCATTGCCGGTGGTGGCGGCATGGTGGTGGTCGAGGAGCTGGAACACGCGCTGGCCCGCGGCGCCAAGATCTACGCCGAAATCGTCGGCTACGGCGCTACTTCCGACGGTTACGACATGGTCGCTCCGAGCGGCGAAGGTGCCATCCGCTGCATGCAGCAGGCGCTGTCCACTGTCGACACCCCGATCGACTACCTGAACACCCACGGCACCTCGACCCCGGTCGGCGACGTTGCCGAGATCAAGGGCGTTCGCGAAGTATTCGGTGCCAACGCGCCGAAGATCAGCTCTACCAAGAGCCTGTCGGGCCACTCGCTGGGCGCCGCCGGCGTGCACGAGGCGATCTACTGCCTGCTGATGATGGAAAACAATTTCATCGCCGGCTCCGCCAACATCGACGAGCTGGACCCGGAGGTCGCCGACCTGCCGATCCTGCGCAAGACCGAAGAAAACGCCAAGATCGACACGGTCATGAGCAACAGCTTCGGCTTCGGCGGCACCAACGCCACCTTGGTGCTCAAGCGCTGGACTGGCAAGTAAGACGCTGATGCAGTAGACCAAAACGCCCCGACTGGTTCGGGGCGTTTTCATTGCTGCCATCCGGCGGCGGGGTCCTGCTGAAGCTGGCTCGCCAGCGGCAGGGCCAGCACTGACACTCATTATTTCTGCCTGGGCAGCACAGCCAGGAAGTTATCCTTGGCCACTTTGTTGGCCACCTGTTCCGGCAAGGCGTCCAGGAACGGCCTGAAACCGTGCATCTGCTCGCCCAAGCTGCCAAAGCGCCCCACCACATCCGAGCCCAGCATGAAGCGCTCCGGGTACTTCTCGACCAAAGCCAGCCACGCCTTGCGCGGCACGCCCTTGCCGTCCAGCAGGTAGGGCTGCAGCACGCTCCACGACAGGTCGACATACAGGTTCGGGTAATCTTCCAGCAACCGCGTCAGCACCGGCAGCAGAAAATCCATCTGCGTCTGGTGCCGGTGAATTTCCATGCTGGTGCCAGCGTGCGCCCAGATGAAACGGGTGTGCGGATGGTTGCGCAACGGCTCTTCGATCTCAGCCAGGTACAGCGGGTTACGTTCGCGCTTGGAGGTGATATTGGAATGCAGCAACACCGGCAGGTCGCGCTCGGCCGCCAGGTGATAGATGCGGGTCATGGCTTCGTTGTTGGCGCGCGGTGTGTCGCCGCTGGTCAGCGCCGTCAGGTCGTCATGCCGGGTGAACACCTCGCCAATGCCCTGCCACAGCCCCGGGTACAGGTCGAGCATGCGCTCGATATGGCTCACGGCATTCTTGTCTACCGGGTTGAAGCCGGTCAGGAACGGGTGAAAGCGTTTGCGCTGGGCGTCCGGCAACTGTTGCAGCGCGGCCGCCACATAGGTGTCGGTGGCGCTGTACCAATAGGCATCGGCGTCGTCACCGGCGTAGTAGCGCGGGCGCTTGGGCTCATCTTCATGCCATTTCTTGGCCACCGGGATGCCGGAAATCATCGACTGCTCGATGCCTGCGGCATCCATGGCCTTGATCAGGGCCGGCATGCCTTCGCTTTCCTGAAAGAAATCGACGTAGTGAAGATGCGCATCACTGTAGCGGTAGTCACGCGCCTGTACCGCCTGACACAACCAGGTGGACAACAGCGCGCAGGCCAGCGCTCGGGCTATCATGGGCAGCGTCCTTTTGCGAATACCGACCCAGTAGACCGGCCGCCCAGCGAGACGGTTCAGCCGAGGCAGACAAACCGCTATGCTTGGGGTCATTCCACCGTGCCTGGAGCCCTTCCCATGAGCAGCCCCCTGGTCATCCACCCGCGTGCCGAATCGGTCGAGGGCCAGCCGATCCTCCGGCCGCTACCGTCGGCCCAGTGCCGTAGCGTCGGCCCGTTCGTGTTTTTCGATCACATGCTGGAAACCGACTATGCCCCGGGGCATGGCATGGACATTCGCCAGCACCCGCACATCGGCCTGTCTACCCTGACCTATCTGTTCGAAGGGGCAATACTGCACAAGGACAGCCTCGGCTCGGCACAGCGGGTGCTACCGGGTGACGTCAGCTGGATGACCGCAGGCAGCGGCGTGGCCCACGTCGAGCGCACGCCCGAGGATGCCTTGGCCCATGGCTCGCGCCTGCACGGGTTGCAGGTATGGCTGGCATCGCCGCGCGAGCAGGAACAAGGCCCGGCAAGCTACAACCATTACCCGGCTGCCAGCCTGCCCGTCAGTGACAGCCTGGGGGTGCGCATCTGCATGATCGCCGGCAGCGGGTTCTGCCTGCAATCGCCGGTGGCAGTGCTGTCCCCTACCCTTTACGCCTATGTGCAAATGCAGCCGGCGACTACCTTGCGGGTACCGACCGAGCATGCCCAGCGGGCGCTGTACCTGCTCGAAGGTGAGCTGACGATGAACGATGAGGACGTGGAGCCGTGCAGCCTGGTGGTCCTGCCGGAGGACGAAGAGGTGACGCTGTATGCGCAGGGTGAGTGCCAGCTGGTGCTGATTGGCGGCGCGCCACTGGATGGGCCGCGGCGGATGAACTGGAATTTTGTCGCCAGTGACGGGCAACTGATCGAACAGGCCCGGGCCAGGTGGGCTGCGGGGGATTGGCCAGTGGTGCCGGGGGAAACTTCGAGGATCGAGCTGCCGCGCTGATTTGGGGCTGCTTGGCAGCCCCGTGCAATGTCAGCGCTGGAACACTTCACTCAGCAGGTTATGCATCGCGCGGAACGCCCGCTCCGAAGTACGCCGGTCATACTGCATCTTGCCCGGCACATTGGCATTCGGGTCGGTAAACGAGTGCACCGCGCCGCCATAGCTGAGCAATTGCCAATCGACCTTCGCCGCGTTCATCTCATCCTCGAACGCCGGCAGCTGCTCTTTGGGCACCAGCGGGTCCGATGCGCCGTGCAGCACCAGCACCGAGCCCTTGATGCGCTTGGCATCCGCCGGGTCTGGCGTGTCCAGGGTGCCATGGAACGACACCGCCGCGCGCAGGTCGGCGCCAGAACGTGCCAGCTCCAGGGCACAGCAGCCACCGAAGCAGAAGCCGAAGGTGGCCACCTTGCCCGGCTCCAGCAGCGCCTTCGACTGCCCCAGCAGCTGGGCCAGGGCTTCCTGCATGCGCTTGCGCAATTCGCCACGGTCGTTCTTCAGCGGCATCATGGCCGCACCAGCCTCGTCGGCATTCGACGGGCGCAACGATTGCCCGTACAGGTCGGCAACAAGCACCACATAGCCTTTCTCGGCCACTTCCTTGGCGATGCGCTCGGCCCCTTCGCCAATGCCCATCCAGTTCGGCGCCATCACCAAGCCCGGGCGGCCCAACGCTCCCGGCTCATATACCAGGCGGCTTTCATAGGTCTTGCCGGACAGGTGATAGACCAGCGATTCGACGATTACTTTGCTCATCAAACACTCCTTTGCCACTCATGATCATGCCCGCCATGAAAAAAGCCCGCCGAAGCGGGCTTTCCATCCATCAACTCAAGCAGACAGCTCGACCAGCAGCTTGTTCAGGCGACGAACGTAAGCAGCCGGATCCTTGAGGCTGTCACCGGCCGCCAGGGCCGCCTGGTCGAACAGGATATGCGACAGCTCGGCAAAGCGGTCTTCGCTCTGCTCGTTGTCCAGCTTCTCGATCAGCGGGTGAGTCGGGTTGAACTCGAAGATCGGCTTGGACTCCGGCACCTTCTGCCCGCTGGCTTCGAGGATCTGGCGCATCTGCAGGCCCAGGTCCTGCTCACCGATGGCGAGAATCGCCGGCGAGTCGGTCAGGCGGTGCGACACGCGAACTTCGGCCACGCTGTCACCCAGTGCCCCCTTCAGGCGCTCGACCAGGCCTTCCTTCTCCTTGGCAACTTCTTCCTGGGCTTTCTTGTCTTCCTCCGAATCCAGCTTGCCCAAGTCCAGGTCGCCACGGGCGACGTCGACGAAGGCCTTGCCGTCGAACTCGTTGAGGTAGCTCATCAGCCACTCGTCGATACGGTCGGTCAGCAGCAGCACTTCGATGCCCTTCTTGCGGAAGACTTCCAGGTGCGGGCTGTTCTTGACCTGCGCGTACGACTCGCCGGTCAGGTAGTAGATCTTGTCCTGGCCTTCCTTGGCCCGGGCCAGGTAGTCGGCCAGAGCAACGCTCTGCTCGCCGCTGTCATCCTGGGTAGAGGCGAAGCGCAGCAGGCCGGCAATCTTCTCCTTGTTGGCGAAGTCCTCGGCCGGGCCTTCCTTCAGCACCTGGCCGAAGTTCTTCCAGAAGCCCTTGTACTGCTCGGGTTCGTTCTTGGCCAGTTTCTCCAGCATGTCCAGCACGCGCTTGGTCAGCGCGGTCTTCATCGAGTCGATGATCGGGTCTTTCTGCAGGATTTCCCGCGACACGTTGAGCGACAGGTCGTTGGAATCGACCACGCCCTTGATGAAGCGCAGGTACAGCGGCAGGAACGACTCGGCCTGGTCCATGATGAACACACGCTGCACGTACAGCTTCAGGCCGCGTGGCGCTTCGCGCTGGTACAGGTCGAACGGCGCGCGGGCCGGCACGTACAGCAGCGAGTTGTATTCGAGCTTGCCTTCGACCTTGTTGTGGCTCCAGGCCAGCGGGTTCTCGAAGTCGTGGCCGATGTGCTTGTAGAACTCCTGGTACTCCTCGTCCTTGATCTCGGTACGCGGACGGGTCCACAGGGCGCTGGCACGGTTGACGGTTTCCCATTCCTGGGCCGGCTGCTCCTCGCCTTCGGCGGCGACCTGCTCCTTCGGCAGCTGGATCGGCAGGGCGATGTGGTCAGAGTATTTCTTGACCACGTTGCGCAGGCGCCAGCCATCGGCGAACTCCTGCTCGCCCTTCTTCAGGTGCAGGACAATGCGGGTACCGCGCTGCGGCTTGTCGACGGTGGCGACCTCGAACTCGCCCTCGCCCTTCGACGACCAGTGCACGCCTTCGGCGGCCGGCAGACCGGCGCGGCGGCTGTACACGTCGACCTTGTCGGCGACAATGAATGCAGAATAGAAGCCCACACCGAACTGACCGATCAGGTGCGAGTCCTTCTTCTGGTCACCGGTGAGGTTCTTCATGAAGTCGGCGGTGCCGGACTTGGCAATGGTGCCCAGGTGGGCGATGACGTCTTCGCGGCTCATGCCGATGCCGTTGTCCTCGAGGGTCACGGTACCGGCATCCTTGTCGAAGCTCAGGCGAATCTTCAGGTCGGCGTCGTCCTCGAACAGCTCTGGCTTGGCCAGGGCCTCGAAACGCAGCTTGTCGGCCGCGTCGGAGGCGTTGGAGATCAATTCACGCAGGAAGATCTCCTTGTTCGAATACAAGGAATGGATCATGAGGTGCAGCAGCTGCTTCACCTCGGTCTGGAAGCCCAGCGTTTCTTTTTGAGTCTCCACACTCATGGTCTTCAAAACTCCGATCTGATGGCAGTTGGCGCCGGCGGCCGGTTCGGCCTGCGTTGACGGCGGATGTCATGCAGATGGGGGCTGCCCGGATGATTTCAAGGGCGCTTGCGGTTCGATCTTGAAATGCGCGCGGGCGGTGGCAATCGGCGCCTGCCGGTCAGCCTGCCAGGCGGTGATGGCCACATTGGTCACCCGCCGCCCCTGGCGCCATAGCTGGCACTGGGCATAGGTATCGCGAAAGTGCCCGGCGCGCAGGTAGTCGATGGAAAAGTCGATGATCTTCGGAATGCTCGCGCTCTCGCTGTAGATCAGCAGATAAAGCGCTGCCGACAATTCCATGAAGCCTGCTATCACTCCACCGTGGATGGCGGGTAGCAGCGGGTTGCCGATGTTGTCCTGCCTGGCCGGCAGGCGGAACAGCAGATCATCGCCCTGGCGTTCGCATTCGATGCCGATCAGGCTGGCGTAGGGAATCAGCGCCAGTAATGGCCGGTAATCGCCAACCGCGTGGGCAGCGTTGAGTTGCTGGCGAACCGCGTGCGGAATCATGCGCCGCCCTCCTTCAGGCTATTGCCGAAACGGATGCCACCTTTGATCTGCTGGCCCAGGCGCATGAACGTACCCACTACCTGGCAGATCGGTTGCGCCGGGTCGTCCTGGTAGGCCGTGCCACGGGTGAAGATCACGTCGCGGGTTACCCGATAGCACTGGGCGTGACCGTAGATGGCCTTGCCGGCTTCGGCCGGGTGCATGTAGTCGATGCGCAGGTCCAGGGTCGGGCACACTTCGAAGCGCGGCAGCACGCACAGCGTGGCCATGCCGCAGGTGGTGTCCATCAGCGTGGTCAGCGCGCCGCCGTGCACGGCACCGGTCTGCGGGTTGCCGACAATGGCCGGCGACCAGGGCAGGACCAGGGTGATGCCATCGGCATTGGCCTGGCCCACGCGCATCTGCAATAACTGACAATGTTGCAGCGCCGAGAGAAAACGCTCGGCCATGGCCTTCAAGGTTGCATCACTCATAGCCTGTTACCACCCACATTGCCACCGCGGCATAAATTCGTTGAAAAGTCTATATAGATGAGGGCGTTATATATGTGTAACCTTCGCGGAACTTATTCCGCGTAGTTGGACTCGAAGGAACAAGTCACTTATTCCACCAAGGAGAAACACCCCCATGCGTAAACCTTTTGCTTTTGCTCTGATGCTGGCCGCTGCCATGGGCCTGGCTGCTTGCGATAAAGCGAGCGAAGACAAAGCCCAGGACGCACAGCAACACGCCGAGCAAGCCCAGGAGAAAGCGGGCGAAGCTCAGGATAAGATGAACGAGGCTGCCAAGGAAAACGCCGAAGCCGCCAAAGATCAGGCCGAAGCCGAGCAGAAGGCTGCCGAAGAAGCCGCTCCGGCTACTCCGGCTCCGGAAGCCGCGCCAGCCACCCCGGCCGAGCCTGCCAAGCAGTAATCGGTCTATACAAAAAAACCCGACATGGTCGGGTTTTTTTGTGCCTGAAAAACGGCAAATAAAACGTTTCAGTTGTTTCCGCCCACGGCGGGTTCCCTGGGCACTTCAGCCGGCAGACTTTCAGTGGGTGTGAACACCATCACATCCAGCACATCCGAATGGAACTCCCGGCGGTACAGAATCAGCACTACGCCGACACTCATGGCCATGAATAACCACGGGCTGATAAACCAGCTCAACATGGCCATGCCGAAGTAATAAGAACGCAGCCCGAAGTTGAACTGGTTGGCCGCCAGTGACAACACCCTCGCCGCCCGCGAGGCGAACGCCTTGCGTTCCAGTTCATTGACTAGGCGCTCGCCGATCATCGGCGCCGAACCCACCAGCACTGCGGCAAAGTTGTACTGGCGCATGCACCAGCTGAAGGTGAAGAAGGCGTAGACGAACACCATGGCCAGGCACAACAGCTTGATCTCCGACATACCTTGCGACGTTTGCTGCACCAGCGGCAGGTCCGCCAGCAATGACAGCGCCCGGTCGGAAGCGCCGAGCACAGTGAGGATACCCGCCAGGATGATCAGGGTGCTGGAGGCGAAGAACGAAGCATTGCGCTCAAGGTTGCCGATCACGCTGGCATCGGCGATGCGGTTGTCACGCAGCAGCATGCGGCGCATCCAGTCCTCACGGTACAGATGCAGCACGCTGGCCAGGCACGCAGTGTCGCGACCCTTCCATATGGCGTAGCGGGTGTAGCCGCCCCAGCACAGGGCGAACCAGGCGATGGCCAACAGATTGCTGAGATTGCTTTGGATGAAGTTCATGCAGGGTTCCCGAGAGGGCCAGATACCTGAAGGATAGGGACCGGATTTCGACGCTGGCAAGCAAGGAAAGGCACACTGACGCCAAAAAAAACCCCGCATCCTCACGGATACGGGGCTTGGGGTTTCCACCTTAGGCGAGCACCTTATGGCTTGTGGCCAGTGCCGCCTCAGGCTTCGACTGTCAAGCCAACGCTTCGCGTGGCTTGCCCAGCAGGCGGTCGCAGGCCACTGCGCCCACCAGGGTCACCACCGAAGGCACCAGCCAGGCCAGGCCCTGGTCGCTCAGCGGCAGGTGTGCCAGGAAGTCCGGCAGCACATGGGCAACGCTGCTGCCCTTTATGGCATCGACCATGCCGAACAGCAGCGACACCAGCATCACCGGTGCCAGGATGCGGGTTGGCGAGTTCCACAGGTCCTTCACGAAACTCAGGCCGACCACCACGATGCAGGGGGGATAGATCGCGGTGAGCACCGGGACCGAGAACATGATCAGCTTGGTCAGGCCAAGGTTGGAAATCAGCAGCGAGAAGCCCGCCAGAATCACTACCAAGGCACGGTACGACAGCGGCAGGATCTGGCTGAAATACTCGGCGCAGGCACAGGTCAGGCCGACAGCGGTGACCAGACACGCCAGCGCGATCAGCACGGCGAGGAAGCCGCTGCCCAGCGAGCCGAAGGTGTGCTGCACATAGGCATGCAGCACCGCCGCGCCATTGGTGGCACCCGCCGCGATCTCGTGGCTGCCAGCGCCCAGGCGGAACAGGCTTACATACACCAGGGCCAGGCCGACACCGGCGATCAGGCCCGCGATGATGGCATAGCGGGTGATCAGCTTCGGCGACTCGACACCGCGCGAGCGGATGGCATTGACGATGACGATACCGAATACCAGCGCACCCAGGGTGTCCATGGTCAGGTAGCCATCGGAGAAGCCCTTGGAGAAGGCCGCGGCAGCATAGGCCGGCTGCGCTTCACCCATGGTGCCGGCGGGCAGTGCGAAGGCGGCGATGCCCAGCACCGCCAGGGCGATGATCTTCAACGGCGCCAGGAAGCGGCCCACGGTATCGAGCAACTTGCCCGGGTACATGGACACCGCCAGCACCACGAGGAAGTACACCAGGCTGTAAATGAACAGCGCCAACGGGCTTTCACCGGTCAGCGGTGCCACACCCACTTCGAACGACACGGTCGCGGTGCGCGGGGTGGCGAACAGCGGGCCGACCGACAGGTAGCACACGGCCGCCAGCAGGCCGCCGAAGAACTTGCCGATCGGGCTGCTCAAGGCATCCATGCCGCCGCCGACCTTGGCCAGGGCGACCACGGTGATGACCGGCAGGCCCACGGCGGTGACCAGGAAGCCCAGGGCGGCCATCCACACGTGCGGGCCAGACTGCAGGCCGACGATAGGCGGGAAGATGATATTGCCCGCGCCCACGAAAAGCGCAAACGTCATAAAGCCAAGCGCCAGGATGTCCTGGCCTTTCAAAACTTTCATTTAAGGTAGTACCACACTGCTGAAATCGGGATTCGAGAAGGGATTTCCCCATGGGTTGGGGGAAATGCTGCCCGGCTTGATAAGCCAGACCCGTTTAGCGTGTCGTTCCCTTTTGGGGGACGGGCACAGAGTGAGCGCGTAGGGTAACTGTTTTGTCACTTAAACGCACTGGCACAGTGCTGCTTGTCCGATGTGCGTATGTGTTTGTCGCCTGTGCGGCCGTGGACAGTGACGATTATCCTCGGTTTGAAACCTTGGTCTGTACGAAAAAACCTATGAAACCAATCGAAAATCCATATTACGGTGCCCCGCAAACGACAAAGGCCACCCGAAGGTGGCCTTTGTGCGCGTGGGGGGGTGCAGCGGTATTACTTCTTGACTTCCCAGCCAGTCAGCTCGGCCAGGGCCTTGCCGATGTCAGCCAGGGAACGCACGGTCTTCACACCAGCGTCCTGCAGGGCAGCGAACTTCTCGTCTGCTGTACCCTTGCCGCCGGAGATGATGGCGCCAGCGTGGCCCATGCGCTTGCCCGCCGGAGCGGTAACACCAGCGATGTAGGAAACTACAGGCTTGGTGACGTTGGCCTTGATGTAGGCTGCAGCTTCTTCTTCAGCCGAACCGCCGATCTCACCGATCATGACGATCGCTTCGGTCTTCGGGTCTTCCTGGAACAGCTTCAGGATGTCGATGAAGTTGGAGCCAGGGATCGGGTCGCCACCGATACCGACGCAGGTCGACTGGCCGAAGCCGGCGTCGGTGGTCTGCTTGACCGCTTCGTAGGTCAGGGTACCGGAACGCGAAACGATACCGACCTTGCCTGGCAGGTGGATGTGGCCAGGCATGATGCCGATCTTGCACTCGCCCGGGGTGATGACGCCTGGGCAGTTAGGGCCGATCAGGGTCACGCCCAGCTCGTCGCACTTGACCTTGGCATCCAGCATGTCCAGGGTAGGGATGCCTTCGGTGATGCAGACGATCAGCTTGATGCCGCCGAAGGCCGCTTCCAGGATCGAGTCCTTGCAGAACGGAGCCGGAACGTAGATGACCGAAGCGTCAGCGCCGGTGGCCTCCACGGCTTCCTTCACGGTGTTGAACACCGGCAGGCCCAGGTGGGTGGTGCCACCCTTGCCTGGGGTTACGCCACCGACCATCTTGGTGCCGTAGGCGATGGCCTGTTCGGAGTGGAAAGTACCCTGCGAGCCGGTGAAGCCCTGGCAGATGACCTTGGTGTCTTTATTGATCAGGACGCTCATTACTTGCCCTCCGCAGCTTTGACAACTTGTTGAGCAGCGTCGGTCAGGCTGGTTGCCGCAATGATGTTCAAACCGCTTTCTGCCAGTACTTTAGCGCCCAGTTCGGCGTTGTTGCCTTCAAGGCGCACGACAACCGGAACCTTGACGCCGACTTCTTTCACTGCACCGATGATGCCTTCGGCAATCATGTCGCAACGAACGATGCCGCCGAAGATGTTGACCAGAACGGCCGCGACATTGCTGTCGGACAGAATGATCTTGAACGCTTCGGTAACGCGCTCCTTGGTAGCACCACCACCCACGTCGAGGAAGTTGGCTGGCTTGCCGCCGTGCAGGTTGACGATGTCCATGGTACCCATGGCCAGGCCGGCACCGTTGACCATGCAGCCGATGTTGCCTTCGAGGGCAACGTAGTTCAGTTCGAACTTGGCAGCGTGGGCTTCACGGGCGTCGTCCTGCGACGGGTCGTGGAAGGTTTTCAGCTTCGGCTGACGGTACATGGCGTTGGCGTCGATGTTGATCTTGGCATCGAGGCAGTGCAGGTCGCCGTCGGCCTTGATCACCAGCGGGTTCACTTCCAGCAGCGCCAGGTCGTGGTCCTTGAACAGCTTGGCCAGGCCAACGAAGATCTTGGCGAACTGTTGAACCTGCTTGCCTTCCAGGCCCAGCTGGAACGCCAGTTCACGGCCCTGGAACGGCTGCGCGCCGACCAGCGGATCGATAGTGGCCTTGAGGATCTTTTCGGGGGTTTCGTGAGCTACTTTCTCGATGTCCACGCCACCTTCGGTGGAGGCCATGAACACGATACGGCGGCTCGAACGATCGACTACAGCGCCCAGGTACAGCTCTTTGGCGATGTCAGTGCAGGATTCGACCAGAATCTTGGAGACGGGTTGACCGTTGGCATCGGTCTGGTAGGTAACCAGATTCTTGCCCAACCACTGTGCAGCGAACGCCTTGGCGTCTTCTTTGCTGCGAACCAGCTTGACGCCGCCCGCCTTGCCGCGACCACCCGCGTGAACCTGGGCTTTTACCACCCACTCGTTCCCGCCGATCTTGTCGCAGGCTTCTGCAGCTTGCTCAGGGGTGTCGACAGCGAAACCCTTGGAAACTGGCAGGCCGTATTCAGCGAACAGCTGCTTACCCTGATACTCGTGAAGATTCATGCTTTTTACCGTCTTCGTTAGGTACTGCGCTTCGGCGCTGCGCCATTACTGGCGCCGCACCACCTGTGACCGTTGACCCCGGGTTTTCCCGTGTGATCCGGTCCGGCGGACTTTCCGCGGTGAGTCATGCACGCAAGACTCACGACGGGCAGCCCGCCGTGGTTTCTTATAATTAACGCTTCTTACGGTTGGCCACGTGAATGGCGCCGCCATTCACAGCCAGCGCTGCTTCATGCAACGCTTCGGACAGGGTCGGATGGCTGAAGACCATCATGCCCAGATCCTCGGCACTGGTGCCGAATTCCATTGCGATTGCGCCTTGCTGCACCAGTTCGGCAGCCGATGGGCCAATCACGTGTACACCCAGTACGCGGTCGGTCTTGGCATCGGCGATGACCTTGACGAAACCACCGGTGTCGTTGGCAGCCATCGCACGGCCGCTGGCCGCGAACGGGAAGGTGCCCACGTTAACCTCAACGCCCTCGGCCTTCAAGGCCTGTTCGGTCTTGCCGACCCACGCGATTTCCGGGTGGGTATAGATAACCGACGGGATCAGGTCATAGTTCATCTGGGCCTTGTGGCCCTTGATGCGCTCGACCACCATGATGCCCTCTTCCGAAGCCTTGTGAGCCAGCATCATGCCGCGTACCACGTCGCCGATGGCGTAGACGCCCGGTACGCTGGTGGCGCAATAGTCGTCGACGAAGATGTAGCCACGCTCGTCGATGGTAACGCCGCTGTCGGCAGCCAGCAGGTCGGTGGTCACCGGACGACGGCCGACCGCGACGATCAGCTTGTCGAAGGTGATCTTCTGCTCGCCGTTGGCGTCGGTGTAGGTCACTTCAACTTCGTTGCCGTTGACTTTCGAACCGGTGACCCGTGCACCCAGCTTGATGTCCAGGCCTTGCTTGGTCAGGGTCTTCTGGGCCTCTTTCGACACGGCGGTGTCGGCAGCCATCAGGAAGGTGTCCAGGGCTTCCAGGACGGTGACTTCGGCGCCCAGGCGAGCCCATACCGAGCCCAGCTCGAGGCCGATCACGCCAGCACCGATAACGCCCAGGCGCTTCGGCACGGCCTGGAATTCCAGGGCGCCGGTGGAGTCGACGATGACGTTCTGGTCGACCGGAGCCGGCGGAATGTCGATCGGGCGCGAGCCGGAAGCCAGGATCACGTTTTCGGCTTCGATGACTTCGGTGGTGCCATCAGCCTTGGTGACTTCGACCTTCTTGCCCGCCAGCAGCTTGCCGTGGCCCTGGATCGAGGTGACGCCGTTGGCCTTGAACAGGGTGGCAACGCCACCGGTCAGGTTCTTGACGATGCCAGCCTTGCGGCCAACCATCGCGGCGACGTCCATCTTCACTTCGCCAGTGGAGATGCCGTGGACGTTGAAGCTCTCTTTGGCTTCCTTGTATTTCCAGGAGCTGTCCAGCAGCGCCTTGGAAGGAATGCAACCCACGTTCAGGCAGGTGCCGCCCAGGGCCAGCTTACCCTCGGCGTCGGTGTATTTTTCGATACAGGCAGTCTTCAGACCAAGCTGTGCGGCCTTGATGGCAGCCACATAGCCGCCAGGACCTGCACCAATCACCACTACGTCGAATTTCTGGGTCATAAAAGATTCCTTTTTTAGCTTCAAGCGACAAGCTGCAAGCCGCAAGACCGACAGGCTTCAAGCTGAAGCCTGGCGCTTGCCGCTTGCAGCTGCGCGATTAGATGTCCAGCAGCAGGCGAGACGGGTCTTCCAGCAGGTTCTTGATGGTGACCAGGAAGGTTACCGCTTCCTTGCCGTCGATCAGGCGGTGATCGTACGACAGCGCCAGGTACATCATCGGGCGAATCACGACCTGGCCATTGATGGCCATCGGGCGCTGGATGATGTTGTGCATGCCGAGGATGGCGGCCTGCGGCGGGTTGACGATCGGGGTCGACATCATCGAGCCGAAGGTACCACCGTTGGTGATGGTGAAGGTGCCGCCGGTCATTTCTTCGATGGCCAGCTTGCCGTCACGGGCCTTCTTGCCGAAGGTGGCGATGCCGTTCTCGATTTCCGCCAGGCTCATCGACTCGGCGTTACGCAGTACCGGTACCACCAGGCCACGGTCGCTGGACACGGCAACACCGACATCGGCGTAGCCATGGTAGACGATGTCATTGCCATCGATCGAGGCGTTCACAGCCGGGAAGCGCTTCAGGGCTTCGGTAGCGGCCTTGACGAAGAACGACATGAAGCCCAGGCGTACGCCGTTGTGGGTCTTCTCGAACAGGTCCTTGTACTTCGAACGCAGGGCCATGACTTCGGTCATGTCGACTTCGTTGAAGGTGGTCAGCATGGCCATGCTCGACTGGGCTTCGACCAGACGCTCGGCGATCTTGGCACGCAGGCGGGTCATCGGCACGCGCTTCTCGGTGCGGTCGCCAGCGGCAACCACAACCGGGGCAGCAGCGGCAGCCGGCTTGGCCGCCGGGGCCGGGGCCGACTTCTTGTTGGCGACGGCAGCGACGACGTCTTCCTTGGTGATGCGACCACCTTTGCCAGTGCCGGCAACGCTGGCCAGGTCGATGCCGTTTTCTTCAGCCAGCTTGCGCGCGGCCGGGGCGGCAACCGGGTCTTCTTCGCCAGCGTCGGCAGCAGCGGCAGCCGGAGCAGCAGCGGCCGGGGCGGCGGCTGGAGCAGCGGCGGCAGCACCGCCTTCAACGATCGAACCCAGCACTTCGTCGGACAGGACGGTGTCGCCCTCGCCCTTGACGATGGCGCCCAGTACGCCGTCGGCGGTAGCCAGTACTTCCAGGACGACCTTGTCGGTCTCGATGTCGACGATCAGCTCGTCACGCTTGACGGCGTCGCCCGGCTGCTTGTGCCAAGTGGCAACGGTGCCATCGGCAACCGATTCCGGGAAGGTTGGGGCTTTGATCTCGATAGCCATTATCAGTGTTTCCTTAAATTCGGTTTCAGGTGCGCGAAGGCGTTAGACAGTGAAGGCGTCTTGCAGCAGTTTTTCCTGCTGTTCGGCGTGCTTCGAAGCGTAACCACAGGCTGGCGCGGCGGAAGCGTCGCGGCCGGCGTATTCCAGGACCAGTGCCTTGTTGTGGCGGCCCAGGATACGGCGCATGTGGTGCTGGCTGCTGTACCAGGCGCCCTGGTTCATCGGCTCTTCCTGACACCAGACCGCATGCTTGAGGTTGGTGTAAGGCGCCAGGATTTCGACCAGGTCGTCTTCCGGGAACGGATACAGCTGCTCGATACGCACGATGGCGATGTCTTCGCGGCCTTCGGCACGGCGTTTTTCCAGCAGGTCGTAGTAAACCTTGCCACCGCACAGGATCAGGCGTTCGACCTTGGCCGGATCGAGGCTGTCGATTTCCGGGATCACGGTCTGGAACGAACCTTCTGCCAGGTCCTCGAGGGTCGACACGGCCAGCTTGTGGCGCAGCAGCGACTTCGGCGTCAGGACGATCAGCGGCTTGCGCAGCGGACGGATGACCTGGCGACGCAGCAGGTGGTAGATCTGGGCCGGGGTGGTCGGTACGCAGACCTGGATGTTGTGCTCGGCGCACAGCTGCAGGTAACGCTCCAGGCGCGCGGAGGAGTGCTCCGGGCCCTGCCCTTCATAACCATGTGGCAGCAGCATGGTCAGACCGCACAGGCGGCCCCACTTGTGCTCGCCGCTGGTGATGAACTGGTCGATCACCACTTGCGCACCGTTGGCGAAGTCGCCGAACTGGGCTTCCCAGATCACCAGCGCGTTCGGCGTGGTGGTGGAGTAGCCGTATTCGAAGGCCAGTACCGCCTCTTCCGACAGGAACGAGTCGTACAGTTCGAACTTCGGCTGGCCCGGGAACAGGTTCTTCAGCGGTACGTAGGTGCTGGCGTCCTTCTGGTTGTGCAGCACCGCGTGACGGTGCGAGAAGGTGCCACGGCCGATGTCCTGGCCGGTCATGCGGATCGGGTGGCCTTCGAACTGCAGGGTGGCGTAAGCCATGGTCTCTGCATAACCCCAGTTGATCGGCAAGCCACCGGCCTGCATCTTCTGGCGGTCTTCGTAGATCTTGGCGACCTGGCGCTGAACCACGAAACCTTCCGGAATTTCCAGCAGCTTGGCCGACAGTTCCTGCAGGGTCTTGAGGTCGAAACGGGTGTCGTGACGCGCGGTCCAGGCATGGCCCAGGTATGGACGCCAGTCGACGAACAGCTCGCGGTTCGGCTCCTTGACCAGGCTCTTGACCACGTGCAGGCCGTTGTCCAGCGCGTTGCGGTACTCGTCGATCTTGGCCTGGGCGCGCTCGGCATCGATGCGGCCGGCCTGGATCAGTGCATCGGCGTACAGCTCACGGGTGGTGCGCTGCTTGCTGATCTGCTGGTACATCAGCGGCTGGGTGCCGTTCGGCTCGTCGGCCTCGTTGTGGCCGCGACGGCGGTAGCAGACCAGGTCGATGACCACGTCACGCTTGAACTGCATGCGGTAGTCGATGGCCAGCTGGGTCACGAACAGCACGGCTTCCGGGTCGTCGCCGTTCACGTGCAGGATCGGCGCCTGGATCATCTTGGCCACGTCGGTGGCGTACTCGGTGGAGCGCGCATCCAGCGGGTTGCTGATGGTGAAACCGACCTGGTTGTTGATCACGATGTGCACGGTGCCGCCGGTCTTGAAACCGCGGGTCTGCGACATCTGGAAGGTTTCCATGACCACGCCCTGGCCGGCGAATGCGGCATCGCCGTGAATCGAGATCGGCAGCACCTTGTCGCCAACGGTGTCGTTGCGGCGATCCTGACGGGCGCGCACCGACCCCTCGACCACGGGCGAGACGATTTCCAGGTGGGACGGGTTGAACGCCATGGCCAGGTGCACTTCGCCACCCGGGGTCATCACGTTCGAGGAGAAGCCCTGGTGATACTTCACGTCACCGGAGCCCAGCTCGTTCATCTTCTTGCCTTCGAACTCGTCGAACAGCTCGCGCGGGTTCTTGCCGAAGGTGTTCACCAGGACGTTCAGGCGGCCACGGTGGGCCATGCCGATCACGACTTCCTTGGTGCCGTAGGAGCCGGAACGCTGGATCATCTCGTCCAGCATCGGGATCAGGCTTTCGCCGCCCTCGAGGCCGAAACGCTTGGTCCCCGGGTACTTCGTGCCCAGGTATTTTTCGAGGCCCTCACCGGCGGTCACGCGCTCGAGCAGGTGGGCCTGCACGTCGGCGGAAAACTCCGGACGGCCGCGTACGCTTTCCAGGCGCTGCTGGAACCAGCTGCGCTGCTCGGAGTCGACGATGTGGGTGAACTCGGCGCCAATGGTGCGACAATATGTCTTCTGGAGCGCCTCGACGATCTCGCGTAGGCTCGCCTCCTCTTTGCCGATGAACAGGTCGCCGGCACGGAAGGTCGTATCAAGATCGGCATTGGTCAAGCCGTAGTGATTGATCGACAGGTCTACAGGCGCTGGACGCTGCCACAACCCCAACGGGTCGAGCTTGGCAGCCTGATGGCCGCGCATGCGATAGGCCTGGATCAGTCGCAGAACTTCAACCTGCTTCTTCTCGTGTTCACTGCTCACGCTCCCGGCAGATACCGGTTGGGCGCGGCGCTGGTTCTTCGCCAGCAGTACGAAATGGTCGCGGATTGTCGAGTGCGATACATCGGTAGCGGTGCTGCCGTCGGCGGGCAACTTCTGGAAGTAGGTGCGCCACTCTTCTGGCACAGCGTTAGGGTCGTGCAGGTAGAGCTCATAGAGCTCTTCCACATATGCAGCGTTACCACCTGAAAGGTGGGCGCTTTCCCACATGCGCTGCATCACGCTTTCTTGCATGCTTGGTCACCCTCGGTTAGGGGACTGATCGGCGAGAGCCACAGCAAACCTGGAAAAGTCCGAACACAGCGACTGAACCACGCCACTTGGATCCTGCTGATTTTCCGGGTACCAGCCCGGAAAGCCCCTGCTGGTCTCATATCTTCATAGGTAATGAACGCAGGCTTTGTGGGCCCTTGTTCGGGTTTTACCTCGGTGCGGGCTCACCACCCGCACCTCGGCTTACTGCAGGTACAACGCTTTGTATCAGGTGCCGCTTTGCAGCAGCATGTTACGTACGTGCCCGATTGCCTTGGTCGGGTTCAGACCTTTAGGGCAAACGTTGACGCAGTTCATGATCCCGCGGCAGCGGAATACGCTGAACGGGTCATCCAGGGACGCCAGGCGCTCCTGGGTCTTGGTATCGCGGCTGTCGGCCAGGAAGCGATAGGCCTGCAGCAGTGCAGCGGGGCCCAGGAACTTGTCCGGGTTCCACCAGAACGACGGGCAGGAAGTCGAGCAGCAAGCGCACAGGATGCACTCGTACAGACCGTCCAGCTTGTCGCGGTCTTCCGGCGACTGCAGACGCTCGATAGCTGGCGCCGGAGTGTCGTTCTGCAGGAACGGCTTCACCTTCTCGTACTGCTTGTAGAAGATGCTCATGTCGACGACCAGGTCACGAATGACCGGCAGGCCTGGCAGCGGACGCAGGATCAGCTTGTTGCCCTTCACCACCGCCGACAGCGGGGTGATGCAGGCCAGGCCGTTCTTGCCGTTGATGTTCATGCCATCGGAACCGCAAACGCCTTCACGGCACGAGCGACGGTAGGAGAACCCTTCGTCCTGCTCTTTGATCAATGCCAGCACATCCAGCACCATCAGGTCCTTGCCGCCGGTATCGACCTGGAAGGTCTGCATTTTCGGCGCGGAATCGGTGTCCGGGTTGTAACGATAAACTTCGACTTGCAACATAGCGGCCACCCTTAGTAAGTCCGGACTTTTGGTTCGAAGGCTGGAACAGTCTTCGGCGCAAAGTTGACGCCACGCTTGGCGACGCGCTTCTCACCCGGGTAGTACAGGGTGTGGCACAGCCAGTTTTCGTCGTCACGGTCTTCGTAGTCTTCACGGGCGTGAGCGCCGCGGGACTCTTTACGGGCTTCGGCCGCGATGGCGGTAGCTTCGGCGACTTCCAGCAGGTTCTGCAGCTCCAGGGCCTCGATACGCGCGGTGTTGAAGGCCTTGGACTTGTCGTTGATCTTGACGTTGGCGATACGGTCACGCAGACCGGCCAGCTGCTCGATACCCTTCTGCATGTATTCGCCGGTACGGAACACACCGAAGTAGTTCTGCATGCAGCTCTGCAGCTCGCGCTTCAGGCTGGCAACGTCTTCGCCGGTGGTGCGCTCGTTCAGCTTGTTCAGGCGGTTCAGGGCAACATCGACGTCGGTGTCGCTGGCGTCGCGGTATTCCACGCCTTCGGTCAGCGCCTTCTCCAGGTGCAGGCCGGCAGCACGGCCGAACACCACCAGGTCGAGCAGCGAGTTGCCGCCCAGGCGGTTGGCACCGTGCACCGATACGCACGCCACTTCACCTACGGCAAACAGGCCAGGAATGATCTGGTCGTTGCCTTCGGCGTCCATGGTGATGGCCTGGCCGTGGATGTTGGTGGCGACGCCGCCCATCATGTAGTGGCAGGTCGGGATGACCGGTACCGGCGCGACCACCGGGTCGACGTGGGCGAAGGTCTTGGACAGTTCGCAGATACCTGGCAGGCGGCTGTGCAGCACTTCCTCGCCCAGGTGGTCCAGCTTCAGCAGTACGTGGTCCTTGTTCGGGCCCACGCCGTTGCCGGCGATGATTTCCTTGACCATGGAACGGGCGACCACGTCGCGGCCGGCCAGGTCTTTGGCGTTCGGCGCGTAACGCTCCATGAAGCGCTCGCCGTGGGCGTTGATCAGGTAGCCACCTTCACCGCGGCAACCTTCGGTGACCAGTACACCGGCGCCGGCGATGCCGGTCGGGTGGAACTGCCACATTTCGATGTCCTGCACCGGCACGCCGGCACGCAGGGCCATGCCCACGCCGTCACCGGTGTTGATCAGGGCGTTGGTGGTGGAGGCATAGATACGGCCGGCACCGCCAGTGGCCAGTACGGTGGCCTTGGACTTGATGTACAGGGTTTCGCCGGTTTCGATGCAGATCGCGATCACACCCACGAATGCGCCGTCCTGGTTTTTCACCAGGTCTACGGCGTAGTACTCGTTGAGGAAGGTGGTGCCGGCTTTCAGGTTGCCCTGGTACAGGGTGTGCAGCAGCGCGTGACCGGTACGGTCGGACGCGGCGCAGGTGCGGGCAGCCTGGCCGCCTTTACCGAAGTCCTTGGACTGGCCACCGAATGGACGCTGGTAGATACGGCCGGTTTCGGTACGCGAGAACGGCAGGCCCATGTGGTCCAGTTCGAAGACCGCAGCCGGGCCTTCCTGACACATGTATTCGATAGCGTCCTGGTCACCGATGTAGTCGGAGCCCTTGACGGTATCGTACATGTGCCAGCGCCAGTCGTCGTTCGGGTCGGCCGAAGCGATGGCGCAGGTGATGCCGCCCTGGGCGGATACAGTGTGCGAACGGGTCGGGAAGACCTTGGTGACCACGGCGGTCTTGTGGCCGCCTTGGGCCAGCTGCAGCGCAGCGCGCATGCCGGCACCGCCGCCACCGATGATGATGGCGTCGAAAGAAATGGTTGGAATGCTAGCCATGGATCAGATACCCCAGAGAATCTGCACACCCCAGACGAAGTAAGCGAACATCGCAACGCCGCATACCGCCTGGAACAGGAAACGAATCGCAGTTGCCGACTTGCCGAACGACATTGGCGTCAGGTAGTCGGTAGCGATGGTCCACATGCCGACCCAGGCGTGAGCGCCCAGGGCAACGAGGGCCAGCAGACTGAAGATCCGCATCGCGTTGTTGGAGAACAGACCATGCCACTGGGTGTAGTCGATGCCTGGGTGGGCGACCACGTAGCCGATCAGGAACAGGAAGTAAGCCGCGAGAACGACCGCAGAAACGCGCTGCGCCATCCAGTCATAGAGACCCGAACGCGACAGGTTCGTGACATTGGTTACCATACCCAAACTCCCACCAGAACGATCAGCACCACGGAGATGACGATCACGATTTTCGAGCCCAGCTTGCCGCCTTCCAGCGTCTCACCGATACCCATGTCCATGATCAGGTGACGTACACCTGCCACGAGGTGATAAAGCAGGGCGGACAGCAGGCCCCAGGTCACGAACTTGGCCAGCGGGCTGGTCAGACACGCCTTCACCTCACCGAAGCCTTCCTCGGAACCCAGCGATTTGCCCAGTGCATAAAGCATGATGGCAAGGCCGAGGAACAGGATGACGCCGGAGATACGGTGCAGGATGGACGTGTACGCAGTGACGGGGAGCTTGATGGTCCTTAGGTCTAGGTTTACAGGTCGTTGGCTTTTCACGGCTTTTTTCACACTGAAGAGCCCCTAGCGAATCAGGGCAAAGTTGTTGGTAAGTGTACTGGTCAGGTACCCACCACCCAGGGAACGGCGACCCCCAGCAGTTCGGGCTTGCAAGCCCCTGGCGGTCGGGTTGCGAGTATAGACAGTTAGGCTGCTTATGACAACGTGACGGGGTAGCCCAAATAGCGCATTGCCTTTAATGGGGAAAAGGCGTAAATGGGCGAGAATTTCGCGAAAAACCAGGCCTCAATGCCTGTTTCAACAAGCCTTTAGGCAAATTGACTTCTGAATTTATCCCTCTATAGTGGTGCGGGCCCTGCGTGGGGGGTCTGTCTGATGATTTCAAGCATTAATAGGAGGCCACATGGCTGACAAAAAAGCGCAGTTGGTCATCGAGGGCGCTGCCCCCGTCGAGCTGCCCATTTTAACCGGCACCGTTGGTCCTGATGTAATCGACGTCCGCGGGTTGGGGGCCACTGGTCACTTCACCTTCGACCCTGGGTTCATGGCGACCGCCTCGTGCGAGTCGAAGATCACCTACATTGACGGCGACCAGGGTATTCTGCTGCACCGCGGCTACCCGATCGAGCAGCTCGCCGAAAAGTCCGACTACCTCGAAACCTGCTACCTGCTGCTCAACGGCGAACTGCCGAATGCCGAGCAGAAGGCCCAGTTCGTCAGCACCGTGAAGAACCACACCATGGTTCACGAGCAGCTGAAGTCCTTCTTCAACGGCTTCCGCCGCGACGCCCACCCGATGGCGGTGATGTGCGGCGTGGTCGGCGCCCTGTCGGCGTTCTATCACGACTCCCTGGACATCAATAACCCGCAACACCGCGAGATTTCCGCGGTGCGCCTGGTCGCCAAGATGCCGACCCTGGCCGCGATGGTGTACAAGTACTCCATGGGCCAGCCGATGATGTACCCGCGCAACGACCTGTCGTACGCGGAAAACTTCCTGCACATGATGTTCAACACCCCGTGCGAGATCAAGCCGATCAGCCCGGTGCTGGCCAAGGCGATGGACCGGATCTTCATCCTCCATGCCGACCATGAGCAGAACGCCTCCACCTCCACCGTGCGCCTGGCCGGTTCGTCGGGCGCCAACCCGTTCGCCTGTATCGCCGCCGGTATCGCTGCACTGTGGGGCCCGGCCCACGGCGGTGCCAACGAAGCGGTGCTGACCATGCTCGATGAAATCGGCGATGTCTCGAACATCGACAAGTTCATCGCCAAGGCCAAGGACAAGAACGACCCGTTCAAGCTCATGGGCTTCGGCCACCGCGTGTACAAGAACCGCGACCCGCGCGCCACCGTGATGAAGCAGACCTGCGACGAAGTGCTGCGCGAGCTGGGCATCAAGAACGACCCGCAGCTGGAACTGGCCATGCGCCTGGAAGAGATCGCCCTGACCGATCCGTACTTCATCGAGCGCTCGCTGTACCCGAACGTCGACTTCTATTCGGGGATCATCCTCAAGGCGATCGGCATTCCGACCAGCATGTTCACCGTGATCTTCGCCCTGGCACGTACCGTGGGCTGGATCTCGCACTGGAAAGAAATGCTCTCCAGCCCGTACAAGATCGGCCGCCCGCGCCAGCTGTACACCGGCGAGCAGAAGCGCGACATCGTTGCACTGCAGGACCGCAAGTAAGCTTCGATAGCCGAACGCAAGAAGGCTGCCCTCGGGCAGCCTTTTTTATTGCCATTCTTGCCCTGGCCTCTTCGCCAGCGAGCCCGTGAAGAGGCCAGGCACAAGCTGTCAGTTTTTCTCAGCCCGCTCGCGCAACCCTTTCAGGGTATTGAACGGGGCATCCACCACGAACTTGTTGGCCACCATCGCCGGCACGCTGCCACCCGGTTCGGTGTGCACTTGGTAAGTGACTTCGGTGCTGTCGCCCTTGGGCACCAGCTTCCAGAACCCTTCGACCTTGGCCACCCGCACGAAGCCCTTCTCTTGCGGAACGTAGGTCGGCTCTTCGACCAGCTTGCGGGTCAGGCTGCCGTCAGCCTCCCTGACCGTGGTCACGCGCAGTACCGAATCGCGCGGGGTCACCGGCCATGGCGTATTGAACTGGGTATAGGTCCAGACCTGGTCACCTTCCTGCTTGAGCACTTTCTGCGTCTTGCATTCGTGAATCCAAGCGCAGGCCCCGACCACATCCTCCTGCAGCGCCTGCACCTTGGGCAACGGCGCCTTGATCAGGGTCACCCCGCGGTAAGCCTTGTACTTGGAGCCGGCCACTTCGCTGAGCGATACCTTGATCCCCTCCTCATCCTTGGCCACCTGCCAGTTCTCGGCCCAGGCCACAGGGGCCAGCAGAACACCCATGCCACACAGCAGTGCAATACGCTTGAACGGTCTCATCATGTTTATCCTTGTTGTCGAAGATCCAGCCTTATGCCGCCGTCATCTGCTCCCACCAGCCAAGAATCCTGATCGCCTCGTCACGGTCGTTGCCGCATACCTCGATATCCGCCTGGAAACCGCCGCACACCGCGGGCCGCTCGGGCTTGCCGAACAGGTCGCAGAGGTTGTCGGCGGTCAGGTGCAGGCAGCGCTCGCCAGCCGGTTTGCCATTGGGCATGCGCGGCATCGCAGAGCTGATGGACGGGGCAATGCAGCAGGCACCGCAACCCTCACGGCACTTCATGGCAACTCACCAAGATCAGGACTCCCTGGAACAAAACGGGACGAACGTCCCTGGATATTAACCGCTCAAACAGTCGTTTGAAATTGCTGGCACGATGAAATGTGCCATGACCCGGCAGTCAGTTACTGGCTACTGGCGGAACTCGAAATCGATCGCCGCCCCTTCCACGTCACGACGGCTGTCATTGCGCAGCTGTAGCTGCATTTCGTTGTTGATCAACCGGCCATTGAGCTGGAACGGGCTGTCGGCCTCTGGCTTTTCCGTAAACAGCGGTGGCAGCAAGGGCTTGCGGCGCTGGATCGGCGAAGGGTCACCAACCTCCGGTTCCAGCTTGTCGACCATATCGGCGGGCAGGCTGAGATCGAGCCTGGCCTTGGGCAGCGGCTTGGCCACGGCCTTGCTCACCGGCTTGCGGGCGGGCTTCGCCTTGCGGTTGGTGGCCTTGCTTTTGGCGGCCTTGCTTGCCGCCGCCTTCTGCGCGGGCTTCGCCAGCGCCTTCTGGGCCGGCTGGCCCTGGGCCGCCTGCGCCTGGCCGGCCACCTGCGCGGCCTGGCCTGCACCAAGGCAGCAGAGCGGAGCAAGGCACAGGATCAGGGCAAAACGACGCAGAGCTTTCATGGCAAAAAGACAGGCTGGCAGTAAAAGTGCGTATGCTCCCTGTTCCGCAGGCGCGTGGCAAGCCTACAAAAATGCGGCCGCGGGCTCCCGGCATAACTGCTGGGCCAGCAACCCGAGGGTAATTACCGCACGCTCGGCTTCCTTGTTCCACGGAATTCCGCAATTGAGGCGGATGCAGTGGTTGAACTGCTCGGTATTACTGAAGATCAGCCCCGGCGCAATGCTGATACCCTGCTCCAGCGCACGCACGTGCAGCTCCTGGGTATTGACCCGCCCCGGCAGGCTCACCCACAGGATGAACCCGCCGGTCGGCCGGGTCATCTGGGTGCCCTCGGGGAAATGTTGCTGCACCGCCAGCTGGTAGGCACTGAGGTTCTTGCGGTACTCCTGGCGAATGTAACGCAGGTGCCGGTCGTAGCCGCCATTCTCGAGGTAACTTGCCACGCCCATCTGCGTCACACTGCACGCCGAGTGGGTGGTGAAGGTTTGCAGGCGCTGGATCTCGTCCTGGTAGCGCCCGGCGATCATCCAGCCCACGCGCACGCCGGGGGACAGGGTCTTGGAAAAGCTCGAGCAGTAGATCACCCGGTCCAGCCGATCGAATGCCTTCAGGGCCTTGGTCTTGCCCTGCTCGAACATCAACTCGCCGTAGATGTCGTCCTCGACGATCTGGATATCGAAGTCCGACGCCAGGCGCAGCAACTGTTTCTGCCGCTCTTCCGGGACGGTGCCGCCCAGCGGATTGCTCAGCCGCGCAGTCAGTACCAAGGCCTTGATCGACCACTGGTTGGCGGCCAGTTGCAAAGCCTCGAGACTGATGCCGGTGGACGGGTCGCTGGGGATCTCGATCACCTTCAGGCCCAACAGGTCAGCCAGTTGCAGCAGGCCGTAATAGGTGGGCGACTCGGCAGCGATCAGGTCGCCGGGGCGGGTCAGCACGCGCAACGACATCTGCAACGCATCGACGCAACCATGGGTCACGATCACTTCACGCGGGTCGACCAGCACGCCGGCATCGCGCATGCGGATGGCGATCTGCCGGCGCAGCGGTTCGAAACCGGGGCTGAACATGTAGCTGAAGGCTCGCGGGCTATGGAAGCGCGTCACCTTGGCGATCTGCTGGTGCAGGGCGCGGACCGGCAGGTAATCGACGTGCGGTACCGCGGCGCCGAACGGGAACACGCCGTCGCGGCGCGCCTCGGTCAGCACCTGCTGGATGATGCTGGCGCGGGTCACCAGGCCGGGGCGCTCCACGCGGGCAATATCCGGCGTCTGCGCGGTCAGGGCCGGGGTCTGGTGCACATAGTAGCCGGACTGCGGCCGCGCACGGATCAACCCCTGGTCTTCGAGGTTGGCATAGGCCTGCAGCACCGTGGCATGGCTGACATTGAGCTGGGCGCTCATCTTGCGCACGGACGGTACGCGCTCGCCTGGCTGGTAGACACCACGACGGATGTCATCGGCCAGTTGCTGGGCGATACGCTGGTACAGCAGCAGGTTGGTCATGGCGGGATCTCGACGCGCGGACGGACTCGTTGTTCTTGTGTCGCTCACTGAGGGTAGAGAATACCGTAACAGTTGCAAAGTGTACGGGGACAGATTGCAGGATAGTCAACAATACAGTTGCATGAAAAGCGGCGAGGACCGCAAAGCGGTCCTCGCACAAGGGTCAGCGCGCCGGCGCGAGCCTGCCCTTGTCATCGGAGAACACGATCTCCACCCGGCGGTTCTGCGCCCTGCCCCGCTCCGAGGCATTGGCCTCGATCGGGTACTGGTCGCCATACCCTTCGACCTGCAGGCGCTTCTCGTCGATGCCCAGGTCGACCAGCATGTCCGCCACGGCCTGCGCCCGGTCACGCGACAGCTTGAGATTGTCCTCGGCAGTGCCGGTACTGTCGGTATAGCCTTCGATCCGTACCACCCGGCGCGGGTTGAGCTGAAGGAACTGCACCAGCTTGAGCACGGTGCGGCTGGCCGAGTTCTTCAAGTCGGCACGGCCAGTATCGAACAGCACGTCACCCAAGGTCATTACCAGACCGCGATCGGTCTGCTCCGAGGCCAGCGCGGCGATCTGCGACTCGATCCACTTGCCCTGCTGCTGGACGCTGGCCAGCTTGGCCTCGCGCAAGGCCAGCTGCAGGCGCTGGCGCTCCAGGTCGAGCTTGGCCTGGCGCTCCTGGTTCAGTGCCAGGCGGGCATGCTCGCTGGCGATCTCGCTGTAGCGCTGGCTGAGGTAGGCATAATGGCGCACGTCGGCACCGGTGCCAATGTAGCTGGACAGGCGCTCGGCGCGAGCCAGCGACTCGCCTGCGCGAATCACGTCACGCGGGGCACTGCGCAGCACATCGGAGTTGTCCTTGACCTTCTGGAAGGCGGCGCTGGCGGCATCCAGTGCAGCACTGCTGCGCTGGCTGGCGCAACCCTGCAAACCTGCCGCCAGTGCCAGCATGGCCAGCGCGGCCAATGGTGCACGGCGGATCATGGCTGCACCTCCAGCTGCTTGCGCAGGCGCTTGACCCGCGACTGCAGCAGCTGCAACTGCTCTTCGCTCTTCTGGTTCAGCACCTGGGCTTCGGCCAGGCGTGCATCCAGCTCGGCCTGCTCGGCGCGCATGCGCGCATCGCGGTATTCTTCGGTGAGCATGTTGGTCTTGGCGCGGGCCAGCTTGTCTTCGGCCAGCTTGAGCGCTTCGACCTGTTCGGTGGCGCCGACGGCCCTGGCCTGCTCCAGTGCCTGCTCGGAAATGCGCATCTGCTCGACAGGGGCCGGATCGTTGGCGCAGCCAGCCAGGCCGAGTACGGCCAGGGCAAGGATTAGTGGTTGGGTTCTCACGCAATCTTCCTAGTGTTTGGGGGCGTCCGACGGCACTTGCAGCTGGGCTTTCCAGCGCTCGACATTGCGTTGCAGCACGGCCTCGGACGCACCGGAGATCGGCAATTCTGTCAGTTTTTTTGCCAATTGCCCACGCAACCAGCTGTCATTGCAGGCTGAATTGTGTGACACGGCCAGGTACAGCCCCGGCCGGTCCACCGGCAGGCCGCGGGCAATCAGCTGGTTGCTCACGCCCAGGTTCTGGCTCATCGCCATACCCGCGTAGCGGCTTGCAAGCACATAGTCAACCTGGCCGAGCACCAGCTTCTGAAATGCCTGGGTCAGGTTCTGCGCCGGCGCCAGCTTCAGCTGGGCCTTGACGAACGCGGTGAAGGCCGGCGTCAGCCGCGCGCGCTCGGACACACTGCCCTGGTACCTGGCCAGGTCCGCCGGGCCATCGAAAGCCAGCTCGCTATCGTGGCGGGTCCACACCAGGTATTCATTGAGCTGCAGGGGTGGGTGAATGTAGTCGAGCGCGGTCAGTTGCTCCACCTGCATGGGTGTGTCGAGCAACAGGTCCATGCGCCCGCTGCGCACTTCTTCCAGTGCCTGGTCACGACGCCCGGCGCTGAGCACCTCCACCTTCAAGCCCAACTCGCCAGCCACCTGGCGCAGCAGGTCGACATTGGCACCGATCAGGTGTTTCGGGTCGTTCGGGTCTTGCCATGAATACGGTGGCGCATCGGGGCTGCCGGTGGCAACCAGGCGTTCGCACTTGCCTGCCGCCATGGCCAGCGGCGACGCCAACACCGCCATGCATGCCAGCACCCTGCCCGTTCCGCGCAACGTCATCCCTCACTCCTCAGCCCATAAAAAAACCCGACCCTCGAAACGAGGGCCGGGTTCTTTATAAGTGAAGCAGGCGGATCAGACCAGCTTTTCCAGCTCTGGCACCGCTTCGAACAGGTCGGCGACCAGACCGTAGTCAGCCACCTGGAAGATCGGCGCTTCTTCGTCCTTGTTGATCGCCACAATCACCTTGGAGTCCTTCATGCCGGCCAGGTGCTGAATCGCGCCGGAGATACCGACGGCAATGTACAGCTGTGGTGCAACGATCTTGCCGGTCTGGCCGACCTGCATGTCGTTGGGCACGAAGCCCGCGTCGACCGCGGCACGCGAAGCACCGACGGCAGCGCCGAGCTTGTCGGCCAGGCTGTACAGGTGCTTGAAGTTGTCACCGTTGCCCATGCCGCGGCCGCCGGAGACGACGATCTTGGCAGCGGTCAGTTCCGGGCGGTCGGACTTGGCCAGCTCTTCGCCAACGAAGGCCGAGATAGCGGCGTCATGTGCGGCGCCAACGGCCTCAACGGCAGCCGAGCCACCTTCGCCCGACACAGCGTCGAAGCCGGTGGTACGTACGGTGATGACCTTGATGGCCGCGCTCGACTGCACGGTGGCAATGGCGTTACCGGCATAGATCGGGCGCTTGAAGGTATCGGCGGACTCGACCGAGATGATCTCGGAGATCTGGTCCACGTCCAGCAGCGCGGCAACGCGCGGCAGGATGTTCTTGCCGTTGGTGGTGGCCGGGGCCAGCACGTGGCTGTAGCCTTTGGCCAGTTCGACGATCAGCGGCGAGACGTTTTCCGGCAGGACGTGTGCATAGGCTGCGTTGTCGGCAACCAGCACCTTGGCCACGCCAGCGATCTTCGCGGCAGATTCGGCAACGCCGCCCACGTTCTGGCCGGCGACCAGCACGTGCACATCACCACCGATCTTGGCGGCAGCGGCAACAGTGTTCAGGGTGGCCGGGGCTACGGCACCGTTCTCGTATTCAGCGACAACCAGGATAGTCATTTAGATTACCTTCGCTTCGTTCTTCAGCTTCTCGACCAGTTCGGCCACCGATTTGACCTTGATGCCTGCGCTGCGGGCAGCCGGGGCTTCAACCTTCAGGGTCTTGTTGGTGGAGGCGAGGGAAACGCCCAGCGCGTCTGGAGTGATGGTCTCCAGCGGCTTCTTCTTGGCCTTCATGATGTTCGGCAGCGACGCGTAGCGTGGCTCGTTCAGGCGCAGGTCGGTGGTGACGATGGCTGGCAGGTTCAGGGCCACGGTCTGCAGGCCGCCGTCGATTTCACGGGTGACGTTCAGCTTGTCGCCAGCCACTTCCACCTTGGAGGCGAAAGTGCCCTGGGCAAAGCCGGTCAACGCAGCCAGCATCTGGCCAGTCTGGTTGTTGTCGCTGTCGATGGCCTGTTTGCCGAGGATGACCAGTTGCGGCTGCTCCTTGTCGACAACAGCCTTCAGCGCCTTGGCCACGGCCAGGGAGTTCAATTCGTCAGCGGCTTCGACCAGGATGGCGCGGTCGGCACCCAGAGCCAGGGCGGTACGCAGTTGCTCCTGGGCGGTGGCCGGGCCGACGGAGACGACGACGATCTCGGTCGCAACGCCTTTTTCCTTCAGGCGCACGGCTTCTTCCACGGCGATTTCGCAGAAGGGGTTCATGGACATCTTGACGTTAGCAAGGTCGACGCCGGAGTTGTCCGCCTTTACGCGAACCTTGACGTTGTAGTCGACCACTCGTTTGACAGCTACAAGAACCTTCATGGATTCCTCGTTACTCTCCGGTGAATAGATAGTCGCCTGGGGCCATGCCCGGCGATGCGCGTGGGTACAAGGGCACCTCCAAAAACGTACCGGGAGGCAGTAACTTCACAGTGACCGAACAGTCTTGTCCGGACGCTTGCGTCAAATACTCACGGGTCATTTTCTGTCGTGGCGTGTAAACTCCACTACAAACCGGCCCAAGGCCGCAAAACCCTGCTCCACACCTGGTCTTTAGAGGTGTACCTGCGCCCGGCTGCAAGCCTACGGCGAACGTAAAACCGCTCGTATCTTGACCGTAACACCCAATCCGGTCAATACGGCAAATCGGTCACCCTCCAGCCGCGCTCCAGTGATTTTACTGGCCTGCGGCAAATTCAAACAAACGTTTGTATTGGACCCGCCAAGTGGTGTAGATATAATGCGCGGCCAAGACAAAACGGTGTAGTCCGTCATTTGCCCAGCTACAGCTCCGCCGCTGCGTAGAACCGCGGCGAATGCCCCGCGCACCCATAAGACCAAGCAACAGCACGAGCCTTGATGAGTAGGAGAGAACCAGTGGAACGCGAATACATGGAATTCGACGTGGTCATCGTCGGCGCCGGCCCGGCAGGCCTGTCCGCCGCCTGCCGCCTGAAGCAGAAGGCCGCCGAAGCCGGTAGCGAAATCAGCGTCTGCGTGGTGGAAAAGGGCTCTGAAGTCGGCGCCCACATCCTCTCCGGGGCGGTGTTCGAACCACGAGCCCTGAACGAGCTGTTCCCCGACTGGAAAGCCCTCGGCGCGCCACTGAACACCGAAGTGAAACGCGACGACATCTACGTGCTCAAGGATGCCGGCAGCGCGACCAGGGTGCCTGACCTGTTCGTGCCCAAGACCATGCACAACCACGGCAACTACATCATCTCGCTGGGCAACCTGTGCCGCTGGCTGGCCCAGCAGGCCGAGAACCTCGGCGTGGAAATCTACCCGGGCTTCGCCGCCCAGGAAGCCCTGTTCGATGACAACGGCGTGGTCCGCGGCATCGTTACCGGTGACCTCGGCGTCGACCGCGAAGGCAACCCGAAGGACGGCCTGTACACCCCAGGCATGGAATTGCGCGCCAAGTACACCCTGTTCGCCGAAGGCTGCCGTGGCCATATCGGCAAGCAACTGATCAAGCGTTTCAACCTCGACAGCGAAGCCGATGTTCAGCACTACGGCATCGGTTTGAAGGAAATCTGGGAAATCGACCCCGCCAGGCACGAACAGGGCCTGGTAGTGCATACTGCCGGCTGGCCGCTGGATGTGATGGCCAGGGACAACACCGGTGGTTCGTTCCTGTATCACCTGGAAAACAACCAGGTGGTCGTCGGCCTGATCGTCGACCTGTCCTACGCCAACCCGTACCTGTCACCGTTCGACGAATTCCAGCGGCTGAAGCACCACCCGGTGATCAGCCAGTACCTCGAAGGCGGCAAGCGGATCAGCTACGGCGCCCGCGCAATCGCCAAAGGTGGTTTGAACTCGCTGCCGAAAATGGTGTTCGACGGCGGTGCACTGATCGGTTGTGACCTGGGTACCTTGAACTTCTCCAAGATCAAGGGCAGCCACACCGCGATGAAGTCCGGCATGCTGGCGGCCGAAGCGGTCGCCGACGCGCTGGCCGCCGGCAGCGAAGGCGGCGACAAGCTGAACGGCTACGTCAGCGCCTTCAAGGCCAGCTGGTTGTACGAAGAACTGTTCGCCAGCCGCAACTTCGGCGCAGCCATCCACAAGTTCGGTCCGATCCTCGGCGGTGCGTTCAACTATGTCGACCAGAACTGGTTCGGTGGCAAGCTGCCGTTCACCCTGCGTGACACCAAGCCGGACTACGCCTGCCTGAAGCTGGCCGCCGACTCGCAGAAGATCGACTACCCGAAACCGGACGGCAGGCTCAGCTTCGACAAGCTCAGCTCGGTATTCCTCTCCAGCACCAACCACGAAGAGGAACAACCTTGCCACCTGAAGCTGACCGACCCGAGCATTCCGATCGCCAGCAACCTGCCGCTGTATGACGAGCCGGCGCAGCGCTATTGCCCGGCGGGCGTGTACGAAGTGGTGAGCCAGGAAGACGGCAGCAAGCGCTTCCAGATCAACGCGCAGAACTGCGTGCACTGCAAGACCTGTGACATCAAGGACCCGGCCCAGAACATCACTTGGGTCACCCCTGAAGGCGCGGGCGGGCCGAACTACCCGAACATGTAAGCCCCTGCCCTTGCGGTAATGAAAAGCCCCCGGTTCTCACGAGCCGGGGGCTTTCTGTTTTACCTGTTGCCTGGCGGCGCGCCTACAGGCACCGCGTCGGCAGGAGGTCGGGCTCGCTCATCGGCAACGGCTCACGACGCCCGAAACAGAGCGCCGTCAACAACCCCACCGCGCCCATGATCAGGCAGAACCCGGCACACACCCACGGGCTCCACGGCATCAAGGCAATCAGCGCCAGCGGTGTGGTGCTGGCCCACAGTGCGTAGGCCACGTTGTAGGTGAAGGAAATACCCGACACACGGATCTCGGCCGGGAACAACCCGACCATCACCGACGGCACCACCCCCACCACGCCACAGCACAGGCCGGCCAGTGCATAGGCCGCCCAGGTCATGCCCCACTGCCCTACCAGGCTGGTGTACAACACGCCGATGCCCAGCGGCAACAGCAGGCTGTAGAGCATCAGTGCGCGCCAGGCGCCGACGCGGTCGACCAGCAGGCCGGCCAGCACGCAACCGATATTGAGAAACACGATACCCACGCTGCTCAGGGCAAAAGTGTGCCCGGCCGTCATGCCGAAGCGCTGCTGCATCACCGTCGGGGTAATCACCACCAGCACCACCACGGCGGAGGTCAGCACACAGGTCAGCAGCGCCGCCGGGATCAACGCCCGCCGGTGTTCGCCCAGCACCTGGCGCAGCGGGAAGCGCACCGGCGCTTGCCGGCGCGCACGCAAGGCAAGGAACACCGGGGTTTCGCTGAGCCAGCGACGCAACCACACGCCAACCACGCCGAATACCCCGCCCAGCAGGAACGGGTAACGCCAGGCATGGTCGAGGATCTCCTGCGTGGTGAACAGTTGCGCCAGCAAGGTCGCAGTCAGCGCCCCCAGCAGGTAGCCGAAGGTCAGCCCCGCCTGCAGGAACCCCAGGGCGTAACCGCGCCGCCCGGCAGGCGCGTGCTCGGCGACGAAGGTCCACGCGCTGGGCACCTCGCCGCCGACCGCCGCGCCCTGCAGAATGCGCAGGGCCAGCAGGATCAGCGGGGCCGCATAGCCGATGTCGGCGTAGGTCGGCATCACCCCGATCAACAGGCACGGCAGGGCCATCATCAGGATGCTCAGGCTGAACACCCGCTTGCGCCCCAGGTGGTCGGCGAAGTGCGCCATCAGGATGCCGCCCAGCGGTCGCGCCAGGTAGCCGGTGACGAAAATCCCGAAGCTTTGCAGCAGGCGCAGCCATTCGGGCATCTCGGGCGGGAAGAACAGTTGGCTGAGAGTGAGCGCAAAGAACACGAAAATGATGAAATCGTAGATCTCCAGCGCGCCGCCCAGCGCCGCCAGGCCCAGGGTCCGGTGGTCGCGGCGGCTGAACCGGGACGGGCGAGCGGTATCGTTGGCAGTCATGGCAGGGTCCGCAAATCGGCAAAGGCCGAAAGGATAGCAAATAGCAGCACCCTTGCCGCGCCTGCGGCTTGCTAGCGGTTGAACACCGTGTGGGCGAAGTTGGCCCGCGCCACTGGCCGCGCCGGTGCCGCTGGCAGCGTGCCCGGCAGTGGCAGCTTGCCGACCTGCAGCGGCGTGTCGATGATCGCCATGAACGCCTCCAGCGCCTCATTGTCAGGCACCTGCGGCAGGCTCAGGCTGACGGCCTGACGCTCGGCCTGGGGCACCGAAGGGACTTTCACCTGACTGGAGTGATACAGCAGGGCATGCTGGATCTGCGGGCTGACCCGGCAGAAGCGCTCCAGGTCGACCCCGGCATGGCTGGCCAGCTCGATATTGCCCAGCAGCAGATGGAACGGCTGCAAGGCACACAGCACCAGGCGCTGCAGCTCCTCGAAGCTGTCCACGGGTGCAATCCGGTAATAGCCCAGCCCATTGAGCAGCCGTTCCAGCTGCAGGCGCTGGCACGGGTGTGCATCGGCGATAAGGATGCGCAAGGTCTTGTTTGCCATTGGTCGGGCCTGGGCAGTGGGGTAATGGGTACGCTCCATGACCGTACTGCGCCAGTGACGGCTACTGCCAGGTCGAGGCCTGGCAGGGGTCTACCTTGATAGAAGTCGGGAAAGACGCAGAAATCAAGTAGTGGGCGAGGGAATTTTCGGTCGCTGGCTGGCCGGCACTCAGCATTCCCACTCGCGCATGCGCACCCGGCAGTGCTTCATGGCGTTGACGATGTGTTTTTCCACCAGGCTGCGGGAAATACCCAGGTGGTCGGCAATCTGCTGGTGCGACAGGCCATCGAGCTTGCGCAGCAAAAAGCATTCACGGCAAACCTTGCCCAGCTCATCCAGGGCACGCTGCATCAGCGCCAGGCGCTGGTCGAGCTGCATGTCATGAGCCGGCGCCGGGGTGTGCCAGCGCTCGTCGCTGTCCAGCACCTCCAGCGGCTCGGCCTGGCGTACCAGATGGCGCCGATGGCGGTCGACCACCAGGTTGAGCGCGGTGCGGTACAAGAAGGCACGTGGGTGCTCGATGCGTTCGCCGTCGGTGCGCTCCAGCACCCGCAGGTAAGCATCGTGCGCCACGTCTTCCGCGGCCTGGCGACTGCCCAGGCGCGCGGAAAGGAAGCCCACCAGTTCGCGATAGTAATGTTCCACGACGTTACCTGAGATCGTCCTGCCAGCCTGGCCAGAAAGCCCTTTCAGGCAGCGAGCGGGACCGAGTGATATCAACCTGCGATCTTACAAATTATAATGATTCTCAGCAACACGGGTATGGCGGCCGGCGTCACATCCCTATCGCCATGCCAGCCCCACGCGATAACCGCTAAATCCTTTTCTGCCGCTTTCGTCTATCTGGCACCCACTTGGCTGGAAGTGCGCATGAGACCTTTACCCAACACCCGTCCCCGGGCCCTGCTCTTCGGCCTGGGTCTGCTCGCCGTGGGCTGCCTGCTGGCCTGGACGATCCCGCCCTACGCTGCACCAACGCCCAGCACGGTCGCCGTGACCCGCGCCGACATCGAAAGCAGCGTCACCGCACTCGGCACCCTGCAGCCAAGACGCTACGTGGATGTCGGTGCCCAGGCCTCCGGGCAGATCCACACCCTGCACGTCGAAGTCGGCGACACCGTACGCAAAGGCCAGCTGCTGGTCGAGATCGACCCCTCGACCCAGCAGGCCCGGCTGGATGCCGGCCGCTACTCGATCGACAACCTCAAGGCCCAGCTTGCCGAGCAACGCGCGCAGTTCCAACTGGCGCGGCAGCAGCTCAAGCGCCAACGCGACCTGGCCGCTGCCGGCGCCACCCGCGACGAAGACGTGCAAACCGCCACTGCCCAGCTCAACGTCACCCAGGCACGCATCGACATGTTCCAAGCGCAGATTCGCCAGGCCCAGGCCAGCTTGCGCAGCGACGAGGCCGAACTGGGCTACACACGCATCTATGCGCCCATGGACGGTACCGTGGTAGCGGTGGATGCCCGCGAGGGGCAAACCCTCAACGCCCAACAGCAAACCCCGTTGATCCTGCGCATCGCCAGGCTCTCGCCAATGACAGTGTGGGCACAGGTATCGGAAGCTGACATCGGCAAGGTCAAGCCCGGCATGACCGCGTACTTCACCACGCTGGCTGGCGGCAAGCGCCGCTGGACCAGCACCGTGCGCCAGGTGCTGCCGGTGCCACCCAAACCACTGGAACAGGCCAGCCAGGGCGGTGGCAGCCCGGCCAGCGTCAGCAACGGCAGCGCTGGCAACCAGGTGGTGCAGTACAGCGTGTTGCTGGATGTCGACAACCCGGACGGTGCGCTGATGGCCGAGATGACCACCCAGGTGTTCTTCGTCGCAGGCAAGGCCAGCCAGGTGCTGACCGTGCCAAGGGCTGCACTGGACGAAGCGGATGGCCTGCGCCTGGCGCGTGTGCTGACCCGCGACGGCAAGGTGGAACAACGCCAGGTTCGCACCGGCCTCAGTGACCGCCTGCGGGTGCAGGTACTGGACGGCCTCAGTGAAGGCGAACGCCTGGTCATCGGCGCCCCTGGCGTCAGCGGAGGCTGAATGAGCACACCCCTGATCGAACTGGTCGACATCCGTAAATCCTTCGGCGGCGTCGGCTCCCCCAAAGTCGATATCCTGCATGGCATCAGCTTGCGCATCCACCCCGGCGAGTTCGTCGCCATTGTCGGCGCCTCAGGTTCGGGCAAGTCGACGCTGATGAACATCCTCGGCTGCCTCGACCGCCCTACCTCCGGCAGCTACCGCTTCGCCGGCAAGGACGTGGCCGAACTGGGCAGTGACGAGCTGGCCTGGTTGCGCCGCGAGGCGTTTGGCTTCGTGTTCCAGGGCTACCACCTGATCCCCTCCGGCTCGGCCCGGGAAAACGTCGAAATGCCGGCCATCTATGCTGGCATCGCTGCCAGCGAACGCCACGCCCGCGCCAGCGCCCTGCTCGACCGCCTGGGCCTGGCCAGCCGCACCGGCAACCGCCCGCACCAGTTGTCTGGCGGCCAGCAGCAGCGGGTATCGATTGCCCGAGCCTTGATGAACGGCGGCCACATCATCCTCGCCGACGAACCCACCGGCGCGCTCGACAGCCACAGCGGCAGCGAGGTGATGGCGTTGCTCGACGAGCTGGCCAGTCAGGGCCACGTGATCATCCTGATCACCCATGACCGCAACGTGGCAGCGCGGGCGCAGCGGGTGATCGAGATTCGCGACGGTGTGGTCATCAGCGATTCGGCCACCGGGCAGCCCCCGGTGGACCATGGACGAGGTCTGCAGGCCGACCAGTTGCGTCAGCACCTGGACCGCGGCGCGGCCTTGCGCGGGGCGTGGAAAGGCGAACTGCGCGAAGCCCTGCAGGCCGCCTGGCGGGTGATGTGGGTCAACCGCTTCCGCACCGCCCTGACCCTGCTGGGCATCGTCATCGGTGTCGCCTCGGTGGTGGTGATGCTGGCCGTGGGCGAAGGCAGCAAACGCCAGGTGATGGCGCAGATGGCCGCCTTCGGCTCGAACATCCTCTACCTCAATGGCAAACCGGCGAGCCTGGGCGAACAGGCCGGTACCATCACTCTCGACGATGTCGCCGCCATCGGCCAGTTGCCGCAGGTTCGGCACGTGATGCCGGTGCTTGGAGAAAAGATGATGGTGCGTTACGGCAACCACAGCCAGCGGTTCTATGTGGGTGGCAACAACACCCGCTTCCCCGAACTTTTCAACTGGCCGGCGGTGCACGGCAGCTTCTACACCGAAACCGATGAAGCCACCGCCGCGGCAGTGGCGGTGATCGGCCAGAAAGTGCGGGACAAGATGCTCGACCCTGGGCGCGACCCGCTGGGGCAGTACCTGCTGATCGGCAATGTACCGTTCCAGGTGGTCGGTATCCTGGCAGGCAAGGGTGCCAGCTCCGGCGACCAGGACAGCGACGGGCGCATCGTGGTGCCCTACTCTGCGGCGGCCATCCGCCTGTTCGGCCAGCGCGACCCGGACTACATCGCCGTCGCCGCTCTCGACTCCACGCGGGTCGACGAGACCGAAGCGGCCATCGACCAGCTGCTGCGCCAGCGCCACAACGGGCGCCGCGACTTCGAGCTGACCAACGATGCCGCGCTGATCCAGGCCGAAGCGCGCACACAGAACAGCCTGTCGCTGATGCTGGGGGCGATTGCTGCGATTTCGCTGCTGGTCGGCGGCATCGGGGTGATGAACATCATGCTGATGACCGTGCGCGAGCGCACCCGCGAAATCGGTATCCGCATGGCGACCGGCGCCCGCCAGCGCGACATCCTGCGGCAATTTCTCAGCGAGGCGGTGATGCTGTCGATGGTCGGCGGCCTGGCCGGCATCGTCCTGGCCCTGGCCATCGGCGCCGGCCTGATGCTGGCTGAGGTGGCAGTAGCCTTCGCCCTGCCCGCCATGCTCGGCGCCTTTGCCTGCGCCGTGGTTACCGGCATCGTGTTCGGCTTCATGCCAGCGCGCAAGGCCGCCCGCCTCGATCCGGTCAAAGCCCTTACCAGTGAATAACCCATGACTCTGCCCAGCCGCATCAGCCTGCTGACCCTGTGCGTCAGCCTTGCCGCCTGCACCACGCCCCCCATGCCCGCCAACGGCATTCCCGCACCGCTCGCCTGGCAGGGCGCAGCCGTATCAGCATCGGCCCAACGGCCGACGACACGATGGTGGCATGCTTTCGCCAGCCGCGAACTGGACCGCCTGGTGCAGCATGCCCTGCACAATGCCCACGACCTCGCCGCCGCCACGGCGCGGGTGCGCCAGGCGCGCGCCCGCGCAGTCATGGCCGGCGCGCCATTGCTGCCGGAACTGAAGCTGGGCCTGGACGGCAACCGCCAACGCCTGCTGCATGGCGAGGGCAACGACCAGCTAGATGTCAGCCGCAACGAACCGACCAGCACCTCATTCGACCTGCAGCTCAGCGCCAGCTACGAAATCGACTTCTGGGGCGGCCTGCGGGCGACTCGCGAAAATGCCCTGCGCAGCCTCGATGCCAGCCGTTTCGACCGCCAGACTGTCGAGCTGACCTTGGTCAGTGCCGTGGCCGACAGTTATTTGCAGGGGCTGGCCCTGAAAGAACAATTGCGCATCGCCCGCCTGAACCTGCGCAATGCCCAGGACGTGCTGGGACTGGTCGAAGCGCGCCAGCGCAACGGGGCCGCCACGCGCCTGGAGCTGGCCCAGCAACGCAGCCTGGTCGCCGCCCAGCAACGTCAGTTGCCGTTGCTGGAGCAGAAGTGGCAAGACAGCCGGGTCACCCTGGCGACCCTGCTCGGTGAACCGGTGCAGTCGCTGCCCAGCAGCCAGGAAGCGATCGCCAGCCTGCAGTGGCCTGCCATCGGCAGTGGCGTGCCCAGCGAACTGCTCACCCGCCGCCCGGATATCGCAGCGGCAGAAGCACGACTGGCAGCCGCCAGCGCCAACGTGCAGGTCGCCCGCGCGGCCATGCTGCCCAAGCTCACCCTCGGCGCCAGCCTGGGGGCGGGTGCCAATACCGTTGCCCACCTGTTCGACAGCGCCTACTACACGCTCACCAGTGGCCTGGTCGCGCCGGTCTTCGACAACGGCCGGTTGCGCGCGGCAGGTGAACTGGCCGAAGCCGAACAGGCGGAATTGCTGGAGACCTACCGCAGCAGCATCCTGGCCGGCTTTGCCGATGTCGAGAAGGCGCTCAATGCAATCGACGGCGCGGAGCGCCAGCGGCAATGGCAGGATGAAGAGGTGCAACAGGCACGGCTGGCATTCGAGCTGGCGCAACAGCGTTACGCCGCGGGAGCCGAGACCTTGTTGAGCGTGCTGGAGACCCAGCGCACCTTGTATGTGGCGCAGGACCAGCAGGCGCAACTGCGCCTGGCGCGGTTGCAAAGCAGCGTGGCGTTGTACAAGGCACTGGGCGGGGGTTGGGAAATCGATCCTGTGCACGATCGGTTATAGGCGCGCGCCAACGGCGCGTGCTTCATCACTGGCGCTGCACCACCCTCAGGTTGCGCGCATACCACGGCCGCTGCGGCACCCTGGGTTGCAGTCGCTCGAACAGGCCGTCATTGCTGTAGATGATGCGCAATGCCAGCTTCATCGTTTCCGGGTCCATCTCCACACTGCGCCCAGGCCGCAGCCCCGGCACGGTCGAGCAACCATGGGTATCCGGCCCCAGCCACGGATCCGCCACGGCCACCCAACGCCCGGGGGCGAACCACGGCACACCGTTGACCTGCAGGCGCCGGACCTCGCCGGGGTGCAGCCGTTCGTGGGCGTGGAACCAATCGTCGATGCGGTCGTCGATCCAGCCATGAAAACGCCAGAACACCGGGTTCACATGGGAGGAAAACGGGTCTCCAAGGAAATCGTTCTGCGCAGCGAACCAACGCTCGGCAAAGTCATCCGGCGTGCGCGCCGTGGGCACCGGCATGCCATTGGCGGGGTCGCGCGGCACCGATGCCCAGCGCATGTGCAACCAGTCGTGCAGGCCCAGTTCCAGCTCCGAGCCGAACTGCGCCAAGGTCAGCGTGCCCAGGTATTCCGGGTCGGTATAGCGCGACTCCCAGACCTGGAAATTGCCGTGGAAGGTATCCGCCGCCTTGATGTCGCGTACCCACTGGCTGTACGCCGCGTCACCGCTGGCCAGCCAGGTCGGCGGCAGGGCATTGCCGTCATGGTTGTCGAAGTAACGGGCGAAGCCGACGCGGTCGCGCTCCAGTTCCGGCTGCGGCAGCGGGAAGCGCGGCCAGGAAGGCAGGTCCTGCAACGCACGGGCGCTGCCCAGCATATGCCGGTGCATGAACAGGAAGTCCTCGCCCGAGCCATTGCGGTCCTTGTGCCGCCCCCGCGCATCCCGCTCACGGTCACGCGGCCCGGGTTGCCAGCCCAGGCCACGCAGGGCCGCCTGCTTGTCCTTGGCCAGCTTGTGCCATTTGTCCCGCGCGGCGTGCCACAGCTGGTGGAACAGGCGATGCTCCGGAGCGACCAGCCAGGCCAGCAGTTGCGGGTTCAGCGGGGTCCGTTCGCGGGCTTCCGGGAAGGTGCGTTTCAAGGCCACGAACTGGTTATCCTGCAGCGGCAACGACAACGCCCGGTCGAGGCAGGCAATGCGCCCATTGAGGGTGGCTGGCCCGGCGTTGCCGAAGCGGCCCCATACCTCGTCGAGCACGACATGGCATTCATAGCGCGCCCGGGACGAAAACAGCCGCCAGCGCAAGGTGCCCGGCGTGTCCGCCAGCAAGTCGCCGACCACGCGGTAACGCGGTTCCGCCTCCGCACGCAGGCGCTCGGGGGTATCCAGATAACCGCGCAGGGCGCGGCCATTGCCTGCAACGTCAAGAAACAGCTCCAGGTCGCCCGCCGGCAAGCCCTGCAGGCCCGCCTCCTCGCCCAGCAGGGTCAAGCGCCAGACGCCGCGCAGGGTATCGCCCAACTGCTGCAGGCCGGTATCGGCCAACTCGACGACGGCCTCGCCAGGCGTCTCCGGAAATTCCTCGGCGGCGCTCTGCCGCTGGTGATACAGCGCAGCCACCGCAGCGGGCACCACCACGCCCGTCAATGCCACACCGGCGATGAAACCGCGTCGCGAAATCGTCATTGCATACCTGTGCATTCATTGCGGCCATGGAGCACGGCCCGTCCAAGGCTAGAACGTTGCATGAGCGGCGAAATTTAACCGTGCATGGCCAAAGGCCGCGGCTAAATTCCTGCGCTGCAGGCTCGTCCACTGCAGGTAGCGGCGGCCTCTGTGCCCATCCCTCGACGGTGAACCTACTGAGACCAAGATGAAGACTTCACGCTGGAACAAAGCCCTGTTTATCAGCCTGGCCACCGCGCTTGGCGCTAGCGCCGGGTTTGCTGCCTGGCACTATTTCGCCACGCCCGCCGGCTACTCCAGAGAGGTGACCCGCCAGGCCAACGACCTGCAGGAACGCATCCTCTCGTTCGACAGCCATGTCACCCTGCCGCTGACCTTCGGCACCGAAGGCAATGAGGCGGACAAGGACGGCGCTGGCCGCTTCGACCTGGCCAAGGCTGCACGCGGGCGTCTGTCCGGTGCTGCCCTGACGATATTCGCCTGGCCCGAATCATGGACCGGCAGCACTGCCCCGCACCGCCCTACCCCGGGCTTCGTCGAGGCCGCCCGGCATACCCAGGAGGTGCGCTACAACGCCATCAGCGCGATGGTCCGCGACTTCCCGCAACAGGTTGGCATCGCCTACACCCCGCAAGACTTTCGGCGCCTGCACGGCGAGGGCAAGTTCGCGGTGCTGCTCAGCATGCTCAATGCCTACGCCCTGGGCGACGACATCGACCAGCTCGACCGCTGGGCCGCACGCGGGGTGCGCATGTTCGGCTTCAGCTATGTGGGCAACAACAGCTGGGCCGATTCGTCGCGCCCGTTGCCGTTCTTCAATGACACTGCCGATGCCCTTGGTGGACTGTCGCCGCTCGGCAAACGCGCCGTGCAACGGCTGAATGACCTGGGCGTGATCATCGATGTGTCGCAGATGTCCAGCAAGGCGCTGGCCCAGGCCGTCGCCCTCAGCCGCGCGCCCGTGGTGGCGTCGCACTCGGCGCCACGGGCCATGGTCGACATCAGGCGCAACCTCTCCGACAAGGAACTGCAACTGATCAAGGACAGCGGCGGTGTCGTCCAGTTGGTGGCCTTCTCAACCTACCTCAAGCCGCTGAGCAGCAAGACCCAGGGCAAACTCAACGCATTGCGCGCACGCTACGCCCTGCCGCCACTGGCTGACCTCAACTACGCACTGATGCCGGGTGACCCGGTGATCGCCGGCTGGCCCGAGCAGAAGGTCGGCCAGTATGCCAACGAGCTGTACGGCATTCTCGAAGAAGAACCCCCGGCCACCCTCAAGGACTACGGCGACGCCATCGACTACACGGTGCGCAAGGTCGGCATCGACCATGTCGGCCTCAGTTCGGACTTCAACGAAGGCGGCGGCATCGACGGCTGGCAGAACGCCAGCGAGGCACGCAACGTCACTGCCGAACTGATCAGCCGCGGTTACTCCGAAGCAGATATTGCCAAGCTCTGGGGCGGCAATTTCCTGCGGGTGTGGGAGCAGGTGCAACGTGCCGCACAACCTGTCGCCTCTTTATCCCCCTGAACTTGCGAGCCACGTGATGAACGACCGTCGCACCTTTCTCAAACAGGCCGGCCTGCTGGCTGCCGCCTTGCCGTTGACAGGCCCCGGCCCGTTGCTGGCAACCGCCCATGCAGCGCCTGTCCAAGCTGCCAGTGGCAACGACTGGGCTGCATTTCGCGGCCTGTTCGAGCTAGATCCTAGCTATGCCCACTTCGCCAACTTCCTGATCACCTCGCACCCACGCCCGGTGCGCGAAGCCATCGAGGCATTGCGCGCCCGTTTCGACCATCACCCGGCCCGCCTGGTGGACTGGGACAGCCAGTCGGAGTGGAAGCACGAAGCCGCCGTACGCGAGTGGGCGGCGCGCTACCTCGAAGTGACGCCCCGCCAGATTGCCCTGACCGGCAGCACCACCGAAGGCCTCGGGCTGATCTACGGCGGGCTGAAAATTGCGCCGGGCCAGGAAATCCTCACCACCGTGCATGAGCATTCGGCGGCGCGCCATACCATGGGTTTCCGCACCACGCGCGACGGCACCCCAGTGCGCCGTTTGCGCTTGTTCGACGACCCCGCCAAGGTCAGCAGCGACCAGGTATTGTCCACCATCGCTGCCGCCATCCGGCCACAGACCCGGGTACTGGGCATGACCTGGGTGCACTCGGGCAGTGGCGTGAAACTGCCGGTGGGCGAGATCGGCGCACTGGTGCGCGAGGTCAACCGCCAGCGTGACGAGCAGGACCGGATCATCTACGTGATCGACGGCGTACATGGCTTTGGCGTCGAAGACATGCGCTTTGCCGACCTGAACTGCGATTATTTCATTGCCGGTACCCACAAGTGGCTGTTCGGACCACGCGGTACCGGGATCATCTGCGCGGCCTCCCCCGGGCTGGAGCAACTGACCCCGACCATTGCCACCTTTTCCGAGAATGAAGACTTCGCCACCGTGATGACACCGGGTGGCTACCACGCGTTCGAACACCGCTGGGCGTTGGGCAAGGCGTTCGAATTGCACCTGCAACTGGGCAAGGCAGCGGTGCAGGCGCGTATTCACCAGTTGAACGACTACCTGCGGCAACGGCTTGAGGCACTGCCGGGTATCGAACTGGTGACCCCGCGCAGCGCACGGTATTCGGCGGGGTTCACCTTCTTCAGGGTCAAGGGCCAGGATGCCGACGAGGTCGCCCGGCATCTCAATAGCCAGCGCATCGTGGTCGATGCCGTGTCGCGGGACGTGGGGCCGGTGGTGCGGACGGCGCCAGGGTTGTTGAATACCGAGGCCGAGATCGAGCGGTTGGTAGATGTTCTGCGGCGACGCGTTCACGGGTGACGCCCTGGGGGGCGCAACGCGCGCCCCGGCAGTCTCGCGTCAGCCCTGCTCCCCGATGCCCTGCAACCACGTCCCGACATCCCGATAGATGCCCCCCACCTGCCCCACGATCCCCGACATGCGCAAAAAGTCATGGGTCAGGCCCTCCACCCGCGCAAAGCGCACCGGCGTGCCACCCGCCAGCAGCCAGTCCCGATAAGCGATACCTTCATCGTGCAACGGGTCGTACTCGGCCACGAACAGATACGCCGGCGCCAACGCTTGTCGTAGCGTCGAGCGCAACGGCGACACCCGCCAGTCCAGGCGTTGCTCGGGCTGCGGCACGTAGTGTTGGTAGAACCATTCCAGGGTGGGCGTCTCCAGCAGGTAGCCCTCGGCATGCTGGCGATGCGATTCCCGCTGGCAGGCAATGTCGGTCACCGGGTAGAACAGCAACTGCGCCAGCGGCTTGAATGCCAGGGCCTCGGGCTGCTGCACCGCCATGATGGCCATGACCGCTGCCAGGCTGGCCCCCACACTGTCTCCTGCCAGCACTATCCGGCGGTTGTCCAGCCCCAGCGCCGCCGCCTGTTCGGCCAGCCAGTTGGCGGCGTCCAGCACGTCGTGCAGCGCCACCGGGAACTGCTGCTGCGGTGCCAGGCGGTAGTCTGCCGCCAGCACGGCGAACTCGCCGAGCGCCGCCAGACGGCGGCACACCGAGTCATGCGAGTCGAGGCTGCCGACCACGTAGCCGCCACCGTGCAGGTACAGGATCACCGGTTGCAAGGCGGTGCCGGCCTGGCCCTGACGGTACAGACGGGCCGCCAGACGAGTACCGTCGCGCACGCTGAACTGCAGCTCGCTGACCATCACATGGCCCGGCGGGCTCGGGTCGAGCACCTGCGAGCTGCTTTCGAACTCGGCGCGGGCCTGGGCCACGTCCATCGCGTGCATGGGCAGGCTCCTGCCCGTCAGCCGGCCAAACTCGACCAGTTCCAGAAAAGCCGCCAGATCGGGGTGCAGTGCCATGTGGGTTCCTTGGATGAAGTGACTCGGGCTCCCCTACGGGACGTAGCTGCACGCCGAAAAATTACCTGTCCGGACGGCTAAATCGCTGGCGCAGACACTCGTCATCCTTGCACAACGAAAGACCGCCAGAGGCACACCGTGGACCTTCAGAGCATCCTCAGCAAATTGTTCGCCAACGCCCATGCCGTCGGCATCGAAGGCGTCTTCCAGTTCGTCTTCGGCGAGGACCAGGCCTTCTGGGCGGAGGTGCGCGACAGCAGCCGCACCGGTGCCGGCCGGCACGGTGCCGCGGATGTCACCATCGAAGTGGCCGAGCGCGACTTCCTCGGCATCATGGGCGGCACCGCCAACGTCGAGGAACTGTTCGCCAGTGCGCGCCTGAAGATCACCGGCAACATGGGCCTGGCCACCCTGCTACCGCAGATCATCAGCAACGCCCGCCGCGGGACGCCGCCGACCAAGGTGTCGATGAACCAGCGCTACCCGACACCGGCACGCTTCAGCGAACGGGTGTCGGCCGCCCAACCAGTGCAGCGCGAAGTGGCACGCATTGCCCGCGCCGACCTGCCCGTGGCGCGCTTTCACAACGACTATCTGGCGCATGGCACCCCGCTGGTGATCAGCGATGCCCTGCAGGATTGGCCGCTGTTCAGCATGGGCCGTGAAGCCTCGCTGGTACATTTCGCCGAATTGCAGGGCATTACCCGCCACGGCGACTACGTGAAGAAGACGTTCTCCACCGACCGCGACTTCCGCTCCACTTCCATGGCCGAGTTCATCGCCTCGCTGGACACCCCGGCCAGGCCTGGTGAAACACCGGCGTACATGGGCAACAACATCGTCCCGGAAAAGCTGCTGGCGCTGATCCGCTACCCCCAGTATTTCGCCCGTGACAGGTTCATCGCGCCGCGCATCTGGATCGGCCCGAAGGGCACCCTGACGCCGTTGCACCGCGACGATACCGACAACCTGTTCGCCCAGGTCTGGGGCCAGAAGTCGTTCATTCTAGCCGCGCCGCACCATCGCCCGGCGCTGGGCACTTGGTCGACCAGCCCCAAGGGCGGCCTGGACGGCTGCGATTTCAACCCCGACGCCCCGGATTATCAACGCTTCCCGGCAGCGCGCGAGGTGCCGTTCCTGCGGGTGGTGCTGCAAGCCGGTGACCTGCTGTTCCTGCCCGAGGGTTGGTTCCATCAGGTGGAGTCGGTGTCCACCTCGTTGTCGGTGAACTTCTGGGTGGATTCCGGGCGCGGCTGGTAGCCAGGATTGCCGGGGGCGTTTTGCGCCCCCGGCATTATTCAGACAGAAGCAACCAACGCCTCGGCAAAGCGCTGTGCCACTTCATCGACCTGCTCACCACTGATGATCAACGGCGGCAGGAAACGCACCACCGCGCCATGCCGCCCGCCCAGTTCCAGGATCAGCCCGCGCTTGAGGCACTCGCGCTGCACCTTGGCCGCCAGCTCACGGTTGGCCTGCGGCTGGCCCAGGGCATCACGCTGCCCTTGGCCGCCTACCAGCTCCACCCCGATCATCAGACCGCGCCCGCGGATATCGCCCAGTTCCGGATAATCCCGCTGCAACTGCTGCAGGTGCTGGCGCAGGCGCTGGCCCATGGCCTCGGCATGCTCGGCCAGGCGCTGCTCGACCAGGTAGCCGATCACCGCCGAGCCCGCGGCCATGGCCATCTGGTTGCCACGGAAGGTGCCTGCGTGGGCACCTGGCTTCCAGGTATCAAGCCAGTCGCGGTACACCACCACCGCCAGGGGCAGGCTGCCACCAATGGCTTTGGACAGGGTGACCACATCCGGCACGATGCCGGCGTGCTCGAAGGCGAACATGCGCCCGGTGCGGGCAAAGCCGCTCTGGATCTCGTCGACGATCAGCGCCACGCCAGCCTGCTCGGTGATCCGACGCACGCCCCTGAGCCAGTCGATATCGGCCGGGATGACCCCGCCCTCGCCCTGCACCACCTCAAGGATCACTGCGGCGGGCAGGGGCACGCCGCTTTCCGGGTCAAGCAAGAGGTTTTCCAGGTAATGCAGGTTGGCCTTGACCCCGGCTGCGCCGCCCAGACCGAACGGACAGCGGTAGTCATAGGGGTACGGCATGAACTGCACGCCGTTGCCAAGCAAGGCGCCCAGTGGCTGCTTCGGCCCATGGCTGCCCATCAGGCTCAGCGCGCCCTGGCTCATGCCGTGGTAGGCGCCCTGGAAGGCCAGCACGGTGCTCCGGCCAGTGGCACTGCGCACCAGTTTCAGCGCCGCTTCCACCGCATCGGTGCCGGTCGGGCCGCAGAACTGCACCTTGGCCTCGCGACGCAGTGCCTCGGGCAGGACGCCGAACAGGTCCTGGACAAAGCGGTCCTTGACCGGCGTGGTCAGGTCCAGGGTATGCAGGGGCAGCTCATCGGCCAGGACCCGCTGGATCGCTTCGACCACTACCGGGTGGTTATGGCCCAGCGCCAGGGTCCCGGCTCCAGCCAGGCAATCGATGAACTGACGGCCTTCGACATCTTCCACATGAATGCCACTGGCGCGCTTGAGCGCCAGCGGGATGCGCCGCGGGTAGCTGCGGGCGTTGGACTCCTGTTGCTGCTGGCGCTGCAACAGCGGCGAATCGGTGAACGCGTACAACGGGCGCGGCGTGCTCGCCGGTGGGACCTGGGCAAGGCTGTAAGCGGTGGACATGGAGTGGTTCCTCGCAAGCAAGCGAATGAGCGGGTGTCGCTTGGGAAACGCTTGGATGCGAGGAGGATTTAGCGGTTGTTACGGGATTTTCGACAGCCTGTTATGGCCTCTTCGCGGGTACACCCGCTCCCACAGGGACCACTCGATATCTGAACCCTGTGCTGTACTTGTGGGAGCGGGTTTACCCGCGAAACGGCCGCAACAAGCGGCAAGGATCAATGTCCCGAACGCGCCGGCACCTGCAACAAGACCCGCAAGCCATCACTCCGGCTGTCGAACTTCAGGCTACCGGCACAGCGCTGCACGATCGCCTGCACGATCGCCAACCCCAACCCGCAGCCGCCACTTTGCCCATTACGCCAGAAGCGTTCGGTCAAATGCTCCAGGTCTGCCTCGGCAATCCCCGGCCCATGGTCGCGCACCATGAAACCTACCTGCCCATCGCTCATCTGCAGTTCCAGCTCCACCGCCTCATCGCCACCATGGCGCAAGGCGTTGTCCAGCAGGTTGCGCAACGCCGCCACCGCCAGGGGCGCCGGCATGCCCAGGTAGACCTGTGTGGCTTCTTCCGGCAAACGCAACACGATACGCCGGTTGTCACCACCACCGGCGTCCTGCACCGCCTGCCGGGCTACCTGCTCGGCGCTGCACTGCACACCATCATCGAACGACAGGCTGCCCTCCACCCGCGCCAGCATCAGCAACTGCTCCAGTGTGCGATGCATGCGGTCGGTCCCCTGCTCGGCATGCGCCAGCGCCTGCTCGCGCACCGCACCCTCGGTCATGCGTGCTACCTGCAGGTGGGTCTTGATCGCCGTCAGCGGGCTGCGCAGTTCATGCGCGGCGTCGTCGGTCAGGCGCCGCTCGCGCTCAATGGTCTGGGCAATGCGCAGGAACAGCTGGTTCTGGGTTTCCAGCAGCGGCTGCAGTTCGCTGGGCATGCCCGCCACCTGCAGCGGCTCGACACTGTCCGCACGCCGGCGGCGCAGCGCGTCGCGCATGCGGTTGAGCGGCTCCAGGCCCTTGCCCAGGCCGATCCACAACAGCCCCAGGCTGCCCAGCAGCGCCATCAGTACCGGCGCCGAGGCCGCCAGCAGGATCGACTGGTTCAACGCCTCGCGCTCCATGTGCCGGTCGGCGGTGGTGATACGCACATCGCCATGGTTGTAGGTGAAGGTGCGCCACAGCGCGTCGTCGATGGTCTGGTCACGGAAACCACTGCTTTCGTCGTTCATGGCGCCATCGTGCTTGTGGTTGCTGGCGAGAATCTCGCCACGCAACGAGCTGACCTGGCAGGCCATGCCGTCCGGCACGCTGAACTGGTCGGCGGAAAAGTGCGCCTCCTCGCCCTTGGCGGTCAACGGCTGCGGCAACTGGTCGATCAGGCCGGCGACCATACGCGCCGAGGCCACCAGACGCTGGTCGAGGGAGAACATCATCTGCTGGCGCAGGTCGCGCAGCATCCACGCGGCAGCCAGCACCCAGATGATTACGAAGGCGCTGCCCAGGATCAGGCTCAGGCGTACCCGCAGGCTCATGATGCGGCCTCTTCCGGCGCCTGCGCCGGGCCCAGGCGATAGCCCAGGCCGCGCACGGTCTCGATGATGCCGTTGCCGAGCTTGCGCCGCAGGTGGTGGATATGCACGTTGAGGGCGTTGCTCTCCACCTCGTCGCTGAAGCCATACACGCAGTCCTTGAGCTGTTCGCTGGACAGCACTCGGCCGCGGTTCTGCAGCAGCGCCTGGAGCAGCGCCTGTTCACGGCGCGACAGGTCGACCGGCTGCCCGCCAAGGGTAGCCGAGCAGGTACTCGGGTCGTAGCACAGCGGGCCGTGCTCGATCACGTTCACCGCACGCCCGGCCACGCGCCGCAACAGGGTGTGCAGGCGTGCAGCCAGTTCGCGCAGGTCGAAGGGCTTGAGCAGGTAATCGTCGGCCCCGGCCTGCAGGCCATCGACCCGGTCAGTGACCGCATCCCGCGCGGTGAGCACCAGCACCGGCAGCGTCTCGCCCTGCTGGCGCAGACGGCGCAGCAGCTTGAGGCCGTCTTCGTCCGGCAGGCCGAGATCGAGGATCATCACGTCGAATTGCGCCGCCTGCAGCATCGCCCGTGCAGCGGCGGCGTTGCCCACCCGGTCCACGGTCAGGCCCTGGGCGGTAAGGCCGGCGCAGATGCCGGCGGCGATCAGGTCGTCGTCCTCGCACAGCAGAACGTGCATGGTTGGGCTCCCGGAGTGGTGTGGCTGACATTGCACCTTGGGCGGATTAAGGGGGGATTATGGACCTTTTTGTAGAGGGGTGGGGTTCGTCCCGGGTGTGGCGAGAATGCCGCGTTGTGGCGACCGCTTCAGGCCTGCATCACCTGCTCCGGTGTGTCCACATCCAGCAACACCCCGGCGTCATCGACCTCAACCACCGTACAGCAGCCTTGCTGCCCCCGCACCAACGACCGCGCCCCTTCATCCCCGCTCAGCCGCGCCAACGCCGCCCAGAAATCGCGCCCGAAGATCACCGGGTGCCCGTACTGCCCTGCATGGCGCGGCAACACGATGGTCGAAGCGCTGGCCGCCTCGGCCAGCCGACACAAGGTTGCCGGTTCGATCCAAGGCATATCACCCAGCAGAATGGCCACCGCCTGCGCCCGGCTGTCGAGCAACGAGCCGGCACCCGCAGCCAGGCTATGTCCCATGCCTGCGGCGGCCTCAGGGCTGGCGACGATACGGCAATCGCCAGGCAGCCCAAGATCCTCGCCCCGCTCGCCTGCGCGTAATACCACGCGAACGTCAGCGAATGCTGCGCGGGCCCGCTCCACGCTGTGCGTCAGCAGGCTGCGACCATCGGCCAGGGCCACCTGGCGTTTGTCAGCGCCAAAACGCCTGGCGCTGCCTGCCGCCAGCACCAGCGCAACCACACTCACAACCGCACCTGGCGCTGGTGCGACGTCGCCGCGGCAACCATCGCAGCGCTGTCGAACGTTTCGCTGGCTATTGTTTCAGGCATGGGCAACTCGTAATCGCCGGATGATCATGCAATGCAACCACTGACGTGCCGCCATGGCAAGCGCGGCTGATGATGTCGCGCCCTGCTACGCAGCGCCGCTTGCAGAAACAACGGTTAACCTTGGGTTAATCGACCCACGCCAGCATGGCCCCATTCCTCGATCTGCCAAGGCGAAGACATGCGCGTCCTCCTGCTGTTCCTGACATTGCTGCTGGCCGGCCCGTTGCAGGCCAACCCGTTCGACGTCAAACCTGACTTCCTGCCGGTCGACCAAGCCTTCGTGCTGACTCACGACCGCCAGGCCGACGGCCGGATGCGCCTGTACTTCCAGATCAAGCCGGGCTACTACCTGTATCAGAAACGCCTGAAGTTCGACGGCCTGCCCGGCGAACAACACCCGCAGTTGCCACCTGCGCTCAACCACCACGACGAATTCTTTGGCGACAGTGCGGTGTACCGCGACCAGCTCGAACTGCTGCTGCCCGCCAGCGCCCAGGGCCAGCTGCGCCTGGGCTGGCAGGGCTGCGCCGATGCCGGCCTGTGCTACCCGCCGCAAACCACGCTGATCGACCTGGGTGGCAGCGTGACGCCGACAGCCGGGCAAGCCAGTGACCAGGCCCTGGCCAGCGACCTGCAACAAGGCCACCTGGCCTGGAGCCTGCTGGCGTTCTTCGGCCTTGGCCTGTTGCTGGCCTTTACCCCCTGCTCGCTGCCGATGCTGCCGATCCTCGCCGGGCTGGTCCTGGGCAATGGCGCCAGTGCCCGACGCGGCTGGGTGCTGGCCGGGGTCTATGTGCTGAGCATGGCGCTGGTGTACGCCGCCCTGGGGGTGGTCGCCGCGCTGCTGGGTGCCAGCCTGCAGGCCTGGCTGCAGCAACCCTGGCTGCTGGGCAGCCTGGCGGCGCTGTTCGTGCTCCTGGCCTTGCCCATGTTCGGCGCCTTCGAACTGCAACTGCCCGCCGCCCTGCGTGACCGCCTGGACCGCGCCGGGCGCGGCACGCAGGGCGGCAACCTGTACGGCGCGGCACTGCTCGGCGCGCTGTCCGGGTTGCTGATGGGCCCGTGCATGACCGCGCCATTGGCGGGTGCGCTGCTGTACATCGCCCAGAGCGGCGATGTGTTGCAGGGGGCGCTGGTACTGTTCAGCCTTGGCCTGGGCATGGGCGTGCCGCTGTTGCTGCTGGTGACCTTGGGCAACCGCTACCTGCCGCGCCCGGGTGCCTGGATGAACCGGGTCAAGGGCGTGTTCGGCTTCGTCTTCCTGGGCATGGCGCTGTACACCGTGCGCGGCCTACTGCCCGCCACCCTGCTGCTGGCCCTCAGCGGCGGCCTGCTGATCACGTTGGCCTGGGCCGCCTGGCCGGCCTTGCAGCGGCAGCCGGCATTGCGCGCCATTCCGTTGCTGGGCGCCCTCTGGGGCGGCCTGCTGCTGGTGGGCGCGGCGGCCGGCGGCGACGACCTCTGGCAGCCTCTGCGCCCGTTCACCGGCGGTGCTGCGCCGGCCACCGGCCAGCACGCCGAAGCTACCTTGGTCACCGTCAGCCGCCCCGAAGACCTGCAACGCGAACTGGATGCGGCCAAGGCGCGTGGCCAGTGGGTGATGCTCGACTACTATGCCGACTGGTGCGTGTCGTGCAAGGTCATGGAAAAACAGGTGTTCGCCCGCGGCGACGTACAGGCCGCCCTGGCCGGCGTGCACCTGCTGCGCCTGGACGTGACCGCCGACACACCTGCCAGCCAGGCCTTGCTGCAGCGCTACCAGGTACCCGGCCCACCCAGCATCATCTGGATCGGCCCGGAAGGCGACGAGCGTCGTGCGCGGCGCCTCACCGGTGAAGTGGATGCAGCTGCGTTCCTGCAACACTGGACCCAGACCAGGAGCCAAGGCTGATGCTGACCGTAACCCTCGGGCCACTGACCATGGCCCTCAACCACCTGCTGATGCTCACCGCCCTGGTGATCGCCAGCGTGGTCGGCTGGTGGGTCGCCCGGCGTGGCGGCGAGAGCCCGGAATCGGCGCTGTTCAACCTGTTCCTGATCGGCCTGTTGTGCGCGCGCGCCGGCTTCGTGCTGGCCTACTGGCCGATGTACCAGGACGACCCGGTGCAGATCATCGACATCCGCGATGGTGGCTTCCTGTTCTGGTCAGGCCTTGCCGGCATCGTGCTCGGCGCCCTGTGGCAGGGCTGGCGTCATCCCGGGCTGCGCCGCCCGCTGGGCTGGGCGCTGTTCAGCGGTGCACTGTTCTGGGGCCTGGCCAGCCTCGCCGGGCACCTGTACAGCAAGGGCACCGAGCTGCCCGAACTGAGCCTGCGCAAAGCTACCGGGCAATCCGTGGCGCTGCACGGCTACCGTGGCAAACCACTGGTGATCAACCTCTGGGCCACCTGGTGCCCGCCCTGTCGGCGCGAAATGCCGGTGCTGCAACGAGCGCAAGGCGATTACCCGCATGTGACCTTCCTGTTCGTCAACCAGGGCGAGACCCCGGAAAACGTCAGCACCTTTCTCGCCACCACCGGCCTGAGCCTGACCCATGTGCTGTTCGACGGTACCGGCCTGCTGGCCCAACGCGTCGGTTCCATGGCCCTGCCCACTACCCTGTTCTACGACGCCGACGGGCGGCTGATCGGCAGCCACCTCGGCGAGCTGTCCCGGGCCAGCCTGCGCCACGCCCTGAAGCCTTTCGACCGGGCCGCCGCGCCCGCCCCCGCCGCACAAGGAAACTGACATGCGACTGACTGCACTGCTGCCCCTGTCCCTGGCCCTGCTGGCTGTGCCGACCTTGCAAGCCGAAGAGCTGCCCAAGGCGATTCAGCAACTGCAAGCCAAGGGCGCCGAGATCAAAGGCAGCTTCGACGCCCCCAACGGCCTGCGCGGGTATGCCGCCGAGTACCAGAATAATGGCCTGGCGCTGTATCTCACCCCTGACGGCAAGCACGTACTGGTCGGCAGCCTGTTCGACGAACAGGGCAAAGACCTCAGTGCCGAGCCGCTGAAAAAGCTGGTGTATGCGCCGATGAGCAAGGAAATCTGGGCGAAGATGGAAAAAACCTCGTGGATCGCCGACGGCAAGGACGATGCACCTCGCAAGGTGTACCTGTTCAGCGACCCCAACTGCCCGTACTGCAACATGTTCTGGGAACAGGCGCGGCCGTGGGTGGAGTCGGGCAAGGTGCAGCTTCGCCATATCATGGTCGGCATCATTCGCGCAGACAGCCCGGGCAAGTCGGCGGCGCTGCTGGCGGCGAAAGACCCGGCCAAGGCACTGCACGAGCACGAGAAGGCTGGCAAGGCGAGCACGCTGAAGCCGCTGGATCAAGTGCCGGAGGCGGTGCAGCAGAAACTGGCGGCGAACATGGCATTGATGGAAGAAATGGGGCTGCAGGCAACCCCGGCGATCTTCTATCAGGATGAGCAGGGCAACCTGCAGAGCCAGCAGGGGGCGCCAAGACCGGAGTTGCTTGGGAAGATTCTGGGCAAGCGTTGAAAGCTCGGGTAGCTGCACCGGCCTCTTCGCAGATAAACCACATAGGTACCGCATTGCGCTTGAGGTTGTCACTGTATCTGTAGAGCGGCGTTGTGTCGCGAAAGGGCTGCATGGCAGCCCCGACAGGCTATGACGCTGAAGTCTGGGGGCGCGTTGCGCCCCTTTCGCAACACAAGGCCGCTCTACAGGCCGGTGCAGCCTCTACCAGCGCAGGTTACAACCCCTCCAGTTCCGCCATCAGGTCACTGAGCCGGTCGACCTTATCGTCATCCAGCGCACTGCCCTGCAGCCCCTGCACATATTCGGCCAGCTCCGCCACCGTGTTGCACTCGAACATCGCCCGCAGCGGCACATTCAGTTGCAGCTGCTTCTGCACCCGCGAGGCGATCTGCGTGGCCAGCAGCGAATGCCCGCCCAGCTCGAAGAAGTTGTCGTGCATCCCCACCCGCTCAGCCTTGAGCACATCAGCCCAGATTTCCGCCAGCAGCGCCTCCAGCTCATTGCGCGGTGCCTGGTACGCCTGGCTGTGCTGGCCACCGATGTCGATGGCCGGCAAGGCGTTGCGGTCCAGCTTGCCGTTGGCGTTGCGCGGCAAGCTGTCGAACCAGCCCCAGTGCAGCGGCACCATGTACTCCGGCAACTCGGCCCGCAGGCGCTGCTTGAGCCGTTCCAGCAACGCGGCATCGGCGCTGATGCCCTGGTGTGCCACCAGGTAGCCGACCAGGTGCTTGCCATTGACGCCCTCCTGCACGCCAACGGCAGCGTCGCGGACCTCGACCTGCTCGTGCAGGCGCGCCTCGATCTCGCCCAGTTCGATGCGGTAACCACGAATCTTCACCTGATGGTCGATGCGCCCGATGTACTCGAGCACGCCATCCGGGCGCTGCCGCGCCAGGTCACCGGTGCGGTACAAGCGCTCGCCTGCAGCGCCATGGGGATGGGGGACGAACGCCAGCGCGGTACGCACCGGGTCGCCGACATAACCTCGGCCTACACCGGTGCCGGCCACGCACAGCTCACCCACCGCACCCAACGGCACCAACGCCTGCTCCTCGTCGAACAGGTAAAGGCGGTTGTTGTCGGTCGGCCGGCCAATTGGCAGATAGCTGCCTTCGGTCGAGGCGGCATCGATGCGGAAGAATGCCACGTCGTCCGAGCACTCGGCCGGGCCGTAGGCGTTGACCAGGCCAATCTGCGGGTAACGCTGCAACCATTGCGCGGCCAGCTCCGGCGGCATGGCTTCGCCGGTCGGCAGCATCCAGCGCAGGCCGTCGAGGGCCTGGTGGTCGCTGGCCAGCATGCCCTGGATCAGCGACGGCACGCTTTCCAGCACGCTGATGCCGGTGGCTTGCACATGCGCCAGCAGGGCTTGCGGGTCGTGGGCGATGGCGTTCGGCACGATCTCCACCCGGGCGCCGAACAGCGGTGCGGCAAGGAATTGCCATACCGAGATGTCGAAGCTCTGCGAGGCGGTCTGGGCGATCACGTCGTGCTCACTGAGCGCCAGGTAGGGTACCTTGCTCAGCTGGTTGTTGAGCATGCCACGCTGCTCGACCATCACACCTTTCGGCAGGCCGGTGGAGCCTGAGGTGTAGATCACGTAGGCAAGGTTGCCCGGCACGCTGTAAATACCGGGGTTATGGCTGGCCACCGGGCTGGCCTGGATGTCTTCCCACACCAGCAAGCGCGGGCGTGCCACCGCCTCCAGCGTGTCCAGCAACTGCCGACCCTGGCCGGCACAGGCCGCGCTGCACACCAGCACGGGGGTTCGGCTGCGCTGGATGATGCTTTGCAGGCGCGCCGGCGGCAGGCCCGGATCCAACGGCAGGTAGCCGGCGCCGGCCTTGAAGCTACCGACGATCATGCCCAGCAACGGCAGCCCGCGCTCGGCCAGCAGCGCCACTGGCTGGTCAACCTGCACGCCCGCCGCAAGCAAGGCATGGCCCAGGCGGTTGGCCGCCAGGTTCAACCCGGCATAGTCATAGGTCGCCTCCAGGCAGCGCGCCACGGTACGTTGCGGGTGCGCAGCGACCTGCGTCTCGAACTGGGCGATGTAGCTCTGCTCCAGCGGGTAGGCCCGCGTGCTGCGGTTGCAGTCCTCGAGCAGGAAGCGCTGTTCCTCGGCGCCCAGCAGCGGCAGCGCACTCACCTCCCCGGCAAAGCCTTGCACCAGCGCCAGCAGCAGGCGCTTGAATTCGGCCAGCAGGCGCTCGACGGTCGGGTAGTCGAAGTAACGTTGGTCGAACGACAGGTGCAGGCCAAGCTCATCGCCCGGGTAGCACACCGCCGTCAACGGGAAATTGGTGTGGGTGCGGCCTGAGTCGGAACTGGCGTTCAGGTGCTGGGCATAGTCGAGCACGGCGGTTTCGACCGGCGCGTTCTCGAACACGAACAGGCTGTCGAACAGGGGCTGGCCCTTGGGCAGTTCGCTGCATTCCTGGATCGCCACCAGCGGCAGGTATTCGTACTCGCGCAGTTCCATGTTGCGCTCCAGCAAGCCTTGCAGCCACTGGCGCACACTGCAACGCTGGCCGGCCGCCGGCAACTGCACGCGCAGGGCGACGCTGTTGATGAACAGACCGACCGTGCGCTGCATCTGCGGCAGGCTCACCGGCCGCCCGGCCACGGTCACGCCGAACACCACGTCGCGGTCGCCGCTGTAGCGCGCCAGCACCAGCGCCCAGGCCGCCTGGGCAAATGTATTGACGGTGAGCTGGTGGGCCTGGGCCAGTTCGCGCAGGCGTACTCCGTCGTCTACCGCCAGGCGGGTGTAGCAGTCGCCGACGACCATGCCGCTGCCGGCGTGCTCGTGGCGTAGCGGGCGGTCGCTGGGAATGGCGGTGGCGCGTTCGAAGCCAGCCAGGCTGGCCTGCCACCAGGCGCGGGCATCGTCCAGGCCCTGGCGTTGCAGCCAGCCGATGTAGTCGCGGTAGCGTGGCGGCACGGGCAGTTGCGCCTGACGGCCCTCACCGAGGGCCTGGTAGATTTCGAAGAAGTCGTTCATCAACAGCGAGCGGCACCAGGCATCGATCAGAATGTGGTGGTTGCTCATCATGAACCAGTAGCGTTCGTCGGCCACCCGCACCAGGCGCAGGTGGAAAGGCGCTTCGCTGAGCAAGGCGAAGCCAGCCTCACGCTCCTGCTTGTGCAGGGCCTGCAGGCGCTGCTCCTGGGCATCCTCATCGAGGTCGCGCCAGTCCTGGTAGTCCAGCGGCGTGTTACCGGGTTTGTGGATGATCTGCAGCATCGCCTCACCGGTATTCCAGCTGAACGATGCGCGTAGCGCCTCGTGCCGAGCCACCACGGCTTGCCAGGCCTGGGCGAAGCGCTCGGGATCAAGGGCACTGTTGATGCGATAACGGTCCTGCATGTAGTAGAGGCCGGTGCCCGGCTCTAGCAGGGTGTGCAACAACATGCCTTCCTGCATCGGTGTCAGCGGGTAGACATCCTCGATCTGCGCAGCCGGCACCGGCAAGGCGTCGATCTGCGCCTGGGTCAGGTGCGCCAGCGGGAAGTCGGACGGCGTGAAGCTGCCGTTGCCATCGGCCAGGCAATGCTCGATCAGCGCCAGCAGCTCCTGGCGGTAGGCCTCGGCCAGGCTGGCGATGGTGCGCTCGTCATAGCGCTCGGTGCTGAACGTCCAGCGCAATTGCAGGGCGCCGCCATACACCTGGCCATCGACACTCAACCAGTTGGGCAACGGCGCATCGGCAGCGTGGGCCTGGCCTGCAGGGACGTCCAGCGGTTGGAACAGCGCCGCGCTGTCAAACTGCTGGTCGAACTGGCCCAGGTAGTTGAAGGTGATACGCGCCTGCGGCAAGGCCGCCATCTGCTCGCGCAGCGCCGTATCGGCCAGGTAGCGCAGCACGCCGTAGCCCAGGCCTTTGTGCGGCACCTGGCGCAGTTGCTCCTTGATGCACTTGATCGACGCGGCCCGCGCCGTATCGTCTTGGCCCGGCAGCGGGCGCAGGCTGAGTGGGTAGGCATTGGTGAACCAGCCGACGCTGCGGGTCAGGTCCATGTCTTCGAACAGCCCGTCGCGGCCATGGCCCTCCAGCTGCACCAGCACTGCCTCATCACCGCTCCAGCGGCACAAGGTACGCGCCAGCGCGGTGAGCAGCAGGTCGTTGACCTGGGTGTGATACGCCGCTGGCGCCTGCTGTAGCAATTGCCGGGTCTGCTGCGCATCCAGGCTGATGGCCAGGGTACGGGCGTGGCGCTGCAGGTTGTCGCCCTGCGGGTGATCGCAGGGCAGTTCGCGGCGCACGTCCGCCAGCTGGTTTTGCCACCAGCCGAGCTCGTCGCGCAGCGAATCGCTGCCGGCATAGCTGGCCAGGCGTGCCGCCCAATCGCCCACGGCGTGTGTCTTGGCCGGCAGCGCTCGGCCACGGTACAACGCCTGCAGGTCTTCCAGCAGCACCCGCCAGGACACGCCATCCACCACCAGGTGATGGATCGCCAGCAACAGGCGCTGGCTGCCCTGGCCGTCACGCACCAGCAGGGCGCGCAGCAGCGGCCCCTGCTGCAGGTCGAGGCTGCGTTGCAGGTCGGTGTACAGCGCCTGGCAATCGGCGAAGTCGGCAACCGTCGCGCTCCACAGCAATTGCCCGGCGTCAGGCTGGGCGTAAGCGGCCTGCCAGCGACCGTTGGCCTCGCTGAAGCGCAGGCGCAGGCTGTCGTGGTGCCGCACCAGCGCGGCGAGTGCCTGTTCCAGTGCCGCTTCGTCCAGCGCCTGGTGGGCCTGCAGCAACACTGCCTGGTTCCAGTGCTGCGGCTGCGCCAGGTCGGTGTCGAAGAACCAGTGCTGGATCGGGGTCAGGCCGACCTGTCCCTGGCGCAGGCCCTGGTCGATGCTGCTGGTGGCTTCGCTGTGGCGTACGACAGCCGCCAAGGCCTGGATGGTCTGGTGCTGGAACAGGTCGCGCGGCGTGAATTGCAAGCCGCCCTGGCGGGCCCGGCTGACCACCTGGATCGACAGGATCGAATCGCCGCCCAGTTCGAAGAAGTTGTCCTGCACACCGACCTGGGCAAGGTTCAGCACGTCGCACCAGACCTGCGCCAGTTGCGCTTCAACTGCATTGCCAGGGGCCTGGTAGTGCTGGCGGGCCTGCTCCAGGTCCGGCAGCGGCAGCGCGCGGCGGTCGAGTTTACCGTTGCCCATCAGCGGCAGGCTGTCGAGCAGGACCAGGTGCGCAGGCACCATGTAATCCGGCAGCTGCCGTCGGGCATCGGCCTTCACCGCGTCACGCAGCCGGCTCTGGGCGGCGCTGTCGGCCGCCGCCTGCCGGCAGACCAGGTAACCGACCAGTTGCTTGCCACCCGGCAAGTCGAGTGCCAGCACCACGGCTTCGTCGACGTCGGCATGCGCCTGCAGGCGGCTTTCGATTTCCCCGAGTTCGATGCGGAAGCCGCGAATCTTCACCTGCTGGTCGGCACGGCCGATGTACTCGACCAGGCCATCGCTGCCCAGGCGCACCAGGTCACCGGTGCGGTACAGGCGCCCGCCCGCGGCACCGAACGGGTCGGCGACGAAGCGCTCGGCACTGAGCCCCGGGCGGTCGTGGTAACCCTGGGCCAGGCCGGCACCGCCGACATACAGTTCACCGATGCCACCTTGCGGCAACAGGGCAAGGTTTTCGTCGAGGATGTAGGCCGTGCGGCTGCCGACCACATGGCCGATCGGCACGCTGCCGAGGTCCGCCGGCAGCGATTCCGGTGCCAGGCAGGCCAGCGGCATGACCACGGTTTCGGTCGGGCCGTAGGCGTTGAACAGCTGCTGCGGCGCGAAGGCCTGGCGAATACGCTGCATTTGCTCGCCGGTCAACGCTTCGCCACCGGTGATCACCAGGCGCACCGGCAACTGTTCGCCCTGCCCGGCCAGGTACTGCGCCAACTGGCTGCCATAGCTGGGCGTGAAGCCGAGGATACTGACCTGTTGCTCGCGCACCAGCTGGCAGATGTCTTCTGCCCCCCACTGCCCCTGGGCGCGCAGCACCACACGGGCGCCGCACAGCAGCGGCACCCACAGGCGCTCGCTGGCAGCATCGAAGTTGATCGAGTAGAAGTGCAGCTCGCAGTCGTCACTGCGCATGCCAAATGCCGAGATCACCGCCTGGCAGTGCATGGCGAATTCGCCGTGGCTGACGATTACCCCCTTGGGCGTGCCGGTGGAGCCCGAGGTATAGATCAGGTAGGCCTGGTGCTGCGCCAGGTTACGGTTGTCCAGCGGCGCATCGCTGTAGGCCGACAGACTGGCAGTATCGTCTTCCAGGCTCCAGCACGCGACTCCTGCGGGCAGCTCGCCGAGGCTATGCAGCAGCGCGCGCTGGCTCAGCAGCAGGCCGATGCGGCTGTCTTCGATCATGTAGCGCAGGCGGTCGAGCGGGTACTCCGGGTCGAGCGGCACGTAGGCGCCACCAGCCTTGAGGATGGCCAGCAAGCCGACCACCATGTGCAACGAGCGCTCCAGCGCCAGGCCCACGCGCACCTGCGGGCCGACCCCGCGCTCGCGCAGGGCGCGGGCCAGGCGGTTGGCTTGCTGGTCGAGCTCGGCATAGGTGATGTGCTGGCCGGCAAAAGTCAGCGCAACGGCGTGGGGGGTGCGCGCCGCCTGGGCGGCGAACAGGCCATGCAAGGTCTGGTCGAGGCCGGGCGCGTGCTCGCCGCGCAACTGGCCCGCCAGCACCTGCTGTTCGGCGCTGCCCAGCATCGGCAGCTCGCACAGGCGCTGCTGTGGGTCGTGCAGCAGGCCGACCAGCAGCTGCTGCCAGTGCTCGGCCATGCGGGCGATGCGCGGCTCGTCGAACAGGTCGCGGCTGTACGTCAGGCAGCAGCCCAGGCGACCGTCAAGGTCAGTCACCTCCAGGTACAGGTCGAACTTGGTGGCGCTGGCATCGTTGACCAGGTAATCCACCTGCATGCCGGCCAGCGTGCGGCTTTGCTGGAAAGCCCAGCGCTGTACGTTGCACATTACCTGGAACAGCGGGTTGTAGGCGCTGCTGCGGGGTGGCTGCAAGGCCTCCACCAGTTGTTCGAACGGCAGGTCCTGGTGCGACTGGGCTTCGATCGCCGCCAGGCGTACCTGCTCCAGCAAGGCATGGGCAGTCATCTGCCCGTCCACCTCGCAGCGCAGCACCTGGGTGTTGAGGAAGGCACCGATCAGGCCTTCGCTTTCCGGGCGAATGCGGTTGGCCACCGGCGCGCCGATGCGCAGGTCGTGCTGGCCACTGTAGCGGTGCAGCAAGGCGGCCAGGGTGGCGGTCATGGTCATGAACAAGGTCAGACCGCGCTGGCGGTTGAAGGCGTGTACACGGGCGACCAGCGCCGGGTCCAGTTCGAAGCGGTACAGCTCGCCACGGTGGCTTTGCACCGGCGGGCGTGGACGGTCGGCGGGCAGCGCGAGTACCGGGTGCTCATCGCCCAGGCGTGCCTGCCAGTAGGCCAGCTGACGCGCGCCCTCGCCGCTTTCCAGCCATTGCCGTTGCCACAGGCTGTAGTCCAGGTACTGCACCGGCAGCGGCGGCAGTGGCGATTCGCGGTCATCGACGAACGCCTCGTACAGCTCACCCAGCTCGCGGGCAAAGATGTCCATGGCCCAGCCCTCGGTGACGATGTGGTGCAGGGTCAGCACGAAGAAATGCTCGCGTTCTTCGGCCTTGACCAGGCAGGCGCGCAGCAGCGGGCCGCGCTCCAGGTCGAAGGGCTGGTGCGCCTGGTCGTCGGCCAGTTGCTGCAGGCGTTGCTGGCGGGCTTCGGCAGGCATTGCACTGAAGTCCTGCCAGTCCAGGTGCAGGCTGCCATCTTGCGCCACGCACTGGTACGGCACGCCGTCAATGCTGGGGAAGGTGGTACGCAGGGTTTCGTGACGCACCACCAGCGCCTGCAGCGCACGCTCGAAGGCTTCCACGTGCAGGGTACCGCGCAGGCGTGCCATGCCACCGACGTTGTACGCCGGGCTGTCCGGCGCCATCTGCCAGAGGAACCACATGCGCTGCTGCGAGTACGACAGCGGCACTGCCTGGCGACGGTCGACGCGGGCGATCTCGCCTTGCAGGTTGCGCTCGCCGGCGGCGCGGATACGCGTGATCTCGGCACAGAAGGCGCCCAGTTCACTGGCATCGAACAGGGTCTTGAGCGGCAGCTCGACATCGCAGGCCTGGCGCGTGCGCGAAACGATCTGGGTGGCCAGCAGCGAGTGGCCGCCGAGGGCGAAGAAGTCGTCCTGCAGGCCGATCCGCGGCAGGTTCAGCACCTCGCGCCAGATCGCCGCGACCTGTTGCTGCAATGCGCTGTGTGGCGCGACGTACTCACGCTGCTGCCACACCGGGGCCGGCAGCGCCTTGCGCTCGACCTTGCCGCTGGGGCCCAGCGGCATGTGTGCCAGCGGCACGAGTTGTGCCGGCACCATATAGGCCGGCAACTGCTCGGCCAGCACCGCCAGCAACTCGGCTGGCTGGGCGCTGCCGCAGTAGTAGCCGACCAGCTGTGCGCCGACGGCATCCTGGTGCACCAGCACCAGCGCCTGTTCGACACCCGCTTGCGCCAGCAGGCAGGCCTGGACCTCCTCGGGCTCGACACGGAAACCACGCACCTTGACCTGTTGGTCGAGGCGGCCCAGGTACTCCAGGGCCTCGCTCTGTACCTGCCAGCGGGCACGGTCGCCACTGCGATACAGGCGTTCGCCATGGCCATCGACCCGGGGCACGAAGCGCTCGGCGGTAAGGCCCGGGCGGCCCAGGTAGCCACGTGCCAGGCCGGCGCCGCCAAGGTACAGCTCGCCCGGAACACCGGGGGCAGTGAGCTCAAGTTCGTCGTCCAGCACCCGGCACAGCACATTGGCCAACGGGCGGCCGATCGGCGAACGCTCGCCATCCGTCGCCTGGCAGTGCCAATGGGTGACGTTGATGGCGGTTTCGGTCGGGCCGTAACGGTTGTGCAACTGCGCCTGCGGCAGCACCTGCAGCACACGGTCACGCAATGCCGCAGGCAGCGCCTCGCCCCCGGAAAACACCCGGCGCAAGCTGGTACAGGCCTGCGCCAGCGGTTCCTGGATGAAGGCCTGCAGCAGAGGCGGCACGAAATGCAGCGTGGTCACGCCATGCGCCTGCACCAACGCGGCGATGCGCTGGGGGTCACGGTGCTCGCCGGGGCCGGCGAGCACCAGCTTGCCGCCTGTGATCAGGGGCCAGAAGCATTCCCACACCGAAACATCGAAGCTGACCGGCGCCTTCTGCATCAGCACGTCGCTGGCGTTCAGCGCATAAGTGTCCTGCATCCACTGCAGGCGTTCGGCCAACGCCGCGTGGGTGTTGCCGACGCCCTTGGGTCGGCCGGTGGAACCGGAGGTGTAGATCACGTATGCCAGGTTGTCGCCGTGCAGATGCAGCCTTGGCGCATGGCTGGGCCAGCTGTCCAGGTGCAGCTGGTCGAGGGCGATGGCGCTGACCCCGTCGACCTGCGGCAGCTTGCCCAGCAGGCCGCTGTGGCTCAGCAGCAGGCGGGCGCCGCAGTCGTCAAGCATATAGGCCAGGCGCTCGGCGGGATAATCGACGTCCAGTGGCACATAGGCACCGCCGGCCTTGAGAATCGCCAGCAGGCCGACCAACAATTGCGGCGAGCGCTCGAGGGCGATGGCCACACAGGTATCAGGGCCGACACCCTTGTCGCGCAGGTAATGGGCCAGGCGGTTGGCTTGCTGCTGCAGCCCGGCATAGTCCAGGTCGCCCCCCTCCCAGACCAGCGCGGTGCGCTGCGGGGTGTTGCGCGCCTGTTCATTGAGCTGTTCGAGCAGCAGGCATTGCGGTGCCAGGGCCGGTGCCTGGCCCCAACCCAGCAGTTGCATGCGGCCGGGCTCGTCGAGCAACGGCACCTCGCCCAGGGCCCGCTGCGGCGCAGCACACACCTGTTCCAGCAGGGCCAGCAGGTGCCCGGCCAGGCGCTTGATGGTGCCGGCTTCGAACAGCCCGACGGCGTAGTCGAAGGCCAGGCTCAGGCGGCCCTGGTGGTCCTCCTCACTGTGCAATTGCAAATCGAACTTGGCCTCGCGGCTGTGCCACGGCAACTCCTCGGCCAGCAGGCCCGGCAGGCGGCGCAGGGCCGACAGGTCACGCTGCTGGTGGTTGAACATTACCTGGAACAGGCCTTGCTCGCGTGCCTCGGGCAAGGCTTCGACCAGTTGCTCGAACGGCAAGTCCTGGTTGGCCTGGGCTTCCAGGGTGGCTTGGCGCACCTGGGCCAGCAACTGGCTGAACGGCAGGCGGCCATCGAGTTGCGCGCGCATCACCTGGGTATTGATGAAGAAGCCGACCATGCCCTGGGTCTCCAGGCGCGGGCGGTTGGCGTTCGGCACGCCGACCCGGATATCGGCCTGGCCGCTGTAGCGGTACAGCAGCGCCTGCCAGCCAGCCAGCAAGACCATGAACAGGCTGGCTTGCTGCTCGCGCGCCAGGCCCTTGAGTGCCTCGGCGAGGCCGGCCGGCACCTTCACTTGCAACCGGGCAGCCCGGTGGTCGCGTTGGCTGGCGCGCGGCTGGTCGGTGCACAAGTCGAGCACTGGTGTTTCATCGCCCAGGCGCGTCTGCCAGTAGCGCAGCTGACGCTCGGCCTCGCCTGCAGCCAGCCACTGCCGCTGCCAACTACCGTAATCGGCGTAACCCAGGGGCAGCGGCGCCAGGCTGGCCTCCAGGCCCTGACAGCGGGCAGCGTACAACCTGGCGAATTCATCCAGCAGAATATTCAGTGACCAGCCATCAGCGACGATGTGGTGAAGGGTCACCCACAATTGATGGTCTTCATCGCCTAGGCGCGCCAGGGTCACCCGCAGCAGCGGCCCCTGGGTCAGGTCGAACGGCTGGCAGGCTTCCGCCTCGCGCTGGCTGGCGACCTGTTCGGGTGCCTGGTCTTCCAGGTCCAGGCGGCGCAGCTGAAATGGCGATGACGGCAGGATGCGTTGCAAGGCCTGGCCATTTTCTTCGCTGAACACGGTGCGCAGTGACTCATGGCGCTGCACCAGCGCCTGGAACGCCGCTTCCAGGGCATGTTGATCCAGCTCGCCACGCAGGTGCAGGCCAGCCGGAATGTTGTAGGCCGCCGCTTGCGGCTGCAGTTGCCACAGTAGCCACAAGCGGTTCTGCGCCAGCGACTGGGGCAGTGCCCGGCCACGCTCCAGCGGGGCGATGGCAGTGGCTTGGGCGCCGTCGACTGCGAGCAGGGCTGCCACTGCCTGGCTGTAGTCAGCCAGCACGGGCGCCTCGAACAACGTGGCCAGGTTGAGCGTGATGCCCAGCTCATCGGCCAGGCGAGCGGTGGCCTGGGTGGCGGCGATGGAGTTGCCACCCAGCAGCAGGAAGTGGTCGTCTGCTGCCAGCGTCTCCACCTTGAGGACGTCGCGCCATACCCTGGCGATGCGCGCCTGCAACCCATCAGCAATGGCCGGCGTGGCGTCGGTTGCGTTGACGTCAGGGAACCGGGCGTAGCAATCCAGGCTGCCATCCATCATGCGCAAGCGGCAGGCCGAGCGTTGCAACTTGCCGCTGGAGGTCCTGGGCAACGCGCCAGGGTTCAGCAGCAGGACCACCGCCGGGGCCTGGCGGCAGGCGTCAGCGACAACCTGGCGCAGGGAGTTGATCAGGTCGCGGGGCTTGACCGCCTTCTGCACGTTGCGGCTGACTTCCACTGCCACGCCGATGCCTTCCTCGCCATGGTGCTCGACGGCAAATACTGCCACCCGGCCTTTGCGCAGCACCTCGATTTCGCCTTCGAGGGTTTTTTCCAGGTCCTGCGGGTACAGGTTCTGCCCGCGTACGATCAACAGGTCTTTGAGGCGCCCGCTGACGAACACTTCGCCGTCACGCAGGAAACCCAGGTCGCCGGTCCGCAGCCAGGTCTGCCCGTCCATTTCGACAAACGTGCGGGCACTGGCTTGCGGGTTGCGCCAGTAGCCCCGGGCGATGCTCGGGCCGCTGGCCCAGATCTCGCCGACCTGGTTGTCCTCCAACAGCTGCAGGCGTTGCGGGTCGACAATACGCAGCGCATGCCCCGGCTGCGGGTAACCGCAGCTCATCAGCACGCTGCCTTGGCCCGGCTCGGCGCGGTTGGCGGCAAAGGCCTCGGCGTCCAGTTCCAGTGCGGCGATACCCTGGCCACGGCGGCTACCGCTGACGAACAGGGTCGCTTCGGCCAGGCCGTAGCTGGCGAAGAAGCTCTGCGGGTCGAAGCCGCAGGCGCGGAACTTGTCGGCGAAGGTGGCCAGGCTGTCCTGGCGAATCGGTTCGGAGCCGGAATAGGCCACGCGCCAGCGGCTCAGGTCGAGCCCGGCCAGGGCGGCCGTGCTGACCCGCTCGCTGCACAGGCGGTAGGCAAAGTCCGGGCCACCGCTGATGGTACCGCCATAGTCGCTGATGGCCTGCAACCAGCGTAGCGGCCGGGCCAGGAAGTAGCCCGGCGACATCAGCACACAGGGCACACCGCTGAAGATCGGCTGCAGCAGGCCACCGATCAGGCCCATGTCGTGGTACAGCGGCAGCCAGCTGACGATCACATCGTCGGGGTTGAGATCGATGCCGAAACCGCGGCGGATCAGCTGCTCATTGGCGACCAGGTTGCCATGGCTGACCTGCACGCCCTTGGGCAGCGCGGTGGAGCCGGAGGTGTACTGCAGGAAGGCAATGTCATCCCCCTTCAGGGTTGGCTCGCGCCAGTTCGCAGCCAGCGCCGGGTCGAGGCCGTCGACCGCCAGCAGTGCAGGGGCGTCTGCCCTGCTCAGCGCCTCCAGGCCCTGCAGGCTGCCTTGCAGCGCCGCCACGGTCAGCAGCAGGCGCGGTTCGGCGTCTTCGATGATCGACAGCAGGCGTTGCTGGTGGTGCTGGCGCGCCGACTCCGGCGGGTAGGCCGGCACCGCGATCACGCCCGCATACAGGCAGCCGAAGAATGCCGCCACGTAGTCCGGCCCGCTGGGGAACAACAGCACCGCACGCTCAGCGAAACCGACCCGCGCCTGCAACGCAGCGGCGATGGTGCGCGCGCGCTGGTCCAGTTCACGGTAGCTGAGCACAACCTGCTCGTCGGGAGCGTCGGCCAGAAAGCGCAAGGCGATCCGGTCTGGGGTCTGTGCAGCGCGTTGGGCCAGGGCCTGGGCCAGCGAGAGCGGGAGTTCGAAGGCGTCCGTCATGGGGTGTTCCTGCCAGTGTCTGGTGAGGGCGGGCCGGCTGCTGCGCGCACGAAGGCGAGCAGCGTACGGCGGCCGGATGTACACAGGGGAACGTTTGGGCACGGGGAGAAATTAGCGGGGTCTGGCTTGGCAGGTGTGGTGCCTGGACGATCGAGCGCCACAGCTCCCAAGGCATGGCTCGGCAAAATCAGAACCAGGTCTTAATAATTACATTTCTCATTTGACAATAATTATCACTACGAATAGGTTGTCGCACGTCGTAGGAAGCTTCCCGCATCAGGAAGCGTCCTTTCCCCTCTGTGACAAGGTGATTTCCATGGCGGAACAACTATCCACAAGTAAGTGCGATTCACCATTACTGCAGGCCTTCGTCGACAACCGCAGCATCCTGGTCAAGATTGCCGCGCGCATTACCGGCTGCCGCTCGCGCGCCGAAGATGTAGTGCAGGATGCCTTCTTCAGGCTCAGCGCCGCCCCGCAGATCACTTCGTCGTTCAAGGCGCAGCTGAGCTACCTGTTCCAGATCGTGCGCAACCTGGCTATCGACCACTACCGCAAGCAGGCGATGGAGCTGAAGTACTCCGGCAGCGAGGAGGAAGGCCTGAATGTGGTGGTGCAGAACGCTTCGCCCGAGGCCACCCACATCAACCTGGCTGCGCTGGATGATATTGCCGAGGCGTTGAACCAGCTGCCGCAGCGCACCCGCTATGCGTTCGAGATGTACCGCCTGCATGGGGTGCCGCAGAAGGACATTGCCAAGGAGCTGGGAGTGTCGCCAACGCTGGTCAATTTCATGATTCGCGATGCACTGGTGCACTGCCGCAAGATGGCCGGTCGCCAGGCCTGAGCCTTCAAGGTTGCCGAGGGCATGTGGGAGCAGGCTCACCCGCGAACACCGGCGGAGCCGGTGTGTCGGGCACCGCGTCGCGCGCTTCGCGGGAAAACCGCAGCTACAGGGCTACACTGCCCCCAGCCCTCAGGCCAGTTCACAGCGATCGAAAAACCGCTCCCGGCCAAGAATCATCAGTGCCGCCCGTTTGTGCGGGAAGTCGAACTCCTTGTCACAGTGGAAGCATTGATCGTGCAGGTAGCCGATCATCTTGCCGTTGTCGGCGCGCGGCTCGGCCACCACCCGCTGGGTACGCGGGTCGTCGAGGAACAGGTAATGCACCAGCGCCGATAGCCAGCTGGCTACCTTGTGCGGCCCGCGATGGTGCTGCTCGCCCACCAGCATGTGGATACCCCGGTCGTAGTCATTGGCCAGGTAGAACGGCGCAATGCGGTCCTCCTTGGCCCAGTAGGCTTCGAAGTAGGCAAACGGCTCATCATCGAAGCAGCCGATCAGCGTCAGGGTATGCGGGTCGGCCTGGAGTTTGTCCAGGTACTCGCGGTGCTGCGCCAGGGTGCCAGCCTCCTGCCAGAACGCTTCCACCCGCGGATTGTTCTGCCAGCGGTTGAAACGCTCCAGGTCTGCCTCGATCTCCAGCGTGCGCAGCGACACCCAACTGCCCAGGCGCGCATCGAAACGCCGGTACACTTCGCCACACGGCTTGGGTGGGCGGCGCGGGTGACGTTTGCCATTGCTGAGCTGCATCTGCTGTGGATACGCCCCATGGCCCGACTCGCCCAGCCAGGGTTGTGGCAACTGCCAGAACAGCGCGCGCTCGCACAGGAACTGGCCTGGTTGCTCGGCGTTCAGCAGCAGGCCACTGAGCAACGCCTGCGCCGGAACCTCCGGCAAGTGCCAGACCAGGCGCTGGCAAGCGCTGTCACGGGACAACAGCCAGTAGCAGGCGGCCCACAAGGCCTGGCAGGGTCGCTCGGGGCACAGGCGCTCGAGATGCAGGTGCAAGGTAGCGCCCACCTCCAGGCGCAACTGGATCAACGGGCGGCCTTCGAGGGACAGGCTCAGCCAGTGGTCGCCCTCCTCGGCACTGAGGCTGCGCCAGCGCGGCGCTGACGGGGGCTGCGAAGCGGCATCGAACGGCATGGGCTTGGCTCACGGCAATGAAGGAAAAGGCTCACTGCTGGAAACGTTGCCGCATGGCGGGAATTTAGTCGCGTGTCGGCACCACCGCGATGCGGTAGGGCTCGAAGATGCGCGCCAGCTCGCCGCTGTTGCGCAGGCCCCGCAGCAGCGCCGCGAATGCCTGCTCGCTGATCGGCGCACCAGGGCGCAGCAAGGCGTAGTGGTGGTAAAGCTGATCGATACGTTGCGAGGGCACCAGTTGCTCGCGGCTGGCCGGGTTGCGCGCGAGGAAATCACTGAAGTAGGAACGCGTGACCAAGGCAATGTCGGCGCGCCCGGCTTGCACCATCAGCAGGTTGCTGTCGTGGGAATAGGTCAGGGTCGCCTTGTAGGTCTTGCGCAGGTAGTCCGGGTCCGAGTTGAAGCCGGCGAACGCATAGTGATAACCATTGAACAGTGCCAGGCGCTTGCCGCTCAGGTTGTCGAAGTAATGCGGATCACGGCCATTGACCTGACGGGCGACGAATACCTCGGCATCTTCCAGGCCCATGTCCACGGTCTGATGGGCAATCTGCTGCCAGCCCCATTCCGGGTTCTCGAAAATGGCCATGTCGGTGCGGCCTTGCTGGAAATCACCAAAACGCCGCTGGATGGAAGTGGGCACCAGGGTGAAACGGTATTGCTGCTGCGCCCGGTTCAGCGCCTCGACCAGCTGCGGCAGCAGGCCCGTATCGGCTCCCTGCTCGGGGCGCACCGTGTACGGCGGGAAGTGTGCCGCGCCGACCTTGACCTCGATGGCGTCAAGCGCCCAGGCAGGCACCGCCAGCCAGGACACGGCCAACAACAACAGGGCAGACAAGGCCTTGCGGCCTGGCGTTGGAATCAAGACGGACACTCATACGGTTCATGCCTGGGTGCGCTTAAGCTAGGCGTTTTCCCGGTCGGACACAACTGCCGGTTGCGCTGCCCTTGTGCCAAACCCGGGGGCAAATTGCCAGTGGTGCCCGATGCCCACAGATTGGCTACGCTCTAGCAGGATCTGCAAGGGAGCCTGGTATGGGCCAGTGGTTGGTGATCGACCTGGAAGCCACCACCGACAAGGGTGGTTGGCCAGTCACAGAGATGGAAGTCATTGAAATTGGCGCGAGCCTGGTTACCCGCGAGGGCCGCGAAGTCGACCACTTCCAGCGCTTCGTCAAGCCCCGGCGTCGGCCGCAGTTGACCCCGTTCTGCCGCGAACTGACACACATCAGCCAGGCCGAGGTAGACAGTGCTGCCCCCTTCCACGAAGTGTGGGCAAGCTTCGAGCGTTGGCTCGGACACCACCGTGAGCAGCTTCAGGCCTGGGTCAGCTGGGGAGACTACGACCGCCAGCAGTTGCATCAGGAATGGCAGCTGCACGGGCTGGACAGCCTGCTGCGGAGCCTGCCGCACATCAACCTCAAGCAACGTTTCGCCAAGGCCCGCCATCTGCAGCGCCCAACCGGCCTGAACGGTGCCCTGCAACTGGCCGGCATGCACTTTTGCGGGCAGCAGCACCGGGCTCTGGAAGATGCACGCAATACTGCACGGCTACTGCCCTTGACCCTCCCGCCAACGGCACCTGAAAGCAGATGACGGGGGCTGAGGGCTTGGGCATACTGGCCAGCCCTTTTTCATCCCTTTTTCTGGAGTCGCCCATGTTCAAGGTCAACGAGTACTTCAACGGCACCGTCAAGTCGATCGCCTTCGCCGGCGAAGAAGGCCCGGCCACTGTCGGTGTGATGGCCCCGGGCGAATACGAGTTCGGCACTGCCAAGCGCGAGATCATGCACGTGGTGTCGGGTGCACTGATCGTGAAGCTGCCAGGCAGCGACAACTGGGAAACCTTCAAAGCCGGCGACAAATTCAACGTGCCGGCCGACAGCAAGTTCCAGTTGCAGGTGAAAGTGGATACCGCCTACCTGTGCGAGTACCGCGACTAAGCGGTAGCCGGTGCCGGTTTCTTCGCGGGTAAACCCGCGACCAACCGGCACTATCGCGACAGGAATGCCGCAACCTTCTCTGCCGCCGCCTGCAAATGCTGCTCATGGCTGAACCCCGAAGCTTTCAACGGCTTCAGGTCATGGTCCGCGGCCACTAGCCAGCTCACCTCGATGGCCGGCGACAGCACATAGCCTGCCACCGTCTCACGGTTGCCCAGTGCATCCCGCTCACCCTGCACGATCAATGTCGGCGTCTGCAATGCGGCCAGGTGCTCGACCCGTGGCTTTTCCGGCTTGCCCACGGCATGGAACGGGTAGCCCAGGCACACCAGCGCATCCACCCCCAACGCGTCGGCCACCAAACTGGCCATGCGCCCGCCCATGGACTTGCCGCCCACAGCCAGCCTGCCCGTGACCAAAGGTCGCACCTGCTGGTAGACCTCGCGCCAACATTCGAGCAACACCTTCTGCGGGTTCGGCGGCCGCTTGCCACCCCCTGCCCTGCGCTCGGCCATGTACGGGAACTCGAAGCGCAGCACCGCGACCCCAAGCGCCGCCAGCCTTTGCGCCATTTCATTCATGAACCCGCTGTCCATTGGCGCACCCGCGCCATGGGCCAGGATCAGGCAGCCCTTGTAACCGCCCCTGCCCTCTAGCTGCGGGGGATCGCAGCGCAAGCCTGGGACATTTCCGACCTTCGCCCATTGATCCCCGTCAATACCGGCACTTTGCCCATTAATCATGCTTGCCTCGCTGTAAAGCCTGCCAAATAACCGTGGATGGGAACCCATACATGAACACAACCAGCAGTACCGCCTATAACTACAAGGTGGTCCGCCAATTCGCCATCATGACGGTGGTGTGGGGAATCGTCGGGATGGGGCTCGGCGTCTTCATCGCCGCCCAGCTCGCCTGGCCTTCCCTCAACTTCGACCTCCCCTGGACCAGCTTCGGCCGCCTGCGCCCCCTGCATACCAATGCGGTGATCTTCGCCTTCGGCGGCTGCGCGCTGTTCGCCACCTCCTATTATTCGGTGCAACGCACCTGCCAGACCACCCTGTTCGCCCCGGGCCTGGCCGCGTTCACCTTCTGGGGCTGGCAACTGGTGATCCTGCTGGCGGCCATCAGCCTGCCGCTGGGCTACACCACCTCCAAGGAATACGCCGAGCTGGAATGGCCGATCGACATCCTGATCACCATCGTCTGGGTGAGCTACGCCATCGTGTTCTTCGGCACGCTGATGAAGCGCACCACCAAGCACATCTACGTCGGCAACTGGTTCTTCGGCGGCTTCATCCTGACCGTGGCGATGCTGCACGTGGTCAACAACCTCGAGCTGCCGGTCAGCCTGACCAAATCCTACTCGGTATACGCCGGTGCCACCGACGCCATGGTGCAATGGTGGTACGGCCACAACGCGGTGGGCTTCTTCCTCACTGCCGGCTTCCTGGGGATGATGTACTACTACGTGCCCAAGCAGGCCGAACGCCCGGTGTACTCCTATCGCCTGTCGATCGTGCACTTCTGGGCGCTGATCACCCTGTACATCTGGGCCGGCCCGCACCACCTGCACTACACCGCCCTGCCCGACTGGGCACAGTCGCTGGGCATGGTGATGTCGCTGATCCTGCTGGCACCGAGCTGGGGCGGCATGATCAACGGCATGATGACTCTGTCCGGCGCCTGGCACAAACTGCGCAGCGACCCGATCCTGCGCTTCCTGGTGGTGTCGCTGGCGTTCTACGGCATGTCCACCTTCGAAGGCCCGATGATGGCCATCAAGACGGTCAACGCACTGTCCCACTACACCGACTGGACCATCGGCCACGTCCATGCCGGCGCTCTCGGCTGGGTGGCGATGATCTCGATCGGCGCCCTGTACCACACCATTCCGAAAGTATTCGGCAAGGAGCGCATGCACAGTATCGGCCTGATCAACGCGCACTTCTGGCTGGCCACCATCGGTACCGTGCTGTACATCGCCTCGATGTGGGTCAACGGTATCGCCCAGGGCCTGATGTGGCGCGCGGTCAACAGCGACGGCACGCTCACCTACTCGTTCGTGGAAACCCTGGTGGCCAGCCACCCAGGCTTCATCGTGCGCTTCGTCGGCGGTGCGATCTTCCTCAGCGGCATGTTCCTGATGGCCTGGAACACCTGGCGCACCGTGCGTTCGCCGGCGCTCGATGTCGCCCCTGCGAACGCCCAGCTGGCTTGAGGAGACCTGCCTGATGAAACATGAAGTCATCGAGAAAAACGTCGGCCTGCTGGCCCTGCTGATGGTGTTCGCCGTCAGTATCGGCGGCCTGACCCAGATCGTCCCGCTGTTCTTCCAGGACGTCACCAACAAGCCGGTGGAAGGCATGAAGCCCTACACCGCGCTGCAACTGGAAGGCCGCGACATCTACATCCGCGAAGGTTGCGTGGGCTGCCACTCGCAGATGATCCGCCCGTTCCGCGCCGAAACCGAGCGCTACGGCCACTACTCGGTGGCCGGTGAAAGCGTCTGGGACCACCCGTTCCTGTGGGGCTCCAAGCGGACCGGACCGGACCTGGCCCGGGTCGGCGGCCGCTACTCGGACGACTGGCACCGCGCCCACCTGTACAACCCGCGCAACGTGGTACCGGAGTCGAAGATGCCGTCGTATCCGTGGCTGGTGGCGCAGCCGGTCGACAACAGCCACACCGACACCAAGATGCGCACCCTGCGCACCCTCGGTGTGCCGTACAGCGACGATGACATCGCCGGGGCCCGCGACGCGCTCAAGGGCAAGACCGAGATGGACGCCCTGGTCGCCTACCTGCAGGTGCTCGGCACCGCGATCAAGAACAAGAGGTGAGTGCGATGGAACTGGACATCGGCATGATCCGCGGCCTGGGCACCCTGGTGGTGATGATCGCCTTCATCGGCCTCACCCTGTGGGTATTCAACCGCCGCCGCGACCGTGATTTCGCCGAAGCGCGGCTGCTGCCCTTCGTCGACGACCGCCTGCCCGCTGCCGGGCAGGAACCTGCTGTAAGGAGCAATGGGCAATGACCACCTTCTGGAGTACCTACATCAGCGTGCTGACCCTCGGCAGCCTGATCGGCCTGACCTGGCTGCTGCTCGGCACCCGCAAGGGGCAGAGCAACAGCACCACCGACCAGACCATGGGCCACAGCTTCGACGGCATCGAGGAGTACGACAACCCGCTGCCCAAGTGGTGGTTCTGGTTGTTCGTCGGCACCCTGGTGTTCTCGGTCGGCTACCTGATCCTCTACCCGGGCCTGGGCAACTGGAAGGGCATCCTGCCGGGTTATGAAAATGGCTGGACGGGTGCCAACGAATGGCAGAAGGAAATGGCCAAGGCCGACGCCAGGTTCGGGCCGATCTTCGCCAAGTACGCGGCCATGCCGGTGGAAGAAGTCGCCAAGGACCCACAGGCGCTGAAAATGGGCAGCCGCCTGTTCGCCTCCAACTGTTCGGTGTGCCATGGCTCGGATGCCAAGGGCGCCTATGGTTTCCCCAACCTCACCGACCAGTCCTGGCGCTGGGGTGGCGATGCGGAAACCATCAAGGCTTCGATCATGAACGGCCGCCACGGGGTGATGCCGGCCTGGGCCGAAGTGATCGGCGAACAGGGTGTGGCGGACGTGGCTGCGTTCGTGCTGAGCGACCTCGGTCAACGCAGCCTGCCGGAAGGGGCCAGGGCCGACGCAGCCAAGGGCAAGGCCATATTCGCCGCCAACTGCGTGGCTTGCCACGGGCCTGAAGGCAAGGGCACACCGGCCATGGGTGCGCCAGACCTGACCCACCCGCAGGCATTCATCTACGGTTCGAGCTTTGCCCAGTTGCAGCAGACCATTCGTTATGGCCGCCAGGGTCAGATGCCGGCGCAGGCCGAGATCCAGGGCAATGACAAGGTGCACCTGTTGGCGGCTTATGTGTACAGCCTGTCGCAGGATGCTGCTGCCGAAACCGTGACTGCCAAGTGAGTTCGCCAAGAGAAATTCGGCGCCTGTAGGATCGAGCGCCGCCCGCGATGCACCGCGCGGGCGGCGCTCGATATCTGCCTCGCCAGAAGAATCGAACCCCTCATCTCCGCTTCTGCGCACTCTCCCAGCCCTACCCCTCCCTTGCACCCCCTCCGAACAGAACTAAGCTTGTTGCCTCAGTGGGCTTCGCTGCGAAAGCACCGAAGCAGACACGGCGCACGGCCTGTCACCGTTTCGACAAAAGCCTGACCGATCGATCAGAAAAATATGAAAAACGGTACACATTACAAATATTTATTTGTGTACAATCGATCAGGCCCGACTACTGCGGGACATCAGTTGACGGGCTCGGGCACGGGTCGGCGTACCAAAGTTGCGTTGCGGTAACCACGGTGGTTATCAATACTGGCGCCGATTTTCGACCAACAAGAACATCAAAACCGTGGAACCTTAGCAATGAGCACAGCAATCAGTCCGACTGCTTATAACTACAAGGTCGTCCGCCAGTTCGCCATCATGACGGTGGTCTGGGGGATCCTTGGCATGGGCCTCGGCGTCTTCATCGCCTCGCAGCTGGTGTGGCCGCAACTGAACCTGGACCTGCCCTGGACCAGCTTCGGCCGCCTGCGCCCGCTGCATACCAACCTGGTGATTTTCGCCTTCGGGGGCTGTGCGCTGTTCGGCACCAGCTACTACGTGGTGCAACGCACCTGCCAGACCCGGCTGATCTCCGACAGCATGGCCGCCTTCACCTTCTGGGGTTGGCAGGCGGTGATCGTCGGTGCACTGATCACCCTGCCGATGGGCTACACCACCACCAAGGAATACGCCGAACTCGAATGGCCGCTGGCGATCCTGCTGGCCGTCGTCTGGGTCACCTACGGGCTGGTGTTCTTCGGCACCATCGTCAAGCGCAAGACCCGGCACATCTATGTCGGCAACTGGTTCTACGGCGCCTTCATCGTGGTCACCGCGATGCTGCACATCGTCAACCACATCTCGCTGCCGGTAAGCCTGTTCAAGTCGTACTCGGCCTACTCCGGGGCCACCGATGCGATGATCCAGTGGTGGTACGGCCACAATGCCGTGGGCTTCTTCCTCACCACCGGCTTCCTCGGGATGATGTACTACTTCGTGCCCAAGCAGGCCGAGCGGCCGATCTACTCGTATCGCCTGTCGATCGTGCACTTCTGGGCGCTGATCACCCTGTACATCTGGGCCGGCCCGCACCACCTGCACTACACCGCCCTGCCCGACTGGGCACAGTCACTGGGCATGGTGATGTCGATCATCCTGCTGGCACCGAGCTGGGGTGGCATGATCAACGGCATGATGACCCTGTCCGGTGCCTGGCACAAACTGCGCACCGACCCGATCCTGCGCTTCCTGGTGGTTTCGCTGGCGTTCTACGGCATGTCCACCTTCGAAGGCCCGATGATGGCCATCAAGACGGTGAACTCGCTGTCGCACTACACCGACTGGACCATCGGCCACGTGCACGCCGGCGCGCTCGGCTGGGTGGCGATGATCTCGATCGGTGCCGTGTACCACATGATCCCGCGCCTGTATGGGCGCGAGCAGATGCACAGCGTCGGCCTGATCAACGCGCACTTCTGGCTGGCCACCATCGGTACCGTGCTGTACATCGCCTCGATGTGGGTCAACGGCATTACCCAAGGCCTGATGTGGCGCGCCATCAACGATGACGGCACCCTCACCTACTCCTTCGTCGAAGCCCTGCAGGCCAGCCACCCTGGCTATATCGTCCGCGCCCTGGGCGGCGCGTTCTTCGCCAGCGGCATGCTGCTGATGGCCTACAACGTGCTGCGTACCGTGCGTGCTGCCAACCCGGTACAGGCAGAGGAAGCCGCCAAGATCGTCGTCGTGGGAGCGCACTGATGAAGCATGAAGCCGTCGAGAAGAACATAGGCCTGCTGGCCTTCTTCATGGTCATCGCCGTGAGCGTCGGTGGCCTGACCCAGATCGTCCCGCTGTTTTTCCAGGACGTCACCAACAAACCCGTCGAAGGCATGAAGCCGCGCACCGCGCTGGAGCTTGAAGGCCGCGACATCTATATCCGCGAAGGCTGCGTGGGCTGCCACTCGCAGATGATCCGCCCGTTCCGCGCCGAAACCGAGCGCTACGGCCATTACTCGGTGGCCGGTGAAAGCGTCTGGGACCACCCGTTCCTGTGGGGCTCCAAGCGGACCGGGCCGGACCTGGCCCGGGTCGGCGGCCGCTACTCGGATGACTGGCACCGCGCCCACCTGTACAACCCGCGCAACGTGGTACCGGAGTCGAAGATGCCGTCCTACCCGTGGCTGGTCGAGCACAAGCTCGACGGCAAGGACACCGCGAAGAAGATGGAAGTGCTGCGCACTCTTGGCGTGCCGTACAGCGACGCCGACATCGCCGGGGCCCGCGACGCGGTCAAGGGCAAGACCGAAATGGACGCCCTCGTCGCGTACCTGCAAGGTCTTGGCACCATCATCAAGAGCAAACGGTGACGCTGATGGATATCGGGATGATTCGCGGCCTGGGCACCGTCGTGGTGATGGTGGCGTTCGTGGGCCTGGCGCTATGGGTGTTCAGCCCAAGGCGGAAAAAGGACTTCGACGAAGCGACCCAACTGCCCTTCGCGGATGACCCCTCAGCCTGCCGCCACGTCGAGCAAGAGCAAGCAAAAGCTTCTGGGAGCAAACAACAATGACAACCTTCTGGAGTCTGTACGTTACCGTCCTGACCCTGGGCACCATCTTCTCGCTGACCTGGCTGCTGCTGTCGACCCGCAAGGGCCAGCGCGAAGAGGTTACCGACGAAACCGTCGGGCATGCTTTCGATGGCATCGAGGAATACGACAACCCGCTGCCGAAATGGTGGTTCTGGCTGTTTGTCGGCACCATCATCTTCGCCTTGGGCTACCTGGTGCTGTACCCCGGCCTGGGCAACTGGAAAGGCGTGCTGCCGGGCTATTCGTACCTGGACAACGACAAGCAGACCGAGTTTTCCAACGGCCAGCCGGGCTGGACGGGCGTGCATGAGTGGGAAAAGGAAATGGCCAAGGCCGATGCCCGCTTCGGGCCGATCTTCGCCAGGTTCGCCGCCATGCCTATCGAGGAAGTGGCCAAGGACCCGCAAGCACTGAAAATGGGCGCGCGGCTGTTCGCCTCCAACTGCTCGGTATGTCACGGCTCCGACGCCAAGGGTGCCTTCGGTTTCCCCAACCTGACCGACAACGACTGGCGCTGGGGCGGCGAGCCGGACACCATCAAGACCACCATCATGGGCGGCCGTCACGGGGTGATGCCGGCCTGGGCCGAGGTGATCGGCGACCAGGGCGTGGCTGACGTGGCAGCGTTCGTGGTCAGCAAGCTGGATGGCCGCAGCCTGCCGGAAGGCGCGAAGGCCGATGTCGAGAACGGGCAGAAGATCTTCGCCGCCAACTGTGTGGCCTGCCACGGGCCGGAAGGCAAAGGTACCCCTGCCATGGGCGCGCCGAACCTGACCCACCCGCAGGCGTTCATCTACGGCTCGAGCTTCGCTCAGTTGCAGCAGACCATCCGTTACGGTCGCCAAGGGCAGATGCCGGCCCAGGCGCAGCTGCAGGGCAATGACAAGGTGCACTTGCTGGCCGCTTATGTGTACAGCCTGTCACAGCAGGACCAGGCGCCGGCCAAGGCCGAGTAAGCAGGCCCGGCCTCTTCGCGGGTAAACCCGCTCCCACAGGTACTGCACTGCCTCAGGACCTGTGCGATCCCTGTGGGAGCGGGTTCACCCGCGAAGAGGCCGGCAAAGACATAGCATTTCTTGCAGGCAGATGACCTGGATCAATTGACACCCGCCATAACACGATTCACGCCACAAACCCAACGCGACTAAAGGTCGCAGTGCGACCCCATACTGCCATCAGCGGCGTATCATGGGCCGCAGAGCGCTAGCAGATTGCGCCAGACTGCGGCCGGCACGCATTGGCCGCGGCGTTTTTCCACTGCCGTGGGACTTGATGATGAGCAAGCAAATTCCGGTACATGACGTCACCCCGCCTGCCAGCAAAGGGAAGGACTCCGTCGACCTGTACGCCTCCCGCGAGAAGATCTACACCCGTGCCTTCACCGGCCTGTTCCGGCGCCTGCGCATGGTCGGCGGTGCCGTGCTGTTCCTGCTCTACTTCGGTACCGTCTGGCTGAACTGGGGCGGCCACCAGGCCGTGTGGTGGAACTTGCCCGAGCGCAAGTTCTACATCTTCGGTGCCACCATCTGGCCGCAGGATTTCATCCTGCTCTCCGGCATCCTCATCGTCGCCGCCTTCGGCCTGTTCTTCATCACCGTGTTCGCCGGCCGCGTGTGGTGCGGCTACACCTGCCCGCAAAGCGTGTGGACGTGGATTTTCATGTGGTGCGAAAAGGTCACCGAGGGCGACCGCAACCAGCGCATGAAGCTGGACAAGGCGCCCATGAGTGGCAACAAGTTCCTGCGCAAGCTCGCCAAGCACAGCCTGTGGCTGCTGATCGGTTTCGTCACCGGCATGACCTTCGTCGGTTATTTCTCGCCGATCCGCGAACTGGCCATCGAATTCTTCACTGGCCAGGCCGACGGCTGGGCCTACTTCTGGGTCGGCTTCTTCACCCTCGCCACCTATGGCAACGCCGGCTGGCTGCGTGAACAGGTCTGCGTGTACATGTGCCCCTATGCGCGCTTCCAGAGCGTGATGTTCGACAAGGACACGCTGATCGTGTCCTACGACCCGCGCCGTGGCGAAACCCGCGGCCCGCGCAAGAAGGACCTGGACTACAAGGCCCACGGCCTGGGCGACTGCATCGACTGCACCATGTGCGTACAGGTCTGCCCCACCGGCATCGACATCCGGGACGGCCTGCAGATCGAGTGCATCGGCTGCGCCGCCTGCATCGATGCCTGCGACACCATCATGGACAAGATGAACTACCCGCGCGGGCTGATCAGCTACACCACCGAACACAACCTGTCGGGGCAGAAGACCCACCTGCTGCGCCCACGCCTGATCGGCTACGCGTTGGTACTGGTGGTGATGATCATTGGCCTGGCCACCGCCTTCGCGACCCGTTCGCTGGTCGGTTTCGATGTCAGCAAGGACCGCGTGCTGTACCGCGAGAACGCCCAGGGCCGGATCGAGAACGTGTACAGCCTGAAGGTGATGAACAAGGACCAGCGCGACCACGTCTACGTGCTGGACGCCGCCGGCCTGCCGGACCTCCGGCTCGAAGGTCAGCGCGAGATCCGCGTGGCGGCCGGTGATATCGTCAGCCTGCCGGTGCAACTGTCGATTGCCCCCGAGAAACTGCCCTCGACCACCAACGACGTCACCTTCATCCTCAAGAGCGCCGATGACAGCGACGCCCAGGTTGAAGCCAAGAGCCGCTTCATCGGCCCACAGATCCGCTGAGAGAGATAACCGACAATGCCTGCCACCGCCGCCAGCCCCTGGTACAAGCACCTCTGGCCCTGGATCATCATCGGCATCCTGGCCACTTCGGTATGCCTGAGCCTGAGCATGGTCAGCATCGCCGTGCGCAACCCGGACAACCTGGTCAATGACAACTACTACGAGGCCGGCAAGGGCATCAACCGCTCGCTGGACCGTGAACTGCTGGCGCAGAAACTGGGCCTGAAGGCCAGTGTGCACCTCGACGAGCTGACCGGCGAAGTGGAGCTGCGCCTGAGCGGCAGCAGCGACCCGCAGAGCCTGGAGCTGAACCTGATTTCGCCGACCCAGCCGGAGAAGGACCGCAAGGTACTGCTGAGCCGTGCCGAAACCGGGCGTTATGTGGGGCAACTGGAAGACAAGGTCGACGGGCGCCGCTTCGTGGAGTTGCTCGGCAGCCAGGACGCGCATGTGTGGCGGCTGTTCGAGGAAGAGAAGGTCGAGCATGGCGTGACCTTGCAGCTGGGCGATGAAGCGCTTCAAGGTGCCGAACACCGATGATTGCACCATCACGCCCCCCTTGTGGGAGCGGGCTTGCCCCGCGAAAAGGCCTGACCTGTGAACATCATTTCCCAGGCCTGGCCCTTTCGCGGGGCAAGCCCGCTCCCACAGGGACCTACGTTCCCGTCAGAATTATTGTGTTCGCCTTATGACCCAACCCACCCCCTGCTACCACTGCGCCCTGCCCGTCCCCGCCGGCAGCCGCTTCACCGCCGTGGTTCTGGGCGAGCCCCGGCAGTTCTGCTGCCCCGGTTGCCAGGCGGTGGCCGAATCGATCGTCGCCGGCGGCCTGGAGCATTATTACCAGCACCGCAGCGACAGCAGCGCCAACCCCGAAGCACTGCCAAAACAACTCCAGGACGAATTGACCCTGTACGACCGCAGCGACGTTCAGCAGAGCTTCGTCCGCCATGCTGGGGACCTGGCCGAAACGACCCTGCTGGTCGAAGGCATCAGCTGCGCCGCCTGTGGCTGGCTCATCGAAAAACACCTGCGCAACCTGCCCGGCGTCGCCGAGGCACGCCTGAACCTGTCCAACCACCGCCTCCTGCTGACCTGGAACGACCAGCTGCTGCCGCTGTCGCGCCTGCTCGCCGAGCTGCGCCAGATCGGCTATGCAGCCCACCCCTACCAGCCCGACCAGGCCGCCGAGCAGTTGGCGCGCGAGAACCGCAGTGCCCTGCGCCGCCTGGGCGTGGCCGGGCTGCTGTGGTTCCAGGCGATGATGGCAACCATGGCCACCTGGCCGGAATTCAACATCGACCTGTCGCCCGAACTGCACACCATCCTCAGGTGGGTGGCACTGTTTCTCACCATCCCCATCGTCTTCTACAGCTGCGCGCCGTTCTTCAAGGGCGCCGCGCGCGACTTGCGCACCCGTCACCTGACCATGGACGTTTCGGTGTCGCTGGCCATTGGCCTGGCTTTCGCCGCCGGCATCTGGACCACCATCACCGGCAGCGGCGAACTGTACTTCGACACCGTGGGCATGTTCGCCCTGTTTCTGCTCACCGGTCGCTACCTGGAACGCCGTGCCCGTGAACGCACGGCAGCGGCCACTGCGCAACTGGTCAACCTGCTGCCCGCCTCATGCCTGCGCCTGGATGCCCACGGCCACACCGAACGCATCCTGCTCAGCGAGCTGCAGCGCGGCGACCGGGTACAGGTGCTGCCAGGCGCGGTGATCCCTGCCGACGGCTGCATTGTCGATGGCCGCTCCAGCATCGATGAATCGCTGCTCACCGGCGAATACCTGCCGCAACCACGCCGCGCCGGCGATCGTGTCACCGGCGGCACGCTGAATGTCGAAAGCCCGCTGCATGTGCAAGTCGAAGCCGTGGGCGCCGATTCGCGGCTATCCGCCATCGTTCGCCTGCTGGAGCGTGCGCAGACTGAAAAACCGCGCCTGGCCGAAATCGCCGACCGCGCCTCGCAGTGGTTCCTGCTCTGCTCGTTGCTCGCCGCCCTGGCCATCGGCCTGTGGTGGTGGCACCTGGACCCGGCGCGGGCGTTCTGGATCGTGCTGGCCATGCTGGTGGCGACCTGCCCTTGCGCGCTGTCCCTGGCCACGCCCACGGCCTTGACCGCCGCCACCGGCACCTTGCACAAGCTTGGCCTGCTGGTTACCCGTGGCCATGTGCTGGAAGGCCTGAACCAGATCGACACGGTGGTTTTCGACAAGACCGGCACACTGACCGAAGGCCGCCTGACCTTGCGCAGCATCCGCCCGCTCGGCAACCTGCCGGCCGAGCGCTGCCTGGCCTTGGCCGCGGCCTTGGAAAACCGCTCCGAACACCCCATCGCGCGTGCCTTCGGCCGCAGCGCCAGCCCTGCCGACGATGTGCAGAGCGTGCCGGGCCTGGGCCTGGAAGGCCAGGTGGCAGGCCAGCTGCTGCGCATTGGCCAGGCCACCTTCGTCAGCGCCCTGAGCGGCGCAGCGCCCCCCGCCGTACCGGAACCGCGCGGCCAGTGGCTGCTGCTGGGCGACCGCCAAGGGCCGCTGGCCTGGTTCGGCCTGGATGATCGCCTGCGCGACGATGCCCCTGCCCTGCTGGACGCTTGCAAGGCCCGTGGCTGGCGCACGCTGCTGCTATCCGGTGACAGCTCGCCGATGGTTGCCGAAGTCGCCGCACAGCTGGGCATCGACCAGGCCATCGGCGGCCTGCGCCCGGACGACAAGCTGGACCGGCTGAAGGCGCTGCAGACGGCCGGGCGCAAGGTGCTGATGCTGGGCGACGGGGTCAACGACGTACCAGTGCTGGCCGCCGCCGACATCAGCATAGCCATGGGCAGTGCCACCGACCTGGCCAAGACCAGCGCAGATGCCGTACTGCTGTCCAACCGCCTGTCGGCGCTGGTACAGGCCTTCGAGCTGGCCCGCCGCACCCGCCGCAACATCCTCCAGAATCTGTTGTGGGCGACTCTGTATAATGGCCTGGTGTTGCCGTTCGCCGCGCTCGGCTGGATCACCCCGGTGTGGGCGGCCATCGGCATGTCGATCAGTTCGCTGGTGGTGGTGCTCAATGCCATGCGCCTGACCCGCGCGCCGCTGGCACCGGGCCTGCCTACGAATGAAGCGTCCTTGCCTGGGAGAAAGCCATCATGCCCGCCCTCTATGTCATGATCCCCGCCGCACTGCTGCTGGTTGGCGTGGCCGTGTACATTTTCTTCTGGGCGGTGGACAGCGGCCAGTACGACGACCTCGAAAGCCCTGCCCACAGCATCCTGTTCGACGACCAGGACCCGCGCCACCAGGCGGCAGTAGCGCCTGACGACGGCCAGGCCGCCCCCGCCAAGGAACCGCCACCCCGTGCCTGACCTGCTTGCCCTGCTCGGCTCGGCATTGATCCTCGGCCTGCTCGGCGGCGGCCACTGCCTGGGCATGTGTGGCGGCCTGATGGGCGCGCTGACCCTGGCCATTCCCCCGGAACAACGCGGCCGGCGCCTGCGCCTGCTGCTGGCGTACAACCTTGGCCGGGTGCTCAGTTATGGCTGTGCCGGCCTGCTGCTGGGCCTGGCCGGCTGGGCCGTGGCCAGCAGCCCTGCGGCCCTGGCGCTGCGGGTGCTGGCGGCGCTGCTGTTGATCGTCATGGGGCTGTACCTGGCCGGCTGGTGGAGCGGGCTGACCCGCATCGAGGCGCTGGGCCGCGGACTGTGGCGGCATATCCAGCCCGTGGCATCGCGCTTGCTGCCGGTGTCCAGCCTGCCGCGCGCATTGCTGCTCGGGGCACTATGGGGGTGGCTGCCATGCGGGCTGGTATACAGCACCTTGCTGTGGGCGGCCAGCCAGGGCAACGCCGGGCACAGCGCAGCGTTGATGCTGGCGTTCGGGGTGGGAACGTGGCCGGTGCTGCTGGCGACCGGGCTGGCGGCAGAACGGGTCAACACTTTGTTGAAACGACGCAGTGTGCGCGTGACTGGCGGAGTGCTGGTGATGTTGTTTGGCATCTGGACCTTGCCCGGGCCGCACCAGCATTGGCTGATGGGGCACTGAAGGAGGCCGCTTTGCGGCCTCGCAATCCGCCGCCGATTCACCTTGATACAAATCAACACAGATTCCTGCAGACAACCCTAGACTCCGGTGCATTGCTGCTCTTTCCGGGGACCGCCCTCATGCTCGACGACCTACGTTGGGATACCGACCTGATCCGCCGCTACGACCTGGCCGGACCACGCTACACCTCATACCCGACCGCCGTGCAACTGCACAGCGAAGTGGGCTCGTTCGACCTGCTCCACGCCCTGCGCGAGAGCCGTCGGGCCGTGCGCCCGCTGTCGCTGTACGTGCACGTGCCGTTCTGTGCAAACATTTGTTACTACTGCGCCTGTAACAAAGTCATTACCAAGGACCGGGCCCGTGCCGCGCCGTACCTGCAGCGCCTGGAACAGGAAATCCAGCTGATCGCCTGCCACCTCGACCCCAGGCAACGAGTCGAACAGCTGCATTTCGGCGGCGGCACCCCGACCTTCCTCAGCCATGTGGAACTGCGCCAGCTGATGGCCACCCTGCGCCAGCATTTCCACCTGCTGGACGACGACTCCGGTGACTACGGCATCGAGATCGACCCCCGCGAGGCTGACTGGTCGACCATGGGCCTGCTGCGCGAACTGGGCTTCAACCGCGTCAGCCTCGGCGTGCAGGACCTCGACCCGGCCGTGCAGCGCGCAGTCAACCGCCTGCAGAGCCTGGAACAGACCCGGACCCTGATCGAGGCCGCGCGCACCCTGCAGTTCCGCTCGATCAACCTCGACCTGATCTACGGCCTGCCCAAACAGACCCCGGAAGGCTTCGCCCGTACCGTCGAGGAGGTGATCCGCCTGCAACCCGACCGCCTGTCGGTATTCAACTACGCTCACCTGCCCGAACGCTTCATGCCGCAACGGCGCATCGACAGCAATGACCTGCCCAGCGCAACCGCCAAGCTGGAGATGCTGCATGCCACCATCGACCAGCTGACCGCAGCCGGCTATCGCTATATCGGCATGGACCACTTCGCCCTACCCGACGACGAGCTGGCCATCGCCCAGGAAGAAGGCACTCTGCAGCGCAATTTCCAGGGCTATACCACCCACGGCCACTGTGACCTGATCGGCCTGGGCGTGTCGGCCATCAGCCAGATCGGCGACCTGTACTGCCAGAACAGCAGTGACCTCAACACCTACCAGGACAGCCTTTCCAACGCCCAACTGGCCACCCAGCGCGGGCTGATCTGCAACCACGACGACCGCTTGCGCCGGGCGGTGATCCAGCAGCTGATCTGCCATTTCGAGCTGGACTTCGAGCCGATCGAGCAGGCCTTCAGCATCGATTTCCGCGGCTACTTCAATGACCTCTGGCCAGAACTGCTGACCTTGCAGCGCGACGGCCTGATCCGCCTGGACGACCAGGGCATCCGCATCCTGCCGGCCGGGCGCCTGCTGGCACGCTCGGTGTGCATGGTGTTCGATGCCTACCTGGGGCAGCACAACCGCCAGCGCTTTTCCCGGGTAATCTGAAACCGAGTCGTTCGACCGCATGGACAAGCTTCCTCGCCAGGCACACTATGGGCACAGTAATGGCCCCGGCACACGCACCGGGGCCTGGCCAGTTCGCCGCACGACAGCGCACGCTGGCCTACTACCTATGCCGTGAGTTACCCTTACGTCTTATGTGTGCTTTCCCACAAGGATCGAAGAAAATGTCCGAGCCAGTCAAACTGCGCCCACACAACCAGGCCCATTGCAAGGACTGCAGCCTGGCCCCCCTGTGCCTGCCCCTGTCGCTGAACCTCGAAGACATGGATGCACTTGACGAAATCGTCAAGCGCGGGCGGCCGCTGAAGAAAGGCGAGTTCCTGTTCCGCCAGGGCGACAACTTCGGCTCGGTCTACGCGGTACGCTCCGGCGCCCTGAAAACCTTCAGCCTCAGCGACAGCGGCGAAGAGCAGATCACCGGCTTCCACCTGCCCAGCGAGCTGGTCGGCCTGTCGGGCATGGACACCGAGGCCTATCCGGTGTCGGCCCAGGCGCAGGAAACCACCTCGGTGTGTGAAATCCCCTTCGAGCGCCTCGACGAACTGTCGGTGCAGCTGCCCCAGCTACGTCGCCAGCTGATGCGGGTGATGAGCCGGGAAATCCGCGATGACCAGCAAATGATGCTGCTGCTGTCGAAAAAGACCGCTGACGAGCGCATCGCCACCTTCCTGGTCAACCTTTCGGCGCGCTTCCGTGCCCGCGGCTATTCGGCCAACCAGTTCCGCCTGAGCATGTCGCGCAACGAAATCGGCAATTACCTTGGCCTGGCCGTGGAAACCGTGTCGCGGGTGTTCACCCGCTTCCAGCAGAACGGCCTGATCCGCGCCGAAGGCAAGGAAGTGCACATCCTCGACCCGATCCAGCTGTGCGCGCTGGCCGGCGGTGCGATGGAGGCCTGAGGCGGCGTTTAGCAGGTATACTTGGGCATTCGTTTTCCCAGGATACCCGCAACAATGCACAGCGACGCCTTCGACCTCAAAGCCCTGATCCGCCCGGTAGTGGACTTCCCCAAGCCGGGCGTGATCTTCCGCGACATCACCCCGCTGTTCCAGTCGCCGCGCGGGCTGCGCTATGTGGCCGACCAGTTCATCGAGCGCTATGTCGAGGCCGAGTTCAGCCACATCGGTGCCATGGATGCGCGAGGCTTCCTGATCGGCTCGATCATCGCCCACCAACTGAACAAGCCGCTGATCCTGTTCCGCAAGCAAGGCAAGCTGCCCGCTGATGTGCTGAGCGAGGCCTACCAGACCGAGTACGGCGAAGCGTTTCTGGAAGTGCACGCCGACAGCCTGTGCGAAGGGGATGCGGTGCTGATCTTCGATGACCTGATTGCGACTGGCGGTACGCTGCTGGCAGCGGCCAACCTGGTGCGTCGGACCGGTGCGCGGGTGTTCGAGGCGGCGGCAATCATCGACCTGCCGGAACTGGACGGGTCGCGCCGACTGCAGGCGGCGGGTGTGCCGACATTCTGCCTGACCGAGTTTTCGCTCAGCGAATATTGAGGTGGAAATTGGGGCTGCCTTGCAGCCCCGATGACTCAGAGCGAAATCGGCCGCCGCCCGGCGAAGGCATGGGCCAGGGTTCCGCCGTCAACCAGCTCCAGCTCCCCCCCCAGCGGCACACCATGGGCAATGCGCGACGCCACCAGGCCCTTCTCGCTCAGCAGCTGGGCAATGTAATGCGCAGTCGCCTCACCTTCCACCGTCGGGTTGGTTGCCAGGATCACCTCGGTGAAGGTGCCCTGCTCCTCGATCCGCGCCATCAGTTGTGGAATGCCGATCGCCTCCGGGCCCAGGCCGTCCAGCGGCGACAGGTGGCCCTTGAGCACGAAATAGCGGCCACGGTAGCCCGTCTGCTCCACCGCATACACATCGGTCGGTCCTTCGACCACGCACAACTGGGTATCGTCACGGCGCGTGTCGGCGCATTGCGGGCACAGCTCCTGCTCGGTCAGGGTACGACACTGGCGGCAATGCCCTACCCCTTCCATGGCCTGGGTCAGGGCCTGTGCCAGGCGCAGGCCGCCGCTGCGGTCACGCTCGAGCAGCTGCAGGGCCATGCGCTGGGCGGTTTTCTGGCCGACACCCGGGAGAATACGCAGGGCATCGATCAGTTGGCGGATGAGAGGGCTGAAGCTCATGGGAAAGGCCTGACAATTCAATAAGAGGCGGTTTATACCCAGCGGTGACAATGCCGTCAAATCAGCAGACCGCGTCCGCGGAGAAATCTCACCTGAAAAAAAAACCGCCGCTGTCATGAGCGGCGGTTCCTGGTAATGCAATGCCCTCAGAACGGCATCTTGAAGCCCGGCGGCAATTGCATGCCGGCAGTCATGCTGCCCATCTTTTCCTGGCTGTTCTGCTCGACCTTGCGCACGGCGTCGTTCAGTGCAGCGGCGATCAGGTCTTCCAGCACTTCCTTGTCGTCTGCGTCAGTCGACATCAGGCTCTGGTCGATGCTGACGCGCTTCACATCGTGACGGCCGGTCATCACCACGCTCACCAGGCCGCCACCGGACTGGCCGGTAACTTCGGCGTTGGCCAGCTCTTCCTGCATCTTCTGCATCTTTTCCTGCATCTGCTGGGCCTGCTTCATCAGGCCGGCCATGCCACCTTTCATCATGGGGTATACCTCGATTGGGTCATGTGATGCGGCCGGCACCTGGCCAGCCGCATGGTTATCCGTTACTGGCCCTGATTGGCCAGGGCCTCTACAGGTTCAATAGTATCCTGCCGCACCTTGGCACCGAACAGCTTGATCATCTGCTGGATCAACGGATCCTGCTCGATCGACACCACTGCATCGTGCTGACGCTCCCTGCGCTTGCGCGCTGCCGCCTGGGCCGGGGTTTCCTGCTCGGGCTGAATCAGCTCGATACGCAGGTTCAGCGTACGCCCCAGGTGCTGGTTGAGCGCTTCGTTCAGGCGTCGCTGCTGGGTGGCATTGAACAGCGCCCCTTGGCCAGGGTCCAGGTGCAGCAGCCAGTCGTCGCCATCGACGGCGATCAAGGTACAGTTCGCTGCGATGTTGCCTGTCATACCGGACACAGGCAACTGGGGGAACATTTCCAGCCATTGCAGGGCCAGGCCGGTAGCCGGCTTGGCCGCTGGCAGCGGCTCGGCGACTGGTTTGGGCGCCTCTTCCTGGACGTGTTCGGCCAGCTCGTCCAGGTAGCTGAAGCCGACCGGGTCGTTTTCGCCGCCATAATAGTCTTCGTCCGGTGGCGGCTCATCGTCGCGGTCCATGCCCACGGCAGCATAGGCCGACGGGTCGAAGGGCGGCTCGTCGTCGTGGGCCGGGGCCGCCTGCATCGGCGCGGGCGCAGGCGGCGGTGCAGGCGCGGGCTCAGGCGCTGCCGGCTCCGACTCTTCCCATGGCAGGTCAACCACCTCTGCGACGGCAACTGGCTCCGGCTCGGGCTCGGCTTGCGGCTCGGGTTCGATAACGGGGGCTGGCTCAGCCGGCGGCACAGGTGCATCAACCGGCAGTGGTGCTGGAACCACCGGCGTGGGTGCCTGCAACTGCGGCGCGGCAACCGCTGCAGCCGGTTGCATGGCAGCGGCTGGCGGTACCGCGGCAAGCGCCGGCGCTGCCACCGGGGTTGCTGGATCAGCTGTGGCCTGGCTGATCCCCACTGGCTTTAGCAGCGGCTTCGGCGCGTCGTCGGTGTCGGCCGGGCGAAAAGCCAGCATGCGCAGCAGGACCATTTCAAAACCACCGCGCGGGTCCGGTGCCAGGGGCAGGTCACGGCGACCGATCAGGCCCATCTGGTAGTAGAACTGCACGTCCTCGGCCGGCAATGCCGCGGCCAGCGCAAGTACCCGGTCGCGGTCGCCCTGGCCGTTGTCCACGGCTTCCGGCAATGCCTGGGCAATGGCCACGCGATGCAGCACATTGAGCATCTCGGCCAATACGCCAGCCCAGTCCGGGCCCTGTTCGGCCAGGTTGCGCACGGCCTCGAGCAAGGCCCGTGCATCACCCTCGAGCAGCGCTTGCAACACACCATAGACCTGGCCATGGTCAAGGCTGCCGAGCATGGCCCGCACATCGGCGGCCAGCACCTTGCCTTCGCCAAAGGCAATGGCCTGGTCGGTCAGGCTCATCGCATCGCGCATCGAGCCATCGGCGGCGCGGCCCAGCAACCACAGGGCATCCGTCTCGAATGGCACGTTTTCCGCAGTCAGTACGTGGCTAAGGTGTTCGACCACCCGCTCCGGGCTCATGTTCTTCAGCGAGAACTGCAGGCAGCGCGACAGGATGGTGGCCGGCAGCTTCTGCGGGTCGGTGGTGGCGAGGATGAACTTGACGTAGGGCGGCGGCTCTTCGAGCGTCTTGAGCAAGGCGTTGAACGAGTGGGTCGACAGCATGTGCACTTCGTCGATCAGGTAGACCTTGAAGCGCCCACGGCTCGGGGCGTACTGCACGTTATCGAGCAGTTCGCGGGTGTCCTCGACCTTGGTGCGGCTGGCGGCGTCGATCTCGATCAGGTCGACGAAACGGCCTTCGTCGATCTCCCGGCACACCGAACAGGTGCCGCATGGTGTCGAGGTGATGCCGGTTTCGCAGTTCAGGCACTTGGCAATGATACGGGCGATGGTGGTCTTGCCCACGCCCCGGGTACCGGTGAACAGGTAGGCATGGTGCAGGCGCTGGTTGTCGAGGGCGTTGATCAAGGCCTTGAGCACATGGGCCTGGCCGACCATTTCGCGGAACGAGCGCGGACGCCATTTACGTGCAAGGACCTGATAACTCATCGAAAAACCATCGTAGCCTGATCGAGCGGAAGATCGCTAATGCTAGCGGAGCGGGGGCAAAAATGCACCCCGCGCGGCTCGTCTAAGCTAGAAACTGTATGTGCTGTCCAGGGAGGATATGCCTTTGCCAAGACTGCTGGCCTTGCTGCTGTTGTGGACCTCGCAATGTCTCGCCGAACAGGCGGTGCTGCGTTTTTCCGTGGCCGAGAGCTGGAGCATGCCGCTGGTGCGCATCGAAGCCGACCAGCCAGTGGAAGGCCTGTTGTACGACCTGACGCAGGCACTGGCCCGAGAGGTGGGCGCACGCCCTGTGTACCACGTCATGGCCCGCCTGCGCCTGCAGGAGGCCATGGAGCATGGCGATATCGACGTGCGGTGCTATGTCAGCAACCAGTGGTTCGACGCCCCACCGAGGAATTTCGTCTGGAGCATCCCACTGATCAACCAGCGCGACCTGCTGGTCGGTCGCCTGGGCGACAGCACGGCAATATCCCCTGAGCAACTGCCGCCACAGGCGATCGGTACAGTTCTGGGTTTCAGCTACCCGGGCTTGCAGCCCTTGCTTGACCAGGGCCGCTTGCGGCGCGAAGACAGCCGCAACCAGTTGCTGGTATTGCAGAAGTTGCAAGCCGGCCGCTATCGCCACGCAGTCAGCAACCAGCTGTCATTGCAGTGGTTCAACCGGGGCCTGCCGGATGGGCAGCGCCTGCAGGCGCTGACGGTGCTGGACGAGCAGGAGCTGGGGTGCATGGTACGCAATGATCCGGCGATACCGACCCAGGGGCTGCTGCGGGCGCTGGCGCGGATGAAGCAGTCAGGGGAAATCGAACGGATTGTGCAGCGCTATCAAGGGCTGGGCCATCAGCACGCCATGCCGGTAGCCCAACCATGAGCAGGCCCGCCCCGCAAAAGCCCCTCACACCAGCGCCACCAGGGCTGCACTGAGGAACAGCCCTACCCCGAACACCGCGTGCGTCATCAGGCTCCTCAGGCAGTTGCGCGCCGGTGCCGGTGTCTTCGAAGCGAAGAACCCTGCCCCCATCGCCGGCTGCATGAGACACAGCGGCGCCACCACCGTCCCTGCACCCACCATCAACGCCGGCCACAGGGTCGGCGCCAGCAACCAGCCTTCGCCGACTGTCAGCACCAGCAGCAGGGCGAACAGCACGCCGATGGCGTAATGAATCAGCCATCCCCACACCCGTTCGTGGCGCACCGGCTCCGCACGGGCAATTGCCTGATGTCGCACCCGCCCCTGCAACAAATGCCCCACCCAGCGCCCGACCATGGCGAAGTTCGGCGTGGCGACCCCCAGGCGCCGCAGCAACAAGCCCCACCCATCCATGACCAGCGTGGCACCCACGCCGATCGGCAAGGCAGCAGAAAGCATCGCAGTAAAGGTCATTGAAAAAGCCCTCGAAGGTTGACGGTCATCACTACGCCGCGCAGCATAGAAGTTGAAGTCAACTTCAAGTCAAGGGCCAGAAATGGACATTGCCGATGTCGCCAGACGTACAGGCGTACCCGCCTCGACGCTGCGTTACTACGAAAAGAAAGGCTTGCTCAAGTCACTTGCCGGGCGCGGTCAACGACGGCAGTTTGCCGCGGATGTGGCAGACCGCTTGGCACTGATAGCGCTGGGGCAAGCGGCGGGGTTTTCCCTGGATGAAGTGGGAGCGATGCTGGTGGACCTGCAGGTCGACCGGCAGCTGCTGATCGCCAAGGCCGACGAACTGGATGCACGGATCAGGCGCTTGCAGGCAATGAGCAAGGGCCTGCGGCATGCGGCGCAGTGCCCGGAAGCGGATCACCTGGCATGCCCGACATTCCAGCGGCTGATGAAGTTATCGGCAGCGGGGTATGGAAAACAACGAGGCAGATCGACGTCTATCTCGAAACACCCAGGGTAGGACCGTCAACGCCGTGCACCGAGAACAGTACTTACGTTTCAACGACATTGCTGAGCAAAAGCGTTTATGCAAACGAAGTTCGCTGGCGCCAGCTCTAACAAGACCGTTTGCATCTCAGCGATCGCCTGGGGAAAATCCCCTCTTTTATGCACGAATGGATACGCGCATGCAGTTCGAAAAGACTTGGCAGTACAAGACCGATGAAGGAAATGGAGGGATTGACCCGCAGCGTTTTACCGTGAGGACGGTCATCAGGGCCTGAGGTGCTCTACATGCCTTACTTCATGCAAGCCGCCCTCCTTCTGGTAGCGGGCGCAGTCGTCGTAAAATTCCTGAAACCCTATCCGCTACGCAAGTGGCTGGGCGTAACGTTGCTCGCAACGGGCTCGGTCGGCATTTTCAAAGTCGGCCAGCAGCAGGTGCTGGGCTTTGACCTGGAGCTGTTGATGCTCCTGGCCATACCGCTGGGTACGGTACTGTTCCTGACCCGGCGGCGGTTCATGGAGGTGGACTGAAGCAGTCCACGCCCTTTCAGAAGCCAGCTCCCCAGCAATAAGGCATGCACTGGCAACAAGACCTTGGAGCAGGCTCCGCTTCGGATCGCCAGCCGTCCGTGCGAAACGCGGGACGATACACATCCGGTTAGAAAGTCGTCAGTATGCCGGGATGGCGCACCAAATAGTGGCATCAGGCACTGGTTAACTACGAAGTTCTGCGAGAAAGCCTTGAGAATTCAAGGACTTGTGTAATGGAGGCAGCCCCACCAGCCACACCCCGGCACTCGATGTTCCCGCTATGGCTGCTCCCTTCCGGGCCTGACCAGGTTAACGGGTAATCAATGCGGGGGGACCGATGGGACCACCACTACAGAGCTCGCTGAGCAGCGAGTGGCGCCATTGTACCGGTCTTGAGAGCAGATACAACCTCTGGGGCGAGAAAAAGTCATCATTTCTCAATGACTTGTCCGGATTGAGAAGGCCTGGCGGGCCTCTTCGCGGATTGGCGCGCACCTTCACGGGGCGCGTCACCTTGCAGAGACTGAGCAAGACAGGGCTTCCGTGCAAGCCTGGACGTGGGTCTCGAGCCAACATTGCCGGGGCCGCTTTGCGGCCCTTTCGCGACGCAAGGCCGCTCCTACAGGAAATTGCGCAGGGCGTCAGACGGCTATGCCCTGCTCGGCCAGGAAGGCGACGAAGGCGTCTTCGTCCAGCACCTTCACCCCCAGCTCGCTGGCCTTGGCCAGCTTGGAACCGGCCCCCGGCCCTGCCACCACGCAGTGGGTCTTGCCAGACACCGAACCGGCCACCTTGGCCCCCAGGCTTTCCAGCTTTTCCTTGGCAATGTCACGGCTCATGCGCTCCAGGGTGCCGGTCAGCACCCAGGTCTGGCCAGCCAGTGGCAAGCCTTCGGCCACTTTCTTCTCACTGCTCCAGTGCATGCCGAACGCCAGCAACTGCGCTTCGATGGCGCGCGCCAGTTTCTGGTTGGCTTCGACCTTGAAGAATTCACGCACGGCCTCGGCCTGCTTGGCGGCCAGGGCCTGGCGCAGGTCGATGCCGTCAGCAGCGATGATCTTGTCCAGGCTGTCGAGCCTGGCCACCAGCTTTTCGGCGCCGGTCGGGCCAACCGAAGCAATGTCGAGCTTGGCGATCATCCCGGCCAGGGTAGTGCTGGCAGCGAATTCCGCAGCCAGGTCGCCTTCGTCCTGCAACTGCATGCCGCTATCGAGCAGCTGCCTGATCACCTTCTGGTTGTGCTCGTCTTCGAAGAAATTGTGAATCTCGTAGGCCACCTCCAGGCCGATGTCCGGCAGGTAGGTGAGCACTTGCGGCAGCGCCTGCTGCACGCGCGCCAGGCTGCCCAGCGAACGGGCCAGCACCTTGGCGGTCTCCTCGCCGACATCGGGAATGCCCAGGGCATAGATAAAGCGCGCCAGGCTCGGGCGCTTGCTCGCTGCGATGGCGTCCAGCAGCTTGCGGCTGGAAACCTCGGCGAAGCCTTCCAGGCCGACGATCTGTTCGAACTCCAGCTTGTACAGGTCTGCCGGCGAGCCGATCAGGCCTTCGTCCACCAGTTGCTCGACGCTCTTCTCACCCAGGCCTTCGATGTCCATGGCGCGTCGCGATACGTAGTGAATGATCGCCTGCTTGAGCTGGGCAGCACAGGCCAGGCGGCCGACGCAGCGGTACACCGCGCCTTCGCTGGTGGTTTCCTTGCCTTTGCTGCGCTTGACCAGCTGGGTACGCTCGACCTGCGAGCCGCATACAGGACATTGACTTGGCACTTGCACCGGGCGGGCATCTTCCGGGCGGCGCTCCAGCACCACCTGCATCACCTGCGGGATCACGTCCCCGGCGCGGCGGATGATCACCGTATCGCCAATGCGCAGGCCCAGGCGCGCGATTTCGTCCATGTTGTGCAGGGTGGCATTGGATACGGTCACGCCAGCCACCTTGACAGGCTTCAGGCGGGCCACCGGGGTTACCGCGCCGGTGCGACCGACCTGAAACTCGACGTCCAGCACCTCGGTCAGCTCTTCCATGGCAGGGAACTTGTGGGCGATCGCCCAGCGCGGTTCACGAGCGCGAAAGCCCAGTTCGCGTTGCGCAGCCAGGCTGTTGACCTTGAACACGACACCATCGATTTCGTAAGGCAGGCTGTTGCGCCGCTCGCCGATATCGCGATAGTAGGCCAGGCACTCTTCGATGCCGGCAGCGTGCCTGAGCTCGCGACTGATCGGCAGGCCCCAGGCCTTGAGCTGCTCAAGGATGCCGATGTGGCTGTCGCCGATGCTCTGCGACACCTGGCCGACGCCATAGCAGCAGAACTCCAGCGGACGGCTGGCGGTGATCTTCGAATCCAGCTGGCGCAAGCTACCGGCAGCGGCGTTGCGCGGGTTGGCGAAAGTCTTGCCACCGGCCTCGGCCTGGGCGGCGTTGAGCCGGTCGAAACCGGCCTTGCTCATGTACACCTCGCCGCGCACCTCCAGCACCGCCGGCCAGCCCTCGCCATGCAGCTTGAGCGGAATGTTGCGCACGGTGCGCACATTGGCGCTGATGTCTTCGCCAGTTGCGCCGTCACCGCGGGTAGCGCCCTGCACCAACAGGCCGTCACGGTACAGCAGGCTCACTGCCAGGCCGTCGAGTTTGGGTTCGCAGCTGTAGTCCACTGCTCCGGGCTGGTCGAGGCCATCGACCACGCGGCGGCCGAACTCACGCAGGTCAGCTTCTTCGAAAGCGTTGCCCAGGCTGAGCATGGGCACTTCGTGGCGCACCTGGCTGAACGCGGCCAAGGCCGTGCCGCCAACCCGCTGGGTCGGCGAGTCGGGGGTCACCAGGTGCGGGTGTTCGGCTTCAAGCGCCTTGAGCTCGTTGAACAGGCGGTCATATTCGGCATCGGGCACGCTGGGCTCGTCGAGCACATAGTAGCGGTAGTTGTGCTGGTCGAGCTGGTGACGGAGTTCGTGGATACGGGATTCGACGGTCATGGGGTTGTCTTCTCTTGCAAAGCAAAAGAGCAGCCTGGGGGCGTCCAGCACCGCCCTCAGGCTGCTCTTTCGTCTGGATCTGTCAGCGCTTCTGGGTCAGCGCACGGCGCTCGAACTCGACGATGCGCTGGCGATAATGCTCGATGGTCTGCGCGGTCAGCACGCTGCGCTGGTCGTCCTTGAGCTCGCCGTTCAGTTCGTGGGCCAGCTTGCGCGCCGCAGCCACCATCACGTCGAAAGCCTGCTTAGGATGACGCGGGCCCGGCAGGCCGAGGAAGAAGCTCACCGCACGGGTGCTGAAGTGGTCGATATCGTCCAGGTCGAATACGCCAGGCTTGACCGCGTTGGCCATGGAGAACAGCACTTCACCGTGGCCGGCCATGCTCTCGTGACGGTGGAAGATGTCCATTTCGCCGAAGCGCAGGCCACTTTCCAGAATGTTCTGCAACAGCGCCGGGCCCTTGAAGCCACCCTCGTCGCGGGAGATCACGCTGATCACCAGCACTTCTTCGGCCGGTGGCAGCTCCTTGACGCTGCTGCTGGAAGATGCCGGGTTGCTGCTGCGGGGGTTTTCCGCAGCAAAGTCGTCATCGCTGTCGGCAAACAGGTCGGCCTCACGCGGCTCGGCACTCAGGTTCAGGTCGCCCTGCTGCGCCTCGGCAGCCGCAGTGGCTCGCTTGCTGCGCTTGCTGGCTTTGGCCGGCCTGGGTTCGCGTTCGCGGTCACGTGCAGAAGCGCTGAGCGACGGCAGGTCGCTTTCATCCAGCTCAGGCTCCTTGTGGGTTTCCAGCACCCGCGACGGACCAAGCACTTCGGCATTGCCTTCTTCGTCCGGCAGGTTGGAATAACTGCGATCCAGACGGAATTTCAACTTGCCTTTCCCGCCGCGCATGCGGCGCCAGCCGTCGAAAAGAATCCCGGCAATGACAATGATGCCGATGACGATCAGCCACTCGCGCAGACCGATTTCCATGTAATCCCGTGCCTCTATAAAAATATGCTTGAAAACAAAGGGTTCAAAGCCCTTTAACACGTGGCGCCAACTCTATGTTCTGACAGGCGTTTTACCCACGCAAAAAACGAGTGACATTAAGCTAGCACGACCAAAGACAACTTTACACCGTCTGTCGCACATGGCGGGGGCATTTCGCTACAGAATATGCCCCATCGTCGCGTATCAGGCGTCGACCATGGCCATGGCCTCCTCCACGTCCACCGCTACCAGCCTTGAGCAGCCCGGTTCATGCATGGTCACCCCCATCAACTGGTCGGCCATTTCCATCGCGATCTTGTTGTGGGTGATATAGATGAACTGCACGCTTTCACTCATTTCCTTGACCAGGCGGGCATAGCGCCCGACGTTGGCATCGTCCAGCGGCGCATCGACCTCGTCGAGCATGCAGAACGGTGCGGGGTTCAACTTGAAGATGGCAAACACCAGCGCCAACGCGGTCAGTGCCTTCTCGCCGCCGGACAGCAAATGGATGGTGCTGTTCTTCTTGCCCGGTGGTCGCGCCATGATCGTCACCCCTGTATCGAGTAGATCTTCGCCCGTCAGTTCCAGATAAGCGCTGCCACCACCGAAAACTTTTGGGAAAAGTGCCTGTAATCCGGCATTTATCTGATCAAAGGTATCCTTGAAACGGTTGCGGGTTTCCTTGTCGATCTTGCGAATGACGTTTTCCAGGGTCTCCAGCGCTTCGGCCAGGTCGGCGTCCTGAGCATCCAGGTAACGCTTGCGCTCGGACTGCTGTTCATACTCCTCGATGGCCGCCAGGTTGATCGCCCCCAGGCGCTGGACCCGCGCATCGAGTTGTTGCAGTTCCTGCTCGGTGCCCTGCTCGGTGGCCTCAGCCTCGAGGGTGGCAAGCACGCCCTGCAGATCGTAGCCATCGGCCAGCAGCTGTTCCTGCAGGGTCTTGCGCCGCACGTCCAGGCCCTGGCATTCCAGACGCAACTGCTCCAGCTGGCCGCGCAGCAGCTGGGCTTGCTGTTCGGCCTGGGTACGGCGCTTCTCGGCATCGCGCAACTCACGGTCCGCTTCGTCCATGTGCAGGCGGGCCAGGCGCATTTCCTCATCGACGCCCATGCGCTGCTCCAGCAGCGCTTCGAGCTTCAGGCGCAACTCCTCCAGCGGCGCCGCGCCTTCTTCCAGGTTCAGGCTCAGTTGTTCCTGCCGCTCGGTCAGGCGCGCGGCCTGCTGCTCCAGACGCTCCAGGGCCTGCCGGGTGGAATCGTGCTGGGCGCGCAGCGAACCCAGGCGCACGGCCAACTGGTGGGCGTGGTCCTTGTGCTGGCGGGCCTCCTGGCGCACGCGGTCGAGGCTTTCGCGCAGGGTGTCGCGACGGGCCATCAACTGCTCGCGCTGCTCGGTGTCCTGGGCCATCAGCTCAAGGGCCTCCTGCAACAGCAGGCGCGCTTCGCCCAGCTGCTCGTGCTCCAGGGCCCGCTGCTGTTCCACTTCAACCAGCTCTTCCTGCAGGCGTTGGCGCCGCAACTCGACCTGCTCGGCGCGCGCCCGAACGGCTGACAGGCTGGCCCTGAGCTCGCCGTGATGGCGGTTTTCTTCCTGGGTACGGCGGCGCAGCTGCTCACGCTGCTCCTCCAGGCCCAGCTGTTGCTCGCGCAGGGCCTGCAACTGCTGCTCCAGCTGCTCGAGCGCCGCTTCCTGCTGCGCCTGTTCATGGCCCAGGCGTTCGATTTCCTGGCCACGCGCCAGCACCCCGCCTTCGGCCTCGCCGCCACGGCGTATGCGCAGGAAATGCCGGCCAACCCAGTAGCCATCGCGGCTGACCAGGCTCTGGCCGTCACCGAGCGAGGCGCGCTGCGCCAGCGCTTGTGCCAGGTCTTCGACAGGCCGCACCAGGCCCAGCCAAGGCGCCAGGTCGATACCGCCGGAGACCTTTTCCAGCAAGCTGCCAGGCAGCGAAGCACTGTCGCCGCTGGCCAGCAGCAGACGCAACTCGCCCTGCTCCAGGCCGGCAAAATCGAGGCGGTTGAAATCGTCTACCAACACCGCCTGCAAGTCGGCGCCAAGCACCGTTTCCACGGCCAGCTCCCAGCCCGGCTCCACGCGCAGCCCTTCAGCCAGGCGTGGTTGCAGCTCAAGGCCTTGGCCGTGCAGCCAGTCGGCCACCCCTGCGCCCGGCTCCAGCGCAGCCTGCTGCAAGGCTTCGAGTGAAGCCAGGCGGCCGCCCAGGCGCTGCAGGTCGCCCTGCGCCTGCTGCTGGGCCTGGGTGGCCTGTTGCAGTTGCTGACGCAGGCCTTCCAGGCGCTCGACCACCTGCTCTTCGGACAACTGCAGTTCTTCGAGCAACATTTCGCTGCTGGCCAACTGCTCGGACAATTCCAGCATGGCGGCGTCCTGCGGATCGCTGCCCAGTTGCTCGCGCTCCTCGCCCAGCTTGCGCTGGCGTTCGGCCAGCCGTTCGAGACTGGCCTCCAGCTGCACTAGGCGCGCCTGCTGTACTTCGGCCTGACGGCGCGGCTCGGCGGAGCGGCTGTTGAAGCTGTCCCACTGCTCCTGCCAGCCGTGCATGCCCAGTTCGGCCTCTTCAAGAGCGGCGGCGGCTTCTTCAGCAGCGGCCAAGGTCATTTCCTGCTCGGGCTCAAGCATGGCCAGCTCTTCGCCCAGGGTCGCCAGCAGAGTGCGGTCGTGGCCCAGGTGCGATTCGGTCTCCAGGCGCGTGCGCTCGGCTTCCTTGAAGTCATCCTGCAACTGGCGCAGGCGCTGCTGGCCGTGCTGGATGCTCTGCTCGACCCGGGCGATATCCCCTGCCACCGAATAGAAGCGGCCCTGCACCTGGTTGAAGCGCTCGGACAATTCGTGATGGCTGTCGCGCAGGCGCTCGATACTGGCATCGGCGTTGCGCTGCTCGGCGACCAACGCTTCATGGGCCACGTCCTGGTCGCCGATCACGGCCTCGCGCTGGCGCACGCGTGCATCCAGGTCACGCCAGCGCAAGGCCGACAGGCGAGCCTTCAGCTGGCGTTCCTGGGCCTTGTATTCGCGGTACCTTTCCGCGGCCTGGGCCTGCCGGTGCAGACGCTCCAGCTGGCGTTCCAGCTCTTCGCGCAGGTCGGTCAGGCGCGCCAGGTTTTCCTGGGTGCGGCGGATGCGGTTCTCGGTTTCGCGGCGGCGTTCCTTGTATTTGGAAATACCGGCGGCTTCCTCGATGAAGTTGCGCAGCTCCTCGGGCTTGGCCTCGATCAGCTTGGAGATCATCCCCTGTTCGATGATCGAATAGCTGCGCGGCCCGAGGCCGGTACCGAGGAAGATATCGGTAATGTCGCGGCGCCGGCACTTGGTGCCATTGAGGTAGTAGCTGTTCTGCCCGTCACGGGTGACCTTGCGACGGATCGAGATTTCGGCGTAGGCAGCGTATTCGCCGACCAGGGTGGTTTCGCTGTTGTCGAACACCAGTTCGATGCTGGCCTGGCTGACCGGCTTGCGGCCACTGGAGCCGTTGAAGATGACGTCGGTCATCGACTCGCCACGCAGGTTCTTCGCCGAACTCTCGCCCATTACCCAACGCACGGCATCGATGATATTGGACTTGCCACAGCCGTTGGGGCCGACCACGGCCGCCATGTTGCTGGGGAAATTGACCGTGGTCGGGTCGACGAACGACTTGAACCCGGCCAGGCGAATGCACTTCAGGCGCATCGGTCAGACTCGGGCCAGCGCCGCCAGCACCAGTTCGCAGCTGCGCTGGCAGTAGGCGGTGAGCACCTCGCGGATGCGCGGCAGGTCGCGGGCGACCACGGCGTCGAGCAGGCGGGCGAACAGGTCGAGGTAATCGCTCATGCTGGCCTGGCGCTGGTCCAGCGCCAGGTAGTAGGCGCGGCTCATGGCTGGCTGCAGGTTTTCCACGGTTTCCTGCAGGAACGGGTTATCGGCGAACGAATAGGCCGCACGCATGACCGCGAAACTGTCGGCGACGAAGGCCTTGATATCGAGCTGCTGATGCGCCCGCTGCAGGCGCTGCTGGATGTCCAGGAACGGGCGCAGGTCGGCATCGGTGCGCCATTTTTGCGCGACCGCATTGCCCAGCAGGATGTAGAACTCGCTCATCAGCGCACACAGGCTGCGTACGCCGCGCTCGTCCAGCTTGGTCACGTGGGCACCGCGGCGCGGCAGGATCGCCACCAGGTGCCGGCGCTCGAGAATCAGCAGCGCTTCACGCACCGAGCCACGGCTGACGTTGAGCGCCTGGGTGACCTTCTGCTCCTGGATACGCTCGCCTGGCACCAGCTCGCCGCGGATGATGCGTTCGGCCAGGTAATCGGCAATCTGCTCGGAGAGGCTGTCCGGGGCCTTGAACGTCATGGTTGTCCTTCAAAATCAGTGAACTGGGCACAAGCAGCGGATTGTAGCGCACTTGCCCGGTAATCGCGCAGAGGGGCCAGGCGGATTATTTGACCCGCCAGGCAACCCCGCGCCCGGCGCGATCTATGCTTGGCATATGGGCAATGTGAACCGTTGGGCAGCTACATACATAATTTCCTGACCTTCGAGTCAGAAAATTATTGACCAGCAGGACAAGTGTTGCTTAGAGTCCGCCCAACAACAATAAAACCATTGCGAGGCTATCCCCGTGATCCAGTTTCTCGTCAACCAGGAGCTGCGTAGTGAGCATGCCCTGGACCCGAACATGACGGTGCTGCAGTACCTGCGCGAGCACCTGGGCAAACCTGGCACCAAGGAGGGCTGCGCCAGTGGTGACTGCGGCGCCTGCACCGTGGTGGTCGGCGAACTGACCCAGGACGACCAGGGCAACGACAGCCTGCGCTACCGCAGCCTCAACTCGTGCCTGACGTTTGTTTCGTCGCTGCACGGCAAGCAACTGATCAGCGTCGAGGGGCTCAAGCACCAGGGGCAACTGCACAGCGTGCAACAGGCCATGGCCGATTGCCATGGTTCGCAATGCGGCTTCTGCACCCCTGGCTTCGTCATGTCGCTGTTCGCCCTGCAGAAGAACAGCAATGGCCCCGACCTGCACCAGGCTCAGGAGGCCCTGGCCGGCAACCTGTGCCGCTGCACTGGCTACCGGCCGATCCTCGAAGCCGCCGAGCAGAGCTGCCGGCAGCCGTGCCGCGACCAGTTCGATGCCCAGCAGGCGCAGACCATCAGCCGCCTCAAGGCGATTGCGCCAACCCACACCGGTGAGCTGAACAGCGGCGACAAACGCTGCCTGGTGCCGCTGACCGTGGCCGACCTGGCCGACCTGTACAGCTCGCACCCCGAGGCGCGGCTGCTGGCCGGCGGCACCGATCTGGCCCTGGAAGTCACCCAGTTCCACAAGACCTTGCCGGTGATGATCTACGTCGGCCACGTGGCCGAGCTCAAGCGCATCGAGAAAACCGCCAGCCACCTGGAGATTGGCGCCGCTACCCCACTCACCGACTGTTACGGCGCACTCAACGAGGAGTACCCCGACTTCGGCGCCCTGCTGCACCGTTTCGCCTCGCTGCAGATCCGCAACCAAGGCACCCTGGGCGGCAATATCGGCAACGCTTCGCCGATCGGCGACTCGCCGCCCCTGCTGATTGCCCTGGACGCGCAGATTGTCCTGCGCCAGGGCGAGCGCCAGCGGGTGATGGCGCTGGAAGACTATTTCATCGACTACCGCATCACTGCCCGCCAGGACAGCGAATTCATCGAGAAGATCATCGTGCCGCGTGCCACCTCCGACTGGGCGTTTCGCGCCTACAAGGTATCCAAGCGCCTGGACGATGACATCTCCGCGGTGTGTGGCGCCTTCAACTTGAGCATCGAAGACGGTGTGGTCAGCGGCGTGCGCATCGCTTTCGGCGGCATGGCGGCCATCCCCAAACGCGCCCGCGCCTGCGAGGCAGCGTTGCGCGGCAAGCCATGGAACCAGGCCACCATCGAGCGTGCCTGCCAGGCCCTGGCCGAAGACTTCACCCCCCTCAGCGACTTCCGTGCCAGCAAGGAATACCGCCTGCTGACCGCGCAGAACCTGCTGCGCAAGTACTTCATCGAACAGCAAACGCCGTACATCGAAACCCGGGTGACCGCTTATGTCTAACCATCACGTAGCCAAGAGCCAGGCCGAGATGGCCGAGCTGTTCAGCCAGGATCTGACCACCGGGGTTGGCCGCAGCGTCAAGCATGACAGCGCCGACAAGCATGTGTCCGGCGAGGCCGTGTACATCGACGACCGGCTGGAATTCCCCAACCAGTTGCACGTCTACGCCCGCACCTCCGATCGCGCCCATGCGCGCATCCTGCGCATCGACACCGCGCCCTGCTATGCCTTCGACGGTGTGCGCATCGCCATCACCCATGAAGACATTCCCGGCCTCAAGGACATCGGCCCGGTGGTGGCCGGCGACCCGTTGCTGGCCATCGACAAGGTCGAGTACTTCGGCCAGCCGGTGCTCGCCGTGGCCGCCCGCGATCTCGACACCGCACGCCGTGCGGCGATGGCCGCGATCATCGAGTATGAAGACCTGGAGCCGGTGCTGGATGTGGTCGAAGCGCTGCGCAAGAAACACTTCGTGCTCGACAGCCACACCCACCAGCGCGGCGACGCTGCTGGCGCCCTGGCCACTGCCCCGCACCGCCTCCAGGGCACCCTGCACATCGGTGGCCAGGAGCATTTCTACCTGGAAACGCAGATCTCTTCGGTAATGCCCACCGAAGATGGCGGCATGCTCGTCTACTGCTCCACGCAGAACCCCACCGAGGTGCAGAAGCTGGTCGCCGAGGTTCTCGATGTGCCAATGAACAAGGTGGTACTGGACATGCGCCGCATGGGTGGTGGTTTTGGCGGCAAGGAAACCCAGGCTGCCAGCCCGGCGTGCCTGTGTGCCGTCATTGCGCGCCTGACCGGGCAGCCGACCAAGATGCGCCTGCCAAGGGTCGAAGACATGACCATGACCGGCAAGCGCCACCCCTTCTATGTCGAGTATGACGTGGGCTTCGATGACGACGGCCGCTTGCAGGGCATCAACCTCGACTTGGCCGGCAACTGCGGGTATTCACCTGACCTGTCCGGCTCGATCGTCGACCGTGCCATGTTCCACTCCGACAACGCCTACTACCTGGGCGATGCCACCGTGCACGGCCACCGCTGCAAGACCAACACCGCGTCCAATACCGCCTACCGCGGCTTCGGCGGCCCGCAGGGGATGGTCGCCATCGAGCAGGTGATGGACCACATCGCCCGCCACCTGGGCCGCGACCCGCTGGCGGTGCGCAAGGCCAACTACTACGGCAAGAACGAGCGTAACGTCACTCACTACTACCAGACCGTCGAGCACAACATGCTCGAGGAAATGACCGCTGAACTGGAAGCCAGCAGCGACTATGCCGAGCGCCGCGAATCTATCCGCCGCTTCAATGCCAACAGCCCGGTGCTGAAAAAGGGCCTGGCGCTGACCCCGGTCAAGTTCGGCATCTCGTTCACCGCCACCTTCCTCAACCAGGCCGGTGCGCTGATTCACATCTATACCGACGGCAGCATCCACCTCAACCACGGCGGCACCGAGATGGGCCAGGGCCTGAACACCAAGGTCGCCCAGGTGGTGGCGCAGGTCTTCCAGGTCGATTTCAGCCGTATCCAGATCACTGCCACCAATACCGACAAGGTGCCCAATACCTCGCCGACCGCCGCGTCCAGTGGCGCCGACCTGAACGGCAAGGCTGCGCAGAATGCCGCCGAAATCCTCAAGAAGCGCCTGACCGAGTTTGCCGCGCGGCACTATCAGGTAACCGAGGAAGACGTCGAGTTCCGCAACGGCCATGTGCGCGTGCGCGACCAGATCGTCAGCTTCGAGCAGTTGGTGCAGCAGGCCTACTTCGCCCAGGTGTCACTGTCCAGCACTGGTTTCTACCGCACACCGAAGATCTACTACGACCGCAACCAGGCGCGCGGCCGGCCGTTCTACTACTTTGCCTTCGGCGCCGCTTGCGTGGAGGTGATCGTCGACACCCTGACCGGCGAATACAAGATGCTGCGCGCCGATATCCTGCACGACGTGGGCGCTTCGCTGAACCCGGCCATCGACATTGGCCAGGTGGAAGGCGGCTTCATCCAGGGCATGGGCTGGCTGACCAGCGAAGAACTGGTGTGGAACGCCAAGGGCAAGCTGGTGACCAACGGCCCGGCCAGCTACAAGATCCCGGCCGTGGCCGACATGCCGCTGGACCTGCGGGTGAAACTGGTGGAAAACCGCAAGAACCCGGAGGACACCGTATTCCATTCCAAGGCCGTGGGTGAGCCGCCGTTCATGCTCGGCATCGCGGCCTGGTGCGCGATCAAGGACGCCGTGGCCAGCATCGCCGACTACCGCGTGCAGCCGGCCATCGATGCACCGGCAACACCGGAGCGGGTGTTGTGGGGTTGCGAGCAGATGCGCAAGGCGGTGGCTGCGGCGCAACCTGCCGAGCCGGAACTGGAAACCGTGCCTCATTGACAATGCAGGGGCCTGTAGGAGCGGGTTTACCCGCGAATGCGATAGTGGCTTCAGCGCCGCATTCGCGGGTAAACCCGCTCCCACAGGATCTGCAGCATGGCTTAGAGAGGTTGCATCATGCACCAATGGATCAACGCCCTTGCCGACCACCAGTCCCGTGGCGAAGCCTGCGTGCTGGTCACCATCATCGAGGAGCGCGGCTCGACCCCGCGCAACGCTGGCTCGAAAATGGTTGTCAGCGCCACCGGCCTGTTCGACACCATCGGCGGCGGCCATCTGGAATACAAGGCGCTGCACATCGCCCGGCAGATGCTGGAGGAGCAACGCAGTACCCCGCACCTGGAACGCTTCAGTCTCGGCGCCAGCCTGGGCCAGTGCTGCGGCGGCGTCACCGTGCTGCTGTTCGAACCCATGGCCGCGGTGCAGGCGCAGATCGCCGTGTTCGGCGCGGGCCATGTCGGCCGCGCTCTGGTACCCTTGCTCGCCGCGTTGCCCTGCCGGGTGCGCTGGATCGATTCGCGCGAGCAGGAATTCCCGGCCCGGGTGCCCGACGGGGTAACCAAGGTGGTCAGCGAAGAACCGGTCGACGAAGTCGCCAGCCTGCCACCGGGCTGCTACTGCATCGTCATGACCCACAACCACCAGCTCGACCTGGAGCTGACCGCGGCCATCCTCAAGCGCAACGACTTCACCTGGTTCGGCCTGATCGGCTCGAAGACCAAACGGGTCAAGTTCGAACACCGCCTGCGCGAACGCGGCTACGACAATGCCGTGCTGGCGCGCATGCGCTGCCCGATGGGTCTGGCCGAGGTCAAGGGCAAGCTGCCCATCGAGATCGCCGTGTCCATCGCCGCCGAGATCATCGCCACCTACAACGCCTGCTTCGGCCAGCACGACGCTGCGGCCAATGCCGGCCCCATTGCCCAGTTGCTGCCGCCCTCCCGGCGCAGCCAAGCCCATTGACGAGTGTGTTATGACCGTTACCCGCAAAGCCTACCGTGCCGCCATCCTGCACAGCATCGCCGACCCGGCCGAGGTAGGCCTGGAAGCTTCCCATGAGTATTTCGAGGACGGCCTGCTGGTGGTCGACGATGGCCGTATCCGTGCCGTTGGCCATGCCAGCGAACTGCTGCCGAGCCTGGATGCCGACATCCCGGTCGAGCACTACCAGGACGCGTTGATCACTCCAGGCTTCATCGACACCCATATCCACTTCCCGCAGACCGGCATGATCGGTTCCTACGGCGAACAGCTGCTGGACTGGCTGAATACCTACACCTTCCCTTGCGAAAAGCAGTTTGCCGACAAGGATCACGCCGATCAGGTCGCGAAGATCTTCCTCAAGGAACTGCTACGCAACGGCACCACCACTGCGCTGGTGTTCGGCAGCGTGCACCCGGAATCGGTCAACGCGCTGTTCGAAGAGGCCGAGCGCCTCGACCTGCGCCTGATCGCCGGCAAGGTGATGATGGACCGTAACGCCCCGGACTACCTGACCGACACCGCCGAGTCTGGCTACGCCGAAAGCAAGGCCCTGATCGAGCGCTGGCATGGCAAGGGCCGTCTGCACTATGCCGTCACCCCACGCTTCGCCCCGACCAGCACCCCACAACAGCTGACCCTCGCCGGCCAGTTGCTCAAGGAGCACCCGGGCGTGTACATGCACACGCACCTGTCGGAAAACCTCAAGGAAATCGATTGGGTCAAGTCGCTGTTCCCCGAGCAGAAGGGCTACCTCGACGTGTATGACCACTTCCAGCTGCTGGGCGAGCGCTCGGTGTTCGCCCACGGCGTGCACCTGTGCGACGAGGAATGCCAGCGCCTGGCCGAGACCGGCTCGGCCGTGGCCTTCTGCCCCACCTCCAACCTGTTCCTCGGCAGCGGCCTGTTCAACCTGCCCCAGGCCGAACGCTTCAAGGTCAATGTGGGGCTGGGCACCGACGTCGGCGCCGGCACCAGCTTCTCGCTGCTCAACACCCTCAACGAAGCGTACAAGGTGATGCAGCTGCAGGGCGCGCGCCTGCACCCGTACAAGTCGCTGTACCTGGCCACCCTGGGCGGCGCCCGTGCGCTGCGTCTCGACGACCGCATCGGCAGCCTGCGCCCGGGTAACGATGCCGACTTCGTGGTGCTGGACTACAAGGTCACGCCGTTGCTGGACTACCGTATCCAGCAGTCCAACAGCATTGAAGAGACGCTGTTCGTGCTTACCACCTTGGGCGATGATCGCACCGTGCGCGAAACCTACGCCGCCGGGCGTTGCGTGCACCAGCGCTGATAACAGAAAGGGGCCGCAAGCGGCCCCTTCGTTCATTCAGGCAAACGATCAACCCTTGGCGGCCACCTTGGGCTTTTTCAGCAAGTGCGAAAACACCGCATGCAGGTCGTCCGAGGCGCTTTCCTCGTCCAGATTCAGCTTGCTGTCGATGTGGTCCATGTGGTGCATCATCAGGCTCACGGCCTGCTCGGCGTCACGCGCTTCGATGGCATCGATCAGTTGCATGTGCTCGTCATACGAGCAGTGCGAGCGGTTGCCGCTTTCGTACTGGGCAATGATCAGCGAGGTCTGCGACACCAGGCTGCGCTGGAAGCTGACCAGTGGCGCGTTACCCGCAGCCTCTGCCAGCTTGAGGTGGAACTCGCCGGACAGGCGGATGCCGGCGCCCCGGTCACCACGGGAGAAACTGTCGCGCTCGTCACGCACCATCTGCCGCAGTTCGTTGAGCTGCTCTGGCGTGGCGTGCTGCACCGCCAGCTCGGTGATGGCCCGCTCGACCATGCGCCGCGAGAAGAACACCTGACGGGCTTCTTCCACGGTGGGGCTGGCCACCACCGCGCCACGGTTTGGCCGCAGCAGCACCACGCTCTCGTGGGCCAGGCGCGACAAGGCGCGGCGGATGATGGTGCGGCTGACGCCGAAGATCTCGCCCAGCGCTTCCTCGCTCAACTTGGTGCCCGGAGCCAGACGCTGTTCGAGGATCGCCTCGAAGATATGCGCGTAGACGATGTCGTCCTGGGTACCACTGCGGCCGGCCTTGCCGTTGCGCGCAGGTTTCTTCAGAGGTTGCAGCTGTTCGTTCATGGGCTCTCGAGGCACGAAGGAAAGTATGGCGCCATTGTACACAGGCTGAGCCGATTCTGCAGGTGGCCTTTTACCTATATAGCCGTTGTACGCCACATTGCGCGCACAAAAGATAAAACATTATTTGCATTCTTTGTACACAAAAGCATAATCCACCGAGCAACTTCTTGACCTGCAAGTCAACAAAAGCGGTCAGACGTCTGCCTTCCCTCGCGGGGCCGCCAAGTGCATTGCGCAGGAACCGGGCCCAAGAACAACAAGAAAGACTTGAGGAGTACCTGCTGTGGAAAGCCGCAAATCCGAAGCCCCTACGCTGGATCTCGCCCCACCGCTCGAAACGAGCTGGCTGGAGCGGATTTTCAAACTCAAGCAACACGGCAGTACCGTCAGGACCGAAATGATCGCCGGGGTGACTACCTTCATCACCATGGCCTACATCATCTTCGTCAACCCCAACATCATGGCCGACGCCGGCATCGACCACGGCGCCGCCTTCGTCGCCACCTGCATCGCCGCCGCGCTGGGCTGCCTGTTGATGGGCCTGTATGCCAACTGGCCGGTGGGCCTGGCCCCCGGCATGGGTCTCAACGCCTTCTTCACCTACACCGTGGTCGGCACCATGGGCTACAACTGGGAAACGGCACTCGGGGCGGTGTTCGTCTCGGGCGTGCTGTTCATGTTCCTGACCTTGTCGAAAGTGCGCGAATGGTTGCTCAACAGCATCCCGGTCAGCCTGCGCCATGCCATGGGGGCCGGCGTCGGACTGTTTCTCGGGCTGATCGGCCTGAAAACCGCAGGCATCATCGTCGACAGCCCTGCCACCCTGATCAAGCTGGGCTCGCTGCACGAGCCGGGGCCGCTGCTGGCGGCGCTGTGCTTCCTGCTGATCGCCATCCTCAGCTACAAACGGGTGTTCGGTGCAATCCTGATCAGCATCATCGGCGTCACCCTGGCGGGCTGGGGCCTGGGCCTGGTCAAGTTCGGCGGGGTGATATCGATGCCACCGAGCCTGGCCCCGACCTGGATGGCCATGGATGTGGCCGGGGTGTTCAACGTCAGCATGATCAGCGTGGTGCTGGCATTTCTCTTCGTGCATATGTTCGACACGGCCGGCACCTTGATGGGCGTGGCGCAGCGGGCCAACCTGGTGGCGCCGGACGGGCGCATCGAGAATCTGTCGCGGGCGCTGAAGGCCGACAGTGCTTCGAGCGTGTTCGGTGCCGTGGTCGGTGTACCGCCGGTGACCAGCTATGTGGAGAGTGCTGCAGGGGTTGCCGCAGGTGGCCGCACCGGGCTGACGGCAGTGGTGGTCGGCGTGCTGTTCATTGCCGCGATGTTCTTCGCGCCATTGGCCGGAATGATTCCCGCTTATGCGACTGCCGGCGCGCTGATTTACGTGGCGATGCTGATGATGGGCAGCATGGCCCACATTCATTGGGACGAAGCTACCGACAGCATCCCGGCAATCGTCACGGTGATAATGATGCCGCTGACCTTCTCCGTCGCCGATGGTATCGCCCTGGGCTTCATCAGCTACGTGGCGCTGAAGGCGGGTACCGGCAAGTACAAGGAAATTTCCGCCAGCCTGTGGGTACTGTGCGCGATCTTCATTGCCAAGTTCGTGTTCCTCTGAACCCCTGCTGCAGCGACCAAGGGCGCTTCGGCGCCCTTTGTTGGTTTGTCGCAGTAGATCTGGCGCCTGTGAGATCGAGCGCCGCCCGCGCGGCGCATCGTGAGCTGCGCTCGCTCCTACGGTTGTTTCGGGCCAATTATTCCTGGGGGATTTGCGCGCGTACGCCTTGGCGCACGACGGGATATCGCGTCGCACCAACCAGGCGGTCGCGCGCCTGTCACAGGCTTTACTGGCCTGAATCAAACGAAGGAGCGAGCGCAGCTCGCGATGCGCCGCGCGGGCGGCGCTCGATCTCACAGGCGCCACTCCTCTAAACCCCACCACATCACTTTCCAACAGACGAAAAAAAGCCCGCCAGTGTGAGAGCGGGCCAAGGACCTACGAAGATTCTTCTAGCGACCAACTAGCTTCCACGATAGGTCGAATAGCTGTACGGCGAGATCAGCAGTGGTACGTGGTAGTGCTCTTGCTGCTGGTCAATGCCAAAACGCAGCACGACAACATCCAGGAACGCCTGGGCTGGCAGCTGCACACCGCGGGCGCGGTAGTAATCGCCGGCGCTGAACTGCAGCTGGTAGACGCCGGTGCGGTAGTCGTCACCCTGCAGCAGCGGCGCGTCGACGCGGCCATCGCTGTTGGTCAGGGCAGTAGTCACCAGTTCGAGCTGCTGGCCTTCGACACGGTACAGCTCGACCTTGATCGAGCTGCCCGGGCAGCCATGCGCGGCATCCAGTACGTGTGTGGTCAAACGTCCCATTGCTTGTCGCCTCTTGTTCAATCTGTGGGCAAAAAATACACGGCCAGCATCACGGCAAAGACCGTCGCTGCGCGGGAAGGACACCATTAAGACATTTGAGCGGCGGATTGTACACAATTTTTTGAACCAATCCGCTTCGCCGGGCGTTTCGTATCCAGTCACATTCCTTTGGTCGTAAATACATAGGCAACTCAGGTTCCGAGCCGACGTCAACGTCACAAGCTGACCAATCAGGCAGGTTTCTTGCAGTACATGCTTCAGCCGCTGCCAAGCGACAAAAGGGAAGAAATGCGGAAAAACAGGCTTACAAAAGATTTCAGAAGTTGTATACAATCAGTCCATCCGGTGGTGCGACATCCCGACGCGGTCCGCCCACCCCGCACAAACGCACAAGAAGGAAGACTGCAGTGAGCGCTGACTATCCTCGCGACCTGATCGGTTACGGCAACAACCCTCCTCACCCGCAATGGCCGGGCAACGCTCGCATCGCGCTGTCTTTCGTCCTCAATTATGAAGAAGGCGGCGAACGTAACATTCTGCACGGGGACAAGGAATCCGAAGCGTTCCTCTCCGAAATGGTCGCTGCCCAGCCGCTGCAGGGCGTGCGCAACATGAGCATGGAATCGCTCTACGAGTACGGCAGCCGCGCCGGCGTGTGGCGCCTGCTGAAGCTGTTCAAGGACAGCGGCGTACCGCTGACCATCTTCGCCGTAGCCATGGCCGCCCAGCGCCACCCCGACGTGATCCGCGCCATGGTCGAAGCCGGCCATGAGATCTGCAGCCACGGCTACCGCTGGATCGACTACCAGTACATGGACGAGGCCCAGGAGCGCGAGCACATGCTCGAAGCCATCCGCATCCTCACCGAAATCACCGGTGAACGCCCGCTGGGCTGGTACACCGGCCGCACCGGCCCGAATACCCGCCGCCTGGTGATGGAAGAAGGCGGCTTCCTCTACGACAGCGACACCTATGATGACGACCTGCCCTACTGGGAGCCGAACAACCCCACCGGCAAGCCGCACCTGGTGATCCCCTACACCCTCGACACCAACGACATGCGCTTCACCCAGGTACAGGGCTTCAACTGCGGCGAGCAGTTCTTCCAGTACCTCAAGGACGCTTTCGATGTGCTGTACGCCGAGGGCGCCGAAGCACCGAAGATGCTGTCTATCGGTCTGCACTGCCGCCTGGTCGGTCGCCCGGCGCGCCTGGCCGCGCTGAAGCGCTTCGTCGACTACGCCAAAAGCCATGACCGGGTCTGGTTCGCCCGTCGCGTGGACATCGCCCGCCACTGGCACACCACCCACCCGTACCAGAAAGAGAACGCCTGATGACCGCCTTCAAGACCCTCAAGCCATCCGCCCTGGACCGTGAAGCCTTCGTCAAGGCCTTCGCCGACATCTACGAGCACTCACCCTGGGTTGCGGAAAAGGCCTACGACCTGGGCCAGCTGGCTGAACTGGACGAAATCGAGGCGCTGCACCAGCGCATGAGCGACATCCTGCTCAGCGCCAGCCACGCCGAGCAGCTGGCGCTGATCAACGCGCACCCGGACCTGGCTGGCAAGGCTGCCATCCAGGGCGAACTGACCGAGTCGAGCACCAACGAGCAGGCCGGCGCCGGTATCCACCAGTGCACCGCGGAAGAATTCGCCCGTTTCACCGAGCTGAACGATGCCTACAAGGCCAAATTCCAGTTCCCGTTCATCATGGCGGTAAAAGGCAGCAACCGGCACCAGATTCTCGCCGCTTTCGAAAAGCGCATCCACAACGACGCCGATGCCGAATTCAAGGAAGCCCTGGCGCAGATCAACCTGATCGCCCTGTTCCGCCTGCTGCAGCTGTAACCGGCGCGGCAACGCTTGAACCTGAACCAGAACAACGAACATAGAAGAGATATCCGCATGCGCACCCTGATGATCGAGCCCCTGAGCAAAGAAGCCTTCGCCCCCTTCGGAGACGTGATCGAAACCGATGGCAGCGACCACTTCATGATCAACAACGGCTCGACCATGCGCTTCCACAAGCTCGCCACGGTGGAAACCGCCGAGCCTGAAGACAAGGCGATCATCAGCATCTTCCGCGCCGACGCGCTGGACATGCCGCTGACCGTGCGCATGCTGGAACGCCATCCGCTGGGCAGCCAGGCTTTCATCCCGCTGCTCGGCAACCCCTTTCTGATCGTGGTCGCGCCGGTTGGCGATGCACCTGTATCAGGCTTGGTCCGGGCCTTCCGCAGTAATGGCAGGCAGGGCGTTAATTACCATCGCGGCGTCTGGCACCACCCGGTGCTGACGATCGAAAAGCGGGATGACTTCCTGGTGGTTGATCGCAGCGGTTCTGGCAACAACTGCGACGAGCATTACTTCACCGAGGAACAGATGCTGATCCTCAATCCCCACCAATAAGAAAAGGTCGGTCATGCAACGGCCCAGCCTGAGCGGGTGACCGGCAAGAGGTACATACTGTGGAAGCACACCTTCACGAATGGCTGAACCTGAGCATTCGCTGGGTTCACATGATCACCGGCGTAGCCTGGATCGGTGCATCGTTCTACTTCGTCTGGCTGGAGAACCACCTGAACCGAAGCAACCCGCGCGATGGGTTGTCGGGTGATCTCTGGGCAATACACGGCGGTGGTATCTATCACCTTGAGAAGTACAAGCTCGCACCACCGAAAATGCCCGAGAACCTGCACTGGTTCAAATGGGAAGCCTACTTCACCTGGATGTCCGGTATCGCCCTGCTGTGCGTGGTGTTCTACTGGAACCCGACGCTGTATCTGCTGGCCCCTGGCAGCACCCTGAGCGGCGCCGAAGGCGTGGCCATCGGTATCGGCTCGCTGATCGCCGGCTGGTTCATCTACGACTTCCTGTGCGACTCGCCCCTGGGCAAGAAGCCAGCGCTGCTCGGTGCCGTGCTGTTCGTGCTGATCATCGCCGCCTGCTGGGGCTTCAGCCTGGTGTTCAGCGGCCGTGGTGCGTACCTGCACACTGGCGCGATCATCGGCACCATCATGGTCGGTAACGTGTTCCGCATCATCATGCCGGCCCAGCGCCAGCTGGTGGCGGCGATCGAGAACAACCAGACGCCCGACCCGGTACTGCCGGCAAAAGGCCTGCTGCGCTCGCGCCACAACAACTACTTCACCCTGCCAGTGCTGTTCATCATGATCAGCAACCACTTCCCGAGCACCTACGGTAGCCAGTACAACTGGCTGATCCTGGCCGGCATTGCAGTAGCCGCGGTCCTCATCCGCCACTACTTCAACACCCGCCATGACAGCAACAAGTACGCCTGGACCCTGCCGGTCGGTGCCCTGGCGATGATCTGCCTGGCCTACGTGACCGGCCCCAAGCCAATGGCCATCAGCCCTGACCAGGCCGCGGCGCAGATCGAGTACCAGCCGCTGCCGGCGACCGCTGTGGGTGGCAAGACCGCTGCCGAGCAACGTGCCGAGGACGCCGCCAAGGCTGCCGCAGCGCCTGCCGCGCCCGCCGAAGCCCCAGCCCAGGCCACGGCCCAGGCAGGCGGCGAGAGCTTCGACAAGATCCACAATGTCATCCAGGAACGCTGCACCGTGTGCCACTCGTCCAAGCCGACCAGCCCACTGTTCAGCAGCGCGCCTGCTGGCGTGATGTTCGACACCCCGCAGCAGATCCAGGCCCAGGCCGCGCGCATCCAGGCGCAAGCGGTCGCCAGCCAGATCATGCCGCTGGGCAACATCACCCAGATGACCACCGAAGAGCGCAAGCTCGTCGGTGACTGGATCGCCAAAGGCGCGCCGGTCAACTGAAACACCACTGTCGGGGCATCACCGCTTCCTGTGGAAGCGGGATTACCCGCAAAGAGGCCGGCACGCCCGGCCTCGAACCTGAAGATTCACGCAACAAGCAAGCATCGAGCGTCAGCCCCCAGGCGGCACCCCAGGCTCAGCGTGAGCCTGCCGCCTGGTGCCGGCGCTTGGATCCGAGAATAAAAACAAAACTCGAGGTGCTGCATGTCCAAGTCACGCAAGGCGTATATCCCTGTTGCGCCGCCGCGAGAGCCCTTGCCCCTGCTCCAATTGATCCTGGTTGGTCTGCAACATGTCCTGCTGATGTACGGTGGCGCGATCGCCGTGCCGCTGATCATCGGCCAGGCCGCCGGGCTGTCCCGTGAAGAAGTCGCTTTCCTGATCAATGCCGACCTGCTGGTGGCGGGTGTCGCCACCATCATCCAGTCATTCGGTATCGGCCCGGTGGGCATCCGCATGCCGGTGATGATGGGGGCCAGTTTCGCTGCCGTCGGCAGCATGGTGGCCATGGCCGGCATGCCCGGGGTGGGCCTGCAGGGGATCTTCGGCGCGACCATCGCCGCCGGGTTCTTCGGCATGCTGATCGCGCCGTTCATGTCCAAGGTCGTACGGTTCTTCCCGCCTCTGGTCACCGGCACGGTGATCACCTCGATCGGCCTGTCGCTGTTCCCGGTGGCGGTCAACTGGGCCGGTGGTGGCCAGCAGGCAGGCACCTTCGGTGCGCCGATCTTCCTGTTGGTGGCCGGCCTGGTGCTGGCGGTGATCCTGCTGATCAACCGTTTCATGCGTGGATTCTGGGTCAACGTTTCAGTGCTGGTAGGCATGGGCCTGGGCTACATCCTGGCCGGCGCCATCGGCATGGTCGACCTGTCGGGCCTGAGCCAGGCACCGTGGCTGCAAGTGGTCACCCCACTGCACTTCGGCATGCCGACCTTCAGCCTGGCACCGATCCTGTCCATGTGCCTGGTGGTGGTGATCATCTTCGTCGAGTCCACCGGCATGTTCCTGGCGCTGGGCAAGGTGACCGGCCGCGAAGTTACCCCGGGCATGCTGCGCCGCGGCCTGTTGTGCGACGCCGGAGCATCCTTCGTCGCCGGCTTCTTCAACACCTTCACCCATTCCTCGTTCGCCCAGAACATCGGCCTGGTGCAGATGACCGGGGTACGCTGCCGCTATGTCACCGTGGTGGCCGGCGCGCTGCTGATCCTGCTCAGCCTGCTGCCCAAGGCGGCCTTCCTGATTGCCTCGATCCCGCCGGCGGTACTGGGCGGCGCCTCCATCGCCATGTTCGGCATGGTTACCGCCACCGGGATCAAGATCTTGCAGGAGGCGGACATCGGCGACCGTCGCAACCAATTGCTGGTTGCCGTGAGTGTCGGCTTCGGGCTGATTCCCGTGGTGCGCCCGGAGTTCTTCGCCCAGATGCCGCAGTGGATGGAACCTATCACCCACAGTGGCATTGCCATGGCCACGGTCAGCGCCCTGGTGCTGAACGTGCTGTTCAACATCCTCGGCGGTGCCGATCGCGCGGCGCACAACGCCTGCCACCAGCACTGAAGCAAGCCGCCCTGGAGCAACAGGGGGCGGCGCACTGCCGCCCCTGCCTCGTCCTGGTCGTAAACGCTGCACCGTCGGCCCGCCGGAATGGGCCGCCCGGGGCGCCTGTGCGCCAAAAAAACCCAACAAAAACAATAAGTCCGGGAACCACGACATGAAACGCATCACCTCGTCCCTCTTGCTGGGCAGCAGCCTGCTGGCCACCCTCCCCGCCCACGCCGGGGAATGGCTGCAGTGGCACGGCGAAAGCCTGACCTACCTGTACGGCAAGGACTTCAAGGTCAACCCCCGCATCCAGCAGACGATCACCTTCGAGCACGCCAATAAATGGAAGTACGGCGACACGTTCATGTTCGTCGATAAAGTCTTCTACAACGGCAAGGCCGACCCGGGGAAAGGCGTCACCAGCTACTACGGCGAGTTCAGCCCGCGCCTGTCGCTGGGCAAGATTACCGGTCACAAGTTTGAACTGGGCCCGATCAAGGATGTGCTGGTGGCCATGACCTATGAGCGCGGCGAGGGCGACAACGAGGCGTACCTGATAGGCCCCGGCTTCGACCTGGCGATCCCCGGCTTCAACTATTTCACCCTGAATTTCTACCTGCGTAACACCGAAGGCAGCCGCCCCGGTGACAACGTCTGGCAGATCACCCCGGCGTGGTCATACACCGTGCCTGTGGGCAAATCCGACATTCTGATCGACGGTTACATGGACTGGGTGGTGGACAATGACCAGACCCGTCGCGGTACCTACCACGCCAACCTGCAATTCAACCCGCAGGTCAAGTACGACCTCGGCAAAGCCCTTGGCCTGGGCGCCAAGCAGCTGTACGTGGGCATCGAGTACAGCTACTGGAAGGACAAGTACGGCATCGACAGCCAGGGCAACGTCGACAGCAACCAGAGCGTCACCAGTGCACTGGTCAAGGTGCACTTCTAAAAAACTGACCAAACGCACAAGTTTGGTCCGTCGCGCTCCAGGACGGAGCACTTGAGGCAAGGCGCGCAAGCCAGTAATCTGCGCGCCCCCTCGATCAGGGCAGAACGGATTCTGCCTGCGTTTACTGACCGCTCAGTCAATGAATACGGGCGGTTGGCCAACGTGTTGCCAGCCTGAAAGACCCTTTTCATCCGTTCAGAACGAAGTCGAGCAGGAAGGTTTTGCCAGCCCGGGAAAGTTGGCTCAACCCTTGCCAAACAGCTGTGGCCCATCGAAAAAAACTGACTCGAAAGACAAAAAAAGCGCGATGACGCGCTGACAACAGATCAAACAAGGGAGCGAAACTCGCAATGCGTACCATCAACAGCCTGATCCTCGCCAGCGGCCTGCTGGCCTGCGGCACCACCTTCGGCGGCGACCTGCTGCAATGGCAGAACAACAGCCTGACCTACCTGTGGGGCAAGAACTTCAAGGTCAACCCGGCGATCCAGCAAACGCTCACCTTCGAGCACGCCGACGCCTGGAAGTACGGCGACAACTTCATCTTCGTCGACAAGATCTTCTACCAGGGCCAGAAAGACGCGGGTAATGGCCCGAACACCTACTATGGCGAGATCAGCCCACGCCTGTCCTTCGGCAAGATCTTCGACCAGAAGCTCGAGTTCGGCCCGGTCAAGGACGTGTTGCTGGCGATGACCTACGAATTTGGCGAGGGTGACACCGAGGCGTACCTGATCGGCCCTGGCTTCGACCTGGCCATCCCCGGCTTCGACTACTTCCAGCTGAACTTCTACAACCGCACCACCGATGGCAGCCGTGCCGGCGACAACGTGTGGCAGATTACCCCGGTGTGGTCGTACACCATCCCGGTCGGTTCCTCCGACGTGCTGATCGACGGCTTCATGGACTGGGTGGTGGACAACGACGAGAACCGTCGCGGCACTTACCAGGCCAACCTGCACTTCAACCCGCAGATCAAGTACGACCTGGGCAAGGCCTTGCACCTGGGTGAGAAGCAGCTGTACGTGGGCGTGGAGTACGACTACTGGAAGAACAAGTACGGCATCAAGGATTCCGATGCCTTTACCACTGACCAGAACACCATGAGCTTCCTGGTGAAGGTGCACTTCTGACCGGAGCATAGGGGCTGCTGCACAGCCCTTCGCGGCACAAGGCCGCTCCTACAGGTACGGCACAGGTTGCGCAAACTGTGTATTCCCTGTGGCAGCGGGCTTGCCCGCGAACCGGGGCAAAGCCCCCGGCCATGCAACTCAGGTGGCCGGCCGAAGCGCCCGCCACAGCTTCCCCGCAATGCCCACCACGGCTAGCACCACCGCACCGGCCACAACCCCGACACCGCCGTTCAGCAGCGCCACGGTCAATGCCCCGCCACGCCCTTCGCTGAACGCCTCGATGGCGTGATGCAACGGCGCGATGCCATGTACCAGGATCCCGCCGCCAACCAGGAACATCGCCGCAGTGCCGATCACCGACAGGCTCTTCATCATGTACGGCGCAGCCCGCAAGATGCCATTACCCACTGCCTGGGCCAGGCGGGATGCCTTGCGCGTCATCCACAGCCCGAGGTCATCAAGCTTGACGATACCACCCACCAGCCCGTACACGCCGATGGTCATGACCACCGCAACGCCCGCCAGCACGATGACTTGCTGGCTCAACGGCGCGTCGGCGACGATGCCCAGGGTAATGGCGATGATTTCCGCGGAAAGAATGAAGTCGGTGCGCACCGCGCCCTTGATCTTGCTCTTCTCGTACGCCACCAGGTCAACGTTGGCATCCGCCAACGCCTCCTTGCGCGCCTCGTGCTGCGCCTCGTCCTCCGCCTTGCTGTGCAGAAACTTGTGCGCCAGCTTCTCGAAGCCCTCGAAGCACAGGTAGGCTCCGCCCAGCATCAGCAACGGCGTCACCGCCCAGGGAATGAACGCACTGATCAACAGTGCCGCCGGTACCAGGATGGCCTTGTTCAGCAGCGACCCTTTGGCCACCGCCCACACCACCGGCAGCTCGCGGTCGGCACGCACACCGGTGACCTGCTGGGCGTTCAGCGCCAGGTCATCGCCCAGCACACCTGCGGTCTTTTTTGCCGCTACCTTGGTCATCAGCGAGACGTCATCGAGCACCGTGGCGATGTCGTCGATCAGTACCAGTAGACTGCTTCCTGCCATGTTTGTCTGCTTCCGGATGAATGAATGCTGCCGATTCTAGCCCAAAGCCGCTGCCTTGAGCCCCCGTCGAGCCCGGTGCTACCATTCCCGATCCCTCTTAGAGGTGGCCAGACACGAGGAAGATCCCTGACCATGAGCACCATTCGCGAGCGCAACAAGGAACTGATCCTGCGCGCGGCCAGCGAGGAATTCGCCGACAAGGGCTTCGCCGCCACCAAGACCAGCGATATCGCGGCCAAGGCGGGCCTGCCCAAGCCGAACGTGTATTACTACTTCAAGTCCAAGGACAACCTCTACCGCGAGGTGCTGGAAAGCATCATCGCGCCGATCATGCAGGCGTCGACCCCGTTCAATGCCGAGGGTGACCCGAAAGAAGTGCTGAGTGCCTACATTCGCTCGAAGATCCGCATTTCGCGCGACCTGCCGCATGCGTCCAAGGTGTTCGCCAGCGAGATCATGCACGGCGCCCCGCACCTGTCGCCGAACCAGGTGGCGCAGCTGAACGAGCAGGCCCGGCACAACATCGAATGTATCCAGCGCTGGATCGACCGCGGCCAGATCGCCCATGTCGACGCGCATCACCTGATGTTCAGCATCTGGGCAGCGACCCAGACCTATGCCGATTTCGACTGGCAGATTTCGGCGGTCACCGGCAAGGCCAAGCTGGCCGACAGCGATTATGACGCGGCAGCCGAAACCATCATCCGCATGGTGCTCAAGGGTTGTGAGCCCGAGGTGGCCTGACCCCGGGCGCAGGCTTCTTCGCGGGTGAACCCGCTCCCACAGGGATACCACGCGCTTCAAGCCTGCGATGATCCTGTGGGAGCGGGTTCACCCGCGAAGAGGCCGGAACAGCCAATAGAGAATTAGGCTGCTACACCCGCATCCGCCCGCAACCCCACCTCCTCGATCGCACTGATCGCACACTGCTCGTCGATATCCGAGGTATCGCCGCTTATCCCCACCGCACCCAGCACCTTGCCGTCCTGATCACGCACCAGCACGCCGCCCGGCGCCGGCACCACCGGCCGTTCACCCAAGCCGTTCAGCGCGGCAAAGAACGCTGGCCGTTGCTGCGCATCCAGCGCCAGCAAGCGCGAGCCCTTGCCCAGGGCGATCGCGCCCCAGGCCTTGCCGGTAGCTACCTGCGGGCGAATCAGGCTGGCACCGTCCTCGCGTTGCAGCGCCAGCAAGTGCCCGCCGGCATCCAGCACTGCCACGGTCAGTGGCGCAGCATTGATCTTGCGGCCCGCCGCCAGCGCGGCGTTCACCAGGCTGACCGCGACTTTCAGGTTCAAAGCGTTCATGGAAAGGTCCTCTTCTTGTTGTGAGAAGCCCTGAGGGCAGTTGAAACCAATAGAACCAATAGAACACAACAGGATGTTTTTTGTATACAATATTTTGAAACGATCGTATGCGATAGCGCAAACGCCCGTTTTCTCGGGCGCTCGAAGGAAAGCATCCCCTACCGACGAAAACCCGTTGACCTGAGCGGCCAGCCATGAATACACTCTGGCGCAAAGCAAGTTGTATACAATTACAAAATCGATGAGGCACAAACCATGAGCAAAATGAGAGCAATCGATGCAGCCGTTCTGGTCATGCGCCGTGAAGGTGTAGATACCGCGTTCGGCATCCCGGGGGCTGCCATCAACCCGTTGTACTCGGCCCTGAAGAAAGTCGGTGGCATCGATCACGTCCTCGCTCGCCACGTCGAAGGCGCCTCGCACATGGCCGAGGGCTACACCCGCGCCAATCCGGGCAACATCGGCGTATGCATCGGTACCTCCGGCCCGGCCGGCACCGACATGGTCACCGGCCTGTACAGTGCCTCGGCCGACTCCATCCCGATCCTCTGCATCACTGGCCAGGCGCCGCGCGCTCGCCTGCACAAGGAAGACTTCCAGGCAGTCGACATCACCAACATCGTCAAGCCGGTGACCAAGTGGGCCACTACCGTTCTGGAGCCAGGCCAGGTGCCATATGCGTTCCAGAAAGCCTTTTATGAAATGCGCACCGGCCGCCCAGGCCCGGTATTGATCGACCTGCCGTTCGACGTGCAAATGGCCGAGATCGAATTCGACATCGACGCCTACGAGCCGCTGCCCGTGCACAAGCCGTCCGCCACCCGCGTACAGGCCGAAAAGGCTCTGACCCTGCTCAATGACGCCGAGCGTCCGTTGCTGGTCGCCGGCGGTGGCATCATCAACGCCGACGCCAGCGACAAGCTGGTCGAGTTCGCCGAACTGACCGGCGTGCCGGTTATCCCGACCCTGATGGGCTGGGGCACCATCCCGGACGACCACGCGCAGATGGTCGGCATGGTCGGCCTGCAGACCTCGCACCGCTACGGCAACGCCACCCTGCTGAAATCCGACCTGGTGTTCGGCATCGGTAACCGCTGGGCCAACCGCCACACCGGCTCGGTCGACGTCTACACCGAAGGCCGCAAGTTCATCCATGTCGACATCGAACCGACCCAGATCGGCCGCGTGTTCACCCCGGACCTGGGTATCGTTTCCGACGCCGGCAAGGCGCTGGACGTGTTCCTCGAAGTGGCCCGCGAGTGGAAGGCCGCTGGCAAGCTGAAGTGCCGCAAGGCCTGGCTGGAAGACTGCCAGCAACGCAAGGCCAGCCTGCAGCGCAAGACCCACTTCGACAACGTGCCGGTCAAGCCGCAGCGCGTCTACGAAGAAATGAACCAGGTGTTCGGCAAGGACACCTGCTATGTCAGCACCATCGGCCTGTCGCAGATCGCCGGTGCGCAGTTCCTGCACGTGTACAAGCCACGCCACTGGATCAACTGCGGCCAGGCCGGCCCGCTGGGCTGGACCATCCCTGCCGCCCTGGGCGTGGTCAAGGCCGACCCGAAACGCAAGGTGGTCGCCTTGTCGGGTGACTACGACTTCCAGTTCATGATCGAAGAACTGGCGGTGGGCGCGCAGTTCAACCTGCCGTACGTGCACGTGCTGGTGAACAACGCCTACCTTGGCCTGATCCGTCAGGCACAGCGTGGCTTCGACATGGATTACTGTGTACAACTGGCGTTCGAGAACATCAACGCCACCGACGCCGCTACCTATGGTGTCGACCACGTTGCCGTGGTCGAGGGCCTGGGCTGCAAGGCCATCCGCGTGTTCGAGCCGGCAGACATCGCCCCTGCCCTGCTCAAGGCGCAGAAGATGGCTGAAGAGTTCCGCGTGCCGGTGGTGGTCGAAGTGATTCTCGAGCGCGTCACCAACATTTCCATGGGCACCGAGATCAACGCGGTCAACGAATTCGAAGACCTGGCCCTGGTCGGCAACGACGCGCCAACCGCCATCTCGCTGCTGGACTGATCGCCCGACGCCCCCGTGCCGGCCCCTGTTGCAGGGGCGCCGGGGGCCTTCACCGCAAGGAGACACACCATGCCTCGCTTCGCTGCCAACCTGTCCATGCTGTTCACCGAGCAGGACTTCCTGGCCCGCTTCAAGGCTGCCGCCGACGCTGGTTTCAGCGGCGTCGAATACCTCTTCCCGTATGACTTCAGCGCCGCCGACATCAAGCAGCAGCTGGAGGCCAACGGCCTGACCCAGGTGTTGTTCAACCTGCCGGCCGGTGACTGGGCCAAAGGCGAGCGTGGCATCGCCTGCCACCCGGACCGCGTCGCGGAATTCCGCGCCGGGGTCGACAAGGCCATTGAATACGCCAAGGTGCTGGGCAACACGCAGGTCAACTGCCTGGCCGGCATCCGCCCGCAAGGCTTGCAGTGCGCCGATGTGCGCAAGACCTTCGTCGACAACCTGAAGTTTGCCGCTGACAAACTGAAAGCCGCCGGCATCCGCCTGGTCATGGAAATGATCAACACCCGCGACATTCCGGGCTTCTACCTGAACACCACCCAGCAAGCCCTGGATATCCAGGCCGAGGTGGGCAGCGACAACCTGTTCCTGCAATACGACATCTATCACATGCAGATCATGGAAGGTGACCTGGCGCGGACCATGGAAGCCAACCTGAAGCTGATCAACCACATTCAGCTGGCCGACAACCCGGGCCGCAACGAGCCCGGCACCGGCGAGATCAACTACCGCTTCCTGTTCGAGCACCTGGACCGCATCGGCTACCAGGGCTGGGTGGGCGCGGAGTACAAGCCGCTGACCACTACCGAAGCGGGTCTGGGCTGGCTGAAAACGCATGTGGGAGCGGGCTTGCCCCGCGAAAGCGCCCGCAAAGACACCACCACTGCCTGAGCTATCGCATTCGCGGGACAAGCCCGTTCCCACAGGGCAGGCCCGCAGTCAGGTTAAACAAATACAAAGAGGCACATTGTCATGGCTAAAATCGGTTTCCTCGGCACCGGCATCATGGGCAAGCCCATGGCGCAGAACCTGCAGAAAGCAGGTCACAGCATCTTCGTTTCCACCCACCACGACGCGGCCCCGGCCGACCTGATCGCCGCTGGCGCAGTGGCCCTGGCCAACCCGAAGGAAGTGGCCCAGGAAGCCGAGTTCATCATCATCATGGTGCCGGACACCCCCCAGGTCGAAAGCGTCCTGTTCGGTGAGAACGGCGTGGCCGAAGGCGTAGGCCCGAACAAGGTAGTGATCGACATGAGCTCGATCTCGCCGACCTCGACCAAAGCCTTCGCCGAGAAGATCAAGGCCACTGGCGCTGCCTACCTGGACGCCCCGGTGTCCGGTGGTGAAGTGGGTGCCAAGGCCGCGACCCTGAGCATCATGGTCGGTGGCTGCCCGAAGGCCTTCGAGCGCACCCTGCCACTGTTCGAAGCCATGGGCAAGAACATCACCCGCGTAGGTGGCAACGGCGACGGCCAGACTGCCAAGGTGGCCAACCAGATCATCGTTGCCCTGAACATCCAGGCCGTGGCCGAAGCCCTGCTGTTCGCCGCCAGGAACGGCGCCGACCCTGCCAAGGTGCGTGAAGCGCTGATGGGTGGCTTCGCCTCGTCGAAGATCCTCGAAGTGCATGCCGAGCGCATGATCAAGGGCACCTTCGACCCAGGCTTCCGCATCAACCTGCACCAGAAGGACCTCAACCTGGCCCTGCAAGGCGCCAAGGAACTGGGCATCAACCTGCCCAACACCTCCAATGCCCAGCAAGTGTTCAACACCTGCCAGGCCCTGGGCGGCGGCAACTGGGACCACTCGGCGCTGATCAAAGGCCTGGAGCACATGGCCAACTTCTCGATCCGCGACGACCAGTAAGACCTTACCGGCCTCTTCGCGGGTAAACCCGCTCCCACAGGGATCGCACCCGTCTTGCAGCCTGTGCAGCACCTGTGGGAGCGGGTTACCCGCGAAGAAGCCAACGCCGATGAACCTGCGACCACAGGTTCATGGGTGAAGCCGAGCAACACCCGCCCCTGGTTCGGCCTGCACGGAGGCAGTTCCAGGGGCGTTCTTGATTGTGCAGAACAACAATAAACTGGGAGCCTGCCATGTCGGTCGATCCGCAACAACTTCTCCGCGAGCTGTTCGACACAGCCATCGCCGCCGCCCACCCGCGCCAAGTTCTCGAACCCTGCCTGCCCGCCGACCGTAGCGGCCGGGTCATCGTCATCGGCGCCGGCAAGGCCGCCGCTGCCATGGCCGAAGTGGTCGAGAAAAGCTGGCAGGGCGAAGTCTCCGGCCTGGTCGTCACCCGTTACGGCCATGGCGCCAACTGCCGGAAGATCGAAGTGGTCGAAGCGGCCCACCCGGTCCCCGATGCCGCCGGCCTGGCCGTGGCCAAGCGCGTGCTGGACCTGGTCAGTAACCTCGGCGAAGACGACCGTGTCATCTTCCTGCTGTCTGGCGGTGGTTCAGCGTTGCTGGCCCTGCCTGCCGAGGGCCTGACCCTGGCCGACAAGCAGCAGATCAACAAGGCGCTGCTCAAGTCCGGCGCCACCATCGGCGAGATGAACTGCGTGCGCAAGCACCTCTCGGCGATCAAGGGCGGCCGCCTGGCCAAGGCCTGCTGGCCAGCTACGGTCTATACCTATGCCATTTCCGATGTACCCGGCGACCTCGCCACGGTGATTGCGTCCGGCCCCACCGTGGCCGACCCGAGCACCTCGGCCGATGCCCTGGCCATCCTCAAGCGCTACAACATCGAGGCCCCCAAAGCGGTCATCGACTGGCTCAACAACCCGGCCTCGGAAACCGTCAAGGCCGATGACCCGGCCTTGGCCCGCAGCCACTTCCAGCTGATCGCCAAGCCCCAGCAGTCGCTCGAAGCCGCTGCGGTCAAGGCGCGCCAGGCCGGGTTCAGCCCGCTGATCCTCGGCGACCTGGAAGGCGAGTCGCGCGAAGTGGCCAAGGTGCATGCCGGCATCACCCGGCAGATCGTCCAGCATGGCCAGCCGCTGAAGGCGCCATGCGTGATCCTCTCCGGCGGCGAGACCACCGTCACCGTACGCGGCAACGGCCGTGGCGGGCGCAACGCCGAATTCCTGCTCAGCCTGACCGAAAACCTCAAGGGCCTGCCAGGGGTGTATGCCCTGGCCGGCGATACCGACGGCATCGATGGCTCGGAAGAAAACGCCGGCGCCTTCATGACCCCAGGCAGCTATGCCCGCGCCGAAGCGCTGGGCCTGTCGGCCAGCGACGAGCTGGACAACAACAACGGCTACGGCTACTTCGCCGCGCTGGATGCGCTGATCGTCACCGAGCCAACCCGCACCAACGTCAACGACTTCCGCGCCATCCTGATTCTCGAGACTGCCCAATCATGACGCCTGATAAGAAAGTGAAGATCCTCGCCACCCTCGGCCCTGCGATCAAAGGCATCGACGACATCCGCCAACTGGTCAAAGCCGGGGTCAACATCTTCCGCCTCAACTTCAGCCACGGCGAACACGCCGACCACGCGCTGCGCTACCAGTGGATTCGCGAAGTCGAGCAGCAACTGAACTACCCGCTGGGCATTCTCATGGACCTGCAAGGGCCGAAGCTGCGCGTCGGCCGCTTTGCCGAAGGCAAGGTCCAGCTGCAGCGCGGCCAGGCCCTGCGCCTGGACCTGGACAAGGCCCCGGGCGACAGCCGCCGGGTGAACCTGCCGCACCCCGAAATCATCGCTGCCCTCGAGCCAGGCATGGACCTGCTGCTCGACGACGGCAAGCTGCGCCTGCGCGTCACCGCCAAACACAGCGACGCCATCGACACCGAAGTGCTGGCCGGTGGCGAGCTGTCCGACCGCAAAGGGGTCAACGTGCCACAAGCGGTACTCGACCTTTCGCCGCTCACCGAGAAAGACCGCCGCGACCTGGCCTTCGGCCTCGAACTGGGCGTGGACTGGGTGGCCCTGTCGTTCGTCCAGCGCCCGCAAGACATCACTGAAGCACGCCAACTGATTGGTGACCGCGCCTACCTGATGGCGAAGATCGAGAAGCCCTCGGCGGTCGAGCAACTGCAAGCCATCGCCGAGCTGTCGGACGCGATCATGGTGGCCCGTGGCGACCTCGGCGTGGAAGTGCCGGCGGAAAGCGTGCCGCAGATCCAGAAGCGCATCATCGGCACCTGCCGCCAGCTGGGCAAACCGGTGGTGGTCGCCACGCAGATGCTCGAATCCATGCGTTTCTCGCCAGCGCCGACCCGTGCCGAAGTCACCGACGTGGCCAACGCGGTGGCCGAGGGTGCCGATGCGGTGATGCTTTCGGCCGAGACCGCTTCCGGTGATTACCCGCTGGAAGCCGTGCAGATGATGAGCAAGATCATCCGCCAGGTGGAGAATGGCCCGGACTACCAGGCCCAGCTCGACGTGGGCCGGCCGAAGGCCGAAGCCACCGTGTCGGACGCCATCAGCTGCGCGATCCGCCGGATCAGCGGCATCCTGCCGGTGGCGGTGCTGGTCAACTACAGCGAGTCGGGCGCCTCGACCTTGCGAGCTGCGCGCGAGCGGCCGCGGGCACCGATCCTCAACCTGACGCCGAACCTGAACACCGCACGCCGCCTGAGCGTGGCGTGGGGCGTACATTCGGTGGTCAATGACCGCCTGCGCCAGGTGGACGAGGTGGTTTCCACTGCCCTGGAGATTGCCCAGGCGCAAGGCATGGCCAGCCGTGGCGACACGTTGCTGATTACCGCTGGTGTGCCGTTCGGCAAGCCGGGGTCGACCAATACGCTGCGGATCGAAACCTTGATCTGAGAGTTTTGGGGGCGCTTTGCGCCCCTTTCGCGGCACAAGGCCGCTCCTACAGGGATCACGCAAGCCTGAAGGTGTCGCGGTCCCTGTAGGAGCGGCCTTGCGCCGCGATCGGAGGGCGCAGCCCTCCCCAACACCGAAATACCTGACCGGCGGAAAACCCGAGGCCCAAAGAGGCCCACCGCGCCCCATCAACCTCACTGACTGCCCCGATGTACACCAAAAATTTCGTCAACCCGTGCCCCGACTGGGCCACGGCGCTGCTCAACGGCTTCAGCCAGGTGCTGCTGCTGCGCAACCCCCTGTGCGGCCTGTGCTGCCTGCTGGCCATCCTGCTGACCGCCCCAGACCTGGTCGGTGGCGCCTTGCTCGGCGCCCTCGCTGGCCTGCTCACCGCCCAGGCACGCGGCTACGACCGTGCCGACCGCCAGGCCGGCCTGTACAGCTACAACGGCGTGCTGATCGGCATCCTGATCAGCGCCGTGCTGCCCTGGTCGGCCATCCTGCCACCACTGATCATCGCCGCCGGTGGCCTGTCCGGCATCATCACCCACCAATGGCGCAAGCGTGGCGGCAAGCTGCTGGTGGCCTATACCGCCCCCTTCGTGCTGCTCGGCTGGGCCACCCTGCTGATCGCCAGCCCCGCGCCCGGCGGTTTCGTCGAAGCCGACCCGCTGCACGCCCTGACACGCGGGGTGGGGCAGATCTTCCTGCTCGACCGACCGCTGGCCGGCCTGCTGATCATCGTCGGCATGTTCATTGCCAACCCCTATGCCGCCCTGTGGGCAGTGCTCGGTTCGGCCATCGGCGGCGGCCTGGCGCTGCTCACCGACCAGGCACAGGCTGCGTGGCTGGGCCTTTACGGCTTCAACGCTGCACTGGCAGCACTGGCCTTCAGCAGGCAAGGCGAAAAGCCCTGGATGACGTTGCTGGCAATCGTCCTGGCCCTATTGATGCAACCCCTGTTCAATTGGCTGCCGCTGCCCGGCCTGACCGCGCCCTTTGTCACCGCCTGCTGGCTGATGCACCTGGGCAGCCACCTGGCCCAACCCAGGCAACGCAACGCCAGCCGCTTGCACAGCTGAAAGGCAACCCCTAGGCTCAGCCAATCGCAATTTTGGAACGAGCCCATGAACAACCCCGCGAGCCTGCGCGAGCGGCTCTTCGTCATCGTCTTCCAGACCGACACCGTGGCTGGAAGACGCTTCGACAAGATCCTCCTGCTGATCATCCTGGCCAGCCTGGTCACGGTCATCCTCGACAGCATCGACGAAGTCCACCAGGGCTACGCCGGCCTGCTGGCCGCTATCGAATGGGGCTTCACCGCGATCTTCCTGGCCGAGTACCTCACCCGCCTGTACTGCTCGCCCAGGCCGCTGCGCTATGCCTTCAGCTTCTACGGCCTGGTCGACCTGCTGGCGATCGTGCCGGGGATCATCGCCCTGTACTACAGCGACGCCCAGTACCTGCTGATCATCCGCGTGATCCGGATGCTGCGGATCTTCCGTGTGCTCAAGCTCAGCCCATACCTCAAGCAGGCGCATTACCTGATCGATGCACTGCGCGGCAGCAAGCAGAAGATCATCGTGTTCCTGGTCACCGTCTCCACCCTGGTGACTGTGTTCGGCACCCTGATGTACGTGATCGAAGGGCCGCAGCACGGTTTCACCAGCATTCCCAAAGGTGTCTACTGGGCCATCGTCACCCTGACCACCGTGGGCTTTGGCGATATCGTGCCGAAGACACCGCTGGGGCAGGTGATTTCGTCGCTGGTGATGATCATTGGTTATTCGATCATTGCCGTGCCGACCGGGATATTCACCGCCGAACTGGCCAACGCCATGCGCGGTGAGCAGCTGCAACACGACTGCCCTGTCTGCAGCAAGAAAAACCATGAACCGGCGGCGGCGTTCTGTTCCCGCTGTGGCAATGCGCTGTTTCCCAAGCAATGATGTCGCCTGTTCCGGCCCTTTCGCGGGTAAACCCGCTCCCACAGTGACCGAACACAGTTAAGCCCTGTGATGATCCTGTGGGAGCGGGTTTACCCGCGAAAGGGCCAGAGCAGGCAACGGAATAACCAAAGTCATTTTTGTTCTTTAACCCCCACAAACCCACCCGCTATAGTCGCTGGCAATCTGCCTCAACAACTTTCAAGAACAAGGAAGCAACGTGAAAAAACTCTTCACCGCCTCGCTGCTCGCCGCAGGCCTTGCCCTGGGCAACCTGGCCCACGCCGCCCCCACCCTGCTCAACGTTTCCTACGACGTGATGCGCGACTTCTACAAGGACTACAACCCGGCCTTCCAGAAGCACTGGGAAGCCGAGCACAACGAGAAGGTCAACGTGCAGATGTCCTTCGGCGGCTCGAGCAAACAAGCGCGTGCAGTGATCGACGGGCTGCCCGCCGACGTCATCACCATGAACATGGCCACCGACATCAACGCCCTGGCCGACAACGGCAAGCTGGTGCCGGACAACTGGGTCAGCCGCCTGCCGAACAACAGCGCGCCGTTCACCTCGGCCACCGTGTTCATCGTGCGCAAAGGCAACCCGAAAGCCCTGAAGGACTGGCCCGACCTGCTCAAGGACGGCGTGCAGGTGATCGTGCCCAACCCGAAGACGTCGGGTAACGGCCGTTACACCTACCTGTCGGCCTGGGGCTATGTGCTCAAGCAGGGCGGCGACGAGAACAAGGCCAAGGCATTCGTCGGCAAGCTGTTCAAGCAGGCTCCTGTGCTCGACACCGGCGGCCGCGCCGCGACCACCACGTTCATGACCAACCAGATCGGTGACGTGCTGGTGACCTTCGAGAACGAAGCCGAGATGATCGCCCGCGAATTCGGCCGCGACCAATTCGAAGTGGTCTACCCGAGCGTATCGGCCGAAGCCGAGCCGCCGGTGAGCGTGGTCGACAAGGTCGTGGCGCGCAAAGGTACCCAGGCAGTGGCCGAGGAATACCTGAAATACCTCTGGTCGCCAGCGGCCCAGGAAATTGCCGCGCAGAACTACCTGCGCCCGCGTGATGCAACGGTACTGGCCAAGTACACTGACCGCTTCCCGAAAGTGGACTTCCTGTCGGTGGAGAAGACCTTTGGCGACTGGCGCACGGTACAGAAGACCCACTTCAATGATGGTGGGGTGTTCGACCAGATCTACACCAATCAGTAATTGATGCAGGCCTGGCCGGCCCTGCCGCCGGCCAGTGCAGGCAACCTCACATCTGGCGGAACACCAAGGCCTTCAGCCCACCCGCCGGGTCCACATCAGGAAACTCGGGTGGGTTCTCCAGCCGCTCGACGAATGCCAGCGACGGCGCCTGCTCCGCCATGCCCTCGATCAGGAACTCGGGCCCGATCCCTGGGTCGTTCACGCAAGCCAGCACCGTCCCGCCCTGGTTCAACAGCTCCGGCAAACGCCGCAGGACCTTCGCGTAGTCCTGGGTCAGCACGAAGCTGCCGCGCTGGAAGGTCGGTGGGTCGATGATGATCAGGTCATACGGCCCGTACTTGCGCACCTTGCCCCACGACTTGAACAGCTCGTGCCCCAGGTAAGCCACGCGCGACGCGTCATGGCCATTCAGCCGATGGTTGTCGCGCCCGCGCGACAGTGCCGACTTGGCCATGTCCAGGTTCACCACCTGCTCGGCGCCCCCGGCAATTGCCGCCACCGAAAAGCCGCAGGTATAGGCGAACAGGTTCAGCACGCGCTTGCCCGCCGCCTGCTCGCGCACCCAACGCCGGCCATAGCGCATGTCGAGGAACAGGCCGTTGTTCTGCCGTACGCCCAAGTCCAGCAGGTAGGTCAGGCCGTCTTCGATCACTTCGCGTTGCTGGCACGGCTCGCCCAACAGCCACTGGCCCGGGCTGTCTGGCAGGTAACGGTGCTGGATGAGAATGGCCTGGCCGGTCCACTGTGGGCGCTCGGCGAGGCTGCGCAGCATGGCTTCCAGTTCGGCCAGCTGGCCTGCGGGCGGCTCGCGGAACAGAGCCACCGACAGTACCCCCTGCAGCCAGTCGACCGTGACCTGCTCCAAGCCTGGCCAGCAGCGGCCACGGCCGTGGAACAGGCGGCGGGTTTCCTGCGGGGCAGGGTCGAAGGCGGTGAGCAGCTGTTGCTCAAGAGTGTGGATTGGCGAAGTCATCGGGGGTCGCAAGCTGGCAAAAGCGGCATTCTACCCCCTTAGGGCGCTTTGCGTACGGGGCCTGAACCACCAGCCCTGCTGCATCCCCGCCGCCGCCAGCAGGATCAGCGCCACCCCCAGCCATTGCAGCGGCGCCAGACGATGGCCAAAGGCCACCCAGTCGACCAATATCGCCGCAATCGGGTAGATGAACGACAGCGCCCCGGTCAACGCCGTGGGCAAACGCTGGATGGCGCTGTACAGCAACACATACATCAAGCCGGTGTGCACCATGCCCAAGGTCAGCAGGCTGGCCAGCGCCGGCACTTCGCCCGGCAGCCCGCCCAGCTCGACCCAGGGCGCCAGCAACAGCACGCCGGTAGCCACCTGGATCAATGCAATCAGGTGCGGTGGGGTGCCGCTCAGGCGTTTGATGATCAGTGCCGCGATGGCATACAGGAAGGCCGCCCCCAGCGCCAGGGCAATGCCCAGCAGATAGTCGTCGCCACCGCCCTGCCCGCTGCCATGGGCACTGACGATCGCCAGCATGCCGAGGAACGCCACGCTGAGCCAGGTGACCTTGGCCAGGGTGATCCTTTCGCCCAGGAACACGGCCGCCAGCCCCACCAGCATGAATGGCTGCACGTTGTACACCGCCGTGCCGATGGCAATCGATGCCCGCGAATACGACGCGAACAACAGCACCCAGTTGCCGACGATGGCCACACCGCTGGCAATCGCCAGCAGAAATGCCGTGCGGCTGATCACGCCCGACCGCAAGAAACCAAAGCCTGCGCAAATGACCAGCAAGGTCACTGCACCGAACACGCAACGCCAGAACACCACTTCCAGGACCGGCTGGCCAGACACCAGCACGAACCAGCCGATGGTCCCGGAAATCAGCATGGCGCCGACCATTTCCAGCGAACCACGGCGCAACGAACTGTCCATCTCACACCTCCTGTCGATAATGGCAACAGTATGCAAACGTTTCCGGGTCGCCTTCCAGCGGATATCGAAGGTAGATTTGCCCAGCCACCTTTACTATCAAGGCAAATCATCCGAACGACCTTATGAGGTGAGTATGACCGATGCCATCGACCAATTGCTGATCAATGCACTGATGGAAGACTCACGCCGTTCGCTCAAGGCCCTGGCGCAGATCAGCGGGTTGTCAGCGCCCAGCGTCAGTGAACGCTTGCGCCGCCTGGAGCAGCGCGGTGTGTTGCGCGGTTACACCGTGGAGGTCGACCCGCGCGCGTTTGGCTACCAGCTGCAAGCGATCGTGCGCATCCGCCCACTGCCCGGGCAACTGCAGGAGGTGGAGCGGCAGGTCATTGCCATCCCCGAGTTCACCGAGTGCGACAAGGTCACCGGCGAGGATTGCTTCATCGCTCGGCTGCATGTGCGCTCGATGGAGCAGCTCGATACCCTCCTTGACCGTCTGAATACGTTGGCCGAAACCAATACCGCAATCATCAAGAAAAGCCCGGTGAAGCGGCGCTTGCCGCCGATGAATTGAGCCAAGTCGGAGCCGGCCTCTGCGCAAGCAAACCGGCGACGGGGCCAACTCAGATAAAAGCTGACTATTTTTTGTACACAGGAATGTCACCATAAGTGCGATTTTTGTGTGCACTTTTCTATTCAACGCCCCGATACGTTACACGCAACCCACCTAAAAGCTTGACCAATCGATCAACTAAGCAGTCCGAAAAAATTTAAACCTGTTCAATTGGTCAAATTATATTTTTCGTATTTCATAAAGTTATCCGCAATAGCGCCTGATTCAAGATAATGGCACCTGCCTAGTTGGTTTTCATGTGGCACGGAACTCGCTTTTGTGTGTTCGTGTTTTGTATACAAGTTGAACAAAACATAAATACACAAGAACCCGCGACGCCGCCCCAATAGCGGCCGCCGCGCCCTGAACCCAGTGATGCCAACGCTGCACCGACGAGATGGCGAGCCCGTGCGCATGCCCGCTCATCGCAGTCCACGTGCATCAGGAGCCCGCCGGAATGAGTACCAGCCTCGACCTAGCCCCTGAACTATCCGTCGCCAGCACCCACCCTGCCTCGCCACTCGCCGACAGCCAGCCGACACTGGCCCTGAGCCCACGCCTGCATAATCGCGACCTCGCCCCGACGCGCCTGCACGGCCGCCGCTGGGGCCGCTACAGCATCTTTGCGCTGTGGACCAACGATGTGCACAACATTGCCAACTACTCGTTCGCCATGGGCTTGTTCGCCCTCGGCCTGGGCGGCTGGCAGATATTGCTGGCGTTGGCCATCGGTGCAGCGCTGGTGTACTTCTTCATGAACCTGTCCGGCTACATGGGGCAGAAAACCGGCGTGCCATTTCCGGTCATCAGCCGTATCGCCTTCGGCATCCACGGCGCGCAGATTCCAGCGCTGATCCGCGCGATCATCGCCATCGCCTGGTTCGGCATCCAGACCTTCCTGGCATCGGTGGTGCTGCGGGTGCTGCTCACTGCCGTGTGGCCGCACCTGGCTGCCTACGATCACGACAGCATCCTCGGCCTGTCGAGCCTGGGCTGGGTGTGCTTCGTGGCGATCTGGCTGGTGCAACTGGTGATCCTGGCCTATGGCATGGAGATGGTGCGCCGCTACGAGGCCTTCGCCGGCCCGGTGATCCTGCTGACGGTTGCCGCCCTGGCGGTGTTCATGTACGTCCAGGCCGACGCCCGCATCGCCTGGTCGGTGGCCGCGCCGCTGAGCGGCTACGAGATGTGGCGCAACATCTTTGCCGGCGGTGCCTTGTGGCTGGCCATCTACGGCACCCTGGTGCTGAACTTCTGCGACTTCGCCCGCTCTTCGCCCTGCCGCAAGACCATTCGCGTGGGCAATTTCTGGGGCCTGCCGGTGAATATCCTGGTGTTCGCCATCATCACTGTGGTGTTGTGCGGTGCGCAGTTCCAGATCAACGGCCAGGTCATCGACAGCCCGACGCAGATCGTCGCCAGCATCCCCAGCACACCCTTCCTGGTGCTTGGCTGCGTGGCATTCCTGATCGTCACCGTGGCGGTGAACATCATGGCCAACTTCGTCGCGCCAGCCTTTGTGCTCAGCAACCTGGCGCCGCGCCACCTGAACTTCCGCCGTGCCGGGCTGATCAGTGCCACCCTGGCGGTGCTGATCCTGCCGTGGAACCTGTACAACAGCCCGCTGGTGATCGTGTACTTCCTGTCCGGCCTGGGCGCGCTGCTCGGCCCGTTGTACGGGGTGATCATGGCCGACTACTGGTTGCTGCGCAAAGGCCGCATCAACGTGCCGGAGTTGTACACCGAGCACCCGGCCGGGGCCTACCACTACAGCAAGGGCATCAACCTGCGCGCCGTGGCCGCCTTCGTGCCGGCCGCATTGCTGGCCATCGTCCTGGCCCTGGTGCCCAACTTCCATGGCATCGCGCCGTTCTCCTGGCTGATCGGCGCCGGCATCGCCGCTGCGGTGTACCTGCTGATCGCGCCGCGCAACCGCCAATACCACGATGTCAGCGGCGAATGCATCGCCGTCGACCACAGCAGCCACTGACCAGGGAGGGCTACACATGCGTATCCTGATTGCCAACGTCAATACTACCGAAGCCATCACCGAAGCCATCGCCGAACAGGCCCGCAGCGTGGCCGCGCCCGGTACCGAAATCATCGGCCTGACCCCATGGTTCGGCGCCGAATCGGTGGAAGGCAATTTCGAAAGCTACCTGGCCGCCATCGCCGTGATGGACCGGGTGCTGGCCTACGAGGGCCGCTACGATGCGGTGATCCAGGCCGGCTATGGCGAACATGGCCGCGAGGGCCTGCAGGAGTTGCTGGACGTGCCGGTGGTGGACATCACCGACGCTGCCGCCAGCACCGCAATGTACCTGGGCCACGCCTATTCGGTGGTCACCACCCTGGACCGCACCGTGCCGCTGATCGAAGACCGCCTGAAGCTGTCCGGGCTGTATGAGCGCTGCGCCTCGGTGCGCGCCAGTGGCCTGGCGGTGCTGGAACTGGAAGCCGACCCGCAGCGCGCCGTGGCGGCGATCGTCGAGCAGGCCGAACGCGCCGTGCGTGACGACAAGGCCGAGGTGATCTGCCTGGGTTGCGGCGGCATGGCCGGGCTGGACGAGCAGATCCGCCTGCGCACGGGCGTGCCGGTGGTGGATGGCGTCAGCGCGGCGGTCACCGTTGCCGAAGCACTGGTGCGCATGCGCCTGAGTACCTCCAAGGTGCGTACCTATGCCACGCCGCGGGCGAAAAAGGTGCTGGGTTGGCCGATGCGCTGCGGTCGTTGAGCTGGCTTGCCTGTACCGGCCGGTTCGCGGGCAGGCCGCGAACCGGCCGGTACGGTCAGCCCACCACTTGCGGCTCAGGTCGGGCAGCCACGATCCCGACCATCCAGCCCCTGGCGCACGTTGCGGCTGAGCAGGCTGGCCTTGCCGTCGCGCCAGGTCAGCTTGAGCACGTAGAGGGTATCGAAATCGTCACCGTGCCAGTCCTCGGTGATCACCCGCTGGTCGCCCAGGGCCTTGCCGGCCACAGTGTTGATCAGTTCGGGGAGGTAGCCGTGCGACCAGGCGGTGTAGACGGTCGCGTTGCGGTACTTGTCGCGCAGTAGCTCGTCGGCAAGCGCTTCGGTGTCGTTGGCGCCGTAATCGATGTTCACCGGCAGGCCCAGGCGAATGGCGCTGGGGGTGATGGTCATCAGCGGGCGGATGTAGCTGTAGCTTTCCTCCTTGCTACCTTCCTCGACATGTCGCGAAGGGTTGGCGGCAAACACGTAGTCGGCCTTGCCAAAGCGTTCGGGCAGCACGCTGGCCAGATCCAGCGCTCGGTTGAGGCCCTGGCAGTTCAATTGGCCCAGGCCCTCTTCCGGCTTCTCGGCGTGGCGCAGGAACACCAGGGTTTGCGTGCCATTTGCCGGTTGCGCGCGGCTTTCGACAGCCTCCAGCACCAGCGGCACGGTGGCGGCGCTAAGCACCAGGCCCAGCAGCGGATGACGATGACGGTAAAAGAACGTAGGCAACTTGATCAAGGCGAGACACCCTTTGTAGTGGGTGCCATCCTTGGCAACGAGTGAGGGTCAGAGTGCCCTGAACCCGTTTGGTTCCTCCTTGAAGTCAGGTGCCGTCCCTGGGCTAGGCCATATTAGGAAATGGGTGTTGCCGAATTGTTTAGAACAAAAGAACCTGCGGTTGCATGCGCCTGGCCGGTAGCCGAGTGCTTTCAGTCATCTCGCGTCAGCACTTCCAACAACTCGATCTCGAAGGTCAGGTCCGAATGCGGCGGGATCGCGCCCACGCTGCGTTCGCCGTAGGCCAACTGCGCCGGCACCTGCAGCCTGCGCTTGCCACCCACGCGCATGCCCATAAGGCCTTGGTCCCAGCCTTTGATGACCCGGCCGGTGCCGATCACGCACTGGAACGGCTTGCCACGCGACCAGGACGAGTCGAACTCGCTGCCATCGGCCAGCCAGCCGGTGTACTGGGTGATGATCAGGGCGCCTTTGACGACGGCCTTGCCGTCGCCTTCGACGAGGTCGGTGATCTGCAGTTCTTGGCTCACGGGGCACTCTCCAACACTGGAAACAAAGCCGCCCTTTTCTCAGGAATGCGCCGGTTTGGCAAGTTCGCATGGCATCGATGTCAGCGCCCCCGTTGCCACAAGCGTGGATCAGCCGAGCTGCTCGAAGGCCTGCTGCCCGGTCAATTCCCTGGTTTGGTTGGCGAAGCAATACCAGGCGGGTTTCTGTTCGACAAAAATCTGCAGGTCGAACGCCCATTCCTGGTCACCGTCAAGCAAGCCGACCGGCACCGCATGGAAGTCGTTGGCCTTGAGCCGGTAATACAGATGTGTGCCGCACTGACCGCAGAAACCGCGCTGAGCCCAATCGGACGAATCGTAAACACTGGGCGCACGCCCTTCGATTACCGGTGGCTGGCTGCAGTGCACCACCAGCAGCGGGCCGCCGGTCCACTTGCGGCACATGCTGCAATGGCAGGCGCTGATGTGGGTGCTTTCGACGATAGCGGTGAGCCGGGTGGCGCCGCACAGGCAGGTGCCGTGTTTTTCCAGGGACATGGCTGGCTCCTTCAGCTGAAGATGGGCCAGCAATTATAGACGCCTGTGCCGGCCACATCGCCGACACAGGCAGTGCAAGGCGGATGCCAGGGTCAGATGTACACCGTACCACGCAGGTACAATGCTGCCCGCCCGCTGATGATGACCCTGCCGTTGCCCGGTACCTCGCATTGCAGGTGCCCTTTGCGCGCACCACCCTGCTCGCAGCTGAGCAGCTGCTTGCCCAGGCGCTCGGCCCATATCGGCGCCAGAGAGGTGTGCGCCGACCCGGTCACCGGGTCTTCGTTGACGCCCACTCGCGGGCCGAACCAGCGGGTAACGAAATCAAAGCCGCGGCCTGCCGCCGTCACTGCGATGCCGCGCACGTCGAAGCGCGCCAGGGCGACGAAGTCCGGCTTCAAGCGATCGAGCAACAAGGCATCATCGATTACCACCACATAGTCATCGCTACGGAACACTGCCTGCGCCTGGCTCAGCCCAAGCGCCTGCAGCAGGCCCGCGGGAAGGTCTACGGCAACCGGCTGCCTGGCTGGAAAGTCCATGGCCAGCAGACCGCTGGCGCTGCGGCTGACCCGCAGTTCGCCACTGCGGGTGTTGAAGCGCAGCACCTGCGCCTGCTCACCCAACTGCTCGAACAGCACATAGGCCGACGCCAGGGTGGCATGGCCGCACAGGTCGACTTCGACCGTGGGGGTGAACCATCGCAGGTCGAAGGTTTCACCGTTACGCACGAAATAGGCAGTTTCCGACAGGTTGTTCTCTTCTGCGATGCGCTGCAGTACCTCGTCCGGCAACCAGCTTTCCAGCGGAATCACAGCGGCCGGGTTGCCACCGAAGGGCTCGGCGGAAAAAGCATCGACCTGGAAAATCTCGAGTTGCATGCAAACGCTCCTTATGGGCCGGGCAGTGCCGGAGGTATCGAATGGGTCAAGGTAGGACGGGGGTGAGCACCGGCTCACCGGCAAAGAACGCCTGCAAGTTGCGCAGCACCAAGGTTACCGTGTCGCGTGCCGCCTCTGGCGACTGGCCGGCCACATGGGGCGTGAGCACGGTATTGGCAAGGGCCTTGAGCGCATCCGGCACCTGTGGCTCGTCATCGAACACATCGAGCGCGGCACCGGCCAGTCGGCCCTGCTGCAGCGCGACAAGCAGCGCCTGGGTGTCGACTACGCTGGCGCGGGCGATGTTGACCAGGTAGCCCTTGGCGCCCAGTGCATCGAGCACCCGGGCATCGACCAGATGGCGGGTATCGGCACCGCCGGGGGTGGCCACCAGCAGGATGTCTACGGCCTCGGCCAGGTGCAGCGGGCTGTCGTACCAGGTGTAGGGCAGATCCTGGCGTGGCGTGCGGCTGTGGTAGCTGATGGGCATGTCGAAGCCCTGATGGGCACGCCTGGCGATGGCCTGCCCGACCGCACCGAGGCCGAGGATGCCCAGGCGCTTGCCGGTCACCGAGGGGCTGATCACTCGGTTCCATTCGCCGTGGCGGATACTGGCATCGACGCGGGGAATGTCGCGCAGCAGCGCCAACAGCAAAGCCATGGCATGGTCAGCGACCGCGCTGGCATTGGCCCCGGCACCATTGGTGACAGCGATGCCGCGAGCGGCCGCGGCGGCCAGATCGACCTGCTCGTAGCCGGCGCCGATCACACAGATGATCTGTAATCTGGGTAGGGTCTGGATTTCGGCGGCAGTCAGGCCCAGCGGGCCGCGGGTGAGCACGGCATCGATTTCATTGGCGTGGTGTCGAATGGCTTCGGCGCGCAGTTGCGGTGAGGGGGCACGAATCAATTGGTAGCCAGCCTGCTCCAGCAGGGGCAGGTAATCGTCGACGGTTTCTACCAGAACCAGGACTGTCTTGCGCATGCCACCTCCGGATCAGTTCGAAGTGGCATTATGCGGAATCACTGACCAGTACAGTCAACCGAAATAATCAGGCACAACTGCACTGTTCTGCTCAGCACGGCTTCCTGCTCTTGCTTCTGCTCTACTGGGCGATGCGCGCCCCAAACCACCCGGTACACCACTGCTGTCCGTTTCCTGCCATGGCCCGTTCGGGCTCAGCGACCAGCTCCAGCCGTTATCGAAGCGATAGTAGGTACGCTGGCGGTAGAAGGTATTAGGTTGCTTCTCGAGCACGTATACACCCAGTTTCGGGTCCCAGTGGCTCGCTCCACCAGGCGGTGGCGCAAAGCTGGCCGAAGTGCGCGGCATCGGTTTGGGGATGGCCGCCGGCTTGCCTGGCGCAGTGGACGGTTGCCCACCCGGCGCCGGCTTGACCACCGGCCCCTGCTGCGGCAACCGCTCGATCGGCGGCTCCGGCTGCTCGTACGGCTCATGCACCGTACACGCAGACAAACCCAGGGCCAGGGTGATCAGGGTCAGGCGGACGGTGCTGTGCATGGCATTGCTCTCTTACGGGTCGGGGCTGTCGATGGTCAGGTGCTGGGTGGCCTGCGTGGCGCTGGGCAGTGGCACGCCCTGGCCAATCCACTCGCCATGGGTAGGCTGGCCTGCACGCGAGACCCGTGCAACCAGTTGGACTTCGGCAAAGTCGGACAGTTTCATCTGCGGCAGCATCGCGTCAGCATCGGACAACTCCACCTCGATCGGCAACTGCGCCACCGTCACCCGCTTGGCCGCCAATGGCATCGGCGGCCCGTTGCTGGCGCGGGCAAAGATGAACACCGTGTCGTCCGCCCTGACCTTGTCTTTCAACGCCGCCGCCAGCTCCACCCGCACCTTCAGACGCGCCGCCACCGGCGCAGGTTGCGCAGCCTGCCCCGACGAGCCGCCCAGGCGCTCGGCAGCGCGATTGATACCGCCCTGCAACGCCTCACGCGATGCGTCACCTTCCGGCAACTGGGCCAGCAAGCGCTTCCAGTAATCGATGGCCTCCTGGTAACGCTCGCCCTCGAAAGCGGCGATGCCACGCAGCCCCAGGCTGGTCACTTCATTGGGGTCGGTTTTCAGTGCCTCGTCAGTCAGCGCTTGCAACTGCGGGTTCCATTGCTTGCCTGCAGCGAAGTACAGCGCCTGGGCCCACTGCCCCAGCAGCTCGGGCTGGCGCCCGGCCAGGGCCACGGCGCGCTCGAAGGTGCGCGCCGCATCGGCAGGACGCTGTTCGGCCATGTAGGAACGCCCCAGGTAATACACCGCCTCGGCCGAGTCCGGCTGGGCTTGCACCACCCGTTCCAGGCGTGCCGTCATCTCCTCCATCGACTTGGGCGCCTCGGCGAACTCCTGGGTCAGTTCCACCCTGTCCGCCGCACCAAAATGCAAGTACAGCCCCAGTGCCATCACTGGCACCAGCACCGCCGCCAATACTGGCAGGGCTTTGCCCAGGTGGCCCTGGCGGGCAACTTCGGCACCTTCGGTATCCGCCAGCAACTCGCGCGCGGCTTCGTCGCGGCCCTTGGCCATCTGCGCCTCGTCAAGCACGCCAGCGGCCTGCTGCGCCGCCAGTTCGTCGACACGCTCCTGGTACAGCGCCACGTTGAGGGCGGTGCGGTCTTCTTCCTGCTGCTGGCGCCGGCCACGCAGGATAGGGATCAGCAGGAAACCAAGGGCAGCGAGCAACAGCAGGCCCGCACTAAGCCAGAATTCAGTCATGGGTCTGTTCTTTTTCCAGCAGTTTGGCGAGACGCTCGCGTTCTTCGAGGGATAGCTCTGGCGCAGCCTGGGTGGCCGAGCCACGACGACGGCGGACGATCAGCGCCAGCACCACGAAACCGCCGACCAGCAGAATCCCGGGGCCGAACCACAGCAACCAGGTGCGGCCACTGAGGGCCGGCTTGTAGCGCACGAAGTCGCCATAGCGGTCGACCATGAAGTCGACGATCTGCTGGTTGCTCTTGCCTTCGCCGAGCATGCGGAAGATTTCGCGGCGCAGGTCGGCGGCGATCGGTGCGTTGGAGTCGGCGATGTCCTGGTTCTGGCACTTGGGGCAGCGCAGCTCCTTGGTCAGTTGCTGATAACGCTCACGCTCGGCGTCGTCGCGGAACTGGTAGGTATCGATGGCCGCCTTGGCCACACCGGCCAGGCTGATGCCGAGCACGGCTGCTGCCAACCAGCGCTTCATGGCCTGGCCTCGTCGACCAGGCCCTGGTACAGCGGGGCGAGCTGCTGACGCCAGACATTGGCGTCGACGATGCCGACGTGCTTGTAGCGGATGATGCCCTTGGCGTCGATCAGGAAGGTCTCCGGCGCGCCGTAAACGCCCAGGTCCAGGCCCAGGCTCCCCTGCTCGTCACGGATATCCAGCTGGTACGGGTTGTGGAATTCCGCCAGCCATTTCTGTGCGGCGGCATTGTCGTCCTTGTAGTTGATGCCGTGGATCACCACGCCCTGCTCGGCCAGCTGGTTGAGGTAAGGGTGCTCGACCTTGCACGACGGGCACCAGGTCGCCCACACGTTGACCAGTGCCGGGCGGCCCTGCAGGTCGGCCTGGGTCAGGGTGCGGTCGCCCTGGGTCGAGGCCAGGGAAAACGCCGGGAACGGCTTGCCGATCATTGCCGACGGCAGTTCGTCGGGCTTGAGGAACAGCCCCTTGTAGAGCACAACTGCCATCAGCAGGAACACCACCAATGGCACCACCATGATCCAACGCTTCATGCAGCTGCTCCAGACACGCCCAGGGCTTCACGCACCCGGGTCTTGACCTTGACGCGGTAACGCCGGTCGAGGGCCGCCAGCAATCCGCCCAGGCCGGTCAGCAGACCGCCCAGCCAGATCCAGCGGACATAAGGCTTGATATGCACGCGCACTGCCCAGGCGCCGTTTTCCAGTGGCTCGCCAAGGGCGACGTACAGGTCGCGGGTGAAGCCGGCGTCGATGCCGGCTTCGGTCATCATCGACTGCTGCACGGTGTAGAGGCGCTTTTCCGGGTGCAGGGTGGTCACCTCACGGCCATCGCGGCTGACCACGATGGTGCCCTTGTCGGAGATGAAGTTAGGCCCTTCGAAGTGCCTCGCACCTTCGAACAGGAAGTGATAACCGCCCAGCTCGACGCTTTCGCCCGGGGCCATGCGCAGGTCGCGTTCGGCGCTGTTGTTGCTCGACAGCACCACGCCCAGCGCGCACACCGCCAGGCCCAGGTGCGCCAGCTGCATGCCCCAGTAGCTGCGCGTAAGGCCCAGCACGCCTTTGACCAAGCCCTTGTGGCGGGTCTTGTCGAAGATGTCGCGCAACCCGCCGAGCACCACCCAGGCAGCCAGGGCGAAGGCGCTCAGCGAGGGCCAGTCGAAATCATCGACGATGAAGCCGGCGACCGGCGCCAGCACTGCGCTGCCGATCAGTACCGGGGTCAGCATGCTCGCCAGCCATTTGCCGGGGGTGTCTTTCCAGCGCACCACCACGCCCACGCCCAGCACCACCATCAGCAGTGCCATCAACGGCAGGAACAAGGCATCGAAGTAAGGCGGGCCGACCGACAGCTTGGCCCCGCTGAGGGCGTCGAGTACCAATGGGTACAAGGTGCCGAGCAGGATCATCGAAGCAGCCACCACCAGGATCAGGTTGTTGGCCAGCAGCAAGGTTTCCCGCGACCACAGGGCAAAGCCGACCTGGCTCTTGACCACCGGCGCACGCACGGCGAACAAGGTCAGCGAACCGCCAACCACGAACAGCAGGAAGATCAGGATGAACACACCACGCGCCGGGTCGGCGGCGAACGCGTGCACCGAGGTCAACACGCCGGAACGGACCAGGAAAGTGCCCAGCAGGCTCAGCGAGAACGCGGCAATTGCCAGCAGCACCGTCCAGCTCTTGAACACCCCGCGCTTTTCCGTCACTGCCAGCGAGTGGATCAGCGCGGTGCCCACCAGCCAGGGCATGAACGAGGCGTTCTCGACCGGGTCCCAGAACCACCAGCCGCCCCAGCCCAGTTCGTAGTAGGCCCACCACGAGCCCAGGGTGATGCCGACGCCGAGGAAGGCCCAGGCGACGATGGTCCACGGCCGCGACCAGCGCGCCCAGGCGGCGTCCAGGCGCCCGCCGAGCAGTGCGGCGATGGCGAAGGCAAAGGCCACCGAGAAACCGACGTAGCCCATGTACAGCATCGGCGGGTGCACGATCAGGCCGAAGTCCTGCAGCAGCGGGTTGAGGTCGCGGCCATCGGTCGGTACCTGAGGCAGCAGGCGCTGGAACGGGTTGGAGGTGATGATCAGGAAGCTCAGGAAACCGACGCTGATCATGCCCATCACCGCCAGCACACGGGCCAGCATCGGCTGTGGTAGCTGGCGCGAGAAGATCGACACGGCGAAGGTCCAGCCGCCGAGGATCAGCGCCCAGAGCAACAACGAGCCTTCATGGGCGCCCCAGACGGCGCTGAACTTGTAATACCACGGCAAGGCGCTGTTGGAGTTGCTGGCCACATAGGCGACCGAGAAGTTGTCGCTCATGAACGCGTGGGTCAGGCAGGCGAAGGCGAAGGCCAGGAAGGCGAACTGGCCCCAGGCCGCCGGGCGCGCCAGGCTCATCCACAGGCTGTCGTTACGCCAGGCGCCGAGCAGCGGCAACGTAGCCTGCACGGCAGCAAAGCAGATCGCCAGGATCATGGCCAGCTGGCCGAGCTCGGGTATCATCAGCGCCGCGTTCATGGCCTGGCCTCCATGCCGCCAGCCGCCTGGCCGCTTTCCTTCAGCGCCTTGGTGACCTCGGGCGGCATGTACTTCTCGTCGTGCTTGGCCAGCACTTCATCGGCCACCACCACGCCGTCGCCATTGAGCTTGCCGAGGGCGACGATCCCCTGCCCTTCACGGAACAGGTCCGGGAGGATGCCGCGGTAGGTGATCGGCACGGACTTGTTGAAGTCGGTGACCACGAAGCGCACGTCGAGCGAATCGGCAGAACGTTGCACCGAGCCCTTCTCGACCATGCCGCCAGCGCGAATGCGCGTGTCCAGCGGTGCCTCGCCGTTGGCGATCTGGGTCGGGGTGTAGAACAGGTTGATGTTCTGCTGCAGTGCGCTCAAGGCAAAGCCGACGGCAACCCCGACGCCGACCAGCAGGCCGACGATGAGCAACAGGCGTTTCTTGCGCTGCGGATTCACTGGTTGTTCTCCCGGCGCAAACGGCGCGCCTCATCTTGCAGGTAGCGACGGCGGGCCAGCACGGGGGCGGCAACATTCAGCCCCAGCACTGCCAGGCAGATGCCATAGGCCGTCCACACGTACAGGCCATGGTGGCCCATGGCGAGAAAGTCACCGAAGGTGGCAAAACTCATCGTGCGGCCCTCTGCCCCAGGCTGTTCAATACTTCCTCCTTGACCCAACTGGCGCGGGCCTCGCGCTTGAGCACTTCGAGGCGCATGCGCAGCAGCAGCACCGCACCAAAGAAGCAGTAGAAGCCCAGCGCCGTGCACAGCAACGGCAGCCACATTTCTGCAGGCATCGCCGGTTTTTCCGTGAGGGTGAAGGTGGCGCCCTGGTGCAGGGTATTCCACCACTCCACCGAATACTTGATGATCGGGATGTTCACCACGCCGACAATCGCCAGCACCGCACAGGCCTTGGCCGCACTGTCACGATTACTGATCGCCTGGCCCAGCGCAATAATGCCGAAGTACAGGAACAACAGGATGAGCATGGACGTGAGGCGGGCATCCCAGACCCACCAGCTGCCCCAGGTCGGCTTGCCCCAGATGGCGCCAGTGACCAGCGCCACGGCGGTCATCCAGGCGCCGATGGGCGCGGCGCACTGCAGGGCGACGTCGGCCAGTTTCATCTTCCACACCAGCCCCACCACCCCGGCCACGGCCAGCAGCACGTAGCAGGATTGCGCCAGCATTGCCGCCGGCACATGGATGTAGATGATGCGGAAGCTGTTGCCCTGCTGGTAATCCTGCGGGGCGAAGGCCAGGCCCCAGGTGATGCCGACCAGCAGCAGCAGCACGGCAGCCCCTGCAAGCCACGGCAGCATGCGGCCGCTGATGGCATAGAACCATTTTGGGGAGCCCAGCTTGTGGAACCACGTCCAGCTCATTTTCATCAGGGTACATCCAGGGTATTGGCCGGGCTTGAAAGCCCGGGACTCGTTATTCGCCGACGCTGATCTTCAGGCCGGCCGCTATCGCAAAGGGTGCCAGGGTCACGGCCAGCGCCGTGAGGCTGGCCAGCCAGAGCAGGTGGCCGGTTGCCGGCATATTCTGCAACGCCGCTTGCAACGCACCACTGCCCAGGATCAATACAGGGATATACAACGGCAGAATCAGCAATGCCAGCAGCAAACCACCGCGCTTCAGCCCTACTGTCAGCGCCGCGCCTACCGCGCCCAGCAGGCTCAGTACCGGCGTGCCCAGCAGCAACGAACCGAGCAGCACCGGCAGGCAATGACTCGGCAGGCCCAGCATCAGCGCCAGCAACGGCGCCAACAATACCAGCGCCAGCCCGGAAAAGATCCAGTGCGCCAGCACCTTGGCCAGCACCAGCAACGCCAGTGGATGCGGCGACAGCACCCATTGCTCCAGCGAGCCGTCCTCGAAATCGCTGCGGAACAGGCCGTCCAGCGACAACAGTACCGCGAGCAGTGCCGCCACCCAGACCAGCCCTGGCGACAAGGTTTGCAACAATTGGCTTTCCGGGCCGACCGCCAGCGGGAACAACGCCACCACGATGGCAAAGAACACCAATGGGTTGGCCAGCTCGGCCGGGCGGCGGAACAGCAGCCGCGCTTCGCGGCGCAACAACAGGATGAATACGCTCATGCCGCCCATTGCCCCAGGTTCAGTTCACGGTAACCGGAGGGCTTGCGTACCAGGGTATGGTGGGTGGTCAGCACCACCGTACCGCCCTGCTCGCAGTGCGCCGCCAGGTGGGCTTCAAGCTGCGCCACGCCTTGCTTGTCCAGGGCGGTGAAGGGTTCATCGAGAATCCATAGTGGCGGGCTGGCCAGGTACAGCCGGGCCAGCGCCACGCGGCGCTGCTGGCCAGCCGACAGGGTGTGGCAGGACACGTCTTCGAAACCGCGCAGGCCCACCGCTGCGAGTGCCGCCCAGATGGCATCGGGGGTGGCCGGCTGATGCAGCGCGCCGAGCCAGCTGAGGTTCTCCTCGGCGGTGAGCAGGTCCTTGATGCCCGCCGCATGGCCGATCCACAACAGGATGCTGGCCAGGGCATGGCGCTGCTCGCCGAGCGGCTGCCCGCCCAGCAGAATCTGCCCGGCGGTGGGCTGCATCAACCCGGCCAACAGGCGCAGCAGGCTGGTCTTGCCACTGCCGTTTGGGCCGCTGATCTGCAGCATGTCGCCGGGGCGTAGCTCGAAATCGAGGTGCTCGAACAGCAGGCGCAAGTCGCGCTCGCAGGCCAGGCCCACGGCTTGGAGGTGAAGGGTCACGGATTCGCCTTATCTAGATGCTTCTCAAGTCGCCCCCCTTGCTGCCGTTATACTGGCTATGGCGGGCGACCTGCATTATTGCATGTGCGGCCACGCTGCCAAGAGGGCGGGCTCCACAGGTTGTATACAATCATGACTGAAATCAATAGTCTTGGCGCACAAACTGCGGTCAATGCGCAGGCACTCAAGGCCCAGATGACCGCCGCACTGCTCGACCTGGCCCAGCCCCAGCCGGGCCTGCTCAAGCCCGGCGAAACCGCTCAGGCCGAGGTATTGTCGATGCGCCAGAGCGGAACTGCCTTCCAGCTGGTGCTGCAGGTGATCCAGGCCAACGGCAGCCAGACCCAGCTCCAGGCTACCACCAGCCAGCCGATTCCGCAGGGTAGCCAGGTCACGGTCAGCCAGCCTGAAAGCAATCGCCTGGCCATCCTCTTGCAACAGGCCAGCGCCAGCAATGTCGCCACCCTGACCCGGCTCGACACCAGCCAGGTGGCAGTCGGTACCCTGCTGCAAGGCAAGGTGCTGACCAACCAGCCACTGCCGGTGCACCCCGGCGAAACGGCCAGCTTCCGCTCACTGGTCAGCCTGCTCAACAGCGCCCAGGCCGGTGCCATCCTGACCATCGACAGCCCGCGCCCGCTGCCGATCGGCAGCCTGCTCAGCGCCGTGGTCCAGGGTGACCAGTCACTGCGCTTCGTACCGCTGAGCGGTCGCCAGGAACAATTGAACATCGCCCAGCAACTGCTTACCCAGCAAGGCCGCCAGGCGTCCCTGCCCGGCCTGCTGAACGCCTTGCAACAGATTGCCAACGGCCAGGGCAGCGACAGCGCGCTGCGCAGCACCGCCAATAACCTGCTCGCCAGCCTGGCGGATGCCCGCCAGCTCAGTGACGGCAAAGCGCTTGCCCAGGCCATCAACAACAGCGGTACCTTCCTCGAGGCCAAGCTGCTCGGCGGCCTGAGCGCGAGCGTCGCCACCGACCTCAAGGCGCAACTGGTGCGGCTGGTAGCCCAGGCATCGGTCAATGCCCCGGCCAACCCGGTAATCGCCACAACGTCCCTGGCCCAGGCATTGCCGGCCATGGCTCGCAGCGCGTTGGGCATGCTCGACCGGGTCAGCCCACGGACACCGCCGGGTGCCTTCCCGCTGCCATCGCGTTTGCTCCAGGCCATGGAAAACGAAGGCGACCTGCAACAATTGCTGCGCCTGGCCGCTGCTGCCATCTCGCGACTGCAGAGCCACGCGCTGAGCAGCCTGCAACAATCCGGTACGTTGGAAAACGGCAATCTGCAGACTACCTGGCAGACCGAAGTCCCGGTCCGCCACGGTCAGGAGTTCATCCCCCTGCAAGTGAAGCTGCAGCGCGAAGAAACCCCGGAGCAACAGGCCGAACGCCAGCAGCGTGAACAGCCCGACCCGCTGCAGGCACTATGGCGGGTGGACCTGGCCTTCGACCTGGCCCCGCTGGGCCCGCTGCAGGTCCAGGCGCAGTTGGCACAGGGACGCCTCTCTGGCCAGTTGTGGGCCGAGCGTGAACAGACCGCGCGGCTGATCGAGAGCCAGCTCGGCGACTTGCGCGCCCGCCTGCTGGCACGTGGCCTGGAGGTCGGCGACCTGGAGTGCCAGCCGGGCATCCCGCCACAAGGCCCGCACACGCGGATAGAACAGCGCTGGGTAGACGAAACCGCATGATCGACAGACAACCGCGCCAAGCCATCGCCTTGAGCTACGACGGCGAGCGAGCCCCGACCCTGACCGCCAAGGGTGACGACGACCTGGCCGAGGCCATCCTGGCGCTTGCCCGCGAACATGAAGTGCCGATCTACGAAAACGCCGAACTGGTACAACTGCTGGCGCGCCTGGAGCTGGGCGAGCAGATTCCCGAGGCCCTGTACCTGACCATTGCCGAGATCATCGCTTTCGCCTGGCAGTTACGCGGCAAAGTACCCGCCGGCTTCAGCGACGAACCCGGCGCGCCCCGTGACATCACCCCGGTAGCCGCCCTGTTGCCTGCTGATCAGCGCCGGTAGTTATCTACCACCTCTGCCGGCGCCAGCCGTTCAGCCTTGCCGTTCTTTCCAACGAGCAAGGCGAATAGCATGCCCACCAGCCGCATCAACACCGCCGGCGTGAACTACGTCCGCGAGCATCTCAACCACATCCCCCGCCCGGACCGCGAAGCCAACCGGGCAATCCGTCAATGGCTCAAGCAGCAAGGCCATGACGTCGACCCCGAACAGGTCGATGTCGTGACCCTGCACTACCGCCCCGATGCCAGCGGCGGCCACCTGGCGGCCATAACCCAGTGCCTCGGCTTGCCGCAAGCATTGTTGAGCAATTGGCAAGGGGAGTCCGACAACGACCTGTTCGGTGCCCTGCTTGGCGCCCCTTGGGCTGGCAGGCTGCCCGAGGGCCCGCTGCAGCTGGTCGACACGCTGCCTGCGCCCGGCATCAATCACTATGGCGCCGCCTACTCGGTGTTCAATGGCCTGTTCCGCCGCACCAAGCCACAACGTTATGACGCCTCGACGCACCTGCCGATCGCGGCCGAAGCCTTTCAGCGCTTCATCCACGACCTGGATTTCCATGCGCCGTTCAAGGCGCAGCTCGACCGCTACTGGCGCGACCACTTGCCCGATCACCGCCTGGTCAGCAAGCTCAACTTCATTGCTGCCTGCAACAAGCAGGTCGCCGAAGGCAGCCTGAGCGAAGCGGCCAGGAAACTGGCATGGCAAGCCGCAGGGCTGATGCCGCGCAGCGAAAAGCTGCGCCTGAGCACCCTGAGCATCTATGGCTACGCCGCTACCGACATCCTCTATCTGAGTGCCAGGGCCAGCGACCTGACCCTGTTGTACATTCCCGGCAACAGTTCACCGCTGCTGGAATTCGCCAGCGAAAATGCCATGAAGGACTGGGTCGGACAACAATGCAAGGAGCCCGCCAGGCGGTTGGCCCTGAAGCAGCACTTTCGCCTGGCCGACTGCCCGCAAGGCCTTGACTTCAGCGGCCTGGATACCGCCCTGGAAGGCCTGGCGGAATACCCCGCCAGCCATCGGCTGCCACCCGAGCACGGCTATTTCAACGACGACGGCACCTGGCCACCACGAACCTACGTCAACTACCGCCCTCGCAAGTACAACCCGAGGATTACCGGCGACCTGTTCCAGGCGTTGGCCGAACGCCAACGCCAGCGCAGTTACGATGATGCCGACTTCCTCATCACCCGTGATAGCCAGGTCAGCAAGGCCCGATGGCTCGGTTACCTGACCACTACGCTCAATCTGCTGGCACCGCTGTGCCTGGTAGTGCCAGGCCTGGCACCGCTGTTGGCCGTGGGTGGCATCGCGCAGCTGGGCCTGGGGTTGGACCAGGCAATCAACGGCAAGTCGCTGAAGGACCAGGAAGCCGGTGTCGGCAACATCACCTGGGGCCTGTTCAATGCCGTGCCGCTGGCCATCGCCGGTGCCAGCAGGGCCAAGGCACTGTTCGAATTCAAGACCGACGGTTTCGTACCGCCAGTACGGCTGAACGAGCAGATCGGTTACCCATTGAGCCCAGTCTCGCCACCCCGGTTCCCCGAGCCTGAAGGGGCGCGTTACTTCCATACCCCTGAGCCCATCGCGCCACTGCCGGGAGGCGACCAGGCCATCGCCGATTCGGTTATCCGCACGCCGCTCTACACCGGTGATGTCGATAATCTCGATGCCAGTATCGATACCTATAACGCACGGGTGGTCTACGACCTGGAGCGCGATGTATTCATTCGCGAGGAGGATCTGAATGAGGTCGAGCCAGTCGGCTACATAGCAACGGTTGGACAGCGGGACCTGCAGCCTGTGCGCAGCCCTCGTACAGTCACCCACGCCATGCGCAGCCGCAGCCTGCGCGCACTGGGCATTGACCTGGCACTGCCCGTGGAGATCCCGAGCTTGGCCAGCGCAAGCCAGGCGATTCCCAAGCAGGTTAGCTGCCTCTGGGTCGGCGACAAGGTCATCGCCCCGGAACTGCTGGCCAACCTGGGCAAGAATGCAGCCAGGATCAGAAACAGCGAGTACACCCTGCGCCTGTTTCTTTCCAGTGCCGTGCCTGAAACCTATGCCGAAAACCTGCGCCTGCTGGCTGAGCAAGCCCCGGATCTGCAAGTACTGCCACTGGAAGAGCAAGCGTTTTTCCGGGCGTTTCGCCAAAGCCGGTACTACGCTCAGTACGACGCTGCGCTGGATGGCAACGGGGGCATTGCCAGCAACTACTCATCTGCCTCCGACGTTCTACGCTACCCGATGCTGCATCACGAAGGGGGGCTGTACATGGATGTCGACGACACGCTGTTGGACACTGGCGAAACCATCGACCAGGTCGAACTGCGCACCACCCAAGACGGCTTGCTGCTGGCCCCCCCGATGTCCAACGAGAAAATGGGCATGAACTGCCTGTACAACACCAGCCTGATCGGCAGCCACGCCGGCAACCCGACCCTGGAAGCCATCTCCGAGGAAATGCTTGCACGGTACCAGCTCAACCAGGATTTCTACGACAGCAGGCCCAGCCTGGCCGATGACCCGGCGAACTTCTACCGGTATGCCAACCGCCTCAGTCACATGACCGGCCCGGCCATGCTCAGCGATGTGGTCGATCGCCATCTGCCGGCGCTACGCACCTTGCGCCAGGTCGTCAACCTGTATGGCATGCCGCGGATCAACGCCTACCGCTTCGTCGACCTGCCGCAAAGCCAGGCGGCAATGCGCACGCTGCTACCGCTCAACCGCTTCGCCAAGGTGGGTGGCAATCATTCGTGGAGCAGGCCGTAATCGTGAAAAAACGGGCGGCTTGCGTCGCCCGCCTCATCAACCGTTGCGGTGCAGCTTGCTCATCAGCTCGGCCTCGGCCTGCGTCAGGCCACAGCTTTCAGTCAGTTCGGCGACGCTGGCGCCCATGCCCACCAGCTTGGCGGCCTGGGTGAAGGTGACGTTACCGGGGTCGCGTTGCTCAAGCTGCTGGATCCGGTCCGGCAGCGGGGCCACCGACAGGCTCAACGCATGCAGCGCCTCACCCATGCGCACGGTACCGTTCTGGTAATCGTCCAGGCGCTTGGCCAGGTCCTTGATGCGCTGGTCACGCAGCGAATCACCCACGGCCTGCTGCGCGGCAAGCTCGCGTTGGCGCTTGCTGTAGTTGAGGAAAAACCACAGGCTCACAGCCCAGACCAGCGCCAGGAAGATGACAGCAACCTCTAGGATCAACTCAGATATTCTCCAGCTCGGACCACTCTTCCTCGGTCATCATCTTGTCCAGTTCAACCAGGATCAGCAGCTCACCGTTCTTGTTGCACACGCCCTGGATGAACTTGGCCGACTCCTCATTGCCCACGTTCGGCGCGGTCTCGATCTCGGACTGGCGCAGGTACACCACCTCGGCCACGCTGTCGACCAGGATACCGACCACTTGCTTGTCGGCCTCGATGATGACGATGCGGGTGTTGTCGGTGACTTCGGTTGGCATCAGGCCAAAGCGCTGACGGGTATCGATCACCGTTACCACGTTGCCGCGCAGGTTGATGATACCCAGCACGTAGCTTGGCGCACCCGGCACCGGGGCGATCTCGGTATAGCGCAACACTTCCTGCACCTGCATCACGTTGATGCCGTAGGACTCATTGTCCAGACGGAAGGTAACCCACTGCAGGATCGGATCTTCGGAACCTTGTGCAGACGACTTTTTCATTCCCCTACCCTCAAAATCCGCCACTGGCGGTGTGTTCGGTGTCATTGCTGTTTTGCGTGCAGCTGCTTGACCGCGCCGCTGGCGATCAACTCTGCCAGTGCGGCGACGTCAAGCAGTGCACACATGTGTTCGATAACCGTGCCGGCCAGCCACGGGCGCTGGCCGCGCTGGCTGCGCCACTTGATCTCCGACGGGTCCAGGCGCAGCGAGCGGCTGACCTGGTGCACGGCCAGCCCCCATTCGTAGCCCTGCACGGAGATCACGTACTGCAGGCCCTGGCGAAAATCGTCGCGGTAGCGGTCAGGCATCACCCAACGCGCCGTGTCCAGCACCTTCAGGTTGCCGGCCTGGCAGGTCAGGATGCCCAGGAACCACTCAGGCTGGCCGAACAAGGGCGTCAGCTCCTGGCCGGCCAGCGAGTAGATCGAGCCCAGGCATACCAGTGGCACCGCCAGGGTCAGGCCGGCGACATCGAACAACAGGCATTCGAATGGCTCGGCGGCCCAGGCCGGGCGGCCATCGACGCTGGCCGGCGGCACGGGCGGGTTGGGCGCCGGCAGGTGCACATCCACCAGTGGCATCGCCACCGCGGGATGCTCTTCGACCAGTACCGGGATGCTGGCCTCGACCAAGACCTCACGCTCGACCACCGACACCACCGGGGGCTCCACCGGTATCACGCTGGGCAACACCGCTGGCGCAGGCTCGGCGAACGGCCGTTGCGCGGGGCTTGCAGCAGCCTCGACCAACACAGGCCTGACCTGCTGGCGGGCATCGCGCGCCTGTTCTTCGCGCACCGCTGCAGCGAACTCGTCTGCCGCTGCTGGTGCAGCGAACAGTTCTTCGGCCTCGGTGGCGTCCTGCAGCAGGCCGTCAAGGTAGGATTGCAGGGCCATCTGTGGCCGGCTGCTGGTTTGCCGTGTCTCGCTCATCAGGCCACCTGCGCCGCAGTCTTGTAGGTAAGCAGGTGCTTGAGCAGCGCCCGGTAAGCCACCAGACCGCGACTCTTGCTGTCGAATTGCGAGGGCGTGACGCCCTTGCGGCTGGCATCGCGCAGGCGTGTGTCCACCGGGATATAGCCCGGCCACACATGCTGGCCGTAGCTGTCACGCAGTTGCTTGAGCGTACCCAGCGAGGCCTGGGTACGGCGGTCGAACAGGGTCGGCACAATCTGGTACGGCAACGCCTGCTTGCGGGAGCGATTGACCATGGCCAGGGTGCCGACCATGCGCTCCAGGCCCTTGACTGCGAGAAACTCGGTCTGTACCGGAATCACCAGCTGCTGGCTGGCGGCCAAGGCGTTGACCATCAGCACGCCAAGCAAGGGCGGGCTGTCGATCAGGGCGAAGTCGAAATCCTGCCACAGCTGCGCCAGACTCTTGGCGATTACCAGGCCGAGGCCGTTCTGCCCCGGCGACTGGCGTTCCAGCACGGCCAGCGCGGTGCTCGACGGCAACAGCGAAATGCGCTCGTCACTGGTGGGCAACAGCAATTGCCCGGGCAGGCCCTCGGGCACCGCGCCCTTGTGCAGGAACAAGTCGTAGCAGCTGTGTTCCAGGGCATCCGGGTTGTGCCCGAAGTAACTGGTCATCGAGCCGTGCGGGTCGAGGTCGACGACGACCACACGCTTGCCGGCCTCGGCCAGCAGGCCGGCCAGGGCGATGGTAGTGGTGGTCTTGCCGACGCCACCTTTTTGATTGGCTACTGCCCAGACTCTCATAGGACAACTTCTATCTCGTTGATTTTGCAAGCGGCTGTGGGAGCGGTACCCGTGAACACCGGCCTGGCCGGTGCCATGCACCGTGCAGCCGTTTTCGCGGGTGTACCCGCTCCCACAGCGGCGGCAATTTCGCGAACCTGTTTACAGTGACAGAGAATTGACGAGTTACTGCCCCGCCACCGTTGCTGGCGTTGAAGGTGCACTTTGTGTGCCAGCCCGGCGCAATGCCGCATCCGGCTTGGCATTGGCGCTACCCGAGCCGGTCAGGCTGCGGCGCACTTCGAGGTTGCGGGAAATCACCAGCACCACCCGGCGGTTGCGCGCGCGGCCTTCAGCCGTGTCGTTGCTGGCCACCGGCTGGTACTCGCCGTAGCCCACCGAAGCCATGCGCGCCGGGTCGACGCCTTCCATGGCCAGCAGGCGCACGATGCTCGCCGCCCGTGCCGACGACAGCTCCCAGTTGGTCGGGTACTGCGCGGTGCGAATCGGCAGATTGTCGGTAAAGCCTTCGACGTGCACCGGGTTGGCGAACGGTTTGAGAATGCCGGCCACCTTCTCGATGATGGCGAATGCCTGATCGCTGGGCATGGCATCGCCGCTGCCGAACAGCAACGAGGAATTGAGCTCGATCTCGATCCACAATTCATTGCCGCGTACGGTCATCTGGTCGCTGCTGATCAGGTCGCCAAAGGCATCGCGCACGTCATCGCTGATGGTCTTCAGCGGGTCGCTGCTGGTCGCCGCCAGGCCCGCTTCGGTCTGTTCGCTGTCCTTGACCAACGGCTCGGCCGGGCGCACGCTCAGCGGCCGCTCGTCGCCAATGGGGATCGGCTTCATGCTGCGCTCGGGGTCGTTGAAGACGCCGAGCAAGGCCTGGGAAATGACCTTGTACTTGCCCTCGTTGATCGAGGAGATCGAGTACATCACCACGAAGAAGGCGAACAGCAAAGTGATGAAGTCGGCGTACGACACCAGCCAGCGTTCGTGGTTTTCGTGTTCCTCGGCATGACGACGGCGACGCATGGTTTACTCCATGAAGCCTTGCAGCTTCAGCTCGATAGAGCGCGGGTTCTCACCTTCGGCAATCGACAGCAAGCCTTCGAGGAGCATCTCGCGGTAACGCGACTGGCGCATGACGGTAGCCTTCAGCTTGCTGGCGACCGGCAGCAACACCAGGTTGGCGCTGGCCACGCCGTAGATGGTGGCGACGAAGGCCACGGCAATGCCGTTGCCCAGTTGCGACGGGTCCGCCAGGTTGCCCATCACGTGGATCAGGCCCATCACCGCACCGATGATGCCGATGGTCGGTGCATAGCCCCCCATGCTCTCGAACACCTTGGCGGCCTGGATATCACGGCTTTCCTGGGTCAGGAAATCGACTTCGAGGATGCTGCGGATGGCCTCCGGTTCAGCGCCGTCCACCAGCAGCTGCAGGCCCTTGCGGGCATACGGGTCGGGTTCGGCATCGGCCACCCCTTCCAGCCCCAGCAGGCCTTCCTTGCGTGCGGTCAGGCTCCAGTTGACCACGCGGTCGATGCCGCCGGCCAGGTCGACCCGTGGCGGGAACAGGATCCAGCGCAGGATCTGCAAGGCGCGCTTGAACGATGCCAACGGCGACTGCAGCAAGGCCGCCGCCAGGGTGCCGCCCAGCACGATCAGCGCCGCCGGACCATTGATCAGCGCGCCGACATGGCCGCCTTCGAGGAAGTTGCCACCAACGATGGCAACAAAAGCGAGGATCAGGCCGATCAGGCTCAGCACGTCCATCAGACGCACGCCTCCACCAGTTGCTTGCCGATTTCGTCCAGGCTGTACACCGCGTCGGCAAGGTTGGCCTTGACGATGGCCATGGGCATGCCATAGATCACGCAGCTGGCTTCATCCTGGGCCCATACCGTGCTGCCGCCCTGTTTGAGCAGGCGTGCACCTTCACGGCCATCGGCGCCCATGCCGGTGAGCACCACCGACAGCACCTTGTCGCCATACGACTTGGCCGCCGAGCCAAAGGTGATGTCCACGCACGGCTTGTAGTTCAGGCGCTCGTCGCCGGGCAGGATCTTCACCGCGCCACGGCCGTCGATCATCATCTGCTTGCCACCCGGCGCCAGCAGTGCCAGGCCGGGGCGCAGCAGGTCGCCGTCCTCGGCTTCCTTGACGCTGATGCGGCACAGCTTGTCCAGGCGTTCGGCAAAGGCCTTGGTGAACGCCGCAGGCATGTGCTGGATCAGCACGATCGGGGCCGGGAAGTTGGCGGGCAGCTGGGTCAGCACACGCTGCAGGGCAACCGGGCCACCAGTGGAAGTACCAATTGCCACCAGCTTGTAAGGCTTGCGCTTGGGCGCCGGTGAATGCGCTGATGCCGCAGCCGGGGCGGTCACCCGGGCAGGCACGGGAGTGCGCGCCGGGGCCGGGCTGGCGAAGCTGCTGGCAGGCGTCGGCGTAGCCACTGGCGCTGGGCTGGCGTAGCTGCCAAAGCGGCGGTTGCTGCGGGAAATGGTATGCACCTTCTCGCACAGCAGTTGCTTGACCTTGTCGGGGTTGCGCGAGATGTCCTCGAAGTTTTTCGGCAGGTAATCGACCGCGCCGGCGTCCAACGCATCGAGGGTGACACGGGCGCCTTCATGGGTAAGCGACGAGAACATCAACACCGGTGTCGGGCAGCGCTGCATGATGTGCCGCACCGCCGTGATGCCGTCCATCATGGGCATTTCGTAGTCCATGGTGATGACATCGGGCTTGAGCGCCAGCGCCTGGTCGATTGCTTCCCTGCCGTTGGTCGCGGTACCCACCACCTGGATCGTTGGATCCGCCGCGAGGATTTCCGAGACGCGGCGGCGGAAGAAACCGGAATCATCCACCACCAGGACCTTGACTGCCATAAACACTCCGTTAGGCGGCGCAACCGACCAGGGTGCGCCACCGAAATCAAATACGCCGTGCGGCGTAACGCTTGAGCATGCTCGGGACGTCGAGAATCAACGCGATGCGACCGTCGCCGGTGATGGTGGCCCCGGACATGCCCGGGGTGCCCTGCAGCATCTTGCCCAGCGGCTTGATTACCACTTCTTCCTGGCCAACCAGTTGATCGACGACAAAGCCGATGCGCTGGGTGCCGACCGAGAGGATCACCACATGGCCTTCGTGCTGCTCTTCGTGCACCTGGCCCTGGACCAGCCAGCGCTTGAGGTAGAACAGCGGCAATGCCTTGTCGCGCACGATCACCACTTCCTGGCCGTCGACCACATTGGTGCGCGACAGGTCGAGATGGAAGATCTCGTTGACATTGACCAGCGGGAAGGCGAACGCCTGGTTGCCCAGCATCACCATGAGGGTGGGCATGATCGCCAGGGTCAGCGGCACCTTGATGACGATCTTCGAACCCTGGCCCTTGGCCGAGAAGATGTTGATCGAGCCGTTGAGCTGGGAGATCTTGGTCTTCACCACGTCCATGCCGACACCACGGCCGGACACATCGGAAATCTCCGTCTTGGTCGAGAAGCCCGGGGCGAAGATCAGGTTGTAGCAGTCCGACTCGCTCAGGCGCTCGGCGGCGTCCTTGTCCATCAGGCCCTTCTCCACGGCCTTGGCACGCAGGATGTTGGGGTCCATGCCCTTGCCGTCGTCGGAAATCGACAACAGGATGTGGTCGCCTTCCTGTTCGGCCGACAGCACCACCCGGCCAGTACGCGGCTTGCCAGCGGCCTCGCGCTCCTCAGGCATTTCCACGCCATGGTCGACCGCGTTGCGCACCAAGTGCACCAGCGGGTCGGCCAGGGCTTCGACCAGGTTCTTGTCGAGGTCGGTATCCTCCCCGACCAGCTCCAGGTTGATCTCTTTCTTCAGCTGCCGGGCCAGGTCACGCACCAGGCGCGGGAAGCGGCCGAAGACTTTCTTGATCGGCTGCATGCGGGTTTTCATCACCGCGGTCTGCAGGTCGGCGGTGACCACGTCGAGGTTGGACACGGCCTTGGACATGGCCTCGTCGCCGCTGTTCAGGCCCAGGCGCACCAGGCGGTTACGCACCAGCACCAGTTCGCCGACCATGTTCATGATCTCGTCCAGGCGCGCGGTGTCGACCCGCACAGTGGTTTCCGCTTCGCTGGCAGCGTGCTTGTCGGCAGCCGGGGCCGCAGCGCGTGGCGCCGCGGCAGGCTTGCTGGCGGGCGCAGGTGCGGCAGCTGCAGCAGGCTTGGCCACCGGCTGGCTGTCAGCCTTGGGCGCAACCGGCGCCTGCACCTTGGCTGCGGCAGGGGCTTCGGCAGCGGCCACCTCGCCGCTGAACTTGCCCTTGCCGTGCAACTGGTCCAGCAGCGCCTCGAACTCGTGCTCGCTGATTTCGTCGCTACCGGCAGCGGGCTCGGCAGCGGCAGGCGCAGGGGCCTTGGCCGCCGGCAAGGCGTCGGCCTGGAACGTGCCCTTGCCATGCAGCTGGTCGAGCAGCGATTCGAATTCGGCGTCGGTAATTTCGTCGCTGGCCGCTTCCGGCGCGCTGGCGACCGCTGGCGCGGCAAGTTCGGCACTGAACTGGCCTTTGCCGTGCAACTGGTCGAGCAACGATTCGAACTCGGCATCGGTGATTTCGTCACCTTCAGCGCTGACGGTCTCGCCGTGCAGCTGCTCGTCGGCCGCTGCCTGGGCCTTGACCGCATCGAGCGAATCGAGCAACTGCTCGAACTCGCTGTCGGTGATGTCCTGCTCCGCGGCGGCAGCCTCGACCACCGGCTCCGGCGTCGCCGCAGCAGGCGCTTGGGCTTCTTGCGCAGCGCCCGGCTCGGCCAGACGCGACAAAGCCGCCAGCAACTCGGGGGTGGCCGGGGTCACTTCGCTGCGCTCGCGCACCTGGCCAAACATGCTGTTGACCGTATCCAGTGCCTCGAGCACCACGTCCATCAGTTCCGCATCGACCCGGCGCTCACCCTTGCGCAGGATGTCGAAGACGTTCTCGGCGATATGGCAGCACTCCACCAGCTCGTTCAGCTGGAGGAAGCCGGCGCCCCCTTTTACAGTGTGGAAACCGCGAAAGATCGCATTGAGCAGGTCGGCATCGTCGGGTCGGCTTTCCAGCTCGACCAGTTGCTCGGACAGTTGCTCAAGAATTTCGCCGGCTTCTACCAGGAAATCCTGGAGGATTTCTTCATCGGCGCCGAAGCTCATCAAAGGTGCTCCTTAAAAACCCAGGCTGGACAGCAGATCATCGACATCGTCCTGACCGGACACGACGTCTTCACGCTTATCGGCATGAATCTGCGGACCTTCACCCCGAGTCGGATGTTTTTCTCGATCTTTTTCTGCGCGCAGTTGATCGTGGTCATGCTGGATGCCGGCAAAGCGGTCGACCTGGCTGGCCATCAGCACCAGTTTCAGCAGGTTGCTTTCCACCTCGGTCACCAGCGCGGTGACACGCTTGATCACCTGGCCGGTCAGGTCCTGATAGTCCTGGGCCAGCAGAATGTCGTTGAGGTGGCCGGCGACCTTGCGGTTACCTTCCGCGCTGTGCGTCAAAAAACTGTCAACGCGTTTCACCAGGTCACGGAACTCCGGCGCAGCGACCTCGCGACGCATGAAGCGTTGCCAGTCACTACTCAGGGCTGTGGCCTCGCTGGCCAGGTCGTTGAGCACAGGCGTGCTTTCCTCGACCAGGTCCATGGTGCGGTTGGCCGCGCCTTCGGTAAGCCTGACCACGTAGGACAGGCGCTCGGTGGCGTCGGTTATCTGCGACACCTCCTCGGCCTGCGGCATGGTGGGGTCGATCTGGAAACTGACGATGGCGCTGTGCAACTCGCGGGTAAGCTTGCCGACTTCCTGGTACAGGCCACGGTCGCGGGTCTGGTTCAGTTCGTGGATCAGCTGTACCGCCTCGCCGAAACGGCCGTGCTCGAGGCTCGCGACCAATTCCTGGGCATGCTTCTTCAGGGTCGATTCGAACTCGCCCAAAGACGTTTGTGATGAATCCATGGCGCCCCCCTGACGTGACTCAGCCGTTGACGCGTTCGAAGATCTTCTCGATCTTCTCTTTGAGCACCTGGGCGGTGAACGGCTTGACCACATAGCCATTGACGCCGGCCTGGGCCGCTTCAATGATCTGGTCGCGCTTGGCCTCGGCGGTCACCATCAGTACCGGCATGGCTTTCAGTTTGTCGCTGGCACGGACTTTACGCAGCAGGTCGATGCCGGACATGCCGGGCATGTTCCAGTCGGTCACCAGGAAGTCGTAATGGCCGTTTTCCAGCATCGGCAGCGCCGTGGTGCCGTCATCGGCTTCTTCGGTGTTGGTGAAGCCCAGATCACGCAACAGGTTCTTGATGATCCGCCGCATCGTCGAAAAGTCGTCAACGATGAGGATTTTCATGTCTTTGTTCAAGTAGACCTCCAAGCAGTCTCAAACACGCCCGGCTGCGAGCGCGCATTCAATCAAATCGGTGCAACATGGAAAACGCACGTGGAAAACGACTGCAACGACACCGGGTTCAACGCGCCCGCCATTCCCCAAGGCGGCTGCGCAGGCGCGCGGCACACTGGCTGTGCAACTGGCTGACCCGCGACTCGCTGACCCCAAGCACCTCACCGATCTCCTTGAGGTTCAGCTCTTCGTCGTAGTACAGCGCCAGCACCAGGCGCTCACGCTCCGGCAGGTTGGCAATGGCCTCGGTCAGGGCAGCCTGGAAGCGCTCGTCCTCCAGGCCACGTGCAGGCTCGACATGGCCGCTGGCGCCATCTTCATGCAGCCCTTCGTGCTCGCCGTCCTGCAACAGGTCGTCAAAGCTGAACAGGCGGCTGCCCAAGGTGTCGTTCAAGATCCCGTAGTAATCATCGAGACTCAACTGGAGTTCGGCAGCAACTTCATGATCTTTAGCGTCACGCCCGGTTCTGGCCTCCACGGCACGCATCGCGTCACTGACCATGCGCGTGTTGCGGTGCACCGAACGCGGTGCCCAGTCACCCTTGCGCACCTCGTCGAGCATGGCCCCGCGAATACGGATGCCGGCGTAGGTCTCGAAGCTGGCACCCTTGCTGGCGTCGTACTTGTTGGCCACTTCCAGCAGGCCGATCATGCCGGCCTGGATCAGGTCCTCGACCTGCACGTTGGCCGGCAAGCGCGCCAACAGGTGGTAGGCGATACGCTTGACCAGCGGGGCATAGCGCTCGATCAGCTCGTACTGGGCGTCTTTCGATGCTCGGCTGTACATCTTGAAACCACTCGCATTCATAACACAGGTCCCGCGCTGGTGGGCTGCACCAGGCGCTCGACAAAGAATTCCAGGTGACCACGCGGGTTGGCCGGCAGCGGCCAGCTGTCAACCTTCTGCGCAATCGCCTTGAATGCCAGGGCACACTTGGAGCGCGGGAAGGCCTCGTAGACGGCGCGCTGCTTCTGCACGGCCTTGCGCACGCATTCGTCATACGGCACGGCGCCCACGTACTGCAGGGCGACATCGAGGAAGCGGTCGGTGACCTTGGTCAGCTTGGCGAACAGGTTGCGCCCTTCCTGCGGGCTCTGCGCCATGTTTGCCAGCACCCGGAAGCGGTTCATGCCGTAGTCGCGGTTGAGCAGCTTGATCAGGGCGTAGGCATCGGTGATGGATGTGGGTTCGTCGCAGACCACCAGCAGCACTTCCTGGGCGGCGCGGACGAAGCTGACTACCGAGTCACCGATACCGGCAGCGGTGTCGATGACCAGCACGTCGAGGTTGTCGCCAATTTCGCTGAACGCCTGGATCAGCCCGGCATGCTGGGCCGGCGCCAGGTGCACCATGCTCTGCGTGCCCGAGGCCGCCGGCACGATGCGCACGCCGCCAGGGCCCTGCAGCATCACGTCACGCAGCTCGCAGCGCCCTTCGATGACATCGGCCAGGGTCCGCTTGGGGGTGAGGCCAAGCAGCACGTCGACGTTGGCCAGGCCCAGGTCGGCGTCAAGCAGCATGACCCTGCGGCCAAGCTCGGCCAGCGCCAGGGACAGGTTCACTGAAACGTTAGTCTTGCCGACGCCACCTTTGCCACCGGTCACGGCGATCACCTGTACGGGATGCATGCTACCCATGTCTGTTATTTACCTTGTCTCGCTGGGACCCAGGCCACACGTGGGGCAATTCTGCGTACCCCTTGGCATAGCTACCTTGCACACGCTTCATCATCAACCCGCTCGTCGTGGGTTGTGATAGAGATCAGCGAACATTTCGGCCATGGCCTCTTCGCTGGGCTCGTCCTGCTGCTGCACATTGACCGCGCGAGTGACCAACTGGTGCCCACGCGGCAGGTGCAGGTCGTCAGGAATGCGCGGCCCATCGGTCAGGTAGGCCACTGGCAGTTCATGACTGATGGCAAGGCTCAAGACGTCACCAAGGCTTGCCGTTTCATCGAGTTTGGTCAGGATGCAGCCGGCCAGGCCACAGCGCTTGTAGCTGTGGTAGGCGGCGGTCAGCACCTGCTTCTGGCTGGTGGTGGCCAGGACCAGGTAGTTCTTCGCGGCGATGCCGCGCCCGGCCAGGGTTTCCAGTTGCATGCGCAGGGCCGGGTCGCTGGCCTGCAGGCCGGCGGTATCGATCAGCACCACGCGCTTGCGCAGCAGCGGCTCCAGCGCTGCTGCCAGCGACTGGCCCGGGTCAACGTAAGTCACCGGCACGTTGAGGATGCGACCCAGCGTCTTGAGCTGCTCCTGGGCACCGATGCGGAAGCTGTCCATGCTCACCAACGCCAGGTTCTGCGCGCCGTACTTGAGCACGTAACGGGCGGCCAGCTTGGCCAGGGTGGTGGTCTTGCCCATCCCGGCAGGGCCGACCATGGCGATCACCCCGCCCTCCTCGATCGGCTCGATCTCGGGGATTTCGATCATGCGCGCCAGGTGCGCCAGCAGCATGCGCCAGGCCTGGCGTGGCTCATCGATGCCAGCGGTCAGGTCCAGCAGTTCGCGGGCGATCGGGCCGGACAGGCCGATGCGCTGCAGGCGCCGCCAGAGGGTGGCCTGCTGTGGCTTGCTACCTTGCAGCTGGTTCCAGGCCAACGAGCCGAGCTGCACTTCCAGCAGCTCGCGCAGGCCGGACAGCTCGGAGCGCATGGCATCGACCAGGCGCGCATCGACCGGCGCCGCAGCCGGGGCTGCAGCAGCAGGCTCGGGGGCGTCGACGTGCGGTTCGATCAACGGTTCGGCAGCAGTCAGCGACTGCCCGGCGAACAATTGGCGGTTGTTGTCGCTGCTGTCCGGGCGCGGGTCGAGCTCGGCGCGGGCAGTGGCGATGCGCGTATGGGTCTTGCGCAGCTCTTCTTCCAGCTCGGCATTGGGCACCCGCGGGGCCAGGGCGGACAGCTTGTAGTCCAGCGCAGCCGTCAGCTCGACACCTCCGGCGATGCGGCGGTTGCCAATGATGGCGGCGTCAGCGCCCAGCTCATCGCGGACCAGCTTCATGGCCTGACGCATATCGGCGGCGAAAAATCGCTTAACTTGCATTATCCACTACCTCAGCCGTTAGGGCCCACGGTGGCAACGATGGTGACTTGCTTGTTGTCCGGTATTTCCTGATACGCCAACACATGCAAATTCGGTACGGCCAGGCGACCGAAACGCGACAGCATGGCACGGATCGGGCCGGCCACCAGGAGGATGGCCGGCTGGCCCTGCATCTCCTGGCGCTGCGCCGCTTCGATCAACGAACGCTGCAGTTTCTCGGCCATGCTCGGCTCCAGAAGAACACCGTCTTCCTGACCTTGCCCGGCCCTTTGCAGACTATTGAGCAAGATCTGTTCCAACCTTGGCTCCAGGGTAATCACTGGCAGCTCCGACTCAATGCCGACAATGCTTTGCACGATGGCGCGACACAATCCGACGCGCACTGCCGCCACCAGCGCGGCGGTATCTTGACTCTTGCTGGCGTTGTTCGCGATCGCCTCGGCAATACTGCGAATATCACGCACCGGCACCTGTTCCGACAACAGCGCTTGCAGCACCTTGAGCAAGCCCGACAAGGAAATGACACCCGGCACCAGCTCTTCTGCAAGTTTAGGCGATGCCTTGGCCAGCACTTGCAGCAATTGCTGGACCTCTTCGTGGCCGATCAGTTCGTGGCAATGCTTCTGCAGGATCTGGTTGAGGTGGGTGGCCACCACGGTACTGGCATCGACCACGGTGTAGCCCAGCGACTGCGCCTGGGCGCGCTGGCCGACGTCGATCCATACCGCTTCCAGGCCAAACGCCGGGTCGCGCGCGGCGATCCCGTTGAGGGTGCCGAACACCTGCCCCGGGTTGATGGCCAGTTCGCGGTCCGGGTAGATCTCGGCCTCGGCCAGGATCACCCCCATGAGGGTCAGGCGATAGGCGCTGGGTTGCAGGTCGAGGTTGTCACGGATGTGCACGGTCGGCATGAGGAAGCCGAGGTCTTGCGAGAGCTTCTTGCGCACCCCCTTGATCCGCGCCAGCAACTGGCCACCCTGGTTGCGGTCGACCAGCGGGATCAGCCGGTAGCCGACCTCCAGGCCGATCATGTCGATGGGCGTGACGTCGTCCCAGCCCAGCTCCTTGGTCTCCAGCGCGCGCTGCGGCGAAGGCAGCAGGTCCTGCTGGCGCTGCGCCTCTTGTTGCGCTTCGAGCTTGGCCTTCTGCTGCTTCTTCCACACCAGGTAGGCGCCACCGCCGGCCAGCAGGCCAAGGCTGAGGAAGGCGATATGCGGCATGCCCGGCACCAGGCCCATGACGATCATCAGCGCGCCGGACACTGCCAGCGCCTTGGGCGAATCGAACATCTGCCGGTTGATCAGCTTGCCCATGTCCTCGGAACCCGAGGCGCGGGTGACCATGATCGCGGCGGCGGTGGACAACAGCAGCGAAGGCAGCTGCGCCACCAAACCGTCACCGATTGTCAGCAAGGCATACACCTTGCCAGCATCACCGAAGCTCATGCCGTGCTGCAGCATGCCGATCAGCATGCCGCCGATCAGGTTGATGAACAGAATCAACAGCCCGGCGATGGCATCACCGCGGACGAACTTGCTGGCGCCGTCCATCGAACCGTAGAACTCGGCTTCCTGCGCCACTTCGGCACGGCGGTGCTTGGCCTGGGCCTGGTCGATCAGGCCGGCGTTGAGGTCGGCGTCGATCGCCATCTGCTTGCCGGGCATGGCATCCAGGGTGAACCGCGCGCTCACTTCCGAGATTCGCCCAGCGCCCTTGGTCACCACCACGAAGTTGATGATCATGAGAATGGCGAACACCACGGCACCGACCACGTAGTTACCGCCAATAACCACCTCGCCGAATGCCTGGATCACCTTGCCGGCAGCGCCGTGGCCTTCCTGGCCATGCAGCATTACCACGCGGGTGGAGGCCACGTTCAAGGCCAGGCGCAACAGCGTGGCCACCAGCAGGATGGTGGGGAACGCAGCGAAATCGAGTGGGCGCAGGGCGTATACGCACACCAGCAGCACCACGATCGACAAGGCGATGTTGAAGGTGAAGAATACGTCGAGCAGGAACGGTGGTATCGGCAACATCATCATTGCCAACATGACCAGCAACAACAGCGGTACACCCAGGTTGCCCCGACCGAGGCCGGCCAGGTTGTGACGGGCGTTGCTGATTAACTGAGTGCGATCCACCACGAGTCCTCTTGATGCAAAACTTTGACGCCCCGGGGGCGCCTGGGCGTGGCTTTGCAAGAAGCCTTCCAACTTTGCCCGGCTTCAGGCGCTAATGCTTCAAGACGGGCATCTGTCAGCTGTCACGCCGCAGGTCCGGCGGAATCGGCAGATCCTCCTTCAACGGCTCAGGCCGCTTGCCCTTGCCAGCCCGGTACTGGCGAATCTGGAACACATAGGCCAAGACCTGCGCCACCGCCAGGTACAAGCCGGCAGGAATTTCCTGCTCCAGCTCGGTGGAGTAGTAGATCGCCCGCGCCAAAGCCGGCGACTCAAGAATCTGGATCTTGTGCTCCACGCCAATTTCGCGAATCTTCAAGGCAATGAAATCGGTGCCCTTGGCCAGCAGCAAGGGCGCCGCCCCGCCCTTCTCCGGGTCATACTGCAAGGCCACCGCATAGTGCGTGGGGTTGGTGATGATCACGTCGGCCTGTGGCACCGCTGCCATCATCCGCCGCTGCGAAACTTCGCGCTGCAACTGGCGGATCCGCTGCTTGACCTCGGGCTTGCCTTCGCTGTCCTTGTACTCGTCCTTGACTTCCTGCTTGGTCATCTTCAGCTTGTTGTACGCCTGCCACAGCTGGTACGGCACGTCCGCCGCGGCAATCAGCAGCAGCCCGGCCGCCATCCACAACGCACTCCAGCCCACCACCTGCAGGCTGTGGATGATCGCCTGCTCCAGCGGCTCATTGGCAATCGCCAGCAGAGCCTGGCGATCATTCATCAACACCACTATTGCAATCACCAGGATGACGAAGAACTTGGCCAGCGCCTTGATCAGCTCGGTCAAGGCATTCATCGAGAACATCCGCTTGATCCCCGCCAGCGGGTTCATGCGACTGAACTTTGGCTGCAGCAGGCTGCCGGAAAACAGGAAGCCGCTCAGGGCAATAGGCGCTACGAACGAGACCACGAACAGCAGGATCAGCACCGGCTGCGTCGCCCACAGCGCCATCTTGCCCGAGGCCAGCAGCAGGGCGGTCATGGCCCGCTCGTCGACGATGGCGTCGCGGCTCAGGCTGAAGTTCATGCGCATGATCGCCAGCAGCGTTTCCGCCATGTAGCCACCAAATGCCAGCAGGCCACCGGCGCCAGCCAGGGTCACCGCCACTGTGTTCAGCTCCTTGGAGCGCGCTACTTCGCCTTTCTCGCGGGCATCGCGCTTGCGCTTGTCGGTGGGGTCTTCTGTCTTGTCCTGACCGCTTTCGCTTTCCGCCATGTTCAGCGCGCCCTTGCCAATTCACGCAGCCATTGCAGCGCTTCGCTGGCCAATGCCTGGTAGTGGGACAGGATATCGGCCAGGCCGATCCAGAAAATGCCCATGCCAAGCACCAGGGTCAGCGGGAAACCGATGGAGAAGATGTTCAATTGCGGCGCCGCACGGGTCATCACGCCAAAGGCGATGTTCACCACCAGCAACGCCGCGATCACCGGCAGGACCAACAGCAGCCCGGCGCCGAACACCCACCCCAGGCGCCCGGCCATTTCCCAGAACTGGTTGACTGCCAGCGCGCTGCCCACCGGCAAGGTGGTGAAGCTTTCGGTGAGCACTTCGAACACCACCAGGTGGCCGTTCATCAACAGGAACAGCACGCTCACCAGCATGGTCATGAACTGGCTGATGACCGCGACGTTGACGCCGTTGGCCGGGTCGACCATCGACGCGAAGGCCATGCCCATCTGTACCGCTACCACCTGGCCGGCGATCACGAACGCCTGGAACAGCAGCTGCAGGGCGAAGCCGAACAGCGTCCCGACGATGATCTGCTCGGCGCACAACAGCAGGCCACGCAGGCTCAACGGGTCGAACTCGGGCAGCGGCGGCAGCGCCGGAACGATCACCACGGTAATCGCCACCGCCACATACAGGCGCACCCGCGCCGGCAACATGCGGGTACCGAGAATGGGCATGGTCATCAGCACCGCAGTCACCCTGAACAAGGGCAGGATGAAGGTGGCGACCCAGGTGCCAATCTGCGTGTCGGTCAATTCCAGCATCGCCGCCTCAACCGATCAGGTGCGGGATGTTGGTGTACAGGCCGGTGATGTACTCCATGAACTTCTGCACCAGCCACGGCCCGGCAATGATCAGCGTGACCAGCATCACCAGCAGGCGCGGCAGAAAGCTCAGGGTCTGTTCGTTGATCTGCGTGGCGGCCTGGAACATCGCCACCACCAGGCCCACCAGCAGGCTCGGTACCACCAGCACGGCCACCATCAGTGTGGTCAGCCACAAGGCATCGCGGAACAAGTCGACAGCTACTTCCGGGGTCATCGGCGGCTCTCCTTGACGGCGTCAGACGCCGCCGAAACTGCTGGCCAGGGTGCCCATGATCAGCGCCCAGCCATCGACCAGCACGAACAGCATGATCTTGAACGGCAATGAAATGATCAGCGGCGACAGCATCATCATGCCCATGGCCATCAGCACACTGGCCACCACCATGTCGATGATCAGGAACGGGATGAAGATCATGAAACCGATCTGGAACGCGGTCTTCAGCTCGGAGGTGACGAACGCCGGCACCAGGATCGTCAACGGGACCTGGTCCGGGCCGGCGATGTCGGTGCGCTTGGACAGGCGCATGAACAGGTCGAGGTCGCTTTGCCGGGTTTGCGCCAGCATGAAGTCCTTGAGCGGCCCCTGGGCCTTGTCGATGGCCTGCTGGGCGGTCATCTGTTCCTTCAGGTACGGCTGCAGCGCGTCCTGGTTCACCCGGTCGAACACCGGCGCCATGATGAACATGGTGAGGAACAGCGCCATGCCGGTGAGCAGCTGGTTCGACGGCGTCTGCTGCAGGCCCAGGGCCTGGCGCAGGATCGAGAACACAATGATGATGCGGGTGAAGCTGGTCATGAGGATGACGAACGCGGGAATGAAGCTGAGCGCCGTCATGATCAGCAGGATCTGCAGGCTGACCGAATACTCCTGCTGCCCGTCCGCGGTATTGGACAGGGTGATGGCCGGGATCGACAGCGGGTCGGCGGCCAGGGCCAGCGGCGCCGCCAGCAGCAGCGCCAGAATCAACAACAAACGCAGCGCGCCGCTCATCACTTCTTGTCCTTAGGGTCCTTGCCCATCAGCTCCATCAGCCGCTGGGCGAACTCCGGCGTCGCCTGACGGGCGTTTTCCGGTACTTCCACGGGCTCGGCCAGCACATGCAGGGCCTCGATGCTGCCAGGGGTATGGCCGATCAGGATCTGCGCCTTGCCCACCTGCACCAGCAGCAGGCGGTCACGCGGGCCGATGGCCCGGCTGCCGACGATCTCGATCACCTGCCCGCCCTTCACGGCAGTTCCCTGCATGCGTCGCAACAGCCAGGCCAGGAAGAAAATCAGGCCGACCACCAGCAGCAGGCCGAAGACCATCTGCGCCAGTTGCCCGCCCAGGCTGCCAGGCGCAGCCGCAGGCGTTGACGTCGGCGTGGCCGCGGCCAAACAGGCCTGGCTGGCAAGCAGCGCGGCGAATGCCAGGCAGGCGCGCATCGTGCCCTTCACTCAGCGCAGCTTCTTGATACGTTCGCTGGGGCTGATCACGTCGGTCAGGCGGATGCCGAACTTCTCGTTGACCACCACCACTTCGCCATGGGCGATCAGCGTGCCGTTGACCAGCACATCGAGCGGCTCACCGGCCAGGCGGTCCAGCTCGATGACCGAACCCTGGTTGAGCTGCAGCAGGTTGCGGATATTGATCTCGGTGCTGCCCACTTCCATGGAAATGTTCACCGGGATGTCCAGGATCACGTCCAGGTTCGGGCCTTCCAGGCTGACGTTCTCGCTTGGCTTCGGCGAGCTGGCGAACTCTTCCATCGGCAAGCGGCCCGGGCCGCCAACGCTGCTACCGGTGTCGCCACCCAGCAGTGCATCGATGTCGGCCTGCCCGGCTGCACCGGTTTCCTCCAGTGCCGCAGCCCATTCATCGGCCAGCGCCTGGTCCTCTGGGGAGGTGATCTCGTTTTCGTTAGCCATGATTTCCTCGACAGGCATTCAATACGTTATGAGCGACCGGCACGCCGTCAGCGGCGTTCGATCGGATCGATGATCTGCAGCGCCAGGTTGCCCTTGTGCGAACCCAGGCGCGCCTTGAACGAAGGCACGCCGTTGGCGCGCAGCACCAGGTGTTCGGGCAGCTCCACCGGAATCACGTCGCCTGGCTGCATGTGCAGGATGTCGCGCAGCTTCAACTGGCGCCGGGCGACCGTGGCACTCACCGGCACGGCCACGTCCAGCACGTCCTCGCGCAAGGCCTTGACCCAGCGCTCGTCCTGGTCGTCCAGGTCGGACTGGAAGCCGGCATCGAGCATTTCCCGCACCGGCTCGATCATCGAGTACGGCATGGTCACGTGCAGGTCGCCGCCACCGCCGTCCAGCTCGATGTGGAAGGTCGACACCACTACCGCCTCGCTGGGGCCGACGATGTTGGCCATGGCCGGGTTGACCTCCGAGTTCATGTACTCGAAAGTGACCGGCATGATCGCCTGCCAGGCTTCCCGCAGGTCAACGAAGCACTGGTCCAGCACCATGCGCACCACGCGTAGCTCGGTGGGGGTGAACTCGCGGCCTTCGATCTTGGCGTGACGGCCGTCGCCGCCAAAGAAATTGTCCACCAGCTTGAATACCAGCTTGGCATCGAGGATGAACAGCGAGGTGCCGCGCAGTGGCTTGATCTTGACCAGGTTGAGGCTGGTCGGGACGTACAGCGAATGCACGTATTCGCCGAACTTCATCACTTGCACGCCGCCTACCGCCACGTCGGCGGAGCGACGCAGCAGGTTGAACATGCTGATCCGGGTGTAACGGGCGAAGCGCTCGTTGATCATTTCCAGGGTCGGCATGCGACCCCGCACGATACGGTCCTGACTGGTCAGGTCATAGCTCTTGATGCTGCCAGGCTCGGTGGCACTCTCGGTCTGCACCAGACCGTCGTCGACGCCATGCAACAAGGCATCGATTTCATCCTGGGACAGCAGGTCCTGTACGGCCATTGCGGACTCCTACTGCAATACGAAATTGGTGAACAGCAACTGGTCGATGACCGGCTTGCCGACTTCCTTCTGCGCCACTTCCTGGACCACCGCGGTGGCCTTCTGGCGCAGCATCTCCTGCCCGACCGGGCTGCCAGCCAGGGTGTCGAAGCCTTGCCCGGAGAACATCATCACCAGGTTGTTGCGGATGACCGGCATGTGCACCTTGAGGGCGTCAAGGTCGGCCTGGTTGCGCGCCTGCAGGGTAATGCTCACCTGCATGTAGCGCTGGCGACCGTTCTGGTTGAAGTTGACCACGAAAGCCGGGGCCAGCGGCTCGTAGAGCGCCGCAGGCTTGACGTTGCCGGCCGTTGCCTCGGCGGCCGGGGCCGGCTCGCTCTTGTGCATGATGAACCAGGTGGCGCCGACCGATAGGCCAATCGCCAGCAACAGGCCGACGACCGCCAGCAGGATCAGCTTGAGTTTGCCTTTAGTGGCGGGGTCTTTGACTGCTTCGCTTTTCGCCATGCCAATAATCCGTCGTCCATCGGGGGTTCAAGGGAGGATGGCTTGGCTTGAGCAAGTGTTATGCCAGCTTTGGGCTTGATGGACCTTGCGCCTGCGAATCGAGCGCCGCACAACCCAAGGCATACGCCCTGGCATCAGGCGTAGTAATCGACCGCACTGTCACCGATGACCAGCTGCTGCTCCACAGGTCGGCTGCTGTCGGCGGTCTCGGTACCGCCCTGCTCCGCCTGCCGCGCCGCCACCCCGGACAATTGGCTGCCCTGGGCCTGCGCCTGCTGTTGCTGCTGCCCACGCGACTGATCGGCCACGTTGACGTCCGGCTGGGCCAGGCCCTGCTGGGTGAACAGTTCACGCAGGCGGTGTACCTGGCTGTCAAGGGCATCACGCACACCGGCGTGGCCACTGATGAAGGTGATCTGGGTCGACTGGTCCGTCGCAACATTGACGCGAATGTCCAGCCGACCAAGCTCTGCCGGCTCCAGCTGGATATCCGCCGACTTGAGGTTCTGGCTGGACAGGTACATGACCCGGTTGACCAGGCCCTCGGCCCAGGCGTTCTGGTTCATGGGCAGCGGCTGGTGCAACGGGCTGGCATTGACCGGCATGGCATTGGCGGTCTTGGCCGTGGCCGCCTGGGTCAGGTTGGCCAGACGGTTGGCGAAATCGTCGACGCGGGTGTCGCTGCTGGCGCTCTTGGTGTCCTTCAGGCCATCTTCGAGCAAGGCGCCGAAGGCCTTGTCGCCAGGCTCCCCACCGTCGGCTGCTGCACCATCGGCATTTTCCACCAGGCCCGCCAAGCTATTGACGGCCACAGACCCTTCTTCCGCCTGGGCTTGCGCCGGGTCAAGGGCATGGGCCGAGGTTGCTCCCTTGGCCTGGGCACTGTGCTCCAGCGCCAGGCGCAAGGTTGGCAGGTTGGCCAACGGGTCGGCGTCAGAGTCGAAGGTTTCCTCATCTGCCGGCGCCTCGGGCAGCGCGGCCGGAACCTGCGCCGTGGCGGCCTGCAGCACCGGTGCCACGGCCTCGGCCTGGGCCTGGATCAGTTGTGCGCCAGGCTGGGCGTCGGTGACCTGGCCAGCGACCAGGCTGGCATCGCGCATGTCGGTATCGGCCTGGGTGTCGGCTGGCAATGGTTTGCCGTCATCGGCAACAGCGGACTTGTCAGCAGGCTCGGTCTTGCCACCCTGCGCCGGCTCAGGTTTGTCCTTGGGCCTGCCCTGGGCGACCTTGTCGTTCTGCCCGACCGGCTTGTCCTGCCCCTGCCTGGCCATCACCTGGTCGAAGCCGGCGCCTTTGTCCGCTGGCGCCTGCAGCGGTTTGTCGGCCAGTGCGGGGGCCGACCGCGCGGGGTTGGCAATGGCGTTGGCTTGCAACAACGGGTTGGGTGCGACAGGCATCGAGCGGTCTCCGCGCCGGGAACAAAAAAGACATCCAGGCAGTGGAAAGCAAGAGTCGCGCCAAGTTACCCATCAACCCGCCGAAATACGTTGCTGCTCGCCCCGGTAGAAACGCTGTACCTCGAAGAACTCCCGATCTATACGGGAGATCAGGTCTTCGATGCCATACAGCGGCGGCCGTCGCGCGCGCTCCTCCAGCTGCTGGCACAGGCTGGCCAACGCAACCGCGCCCATGTTGCTGCTGCTGCCCTTGAAGCTGTGCGCGGCCGAACCGAGTTCCTCGGCACTTCTGGCCGCGTGCAGCTGGCCCAGGCGCCGTTCGGAGTCTTCGAGAAATGTCTGCACCAGTTGCAGGTAGCCATCTTCCATGACTTCACGCAGGTCGCTGAGTACCTTATGGTCAATATGCATGTCAGTCACTTGTTCACTCCCTTGATCAAGCCAGATTATGCCCGAGCCAGCCCGTGGCTCACCAGACGAACTCCACCTGCGCGCAACGCCCGCCTTCGCTCCAGCGCGCGCTGCTGGCCAGCCGCCGGACCAGGTTCAGGCCGCGTCCGCTCAGCCCCTGCTCCGTTGCAGGCCGCGCCAGCACCTGCTGCACATCGAAGCCGGCGCCACTGTCGCGGACCTCGATCATGAGACGCCCGCCGTCGCCGTACGGTTCAACCTTGAAGTCGATGCGCACGTAACCGTCGGTCAGCTGCATCAGGCGCCGGGCGCGTTCCTGGTAATAGGCGGCAAAGCCCTGCACATCGCGCTTGAGCTGCGAGTCCAGGCCCAGTACACCATGCTCCAGGGCGTTGGAATACAGCTCGCTGAGCACACTGTGAAGGTTGCCGGTACGCGCGCGCAGGCCGTGAATTTCCTGCAACAACTGCACCAGGTAAGGTACCGGGTTGAAGCGCTCCAGACTCTCGCCACGCACTTCGAACCGCAGCGACCAGTGCAGCGGGCTGGAGCGACCGCTGTCCGAGTAGATAACCGGCACCGGCACCCGCTCCTCGGCGCTGAGCATACGAATGTCGCACAGGCTGATGTCATCGCGCGGGCGCCCACCGAAGCGCTCCAGGGCCTGCATCACTTCATCGAACAACTGCGCCGGGTCACGGTTGTCGGCCAGCACCTTGCGCAGGCGCCGAACACCGAACAGGCGCTCCTGGTCGTCAGCGGTATCGATCACCCCGTCCGACAGCAGCAGCAAGCGCTCGCCCGGCGCCAGCGGCAGCACTTCGGTACTGTCATCGAAACGCTCGGCAGCTAGAATGCCCAGTGGCAGGTGTTGCGAACTCAATACCGACAGCACCTGCCCCTCTACCGACAGGCGATAGCCATCAGGCATGCCGCCGTTCCAGACTTCCACCGAACCGCGCTGCGCATTGAGGTCGAGCAACAGCGCGCAACAGAACATGTCCACTGGCAGGATGCGCTTGAGCTTGGCATTCATCTCGCGCAGGATCTGCGCGATACCGTAGCCCTTGGCGGTCATGCCATAGAACACTTCGGCCAGCGGCATCGCCCCTACCGCCGCCGGCAGGCCGTGGCCGGTGAAATCACCGAGCAGCACACGCATGTCGCCGGACGGCGTGAAGGCGGCCAGCATCAGGTCGCCATTGAACAGCGCGTAAGGTGACTGCAGATAGCGGATGTTGGGTGCGGCCAGGCACCCGGAGTGGGCCACCTTGTCGAACACCGCCTTGGCCACCCGCTGTTCGTTCAGCAGATGATCATGATGCCGGGCAATCTGGTCGCGCTGCTCCAGCACGGTGGCCTGCAGGCGGCGCAAGCGGTCCATGGCGCGAATCTTGGCGCCGAGTATCACTGCGCTGTAAGGTTTGGCCATGAAGTCATCGCCACCGGCCTCCAGGCAGCGCACCAGGCCCTCTTCCTCGTTCAGCGAAGTCAGGAAAATGATCGGCACCAGCGCCTCGCCGGCCAGCGCCTTGATCTGCCGCGCCGCCTCGAAGCCATCCATCACCGGCATCAACGCATCCAGCAGCACCAGTTGCGGGCGCCGCTCGATGAACACTGCCACCGCCTGCTCGCCGTTTTCCGCCGTGACCACCTGATGCCCCTGACGCCGGACGATCTGCGCCAGCAGCAGGCGGTCGGCGGCACCGTCCTCGGCGACCAGCACGGTCAACGCCTGCTCGGCCGGCATGTCGGCGCTCAACTGATATCGAAAAGTTTTTCGAAATTGGAGATGGCGAGGATCTTGCGAACATCGGAGCTGGCATGCACTACACGCACGTCCGAATCGTCACCACCGGCATGGTCGCGCAGCAACAGCAGCATGCCGAGCGCGGAACTGTCGAGGTACGTAGTATCCTTCAGGTCGACCACCACCGAATCGGGGCGGCTGGGCTGACGCTCGTAGGCGTCACGAAACTCCTGGTGCTTGCCGAAATCGAAGCGACCCTTGATCTTGATCGTCAGTTTTTTCCCGTCCTGCGAAAAATCAGTCTCGACTGCCATGCTAGCGATTCCTTCGATGATGGCGGATACGGCTGCTTAAAGGTTTAGCAGGCAACGGCGGGGGCTGCAAGCGATGCGGCTTGTGGATACAGGTTGCCTGTGCCGGCCACTTCGCGGATAAACCCGCCGCCAAAGGACCGTTAAAGCGGGGGCTGCCGTGGCAGGCGCTGGGACAGCTCATCGAGCAGGCGCTGTTCGCGCTTGTCTTCCGCACGCCGGGCTTCTTCCTGGTAGCGCTGCACCAGCTTGCGCAAGCCCTCCACCCGGGCATAGGCCTGCTGCCAGGTGCCACGCGCGTTGTTGAGGTTGTTCTGGTGCCAGACCAGGCTTTGCCGCTGCTGGGTCATGGCCGTTTCCAGTTGCCCGAGGAAACGCTGGTAGTTGACCAGCCAGCTGCCATTGACCCCCTGCCCGCCACGGTTGATCCACTGCAGCTGGTAATCCTCGCGGAACCGTTCGAGTTCAGCCAGCTTGGCCTGGGCCGTCGCCACCTGCTGCTGAAAATGCCCGAGGCGCTGGGCCGCCTTGCGCTCGGCCTCCTCGGCCATGTCCACCACCGGCGCCAGGCGCGCGGCACGTCCGGGCAGGGCCATGGCCTATCAGCTCGCCGGGGGCGTGAAGATCGCGCCCAACTGTTCGCGGCTTTGCGCCATGCCCACGTTCTCGTGCAGGCCCTGGCGCAGGAACTCGACCATCTGCGATTGCAAGGCGATAGCCAGGTCGGTTTCCGGATCGCCGCCGGCCACGTAGGCGCCCACGCTGATCAGGTCGCGGCTTTGCGAGAGGCGTGACCACAACTGCTTGAGCTTCTGCGCCTGGCGCAGATGGTCGGCATCGACCACCTGAGGCATGACGCGGCTGATCGAGGCCTCGATGTCGATGGCGGGATAATGGCCCTCCTCGGCCAGCCGGCGCGACAGCACGAAGTGGCCGTCGAGCACACCGCGCGCGGAGTCGGCGATCGGATCCTGCTGGTCGTCACCCTCGGACAGCACGGTGTAGAACGCAGTGATCGACCCCCCGCCCGGCTCGCCGTTACCCGCCCGCTCCACCAGCTTGGGCAGCTTGGCGAATACCGACGGCGGGTAACCGCGGGTGGCCGGCGGCTCGCCGATGGCCAAGGCGATTTCCCGCTGGGCCTGGGCGAAACGGGTCAGCGAGTCCATCAGCAACAGCACGTTCTTGCCCTTGTCGCGGAAGTACTCGGCAATGCGCGTGCAGTACATGGCGGCGCGCAGGCGCATCAATGGCGCATCGTCGGCGGGCGAAGCGACCACCACCGAGCGCTTGAGGCCTTCTTCACCTAGGATATGCTCGATGAATTCCTTCACCTCGCGGCCACGCTCACCGATCAGGCCGACGACGATGATCTCGGCTTCGGTGAAGCGGGTCATCATGCCCAGCAGCACCGATTTACCCACGCCGGTACCCGCGAACAGGCCCAGGCGCTGGCCACGGCCCACCGTCAGCAACCCGTTGATGCTGCGAATACCTACGTCCAGCGGCTTGCTGATCGGGTCGCGGTTGAGCGGGTTGATCACCGGCCCGTCCATCGGCACCCAGTCCTCGGCCTTCATCCCGCCCTTGCCATCCAGCGGCCGGCCGGCACCGTCGAGTACCCGGCCAAGCATGCTCATGCCCATCGGCAGACGGCCACTGTCATCCAGCGGTACCACCCGGGCGCCCGGGGCGATGCCGACGATGCTGCCAACCGGCATCAGGAACACTTTGGTCCCGGCAAAGCCCATGACTTCGGCCTCGACCTGCACCGGGTGGTAGCTGTCGTCGTTGATCACCAGGCAGCGGGTACCGACCGCCGCGCGCAGGCCTTCTGCCTCCAGGGTGAGGCCGACCATGCGCAGCAGGCGGCCTTCCACCACCGGCTGGGCCGGCAGGTCGACAGCCTCGGCATAGCCGCCCAGCCGTTTGCCGAAGCTGGTGCGCTCAAGCTTCATCGGGGCGGGCCAGATCGACGGCGATATCGGCTGCCGCCGGATGCAGGGAATGGTCATGCAAGCGGTCGAACAGTTGCGCCACGGCTTTCTCGATGCGGGTTTCCATGGTGGCGTCGATACGGCTGTGGGCGGTCTCGATGCGACAGCCGCCCGGCAGCAGCGCACTGTCCTCGAGCAACCGCCAGTTCTCCTCATGGCGTTCGCGCAGCGCCTTGACCAGCTCGAAGTCCTGGGGGTTGAGGTGGATCCGGATGTTGTCCGCGCCCATGGGCAGCAGCTTGAGCGCCTCGCGCAGCACCTGGGTGATGTGGCTGGAATCGCCGCGCAGTTCGCGACCGATGACCTGGCGCGTCATGTGCGCCACCAGGTGGATCACCGATTTCTCGATCTGCGTATCCTGTTCGGCGATCGGCTCCATCAGGTTGGTCATCAGTCGCTCAAGGCTTTCCAGCTTGGCCTTCAGGGCTTCTTCGGCTTCCTGGCGCACCTTCAGCTGGGTGCTGTGGAAGCCCTCGCGCTCGCCGGTGGCGAAGCCTTCGTTGTAGGCCTCCTGGCGGATGGCTTCGAGTTCTTCCAGGGTCAGCGGCTGGACTTCCTCCAGCGGCACTTCCTCGACTTCTTCCTCGATGACCTCGGGCTCCGGCTCGGGTTCGGGCTCCGGCTGCGGGTCGAAGCTGGGCAGCGCCCACACATCCACGCCCTCGAGGTCGTGGGCGCGGATCAGGTCGCTGGGGTGACGTTCTTTGGTGGGCATGTTTTCAAGTACTCAATAGCCATCAGCAACCTACGCCCCCTGCTGGAGGCGCGGCGCCTGATCGACAGCGGAGCGCGTCGCCTGGTGGATCAGATCATTTCCTCGGCGCCCTTGCCGCCGAGCACGATCTCGCCGGCCTCGGCCATGCGTCGGGCGATGGTGAGGATTTCCTTCTGCGCCGTTTCCACGTCGCTGACCCGCACCGGTCCCTTGGCCTCCAGGTCGTCGCGCAGCAGCTCGGAAGCACGTTTGGACATGTTCTTGAAAATCTTGTCCTTGACCCGCTCGTCGGCGCCCTTGAGCGACACCACCAGCACATCCGACGACACTTCGCGCAGCAGCGCCTGGATGCCACGGTCGTCGACGTCGGCCAGGTTGTTGAAGACGAACATCAGGTCCTCGATCTGCTCCGACAGGTCGCTGTCGATTTCGCGGATCGCGTCCATCAGTGCACCTTCGACCGAACTGTCGAGGAAGTTCATGATGTCGGCCGCACGCTTGATACCGCCCAAGGTGGTGCGCGCCGCATTGGAGTTGCCCGAGAACTGCTTCTCGAGGATCTGGTTCAACTCTTTCAGCGCCGCCGGTTGCACGGTGTTCAGCGAGGAGACGCGCAAGACGATGTCCAGGCGCACCTTGTGGTCGAAATTGCTCAGCACTTCGCCAGCCTGGTCGGGGTCGAGGTAGGCCACCACGATGGCCTGGATCTGCGGGTGCTCGTAGCGGATCACGTCGGCCACGGCACGCGGCTCCATCCACTTGAGGCTGTCCAGGCCGCTGGTGTTGCCACCGAGCAGGATGCGGTCGACCAGGCCATTGGCCTTGTCCTCACCCAGGGCCTGGTTGAGCATCTTGCGGATGTACGCGTCGGAACCGACGCCCAGGCTGGTCTGGTCGCCGACGATCTCGACGAACTCGCTCATCACCTGCTCGACCTGGTCGCGGTGCACATTGCCCATCTGCGCCATCGCCACACCGACCCGCTGCACTTCCTTGGGCCCCATGTGGCGCAGCACCTGGGCTGCATCGGTCTCGCCCAGCGAGAGCAGGAGGATCGCCGCTTTGTCGACGCGGCTCAGCTTGGCGGTAACGGCTCGGTTATCACTCATCGGCGTTGATCCACTCTTTCACGACCTGGGCCACACGGCCCGGGTCTTCGGCCACCAGGCCTTTGATTGCGTTGAGCTGTGCCTCGTAGCCCTCGGTCGGACTAGGCAGCAGAATGCTTGTCGGGCCACCCAGAGTGACGCGGTCGCTGGCCAGTTCGCCATCCAACCCCACCATGCCGCCCAGCTCCATGTCGCTATCCTGGGCAGCCTGCTTGCCGCCCCCGGTAATATTGTTCAACACCGGCCGCAGTACACCGAACACCAGCACCAGGATGAACACCACGCCCAGCACCTGTTTGACGATGTCCCAGAACCACGGCTGCTGGTAGAAGGCGATATCGGCGATTTCCTCACCACGGTCGGCAGCGAACGGCACGTTGATTACCGTCACGCTGTCGCCACGGCTGGCATCGAAACCGACCGCGTCCTGCACCAGGCGGGTGAAGCGCGCCAGGTCCTCGGCGCCCCACGGCGCACGGGTGGTGTCACCGGTGGCCGGGTCGACCTTGACCTGGTCATCGACGACCACGGCCACCGACAGGCGGGTCATGCGCCCCTGCTGCTGGCGGGTATGGCTGATGGAGCGGTCCAGCTCGAAGTTCTTGGTGCTCTGCTGACGCTTGTCCGACGGGTACGGCGCCAGCATCGGCTGGCCGGTGGCCGGGTCCATGATCTGCTGGCCATTGGCGTCTACCAGCGGCTGGCCGGGCTGGATAGCCGCCGCCGGCGTGGCAGCGCCACCGGTGGTCTGCGGTGCCGAGGCCGGGCCTGGCGGCTGGTTGCTCAGCGCACCAGGCACCCCCTGCGGGCCCTGGCTGCTGGCACGTTGTTCGTCGACCGACTGCTCGCTGCGCAATGCCGGCTGGTCGGGGTTGAACTGCTCGGAGGTGGATTCGACCGCGCTGAAGTCCAGGTCGGCAGACACTTCGGCCTTGTAGCGGTCATTGCCCAGCACCGGCTGCAGGATGTTGTGCACGCGCTGGGTGAGCATGCTTTCCACCCGGCGGCTGTAGTCGAACTGCTTGCCAGCCTGGGTCAGAGCGGTGTCCTGGATCTGCTCGGACAGCAGGTTGCCTTTCTGGTCGACCACGGTGACCTGGGACTTGTCCAGTTCCGGCACGCTGGTCGCGACCAGGTTGACGATGGCCATCACCTGCCCGGCTTCCAGGGCACGGCCCGGATACAGCTCGACCAGCACCGAGGCGCTGGGCTTGCGCTCGTCACGCACGAACACCGAGCTTTTCGGAATCGCCAGGTGTACTCGCGCGCCCTTGACATTGTTCAGGCTGGACACGGTACGCGCCAGCTCACCCTCCAGGCTGCGACGATAACGGGTGGCCTCCATGAACTGGCTGGTGCCCAGCCCCTGCTCCTTGTCGAGCAGTTCGAAGCCGATATTGCCATCGCTCGGCGCCACGCCGGCCGCGGCCAGTTTCAGGCGCGCACGGGAGAGGTCGTCGGCCTTGACCAGCAGAGCGCCGGAATTGGGCTCGACGTTGTAGGGGATGTCGGCCGCGGCCAAAGTATCCATGACCTGCTTGGTATCCATGCCCGCCAGGCTGCCGTACAGCGGGCGGTAGTCCGGTTGTTGCGACCACAGCACCACGGCAAAGCCGATCGCCACGCTGGCGGCCAGGCCGACCAACAGGCCGATCTGACGCAGCATGGGCATCTGCGCGATGTTTTCCAGAAACGCCATGCCGAACAGCGGCGGCTTGGCCGCTGGCGGACCGCTTTTCACGGGGGCGTTGTCGACGACTGCTTCAGCCATGGATTATGTCCGTCCTCAAACCGGCATCTGCATGATGTCCTGGTACGCCTGGACCAGCTTGTTGCGTACCTGGGTCAGGGCCTGCATCGATACGCTGGCCTTTTGCGAAGCGATCATGACGTCAGTCAGGTCGACGCCGCTCTTGCCGATCTCGAAGGCGTTGGCCAGCTGGGTCGAAGCCTGCTGCGTCTCATGCACCTTGCCGATGGCCTGGCCGAGCATGTCGGCAAAGGTACTCTGCCCCGGTGCCAGCTCGGGGGCTGCAGCTACCTTGGGCAGCGACATGGCGTCGGCCTGCATGGCCCGCATGTCCAACATCAGACGATTGAATTCAACACCTTGGCTCATGACCCTTCTCTCTCCTGCGGCCGCATTTTTTTGACGTGATGCGGCGGATAGCCTACCTAAAGCAACAAAGGTGCCAGCCTGCGACCAACCCGGTTTTTTACGCCCCCTGCAGGAGCGGCCTCGTGCGGTTCCGTAAGTTGTGTCAGCCGAACAGGCTGGCTTCGACGTCGAACCCGGCATCGCGCATCTGCGCCAGTTTGTAGCGCAAGGTGCGTGGGCTTATTCCCAGCCGTTCAGCCGCTTCTTTGCGGCGACCACGCTCGGCGCGCAGGGTGTCGATGATCATCTGGTACTCGTGGCGGCGCATGTCATCACCCAACCCGCCCGCCTCGACGACCGCGTCCGGTGGTGGCTCGCTGCCAGCTGACAATGGAATGGCGCCCGCCAGACAAAAATCCGCCGCCTCGATCACGCCGCCCTGTTGCAGGATCAACGCGCGCTGCAGGGCGTTGTCCAGTTCGCGTACGTTGCCCGGCCAGGCATGCGCCTGCAGGCAGGCGCGAGCCTCGGACGACAGGCGCACCGGCGCATGCTTCATCTTGGCCACATGGCGGGCCAGCAGCCGCTCGGCCAGTTGCAGGATGTCGCCCGGGCGTTCGCGCAGCGGGCGCCAGGCCAGAGGGAACACCGACAGCCGGTAGAACAGGTCTTCGCGGAAACGCCCGGCCGCCACCTCGCCGGCCAGGTCACGGTTGGTGGTAGCCAGCACGCGGATATCCAGGCTGATCGGTTTGCGCCCGCCTACCCGCTCTACTTCACGCTCCTGCAGCACCCGCAGCAACTTGGCTTGCAGGGCCAGCGGCATTTCCGAAATCTCGTCGAGCAGCAAGGTGCCGCCGTCGGCCTGTTCGAACTTGCCGGCCTGGGCGGCAATGGCGCCGGTGAAGGCACCCTTCTCATGGCCGAACAAGGTGGCCTCGAGCATGTTATCGGGGATGGCCGCGCAATTGATTGCCACGAACGGTTGCGCGGCCCGCGGCGACTGCTGGTGGATGTAGCGCGCCAGCACTTCCTTGCCGGTGCCCGACTCACCCGAAATCAGCACGGTCGAGTCGCTGCGCGCCACACGCGCGGCCAACTCCAGCAATTGCCGGCTGGCCGGCTCGCAAGCGACCGGGCCGTCTTCCTCGGCCGCCCCCAGTCGCCCGGCAGCATGGCGCTCGACCAGACTGAGCAGGGCCTTGGGCTCGAATGGCTTGACCAGGTAATCAGCAGCGCCCTGGCGCATGGCCTCGACAGCGCGCTCCACGGCGGCATGCGCGGTCATCAGCAATACCGGCAACTGCGGCTGCTGGCGGCGCAACTGGGCCAACAGCTGGTGCCCGTCCATGCCGGGCATGTTGACATCGCTGACCACCAGGCTGAAGGCTTGTTGCTGCACCGCCACCAGGGCTTCCTCGGCACTACCTACCGCCTGGTAGGCGAAACCGCCGATGTCCAGGGTATCGCCCAGCGCCTGGCGCAATACCCGGTCGTCTTCCACCAGCAGCACCTTGATCGCCATTACGCGCCCTCCGCCAACTGCCCGTCGATCAACGGCAGCTCCACCCGCACGCAGGTACCCCGGCCAACCTTCGAGCGCAGGCTGAGCGAGCCCTGATGCGCACGCACCACGGCCTTGACCACGGCCAGACCCAGGCCGGTGCCGGTGGGCCTGGTGGTCAGGAACGGTTCGCCCAGGCGCCCGAGCAGGCCTGCCGCGATGCCACTGCCGGCGTCGCTCACGCACAGGTGCAAGGTACGCTGGCGGCGGAACAGATGCACCTTCAACCGCGCCGGGCTGTCGCTGGCCTGCAGGGCATTCTCGATCAGGTTGAGCAAGGCACCGACCAGGGTATCGCGGTTGCATAGCAGCTCACCGAGGTGGCTGTCGCACTGCCAGCGCACGGTGTGCCCCTGTACATGCACCTGGGCTGCCTGCTGCAACGCCTGGAACAATGCCTTTGGCGTTATCCGGTCACCCAGCGGCAATTCGCCACGGGCAAATACCAGCATGTCGCGCACCTGGTGCTCAAGCTCGTGCAGGCGCTCTTTCAGGGTACCGGCAAAACGCTGGCGGGTTTCCATACTCAGGTCTTGTTCGGGATCTGCCAGGTGGCTGGCGTAGAGCATGGCCGCCGACAGCGGCGTGCGGATCTGGTGGGCCAGCGAGGCGACCATGCGCCCCAGCGACGACAGCCGTTCATGGCGGGCCAGCTGGTCCTGCAGGCGACGGGTTTCAGTCAGGTCGTTGAGCAGCACCAACTGGCCTGGCTCGGCATCCAGCGAGCGGGTGGCAATAGACAGGCGGCGACCGTCGCGCAGCGAGACTTCGTGGCCGTCGTCCTTGCGTGGGGCAAAGCTGCGTGCGATCACCTGGCGCCACAGCTGGCCGATCAGCGGCTCTCCGAGCAGTTCACAGGCGGCCGGGTTGGCTTCACGCACCAGGCCCTGGCCATCGATCACGATCACCCCGCCTGGCAGCAGGTCCAGCAAATTCTGCAGGCGGTTGGCCAGGCGCTCCTTTTCGCTCAGCTCGGCAATGCGCTGGGCACTGACCACCGCCAGTTCACCCTTGAGTTCGCTGACCCGCGCCTCGAGCAGACTGTAGGACTGACTCAGTTGGCTGGACACCTGATTGAACAGGGCAAAGGCCTGTTCGACGCCCTGGCGGCTTTCCTGTTCGACCAGGGTTTGCCCCTGCGCAAAGGGGGCTCGGGATACGTGGGCGGCCTGGGGCATCGTGCTCTCTCGCGTGGCTGACCGTCATAAAAACGGTATGTTGCCAGCGGTGTAGCAATAGCCGTGCCGGAGCTGGGGACTTGTGCCGCCTGCACCCGCGAAGGGGCCGATACAGGCGACCGCCAGGCGTCAATCCTCCGCCTGTTCCTCGCCACCCTGACGGCTCATGCCGTACTTGCGCATTTTCTCGACCAGGGTAGTGCGACGAATGCGCAACCGCTCGGCCGCACGCGCGACGATACCGTTGGCGTCGTCCAGGGCCTGCTGGATCAGACCCTGCTCCAGGCTGCCGAGGTAGTCCTTCAGGTCCAGGCCTTCAGGGGGCAGCATCGCGTGGTTGCTGAAGTTCGGCGCGTGGCCATTGATTGCCACGCGCTCTTCGAGGTCGCTGCGCAGGCTATCGACCATCTGCTCGTCTTCGTCATCGACGTAACGGAATTTCTTCGGCAGCTCGGATACGCCGATCACTCCATATGGATGCATGATCGCCATGCGCTCGACCAGGTTGGCCAGCTCACGCACGTTACCCGGCCAGCCATGCCGACACAGCGACATGATCGCGGCAGAGTTGAAACGGATGGAACCGCGCTTCTCGTGCTCCATGCGCGAGATCAGCTCGTTCATCAGCAGCGGTATGTCCTCCACCCGCTCACGCAGCGGCGCCATCTCGATGGGGAACACGTTGAGGCGATAGTACAGGTCTTCGCGGAACGTGCCCTCCTCGATCATGGTCTCGAGGTTCTTGTGGGTCGCGGCGATGATGCGTACATCGATGCTCTGGGTCTTGTTGCTGCCCACGCGCTCGAATGTACGTTCCTGCAGTACGCGCAACAGCTTGACCTGCATCGGCAACGGCATGTCGCCGATTTCGTCGAGGAACAGGGTACCGCCGTTGGCCAGCTCGAAGCGCCCGGCACGGCTGGTGATGGCCCCGGTAAAGGCACCTTTCTCGTGGCCGAACAGTTCGCTTTCCAGCAGTTCGGCCGGGATCGCCCCGCAGTTGACCGGCACGAATGGCGCTTCGCGGCGCTTGGAATGGTAGTGGAGGTTGCGCGCCACCACTTCCTTGCCGGTGCCGGACTCGCCGAGGATCAGCACACTGGCATCGGTATCGGCCACCTGCTGCATCATCTGCCGCACATGCTGGATGGCACGGCTGGTGCCGACCAGGCTGCGGAACAGGTTCGGTTCGCGCTGGCGCCCACGCTCGCGTGCCTGGTCGTACATCTCGCGGTAGACCTGGGCACGGTGCAGCGAATCCAGCAACTGGCTGTAGCTCGGCGGCATTTCCAGATTGGAAAGCACCCGACGACGAAGGTCCTCCGGGAGCTCTGCAGAAGAAATTTCACCTAAAAGCAGAACGGGAAGGAACTCATCCCACCCTGCCACTGTCTTAACCAGCCCAAGGAGATTGCCCGGAGCATTCACAGCACCGATGAGCACGCACAGCACTTCACGACTGGAAGACAACGGCTCGACCATTTGCTGCCAGTCATGGCTGGAGCAAGCGAGGTTTTCTTCACCCAGGAAGTTGAGCACCACCGCGAGATCGCGGCGGCGTGCGCTGTCGTCATCGATCAGCAGAATCTTGGTTTCACGCCACATGCAATAGCAACTTCCCTAGTCATATCGGCGCCCAGCATGGGCGTGTTCGACATCATTCCGACTGAATGGTCAGTGTTCGGACGTCTGAAATTCGAAAACAGCCACTAGTAAAGTCAAAAATCACCAGCCAGTCAAATTAATGGCGCATGGCTTTTGGCAACATCTGTGGTCACGAGAACAGATGGTATACCTTCGCGGCGTTTTTCGCCTGACGGATTTTCGTCATTTCGTCGACCAGGGATTGACGCTCGCCACTTGCAACTTCAATTAGTTGGCGATAAACGCTCAATAATTGCTCAAGGCTGGCACTGACATCGGCCTCGTTGCCCTTTGCCTCGGTCAGCATGTCGCTGATGCGCAGGCGGCACTCCAGGTCCAATTGCCCTACTGCCTCCCAGTCACGGTTGGCCAGCGCCGCCAGCAGCAGCTCCCGGGTTTGCTCGATTCCGGCGATAACGTCGCTCATGTCAATGCTTGTCAGGCCGTCGGCGACTGATCGCCGATTGCGTCCCAACCCTCCTTCACAGTGATCAGCAGGCGCGCCACCTCATCGATGATGTCGGGGTCACCCTTGGCGTTGGCTTCGATCAGCCGACGACTCATGTAGGTATACAGGCTGTCCAGGTCGGCCAGGCTGTCGGCGTGGTTTTCCAGGTCCAGGCCTTCGCGCAAGCCGCCGATGATGTCGATGGCCTTGCCAATGAGAATGCCACGTTGCGCGATGTCATTGCGCGCTATGGCGCCCTTGGCCTGCGCCATGCGGTCAAGGCCACCCTGCATGAGCATCTGCACCAGACGGTGCGGGCTTGCTTCGGATGTCTGCGCCACGCCGTTGACTTTCTGATACTGCCGAAGGGCCAACATCGGGTTCATGGATCTACCTCGTTGCTGCGAAAAAGGTTGCTTGTACCCTGTGTATCGCCGGGACGTCAAAAAACTTTAGCGGAAAAGCCAAAAGCCCGGGACACCCTGGAGGGTGTCGCCGGGCTTCTGCCAGGTTCGGGCTATCAGGACTTCTTGGCTTGGGCGTTGATGGCCTCGAAGATCGAAGTGATCTGGTCGGCTTGCGCCTTCATCTTGCCCAGCGCAGTGTCGAGCGCGACATACTGCTTGGTCAGCGACTCGGTCAGCGACTCGGTGCGGCGGTCCAGGGCTGCCTGCTGGGCGGCCAGCTGCGAAGCCGCCTTGTCGAGGTTGGCCTTGCGCGTGGCAAGGCTGCCATCGGTCTTGTTGTACGGGTCGATGGCCTTGTTCATCCGCTCGAAGATACCGTTGGCTCCGGTAAACAGCGTCTGCACTTCGACACCCAGCTTCTTGTCGTTCATCGCCGAGTTGAACTTGGTGCTGTTGAACTCCAGCGTGCCGTCCTTCTGGGTATTGATACCCAGCTGGCTGAGGGTGGTCAGGTTGTCACCTGCCCCGACCTCGCTCAACACCTTGCGGATGTCGCCCAGCAACGAACGCGTGGTGGGGTCGTTGGTGAGCGGGCCGAGCACCAGCTTGTCATTCGCGTCGCGGCTGGTGGAGGTCAGCGAAGTGATCGCCTTCTGCAGCGTGTTGTAGGCATCGACGAAGCTCTGCACCGACTTCTTCAAGCCGTCGTTATCCGCCGCCACCTTCACTGCAGTAGGGGTAGCGCTCGTCGCGCCGCTGGGCCTGGCACTGACGCCGGTCAGTTCGAGGGTCATGCCGCTGATGGCATTGTCGACGGTATTGGAAGCACTCTTGACCTTCAGGCCATCGATGGTCAGTTCGGCGTCCTGGGCCAGGGCGTTGATATAGCCCGCTCCGGTACCTGACATCTGCGTGGTGCCATCGATGGTCAGCTCGGCAATGCCGCTCAGGGAAATATCGCTGCCGGCGCCGGTGGTGGTAGAGCTGAGTACCAGGCGCGAACCACCTTCCTCGTTGATGATGTTGGCGCTGATGCCGTTGGCGCTCATTTCCTTGTTGATCTGGTCACGCACACTCTGCAGAGTCGCGCCGCTGGCCACGTCCAGGTTGTAGGTCTTGCCACCCTGGCTGATGGTCAGCTGGCCAGCGCTGATCGCGCTGGTCGCGCCGCCGGCGAACTGCTGGCTGGCCACTTTCGAACTGGTGGCCAGCTTGTCGACCACGATGTCATAGCTACCCGCCACAGCGGAGTTGCTCGACTTGATCTTGACCACCGCTTCATTGGCAGAGGTGGCCGCATAGGCGTTGAACGACGGCGCGTCCTTGTTGTTGAGCGCCTTCATGGCGTCCTGGAACGCTGTAAGGGCACTGCGCAGCGAGCCGATACCCGAGATCATTGCACTGTTGTTGCTGGTCTGCCGGGTAATCTGCGACTGCTTGGCAGTTGTATCGGCCTTGACCAACGCGCTCACGATCTCGGTGATGTTGAGACCGGAGCCCAGGCCTGTACTGGAGGTAATCGGGCTTGCCATGCTGTTGTCCCTCTCGTCAACGTGTCACCCCGCTCCTGCAGGGCAGACAGGTATTACTTCATTAGTGTCCGCCGCCGGTCAAGCCTTGGCGTCGAACAGAACACTGTTGGCATCGCTCAAGCTCCGGGCAATCCGCAAGGCCTCTTCAGAGGGTAACTGGCGAATGACCTGACCACTGTCGGTCGCGATGACCTTGACTACTATCTTGCCGGATTCTTCATCCGTGGAAAATTCCAGGTTGCGTTGCGATGCTTTGAGGAACTTCTCGATTTCCGCAACGGCACTCTTGACCGTTTCGGCATCCTGCACTTCCTGGACCTCGCGCAGGTGTTTCTTCTCGTCGCCTGCCTTACCGGGCTCCGCTGGCCGGACGACCGGCTTTTCAGCACCCTGCTCGGCCGGACGTGCCGCCGCATGAGACAGGTTCAGCTTGACGCTCATGTCCATGGTCTACCACCTCGCAATGAAAAGGCGGGGAAGTGCCAGGCACTCCCCCGCCAGCAACCAGGCAGATTAGCCCAGCAGCTTCAGTACTGCCGACGGCAGCTGGTTGGCCTGGGCCAGAACCGAGGTGGAAGCTTGCTGCAGAGTCTGCTGCTTGGTCAGCTGGGCAGTTTCAGCAGCGAAGTCGGTGTCCTGTACACGGCCACGGGCAGCTTCGGCGTTCTCGTTGATGTTCTGCAGGTTGTTGATGGTGCTGGTCAGACGGTTCTGAGCGGCACCCAGGTCAGCACGGTTGCTGTTGATGGTCTGCAGAGCGGCGTCGATAGCCGAAACAGCGGCGCTGAAGTTGGCTTCGGCGGTGGTGGTGTCCGAACCCTGGATGTTGATGGCGCTGGTAACGCCCAGGTCGGAAGCGGTGAACTTGGCGCTCAGGTCGATGGTGATCTGGTTGGCCGAACCGGTGTTGGAGCCTACCTGGAAGGTCATGACCGAAGCCGAACCGTCCAGCAGGTTCTTGCCGTTCAGCTGGGTGCTGTTGGCGATACGGGTCAGTTCCGAAGCCATCGACTGGAACTCTTTGTCCAGTGCGACGCGGTCGTTGGTGCTGTTCGAGTCGTTTCGCGACTGAACGGCCAGTTCACGCATACGCTGCAGGATGTTGGTCTGCTCCTGCATCGCGCCTTCAGCGGTCTGGGCGATGGAGATACCGTCGTTGGCGTTTTTGATCGCCATGGTCTGACCGCGGATCTGCGAGGTCATGCGGGTAGCGATCTGCAGGCCGGCGGCGTCGTCTTTGGCGCTGTTGATTTTCAGGCCGGAGGACAGACGGGTCATCGAAGTGCTCAGAGCATCGGAAGCACGGTTCAGGTTTTTCTGAACGCCCAGAGAGGTGGTGTTGGTGTTAACAGTCAAAGCCATGACGAATTCCTCGTTGGATTGGGTACTACGGCTTCCGGCCTTGGCAATTCGCCGGGTGTGGCACAGAGAACCTTCGTAATTGTTATCGTCGTCAGGGCGGGTTGCTTTAGGGCGATTTCTCAATTTTTTTACTGGCATCCTGCCACCCCAATGAAATCAAGGGTTTGACGCCAGAAATCCATCATTGAAAACGAAAGAAGCGCGACCCGGGGCGGGCCGCGCTTCCTTGTGACCACAGCGTTCGGTCAGCCGTTGCGCTCGATGATCGCCGAGCCCCACGACAGGCCTACACCGAAGCCACTGAGCGCCACGCGCTTGTGCTGCGAGTTGAGCACGTGCTTTTCCAGCAGCAGCGGGATGCTCGATGACACGGTGTTGCCGGTCTCGACCATGTCCTTGACGAATTTCTCGCGCTGCTCGCCCTCATCGAAGCGCTGAGCCACTGCATCGACGATCGCCGCACTGCCTTGATGCAGGCAGTACAGGTCGATGTCCTCGGCGCGCAAGTGGCTGGCCTCGAGCAACTGCTGCAGGTGCGCTGGCACTTTGACCAAGGCGAAGTTGTAGACCTGACGACCGTTCATGAAGAATTTGCCGTCCGTCGTGCGCAGGTGCTCGGCACCCGCACCATCGCTGCCGAACAGCGACTTGCCGAGCTGCCAGGCTGCATCCTCGCCCATCCAGGTCGCGGTGGCCGCATCACCGAACAACATGGTGGTGTTGCGATCCTCGGGGTCGACAATCTTCGAATACGGGTCGGCGGTAATCAGCAGGCCATTCTTCAAGCCCGCCGCCTCCATGAAGCCCTTCATCGCATACAGGCCATAGACGTAGCCGGAGCAGCCCAGGGAAATATCGAACGCCGCGACCTGGGTGGTCAGCCCCAGCTTGTGCTGGACGATCGCAGCCGTATGCGGCAGGCCTTCGGCATCGCCGTTCTGGGTGACCACGATCACCACCTCGATGGCCGCCGGGTCAAGCGAGGGATTGGCAGCGAACAACGTCCGGGCCGCCTCGACGCACAGGTCGGAGGTTTCCTGGGTCGCATCCTTGCGCGGCAGGAAGGTCGAACCGATCTTGCCGAAGATGAAATCCTGATCCTTGCCGAATTTCGCACCCTGAGCGTAGTTATCCACGCCTTCTACAGGTACGTAACTGGCGATGCTTTTGATGCCAATCATTGTGGCTTCCCGATGGAAATGGCAAAAATTCGCAGGTGCCGTGACCCTGAATGCAAAACCTGCACCCCACGCCAACGGGACTACCCACAGACTCAATAGATTAAAGATGCGCGTTTCGACTGCCAAGTCACGACTATACCGACAATCCGCCAAATGCTGATGGCGAACTGTTGGCCAGCTTTTTGCTAAACGACCTGTATCAATGCCTTCGCTGCCGTTTAACTGACGCGGCAGCGGTTCGATCGACGCTACCGGATTTACGCCGTCAAGCGTGGCAGCCCCATAGTCAGCGCGAGCACAGTCTCATATGGCAAAGCCTATAACCGTCACCAGCCCTCTGATGCCGCCTCTGGAGTCCTTTCTGCCTTACCTGGAGCAGATCTGGGACAGCCGGTTACTGACCAACTGCGGTCAGTTCCACCAGCAACTGGAGGAAGCGCTGGCTGAACACCTTGGGGTCAAGTACATCTCGCTGTTTTCCAATGGCACGCTAGCACTGGTCACCGCGCTGCAGGCCTTGCGCATAACCGGCGAAGTGATCACCACGCCGTATTCGTTTGTCGCCACCGCCCACTCACTGCTTTGGAACAGCCTCAAACCTGTGTTCGTCGATATTGACCCACACAGCAACAACCTCGATCCGCAACGCATTGTAGAGGCAATCACCCCGGCAACCACCGCAATCATGCCGGTGCATTGCTATGGCATCCCCTGCGATGTGGAGGGCATACAGACGGTGGCCGACACCTATGGCCTGAAAGTCATCTACGATGCCGCCCATTCGTTTGGCGTACGCCTCAACGGGCAGAGCCTCCTCAACCATGGTGACCTTTCGGTACTGAGTTTCCACGCAACCAAGGTATTCAACACCTTCGAGGGCGGTGCGATCGTCTGTCAGGACGAGAAGACCAAGCGGCGCATCGATTACCTGAAGAACTTCGGTTTCGCCGACGAGGTCACGGTCATAGCCCCGGGCATCAATGGCAAGATGAATGAATTGCAGGCAGCATTCGGCCTGCTGCAGTTGCGTCATATAGATGGTGCGTTATCTCGCCGCCGCACGATCTACGAACGTTACTACGATCGCCTGGCAGCGGTACCAGGCATAAGCCTGATGAGCCCGCCCGCCAATGTCGAGTGGAATTACGCCTACTGCCCGATCATGGTCAACGGCGAGCGCTTTGGCATCAGCCGCGACGAACTGTACGAGCGCTTCCGCGCTGTCGACATTCTGGTACGTCGTTATTTCTATCCGTTGATCTGCGAATTCCCCATGTACCGCGGGCTGGAAAGCGCCAATCTGGACAAGCTGCGCATTGCCCAGCAAGTCTCGCGTCAGGTGCTTTGCCTGCCGATCTATCCAGATCTGGACGACGCGACCCAGGATCGCATCCTGTCCATCATCATCGAAGGACAAGGTGCCTGATCAATGGCCATCAATGTATTGGTATTTCCCTGCGGTTCGGAAAATGCTTCAGAGATACACCAGGCACTGATGCACTCTGTCCACGTCAAGCTGTTTGGTGCCTCCAGCGTCGACGACCATGGCCGCCAGCTTTTCGACACTTACAACGGCCAGCTGCCGCGCATTGATGACGAGCGCTTCGATCAGGCATTTTCCGCCTTGCTCGATGAATGGCAGATCGAACTGGTGTTTGCCACGCATGACACTATCCAGGCCTACCTCAGCGAACGCATCGAGCGCTTCGGTGTGGCACTGGTCAATGGCGACCCAGAAACCTGCGCGCTTGCCAGGCGCAAGTCATCGACCTACGCAGCGTTCGCTGACCAGCCTTGGGTACCTGCCGTCCATGCAAGCCCGGAAGACGTTGAGCAGTGGCCCGCAGTGGTAAAGCCAGATCTCGGCCAGGGCGGCCAGGGGTTCGAGCGGGTAGCCAACGCGCAAGATGCACGCGCCGCGCTTGAGCGAACTCACCTGCCGTTGTTGGTCGAATACCTACCAGGGGAGGAAATCACGGTTGATTGCTTCAGCGATTTCCAGCACGAACTGCGCTGGGTGGGGCCGCGCAACCGCGAGCGGGTGCGTGCCGGTATTTCCATGCGCAGCACATTTCCTGCCCCGGACCCGTCCATAGATGCCATCGCTGCAACCCTGAACAAGCGCCTGCGCCTTCGCGGCCCCTGGTTCTTCCAGCTCAAGCGCGACCGCCAGCAACGCTGGAAGCTGCTGGAAATAAGTTGCCGGGTGGCGGGGTCAATGGTGGCCCAGCGTGCCCGCGGTGTGAACCTGCCACTGATGGCTATCCATGACCACCTGGAACGCCGCGTCACGCCCTTGCCGCAAACCGCAGTCAACCTGATCGAACGGCGCATCCAGACTGTTGCGCAGCTGGACTGGCCCTTCGACACGGTCTACATCGACTTCGACGAAACCGTCATCCGCGACGGCCGCGCCATACCCTCGACGCTGTACTTCCTCTATCGCATGCAGTGCAAAGGCAAGCGCCTGATCCTGCTTACCCGGCACGCGAGCGACCCACGCGATACCTTGCGCAAGGCCCGCATTGCCGTCGAACTGTTCGACGAGATCATTCATATCACTGACGGTCGAGCGAAATCCGAATTCATTCGCGGCAATTCGATCTTCATTGACAACCATTTCCCTGAGCGCCTGGATGTCGCCACCCACTGCGCCATACCCGTCTTCGATGTTGATGCTCTGGAGTTTCTTTCGTGAAAACCGTCAAGTCCGACCATAACCGCCGCCTGGTCATGCGCCACCTGCGGGACACCAGGATCGAGCCGCTGGACAAGGATTTTCCGCATTCGGCACTTATTTCCCGGGCGACCTATTCGCCATGGTATGCCGATGCCGCATTCATGGAGGTGTTCGAACGCATTCAGGGCCTTACGTTGGTCGATATCTATCGTTGCCATGAGTTGTGGGATCTGCTTCGGCAAACCGCCAACGTCGCAGGCGATGTCATCGAAGTCGGCGTGTGGAAAGGTGGCACCGGGCTGCTCGCCGCCAAGCGCCTGGCGCAACTTGAAAGCACCAAGCACCTGCTGCTCTGCGACACTTTCTGTGGCGTGGTGAAAGCCGGCGCCAACGACACGCTTTACCAAGGCGGCGAGCACGCCGACACCAGCCTGGAGAGCGTGGCCGCACTGCTCGAAGGTGAGCAACTGAAGGACCGCGCCACGCTGCTGCAAGGGATTTTCCCGGAGCAGACTGGCAGCGAGGCCGAGGAGCGTCGTTTCTCGTTCTGCCATATCGACGTGGACACCTACCAATCGGCCAAGGACATCTTCGAGTGGGTTACGCCGCGCCTGAACAGGCATGGCGTCATCGTCTTCGACGACTACGGTTTCTGGGGCTGCGAAGGCGTAGCCAGGCTGGTGGAAGACCTGGCTGACCACCCAGAATACTTCCTGTTGCGAAACCTCAATGGCCACGCCGTCATGCTCAAGCTGACCGAGGCGAGCCATGTTTGAGCTGCTGCATGCCGAACGCTTCCCGGCCCATTACCAGACCCTCGAAACGCGGAAAGTGAAACAACTTTTCGAGCAATGGAAATCTGGCAGTTCAGCACCTGTTTCGGTCCTGGACTATGGCATGGGCCATGGCAAGTACTTGCGCATGTTCCGTGAGCTGGGGTTGCAAGCCACCGGCGTGGATATCAACCCGCAATACATCGAACAAGCCCGGGGCGCCGGCTTCGAGGCCTTGCACGAGTCCGAGCTGGAAACGCTGGGCAAACGATTCGACGTCATTTTCCTCAGTCACCTGATCGAACACCTGGACCCCAACCAACTGCTGCACCTGCTCGACCGCCTGATCGCCCTGCTCGCACCACAGGGCCGGCTGGTCATGATCAGCCCGGTCCTGGGCGAACGCTTCTTTCACGATTTCTCCCATGTGCGCCCCTACTACCCGCAAAGCATTCGGCATGCCTTCGGCCAGTCCAGTTCGCCTCTGTCATTCGGCGCCAATGAGCGCATCGTGCTCAAGGACATTTACTTTTTCCGCGACCCTTGGCGCACACGCTTGTGGCGTTCCTTCTATGTTCAGGATACCCCGCTCTCCCCGTTCACCCGTGTGCTGAACAAAGGCTTCGACCTCGCCTGGCGGCTTACCGATGGCCAACTGGGGGCTACCAGTTCCTGGCTGGGGGTCTATCACACGTGCTGACGACACCCTCTCGCACGGGCCGCCCGCACGGCAAGCGGGTGGTGCTCATGCAGCCCTACTTCCTGCCTTATCTGGGTTACTACCAGCTATTGGGCGCAGCGGACCTGTTCATCAGCTACGACACCGCCCAGTTCATCAAGAACGGCTGGATCGAGCGCAACCGCTACCTGCTTGATGGCGAACCGAAGTGGTTCGGCGTTGCCTTGGAGAAGAGCAGCCATAAGCTGCCTATTCATGAGAAACGGATCAGTCAGGGCTTTCAGTACCAGCAGGTGATTGAAAAGCTCAAGCACGCCTACCGCACAGCACCGTATGCACACCGTGTGCTGCCATGGCTGGCACAACTGCTGGAGCAGCCAGCAGCCAGCATCGCCGAGCTCAACCTCAGGGTATTGCGGGCAAGTTGTGCATTGATCGGGCTCGACACCCCCATCATCGCAGCCAGCGCACTTCCCGCGGGCGCAGGCGTCGGCGGGCAGGCACGAGTGCTTGAACTGATGGCGGCCACAGGGGCGACCCACTACCTGAATCCGGCCGCAGGCGCTTTTCTGTACGAGGCCGGGGAATTCGCCAAAGCCGGTATCGAGCTGGAGCTGCTGCACGCCGAGTTAACGCCCTACCCTCAGCAAGGGCCAGAATTCGTGCCAGGGTTGTCGCTGCTCGATGCGCTGATGTTCAACCCGCCCGAAGTGCTCGGCGAGTGGGCCAGACAAGGGAGAGTGATGCATGCCTGACGCTATTGGCGGCTACTTCGAACTGGAGCTGCGCCAGGGCTACAGCCTGTATGAGCAGGCACTGGGCTTCAACTCCGCGCGCTCCGCGCTCAAGGTCCTGTTGCGCAACATCGGCGCGCGGCGCCTGCACCTGCCTCATTACATTTGCCGTGCAGTACCTGACGCCGCGCACGCCGCTGGCGCGCACGTAGCTCGTTATGCAATCAACCTGCAGCTCGAGCTGGAACAACTTCCGGAACTGCAACCTGACGAGCTGTTGCTGTACGTGAACTACTTCGGCCTGAAGGATCGCTACATAAGTGATGTGCTGGCACCGCATTACCGTGACCGACTGGTGGTCGACAACTCACAAGGGCTGTTCAGCGCGCCGCTCCCTGGCATCAAGACCCTCTACTCACCACGCAAGTTCGTCGGAGTGCCCGACGGCGGTTGGCTGGCCAACGCACCGCCCGGCGAGTGGCAGTTGCCGCAGAGTCAGTCGACGGCGCATTTCGGTGCCCTGCTGGGGCGGCTCGAAGGCGCACCCGAGCAGTATTACGCTGCGTTCCAGAATGTTGAAACGCAGCTTGATCAAGCCCCTGCAACCGCCATGTCGAACAGCACACGGCGCGTGCTCGACAGCCTGGATTATCCCGCGATCAGCGCCCGCCGCGAGGCCAACCTGGCCTTGCTGGAACAATCGCTGGGCTCGCGCAACCAGCTGGATATCCTGCCAGCCATGCCGACAGCAGCGCTCTGCTACCCCTTGCTCCTGCATACACCCGCTCAGGCCCAGGCCATCCGTCAACGCCTGTTGGCCGAGAGAATTTTTATCCCCTGCTACTGGCAGGAAGTGGTTGGTGAGCCAGACAGCCCGAACGTAGAGAAGCAACTGGCGAGCTGCCTGCTGCCCTTGCCGATCGATCAACGCTACGACGCAACGCACATGGAACGGCTCGCCGACCGAGTGAGCACTTTCCTGGCCACAACCTGAAGACCCGAACATTCACCTTGCACGGCACCGACTATCACATGCAGGCGGGCCGCACCCGGGAAATACACATGAAGATGTCATCGCTGCATGGGAAGACAAGCAACCCTTACTACCTCTATGCGCCCGATTACCGCGACACCTCGTCAGGTGTATGCGTCATGCACTACCTCTGCCATGCCCTCAATATCAGCGGCCAAGAAGCCTATGTCATCGGCTGCAAGATAACCAATCCGAAACTGCGCACACCAGTGCTGACAGATGCCGTCATCCAGCTGCACAAGACTATCGGGGCAGCACCGATCGCGGTATACCCGGAAGTGCTCAGCGGCAACCCGCTGAACTGCCCGGTTGTGGTCCGTTACATGCTCAACCGGGACGGTTTCATCAACGGCCTGCACGTGGCTGCGCAAGAAAGCGACTTGTTCTTCTACTACGCTCACGACTTCGGTGAGGGCAAACGCCAGAAAGACATGCTCACGCTGCCGATGATCGACTCCAGCCTGTTTGCGCCGCGCCCGGAGCCGGTGGTTCGCAGCGGCAATTATCTCTACCTGCATCGTTTCGACGCCGACCAGGTGGACTACGGCCTGCTGCCGCCCGATATTCAGGTACTGAGCCTGAGCAATCCACGCACGCTGCCGCAACTGGCCGAACTCTTCCAGACCGCAGAGGCGCTGTACTCCTACGAGATTTCGGCAACCTGCACCATGGCGTTGCTGTGTGGCTGCCCGGTGGTATACCTCAGTGGCGGGCACGTAAAGACTCTGCCCTTCACCGAGCACATCGGCGATGCCGGCACGACGATGCTTGAAGAACCGGGCGGCCTCGAACGGGCTCGGCAGTCGGTCGGGCTGGCTCGTCAACGCCTATTGCACATGGAAGATGAATTCTGGCCGCAGCTGGAGCATTTCATCCAACGTACTCAGCGCAGCGCCGCCGACTATCTCGACGCCAATCGACATCCCAGTGTGCGCGACTGGCTGTTGAACCGCATGTTGACGCCGGTCCAGCAAAGGTTGGCCGAGGAACGCCGCGTGGCATTGCGCAACCAAACCAGCCTGGCCATTGTGGTAACCGACCACCAAGGCGATGCACAGGCATTGTCCTTCACGCTTGAAAGCCTGTTGCTGTGGAGTGCCAACAGCCCACTTGGGCTACGTACCTACGTTGTCAGCCAACAACCGCCCCAGACCAGTCTGCCCAGCAACGTACACTGGCTGAACTCCACACCGGGCACAGCGATACTCAACCAGATCATCCAGCAGGACGACAGCGACTGGTTGCTGCTGCTTGCTGCCGGTGATGAAATCCTGCCCAGCGGTAGCCTGATGGTCGATCTGGAGCTACCGGGTGCACAAGCATGCCGAATGCTCTACTGCGACGAGTATTATCGCGCCGCGTCAGGCTCGAGCCCGATCTTCCGCCCTGATATGAACCTCGACTACCTGTTGTCGCTCCCCGTGATAATGGGGCGCCACTGGTTACTGCGTCGCGAGCTTGTACTCGCCGCTGGCGGTTTCGACAGTCAATTCCCCGGGGCGGTCGAACTGGACATGATCCTGCGTCTGATCGAAGCGCAAGGCCTTGATGGCATCGGCCATCTGGACGAACCCCTGGTGATCTGCGACAGCCCGGACATGGCCAGCAATCCCGACGAGCTGGCCGTTATCGAACGCCACCTGTCAGCGCGCGGCTATACCCAAGCACAGGTACGTGAGGAACCGACCCGGCATTACCAGATCGACTATGGCCACCAGCAACAGCCTTCTGTTTCTATCGTGATTCCCGTGCAGGATCAGTTGGAGTTGGTGCAGCGCTGTGTCGAAAGTGTGCTTTCCAAAACCAGCTATGCCTTCTTCGAGTTGCTGCTGGTCGATCACGCCAGCAGCAACCCGGCCTTGCTGGAGTGGCTGGAGCAGTTGGTAATCGCGGGCGAAGGAACGATCAAAGTCCTGCGCGACGACCGCCCATTGAACCTGAGTGCCATGTATAACCTGGCTGCCGCTCAGGCTGTTGGCGACTTCCTTGTGCTGCTCGACAACGACACAGTGATTTTCCAGGAGGATTGGCTCCAGCGCCTGCTCAACCACGCCCAGCGACCCGAGGTGGGAGTCGTAGGCGCAAAGCAACTGGATATCAACGGCAACATCGCCCACGCTGGCTGGGTGCTGGGCCTCGCTGGCACAGCTGCGAGCCCGGCTGCCGGGTTGCCGAACAGCGATTCAGGTTACCTGCAATGCCTGCGCGTGGACCGTGACGTAAGCGCCATCAGCAGGGCCTGCCTGATGATCCGCAGGGAGCTTTACCTAGGGCTGGGTGGGTTGGATGAAGGTGCCTTCGCGTTGCGTCACGCCGACATAGACTTGTGCCTGCGCGTGTCTGCCGAAGGTCTGCTGAACGTCTGGGCTGCTCATGCGCTGGTGGCCAACGAGCAGGGCAAAGGCTGGGGCAATGTAATGCGTGCCCCCGCCCAGCAGCAGCGCGTCCAGCAGGATGAGCAGAACCTCTACAGCAAATGGCTCGACGCCCTGACCCGCGATCCCGCCTACAACAAGAACCTTTCGCTGCGCGGCCGCGGTCATGAGCTGCCAGCATTGCATGGCCTGACCTGGCGCCCGTTGAACTGGCGCCCGCTGCCGGTCGTGCTGGTACATCCTGATCGGGAAAATCCCGAGCGCTGCACGGCTGCCTTCCAGCAATTGCTGGAACACGCACGGATCGACGGCTACTTGAGCAACACCTTGCTCACGCCTGTGGAACTCAATCGCTTGCAACCCGATGCGATCATCTTCCAGCACGTAGCCGATCCGCTGCGCATTCAGGCCATGGCACAGCACTATTGCCTCAGCCAAGCCTTCAAGGTGCTGGAGGTAGTTGACCTGCCCGTTGGCCAAAGGGCATGGGAACTGCTGCATGACGCCATCGCCTGCGTCGACCGGGTCGTCGTCGCCAGCGCGGAACTGGCAGCAGCGCTAGACGGGCTGCATGGCGACATCCGTGTCAGAGAATCCCGACTGACCATGGATTGGCAAGCGCTGCCGACACCGGTAACGGCGAACGTCAAACCGCGCATCGGGTGCCACCTCAGTCTCGAGACCCTGCACATCATCGACCCGCTGCTGCGCGCCCGTGCCAATCAGGCTGACTGGATATTGTGGGGAGAGGTCCCCCCCCACCTCGCGGCGCTGGCCACGGAAGTCTACTGCCGTGACCTCGGCTCAGCGCCCGATGTGCTATCGGGGCTTGGCCTGAACATTGCGCTGCATCCGACAAGCACGGTGGGGAATACGGGCGACGGCCTTGCGCCTGTGCGCTACGCCGCATGCGGTTATGCTGTCATCAGCAACGACCATCAGGTTCGCTTCGAAGAATGGCCAATGACGAAGGTGGACGACACACCCGGCCAGTGGCTAACAGCCCTGGACGATTGTCTCGCCAGCATCGAAAGCGCAGCGGTAAAAGGTCAACGGTTACGTGAACAGGCAGAGAGCTCAAGCTTCATGGATGCCGATTACAGAGAAACCTGTCTCGCCAGCTGGTTACCCGCCTGACGGCCGGGTTCCTGAAGGTTGATATACCTCAGCGATGCTGAGGAACGAGAGATCACATGAAGCTGTGGACCCGAGGCCGAATCTGGCATCGGGTCCAGCCAGAGGGCTGGCGGCTGCGGTACTACGCGCTACCTATGAAGGCAACCTTGGGCAATTGCCGATTGGGGGTTTGCCGAAAAGGATCTACCAGCCTCTGTCCACGTATGCCGTTTACCTACAAAACCAATGGAATCTTCGCATGAACGTAGTGAAGCGAAGCACAGGCTCCGCTTGCGTCCTGGAGATTAGCTGGCTTGACCGGAGCATGGCGGCGCACTAGCCACGGGCAGGGCTCAGCGCATCACTGGGCCATCTGCTGCTGAATGCGGCCGGCCAACGCGCCTGCAACACTTCGAGGGCAGCCTGATCGACCACACGAGGTGGATCGACAAACAACTGCGCCACCGGTGTCCAGAGCACCATCAAGCCCGCTGTCGCTGCCGACAGACATATGTCCAGGTCGAACGCTTGCAACTGCTGAAGGCCGCCGCAGTGGTCGAACAGCTCACGACGCAGCAACATGCAGTCCGCGGACACTGCGGCGCAACTGCGCACCGCCATCGGCCAACGTGCCTTGATGCACTCTCCTGCCGACATGCCCTGCCAAGGCTGGTACGCCACCGGCCCCTGCAACAGGTCAAAGCCGGCATGCACGACCTTGCCCTCACGGGCGAGCAGACGGGCACCGACCACCCCTACTTCCGGCCTGAGCCCCTCGTTGAGCAAGCCTTCGATCCAGGCTGGCGAAATCACTTCGCAATGCTCGCCGAGCAGCAGCAGGTACTCACCGCAGGCCTGCTCCGCCGCCAGGTTGAGCAACGCGTCACGCCCGCTCACAGCGCCTGCCACCAACACAACCCGCTGGCCAAACCCTTGCAGCGCGGCAGCGGTGGTTTCGGCGTGCTCGGTATTGCAGGCAACCCGCAACTCGTAGCGCGGGTAACGGGTGCGCTGCAGGACGCTGGTCAGGCACGCCTGCAGACGCTGCGGGTCACCTTCGGCGGCTACCAGGATGCTGACCAGGGGTGTTGCCGAGTGGCGGAAATCCACCACCAGGCCAGCCTCGCCCTGATCATGCACTTCGCCGCGATAACCCAGCAGTGTCAGGTGCCGCTTGAGCGTCAGCAGCGCGTCGGCCTGCAGCGCCGCTGTCGCCTGGCTGCCCACCACCAGGTACTCGTCCATGTGTGCCAGGCCGCCCTGTCCATGCTGCTCGACCAGGCGCAACAGCAAGTCGAACTCCAGCGCATGGCGGCAGGTTTCGCTGTAACCACCCAACTCCACCACAGTCTCGCGGCGCAGGCACCAATGCCGTGACATCAGCCCTGGCTGTGCACGCAGCAGGTCCAGGTTGCTGCCGGGGCGGACCACGCCATGCAGGCGGCCTTCGCTGTCACGCTGCACTTCGTTGGCACACACCGCCTGACAGCCCGCCGCCTCGGCCAGCTCCTGCTGCAGACGCAGCAAGCCACCACTGACCAAGGCATCGCCTGCTTGCAGCAACATCAGCCAATCGCTGTCGAGCTGCCGCACTTGCTGGTTGAGGTGCGTGACCCAGTTGCTTTCGTTGACCTGCACGAAATGCAAGGTGTCGCGTGCGGTCGTGATCGCCGGCGGCTTGCCGCCCTTGAGCACCACCAGCTTGAACTGGCGCAGGCCACTGGCCAGCAGGCTGTCGAAGGTGGCCTGCAACGCCAGGTCGTCGTCGGCGAGGTCGGTCACCATGAAGGTGATCTGCGCCTTCGCGCGCTTGTTCAGCTGAGCCGACAGGCGCTGCTGGGTAGCCTTGTCCGGTGTGGCAGCGGCCAGTGCCTCAAGCACCTGGCCAGAAACCGTACTGCGCAGCCAGCCGGCGCCATCGATACCGGGTACCGCCTCCAGGCGCGTGAGCCAGGCGCCCAGTTCGCGGGCGCGCTCGCCATCGTCCTTGCCGGTAAGGGTCGGTACCAGGCGCTGGCAGACCTCCAGGTTGAACAGGCCCAGTGCCAAGGCTTTCCAGTAACGCTGCTGCAAGGTTTCGGCGGTATCATTGGGGTGTACCTGCAACAATTCACGCTGGCGTACCCAGGTGCCCTCCAATGCCTCGCGGTGGGTTTGCCCGGTCGGCCAGGCATGGCAAAGGAATTCCAGCGCGGTCAGGCACGTGAACAGCGCGCCATTGTAGTAAGGCAACTCGACATACTGTCGCGGCTCGAAGACGCGCTCCGGCTCGCCGATCACGGTGCCCCATGGCGAGGTGAACAGCAAAGGGGCCTCGCCCTGGTCGTAAGTCGCCCGCACAAAGCGATTGAGCACGGCAAAACCGGCATCGTCATTGCACAGCTCGCCATTCCATTCACGCAGCAGGCGCACGGTACGGGTCAACTGCTCGTCGCGGGCGACCGGGGTCAGCGCGCTCGGTGCGAACTCACAGATCACAGCAGTCTGCGTCAATTGCGCGATGTCGCCAGCGGCGACCAGGGCATAGGACAAGGCCACGCGCCAGGCAGCGAAGTCCAGCTCGCCGGGCAAGGTATCGAGCGCTGCCTGCAACGCCCCGACCCGCAGCACCGCGCGCCAGGCCTGCTGCCCGGCCATGGCGTACTGACGCAAGCGTGCACGTGGATGGGAATCGGCTGCGGCCTCGAAAGCCGAGCCGATCTTGTGGTAGGCCATCTGCGCATTACCCGGTGCATAGGCTAACGCATAACCCTGAGCCCCCTGCACCTGGGGCTGCGCGTGCAAGCAGGCAGCGGCCTGCTGCAAGGCCGACGCCAGCACGAAATCGGCATCCAGAGCCAAGGTCACGAACGGCGTGGCAACCTGCTGCAAGGCCAGGGCCAGGCGCGCATTGCACTGTTCGCCCGACGTGCCTGCCCGCAGCGGCTCAATGGCCAGGCAGGGAATGCCAGCCTGGCGATAGTAGTAGACGGCACGGGCACGATGGTCCGGCTGTTCATGCCCGAGCAGGACGACGGTCACTTGGTCGTGCGACCCGATTGCGGTTTCGGCCATAGGGCACCTGTTCATGTTGTTGGTCTGAAGCCCACCAATGGCAAGCGACAGGTTGTTCAGTCCGCGAGCCAGGCGTTGGCCCATTGTTGCAAGTGCTGTGGCATCAGCACGTAGTCACGCAGTACCGCTTCGCGCAGGGCGTCGCCCTGGCGGTAGCTGGCCTGGGGGTCGGCCAGGTGCATGCGAATCGCCTCCAGCCACTGTTCGGAGGTGTTGTTGCGTACCCGGGTGCACGGCAGGTAGCCGTCATAGGCCTTGGTATCGGTGCAGATCACCGGGAAGCCGCAGGCTCCGTACTCAAGCAGGCGCAGGTTGCTCTTGCAGTCGTTGAACAGGTTCTGCTCGAGCGGTGCCAATGCCAGGTCGAGGTTGAGGCTGGCCAGCTTCTGCGGATACAACGCCAAGGGCACGCCTTTGTGGAACTCTTTCACGTAGGGCTGCAGGACATCCGGGCACATGCCGAAGAACACCCAGTCGACCTCGTCGGCCAGTGCCTTGACCACGTCCAGCAATAGCTCCAGATCGCCCCGATGGCTGGTCCCGCCTGCCCACCCCACGCGCGGCCGCGCGCTGCTCTGACGCTCGCTGGCAAGCCCGGCCCACAGCCTTGCGGCGAGCATGTTGGGCACTACCCGGATATCGTGGTGCATGCCCGACAAGGCATCGGCTAGCGGCTGGGTCGACACCACTACCCGGTCACACAGGGCAATACCCTGGGTGACCAGCTCACGCATGTTGGCCGGCATGTTCCGTGAATGGGCGTTCTTTTTCGGCACGTCGATGATGTAGTCATCGATCTCGTAGATGCGCCGGGCGCTCGACAGGCGCTTGAAGCGCGCCATTTCATCGATCGAGTTGATCGTGTAGCGGCACTGCAAGATCATCACGTCGGGCTTCTCTCGCTCGATCTCGATCATCTCGGGAGTACTGAAATCAAGCCGCCCCTGGATCCAGCCAGCGCGCTCCAGTTCGGTAAACGGCTGTGCGACCCGGTAGTGTCCGACCGCAGAGGTGTTGATCGGCAATGCCAGGACCGACGGCAGTACACGGCTGATGAACGGGTCCCAGCCACGGCGTTGCCCGGCGTCGAGGTTGAAGCTGGCCATTTTCAGGCTCAGGTTACGGTTGTAGGCCGGGTCACGGGCAACCTTGGCCAGCCAGCGTTCATGAAAGATGTCTTTGTCCAGCATCTTGCGCTGGCTGTCCACCGCTACATCGCGGGTCGAAGCGAAGCGGCCGAGTACCGCATAGGGTGTCCACACCGCCAGGTAGCCTTGTTCGCGAATGCGCAGGCAGAGGTCGGCGTCCTGTAGGCCCCCCTTGAGGCCCTGCACATCGAAACCACCCAGCGTAGCGAACAGATCGCGGCGCACCAGCAGACAGTCGAGACTCAGCGCACTCCAGTTCTGCACGGCGTTGAGCCGGAGCATGTAGCCACCACTGTCAGCCGGCATGCCGACGAACGGGCTGCTGACGCCACCATGCAGCCCCAGCACCAGCCCGGCGCCAAAGACTTCACCGGTGTGGGTGCACAACTTGGGTGCAACCACGCCGACCTCCGGGCGCTGGGCGTGGGCCATCATTTCGTCCAGCCAAGGGCGGTCGAAGGCGATGCAGGCACTGTCGAGCATCAGCAAATAATCGCCACGAGCAGCCTCGCTGGCCTGGTTCAGCTGCAGCACCTGGCTGCCGCTTGCAACCTCGATGACACGCAACTGATCGCTGCCAAGCCCCTGCATGGCCTCTAGCCACTGGCGCAGGTCGGCCGGCGTATCCGGCGAGGCAATCAGCAGCACTTCGAAGTGACCATACTGGGTGTGTTCGAACAGCGACTCGACACAACGCATTGCCGTGCCAAGGTGGTCACCGAGCACCACCAGGATCGAAACGCTGGATTGCACCGGGTGCTGGTACGTCACCCGGCACAATGGCACACCTTCGGCACCGACCACCTCGGCTTCGACACCCAGCCGCCGCAGGTGGGCCTGCACCAAGCGTGGCGCCTGCTGCGCGCAGCGCGGGTCGTGCAGCCACTGGCCATAGTCCCATTGGCAGTGCACCAGCAGTTCGTCGATGTGTTCGATTGCCTGCAAGCCCTGGCTTTCGGCCAGGCGCCAGAGCAAATCGTGGGGCGCGAGCAGGTCGAAGTCAGGGTCGAAGCCACCGACTTGGCGCAGCGCTTCACAGTTGAAGGCCAGTACACGCCCGACATAGGGCAGGCTGCGCATCAGGTCGAGGTTGAAGTCTGGCTTGAAGATGGGCGTTGTCGGGCGCAGGCTGTCGTGGCTGCCTTCGTCGACATAGATACAGGCACGTTCGCGCAGCGCCATGCGCTCACCCATGATCGCCAGGGCATGTGGCACCAGGCGGTCGCCAGCGCGCAACAGCAAGACCCAGTCAGCATCATCGGCACGCGCCAGGCGCGCCTGCAACTGGGCCAGCCCATTGCCCTGCACGAGCATGCGTTCGACCCCGATCGCGTCAGCCAGCTCCAGCGCCGCAGGCGCCAGCAGCCAGCTGCGGGCCGCGCCATAGGACTGCGCGGCGAGGCTGTCGAGGGTCGCGCGCAAGGCCTGTTCTTCCCCCGCTTCAGCCCAGATCACCGGGACGATGCGCGGCTGCCAGCCCCATTGCTCGATGCGCTTGGGCAGCGCCCGCTGCTGGGCCTCGGACAAGCTGCGGCATTCCAGCCATTGGGCATACACCTCTTCAAAAGACAGGCAATCGGTGCCCACCTGCTGCCCCTGGCGTGCCTGCTGCGCGCTATAGAGCCGGTTCAGCTCGTATTCTTCCCATTGCGCACCGGCCTCACCCTGGTAACGCTCCAGCGGCAGGTAGCGTACCCAGCCACTGGCCGGCGCGGCCTCGCTCGCCCGTGCCGCCAGCATCGCCTTGAGCCAGTCGGTCTCGATGGGGAACGCCATGGTCATGCCTGCCTGGTAACTCAGGCGCGCAGGGTGCAGGCGCTCCATGCTGAGGAAACGTGACAGGTGGCCGAGGTTGCCACGACGCATGAGGCAGATGTACAGGGCCATGTCCAGGCGCGCGACGAAGCCGCTGCCATCCTGCACCAGGGCCGGCAGGAACTCGGCCACCAGGTCGCGGCGCAGCAGCGCGTGGCTCAGCCCGCCGAACAGGTTGGGCGCGTTGGTCTCCAGCGCTTCGAGCAGGTCGCTGCCCTTGACCACCGCGTCCTCCGGGCACATCACCGCGTTGAGCATGCGCGGCGGCAACAAGGCGTCGTCTGCCGCGCACAGCATGCGCTGGCAGATGGTCATGCTGACATCGGCATGCTGCGCCATGAGCCTGGCCTGCAAGCCGACGCATTCGGGGAACAGGCGGTCATCATCACAGAGGAACTTGAGCAACGGCCCCCGGGCATGCTCCAGGCACACCATCAGGTTACGGGCGAAGCCCAGGGTTTGCGGGTTGCGCACGTAGCGCACCGGCTTGCCGGTCTCGCTCATCACCGCATCGACGATTGCCGCGATTTCCGGGCCGCGGCTGTCATCACAGACCAGCACCTCGAGCATCGGGTAATCCTGCTCCAGCGCGCTGAGCAGGGTTGCGCGAAAGAACTCGGGGTTGAAGGCCGGGATGGCGATGCTGACGAGGGGCTGTTGGCTCACGGTAATGACCTTGAAGAACGGCGTGGCCAGCACCGTCAGGGCTGGCCCGCAGATGACGCCAGGAGAGGTATCAGATGTAATTGACCAAGGACAGCCCGGCGACCTTGGCATAGGCCTGCAACGAAGCCTGCAGCATGTTGGTCTGCATCTGCAGGCGCAGCATCACCTCGGCCGGGTCGCTTTCGCGAATCGAACTCTGTGTCTTGGCATTTTCGGTACTCAGCGCTTCGTTGGTTTCGGACTGCACGTCCAGTGCCTGGCCACGGCCACCAATGGCGCTGACCGACGCCGACACCTGATTGGTGGCACTGGCAATGTTGCCGATGGCCGCATCCAGGGAAGCCCGAAACTGCTGGCGGGCCACCGGGTCGCCATCCACCGGGCTGTTCAGCGCGGCGCGCAGCTTGCCGATGGTATCCAGCACATTCTGGGTCTGATGGGTGTCGACCTTGATCGCGAACGAATCTCCGGCGCTCGGCGCGCCCGACAACTCGAAGCTGACACCCGCCGCTGTCGCAGTGGTACCACCTGCCCCACCGAGGACACCGGAGGCCACCGGCCGGCTATCGGCAGTCACGGGTGCCGCATACAGCTCGAAGCTATTGGTGCCGGTGAACTTGAGTACCGCACCACCGGAAGGAAATGCCGCATCGTAGGCAGCCTGATCGGTGATCGTCGCGCCGGTAACCTGCTCGGAAGAGCTGTTGCCCGGGCTGCGGGTCCCGGACACTTCATCCGCACGGGAGCCCAGGGTGAAGGTGTGACCGGCGATGACTGCGTCTTCGTTACCCTTGTCGCCATCCTGGAAAGTAATGTCCAGACGCAGGTCGACGCCACGGAAACTGATGGTGGTGTTGTCGCCGTTGGGGTCGAACTTGCCGCCCTGGCTGGCTTCGAGCGTGACGTCATTGTTGTTGGCGTCAGTGATCTTGTATTCAGTGCTGCTGATGAACTCGATCGTGTACGGCTCGCCGCCACGGAACCGGTCATTGTAAGTCGCGCTGCCCGACACCTGGCCGTTGGACAGGCTGACCCGGCCATCATCGGTGGCTGGCGCAGTCAGCGTCGTCTGGCTGCGGCTGGTATTGAGCGCCTGCTCGAAGGCGTCGTAGCCTGTCTCGTTGGCTGCCAGGGTGAGCATGTCGCCAACCTGCAGGTTCAGCTTGCCCTGGTCGCCCTGGTAGCTGTAGGTGCCATCTGCATTGCGCACGTAGGGCGGCGTATCGCCTTTGGAACCGGAGAAGATGTACTTGCCATTCTCGTCCCTGCTATTCATCAGGGTGAACAGCTGGTCTTCGAGCGAGGCGAGTTCGTCGGCATTGGCCTTGCGATCGGCGTCGGTCATCGAGCCGTTGCCAGAGCTTACCGCCAACTCGTTGACCCGCTGCAGGATGGTACCGATCGAGTTCAGTGTACTTTCGGCAGTGCCCAGCGCGTTGCGCACGCTGGTGATGTTGCCCGAGTATTGCTTCAGCAGGTTCTGCTGTTGCTCCAGCTGCAGCAGGCGAGCTGCGCCAACCGGGTCGTCCTTGGCCGAACGCACGCGAATGCCATCGGAGGCTTCCTGCTGGGTCTTCACCGCGTTGGAGAAGTTGCGCTGGTAGTTGGCCTGGTTGGTGTTGTAGAACTGCGAAGTGGAGATGCGTACGCTCACGATCTACGGCTCCTTAAAGACTGTTGATCAGGGTGGCGAAGGTTTCCTGGGCCGCCTTGATGATCTGCGACGACGCGGTGTAGTACTGCTGGAACTTGATCAGGTTGCCGGTCTCTTCGTCGACCGACACTCCCGACAGGCCGTTGCGGCTGTCCAGTGCAGAGGTATGCAACGCCGAGGTGGCATCACTGTCCATCTGTGCCTGGCCAGCCTTGCCGCCGACGTTGGACACCAGCTTGGCGTAGGCATCGGTGAAGCTTATGCCCTTGCCGTTGGCACCGACCTCCACCGTGGACTTGGTCTGCAGGTCGAGTACCGACTGGCCATTGCGGTTGTCCGCCGAGCCCGCGCCAGTCAGCGCTACGGTGTAGCTGTCACCGTTTTTCGGGGCGCCGGAAACACTCATCTCGAAGTTGAAGCTGGCGCCCAGCGAATTGCCGCTGCCATCGACCATCGGCACCGACAACTGCAGCTTGTTTTCCTGGCCGGGGATGATCGTACCGCTGCCGATGCTGTTGCCCTTGGCGTCGTACAGGGTATAGGCCTGCGGCGATGTGCCTTCGTCACCGAACACCAGCTTGACCGGGGTCGAATACTTCAACCCGGTCTGCAGCTGCGAGCGCTGGGTAGCGTCGTAGATGTCCATTTCCGAGGTCAGGGTCGGCTGGGTAATCACGCCGGTGCCCTTGTTACCCGCCCCGCTGGTGGCAGTCAGCGGCGCGGCCAGGGCCAGGCGCTTGGGGTCGGTGAGCACGGTGTCGATGCCCGCCGCAGCGTTGCGGGTCGGGGTGATCTTGAAGCTGTCGCCGGCACTCAGGCCGCCACCGTTGAGCGACAGGGTGAAGCCGTCGATGACCGGCGGCGGCGTGTCGCCGAGGTCGAAGCTGCCCATGTCGGTGCCTTCCGGCAACTTGCGCACGCTGTAGCCAGTGGCGCTGGTGAAGGTCACCTGGTAATCGCTGGTGGACAGTTTGCCGGTGTCCTTGATGGTCACGTCAAGGTTGCCGGAGCCGGCGCTGTTGCCAGCCTTGGCAATACTGCGCTGGCTGATGGCCGCAGCGCTGTTGATGTCGCCGAACAGGGTAGCGCCGAAGCTACCGTTCTTGTCGATACCCTGGGCCAGTTGGCTGTTGATTGCATCCGCCACCACCAGGGCCACGCGGCCCAGCTCGTTGAGGGCGGGATCGAGGGTTTCCTTGCGGTAGCGGATCAGGCCACCCAGCTCGCCACCGCTGGTGGTGCCGGTGATGTCCATCTTGGTCGAGCCACGGTTGAGGATCAGGCTCATCCGTGTCGGGTCGGTCGCGCTCGGCTCAACGCCCAAGGTCTGGGTGGTCTTGCCGAGGACCAGGGCCTGGCCATTCTTCAGGTAGACATCGTAATTGCCGTCGCGCTCCACCACATCGGCACCGATCAGTTTGCTCAGCTGGCGCACAGCGCCATCGCGCTGGTCGAGCAGGTCGTTGGGCTGGCCGGAGATGGACGTGACGCGAGAAATCTGGTCGTTGAGGTCTGCAATGCTCTTGGTCAGGTTGTTCACCTGATCGGCGAGCGACGTCATGTTGGCGTTGATGTCGCTGTTCTGCTGGTTGAACTGTGCCGACAGGGTGTTGAAACGCTTGGCCAGCGACTGCGCGCTGGTCAGCAGCAGTTGTCGCGAGGCGTCCTCGGTCGGCTTGGCCGAGGCATCCTGCAGGGCACCGAAGAAGCTTTGCAGCGCAGCGGTGATGCCGGTATCGCTGCTGGACAGGGCGGTATCCAGCGGCGTGATCTGGTTCAGGTACGAAGAAGCATCGCTGCTCAACGAAGTGGTGCTGCGCAGCTGGTTTTCCAGAAATGCGTTGTATACCCGGCGCACATCGGCCAGCGTGGTGCCGGTACCGATGAAGACCTGGCCGACTTGCTGCCCGCCCTTGGTCTTCTGCACATTCTGCTGGCGTGAGTAGCTTTCGACATCGGCGTTGGCAATGTTGTTACCGAGGGTGTACATCCCCGATTGCGCGGCGCCAAGCCCCGACATACCAATGTTGATCAGACTCGCCATGGTTCCATGCCCTTAAAGTTTCGTTGCAGTACCGAGCATTGCGTAGTGCTCGTACGACTTCATCTGTTTTGCGATCTGCGAGATCTTGCTGGCGTAGTTCGGGTCGGTGGCGTACCCGGCCTTCTGCAGTTCGCGCGCGAATTGTTCTGGGTTATCGGCAGATTTCACCGCATCTTGATAGCGGGCATTGTTCTGCAACAGGCTGACCAGGTCGTGGAAGCTGTCCTGGTAGGAGTCGTAGGAACGGAACGCCGCCGTTTCCTTGACGAACTGGCCATCGCGGAACTCGCTGGTGATCGCCCGCGCCGAGTCGCCTTCCCAGTTGCCGCTGGCCTTGATGCCGAACAGGTTGTGGCTGCTGCTGCCATCGCTGTTGCGCATGACCGATTTGCCCCAGCCGGTTTCCAGCGCCGCCTGCGCCACCAGATAGCGCGGGTCGATACCAATGCGCCTGGCTGCTTGTTCGGCCATCGGCAGCATGGTGGCTATGAATTCGTCGCTGTCGGCGAAGGCCTTTTTCGGTGCCAATGGGGGCTGCGCCACCGCACGCCCGAGGATGCGCAGGCCGTTGTCCGGCACGGCAAAGGTCTCGGCCACCTGCTGGCCGTCACGCGCCGGCACGGCAGCGCTGTTGGCGCTGGCGGCCGACGGCACGATGCCAGCCAGCAGGCGATCGGTAAGCCTGCTCGGCAGCGCCAGACGCCGTGAATTGAGCGCGGCCACGTCGTTGCGACTGGCGGTCGCCTGGGTGGCATGCACCGGCTCGGCCACCCTGCTGCCCCACAGCGCCGGGGCGCTGCCCTCGATGCGCGGGAACGGGCTGGTGTTGGCCGGCGCGCTCTTGTTCTTGGAGAGCTGGCGCACCAGCACGTCCTGCAGCCCGATACCGCCGCCTTCACGAGACATGCTTACGGCCAGCTGCTGGTCGTACATGTCACGGTACTGCTTCACCGTCTCGGTGTTCATCGGGTTGTCGTCGGCCAGCACGTCACTGGCCTTGCGCGAAGCCTTGAGCATTTCGCTGATGAACAGCGACTCGAATTCCTGGGCCACCTTGCGCACGTTGGCGTCGCTGTCGCGGTCGCCGTGCTTGAGCGAACTCAGGCGGTTGAGGTCGGTATAGGCACCACTGTCGGCGCTGCCGGAAACCAGGCTTTTACTGTTCATCCGCGCCGTCCTCAGATCACGATCAGGTCGGCCTGCAAGGCGCCGGCCTGTTTCAGGGCTTCGAGAATCGCCATCAGGTCGCTGGGCGCAGCCCCTACCTGGTTAACCGCGCGGACGATTTCATCCAGCGTGGTGCCCGGGCCGAACTTGAACATCGGCTTGGCTTCCTGCTCGGCATTGACCCGAGAACGCGGCACCACAGCGGTCTGGCCATTGGAGAACGGCCCCGGCTGGCTGACGATCGGGTCTTCGGTGATGGTCACGGTCAGGCTGCCGTGGGTCACCGCCGCCGGCGAAACCTTGACGTTCTGGCCGATGACGATGGTGCCGGTACGCGAGTTGATGATGACCTTGGCCACGGCCTGGCCTGGGTCGATCTCGAGGTTTTCCAGGATCGACAGGTAGTCGACGCGCTGGCTCGGGTCCATCGGCGCGGTGACCCGCACCGAGCCGCCGTCCACGGCCTGGGCCACGCCAGGGCCAAGCAGGTCGTTGACCTTGTCGACAATGCGCTTGGCAGTGGTGAAGTCCGGGCGGTTGAGGTTCAGGGTCAGGCTGTTGCCTTGGTTGAAGCCGCTCGGCACCGCCCGTTCGACGGTGGCGCCACCGGGAATGCGCCCGGCCGACGGAACGTTGACGGTGATCTTGGAACCGTCACGGCCTTCGGCGTCGAAGCCACCGACCACCAGGTTACCCTGGGCGATCGCATAGACGTTACCGTCGATACCCTTGAGCGGGGTCATCAGCAGGCTGCCGCCGCGCAGGCTCTTGGAGTTACCGATGGAGGACACGGTAATGTCCACCACCTGGCCCGGCTTGGCGAACGCTGGCAAGTCGGCATGCACCGACACCGCCGCGACGTTCTTCAGCTGCACGTTGCCGGAGCCGGCCGGGACCTTGATGCCGAACTGCGACAGCATGTTGTTGAAGGTCTGCAGGGTGAACGGCGTCTGGGTAGTCTGGTCACCCGTGCCGTTGAGCCCCACCACCAAGCCATAGCCGATCAACTGGTTGGAACGCACGCCAGAAATGCTGGCGATGTCCTTGAGGCGCTCGGCTTGGGCACCGAACGCGCAGGACAGGAGCAGGGTCGCGGCAATCAGCTGCCTTACGTTGAACATGTTCATCCGTACTCAGAAGGGCCAAAGCGGGCTCATGAAGAAGCGATCCAGCCAACCGGGCTGGCTGGCATCGGCGAACGAGCCGGTGCCCGAATAAGTGATGCGCGCATCGGCCACGCGGGTGGACGGTACGGTGTTGTCGGTAGCGATATCGTCCGCACGGATCAGGCCGGCGATACGCACCAGCTCCTCGCCGGTGTTCAGGGTCATCCACTTTTCGCCGCGCACGGCGACGATGCCATTGGGCAGCACCTCGGCCACGGTCACGGTGATGGAGCCGGTCAGGGTGTTGCCCTGGGTGGCCTTGCTGTCGCCTTTGGTGGTGCGCTCGCCGTTATAGCCGGCTTCCAGCGACAGGTCGCCACCGCCAAACGGGTTATTGGTGTTCGGCGTGCTGCCGAACAACGAGGTAAGGCCGATGTTGGCGTTGCTGTTCTTCTGGATCTGCGACCCTGCGTTCTTGCTCGCCGAAGTGCGCTCGTTGAGGGTGATGGTGATGATGTCACCCACGCGGAACGCCTTGCGGTCGGTGTACAGGCTCTGCTCGAAACCGGCCTGGTAGATCGAACCGTTGTTGGCTGCAGCCGGCAGCGGGGTGCGCGGCAGGACCGGCGCATAATACGGGTCGTTCGGCTTGGGCGTCGGCGCGACGCAACCTGCCAGCACGACCGCCCCCCCCAGGGCGAACACAGACAACAAACGCTTCATGACACTTACCTCACGGTGTAACGGGAGTGGAACCTGCACTAGGGCTTAGAGCTGCTGGGTAACGAACGACAGCATCTGGTCGGCGGTGGAGATGACCTTGGAGTTCATCTCGTAGGCACGCTGGGTGGTGATCATGTTCACCAGTTCTTCCACGGTGCTGACGTTGGAGTTCTCCAGGGTCTGTTGCAGCGTGGTACCGAAACCGTTGAGGCCCGGGGTGCCGACTTGCGGCGCGCCACTGGCTGCGGTCTCCAGGAACAGGTTGTCGCCAATCGCCTGCAGGCCGGCCGGGTTGATGAAATCGGCGGTCTGGATATTGCCGATCACCTGCGCTGCCGGGTTGCCGGCGGTGGTGATCGACACGGTGCCGTCCTGGCCGACGGTGAAGGTCTGGGCGTCATTCGGCACCACGATCGCAGGCTCCAGGGCAAAACCCTGGGCGGTGACGATCTGGCCATCGGAGTTCAGGTGGAAAGTACCGTCACGGGTATACGAAACCGTGCCATCGGGCTGCAACACCTGGAAGAAGCCACGGCCGTTGACCGCCATGTCCAGCGGGTTTTCCGTGGTCTGCAAGCTGCCGGTCTGGAAGTTCTTCTGCGTGCCGACGATGCGCACACCGGTACCGACCTGCAGCCCGGAAGGCAGTTCGCTGTCCTGGGTGGATTGCGCACCTGGCTGGCGCTTGATCTGGTACAGCAAGTCCTGGAACTCGGCGCGATCACGCTTGAAGCCGGTGGTCGAGACGTTGGCCAGGTTGTTGGAGATGACCGTCAGGTTGGTGTCCTGGGCGGACAGGCCGGTTTTTGCGACCCAAAGAGCCGGAAGCATGTAAGTTCTCCTCGTGCGCCTGTTTTACGGCACCCGTTCAAAAGTGATTAGCCGATTTGCAAAACACGCGCCATGGCTTCGTCGCCTTCCTTGGCCGCGTTCATCATCTTGACGTGCAGTTCGAATTGACGGGACAGCGCCAGCACCGAGGTCATTTCTTCCACGGCGTTGACGTTGCTGCCCTCCAGGAAGCCTGACACCACCCGCACATTGACGTCGGCGGCGGCTGGCTGGCCATCCTTGGTGTGGATCAGCCCGTCCAGGCCCTTGGTCAGGCCTTTGCTGTCCGGGTTGACCAGCTTGATACGGTCGACCTCGGCCATCACCCGCGGGTCTTCACCCATGGAGCGGATGCTGATGGTGCCGTCGGCGCCGACTTCAACCTTCTGCTCTGGCGGAATGGCGATGGGGCCGCCATTACCGATCACAGGCATGCCGTTGCCGGCACGCAGCACACCCAGGGCGTCGATGTTCAGGCTGCCGGTACGCACATAGGCTTCGCTGCCATCGGGTGCCTGCACGGCAATGAAACCTTTGCCGGTCACCGTCACGTCCAGGTCGCGCCCGGTTTCGATCATCGGGCCTTCGCTGAAGTCGGTGGCCGGGCGCTCGGTCATGGCGAAGGCCCGCGCCGGAAAGCTGTCGCCGAACACCGGCATCGAGCGTGCCTGCTCCAGGTCACGCTGAAAACCGTTGGTGGAAATGTTCGCCAGGTTGTTGGCATGGGCCTTCTGCGCCAGCGCGTTCTGGCTGGCGCCGGTCATGGCCACGTAAAGCATCTTGTCCACAGTCATCCTCCGCTGCACTGGCGACCGTTTGCCGCTCGCCGTTGCTGTACAGGCTCTAAAGCAAGTTCCGAACCAACTTTCTGAAATCGTTGAAAAGCCCGGGAATACGGGCTTTTGCGGGGGTTTGCCAAAGCGCGGACGCCGGTTATCCGGCGCCGGGTTGCCGAAGGCGGCAATCCGCAGCAACGTCTTCGCGGGCACACCCGCGAAGAGGCCGGCCAGCCAGTCAAGGCTCGCGGCAAGCACCATTGGTGAAGGGTCCGGCGAATTTTTTCCAGCCCTCCCCCGGCGGCCATTGCGAACAGACCAGGCGCCCATCCACCTGGCTTTCCCAGCGCCACCACGGCGCGGTCCCGGCCTGGGCCTGGTACAGGCACGCTGCAGCAACCAGTGCGACAAGCAGTTTTTTCATGATGCCCCCTGCAAAAACGACGAACCCCTTCACGACAAAGGGGTTCGTCCTGACACGCTCAGCCAGCGACCATCAGGTCATCTGGATGATGGTCTGCATGATGGTGCTTTCGGTGGAGATGGTCTTGGCGTTCGCCTGGTAATTGCTCTGCGCCTTGATCAGCTCGACCAGTTCCTGGGTCAGGTTGACGTTGGAGGCTTCCAGCGAGTTGGACTCGACGCTGCCCAGGGTACCGGTCTTCGGCGCATCGATGCCCGGAATGCCGGAGGTGTAGGTCTCGGTCCAGCGGGTACCGCCGATCTGCTGCAGACCCTGCTCGTTGGCGAAGCTGGCCAGCGCAACCTGGCCAATGGCACGCGACTGCTGGTTGCTGAAGCTGGCGAACAGTACGCCGGTCGAGTCGATGCTCAGGCTCGACAGGATGCCAGTCGCATAACCATCCTGGGACTGCGACATGCGCGCGGTCTCGGTGTTGTACGAGGTGGTGCTGTTCATCGACAGGCGCATGCCGTCGGCATTGCCTGCGGCACCATTGGCGATCCAGTTACCCGCCGAGTCTTCCACCGCAGGCACCCAACCAGTCATGGTGAAGGTGTTGTTTGTAACGGTGAAGGACGAGCCCGCCGGGTGACCGGTGTTGTCAGCCGTCATGCCCTTGACCGAGCCATCGCTGTTGAAGCTGATGGTGCCGGTCAGCGGTGCAGTGGAGGACGGGTCGAACGGGTTGCGCCCGTCAACCAGGGTATACATGGTCCATTCATTGGTGCCGGTCTTGCGATAGAACTGCTCCATGGTGTGCTCGTTACCCTGGCTGTCGTACACCTTGGTCGGGAACGACTTGCTGTAGGTCTTCTGGTCAGAAGGGTCGAACGGCAGGTTCGGCACCATCGCACCGGTACCATCGTCGACTTCCAGCGGGATGTCGGCAGCCGAAGAATTCAGGTTGATGCCCTGGTCGATCAGGGAAGTGGCCCTGGGCTGCAGTGCCGAGGTATCGATTTGCAGATCGGTCAGCACGCCCTTCTGGATCTTGCCGGTCGAATCTGCGGCATAGCCTTGCAGGCGCAGGCCGTCCGCGGTAACCACGAAGTTGTCCTTGCTGGCCTGGAATGCCCCGGCGCGGGTATAGACACGCGAGCCGTTATCGGACAGCACGAAGAAGCCCTGCCCCTGGATCCCCATGTCCAGCACGTTGCCCGTGGTGTTCACGTCGCCCTGGGTGAACTGCTGGGAAACGGCCGCCAGGCGCACACCATTACCCACCTGGTTCTTGCCCACGCCCAGGCGGTTGGAGCCGGCATAGACATCGGCGAACTCGGCGCGCGACGACTTGAAACCGTTGGTATTGACGTTGGCAATGTTGTTGCCGGTGACATCCAGCTGCTTGTTTGCTGCGTACAGACCGCTAAGGCCGATATTGAAAGACATGAATTCGCTCCTTTTGCCGCACTAGCGGGCCTTAGATACCGATGGTTTGCACGTCGGAGAGGGAAACTTTGCCAACACCAGCGAGGTTGAGCACCATTTCGCCGGCCGAACTGAAGCTGACGCTGGTCACCTTGGCCGGCAACAGCGTGTTCATCTGCACCGCCTTGCCATCCACCGTGGTGCTGGCGGTGAAGGTGTAGGTACCCGGGTCGACTTTCGCGCCGCTATTGTTGGTACCGTCCCAGATGAAGTCGGCGTAACCAGCCTTCTGCTCACCCAGTTCGATGGTCTTGACGGTGTTGCCGTCCTTGTCCTTGATGGTGATCTTCGCTTCGCCGATGGCTTGCGGCACCACGAACTGTGCGTTGAAGCTTTCGCTGGTATCGACGATAGCCTTGTCGTTCTGCACCACCACCGAGCGGCCGACCAGCGACGACGCCTGCAGCGCCTGGGACGAGGCCATGGCGCTGGTGATGGAACTGACCGATTCGTTCAGCGAGGTGATCCCTTCCAGGCTGCTGAACTGTGCCAGCTGCGCGACGAATTCACCGTTGTCCTGTGGGTCCAGCGGGTTCTGGTGCTGCATCTGGGTCACCAGCAACTGCAGGAATGCATCCTTGCCGAGCGAGTCAGTGCCGGTCTTGGACGCGGTGTCCGCAGTCTTTTTGGTGTTGGTCCCCACACCCGACGCCGCGAGCACTTCGTTGAGGTTCACGCCGGTAGTATCAATTGCCATGGTCTGGTTTCCTTATCACTGACCAAGGGTCAGGACTTTCTGCATCATGCTCTTGGCCGTGTTCATCAGCTCGGCGTTGGTCTGGAACGCCCGGCTGGCGGAAATCATGTCGGCCATTTCCTCGACCACGTTGACGTTCGGGTAGTAGACATAGCCGTCCTTGTTCGCCGCCGGGTGGTTCGGCTCGTAGCGGGCTTCGAGGTTGCTCTGGTCCTCGACGATGCCTTTTACCTGCACGCCTTGCCCGGCTTCGCCCTGGTCTTCGAACAGCGACTGGCTGCTGCCGGCCTGGGCATCCTGGAAGGTAGTGGCGAACACCGGGTGGCGAGCGCGGTAGGTCTGCTCGATACTCGAAGACACGGTCTCGGCGTTGGCAATGTTCGAAGCTACGGTGTTCAGGCGCGTGTTCTGCGCACTCATGCCGCTACCGGCAATGTTGAAGACACTGGAAAGGGACATGGTCATTCTCCCCGCAGGGCCGATACCAGCCCTTTGAATTTACTGTTGAGCAAAGTGAAGCTGGCCTGGAAGCCGACCGCGTTTTCGGTGTAGTTCGATTGCTCGATCTGCGCGTCCACGGTGTTCTGGTCGATCGACGGCTGCAGGGGCGTGCGGTACTTCAGGGTATCGTCCGCCATGGCCAGGCCTTCAGCCTCGATGTGCCGGCTGTTGGTGCGGTCGAGACTGAATCGGCCGCTCTGCTGCTTGTCGCTTTCGGCGGCGAGCACCGAGGCGAAGTCCATGTCACGCGCCCTGTAGTTGGGCGTGTCGGCGTTGGCGATGTTGTTGGCCAGCACTTCGGCGCGCTGGGCGCGGAAGCCCAGGGCCTTTTCATGGATGCCAAGCGCCTTGTCGAAACTGATGCTCATGTCGGGGAAACCTTCGAAGGTTGACCGGAATATCGTTGGCCAAGCTATAGCAAGGGCTGTGCCAACCAACTGAAAGCCTGCAAATACGGGCTTCCAGGGTGAAGTGCTGTCAGAGTGATGCCAGAAAAGCGGCAAAGGCCTTCCGCCCGGAGCGGCGAAAGCGGCAATTGCCAGGCGGCAAAAGCGGCAAAACAAAAAATTGACGTCAGCATTTGCTGCTCCGGCCTTCTCGCCGGCGCGCCCGCGAAGAGGCCGGAGCAGACAAACAAAAAAGCCGGCAACTTTCGCTGCCGGCCTTTCGTGCCTACTTGGCCTGGTAGATGATCCCCGGGCTGCACTGCACCATCTGGTAATGGTCCGGCAGGCCGTTCAGCGCCTCGGAAGCGCCAAGGAACAGGTAGCCACCCGGCTTCAGGGTGGCATGAATGCGCATCAGGATGTCCTTCTTGACCTGCGCCGAGAAGTAGATCAGCACGTTACGGCAGAACACCACGTCGAACTTGCCCAGGCTGGCATAGCTGTCGAGCAGGTTGAACGAGCGGAACTCGACACGGCTGCGAATCGCCGGCTTGACCGCCCAGCGCCCGGGCCCCTTGCTGTCGAAGTAACGCTGCAGGCGCTCCGGGGACAACCCGCGGGCAATCGCCAGGCTGTCGTACTCGCCCGTCTTGCAGTTGGTCAGCATGCTGCCGGACAAGTCGGTGGCGACGATCTGCGCGCCCATCTTCAGCTGGCCCAGGTTGCTGCGCTCGAACTCGTCGATGGCCATCGAGATGGAATACGGCTCCTGCCCCGAGGAACAAGCCGCCGACCACATGCGCAGGCGCTGGCCGGGGTTGTTGCGGATGAACTCCGGAATCACCTTGTTCTTCAGCACTTCGAACGGGTAGGTGTCGCGAAACCACAGGGTCTCGTTGGTGGTCATGGCATCCACCACCTGCTCGCGCAAGCCACCTCGCGGCTGGGCCTGGATGCGCTGCACCAGCTCGCCCAGGCTCTTGATGCCCTGTTGTTCCATCAGCTTGTTGAGACGGCTGGAAACCAGGTACTGCTTGTTATCCCCCAGCAGGATGCCACAGGCTTTCTCCAGGAAGCCCCGGAACTGTTCGAAATCCAAATTACCCGTAGACACTTCTGCCGCCTCTTTTTCAATCACTGGTGCCGGAGGGCTGCCCCCGGCGCTTTCAATGTGCTGCCTTGATCCGGTCGACCACCCGCTGGGCCAAGTCGTCCGGCTTGAACTTGGCCAGGAAGTCATCAGCCCCGACCTTCTTCACCATCGCCTGGTTGAACACCCCGGAAAGCGAAGTATGCAGGCAGATATGCAGCTTTTGCATGCGTGGGTCACTGCGTATTTCCGCGGTCAGCGTGTAGCCATCCATTTCCGGCATTTCAATGTCCGAGATCATCATCAGGAACTCTTCCTCCGGCTTCTTGCCTTCATCCACCAGCTGACGCAGGTAGTTCAGGGCCTGACGACCATCATTGAGCGCCACCACCTCTACCCCTACCGTCTGCAGGCAGCGGCTGACCTGCTTGCGCGCCACCGACGAGTCGTCGACGGTGAGCACCCGCAGCAGCACGGCCTTGTCCTGCACCTCGGCATCGACTACCCCGGCCGACACCGACTCGGACGATGGCGCCACTTCGGCCAGCACCTTCTCCACGTCGATGATCTCGACCATGCGGTTGTCCACCCTGGTGACTGCGGTCAGGTAGTGATCGCGGCCGGTGCCCTTGGGTGGCGGGTGGATTTCTTCCCAGTTCATGTTGACGATACGTTCCACCGAATGCACCAGGAAGCCCTGGGTCTTGGTGTTGTACTCGGTGATGATCACGAAGCTGTTGCGCGTGTCTTCCTGCAGCGGCCGCAGCCCGGTGGCCATCGACAGGTCGAGGATCGGGATGGTCGCCCCGCGAATATTGGCAACGCCGCGCACCACCGGGTGCGCCCTGGGCAGCAGGGTCAGCGCAGGGCATTGCAGCACTTCCCTGACCTTGAACACGTTGATGCCGTAAAGCTGTTCGCCATTGAGGCGGAACAGCAGCAATTCCAGGCGGTTCTGCCCGACCAGCTGCGTGCGCTGGTTGACCGAATCCATAACACCTGCCATGCCAGTCTCCTCTACCTTTAAGCCTTTCGTTGCCACTCACCAAGGAAGTCGGCACGGGCTTTGCTTTTTTGAGCGTCATGTACACGAAAACGACATTTTCCCGACGATTGACGCGCCTGCTGACTGGCTCGCTGGCCGTGCTGTGCCTGCTGATGCCTGGCGTTCGCACGGTAGCGGACGCGTTTACCTTGCCTGAACAGCTTATCGGTGTCACCCAAGGGTTTCTTGAATTCAGCGTCGAAGATTACCTGGCCACCACCCAGACCGCCGGCCGCTACGAAATCCAGGTCAACCCGCTGGACCCGCGCTTGCGCATGCCGCTGTGCAGCCAGCCGCTGGACGCCTCGCTGGAGAGCCCGGCGCAACCGCTGGGCCGCGTTACAGTGAAGGTGCGTTGCGACAGTGCAGCGCCATGGACCGTGTTCGTACCAGCCAGCGTGCGGCTGTTCCGCGAAGTCGTGGTAGCGACCCGCCCGCTGAAGCGCGACAACGTGGTGAGCGAAGGCGACGTGGCCCTGCGCGAACGCGATGTCGGCACGCTGGGGCAAGGCTTCCTGACCGAGCTGGACCAGGCAGTCGGTATGAAGATGCTGCGCCCCACGGTGATCGACCAGGTGCTCACCCCGCAACACCTGGAACAGGCCGAAGTGGTGCGCAAGGGCGACCACGTGGTGATCATTGCCCGCAGCGGCAGCCTGAGCGTACGCATGCCCGGTGAAGCGCTGAGCAAGGGCGGCCTGAGCGAGCAGATCCGGGTGCGTAACCTCAATTCCAAGCGGGTAGTCAAGGCCAGGGTCACCGGCCCTGGCCAGGTCGAGGTGAGTATGTAGCCAGCCGACATTGCGCTGGCGGTGAGGAACCGCTGCTCCTAAACTGTGTCAGAAAATGGGTTCGCAAGCTTGCCGACAGGCGGCTACGCATTTGTGCCTAAAGTTTCTTTCGGGTTGGCCGAAAACAAGGCAAGCGTCCAAATACCCAGAGGTTTCTGATCATGGTCATCGACTTCAGTCGTGTAAATAATTCTCCGTCCGTCACGGGCGGCGTGCGCGGCAACAGCGCATCCGGCAGCGCCGAAAAACCGGCAGCCAGCCAGGAAGCCACTACCAGCGCCAGCGGAGAAGCGGTACACCTCAGCCAGGAGGCACAGCAGTTGCAGAAGATCAGCGACAAGCTGCGCGACGAGCCGGTGGTCAACAGCGCCCGTGTGGCCCAGTTGAAACAGGCGATCGCCGACGGCAGCTACCAGGTCGATGCCGGCCGGGTCGCCAGTAAACTGCTCGATTTCGAAGCCCAGCGCTGACCGTTCGGCGCGCTGACTTCACGGACGCTAGAAAAGCCAAGAGTTAGCCATGCACGACACCACCTTGCTGCAACTGATCGAAGATGACATCGCACCGATGCAGGAACTGCTCGACCTTTTGCAGAAGGAGGCCGTGGCACTGCATGGGCGCGACATGGCGTTGCTGGAAACCATCCTCGCCCGCAAGCAGTCCTTGATCGTGCTGCTGGAGCAGCAAGGTACGCGGCGCAACAACCTGCTCACCAGCCTGGGCCTGAGCGCCAATCGCGCCGGGGTGGAGGCGGTGGCGGCACAATCACCGAACGGTGAACTGCTGCTGCAGCAACTCGACGTCATCAGCCAGTTGATGCAAGCTTGCCAGCAACTCAACGAGACCAACGGGCGGATCATCCAGGTGCAGCAAAACGTCACCAACAACCAGATCCGCATTCTCATGGGGGGCGACTCTCCGTCGCTCTACGACAGCCGCGGCAGCACTTCGCCGCTGGTCAAGCCACGGGCGCTCAGCCAGGTTTGATTTTTTCTATCAAGGCACGGAACATACTGGCAAAATGCCGTTAATTGCGTGTGTCGCTTTTGCCTGGAGAAACATAAAGCCGTGTTCAATGAATCCGATGCCCCGCAGCCGCCAAAGGTACTGAACACCCCTTTGGAGATTGCGGCCAACTTGCGGCAGCTGCAGGAAAGCCATGACCCTCTGATCATCACCTTCCCTGACCGCAGCCAGCGCTTCCAGAGCTATGTGGTGCATGTGGACCGTGAGAGCAATACCCTGGCGCTGGACGAAATGATCCCCCGCGACGGCGAGAAATACATCGAGAACGGCGAGCACTTCCGCGTCGAAGGTTTTCACGATGGCGTGCGCATTGCCTGGGAGTGCAACCACGCGCTGCGGATCAGCGAGGTCGATGGCCACCGCTGCTACCGGGGCGCCATGCCCCTGGAAATGACCTATCACCAACGCCGCAACGCTTTCCGCGCAGCCCTGAAACTGTCGCAGCTGGTCGACATCATCCTCGATGGCGCCCACCTCAAGGGCAATGGCGCCCTGCGCGGCAAGCTGCTGGATATTTCTGCCACCGGCTGCAAACTGCGCTTCGACGGCAATGTCGAGGATCGCCTGCAACTTGGCCAGGTGTACGAGCGCTTCAAGGCAGGCAACCCGCTGGGCCTGGTCGATACCATGGTCGAGCTGCGCCACCTGCATTATGAGGAGCGGATCAATACCACCTTCGCCGGCGTGCGCTTCCATAACCTCAGCGGCCAGGCGCAACGCAAGGTCGAAAGTTTCGTGTACCAGTTGCAGCGTGAGGCGCGGCGGTTCGACAAGGACGATTACTGAACCAATACCAGGCTACCCTTGCTGACAAACGGGGCTGCATCATGCAGCCCCGTTTGTATTTGGGGCCGGCTAACGGACACAGGAATGCTTGCCCGGTTACCGCTGGCCTGCTGGCCGCTTAGGGTGCCAGACACCCGAAGCAAGGGCCGCCAGGAGCCAGTCCACATGATTACTTCCACTTTCACCGCCGAACTGCATTGTCAGCATGGACGAATAGGGGTTGTCGAGACCCCCATCTATGTTCATCCCATCTTCTCCCTGGACCAGGACGGCTGGTTATGCACTGAAGACCAGCGCGGAGAAACGCCGAGCTTTCTGCCGATTACCTTCCAGTTCCACTTCGTCAAACAAAGCGGAGACCGGCACTATTACACGATCAATGGCGCCGATACCTGGAAGTACTTTGGCTCCCGCATGCAGAGCAACAGGAACGGCTGGCTCGGCCTTTACGCCAGCCACATCGTGGGGCGAATCATTGACTGGTCTCCAACCGCACTGATCGGTCGGGCGGTCAGCGGGCAACAGGAATGGAAAATTCAAATGCTCGACGCCTGGGACGGCACCGTGGAGGGCGCCGAACAGGTCCGTTTCTACTTGCGCGACAGCCAGGGCTACAGGGTCGCGCTGGCCAAGGAAATCTATACCAGGGACAAGGTAAAGCGGCATTTCTGGTTCTTGAACGCAAGTGATAAAGCGGGAGAAATCCTGGTGTTCACCTTCAAGAATATCGAACTCATCTGATCAGGATCGCGCTCGCCGCAGGCTAGTCGCTGGCGGCGGGCCGACACTCACACCGACGATTTCACCTCGGCTTCAGGGTTGGCCTGGCCCTGCTTCTGGGGAGGATCCTCTTCGGTATCCTCGGCGGCCACCGGCGCCTGCATCACGTCCTGCACAGTCTGCTCGTCCACCCGCGGGTCAAGCGCTGCCGACAACGGCGAACCCGCCGCCGGCATCGCCACGTGGCCCAACGGCGCGTCCTGAACCTGGTGCAGACCGGTGACCGCTTTTGGCCGGATGCGCCATACCAGTACCAGCGCGAAGAACACGAAGAAGGCGTACAGCATCTGCGCCCCCAGCACCTTCATCAGCACACCCGCCGCCAACGGGCCGATGCACGCGCCCACGCCATAGGTCACCAGCAGCATCGCGGTCAGCGACACCCGTCGCTCGCTCTCCACATGGTCGTTGGAAAACGCCACCGCCAGCGGGTACAGGCAGAACTGCAGCAACGAGATCAGGAAGCCCACACCAAACAGCAACTCCAGCGGCACGCTGGGCAGTATCGCCAGCGGCGCCGATGCCAGCGCCAGGCCCACTGCCACGCTACGGATCAGTACCGCCCGGTCGTAACGGTCCGACAGCCAGCCCAGCGGCCACTGCACCAGCAGACCGGCGAAAATGCAGCTACCCATGAACAGGCCGATCTGCTCGGTGCTCAGCCCCTGGCTCGAAGCATACAAAGGCGCCAGGCCATAGAACGAACCGACGATCAGGCCCGAGCCCAGCACCGTGCTGAGCGACTGCGGCACCCGCTTGAGGAAGAACTTCGGCTCCATCGGTGCCGGGCGCAAGGGCGCCGGGTGGATACGCCGGGTCATCGCCACCGGCACCAGGCACAGGGCGAAACACATGGCCACCAGCATCAGCAGTTCGGGGCCCAGTTGCGGGTGCACCACCAGGATCAGCTGGCCAAGCACCAGGCCCAGGTAAGAGGCAATCATGTAGCCGCTGAACACCGCGCCACGGTGCTTCACATCGGCCTGTTCGTTGAGCCAGCTCTCGATGACCATGTACTGGCACATCATGCCCAGGCCGACGATCATGCGCAGGCCGACCCAGGCCGGCAACCAGTTGGTAAGTCCATGGCCGAGCACCGCCGCACCGACGATACCAGCGCAGGTGGCATAGGCCCGGATGTGCCCGACCCGGCCAATCAGGCGGTGGCCGACCTTGCCGCCGACCGCCAGGCCAAAGTAGTTGGCCGCCATCAACGCACCTACCCACAAACTGTCGACATGGTCAGCCGCCAGGCGCAGGGCCAGGTAAGTACTGAGCAGGCCCGAGCCGATCAACATCATCAGCGCGGCGAAATACAACGACTGAAATGGCTTCCATATATTTCGCATACGTCGAGTGTGGCTCCCTGGTCAGGTGACGGTTGGGTGCTAGAAGCATAAGGGCAAAAACTGCCTGGCGCAGGCCCCTATAGGGATTTTGCCGCTACGAGGCGTGTCCAGTGTCGGTTGTGTCGCGATCAGGCCTGTGCCGCCAGTACCCGGCGCTCCCACGGCGTGATTTCGTCGAGGAAATCGGTCAGCTCCAGCGTCTTGCTGGCGATGTAGCCTTCGATGAACTCGCTGCCGAACAGTTCCCGCGCCAACGCGCTGCGCTTGAGCCGCTCCAGCGCCGCATGCAAGGTGCACGGCAAGGCAAGGTGCTCCGGCACCTCGAACTCGCCCTGGATAGCTGGCGCTGGTTGCAGGCGCTGCTGGATGCCATGCAGCCCGGCGGCCAGGCTGGCGGCGATGGCCAGGTACGGGTTGGCATCGGCGCCGGGCAGGCGGTTTTCCACCCGCCGCGCTGCCGGTGCGCTGGCCGGAATGCGCAGGCCTGCGGCACGGTTGTCTTCGGACCAGCAGGCATTGTTCGGCGAAGCGTAGGGGTGACACAGACGCTGGTAGGAATTGACGTTGGGCGCGAACAGCGCGGTGAAGTCGGCCATGCACGCCTGCAGGCCGCCAATGAAGTGGTGAAAGGTTGCGCTGGGCAGGCCTTGCTCATCGCTGAACACGTTACGCCCGCTGGCCACCTCCACCAGGCTCTGGTGAATATGCATGGAACTGCCCGGCGTGCGCGCCAGCGGCTTGGCCATGCATACCACGGTCAGGCCGTGCTTGAGCGCCACCTCCTTGAGCAGGTGCTTGAACAGCAAGGTCTGGTCGGCCAGCAACAACGGGTCGCCGTGCAGCAGGTTGATCTCGAACTGGCTGACGCCCATTTCGTGCATGAAGGTGTCACGCGGCAGGCCCAGCGCGACCATGCACTGGCCCACCTCCTTGAAGAACGGGCGCAGGCCGTTGTTGGAACTGACACTGAATGCCGAATGGCCAAGCTCGCGGCGACCATCGCTGCCGATCGGTGGCTGGAACGGCTGCTGCGGATCCGGGTTGGCAGCGAAGACGAAGAATTCGAGCTCAGTCGCCACCACCGGCGCCAGGCCCAGCGCTGCGTAGCGGGCGAGCACTGCCTTGAGCTGGCCGCGAGTGGACAATGCCGAAGGGCGACCGTCGAGTTCGTCGGCATCGCAGATGGCAAGGGCGCGGCCATCGTCGCTCCACGGCAGGCGGTGGACCTGGCTGGGGTCGGCCACCAGCACCAGGTCGCCATCGTCGCTGCCATAGTACCTGGCCGGCGGGTAACCACCCATGATGCACTGCAACAACACCCCTCGAGCCAGCTGCAGGCGGCGGCCTTCAAGAAAGCCCTCGGCGGTCATTACCTTGCCGCGCGGAACGCCGTTGAGGTCGGGGGTGACGCATTCGATTTGGTCGATGCCGTGCAGTTGCTCGGTGGTCATGACGCAGGTCCTTGTCGTTGGTGGCTGACACCAACATAGGCCCGGGGTGTTTAAAATATCAAGCACCTGCCTTCAACAGTGCATGCGCCTCTGCGCGGGAACGGGCGAGCCCGCGCAGAAGCCGGGCCGGGCAACCACTATTCACGCAGGGTCATGCCATTGGCCGGCAGCGGCAAGGCGGTCTTGTAGCGTACCTGCTTGAGGGCAAAACTCGACCGTATGTTGGCCACGCCGGGCAAGCGCGTCAGGTAATCGAGAAACCGCTCCAGCGCCTGGATGCTGGGCAACAGCACGCGCAGCAGGTAGTCCGGGTCACCGGTCATCAGGTAGCACTCCATCACCTCGGGCCGTTCGGCAACTTCTTCCTCGAAGCGGTGCAGCGCCTGCTCTACCTGCTTTTCCAGGCTGACATGGATGAACACGTTGACGTCCAGCCCCAACACCTCGGGCGACAGCAAAGTCACCTGCTGGCGGATCACCCCCAGTTCTTCCATGGCCCGTACCCGGTTGAAGCAGGGGGTCGGCGACAGGTTCACCGAGCGCGCCAGTTCGGCGTTGGTAATGCGGGCGTTTTCCTGCAGGCTGTTGAGGATGCCGATATCGGTACGATCGAGTTTGCGCATGAGACAAAATCACCGGTTTTTTGTGTTTATGCGGAATGTTTATCTCCCCTGCCTGGCAAAGGCAATCAACTTGAGAGAAAAATTCTCCTGCCGGACCACTAAGATGTAGAGGACGCTGACCTACCAGTCACAAGCCGGTACTCAGCGGCGGCCGCTTCAGAGCTCACAAAAACAAATACCCGAGCGAGCGTAAAAAGCATGAACGAGTACGCCCCCCTGCGTTTGCATGTGCCCGAGCCTACCGGCCGGCCAGGCTGCCAGACCGATTTTTCCTACCTGCGCCTGAACGATGCAGGTCAAGTCCGTAAACCGCCTGTCGATGTCGACGCTGCCGACACCGCCGACCTGTCCTATAGCCTGATCCGCGTGCTCGATGAGCAAGGCAACGCGCAAGGCCCGTGGGCTGAAGACATCGACCCGCAGATCCTCCGTCAGGGCATGCGCGCCATGCTCAAGACGCGGATCTTCGACAGCCGCATGGTGGTTGCCCAGCGCCAGAAGAAAATGTCCTTCTACATGCAGAGCCTGGGTGAAGAAGCCATCGGCAGCGCCCAGGCCCTGGCGCTGAACCGCACCGACATGTGCTTCCCCACCTACCGCCAGCAAAGCATCCTGATGGCCCGCGACGTGTCGCTGGTAGAAATGATCTGCCAGCTGCTGTCCAACGAGCGCGACCCGCTCAAGGGCCGCCAGCTGCCGATCATGTACTCGGTGCGCGACGCCGGTTTCTTCACCATCAGCGGCAACCTGGCGACCCAGTTCGTGCAGGCGGTCGGCTGGGCCATGGCCTCGGCCATCAAGGGCGACACCAAGATCGCATCGGCATGGATCGGCGACGGCGCCACCGCCGAGTCGGACTTCCACACCGCCCTGACCTTCGCTCACGTATACCGCGCCCCGGTGATCCTTAACGTGGTCAACAACCAGTGGGCGATCTCCACCTTCCAGGCCATTGCCGGTGGCGAGTCGACCACCTTCGCCGGACGTGGCGTAGGCTGTGGCATTGCCTCGCTGCGGGTGGACGGCAACGACTTCGTCGCCGTCTATGCCGCCTCGCGCTGGGCCGCCGAACGTGCCCGCCGAGGCCTCGGCCCGAGCCTGATCGAGTGGGTCACCTACCGCGCCGGCCCGCACTCGACCTCGGACGACCCGTCCAAGTACCGCCCCGCCGATGACTGGAACCACTTCCCGCTGGGTGACCCGATCGCCCGCCTGAAGCAGCACCTGATCAAGATCGGCCACTGGTCCGAAGAAGAACACCAGGCCACCACCGCCGAACTCGAAGCCGCGGTCATCGCCGCGCAGAAAGAAGCCGAGCAGTACGGCACCCTGGCCAACGGTCACATCCCCAGTGCCGCCTCGATGTTCGAGGACGTGTACAAGGAAATGCCCGACCACCTGCGCCGTCAGCGCCAGGAACTGGGGGTTTGAGATGAACGACCATAACAACAGCATCAAACCGGAAACCGCCATGGCCACCACTACCATGACCATGATCCAGGCCCTGCGCTCGGCCATGGATGTCATGCTCGAGCGCGATGACAATGTGGTGATCTATGGCCAGGACGTCGGCTACTTCGGCGGGGTGTTCCGTTGCACCGAAGGCCTGCAGAACAAATACGGCAAGTCCCGTGTGTTCGACGCGCCGATCTCCGAAAGCGGCATCGTCGGCACCGCCGTGGGCATGGGTGCCTACGGCCTGCGCCCGGTGGTGGAAATCCAGTTCGCCGACTATTTCTACCCGGCCTCCGACCAGATCGTCTCGGAAATGGCGCGCCTGCGTTACCGCTCGGCTGGCGAGTTCATCGCCCCGCTGACCCTGCGCATGCCCTGCGGTGGCGGCATCTATGGCGGCCAGACCCACAGCCAGAGCCCTGAAGCGATGTTCACTCAGGTGTGCGGCCTGCGCACCGTGATGCCGTCCAACCCCTATGACGCCAAAGGTCTGCTGATCGCCTCGATCGAATGCGACGACCCGGTGATCTTCCTCGAGCCCAAACGCCTGTACAACGGCCCGTTCGACGGCCACCACGACCGCCCTGTAACCCCCTGGTCGAAACACCCGCAAAGCGCCGTGCCCGATGGTTACTACACCGTGCCGCTGGACAAGGCCGCCATTACCCGCCCCGGCAACGACGTGACCGTGCTGACCTATGGCACCACGGTGTACGTGGCCCAGGTGGCCGCCGAAGAAACCGGCGTCGATGCCGAAGTGATCGACCTGCGCAGCCTGTGGCCGCTGGACCTGGACACCATCGTCGAGTCGGTGAAGAAGACCGGCCGCTGCGTGGTGGTACACGAGGCCACCCGCACCTGTGGCTTCGGTGCCGAACTGGTGTCGCTGGTGCAGGAACACTGCTTCCACCACCTGGAGGCGCCGATCGAGCGCGTCACCGGTTGGGACACCCCCTACCCTCACGCGCAGGAATGGGCTTACTTCCCAGGGCCCTCGCGGGTAGGTGCGGCATTGAAAAAGGTCATGGAGGTCTGAATGGGCACGCACGTCATCAAGATGCCGGACATTGGCGAAGGCATCGCGCAGGTCGAGTTGGTGGAATGGTTCGTCAAAGTCGGTGACATGATCACCGAGGACCAGGTGGTGGCCGACGTCATGACCGACAAGGCCACGGTGGAAATTCCCTCGCCGGTCAGCGGCAAGGTACTGGCCCTGGGCGGCCAGCCGGGCGAAGTGATGGCGGTCGGCAGCGAGCTGATCCGCATCGAGGTGGAAGGCAGCGGCAACCATGTGGATGTGCCGCAGGCGAAACCGCTCGAGGCACCCGCCGCCCCAGTGGCCAGCAAACCGGAACCCCAGCAGCAAGCAGCACCGGCAGCGTATCAGGCGCCCGCCCATCACGAGGCAGCCCCGATCGTGCCGCGCCAGCCAGGCGACAAGCCGCTGGCCTCGCCGGCCGTGCGCAAGCGCGCCCTGGACGCCGGTATCGAACTGCGTTATGTGCATGGCAGCGGCCCGGCCGGGCGCATCCTGCACGAAGACCTCGATGCCTTCATGAGCAAACCGCAAAGCGCTGCCGGGCAAGCGCCGAATGGCTATGCCAGGCGCACCGACAGCGAACAGGTACCGGTGATCGGCCTGCGCCGCAAGATCGCCCAGCGCATGCAGGACGCCAAGCGCCGCGTCGCGCACTTCAGCTATGTGGAAGAAATCGACGTCACCGCGCTGGAAGCCCTGCGCCAGCAACTCAACAGCAAGCATGGCGACAGCCGTGGCAAGCTGACCCTGCTGCCGTTCCTGGTGCGCGCGCTGGTCGTGGCGCTGCGCGACTTCCCGCAGATCAACGCCACCTATGACGACGAAGCCCAGGTCATCACCCGCCATGGCGCGGTGCATGTGGGCATTGCCACCCAAGGCGACAACGGCCTGATGGTACCGGTGCTGCGCCATGCCGAAGCGGGCAGCCTGTGGGCCAATGCCAGCGAGATTTCGCGCCTGGCCAACGCTGCGCGCAACAACAAGGCCAGCCGCGAGGAGCTGTCGGGCTCGACCATCACCCTGACCAGCCTGGGCGCCCTCGGCGGCATCGTCAGCACACCGGTGGTGAACACCCCGGAAGTGGCGATTGTCGGCGTCAACCGCATGGTCGAGCGGCCGGTGGTGATCGACGGCCAGATCGTCGTGCGCAAGATGATGAACCTGTCCAGCTCGTTCGACCACCGCGTGGTCGATGGCATGGACGCCGCGCTGTTCATCCAGGCCGTGCGCGGCCTGCTCGAACAACCCGCCTGCCTGTTCGTGGAGTGAGCATGCAACAGACTATCCAGACTACCCTGTTGATCATCGGCGGCGGCCCTGGCGGCTACGTGGCTGCCATCCGCGCCGGGCAACTGGGCATCCCCACCGTGCTGGTGGAAGGCCAGGCGCTGGGCGGTACCTGCCTGAACATCGGCTGCATCCCGTCCAAGGCGTTGATTCATGTAGCCGAACAGTTTCACCAGACCTCACGCTTCGCCGGGCCTTCGGAACTGGGCATCAGCGTCACATCGCCACGCCTGGACATCAGCCAGAGCGTGGCCTGGAAGGACGGCATCGTCGACCGCCTGACCACGGGTGTGGCCGCCCTGCTGAAGAAGCACGGAGTCAAGGTGATCCACGGCTGGGCGAAGGTCCTCGACGGCAAGCAGGTAGAGGTCGATGGCCAGCGTATCCAGTGCGAACACCTGCTGCTGGCCACCGGTTCCAGCAGCGTCGAACTGCCAATGCTGCCGCTGGGCGGGCCGATCATTTCTTCGACCGAGGCCCTGGCACCGACAACCCTGCCGCAGCACCTGGTGGTGGTAGGCGGTGGCTATATCGGCCTGGAACTGGGCATTGCCTACCGCAAGCTGGGCGCTCGGGTCAGCGTGGTGGAGGCGCGCGAGCGCATCCTCCCGAGCTACGACAGCGAATTGACTGCGCCGGTTGCCGAGTCGCTGAAGAAGCTGGGCATCGCGTTGCACCTGGGCCATAGCGTCGAGGGCTACGAAGGCGGCTGCCTGCTGGCCGGGGATGGCCAGGGCGGGCAACTGCGCCTGGAGGCCGACCAGGTGCTGGTGGCCGTTGGCCGCCGACCGCGCACCCAAGGTTTCAACCTCGAATGCCTGGACCTGAAGATGAACGGCGCTGCCATCGCCATTGACGAGCGCTGCCAGACCAGCATGCGCAACGTCTGGGCCATCGGTGACGTGGCGGGCGAACCGATGCTGGCGCACCGGGCCATGGCCCAGGGCGAGATGGTCGCCGAAATCATTGCCGGCAAGACCCGTCGCTTCGAGCCCAGCGCGATAGCCGCGGTGTGCTTCACCGACCCGGAAGTGGTAGTGGTTGGCAAGACCCCGGAGCAGGCCAGCCAGCAAGGGCTGGACTGCATCGTCGCGCAGTTCCCGTTTGCCGCCAATGGCCGGGCCATGAGCCTGGAAGCGAAAAGCGGCTTCGTGCGCGTGGTCGCGCGGCGCGACAACCACCTGATCCTCGGTTGGCAGGCCGTTGGCGTGGCGGTATCCGAGTTGTCCACCGCCTTTGCCCAGTCGCTGGAGATGGGCGCCTGCCTGGAGGATGTAGCCGGTACCATCCATGCCCACCCGACGCTGGGCGAAGCGGTACAGGAAGCGGCATTGCGCGCCCTGGGCCACGCCCTGCACATCTGACACTGAAACGGCCGATGCCGACTTGGCCCGCTGCGCCCCAAGGCGCCGCGGGCCCTTTTCATCTGACGTTGATCCTGAGCCCGGCGCGGCGGGTGCGGGAGTGCCTGCCTATTCGGCTATGGCGTTCTTGCCGGCATCCTTGGCCCGGTACAGCGCCTGATCGGCGCGGGCCAACAGGGCATGCGGGTCTTCTCCCTGTCGCCACTGCACCACGCCATAGCTCATGGTCAGCCGGCACTCGCCCACCGGCTCTACCTCAGCCATCACCTGGCGCAATCGCGTAGCCACCTCCAGCGCTTCAACCAGCGAGGTCTGCGGCAGCACCAGGACGAACTCGTCACCACCCAGGCGCGCCAGCAGGTCCGGCTCACGCAGGCAGGTGCACAGGTTGTCGGCCACCCGCACCAGTGCTGCATCGCCCTGGGCATGGCCGTAGCGGTCATTGATCGGCTTGAAGTCGTCCAGGTCCATGGCAATCAGCGCCAACGGCTGGCGGAAACGCTGTGCGCGCTCGCATTCCAGCTGCAAGGCCTTCTCCAGCCGGTAACGGTTGGCAATGCGCGTCAACGCATCGCGCTCTGCCAACTCACGGTTTTCCTCCAGCTGGCGCTGCAACTGCTCGTTCACCCAGGACAGCTCGCGGGTGCGTTCGGCCACCTGGCTTTCCAGCGACAGGTTCTTCTGCTGCAACTGCGCCACCAGGCGCTTGCCGGCATCGATGTTGCGGTGGGCGCCAAGCATGCGCGCCACCGAGCCGTCTTCGTTACGGGCAATGATGTAGCCCCTGTCTTCGATCCACAGGTAGCTGCCATCGTGGCAGCGGCAGCGGTATTCAACCAGATAACGCTCGTGGCGCTGGTTGAGGTAGGCCTCGAAATGCGCCATTACCCGAGGGTAGTCTTCAGGGTGAATCACGCTTTCCCAGGTGAATACCGAATTGGCCAGCGAATGGCTGGGGTAGCCGAGCATGGCGTACCAGCCCGGGTTGCGATAGACGTAGCCGGTGTTGGCGTTCCAGTCCCAGATACCGTCGCTGATCAGCTCGAACAAGGTATGCAGTTGCTGTTCACTGAAGCCGGCGGGTACCGGCGCGATTTGCTGACTCATGGACCCTCTCCCTGATGCCCAGCAACTGCGCTCCGAACAAGGGGCTGCCGACAAGGTGGTAGATGCCGCAGGCGGCAAGATCATTTCCTGACGGGCAAGCATATGCCCAGCGTGCCGCCATCGGAATAGCGGCCAGGCTCATTTTTTCGGTGCTGACAATTGGCATACCCGTCAGCGGAAGACGGGGCGGGAGACATGAAAGTGGAGAAATGGCGTCCCAGGCAGGAATTGAACCTGCAACCTTCCCCTTAGGAGGGGGATGCTCTATCCAATTGAGCTACTGAGACGCAAGCGCCGACAGCGAGCGCTGCACAGCGGGACGGCCAGCATGTTAACCAGCATGCTTGCGTTTGTCATGCCTCAACCAGGCTTTTTCGCGTAATCCTTTTCTGCCAATGCTACACCTGCGCCAACACACCTTCATCACGCAGCAATGCGAACAGGCCCTCCACCGCTGTCTCCAGGGTCGTGGAGTTGTCCAGCACGTGCACCGCCGGGTCGGCCATCGCCTGCAAGTGGTCGTTACGGGCCAGGCGCTGCTCGATTTCGTCCGCGGTTTCCCGGCCACGTGCGTGCAAGCGTTGGCGCAGTACCTCGGGCCTGACCTGGACCCGCACCGCCAGAAGATCGGGGTAGCGCTTGCGCGCTTCGGACAGATAAGCCCGCGAGCCATTCACCAGCACTGCCCTGCCCTCCGCCAGCCATTGATCAATCTGCCGGGGAATGCCGTAATCCAGGCCATTGGCACGCCAGTGCATGGCAAATGCACCGTGCGCACGCAGCGCCTCGAACTGTTCGGCCGTGACGCCTTGGGCAGCTTCGCCCTTGGCTTCGGCCGAGCGGGTAATCACGCGACGGGCAATTTCCACCCCGGCGGCTGCAAGTCGCTCACGTGAAGCGTCGATCAGGGAATCTTTCCCGGAACCCGACGGTCCTACCAGGTATATCAACCGGCCTGTCCCTGATCGGCGGTCGCTTGCGTCATGTTGCATAGCCACTATGCTCTATGGAAGGAAACCGGCGCATTCTAGGGCTTTTCTCTGACTTTTGCTGCTTATTGCCCGTTTTTGACAGCATAAGACTGACAGTCCCGGCAGCCGGCGCATGTAAAACTTTTCAAACCAGTGCTCATTTCTGATAATTGGTACTGGCAAAAAGCCTTTATTCGGATCACTATTTGTCACAGAATTGACGCCAAGGAAACGGCGACCATGAGGCAAGATGAACATCCATTTTTCACTGGCGGTTGAACATTTTGTCGTCGCCACGGTCGTACTACCACCCCGTGCGGCCAATTTGAGAACCGCTTCCCCTGAACCAAAATCCGGTCAATTTATATGCGCCCAATGAAACAGGCTATTTATTCGAGCCGCACTGCTGACAAGTTCGTCGTCCGCCTGCCAGACGGGATGCGTGAGCGCATTGCCGAGGTAGCGCGCAACCATCACCGCAGCATGAACTCCGAGATCATCGCGCGCCTGGAGCAGAGCCTTATCCAGGAAGGTGCGTTGGGTGACGAGCTGAGCATGCGCATGGACAGCCCTGAACTGTCCCTGCATGAGCGCGAGCTGCTGCAACGCTTCCGCCAGCTGTCCCACCGCCAGCAGAACGCACTGGTCGCCCTCATCGCTCACGATGTGGAAATGGCCGCCGACGCCTCCTGAGGCACTCGGCGAACATGACAAAGCCAGCGCAAGCTGGCTTTTTTGTGGGCGGATGGTCCTGCAACAGACGCGTTCCCTGGTAGGAGCGACCCCTCGCGAACAGGATCGCGCAGGCCGCAGAGACCGGGTTACAGCAGGAACAGAGTGGCCAGGCCGAGGAAGATGAAGAACCCGCCACTATCGGTAACCGCAGTGATCATCACGCTGGAGCCCATTGCCGGGTCGCGGCCCAAACGCGTCAAGGTCATCGGAATCAATACCCCCATCAAGGCCGCCAGCAGCAGGTTCAAGGTCATTGCCGCAGTCATCACCAGGCCCAGCGACCAACTGCCATACAGCCAGAACGCCACCACCCCGATCACCCCACCCCAGATCAGGCCATTGAGCAGCGATACCGCCAGCTCCTTGCGCATCAGGCGGCTGGTGTTGCCTGGCGACACCTGGTCCAGCGCCATGGCACGCACGATCATGGTGATGGTCTGGTTGCCGGAGTTGCCACCGATACCCGCCACGATCGGCATCAGGGCGGCCAGGGCCACCAGCTTCTCGATCGACCCTTCGAACAGGCCGATCACCCGCGAAGCGACAAAAGCGGTAATCAGGTTGATGGCCAGCCAGGCCCAGCGGTTGCGCAGCGAACGCCAGACCGAGGCGAAGATGTCTTCCTCCTCGCGCAAACCAGCCATGTTCAGCACTTCGCTTTCGCTTTCTTCACGAATCAGGTCGACCATTTCGTCGATGGTCAGACGGCCGATCAGGCGCTCGTTCTTGTCCACCACCGGCGCAGACACCAGGTCATAACGTTCAAAGGCTTGCGCAGCATCATAGGCATCTTCCTCAGGGTGGAAGGACACCGGGTCGGTCGCCATGACCTCCGCGACCTTCTTCTCCGGGTCGTTGACCAGCAGGCGCTTGATCGGCAACACGCCCTTGAGAATGCCGTCATAGTCGACCACGAACAGCTTGTCGGTGTGGTTCGGCAGTTCTTTCAGGCGACGCAGGTAGCGCAACACCACTTCCAGGCTGACGTCTTCGCGGATGGTGACCATCTCGAAGTCCATCAACGCACCGACCTGCTCCTCGTCGTAGCTCAACGCCGAACGCACGCGCTCGCGCTGCTGGGCATCGAGGGTTTCCATCAACTCATGGATAACGTCACGTGGCAGCTCGGGCGCCAGGTCGGCCAGCTCGTCGGCGTCCATTTCCTTGGCGGCGGCGAGCAGCTCGTGATCGTCCATGTCGGCGATCAGCGATTGCCGAACTGCGTCGGAAACTTCCAGGAGGATGTCGCCATCGCGATCCGAGCGCACCAGCTGCCAGACCGTCAGGCGGTCTTCCAGGGGCAAGGCTTCGAGGATGTAGGCGATGTCGGCGGGGTGCAGGTCATCCAGCTTGCGCTGCAGCTCGACAAGGTTCTGGCGGTGGACCAGGTTTTCCACCAGGTCGTGGTGGGCACCTTCCTGACGGTGCGTCAGGTCTTCGACCACGCGCTGGCGTTGCAGCAGTTCGACCACCTGGGCCAGGCGATCTTGCAGGCTTTCTTGCGCTTTTTTTACTTCTACTTCAGTCATAGGCGAACTCCACTCCCAGCAGCGGAGCACGCCGGGAGAATCAATCGGTCAGATCTTTCTGTACGAAACTTGTTAGCGAGTAACTACTGGGTAAGTCCATGGTGGTTTTCCACAAGCCCCGGCGGGGCTGACGGGCGCAATCATACACTGCTGGAGCGGTCAGATCGCTGAAAATTTTGGCCAGAACAATCGTTTGCGTAATAAAGCTGGGACAACGCTCGAAGCTATCAGTGCGACGGCGGGTCTGGCGGTTAAAGCACATTTGTTGTGCCTGGATGTGTATGCCTGACGGGGTCGATCTCGGGCCCTACCGCACCCCCAAAGGCCAAACGCAACATCTACAGGAGAGCTTAGATCGACATCACCGACAATTCATTGGCGAAGAAAACAAAAAGCCCGCTCAATTGAGCGGGCTTCTTGATGGGGTATGGCGGACTCAGGAGGATTCGAACCTCCGACCGCTCGGTTCGTAGCCGAGTACTCTATCCAGCTGAGCTATGAGTCCGTGGTGGTATTTTTAGACCAGGTTACCACTGGTGACTGAAGCAGCCTTGCAAACAAAGCCACTTCAAAAGTGGCGGACTCAGGAGGATTCGAACCTCCGACCGCTCGGTTCGTAGCCGAGTACTCTATCCAGCTGAGCTATGAGTCCGTGGTTGGTATTTTTAGACCAGGTTACCACTGGTGATTGAAGCAGCCTTGCAAACAAAGCCACTTCAAAAGTGGCGGACTCAGGAGGATTCGAACCTCCGACCGCTCGGTTCGTAGCCGAGTACTCTATCCAGCTGAGCTATGAGTCCGTGTCTTGCCGCGCATTATAGGTCGCTGAAACATTATTGCAAGAACTTTTTCGTTTAAAATCAACTACTTAGCGTTCTTGCCGATTACAGCGCCCTAAGCGAATAATGGCGGTGAAGGGGGGATTCGAACCCCCGATACCCTTATGAGGTATACTCCCTTAGCAGGGGAGCGCCTTCGGCCACTCGGCCACCTCACCGCAACACGAGGCGAATATTAAACACAGCCTTCCTCGTTTGCAACCCTTTTTTTGAAAAAAACTTCAAAAAAATTAAAGGCTTGGCTCCTCGTCCTTCTCTTTCTTGATCCGCAGGTAGATTTCCTCGCGGTGAACGGCCACTTCTTTAGGGGCGCTGACGCCAATACGCACCTGGTTACCTTTGACACCGAGCACCGTCACGGTGATCTCGCCGTCTCCAATGATCAGGCTCTCGGCGCACCGACGAGTCAGAATCAACATAGCTTTCTCCTTACGCGAAACATACAGGGGTAACAGTCTTGGGTGTCGCGGCCGGCCGTGGACGACGGCTCGGGCCTCGGTTGCTTGCCCCGCAAGCCAGGAAAGGGCCTGCGTGGCAAGCAGAAACGCGAAGGGCGCGGCAAGCCGCGCCCTTCCAGGCAGCGTTTTACTCGCTCTGTCGTACCGGAGCGTCGAGCTCGAACGCGGTGTGCAGCGCGCGTACGGCCAGCTCCAGGTACTTCTCTTCGATCACGACCGAAACCTTGATCTCGGAGGTGGAGATCATCTGGATGTTGATCCCCTCCTTGGCCAGGGCTTCGAACATGCGGCTGGCCACACCGGCGTGCGAACGCATGCCGACGCCAACGATCGAGACCTTGGCGATCTTGGTGTCGCCAATCACTTCACGGGCGCCGATTTCGCGCGCGGTGTTTTCCAGCACGCTCTGCGCCTTCTCGTACTCGTTGCGGTGCACGGTGAAGGTGAAGTCGGTGGTGTTATCGTGGGCAACGTTCTGCACGATCATGTCGACCTCGATATTCGAGGCGCTGATCGGGCCGAGGATCTTGAAAGCCACGCCCGGGGTGTCCGGCACGCCGCGAATGGTCAGCTTGGCTTCATCACGGTTGAAGGCGATACCGGAAATGATCGGCTGTTCCATGGATTCCTCTTCATCAATGGTAATGAGGGTACCCGGACCCTCCTTGAAGCTGTGCAGCACGCGCAGCGGAACGTTGTATTTGCCGGCGAACTCCACCGAGCGGATCTGCAGCACCTTGGAACCGAGGCTGGCCATTTCCAGCATCTCTTCGAAGGTGATCTTCTCCAGCCGTCGGGCCTGTGGCACGACGCGCGGATCAGTGGTGTAGACGCCGTCGACGTCGGTGTAGATCTGGCACTCGTCGGCCTTCAGCGCCGCCGCCAGGGCCACGCCGGTGGTGTCGGAGCCGCCACGGCCCAGGGTGGTGATGTTGCCGTGCTCGTCGACGCCCTGGAAGCCCGCTACCACGACCACGCGGCCTTGCTTGAGGTCGGCACGGATCTTCTGGTCGTCGATCTGCAGGATGCGCGCTTTGTTGTGCGCACTGTCGGTGAGGATGCGCACCTGGTTGCCGGTGTAGGACACCGCTGGCACACCGCGCTTGATCAGGGCCATGGCCAGCAGGGCAATGGTGACCTGCTCACCGGTCGACACGATCACGTCCAGCTCGCGCGGAACCGGCTGATCGCTGATCTGCTTGGCCAGGTCGATCAGGCGATTGGTTTCACCGCTCATGGCCGACAACACAACCACCAGGTCGTCGCCCGCCTCACGGTGTTTCTTGACCTTATCGGCTACCTGCTCGATCCGCTCGATGGAACCGACAGAGGTGCCGCCAAATTTCTGTACGATCAACGCCATTTCAATGGTGCCTCAGCCCATACAGGGCCCCAAAAAACAATCCAACATGGAGCGGCCAGCGACTAGACCACTGGCCGCCCCATCTCAAAGTCCCTGCTCTGCGAATGGCACGGCCAGCGCCAGGGCCCGGTCCAGCGCAGCGACGTCGACGCCACCACCCTGGGCCATGTCCGGACGGCCACCGCCCTTGCCACCCACCGCCGCAGCGGCTTGTTTCATCAGATCGCCAGCCTTGAGTTGGCTGGAGAGGTCCTTGGTCACACCGGCCACCAGCACGACCTTGCCCTCATGCTCGCTGCCCAGCAGGATCACTGCGTGGCCGAGCTTGTTCTTCAGTTGATCGACCAGCGCCAGCAAGGCCTTGCCATCCTGCCCATCCAGGCGGGCGGCGAGCACCTTGGCGCCCTTGACCTCAACGGCCGCGTTGGAGAGATCATCCCCGGCGGCGCTGGCGGCCTTGGCCTGCAGCTGTTCCAGCTGCTTCTCCAGCTGGCGGTTGCGCTCGAGCACAGCCGACAGCTTGTCGATCAGGTTGTCACGGTTGCCTTTCACCAGTTGCGCGGCTTCCTTGACCTGCTCTTCGGCAGCGTTCAGGTAGGCCAGCGCCGCAGCGCCGGTTACCGCTTCGATGCGGCGCACGCCAGAAGCCACACCACCTTCGCTGATGATCTTGAACAGGCTGATGTCACCGGTGCGCTTGGCGTGAATACCGCCGCACAGCTCCACCGAGAAATCGCCGCCCATGCTCAGCACACGCACGGTGTCGCCGTACTTCTCGCCGAACAGCGCCATGGCACCCTTGGCCTTGGCGGTTTCGATGTCGGTCAGTTCGGTTTCCACCGCAGTGTTCTTGCGCACTTCGCGGTTGACGATGTCTTCCAGGGCCTTGATCTGCTCCGGTTTCACCGCCTCGAAGTGGCTGAAGTCGAAACGCAGGCGCTGGCTGTCGACCAGCGAGCCCTTCTGCTGTACGTGCTCACCCAGCACCTGGCGCAGCGCTTCGTGCAGCAGGTGGGTGGCCGAGTGGTTCAGCGAGGTGGCATGCTGCACCTCGGCATCGACCTTGGCCTCGACCGACGAACCGATCAGCAATGCACCGCTGGCGACCACGCCGTGGTGCAGGAAGGCGCCGCCGGTCTTGGTGGTGTCGCGCACGTCGAATCGTGCAGCGCCGGCCTGCAGGTAGCCGGTGTCGCCCACCTGGCCGCCGGACTCGGCGTAGAACGGCGTGCGGTCGAGCACGACCACGCCCTGCTCGCCTTCACCCAGCTGGTCGACAGCCTGGCCGTCCTTGTACAGGGCGATGACCTTGCCCTGGCCTTCGGTAGCGTCGTAGCCAAGGAATTCGGTGGCGCTGTCGACCTTGACCAGGCTGTTGTAGTCCATGCCGAAGGCGCTGGCCGAGCGGGCACGCTCACGCTGGGCGTCCATTTCGCGCTCGAAGCCGGCTTCGTCGATGGTCAGTTCGCGCTCGCGGGCGATGTCGGCAGTCAGGTCCATCGGGAAGCCATAGGTGTCGTACAGCTTGAACACCACGTCACCCGGCACCACGTCGCCCTGCAACTGCGCCAGGTCCTGCTCGAGGATGCGCAGGCCCTGTTCCAGGGTCTTGGCGAACTGCTCTTCTTCGGCCTTGAGCACGCGCTCGATGTGCGCCTGCTGGCTCTGCAGTTCCGGGAACGCTTCGCCCATTTCGCCGACCAGCGCGGCCACGATCTGGTAGAAGAAGCTGCCCTTGGCACCCAGCTTGTTGCCGTGGCGGCAGGCGCGGCGAATGATGCGGCGCAGCACGTAGCCGCGACCTTCGTTGGACGGCAGCACGCCGTCGGCGATCAGGAAGCCGCACGAACGGATGTGGTCGGCCACCACTTTCAGCGAAGCCTGGCCGTCATTGCTGCAACCGATGGCCTTGGCCGCGGCAGACAGCAGGTTCTGGAACAGGTCGATCTCGTAGTTCGAATGCACGTGCTGCAGCACCGCGCTGATCCGCTCCAGGCCCATGCCGGTGTCTACCGACGGCGCTGGCAGCGGGTGCAGCACGCCATCGGCAGTGCGGTTGAACTGCATGAAGACGTTGTTCCAGATCTCGATGTAGCGGTCGCCGTCTTCTTCCGGCGAGCCGGGTGGGCCGCCCCAGATGTCCGGGCCGTGGTCGTAGAAGATCTCGGTGCACGGGCCGCAAGGGCCGGTGTCGCCCATGGTCCAGAAGTTGTCGGAGGCGTATGGGGCGCCTTTGTTGTCGCCGATACGCACCATGCGCTCGGCTGGTACGCCGACTTCCTTGGTCCAGATGTCGTAGGCTTCATCGTCAGTGGCGTAGACCGTTACCCAGAGCTTCTCCTTGGGCAGGTTCAGCCACTTTTCCGAGGTCAGGAAGGTCCAGGCGAAGGTGATGGCGTCGCGCTTGAAATAGTCGCCGAAGCTGAAATTGCCCAGCATCTCGAAGAAGGTATGGTGACGCGCGGTGTAACCGACGTTTTCCAGGTCGTTGTGCTTGCCACCGGCGCGCACGCACTTCTGGCTGCTGACGGCACGGGTGTAGGCACGCTTCTCCGCACCGAGGAAGCAGTCCTTGAACTGGTTCATGCCGGCATTGGTGAACAGCAGAGTCGGGTCGTTGTTCGGGATCAGCGAACTGGAGGCGACTCGGGTATGTCCCTGCTCTTCGAAGAAGCGAAGGAAGGCTTCACGGATTTCTGCGCTTTTCATAGGTTCTTCCACGGAAACGGCAGCCCTGTTGGGCAAACGCGTCGACGAAACGACGGCAAAGGGCCGCATTATATCGGTCCTGCGGTCTCGATGCAGTGTGTTTATACGATAGAAACCATCGTTTGGACGGTTTTTCGGGCTATGCAAACGAAAACGACATGGCCGGATGCTAAAGCCTGCCTTTCGCCACTGGCAAGCCAATTACCGCTCAGGGGGAGGGAAAATGGAACAGGCGGTGAATTAAAAGCGTTTCATCGGCAAACCGGGACGATTTCAGCCTGGCCCGGCGGTAAGGGCGGGACAGGCTGATTGCCAATCACCCCAACCGCTGCCCGGAATCGGGCACGATCAGGATGCCGGCGCGCAAGCCATTCCTGACCCTGGGGTTGGGGAAGATGATGCGCGCACCCTCCTCCTCCACCACCCAGCGGGTCTCCGCCAGGTCCTCGGCCAACAGGTAACCCTTGCTCAGCTCGGAGAAATTCTCGATGTCCGCCGGCAGATGCAGGTGAAAGCTGTCACTGTGCTTGATGATCTCGCGGGAAACACTGAACAGCTGCAAGCCATCCAGCGAGCCTTCACCTTCCGGCTCGGTGTTTTCGATGATCTGGATCAGGCGCTGCTCCAGCTTGTCGAGGTTGACCAGCTCGTTCTGGCCGAACGGGCGGGCCTTGCCCAACTCCAGGGTAAAGGCTTCGGCCTCCAGTTGCTCATAGGTGAAGGCACTGAAGGTGATGGACGACTTGCTCTGCAACAGCACGGCCTGCATGCCCGCTGCCGCCAGGCGTGCCAGCTCGCGGCGGGAATGCTTGCGTCCCTCCTTGAAGGGATACAGGGCGAACTGCTCGATCTTCGAGCCGCGAATGGCCGTATGCAGGTCGTAATGCAGGCGGCTGCGCCCCGGCATGCTGAAAAACACCCGGGCGAACTGTTCCAGCTCGGCGGCACGCAAGGCCTCGAAGCCACTGGACAGCTCGTGGCGGCCGTTGAACAGGCGGTTGATGTCCTGCTCGATGAAACGCTCACCCTTGCGGATAGCCGCAGGATTACCGAACAGGAACAGTACCCGTGCCCGGGGTATGATCTTGCCGTTGGCCACGCCATGCAGCAGGCGCTCGAGCAACTCGATCGGCGCCGTTTCGTTGCCGTGGATACCGGCGGACAACAGCAAGTCGAGCCCGCAATCGTCGCTTTCGGCCGGGCGCACTTCCAGCGCGCCCTCCCCTAGCCAGCGCAAACGCACGCCCTTGGGAGTCACTTGGGTCTTCTCGGCCGGTTCGTGATCGGCGAGGGTCAGATCAAGCAATTTGCCAAGGGCGAGCATAGGGACTTCCTTAGTGGTGGTGGCCGCAGTCGGGGCCATGGACGTGATCGTCGTCTTCGCCAAGCTCCGCCGGCTCCATTTCCAGCTGCAGGCTGACCAGGTTGGTGGCCATCGGCCGCAGCAACAGGTTGGCGTACTCGGTGTCGTCTTCCTCGACATCCACGCCGATCAGCAGCTGGCCACGGCCATCCTGCTGAATCCACACTTCCTTGCCTTGCCAGACCACGGCAAAGCGGGTGCAGGAGGTCTCCAGCTGGGTGCCGTCTTCATCTTCGAGGATCAGGCGCAGGGCGTCGGTCATTGCAAAGTCTCTCTTCAAGGTTGGCGTTGGAACGGATACACCGAGCCCAACTTCAGGATCTGGGTCAGTTCGTCCAGTGCCGTACGGCATTCCAGCAACAGCTGCGGGTCGGCCAGGTCCGCCTCGCCGAGGCGATCGCGGTAATGCTTGTCGACCCACTGCACCAGGGTGTCGTACAGCGGGGCGGTCATGATAACGCCTTGGTTGACCGCTGCCAGTTCCGATTCCTTCAACGCCACACGCAAACGCAGGCAAGCCGGGCCACCACCGTTCTGCATGCTCTGCTTGAGGTCGAACACCTTGACCTCCTTCACCGGGCCGCCCTGGCTGGTGAGCCGGCCCAGGTAGGCCCAGACCCGCTCGTTGTTGCGGCACTCTTCCGGCACCACCAGCAGCATGGAACCATCCTCGCGGCTGAGCAGCTGGCTGTTGAACAGGTAGGAACGCACCGCGTCCTCTACGGTAACCGCTGCCCGCGGCACGCAGATGGCCTGGAAGTTGCCACCCTTGCTGGCCAGTTTAGCTCGCAGTTGGCCAAGTACCGTGTCGGTGTCGAGGAAAGCGTCCTCGTGGTAGAACAGTACCTCGCCGTTGCCCACCGAAATCACGTCGTTGTGGAACACGCCCTGGTCGATCACTGCCGGGTTCTGTTGAGCGTAGACCACGCCACCCTCGCTCAGGCCATGCAGCCTGGCCACCGCCTGCGAGGCTTCCAGGGTTTGCCGGGCCGGGTATTTCTGTGGTGCCGGGTAGCGGCTGTCGAAAGCACTGCGGCCATAGACGAAGAACTCCACGCCAGCCTCGCCGTAGCTACGGCAAAAGCGCGTGTGGTTGGCCGCGCCTTCGTCGCCGAACTGAGCCACGGCAGGCAGCGCCGCATGGTGGGCAAAATACTGTTCATCACTGAACATGGCCCCCAGCACGCGGCTGGTGGTCGGGTGCTCGATGCTGCGGTGGTACTTGCAATTGAGGTTGGCGGCGGTGAAGTGCACGCGGCCATCGGCCGTGTCGGCACTCGGGCTGACCGTGGCGGCGTTGGCTACCCACATGCTCGAGGCCGAGCAGCTGGCCACCAGCAACGGCATGGCCTCCCTGGCAGCCCGCTGGATCACCTCGGCATCGCTACCGCTGAAGCCCAAGCGGCGCAGCGCGGCCACATCCGGGCGCTCCTGCGGCGCCAGTACGCCCTGCTTGAAACCCATGTCAGCCAGCGCTTTCATCTTCGCCAGGCCCTGGCGTGCAGCTTCGCGCGGGTTGGACCCCTGCTGGCTGTTGCTCTGCGAAGCCACGTTACCGTAGGACAGGCCGCCATAGTTGTGGGTAGGCCCCACCAGGCCATCAAAATTCACTTCATAGGATTTCATCGGCTAGGCTCCGTGACCTGTAGTTATAGGGTGACGCCCGGCGTCAGGGTCGCCGGCAAGGCAAGGCTGGCGGTCTCCAGCGAAGCCACGGGGTAAGCGCAGTAGTCAGCGGCGTAATAGGCGCTGGCGCGATGGTTGCCACTGGCGCCTACACCACCGAACGGCGCGCTGCTGGCGGCGCCGGTCAGCTGTTTGTTCCAGTTGACGATGCCGGCGCGGCTGCGCAGCCAGAAGTACTGGTAGCGGGCGCGCGAGTCGGACAGCAGCCCGGCGGCCAGGCCGTACTGGGTGTTGTTGGCTTCCTCGATGGCGGCATCGAAGTCGGCGTAGCGAATCACCTGCAGCAACGGGCCGAAGAATTCTTCGTCCGGCCGCTCGCTGACGGCACTGACGTCGAGAATACCCGGGGTCAGCAGTGCGGCATCGGCCTGCGGCTGGGTCATTTCCAGCAGTTGCACGGCACCCTTGGCAACCAGCTCGGCCTGGGCCGCAAGCAACGCTCGCGCCGCCTGCAGCGAAATGACCGAGCCCATGAACGGCGCTGGCTGCTGGTCGAACGCACCCACCGTGATGGTCTTGCACACCTCGACCAGGCGCGCGATCAACCTATCACCCCAGGCGCCTTGCGGCACCAGCAGGCGGCGGGCGCAGGTGCAGCGCTGGCCGGCGGAAATGAATGCCGACTGGATAATGGTGTACACCGCAGCGTCAAGGTCCTTGACCTCGTCCACCAGCAGCGGGTTGTTGCCACCCATTTCCAGGGCCAGGATCTTGTCCGGGCGGCCAGCGAACTGCTGGTGCAGCAGGTTTCCGGTACGGCTGGAGCCAGTGAAGAACAGGCCGTCGATACCAGGGTTGGCGGCCAGCGCCACGCCGGTTTCACGCGCGCCCTGCACCAGGTTCAGCACACCCGGCGGCAAGCCGGCGGCAATCCAGCAGTTGACAGTCAGCTCGGCGACCTTGGGGGTCAGCTCGCTGGGCTTGAACACCACGCAGTTACCCGCCAGCAGTGCCGGCACGATATGGCCGTTGGGCAAGTGGCCGGGGAAGTTGTACGGGCCGAACACCGCCACCACACCGTGAGGCTTGTGCCGCAGCACTGCGCTGGCATCGGCCAGCGGGCCACTCTTTTCACCGGTGCGCTCGCGGTAGCTTTGCACCGAGATCGCCACCTTGTTGACCATGCTGGTAACTTCGGTAGCTGACTCCCACAGGGGCTTGCCGGTTTCCTCGCCGATGCACTGGGCCAGCGCTTCGGCATGCGTCTTGAGCTGCTCGGCAAATTTTTCCAGCACGTCGATACGCGCTTCCAGGCTCAGTTGCGCCCAGCCCGGGAAGGCCTGGCGGGCAGCCTGCACGGCGGCATCCACCTGGCTGGCATCAGCGCCCCGGCCTTGCCAGATGACGGACTGCGTAACCGGGTTGAGCGACTGCAGGGTATCGCCCTGGCCGGCCTGCCAGTTGCCGGCGATGTAATGCGTGGTCATTTATTTGGCCTCCCGGCTTGCCGACAGCGGCACCGCGCGCACATTGTCGCCAGCACCCATGCGCAGGCGCTTGGCCGTCAAGGGGTCAACCACCAGGGTACCGGCGGCCAACCGCGCAGGTGCAGCCGTGATGCGGCAGTCGTCGCGCTTGCGGTTGTGAATGATGTAAGGGGTGGCGTCATCGCCCGGTGTGCCCACGGCCAGCACCAGGGTCTGGCTTTCGCGCACGGCGCGGATCTTGTCGGTATCGCATTCGATAGCAGGGCCGGCGTCGAAAATGTCGACGTAGCCCTGGTAGTTGAAACCTTCCTGCTTGAGCATGGCCAGCGCCGGCTCGGTGTCCTTGTGCACGCGACCGATCACGTTGCGGGCCGCCTCGGACAGGAAGCAGGTGTACAGCGGGAACTTGGGCATCAGCTCGGCGATGAACGACTTGTTGCCCACACCGGTGAGGTAGTCGGCCTGGCTGAACTCCATCTTGAAGAAGTGCCGGCCCAGGCTTTCCCAGAATGGCGAACGGCCCTGCTCGTCGGACATGCCGCGCATTTCGGCGATGATCTTCTTGCCGAACAGTTCGGGGAACTCGGCCATGAACAGCATGCGCGCCCGCGACAGCAGGCGGCCGTTCAGGCCCGAGCGGTAGTCACTGCGCAGGAACAGCGAGCACAACTCGGAATTGCCGGTCAGGTCGTTGGCCAGGAACAGGGTGGGGATTTCGCGGTAGATCTTCAGCTCCTGCGAGGCGCTGACGGTCAGCCCGACCCGGTAGTTGTACCAGGGCTCACGCAGGCCGACGGCACCGGCAATGGCACTGATGCCCACCACCAGGCCTTCGTCGTTTTCCAGCACGAACAGGTAGTCGGTGTCGGCGCGCTCGGCTTCACCACGGAAGCTTTTTTCCGCCCAGCCAACGCGATGCCCCAGGCGCTCTTCGTTGGCCGGCAGCGTGGTCAGCCCGGTGGTTCCGGTGCTGCGTGCCAATTCGATCAACGCAGGCAAATCGCTGCTGCGTACAGGACGAACGATCATGCTATCTCCTTGCGCGACGGCGGCGGCCGGCGCGAAACTCTGCTAACGCATCAATCCGCAAACGTCTGTTGCCAGACCTCAGACCGCGACCAGACGCACGCTGGCCCCCTCACCCACCCCCAGCGCATCGGCGGCAGCCAGGCTCAGGCTGACCGGTTTGCCGGGCACCCAGTCCAGGTCCAGCAGCACCGCGCGGTAGTCCTGCAGCTGGCCGTTGCACACCAGGTATGGGCGCCCGCCCTTGACCGGGGCGTCCTCAAGCTTCACCGGCACCACCCGGCTCTGGGCGATCGAACGGATGCCCGAAGTACGCGCATGCAGGGTTGGGCCGCCATCGAAGATGTCGATGTAGTGTTCGGTTTCGAAGCCTTCGCGCATGAGGATGTCGAAGGTGATCTGCGCCCGCGGATGCACCTGGCCCATCGCCTCCTGCGCCAGGTCAGGCAGCAGCGGCACGTAGATCGGGTAGTGCGGCATCAGCTCGGCGAGGAAGGTACGGCTTTTCAGGCCGCACAGGCGCTCGGCGTCGGCGTAGTTGAGGTCGAAGAAATTGCGGCCGATGGCATCCCAGAACGGCGACTCACCCTGCTCGTCGCTGTAGCCGACGATCTCGGTCACCACCGAATCGGCGAAACGCTCCGGGTGCGAGGCCATGAACAACAGGCGGCCACGCGAATTGAGCTCGGCCCAACCACTGTTCACCAGCTCCGGCAGTACATAGAAGCTGGTCAGAAGGCTGTTGCCGGTCAGGTCGTGGCACAACGACAGCACGTGGATCTTGTTGTGGATCTTCAGCTCGCGTGAAGCGTGCACGAAGGTTTCGTTACGAAAGCTGTAGAACGGCTCGGAGTAGCCGGCCGAAGCAACGATCGCCGAGCAGCCTGCCAGCTTGCCGGTTTCGCTGTCTTCAAGGACGAAGAAGTAGCTTTCTTCACCGTTGAAGCTGACCTCGGCGGCGAAGGAAGTCTCGGAAGCGGCAATCTTGTCGCCCAGGCGAGCAGTGTCGTCCGGCAGCGAGGTGACACCAATGGGGCTGTCTGCAGCCATGCGCTGCACTTCGTTCAGATCAGCCATTTGCGCGGGGCGCATCACCAGCATGGTGTCACTCCTTTGGAATACGGGCCGCTCATGGCGGCACGGAAGAACGGCAGGTGCACCGGCACCTGCACGGGAATCGGGTATCGCCGGCCCGCTCAGTCATCGCTGCCGGCGATGGGACCCCAGGCTGCTCAGCCCTGGGTCAGGGTGGCCACGGCGCGCTCGAAGCGGTCCAGGCCTTCATCGATATCGGCGTCTTCTACCACCAGGCTTGGGGCAAAGCGGACCACATCCGGGCCGGCCTGCAGCACCATCACGCCTTCCTTCTCGGCGGCGTTGAGCACGTCCTTGGCCTTGCCTTTCCAGGCTTCAGCCAGCACGCAGCCCAGCAGCAGACCGACGCCACGCACCTGGGTGAACAGCTGGTACTTCTGGCCGATCTGCTCCAGGCGTACCTTGAAGCGCTCGTGCTTGGCCTTGATGCCAGCCAGGGTTTCCGGGGTGTTGACCACGTCCAGCACCGCGCAGGCAACCGCGCAACCCAGCGGGTTGCCGCCATAGGTGGTGCCGTGGGTGCCGACGGCCAGGTGCTTGGCCAGCTCGGTGGTGGTCAGCATGGCGCCGATCGGGAAGCCACCGCCCAGGCTCTTGGCGCTGGTCAGGATGTCCGGAGTCACACCGTAGTGCTGGTAGGCATACAGCGAACCGGTACGGCCCACGCCAGTCTGCACTTCGTCGAAGATCAGCAGGGCATTGTGCTCGTCACACAGTTTGCGTGCGCCTTCCAGGTAGGCCTTGTCGGCCGGCACTACGCCGCTCTCGCCCTGGATCGGCTCGATCACCACGGCGCAGGTCTTGTCGGAAATCTGTGCCTTCAGCGCTTCCAGGTCGTTGTAGGGCACATGGCTGATACCGGTGATCTTCGGGCCGAAGCCGTCGGAATACTTCGGCTGGCCACCGACGCTGACGGTAAACAGGGTGCGGCCATGGAAGCTGTTCACGGTGGCAATGATTTCGTGCTTTTCCGGGCCGAAGCGGTCATGGGCAACGCGCCGGGCCAGCTTGAAGGCCGCCTCGTTGGACTCGGCGCCGGAGTTGCAGAAGAACGCACGGTCGGCAAACGTGGCATCCACCAGCTTGTGGGCCAGGCGCAGGGCCGGCTCGTTGGTGAATACGTTGGATACGTGCCAGAGGGTGTTGGCCTGCTCGGTCAGGGCCTTGACCAGTGCCGGGTGGCAGTGGCCCAGGGCGTTGACCGCGATGCCACCGGCAAAGTCGATCAGCTCGCGACCCGACTGGTCCCAGACACGGGAACCCTCGCCTCGCACAGGAATGAAGGCCGCCGGGGAATAGTTGGGGACCATGACCTGGTCGAAATCGGCACGTTGCACCGGGGCTTGCTCAACGGACATCTGAGTCTCCTGATGAGGAACGCTGGCCTGGAAGTGGCGAGCGATGGGGGGATTGTAAGGACTGAACCGCGCCTGTCCTTGCGGCCAAGCGACAACTTGTTACAGCGCAAAACCCTGTTTGCACAAGGTTTTCGGCAATGCGACAAACATTGTCGCAATAGCGCAGTGTACGGGAGAGAGGGTGCTGGGTGAACGGCTGTTCACATAAGAAGGGATGGCGCCTGTACCGACCTCTTCGCGGGTAAACCCGCTCCCACAGGTATGCACGGCTCCCAAGGCCGGTGGAGATCCTGTGGGAGCGGTTCTACGTGCGACGAGGCCGATACAGACGGAGGAGAGATCAGCCTTTTTCGGCAGGCGCCGAGCTCAGCTCGAACGGGCTGCTGTTGCGTCGCTGATTACGGTCTTCGCGCGGTGTTGCCCCGAAGAAATTACGATACGCACTGGAAAAATGCGGCCCGGAAGAGAAGCCGCAAGACAGGCCGATCTGAATGATCGACTTGCTTGTCTGCATCAGCATCTGCCGCGCCTTGTTCAGCCGCAGCTCCAGGTAGTACTGGCTCGGCACGCGGTTGAGGTACTGCTTGAAGATGCGCTCCAGCTGCCGACGTGACACGCACACATGCTGGGCAATTTCGTCGGTGGTCAGCGGCTCTTCGATATTCGCTTCCATCAGCAGCACCGCCTGGGTCAGCTTGGGGTGGCTGGAGCCCAGGCGATTCTGCAACGGAATGCGCTGGCGCTCTCCCCCCTCGCGGATGCGCTCGACCACCAGCTCCTCCGACACCGCCCCGGCCAGCTCGGCACCGTGATCACGCGCCAGCACCGCCAGCAGCAGGTCGGTCACCGCCATGCCGCCACAGGCGGTCAGGCGATCGCGATCCCAGTCGAACAGATGGCTGGTGGCGATGACCTTGGGGAAACGCTCGGCGAAATCATCCTGCCAACGCCAATGCACCGCCGCCCGGTAGCCATCGAGCAGGCCCAGCATCGCCAGGGGATAGACCCCGGCCGACAGCCCACCGATCATGCAGCCGCTACGCGCCAGTTGCTTGAGCGCCGCCACCAGGGGCCCTGCCACCACCGCCGGCGGCTCGTCAGCCACCAGGAACAGCTTCTGGCAACCGTCAAGGCGGCCGTTCCACGGCTCGCCCGGCAGGCGCCAACTGCCCTCCTGCGCCGGCTCCGCCTGCAGGAACAGCAGCTCGTAGACCACCTCCGGGTGCACCCGCTGCGCCACCTGCAACACCTCCTCGGCCAGCGCCAGGGTCAAGGGCCTGGTATTGGGCCAGATGAGAAAACCGATTCGCTGGGTGGTCATAGGGTGCGGTCCGAAACCTGAGGTCGTTCGAGTCTGTGCGCCGGGTCAGGCTGCGCTCGCCGCGCAGCATGCCCTACTATGGTGCAAAAATGCAGCTTTTACTTCAGGCTGCCGGAGAGGAACTGCTTGAGGCGCTCCGACTGCGGATTGGCCAGCACCTGGCGAGGGCAGCCGGTTTCTTCGACCAGCCCCTTGTGCAGGAACACCAGCTGGTTCGACACCTCGCGGGCAAAGCCCATTTCATGGGTTACCACCACCATGGTCCGGCCTTCCTGGGCCAGCGCCTGCATGACCTTGAGCACATCGCCCACCAGCTCCGGGTCGAGTGCCGAAGTCGGCTCATCGAACAGCATCACTTCCGGCTCCATCGCCAGCGCCCGGGCAATGGCCACGCGCTGCTGCTCGCCGCCGGACATGTGCCCCGGGAAGGCGTCCTTGCGATGCGCGACTCCGACCTTGGCCAGGTAGTGCTCGGCCTTTTCCAGGGCCTCCTTGCGGTTCACCCCCAGCACGTGCACCGGCGCTTCGATGATGTTCTCCAGCGCGGTCATGTGCGACCACAGGTTGAAATGCTGGAACACCATCGACAGGCGCGAGCGCATGCGCTGCAACTGGCGCGGGTCGGCGGCCTTGAGCGCACCGTCCTTGCCCGGCACCAGCTTGAGTTCTTCGTTGTTGAGCAGGATCTTGCCGGCATGCGGCTGCTCCAGCAGGTTGATGCAGCGCAGGAAGGTCGACTTGCCCGAGCCGCTGGAGCCGATGATGCTGATGACATCGCCTGCCTTGGCCGACAGGGACACACCCTTGAGCACTTCATGGCTGCCGTAGCGCTTGTGCAGGTCTTGGACTTCGAGTTTGTACATGCTGTCGATTCTCACAAAGCGGTCAGTGCTTGCGCGGCGCCAGGTAGCCGAGCCAGCGGCGTTCGGCCATCTTGAACAGGCGCACCAGGATGAAGGTCAGGCACAGGTAGAACACGCCCGCCGTGATATAGGCCTCGAAAGGCAGGTAATACTGGGCATTGACCGTGCGCGCAGCACCGGTGATGTCGATCAGGGTAACGATCGACGCCAGGCTGGTAGTCTGCAGCATCATGATCACTTCGTTGCTGTACTGCGGCAGCGCCCGGCGCAGGGCCGACGGCAGCAGGATGCGCCGGTACATCTTCATGCGCGACATGCCCATGGCCTTGGCCGCCTCGATCTCGCCATGCGGCGTGGCCTTGAGGCTGCCGGCGATGATTTCGGCGGTGTAGGCGCTGGTGTTGATGCCGAACGCCAGGCAGGCACAGAACGTGGCGCTGGACAGCAGCGGCCACAGGACGCTTTCGCGTACCGCCTCGAACTGCGCCAGGCCGTAATAGATCAGGAACAGCTGCACCAGCATCGGCGTGCCGCGGATCACATAGGTGTAGAGCCAGGCAACCAGGTTGACTGCCGGCTGCCTGGACACCCGCATCAGGCCCAGCGGGATGGCCGCCAGCAGGCCGAAGAACAGCGAAATGGCCAGCAGCTTGAGCGTGGTCAGCAGGCCGCCGAGGTACAGCGGCAAGGCCTCCCAGACGACGTTGTAGTCGAAGATCATAGTTCAGCCACCTTGACGCCTACCGAATAGCGGCGTTCGAGATACTTCAGGGCCAGCAACGAGACACTGGTCAGCACCAGGTACAGCGCCGCCACCGCGAGGAAGAAGGTGAAAGGCTCGCGGGTGGCATCAGCCGCCTGCTTGGCCTTGAACATCATGTCCTGCAGACCGACCACCGAGATCAGCGCGGTAGCCTTGGTCAGCACCAGCCAGTTGTTGGTGAAGCCCGGGATCGCCAGGCGAATCATCTGTGGCACCTGGATGCGGAAGAACACCTGGCGACTGCTCATGCCATAGGCCACGCCCGCTTCGGCCTGGCCCTTGGGAATACCCAGGAACGCGCCACGGAAGGTCTCCGACAGGTACGCGCCGAAAATGAAGCCCAGGGTACCGATACCCGCGATCAACGGGTTCAGGTCGATGTAGTCTTCGTAACCGAGCAGCGGCGCCACCCGGTTGATGATGTCCTGCCCGCCGTAGAAGATCAGCAGGATCAGGACCAGGTCCGGAATGCCACGAATCACCGTGGAGTAGAGATCGCCCAGCCAGGCCAGCCAGCGCACCGGCGACAAGCGCAGCGCCACACCGATCAGGCCGAGCACGATGGCCAGGGCCATCGACGACAGGGCGAGCTGCAGCGTCAGCCACGCCCCGTCGAGGATGACTGCCCCGTAGCCTTTCAACATGATGAGGTCCTCGACCTAGAGAATGAAAAATGGTGCAAACCTCAGAGCCTCTGCTGTTTGCACCATTGCACAGGTGAAACCCGATTTCTTAGTTCGAGTCTGGACCGTAGATATCGAAGTTGAAGTACTTCTTCTCGATTTCTTTGTACTTGCCATTGGCGCGGATGGCGTCGATGGCCTTGTTGATGCGCTCGCGGTTGGCGTCGTCACCTTTACGCACGGCAATACCGACGCCGTCACCGAAGTACTTCACGTCGGTGAACGACGGGCCGACGAAGGCGAAGCCCTTGCCAGCGTCGGTCTTCAGGAAACCGTCCTCCAGCAGGGTGGCGTCAGCCACGGTACCATCGAGGCGGCCGGCAGCCACGTCCAGGTAGATTTCGTTCTGGGTACCGTAAGGAACCACGGTGGCACCCTTGGCAGCCAGCACTTCCTTGGCGAAGCGGTCATGGATCGAGCCGCGCTGCACGCCGATCTTCTTGCCCTTGAGCTCGTCGAGGCTGTCGCTGACGGTGGTGCCTTCCTTCATGGCCAGACGCGCTGGGGTCAGGTAGTAGCGCTTGGTGAAGTCCACCGACTTCTTGCGGTCTTCGGTGATCGACATGGATGACAGGATGGCGTCGATCTTGCGCACTTTCAGCGCCGGGATCAGGCCATCGAATTCCTGCTCGACCCAGGTGCACTTGGCCTTCATCTCTTCGCACAGGGCGTTGCCGATGTCGTAGTCGAAACCGGCAAGGCTGCCATCAGGCTGCTTGAAGGCAAATGGCGGGTAGGCGGCCTCGATGCCGATTTTCAGCGGTTTTTCATCGGCCTGCGACACCAGGGAAAACACGGACAGCGCCAGGGCGCCAAGCAGTGCGAGCTTCTTCATCAGGTAACTCCATCGGTACGGGGCAATACAAGGCAGGGAACGGCTGCCCGAATGCGAATGGGTACAACGCGAGCCGCGCAGGGTATCGACCAAGGTCGCAGACCACGAGCGTGTGAGTGGCATTCTAGCGACAGCCCGGTAGTCGATATTTCTTCAAAGCGACAACTACTTACAGAAGCGCCTGAAACCGCTGCGGGCAATGTTGACAGCCAGTGCAAAATATGCAACAGCGCAAGAAATAGAACCTATAGACCTAGCAATTCCCGGGCCTATTATTGGCAAAGCCTTGAAGTACGGCAAGCGTAGCGTGCTGCGTTGGAAAAATTGCCGGTGAAATGCACCGAAACGAAGCGGAATTGTTTCCTGGCGCCCCGAAGCCGTGCGTCAACGGTGACAGAACAGTTACCGATGAATGTCGGGTAACAGTAAAGCAAAAACCCCGCCGGTTGCCCGTGCGGGGTTTTGGTCGAACGGCGTACGAGTATTCAGCTTTCCGAATACCCGCAGCTATCAGGCCGAAGCCAGGCTCATCGCCTTGTGGGTATCGATCAGATGCTGCACCACCCCCGGGTCGGCCAGGGTCGAGATGTCACCCAGCGCGCCGTATTCGCCCGTGGCAATCTTGCGCAGGATACGCCGCATGATCTTGCCCGAACGGGTCTTCGGCAGCCCCGGCGCCCACTGGATCACGTCCGGCGAGGCGATCGGGCCGATTTCCTTGCGCACCCAGTTCTTCAGCTCCAGGCGCAACTGCTCGCTGGGCTCGATGCCGGCATTGAGGGTGACATACACATAGATGCCTTGCCCCTTGATGTCGTGCGGCACGCCCACCACCGCTGCCTCGGCCACTTTCGAATGGGCCACCATGGCGCTTTCGATTTCGGCGGTCCCCATGCGGTGGCCGGACACGTTGAGCACGTCATCCACGCGGCCGGTGATCCAGTAGTAGCCATCTTCGTCGCGGCGCGCGCCGTCGCCGGTGAAGTACATGCCACGGAAGGTCTTGAAATAGGTGTCGACGAAACGGTCGTGGTCGCCGTACAGCGAACGCGACTGGCCCGGCCAGGAATCGAGAATCACCAGGTTGCCTTCGGCAGCACCTTCGATCAGGTTGCCCAGGTTGTCCACCAGTGCCGGCACCACGCCGAAGAACGGACGGGTTGCCGAACCCGGCTTGAGGCCGGTAGCACCTGGCAGCGGGCTGATCAGAATGCCGCCGGTCTCGGTCTGCCACCAGGTATCGACGATCGGGCAGCGTTCCTTGCCCACCGCCTTGTAGTACCAGTTCCAGGCTTCCGGGTTGATCGGCTCGCCGACAGAGCCCAGCAGACGCAGGCTCGAGCCGTCGGCCCCGGCCACCGCAGCCTCGCCTTCGGCCATCATCGCGCGGATGGCAGTTGGCGCGGTGTACAGGATATTGACCTTGTGCTTGTCGATGATCTTCGACACGCGGGTGATGTCCGGGTAGTTCGGCACGCCCTCGAACAGCAGCGTGGTGGCACCGTTGGCCAGCGGGCCGTAGACGATATAGCTGTGGCCGGTGACCCACCCCACGTCGGCGGTGCACCAATAGACCTCGCCCGGACGGTAGTCGAACACCCGCTCATGGGTCAGCGCGGCATATACCAGGTAACCACCGGTGGTATGCAGCACGCCCTTCGGCTTGCCGGTGGAGCCGGAGGTGTAAAGGATGAACAGCGCTTCCTCAGCCCCCATCTCCTTCGGCGCGCAGTGGCTGGAAGCCACTTTCATCAGGTCTTCGTACCAGATGTCGCGATGCTGGTGCCAGGCAATGTCGCCACCGGTGCGCTTGCACACGATGATCTTCTGCACGCTGTTGGTTTCCGGGTTGGTCAGCGCCAGATCGACGTTGGCCTTGAGCGGGGTACGGCGGCCGCCGCGCACGCCTTCGTCGGCGGTGATCACCACCTTGGACTTGCAGTCGATGATCCGCCCGGCCAACGCTTCAGGCGAGAAGCCACCGAACACCACCGAGTGGATCGCACCGATACGGGCGCAGGCCAGCATGGCGACCACGGCTTCCGGGATCATCGGCATATAGATGGTGACCACGTCACCGCGGTGCACATCCTGGCCACGCAGGGCGTTGGCAAACTTGCAGACCTGCTCGTGCAGTTCGCGGTAGGTGATATTGCGGTGCTCGGAAGGATCGTCGCCTTCCCAGATGATGGCCAGCTGGTCACCGCGCTCTTCGAGGTGGCGATCCAGGCAGTTGGAGGAAACGTTCAGAGTGCCATCGGCAAACCACTTGATGTCGACATGGTGATCGTCGAAGGAGGTCTGCTTGACCTTGGTGAACGGCTTGATCCAGTCAATGCGCTGGGCCTGCTCGCGCCAGAAGCCGTCCGGGTTGATCACCGACTGCTGGTACATGGCCTTGTAGGTGGCCTCGTCGGTCAGGGTTGTGGCCGCGACCTCGGGACGAACGGGATACAGTGGAGCCGCACTCATCTGTGTTACCTCGGTGTAATAGTTGTTTTTGTATGGGACCGTTTTTAACTGTACCAGAGCAACAAAAGCCATTCGACGATGGTAGTAATTTGGTACGTGCGTACAGCACAAGCGCTCTGGCACGCGCCTTAGCGGCGCGGCAGAGAAAGAACTGCAACGCTTGGCAGACGATTGTTACAGATTCTGTCAAAAGACTTTATCAAAAGCCCCACTGTTTCGGCCTTGGGCACAGCCCTAGAATTCATCTCGCCAGCAACGGCAAGGCGATTAACAACTGGTAACAGCCCCCACGAAGGCAAACGTTAATCCCCGTCTTATCGATAGTTGAACCAGCAATACCCGCGGCGCCACAAGCGCCGCGCGCCCCCTCTCGACCTTAGACAGGTAAATGGAAAATGAAAGCTTTACTGGTATTGGTACTTGGCAGTCTTTGCGGCGCGGCAATGGCCGACGAAGCGAAAGAGGCCGAGCAGATTCCGGTTGAACAGTACAACTATTCGCAGCACCTGGACATTGCCCGCGTCATTTCCATGAGCGAAGTGCCCAATGTGTGCGAAGTCGTGCCTGCCCGCATGACCTATGAAGACTCCAAGGGCCAGAAGCACATTCTCGAATACCGCGTGATGGGGAACGGCTGCTCGAACGGCTGAGACCATTTGAATCAGGGGCCCTGCGGGCCCCATTCGCGGGTAGACCCGCTTCCACAAGTACAGCGCCTGCCTTGAGTCCAGCGCTGTACCTGTGGGAGCGGGTTTACCCGCGTAGCAGCCACCGCCTGATTAACAGGTTATAACTAACGACGATTTAATCCGCTGACTTGCCCAACGAATAATCCCGCAACTTGTTGGCAATTGTCGTATGCGAAACACCCAGTCTTTTACCTAAAGCGCGACTACTGGGAAACTCCCCCATCAAACTTTCCAGCACCGCCTTCTCAAAGCGCCCGACAATTTGCGAAAGATCCCCGTCCAGGGAAAAGTCACCCAGCGGTTGCCGCGCACCATAATCCGGCAAGCGGATATGTTCGCTCTTGACCACGCCGCCATCGCATAACGAAACTGCCTGGAACAATACATTTTCCAGTTGCCTTACATTGCCCGGCCAATGGTACTGGGCAAGTTTGTCCATCGCCGCCGGCGCCAGGCGCGGCATGGCACAGCCAATCTGCCGGCTGGCCTGGTCGAGAAAGTGCTGCACCAGGCCTTCCAGGCCATCCATGCATTCACGCAGGGGCGGAATGTGCAGCGACAACACATTGAGCCGGTGGTACAGGTCCTGACGAAACTCGCCACGCGCGCACAATTCGGACAAATCCACCTGGGTCGCGCAGATCACCCGCACGTCCAGGTATACCTCTTCATCACTGCCTACGCGGCGGAAGCAGCCGTCCTGCAGAAAGCGCAGCAGCTTCACCTGCAGGCGCGGGCTCATCTCCCCTACCCCGTCAAGGAACAGCGTGCCACCGGCGGTCAGTTCCAGCAGCCCCAGCTTGCCCTCGGCCCGCGCGCCTTCGAAGGCCCCAGGGCCATAACCGAACAACTCGGTCTCGGCCATCGACTCGGGTAACCCGGCGCAGTTCAGCGCCATCAGCGGCGACTGTCCGCGCGGGCTGGCCAGGTGGCAGGCACGCGCCAGCAGCTCCTTGCCGGTACCCGTTTCCCCCTCGATCAGCAACGGCGCATCCAGCGGTGCCATGCGCCGCGCCTCGCGCACCACGGCGGCCATGACCCGCGAGCTCTGGAAGATGCTGTCGAAACCGCGCAACTCCTGCTTGCGCACGTTGTAGATTCGCTCGCCGATGCGGTCGGCGCGGTGCAGAGTCAGCACTGCACCGGCCAGCGCCTCGCTGTCGTCGTGCTCGGACTGCAGCGGCGCGATATCGGCCAGGAACACATCACCCTTGACCTTGATGCGCAGGCCGTTGATGCGCGACTTGTTGGCCCGTACCAGCTCCGGCAGGTCGAAATCTTCCACATAGCGCGCCAGCGGCATGCCCGGCACCTCATCCACCCGCACCCCCAGCAACTGGGCTGCCGAGCGGTTGGCGGCGACGATACTGCCGCCCATGTCGATCGACAGCACCGGGAAATCCAGCGCCCCCAGCAGCGCATTCAGCTCCATGTGACGGCGCTCGCTGGGCATCAGCCCCACGCGCTTGACGCCGAACACCCCGGCGATGGCCTCGAACTTGGGCCGCAGCGCCTGGAATTGCAGGTTGATCAGGTTCGGGCAATGCAGGTAGATGGCGTTGCCGTGGTCACCGCCCACCTCGCCGCGCAACACGTTGATGCCGTATTCCACCAACAGGTTGAGGATGTCGCGCAGGATGCCAATACGGTTCTGACAATGCACTTTGATACGCATGAGGCCTCTCGAGGACCGGTTTATTTCGACACGGCAAAGAAAATTCGTAAAGAAAAGCTGACAAAGTCCACAATATGATCAGCCAGATGCCTCGGATTTTCCGACACTCGCCGCGCTTTGTAAAATATTCGTTACGAAAGTAGTGCAAGAACCCTGGCCCGCCCCAGTACTACCCCCGTGCAAAGCTGCCGGTGAAGGGATATCCCTTAAAGCATGTCCTGCACATAACAAGAAAAGCCCTCACCAGGAGAGCCACATGAAACAGACGCAATACGTGGCACGCGAGCCCGATGCGCACGGTTTTATCGACTACCCGCAGCAAGAGCATGCGGTATGGAACACCTTGATCACCCGCCAGCTGAAAGTGATCGAAGGTCGCGCATGCCAGGAATACCTGGACGGCATCGACCAGCTCAAGCTGCCGCATGAGCGGATTCCGCAATTGGGCGAGATCAACAAGGTGCTGGGCGCCACCACGGGCTGGCAGGTAGCCCGGGTGCCGGCGCTGATCCCCTTCCAGACCTTCTTCGAACTGCTGGCCAGCAAGCGCTTCCCGGTCGCCACGTTCATCCGCACCCCGGAAGAACTGGACTATCTGCAGGAACCCGACATCTTCCACGAGATCTTCGGCCACTGCCCGCTGCTGACCAACCCCTGGTTCGCCGAATTCACCCACACCTACGGCAAGCTCGGCCTGGCCGCGACCAAGGAACAGCGCGTCTACCTGGCACGCCTGTACTGGATGACCATCGAATTCGGCCTCATTGAAACCGCCCAGGGCCGCAAGATCTATGGCGGTGGCATCCTCTCGTCACCAAAGGAAACCGTCTACAGTCTGTCTGGCGAGCCAGAGCACCAGGCCTTCGACCCGGTCGAAGCCATGCGTACCCCCTACCGCATAGACATCCTGCAGCCGCTGTATTTCGTGCTGCCGAACATGAAGCGCCTGTTCGACCTGGCCCATGAAGACATCATGGGCATGGTTCACCACGCCATGCAGCTGGGCCTGCACGCACCGAAGTTTCCACCCAAGGTCGCCGCCTGAGCGACCTTGCCGACAACAACTCGAACCGGAAAACACTACATGAATGCCTTGAACCAAGCCCATTGCGAAGCCTGCCGCGCCGACGCGCCGAAAGTCACCGACGAAGAGTTGGCCGAGCTGATCCGCGAAATCCCGGACTGGAACATCGAAGTACGCGATGGCCACATGGAGCTGGAGCGCGTATTCCTGTTCAAGAACTTCAAGCACGCCCTGGCCTTCACCAATGCCATTGGCGAAATCGCCGAAGCCGAAGGCCACCACCCGGGCCTGCTGACCGAGTGGGGCAAGGTCACCGTGACCTGGTGGAGCCACTCGATCAAGGGCCTGCACCGCAACGACTTCATCATGTGCGCGCGCACTGACAAGGTGGCGGAGACGGCTGAAGGCCGCAAGTAATCGTCTGAAAAGTGGGGCTGCTTCGCGCCCCTTCGCGGGCGCGCCCGCTCCCACAGGGACCTATTTTCCGCGGCCCTGGCGGGAGTGGGCGTGCTCGCGAAGGGGTACGAAGCGGCCCCTTTTCGTTGGCATCCCTGTCCGCTGTTCGCCCGCAAAACCGACCGGCGACCGGCAAAAAAACCAAACTGTCATCCAGACTTGTGTATCCTGCCCCAGCTTTGCGAAGCTTCAAACGCGCCTGGCGCAGACTTTTCACTCACACTTGCGAGGAACGACGAGATGCATGAAATCCCGAATCTTCCCTTCCCAAGCCTGAACCCAGAAGAGCCAACCGTAACCGTTCACGCCGAGCCGGCTGCTGCCGCCGAGCAGGATGGTGACGATCAATCCAGCGCTGACCAGGACTAACCGCGCAACCCCGACTGTGTGAAAACGGCTGACCTGCGGGCTACCCCCGTCATCACGTTTTCACACCGTCCAGAACCCACGTAGGCCCCCATGCCCGACTCACCGCGCCCCCTTGCGGTCACCCTGCAAGTCGTCTCCATCGTCCTCTTTACCTTCATCGGCTACCTGAACATCGGCATCCCCCTGGCCGTATTGCCCGGCTATGTGCACAACGACCTGGGCTTCGGCGCCGTGGTCGCGGGCCTGGTGATCAGCGTGCAATACCTGGCCACCCTGCTCAGCCGCCCCACGGCCAGCCGCATCATCGACAACCATGGCAGCAAGAAAGCCGTCCTGTATGGCCTGGCCGGGTGCGGCCTCAGCGGGGTGTTCATGCTGGCCTGCGCCTTTCTCACCCACCTGCCCTGGCTGAGCCTGACCAGCCTGCTGGCCGGCCGCCTGGTGCTGGGCAGCGCTGAAAGCCTGGTGGGTTCGGGGTCGATCGGCTGGGGTATCGGCCGGGTCGGTGCCGAACACACCGCCAAGGTCATCTCCTGGAACGGCATCGCCAGCTACGGCGCGCTGGCCATCGGCGCCCCGCTGGGGGTGCTGATGGTCAAGGGCCTGGGGCTATGGAGCATGGGCGCGAGCATCATCCTGCTGTGTGCGCTCGGCCTGCTGCTGGCCTGGCCCCGGCAGGCCGCGCCCATCGTCAGCGGCGTGCGCCTGCCGTTCCTGCGCGTGCTGGGCAAAGTGTTCCCGCACGGTTCGGGGCTGGCCCTGGGCTCGATCGGCTTCGGCACCATCGCTACGTTCATCACCCTGTACTACGCCAGCCGCGGCTGGGCCAATGCAGCGCTGACCTTGAGCCTGTTCGGCGCCAGCTTCATCAGCGCGCGGCTGCTGTTCGGCAACCTGATCAACCGGATTGGCGGGTTCCGCGTAGCGATTGCCTGCCTGTCCGTGGAAACCCTCGGGCTGCTGATGCTGTGGCTGGCGCCCGATGCCGAATTGGCACTGGCAGGTGCCGCGCTGAGCGGGTTCGGTTTCTCGCTGGTGTTCCCGGCACTGGGAGTGGAGGCAGTGAACCAGGTATCGGCGGCCAACCGCGGGGCTGCGGTGGGGGCCTATTCACTGTTCATCGACTTGTCGCTGGGGGTGACCGGGCCGCTGGTGGGCGCGGTGGCGGCGGGGTTCGGCTTTGCTTCGATGTTTCTGTTTGCGGCGGCGGCGGCGGCTTGCGGGTTGGTGCTGAGCCTGTACCTGTACCGGCAGGTGCATCGCAGGCAGTATCGGTAACAAGCCGGGGGGCGCTTTGCCCCCCAAGGCCCTGAAACCTAGCGCTGCGCGTACTGCAGCACCACCTCCAGCGGGTGACGCAGCTGCCGCTCGGTCATGCGCTTGACTTGGCTACGGCAGGAATAACCCGTCGCCAGCGGTTCGCCTTCGTTGTCCAGCTTGGTCGCCCAGCTCTGTTCGAAGATGGTCCGCGAGGTGTCCTGGTTACGCGCCTCGTGCCCGTAGGTACCGGACATCCCGCAGCAGCCAGTGGCCTCGGTCACCAGCTTCAGCCCCAGGCGGGCGAACACCTGTTCCCATTGCCGGGTACTGGCCGGCACATTGGTCTTCTCGGTGCAGTGCGCCATCAGGCGGAAGCGGCCCGGCGCAGTCGGCGCCTGCTCCGGCAGCACATCCATCAACCACTCCTGCGGCAACAAAACTTTCGGACAACCGTCCAGGCCCGGGACTTTCTGGTACTCCTGGCGGTACACCAGGGTCATCGCCGGGTCCAGGCCCACCAGCGGTACGCCGCAGTCAGCCAGGGCCTTGAGCTGGTTGGCATTGCGGATCGCCGCCTTGGCGAACGCACCGAGGAAGCCCTGCACATGCAGCGGCTTGCCGTTGGCGCTGTACGGTGCCAGGAACACGCGATGGCCAAGGCGGTGCGCCAGATCGATGAAGGCCGACAGCAGTGGCGTCTCGAAGTAGCGGGTGAAGGCGTCCTGTACCAGCACGATGCTGCGCTCACGCTGGGCCGGGGTCAGCTCACGCAGGGCCGGCACACTGGCCACACCGACACGGCAGCGGGCCAGGGTGGCCTGGAAGTTGAAGCGGCTGAGCAGCGGGCTGTCGACCATGCCCACCTTGTCGGCCAGCAACCTGCTTACCCACTTCGAGCCCATCACCGCGTTGTACAACCCCGGCGCGTGGGCCAGGTACGGGATGGTGAACTCCAGCGAACCGATCAGGTAGTCACGCAGCGGGCGCTGGTAGCGGCCGTGGTAAAGCTCGAGGAAGCGCGAGCGGAAATCTGGCACGTTGACCTTGATCGGGCACTGCCCGGCGCACGACTTGCACGCCAGGCAGCCGGCCATGGCGTCGTACACTTCGTGGGAGAAATCTGCCTGCCCCTGGCTGCGTGCGCGGTTGTTGCGCAGGCGTGCCGGCAGGCCCTTGAGCCAGGACACTCGACTGCGCGCCGCAGCCAGCACATCGATGTTCGCCTGGCCCTGCAGGCGCAGCCACTCACGCATCAGCGAGGCGCGGCCCTTGGGCGAGTGCTGGCGCTCGCGGGTGGCCTTCCATGACGGGCACATGGCGTCGTTGGGGTCATAGTTGTAGCAGGCGCCGTTGCCGTTGCAGTGCACGGCGCTGCCGAAATCCTGCCACACGCGCTCGTCGATGGTGCGGTCGAGATCGCCGCGCAGGGTCACGCCATCGACCTTGGTCAGGCCCTCGGCACTGTCCGGCGGGGTACAGATCTTGCCCGGGTTGAGCTGGTTGTGCGGGTCGAAGGCGCCCTTCAGGCGCTGCAGCGTCGGGTACAGCTCGCCGAAGTACTCCGGCACGTACTCCGACCGCAGGCCCTTGCCATGTTCGCCCCACAGCAGGCCGCCGTAGCTTCGTGTCAACGCCGCCACGGCATCGGAGATCGGCTTGACCAGCGCCGCCTGGGCCGGGTCCTTCATGTCCAGCGCCGGTCGCACGTGCAGCACGCCGGCGTCGACGTGACCGAACATGCCATAGGCCAGGCCGTAGCCATCGAGCAGCGCGCGGAAGTCGGCGATGTAGTCGGCCAGTTGTTCTGGCGGTACCGCAGTGTCCTCGACGAACGGCTGCGGGCGGACTTCGCCTTCGACGTTGCCCAGCAAACCCACCGAACGTTTACGCATGGTATAGACGCGGGTCACCGCCTCGGCGCCCTCGGCGAGGGTGTGGCCCAGGCGTTCGACACTGGTGTCGCTCTGCAGGTGCTGGATGAACGCCTGCACCCTGGCGTTGACCTCGGCCGGCTCGTCGCCACAGAACTCCACCAGGTTGATGCCCAGGGTCGGGCGCTCGGGGTCGGCCGGGAAGTATTCGGCGACGCTGTGCCAGACGATATCCTTCATCGCCAGCATCAGCACCTTGGAGTCGACGGTCTCGATCGACAGCGGCTTGTGCGCCATCAGCGCGTTGGCGTCGCGCAGGGCATCCATGAAACTGCTGTAGCGGACGTTGACCAGCACGGCGTACCTGGGGATCGGCAGCACATTGAGCTTGGCTTCGACCACGTAGCCCAACGAACCTTCGGCACCGCACAGCACGCTGTTGAGGTTGAAACGGCCCTGCTCGTCGCGCAGGTGCGCCAGGTCGTAGCCGGTCAGGCAGCGGTTGAGCTTGGGGAACGTGGTTTCGATCAGGTCTGTCTGGGTTTCCTGGATCTCCCGCGCCATGCGGTACACCTCGCCGACCCGGCCGGGCGCGGCGCAGGCCTGTTCCAGTGCGGCATCGTCGATCGGCAGGCTGTGCAGGCGTTCGCCACCGAGCAGCACGCTGTGCAGCTCCAGGACGTGATCGCGGGTCTTGCCATAGGTGCAACTGCCCTGGCCGCTGGCATCGGTGTTGATCATGCCACCGACGGTGGCGCGGTTGGAGGTGGACAGCTCGGGGGCGAAGAACAGGCCATACGGCTTGAGCGCGGCGTTGAGCTGGTCCTTGACCGTACCGGCCTGTACCCGCACCCAGCGCTCCTCGACGTTGATTTCGAGAATCTTGTTCATGTGCCGCGACAGGTCGACGACAATACCGTCGGTCAGCGACTGGCCATTGGTGCCAGTGCCGCCGCCGCGCGGGGTCAGCTTGACCTGGCGGAAACGCGGCTCGCCCATCAGCGTGGCGACCCGCACCACGTCGTCGGCGTCCAGCGGGAACACCGCGGCCTGCGGCAAGCGCTGGTAGATCGAGTTGTCGGTGGCCAGCACCGTGCGGGTAGCGTAGTCGGCACTTATCTGGCCACGGAAGCCGCTGCTGCGCAGGGCTTCGAGGAATTCGGGGTAATTGGCGCTCGGCGCAACGGTCGGCAGCTGGGCGATCATCGAAGGATGGCCTCTTGATATAGGCTAATTCACGGGATTCCTGTCGCTCCGGCATGAGTGAAGGCATGCGGGGATGACGTATAGGCCAATGTTCCTGTAGTTTCGCGTCAGGGGCAAACGGATAATCCTGCCGCTATCGATGACTTCCATGAATGAATTACCGCCACCTGACCCCCTCCATGTCGCTGCTGCTGGCCTTCGAGGCTGCCGCCCGACATGAAAGCTATACCCGCGCCGCCGCCGAACTGTCGCTGACCCAGAGCGCAGTCAGCCGCCAGGTACAGGCACTGGAACAGCAGCTGGGGCTGACCCTGTTCCGCCGTGAAGGGCGCCAGGTGCAGCTCACGGATGTCGGGCGCCTGTACCAACGGGAACTCAGCGAGGCCCTGGGGCGCATCCGCAGTGCCACCCTGCAGGCACTGGCCTACCAGTCGGGGGTCGGTACCTTGCGCCTGGCCACCCTGCCCACCTTCGGCTCGAAGTGGCTGCTGCCGCGGCTGCACGCGTTCTACAGCGCCCACCCGGGCATGCTGGTGCACATTCATTCACGCATCGAAGCCATCAATTTCGACACCAGCGAGATCGACGCCGCCATCGGCGTGGCCAGCCACGACCTGCCGGGGCTGGTCTGCCATCGCCTGCATGCCGAGCAACTGGTGGTGATCCTGCCGCCGGAAGCTGGCGCGGATGGCCAGGGCTGGAGCCCGGCCCGGATCAGTGAAGAGGTGCTGCTGAACGTGGCCAACAACCCGCATGCCTGGGGCGAGTGGTTCTCCCACCATGGCCTGGCGCACCGGGCGATGCGCCTGGGGCCGAGCTTCGAGCTGACCTCGCACCTGATCCAGGCGGTACGGGCCGGTATCGGCATCGGCCTGGTGCCGCGCATCCTGGTGGAAGAAGAGTTGGCCAAGGGCGAGCTGTACAGCCCCGGCGAGGCGTTTGCCAGCCAGCGCAGTTATTACCTGATCTACCCGCCGCGGAACGAGGCGTTGCCATCGTTGCGGGCATTCAGAAGCTGGTTGCTGGAGCAGATCTGACTTCTGCCTCGGCCCTGTCGCCGGCAAGCCACGGCCGGGACAGGCAAGAAAAAACCCGAAGCCAGTCACCTGGCTCCGGGTTCCCGGCTACTGCATGGCGGCCTACTTGGCCATGCCACCAGCAGCCACACCGGTATTCATCCGGCGACGCGGCTTGACCATGTACACCACGAACATGACGAACACCCACAGCGGCATCACATACACCGACACCTGGATATCCGGGATCATCAGCATGATGCCGAGGATCAGCACCACGAATGCCAGGCAGACATAGTTGCCATAGGGGTACCACAGCGCCTTGAACAGCGGCTTCTGGCCGGTGCGGTCGAGGTGTTGACGGAACTTCAGGTGCGAGTAGCTGATCATCGCCCAGTTGATCACCAGGGTCGCCACCACCAGCGACATCAGCAGCTCCAGGGCGTTCTGCGGCATCAGGTAGTTGAGCAGCACGGCGAAAAAGGTCACAGCGGCCGACGCCAGAATCGAACGCACCGGCACACCACGCTTGTCGACCTTGGCCAGCGACGCCGGGGCATCGCCCTGCTCGGCCATGCCCAGCAGCATGCGGGCGTTGCAGTAGGTGCCGCTGTTGTACACCGACAATGCTGCAGTCAGGACCACGAAGTTCAGCAAGTGCGCCGCCACGTCACTGCCCAGCAGCGAGAACACCTGCACGAACGGGCTGCTGCCATAGCTGCCACCCGAGGCAGCGATGCTGGCAACCAGGTTGTCCCACGGGGTCAGCGACAGCAGGACCACCAGGGCGCCCACATAGAAGATCAGGATGCGGTAGATGACCTGGTTGATCGCCTTGGGGATCACGGTCTTCGGCTTGTCGGCCTCGGCAGCGGTAAAGCCGAGCATTTCCAGGCCACCGAAGGAGAACATGATGAACGCCAGGGCCATCACCAGCCCGCTGACACCGTTCGGGAAGAAGCCACCATGCGACCACAGGTTGGCCACGGTCGCCTCGGGGCCGCCGCTGCCGCTGGTCAGCAGGTAGGCACCCAGGCCGATCATGCTGACGATGGCCACCACCTTGATGATGGCGAACCAGAATTCCGCTTCACCGAAGAACTTCACGTTCATCAGGTTGATGGCGTTGATCAGCACGAAGAACGCCGCCGCGGTGATCCAGGTCGGGATCTCCGGCCACCAGTAGTGGACATATTTGCCGACGGCCGACAGCTCCGACATGCCCACCAGGATGTACAGCACCCAGCAGTTCCAGCCCGACAGGAAGCCGGCGAAACCGCCCCAGTAGGTGTGGGCGAAATGGCTGAACGAGCCGGCTACCGGCTCTTCGACGATCATTTCGCCCAGTTGGCGCATGATCATGAAGGCGATGAAGCCGCAGATGGCGTAGCCAAGGATCATCGACGGGCCGGCGGATTTCATCACCCCCGCCGAACCGAGGAACAGGCCGGTACCGATCGCACCACCCAGGGCAATCAGCTGGATGTGGCGGTTCTTCAGGCCCCGCTTGAGCTCGCCTGAATGCATGTTTTGTCCACTCATGAACGAAGTCACCTGCATTGTTTTTATCTGTGACGGAATCGGACCCACCGCGCTCGTGGCGCAGCGGAATGGGCAAGGTGGTTACCTTGGGTTTCCTGAACGCTGCAGCCGCCGGAGCGGGTCAACCAGGGGTGATCAGGAGTGCGCGGTACGCAAAGGAGTCACAGGTAAAACGCGGCGCACTGTATACCCCTGCAAACGCGCAGGCGTCAACGCACTGCATCGTTTCCCTGGGAAAAAACGCAGCGATCCTGTGGTGTAGGCCTTCAAAGGCGGAGTGATCGGCGTACATGGCGCCTCCATTTGTTGTTTTGTCAGCCGGGCTCTGCGGACCGGCTTTTGCACACGGCAATGACGGCTATAACACCGTGGGGCGGGGTTTTGGGCAAGGGTGAGCGGAGCCTGGGGGCAGGCTCAGGCATTGTGGCGGCGGCAAGCAATGTTTACAGGGTCGTGGAAATTCTGAAATCCGGGCTGGATTCGGCGGCATCTGTATAGATTTTTTTACACGGCGGTTCGAGAACTTGCCAGTCGTCCGAAAAATTCTTTTTGTTCAATGTCTTGGGCCTCTTTGCGGCCCACCGCAGCAGCCGCAAATCCCACAGGCATAAAAAAACCAGCCCGAAGGCTGGTTCTCGTTACCGCAAAGGCCGATCAGCCACGCGGCTTGCCCCGACCACGGCCGGTCGGCTTGTCAGCCTCAGGCTTGCCCGGGCGCTTGCGCATCTCGCTCGGGCGCTCGGCAACGGTGCTGCCACGGCTGCTCTTGCGCGGGGCTTCCTCACGCGGCTGGCGCGCCGGGCGTTCTTCGCCAGCGCCGCCTTCGTGGGCCGGGCGCAGGCTGCGCACGCGCTCGCCACGGCCCAACGGGCGGGTCGACTTGCGCTGCAAGCGCTCCAGCTTGTCCTTGGCCTTGAGTTTCATGGCAGGCAGCGCTACTGGCTGCAGGCCCACTTCAGCGGCGAGGATGTCGATTTCGCCCTGGGTCATTTCACGCCAACGGCCCATCGGCAGGTCGGAATTGAGGAACACCGGGCCGAACCGCACGCGCTTCAGGCGGCTGACCACCATGCCCTGGGATTCCCACAGGCGACGTACCTCGCGGTTACGGCCTTCCATCACCACGCAGTGGTACCAGTGGTTGAAGCCTTCGCCACCCGGCGCCTTCTGGATGTCGGTGAACTTGGCCGGGCCGTCTTCCAGCATCACGCCAGCCTTCAGGCGCTCGATCATCTCGTCATCGACTTCGCCGCGCACACGCACCGCGTACTCACGGTCCATCTCGTAGGACGGGTGCATCAGGCGGTTGGCCAGCTCACCATCGGTGGTGAACAGGAGCAGGCCGGTAGTGTTGATGTCGAGGCGGCCAATGTTGATCCAGCGGCCTTCCTTCGGCCGTGGCAGGCGATCGAACACGGTCGGGCGACCTTCCGGGTCGTCACGGGTGCAGATCTCGCCATCGGGCTTGTTGTACATGATCACCCGGCGGGTGGCCTCGGCGGCCTCTTCGCGCTTGATCAGCTTGCCGTCCACGGCAATGGCATCGTGCAGGTCGACGCGCTGGCCAAGGGTGGCCTCGACGCCATTGACCTTGATACGGCCCTGGCTGATCCAGGCCTCGACGTCACGCCGCGAGCCCACGCCGATACGCGCCAGCACTTTCTGCAGCTTTTCGCCGGACGGAGGGGTAGGTTGGCTATCTTGCAGGTCTTGCTCACTCATCTGGGCACCTCCCGGTGTAGGAATGAAAACAGGTTCTTGGCGACGAACGCGCCAAAAGGCCGCGCATCATACGCGGTTCGACGCGGGAACGCACTGGAGCGTAGAAGGTTTTGTAGGCGTTGGCAGGAGTATCTGCCTAATGGTGATGTGTTGGCAGTACCGGCCTCTTCGCGGGTGAACCCGCGAAGAGGCCCGTGCAGGCAACAGAAGAATCAGGGCTGCACCTTGCCCTCTTCCTCCATCGAGGCCCCAGGCTCCTCTTCACGCAAGTCATCGAAGTCGGTCTTCAACCCTTCTTCCATGGCATCCAGCTCCACCAGCAGGCTACGGAAACTGGTCTCCTCCTTCGGCTCGGCAACTTGCTCTTCTGCGCCAAGGCTGGCATCGGCCAACGCCTGCAGGTGCGCCGGTACCGGCGCATCATCCGGGTCGAGCAGCGGCTCGGGCTGCATTTCCCGCAGCTCGGCCAGGGCCGGCAGTTCGTCCAGGCTCTTCAGGTTGAAATGATCGAGAAAGCCCTTGGTGGTGGCGAACATCGCCGGCCGCCCGGGCACCTCGCGGTAACCGACCACGCGAACCCACTCGCGCTCCATGAGGGTCTTGATGATGTTGCTGTTCACCGCCACCCCACGCACATCCTCGATCTCGCCACGGGTGATCGGCTGGCGGTAGGCGATCAAGGCCAAGGTTTCCAGCAGCGCGCGTGAATAGCGCTGCGGGCGCTCTTCCCACAGGCGCCCGACCCAGGGGGCAAAGTCTTCGCGAATCTGCAGGCGGTAGCCGCTGGCCACTTCCTTGAGTTCGAAGGCACGGCCAGTGCACGATGTGCCCAGCAGCTCCAGGGCCTGCTTGAAGACCTTGGGCTCTGGCCGTTCGGCCTCTTCGAACAGCTCGTACAGGCGTTCCAGCGATTGCGGCTTGCCCGAAGCCAGCAGGAAGGCCTCGATCAGCGACGCCAGGTCACGGGGTTCATTCAGGTTCATCAGGTTCTTCTACAAGCGCCGGGCGAAGCCGCACGTGGATGGCGGCGAAGGGTTCATTCTGCACCAGTTCGACCAGCGATTCCTTCACCAGCTCAAGGATCGCCATGAAGGTCACCACCACGCCCAGCTTGCCCTCCTCGGCAGCAAACAGCTCGACGAACGGCACGAAGCCGCCGCCCTTCAGGCGCTCCAGCACCAGGCTCATGCGTTCCCGGGTGGACAGGGTCTCGCGGGTGATCTGGTGGCTCTCGAACAAGTCGTTGCGGCGCATCACCTCGGCCATGGACACCAGCAGCTCTTCCAGGCTGACCTGGGGCAACAGCTTGCGCACCTTGGCCTGCGGTGCCTCCAGGCGTGGCACCACGACCTCGCGGCCAACCCGGGGCAACCCATCGATGCCTTCGGCGGCAGCCTTGAAACGCTCATACTCCTGCAGGCGGCGGATCAGTTCGGCGCGTGGGTCGCCCTCCTCCTCCTCGACATCGGCCGAGCGCGGCAGCAGCATGCGCGACTTGATCTCGGCGAGCATGGCGGCCATCACCAGGTATTCGGCCGCCAGCTCCAGGCGCACGCTCTTCATCAGCTCCACATAACCCATGTACTGGCGGGTGATTTCCGCCACCGGGATGTCGAGGATGTCGATGTTCTGCTTGCGGATCAGGTACAGCAACAGGTCCAGCGGGCCTTCGAAAGCTTCGAGGATGACCTCCAGCGCGTCCGGCGGGATGTACAGGTCCAGCGGCAGCTCGGTCAGGGCTTCGCCATAGACCAGCGCCAGCTGCAGTTGCCGCGGCGCCTCGGCCAGTTCGGGCGGTGCCTCGGGTGTTTCGACCTGGCTCACGCGTTGACCAGGAATGGCGTGGGGTCGCCGCAGCCTTCGCGGATCAGCTCCGGCTCGTCACCGGACAGGTCGATGATGGTCGAGGCCTTGAGGTCGCCAAAACCGCCGTCGATCACCAGGTCGACATGATGCTCCAGGCGCTCGCGAATCTCGTACGGGTCGGTCATCGGCTCGTCGTCGCCCGGCAGGATCAGGCTCACGCTCATCAGCGGCTCGCCCAGCTCGGCGAGCAAGGCCAGGGTAATGGCATGGTCGGGCACGCGCAGGCCGATGGTGCGGCGCTTTTCGTGCAGCAGCAGGCGCGGTACTTCGCGGGTGCCATTGAGAATGAAGGTATAAGGCCCCGGCACATGCGCCTTGAGCAGGCGGAAGGTGCCGGTATCGACCTTGGCATACAGCCCCAACTGCGACATGTCACAGCACATCAGGGTGAAATTGTGGGTCTTGTCCAGGCCGCGCAGGCGTCGCACCCGTTCGATCGCCGCCTTGTCGCCGATCTGGCAGCCCAGGGCGTAGGCCGAGTCGGTCGGATACACCACCACGCCGCCCTTGCGGATGATCTCCACCGCCTGGCGGATCAGCCGCGGCTGGGGGTTCTCCGGATGAATCTGGAAAAATTGGCTCACGTAGTCGTCCTGTTCATACCGCCAAAGGCTGTTCATGGCTGAATCGGCGCCACAGAGGTGGCAGGTCCTCGGGCAAAGGCCGGTAGGCACCGATCTCGCCCCAGGTGCCGGGGCCGTGGAAATCACTGCCAGCGCTTGCCAGCAGGCCGAACTCACGGGTGAGGATGGACATCGTGCCCACCTGCTCGGCCGGCATCATTCCGTTGACCACCTCCAGTGCCTGCCCGCCTGCCTGAATATAGTCGGCAATCAGCCTTCTGCGCTTGCTGCGGGTCAGGTCGTAGTGCATGGGATGCGCCAGGCTCACCCAAGCGTTGGACTGGCGCAGGGTGGCAACGGTTTCATCGAGGCTCGGCCAATGCTGCTTGACATCGCCCAGCTTGCCGGCGCCCAGCCACTTGCGAAACGCCTCGCCGCGGTCCTTGACGTGCCCGGCACGCACCAGGTATTCGGCAAAATGCGGGCGCGCCGGGGCGTTGCCACTGTCGCCCAGTTCGTGCTGCACGGCGCGGGCGCCTTCGAGGGCGCCGGGCATGCCCTTGGCCGCCAGCCGTTTGTCGATTTCTTCGGCGCGCAGCCAGCGGCCACGGTGCAGCGCTTCGATCGCCGCCAGCAGCGGCGGCGCGTCGAGCGGGAAATCATAGCCCAGCACATGGATGGTCGCGCCGCCCCAGGTGCACGACAGCTCCACCCCGCTGACCCAGTGCATGCCCTTGTCGCGGCAGGCCTGGCGCGCCTCGGGCAGGCCCTCGATGGTGTCATGGTCGGTCAGTGCCAGCGTTTGCACCCCGTGCTCATGGGCCCGGGCGACCAGCGCCGAAGGCGACAGGGCGCCGTCGGAGGCCGTGCTGTGACAGTGCAGATCAACATTCATGGAGGAGCGCTTTCGCTGGAATCGATGTTTGTTATTATGCCGTCACATCCCGATTCTGGCTGCCATTGTGAAACAATTCATCGATTTCATTCCGCTGTTGCTGTTCTTCATCGTCTACAAGCTCGACCCGCGCCCCATGGAGGTCGCCGGCCACAGCTTCGAATTCGGCGGGATCTACAGCGCCACGGCCATGCTGATCATCAGCTCGCTGGTGGTCTACGGCGCGCTGTTCCTGCGTCAGCGCAAGCTGGAGAAGGGCCAGTGGCTGACTTTGGTGGCGTGCCTGGTGTTCGGCGGCCTGACCTTGACCTTTCACAGCGAAACCTTCCTCAAGTGGAAGGCGCCGGTGGTCAACTGGCTGTTCGCCCTGGGCTTCGCCGGCAGCCACTTCATCGGCGACCGGGTGCTGATCAAGCGCATCATGGGCCATGCGCTGAGCCTGCCCGACCTCATCTGGACCCGCCTGAACCTGGCCTGGATCGGCTTTTTCCTTTTCTGCGGCGCGGCCAACCTGTTCGTCGCCTTCACCTTCCAGGACTTCTGGGTCGACTTCAAGGTGTTCGGCAGCCTGGGCATGACCGTGATGTTCCTGGTGGCGCAAGGTGTGTACCTGTCGCGCCACCTGCACGACGACCCTTCTACCTCCAAACCCAAGGATTGACATGCTCTACGCCATCATCGCCAGCGACGTCGCAAACTCCCTGGAAAAACGCCTGGCTGCCCGCCCGGCGCACATCGAGCGCCTGCAGCAACTGAAAGCCGAAGGCCGCGTGGTGCTGGCCGGCCCGCACCCGGCCATCGATAGCAATGACCCGGGCGAAGCGGGTTTCAGCGGCAGCCTGATCGTTGCCGAGTTCGCTTCCCTGGCGGCGGCGCAGGCCTGGGCCGATGCCGACCCTTACATTGCAGCGGGCGTATACGACAAGGTTGTGGTCAAGCCATTCAAGCAAGTGCTGCCTTGACCTGATACGCGTCGGCATCTTTCGCGGGCTTGCTCGCGAAGGCTGGCGCGGTGCCGGCAGTTATACGATTGCCATCAGTCTGCGGTATCTTTGCCACTGGCGGGCCGAATAGTCGCCGTCAATGGTTGAATTGAGTGAGTCATGAGCGAGCTGTTACTGATTGATGATGACCAGGAACTGTGCGAACTGCTTGGCAGCTGGCTGACCCAGGAAGGGTTCACCGTGCGTGCCTGCCATGATGGCAAGAGCGCCCGCCAGGCCCTGGCCACGCATGCCCCGGCGGCCGTGGTGCTGGATGTGATGCTGCCCGATGGCAGTGGCCTGGAGCTGCTCAAGCAGTTGCGCAGCGAGCATGCCGAGCTGCCAGTGGTAATGCTTTCGGCCCGCGGCGAACCGCTGGACCGCATTCTCGGCCTGGAACTGGGCGCCGACGATTACCTGGCCAAACCGTGCGACCCACGTGAACTCACCGCCCGCCTGCGCGCCGTGCTGCGCCGCAGCCACCCTGCCGCCACCAGCAGCCAGGTGGAGCTGGGCGACCTGGTCTACAGCCCTGCCCGTGGCGTGGCCAGCATCGATGGCCGCGAAATGACCCTGACCCTGTCCGAGAGCCGCATTCTCGAAGCCCTGCTGCGCCAACCGGGCGAGCCGCTGGACAAGCAGGAACTGGCGCAGATCGGCCTGGGCCGCAAACTGACCCTGTACGACCGCAGCCTGGACATGCACGTCAGCAACCTGCGCAAGAAGATCGGCCCGCACGCCGATGGCCGCCCGCGCATCGTGGCCCTGCGCAGCCGCGGCTATTACTACTGCCTCTGACCCTCTTTACCGAGCCTTTACCCTCCGCTGACGGCGCTTGACGGTGCTCTCCCTAGACTGTGTTCATCCGGTAGACACCGGCCCATGAAAGGAGAGACACCATGCGCAAGACCCTTATCGCCCTGATGTTTGCCGCCGCCCTGCCGACCGTGGCCCTGGCCATGCCTGAAGACGGCCCGCGCCACGGCGGCCCGCATCATCGCGGTGACGCGCCGTTCCACCAGCTGGACCTGAGCCGTGACCAGCGCCAGCAGATCGGCAAGCTGATGGGCGAACAGATGAAGCAGCGCCGCGAGATCACCGAGCGCTACCTGTCCAAGCTGCCAGCGGCCGACCAGAAGGCCATGAAGGACGAGCTGCAGGCCAGCCGCGACAAGACCGACAGCGCGGTCCGTGCCCTGCTCAAGCCGGAGCAGCAGAAGCAGTTCGACGAGTTGCAGAAGGAACGCGCCGCCCGTAAAGCCGAGTGGCAGGAGTTCCAGGCCTGGAAAGCTGAAAAAGGCGCCAAGGCCCAGTAAGCTGACAGCTTGTGCCCGGCCCGCCCAGAGCGGGCCGGGTTTTTCCGTTTAGGAGGTGCACTTGCGTTCACTGTTCTGGCGCGTCCTGGCCAGTTTCTGGCTGGCCATCGCCCTGGTCGCGGGCCTGTCGATCCTGCTGGGCCACATGCTCAACCAGGATGCCTGGATCCTGAGCCGCCACCCGGGCCTCAATACCTTGGCCAGCCAGTGGGCCAGGCACTACGAGCAGGAAGGCCTGGCTTCGGCACAGCAGTTCCTGGAGCGACGCAAAGAGCGCTTCAAGATCGACGTGCAAGTGCTCGACGACAGTGGCGAAGCCGTCGTGCCCGGCACCTTCCCGCGCCGTGCGGCAGCTTTGGAGGCACGCCAGCACAACGACCAGCGGCGCCTGCCCTGGCGCCGGCTGACCGAGGAATACACCAGCCCCGACACAGGCGAGACCTACCTGCTGATCTACCGTATCCCCCACCCGGCACTGGTTGCCTGGCACCGTGAAAGCCTGCTGTGGCCGCTCAGCGCCCTGGGGATCGCACTGGTGGTACTGACCCTGTTCAGCCTGTTGGTAACGCTGTCAATCACCCGCCCGCTCAGCCGCCTGCGCAGCGCCGTGCACGACCTGGGCCAGACCACCTACCAGCAGAACAGCCTGGCGCAACTGGCGGCGCGGCGCGACGAGTTCGGCGTGCTGGCCAAGGACTTCAACAAGATGGGCGCACGCCTGCAAAGCACCATCGGCAGCCAGCGCCAGTTGTTGCGCGACGTGTCCCATGAACTGCGCTCACCGCTGGCAAGGCTGCGCATCGCCCTGGCCCTGGCCGAGCGCGCCGAACCTGGGCAGCGGGAGGCGCTGTGGCCGCGGCTGACTCGCGAATGCGACCGTCTGGAAGACCTGATCAGCGAAATACTCACTCTGGCGCGGGTCGATGCCGAACAGGCCCATGCCGAGCCGGTCGACCTCAATGCCGTGCTCGGCAGCGTGCGCAAGGATGCACAGCTCAGTGCGCCGGAGCAGGACGTGCGCCTGGAGGCGCAGCCGGGCTTGACCTTGCAAGGTTGGCCAACGCTGATCGAGCGCGCCGTGGACAACCTGCTACGCAACGCGCTGCGCTTCAACCCGGTGGGCCAGCCGATCGAAATCAGCGCCGCGCGCGAGCAAGGCCGCATCCTGGTGAGCGTACGCGACCATGGGCCCGGGGCGGCGGCCGAGCATCTGCAACAGCTCGGTGAGCCATTCTTCCGCGCGCCGGGGCAGGAAGCGCCGGGGCATGGGCTGGGGTTGGCGATTGCACGCAAGGCGGCGGAGCGCCATGGCGGCAGCCTGGTGCTGGAGAACCACCCACAGGGCGGATTCGTGGCCAGGCTGGAGTTGCCTGCGGAAGCAGTCCCGGCTTGAAATGGCCGGGTCTACTGCGCAGCCCCGGCATTCTCGGCGGTTATTCGCCCCAGGCGCTGACGAAATCAGTGATGTCCAGAACCGGCGCCGTACGCGGCTCGGCCAGTGGCGTACCGACATACAGGTAGCCAATCAGCTCCTCGTTCTCAGCCAGCCCCAGGCCCTTGTGCACATGGACATCGTAGGCCATGTCACCGGTTCGCCATACCGCCCCGATCCCTTGCGCATGCGCCGCAATCAGGATGCCATGCGCCGCACAGCCCGCCGCCAGGCGCTGCTCGGAACCAGGCACCTTGAAATGGTCCTGCACGCGGGCAATCACCACGATCAGCAACGGCGCCCGCAACGGCATGGCGCGGGCCTTGTCCAGTGCAGCCTGGCTGGCATCGCCCTTGCGCTGCAGTGCTTCAGCGAACAGCTCGCCCAGTTTCTCGCGGCCCTGGCCTTCGATGGTAAGGAACCGCCAAGGCCGCAGCTGGCCGTGGTCCGGGGCACGCAGCGCGGCCTGGAACAGCGCCTCGCGCTGGGCGGCATTGGGGGCCGGGTCAGTCAGGCGTGGCACGGAAACACGGTTGAGCAATGCGTCGAGAGCCTCCATCGGCTACCCTCCTGGCAGGTGAATGTGGCGCCATTCTAGCGTTTACATCACCAGACCCATAGGTAGAATGGCGCCCTTCCGTTTCGAGTCAGAGCAGATCACATGGCGTTGCCGACCTTAAGGATCATTGGTTTCATCATCGGCATCTTCCTGATTACCCTCGCTGTCAGCATGGCCGTGCCCATGGCGACCCTGGTGATCTTCGAACGCACCGGTGACATGCCGTCGTTCCTCTGGTCTAGCCTGGTCACCTTCCTCGCCGGCCTGGCCCTGGTGGTCCAGGGCCGCCCCGAGCATGTGCACCTGCGCCCGCGCGACATGTACCTGCTGACGGTCAGCAGCTGGCTGGTGGTGTGCGTGTTCGCCGCCCTGCCCTTCCTGCTGACCCAGCACATCAGCTACACCGACGCCTTCTTCGAAAGCATGTCGGGCATCACCGCCACCGGTGCTACCGTGCTCAGCGGGCTCGACAGCATGTCACCGGGCATCCTGATGTGGCGCTCGATGCTGCACTGGCTTGGCGGCATCGGCTTCATCGGCATGGCGGTAGCGATCCTGCCACTGCTGCGCATCGGTGGCATGCGCCTGTTCCAGACCGAATCGTCCGACCGTTCCGAGAAGGTCATGCCACGCTCGCATATGGTCGCCAAGTCGATCGTGGGGGTGTACGTCGGCTTTTCGATCCTCGGCGCGCTGGCCTTCTGGTGGGCCGGGATGAGCCCCTTCGATGCCATCAACCACGCCATGTCGGCAATTTCCACCGGCGGGTTTTCCACCTCCGACCAGTCGCTGGCGAAATGGGACATCCCCGCCGTGCACTGGGTCGCGGTGGTGGTGATGATCCTCGGTAGCCTGCCCTTCACGCTGTATGTCGCGACCCTGCGTGGCAACCGCAAGGCGCTGCTTCGCGACCAGCAGGTACAGGGCTTGCTCGGCATGCTGCTGGTCACCTGGCTGGTGCTAGGCACCTGGTACTGGGCCACCACCCAGATGCACTGGCTCGACGCCCTGCGCCACGTGGCCCTGAATGTGACCTCGGTGGTTACCACCACCGGCTTCGCCCTGGGCGACTACAGCCTGTGGGGTAACTTCTCGTTGATGCTGTTCTTCTACCTGGGCTTCGTCGGGGGCTGCTCCGGCTCGACCGCCGGCGGCATCAAGATCTTCCGCTTCCAGGTCGCCTACATTCTGCTCAAGGCCAGCCTCAATCAGCTGATCCACCCGCGCGCGGTGATCAAGCAGAAGTACAACGGTCACCGCCTTGACGAAGAAATCGTGCGCTCGATCCTGACCTTCTCGTTCTTCTTCGCCATCACCATCTGCGTGATGGCACTGTTGCTGTCGCTGCTGGGCGTAGACTGGATGACCGCCCTGACCGGTGCTGCCGGCACGGTCTCCGGTGTAGGCCCGGGCCTGGGTGAGGTGATCGGCCCGTCAGGCAACTATGCCAGCCTGCCGGACGCGGCCAAGTGGATCCTCTCCAGCGGCATGCTGCTCGGCCGCCTGGAGATCATCACCGTGCTAGTGCTGTGTATGCCAGCGTTCTGGCGTCACTGAGCCCCGCGGCCGTAGCGCCCAGGCGGGCACGGTACTCGCTGGGCGTGGTATCGAACCAGCGGCGGAACGCCCGGTAGAAGTTGCTGGGGTCGGCGAAACCCAGCAGGTAGGCGGTTTCCAGCAGGGTCATACCTGGTTGTGCCAGGTACTGTTCGGCCAGTTCGCGACGGGTGTCGTCGAGCAATGCCTGGAAACTGGTGCCTTCTTCCTGCAACCGCCGCTGCAAGGTGCGCTGCGACAGGTGCAGGGCCTGGGCCAGGGTTTCGCGCTTGGGCTCGCCCTGCGGCAGAATGCGGCACAGCACCTGGCGTACCCGGTGGGTTACCCGGGTTTCGGAAAAACGCGCCAGGTATTCCCCGGCAAACCGGTCGTGCAGCACCGCCATGGCTTCATTGGCGGTGGGCAACGGTGCCTCCATGTCGGCCCGCTCGAACAGCAGCGCATCGTGCGCCGCAGCGAACACCAGCGGGGCATGAAACGCCGCCTTGTAAGGCTCGACATGCTTGGGTGGCGGCCCCTGCAGCAGCACCCGGCGCGGCTGCACCGGTCGGCCGCTGAGCCATGAGCACAATGCCAGCCCGCAGGCCAGCGACGCTTCGGCACTGTGCCGGGTCGGCGGCAGATGGTCGCCGTGCACGGTCAGGATCAGCGAATACCCTTCGGGGTCGGCGACGAAGCTCAGGTCGCAGCTTTCGGCGATGATGCGCTGGTAGCGTACCAGGCGCTCGAAACCCTCGGCCAGGGTGCGGCTGGACATCAACGCATAACCCGCCACATGGAACGACGCCGGGCGCACCACCCGCGCCATGTTCAGACCAATGGCCTCATTGCCGGACAGCTCCTCCGCCAGTTGCCACAGGCGGGTCATGGCGTCCTGCGGGAAGCGCGCATCGGGGTCGTCCAGGGCAGTGAAGTCCAGCCCCAGCTGCTTGAACATGGCCCGGCAGTCCAGCCCTTCCAGCTCGAGTGCCTTCACGATCCCAGTTGCCCAGCTGGCTGACGTGGTTCTTTCGCTCATGACTGTGCAGACCGCTCCTGCGGTGCCCCCAAGGATACTCAATTGGCGCCCATTGTCACTGGAAGGCCTCGCCAGTCACTCTAGACTCGAATCAGGCTCCACGCCGTGCATCCTGTCCAAAAGTATCTGCCGGAGCAGTGCCATGAACCGCACAGCGCAGTTTCGCAGTTTTGCCGAGTTCTATCCGTACTACCTGGGGGAACACAGCAACTCCACTTGCCGCCGCCTGCACTTTGTCGGTACCAGCCTGGTGATTGCCCTGCTGGCCTACACCATCGGCAGTGGCAAATGGGCCCTGCTGCTGGCCCTGCCGGTGTTCGGCTACGGCTTCGCCTGGGTCGGGCATTTCTTTTTCGAAAAGAACCGGCCTGCCACCTTTACCCACCCGTTGTACAGCCTGGCCGGGGATTTCGTGATGTTCAGGGATATCCTGCTGGGCAAGATCAGCCTGTAGATTTTCGCGCCTGAAGCATTACGCCGGCTCCCGCAGTGCCCCGGCCTGCCGGGCCTCCCGCGCCTGCGCCTCGGCCAACCGGTACAGCTCGATCGTGCCATCCCAATGCTCGATCAGCGCCGTACACGACTCCACCCAATCCCCGCAGTTGAGGTACTCCACCTCACCCACCCGGCGAATCTCGGCATGGTGGATATGCCCACACACCACGCCGTGAAAACCACGGCGGGTGCACTCGTGGGCAATGGCATCCTCGAAATCGCTGATGAAGTTCACCGCGCCTTTGACCTTGTGCTTGAGGTATGCCGACAGTGACCAGTAGCCGTATCCATAGCGGGCCCGCCAGCGGTTGAGCCAGCGGTTGAGCACCAAGGTAAACTCGTAGGCCCGATCACCAAGAAACGCCAGCCAGCGATGGTAACGGGTAATCACATCGAACTGGTCGCCATGGATCACCAGCAGCCGACGGCCATCGGCGGTCAGGTGCTCAGCCTCGTCCACCAGCTGGATATTGCCGAGCATCAGCCTGGAATAACGGCGCAGGAATTCGTCATGGTTGCCGGTGACGTAGATCACTTCGGTACCGCGCTTGCTCATGGTCAGCAAGCGGCGCAGCACATTGGTGTGGGCCTGCGGCCAGTAGATTCCGCTGCGCAGCTTCCAGCCATCGATGATATCGCCCACCAGGTAGATGCGGTCGGCCTGGTAGCCCTTGAGGAATTGCGCAAGATGTTCGGCCTGGCAATCACGGGTACCCAGGTGCACGTCGGAGATCCACAGGGTTCGCACGCGCTGCTTGCGCGAGGGACGGGACAGTTCGGCATGGGTCATGGGCAGGCTCCGGCGCAGTTTGCTGGAGACTGGCAGGCATGGATGACAGAGCCATGGCAAAACCGTGACGAGTGATGGGCTGTCGGGAATCAGGCACAATGCGGGCCTGCCCCGCCAGGACGTTGCCCATGACCGGTCCGATCCTCTCGCTGCGCCATTACCGCCACAGCCTGATCGCCCACAGCCACGAACACCCGCAGTTGGTGTTCGGCCTGCGCGGCCGCCTGGAGTTCGAAGTCCAGGGGCATGGCGCCGGGATCGCTCGCCAGGGGCTGGTCGTGGTACCGGCAGGCGCTCATCATATCTGCGCCAGCGATAACGGCAGCGATTGCCTGGTGCTGGATGTGCCGGGGGAGCAATGGTTGCGCGAGCAACTGGGTGAGCATGCCGATGCCAGCCGCAGGCTGCTGGACCGTCCCGCCGCCCTCGGCCTGAACGAGCGCCAGCAACAGCTGGTGGACTGGCTGGCGGCCAGCCCGGTGCACGACCCGCTGATTGCCCGGCAAGGCGCCGCGCTGCTGCTGGCCAGCCTCAACCCCATGGCGGCTGCCAGCAGCGGTGCTTGCCAGCGGCTGCCGTATGCGGCGTTCGATGCGCATATCGAGGAGCATGCCGCTTACCCGTTGCAGGTAGCCGACCTGGCGCGCATCGCCGGGTTGTCCAGTGCTCGCCTGCACGCGCGCTTTACTACGGAGTGCGGGATGACGCCAATGGACTACATCCGCCAGCGACGCTTGCTCAAGGCGCGGCGGCTGGTAGTGCAGACCTTGCTGCCGCTGGGGGAGATTGCGGCGCAGGTGGGGTACAGCTCGCAGAGCGCGTTTTCGGCGGCGATGTTGCGGGCATTCGGCTGCACGCCTTTGGCTTTGCGGCGAGAGGCTGGCGACAACGCACACTAGTCTTGCGACAGAACGTGCTGGCCTGAACCTTTACACTTTGCCTGTGCCGTCCTCTTCCCGGCAAGCCCGCGAAGAGGCCGCTACTGCCAGCAAAGATCTTCAGCAAGGACCCCTCATGAACCACCGCACCGCTCTCGGCGCCCTGCACATTGGCGCGCTGTTCTTCGGCCTGACCGGCGTCTTCGGCAAGCTGGCCGCCAGCGCCAGCCCGGCAATCATCGTGTTCGGCCGCGCCGCCTTCGCCGTGCTCGCCCTGGCCCTGTTCGCCAGCCTGACCGGCCCGGGCTGGCAACGCCTGAGCGGCCAGGACGTCCGTCGCCTGCTGCTTGGCGGCATGCTGCTGGCCGGCCATTGGGTGAGCTTTTTCGTCGCCGTGAAAGTCGGCGGCGTGGCCATTGCCACCCTAGGCTTTGCCAGTTTCCCGGCTTTTACCGTGATTCTCGAGGGCCTGCTGTTCCGCGAACGGATCCGCCGCAACGAAGCCATGCTGGTGCTGCTGGTGAGCATCGGATTGATGCTGGTCACTCCGGCATTCGACCTGGCCAGCCAGGCCACCGGTGGCCTGCTCTGGGCGCTGCTGTCGGGGCTGCTGTTCGCCTTGCTGTCTCTTACCAACCGCGCCGGCTCCGGCCGCCTGCCGGCGGTACAGGCGGCGCTGTGGCAGAACCTGGTGGTGGGCCTGTGCCTGCTAGCGTTCGCCGCGCCAGGCCTGGGCGAAGTAGCCAGCCGGGACTGGCTGTGGATCGCCCTGCTCGGCATCTTCTGCACCGGCGTTGCCCACAGCCTTTTCGTTGCCAGCCTGGCCGTGATCAAGGCGCGCACCGCCGCCGTGGTGTTCGGCATGGAGCCGGTCTACGGCATTGCGGTGGCCTGGGTGGTGTTCGCCGAAACCCCGACCCTGCGCATGCTGCTGGGTGGCGCGCTGATCATCTTCGCCATCGTGCTGTCCAGCCGCCTGGCTGCCGAGCAGGCCCCCCGGCAACGGCCTGCGGCCGAGGGCACCTGATCAGCGGTCGTTGTGCCCGAGGTCACGCTGCGGATCGATCTGGTCACGCACCCGCTGCTTCAATACCTTGGCCTCGGGGAAGCCGCCATCGGCCTTGCGCTCCCAGACCTGCACGCCATTGCAGGTGATGCGGAAGATGCCCCCGGTACCCGGCTCCAGTGCCACCCGCCCGAGGTCATCGGCAAAGGTGCTGAGCAGTTCCTGGGCCAGCCAGGCGGCACGCAGCAGCCACTGGCACTGGGTGCAGTAGGTGATCACGATTTCAGGTTTGCTGTCGGCCATGGTGAAACGTCTCCAGGTGAGGGGCCGCTTATACTAGCGGTCTTTAGCCCATGGTTTGAGACTCACGATGCGCCGTTTGCTGTTCTGTTTCCTGCTTGCCCTCACCTCGCTCACGGCCTTTGCCACCGAAGCGGCCAGGCCCAAGGTTGGCCTGGTGCTGTCGGGCGGCGCGGCCCGCGGCCTGGCCCACATTGGTGTGCTCAAGGCGCTTGAACAACAAGGTGTGCGCATCGACGCCATCGCCGGTACCAGCATGGGCGCGGTGATCGGCGGCCTGTACGCCTCGGGCTACAGTGTCGAAGAGCTGGAAAAGCTTGCCACCACCCTCGACTGGCAACAGGCGCTGTCCGATGCCCCACCGCGCAAGGACGTGCCGTTCCGGCGCAAGCAGGACGACCGCGACTTCCTGGTGAAGCAGAAACTCAGCTTTCGCGACGATGGCAGCCTGGGCCTGCCACTGGGCGTGATCCAGGGCCAGAACCTGTCCTTGCTGCTGGAAAGCAAGCTGGCGCACACCGCCGACACCCGTGACTTCGACAGGCTGCCGATTCCTTTCCGGGCAGTGGCCACCGACATCGCCAGTGGCGAGAAAGTGGTGTTCAGCCATGGCCACCTGCCCCAGGTGATCCGTGCCAGCATGTCGATCCCGGCGGTGTTCGCCCCAGTCGAGCTGGACGGCCGGCTGCTGGTGGACGGCGGCATGGTCGATAACATTCCGGTGGACGTAGCCCGCGAAATGGGCGTGGACCTGGCCATCGTGGTCGACATCGGCACCCCACTGCGTGACCGCAAGCAACTGGCCACGGTGGTCGATGTGCTCAACCAGTCGATCACCCTGATGACCCGGCGCAACTCGGACGAGCAACTGGCCAGCCTGCACCGCGACGACATCCTCATCCAGCCGCCGCTGGCCGCCTTCGGTGTCACCGATTTCGGCCGCGCCGGGGACATGATCGAGGCCGGCTACCGTGCTACCCGCCTGCTCGACGCTCGCCTCGCCACCCTGCGCCAGCCCGGGGCCGATAGCAGCCTGGCAGTGGCCCGCTCGCCGCGCCAGCGTACCCCGGTGATTACCGCAATCCGGATCGAGAACGACTCCAAGGTCAGCGACGACGTCATCCGTTCGTACATCCGCCAGCCAATCGGTGCGCCGCTGGAGCTGGACCGTCTGCAGACCGACATGGGCACGCTGTATGGCCTGGACTACTTCGACCGGGTGCAATATCGCGTGGTACACAAGGGCGACGACAACACCCTGGTGATCAATGCCCGGGGCCGACGCGGTGGTACCGATTACCTGCGCCTGGGCCTCAACCTGTCGGACGACCTGCGCGGTGACAGCGCCTTCAACCTGGGTGCCAGCTACCGCGTCAACGGCATCAACAGCCTCGGCGCCGAATGGCTGACTCGTGGCCAGATCGGCGACCAGCAGGAGCTCTATAGCGAGTTCTACCAGCCGCTGGACGTGGGTTCGCGCTATTTCATCGCGCCGTACCTGGACTTCAACTCGCAGAACATCGAAGCGACCCTGGACAACGATCCGGTCGCCGAGTACCGCCTGGAGCGTTACGGCTTCGGCCTGAACGTAGGGCGGCAGATCGGTACCAACGGTGAGGTGCGCCTGGGCGTGGGCAAGGCCTGGGGCGAGGCCGAGGTGCGCATCGGCGACCAGGACCTGCCCAAGGTCAGTTTCAACGAAGGCTTCTACGAGCTGAAATACTCGTTCGACACCCTCGACAACGTGTACTTCCCGCACCGCGGCGAGGACATCGGCCTGACCTTGCGCAACTACGACAAGTCGCTGGACTCCGACCAGGATTACCGGCAGTGGATGTTCAACCTGGACAAAGCCATCAGCAGCGGGCCGAACACCCTGGTGCTGGGGGGACGCTACGGGCGCACGCTGGATGCCACCGAAGTGGTCACGTCAAGTTTCGTCCTGGGAGGGGCAAGAGAACTGTCAGGGTTCCGCCAGGACTCGGTGTCAGGGCAGAACATGAGCCTGATGCGCATGGTCTATTATCGCCGCCTGACACCACGGGCCTACCTGCCGCTGGACTTCCCGTTGTACCTTGGCGGGTCGCTGGAACGTGGGCGGGCGTGGAACAACGACAACGCTTTCGACAGTGGCTACATCAATGCCGCCAGCATTTTCCTGGGGCTGGAGACGCCATTGGGGCCGTTGAATTTCACCTATGGCGCCAACAACGCGCATGAGCAGGCGGTGTACCTGAACCTGGGGCATACCTTCTGAATCGTCAGGGCCGCAAAGCGGCCCCAAGGTCCCTCAGGATTTCTCCAGGTTGGCCAGGATCCTGGCATGCACCCGCATGCACACCTGCAGGTCGGCATCGTCCACCCCGGTGAACAGTTCCACCCGTAGCTGGTTGGCAATGGTCTCGATCTGGTCGATCAGCGGCTTGGCCGGAGGGCAGAGCACGATCTTCTTCGCCCGCCGGTCTTCCAGTACCGCCTGCCGGCGCACCAGCCCCTGCGCTTCCAGGCTGTCGAGCAGGCGCGCCAGGGTCGGGCCTTCGACCCCCACGCTCTGGGCCAGCTCGCGCTGGGTCGGGGCGTCTTCGAAACGGGCCAGGTGCAGCAACACCAGCCAGCGCGCCTGGGACAGGTTGAGCCCGGCCAGGCGGCGGTCCAGTTCGGCACGCCAGCCGCGGGACATCTGGGCCAGCTGCATGCCGAAGCGGTGTTGGTTGTCGGTCAGGGGCATAGGCAACTCATTGAACAGATCTAATTATTAGGCAGCTAACCATGACCCGCCCCACGAGGCAAGGTGCGGGCTCTGGTGTATGTCCAATTATCGTCAAAAAACATGACCAAGGTCAGCAGATGGCGGCGATGCCGCCGAGCCTGATGCCGGTCACAACTCGAATTCGGCTGCCAGCGCCGCCCGTACGCAATACAGCACGCCTTCTGGCACGCGGCCACCGAACAACGGCGCGATGGCCGATACCGGTGGCAGCTCGCCCTCGCCGTCGAGGAAGGCATCCTGCACTTCCATCAACAGGTCTTCCGGCAGGTCCAGCGCCTGCTCCAGGCTCAGTTCCTGACGGCCCAACGCCTCGGCCAGCAGGCTATAGACGTTCTTCTCGCTGCAATTGAGCTGCCCGGCGATCTGCGCCGGGGTCATGCCGGCACGGGCCAGGCTGACCAGCTCGTGGCGCAGGTCGAGCACCACTTTCGGCGCCTCGGCGCTGCCGCCGCTGTTGTTCAGCACTTCGAGGAAGGCCTGCCCATAACGCTCGAGCTTGCGCGCACCCACGCCGCTGACCTGGGCCATGTCGCTGAGGCTGACCGGCTGGCTGCGCAACATCTCCAGCAAGGTCGAATCGGGGAAGATGACGTAGGGCGGCACGCTGTGTTCCTCGGCCAGCTTGCGCCGCAAGGTGCGCAGCGCCTCCCACAGTTCGCGCTCCTCGGCACGCACCAGCTGGCTGGCCGGGCTGCCAGCGCCGGACGACGCAGCCCTGGCGCTGGTCTGCGGCTTGAAGTCGCGGCGCAGCTGCAAGGTCACTTCGCCACGCAGCAGCGGCCGGCAGCTGTCGGACAGGCGCAGGCCGCCATAGCCTTCCAGGTCGATATCGACCAGGCCACGCGCCACCAACTGACGGAACAGCGAACGCCACTCGGCCTCGGCCAGACCTTTGCCCACGCCAAACACCGAGAGTTTCTCGTGGCCGAAATTGCGTACCTTCTCGGTGTCCTTGCCCAGCAGTACGTCGACCAGGTGGCCAACGCCGTAGCGCTGGCCGGTGCGGAACACCGTCGACAGCGCCTGGCGGGCCGGCTCGGTGGCGTCCCAGGTCTGCACCTGGTCGACACAGTTGTCGCAGTGCCCGCATGGCTGTTCAAGCACCTCGTCGAAATAGGCCAGCAGCGCCTGGCGCCGGCAGCGGGTTTCTTCGCACAGCGCCAGCATGGCGTCGAGCTTGTGCTGCTCGATGCGCTTGTGGCGTTCGTCACCTTCGGAGTTCTGCAGCATCTGCTTGAGCATCACCATGTCCTGCAGGCCGTAGGCCATCCAGGCATCGGACGGCAGGCCGTCACGCCCGGCCCGGCCGGTCTCCTGGTAGTACGCCTCCAGCGACTTGGGCAGGTCGAGGTGGGCAACGAAGCGCACGTTGGGCTTGTCGATGCCCATGCCGAAGGCAATGGTGGCGACCATGATCAGCCCTTCCTCGTTGAGGAACCGGTGCTGGTTGGCCGCGCGCGTCTCGGCAGGCAGGCCAGCGTGATAGGGCAACGCCGGGAAACCCTGGTCGCAGAGGAAGGCGGCGGTTTCGTCGACTTTCTTGCGCGACAGGCAATAGACGATGCCGGCGTTGCCACGGCGCTCGCCGAGGAACGCCATCAGTTGCTTGCGCGGCGCCTCCTTGGGCACGATGCGGTAGAAGATGTTGGGCCGGTCGAAGCTCGACAGGAAGCGCTCGGCACCTTGCAGGTGCAAGCGCTGGACGATTTCTTCGCGGGTGCGCATGTCGGCGGTGGCGGTCAGGGCGATGCGCGGCACATGCGGAAACAGCTCGGCCAGCTGGCCCAGTTGCAGGTACTCGGGGCGGAAGTCATGCCCCCATTGCGACACGCAGTGGGCTTCGTCGATGGCGAACAAGGCGATGTCCAGGTCACGCAGGAAGTCGAGCATGCGCGGCTGCACCAGGCGCTCCGGCGCCAGGTACAGCATCTTCACCTCGCCACGCCGCAGGCGCCCGGCCAGTTCACGCTGCTGCTCGGGCGTCAGCGTGGAGTTCAGTGCGGCGGCCGGCACGCCCAGTTCATCGAGCGTGGCAACCTGATCATCCATCAGCGCGATCAGCGGCGAAACCACCACCGTCAGGCCCGGACGCAACAACCCCGGCACCTGGAAACACAAGGACTTGCCGCCGCCGGTGGGCATCAGCACCAGGGCATCGCCGCCATTGGCCACGCAGTCGATGATCGCTGCCTGGCGCCCGCGGAAACTGTCGTAGCCGAAGACGTCCTTGAGAACGCGCTGAGCCTGTTCGAGCATGTGCAACTCCACAAATCGCCGTACCATCCTGGACACAGGCTGGACGAAAAACCCGCCCCGCACACGCCAAATGCGTAAGCGGTTTTTTGCCAGGCCGCCGGCAAAACCGGCGCCTGGGTGAAAAATCGCGGAGTATACCGCAGCACCGCCCTGCGCAGGGCACCCGGTGATAGACGTTGCCTTTCCCCCACCGCCGTCGCAAGGTGCTAGAATTCGTTATCGTTTATTCCCCAAGGTAGCCATGTAATGTCCTTCGCCGAGCAACTGACCCGCCTGCAAGCCTTCCTCGATGCCGACGAGCTGCACGAAGAAGCGCTGGACTATGTCGCCGCCCACGGCTACCTCACCGCCCTCTCGATCAACGCCGAGGAAGTGCCGGAGCGCGAGTGGATCGACGCCCTGTTCGCCGAAGAGCCGCATTACGCCAGCGACGCCCAGCGCACCGAAATCGAAGCCACCCTGGTTGCGCTCAAGGCACATATCGCCCGCCAGCTGGCCAGCGACGACGAGTTCGAATTGCCATGCGAGCTCGACCTGACCGACGAGCCGGACGATTCCGACCTGCGCGGCTGGTGCATCGGCTTCATGGAAGGCGTGTTCCTGCGTGAAGAGGCCTGGTTCGAAAACGCCGAAGAAGAGGTCAGCGAGATGCTGCTGCCGATCATGGTCGGTTCGGGCCTGTTCGACGAGCAGCCGGAGTTCGCCGACATCGCCAGCAATGCCAACCTGCAGGACGACATGATCGTACAGATCCCCGAAGCGCTGACCGCGCTGTTCCTGCTGCTGCACGCTCCTGACGAGAAACCGGCGCTGCTCAAGCCTCGCCACCACTGAGTCGCCTGTGCGCTACGTGCTGCTGGCCACTGGCTGGCTCAGCGTTGCGCTGGGGGTGCTGGGGATTTTCCTGCCGGTCTTGCCCACCACCCCGTTCCTGCTGCTGGCTGCGGCCTGCTTTGCCCGCAGCTCGCCGCGCTTTCACCACTGGCTGGTCCACCACCCCAAACTCGGGCCGTGGATTCGCGACTACCTCAGTGGTGAAGGCATCCCCCTCAAGGGCAAGCTCTACGCTATCGGCCTGATGTGGGCCAGCATCGGCCTGTCGTGCTACCTGGTGCCCCTGTTCTGGGCGCGCATTTTCATGCTGGCCAGCGCCGTACTGGTGAGTCTGTATATCCTCAGTCAGAAAACCCTGCACAAGCCCAAGTGACATTTTTTTGTCGCCAAATATCAATTTGGCCTAGCTGTAGGTGTGCTTATCCATATTCGTTCTGGAACCCGCACAAACCCTTCTATCCATTGGCTTTCGCGGTCTGTTGACCGTCGATTTACTTTGAAGGCAGGTCTTGGTTTTAGACCTTTCAGCGCTTATATGGCAATTTGATATGAAGAAATCTTCTTATCCATCGCGTTGAATGTACTTAGCTGTGTCGTTAAAAACCTGCAACACTATATGCGATAACCTTTTCGTCATTTTTTTGGCGACTGCAGGATAAATTCCAGGATCAGGGAGATGTACCATGCGCGTTTTGAACCCCATCACCAGTGCACTGTTGTTGGCCCTGGCGAGTGCCAACGTACAGGCGATGTCTATCACCGAAGCGGTCCAAAGCGCCGTGGACTACCATCCGCAAGTCAGCTCCAACCGCAACAGCAAGCTGTCGGCCGATGAAGACGTGAAATTTGCGCGTGGTGGCTACTACCCTTCCGTGGACCTGGTCGCTGGCTATGGCCGCCAGCGTTCGGACAACACCAGCACGCGTGCCGAGGGCAACCACAACAAGGAAACCCTCAACTACACCCAGTCCGAGCTGCGCCTGCGGCAGATGATCTTCGACGGCTTCAACACCTCGAACGAAGTGGGCCGCACCGAGGCGGTCTCGACCTCCCGCGCCTACTACACCCAGGCCATTGCCCAGGATGTTGCCCTGCGTGCGGTCGAGGTGTACCTGGAGGTGCTCAAGCGCCGTGAACTGGTAACGCTCGCCAAGAACAACCTGCAAGCCCACCTGCGGGTCAACGACCAGATCGGCCTGCGCAACGAGCGCGGGGTCGGCAGCACCGCCGACCTGGACCAGTCCCGCGCACGTCGCGCCCTGGCGGAAAACAACCTGGACACCGCTGAAGTCGACCTTGCCGACGCCGAGGCCAACTTCTTCAGCGTGGTCGGCCGCATGCCGGACGAGCTGGAGGCCCCGCAGTCGATCAAGGTGGCAATGCCCGCCAACCTTGAAGAAGCGCGCGAGGGCATGCGCCAGAACAACCCGTACATCAAGTCGGCCCAGGCTGATGTCAACGCCGCCGAGAAGCAGTACGAAGTGGCCAAGTCGACGTTCTACCCACGCTTCGACGCCATCCTGGCCACCGGTGCCAACAACAACACCGGCGGCGAGAAAGGCCACAACAACAACGACTGGCAGGCCGGTGTGGAGATGAACTACAACCTGTTCCGCGGCGGCAGCGACAAGGCTCGCCTGCAGTCTGACGCACACAAGATCAACCAGGCCCTGGACATCCGCAACAACGCCCTGCGCGAGCTGACCGAGAACCTGAGCCTGGCGTGGAACGCCATGAACAATGCCAGCAAGCAGCTGCCGACCGCGCGTGAATACGCCGAAACGACCAAGCGCGTGCGTGCCGCCTACCAGGACCAGTTCGGCCTGGGCCAGCGTACCCTGCTGGACGTGCTCGACAGTGAAAACGAGCTGTACAACGCCGACCGCCGCTACACCGAGGTGCGCTATACCGAGGAATTCTCGCGTTACCGCGTGCTGGCGACCATGGGTGAGCTGCTGAGCAAGCAGCGCATTTCGCTGCCGCCGGAGGCGCTGGCCGCTACTGAAGTGAGCACCGAGGCGCGTTTGCCTGAGATGCGTTGACCGGTTTTGCGATTGCCGGCGCCGCTCTGCGGCCCCGGCCGTCACTCGGTGCCGTGGTTACGCTGGAATGTCTCGACACCCATGGCCCTGATCTGCCCCTCGATCAATGCCTCGAACGGTGCCAGCAGCGCATCGAAGCTGGCTGGCTGTTCCAGTGCATTCAATGCCCCCACCACCGCCTCGATCGTCGACAACGCCCCTGCCTCCGGCGCCTTGCGCAACCGATAGCGCGACGGCGCAACAGCCCCCAGCGTCACCCTCGGCAACGCCTCCAGCAGCGGGTTCAGGTACAGCATCTTGCGCGCCTTGCGCCAGGTACCGTCAGGCACGATCAGCAGCAAGGGCTCGTCGTGTGCCTGCTCGTAAGGCGCCAGCACCCGGGCCTGATCGCCCGGGAACAACAGGGCCGGCCGATAGCCGGGCGTTGCCAGCAATGCGGCCAGGCCCTCGAACACCTCGCCGACCCGCAACTCGGCATTGGTCAGGCCCAGGGCAGCCAGGCGGGCGGTGTTGAGCGCGTGGGTGGTTTCACTGGGGTGCTGCAGCAGGATGACGCGGGTGCGGCTGTCGAGTGCCGGGATCAGTGGGCAGAGGCAATGGTCGAGCGGGCGCTGGCAGCGCTCGCAGCGTGGTCTGGGCATGGGGTTCTCCTTGGCCGGAGCAGTTTGCCACAAACCCGGGGCCGGCAAAGCGGCCCCGGCCAGCTCAGCGGTTGAAGCGCTCCGCCAGGCTGTGCAGGTATTCGGCCATGCGCTCCAGGTCCTGGCTGATTTCCGCGCCCTGCCTGGCCTGCCCGGCACTCTCGTCGCACAGGTGGGCGATCCTCACGATCTGCTGGTTGATATCCTCGGCCACATGGCTCTGCTGCTCCGACGCGGTCGCCATCTGCTGGCTCATGCCGGTGATTCGGCTGACCGCCTGGGCAATCCCGCTCAGCGCCGCTTGCACCGCCTCGACACTGTGCACGCTGTCGCGGGAAATCTGTTCGCCACGGCTGGCAGTGCTCACCGCCCGCTCGGCCCCGGCGCGCAACGAGGCGATGATCTGGTGGATCTCCTCGGTCGAGGCTCGGGTGCGCTGGGCCAGCGAACGCACTTCATCCGCCACCACGGCAAAGCCGCGCCCCTGCTCGCCGGCGCGGGCAGCCTCGATGGCCGCGTTCAGCGCCAGCAGGTTGGTCTGCTCGGCAATCGAAGTGATCACATCGACCACGCTGCCGATCGACTGGGTCTGCTCGGCCAGGGCATTGACCGCCTGGCCGATGTCATTCACCGCATCGCTCATGCTGCCCATGGCCTTCAGGCTCTGCAACGCCAGCTGACTGCCCTGCTGCGCCAGCTGGTCGGCATCGCCGGCGGCGTGGGCCGTGCTCTGCACGTTGTGGGTGACTTGCTGGATGGTGGCGGCCATCTGCGCGATGGCGGTAGCGGACTGATCGGTCTCGTTGCGCTGGCGGTCGAGCATCTGCGCCTGGGCATCGGACAGGCCAGCCGACTGCGCTGCCCGCGATTTCACCCCGACCCCGGCATCGACCAGGCGGGTCAGGGCTGTTTGCAGGCGCGCCTCTTCACTGATGATGGCCAGGTCAAGCTGGCCCTGCAGGCCTGGGTTGTCGCTGTAGGTCAGTGCCACCAGCGGGCTGGTGAAGGCCTTGGGGTGTTCGGCCAAGGTGCGGCGAATGGCCTGGTTCTGGCGCAGCTCGACCAGGTACCAGGCCAGCAGCAGGCTGGCCATCAGTACACCCAACGCCGCATAGGGCGGCAGCCACAGGTAGCCTGCCGCCGACAGCAAGCCGGCCCCGATCAATGGCCAGCCGTGGCCCAGGCCATGCCCCAGGCGGGCCACCCACGGCACCGGCGCACGGCCGGCGCGCAAGCGTGCATACAACGCTTCGGCGCGGCGAATCTGCTCGCGCGTGGGCACCGAGCGCACCGACTCGTAGCCACTGATGCGGCCCTGTTCGTAAATGGCCGTGACATAGGCGCTGACCCAGTAGAAATCGCCGTTCTTGGCCCGGTTCTTGACCACGCCCATCCACGGCTTGCCCTGCTTGATGGTGTCCCACATATGGCCGAACACGGCCGGCGGCATGTCCGGGTGCCGCACCAGGTTATGCGGTTGGCCGACCAGCTCGTCGTAGGTGAAACCGCTGATTGCCACGAAGGCATCGTTACAGTAGGTGATGCGGCTGTTGAGGTCGGTGGTGGATATCAGGCGTTGATCGCTGGAGAAGGTTCTTTCGTGCTCGGTGACGGGCAAGTTCATGCGCATCTTGGGCGATCCTTGCAGGATAATTTAGGGGAAAAATCATCAGCGCAAGTTGATATGTAGCAGAGCGCTATCAGTTTGGCGGCCCGCATTTGCCGGAATTTAAGGCGTCCCGACGGAATGTTGTGCACGCCTTGTTCATCAGCCGACGTTGAGCTGGCTTTTCAACAGGTCGCGGAAGGTCTGGATCAGCGGTTCACGGCTGCGCCCGCGGCGGATGATCAAGGAAAACGGCGCCTGATAGCCGAAGGTGGCAGGCGACAGCACGCGCAGGTCGCCCTTGTCGACCCAGGCCTGCGCATAGTGCTCGGGCAGGTAGCCGATGTAGGCCCCGGAAAGAATCAGGATCAGCTGCGCTTCCATGCTTTCCACTGTCGCCGCACTGTGCTTGAAGCCGTGCCGGGCCAGCTCGGCCTGGCTCCAGTAGCCGCGCCCGACCATGCGTTGCTGGGTCACCACCTGCTCGGGGATACGCCGCTCGCCATACAGCGGGTGGCGGCTACTGCAATACAACCAGTGCTGTTCCCGGTACAGGGGCTGATACAGCAGCCCGCTCATGCGCGAAGAAAACGCCCCGATGGCCAGGTCCAGGCGATTGTCCTGCACGCCCAGTTGCAGTTCGTAAGGGCTGGACACCGACAGGTGCAGGTGCACCGCCGGATGTTCCTGGCTATAGGCGCCGATGGCCTCGGCCAGCGGCAAGGCGCGGTCACCGACCGTGGAGTCGATCACGCCGAGGTTGAGGGTGCCGCGCAACTCGCCCTTGAGGGCAGCGGCGTACTGTTCGAAACCGTCCAGCTCGGCCAACAGGCGCAGGGTTTCCTGATGGAACAGCTCGCCCTTGCTGGTCAGGCTGAAGCCGCCACGGCCACGGTGGCACAGCACGATGCCCAGGGCACCTTCGAGCTGGCTCATGTAGGTACTGATGGCCGAGGTCGACAGGTTCAGCTCGCGCTGGGCGTTGGCAAAACCCTGGTGGCGCACCACGCTGACGAAGATGCGCAGCAGTTTCAGGTCGGGCAAGGTCGAGGCCATGGTGCAACGGTTCCACAACGGTATTTGCGCGCAGTCTAACCGCTGCGCACGCGTTCAGTTCAGAAATTCCTGAACTAAGTATTTGCCGGCAGCGATTTTTCCCCGGCAGCGCCTTCAGCAGACTTGGCCGAAATGTCCCTGCCCGCCGTCAACCAACAGGCGTGCGGCGGCACAGGTTCGAACAAACAGAACAATCGACCGACTGATGAGGCCCACCGTGGACAAGATTCTCCACCAACCACTGGGCGGCAACGAAATGCCGCGTTTCGGCGGCATCGCCACCATGCTTCGCCTTCCCCACCTGCAAAGTGCCCAAGGCCTGGACGCTGCGTTCATCGGCGTGCCCCTGGACATCGGCACCTCGCTGCGCTCCGGCACCCGCTTCGGGCCACGGCAGATCCGCGCCGAATCGGTCATGATCCGCCCGTACAACATGGCCACCGGGGCTGCCCCGTTCGACTCGCTGTCGGTGGCCGACATCGGTGACGTGGCGATCAACACCTTCAACCTGCTGGACGCCGTGCGCATCATCGAAGAAGCCTATGACGAGATTCTCGAACACAACATCATCCCGCTGACCCTGGGCGGCGACCACACCATCACCCTGCCGATCCTGCGCGCGCTGCACAAGAAACACGGCAAGATCGGCCTGGTGCACATCGATGCCCACGCCGACGTCAACGACCACATGTTCGGCGAGAAGATCGCCCACGGCACCACCTTCCGCCGCGCCGTGGAAGAAGGCCTGCTCGACTGCGAGCGTGTGGTGCAGATCGGCCTGCGCGCCCAGGGTTACACCGCCGATGACTTCAACTGGAGCCGCCGCCAGGGCTTCCGCGTGGTCCAGGCCGAAGAATGCTGGCACCAGTCGCTGGTACCGCTGATGGCCGAAGTGCGGGAAAAGGTCGGCGGCGGCCCGGTGTACCTGTCCTTCGACATCGATGGCATCGACCCGGCCTGGGCGCCGGGCACCGGCACCCCGGAAATCGGCGGCTTGACCACCATCCAGGCGATGGAGATCATTCGCGGCTGCCACGGCCTGGACCTGATCGGCTGTGACCTGGTCGAAGTCTCCCCGCCTTACGACACCACCGGCAACACCTCGCTGCTCGGTGCCAACCTGCTGTTCGAGATGCTCTGCGTGCTGCCAGGCGTAGTGCGCCGCTGACCGGATACACGGCGCCTTTGCTGGAGCGGCCGCAGTACTTGCTACACCCCGGCAGGAGCCATGAGGGAGGGCCACTGAGGCCCGCCAACACACGACTGGACCGCCGGGCGCCGTGAACCCGCCCGGGTGGTCGATCTCGCCATAATAAAGATAATCGGGAGACCCCCAATGGCCTTGGACATCATTGTTGTAATGATCTACACCGCCGGCATGCTCGGCCTTGGCTGGTATGGCATGCGCCGCGCGAAAACCCACGAAGACTACCTGGTCGCCGGGCGCAACCTCGGCCCGGTACTGTACATGGGCACCATGGCCACCACCGTGCTCGGTGGCGCTTCCACCGTTGGCACCGTACGCCTGGGCTATGTGCACGGCATCTCAGGCTTCTGGCTGTGTGCCGCCCTGGGCCTGGGCATCATCGCGCTCAACCTGTTCCTGGCCAAACCCCTGCTGCGCCTGCGTATCTTCACCGTGACCCAGGTACTGGAACAGCGCTACAACCCCACCGCACGCCAGGCCAGTGCGGTGATCATGCTGGCCTACGCGTTGATGATCGGGGTGACCTCCACCCTGGCCATGGCCACCGTATTGCAAGTGTTGCTTGACCTGCCGTTCTGGGCTTCGCTGCTGCTCGGCGGCGGGGTGGTGGTGCTGTACTCCACCATCGGCGGCATGTGGTCGCTGACCCTCACCGACATCGTGCAGTTCGTGATCAAGACTGTCGGCCTGATGTTCATCCTGCTGCCCGTGTGCCTGTACAAGGCCGGGGGCTGGGACACCCTGGTGGCCAAGCTGCCGGCGGCCAGCTTCCAGCTGACCACCATTGGCTGGGACACTATCATCACCTACTTCCTGATCTACTTCTTCGGCATCCTCATCGGCCAGGACATCTGGCAGCGGGTATTCACTGCCCGTGACGAGAAGGTCTGCCAGCGTGCCGGCACCACTGCGGGTGTGTACTGCGTGCTGTACGGCCTGGCCTGCGCCACCATCGGCATGGCCGCGCATGTGCTGATGCCCGACCTGGCCAACCCGAACAACGCCTTTGCCGAAATGATCAAGACCACCCTGCCCGATGGCATCCGTGGCTTGCTGATGGCGGCAGCGCTGGCTGCCATGATGTCCACCGCCAGCGCCGGCCTGCTGGCCGCGTCGACCACCCTGACCGAAGACCTGCTGCCCAAGCTGCGTGGCGGCAAGCAATCGAGCCTGGCCGTCAGCCGCCTGTTCACCCTGCTCACCGGCCTGGTGGTGCTGGGCATCGCCCTGGTGGTCAACGATGTGATCAGCGCGCTGACCCTGGCCTACAACCTGCTGGTCGGCGGCATGCTGATCCCGCTGATCGGGGCGATCTACTGGAAGCGCGCCACCACCGCCGGCGCTATCGCCAGCATGTCGCTGGGCTTTGCCACCGCGTTGCTGTTCATGTTCCTGGACGGCCTGGAGGCCAATACACCGATCTACTACAGCCTGGTGGTTGGCCTGGTGAGCTTCGTGCTGGTAAGCCTGATGTCGCGCAAACCGGCGGCGGCGGTGAAGCTGGCCTGATTGATCGACCGCCTGCACCGGCCCATCGTCGGTACAGGCGGCAACAATGGACCAGATACAAGGAGGCCGCTGCACCCGCACAGGTGCAGCGGCCTTTGTCTGTATCAGCGACGACGCGGTTGGCGCTTGCGCTGCTCTTCATCAGTCGGAATCGGTACCGGCTGCAAGGGTGGTGGGATCAGCCCCAAGGCGACAGCCAGGTCATGGAGCCAGTTGTACAGTGGTTTATTCATAATGCCCCCTTGACGGGTCCGCCTCACGGCAATTCAGTCTTACGATGTTTCATACAGATCATAGTCCCATGTTCTGTATAACGCATGCCTCTGTACCTACAGATACGGGCCATTTTGACGCGGATCAAGCCGTAACGGCGCGTTCCGACGACTGGTTAATCGTTTCGCTTTGTTGCAGGTCAATCCACGCCTGCAAATTTGCCCCGCGCATGCCCTGGCGCCACATCAACCAGGTGACCGCCTGATCGAACGGCGCCTGCAACCGGTGTACTCGTACCCGGTCACGCCCGGGCAGGCTATCGAGCATCGACTGGGCCATCATTGCCACCCCCGCACCCGCGATCACGCAGGCCAGCATGCTTTGGTACGACTCGATCTCCATCACCCGGCCCATCGGCGTATGGGCATGGGCATACCAGGCCTCCAGGCGCATGCGGTACGAGCAGCCCTGGCGGAAGGTGAACACCGCCTTGCCCGCCACGTCCCGGGCCGTGTGCACTGGCGGGTGCTCGGGGCTGGTGATCAGCACCAGTTGTTCGTCGCACAACGGCACCCCATCCAGCCCGGCCAGGCTTGGAGGGCCATCCACCAGTGCGGCGTCCAGGCTGTGGCTGAGCAGGCCCTCCAGCAGCTCGCCACTGGGCGCCGCCCGCACCTGCAGGTTCACCGCTGGATAGGCCTGATGATAACGCGCCAGTAACCCCGGCAAATGCGTTGCCGCCGTGCTGTACATGGTTCCCAGCACAAAATCCCCGGCTGGCTGGCCGCCGCGCACGGCGGCCTGGGCCTCGTCGCGCAAGGCTGACAGGCGCTGGGCGTAGTCCAGCAGCACCTTGCCCGCAGGCGACAGCTGCAGGCGCTGGCGTTCCCGCAGGAACAGTTCGACGCCCAGGTGTTCTTCAAGCTGGCGCAAGCGTGTCGACAGATTGGACGGAACACGGTGCAGCCGCTCTGCGGCACGGGTGAGCGAGCCCTCCTCGGCCACGGCCTGGAAGATACGCAGCTGACTGAACTCCACGACATTCTCCAAAACAGAACAACTTGATCATCATTATTCAATTTTATTGAAAAGAAAACCGCCCTAACCTGCCGGTCATCGTTTACACCGTGCAGGAGACCTGTGATGTCACCACTCATTCAACTGCTGGCCAGCGCCGTCGCGCTGATGATGGCCATGGGCATTGGCCGTTTCGCCCTGACTCCGCAGCTGCCGCAGCTGATCGCCGAGGGTCAGCTCGACCTGACGGCGGCCGGGCTGGTGGCGGCAGCCAATTACCTTGGCTACTTCCTCGGCGCGCTCGATGCGATGTTCGCCCGCTCGCCTGGCCAGGTGCGCCTGCGCCTGCAGGGCGGGCTGTGGCTGTGCGTGGTACTGACCCTGGCGTCGTGGGCTGCCGACGGCTTCTGGGGGCACCTGCTGCTGCGCTTCGGTACGGGCGTGGCCAGTGCCTGGGTGCTGGTGATGATCACCAGCCTCAGCCAGCAACTGGCCAATGCCCATAACCGCCGGCGCCTGGGTGCGCTGGTATTCGCCGGGCCCGGCCTGGGTATCGCGCTGACCGGCTTGCTGGCACTGCTGGCACATCGGCTGGGGCTGGGCTCGGCAGCGCTGTGGCTGATCTATGCCGTGGCGGCGCTGCTGATGCTGCTGGCGATCAGGCCCTGGCTACCCCAGGCCCTGCAGGCAGCGCCAGCACCGTCTGTGCAGCAGGGCCTGCAACGGCATGTCGGTATCGGCCGCCTGGGGCTGGTGTATGCCCTGTACGGCGTGGGTTACATCCTGCCGGCCACCTTCCTGTCGCAGATGGCCAGTCAGCAGTTTCTCGGGCAGTGGCTGGCCGACCTGTTCTGGCCGGCGTTCGGCATGGCGGCGGCACTGGGTGTACTGCTGGTGAGCCTGCGCCGCGGCGGGCGTACTTCTACCTGGCTGAGCGCCACTCTGTGGTTGCAAGGGTTGGGTGTGCTGGCCTGCCTGATCGGTGGGGGTGTCGGGCTGGCCTTGGGCGTGGTGCTATGTGGCGCGCCATCCCTGGCTTGCATGCAGCTGGTGATGCAACGTTCGCGGGAGCTGGCGCCACACGCTACGCAGCGCAATGCCGGGTTGCTGACAGCGTGCTTTGCCCTGGGGCAGTTGAGCGGGCCGCTGCTGGCGGCGCTGAGCAGCCATTACAGCGGCGGGCTGCAACCCGCGCTGATGCTGTCGGCGGGTGGGTTGGCGGTGGCCGGTGGGCTGGTGTGGTTGGCTGGCAATGCACAGCAAGGCAGTCCCTGTCAGGGCAAGCTTACATCCTGAATCAAGGCGGCTCAGGCCACACATCAGCCCACAAGCCGCCGCAATTGCTGCTTCACCCAAGGCTCGGCACTCACCAGGATCACCCCCAGCAGCACCATCAACGCCCCGATCACGAAGTTCATGCTCAACGGCTCATCCAGCAGCACCACGCCAAAGGTCACCCCGAACAGCGGGGTGATGAACGAGAACACCGCCAGGTTCGACGCCAGGTATTTGCGCAGCAACCAGAACCACGTCAGGTAACTGATGAACGACACCACGATACCCTGGAACAGCACACTGCCCACAGCCAGCGGCGTCAACACCACCGCACCGATCTGCCCGCTGAGCAGGGCAATCAGCAGCAGCCCGGCAAAGCCCACGGCCAACTGGTAGAACAGGGTCAGGGTTGCCGGCGCTTCCGACAACCGCGAGCAGCGCACCACCACGGTGGTCGCCCCCCAGGCCAGGCCGGCAATCACGCCGAAGGCATCCCCCAGCAGGGTACGACCATCCATCTGCTCGAACGACATGCCACCGGCGAATGCCATGCCGATGCCACCGAAGGCCAGCAGAATCCCCAGCCATTGCAACAGCCGCAGGCGCTCGCTGGGCAACCTGAAGTGCAGGCCCAGCGCGGTAAACACCGGCGCGGTATAGAGAAACACCGACATATGCGCCGCCGAGGTCAGCTTCAAGCCCTCGGCGATGAACAGAAACTCAAGGCCGAACAAGCCACCCGCCAGCACCCCGGCACGCCAGGTGCTGCCCAGTTGGCTCCAGCCACCGCGCCAGCACAGCATCAGCCCCACCAGCACGGCGGCAATGCCGTTGCGCAGGGCTGCCTGCATCACCGGCGCGATGTCGACCGCGGCGGTCTTGATCAGCACCTGCTGGCAACCCCAGATCAGGCACAACCCCAGCATTACCTGGAAGGCAAAGGCGTCAGGGTGCTTGCGGACCGCGCTCATAGGCAGGCCTTCGGGGTAATCATGGGCATGGGCAAGGGCTCGGCAGCGTTCGGAAGCTACCGATTATCGGGTTTACTGGGCTGCCCTTGCCAGCCTCAAAACGACCTCAGGCAATCTGCGCCTTCGCCGACACCTGCTCGAAGGTGTTTTCGTCCAGCGCATCCTCCTGCTCGTCCAGCACCTGGCGCGGGTGCTCGAAGCCGGGGATGCTGCTGTCGATCAGGCTCATCAGGCGCGAACCGCGTTCGGTCAGCACGAAGTTCTCGCCGTTGCCGCCATCCTCTTCAGGACGGCTTTCGATGTAGCCACGTTCGAACAGCAGCTTTTCGTATTCGCAGGCACGGGTCTTAAGGTGGTCCAGGTCGCCCACCGGCTCACCCTTGGCGGCCAGGGCCGCAGCGTGCTGCTCGGCATAAGGGCGTGGCGTGAAGCTGTGACCGGCGCCGTTCTGCACCTCGTGCAGCAAGCGTTCGATCAGGTCCCAGTCGTAGGCGATGCTCATGGCTACGGGCTCCTGCTGTGGACGGAAGGGGTACACAGGGTGGGACCCGTCGCGACTGCCGAGCGTTCCGAAAGATCTCAGCGTTGGCGCTGCTGCGCCTGCATGTACAGGCGCAACAACTGATTGATCCGGGTCTGGTAGCCGCTACCCTGCCCCTTGAATCAGGCGAGGACATCGGAATCCAGGCGAATGGACATACGATGCCTCCTGACTCAAGCCGAGGCTAGGGGGCAAACGATCGCTCTTCAATAGCTTCAGAACTCTTTGGGAAAAGGACTACGGCTTGAAGCGGAACCAACGTGACCGACCAGACCAAGGCTCAATTAACCCTGGTATGGCCATCGGTCGAAGCCGCTGAACTAACGGCCAGGCACACACCTCCACCGGGCATCACCACCGCCGGAGGTATAAAGGATGAAACCGCTGCTGCCCATTGCCTGCGCCACGGCCCTGTTCTGCGCCCTGCCCGTCTGGGCCTGCACACCGGAGGAAGCGACGCAGAAACGTGAAGAGCTGGCCGGGTTGGTTACCCAGCTGACCGAGCAGAACCCGCAGAAGGCCAAGGAGATCAATGACGAGTTGCAAGGGATGGAGCTGGGAACGGCGAGCAAGGACTTGCCCGACAAGTGTCAGCTGATCGACAAGCGGATCAAGGAACTGAAAGCGGCAGAAAAGAAGGCTGACTGACCGCTTGCAGCCTGCGTGCGCCTTGTAGGAGCGGCCTTGCGCCGCGAAAGGGCCGCAAAGCGGCCCCGGATGGATGCGTCAGTGTGGAAAATCTCGGGGCTGCTTCGCAGCCCTTTCGCGGCACAAGGCCGCTCCTACAAAGAACGCATCAGCCTGTGAGGGGCGCCGATTACTCCGCCGCCGCCTTGCGCTTCTTCAACGGCGCCAGGCCATCGGCGCTGGTCAGTGGTGCATTGGCCTTCGGCTTGGCGGTTGGCTTGCGCTTGGCTGCGGCTTTCTTGTCACCCGATTTCTTCTCGACCTTTTTCTTCTTGCTGCCGGCGGCCTTGCCCGAGGCCTTGACCTTCTTCGGCCCGCTGTAGGTGCCCTTCACTTCCTTGATCACCCGGCGCTCGAACTGCTGCTTGAGGTAGCGCTCGATGCTCGACATCAGGTTCCAGTCGTTGTGGGTAATCAGCGAGATCGCCAGGCCTTCGCCACCGGCACGGCCGGTACGGCCCACGCGGTGCACGTACTCGTCACCGCTGCGCGGCATGTCGAAGTTGATGACCAGGTCCAGCCCGTCGATATCCAGGCCACGCGCGGCCACGTCGGTGGCCACCAGCACCTTGGAGCTGCCCTGCTTGAAGCGCTCCAGGGCCAGCTTGCGGTCCTTCTGGTCCTTTTCGCCGTGCAGCACGAAGGCCTTGACGTCCTTGGCCACCAGGTGACCGTAGATGCGGTCGGCCAGGGCGCGGGTGTTGGTGAAGATGATCGCCTTGTCGAACGTCTCGTTGGCCAGCAGCCACTGCACGATCTGCTCTTTGTGCTGGTCGTGGTCGGCGGTGATGATCTGCTGGCGGGTGCCTTCGGCCAGCTGCGAGACGCTGTTGAGCATCAGGTGTTCCGGGTCTTTCAGCACCTTGCCGATCATGTCGCGCAGCGCCGCGCCGCCGGTGGTGGCCGAGAACAGCAGGGTTTGCTGGCGGTTCTCGCACTCCTTGCACAGGCGCTCCATGTCTTCGGCGAAGCCCATGTCGAGCATGCGGTCGGCTTCGTCGAGGATCAGCACCTGCACATGGGACAGGTCGAGGTTGCCGGCATTCAGCTGCTCAAGCAGGCGGCCCGGGGTGCCGATCAGCACGTCCGGCACCTTGCGCAGCATGGCGGCCTGTTCCTTGAAGTCTTCACCACCGGTGACCAGGCCGGCCTTGATGTAGGTGAACTGCGCGAACAGTTGCACCTGCTTGAGGGTTTGCTGGGCCAGTTCACGGGTCGGCAGCAGGATCAGCGCGCGGATCTCCACACGGCGCTCGCGCAGGTCGACCAGGCGGTTGAGCAGTGGCAGCACGAAGGCTGCGGTCTTGCCGCTGCCGGTCTGTGCGGTCACGCGCAGGTCACGCCCTTGCAGGGCCAGGGGGATGGCCGCGGCCTGCACCGGGGTTGGCTCGACAAAGTTAAGCTCGGCCACGGCTTTAAGCAGGCGTTCGTGCAGGGCGAATTGGGAGAACACGGAGGTAACCTCAGGCAAGTGCGGAAATTCAGTTGCATAGGGTAACGTTTTCTGCCGCCTTAGCCGAATTTCTTTTGGCAACTTCACCGCCATCCGCGCTCTAATGGCGCTTCGTTTGGCAACAAGACTGTACGCAAGCCCATGGATATCCAACGAATCTGGCGTGACTCCCTCGACCTGTGGGGCACCCTTGACCGACACCCGGTGCTGCACGCGGCCATTGGCCTGGCGGTGCTGCTGCTGATCTCCCTGGTCATCGGCCGTCTGGCGCGCTTCCTGGTGCTGCATGGCGCCCGCCTGCTGGCCCGCCAGCCGGCGCTGAGGTGGCTGGACGACTTGCGCAACAACAAGGTCTTCCACCGCCTGGCGCAGACCACGCCATCGCTGGTGCTGCAATTCGGCCTGAAACTGGTGCCGGAGCTGTCCGATACCGCCCAGCACTTCCTCGGCAATGTCGCCCTGGCCTTCACCCTGCTGTTCATGACCCTGGCGCTGTCGTGCCTGCTGGATGCCCTGCTCGACATCTACGCCCGCACCGAACACGCCCGCACCCGCTCGATCAAGGGCTACGTGCAACTGGCCAAGATGATGCTGTGGATCTTCGCCGCCATCGTCATCGTCGCCACCCTGATCGACCGCTCGCCGCTGTTGCTGCTGTCGGGCCTGGGTGCGATGTCGGCGGTGCTGCTGTTGGTGTACAAGGACACCCTGCTGTCGTTCGTCGCCAGCGTGCAGCTGACCAGCAACGACATGCTGCACGTGGGTGACTGGATCGAAATGCCGCAGGTCGGTGCCGATGGCGATGTGGTCGACATTACCCTGCACACGGTGAAGGTGCAGAACTTCGACAAGACCATCGTCTCCATCCCCACCTGGCGCCTGATGAGCGAGTCGTTCCGCAACTACCGTGGCATGCAGCAGTCCGGTGGCCGGCGCATCAAGCGCAGCCTGTTCATCGATGCCGCCGGGGTGCGCTTCCTCACCCGCGAAGAGGAACAGCGCCTGAGCCAGGTGCACCTGCTGGCCGACTACCTGGCCGCCAAGCGCCAGGAGCTGCAGCGCTGGAACGAGGCCATGGGGCCAGTGGCCGAGCTGTCGGCCAACCGCCGCAGGCTCACCAACCTCGGCACCTTCCGCGCCTTTGCCCTGGCCTACCTGAAGAACCACCCCAACGTGCACCCGAACATGACCTGCATGGTGCGGCAGATGCAGACCACCGCCGAGGGCGTGCCGCTGGAGATCTACTGCTTTACCACCACCACGGTATGGGCGGATTACGAGCGGATCCAGGGGGATATCTTCGATTACCTGTTGGCGGTGTTGCCGGAGTTTGGGCTGAGCTTGTATCAGCAGCCAAGTGGCAATGACATGCGGGTGGGGCTGGCGGGGCGTGCGGTGCCTGAACCGACGCAACGCCGCCTTGAAGAGATGAACGAGGTTTGAGAGTAACGGGGCTGCTTTGCAGCCCCTTCCGTTTTAACTGCCGCTCAGAGTGGAGCGGCGGGACTGCGGTTTTCAGCGCTTTTCATCATGCCCAGTTCGGCATCATCGAGCAGGGCCTTGGCCAAGGCGCAGAGGTAGTGCGAGGCCCAGAGTAGCTGGGGTTTGTCTTCCATCAGTCCGTCGATGGACAAGTCGCGGGCATAGCCCATCAGTTCAGAAGCCTGTTCGCGGGCGTTCTGGCAAGGGATGCCGGGCTCGATGCGAAACAGAGGATGGGTCTGGTTTTCGCCTTGGTAGAAGGTGGTTTTGCCCACGGTGACTGGGGTTACTTCAATGGCCATTGGTTCTTCTCCCTGAAATTGCAGATGCCTGGGCTGGCCCTGCCGCCGGCAAGCCGGACTCCCACCAGGCGCAGCCCCAGGCGAATCATGATGTGATTAATGCAACGTCTGCGGGTCTGCTGGCCTTTGGACTTGAGCCAGCGCTGATTCGAGCAACCTACGGAGGGCTTCTAGTTCGTGCATCGACGTCATGATCAACACTGAGACGGGTGATTTCGGTTGCATCAATACGGCTTGCTGAGCAACGGCTTCGGCGCATAGCGCGTAATCGGCGGCCATCAGCAGCGTGTCTTCCAGGGAATGGAGGTTGCAGGGTGGGTCGGGGACAATCTTCAGCATGGTGTAACCCTCAATTTGTGATTGGGACTACCGCCATTTGCTGTCAAACAAAGGGTGGCAGCTGTGCACGGGTTGACAGACCGGTCAAATTGAGAAACCCGGCGCACCCGAAGGCGCCCCACGCACAGCCGCCATTGAAGGCAAAGCTGAGGATTGTAATTTGAGTCGGCCTGTCAAAGCCGGTCGTTGGATTGCAACGACTCGCTGAGACTAGTGGTCAACTCGGAGCACTACAATGGGTGGCAGTATCTTTGGGAAATGCCCTACAAGAAAGGGGCAAAATCTGATTTTATAGCCCGTTAGCGGTAACAATATGTAACGCCAATCTGAGCTATGGGATTAACTGCGTTGGCCTGAGTAAATCCCTTGTTACTGCGGTAATTGAATCATCGCATAATTATGACGCCTTCATTGGTCCAAGGGTGCTCAGTGGCGAAGTGGAGGTTGACGACCTAACCCTGCGAGCTGGTAATCGTTGATAGACTGGAATAGCTGCTATGCGGTCAAGCTCTGCCGCTCAACTTCCATATCGGTCTCGCCTGTTTCATGGACTTGGTGATAACGCCTCGTTGCCTCGATGGCTTCCCGCATAACGAGATCGTCGGGCATGAGCATTGACGCAAGATTCCTTTTCATTGCTGCTCCAGCTGCATTTCATAAGAAACCAACAGAGTAGCGCTAACGAGCAGCTCACACTCTCAATTGATGATTGTAACAATGGACTTGTACGTCGCTCAGCATGTCACTGACGTGGCTTGACGGACACAGAGGTAGATGCCAATTTAACATCAAGCCGATGATCAAGGAGTGACACGTGAAGATCACTATCAATGTGTTCTTGCTCAAGGAGGGGCGAACCGTCCAGGACGCGCTTTCCGATGAGGTCAACCTACGACCTATCGCGTTTGCATTGGGCGAAGTTGAATGCCTTTTCTACCACCAGAAGAATCCTTCCCATCCAAAGTGGACGCAGCTTTTTGGCGCAGTCCCAGAGGTGGCCGACCTCGACTTGACCGGTAGATCGCTCAAAGCCCTGCTCGTTCTGGCAATCCACGACAGGGTCTTTTGCTTTACCTTTGGCCATGCCAGGCACCTGATTGATCCGCTCGCTATTGAGCGCTACTTCGGGCTACGTACAGCGCTGAGCTTGACGGATCCTCTGCTGATCAAGTCCGTCGAAAAGTCCAACATTGACCGCACCCGGCTGCGCTCAAAAGCACAGTCATCAAGGCTGTTGTCGATATCCGAATTCGACTTCAAATTCGATTCGGAGATCCTCAAGTCCCTAACCGGGATCGTGGAAAACGATCAGGATGAAGGCGAGTATGTCAGCGGCTCAGACTCATTGGCGCTCCATTCCGATGTAAAGCTAGAAGACTTCCCAGAGATCGCACTTCGCCTGTTGACTGCCTACGAGGATGAGCACTGCAAAGAAAAATATCCTTGGATGGATTTCATCGTCCCAGTTCGCGACGCAGCCCTCAAAAGCCAATTGGATGGGGTGCTGGTGGAAGCGATCAATGCCGAGCGGTTCGACTGCGTCCGCGCAGCGGCACCTGAGCTGCTTGGAAATGATGTCAGCGGCTTCGGCTATGTCAAACACAGTGCCCGAGCGCACAACGGCCCAGCAATCTCATTCGATCTGGATCTTCGTCAAGCTCTGCTCGCTAAGCACCTGTTGGGACGCATAACTCGCCCACTTCTTGATTCCGAGCGCATCTACCTATACGGCGCGGACGAACAACGACTCGCCACTTGGCCTTTGTACATGTGCTTGGAGGCGGAGATTGAGCACGAAGGGAAAATATATTTGCTGAGCGAAGGTGACTGGTACCAGATTGATCGCGACTACACCGAGCAAGTGAACCACTTTTTTGAGGCCGCGACTCCGTGCAACCTGGTGTTTCCTCCCTACCGCACTGACCATGAAGGCGCCTACCTTCGGCGCATTGCTGACAACGTCAATTTCTACCTACTCGACCAGAAACTGGTGAGACTAACTGGCGCAGGCGGCCCGTTCGAGTTCTGTGATTTGCTCACACCGGATAATCACATCATCCACGTCAAGAAGTACTCATCGTCGAGCGTGCTGAGCCACCTATTCTCACAGGCCTATGTGTCTGCTGAGGCGCTGATCAATGCACCGGATGTGGTTACCCAGGTGAACGCACACCTGGCAGAGCTGGGTGATTTCCAATTCATTTTCAACCCGGCCACCCAGCCGCGCAACAAAATCGTGTTCGCCATCATGCAACCCAATGCAGAACTGCACATGCCGTTTTTCTCGAAGGTCAACTTCAGGCAATTTGCCCAACGGCTTACTGCGATGGGTTACCAGGTCGAGGTGTGCCGGATAAGCAATAGAGACGTTGCCGCCGCCTGAAATCAGACATCAGTGAGGATGTCATCTTTGGTCTGCTTGAGAAGGTGTTGCCCGATCAACATCGTAATCCTTGAAGTTGGGGGCGGCAGAAAATCTGCGCACTAAAGGTAGTTAGCTATCTAGGGGCAGTGCTGGCCCTTCTGTTTGGAAAAGTTCGGGCTGAGCTTGTATCAGCAGCCGAGTGGCAATGACATGCGGGCGGGGTTGGCGGGGCGTGCGATGCCAGAGCCGGCGCCGCGCCGGCTTGAAGAAATGAAGGAGGTTTGAGAGTGCCGGGGCTGCTGTGCAGCCCCACCCTTCTCAACGCCGCATCAGGGAAGCACATTCCTTGTTGCCAACAGCGGCTTGTTCTCACGACCATGGACCATGCAATACAACGCCCCAGCCAGGATCAACCCCATCGCCCAGCTAATGTCCGCCCCCAGCCACTCAGCCACAAAGCCCGTGTAGAACGACAGCTTCATGAACGGGATGGTACCGATGATCGCCACCGCATACACCGCCAGGCTCCGCCGATTGAAGCAGCCGTAACGCCCCTTGGCGTCATACAGCGCCCCAACATCATAGTGACCACGGCACACCCAGTAGTAATCCACCAGGTTGATCGCGCTCCATGGGATCAGCAGGTACAACTGGCCAATCAGGATGTCGGCAAAGAACGTATCGAAATTGTACTGGGTGGCGATGGCAATCACCGTTGCCGCTGCGGTCAGGCCTGCCATTACCAAGGCCTTGGCCGTCGCAGTCACGCGGCGGATGGTCTTGAACGCGCCAAAGATCGTGACCGACGACATGTAGGCGCTGTACAGGCACAGGACGTTGTACTGGATCACCCCCAGCGCGATCACTGCCAGCGCCAACGGCGCCCACGGGCCAAACAGGGCGGCGATGGCTGTGGCCGGGTCATGGCCCAGGGCCGAGGGCAGTTCCACGGCCACCAGCGCGCCCAGTGCCATCATGGCGAAGGAGCCCAGCGCACAACCGCAGTAGGTGGCCCAGAACGTGGCGCGTGGGTTGACGTTGGCCGGGAGGTAGCGCGAGTAGTCGGCCACGTAGGGGCCATAGCCCAGCGTCCACGAGGCCGACTGGGCCACGATCAGGTTGAACGCAGTGAACGAAAAGCCGGTACTCACCGCCGTCGTGGTTGCCATGTCGCCAGGGTGCAGCAGGATCAGCACCAGGGCGCCGGCAAACACCAGCGTGGACAACAGGCTCATCCAGGCCCCCAGGCGGTGGATGAGTTCGTAGCCGACAAAGCCGATGACAAAGGTCAGTACCCCGACCACTACGATGGCCTGGTCGTCGCTCATCGGCACCAGGGCCTGCAGGGCATTGCGCATCAGCACGCCGCTGGCGGCGAGGAACAGGACTGCAGCGGTGACCATCACCAACAGCGGAAGCGCCGCGCCGTGGACGCCGAACTGGGCCCGGCTCTGGATCATCTGTGGCACGCCCAGGTGCGGGCCCTGGGCAGAGTGCGCGGCCATGAACACGGTGCCGATCAGGTTGCCGACCAACAGGCCGAGCAAGGTCCAGCCCAGGCTCAGCCCCGAGGCGACGCCCAGGGTGCCGACCATCAGGGCGGTTATCTGGAAGTTGGAGCTGAACCAGATGGTGAACAACCGTTTGGGCTTACCATAACGCTCAGCGTGTGGGACAAATTCGATACTTCGCGTTTCTAGCTTCACGCCGGTCTCCGGTTTTTATTTTTTTGATTATCGGGTGGCCACCGACGGACTTCGGGCCCAGTAACGAACGTGTCATAGCTAGCTGCGCCATGCCTTGCCTGATAACGGCAGGCTACCCAGGCGGCTCATCCACACCGACGCCAGGATCACCGCCCCGCCGAGCAACAGCCGGCCCAATGGCTCGTGCTGGTTCCAGATCAGCAGGTTCAGCAGCAAGCCTACCGGCACATGCAGGTTGTTCATCACCGCCAGCGTCGCGCCGGACACCAGGCAGGCGCCCTTGTTCCACCAGTACAGCCCCAGCGCCGTCGGGCACAGGCCCAGGAACAGCAACACCAGCCATTGCACGTTGGTGCTCGGCAGGTGCTGGGTATTGCCGAACAGCAGGAACGCTGGCAACACCACGATCAGCGCGCCCAGGTAGAAGTAGCCAAAGCGCTTGTAGTGCGGCAGGTCGCTGGGGTGGCGTGCGACCAGGTGGCGATAGAGTACCTGGCCGGCAGCGTAGGTGAAGTTGGCCAGTTGCAGCAGCAGGAAACCGATGAAGAACTCGCCGCTGATGGTGTCGAAGCGGATCACCGCAGCGCCGGCCACCGCCACCAGCGCTGCCACCAGGGCCCAGGGGTTGAAGCGGCGGTTCATGGCATCTTCGATCAGGGTCACGTGCAATGGCGTGAGGATGGTGAACAGCAGCACCTCCGGAACGGTAAGCACGCGGAAGCTGAGGTACAGGCAGACGTAGGTGATGCCGTACTGCAGCGCGCCGATCAGCAGCATCGAGCGCATGAAGCGCGGTTCGACCTGGCGCCAGCGGGTCAGTGGCAGGAACACCAGGCCAGCCAGCACCACGCGCGCGAGCACGGCGAAGTAGCTGTCGACGTGCCCGGCCAGGTACTCGCCGATCAGGCTGAAGGAAAACGCCTGGATCAGCGCGACGATTATCAGGTAGCCCATGGGTGCCTCTCGGGGGATCAAGGGCGCGACCTTAGCGGGTTGCGGCAAATGAGTTCAACCATGAGGAATGTAAGGGCTGTGCCGGCCTCTTCGCGGGTAAACCCGCTCCCACAGTGTAACCACAGGCCTCAAGTGCCGTGATATTCCTGTGGGAGCGGGTCCACCCGCGAATAGGCCGGCACCGGCATCAACAAAATTCCTGGCATAAAAAAACCCGGCCATGCAGGCCGGGCAGGTACACCCAAAGGAGCAAAACCAGGTGTCAGGGTTGGGAATTCGTTCCGCCTCAGGCGACCGCTGCCAGCCGGGCCTTGGCCTGGTTCACGCCTTTGTCGTGGAACTCGCCACTCATGTTCAGGCCTTCGGCGTGGATGAACTCGACATCGTGAATACCGATGAAGGCCATGACCTGACGCAGGTACGGTTCCTGGTGGTCGCTGCTGGCGCCGGCGTGGATACCGCCACGTGCCGTCAGGACAATGGCACGCTTGCCGGTCAGCAAGCCCTGAGGGCCGGTGGGGGTGTACTTGAAGGTGATGCCGGCACGCAGCACGTGGTCCAGCCAGGCCTTGAGCGTACTGGGGATGGCGAAGTTGTACATCGGCGCAGCCATCACCAGCACGTCGGCAGCGAGCAGTTCATCGGTGAGCTCGTTGGAGCGGGCCAGGGCCTCCAGCTCGGCGGCGCTGCGCTGCTCTTCGGGCTTCATCCAGCCACCCAGCAGGTTGGCGTCCAGGTGCGGCACCGGGTTCACCGCCAGGTCGCGCACGCTGATCTGGTCGGCCGGGTGGGCGGCCTGCCACTGCTGGATGAAATCACGGGTCAGCTGGCGGGAAACGGAATCCTGCTGGCGGGCGCTGCTTTCGATGATCAGTACGCTGGACATGAGGTGCCTCCATCGGCAAAAAGGGTTGCGATTCGATGGAGGTGAGATTAAGGCTTGACCTATCGATAAAAAAGCGTAAAAAATGGGTTCAATCAATCGATTTATCAGTTTATTCCGCGCTGCAGTCCAAGGCGATCCGCAGCTTGATGATCTGCCGGTTGAACTTCGCGGTGACATCGACGCTTTTACCGGCCGGTACGTTCACCCGCCGCACCCGCGGTGCCTCCGGGCCATTGCGGAAGGTGACCTTGCAGGCTGCCGGCACCTGCCCATAGTTGTTCAGGGTGATGGCGCCAATGTCGTAAGCCGTGTCGTAGGCGGTGTAGTCGAGCTTGACCCCGGTCAGTTCCTTTTCCACATCGATGGGATAAGCCATGGCCCCGAGGGGCAGGCACATCAGTATTGCCGCACAACATTTCTTCATGGGCCGCTCTCCTTGAAAGAGCGCAGCTTAGGACAACAGGAGCGAAAGATGAAAGCGCCGCGCGTAACCCTTGACCAGTGGCGAACCCTGCAGGCAGTGGTCGATCACGGCGGGTTTGCCCAGGCCGCCGAGGCGCTGCACCGTTCGCAGTCGTCGGTCAGCTACACCGTGGCGCGCATGCAGGAGCAGCTGGGCGTGCCGCTGCTGCGTATCGATGGCCGCAAGGCCGTGCTCACCGAGGCCGGCAATGTGCTGCTGCGCCGTTCGCGCCACCTGGTCAAGCAGGCCAGCCAGCTCGAAGACCTCGCCCACCACATGGAACAGGGCTGGGAGGCCGAGGTGCGCCTGGTGGTCGACGCCGCCTACCCCAGCGCCCGCCTGGTGCGCGCCCTGGCAGCGTTCATGCCGCAGAGCCGTGGCTGCCGGGTGCGCCTGCGGGAAGAAGTGCTGTCCGGGGTCGAGGAAGTGATGCATGAAGGCATCGCCGACCTGGCCATCAGTAGCTACAGCATCGGCGGCTATCTGGGTGCCGAACTGAGCGCGGTGGAGTTCGTCGCCGTCGCCCACCCGGAACACAGCCTGCACCGCCTGGGCCGCGAGCTCACCTTCCAGGACCTGGAAAGCCAGTTGCAGGTGGTGATCCGCGACTCCGGGCGCGCCCAGCCGCGCGACGTTGGCTGGCTGGGTGCCGAGCAGCGCTGGACGGTCGGCAGCCTGGGCACCGCCGCCACCTTCGTCAGCAGTGGCCTGGGCTTCGCCTGGCTGCCCCGGCACATGATCGAGCGCGAGCTGCGCGAAGGCGTGCTCAAGCCGTTGCCGCTGGACCAGGGTGGCAGCCGTCACCCACTGTTCTACCTTTACTCCAGCAAAGAGAAGACCCTGGGCCCGGCGACGCAGATCCTCATCGACCTGCTGCGCAATTTCGACACCGCGCCACTGGACGTGCCCTTCGCAGCCCCCGCACAAGCCTGAGAGGACCGCGCCCATGGCCTATTTCGAACACGAAGGATGCACACTGCATTACGAGGTGTATGGCCAGGGCGAACCGCTGGTGTTGTTGCATGGCCTGGGTTCCAGTTGCCAGGACTGGGAGATGCAGGTGCCGGCGCTCAGCCGCCACTACCGGGTCATCCTGATGGACATCCGCGGCCATGGCCGCTCCGACAAGCCCCGCGACGGCTACCAGATCGCCACCTTCAGTGCCGACCTGCTGGCCCTGCTCGAACACCTGGCTACCGGCCCGGTGCACTTCGTCGGCCTGTCCATGGGCGGCATGGTCGGCTTCCAGTTCGCCGTCGACCATCCACAATGGCTGCGCAGCCTGTGCATCGTCAACAGCGCCCCCGAGGTCAAGCGCCGCACCCGCAGTGACTGGATCTGGTGGTTGAAACGCTGGGGCCTGGCGCACCTGCTCAGTGTCGAAACCGTCGGCAAGGGCCTGGCCGAACGGCTGTTCCCCAAGCCCGAGCAGGCCGAACTGCGCCAGGAAATGGCCAAACGCTGGGCACGCAACGACAAACGCGCCTACCTCAAGAGTTTCGACGCCATCGTCGACTGGGGCGTGCAGGAACGCATCGGGCAAATTCACTGTCCTACCCTGGTGATCGCCGCCGACCACGATTACACGCCGATACAACTGAAACAGCGCTATGTCGCCCTGATGCCCCACGCCAGGCTGGTGGTCATCGACGATTCCCGGCACGCTACGCCCCTCGACCAACCCGAGGTCTTCAACCAGACCCTGCTGCAATTCCTTGCAGCCGCTTCCACCTCTCAAGGATCTTTGAGCCCATGCTGAAAAAACTTCTGCTCACCGCCTGCTCGGTCGCCTTCGCCTCCAGCGTCATGGCCTCCGACAAGACCCCGCACGTATTGCTGGACACCAGCTTCGGCCAGGTCGAAATCGAGCTGAATGCCGAGAAGGCGCCGCTCAGTACCAAGAACTTCCTCAGCTATGTCGACAGCGGCTTCTACAACAACACCATCTTCCACCGGGTGATCCCGGGCTTCATGGTCCAGGGCGGCGGCTTCACCGAGCAGATGGTGCAGAAACCCACCAAGGACCCGATCAGGAACGAAGCCAGCAACGGCCTGCAGAACACCCGCGGTACCTTGTCGATGGCGCGTACCTCGGACCCGAACTCGGCCACCAGCCAGTTCTTCATCAACGTTGCCGACAACGACTTCCTCAACCCGGGCCGTGACGCCGGCTATGCCGTGTTCGGCAAGGTGACCAAGGGCATGGAAGTGGTCGACCAGATCGTCAATTCGCCGACCACCATCAAGAAAGGCATGCGCGATGTGCCGGCCGACCCGGTGTTCATCAAGTCGGCCAAACGCATCGACTGACCGCAGGCTTCACAGGGACGTGAAACCGCCAGGGGTCGGATGGAACAGGAGTGTCGTCACCCATGCTGTACCGCCGTTTCGAACAACTGATCGATATCTTTCGCGAAGCACCCAGCGAAGCGCCACCCAGCCGGGTGTGGCCGTTCTACCTGTATTACCTGCGCCAGGTCTGGCCGAGCTTCCTGGCCCTGCTGGTGGTCGGCCTGTTCGCCTCGCTGATCGAGGTGGCGATGTTCAGCTACCTCAGCCGCATCATCGACCTGGCCCAGGGCACGCCCAATGCCAACTTCTTCAGTGAGCACAGTGGCGAGCTGATCTGGATGCTGGTGGTCATCCTGCTGCTGCGGCCGTTGTTCTTCGGCCTGCACGACCTGCTGGTGCACCAGACCATAACCCCGGGCATGACCAGCCTGATCCGCTGGCAGAACCACACCTACGTGCTCAAGCAGAGCCTGAACTTCTTCCAGAGCGACTTCGCCGGGCGTATCGCCCAGCGCATCATGCAGACCGGCAACTCGCTGCGTGACTCCGCCGTGCAGGCAGTGGATGCGCTGTGGCATGTGCTGATCTACGCCATCACCTCGCTGGTGCTGTTCGCCGAGGCCGACTGGCGCCTGATGCTGCCATTGCTGCTATGGATCGTCGGCTATATCGCCGCGCTGTTCTACTTCGTGCCCAGGGTGAAGGAACGCTCGGTCATTTCCTCCGACGCGCGCTCCAAGCTGATGGGCCGTATCGTCGATGGCTACACCAACATCGCTACCCTCAAGCTGTTCGCCCACACCGACTACGAACAGCAATACGCCCGCGAGGCGATCAGCGAACAGACCGAGAAAACCCAACTGGCGGCGCGCGTGGTCACCAGCATGGACGTGGTCATCACCACCCTCAACGGCCTGCTGGTGGTCACCACCACAGGCCTGGCCCTGTGGTTGTGGAGCCAGTCGCTGATCACGGTCGGCGCCATCGCCCTGGCCACCGGCCTGGTGATCCGCATCGTCAACATGTCGGGCTGGATCATGTGGGTGGTCAACGGCATCTTCGAGAACATCGGCATGGTCCAGGACGGCCTGCAGACCATCGCCCAGCCGGTCACCGTCACCGACCCACCCAACGCACCGGCGCTGAAGGTCAGCCGCGGCGCGGTACGCTTCGATGACGTGGATTTCCACTATGGCCAGGCGGCCAACGTGATCGAAGGGCTGAACCTGGACATTCGCCCGGGCGAGAAGATCGGCCTGATCGGCCCGTCCGGGGCCGGCAAGTCGACCCTGGTCAACCTGCTGCTGCGGCTGTACGACGTGCAGGGCGGGCGCATCCTCATCGACGGCCAGGACATCGCCCAAGTCAGCCAGGCCAGCCTGCGCGCGCAGATTGGCATGATCACCCAGGACACCTCGCTGCTGCACCGTTCGATTCGCGACAACCTGCTGTACGGCCGCCCGGGTGCCAGCGAGGCCGAGCTGCTCGAAGCGGTGCGCCGGGCGCGGGCTGACGAGTTCATCCCGCAGCTGTCGGATGCACTGGGCCGCACCGGCTTCGATGCCCACGTGGGCGAGCGCGGGGTCAAGCTGTCGGGCGGGCAGCGCCAGCGCATCGCCATTGCCCGGGTGCTGTTGAAGAATGCACCGATCCTGATCATGGACGAAGCGACCTCGGCGCTGGACTCGGAAGTCGAGGCCGCCATCCAGGAAAGCCTAGAGACCCTGATGCAGGGCAAGACGGTGATCGCCATTGCCCACCGGCTGTCGACCATCGCGCGCATGGACCGGCTGGTGGTGCTGGACAAGGGGCGGATTGTCGAGAGTGGCAGCCACAGTGAACTGCTTGAGCAGCAAGGGCTGTATGCCCGCTTGTGGCATCACCAGACCGGGGGCTTTGTCGGGGTCGACTGACTCCTGTGATGGCCCTATCGCTGGCGATAGGGCAACATGCCGCGCGCCTCCTCGGCATATGCCCGGACACCTTCCCGCTCCTGCTGCAGAAAATCTTCCACCGCACGGCGCAACCCCGGGTGCAGCAGGTAGTGCCACGACCGCGTCACCACCGGCTCGAACCCGCGTATCAGCTTGTGCTCGCCCTGGGCCCCGGCATCGAAACGCTGCAGGCCCTCGGCAATGGCAAAGTCCATGCCCTGGTAGAAACAGGTCTCGAAATGCAGCCGGTCGAACTCCTCCAGGCAGCCCCAGTAACGCCCGAACAGGCTGTCGCCGCCTACCAGGCTCAAGGCCATCGCCACGTCCCTCCCGGCTTGCCGTGCCATCACCACGCGCAGTGCCTCGGGCATGCGCTCGGCCAGCAAGCTGAAGAATTCACGCGTCAGGTAAGGCGCCCGACGGCGCACCGCGTAGGTATTCGCGTAGCAGCGGTAGACGAAGTCCCACTGCGCCTGGTCCAGCTCCGCGCCGTGGTACCAGCGAAAATCGATGCCCTGCCCGGCTACCTGCTCACGCTCCTTGCGCATCTGCTTGCGCTTGCGTGAGCTGAGGCTGTCGAGGAAGTCCTGGAAGTCGCGGTAGCCATGATTGCGCCAGTGGAACTGGCAACCCAGCCGCTCCATCCAGCCCGGCACACTGGCCATCTGCGCATCCAGCTGCGGGTCGGTGAAGTTGATGTGTGCCCCGGACAACCCGCCCTTGCCCAGGTACTCCGGCAACGCCTGCAGCACCAGCAAGGCGTCGGCAGGATCGGCGGCCAGCAGGCGCGGGCCGCTGACCGGGCTGAACGGCACGGCACCGAGCAGCTTGGGGTAATAAGCGATGCCGGCCCGCTCACAGGCATCGGCCCAACCATGGTCGAACACATACTCGCCAAACGAATGCCACTTGCGGTACGCCGGCAACAGCGCCCGCACCTGCCCGCCACGCTCCAGCACCAGGTGCTCGGCGGCCCAGCCGGTGTTGCGCGCGACGCTGCCGCTGTCCTCCATGGCACTGAGAAACGCATGGCGCAGGAACGGTTGGCCGGGTGGCACCAAGGCATCCCAGGTAGCCGCCGGCAGGTCACGCAGATGAGCAAGGCTGTACAGGCTGGTCACGGTTTCGACTCGCTGTTTCAAGGTACCCAGTATCCCCAAGGAAGGCCCGCCACTCAATTCGCCAACGCGGCGGCGATCCTTTTATTCTCAATTACTTAACCGCAGTGCCACTAATTCGACATTAATCTGTCATTCGCCCCCGCAATACTTGCGCCTGTTTTCCGGAACCCCAGAACCTGTCTATTCAGGCCCTTTCCGAAGACATGCCAATACAGGGGTGGGCGCCTGAGCCTCCCCCATCTTATTCAACAGGGAGAACCTTATGCGTCTTGTTTCTACACTTACCGGAGTGAGCCTCACCGGCATGATGCTGGCTCTGAGTACTCCGGCCAGTGCAGCTGTCGACGCCAAGCTGCTCGAAATGCTCCGCGCCAACGGCTCGATCAACCAGGCGCAGTACAACGAACTGCAGGCAGACCTGGCTCAGGAAACCAAGGAAAAGGCCGCTCAGAAAGCTCAGTCCGACCGGATGAGCTCCTTTGAACAGAAAGTGGCATGGGCTGCCAAGACCCAGGTCAAGGGTGACATTCGCCTGCGTTACGAAGACGTCAACGTCGACAACCCCAACAGCAGCAGCGGCAACCAGGACCGCCAGCGCGTGCGTGCCCGTGTCGGCTTCTACAGCGAAATCAACCCACAGGTGGACGCGGGCATCCGTATCGCCACCGGCAGCAGCGCCGACCGCCGCTCGACCAACCAGAGCTTCGACAACTACTTCGACAAGAAGTCGCTGTGGGTCGACCAGGCCTACCTCGACTGGCACCCGACCGCCGTACCCAACCTGCACCTGATTGGCGGCAAGATGGCACAGCCATGGGTGAGCATGGGTGACATCATCTGGGATAGCGACATCAACCCGGAAGGCGTGGCAGCTACCTACAAGACCGACCTGGGCGGGGCCGAAGTGTTCGCCAGCGCCGGCCAGTACACGCTCAAGGACAACGTCGATGGCGACGGTGTGCAGTACAAGCATGACGCACAGGTCTATCACGGCCAGTTGGGCGCCAAATTCGCCCCGGCAGACGCGCTCAAGCTGACCGTTGGTGCCAGCATCTACGGCTACGACAACGACAAGGAAGCGACCATCCTGCAGTCGTTCGGCAACACCACCAACGAGTTCAACCTGGTGGAAGGCTTCGGCCAGCTGGACTTCACCGGCTTTGCCATCCCGCTGTCCGCTTACGGCCAATATGTGAAGAACACCGAAAGCACCGATGGCGAAGACCAGGCCTGGTTGGCGGGCCTGAAAACCAAGGTCGGCGCCTGGAGCCTGGACTACAACTACCGCGACGTGCAGCGTAACGCGGTGGTCAGCCTGTTCACCGACTCGGACTTTGGCAACGGTTTTACTGGTTCGCGCGGGCACAAGTTCAAGGTCGGGTATGAAATCGACAAGAACTTCTCGCTGGGCGCTGCCTACCTGATGGCCAAGACCGACCTGTCGCAATTGCCCAACAGCGATGCCGATGTCGATACCCTGCAGGTCGACCTGGAAGCCAAGTTCTAAGCGATACCGGTTGCGCTTCACCTGAAGCGGTTTCTTCTGAAGCGGGAAATGCCGACCCCATCCGGCGTTTCCCGCTTTTTTTCACCTGGCAGCAATGCACCCGGCCCCATCGCCGGCAAGCCAGCGAAAGGGCCGGTACCAGCGGTACGATCAATCAGCGCTTGCGCAGGATCACGCTACCGATCGAATACCCCGCACCAAACGAGCTCAACACCCCCAGCGCCCCCTTGGCCAGGTCGTCCTGGTACAGGTGGAAGGCAATTACCGAGCCCGCCGAGCTGGTGTTGGCATAACGGTCGAGAATCACCGGCGCATCTTCCTCTGCCACTTCACGCCCCAGCAGTTTCTTGACAATCAGCTGGTTCATGCTGAGGTTGGCCTGGTGCAGCCAGAAGCGTTTCACATCGCTCGGCTGCAGCCCGTTCTCCTGCAGGTGCTCACCGATCAGTTCGGCCACCTTCGGGCACACTTCGCGGAACACCTTGCGCCCTTCCTGGATGAACAGCTTGTCCGCTGCACCTTCGCCCTCTTCCGCCGCGCGGTTGAGGAAGCCGAAGTTGTTGCGGATGTTGTTGGAGAATTCGGTCCACAGCTTGCTGCTGACAATCTCGAACTGGTGCGCCGAGGTCGCCTTGTCGGCACGCTCGAGCAGCACCGCGGTGGCGGCATCGCCAAAAATGAAGTGGCTGTCGCGGTCACGGAAGTTCAGGTGCCCGGTGCACACCTCCGGGTTGACCATCAGCACCGCACGGGCCTGGCCCAAGGCCACGCTGTTGGCAGCGGTCTGGATGCCGAAGGTGGCCGACGAGCAGGCCACGTTCATGTCGAAGGCAAAACCCTGGATGCCCAATGCCTGTTGCACTTCGATGGCGATGGCCGGGTACGGACGCTGCAGGTTGGAACAGGCGACGATCACCCCGTCGACATCGGCGGCACTGCGGCCGGCGCGCTGCAGGGCCTGGCGCGCCGCGGCCACGGCCATTTCGCAGAGTACCGACGGCTCGTCGTTGGAGCGCTCCGGCAGGCGTGGCTTCATGCGCTGCGGGTCGAGGATGCCGGCCTTGTCCATGACGAAGCGGCTCTTGATGCCCGAAGCCTTTTCGATGAAGGCTGCGTCGGACAACGGTGCCGCTTCGATCTCACCGCGCTCGATGGCTGCGGCGTTGTCCTGGTTGAACTGCTGCGCCCAGGTGTTGAAGGAGGCTACCAGTTCTTCGTTGGAGATGCTCTGGGCCGGGGTGTACAGGCCGGTGCCGCTGATCACGACGTTATGCACGGTCGTTCCTCTGGTAAAAGGCCAGCGCCACGCGGCGCTGGCTGGGAATATGGCAAGTTAATGGCACTTTAGTGCCAACTCAAAGACAAAGCTGCTCCCTCGTGCGCAGCGCCGGTGGGAGCGGGCTTGCCCGCAAAGGGTCGCAAGGCGACCCCAAATTGCCCTAATAGTGCCACAACCAGGGAAGTTTAGCCCTCCACCTGGCTCCATTGCTTGCTCAAGCGTTTGTCGGAAATCGGCACCTTGGTGCCCAACTGCTGGGCGAACAGCGAGACCCGATATTCTTCCAGCCACCAGCGGTAGACGGTCAGTTGCTCGTCGCGCTTGCCCTCCTGGGCATGCTTGTCGGCACGGGCCTTGTACTGCGCCCACAGGTTGCCCAGCTCGGCGCTCCACACCCGGTCCTTCTGCACCTGCCCGCCCAGCTTCTCCAGGCGCAGCTCCACCGCCTTCAGGTAGCGCGGCAGTTCCTTGAACCAGGCCGCGGGGGTTTCGCGCACGAAGCCCGGGTACACCAGGTTGCCCAGCTGTTGCTTGATGTCGTTCAACGCCACCGCCTGGCTCAGGTCGATCTTGCCCTTGAAGCGCTTCTGCAAGCCATGCCACAGCTTCAGCACTTCCAGGGTCTGGCGGGCCAGGCGCTCGGCATGTTCGGCCCAGCTGCCGCGCTTGCGTTCCGCCAGCCCGGCCAATGCAGCACCGTCGCGCGGCAGCGGCTGTTCGCCGTCGAGAATGCAGCTGTCCAGGCTGGCCAGAAGAATATCCTCGACCAATGCCTCGACGCGGCCCAGCTCGCGGTACAGCAGGCCCAGTTCGGTCAGCCCCGGCAGCTTGCCACGCAGGAACTTGGCCGGTTCGGCCAACTGCTGCAGCAACAGGCGTTGCAAGGCGCGGCGGTGCTGAAACTCGGCTTCGGCCGGGGTCGAGAAACGCCCTTCGCGCACGCTGCCGTTATCTTCCACCAACGCCGGGTACACGGTCATCGACAGGCCAGCGATGTTCTGCTGGGCAGTCTGTTTCACTTCGCTGAAGGCCTTGGCCTGCACCGGCTGTTCGCTGCCGGCGTCGCGCGGCACGGCCAGCGCAGCCTGGCTGGCAGCGGCAAAGCGCGCGGTCAGCTCGGCCAGGTCGCGGCCTTCACCGAGGAACTTGCCCTGCCCATCGACCACTTCGATGTTCATGCGCAGGTGGCCTTCGACCAGGTTGACCGACTCGTCCCAGGCCTCGTCGGGCACCCGCACACCGGTCATGCGCAGCAGCTCCTGGCCGAGGGCCTGCGGCAGCGCTCCCTGGCCGAAGGTCATGCGCGCCAACGAGGCCTTGACGAAGTCCGGCACCGGCACGAAGTTCTTGCGCAAGGCCTTGGGCAGGTTGCGTACCAACGCCACGCACTTGGCTTCCAGCAGGCCCGGCACCAGCCATTCCAGGCGCTCGCCCGGCAGGCTCGGCAGCAGTGGTGCAGGCACCCGCACGGTCACACCATCACGAGGATGGCCGGGCTCGAAGTGGTAGCTCAGCGGCAGGCGCAGGTCACCCAGCTGCAGGCTGTCGGGGTACTGCGCGGCGGTAACTTCGCTGGCTTCGCGGGCCAGCACGTCTTCCTCGCGCATGATCAGCAGGTTGGCGTCCTTTTGACTCCCCATGCGGTACCAGCTGTCGAACGTCGCGGTCTGGTGGATTTCCGCCGGCAGGCGCGCTTCGTAGAAGGCGTACAAGGTTTCTTCGTCGGCGAGGATGTCGCGGCGGCGCGCCTTGGCCTCCAGTTCGTCGAGCTGCTCGAGCAGGCGCTTGTTGGCCGCCAGGCACTTGGCCCGCGACTGGATCTGGCCGCCGACCAGACCTTCACGGATGAACAGCTCGCGCGAGGTGACCGGGTCGATCGGGCCGAAATGCACCGGGCGGCGGCCGACCAGGATCAGGCCGTACAGGGTGATCTGCTCATAGGCCACCACCTGCCCGCGCTTCTTCTCCCAGTGCGGTTCGAAGTGGTTCTTCTTGACCAGGTGACCGGCCAGCGGCTCGATCCAGTCCGGCTCGATCTTGGCCACCATGCGCGCATACAGCTTGGTGGTCTCGACCAGTTCGGCAGCCATCACCCACTGCGGGCGCTTGCGCCCCAGGCCCGAGGACGGGTGCACCCAGAAGCGCCGCTGGCGGGCCCCCTGGTAGTCGCCCTCTTCGGTCTTCTGGCCGATCTGGCTGAGCAGCCCGCTGAGAATGGCCTTGTGCATTTTCGGGTAGTCGGACGGTTCCTTGTTCACCGTCAACTGCAGGTCGCGGCAGATCAGCGCCAGCTGGCGATGGGCATCGCGCCATTCGCGCAGGCGCAGGTAATTGAGGAAGTTCTTGCGGCACCAGTTGCGCAGCGGGTTGGCGGTCAGCGCCTGGCGCTGCTCTTCGAAGCCACGCCAGAGGTTGACCAGCGCAGCGAAATCGGAATCCACGTCCTTCCATTGCGCGTGCGCCTGGTCGGCGGCCTGCTGGCGCTCCGGTGGGCGTTCACGTGGGTCCTGCACCGACAGCGCACTGGTCACGATCAGCACTTCCTGCAGGCTGCCCAGGCGGGCGCCTTCGAGCAGCATGCGGCCCAGCCGCGGGTCGATCGGCAGACGCGCCAACTGGCGGCCGATCGGGGTCAGCTGGTTCTCGCGGTTGACCGCCGACAGCTCCTGCAGCAGGTTGAAACCGTCGCTGATGGCCTTGCCATCCGGCGGTTCGATGAACGGGAAGGCATCGATCGCGCCCAGGCGCAGGTGCAGCATCTGCAGGATCACCGCCGCCAGGTTGGTGCGCAGGATTTCCGGGTCGGTGAAAGCCGGACGGCTGTTGAAGTCCTCTTCGCTGTACAGGCGTACGCAGATACCCGGCTCGACCCGGCCACAGCGGCCTTTGCGCTGGTTGGCACTGGCCTGCGACACGGCCTCGATCGGCAGGCGCTGGACCTTGGCGCGGTAGCTGTAGCGGCTGATGCGGGCGGTGCCGGTGTCGATCACGTATCGGATACCCGGCACGGTCAGCGAGGTTTCCGCGACGTTGGTGGCCAGCACCACGCGGCGCCCGCTGTGCGGCTGGAAGATGCGCTGCTGCTCGGCCGGCGACAGGCGCGCGTACAACGGCAGGATTTCGGTGTGGCGCAACTGCGCCTTGCGCAGGATCTCGGCAGCATCGCGGATCTCCCGCTCGCCCGGCAGGAAGACCAGCACGTCGCCCGGCCCCTTGCCGACGCTGCGCTCGTGCTGCGCCAGCTCGTCCAGGGTGGCGAGGATGGCCTGGTCGACGGTAAGGTCGTCCTCGATCTGGTTGCCTTCTTCGTCCTGCTCGCTGGTCAGCGGGCGGTACCAGGTTTCCACCGGGAAAGTGCGCCCGGACACCTCGATGATCGGCGCACCGTCGAAGTGCCTGGAGAAGCGCTCGAGGTCGATGGTCGCCGAGGTGATGATCAGCTTAAGGTCAGGGCGGCGGTGCAGCAGGGTCTTCAGGTAGCCGAGCAGGAAGTCGATGTTCAGGCTGCGTTCGTGGGCTTCGTCGACGATGATCGTGTCGTAGCGTTCGAGAAAGCGGTCGTGCTGGGTTTCGGCCAGCAGGATGCCGTCGGTCATCAGCTTGACCAGGGTGTTGGCATCGCTCTGGTCCTCGAAGCGCACCTGGTAGCCGACCAGCCCGCCCAGCGGTGTGCCCAGTTCCTCGGCGACCCGCGCGGCCACACTGCGCGCGGCGATCCGGCGTGGCTGGGTGTGGGCGATCATGCCATGGCTGCCACGGCCCAGCTCCAGGCAGATCTTCGGCAACTGGGTGGTCTTGCCGGAGCCGGTTTCGCCGGCAATCACCAGCACTTGGTGTTCGGCCAGGGCCTTCTTGATTTCGTCACGCTTGGCGGCGATCGGCAGGCTGTCGTCGTAGCGCACGGTGGGCACGCTCTGCTGGCGCGCGGTGACCTGGGCGCAGGAGGCCTGAACCTTTTCCACCCACTGCGCCAGCTTCGCCTCATCGGGGCGTTTGCGCAGTTCGTGCAATTGCCGGCGCAGGCGATGGCGGTCGGCAATCATGGCGTGGTCGAGGTTTTGCAGCAGTTTGTCGATGGCGTGGTCAGTCATGGGGCTTTTTAGTGATGCAGGTGAGCCTGCTTTTGCATGATCGGCATTCGAAGGTTGCGCGATTGTCGCAGATTTGCCGGTTGTCTGCTGCCTGCCGGCCTCTTCGCGGGTGAACCCGCGCCCACAGGGACCGCACAACCCCCAGCCTTGATGCAATCCTGTGGGCGCAGGTTTACCCGCGAAGAGGCCAGGTGCAATGGCACAAATGTTTAGCCGGATGCGATGTAAAGGTTGCCATTCACTGCTTTAATCAACCTTACCGCGCATGTGAGTATCCAAGGCATGACTCCCGTCCAGCCCATCGCCCCACCCTCGCCCCGCCCTTCGCTGCCGAAGGCCCGGCGCCGTGCCGGTGAGAATCCGCTGGTCCACATCATCCTCGCCTTCTGGGCCCTGTGGCACTGCCGTCACGCCCGCCCACCGGATTGCTCGCGCACGCTTTCATGACCGAGCCCGGACCCCGTCCGGCCGTTTGACTCAACCGGGCCGCTTGCCCAAGCGCAGGCCCGGTGCGCCCATGAGCGAATCCATCATGCACTTTGCACCCGTAGAGCAGGCCAGGCGTTTCCTGGCCGACAACCCCGACATCGAGCTGTTCGAACTGTTCATCCTCGACGCCAACGGCGTACCGCGCGGCAAGCTGCTGCACCGCGACGAGCTGCTGGCCGTGTACCAGAGCGGCCGCCCGCTGCCCAGCACCATACTTGGCCTGACCCTGAACGGCGACGATGTGGAAAACTCCGGCCTGGTATGGGACGTGGGCGATATCGACTGCCGCGCCTACCCCTTGGCGGGCAGCCTGGTGCGCCTGCCCTGGCGGCGGGTGCCGACTGCCGCAGTACAGGTGAGCATGCACCCCAGCGAAGGCCTGCCCGCCAGTATCGCCGACCCACGGCATGTGCTGCTGCGCACCATCGATGCGCTGAAGGCCGACGGCTACCACCCGGTGATGGCCTGCGAACTGGAGTTCTACCTGCTCGACCAACAGCGTGACGCCCTAGGCCGCCCGCAACCGGCGCTGGACAACGATGGCGGCCGCCCACGCAGCACCCAGGTCTATGGCCTGCGCGAACTGGAGCAGATCGAGCCGTTCCTCGCCGACCTCTACGCCGCCTGCAAGGCCCAGGGCATCCCGGCCCGCACGGCGATCTCGGAATATGCCCCCGGCCAGGTGGAGATCACCCTCGAGCACGGCGACGCGCTGCAGGCGATGGACCAGGCCGTACGCTACAAACGCCTGGTAAAAGGTGTGGCTCACGCTCACGGCATGCAGGCCTGCTTCATGGCCAAGCCGTTCGCGCACCTGGCCGGCACCGGCATGCACATGCACCTGAGCCTGGCCGACGACGCCGGCCACAACCTGTTCGCCAGCGACGACAAGGCCGGCACCCCGCTGCTGCGCCAGGCCGTGGCCGGCATGTTGCGTCATTTGCGCGACTCGCTGCTGCTGTTCTGCCCCAATGCCAATTCGTTCCGCCGCTTCCAGGCCAACAGCTACGCGCCGCTGGCGCCCACCTGGGGCGTGGACAACCGCACCGTGAGCCTGCGCGTCCCGGGCGGCCCGGCCAACAGCCGGCATGTGGAGCACCGGATCTGCGGCGCCGACGCCAACCCGTACCTGGCAGCGGCGGCGATCCTCGCCGCCAGCCACCGCGGCATCCGCGAACAGCTTGACCCTGGGGCGCCGGTAGAAGGCAACGGCTATGCCCAGGTCAGCGAACACCTGCCCACCGACTGGCTGACCGCGCTCGACGCCCTGCAGCACTCCAACTGGGCCCGCGAAGCCTTTGGCGAGCCGTTTCTGGGCGTGTACCTGAAGGTCAAGCGCGCCGAGTACCGCCAGTTCATGGCCGAAGTCAGCGAACAGGACTGGCGCTGGTACCTGCACCAGGCCTAAGCCCCGTATAACAAGGAACACCCATGAATGCAGCATTGAACCAAGGCCCGGCGCAGCGCGCGCCGTCCTACTACAGCGCCACCCTCAACGACCACACCGAATACCCGCAGCTCAAAGGCGTGGTGCAGGTGGACGTGGCGATCATCGGCGGTGGCTTCACCGGCGTGGCCACGGCAGTGGAACTGGCCGAGCGCGGCCTGAAGGTGGCCATCGTCGAAACCAACCGCATTGGCTGGGGTGCCAGCGGGCGCAATGGCGGCCAGGTCACCGGCAGCCTGTCGGGCGACGAAGCCATGCGCACGCAAATGCGCAACCGCCTGGGGGCCGAAGTCGACGATTTCATCTGGCACCTGCGCTGGCGCGGGCACCAGCTGATCGAACAGCGCGTGGCACGTTATGGCATCGACTGCGACCTCAAGCGTGGCCACCTACATGCCGCGATGAAGCCCTCGCACATGAATGAGCTGCGCGCATTCGAGGCCGAGGCCCAGCGCCGCGGCATGGGCGAGCAGGTGCAGTTGCTGGACCGCAACGGCGTGGCCGAACACCTGCAGAGCCCGCTGTACCTGGGCGCGCTGAAGAACCTGCGCAACCTGCACCTGCACCCGCTCAACCTGTGCCTGGGCGAAGCCCGCGCCGCCCATGGCCTGGGGGCGCTGATTTTCGAGAACTCCGAGGTGCTGGACATCGTCCACGGCCCGCGCCCGGCCGTGGTCACTGCCCACGGTCGGGTCGAGGCGCGTCAGGTGATGCTGGCCGGCGACGTGTATCACAAGCTGGAGAAGCGCCAGCTCAAGGGCAAGATCTTCCCGGCCATGGGCGGCATCGTCACCACCGCACCGCTGGGGCAACTGGCCGAGCAGATCAACCCGCAGGACCTGGCGGTCTACGACTGCCGCTTCGTCCTCGACTACTACCGCCTGACCGCCGACAAGCGCCTGCTGTTTGGCGGTGGCGCGAACTATTCCGGCCGTGACTCACGCGACATCGAGGGCGAACTGCGCCCGTGCATCGAACGCACCTTCCCGGCGTTGAAGGGCGTGCCGATCGAGTTCCAGTGGAGTTGCGCGATGGGCATCGTGGTCAACCGGATACCGCAGCTGGGCAAGCTGTCGGACAACGTGTGGTATTGCCAGGGCTATTCGGGGCACGGCATTGCCACCAGCCACATCATGGGCGAGATCATGGCCGAGGCGTTGACCGGGACGCTGGAGAAGTTCGACACCTTTGCCCAGTGCCGGCATGTGCGGGTGCCGATGGGCGACCTGCTGGGGAATCCGCTGTTGGCGGCAGGGATGTGGTACTACCAGATGCTGGAAAAACTGCGCTGAAGCATTCGCGGGTAAACCCGCTCCCACAGGTATTGCACAACCCTTGATAGTTGCGCAAACCTGTGGGAGCGGGTTTACCCGCGAAAAGGCCGGTAAAGCCAGCGAAGATTCAGAGGATCAGGCGATCTTCTTCAGGCCCTGCTTCTTCAGCTCTTCGTCACGCAGTTCACGGCGCAGGATCTTGCCCACGTTGGTCGTCGGCAGCGCGTCGCGGAACTCGATCTGGCGCGGTACCTTGTAGCCGGTAACGTTGGCGCGCATGTGCTCCATTACCTGCTCCTTGGTCACGGTCATGCCCGGCTTGACCACGACGAACACCTTGATCACCTCGCCCGACTTCTCGTCCGGCACACCGATGGCCGCGCACTGCAATACGCCCGGCAGGGCCGCCAGCACATCTTCCAGTTCGTTGGGGTACACGTTGAAACCCGAGACCAGGATCATGTCCTTCTTGCGGTCGACGATGCGCATGTAGCCGTCCGGCTGGATCACAGCGATGTCGCCAGTCTTCAGCCAGCCCTCACTGTCGAGGATCTCGGCCGTGGCGTCCTCGCGCTGCCAGTAGCCCTTCATCACCTGCGGGCCCTTGACGCACAGCTCGCCCACCTCGCCCAACGGCAGTTCGTGGCCTGCGTCGTCGATCACCTTGCACAGGGTCGAGGGTACCGGGATACCGATGGTGCCGACCTGGTTGGCTTCCGACGGGTTCACTGCGGCCACCGGGCTGGTCTCGGTCATGCCGTAACCTTCGCAGATGGCGCAGCCGGTCACGGCTTTCCAGCGTTCGGCCACGCTCAATTGCAGGGCCATGCCGCCGGACAGGGTGATCTTCAGCGCGGAGAAGTCCAAGGCACGGAAGGCCTCGTTGTTGCACAGGGCAACGAACAGCGTGTTGAGGCCGACGAAGCCGCTGAACTTCCACTTGCCCAGCTCCTTGACCATCGCCGGCAGGTCACGCGGGTTACTGATCAGCACGTTGTGGTTACCGATCAGCATCATTGCCATGCAGTGGAAGGTAAAGGCGTAGATATGGTACAGCGGCAACGGAGTGATGAGGATTTCGCAACCTTCGTGCAGGTTCGAGCCCATCAGCGCCCGGCACTGCAGCATGTTGGCCACCAGGTTGCGGTGGGTCAGCATCGCGCCCTTGGCCACGCCGGTGGTACCACCGGTGTACTGCAGCACCGCCACGTCGTTGGCTTGCGGGTTGGCCTCGGTCACCGGCTGGCCCTTGCCCAGCGCCAGTGCGTCGTTGAAGCGTACGGCATGCGGCAGGTGGTAGGCCGGCACCATCTTCTTCACGTACTTGATCACGCTGTTGATCAGCAGGCGCTTGAGTGGCGGCAGCAGGTCGGCCACTTCGGTGACGATGACATGCCTGACCTGGGTCTTGGGCACCACCTTCTCGGCCAGGTGGGCCATGTTGGCCAGACACACCAGGGCCTTGGCCCCGGAGTCGTTGAACTGGTGTTCCATCTCCCGCGCGGTATACAGCGGGTTGGTGTTGACCACGACCAGCCCGGCACGCATGGCGCCGAACACCGCTACCGGGTATTGCAGGACGTTGGGCAACTGCACGGCAATGCGGTCACCCGGCTTGAGGTCGGTATGCTGTTGCAGCCAGGCGGCAAACGCCCCGGACAGCGCATAGAGCTCGCCATAGGTGATAGTCTTGCCCAGGTTGCTAAAGGCCGGTTTGTCGGCAAAGCGTTGGCAGGATTGCTTGAGTACCGCCTGGATATTGGGGAATTCGTCAGGATTGATTTCCGCCGTAATCCCGGCTGGGTACTTATCCTTCCAAAAATGTTCGATCATGGAAGCCCACTCCTTCAGCAACAGCGAAGTTCGATTCACGCGTCGATGCGCTTATTATTGATATGGGATGACGGCTCGTTGCAAACCGGATCATCTGAAAGCGGGCCGAGAGTAACAGCTTTACCTGGGGTCGCCTAGGGGCCAAAGTAGGCCTTACGGTCACAAAAATGACTCAATGAACAATACAAGTCATTTTTAGAGTATTTATCCAAAATGTCGCAGATCGGGCTGCAAGCAGCCTGTTAGAGCGGTTTTCCAGCAATCGCGGAGTAGCCCGCTGCCACAGGACCTCACAGCCCTTCGAGCCTGTTCAGTACCTGTGGCAGCGGGTTTTCACCCGCGACCAAGCCAGCGCGGGTCAGGCCATGTCGCGCAACTCCCGCCGCAGAATCTTGCCCACCGGCGTCATCGGCAACGAGTCGCGCAACACGATGTGCTTGGGCACCTTGTAGCCAGTGAAGTTGGCCTTGCAGTACGCCTTCAGTTCATCCACGCTCAACCCGCCCTCGCGCGGCACCACGAACAGCTTCACCGCCTCGCCGGAATGCTCGTCCGGAACGCCGATGGCTGCGCAGTTGGCCACCTTGGGGTGGCCCATGACCACGTCTTCGATCTCGTTGGGGTACACGTTGAACCCGGAGACGATGATCATGTCCTTCTTGCGGTCGACGATGCGGGTGAAGCCGTCGGGGTCTATTACCGCAATATCGCCGGTCTTGAACCAGCCGTCTGCATCCAGGGCCTGCGCGGTGGCCTCGGGCTGCTGCCAATAGCCCTTCATCACCTGTGGGCCCTTGATGCAAAGCTCGCCCCGCTCACCCAGCGGCAGCTCGTTGCCGTCATCGTCGATCACCTTGAAGGCGGTGCCCACCACCGGGATGCCCACCGTGCCCAGGCGCGCCAGCTGGCCGTAGGGGTTGGTGCTGGCCACCGGCGAGGTTTCGGTCAGGCCGTAGCCTTCGACGATGCGGCAGCCGGTCAGGCTTTCCCAGCGCTCGGCAGTGGCCTTGACCAGCGCGGTGCCGCCCGAGTTGGTGACTTTCAGCGCCGAGAAGTCGAGCTGGCGGAAGCCCGGGTGGTTCATCAGTGCAACGAACAGGGTGTTCAGGCCCAGCAAGGCCGTGAACCGCCACTTGCCCAGTTCCTTGATGAAGCCGGAAATATCCCGCGGGTTGGTGATCAACACGTTGTGGTTGCCGGTTACCATCATGCACATGCAGTTCGCGGTAAAGGCATAGATGTGGTACAGCGGCAGCGGTGCGATCATCACTTCCTGGCCTTCCCTGATCAGCTTCTGCCCGTCCGGCCCGTGCTGCGAGAAACAGGCCAGCACCTGCAGCATGTTGGCCACCAGGTTGCCGTGGGTGAGCATGGCGCCCTTGGCCAGCCCCGTGGTGCCGCCGGTGTATTGCAGCACGGCAATGTCGCCCAGGCTCAGCGGCACCGGCTTGGCTGACAGCACGCGGCCCTGGCGCAACACCTGTTTGAACGACACCGCCTGCGGCAGCCGGTAGGCCGGAACCATTTTCTTCAGCTTGTCGACCACGGTGTTGACCAGCCAGCCCTTGGCAGCGGGCAACAGGTCACCCATCTTCGCCTCGATCAGGTACTCGATGCCGGTATCGGGCAGCACTTCCTGCACGCGCCTGCCGAACATGTTCAGGTACACCAGCGCACGCGCGCCGCTGTCCTTGAACTGGTGGCGCATCTCGCGTTCGGTGTACAGCGGGTTGGTATTGACCACGACCAGGCCCGCACGCAGGGCGCCGAACACGGCGATCGGGTACTGCAGCACGTTGGGCAGTTGCACCGCGATGCGGTCACCCGGCTTGAGGTCGGTATGCTGCTGCAACCAGGCGGCGAAGGCCGCCGAATGGCGCTCCAGGTCCGCGTAGCTCAGGGTCACGCCCAGGTTGCTGAAGGCCGGGCGGTCGGCAAAGCGCTTGCAGGAGCGCTCGAACACCTCGATGACCGAGGCGTAGGCATTGATGTCAATGGTGGAAGGCACGCCCGCCGGGCGCTTGTCGTTCCAGAATTCGGCTTGCATTTATTATTGTTCCTCTGCCGGGACCCATTGTGTGTCCTGTCATCCTTTTACCTGCCCGCCCGAAAGCGAAAAGGCGTTGAACCGACGTTAGCAGGTAAGCCCAAGGTGGCATATACGCCAAGTGCCGCCATTAACATTGTGAATCTTATTTGTGCCCTTCCTGCAATCCGGCCGGTTGTGCATACACTGTTCGGGTAACCGTGCGCACAAGGACCCGCCATGCCTCACGACGCCTTCTGGCTGCCTGCCAGCGAGCACTGCAGCCTGTACGTGCACCAATGGCTGCCGGCCTCGCCGGTCAAGGCGGTGGTGCTGCTGGCCCACGGCATGGCCGAGCATGCTGGGCGCTACCAGCCTCTAGGCCAGGCTTTGAGCGAGGCTGGCTTCGCCCTGTTCGCCGCCGACCAGCGCGGCCACGGGCGCACCGCCGAACTGGGCAGCCTCGGCCTGTTCGCCCGCCATCACGGCTGGGATGCCGTGGTCAATGATCTCGGGCTGCTGGCCCAGCACATCGGCCAGCAGTACCCGGGCACGCCGTTATTCCTGTTCGGCCACAGCATGGGCAGCTACATCGCCCAGGCCTACCTGCTGCACCACAGCGGCAGCCTGCATGGGGCGATCCTCAGTGGCTCCAACTACCAACCGGCAATGCTGTACCGTGTGGCGCGGCTGATTGCCCGGCTGGAAGCCTGGCGCCAGGGGCCGCTGGGCAAGAGCGCGCTGATCGAATGGTTGTCGTTCGGCTCGTTCAACAAGGCCTTCAAGCCCAACCGCACGGCATTCGACTGGCTCAGCCGCGACCCGACGCAGGTCGACCTGTACGTCAACGACCCGTTGTGCGGCTTCCGCTGCAGCAACCAGTTATGGCTCGACTTGCTGCAAGGCTTGGCGCAGATCAGCCAGCCGGGTAACCTCGCGCAGATCGATCCGAACCTGCCGCTGCTGGTAATCGGGGGTGAATGTGATCCGGTCAGTGCCGGCAAGCGTCTCACCCGACTGGCCGACGCCCTGCGCGCGACCGGCAATCGACATGTACAGCTGCGCCTCTACCCCGAGGCGCGGCATGAAGTGCTCAACGAACTCAATCGAGACGAGGTCACTGCCGATATTCTCGCCTGGCTCGAACAGGCGCTGGCCCTTGGCCGGCCTGCCCGCAGCGAATGATAGGCGCCCTCGCCCGCCCTTTAAGGAAGCCCCGATGACCCAGGTCACCAATACGCCCTACGAAGCCCTCGAAGTCGGCCAGAAGGCCGAATACCAGAAGTCCGTTGAAGAACGTGATATCCAGCTGTTCGCCGCGATGTCCGGTGACCACAACCCGGTGCACCTGGATGCCGAATTCGCCGCCAAGAGCATGTTCCGCGAGCGCATTGCCCACGGCATGTTCAGTGGCGCGCTGATCAGCGCCGCTGTGGCCTGCACCCTGCCTGGCCCTGGCACCATCTACCTGGGCCAGAAAATGAGCTTTCAGAAGCCGGTGAAGATTGGTGACAGCCTGACCGTGCGCCTGGAAATTCTCGAGAAACTGCCCAAGTTCAAGGTGCGTATCGCCACCAATGTGTACAACCAGAACGATGAGCTGGTGGTCGAAGGTGAAGCCGAGATCCTGGCGCCGCGCAAACAGCAGACCGTCGAGCTGGTTTCGCCGCCGAATTTTGTCGCTAGCTGAAGTCTGATGTAGCCAGCACCGGCCTCTTCGCGGGTAAAACCGCTGCCACAGGATCGCATCAAGGCTGAATGCTGTGAGGTCCTTGTGGGAGCGGGTTTACCCGCGAAGAGGCCGGTACAGCAAACCTCATTCGATCGCCTGTAACCGCCGCTCGATATGCCTGCGCTCCGGCTCCTGCCGGGTCAGCGCCAGCGCCTGGCGCCAGGCCGCGCGCGCTTGCTCCACTTGCCCCAGCTGAAAATGCAGCTCGGCCCGCGCCGCATGTGCCAGGTGGTAATCCAGCAGTTCCCCGCGCGCCAGAATCCCTTCGATTTCGCGCAGGCCGACCTCCGGCCCGTCGCGCTTCGCCAGTGCCACAGCCCGGTTCAGGGCCACCACAGCCGACGGCCAGTGCCGCTGCAGCACGTCATACAGCCCGACGATCTCGGCCCAGTCGGTGGCCTCGGCCGTGGCCGCTTCGGCATGCACCGCCGCAATCGCCGCCTGTACGGTATAGGCGCCGAACCCCCGGCTTTGCAGGGCCTGGCGCACCAGTTCGCAGCCTTCGGCAATGCGCTGTTGGTCCCACAGGCTGCGGTCCTGCTGCTCCAGCACCACCAGGTTGCCCTGGCCATCGATACGTGCCCGCTGCCGGGACGCCTGCAGCAGCATCAGGGCCAACAGGCCGACCGCCTCCGGGTCGGGCAACAACTGCACCAGCAGCCGCGCCAGGCGAATGGCCTCGTCAGTCAGGTCCTGCTGCAACAGCGCCTCGCCCGACGATGCCGAATAACCTTCGTTGAACACCAGATAGATCACCCGCAGCACGCTGCCCAGGCGTTCGGGCAGCTCGTTCAGCTCTGGCACCTGATAGGGGATGCCGGCATCGCGGATCTTGGCCTTGGCACGCACGATGCGCTGGGCAATGGTCGCCGGGCTTTGCAGAAAGGCACGGGCGATCTGCTCGGTGGTCAGGTCGCAGACTTCGCGCAAGGTCAGTGGCACCTGGGCATCGGCCGACAACGCCGGGTGGCAGCAGGTAAAGATCAGCCGCAGGCGATCGTCCGCCAGCAGTTCTTCTTCGCCGGGGTCCTGGACCTGGCCTTCGAGCAACATGCTCAGGTCTGCCTGGGAACGGTCGAAACGGGCACGCCGGCGCAGCGCATCGATGGCCTTGAAGCGCCCGGTGGAGACCAGCCACGCCCGCGGGTTGGCCGGTATGCCGTCGCGCTGCCAGCGCTCGACCGCGATGAAAAAGGCATCGTGCATGGCCTCCTCGGCCAGGTCGAAATCCCCCAGCAGGCGGATCAGCGTCGCCAGGATGCGGCGCGATTCATGCCGGTAGACCGCCTCGACTTCGCCGCGCACCTGCGCCACGGCCAGCATCAGTCAGGCATCCGCTGGGTCACCACCTCCACCAGCCGGTCCAGGCTTTCTCCCCAGCCCTGGTGGAAGCCCATCTCCTCATGGGTACGGCAGTCGGTGGCGCTCCAGTGCCAGGCACGGGCGCTGTAGCGGGTCTTGCCCTGCTCCTCGTCAAAACTGACTACCACGGTCATGAAGGCTTTGTTCGAGGGCACCCAGCCCGGGCCGAAGGCATCGGTGAACACCAGCCGGCGCGGCGCGGCAATTTCCAGGAACACCCCCTGGTTCGGGTACTCGCTGCCGTCCGGTGCACGCATCAGCGTGCGGAACAGGCCGCCGGGCCACAGCTGCATTTCGCACTCCGGGGTGGTCATGCCGTGCGGGCCCCACCACTGCGTCAGCCACTCGGGTTCAGTCCAGGCGCGGAACACCTTGGCCGGTGGCGCGTCGATCAGGCGGCTGATGGACAACTCGTGTTGCGCTTGCGCAGGCAGTGCAAGGCTCATGCTGGCTTCTCCGTTGTTGTCAGGGTTGCAGTTCACGCACTGGCCGCACCTCGACACTGCCGACCCGGGCGGCGGGGATGCCCTTGGCGATGTTCAGCGCCTCGTTCAAGTCGCGGGCTTCCACCAGATAGAAGCCAGCCAGTTGCTCCTTGGTCTCGGCAAACGGGCCATCGGTCAGGCTCATCTGGCCGTTGCGCATGCGTACCGTGGTGGCAGTCTGCACCGACTTCAGCGCTTCGGCCGCCAGCATTCGCCCGGAGCCCTGGATGGACTCGGCGTACGCCAGGCATTCGGCATCTTCCGGGCTGTCGGGCAGGCTGTGCAGCAGCCCCTCGTCACAATACACCAGGCACAGGTATTTCATGGTCGTCTCCAGCGCATTGGCAACGTACGTTTGGCGATAACGGCTCAGGGTTTGAGATCGAACAGCGCTTTCTGGGTCTGCATGTCGAACGGTGCCGACCAGTGTTCGTGGATCACCTGCCACTGCCCGCCATGACGACGATAGCCCACGGTGGCGCGCATGAAGCCGCACTGGCTGTCGTTGTCCGCCGGGCCACAGCGGTTCAGCCAGTGGGCCAGGGCCAGGTCACCAGCAGCGTGCACGGTAAGTTCTGCGAGTTCGAAGACCATGGGGCCGGTACACAAGCCCATGCACATTTCCCAGTGCGCCTGGTAGTTGCCCTTGCCTTTGAATTGCAGCGCCTGGATGGCATCGAAGGCAACGATGTCGTCGGCATAAGGGGCAATGATGTTGGGGATGTCGCGGTCGCGCACGGCCTGCATCCAGCGCTCGATCAGTTGGCGAATCTCGGTTTCGGCTGCGGTGCTCATCGGGGGTTCCTCCGACAGGTCATGGATGGTGGCCGCCAGCGGCGTGCCTTCACTCATGGTCGAACGGGGCGCGGAGGAATCGACAAGGCCGCGCAGTATTTCTGACATTCGCACCGGCAGTGGCCCGAATTGCCTAAACGAACTCCCGATACCCCGACACGATCACATACACCGCGAAGTAGCAGAAGATCGCCGCCGACAGCAGGTATGACCAGGTCAACAGGCGGTCACCCAGCAAGCGCCCGCCATGGCTGGCAATGCCACACAAACCGATGCACCACACCAGCCCGGCCGCGAAGAATCCGCCGAGAAACAGCCCGGCCTCCAGCGGGCCGCCGCCGCCGGAACGGGAGATCAGCACGCCTCCCACCGCGGCGAACCACAGGATGGCGCTGGGCGACGACATGGCCAGAAAGATACCGCGCAGGAATTCGCGCCACCCGGACTCCAGCACTACCTCGGCCCGCGTTTCCATGTGCCCGCCGCGCCATGCGGCGAGCAGCATTTTCAGCGCGAACCACACCAGCAGCACCGAGCCACCCAGCCACAGCGCCCAGCGCACGGTTTCGAACTGCAACAGCACGCTCATTCCTGCCAGTGCGGCAATGGCATACAGCAGGTCGCCGACGCAAGTGCCGAGGCCCAGCCAGAAGCCCTGGAGGAAACCACGCTGCATGGCCAGGGTAATCATGGCGATATTGGCGATGCCAATATCCAGGCACAGGGAAAGACTGAGGAGAAAACCATTGGAGAAAGGCATGCAAGGCTCGGCTGCGGCTAAAGAAAGCGGCGTGGAGCGTGCCATGAGTGCGCAGCGGATGGGAAGAGCGCGGGTTCAGGCCATAGCGGCTTGCTCGAAGACCTGGTCCACCCTCGATACTCATTCAGGATTTTGCATTGCTCGAACAGCCATGCGCGGCTGGCCCCGGGGCACAGCGCCGCAGGGGCCACCGACATCAGGCAAGGCCTGATCAGCCCTGCTGGCAACCCTCACCCATGGCGCGGTACTGGATGGTATGCACCTGCCCCTGATGGTCCTCGTAGGTCATGGTCGCCGGGACCACTTCGCACACGTTGGGGATGGTCGACAGGTTGATCACCCGCTTGATATCCAGGTTCATGGAGTAGTCGTATTGCTTGGCCACGGGCTCGCCGCCAACGGGTTTGGCCTCGTCGGCGAAGGCGAACGAGGACATACCGACCAGTGCAAGAATCAGTAATGGTTTCATGTGAGTCTGCCTTTCAAGCGTTCAAGCTGATCGATCGACTTCAATTGCCGTAACGGCGCGGAGAAGTTGCCATCTAGGTTGGAGATGGCACGAAGTACCGATCCCGCTTCGTACTGCCAGGGGGGATGAGTGAAAGTCTACTCCCGGCCTTGAATAGTTGAAGCCCACAGTCGGATATTCACCCTTGCCGGATTTGCAACAATCTGCGACAAAGGGGCCGCGAAGCGTCAGGCCAGCGCTTTCGGCCAACTTTCAGGGCAGGACTCGTCATTTCACAACTTCTGCAGTTTTCGCAACTGGCGGCTGCCGAGCGCCGGCTGTTGGACCATTTCTACCGCCAGCACGGCTCGCGCATGCGTGCGGTGAGTGAAGGGCAACTGTGGGTGGCACGGGCGCCGGGCATCATCGCCGGGTTGAGCCTGAGCGCGGTGGGCGACGGTTGCTGGCTGACCGGGTTGTTCGTCGACCCACAGCGGCGCAGCCAGGGGGTAGCCGGACGATTGGTCGAGGCAGCGCTGGGGCGAGCCGCCGGGCCGACCTGGCTGTTCTGCCATCCGGACCTTGCAGCCTTCTATCGGCGGCTGGGGTTCGACCCGCCCGGGTACTTGCCGGAGGCCCTGGCCGGCCGCCTGCAGCGCTACCAGCGCAGCAAACGCCTGGTAGCGCTGCAGCGGGGTCAGTCGTCGCTGGCGTCCAGCCCCGGAAACAGCACCTCGGTGTAGCCGAACCGGGAGAAGTCCTGGATGCGTGACGGGTATAGCCGGCCGATCAGGTGATCACACTCGTGTTGCACCACCCGGGCATGGAAGCCTTCGGCAAAGCGGTTGATCGGGTTGCCCTGGGGATCGAGGCCGGTATAGCAGATGTGCCTGAAGCGCGGCACCACGCCGCGCAAGCCAGGTACCGAAAGGCAACCTTCCCAACCGTCCTCCAGTTCGGTGGAGGTTGGCGTGATCACCGGGTTGAGCAAAATGGTCTGCGGCACCGGTTCGGCATCCGGATAACGCTCGCTGCGCTCGAAGCCGAAGATCACCAGTTGCAGGTCAATGCCGACTTGCGGTGCCGCCAGGCCCACGCCGCCCACGTGATGCATGGTTTCGAACATGTCGTCGATCAGCTGTTGCAGCTCGGCGCTGCCGAACAGCTGTTGCGGTACCGGCTGAGCGATGCGCAGCAGGCGCTCGTCGCCCATCTTGAGAATGTCGCGGATCATCGGGGGTTCGGCTCGGAAGTTTGCTGGTCGCTCGGTATCGGGTGTTCATGGCCGAGCACGCTGATGGTGGCGTGGGGTCTGTGCTCGGCAGCTTCTTTTTCGCCCGGGTTCTTGCCCTCGCTGGACATATGCTCGATCACGGCGTTCATTTCCGCGCCCAGCAGCAACACGGCAGCGGAAATGTAGAAATACAGCAACAGCACGATGATTGCACCAATGCTGCCGTACATGGCGTTGTAGTCGGCAAAGGTCTTCACGTAATAGGCAAAGCCCAGCGACGCCACGATCCATACCACCACTGCCAGTACCGAGCCTGGCGTGATGAAGCGAAACTCTTGTTTCACATCCGGCATCACGTAGTAGATCACCGCCACTGCGACCATCAGCAGAATGACGATCACCGGCCAGCGCAACACGGTCCACAAGGTGACAATGAACTCCTGCATGCCTACCTGCGCGGCGATCCATTCCATGACCTGCGGGCCCAGCACCATCAGCGCCGCAGCCACCAGCAGCATGCCGGCCAAGCCTACCGTGTAGAAAACGGACAGCGGTATGCGCTTCCAGGCCGGGCGCCCCTCCGGCACATCGTAGGCGGCGTTCATCGCGCTCATCATCAGGCGCACACCGGCCGAGGCGGTCCACAGGGCAATCACGATACCGACCGACAACAACCCGCCCTTGGACTGTTGCAACTGGTCGATTACCGGGTTCACCTGCTCGAGTGCCTGAGGTGGCAGCACCAGTTCCGACTGCAGGCGCAGCCAGGAGAAGAAGTCCGGCAGGTGCAGGAAGCCGATCAGCGCTATGAGGAACAGCAGGAAAGGGAACAGCGAAAACAGCGCCTGGTAAGCCAGTGCCGAGGCGTAGGTGGACATCTCGTCGTCAAGGAACTCCTTGACGGTACGTACCAGCACGCGGTGCAGGGGCAGGCCGCGCAGGTCGGGGAAAATCATAGCGTCTCCTTTCGCCGCTTGATCGGTTCAATGAACAAGTCTAATAGACCCTGTCGGCGCTGTGCTGCTCCGGGCAATACCGCAAGAATTTTCCTACTCTCAGTCACAGCCTCTTCGCGGGTGAGCGCGAAGAGGCCGCTTCGAATTTCACATCAAGGCTTTTTCACCGCATCCTTCACATTGCCCTTGATCTGTTGGCCCTCACCTTTCAGTTCCTGCGCCTCGCCCTCGGCCCGCAGCCTGTCATTGTTGGTGGCTTTGCCAACCCCCTGCTTGACGTTACCGATCGCTTCGTTGGCCAACCCCTTTGCTTTGTCTTTGGTTCCGCTCATGGCAAAAACTCCTGTAACTGGAGACACGTGGACCGTGTCGACAGTCGGTGGACCTTGGCCCTTCGCCAGGAGTTTCACCGGATCGTCCACCTATGAGCCAAGCGGCATCATGGCAGGCTGGCGGACGGCAAACCTTGCCGCGCCCGGTGCCACCCCTCACAATGCAGGCCTTCATAGCGTCAACCCGCAGGAACCTGCATGAAACTCGATAAACCCGCCGCCATCGCCAGGCGCAACCAAGCACTGGCCCGGCCGGTGCTGACCAGCGCCAATACCCTGTTCGCCATTCTCGACCGCAAGCGCAACCTGTGGTGGTTCGAGGTGCCGGTAGCGCTGCTGCGCAAGGGCCAGCCCGACTGGGTCAACCTGCTGCTGCACACCCCGGAAAGCGACGAGCTGCAGCACCTGAAGGTGCCGACCAGCTTCTTGCGCGCCCACCAGGAGCAGATGGAAGTGCGCAACCCTGGCAAGCGCCGCTCGACCATCAGCCTGGCGCTCAGTGCCGACCGCGATTCGCTGCTGCGCGACACCCGCCCGGGTGGCGAGCAGCTGGACTTCCGTACCTTCGTGCAGGCCTGATCAGGCCTTCTCGATCCGATCGTCATGGATGACGATACGGCCCTGCTTGAACAGGCCGCCAATGGCCTTCTTGAAGTTGCCCTTGCTGACATTGAACAGCTTGCTGATCAGCGCCGGGTCGCTCTTGTCACATACCCCCAGCACCCCGCCTTCGGCCTCCAGGCGCGCCATGATCTGCTCCTGCAGGTTGTCGGCCAGGGCCGCGCCCACCGGTTGCAGGCTGAGGGCGATCTTGCCGTCGTGACGCACTTCCTTGATGAAACCCTTTTCGTGCATGCCCGCACGCAGGAACTTGAACACCTCGTTCTTGTGGATCAGGCCCCAGTGGCGGTTGTTGATGATCGCCTTGAAGCCCATCGGCGTTTCGCCGGCCACCAGCAGCTCGACCGGCTGGCCGACCTGGTAGTCCGCCGGGGTGCGGTCGAGGTAGCGGTCCAGGCGCGAGGTGGCGGTGATGCGGCGGGTGCGCTTGTCGAGGTAGACGTGAACCACGCAGTAATCGCCGACCTTCAACGGCCGCGCCTCTTCCGAATACGGCATCAGCAGGTCCTTGGACAGGCCCCAGTCGAGGAAGATGCCGGCCCCGTTGATGTCCTTGACCTTGAGGCTGGCGAATTCGCCGACCTGCACCTTGGGCTTTTCGGTGGTGGCGATCAGCTGGTCTTCGCTGTCCAGGTAGATGAACACGTTCAGCCAGTCATCGACTTCGGTTTCGGCGTTTTTCGGGATGTAGCGCGCGGGCAGCAGGATCTCGCCGTCGGCACCGCCATCCAGGTACAGGCCGAAGTCCACGTGTTTCACGATTTGCAAACTGTTGTAACGCCCAAGCAGAGCCATTTCCGATGATCCTCAAGACAAGGCGGCTATTCTACACCTGAAGCCAGCGTGCCGCCCGACCGCTGATGCAGTGGAACCGTCAGCCGGCCCCTTGCGTCTACCGTCTGGCAAGCCTCAGCAAGGAACAGCCCATGCCGCTACGCCTGTCCAGAGCCCTGCTCATCGCCATCGGTTTCGTCATGGCCGTGGCCGCCTGCAGCCGCATCGACCTGGCCTACCGCAACCTCGACCGCCTGGTGCCATGGTCGCTGGACGACTACCTGGACATGAACCGCGAGCAGAAGGCCATGCTCGACGACCGCCTGCGTGAACATCTGGCCTGGCATTGCCAGACCCAGTTGCCCGGCTACCTCGACTGGCTGGACCGGATACGCGACATGGTGGCCGACGACCAGGTGACTGACCAGGCCCTGCAGCAACGCACCCGCGAAGCGCGCGAGGCGATTGGCCGGGTGGCCGAGGAAATCACCCCGTCGGCCACTGAACTGCTGCGCGGCATGAGTGATGCCCAGGTGGCGGAAATGCGCGAGGCCTTCCGCGACGACATCGCCGAACGGCAGAAACAGTATGTCGATACGCCGCTGTCGAAACAGATTGCGCGCCGTGCCGAACGCATGGAAAAACGCCTCACGCCCTGGTTTGGCGAGCTGACCCCGGTGCAAAAGCAACGCGTGCAGGCCTGGTCCGAGGCGCTGGGCGACCAGAACCGCGCATGGATCGCCAACCGCGCGCACTGGCAGCAGCAATTGCTGCTGGCAATGAACCAGCGTAACGACGCCAGCTTCGAACCGCGCCTGGCAACCTTGCTGCAACGCAAGGAAAGCTTGTGGACCCCAGAGTATCGCGCAGCATTTCAGAATGCCGAGCGGCAGGCCCGTAGCCTGCTGGTGGACCTGGTGCAACAGAGTACCCCGCAGCAGCGGCGGTTCCTGCTGGAGCGGCTGGGCCAGGTGCGCACGAAGTTCACTGAGTTGAAGTGCTTGAAGGGGTGACGGTGAAAAGCAGGCCCGGCCTCTTCGCGGGTAAACCCGCTCCCACAGGGACCTCACTGGTTTCGAATCCTGTGCCGTACCCGCGAAGAGGCCGGGCCTGATGAAGCACAGTCACCGCCCCTTGCGCCGATACGGAAACACATCGATCACCTTGCCGTCGCGTATCGCCGCCTGCAGCCCCTTCCAGTAATCCGCGTCGTACAGCTCCCCATGCAAGCGGCTGAACAACCGGCGCTGGCCGATATCGGCAAACAGAAACGGCGGAAACTCTTCGGGGAATACATCGTGTGGCCCGATCGAATACCACGGCTCGCCCGACATCTCGTCTTCCGGATAACGCGGCGGCGGAATGTGGCGGAAATTCACCTCGGTCAGAAAGCTGATTTCGTCATAGTCGTAGAACACCACCCGGCCATGCCGGGTAACACCGAAGTTCTTCAGCAGCATGTCGCCAGGGAAGATATTCGCCGCCGCCAGTTGCTTGATGGCCAGGCCGTAATCCTCCAGCGCCTCCAGCACCTGGGCCTCGCTGGCCTGCTCCAGGTAAAGATTCAGCGGCGTCATGCGCCGCTCGGTCCAGCAGTGGCGAATCAGCACCGTGTCGCCTTCCAGCGCCACGGTCGAGGGTGCCACTTCCAGCAGCTCGGCCAGGCACTCCGGCTCGAACTTGCTGCGCGGGAAGCGAAAATCGGCGAACTCCTGGGTATCGGCCATACGCCCCACCCGGTCGACACTTTTCACCAACCGGTACTTGTCGATCACCGTGGCGCGATCGACCGTCTTCGATGGCGAAAAACGGTCCTTGATGATCTTGAACACGGTGTTGAAGCCCGGCAGGGTGAACACGCTCATGACCATGCCCCGTACCCCGGGGGCCATGACGAAACGGTCGTCGCTGCTGGCCAGGTGGTTGATCAGCGCCCGGTAGAACTCCGACTTGCCGTGCTTGTAGAACCCGATCGAGGTGTACAGCTCGGCAATGTGCTTGCCCGGCAGAATGCGCTTGAGGAAGTTGACGAACTCCGCCGGCACCGGCACATCGACCATGAAGTACGAGCGGGTGAAGGAAAAGATGATCGACACCTCGGCCTCATCGGTGATCAGCGCATCGGCCTCGATGCCGTGCCCCTCGCGGTGCAGCAGCGGAATCACCAGCGGCCACTGCTCGTCGCTGTTGTATAACCGGCCGACCAGGTATGCCCCCTTGTTGCGGTACAGCACTGGCACGAACAGCTCCAGGGCCAGGGCCGGGTCCTTGCATACCCAGTCCGGCAGGCAGTCGCGCAACTGCTCCTCCAGGCGCGCCAGGTCGCCCTCCAGGTCGCCATACGGCACATCGAACGGGTAAGCGGCAAATACCGCCCGCAGCAAGCCTTTCAAACCATCGTCAGGCCGATAGGTGCGGGTTTGCGCAGCACGTTCGCGACCGCGCATCGAGGGCCGGGTGGTGTGGATGAACATGCAGCCGTCGCTGATCAGGTCGTGGCTGAACAGGCTGCAGAACAGCGAGTTGTACCAGGTCTCGGCCAGCTCGTCGTCCAGGCGCGGGTCGATCAGGTGGATATAGGCGTCCTTCACCAGCGGCCATTGCGCCACGTCCAGCAGCACCTCCTGGGCAAACCCTTCTCGCAGCCAGCCATTGACCTCGGCGACCTTTTCTTCGTAGAGGTTGATGCGGGCAGCAGCGGCACGCTGGATTTCCTGCCACAGCGCCTGCTCGAAGCGCTTGCGGGCGCCAAGAGTGATGCGTCGGAAGTGGTCGCGGTAGTCGTCGAAACCGGCGAGGATCATCCGGGCGATTGCGACGGCGGGCCAGGGTTGGGGCATGTCGGAGGCCTCGATGCGGGATGAGATAGAGAGCTTAGTCGGCCAGCCAAGGTTTACACCGCAAGAAAGCACAAGAATCCCCCCGCCCCGTGGCGTACACTCGCGCCCTGCCCTGCCCCCGGAGACCGTCGTGAGCCCCATCGCCCTAGCCCGCCTGCTGACCCTTGCCGCCGTCTGGGGGGCGAGTTTCCTGTTCATGCGCATCATCGCCCCGGAGCTTGGCACGGTGCCGACCGCGTTTTTTCGCGTGTCCATCGCCTGCCTGGGTCTGGTCGCGCTGCTCGCCGCCGGCCGGGTGCGCTGGGATTTCCAGGGCAAGCTTGGCGCCTGCCTGGTGCTGGGCATGATCAACTCCGGCATTCCGGCCACCTTCTATTCCGTGGCCGCCCAGGTGTTACCGGCCGGCTATTCGGCCATCTTCAACGCCACCACGCCGCTGATGGGCGTGCTGGTCGGCACGCTGTTCTTCCGCGAGCCGATGACCCTGGCCAAGCTGTGCGGCATCTTCCTCGGCCTGTTCGGCGTCGGCATCCTCAGCGGCGCAGGCCCGGTGGCCCTCGACCTGGCCTTGCTGCAGGGCGCCCTGGCGTGCCTGGCAGCCACCACCTGCTACGGCTTTGCCGGTTTTCTCGCCCGCCGCTGGGTCAACGGCCTGGACAGCCGCCTGTCGGCCCTGGGCAGCATGCTCGGCGCCACCCTGATGCTCAGCCCGCTGTTCGCCTGGAGCGCACTCAGCCAGCCCCCGGCCAGCTGGGGCGGCTGGCAGGTGTGGCTGTCGCTGCTGGGCCTGGGCTTGCTGTGTACGGCATTCGCCTACATCCTGTACTTCCGCCTGCTGGAAGAAATCGGTCCGGTCAAGGCCAGCACCGTGACCTTCCTGATTCCCGTGTTCGGCGTCTTGTGGGGGGCGTGGCTGCTGGACGAACCGCTGTCGATGGCGCACCTGTACGGCGGCCTGCTGATCGGTGCAGCGTTGTGGCTGGTACTGCGCCCGACGCGCAGGTGAAGCGGAGCAGACCGTGAACAGCGCATACAAGAAGGTCCTGTTCCGCCTGGAACAGGACGCCAACGGCTACCCACCGGCCTCGGTCGAGGGGCTATGGGCCAAGGCCGTGGAAGGTGGCTATGCCGTCGACAACATTCCCTTCCACGTCTACGGCATTGCCCCGGGCGACGTGATCGCCACCCGTGAAGAAGCCGGCGAAACCTGGTTTGCCGAACTGCGCCACAGCGGCGGCAGTTCGGTGTTCCGGGTTATCGTCAGGCCCCCGGAAACCCTGGACCAGGTACGCGCGGCACTGCAAGACTTCGGCTGCAACTGCGAGACCGAGCAGGCGGTGAAGATGCTGGCGCTCGAGGTCCCACCGCAGCGTTCGCTCGATACCCTGCTCTACTACCTGCTCACCCAGCGCGACGCCGGCCTGCTGGACTTCGAGGAGGGCGTGCTGCGCCACGCCATCGCCGAAGAATTCCGCTAGGGCCTAGGCCTCGGCCAGGCGCGCGGCAGGCTTGCGAAACACGAACAGCAGGCCCACCACGATCAGCCCCATGCCCAGCAAGCCAAGCGGTGCCAGGCGGTTGCCGAAGATCAGCAGGTCCATCACCGCGGTCACGGCCGGCACCAGATAGAACAGGCTGGTGACATTGACCAGGTTGCCCTTGGCAATCAGCCGGTACAGCAACAAGGTCGCCAGCAGCGAGACCACCAGGCCCATCCACAGCAGCGCACCGACGAAACCGGCGCTCCACTGCACATGCAATGGCTGTAGCGGCGCGAACAGTGCGCACATGGCAAAGCCGGCCAGGTACTGCAGCGGCAGGGTGCCCATCGGGTTGTCGGTGATGCGCTTCTGCAGGATCGAGCCGAAGGTCATGCAGGCCAGCGCCAGCAGGGCGAATAGCATACCGGCCAGCGATACCCCACCCAGGTTGATGCCCTGGTAGACCACCATGACCAGGCCCGCCAGCCCCAACCCCAGGCCGAACAGACGGCTCCACGAGCGCTGGCGCTCCATCAGCACCACGGTCAGGATCGGTTGTACCCCCATCACCGTGGCCATGATGCCCGGGGTGACCTGGGTATCGAGCGCCAGCAGGTAGAAGATCTGGTAGGCGCCGAGCAGCACGCAGCCGGTGCCCAGGGCCCGCAGCACGGCACCGCGACCGCGCGGCCAGCGCAGCCGCAGCAGCGGCCCGATCAGCAGCACGCCGGCCAGGGCCAGCGCCGAGCGTAGCAGCAGGAAGGCGAACGGGCTGGCCTGCGCCAGGCCCAGCTTGGAAACGATCGCCCCGCTGCTCCACAGCAGGACGAACAGGCAGGTGGTGGCCGCCGAGGCCACCGAGGTTTTGCTAAAGACAGACATGGATTGCCACCTGATATAAGGCAAATAAGCCAGACGGACGACGAACGCTTCAGCGTGGGAAGTCGCCGACCGTGTTCAGTAGGTTGCGTGTGCGAAGGGCTGCGGCCAGAAGCCGATCAGCCCAGCACGACCACGCAGCGAGGCGGAGCTACGCCGCCCACGACGCCACTGACAGGTGGTGGTGGATAGAGACTGTTCATGACCGGCTGCTGGCTGCCACGCACGACCATGCCCGCGACTGGCGCGATGGCAAAGCAGGTGGTGGCAGGGCTGGCTGGCATGAGCGGGTCTTCGGGAAGAGGACAATGGGCTGGACTATAGCCCGGCGTCTCCTGGCTGGCAACTACCCCGCCGCCCACGATCCCGTTGCAGGAGCGACACTGGTTAATTTTTCACCGCCCCGGCTCGTCTGAATGCGAAACGCAGCCCGCATTCACCCGTTCCGAGGACCGCCGATGAACGTCTCCACCTGGCTCTGCCGGCCAGCCCAGATCACCTGCCTGCTGCTGGTCAGCGCCCATGCCCACGCCGCCACACCCGGCGACGTGTTCAAAGACTGCAAGGACTGCCCGGAAATGGTCGTGCTGCCCGCCGGCAGCTACCAGATGGGCGCCCCCGACGGCGAAGTCGGTCGCCAGCCCGACGAGGGGCCGCTGCATACCGTGACCTTTGCCAAACCCTTCGCCATGAGCCGCTACCAGGTTACCGCCGGCGAACTGGACGCCTACATCAAGGCCACCGGCACCGCGATCAAGAGCGGCGACGACCGCCCCGGCCGCTGGTGCGAAGCCAGCAAACCCAGCTACCCGCAAGGCCCACGCCAACCGGCGGTATGCGTGGACTACGACGAAGTGCAGGGCTACGCCCGCTGGCTGGCGAAAACCACCGGCAAAGCGTACCGCATGGTCAGCGAAGCCGAACGTGAATACGCCGCCCGCGCCGGCTCTACCGGCCCGTTCCCGTTCCCCTTCGACGAACCGGGCAAGTACGAGATCAGCAAGCACGCCAATACCTATGGCCCCAAGGACGGTTACACCTATACCGCTCCGGTGGGCAGCTACCCGGCCAATGCCTTCGGCCTGTACGACATGCACGGCAATGTCTACGAATGGGTCGCCGACTGTTACCACGACAGCTACGAAGGCGCCCCCGCCGACGGCAGCGCCTGGGTTCAGGACCCCAAGTGCATCCGCGCGCACATGCGCGGCAACGACTGGGGCGAGCCGCCGATCTTCTCCCGCTCGGCCAACCGCAATGACCGCCTCAAGACCACCCGCGGCGACTTCCTCGGTTTTCGCGTAGCACGTGATTTGTGAAGTTGTGACGCGGTTGGCGCAGCAGCGCCTGAAAAGATCGCCAATAAGAATCGTTCCGGTTTTTGCCAGGTGCTGCGTCCTATTGCTGACATAGATAAAACCCCTCTGCCAACGAGACCGCAATAGATGTCCAAGACCTTGCCCGGCCCGCTCGACCCGCTTGCCAAAGCGTTACTGATCCGTCACTCGTTTCGTTCCCGGGATGCGTTGACACGCGTCGGCCTGGGCCTGGCCATGTCCACCGCCATGGCCGCCCAGGTGCAGGCGCAGGAATGGACCTTGGACATTCCCGCGCAGTCGATGAACTCGGCATTGCAGACGCTGGCCAGACAGACCGATACCCAGTTGCTGTACAGCCCGGAGGACATCGGCGGTTTGCGTTCCAGGGCCCTCGATGGCCGACACGACCTCGCTTCGTCACTGGGCATCCTGCTGGGTGGCAGCGGGCTGCGTTACCAGATCGACGGCAACACCGTGACCGTCACCGCAGGCTCAAGCGCAAAGGACGGCCAGGTCGAACTTTCGGCGACCAACGTCAATAGTACGGGCCTGGGGGCCACTACCGAAGGTACAGGGTCGTACACCACCGGGGTGACCAACACCGCCACCAAGATGAACCTGTCGATCCGCGAAACGCCGCAGACCATCAGCGTGATCACCCGCCAGCGCATGGACGACCAACACCTGGCGACCATGACCGAAGTGCTCAACCAGACGCCAGGCATCACCATGTCCCAGGACGGCGGTGAGCGTTTCAACATCTACTCGCGTGGCAGTGCGATCAACACCTACCAGATCGATGGCGTGACCACCACCCAGGAAAACCAGACCCGCAACATGCCCAGCACCTTGCTGGACATGGCGCTCTACGATCATGTCGAGATCATCCGTGGTGCCACCGGCCTGATGACCGGGGCGGGTGACCCGAGCGGCGTGGTGAACCTGATCCGCAAGCGGCCAACCCGCGAGTTCAAGTCGCACATCCAGGCCGGGCTAGGCTCGTGGGACTACTACCGCGCCGAAGCGGACGTTTCCGGGCCGCTGACGGAAAACGGCAACGTTCGCGGCCGCTTCGTTGCAGCCAAGCAAGACAACGACACCTTCATGGACTGGTACAGCCAGAAACGCGACCTGGTCTATGGGGTGGTCGAAGCAGACCTGACCGACACCACCGTCGGCCGTTTCAGCATCGACCATCAGAAGTACCGGGCCGATGGTGCCCCGGGCGTCCCGGTGCTGTTCAGCAATGGCCAACCCACCGATTTCTCCCGCTCGAAAAGCGCCGGCGCACGCTGGATGTACGACGAAATCGAAACCACCAACTACACCTTCGGCCTGGAACAGGCACTGGCCAATGACTGGCAGTTCAAGATCGCCGCCAACTACATGGACGTCGACCGCGATACCGATTCCGCCTACCTGCGTACCACCACCAACGTGGCCTATATCAACCAGGCCACCGGTGCGATACCGATCATCCCGGCCAAGGCCAAGGCGACCCAGACGCAGAAAGGCGTCGATGTGACGTTCCAGGGCCCGTTTGAACTGCTCGGGCAAAGCCATGAGCTGATCGTCGGCTACAACTTCCAGGAGTACGAGAACCAGCACGACGAAGCCGATGCGCCGTCTACCACGATCGATTATTACAACTGGGACAACCAGATGGCCCGGCCAGCGGACGACAGCTACGTCCCGTTCCTGGATTACAACGTCGCTATCCGTCAGAGCGGTTACTACCTGGCCGGTCGCTTCAACGTCACTGACGAGCTGCACTTCATCCTGGGCGCCCGGGTGTCGAAATACAGCTACGACTATAACCTCAGCATCCTGCCCGCCCGCGCCCCGACCACCAAGATGCGCGAGAACGGCGTGGTCACGCCCTATGCCGGGATCGTCTACGACCTGACCCCGGAGCAGTCGGTCTACGTCAGCTATACCGACATCTTCAAACCGCAGTCTGCCCAGGATGTGTCCGGCAAGACCTTGGAACCTGTGGTGGGCAAGAACTACGAGCTGGGTTGGAAAGGTGAATTCTATGATGGCCGCTTGAATGCCAACGCAGCACTCTATCTGATCCAGCGCGACAACCTTGCCGAAGAAGATGGCGATAATCTGACACCTGGTCGGACCCAGGCTTACCGCGCTGTCGACGGTGCGGAAACCAAAGGTATCGACCTGGAACTGTCCGGTGAGATATTGCCCGGCTGGAACCTGCAGACCGGCTATAGCCACTCGCGTACCGAGGACGCCGATGGCAACCGCCTGACCACGCAATTGCCCATGGACACCTTCCGCCTCTGGACCACCTACCGTCTTCAGGGTGACTGGAACAAGCTGACCATTGGCGGCGGTGCCAGCTGGAACTCCAGTTCGTCGCTCACCTACGCCCGCCTGGGTGCACGGGTCACGCAGGACGACTATACCGTCGCCAGCCTGATGGCGCGCTACCAGATCAACGACAACCTGTCGGCCACCGTCAACGTCAACAACCTGTTCGATGAGAAATACTACGCAGGCATGGCTGGCAGCTACGCCCACTACGGCGCCCCGCGCAACACCATGCTGAACCTGCGCTACGACTTCTGACCTGACAACAATCCCGCCACACTTGCCGCAAGCCGGCTGATACAACGGCGCTTCCCACACGGGAGCGCCGTTTTTCATTGCCTGCCCATTCCCGCACGAGCCGCTGTCATGAAAAAGCCCGTTGCCACCCCAAGGGGTAGGCAACGGGCCCTTATGCAGGCAGCCGCCCCGCAACGGGGCGGCCAGTTTCAGCCGCCGACCAGGTCCCGCCGTTGCAGCAAGGCGATCAGACCGTCGAGTACCTCGGGATGCCTGAGAATGTCGTAATGCCCGGCATCTACAGCGACATGCCGGGCAGGCCCGGCAAGCCGCTCGGCGAAGTTGCCGGTACCCGCCCACCAGCACACAGCCTCTGCAACAGTAACCGGCAACGCGGCCATCTGCTGCGACAGTGCCTTGAGCTTCATCGCGACGACAAAAGTGTGTGCCAGCTCCGCGCTGCCGATCTCGGCATAAGCTGACTGCCCGGCCTGGGTCGTGCGCACCGCGTCGATGATCTGCGCCAACCCGTCGCTGTCGCAATCGGCCGCTATCGCAGGCACAACCAGACGCTCTCTGTCGGCGCCAAGCATCACCCCCAGGAAGCCGTGCAGATCGTCACGCCAATCAGCGTCAGGTGCCACCTGGCCCGGCTGAGGGATAAAGCTGTCCACCAGGCTCAGCATCGAAACCTGCTGCCCTTGGCTTTCCAGTTCATGGGCCACCAGCACCGCAAGCGCGCCACCAAGCGACCACCCGAGCAATTGATAAGGCCCCTGCGGCTGTTTCTGGCGGATGTACTGGGCATAGTCGATCGCCATTGCCTGAAGGGAATCATCCTCCCAGGCATGATCCAGCAGCATGCGACACTGAATGCCGTAGACCGCACGGCGGCCGTCCAGGCGGCGCGCCAAGGGTTCGTAGTCGAACACCGTACCGAAGCCGGCGTGCAGGCAGAACAACGGCGTCGCCCCATCCACACGGTTATTGAGCAGCAGCAGCGGATCCAGGCTGGCCTCGTTGTCGGCGTAACCAGACAACTCGGCAATGGTCGGCCTGGCCATGACATCGCGCAGTTTCAGTTCGATGGGCAACGCCGCGCAGGCGCGGACCTGGGACAGCATCTTGAGCACCCGCAGCGAATCGCCGCCCAGCTCGAAGAAGTTGTCTTCGACCCCCACGCTGGGCACGTCCAGCACTTGCTGCCAGATGTCCGCCAACGCCCGCTCGATCGCATTGCGCGGTGCAACCTGCACCCGCTGGCCAACGAATTCAGGCGCCGGCAGCGCCTTGCGGTCGACCTTGCCGTTTGGCGTGAGCGGCAATGCCGGCATCAGCACCAGTTGCGCAGGCACCATGTAATCCGGCAATTCGGCAGCCAGGGCCTCACGCAATGCCTGGGCGCAGCCGTGCTTGTCGCGGGTAACCACGTAGCCGATCAGCTGTTTGCCTGTGGCTGTTTCGCGTGCGACCACCACGGCATCCCGCACCTCGCTCAGGTCACGCAGGCGCGCTTCAATTTCGCCCGGCTCGATGCGGAAACCGCGCACCTTCAACTGGTTGTCCATGCGCCCGATGAAGTCGATCACGCCATCGCTGCGGCGCCGCACCCGGTCACCGGTGCGATACAGGCGCAAGCCGTGGCCAGAGGGGTCGGCGACGAAACGCTCGGCAGTCAGGGATGGCCGCCGGTGATACCCGCGCGCCACCCCTTCGCCGCCGATGTACAGTTCGCCCGCGACACCGTCAGGCAACGGATTGAGATGCTGGTCGAGTACGTACAGCGTGCGCTCACCGACACGCGTGCCGATCGGTGCGAACACCGCCTCGCATGTCTGCTCGCGGGAGACCTTCCACAATAGCGGCGTGACCACTGTCTCGGTCGGGCCATAGCCGTTGGTCAGCCACTGCGGCCGCAAGCTGCGCTTGACCTGCTCGAACAGGGCATTGGGTACCGCGTCCCCGCCAAAGCAGTACACCCGCACCGGGGGCGAGGCCCGGTCCTGGCCTTCGGCGAATTCTGCCAGCTGCTGAAGGTAGGCCGGTGGGAAGCAGGCAATGTCGATGCGCTGCTCGTGCAGCACCTGCCAGGTTTCTTCTGCCGTCCACAGACGGTTTTCACGCACCACCAGACAACCACCGGATGACAAGGTCGACAGCCAGCGTTCCTGGGCACCATCGAAGGCGAATGACATGAACAACAGTTCGCGGGTGGTTCGATCCATGTCATAGAGCGAGGCAATTGCCTGGCAGTGCATGCGAATCTGCTCGTGGCTGACCGCTACCCCTTTGGGCTGGCCCGTAGAGCCAGAGGTATAGATGAGGTAGGCCAGGTTGTCCCGCTGCAGGTTCACTTGCGGCGGCGTCAGCGGCAACCCGTCGGGTACCTGTGTGTCCAGCTCGACACAGCACTGCACCTGGGCGAAACGCGGCCTGAGCTCGCGGGTTGTGATCAACACGTGCATGCCTGCGTCATCGACGATCCATTGCAGGCGCTCCTGGGGGTAATCGATGTCCAGCGGGACATAGGCCGCACCGGTCTTCATCACGGCAAGGAACGCCACGATGACATCGACCGAACGCTCCAGGGCGATGCCGACGGTGGCCTCTGGCCGCGCGCCCATGGCGATGAGCCGATGCGCCAGGCGATTGGCCTGTTGTTCCAGCTCGCGATAAGTCAATTGCTGCCCTGCGCAGACCACCGCGACGGCATCGGGGCAATCCATGGCATGCTGGGCAATCTGCTCGGCCAGCAGCGGCTCGCGCTGCGCGCTACCGGCCAGGCGGTTACGCGTGGCTGCCTGTTGCAACTGCGCCGGGGCCAACATGTCCAGGCTACCGAGCGTAGCCTGCGGGTCATCCAGCAGCGCATTCAACAAACGCTCGAAGCTGCCACGCAATGCCTCGGTGGCAGCCTCGCTGAAGCAGCTGCGCAGGTACATGAACTCCACCACCAGGGTGTTGCCCAGCTCCACGCACAAGTCCATGGCGTAGTTGGTAACGCCCCGTGCACTGACATCACCGAACTGCAGGGAATCGCTACTGTTTTCCGCCAGGCGCTCATCGACCGGGAAATTCTCGAACACGACGATACTGTCGAACAACGCCTGGCCCGGGCGCCCGGCCCAGCGCTGGACATTGGCAAGGGCTGCATGCTCATGGTCGCGCATCTCGACGTTGTACGCCTGCAGCTGCTGCAACCACGTCTCGACCCGTTGCCACGGCTCGGGCCTCTGCACCACCGGCAAGGTATTGATGAACAACCCCAGCATTTCATCGGCGCCCGCAAGGCTCGGTGGACGCCCTGCCACCGTCGCGCCGAAGCACACCGTGGATTGCCCGGTGTAGCGTTGCAACACCAGCAACCAGGCCGCCTGGATCAGGGTGTTCGGGGTCACCCGCAGCCTTTGCGCCTGCTCACGCAGGCGTCGGGTTCTGGGCCTGTCCCAGCGCAGGTACAGCGCGGCATGGCCGTCCAGCTCAGGCGCCGGGCGAGGCATTACGGTGCCAGCCAGCAAGGTCGGGGTTTCCAGGCCGCCGAGGGTTGCCTTCCAGAACCGTTCGAGTTTTTCCTGGGGTTGCGCGCCAAGCCAGCGGATGTAGTTGCCGAAATGCACCACCGGGCGGTCCGGCGCCTGCCCGTGATAGGTCTGCAGCACCTCGCCCAGCAGGCGCGAATCGCTCCAGCCGTCCATCAGGATGTGATGCCGCGTCCAGATCAGCTGCACGTCCCCATCTTCCAGGCGCACCAGTGTCAGGCGCATGAGCGGCGCACTCGTCAACTGGAAGCCTCGGGCAGCTTCTTCTGCCGCCAATGCCTTGAGCGCCTCCGGCGCGCAGTCTCGCTGCCGCCAATCGAGCACCTGCAACGGCAGGGCGACTTCGCGCAGTACCAGTTGCATCGGCTCGTGCAGTTGCGGGTCGGACCAGAATGCCGTGCGCAGAATGTCATGCCGGGCAATCACCTGCCGCCAGGCATCGGCGAAGCGGTCAATGTCCAGCCCTGCCACCGAGACCGCGGTCTGGTTGATGTAAAGGCCGGCTTCTGGCCCTTGCAGGGTATGGAACAGCATGCCCTGCTGCATTGGCGAAAGCGGATAGAGGTCAGCGATCTGCTCCACCGGGACTGGCAGTAGCTGCCGTTGTGCCTGGGTCAGCGCCGCCAACGCATCCGCTGCCGACGCTGCAGGCGGCTCGCCATCCTGCGCGCTACGGTGTTGCCGCGCGACCAAGGCCAGGCGCTGTACGGTCTGATGCTCGAACAGCTCCCTGGGGGTAAACTCCAGCCCGGCCTTGCGCGCTCGGCTGACCAGTTGCAAGGATACGATCGAATCACCACCCAGCTCGAAGAAGTTGTCGGTCAGGCCGACCCTTTCCAGCTTCAGCACCTGCGCCCAGATCGCCGCGATCTGTTGCTCCAGCGCGCTCTGCGGGGCCACGTACTCGCCCTGCAACTGGCTGGCATCCACCTGCGGCAGGGCCTTGCGGTCGAGCTTGCCGTTCGGCGTCAGCGGCAACTGGTCGAGCAACAGCAGGTGCGCCGGCACCATGTAGTCCGGCAAGCCAGCCTTGAGCGCGGCACGCAGGCTGTCGCGCAACGCGCCCTGCGCTTGCGTGCTGTCGGCAGGCACCACGTAGGCCACCAGTTGCTTGCCGCCCGGCCCGTCCTGGGCCAGTACCACCGCTTCCTGCACGCTCGCCAGCTCCAGCAGGCGCGCTTCGATCTCGCCCAGTTCGATGCGCAGGCCGCGGATCTTCACCTGGTGGTCGATACGCCCGGCGTAGTCGATCACCCCGTCGGCGCGGTAGCGCGCCAGGTCGCCGCTGCGGTACAGGCGGCCGCCGTCGCTGCTGAACGGGTCTGGCACGAAGCGTTCGGCGGTCAGCGCCGGGCGCTGGTGATAACCACGGGCCAGGCCCACACCGCCAAGGTACAGCTCACCGGCACTGCCGCGTACTGCCGGTTGCAGGCTGCCATCGAGGATATGGGTCTTGAGGTTGTCGATCGGCTGGCCGATCGGCACGCTGATATTTTCGTCCGGCTGGCAGGTCCAGTGGGTGACGTCGATGGCCGCTTCGGTCGGCCCGTACAGGTTGTACAGGCGCGCCGCCGGCAAACGTTGCAGGGTCTGCCGGGCCAGTTCGGCCGGCAGTGCTTCGCCGCTGCACACCACACGCCTGAGGCTGACGCAGCGCTGCACCGCTTCGTGGGTCATGAACGCCTGCAGCATCGACGGCACGAAGTGCAGCGTGCTGATGCCGTAGTGCTCGATGGTGTCCACCAGCAGTTGCGGGTCGCGGTGCGCCCCCGGCTGGGCCACGACCAGGCGCGCGCCGGTCATCAGCGGCCAGAAGAACTCCCACACCGACACGTCGAAGCTGAACGGGGTTTTCTGCAGCACGCTGTCGCCGGCGTCCAGGGCGTAGGCCTTCTGCATCCACCACAGGCGGTTGACCAGCGCCCGATGGCTGTTGCCGGCACCTTTCGGGCGACCGGTGGAGCCAGAGGTGTAGATCACGTAGGCGAGGTTCAGCGGCGCTACATCGCTGTCCGGGTTGGCATCGCTGTAGCCGCTCAGGTCTTCCGTATCCAGCTCCAGGCAACGCAGCCCGGCCGGGATCGGCAGGCTGTCGCGCAGGTGCGACTGGCTCAGCAGCAAGGCGATGCCGCTGTCGTCGAACATGTAGCGCAGGCGTTCCTGCGGGTACTCCGGGTCCAGCGGCACGTAGGCACCCCCGGCCTTGAGAATGCCCAGCAGGCCGATGACCATCTCCAGGCTGCGCTCCATGGCGATGCCGACCAGCACGTCAGGGCCCACGCCTTGCTCGCGCAGGCGGTGCGCCAGCTGGTTGGCACGGCGGTTGAGCTGGGCATAGCTCAGGGTCTGCTCGCCGAACACCAGCGCCGGCGCGTCCGGGGTGGCGCGCACCTGGGCCTCGATCAGCTGGTGGATACTGCTATCACTCGGGAACAGTGCATCCGTGGCGTTCCAGTCCTGGAGCAGTTGGCGCTGCTCATCGGGGCCCTGCATCGGCAGCTCGGCCAGTGCCCGGCCGGCATCTACCAGCATGGCACTGATGAGGTTGCCCAGGTGCTGCGCCACCTGCTCGACCGCCTGGCCAGACCACTGGCTGCGATTGTGGCTGTACTGGATCGACAAAGTTGCCCCCGGGCTCACCAACAGCGTCAACGGGTAGTTGGTCTGCTCGCGATTGGCCACCTCGCCAAAGCGCAGGCCATCGGGCGCGCCCTGTTGCAGCGCTTCGGCCACCGGGTAGTTCTCGAACACCAGCAAGCTGTCGAACAATGCGTCACCGCCCTGCCCGGCCCAGCGTTGCACGTCATACAATGGAGAATGCTCGAACTCGCGCGCCGCCAGGTTGCTCGCCTGAACCTGGGCCAGCCACTGCGCGACGGTCTGTTCCGCACGTGGCGTGCCGACCACCGGCAGGGTGTTGATGAACAGGCCGATCTGCTCTTGCATCCCTGGCAGATCAGCCGGCCGCCCAGCCACCGTAGCGCCGAAGCAGACACTGGGCTGGCCGCTATAGCGGTGCAGCAACAGCAGCCAGCAGGCCTGCAGCAAGGTATTGACCGTGACCCGATTAGCCTTGGCGAAGGCCTCGATCTGCCGGGTTTGCTGGCGGTCGAAGCGCTGCTGGTACTCACCTTGCCCAGATGCCGAACCGCCCAGGCCAAGGCCAGGGATGCTTTGCGCCAGGCAGGTCGGTGCCTCCAGGTCTGCCAGTTGGCCCTTCCAGAATGTTTCAGCGGCGCCCGCATCCTGACGCTGCAACCAGGCGATGTAATCGCGGTAATGCGTTGCCTGCACCGGTATCGGTTGCCCGGCATAACGCTGCAACACCTCCCCCAGCAAGCGCGAGGTACTCCAGCCATCCATCAGGATATGGTGGTTGGTATAGATCAGATGGTGGCGATGCCTGTCGGTACGCACCAGCACCAGGCGCAGCAATGGTGCCTGGGCCAGGTCGAAGCCGCGCTGACGCTCCTCATCAGCCAGCTGCTGCAACGCGGCCTCCAGTTGCTCGGTGTCGCGCCAGTCCAGTTCCGTGAACGGCGAGCCCACGCTGCGGTGCACGATCTGCACCGCTCGCTCCAGCTCTGCCTGCCACACGAAACCGGTGCGCAATATGTCGTGGGCCAACAGTACATCCAGCCAGGCCTGCTTGAAACGCTGTGGGTCAAGGTGGTCGACATCGACCCGCATCTGGTTGATGTAGTTACCGCTGCCTTCTTCGTACAGGCTGTGGAACAACATGCCTTGCTGCATCGGCGACAACGGATAGACATCGGCAATTTGCGCGGCAGCCACCGGCAGGTTGTCCAGCTGCGCCTGGGTCAGCCCGGCCAGCGGGAAGTCCGAAGGGGTTACCCCGCGCTCATGCGCCTGGCAGCAGTGCTCGATCAGTGACTTGAGCTCATCTGCGTAGGCATCGGCCAGACGCTGGACGGTGGACGGCTGGAAACGCTCGCTGCTGAAAGTCCAGTTCAGCTTCAGCTCTCCGGCAAAGACCTGGCCATTGATGGCCAGCTGGCTGCTCAACGGTGCAGCGTCATCATGGCTCTGGCCAGCGCTTTCCTGCGCCGGCGTCAACAGCCCTGTTGCCGCATCGAAACTGCTGTCGAACTGGCCCAGGTAGTTGAAGACGATCTCGCCTGCCGGTAGTCGGCCAAGCACCTGACGAGCCTCGCTTCCTCCAAGGTAACGCAATACGCCATAACCCATCCCTTTGTCGGGAACGGCGCGCAACTGTTCCTTGATGGTCTTGATCGAGCCCGCCCATTGCGCCTGTGGGCTGAGCTTGAGCGGGTACAGGCTGGTGAACCAGCCAACCGTGCGGGTCAGGTCAATGCCGTCGAACAAGTCTTCGCGGCCATGCCCCTCCAGGCGCACCAGCACCTCTGCGCGACCGGTCCAGCGCGCGATCACCCGTGCCAGCGCGGTCAACAGCAGGTCGTTGATCTGGGTGCGATAGGCCGCCGGCGCTTCATGCAACAGCTTGTGCGTCCAGTGTGCGTCCAGGCGCGTCGCGACCGAGGCCGCGCAACGCTGCAGATTGGCACCTTGCGGGTTGTCACAGGGCAAAGCATCGTCAACGCCTTGCAGCTGCTCGTGCCAGTAAGCCAGTTCATGCTGCAGCGCGGGCGTTGTCGCATAGCTCTGCAACTGCTCTGCCCAGGCCTTGAACGCGCTGGTCTTGGCGGGCAACACTGGGGTCTGGCCGGCGGCCAGGGCATGGTAAGCCTGCTGCAAGTCTTCGAGCAGCACCCGCCATGACACACCATCCACCACCAGGTGGTGGATGACCAACAGCAACCGCTGGCTACCATCGGGCAGTTCGCCCAACACTGCCCGCAGCAGAGGCCCTTGCTCCAGGTTCAGGCTGCGCTGGGCTTGGTTGCCGACCTGCTCCAGTGCTTCGGTATGTTCAACCTGGCGACGCCACAACAGTTCATGCTGCGCGGTGCCGAACACTGCCTGCCAGGCACCTTCGGCCTGGCTGAAGCGCAGGCGCAGGGCGTCGTGATGGTCGACCACGCAGCGCAACGCCGCCTGCAGGTGGTGTTCATCCAGCACCTCGCGGGTGTGTAGCATCAGCGACTGGTTCCAGTGATGCCGCTCGACGACGTCCGATGCGAAGAACCACTGCTGGATCGGAGTCAGCGGCATGCTGCCCTCGACCCGCCCCTGGTCGATTGCGGTGCCGGTTTCTCGCCGGGCGATCGCAGCCAGCCCCTGTACTGTCTGGTGCTGGAACAGCTCCTTGGGGGTGAAGCGGATACCCAGCTGGCGGGCACGGCTGACAACCTGCAACGACATGATCGAATCGCCGCCCAGTTCGAAGAAGTTGTCGGCAAGGCCGACTTGCTCCAGCTTCAGCACGTTGGCCCAGATGGCTGCGATCTGCTGCTCCAGTTCGGTTTGCGGCGCAATGTACTCACCCTGCAGCACGCTGGCGTCTGGTGCCGGCAAGGCCTTGCGGTCGAGCTTGCCGTTGCCGGTAAGGGGCAGCACTTCCAGGAACAGCAGATGCGCGGGCAACATGTGCTCAGGCAGGCTGGCCTTCAGTTCGGTACGCAGGTTGTCACGCAGTTGCGCCTGCTGTTCGATACTGTTCAGCACACCAGCATCGGCAGGCACCACATAGCCCACCAGTTGCTTGCCACTGGCGCCATCCAGCGCCAGCAGCGCAACCTGGCGCACGGCAGGCTGGGCGAGCAGGCGCGCTTCGATCTCGCCCAGCTCGATACGGAACCCGCGAATCTTCACCTGGTGGTCGATACGCCCGATGTATTCGATGACTCCGTCGGTACGGTAACGGGCCAGGTCGCCCGAGCGGTACAGGCGTCCACCGTGGTCATCGAAAGGGTTGGGTACGAAGCGCTCGGCAGTCAAGCCGGGGCGGCCGTGATAACCCCGCGCCAGGCCCGCCTGGCCAATCAGCATTTCCCCCGTGCAACCCGGCAGGATCGGGTTCAGGTTTGCGTCGAGCAAGTACCATGACAGGTCGGGGATGACCTCGCCGATCGGGCTGCTGGCGCCGTTGTGCAAGTCTTCCAGGGTGATCGGCCGGTACGTCACGTGTACGGTGGTTTCAGTGATGCCATACATGTTGACCAGGCGCGGCGGGTGGTCGCCAAACACGTCCATCCAGGGTTTCAGGCTGCTGACCTCCAGGGCCTCGCCACCAAACAGCACATGCCGCAGGGCCAGTTGCTGCCCCGCCTTCGCCGCCTCGCAGGCAACCGCAACAAGCGGCTTGAACGCCGAAGGAGTCTGGTTGAGCACGGTAACCTGCTCGCGTACCAGCAAGGCGTGGAAGTCTTCGCTGGAACGCGCCACGTCCGTGGGCACGATGACCGCCTTGCCGCCATGCAGCAGCGCGCCGTACAGCTCCCATACCGAAAAGTCGAAGGCATAGGAGTGAAACACCGTCCATACGTCACTGGCATCGAAATGGAACCAGTGCCGGGTGGCAGCAAACAGGCGCACCACGTTCCGATGCGGCAGCAGCGTACCTTTGGGCTTACCGGTGGAGCCCGAGGTGTAGATCACATAAGCCAGGTTGTCCGCATTCACCCGGCAGGCAGGGTTGACCTCGCTGTAGCCGCCGAGGCCGGTATCGCCGTCCAGCTCCAGCACATGCACGCCAGCCGGTATTGGCAGGGTGTCACGCAGGTGCTGCTGGGTCAGCAACAGGCGGATACCGCTGTCCTCGAACAGATAGGCGAGGCGGTCCTGTGGATACGCCGGGTCCAGCGGTACGTAGGCAGCACCTGCCTTGAGAATGCCGAGCAGGCCGACAACCATCTCCAGGCTGCGCTCGACGGCCAGGCCCACCAGTACATCCGGCCCTGCGCCCAGCTCCAGCAGCCTGTGCGCCAGCTGGTTGGCCCGGCGGTTGAGTTCGGCGTAGCTCAGGGTCTGCTCGCGGCAGACCAATGCTGTCGCATCCGGTGCAGCTTCAACCTGGGCCTCGATCAGTCGATGAAGCGGCTGTTCGGCGGGGAACTGCATCGATGACGGGTTCCAGGCCTGTACGGTCTGGTCCTGTTGCGCCTGGCTGACCAGCGGCAGGTCGGCCACGCGCTGACCGGGCTGGTGCACGATCGCCTCAAGCAGGTTCACCCAGTGCCGTGCCATCCGTTCGATGGTTGCGGCATCGAACAGGTCGGTCGCGTAGCTCAGGGCGGCGCCGAGGCTATGCTCGTATTCGAAGGTATCCAGGGTCAGGTCGAACCTGGCCGTGTCGTGGGCCCAGGTCAGCCCCTCCACCTGTAGCCCTGGCACGCTGCGCTGTCTGCCCTTGGCCTGCACCTGGTGGTTGTACAGCACCTGGAACAATGGGCTGTGGCTCAGGCTGCGCTCGGGCTGAAGGGCCTCCACCAGCTGCTCGAACGGCAAGTCCTGATGGCTCTGCGCTCCCAGCACTCGCTGTTTGACCTGCTGGAGCAGGTCGCTGAAGGTCAGTTGCAGGTCGAACTCGGCGCGCAATACCTGGGTGTTGACGAAAAAGCCGATCAGCCGTTCGGTTTCCACCCGGTTACGGTTGGCCACCGGTACCCCGACGCGGATATCCGCCTGCCCCGAATAGCGGTGCAGCAAAGCCTGGAAACTGGCCAGCAACACCATGAACAGCGTCGCCCCCTGACGCTGGGCCAGCTGCCTGAGCGAATGCACCAGGGCTTCCGGCAGGCGAACCTCATGCCGGGCGCCTCGGTGGCTGCTGGACGCAGCACGCGGACGATCGGTGGGTAGCTCCAGTACTGGCTGATCATCGCCAAGCTGGGCCTTCCAGTACGCCAGCTGCCGCTCCTGCTCACCCGCTTCCATCCACTGACGCTGCCAGATCGCGTAGTCGGCATACTGGATCGGCAGCGCCGGCAGCTGCGGCGCCTGGCCTTGGCTATAACCGGCATACAGCTGCATCAGCTCATCGATCATCAGCGGCATCGACCAGCCATCGGAGACGATGTGATGCAGCGTCAGCACCAGTACATGCTCGTCCTGCCCAAGGCGCAGCAAGCTGACCCGCAGCAGTGGCCCGTGCTGCAGGTCGAACGGGCGGCGTGCCTCGGCCTCCACGAACTCGCGCACACGTTGTTCATCGGCGCCGGCCAGCGTCTGGATCGCCAACGCCACGCTGTGCTCGGGGTGAATGACCTGGACAGCGCCCTGCCCTTCATCGCTGAAGGTGGTGCGCAAGATTTCGTGGCGAACCACCAGCGCGTCGAAGCTGCGTTGCAATGCCTCGACATCCAGGGGGCCTTGCAGGCGCAAGGCCGCCGGGATGTTGTACAGCGGCGCGGCAGGCTCGAGTTGCCAGAGAAACCACTGCCGCTGCTGGGCATAGGAAAGGGGGACAGGGGTTGCAGGCTCGCGCCTGAAGATCGGGGTGAGCCCATACAGGTTCACCCCCTGCTGCTTGAGCAAGGCTGCCAGGGCCTGGCGCTCTTTGGTGGACAGTAGCTTTACAGACTCAAGCAGCTCTTGCACAGTTAAAATCTCCTAAGAAACCAGCTTTTCAATTTCCTCCGTAGTTAGACGTTTCAGGGCCTCCAGGGATTTAGCCAGCTGATTCTGAACAGGGTCCGCCTGTGGCGTGAGCTGCTCAAGCTGCGTGCAGTAGCCGCCCAGATCAGGGGTTTCGAACAGCGCTTTCAGGCTGACCGCCAAGCCCAGCTGCTCTTGCACGCGGCTGGTCACCTGGGTGGCGATCAGGGAGTGACCACCCAGCAGGAAGAAGTTGTCGCCCAGGCCAACCCGGTCAACTTTCAGCACATCCGCCCAGATCGCGGCCACCTGCTGCTGCAAGGGCGTGCGCGGTGGCACGTGGGCCTCCTCCGCCAGGGCAAGGTCCGGGCGCGGCAACGCCTTGCGGTCCAGCTTGCCATTCGGCGTCAGTGGCAGCTTGCTCAGCAGCACCAGGTAAGAAGGCACCATGTACTCCGGCAGTTGCCTGCGCAACGCACTGCGCAGTTGGTCGCGCAGGGCTGCCTGCGCAGCGGCATCGGCCATCACCCCAGGCTCGTCAGGGACTGCATACGCCACCAGGTGCTGGCCACCGGGGCCATCAACGGCCATGACCACGGCTTCGCGCACCGCCTGCTGTTGCAGGCGCACCTCGATCTCGCCCAGTTCGATACGGAAGCCGCGAACCTTCACCTGGTGGTCTACCCGGCCGACATACTCCAGCACCCCGTCCGGCCGGTAGCGGGCCAGGTCACCGGTCCGGTAGATGCGCCCGCCGTGGGCATCGAAGGGGTTGGGGATGAAGCGCTCGGCGCTGAGACCCGGGCGCTTCAGGTAACCGCGGGCCAAGCCGGCACCGGCCAGGTACAACTCACCGACGGCCCCTACCGGCACCGGTTGCAGGGCACCGCTGAGCACGTAGGCAGCACTGTTGTGCAAAGGTCGGCCGATGTTCGCCTTGCCACCGGCCAACCTCAGCGTGCAGGTGGAATAGGTGGTGTCCTCGGACGGGCCATACAGGTCGTACACCGCGCGCACGTGCGCCAGGCGGTAGAGGTCATCGACAAGCGCCTGCTTCAGCGCTTCGCCGCACAGGTTGATGGTGTTGACCGACGCTGGAATATTGCCGGTTTCGCTCAGTTGCCTGATTGCCGATGGCACGGTGTTCACCAGCCGCACCCGGTCCTTCGCCGCCAGGTTCGGCAGCTCGAGGGCATTGGCGGCCAACACTGCATAACCACCCGCCGACAGGGTGACGAACAGCTCCCACACCGACAGGTCGAAGCAGATCGACGTGGAGAACAGCACGCCACACAGGTCTGCCTGGTCGTATACCGATAACGACCAGCCGACCAGTGCCGCCACACTGCGGTGCTCGACCTGCACGCCCTTGGGTTTGCCCGTCGAGCCTGATGTGTAGATGCAGTAGATGAGGTTGCGCGGGCTGCTCATGCAGGCCAGGTCGGTATCCGGGTAGGCGTCCAGCGGCAACTGGTCCAGCAGCAGCGTGCGCGAGCGGAACTGCTCCGGCATTCGCTCACTCAGGCTGGTCTGCGACAGCACCAGGATCGCCTGGCTGTCCTCGAGCATGTACTCCAGGCGGTCCTGCGGATATTCCGGGTCCAGTGGCACATAGGCGCCACCCGCCTTGAGGATGGCCAGCAGGCCGACGACCATCTCCAGGTTGCGCTGCATGGCAATGCCCACCAGCACGTCCGGGCCCACACCCTGCTCGCGAAGCCTGTGCGCCAGCTGGTTGGCCCGGCAGTTGAGCTCGGCATAGCTCAGCGTCTGCTCGCCGGAGATCAGTGCCGGGGCATCCGGGGTTCGCGCTACCTGCGCCTCGAACAGCTGGTGAATGCAGCTGGCATCCGGGTAGCTGGCCTGAGTCGCGTTCCATCCTGCGATGATCTGCTGGTGCTCGCTGTCGTCCAGCAAGGCAAGTTCTGCAATTCGCTGGTTGGGCTGCTCGACGACGGCGTGCAGCAGGTTCTGCCAGTGTCGGGCCAGAGTGCGGGCAGTCGCAGCATCGAACAGGTCGGTGGCGTAGACCAGCGCAGCACCGATACCGGTCTCGTGCTCGAAGGTTTCCAAGGTCAGGTCGAACTTGGCGGTGTGGTTGTCCCACGCCACGGCGCTCACCTCCAGCCCCGGCAGCGTGTGGTGCTCGCCCCTGGCCTGGGTCTGATGGTTGTACATCACCTGGAACAATGGGCTGTGATTCAGGCTGCGCTCCGGCTGCAGGGCTTCTACCAATTGTTCGAAGGGCAGGTCCTGATGGGCCTGCGCCTCGACCACCCGCTGGCGGACCTGGCCGAGGAAGTCGGCAAAGGTCAGCTGCAGATCGAACTCGGCCCGCAGTACCTGGGTATTGACGAACAGCCCGACCAGGCGCTCGGTTTCCACGCGATTGCGGTTGGCCACCGGCACACCGACGCGGATATCTGCCTGCCCTGAATAGCGGTGCAGCAGAACCTGGAAGCTGGCCAGCAGCAGCATGAACAGCGTCACCCCTCGTTGCTGGGCGAAGCGCTTGAGCGCACGCGCCTGGTCTGCCGGCAGGTCGATGGCCAGGCGTGCCCCCCTGAGGCTGCTGACCGTTGGCCGCGGGCGGTCCAGCGGCATCTCCAGCAGCGGATCCTCGCCGCCCAGCTGGCGGGTCCAGTAGGCCAGCTGGCGCGCCTGCTCCCCGGCTTCCATCCAGCTCCGCTGCCAGATGGCGTAGTCGGCGTATTGAATGGGTAGCGTGGGCAGCTGTGCCTCGCGGCCCTGGCTGCAGGCTTCATACAGGCGCACCAGCTCTTCCACCATCAATGGCATGGACCAGCCGTCGGCGATGATGTGGTGGACGGTCAACACCAGCACGTGCTCGTGCGCATCGAGCGCCAGCAGCCTGACCCTCAGCAGTGGCCCATGCTCCAGGTCGAAGCCTTGGCGCGCCTCTCGCTCCACCTGCTCGCGCAAGGCCTCCTCGCCCGGTGTATCCAGCGTTTCAGGGGTCACCGGCAACACCAGGCGTGGGTGTACCACCTGCTGCACCCGCTCCCCTTGCTGATGGAAGGTGGTACGCAGCGCATCGTGCCTGGCCAGCAGGCCGTCGAAGGCATGCTGAAGGGCTACAAGGTCCAGCTTGCCCTTGAAGCGCAGGGCCGAGGATATGTTGTATACCGCGCTGTCCGGGTCCAGTTTCCAGAGGAACCACTGGCGTTGCTGGGCATAGGAAAGCGGCAACTGCTCGAAGTCGCCACACACCTGCGCAATGGGCAATTGCGCCAGGCTGCTGCCCTTGGACGCCAACTTTTCAAGAAACAGCTTGCGCTGCTCCAGCGGCAGCCGAATGAAGCGGTGAACCAGGTCGGTATTGCGGGTATCGGTGCTCATCTCAAACTGCCTCAAGCTCATTCATGAATTCGTGGAACTCGTCCAGATCTGCTGTGCGGTCACGGGTTGCGGCGCTGACGGCGGTGGCGTAATCGCGAAGGTTGTCGGTCTGGAAAAGCAGCGCCAGTGGTGTGTCCGCCCCCAGTTCCATCTGCAAGCGCGCGACCGCTTGCGTGGCTAGCAGGGAATGCCCGCCAAGTTGGAAAAAGTTGTCCGCCAGGCCAACCCTCTCCAACTTCAGCACCTGCGCCCAGATCGCCGCGATCTGTTGCTCCAGCGCGCTCTGCGGGGCCACGTACTCGCCCTGCAACTGGCTGGCATCCACCTGCGGCAGGGCCTTGCGGTCGAGCTTGCCGTTCGGCGTCAGCGGCAACTGGTCGAGCAGCAGCAGGTGCGCCGGCACCATGTAGTCCGGCAAGCCAGCCTTGAGCGCGGCACGCAGGCTGTCGCGCAACGCGCCCTGCGCTTGCGTGCTGTCGGCAGGCACCACGTAGGCCACCAGTTGCTTGCCGCCCGGCCCGTCCTGGGCCAGCACCACCGCTTCCTGCACGCTCGCCAGCTCCAGCAGGCGCGCTTCGATCTCGCCCAGTTCGATGCGCAGGCCGCGGATCTTCACCTGGTGGTCGATACGCCCGGCGTAGTCGATCACCCCGTCGGCGCGGTAGCGCGCCAGGTCGCCGCTGCGGTACAGGCGGCCGCCGTCGCTGCTGAACGGGTCTGGCACGAAGCGTTCGGCGGTCAGCGCCGGGCGCTGGTGATAACCGCGGGCCAGGCCCACACCGCCGAGGTACAGCTCACCGGCACTGCCGCGTACTGCCGGTTGCAGGCTGCCATCGAGGATATGGGTCTTGAGGTTGTCGATCGGCTGGCCGATCGGCACGCTGATATTTTCGTCCGGCTGGCAGGTCCAGTGGGTGACGTCGATGGCCGCTTCGGTCGGCCCGTACAGGTTGTACAGGCGCGCCGCCGGCAAACGTTGCAGGGTCTGCCGGGCCAGTTCGGCCGGCAGTGCTTCGCCGCTGCACACCACACGCCTGAGGCTGACGCAGCGCTGCACCGCTTCGTGGGTCATGAACGCCTGCAGCATCGACGGCACGAAGTGCAGCGTGCTGATGCCGTAGTGCTCGATGGTGTCCACCAGCAGTTGCGGGTCGCGGTGCGCCCCCGGCTGGGCCACGACCAGGCGCGCGCCGGTCATCAGCGGCCAGAAGAACTCCCACACCGACACGTCGAAGCTGAACGGGGTTTTCTGCAGCACGCTGTCGCCGGCGTCCAGGGCGTAGGCCTTCTGCATCCACCACAGGCGGTTGACCAGCGCCCGATGGCTGTTGCCCGCGCCTTTCGGGCGACCGGTGGAGCCAGAGGTGTAGATCACGTAGGCGAGGTTCAGCGGCGCTACATCGGTGTCCGGGTTGGCATCGCTGTAGCCGCTCAGGTCTTCCGTATCCAGCTCTAGGCAACGCAGCCCGGCCGGGATCGGCAGGCTGTCGCGCAGGTGCGACTGGCTCAGCAGCAAGGCGATGCCGCTGTCGTCGAACATGTAGCGCAGGCGTTCCTGCGGGTACTCCGGGTCCAGCGGCACGTAGGCACCGCCGGCCTTGAGAATGCCCAGCAGGCCGATGACCATCTCCAGGCTGCGCTCCATGGCGATGCCGACCAGCACGTCAGGGCCCACGCCTTGCTCGCGCAGGCGGCGCGCGAGCTGGTTGGCACGGCGGTTGAGCTGGGCATAGCTCAGGGTCTGCTCGCCGAACACCAGCGCCGGCGCGTCCGGGGTGGCGAACACCTGGGCCTCGATCAACTGGTGAATGCTGCGCTCGTCCGGGTAGGCGGCCTGGGTGTCGTTCCAGCCTTCGACCAACCGTTGCCGCTCCGGCTGGTCCAGCAGCGGCAGCTCACCGATAACGGCATCCGCACTCTCGATCAGCGCCCGCAGCAAGGTAGCAAAGTAACCCGCCAGGCGGCCGACGTGCTCATCGCTCCACAGCGCACGGTCGTGGCTGTAGCGCATCGACAGCATCGCGCCCAGCTCGACCACCAGGGTCAGCGGGTAGTTGGTCTGCTCCTGCACCGCGACGTCGCCGAAACGCAGGCCAGCGGGCGCACCCTGTTGCAGTGCCTCGGCCACCGGGTAGTTCTCGAACACCAGAATACTGTCGAACAAGGCGTCACCGCCCTGCCCGGCCCAGTGCTGCAGGTCGTACAGTGGCGTGTGCTCGAACTCGCGTAGAGCCAGGTTGTCAGCCTGTACCTGGCCGATCCACTCGGCCACGCGCTGCTCGGTACGCGGGGCACCAATGACTGGCAAAGTGTTGATGAACAGGCCGATCTGCTCCTCTACCCCCGGCAGGTCCGCCGGGCGCCCAGCGACCGTGGCGCCGAAGCACACGCTGGCCTGGCCGGTGCAACGCTGCAACAGCAGCAGCCAGGCCGATTGCACCAGGGTGTTGACGGTGACCCGGTTGGCCCGGGCGAAAGCTTCGATGCGTGCGGTCTGCTCGCGGTCGAAAGCCAGGCGGTGCTCGCCGTAGCCGCTTGCGCCGCTGCTGCCGCCAATGGCCTGGGCCAGGCGGGTCGGCGCGTCCAGCGCCGCCAGGCGAGCCTTCCAGAAGGTTTCGGCAAGCGCCGCGTCCTGGCCTTGCAGCCAGGCGATATGGTCGCGGTAAGGCCTGGCCTGCGCTTGCGGCAGCTGGCCGGCGTAGCGCTGCAGCACCTCCCCGAGCACGCGCGAGGTGCTCCAGCCGTCCATGAGAATGTGGTGGTTGGTGTAAATCAGGTGATGGCTACTGTCGCTGGTGCGCACCAGTACCAGGCGCAGCAGCGGCGCGCTGGCCAGGTCGAAACCGCGCTGGCGTTCAGCCTCGGCCAAGGCCTGCAAGGCCTGCTCCAGCGCTGGCTGGCCACGCCAGTCGTGCTCGCTGCACGACAACGTGACAGTCCTGTGTACCACCTGCACGGCCTGCTCCAGCGCGCCCTGCAGGACGAAACTGCTGCGCAGGATGTCATGCGCCTCCAGGGTGGCCTGCCAGGCCTGCCGGAACCGCTGCACATCCAGCCCCTGCACATCCACCCGCAGTTGATTGATGTAGTTACCGGCCTGCGCGTCGTAGAGGGTATGGAACAGCATGCCCTGCTGCATCGGTGACAGCGGGTACACATCGGCGATCTGCTGCGCCGGCAGCGGCAGGCTGTCCAGCTGCGCCTGGGTCAGTGCGGCCAACGGGAAGTCCGCTGGGGTCACCCCCTGGTGCCGGGCATCGCAACAGTACTCGACCAGCTCCGCCAGGGCCTGCTCGTAGGCCTGGGCCAGCTTTTCGACGGTGGCCGGGTGGTACATGTCGGCGCTGTAGGTCCATTCCAGGAACAGCTCGCCGGCGTATACCTGGCCGGTGATGCTCAGCCAGTTGCCCAGCGGTGCACCGGCGCACTGGTTGCGGCCTGCGCTTTCCCCGCTTGGGGTGAACAGGGCGCCGGCTTCGCCATCGAAGCTGGAATCGAACTGGCCGAGGTAGTTGAAGGTGACCCGCGCCTGGGCGGCACGCGCCAGCTGGTCACGTACATCGGCGTCGCCGAGGTAGCGCAGCAGGCCATGGCCGATGCCTTTGTCCGGCACCGCGCGCAGTTGCTCCTTGATCGTCTTGATCGACTGGCCCAGGTCGTGGCCGGGCGTGAGGCGCACCGGGTACAGGCTGGTGAACCAGCCCACGGTGCGGCTGAGGTCGAGGTCGTCGAACAGGTCTTCGCGGCCATGGCCCTCCAGCTGGACCAGCACGTTGTCCTGCGCACTCCACTGGCACAGGGTGCGCGCCAGCGCGGTCAGCAGCAGATCGTTGACCTGCGTGCGGTAGGCGGCCGGGGCCTGCCTCAGCAGCTTGGCGGTGCGCTCGGCATCCAGCCGGGTGGTGGCGGTCCGGGCGTGGCTGTTGGCCAGGCTGCCCTGCGGGTTGTCCCGCGGCAGTTCGGCGTGGGCGCCGGCCAAGGCCTGCAGCCAGTAGTCGCGCTGTGCCTGCAGCGCCGGGCTGCCGGCATGGCTGGCCAGGCGTTCGGCCCAGGCCTGCACCGACGAGGTCTTGGCCGGCAGGTTCACCGCCTGGCCGGCCAGCAGCTGCTGGTAGGCGCTTTGCAGGTCTTCGAGCAGCACGCGCCATGACACGCCATCGACCACCAGGTGATGGACCACCAGCAGCAGGCGCTGTTGGCCATCGGCAAAGTCGAACAGTTCGCCACGCAGCAGCGGCCCGTGCTCCAGGTTCAGGCAGGCCTGAACCTGGTTGCCGGCAGCGTCCAGTTCACTCAGGCCATTGAGGTTGCGCTGTTGCAGCAGGGGTGCATTGTCCAGTGGCTGGAAGCGCGCCTGCCATTGGTCGGCGCTGCGAGTGAAGCGCAGGCGCAGGGCGTCGTGCTGGGCTACCACGGCGCGCAGCGCGGCCTCCAGGTGATTCACTTGTACCGGGCTGGTCGGTTTGAGCAGTACCGACTGGTTCCAGTGCGCCGGTTGGGCGATCTGCATTTCGAAGAACCGCGCCTGGGCTGGCAACAACGCGACCTCGCCGCTGATGGTGGCGCCCACGGCTGCCGCAGCAGGCGTTGGCTTGACCTCGCTGCGCTTGGCCACCTGCGCCAGTTGGGCGACGGTCTGTTGTTCGAACAGTTGCTTGGGGGTGATCCGGATACCCTGACGCTTGGCCCGGGCGATGATCTGCAGGCTGAGGATCGAGTCGCCGCCCAGTTCGAAGAAATTGTCACTACTACCGACCCGCTCCAGCTTGAGCACATCGGCCCACACCGCCGCCAGTGCTTCCTCGATATCCCCCTGCGGCGCTACATAGCCACGGCTGACTGCACCGGGTACCGGCAACGCACGCTTGTCGAGCTTGCCGTTGGCGGTCAGCGGCAGGCGTTCCAGCAATACCATCTGCGCCGGCACCATGTAGTCAGGCAAGCGGGCCAGCAGCAGCGCCTGCAACTGCTCGACGGTCACCCCAGCTGCGGCGACCACGTAGGCCACCAGCTGCAGGCGCTCGGCGTCACCCTCCAACGGCAAGGCCAGTACCACGGCCTCGCTGACAGCGGGCAGGCCGGCCAGCACCCGGCCGATTTCACCGGGCTCCACGCGGTAACCGCGGATCTTCACCTGGTCATCGGCACGGCCGATGAACTCGATCAGGCCATCGCCCGCAAGCCGTGCACGATCGCCGGTACGGTACAGACGGGCTCCGCCCTCGGTCGGAACGAAGCGCTCGGCGGTCAGCGCTGGCTGGCCCAGATACCCTTGGGCAACGCCCTGCCCGCCCAGGTACAGCTCACCGGTCACCTGCACCGGCAGCGGGTTGAGATAACCGTCCAGCAGCTGGGCGCAGGCGTTGCCCAGCGGGCGTCCGACCGGCACAGTGCGGCAGCCTGGCAATGGCTGGCCGGGCTCGAAGGTGAGCACGCCGACGGTGGTTTCGGTCGGGCCGTAGTGGTTGATGACCCGGCAACCCGGGCGCAGTGCGCGAACCTTTTCCAGCAGGCCCCAGCTGCACGCCTCGCCCCCGAGGATCAATGCCGCGGCCGGCAGCACGTCGGCAGCGCGGTCCGCTTGCAGCAAGCCTTGCAGATGGCTCGGCACCAGTTTCAGTACACCAACCTGATGCTGCGCCATGTAGCTGGCGAAACCGTCCGGGTCGAACGCCAGTTCCTGCGGCAGCAGGTGCAGCAGGCGGCCCGAGGCCAGGGCACCGAACAGTACGGTGTGGCCCAGGTCGGCGGCGGTGGTGGAGACCATCGCCATGCTCGCTTCAGCGGGCAATTGCAGGCGCTCGAGCAGCGCCTGGATATAGCTGGCCAGAGCCCCATGGCTGACCACCACGGCTTTGGGCTGGCCGGTCGAACCGGAGGTGTAGATCAGGTAGGCTGGCTGTTCGGTGGCGATCGCCAGTTCTACCGGGCGGTCGCTGCAGGCTGCCCATTGGGTATGGTCGCAAGCGACAACTTGCACGCCTTCCAGGCCGGTGAAGCGCTGGTCACCTGGTTCGTGCAACAGCACGGCAGCGCCACTGTCGGCCAGCAATTGCTGCAAGCGCTCCTGGGGCTGCTGGGGGTCCAGCGGCAGATAGGCGGCGCCGGTCTTGAGCACCGCCAGCAAGGCACCGACCCACTCGATGGAGCGCGGCAGGCACAAGGCAACGATACTGCCGACACCGACACCGCGCTGGCGCAGGTAATCGGCCAGGCGATTGGACGCCGCCTCCAGCCCGGCCTGGGTCATGAACCGTTCACCGGCGCGCACGCCACCATGAGCCAGGCCGCGCGCCATGGCCTGGCGCCACAGGGCTAGCACATCGCCGTGTGGGTAAACCTGCGTGGGCGCCGGTGTCAGCGCCGGCAGTTCCGGGCAATCGACAATTGCCCGCTGCAGGTCGCCGGTCAGCTCATCCAGCACCCGCCGCAGCGAACCGGCCATGCGTTCGATGGTGGCCCGTTCGAACAGCTCGGTGGCATAGGTGAAGTAGCCTTCGATGCCGTCGGCCTTGTCGGAAAAGTCGAATGCCAGGTCAAAGCGGGCATCGCCGTCGTCCCGTGCGAAGCCTTCCACCTCCAGCGTACCCAGGCGCTTGCGTCCCGCGTCGCGGGCGGCCACGTGCTGGTTGATCTTGAACTGGAACAGCGGGTTGTGGGCCAGGTTGCGCTCCGGCAGCAAGGCATCGACCAGGTGCTCGAACGGCAGTTCCTGATGCGACTGGGCCGCGCCGATCACCGCCTTCACCTGGTCGAGCAGCGCGGCGAAGGTGGCGCGCTCATCCACCTGCACGCGCAGCACCTGGGTATTGATGAAGAAGCCGATCAGGCCCTCCAGTTCCTTGCGGTTGCGCCCGGCGTTGGGCGCGCCGATGCGGATGTCGGCCTGGCCACTGTAGCGCGACAGCACCACCGCCATGGCCGCCAGCACCAGCACGAACACGGTGTAGCCGCCTTTGCGCGCCTGGCTGCGCAGGGCTTCGGCCTGCGCGCCGGTGATATCCACGCGCAGCACCGCGCCGCGCTGGCTGGGCGTGGCCGGGCGTTCGAAATCCAGCGGCAGGCTCAGCACCGGCTGCTCGTCGCCCAGTTGCCTCTGCCAGTAGGCCAGTTGGCGCTGTGCTTCACCGGCTTCGAGCCAGGCGCGCTGCCAGATGGCGTAGTCGGCGTACTGGATCGGCAAGTCTGGCAGTTGTGCCTGGCGCCCCTCGGCCAGGGCGCTGTACAGCTGGATGAACTCCTGCACCAGCACATCGCTGGACCACCCGTCGGCGATGATGTGGTGCATGCTCAGCGCCAGCACATGGTGTTCAGCCTCCACGCGCAGCAGGGTCACCCGCAGCAGCGGGCCGGCCTGCAGGTCGAAGGGCTGCTTGAGGGCAGCGTCCACGGCCTCGCTCAGCGACGCTTCGTCTGGAGTCTCGGCGAATTCCACCCACTCGATCGGCAGTGGGCAGTGGTCGAGGATGTCCTGGTAGAACTCACCCTCCTGCGCGGCAAAGCGCGTGCGCAGGGACTCGTGGCGCTGCACCAGCGCATCCAGCGCCTGTTGCAGCAGCGCCCGGTCCAGTGCGCCTTTCAGACGTATGGCCAGCGGCACGTTGTAGGCCGGGCTGGCGGGCTCCAGCTGCCAGAGGAACAACAGGCGCTGCTGGGCGTATGACAGCGGAATGCGCGCCAGGCCCTGGCGCGCCGGCACGATGGGCAGCAGGCGGAAGCTCTGCCCGCTGGCCTGCATCTGCGCCAGGACCTGCTGGCGTTGCTCCACGGAAAGGCCAACGAAACGTTGGGCGATGCGTTGTGCTGCAGTGAATTCCATGTCAGGCCTCGGAGAATGCGTTCATCATGTGTTCGATATCGCTCAGGCCGTCGTCAGTCAGCGACAGGCCCTGCTCGTCCAGTGCCTGGGCGAACGCGCGCAACTCGGGGTGGGTGAAGATCAGCTGCAGGGGCATGTCCAGCCCAAGCTCCACGTTGATCCGTGATACCACCTGGGCAGCCAGCAACGAGTGGCCGCCCAGTTCGAAGAAGTTGTCGTTCAGGCCAACCCGGTCAACGTTCAGCAATTGCGCCCAGAGGCTTGCCAGTTGCTGTTGCCGCTCGGTCTGCGGCGCCTCGTAGGCGTGCTGCGACTGGCCCAGGTCAGGCATGGGCAGCGCCTTGCGGTCGAGCTTGCCGCTGGCGGTCAACGGCATGTCCGCCAGGGTCACCAGGCACGCCGGGATCATGTAGTGCGGCAGGCTGGCCCTGAGGTGCTGCTGCAACGCCAGGCGCAGGTCAGCGTCGTGGCCATCGGCCGGCACGGCATAGGCGCACAGTTGCTTGCCGCTGGGCAGGTCGATGGCCACCACGGTGGCTTCGCGCACGCCCGGGTGCGACCGCAGGCACTGCTCGATCTCGCCCAGTTCGATACGGAAACCGCGCACCTTCACCTGGTGATCAACCCGGCCGCGATAGGCCAGTTGGCCGTTTTCGTCGTAGTAGCCAAGGTCGCCGGTGCGGTACAGGCGGCCACCGCCTAGCGGGTCGAACGGGTCGGGGATAAAGCGCTCGGCGGTGAGCGACGGCCGTTGGTGGTAACCACGCGCCAGGCAGCCGGCACCGCCAATGAACAGCTCGCCAGGCACGCCGGTCGGGGTCGGTGCCAGGCACTCGTCCAGGGCATACAGGGTGCGGCCCGGTAACGCGCGGCCAATGGGCACACCGCCCTGGCCGATCTGCGCCGCAGTCATCTGCGAACAGTCGTAGGTGGTGGCGACCACGGTGGCTTCGGTCGGGCCATAGGTATTCAGCAGGCGCACCGCTGGCGGGCCATCGGCCAGCCAGGCACGCAAGGCGTCTTCCGGTACCGCCTCGCCACCGACATGAATCTGTTTCAGCCGGCCATAGGCCTCGGGGTTGCGCCGCTCCAGGGCCAGCACACGCCAGTAGGCAGCCGGCAGGTCGGCCACGGTCACGCCATGGCGGTTGATCTCATCCAGCAAGGTGGCCGTGTCCCATACCCGCGCGTCGCGCAGGACCACGCAGGCACCCTGGGCCAACGGCGGGAAGAACTGCTCGATGAACCCGTCGAAGCTGAAGGTGGCGAACTGCAGCACGCGGTCGTCCGGGCCCAGGCGCGAATACTGCGCAGCCACCTGGCAGAACAGCGACAGCGCGTGATGCTCGATAGCCACGCCCTTGGGCATGCCGGTGGAGCCTGAGGTATAGATCAGGTAGGCCAGGTTGTGCGGCGCAGCCAGGCTAGCCAGTGGCTCGGCGGGCCAGGCCTGCAGCCACTCGCTACCGGGCTCCAGCAGCACGCAGGGCAGTTGCCTGCCCGCTTGCAGGCGCTCACGCGAGGGCGCATCGGCCAGCAGCAGGCCGATGCCGCTGTCTTCGATCATCCAGGCCAGGCGCTCTTGCGGGTAATCCGGGTCCAGCGGCACGTAGGCGCCTCCGGCCTTGTGGATGGCGATCAATGCCAAGGCCATGCCCAGGCCACGCTCGACGGCCACGCCCACCAGGCGCTCCGGCCCTACACCCATGGCGCGCAGGCAGTGCGCCAGCTGGTTGCTGCGGCGGTCCAGTTCGGCGTAGGTCAGTTGCTGATCGCCGCAGACCAGCGCTGGCGCATCGGGCCGCGCCCGCGCCTGGCGCTGCAGCAGCTGGTGCGCGCACAGGCCGGTCGCCGCCTGGTGTGCCGGGTTCCAGCCGTAGACCAGTTGCTGGCGCTCGGCAGCGCCGAGCAAGCCCAGTTCACCGATGCAGCGCCGTGGCTCGGCGCAGATGGCCTCCAGCAGCGCCAGCCAGTGCCCGGCCATGCGTTCGATGCGCGCTGCATCGAACAGGTCGGTCGAGTAGTTGAACGATGCCGTCACCCCGTCGGATCGCTCCAGGGTGTTGAGCGAGATATCGTATTGCGCGCCCGGTTCCTGCAAGTCCTCTTCCTTGACCTGCAACCCGTGCAACGCATCGCTGGCGACCTGCTCGCCGAGGTCGCGCAGGTGGTTGTAGAGCACCTGGAAGAACGGGTTCACGCCCTGCTCACGGTCCGGGTACAACGCCTCGGCCACCTCGAGGAAGGGCACGTCCTTGTTGGCCTGGGCCTGCAAGGTGGTTTCCCTGACCGCCGCCAGCAGCTGCACGAACGGCTGGCTGCCATCGACGTCGATGCGGGCCACCACCACGTTGATGAAGAAGCCGATCAGGCCCTCCAGCTCCACACGGTTGCGATTGGTGACCGGCACGCCGATGTTGAGCGTGCCCTTGCGGCTGTAGCGCGCCAGCACGATGGCGTAGGCCGCCAGGAAGACATGGAACAGCGTGGCATTGGCGGCCAGGGCCAATGCCCGCAAACGCTCGCTGAGGGCCTGCGGCAGGCGCACGTCGAAGCGGCTGCCACGGTAGCTCCTGGCCTGCGGCCGAACGCGGTCGGCCGGCAGTTCGAGCACCTCGAAGTCGTCTTCCAGACGGGCCTTCCAGTAGGCGATCTGCGCCTGCATCTGCCCTTCGGCCAGCCACTTGCGCTGCCAGGCGGCAAAGTCGGCGTACTGCACCGGCAACGGTTCGGGGCTGTAAACCTGGCCGCTGGCGGCGGCGTTGTAGGCGGCGGCGAACTCGCGCACCAGCAGGCTCATCGACCAGCCGTCGGAGACGATATGGTGCAGGGTCAGCGACAGCAGGTGCTCCTGCTCATGCACCTTGAACAGACGTGCACGCAGCAGCGGACCGTGCGCCAGGTCGAACGGCACGAAGGCCTCGGCCTCCAACTTGCGCATCTGCGCGGCGTGGCCTTGGCCGCCGAGGTCTTCGAAACCAATCACCACCGGGGCTGCTGGCAGGATGCGCTGCCAGGGCAGGCCTTCGGTTTCCACGAACACTGTACGCAGCGATTCGTGGCGGGCCACTAGCGTGTCCAGCGCTGCCTGCAGCGCCGCACGGTCGAGGTTGCCCTGCATGCGCACCGCCATCGGCGTGTTGTAGGCCAGGCTGTGCGGGTTGAGTTTCCAGAACAGCCACTGACGGTGCTGCGAGCGGGACACCGGCAGGGGTTGCTGGCGGTCGAGGATTTCGATGGCCAGGCCGGCGCCCTGTTCAGCCTCGGCCACTGCCTGGGCGAAGCGCTGCAGGTCGACGGTGTCGAACAAGCTGCGCAGGGGAATATCCCGCCCCAACTGCTGACGTACCCGCGACACGGCCTGGGTGGCCAGCAGCGAATGGCCGCCGAGGGCGAAGAAGTTGTCGCTCAGACCCACCTGCGGCACGTGCAGCACCTCGGCCCAGATCTGCGCCAGCTGTATCTGCAGCGGGGTCTGCGGGGCCTGGTAGGCCTTCTGACTGGCGACCGGCTCCGGCAGCGCCTTGACGTCAACCTTGCCATTGGCGGTGACCGGCAGGTGCTCCAGCACCATCAGGTGGCTCGGCACCATGTGTTCGGGCAACAGGCCTGTGAGGGTGGCACGGATCGCGTCCTGCCAGGCCAGGCTGTCTGTCGGTTGCTGGCTGGGCACCAGCCAGGCGACCAGCTGCAGTTGCGGCGCCTGGCCATGGACGCGGACCAGGGCGTTGGCGACACCATCAAGTGCGCGCAGCTGGTTTTCGATTTCGCCCAGCTCCACGCGGTAGCCACGAATCTTCACCTGGCCGTCCACGCGCCCGGCAAAGTGCAGCCCGCGGTCTTGGCGCACCCAGTCACCGCTGCGGTACAGGCGCTGGCCATGGCTGCCGTTCGGGTCGGGGACGAAACGTTCGGCGGTGAGCGCGGGGCGGTTCAGGTAACCCCGGGCCAGGCCGGCACCACCAATGTACAGCTCGCCCTTGGCCTTGGCCGGCAGCGTCTGCAGGCAAGGGTCGAGCAGCGCAACACGAGTGTTGGCCAGCGGTTGACCGAGGCTGGCTTGCCCGTTCAGTTCGGCTACCAGTACGCCGACGGTGGTCTCGGTCGGGCCGTAGTGGTTGAACACCCTGAGCGTCGGCGCCAGCTCACGGACCTTGGCCAGCAGGCCCGGGCCGCTGGCTTCGCCGCCAAGCACCAGGCACTGCGCCGGCAAGGCCGAACGGCCAGCCGCCAGCATCGCCTCCAGGTGCGACGGCACGATCTTCAGCGCATCCACCTGGTGCTCGGCCAGATAGGCCGCGAAGCCTTCGGCATCCAGTACCTGCTCGCGTGACAGCAAATGCAGGGTATGGCCGCCGCACAGGGCACCGAACAGCATGGTGTGGCCAAGGTCCGCGGCCGGGGTCGAGACCTGCGCCATGCTGCGGATACGCTCGACCGGCAGACGCGCGGTGATGCCCTCGACATAGTTGGCCAGGGCCGCGTGGCTGATCGCCACGCCCTTGGGCTGGCCAGTGGTACCGGAGGTGTAGATGACATAGGCGAGGTTGCCCGGGGCCGGGGCGACACGGGTAGCGCTGCCGCTTGCCGATTGCGTCCAGTCCAGGTGCTGCACAACGTCGGGGAGTTCCGCCTGCCAGTCACCTGGCGCCAGCAGCAGCTGCGCGCCGCTGTCGCTGAGCAGGTAGGCCAGGCGCTCGGCGGGTTGCCCGGGCTCCAGTGGCAGATAGGCGCCACCGGCCTTGAGCACACCGAGGATACTGGCGAGCATGCCGACGCTGCGGTCAGCCAGTACGCCGACCAGCGTGTCCGGCCCGACCCCGGCTTCGACCAAGCGGTTGGCGACGGCCTCGGCGCGGCTGTCGAGTTCGGCGAAGCTGGCCTGCTCGCCCGCGGCCATTACCGCCCGGCGTTCGGGGTGACGGCTGGCGGCGGCGGCAAAGCGCTGGTGGACCAGCAGGGTTTCGCCAGCCCGCACAGGCCCGTCAATGGCAGCGGCCAGGCCGGGCAATGGCAGCTCGCCGACGGCGCCAACCGTTTCGTCGGCCAGGGCCTGCAGCAGGGCCAGCCACTGTTCGCCGAGGGTGGCGATGGTGGCCGCATCGAACACATCGGTGGCATAGGTGAACGCGGCATGGAGTTGCCCCGCTCGCTCGTACGTATCCAGCGCCAGGTCGAAGCGAGCGCTGTGCCTGGCCAGCGCGATCGGCGCCAGGCTCAGGCCGCTGCGGGTTTCGATGGCCTGCACATCGGCCACCTGCGCCTGGTGGTTGAACAGCACGCGGAACAGCGGGCTGTCGCTGCTGCGCGGCAGGTCCAGGGCCTCCACCAGCTGTTCGAACGGCAGGTCCTGGTGGCTTTGTGCGCCTACCGCAGTTTCGCGCACGCGCTGCAGCAGGCCGGCAATGTCCAGCAATGGGTCGATCTCGGTGTGCAGCACCTGGGTATTGATGAAGCAGCCGATAAGCCCCTGGCTTTCCGCTCGGTTGCGGTTGGCGATGGGCACGCCGACGCGGATCGCCGATTGGCCGCTGTAGCGCTGCAGCAGCAGCTTGAAGGCGGCCAGCAGGGTCATGAACAGGGTGACGTTGTGCTTGCGTGCCAGGCCGCGCAGGCGGTCGGCGACATCGGCGGCGATGACGAACGCGTGGCGCGCACCACGATAACTGGGTCGGCCCTGGCGGGTGCGGTCCAGAGGCAGCTCCAGCGGCGCATGGTCGTCGCCCAGGTGCGCCTGCCAATAGGCCAGCTGGCGTTCCTGCTCGCCGGCCTGCAGCCAGCTGCGCTGCCACAGGGCGTAGTCGCGGTACTGGATCGGCAGCGGCTGCAGGCCGGCATCGGTGCCGGCCACGGCGGCGTCGTAGAGGCGCAGGAATTCATCGATCAGCACATTCATCGACCAGCCATCGGCGACGATGTGGTGCAGGGTCAGCAGCAGGACGTGTTCCTGCGCGGCCAGTTGCAGCAGGCGCACGCGCAGCAGCGGACCGCTGGCAAGGTCGAACGGGGCCAGGGCTTCGGCTTCGGCGATGGTCTCGATGGCGGCCTGGCGGGCGCCCTCGTCCAGCTCGGCCAGGGCATCCTGGCGCAGCTGCAACGGGGCAGCGAAGTTGTCCACCTGCTGGCGGACGTCATCGCCGTCGGCGACGAAGCGGGTGCGCAGCGTTTCGTGGCGGGCCACCAGGGCATCGAAGGCCTGCTGCAGGGCGGCCAGCTGCAGTGGGCCGTGCAGGCGTACGGCCAGCGGCAGGTTGTACGCCGCGCCCTGTGGGTCAAGCTGCCAGAGGAACCACATGCGCCGCTGGGCATACGACAGCTGGTCACGCTCGGCTACCTCGACACCTGGCGCGATCGGCAGTACCGAGAAATCCATGCCCTCGCCTTGTATCGCCTTGAGGAACAGGCGGCGCTTCTCAGGAGCGAGCGCTATGAAGCGGCGGGCGAGCTGGAGGGTTTGATCAGCATTCATGTCGAGCGGTGTCCTGGCAGTCGAGCGGTAACTGTCAGACGAAGGCATGCGGGGCTGATTTAGGGGCGGCGGGTCATCGTCTTGAGGGAGGTGGCGCCAGGAAGACCGAGCGCCGCCCGCACGGCGCTTCGCGGGACAAGCCCGCTCCCACATTTGTTGCAACGTGCCGAACCTGTCAGGCCATGGTTGCCAGCCTTGGTGGGTTGACTGGATTTCTAAGTTGGCATTGCTGCCGCATCTCCTGTCTCAAGCCATGCACCCAGGCTGACAACGCCTCTCCCACAGGCATGGCCACGTTGCAACAAATGTGGGAGCGGGCTTGTCCCGCGAAGCGCCGCGCGGGCGGCGCTCGATCTCACAGGCGCCACACCTCTCAAGCCAGGCACATGGCAGGCACCACACCTCTCAAGCCAGGCACATGGCAGCCCTCACTCCCAAATCAGCCCTACACCTCGCTAGACCCCTGCGCCATTGCCACCACCACCTTGCGCTTACCGGTAAACGGCGACCGCGCATGGGCCGCGAGCATGTTGTCCAGCATCAGCACATCGTTCGCCAGCCAGGGGAAGCTGATGGTGCATTCATCCAGCACCCCGCGCACCTCATCGAGCAACGCATCCTCGATAGCGGTGCCGTCGGCGTAATACACATTTCGCGGCAGGTCTTCCTCCTCGACGATGTCCATCAACGACTCACGCACCTCTGGCTGCAGGTTCGACACATGGAACAGGTGCGCCTGGTTGAACCACACGTCCTCCCCGGTCAGCGGATGCCGCGCCACCACCTGGCAGCGCTGGCGGGTGCGCAATTCGCCGTCGTCCTTCCAGATGCACTCGATGGCATGCGCCCGGCAATAGGCCTCGACCTGGCGCGGGTCTTCCGTGTTGAACACCTGCGACCACTCCACATCCAGGCCGTTGCCGTAGTTGCGCACGTACATCAGCCCCTTCTCCACCAGCCGCTCACGAATCCGCGCCGGCATGCGCCGGTACACCTCGCGGCTGTCGGCAATCGGCGTCTCGCCTCCAGTCTCGGCGGGGATCACGCTGTAGAACCAGATCTTCATCGGCCATTCCAGGGTATACGCCTGCTCGTTGTGCAGGGGAATGCGCTGGTGCGCCGGGTATTCGGTGGAGGTGTACACGCCCTGGGTCACGTTGCTGCGCGGGGTAGAGCCGAACTCGTAGTTGAGCAGCGGGTGGCCAAAGGCCGCGGCGAACTGGCGGAAGGCTTCGGCGCCCGCCACCTCGAAGCCGCGGAACAGGATGCCGCCGGCCTGCAGCAGGTGGCGGTCCACCAGCGGCTGCAGCTCGGCAAACGCTTCCAGCAGGTCGATGCCCGGCTCCGGCGCGCGCACCAGTAACGGCAGGTTGCCGCGCACGGCGTCCAGGGGTTCGATCGCGAAGCTCAGCAGTTCACTCATGTCCGGTCACCTCAAGCCAGGGCCGCGTTGGCGGCGAAATCGGGATGTGCGCCATGGCAGCGCCTGACTAGATGAACGAGCGGCCCTGCGCGAAATTCACCAGCCCCGCAGCCGCAGGTAAAGCCAGGGCGCGCCGGTTCGTCTGAACGATGTGCCCCCTTTTATCGCCCAGGAACCGTACATGACTCGCCAGCTCCTGCTCCTCACCCTGCTCGCCGCTGCCCCGACCGCCTGGTCGGCGCAACGATGCGCCGTGGAAATCCATGGCACCGACCAGATGACATTCGACAAGCCCGCCATCAGCGTGCCGGCGGCCTGCAGTGCGTTCACGGTCACCCTCACCCATCCTGGCGCCATGCCTAAGAACGTGATGGGCCACAACTGGGTGCTGAGCACCCAGGCCGACATGCAGGGGGTACTCGACGATGGCCAGAAGGCCGGCGAGGTGCACGACTACATCCAGCCCGGCGACACCCGGGTGCTCGCCCACACCCGCCTGATCGGCGGCGGCGAGCAGGACAGCGTCACCTTCGATACCAAGCTGCTGAAAGCCGGTACCGCCTACAGCTTCTACTGCTCGTTCCCGTTCCACAGCACCCTGATGAAGGGCACCCTGACCCTCGGCAGCTGACCGAGCCCCACTCCACCAGCGAGATCACGCTTCATGAAAACCTCTTCTCCCGGGGCCATCCGCGAACTGCTGGGCCTGCTCCAACCCTACCGCATGGCAGTACTCGTCTCGGTGCTGCTGGGCATGCTCGGCGGCCTGGCGGTGACCGCCCTGCTGGCCACCGTCAACCAGGGCCTGCATGCACCGGGCGGCATGAGCCAGGGCCTGCTCCTGGCCTTCGCCGGCCTGTGCCTGCTGGCCCTGGTCAGCAGCGTAGCCGCTGACAGCGGCACCAACTACGTCGGCCAGAAGGTCATCGCCCGGCTGCGCAAGGACCTCGGGGCCAAGGTGCTGTCGGCACCCATCGAGCAGATCGAGCGCTACCGCAGCCACCGCCTGATCCCGGTGCTGACCCGCGACGTCGACACCATCAGCGACTTCGCCTTTGCCTTCGCCCCGCTGGCCATCTCGCTCACCACCGTGTCCGGCTGCCTGGCCTACCTGGCGTGGCTGTCGTGGCCGATATTCCTCATTACCCTGGCGGCGATCGGCATCGGTAGCGGCGTGCAGTACATCGCCCGGCAAAAAGGCGTGGCCGGCTTCAACGCCGCGCGCGATGCCGAAGACAACCTGCAGAAGCACTACTCGGCCATCGCCGAAGGCGCCAAGGAGCTGCGCATCGACCGCCGTCGCCGCCACGCCATGCTGACCCGCAACATCCAGGGCACCGCCGACTTCATCGCCAGCACGCATATCCGCGCCATCAACATTTTCGTCGTGGCCAAGAGCCTGGGTTCGATGCTGTTCTTCGTGGTCATCGGCCTGACCCTGGCCTTGCAGTCGCTGTGGCCCAGCAACGACCCGGCGGTGATGAGCGGCTTCGTGCTGGTGCTGCTGTACATGAAAGGCCCACTGGAAACCTTGATCAGCAACCTGCCGATCCTCGGCCGTGCCCAGGTGGCGTTCCGTCGCATTGCCGACCTGGCCGAGCGCTTCTCGTCGCCCGAGCCACACCTGCTGCTGGAGCCACCGGCCAAACGCACCGCCCCGGCCAGCGCCCACCTGGCGCTGCACAACGTCGAGTACAGCTACCCAGCGCTGGACGGCCACGAACCGTTCCGCGTCGGGCCGGTGAACCTGAGCATCGAGCCGGGCGAGATCCTGTTCATCGTCGGCGAGAACGGCTGCGGCAAAACTACCTTGATCAAGCTGCTGCTGGGCCTGTACACCCCGCAGCGCGGCGAGGTGCGCCTGAATGGCAAGGCCGTCGACCCAGAGGGGCTGGACGACTATCGCCAGCTGTTCACCACGGTGTTCGCCGACTACTACCTGTTCGACGACCTGCCCGAGCACGAACACAGCCTGCCCGGCGATGCCACGCGCTACCTGGAACGGCTGGAAATCGCCCACAAGGTGAGCGTGCGCGATGGCACCTTCAGCACCACCGACCTGTCGACCGGGCAGCGCAAGCGCCTGGCGCTGGTCAACGCCTGGCTGGACGGGCGACCGGTGCTGGTGTTCGACGAATGGGCAGCGGACCAGGACCCGACCTTCCGACGGGTGTTCTACACCGAACTGTTGCCAGACCTGAAACGCATGGGCAAGACCATTATCGTGATCTCGCACGACGACCGCTATTTCGATACGGCGGACAAACTGGTGCAGCTCAGCCGGGGGAAGGTAGTCACTGCCCTGGAGCCGGCGTGAGAGGTGGCATGGGCGGTTTGCCAGCGCTTTCTATAATCACCCTATAATCACTCTATAATTCGCTATAAACTGCTCCTCCCAGGCAACCTATAATCCATCTATAGTCGGTCTATAATCGGCTATAGATTCGCATGGAGGTGCAGCAATGCGTGAAACCGTCTACCACCGCCCGGCGCTCGCATCCCGCCTGTCGCAGTTGATCCTGCATGTCGCCGTGGGCAGCGCGGCAAGCTCCGGCGTCTTTCTCGCTGCGCCACGGCGCACCGGCAAATCCACCTTCGCCCGTGAGGACCTGCGCCCCGCCCTCGAAGCTGCAGGGGCGATCGTGCTGTATGCCGACCTGTGGAAAGACCTGACCAAGGATCCAGGCCAGGTCATCGTCGAAACGGTGCGTGACGCGGTGGGTCGTAACGAAGGCTTCATCACGCGCCTGGCGAAGGCGTCCGGCATGGAAAAGGTCACGGTTGGCGGGCTGAATTTCAGCCTGGACAAGATCGGCCTCGGCCAGGACATCGACCTGACCAGCGCCCTGGTGGCACTCTCCGATGAGTCGCACAAGATCATTGTCCTGATCATCGACGAAGCCCAGCACGCCATCACCACGGAAGCCGGCACAGCCGCCCTGTTCGCCCTCAAGGCCGCCCGGGACGAGCTCAACAGCTCGAAGCACCATGGCCTGCGCATCGTTTGCACAGGTTCGAACCGGGACAAGCTGGCGATGCTGCGCAACAGCAAGGACCAGGCATTCTTCGGCGCCTCGATGGTGCAATTCCCGACGTTGGATCAGGACTTCATCGACTGGCTTTGTGCCAACATCGACCTGCCCTGCACGCTTGACCCAACCGAGGTATTCCAGCTGTTCAGGGAAAGCGGCTACCGCCCGGAACTGTTGGGCGCCGCAGCGGATGAAATCCGCTTCGACTTCAGCATCGAGCCCCAGGCGATTCCGGCGCGGTTCAGCGAACTGGTCCGGGCCCAGGCCGATGACTTGAACGCAAGCCTGAAAAAGGTGATCCACAGCCTCACCCCGATCCAGTCCGCAGTGTTGCGTGTAATGTGCGTCAAAGGTAACGACTATGCACCGTTCGAGGCCCCTACCCTGGCCTTGTATGCCAAGGCGATGGAGCTGGCAGGCATGGCCGCAAATGAAGTGAAGGCCGAGGTGCCGGGGGTACAGCAGGCACTCATCGCCCTGCAGGAAAAGCACCTGGTATGGAAAGCCTCACGCGGGGTATATGCGGTAGACGAACAGGTGATCGTCGATATCGTGCGGGCCGATGGCCTGCTGCAGGGTCTTGCCTGAGCAGCCTGGAACTGCACAGGGGGCTGCACGACAGCCCCCCAGGCGGGAATCAGAACAACCAGCGATACAGCAGATAGGCCACCAGCACCGCCAGCACCGGCCGTAGCACGCGGTAGGCCTTGGGGTTGGCGCGCTTGAACTGCTTCACCTGGGCACTGATACGGTTGCTGAAGCGCTTGCTCCAGGCATAGGCCTGGTTGATCCCGCCTACGCGCTCGTCGTCGGTGTTCTGCGGTGCGGTAGCACGGCCGAGGAAGGCGCTGACCTTGCGGTTGATGCGGGTCATCAGAGGGCTGCTCAGCGGGCGTTCGATGTCGCAGAACAGGATCACCCGGGTAACGTCGGTCTCGTTCTTCACCCAATGCACGTAGGTTTCGTCGAACATCACATCCTCGCCATCACGCCAGGCGTATTCCTCGCCATCGACATAGATGCGGCAGGCGTCGGAGTTGGGCGTGGACAGCCCCAGGTGGTAGCGCAAGGAACCGGCGAACGGATCGCGGTGCGGGTTCAGGTGGCTGCCACCCGGCAGCAGGGCAAACATCGCGCCCTTGACGTTGGGGATGCTGCTGACCAGCTCGACGGTACGCGGGCAGAGGGTTTCAGCCGAGGGCAGCGGCTTGTCGTACCACTTCAGGTAGAAGCGCTTCCAGCCTTTCTTGAAGAACGAACCGAAACCGGCATCGTTGTCCTTTTCGGCGGCGCGGATATAGCCTTCGTCGAACAGGCGCATGGCCTCTTCGCGGATTTCCTGCCAGTTGTCCTTGAGCACATCCAGCTCGGGGAAGCGCTGGCGATCCAGGTAAGGCTTGGACGGCACGCCGGAAAACAGGTACATCAGGCTGTTATAGGGGGCGAACAGCGCCGAATGGTTGACGAACTGGCGCAACACCGGCAAGCGAGCCTTGCCGCGCAGGTGCACGAACAGCACGCTGCCGAAAAACACCAGCAGGACACCCGCCTTGGCTGCAAAGGAAAAGGTCATGCTTTCACTCCTTGAGGAAGAGACAGCGCCGTGGGCCTGCACTCCTGTAAATCATCCTGCCATCATAAACCGCTGCCGCCGCTGTAAAAATAACCCCGGCGGCAACTCATTGATGAAAATTTTGCAATGAACCCGGCCAACGAACGTTGCGCCGGGTCAGCGACAGGCCATTTATTGCTGGTTTTCCTGCTCGCTGAACATGTCGCTGAACAGCATGCTCGACAGGTAGCGCTCGCCAGAGTCCGGCAAAATCACGACGATGGTCTTGCCCTGCATATCCGGCTTTTCGGCCAGGCGCACGGCCGCCGCCATCGCCGCACCACAGGAAATACCGCAGAGAATGCCTTCTTCCTGCATCAGGCGGATAGCCATGGCCTTGGATTCCTCATCGGTCACCGTCATCACCTGGTCGACCATCGACAGGTCAAGGTTCTTCGGCACGAAGCCGGCGCCGATGCCCTGGATCTTGTGCGGGCTGGGCTTGAGTTCCTCGCCGGCCAGGGTCTGGGTAATCAGCGGGGATGCCAGTGGTTCCACGGCCACGGACGTGATCGCCTTGCCCTGGGTCTGCTTGATGTAGCGCGACACGCCAGTGATGGTGCCGCCGGTGCCGACGCCGGCCACCAGCACGTCCACCGCGCCATCGGTGTCGTTCCAGATTTCCGGGCCGGTGGTCTTCTCGTGGATCGCCGGGTTGGCCGGGTTTTCGAATTGGCCAGGCAGGAAATACTGGGCCGGGTCGGAGGCGACGATTTCGTTAGCCTTCTCGATGGCGCCCTTCATGCCCTTGGCCGGGTCGGTCAGCACCAACTCGGCGCCCAGCGCCTTCAGCACCTTGCGCCGCTCCAGGCTCATCGAGGCGGGCATGGTCAGCATCAGCTTGTAGCCACGGGCAGCGGCGACGAAGGCCAGGCCGATGCCGGTATTGCCCGAGGTGGGCTCGACGATGGTCATGCCCGGCTTGAGCTTGCCGCTGCTTTCGGCGTCCCAGACCATGTTCGCACCGATGCGGCATTTGACCGAGTAACCCGGGTTGCGCCCTTCGATCTTGGCCAGGATGGTCACGCCGCGCGGGGCGATGCGGTTGATCTGCACCAACGGCGTGTTGCCGATGGAATGGGCGTTGTCGGCAAAGATACGGCTCATGGCAGGGGTCCTTGGCATGAAAACGAGCGGGGAAAGACTTCAAGGGTAAGCCCGAGCCGGTAGCCCGTAAAGCCTGTTCGAACTCAGCGAGTGGCGTTGCGGTCAACCGCACATGCTGCCTTGGAGACACTCCGATGAGAGCCCGTTATCGCTGGCCGTTGTTCGGCCTGGCCAGCCTGATCGCGCTGTTGCTGGCGCTGCACCTGGCCCTGCCCTACCTGGTGCGCGACTACCTCAACGACAAACTGGCCGACATGGGCGACTACCGTGGCCAGGTGACCGACGTCGACCTGGCCTGGTGGCGTGGTGCCTACCAGATCAACGGGTTGAAGATCGTCAAGACCACCGGCAAGGTACCGGTGCCGTTTCTCGACGCCCCGCTGATCGACCTGTCGGTGAGCTGGCACGCCCTGTGGTATGACCGCGCAGTGGTGGCTGAAGTGGTGTTCGACCGGCCCGAACTGAACTTCGTCGACGGCGGCAACAAGCAGAACTCACAGACCGGCCAGGGCACCGACTGGCGCCAGCAACTGGAGAAACTGCTGCCGATCACCCTCAATGAGGTACGCATCGACGAAGGCGTGCTGACCTTCCGCAACTTCAACTCGAAGCCGCCGGTCAACCTCAAGGCCACCCAGCTGAACGCCAGTATCCGCAACCTCACCAACATCCGCGACGAACAAGGCCGACGCGACGCCAGTTTCGATGGCACGGCGCTGATGGTGGACGATGCCAAGGTGGAAAGCCGCGCCACGTTCGACCCGTTCAGCAATTTCGACGATTTCGAATTCCGCCTGCGCGCCACCGGCATCGAGCTGCGCAAGCTCAATGATTTCGCCAGTGCCTACGGCAAGTTCGACTTCAATGCCGGGCACGGTGACGTGGTGATAGAGGCCGAGGCCACCAACGGCCGCCTGAACGGCTACATCAAGCCGCTGTTGCGCGACGTGGATGTGTTCGACTGGCAGCAGGATGTCGAAGAAAAGGACAAAGGCTTCTTCCGCTCGGTCTGGGAGGCGTTGGTGGGCGCGACCGAGACGGTATTGAAAAACCAGCCGAAGAACCAGTTCGCGACCCGCGTGGAATTGAGTGGCAGCGTACGCAAGCAGGACATCAGCGCGTTCGAGGCGTTCCTGCAGATCCTGCGCAACGGGTTTATCCAGGCATTCAATGCGCGCTATGAGCGTGACGCGCCAGATTCTGACCGAGGCTGAAGTGACGGAGCATTCAGGGACTGAATACCCGGTCTGCGTTTCCAGCCGGCAAACCCCGCGTTATAGTCGGTGACAGATCAAGAACAGTTGTCGGGCCATTCGCGGGCGTGCCGGCGAAGAGGCCCCTACAGGCTTACAAAAGAGGACATGCCCCATGAAGTTCGAAGGCACCCGCGACTACGTCGCCACAGACGACCTGAAACTGGCGGTAAACGCGGCCATCACCCTCGAACGCCCCTTGCTGGTCAAGGGCGAACCCGGCACCGGCAAGACCATGCTCGCCGAGCAGCTGGCCGCCTCGTTCGGCGCACGGCTGATCACCTGGCACATCAAGTCCACCACCAAGGCCCACCAGGGCTTGTACGAGTACGATGCGGTCAGCCGCCTGCGCGACTCGCAGCTGGGCGTGGACAAGGTCCACGACGTGCGCAACTACCTGAAAAAAGGCAAGCTCTGGGAAGCTTTCGAGGCCGAAGAGCGGGTGATCCTGCTGATCGATGAAATCGACAAGGCCGACATCGAGTTCCCCAATGACCTGCTGCAGGAACTCGACAAGATGGAATTCTACGTCTACGAAATCGACGAGACCATCAAGGCCAGGCAACGCCCGATCATCATCATCACCTCCAACAACGAGAAGGAACTGCCAGACGCCTTCCTGCGCCGTTGCTTCTTCCATTACATCGCCTTTCCCGACCGCACCACCCTGCAGCAGATCGTCGATGTGCACTACCCCAACATCAGCCAGGCCCTGGTCAGCGAAGCGCTGGATGTGTTCTTCGACGTACGCAAGGTACCAGGCCTGAAGAAAAAGCCGTCCACCTCCGAGCTGGTCGACTGGCTCAAGCTGCTGATGGCCGACAACATTGGCGAAGCGGTACTGCGCGAACGCGACCCGACCAAGGCCATCCCGCCGCTGGCCGGGGCCCTGGTGAAGAATGAGCAGGACGTACAGCTGCTCGAACGCCTGGCCTTCATGAGCCGGCGCGGCAACCGCTGACGGGAGCCGGGCCATGCTGCTCAACCTGTTCAATGAAATGCGCGCGGCCAAGGTGCCGGTGTCGGTGCGCGAACTGCTCGACCTGCACCAGGCCCTGCAGAAGCACGTGGTGTTCGCCGACATGGACGCGTTCTACTACCTCGCCCGCGCCATCCTGGTAAAGGACGAACGCCATTTCGACAAGTTCGACCGGGCGTTCGCGGCCTATTTCAAGGGCCTGGAAAACCTCGACCGGCACATCGAGGCGCTGATCCCCGACGACTGGCTGCGCAAGGAGTTCGAGCGCTCGCTGAGCGACGAAGAGCGCGCGCAGATCCAGTCGCTCGGTGGTCTGGACAAGCTGATCGAGGAATTCAAGAAGCGCCTCGAAGAACAGAAGGAACGCCATGCTGGCGGCAACAAGTGGATTGGCACCGGCGGTACCAGCCCGTTCGGTTCGGGCGGTTTCAACCCCGAGGGCATCCGCGTGGGCGAGGCCGGCAAGCGCCAGGGCAAGGCGGTGAAGGTGTGGGACCAGCGCGAGTACAAGAACCTTGACGACCAGGTCGAGCTGGGTACGCGCAACATCAAGCTGGCGTTGCGCCGGCTGCGCAAGTTCGCCCGCGAAGGCGCCGCCGAGGAGCTGGACATCGACGGCACCATCGACCACACCGCACGCGATGCCGGGCTGCTGAACATCCAGATGCGCCCCGAGCGGCGCAACACGGTCAAGCTGCTGTTGCTGTTCGACATCGGTGGTTCGATGGATGCCCACATCAAGGTCTGCGAAGAGCTGTTTTCGGCATGCAAGACCGAGTTCAAGCACCTGGAGTACTACTACTTCCACAACTTCGTGTACGAGTCGGTGTGGAAGAACAACCTGCGCCGCACGTCGGAGCGGTATTCCACCTTCGACCTGCTGCACAAGTACGGCGATGACTACAAGGTGGTGTTCGTCGGCGACGCGGCCATGGCGCCCTACGAAATCACCCAGCCGGGTGGCAGCGTCGAGCACTGGAACGAAGAAGCCGGCTACGTGTGGATGCAGCGCTTCATGGAGAAATTCCGCAAGATCATCTGGATCAACCCTTACCCGAAGCAGGCCTGGGACTACACCGCATCGACCCATCTGGTGCGTGACCTGATCGAAGACAAGATGTACCCGCTGACCTTGCAAGGGTTGGAGGAAGGGATGCGTTACCTGTCCAAGTGATGTTGCCAGTGCCGGCCCTTTCGCGGGGTAAACCCGCTCCCACAGGTCCCGCACAGGCCTCAAGGCTTGCGCCGTACCTGTGGGAGCGGGTTCACCCGCGAAGAGGCCGGCACAGGTCTCAAGGCTTGCGCCGTACCTGTGGGAGCGGGTTTACCCCGCGAAGAGGCCGGCACAGGCCTCAAGGCTTTCGCCGTACCTGTGGGAGCGGGTTTACCCCGCGAAGGGGCCGGCACAGGCCTCAAGGCTTGCGCCGTACCTGTGGGAGCGGGTTTACCCCGCGAAGGGGCCGGCAGCCTTATCGCCAACGGTCCAGGTATGCCTGCTGCTCCCGCCAGGCCTCGTCCTGCACCACCGCCCTGAAGCGCACCGCTGCTCCCGGCATGCACTGCGCCAGCTGTGCCAGCGCCAGCGGCGTCAACGCCCCCAGCCGCGGATAACCGCCAATGGTCTGCCGATCATTGAGCAACACGATCGGCTGCCCGTCCGGCGGCACCTGCACCGCGCCCAGCGGGATACCCTCGGAAATCATCGGCGCCCCCTGATGGACCAGCTGCGGCCCCAGCAGGCGAATGCCCATGCGGTCGGCGCGGCTGTCCAGCGTCCACTCGCGATTGAACGCCTCGAACAGGCTGGTACCGCTGAACTCGCCAATCTGCGCGCCCATCACCAGGTCGAGCACTGGCTTTTGCAGGTATTGCGGCCGCAGCACTGGCGGTACCTCGCGCAGCGTCGTTGCGCTGCCGGCGAAGGTCAACAACTGGCCGTTGCCAAGCGCAGCCCCGCAGCCATCGATACCGCCCAGTGCTTCGCGCACAACCGTGGCACAACTGCCCAGCACATCCTCGCCCAGGAACCCGCCCGGTGCAGCGAGGTAGGTCCGCACGCCCTGCTTCGGTTGTTTCAGCGTCAAGCGCTGCCCCTTGCTCAACACAAAGCTGCGCCAGGGTGCCAGCGGCTGATCATCGACACGCGCATCCAGGTCGGCGCCGGCCAGCGCCAGCACGCAGTCCTGTTCGGCCACCACGCAGAAACCACCCAGCGTCACCTCCACCACAGGCGCAGCGAGGGGATTGCCCAGTAGCCAGTTGGCCCAATACATCGCCACCCAGTCCAGTGCCCCGCCCTGGGTCACGCCCAGGTGGCGCACGCCGAAGCGTCCGCCATCCTGCAACTGGCACAGCGGCGTGCTGGCCTCGATCTGCAACTGCTTCATCCTTGCGCCTCCACATCACCGCCCAACGCCACGAACTCGCTGCGCGAAACCGGCACGAAGCGCACCCGGTCGCCGGGTTGCAACAGGCTGTAGCCCTCGCGCTCACGGTCGAACAGGCGCACCGGGGTACGCCCGATCAGGTTCCAGCCACCCGGGGAAACCGCCGGGTAGGCTGCGGTCTGGCGCTCGGCAATGCCGACACTGCCGGCCGCCACGCGCTTGCGCGGGGTACTCAGGCGTGGGCTGGCCAAGCGTTTGTCAACCAGCCCCATGAAGCCGAAGCCAGGGGCGAACCCCAGGGCGAACACCGGGTACTCACGGGCGCTGTGCAAGCGGATCACCTCGGCTTCACTCAAGTCGCTGCGGGCTGCCAATACCGGCAGCTCCGGGCCTACGCTGGCGTCGTACCACACCGGGATTTCATGCCGCCGACCGGCGCTGCCCGCATCAGGCTGCAGGCCCTGCAGCGCCTGGTTGATCAGCGCCCTCGCTTCAGCCGGTGGCAAGGCGAACTGCACCATCAGCGTGGTATAGGACGGCACCAGGTCCAGCAGGTGCTCGCCGAACGCCGCGCGCAAGCGCTGGCTGGCAGCAAGCAGCCAGGGCATGTTGGCCTCGTCGATCCGTTCGAACAGGCGCACCATCAGGCTGTCGACGGCTACCACTTCTATCCGCGGGTTCATGGCGACTCCAGCGCTTCAAGGGCCTGGCGAATCTGCCGTACCGCCGCTACCGAGCTGTCGTTGTCACCGTGCACGCAGAGGGTGCTGGCTTCAAGTTGCACCGCGCTGCCGTCGTCGGCCACCAGCGTTTCGCCACGGGCAAGACGCACCGCCTGCGCCACAACCAATGCCGGGTCGTGGTGCACCGCGCCGGGCAAGCGCCGCGACACCAGGTGGCCGCTGGCGGTGTAGGCGCGGTCGGCGAACGCCTCGAACCACAGCGGCACGCCGATTTCATCGCCCAGCGCCTGGGCTGCGTGGTTGTCGGCGGTGGCCATCAGCATCAGCGGCAGGTCGTCGCCATAGGCCGCCACGGCCTCCAGCACGCTGCGCAACTTGAGCGGGTCGGCCATCATGTCGTTGTACAGCGCGCCATGGGGTTTCACATAAGCCACGCGGCCACCCTGCACCTTGCAGATCCCGTCCAGCGCACCGATCTGGTAGTGCAGCAGGTCGCGGATTTCCTCTGGGCTGCAGGCCATGGAACGGCGACCGAAGCCGACCAGGTCCGGGTAGGCCGGGTGTGCGCCAATGGTGACCCCGTGCTCCAGCGCCAGGGCCACGGTGCGGCGCATGATGCCAGGGTCGCCGGCGTGGTAGCCGCAGGCGATGTTGGCGCAATCGATAAACGGCATGACTTCGGCATCCAGGCCCATGCGCCAGCTGCCGAAACTCTCGCCCATGTCGCAGTTGAGTAGCAGGCGTTTCACCGCTCGGCCTCCCATGTGGTTGTTCATATGCCTACCTTACCGCGCCTGCAGCTGTTTGCCGCGGGTTTCCGGCAGGCTCAGCGCCGCCAGGATAACCACGCCGTACGACACCGCGGAGAACACGCCGATACCCAGGCCCAGCGGCACCTTCTGGCCGAGCACGCCGATCAGCAGCGGGAACAGCGCCGCCACGACCTTGCCGATGTTGTAGCAGAAGCCCTGCCCTGAACCGCGGATGCGCGTGGGGAACAACTCGGTGAGAAATGCGCCCATGCCGCTGAAGATGCCCGAGGCGAAGAAGCCCAACGGCAAACCCAGCCACAGCATCACGCCATCGCTGACCGGCATTTGCGTGTACAGCAGCACGATGACGAACGAGCCCACGGCGAACAGGATGAAGTTCTTCTTGCGCCCGAGCAGGTCGGACAAGTACGCGCTGACCACATAACCGATGTAGGAACCCACGATCACCATGGCCAGGTAACCACCGGTGCCCAGCACACTCAGGCCGCGTTCGCTCTTGAGGAACGTCGGCAGCCACGAGGTGATGGCGTAGTAGCCGCCCAGCGCACCGGTGGTCAGCAGCGACGCGCGCACGGTGGTCCAGAGCATGCCCGGGGCGAAGATCTCGTAGAAGCGCGAAGGCGCCTCGGCGTCTTGGACGGCCTTGGCCTCGCGATACACCTCGGGGTCCCTGACCAGGCGGCGCACGAAGATCACGAAGATCGCCGGCACCAGGCCCAACAGGAACAACGCACGCCAGGCCTGCTCTGCCGGTAGCCAGGAAAACAGCAGCGCGTAGAGAATGGCAGTGAGGCCCCAGCCCAGCGCCCAGCCGGACTGCACCATGCCGACTGCCTTGCCACGGTCCTGGGCACGGATCACCTCGCCGATCAGCACCGCGCCGGCGGTCCATTCGCCCCCGAAGCCAAAGCCCATCAGGGTGCGGGCGATCAGCAGCTGCTGGTAGTTCTGGGCGAAGCCGCAGAGGAAGGTGAAGAAGGCGAACCACAACACGGTCAGTTGCAGGGTGCGCACCCGGCCGATGCGGTCGGAGAGGATGCCGGCAATCCAGCCACCGGCGGCCGAGGCGATCAGGGTGCTGGTGTGGATCAACCCGGCTTCGGTGGTGCTGATGCCCCACAGCATGATCAGCGTGGGGATGACGAAGCTGAGCATCTGCGTGTCCATGCCATCCAGGCCATAGCCGATCTTGCAGCTCCAGAAGGTGCGTCGTTGCTGGGAATCGATATCACGGTACCAGGCCAATGGCCCGGTCGATGAGGGTGGACTGACCTGCTGCTGCACGCCGGTGGGGTTCATGGTTGCCTCGGCTTGTTGGTATTGTTTTACGGGCGACACAGGGTCGCGGCCTGGGCATCATTGTTCAGATGCCACGCCAGCTGCGTCCAACGAGAAAAACCGCCGGTCTGGAACAAGAAAAACTGATCATGAACCTTCGCTTCCTCGAAACCTTCGTCTGGGTTGCCCGGCTCAAGAGCTTCCGCCTGACCGCGGAAAAGCTGTTCACCACCCAGGCCTCGGTGTCCAGCCGCATCGCCGCACTGGAGGCCGACCTGGGCGTGAAGCTGCTGCTGCGCGACTCTCGTGGTGTCAGCCTGACCCCGGAGGGCAGCAAGGTGCTGGAGTATGCCGAACGTATGCTGGAAACCGCCAAGGCCATGAAGCAGTCACTGGACAGCGACCGGGCCAAGGTCGGGCGCATCCGCATCGGGGTGATGGACACGGTGATCCATACCTGGATGAGCGCGCTGGTGGCCGAGCTGAGCGAACGCTACCCGCAGGTGGAGATCGAACTGGTGGCCGACACCGCACTGAATCTGCGCGAGCAGTTGCACAAAGGCTTTCTCGACGTGATCCTGCAGACCGACCTGGTGCGCGAGCAATCGATCCGCAGCCTCGACCTGGCGCGCTACCCGATGGGCTGGATCGTGGCGGCAGGCTCGCTGCAGCAGCGCGACTACGCCTCGCTGGCCGAACTGGCGCGTGAGCGCATCATCACCTTCTCGAAGAATTCTCGGCCGCACCAGGAGGTGCTGAGCCTGCTGAAAGCCGCGGGCGCCGAAACGCCGCGGTTGAACTGCGTGAACTCGGTGGCGGCGATTACCCGATTGCTGCGCGACGGCTTTGGCATTGGCGCGTTGCCGCCGGCGCTGGTGGACGCCGAGTTGAGCCGCGGTGAGCTGGTGCTGCTGCAAGGGCTGCAACCGCCGCCCAGCCTGGAGCTGGTAGTGGCCTGGCAGACCGGGGTGGCGCTGGTGGACGAAGTGGTCGGGGTGTGCCGGCAGGTGCTGGAGGGGTATGCACGGGATGTGGGGGGGCAGCGGATAGTGTTGGTCTGACCCAACTGTGCTGGCTGTGCCGGCCGCTTCGCGGGGTAAACCCGCTCCCACAGGTACTGCATCAACCTCGAATGCCGTGCAAATCCTGTGGGAGCGGGTTTACCCCGCGAAGAGGCCGGCACAGGCTCTGCGAAAATCAGCGCCAGCTCTCCTTCACCGCGCCACGCCGCCCGCCAAGAATCACCCAGCCAATCCCCAGCAACAGGCTCTCGACCACAAAGGCCAGCACAAACCCTGCGCCAATGCCCCAGCCAATTGCCTCGGGCACCAGCAGAATTTGGTAGCTGTAGCCGTTAAGCGTCTCTTCCCGCAGTTGCGGGTCGGCCTGCACCAGCACGTGCCAGGTACGTTCAACCCATGGTCCTTGCAGTGCCTGCCATTCGTTTTCCAGCCGTTCGTTACGGATCATCAGGCTTTCGATGCTGTTGGCGTCACTGAGGAATACCGGGTCGTCGCTGCTGCGGTAGTGCCGCAACAGCGCCTGCAAGTCACCGTTGAAGAAGCGCTCGGCCGTCTGCCGGAAACCATCGAGCGCCTCGCGCGATTCGAACAGGTGCGCCTCGACCCGCTGGCTGTAATCCTTGACCAGCCCCGGGACCTGGATGCCGGCCAGCAGGCCGAAGGTGAACAGCAGCAACCGCAGGTAACTTCTGAACATGCAGCGTCCTTAGCTCTGGCCGTGCGCCACGCATTCGCCGTGCCGCCACAGGGCCCATTGTCCCGGCGCGTAGCGCTGCCAGGTCTCGTTCTCGGTCAGGGCCTCGGTAGCGATGACCGTGACCACGTCGTTGGGGGTGGTTTCGGTGTGGAAATCGACGATCAGGTCGACATCCTTCAACCGCGCTGCACCAAAGGGGGCACGCCGCGTGATGTGCACCAGCTTGGTCGAGCAGAAGCAGAACAGCCAGTCGCCGTCGCTGAGCATGCAGTTGAACACGCCAAGCGCCCGGTAGCCGGCACAGGCTTCGACCAGCACCGGCAGCAGCTGTTCAACCGCAACCGGTTCGGGGAAGCTGCTGCGAATGCGGTTGAGCAGGTCGCAGAAGGCCGCTTCGCTGTCGGTGTCGCCCACGGGCCGGTAAAAACTGGCCTGGCCCTTGAAGTCACCCAGCTGGCCATTATGCGCGAAGCACCAGTTGCGGCCCCACATTTCCCGCACGAAGGGGTGGGTGTTGGCCAGGCATACCTTGCCGACGTTGGCCTGGCGAATGTGGCCGATGACCACTTCGCTCTTGATCGGGTAGCGCTGCACCAGGTTGGCCACTTCCGACTCGCTGCTGGCGGCCGGGTCCTGGAACAGGCGCAGGCCGCGCCCTTCGTAGAAGCCGATGCCCCAGCCGTCACGGTGCGGGCCGGTGCGGCCACCGCGCTGCATCAGGCCGGTGAAGCTGAAAACGATATCGGTGGGAACGTTGGCACTCATGCCCAGCAGTTCGCACATAGGCGTTTCTCCGCTTACAGACGGGGCTCGACCCGGCCACCGCCACGCAGGGCAGGGCGTGGGTCGTCAAGGTAACGGTCCCGGCGCTCGGCGGCGAACGGCGCCTGGGCAGCGAGCGCGTCATCTTCGGCGACCTGGCGCTGGGCTGCGGCTTCGGCCTGGGCGCGGCGCTCACGGGCGCGCTTTTCCAGCGGCCAGCGCAACGCCACGAAGAGGAAGTAGAGGCTGAAGGCGAACATGCCATACATGGCAAAGTCCGACACCGCGCGCCAGGCGTTGTTGCCGACCTTGAAGGCGAGATCCAGCGCAGTGATGGCGATGGCCGGGGCGAAGCTGTCCTTGGCCGGGTCGACGATGGTCGGGGTCAGCAGCAGTACCGCCAGCACCACCCGCAACGGTTCGCGCAGCCAGCGCCACATCCAGCCGGTGAGTTTGAAGCCCACCAGTAGGCAGCCCAAGGCGGCAACCGCGTATAGGCCCCAGGCCAGGGTGTAGTCGTTCTCGGTCATGGTGTTCGTGCAAGCCAGGCAAAGAGATGCCTATGATAAACACTTTTCCGGGCGCAGACAGCGTCTCCCTGTCCCCAGCCAAGAGTTCCCCGATGCCGAACAAGCCTCAGCCCCCCATCGCCCATGCCGACAACGCCACCGACCCCTATGCCTGGCTGCAACAGCGCGACAGCCCCGAGGTGCTGGCTTACCTGCAAGCCGAAAACGCCTACCAGGAAGCCTGCCTGGCCGACCAGGCAGCGCTGCGCGAGCAATTGTTCGAAGAAATAAAGGGCCGCATCCTGGAAACCGACCTGTCGCTGCCGACCCCTTGGGGCCCCTACCTCTACTACACCCGCACCACCGCCGGCGACGAGTACCCGCGTCACTACCGCTGCCCGCGTCCGGCCGACGACGTCAACACCGTCGATGAAAGCCAGGAGCAACTGCTGCTCGACCCCAATGCCCTGGCCAATGGCGGCTTCCTGTCACTGGGCGCGTTCAACGTCAGCCCCGACCACCGCCTGCTGGCCTACAGCCTCGACACCAGCGGCGACGAAATTTTCACCCTGTACGTCAAGGACCTGGCCACTGGCAACGTCACCACCCTGCCCTTCGACGACTGCGACGGTAGCCTGACCTGGGCCAACGACAGCCAGACGCTGTTCTTTGCCGAACTGGACGACACCCACCGGCCCTGGCGCCTGCGCCGCCACACCTTGGGCAGCGATGGCGCGCAGACCGTGTTCGAGGAGCCCGACGGGCGCTTCTTCCTGCACTGCTACCGCACCAGCTCCGAGCGCCAGCTGGTGCTGCTGCTCAACAGCAAGACCACCAGCGAAGCCTGGGTGCTGGATGCCGAAACGCCGCAGGCGCCGTTCACCTGCCTGGCGCCGCGGGTCGAAGGCCACGAATACTTCCCCGACCACGGCCAGCTCGACGGCCAGTGGCGCTGGTTCATCCGCACCAACCAGGACGGCATCAATTTCGCCCTGTACCACGCGCCGGTGACACCGGTGCCAAGCCGCGCGCAGTGGCAGGTGCTGGTGCCGCACCGCGACGCGATCATGCTCGAAGGCCTCAGCCTGAATGCCACTGCGCTGACCCTGAGCCTGCGCGAAGGCGGCCTGCCGATCATCGAGGTACGTCCCCAGGGCTTGCCGGCCTACCGTGTCAAGCTGCCCGACGCGGCCTACAGCCTGTACGTGCAGGACAGCCTGGAGTTCGCCAGCCCGCGCCTGCGCCTGCGCTACGAAGCCCTCAACCGCCCGGCCCAGGTGCGCCAGCTGGAACTGGCCACTGGCGCCCAGGTGGTGCTCAAGCAAACCCCGGTACTCGGGCCGTTCGATGCCGATGACTATGTCAGCGAGCGCCGGTGGGCCACGGCGGCGGATGGCACCCGGGTGCCGATCAGCCTGGTACGCCGGCGCCAGGACCTGGGCCGGACCGTGCCACTGTACCTGTATGGCTACGGCGCCTATGGCGAAAGCCTCGACCCGTGGTTCTCGCATGCGCGCCTGAGCCTGCTGGAGCGCGGTGTGGCCTTCGCCATCGCCCATGTGCGCGGCGGTGGCGAACTGGGCGAAGCCTGGTACCGCGCGGGCAAGCAGGAACACAAGCACAATACCTTCGGCGACTTCATCGCCTGTGCCGAGCACCTGATCGCCGAGGGCGTGACTGCAGCCGATCGCCTGGCCATCAGCGGCGGCAGTGCCGGTGGCCTGCTGATGGGTGCGGTGCTCAACTTGCGCCCCGAGCTGTTCCGTTGTGCAGTTGCCGAAGTGCCTTTCGTCGACGTGCTCAACACCATGCTCGACCCTGAGTTGCCGTTGACCGTGACCGAGTACGACGAATGGGGCAACCCTGAGGAGCCGGAGGTTTATGAGCGGATCAAGGCCTACGCACCGTATGAGAACGTGAAGGCACAGGCCTATCCGGCGATGCTGGTGGTGGCCGGCTACAACGACAGCCGCGTGCAGTATTGGGAGGCGGCCAAGTGGGTGGCACGGCTGCGTACGCGCAAGACCGACGACAACTTGCTGCTGCTCAAGACTGAGATGGGGGCCGGACATGGCGGGATGAGCGGGCGGTATCAGGGGCTGAAGGATGTGGCCCTCGAGTACGCGTTCGTGTTCGGCGAGCTAGGTATCGTTTGAGAGGGCTGGGGGCGCTTTGCGCCCCTTTCGCGACACAAGGTCGCTCCTACAGGGACCGCGCATGCCCTGAATCCCGCGCGATCCCTGTGGGAGCGGGGTAGGCCGGCTGAATTCAATCATCCTGCACCGGCGGCTTCGGCGGGTCCTGGCGTAAGCCCGGCAATGGCTGGTCTTTCGGCGGCCCTGGCACCGGCATGGGCGGCAATAATGGTGCCCCCGGCTGGCTGTCATAGGCCTTGGGCGGTGTACTCGGGGTGATCTGCGGGTACGGCGTGGGCGTTGGCGTACCCGGTGCACCGGGCACTGGTGTGGTCAACCGGGGTGGCGTGCTGGCAGCTTGGGCCATGGGCAGGCCAGCCAGCACCAGCACGGCAAGGATCGCGCGAAACATCAGCAACCTCCTGTCGGGAACCTTCCTACAGGCTACGCCGATATTCCGGTTTTCGCCTGTCCGCCAGCCGTGCAAGCGCGCTAGACTCAGGGGCATAACCGTCATTCGCCTGATCAGATCAAGGGAAACACCATGAGCTCCACCACTTCCGCCGCCACCGCGCGTCTGGACCGAATCCTGGCCGATGCCAAGCGTGACAAGGAAATGGGCTACCGCGACAAGGCCCTGAAAATGTACCCGCACGTGTGCGGCCGCTGCGCCCGCGAATTCTCCGGCAAGCGCCTGAGCGAACTGACCGTGCACCACCGCGACCACAACCACGACAACAACCCGCAGGACGGCTCCAACTGGGAGCTGTTGTGCCTGTATTGCCACGACAACGAGCATTCGCGCTACACCGACCAGCAGTACTTCAACGAAGGTTCCACCAGTACCCCGAGCATCGCCAAGGCCACCCACAACCCGTTCGCCGGCCTGGCTGGCATGCTGAAGAAGGACTGACCATCGATTCGCCACCCGCCGCTACCGGGTAGCCCGTATAATCGCGCTTTTTTGCGAAGGGCCCCGGTACGTGGCAAACAAACGATACAGCTGCATCGGCCTGTTCAACCCCAAGTCGGCGGAAAATGTCGGCTCGGTCATGCGCGCCGCGGGTTGCTATGGTGTCAACTCGGTGTTCTATACCGGCAAACGCTACGAACGCGCCCGTGACTTCGTCACCGATACCAAGCGCGTGCACTACGACATCCCACTGATCGGCATCGACGATCTGCAACGCATCATTCCACTGGGCTGCACGCCGGTGGCGGTGGAGCTGGTGGAAGGTGCCCGACCGTTGCCGGAGTACACCCACCCTGACCGGGCCATCTACATCTTCGGGCCGGAGGATGGCTCGTTGAGCGAGGATGTGCGGGGCTGGTGTGAAGAGACCATCTACATTCCGACCGAAGGTTGCATGAACCTGGCGGCGACGGTGAATGTGGTGCTGTATGACCGCATGGCCAAGGGGCTCAATACCCGTTCGGGGCCCAGGTTCAAATAACCGACTGAACGATGGCGGTGGCCGGCGGGTCAGCTGCTTACACGTCACACGGAGGCCTCGCCATGCTCGATATTCATTCGGCTGCAACATCCAAGGACAACAACGTTCATGGGCTTGAACGCGCCAGTTCGCTGGCGGGTGGCGCCCTGATGGTCAGCAAGGGGCTGCGCCACGGCGGCCTGGTCGGCTTGCTGCAGGTTGCAGTCGGCGGCCTGGCGCTGGCTCGCGGCTTCACCGGGCACTGCGCGACCAAGGCCTGGTGGCAGCGGCACCGGCAGGAATATCACCGCTTGCGCTCGGACATCGAACGCAGTGCTTCCGAACTGCAGGCCTTGCAGGCCAGTGCCGAGGCGGCGACGCGCGGAGTGACGGTGACCGGGAAGGACCCTTTGACCGGCAGTTGAGGCACGTTGGCCTGTGCCGGCCTCTTCGCGGGTAAACCCGCTCCCACAGGTTCACCAGGACGTTGGACGCTTCGCCGTACCTGTGGGAGCGGTTTACCCGCGAAGAGGCCGGCACAGGTAACAGCTTTACTGCAATACCTTGCTCTGCAACACCTCTGACTGCCGCCCCAGCACGTTCTCGCTGATCTGCACGAAGTCTTCGGTGCTGACACCGGGCAGGCGCATCAGACCCCGCACCACATCGTCGAGCGAGCGCCTGGCCTGGGTGTGGATGCGAATTTCCGTGTCCAGCGCCTGCAACAGCATCACCCCGCGCGCCACCTGCGCCGGGCTCGCATGCTTGCCCTTGAGCCGGGTGACCTTGGCGCCGTGCTTGCTCAAACGCGCCTGCCAGGCCTGGTAGCGGTCGTCGCTTATCCCGCCCGAGCGGCGCAGCAGCTCGCTGGCGTAGTAGTCGGTCAGGCTTTCCACCAGCCAGTCGCTGCCGTCACGCCCATGGATCTGCGCAAACAGCTGTACCACTTCGCGCAGCAAAGGGCTGCTGCCGTTCTCGCTCACCATCGGCCGGCCACTGTGCAGGTACAACGACCCGTGCGCGGCAGTCGCCCCGCGCCACATGCCGTCACGGGCGCCGACCAGCAGCAGTTTTGGCGGGTTACGCGGGAACAGTGCCTGCAATTGCGGCCAGACGAAGGTGAGCAAGGTCAGGCTGTCCATGCGCCGCATGCCCTGCCCCACCGGCGCGGCCACCGTCACCTCGGTGTCGCCCAGGCGCGCGCGGCGGCTGCCCAGGTTGCCAGCGAGCATCCAGCCGGTCGGGCGGTCGAACAGGCGCGATACATTGTCGATGCGGAACTTGTCCTTGCCGATGCGTGGCCAGGCGGTTTCGACGCTGTTCCAACCCTCGGGCAGGTCGAACGCCAGGCGCGCCACCAGTTCGGTGCCATCCTGCTGGTCGAGGTGCGCCGGTGGCACCAGTTGGTCACCGAGAAACAGCGCCCATTGCGGGTTGATGCGCGACGCATAGGCCTCGCCCCGCTTCTGCTCCAGCTGCACTCGGTAGCTGAGGCTGGTCTTGCCGGCAGCCGGCTGCCACACGCCACGCTGGCCCTGCGTCTGCCAGTTGCCGTCAGCCTGGAACCCGCTGTAGGTCCCGGCCTTGCCCAGGTCGAAGTCCAGGCTGCGCACGGCACTGCCATCGGCCAACGTAAGGCGGACTTCCGCCTGGCCACTGGCTGGCAGCAGACGCACGTGGTAGTCCAGGTCGACCTTTTTCGCCCAGGCTGGCGAGCAGGCCACAAGGCTCAACAGCAACAACAGCTGGCAACGCATGGAGAAACTCCTTGTATCCCGTACAGCGGGCAGCGCCGGTCAGCTGGCGCGGAAAATCAGGTGGTCTTCCCAGTCGTCTTCGTGCACATCGTGCTCGCTGAGCATACGCCCCGCCTGGGAAATGCGCTGTTCATGGACCTGCTGGCGGTCACCACAAACCAGGTGGTGCCAGGCCGGCAGGTCCTTGCCCTCGCTGACCAGGCGGTAGCCGCAGGTGCTCGGCAGCCATTTGAACTGGTCGGCCTTGCCCGGGGTGAGCTGGATGCAATCAGGCACCTGGGCGAAGCGATTCGGGTAGTCGCTGCACTGGCAGGTGTCCAGGTCCAGCAGCTTGCAGGCGATGCGCGTGTAATAGACGCTATTGTCATCCTCGTCCTCGAGCTTCTGCAGGCAGCACAGACCGCAGCCGTCACACAGCGACTCCCACTCTTGCGGGCTGAGTTGCTCCAGGGTCTTGCGCCGCCAGAACGGGGCGTTTTCAGCGATCATGACACGGATATCCTGCATTCATCTTGGGGCCGCGGCGCGCGGCGGCGCCAGTCTAGAGCCTGGCCATCGGCAAAGCCAGACCGCTTGTCAGGGGCGACGCGAGGCAGTAGCGTGCGGGTTTCCCCTCCGTTTGCAGGAGCCGCCATGAGCGCCAACCCTCGCATAGCCGATTACGCCATCAACGAACAATTCATCAACCGCTGGTCGCCACGCGCCTTTACCGCCGAGCCAATCAGCGAAGAAACCCTGCTGAGCTTCCTCGAAGCGGCACGCTGGGCCCCGTCGGCGTACAACTCGCAGCCGTGGCGGTTCCTGTATGCCCGTCGCGACACGCCAAACTGGGAGCGCTACCTGAACCTGCTGGTACCGTTCAACCGCAGTTGGGCGCAGCACGCCTCGGCATTGGTGCTGGTCATGTCCAAGACCACCTTTGCCGCCCCGGGCACCACGGAAGAAAAGCCGGCGCTGTGGCATACCTTCGACACCGGTTCGGCCTGGGGGCACCTGGCCCTGCAAGCCAGCATCAGCGGCTGGCACACCCACGGCATGGCCGGTTTCGACCAGGCGCTGGCACGCCAGGAGCTGAAAGTGCCGGAAGGCTACGTGCTGCATGCCATGGTGGCGATCGGCAAGCTGGGCGACAAGGCCAGCCTGGACGAAGCCCTGCAGGCGCGCGAAGTGCCAAGCCCGCGCAAGCCATTGAGCGAGCTGGCGGCCGAGGGTGATTTCAGCCTGTAAGGCTTGCACTTGCTGTACTGGCCGGTTCGCGGGTGAACCCGCTCCCACAGGGATTTCCACTGCCCCATGGGGCTTTGCCAGTACAGCCAATACCAGCCTCCCGCAGGACCTGAGGACAGTGGACATCCTGTGGGAGCGGGTTTACCCGCGAAGAGGCCGGCACAGGCATTTCAAAATCAATAGCCCCGCGCGAAGTCCACTTCGCCGCGTAACCCCTGCCCCGCCGCATACGCCCGCAGATTCTCGACAAACAACCGCACCATCGCCGTCGGCGAAGTGGGCGCCGAGCTGTGCCCGGTCAGCAACAGGCCCCAGGCGGTCCAGAACGGGTGCTGCCTGGGCAGTGGCTCCTGGCGGCAGACATCGATCACCGCTCCTGCCAGGTGGCCGTCCTTCAACGCCGCGACCAAGTCAGCGTCGACCACCGCCGCCCCACGCCCGGCATTGATGAACAGCGCGCCGGGCTGGAAGCACTTGAACAGCGCAGCGTCATACAGATCGTGGGTGGCCGGGGTGTCCGGCAGCAGGTTGAGCACATAGTCGACCTGGCCAACCAGGCGTGCCAGGTCGGCCAATGCGGCCACTTCGACGAACGGCGCCTGTTCGCGTGCGCTGCTGGCGACCCCGTACAGGACCACGCCAAACGGTTGCAGGAACTCGGCCACACGCTGGCCAATGTCGCCGGTGCCGACGATCAGCACCTTGCGCCCTTCCAGGGTCCGCCCCGGGCGGTTGTCCCAACGCCGTTCGACCTGGCTGACCAGGCGCGACAGCACCTCGCGCTCGTGGCCAAGCATGTAGGTGAGCATGTATTCAGCCATCACCTGGCCAAAGATGCCCACGGCACGGGTCAGGCGATAGTCCCGCGGCAGGCCCTCGGCCAGCAACGGAGTGATGCCGGCCCAGGTGGATTGCATCCAGTCCGGCTTGTGGCCCTGGCGCAACAGGCTGGCCAGCAGGTCCGGCTGGCCCAGCCACACCGGGCACTGTGGTGCCTGGCAGGCCAGTTCGGCGGAGTCGCCGCTGGTCAGCACTTCCAGTTCAGGCGCGGCGGCATGCAGGATTTCGGCGTATCGAGCATGATCATGCTCTGCAATCAATACACGCATGATCAGGCCGGGTCGTTACGGCGCAGCAACTCTTCGGGCAGGTGCTCGATGTAGTCGTCTTCGGGGGGCGGCATTTGCAGGTGGTAGCCCTGGTTGTCGAGGTTTTCCAGCACCTTGGCGATGTCTTCGCGGGCCAGTTTGCGCTCTGGGGTCAACACCAGGTCGAAGGCGTGCATGGGGGTGCCGAAGAACGGCAGCAGACCTTCGGGCACGCGCTGCAGGCCATCGGCCTTGAGCACGTACAGGTACATTTCGTTCTTGCGTGGGCTCTTGTAGATCGAGCAAATGCGTTTCATCGGGTTTCTCCGGCACCTGCCAGGCTGTCCAGCAGGGCCTGGCCCATACGCTCACGGCGCCAGCCGCGCAGCGAATCGGGCAGTTGATAGGGGCCATTGGGATAGCCGCTCTTGAGCAGCGCCTCCAGGGTTTTCTTGCGCAGCATCAGCTCGGGGGCGATGCCCAGCCGCTCACCTTCGGCCTGGCCGATGGCACGCAACTGCTTGAGGACGCCGGCGGCCTCGATCGGCAGCGGCTCGGGCAAGGCTGGTGGCCACTGCTCGGGTGGCAGGCTGGCGGCACGCTTGATCAGCTGGACCAGGAACTCACCGTCCTGGCGGATGGTGCGCGGGTGCATCTCGTCGATCCTGGCCAGCGCCGACAGGTTGTTCGGCTGGCTCTTGGCCATGGGCCATAGCGAGTGCTCCTTGAGGATGCGGTTGCGCGGCACATCGCGGTTGCGCGCTTCGCGTTCACGCCAGGCGCACAGTTCACGCAGCACCGCCAGTTGCTGGGGGGCCAGCTTCCAGGCCAGCTTGACGTCGCGGTACAGGCTTTCCGGTTCGACTTCGCGGCGCAGCTGGGCGACCAGCTCGGCGCCGTCTTCCAGCACCCAGGCGTACTTGTCATCGGACAGGCGTGGACGCAACTGGCTGAACAGCTCGGCCAGGTGCACGGCATCCTCGGCGGCATAGCTGACCTGGGTGTCGGAGAGTGGACGCTGCAGCCAGTCGGAGCGGGTTTCGCCCTTGGGCAGCTCGATGCCCAGCACGTCCTGCACCAGGCGCGAGTAGCCCATCGAGAAGCCCAGGTTCAGGTAGCCGGCGGCCAACTGCGTGTCGAACAGCGGCTGGGGCAACTTGCCGGTCAGGCGCAGCAGGACTTCGAGGTCTTCGCTGCAGGCATGCAGCACCTTGACCACGCCGTTGTCCTCGAGCAGCTCGGCCAAGGGTTGCCAGTTGCCGATCAACAGCGGGTCGATCAGGAAGGCACGCTGGCCGTCGCCGATCTGGATCAGCCCGGCCCTGGGGTAAAAGGTGTCTACCCGCATGAATTCGGTGTCGACGGCGACGAAGGGCAGTTCGTGCCAGTTCCGGCAGTGTTCGGCCAGGCTCTGGTCGTCACGGATCCAGTGTATTTCGATGGCCACGAGGCTCTCCCACTAACATTGGCGCGCAGTATATACGGCGCGGGCACTGCTGGTGAAACCCGGGCCATCCTTGATATCGATCAGTGGTGCTGTTGTGTGCGTAGGGTATGTGCAGGAGCGGCCTGGCGCCGTTGGCTTCAGCGTTTGGCCGCTAGCCATGGGCGGCAGCTGGTGAACAGGTCGAGCGACCGCTGGTAGACCTCAGTGTGCACCTGCAACAGGCCAAGCATCGAGTGGAACAGGTTGTCCTGCGACAACGGGGCGTCGCTGAGCCTGGCCAGGCAGTCGGTATCAATGCCGAAGTCGTTCTTGTAGCTGTCGGAGAACCAGGTCAGCAGCGGCACGTGCTTCTGCTGCTCGGGGGCGATGGCGTAGGGCGTGCCGTGCAGGAACAGGTTGTATTCACCCAGTGACTCGCCATGGTCGGACAGGTAGATCATTGCCGTGTCGACCTTGTCCTGCTTGCTGCGCAGGGTATCAATCAGCGCGGCCAGCACCTTGTCGGTATAGGCCAGGGTGTTGTCGTAGCCGTTGACGATTTCCTGCTCGCTGCACTGGTCCAAGGCATTGCTCTGGCACACCGGGGCAAAGCGCTGGTCGGCAGCCGGGTAGCGCTTGAAGTATTCCGGGCCATGGCTGCCCATCTGGTGCAGCACCAGCACGGTGTCCCTGTCGAGGTTGTCGATCAGTTCGCCCAGGCCCTGCAGCAGGATCTGGTCATGGCACTCGCCGTCCGCGCACAGCTGCGGGTCCTTGAGGTTGCTGACATCGATGAACTGCACACGGTCGCAGGTGCCCTTGCAGCCCGACTGGTTGTCGCGCCATTGCACGGCCAGGCCGGCACGCTGGAGGATGTCCAGCAACCCTTCGCGGTTCTTCGCCACGCGGGCATCGTAGTCCTTGCGCTGCATGCCGGAGAACATGCACGGCACCGAGACGGCGGTTTCCGTGCCGCAGGAGTGCACATCGGAGAACGCCAGCAGGCCCTGCTCGTGGGCAAGGTTCGGCGTAGTGTCGCGGTCATAGCCCAGCACGCCGAAATGGTCTGCCCGCGCACTTTCGCCCACCACCAGCACGGTCAGCGACTTGCGCTCATGTTTTTGCCAGGCGGCATCGCGCCTGGCATCTTCGCCGTAATGCTGGAAGGGCTGCGCAGCGGCACCGACGCGCTCGCTGACATAACCGAAGGACGCCCCGACGATATTGCTGGGGGTGAGCATCAGGCGCAGTTCGTGGTGATTGCGAAACAGTGACGACAGACCCTGATAGTTGACCAGTGCCACCGAACCCAGGGCGACCACACAGGCGCCGCCGACTACCAGTTTGCCAAACAGCTCGCGGTGCCAGGCGCGGTAGGCAATCGGCGCCTTCCACACCAGGATCGACGGCAGCACACCCAGGCCGAGGACATACAAGGCAAATTTCAGCGAGAGCAAGTCACGCACTTCCGCCACATTGGTTTCGGCAATATTGCGAAACATGCCCGCATCGATAAGTACGCCGTACCGGTTCATGAAGTAGGCAACACCGGCGCCACTCAGGAACAACAAGATCAATACCGGCTTCAATATGAAGCGAAACGCCAACACGGTCAGGATCAGGTTGAACGCGAACAGCATCATCACGGCAAACGCCAGACCCAGCCACAGCCCCGGCAAGCCGGGCGGAACGACCTGTTCGAGATGATGCCAGAGGAAGTAGTTGAAGCCGATCAGCAGGTAAAGGCTGGCCAGCAGCGTGACCCATTCGGTCCGCAGGGATTTGAAGTTCGGCATCAGCGTTCGCATTCAGGAATAATGACCCCGAGGGGCCTGGTGGCACCGCGGAAACTTGGCCGAACTCTAGAAACCGCACCATCAATTTTTTGTGAAAAAGACGCCAACAAATCCGTTAGCGGGCGCCTTCACCATTAAAAGAAGTTCATGAAACCGCGCGTCAGCCTGGCAGGCGCAGCTTGGTGTAGGGTTCGCGATCGATATCCAGTACTTCCACGCACAGCTGGATATCCAGCCCGGGCCGCTCGGGGATGGCTTCACGCAGTACTTCCAGCAGGCTGCTGGAGAGCAGCGCCTTCACCTCGGGCGAACGCCCGCTGAGAATCGCCAGGCGCACATGGGCGAAGGCCCGCTCGCCCGGCGAGGTGCCCACCCGAAAGTGCCTGAAGGATTCGGCACGGCTCTTGATATCCGCCTCGTCGGCGAACTGGCCACTGCCGACCAGGGCGTGATTCAGGCGCAGCAGCAGCATGTCGACGTTGAGTTCGCGCAGGTTGTCGCTGTATTCCAGGTTCAGGTGAGGCATGGCGCAGGGTCCGGGTCGCGGGGAGATGCGACAGCCTACCCCAGTCCCCTACCTGCGCAAAGCCGGCTATCCTCAAAGGTCAGGACCATTCGCCAACCCCGACAGAGGTGAAGAAATGCCAGTTCCGCATGATCTGCTCGCTGACCTGCACGTTACCGCTGATGCATTCCAGGCGCTCATGGACAAGGACCAGACGCTGCTCGCACTGCACAAGGAGTACAACGCCAAGGACAAAGAGGTGCTTGCCGCCGAAGGCAACGGTACCAACGACGAGGCCGTCAACCGCTTGCGCAGGGAGCGGTTGCTGATCAAGGACAAGATCGAACGGATCATTCACCCGCCCAAATCCTGACTGAACAAACCCATTGAATTCACCGGCCTCTTCGCGGGTTTACCCGCGAAGAGGCCAGCAGCCCTCACATAGCAGCCGCAGCCTTCAGTGCCCCATCCAGGTCCTCGACCAGGTCGCGGTAATCTTCGATGCCCACCGACAACCGCAACAGGTTCTCGCTGATCCCCATCACGCCTTTCTGCTCCGGGCTCAGCGAGCAGTGCGACATGCTCCAGGAATGGTTGATCATGCTTTCCACCCCGCCCAGCGAGTCGGCCAGCACGAAAATCTGCAGCGCCTCCACCAGCCGGTTGAGTGCGGCACGGTCGCCCTTGACCTTCATTGCCACCACTGCCCCGCCACTGCGCATCTGCCGCTTGCACAGTTCGTGCTGCGGGTGGCTTTCCAGCCCCGGGTAGTACACCTGTTCGACCTGCGCGTGGCTTTCGAGGAAGCGCGCCACCTGCAGGGCGTTGGCACACTGGCGCTCCATGCGCACATCCAGGGTCTTCAGCCCGCGCAGGGCCAGGTAGCAGTCGAACGGCCCCTGCACGCCGCCAATCGCCATGCTGATCCGGCGCAGGCGCGCCAGCAGTGCATCATTGGCGGCTACCACCACGCCACCGGTCAGGTCGGAATGGCCGCCGATGTACTTGCTTGCCGAGTGCATGACCAGGTCCACGCCCAGGGTGATGGGGCGTTGGTTCCACGGGGAACAGAAGGTGTTGTCGATGCAGGTGAGGATGCCCCGCGCCTTGGCCAGGTCGCACACAGCCTTGATATCGACCAGGTGCAACAACGGGTTGGTCGGCGATTCGATCCAGATCAGCTGGGTTTCCGGCCGGATGGCAGCGGCCACCGCCTCAAGATCGTTGAGGTCGACGTAGGTGGTGGTCAGGCCCGAGCTGCGGCTACGGTAGTCTTCGAGAATACGGAAGGTGCCGCCGTAGACGCCGTTCATCACCACCACATGGGCATCTTTTGGCAACAACTCCAGCACGGTGGCAGTGGCGTTCACGCCCGAGGCACAGGCGACCGCGCCAACACCCTCTTCCAGGGCGGCGACACAGGTTTCGTAGGCATGCCGGGTGGGGTTGCCAACCCGGCTGTAGGAGTATTCCGGCTTGTCATCCAGGCTGCGTTTGGTGAACGAGCTGGCGGTCACGATCGCCGGGAAAATGGCGTTCTCAGCAACACTGAACTGCTCGCCGGCATGAATGGTACGGGTGGCGAAATTACGCGGCTTGTCGGACATGGTCAGGCCCATCGGCAGAATGAAAGGCGTCACTATCGCACAACCCAAATCGTCTGGCCTTGGGGTAATCTGTGAAATATTTTCCGGCACGGCCCACACGCGACATGGACAGCTTCGACCAGCACATTCTCACCCTGCTTCAGCGCGACGCGGCAATCTCGCTCAAGGACCTGGCCGAGGCCGTCAACCTGTCCACTACCCCCTGCTGGAAGCGGGTCAGGCGCCTGGAGGAAGAAGGCTACATCGTCGGCCGGGTCGCCTTGCTCGACCCTGAACGGCTGGGGCTCGGGCTGACCGTGTTCGTCCAGCTCAAGACCCAGCGCCACGACAGCGCCTGGCTGGAACAGTTTGCCGCGACCGTGACCGGCTTCGAGGAGGTGATGGAGTGCTATCGCATGTCGGGGGACTGGGACTACATGCTGCGGGTGGTGGTGGGTGATATCGCTGCATACGACCGGTTCTACAAGAAGCTCATCACTCGCACCGAGGGGCTTTCCAACATTACCTCCAGTTTTGCCATGGAGCAGATGAAGTACACCACGGCCTACCCGGTTTCTCGCTAACCGGGCTGCTGTGTCGCGAAAGGGCCGCACAGCGGCCCGATCCCGCAAACGCCTCATTCAGCTTGCAGTGTTGACCGCCGCAATCCGGTTCCCTGCCCGGGCCTTCTCGACCTTGATCGCCACGAACTTCGAGGTCGGCGTAAAAGTCCCCTCGCCATAGCTGTCCAGCGGTACCAGCGGGTTGGTTTCCGGGTAATAGGCCGCCGCCTGCCCTTCCGGCACGTCGTACGCCACCAGGCGGAAGCCCGACACGCGCCGCTCCACGCCATCCTCCCACAGCGACACCAGGTCCACCTGCTCGCCCGGCTCGAAGCCCATCCGGCGGATGTCGACCGCGTTGACGAACACCACTTCACGCAGGCCGAACACCCCGCGATAGCGGTCGTCCAGGCCATACAGGGTGGTGTTGTACTGGTCGTGCGAGCGCAGGGTCTGCAGGATCAGGTCGGGCTTGTCACCGCGCGCCAGCACCTTGGCATTCACCAGTTGTTGCGGCAACAACTGCGGGCTGAAGCGCGCCTTGCCGGTGGCCGTGCGCCATTTACGCTCGGCTGCATGGTTACCGAGGTGGAAGCCGCCCGGGTGCTGCAGACGCTCGTTGAAGTCGGCGAAGCCGGGGATAACATCGGCGATCATGCTGCGGATGCGCCCGTAATCGGCAACCGCGTCCTCCCAGTCGATCGGCCGCCCGCCCAGGGTCGCCTGGGCCATGCCGGCGATGATCCACGGCTCCGAACGCAGGTGCGGCGAACGCGGGCGCAGCTGGCCGTGGGAAAGGTGCACCATGCTGAACGTGTCCTCCACGGTCACGCCTTGCGGCCCGCTGGCCTGCAGGTCGATTTCGGTACGGCCCAGGCATGGCAGGATCAGCGCGTCGCGGCCAGTGACCAGGTGCGAGCGGTTGAGCTTGGTGGAAATCTGCACGGTCAGTGCGCAGTTGCGCAGTGCCGCATGGGTGCGCGGCGTGTCCGGCGTGGCCTGGGCAAAGTTGCCGCCCAGGCCGATGAACACCTTGGCCCGCCCTTCTTCCATGGCCTTGATCGCCAGCACCGCGTTGTGCCCATGCGCCCGTGGCACGCGGAAGCGGAAGCGCTTTTCCAGGGCGTCGAGCAGCGCCGGCCTGGGCTTTTCGTCGATGCCCATGGTGCGATCGCCCTGCACATTGCTGTGGCCACGCACCGGCGACAGGCCGGCACCGGGTTTGCCGACGTTGCCGCGCAGCAGCTGCAGGTTGACGATTTCCTGTACGGTTGCCACCGAATGACGGTGCTGGGTGACACCCATGGCCCAGCACATGATCACCCGCTCGGCCTTGCGGTACATGCGCGCGGCCAGCTCGATCTCGGCCTGGGTCAGCCCCGATTGCGCGACGATGTGCGCCCACGGCGTGGCGTCCAGGATGTCCAGGTAGGCGTCGATGCCGCTGGTATGCTCGGCAATGAAGGCATGGTCGAACACCGCCGGTTCGCCGTTGGCCTGGGCTTCGCGCTCCCATTGCAGCAAGTACTTGGCCATGCCGCGCAGTACCGCCATGTCGCCGCCCAGGGCCGGGCGGAAGTAGGCCGTGTTGGTTGGTTCGGAGCCATTGCTGAGCATCTCGAACGGGTGCTGCGGGTGCTGGAAGCGCTCCAGGCCGCGCTCTTTCAGCGGGTTGAAGCAGACCACCTGGGCTCCGCGCTTGACCGCTTCACGCAACGGTTCGAGCATACGCGGGTGGTTGGTGCCGGGGTTCTGGCCGATGACGAAGATGGCATCGGCCAGTTCCAGGTCGTGGAACACCACCGTGCCCTTGCCCACGCCGAGGGTTTCCGCCATGCCCACGCCACTGGCTTCGTGGCACATGTTCGAGCAGTCGGGGAAGTTGTTGGTGCCGTAGGCACGCACGAACAGCTGGTAGAGGAACGCCGCTTCGTTGCTGGCCCGGCCCGAGGTATAGAACTCGGCCTGGTCGGGCGAGTCGAGCGCCTGCAGGTGCTGGGCGACCAGGGCGAAAGCCGCTTCCCAGCTGGTTTCGACATAGTGGTCGGTGGCTGCATCGTAACGCATCGGATGGGTCAGCCGGCCTTGGTACTCCAACCAGTAGTCGCTCTGCGCGGCCAGCGCGCTGACGCTGTACCTGGCGAAGAACGCCGGGTCTACCGAGCGGCCGGTGGCTTCCCAGTTGACCGCCTTGGCACCGTTTTCGCAGAACTTGACCATGTCGTTTTCCGGCGACTCGCCCCAGGCGCAGCCGGGGCAGTCGAAGCCGCCGTTCTGGTTGGTCTTGAGCATGGCCCGCAGGTTCTTGAAGGCATTGTCGCTGCCCAGCCAGCTTTTGGTCACGCTCTTGAGCGCCCCCCAGCCGGCGGCGGCGCCCTTGTAGTCGCGAATATGTCGGTCCTGGCTCATGCGCTGAATCCTCACGCTTCGATGCTTTTTTTCAGCCTATTGAGCGCGGGGTAGAGCCGTCCAATCGAAAGATCTTACGGCGTGATAAGCGCTTTCGATCATGCGCCGGGGGTGATGATAGAAGCGGTCGATCAAATGGTCGGGCAAAGCAATTTGACGGCCTTGCCCCCAGGTTATAGCTTGGAGTGCAGTCCCAACCCATTCGAGGGCGAACGTGGAACAGAACAGCCGGGCCCTGATCGACGGCTTCAACCGGAAAATCGACTACCTGCGGATGTCGGTCACCGATCGCTGCGACTTCCGCTGTGTGTACTGCATGGCCGAAGACATGCAGTTTCTGCCACGCCAGCAAATCCTCAGCCTCGAAGAGCTGTTCGCGGTGGCCGAGCGCTTCGTCGCCCTCGGCACCCGCAAGATCCGCCTGACCGGTGGCGAACCGCTGGTGCGCCAGGGCATCGTCGACCTGTGCGGGCGCATTGCCGCCCTGCCCGGTTTGCGCGAGTTGTGCCTGACCAGCAATGGTTCGCAACTCGGGCGCCTGGCCCAGCCGCTGTTCGACGCCGGCGTGACACGCTTGAACATCAGCCTCGACAGCCTGGATGCCGAGCGCTTCAGGCAGCTGACCCGTACTGGTGACCTGCACCAGGTGATTGCTGGCATCGACGCTGCGCGCCATGCCGGTTTCCAGCGCACCAAGCTCAATTGCGTAGTGCTCAAGGGCCGCAACGACCACGAACTGGTCGACCTGGTCCGCTTTGCCATCGACCGCGAGTTGGACATCACCTTCATCGAGGAGATGCCGCTGGGCGTGATCGAGGAACATGAGCGTGGCGAGTCGTTCTGTTCCAGCGACGAGGTCCGCGCGCGTCTGGCCGAGCAGTTCACCCTGATCGAATCCACCGAATCGTCGCAAGGCCCGGCGCGCTATTGGCGCCTGGCCGAAGCCGGCAACACCCGCATCGGTTTCATTTCACCGCACAGCCACAACTTCTGCGCCACCTGCAACCGCGTGCGCCTCACCGTCGAAGGCCGCCTGCTGCTGTGCCTGGGCAACGAACACTCGGTGGACCTCAAGCAGGTGCTGCGCGCTCACCCAGGCAACCCCGAACGCCTGGAACAGGCCATTCGCGACTCGCTGCACCTCAAACCCTACCGCCATCACTTCGAAGTCGGTGGCGATGTGCAGATCCTGCGCTTCATGAACATGACTGGCGGCTAGGCGCCCGTCTCTGGATTGCCATGATCGTCCACCCCGCTCCTGATGTGCTGCGTGTGCTGTTCACCCTCAAGGGTTCGATCGTCAAGCGCATTGCCCTGCGCTGCCTGATGATCACTCTGCTGGCCGCGCTGATCGTGCTGGTCGAACGGCATTTCCCGGCGTTTTTCTACCCGGTCAGCGCCACCCCGTTTACCCTGCTGGGCCTGTCGCTGTCGATTTTCATGAGCTTTCGCAACAACGCCTGCTACGACCGTTGGTGGGAGGGGCGCAAGGCCTGGGGCAAGCTGATCATCGAAACCCGCTCGTTCGTGCGCGAAAGCCTGGTCATCGCCGACCCGGCCCTGCGCGCCGAGCTGTTGCGCGACCTGTGCGGGTTTGCCCATGCGCTGAATGCGCACCTGCGCAACGAGGACGAACTGGCGGCTGCCAGGCCCTGGCTGGCCCGGCCCGAAGCGCTTGGCAACCACAATGTGTGCGACGCCATCCTGCGCGAAGTCGGCGGGCACTGCTCGCGGCTGGCAACACAGCAGCAGATCAGTGACTGGCGCTACAGCCTGCTGGAGCAGCGCCTGGTGGGCCTGACCGAAGTGCAGGCCACCTGCGAGCGTATCAAGGGCACGCCGTTGCCGTTCCCCTACACGCTGTTGCTGCATCGCACCATCTATATATTCTGTCTGTTGCTGCCGTTTGCCCTGGCCGAACCGCTGGGTTGGCTGGCGCCATTGTTCACCACCATCGTGGGGTACACCTTTTTCGGGCTGGATGCGATCGGCAACGAGCTGGAAGACCCGTTCGGGCGCGATGAAAACGATTTGCCGACCGATGCCCTGGTGCGCACCGTGGAGCGCGATGTACTGGCTGGCTTGGGCGAACAACAGCTGCCGCCGGCGTTGTTGCCGGTGGGCCATGTATTGAGCTGACAGAATGCCGTGGCCTGTGCCGGCCCTTTCGCGGGTTAAACCCGCTCCCACAGGGCCCTCACAGGTTTCAAACCCTGCACGGTACCTGTGGGAGCGGGTCTACCCGCGAAGAGGCCGGTACAGGAGAAAACTCAGCTCCGGCTGGCGCAGGCCTGGATCGGCTTCAGGTGCTTGACGAAGTTGCACGGCCGGTGCCGCGCATCCAGCTGCTCCGCCAGGATCCCCTCCCACGCCGTCCGGCAAGCCCCGGTGGAGCCTGGCAGGCAACAGACCAGGGTGCGGTTGGCCAGCCCGGCGAACGCGCGGCTCTGCACGGTCGAGGTGCCGATATCCAGGATCGACAAGGCCCGGAACAGCTCGCCAAACCCGTCGATGCGCTTGTCCAGCAGGCACTCGACCGCCTCCGGCGTGCTGTCGCGTTCGGTAAAACCGGTACCACCGGTGACCAGCACCACCTGCACCTGGTCGTCGGCGATCCAGGTAGCGACCTGGGCGCGGATCCTGTACAGGTCGTCCTTGAGCAGCGCCCGCGCCACCAGACAGTGGCCGACCTCCACCGCGCGGCTGGCCAGCAGCTCGCCGGAGGTGTCATTGGCATAGGTACGGGTGTCGCTGACAGTCAGCACGGCGATATTGAGCGGTACGAAGACCGCGTCGGCTTGGACGCGCACGGCGAAGCTCCTTCTGTGGCATTCCAGCCACGCTAGAGGCATGGCCCAGGGGCGTCCAATCGATATGGCGTACCGGCTGATCAATGACATCTATCGCAGACGTGGGTTAAGGTCTGCACAACCCGATACCAGGCACGTTCATGGACATCAAGCAGCTCAAGTTCCTCATCGCCCTCGACCAGACCCGCCACTTCGGCCAGGCCGCGGCGCTGTGCCATATTACCCAGCCGACGCTGTCCATGCGCCTGCGCAACCTGGAGGACGAACTTGACCTGGTGCTGGTCAAGCGCGGCCAGCGTTTCGAAGGCTTCACCGAAGCCGGCGAGCGCATCCTGGCCTGGGCCCGCACCTTGCTCGCCGCCCATGACGGCCTGCAGGCCGAGGCCGCCAGTTGCCGTGGCCAGGTGGTCGGCAGCCTGCGCCTGGGCACGGTGCCGCTGGCCAGCTTCAACCCCATGCACCTGCTGCTGCCGTTGCGTGAAAAATATCCCGAGCTGCACTTCCAGCTCAGCTCGCTGAGCTCGGAGCAGGTCATCGACGGGCTCAGCCGCAACCAGCTCGACCTTGGCATCTGTTACCTGGACCAGGTCAACACCAGCTTCTTCGAAGTGATCGAACTGGGTACTACCACCATGGGCCTGCTGCACGATACACGGCACTTCCAGTTCGCCAACGACACCCTGCGCTGGGACGAACTCGGCGGCATTCCGCTGGGGCTGTTGAGCAAGGGCATGCACTACCGCCAGTCGCTGGACCTGAGTTTCCGCAGCCGCGGCCTGGAGCCGAATGCAGTGCTCGAAAGCGACTCCAGCTTCCAGCTGATCCAGGCCATCAACACCGGCATGTGCTGCGCGGTCATGCCGCTGGACTGCGGCCTGGAAGACCTCAGCGAGCACCTGCGCATCCTGCCGGTGGCCGACGCCGCCATCCACAGCCCGGTAGGCCTGCTGCTGCGCCGCAGCGAGCCACGTTCGGCGATTGCCGAGCAGTGCTTTGATGAGGCGCGGGCGTTGTTTCAACTCGGCTGACTGCTGGTCGCCTGCCGATACTGCCGCGGCGTAAAGCCGGTCAGCTGCTTGAACTGGCGGCTGAAGGCGCTGTGGTCGGTATAGCCGCAGCGCATGGCCACTTCGGTGATCGGCAGGTCCGAATGCAGCAGGCGATGGGCATGTTCCAGGCGCGCCTTGTGGATCATCTGCCGTGGCGTGAGGTGGAACACCCGCTTGCAATAGCGCTCCAGCTGGGCCACGGAAATGCCGGCGATGCGGGTCAGCTCGCGCATGCTGATCGGTTGGTGGAAATGCTGGCGGATGTGCTCGTCCACCGCAGCCAGGCGCTGGTAGGCCGGGTGGGTGTCGGCGGCTGACTGCAGGTCGACCGAGATGCCGACCAGGCCGATGATAGCCCCTGCCAGGTTGTACAGCGGACGCTTGTGCGTCAGGCACCAGCCGGGCTCGCGGCTGCCGTACAGGTGCAGCTCCAGCTGGTCCTCCAGCACCAGGCCTTCCTTGAGCACGCGCCGATCCTGCTCGGTGTAGCCGGGGCCCAGCTGCGCCGGGAACACTTCGGCGCTGGTCTTGCCCAGCAGCGGTTGCAGGCGCTTGAGGCCGCAACGCCGGACCAGGGTGTCGTTGGCCAGCACGTAGCGGGCAGCCGGGTCCTTGATGAAGATCGCGGCGTTGGGGATGGCGTCGAGGATCGGCAACAGCAGCGCCACACCGGCCAGCAGGGCCTCGAGGTTGGCGGGGCGGTGCTGGTCGAGGGCCTGGTACAGGGTTGCCAGGGGGGTGTGGGTCATCTGCTCTATCTCGGTTTGCTGTGCCGGCCTGTTCGCGGGTAAACCCGCTCCCACAGGTACTGCGCTGCCCTCGAAAGCTGCAGAGATACCTGTGGGAGCGGGTTTACCCGCGAACAGGCCGGCACAGCGAGTAAATGTCTACAACCCTTATGCGGTATGGCTTACAGCCTATCCACCGCCCTTCCCTGTCACCACTGTTTTTTTACAACTGTGCCGATTTCGTCATCCACCCTGCAGAAAACCATCAAGAACCGCCGGCCCGATCGGTCCACTCTATGCCCCACGCAAGCCGCATCTCGTGACATCAGAACTGCCTATCCAATAACCAACAAAAAGGCGCCCCCATGTCAGGCAAATTCAAGAAACAGTTGTCATTGCTGGACCTCACCTTCATCGGCCTAGGGGCCATCTTCGGCTCCGGCTGGCTGTTCGCCGCCAGCCACGTCTCGGCCATCGCCGGCCCGGCCGGTATCCTGTCCTGGTTCCTCGGCGGCTTTGCCGTGCTCTTGCTGGGCATCGTCTATTGCGAGTTGGGCGCCGCCCTGCCGCGCGCCGGTGGCGTGGTGCGCTACCCGGTGTACTCGCATGGCCCGCTGCTGGGCTACCTGATGGGCTTCATCACCCTGATCGCCTTCTCCAGCCTGATCGCCATCGAAGTGGTCGCCTCGCGCCAGTACGCCGCCGCCTGGTTCCCCGGGCTGACCAAGGCCGGCTCCAGCGACCCGACCGTGCTCGGCTGGCTGGTGCAGTTCGCCCTGCTGGGGCTGTTCTTCTTCCTCAACTACCGCAGCGTGAAAACCTTCGCCAAGGCCAACAACCTGGTCAGTGTGTTCAAGTTCATCGTGCCGTTGCTGGTGATCGGCGTGCTGTTCACCTTCTTCAAGCCGGAAAACTTCGAGGTCCAGGGCTTTGCGCCGTTCGGCCTGTCCGGGGTGGAAATGGCGGTCTCGGCCGGCGGTATCATCTTCGCCTACCTGGGCCTGACTCCCATCATTTCGGTTGCGAGCGAGGTGAAGAACCCGCAGCGCACCATCCCGATCGCGCTGATCCTCTCGGTGCTGCTGTCGACGGCCATCTATGCACTGCTGCAACTGGCCTTCCTCGGCAGCGTGCCAACCGAAATGCTGGCCAACGGCTGGGCCAGCGTGAGCAAAGAACTGGCCCTGCCCTACCGTGACATCGCCCTGGCCCTGGGTGTGGGCTGGCTGGCCTACCTGGTGGTGGCCGACGCGGTGATCTCGCCCAGCGGCTGCGGCAATATCTACATGAACGCCACTCCGCGCGTGGTCTATGGCTGGGCGCAGACCGGCACCTTCTTCAAGTATTTCACCCGCATCGATGCCGAGTCTGGCATCCCGCGCCCGGCGTTGTGGCTGACCTTTGCCCTGTCGGTGTTCTGGACCCTGCCATTCCCGTCCTGGGAAGCGCTGATCAACGTGGTTTCCGCAGCCCTGGTACTGAGCTACGCCGTGGCCCCGGTCACCGTCGCCGCCCTGCGCCGCAACGCCCCCGACATGCCGCGCCCGTTCCGGGTCAAGGGCATGGGCGTGCTCGGCCCGCTGTCGTTCATCATCGCCGCGCTGATCGTGTACTGGTCCGGCTGGAACACCGTGTCGTGGCTTCTGGCCCTGCAGATCGTGATGTTCGTGCTGTATCTGCTGTGCAGCCGCTTCGTACCGACCCAGCACCTGTCGCTGGCCCAGCAGGTGCGCTCGTCGGCGTGGCTGATCGGCTTCTACGCGGTGACCATCCTGCTGTCCTGGCTGGGCAGCTTCGGCGGCCTGGGGGTACTCGGTCATCCGTTCGACACCGTGGCCGTGGCCGCCTGCGCCCTGGGCATCTACTACTGGGGGGCAGCCACTGGTGTGCCGGCCCACCTGGTGCGCCTGGAGGGCGAGGATGAAAGCGAAGCTGGCGTTGAAACCTATAGCAGCCGTCCCGCTGTCGCTTCCTGAATCCCTAGCAAATGGACAAGCCCATGAAACACATCCACGTCATCGACTCGCATACCGGCGGCGAACCGACCCGCCTGGTGATGAAAGGCTTCCCGGCACTGCATGGCCGCAGCATGGCCGAGCAACGCGACGAACTGCGCGAGCTGCACGACCAATGGCGCCGCGCCTGCCTGCTGGAACCGCGCGGCAACGATGTGCTGGTCGGCGCGCTGTACTGCCCCCCGACCTCGGCCGACGCCACCTGCGGGGTGATTTTCTTCAACAACGCCGGCTACCTGAACATGTGCGGCCACGGCACCATCGGCCTGGTCGCCTCGCTGCAGCACCTGGGCCTGATTGCCCCGGGCGAACACAAGATCGACACCCCGGTCGGCCAGGTCATTGCAACCTTGCATGACGACGGCGCCGTCACCGTTGGCAACGTGCCCTCCTACCGCTATCGCCAGCAGGTGGCGGTGGACGTGCCCGGGTATGGCGTGGTGCACGGCGACATCGCCTGGGGTGGCAACTGGTTCTTCCTGGTTTCCGAACATGGCCAGCGTATCGAACTGGACAACCGCGAGGCACTGACCGACTACACCTGGGCCATGCTCAAGGCTCTGGAGGCCCAGGGCATCACCGGCGAGCAGGGTGCACCGATCGACCATGTCGAGCTGTTCGCCGATGACGCCAATGCCGACAGCCGCAACTTCGTGATGTGCCCCGGCAAGGCCTACGACCGCTCGCCGTGCGGTACCGGCACCAGCGCCAAGCTGGCCTGCCTGGCCGCCGATGGCAAGCTCGAAGAAGGCCAGACCTGGGTGCAGGCCAGCATTACCGGCAGCCAGTTCCACGGCTGCTACCAGCGCGACGGCGCACGCATCCGCCCGTTCATCACCGGCCGCGCCTACATGACCGCCGACAGCACCCTGCTGATCGACGAACAGGACCCGTTCGCCTGGGGCATCTGACCCCCGGCTTTTTTCCCAGACTGAATACCGCCAGGAGCAACACCATGACCAGCAACATCTTCACCGGCACCATGCCCGCCCTGATGACCCCCTGCACCGCCGAGCGCAAGCCGGACTTCGATGCCCTGGTGCGCAAGGGCCGCGAATTGATCGACCTCGGCATGAGCGCCGTGGTGTACTGCGGCTCGATGGGCGACTGGCCGCTGCTGACCGAAGCCGAGCGCCAGGAAGGCGTGGCCCGCCTGGTCGCCGCCGGCATCCCGACCATCGTCGGCACCGGTGCGGTGAACACCCGTGAAGCCGTATCCCATGCCGCCCATGCCGCCAAGGTTGGCGCGGCGGGCCTGATGGTGATTCCGCGCGTGCTCAGCCGTGGGGCCTCGCTGATTGCCCAGAAGCACCACTTCTCGGCGATCCTCGCTGCCGCGCCGAAGCTGCCGGCAGTGATCTACAACAGCCCGTACTACGGCTTCGCCACCCGCGCCGACCTGTTCTTCGAACTGCGCCGCGAGTTCCCCAACCTGATCGGTTTCAAGGAGTTCGGCGGTGGCGCCGACCTGCGCTATGCCGCCGAGCACATCACCTCCCAGGATGACGACGTCACCCTGATGGTTGGCGTCGACACCCAGGTGGTGCATGGCTTCGTCAATTGCAACGCCACTGGCGCCATCACCGGCATCGGCAACGCCCTGCCACGCGAAGTGCTGCACCTGGTGAGCCTGAGCAAGCAGGCGGCCAAGGGCGATGCCAAGGCCCGGCGCCTGGCGCGCGAGCTGGAAGCGGCGCTGGCGGTGCTGTCGTCGTTCGACGAAGGCTGCGACCTGGTGCTGTATTACAAGCACCTGATGGTGCTGAACGGCGACCGCGAATACAGCCTGCACTTCAACGAGACCGATGCCCTGAGCGACGCCCAGCGCAGCTATGCCGAACAGCAGTACGCGCTGTTCCGCACCTGGTATGCCAGCTGGTCGGCCGAGCAGAACCTGGCCTGAGCAGCTGATTCAAGACCGAACCGCAGGCCCTTGCAGGAACGGGTTCATCCGCGAACACCGGCGCGGCCGGTGCCAGGCACCGAGTCGCCTGATTCGCGGGTAGACCCGCGTCTGCAGGCGGCGCGGTCTCCCTTGATACCCGAATTTGATTTCCAAGGAGGCTCCATGACCCTCACAGGCAACCTGCTGATCGGCCAGACGCCGGTAACCGGCAGCCGCGAAGCCATCCGTGCCATCGACCCGGCCAGCGGTCAGGCGCTGGAGCCGGCCTACCGCGGCGGCAGCGGCGAACACGTGGCCCAGGCCTGCGAACTGGCCTGGGCCGCGTTCGATGCCTACCGCGAAACCGCGCTCGAGCAACGGGCGCAGTTTCTCGAAAGCATCGCCACGCAGATCGAAGCACTGGGCGATGCGCTGATTGACCGCGCCGTGGCCGAAACCGGCTTGCCCAAGGCGCGGATCCAGGGCGAGCGTGGCCGCACCTGTACCCAGCTGCGCACTTTTGCCCGCGTGGTACGCACCGGTGAATGGCTGGACGTACGCGTCGACAACGCCATGCCCGAGCGCCAGCCCCTGCCCCGTGCCGACCTGCGCCAACGCCAGGTGGCCCTGGGGCCGGTGGCGGTGTTCGGCGCCAGCAATTTCCCGCTGGCCTTCTCGGTCGCCGGCGGCGATACCGCCTCGGCCCTGGCCGCCGGCTGCCCGGTGGTGGTCAAGGCCCATGGGGCGCACCCTGGCACCAGCGAGCTGGTCGGCCAGGCGGTGGCCCGCGCAGTACAGCAGTGCGGCCTGCCAGCCGGCGTGTTTTCGCTGCTGTATGGCTCCGGTCGGGAAGTGGGCATCGCCTTGGTCAGCGACCCGCGGATCAAGGCGGTTGGCTTTACTGGTTCACGCAGCGGTGGCATCGCGCTGTGCCAGGCCGCGCAAGCGCGCCCGGAACCGATCCCGGTATATGCCGAAATGAGTTCGATCAACCCAGTGTTCCTGTTCGACGCCGCCCTGCGGGCGCGTGCCGAGGCGCTGGCGCAAGGCTTCGTCGCCTCGCTGACCCAGGGCGCCGGCCAGTTCTGCACCAACCCAGGCCTGGTGATTGCCCGCCAGGGGCCGGCCTTGCGACGTTTCATCACCGCCGCCAGCGAGCAGGTTGCCCAGACCGCTGCGCAAACCATGCTCACCCCTGGCATCTGCGCTGCCTACCAGGCCGGCGTGGCTGCCCTGGCCACCAACGCCAATGCCCAGGTCGCCGCCACGGGCCAGGCCGCGCAAGGCCCCAACCAGTGCCAGGCAAAACTGTTCGTCACCACGGCCGAAGCCTTCCTCGTCGACCCGGCGTTGCAGGCCGAAGTGTTCGGTGCCGCTTCGTTGGTAGTGGCCTGTGCCAGCAACGAACAGGTCCGTCAGGTGGCCGAGCATCTGGAAGGCCAGCTGACCGCCACCCTGCACCTGGACGCTGCCGACATCGACAGTGCCCGCAGCCTGCTGCCGACCCTCGAGCGCAAGGCCGGACGCCTGCTGGTCAATGGCTGGCCGACCGGCGTCGAGGTGTGCGATGCGATGGTCCACGGCGGGCCGTTCCCGGCGACTTCCGATGCCCGTAGCACCTCGGTGGGCACTGCGGCGATCCAGCGCTTCCTGCGCCCGGTGTGCTACCAGGACTTCCCCGATGCCCTGTTGCCGCGGGCGCTGCAACAGGACAACCCGCTGCAGATTCGGCGCCTGCTCGACGGTAAACGGGAAAACTGAGCATGGTCGAGAACCGTGAAACCGATATCGTCGTTGTCGGCGCCGGCATTGTCGGTGTCGCCTGCGCCCTGCAACTGGCCCGCCAGGGGCGCCAGGTAACGCTGGTCGACCGTCAGCCACCCGGCCAGGGCGCGTCCTATGGCAATGCCGGGCACCTGGCTACCGAGCAGGTGTTCCCGATTGCCGACCTGTCGATCCTCAAGCGCCTGCCACGCATGCTGCTGGACCCTATGGGCCCGCTGCGCCTGGACTGGAAGTACCTGCCCAAGGCCATGCCCTGGTTCGCCCGGCTGCTGCTCAATCTGCGCCCGGCGCCGTTCCAGCGCAGCGTAGCCGGTATCCGCCAGTTGAACGAAGGCAGCCTTGGCGCCTGGCAGCGGCTGCTGGGCTCGATCGGGCGCAGCGAGCTGTTCCGCGAGGAGGGCTCGTTGCTGGTGTTCGAGCGGCCCGAATCGCGCCCGGCACTGCAGGCCTTGCGCGCTCGCATGCAACAACAGGCGGTGGCGGTGGACTTCTGGTCGGCGCAAAGCGTGCGCGCAGCGGCCCCCCAGCTCAGCTCTTCGCTGCTGGGCGGGCTGTTCTTTCCGCGCACCGGGCATTTCATCGACCCTTACCGGGTGGTGTGCGAGCTGTTCGAAGCGGCCAAGGCCATAGGCGTGCGTTTCATCCAGGCACAGGTCGAGGGTGGCCAGTTGCACAGCGGCGGGGTCAGCCTGGCCAGCGGCCAGGGAACACTCAGTGCGCGCCAGGTGTTGATCAGCTGTGGCGCGCATTCTGCCCGGCTGACCGGCGCGCTGACGGGCAAGCGTGTACCGCTGGATACCGAGCGCGGCTATCACTTGATGCTGCCTGGCGAGCAGCAGCGTTTGCCGTTTGCAGTCACCTCACTGGAGCGCAAGTTCATCATGACCCCCATGGCAGGGGGCCTACGCCTGGCGGGCACGGTGGAGTTCGCCGGGCTGGAGGCACCGCCGAGCATGCAGCGGGCCTGGCAACTGCACCGTTTGAGCAAGGGTTTGTTCCAGCGGGAGCTGAGTGCCGAAGGGGCAACGCCGTGGATGGGTTTTCGGCCTTCGTTGCCAGACTCGTTGCCGGTGATCGACCGGGTCTGCGACGGGCGGGTGCTGCTGGCGTTCGGGCATCAGCACCTCGGGTTGACCCAGGCGGCGCTGACGGCGGAATGGGTGGGGCGCTTGGCTGACAGGGACGGTGGGGCTGATATGGCGGCTTACCGGCTGGGCAGGTTTTAGCCTGTGCGGGCCTCTTCGCGGGTGAACCCGCTCCCACAGGGACAGCACAAGCCTTGAGGACAGTGGAGATCCTGTGGGAGCGGGTTTACCCGCGAACGGGCTGCAAAGCAGCCCCTTTATGCCTCAGCGATACCGCTCGAGCCAGTGTGCATAAGGCGCCGGCAAGGTCCAGGAGGCTTTCTCCACCCCCAGCTCCTTCGCCGCAAAGTAGGCCCAGTGCGGGTCCGCCAGATGCGCCCGCCCTACCGACACCAGGTCCAGCTGGTTGGCCTGCAGCGCCGCTTCCGCCAGTTGCGGCGTACCGAAGCCCCACGCCGACGTCACCGGCAGCTTCGCCTCACGGCGCACGCGCTCGGCAATCGGGCCCATGAACGCCGGGCCCCACGGAATATGGGTCTCGGGAATGGTGAAGCCGACGCTCACGCTCAGCAGGTCGAGGCCGCCAGCCTTGAAGCGGCGCGCCAGCTCGATCGATTCTTCCAGGGTCTGCTCATCGCGGCCATCGTATTCCAGCACCCCAAAGCGCGCGGTCAGCGGCAGGTTCTCCGGCCATACCTCGCGCACTGCCGCCAGGGTTTCCAGAAGGAAGCGGCTGCGGTTGTCGAAACTGCCACCGTAGGCATCGGTGCGCTTGTTGGAATGTTCGGAGAAGAAGCTCTGCCCCAGGTAACCGTGGGCAAAGTGCAGCTCGATCCACTGGAAACCGGCATCACGTGCTCGCCGCGCGGCATCGACGAAGTCCTGCTTGACCCGGGCGATGTCGGCCAGGGTCATCTCCCGCGGCACTTTCGGCAGGTGCGCGCCGAAGGCAATGGCAGACGGGGCGATGGTTTCCCAGCCGCGCGCGTCGTCGGCGGCAATGTGGTCGTCACCTTCCCATGGGCGGTTGGCGCTGGCCTTGCGCCCGGCGTGGGCAATCTGGATACCCGGCACGGCACCGGCGGCCTTGATCGCCTCTACCACCGGCACGAAGGCCTGGGCATGGGCATCGCTCCAGATACCAGCGCAACCGGGGGTGATGCGCCCTTCCGGCGCCACCGCAGTGGCTTCGACCACCAGCAGGCCGGCACCGCCCCGGGCCAGGCTGGCCAGGTGCACATGGTGCCAATCGTTGATCATGCCGTCCTCGGCCATGTACTGGCACATCGGCGGAATGGCGATGCGGTTGCGCAGGGTGACGTCCTTGAGGGTGTAGGGTTCGAACAGAGCGGACATGGGTAATCTCCCGGGCTATGTAATTACGCTTGTTCGATTCTAATCGAACTATGGCAATTAATGATAGCCCCGTTATCATGATGCCCATGCGAGCCTATCAACATCCCAATTCCGAAGACCTGACCCTGGAACGCCTGCTCTATGCGCTGAGCGACCCGGTGCGCCTTGGCATCGTCCGCCACCTGGCGGGCGTGGCCGAAGCCAGCTGCGGCGAGCTGGACGGCGGCCGACCGAAGTCGAGCATGTCCCACCACTTTCGCGTGTTGCGTGATGCTGGGCTGGTGCATACCCGCAATGTCGGCACCACCCACATGAATTCGCTGCGCAGCGAGATGCTGGCAGAGCGCTTCCCCGGCCTGCTGGACTGCATCCTGCGCCAGCACTGATTGGCTGTTCGGTCCTCTTCGCAGGCTTGCTCGCGAAGAGGACCGAACAGCAACAAAAAAGCCACGAGGTTTCCCCCGTGGCTTCTTTCACAACGATGGCCGCTTACAGCGCCATGTCATTCTCAGGCTTGCTTTCCGCCGGCTGGCTCGGTGCAACCGTGGTGCCGACGCTGGCGTCGATTACCGGTGGTTTCTCCAGCTGCAGTACTTCTGCGGTGTAGTTCCACGCTTTCTGGGTGGCCGCTGCCGATTCGTTCAGCTTGGTGCCGTAGCTTGGCACGATCTGCTTGATCTTGGCCTGCCACTCAGGGGTAGCGACCTTCTCCTTGAACACGGTTTCCAGCACGTTCAGCATGATCGGCGCTGCAGTCGAAGCACCTGGCGAAGCGCCCAGCAGGCCGGCAATGGTACGGTCTTCGGAAGCGACCACCTCAGTGCCCAGCTTCAGCACACCGCCCTTGTCTGCGTCACGCTTGATGATCTGCACGCGCTGGCCGGCCTGCCACAGCTTCCAGTCTTCCTTCTTGGCGTTCGGGAAGTAGGTGCGCAGGGCTTCGAAGCGGTCATCGTCAGACAGCATCAGCTGGCCAGCGAGGTACTCGACCAGCGGGTACTGGTCGATACCGACCTTGGTCATCGGCCACACGTTGTGCGGGGTGGTGGTGCTCAGCAGGTCCAGGTACGAGCCGTTCTTCAGGAACTTGGTCGAGAAGGTGGCGAATGGGCCAAACAGGATCACCCGCTTGCCGTCCAGCACACGGGTGTCCAGGTGCGGTACCGACATGGGTGGCGCGCCGGTCGAGGCGATGCCGTAGGCCTTGGCCATGTGCTGCATGGCGATGGTCGGGTTCTCGGTCACCAGGAACGAGCCACCCACCGGGAAGCCTGCGTATTCCTTGGCTTCAGGAATGCCCGACTTCTGCAGCAGCTTGAGTGCGCCACCGCCGGCACCGATGAACAGGAACTTGGCGTCAGTGGCCGACTCGGTACCGTCCTTCAGGTTCTTGTACTCGACGTGCCAGGAGCCGTCCTTGTTGCGGGTGATGTCCTGTACTTCGCTGGATAGCTTCAGGTCGAAGTTGTCCTGGGTTTTCAGGTGGCCGACGAACTGGCGGGTGATCTCGCCGAAGTTGACGTCGGTGCCGATCGGGGTCCAGGTCACGGCCAGCTTCTGGTTCGGGTCGCGGCCTTCCATCATCAATGGGACCCACTTGGCGATCTGCGCGTGGTCCTCGGAGTACTGCATCGGGCGGAACAGCGGGCTGGCCTGCAGCGCGTCGTAACGCTTCTTCAGGAACTTGATGTTGTCATCGCCCCATACGAAGCTCATGTGCGGGGTGGTGTTGATGAACGAGTGCGGGTTCTTCAGCACGCCCTGGCGCACTTGCCAGGCCCAGAACTGGCGGGAGATCTGGAAGGCTTCGTTGATTTCGATGGCCTTGCTGATGTTGACGTTGCCGTCTTTGTCTTCCGGGGTGTAGTTCAGTTCGGCCAGCGCGGAGTGGCCGGTACCGGCGTTGTTCCAGCCGTTGGAGCTTTCTTCGGCCACGCCGTCCAGGCGCTCGACCATTTCCATCGACCAGCTTGGCTCCAGCTCGTGCAGCCACACAGCCAGGGTCGAGCTCATGATGCCGCCGCCGACCAGCAGCACGTCTACTTTCTTGGTTTCTGCGGCGTACGCTTGCATGCAGCTTGCAGCGACAGCCAGGCCCAGCAAGGTCTTGCCAGCTTTCTTGAACATTGATCAATTCCAGTCAGGAGAACGGAGGGCGGGCCTGTGGCTGGCCCAGGTATCGCGTGTTCTTCAGCGCAGGCTTGTTGTGTTCATTATTCAGCAGCCAGAGAACCAGAAAACGACCCGGCCTTTTGTCGAATTGACCGACAGCGCTGAATCGTTTTGCCAGATTGTAACCGAATTGCCAGCACAAACAAATTGCCGCCCGGCGCGTCAAGGCGGCGGGTTGCCCCAGTGACGGATTGCCGCGCCGGCAAACAAAAACCCCCGGCCATGTGCATGACCGGGGGCCTTGGATCACGCCGCAAGCGTCGCGATCAGGGGACCGCCAAGATTACTGCTGCTGAGGCAGTTTATCGATCGGGCCGCAGCCACCGATGATCTTGGAGATGGAAACCGAAGGGTGGAACAGGTAGTCGTAGCTGCAGTTTTTCGGCTGGTTGTAAACCTGGCCAGTGCAACCCGACAGCAGGGCAGCACCCGAAACGACAGCAACGGCTACGGTAGCCTTGAACAGCTTTTTCATACTAAATCCTTTATATGAATCATCTTCGGCCATCATTCTGATGGCGCCGGGATGATACAGAAGCCGAGCCTTGGATCCAAGTCGCGATGTGCGCTGGCTAGTTGTAGGAGCGGCCTTGTGCCGCGATGGGCCGCAAAGCGGCCCCTGCCCTACAACTGAAACTCAGAATAATCCCCTTCCATGTAGGCAATTTCCCAAACATACTGCCAAACCGCTCAAACTGTTGCGACGGATTAAGTCGCCCTCTAGTCTCGGCTTGTCGTTGCGAATTCAACGACCGGCTTTGACAGGCCGACAACTTCTCCGTGCACGTACACCCGTTATGGCGGCAGTACGTGGGGCACCTTGTGTGCGCCGAGTCTCCGGAGTCCTCGGTCTGTCAACCCGCGTACCGCTGCCACCCTCTTGTTTGACAGCAAGTCCGTAGCAGCTCGACTGACTCTGGAGCTAACTATGCGCAAGATGGTCCCCGATCCACCCCACTCCCTCGATTCCACCCAGGCGCTGCAAGAAACCCTGGCCCAATCCTCAGAGTACGTACTTTGCGCGCTATTCGTCGCTCGCCAGGCCATGCAACTCAAACCCGCTGCGCCAAGTTCGATCGTGATGCAGGCCGTTATCCATGAAATGGAGGCGGTACAGGGCCTGGTCGAATCGGCATTGATGCAATTGCAGATGCAGGCCCATCTGCCGGCTGAGCCACGAACGCTGCACTAGCAGGCCTGGCCTCTTCGCGGGCACGCCCGCTCCCACCGGGGTAATCACTGCCCTCAAGCACTGCACAGTACTTGTGGGAGCGGGTTCACCCGCGAAGAGGCCGGACCAGACACCCAAGATTCCAGGGGAGAAAAACAATGCCCACCGACGACACAAAGCAACCTACCACAGTCGGCAAGACCTGCTTCTACCAAGGCGAAAACAACACCCACCCGCTGTTTCGCATCGCACCCGGCATCCCCTGCCAGGACGCCCGCGAACAGGCCTCCGAACTGATGGGCTACGTTCGCGACCTGACCATCACCGGCCTGATGGACGGCGACCAGAAACTGATCTGGGCTTCGCATTACCTGAGTGCGATGGCGAAGGCGCTGCTGGATGATGCCGAATTGGGGATGATGAGAAAGTAAGACATCGACAAAGCCCCTGGAGCCGTGAACATCCAGGGGGCCCATCTATCGCATTCGATGTCATGTAGTCCATTTCCCAAATCTACGGCAAACCTCCTCTGACCTGGGCTCAACCCGCCCGCTTAGCCTCATCGGGCAGCACTCGGTCGCTCACTCATCGACAAGGAGTAGCCAGTAGGCTACATTGAAGGCATGCCGAATCAGATTGACACGACGCCAGAATTTGACGACTGGCTGGATGAGGTCAAAGACCCGATTCTTGAGGTGCTATCACCTCAAGAATCGCCCGAGCCGAAAATGGCAGCTTCGGCGATATCGAATCGGTAGGCGATGGTGTCAGTGAGATGCGTGTGTTTGTCGGTCCGGGATATCGAATCTACTTCGTAAGAACGGGCTCGACTCGCTACCTGATGCTTTACGGCAGCGATAAAACGGATCAACACAGAGCCATCAAGCGAGCCAAGGAAATCCTTGATGCTGTACGAGGTAAACAACGATGAGCGAAAAATTCATCCCCGAGGACATGCCAATCCTTGAGCTGGACTTGAGCAATACCAAGCGGTTCGAGGCTTCGCGGTTTCTAGACAGCCCCGAAACCATCGCAGCTTTCCTGGCAGAAGCAATGAAGGCTAACGACGCTCAAACCCTGATGCATGCGTTGGGCGAAGTGGCAAAAGCCAAGGGCGTGAACCAATTTGCGCAAGACGCGGGCGTCAATCGTGAATCGCTTTACAAGACTTTGAGGGGTGGCGATAAGACACGCTTCTCAACTATTCAGAAGCTGATGCTGGCCTTGGGGGTTGAGCTGACAGTAAGGCCACTCCAGAAGCTCCCTGCTTCTTCATAGGACGCCACCCAATACGCAAGCAGAATGCCAAATCAGTTGCCGGCCCAACAACGAAAAAGCCCCTGGAAACTTTCGCTTCCAGGGGCTTCATCTTGTATGGCGGAGAGATAGGGATTTGAACCCTAGGTACTGTTGCCAGTACAACGGATTTCGAATCCGTCCCGTTCGACCACTCCGGCATCTCTCCAATGCCGCGCATCATACCAGCGTTATTTTGAAAGGCAAATCTTTTTTTCAAAAAAATCGCGTGGTATCAGGCGCTTGCGTGAACGTACCGCTTACAGCGGCACGCCCAGGCGCTTGGCAACTTCTTCGTAGGCTTCGATCACATCGCCCAGGCCCTGGCGGAAGCGGTCCTTGTCCATCTTCTTGCGGGTTTCTTTGTCCCACAGGCGGCAGCCGTCCGGGCTGAACTCGTCGCCCAGCACGATCTGGCCATGGAATACACCGAACTCCAGCTTGAAGTCGACCAGCAGCAAGCCGGCGTCATCGAACAGCTTGGTCAGCACTTCGTTGACCTTCAGCGACAGCTTTTTCATCTCGGCCAGCTGCTCGGCGGTGCCCCAGCCGAACGCGACAACGTGGGATTCGTTGATGAAGGGGTCGCCCTTCTCGTCGTTCTTCAGGAACAGTTCGAAGGTGGACGGTTCCAGCTTGATGCCCTCCTCCACGCCCAGGCGCTTGACCAGGCTGCCGGCGGCGTAGTTGCGCACCACGCACTCGACCGGGATCATGTCCAGCTTCTTCACCAGGCACTCATTGTCGCCCAGCAGCTTGTCGAACTGGGTCGGCACGCCGGCTTCTTCGAGTTTCTGCATGATGAAGGCGTTGAACTTGTTGTTCACCATGCCTTTGCGGTCGAGCTGTTCGATGCGCTTGCCGTCGAATGCCGACGTGTCGTTACGGAACAGCAGGATCAAGCGGTCGGCGTCGTCGGTCTTGTAAACCGATTTGGCCTTGCCGCGGTAGAGTTCGTCGCGTTTTTCCATGATTGGGCTCCGCTTGCTTGAGGTGTTGGGCTAGGCGATTTCACGCCAGTCGAGCCCGTGTTCCTGATTGGCCACCTGGAGCCAGTCCGGGTCGCACCCGAGGGTGTCGACGAAGCACTGGCGGGCCAAGTGTGGCAGGTTGTTCTTGCTGCTGAGGTGGGCCAGCACCAGGTGTTGCAGGTTGCTCCAGCCCAACTCGTGCACCAGGCGCGCAGCCTGGTGATTGTTCAAATGCCCTTGCATGCCACCCACCCGCCGTTTCAGGAAGGCCGGGTAGTGCCCGCGTGCCAGCAGGTCGCTGCAGTGGTTGGCCTCGATCAACAGTGCATCCAGCCCTTGGTACCGCTCCAGCAGCCGCGTGTCGTACGAGCCCAGGTCGGTCAGCATGCCGAAGCGCCGCTGGCCATCGCTGATCACATACTGCAGCGGCTCGTAGGCATCGTGCTCGACCCGCGCTGCGGTCACTTCCAGGCTGCCGATCGGCAGGCTTTCGCCGCAAGCGAGAAAACCGGCCACCTCCACCGGTTTGCGCAAGCCGCGCAAGGTCCCTTGGCTGAGGTAGACCGGTACATTGTAGCGCCGCGACAGCAAGCCGACCCCATGCACGTGGTCGGCATGTTCGTGGGTGACCAACAGCGCACTGAGCTGGGCCGGCGACACGCCGAGCAACGCCAGGCGCCGCTCGGTCTCGCGCAGGGAAAAGCCGCAATCGACCAGGATGAACGTGTCACCACTGGCGATCAGCGTGCCGTTTCCCTGGCTGCCGCTTCCGAGTACCGCGAAGCGCACTTAGCCCAGGTGATCCTGGATGGCGCTGAGCACGCGGCGGGCAACATCGGCCGGGGCCACGGTGTTGATGTTCTTCTCGACCGTGACCTGCACGCTTTCACCGACCTTGCTCAGGCGTACCTGATAACGCTCGGCACGGGCTTCGCGCTCTTCCTTGGTCGGTTCGCTGCCGAACATGCGGCCGAAGAAACCAGGCTCGTTCTGCTTGTCTTCCGGCTTTTCCGACAGGTTGATGTAGTACAGGCCCAGGCTGCGGTTGATGTCTTCTACGCGCCATTCGCCGCCCTGCTCCAGGGCACGGCCCACGCTGGACCAGGCACGGTCCAGGTCGGCCCCCAGGTACAGCACCGGGTTGCCACTGCCGTCTTCGCTCAGGCTGACGCGGCTGGGTGCGTCGAAGTCGCGCGCGGCCAACAGCGATACCGAACCGCCCTTCTCGGCACTGCGGTTCATGCTGGCGAGCATTTCGTCGACCAGCAGGGCATCGGCCCCGGTATTGCTGGAGGTGGATGGGAATTCAGGTTCGGCCGTGCTGCCCGCCGGGCGCTCGACGCTGACCACGTACACCTCGGAGGTGTTGCGCTGCACGCCAGGCTCCATGCGCACCCGCACGCGAACTTCGCTGTCACTGCTGCTGGCCGTGCTGGCCAGGCGCTGGCCGAGGGAGGCCGACAGTTCATCGAAACGCTGCCAGGTGGTGTTGAACTCACCGGTCTGCGGGCGCTCTTCGGCGATACGGAAGCCGTTGTCCTCGAAGAACTGACGCGCCACCGGCCACACTTCGGCCGGCGCATGCTGGGCCAGCACCCAACGGCTGCTGCCGCTGCGCTGCAGGCTGTAGTCGGTGACCTGGGCGGCGCCGCCGGTCAACGGTTGCGGACGCGGCACTTCGAACTCGCCAGTGGCGTTGTCGTCGGCAACGTTGCGCGGAATCGGCAGCAGGGGGTCAAGGCGCTTGACGTTGCTGGCGTCCGACGGCAGCTGCATCGGCGCGGTCGGGTGCGCCTGCAGGTAATCGCTGCCGCGGTCGCGGAAATAGCCATCCTCGCCCCACAGCCAGCCACACCCACTGGTGCTGGAAATGATCAGGGCAAGGGCAGAAAGACCAGCCAGTCGCTTCATGCGGTGTACTTCCTCTTAAACCAGTACGCCGGACTGGCGCAAGGCAGTACGGACTTTTTCGTGGCAGCCTTCGCTCAGCCAGGTCAGCGGCAGGCGAATGCCTTTTTGCATCAGGCCCATTTCGACGAGTGCCCATTTCACCGGGATCGGATTGGACTCGCAGAACAGGTCTTTGTGCAGCGGCATGAGTTTTTCGTTGATTGCGCGGGCCTTCTCGGCATTGCCCGCAAGGGCGGCCTCGCACAGGTCGGCCATTTCGCGCGGGGCGACGTTGGCGGTAACGGAAATGTTGCCCTTGCCGCCCATCAGGATCAGCTCGACGGCGGTCGGGTCGTCACCGGACAGGACGATGAAATCGCTGTCGACGCCATCGAGGATGGCCTTGGCGCGGGCCAGGTCGCCGGTGGCTTCCTTGATGCCGATGATGTTCTTGACCTTCGACAGGCGGATCACGGTCTCGGCCTGCATGTCGCAGGAGGTGCGGCCGGGTACGTTATAGAGGATCTGCGGAATGTCGACGGCTTCGGCAATGTGCTTGAAGTGCTGGTACAGGCCTTCCTGGGTCGGCTTGTTGTAGTACGGCACGACCAGCAGGCAGGCGTCGGCACCGGCGCTCTTGGCGTTCTGGGTCAGGTGCACGGCTTCGGCGGTGGAGTTGGCACCGGTGCCGGCAATGACCGGCACACGGCGGCTGCTGCGCTTGACGCGCTCGACCACGTGCTTGATGACCAGGATGTGTTCTTCGACATCCAGCGTGGCCGACTCACCGGTGGTGCCGACAGCAACGATCGCGTGGGTGCCGTTTTCCAGGTGGAAGTCTACAAGTTTGTCGAGGCTGTCCCAGTCAAGACGCCCTTGTGCATCCATGGGAGTGACCAACGCCACCATACTGCCCGCAATCATGTAACTGCTCCTGCCGGAAAAAGAGAGCGGTAATGGTACTGGGGGCATCGGCCTTGCACAAGCGAAGCAGGCGGGCGGAGCATTCCCCTCGGCGCCTTATTTCGCTACCCTTGACGCTTTGATCGGTGCAGCGCGGCCCGCCGGGCCGTCGACCTTGCTCCCCGCCAGCGTCCACGACCTCGCATGCGAGCCCAGGGCCCTGCCGACAGGAGGCTTTCGCCCGTCCTGTGCCGACCGCTCATCGCTTTAGGAATGCTGCATGTCCACCCCCACCGTCCGCGAACAATTCCTTGTCATCAGTGCCCTGGGCCCGAACCCCATGGAACTGGCCAACGTCCTCAGCCGCGCTGCGTTCGAGAACCGCTGCGCGGTGGTCACCTCGCGCCTGAGCCGCCATGGCGAGACCAGCGCCCTGGTATTGCAGGTGGGCGGCAGCTGGGATGCCCTGGCACGCCTCGAAGCCATGCTGCCGGGCCTGGGCAAGAAGCACGGCCTGACCCTCGACGTGGTGCGCAGCGCCGACCAGGAAGTGCGCCCGCAAGCCCTGCCCTACGTGGCCTACGTCAGCGCCGCCTACCGCCCGGACATCATCAACGAGCTGTGCCAGTTCTTCCTCGACCACCGTGTCGAGCTGGAAGCCATGACCTGCGACACCTATCTGGCGCCACAAACCGGCAGCAGCATGCTCAACGCCCAGTTCACCGTGATCCTGCCGGCCGGCACCCAGATCAGCTGGCTGCGTGACCAGTTCCTCGACTTTGCCGACGCGCTGAACCTGGATGCGCTGATCGAGCCCTGGCGCCCACAGAACCCCATGTAAGGAGCCACCATGGCCGTAGCACTCGACCAACCGGTCGCCGATTTCCAGGCCCAGGCCACCAGCGGGCAAACCGTCAGCCTGGGCGAACTCAAGGGCCGCCAGGTGGTGGTGTACTTCTACCCGAAGGACAGCACGCCGGGCTGCACTACCGAAGGCCAGGGTTTCCGTGACCAGCATGACGCCTTTGCCGCAGCCAACACCGTGGTGTTCGGCGTGTCGCGCGACGGCATCAAGTCGCACGAGAACTTCAAGGCCAAGCAAGGCTTCCCGTTCGAGCTGATCAGCGACAAGGACGAGGCGCTGTGCCAGCTGTTCGACGTGATCAAGCTGAAGAAGCTGTATGGCAAGGAATACCTGGGCGTTGACCGCAGCACCTTCCTGATCGACAAGGATGGCGTGCTGCGCCAGGAATGGCGTGGGGTGAAGGTGCCGGGGCATGTGGATGCCGTGTTGGCTGCTGCCCAGGCCTTGAACAAGGCTTGAAATTTGCCGGGGGCTGCTGCGTGGCCCCCAGCATCACAGCATCGGTGAAACACTCGGCTCCTGCCGCGGCCAGGCATCCAGCACTGCCTTGATCAAGGTCGCCAGCGGGATCGCAAAGAAGATCCCCCAGAAACCCCACAGCCCGCCAAACAGCAGTACTGCGCAAATGATCGCCACCGGGTGCAGGCTCACCGCCTCGGAGAACAGCAGCGGTACCAGGACGTTGCCGTCCAGCGCCTGGATGATCGCGTACACCGTCATCAGGTAGATGAACTGGTCACCCCAGCCCCACTGGAACAAGGCAATCAGCGTGACCGGCACGGTCACCACCACCGCCCCCACGTAGGGCACCACCACCGACAACCCTACCAACAGTGCCAGCAACGCGGCGTAGTTGAGCCCCAGGCTGATGAAGGCGATGTAGGTGGCAATGCCGCAAATCAGGATCTCGATGCCTTTGCCGCGGATATAGTTGGCGATCTGCCGGTTCATCTCGCTGCCCACACGGTTCAGCAGGGTGCGCTGACGTGGCAGGTAGCCGCTGACCCAACGGCCGATCAGTTCGCGGTCCTTGAGGAAGAAGAACACCAGGATCGGCACCAGCACCAGGTAGATCATGGCGTTGACCAGCAGCGGCAGGCTGGACAGCGAGAAGGTCAGTGCCCATTGGCCGAACTTGCCGATCTCCCCGCGCACCGACTCGATGGCGTGCAGCACCTGCTCGTCCGACACCAGGTGCGGGTAACGTTCGGGCAATAGCAACAGCAACGACTGCCATTTGCCGAGCATGCCCGGTAGCTCGTTGAACAGTGTGATCAGCTGATGCCACAGCAGCGGCACCAGCACCAGCATGAACACCGCCAGCGCACCGATGAACAGGGCGAACACCAGCATCACCGCCAACCGGCTCGGTACCCGCAGGCGCTCCAGGGCATTGACCAGCCCCTGCATGAGGAACGCCAGCACCATGCCCGCCAGCACCGGCGCGAGCATGCCACCCAGGGTCAGTACTGCAGTGAAAGCCAGGAACAGCAAGACCGCCAGCACCACCGCTTCTTCGTCCGAGAAGTAGCGCTGCATCCAGTCGCGAAGCACTTTGAACATTGACGATCCTTGGAAAGACTCAGGCCTTGCGCAGCCAGTAAGTGTAGGTACCGGCCTCGGCCGTCTCCTGCAGCAGGGTATGACCGGCCAGGCGGGCGAAAGTGCGGAAGTCGCGCTGTGAACCGGCGTCGGTGGCGATCACCTTGAGCACCGCGCCGCTGGCCAGGCGGTTGAGCTCCATCTTGGCCTTCAGCAGCGGCAACGGGCAATTCAGCCCACTGGCATTCAGCTCGGCGTCACAGGTCAGGGTGTCACTCATTGCGGGGGCTCTCCAAAGGCATAGCCGGGCTACTTCTCGATCAGGTCGGCTAGGATAGCGCCACTGGTCGCCAACGTGTGAGCCCGCTACAGTAGGTATCTTTGACCGACGCGAGTTTCATGCATGAATCTACTGCGCCCTACCCTGCTGACGCTGGCCTGCCTGTTGGCCCTCCCCGGCCATGCTGACGACCTGCCATCACTGGGCGACGCCAGTTCCGCGATCGTTTCACCACAACAGGAGCACCAGCTTGGCCGTGCCTGGCTGAGCCTGCTACGTGGCCAGGTCAACCAGCTGAACGATCCGCAGCTCAAGGATTATGTCGAAACCAGCGTGTACCGGCTGGCTGAGACCAGCCAGCTACAGGACCGTCGCCTGGAATTCATCCTCATAGACAGCCGTGAACTGAACGCCTTCGCAGCCCCGGGCGGCATCGTCGGGGTCAACGGCGGGCTGTTTCTCAACGCCCAGACCGAAGGCGAGTACGCCTCGGTACTGGCCCACGAACTGGCGCACTTGTCGCAACGCCACTTCGCCCGTGGCGTCGAGGCCCAGCAGCGCATGCAACTGCCGATGATGGCGGCGCTGCTGGCCGGTATCGTGCTGGCGGCCGGCGGCGGTGGCGATGCCGGTATCGGCGTGATCGCCGGCACCCAGGCGGCGGCGATCCAGGAACAGCGCCGCTTCTCGCGGCAGAACGAACAGGAAGCCGACCGCATCGGCATCCAGAACCTGGAAAAGGCCGGTTACGACCCACGCAACATGCCGACCATGTTCGAGCGCCTGGCGCGGCAATACCGCTATGACGCCAAGCCGCCGGAATTCCTCCTGACCCACCCGGTGACCGAGTCACGTATCGCCGACACCCGCAACCGTGCCGAGCAGGCCCCCAAGGGCGGCGTCGAGGACAGCATGCGCTACCAACTGATCCGTGCCCGGGTAGCACTGACCTACGAAGGCACCCCGGGGCTGGCGGCCAAACGTTTCCGCGCCCAGCTCGACGAAGACCCGAAGCTGGACGCCGCGCGCTACGGCCTGGCCCTGGCGCAGATCAAGGGCGGCCAGCTCAACGAAGCGCGTGAGCTACTCAAGCCACTGCTGGCCAAGGCGCCCAACGACATCACCTACAACCTGGCGCAAATCGACCTGGACATCACCAACAACCGCCTGGCCGATGCCCAGCAGCGCGCCGAGCGCATGCAGGGGCTGTACCCGGGCAACTACCCGCTGAAGCAGGTGCGTGCCGATCTGCTGGTGAAGCAGAACAAGCCAGCCGAGGCTGAAAAGATCCTGAACGAATTGGTGAGGAGCCGCCCGGACGACCCGGACGTGTGGTACGACATGGCTGAAGTGCGCGGCTTGTCGGGCAATACCATCGGCTTGCACCGGGCGCGGGCTGAATACTTCACACTGGTGGGGGATTTTGACCAGGCGATCCAGCAGCTGGATTATGCCAAGCGCCGGGCGGGCGGCAACTTCCCGCTGGCAGCGCAGATTGACCAGCGTCAGCGCGAGATCATGGAGCAGCAGCGCATGGTACGGGAGATGATGGGGCGCTGAAGACTACGGGGGCGCTTTGCGCCCCCGGCAATCTCAAGCGTTACCGGACAACTTCAGGCGTGCCGCCTGGGTAAAGTCCAGCATGCGGTTCAACGGCTTGATCGCCTTTGGCACCAGCGCCGGGTCGACGAAGATCTCGTTGCTTCCCTTGCGCAGGCAATCCAGCACCCGCTCCAGGGTGTTCATCGCCATCCACGGGCAGTGCGCGCAGCTGCGGCAGGCCGCGCCGTTACCGGCAGTCGGGGCTTCGACGAACTCTTTGTCCGGGCACAGCTGCTGCATCTTGTAGAAGATGCCGCGGTCGGTGGCGACGATGAAGGTCTTGTTCGGCAGGGTCTGGGCAGCCTTGATCAGCTGGCTGGTGGAGCCGACCGCGTCAGCCAGCTCGATCACCGCTTCCGGCGATTCAGGGTGCACCAGAATCGCCGCGTCCGGATACAGCGCTTTCATGTCGGCCAGCTGGCGCGACTTGAACTCTTCGTGAACGATGCAGGCACCGTCCCAAAGCAGCATGTCGGCACCGGTTTGTTTCTGGATGTAGCGGCCCAGATGCTGGTCGGGGCCCCAGATGATGGTTTCGCCGTTGTCCATCAGGCTTTCGACGATTTCCAGCGCGCAGCTTGAAGTCACCACCCAGTCGGCACGGGCTTTCACCGCTGCAGAGGTGTTGGCATAGACCACCACGGTGCGCTCGGGGTGCTGGTCGCAGAAGGCCGAGAACTCCTCCACCGGGCAGCCCAGGTCGAGCGAGCAGGTAGCCTCAAGGGTCGGCATCAGCACGCGCTTTTCCGGGGTGAGGATCTTGGCGGTCTCGCCCATGAAACGCACACCGGCAACGACTATGGTTTGCGCCGGGTGGTTCTTGCCGAAGCGGGCCATTTCCAGCGAGTCGGACACGCAGCCGCCGGTTTCTTCGGCCAGCGCCTGGATGACCGGGTCGCAGTAGTAATGGGCGACCAGCACGGCGTTCTGCGCCTTGAGCTCGGCAGCGATGGCCGCACGGTATTCGGCCTCCTGCTCGGCTGTCAGCGGGTTGGGCTGCTTGGCGTCGAGGTGGGCCTGAACCAACAGGCGTTCGGAAATCTGGGTCATGATCGCTGGACCTGCAGGCGCGTGCGCGCGTCAAATCGAGTGTATCACCCGGCCCTGACAGATCGGCTAAGGGTGCCGGACGGCATGCAGGCCGCCACGGCCCTCTGCGGGCGCGGATTATTATCGGAGGCCGAAGGCTACAGATAATCCAGCGATTTCTAAAGCGGTTTTTGTGTTGCCCACCAAGCGAACTGCACCGCTGCCCTGTAGGCGGCCTTGCCTCGCGCCTACAGGATGGCGATGCCTCAGGTAGCAGTATCAGCCCTGCGGAGAAAGGGCTGCCAGGTGCGAGGCCATGAGCATGGCGAACTCTTCCACGGTCATCTTCTGGCCGTTGAAGTCGACCACGCCGTCGACATAGTGCAGGCTGCTGACCACATCGGTGCCCTGCACAGTGGCCATGCCACTCTGCAGCGCCATCATGCCGACCATTTCACCGGCCTGGCTCGATTGCATGGCGATGGCCCGGGCGTCGGTCTGGCCATCGAGCAGCGCCTGCAGGGTCGCCAGGTCACCGATCATCGGCTTGGACAGCGACAGCTTGCTCTTCACCTCGGTGATCAGCTGCTTGCCAAGCTGATCAGGTGGCAGGTCGAAGCTGGTCGGGGCGGCAAAGCCCATCGACAGGTCGAAGCGGCTTTCGCCGTTGGCAGTCTTGAACGACAGGTTTTCAACCGCCACCCGCGGCTTGGCCGCCAGCAGTTTCTGCAGATCACCCTGGAACCGGGCTTTCTCTGCCTCGTCCATCTGAATTTGCGGCATCGGTTCGCCAGCGGCAGCTGCGGCCTCGAACTCCGGCAGGTGCGCCTGGTACCACGCCGACAATGCCTGCAGCGCCGGCGCATTGAGCGAGGTGACGCTCAACGCCATCTGCGCCTTGCCAACCGCGCGATCATCCCAGCGGATATCGCCGATCTTGTACTCCACGCGGCCACCGACGGTATCGGCATTTTCCAGGGTTTGCCGGACATTCTGCTCCAGGCCCTTGATCAGCAGCACCTGCTGCTTGGGCCCCAGGGTGACTCTGGTTTCGTCCAGCGTCAGGTCGACATTGCCCGCGTAGATGGCCTCGTGCCCGGTGGCCGTCAGCTGGCCATCTACCTTCAGGCCCTTGAGCTCGAAAGTGGCGGGCGGCTGGTCATCGCGTACCAGTTTCATCAGCAAACGGTCAGCCTGGCCATGGAAGGTCGAGGCCTTGCCTTGCTGGTCGCCACTGACTTGCAACTGCATCCCCGAGAAATCGAGGCTGTTGCCATCCGCTTCATCAAGCTTGACCGGGGCCAACTGGACCAGGCTGGTGACGTTGCCGTCGTAACCCAGGCTGGTCCGTGCAGTGACCGGAGCCTGCTCGCCCGCTGCCGCGAACCACGGCGCGGTGGTGTCGTCTTTCTGCAGCGTGCTGTTGCTGACCGCCAGCACCGGCATCAGCTGCAAAGCCTTGACCCGCGACCAGGGGAACGGGCCGTGCTCGATCTGATCGGTCACGCCCACATCGAAGCTCACCACTTCGCCATCGCCCAGGCGGATATCCCGGGCCTTGAGCCGGTACTGGGCGGTACTGCTGAAGAAACGTTGCTCCAGTGACACCCGCTCGATACTCATGCTGCCGCCGGTACTTACCAGGGCCTTCTTGAGTTCGGTGTTGCTGCGCAGCAGGGCGTTGTCCAGCTCTGCGGGCAGCTGCCTGCCGGTGTACCAGGCGCCAACGGGGATTGCGACGGCGATGGCGATAGCCAGGCCGGATAGGATGCCAACTGATTTCTTCATGAATGGAACCGATTTGTCCGTAAGGGGTTCGTAGGCGGCCCAGTGCCGCTGGACGGCAAGAGTACCACCGCAGCCCGGGCCTGCGCTGGCCCGGCGCGATAAATCCGGTTTTTGGAACGCCTGGCACGCTCTGCAAAGCAACGCCGTAAATTTGTAAATTTTTACGAACACCCAGATTGATCAAAATCGCAAAAAACCGCGCATAAACGAGCAAATTCCCGATTTAAGCGAAAGATGTTTCAACCATGTAACATCTTGTCATGTTTAACTTGACACCAACCTACGCATCGTTTTTTATTTTCACCACTTGCGCGTCCCCCCGCGCCTCCCGCCGCTCCGACAAAAAAGGTGAACAACATGGAGCCCACCCGCTCGCCCTTGCCGCATGCGCAATACCCCGTGCCCGCCGTTTACGCCCAGTCGCAGGAGCCATGCCAGCATGCAGCCTGACTTCAGCGCTTCCGGCACCCATCAACTGCGCAAAACCCTGCGCCTCTGGCACGTGATCATCATCGGCCTGGCCTACCTCACGCCAATGACTGTGTTCGACACCTTTGGCATCGTCTCCGGGATTACCGCCGGGCACGTACCCAGCGCCTACATCCTGGCGCTGGCGGGGATTCTGTTCACGGCCATCAGTTATGGCACCCTGGTCAGACGCTTCCCGCAATCAGGTTCGGCCTACACCTACACCCAACGCGCGATCAACCCACACGTGGGCTTTCTGGTGGGCTGGTCGTCGTTGCTCGACTACCTGCTGTTGCCGATGGTCAACGCACTGCTGGCGAAGCTGTACCTTTCGGCAATGTTCCCGGAAGTACCGGAGTGGATGTGGGTGGCCGGTTTCGTCACCCTGATCAGCCTGATCAACATGCGCAGCGTGAACCTGGTGGCGCACTTCAACCTGCTGTTCGTGGCGGTGCAAGTGGCGATCATCGCCGTGTTCATCTACCTGTGCGTGCGCGGCCTGGACGCGGGTGAAGGGCTGGGTACAGCGTGGAGCCTGCAGCCGTTCGCCGACGACCAGACCCAGCTCAGCGCCCTGGCCGCCGGAGCGACCATCCTGTGCTTCTCGTTCCTCGGCTTCGATGCGGTCACCTGCCTGTCCGAAGAAACCCGCGACCCAAGCAAGACCATCCCGCGGGCAATCTTCCTCACCGCCCTGATCGGCGGCGCGGTGTTCATCACCGTGTCGTACTTCATCCAGGCCTACTTCCCGAGCATGGCACGCTTTCACGACCATGAAGCGGCACTGCCGGAAATTGCCCTGTATGTCGGCGGCAAGCTGTTCCAGTCGATTTTCATTGCCTGCACCGTCATCAATACCATCGCCTCGGGCCTGGCCTCGCAGACCAGCGTATCGCGCCTGCTGTACGTGATGGGCCGCGACAACGTGATCCCGGCCAGCCTGTTCGCCCGCCTGCACTCGCGCTACAAGACGCCGGTGCTGAACATTGCCGTGGTCGGGCTGATTTCGCTGTCGGCGATCTTCTTCGACCTGGTGACCGCCACGTCGATCATCAACTTCGGTGCGCTGGTCGCATTCAGCTTCGTCAACCTGTCGGTGATCAACCACTGCTACCTGCGCGAAGGCAAGCGCCAGGGCCTGGCCAACCAGCTGACGTACCTGGTCGCACCAACCATCGGCTTCTGCATCATCGTCTCGCTGTGGCTGGACCTGAATGCCAATTCGTTGCTGTTCGGCGGGGTCTGGGCCGTGCTCGGCTTGCTGTACCTGGCCTGGCTGACCAAAGCATTCAGGGACTCGCCGCCCAACTACATCGCTGAATGACCCACGCTGCCACCAACGCCCGCGCCTGACCGCGGGCGTTGCATTTGATCGAAAAGGAAAGCCCTGATGCCGCTGCGCCGCCTCTCCATCCAGTGGAAAATCACCCTGCTTGCCGGCTTGTGCCTGCTGGCCATTGTCGCCCTGCTGGTGACAACGTCGCTGGCCCAGGCCCGGCGCAGCGCGGAACTGGTCAACCTGGCCAACACCGAAATGCTCGACAACAGCGCGCGCCAGCGCCTGCAAGCCCTTGCCGAAACCCAGGCGCTGCGCACCCAGCGCTATTTCATGGACGCCTATCAGTACGCCAATGGCTTTGCCCGCCTGGTGCAGGTGCTCAAGGCCCGCGGCGGCAGCGACCTGCGTAGCGAACTGACGCGCCAGGCCCGTGCCAGCCTGGCCGACAACCCCGCTGTGATCGGCCTGTATCTGGTATTCCAGCCCGACGCCCTCGGCCAGGACAGCCAGTACGTCGGCCAGCAGGCTACGGGCAGCAATGACAGCGGGCGCTTCTCGCTGTACTGGTCGCAGCCCGGCCCCGGCACCCTTGAGCTTGAAGCCATGCCGGAATCGATGCTAGGTGACGCCGGCATCGGCAGCAATGGCATGGCGAAGAACCGCTGGCTGACCTGCCCGCAGGACACTGCCAGCGCCTGCGTGCTGGAGCCCTACCTCGACGACGTGAATGGCCGCCAGGTGCTGATGACCAGCATTGCCCTGCCGCTGCTGGAGCACGGCAAGGTGGTCGGTGTGGTCGGCCTGGACATCGGCCTGACCAACCTGCAACAACTGAGCCTGGATGGTCGCCGTGAGCTGTTCGACGGCCAGGGCCAGGTCAGTATCGCCAGCGCCACCGGCCTGCTGGCCGGCAACAGCCGTGACGCCAGCACACTCGGCAAGCCCATGGACAAGGCGGTCGCCGACGGCCTGCTGCGCGTGGCTCGCCCATTCGCACCAATCCCCGGCGCCGCCACCTGGCAAGTGTTGCTGGAAGTGCCGGAAAGCGTGCTGCAGGCTCCCGCCGTCGCCCTCAACCAACGCCTGGACAAGCACAACCAGAGCGCCAATCTCATCAGCCTGCTGGTGGGCCTGGGCGCCGCGGTAGCCGGCTTGCTGCTGATAGGCCTGACCGCACGCGGCGTGTCCCGACCGATCCTGGCGGTGGCCGCGCGCCTGAAAGACATCGCCAGCGGCGAAGGCGACCTCACCCGACGCCTGGACTACGCCCGCCAGGACGAACTGGGCCAGCTCAGCGGCTGGTTCAACCGTTTTCTCGACAAGCTGCAACCGGTGATTGCCCAGGTCAAGGGTTCCCTGCAGCGAGCCCGCGATACCGCCGACCAGTCGGCTGCCATTGCCAGCCAGACCAGCGCCGGCATGCAGCAGCAGCACCGCGAGATCGAACAGGTGGCCACCGCCGCCAACGAAATGAGCGCTACCGCCCTGGATGTCGCCCATAACGCCGCGCAGGCGGCCCAGGCCGCACGCGCTGCCGACCAGGCCAGCCGCGAAGGCCTGCAGATGATCGACAGCACGCGTCAAGGCATCGACCGCCTGGCCGCCGACATGAACACCGCCATGGACGAGGCGCGAGCGCTGGAAGATCGCAGCGAGCAGATCGGCTCGGTACTGGAGGTGATCCGCAGCATCGCCGAACAAACCAACCTGCTGGCACTCAACGCCGCCATCGAGGCCGCCCGCGCCGGTGAAGCCGGGCGTGGCTTTGCCGTGGTCGCCGATGAAGTACGCGGCCTGGCCCAGCGCACGCAGACATCGGTGGAAGAAATTCGCCAGGTCATCGAAGGCCTGCAGCAAGGCACCCAGGATGTGGTGGACGCCATGCACGAAGGCCGACGCCAGGCCCAGGCCAGCGCCTTGGGCATGGAGCAGGCATTGCCGGCCCTGCAACGCATCGGCGAAGCGGTGGCCGTGATCAGCGACATGAACCTACAGATCGCCTCGGCAGCCGAAGAGCAGAGCGCAGTGGCCGAGGAAGTGAACCGCAACGTGGCGGGCATTCGCGACGTTACCGAATCGCTGGCCGGCCAGGCCGACGAGTCAGCGCGGATCAGCCAGGCCCTGAACCGGTTGGCCAACCAGCAGCAGGCGCTGATGGAGCAGTTCCGCGTCTAACCTGTCAGGGCCACTGCGCCTTAACGCGGGCATGCCTGCAAACAGGTCCCTACAGGCAGTACAGCATCATGGATTTTACCGAGCCCAATTTATGCAAACCCCAACCCGCCTCCCCTTCTTCGACCTCACCAGCGAACAGGGCCTGCTACGTACCTCAATCGCCGTTACCCTGTTCATCGCTCTTATCGGCATCGCTTTCGGCCTGGCCTCTGGCTCGTTCTCCATCGTCTTCGATGGCGTCTACTCGCTGGCCGACGCCAGCATGAGCGGGCTGTCACTGGTGGTGGTCAGGCTGATCACCGCGCATACCACCAGCGTGCAGATGTCGCGCAAGCTGCGCGAGCGCTTCACCATGGGGTTCTGGCACCTTGAGCCGATGGTGCTGGCGCTTAATGGCATCATCCTGAGCAGCGTGGCCATCTATGCACTGATCAATGCCGTCAGCAGCCTGCTGCAAGGCGGGCGTCACCTAGAGTTCGGTATCGCCATGGTCTACGCGCTGCTGACCGTCATCGCCTGCGTGACCATCGCCGTGGTCGAGGCCCGCGTTAACCGCAAGCTGGGCTCGGATTTCGTGCGCATGGACGTCAAGGGCTGGGTGATGTCAGCCAGTATTACCGCCGCCCTGCTGATCGCCTTCTGCTTTGGCTACGCCGTGCAAGGCACGCAATGGGAGTGGGTGTCGCCATACATCGACCCGGCGGTGCTGGCGTTGGTGTGCCTGGTGATCGTGCCGCTGCCGATGTCGGTAGTGCGCCAGGCGCTTTCGGAAATATTCCTGGTGACACCGGGCGACCTCAAGCTGCATGTGGATGAAGTGGCCAAGGCCTTCGTCGAGCGCCACGGGCTGCAGTCGTACCGCGCCTATGTAGCCAAGGTCGGGCGCTCGCGGGAAATCGAGCTGTACTTCATCGTGCCGAAGAGCATGGCAGCGAAAAGCATCGATGAATGGGATGCGTGGCGCAACGAGATCGGCGATGCGGTGGGTGGCGAAGGGCCGGACCGCTGGCTGACGGTGGTGTTTACCGGCGACCCGGAGTGGGCCGAATGAACTGCCGTGCTGCCAAAGGCCGATCATGAACCCGGGCCATTTGCTATGATCGCGCAAAACTTGGCGGAGCCGGATGCATGCTTAACCCCCTGAAAATCATCAAGGAAAATCGCTACAAGAGGTTGGTCAGGGCATCAGGCGGAAAACTTGCAGGCGGCACCGACACCTTCAGCAAGGGCGCGCAAGCCCACATCGAGGCCCCGGTCCAGCTCGGGCATATTCGTATCGAGGCGGGCAACCTGAGCATCGGCGCCCACACCTACATACGCAGTGACTGCACGCTGTCGCTGGTAGCCTCGATCGGTCGGTTCTGCTCGATCGGGTCTGGCTGCACCCTCGGCCAGGAAAAGAACACGCATCCCTCGGCCTGGGTAAGCTCCCACCCGTTCCAGTACGAAAACAATCGGCTTCGCTACGACCCGGAGATTGCCTACGCCAACATTGGCCATGACGTATGGATAGGTGCTGATGCCACCGTGCTTGAAGGCGTGACGGTGGGTACAGGCGCGATCATCGCCACACGGGCGCTGGTCACACGGGACGTGCCACCTTATGCGATCGTAGGCGGCAATCCAGCCAGGATCATCCGCTTTCGCCACCCCGACGACCTGATCGAACGGCTGCTGGCGAGCAAATGGTGGGAGCTGGAACTCGACACGCTCAAATCACTGCCGCTCGACAACCCTTCACACTTTCTGGATGCCCTCGAAAACCTCGGGCCGACAGCGCCGGCCAGCTACAAGATACTGAGGCTGAACAAACGCAGCGCGACCCAATTGTAGGTCGAGGGCTGCGTCGCAGCCCTATCGCGACACAAGGCTGCTCCAGCAGGTGGGCGTGACAAGCGACTGACCGAGTCCGGCCAACCGGAAACGAAAAAGCCCGCCACCGTTGCCGGTAGCGGGCTTTGACGTACTGCATATGGTGGGTCGTGTAGGATTCGAACCTACGACCAATTGGTTAAAAGCCAACTGCTCTACCAACTGAGCTAACGACCCGTTGGATGGCGCGTATAATACTGATTTCTAACGGGAAATCAACACCCCACCATAACTTTTTTTAAAAATATCGCGTTGGGTCTGCCACACCGGCTGCCTTGAAGCCGTCGGCACGCAGGCGGCAGCTGTCACATTTGCCGCAGGCACGGCCGTCATCGTCGGCCTGGTAGCAGGAAACGGTCAGGCTGTAGTCCACGCCACGCGCGATGCCAGCCTGCACGATCTGCGCCTTGCTCATGTTCTGCAGCGGTGCCTGGATGCGGAAGCCCTGCCCTTCGACACCGGCCTTGGTCGCCAGGTTGGCCATGCGCTCGAAGGCTTCGACGAATTCGGGGCGGCAGTCCGGGTAGCCGGAATAATCCACGGCGTTGACACCAATGAAGATGTCGCGGGCTTCCAGCACTTCTGCCCAGCCCAGTGCCAGGGACAGGAACACGGTGTTGCGCGCCGGCACGTAGGTGACCGGGATGCCTTCACTCGGGGCTTCTGGTACGTCGATGCTGCTATCGGTCAATGCCGAGCCGCCGATGCCGTTCAGGTTCAGGCCAATCACCTTGTGCTCGACCGCACCCAGGTCGCGGGCGACCCGTGCTGCGGCGTTCAGCTCGGCGCGGTGACGCTGGCCGTAGTCGAAGCTCATGGTGTAGCAGCTGTAGCCTTCGGCCTTGGCCATGGCGACCACGGTGGCCGAGTCCAGGCCACCGGACAACAGGATTACTGCGCGTTTCTCGCTCATGTGTAGTTGCTCCTCAACGTCCGGGTTCGTCGTTCCACAGCAGCTTGTGCAGCTGCAGCTGAAAGCGCACAGGCAGGTTGTCGGCGACAATCCAGTCGGCCAGCTCGCTGGCGTTCAGCTGGTGGTAGCTGGGCGAAAACAGCACCTCACCGGCACGCTCGGCCAGGTTGTACTGAATGAGTTTGGAAACCGCCCAGTCGTAGTCCTCGCGGGAACAGATGACGAACTTGACCTGGTCATTGCGGGTCAGCTGCTCGATGTTCTCGTAGCGGTTACGGTGCGACTCCGCGGAGCCAGGGGTCTTCAGGTCGAGCACACGGCTGACACGGGTGTCGGTGCCGGAAATATCCAGCGCACCGCTGGTTTCCAGGGAAACCTCGTAACCGGCGTCGCACAGGCGCTGCAACAGCGGCAAGGCATTGGGCTGGGCCAATGGCTCGCCCCCGGTGACGCAGACGTAGCGCGGCTTGAAGCTGGCGACCTGCTCAATGAGCGAATCAAGGGTGCGAAGGGTGCCGCCGCTGAAGGCGTAGGCACTGTCGCAGTACTGGCAGCGCAGGGGGCAACCGGTGAGCCGCACGAATACCGTGGGCAACCCAGCCGTTCGCGTTTCACCCTGCAAAGAGTAAAAGACTTCGGTGATGCGTAATGTGTCTTGCATGCGCGCCACGGGCGTGACAGCTAAACAGGCTGTCCGCCTCCGTCAGGCACTGTCGCGGACTCGACATAGCGTTATCCGCAACAGCGTGTTTAGTAAAAAGGGCAATGATTCTAACGAAAAAACCCGCGACTGGCGCGGGTTTATTTCAAACGGTCTGGCTCAGAGCTTCTGCAGGTCACGTTGGGCCAGCTGCGCGGCAGAAGTGCCGGGGTACTGGCTGATGACCTGCTGCAGAATGCCCTTGACCTTGTCGGTGTGCCCCATGCGACGCTCGACGTCAGCCAGCTTGTACAGCGAATCCGGCACCTTGCTGTGCTTCGGATACTTCTGGCTGACCTGGGCGAAGGCCTGGCTGGCGGCTGGCAGGTCGCCCTTGGCCAGGTTTACTTCACCCAACCAGTACTGGGCATTGCCGGCGTACTGGCTGTTGGGGTATTTGCGCAGGAAAGCGCCGAAGGCCTGGCTGGCCTTGTCGAAGTCTTTCTGCTTGATCAGGTCGAAAGCGGCATCGTAGTAGAGCTTTTCTTTCGCCGGATCACCGGGCTCGCTACTGGCGGCCGGTTGTTGTGCAGCAGCACCTGCTGCTGCATCGGGGGCGGCATTCGATGCACCACCACCGGAGGAATTGTCAGGGGTCGCGGCAGGCGCGGCGCCACTGTTGATGCGACGGTCCAGGTCCTGGTAACGCTCCAGGTTTTCCTGCTTCATGCGCGACACATCGTTCTGCAGCTCTTCGATGATGCCTTGCTGGCGGGAAAGCTGATCCTGCATCTGTTGCAACTGCATGAACAGCTGGCCCTGTGCAGAGGCAGGGGCCGAAGCCCCTGACCCGGCATAGGCGCCGCTCGTGCCATAACCCGCAGGCGGATAACTGCCTGCGTTGTCATCAACTACAGGAACCTCAGCCCAGGCCGCAAGCGGCAGGCTGAGTGCGAGGACGGTTACTACACGGCGGCCCATACGCATGAGAACTTACTTACGCAGTTCTACGCGACGGTTCTGAGCCCAGGACTGCTCGTCGTTGCCAGTGGCAACCGGACGCTCTTCACCGTAGGAAACCAGTTCCAGCTGAGCAGGGGAAACGCCCTGCAGAACCAGGTAGCGCTGAACGGCCTTGGCACGACGCTCACCCAGAGCCATGTTGTACTCGCGGGTGCCGCGCTCGTCGGTGTTACCTTCCAGAACAACGCGGTTGCCGTTGGCTTTCAGGTCCTTGGCGTGAACGTCCAGAGCGCGCATGGCTTCTGGCTTCAGGTCCGAGCTGTCGTATTCGAAGTAGAAGGTGGTGATTGCGCGCAGAGCAGCTTCTTCGCTCAGGGAGCCGTCAACAGCACCAGTGTTGGCACCGTAGCCAGCGTTCGGGTCTACAGCAGCGCCTTCGCCTGCGTTGTCACCGCCCTTCGAGGAGCAACCTACAGCTACGGCCATGGCCAGAGCCAGCGCAGCAAATTTACCAAACTTCAGCATTTCCATCGTGAAACTCCTAATGAAACCCCAGTGTGTTAAGCAAAAGTATTACGCCGCAATCAGTTCAGGTAAGGGGACCAGGACGGTTCTCTGACTTCGCCTTGAGCGGTAGGAAGTGGGAGCCTCACGCGTCCATTAAGCGACACGAGCATCAAGACTCCCCGGCCCTGCTGGCGGGTGGCGTAGATTAGCATGGTGCCGTTTGGCGCAACAGTGGGAGACTCATCAAGACTTGTCTCGGAGAGAATCTTTACACTTCCGCGCTGCAAATCCTGGGCCGCCACCTTGAAGTTGGTGAAGCCCTGCTGGCGATGGATCATCACCAGGGTCTTTTCGTCCGCCGACAGTTTCGGGTTGGCGTTGTAGTTACCGACGAAAGTTACACGCTCGGCTCCACCGCCACCGACCGACTGTTTGTAGATCTGCGGCTTGCCGCCACGGTCGGAGGTGAAATACAGGGTGTTGCCGTCCTTGCCCCAGAACGGTTCGGTGTTGATGCCCGGGCCTGCGGTGACGCGGCTGATCTGGCGCGAAGCCACGTTCATCACGTAGATGTCAGGGTTACCGTCCTTCGACAGCACGAACGCCAGGCGGGTACCGTCCGGCGACCAGGCTGGCGCGCCGTTCAGGCCTTCGAAGTTGGTGACCTGCTCACGGCGGCCGGTGTCGATGTGCTGGATGAAGATGCGTGGGCGCTTCTGCTCGAACGAGACATAGGCGATACGCTTGCCATCCGGCGCAAAGCGCGGCGACAGGATCGGTTCCCGCGATTGCAGCAGGGTAACAGCACGTGCACCGTCGTAGTCCGAACGCTGCAGGGTGTAGCGGGTGTTGTTGGTGGAGAAACGCTCGGCGGTCACGTACAGCATGCGGGTGGAGAACGCACCCTTGATGCCGGTGAGCTTCTCGAACGACTGGTCGGAAATGTAGTGGGCCATGTCGCGCAGCTGGTCGACACTGCCGGCCACGCTGCCGGTCAGCACTTGCTGCTCGGTGGCGACGTTGAACAGCGCGTACTGCACCTGCAGGCGACCACCCGACGGCACGATGCTGCCGACCATCACATACTGCGCGCCCAGTGCTTTCCAGTCCCGGAAGATCACTTCGCTGGCCTGCGACGGCTGGCTGATCATGTTCTGCCGCGGAATCGGCGAGTAGTAGCCGGAGTTGCGCAGGTCATTGCCGATGATGTCGGCCATGTCTTCCGGCAGCACGCTGCCGCCCTGCAGACCGAACGGCACTACCGCGATGGGCGTGGCCCGGTCGCTGCCGCTGGTGACCAGGATGTTCTTTTCCTCTGCCACGGCCATGCCTGCCACGCAGCACAGCATGACCAGCAGCCCTCTCAGACGTTTAATCACAACGCTAGATCCTCAGGTGTAAATGTCATCTTGAACGAACGATATTGGTTGAAATCGCTCGGCTTCATACCCTGCATTTCGGTCAGGCGACCGATGTTCTTCACCGCTGCCACCGCCCGAACTGTCGTACGGGCCGTCACCACTTGACCGGGCCACGCTGACGTTGGTGATGGTACCGTCCGGCAACATGTTGATCTGCAGGACTACCGTCATGCCCTTGCGCGCGGAAGGCGGACGTGCCCAGCCCTCAGCCGCGCGCAAGCGGATCAGGTCGTCGAAGTCGCCGGCCACCTGGTCACCCTGTTCGTCGGCCAGCGCCTGCTGCCGTTCGGTGGTGTCGGACAACAGCTCGGCCAGAGCCTGGGCCTTCTTGTCTTCCGCCGCCTTGCGGGCCGCTTCCTGTGCCTTTTTCTTCTGGGCGTCTGCAGCGGCCTTCTTCTTGGCCTCTTCAGCAGCCCTTTTCTTCGCTTCCTCGGCCGCCGCTTTCTTCTTGGCGTCCTCGGCTGCTTTCTTCTTGGCCTCTTCGGCCGCCTTTTTCTTGGCATCCTCGGCGGCTTGTTTCTTCGCCTCTTCAGCGGCCTCTTTCTTGGCCTCTTCTTCGGCTTTTTTCTTGGCTTCTTCCTCGGCCTTTTTCTTGGCGATGTCAGCCTGCTGCTTCTCGGCGGCCTTCTTCGCCTCCTCGGCCTTCTTGGCTTCGGCGGCTTTCTTGGCCTCGGCAGCCTTGGCGGCTTCGGCAGCGGCCTCGGCCTTCTTGGCTTCGGCAGCCTCGCGGGCCTCTTCGGCCTTTTGAGCGGCGTCGGCTTTCTTTTGTTCCGCGGCCTTCACGGCCTCCTGCTCGATCTTCTTCTGTTCCAGCTGCTCGACCTCGGTCTGGCGCGAAGCGGTTTTCTTCGCTTCCCCGGCAATCTTCTGATTGGTCTGGGTGGTTGCCTGGCTCTTGGACTTGAGCTGGTACAGGGTAGCCTGGACGATCGGCTTGGAGGGCGGCAGCTCGGGCGTCATGGCAAAACTGACGAACAGCAAGGCAAATACCAGCACATGCAGGCCGATGGCCCAGACACTGGGCCAGAAGTAGCTTTCCGAGGCGGATGGCTCTCGCTGTTGCATCAGGGCGCCTCGGTAATCAGGCCAACGTTACCGACACCGGCCTTCTGCAACCCGCCCATGGCACCCATGACCGCGCCATAGTCGACAGCCTTGTCGCCACGAATGAACACCTGGGTCTGCTTGCCCTGGTCACGGCCGGCGGCAATGATCTTGGTCACGGCGTCGGTCATTGCAGGCAAGGTCATGGCCTTGTCCATCTGCTTGTCGGTATCGACTTCGCTGCCGAGGTTCCAGTAATAGGTCTTGTCGGCCTTGATGGAGATGGTGAGGATCTGGACGTTGTTGTCCTGCGGCAAGGCTTCGCTGGAAACCTTGGGCAGGTCGACCTTGACGCCCTGGTTGAGCATGGGCGCCGTCACCATGAAGATGACCAGCAGCACCAGCATCACGTCGATGTAGGGCACCACGTTCATCTCGGCGACGGGCTTGCGTTTGTGGCGAACTCGGGCCATGGGCTTCTACCTGATTACTCTTCGCTGGTGTGCACTTTGCGGTGCAGGATCGCCTGGAACTCGTCGGCGAAGGTGTAGTAACGACCGATCAGCACTTCACTGCGGGCCGAGAAGCGGTTGTAGGCGATGACCGCCGGGATTGCCGCGAACAGGCCGATGGCAGTGGCGATCAGCGCTTCGGCAATACCCGGGGCGACCGTGGCCAGGGTGGCCTGCTGGGCGCTGGCCAGGCCGCGGAAGGAGTTCATGATGCCCCATACGGTACCGAACAGGCCGATGTACGGGCTGGTCGAACCGACGGTGGCCAGGAACGGCAGGCTCTGCTCGAGCTTTTCTTCCTCGCGCGAGATGGCCACGCGCATGGCCCGGGCAACGCCCTCCATGACCGCGTCCGGGTCAACCCCCGGCTGCTGGCGCAAGCGCGAGAATTCCTTGAAGCCGGCACGGAACACCTGCTCGACACCGGAATCCGGGTCCGGGTTGCTGCCTGCCTGGCGATACAGCTTGGACAGGTCGATGCCCGACCAGAAGCGCTCCTCGAAGGCATCCAGCGCACGACGACCGGCGCGCAGCATGGTGCTGCGCTGGAAGATCATGATCCATGATGTGACCGAGGCGGCCACCAGGGTCAGCATTACCAGCTGTACCAACACGCTGGCATTGCTGACCAGACTCCACATGGAGGTATGGTCGACGACGTTAGCTTCCACGCTTATTCTCCTGCATTCGATTGATTACCCGAGCCGTCCGCCGCAAAGGCGTCGCGCAGCTCCGGGGGTATGGCTCGGGGTTTGAAAGTGTCGGCGCGCACGGCGGCCACCAGGAACTGCCCTTCGCAGAGCAGCGTTTCATCCTTTTCCCGCCAGACCTGTTGCACGAAGCGCAGGCTGGCTCGATTGAGTTCAGTAACATGCGCGGTGACCCGCAGCTCGTCGTCCAGGCGCGCCGGCGCGTGGTAACGCGCTTCGCTGGAATGGACCACGAACAACAGGTTTTCCCCGGCCAGCTGCGCCTGGGAAAAGCCCAGGTGGCGCAGACGCTCGGTGCGCGCACGCTCCATGAATTTCAGGTAGTTGACGTAATACACCACGCCACCGGCATCGGTATCTTCGTAATAGACGCGACAACGGTGTGCGAACGGTTCCAGGCCATTTTGCGCGCGCATACTCTAGTGCTTACTCCTCAGCTTGCCAATCCGCTGTGGCAACTGTTTTTTCTTCATTAATGTCTTATTGCCAGCGCACCCTCGGCGTGCCAGCGCTAGGACCACGAAAAGCCGTTTTCGATCTGTCAGTCGTCGCCCGTTTCGGAAAAATCCCCACCCTCCCCCAGGCGTCCTGGCACATTCAGGCCGAAGTGCAGGTAGGCATGCCGGGTGACCACGCGGCCACGCGGGGTACGCATGATGTAGCCTTGCTGGATCAGGTACGGTTCGAGCACATCCTCGATGGTGTGGCGCTCTTCGCTGATGGCGGCGGCCAGGTTGTCCACCCCCACCGGGCCCCCATCGAACTTCTCGATCATGGTCAGCAGCAGGCGGCGGTCGGAATGGTCGAAACCGCGCTCGTCGACATCCAGCAGGTTGAGTGCCATGTCGGCTACGGCCTTGGTGATCTGACCCTTGCCGCGCACCTCGGCGTAGTCGCGCACGCGGCGCAGCAGGCGGTTGGCAATACGCGGTGTTCCACGGGCCCGGCGGGCGATCTCGTAGGCGCCCTGGTCCTCGATGGCCAGACCGAGGATGCTGGCCGAGCGACTGACAATGGTGGCCAGGTCCCTGTCGCTGTAGAACTCCAGGCGCTGGACGATACCGAAGCGGTCCCGTAGCGGGTTGGTCAGCATGCCGGCACGGGTGGTGGCGCCGACCAGGGTGAACGGTGGCAGGTCGAGCTTGATCGAGCGGGCCGCCGGCCCTTCGCCGATCATGATGTCCAGCTGGAAGTCTTCCATTGCCGGGTACAGCACTTCTTCGACGACCGGTGACAGCCGGTGGATCTCGTCGATGAACAGCACGTCGTGCGGTTCGAGGTTGGTCAGCATGGCTGCCAGGTCGCCCGGGCGCTCGAGGATCGGCCCCGAAGTGCTCTTGACCGACACGCCCATTTCCTGGGCGATGATGTTGGCCAGGGTGGTCTTGCCGAGGCCCGGCGGGCCGAAGATCAGGGTATGGTCAAGTGATTCGCTGCGGCCACGGGCGGCCTGGATGAACAGCGCCATCTGCTCGCGTACCACCGGCTGGCCGATGTACTCGTCCAGCCGCAGCGGGCGGATCGCACGGTCCTGGACTTCTTCACGGTCGCGGCCACTGGCGGCGATCAGGCGGTCGGCTTCGATCACTTGGTAATCATCCCTTTCAGGCTGCGGCGGATCAGTTCTTCACTGCTCAGGCCGGCCTTGTCCTTGATCGCCGCGATCGCCTTGCTGGCTTCCTGCGGCTTGTAGCCCAGCGAGACCAGGGCGCTGACGGCATCCGCCTCGGCCGTGGAGGTGCTGCTGACCGGCAGCGGCCCATCGGAAACCAGGGTGAACATGGCCGGCGAGGTTTCCCAGGCCTTGAAACGATCCTTGAGTTCGACCAGCAGGCGTTCGGCAGTCTTCTTGCCGACCCCGGGCACGCGTACCAGCGCCGAAGCATCCTGAGCCTGCACACAACGCACCAGCTCGTCGACTTCCAGACCGGACATCAGCGCCAGCGCCAGCTTCGGCCCCACGCCATTGAGACGGATGAGCTCACGGAACAGCTCGCGCTCGCGCTTTTCGGCAAAACCGTAGAGCAGGTGGGCGTCTTCGCGCACCACCAGGTGGGTGTGCACGGTAACGGTTTCGCCTACCTTGGGCAGACGGTACAGCGTGGTCATGGGCACTTCCAGTTCATAACCCACGCCGTTGACGTCGATAATCAGGTGCGGCGGCTGTTTCTCCGCCAGGGTGCCGCGCAAACGTCCAATCACGTTCCGATCCTTCCTCTCGGGGAGCCGGTCAACGACCGCTCAACCCTATCAGCAAATGCAGCGGGTGCATGCATCACCCGCACAAAATGTGTATCAGGGCATGAAGCGCCTACAGACGCAAGCGCCCGCCGCGTCGCCGCGCCGTGGCCAGGCCATGCGGCACCAGGCTGGAGCGGGTATGCGCATGGCACAGGGCGATGGCCAGGGCATCGGAGGCGTCGATCTGCGGCTTTTGCGTCAGTTTCAGCAGGTGCATGACCATCATCATCACCTGTTCCTTGTTGGCCCCACCGGTGCCGGCTACGGCCTGCTTGACCTGGGTGGCGCTGTATTCGGCGATTTCCAGGCCGGCTTCGGCGGCAGCGACGATGGCCGCGCCACGGGCCTGCCCGAGCTTGAGCGCCGAGTCGGCGTTACGCGCCATGAATACCCGCTCGATGCCCATGGTCACCGGGCCGTGCTGGGCGATGATTTCGCCCACGCCACGGAAAACGATCTGCAACCGCTCATGCAACTCGCCGCTGCCGGTGCGAATGCAGCCCGACGCCACGTACTCGCAACCGCGGGCGGTCTGGCGCACCACGCCATAACCGGTGATGCGCGAGCCGGGGTCGATACCAAGAATCAGAGTCATAGCGCCTGCGTGTTCAAATGTACCGGCCTATTCGCGGGCAAGCCCGCTCCCACAGGCACCGCAGCAGGTTTAAGGCCTGGTGCGGTGCCTGTGGGAGCGGGCTTGCCCGTGAATAGGCCCGAAAGGCCAAGCAAAAATCTTAGCCGAGTTTTTCCATGACCTCGTCGGAGATCTGGGCATTGGAATAGACGTTCTGCACGTCATCCAGGTCTTCGAGCATGTCGATCAGCTTGAGCACTTTCTCGGCGCCGTCCTGGTCAAGTTCGGCACTGGTGGTGGGCTGCATGACGATTTCTGCGTCAGCGGCCTTGAACCCCGCCTCTTCCAGGGCGTTGCGCACGGCGTAGAAACTGTTGAACGAGGTGAACACGTCGAACGAGCCATCGTCATTGGCCACCACGTCGTCGGCATCGGCTTCCATCGCCGCTTCCATCAGGGCGTCTTCTTCCACGCCCGGCGCGAAGCTGATCTGCCCCTTGCGCTCGAACAGGTAGGCCACCGAACCGTCGGTGCCGAGGTTGCCGCCGCACTTGGTGAACGCATGACGCACGGCGGCCGCGGTGCGGTTGCGGTTGTCGGTCATGGCCTCGACCATGATCGCCACACCGCCCGGGCCGTAGCCTTCGTAGCTGAGTTCTTCGACGTTGTCGCTTTCGTTGGTACCAGCACCACGAGCCACGGCGCGATCGATGATGTCACGGCTCATGTTGGCGCCCAGGGCCTTGTCCAGTGCCAGGCGCAGGCGCGGGTTGGAGGCCGGGTCAGGGCCGCCCTGCTTGGCAGCGACCGTCAGTTCGCGGATCCACTTGGTGAAGATCTTGCCTCTCTTGGCATCCTGGCGCTCTTTGCGGTGCTTGATGTTCGCCCACTTGGAATGACCAGCCATAACGACTCCGAATCCTTTGAATCACAAACAGCCCCGCCCCTGTACGGGGCGGGACGGGAAATTGCCTGCGCCGAAACGCAAAGGCGCATCCCTGTGGATGCGCCCGAGGACCGCTTACTCGACCTTGGCCTGTTCGCGCAGTCGGATGTGCAGCTCGCGCAGGGCCTTGGCGTCGACCAGGCCAGGGGCCTGGGTCATGACGCACGCGGCGCTCTGGGTTTTCGGGAAGGCGATCACTTCACGGATCGACTGGGCGCCGGTCATCAGCATGACCAGACGGTCCAGGCCGAAGGCCAGGCCACCGTGAGGCGGCGCACCGAACTTCAGGGCGTCGAGCAGGAAGCCGAATTTCTCTTCCTGTTCTGCTGCTTCGATGCCCAGCAGGCGGAACACGGCCTGTTGCATTTCCTTGCGGTGGATACGGATCGAACCGCCACCCAGTTCGGTACCGTTCAGGACCATGTCGTAGGCACGCGACAGGGCTGCGGCCGGGTTGGCCTCGAGCTCTTCCGGGGTGCACTTCGGCGCGGTGAACGGGTGATGCAGCGCAGTGAAGCTGCCGTCTTCGTTCTCTTCGAACATCGGGAAGTCGACCACCCACATCGGCGCCCACTCGCAGGTCAGCAGCTCGAAGTCGTGGCCCAGGCGGATACGCAGCGCGCCCAGGGCTTCGCTGACCACCTTGAACTTGTCGGCACCGAAGAACACGATGTCGCCGTCAACGGCACCAACGCGGTCGAGGATGGTATTGAGGTTGGCCTCGGGGATGTTCTTGACGATCGGCGACTGCAGGCCTTCGACGCCCTTGGCGCGCTCGTTGACCTTGATGTAGGCCAGGCCCTTGGCACCGTAGATGCCGACGAACTTGGTGTACTCGTCGATCTTGCTGCGCGGCATGCTGGCACCGCCTGGCAGACGCAGGGCGGTAACACGGCACTTCGGATCGTTGGCCGGGCCGGCGAACACCTTGAAGTCCACGTCCTTCAGCTGGTCGGCAACGTCGACCAGTTCCAGCGGAATGCGCAGGTCAGGTTTGTCGGAACCGTAGCGGCGCATGGCTTCTTCGAAGGTCATGTGCGGGAATTCGCCGAATTCCAGATCCAGCACTTCCTTGAACAGCTTGCGGATCATGCTTTCGGTCAGGCCCATGATCTCGCTTTCATCGAGGAAGCTGGTCTCGATGTCGATCTGGGTGAATTCCGGCTGGCGGTCGGCCCGCAGGTCTTCGTCACGGAAGCACTTGGCGATCTGGTAGTAGCGGTCGAAGCCAGCGACCATCAGCAGTTGCTTGAACAGCTGCGGCGACTGCGGCAGGGCGAAGAAGCTGCCGGCGTGAGTACGGCTTGGCACCAGGTAGTCACGCGCGCCTTCCGGGGTGGCGCGGGTCAGGATCGGCGTTTCGACATCGAGGAAGCCGTTTTCGTCGAGGAAGCGACGGATGCTGCTGGTGATGCGCGAGCGCAGGCGCAGCTTGTCGGCCATTTCCGGGCGACGCAGGTCGATGAAGCGGTAGCGCAGGCGGGTTTCCTCGCCGACGTCGGAATATTCGTTGAGCGGGAATGGCGGGGTTTCCGCTTCGTTGAGCACGTTCAGCTGGTAGCCGAGAATCTCGATGGCACCGGACGCCATGTTGGCATTCACCGCACCCTCAGGGCGCTTGCGCACCTTGCCGGTGATCTGCACGACGTATTCGCTGCGCACGCGGTCGGCCGCGGCGAAGGTTTCGGCGCGATCCGGGTCGAACACGACCTGGGCCATGCCTTCGCGGTCACGGATGTCGAGGAAGATCACCCCGCCGTGGTCGCGGCGACGATGGACCCAGCCGCAAAGGGTGACTTCCTGGCCGTCCAGGCTCTCGTTCAGTTGGCCGCAATAATGGCTGCGCATCATGATGGTGGTTTCGCTTCTCGTGATTCGTGTATTCGGTGGAGGCCTTGGCCGCCCGGAGGGCTAATACTGCAAGACCCGGTCACAGCATTCAACTCAGTCGGCCTTGTCGCCGCCTGCCAGATTCTTTTTCGCCCCGGTCTTGAAGTCGGTTTCGTACCAACCATTACCGCTCAGGCGGAAGCCTGGCACCGACAGCAGCTTCTTCAGCGCCGGCGCCTGGCAGGCCGGGCAATCGGTCAGCGGCGCGGCGCTGATCTTCTGCAGCACTTCCATGCGGTGCTCGCAGGATGCACATTGATAGTCATAAAGGGGCATGGGTGTCTCTCGTCAACCATAACGCTGGCTGCCGGGGCAGCAAAAAGCGCGATTATATATGGTTAGCAAGCACTGCGCAGCCCGCCAGGCGATCAGCGCACACTGGGCGGGTCCTGCAGCCAGGCGACACAGATCACCCGGATCAGCCCGCTGAAGTTGCGCACCCCACCCTGGCGCAGGTGCACTTCGCGGTCGACGTAGGACAGCACGGCGCTGACCGAACAGCGGTTGGCCGCAGCGATGCGTTCGAGAATACCCCAGTAGACGGCTTCCAGGCGCAGGCAAGTGGAAAAACCGTTGAGCCTTACCGAACGCGACACCGGCTGGGTCTGCTGCATGTCGAAATCCGCCTTGAACGGATCGATGCACTGTTTACCGGGCCAGCGCCCCTGGCCAGCCACACGCTTGCTCGCTTGCATCATGCGCCACTTCTCCTCGTCACAGGTAGCAGGTGGCCTATGAAGCGCTGACGAGCGCGGTTAGAGCAGCGGCAAAATCTTCCTGATCAGAATCACCAAGTATGCGGGATATGCAGGAGCGACTCATCGCGACAGGAGGCCGCTCCTACCCACAGCGCAACGATTACTTGCCGTCGAGCAGCACCCGCAGCATCCAGGCAGTCTTCTCATGCACCTGCATGCGCTGGGTCAGCAGGTCGGCAGTCGGTTCGTCACTGACCTTGTCCACCACCGGGAAGATGCTGCGCGCGGTACGCACCACAGCCTCCTGCCCCTGTACCAGCTGGCGGATCATCTCGTCTGCGGGTGGTACCCCTTCCTCCTCCTTGATCGAGGAGTGCCGCGCATAGAAGGCATAGGACCCCGGCGCCGGGAAGCCCAGGGCGCGAATGCGCTCGGCGATCGAGTCGACCGCCAGCGCCAGCTCGTTGTACTGCTCCTCGAACATCAGGTGCAGGGTGCGGAACGACGGGCCGGTGACGTTCCAGTGGAAGTTATGGGTTTTCAGATACAGCACATAGGTGTCCGACAACAGACGGGACAACCCATCGACGATGGACTTGCGATCTTCTTCACTGATACCGATATCGATTGCCATGAAGTTCCCCTTTCCATAAGGCTTGAGACTCAAGCGGGTGCCGACCACTTTAGCAACACTTGTCGCAGGGCGCATGCGACATGGCGCAGCACAGCGCTTGGCAGCCTGTGGTTTGAGTAGCCTGCGGCTTTACTGTTAAATAGGCAGTGTGCCACCCGTGCGGACTGCCATTGCCGGGTGCATAGGCCGGCCTGTCACGTGTTCGCGCGCCATACCTCAATGCGCACCGTGCCGCCGGCTCTTCCTGTGACCAGCCTTATCAACTGTGAGCCTACCCATGTTCAAGATCGTCCATCTGGTGACGGGCGTGGCAGCCTTGCTGCTATCGTTCATACCCAGCCTGAAAACCGATGCAAGTCCTTTCCTGCAACAACCCGACGCGGTCTACCTGGCCCTGTTCGGTCTGCTCAACCTGATTCTTGCCCCGGTGGTGCCTCTGTACTACCGGGGCGCCCGCCAGCAGTTGCAATACCTGGCTTGCGCCTTGCTGGTGGTGGCGGTGGTACTGCAGACCCTGACGGTGCTGGCACGCCCGGAAATGGGCAACCTGGCCGCGCTGGTCTGCGCAGCCCTTGCCGTGGCGGCACACCTGGCCGCAGGCCTTGCCCGCAGCGCGCGCAAGGCACGCACCAACCAGCCGGCAACGCAGGAATCGGGCAACCGTGATACCGGTACCGTCAAGTGGTTCAACACATCCAAAGGCTTCGGCTTCATCTCCCGCGATTCGGGTGATGACATCTTCGTGCACTTTCGCGCCATTCGCGGTGAAGGCCACCGCATCCTGGTCGAAGGCCAGCGCGTGGAGTTCTCGGTGATGCACCGCGACAAGGGCCTGCAGGCTGAAGACGTGGTCGCTGTCACCCGCCGCTGATCATCTGCGACGGTCACTTCCTGTGGAGGCGGGCTCGCCCGCCCCACAGGGTTGCTGCTCATCCAGCGGTATCGGCTTCAATAATGAGGCGGCGGCGCCTCCTCCCCGTCATTGCCGTACTGGCCGACCATCTCTTCGTAACGCTTGATCAGCTCGGCCATCTGCAATTGCAGCCGCTCGATAACCCGCGCCTGCTCGACCACCACATCATTCAGCGCCTGGATGGTGTCATCCTGGAATGCCTGACGGGTTTCCAGCTCGACCATTCGCATTTCCAACGACATATCAGGCCTCTACATACCCATCGAGTTTCAGTTCACGCAGACGCTGGCGTACGGCTTGTACTTGCTCGTCGGTATAGGCCACTGCCGGGCACTTGCCCCACACCGGCGCAGGCCAGGCGGCGTCGTCGCGCTGGCGCACGATTACGTGCATGTGCAACTGGCTGACCACATTACCGAGGGTGGCAACGTTCATCTTGTCGGCCTTGTAGCTCGCCTTGAGCGCCTCCGCCAGGCGGGTGGTTTCCTGCCACAACTGCTGCTGCTGCGCCGCATCCAGCTCGAACAGCTCGCTGATACCGGCGCGCTTGGGCACCAGGATGAACCACGGGTAGTTGGCGTCCTTGCTCAGTAACAACTGGCACAGCGCAAACTCTCCCAACACCAGGGCATCCTGCTGCAAACGCGAATCGAGGACGAACACGGCAAATCTCCTTCAGGCAACACCCACCCGCTACGCGCGGAGTACAAGCCTGCAAGGATACCTTGCACGTTCCCGGTAACACAGCGCTACTTTTCGCACCAAAATGAGGCCTGCCGTGCCCCGCCCACCACACTGGCCACCCCACAAATGACTCTGGTTGAACTAGTTGCGGTAACACATTCATTTTCATGACAGCTTTTTTGTTTTTAATGATTCTCGACTGCGATATGTCCGGAACCAGCCCCGCCCCGTGTTTTCGGCGCTTTCCGACCCTCGGTAGCGGGTTTTGTGAAAATTTCATGAAGTGTTGCGTATTTTGAGCACGCTTGTTGCATTCCCTTCACGCCAAGTCGGCACGACATCTGCTATGGCAGTTGAACGCGACAAATGACACAGCGGCATTGGTTACCAGGGAGTTTCCCGCGCCGGAATTGCATCAACCGATGCAAGACGACGATGGAAACAACGCTGGCGTTGTACGGCCCATAACCGGGGCGTGATTTGCGACATGGAAACACCTGAAAGCGACATGATAAAAAAGTTCCGTAAAGGATGCTTATAGCCATATCGCCAACAACAGTCAGCGTGCTATACATTTTCGCCGACATAACAAGAAAGAGCTGCACCATATAACTAGAACAGATGGCGCAGCGGTACTCTTCCTAAAAACCAAAGGAGCAAATCACGATGCGCGTGATGAAGTGGAGCATGATCGCCCTGGCCGTTGCGGCAGGGACCTCGCAGTTGGCTTTGGCCTCGTCCCAGGACGAGTCCAAAGGTTTCATCGAAGACAGCAAGCTGAACGTCAAGACCCGCATGCTGTACTTCAGCCGTGATTTCCGTAACAACGAAGGCGGCCAGAGCCGTCGCGAAGAAACCGGCCTGGGCTTCGTCGGCACCTTCGAGTCCGGCTTCACCCAAGGCACCGTAGGTGTTGGTGTCGACGCCATCGGCATGCTCGGCCTGAAACTGGACAGCGGCAGGGGCCGCGCCGGTACCGGCCTGTTCCCGACCGGCTCCGACGGCCGTTCGCAGGACGATTACTCCAAGGGCGGCGGCGCGGTCAAGTTCCGCATCTCCGACACCGTGCTGAAAGTGGGTGACCAGTTCACCGCACTGCCTGTCTTCGCCACCGACGACAGCCGCCTGCTGCCAGAAATCGCCCAGGGCACCCTGATCACCAGCAACGAGATCGAAGGCCTGACCCTGCACGCTGGTCACTTCACCAGCCTGACTGCCCAGGAGCAGACCAACCGCGACAGCTTCGGCCTGAAGGAAGCCAACGTAGTTGGTGGTACCTACGCCTTCACCGACAACCTCAGCACCAGCCTGTACTACTCGAAGGTTGAAGACTACTGGCGCAAGTACTACGCCAACGTCAACTGGGCGCTGCCAATCTCCGACAAGCAAGGCCTGGTGTTCGACTTCAACATCTATGACACCAAGAGCGAAGGCTCGGCCGAATACCGCGCCTTCGACGGTGACAAGCTGGACAACCGCGCGTTCAGCCTGTCGGGCGCCTACAACATCGGCGCTCACACCTTCACCCTGGCCTACCAGAAAGTCACCGGCGACGGCGACTATGGCTATGGTATCGACGGTGGCGGCACCATCTTCCTGGCCAACTCCGTGGCCCGTTCCGACTTCAACGCCGAAGACGAGAAATCCTGGCAGGCTCGCTACGACCTGAACTTTGCCGAATACGGCATTCCAGGCCTGACCTTCATGACCCGTTATGTACGCGGTACCGACGCCAACGTCGCCGGCACCAGCAACGGCAAGGAATGGGAACGCGACATCGACATCAAGTACGTACTGCAGGAAGGCCCGGCGAAAGACCTGAGCTTCCGCGTGCGTCAGGCCACCTACCGCTCTTCCGACGGTGTCTACTACGATTCCCCGTCGATCGACGAACTGCGCCTGATCGTGGAGTACCCGCTGAGCATCCTGTAAGCCTGGCTTGCAGTGCCCCGCAGCTGAAAAAGCCCGGCAATCACGCCGGGCTTTTTCTTGGCTGACAAGCGCCACGCCCTGGGGCATCCTGTACGCCTGCGTTTCCCCCCCGTACAATGCGGGGTCATTTCAATGTCTTAGGCAATCGACACGGCTCACCATGCGCACCAGTCAATATTTGCTCGCCACCCAGAAAGAAACCCCTGCCGACGCAGTGGTCATCAGCCATCAGCTCATGCTGCGTGCCGGCATGATCCGCAAACTGGCCTCCGGCCTGTACACCTGGCTGCCGATGGGCTTGCGGGTGATGCGCAAGGTCGAGGCCGTGGTGCGCGAGGAAATGAACGCCGCCGGCGCCCTGGAAGTGCTGATGCCCAGCATCCAGCCCGCCGAACTGTGGCAGGAATCCGGCCGCTGGGAACAGTACGGCCCCGAGCTGCTGCGCCTGAAGGACCGCCACCAGCGCGACTTCTGCGTCGGCCCGACCCACGAGGAAGTGATTACCGACCTGGCCCGCAACGAGCTGTCCAGCTATAAACAGCTGCCGCTCAACATGTACCAGATCCAGACCAAGTTCCGTGACGAGATCCGCCCGCGCTTCGGCCTGATGCGCGGCCGCGAGTTCATCATGAAGGACGCCTACTCGTTCCATGCCGACCAGGCTTCCCTGCAGGAAACCTACGATCGCATGCACCAGGCGTACACCAATATCTTCACCCGCCTGGGCCTGGACTTCCGCCCAGTGCAGGCCGACACCGGCTCCATCGGTGGCAGCTACTCGCATGAATTCCACGTGCTGGCCGAGTCCGGCGAAGACGACGTGATCTTCAGCGACAGCTCGGATTATGCCGCCAACATCGAGAAGGCCGAGGCCATCCCACGGGAAACCGTGCGCCCTGCGCCTACCGAGGAGTTGCGCCTGGTTGACACGCCGAACGCCAAGACCATCGCCCAGCTGGTGGAAAACTTCGGCCTGCCAATCGAGAAAACCGTCAAGACCCTGATCGTGCACGGCGCAGAGCCAGGCAAGCTGGTTGCGCTGATCGTTCGTGGCGACCACGAACTCAACGAAATCAAGGCCGCCAAGCTGGAACAGGTGGCCGACCCGCTGGTCATGGCCAGCGACGCCGAACTGCGCGAGGCCATCGGTGCCGGCGCCGGTTCGCTCGGCCCGCTGAACCTGCCGCTGGAAATCATCATCGACCGTTCGGTTGCCCTGATGAGCGACTTCGGCATCGGCGCCAACATCGACGACAAGCACTACTTCGGCGTGAACTGGGAGCGCGACCTGCCGGTTCCACAGGTGGCCGACCTGCGTAACGTGGTCGAAGGCGACCCAAGCCCGGACGGCCAGGGCACCCTGGTGATCAAGCGCGGTATCGAAGTGGGCCACATCTTCCAGCTGGGCACCAAGTACAGCGAGGCGCTGAAGTGCCAGGTACTCGGTGAGAACGGCAAGCCTGTCACCCTGGCCATGGGCTGCTACGGTATCGGCGTGTCCCGCGTGGTCGCCGCTGCCATCGAGCAGAACCATGACGACAAGGGCATCATCTGGAATGACGCCCTGGCCCCGTTCCAGATCGCCCTGGTACCACTGCGTTACGAAACCGACGTGGTCCGCGAGGCGACCGACAAGCTGTACGCCGAATTGACCGCCGCCGGTTACGAGGTGCTGCTGGACGACCGCGACAAGAAGACCAGCCCCGGCATCAAGTTTGCCGACATGGAGCTGATCGGCATCCCGCACCGCATCGTCGTCAGCGATCGCGGCCTGGCCGAAGGCAACCTGGAATACAAGCACCGCACCGAACAGGACGCCCAGGCATTGCCACTGGCCGAGGTGCTGAACTTCCTGCAGGCACGCGTTCGCCGCTGATAACCAATGCACGAGTGATCATGTACAAGCGAAGTACCTTTACCCTGGGGGGCGCCGCACTGTGCGGCGCCCTGCTCGTCAGCGGCTGCGCCAACCAGATGTCCCAGCGCAGCGACCATGAGGAGCGCGTCGAGCGCAAATTGCTCGAGCACACCCTGCAGATCGATGTCGGCGAGCCGAAGGTGATGGAGCTTCCGCAACGACGTGTGCGCGTGCATGAGCAGCAGCGCTTCGAAGTCACCGAGTTCGAAGTTACCCGTCGCTATGACCGCTACACGCCCTACCAGCCCTGGCGGGAGATCTACGAGATCCCGTTGGGGGCAGTGGCCGTGGTGGCAGGCGTCGGCGCCAACGTGGTCAACGTCTTCGCCCTGGGCAACCTGCCGGAAAGCATTACCCACGACTGGCTCAGCTACGGTGTGGACGGGCTCAACCCGTTCATGAACGTGCCTTCCAACGGCCGTGCCCAGCAGAACCTGGCCGGAATCAGCGAAGTGCAGAAAGGCAAGCGCGAAGAGTCCACCAGCGTGCCCTGGAGCGAGCGTCTGGTCGAGGTCAAGGCTGGCAAGGCCACCCACGAGCTGACTACCGACAGGAACGGCGTGTTGCGCCTGAACCTGCTCGACAGCCCGTTCTCCGAGCAGAATCTCAATCACATCGGCACCCTGCACCTGCAGGTGGTCGACGAGGACAACGCCGTTCGTGGCGATGCCAGCCTGCTGGTCAGCGCCACCCTGCGCAACAAGCTGCTCGAAGCCCACGAACTGATCTTCGATGACCTTGAGGACGACGACGTCAGCCAATGGGTGCATCGGGTCAAGCGCTTGTCTGAACTGGGGCTGGAAGAAGAAGCCAGCGAAATGGAACAGAGCCTGATCGAACTGACCCGCAACGATCCGGAGCTGCAGCAGGAGTTCCTGCAGTCGCTGACCAAGGCCACTGGCCGGTTGGTGGCTGATCCAGGCGTGCAATAGCCGGCACCATGCGTTGCCTTGCAGGAGCGGCCCATCGCGACACCAGGCCGCTCCTGCAAGGGACCGTACCTGATCACGGCTGCTTATCCAGGCGGGAACAGCTCCAGCTGCTCATGCGCCCCACGCAAATCGCGCAACCTCACCCCCACCCCCAGCAAGCGCACCGGCTTGCCGCCGCGGGCAAAGGCCTGCCCCAGCAACTGCCGATAACTGTCCAGGTCCCGACCGGCCCCCGCCTGCTCCAGGGTGGTCTGGCTGAAGTCATGGAACTTGACCTTGACGAAGGGTTTTTCCGGCCGGTAACTGCTGTCCATACGGGCGATGCGCTCGTTCAGGCTTTCCAGCAGCTCGGGCAGCCGTACCAGGCAGCTGGCCAGGTCCGGCAAGTCGGTGTCGTAGGTGTTTTCCACGCTGACCGACTGCCGCCGGCTGTCATTGTGTACCGCACGCTCATCGATACCGCGCGCCAGCCCCCATAACCGTTCGCCAAAACTGCCGAACTCGCGCACCAGTGCCAGACGCGACCAGCCGCGCAGCTCAAGGCAGGTCTCGATACCCAGCCGCGCCAACTTGTCTGCTGTTACCTTGCCCACCCCGTGCAACCTGGCCACCGGCAAGGCGGCAACGAATTCCTCCACTTCGCCCGGGGTTATCACGAACAGGCCATTGGGCTTGCGCCAGTCACTGGCGACCTTGGCCAGGAACTTGTTCGGTGCCACGCCAGCCGAGACGGTAATATGCAGGGTGCGGGCGACACGCCGGCGGATATCCTCGGCAATGCGCGTGGCACTGCCCGAGTACCACTGGCTGTCAGTCACATCCAGGTACGCCTCATCCAGCGACAGCGGCTCGATCAGTTCGGTGTAGTCACGGAATATCGTGTGGATTTCCCGCGAGGCCTCCCGGTAGGCCTCGAAGCGCGGCTTGACGATCAGCAGGTCGGGGCACAGCTTCAGCGCATGCCGCGAGGACATGGCCGAACGCACACCGTAGGCACGCGCCTCGTAGTTGCAAGTGGCGATCACCCCACGCTGGTCAGGTGAGCCCCCTACCGCCATGGGCCGCCCGGCCAGGCGCGGGTCGTCACGCATCTCGATCGCGGCGTAAAAGCAATCGCAGTCAACGTGAATGATCTTGCGCAAGGACATGGATGCTCGTCAGCACTGTAAATTCATACAGATAGTATCGCATGCGACTGGCAGTGTGCAGCCGGTAGGCAGCCGAGCGCGATGATCGGGCTGAAAGCCCCGCCGCGCCTGAGCTGAACCCCAATATCCGAACGCTAAGAGTTTGAACAGGAAAGGTTTTTTTTAAAAGATGCTTGACAGCCACGGTTAAATCCGTAGAATTCGATCTCACAGGCGCGGGATGGAGCAGCCTGGTAGCTCGTCGGGCTCATAACCCGAAGGTCGTCGGTTCAAATCCGGCTCCCGCAACCAGATTCGAGAAAAGGCCACTGTTCACACAGTGGCATTTTTCTTTTGCCTCGAACAAAGCGCTCGAAGAAATATCAAAAAAATCAACGACTAGCGCTTGACAGCCACTCTGGAAACTGTAGAATTCGCCCCACTGACGCGGGATGGAGCAGCCTGGTAGCTCGTCGGGCTCATAACCCGAAGGTCGTCGGTTCAAATCCGGCTCCCGCAACCATATTCGTCAGAACAAACCCCGCCTGTGTAACAGCAGCGCGGGGTTTGTTGCTTTTCCCTTCCCTGTTTTCGGCGCCCCGTATTTACCCGTCTTCCATTCAGCCCGCGCGCTTGAGAGCGCGTACCGAGGATGAACTATCTTTAACCCGCCCAGGCCGCTGCAAGCGGCTGAGGCCGGAGTAACATTGGATACGTTTTTCTAAGGGACATTCACTTGGCCACACCTTTCCCTCACCTCGCGCTGCATGCCCGGGGCAATCCATGACTTCGCACAACCCCGACAACCCGGCCGCACTCGCCTCGGCACTGCCCGGTGCCGTGCAACGTCTGCCCTTGCTCGAACGCCTGAGCCGCTATCGCCAGCCCATCGGCCTGATCGTGACCCTGGTATTGTTCACCATGGCCTTGATTGCCTGCCGCCACCTGCTGAGCGAGCTGGACATCCATGCCTTGCACGATGCCATGCTCAGCGTGCCAGCCCAGTCATTGCTGGGCGCCTTGCTGGCAACCGTGCTCGGTTTCGTGATCCTGCTGGGTTACGAATGGTCGGCCAGCCGCTATGCCGGTGTGCAATTGCCAGCACGCAGCCTGGTGCTGGGCGGTTTCAGCGCCTTTGCCATCGGCAACGCCATTGGCCTGTCGATGCTGTCCGGCGGCTCGGTGCGCTACCGCCTGTATGCGCGCCAGGGGGTAGGCGCAGGCGAAGTGGCGCGGATGACCGTGTTCGCCAGCCTGTCACTGGGCTGTGCGCTGCCGCCCCTGGCTGCCCTGGCGACCCTGAGTGACCTGCCGGCGGCCTCGGCCGCGCTGGGCCTGGCGCCTGGCTTGCTGGCGGCCATCGCCACAGTTGTGCTGGTGCTGTGTGGGGTGATGGTGGTTGGCCTGTACCGCCGTCGCCTGGCCGAGCAACCCGTGGCCGACAACCTGCTGGTACAACTGGGCCGCCGCACACTGCGTCTGCCGGGCGCCCGCCTGGCCGCCCTGCAATTGCTGATTACCGCGCTGGATGTCGCCGCTGCGGCGACCGTGTTGTATCTGCTGCTGCCCGCAGCACCACCGTTCGGCGCCTTTGTCCTGGTGTATCTGCTGGCCCTGGCCGCAGGCGTGCTCAGCCATGTGCCAGGCGGCGTCGGGGTGTTCGAAGCGATCCTGCTGGCCGCCTTTGCCGACCAGCTTGGCGCGGCACCGTTGGCAGCGGCCCTGCTGCTGTATCGGCTGATCTACGTGGTGCTACCGCTGCTGCTGGCCTGCGTGTTGCTGCTGGCCAACGAAGCCCGGCGCCTGCTGTTCACACAACAGGCCATCAAGGCGGCTTCCGGGCTGGCGGCACCGGTGCTGTCGATTCTGGTGTTCCTGTCCGGGGTGGTGCTGCTGTTCTCCGGGGCCACGCCCGAGATCGACACGCGTCTTGAGCACATGGGTTTCCTGGTGCCGCACCGTCTGATCGATGCCTCGCACTTCGGCGCCAGCCTGATCGGGGTATTGTGCCTGCTGCTGGCCCAGGGCCTGCGCCGGCGCCTGTCCGCCGCCTGGCTGCTGACCACCGTGCTGTTGCTGGTTGGCGCCCTGCTGTCGTTACTGAAGGGTTTTGACTGGGAAGAGGCCTGCCTGCTGACCTTCACCGCCGCCCTGCTTGCCCTGTTCCGACGCTCCTTCTACCGCCCCAGCCGCTTGCTGGAGCTGCCGTTCTCGCCAGTGTTCCTGGTGGCCAGCGCCTGCGTGGTCGGGGCATCGGTGTGGCTGCTGCTGTTCGCCTACCAGGATGTGCCCTACAGCCATCAGCTGTGGTGGCAGTTCACCCTCGATGCCGACGCCCCGCGTGGCCTGCGCGCCGCCATGGGCAGCGCCCTGCTGCTGGCGGCCGTGGCCCTGACCTGGCTGCTGCGCACGGCACCGCCCGTGATTCACCTGCCTGATGCACAGGAACTGCAACGGGCCAACCGCATTCTGTTGGCCTCTGACCAGCCCGATGGCGGCCTGGCCCTGACCGGCGACAAGGCGCTGCTGTTCCACCCGGGCGACAACGCCTTCCTCATGTACGCACGTCGCGGCCGTAGCCTGGTGGCCCTGTATGACCCGATCGGCCCGGCCCAGGAGCGCGCCGAGATGATCTGGCAATTCCGTGACCTGTGCGACCTGCACCACGCCCGACCGGTGTTCTACCAGGTGCGTGCTGAAAACCTGCCGTTCTACATGGACATCGGCCTGACCGCGCTGAAACTGGGCGAAGAAGCCAGGGTCGACCTGCACCGTTTCGACCTGGAAGCCAAGGGCAGGGAGATGAAGGACCTGCGCTACACCTGGAACCGCGGTGGCCGTGACGGTTTGAGCCTGGAAATCCATGAACCCGGCCATGCCCCACTGGCAGAGCTGAAGGAAATTTCCGATGCCTGGCTCGGCGGCAAGAACGTGCGCGAGAAAGGCTTCTCGCTGGGACGCTTCAGCCCCGAGTACCTGCAGCACTTCCGCATCGCCCTGATCCGCTTTCAGGGCCGCCCGGTGGCCTTTGCCAACCTGCTGGAAACCCACAGCAAGGAGCTGGCCAGCCTCGACCTGATGCGCGCACATCCCGAGGCCCCGAAGCTGACCATGGAATTCATGATGATCGGCCTGATCCTGCACTACAAAAGCCACGGCTACACCCGCTTCAGCCTGGGCATGGTACCGCTTTCCGGCCTGCAGCCGCGGCGTGGTGCGCCGCTGACCCAGCGCCTGGGTTCACTGGTGTTCCGCCGCGGTGAGCAGTTGTACAACTTCCAGGGGCTGCGACGCTTCAAGGACAAGTTCCAACCGGACTGGGAACCCCGCTACATGGCCGTGCCGGCCGGGCTCGACCCGCTGGTGGCACTGGCCGACACCGCCGCCCTGATCGCAGGCGGCTTGACTGGATTGGTGAAACGTTGATGACCCGACGCTTTTGGCTGTACCTGCTGACTCCCCTGCTGCTGGCCGCCCTGGTGGGGGCGCTGGCGTTCTGGCTGTGGACGCGCCCGGCCCCCGAGGCGCGCCTGGAGCAACTGAGCATCAATGACACCGCGATCACCCGTGTGACACCAGGCGTACACCCCAAGGCCCGGGTGGTCATAGCTGTCCCGCGGGACCAGGCACTGACCGACAAGCAGCTGCTCGACCTGGCCAAGTCCGGCGAAGCGCAACTGGTGCAGGTGTTGCTGCCGGCCAATGACTGCAGCAAGCAGCAGCAGGCCATGAGCCAGGCCCTCGCCCAGTTGCCCCAGCAGCCGACCCTGGTCGCCGGTATCGGCCCGGGCGCGGCCCAGGCCTGGCGCTGGCTGGCCAGCCAGAACGACGACAAGGCCCGGGCGATTTCGGTGGATTTCAATCTCGAACAACCCGGTTGCCAGGCCCCGCTGCCAAAATCGGCCGCCCATGGCCACTGGAATGTCGCCTGGAACGACAACCCGGATGACGCCAGCGCCGCCTTCGTGCGCGACCAGGCCAATGCCGAAACCAGCATCAGCGACTACGACATCCACCTGCCGCAGGTGCTCAGGGCGCAGCTGACCCAGGCCCTGGTCGGCCACGACGGCAACGCCCTGGCCATCCCGGTGGTCGAGGTGCCTGCCGGGCAGACCACCGACACGGTCACCCTGTTCCTCTCGGGTGACGGCGGTTGGCGCGACCTGGACCGTGACGTGGCCGGGGAAATGGCCAAGCTGGGCTACCCGGTGGTGGGCATCGACACGCTGCGCTACTACTGGCAACACAAGACCCCGGAACAAAGCGCCGCCGACCTGTCCGAGCTGATGCAGCACTATCGGCAGAAATGGGGTACCAAGCGCTTCGTGCTGACCGGCTATTCGTTCGGCGCCGACGTGTTGCCGGCGATCTACAACCGCCTGCCGGTCGAAGACCAGCAGCGCATCGACGCGGTGATGCTGCTGGCCTTTGCCCGCAGCGGCAGCTTCGAAATCGAAGTCGAGGGCTGGCTTGGCAAGGAAGGCCAGGAAGCACCGACCGGGCCGGAAATGGCCAGGTTGCCGGCATCCAAGGTGGTGTGCGTGTATGGCGTCGAGGAAACCGACGAGAGCGGCTGCACCGACAAGACGGCGGTCGGCGAGCGTCTGAAACTGCCAGGTGGGCACCACTTCGATGAAAACTACCCGGCGCTGGCCAAGCGCCTGATCGACGAGATCGAGACGCGCCAGGGCAAGTCGAGCGTGGCGGCACAGAACTGATAGCCCTGAAGGGTTCACTCGCGGGCGCGCCTGCTCACACTGCCACTGGCGCCGCGCTCACCGGTACAGCCAGTGCCAGCCACCGCACCGCCTGTTTCGCGGATAAATCCGCGAAACAGCTACATGTGAGTGCCTGCGCCTGCCCTGAAAATCAGATCTCGACCTGCGTCCCCAATTCGATCACCCGGTTCAACGGCAGGTTGAAGAAGCGCAGGTTACCGTTGGCATTCTTCAGCAGAAACGCGAACAGGTTGCCCCGCCAACGCGACATGCCCTCCAGCCGCGATGCGATCACCGTCTCGCGGCTGAGGAAGTAGGTGGTGCGCATCGGGGTGAAGTCCAGTTCGTCCAGGTGGCACAGGCGCAACGCCGCCGGTACATCCGGTTCATCCATGAAGCCGAAGTGCAGCAATACGCGGAAGAACCCTTCACCATAGGCCTCCACCTCGAAACGCTCCTGCTCCGGCACTCGCGGCCGATCCTCGTTGACCACCGTCAACAGCACCACCTGGCTGTGCAGCACCTGGTTATGCAGCATGTTGTGCAACAGCGCATGGGGTACGGCATCGGAGCGCGCCGTGAGGAACACCGCCGTGCCTTCGACCCGGTGCGGCGGCTGGATGCGGATACTGCTGATGAACAGCTGCAGCGGCAACGCGCCTTCGTCAATACGCTCCACCAGGATCTGCTTGCCGCGCTTCCAGGTGCTCATCAACAGGTACAGCACACCACCTGCCAGTACCGGGAAGGCACCGCCCTGGACGATCTTCGGCACGTTGGCGGCAAAGTACAGCCCATCGACCAGCAGGAAACCCACCAGGATCGGCACCGCCAGCACGGGCGGCCATTTCCACAGCAGCAGCATCACCGCCGAAACCAGGATGGTGGTCATCAGCATGGTACCGGTCACCGCCACGCCGTAGGCCGCCGCCAGCGCGCCGGACGACTCGAAACCGAGCACCAGCAGTACCACGCCGACCATCAGCGTCCAGTTGATCGCGCCGATGTAGATCTGCCCCTGTTCGTCGCTGGAGGTGTGCTGGATCTGCATGCGCGGGATATAGCCCAGCTGGATGGCCTGGCGGGTCAGCGAAAACGCCCCCGAGATCACCGCCTGCGAAGCGATCACCGTGGCCATGGTCGCCAGGCCGACCATCGGCAGCAGCGCCCAGCCTGGCGCCAACAGGTAGAACGGGTTGCGTGCCGCCTCCGGGTCCTGTAGCAGCAATGCGCCCTGGCCAAAGTAGTTGAGCACCAGCGCTGGCAGCACCAGGGCGAACCAGGCCCGGGCAATCGGCTTGCGGCCGAAGTGGCCCATGTCGGCATACAGCGCCTCGGCACCGGTCAGCGCCAGCACCACCGCACCGAGAATGGCAACGCCCATGCCGGGGTGAACCACGAAGAAGTTCACTGCCCAGGCCGGGTTGAACGCCTTGAGCACTTCCGGGGATTGCGCGATGCCATACACCCCCAGCGCGCCCAGCGCCACGAACCAGGTGACCATGATCGGGCCGAACAGCTTGCCGATCTTCTCGGTGCCGTGCTTCTGCACCAGGAACAGCGCTACCAGTATCACCAGCGAAATCGGCACCACCCAGTGGTCGATGCCTTCGAACGCCAGGCCCATGCCCTCCACCGCCGACAGGACCGACACGGCCGGCGTGATCATGCTGTCGCCGTAGAACAGCGAAGCGCCAATCAACCCGCACACCACCATCAGCGTCTGCAAACGCGGATAGGCCGCCGTGGCCCGCCGTGCCAGTGCGGTCAGCGCCATGGTGCCACCTTCGCCCTGGTTGTCGGCACGCAGGATGAACATCACGTACTTGAACGACACCACCCATAACAATGACCAGAGGATCAGCGACAGGATCCCGAGTACGCCGTCATGGTTGACCGGCACCCCGTAACCGCCGGTGAAGACTTCCTTGAGGGTATATAACGGGCTGGTACCGATATCGCCATAAACCACCCCGACCGCTGCCACCAGCAGGCTCAGCGACCGCGTCGCGCCCTGCTTCCCCTCGTGCCCGCCCTCGGCGTGACTGCTTGCCTGAACCATCGACCACTCCCGCAGACGGCCTTGTAGACCTTTGCCATTCATCGTTCCTGCCCAGGCTGAAATGCAACCTGACGCAATGGCGCGAAGCATAGCGCAGCGTTCGTCGCATTTCTGCTGGTCAAGCGACTCGGCGCTCGCTAGAATTGCGCACTTTTTGATCAGAGGCGCCAAAAGCGCCCGTCAAGATCGCCCCCGATTCCGGTCGGGCGACCTGTATTCGATACCGAGGTTAGTCATGTCCACCACGCCCGCCACCCCCAAGGTAGGTTTCGTAAGCCTGGGTTGCCCGAAAGCCCTGGTCGATTCCGAGCGCATCCTGACCCAGCTGCGCATGGAAGGCTATGAAGTCGTGCCCACCTATGAGGACGCCGACGTCGTGGTGGTCAACACCTGCGGCTTCATCGACAGCGCCAAGGCCGAGTCGCTGGAAGTGATCGGTGAAGCGATCAAGGAAAACGGCAAGGTCATCGTCACCGGCTGCATGGGTGTCGAGGAAGGCAGCATCCGTGACGTGCACCCGAGCGTGTTGTCGGTCACCGGCCCGCAGCAGTACGAGCAGGTGGTCAACGCCGTGCACGAAGTGGTACCGCCGCGCCAGGACCACAACCCGCTGATCGACCTGGTACCGCCACAAGGTGTCAAACTGACCCCGCGTCACTATGCGTACCTGAAAATTTCCGAAGGCTGCAACCACAGCTGCAGCTTCTGCATCATCCCGTCGATGCGCGGCAAGCTGGTCAGCCGCCCGGTGGGCGAAGTGCTGAGCGAGGCCGAGCGCCTGGTCAAGGCCGGGGTCAAGGAGATCCTGGTGATTTCCCAGGACACCAGCGCCTACGGCGTCGACGTCAAGTACAAGACCGACTTCTGGAATGGCCGCCCGGTCAAGACCCGCATGCTCGAGTTGTGCGAGGCCCTGAGCAGCCTGGGCGCCTGGGTGCGCCTGCACTATGTATACCCGTACCCGAACGTCGACGACGTGATCCCGTTGATGGCCGCCGGCAAGATCCTGCCGTATCTGGACATCCCGTTCCAGCATGCCAGCCCGAAAGTGCTCAAGGCCATGAAGCGCCCGGCGTTCGAGGACCGCACCCTGGCACGCATCAAGCACTGGCGCGAGCAATGCCCGGAGCTGGTGATCCGCTCCACCTTCATCGTCGGTTTCCCGGGCGAGACCGAGGAAGACTTCCAGTACCTGCTTGACTGGCTGACCGAAGCCCAGCTGGACCGCGTGGGCTGCTTCCAGTACTCGCCGGTGGAAGGCGCCCCGGCCAACGACCTGGGCCTGGAAGAAGTACCGGACGAGGTCAAGCAGGAGCGTTGGGATCGCTTCATGGCGCACCAGCAGGCCATCAGTGCCGCCCGCCTGCAACTGCGTATCGGCAAGGAAATCGACGTGCTGATCGATGAAGTCGAAGAACAGGGCTCGGTTGGTCGCAGCTTCTTCGACGCACCGGAAATCGACGGCAGCGTGTTCATCGACGGCGATCATGGCTTCAAGCCAGGCGACAAGGTGCGTTGCCGCGTGGTGGATGCCGACGAGTACGACCTGTGGGCTGAACCGGTCTGACCCAGCGGCAGCACGAAAAGGCCCTGTTCCGGCTGCCGGAGCAGGGCCTTTTTGCATCAGGGCAGCGGGTAAGCGCTGACTGACGGTTGGCCTGCTATGTTGTCAGGGTACCCTCGAGGAATCCTGCCCATGCATTCGACAATGACGTTGCAAACCCCGCGCTTGAGGGACTACGACGAACTGGTACAGGTGTGGGAAGACTCGGTACGCGCTACCCACGACTTTCTTCCTGAGGGCTACATCCTGTTGCTGCGCGAACACGTGCTGCGCCGCTACCTCGATGCGGTGATGCTGGTCTGCTGCAAGGACCGCCAACGCATCTGTGGCTTCGCCGGGGTCGCCAGCGGGCGCGTGGACATGCTGTTCGTCGCACCGGATTACCGCGGCAAAGGGGTTGGCAAACGCCTTCTGCACTATGCGATCGATGAGCTGAATGCCGAGCGCCTGGACGTCAATGAACAGAATTCGCAGGCCCTGGGCTTCTACCTGCATGAAGGTTTCGAGGTGATCGGCCGTTCGGCGACCGATGGCCTGGGCCAACCCTACCCTTTGCTGCACATGCGCCTGCGCAAAATGGCGTAAATGACACAGATTCCCAGCCCCTCTGGCGCGCAGGCAGGTACAATGCACGTCTTTCCCTGCCTTTGCGAAACCCCCGTCATGTCCGAACCCGTCCGCCTGTCCAAACGCCTTATCGAGCAACTCGGCTGCTCCCGCCGCGAGGCCGAGCTGTATATCGAAGGCGGCTGGGTCACGGTCGATGGCCTGGTGGTCGAACAACCGCAGTTCAAGGTCGCGCAGCAGTGCGTCGAGTTGCTGCCTGGCGCCCGCGCCGAAACGCTGGAGCCGGTTACCCTGCTGCTGAACCAGCCGGCAGGCATGAGCAGCGAAACCGCCCGCGACGAAATGAACATGAGCAACCTCAGCGAGGCCCATCGCGAAGGCGTGCGCGCCCTGCACGGGCACTTTGCCCGGCAGGCCTGCGTGGCTCCGCTGGAACCTGGTGTCAGCGGCCTGCAGGTATTCACCCAGGACTGGCGGGTAACCCGCAAGATCGACGCCGACCTGCGCCGCCTGGAGCAGGAGTTTATCATTGAAGTACGCGGCGAGACCACGCCCCAGGCGCTGGAACGCCTGGCACGCGGTGCCACCCGCAATGACCGCGAGCTGCCCAGGGCCAAGGCCAGCTGGCAGAACGAGACCCACCTGCGCATGGTCCTGAAGAACCCGCAACCAGGGCAGATTGCCGAGCTGTGCGCGTACCTGCGCCTGGAGCTGCTCAGCATGCGCCGCATCCGCCTGGGCGGTGTGTCGATGGGCAAGCTGCCGCTGGGCCAGTGGCGCTACCTGGCCGCTACCGAACGTTTCTAAGCAATACGCCGCGCCCGCAGGCGCGGCACCTGAACAGGATTCTGCAGCAATGAACCACAACGACGTCCTGCGCAGCTTGCGCTACATGCTCAAGGTGAACGACGCCAAGATGGCCGAGATCATCGGGCTAACCGGCCTCGAGGTGCATCCCCTGGTGCTGGCCACCTACCTGAAAAAGGAAGACGAGGAAGGCTTCGTGCGTTGCCCGGAGCGGGTCATGGCGCACTTTCTCGACGGCCTGGTGATCCACCGCCGTGGCAAGGACGACAGCCGCCCGCCGCAGCCGATCGAACTGCCGGTAACCAACAACCTGATCCTGAAGAAGCTGCGGGTAGCCTTCGAACTCAAGGAAGATGACCTGCATGCGATCCTCAAGTCAGTCAACTTCCCGGTCAGCAAACCCGAGCTCAGCGCACTGTTCCGCAAGGTCGGCCACGACAACTATCGCCCGTGTGGCGACCAGTTGCTGCGCAACTTCCTCAAGGGCCTGACCCTGCGCGTACGTGGCTGAGCGGTCATGCAGCATACGGTTGCTCCGGTCGGAATCGTCCGCTCCTGTTTCAAGGAGAAGTTCGCCATCCCGCGCCAGCCGCAGCTAGCACCTGCCGCTCGCGGTGTGCTCGAGCTGTTGCCGCCGTTCGACCAGGGTGATGCGGTCGCGGGCCTGGAGCAGGTCAGCCATGTCTGGCTGCTGTTCCTGTTCCACCAGGCGCTGGAAGACAAGCCACGCCTGAAGGTGCGTCCGCCGCGCCTGGGCGGCAACAAGAGCATGGGTGTGTTCGCCACCCGTGCGACGCACAGGCCCAATGGCATCGGCCAGTCGGTGGTGCGCCTCGAGGGCGTGGAGCCCGGGCGCCTGCTGCTGTCCGGGATCGACCTGCTCGATGGCACGCCGGTGCTGGACATCAAGCCCTATGTGCCCTACGCCGACAGCATCGCTGGCGCCAGCAACCAGATGGCCAGCGAAGCCCCCGCCGCGATCACCGTGCAGTGGAGCGACGCTGCCCTGCCCCAGGCCCGCGAACATGCCTTGCGCCTGGGGGAGCCGGTGGTGGAGCTGATCGAGCAATGCCTGGCGCAGGACCCACGGCCGGCCTACCAGGTGCCGGCGGCGGAGCGGGTGTATGGGGTGAAGTTCTGGGATGTGCAGGTGCGCTGGCATTACCCGCAGCCGGAGGTGATCCGGGTGCTGGAGGTGGTGCCCGCCTGATCTCGGAGCTGGCTGGACGTGGCCGCTTCTACAAAGGGGCCGCGCAGGCACGAAAAAGGCGACCCTGGGTCGCCTTTTCGTTTTACTGTACCGCGATCAACGAGCCGGGCCTTCAGCAACGCCCAGGTCGTCGGTCGGACGGTTATCGACCAGTGGCGAACCACCGGAGGCCAGCTCCGAGGCCAGCTTGTCGTTGTCCATTTCCTTGACCCACTTGGCCACGACCACGGTAGCCACAGCGTTGCCCACCAGGTTGGTCAGGGCGCGGGCCTCGGACATGAAGCGGTCGATGCCGAGGATCAGCGCCAGGCCGGCAACCGGCAGGTGGCCGACAGCCGACAGGGTGGCAGCCAGGACGATGAAGCCCGAACCGGTCACGCCGGCAGCACCTTTGGAAGCCACCAGCAGCACCAGCAGCAGGGTGATCTGGTGGGTGATGTCCATGGTGGTGTCGGTGGCCTGGGCAATGAATACCGCAGCCATGGTCAGGTAGATCGAGGTGCCGTCCAGGTTGAACGAGTAGCCGGTCGGAATGACCAGGCCAACCACCGACTTCTTGGCACCCAGGCGCTCCATCTTGGCCAGCATGCGTGGCAGGGCCGATTCCGAGGAAGAAGTACCCAGCACGATCAGCAGTTCTTCACGGATATAGCGGATCAGCTTGAGCACGCTGAAACCATGGGCGCGGCAGATGCCGCCCAGCACCACCAGCACGAACAGCAGGCAGGTGATGTAGAAGCAGGCCATCAGGTAGCCCAGCTGCACCAGCGAACCAACGCCGTACTGGCCGATGGTGAAGGCCATGGCACCGAAGGCACCGACCGGGGCCAGCTTCATGATCATGTTGATGATGTTGAACATGACATGGGCGAAGCGGTCGATCAGGTCCAGCACCGGCTTGCCGTAGCTGCCCAGGCGATGCAGGGCGAAGCCGAACAGCACGGAGAACATCAGCACCTGCAGGATATCGCCGTTGGCGAAGGCGCCGACCACGGTGTTGGGAATCACGTTGAGCAGGAAGCCGACGGTGGTCTGCTGTGCGCCGGCGGCGGCATAGGCGGCCACGCTGCTGGCGTTGAGAGTGTTGACGTCGATGTGCATGCCAGCGCCCGGCTGGACCACGTTGACCACTACCAGACCGATGATCAGGGCGATGGTGGAGACGATTTCAAAGTACAGCAGCGCGTAGCCGCCCGTCTTGCCGACCGACTTCATGCTCTGCATGCCGGCGATGCCGCTGACCACGGTACAGAAGATGATCGGGGCGATGACCATCTTGATCAGTTTGACGAAACCGTCACCCAAGGGTTTGAGGGCGACGCCGGTTTCCGGGTAATAGTGGCCGAGCAGAATGCCGATGGTGATGGCGACCAACACCTGGACATACAGGGATTTGTACAGCGGCTGACGTGTCGTCATGGCTAAATTTCCTCAAGTGTGCCGGTTCACCCTTCCCAGGGCGATGCGGCACCTGAATCGCTAACCCTCCTGCACCTGGAGGGATTTGTCGTTGTGTTCGAGCTGCCTGGGCAGGCCTCTGCGAAGATCGATAGCAAGGGTGGTGCCAAAATGCCCAGCAAGGGTGCAGGTGCCGTATTTGCTGGGGAGAAATGCCCAACGACGGGGCGATCTGGCTGAGCAAGGCTGGCGGATTTCCGCCCGGTGGCGGGATTTGTACAGGGGGAGGTGGCGGGAATCCGCCCGTTGGGGGTTGCCTGTAGCGGCCCTTTCGCGAATGAACCCGCAAAAGGGCCGCTACAGGCGAGCGCTCAATCCAGGTGGAAGGTGATCCTGAACGCCGCGCCGCCCAGTGGCGAGTCGCCCAGGCTCAACGCCGCGTCATAGCTGTCGACGATGTCCTTGACCACCGCCAACCCGATGCCCTGCCCCGGGTGCTGGCTGTCGAGCCGCTCGCCGCGCTCCAGAATACGTTCACGCTGATCGGCCGGCACCCCTGGTCCATCATCCTCGATGCACAAGGTCAACTGCCCCGGCGCCTGCTCCAGGCTCACCCGCACCTGGCCCAGGCTCAGGCGGTAGGCGTTTTCCAGCAGGTTGCCCAACAGCTCGAGCAATGCCCCCTGCTCCATCGGCACCTGCGCGGCCTCGGGCACCTGCAGGGTCACGCTCACCCGCTTGTCGCGGTACACCTTGGCCAAGGTGCTGCACAGGCTGTCGAGCAGCGGTCGCAGCAACACGCGGTGGCGCACCAGGCCGCTCTTGCGCAGGCTGGCGCGTTGCAGTTGGTAGTCGATCTGCTGGCTCATGCGCTCGATCTGGCTTTGCAGCACCCGCGCCTGCTCGCGTTCGCCGCTGCGCTGCTGCAGGCTTTCGCCCACCCCTTGCAGCACCGCCAGCGGCGTCTTCAGGCTGTGCGCCAGGTCATCGAGCGAATCGCGGTAACGCTGGCGCTGCTCGCGTTCGCTGCGCAGCAGGCGGTTCAGCGAGCCGGTCAGGCGCAACAGCTCACGCGGGTGCTCACGGCTCAGGCCATCGCGCGCACCCGCCTCCACCTCGTCCAGTTCGCGACTGAGCCGGCGCAACGAGCGCAGGCCCCAGGTCAGCCCGGCCCACAACAGCACCAGCAGCACCAGCAAGGCCGCGCCAAAACCGAGGTAGAGCTTTTCGCGCAGGCCGTCGAGGGTATGCTGGTACTCGCGCACCGGCTGCAGGGCGACAATACTGTAGGCCGCGCTCTGGCCGCCCAGCAGCTTGATCTCGACATCGTAGACGAAGAACTCCTCGCCATCGGCCTGGCGAATGCGCGCGAACTCATTGCCGCGGCCATCGTAACGCGGGTGATAGTTGACGTTCTGCGCGGCGGTGGCCCGCGACTGCCAGACCAGGTTGCCGTCGCGATCGAAGATATAGCCAAGCAACCCGGTGTACGGCAGGTTGTAGCGCTCGTCCGGCAGCAGCGTCGGCATCTGTAACTGGCCATGCTCGATGCGCGCGGCGGAAATCAACGTGGTCACATCCGAGGCCAGGCGTTGCTCGATCGATTCCTGCAGGGCCAGGCTGAAGGCCTTCTGCAAGGCCGGCAGCAGCGCCAGCATGAACAGCAGCGCCAGCACCGCAGCCGCGAGCATCAGGCGTACCCGCAGGGAACGGATCATCGGCAGCGCTCGGTGAACAGGTAACCCAGGCCGCGCACGGTGTCGATGGGCCTGAAGCCGCGCTCGCCCTCGAGCTTGCGGCGCAAGCGGCCGACCAGCACTTCGATGACATTCGGGTCACGCTCCTCGTCCCCCGGGTAAAGCTGCTCCATCAGGCGGTCCTTGGCCACCACTTGCTGGTGATGACGCATCAGGTATTCGAGGATGCGGTACTCGTATGCGGTCAGGGCCAATGGCTGGGCGTCAAGGGAGGCCTGCTTGCGGTTGAGGTCGAGCACCAGGGGGCCGGCGGCGATGGTTGACTGGGTGAAACCGCTGGAGCGACGCAGCAAGGCATTCAGGCGTGCCTCAAGCTCCTCGAACTGGAACGGTTTGACCAGGTAATCATCGGCGCCGGCGGCCAGGCCTTCAACCTTGTCTTGCCAGTTGCCACGCGCGGTGAGGATGAGAATCGGGAAGGTCTGGTCCTGGCTGCGCAGGCGGGTGATCAGCTCCAGGCCGCTGATGCCGGGCAGGCCGAGATCGATGATGGCCAGGTCGAAATGGTACTGCCCGGCCTGGTACAGCGCCTCCTCGGCATTGCCTACGGCCTCGACCACATGGCCGCTTTCGCCCAGGCGGGTAAAGAGGTGATGGCGAAGCAAGGCTTCGTCCTCGACCACCAGCAGTTTCATGTGCAGCTCCTTGTCGTATTGCCTGTGCCGGCCCTTCGCGGGCGTGCCCGCGAAGGGCCGGCACAGGATAACCCGGCTCGCCCGTCAGAACTTGTAGGAAGCCGCCAGGTAGGTCTGCGCGCTGCTGGTCAGGCGTAGGGTGCCGTCTTTCGGCCCGCCATGCGCGCCCACTTCGGTGGCGGCATTGCTGCGCAGGTAACGATAGCCCAGCTCGACCGAAGCCTTGTCGGTGATGTCCTGGATGACGCCGGCCTGCAAGCCGTAGGCGTATCCGTAGTCGGTATCGCGGCTCGCACCTGGCGAGTCCTGGGTCAGCTTGGTCACGCCCAGGCTGCCACCACCGAACAACCTGGTGGTATCGCCCACCGGCAGGAACAGGTCGTAGCTGCCCAGCAGGTTTTCCTGGCGCAGCTTGAGGCCGCTGTGCTCACCCGAGACGTTGTCGTAGGTCATGTAGTAGCGGCCCTGGTCATTGAGCTTGCCCAGGCGCACCCCCCAGGTGTCATCCTTGCCGATGATGCCGTCGGCGTCGAGGTGGTCGGTGTTGCGCTGCAGCAGGCCGGACTTGCGAACCTTGTCGCTGGTCTGGCCGTAGGTCAGGCTGGCGAAGCTGTCGTCGGCGGCCTGGGCAGAGGTGATGCCGGCGGCGCAGACGGCCATGGCGGCAAGCAGGGTATTGAAGGTTTTCATGGCTGGATACTCCAGTTGGGTGCGCTGTTTCGGTCTGGAAGCTAGAGTAAGCAGGACACCCTGAACCGCGACTGAACCCTGGCTGAACACTGGCTGAACGAACCGTTTGCAGAAACAAGGAGTAGTGACCATGCGTGTCCTGCTGGCCGTGACCCTGATGTGCAGCGCCGCCCTCGCCCAGGCGGCGGTACAAACCCGCGAGATTCCCTACCAGGACGCCGACGGCAACCGGCTGGTCGGCTACTACGCCTATGACGACGCCGTCGAAGGCAAACGCCCCGGCATTGTCGTGGTGCATGAATGGTGGGGGCTTAACGACTACGCCAAGCGCCGTGCCCGCGACCTGGCGGCGCTGGGCTACAACGCGCTGGCCATCGACATGTATGGCGATGGCAAGCACACCGAGCACCCCGCCGACGCCCAGGCATTCATGGCCGAGGCGCTGAAGGATCCGAAAGCCGCCGAACGCCGCTTCGATGCCGGGGTTGAACTGCTGAAACTGCAGCCCAATACCAACAAGCACCAGCTGGGGGCGGTAGGCTACTGCTTCGGTGGCAAGGTGGTGCTGGATGCCGCGCGGCGCGGTGAGAAGCTGGACGGCGTGGTGAGCTTCCACGGCGCGCTGGCCACGCAGACCCCGGCCAGGCCTGGCGTGGTGAGGGCGGATATCCTGGTCGAACATGGTGCGGCAGACAGCATGGTGACCCCGCAGCAGGTAGCAGCGTTCAAGGCCGAAATGGATGCGGCGAAGGTCAACTACCAGTTCGTCAGCATCGACGGGGCCAAGCACGGCTTTACCAACCCGGACGCCGACCGCTTGAGCCATGGCGAGCATGGCGGGCCGGATATCGGCTACAGCAAGGCGGCGGATGAAAGCTCCTGGGCGGACATGCAGGCGTTCTTCAAGAAGGTGTTCAAGTAAACAATACGAGGGCTGCATCGCGGCCCCCCTTACGCTCCCATCTCCCACGCTGCCGCCTCGGCTGGCACAATAGCCCCCATGAATACACTTCCTGCCTGCTGCGCCCCCCTCCAGCACCACTGGCCCCTGCCGCGCCCATTGCCTGGCGCGGCGCTGGTCAGCTGCGCCTTCGACCCCACTCGCCTGGCACCCGACGACTTCCAGCGTGCCGGGGTGGTGCCAGGCCCCAGCCTGCAGCGCTCGGTAGCCAAGCGCCAGGCCGAGTACCTGGCTGGCCGGGTCTGTGCCCGCGCTGCACTGCAGCGCCTGGACGGCCGTGACTACGTGCCCGGCACCCACGAAGACCGCTCGCCGATCTGGCCTGCCGGCATCCACGGCTCGATCACCCACGGCCAGGGCTGGGCCGCCGCCGTGGTCGCCGCCGAAGACAGCTGCCAGGGCCTGGGCCTGGACCAGGAAGCGCTGCTGGACGATGAGCGCGCCGAACGGCTGATGGGCGAGATCCTCACCCCCCCCGAACTCGAACGCCTGGACCGCCGCCAGCTCGGCCTGACCGTGACCCTGACCTTCTCGCTGAAGGAAAGCCTGTTCAAGACCCTCTACCCGCTGACCCGCCAGCGCTTCTACTTCGAACACGCCGAAGTGCTGGCGTGGTCCGCCGACGGCCTGGCCAGCCTGCGCCTGCTCACCGACCTGTCGCCGCAATGGCGGCATGGCACCAAGCTGCTGGGCCAATTCTGCCTGCAGGATGGCCACCTGCTCAGCCTGGTCAGCGTCTGATCGTTACACGGGTGGCTGCTGCCGTGGCCAGCTCAGGCTGAAGCAGGCACCGCCCAGCGCGGCACTGCGCCCAACCGTGGCCCGGCCGGCGTGCCAGTAGATGATGCGCCGCACGATCGACAGGCCCAGGCCATGCCCGCCCGAGGCCCGGGTACGGCTGTCATCGAGCCGGGTGAACGGCGTGAAGATGCGGTCCCAGAAGCCCTCCGGGATCCCCGGGCCGTCGTCCTCGACATCGATGCGGCAGCGCTGTTGCCCCAGCTGATAGCTCAAGCGCACCTCGGCCTCGGCATGGCGCATGGCGTTGCCTACCAGGTTCTGCAGAGCCCGGTGCAGGTAACGCGGCTCGGCCTCGACCCAGGCGCCTTCAGCATCGGCGCCGTGGCATTCACCGCGCAGTACGCGTATTCCAACGCGCAGCGGTGCCAGCTCTTCGATCACCCGATCTAGCAAGGCATCCAGGTCAATCCGCGCGAACTTCAGCGCAGGCGCGCCCTGCTCCAGGCGGGCGTAGGTAAGCATCTCGTCGACCAGTTTGTCGAGGTCCTGGATATCCCCGTCCATGCCCGCCAGATGCTTGGCCCGGGCCTGCTCGGTGGTGGCACCTTCGAGCATCTCCAGGCCAAAGCGCAGGCGTGCCACGGGCGTGCGCAGCTCATGGGAAACCGCGCGCACCAGCTCGCGCTGCATGGTCAGCGAGCGCTGCAGGTGCTCGGCCATGCCGTTGAACGCTGCCGCCAGGCGTCCTACCGAATCGGCATCATCGGTTGGCACGCGGGTGTCCAGGCTGCCCTGGGCAATGCGCGTGGCAGCCACCTCCAGGCCGGAAACGCGCCGCTCCAGCTGACGCACCAGCAGGTAGACCACCAGGCCGATCAGGCACAGGCCGAGGAAGGCGATCAGGATCAGCAACTGCGGCGGATATGGGTTGAGCTGGTACAAAGGGCCAATTTCCAGTACCCAGGGCGAACCGGCCAAGCCGGCGAACACGCGGATCGAGTCGCCATCCTTGCCCAGCGCCATCACCGTATCGCCCTCCTCGACCCGGCGCCGCTGGTCGTCGTCCAGGCTTACCCGCTCGATGCGCTGCAGCGCCACGCCAAAGCCAAAGCCCTTGTCGCGCTTGAGCTGCTCCAGGCGCTGCTGCTGTTCTGTCACCGGGTAACGCACCAACTCGTCGGCCAGCAGGTACAAGGTAGCCCGCGCCAGTTGCTCGCTGACCTGCTTGACCTCGGCGACCAGCAGCAAGTCCTCTTGGCCAACCTTGCGCAATATCCTTGCGGCATGCGGGCCGGTCTTCTCGACCACCACCAGGCCGCGGCCCAAACGTGCCCGCTGGCCGCCATCAAGAGGGTGCGCAGTGGTTGGCTGCAGGGCCAGCGGCACGCCGAGCAGGCGCTCCCAGATCAGCAGCGAGCGCTTGCGCTCGGTGTCGTTCTGCAATGCCAGGTTGTCGGCCATCAGGCTGAAGGTTCCCTGGGCCAGGCGCTCGCGATGCTGGGCGGCACGCACCTCGTTGACCAGGTGCAGGCTCAGCGCCCCGAGCAGGGCCACCAGCACCAGCACCGCCAGCATGCCGCCGTAGATGCGCAGGAAGATCGAGTTGTTCATGACACCTCGCCGACGAACAGGTAGCCCTTGCTGCGCAGGGTCTTGATCAGCCTTGGCTGGAGCGGGTCGTCGCCAATCTTGGGGCGGATCTTGGAAATGCGTATGTCGATGGAACGGTCCTGGCCGTCGTAGCCGACGCCGCGTAGCGCGGTGAAAATCTGCTCGCGGGTCAGCACCCGGCCGGCGTTGCTGGCCAGCAGCCAGAGCAGGTCGAATTCGGCGCCGGTCAGTTCGATCAGCTGTTCGCCCAGGTGTGCCTCCCGCAGCCGGTTGTCGATGCGCAGTGCCCCGAAGGCCAGCGCCTGGCGTTTGTTGTCCGCTGCCTCGCTGCGGCGCAGCAGCGCCTGGATATGCGCCAGCAGCAGGCGTGGGCGCACCGGCTTGCACACGTAGTCATCGGCCCCCAGGTCCAGGCCCTGCACCTGGTCGAGTTCGTCGCTGCGGGCGGTGAGCATGAGGATCGGGCCGGGGTACTGGCTGCGCACCCGCCGGCAGATGCTCAGGCCGTCTTCGCCGGGCAGCATGAGGTCGAGGATGACCAGGTCGGGCTGGCTGTCGACGATGCGCCGAGCCGCGCGGGCGCCATCGCCTTCGACACTGACCTCGAAGCCGTTGGCCTGCAGGTACTCGGCAGTGAGCTCGGCCAGGCGCTGGTCGTCTTCGACGATGAGGATGCGGGGTAGGGTTTGGTCCATGCGCAGGCCTTCTTTGTTCTTGGGATCGTGTCAGGGCGGCTGAGAGTATGACTGTAGATGTATGGGGCCTGCGAGATCGAGCGCCGCCCGCGCGGCGCTCGCTCTGACAGGCGCCAGGCAGCTACAGACATACACCTGTAGCCCGCTCGACTGAACCGTTTTTTGTGATACGGTTCGCGCCCGAAAAATTATGCGCCGGGGCGCCAGAACGCAGAAAAATACTGCAAACCACTTGGCACAAGGCCTACAGCGAATACCCACCATTCACTCACAAAGTACGCACAAGTTATCCACAAGCGATCGCCTTGCAAAGCCCCGGATACCGCATTATCTTGTATCCCGATCGCAGCGAACCACTAGATATTGGGGTTCGTGCAAAATCACACACAAAAGTCAACCCGCAAAATCAAGCGATTTTTCGGCTGAACTTCAAGTGATTCCAGCAGCCAAACCGCTCCTGCGGAGGCGACCGAGGCAAGCCCTTCCAGGGCCTTGTTCGGGTATGGGTGAGGCAGGCCAGGCCTGGCATCCATCAGCAACAGTTTTTGGGCACGGCCCAGAACCTTTGACTTCGGCCAGGGAGCGGCAAGCCATTGCCCCTTATTCCTGAGTCTGTCCCGAAGTCGGTACGCCCGTGCGGGCGGATGCGCATGCGTTTGCGCAGCCCCTGCCAGGCCATCGAGCAAGTGGACGGAACGGTGGGCGCCCAAAAGGCGCCTGAACAATATAGAAACTGTGGAGACACCCACCCATGCAAACCGATACGACTCGCGAGAACCCGCAGGCCAAGGTGCCGCAGGCCGCCGATTCCACCCAGGATCTGGCTGCCACCGCTCCCGGCCAACTGCGCGTGATCAAGCGTAACGGCACTGTCGTCCCCTACACCGACGACAAGATCACCGTGGCCATCACCAAGGCGTTCCTCGCAGTTGAAGGCGGTACCGCCGCCGCTTCGTCGCGCATCCACGATACCGTCGCGCGCCTGACCGAGCAGGTCACCGCCACGTTCAAGCGTCGCATGCCATCGGGTGGCACCATCCACATCGAAGAAATCCAGGACCAGGTCGAACTGGCCCTGATGCGCGCCGGCGAGCAGAAAGTCGCCCGTGACTACGTGATCTACCGCGAGCAGCGCGCCAAGGAGCGTGCCACCCGCGTCAACACCGAAGCCGTGGTCGAGCCGCACCCAAGCATTCGCATCACCCTGGCCGACGGCAGCCTGGCGCCGCTCGACATGGCCCGCCTGAACACCATCATCAGCGAAGCCTGCGAAGGCCTGGCCGAGGTCGATGGCGACCTGATCCAGCGCGACACCCTGAAGAACCTGTACGACGGCGTGGCCATCAAGGACGTCAACACCGCCCTGGTGATGACCGCCCGTACCCTGGTCGAGCGCGAGCCGAACTACTCGTTCGTCACCGCCCGCCTGCTGATGGACACCCTGCGCGCCGAAGGCCTGGGCTTCCTCGGCGTCGCCGAGAGCGCCACCCACCACGAAATGGCCGAGCTGTACGCCAAGGCGCTGCCGGCGTACGTCGAGAAAGGCGTCGAGTTCGAGCTGTTGGACCCGGCCCTGAAAGGCTACGACCTGGAGCGCCTGGGCAAGGCCATCGACCACGAGCGTGACCAGCAATTCACCTACCTGGGCCTGCAGACCCTGTACGACCGCTACTTCATCCACAAGGATGGCGTGCGCTTCGAGCTGCCGCAGGTATTCTTCATGCGCGTGGCCATGGGCCTGGCGCTGGCAGAGAAAGACAAGGAAGCCCGCGCGATCGAGTTCTACAACCTGTTGTCGTCCTTCGACTACATGGCCTCGACCCCGACCCTGTTCAACGCCGGTACCCTGCGCCCGCAGCTGTCCAGCTGCTACCTGACCACCGTGCCGGACGACCTGTCGGGCATCTACCACGCGATCCACGACAACGCCATGCTGTCGAAATTCGCCGGTGGCCTGGGCAACGACTGGACCCCGGTACGTGCACTGGGCTCGTACATCAAGGGCACCAACGGCAAGTCGCAGGGCGTCGTGCCGTTCCTCAAAGTGGTCAACGACACCGCCGTTGCCGTCAACCAGGGTGGCAAGCGCAAGGGCGCCGTGTGTGCCTACCTGGAAACCTGGCACCTGGACATCGAAGAATTCATCGAGCTGCGCAAGAACACCGGTGATGACCGCCGTCGTACCCACGACATGAACACCGCCAACTGGATCCCTGACCTGTTCATGAAGCGTGTCTTCGATGACGGCAAGTGGACCCTGTTCTCGCCTTCGGAAGTGCCAGACCTGCACGACCTGACCGGCAAGGCCTTCGAAGAGCGCTACGAGTACTACGAAGCCCTGACCGAGTACAACAAGATCAAGGTGTTCAAGACCGTCCAGGCCAAAGACCTGTGGCGCAAGATGCTGTCGATGCTGTTCGAGACCGGCCACCCGTGGCTGACCTTCAAGGACCCATGCAACCTGCGTTCGCCGCAGCAGCACGTGGGCGTGGTGCACAGCTCGAACCTGTGCACCGAAATCACCCTGAACACCAACAAGGACGAGATCGCGGTCTGCAACCTGGGCTCGATCAACCTGCCGAACCACATCGTCGACGGCAAGCTGGACACCGCCAAGCTGCAACGCACCGTGAACACCGCCGTGCGCATGCTCGACAACGTGATCGACATCAACTACTACTCGGTGCCGCAAGCGCGTAACTCGAACTTCAAGCACCGCCCGGTCGGCCTGGGCATCATGGGCTTCCAGGATGCGCTTTACCTGCAGCACATTCCGTACGGTTCCGATGCTGCCGTCGAGTTCGCCGACAAGTCGATGGAAGCGGTCAGCTACTATGCGATCCAGGCGTCCTGCGACCTGGCCGACGAGCGCGGTGCCTACGAGACCTTCCAGGGTTCGCTGTGGTCCAAGGGCATCCTGCCGCTGGATTCGCAACAGATCCTGATCGAGGCCCGTGGTGCCAAGTACATCGACGTCAACCTGGAAGAGTCCCTCGACTGGGGCCCGGTACGCGAGCGCGTCAAGAAAGGTATTCGTAACTCGAACATCATGGCCATCGCGCCGACCGCGACCATCGCCAACATTACCGGCGTGTCGCAGTCGATCGAGCCGACCTACCAGAACCTGTACGTGAAATCGAACCTGTCGGGCGAGTTCACCGTGATCAACCCGTACCTGGTCCGCGACCTGAAGGCCCGTGGCCTGTGGGACTCGGTCATGATCAACGACCTGAAGTACTACGACGGTTCGGTGCAGCAGATCGAGCGTATCCCGCAAGAGCTGAAGGACCTGTACGCCACCGCGTTCGAAGTCGAGACCAAGTGGATCGTCGATGCCGCCTCGCGTCGCCAGAAGTGGATCGACCAGGCCCAGTCGCTGAACCTGTACATCGCCGGCGCTTCGGGCAAGAAGCTGGACGTGACCTACCGCATGGCCTGGTACCGTGGCCTGAAGACCACCTACTACCTCCGTGCCCTGGCCGCGACCAGCACCGAGAAGTCGACCATCAACACCGGCAAGCTCAACGCCGTTTCCAGCGGCGGCGACAGCGCCCCGGTCCAGGCAGCCGGCCCAGCGCCAGTGCCGAAGGCCTGCGCGATCGACGAGCCTGACTGCGAAGCCTGCCAGTAAGGCCTGAGTGCCGCGCGGGGTGCCTACGGGTGCCCCGCGCGGCATTTTTGTATCCGCGTCCCGAAGAAACCTTGCCCTTTGCCCTGCGCTCGCGCGGTTCGGTAAAAGAACAGGACCACTCAAAAAGGACGTAACCCATGGCGCGGAAAAAAGTGGCAACTCGCAAGATCGGCCGCAATGCGGAAACCGGCCGCTTCACTTCGGTGGAACAGGCCCGCAAGCATCCCAAGACGCACATTGTCGAAACGCTGCATAACCCTCGCAGTTAACACCGCCAATGGAGCGACCTTGTGTCGCGATGGGGTGCGAAGCGTCCGGGGATGGCAGTTCCGCCACACGAATCTTCGAGGCCGCCTTGCGGACCTTATCGCGGCACAAGGCCGCTCCTACAAAGATCGCGCCAACCCCACATCCTGTGCCCGGAAAATAAATAGGCACAACATATAGTGCCTTCTACATTTTGCCGCTACACTTCCTCCCCGTACCCCATGACACCCGCTTGGTGAACGGATGCACGCCAGACCGGTCGAAAAAGTTACCCTCGCCTGCCAGACACGCGTCCCGATCGAAGGCGAATTCCGGTATACTGCGCCCCCTCTGAAAAGGGCACCTATCAATTGTCCCTGGCCCCTCCGAGAGGCCTGGCCAGGTACAAGCCAGAACACACCCGATGTAACGAGAGTCAGCCTCTCGAGCTGTCCATTCGCCGTAACGGCCTTGCGTCAGGCATCACATTCTTAACATCCAACCGGTTGCCCCGGGGCAACCCTCAAGCAGGAGCCAAACCATGCTGAGCTGGGACGAATTCGACAAGGAAGACGGCGAAGTCGCCGCCAAAGGCAATACCCCTGCGCAGGCCGCTGCCGCTGCCACCCTCGACAAGCTCGACAGCGCCGGTGGTGCTGCCGCCCTGGAAGCCCGTGCCGCCAGTGCCGACGACTCCGACGCGGTCAAACGCGCCAAGGCTGCCCTGAACGACCTCGACATCGCCGAAGGCCTGGCCGAGCTGGAAGGCTCCAGCGCCCGCGTTCGCGTTGACGAAAAGCGCATGATCAACTGCCGCGCCGACCTCAACCAGCTGGTCCCGTTCAAGTACGACTGGGCCTGGCAGAAGTACCTGGACGGCTGTGCCAACCACTGGATGCCGCAAGAGGTCAACATGACCGCCGACATCGCCCTGTGGAAGAGCATGGACGGCCTGACCGAAGACGAGCGCCGCATCGTCATGCGCAACCTCGGCTTCTTCTCCACCGCCGACTCGCTGGTGGCCAACAACCTGGCCCTGGCCGTGTACCGCCTGATCACCAACCCGGAGTGCCGCCAGTACATCCTGCGCCAGGCCTTCGAAGAGGCGATCCACACCCACGCCTACCAGTACTGCATCGAGTCGCTGGGCATGGATGAAGGCGAGATATTCAACATGTATCACGAGATCCCGTCGGTGGCGAAGAAAGCCGCCTGGGGCCTGAAGTACACCCGCGCCATCTCCGACCCGGAATTCAACACCGGCACCGTCGAAACCGACAAGGAGCTGCTGCGCAACCTGATCGCCTACTACTGCGTGCTGGAAGGCATCTTCTTCTACTGCGGCTTCACCCAGATCCTGTCCATGGGCCGCCGCAACAAGATGACCGGCGTCGCCGAGCAGTTCCAGTACATCCTGCGTGACGAGTCGATGCACCTGAACTTCGGTATCGACGTGATCAACCAGATCAAGATCGAGAACCCGCACCTGTGGGACGCGGCGATGAAGGAAGAAGCCACCCAGATGATCCTGCAAGGGACCCAGCTGGAGATCGAATACGCCCGTGACACCATGCCACGCGGCGTGTTGGGCATGAACGCCGCGATGATGGAGGACTACCTCAAGTTCATCGCTAACCGTCGCCTGACCCAGATTGGCCTGAAGGAAGAGTACCCGGGGACCACCAACCCGTTCCCGTGGATGAGCGAGATCATGGACTTGAAGAAAGAGAAGAACTTCTTCGAGACTCGTGTGATCGAGTATCAGACTGGCGGGGCGTTGAGCTGGGATTGATAATCCTAGCGAAGCATAGAGAAGGCTGCCGATTGGCAGCCTTTTTTTATTGGCAGGAAATAAAGTCGAAGAGGAAGCTTCCTGCAAGGCATGTCCCGGAGAACCGGCATTTGCGTTGGTGGCTGACGCATGAGGTGGTGGCCGTGCCACGACTGAGGATGCGGGATATGCCGGTGGTACTGGCAGGGAAGTGGAACAACTGCCGCCGGTAGAGAAGCCGAAATTGAGTTGGCGGGAATGTGCGTAGCGGGCGCTGCGGTTGCATGGGGTTTAACCGCCGGGTTTGCCTGGGCGGGCCTCTTCGCGGGTTGAACCCGCTCCCACAGGTACTGCGATGGCTTAGAGTTAACGCTGTACCTGTAGGAGCGGGCTTGCCCCGCGAACACCGGCGTAGCCGGTGCCATAGCGAGGCCTTGAGTTCATCCTCCAAGCGGTTGTTGATCGAGGCCATGGTTCAAGATGTCCGCCATTACGATACATTTGTCCCGCTACTTCCCCTCCCCAACCGGCTCCACCCGCTGCACCACGATCTGCATATGGGTCGCCATATCCGTCAGTATCACCTCCCCGTCCTTGTACTCCGGGGTGATCATCAGCGAGCGGACAAAATGCTCGTTGCCACCTTCGCGCTTTTGCACGTTCTCGAACGCCACGATGATCGTGTCGTTGCGCCAGTTGCTGATATCGAAACCGCCCGCAGCAACGAATTCGCGAATGTCGCGCTCGTCATTGAACACATTGGCCGGCAGGATCAGCAGGCGGTCCTTGAGAAACACCTGGTAATACTGGCGAGGCCCCACCGGCCAGTTCTGCTCCACCACGTGCTCGATGCGCCAGTGATGGACGTTGTTCTCATAAACCACCACGCGCTCGACCTTGTGCCCGTTGCAGGCAACGAGCAAGGGCAATAGCAAAGCAGCGAACCCGCTACGTATTCGGCGCACATTCATTCACAAGCCTCGCTAAAGCAGCGTTGAGCCATCATTTGCCGGCTTTCCCCGCCTGGCGGTTGGCCCTGCGGGTTTCCCGGTAGCCCACCAGGCGCACGCGCATTTCCCGGTAGCGCTGGGTATTGATGACCAGCAAGGCCAGCAGCCCGAACAGCAGAACCGAGACGTAACCGCCCATGTGCGGCCGGTAGCCGTAACTGGGCAACGCAGCCAATACGGCCAGCCCGTTCAGCCCGATCAGCCCCCACAAGCCCCAAGCGTAGCCACGCACCAGGGCGATATGCGAAGCGGCGCTGACCATCCCTGCCAGCGCCAACACCAGCACCGATAGCGGTCGTTCAGGACTGCGCAAATAAGTGGAGAACACCAGTGAAACACAGCCGCCAATGGCAAAGCAGGACAGCATGAACTCGGCAATGAACACGCCGAAATAACGGGAAAGGAATGCTTGCAATTCCTGGCCATGGGTCATTCGTCAATTTCCTCGTAAAGCCCCACGGCAACCGACTGCACGAAGCTACTGCTGGCAAAACCCGACAAGCCGCCAATCGAGTCCTTGATCAAGGTACGCGTGGCGTGCTGGATTTGGGTAGGGGTGAAACGCTTGATCGCGGTACCCGCCGCCTGCTTCAGCTTCAGCTGCTTGGCGGTGAGCGACGGGTGCCTGATCTGCAGAAGTTCCTCGGCCAGGGCCTTGCGCTGCTGCCGCGACAGGCTCTGGAACAGCTCTCTCCAGCCCTTGCCGGTCGCCGCCTTGCGTGCCTGCAGGAAACGCACGGTGTTCAGGCTCGATGCGCCCACACCGGCCAGCGCTACGCCGTCGAGTATGCTCATTACCGTCTGGACCGTGTCATTACTGTCGAGCCAGTCGTTCTGCCCAGGGTCGAACACTTCGTTGAACACCCGGTACCCGCCCATCATGCACTGCCCGGTCCCTGCCGCTGCGGCGGCATAACCGACTGCCGTCAATACCATGCTGGCACCGGCAGTGAAGGGTACGGCAATGGTGCCGCTGAACATGACGACCCAACCCAGATAGGCCGACAGGCAACCCAAACTGGCGTTCACGGCCTCTGCCATCACCTTGCGCTCACGTGCGCCGGTCTGCAGCTGAGTCATGAACTGTTCAGGTGACTTGTAAGGTGGCGCCTCCTGCAGGATCACGCGCTTGGGTGCGATGCTGCAGATCGGCTTGAATTCGCGCAGGACGATCACGTTGTACTGGGCATCGATGTAGACAACACCCGCGCCAACGATACCCGGGTCGGAATCGATGGCCCTGAACAACTTCTGCTGGTCGACGGTCAACAGCAGCCGCTGGCGGGCCATTTGCTGCTGGTAGCCGCCGAGGACGCCGGACATCAGGTCGGTCACGACAACTCTCCTTGATTCGAAAAGCCGCTGCGCCGGCCCACGCACGCCCCGTGCAGGTCAGGCGACCTGCCTGGGGCGGCACGTGCACCGGCGCAAGCGCAACGGAGCGTGGGTTACACGTTCGGGCAAGGCACCGGCGCCCAGTCACCCATGTCGGGGCTGCGGCACATCTTGTTGACCTGGTCGACGCCAGCATTGGCCACCTGCTGGGCCTCGGCTTTCTTGGTCGTGGCCTTCTGCAGGGTCTTCTCGGTGGCGACCGCCTCTTGCGGCACGTTCTTGTTCACCTTCACGGCCTGGGTCTTCTTCTTGCCAGTGGTGGTCTTCGGCGGTTCAGCCACGGTCGCTACGTCAGTACGGGCCACACCAACCTGCTTGAGGTCCTGCTCGTAGGCCTGGGTGTAGTTGTCGAGGTTTTCCGCGACCCGGCCGTTGACGGTGGCCAGCAGCTTGTTCGACTCCTGCAGGCCCGAGACGATCTCGGCCAGGCGCTTGCGCCCTTCGGTGTCGTTGATGCGGTTGGCCTTGCGGCCTTCGATCAGGCTGGTGAACTCACGCTGGTAGCAGGTCTGCGAAGCCTTGGCATAGGCCGTGGTGCGATCCAGGTCGGCGGCGCTCTTGTCGATGTCGGTGGCGTACGAGGCAATGCGCTGCTTGTCGTCGCTGATCTGCTTCTGGCGCTCGGTGTAGTAACCGGCCGCGCCGCCCACCAGGGCACCGCCCGCCGCACCGATGGCAGCGTTACGGCCGCGGTTGTCGCCGTCGACCAGGGCGCCGGTCAGGGCACCGCCGAGGGCGCCGATAACGGCGCCGGTCGCTACCGAGCGGGTCATGTCGCCGTCGGTGGCGCGCAGGTGCTGCACGGGCTCGTAGCAGCTCGGGTAGTATTCGACCTTGGTCGTGGCACCCACCTTGGACACGGGTGAGCTGGAGCAGCCCGCCATCAGGACAGTGCTGAAACCTGCGGCGAGCAGCAGGGCGGAACGGGCATGGGAAGCCGTGAAGATGGTCTTGAACATGTCACTCTCTCACGTGGGTGGTTAAAACGGGGGGCCTCATGCCACCCCGCGCTTGCGTCAGGCAGAAGCCACTACGAAGGCCGCGCGGCGGCCGATGCCAGGAGCTCCTTGAGGATCGTCGCCGGGTCGGCCCGCCGGTTCTGGCGGTACTCCCCAACGTGGCGAACGAACAGGGTCGCGCGGCTCACAAGGCTCTGGCCCAGGACCGGCTTGCGATTGAGTTCTTCCTTGACCCGCTGGAACTGCGCCTGGATCACCGCATCGGTGTAGCGCGTGCCGCTGGCCAGGTTGTCGATGTAGATCGCCACCGCGCCATCGAGCGCAGCGCGGCCGTTGCTGATGGCCGCGGCATACATGCGCACGCTGGTCTGGTCGCCACGCGCCTGGGCCTCGGCCTGGGTGTTGCGCAGGTTGGTCAGGCGGATGTTGTAGTTGTTGATGGTCTCGGCCACCAGGGCGGCGGACTGGATCAGGTTGCCGGCCGCCTCTTCGCGCTGGCGGCCGATCAGCGACACGCTGCGCTTGAGCTCTTCGTTGACCAGCCCCAGCTCGGCCTGCTGGCGCGGGTCGGTGGTGGCGGCGATGATGCTGTCCAGGCGCTTGGTCGGGTCCTCGGCGGCATCGATGTCGTCGGTCAGGCTGGCCAGGCGCCCTTGCTTCTGCCACTGCTCGAACAGTTCCTGGTAACGCGAACGGGGCGCCGACAGCGCCCCGATGGCCACCCGGAAGCCAGTGGTCTCGTTGCGCTGCTCGGTACCGTCAGCACCAAACAGCGGGTACTCGCGGCGCATGCCGGTGAACAGCGTGCCCTCACCTTCGAGGTAGTTGCCGCCCTTGACCACGAAGCCGCCATAGGCGCCCTGCAGGCGGCCGGCATGCACCAGCTGGAACGACTCCTGGACCATTTCCGCAGCATTGCCGATCACGTCGAACAGCCCCAGCGGGTTCGGCAACCGGGTGCCGATCGGCATCAGCCGTGCCGCCTGCCCGGTGCCGCCAGCCACCTGGTTGTACACCGCCCAGTCGCTGAGCGGCCCATCGCTGTCACTGCCCTGGACCTTGCGCGGGAACAGCCGCCCTTCCAGTTCCTGGCGGCTTACCGCAGAACCGCCACGGGCAGCGAACTCCCACTCCACTTCCGTGGGCAGGCGCACGAAGCCGATACCGCCGTCCTCGGCCTTGCCGCCCCGGCCACTGACCGGCAGCAGGTCGCGGTGATACTTGAGCAGCCAGGCGCTGTAGACCGCGACAAAGCGTTCGGCCTCGAAGCGCGACAGCTTGACCTTGGGCAGGCGCCCGGCCGCCGTGGTGTCGGGCTGGCAGGCCGGCGCCGCCTCGCCGCCGGCCAGCGCCTGGGCCTGGGCCATTACCTGGGCATACTGGCGGGCGCTGACCTCGTACTTGCCAATGAAATACATCATCGGCTTGAGCGGGCCGGCCTGGTCGAGCTTGGGCAGGCCGGGGGCAACTGCCTTCTGCCACTCGGGCGACAGGTCCTGGAGGCTGAACTGGCCATTGATGAAGTCACGCCGATAACCGGAAATGAACGACTGTTGGTAGCCGGCCTCGCCTTCGCTGAACGGGTAGCCTAGGTTGACCTCGCGGTCGTCCAGGCTGCCCTGGGCCAGTACATAGACGCTGCGCAGCACCAGTTCGCCGCCGCACGGTAGCGGCAGGCTGACGTCACCGGGCAGGGGCTTGGGGTTGTCCAGCTTGCTGGTATCGACCGCCGCTGCCGGGGCGCTGGCCGCAGCGGTGTCGACTGGCTTGGCCGGTCTGGCTGGCAGCTCCTCGGCGCCCGGCGAACAGGCCGCCAGGCCCAGCGTGGTCAGAAGCAGGGCCGCAGCCCCGAGGCGAAGTTCAGACATCACGGATTCCTTGGCTGGCATCGATGCGCGTCACTCGCCAGCCGCCCACGGCAGCAGCGGCGGCGCTGGCCAGCAGCACCGCAGACAACGCAACGAAGTAATGCATCGGCAACAGGCGGCTGGCGTACTCGCCGGGCACCTGGGTGAAGATCCGGTTGAGGCCCTGCTCGGCCAGCAGGTACAGGCCGCCGGCAGCTGCCGCCGCCAGCACGCCGCTGTACAGCGCCTGCAGCACCACGAACAGCAGCAGCGCGGCCGTACCGAACCCCAGCAGGCGCAGCACCGCCAGCTCGCGCTGCTTGCGCTGGACTGCCGCCACCGCGCCAGCGGCGATCGCGGCCACGGCGCCGGCCACGGCGAGGCTGGTGATGATCCAGAACACCAGGTCGAGGTTGCGGCTGAGGGCCTGCACCTGGGCGATCTGCGCCGCCTGGGTCGATACCAGCCATTTGCGTTCGGCAAAATAGGCGCGCAGCGGCTCGACATCGGCCAGCCCCCGGGCATACAGGCGAAACGCCGGGTAGATCCGCCCGGCATCGCTGCCTGCGGCCTCGCCAGGCCAGCCCAGCGCCGGCACAGCGCGCCCGTCGCGGTAATCCTCGACCGCTTCGAGCAGGGCCAGCGAAGCGAACAGGCCATCGCGCTCGAACGCCGCCAGCGGCAGCACCGCGGCCACCTGCAGGCGCGTCTGGCGCCACTGCACCTGGCCGGCCTGCTGGCGGCTGAAGCTGGCCTGCAACTCATCACCGGCAGCGGCACCGAGCTTCTCGGCAGCGGTGAAACTCAATACCACCTGCTGCAGGCCCTGCGGTGGCGGCACCTGTTGCAGCAAGGGGTCACCGGCAGCGGTTGGCAGCATCTCGACAGTCACCGCGCGCCCTCGGGCAGGCAGCAACAGCTCGGCGGTGGCAGCAATCTGCCGGGTTCGCGCAATGGCGAAGGCGACGTCTGGTCGCTGTGCCAGGGCGTGGATGAAATCGGCATGGAAACGGCCACCGCCCAGGGGAGTGATTTCGCGCACACTCGGGTCGCGTTGCAGCCGCTCGGTCAGGCTGCCGACCAGGCCGAACTTGAGCCCGAACAGCACCAGCAAGGGGGCGATCACCGCAACCAGTGCCAGCACGCTGCACGCCGACAGCCGCGCATCGTTGCGGTAGTCCTGCCAGGCCAGGCCGGCGATCAGCCACGGGCGCATCAGACGGCCTGCGCCAGGCTGGCAGTGACGCCGCCGTCGGCATCGCGCCGGCAGGCCATGCGCAGCACGTTCAACCCGGCCCGGCGCGCCAATGCTTCATCATGGGTGGCGAGCACGCAGGTCACCTGGCGAGCCTGGGCCTCGCGCAGCAGCAACTGCATGACCCGCTCGGCGTTCACCGGGTCCAGCGCCGCAGTAGGCTCGTCGGCCAGCAGCAACGCCGGTGCATGCGCCAGGGCCCGGGCGCAGCTGACCCGCTGGCGTTGCCCCAGCGACAACGCGGCAGGCTTCTTGGCCAGCTGGTCATGTACATCCAGCGCCTCGGCCAGGCGTTCGACACTGCCGTCCTCGCCCAGCCCCAACAGCTGCCGGGGCAGGCGGATATTGCCACGCACATCGAGGAAGCCGAGCAAGCCGCCGGCCTGCAAAACATAGCCCAGCTGGCGGCTGCGCAGCGCCGCCAGCTGGTCGAGACGGCGCTGGCGCCACAGGCCAGCCACATCGTAGCCAGCAAAGACGAAGCCCTCGGCGGCATCCGGCGCCAGCACCAGCGCCAGCAGGTCGAGCAAGGTACTCTTGCCGCAGCCGCTGGGGCCGACCAGCGCCACCCGTGCCCCAGCCGCCAGCTGCAGCCGATCGATCTGCAGGCTGTAGCGCTGGGCACCCTGCCCGCGCGTCTTGCGCACCCCGTGCAGGCTGATCATCACGGCAGCGTCGACAGCGGTACACGGTACAGGGCATCGCCCGGCTCGGCCTTGCCGAAGCGCACCCAGTTGGCCATGTCGTTGTGGAAGGTTTCGTACAGGCGGATCTTCGAGTCCAGTTCGTCGATGAAGTCCTCTTGTTCGGCCACCGACAGCGACAACCACAGGTCCTCGGTCATGCTCAGCGACTTGCTGCGGTATGGCAGGCCTTCGAGGTATTCGCCCAGGACCCCGCCCTGGGCCAGGTTGGCGCCTTTGCGCAGGGCACCCGGATCGCGGCTCATGTAGGCACTGGCACTGGCAATCTCGTTGAAGAAATCACCTGGCGAACTGCGGGTCTTGCGCGCGGCGTCGACGATCAGCTTCAGCGATTGCTGCAGGTCATTGAGCTGCAACTTGGTCAGCATCACGCACACCTGCAGGCTCGGCAGTGCCGGGTTGGTCAGGTCGCGGTCGGCGGTCCAGGCACTGACCAGCTGCGGCGCCTGGCTGGCAGCATGCCGGCCGAGGAAGTCCATGTGCATGGCGTAACCGATCGCCTGCGACTTGGCCGCCAGGCTGGCGCCCGTGGCCAACCGGGGTACCGGCTGTGGCTGCTGCTGACGCACCTGGTGCGCCAGCTCGGCGAAGGTCGAGCCGATTTCGCGCACGCGCTCGCCAAAGGCGCCTACATCGCCGCCCGGCACGCCCACGTACAGGTCGCCGATCTGCGGGTTGCTGTCGGCGGTGAGCACGCGGTACTGGCTTTCGGCCGAGCCATGGTTGTTCACCCCGGCCGGGGTGCGCAGGTGCAAGGCGTAGATCTTGATCTGCTTGCTCAGCGCGGCCTGGCGAACCTCCGCCTCGTTCATCTGGGTGCTGCTGTACGGGTCGTTCTTGCGCAGGGCGCCAGCATCGCTGACCAGCAGGACGATGCGCCCGCCATAGCCCGACCAGTCCATGCCTTCCACGGCCTGCATCACCCCGGCAAAGGCATCCTCATTGAACGAGTGGCTGGAAACGCTGGTGGCCTTGACCTGCGACGCGGCCTTGAGGAAGCGCGCCGGGTCGCGGCCCTCCTCCAGGCTGACCAGGGTCTTGCTCAGGTAGTCCAGGCCCGGGGTACGCTTGACGCTGTTGCGAAAGCCCACCAGGCCGAAGCTGACGTTGTCCAGTTCGCCACGTGCGGCCAGTTGCGCCTGCAGTTCGCTGACCACCTGGCGCACGCGGTCGATGTAGGGTTGCATCGACACCGAGGTGTCGACCACCAGGACGATGCCGGTACGGAAGCGGTTGTCCGTCGCCACCGCCGCGCCGGCAGCCGTGGCCGCCTGGCTGCGGGCGCTGCTGCCAGGGTCGATCGAGGCGACGTTGAGCAACTGCACCGGCTGGCCGTCGGCGCCGAAGCTTTCCCGGTAGTCGAAGATCGGCATCAGGTAGAACTGGTTCTGTGGCACCGCGCTGGCGGCCGGCTCCAAGGCCAGCACCTGAGGTACCTGGTCGGGCTGGTTCTGCGCCTTGAGCAGGTCGGCGCGGGCCTTGCCGGTGTCGTCGAGCAGTTGCTGCAGGTCCTCGGCCTGGCGCATGAACATCACTGGCGAACGGCCGGAACGCTCGGTGAATTTCAGCACCAGGCTTTGCTTCCAGTCGCTGGTTTGCGCCGCCGGCAACCAGCCGTCGCGCTGGCCGCTGCTGGAGGCGCCCACTTCCAGCCATGGCTGGCCGTCGATGTCCTTGCGCTGGTACACGTACAGCACCGAGAAGGCCGGCAGCGGCTCACCCGCGCTGTCGCCGGGGCGGGCCAGCAATTGCGCTTCGGGTTTGCTCAGCACGCGTTGGTACAGGGTTTTCTTGCCTGGCATCAACAATGGCCGGCCGTCTTCGCTGGCAGCTGGCGGCGGCGCGGTCGGCGCCAGCGGGTTGCTCGCGGTTTGCGCCAGCGGTGGTTGCGCAACCGGCTGCTCATTGCCAGAGCGCAACCAGAAGAAGGTCGCGCCCAGGCCCAGCGCCACGGCGATTGCCACGGCCAGCAGGGCCTTGGCCGGCTTGCCCGGGGCAGGTTGCGGCGGCGCAGCGGGCCGGGTCGGCTCCGGCTTTGGCGCAGGTGCAGGCGCAGCGACCGGCTTTGCCGTAGCCTGCGGGATATCGATGGACACCGGTGTCAGCCCACCCAGTTCTGCCTTGCCCGCCAGCGCGCCCGGCACCGGCCGAATCACCGTGCGCTCCGCGCTGTCGGCTGGCAGGCGGTCGAGGGCAGCCAGCAACGCCGCGGCATCGGCGAAGCGTAGCTCAGGGTCCTTGGCCAGCAGCCCGCGCAGGATGTCCTGATAGCGCCCATGCTCGATGGGCAGCTCCGGCAACGGCTCGGTCAGGTGGGCCAATGCCGTCGACAAGGCATCGTTGCCCCGGTACGGCAGCTCGCCGACGAGGATCTCGTACAGCACCACCCCAAGCGCATACAGGTCGGCGCGGCCGTCGATGTCCATGCCCCGCGCCTGCTCCGGGCTCATGTAGCTCGGGGTGCCGACGGCGAAGCCGGCCTGGGTGAACTGGGTGCGGTCATCCAGCGACTTGGCGATGCCGAAGTCGGAGAGCACCGCCGTGCCGTCGGCACGGAACAGGATGTTGGCCGGTTTCACGTCGCGGTGCACCAGCCCCTGGGCGTGGGCATAACCCAGCGCCTGGGCGATCTGCCGCACGTACAGCAAGCCCTGCTCAGGGGTAAGCCCGGCAGCGATGCGCTCCTTGAGGGTCCCGCTGGGCAGGTACTCCATGGCCATGTAGTACAGCTCACCGACATTACCGATGTCGTGGATGGTGGCAATGTGCGGATGCGCCAACCGCGCCAGCGTGCGCCCTTCGCGCAGGAAGCGCTCGCAGAAGGTAGGGTCGGCGGCAAGGCTCGCGGCCATTACCTTCAGCGCTACCTTGCGCTGCAGGGAGCGCTGGGTGGCCAGGTAGACACTGGCCATGGCGCCCTGGCCAATCTCGCTGTCGATGTCGAATCCGGGGATCTGCATGTTCAGGGTGCTCATCAATTCGCCTTCACCACCACCGCGGTAATGTTGTCGGGGGCGCCACGGGTCAACCCCAGGTGCACCAGGCTGCGGACCACCTGGTAGGGATCGGCGTGGCCGAGCACGTCGGCGATCTCGTGGTCTTCGGCAGTCTTGTTCAAACCGTCGCTGCACAGCAGGTAGGTATCGCCGGGTTGTACCTGCACGCTCACCGCCTGCAGTTCGAGCTGGTCTTCCACGCCGATGGCGCGGGTGACGATGTTGCCGCGCGGGTGCACGCGCGCTTCGGCCTCGTTGAGCAGGCCGCTGTCCTGCAGTTCCTGGACATAGCTATGGTCATGCGACAGGCGTTCGATGCGGCCATCGCGCAGGCGATACAGGCGGCTGTCACCGGCCCACAAGCCCACGGCCCGGTCGCCGCGTGCGGCCAGCAGCACCACCGTGCTGCCCATCATCGCCACGCCCCGGCGCAGGGTTTCGTCACGCACCACGCGGTTGACCCGGGCCAGGGTGTCGCGCAAGGCCTGGGCGAAATCTTCCAGCCCATCGATGAGCGGCAACTGGCGCAGGCTGTCCACCGCCAGGCTGCTCACGTAGTCACCGGCGGCATGCCCGCCCATGCCGTCGGCAACGGCCCACAAGCCATCCCCGGTCAGCTCCAGGCAGGCGTCTTCGTTGATCTTGCGGACCATGCCCACATGGCTGTAGCTGGCCGCGCTGTAGTGCACACGGTTCATGCGGGTTGCGCCTCGCTGCCGAGCAGGAACGCGGCGAACTGGTCGCTGCCCGGCAGGCCCTGGCTACGTAGCAGGCCAGGTGCGATTCGCTCGCTGCCCTGCCCCCACCACAGGCTCATGCCCTGGCAGGCGCATTCGGCCAGCGCCAGGGCCCGGCCCTGCGGGGTAACGCCGTCCAGCCGCTGCAACCCGCCCACGGTCACACGCGGCCCCTGCAGCAGCGGCCTGGCCTGGCTGAACGGCTGCAAGGCCGCCTCGAAACGCTCGAAGGACGCATCCGCTTCAAGCGTGCCCAGCAACGCTGCCTCGACAGCTTCGAACCACTCATCGGCACCGCCGACGATCCCTGCGATCGCCACGCCGGGTTCCAGTACCTGCGCCACGCTCAGCGGAAAGTACCGCCCGACCCGGTCGATGCTCGGCATCAGTACGCCGACCACCGCATCCGGGCCACACACCCCGGGTGCCAGGGCAAAGCGCCACAAAGGACTGACCAGGTAGGCCTGCAGCCAGCCCTCGCCAAGCGCCTGCTGGCTGGCCTGGATACCGGCGGCCAGCCACTGGTCCCAGGGCTGGATGAAGGTCTGCGGCAAGCCGCGGCTGACGAAGTCGCCGCGGCAGGCCAGTTTTCCGTAGAAACCGACGTCGTTCACAGATGCTCCGGCAGGCTGAAACCGCTGACCACTCGGCTGCGGAACGGGTTGAAGGCACTGCTGGCGCGCAGCTCGTAGGACACACTGGCACCCTCCACGCGCAAGCGCAGGTTGAAGCGCTCTGGCGAGCTGCCGGCCACCAGGTCGGACTGATCGAGCAGGCGGAACCACGCCCATGGGCCTTCCACCGTCAGCCCCGAACGGCCGCTGGCCGCTGGCGGCGCGATCGACAGGCGGACCACGCCGATGCTGTTGGGGTTGGGCCACTGCAGCGCCACCGGGCGGCTTGGGCCATGGTCGTAACTGACTTGCTGGCCGTCGAGGTCGAGCAGGAACTGGGTGATGCTCGCGTCCATCGCCACCGGCTTGAGTTCGAAACGTACGCTTGGCTGCAAGCCGTTGCCGCTGCGGAAGAAGGCATCGCGGATGCTCGCCGCGCGCTGGAAGGTATACAGCACGTTGCTGCCGATGCCCAGCTTCTGCGCCGCGCCCGGCTGCCAGCTCCATGGAGTGCTCGAGGTATTGACGTAGGGCTGCAGGTACTTGCGGAAGTAGTTGTCCATCACCCCGCCGACGCCGAAGAACTGGCCGAAGTCTTCCAGCGTGGCGTCACGGGCACTGCCGGCCACCAACGGGTAGCGGCCGCTGAGCGACTGGCGGTAGACATTCAGCACTTCGCTCGCCCAGGCAGCATTGAGCTGGTTGCGCACCCCGCCCATGACGATGCCGTGGGTCGAGCCAAGTACCGAGCTGACCAGGTTCTGTACCACCCTGGGCTGGCGTGCCGCGCCCAGGGCCACCCGTTGCGCCGCAGCCTGGGCCTGGTTCTTGGCCTCGCCGAGCAAGGCGTCGCCGCTGGCCCCGACCATGGCGCTGACCTGCACATAGAGCGCATTGAGGTCGGTGAGCAAGCCGTCGATAGCGGCGGGCTGGCCTTCGCCGCTGCCAACCAGCGTGGCCAGCTCGGCGAAGTGCGCGGTCACCGGGTCCTGCGTGCGTGCAGCGGGGCTGTCGACCGGCAGCGGCGCGTCGCCGAGCAACCCGCCAAGGCGCTGGCGCAACTGGTCGACACCGGCCTGCTGGGCCTTGTCCTGGGCCTTGTCGAGGGTGGTCGGCTGCGCCAGGTTGGTTTCACGGGCCGCCGCCTGCAGCAGCAGCTTCATCGGCGAGGTCGGCCCGGACAGCACGCGCAACACGTCAGCGGCCTGGCCGACACTGGTGATCGGCACGAAGTCCAGGTCGTCGAGCAGGGCATCCCAGTGACGGATGTAATCCTGGTAGTAGAGCTGCTGCACATCGTCGGCCAGGCGCCGGGCATCGCCCGCCTCGCCCGGCGCGCGGCCCAGTACCCAGCGCTCCTCGGCCAGGGTGGTGCTCTGCGCCAGGCTGGCGGCGAGAAATACCTGGCGGTAGCCCTGCACGGTGAACAGCCCCGACAACGGCTCGCTCAGCGGCTTGCCGCTCTTGAAACGAAACACCAGGGCGGCATCGCGCCCGGCAGCGTCGCTGACGCGGAAGTCGTCGACCCCGCCTGGCAGCTTCTGGCGCTTGACCCGGTCGTACACCCGCTGGGCTACCGGCAGTTGCTGCAACTGGCGACGGGTATCGTCGATCAGGCGCTGGTCCAGGCGTGCATTCGGCGGGCGTTTCTCGAACAGCGCCGCCAGGTGCTGCTCCAGGGCCTGACGCAGGTCAGGCGCCAGGTCGCGAGGCAACTGGCGCTCCCAATCGAGGGTGATCCAGGCCTTGATGAAGTCCGGGTCGTAGTGCTCGGCATCGGCCAGCATCAGGTAGGCCTTGAGGCCTTCGTAAAGGTAATCGGATGGCCCGCCGGCATACAGCTGCTCCTCGATGCGAGTGACCAGGCGCGGGGCGAAGATGGCGATCAGCAGCTTGCGGTACAGGCTCTGCGATTCGCTTTCGAGCATGTCGCCCTGGTACAGGCCCAGGCCCTCGGCCCAGCTGGGTGGATCGTCGGCCAGGTGGCGCACGGCGTTGAGCAGCGGCAGCACGTCGACCACGTTGCGCTGCGCGGGGCTCAGGCCTTGCACGCTTTTGCCCAGCGGCTGCAGGCGGCTGTCGACCTCGGCGATGTATTGCTGGTTGGCGCGGTAACTGAGAGTCCACAAGGTGCCGACCAGCAGCACCAGCGCCACGCTGAGGGCCAGCGCTCCCCGGGCGATCCACCGGCGCCGCTGCTCCACCTTGGGGTTGCTGCCAACCAGGCCGCGCTCGGCGAAGGCCACCGCCGTGAACAGCCGCTCGATGAAATAGCTGCGCCCGCTACCGCTCTGGCGTGCCAGGTGCGCACGGTCCAGGCCCATGCTCTGGGCCATGCTGCCGATCAGCCGGTCGATGGGGCTGCCTTCCTGGGTGCCGCTGGTGAAGTACACACCGCGCAGCAGCGCCCGCGCCTCGAAGGCGTTGGGCTTGAAGATGCCGTCGAGGAACAGCTTGAGGTTGCCACGCAGGGCGGCGAACTGCTGCACGAAGCCGTAGATCAGGTCGCGCCGGGCCGGGTCGCGTTCCTGTTGCAAGCGTTCGACCAGGCGCTCGCCGAGGCGCTGTTCGAGCAACCCGAACTCGTTATCGAACTGCGCCAAGGGGCCGTCACCGCCCTGTTCGAGGGTGTCCAGCGGGAACGTCATGCCCCACACCTGGGCCCGTTCGTCCTTGCCCAGGTTGTCGAAGAACTCCATGAAGCCCGGCACCAGGTCGAGCTTGGTCAGCATCAGGTACACGGGGAAGCGCACGCCCAGCTGGCTGTACAGTTCCTGGATGCGCGCACGGATCGCCGCGGCATGGGCGGCGCGCTCGGCATCGCTGCCCAGCAGCAGGTCGGACAGGCTGATGGCGATGAACGCGCCGTCGATCGGGCGGCGCGAGCGCTGGGTCTTGAGCAGGTCGAGAAAGCCCAGCCAGGCCGCCTTGTCGACCTGGGCGTGGCTGTCCTGGGTGGTGTAGCGGCCGGCGGTGTCGAGCAGCACGGCCTGGTCGGTGAACCACCAGTCGCAGTTGCGCGTGCCGCCGACACCACGGATGGCGCCCTCGCCCAGCTGCGCGGCCAGCGGGAAGTGCAGCCCGGAATTGACCAGCGCGGTGGTCTTGCCCGAACCGGGCGGGCCGATGATCACATACCACGGCAGCTCGTACAGATTGCGCCGTTCGTCGCCGCCCAGGCGGGCTTTCTTCAGCAGGGCCAGGGCCTCGTCCATGCGCTGGCGCAGCGCCGCCAGCTCTTCGCTGGTGGCCACGCTGGCAGGGTCGGGGGCGGTCTCTGCGGCCAGGCTCTGCATGACCTTGGCCGCCTGTCGGCGTGCCTGCACGATGCGCCAGGCGCGGTAGCCACCCCACAGGGCGAACAGCAGGATGATCAACAACCAGCGTGGCGCCGGCGGCGCCAGCATTTCCAGCAACGGCCCGACGAACCAGATGATCAGGCTGAGGGCAATCAGGCCCAGAAGCGGGATTACCCAGCGAATGACAAAACTGAAAAACGCCTTCACTCGACGCCCTCCGCCAGAACGGTGATTTCAACCCGGCGATTCTTCGCCCGGCCCTGCGCGGTGTCGTTCGACGCCAGCGGCTCGGTGTCGCTCAACCCTTGGGCACTGAAGCGCTCGGGTTGCCCGGTGCGCGCGGCGAGGATGCCCTTGACCTCTTCGGCGCGCGCCTGCGACAAGGCCCAGTTGGACGGGAAGCGCAGCGTGGCGATGCGCTGGTTGTCGCTGTGCCCGGTGACCCGGACGTTGCCCTTGACCTTGGCCAGCGCCTCGGCAATGCGCAGCATCAGCGGCTGGAAATCGCCCTTGATGCTGGCGCTGGCGCTGGCGAACAGTTCGTCGCCGCGAATGGTCACCACCGAACGGTCGACCGCGTCTTCGACGGCGACCCGGCCGGCCTTGATGTCCTCGGCGAGGAACCCGGCCAGGCGTGGGCGCTCCACCGGCTTGGGCTGCACCACCGGGCGGTCCATGGCTTGCACCGGAATTTCACCCAGCGCATGGATACCGCGGAACACCGGCTCGGCATCGGCAGCCAGCTTCAGGCGCAGGCCGAACAACAACAGCAACAGCAGCGCCACGGCCACTGCCAGGCCCACCCAGGGCGGCACGAACTGGGCCAGGCGGTCACGGCTGACCGTCACCCCGCGCCAGTGCGGCGAGAGTTCGCGCTCACGCTCGCCACGGGCACTGCGGATCGCCGCCGCGGTGCGCTCGCGCAGCGCTTCGAGCTGGGCACGGCCATCGTTCATGACCCGGTAGCGGCCTTCGAAGCCGAGGCTGGTGCACAGGTACAACAGCTCCAACAGGTTGAGGCGTTCGCGCGGGCTCTGCAGGCAGTGCTCCATCAGCTGGAACACCTTCTCACCGCCCCAGGCCTCGTTGTGCACGGTGATCAGCAAGCTCTGCCGGCTCCAGTCGCTGGCACTGCCCCACGGCGTGCTGAGCACCGCCTCGTCCAGCGCAGTACACAGCGCGTAGCGCGCCAGCAGCACCTCGTTGCGCACCACCCCAGCGGCTTCGGCGCGGGTTTCGAACTGGCGCAGATAGGCCAGCAACTGCGCGCGCAGGCTGGCCGGCGCCGAGTGCGCGATGGTGTTGCGCAGGCGGGTAAGCAAGGCCAGCAATGGCCCGGCCGCCTGCTCCAGCGGGTTGAGGCCGACGCCCTGGCCAGGCGCCAGGGGTTCGGCTGGCACCTGCAATGACGGCTGCGGCGCTGCCGCGGCAGGCTGCGGGGCCGCGCGGCCACCGGGGCGCGGCATGAACTGGGTACGGTCGTTGGCCTGCGGATCGTCCGGGTGCATCGCGGGTTATCCTCGAATGGCCCAGAAGGCCAGGCTCAGGCCGGGGAACTCACCGGCGACGTAGAAGGCAAAGCCACCCGAGTGCTGCAACTGCTTCCAGTGCTCGCTGCCCCGGTCGAGTTCGAAGTAGGTGGAACCGGCATGGAACGGAATCTGCCGTGGCGCCACTGGCAACGGCAGCAGGCCGATGCCCGGCAGTTGCAGGTTGACCAGGTCGCGGATGTGCTCCACCGAACCGATCTTGCTCTGTTGGCCGAAGCGGCTGCGCAGGGTCTCGCTGGGGACGTCGGCGCGCACCACCAGGATGAAGCTGGCGCTATCGAGCAGGCTGCGGTCGGCGAGCATGCCCACGTGGATGCCGTAGGCCTTCTCGACGATGGGAATGGCCACCGCCTTGCTGTCGATCAGCGTCGACAAGGCTTCGCGCAAGGCGGCCATCACTGGCGCGAAGGTCGCCGCCAGGTCGTCGTGCTGATAGACCGGGAAGCTGTGTGGGCGCCGGCCATCACGGGTGAAGGTGGCGAACTCGCCGGCCAGCGCCACCAGCTCGCTGTACAGCCGCTCGGGGTGCAGCGGGCTCAGCTGGTTGAGGTGTTCGACCAGCGGCTGGGCGCGGTTGACCAATTGCAGCAGCATGAAGTCGGCAATTTCCGACGCGCCGCCATTGGCCGAGGCGACTACCCTGCCAGCCAGTGCTTCGCCACGCTGGTGCAACAGGCCCAGCAACTCGCCGCAGAAACCGGACAGCTGCTGGCTGGCCGCCACGTCGAGTACCGGCGGGATGTAGCTGTCATCCACCACCAGCGCGCGGTCGGCGCGTTTTTCGCGGATGCGCAGCATGCCGAGGGCAGCGTAGTCGCTCAGGCCGTCCTCGCTGCGCAACAGGCGCAGGGCGCGGCTGCCGAGAGCCAGCGGGGCACGGTTCTCGAACGGCGCGTTGTCGTCACGCACTTCGCTGACCCGGCTGATGTAGCGGGCGCCAGCCACGGCCTCGCCTTCGTCGACGGTGTCGCGGGCCCCGGCCCGCTTGAGCGGCAGCCCCAGGTACAGCACGCCGTCGCGCAGGTCGTCGGGCACTTCCAGCGCTGCCGGCGGCAGGTCGTCGCGGGGGATGTCGAACGGCGTGCCGTCGGGCAGCAGGCCGCGAGCGCTGAGAATCGCCACCTTGCCCTGGGCCAGCAGGCCTTGGTCGAGCAGCAGTTCGGAGAAGCCCCAGGCGGCTACGTTCAACGGGCGGCTGCGGGTATCGACCAAGTGTTCGAGGTAGCGATCATGCTGTTGGAAGTGCTGGGTCGTGATGAACATGCCTTCCGACCAGACCACGCGATTGTTCCAGGACATGGGGACTCCGATTGCCTAGCGGGCAGGTTCAGGTTGGGGGGTGGCCACGGCGCTGCGCACAGCGCGCACATCGAGGCTGATCTGATAGTCGCGCGGCGGCACTGGCAACACGCTGCGCCACTGGGCCTGGTCAATCTCGCGATAGCCGACCACCAGGCCGACCTGGCGAGTGGCGGCATCGAGCGGACGCTCGAGGCGCAATTGCCCGCCCGGTTGCAGCAGCACTTCGTCCTGGTCGATCAGGTCGGCGCCGAGGGTGGCCTGGGCGCGCTCGGCCAATGCGAAGTAATCGGCACGGGCGAAGGCCGCGCTGTTCTTCAGCTCGTACAGGCGCACTCGTACCGGTGCAGGCGCGCCGCCAGGGCCCGGGTTGAGCCCGGCGGCGGCAGTGAAATACAGGGTCACGGCCTGGCTGGCCGGAGCCTTGTCGGCGACGGGGGCAACGGCCTCGTCCTTGCTGCAGGCGCCGAGCAGCATCAGGCTCAGGGCCGCGACCAGTCGTGTTGCTTTCATCCTTGTCCTCATGACGTACGGTGGTCTTCCCGGGCGTGCTCAGCTACGTTGCAAACGGCTGCTGTGGGCCTCGTAGGCGCGGGCGAATTCGCGGCCGAACAGCTCCTGGAAATCATCTTCGGCCTCGCGGGAGATTTGCCCGTAAAGCTCGGTGAACTGCTGCCAGCAGTGCGCCTGGCGCGAGCCACCGAACAGCTTGGCCAGCCCGGCCGCAGGTGCCAGGCGCTGCTCCAGGCGCGCCGGCTGGAAACAGTCGAGCAGGTGCTTGATCGCCGCCTGCACCCCCGCCATCACCGCCAGCTGGTGGGCGCGCAGGTCATCGAAGCTCTCGCGCACGGCCTGGTCCGGCGCCAGGAACGCCTGGTTGCCGTGACGCAGCAACAGCAGCAAGGCCTCGTCGGCATTGGGCGCGAATTTCAGCGGGTTGTTCTGCACCGGGGCGATGGTCGTCTGCTGCATGCGAAACTCGCCCTTCAGGCTGCTGCGCGCACGCAATACGTCGAGCAGGCCCTCGACCATCAAGCGGTAGCTGCGACCGATGGCCTCCATTTGTGCGGCGGCATCGCCGGCGTCGATGCGCAGGTGCTCGATACCAGCGCCACGCAGAAATGCCTGCAGCAACGCGTCGCTGGTCGCGGCCGCAACAGGCGCTGGCGCGCCCGCTGCGCTCGCCGTCGGCTGTGCTGGAACTGCCGGTGCGGCTGGCACCTGCGGCGCCGTCGGTATCGGTGGCAAGGTCGCTGCTGGCGCTGGCACCACGGCTGGCGCCGGTGCCGGGGTCGAGCCGAGCAGGTCCCAGTCTTCCGGGATCATCCCCGGCGCTGCCGCGGCGGCCGGCGCAGCCGGGATCACCGGGGTTGGCGGGCGGAAGTCGTGCTGCTGGGCAGGTACATGGTCAGGCTGGCTGGCTGGCGGCACGCTCGCGGGGCCAAGGAAGTCAAAAATGTCAGGTAGCGTGTCATGGTTCGACGCGCCTTGCAGAAATGCTGCCGGCGCACCGGAAATCGCCGGGGCGGGGACGACCGGGGCGGCTACCTGATTGGCCATCAGCGCTTCGAAACTGTGCGCCTGGGGCTCGCCATCGAGGCTGCCGGGCAAGCTCGCGTCGATGCGCGCCTGAATCTCGTATTCACCGATGCGGATAACTTCGCCATCCATCAGCGGTTCACTGTTACCGCGACGCAAGCGAATACCGGCGCGAATTAATTCCACACCGTTCGTACTGTCATCGGTTAAATAATAGCGCCCATCCTTGAACTGGATCACGCAATGCCTGGCCGACACCAACCGCTCCGGGTCGGGAAGTACCCAGTCGTTGTCCGCCGCACGGCCAAGCGTGATGGCACCGGTTTCCAGCCGCATCTCCGGGCATTGCCCCGGGGTAATCTTGTGGTAACTGGTTATAGTTAGGCAAAGTGCCATCATGCCTCCTTGCATCCGTTTTAAACGTCGATCCATCCATTTGAGGTATTTTCCGCAGCCACTCAAATATTGCTGCACCCCTTGATTCTCGGGGGTTTCGCGCAAAGCACCGACTATACGACGGGTATGCAACGCCACTGCCGAGGCCAGCCGAAGGGAACCGGACGAGCGGTGCTCGGTTACTGCCAACGAAGTCACAAGTGACACTCGGGGACGCGTAGCTTACCTTGACACTCGCGAATAAATAAACCATAAATGCGCAACTTCGAAGTGCCAAAACAATATCACTGTGATATCACGCCGGCACTCTTTGGAAAGTTTGTGCGCCAGTTCACACTTGCAACTTCGCACAACAACACGCCCTCACCAAGGGCCGATAGGGAGATCGAATTCTGGTGAACGCATCGCCGTTGCTCGCCGCTGTTTCCGCTGACTTCCCCTGCGGCGATGACCTCGAATATGACGCCGAGTTTCTGCAACTGGAGCGTGACGCCCAGGGCCGCCCCGAGCGCGTCATGGGCGACGCCATCCAGCCCGCCGAACCGCCACAGTGGCGCGATATCGAGCAAGCCAGCACGACCTTGCTGCAACGCAGCAAGGACCTGCGCATCACCCATTTCCTGCTGCAGGCCAACCTGGCCCTGCACGGCCTCCCGGGGCTGGCCGCCAGCCTGGAGCTGATCCGCGACCTTCTCGCCGAGTACTGGCTGCACCTGCACCCGCAACTGGACGCTGCCGACGACAACGACCCCACGGTACGGGTCAATGCCCTGGCCGGCCTCACCTGCGATACCAACATCGCGCTGCTGCGCGATGCCGTGCTGGTGCGTTCGCGCGCCTTCGGCCCGGTCACCCTGCGCGCGGCCCTGCACGCCGCAGGCGTGCAGCATTTCGCCAGCGAACAGCTCAGTGCCGAGGAACTGGCCGCCGCCCTGCGTGACGCCGACGCCGACCAGTTGCAACAGTGCCAGGAGGCGCTGCGGCTGGCCCGCGAGGCGGTGGACGCCATCGAAAGCCGGGTCAACGACCAGGTCGGGTCGGACCGTGGCATCGACCTGTCGGCCCTGCGTCAGCCGCTGCGCCAGGTGCAGCAGGTGCTGGCTGACTACTGCCCCGACGGCGCCGGCCCGGCCGCGCAAACCGTTGACGCGCCACCCGCCGGGCACGATGACCCGCAGCCGGTGATCACCAGTGCCACCCCGACCGCACGGCCCGCTGCCCGCCCTGGCGAAGTCAACAGCCGCGAAGACGTGCAGCAGAGCCTTGACCGCCTGCTGCAGTACTACGCCCGCCACGAGCCATCGAGCCCGCTGCCGGTGCTGCTGCACCGGGCGAAGAAGCTGGTCAATGCCGATTTCGCAACCATTGTTCGCGACCTGATCCCCGATGGCTGGTCGCAATTCGAGAACCTGCGCGGCCCCGAGGACAACTGACGTCCTCGGCCCGCCTCAACACCGACGCCCGCAACGAACAGCGCCGCCGCATCGGCGACCAGGAGGAACAACGTGGCGAAAGACAGCTCCCAGAAATTCATCGCGCGCAACCGTGCGCCACGGGTGCAGATCGAATATGACGTCGAACTCTACGGCGCCGAGAAGAAAGTCCAGTTGCCGTTCGTCATGGGCGTGCTTTCGGACCTGGCCGGCAAGCCGGCCGAGCCGCTGCCCGCAGTGGCCGAGCGCAAGTTCCTGGAAATCGACGTCGACAACTTCGACTCGCGCCTGAAGGCGATGAAGCCCCGCGTGGCTTTCAACGTGCCCAACGAACTGACCGGCGAAGGCAACCTGAGCCTGGACATCACCTTCGAGAGCATGGACGACTTCAGCCCGGCCGCCGTGGCACGCAAGGTCGATGCCCTGAACCAGCTGCTGGAGGCCCGCACCCAGTTGGCCAACCTGCTGACCTACATGGACGGCAAGACCGGTGCCGAGGACATCATCCTCAAGGCGATCAAGGACCCGACCCTGCTGCAGGCCCTGGCCAGCGCGCCGAAACCCGTCGACAACGAGCCCAAGGCCTGAGGAGACAGCCCATGAACGACCCACTGCGCGACGCCCAGGCCCAGCCGGCCGCTGCCACCCAGGACCCGAGCGAATTCGCCAACCTGCTGCTGCAGGAATTCAAGCCCAAGACCGAACGTGCCAAGGAAGCGGTCGAAAGCGCCGTGCGTACCCTGGCCGAGCAGGCCCTGGCGCAGACCAACCTGGTGTCCAACGATGCCATCGGCTCGATCGAGCAGATCATTGCCGCCATCGACGCCAAGCTGACTGCCCAGGTCAACCAGATCATCCATCATAACGACTTCCAGCAACTGGAAAGCGCCTGGCGTGGCCTGCATTACCTGGTCAACAACACCGAAAGCGACGAGCAGCTGAAGATCCGCGTGCTCAACGTGTCGAAGACCGACCTGCACAAGACCTTGAAGAAATTCAAGGGTACCGCCTGGGACCAGAGCCCGATCTTCAAGAAGCTGTACGAGGAAGAATACGGCCAGTTCGGCGGCGAACCCTATGGCTGCCTGGTCGGCGACTACTACTTCGACCAGTCGCCGCCCGACGTCGAGCTGCTGGGCGAGATGTCGAAGATCTGCGCCTCGATGCACGCGCCGTTCATTGCCGCCGCCTCGCCGACCGTGATGGGCATGGGCTCGTGGCAGGAACTGAGCAACCCGCGCGACCTGACCAAGATCTTCACCACTCCGGAATACGCTGGCTGGCGCTCGCTGCGTGAGTCCGAAGACTCGCGCTACATCGGCCTGACCATGCCGCGCTTCCTGGCACGTCTGCCGTACGGTGCCAAGACCGACCCGGTCGAAGCGTTCGCCTTCGAAGAAGACACCGATGGCGCCGACAGCAGCAAGTACACCTGGGCCAACGCCGCCTATGCCATGGCCGTGAACATCAACCGCTCGTTCAAGTACTACGGCTGGTGCTCGCGCATTCGTGGCGTGGAGTCGGGTGGCGAGGTGCAGGGCCTGCCGGCGCACACCTTCCCCACCGACGACGGTGGCGTGGACATGAAGTGCCCGACCGAAATCGCCATTTCCGACCGCCGCGAAGCGGAGCTGGCCAAGAATGGCTTCATGCCGCTGCTGCACAAGAAGAACACCGACTTCGCGGCGTTCATCGGCGCCCAGTCGCTGCAGAAGCCGGCCGAGTACGACGACCCGGACGCCACCGCCAACGCCAACCTGGCCGCACGCCTGCCGTACCTGTTCGCCACCTGCCGCTTCGCGCACTACCTGAAGTGCATCGTTCGCGACAAGATCGGCTCGTTCAAGGAAAAGGACGAGATGCAGCGTTGGCTGCAGGACTGGATCCTCAACTACGTCGACGGCGACCCGGCGCACTCCACCGAGACCACCAAGGCCCAGCACCCGCTGGCCGCGGCCGAAGTCGTGGTCGAGGACGTCGAAGGCAACCCGGGTTACTACAACTCGCGCTTCTACCTGCGCCCGCACTACCAGCTCGAAGGGCTGACCGTGTCGCTGCGCCTGGTATCGAAGCTGCCTTCGGCCAAAGGGGCCTGACAGCCCTCCGGGGCTGCCTGACAGCCCCAACTGCACCCAACCGCCAACCTGACGCGCAATACCGAGGACATCATGGCTGTAGATATTTTCATCAAGATCGGCGACATCAAGGGCGAGTCCCACGACAAGGGCCACAAGGACGAAATCGACGTGCTCAACTGGAGCTGGGGCATGTCCCAGTCCGGCAACATGCACATGGGTAGCGGTGGCGGTTCGGGCAAGGTCAACATCCAGGACCTGTCGATTACCAAGTACATCGACAAGTCGACCCCCAACCTGATGGCCCACTGCTCCAGCGGCAAGCACATCGACAAGGTCAAGCTGACCGTGCGCAAGGCCGGCGGCGAGAGCCAGGTCGAGTACCTGATCATCAACCTCGAAGAAGTCATCATCAGTTCGCTGAGCACCGGTGGCTCGGGCAGTGACGACCGCCTGACCGAGAACGTGACCCTGAACTTCGCCAAGGTCACCGTCGACTATCAGCCGCAGAAAGCCGACGGCACCAAGGAAGGCGGCCCGATCAAGTACGGCTGGAACATCCGTTCCAACGTCAAGATCTGACCAACCGCGCCTGCGCCGCCTTGGCTGGCGCGGGCGCCTTTTCGTACCCTCACCCGCTCACGGTGAAACCCATGGCCAAGCCTTCTTTCATCAACCTCTGGAATGCCTACCCAACCGACTCCTCGCCTTGCGACGGTGGCTGGGACAACCAGTGCGCCATTCGCATGAGCATCGCGCTCAATGGCGAACATACCATCAAGGTGAATGCCGGCACCTACAGCGACCCCCGCTGTGCCCATGGCCATGCCCGGGGCGCCGAGTCGCTGGCCAACTGGCTGTGGAGGCACCATCTCGGTGCCCCGCTGCAACTGAGTGGTAGCGCGAGCGACCGCCTCAAGCTCAGCGACAAGCGCGGCATCATCTTCTTCAAGGACTGCTTTGCCCGTGCCGGGCAGGCATTCGACAACCGTACCGGCGATCACATCGACCTGTGGGACAGAGGCCGGGTCACGGGCTATTTCGCCGACCAGGCCCATCGTTCCAAGGCCGTCTGGTTCTGGGAGCTGAAATGAACCGTGTGCGCAAAGCCCTGCCGGCCCTGCTGGTCGCGTTCGCCCTGAATGCCTGTGCGCAGGCCCCCGCTCCGTCGTCGAGCATGCCGCCTGAAGTCTCCCTTGGCGGAAAACAGCTGGCGCTGGTGAGCCACGAGGGCCGCTGCGCACTGCGCCAGGCCGACGCTTCGCTGCTGCAACTGGACATGCCCTGGCCCTGCCAGCTCAGCCCCGAGCGCGAGGGCGGCAAGCCTCGCGTGGAGCAGTTCAATGGCGCGCAGATCATCATTGTCAGCCATGTGCAGGCAGACCCGTCGCAACCCGGCCGTTGCGCTAGCCAGTACCAGGCCGTGCGCCAGCTGGGCGAGCGCCTGGAGGCATCCATCGTGGCCCATGGCGGCAGCTGTTCGAACGGCCCTGTAGACCAGAAGAACTTCGTGGGGCTGTTCGAGTGGTAGCCGATATCGCCGCCCGCGACCGTCTGCAGCCCTCGCTGCTGGACCGTCTGACCGACGACGACCCGGGCAACCCGCAGGAGGCCCCGGACAAACGCGTGCTCAGCCTGCACCAGCTCAAGGCCTCGGTCCTGCGCGACCTTGCCTGGTTGCTCAACACCACCTCGCTGCTGGACAGCGCCGCCACCCTGGGCACCCCGGCCGGTGCGTCGGTGATCAACTACGGCCTGCCGGCCCTGGCCGGCAACAGCGCCTCGAACATCGACCTGGCCGCCCTGGAGCGCATCATCCACCAGGCCATCGCCACCTACGAGCCACGTATTCTCGCCCATACCCTCAAGGTGCGTGCCCAGGCCGCCCCCGGCGAGATGAATGCCAACGCCCTGAGTTTCGAGATCGAGGGTGACCTGTGGGCCCAGCCGGCGGCCTTGCCGTTGCTGCTGCAGACCGAGGTGGACCTTGAGTCCGGCCACGTCCGCGTGGCCCCGGCCGAACGCCGGAGGCGTGCATGAACCCGCGCCTGCTGGAGCTGTACAACCAGGAACTGCAGCACATTCGCGAAAGTGCCGCGGAGTTCGCCAAGGAGTACCCGAAGATCGCCGGGCGCCTGACGCTGTCCGGGATCGAGTGTGCCGACCCTTATGTCGAGCGCCTGCTCGAAGGCTTCGCCTACCTTACCGCACGGGTGCAGCTGAAGCTGGACGCCGAGTACCCGACCTTCACCCACAACCTGCTGGAAATCGCCTACCCGCACTACCTGGCGCCGACCCCGTCGATGACCGTGGTACAACTGCAGACCGACCCCGACGAGGGCTCGCTGGCCGCCGGCTTCCGCCTGCCGCGGGACAGCGTGCTGCGCGCCAACCTGGGACGCAACTCGCAAACGCCGTGCGAGTTCCGCAGCACCCAGGACGTTACCCTGTGGCCCTTGCAGGTGGCCCGCGCCGAGTACTTCGGCAACCCCGGCGCGGTGCTCGGGCGCCTGGCCGGCAGCGTGCCACAGGCCCGCGCCGGCCTGCGCCTGACCCTGCGCAGTGGCGCCGAGCTGCCGTTCTGCAGCTTGCCGCTCAGCCATTTGCCGCTGTACCTCAATGGCGCCGACGAGACGCCGTTCCGCCTCTACGAGCAACTGCTGGGCAGCGCCTGCGCAGTGTTCGTGCGCCAACCCGGCGCCGACTGGGTAGAACGCATTCCGCTCGAACAGGCGCTGCGCCCGTGTGGCTTCGACGACCGCGAAGCAGCGTTGCCGGTGGTGCCCCAGGCCTTCCAGGGCTACCGCCTGCTGCAGGAATACTTCGCCCTGCCGCAGCGGTTTTTGTTCGTCGATTTCACCGGGCTGGAGCGGGCGGTCCAGCGCTGCACCGGGCAGACCCTGGAAGTGCTGGTGTTGTTCGAGCGTTTCGAGCAAAGCCTGGAGAGCAGCGTCGGTGCCGGCCAGTTCGTGCCGTTCTGCACCCCGGCGATCAACCTGTTCCCACGGCGCGTCGACCGTCTGCACCTGACCGATCGGGTGCATGAACACCACGTGATCGCCGACCGTACCCGGCCCACCGATTTCGAGATCCATTCGCTGCAGCGGGTTACCGGCCACGGTACCGGCCCGGACCAGGAATTCCTGCCGTTCTACGCCGTGCGCGACCCGTCGCGCTATGGCCGTGACCAGGCCTACTACATCGTGCGTCGCGAGCCGCGAGTGTTGTCCAGCGACCAGCGCCGCAACGGCACGCGCTCCAGCTACATGGGTAGCGAGACGTTCATCAGCCTGGTCGACGGCCAACAGGCGCCCTACCGCCACGACCTGCGCCAGCTGGGTATCAGCGCCTTGTGCAGCAACCGCGACCTGCCCCTGTTCATGAACGTTGGCGACGGGCGCAGCGACTTCAGTCTGGCCGACAGCGCACCGGTCGCTGGTGTGCGTTGCCTGGCCGGTCCCAGCCGGCCCAAGGCCAGCCACGCCCATGACAACCGTGCCTGGCGCCTGATCAGCCAGTTGTCGCTGAACTACCTGTCGCTGGCCGAGCACGGCCAGGGCGCCGCCGCCCTGCGCGAATTGCTGCGCCTGTACGGCGACCCGCAGGACAGCGCGCTGAACCTGCAGATCGACGGCCTGCGCGAGGTCAGCAGCAAACCCTGCACCCGACGCCTGCCGATGCCCGGGCCGATCGTTTTCGGGCGTGGCCTGGAGATTACCCTGACCTTCGACGAAAACGCCTTCCGCGGCACCGGCGTGTTCCTGCTCGGCGCGGTGTTCGAACGGTTCCTGACCCGCTATGTGTCGATCAACAGCTTCACCGAAACGGTACTGCGCACCAGTGAACGTGGCGAGATCATGCGCTGGGCGGCAAAACCGGGGCGCAGGCCGACCTTATGAATACCTTGCAGGCCATGCAGGACGAGCCGTGGGCGTACGACTTCTTCCAGGCGCTGCGCCGCCTCGAGGCGCAGTACCCCGAGCTGCCACGCTTCGGCCATTCGCTGCGCCTGGCCGACGAGCCGGTGCGCCTGGGCCAACGCCTGGACTGCGGGTTCGCCCCGGCGACCTTGGCTTCGGTAAGCGCCGACGGCGAGCAGCCGGCGCGCCTGGAGCAGTTCTTCTTCGGCCTCGGTGGCCCCAACGGGCCGTTGCCGCTGCACCTCACCGAATACATGCGCGAGCGCCAGCGCAACCATGCCGACGCGACCAGCAAGGCGTTCCTCGATGTGTTCCACCACCGCCTGCTGAGCCTGTTCTACCGCGCCTGGGCCGAAGCACGCCCGACGGTCAGCCACGATCGCCCGGGCGACGACTACTGGGCCGCGCGCCTGGCCGCGCTCAGCGGCCGTGGCCAGCCGGAACTGCAGGGCCAGGGCGCGTTGGCCGACACCGCCAAACTGCACTGGTCCGGCCACCTGAGCGCGCAAACCCGCTACCCGGACGGCCTGTGCAGCATCCTGGCCGGGTATTTCGGCGTGCCGGTGAGCCTGGAAGAATATGTCGGCCAATGGCTTGAACTGCCCGAACGCAGCCAACTCGGCGTACGCGCCAACCGCCTGGGCGTGGACCTGTGCCTGGGCCGCTACGTCTGGGACCGCCAGCACAAGTTCCGGCTGTGCCTCGGCCCGCTCAGCCTCGACCAGTACCACGCCCTGCTGCCCGGCGGGCGGGCGTTCGTCGAACTGGCGGCATGGGTCGCCGAATACCTGGGCCAGGAACTGGACTGGGATCTCAACCTGATCCTCGCGCAGGACCAGGTACCTGCGTTGCAACTCAATGCCGGCCAACGCCTGGGTTTCGATACCTGGCTCGGCCACCCTCCGCACGATGCACGCGACCTGAAGCTGGCCCGCTATTATGCCGACCAGCCGGCCGCCGCCCACCACACAAGGAACCAGGACCATGGGTGAAATCAGCCGCGCCGCGCTGTTCGGCAAACTCAACAGCATCGCCTACAAGGCCATCGAGGCCGCCACGGTGTTCTGCAAGCTGCGGGGCAATCCCTATGTCGAACTGGTGCACTGGTTGCACCAGTTGCTGCAACTGCAGGACAGCGACCTGCACCGCATCGTGCGCCAGTTCGATGTCGAGCCGGCGCGCCTGGCGCGCGACCTGACCGACGCTCTGGACCGGCTGCCACGCGGTTCGACCTCGATCACCGACCTGTCCTCGCAGGTGGAAGAGGCGGTCGAACGTGGTTGGGTATACGGCAGCCTGATGTTCGGTGAAAGCCAGGTGCGCAGCGGCTACCTGCTGGTCGGCATCCTCAAGACAGCAAGCCTGCGCCATGCCTTGCTGGGGCTGTCGGGCGAGTTCGCCAAGCTCAAGGTCGAGGCGTTGAGCGAGCGCTTCAGCGAATACGTCGGCGACTCGCCGGAGAACCATCTGGGCGCCACCGACGGCTTCAGTGCTGCGCAGCCTGGCGAGGCCAGCGGCGCCGTGGCGCCGGCAGCGATGGGCAAGCAGGAAGCGCTCAAGCGCTTTACCGTCGACCTGACCGAACAGGCCCGCAGCGGCAAGCTCGACCCGATCGTCGGCCGTGACGAGGAGATCCGCCAACTGGTCGATATCCTCATGCGCCGCCGGCAGAACAACCCGATCCTCACCGGTGAAGCCGGTGTCGGCAAGACCGCCGTGGTCGAAGGCTTCGCCTTGCGTATCGTCGCCGGCGACGTGCCGCCGGCACTCAAGGACGTCGAGCTGCGCAGCCTGGACGTCGGCCTGCTGCAGGCCGGCGCCAGCATGAAAGGCGAGTTCGAACAGCGCCTGCGCCAGGTGATCGAGGATGTGCAGGCCTCGCCCAAACCGATCATCCTGTTCATCGATGAAGCCCATACCCTGGTCGGTGCCGGTGGCGCCGCCGGCACCGGCGATGCGGCCAACCTGCTCAAGCCGGCACTTGCCCGTGGCAGCCTGCGCACGGTAGCGGCAACCACCTGGGCCGAGTACAAGAAGCACATCGAGAAAGACCCGGCCCTGACCCGCCGCTTCCAGGTTGTGCAGGTGGACGAGCCGAGCGAAGCCAAGGCCCTGCTGATGATGCGTGGGGTGGCCTCGACCATGGAACAGCACCATCAGGTGCAGATCCTCGACGAAGCCCTCGAGGCCGCGGTCAAGCTGTCGCATCGTTACATCCCGGCGCGCCAGCTGCCGGACAAGTCGGTGAGCCTGCTCGATACCGCCTGCGCACGCGTGGCCGTCAGCCTGCACGCGGTGCCGGCCGAGGTCGACGACAGCCGCCGACGCATCGAGGCACTGGAAGTCGAACAAGCGATCATCGCCCGTGAAGCCGCCATTGGCGTGCCCACCGGGCAGCGCCAGGCCCAGGCCGACAGCCTGCTGGCCGAGGAGCGCCAGCGCCTGGCCGCCCTGGAAAGCCGCTGGGCCGAGGAAAAGGCCCTGGTCGACCAGCTGCTGGCCACCCGCGCCCAACTGCGCGAGCAAGCCGGGGTGGTCGACCAGGACGCTGCCGTGCCAGGCAACCCTGAGCTGCGCGAAACGCTTGCCGACCTGCAGCAGCGCCTGAGCGCCCTGCAAGGCGAGAACCCGCTGATACTGCCGACCGTGGACTACCAGGCAGTCGCCTCGGTGGTAGCCGACTGGACCGGGATTCCGGTGGGGCGCATGGCGCGCAACGAGATCGAGACCGTGCTCAACCTCGACAGCCTGCTGGCCAAGCGCATCATCGGCCAGGACCATGCGCTGAGCATGATCGCCAAGCGCATCCAGACCTCCCGCGCCGGCCTCGACAACCCGAACAAACCAATAGGCGTGTTCATGCTCGCCGGTACCTCCGGGGTGGGCAAGACCGAAACCGCGCTGGCCCTGGCCGAGGCGTTGTACGGCGGTGAGCAGAACCTGATCACCATCAACATGAGCGAGTTCCAGGAGGCCCACACCGTCTCGACCCTCAAGGGCGCCCCACCCGGCTACGTCGGTTACGGCGAAGGCGGCGTGCTGACCGAGGCCGTGCGCCGCCGGCCGTACAGCGTGGTGCTGCTGGACGAGGTGGAAAAGGCCCACCCGGACGTGCACGAGATCTTCTTCCAGGTGTTCGACAAGGGCGTGATGGAGGATGGCGAAGGCCGCCAGATCGACTTCCGCAACACCCTGATCCTGCTCACCACCAACGCCGGCACCGAGCTGATCGCGCGCACCTGCAGCGACCCGCAGGCCCTGCCCGACCCGGAGGCGGTGGCCAGCCAGCTACGCCAGCCGCTGCTGGAGATCTTCCCGCCGGCGCTGCTCGGGCGCCTGGTGACCATTCCCTACTACCCGCTCAGCGACGCCATGCTCAAGGCCATTACCCGCCTGCAGCTGGAGCGCATTCGCAAGCGCGTGGAAGGCACGCACAAGGTCGGCTTTGCCTACGACGACGAGGTGGTGGAGCTGATCGTCTCGCGCTGTAGCGAAACCGAAAGCGGTGGCCGCATGATCGACGCCATCCTCACCAACGGCCTGCTGCCGGACATGAGCCGCGAATTCCTCACCCGCATGCTCGAAGGCAAGCCGCTGGCCAGTGTGCGCATCAGCCGCCGCGACAATGACCTGCACTATGACTTCGGCGCAGCCGACTGACAGGACCGACCATGCTGTTCACGCAGTTCACGCGCCTGGCGCAGATCAACAGCCCGTTGGGGCCGGACAAGCTGATCCTGGCCGAAATGGGCGGCAGCGACGAGCTCGGCCGCCTGTTCGACTATGAGCTGCAGCTGACCAGCGACGACCCGGCCATCGACCTCAACGCCCTGCTGGGCAAGCCGATGAGCCTCAGCGTGCAGCTGAGCCTCGGCACGTCACGTTACTTCCACGGCATCGTCGCCCGCTGCAGCCAGTCGGTGGACCGGGGCCAGTTCGCCAGCTACCGGGTCACCCTGCGCCCGTGGCTGTGGCTGCTGACCCGCACCAGCGACTGCCGCATCTTCCAGCACCTGAGCGCGCCGCAGATCATCAAGCAGGTGTTCCGCGACCTGGGCTTTTCCGACTTCGAGGATGCCCTCAGCCGTAGCTACCGCGAACGCGCATACTGCGTGCAGTACCGCGAGACCAGCTTCGACTTCGTCAGCCGGCTGATGGAAGAAGAAGGCATCTACTACTTTTTCCGCCATGAAGCGCAGCGCCACGTGCTGGTGCTGGCCGATGCCTACGGCGCGCACCCGCAGATGCCTGGCTATGAAAGCGTGCCCTACTACCCGCCGGACGGGCAGCATCGCGAGCGTGACCACATCAACGACTGGCACCTGGCCCAGGAAGTGCAGCCAGGGTCGCTGGAGCTCAACGACTACGACTTCCAGCGCCCCAGCGCGCGCATCGACGTGCGCTCGGCCATGCCGCGCCCGCACCAGGCCGGTGATTACCCGTTGTACGACTACCCCGGCGCCTACCAGCAAAGCCAGGACGGCGAGCACTACGCGCGCACGCGCCTCGAGTCGCTGCAAAGCCTGCACGAGCGGGTCGAGCTGCGCGGCAATGCCCGCGGCCTGGGCAGCGGCCACCTGTTCAGCCTCAGCGGTTTCACCCGCCAGGACCAGAACCGCGAATACCTGATCGTCGGCGCACGCTACTACGTGCATCAGGAGCGCCTGGAAAGCGGCACCGGCAGCGGCGCCGCGCAGTTCGAGAGCAACCTCAGCTGCATCGACGCCCAACAGAGTTTCCGCCCGCAGGGCAGCACCGTGCGGCCGATCGTCAAGGGCCCGCAGACCGCCGTGGTAGTCGGCCCCGCCGGCGAGGAGATCTGGACCGACCAGTATGGCCGGGTCAAGGTGCACTTCCACTGGGACCGCCACGACCAGTCCAACGAGAACAGCTCGTGCTGGATCCGCGTATCGCAGGCCTGGGCCGGCAAGAACTGGGGCTCGATGCAGATCCCGCGCATTGGCCAGGAAGTGATCGTCAGCTTCCTCGAAGGCGACCCTGACCGGCCGATCATCACTGGCCGCGTGTACAACGCCGAACAGAGCGTGCCCTACGACCTGCCTGCCAATGCCACGCAAAGCGGCATGAAGAGCCGCTCGAGCAAGGGTGGCAGCCCGGCCAACTTCAATGAAATCCGCATGGAGGACAAGAAAGGCGCCGAGCAGTTGTACATCCATGCCGAGCGCAACATGGACACCGTGGTCGAGCAGTCCGAGACACTGGCCGTCGGCATCAACCGCACCCAGACGGTGGGCATGCTGGAAACCATCACCATCGGCCAGGACCGCATCCGCGCCGTGCGCCGCGACGACATGTTGCTGGTCGGTGCCAGCAAGACCGACAGCGTCAGCACCAGCTACCTGATCGAGGTCGGGGAAAACCTGCGGCTGGTCTGTGGCAAGAGCGTGATCGAGCTCAACGCCAGCGGCCAGATCAACATCAGCTGCGAGCAGTTCAGCTTCCATGCCAGGCAGAACGGCGAGATCAATACCGACGGCACCCTCGACCTGAACGTCGGCAGCGGTGCGCAGACAGCACCCGACAACCAGGGTGTGAAAAAGACCATCGACGACTCGGTGAAGGCGATCTTCTCCGGCTCCGACCAGTAACGAGACCTGTCATGAGTTATCGCGTCAACGAATTCCGCCTGGCCCTGCCCGATGCCGCCGTGCAGGACAGCAGCATCAACATCCTGCGCTTCGAGGCCCTGGCCACCTCGCTGATCATCAGCCGCAGCCTGCTGGCCGAGGGCGAGACCCTGCAGAGCAATTTCGACGGCCAGTTGCAGCGCCTGCAGCAACAGGTCAAGGACCTGCGCATGCAGCCGGCCCAGGCCGTGCAGGTGGGTGCCGGCCAGGCGATCGCCGCCATCGAACTGAGCAGCCAGTTCAGCAAGGGCCAGGAAAAGGTCCACCAGTACCAGCTGGCGCTGGTGCTGCCCGGCACGCGCAAGATGTTTGCCCTGAGCTACGTCAAGGCCAGCCCGCTGGGCGCGGCCGAAGCGGCGCACTGGGCAGCCATCAAGCAGTCGCTCGACTTCGACAACCTGGGCTGAGCCTGAGCCATGTCCGACGCTTTGTGGGCCGCCCGCGAAGGCGACGCGCTGATGCACACCTCGATAATGGCCGACATCGTCGGCGGGGTGCTGGAAATTGCCGCCACCGTGGCCATCGGCGCCCTGGCCACTGCCGCCGTGGCAGCGGCATTCGGCCTGACCGTGGCCACCGGCGGCCTGGGCTGCTTCGTGCTGGGCGCGGTGGTCGGCCTGGTGGTCGGCGTGGTCATGGCCAAGACCGGTGCCGATACGGGTTTGAGCCGATTATGCGAGGGCATCGGCAACTTCCTGTTCCCGCCATCGGTGCAGGCCACCATCATCAGTGGCTCGTCGGACACCCGCACCAACGGCAAGCGCGCGGCGCGCGCGGCCGGCATCGTCACTGGCCCGCCGGCAGCGCTGGAGCAAGCCGGTGCGGAAGGCGCCGAGGCCCAGGAGGAAAGCTTCCTGGACATGGCCAAGGGCTTCTTCTCGCAGATGTGGCGGCCGACCGTGGCCACGCCCGCCGCCAATACCTTGCCGGTACCGGACGACAAGGTCCTGTGCAGCAAGCACCCGCCGATGCCACCGCAGTATCTGGCCGAGGGTTCCAGCAAGGTGCTGATCAATGGCCACCCGGCCTGCCGTAGCGGTGACCGCAGCACCTGCGAGGCGGTGATCGTCGATGGCGGCCTGGTGTCGAACAACGTGCGCATCGGCGGCGAGCCGATCGTGGTGCGCGAGATTCGCAGCGGCAAGACGCCCGGCATCGGCCTGGCGGTGACCGCATTGATGCTGCTGCGCGGGCGTGGCGGCAAGTTCTACAGCAAGTTCGGTTGCATGTTGGTGGGCGGCGTGAGCAGCGTGGTTACCGGCCAGGTGACCAGCGCCCTCACCCAGGCCATGGCCGGTTCGCCCAACCCGGTACATGCAGCCACCGGGGGCAAGGTCCTGTGTGGCGAGGAAGACCTCGACTTCACCGTGCAAGCCACCCTGCCGATCGCCTGGCAACGCTTCTACAACAGCCACGACGAGCGTGTCGATGGCCTGTTCGGCGCGGGTTGGAGCCTGCCCTATGAAGTTTCGGTGCAGGTCGATGCAGACGACCGCCTGGTATTGGTCGACGAGCAGGCGCGCCGGGTGGACATGGGCATCATTACCCTGGGCGATGCGGTGTTCAGCGTCGGTGAAGGGCTGAGCGTACGCCGGGCGCACAACGGCGAACTGCTGACCGAAAGCCGCGAAGGCGAGTATCGGCTGTTCCAGCCAACCCCGGGGCGGCCCGATCGACTGCGCCTGAGCCAGATCGGTGATCGCAATGACAACCGGATCTACCTGGACTACGACCAGCAGGGCCGCCTCTGCCAGTTGCGCGACACCTTCGACCAGGTGCGTGTCAGGCTCGGCTACAGCGAGCAATGGTCGCGGCGGGTGAGCCACATCGACTTCCACGCGGCGAGCGGCGAATCGCAACGGCTGGCCAGCTATGGCTACGACGCCAACGGTGACCTCGCTCAGGTACAGGATGGCGCAGGCCAGCCGCTGCGCAGCTTCGCCTACGACGCTGCCCGACGCATGATCGAACACCGTACTGGCGGCGGCCTGTGTTGCTACTACGAGTGGGCGCAGCATGAGGACGGCTGGCGGGTGGCGCGGCACTGGACCAACGGTGGCGACAGCTACGCCTTCGAATACGATGTCGCCGCCGGCATTACCCGGGTGACCGACAGCCTTGGCCGCGTTGCCGTGCGCCACTGGAACCAGCAGTACCAGATCACCGCCTATACCGATGCCCTTGAGCGCACCTGGCGCTTCGAATGGAATGACGAGCGCCAGCTGCTCGCGGCCAGCGACCCCATGGATGGCCGCTGGCAGTTCTTCTACGATGAGTCGGGCAACCTTGCCGAGACCGTCGACCCGCTGGGGCGTAGCGAGTCGACCGAATGGCTCGAACACTGGTCGCTGCCGCGCAGCCAGACGGACCCGGCAGGGCAGCGCTGGACCTTCGCCTACGACCAACGGGGCAACTGCACGCGCCAGACCGACCCGTTGGGCCAGCACACCCGCTATCGCCATGACAGCCAGGGCAACCCTGTCGAAATCATCGATGCCAACGGTTCCAGCCGCCACCTGCGCTGGAACGAACGGGGCCTGCTGGTCGAACAGCGGGACTGCTCCGGCTACCTGACCCGCCTCGCCTACGACCCCTTGGGCCATCTGCAATCGATTACCGACGCCCAGGGCGAGCGCACCGACTACCGGCATGACGACAAAGGCCGCTTGCGCAGCGTGACCTTGCCCGATGGCCGCAGCGAAACATTCGCCCTCGATGCCAGCGGCCTATTGGCCCAGCACATCGACACGGCAGGCCACGTGACCCAATACCGGCGTAACCGCCGTGGCCAGTTGCAGCTGCGCATCGATGCGCTCGGTCGACAAGTCCGCTACCACCATGACGACTATGGGCGCCTGCTTGCGCTGTACAACGAAAATGGCGAGGCCTACGGTTTCGAATGGGATGCAGGCGACCGGCTGATCGCCGAGCGCGATCTGGACGGTGGCCTGCGGCGCTACCAGTACGACCCGCTGGACAATCTTGTCCAGGTCACCTTCCTGCCTGCGCCGGGCAGCGACGAGGCACCCATCATTCACCGCATGGCCTATGACGCAGGCGGCCGCCTGCTGACCCGCCATACCGATGAGGGACGCACCGACTACTGCAACGACCCACTGGACAACGTGTTTGCGATCCGTCGTACCACTGTGGATGGCCAGGTAGAGGAACTGGGCTTCGCCTTCGATGCGCTGGGCCAGTTGCTCGAGGAACACAGCGCGCAGGGCAGCGTGCAGTACCAGTATGACCCGCTCGGCAATCTCACCCGCACGCGAGTACCCGACGGCCGCTGGATCAACCGCCTGTACTACGGCAGCGGGCACCTGCACCAGATCAACCTCGATGGCCAGGCGGTGTGCGATTTCGAGCGTGACCGTGTTCACCGGGAGACGCTGCGCCTGCAGGGCAACCTGGCGATTCAACGCCAGTACGACCGTGGCGGACGCCTGCGCACCCTGCTCCGTCGCCCGGCAGCGCAGCCCAGCCGGCTGCCGGCGCCAGACCAGCAGCGGTACCAGTTCGACGCCGCCGACCAACTGGCCGTACGCGAGGTGCAGCACCCCGGCAACGGGTATCTGCAGGTTTATCAGCATGATGGCTGCGGCCATGTCTTGGGCCGTCAGGACAGCCCCGCCGGCCAGCGCGAAGCGTTCCGCTACGACCCGGCCGGGAACCTGCTTGACCCGCTGGCGGCAGGCGCCGGGCTGGTCCGGCACAACCGCGTGCTCACCTTCGAGGACAAGCGCTATCGTTACGACGGTTTCGGCCGCCTGGTGGAAAAACGCAGCCGCCGACGCGGTACTCAGCATTTTCGCTACGACGCCGAGCACCGGCTGGTCCAGGTGCGCAACCTGCAACCTGGGCGGGAACGCATCATCGACATGCGCTACGACCCGATGGGCCGGCGCACCGAGAAGATCGAATCGACGCTCGACGGCCAAGTGGTTGGCCGCACCCGTTTCAGCTGGAGTGGCCTGCGCCTGCTCGGTGAGCAGCACAATGGCCGGCAGGCGTTGTACCTGTACGAAGACGATGGCCATGAACCGCTGGCCCGGGTGGATGGCCAGGGTGCTCATCAGCAGGTGCTGCATTACCACAATGACATCAATGGCCTGCCGGAACAGTTGACCGATGACACCGGCGAGGTCGTGTGGTCGGCGCGCTACCTGAGCTGGGGTGCAAGCTGGGATGAACAGCGGGCCAGCCGTCTGCCGGAAGATCAGAACCTGCGCTTCCAGGGCCAGTACCTGGACCGCGAAACCGGCCTGCACTACAACCTGTTCCGCTTCTACGACCCGGAGATAGGCCGCTTTACCCAGCCAGACCCAATCGGTTTGGCCGGTGGTTTGAACCTTTACGAGTATGCACCGAACCCATTCACGTGGATTGACCCATGGGGGCTGCTCAAGGAAGGCGAAACCGCAGGTTATGGTGCCAAGGCGCACCGTGGCGATGGCCTTGAAGCCCATGAAATTCTGCGTAACAAGTTCTTGCAGGATGCCGGCCTGGCACCGAAAGGACGCCGGATGCGCGGCAACCCTTCGATTGCCCTGACGCCCAAGCATCATGACCAGGTGCATGCCGCAGAGAACCGGTTGCGCAAGGCAATGGGCCTCAAGCCTAACCAGATGCTCAAAAGCGGCAAGCTTGAGATCCGCCTGATGTCCAAGGCCATCTACCAATCGCTGGTGACTCAGGGAGATGTCACAATCCAACAACTCAGAACGGCCCGGCGCTACGCCAAGTCGTTCGCCAAAAGCAAAGGGTGTTACTAGCCATGAAGAAAATCGTGTTGTCCCAACAAGACCGCGGCTTCGGCCAGATCGGTGGTGCGCCTTTGCTCAAGGACCCTTCCTTGTGGCCGGCCAACCCGCAAACCGGTGGGTTGATGACGCCCATCCTGACCCTGACCGAACAGTTCCAACCGGCCCGGTTCGTCCCGCCAGGCATGGCTATCACGGTTTTCCTCGCCGTCGAGCAACAGCAGGACGGTGGCTTCAGCCGCCCGCTCCAGCGTCGCTATACAGTCAATCAGCAGTCGGAACTGCAGAACGTCATCAACGCCGGCTTTGCCCGGGTCATCCTGCATGAGCTCGCCAGCCAGCCACTGGAGCCCAGCAATCCCCCCTTGCTGCTGGAACGAGCGTTCATCGACTTTGAAGAAATGACTGACGAGGAGCATGACGAGGAGCATGAGGACGAGGACAGCGGGATCGGCCTGAGCAAACCCAGCGGCCGCCCCTGCTGGCTGCAGGACCCGATCTACGAACCACAGCGCTACATGTTCATGATGCAACTGGTGGACGCCGACGTGGCCGAAGCCAGCCCGCAGCATGCTGGGCTGTTCGGCGAAGGCATTGGTTATCTGTTCGTGGACATGCAGGCGCGCCGTGGCAAGGAAGGCGACGACGCCGGTTTCTTCTTCATTCAGTTCACCTGAGCCATGAAGATTATATTCACCGAAGAAGACAAAGGCCTCGGGCAAGTGGGAGGCAGCGTCCGCATGGACGACCCAGGCTTGTGGCCTCTGGCGCCCGACACCCAGGAGCCGATGACGCCTCTGTGTACGGTCACGGAAAACTTCCTGCCGGCTAAAATCTTTCCGCCCGGCATGGCTGCCACGGTATTCATCACAGCTCGAAAACAGCGCGCCGGCGGCTTCAAGCAGTCTGTTGTCAACCGCTACTCACTTCATGAGCAAGCGGAGCTACCCGGTATCCACAATGGTTATGCACGGTTCATTCTCCACCGGCTGTGTGAGGAGGAGTTAACCGCCCCGCCTGGAACGCTCTTGCTGGAGCGCCGTTATATCGACTTCGAGCCAATGACCGAAGAGGAGTTCGCCGAAGAGCACGATGACGAGGACTCCGGTCTGGGCATTAGCAAGCAACTCGGTCGAGCAGCCTGGATGCAAGATCCCATTTATGTTCCAAGCCGGTACTTGCTCCTTTTGCAACTGACCGACTATGAAATCAGCCGCTGGGCTCCCGAGCAGGAAGGGGTCTTCCTGGATGGCATCGGTTACATCTATCTGGACAAGCAAGCCCGGCGGAAAAACCAAGGCGACGAAGCCGGGTTCTTTTTCGTTCAGTACGCCTGAACGGCCGGCCAGGATCAGCCGCCAGCTATGAACATCTACCATATGGACAACCTGCCAACGCCTTGGGGAGACTGGGGCGCGGTACTGCTCCAAGGCATGATTGCCTGGGATGAAGACACCGATGTGGACAGCATCAGGCGCGCCGGGCCGTACACGCCGCCTGCGTATATCCGCTCGGGCTCGCTGGTGCTCACCCAGCCGGTCAAGGAAGCCCTGGAACGAAGCGGCCTGAAAGGCATCAGTCGGTATGAGCACCTGGAAAAAACCCACATCGTGCAGCTTGACTGGCTGCACTGGGATACCCGCAAGCCCATCACCGATTACCTCGAGCTGGAAGGTGGCCCGACCTCGATCATCGACTGCCTGCCGCATGACCCGGAGCTTGCCGCACGCATGCCGGCGTATTGGCAGGCATTCGTCGTGGGCAAGCTCAACCTGCTCAAAGACCCACGGCACGAACCTGCCGACCTCGGCCAGTATCTCCAGGTGCTCAAGGCCGACGAAAAAGCCGATTTCTTCAAAGGGGATGTCTATCGCGGGTACTTCCTCAGTGAAAGAGCCAAAGCGTGGCTGGAACAGCAATGTCCTGGTTGCTTTACATTCACCCTGCTGCACGACGCGGAGCGTTGACAGCCCCGCTGGCGCTTGCTAATAATCGCCCACAGTTGTACGACAACACATAACAAAAACAACAATCCGTGGACGAACCCATGTCGGCACTCACCCCGCTGTATCCCCGTCTAATGCACCCTCCTGTTGTCCTGGCCAGCTGGCGTAGGCCTGCAAGTACCTAGCGCCCGGTAACCGCGTATCCACCCCCGGCCCTGACCGGCCCGTCACCTACCCGTCCTCGCCGCAGGCCGCTTGCGCGTGCCCGACGGACGGGTTGCCACACCCTTAGGGAGCACAACAATAATGAAAATCTGCCAAACCCTGCCCTTCGCCCTGCTGGGTGCGGGGGCCATCGCCAGCCTGCCGGGCACCAGCTTCGCCGCCGGTCTTGTCGACGATGCCAAGGCCACGCTGGGGCTGCGCAACTTCTATATCAACCGCAACTTCACCAACCCTGGCAACCCGCAGGGCAAAGCCGAGGAATGGACGCAAAGCTTCATCCTCGATGCCCGCTCTGGGTTTACCGAAGGGCCGGTCGGGTTCGGTGTGGACGTGCTGGGGCTGTGGTCGGTCAAGCTCGACGGCGGCGGTGGCACCTATGGTACGGCGCTGCTGCCACGCCATGACGATGGCAAGCCGGCAGATGACTATGGCCGCCTGGCGGTGGCGGGCAAGCTGCGGGTCTCGAAGACCGAACTGAAGGTTGGTGAATGGATGCCGGTGCTGCCGATCCTGCGCTCGGATGACGGGCGCTCGTTGCCGCAGACCTTCCGTGGCGGGCAGGTGACCTCCAACGAGATCGCCGGGCTGACCCTGTACGGCGGGCAATTTCGCGGCAACAGCCCGCGCAACGACGCCAGCATGGACGACATGAGCTACGGCGCTGGCGTGTCGGACCGCTTCAACTTTGCCGGCGGCGAATACAAGTTCAACCAGGACCGTACCCTGGTAGGGTTGTGGAACGCGGTACTCAAGGACGTCTACCAGCAGCAGTACCTGCAACTGAGCCACAGCCAGCCGCTTGGTGCCTGGACCTTGGGCGCCAACCTGGGCTACTTCCATGGCGACGAAGACGGTTCCGAACGGGCCGGCGAACTGGACAACAAGACTTACTCAGGCATGTTCTCGGCGAAGTACGCCGGCAACACCTTCTGGGTCGGCCTGCAGAAGGTCGATGGCGATACCTGGATGCGGGTCAACGGCACAAGTGGCGGGACCCTGGCCAACGACAGCTACAACTCCAGCTTCGACAATGCCAACGAGCGTTCATGGCAGGTACGCCATGACTTCAACTTCGTCACCGTGGGGGTGCCGGGGTTGACCTTGATGAACCGCTATATCAGTGGCCGCGATGTTCACAGCGGTGGCGAGACCGACGGCAAGGAATGGGTGCGCGAGACCGAGCTGGCGTATGTGATCCAGAGCGGGCCGTTCAAGGATCTGAGCGTGAAATGGCGGAACTCGTCGATTCGGCGGGATTACAGCAACAACGAGTTCGATGAGAACCGGTTGATCTTCAACTACCCGTTGTCGCTGCTGTGATGTGTGATTGACAACCACCTGAAGCAGCCACAATAATCAGCCAAGTCATACGACAACTTACAACAATCACAAAAAGAGCCGGCCATGACCACCACTCCCTTCAATCGCCTGCTGCTCACCGGAGCGGCAGGCGGCCTGGGCAAGGTCCTTCGCGAACGCCTGCAAGGCTACGCCGAGGTCCTGCGCCTTTCCGATATCAAGCCCATGGCACCCGCTGCGGGCCCGCATGAAGAAGTCATCGTCTGTGACCTGGCCGACAAAGCGGCAGTGCATGCCCTGGTCGAGGGCGTGGATGCCATCCTGCACTTTGGCGGCGTTTCCACCGAGCATGCTTTCGAAGACATCCTCGGCCCGAACATCTGCGGCGTGTTCCACGTGTACGAGGCAGCCCGCAAGCACGGCGTCAGGCGCATCATCTTCGCCAGTTCCAACCACACCATCGGTTTCTACCGCCAGGACCAACGCATCGACGCGCATTCGCCGCGCCGTCCCGACAGCTACTACGGGCTGTCCAAGTGCTACGGCGAAGACCTGGCCAGTTTCTATTTCGACCGCTACGGCATCGAGACGGTCAGCATCCGCATCGGCTCCTCGTTCCCTCAGCCACAGAACCCGCGCATGCTCTGCACCTGGCTGAGCTATGACGACCTGGTGCAACTGATCGGGCGCGGTCTGTTCACGCCCGATGTTGGCCACACCATCGTCTACGGCGCATCCGACAACCGCACCGTATGGTGGGATAACCGTCATGCCGCGCACCTGGGCTACCAGCCCAAGGACAGTTCCGAAACCTTCCGCAGCGCCGTGGAAGCCCAGCCGGCGCCTGCCGCCGATGACCCGAGCATGGTCTATCAGGGCGGTGCCTTCACCGCGGCAGGCCCGTTCGACTGACCCTACGCATGCCAGGAGGCAAGGCCATGAACTGCGAACTGATCGTCGACGCCCGCAATGGCACCGGCGAAAGCCCCGTGTGGCACCCCGACGAACAGGCCCTGTACTGGGTCGATATTCCTGCACGCCAGTTGCACCGCTGGCAGGCGGCCGATGACGTGCATCAGGTCTGGCAAGCCGATGAGATGCTCGCCTGCATCGCCCGCAACGGCCAAGGCTGGGTGGCCGGCATGGAAACCGGCATCTTTGCGCTGCGGGCGAAGGCTGACGGCAGCCTGGACAAGCGCCTGCTCGGCGGTGTGCAGCACGCCCAGGCCGGGATGCGCTTCAACGATGGCCGCTGTGACCGCCAGGGCCGCTTCTGGGCCGGCAGCATGCTACTGGACATGCAGCAAGGCGCCCATGTCGGCGCCTTGTACCGGCTTGACGGCGAAGGCCGGCTACACCTGCAGCAGGACGGCATGATCGTGCCCAATGGCCTGGCGTTCAGCCCTGATGGCCGGCGCATGTACCTGTCCGACTCGCACCCCAGCGTGCAGAAGATCTGGGTGTTCGACTACGACATCGACAGCGGCACGCCACATGGCAAACGGCTGTTCGTCGACATGCGCGGCTACCCCGGCCGCCCTGATGGCGCCGCGATCGACCAGGATGGTTGCTACTGGATCTGCGGCAATGACGCCGGCCAGATCCACCGTTTCACCCCCGACGGCCGCCTCGACCGCTCACTCAGCGTACCGGTGAAAAAGCCGTCGATGTGCGCCTTTGGCGGCGCCAACCTGGACACCCTGTACGTCACCTCGATACGCCCCACCGACATCGACCTCAGCGACCAGCCCCTGGCTGGTGGGGTGTTTGCCCTCAGCCCTGGCACCAAGGGCCTGGAGGAGCCTGCCTACCGGGGCTGAGCCCCATGCCGCCCGATACTTGCACGCCCGAAACCGGATAATAAAAACCACGGAGTTTCACCATGACGTTCAAACGCAAACTGCTGCTCGCGGTACTCCCTCTCGCCTTCAGCCTGCCCCTGCCCGCCTCGGCGCTGGACATCAAGTTCGCCGAGATCCACCCGGCCGGTTACCCGACCGTGGTCGCCGAGCAGAACATGGGCGACAAGCTGGAGCAGGCCAGCAATGGCGAGATCACCTTCAAGATGTTCGCCGGCGGTGTGCTGGGTTCGGAAAAGGAGGTCATCGAACAGGCGCAGATCGGCGCCGTGCAGATGACCCGCGTCAGCCTGGGGATCGTCGGCCCGGTGGTGCCGGACGTGAACGTGTTCAACATGCCGTTCGTGTTCCGAGACCATGAGCACATGCGCAAGGTCATCGACGGCGAGATCGGCCAGGAAATCCTCGACAAGATCACCAACTCCGACTTCAACCTGGTGGCCTTGGCCTGGATGGACGGCGGCTCGCGCAGCATCTACACGAAAAAGCCGGTGCGCAGCCTGGAAGACCTCAAGGGCATGAAGATTCGCGTGCAGGGCAACCCGCTGTTCATCGACATGATGAACGCCATGGGCGGCAACGGCATCGCCATGGACACCGGCGAAATCTTCAGCGCGCTGCAGACCGGGGTGATCGACGGCGCCGAGAACAACCCGCCGACCCTGCTCGAACACAACCATTACCAGAACGCCAAATACTACACCCTGACCGGCCACCTGATCCTGCCGGAGCCGGTGGTGATGTCGAAGACCACCTGGAACAAGCTCACCCCCGAGCAGCAGGCATTGGTGAAGAAGGTGGCACGCGAGGCGCAGATGGAAGAGCGCGTTCTGTGGGACGCCAAGTCCGCTGCCAGCGAAGAGAAGCTCAAGGCCGCCGGTGTCGAGTTCATCAGCGTGGACAAGAAGCCGTTCTACGACGCCACCGCGTCGGTACGCGAAAAATACGGCGCGCAGTATGCCGACCTGATGAAGCGTATCGACGCCGTCCAGTAACCGCGGCCCTTCCCGAACGACTTCGGCAGTGCGGGCCCCGCCCTGCCGCTTTGGTGATGCCCATGAAAAACCTTGTCCTGCGTGTGAACGACACGCTGTACCGCAGCTGCATCTGGGTCGCCGGCCTGTCGATCCTGGCCATGTCGCTGATCATCCCCTGGGGCATCTTCGCCCGTTACGTACTGGGCACCGGCTCGAGTTGGCCCGAGCCGGTAGCCATCCTGCTGATGGTGGTATTCACCTTCGTCGGTGCCGCCGCCAGCTACCGGGCCGGGGCGCACATGGCAGTGGGCATGATCACCGAGCGCCTGCCGCCAGTGCCGCGTCAACTGGTCGCGCTGCTGGTGCAGGTGCTGATGATCCTGGTGTGCGTGTTCATGGCGTACTACGGCTTCAAGCTGTGTATCACCACCTGGAACCAGTTTATGGCGTCGTTGCCGGGTGTGCGGGTGGGCATGACCTACGCGCCGATCCCGATTGGCGGGGTGCTGACCCTGGTGTTCGTGGTGGAAAAACTTCTATTGGGCGATCAGAGCCACCGCAAGGTGGTGCGCTTCGAGCAGCTTGAAGAAAACGAAGGAGCGGCATAGATGGATGCGTTGATTCTGTTGGGCAGTTTCGTAGCGCTCATCCTGCTCGGCATGCCGGTGGCCTACGCCCTGGGCCTGTCAGCGCTGATCGGCGCCTGGTGGATCGACATACCGCTGCAGGCGATGATGATCCAGGTGGCCAGCGGGGTGAACAAATTCTCGCTGCTGGCCATTCCGTTCTTCGTGCTGGCCGGTGCGATCATGGCCGAGGGCGGCATGTCGCGACGGCTGGTAGCCTTCGCCGGGGTGCTGGTGGGCTTCGTGCGCGGTGGGCTGTCATTGGTCAATATCATGGCCTCGACGTTCTTCGGGGCGATTTCCGGCTCGTCGGTGGCGGACACGGCGTCGGTGGGCTCGGTGCTGATTCCGGAAATGGAGCGCAAGGGCTACCCGCGTGAATTCTCCACGGCGGTTACCGTCAGTGGCTCGGTGCAGGCGCTGCTGACACCGCCCAGCCACAACTCGGTGCTGTACTCGCTGGCTGCCGGCGGCTCGGTGTCGATCGCCTCGCTGTTCATGGCCGGGGTGATGCCGGGGCTGCTGCTGAGTGCGGTGATGATGGGCCTGTGCCTGTTGTTCGCGAAAAAGCGCAACTACCCGAAGGGTGAAGTCATACCGCTGCGCCAGGCGCTGAAGATTGCCGGTGAGGCGCTGTGGGGGCTGATGGCCATGGTGATCATCCTCGGTGGCATTCTGACGGGCGTGTTCACCGCGACCGAGTCGGCGGCTGTGGCAGTGGTGTGGTCGTTCTTTGTGACCATGTTCATCTACCGCGACTACAAGTGGCGCGACCTGCCCAAGCTGATGCACCGCACGGTACGGACCATCTCTATCGTGATGATCCTGATCGGCTTCGCTGCCAGCTTCGGCTACGTGATGACGCTGATGCAGATCCCGTCGAAGATCACCACGGCATTCCTGACCCTGTCGGACAACCGTTACGTGATCCTCATGTGCATCAACTTCATGCTGTTGCTGCTAGGCACGGTGATGGACATGGCACCGCTGATCCTGATCCTCACGCCGATTTTGCTGCCAGTGATCACCGGCATCGGCGTGGACCCGGTGCACTTCGGCATGATCATGCTGGTCAACCTGGGCATCGGCTTGATCACGCCGCCGGTAGGGGCTGTGCTGTTCGTCGGCTCGGCCATCGGCAAGGTGAGCATCGAGTCGACGGTGAAGGCCCTGCTGCCGTTCTACCTGGCGCTGTTCCTGGTGCTGATGGCAGTGACCTACATTCCGGCCATTTCGCTGTGGCTGCCAGGTGTGGTGCTGTGACCGGAAAGCGGGCAAGGAGCCTTGCATGGGTGTGACCGAAGTGCATCTGCACGACCGCCTGACCCGCCTGAGCCTGGCCCCGGAACTGGGCGCCAGCCTGGTCAACTGGCAAGTGAAGGCGACCGGCCAGGCATTGCTGCGCCATTCTGATTGCGACGCGCTGGCCAGCGGTTCCCCACGCCGCCTGGCCTGCTACCCGCTGGCGCCTTGGTCCAACCGCGTCGGCGAGGGTGGCTTTGCCCGGCCCGGGGGCTGGCAGGCATTGGCGCCGAATACCACGCATGATCCCTACCCGATCCATGGCAGTGCCTGGCAGCAGGCCTGGCAGGTAGCCCGGCACAGCGAACGGCATGCGCGGCTGACGCTGCGCAGCGCAGTACCCTTTGCCTACCAGGCAGCGCTGGACATTCATCTGGATGAAGGCGCCCTGCAGCTGGACCTGCAGGTTACCCATCTGGATACGCAGGCGACCTGGTATGGGTTGGGGCTGCATCCATACTTTCCCCGATACCCCGACACCAGGCTGTATGCGCCAGCGCATAAGGTGTGGCTGGCAGACATGGGACGCTTGCCTTCGTATCAGGCGCCGGTACCTCATCGATGGTGTTTCAATACGATGGGGGTTTTGCCGGAGGCGATCGTTGACCACGCCTTCAGTGGCTGGCCGGGAGAATGCGTGATCGAACAACCCAGCGCCGGCTACCGACTGGCGTGCCGTGCCAGCGGCGCGCAGCACTTCCTGTTGTTCTGCCCGCAAGGGCAAGGTTTTTTCTGCTTCGAACCGGTCAGCCATCCGGTCAATGCGCACCACCTGCCGGGGCGGCCGGGGTTACGCCTGTTGCAGCACGGAGAGGCGATGAGCCTGACATTCACAATGCAGTACCAGGCGCTGTAGGGGTGCTGGGGTATCAATCCAGCTGCTGAGCCCTCAGCGCCTGCGCCAGCATGTCGATGAACGCCCGGACCTTGGCCGAACCGTACTTGCTCTCCCGGTGCAACACATGGATCGGCCAAGGCGCCTCCTCGTACTCGGCCAGGAGCACCTGCAGCTGCCCACTGGCCAGTTCGTCCGCGACCTGGTACGACAGCAGGCGGGCAATGCCCAACCCGCCACTGGCGGCGGCGATCGCCCCGTCATTGCTGGTAACGGTCAAGCGGGGCTTCACGCGCACCAAGGTCGGTTCCTCGGCCACCCCGAAGCGCCAGCCGGCGCGTGGCGACAGGTTGGTGGTGCCGATCACCGCATGCCCGGCCAGGTCGGACGGGTGCTTCGGCACGCCATGGCGCGCCAGGTATTCGGGAGAGGCACACAGCATGCGCCGGACCCTGCCCACCCGCAGCGCTTTCAACCCGGAGTCGGGCAAGGGGCCGATGCGAACGGCCACATCCATGCCTTCTTCGACCATGTTGACGATGCGGTCGAGGAAGTACGCGGATACATCCACTTCAGGGTACTGCTGCAGGTAACGGACGATACACGGCATGACGAATTTCTTGCCGAACAGGATGGGCGCGGTGACGGCCAGGTCGCCCTTGGGCGTCGAGTTGATGCCGGCGGCAGCTTCGTTGGCCTCGTGGATGCTGGCGAGGATATGCCGGGTGTCTTCCAGGTAGCGGCTACCGGCTTCGGTCAAGCGGACGCTGCGGGTGGTGCGCAGCAGCAACTTGACTCCGAGCTGTTCTTCCAGGGCGCTGACGGCGCGAGTGACCGCAGCCGGGGAAATGTCCAGGCGCCGAGCAGCGGCGGCGAAGCTTTCCAGTTCGCCGGTGGCGACGAACACCTTCATCAGGTGGATCTGGTCCATGCGGGCTCCTGGTGGGCATGAGGTGCCGGGATTATCTTTCATCTGGGCGTTTTCTGCTGCCTGTTGCGGCCACGGGCCGCGCCTGCAACAGCCCGCGGAAGAAGCAGGCGAATCAGGCATCCAATATCAACGCTTGCCCGCCTTCTTCCACCTTCGCCGGCACGGCACAACAGATCAGCACCGAACCGGCTTCCGGCAATTCGGCCGGCGGGTTCGGGTAATGCACCTGGCCACTCACCAGCCGGGTCTTGCAGGTACCGCACGATCCGCCTCGGCAACTGAATTCCGGGGCCAATCCGCGTGCCTCGGCCAGCTCCAGCAGCGTGCCGCTACCGGGCGCCCAGCGCGCCTCCTTGGCCGAAGCGGCAAAGTATACTGGCACCGGCTCGCTGGCCGCAGGCGGCTGCTGCAGGCTGGGCTGGCCCGCGTCGGTGTGCCGCCGAAGCGTCGAAGGGCCGAAGGCTTCGGCGTGGATCCGCGCATCCGGTACATGCACCCCGCGCAGCCCCTCATACAACTGCTGGGTAAAACTGCCCGGGCCGCACAGGTAGAAATCGTAGTCGCCCAGCGCCAGCGTTGCCTTGACCTGCTCGATCCCCAGCCGACCAGCGAACTGGTAATCACGGCCGATCAGCGCGTGCTCTTCCGGCTGGCTAAGGGCACGGTGCACCTGAAGCAGGCCGCCGGCTTGCTGTCGCAAGCGTGCCAGTTCCTCAGCAAACGGCAGGTCAGCCAGGCTGCGCGCGCCATGGAACAAGTGGACGGGCCGTGCCTGCCCCTTGCTCAGCTGCTCGCGCAGCATGGCCAGTAATGGCGTGATTCCCACTCCCGCGCCAATCAGCACCAGCGGCCGGGTGCTGTGCGGGTCCAGCACGAAGCTGCCCATCGGCGCGCGTACATTCAGCACATCGCCGGCGCCAATGCGCTCATGCAAGTGCCGCGACGCCGGGCCCTGGGCTTTGACGCTGATGCGCAGGTAGCGGTCGGAAGGCGCGCTGGACAAACTGTAGGTGCGGATCAGCGGTGCCTCGCCAGCGAACTGCAATTGCACCGGCACATGCTGCCCCGCGGCAAAGGTCACCTTGCTGCCGGCAGGCGGTTCCAAGTAGAACGATCGGATATCGCGGCTTTCCTGTTCTACCCGCAGCACACGCCACGGCTGCCATTGGCGCTGCTGCTGACGTTGTTGCAGGCGCGCTTCGGCCTCTTCCCAGGTGCCGGTCGCCAGGCTGGTCGGCGCATATTCCTTGAATGCCCAGCGCAGAGACACGGCAGCCGGGCGCCACACCACCTGCTCGACATCCAGCGTCCACAAGCGCTCGGCGCCCTCGAACGCCTGGCTGGCGGGGTTGTCCAGGAGGATTTCGGTGCGTCCGTAGAGCTGCAACACATTGCCCTTAGCGAAGTCGATGAACAGCAACCCTGCGCGTGGGTTCACCAGCAGGTTGCCCAACGTGTTGAAATGCAGGTTGCCGGCATAGTCGGGAATGGTCAGGCGGTTGCCTTCGACCTTGATGAAGCCAGGCCGGCCGCCACGGTGGGAGACATCCACCGAACGCTGGCCATCGCCATGCTCGATATAGCTGGCGACAAAAAAAGTGTCGGCTGCCCGGATCATGCCGACAGCCGCTGCATCCAGCATCGCCGCATCGACACGCCCCTGGGCGGGCTCGACGACGCGCGTGTACTCGCGCAACTGGATGTACTGCGGGCAGTTGCCGAACGACTGCTCGACCGTAACCTGCAGTGGGCCGTTGCCACCTTGGTGGATCTGCCCGTTGAGGCGGTTGCGCCGACGGGTGTGCAGTTCGATCCCCAGCAGGCCGACTGCTTGCCCGGCACTCAGCCCGGCGCTAGCGGGGTCGTCTGCCGGCAACTGGGTGTCGATCGTCAGCTGCCGAGGGTCCGGCGAGCTGACGAAGCCTTCCGGCCCTTCCAGCACGGTCGCCCAAGGGCGGCCCTGGGCATCCACGCTGGCGGCGATCATGAACGGCAGCTGATGATAGAAGGTACGATGCTGCTCGGGCATGTAGTCGCGAATCACCTTCTGCCCGAACGCCTCCATGCGCTCCGCGACACCGACCTTTTCCTGCAGGGTTTTCTCGCCCGCGTGCCAGGGCGAGGGGCGGTGGTCCGGGTTCTGTTGCATGGCGGCGTTCCTCGTCGTGGCGAAGTGTCAGGCGCTGGTCTGCAAGCCGATCACGGTACGCGGCATCGGTACGAAGCCCGGCAGCGCCTCGACCCTTGCCAGCCAGTTGCGTACGTTGGCATAGGGCTCCAGCGACACGTTGCCTTCTGGTGCGTGGGCGATGTACGAGTAGTTGGCGATGTCTGCGATGGTCGGGGTATTACCCGCCAGGAAGGGTGCCTTGGCCAGTTCGGCGTCGATCACCTTGAGCAAGGTGTGGGCGCGGGTAATCACTTCATCGGTATTGAATGAAGCACCGAATACCGTCACCAGGCGGGCGGCGGCAGGGCCGAATGCCAGCGGGCCGGCAGCCACCGACAACCAGCGTTGTACGCGGGCGGCGGCGGCAGGCTCCTCGGGCAGCCAGGTGCCATTGCCATACTTCTTCGCCAGGTAGACAAGGATGGCGTTGGAATCGGCAATCACCGTGCCGTTGTCATCAATGACCGGCACCTGGCCGAACGGGTTCAGCGCAAGGAAGTCGGGCTGTTTGTGCGCACCTTTGGCCAGGTCGACGAGGACCAGTTCGGTAGGCAGGTTCAGCAGCGAAAGCATCAGCTCGATGCGGTGGGCGTGGCCGGACTTGGGGAAGTTGTAAAGCTTGATCGGGTTCGACATGGGCTTGGCTCCTGGTCAGCTCCGGGGTGGGCTGATGGAGCACATGCTGCACGGGTTCGCCTGGCAACAGAATCAGTGCGCCAGGGAAACCATAATTTCGCCTGGCGGAATAATCGTGGCACAGGCGCCGACCAGAGCCCCCGCAAGCATCCGCCTCAGGGCACCCGCTGGATTCAGTGCAGCTTGAAGTACCGGAATAGCCCGCGTGCAGCCTCGACCACCTGCGGTACGCAGGCCTGGATGTCGTCTTCGCTCATCTGGTCCAGCAGCTCGAAGTTATCCTCCAGCCCATGCAGCGAAATGGCCTTGAGCAACTGGTCCTGCTCCGCAGGCAGCGGCTTCCAGCCAGCGACCTGAGTGCCGCGCATGTAGCCAAAGCACCACTCCTCCATCACGATCACCATGCCCTGCTCGCCTTCGCTTTCCTCGAACAGCGGCTCGAACCGATCGATGTCATCACCCAGTTCTTCCGCCACCTGGTTGGCGTAGCGCAGCATCAACGCCGTATAGGCCTCTTCGTGCGCCGGTTTCTTGAATTTCGGCACCTTGCCACCTGCCACCACGGGCAGCCATTGCTCCGGGGTGACGGTGACCGGTGAGCTGGCCAGTGCGGTGAAAAAACCATTGAGCTCGGCCAGGTTCAACACCGAGTAATCGTTGCCGTAGGTGATCAGCAGGTCTTCAAGGCGGTCGAGTTCTTTTTCGCTGAGGGCGGGTAGCATGGGTGGACATCCTGGGAAGCAAAAGTGTGTGCACCCTAGCACAGAACCGCCCAAGGGCTGCCCGCGGTTGTCGTCCCGCGGGCAGTTTGGTCAGCCTGGCAACAGGCTGTGCAGCAGGTGCTGCCTGCCGCTACCGATCAGCAACCACAAGAGAATGCGACACTTGCGCGGGCAAAGCTGCCCGGCCATGTGTACACCTTTGCCTTGCAGGTCGACCTCGCCTCCGGCAAAGCCATAGGTGGCGCGGGCTGTAGGGCCGCTGCCTGTGCGGGTGGCGACGAGCACCGGCAAGGCGGGCACCAGCGTATCCAGCACCTGGGCCCAACAAGCGGAAACATGCCCTGCGCCAAATCCGGCAATGACCAGCCCCTCGTAACCGAGCGTGGCAACCGCCTGTAACAACGCCGTATCCGCGTCCAGGCAGGCTTCCAGCAGTGCAACGCGATGTTCGGTGCGTTGCGGTAGCGGCAGTACCTCCCGCCGTGTAGCCGGTTGGCGATAGACCACCGCGCCCTCGACGACATCGCCCAGCGCGCCACCACCGGGCGACTCGAATGCAGCCATCGACAGGCTGGCGGTCTTGCGCACCCTTGCGGCGCTGTGGACCTGTTCATTCATCAACACCAATACGCCGCGCCCACGGCTGCCCGCCGCCAGGGCAACTTGCGCCGCACCCAGCAGGTTGGCCGGGCCGTCGCAGCCCGGCTGGCTGGCCGCGCGCATGGCACCGGTCATCACGACTGGTGCATCGAACGGCCACAGCAGATCGAGGAAATACGCCGTTTCCTCAAGGCTGTCGGTTCCTTGGGTCAGAATTACCGCCTGCGCTCCACGCTCTACCTCTGCGTGCGCCCAGGCCAGCACCTCAAGCAGCGCCGCAAAGCCCAGCGAGGCACTGGGCAGCAGGCCCAGCGTGACCATTTCAAGCTCGGCCATCTCGCGCAGTTGCGGCACGCTTGCCAGCAATGCGTCGCAACCAAGCCTGGGCACCACCGCGCAGCCATGGGCGCTTGCCTGCATGCTTGCCGTGCCCCCCAGGCTGGCAATCGACAGCTTGGGCAGATGCGTTTGCTCGCTCATGCTGCACCTCCCGCAAACCAGCCAACCAGCGGCACGATCCCCAGCGTACTGATGGCCATCGACAGCACATTTCCAATGTAGCCATGCATGTAGGCCGGCAAACGCTGGGTAATGGCCGCTGCCAATGGCGGAGCTACCAGCGCGCCCAGCACTGCGCTGCCCACCACTACTTGCCAGCTACCGCCATGGGTGAGCACGGCGGCCGGGACGATCGAGACGATGGGGATGTAAGTGGGATACCAACCGCGCGCCTGCCATTGACCATGCCAGAGCAGAACCCCGACCAATGATGCCAATGCCTGGCCGGCAACCATTGGTATCAGCAGCAGCGACCCGTAGGCCGGCGCTGCCGGGGCCAGCAGGTAAGCCAGAAGCACGCCCAGCAGCAGCCCGAGACTGGCCAGCTCATTACCGAAGAATGGCGCTTCGCTGAAATCGGCCAAAACCCGTCGCAAGGTCCAGACAACGCCGTAATCGGGTTGCGCAGCAACGGGGTCGCGTACTGCAGGCTTGTGGCTGTGCCGCACCCATGACGGAAAGCGCCGGCACAGCATGAACGCCACCAGGCTTGCCAACGCCATGCCACTGACGTTGCCGATTACCACCGGCAGCTGCAGCGGATAACACAGGTAGTTGACCATCAACAGACTGGCCGGGGTGACCAGCAACGCTCCCAGCAGTGCGCCGCTGAGCGTGACCCGCCAGCCCGCGCCGTACAGCAGCACCATGGCTGCCGGCAACGATACGAAGGCAACGAAGGTCGGCTGCCAGGTGCCACTGGCCAAGGTCCAGCCCCAGAACGCGTGGCTGAGCAGCAGGCCCAACAGCGAGCTGGTAAACACCCATGGCCATAGTCCGCTGCCATAGCAGATGGCAAAACCCTGCCAGCGATATCCGTGCACATGGGCCAGGTGCGCCAGGCAAGCCCCCAGCAGCAAGCCCAGGGCGGGCAGTTCGTGCTTGTAGAACGCCACCTCACTGATATCACCGACGATCCAGCGCAGCCGGCTCAGTGGCTGATCGACTGTCGCCGCCAGTTGCGTGTAGTCCGGCCATTGGCCGTGGGCGAGGCTGGCAGCCAGTGCCCCCAGCAGGCTGACGAACAGCACCAGGGGCAAATGCTTCCGATCCAGAGCATGCAAGGTTTTCATGTGCCACCTCCTCAACGCGGCATTGCGGCATGCAGGCGGTAACCAAGGGTCGCGTCATAGAGATCGGTACGGCGGTCCCGAGGCAGGTCGTTGAGGCTGTTCCAGATCGGTGCCGAGCGGGCATTGCTGAGGTCGACATCGGCGAAGACAATGCTCTCCTCTTCGGCACTGGCCACCTCGCCGATGGGCCAGCCATTGCTACCGGCAATCAACGAACAACCGAGGAAGCGCCCACCCCGCTCATGGCCTATGCGGTTGGCTGCGGCAATGTAGAGGTTGTTGACGTGTGCCGCGGTCATGGTCAGGTAGGAAGCCATGCAGCGCCCCGTGTCATCGAACAACGGTGGTGGGGTCCACACCCAGTTGTTCAGGCTGCAGATGATATCGGCACCTTGTGCTGCCATCAGCCGTGGCACTTCAGGGAACCAGATGTCCCAGCAGATCAGCAGGCCGATACGCCCGAGCGGTGTCTCGAATACCGGAAAACCCAGGTTGCCAGGGGTGAACCAGAGCTTCTCCTGATTCCATAGGTGGGCCTTGCGGTAATGGCCTAGCAGGCCTTCAGGGCCGAACAGTACGGCACTGTCGTAGAGCTTCAGCCCGTCGCGTTCGGCAAAACCTGCGGCCAGGTAGACCTGATATTCCCTGGCAAAATCCGCCCAGGCGTTCAGGCTGATACCTGCCTCTAGCGTTTCGGCGTGGGCATAGGCTTCTGCGCGGGTGTGGAAGGTGTAGCCGGTGTTGGCCAGCTCAGGTAGCACGATCAGGTTGGCGCCTTCTTGCGCGGCGCGACGGGCCAATGCCAGGCCTTTGCTCAGGTTGCCGTCGCAATGCTCAAGCCCGACCTGCGGGTCGTATTGAATGACGGCGATGCGAACTGGACTGACGGCGGGACAGTGTGCAGACATGGCAGCTTCCTTCTTGTGGTTGTTTTGGAAGGACGCCAGTAAAACGGGGCTGGGCTGGGGAGCGACAGTCAGGACACTCCCACCAGCTCGAAGGAAAGGAAGAGAGACATTGTAGGAATGGCCCTACAATCAACACGCTAACAGCCTTGGATCCTGACTTGATAATGCGGGTAATGGTCCAGGGTGAAACCACCGTGAAACTGTGCTGATGTTCTATCGCAAAGGTTGATCACGACATCCACAGCCGTTCGTAAACACGGCTCGGTCCAGCCGGCGTCAACAGAGAAGGACTCTCCAGCCAGATACAGGCCTGACAGGGCGCTGAAATCGCGGTTGTATTTCATCAGGTTTACCGCATCGTAATAAGTGCCTGCCCGGTACAGCTTTGCACATCCCAAGGCGTTCTTATCTGTCATCCACCGTTGTATGCGGATGTTGCGAGTGTCAATGTAGGGTGATATGGCCTCGCCTATGTTGCTACACCGCAGCAGAATTCGATCAAGCTCGTTCACGCATTTCTGCCCCAACTGCGCGTCGGAAAACGCGGCCAGCTTCGTTGCATCGTCCTCCCAGGTATAACTCAGCAGGATGCAGTCCTCTGGATAATTATCGTTGTATCGATAGGCATACACGTCGTGGACAAAACTGTCGGTTACCAGGATCTGGGGCAAAGCCGACTTACGGTCGAGGAAGCGCTTGCTCAGCGGAGCATAGACCTTGCAGCTGGTCTCCCAATGGGCATGCTTCCAGGCATCCACGATTGTCTGCGGCAGGATCTGTCGATTGAAACCGTCAAGCCGGATGTTGGTTTCGATCAACCACGACGGGGTAGTCAGGATCACACTGTCGAAGTCTTCGTAGTGGAGGCTTTCTTCAAGCGGATCGCTGCAGTGCCAACGATAACCGACCCGCAACTGACCATTCTCCAGTTTCTGCAACGAACAGACCGAGGTGTCGGTGAGTAGCCCATCCTCTCGTTGCAACAGGTGGTCGTACAGCGAGGTGCCGCTCAGTCCGATGTCTAGAAACATAAGACTTTCATCCAGCGCCGCGAGCCCGATATAGGCTGGCCCCTGAAACATCAACCCTCTGCTGTCCGGGACACGGCTGGCTTCGAGGTGCGGTGCCGCATAGGGCACGCCCTCTTGATCAACACGCCCATGTACCAACTGCAAGTGGCTACTGAAGCCAAAGATTGCTGTACGCAGCGGATACAGGCAACAGACGTCATAGAACGCTCCCCAACTGCCATCTCCAATGCCGATCGCATAGAAGATTGCCGATTCGTCGCTGCTCATGCCCAACCCACCAAAGTCTCCAGGCTTTGCTGGATCCCAAGCCGCAAGGGCGGGTAGATGCACCAGTTCTCTAAACGATAACCGGTGATAGCGTTCAACGATGGCCGACCACATCGACTCCCAGCCACAAGTGCCATAAACCGTAGCGATACGCTCGGCGAAACGCGTCGCAAAATGGTGCCACTTGTCATAGACCTGTTGAAGTATCGGGGTGGGTGGGGGTGTATTGCCTTCCGGGTTACGCCAGATCAGCAACGCAGGATCGCCACCACCCTCCAACTGGCCATCACGAAGGTATATCCCCGTGGCATTGACCCACGGCGTCCCCGGATTCGGAAAATCGGAAATGCGCAGGTCGAACAGCTTGGCGTAGTAGGCCATAAGCGAGTGCCCGTCTTTTGGGGCTTCACCAGTCCTGTTGAAAAACGGCATGCGCATGGCCCCCATTTCGAAAGGGGTTGCCGGCTGCTTGTGATTTCCTGTGCTGTTCACCAAGGTCAGGTGACGCCCACCCACACGCTGGGACTGCTCGATCAAGGAGACCCGGGTAAAGCCGCAGCGCAATAGTTCTCGAGCCGCAGTCAGCCCGGTAATACCAGCACCGACGATGCAGATTCGGTGGTCTGGCTGGGTGGCTCGTGCAACGCCTCCTTCCTGTTCGATCAGACGGCGGTAGTCAAAGCAGAGATCAGGAGGGTTGGGGTAACGTGCGGCCCACGGTTGCATGGGCAGGGAGGGCTCGATGGCGAGGTCTGCAGGATGGTTGTGTGTTGAACCGATGGTCATGTTCGTGTGCTCTTCATGGGTTGAAGAACCGAGCATGAAAAATTACCCAATGGGTAAAGGGGTTATTGATTACCACCAGCCGGCAGCCACAGGATCGGAGATATCTGTGGCTGCCGGAGAGCCATCAACTGGACTGTTACGCTTTACACCGCCAGCGCGCGCTCACGCAGCTCGCTGTTGAGAATGCGGTCGTTTTCGCTGTAGTCGACCGGGCAGTCGATCACGTGCACGCCCGGGGTCTTGATGCAGTGCTCGAGCAGCGGCAGCAGGCCGTCGGCGCTTTCCACGCGGTGGCCGTTGGCACCGTAGGCTTCGGCGTACTTGACGAAGTCCGGGTTGCCGTAGTCCAGGCCGAAATCGGTGAAGCCCATGTTGGCCTGTTTCCAGCGGATCATGCCATAGCCGTCGTCACGCAGGATCACCACGGTGATGTGCATGCCCAGGCGTACTGCCGTTTCCAGCTCCTGGCTGTTCATCATGAAGCCACCGTCGCCGCACACCGAAATCACCGGGCGGTCCGGGTGCACCAGGTGCGCCGCCATCGCCGATGGCAGGCCGGCGCCCATGGTCGCCAGGGCGTTGTCCAGCAGCACGGTGTTAGGCTTGTGCGCCTTGTAGTTGCGGGCGAACCAGATCTTGTAGATACCGTTGTCCAAGGCCACGATGCCTTCGGACGGCAGCACACGACGGATGTCGGCCACCAGGCGCTGCGGGTAGACCGGGAAGCGGTTGTCGTCGGCGCCTTCGGCGATCTGCGCTTCGTTGGCTTCGCGGATAGCCATCAGGCGGGTGAAGTCCCAGTGCGAGGTGTCGTTCAGCGCTTCGCCGATCTGCCAGACGGCGTTGGCGATGTCACCGATCACTTCCACCTGTGGGAAGTACACGGCATCGACTTCGGCAGAGCGGAAGTTGATGTGGATGACTTCGGTGCCGCCACGCACCATGAAGAATGGCGGCTTCTCGATCACGTCGTGACCGATGTTGACGATCAGGTCGGCGGCCTCGATCGCGCGGTGAACGAAGTCGCCGGACGACAGCGCAGCGTTGCCGAGGAAGCGCGGGTGGCGCTCGTCGACCACACCTTTACCCATTTGCGTGGTGATGAACGGGATGCCGGTCTTGTCGATCAGTTGCTTGAGGACCTTGGCGGTCATCTTGCGGTTGGCGCCGGCGCCGATCACCAGGATCGGGTTGCGCGCGTTCAGCAGCTTCTGCACGGCCGCCTCGACGGCCTTGTGCTCGGCCAGTGGTCTACGGTGCAGGCTCGGTGGGATCGGCAGGCTGTCGGTCTGCTCGGCAGCGATGTCTTCCGGCAGCTCCAGGTGCACCGCACCCGGCTTTTCTTCTTCAGCCAGGCGGAACGCTTCGCGCATGCGCGCAGGGATATTGTCAGCCGAGGCGAACTGGTGAGTGTACTTGGTGATGGGGTCCATCATGCCGCACACGTCGATGATCTGGAAACGGCCCTGCTTGGACTTCTTGATCGGTTTCTGGCCGGTGATCATCATCATCGGCATGCCGCCCAGGAAGGCGTAGGCGCTGGCGGTAACCAGGTTGGTCGCCCCGGGGCCGAGGGTGGACAGGCTGACGCCGGTCTTGCCGGTCAGGCGGCCGTAGGTGGCAGCCATGAAACCTGCGGACTGCTCGTGACGGGTCAGGACCAGCTTGATCTTCGACTTGCGCAGGGATTCCAGCAGGTCGAGGTTTTCTTCACCGGGAATGCCGAATACATACTCGACACCTTCGTTTTCCAGGCATTGCACAACGACATCGGCGGCCTTGGCCATCTTGCTTGCTACCTCAAGTGATGGGACGGTGGAAGTCCGGAAATGCGCAGCACGGTACGCTGGCATCGCTTGGCTCAGGGCCAGAAGTACCCCGAATCAAAGTCTTGACGAAGGGTCGGTGCGGAAAAGTCACGCTGATGTGGCAGGAATGTTGTCGAGCACTGGAGGAGCGCGTCTTTTTTGCGCCACAAAGACAAAACCCCACCTGCATACGCAGATAGGGGTTTTGCGAAATGAATCTTGACGATGACCTACTCTCACATGGGGAAGCCCCACACTACCATCGGCGATGCATCGTTTCACTGCTGAGTTCGGGATGGGATCAGGTGGTTCCAATGCTCTATGGTCGTCAAGAAATTCTGTTGCCAGAAGGTCCTGGTAGACACTCCAGCGAATCCGGATATGTGATGTTCGTGGTTCGTTGCGAACTTTCGGTTCGTATCATCTTCACCACCGCAATCTGCGTCGGCAAATTGCTTGGGTGTTATATGGTCAAGCCTCACGGGCAATTAGTATTGGTTAGCTCAACGCCTCACAGCGCTTACACACCCAACCTATCAACGTCGTAGTCTTCGACGGCCCTTCAGGGAACTCAAGGTTCCAGTGAGATCTCATCTTGAGGCAAGTTTCCCGCTTAGATGCTTTCAGCGGTTATCTCTTCCGAACATAGCTACCCGGCAATGCCACTGGCGTGACAACCGGAACACCAGAGGTTCGTCCACTCCGGTCCTCTCGTACTAGGAGCAGCCCCTCTCAAATCTCAAACGTCCACGGCAGATAGGGACCGAACTGTCTCACGACGTTCTAAACCCAGCTCGCGTACCACTTTAAATGGCGAACAGCCATACCCTTGGGACCGGCTTCAGCCCCAGGATGTGATGAGCCGACATCGAGGTGCCAAACACCGCCGTCGATATGAACTCTTGGGCGGTATCAGCCTGTTATCCCCGGAGTACCTTTTATCCGTTGAGCGATGGCCCTTCCATACAGAACCACCGGATCACTAAGACCTACTTTCGTACCTGCTCGACGTGTTTGTCTCGCAGTCAAGCGCGCTTTTGCCTTTATACTCTACGACCGATTTCCGACCGGTCTGAGCGCACCTTCGTACTCCTCCGTTACTCTTTGGGAGGAGACCGCCCCAGTCAAACTACCCACCATACACTGTCCTCGATCCGGATAACGGACCTGAGTTAGAACCTCAAAGTTGCCAGGGTGGTATTTCAAGGATGGCTCCATGAGAACTGGCGTCCCCACTTCAAAGCCTCCCACCTATCCTACACAAGCAAATTCAAAGTCCAGTGCAAAGCTATAGTAAAGGTTCACGGGGTCTTTCCGTCTAGCCGCGGATACACTGCATCTTCACAGCGATTTCAATTTCACTGAGTCTCGGGTGGAGACAGCGCCGCCATCGTTACGCCATTCGTGCAGGTCGGAACTTACCCGACAAGGAATTTCGCTACCTTAGGACCGTTATAGTTACGGCCGCCGTTTACCGGGGCTTCGATCAAGAGCTTCGCTTGCGCTAACCCCATCAATTAACCTTCCGGCACCGGGCAGGCGTCACACCCTATACGTCCACTTTCGTGTTTGCAGAGTGCTGTGTTTTTAATAAACAGTCGCAGCGGCCTGGTATCTTCGACCGGCATGGGCTTACGGAGCAAGTCCTTCACCCTCGCCGGCGCACCTTCTCCCGAAGTTACGGTGCCATTTTGCCTAGTTCCTTCACCCGAGTTCTCTCAAGCGCCTTGGTATTCTCTACCTAACCACCTGTGTCGGTTTGGGGTACGGTTCCCAGTTATCTGAAGCTTAGGAGCTTTTCTTGGAAGCATGGTATCAACCACTTCGTCGCCTAGAGGCAACTCGTCATCAGCTCTCGGCCTTGAAATCCCGGATTTGCCTAAGATTCCAGCCTACCACCTTAAACCTGGACAACCAACGCCAGGCTGGCCTAACCTTCTCCGTCCCTCCATCGCAATAACTGGAAGTACAGGAATATTAACCTGTTTTCCATCGACTACGCTTTTCAGCCTCGCCTTAGGGACCGACTAACCCTGCGTCGATTAACGTTGCGCAGGAAACCTTGGTCTTTCGGCGTGCGAGTTTTTCACTCGCATTGTCGTTACTCATGTCAGCATTCGCACTTCTGATACCTCCAGCAAGCTTCTCAACTCACCTTCACAGGCTTACAGAACGCTCCTCTACCGCGTCATCAAAGATGACACCCGTAGCTTCGGTGCATGGTTTGAGCCCCGTTACATCTTCCGCGCAGGCCGACTCGACTAGTGAGCTATTACGCTTTCTTTAAAGGGTGGCTGCTTCTAAGCCAACCTCCTAGCTGTCTAAGCCTTCCCACATCGTTTCCCACTTAACCATGACTTTGGGACCTTAGCTGACGGTCTGGGTTGTTTCCCTTTTCACGACGGACGTTAGCACCCGCCGTGTGTCTCCCATGCTCGGCACTTCCAGGTATTCGGAGTTTGCATCGGTTTGGTAAGTCGGGATGACCCCCTAGCCGAAACAGTGCTCTACCCCCTGGAGTGATACATGAGGCGCTACCTAAATAGCTTTCGAGGAGAACCAGCTATCTCCGAGCTTGATTAGCCTTTCACTCCGATCCACAGGTCATCCGCTAACTTTTCAACGGTAGTCGGTTCGGTCCTCCAGTCAGTGTTACCTAACCTTCAACCTGCCCATGGATAGATCGCCCGGTTTCGGGTCTATACCCAGCGACTAAACGCCCTATTAAGACTCGCTTTCGCTACGCCTCCCCTATTCGGTTAAGCTCGCCACTGAATATAAGTCGCTGACCCATTATACAAAAGGTACGCAGTCACCTAACAAAGTAGGCTCCCACTGCTTGTACGCATACGGTTTCAGGTTCTATTTCACTCCCCTCTCCGGGGTTCTTTTCGCCTTTCCCTCACGGTACTGGTTCACTATCGGTCAGTCAGTAGTATTTAGCCTTGGAGGATGGTCCCCCCATGTTCAGACAAAGTTTCTCGTGCTCCGTCCTACTCGATTTCATTGACAAGAGATTTTCGTGTACGGGGCTATCACCCACTATGGCCGCACTTTCCAGAGCGTTCCACTAATCTCAAACCAACTTAAGGGCTGGTCCCCGTTCGCTCGCCACTACTAAGGGAATCTCGGTTGATTTCTTTTCCTCAGGGTACTTAGATGTTTCAGTTCCCCTGGTTCGCCTCTTGCACCTATGTATTCAGTACAAGATACTCAGCTTGTGCTGAGTGGGTTCCCCCATTCAGAGATCTCTGGATCACAGTCTGTTTGCCGACTCCCCAAAGCTTATCGCAGGCTACCACGTCTTTCATCGCCTCTGACTGCCAAGGCATCCACCGTATGCGCTTCTTCACTTGACCATATAACCCCAAGCAATCTGGTTATACTGTGAAGACGACATTCGCCGAAAATTCGCATGTTGCTCTTTCGAGCAGAACTCACAAATTTTACCTTAGCCTGATAACCAGCAGTGAAACTGGTCATCAGTCTATATCTATCACATATCCGAATTTTTAAAGAACGATCTGACAAAAGCCAGAAATCAACATTCGATGCGAATGTTCATTTCTGAGTTTGATCAAGTGCAACAATTTCACAACAGCAGAAAGTGGTGGAGCCAAGCGGGATCGAACCGCTGACCTCCTGCGTGCAAGGCAGGCGCTCTCCCAGCTGAGCTATGGCCCCGTATTCTACGGCTGAACCATGTAATGGTAGGTCTGGGCAGATTTGAACTGCCGACCTCACCCTTATCAGGGGTGCGCTCTAACCAACTGAGCTACAGACCTATAACAGGGTCACGTGCAACATCGTCTTTTACAATGAATCAAGCAATTCGTGTGGGAGCTCATCAGCAGGCTGATGTCGTCGATTAAGGAGGTGATCCAGCCGCAGGTTCCCCTACGGCTACCTTGTTACGACTTCACCCCAGTCATGAATCACACCGTGGTAACCGTCCCCCCGAAGGTTAGACTAGCTACTTCTGGTGCAACCCACTCCCATGGTGTGACGGGCGGTGTGTACAAGGCCCGGGAACGTATTCACCGCGACATTCTGATTCGCGATTACTAGCGATTCCGACTTCACGCAGTCGAGTTGCAGACTGCGATCCGGACTACGATCGGTTTTGTGAGATTAGCTCCACCTCGCGGCTTGGCAACCCTCTGTACCGACCATTGTAGCACGTGTGTAGCCCAGGCCGTAAGGGCCATGATGACTTGACGTCATCCCCACCTTCCTCCGGTTTGTCACCGGCAGTCTCCTTAGAGTGCCCACCATGACGTGCTGGTAACTAAGGACAAGGGTTGCGCTCGTTACGGGACTTAACCCAACATCTCACGACACGAGCTGACGACAGCCATGCAGCACCTGTGTCAGAGTTCCCGAAGGCACCAATCCATCTCTGGAAAGTTCTCTGCATGTCAAGGCCTGGTAAGGTTCTTCGCGTTGCTTCGAATTAAACCACATGCTCCACCGCTTGTGCGGGCCCCCGTCAATTCATTTGAGTTTTAACCTTGCGGCCGTACTCCCCAGGCGGTCAACTTAATGCGTTAGCTGCGCCACTAAAATCTCAAGGATTCCAACGGCTAGTTGACATCGTTTACGGCGTGGACTACCAGGGTATCTAATCCTGTTTGCTCCCCACGCTTTCGCACCTCAGTGTCAGTATCAGTCCAGGTGGTCGCCTTCGCCACTGGTGTTCCTTCCTATATCTACGCATTTCACCGCTACACAGGAAATTCCACCACCCTCTACCGTACTCTAGCTCGCCAGTTTTGGATGCAGTTCCCAGGTTGAGCCCGGGGCTTTCACATCCAACTTAACGAACCACCTACGCGCGCTTTACGCCCAGTAATTCCGATTAACGCTTGCACCCTCTGTATTACCGCGGCTGCTGGCACAGAGTTAGCCGGTGCTTATTCTGTCGGTAACGTCAAAACAGCAAGGTATTAGCTTACTGCCCTTCCTCCCAACTTAAAGTGCTTTACAATCCGAAGACCTTCTTCACACACGCGGCATGGCTGGATCAGGCTTTCGCCCATTGTCCAATATTCCCCACTGCTGCCTCCCGTAGGAGTCTGGACCGTGTCTCAGTTCCAGTGTGACTGATCATCCTCTCAGACCAGTTACGGATCGTCGCCTTGGTGAGCCATTACCTCACCAACTAGCTAATCCGACCTAGGCTCATCTGATAGCGCAAGGCCCGAAGGTCCCCTGCTTTCTCCCGTAGGACGTATGCGGTATTAGCGTTCCTTTCGAAACGTTGTCCCCCACTACCAGGCAGATTCCTAGGCATTACTCACCCGTCCGCCGCTGAATCAAGGAGCAAGCTCCCGTCATCCGCTCGACTTGCATGTGTTAGGCCTGCCGCCAGCGTTCAATCTGAGCCATGATCAAACTCTTCAGTTCAATACTGCTTGGGTTTTTAAGAAACCCTAAACTTGGCTCAGCAATCTCAAATGACTATGTGATTTCTCGCATGGCCACTTGTGATGCTGATAATCTTTGTGACTATCAGTCCGTACTCACAAGCACCCACACGAATTGCTTGATTCGATTTGTTAAAGAGCGTTTGGTCAAGAGCGTTTCGTCTCAACCGAGGCGCGCATTCTACGCTTTCCTCACTGGCTGTCAAGCGTTTATTTTGAAGTTTTTTACATCCGGTTTCTTTCGAAACCTTTTAACTTCAACAGCTTACCGCCTACCCCGAAGCGTTCATCGCTGCGAGGAGGCGAATAATACGCGCTTTGAAATCAGAGTCAACACCTTGATCTAAAAACTTTTTTGCAGCGCCGGCGGCATGCCGGCAACTAATGGAAGCGCCGCGAATCTGTAGAGGAACACCCCAACGGAGCGGAGCGGCCATGAGCGATGCGCAAAGCGAGAAAACCCCGGGCCTGTCGGCGGATGAAGAGCAGGAAGTCAGCCTGAACCAACCGCCGCGCGCAGCAGTGTTGCACGAGATCATTCGTTACCAGGGCGATCAGGAACTGGAGCGTACCCTCGCAGCACTATGGTGGTCAGCCCTCGCTGCCGGATTGTCCATGGGACTCTCGCTCATGGCCATGGGCCTCTTCTACGCCCGGCTTCCGCAAGGTGAAAGTTCTCAGGTGGTCGCCAGTATTGGCTACAGCGCCGGCTTCCTGGCCGTGATCCTGGCACGTCAGCAACTGTTCACGGAAAACACTCTGACCGCCGTCCTGCCCGTCATGACCGCCCCTACCCTGGCCAACTTCGGGCGCCTGTTGCGGCTGTGGAGCGTGGTACTGCTTGGCAACCTGGCCGGCACCCTGCTGGTGGCCTGGGTCATGCTGGAACTGCCGATCTTCGACAGCAAGACCGACGTTGCCTTCCTCGAGGTAGGCCGCAAGGTCATGCAGAACGACATCAGCCAGATGTTCGCCAAAGGCATCGTGTCGGGCTGGATGATCGCCACCATGGTGTGGATGATTCCGTCGATGGAACACGCCAAGATCTGGATCATCCTGATGATTACCTACCTGATGGCCCTTGGCGACTTCACCCATATCGTGGTCGGCTCGGTCGAAGTGTCCTACCTGGTGTGGGCCGGCGATGAAACCTGGCGCAGCTTCTGGCTGGAGTTCGCCCTGCCAACCCTGGCCGGAAACATCATCGGTGGCAGCTTCATCTTCGGTTTGATCAGCCATGCGCAGGTGCGCAGCGACAGCGGCAAGTCGCCTTCGCGCTTACTGGAAGACAACCCGGCAGGCGCCCGTCACCGCAAGAACGGCCAGCAATGAGCCGAAACGCGCTCGTTCACCAGGTTGCCTGCAATTTTGCCGGCAGCCAGCTGCCGCGCTCAAGCTGGCGCGGCAGGACAGCGGTTTCCGCCTGAACGGCTTGCACGTGGAAAAGCGTGATGCAGGACCACGAGCATCTGCACATCGACCTCGGCCACATCGGCTTCCAGCTGGAGCAATCCGCTGCCGGGTCACCAGTTGTTGCATGCGGTGCCGCCGCCGCTGGCCGGGGCTTTGCTGATACTGCGCCTGGTCATGTTGTACCTGTTTCGCCATGTCGCGCAGTCCGCGGGCGATCGCCCGCCCCGTGTAACGCGGTCGCTACGGGCGTTTCAGCAAGGTTGTTGCAGGCTGCGCTCGGCGACGATCTCCGGCAGGTCGCGGCGGCGCATGTAGGCACGCAGCGGCTCACCGATGTTCAAGCGGTCATCCATATGTTGTTCAAACAACAGCGCCAGCCGTTCGCGGCACAGCGCCATGCGCTGCCCCTGCGTGGGTCGCCAGACAAACTCGCCACAAGGTGTGATGCTGGCATCGGCCACGTCCATGCCGAACGCGTCTTCGGAAAAACGCACGATATGCACGCCACGCTTGCCGTTGTACCCGACAAAGCCCTTGAGCTGGTCGGCAGCGTTGCAGATGTCCTGGGAAGTGATGGCCATGACGTAACCTCGCAATCAAATTGAAAGATACGCACGCCTGGCGGGGAAGAGTCGCCTCTGCGGGCGACTGGTGGGCGAAAGCCTAACGCAAGCCGCCACACGGCTGCCATGGTTTTTAACCAATCAGTGGCCGCCATCGACCTGCGAGTGCAGCACCTCGCCCAGCCATTGCATGAATACCTGCACCCGGCGCGGCACGTGCCGTTGCCGGGCATACAGCAGTGATACCGGCATGGCCGGGGCCTGCCAGTCTTCCAGCACAGAAACCAGCTCGCCGCGCTTCAGGTGCTCGGCCACGCCCACCGCCGGCACCTGGATCAGCCCCAGCCCGGCCAGGCAGGCGGCCGAATACGCCTCGGCATTGTTGACCGTCACCACACCGGCCATGGCCTGGTAGCGAAGCTCATTGCCATGCTGGTATTCGAAACCGGCACTGCGCCCGCCCAGGTTGCGCACATAGTGCACCAGCTGGTGCCCGGCCAGGTCCTGCAGTGTGCGGGGCACGCCGTAGCGGGCCAGGTAGGCGGGGCTGACACAGTTGCGCATGCTCAGTTGCCCGACCGGCCGCGCCGCTACATCCAGATCATGCAGGGCGCCGATACGCATCACGCAGTCGAAGCCTTCGCGCAGCAGATCGACCTGGCGATCGGTGCAACTGAGCTCCACCTCCAGGCGCGCAAAGCGCTGTAGAAATTGCGGCAGCTGCGGGATGATGACCCGACGCGCCATCATGGTCGGCAGGTCGATGCGCAGGCGCCCGGCCAGCTCGGCATCGTCAGCGCAGAACAGGCTTTCGATCTCCTCCATGCCCGACAGCAAGTCCTTGCTGCGTTCGTACAGCAAGGCACCATCCTGGGTCGTTCGTACCCGCCGTGTGGTCCGGTTGAGTAGCTGCGTACCCAGCATGCGTTCCAGCATCCTCACCTGCTCCGACACGGTCGAACGCGGCAGCCCCAGGCTTTCCGCCGCCAAGGTGAAACTACTGACTTCACTGACCCGCACAAAGGTACGCAACAGCTCCAGCTTGTTCACTTAAACCTCCAACTATCCGGTTTTACCGAACAGTATTTCCATATTTGCTGGATTTAACAGCAATCGGCTGACCAATAACCTGTGCTCATCCACCCACAGGAGGTTTTCGCCATGACCCGCAAGATCGCCCTCATCACTGGCGCCAGCCGCGGCCTCGGCCGCAATGCCGCCGAACACCTGGCCGCACGCGGTATCGACGTGATCGGCACCTACCACAGCAAGGCGGAGGAAGCGCAGGGCGTGGCCGCCCGCCTGGAACAGGCAGGAGTCAAGGCAGCCATGTTGCAGCTGGACGTTGGTGACAGTAGCAGTTTCGCCGACTTCGCCCAGCGTCTGGAAAGCACTCTGCAACAGCAGTTTGGTCGCGAGCGTTTCGACTTTCTGCTGAACAATGCCGGCATCGGTCTGAATGTGCCGTACACCGAGACCAGCGAGGCGCAGTTCGACCAGTTACTGAACATTCAATTGAAAGGCCCGTTCTTCCTTACCCAGCGCCTGTTGCCGCTGTTGGTGGATAATGGCCGCATCATCAACATCTCCACCGGCCTGGCGCGCTTTGCCCTGCCGGGGTATGCCGCCTACGCCGCGATGAAGGGGGCGATGGAAGTGCTGACCCGCTACCAGGCCAAGGAACTTGGCGCACGCGGCATTCGGGTGAACATTCTGGCGCCGGGGGCAATCGAGACCGATTTCGGCGGGGGCGTGGTAAGGGACAACCGCCAGGTGAATGAATACATTGCTGGCAACACGGCGCTCGGGCGGGTGGGCTTGCCGGATGATATCGGCGCGGCGATTGCGCTGTTGCTGGAGGACGGGAATGGCTGGATAACCGGGCAGCGGCTGGAGGTGTCGGGCGGAATGTTCCTCTGAAACGGGAAATTGGGGGCCGCGTTGCGGCCCATCGCGACGCCAGCCCGCTTCTGCAGCAATACGAAAACCACTGCGCAACGGCCTCGGGGCCTACTTCTGCTCCTCATGCACCTGCACACTCGCCGTCATCCCGGCACTCAGTGCTACGCCCTGCGGTACTTGGTCCAGGCGAATACGTACCGGGATGCGCTGCGCCAGCCGCACCCAGTTGAAGGTCGGCTCCACCTCCGGCAGCAGCTGGCTGTCCGGATTGCTGTTGCGGTCGGTGATGCCGCGGCTGATGCTTTGCACATGCCCTTGCATCGGTTCGCCCGCCCCCATCAGCCAGACTTTCACCGTGTCCCCTACGCGAATGCGCGGTAGCTTGGTTTCCTCGAAATAGGCCTGGATATAGAAGGTTGAATCATCCACCAGCGCCATCACCGACTCCCCGGCGTTCACATAGTTGCCTTGGGCCAGCCGCAGGTTGGTGATATGCCCGCTGCGAGGTGCGCGCACCTCACTGCGCGCCAGGTTGATCCTGGCAATCTGCAACTGTGCCTCGGCTTCGTGCAATTCGCCACGTGCGATGGCCGCGTTGATCTGGGCGTTCTCGCGTAGCTCGGCACTGATCGCCTCTGGCCCAAGGGCAGTCCGCCGGGCAGCCTCACGTTCGCGCAAGCGCAACTGTTGGGCGCGGGTCTCGGTCACTGCGCTGGCCTGGTCGAAAGCCGCCTGGAAGCGTTCGCGGTCGATGGTCATCAGCAGGTCACCTGCCTTGACCTGTTGGTTGTCATGCACCTTGAGCTCGCGTACCCAGCCCGATACGTCGGGGGCAATCACCACCACATCGGCGCGCACCCGGGCGTCACGCGTCCAGGGCGTGAGCATGTAGTACTGCCACAGCTGGTAGCCGGCGAACACGGCCAGGGCCACCACACACAAGGTCACCAGAATACGTACGGCCGCACGCATCGAAACACTCCTTTTATAGAGTTCCCAGCAGTCGCACCACCAGGAACAACACACAAACGAACAACGCCGCATCGAACAGCGCTTCATGCCAGATCCAGCGCCCCAGCGGCGTGGCCTGCACCACCAGGCGCAGCACGCCGGTGAGCACCAGCGCCAGCAACACATAGACCAGGAACGGGCTGAACAGCACGCCGCCGACTTCCCATTCACGCAATCCCATGGGCTTCCTCCTGCCAGTGGCACCACTTGCGCCAGCTTTTCTGCAATTGCAACACTGCCCCTTCGGCCAACCGCAGCGGGTCGCTCGAGGGTTGCCGGCGCAGAGCACCTATGAATGCCTCACTGGTGGCGTCCAGATTATGACCACGCCCGGGCGCCGGCCCCTTGGCCAGCACCGCTTCCAGCTGCTGCAGATAGTCGCGCTCGGCCTGGCCCAACGGGGCCTGGGCAACGGCCAGGCACATGCGCAGATGTACCAGCTCATCACCGATATCCAGCCCGTGCAGGCCGTCATCCCAGCGCTTGCGCTCGCTATCGGGCAGTTCGCCGGCATGCCGCGCCAGCTGCATCAGACGGTCGGCCATACGCCCACCGAACCAGGTGTCGGCACCGCGCAGGTCGCGCCGGGTCAGGCGCGCCAGGTCACTCTGGGTCGCTGCACGCAGGCGCCGGCCCAGCCAGGCAGGGTGGCGAAATACCAGCAAGCGGAAGGCCATTACCGCGGCTGACACACCGACCAGCATGGCCAGCGCGCTGTTGAGCAACGTGGCCACACCGAACTGCATGGCATTAAGCGGCGAAACCAGCACGATGAAGTGCAGGCAATAGGAGGTAGCGGTGGCCCCGGTGCGTGGATGCGCCATGCCCAGGGCACCCAGAAACAGCGGCACGCCCATGCCCAGGCAGAGCATCGCGAAGCTGCTCCATTGCGGTAACAGTATCTGCCCGACCAGAAACGCGGCAGGAATCGCCAGAAAGATTCCGCGCAAAAAGCTCAGGCCGATCTGGGCGCCATTCTCGCGGCTGGCGAACAGGCTGCACACAACACAGGTCAGCACCAGCCCTCCCGGTGCTGATGGCCACGCCGTGGCCAGCCAGAAGCCGCTCATTACCAGAAAGGCCAGCGCACTGCGTGAGCCGAACAGCAAGGCCAGCGACCAGTCACGATGCACTGCCAGGCCCTGGGCCACATCTTTCGGCGCCCTGCCCGCCTCCACATCCTCCAGTGCCTGGCTGGCGGCCATGGCGTAGTCCAGCAGCAAGGCCATGCGCGCCAGACAGTAGTGCTCGGTCGAACTGATCTGTTCATCGTGGGCTGCATCCCAGAGGCGCTGACGCAGCACCAGCAGGCTGGGCGAGTCGGGCTTGCCGAGCAACGCCCGCACCTGCTCCAGCCAAGGCGCCAGGCGTCCGGCCTCGTGTTCGTCAAGTTGTCGCCATTGTCGGCGCACCGAGCGGGAAATGCGCAGCAGTACCATCAGTTTCTGGCTCAGGCCACGAATGGCGCGGGCACGCTGGCGGCCACGGCTGCCTTCGAACCAGGCGTGTTCGCGCTGGCTGTCGATGGCAACGATACGCCCCAGGCTCTCCAGCAAGCCTTTGCGCGCCTCATCCTCACCGCCCAGCATGGCACTCGCAGCCTGCAGGCCATTCTGCCAGGCCTGGCGGGCCTGCCCGCTCAGTTGCTGTTCGACGCGCATGGGCCAGAGCAGAGCACTGCTGGCGGTGGCACAGAAGATTCCCAGGCAGATCTCGGTGCAGCGTGCGACGGCCTGGTCGAACACCTGCAACGGGTGGTCAATGGCCGGCAAGGCGATGATCGCGGCGGTGTAACCGGCCAGCACGAAGGCATAGGCCCAGGCGCTACGCAATTGGGTGGAAGCGGCGGTGCACAGGGCCAGCCACAGCGCCAGGGTAAGCAGGAACAGCCACGGGGCCTGGGCGAACAGGCCGATGAACAGCACCGACATGAGCGTACCGACCAAGGTCCCCGCCAGCCGCGCCAGGCCCTTCTGCACCACCATGCCCGACAGCGGTTGGGCGACGATGAAGGCGGTCATCAATGCCCAGGCCGGTTGTTCCAGGCCCCAGCGCATCGCCAGCCACAATGCCAGGCCGCCACCAAACAGGGTCTTGATGGCGAACTTCAGGGCGAGGCTGCTGGGGGCGAACAGGGCCTGGAGGGTGATAGGCACGAGGCGGACCTTGCGGGGATGACTTGTTCAAAGATAGACAACGAGAGAAAGAATAAAGCGAAACCTATTAATTAGCTAGCTAATCATCTTTGTGGTTAAAAGCTTTTCCGCTTCGGCCTTTTCCAGAACCAGCCAACTCTCACGGACTCGCGCCCCTGGTGGCGCCAAATCGCAGGCAAAAAAATGGGCGACCGAAGTCGCCCCAAATGCCTTGCGTGCTCGTGTACCTGGAAGGTCAGCGCGGCTTGCGCTTGTGCGAGTCCTTCCAGATGAAAATGCCCAGACCGGCAAAGAATGCAAACATCAACCCGACCGTTACCACCCCGGCGATAACCACATTGTCGAAGAACATGCTGGCCTCCCCATTCGTCTGCCGTTATCCGATGGGTGCACGTTAACCAATGTCAGGGGCGGAAAAATTGATCGGTGTCAATAGTGCCCGGGGCCGGGCACGCAAGGCGGGTGCAAGGTTGACCTGCATCAAGTTTCAGCGCTTCTTCGGCTTGCCCTTGGGTTTCTTTTTCTTGCTGGTGCTCAATGGCAGGGCCTGTTCGAATGCGTTGCGCATTTCGTTCAGGCGCTTTTCCTTGAGGTCATGGACGCGCTTGGCGCGTTCGGCATCGAAATCGATGAGGTTGTCTTGGCTCATGGGTGGGCTCGACGATCAACTGAGGCTTGCATGATGAAGCCAGGCGCAGACGCTGACCAGCCCCACGTCAGACTTCGATATCCACCAGCAGCCCCTGGCGTTCATGCTCGCCCATCAACGGCGCTACCGGCACGGTGTTGTCGGCGTTGACCTCATCACCCGGCATCGCGCTGTAGCGCTCGTCGCTGCCCTTGTGCCGGCGTTGCTGGCGACGCTGCTCTTCGCGCAGCAGCAGCGCCTGCTCCTGCGGGTCCCGCTGGCGCTTGAGGTCGATGGCACTTTCCCCGGATGCAGGCTGCGCCGGTACCACCGGTTTGATATCGGGGGTCGGCTTGACCGGATCCTGTTGTGAAGTCACCGGAGCGGCGCTGAGCGGAATGATCGGTGGCAACATGGACGTTCTCCTATGCCCTCTGTATCGGCAGGCGCAGACTTACCTTGAAGACATGGACAAGTTTTATTCAGCTTCGTCGTCAGGGTCGTCGTCGGCTGGTGCGCTGACCTCGCTCCAGGGCCGCTTGTACACCTGCTGCCAGACCTTGTCCAAGTGCTCGCGCAGCACCTGCGGTGCTGCCTTGAGCGAGGCGCTGTCCGCACGTTCACCGCCGATCGGCTCTTCACCTGCCGGGGTGATCAGCGACTGGCCGGTGATGGTGTAACTGGCCTGCCCTTCGCGCATTTCGATGGCGATGTCGTGCGGGTCGATGCCGCCGCCGCAGAAGGCATGGCTGGCGACCGTAACCTCGGCGACACCGTCCTTGTTCAGGTCGCTGACATCGCTGACGTCGTTATAGAAATCCACATCCAGATCCAGGCCCGGGCAGCTGGTTTCCTGTTCGATCTGCCAGCGCGCCTTGAACGCGTCGTTTTCGGCACTACGCCCGTACAACGTGGCCTTGAGTACTACTTTGTCCACTTCCTGTTCGCTTTCCGGGTCGCTGGCCTGGCCATCGCTACGGCTCAGCACCAGCAGGCCTTCACCGTTGCGGTCACGAAAATGCACGCTCTTGATCGGCGTCTGCACGCCCAGCACTTCGAGCTGCTCCATCGGGATGGCAGGCAGGGGCTCGAAGTTTTTCTGCTCGCAGGCGACCAGCAGCACCAGGCTGCCCACGGCTATCGAAGTACGCAACCAGCGGTGCTTGGCAGACATGGCGATCCGAAGCCCTCTTCAGCAACACGGTATGGGCGATGAAACGACTAGACTGTTGCATGGCCTGTGGAGGCCTGTTGCGGCATTTGCGCATCTTTCGGTGCGCTCGGCACTTTGGTCCGACCGGCCGATCCGTTAACATAATCGGCTTTTTCATCGCGGGAGTTCAGGCAGTATGGCGCAGCAGTATCAACCGGGGCAACGCTGGATCAGCGACAGCGAAGCCGAGCTCGGCCTGGGTACCATCCTGGCGCAGGATGGCCGTCTGTTGACCGTGCTCTACCCGGCCACTGGCGACACCCGTCAGTATTCCCTGCGCAATGCGCCGCTGACCCGCGTACGTTTCTCGCCCGGTGACCAGATCACCCACTTCGAAGGCTGGAAGCTCACCGTGCGCGAGGTCGAGGACGTCGACGGGCTGATGGTCTACCACGGTCTGGACGGGCAGAACCAGCCGCGCACCCTGCCGGAAACCCAGCTGTCGAACTTTATCCAGTTCCGCCTGGCCAGCGACCGCCTGTTCGCCGGGCAAATCGACCCGCTGTCGTGGTTCAGCCTGCGTTACAACACCCTGCAGCACACCAGCAAGCAGATGCAATCGGCGCTGTGGGGCCTGGGCGGCTGCCGCGCCCAGCCCATCGCCCACCAGTTGCACATCGCCCGCGAGGTGGCCGACCGCAGCGCGCCACGTGTCCTGCTGGCCGACGAAGTGGGCCTGGGCAAGACCATCGAGGCCGGCCTGGTGATCCACCGCCAGCTGCTGTCGGGCCGCGCCAGCCGCGTGCTGATCCTGGTGCCGGAAAACCTCCAGCACCAGTGGTTGGTGGAAATGCGCCGTCGCTTCAACCTGCAGGTGGCGCTGTTCGACGCCGAACGTTTCATCGAAAGCGATGCCAGCAACCCGTTCGAAGATGCCCAATTGGCGCTGGTGGCCCTGGAATGGCTGGTCGACGACGAAAAGGCCCAGGACGCGCTGTTCGCCGCCGGCTGGGACCTGATGGTGGTCGACGAAGCCCACCACCTGGTCTGGCACGAAGATCAGGTCAGTACCGAATACGGCCTGGTCGAACAATTGGCGCAGGTGATCCCGGGCGTTCTGCTGCTCACTGCCACCCCCGAACAGCTCGGCCAGGACAGTCACTTCGCCCGCCTGCGCCTGCTCGACCCCAACCGGTTCCATGACCTGGCGGCCTTCCGCGCCGAGAGTGAACACTATCGCCCGGTGGCTGAAGCCGTTCAGGAACTGCTCGACGAAGGCCGCCTGTCACCCACGGCCCACGCCACCATCCAGGGCTTCCTCGGCGCCGAAGGCGAGGCCCTGCTGGCCGCCGTCAGCGACGGCGATACCCAGGCCAGCGCGCGCCTGATCCGCGAGCTGCTCGACCGCCACGGCACCGGCCGCGTGCTGTTCCGCAACACCCGTGCGGCCATCCAGGGTTTCCCGGAGCGTCAGCTGCACCCTTACCCGCTGGCTACGCCCGAGCAGTACCGCGACCTGCCAGCCGGCGAGCATGCCGAGCTGTACCCGGAAGTCGCCTTCCAGGCCCAGGGCGAGGTGGCCGACGACGAGCGCTGGTGGCGTTTCGACCCACGCGTCGACTGGCTGATCGACACCCTGAAGATGCTCAAACGCACCAAGGTGCTGGTGATCTGCGCCCATGCCGAGACCGCGATGGACCTGGAAGACGCCCTGCGCGTGCGCTCCGGCATCCCGGCCTCGGTGTTCCATGAAGGCATGAGCATCCTCGAACGTGACCGGGCCGCTGCCTACTTTGCCGACGAAGAGTTCGGCGCGCAGGTGCTGATCTGTTCCGAAATCGGCAGCGAAGGCCGCAACTTCCAGTTCGCCCATCACCTGGTGATGTTCGACCTGCCAGCGCATCCGGACCTGCTGGAACAGCGCATCGGCCGCCTCGACCGTATCGGCCAAAAGCACACCATCCAGTTGCATGTCCCTTACCTTCAAGGCAGCCCACAGGAACGCCTGTTCCAGTGGTACCACGAAGGCCTCAACGCCTTCCTCAATACCTGCCCGACCGGCAACGCCCTGCAGCACCAGTTCGGCCCACGCCTGTTGCCGCTGCTCGAAACCGGCGAAAGCAAGGCCTGGGATGCACTGGTGGCCGATGCCCGCAGTGAGCGCGAACGTCTGGAAGCCGAACTGCATACTGGCCGTGACCGCCTGCTGGAGCTGAACTCCGGCGGTGGCGGTGAAGGCCAGGCACTGGTCGAGGCCATTCTCGAACAGGATGACCAGTTCGCCCTGCCGATCTACATGGAAACCCTGTTCGACGCCTTCGGCATCGACAGCGAAGACCATTCCGAGAACGCTCTGATCCTCAAGCCGAGCGAGAAGATGCTCGACGCCAGCTTCCCGCTGGGTGACGACGAAGGCGTGACCATTACCTACGACCGTGGCCAGGCGCTGTCACGCGAGGACATGCAGTTCCTCACCTGGGAACACCCGATGGTGCAAGGCGGCATGGACCTGGTGCTGTCCGGCTCGATGGGCAACACCGCCGTGGCGCTGATCAAGAACAAGGCGCTCAAGCCGGGTACCGTGCTGCTTGAACTGCTGTTCGTCAGTGAGGTGGTGGCGCCGCGCAGCCTGCAACTGGGCCGTTACCTGCCACCGGCTGCTTTGCGTTGCCTGCTCGATGCCAACGGCAACGACCTGGCTTCCCGCGTGGCCTTCGAAACCCTCAACGACCAGCTCGAAAGCGTACCGCGCGCCAGCGCCAACAAGTTTGTCCAGGCCCAGCGCGACGTGCTGGCCAAGCGCATCAGCAGTGGTGAGGCCAAGATCCTGCCGGCCCACGTCGAGCGCGTGGCCGAAGCCCAGCGCCGCCTGGCGGCGGAAGCCGACGAAGAGCTGGCCCGCCTGGTCGCGCTGCAAGCGGTCAACCCGAGCGTGCGCGACAGTGAGATCGAGGCGCTGCGCAAGCAGCGTGAAGAAGGCCTGGCGATGTTGGAAAAAGCGGCCCTGCGCCTGGAAGCCATCCGCGTGCTGGTGGCAGGCTAGCCTGCCAGGTCACCCAGCGGGGTGATCAACCCTTGCTGCGGTACAGTTCGACCAGGGTCGCCGGGTCTTTTTCCTGGTAGCCCTGGCTTGCATGCAAACGCATCAGTTGGGCAGCGAGGCCACTGAGTGGCGTCGCCGAGCCTTGCTCGCGGGATAGCTTCACCGCACCATCAAGATCCTTGAGCAGCGTACGCACGTGCCATTTGATCGGCTCGAAGCGGCTTTCGGCCATCTGTGGCGCGAGGATCTGCAGTGGCCTGGAATCGGCAAAACCGCCAGCCAGTGCTTCGGCAATCAGGGTCGCATCCACCCCCGACCGTTCGGCCAATGCCACCACTTCGGCGATGACCAGGGCATTGCAGGCCACGATCATCTGGTTGCAGGCCTTGGTTACCTGGCCTGCCCCCACCGCGCCCATGTGCGTCACGCGCTGGCCCAGTACCTGCAGCACAGGGCGCGCGCGTTCCAGGTCGGCCGCCGCGCCACCGACCATGATCGCCAAGCTACCGGCTTCGGCACCAGGTGTGCCGCCAGATACTGGCGCATCCAGCCACGCCATGCCGCACAGCGCCGCCAGCTCGGCGGCCATCTCCCGCGTCGCGGTCGGATCAAGGCTGGAGAAATCGACCAGTAACTGGCCGCTGTGCCCGCCCAGGGCAATGCCTTGTTCACCGAACACTACCTCGCGCACGACAGCGGTGTCGGCCAGGCACAGCAACACCATATCGCTGTTGCGGCACAGTTCGGCTGGGCTGCTGGCCAGGCGCGCACCAGCGGCGACCAGGGCGGCGCACTTGTCCGGGCTGCGATTCCACACCGTCAGCGTGTAGCCTGCGGCGAGCAGGCGCCGGCACATGGGCAACCCCATCAGGCCGATCCCGGCGAACCCAAGCGAAGGTAGTTCAGTGCTCATCATCACTCCTGGCTAGTTCGAAGATTATCCTGGCTACACGGTTGCGCTTCACCTGGCAGACTGGTGCGCATTACGCATCCCGTAAACTGTTACCGCCACGCCGAATTGTTACTTACCTCTACCCGTGCTGAGCGCCTTCGAGCACCATAACGGAGCTGCTGCGCATTTTCGCGCACCAAAAATGATCACGCGTTGGCCGGACGCTTCACCTGGATCACGATGAACGGCGAAACCACCACCGCCCAGATCTCTGGGTCGCGGCTTTGCAGGTCCTGAGCCTGCTCGGCAGTCACCAGGCCGACAGTGCCATCACTACGCCACTTGGCGAAGATCTCGCTGCGATTCTCGGCCATCGCCTCGGCAACGGTGATCAGGTCCAGGCTTGGGTCGACCCAAATCAGGTCACCTTTGGCCCAAAAACGCTCCAGTGCTTTCCACTCGATGGTTGCCGTCTCGCCAAGCAGTTTGGCATAGAGGGTGCTTGTGTGATCAGTCATGGGCCGTTTCCGCAAAAGTCGATCAATAAAAAGGCCGGCATTTTTGCAGAAAAACCCGGTTTCAAATATGTAATTTGGTCGATCGATCCCGATTTTATGGGGCGGGATCATAGATACAGGCAGATTGATGGCGCCTTTTTGTATCTTTATGTCGACCAAGCGACAACCCAGGAAACAGGCACTTTTCGAACGCTTTTCAAGCGCTTGAACAGCGCTCTACACTGTACCGGTACAGTTCCGGGACATGTTCCGGGGGAAGGTGGGCTTGCGCGTTGGCATGGCCAGCCGCGAATCCCGCCCGGTCTGTAGCCCTGGCCGCCAGGACTATAAGAATTACAACAGAATGAGTGGAGCACTATGATCAAGATTTCCAAGCTGTTCGCCGCAATGGTCCTGGCCGGGGTAGCCAGCCATTCGTTTGCCGCCGATACCATCAAGATCGGGATTGCAGGTCCCAAGACCGGCCCTGTGACCCAGTACGGCGACATGCAGTTCATCGGCGCCAAGCAAGCCATCAAGGATATCAACGCCAAGGGCGGCGTCGATGGCAAGATGCTCGAAGCCAAGGAATACGACGACGCCTGCGACCCCAAACAGGCCGTGGCAGTCGCCAACAAAGTGGTCAACGACGGCGTCAAGTTCGTCATCGGCCACCTGTGCTCCAGTTCTACCCAACCGGCGTCCGACATCTACGAAGACGAAGGCGTGATCATGATCACCCCGGCCGCCACCTCGCCGGAAATCACCGCCCGTGGCTACAAGCTGATCTTCCGCACCATCGGCCTGGACAGCGCCCAGGGCCCGGCCGCCGGGAACTACATCGCCGACCACGTCAAGCCGAAGGTGGTCGCGGTGCTGCACGACAAGCAACAGTACGGTGAAGGCATCGCCACCGCGGTCAAGCAGACCCTCGAGCAGAAAGGCACCAAGGTTGCCGTGTTCGAAGGCCTGAACGCCGGTGACAAGGATTTCTCCTCGATCATCCAGAAGCTCAAGCAGAACAACGTCGATTTCGTCTACTACGGCGGCTACCACCCGGAGCTGGGCCTGATCCTGCGCCAGGCTCAGGAAAAAGGCCTGAAAGCCAAGTTCATGGGCCCGGAAGGTGTGGGTAACGACTCCATCTCGCAGATCGCCCAGAACGCCTCCGAAGGCTTGCTGGTGACCCTGCCGAAGTCGTTCGACGCCGACCCCGAGAACAAGGCCATCGTCGATGCCATCAAGGCTGACGGCAAGGACCCAAGCGGCCCGTTCGTGTTCCCGGCCTACTCGGCTGTGGAGCTGATCGCCCAGGGTATCAAGCAAGCCAAGTCCGAAGACGCCGAGAAGGTGGCAGAGGCCATCCACGCCGGTTCCTTCAAGACCCCGACCGGTACCCTGTCGTTCGACGACAAAGGCGACCTGAAAGACTTCAAGTTCGTGGTCTACGAATGGCACTTCGGCAAGCCGAAGACCGAAGTCTCCCCTCAGTAACTGCGTGACTAATAGCTGACCTAGGAGCCCACTGTGCGAGCAGTGGGCTTTGTTTTACGAGGTTCATGGGCCTGATCCCCGCGATCCGGGGGCGGGTTCACCTGAAAATCTTAAAACCGTCACCCGCGGTTTCCTGGCCGTACCCGCGCCAGCGAAATGCAAATCAGGTTTTTAGGAGCGCTGTAATGCCTGAGATCTACCATTTCTTCCAACAACTGGTTAATGGATTGACCATTGGCAGCACCTATGCCTTGATCGCCATCGGCTACACCATGGTGTACGGCATCATCGGCATGATCAACTTCGCCCACGGCGAGGTGTACATGATCGGTTCCTACGTGGCTTTCATTGCCCTGGCGGGCCTGGCCATGATGGGTATCCATTCGCTGCCGATCCTGATGACCGTCGCCTTCGTCGCGACGATCTTCGTCACCAGTGCCTATGGCTACAGCATCGAACGGGTTGCCTACCGCCCCCTGCGCAACAGCAACCGCCTGATCCCGCTGATTTCCGCCATTGGCATGTCGATCTTCCTGCAGAACACCGTCTTGCTGTCGCAGGACTCCAAGGACAAGTCCATCCCCAACCTGATCCCCGGAAGCTTCTCCTTCGGGCCAGGCGGTGCTGAAGAAGTACTGATCAGCTACATGCAGATCCTTGTGTTCGTGGTCACCCTGGTGGCCATGACCTGCCTCACCCTGTTCATCTCCCGTTCCCGCCTGGGCCGCGCCTGCCGCGCCTGCGCCGAGGACATCAAGATGGCCAACCTGCTGGGCATCAACACCAACAACATCATCGCCCTCACCTTCGTCATCGGTGCCGCCCTGGCGGCGGTGGCGGCTGTGCTGCTGAGCATGCAGTACGGGGTGATCAACCCCAACGCCGGTTTCCTGGTGGGCCTGAAGGCCTTCACCGCGGCGGTGCTGGGTGGCATCGGCAGCATCCCGGGCGCCATGCTCGGCGGGCTGGTGCTGGGCGTGGCCGAAGCGTTCGGTGCCGATATCTTCGGCGACCAGTACAAGGACGTAGTGGCATTCGGCTTGTTGGTTCTTGTCCTGCTATTCCGGCCGACCGGCATCCTGGGCCGCCCGGAGGTTGAAAAAGTATGAACAGAAATCTCAAACAGGCGTTCTTCAGCGCCTTGCTGGTCTGGGCCGTGGCCTTCCCGGTGCTGGGCCTGAAACTGAGCATCGACGGCATCAGCCTGGCGGTGCACAGCCAGGGTTCGTTCACCATCAGTATCATCGCCGTGTGTTCGGTGTTGATGTTCCTGCGCGTGCTGTTCGACAAGCAGTGGAGCGCGGTGATGGGCCGCCGTTCGGATCGCAAGCTGATCCCGCCGGCCGTCAGCAACTACCTGACCCTGCCGAAGACCCAGCGCTACGTCATCCTGGGCCTGATCGTCGCCGCGCTGGTGTGGCCGTTCTTCGGTTCGCGCGGTGCGGTCGACATTGCCACGCTGATCCTGATCTACGTGTTGCTGGGCCTGGGCCTGAACATCGTGGTCGGCCTGGCGGGCCTGCTCGACCTCGGCTACGTCGGTTTCTACGCCGTCGGTGCCTACAGCTACGCGATGCTCTCGCACTACCTGGGCTGGAGCTTCTGGGTGTGCCTGCCGATCGCCGGTCTGATGGCCGCTACCTTCGGCTTCCTGCTCGGCTTCCCGGTGCTGCGCCTGCGCGGTGACTACCTGGCGATCGTGACCCTCGGTTTCGGCGAGATCATCCGCCTGTTCCTGCGTAACCTCACCGACTGGACCGGCGGCCCCAACGGCATCAGCAACATCCCCAAGCCGGAGTTCTTCGGCCTGACCTTCGAACGCCGTGCCGCCGAGGGCATGCAGACCTTCCATGAGTTCTTCGGGCTGGAATACAACTCGATCAACAAGGTCATCTTCCTCTATCTGGTGGCCCTGCTGCTGGCCCTGCTGGCGCTGTTCGTGATCAACCGCCTGCTGCGCATGCCGATCGGCCGCGCCTGGGAAGCCCTGCGCGAAGACGAGATCGCCTGCCGTGCGTTGGGCCTGAACCCAACCGTGATCAAGCTTTCGGCGTTCACCCTGGGTGCCTGCTTCGCCGGTTTCGCCGGCAGCTTCTTCGCCGCGCGCCAAGGTCTGGTGACCCCGGAGTCGTTCACCTTCATCGAGTCGGCGATCATCCTCGCCATCGTCGTGCTCGGCGGCATGGGCTCGCAGCTGGGCGTGATTCTCGCGGCCATCGTGATGATCCTGCTGCCCGAGCTGATGCGTGAGTTCAGCGAATACCGGATGCTGATGTTCGGTGCGCTGATGGTGTTGATGATGATCTGGCGTCCGCAAGGCTTGCTGCCTATGCAACGACCACACATGGAGCTGCATCGATGAGCCGTGAAATTCTGCAAGTCAGCGGCCTGAGCATGCGCTTCGGCGGCTTGTTGGCGGTCAACGGCGTGGGCCTGACCGTCAAGGAGAAACAGGTGGTGGCACTGATCGGCCCGAACGGTGCCGGCAAGACCACTGTGTTCAACTGCCTGACCGGCTTCTACAAGCCCAGCGGCGGCACCATCCTGCTCGATGGCCAGCCGATCCAGGGCCTGGCCGGCCACCAGATCGCCCGCAAGGGCGTGGTGCGGACCTTCCAGAACGTGCGCCTGTTCAAGGAAATGACCGCACTGGAAAATCTGCTGATCGCCCAGCACCGCCACCTGAACACCAACTTCTTCGCCGGCCTGTTCAAGACCCCGAGCTTCCGCCGCAGCGAGAAGGAGGCCATGGAACGCGCACAGTACTGGCTGGAAAAGGTCGCCTTGACCGAATTCGCCAACCGTACCGCCGGCACCCTCGCCTACGGCCAGCAACGCCGCCTGGAAATCGCCCGCTGCATGATGACCCAGCCGCGCATCATCATGCTCGACGAACCGGCAGCGGGCCTGAACCCGAAGGAAACCGAAGACCTCAAGGCTCTGATCGCCTACCTGCGTGAGTCGCACAACGTCACCGTGCTGCTGATCGAGCACGACATGAAACTGGTGATGAGCATTTCCGACCATATCGTGGTGATCAACCAGGGCACCCCCCTGGCCCATGGCACGCCGGAAGAGATCCGCGACAACCCTGATGTGATCAAAGCCTACCTGGGGGAAGCGTAAATGCTGAAGTTCGAGAACGTTTCCACCTTCTACGGCAAGATCCAGGCGCTGCACAGCGTCAATGTGGAAATCAACCAGGGCGAGATCGTCACCCTGATCGGTGCCAACGGTGCCGGCAAGTCGACCTTGCTGATGACTCTGTGCGGCTCGCCGCAGGCGCACAGCGGCAGCATCAAGTACCTGGGCGAAGAACTGGTCGGCCAGCCGTCCTCGCACATCATGCGCAAGAGCATCGCGGTGGTGCCGGAAGGCCGCCGCGTGTTCTCGCGCCTGACTGTCGAGGAAAACCTGGCGATGGGTGGATTCTTCACCGACAAGGGCGATTACCAGGAGCAGCTGGACAAAGTGTTGCAACTGTTCCCGCGCCTGAAGGAGCGTTATATCCAGCGGGGCGGCACCATGTCCGGTGGCGAGCAGCAGATGCTCGCCATTGGCCGGGCACTGATGAGCAAGCCCAAGCTGCTGCTGCTTGACGAGCCTTCGCTGGGCCTTGCGCCAATCATCATCCAACAGATCTTCGACATCATCGAACAGCTGCGCCGTGATGGCGTGACCGTGTTCCTGGTGGAGCAGAACGCCAACCAAGCGCTGAAGATCGCAGACCGGGCGTACGTGCTGGAAAACGGCCGAGTGGTGATGCAGGGGACCGGTGAAGCACTGCTGACCGACCCGAAGGTGCGCGACGCGTACCTGGGGGGATGATCGAAAAAAGGGCCTTCGGGCCCTTTTTCATGCCTGCCAGGCATGTAATGCCTGCATCCGCAAGAGGCCGGCACAGGCAACCATTAGCTTGAGATCAGCCGCCAGCCTGAGTAACGTGGCCAGCTCTTTGGCAAAGATTCTGCGGAGCCCGTCCCATGCGCCTCACCCCTACCCTGCTGCTCAGTGCCCTGCTGCCCCTGTTCGGTGGTTGCCAGTTCATGGCCGCCGCCCCCAGCGACCCGAACATCGGCACCACACGCATGCAGGGTGAACTGCGCGCCGCCGGTGGCCAGTTGCTGTTCAAACCATGCACTGAAAACCGTACCTTCGTGATCAACGACGTTGCTGCTACCGGTATCCTGCAAGAGGCTGCAAACCTGGCCAAGGACGCCAACGACAAGCTGTTCGCCGACGTCCGTGGGCGCCTCACCGGCAGCAAGCAGGCGAGCAACGACGGCCAGCTCGAAGTGCGCCAACTGTATCGCCTGGAACCTTCCACCCGCGCCTGTGAAGACCCCAACTTCAAGCAGCTGACGCTGCGCGCCACCGGCCACGAACCGGAATGGGACATCAAGGCCAGCGGCAAGGGCATGGTGCTCAACCGCGTCGGCAAGGACCCGCTGCCCCTGCCATTCCTCGAAGAAGAAGTGCCCGGCGGCGGCCTGACCCTGACGAGTGAAGCCAACAGCCAGCACGTTGAACTGTGGGTCGCCCCGCAACGCTGCCTCGATGGCGCCACTGGCGCCGTGCGTCACCTGCGCGCCGAATTGCGCATCGACGGCCAGACCCTGCGCGGCTGCGGTTACTTCGGTGGTGCGCGCGACAACTGATCGCCGGGTGCTTTTATCCTGCCAGTCGGGGCGGCGAACAGCTTATACTTGGCGGTTTGTGTAAAGCCGCCGGCCGCCCATGGCCGGGATACTGGACCCTGCCATGCTACGAATCACCGAACTGAAGCTGCCCCTGGACCATCCCGACGAAGCCCTGCGTGAAGCCATCGTCCAGCGCCTGGGCATCCGCGACGAGCAACTGCTCAGCTTCAACCTGTTCAAGCGCAGCTACGATGCGCGCAAGAAGAACAGCGAACTGCTGTTCATCTACACCATCGACCTGGAAGCCAGCAACGAAGCCGAACTGCTCAACAAGTTCGCCGACGATCGCAACATTGGCCCGGCGCCTGACGTGACCTACAAGTTCGTCGGCCAGGCCCCGGCCAACCTGCAGGAGCGCCCGATCGTGGTCGGCTTCGGCCCATGCGGCATCTTCGCCGGCCTGCTGCTGGCCCAGATGGGCTTCAAGCCGATCATCCTCGAACGCGGCAAGGAAGTGCGCCAACGCACCAAGGACACCTGGGGCCTGTGGCGCAAGAGCGTGCTCAACCCCGAGTCCAACGTGCAGTTCGGCGAAGGCGGCGCCGGCACCTTCTCCGATGGCAAGCTGTACAGCCAGATCAAGGACCCGCAACACCATGGCCGCAAAGTGCTGGAAGAATTCGTCAAGGCCGGTGCGCCGGACGAAATCCTGTACATCAACAAGCCGCACATCGGCACCTTCCGCCTGACCGGCATGGTCGAGCAGATGCGCCAGGACATGATCGCCCTGGGCGCTGAAGTACGCTTTCAGCAGAAGGTCACCGACCTGCTGATCGAAGATGGCCAACTGACCGGCGTGGTGCTGGAAAGCGGCGAGCAGTTGCACTCACGCCACGTGGTGCTGGCCCTGGGTCACAGTGCCCGCGATACCTTCCGCATGCTGCACGCCAAGGGCGTGTACATGGAAGCCAAGCCGTTTTCGGTGGGCTTCCGTATCGAGCACCCGCAAACGCTGATCGACAAGGCGCGCCTGGGCAAATACGCCGGTCACCCGAAACTCGGCGCCGCCGATTACAAGTTGGTCTATCACGCCAGCAATGGCCGCTCGGTGTACAGCTTCTGCATGTGCCCAGGTGGCACCGTGGTCGCTGCCACCAGCGAGCCAGGCCGGGTGGTGACCAACGGCATGAGCCAGTACTCGCGTAACGAGCGCAACGCCAACTCCGGGATCGTCGTTGGTATCGACCCTGAGCGCGACTACCCCGGCGGCCCGCTGGCCGGCATCGAGCTGCAGGAGCGCCTGGAAGCCCACGCCTATGTGATGGGCGGCAGCAACTATCAGGCCCCGGCGCAACTGGTGGGTGACTTCGTCGCCGGCCGGCCATCGACTGCGCTGGGCAGTGTCGAGCCATCCTACAAGCCGGGCGTGACCCTGGGCGACCTGGCGCCGAGCCTGCCGGCCTTCGCCATCGAAGCGATCCGCGAGGCATTGCCGGCATTCGACCGGCAGATCAAGGGCTACAACCTGCACGATGCGGTGTTGACCGGGATCGAGACACGCACCTCGTCGCCGTTGCGCATCACTCGCGGTGATGACTTCCAGAGCCTGAACCTCAAGGGTCTGTTCCCGGCGGGTGAAGGGGCCGGGTATGCGGGTGGGATCCTGTCGGCAGGTGTCGATGGTATTCGCATTGCCGAGGCGGTGGCGCGGGATATGCTCGGCCTCTGACCACTCCCGGCCTACGAGGGCGTTTTCTCAGGCAAACCGCGAAAACGCCCTCATAAACGCCAGAGAAATCCGAAAACCATCAGATTTCCCCTACTCCATCTTTCCCATTCTGCATCTAGGCTTGCTCCAGCCCAGCCCAGCCCAGCCCAGCAACAACATATAACAAAAAAGAATATAGTTTTTGTTTGAAAGCATATCTTCACAGGCTAGGGTGTACGCCCGTTCCATCCGTAACTGCCCATGGAGAGCCCATAGCCCGTGCGTAGCCTGTTAACCCGTTTCCTGCAGCTCGAAGCCGCCAGCGGCCTGCTGCTGATCGCCGCGGCCGTACTGGCCCTGATCATCAACAACTCGCCGCTGTCCTACCTGTACAGCGGCCTGCTCGACGTGCCCGTCGCCGTTCAGGTCGGCGCTTTGCAGATCGCCAAGCCGCTGCTGTTGTGGATCAACGACGGCCTGATGGCGCTGTTCTTCCTGCTCATTGGCCTGGAGGTCAAGCGCGAAGTGGTCGACGGCCACCTGTCCAGACCGTCCCAGGTGATCCTGCCGGCTACCGCCGCCGTGGGCGGCATGGTGGTACCGGCATTGATCTACTGGTTCATCAACCGTGATAACCCGCCAGCAGTGGCCGGTTGGGCAATCCCCACCGCTACCGACATCGCCTTCGCTCTTGGTGTGCTGGCCCTGCTGGGCAAGCGCGTGCCGGTATCGCTGAAACTGTTCCTGATGACCTTGGCAATCATCGATGACCTGGGTGCGATCATCGTTATCGCGCTGTTCTATTCGGGCACCCTGTCGAGCGTGTCGCTGCTGCTGGCAGCGGCGTGCCTGGTGGTATTGGTGGCGATGAACCGGCTTGGCGTGGTCAAGCTGGGGCCTTACATGATCGTGGGTCTGGTCCTGTGGGTCTGCGTGCTCAAGAGCGGCGTGCACGCCACGCTGGCTGGCGTTGCCCTGGCGCTGTGCATCCCGCTGCGCACTGGCCATGGCGAACGCTCGCCATCGCACGCTCTGGAACATGCCCTGCACCCGTGGGTCGCCTATGCCATCCTGCCATTGTTCGCCTTTGCCAATGCCGGTGTTTCGCTGGCTGGCATGACCGTAGACAGCTTCACCCACCCGGTGCCGCTGGGCATTGCCGTCGGGTTGCTGCTGGGCAAGACCGTCGGGGTCTTCGGCCTGACCTGGGTCGCCGTCAAACTGCGCCTGGCTGCGTTGCCAGCAGGCGCCGGTTGGGGGCAGTTGCTGGGCGTGGCGATCCTGTGCGGCATCGGCTTCACCATGAGCCTGTTCGTTGGTTCCCTGGCCTTCGTGCCAGGCAGCAGTGAATACGCCGGAATGGACCGCATGGGTATTCTTACCGGTTCGTTCCTTGCTGCCGTGCTCGGCTACGCCGTAACCGCCATGGCCAGCCGCAAGCCCAGCGCAGGCTGACCTGGCCACTACATGAAAAACCCCGACTGGCGTGCAGCCATGTCGGGGTTTTCGTTGCTGCGCGAAATCAGTGCGTGACGCGGCTGGTACCGTCGACAGTCATGATGCGCACGCGGTCGCCAACGCGGAAGATTTCGTTCTCCTGCACGGCCTGGACATAGGCACGCATGCTGCCGTCGTCCTCACGTACGGTGATTTCCACGCCCTGGGTGCGGGTCAGGCCTTCTTCGGCTGCAGAACCGGCCAGGCCACCGGCTACAGCACCGATCACGGCGGCGACGATGCTGCCACGGCCACCACCCACGGCACTACCGGCCACGCCACCAACGATGGCGCCAGCACCACCGCCGATCGGGGTTTTGGTACCCTCGATCTTGACCGGGCGCAGGGATTCGATGGTGCCCATACGCACGGTCTGCACGCGGCGGGCCTCATCACGGGAGTAGCTGTCACCGGTCAGGCTAGAGGCACAGCCACCCAGCAACAACGACATGGTGGTGAAGGTCGCCACCAGCAAAGCGGATTTACGCATGGGTAATGTCTCCATAAGTCAGGTGCTCATTAGACGCTGCACGTTGACGACTGTCACGGTACAAGCGCAATAAAATTGTTTTTATTCAGCCGAGGTACAGCCAGCGTGGCTGTGCCAATGCCTTTTCAAGTGAGACCAAGGATAGCCATGGATTACTTCATCGTCGTGGTCACCACCCTTGCAGGGTTGTATTTCCACGGATGGTTGTATGTGCGCATGCGCCGCTGGATAGAGCGTGACCTGGCGTTGTCGCTGGCCGGGGCGGACCCTGGCAAGCGGGCGTACATGTTGCAAAAGCTGGAACAGGCACGGAGCGAGAAGGTTGGGCGCAAGCAGTTGGCGGTGTGGCTGCAGCGCGAGGCGGCGGAGTATACGGGGTAGCCTGATTGATTGGCGGGGCTGCTGCGCAGCCCATGGCCGCACAAGGCCGCCCCTGCAGGGAACAGTAAGGGAGGCGATACCGGCCGGTGGCCTGAAAGGCCGCAAGGCGGCCCCGGAATGTCAGGGTGCCAGGCGCTCGCGCAGCCATTGCCCATCAACCAGCCGGTAGTTCAGCCGGTCATGCAACCGGCTGGCCCGGCCCTGCCAGAACTCGATTCGCCCAGGCAGCAAGCGGTAGCCACCCCAGTGTTCCGGGCAATGCGGCTGGGTGTCGGAGAAGCGTGCCTCGGTAGCCTTGACCAGACCTTCCAGTTCCTCACGCCCGGCAATCACCCGGCTCTGCGGCGAAGCCCAGGCCCCCAGGCGGCTACCCAGAGGGCGTACCTGGTAGTAGGCGTCCGATTCCTCGGCTGTGACCTTTTCCACCCGCCCTTCGATGCGCACCTGACGTTCCAACGCCGGCCAGAAGAAGGTCATGGCGGCGTAGGGGTTTGCCAACAATTGCTGGCCCTTGGCGCTGTCGTAGTTGGTAAAGAAGGTGAAACCATGCTCATCGAGCCCCTTGAGCAGCAACACGCGGCAATGGGGGCGGCCGTCGGCATCGACGGTGGCCAGAGTCATGGCATTGGCTTCCACCGGGGCCTGCTCGGTTTTCACCGCATCGGCGAACCACTGGTGGAACAGGGCGAACGGCTCCCCCGGGGCCTGGGCTTCGGCCAGGCCATCACGGGTGTAGTCGCGGCGCATATCAGCCAGGGATTGGGTCATTGCTGCGTTCCTTGACGATCAGTTGGTCTTCGCAGGGCTGTTGACAGCTACTTTCTTGTCAGCGGTAGCTTTCTTGGCCGCAGGCTTGGTTGCCGCGGCCTTTTTCTTGGCGGTGGTCTTGGCTGGCGTCTTGGCCTTGGCCTTGGCTACAGGCTTCTTCGCCGCAGCCTTGGCCGCCGGCTTGCTGTCAGCAGCCTTGGCGGCTGGCGCCTTGGTATCCTGCACCGCCACCATCGACGCGGGTACCGGGGCCGGCGCCGCCTGCTGGTACTTGGCCAACAGGGCAACCATGGTGTTCTGCGGGGTCAGCAGCATTTCCACACGGCGGTTCAAGGCGCGGCCCTCGGCACTGTCGTTGGCGGCGCGCGGCATGACCGAACCCATGCCCTTGAGGTTCAGGCGGTCACGCTGCAGGCCGCTGAGGCGGAAGATCGCCGACACCGAAGCGGCGCGCTCCAGGCTGAGCTTCTGGTTGGCGGCAGCGACACCGCTGCTGTCGGCATGGCCGAGCACCAGAACGGCGGTCTTGGCGTCGCCTTCGACGGTCTTGGCCACGCGGGTAATCGGGCCCAGTGTCATCGGCAGCAGCATGTTCGGGCGGTCAGGGTTGTACGAGCCGTCCACCGGAATGGTCACGGCCAGCACGTTGTCACGACGCTCGAGCTCCAGCTTGCTGCCCTTGATCGCTTCCCGCAGCTTGGGCTCGTATTCGTCGAGCCAGGCCTGGGTGGCCTTCTCGTCGATCTTCGGTACTACCGGGCCCTTGGTCTGCTTCTCTTCAGCACCGAATGGCCACCACCAACGGCTGGCACTTTCGGACTTGGCGTCGGCCTTGGCGACGTCTTCAGTCACGGCTTGCTTCACTTCCTGCTCGGCAACCTTGTCCGAACCGAAGGGCCACCAGCTCGAGCCGCTGTCCTTCGAGGCGTCCTGGGAGTGACTGGCGCAGCCGGTAACGGCGGTCAGGCACAGGGCGAGTGCTAAGGTTTTATGTGAAGACATCAGCGATACACCATGAAATAGAAAGAAATTTTGCCTACACACTTCAGGCGTTGGCATTGAGGATAGTCAAAGGCATGAGGCAACACCCGCATTACCCGATCAAAGGCAACTTGCAAGTACACGCACCAGATGCTGGGCTCGCGGGTCCATCAGCACGTAAGGGCCAAGGGTATTGACCACGAAGCCGAAGGCCACGTCGTGCTCCGGGTCGGCGAAACCGACCGAACCGCCGGCGCCAGGGTGGCCGAAGGCACGAGCGCCGAGACCAAAGGTGGCATTGGCCACCTGGGGCTGGTCGAGCATGCAGCCCAGGCCGAAACGGGTCTGGGTGAGCAAGGTGCGGTCCTGGCCGAGGCTGTGTTCGCGGGTCAGTTCATCGAGCAGTTCGGATTCGAGCAGGCTGCCATCCAGCAGCCCGGCATAGAAGCCCGCCAGGCTGCGCGCGTTGCCATGGCCATTGGCCGCCGGCTGTTGCATGCGCCGCCATTCCGGCTTGTTGGTGCTGGTCAGGATCGCCGGTGGGTTGGTAAAGGCACGTGTCGACAGCGCCTCGGGCTCACGCATGGTGACCTGCAGCAGGCGCTGCGCCGCTGCATCCCCGGGGTTGCCCTTGCCACGGGCGATATGCGCCACGCGGTGGAACTCCTCGTCCGCCAGCCCGACATGGAAATCCAGCCCCAGCGGGCGCGCGGTACGGGCCACGATCGAGTCACCAGGGCCACGGCCGTCGGCACGACGGATCAGCTCGCCGATCAGCCAGCCGTAAGTAATGGCGGCATAGCCATGCTCGGTGCCAGGCACCCACCAGGGCGTCTCGGCAGCGAGGGCATCGACCATGGTTTGCCAGTCGTACAGGGCCTCGGCTGGCAGCAACTCGCGGATGGCCGGCAGGCCGGCGCGGTGGCTGAGCAGTTGGCGCAGGGTAATCGCCTGTTTGCCAGCCTGGGCGAACTCGGGCCAGTAGTTGGCCACCGGAACATCCAGGGCCAGCTTGCCCTCGCCGACAAGCTGCAGGGCGGTTACAGCGGTGAAGGTCTTGGTGCAGGAAAACAGGTTGGCGATGGTGTCGCTGTGCCAGGCCTGCTGGCCATCCTTGTCGGCACTGCCGGCCCACAGGTCGACAACGGTTTCGCCACCGACCCGGATGCACAGCGCGGCGCCACGCTCCTGGGGATCATCGAACAGCGCAGCGAACGCTTCACGCACCGCTTCGAACTTCAGCTCATAGTGACCCTGGATCTGCACCCGCTGTTCTCCGTACGACCATTTCCGAAAAATGGTGTGCATTGTTTCAGTAGTTTGGCGTTTTGCAAACTGGCTTGGGCTGGGTGGTCGCGACGAATGGTGCAACGCACCACGCCCCCGCAGGAGCGGCCTCGTGTCGCGATGGGCTGCGTAGCAGCACCGGGATGAAGCGTTGGCGCGGAGAGTGGCTGGACCGCTTTGCGGCCCTTTCACCACCCAAGGCCGCAACTGCCCAGGCCTGGCCGACCTATGGGGCAGGCTTTTCCAACTCGGCGCGCAGCTTGTCCATGGCCTGCAGGTTGCTCTTGCGCACGGCCTCGACAAATCCCGGATACGGCATATCGGTGATTGCCACCAGGCCGAGGTGACCGTTTTCACCGTCGATCAGCCGCCCGCTGGCCGGCTGATCGAGGTACTGGAACCAGTGCGCGCCGACAATCATCGGCTGCGCCAGCGCCGCCTTGAGGAAATTGCCGTAGGCCGGGCCACGGTCTTCTTCCCGCGCCAGTTCCAGCGGCCCCGGCCAGAATGGGCCGCGATCACGCGAGCCGAACTGGAATTCGGACACCAGCACCGGCTTGTCCAGCTCGACCAGGCTGGCGAAGTCGTAGCCATCCTGCGGCTTGAGGGTATAGAAGTTGAAGCTGAGCACATCGCAGAATTCGGCGCAGGCCTTGATTGCCTCGGGCGTGCTGACGGCATAACGGCCACCCAGTAGCAAGTGATTCGGCGCATGCCACCTCAGCGAGTCGGCAATGGTCTTGAAGTAGGTATCGGCAAATACCTTCTGGAAATATTGGTAGTCGCGCTCGATCTCCGGGTGCTCGGGGTTCGGCAGCGGTGCTTCGAAGCCTGGGTCCTCCATCAGTTCCCAGGCGGTCAGTTCGATACCCCAGGCTCTGGACAGGCCTTCCTGGTTGCGATACTTGTCGCGCAGCTGCTTGAGGAAAGCGCGCTTGGCTGGCACATCGGTAGTCAGGCGCAACGTGCCGTAAGCCAGCCCGTAACGGGCCTTGGGGTCACTGCCAGGGGCGGCCCACGCCAGTTCATTGTCGGCGAAATAGCCGATCAGCCATGGGTCGTCACGGTGATCGCGGGCGGCAATAGCCACGGCACGCTCGGTGGCCATGGCAAAACGCGGGTCGAACGGGTCGGGCATGCGCCCCCACCAGTCCATGCCGGTGCTGATGCTGGCGTAGTCGCCCACGATCGACAGCGGCAAGGTGTACGGCATGCGCCTGGCCTGGCCCAGGGCCGGCTCGCTCCAGTTGCCGAGCGTGTTGAAACCCCAGGCTTGCAGGCGATCGAGCGCGTGCCCCTGCCAACGGGCGGCATCCAGCACCAGCGGTGGGCAATTGGCCGGTTGCCCGTCTGTTGCGGACGGGCAGGGTTTGCCATAGGTGCGTTGCAGGTTGGCAGCATAGAAGTCGAACCAGCGCCCCTGCTTGAAGTTGCGCCCTTGCGACGAGGCATTGCCGTCGTCGTTGTTGCCTTCGCCATAAAAGGCGGCCAGCGCATCACCTGTACCCGGCAACGCCTTGAACATGCCCTCACGCCCGGTGATGTAGGTGCGCCCGCCATCGGCGGCGACGGCATTCACCCCCAACGAGTAGAAGGGGTGCCCGTCCGGTGTTACCAGGTACCAGCGGCCATCGCGTTTTTCGGTGCGGAAGAAGCCTTTGGCCTCGAACGCCGGCCCGGCCAGCAAGCCACCGTAGGCATCCAGTTGCTGCTTGCCACGGTCTGCCAGCCAGCCCTTGAGCTGTTGCTGCTCGCGCGCGTCAGCCGCCTTGAGCTGTTCGTCATTGACAACCTTTTCTGGCCAGTTGCCACGAGTGGACTGGCCATAGGCGTCGATCAGCTCATGGTAGGCCGCCTGGTAAGCCCGGTCGTCATCCTGGATGCCCACCCGCTCGATCAACAAGCTTTGCGCCACCTTGGGGCTGGGGATGCTCAAGCTGACCGAGGCCACTTGCTTGAGGTCTACAGCACCGGCGCTGCTGGCCAGCAACAGGCGCTGGCCATCATGGTTCCAGGGCATTGGTGGGCCGGCGCGCATGCCCTGACTGAGCGGCGAGCTGGCCATCAACGGTACCATCACGGTCTGGGCGGGGCCGGCCGGCAAGTCGATGCGGCTGGTCAAGGTGCGGCCATCACTGCCCTGCACCGTGACGTCCAGGGTCAGCGCCCAATCCATTGCGCTTTGCAGGCGCATGGTCAGGAACTGCCCAGCGGACCAGTCCCACACCCCGCTTTGCGGGCTCAGGCGCAGCGTCGGCCGCTGGGCCGGGTTGAACACCACACGCCGCAATACCTCGCCTTCAGCCGTCTGCTCCGCATTGTACTGCGGCAGGCCGGCATCCTCGGTCAGCACATTGACCACCGAGGCCGGGCGCACGAAGCTGAATAGCGTCTGCTGCCCCGCCAGCAAGGGTGAGCTGAACAACAGGGCGAGAACGGCGGGCAGGGTGCGGCTGGCCATAAGGCTTGGGCTCTCCTTCAGGGCCCTCATGGCCCACGACTGAGGAATGGACAACGCGCCGGAGCAACTGCTCCGGCAGTCAGGAAATCTCCCGCCGGAACGGCGGCAGCGCATTGAGAATAGCCTTGCCGTAGCGCTGGGTGACCAGGCGCCGATCAAGCAAGGTGATAATGCCGCGATCCTGTTCGGTTCGCAGCAGACGGCCGCAGGCCTGGATCAGCCGCAGCGAGGCATCGGGCACGGCAATTTCCATGAACGGGTTGCCACCGCGGGCCTCGATCCATTCCGCCAATGCTGCTTCGACCGGGTCGTCGGGAACGGCGAAGGGAATCTTGGCAATCACCACGTGTTCGCAATACGCCCCCGGCAGGTCGACCCCTTCGGCAAAGCTGGCGAGGCCGAACAGTACGCTGTGCTGGCCGTCGTCGACCCGCGCCTTGTGCTTGTTCAGGGTTTCCTGCTTGGACAGGTTGCCCTGGATCAGCACCAGTTTGCGCCAGTCACGGTCCAGCCCATCGAAAACGTCCTGCATCTGCTTGCGTGAGGAGAACAGCACCAGCGCGCCACGGGCCTCTTCCACGATATTCGGCAATTCGCGGATGATTGCCGCGGTATGCGCCGCTGCATCGCGCGGGTCGGCCTTGAGGTCGGGTACCCGCAGCAGGCCGGCATCGCCATGCACGAACGGGCTGGGTACCACGCAGGTGACTGCGTCACGCGGCAAGCCCGAGCGCATGCGGAAGCGGTCGAACTTGCCCAGCGCGGTCAGCGTCGCTGAGGTCACCAACGCGCCGTGGGCAACGTTCCACAGGCTACGACGAAGCATGTCGGCGGCCAGGATGGGGCTGGCGTTGACCTCGATATCAAACAGTGCCCCGCTCTCGGCCAGGGTCAGCCAGCGCGCCATGGGCGGGCTGTCTTCCGGGTCTTCGGCGGTAAAGGCCGTCCATAGCTCCCAGTTGCCCTGGGCACGGGTTACCAGGCTGCCGAACAGCGGGTACCACTCCTCAGCCTGGTGGCTGGCGATGCCGATGTTGACCTCACCGTCCATGCCTTCCTTGAGCAGGTCGGCCAGGCGGGTGAACAGGTCGTTGAGACGGGCAAAGCCCTTTTTCAGCTCGATGCCCACTTCGCGGATCTGCTCCGGCACCACACCGCCTTCGAAACGGTAGCGCGGGCGCTCACGGCCTTCGTTGTCCTCGCCGGGGCGGAAATCGGCGACCTGCTCGCACAGGGTGAACATGAACTGCTGCTGGGTACGCACTTCCCGCGCCAGCTCGGGCACCTGCTCGATGTACTTGCCCAGGTCGCCGGGCAGCGGGTGCTGGGCCAGCAGCTTGGTCAGGTTCTTGGCGGTCTGCTCCAGCCAGTCGGCAGTGGAGCGCAGGCGTGAATAGTGGGCGAAATGGCCGATGGCCTTGTCTGGCAGGTGGTGGCCTTCATCGAAGACATACATGGTGTCGCGCGGGTCGGGGAGCACCGCACCGCCGCCCAGCGCCAGGTCGGCCAGGACCATGTCGTGGTTGGTGACGATCACGTCGACCTTGCCCATGCCTTCGCGCGCCTTGTAGAAAACGCACTGCTGGAAGTTCGGACAATGGCGGCCGGTGCACTGGCTGTGGTCGGTGGTCAGTCGCGCCCAGTCCTTGTCTTCCAGGGCTTCGGGCCAGCTGTCGCGGTCACCGTCCCAGCGGTTGCCGGCAAGCTTCTCGATCATGCTGTTGAACAGCTTCTGGCTGCGCTCGTCGACTTCGATGTGGAAGCCTTCCTCCTCGAACAGCTGGGCGGTGGCCGACTGAGCGTGGCCCTCCTGCAGCAGGATGTCGAGCTTGGACAGACACAGGTAGCGGCCCCGTCCCTTGGCAAGGGCGAAGCTGAAGTTCAGGCCGCTGCTGCGCATAAGGTCGGGCAGGTCCTTGAAGACGATCTGCTCCTGCAGCGCCACGGTGGCGGTAGCGATCACCAGGCGCTTGCCGGCGGCCTTGGCGGCCGGAATGGCAGCCAAGCTGTAGGCCACCGTCTTGCCAGTACCGGTGCCCGCCTCCACTGCCACCACGGCAGGCTCGCCGGCACGGCGGCCTTCGTCATCGCACGCGATGTCGCCGAGCACCTTGGCCACTTCGGCGATCATCAGGCGCTGGCCATAGCGTGGCTTGAGGCTCTTGGCTTCGAGAAAACGCGTGTAGGCGCCCTGGATGGTGGCTTTGAGTTCGTTGCTGATCATGGTCTGCAGGCGCCCGGCGGGCTGGATATATTTTCAGTGTTTCGCATGGGGCGGCTATCATACCCCGCTATTGCCCTTTATGCCGCATGGAGATCCGGATGCTCGCCTTTGCCCTGCCCTACACATTGCATGTCCTGGCCGCCCTGGTGTGGGTGGGCGGCATGTTTTTCGCCTGGCTGGTATTACGCCCGGCAACGGTTGCAGCCCTTGAAGGGCCTGCCCGGCTGCGCTTGTGGGTGGAAGTTTTCCGACGCTTCTTCGCTTGGGTCTGGCTGGCGGTGGCGATTTTGGCGATAAGTGGTATCGGCATGTTGCACATGCGCTTCAGCGGCTTCGAGACTGCACCGAAGTATGTGCAGGTGATGATCGGCGGGGGCATCGCCATGTTTGCCCTGTTCATGCGCATCCAGGCGTTGCTGCTGCCGGAACTGAGGGCGGCGGTGCAGGTCGAGGACTGGCCGGCGGGTGCGGCAGTGCTGGGGCGGATTCGGCGGATGGTGGGGATCAACCTGCTGCTAGGCCTGGTGGTGGTAGCTGTGGCCAGTTCGCGGCTGATGATCTGAGACTCTGCGCTACCCTGCAGAAGCGGCCTTGCGCAGCCCCTCGCGACGCAAGGCCCCTCCTACAAGGGAATACGGTGAGGCTTCACAGGCGCTGCAGGATCAGTTCGTGCGGTACACCAGGCAACCAGCACCAGACTACGCGTTTCGCGGCGCCTCCTGCACACGGGGAATGGACATGACATGGAAGATACCCGTCAACAGGATCTGCAGGCGATCGAACCAGCGGTGGCTGCGCCCGCGCAGGCTGCCATTGAAGAACAGCACTTCGAGCAGATGCAGGCCCAGCAACGTGATGCCGGCCGCGTTGATCAGCAGATTGAAGGGCAAGGGTTGCGGCATCAACTGATTGAACAGCACAACGCCCCAGAAAGCGACAGTCAGGAACTTGCCCAAGCCCAGGATGAACCTCATATCCCGCCCCCATGGATTGTTGTTATGTCAAGCCGGCCCGTCCGAGCGGACCGTGCGGACCGTGCGGACCGTGCGGACCGTGCGGACCGTGCGGACCGTGCGGACCGTGCGGCCAACATTAACCGCAATATCAAGACAGGCGCCAGCACCACTCAGTCGAGGTGCAGTTCCACCCGTCGGTTGCGGGCGCGGCCCTGCTCGCTTTCGTTGTCGGTGAGCGGCTCACTCTCACCGCGCCCCTGGCTGGTGACCTTGCCCGCCTCCAGCCCTTGGCTGATCAGGTAAACGGCCACGCTGCCGGCGCGGCGTTCGGAAAGTGCCTGGTTGTAGCTGTCGGAGCCTACGTTGTCGGTATGCCCGACCACGCTGACTCTGGCCACCGTCGGTGAACCGAGTTCAGCCACCAGGCCTTGCAGGCGCTGCTGGGCCGCCGGGGTCAGCTCGGCGGAATCGAAGGCGAACATCACCGCGCCGTTGTCATCCAGGATGATCACCTCCGGCGAGGGTTCAGGTTCAGTGGCAGGTGGCGATGCGTGGTACACCTTCAACGGACAACCCATGTGGTCGACCGCAGTGTTTGCCGAGGTATCGCGGCAACGATCGCGGCGGTCGAAAATGCCGTCGCCATCTTCGTCGCCATCCTGGGCGTAACAGATCAGCCCCCCGGCAATGGCGCCAAGGGCACCACCACCCGCCGCCCAGCTCGAACTTTCGATGGCGCCCAGGCCACCACCGACCAGGCCGCCGAGCAGGCTGCAGAGGGGCCAGGTATTCTGGTTGAGCGGCGCGCGGCCATCGCTGTGGGTGGCACAGCCCGCAAGCAGGCTGGCAGCCAGCAACAGCGGCAGCGCCGCCTTCGACGTCACACTCATGCTGAATGCTCCAGTGTCATTGGCCACCGACGGCTGACCGCCGTTGAAGGCATGCCCGTGCCACTGCTCAAGGCACGGGCGCATACCGCCCTACCGCTGGATCTTGATCTCGGTACGGCGGTTCATGGCACGCCCCTCGGCCGTGGCGTTGTCTGCCACCGGCTGGGTTTCACCGGCGCCCGCAACCGACACGAAGCTGCTGCGCGGCACGCCGCTCTGGACCAGGTAATCGGTGACCGAGTGGGCGCGGCGCTCGGACAGTTTCTGGTTGTAGTTGTCGGAACCGACGCTATCGGTATGGCCGCTGACGCTCAGGCGGGCGGACGGTGCTTCCTGTTTCAGGCGGGTGGCAATGGTATTGAGGCGCTCCTTGTCGCTGGCGGTCAGGCGCGCGGAATCGAATTCGAAGTGCACATCGCGGATGACGATGACTTCTTCCTTCTGCACCACCACTTCCTCGACCACTGGCGCCGGCTCAGGCGGGCAACCATTGGCGTCCACCTGCACGCCGCGCGGGGTGCCGGGGCACTTGTCGCGGCTGTCCGGCACGCCATCGCCATCCTCGTCGCCATCGCCATGGGCCCAGCAGTAGCCTGCCGCCAGGCCACCGCCCAGCAATGCGCCCCAGCCAGCCCAGCTGGAACTTTCGATAGCGCCCAGGGCGGCGCCGCTTACACCCCCGACGGCGGCACATTTCGGCCAGTCGGTCTTTTGCAAACCTGCACAACCAGTCAACACACTGGTGAGCAGGACCAGGGGTATCGCTGTGCGTACTATGCTCATTTCATTGCTTCTCCTAGGGGGAATCGGCATAAGGCCGATCTCTCGGAGTAAAGACCGCGCATTCGATCCCTGCCAGCAATAAGCCACGACGCGGTCACATGCCTCTTTGCCCACACGCTGTGGCCCGCTAGTCTTGGACGACTTGAAGAGGACTTGCAATGAACGACCGCTTTTCCCAGCGCACCCCGCAGCAGGCCCTGGCCGCCCTGCTCGAGCGCTTCACCCCGCAACGCCTGCTGCTGGTGGGCACGCGCTTTCCGGCGCTGGACGCCTTCGCCCAGGCGCACCCTCAGGTGACCATCGCCACCGCAGCCCCTGGCCCGCTGCCGGTCGAACTCGCGGCCCAGCGCTTCGACCTGGCGCTGCTGGTGGACTGCCTGGAGCATCTACCCAAGCGCACGGGCCTGGAACTGCTCGGCGGAGTGCGCAATCTCAATGCCAGCCGGGTTGCAGTGCTGGCCGACCTGGCAGCCTGTGGCTGGCAGGACACCGACTTTTTCGCCCTGGCCATGTCGGCCAGCGAGAAATTCTGCCGTGACGAGCAGGTCTTGAGCCTGTTCACCTATGATCTACATGACTACAAGCAGGTACCGGACTGGCTCAACGCCAAGTTCTGGGCCAACCCTGAAAACTTTGGCAAGTACTGGTGGTGAAGATGAGTGTCTCGGTCTGCCCTTGCGGCAGTGGCAACCTGCTCGACGCCTGTTGCGGGCACTACCATGCCGGCACCCCGGCGCCCGATGCCCAGGCGCTGATGCGCTCGCGCTACAGTGCCTATGTGCTGGGCCTGGTCGACTACCTGGTGGCCACCACCCTACCGGCCCAGCAAGCCGACCTGGACCGTGCCGCCATGGCCGCCTGGAGTGCCCAGAGCACCTGGCTCGGCCTTGAGGTCGAAACGGCGGAAGTGTTGGGTGGCCAGCCTGAGCATGCCTTTGTGACCTTCACCGCACGCTGGCACGATCACGAGGGCGATCACCAGCACCGCGAACGCTCGGCCTTCGTCCAGCATGCCGGGCGCTGGTACTTCATCGACCCTACAGTCGGGCTCAAGGCCGGGCGCAATGACCCCTGCCCCTGCGCCAGTGGCCAGAAGTTCAAGAAATGCTGCGCCAGCTACGTGGGTAGCTGACCATGATCGCCCGCGTCCGCCTGCTGCTCGGCCCGCTGCTCGCCTGCCTGGCACTGCTGGCGGGTTGCAGCAGCTGGGGTGGCGGCGATTGGCGCGAACCCGAGGTACGCCTGGTCGAGGTCGAGACGGTGAAGGCCCGGTTGCTGGAGCAGGAGTTCGTGCTGCACCTGCAAGTCGACAACCCCAATGACAGCCGTCTGTTCATCCGCAACCTGTCGTACGCCATACGTCTCAACGACCTGCTGCTGGTGCAGGATGAAGCCAGCCTGTGGCGCAGTGTCGGCGGGCATGGCCGACGGACTTTCAAGATCACCGCGCGAACCAACCTGTGGCAGCACCTGAAACCTTTGGCCAAGCTGCTCAAGAGCGGGCAGCCGCTGCATTACAGCCTGCAGGGTGAACTGGCTACCGGGTTGCTCCTGCATCGGGACCTGCACTTGTCGCGCAGTGGTGAGATAATCCCCGGCGATCATCACCCGGAGTAACCCCGCAATGTCCCAGCAACCCCACGTCCATGGCCCTGACTGCAACCATGATCATGATCACCACCACGATCATGGCCACGTCCACGGCCCGCACTGCAACCACGGCCACCAGGAACCAGTACGCAACGCCCTGAAGGACGTTGGCCGTAACGACCCCTGCCCGTGCGGTAGCCAGAAAAAGTTCAAGAAGTGCCACGGCGCCTGACCTGAACTGCCGCTGCGCGCCCCGGCTCCGGGCCGCGCAGTACGTAGCCGACGGCCATGAGCAGCACCATGCACAGTGCCATGCAGATGGCATTGGTCGCGTCCCAGCCGACCGTGTCCAGCAACAACGACGGGCTGAAAGCGCCAACGGTCGCGAACAGGGCAATGGCCAGGTCGTTCTTTCCCTGCATCTGCATGGCTGTCGGGCTGTTCTGCAGCGCTTGCGCCAGCAACGCCCCGCCGCCCACGTAGGTCAGGTTCCAGCCCAGGCCAAGGGCGATCAACGACAAGGTCATCATGGCGTAGCTGTGCGACCACAGGTTCATGGCCGCGCAGCCGATCAACAGCCCCAGGCCGGCGCTGATGGTCGCCCTGATCCCAACCTTGTGGATGATCGCGCCCGTGAAGAACGAGGGTGCGAACATGGCAACCACATGCCACTGAATTGCCAGGCGCACGTCGGAGAAGTCCTCCCGCATGTGTTCCATGTGCAGGGAAGCCTGGATCATCAGCAGATTCATGATCCCGTATCCCAGCGCGGCGACTGCCATGGCCAGGGCCAGCACCGGGCCGAGCGGTGCGGCATTTGCGCCGGCCGGTTTTTCCACCTGCTCCAGGCTGGCCCGTGCGGCATCGCCGGGCAGGCAGGCCGCGACCAGCAAGGACATTGCCGCGAGGCCAAGCAAGGCGGCGTAACACAGCGCAAACAGTGGATAGCCGCCAACGTCGCGGAGCCATTGGGTGAGTGCCGGCCCGACCACGGCGGCGATCACCCCGCCCGCCACAACCAGGGAAAGCGCTTTGGGCTTCAGCTGTTGCGCCAGGTCGTCGGTAGCGGCGAAGCGGTTGAAGTTGGCGAACGCAATGTAGATACCCAGCGCCGAATGGCTGATCACCAGCGTCGCGAAGTGCTGTTCCTGCACGGCCAGGTAACCGCTGATACCGGATACAGCCAGCGGTATCGAGCCCAGCATGAATGCCCGCTTGCGACCGATACGGCTCATCAGCCTGGAGACCGGGTAAGTGGCCAGCATCATGCACAGGAACTGGAAGCCGTAAGGCACGGTGGACCAGGTGCTGGCAGGCGCCAGCGCTGCCCCGACAGTGGCGGCCATGGTCACCGACATGACCGCAGTCGTCAGGTTGATCGATTGCGCCGTGAAATACAGGTAAGTGCGCCGCGGAAGTGTGCTCGACATGGCATGTGCTCAGGTAGGTGGACGGTCGCTTATCCGGCACCCTGCTACGGCGCCGACGGGTGCATGGTGGCACCTGCCGGGCCCTGAGATGCAAACAGCAGACGCACTTTTGGGTTAACTGTTAGACTGTTTTTTCTAACAGCCGGCGGACACGCCATGCGCCCGAACAACCTGCATGACCAACTGAAACAGCGTCTCGAAGCCGGTGAGTGGCTGCCTGGCCAGCGCATGCCGTCCATCCGCAAGCTGAGCGCGGCGGCCGACTGCAGTTACCACGATGTCGTCTCCAGCTATGCCAGGCTGGTCAGCGAAGGTGTGCTGACCGCCATCCCAGGCCGCGGCTACTATGTCGCCTGCGGCAGCCGGCAGCCTGGTGCATCAGAGACTGGCCCTGCCGAGTCCCCGGCAAGCATGGCCGACGACCCATTGTTCACGCTGCTGCAAAGTGACCGGCGCTACACCAAGCTCGGCAGCGGCTGGCTGCCACCGGCCTGGCGGGACACCGAGCTGCTGGCCAAGGCGATACGCCGCACCGCGCGGCTGGAGCAGAGTTCGCTGGCGGAATATGGCGACATCCAGGGCTACTTGCCCATGCGCAGACAACTGTGCATGCACCTGCAGCGCCTGACCCGTATCGAGGCCCGGCCAAGCCAGTTGCTGACCACGTTGGGTGCCACGCAAGCGCTGGACCTGGTCGCGCGGTTGCTGATCAAGCCAGGCGACGCTGTATTGGTCGACGAGCCCGGCAATGGCAACCTGATCAAGCTGATCCAGCTGGCAGGTGGCCATGTGCTCGGCGTGCGGCGTACCCAGGACGGGCCGGACGTGGCGGAAATGGAAGCCCACCTGGGCCGGCACAAGGTCAAGGCGTTCTTCTGCAACAGCAACTTCCATAACCCGACCGGCGGCAACATCAGCCCGCACATTGCCTTCCACATTCTGCGCCTGGCCACCGAGCACGACTTCCTGATAGTCGAGGACGACGTGTATGGCGACTTCAGTCCCGGCGTACGCCAGACTCTTGCCGAACTGGATAACCTCGAGCGGGTGATCTACATCGGCAGTTTCTCCAAGTGCCTGTCCGCTTCGCTGCGCGTAGGCTACATCGCCTGTTCGGCTGCGCTGATCGAACCCCTGACGCGCCTGAAGCTGCTGACCTGCGTTGCCGTGCCGGCGTTCTGCGAACGCTTCGTCAACACCATCCTCTCCGATGGCACCTACGCCCGGCACATGAAAGACCTGCAGCAGCGCCTGATCCGGCAGCAGGCCCAAACCCAGCAGTTGTTGCGGGCGCGTGGCTGGCAGTTCGACGTAACGCCACAGGGCGGCATGTTCCTGTGGGTCTATCACCCCGCCGTGGCCGACCTGCAACCTTTCATGCAACGCCTCGAGCAACACAAGGTGATGTTGATGCCAGGCTCGGCATTTGCCGTCAGCCGGGCCTATCAAGGCCATGCGCGCATCAATTGCACGCATTTTTCCGACGCTGTGGCCCTGCATTTCAAGGTTTCAGCCGCCCCTGGCAAATAAAGCGCCCGGGGACCTTGCACGGCGCCTGCGCGCTTACTACCTTAGCGCCTTTCCAAACCCGCCACGCCTGCAGGAGCCCTTGTCATGGCCGCCCCCGCCTTTCCTTCCTTCCGCCCGCGGTTCGCAACCGCTGCCACGCTGCTCGGCATGCTCGGGCTGGCCGGCTGCCAGACGGGCGGCTATCAGGACAGCGTACCACCGGCCAGCGGTGTGCAGCCGCTCAAGGGCCTGGCACAGAACGTCTCGGTACGGCGCAACGCCATGGGTGCGCCTTTGATCGAAAGCAGCAGCTTCCATGACGCCCTGTTCAGCCTGGGCTACGTGCACGCCGGTGACCGCATCGAACAGATGGTTGCCATGCGCCTGCTCGCCCAAGGCCGCCTGGCCGAGCTGGCCGGCAGCGACGCGCTGGACATAGACCGGCTGATGCGCGCCGCCAACCTCAAACAGAGCGCCGCTCAGCAGTACGCCGAAGCGTCACCACGGCTCAAACGCTTTTTCGAGGTGTATGCACGCGGGGTCAACGCTTACCTGTTCCGCTACCGCGACAGGCTGCCCGCCAGCCTGGCCAGCAGTGGTTATCGCCCGGAATACTGGAAGCCCGAGGATTCGGCACTGATCTTCAGCCTGTACGCCTTCAGCCAGTCGGTGAACCTGCAGGAAGAACTGAGCGCCCTGGTCCTGGCGCAGAAAGCCGGCAGCGACAAGCTGGCCTGGCTGTTGCCCGGTGCCCCGGACGAGCCGTTGGCCGAAGCCGAGCTGGACAAGCTCAAGGGCCTGAACCTGGCCAGCCAGTTGCCCGGCCTGCCAGCCTTGGCCGCCGCCAGCCAGAAGCTGGCCGACCTCGGCCTGCTGGGCAGCCCCGGCTCGGCCAACCTGGCCCTGGCGCCGCAACGCAGCCGCAGTGGCAAGAGCCTGCTGGCCAGCGACAGCCGCGCCGCCTGGGCCCTGAGCCCGGTGCAGATCCATACCGGCAAGTACCAGGTCGCCGGGCTGTCGTTGCCCGGCCTGCCAATCGTGCTGGCCGGATACAACGGCAAGCTGGCCTGGAGCAGCAGCGCGGTCATGGCCGACAACCAGGACCTGTATCTGGAGCAACTGCGCCACCAGGGCAGCCAGGTGAGCTATCTGGCCGACGGCAAATGGCTACCGGCCCGCGCTCGTAGCGAAACCTTCTTCGTTCGCGGCCAGCGCCCACTGCGCGAAGTCCTGTACGACACCCGCCACGGCACCCTGCTGGCGCAACCGGGCAATGCCAGCCTGGGCCTGGCGCTGAACCTGCCGCAGTTCAAGGAGGATCGCAGCCTCGACGCGCTGTTCGACCTGACCCGCGCCCAGAACGTGGAGCGCGCCTTCGACAGTACCCGTGAAGTGACTGCCGCCGCCCTCAACTTCGTCTTCGCCGAGCCCGAGCACATCGGCTGGCAAGTCAGCGGCCGCTACCCCAACCGCCGCGAAGGCCAGGGGCTGTTGCCATCGCCGGGCTGGGACGCACGCTACGACTGGGACGGCTTTGCCGACCCGATGCTGCACCCTTACGACCAGGACCCGCCAGCCGGCTGGATCGGCCACGCCAACCAGCGCAGCCTGCCGCGCGGCTATGGCATGCAACTGTCCAGCACCTGGTACTACCCCGAGCGGGCCGAACGCCTGGCGCAGTTGGCCGGCAATGGCCGCCATGACAGCCGCAGCCTGATGGCCCTGCAGAACGACCAGGTCACCCTGCTGGCCGACAAGCTCAAGCAGGTGTTCGACGCCCCTGGCATGGCCCAGCCGCTGAAGCAGGCGATCGATGCCCTCCCCGCCGCACAGCGTGACAAGGCCCGCGAAGCACTGGCTCGGCTCAAGGCCTTCGATGGCCGCCTGAGCCCGGTGTCGGCCGATGCCGCACTGTACCAACTGTTCCTTCAGGAAGTGGCGCGACAGACCTTCCTCGACGACCTCGGCCCGGAGTCCGGCGCGGCCTGGCAGGCCTTCGTCAGCAATGCGCGGATGTCATTCTCGGCGCAAGCCGACCACCTGCTGGGGCGCGACGACAGCCCGCTGTGGGACGACCGCAACACCCCGCAGAAAGAAGACAAGCCGGCCATCCTGGCCCGAAGCCTGGCCGGCGCCATCGATGCCGGCACCACGCAACTGGGGGCCGATCGCCGCGCCTGGCAGTGGGGCAAGCTGCACCAGTACCGCTGGCCAGCACCGACCTACCATGGCCTGGGCGATGCCATCCACCGTTCGCCGCAGCCCGCCGGTGGTGACTTCACCACCCTGGCCTTGACGCCCTACGCCTGGGGCAGCGACTTCGATGCCCGCCTGCCGGCCTCGGCACGGATGATCGTCGACTTCGGCCAGGCCGAGCCGTTACAGGTGCTGACCAGCAGCGGACAGTCCGGCAACCCGGCCAGTGCCCATTACGGTGACGGGCTGGATGCCTGGTTCAAGGGGCACTTCATGAGCCTGCCGCTGCAGCAGCGGAACTTCGGGCAGGCGTATGGCAACCAGCGTTTGACGCTGGTGCCCGGTCGCTAGGGAGCAGTTCCCGCTTACCCGCAGCAACCCAGCTACCTAGCATCCTCGGTGTCGCACTGTTCCCGGACAGCTGCGGCAGTTTTTCCATCAAGAGGATGACCAACATGACTACAGAAACCCTGAAAATCGAGATTTCCTGGCCTGATACCCTCAAAGTTCCTGCTGGCGCCACCGTCAATGCCCAACTTTGGGTAGGTACCGCCAACGCCGACTACTGCATGATCAGCGACGGAGATGCCAGCGCCCCTGCGGTTACTTCACCAGCCACCCTGGAAATCTCTTATGACACCAAGGACCTGCTGCCAGGCAGCGCCGAGACCACATGGGATTACTTCCGTACTGCCCCCTACCTGATGCATGATGGCAAACGCCTGAACATCTCCCGCATTGCCAAGATCACTATCGAAGAAGCCCGAAAATCAGGCTGGAAGATCGCTATTGCCTGACGCGGTACGGGCAGCCCTCCAGAGGGCTGCCTCACACATCGAACTTGCCGCGGCCCTCGGCACTCTGAGCTAGCAAGCCCTATTGCAGACGTTGAGCCATGGACCTCGTCATCGCCCGCCCCGAAGGCCTGTACTGCCCGCCCGGTGATTTCTACATCGACCCGTGGCGGCCCGTGGACCGAGCTGTGATCACCCATGGCCACGGCGACCACGCCCGCATCGGCAATGGCCATTACCTGGCCGCCAGCCCTGGCGCCGGCATCCTGCGCAGCCGCCTCGGCCAGGACATCAACTTGCAGACCCTGCCCTACGGCGAACGCCTGCTGCACCATGGCGTTACCCTGAGCCTGCACCCGGCCGGGCATGTCCTGGGCTCGGCGCAGGTGCGTCTGGAGTACCAGGGCGAGGTCTGGGTCGCCTCCGGTGACTACAAAGTGGAGCCGGACGGCACCTGCGCACCGTTCGAACCGGTGCCCTGCCACACCTTCATCACCGAATCGACCTTCGGCCTGCCCATCTACCGCTGGCCCAGCCAAGGCGAAATTTTCTCCGGGATCAATGCCTGGTGGCGCGCCAACTGCGCACAGGGCAAGGCCAGCGTGCTGTTCTGCTACGCCTTCGGCAAGGCCCAGCGGATCCTCCACGGGCTGGACGCCAGCATTGCCCCGATCCTTGTGCATGGCGCCGTCGAGCCGCTCAACCGGGTATATCGGGAAGCTGGCGTCTACTTGCCAGAGACCCGCTACGCCGGTGATATCCCGCGCAACGACCCGCTGCTGCGCCAGGCGTTGGTCCTGGCCCCACCATCGGCCGGTGGCAGCAGCTGGATGCGCCGTTTCGGTGATTACAGCGATGCCTTCGCCAGTGGCTGGATGCTGTTGCGTGGCACCCGCCGACGGCGCGGGGTGGACCGTGGCTTCGTACTCTCGGACCATGCCGATTGGCCGGGGTTGCTATGGGCCATCGGCCAGACCGGCGCGGAACGGGTAATGGTCACCCACGGGTCAGTCAACGTACTGGTGCGCTACTTGAACGAACAAGGCCTCGATGCTCGGGCCTTCGCAACCGAATACGGCGAGGAAGATGACGCTGTCGCCACGGAGCCAGGCGCATGAAAGCGTTTGCCGACCTGTACCTGAGGCTGGATGCAACCACCTCCAGCGCCGCCAAGCTGCAGGCCTTGCGTGACTACTTCAGCAACGCCCCGGCTGAGGATGCCGCCTGGGCCGTATACTTCCTGGCCGGTGGTCGCCCTCGCCAGCTCGTGCCAACCCGGGTGTTGCGCGAGCTGGCCAGTGCATTGGCGGGGCTGCCGGACTGGCTGTTCGAGGAAAGCTACCAGGCCGTTGGCGACCTGGCCGAAACCATTTCCCTGCTGGTGCCGGAAAGCCACCACGTGAGCGACGATGGCCTGGCCTATTGGGTCGAACAGCATCTGCTGCCATTACGTGGTCTGCCAGTCGAACAGCTCCAGCAACGCCTGCCACCGCTGTGGGCAAAGCTGGACCGCCCCAGCCTGATGCTGTGCCTGAAGCTTATCACGGGGAGCTTTCGCGTTGGCGTATCGAAGCTGCTGGTCACCCGTGCCCTGGCACAACTGGCCGGGCTGGATGCCAAACGCGTGGCCCAGCGCCTGGTCGGCTACACCGACATCAGCCACCGCCCCTCCGCCGCCAGCTACCAGCATCTGGTCGCCCCGGCATCAGACGATGAACATGGCCAGCGTGGTGGCCAGCCCTACCCGTTCTTTCTGGCTCACCCGCTGCAAGTGCCGAGCGAACAGTTCGATACGCTGCTCGGCCCACCGAGCGAATGGCAGATCGAATGGAAGTGGGACGGCATTCGTGCCCAGGTGGTCAAGCGCGAAGGCCAGCTATGGGTCTGGTCGCGTGGCGAGGAACTGGTCACCGAGCGCTTCCCCGAGCTGCACAGCCTGGCGCAGACACTACCCGACGGGGTCGTGCTCGATGGCGAGATTCTGGTGTGGAAGCCGGGCAGTTCGGCGGATGAACTGGCGGTACAGCCCTTTGCCCTGTTGCAGCAGCGCCTGGGCCGCAAGACCCTGGGCAAGAAACTGCTGAGCGATGCGCCGGTAGTGCTACAGGCCTACGACCTGCTGGAATGGCAGGGCGAGGACTGGCGCAGCCGGCCGCAGCACGCGCGCCGCCGCCAGTTGGAGCAGGTGCTTGAGGAGCACCCATTGGCACCCGTGGTGCTCTCTCCCCTGCTCGAGGGCGCGGACTGGGCCGACCTTGCCCGCCAGCGCGAACAGTCACGCAGCCTGGGGGTGGAAGGCTTGATGCTGAAGCAGCGCGAGGCCTTGTATGGCGTAGGGCGAACCAAGGACATGGGCACCTGGTGGAAGTGGAAGATCGACCCGTTCAGCGTCGATGCCGTGCTGATCTATGCCCAGCGCGGCCATGGCCGGCGGGCCAGCCTGTACAGCGATTACACCTTCGCCGTGTGGGACGCGCCGGCCGGCACGCCGGGGCGGGCGCTGGTACCTTTTGCCAAGGCCTACTCAGGGCTCAGTGATGAAGAGATGCGCAAGGTCGACGCCATCATCCGCAAGACCACGGTCGAAACCTTTGGCCCGGTGCGCAGCGTGACGCCGACGCTGGTATTCGAATTGGGCTTCGAGGGCATCGCCCTGTCCCGCAGGCACAAGAGCGGCATTGCCGTGCGCTTTCCGCGGATGCTGCGCTGGCGGCTGGACAAGCCAGTCGAAGAGGCGGATGACCTGGCGACCCTGCAGGCACTGCTGGCTTGAGACGATTCGGACCGCGAAAAAGCCCGCGCGCTCACCCTGCAGGTAGCGGATGAGGCGCAGTCACGGAATCTATGCTTCTATCTGTGTGCCGACCCGTGTCGCAGACCGTTTTCGCCACGCAATCAGGACGACCATGCACCATTCAACCCACGACCTGCTCTCCCCCGTTCCGGGTATCACCCGCCAGTTGCACAGCTTCCACTACGGCCCCCGTGGTGGCGGCAAGGTGTATATCCAGGCCTCGCTGCATGCCGACGAACTGCCCGGCATGCTGGTGGCCTGGCACCTCAAGCGCCGCCTGGCCGAACTGGAACAGCAAGGCCGCCTGCTACAGGAGATCATTCTGGTGCCGGTGGCCAACCCGGTCGGCCTGGAACAGGTACTGCTGGATGCACCGCTGGGGCGTTTCGAACTGCAAAGCGGCGAGAACTTCAACCGCAATTTCGTCGACCTGTCGGACAGCATCGGCGACCAGATCGAAGAACACCTGACTCAAGACCCGGCCCATAACCTCGCCCTGATCCGCGAGTACCTGCGCCGCGGGCTGGACGCACACCCGGCGCGCACACCGCTGCAGGCCCAGCGCCTGATCTTGCAGCGCCTGGCCTGCGATGCCGACATGGTGCTGGACCTGCACTGTGACTTCGAGGCCGTGGAGCATCTGTACACCACGCCAGACGCCTGGCCGCAGATCGAACCGCTGGCGCGCTACCTGGGCGCGCAGGCCAGCCTGCTGGCCACCGACTCGGGCGGGCAGTCGTTCGATGAATGCTTCAGCCTGGTCTGGTGGCAGTTGCAGCAGCGCTTCGGCAAGCGCTTCCCGATCCCGCTGGGCTGCTGCTCGGTGACGGTCGAGTTGCGTGGCCAGGCCGATGTCAGCCATGAGCTGGCCAGCAAGGACTGCCAGGCGCTTCTCGATTTCCTGACCCACACGGGGGTCATCGAAGGTGCCGCCACTGCTCTGCCTGCCTTGCGCAACCCTGCTACGCCACTGGCCGCGGTCGAGCCTGTGATAGCGCCGTTGGGCGGGCTGCTGGTGTACCACGCAAAGCCTGGGCAAACCCTCGAGGCTGGCCAACTGATTGCCGAAGTCATCGACCCGCTCAGCGACCGGGTGACTGCCGTGCGCAACCACCAGCCAGGCCTGCTGTATGCGCGCAGCGTACGGCGCATGGCTACCGCTGGCATGGTCATCGCCCACGTGGCCGGCGCGCAGGTGTGCCGCAGCGGCTACCTGCTGGCTAACTGACCGGGTAAAACCATTGCAGCTGGCGGGTTGTCTGTAGAGACACAGCCCGCCAAGGACCCATGCCCCATGCCCGCCGCCACCGACCTCGCCAACGCCTGGTTCGCCAAGCGTGGCTGGAAGCCGTTCGCTTTCCAGCGCCGTGTCTGGGCCGCCGTGGCACGCGGCGAATCCGGCCTGCTGCATGCCAGTACCGGCGCCGGCAAGACCTACGCGGTATGGCTTGCCGCGCTGCGTGCCTTCAAGGCCGAAGCCCAGGGGCGACAGGCTGCGCCGTTGCAGGTGCTGTGGGTGACGCCGATGCGAGCCTTGGCCGCCGATACCGCCCGTGCCCTGCAGGCGCCGCTGGACGAGCTCGGCTTGCCGTGGAGCGTGGGCGTGCGCAGCGGCGATACCGGCAGTGCCGAACGTGCCCGCCAGGCGCGGCGCCTGCCCAGCGTGCTGGTCACGACACCCGAAAGCCTGACCCTGCTGCTGACCCGCGCACAAGCCCACAACGACTTCGCCACATTGCGCCTGGTAGTAGTGGACGAATGGCACGAACTGCTGGGCAACAAGCGCGGGGTACAACTGCAACTGGCCTTGGCACGCCTGCGCCGCTGGCGCCCGGGCCTGCCCACCTGGGGCCTGTCCGCGACCCTTGGCAACCTGCAGCATGCACTGGATGTATTGCTGCCTCAGGGTGGTTTGCTGGTACAAGGCCGGCAGGACAAACCGCTGCTGGTCGATACTCTGCTACCAACCGCCATCGAACGCTTCCCGTGGGCCGGGCACATGGGTTTGAAAATGCTCGACCAGGTCAGCCGGGAGATCGATGCCAGCAGCAGTTGCCTGGTGTTCACCAACACCCGGGCCCAGGCCGAACTCTGGTACCAGGCCCTGCTCGAAGCCCGCCCCGACTGGGCCGGGCTGATCGCCCTGCACCATGCCTCACTGGCCCGTGAAACGCGTGACTGGGTCGAGCGCAGCCTCAAGCAGGGCAGCCTGAAAGCGGTAGTCTGCACCTCCAGCCTGGACCTGGGCGTGGACTTTCTACCAGTCGAGCGCGTGCTGCAGATCGGTTCGGCCAAGGGCATTGCCCGCCTGATGCAGCGGGCCGGGCGCTCCGGCCATGCACCGGGGCGACGCTCGCGGGTTACCCTGGTGCCTACTCACAGCCTGGAACTGGTAGAGGCAGCCGCCGCCAGGCGGGCCCTGGCCGCCGGGCACATCGAGGCCCGCCATTCGCCACGCCTGTGCATGGACGTGCTGGTGCAGCACCTGGTCAGCATGGCCCTGGGCAGTGGCTTTCAGGCCGAACTGCTGCTCGAAGAGGTACGCAGCACCTGGGCATTTCGAGCGTTACGCGACAGCCAGTGGCAATGGGCGCTGGACTTCGTCTGCCATGGTGGCAGCTCGCTCAGCGCCTACCCCGACTACCAGCGCGTCGAGCGCCAGGCCGACGGCGTTTACCAGGTTGCCAGCGAACGCCTGGCTCGCCGTCACCGCATGAGTATCGGCACCATCGTCAGCGACGCCAGCCTGCAGCTCAAGTACTGGAGCAAGGGCGGCGGCGGCAAGGCGCTGGGCAGCGTCGAAGAAGCGTTCATCGCCCGTTTGCGCCCTGGCGATACCTTGGTGTTCGCCGGGCGTGTGCTGGAACTGGTGCGAGTGGAGAACATGACCGCCTACGTGCGCCGCAGCAGCGCACGCAAGGCGGCGGTTGCCCGCTGGAATGGCGGCCGCATGCCGCTTTCCAGCGAACTGGCCGACGCCCTGGTCGAGCAACTCGATGCAGCAGCGCACGGGCACTTCGATGGCCCGGAGATGCGTGCAGCACGGCCGCTGCTGGCCTTGCAGGCCCAATGGTCGGCGCTGCCTTCCGTCGACACCTTGCTGGCCGAAACCTTCAGATCCCGCCAGGGCTGGCATCTGTTCCTGTATCCGTTTGCCGGGCGCATGGCCAACCTGGGTCTGGCCAACCTGATTGCCTGGCGGGTGAGCCGCTTACAGCCGCTGTCGGTTTCGATCGCCGTCAACGACTATGGGTTCGAACTGCTCAGCCCCAGCCAGGTGGATTGGGCGACCCATCTGCCGCAGGCGCTGGCTACCGAGCACCTGCTGGACGATGTGCTGGCCAGCCTCAACGCGGGAGAAATGGCATTGCGGCGTTTCCGCGAGATTGCCCAGATTGCCGGGCTGGTATTTGGCGGCTACCCGGCGGCTCAGAAAAGCCTGCGGCAGATCCAGGCTTCCAGCGGACTGTTCTACGAGGTTTTCCGCAAGCATGACGCTGGCAACTTGCTGCTGGGCCAGGCGCGGGACGAAGTGTTGAATGAAGAACTGGAGATCGAGCGCCTGCATCGGCAATTGTTGAAAATGGGGCGGTTGCGGCTCGACCTGCAATTGCTGAAGCGGCCGGGGCCGTTGGCGTTTGCCTTGCTGGTGGAGGGCATGCGCGAAACCCTGAGCACGGAGAAACTGGCGGACCGGATTGCACGGATGGTCGCCGAACTGGAAAGTGCAGCGGGTGCTGGTGAATGACCGGTCTACTACCCATCGAGCACTGTGGCCAGCAGCTCTGGCTGCTTCCCGACAAGGCCATCTACTGGCCAGCACGCCGCGCCCTGCTGGTGGCGGACCTGCACATCGGCAAGGCCGCAAGCTATCGCGCCTTGCATCAACCGGTACCGCGTGGCACCACCACAGCGACGCTTGCCCGTCTGGATGCGTTGTTGGCCGCACATGCATGCGAGCAACTGATCGTCCTGGGCGACTTCCTGCATGCGCGTGCAGCGCGAGCGCCAGCGACGCTGGCCAGGCTACAGGCGTGGCGCGAACGACACCGGACGCTGAGGATCGTGCTGATACGCGGCAACCATGACCACAACGCCGGCGATCCACCCGCTTCGCTCGGTATCGAAGTGATGGACGAACCCTGGCTGCTGGAACCCTTCGCGCTACAGCACGAACCGCGACCTCACCCGACCCACCCGGTACTGGCAGGCCATGTCCACCCGGTCTTCGTCCTGCGCGGCAAGGCGCGGCAGCGCCTGCGCCTGCCGTGCTTCCTGGTCGATGGCCAGGTGAGCCTGCTGCCGGCGTTCGGTGAATTCACCGGGGGCTGGGAAATCGCCGCCCCTGCCACCAGCCGCGTGTTCCTGGCCGGTGCAGGGCGTGTCTGGGCGCTTTAGCGACGTTCAGGCGACGGGCCCCGGAGGCGGTTCGTCAGGCAGGGTCGGCTCGCCCGGCTCCATGGGCTGGGTCTCGCCCGGCCCCGGCGGCTGTGGTGTATCGGGGTCAGGCTGGTGGGGTACGCCCCCCGCCTGCATCGGCAGCGGGTGCGCCAGCAGTGACCAGGACAACAACCCCACCTGGTTGGGCTGCAGGACTGCCAGCTTGGCACTGATTGCGGGATGGAGTTTCATTGGCTGCTCCTGACAAGGCCGCTGCGCATCGTGCGCACCGGCATTACCTGTTGGAGTGCCAAAGGCGCGGGTAATTCCCCGCGCCTGTCGGCTCAGGTACGCGGCAGGGTGACGCCACGCTGGCCCTGGTACTTGCCGCCGCGGTCCTTGTACGACACCTCACATTCTTCGTCGGACTGCAGGAACAGCATCTGCGCCACGCCTTCATTGGCGTAGATCTTCGCCGGCAGCGTGGTGGTATTGGAGAACTCCAGCGTCACGTGGCCTTCCCACTCGGGCTCCAGCGGGGTGACGTTGACGATGATGCCGCAGCGCGCGTAGGTGCTTTTGCCCAGGCAGATGGTCAGCACGTCACGTGGAATGCGGAAGTATTCGACGGTGCGCGCCAGGGCGAACGAGTTCGGCGGGATGATGCAGACGTCGCTCTTGATGTCGACGAAGCTACCGGCATCGAAGTTCTTCGGGTCGACGGTGGCCGAATTGATGTTGGTGAACACCTTGAATTCGTCGGCGCAGCGTACGTCGTAGCCGTAGCTGGAGACGCCGAAGGAAATCACCCGGTTGTCCTGTTCGCCGCGCACCTGGCGCTCGACGAACGGTTCGATCATGCCGTGTTCCTGCGCCATGCGGCGAATCCACTTGTCCGATTTGATGCTCATGGCGGGGTGTCCTAGAAGGGTTGCGAGGGGGAAAAACCAGACGCGCATCTTACCGGTCCCTGCGCCCAGGTTAAAGTTCCACGCCTCATCCCGCGTCGGGCGGGGGTTGCGCCGCCGTCGATCCGAATTCGCCTAAAGCGCCTTCTGACCATTGGCAGGTTGCGGAAAGTGGGGTAAGGTGACGCCACTGTGCTGCACGTGACACCGAGAATCTCTAGTTTGATGCACGATCCTGATCGGCCCATCGCTGAATTTTCTGCTCTCTTTGCGCTCAGTCCCGGGCAGGGTTTTTCCTGACCGTTATCAAATTGTCCAAGGAGACAGAAAAATGTCCAACCGTCAATCCGGTGTTGTTAAGTGGTTCAACGATGAGAAAGGCTACGGCTTCATCACCCCTCAGTCGGGCGATGACCTGTTCGTGCACTTCAAAGCCATCCAAGCTGACGGCTTCAAAACCCTGAAAGAAGGCCAGGCTGTTACTTTCGTCGCTACTCGCGGCCAGAAAGGCATGCAGGCTGAAGAAGTTCAGATCGCCTAAGTCGATCGAAGCTTTCTGGCTTTCAAAAAACCCGCCTTCTGGCGGGTTTTTTCATGCCTGAAAAACAGACCGAGGCGCCTGGCCTCGGTCTGGCAGGTCAATCCTCGCTGACGGTAATGCTCGGCATCGCGGGTGCAGCCGCTTCCTGCAGCACGATCCGCGCCCCTACCTGGCGCGCCAGTTCCTGGTAGACCATGGCGATCTGGCTTTCCGGTTCGGCGATGGCGGTCGGCTTGCCATTGTCCGCCTGCTCGCGGATGAGCATCGACAGCGGCAATGATGCCAGCAGGTCGACGCCATATTGGCTGGCCAGCTTCTCGCCACCGCCTGCGCCGAACAGGTGCTCGGCATGGCCACAGTTCGAGCAGATGTGCACGGCCATGTTTTCCACCACCCCCAGCACCGGGATATTGACCTTGCGGAACATCTCCACGCCCTTCCTGGCATCCAGCAGGGCCAGGTCCTGCGGGGTAGTGACGATGACCGAGCCTGCCACCGGCACCTTCTGCGCCAGGGTCAGCTGGATATCACCGGTACCCGGCGGCATGTCGATCACCAGGTAGTCCAGGTCGTCCCAGGCGGTCTGGGTCACCAGTTGCAGCAGCGCACCGGAAACCATCGGCCCGCGCCAGACCATCGGTGTGTTGTCGTCGGTAAGAAACGCCATGGACATCACTTCCACGCCATGCGCCTTGATCGGCACGAACCACTTCTGGTCACGAATCTGCGGGCGGGTGCCTTCGGCGATACCGAACATCACGCCCTGGCTGGGGCCGTAGATGTCGGCATCGAGAATACCCACCCGCGCACCTTCGCGGGCCAGGGCCAGGGCCAGGTTGGCCGCGGTGGTCGACTTGCCCACCCCGCCTTTGCCCGACGCCACGGCGATGATGTTCTTGACGTTGGCCATGGCCGGTACCTGGGCCTGGGCCTTGTGCGCGGCGACCACGCAGTCGATCGACACCAGGGCACCGCTGACGCCCTCGAGGTTGCCGATGGCGGTCTGCAGCACCTGGGCCCAGCCATTCTTGAACAGCCCTGCGGCATAACCCAGCTGCAACTGCACGCTGACCTGCCCGCCCTGGATATCGATGGCGCGCACGCAGCCGGCGCTGACCGGGTCCTGGTTCAGGTAGGGGTCGGTGTACTGGCGAAGCACGCCTTCGACGGCGGCACGGGTGACGGCACTCATGGAGACTCCCATTGGCAAACTGAATGTCAAACAGGCGCCTATCCTAACCCGTCAATCGTCAGCAGATGTGCATGCGGGGTGAAATATCTTCGCCAGCCCTTTATAGTGGCCGATCAACCTCATTTTTACCCCGTCGCCAGATAAGTAGCCGAGCCACCATGTCCGAGCCACGTCAGATTCTCGTCACCAGCGCCTTGCCCTATGCCAACGGATCGATCCACCTTGGCCATATGCTCGAGTACATCCAGACAGACATGTGGGTCCGCTTCCAGAAGCTGCGTGGCAACCAGTGCATCTATGTCTGCGCCGATGACGCCCACGGTTCGGCCATCATGCTGCGCGCCGAGAAGGAAGGCATCACTGCGGAACAGCTGATCGCCAACGTCCAGGCCGAGCACAGCAGCGACTTCGCCGACTTCCTGGTCGATTTCGACAACTTCCATTCCACTCACAGCGAAGAGAACCGTGAGCTGTCGAGCCTGATCTACACGCGCCTGCGTGAAGCCGGGCACATCGCCACCCGCTCGGTGACCCAGTACTTCGACCCGGAAAAGGGCATGTTCCTGGCCGACCGCTTCATCAAGGGCACTTGCCCCAAGTGCGCGGCAGAAGACCAGTACGGCGACAACTGCGAAAAGTGCGGCGCTACCTACGCCCCGACCGAACTGAAGAACCCCAAGTCGGCCATCTCCGGAGCCACCCCGGTACTGCGTGATTCCCAGCACTTCTTCTTCAAGCTGCCGGACTTCCAGGCCATGCTGCAACAGTGGACCCGCAGCGGTACCCTGCAGGACGCGGTGGCCAACAAGCTGGCCGAATGGCTGGACTCGGGCCTGCAGGAGTGGGACATCTCCCGTGACGCGCCGTATTTCGGCTTTGAGATCCCGGGCGAGCCGGGCAAGTACTTCTACGTGTGGCTGGATGCACCGATCGGCTACATGGCCAGCTTCAAGAACCTCTGCGCACGCCGCCCGGAGCTGGACTTCGATGCCTTCTGGAACGAGGGCTCCAAGGCCGAGCTGTATCACTTCATCGGCAAGGACATCGTCAACTTCCACGCCCTGTTCTGGCCGGCCATGCTCGAAGGCGCGGGTTTCCGCAAGCCGACTGCTGTCAACGTCCATGGCTACCTGACGGTGAACGGCGCCAAGATGTCCAAGTCGCGTGGCACCTTCATCAAGGCCCGCACCTACCTCGACCACCTGCAGCCCGAATACCTGCGTTACTACTACGCGGCGAAGCTGGGCCGTGGCGTCGATGACCTGGACCTGAACCTGGAAGACTTCGTGCAGAAGGTCAACTCGGACCTGGTCGGCAAGGTGGTCAACATTGCCAGCCGCTGCGCCGGTTTCATTCACAAGGGCAATGCAGGGGTGATGGTGGCTGGCGATGCCGCACCGGAGCTGACCGAAGCCTTCCTGGCGGCCGCCCCGTCGATCGCCGAGGCCTATGAAGGCCGCGACTTCGGCCGTGCCATGCGCGAGATCATGGCGCTGGCCGACCGCGCCAACGCCTGGATCGCCGAGAAGGCGCCGTGGTCGCTGGCCAAACAGGAAGGCAGGCAGGATGAGGTACAGGCCATCTGCGCACAGGGCATCAACCTGTTCCGCCAGCTGGTCATTTTCCTCAAGCCGGTACTGCCGGTGCTGGCTGCCGACGCCGAAGCCTTCCTCAACGTGGCTCCGCTGACCTGGAACGACCACCTGTCGCGCCTGGAAAACCACCAGCTGAACCCGTTCAAGGCGCTGATGAGCCGCATCGAACCCGCCAAGGTCGAAGCCATGGTCGCCGCCAGCAAGGAAGACTTGCTGGCCGCCGAAACCAAGGCCCCGGCCGGCAACGGCGAACTGGCCAAGGACCCGCTGTCGGCGGAAATCGAATTCGATACCTTCGCTGCCGTCGACCTGCGCGTGGCCCTTATCGTCAAGGCCGAAGCCGTACCGGGTGCCGACAAGCTGCTGCAACTGACCCTGGACATCGGCGACGAGCGCCGCAACGTGTTCTCGGGCATCAAGTCGGCCTACCCTGACCCGTCCCAGCTGGAAGGTCGCCTGACCATGATGGTGGCCAACCTCAAGCCACGGAAGATGCGCTTTGGCGTCTCCGAGGGCATGGTCATGGCGGCGGGCCCTGGCGGTGAAGAAATCTACCTGCTGAGCCCGGACAGCGGCGCCAAGCCAGGCCAGCGCATCAAGTAACCGCACCTGCCGGGGCTGCTGTCCAGCCCATCGCGACACAAGGCCGCCCCTCCAGGAGGTCACGTTTCCCTGAAGGAGCGGCCAGTGTCGCGATGGGCCGCAAAGCGGCACCCACAGCGCTCCACCCAACCCGGACAATCGCCACGATTCCCGCTATCGTCATGTCATGAGCGATTACCTTCTGGTCCTGATCAGTGCCTCGCTGGTCAATCACCTGTGCCGGTCACCCAGGCCGTGCTCCAGGCTGCATCTGCATGTACATGGCCTTGCCTGCGCTCTGTGCATCGCCCTGGGTGTGCTCGGTGCGCGGCTATTGATGCCGCTGCTGGTTGGAGACCTTGAGCTGTTCCTGCTGTTGCCCTGGATGGCGCTGCTCGCCTGGGGGTTGCCCTGGCTACTGGCACGCTGGCAACCCGCCTGGCCAGTGGTGCAGCTTCCCGCGCTGCTGTCGAGCAATGCGGTAGTGCTCGGGCTGATCCTGCAACAGGCAAACGCCGAATACACAGTGTTCGCCACCTTGCTGCAAGGGCTGCTGGCCGGCGGCAGCTTCTGGCTGGCACTCGTGATGTTCGCCGACCTGCGCCAGCGCTGCAGCCATGCCGCGATCCCGGGCATCCTGCGCGGCCTGCCAGTCGAACTGCTCGCTGTCGGGGTAATGACCCTGGCATTTTCCGGCTTCAACGGGTTGTTCAGCCAATGAGCGTCAGGCCTGATCCACGGCTGCGCACCAGCATGGGCCTGGTGTTGCTGGCATGCGTACCGGGCTTGCTGGTTCTGACGTGGCTGCACGGCTGGGGGCTGCTGCTGAACATGGGGCTGTGTGCCGGTGCTGCACTGCTGTGCGAAGCACTCCTGGTGTTGCTGCGCGGGCAACCGCCGGGCACGGCGCTGAGCGACGGCAGCGCTCTGGTGACTGCCGTACTGCTGGCTGCCGCCCTGCCCAGCCTGGCGCCGTGGTGGCTACCGGTGACTGCCGCCAGCGTGGCCATCGGTATCGGCAAGCAGGCCTTCGGTGGGGTCGGGCACAACCCGTTCAACCCGGCCATGGTCGGCTATGCCTTCGTGCTGCTGAGCTTCCCGTTGCAAATGAACCATTGGCCCGGACCGGCACCCGGCCTGCTCGACAGCCTGCAACAGGTCTTCACCGCTGGCGACCAGATCGATGCCTGGGCCCGACCAACACTGCTCGACGGCCTGCGCCACAACCGCAGCCTGACCATCGATGAGCTGTTCGCCAGCCATCCAGGCTTTGGCAGCATGGGTGGGCGAGGCAACGAATGGGTAAACCTGGCGTTCCTGCTCGGCGGCCTGTTCCTGCTGCAGCGCAAGGTAATCAGCTGGCATGCGCCGGCCGGCTTGCTGGCAGGCCTGTTTCTGTTCAGCCTGCTGGCCTGGAACGGGTCGGGCTCGGACTCAAACGGGTCCCCCTTGCTGCACCTGTTTTCCGGCTCGACCATGATAGCGGCGTTTTTCATTGCCACCGAACCTGTGTCCGGCCCACGACATGAGCGGGCCAGACTGCTGTTCGGCGTCGGCGCGGGGGTGTTGATCTACCTGATTCGCACCTGGGGCAGCTATCCGGATGGCACGGCGTTCGCCATCCTGTTGATGAACCTTCTGGCGCCCAGCCTCGAACGCCTGGCGGCGCGACGCCAGCAGGCTGCCCCATGAGTCGCCTGGTTCGTGATGCCGGGCTGTTGCTGATGGTTGCAGCACTGGCGTTGTCGGCTACCTTGGCCTGGCGGCACTGGACCAGCCCGACCATCGTCGACGCTGCAAAACAGCTGCAGAGCCGTGAACAGCTGGCGGTGCTCCCTGACGGTAGCTACGACAACCAGCCACTGGACCACCCGCTGCCGACGCCCGTCGCACAACGGCCAACCAGCCGTATCCTGGCAGCGTATCGGGCCGAGCTGGCGGGAACCCCGACCGCCATCATTGTCATCACGCGGACTCAAGGCTATGCCGGCCCGATCGTGCTGAGCATCGCCATTGCCACAGACGGTCGGCTGATCGGCAGCCAGGTGGTCGAACAACAGGAAAGCCCCGGGCTGGGCGCTCGCCTGGGGGACGCGCAAGTAAATTGGCTGCAGCAGTTCGCGAATCGGCATTTGGGCAACCATTGGGCCCTGCGACGTGATCACGGTGACTTCGACCAGTTGAGCGGCGCAACCGTGACTTCTCGGGCCGTGATCAGCGCGCTGCAGGAGGCTTTGAGTTATTTCGACGAGCAGCGCAGCGTGCTGCTGGAGGGCACCACGCATGAATAGGTTCCATCTGTTGGGCGCAAGCCTGGTGCCGCTGCTGGGTGCCAGCCGGACACTGAGCGAAGGCGCCACCATTGGCGTGTGCGCGGTGCTGATGGGCGGCCTGCACCAGTTAATGCTGACGCCCCTGCGCCACAGGCTGGCCAGCTGGGCGTTCACGCTGGCCAGCCTGCTGCTGCTGGCAGCCCTGGCCAGCTGCTTGCAACTGGCGCTGCGGGCATGGTGGCTACCAATGGCACTCGCCCTCGGCTACTACCCCGCTCTGCTCTGCCTGCAATGCCTGGCCACTGATCACATGCTGCCCAACCACGGGCGCTGGCGCCTGCTTGCAAGGTACCTTGCCGCGGTGCTGGGCGCCTGCCTGCTGCTCGGTGCCGGCCGGCAATGGCTAGGCGAAGTTGCTGGCCTGCACCTGGCCAGCCTGGCACCCGGTGCGCTGATACTGCTCGGACTGCTGTTGGCCTTGTACAATCGTCTGCGTACGGGCCCTGCCCACCCACGTCGTCAAGGAACGCCCTGATTTCATGAATGCCGCCAAACGCCTGGAGATCTTTCGCAGGCTGCACGAAGACAACCCCGAGCCGAAGACCGAACTGGCCTACACCACGCCATTCGAGCTGTTGGTTGCCGTCACTCTGTCCGCGCAAGCCACTGACGTGGGTGTCAACAAGGCCACTGCCCGCCTGTTTCCGGTCGCCAACACCCCCGAAGCCATCCATGCCCTGGGGGTCGAAGGCCTGAGCGAGTACATCAAGACCATCGGCCTGTATAACAGCAAGGCGAAAAACGTCATCGAGGCCTGCCGGCTGCTGATCGAGCGCCATGGCAGCCAGGTGCCGCAAACGCGCGAAGCCCTGGAGGCGCTGCCCGGAGTGGGCCGCAAGACCGCCAACGTGGTGCTCAATACCGCGTTCCGCCAGCCGACCATGGCGGTGGACACGCATATCTTCCGGGTCAGTAACCGTACCGGCATCGCGCCGGGCAAGACGGTGCTGGAGGTGGAGAAAAAGCTCATCAAGTTCGTCCCGAAGGAATATTTGCTCGACGCCCACCACTGGCTGATCCTGCACGGTCGCTACGTGTGCCAGGCCCGAAAGCCACGCTGCGGTAGCTGCCGGATCGAGGATTTGTGCGAGTACAAGCACAAGACTTCCGACGATTGATTCGATAGGCGAAAACCACCCTTAACGATTGAAAAAATCTTTTTTACCAGCGTCTGCTTTCTGGTTATAAGGACGGCCAATGGCCCCTTGGCTTGGAGCGACTCATGAGTAGCGATAAAGACGACCTGTCGATCGAAGATGATTTTGTTGCCGCAGAGGATGAAGCGGAGCCCGTGGTGGAAATTGCGAAGACCAACCTCAGCAAACGCCGCACCATCGATAACATGCTGGAAGAAAGGCGCCTGCAGAAACAGCTGGCCGATTTCGACTACGACCTGTAGGTCCAAGGCCTTCAGCGCTGGCAAAGCCTCCTGGCTGGAGGCTTTACGGCCTGGCGATCAATTCAGGCCCTGACGTTGCGCCAGTTCGATAAGGTCGACGAGCGAGCGCGCATTCAGCTTCAGCAACAGGCGTGACTTGTAGGTACTGACCGTCTTGTTGCTGAGGAACATGCTATCGGCAATCTCCTTGTTCGTACGCCCTCGTGCCAACTGTTGCAACACAGTCATCTCGCGCGCCGAGAGGCGGTTGACCATATCGGTCTCGCTTCCTCCTCCCTTGCCACGTGACGCATGCAGAGCCTGGTTGGGGAAGTAGCTGTAGCCCGACAATACGGCCTTGATGGCGCTCAACAGCTCCGTGAGTTCCTGCTGCTTGCATACATACCCTGCCGCCCCTGCCTGCATGCAACGCATCGAGAAGTTGCCAGGTGCCTGCGATGTCAGCACCAGCACCTTGCTGCCCGGGCTGAAGGTTGTCATGCGGGTGATCACCTCCAGGCCGTCCAGTTTGGGAATGCCGATATCCAGCACCACGATATCCGGCAGGTGTTGCCGCGTCAGCTGCAGTGCAGCCACGCCGTTGTCAGTCTCCGCGACGACGTCATAACCATGCCGCTCCATCAGCATGCGTACGGCCAGGCGTATGACCGGGTGATCATCCACGATAAGCACTTTATTCATGCGATATCCATTCATTGTTCTGCTTTGGCACGCCACGATAACCGACAGAACGCCGGATGGCGCGACGAATTGCCGAAGAAACAGATGAACAGATAAAACCTACAACACTTACAGAAATTTCCTACACATAACTACTACGCCTGTAACAACAAACTTCCTGAACCAGGAAGTAACTACTATTGGCCATCTTTCAACGCACGCCTATTCACGGCAACGCTTCCCTTTGAAGTTTCAATCCGGGCCTTGAAAAATCCTCGCCACCGCGCGGGACAGCGCTGATTCGTCGCCTGGGAAACAGTCCAGTCTTTAGTTGAGCGGCATAGTAAGGCAACAATGGGGTGAAAACGCCGGAGACAGCCCTCATGCCCGAAAGACAACCTGTCGCCCCGCTGACGATCATTGCCATCTTCGCGGGCATCATCGAATCCTCCGCACTTGCTACCTTGCCGTTTCTCAGCGAAGCCAGCCAGAACCTCTATACGTGGTTTCTGGTTGGATTTCCGTTTTTTCTGACAGCACTGTTTTTTCTGACACTCAACTTCAACTACAAGTCGTTCTACAACCCGTCGTCGGATAACACGGCAAGCGATACTCCATCTACGCAAAGTACCAGAAGCACGCCAAGCGCACCTCACAAGCTCAGCGAGGCCGAACATGGCGAACCTGTCACGATCATGTTTTCCGGGCCCGATGCTTACCGGTTGATGGAACAACAACTGCTGCGTGCACTGGCCCAACCGCTGCAAACACCCAGGACATGGCGCTTTTGCAACCTGGATAAACGCCAGTGTGCACAATTGTCGGTCAGCCCGCTGGAGGAAGATGCCACGCCCCAGGGCGAATGAGCGCAGCAGGTTTCCATCAGGCAAAAAAAACCCCGGCTGGGCCGGGGCTTCCGTGGCATACGCCAGCAATCAGAGCAGCGAACGGCCCTTGTTGGCGGCAATGCGCATACGCAGTGCGTTGAGTTTGATGAAGCCGGCAGCGTCCGCCTGGTTGTAAGCGCCGCCATCTTCCTCGAAGGTGGCGATGTTGGCGTCGAACAGCGAATCGTCCGACTTGCGGCCAACCACTGTGACGTTGCCCTTGTACAGCTTCAGGCGCACCACGCCGTTCACGTTGACCTGCGAGGCGTCGATCATCTGCTGCAGCATCAGGCGCTCCGGGCTCCACCAGTAACCGGTATAGATCAGGCTGGCATACTTCGGCATCAGCTCATCCTTCAGGTGAGCGACTTCGCGATCCAGGGTGATCGACTCGATGGCACGGTGGGCCTTGAGCATGATGGTGCCGCCAGGGGTCTCGTAGCAACCACGCGACTTCATGCCGACGTAACGGTTCTCGACGATGTCCAGGCGGCCGATGCCGTTGGCACCACCGATGCGGTTCAGGTCGGCCAGCACGGTGGCCGGGGTTTTCTCGACGCCATCGATGGCAACGATGTCACCGTTGCGGTAGGTAAGCTCGATGTAGGTCGCCTGGTCCGGGGCGTTCTCTGGCGAAACGCTCCAGCGCCACATGTCTTCCTCGTGCTCGGTCCAGGTATCTTCCAGGACCCCGCCTTCGTAGGAGATGTGCAGCAGGTTGGCGTCCATCGAGTACGGCGACTTCTTCTTGCCGTGGCGTTCGATCGGGATACCGTGCTTCTCGGCATAGTCCATCAGCTTCTCGCGGGACAGCAGGTCCCACTCGCGCCATGGGGCGATGACCTTGACGCCTGGTTTCAGGGCGTAGGCGCCCAGCTCGAAACGTACCTGGTCGTTGCCTTTGCCGGTTGCGCCGTGGGAGATGGCGTCAGCGCCGGTTTCATTGGCAATTTCAATCAGGCGCTTGGCGATCAGCGGGCGGGCGATGGAGGTACCCAGCAGGTACTCGCCTTCGTAGACGGTGTTGGCGCGGAACATCGGGAACACGAAATCACGCACGAACTCTTCGCGCAGGTCGTCGATGTAGATCTCTTTGACGCCCATTGCCTGGGCCTTGGCGCGGGCCGGCTCGACCTCTTCACCCTGCCCCAGGTCTGCGGTGAAGGTCACCACTTCGCAGTTGTAGGTATCCTGCAGCCACTTGAGAATCACCGAAGTATCAAGGCCGCCGGAATACGCCAGTACGACCTTTTTTACGTCCGCCATGCCATCACTCCACGGGGTTGTACGGAAAAGCGTCGATTCTAACGACCTTGCGAGTAAATTTACAGTGGGGCGACAGCTTCTGACGACAAAGCGACAGGAACTGTCGGAAGGGCGACGGCATATGCGACAGGAAATGTCAGGGAGCCTTTGTGCCCGCCGCCGGGCTGGTTGGTGCCGGGGCCGGAGCCACGGCTTGCGGTGTCGGCTCAGCCGGCTTTTCCACCGGTTTCTCGACCACCGCGACCCGATCCAGTTCAATGTTCACGCGACGGTTACGCGCCCGGTTCGCCGCGCTGTTGTTTTTTGCCAACGGATAACGCTCGCCATGGAAGCGCACACTGATCTGCTCTTCCGGCACGCCATTGGCCTTGAGGTAATCAGCCACCGCCAGTGCGCGGCGGCGCGACATGTCACGGTTGGTCAGGCGGTTGCCGCTGTTGTCAGAATGGCCGTTGAGCTCGACATGGTTCACTGTCGGGTCGGCCTTCATGTAGTCGAGGATCACATCCAGCCGTGCCTTGGCCGATTGATCCAGTTCAAAACCGCCGCCAGGGAAGCCGACCTGGGTCTGGCGCACCTGGTCATAGTTCATTGGCAGCAGCTTGCCGGCACAGGCCTGGTAGTCGCTGTAGGCCTTGGCAAAGCTGACCGGCAACACTCGCACTTCCATCGGCCTGCCCGCCTCGCCGGCATAGTTGCGCACCACGGTGCTGCGGCCGTCGAGCAGACCATTGATCAGCCGGCTGGCCTGGCCCTGCGACGAGCTGAACAACACGCCAGTGCGGGCCATGCGCACGCTGCCCAGGTTGATGTCGCTGCGCCCGGGTTGCCACGGTGCAGCGGCTGCCAGCAAGGTAGCGGTGCCGGCGCCCAGCGCGTTGCTGTCCGAACGCAGCTGGAACACCGGCTGTTCGCCCGCTCGGCGCACGAACTCACCAGTGCCAAAGCCGTCGATCGGCTGCACCAGCCGACACTCGAACTGGTCACCCTCGACCTTCCAGGCGATATTTTCCATGCGCGTCTGGAAGGTCAGCGCACCAGCCGGCAGACTGGCGAACAGGGTCAATAGGGCTAGGTAACGCTGGCGCACGGGCGGCTCCACAAATTCTGACGGCTTACCTGCAGGCTATCGGACGCCAGCCGGAAAACTTGATAGCCGTGCTCCACCCAGGGATTTCCGGTAGCATTGGGGCTTGAGTTCGACCCGCCTGGAATCCCCAATGTCCGATCGCCTGACCCTCCTGCGTCCCGACGACTGGCACATCCATCTGCGCGATGGTGCCGTCCTGCCCCATACCGTTGGCGACGTGGCGCGTACCTTCGCCCGTGCCATCATCATGCCCAACCTGGTTCCACCGGTTCGCAATGCCGTCGAAGCCGGCGCCTACCGTGAGCGCATCCTGGCCGCCCGGCCGGCCGGCAGCCGCTTCGAACCGCTGATGGTGCTGTACCTTACCGACCGCACCAGCCCTGAGGACATCCGCATGGCCAAGGCCAGCGGCTTCGTGTACGCCGCCAAGCTGTACCCGGCCGGCGCTACCACCAACTCCGACTCGGGCGTGACCAGCATCGATAATATCTTCCCGGCCATCGAGGCGCTGGCGGAAGTCGGCATGCCTCTGCTCGTGCACGGCGAAGTGACCCGCAGCGAGATCGACGTGTTCGACCGCGAGAAGCGCTTCATCGACGAACACATGCGCCGTGTGGTCGAACGCTTCCCGACGCTGAAGGTAGTATTCGAGCACATCACCACCAGCGATGCCGCCCAGTTCGTCACCGAGGCCCCGGCCAACGTCGGCGCGACCATCACCGCGCAACACTTGCTGTACAACCGCAACCACATGCTGGTCGGCGGCATTCGCCCGCACTTCTACTGCCTGCCGATCCTAAAGCGCAACACCCACCAGGTGGCGTTGCTGGACGCTGCCACCAGCGGCAACCCGAAGTTCTTCCTGGGTACCGACTCGGCCCCGCATGCCCGCCATGCCAAGGAAGCTGCCTGCGGTTGCGCCGGATGCTACACCGCCTACGCGGCCATCGAGATGTACGCCGAAGCGTTCGAACAGCGTAACGCGCTGGACAAGCTGGAAGGCTTTGCCAGCCTGCACGGCCCGGCTTTCTACGGCCTGCCGGCGAACACCGACACCATCACCCTGGTTCGCGAAGAATGGACTGCCCCGGACAGCCTGCCGTTTGGCGAGCAAACCGTAGTCCCGCTGCGCGCCGGCGAAAAACTGCGCTGGCGCCTGCTGGAGGAGAACGCGTGAGCGAAGACCTGTACGAAGACGAACTCGATACCCAGGGCAGCAGCGGGTCGCGTCACCCGATGGCCGAGCGCTTCCGCGGCTACCTGCCGGTAGTGGTGGATGTGGAGACCGGTGGCTTCAACAGCGCTACCGACGCCCTGCTGGAAATTGCCGCAGTCACCATCGGCATGGACGAAAAGGGCTTCCTGTTCCCCGAGCACACCTACTTCCACCGGGTGGAACCGTTCGAAGGCGCCAACATCGAGCCAGCCGCACTGGAGTTCACCGGGATCAAGCTGGATCACCCGCTGCGCATGGCGGTGAGTGAAGAAAGCGCGCTGACCGACATCTTCCGCGGCGTCCGCAAGGCGCTCAAGGCCAATGGCTGCAAGCGGGCAATCCTGGTCGGCCACAACAGCAGCTTCGACCTTGGCTTTCTCAATGCAGCGGTGATGCGCAACGACCTCAAGCGCAACCCGTTCCACCCGTTCTCCAGCTTCGACACCGCTACCCTGGCAGGCCTGGCCTATGGCCAGACCGTACTGGCGCGGGCCTGCCAGAGCGCCGACATCGACTTCGACGGGCGTGAGGCGCACTCGGCGCGTTACGATACAGAGAAGACCGCTGAGTTGTTCTGCGGCATCGTCAACCGCTGGAAAGAGATGGGCGGCTGGCGCGACTTCAACGATTGAGCCCGTAATCGCGGGAACCCCGCGAAGAGTCCGGCACAGCACGGCAAAAAAAACCGGCCACCAAAGGGCCGGTTTTTCATGCGCGCGGCAATTACAGCTTGCCAGCGTTCTCGCTCAGGTAAGCAGCAACGCCTTCTGGCGAAGCGCTCATGCCCTTGTCGCCTTTCTTCCAGTTGGCAGGGCAGACTTCGCCGTGCTCCTCGTGGAACTGCAGGGCGTCGACCAGACGCAGCAGCTCGTCCATGTTACGGCCCAGTGGCAGGTCGTTGACGATCTGCGAACGGACAACACCGTTGGTGTCGATCAGGAAGGCGCCACGGAAGGCCACGCCGCCTTCGGACTCGACATCATAGGCTTTGCAGATTTCGTGGGTCATGTCGGCAGCCAGGGTGTACTTGACCTGGCCGATACCGCCGTTGTTGACCGGGGTGTTACGCCAGGCGTTGTGAGTGAAGTGCGAGTCGATCGACACACCGATCACTTCGACGTTGCGCGCCTGGAAATCAGGGATGCGGTTGTCCAGGGCGATCAGCTCGGACGGGCAGACGAAGGTGAAGTCCAGCGGGTAGAAGAACACCAGGCCGTACTTGCCCTTGATGGCCGAAGCCAGGTTGAAGCTGTCGACGATTTCGCCATTGCCCAGCACAGCCGGCACGGTGAAATCGGGGGCTTTCTTACCAACGAGTACGCTCATTGTAATCTCCTGATGAGGGTGAAAAACGTTTGCCGGGGCCAGACGGGCCTGCCCGACATCCAACAAAGGCCAACCATCATACACGGCTTCTGGTGACAGGCCGACTCCAACGACGAAGTAACCGCCGGTCGCTCAAGCGCAGGCGTTCCAGAAACTCCTTTGACAAGCATTCTCATTAGCATTAAGCTCCACCCCATCGAGCCCAGCAACGATGGTCAGCCTCTATGTATGTGTGTCTTTGTGTCGGCGTTACCGACGGACAGATCCGCGATGCGATCTACGAAGGATGCTGCAGTTACAAGGAAGTGCGAGCCGCGACCAATGTCGCCAGCCAATGTGGCAAATGCGCCTGCGTGGCAAAGCAGGTGGTGCGCGAAACCCTCACCGAGCTTCAGGTCAGCCAGGCCGCCCTGCCCTACCCGGTAGAATTTACCGCCGCCTGAAACCCAGAATTCGAAGAACCGGACCTAGTGTCCGGTTTTTTTATGCCTGAAATTCAATAGGTTAGCGTTCCAACGCGGTTCACAAACATTCTTATTCCTATTAATTTTCATTTATTATTCAACAACTTAGGTTTGACACACCTGGGTATCAGGCTCAAACTTCAGTGTATTGGCACACTTCTACAGGGCAGGAACCCGACATGAAAGGCGACGTAAGCGTCATCCAGCATCTCAACAAGATCCTCGGAAACGAGCTGGTCGCGATCAACCAGTACTTCCTGCACGCACGCATGTACGAAGATTGGGGCCTGAACAAACTCGGCAAGCATGAGTACAAGGAATCCATCGACGAGATGAAGCACGCTGACAAATTGATCAAGCGTATTCTTTTCCTCGAAGGAATCCCCAACGTCCAGGACCTGGGCAAGCTGCTGATCGGCGAGCACACCAAAGAGATGCTCGAATGCGACCTGAAGATCGAACAGAAAGGTTTGGCCGATCTCAAGGCAGCCATCGCACACTGCGAAACCGCTGGCGACTTCGGTTCGCGTGACTTGCTCGAAGATATCCTCGAGTCCGAGGAAGAACACATCGACTGGCTGGAAACCCAGTTGGGGCTGATCGACAAGATCGGTATCGAAAACTACCTGCAGTCGCAGATGGGCGAAGAATAAATAATTCGGCGCATGAAAAAACCCGCAATCAGCGGGTTTTTTCATGCTTGCGGAATATCAGGCTTCAGAAGCCTTGGCCTTGGCAGCCGCTTCCTTGATCAGGGTCTGCAGCTCACCCTTCTCGAACATTTCCAGCATGATGTCGCTGCCACCAACCAGCTCACCGGCCACCCACAGTTGCGGGAAAGTCGGCCAGTTGGCGTATTTGGGCAGGTTGGCGCGAATTTCCGGGTTCTGCAGGATGTCGACGTAGGCGAACTTCTCGCCACAACCCATCACGGCCTGCGATGCACGCGCAGAGAAGCCACACTGCGGGGCGTTCGGCGAGCCTTTCATGTAAAGCAGAATGGTGTTGTTGGCAATCTGCTCTTTGATCGTTTCGATGATATCCATGTAGCACCTCGGCTTAACTTTCCGACGCGGTCGTCGGCACGGTGAGGCATTGTAACGGAAAGCCGAGCAGCATGCTCGGCCTTACCGTCCCCTACGCGGCCTCTATCTGCACCGGTACGCCATTGAGCGCGGCATTGCCGGAAACAGGGTCACGCAGGCGCTCGTCGGTGAGGTCGTTTGCGCTCACGCCCGGTTGCGCCCGGGCCACCTGCAGCTGCACGCCATGGCGCGCATGGCCAAAACCGTGGGGCAGGCTGACTACGCCAGGCATGATGTCGTCACAAGCCTGTACTTCGACCTCCAGCGTGCCAGTGCGCGAGCGAATACGTACCCGCTGGCCATCCTGCAGCTGCCGCTGCTGCAAGTCTTGCGGGTGCATCAGCAACTGGTGGCGCGGCTTGCCCTTCACCAGACGGTGGAAGTTGTGCATCCACGAATTGTTGCTGCGCACGTGGCGGCGGCCTATCAGCAGCAGTTGGTCTGGCTCCGGTGCGGGCTGCTGCGCCAGGCGCTGCAGGTCATCCAGGAGCACCTGCGGCGCCACCTCGACTGCCTTGCTGGCAGTCTTCAGGCGCCTGACGAGGTTGCCACGCAATGGCCCCAGGTCAAGGCCGTGCGGGTGCTGGTCGAGGGTATCCAAGGAAAGCTGCCAGGGGGTTGTTTCGCCATATGGCCCCTTGCGCAAGGCCAGGTCGATCATCTGCGCCGGTGCCAGGGTTGGCTTCAATTCAAGTTCGGCGCGCCTGGCAAAGGCCTGCGCCAGGCCGACGAAGATCTCCCAGTCGTGCAATGCCCCTTCCGGCTTGGCCAGGATCGCGCGATTGAAACGGGTCACATTGCGCACTGCCAGCAGGTTGAACGTGGTGTCGTAGTGGTCGTTCTCCAGCGCCGAAGTCGAAGGCAGGATCAGGTCGGCATGGCGGGTCGTCTCGTTGATGTACAAGTCGATGCAGAGCATGAACTCCAGCTGCTGCAGCGCGTCATCCAGCTGGCGGCCGTTAGGCGTGGACAACACCGGGTTGCCGGCGACCGTCACCAGCGCACGCACCTGCCCATCGCCTGGAGTGAGGATTTCTTCGGCCAGGGCCGCCACCGGCAGCTCGCCGGCGTATTCCGGCAAGCCCGACACACGGCTTTGCCAGGCGTTGAAATGGCCACCGGAGGTAGTCGCCACCAGATCGACTGCAGGTTCGGTGCACAACGCACCGCCTTGACGGTCAAGGTTGCCGGTCACCAGATTGATCAATTGCACCAGCCAGTGGCAGAGGCTGCCGAAAGCCTGGGTCGAGATGCCCATGCGGCCGTAGCACACGGCCTTGTCGGCGGCGGCGAAATCCCGAGCCAGTTGGCGGATGACTGGCGCAGCGATGCCACAGTGCGCGCTCATGGCCTCGGCGCTGAAGGGTGCGATCGCTTCGCGCACTTGTTGCAGCCCCGCGACCGGCAAATGCGAGCCGCGGGCCAGGTCCTCTTCGAACAGGGTATTGAGCAAGCCGCACAACAGCGCCGCATCCCCGCCCGGGCGGATGAACAGGTGCTGGTCGGCCATGGCCGCGGTTTCGCTGCGCCGCGGGTCCACGACCACCAGGCGCCCGCCACGGGCCTGCAGGGCCTTCAGGCGTTTTTCCACATCCGGCACGGTCATGATGCTGCCATTGGAGGCGAGCGGATTGCCGCCGAGGATCAGCATGAAGCCGGTACGGTCGATGTCCGGGATCGGCAACAGCAGGCCATGGCCATACATGAGATGGCTGACCAGGTGCTGCGGCAGCTGGTCCACAGAGGTAGCAGAAAAGCGGTTACGGGTTTTAAGCAAACCGAGGAAGTAGTTGCTGTGGGTCATCAAACCGTAGTTGTGCACGCTCGGGTTGCCCTGGTACACCGCCACGGCATTGCGCCCGTGAGCCTGCTGGACCGCCCACAGCCTGTCGGCGGCGAAGGCGAAGGCCTCTTCCCAGCCGATGGCCTGCCAGCGCTCGCCTACCCGCTTGTGCGGCTGGCGCAACCGGTCAGGGTCGTTCTGGATATCCTGCAAGGCAACCGCCTTGGGGCAGACATGGCCGCGGCTGAACGGGTCCAGGGGGTCGCCCTTGATCGAACTGATCAGCGCCTGCCCACCTTCCTCATGGCTGACCTCGATGTTCAGCCCGCAGATCGCTTCGCACAGGTGACAGGCACGGTGATGCAGGGTCTTGGTCATGGCCGCCTCTGCCTTGTTGTGATGGACGAACCGCGACTATGCGCCTGGGCCCGGTTCCCGACCAGCGCACTTCGCGGCATGAATCCACCGACATCATGCACACGATTTGCGACAGCCATTTGCCAACCTGCCAGCAAGCCGTGTACAACCCTCTGTAGCAAATAAAAAACAGCACTGCCCGTCGGCCAATACACTCCTGGCAACACCCTTGGCCACCGAGCGACTGTTTCCCCTCTTGGCTTCAGGCGACATTTACTTATAGTATTGCGCCTTTCCCTATTTCGTCCGCCTCCGTGCGGCTTACGCCGCAGGTCACTCCCGTTGTCAAAAAAAACCATACGGTCGACCTGCATACCGTTGCAGATAAGGTAGTCAATCATGAGCGCTAGGCACTTTCTCTCCCTGCTGGACTTCACCACCGACGAATTGCTCGGGGTGATCCGCCGCGGCATCGAGCTGAAGGACCTGCGCAAGCGCGGCGTGCTGTTCGAGCCCCTGAAGAACCGCGTGCTGGGCATGATTTTTGAAAAATCCTCGACACGCACCCGGGTGTCGTTCGAGGCCGGCATGATCCAGCTCGGCGGCCAGGCCATCTTCCTGTCCCCGCGCGACACCCAGCTGGGCCGCGGCGAGCCGATCGCCGACAGCGCCATCGTGCTGTCGAGCATGCTCGACGTGGTGATGATTCGTACCCATGCCCACAGTACCCTTACCGAGTTCGCCGCGAATTCGCGCGTGCCGGTGATCAACGCCCTGTCCGATGAGTCGCACCCCTGCCAGCTGCTGGCCGACATGCAAACCTTCCTCGAACAGCGCGGGGCGATCCAGGGCAAGACCGTGGCCTGGATCGGCGACGGCTTCAACATGTGCAACTCGTATATCGAGGCGGCCAGGCAGTTCGACTTCCAGCTGCGCATCGCCTGCCCACAAGGTTACGAGCCGGACCCACGCTTCATGGCCATCGGCGGCGACCGCGTGCAGATCGTTCGCGACCCCAAGGAAGCCGTGCGCGGCGCCCACCTGGTGACCACGGATGTCTGGACTTCGATGGGCCAGGAGGAGGAAACTGCACGGCGCCTGGCGCATTTCGCGCCTTACCAGGTCACTCGCGAACTGCTCGACCTGGCGGCACCCGACGCCCTGTTCATGCACTGCCTGCCAGCCCATCGTGGTGAGGAAATCAGCCATGACCTGCTCGACGACCCACGTTCGGTCGCCTGGGCCCAGGCTGAAAACCGCTTGCATGCACAGAAGGCCCTTCTCGAATTCCTTGTCGAACCGGCTTACCACCACGCATGAGTCAACCCCTACTGCTCAACCTGCGCAACCTCGCCTGCGGCTATGGCGACCAGCGCATCGTCCAGAACCTCAACCTGCACCTGAACGCAGGCGACATCGGTTGCCTGCTGGGGTCCTCCGGTTGCGGCAAGACCACCACCCTGCGCGCAATCGCCGGTTTCGAGCCGGTGCACGAAGGCGAGATCCAGTTGGCCGGCGAGGTCATTTCCCGGGCCGGCTTCACCCTGGCCCCGGAAAAGCGCCGCATCGGCATGGTGTTCCAGGATTACGCACTGTTCCCGCACCTGACCGTGGCGCAGAACATTGCCTTCGGCATCGCCAAGCACCCGCGCCAGGCTGAAGTCATCGACGAGATGCTCGAACTGGTCAAGCTGGGTGGCCTGGGTGGGCGCTACCCGCATGAACTGTCCGGTGGGCAACAGCAACGGGTCGCACTGGCCCGCGCACTGGCCCCAGAGCCACAATTGCTGCTCCTCGACGAGCCGTTTTCCAACCTTGATGTCGAGCTGCGCCGGCGCCTGAGCCATGAAGTTCGCGACATCCTAAAGAGCCGTGGCACCAGCGCCATCCTGGTTACCCATGACCAGGAAGAAGCCTTTGCCGTCAGCGATCAGGTCGGCGTGTTCAAGGAAGGCCGCCTGGAGCAATGGGATACCCCCTACAACCTCTACCACGAGCCGCAGACGCCGTTCGTGGCCAGTTTCATCGGCCAGGGTTATTTCATCCGTGGGCAGATGAGCAGCCACGAGGCGGTCAATACCGAACTGGGTGAACTGCGCGGCAACCGGGCCTACATCATGGCCCCGGGCAGCTGGGTGGATGTACTGCTGCGCCCTGACGACATCGTTCATGCACCTGGCAGCCCATTGCAAGCCAATATCGTCGGCAAGAGTTTTCTCGGGGCATCGACCCTCTACCGCCTGCAACTGCCCACCGGCAGCCAGCTGGAAGCGATATTCCCCAGCCATAGCGACCATCAGGTCGGTGACGATGTAGGGATTGCGGTGAAGGCCGACCACCTGGTGCTGTTCCCGGTACCGGGCAGTGTGGCGGCACAGTTGCCGCAGCAGGAGAATGGTGTTCGTCGGTACAGTTCGGCGACCTGATACAGCGTTTGGGGCCGCCTTGCGGCCCCAGGTTTCTCAGCCCCGACCAATACCGGCAAACTGGCCCCGGGTATATTCGGCCAATACCGCCGCCGCCAGCTCTACCTCCAACCCACGCCGCCCAGCACTGACATGGATGGTTGCAAACTGCCGCGCCGAATCGTCGATAAAGGTGCGCAGGCGCTTCTTCTGCCCCAACGGGCTGATGCCACCCACCAGGTACCCGGTAGCCCGCTGTGCCACCGCCGGGTCGGCCATCTCGCACTTCTTCACCCCGGCAGCATGGGCCAGGGCCTTGAGGTCCAGCGTGCCGACCACCGGCACCACCGCCACCAGCAACTCGCCCTTCTCGCTGCTTGCCAGCAGGGTCTTGAACACCTGCTGCGGATCGAGTCCTAGTTTTTCCGCCGCCTCCAGGCCGTACGACGTCGACTTGGGGTCATGTTCGTAACTGTGCACACGGTGTTCCGCGCGGTGTTTCTTCAACAGGTCTAGGGCGGGGGTCATGCAGGGGCTCCGGTCAGAACGGCTCGGCGGCTACTTTAGGGTAATTCCCGCAGCGCAGCCAGCGTATGGCAAACGCGCCCGTCTAGCACGGCATCCGCACCTCAAACAATCAGCCATATCGTGACCGACCGTTCACTTTCGACCTTTGACATCAGCGTTTCTTGTCTATATTTTTTCGTTTCTGAATAAATGATGCCCTTTTAAGGTGCGTTTCCCACATCAGCCTGGGTTCAATGGGGATAGACTCCGGGCTTTGCTGTCGAGCGCCACGCGCCTCACAACAAAACAAAAACGAGGTCATACATGACGACTGCTCTACGCCAACCCACGCTGTCCAGCCAGTGCCTGGCCGAATTCCTCGGCACCGCCCTGCTCATCTTCTTCGGTACCGGCTGCGTCGCAGCGCTCAAGGTCGCGGGCGCCAGCTTCGGCCTGTGGGAAATCAGTATCATCTGGGGTGTAGGCGTCAGCATGGCGATCTACCTTACCGCCGGCATTTCCGGCGCACACCTGAACCCGGCAGTGAGCATTGCCCTTACCCTGTTCGCCGGTTTCGACAAGCGCAAGCTGCCCTTCTACATGTTGGCCCAGGTGTGCGGCGCATTCTGTGGCGCGGCGCTGGTCTACACCCTGTACAGCAACCTGTTCTTCGATTTCGAACAGGCCCACGCCATGTTGCGCGGCAGCGAAGCCAGCCTCGAACTGGCCTCGGTATTCTCCACCTACCCGCATCCGTCACTGTCCACTGGCCAGGCGTTCCTCGTCGAAGTGATCATCACCGCCGTGCTGATGGCCGTGATCATGGCCTTGACCGACGACAACAACGGCCTGCCGCGTGGCGCCATGGCTCCCTTGCTGATTGGCCTGTTGATCGCCGTGATCGGCAGCGCCATGGGCCCGCTGACCGGCTTCGCCATGAACCCGGCCCGTGACTTCGGGCCAAAACTCATGACCTTCCTGGCCGGCTGGGGCGAAATCGCCTTCACCGGCGGTCGGGACATGCCTTATTTCCTGGTTCCGGTGTTCGCACCGATAATTGGCGCCTGCCTGGGTGCCGCGACCTATCGCGGCCTGATCGCCCGGAACCTGCCGACAGCAGCCGCCATGGAAGCTGAGACAAACGACAATCGCCAGGGCGATACTCAAGTCAACTGATGCCGGCACCATGCCCGCCCTGACCCCCCAATTGCGCAAGGCCTACGACCATGAAAGACACCCAGGATAAGAACTACATCATCGCCCTGGACCAGGGCACCACCAGTTCACGAGCGATCATTTTCGACCGTGACGCCAACGTGGTGGGCACCTCCCAGCGTGAGTTCGCCCAGCACTACCCGCAGGCGGGCTGGGTCGAGCACGACCCGATGGAAATCTTTGCCACGCAGAGCGCAACCATGGTCGAGGCGCTGGCCCAGGCAGGCATCAGCCATGCCCAGGTGGCTGCGCTGGGTATCACCAACCAACGCGAAACCACCGTCGTGTGGGACAAGGAAACCGGCCGCCCGGTGTACAACGCGATCGTCTGGCAGTGCCGCCGCAGTACCGAGATCTGTGCCCAACTCAAGCGTGACGGCCATGAAGCCTACATCCGCGAGGCCACCGGCCTGGTCACCGACCCGTACTTCTCCGGTACCAAGCTGAAGTGGATCCTCGACAACGTCGAAGGTGCACGCGAACGTGCCGAGCGCGGCGAACTGCTGTTCGGCACGGTCGATACCTGGCTGATCTGGAAATTCTCCGGTGGCAAGGTACATGTGACCGACTACACCAACGCCTCGCGCACGCTGATGTTCAACATCCACAGCCTGCAGTGGGATGAGCGGCTTCTGGAGATCCTCGGCATCCCGCGGCAGATGCTGCCCGAAGTGCGCCCGTCCTCCGAGGTGTACGGCCACACGAAAAGCGGTATTGCCATCGCCGGTATTGCCGGCGACCAGCAATCGGCGCTGTTCGGCCAGATGTGCGTCGAACCGGGCCAGGCCAAAAACACCTATGGCACCGGCTGCTTCCTGCTGATGAACACCGGCGACCAGGCGGTAAAGTCGTCCCATGGCCTGCTTACCACCATCGCCTGTGGTCCGCGCGGCGAGGTGGCCTACGCCCTGGAGGGCGCGGTGTTCAACGGCGGCTCCACCGTGCAGTGGCTGCGTGACGAGCTGAAGATCGTCAACGATGCGCTGGATACCGAATATTTCGCCAGCAAGGTCAAGGACAGCAATGGCGTGTACCTGGTGCCGGCCTTCACCGGCCTGGGTGCACCGTACTGGGACCCGTATGCCCGCGGCGCGCTGTTCGGTCTGACCCGTGGCGTGAAGGTGGACCACATCATCCGCGCCGCGCTGGAGTCGATCGCCTACCAGACCCGCGACGTGCTTGATGCCATGCAGCAGGATTGCGGCCAGCGCCTTTCCGAGCTGCGCGTGGATGGCGGCGCAGTGGCCAACAACTTCCTCATGCAGTTCCAGGCCGACATCCTGGGCACTTGCGTGGAACGCCCGAAAATGCGCGAAACCACTGCGTTGGGTGCGGCCTACCTGGCGGGCCTGGCCTGTGGATTCTGGAGCGGCCTGGACGAGTTGCGCGACAAGGCCATCATTGAGCGCGAGTTCAGTCCGCAGCTGGATGAAGCGCAGAAGGAGAAGCTGTATGCCGGCTGGAAAAAGGCGGTCGAGCGCACGCGCGACTGGGAAGACCACGAGGCTTGATTGCCCATCAACAGGATGACGCGGTCTCTGTAGCAGCGGGTCTGGTGTCGCGATAGGGCCGCGCAGCGGCCCCGCCCTTTCAGCTTTGCAGCTATGCTCCACGGCCAGCCCGACAGTCCACTGGCCGTAGTTCGCGTCCTGCGGCATCATTGCAGCATTTGTCCGGCAGCCCCAAAGGACCGCCCATGAATCTGCCCCCTCGCCAACAACAAATTCTCGAACTGGTACGCGAACGCGGTTACGTCAGTATCGAGGAAATGGCGCAGCTGTTCGTCGTCACTCCGCAGACTATCCGCCGTGATATCAACCAGCTTGCCGAACTCAACCTGCTACGCCGTTACCACGGCGGCGCCGCCTATGATTCGAGCATCGAGAACACCGCCTACGCCATGCGCGCCGACCAGATGCGCGACGAGAAGCAACGCATCGCCGAAGCCGTGGCTCGGCAGATTCCCGACCATGCCTCGCTGTTCATCAACATCGGCACCACCACCGAATCCATCGCCCGCGCACTGCTCAACCACAACCACCTGAAAGTCATCACCAACAACCTGCATGTCGCCGCCATACTTGCCGCCAAGGATGATTTCGAAGTTCTGGTGGCGGGGGGCACGGTGCGTCGCGATGGCGGCGTGGTCGGCCAGGCCAGTGTCGACTTCATCAACCAGTTCAAGGTCGACTTTGCCCTGGTGGGCATCAGCGGCATCGACGAAGACGGCAGCCTGCTCGACTTCGATTATCAGGAAGTGCGGGTTTCCCAGGCCATCATCGCCAATGCCCGGCAAGTGATTCTCGCCGCCGACTCCAGCAAGTTCGGGCGCAATGCCATGGTACGCCTGGGCTCGATCAGCCTGGTCGACTGCCTGGTGACCGACCAGGCGCCAACCCCCGCGCTGACGCAACTGCTGAACCAGTACAAGATCCGCCTCGAGGTGGTGTGAGGGCCACTGAGCGCATGCCATGAGCCTTTATGTCGCCTGTTAGTGCGAACGCCGCCCGCGCGGCGCTTGTTTTTACAGGCGCTGCAAAACCCAAACCGATCGCCAACATCTTCGTAAATGTTCACTTTATTGTCATCTGATCAGTTTTTTCTATAAAGACTGACTGGCGACCGCCTTTCCATTGCGCTAGTATTTTCGAAAACGAACATCAATGTTCATATTCGATGTGAACAGTGCCCAGGAGGCCTTGCCCGTGTCCCAGCCCGTTTCGTCCCAGCCCCCGCTCGCCGACTGCTATGACCTCGCCGTGATCGGCGGCGGCATCAATGGCGTGGGCATCGCTGCCGACGCCGCCGGGCGCGGCCTCAAGGTATTCCTCTGCGAGAAGGACGACCTGGCCCGGCACACCTCCTCGGCCAGCAGCAAATTGATCCACGGCGGCTTGCGCTACCTGGAGCACTATGAATTCCGCCTGGTGCGCGAAGCATTGGCCGAACGCGAAGTGCTGCTGGGCAAAGCCCCGCACATCGTCAAGCCGATGCGCTTCGTGCTGCCGCACCGCCCGCACCTGCGGCCGACCTGGATGATCCGCGCCGGCCTGTTCCTCTACGACCACCTGGGTAAGCGCAAGCGCCTGGGTGCATCGCGCAGCCTGCGCTTCGCCCCGGGCTATCCGCTCAAGCCGGCTATCACCCGCGGCTTCGAGTACGCCGACTGTGCGGTCGATGACGCCCGCCTGGTGGTGCTCAACGCCATGGCGGCGCGCGAACACGGCGCGCATATCCACACCCGTACCCGCTGCTTGCGCGCCGAACGCGTGGACGGCCTGTGGCAGGTGCAACTGCAACATGCCGATGGCAGCCTGCAGAGCATTCATGCCCGCGCCCTGGTCAACGCCGCTGGCCCATGGGTAGCCAGTTTCATCAAGGACGACCTCAAGCTCGATGCTCCTTACGGCATCCGCCTGATCCAGGGCAGCCACATCATCGTGCCGCGCCTGTATGACGGCGAGCATGCCTATATCCTGCAGAACGAAGATCAACGTATTGTCTTCTGCATTCCATACCTGGAGCGCTTCACCCTGATCGGCACCACCGACCGCGAGTACAGCGGTGACCCGGCCAAGGTAGCGATCACCGAGGAAGAAACCGACTACCTGCTCAAGGTCGTCAACGAACATTTCAACCAGCCGTTGAACCGTTCCGACATCCTGCACACTTACTCGGGGGTGCGCCCGTTGTGCAACGACGAGTCGGACAACCCGTCGGCGGTGACCCGCGACTACACCTTGGCGTTGTCGGCCAGCCCTGGCCAGGCACCGCTGTTGTCGGTATTCGGTGGCAAGCTGACTACTTACCGCAAGCTGGCCGAATCGGCCATGGCCGAGCTGAAGCCGTTCTTCGAAAAAATGCGGGGCAGCTGGACAGCCACAGCACCGCTGCCGGGCGGCGAGCAAATGAGTACAGCGCAAGCACTGGTAGACCAGCTGTTGGCCCGCCACGGCTGGCTGGCGGTGGATATCGCCAAGCGCTGGGCGGTCACTTACGGCAGCCGCGTGTGGCAATTGCTCGATGGCGTCAACGGCCCCGAAGACCTCGGCCAGGCGATCGGGGGCGGCTTGTTCGGCCGCGAAGTCGACTACCTGTGCGAGGTCGAATGGGCCACGGAGGCCGACGATATTCTCTGGCGCCGGACCAAGCTTGGGTTGTTCACCAGCGAGGCCGAACAACGGGCATTGCGCGAATACCTTCAGCTCAGCCAGGCGCAGGGCGGCCAAGGCCGCGCCGCTTGAGGGACTGCTGCCGGAAGTTCAGTCTTCCGGCAACCCATGGGCGGCACGGGCCAATGTGCGAATCAGCCGCCGTTCAGCTTCAAGCAGCTCATCCCGGAGCTCATTGCTGCCCATCAGATAAACCAACTCGCCAGTGTCCTCGGCACGCGCTTCGAGCTGCGCCAGGCGTTCATAAAAGGGCTCTACCAAGCGCTCGAACCGATCAGCGTGGCGCCGCCTCACATGCGCCTCCCAGAAGTCCTGGGTAGCCAACGCTTCGCTGAGCGCCGTGGGGTTTTCGGCCCGCCTCACCTGGATACGCGCTGCGTTGAGGTCGGCATTGCTTACACCGCTGTGGCTGCGGTAGTGCATCGAGCGCGGTTGCGGTGGTAATTGCAACGTGTCGGCCAGATTCACCCGGTATGTCAGGTAAACTTCAAGTTCATCGACGAACAACCCGGGCTCAGCGGTCATTCGCTGCACGTGGCGGGCTGCGATCCGATCGAGCTGATCCAGGCGGTACAGGGAACGCCCGAGCCGAACCAGGGCAGCCTGTGCACCTTCGTCAGGCAAGTCGCGGGTCAGCTTGACCACCGAAGCACGTGTTTCGAGCTGGCTGAGCGTCCACAGCAGGCGATCCTCACACGTACGCGGCCCACTGGCTTGTGCAAACAGCACGCTACGCACGTCAGTATCGTATGCACAGGCTTCGATAATTTCCCACACCCGCGCCCGATAATAACCAGGGTGACGTGCCAGATCGGAGGAATGAGCGAGATCAGCGAGAAAGCGGAAAAAGTCACGGGCTCCCGGCTCCTCCTGCAGCCCGGTCCAAAGTGCCTCGCGGTGAGCGCGCAGCGCCCCGGTGGCGCCTGCCAGCCATTGCTGGCGGATTGTCTCGTCAACCAGCGCATGGCGGTAGGACAGCCCTCGCCCCCCTTCCTGCGACGACGCTGAGCTATCGCTGAGTTCCGACTCGTTGAAATCCTCCAGCGCGTTGTCGTGCAAGGCCATGCGCCGAATGCGCTCGCGCAAGCCAACGAGCTCCACGCGCAACTGGCGCAACTGGTTATCTCGAAAATCAGTAAAACCGCGCCATGGAGTCTGCACCCTCGCAGGCAGATCCTCCAGGCCAGTGTTGCGCAACGACAGCTCGCGCAACCTCGGCAGCCCACTGACAGTGGGTGCCTGGCCAAGCGGATTGTTATCCAGATGCAAGCGCTCCAGGCGCGTCAGGGCCGATAGACGTGCGTCACCCTGCGCATCAAGGACGATTCGATTGTGGCTCAGACGTAACTCACGCAGCTTGACAAGCCCCTCCACCCCAACAGGAATCATCGACAGCCGATTGCCGCGCAAGTCCAGTTCAACCACGTTGGGGAAGCGGCTGACAAAGGCTTGCTGCAATTCTTCAAGCCCCAGGCCTCGCAAGGTCAGCTGGGTGACATGAGAAAAATCCAGGCCAGGTGGCAGCTCGGGCAAGCTGCCCACTCGGGCGCCTTCGACATGCAGAATATAGCCATCCTCTGTGCCCATATTGCTTTTGCGCCGCCAGCAACGACGCAGCCGGCTAGCCAGGCGTCTGCGGCGCAAGCGATCCAGTGGTCCGCCTGCCTGCTGCTCCCAACGGCGCAAGCTTTCCCGCAAGGCCGCCAATTGTGTACGCAGCGCAGCGAAGTGCCCCCAGGGCTCTATGCCACGCGCGCGCAGGTCTGCAAGGAACCTGTCGTATTGCGCATCGCTCATGGTTGGATAGATCTGCCGTATCCCCCGCCGCAACGCTTGGCCAGAGCTCTCGGCGCGTCCGCTCAGCGGGTAGCCCGCACGTCCGTCACCCAGTCGCACCAGAGGCCGAACTCGACCTAACGGTGGTGCCAGGCCGATCATGGCCGCGGTGCTGTCGCGCGATTGCGCCGCTTGGCGGGCCAGGTCCATGTGCCATTGTCCGGCTGCGTCGGTTTCGCTGTGCGCCCCCTCGACCAAGGCTTGCAAGGTTGCCAGCAGATCGCCCGGAGCTTGGCCTGACTGTTCAATTCGATATCGGTCGGCCTGCTTGACGATGACTAGCAGTCGCGATGCATCAGGCTCGCCGCTGGATGCGAGCTTTACCCCACTACCATGTGCCTCGCGGATTTCCACGCGGGTGTCTGCAGGCCATTTGCCGCTTCTGTAGCAAAGCGCCAACGCCAGACGCTCGCAGTCGTCGTTGACTGCTTGCGCCTGTAGCAATCCTGCACAGGCACGGTCCAGCCGGCTATCTCGCACAGCCCAACGTGCCTGCTCGGCAAGTGCCAACGGCACACGTTTTCGCTCGATCAGGCGCTCTACCAGGGCGTCGTCCGCCAGTTCGAGCAGCTCATTGGCGCAGCGCGAGGTCAGCCCGGGAAAATCCCGCATGAGCAGGAGCGCGCCCTCTTGCGCGTGCGGTTGACGTAGCGCAAAGAGCTCCTCGAAGGCAGCGCCTTTGACCCTTGGAAATTGCTCGTGCAGACGAAACCGCAGCAGGGCGTCAAGCAGGCGTGCTGGAGGCTTTGCGCCTTCCAGGTGCAAGCGTCTCAGGCGCGCCTGATCATGACCGGTGATCAACGACAACTTCTCGGCAAGCTCGTCCGGTACCTCGGCCAAGGCACTGCCCAGGCGGCGCAGCAGATGCCCGCTACCTTGCCAATGGTGAGGGCTCTCCAGGTCATGCCGCCAGCCTCCGACCTCGTTGTGCTCCAACACGATCGGCTGCGCTTCGCTACGCGACGGGTGGCACAGCACCCAACCTTCGGCGCGTTCCTCGACGACATAGGTGGCGTCATGCAGGCGCATGCGCTGTACGCCCTCCAACGTCTCGCGCTGGCCAATTCCCAGGTCGCTGTCGGGCAAGGCATACCCTGGTAAGTCCGTTTGACACAAACGTATCGCACCATCGGATGTGCACACCGGCGTCAGGGCGTCGACAGCCGCTACACGCCTGAGCGCATTGCCTGCCAGTTCAGCGCCCGCAGCGAACACAGCGCCGCCGACCACGACTTCGGCGACCGCAAACATATGCTCCAGCGCTGCCTGGCGATCACCGATCTGCCAATCCTTGTATCCCTCATAGATATCTTCCACGACCTGCTCGGCTGTGAGGGCAAGCATCATCCAGCCCAGTGCAGGCACGAACAGGCCGGCAAGGCCGAGCAGGTCGAGGCCAAACTGTTTGTATGCGGTCAAGCGTCGACGGCGGTCCAGTTCATCCACCGCTTCGGTGGGTACCGCCAGCACCGCTGCATCGTCAAACCATTTTGCCAACTGCTGACTGCGCAAATGGGCGAACAATGGCGTATCCAGCGCCAGGTTCCGGCCATCGAGCTCAGAAGCTTCGGGCCCGGCTGCGTGGCGTTTTTTCAATGAATAACTGAATTCAACCCGGTCGCGCTCGCCGATAAAGCGACTGAAATAACGAGCGTAGTCCTGGCTTCGCAGCTTTTGGCACAGCGCCTGGTACAACGAAGCCCAGCCGTCATGGCGTTGCACCGGCGTCTGTGGCTCATTTGGCAGCCAGGCGATGACGCTGTCGACCTCTTCCATCCCGGAAAGCCGGACTTCAACAGTCACCACTCCCTGGACAGGCTTACCCAGCAGGTACAATTGCCGTGGAATCACTGTGGCCGTATCTGCCGGCACGATCGGTTTGGCAGCGCACAGTGGCAACATGCGCAGGTAGCTGCGCTCGTCAATATGCCCCTTCAGCAGCGCAAGGCGCACGGCGACCTCCAACCGTGCGCGCAACGATTCTTCCAGCAGCCTGTCGACCGATTCCCGTGCTGCATCCGGGTTGCCAGGTTGCAGCTTCTGGCGCAGCAAAGCCTGGTAACGCTGGCCGATGTCCAGCTGCCGACAAAGATGAGCGAAGCGCTCGAAACTCATATTCAACGGTGCTTTGTCGGGCCCTAGTAGCCTTGCCTCGCGAAAGATGCTGGGCGTTGTCTCGCTTTCGTGAAAGTTCTGCAGGGCTGCCGACAGCAGATCATGGGCCATCACCTGTTTCACCTGGGGGGGCGGCAACCTCGGCGAGGCGGTGGGCAGCGTGATCAACGTGACGACCTTCAATGTCGACTTGTTCACGTCGATACCGTTCAAAGGCGTCCCTGCCAGTGCCTGCTGCAGCAGCCCGCTGGCGAACGTGTCGAGAGAGGGAATGGCATGCCGCAACTGGGCGACCTGATGGTCAATGGCCTGTTCGTGCAACATGGCACGACGGAGTGCGAGCAAGTGGTCTTGCGAGGCCGCGCAGATCCAGGCTGGCAGGCCACGGGCGATCAGGGCGTCAACGGAGTCGGAGCGAATCAACTGAGGCATTGGTGGATCTCTTGACAAAAGAAGCCCAGCAGAGCACCCACGCGCCGCAACCAAACGGTAATTAAGTCTTGCTGCCGGCCATTCCCTTTGCGCACCCAATCGGATTACCGAACGAGACGTTTCAACCCATACGGATTTCCGAACGCATGGTTACGCCTCAGCTCGCCTAAAAAGGTTCATCCGCTTGTTTTATCAAGGGGTATGATCGATATCGGGAGCTTGGCACGACTCATGCTCTACACTTGGAGCCGAATGCACTCGCTTCTTGCTGTATTCGTTGAACGAAGAGTCCGCCAACGGCTCCATAAAAAAAACAAACACGTCGAGGAAAATTTGATGCGCATCGTTCGTCAATTGCTGGGCGCCGCCATCGCGGCTGCCGTGATCGCTTCGCCGGCCATGGCCGAAGAGCTGACCGGCACCCTGAAGAAGATCAAGGACTCGGGCACCATCACCCTGGGCCACCGCGACTCCTCCATCCCGTTTTCCTACCTGGCCGGCAAACCCGAGCCTGTGGGCTACTCGCATGACATCCAGCTGGCTGTCGTCGAGGCCCTGAAGAAGCAACTGGGTACGGACATCAAGGTCCGCTACAACCTCGTCACCTCCCAGACCCGCATCCCGCTGGTGCAGAACGGCACTGTGGACCTCGAGTGCGGCTCTACCACCAACAACGTCGAGCGCCAGCAGCAAGTCGGCTTCTCGGTCGGCATCTTCGAAGTCGGTACCCGTCTGCTGACCAAGGTCAAGGATGGTCAGCCAGCCTACAAGGACTTCGCGGACCTGGCCGGCAAGAACGTGGTGACCACCGCCGGTACCACCTCCGAACGCATCCTCAAGGCGATGAACGCCGACAAGCAGATGAAGATGAACGTGATTTCCGCCAAGGACCACGGTGAAGCCTTCAACATGCTGGAAAGCGGCCGTGCCGTAGCCTTCATGATGGACGACGCCCTGCTCGCCGGCGAAATGGCCAAGGCGCGCAAGCCGTCGGACTGGGTCATCACCGGTACCCCTCAGTCGTACGAAATCTATGGCTGCATGGTGCGCAAGGATGACGCAGCGTTCAAGAAAGCGGTGGATGACGCCATCATCGCTTACTTCAAGTCGGGCGAAGTCAACAAGAGCTACGACAAGTGGTTCCAGCAGCCGATCCCGCCAAAGGGCCTGAACCTGCAGTTCCCGATGAGCGAAGAGCTGAAGAAACTGATCGCCGAGCCGACCGACAAAGCCGCCGACGAGAAGAAATCCTGACCCCCAGCCTGTGGCCTGTAGCGCTGCAAAGCGCGAATTAAACCGGCAGGCCACCCGTTAGTGTCTAACCTTTCATCCGAGGGCGGTGTGCCCTCGGATGTTGGAAGGTGCCCGTGAAACAACCGTCTGAGGGGAAATCCCGATGAATTACAACTGGGACTGGGGCGTGTTCTTCAAGTCCACCGGCGTGGGCAGCGAAACCTATCTGGACTGGTACATCACCGGTCTGGGCTGGACCATCGCCATTGCCATCTCTGCCTGGATCATCGCCTTGCTGCTGGGTTCGATCCTGGGCGTCATGCGTACCGTGCCGAACCGTCTGGTATCAGGCATCGCCACCGCCTATGTCGAACTGTTCCGCAACGTGCCGCTGCTGGTGCAACTGTTCATCTGGTACTTCCTGGTGCCAGACCTGCTGCCAGAGGGCCTGCAGGAATGGTTCAAGCAGGACCTCAACCCGACCACTTCGGCGTTGATCAGCGTAGTCATCTGCCTGGGCCTGTTCACCGCCGCCCGTGTCTGCGAACAAGTGCGAACCGGTATCCAGGCGCTGCCCCGCGGCCAGGAAGCCGCTGCCCGCGCGATGGGCTTCAGCCTGCCGCAGATCTACACCAATGTGCTGCTGCCGCAAGCCTACCGGATCATCATTCCGCCGCTGACCTCGGAATTCCTGAACGTGTTCAAGAACTCCTCGGTGGCGTCCCTGATCGGCCTGATGGAGCTGCTGGCACAAACCAAGCAGACCGCCGAATTCTCGGCCAACCTGTTCGAGGCCTTCACCCTGGCCACGCTGATCTACTTCACCCTGAACATGGGCCTGATGCTGCTGATGCGCATGGTCGAGAAGAAAGTCTCGGTGCCCGGCCTGATTTCCGTAGGGGGCAAATAAATGGACATGGATTTCAGCGAAATCATCCCGGCCCTGCCCGCCCTGTGGGAAGGCATGGTCATGACCCTGCAATTGATGATCATGGGCGTGATCGGCGGCATCGTGCTGGGAACCATACTGGCCCTGATGCGCCTGTCGTCGAACAAGCTGCTGTCGAACCTGGCCGGTGCCTACGTCAACTACTTCCGCTCGATCCCGTTGCTGCTGGTCATCACCTGGTTCTACCTGGCGGTACCGTTCGTGCTGCGCTGGATCACCGGCGAGGACACCCCGGTCGGGGCCTTCACCTCGTGCGTGGTGGCATTCATGATGTTCGAGGCCGCGTACTTCTGCGAAATCGTCCGTGCCGGCGTGCAGTCGATCTCCAAGGGCCAGATGGGCGCGGCCCAGGCACTGGGCATGACCTACGGCCAGACCATGCGCCTGATCATCCTGCCCCAGGCCTTCCGCAAGATGACCCCGCTGCTGCTGCAGCAGAGCATCATCCTGTTCCAGGACACCTCGCTGGTATATACCGTGGGCCTGGTGGACTTCCTCAACTCGGCACGCTCCAACGGTGACATCATCGGGCGCTCCCATGAGTTCCTCATCTTCGCCGGGGTCGTGTATTTCCTCATCAGCTTCTCCGCTTCGTGGCTGGTCAAGCGCCTGCAAAAAAGGATCGCCGTATGATTTCCATCAAGAACGTCAACAAGTGGTACGGGGACTTCCAGGTACTGACCGACTGCAGCACCGAGGTCAAGAAAGGTGAAGTGGTGGTAGTCTGCGGCCCGTCGGGCTCGGGCAAGTCCACCCTGATCAAGTGCGTCAACGCCCTGGAGCCGTTCCAGAAAGGTGACATCGTGGTCGACGGCACCTCGATCGCCGACCCCAAGACCAACCTGCCCAAGCTGCGTTCACGGGTTGGCATGGTGTTCCAGCATTTCGAGCTGTTCCCGCACCTGTCGATCACCGAGAACCTGACCATCGCCCAGCGCAAGGTGCTTGGCCGCAGCGAGGCGGAAGCGACCAAGAAGGGCCTGGCCCTGCTCGACCGCGTCGGCCTCGGTGCCCACGCCAAGAAGCACCCCGGCCAGCTTTCCGGTGGCCAGCAACAGCGCGTGGCGATCGCCCGCGCCCTGTCGATGGACCCGATCGTCATGCTGTTCGACGAGCCGACCTCGGCGCTGGACCCGGAAATGGTCAACGAAGTACTGGACGTGATGGTCGAGTTGGCCCATGAGGGCATGACCATGATGTGCGTGACCCACGAAATGGGCTTCGCCCGCAAAGTGGCCAACCGCGTGATCTTCATGGACAAGGGCAACATCATCGAGGACTGCCAGAAGGAAGACTTCTTCGGTAACCCGAGCGCCCGCCACGAGCGTACCCAGCACTTCCTCAGCAAGATCCTGCAGCATTGATTTTGCTTCATTGAACCGGTCGGCGCCGCTGCCCTTTCCGGCAGTGGCGCTGGTCGTGACAAGGCCACTGTGATGAAATGCGATCCTTCGCTTCTTCTCCCTGCCAAGCCTGCCGTGAAATCCCGCCTGCTTCGTCAATTGCTGTTGCCGCCGCTGATCATCCTGTTGATGGTCGGCCTGGGGTTGGCTGGCTACCTGATCAGCGAGAGCAACGGCATCCGCATCCTCAGCGAAAATGGCGAGCGCCAGCTGGAGCTGCACGCACGCACGGTCGAAAGCGAAATCAGCAAGTACACTTACCTGCCGAGCCTGCTCGAACTGGAAGACAGCGTCTCGCAGTTGCTCACCGACCCTGACGGCGGTTCGCGTCAGACCGTCAACGAATACCTCGAAGGCCTGAACCGGCGCAGCCGCAGTCGGGCTATCTTCGTGCTCGACACCAATGGCCGGGTGCAGGCCACCAGCAACTGGCGTGATGCCGACTCGTTCCTCGGCGAGGACCTGTCGTTCCGCGCCTATTTCCAGACTGCCGTACGCGGCGAGCCCGGGCGCTTCTACGGCATCGGCAGCACCACCGGCGAAGCCGGCTACTACTTGGCCCATGGCCTGGAAGAGCACGGCAAGATCATTGGCGTGGCCGTGATCAAGGTGCGCCTGGATACTCTCGAAGAGCGCTGGCAACGTGCCCGCCTGGAAGCGTTCGTCAGCGACGAGAACGGCATCATCATCCTTTCCAGCGACCCGGCGCGGCGCCTGAAGTCGGTGCGCCCGCTGACCCCACAGATCAAGGAGCGGCTGGCGCGCAGCCTGCAATACTACTGGTGGCCGCTGAACGAGTTGCAACCGCTGGCCCGGGAAATCCTGGCCGATGGCGTGGAAAAACTGACCTTCCCGGCCAACAGCGAAACCGCACAGGGCAAGACCCGCGAGATGGCCTACCTGGCCCAGACCCGGCGCCTGGCCGATACACCCTGGCACTTCACCCTGCTGACCCCGTTGCAGGACCTGCGCCGCGAATCCATGGTGCAGGGTATCCTGGTGGGCGTGGCGTTCGCCCTGCTGGCGATCCTCGGCATTGCCTGGAACGAGCGACGCAAGGTGATCGCCACCCGCCTGGCAGCCCGCGAGGCGCTGCAGGAAGCCAACAGCCAGCTGGAGCGACGGATTGCCGAGCGCACCGCCGACTTGCGCGCCAGCAACGAACGCCTGAAGGGCCAGATTCGCGAGCGCCGGCATGCCGAGCAGACCCTGCGCCACGCCCAGGATGAACTGGTACAGGCTGGCAAGCTGGCCGCCATCGGGCAGATGTCCACCAGCATTGCCCATGAACTGAACCAGCCGCTGGCGGCGCTGCGCACCTTGTCCGGCAACACCGTGCGCTTCCTCGAGCGCGGGGCGCTGGAAACCGCGAGCACCAACCTGCGCACCATGAACGACCTGATCGACCGCATGGGCCGCATCACCGCCAGCCTGCGCTCGTTTGCCCGACGCAGCGACGACAGTGGCCAGGCCTCGCTGGCCAAGGCGGTCGACGCCACCCTGCAAGTGCTGGCCAACCGCATCAGCGCCTGCCACCTGCAGGTGCACAGCCAGTTCGAGGATCAGCAACTGGCGATTGACCAGACCCGCCTGGAACAGATACTGGTCAACCTGATCGGTAATGCCCTGGATGCCATGGCGGCGCAGCCATTGCCGCAATTGTGGCTCGAAGGTGAACTGCAGGGTGACAAGTACCGTTTACAGGTGCGCGACAACGGCCATGGCATCGACAGCGAGGCGCGCAAGCACCTGTTCGAACCTTTCTTCACCACCAAACCGGGCGAACACGGCCTGGGCCTGGGCCTGACCCTGTCGGCGAGCCTCGCCGCCGCCGCCAAGGGCAGTCTCAACGTCGAGCATCCCGCCAGCGGCGGTACGGCCTTCATCCTGGCCCTGCCACTGGTCTCCCCCCCTAGCGAACCGGCAGAGCACCCATGAACCAAGCGCCCCTTACCGTCCTGATCGTCGAAGACGACCCGCATGTGCTGCTCGGCTGCCAGCAGGCGCTGGCCCTGGAAGACATCGCCTGTGAAGGCGTAGGCAGCGCCGAGCAGGCGCTGGAACGCATCGGCGACGACTTCGCCGGCATCGTCGTCAGCGATATCCGCCTGCCGGGCATAGATGGCCTGGAGCTACTCAACCGTCTCAAGGCCCGCGACCGCAGCCTGCCGGTGGTGCTGATCACCGGCCACGGCGATATCGACATGGCCGTCGGTGCCATGCGCAACGGTGCCTACGACTTCATGGAGAAGCCATTTTCTCCCGAGCGGCTGGTCGACGTGGTGCGCCGCGCCCTCGAACAGCGCGGGCTGTCGCGTGAAGTGGTGGCGCTGCGTCGCCAGCTGGCGGAGCAAAGCAGCCTCGAGGGGCGCATCATCGGCCGCTCGCCGGCCATGCAACAGCTGCGCGAGCTGATTGCCAACGTGGCCGATACCTCGGCCAACGTGCTGATCGAAGGCGAAACCGGCACCGGCAAGGAACTGGTCGCCCGCTGCCTGCACGATTTCAGCCGCCGCCACGGCCAGCCGTTCGTGGCCCTGAACTGTGGTGGACTGCCGGAGAACCTGTTTGAAAGCGAGATTTTCGGCCACGAGGCCAACGCCTTCACCGGTGCCGGCAAACGGCGCATCGGCAAGATCGAACACGCCAATGGTGGCACGCTGTTCCTCGACGAAGTGGAAAGCATGCCGATCAACCTGCAGATCAAGCTGCTGCGCGTGCTGCAGGAACGCACCCTGGAGCGGCTGGGTTCGAACCAGAGCATTGCGGTGGATTGCCGGGTGATCGCTGCGACCAAGTCCGACCTGGATGCCATGGGCCAGAGCGGCCAGTTCCGCAGCGACCTGTACTACCGGCTGAACGTGGTGACCCTGGAGTTGCCGCCGTTGCGCGAGCGCCGCGAAGATATCCTGCAACTGTTCGAACACTTCCTGCAGCAGTCGGCCCTGCGTTTCGACCGTGAGATACCGACGCTGGACAGCCAGACCCTGTCGCGCCTGATGGCGCACGACTGGCCGGGCAATGTGCGCGAGTTGCGCAACGTGGCCGAACGCTATGCCCTTGGCCTGCCGGCGTTCAAGAAGGGCCCCAGCGGCGGCGCCAGCCAGGGCTTGGGCTTTGCCGAGGCGGTGGAAGCGTTCGAGCGCAACCTGCTCAGCGATGCGCTGCAACGTACAGGCGGCAACCTCAGCCAGGCCAGCCAGGAGCTGGGCATGGCCAAGACCACGCTGTTCGACAAAGTGAAGAAATACGGCCTCGGCTGACCTCAAACCGCAACGGGAAAGACAACGTGGATCTGCTTTTCAAGGCCGCACTCGGTGCGGGTGTGGTAGTGCTGCTGGCAGTGCTGTCAAAAACGCGCAACTACTACATCGCCGGGCTGGTACCGCTGTTTCCCACCTTTGCCCTGATCGCCCATTACATCGTCGGCAAGGGGCGCAGTATCGCCGACCTGAAGACCACCATCCTGTTTGGCATGTGGTCGATCATTCCGGACTTCGTGTACCTGGCGACCTTGTATGTACTGGTCGACCGCATGCGCCTGGAGGCCTCGCTGGCCCTGGCCACGATAGCCTGGCTGATGGCCGCGACCGTGCTGGTGACCTTGTGGGTGCGGATGCACTGACGCAGGCCTTGCAGGAGCGCACCAGCATTGAAGGATGGAAATTCACAGCCCTGCGATGTGCGTGACATCCTGCCGGTGCGCCTGCAGGTAGGGCAACACCGCCCCCAGCAACGGCGCCTTGAACGGCTCCTGGAAGCGGTGCGCCAATCCTGGTATCAAACGCAACTGGCTACCTTGAATATGTGCCGCCAGATGCACGCCATGCATCACTGGCAGCAGTGGATCGGCGGTGCCGTGCACCACCAAAGTAGGCAGCCGTAGCTGGTTGAGCAGCTCGACACGGCTCGGCTCGGCCAGTATCGCCATGATCTGACGCTTGGCCCCCTCGGGGTTGAAGGCGCGGTCGTAGGCCTCCGCCGCCTGTTGCAGCAAGGCGGCACGGTCATCTGCCACCTCAGGGCTGCCCAACGCAGCCAGCAGGTCGGCCTGCTGCTCGATGGCCACTTCGCGGCTCGCTGCGCTGCGCCGGGCCAGCAGTTGCACCAACGCCGGAGCCGGCGCCGGCAACCCCGCCGCCCCGGAACTGGACATAACCAGCGTCAGGCTGCGTACACGCCCCGGCGCCATGGCTGCCAGGTGCTGGGCGATCATGCCACCCATGCTGACCCCCAACACATGGAACTGGCGCACCCCCAGTGCGTCCATCAGGTGCAAGCCGTCGTCCGCCATGTCGCTCAGGGTATAGGGCGCAGCCACCGGTAGCCCCAGCTTGTAACGCAGCAGTTCGACCGTGAGGTTGGCCGACGCTGGCAGCTGGTTCCAGCGTGACAGGCCGACATCGCGGTTGTCGTAGCGAATCACCCGAAAACCCTGGCGGCACAACGCCTCGACCACGTCGTCCGGCCAATGGATGAGCTGCCCGCCCAGGCCCATGACCAGCAGCAAGGCAGGGTCGCGGGGCGCGCCGACGCTCTGGTAGACCAGGCTCACCGCCCCCAGCTCGGCGCGCTGCACCGGCACCCGGGCATCACAGTGCTGCTCGGCGAAGCCAGCAGGTACGCCGAGCACGAAGAAAACAAATAGCCAAAAAGCCCGCATGAAAGAAATACCAGAATGCAGATCCCCAGTAGAGCGCGATTCTGATGAATTCTGTTCGGGCGCGCTGCCACAGTTCGGTGACAGTTTGATGACGCCCGCCAGGCGGTGTGACCAATCGCCCGGTCGACAGCGTTTGCAACATGAGGGAAACTCAACTCATACCTTGTCTTCCCAAATAGAATCACCGGAGTCGGCTGTGCTGGAGATCCGTCACCTGAAAACCCTTCATGCCCTGCGCGAGGCCGACAGCCTGGTGGAGGCGGCCGAACGCCTGCATCTGACGCAGTCCGCACTTTCGCACCAGTTCAAGGAGCTGGAAGAGCGCCTGGGCATGCCGCTGTTCGTGCGCAAGACCAAGCCGATCCGCTTCACCAGCGCCGGGCTGCGCCTGCTGCAACTGGCCGATGCCACCCTGCCGCTGCTGCGTGGCGCCGAACGGGACATCGCCCGCCTGGCCGGCGGCACCGCCGGGCGCCTGCACATGGCCATCGAATGCCACAGCTGCTTCCAGTGGCTGATGCCGACCATCGACCAGTTCCGGGATGCCTGGCCGGAAGTGGAACTGGACCTCGCCTCCGGCTTTGCCTTCGCCCCGCTGCCGGCCCTGGCCCGTGGCGACCTCGACCTGGTGGTGACCTCCGACCCGGTGGACCTGGCGGGTATCACCTACGTGCCACTGTTCACCTACGAGGCGATGCTGGCGGTGGCCAACCAGCATCCATTGGCCAGCAAGCCCTATATCGTGCCGCAGGACCTGCTCGACCAGACGCTGATCACCTACCCGGTAGAGCGTGACCGCCTGGATATCTTCACCCGCTTTCTGGAGCCAGCCGACATCGAGCCGGCCGCCGTACGCACCTCGGAGCTGACGGTGATGATGATGCAACTGGTGGCCAGCGGCCGGGGCGTGTGTGGCATGCCGCACTGGGCGCTGCACGAATACAGCTCGCGCGGCTACGTCAAGGGCAAGCGCCTGGGCGAAAAAGGCCTGTTCGCCACGCTTTATGCCGCGGTGCGCACCGACATGCTCGATGCGCCGTACATGCGTGACTTCCTGTTGACCGCCAAGGACACCTCGTTCGCCACCCTCGATGGCGTCAGCGCGGTGCGTTGAGCGCCTGGTGGTACATCGGCAGGATCAGGTCGCGGGTCAAGGGGGCCAGCGGCATGGTGGGTGTCTGGTCAGCGGCCAGCCATGCCACCTCTTCGATTTCTGCAGCCGGGACCACGGCTGCGGCGCTGTCGACACGGAACAGTTCGGCCTGCACCTCGAAGCCGGGCTCGTTGGCGGCTGGGGCGCTGAACTGGCCCAGGTGCACCGCCTGGGCCGGGTCGATGCGCAGGCCCAGTTCCTCATGCAGCTCGCGCACCAGGGCCTGAACCGGGGTTTCGCCAGCATCGATCTTGCCGCCGGGTTGCATGAAGGCCTGGGTGCCGCGCTTGCGTACCAGCAGGGTACGGCCCTGGGGGTCGATGAGCAGGGCGGCGGCGATGCGGATGGTGTTGGGCATGGGTTCGGCTCACTTGAATCAGGGGCCGGGGAGAATCCCATGGGGCGGTTGTACTGACAAGGCCAAGGTTTCCTCTACCGGCCTGACGAACGGCCCCTTGCCAACCCGCCCCGCACCCGCCATAACCACCACATGAACCTGCCCGCCAAACACCACCCGGTGCTCGAACGGTTCCACCCCGCCGTGCGCACCTGGTTCCGTCGTCACTTCGCCACGGTGACCGATGCCCAGGCACAGGCCTGGCCGTTGATCCATGCAGGCCAGTCAATGCTGCTGGCGGCGCCGACCGGCTCAGGCAAGACCCTCAGCGCATTCCTGGCCGTGCTCGACGAACTGTTCCGCCAGGGCCTGGAGCACCAGGGCGGGCTGCCTGCACAGACCCAGGTGGTTTACGTTTCGCCCCTGAAGGCGCTGTCCAACGATATCCGCCTGAACCTGCAGGCCCCGCTCGAAGGCATCAGCCAGGCCCTTGTCGAACAGGGCCTCAGCGCCCCGCGCATCACCACGGCCGTGCGCACCGGCGATACGCCACAAAAGGAACGCGCCGCCATGCGCAGGCTGGCACCGCACATCCTGGTGACCACACCCGAATCGCTCTACGTGCTGATGGGCTCGGCTTCGGGCCGCGAGGGCCTGGCCAGCGTGCACACGGTGATCGTCGATGAGATCCACGCCTTGGCTGGCAACAAGCGCGGCGCCCACCTGGCATTGACCCTGGAGCGTATGCAGGCCCTGTGCCGGCGACCACTGCGGCGCATCGGCCTGTCGGCCACGCAACGCCCGGTCGAGCGGGTGGCGCAATTCCTGGTCGGCACCGGGCGTCCCTGCGCACTCGTCGATGTTGGCCATGCACGGCAGCGCGACCTGGCCATCGAAGTGCCTCCGGTACCGCTTGGCGCGGTAATGGCCACCGATGTCTGGGGTCTGGTCTACGACCGCCTGGCCGCGCTGGCACGGCAGCACCGTACCACCCTGGTGTTCGTCAATACCCGGCGCCTGGCCGAACGCATCACTCGCCACCTCAGCGATCGGCTAGGCAAGGAGGCGGTGGCCGCGCACCACGGCAGCCTGGCCAAGGAGCTGCGCCTGGATGCGGAGCAACGCTTGAAACGTGGCCAGTTGCAGGTGCTGGTGGCCACCGCGTCGCTGGAGCTTGGCATTGACATCGGCGACATCGACCTGGTCTGCCAGATCGCCTCGCCAGGCTCGATCGCGGCCTTCCTGCAGCGGGTTGGCCGCGCCGGCCACCAGGTTGATGGCGTGCCCAAGGGGCGACTGTTCCCGACCTCGCGCGATGACCTGATCGAATGCGTAGCCCTGCTCGACTGCGTCCGCCGCGGCGAGCTGGACGAACTCCATATTCCCCGGGCGCCACTGGACGTACTCGCCCAGCAGATCGTTGCCGAGGCCAGCAACCAGGCGTGGCACGAACAGGCCTTGTACGACTGCCTGCGCCAGGCCACGCCCTACGCCGAACTTGACCTGCAACACTACCAGGGCCTGCTGCGCATGCTCGCCGAAGGCTATAACGGCCGTCAGGGCGTACGCAGCGCCTACCTGCACCGCGACGCGGTCAGCGGCACCTTGCGCGGTCGCCGTGGCAGCCAGCTGACCGCTCTGACCAGTGGCGGCACCATCCCCGACAATGCCGACTACGCCGTGTTGCTCGAGCCACAGGCGCTGAACATCGGCAGCGTCAACGAAGACTTTGCCGTGGAAAGCATCGCCGGCGATATCTTCCAGCTCGGTAACGCCTCCTATCGCATCTTGCGCGTGGAACCGGGCCGGGTGCGGGTGGAAGATGCGCAAGGCCTGCCGCCGACCATTCCGTTCTGGCTGGGCGAGGCGCCCGGGCGAAGTGACGAGCTGTCTGCCGCAGTGGCACGGCTGCAGGCGCAGATCGACCAGCGCCTGGCGCAGGCCGGCGGCAACCTGGCCGCAGTGCTGGCGTGGTTGCAGGAAACCTTCGACCTGGGCGAGGACTGCGCCAGCCAGCTGCTGGACTACCTGGCCCGCACCCGTGAAGTGCTGGGTGCCTTGCCCTCGCAGGAGACGCTGGTGATGGAGCGCTTCTTCGATGAATCCGGCGGTACCCAGCTGATCATCCATTCCCCCTATGGCAGCCGCATCAACCGCGCCTGGGGCCTGGCGCTGCGCAAGCGCTTCTGCCGTACTTTCAACTTCGAGTTGCAGGCAGCCGCCAGCGAGGACGCCATCGTGCTGTCGCTGTCCACCAGCCACAGTTTCGAGCTGGACGAGGTGTGGCGTTACCTGAACAGCCGCAGCGCCGAACCGATCCTCGTCCAGGCCCTGCTCGATGCGCCGTTGTTCGGCGTACGCTGGCGCTGGAACGCCAGCGTGGCCATGGCCTTGCCGCGCTTCGTCGGCGGCCGCAAGGTGGCGCCACAGATCCAGCGGATAAAGAGCGAAGACCTGGTAGCCGCCGTGTTCCCCGACCAGATCGCCTGCCTGGAAAACATCGCCGGCGAGCGGCAGATTCCCGATCACCCGCTGGTCGAGCAAACCCTGGATGACTGCCTGCACGAAGCGATGGACAGCGAAGGCTGGCTGGCACTGCTACGGCGCATGGAAAGCGGCTCGGTGCGCCTGCTGTGCCGCGACCTGCCGGCGCCTTCGCCGCTGGCTTCGGCCATTCTCAATGCCCGGCCCTATGCCTTCCTGGATGACGCCCCGCTGGAAGAACGGCGTACCCAGGCCGTGCTCAGTCGGCGCTGGAACGAGGTACACAGCGGCGACGACCTGGGCGCGCTGGATGCCGAGGCGATTGCTGCGGTGGCCGCGGAGGCTTGGCCGCAGCCCGCTAATGCCGACGAAATGCATGAAGCGTTGATGGGGCTGGGCGCCATCAGCCAGGACGAAGTGCGGGAAAACGCCAGTTGGGACATGCTATTGCGCCAGTTGGCCAGAGCCGGGCGGGCCATGCGCCTGGTAGAAGAAGGGCTGTGGCTGGCGCGCGAACGCTTGAGCCTGTTGCACACGCTGTACCCCGGTGCCCGGCTGGAGCCGGCGCTGGCGGTTTTACCCGGCTTCGCTCAGGCTACCGACGCGGACGACGCGCTTGCCGAACTGCTGCGCGCCCGTCTCAGCGGCCACGGCCCGCTGACCCAGGCACAGATCGCCGCACCGCTGGGCAAGCCGGCGCAGGCCATCGAACAGGCCCTGGCCCGTCTGGAAGCCGAAGGCTATGTACTGCGCGGCCATTTCAGCCCGGGCACAAGCGACCTGCAGTGGTGCGAGCGCCATTTGCTGGCGCGCATCCACCGCTACACGGTCAAACGCCTGCGCCGGGAAATCGAGCCGGTCAGCCTGCAGGACTTCATGCGCTTTCTGTTCGACTGGCAGCACATGGCCGATGGCCACCGCCTGCGCGGACCGGCCGCCGTTGCCGAGGTGCTGGGCCAGCTGCAAGGCTTTCCGAGCGCGGCTGGCGCCTGGGAGGCTGAACTGCTGCCGGCCCGCATCGAGGACTACAGCCCGCACTGGCTCGACGATGCCTGCCGCAGCGGGCAGTTTGCCTGGAGCCGCCTGGCGACGACGGTGTCGAGCAGTACCTTGTCCAGCACGCCGCTGGTGCTGCTACCACGCCAGCACCTGAACGTATGGCGCAGCCTCGCCCCGGTGCCCGCCCTGGAAAGCCTCGGCGCGCGGGCGCAACGCGTGCACGAAGTATTGCAGGCACACGGCGCGCTGTTCTTCGAGGAACTGATCCAGGATGCCCACCTGCTGCCCAGCGAACTCGAGACGGCCCTGCAGGAGCTGGTGGGCGCCGGTCTAGCCGGGGCAGACAGCTTCACCGGCCTGCGCAGCCTGATCACCCCGGCGGCGAAGCGCACATCCCGCAACAGCCGACGTGGCCACCCGCCGCTGTCCAGCAGCATGTCCGATGCCGGGCGCTGGGCCTTGTTGCGCCGCGGTGAAGTGGAAGAAAGCCAGCGCCTGGAGCACATCGCCCGGGCCCTGTTGAGACGCTATGGTGTGGTCTGCTGGCGCCTGCTGGACCGCGAAAGCGACGTGCTGCCGCCATGGCGCGAGCTGCTGCGTTGCTACCACCGGCTCGAGGCGCGCGGCGAGATTCGTGGCGGGCGCTTCATCGCCGGGCTGGCGGGGGAACAGTTCGCCTTGCCGGAGGCGGTAGCGCAGCTGCGCCAGGTACGCCGCCGCGAGCAGGACGGGGCGCTGGTAGCAGTGAGTGCCAGTGACCCGTTGAACCTGATCGGGTCATTGTTGCCGGGGGCGAAGGTGCCGGCGGTCACTGGCAACCGCCTGCTGTATCGCGATGGGGTAGCGGTGGCAGTACGGGTGGCCGGACGCTATTCGTTCCTGGTCGAGGCGCCAGCCCAGGAGCAGGAAAGCTGGCGGCAGAAACTGCTGCGCGCCCCGCGTTGAAGCGTTGCCAGGACCAATCTGCAGCGACGCGGGAATGCTTCTCGCTACCTCGATTTAATTTTGCACAGCCTTGCAACTTGGCTATGGTCGGGGTTTGCCCAGGCCCCGAGCCTGACCGCGCCATCGCAAGGACCCTGTATGAGCCTGTCACTTCTCAGCCGCTATGCCTTTTTCGCCGCCTGTGTGCTGTTCACCCTGGCGAGCCTGCCGTTCATCCACCATGAATGGTTGTGGCCACTCACCCTGACCAGCGCCGTCCTCAGCCTGATCGGCCTGTTCGACCTGCTGCAGCAACGCCATGCGGTGCGTCGCAACTACCCGATCCTGGGCAACATCCGCTACCTGGTCGAGGCCATTCGCCCGGAGATCCGCCAGTACCTGCTGGAGGCCGACAGCGATGCCCTGCCGTTCTCGCGTGCCCAGCGCTCGCTGGTGTATGCGCGGGCGAAGAACGAAGCCTCGGACAAACCCTTCGGTACCCTGATCGACGTGTACGCGTCCGGATTCGAGTTCATCGGCCACTCCATGCGCCCGGCGCCACTGGCCGACCCGGCAAGCTTCCGCGTTGTGGTCGGCGGGCCGCAGTGCAGCCAGCCGTATTCGGCGTCGATCTTCAACATTTCGGCCATGAGCTTCGGCTCGCTCAGTGCCAACGCCATTCGCGCGCTCAACCAGGGCGCCAAGCTAGGCAATTTTCACCATGACACCGGCGAAGGCAGCATCAGCCCCTATCATCGCGAACACGGTGGCGACCTGGTCTGGGAACTGGGCAGCGGCTACTTCGGCTGCCGCACGCCGGATGGGCGCTTCGACCCCGAACGTTTCGCCGCCCAGGCACGCAGCCCGCAGGTGCGGATGATCGAGATCAAGATGAGCCAGGGTGCCAAGCCCGGCCACGGCGGCATCCTGCCCAAGCACAAGGTGACCCGGGAAATCGCCGAGACCCGTGGTGTACTGATGGGCGAAGACTGCATTTCACCGTCACGTCACAGCGCCTTCTCCACCCCCATCGAGATGATGCAGTTCATCGCCCGGCTGCGTGAACTGTCTGGCGGAAAACCAGTGGGCTTCAAGTTCTGCCTGGGCCACCCATGGGAGTTCATGGGCATCGCCAAAGCCATGCTGGAAACCGGCATCCTGCCCGACTTCATCGTCGTCGATGGCAAGGAGGGCGGCACCGGCGCCGCGCCGGTGGAGTTCACCGACCACATCGGCGTACCGTTGCGCGAAGGCCTGCTGTTCGTGCACAACACGCTGGTCGGCCTGAACCTGCGCGACAAGATCAAGCTTGGCGCCAGCGGCAAGATTGTCAGCGCCTTTGACATCGCCAGCGTGCTGGCCATCGGTGCCGACTGGGCCAACTCGGCGCGCGGCTTCATGTTCGCCATCGGCTGTATCCAGTCGCAGAGCTGCCACACCAACAAGTGCCCGACCGGCGTGGCCACGCAAGACCCGCTGCGCCAGCGCGCGCTGGTGGTGCCGGACAAGGCCCAGCGGGTATTCAATTTCCACCACAACACCTTGCGTGCGCTGGCCGAGATGCTCGCGGCAGCGGGCCTGGAGCATCCAGCACAGCTGGAAGCCAAGCACCTGGTGCGGCGCATCTCCGCTACCGAGATCAAGCTGTTCTCGCAGATGCATGTGTTCCTGAAACCGGGTGAACTGCTGACCGGCGAGGTGAATGGCCAGTTCTATTCGCGCATGTGGCAGCTGGCGCGCGCGGACAGCTTTGAACCGAACAGTGAAATGGCGGCCTGATGGGTTCCTGGGGCCGCAAAGCGCCCCCAGGAACCCTGGATCAGGAAACCGTGCCTGCCGCGCCCTGCGCTTCTTTCGGCGCCAGGCGCAAGGCGTAGTACAGCACCGTCAGCAGCACCAGGAACGCCGGGCCGATATACAGCGCCACGCGGGTATCCTCGAAGTACGCCATCAGGCCAACCACCAGCACCAGGAAGGCCAGGGCCAGGTAGGAGCTAAGCGGCCATAGCCACATACGGTATTGCAGTGCGTTGCGCTCGGCGCTGCCGAGGCCGGCGCGGAACTTCAATTGCGCCAGCAGAATCATGACCCAGGTCCAGATCGCACCAAAGGTGGCGATCGAAGTCACCCAGACGAAGACCTTCTCCGGCACCAGGTAGTTGGCCAGCACGCCCAGCAGCAGCGCGCCGATCGACAGCAGCAGCGCATTGCGCGGCACGCCGTTCTTCGAGGTACGGGCGAAGGCGGCCGGGGCCTGGCCGTTCTGCGCCAGGCTGTAGAGCATGCGCCCGGTGCTGAAGATGCCGCCGTTGCACGAGGACAGCGCGGCGGTAATCACCACGAAGTTGATGATGCCGGCGGCGGTCTTGATGCCGAGGCGTTCGAAGGTCATGACGAACGGGCTGCCCTGGCTGCCGATTTCGTTCCACGGGTAGATCGACAGGATCACGAACAGCGCACCGACGTAGAACAGCAGGATGCGCCAGAACACCGAGCCGATGGCGTGCGGAATGGTCTTCTGCGGGTTGCGTGCTTCACCAGCGGTCAGGCCGATCATTTCCACGCCCAGATAGGCGAACATCACCATCTGCAGCGACATCAGCACGCCGGTCACGCCGTTGGGCATGAAGCCGCCGTTGCTCCACAGGTTGGAGATACCCACCGCTACGCCGTCATTGCCCAGGCCGAAGGCAATGATGCCAATGCCACCAAGGACCATGGCGATGATGGTGACGATCTTGATCAAAGCGAACCAGAACTCGAATTCACCGAACGCCTTGACCGCCACCAGGTTGACCGCGCCCATGCTGCCCAGCGCCGCCAGGGCCCAGATCCAGCGCGGTACGTCGGGGAACCAGATGCCCATATAGATGGCTACCGCGGTAATCTCCGCCACGCAGGTCACCAGCCACAGGAACCAGTAGTTCCAGCCGGTAAGGAAGCCCGCCAGCGGGCCGAGGTAGTCCTGGGCATAGCGGCTGAACGAACCGGCGACGGGATTGTGCACGGCCATTTCACCAAGGGCGCGCATGATCACCAGAATGGCCAAGCCACCGATGATATAGGACAGCATGATGGCGGGGCCGGCCATTTCGATGGCTTTGGCCGAACCGAGGAAAAGACCGACGCCGATACAGGCGCCCAGCGCCATCAGACGGATGTGCCGTTCGCCCAGTTCACGCTTGAGCGGGCCGCCATCAGTGGCCTGGCCGTGGGCAGGGTGGTTGCCGACTGGCATAGCAATACAACCTCGTTTTGTTATTGGATTTGACCTTCGTGCAGCACCGGCCAGGCCGATAGGCCGAGCGTTGGCTTGCCGAACTGGCCTTGTGGGCCGGCTCGAGTGCCGGAATAGAGCGTCCGGCAGGTCGAAGGGGCAAGCAGTATAGGAACACCGCTGTAGGGATTTTCGCTATATATACCGAAATAATCAGCGAGTTTTCCGGGGCATACGGCGGTCTTGGACATCGCCGCCTGGCACCATAGCAACATCGTCCGACGAAGAAACCCACACCAAAGCCGCATAGTCCCAATGCACTTTTCTCGGCTTCCTACAAATTTTTCACCTGCCCCGCTCAACGTCTAAGCTTCAGACAAGCAAGACGAAAACACTTGGCCGGATAGAAGACTATGGGCGCACTGTGGCAATCGGAACCAACCAGAACGGAAGCACCCGACCTACCTCCGGCCGAGACGCCACAACCCAAGTCCCCCCGTCAACGCCGGCTATGGTGGCGGCTGATCATTCTTATCCTGCTGGTGGCGCTGGTGGCCATTGGCTTCGCTGCGTACGACGAGTTCCGCACCTCCAACCTGCAGTCGCGGGAATTCAGCAAGCTGGCCACTACCCTCACCTATTCGCTGCAGCCAGGCCCCAGCGATGCCATCGTCTACCCTGGTGAAGGCCCGTTTGACAAACGCCTGGGCTACAGCGCCCTGGGGGAGTTCCTGCCGCGCCTGCTCAAGCGCGACTACCTGATCAGCGAGCAGGTGCGGTTCTCGCCGGCGCTGATGAACTACGTCGAGCATGGTTTGTTCGCCCCTTACATCGAGAAGATCCAGGCCGGGCTATCGATTACCGACTGCCGCGGCGACACGCTGTACCAGTACAAGTACCCGCAATACCTGTATCCGGACTTTGCCGCGATACCGCCGGTAATGGTCAACAGCCTGCTGTTCATCGAAAACCGCGACCTGCTCGACACCAAGGACCCACGCAACAACCCGGCCGTGGACTGGCCGCGCTTCGCCAAGGCTGCCTATAGCCAGGTGGCCAAGTACCTGGCCTTGCCCGGCCAGTCCGCGGGTGGCAGCACCCTGGCTACGCAGCTGGAAAAGTACCGACATTCACCGGACGGCCTGACCGTCTCGGGCGCCGAAAAGATTCGCCAGATGATTTCTGCCAGCGTGCGAGCCTACCAGGGTGGCCCCGACACCACCGAGGCACGCCAGCGTATCGTGCGTGACTACCTCAACAGTGTGCCGTTGTCGGCAGTGCCAGGGCATGGCGAAGTGCATGGCATGGCCGAAGGCCTGCGGGTGTGGTACGGCGCCGATTTCGACCAGGTCAACCAGGCCCTGATGTCCACCGCCAGTGACCCCGAAAGCATGGCCGCGCGCGGTCTGGCGCTGCGCCAGGTACTGTCATTGATGATTGCCCAGCGCCGCCCCTCGCACTACCTGTCCAAGGGGCGGATCGAGCTGGCGGAGCTGACCGATGCGCACATTCGCGTACTGGCTGCCAACAAGGTCATCGAACAGCCGCTGGCCAACGCCGCACTGGCCAGCAAGGTGGTTTACCGCGACTGGGTAGCGCAACCGACCATCGTGCCGATCGTCACCAACAAGGGCATCAGCCTGGCGCGCAACCGCCTGGCGGCCATGCTCAACCGCCCGTTGTACGACCTTGACCGCCTCGACCTGTCGGCCACCAGCACCCTGCAGGCTGACCTCCAGGTACAGGTCAGCCAATACCTGAAGAACCTTGCCGACCCCGCGTTCGCCGCACAGATTGGCCTGATTGGTGAGCGCCTGCTGACGACCAAGACCACCGACCAGGTGAGCTACAGCTTCACTTTGTTCGAGCGCACTGCCGATGGCTCGCGGGTGCGGGTGCAAACCGACAGCACCGACCAGCCTTTCGACATCAACGAAGGCAGCAAGCTGGAGCTGGGCTCCACCGCCAAGCTGCGCGTGCTCACCACCTACCTGGAAATCATCGCCGAGCTGCACGACAAATACGCCGGCAAACCTGCCGCCGAGTTGAAGAAAGTCGAAGTCGCCGAACTCGACCGCATCACCCAGTGGTCGCTGGAATGGCTCGCGCAGAACAGCAAGAACCAGAGCCTGGACGCCATGCTCGATGCCGCGCTGGAACGCAAGTATTCGGCCAACACCGGCGAAGCCTTCTTCACCGGTGGGGGTATGCATGTATTCAACAACTTCCGCAAGGAAGACAACAGCCGCAACCCGACCCTCAAGGACGCGTTGCGCGAATCGATCAACCTGCCGTTCATCCGCCTGATGCGCGACCTGGTGCGTTACGTGACCTACCAGCAGCCATACAACCGCCTGCCGTTGCTCAAGGACGACAGCGACCCGCGCCGCCAGGAATACCTGGCCCGTTTCGCCGACAAGGAAGGCACCAACTACCTGATGCGCTTCTGGAAGAAATACCAGCGCAAGACCTCGCAACAACGCCTGGACACCTTCCTCGACAGCATGCGCGTCACCCCGCAACGGCTGGCTGCGGTGCACCGCTACCTGTTCCCCGAGGCCGGGCAGGAAACCTTCAACGCCTTCGTCCGCGCCCACCTCAAGGGTGACAAGGCCGCCCTGGGCAAACTGACCGACGGCCGGCTGTCGGAGATGTACGACGCCTACGGGCCGGGCAAGTATGACTTGCCTGACCAGGGCTACATCGCCAAGGTGCACCCCCTGGACTTGTGGCTGCTCGGCTACCTGCTGAAGAACCCCAGCTCGACCTTGACTGAAATGGTCAATGCCAGCCGCTTCGAACGCCAGGAGGTGTACGGCTGGTTGTTCAAGAGCCGCCACCAGGGGGCCCGCGACAGCCGCATTCGCACCATGGTGGAAATCGAAGCATTCCTCGACATTCACCAGCGCTGGAAGCGTGTGGGCTATCCCTTCGACCACCTGGTGCCCTCGCTGGCCACTGCGATCGGTAGCTCGGGCGACCGCCCCGCCGCCCTCTCCGAACTGGTAGGCATCATCCAGAACGACGGTGTACGCCTGCCGACCTTGCGCATCGACACCCTGCATTTCGCCGCCAACACGCCGTACGAGACCAAGCTGATCACCGACCCGGACCGGGGCGTGCGGATCTTGCCGGTGGAAGTGGCGCGCGCCCTCAAAGGCGCCATGTCACAAGTGGTGGATGCAGGCACTGCGCGGCGTATTTCCGGCAGCTTCAAGTTGCAGGACGGTACGCCGCTGGTCATGGGCGGCAAGACCGGTACCGGTGACAACCGCATCGAAAGTTTCGGCGCCGGTGGCCGCCTGATCGGCTCGCGTTCGCTCAACCGTACCGCCACGTTCGTGTTCTTCCTGGGCGACAACCACTTCGGCACCTTGACCGCGTTCGTGCCCGGGCGCTCGGCGGAAGCATTCACGTTCACTTCGGCACTGCCGGTGCAGGTGCTCAAGGGCATGGCCCCCATCCTCCTGCCATACCTGCAACCAGGTAATCCGAACGAGTGCAGAGTGCCGCAGGTGGCAGCGCAGCGCGGCCAGTCGGACAAAAGCACATCGAATAATTAGATGATAATCATCCGCAGTTATGGCTTGTCTTCAGATATATCTTGAGTAATATCTTACGATATATCGCAAACGACGGAGCCCAGCCCCCATGCGCGAACATTCCCCCCACGACCTGTTCGAGCGACGCCCCGGCCGCGGCGAACGCGGCCCACGCGTATTCGCCCCTGGCGACCTCAAACTGTTGATGCTGGCCCTGCTTGCCGAGCAGCCCGGCCACGGCTACGACCTGATCCGCCAGATCGAGAATCTGTTCGATGGCAGCTACAGTCCAAGCCCCGGTGTGATCTACCCAACGCTGAATTTCCTCGAGGAGGCCGAGCTGATCGCCGGCCAGGTGCAGGGCAGCAAACGTCTCTATGCCATCACCGATGCCGGCCGCACCGCCTTGGCCGAACAGGCTGTTGCCCTGGATGGCGTACGCATGCGCATCGAGGTCAGCAAACGCGCCCTGCGCGGCCACGACCGCCCGCCCGAGATCCACGAAGCGGTCGGCAACCTGCGCCATGCACTGCACATGCACAGTGGCCGCTGGACACCGGAAGAAATCGAGCGGGTCCGCGAGCTGCTCAACCACGCCGCCAAAGCCATCGCCTCCGGGCCGACCGAGCCTGTCAGGGAGACACCCCATGAGTGACACCATCTATCGCGTCAATCACGAGATCCGCCAACGCCGCCTGCAGGTATTGCGGGTCACCGAACTGACCCCACGCATGCGCCGTATCACCTTGGGCGGGGCCGAGCTGCAGGGCTTCACCAGCGTGGGCAGCGATGACCACATCAAACTGCTGTTCGCCGAAACGCCCGAGCAAGCGCAGAGCATCGAGGCCCGTAGCCTCGGCAAGGACGGCGGCGCACGGCCGACCATGCGCGAGTACACGCCCCGGCGCGTCGACCTGGTGGCCAACGAACTGGACATCGATTTCGTGTTGCACGGCGACGGCCCTGCCTCGACCTGGGCCGCTCAGGCCGCACCCGGGCATACGCTGGACATCGCCGGGCCGCGGGCGTCGATGGTGGTGCCGGATATGTTCGACAGCTACTTGCTGATCGGGGACGAAACCGCTATTCCGGCCATTGCCCGCCGGTTGGAGGAATTGCCCGCAGGTCGCCAGGTGCTGGCGCTCATCCAGATCGAGGACGAACAGGAACGCCAGCCACTGCCGAGCAAGGCACAGGTGGAGGTGATTTGGGTACGTCGGCACCAGGAGGACCTGCTGGCCCTGGTGAAGAACCTGAGCTTGCCGCCAGGCCGGTTGTACGGCTGGGTGGCACTTGAGAAAACCCTGACCCGCCAGGCCAAGGCGCTGTTGCTGGAAAAGGGGGTACCTGAAAATGCACTGAAGGCCGCGGCCTACTGGCGTGCCGATGGGACTGTGGACGACGACTGAAGGGTTGTCGCCGGTCCTGGCGTCTTCGCGGGCAAGCCCCCATGCGCACGCGCAAGCCTTGGCTCCTGCGCTTTTCCTTCAGGAGCGGGCTTACCCGACTGATGGCCGGCGCACGCCGATCCACCGATCCAGCCCCAACACCACAAGCCCGATGCCCCAGAACCCCGCCAACACGCCGAGGGCGTTGAGCAGCACCTGCGCATATCCCAGGCCCGCCACATCGATGAACGGGTAGGCGTACACGCCAATCTCGCTGCCGCGCCACAACGCATAGGCAAAATATACCGCCGGGTACAATGCCCAAGCCGCAAGGTGCCATAATCGCAGCGTGCCCTTGGGCGTCTCAACCCACCAGTACAAGGCAAACAGCGCCGGCATCACGTCGTGCAGCAACTCGTCCGCCAGCCACTGCCAACCCTGCGGTTGCCACAAGTGGCGCAGCAACACGCTGTAAGCCAGCGCCACCAGGACGATACTGGTGACCACCGCCGAACTCACTGACGGCGAGAGGAAAAAGCGTTTGCCAGCCCCTTCGCGACCAAACGCTGCGTAACTCAGCACCGTCGCCACCAAGGTATTGGTCAATACAGTGAAGTAGCCGAATACGTTGATCAGGCCGCCAATCAGGCTGGCCTGTTCCTGCCAACGCGCCAGCAGCACCAGGTACACCTGCACGGTCAGGCCGAACCAGCCCAGCACGGCCATGCCGGTCAGCCAGGGACGGCGCGGCATGTCAGGCGTTGCGCTGCAGTTTCACGTACAGCTGCTCCACTTTTTCCCGCGCCCAGGGGGTCTTGCGCAGGAAGGTCAGGCTCGACTTGATGCTCGGGTTGCTCTTGAAACAACGCACATCGACGCGCTCGGCCAGGCCCTGCCATTGGTAGTGCGCCACCAGTTCAGTGAGGATCTGTTCAAGGGTCTTGCCGTGCAGCGCGTTGTGTTGGGCCGTGCTCATGCCAGTGCTCCGTGGGAAAGATGCGCACCTTACACGAGTGTAGTGGCGGGCGGGATCAGTCGTATCAACTGAAAAACCGCTGGCCAGGGACAAAAGCGGTGTGCTGAAATTAACATGTTATGTTGTAACATTACATAAGCACTCGCCAAGGAACGCCCCATCCCATGCTGTACACACCGCTTCGCCTCTCGCCCCTCGCCGTCGCCCTCTGGCTGGCCGCCTCGCCCGGCCAGGCCGTCGAACTCGAACCTCAGGTCATTACCGCCAACCCGCTTGGCAACCGACAACTGGCCGCCCCCGCCACCGTGCTTGAAGGTGACGACCTGCTGCAACAGCAGCACGGCAGCCTCGGTGAAACCCTGAACAAGCAGCCTGGTGTCGCTTCGACCTGGTTTGGCCCTGGCGCCAGTCGCCCGGTAATCCGAGGCCTGGACGGCGATCGCATTCGCATCCTGCGCAATGGCGTCGGCGCCCTAGACGCTTCGTCGTTGTCCTACGACCACGCCGTACCGCTGGACCCTGTCACCGTCGATCGGGTCGAGATCGTGCGCGGTCCGGCCGCCCTGCTCTACGGCGGTAACGCAATCGGTGGCGTGGTCAACACGTTCGACAACCGCATCCCGGACGCCCCCATCGATGGCATCCACGGTGCCGGCGAACTGCGCTACGGTGGCGCCGACACCACCCGCAGCAGCGCCGGCAAGCTTGAGGCTGGCAACGGTGCCTTCGCCCTGCACCTGGATGCCAATAGCCGCCAGTTCAATGACCTGCGAATCCCCGGTTACGCCCGCAGCTCCAAGGTGCGTGACATGGACGAGCCGGGCAGCAAACATCGCCTGGAAAACAGCGACGGCCGCCAGGACGGTGGTGCGGTGGGTGGCGCCTACCATTGGGACCACGGTTATGCAGGCCTGTCGTACAGCCGTTACGACAGCAACTATGGCTCGGTGGCCGAGCCTGGCGTGCGCCTGGACATGCAGCAGGATCACTATGCCTTCGCCAGCGAACTGCGCGACCTCGACGGCCCGTTCAGTTCGGTCAAGGTCGATGCTGGCTACACCGATTACGAACACCGCGAAGTTGAACAAGGCGAGGTCCATACCACCTTCAGGAACCGGGGCTACGAAGCACGCATCGAAGCCCGCCACCAGCCGCTCGGGCCGGTGCAAGGCGTGGTCGGCGCACAGGTCAGCCGCAACCAGTTCTCCGCCCTGGGTGAGGAGGCTTTCGTCCCGCACACCGACACCGACAGCCTGGCGCTGTTCATGCTGGAGCAGTGGCAAGCCACCGAGCGCCTGAACCTGAGCTTGGGCGCCCGCATGGAGCACACCCGCGTGGACCCGGACGCCAAGGGCAACGAGAACTTCCTGGCAGCCGACAGCGCCAGCAGTTTCAACGCATTCAGCCTGTCTTCAGGGGCGGTGTACCAGCTCGACCCGGTCTGGTCGCTGGCCGCCAACCTTGGCTACACCGAACGCGCCCCGACCTTCTACGAGCTGTACGCCAATGGCGCCCACGTGGCGACGGGTGCCTTCGAAGTCGGCGATGCCGGCCTGAACAAGGAAAAAGCCATTTCCACGGACCTGGCACTGCGCTTCGACAATGGTACCCACAAGGGTAGCGTCGGGCTGTTCTACAGCCACTTCCGCAACTACATCGGCCTGATCGGTACCGGTAACCTGCGCGAGGGTCATGATCATGACCATGACGAAGATGACCATGACCACGATCATGGCCACGACGGCTTACCGGAATACCAGTATCAAGGCGTGCGGGCGCGCTTCTATGGCATCGAGGCCCAGGACCGTTGGCAACTGCTGGAAAACCGTTACGGCAGCTTCGCACTGGAACTGTCGGGCGACTATACGCGGGCGAAGAACCTGGACAGTGGCGAGCCGCTGCCCCGCATCGCCCCACTGCGCCTGAACAGCGGCCTGGTCTGGGAGCTGGACCGCTGGCAGGCGCGAGTGGACGTGCAGCACGCCGCATCGCAGCATCGCAAGCCGGCCAACGAAACCAGCACCGATGGCTACACCACGTTGGCGGCGAGTGTCGGCTACCGCTTCGACATCGGCCAGAGCCAATGGCTGGCGTTCATCCGCGGCGAGAACCTGACCGACCAGACCGTGCGCTATGCCAGCTCGATCCTGCGGGATATCGCGCCGGCCCCTGGGCGTAGCGTGCAAGTCGGGCTGCGTACCTCCTTCTGAAATAGCGGGGCGCCTTGCGCCCCGATCGCCGGCAGAGCCCCTCCGCCGTCAATTGTTACCGGCAGCGGAATAATCCACTGCGACAATTTGTCTTTTTTTCTTGCAACTTCCCCTATATCCTCCGCGCCGCAAGCTGAAACGCTTCATTTGACTGATCCTGTCGCCATTTCCATCGAGGGCCCTGCCCTTCGATGCGCTTGCCGTTTATTCGATAATCAGAAGATAGCGCTATCTCATGTTCCAACTGCCCAAAACCTGTTACATCGGCCTTGCCCTCAGTGCCTTGGCAATCCCCGCCACTGCCAGCGATATGTTCGCCAGCGACTCCCCATGGATGCTCGGCGACTGGGGCGGTAGCCGCAACGAATTGCTGGAAAAAGGCTATGACTTCACCCTCGGCTACACCGGCGAGATGGGCAGCAACCTGCACGGCGGCTACGACCACGATCGCACCGCGCGCTACAGCGACCAGTTCACCTTCGGCAGCCATCTGGACCTGGAGAAGATCCTCGGCTGGCACGACAGCGAATTCCAGCTGACCATCACCGAGCGTTACGGCGACAACATCAGCAACGACCGTATCAACGACCCACGCGTCGGCGGTTTCACCTCGGCCCAGGAAGTCTGGGGCCGTGGCGAAACCTGGCGGTTGACCCAGATGTGGATCAAGCAGAAGTACTTCGACGGCGCGCTGGACGTGAAATTCGGCCGTTTCGGCGAAGGCGAGGACTTCAACAGCTTCCCCTGCGACTTCCAGAACCTGGCCTTCTGCGGCTCTCAGGTAGGCAACTGGGTCGGTGGCATCTGGTACAACTGGCCGGTCAGCCAATGGGCCCTGCGCGTACGCTACAACTTCAGCGACGCCCTCTACGCCCAGGTCGGCGTGTTCGAGCAGAACCCCTCCAACCTCGAATCGGGCAACGGCTTCAAGCTCAGCGGCAGCGGCACCCAGGGTGCGGTGATGCCGATCGAACTGGTGTGGAGCCCACGGGTCAATGGCCTTGAAGGGGAATATCGCGCCGGCTACTACTACAGTAATGCCAAGGCACAGGATGTTCTCAAGGACAACAACGGCCAGCCGGCAGCGCTCAGCGGCGCCAGCTACCGCAGCAGCTCGAGCAAGCACGGCTTGTGGCTCGGTGCGCAGCAGCAGGTGACTTCGCTGGCGTCCGACCAGTCGCGTGGCCTGAGCCTGTTCGCCAATGCCACGGTACACGACAAGAAGACCAATGCCATCGACAACTATGTGCAGGCTGGACTGGTATTCAAAGGGCCCTTCGACGCCCGCGCCAAGGACGACATCGGTTTCGCCCTGGCCCGTGTGCACGTCAACCCGGGCTACCGCAAGAACGCCCGCCTGGCCAACCAGGCCGCCGGCCTCGATGACTACGACAACCCTGGTTTCCTGCCCGTACAGGACACCGAGTACAGCGCCGAACTGTACTACGGCATCCATCTGGCCGACTGGCTCACGGTACGCCCCAACCTGCAGTACATCCGCCACCCGGGCGGGGTGTCGCAGGTCGATGACGCCCTGATCGGCGGCCTGAAGATCCAGAGCACTTTCTAACCCCCTTTTTGACCTGACGGAGAACCTGAGATGAGCACTGAAGGTGCCAACACTGGAAGCCGCTGGCTACCGCGCCTGATTGGCGCGCTGCTGTTGCTGATGGGCCTGGCCTTGCTGGCCGGCGGCATCAAGCTGAGCCAGCTGGGCGGATCGCTGTACTACCTGATCGCCGGTATCGGCTTTGCCCTGGCGGGCATCCTGCTGCTGGCCCAGCGCCGCATCGCCCTGGGCCTGTACGGCCTGATACTGCTGGGCAGCACCGTGTGGGCCCTGCTCGAAGTGGGCCTGGACTGGTGGCAACTGGTACCGCGCCTGGCCATCTGGTTTGCCATCGGCGTGGTGCTGCTGCTGCCTTGGGCACGACGCCCGTTGATCGGCCCGGCCAACAAGGCCAATACCGCGTTGCTCAGCGTTGCCGTGGTGGCTTCCGGCGCTTGCGCCCTGGCCAGCCAGTTCACTCACCCGGGCGAAGTGTTCGGTGAACTGGGCCGCGACAGCAGCGAAATGGCCAGCGCCGCACCGGCCATGCCTGATGGCGAATGGCAGGCCTATGGCCGTACCGAGCATGGCGACCGCTATTCGCCGCTGCGCCAGATCACCCCGCAGAATGCTTACCGCCTGGAAGAGGCCTGGCGTATTCGCACGGGTGACTTGCCAACCGAAAACGACCCGGTGGAGCTGACCAACCAGAATACCCCGCTGAAGGTCAACGGCATGCTCTACGCCTGCACGGCGCACAGCCGCCTGCTGGCCCTGGACCCGGACACCGGCGCGGAAATCTGGCGCTACGACCCGCAGGTCAAGAGCCCGGTCGGCACCTTCAAGGGCTTTGCCCACATGACCTGCCGTGGCGTTTCGTACTATGACGAAAACCGCTATGTCAGCCGCGATGGCAGCCCGGCCCCGAAAATCTCCGACGCCGGCCAGGCCGTGGCCCAGGCCTGCCCACGCCGTCTGTACCTGCCCACGGCGGATGCCCGCCTGATCGCCATCAACGCCGACAACGGCAAGGTCTGTGAAGGCTTTGCCAACCAGGGCGTGATCGACCTGACCACCGGCATCGGCCCGTTCACCGCTGGCGGCTACTACTCCACTTCGCCGGCCGCAATCACCCGCGACCTGGTGATCATCGGTGGCCACGTCACCGACAACGAGTCGACCAACGAGCCGTCCGGCGTGATCCGCGCCTACGACGTGCATGATGGCCATCTGGTGTGGAACTGGGACAGCAACAACCCGGACGACACCAAGCCCCTGGCCCCCGGCAAGATGTACAGCCGCAACTCGGCGAACATGTGGTCGATTGCCAGCGTCGACGAAGACCTCGGCATGATCTACCTGCCGCTGGGCAACCAGACTCCGGACCAGTGGGGCGCCAACCGTACCCCAGGCGCGGAGAAGTACAGCGCCGGCGTGGTCGCCCTCGACCTGGCCACCGGCAAGGCCCGCTGGAACTACCAGTTCACCCATCACGACCTGTGGGACATGGACGTCGGTAGCCAGCCGACCCTGGTCCACCTGAAGACCGATGACGGCGTGAAACCGGCGATCATCGTGCCGACCAAGCAAGGCAGCCTGTACGTGCTCGACCGTCGTGACGGTACGCCGATCGTACCGATCCGCGAAATCCCTACCCCGCAGGGCGCGGTCAAGGGCGACCACACCTCGCCGACCCAGGCCCGCTCCGATCTCAACCTGCTCGGCCCTGAGCTGACCGAACAGGCCATGTGGGGCGCCACGCCGTTCGACCAGATGCTGTGCCGTATCCAGTTCCGCGAGCTGCGTTACGAAGGCCAGTACACCCCGCCATCCGAGCAAGGGTCGCTGGTCTACCCAGGTAACGTCGGCGTGTTCAACTGGGGCAGCGTGTCGGTCGACCCGGTGCGGCAACTGCTGTTCACCTCGCCCAACTACATGGCCTTCGTGTCGAAGATGGTCCCGCGTGAGCAGGTGGCCGCAGGCAGCAAGCGCGAAAGCGAGACCAGCGGCGTGCAGCCGAACACCGGCGCTCCTTACGCAGTGATCATGCACCCGTTCATGTCGCCGCTTGGCGTACCGTGCCAGGCCCCGGCCTGGGGCTATGTTGCCGCCATCGACCTGTTCACCAACAAAGTGGTGTGGAAGCACAAGAACGGCACCACCCGCGACAGTACTCCGGTACCGATCGGCCTGCCGGTGGGCGTGCCAAGCATGGGCGGCTCGATCGTTACCGCCGGTGGCGTCGGCTTCCTCAGCGGTACCCTCGACCAGTACCTGCGCGCCTATGACGTGAACAACGGCAAGGAACTGTGGAAAGCCCGCCTGCCAGCGGGTGGCCAGGCCACGCCGATGACCTACACCGGCAAGGATGGCAAACAGTACGTGCTGGTGACCGCCGGCGGACACGGCTCGCTGGGCACCCGCATGGGCGATTACATCATCGCTTACAAACTCGCCGACTAAGCTTCAAGGCGGCAAGCTACGAACGAAAGCGGGGCCTGTGCGGTCCCGCTTTTTTCCTGCCACTGCACACGTGACGCTTGAAGCTTGAAACCCCTTCTTTCCCGCCCCATCTAAGCACCATAGTCATTCACGCAGGTGCCCCATGAGCGACCAGCAGGATTTCCCGGAACATCCCGACGAACACAGCGAAGTCGAACACACCACTCACCAGGCCGAAACCAGCCACGGCCACGCCCTCGCCCTGCCCGGCCAGCAGCTGCCGGACAAGGTCTACTTGATCCCGATCCACAATCGCCCGTTCTTCCCGGCCCAGGTACTGCCGGTCATCGTCAATGAAGAGCCTTGGGCAGAAACCCTCGACCTGGTGGCCAAGTCGCCAGACCATTGCCTGGCCCTGTTCTTCATGGACACCCCGCCAGAAGACCACCGCCATTTCGACACCTCGGCCCTGCCGGAGTACGGCACGCTGGTGAAGGTGCACCATGCCAGCCGCGAGAACGGCAAGCTGCAGTTCGTCGCCCAGGGCTTGAGCCGGGTACGCATCCGCACCTGGCTCAAGCACCACCGCCCGCCCTACCTGGTCGAGGTCGAGTACCCGCGCCAACCCGCCGAGCCGACCGACGAGGTCAAGGCCTACGGCATGGCGCTGATCAACGCGATCAAGGAACTGCTGCCGCTCAACCCGCTGTACAGCGAAGAGCTGAAGAACTATCTCAACCGCTTCAGCCCCAACGACCCGTCGCCGCTCACCGACTTCGCCGCCGCCCTTACCTCGGCCACCGGCAGCCAGCTGCAGGAAGTGCTCGATTGCGTGCCCATGCTCAAACGCATGGAAAAGGTCCTGCCAATGCTGCGCAAGGAAGTCGAAGTCGCGCGCCTGCAGAACGAGATCTCGGCCGAGGTCAACCGGCAAATCGGCGAACACCAGCGCGAGTTCTTCCTCAAGGAGCAGTTGAAGGTCATCCAGCAGGAGCTGGGCCTGACCAAGGATGACCGCAGCGCCGACCTCGAGCAATTCGAACAGCGCCTGGAAGGCAAGACCCTGCCGGACCAGGCACGCCGGCGCATTGATGAAGAGATGGGCAAGCTGGCCATCCTCGAAACCGGTTCGCCCGAGTACGCCGTCACCCGCAACTACCTGGACTGGGCCACCGCCCTGCCCTGGGGCATCTATGGCAAGGACAAGCTCGACCTGAAGCACGCGCGCAAAGTCCTTGACCAGCACCACGCCGGCCTCGACGACATCAAGGAGCGCATCCTCGAGTTCCTCGCCGTGGGGGCCTGGAAAGGCGAGATCAGTGGCTCGATCGTGCTGCTGGTGGGGCCGCCCGGGGTGGGCAAGACCAGTATCGGCAAGTCCATCGCCGAATCGCTGGGTCGACCGTTCTACCGCTTCAGCGTCGGCGGCATGCGCGACGAAGCCGAGATCAAGGGCCACCGCCGCACCTACATCGGCGCCCAGCCCGGCAAGCTGGTGCAGGCGCTGAAGGACGTCGAAGTGATGAACCCTGTCATCATGCTCGATGAAATCGACAAGATGGGCCAGAGCTACCAGGGCGACCCGGCGTCGGCCCTGCTGGAAACCCTCGACCCGGAGCAGAACGTCGACTTCCTCGACCACTACCTCGATTTGCGCCTGGACCTGTCCAAAGTGCTGTTCGTGTGCACCGCCAATACCCTCGACTCGATCCCGGGGCCGTTGCTCGACCGCATGGAAGTGATCCGCCTGTCCGGCTATATCACCGAGGAGAAGCTGGCCATTGCCAAGCGCCACCTGTGGCCCAAGCAACTGGACAAGGCCGGTGTGGCCAAGACCAGCCTCGCCATCAGCGACAGCGCCCTGCGCACGGTCATCGAAGGCTATGCCCGCGAGGCCGGTGTACGCCAGCTGGAGAAGCAACTGGGCAAGCTGGTGCGCAAGGCGGTGGTCAAGCTGCTGGAAAACCCCGAGGCCAAGCTGAAGATCGGTACCAAGGACCTGGAAGCCGCCCTCGGCATGCCGGTGTTCCGTAGCGAGCAGGTGCTGGCTGGCAAAGGCGTGATCACCGGGCTGGCCTGGACCAGCATGGGTGGTGCCACGCTGCCGATCGAAGCCACCCGCATCCACACGCTCAACCGCGGTTTCAAGCTGACCGGCAAACTGGGTGACGTGATGAAGGAATCCGCCGAAATCGCTTATAGCTACGTCAGCTCCAACCTCAAGCAGTTTGGCGGCGACCCGGGCTTCTTCAATGAAGCCTTCATTCACCTGCATGTGCCCGAAGGGGCTACCCCCAAAGACGGTCCGAGTGCCGGCATCACCATGGCCAGTGCCTTGCTGTCGCTGGCCCGGGACCAGGCACCGAAGAAAGGCGTGGCCATGACTGGCGAGCTGACGCTGACCGGGCAGGTGCTGCCGATTGGCGGGGTGCGCGAGAAGGTGATAGCGGCGCGGCGGCAGAAGATCTTCGAGCTGATCCTGCCGGAGCCTAACCGGGGTGACTTCGAAGAGCTACCGGACTACCTGCGTGAGGGCCTGACGGTGCATTTCGCCAAGCGCTTTGCCGACGTGGCAAAAGTGTTGTTCTGAGCTGTTCCGGCCTCTTTGCGGCTAGAACCGCGAAGCGGCCGGTGCAGGTAACACAAATCTCCTCGATCATCGGTTATCCTCAGGCCATCGTCAGCCTCCGGAGCCAACATGACCAACCCCCGTCTGCTCGTTCCCCTGAGCTTCGCCCTGCTTTCTGCCTGTGCCCAACAGCCCACACAGCCCATCGAACTGAACGCCGAAAGCGAATGCCCGACACGCCTTCAGGTGGGCCAGACCCTGACCCTGACCCTGCCCAGCAATCCGTCCACCGGCTATCGCTGGCGGGTCGAGAACCCCGCCGCCAACGTGCTGCGCAGCCTCGGCCCGGAGGTGTACAGCGCCCCTGAAGAAGAGGATGTGGTTGGCAGCGCCGGCGTCTCCACCTGGCGCTACCAGGCCAACAGTGCAGGTGAAGCCCGATTGGTGCTGGTCTATCAGCAACCCTGGGCGCCGGAGGTATCGCCCGTGCAAACATTTGATTGTGCCATCAAGGTGAGATAATCACTCTTCACGCCATTTCAAAGCGGCGGCGCAAGGCAGCCAGATAGTCGCGAGCGGTCTCCAGAGCTGCCTGCAACTCGGTTAGCTGGACAGCTGCAGCAATCGCGCTGGAAATCTTTTGCCAGTGGCAGACAAACTTGTCCGCCTGCTCCACCCAGGGCGAACGCTTCCCGAGCAGTTCCTCGGCATGATTGAACTGGCCGCTTTTAGCCTGCTCCTCGTCCAGTTGCCTTTGCACTGTGCGCAACGTCTGCGTTTGCTGGTTCAAAACGCTGACGAGCTGCTCACGAGCGGCGACAATATTGGCAAACTCGCGCCCCTGCTCCAGCAAATCAGCGTTCCTATTTAGTTTTACCAAAGCCGCTTTGACCAGCTCCGGACTTGCAATAGGTTTCTTGATCGAAGCAAATACGCTGTCGATATCCTTCTCTTGAGGAATGACGTTACGCAGCGCAGCGCGCACAGAAGGCTGGTTCAAGGTCTTGAGCAGTCCATCGGCTTCAGCGATACGAGCCTGCTTCTCTGCCACTAACTGTTCGAGCTGCGTCACCGCACTGCGGAGCTTCACGACGACCTCTTCCTGATCTTGCCTGAGTTTCGCGACTTCCGGGGCACGGAAACCCGAGACCTGCGCGACAGCCGTGGCAATGTTCTCCATATCAGCCTGCAAACCTTGGCGAAGACGCAATAGATCTTCCTCGTCCAAACCGGCTGCACTGTTATCCAGATCAAGGTTCAATGCAACCAAGCTGGAGAGCACGTTTTCCCGAAGGGTATCGTTTCCTGCCTTGACCAAGCTGGTCAAATCGAGCAATCGTTCGCGCAAAGATGGGAGCAAACCGGTGGTGCTGTCGTAATAGAGCTCTGCCATGCTTGCCTCGATCGCTAACAGAACCTTGACATCAGGCAAGTTTTCACTGTCATTCCTTGCATTCATAATACGTCCTCTCAATATTCATTCAATACGTCATTGAAAAGCCTGGATATATTGCTCGAGATCCCAAGGATATTTTCCCACGGCGAAATAACACGCTGGAATCGGTCAACAAATTTCTTGAGTTCCAACCGCGTAGAAACACTATCAACGCGCTTGCTTGAGTTCTTGGCATAGGCCTCCATCAACACCCAAACGTCTTCCAGGTTCTTGATAGCCGTCCCGACATCGACCAGGCGAAACTGCATATCAACAATATGCGTCCTGATAATCTCAAAGTCCGACTGGCCGCCGAGCAACGCTGCTCTATTTGCCGCCAGTTCCTGTCTCTCACTAATCAATTTGTTTTTTTCTGCCCGCACCTTTTCGGCTTGAAAGCCATATATGCCTCCGGTAATCGCCAGCCCCAACGCTCCAAAAACCAGTCCGTAAAAAGCAGTACCGACAAGTCCATTATATTCAGCCAGTTTTTTCTCGATCTGGGTATCCAACACTTCGATATCTGCCTCCACCTTCGCCAATGCTTCAGAGACTTGCCCATCGCCGATGCGATTCAGCAAAGATTTGGCCATGGGGTGGAGAATTTCGGTGATATCATCGCCAAACCGGTCAATCAGCGCTTTCACAGTTCTGATACCCGTGAGTTTCTCTTGGATATCTTCCGTGATTACACTCAGGTGAACGTCAACTGTTTCGCGGAATGTGCGCGTTTCGTCTTCAGAAAGCACTGCACTGTCACCATCATCAGCGCCACTGGCTGCAGCCTCCCAGGCGTCCATGGTCTTGATCGTGCCTATCAAACTTTCCGCTTCGCGAATCAGGTCTTCAGCAAAAACCTGCAGATCGGCGCCCATGGTCTTGCATGCATCTTCAACGCGATCCCAAGAGTTGACATGCTTCCGAAGATTCTCAAAAAAAACATTGACATCCGCTACGTCCAGACCGAATGCAGCAAACGTCTCACTCAGCTTGTCTTGGTAGTCATGTGGCAACTGCCGAACAGCATCTTCATAGCGTTTGATTGTTCGTAGATTGTCCCGACTAAAGATGAAGGCCGGCTCATTTTTCTTCAGTTCAAAAATCTGACCCGGTACAAGTTCAATACGTTGATCTTCAGTAAGCTTATCGAATGGCAACGCTTCGGGCGCAGCGACATCATTTCCCATATAATACCTCCCATTATCAAACCTATGGCACGACGTTGCTGGCCACTTTAGTGTCTGCAGCGCATTAAAAGAGTCAGGACTTTATCGACAAGCTCATAGAAATATCTGCAGCAGGTGCCAGACCTATGAGTACGGGAAACGCCCCCTCTGTTACGCTGGTGACATTTCGGCCCGACAAATAGGCAACTGTGGCCCGGTTTGGTTAGAATATGGCCCCGTTTTCCCGGCCCGAGCCCTCCCCGTGAGCAAACAACCCGATCGCCTCTTCGCCCAGCCCCTGGAGCAGGTGCCCGACTTCGTCTTCAATGAGGACGTGGTGCGGGTATTCCCGGACATGATCAAGCGCTCGGTGCCGGGCTACCCGACCATTGTCGAGAACCTCGGCGTGCTGGCCGCACGCTTCGCCCAGCCGCACACCGCGCTGTACGACCTGGGCGCATCGCTGGGTGCTGTCACCCAGTCGTTGCGACGCCATGTGCGCAGCGACGGCTGCCGGGTGATTGCCGTGGACAATTCCGCTGCCATGGTCGAACGCTGCCGCCAGTACCTCACCGCCCAGGACTCGATGTTCCAGGAGCTGCTGCCGGTGCAAGTGCTGGAGGCCGATATCCTGGCCCTGCCGCTCGAGCCTGCCTCGGTGGTGGCGATGAACTTCACCCTGCAGTTCATCGCCCCCGACCAACGTCTGGAGTTGCTGGGCCGCATCCGCCAGGCGCTGCTGCCTGGCGGCGCGCTGATCCTCTCGGAGAAGCTGCGCTTCGCCGATGAGCAAGAGCATGCCCTGCTTAATGAACTGCACCTGGACTTCAAGCGGGCCAACGGCTACAGCGAACTGGAAATCGCCCAGAAGCGCAGCGCCATTGAAAACGTGATGCGCCCCGACACCCTCGAAGCCCATCAACAACGTCTGCGCGCCGCCGGCTTCTCGAAAGTCGTGCCCTGGTTCCAGTGCCTTAACTTCGCCTCGTTGATAGCCCTGCCATGATCGATCTGTCCCCCCTCGTCCGCCGCCTGGCGGGCACGCCCCTGGCTTCCTGGTCGCAAGGCCTGCAAGCACAACTGGAAGCCAAGCTGGAGAAGGGCCACGGTGACCTCGACCGCTGGCGAGGTGCGCTCGATGCATTGCCCGCCTTGCGGCCAAGTGAAGTCGACCTGATCAATGGGCTGCGCCTGGATTGCGAGTGCGACGACGCGACCCGTGCGCAGATGCGCCAGGCGCTGATGGGGCTGTCGCCCTGGCGCAAGGGGCCGTTCGACCTGTTCGGCGTGCATGTTGAAACCGAATGGCGTTCCGACTGGAAATGGTCCCGGGTCGGGCCACACCTGGACCTTAAGGGCAAGCGCGTACTGGATGTGGGTTGCGGCAACGGCTACTACCAGTGGCGCATGCTCGGTGCTGGGGCGGACATGGTCATCGGTGTCGACCCCAACTGGCTGTTCTTCTGCCAGTTCCAGGCCGTGCAGCAGTACTTGCCTGAGTTGCCCGCCTGGCACTTGCCGTTCGCCCTGGAAGACCTGCCGGCCAACCTCGAAGGCTTCGACACAGTGTTCTCGATGGGTGTGTTCTACCATCGTCGTTCACCCATCGAACACTTGCTTGCGCTCAAGGACTGCCTGGTCAAAGGCGGCGAACTGGTGCTGGAAACCCTGGTGATCGAGGGCGACGCAAACCAGGTGCTGGTACCGGAAGACCGCTACGCGCAGATGCGCAACGTCTGGTTCCTGCCGTCGGTACCCGCCCTGGAGCGCTGGCTGCGCCGTGCCGGTTTCAATGATGTGCGTTGTGTCGATGTCAGCGTGACCAGCGTCGAGGAACAGCGCAGCACCGAGTGGATGCGCTACCAATCCCTCAGCGACTTCCTCGACCCGAACGACCACAGCAAGACCATCGAAGGTCTGCCGGCTCCACGCCGCGCCACCCTGCTGGCGCGCAAATAAAAAAGGCGCCCGGTCGGGCGCCCGAAGGCACTTGCGGCGAGGAGCTTTCACGCCGCCGGTGCTATTGCTTCAGTCCTTGGCCAGCTCGCGGGCCTTTTCCTGCGCCTTGCGTTCGCGCTCGGCAACAGCCTGCTGCCTGTCACCCTGCAGGCGCTGCTGCTCCTCGCGAAACGCTTGCCAGAACTGTCTGGAGCGCTCCGCACCGCCTTCGGCGTAAACACTTGCGCTGCCCAAGGCAAGGATGGCCAGCAGCAGGTATTTGGTCAGGTTCATCGTGTTTGCCTCGTGATAACCGATCAGACGGGCCCATCCTAGCGAGTGCTGGCTAACGACAAGGTGAGGCTGAGATTACAGTCTTGCAATGCGGTCTTCCGTTGCTCGTCACGGCCTCCGCCGCAGCTGCCTCCAGCTGCAGGGTGACCCTGCGGGAGCGGTTTCCACCCGCGAAAAGGCCGGGACAGACAGGCAGATGACAGCAGAATTACAAATCCGTCATCTGCACCGCATGTCCTTCCTCATGAAGTAACATCCTGCCGCTTGACCCTGATCTCACTACAGGGTCGACAATCGCCCCTTCATCAAACCGAGCCCGCTCATGCGCCTACTGATCATCGAGGACGAACTGCGTACCGCCGACTATCTGCAACAAGGCCTGCGCGAGAACGGTTACATTGTCGACTGCGCCCACACGGGCACCGACGGCCTGTACCTGGCTCGCCAGCAGCCTTACGATTTGCTCATCCTCGACGTCAACCTGCCCGAACTCGATGGCTGGACCGTGTTACAGCGGCTGCGTGCCGAATCGGCCACACGCATCATGATGCTCACGGCTCACGGTCGCCTGGCTGACCGGGTCAAGGGCCTGGACCTCGGCGCTGACGATTACCTGCTCAAACCCTTCGAGTTCCCGGAACTGCTGGCGCGCATTCGCAGCCTGCTACGGCGCAACGACCAGCAACTGCAGCCCAGCACCCTGCGCGTCGCCGACCTGGAGCTGGACCCCGGTCGCCACCGCGCCTACCGCGCCGGGCAGCGTATCGACCTGACCGCCAAGGAATTCGCCCTGCTGCACCTGCTGATGCGCCAGACCGGCGAGGTGCTTTCGCGCACCCAGATCATCTCTCTGGTGTGGGACATGAACTTCGATTGCGACACCAACGTGGTCGAGGTTTCAATCCGCCGCCTGCGGGCGAAGATCGACGACCCGTTCGACAACAAGCTGATCCACACCCTGCGGGGTGTCGGCTACGTGCTCGAGGCGCGCTTTTGAACAACGCCAGCCTGTCATTGCGCCTGGGCCTGGGCGTGACGCTGATGGGCGCCGCGCTGGTGTTGCTGCTGGCCTGCCTGGCCGTGTTCGCCCTGGATCACGAGCTGGACAGCCGCGCACGCAAGGACCTGACGCGCAAGATGCTGCAGGTCGAGCACAATTTGCGCGTCGACCTGCGCAACGAAGACCTGGGCACGCGCGCCCATCCGCTGCTCGACCTGGTGATGGGGCATGACAACCTCAGCCTCAGCGTGCTGGCCATCGAGGGGCGCCACCCACACCTGCTGAGCCTCGGCCCGGCTCTGGAATCGCGTATGGGCGAGCTGCGTACCGGCAACCGCCTGGCCTTCCACGCCTGGCGCGACAGCAGCGGCAACCAGCTGCTCACCGCGACCCGGCTGATGCGCCTGCGTGACGACACCCCGGTCAAGGTGATGATGACACTCGACCGCGCCGACGATAACGCCCTGCTGCAGGCCTACCTGCGCTCCACCTTGTTCGCGCTACCGATACTGCTGTTGCTGATCGGCGCGGGTGCCTGGTGGCTCATGCAACGCGGCCTGAAGCCGTTGCGGCACTTTCGACGGATTGCCGGGCAAGTGTCGGCCCAGGACCTGCAGCATCGCTTGCCTGCCAGCGGTCTGCCGCTGGAACTGGCAGAGCTGGCCCGCAGCATCAACGTGATGCTCGACCGGCTCGATCAGGGCGTGAGCCAGCTTTCGCAGTTTTCCGACGACCTGGCCCATGAACTGCGCACCCCGCTAGGCAACCTGATGGGCAAGGCGCAGGTGACCCTGGCGCGTGAACGGGACAACGCCAATTACCGCGAAGTGCTGGAAGACAGCATTGAAGAGCTGACCCGGCTCAACCGCATCATCAACGACATGCTGTTTCTCGCCCAGGTCAGCCAGCCCCAGGCCCAGATCGCGCTCAAGCCCATGGCCCTGGCCGACGAAACAGCGCGGGTGGTCGAACTGTTCGCCTTCAGCGCCGAGCTGAAAGAGGTTGAATTACGCGTCCAGGGCTGGGGCACGGCGATGGCGGATCGGCTGATGTTTCAACGGGCATTGTCGAACCTGCTGAGCAATGCCATTCGCCACTGCCCCAAGGGTACCGCCGTGGAACTGCACATCGAACGGCTGGGTGGTGAAGTTCGACTGTCGGTGGAGAACCAGGGGCCTGGCATTGCGGCAGAACACCTGCCGCGCCTGTTCGAGCGGTTCTACCGGGTGGGCTCGGGGCGCTCGCGGCTGGAGGGCGGAACAGGGTTGGGGCTGGCGATCGTGAAGTCGATCATGCATCTGCATGGAGGACGAGTCGAAGTCAGCAGCAGTCCCTCGGGGCCTAGCCGCTTTACGCTGGTGTTTCCTGGCGAATAATCGGCTGCCCGTGCCGGCCTCTTTGCGGGCAAGCGCACCAAGAGGCCGTTACAGGTTGCCCTGTGGATCAGCGCGAAGCCGCCACGATCAGCGCCTTCATCTCGGCGACCGCGGCCTTGAACCCAACGAACAGGGCGTGCGCCACCAGCGCATGGCCGATGTTGAGTTCATTGATACCCTTGATCGCCGCCACGGCTTCGACATTGTGGTAATGCAGCCCGTGGCCGGCATTGACGATCAACCCTTGGCTCACGCCAAACGCCACGCCATCGGCAATACGCTTGAGCTCTTCGGCCACTGCGGTCGGAGTTTGGGCGTCGGCGTAACGCCCGGTGTGCAGCTCGATGGCTGGTGCCCCCACTCGGCGCGAAGCCTCGATCTGCCGCTCATCAGCATCGATGAACAGCGATACTTCGGCACCGGTACGTGCCAGGCGCTCCACCGCTGCCTTGATTCGCGCCTCCTGGCCCGCCACGTCCAGGCCACCTTCGGTGGTCAGCTCCTGGCGGGTTTCGGGTACCAGGCAGATATGTGCCGGGCGAATCTTCTCGGCAAAGGCCATCATCTCCTCGGTGACGCCCATCTCGAAATTCATGCGGGTCTGCAGCACATCCTTGAGCAGCAGCACGTCACGCTCCTGGATATGTCGGCGATCTTCCCGCAAATGCACGGTGATGCCATCGGCGCCCGCTTCCTCGGCATCCAGGGCAGCCTTGACCGGGTCAGGGTAACGCGTGCCCCGGGCCTGGCGCAGGGTCGCCACGTGGTCGATGTTTACGCCGAGAAGCATGCGGTTGCTGTGAGTCACGAAAGGCTCTCCTGAAGATTGAGCCCAACAGCATACGTCGTGATCAGCGCTTGCGAAACAGTTCCCGGCTGACCAGCGGTTTTGTTCCCAGATGCACCGCCAGCGCCTGGCGCATCAGACGCTTGGCGGCGAGTAATGCACCGGGGGCGTCCCAGTCAGCTTCGGCCAGGGCCAGTAACTCGGCACCGTGAAACAATCCCGGTTGCGCCAGTTCAACCCGCTCCAGGCCTGCATCCACGCGCAGACGGTACAGGCCATCGGCTGCAATCGGCTGGTCATTGACATCATGCTGCAACGAAAAGGCATAACCGAGCTCGTCCAGCAGCCGCCATTCGAATGCGCGTAACAGTGGCTCCAGCGGACGCCCGGCGGCCAAGGCTTGCAGGGTCAGGCTGTAGTGCTCGAACAATGCCGGGTAAGGCGCTTCGGCAGGCAGCAGGCGCATGAGCAATTCATTGAGATACAACCCGCTGAACAAGGCGTCACCGTGCAACCAGGCGGCGATGCCGGCGCTGTCCATTCGCCCCACATTCTTCAGCTCACCGCGCCCGCGCAGTTCCAGCTCCAGCGGCACGAACGGGCGCACCAGGCTGCCGCCCTTGCCGCGCGCCCGGCGCAACACGGCACGCACGCGACCCTGTGGGGTAAAGAAGTCCACCAGCGCACTGGTTTCCTTGTAGGCACGGCTGTGCAGTACGTAGGCTGGCTGGCCGACAGGTTGTTCCATAAACGATCTCTAGAAGCCCCAAACAACTGTGGGAGCGGGTTTACCCGCGAATACGGTGGTGACCCACTGACGCATTCGCGGGTAAACCCGCTCCCACAGAGTAGCCTGAGCCGGCAGGCAGATTTACAGGTCGCCGTAGCCTAGCGAGCGCAGGGCGCGCTCGTCGTCGGACCAGCCGCCCTTGACCTTGACCCACAGGTTGAGCATCACCTTGGCGTCGAACAGCACTTCCATGTCCTTGCGCGCGTCAGAGCCAATGCGCTTGATGCGCTCGCCCTTGTCGCCAATGATGATCTTCTTCTGGCCGTCACGCTCAACCAGGATCAGCGCATGGATGTGCAGCACATGGCCCTGCTGCTTGAACTCCTCGATCTCCACGGTGATCTGGTACGGCAGCTCCGCGCCCAGCTGGCGCATGATCTTCTCGCGTACCAGCTCGGCGGCCAGGAAACGGCTGCTGCGGTCGGTGATCTGGTCTTCCGGGAAGAAGTGTTCGTTTTCCGGCAGGTGCTTGGCGATCAGCGCTTCCAGCGATTCCAGGTTGTGCCCCTGCTGCGCGGAAATCGGCACGATCTCGGCATTCGGCAGTTGTGTCTGCAGCCACTGCAGGTGCGGAATCAGTTCGGCTTTCTCGTCCATACGGTCGGTCTTGTTGACCGCCAGGATCACCGGGCCGCTCACGTACTGCACGCGCTCCAGCACCAGCTGGTCTTCGTCGGTCCAGCGGGTGCGGTCAACCACGAAGATCACCACGTCGACGTCCTTCAGGGCCGCCGAGGCGTTGCGGTTCATGTAGCGGTTCAGGGCCTTGTCGTTGGCCTTGTGCATACCGGGCGTATCGACATAGATTGCCTGCACATCACCCTCGGTCTTGATGCCAAGCATGTTGTGGCGGGTGGTCTGAGGTTTGCGCGACGTGATCGCCAGCTTCTGGCCGAGGATGTGGTTGAGCAGGGTCGACTTGCCGACGTTGGGGCGGCCGACAATGGCTACGTAGCCGCAGCGGGTCGGGTTGCTATCAGTCATTGCCATTCTCCACGCCCAGGGCGATCAGTGCAGACGCGGCGGCGACTTGCTCGGCAATACGCCGGCTGACGCCCTGGCCACGGCTCTTGTTGTTCAGCAGCACCACTTCGCATTCGACGAAGAAGGTCCGGCAGTGCGGTTCGCCCTGGATATCCACCACTTCGTAGCGCGGCAGTTCGCAGCTGCGTGACTGCAGGAACTCCTGCAAGCGGGTTTTCGGATCCTTGTTGGTATCGACCAGGGTCAGGCCTTCGAACTCATCGGCCAGCCAGGCCAACACGCGTTCCCGAGCCGTTTCCATGTCCGCGTCCAGGTAAATGGCGCCAATCAGCGCCTCCAGGGCGTCGGCGAGGATCGACTCTCGGCGGAAGCCACCGCTCTTGAGCTCGCCGGAGCCCAGGCGCAGGTGGTCACCCAGGTCGAAACCACGGGCCAGTCGGGCCAGGGTCTCACCCTTGACCAGGCGCGCGCGCAAACGCGACAGCTGGCCTTCGCGGGCCTGCGGGAAGCGCTCGAACAGCGCCTCGCCGGCGACGAAGTTGAGAATGGCGTCACCGAGGAACTCCAGGCGCTCGTTGTTGCGCCCAGCGTAGCTGCGATGCGTCAGCGCCAGGAGCATCTGGTCCTGGTTCTTGAAGGTGTAACCGAGCTTTCGCTCCAGACGGGCAAGGGGAGCACTCATGCAACCACCCGTTCGTTGTTCAACGCGTTGTTCAAATCAACATCCTGAAAGACTGTTTGGCTGTGGCCCGTCGCAACGTGCGACGAATCTCCCGATCCTTGAGAACACAGCCTATGTCAGAAATGCATTCGGCGCTGCCTGCTGGCCAGCGCCGATGGGTATCAATGGATCAGACCGACCCGCGACAGGTTGGGCAGGTGGCTGAGCTTGGGCTCTGGCCAGCTCATCCACACTGCAAATGCCTTGCCGACAATGTTCCGGTCCGGAACCATGCCGTGCAGTTCCCTGGGAATGTTCGGGTCATCCCAGTAACGGCTGTCGTTGGAATTGTCGCGGTTGTCACCCATCATGAAGTAATGGCCCGCCGGCACGGTCCATTGCTGGTCCGGTGGCATGCGGTAACGGCTCATTTCCTTGCGGATCAGGTGTTCGGCCTCGCCGAGCTTTTCCTTGTACAGCTGGGCGCTGCCCAGGGTGCCCGGCTCGGTGCCCACCAGTTGTTCGGCAATCGGCTGGCCGTTGACGAACAACCGCTTGTCGTTGGTATAGCGGATCTGGTCGCCCGGCAAGCCGACCACCCGTTTGATGTAGTTGACGTTCGGGTCGCTCGGGTAGCGGAACACCATTACATCACCGCGTTGCGGGTCCCCCACCTCGATGACCTTCTTGTCGATCACCGGCAGGCGGATGCCGTACGAGAACTTGTTCACCAGGATGAAGTCGCCCACTTCCAGGGTCGGTTTCATCGACCCCGAAGGAATCTGGAATGGTTCGACCAGGAACGAGCGCAGCACCAGCACGATGAACAGCACCGGGAAGAACGACTTGCCGTATTCGACCAGCAATGGCTCCTTGCCAAGGCGCTCGACCACCGCCATTTCGGGCTGGCTGACGCTGCCCTGGTAGTTGGCGATTGCCGCCCGCCGGCGCGGGGCCAGGAACAGCAGGTCGATCAAGCCCAGCAGACCGCAGACGAAGACAGCGATGACTAGCAACAGCGGGAAATTTAGCGACATAGGACCTAGCTATCCAACCTGAGCACGGCGAGGAAGGCTTCCTGTGGAATCTCCACGTTGCCCACCTGTTTCATGCGTTTCTTACCGGCCTTCTGCTTCTCCAGCAGTTTCTTCTTACGGCTGACGTCACCACCGTAGCACTTGGCCAGTACGTTCTTTCTGAGTGCCTTGACGGTTGTACGTGCGATGATCTGGCCGCCGATAGCTGCCTGGATCGCCACATCGAACATCTGCCGAGGGATCAGTTCCTTCATCTTTTCGGTCAACGCACGGCCTTTGTAGGCCGCGTTGTCGCGGTGCACGATCAGGGCCAGGGCATCGACCTTGTCGCCGTTGATCAGTACATCCAGCTTGACCAGGTTGGCCGACTGGTAGCGATCGAAATGATAATCCAGCGAAGCATAGCCGCGGCTGGTGGACTTGAGGCGGTCGAAGAAGTCCAATACCACTTCGTTCATCGGCAAGTCGTAGCGCACCTGCACCTGGCTGCCGAGGAACTGCATGTCGCGCTGCACGCCACGCTTTTCGATGCACAGGGTGATGACGTTACCCAGGTGCTCCTGCGGCACCAGGATGGTGGCGGTAACGATCGGCTCACGGAAATCGGCGACCGCCGAGACGTCTGGCAGCTTCGACGGGTTGTCGACGGTAATGGTTTCGCCGGTTTTCAGTTCGAGCTCGTAGATCACGCTTGGCGCGGTGGTGATCAGGTCCAGGTCGTATTCGCGCTCCAGGCGCTCCTGGATGATCTCCATGTGCAGCATGCCGAGGAAGCCGCAACGGAAGCCGAAGCCCAGTGCATCGGAGCTTTCCGGCATGTATTGCAGCGACGAGTCGTTCAGGGTCAGCTTCTGCAGGGCATCGCGGAAATCCTCGAAGTCGTCGGAGCTGACCGGGAACAGGCCGGCGTAGACCTGCGGCTGGATTTTCTTGAAGCCTGGCAGCACTTCGACTTCAGGGGTCGAGGACAAGGTCAGGGTGTCACCAACCGGGGCACCGTGGATGTCCTTGATGCTGGCGATGATGAAGCCCACCTCACCGGCCTTCAGGTCGGCGGTCTGGGTGTGTTTCGGGGTGAATACGCCGACGCTGTCGACCAGGTGCACCTTGCCGGTGGACTTGACCAGGATCTTGTCACCTTTCTTGACGCGGCCATGGCGCACGCGCACCAGCGAGACCACGCCCAGGTAGTTGTCGAACCAGGAGTCGATGATCAGCGCCTGCAGCGGCGCCTCGATATCGCCTTCCGGCGCGGGGATGGTCTGCACCAGACGCTCGAGCACCTCGTCCACGCCCATGCCGCTCTTGGCACTGCAGGCCACGGCGTCGGTGGCGTCGATACCGATGATCTTCTCGATCTCGTCCTTGACGCGGTCCGGGTCAGCCTGGGGCAGGTCCATCTTGTTCAGCACCGGCATGACTTCCAGGCCCTGCTCGATGGCGGTGTAGCAGTTGGCCACGGACTGCGCCTCGACGCCCTGGCCGGCGTCAACCACCAGCAGCGCACCCTCACAGGCCGCCAGCGAGCGCGAGACTTCGTAGGTGAAGTCGACGTGGCCGGGGGTATCGATGAAGTTCAGCTGGTAGACCTTGCCGTCCTGCGCCTTGTAGTTGAGCGTGACGCTGTGGGCCTTGATGGTGATACCGCGCTCGCGCTCCAGGTCCATGGAATCGAGCACCTGGGCTTCCATTTCGCGTGCCGACAGGCCACCGCACATCTGGATGAAACGGTCGGCCAGCGTCGACTTGCCATGGTCGATGTGGGCGATGATGGAGAAATTGCGGATATGACTCAAATCACTCACGGGTCAACACTCGAAAAGGCTGCGAGCCGGACGCCCGCCGAAAAATAGCCGGGAATTGTACCTTAAGCCGCAGCAGGCCGCCACGACCACTGACCGACCAAACCATACGCACCCTGTACGGCTACCGCTGCAACCTATCAGTTCTGTCAGTAGAGCCCCCTTGCCACGCCCTCCTAGAATGGAGGCCCAGACAACCCGAGGGCTAGCCAATGAAACGGGTACGACAAGCCGGCGCATTGAATCCTGAGTTTGGCATCGGAGGCATTGCAGTACTCCCTTCCTTCAATGGCTGGACCGACAGGCACAGCACCGGCATGACAGTCCAAGGATCCAGAATCCTGGTAGGAGCGCGGGCATTCCTGGCCCCGTGGGAAAACTACGCCATGGCACGCTTCGGTGCAGACGGAAAGCCTGATCTGACGTTCGGAAAAGATGGAGCGGTTGCAGGTCAGTTTTCCCATGGTGCGCTTTCCAGTTGCGAAGACATCACCAGCTCGCCCAGAGATAGCGATGCAATCTGGCTTCTCGGGCGCGCGCAACCGGACCCTTTCACTCCCGGACGGCTTTTGCTGGCAAAATTCGATCGCGACGGCAAAGCCTCGCCCGTCGAGCACACGCTGGAAGTCGAAGAAGGTGCGTCGCCTCTGAGGCAACAATCCCGCCTGACCCTGCACGACGATAACCTCCTGGTTTCCGCCAATTTCGACGTCGGGCTGCCCCGCATCTACAAGCTGGATGCCCACGGCAATCCCGGCTTCAGAGGCAAGCAGTACATCCAGATCAAATTCGCAACGGATGAAGTCAGAATTGCCGCCCTGGCCGTCAGCGGCGAGGCCTTCCTGGCCAGCGGCTCGCTGAAAAAACCAGACGGCAGCCACGCCGGCTTCGTGGCGCGCTTCCATCCGGACGGCACACTCGACACGCAGTTCGGCAATCAGGCAGGGTTTCTTGTGCTCAAAGCAAACGAGAATAATACCTGGAGCCACGGACTGGTGGTCCAACCATCGGGGCAGTTGACCGTAGTTGGCCAATCACACGACGCCACAACCGAGGCGAAACGAGCGCTGATCTGGCAATTCACTGCGCAAGGGGCAATCGACCCCAGCTTCAACCAAGGCCAACCACTGCTGATCGGCTTCGACGAAGGCAATGACGATGGCTGGTATTCGGCCGTTACCCAGCAAGATGGGAAATTGCTGGCGCTTGGTCGTTCAGTAACTGATACGGTTTACGCCATGCGCTTCAACGCTGATGGCAGCGTGGATAACTCTTTCAAACTGGCAGAAACCTTGAGCGCAACGGACCGGATTGCATCCCTCGGGCGCCTGGAGGATATCCTGCTTGCCGTAAATGCCACTGGCCCCGCCGGGCCGACCGGCATGGTGTTCAGTTTCCTGAACGCATAAAAAACCCGGCGCATCATGCGCCGGGTTTTCACTGATGCGACAAGCCGTTTATTCAGCGAGCTTGAAGGTAATGAAGCTCGCACGCCCCTGGCGCAGCACACGCATCGACACCGAACGGTTTTTCGGCAGCTCCTTGGCAATTTCGGTGAATTCCTTGGCCGAGCCGATGGCCTGGTTGTTCAGGTGGCTGATGATGTCACCTGGACGCAGGCCGATCATTGCGGCGGGGCCATCCTGGACTTCCTTGATTACCACCCCGCCTTTGAGCTCCAGGGATTTCTTCTGCTCGGCGGTCAGGTCGGCCACCGATACGCCCAGGCGGTTGCTGCTACGCTCAGCACTGCCTTCGGCGCCAGTGGTGATGTCGGCGTCGTCGTCCGGCAAGGCCCCGACACTGATGTCCAGGGTCTGGCGCTTGCCATTGCGGATGATTTCCAGCTTGGCCTTTTCGCCATCCTTGAGGCTGCCCACCAGGTGCGGCAGGTCTGCCGACATGATGATCGGCTGGCCGTTCATGCTCAGGATCACGTCACCGACCTGCAGGCCGCCTTTGGCTGCCGGACCGTTTTCCAGCACCTGGGCGACCAGCGCGCCGGCCGGCTTGTCGAGACCGAAGGACTCGGCCAGGTCCTTGTTGACCTCCTGGATCACCACGCCAAGCCAGCCACGGCTGACCTTGCCATCTTTCTTCAGCTGGTTGGAAACATCGATCGCTACATCGATCGGGATGGCGAACGACAAGCCCATGAACCCACCGGAACGGGTGAAGATCTGCGAGTTGATACCCACCACCTCACCGTTCATGTTGAACAGCGGGCCACCGGAGTTGCCCGGGTTGATGGCCACGTCGGTCTGGATGAACGGCACATAGGTGTCGTTGGGCAGGGTACGGCCCTTGGCACTGACGATGCCTTTGGTCACCGAGTGGTCGAAGCCGAACGGCGAACCGATGGCCAGCACCCACTCGCCCACTTTCAGTTTCTCCGAATCCCCCAGCTTCACGGTCGGCAGGTTCTTGCCCTCGACCTTGAGCAGGGCCACGTCGGTGCGCGGGTCGGTGCCGACCAGCTTGGCCTGCAGCTCGCTGCGGTCCGACAGGCGGACGATGATCTCGTCGGCATCGGCGACCACGTGGTTGTTGGTCAATACGTAGCCATCGCTGGAAATGATGAAGCCCGAACCCAGCGATTGAGCCTCGCGCTGGCGGTCACCGCGTGGCGAGCGTGGCTGCTGCGGCATGTTGCGCTCGAAGAACTCGCGGAACATCGGCGGCAGGCCTTCCAGGTCAGGCATCTCCCCGGCGGCCATGCGGCGGTCCGGCAGCTTCTGCTTGGTACTGATGTTGACCACGGCTGGCGAGGCCTGCTCGACCAGGGTGGTGAAGTCCGGCAGGGCTTCCTCGGCCTGGGCGGTGAGCACCTGGCCGAGCATCAGCACGGCGGCGAACATCGATAGGTAGGATTTCAAGCGTGGTATTGACATACGGCTCCCGTCACAACGAGCGGTAGTTTAGAAAGGCCCTGCCCAAAGCAGGAAAGGCCAGGCTCCAAGAAGCCTGACCTATAGAAAATTTGCCGAAAGATTGCAAATGACAATGCTTTAATTTCATTTCAGGCACATGTCCGCTGCTTGGACACAGCCAGCAAAGGCGCGCAATTACTGGCGCGCCTGAGCGTCCTGGGGACGCATGGACAGGGCCACACGCTCTGCAGTACCCAGCGGAATTTCGCCGACCACGGTGACCATCACCTTGCCCTTGGGCGTGTTCAGGCGCCGCGACACTGCCGACGTGGGGCCAAGCTGGGTACGCACGTCATTGCCACCGTCATCGTTCACCTGCTCGAGGAACACCGAGAAGCGTGCCAGGCCATCGTCATACATCAGGCTGCTGACCGCACCACCCTGCTTCGGATCACGGCGCACCGAACTGTTGACCAGCTCGAACCCTGGCGGCAGCCAGTCCGAACGCCAACCGGCGACCTTGTCATTGCTGGCAGCGGCCACATGCTGCACGGGCTTGCAGGCAGCACTGGCACGCAGGTCTTCGTCGCTGGGCACTTCAGCATCGAGACGGGTCATCTGGAAGCGCTCCAGCAACTGCCCCTTGTCATTGACCATCAACGAGCGCAGCGGTAACCCGGTTGCTCGATCCAGGTGCAATTCAAAGGCATAGCGGTGCTGGTCACGTGGGGTGAGCGTCACGATCACGGCATCGCGGTCGGCGACCCGCGACTTGCCCGCCACGCTCAAATTGTACCAACCCATCAGTTTCAGGGGATCCAGCAGGCGCTGGGGGGCATCCGTAGGTAGCGTCACGCCACCGGCCAAAGCACCGCTGGCGCATTCTACCCTGCCATCCACGCGCACGATTTCCTGGGCGGCGCCATCGAGCTGCAACAGCCGCTCGCTGACCTTGCCGTCTTCGACCTTGTGCCAGATCTCGTGGGAGGAGAAACTGCCGTTACGTTCGTAGACAAAAGAGCCTTGGTAGCTCTGCTTTTGCTCGGCCTGTGCCAGCTTGTTCAACCACTCGCCCGCCTCGGGCGAGGAATTGGCCGCCAATGCTGGCACCGTCATGCAGCTGCCAATCAGCAGCGACAGGAGAGGTAGCGCGCGCATGATCCTCCTTACTTAACGGTTTTCCAGGCTGGCGGCGCGGGCATACGGCAATGCGGTTTCAGTGCCCTTCAGCGCAGATTCCTGGGCATGCTGGCGCAGATAGCCTGGCAGACGCTGATCCCAGCCGGCCTGGTTCTGCAGCACGCCGTTGGCCATCGGCCCGGTCGGTTGCTCACCGCTTTCACTATAGCCTGCCAAAACGGCAGGGCCCTGTGCTTGTGGCACAGTCAGCCCCTGCTGGGCAGGTTGCTGGGCAGCAAGCTCGGCGCCAGTGATCTCGTCCTGGTTGTACATGCGTACACCGGCCAGCACCGCAACGGTGACCGAAGCAGCTACCGCCAGGCGGCCGATGCTGCGCCATGGCCCCTTCTTGACCTTGGCCGGCACGGCCTCGTCAGCCAGGGCGGCAGAAACCGCCGAAGCGATATCCAGGTTCGGCAGCAGCAGCTCCTTGTGCATGGCTGCGCGGGCAACCTGGTAACGCGACCAGGTGGCACGGGTTTCAGCATCGTCGACGGCATTCAATACCCGACGCAGTTCAAGCTCGTCCGCTTCGTTATCCATTACCGCGGACAGCGATTCCTGCAAAGCTTCACGACTCATGGCGGTTCCTCTCTTGGCTGTCGCCGCTGTCTCAGGTTTCCTGCAGCAAAGGTTGCAGGGCTTTGTCTATGGCCTCCCGAGCGCGGAAGATTCGAGAGCGCACGGTACCCACCGGACATTGCATGACACTGGCAATGTCTTCGTAACTCAGTCCGTCGAACTCGCGCAGGGTCAGGGCCGTGCGCAGGTCTTCCGGCAGTTGCTGGATGGTGCGATGGACAGTGCCTTCGATTTCATCCCGCAACAACGAGCGCTCTGGGGACTCGAGATCCTTGAGACCATGATCGCCGTCGTAAAACTCCGCATCCTCAGAGCTCACATCGCTGTCTGGTGGCCGTCTTCCACGGGACACCAGGTAGTTCTTCGCCGTGTTGATGGCGATGCGGTAAAGCCACGTATAAAACGCACTGTCTCCGCGGAAATTGCCAAGCGCACGGTAGGCCTTGATGAAGGCTTCCTGTGCTACATCCTGGGCCTCGTGGGTATCGTGAACGAACCGCACGATCAACCCGAGAATCTTGTGCTGATACTTCAGCACCAACAGATCGAACGCTCGCCTGTCGCCGCGCTGAACACGCTCGACAAGCTGCTGATCCTCTTCCTGGGTTAGCATGAACACTCCTCAGTGAACTCGAAGGAGCGTTGCAGCAGCCATCGTTCAGGCTTGCAACCATAGACTCGGGCTTTTCGCAAAAGTTCTCCCCTCCAAGCAAGTTTCCTGCAGCCCTTGGTCGGCTTGCACGGAAGACGCTGCACGGTCACGGCCGGCTACGTCGATAATCAAGGTTTCGAGTACGCAGGGACAGCCTGGACAGGCCTGCCGCCCTGCGTCGCCGCGGCAAATTGTGGCGTACGGGCAGCCTTCATAGGATTTCCGGCCGTATCGGAAAGTTCCCACAAAGGTTGTCGCGACCAGGCAAGTGGCATGGAAATTGGCCACCTTGGGCTGCTATAAAGGCAACCCGGCCAGCTTTAACGATAGTTTCACAATGCCATCGGCGCGTGACTATTGTGCCGCGCCCCTTCCGAAGATTACTAGTGTCCCGACATGAGCCAACAATTCCAACATGATGTCCTGGTGATCGGCAGCGGTGCCGCCGGTCTCAGCCTGGCACTGAACCTGCCCAGTCACCTGCGCGTCGCCGTGCTCAGCAAGGGCGACCTGGCCAACGGCTCGACCTTCTGGGCCCAAGGCGGGGTCGCAGCGGTGCTGGACAATAGCGATACCGTGCAGTCGCATGTCGAGGACACCCTCAACGCCGGCGGTGGCCTGTGCCATGAACAGGCGGTGCGCTTTACCGTCGAGCACAGCCGGGAAGCCATCGAATGGCTGATCGAGCAAGGCGTGCCTTTTACCCGCGATGAGCACTACAGCGTCGACGATGGTGGCTTCGAGTTCCACCTGACCCGCGAAGGCGGCCACAGCCACCGGCGCATCATCCATGCGGCCGACGCCACCGGCGCCGCCATTTTCACCACGCTGCTGGCCCAGGCCCGCCTGCGCCCGAACATCCAGTTGCTGGAGCAGCGCGTGGCTATCGACCTGATTACCGAACGCCGCCTCGGCCTGCCCGGCGAGCGCTGCCTGGGTGCCTATGTGCTTGACCGCAATACCGGCGAAGTCGACACCTTCGGTGCGCGCTTCACCGTGCTGGCCACGGGCGGCGCGGCCAAGGTCTACCTGTACACCAGCAACCCCGATGGTGCCTGCGGCGACGGCATCGCCATGGCCTGGCGGGCCGGTTGTCGGGTGGCGAACCTGGAATTCAACCAGTTCCACCCGACCTGCCTGTACCACCCGCAAGCCAAGAGTTTCCTGATCACCGAGGCTCTGCGCGGCGAAGGCGCCCTGCTGCGCCTGCCCAATGGCGAACGCTTCATGCCACGCTTCGACCCTCGCGAAGAGCTGGCCCCGCGTGACATCGTGGCCCGCGCCATCGACCATGAAATGAAGCGCCTGGGTGTGGACTGCGTCTACCTGGACATCACCCACAAGCCGGCCGACTTCATCAAAAACCACTTCCCCACGGTATATGAGCGCTGCCTGACCTTTGGCATCGACATCACCCGCCAGCCGATCCCGGTGGTACCGGCGGCACACTACACCTGTGGCGGGGTCATGGTGGACGACCGCGGCCACACCGATGTGCCGGGGCTGTATGCCATCGGCGAAACCAGCTTCACCGGCCTGCACGGCGCCAACCGCATGGCCAGCAATTCGCTGCTGGAATGCTTCGTCTACGGTCGCGCTGCCGCGGCCGACATCCAGGCGCACCTGGATGAAGTGGTCATGCCCAAGGCCCTGCCCGGCTGGGACGCCAGCCAGGTAACCGACTCGGACGAAGACGTGATCATCGCGCACAACTGGGATGAATTGCGGCGCTTCATGTGGGACTACGTCGGCATCGTGCGCACCAGCAAGCGCCTGCAGCGGGCCCAGCACCGCATTCGCCTGCTACTGGACGAAATCGACGAGTTCTACAGCAACTACAAGGTCAGCCGCGACCTGATCGAGCTGCGCAACCTGGCGCAGGTGGCCGAGCTGATGATCCTCTCGGCCATGCAGCGCAAGGAAAGCCGCGGGCTGCATTATACACTGGACTACCCAGGGATGCTGCCCGAGGCCAAGGACACCATCCTCAGCCCGGTCTGAGGCCGGCGTCGCCTTCTTCGCGGGTTCGCCCGCGAAGAAGGCAATTCGGCCCCGATCTATGCCCGGCTGCTATCAGCCCAGCGCCGCCGACTGAACTTCAACCGCACCCGCAAGCGCCGGTGTTCATCAACCCCCAGCGCATCCCGCGGCACACACTGGCTCTCCCCCACCCATTGCCCCGCCCGCTCGAAGCGCAGCACCACCAGTGCCGGCAACGCCACGCTGTCCCGGCACAGACGCACCGGCTGCCAGCCACGGGCACGGCTGAACACGTACCAGCCGTGCGCATCACGGCGCAGGCCAGTCACGGCATGCTCATGGGTCAGCAGGATACGTCGGGGAATGACCCAGCCAGCATGGGCGATACAGGTGGCGACAACGGCAAGGGCCTGCCACCCGGGCAGCGGGCTTGTCCAAACGGCGAGCCACGCCAGCACCTGGCAACCCAGGTAGGCCGTCAGCAGCCGGCGCGAGCCGTGCCAGCGGCACTCGAAACACTCACTTGGGCTGGACACGGTCCAGGATGATGCGGACCATGCGTTGCAGCTCCGGGTCTTCAGACTCGGTGCGCTCCATGAACCAGCCGAACATGTCCTGATCTTCGCAGCTCAACAGGCGCACGTAGAGTTCGCGGTCTGTCTGGTTGAGCGTGGGGTAGACTTCCTGGGTGAAAGGTACCAGCAGGACGTCCAGTTCCAGCATGCCGCGGCGGCTGTGCCAGAAAAGCCGGTTGAGTTCAGTTTGTTCGACCATGGGGCCCTCCTCGAATGGCCCGCCAGTATACAGCCAGGCGAGCGAAGCGACACCGGGCGTTGGTCTAGTCACCTACCTATTTTGTTACCGGCGTTCTATGATGGCCGCCAGTCTTTAAGCCACCGCGATGACCCATGGCCGATTCCGCTTTCTTCTGCCCCCTGTCCCACGAGGGTATCCTCGCCGTCCGCGGCTCCGATGCAGGCAAGTTCCTGCAAGGCCAGCTGACCTGCAACATCAACTACCTCAGCCCGGAACACGCCAGCCTCGGCGCCCGCTGCATGGTCAAGGGGCGCATGCAGTCAAGCTTCCGCATCCTGCCCGAAGGCAATGGCTACCTGATGGCCATGGCCAGCGAGTTGCTCGAGCCGCAGTTGGCCGACCTGAAGAAATACGCCGTGTTTTCCAAGGCCACACTGACCGATGAAAGTAACGCCTGGGCACGCTTCGGCCTGCAGGGTGGCGATATGGCATTGCAGACGCTGGGGCTCGATGTGCCCGCTGCCGCTGGCAGCACCGTTCGCCATGAAGGCCTGGTGGCCGTCGCCGTTTCCGCAGGACGCGTGGAGCTGTGGGTGCCAGCCGACAACGCCGGAAAGGTACGCCAGGCGCTGGCCGCGGCGCTGCCCGAAGGCAGTCTCAACGACTGGCTGCTGGGGCAGATCCGTGCCGGTATCGGCCAGGTCATGGGGCCGACCCGTGAGCTGTTCATTCCGCAGATGATCAACCTGCAGGCCGTCGACGGCGTCAGCTTCAAGAAGGGCTGCTACACCGGGCAGGAAATCGTTGCCCGCATGCAGTACCTGGGCAAGCTGAAGCGCCGCCAGTACCGCCTGGCCCTGGACCAGCGAGACATTCCGGCTCCGGGTGAGGAGATTTTCTCGCCCACCCATGGTTCGTCGGTCGGTGAGGTGGTCCTTGCCGCCAGCACGGGTTCGGGCTGCGAGCTGCTCGCGGTGCTCAGCGCCGAAGCAGTGGACGATGACAACCTGCACCTGGGCAGCCTCGGCGGCCCGCGCCTGCGGGTACTGACCCTGCCCTACGAACTGGACCGCGACCGGGAAATCCAGCGCTGACCAGCCTGCCCCGCCCCGTGGCGGGGCCGCACCACCACTGCGGTAGACACGCCCATGAACAAGCTGGCCGAGATGGTTCAAGCACAATTGCTCGATGCCATCGAAAAGGATGACCTGGTCCTGCCAACCCTGCCCGAGGTTGCCTTGAGCATCCGCGAGGCAGCGGAAGACAGCGAAATCAGCGTAGCGGCCCTGAGCAAGGTGATCAGTCGCGATGCGGCGCTTTCAGCGCGCCTGATCAAGGTTGTCAACAGCCCGCTGCTGCGCGCGGCGGTCGAAGTCACCGACTTGCACACTGCCATCACGCGGCTGGGCATCAACTACAGCTGCAACCTGGCCATTGGCCTGGTGATCGAGCAGATCTTTCACGCCCGCGCTCCGGCGGTTGAGCAGAAGCTCCGTGATATCTGGGCCAACAGCCTGGATGTGGCGGGTATCAGCTACGAGATCTGCCGGCGCTTCACGCAGCTCAAGCCCGACCAGGCCACCCTCGGCGGGCTGGTCAACCAGATCGGCGCGTTACCGGTACTGATCTATGCCGAAGAGCACAACGAACTGCTGTCCGACCCGGTGTGCCTGCATTACGTGATCGAACACATCCAGCCAGTGCTGGGCGACAAGATCCTCAAGGCCTGGGATTTCCCTGAGCAACTGGTCAACCTGCCAAGCCAGGTACAGGACCTGGACCGGCAGACCGACCGGATCGACTATATCGACATCGTGCAGATCGCCCGTTGCATCAGCCAGCGCGGTCGCCACCGGCCGTTGGCGGCGCTGCCGGCGTATCGCCACCTGGGCCTGCCGTTCGGCACCGAGCTGGAGGTGGATGAACTGATCGATGCGCGGAGCATGCTGCGCTGACCGGCGCCAGCCAGTGCCGGCCTCTTCGCGGGTAAACCCGCTCCCACAGGTATGACGTAGCCTTCTGCAGCGGCGCGGTCCCTGTGGGAGCGGGTTCACCCGCGAAAAGGCCGGTACAGGCAACACATCAATCCGCGATGAAACTCACCCGCACCCGCAAGCCGCCCTTGGCGCCATCATGCAGGCTCACCTGCGCCAGGTGCGCCCGGCAGATTTCACCGACAATGGCCAAGCCCAGCCCGCTCCCCTGCGCACTGCGCCGATAGAAGCGCTCGAACACCCGCTCACGCTCGGCCTCGGGAATCCCCGGCCCGTCGTCTTCCACTTCCAGCACCGCCGGCGCCAGCACCCGCAGGATCACGTTGCCGCCCGCAGGCGTATGCGCCAGCGCATTGTCCACCAGGTTGCTCAACAGTTCGTTGAGCAGCGTCGGCTCCCCTTTCAGCCACACCGGGGCTTCGGCTTCCAGGGCCAGCGCCACTCCACGCTTGTGCGCCAGCGGGGCCATGGCCATGCCCAGTTCGCGCGCCAACTGGCTCAGGTCCAGGCGCTGCGCGCCGCCTTCGGCAATCGCCCGCGCGCCGTTCTCGACCCGCGCCAGCGACAACAGCTGGTTGGCCAGGTGGGTCAGCCGATCGGTACCCTGGGCCGCGGATTCCAGGGTCTGTCGCCATTCCTGTGGCTCCGATGAGCGCAAGCCCAGCTCGACCCGCGCCTTGAGCGCGGCCAACGGCGTGCGCAATTCGTGAGCAGCGTCAGCAATGAATTGCGCCTGGCGCTCGAATTGGCCGCGCAAGCGCTCGGTGAAGTGGTTCAAGGCCCGTACCAGCGGGCCCAGCTCGTGTTGCACCTGCACCACTGGCAAAGCCCGCAGGTCGTCCGGCTGGCGTTCCTCCACCGCCGTACGCAAGCGCTCCAGCGGCCGCAGCGCGGCGCTCACGGCAAACCACACCAGCACCAGCGCACCCAGCGCCAGCATGCCCAGGCGCAACAGGGTATCGGCCATCAAGCCGCGGGCCATGCGCACCCGGGCTTCCTCGGTCTCGGCCACGCGGATTTCCGCCATGCCGTTCATGTTGGGTTCGCTCACTGGCTTCAACAGGCTGACCACGCGTACGTCCTGGCCCAGGTAAGTGGCGTTGTAGAACCGCGCCAGTGCTGGGTAGTCATCGGTTCGCGGCGTGCCGGGCGGCGGCGCAGGCAGGTTCTCGTAGCCGGAGATCAACCGCTGCTGGATGTCCAGCACCTGGTAATAGATGCGTCCGGCACTGTCGTAGGCGAAGGTGTCCAAGGCCACATACGGCACGTCCGCGCTGAGCGAGCCGTCGCGCTGGGACAGGCCTGCGGCAATGGTCCGCGCCGAGGCCAGCAAGGTGCGGTCATAGGCCGTGTCGGCGGCCTCGCGGCCGTTCCAGTAGGCGCTCAGGCCGCTGGCCAGCATCAGCACCACCAGGAGCAAGGCCAGGTTGCCGAGCAAGCGCCCGCGCAGGCTGCCGTTGTCACGCATCGCGGTGCTCGAGCAGGTAGCCCAGGCCGCGGAAGGTGACGATGGCAACCGGGTGACCGTCGAGCTTCTTGCGCAGGCGGTGGATGTAGATCTCGATGGCGTCGGGGCTGGCCTCTTCGTCCAGGCCGAACACCTGGGCGGCCAGTTGCTCCTTGCTCATCACCCGCCCCGGCCGCGCGATCAACGCTTCGAGCACACTCTGTTCGCGCGAAGTCAGGGTCAGGTTGTCGCTGCCCAGGGCGAAGCGCCGGGTGTCCAGGTCGTACACCAGCGGCCCGCAGCGTTGCTGGCGTTCGCCGCCGAGTACGCTGCGACGCAGCAGGGCCTTGACCCGGGCTTCCAGTTCGGTCAGCTCGAACGGCTTGGCCAGGTAGTCGTCGGCGCCCAGATTCAGGCCGTGGACACGGTCCTTGACGTCGCTGCGCGCGGTCAGCATCAGCACTGGCAAGGTCTTGCCGCGACCGCGCAGGCGCGCCAGCACCTCGAAACCGTCCATGCGTGGCAAGCCAACGTCCAGCACGGCCACGGCGTACTCCTCGCTGGCCAGGGCCAGGTCGGCGGCCACGCCGTCGTGCAGCACGTCCACGGTCAGGCCATGGCTCTTCAAGGCCTGGGCCACGCTTTCGGCCAGTTGCAGGTGGTCTTCGACCAGCAGCACACGCATCGGTTTCTCCCTGCTCGGGTGGGTCGGTGGCGCGGAGTGTACCGCTGTCGGCAGGCCTGTGAAGCCCTGTCGACAAACCTTTCACGCTGAAAGGTTAGCGAAAGGTTGATTACCTAGCATCGCACCACGGTCGCCCTTCGCGCCGAACAAAAGCACCAGCAAGGTGCAACCAATAAGAACAATAATCGGAGCCAACAGTGATGCTGTCATTGCAGCCGCAGGCGTTCACGCCTCCCCGTTCCTTTGCCGCACGCCCCTCTGCCATCGCCAGCGCCCTTGCGCTTGCCGGTGTCGCCCCGATCAGCCAGGCCGCCTTTTTCGAAGACAGCACGGCAACCTTCGAAACCCGCAACATGTACTTCAACCGCGACTTCCGCGACGGCACCAGTGCCCAGCAATCCAAGCGCGACGAATGGGCCCAGGGCTTCATTGTCAACTTCGAGTCCGGCTATACCGATGGCACCGTGGGCTTCGGCCTGGATGCGCTGGGCATGCTCGGCATCAAGCTCGACTCCAGCCCCGACCGCACCGATACCGGCCTGCTGCCCACCCATGATGACGGCAAGGCTGCCGACGAGTATTCCAAGCTGGGCCTGACCGGCAAGGTGAAGGTGTCGCAGAGTGAACTGAAGATCGGCACCCTTATCCCGGAACTGCCGACCCTGCAACCCAACGACGGGCGCATCCTGCCGCAAACCTTCGAAGGTGGCCTGCTCACCTCGAAGGAGATCAAGGGCCTGACCTTCACCGGCGGCCGCCTGGACAAAGCCAAGGATCGCAACGACACCAACTGGGAAGACCTGGCCCTGAACAACAAGAACGGCCGCTTCGGTGGCTCGTTCAGTGCCGACAACCTGGACCTGGCCGGCCTCGACTACCAGTTCACCGACCGCATCACCGGCAGCTACCATTTCGCCCAGCTGGATGACATCTACCGCCAGCATTTCATCGGCCTGCTCGCCACCCAGCCATGGGGCCCGGGCACCTTCGGCGCCGACCTGCGCCTGGCCGTGAGTGACGATGCCGGTGCCGCCAAGGCCGGCAACATCGACAACACCACCGTCAACGGCATGCTCAGCTACGCCCTGGGTGGGCACAAGATCAGCGCCGCCTGGCAGCAGCTGTCCGGCGACAGCGCCTTCCCCTATGTCGATGGAGCCGACCCGTACCTGGTCAACTTCGTCCAGATCAACGACTTCGCCAACGCCGACGAGCGTTCCTGGCAGGCGCGTTACGACTACAACTTCGCCGCGCTCGGCGTGCCTGGCCTGACCTTCATGACCCGCTACATCAGCGGTGACAATGTCAGCCGCGCCGCTGGTGGCGAGGGCAAGGAATGGGAACGCGATACCGAAATGAAGTACGTGGTGCAAAGCGGCCCGTTGAAAAACGTCGCCGTACGCCTGCGCAACGCCACCTTCCGCTCCAATTTCGCCCGTGATGCCGACGAAGTCCGGCTGCTGGTGAGCTACAGCGTGGCGCTGTGGTAAGCCTTCGCGACAACCCAACAGCGGTAAACCGATAACAACAACGCTTACGGAGATAACCGATGACCTTTTCACTGCGCCGCCTCGTCCTCGCTACCGGCTGCCTGCTGCTGGCCGGCAACGCCCTGGCTGGCGAACCGAAACGCCCTGAATGCATCGCCCCCGCCTCACCCGGCGGCGGCTTCGACCTGACCTGCAAACTGGTGCAAAGCGCCCTGGTGGAGGAAAAGATCCTCAGCAAGCCGATGCGCGTCACCTACATGCCAGGTGGTGTCGGCGCAGTGGCCTACAACGCCGTGGTAGCCCAACGGCCGGCCGATGCCGGAACCCTGGTCGCCTGGTCCAGCGGCTCGTTGCTGAACCTGGCCCAGGGCAAGTTCGGCCGCTTTGATGAAAATGCGGTGAAATGGCTGGCCGCCGTCGGCACCAGCTATGGCGCCATCGCGGTGAAGAGCGACTCACCCTACAAGACCCTCGACGACCTGGTCGCGGCGCTGAAGAAAGACCCGAGCAAGGTAGTGATCGGCTCGGGCGGTACCGTCGGCAGCCAGGACTGGATGCAGACCGCATTGATCGCCAAGGCGGCAGGCATCAATCCGCGCGACCTGCGCTACGTGGCCCTGGAGGGCGGTGGCGAAATCGCCACGGCACTGCTGGGCGGGCATATCCAGGTGGGCTCGACCGACATCTCCGACTCCATGCCACACATCCAGAGCGGCAACATGCGCATTCTCGCGGTGTTCTCGGAAAACCGCCTGGACGAGCCGGAAATGAAAGACATTCCCACCGCCAGGGAACAGGGCTACGACATCGTCTGGCCAGTGGTGCGCGGCTTCTACCTCGGGCCAAAGGTGAGCGACGAAGACTACGCCTGGTGGAAGCAGTCGTTCGACAAGATGCTGGCCTCGGAAGACTTCGCCAAGCTGCGTGACCAGCGCGAGCTGTTCCCGTTCGCCATGACCGGCGAAGAGCTGGACGGTTATGTGAAGAAGCAGGTGGCTGACTACAAGACCCTGGCCAAGGAATTCGGCCTGATCCAGTAAGCCACCACGACCTTCTACAGCCCCCTGTGGGAGCGGGTTTACCCGCCAATGCGTCAGCTCGGACAGCACCGTTTTGGCGCCTGACGCTTGCGCGGGTAACCCCGCTCCCACGAACGAGGATTCCTTCATGATCCTGCAACGCATCTTTGCCCTGGTCCTGCTGGCAGTGTGCGCAGCCCTGGCCGTCATGGCCTGGCCCTATCAGGCGGCATTTTCCTATGAACCGGTAGGCCCGCGCGCCTATCCGCTGCTGATGCTCGGCCTGATGGCTCTGGGCCTGCTGTACCTGGTGTTCCGCCCCACCCCCATCGTGCGCAAGGACGACGAGCCGGAGCTGGACCGCGAAACCCTGACCAAGATCAGCGCCTGCGTCGGCCTGCTGATCGTATTCGCCAGCACCTTCGAAGCCCTGGGCTTCATCCTCAGTAGCATCCTGATCGGTGTACCCATGGCCCGCCTGTACGGCGGCCGCTGGCTGCACAGTTTCATCGTGGTGGCAGGCATGAGCCTGTTCCTCTACTGGTTGTTCGACCGCGTGATGGACGTGCCCTTGCCCCTTGGCCTGCTGAGCGTACTGGAGAACTGACACATGGATACCTTGAGCTACCTGGGCCAGGGCTTCGGCGTCGCCCTGTCCCCCTATAACCTGGTCACCGCCCTCACCGGTACGCTGATCGGCACCGTGGTCGGCCTGCTGCCTGGCCTCGGCCCGATCAACGGCGTGGCCTTGCTGATCCCCATCGCGTTTGCCCTCGGCCTGCCGCCGGAGTCGGCGCTGATCCTGCTTGCAGCGGTGTACCTGGGCTGTGAATACGGCGGGCGGATCAGCTCGATCCTGCTGAACATCCCGGGCGAGGCCTCGACCGTGATGACCACCCTCGATGGTTACCCGATGGCCCGCAATGGCCTGGCTGGCGTGGCGCTGTCACTGTCGGCATGGAGTTCGTTCATCGGTGCCTTGATCGCCACCTGCGGCATGGTGTTGTTCGCACCGCTGCTGGCAAAATGGGCGATTGCCTTCGGCCCGGCGGAATACTTCGTGCTGATGGTGTTCGCCATCGTCGCCCTTGGCGGGATGGCCGGTGACAAACCGTTGAAGACCTTCATCGCCGCACTGATCGGCCTGTTCCTGTCGGCCGTCGGCATCGACGCCAACAGTGGCGTGTACCGGTTCACCGGCGACAGCGTGCACCTGGCCGACGGCATCCAGTTCGTGGTGCTGGTGCTGGGCCTGTTCTCCATCAGCGAGATCCTCCTGCTGCTGGAAAAAACCCATCATGGTCACCAGGCGGTCAAGGCTACCGGGCGCATGCTGTTCAACCTCAAGGAAGCCGCCTCGGTGTTCGTGGTCAACATCCGCTGCGGCCTGCTGGGCTTCGTCATGGGCGTGCTGCCAGGCGCCGGCGCAACCCTGGCCAGCGCCGTGGCGTACATGACCGAGAAACGCATGGCGGGCGAAAAAGGCAATTTCGGCAAGGGTGATGCCCGCGGCCTGGCGGCCCCGGAAACCGCCATCGGCGCCTCCTGCTGCGGTGCCTTGGTACCCATGCTGACCTTGGGCGTACCTGGCTCGGGTACCACGGCGGTAATGATCGGTGCACTGACCCTGTACAACATCACCCCCGGCCCACTGTTGTTCGAACAGCAGCCGGACATCGTCTGGGGCCTGATCGCTTCGTTGTTCGTCGCCAACATCATGCTGGTGATCCTCAACATTCCGATGATCCGCATCTTTACCCGTATCCTGGCCGTACCGAACTGGGCACTGGTGCCGGTGATCGCCATCATCACCGCGATCGGCGTGTATGCCGTGCATGCCACCACCTTCGACCTGTTCCTGATGGTCGGCATCGGCATCATGGGCTACATCCTGCGCAAGCTGGACTTCCCGCTGTCGCCGATCCTGCTCGGTTTCATCCTTGGCGGGCTGATGGAACAGAACCTGCGCCGCGCCCTGTCGATCTCCAACGGTGAACTGGGCATCCTCTGGTCGAGCACGATCAGCCTGTCGGTATGGGTACTGACCATCTGCATGCTGACCCTGCCGCTGCTGCGCAGCTGGCGCAAGCGTAGCCTGCAGCGCCGTGCGATGGCCGATGCCTGATCGTTCCTCGCCGCTGTTTGTCGCGACCGGGCTGGTCGGCCTTGCCGGTGGTTTTGCCGCCAGCCAGGTCGGCTGGCCGTTGCCGTGGATGGTCGGCTCCCTGCTGGCGATCATCCTGGTGCGCTGCCTGACGCCCTGGCAACTGCCGGAAATCCCCAATGGCCGCAAATGCGGGCAGTGGATCATCGGCATCGGCATCGGACTGCACTTCACCCCGGCGGTGATCGAGCAGGCGGCCAGCCATTTCGCGCTGATCTTCTTCGGCGCACTGTTCACCACCGTGTCCAGCGTGCTCAGCGTATGGCTGCTGCGACGTACCGGTGAAGACCGCGCCACTGCGTTCTTCGCCAGCATGCCTGGTGGTTCGGGTGAGATGGTCAACCTTGGCGCTCGCAATGGCGCAGTGCTCAGCCAGGTGGCAGCGGCGCAGAGCCTGCGCGTGCTCGCGGTGGTGCTGTGTGTACCCGCGCTGTTCAAGTTCCTGCTGGGTGAAGGGGTGCCGTTGAATCATGCCGGCAGCGTGAGTTGGGGCTGGCTGGCAATGATTGCTCCGCTGGGCATTGCCGTTGCGTTGCTCTGGCAACGCTTGCGCCAACCCAATCCATGGTTGTTCGGGCCGTTGCTGGTAGCCGCCACGGTGAGCCTGGCGGCCAACCTGCAGATTGGCCTGCCCAATGGCGCCAGCCAGATCGGCCAGTGGCTGATCGGCAGCGGCCTGGCCTGTCACTTCAACCGCGCGTTCTTCCGCCGTGCGCCTTCGTTCCTCATGCGCACCCTGGTCGCAACGGCGTTATGCATGGCGATCGCCGCCAGCGCGGCCTGGGTGCTGAGCGTGATGACCGCGCTGGACCTGCGGTCGCTGACGTTGGGCATGATGCCCGGGGGAATTGCCGAGATGAGCCTGACCGCCGAGACCTTGCAGCTATCGGTGCCGCTGGTGACAGCGCTGCAGGTAATGCGGCTGCTGCTGGTGCTGTTCCTGGCAGAGCCGCTGTTCCGGCTATGGAATGCCAAGCCGGAATGATCGTGTCGCGTTCTGCGCGGTCTGTCAGGCCATCACAGCGGTGGCAATGCCCAGTTGATCGGCGCCAGCCCGCGCTGCTCGAGGAAGCTGTTGGCCCGGCTGAAATGGCCACAACCCAGGAAGCCCCGATAAGCTGACAACGGCGACGGATGTACCGATTTCAGCACCAGGTGCCGGGTCCCGTCGATCAGCTTCTGCTTGCTTTGTGCATGCGAGCCCCATAGCAGGAACACCACGTTCGGGCATTGCTCGCTGACTACCTGGATGATCCGGTCGGTAAACAACTCCCAGCCCTTCTTGGCATGCGATGCCGCATTCGCGCGCTCCACGGTCATGGTCGTGTTGAGCAACAGCACGCCCTGCTCGGCCCAGCTCTGCAGGTAGCCATGGTTGGGGATCGGGATATTCAGGTCACGCTGCAATTCCTTGTAGATGTTGACCAGCGACGGTGGCGCAGCCACGCCCGGCTGCACCGAGAAGCACAGGCCATGGGCCTGGCCCGGCCCGTGATACGGGTCCTGGCCGAGTATGACCACCTTCACCTGGTCCAGCGGCGTCGAATTCAGCGCATTGAAGATCAGCGGTCCTGGCGGATAGATCTCCTTGCCGGCGGCATATTCGCTGCGCAGGAACTCACGCAACTGATGCATGTAGGGCTGGTCGAATTCGGCGCGCAAGGCGGCTTTCCAGCTGGGTTCGAGTTTGATGCGATCGTCGTCAGTCATGGGGCCTTCCGTAAACAATGGCGCGACACTAGGTAAGCCCCGTGCGCTTGTCAAACGATCCGACCGACGACCGGCATGTTCGGCCAGGCAAGCCATACTTGTGCGATGACTTGCGCGAGGTAGCCCATGGCCATTCATTGCGAGGTACTCACCGGCGCCTGTGGCGCCCGCATCGGCATTGCCACCCTGGATGCGCCGAAGGCGATGAACGCCCTGAACCTGCCGATGATCGAGGTACTGGGCGAGCAACTGCACAGCTGGGCCCGTGATCCCGGGATCGTCTGCGTGCTACTGCGCGGCAGCGGTAGCAAGGCGTTCTGTGCAGGGGGCGATGTGCGAGCGCTGGTGGAGGCTTGCCGCGACCAGCCCGGCAGTGTACCTCCGCTGGCCGCCACCTTCTTCGCCGCCGAATACCGTCTGGACTACGCCCTGCACACCTACCCCAAGCCGCTGCTGTGCTGGGGGCACGGGCATGTGCTGGGTGGTGGCATGGGTCTGCTGCAAGGCGCCAACGTGCGCATCGTCACCCCCAGCAGTCGGCTGGCCATGCCGGAAATCAGCATCGGCCTGTACCCGGATGTGGGCGCCAGCTGGTTCCTGGCCCGCCTGCCGGGCAAGCTGGGCTTGTTCCTCGGCCTGACAGGCGCGCCGATCAATGCCCACGACGCCCTTGACCTGGGCTTGGCCGACCGCTTCCTGGGCGAGAACCAGCAGGAAGCGCTGATCGAGGAACTGCTGCAACTGAACTGGCAGGAGCAGACCGCACTGCAACTGAACAGCCTGCTCAAGGCCGAACAGCGCCGTGCCTGCGCCGAGCTGCCCGAGGCCCAATGGTTGCCGCGGCGGCCAGCGATCGATCAATTGCTCGATGTGGCCGATGCTGCCGCTGCGTGGCGTGCACTGGAAGGGCTCAAGCAGGACGACGACCCGCTGCTGGCAGAGGCCGGCCAGCGCTTGCATGAAGGCTGCCCGCTGACGGCACACCTGGTGTGGGAGCAGATCCACCGTGCTCGCCATTTGTCTTTGGCGCAGGTGTTCCAGATGGAATACAGCATGAGCCTGAACTGCTGTCGCCATCCGGAATTCAGCGAAGGGGTACGCGCCCGGCTGCTGGACAAGGACAACCAGCCGCGCTGGCACTGGCCCGACGTAACGCAGGTACCGGCGGCGGTGGTCGAGGCGCATTTTGCCAAGGTCTGGGAAGGGCGCCACCCGCTGGCTGATATGGGTTAGCGGCGAGAGCGCGCGTTTTGCACGCCCGTGGTGAAAAGGGGCGCAATGCGCCCCCGCTTCAATCCACCTACCGCTGCCAGTTCCCCCCCTGCCCACGCCGCCCATCCCAGCGACGGCCACCATCCCCTCGCCTGTCTGAATGCCATCGATCTTGCTGGTAGCGCTGGCTACCACCGCGATAGTCATGGCGGTCCCGGTCGCGCCCATAGTCGTAGCGCTGGCGGTTGCCATAGTCATAGCGTGGGTTGCCATGCCACTGCCGCATCGCTGGCGGCGGCGGCGAGCGGTAATACGGCGCTGGCGCCGAGCGGTAGTAGTAACGCGGCGCCGGCTGGTAGTAATAGCGCGGTTGTGGCGTCACGTAATAACGGTCATGACGGTAATAACCGGGCGATACGTAACGGTCGGTGTAGTAGTGATCCGAGCGATGGTAGCCCCCGCTCTCGTAGTACGGAACGCAGCCGGCAGTCATCAGCCCCAGCAGGGCGATCAACAGGATTCGATAGGACATGGCGGCCTCCTGGACCGCTGGAGTGCCCGAACAGCGGCGCTGGCGAGCGTCGACACGAAATGCGATCATCGACATGTGATAAGACCGTGGCGCCGAGGTGCAGTGCCATTTCTGCAACAATTTGACACAGCTGAGCGGCAGCCATGCCTGATACCCAACACTGCCCCGCCTGTGGCGCGTCCAACCAGTGCGCCCTTGCCGACCCGCGCCGCGCTACCCAGGCCTGCTGGTGCTACGCCGTGACCATCGACCCGGCCGTGCTTCAGGCGCTGCCCGCCGAACTGCGCGACAAAGCCTGCCTTTGCCCGCGCTGCGCGGCTGTTGAAGAACAACTTCGATCATCCGCCGACTGACAGTCCCCAATGCGTCTCGACCGCTTCCTTGCCAACCTGCCCAGCTACAACCGCCAGCAAGTGCGTCTGATGCTGGCGCAACGCCGCGTGCGTGTGGACGGCCAGACGACCAGCGACCCGCTGACCGAGGTTCGCGAGTTCAGCCGCGTCGAGCTGGACCAGCAGTTGCTGCAAGCCGGCCGCCCGGCGCGCTACCTGATGCTGCACAAGCCTGCGGGCTGCGTCAGTGCCACCCAGGACCCGCAGCATCGCACCGTGCTTAACCTGCTACCCGCTGCGCTGCGTGGAGACCTGCACATAGCTGGGCGCCTGGACTTCAACACTACGGGCCTGATGATCCTGACCAACGATGGCCAATGGTCACGGCGGCTTACCCAGCCCGCGACCAAGTTGCCCAAACACTACCTGGTGGAAACCGAGGACGAGATCGGCGAGCACTATGTGGCCAAATTCCGCGAGGGCTTCTACTTCGCCTTCGAGGATCTGACTACGCAACCTGCCCGGCTGGATATCCTGGGCCCGCGTCAGGCGCGGCTGGCGATCGTCGAAGGGCGTTATCACCAGGTCAAGCGCATGTTCGGCCATTTCGACAACAAGGTGGTGGGGTTGCACCGTGAGCGCATGGGCGCCATCCACCTGGACCCGGGGTTGGCACCAGGGGCGTTTCGCGAGCTGACGGCGGATGAAATAGCCACGGTCTAGGCTGCGACAGGCAGTCCAGCATCGCCACACGACCGCTCAGCGAGAAAAGTCACATTTCCCCCCGAACGGCACTTGCAGGATCCGCTACCCGCTGCTTGAATCGAAAACGTCAGTCTGCACGTGACTACCAAGTCACACTTGTGGACGAAGACGCCTTTTGCCGGCCACCCAGAGCCTCGATGCCTTGGGGCACGGCAAATTGCCCGCCAAAAAACAACACCCGTCGACACACGTGCCAAGGATCGACACAGGGCCCCGGTTTCTCTTCAGGCAAATGCCTACCTGTCATAAAGAACGTGCACCCTAGGTGACGCGAATACCCTTTTTGCGCCAGGAGTCGATGAGATGAGGCCAGAAATTGCTGTACTTGATATCCAAGGTCAGTATCGGGTTTACACGGAGTTCTATCGCGCTGACGCGGCCGAAAAAACGATCATCCTGATCAACGGCTCGCTGGCCACCACCGCATCGTTCGCCCAGACGGTACGTAACCTGCACCCGCAGTTCAACGTGGTACTGTTCGACCAGCCCTACGCTGGCAAGTCCAAGCCGCACAACCGTCACGAACGCCTGATCAGCAAAGAGACCGAAGCGCATATCCTGCTGGAGCTGATCGAGCACTTCCAGGCAGACCACGTGATGTCATTCTCGTGGGGTGGCGCAAGTACGTTGCTGGCGCTGGCGCACCGGCCGCGGCAGGTCAGGAAAGCGGTGGTGAGTTCGTTCTCGCCCGTGATCAACGAACCGATGCGCGACTATCTGGAGCGGGGCTGCCAGTACCTGGCCGCCTGTGATCGCTATCAGGTCGGCAACCTGGTCAACGACACCATTGGCAAGTACCTGCCGTCGCTGTTCAAGCGTTTCAACTACCGGCACGTCAGCAGCCTGGACAGCCACGAGTACGCGCAGATGCACTTCCACATCAATGAAGTGCTGCAGCATGACCTGGAACGGGCCCTGAACGGCGCGCGCCATATCGACATTCCGGTGCTGTTCATCAACGGCGAACGCGACGAGTACACCACCGTCGAAGATGCCCGGCAGTTCAGCAAGCATGTAGGCAGGAGCCAGTTCAGCGTGATACGTGAAGCTGGCCATTTCCTCGACATGGAACACAAGGCCGCTTCCGAAGACACCCGCAGTGTCCTGCTCAACTTCCTCAAGCCGACCATGCGCGAACCGCGTCAACACTACCAGCCGGTACAACAGGGGCAACATGCATTTGCCATTTGAGCGCCTTCGGCGCCCTGTAGCCGATACCCGCAGCTATGGGGTGCCGACAAGCTTTTTTATAACTCGGGCTTCTAATTCGTGGAGGGTTCTGGTAAAAAGCTCTGCGCAGACGCGGGTATAGTTTAGTGGCAAAACGAAAGCTTCCCAAGCTTTAGTTGAGGGTTCTTACTGGACAACCGCTTTTGTGAGCGAGCTTTACTAGCAAGACATGCGGGTATAGTTGAATGGTACAACTATTGCTTCCCAAGCAATCGGTGAGGGTTCGATTCCCTCTACCCGCTCCACCTTCAGGCCAGTAGTTCTGGGCCTTCCAGGGGAATCCCCCGCCCCGAGGCTACTCAAGGCCTCCTAGCGCCCCTCTCGAATCAAGCTCGCCCAGACGCCTTCCAAAGAGTCACCAGATTTGGTGCACCGTCAGCTTCCTCCTGAGCTACGCCAAAAGCCCGATGCCCCCCAACGGCACTCAATATTTCCCTAAAAGCGCTTTTCACTCCTACCCACGAATCGTCTCCACGCTCGTCATCCTAACCATCGAAAGGCGATCCAAATTTTCGAAAGGGAGTGAGCAGCCGGCCTACCCTTCCCCCTTCAAAAATCACCCTGAGATCGATCGGGTGCCAATCGCGATCACGATTGCAATCGCAACCTCAATTACCACCAGAATCACGATCTCGACCGATCACGCTCCCGCTGCCGATAGCGCTTCACGAAGCTGGCGTCGATCAGGTCATTGAATCGCCCCTGGTGTCTACGAAACCAGGGGCGATTCATTGAGTTATGTTTGAGCTCAGCTACTCTTGATCGCAATTGGCCACTTCTCGGGTGATGGATGCGCGTTGAGCAGTTGACTGTAAAGAATTTCAGGGGCATCAAGCATCTCGAATGGAAGCTGATGGGACAGTCCATTTGTTGCCTGATCGGCGTGGGCGATAGCGCGAAAACAACCGTGCTGGACGCCGTGGAGGCAGCCTTATCCCCACGGTGGATGACCTTCAACGAAGCCGACTTCCACCATGCAAACACCGCCGACGACATCGAAGTGGAAGTCACGATCGGCGAATTGTCCCGCGCTCTGCTCTCAGATGGTCGCTTCGGCCTGTATCTTCGTGGCCTCTCCCCTACGGGCGAGCTCAACGATGAACCTGAGGATGCCGACACCCCAGTCCTGACAGTAAGACTTTCGGTCGATGCGACCATGGAACCCGTTTGGTCTCTGGTCTGCGATCGCTATCCAGTTCCAAGAATCCTTTCGAACAGGGACAGGGCTATGTTCTGCCTTGTCCGGCTGGCCGGTGACGAGGCACGCCATCTGACCTGGGCCCAAGGGTCAGTACTCTCCAAGATGACTGAGGCCAACGATGAAACCGCGCAGATGCTGGCTCATGCTTATCGTTCTGCCCGTCATAGTGCCAACCTGAGCTCCATCCCAGAGTTAGCCCAAGCTGCCTCCTATGCCGAAACGGCTGCCCGCTCACTCGGCGCCTACATCAACCAAGCCTACTGCCCCGACCTTGAGCTAGGGCGAGGTGGATTCAATTCCAGCTCGATCGCGTTGCATGACGGCTCGGTACCATTGCGATTGGCAGGCCTTGGAACCAGGCGTTTGGCGACATTGGCTGTTCAACGTTCAGCCATCAGCGAAGGCGCCATCGTGCTCGTTGATGAGCTGGAGCAAGGCCTAGAGCCACACCGCGTCCTTGGCGCAATGGCGCAGCTAAAAAAATGGCAACAGGAGGCAGAGAAAGCGCATCTGGCTAAAGGCCAAATTCTCATGACCACTCATTCCGATGTCGTCCTAGCTGAGCTGCCTCCACCTTCTCTGTTCATCGTTTCCCGCTCACCCGAGGCGGTTGCAGACATCAAACATGCCCAGGCAAGCGGAGATATTTCCCGAGTTTTGAAGGGGGCTCCACGGGCTCTATTCGCCCGGAAAATTTTGCTCTGTGAAGGCGCAACAGAACTGGGGATGATGCTTGGATTGAGGGAGCGCTACCCCGACAGACACGATGGCGTTCCGATCGAGCAGCTCGGCGCGGCCATTATTGATGGCGGCGGATCAGCGGCCCCCCCCCTGGCGCTCGCGCTCCGGGCGCTCGGATACGAAGTGGGTCTGTTCAGAGATTCAGATCGAAAACTGGACGCCCACTTTGCTGCCAAACTACAAGCTCAAAGCGTGCGCGTCATCGAGTATGGGGGTGGTCTGAACACGGAGCGGGCGGTGTTCCAATCAGCCACTGATGCCCAAATTGACGGCCTGCTCGACCTGGTAATTGGCTTCATCAGTGAGCCCACGTTAGTGGATCACTTAGAAAAAACCTTCAAAGGCCTTGATGTCGATGCCTGTTTTTGTGATTGGGATCTGGTTGGTTCCAGCCCAGAGCTCCGGCTACGCTTAAGCGATCTAGCCGCCGAAAAAAGCTGGTTCAAAAATGCTGAGCGCGGTCGCGCTATATCCGCTCTCGTGATGCAAATAATCGACAACCCACATGTGTCGCCCATAGGCATATGCCTCCGCACCGTCGAGAGCTGGCTTTATGGTAACGCCTGAGTCCATTCTCACGCTCAGCCGTCGGGCCGTCGTGGCTCCAGCAGGCCATGGGAAAACGGAACTGATCGCCAAGGTGGCCGCCCTAGGGCACCGAACCTTAGTACTGACTCACACACACGCAGGCGTTCATGCAATCCGGGCTCGGCTCCAACGAATGCACGTGCCCAGCGACAAGGTTGTCGTAGACACCATTGCATCGTGGGCTCGCCAGTATGTCCAGGCGTTCCCAGGTCGTTCAGGAAGGCCTGCATTGCATCCCAACAAGCCCAATTGGGATGACGTCTACCTTGGCGCGGTTTCGATCCTGCAAAGCCCAGTCGTCCAGGAGGTCATCAAGGCCTCCTACGACCGCGTGCTGATAGACGAATATCAAGACTGCGAGCAGTACCAGCATTTGATTGCTGGCTGGCTCTCCAGCATTGTTCCGACCGTTATTTTCGGGGATCCCATGCAGGGCATTTTTGAATTCGTCGAAACCAAAATCGGCTGGAGCGACTCTGTCGCCAGTTACTTCACCCACGCTTATGAACTTCAAATACCCCACCGCTGGGCCAAAGCAAATACCGCGCTGGGTCAATGGATTGCGGAAACTCGGCAGAAGCTGATGATAGGGGAACCAATCGATCTTCGAGAGGGGCCCATTAACTACATCCAGAGCAATAATGCATTTGATATGTCGCTGTTCTTTGATGAGTTCAACTCCAGAACCGGTTCGACGGCAGCGATAAACTGCTGGAGAAACACTTGCAACGACTTAGCCAAGAGCACCAGGGGAGCTTTTCAATCGATTGAAGAAATAGCGGCGAAGCGTTTGATGGATTTTGCAGAAATCTGGGATATGTCAGTGTCCGCCCCACAAGCACGCGCCGATGGGTTGAGATCACTTATTGATGATGCGATCACTCGTGCTCCGGCTGCGCCAGGGCATCCATCCGATGCCATCCTCGATATCGAAATTTCTGCCGCCTGGGCGATACTGTCGATTAATGGTTCAGCTGAAAGTGCTCTGGAGGTATTGAAACTGGAGAGGAGTCACCCCCTGTCGAGAACATTCCGAGGGGAGCTCATCGGTGATACCAGGCGGGCATTAAGTGAAATCATGGATGGCAGGCATCAGAGCCTTGTCGCTGCGTCGGAAGCAGTAAGGCAGCGCCTAAGCAGGACAGGAAGAGCACCGGTGGCCAGGACAATATCAACCCCCCTGCTCCTCAAAGGGCTGGAGTTCGACCACGTATTGATTCCCGACGCGATCCACTACACCAGGCAAAAATCTGCAGCTGCCAAGTCTTTCTACGTCGCCATTTCCAGAGCCAAGCATACCCTCACGATCTCTAGCAAAACTCCCATTCTGGAATTCCCTCTGCCAAACCTTTAGCGGATACAACCAATAGCGCTCCCCAAGAGCGCTACCCATGATATGTAGGGGAGTAGTATGGAAGAAACACTCTATGACGGTCGGGGTCGACCAGTAGCGTACATTGCCGACGACAACGAGATGTCTATTTATCTTTGGTCAGGCCATGCAGTGGCATATGTTGTTGAAGAAAACCTTTATGGCTGGAACGGCCAGCACATTGGCTGGTTCGTTGATGGGGTGCTTTATAACCGACGAGGGCAACGGGCGGGATCAATCGGCGGCCAGTGCCCTTACGCGCTGTATGCTGCTCCAGCCAAGTACGCCAAGTACGCAAAATATGCCAAGTACGCTCGCTATGCTGCTTACGCTCGGCCAGGCCTCAGCAGCAGCTATAGCCAAGAACCCTTGGAGGACTTCTTAAAAAGTGGGGCTGTTGGGCGGGTGTAGGGCGATCAAAAAGTGCGCCTCATGGCTGTGCTTTGAGCTATGGAGCACAGCCACGAACGGGTGTAGACATTCCACCCGTTTCAGGACGAAGACGTTTTCGGTGGCGCTCGGAGATCGGGAATGGTGAAAAGCTTATCGCCAAATCCCCAAGGAAGACATCCGGCAAGGCCGCAAACCTCAGCCAGATGACGTGCGTCAAATCCTCACTCGCAACCTCAACCTGGCCGAAGCAGTAGAGCTGTTTGGAATCAAAATCCAGCCCGAGCGCATGGCTCAGAAGATGGTTCTGGCGGAGAAATGAAAGCGGTGGCCTTAGTCAGGAACCTGCAGTCGCATGGGGTTAGCGTGATGGAACAGTGCATGTGCGAGATTGAGCGGTTTTCGAGGGTTACGGGCGCTGGGACTTTGCATCGGATTGCGCCGTTGGTTGAGTGACCTCGAATGATTGTCTCTGGCGGAGGTAAGGACGGTCTGTGCAAGGCCTGCAACTGATCAACCCACCTGATAGCTTTTGAACGACTCGTCTTAAACAAGCTTGGGCCACTCACCCGGCGTGAATCTTGCTCAAAATTTCCGGGATGTCGCCATACTCCTCGTACCAGATGACGCTCACCCCTAGCTCACGCATAAGCTCTTCGTTGGTGGCATGGTGTCTTTCAAGGAAGCGCTCAACCACAGCATTTGAGATTTTGAGAGGCTTGCCACTCGCCCCTTCCATGAATTTCTTGGAGGTTAAACGCCGCATAAAAGCGAAGTGTTTGGGCTCCTCGATCGATTTGGACGCGATCTCCAATAGCCGGCGCAGATTCGGATCGGTCAGTGAAAGACCGATCATAAGGCACGAGCTTTCCTTGAAGCTGTTCAACTGAACCAAATTTGACCAGTGATAGGCGTCACGGTAAATCTGATGGTAGCCTTCCTCAGAGAAAACTAAGGTGCATCGATCCAGATTGGAGTAGCGCTGCCTATCCTCCGGTAAAAAACCATGCACATGGTATACAGGCAGTTCTTCAGCGCTTGGTGTTTCAAACTCTTCGAACACGCTTTTATGTACCAACGAGCGCGAGAGCAGCGCCCTCTCAATGAAATCATCAAAGTTATAGGTCAAAATAGATTTTACGTTGGCACCGGTTCGAGTCGGGGTACATAGCTTCGCGATAGAAGAAATCAGCTCTGATTCAACTGGGAATTTTTTGTCACGCAAAGAATAAAGCTGATGGGTGATTGCATCAACAAACCCTTGCTGCTCTACAGGTGATCCCACAGCAAGCCCTTTTCGGATATACCTTGCTAACATCAATGTGGACGGCCCATCTACTTCCATTAGCCTGGCGACGATTTCAGATACCTTAACCGGATCGCCGTGGGGGCCGGCGAAATTTTCCTGCGATAGCATAGAAACAAATAAGGAATTCAGCAGAGTATTCCAATCAGGCAATCCAGCGCTACTGGATACTCCAGCGCCAAGAATTAAAGAAAACCTGCCTGCTCGGTATTTTTCAGCAACTGCTTTTACTAACTGATCACGATCTTCCTTCCACGACCTGACAGTACGCTCCGCAGCCATTTTTAAACGCAGAGAAAACAAATTAGAGGTGAGCGCTTCTACAGCCTCCTTATGCTTCTGCATCAGTTCGTTGACTTCCTTCCCACCCCATAGGTAGACAAGATTGTCCGCTTGTGGGTTTTCTTCATTGATATAAATACTTTTCTTCAGATCTGATATTTTTGGAGCAATGATCAGCAAACTGTAACCGCGACTAGAATGCCCTCTAAATTTTTCAACGGTAGCATCGAGCTTTGACCGGGAAACAGAAAATACGATTTCCACAACCAGCGGTGAAGAAATTTCACCGATACCACTTGGAGCAATGGCGTCAAAAGCTGAAACATGGCTGTCTTGACCTTCAACCTTCTGCCCTAACTGCTGTCCCTCGACCTGAAGGAGTTTGATAATGAATGCTTCTAAGAAAAGATATCCGCCCGATCCATAGTCCGCCAGGCGCTCTTCCAGAGTGTTGAAATCCATTGACTCAAATCCTAGTTCATGACATCGATTTGACTACTTTGAAGGCAAAGACACGGACTAGCCGCCATACCAAAGCCGCCGGGAGGGGCTCACGCTACCACAGATTCAGACGCCATTTATAGCCATTAGCCATCTCCTCGTCGCGCTGCTTTTGGTGCCTCTGGCACCTCTGATTGGAAGGACAATTTACGTCGAATTCACAGGTTGGAGCCGCCGACCAAAAACGCGACATGAGCTCCGGATCGGACGACCCTAGGCGAGTATTGCGTTGCAATTGGCTCCGGGGATACTGTGGGATGACGGTGCACCGTGGTGCACGGTGGAGAAAACGGCTATCTCCCCATAAAGAGGGGGCTTGGGGACGAGAGATCACTACACGGATACACGCTTTAAGCCGGAAATATCCAATAAGAGTTCGATTCCCTCTACCCGCTCCACATCGCGTTTCCGCATGCCGTTCCAGCAACGTCATCGCTGTCAAAAGGGGCCTCGGCTCCTTTTTTCGTTTCTGCTCTTCCTTGACTTGCACCATGGCCATTTGCCCGCTGATCCGCTTCAATGCGCAGAGGGTTCCGTGGAACATTTCGAAAGGACGACGCATGTTTCTCTCCCGCTGGCTACCGGGCCTTGCCAACCTGCTGCACTACCGCCGCGAGTGGTTCCACGCCGACCTGCAGGCCGGCCTGTCGGTGGCCGCGATCCAGATCCCGATCGCCATCGCCTACGCGCAGATCGTCGGCCTGCCGCCGCAGTACGGCCTGTACGCCTGTGTGCTGCCGATGATGGTCTACGCCCTGATCGGCAGCTCGCGCCAGTTGATGGTCGGCCCCGATGCCGCCACCTGCGCCATGATCGCCGGCGCCGTGGCACCATTGGCCATGGGCGAGCCGCAGCGGATTGCCGAGCTGTCGGTGATCGTCACCCTGCTGGTCGGGGTGATGCTGATTGCCGCAGGCGTGGCCCGGGCCGGGTTCATCGCCAGCTTCTTCTCGCGACCGATCCTGATCGGCTACCTCAACGGCATCGGCCTGAGCCTGATCGCCGGGCAACTGTCCAAGGTGGTGGGGTTCACGATCGAAGGCGACGGATTCATTCTCAGCGTGATCGACTTTTTCCAACGCCTGGGGGAAATCCACTGGGTAACGCTCTTCATCGGCCTGAGCGCGCTGGGCCTGCTGATATGGCTGCCACGACGCTACCCGCGCCTGCCGGCGGCACTTACCGTCGTGGTGCTGTTCATGCTGCTGGTCGGCGCGTTCGGCCTCGACCGCTTCGGTGTCGCCATCCTAGGCCCGGTGCCCGCCGGCATGCCGCAACTGGCCTGGCCACACAGTAACCTGGCAGAAATGAAAAGCCTGCTGCGCGACGCCTTGGGTATCGCCACCGTCAGTTTCTGCAGCGCCATGCTCACTGCACGCAGCTTTGCCGCCCGGCATGGCTACGCCATCAATGCCAACCACGAATTCGTCGCCCTGGGCGTCAGTAACCTGGCTGCCGGAATGTCCCAGGGTTTCGCCATCAGCGGCGCCGACTCGCGTACCGCCGTCAACGACATGGTCGGTGGCAAAAGCCAGCTGGTGGGTATCATCGCCGCGCTGGTCATCGCCCTGATCCTGCTGCTGTTCACCGCGCCGATGGCGTGGATCCCGCAGGCCGCGCTGGGTGCCGTGTTGCTGATGGCCGGCTGGGGGTTGATCGACATCAGGTCGCTGGGGCACATCCGCCGCCTCAGCCGCTTCGAGTTCTGGCTGTGCCTGCTGACCACGGTGGGCGTGCTGGGCCTGGGCGTGCTGCCCGGCATCGTGTTTGCCGTGACCCTGGCGATCCTGCGCCTGCTGTACAGCATCTACCAACCCACCGACGCGGTGCTGGGCTGGCTGCCGGGCACCGAAGGCCAGGTGGACATCCGCAAGCACAAGGATGCGCGCACCGTGCCAGGCCTGGTGGTATACCGCTTCGACGACGCGATCCTGTTCTTCAACGCCGACTACTTCAAGATGCGCTTGCTCGAAGCCGTGCAAAGCCAGGCACACCCCAAGGCCGTGCTGTTCGATGCCGAAGCGGTCACCAGCATTGATGTCAGCGGCATCGCCGCCCTGCGTGAGGTACGCGACACCCTGGCAGCCCAGGGCATCCTGTTTGCGATCGCCAGGGCCCGCGGCACCTTCCTGCGCATGCTGGTGCGCTCGGGAATGGCACGGGAGATGGAAGACCAGCTGCTGTTCGGTTCGGTCCGGGCGGGCATCCGCGCGTACAGGGTGTGGCGTAACCGCAATCGCCGTGTGCAGGTGGCTGCGCAAGGTTGAACCGTCGAGTGGCTGCTGCCGGCGACAGGGCCGGTACAAGCTACACAGCGTGCAGGACATGCTAAAGTCGCCCCCGTTCCCGCTCCACCCAACGGACCCCAGCATGCCCGCACTCGACGCCGCCCTCACCCCCTGGCCAGCCCTCGCCGCCCGCCATCCCTGTGACGCCCTGCTGCTGGGCAATGGCCTCAGCCGGGCGCTGTGGAAGCCGTTCGGCTACTTCTCGCTGTTCGAGGAAGCGCAGCGCGCCGGCCGCAAGAAAGGTCTGGCCGTCAGCGACCAGGCCCTGTTCAAGTCGTTGGGCACGGAACTGTTCGAGCCCGTGCTCAGCACCCTCAACACCACAGTACGGGCCAATGCCGCGCTGGCCATCAATTCCACTGCGCCGCTGAACCGCTACTACTCGATCAAGGAAGCGCTGATCCACGCCGTTCGCACCGTCCATCTGCCGTGGCCACGCATGCCGGTCGCCACCCTGGCAGCGCTCAACCTGGCCCTGCGCGGCTACCGCAGCATCTATACCAGCAACTACGACCTGCTGCTGCCATGGGCCGTGCAACACGCACCTGACGGCTTCGCCGAACTGTTCGACGAGCAAGGTTTCTTCGACGTGCGTTGCACCCACAGTGAGGGTCCCCGGCTGCTGTACCTGCACGGCGGCCTGCACCTGCTCAAGCTGCCCGACGGCAGCACCCGCCAGCGCAGCGCCGACAGCGCCGAACTGCTCGAAGGCTTTGCCGTGAACATCCCCGGCGAAGTACCGCTGTTCGTCAACGAAGACCGCAGCGACGAGAAACTGCGCGCCATCCGCAACTCGGACTACCTGAGCTGGTGCCTGGGGCAACTGGCCCGTGAAAGTCAGGGGCTATGCCTGTTCGGGCAGCATCTGGACAGTACTGACCAGCACCTGCTCGAAGCCATTCGGCAAGCCCGGCCAAAGCAGCTGGCGGTGGCAATACGGCCATTGAGCGAGGCTTCGGTGATCAACCAGAAGCAGCATTTCGTCGATCGGTTGGGGGATTTGCCTGGCACGGATCTGCATTTCTTCGATGCCGGTACGCATCCGTTGGGTGACGCGGAATTGGCGACAGGGTTGCCGCCAACCCGCTGACCACACGCCCCTCAGGGCGCCGATGCGGTCGTCACCTGCACCACCGGGCCCACCGCAACGGGCTCTGCCACTGCTGCATTGCCGCCCAACTGGCGAATCTGCCGCACCTGCTGGACCCTGTTCAGGTTCTCCCAGGCGACGGCATAGTGCCCGGGCGACTGTTCGATCGCGCTGCGGAAAAACTGCTCGGCGATATCCAGCTTGCCTTCCACCAGGCAGACGTAGCCGACGTCATTGCTGGCTTCGGCACGTTTTTCGACTTGCTCGAAGGCAGACACGGCCTCCTCATAGCGCGCCATGCGGGCCAGCAGCAAGCCATAGTTGCGCCAAAGCGGTTTGTAGGTACCGTCGTAGCTCACCCCACGTTTGTAGCGCTGCTCGGCTTCGCCCCATTGCCCGGCCATGTAGTAGGAGTAGCCCAGGCTGTTCTGCACGAACGCGGAACGTGGCTCGATGAGCTCGGCCAGGCGGTAGTAGGTCTGGGCCTCGGCGAAGTTGTCATCCAGGTCGGCGAGCACCCCCAGCCCGTTGTACGCCTTCAGCGGCGACTTGCTGTCCACCCTGAGTGCGGCCGCCCCAGCCGGGGTGTTGTTCGGGTCCTTGGCGAAACGTTTCTGATCCACGGCGACGGCTTTCAACAGCAGCGCCTTGGCTTGTTCATATTTACGCAACGACAGGTTCAGCAGGCCCAGTTCCGTCAGGGCATCGGGGTTTTCAGGCGCCTTGGCCAGCACTTCGTTTAAGGCCATCTCGGCAAGCTGGTTATTGCCACGCTCACGGTGAATACGGCCCACCCAGACCAGCGCCTCATAGCGTTCCGGGGCCAGCTCGAGGACGCGCAAGTACTGGTACAGTGCCTGGTCGAGGTCCCCGGCCTGGTAGGCCATTGCCGCAACCTGCATCGCCTGGTCGGGCGAGTTGCTCTGTGTCTGCACCTGGTAGAGCACCGAATTGCCCGCCGAATAGACCGAACGTACACCGTTCACCTCTGGCCCCATGCTCTGGCACCCCGACAGCACGGCTATCACGGGCAATAACAAACCGATCCTGTTCATGTCATGGCTTCCCGAACGTTTTGATTATCCCGATGATCACCGGGCCGATGGCTACCAGAAAAAAGCTTGGCCACAGACAGAAAATTAGCGGAAAAACCAGCTTCGTTCCGATTTTCGCGCCCATTTCCTCGGCGGCCTGCATACGCCGGTCGCGAAACTCCTCGGCATAGATTCGCAAGGTAGCTGCGACGCTGGTACCGAAGCGGATACTCTGCGCCAGCAGGCTGACCAGGCCCTGGATGTCTTCCAGGCCAGTGCGGTCTGCCAGTTGCCTGAGCGCTTCGGTACTGGAGATACCCGCGCGGATCTGCGCGTTGACCAAGGCCAGTTCCTCGGCCAGCTCAGCCTGGCTGACCGCCATTTCCTCAGCCACCCGCTCGATAGCCTGGGGTAACGCCAGGCCCGATTCCACGCACACCACCAGCAAGTCCAAGGCGTCGGGGAAAGCTGCGCGCAACCGCCCCTGTCGCGCCTTCTTGCGCTTGTCGACATACACCGCCGGCAGCAGCCACCCGGCGGCAACCCCGGTCAGCACCACGCCCAGACCGGTCAGCTGGGAAAGGTTCGGCACCATGGGCAACACCAGCAGCGACACGCCCAGCAGTGTCAGTGGCAACAGCAGGCGTACGGCCCAATAAACCTGAACCGACGACGCCGAGCCATAACCGGCATGGGTCAACAGGGTGCGGGTGGCTGACACCTTGTCGGCGGCAGACGGAGCAACGCGCCGACCGACCCGCTCCAGTAACAACTGCAGGTTGCCGGGTGCCTCGCGCCCGGGCGCGACGCTGGAATGGTCACGCTTGATCAAGGCAAGACGGCGTTGCAGCGGGCTCTGCAACCCCAGCACCAGCAACGTCACGGTGACCACCGCAATGACCGTGCTCACCCCGATCGCACCAACGATCAGCAGGCGCGCCAATGCCTCGCTGTCCGTCACCCCACTCAACAAACCGAGCAAATAGTCCATGACCAACGCTCCCCCTGCGAGAATCGCCTAGATCTCGATACGGATAATTCGGCGAATCCAGAAAATCCCCACCACCATGGAGCCGAAAGCCCCCATGACGAACATTTGCCCGGTAGGGTCCTTGATCAGCAACGTCAGGTAATCCGGGCTGGTGACGATGATCGCCGCCGCCAGCACGAAGGGTATGGCCACCAGCACCCAGGCCGACATCCGCCCTTCGGCCGACATGGTCCTGACCTTGCGCTGAAAACGAAAACGCCCACGGATCAGGCTGCTCAGGCGCTCCAGCACTTCGGTCAGGTTGCCGCCGGTCTCGCGGTGGATGAGGATCGAAGTGACCAGCATCATCACCGTCATGCTGGGCATGCGCTCCAGCAGGCCGAGCATGGCCCGGCGTACATCGTTGCCGTAGTTGATGTCGGCGAAGGTCAGGCCGAATTCCTGTGCCACCGGCCCCTTGTGCTCATCCGCCACCAGGCGCAGGGTTTCGTTGAACGGGTGCCCGGCCCGCAACGCCCGGCACATGGCCTCCAGTGCATCCGGCAAGCCTTCCTCGAACTTGGCAAAACGCTTGCCACGGTCGCGCATGATTTTCAGCAGCGGCAACCAGAACGCGACGAACGCAGCCAGCAACGCCAACCACCAGTAAGGGAAGAACAGCCAGGCCAGCATGCCGGCTGCGGCTGCCAGCACGAGCCCGGTCAACAACACCCGATAGGCCCGGTATTCATGCCCGGCCTGCTCGATCATCTGCGTCAGCGTCGCCATGAACGGCAACTGCTCGAGCCATGCCTCCAGCGGCGACAGACGTGTCAGGTACTTCTGCCGCAACACGGTCTGCATGTTTGGCAGATGGCTCGCCCGCTCCAGGATCAGCAAGCGGCCGCGGATACGCTTGCGCACCTTGCCCGCCTCGCCGAACACCGGCACCACCAGGCCCTGGCTGAGCAGGAACACGGCAATGAACACCATGCCGAGAAACACCAGGATGTATTCGCCGGGTATCTGGCTCATGGCTGACGAGCCTCCATCCATTCAGGCCTGAACATCGCCAAGGGCAATTCGATACCGCGCTTGGCCAGCGCATCGCGAAAGCCCGGGACCATGCCGCTCGGGCGGAAGTCGCCCAGCACCTGGCCCTGCTCACCCACACCATGGCGGACGAAAGAGAAGATCTCGGTCATGGTGATGATCTCGCCTTCCATGCCGTTGACTTCCTGCACGCTGACCAGGCGCCGCTTGCCGTCTTCCTGCCGTTCCAGCTGGATCACCACATCGATGGCGGATGCGATCTGCTGGCGCATGGCCTTGATCGGGAACGTGGCGCCCGACATCAGCACCATGTTCTCGATCCGGCCCAGGGCATCGCGTGCCGTGTTGGCGTGGATGGTGGTCAGCGAGCCATCGTGGCCGGTGTTCATCGCCGTCAGCATGTCCAGCGCCTCGGCGCCACGCACCTCGCCGATCACGATCCGGTCCGGGCGCATCCGCAGGCTGTTGCGCACCAGCTCGCGCTGGCCGACTTCGCCGCGCCCCTCGATGTTCGCCGGCCGGGTCTCCAGGCGTACCACGTGTGGCTGTTGCAGTTGCAGCTCGGCGGAGTCTTCGATGGTGACAATCCGTTCGTTGTGCGGAATGAAACTGGACAGCACGTTGAGCATGGTGGTCTTGCCGCAGCCGGTGCCGCCGGAAATCAACACGTTCAGCCGTCCCCGCACGATCGCCTTGAGCAGCAGGGCGATGGCCGGTGTCAGGGCGCCGGTCTGGATCAGGCTGTCGGTATTGAGCAGGTCCACCGCAAAGCGGCGGATCGAGATACTGGGCCCATCGATGGCCAGTGGCGGGATGATTGCGTTGACCCGCGAGCCGTCCTTGAGCCGGGCGTCGACCAGCGGCGAGGACTCGTCGATGCGCCGGCCCAGGCTGGAGACGATGCGATCGATGATGTTCAGCAGGTGCTGGTCATCGCGAAAGCGCACGTCGGTGCGTTGCAACTTGCCGAAGCGTTCGACGTACACCGAGTCATGGCCGTTCACCAGGATGTCCGACACCGTATGGTCGGCCAGCAGCGGCTCCAGCGGGCCAAGGCCAAGCACTTCGTCGGTGATCTGCTTGATGATCAACTGGCGGCTGGCCGAACTGACCGGCGCCGAATGCTCGTCGAGCAGGCGTTGGCAGATATCGCGGATCTGGCGCACGGCCTCGGCCTGCCCCAGCGAGTCGAGCAAGGACAGGTCCATCATTTTCAGCAGCTGCTGATAGGTCTTCTCGCGCCACTCGGCTTCCACCTGGGTGACCTGGCTTCTGGTTTCGAACAGCACATCGGGTGCGGAGTGCTCCCATGCCATCAGTGCCTCTGCCGGAGCCTTGGCGCCGCCACTCTGCTGGGGCGGCGAGGCGACCTCCGGGGTGCCAGCCTGTTTGCGCAAACGGTTACGGAAATCGCTAAGCATGGTTCACCCCCGAAAGACACGCTTGAAGGCGCGCGTGAACAACCCGTTGTCAGTGGCCACCTGCGTGCCGGCAAGTTCCTCGGCCAGCCCACGCAGGGCCTGGGCGATCGCGGAACGCGGTGCTTGCAGACCTAATGGCACACCGGTGTTCTGGCTCTGGTTGATGACGTTGAAGTCATTGGGCAGTTTGACGATATGGGCACAGCGCAGCGCCTCGCCGATGTCCTTGAGGCTGACCGGCGCCGCCTTGTCGTAACGGTTGACCACCACCTCGAGCTGGTTGCCACGCACGCCCAGGTCATCGCGCAGAATGCGCGCCAGGGCACTGGCGTCCCGCAGGTGGTTGACGCTCTGCTGCATGACCACGAAAACCCGATCCGCCTGCTCCAGCACCGAAGCAGTGATGTGGTCGATCTGCCGCGGCAGGTCGGCCACGACCCAGTCATAGTTGGAACGCGCCAGCTGCAGCAGCGCATCGAGTTGTTCGGCCTGGACATCCTGTGGCAGGCACAGCTCATTGCTGCGGCTGCCGAGCACATGCAGGGAGGGGCTGAAATGGTTGCAAAAGCCGCGCAGCGCAACACCATCCATGTCTTTTATCTGCTGCAGCACGTCCAGTTGGCTGTGCGACTGTGCGACATCCAGATGGTGCGACACACTGCCAAACTGCAGGTCCAGGTCGAGCAACAGGGCGTTGCCCTTGAGGCTTAGCTGATGCGCCAGGTTGCAGGCCAGTACCGTGCCGCCGGAGCCCCCCTTGGCATTCATCACCGCGACCAGTTTCCCTGCCGACTCGCTGCTGTTCTGGGTCTCTGTGACCATCCGGCTCAATGCGGCGATCAGCTCCGAGGCCACGATCGGCTCCGGCAGAAAATCGCGGGCGCCGGCCTGCATTGCCAGGCGCATGCCTTCCCGGTCGTCCAGCTGGCCGCACAGCAACAGCGGCGGGCGCTCATGGGCCGGACGTTGCAACAGGGCCGCCAGTTCTTCGCGCCACGACTGGCCGACGCGCAACAGCAACAGGTCGGGCATCCGGTCCAAGCCGAAAAGCGGGTCGCAATGGCCGTTGCCCACCTGACGGACATTGACCTCAAGCGCCGGAATGCGCTGGCAGATTTCCTGCAGATGACGCAAGGCCAAGGCATCCGAGCTGCTGATCAGCAGGCGCTTCCTGGACTTGCTGGAAGTTGCCGATACAGAGGGTTCACTTAGATTCAGCATGGCGTGATCTCCGGTGCGACGTCCGCCTTGGGATGACGGCCCAGGCTTTCGCGAGGCAGGGTCGCCTTGAATGCGGGCAAGGTTATGGATGCCCCGATACCTGGAATGAACAGGCTGAACTGAAAGTTCTGCAGGGTCAGCTGGACATAGCGGATAGCGGCAAACCCGCTGGCACTCGCCAGGTCACCGGGGCTGGCCACCAGCGCGCCGTTCTGGTCCAGGTAGCGCAGGGTCAGGTCGCCGGTGTCAAGGTCGGCCAACAGGCTGCTGGCGCCACTGTCGCCGGCGCTGTTGAAGATCGCCCGGCGCAGCACGACCGGGTCGCTGATATTGCACACCGCCGCCAGGCGTGCGCCGCGCCGCACGGACTCGTTCAGTACGTTGACGGTGAAATACAGCCGGCCCATTTCCAGCACCCCGAACAACAGGGTGAACAGCAATACGCTGACGAAGGCGAACTCCACCACGTATACCCCGCGCATGCCCCTGCGTTTCATCACAGCGCCCTCATCACGGTGGTGGCGACCAGCGGGAAGTTCAGCGCCACGCTGTTGCCGACAAAGGCCGGCAGGCCGCTGGCGACCAGCGGCGAAAACAGGTAGTTGACGGTCACTTGCACGTGGTCGTTGGTGCCGGCCACCTTGGCCACCTGCACGGTAGTGTTGGCCGGCATCCCGGCCAGGCTGCAGGGGGGTGTCGACGGGGCGCCATACACCGCCACGTATTTGGTCATGCACTCGAGGTCGGGGCTTACCTCGACCTTGCCCAGGGTCGCGTTCCACGCTCTGCTGGCAACAAACCGCGCAGCATCACGGCTGCCCTGCAACAGGCTGTTGTACTGGTAAAGCATGCGACCGAGTTCGCCAAAGGCCAGCAATGTCAGCAACAACAAGGGCAGGGCCAGCGTGAACTCGACGATTGCCACCCCTTGCTGGCGCTGCGCGCGCTTGCACCGGTGAAGTTCCATGACACGCTCCTAGGAGTCGATGCTCGGTGTGCCACTGCCATTGATGAAGGTTTTGTAGAGCTGGATGATCTGTGGGCCTGAATCGTCTTGCGGCGTGGGCCCAGGTACGTTGTCGCCACCGCACTGCCTGACGAACTGGCCGAAGATCTGCGAATCCCCGCCCTTGTTTTCGGCTGGCTGGAGCACGTAGAAGCAACCGAAACCGATGACCGGAATCGATGACGCCCCGGCGTTCTTGCCCGAGCAGTCGCCCACCACGATCCTCAGTATCCTGCGTTCGAAAACCCCGCTCGCCTGGCACCCGCTTCCCGCGCCTGCGACGCAAGCGGCGGCACGCGACGCATAGTCGTTGTAGTCGAACAACTGGGTGCCACCGGCAGACAAGTTGCCATTGCTCGACGCGACAGCTTGGCCCTGGTATTCCACCCGCGCCGGTGTGGCGGCGTCGTTGTACTGGATCAGCGGGTTGTCATAGGTGGTCACCAGGTCAGGCGGGTAGTCGGTGCCCTTGAATGACCCGGTGTAGTCGCCGAAGCGCGTGTTCAGGCCCTGGACGGAAGGGCCGACGGTGTTGCCAGGCTTGGTATCGACGCTGTCGCCGACGTTACGGCAGACCGAGCCGCCGCCTGCCATGAGTTCGCCAACGTCCTTGCCGCCCGCACCAAAGTCGAGCAGCTGAAAATTGCCGGGGCCAATCGGGTCGCTGTTCTTCGCGGCAGACTTCAATACCTCCAGGTCACCAAAGCGATAGCCCCAGAACATGCCGGCATCCGGGTTGTATTTTGCCGGGTCGCCACACACCAGCAGCGGCGCCAGGTTGCAGGGGCTGGTCGGGCTCGGCCCGGCGGTGGCGATCGCTGCCAGGCTCTTGGTCCCGACAGTGCCGGGGCCGACTGACTGGGCGATGTTCCAGAAAAAGCCTGCCAGCGAGTAGTTGGGCACCGATACCCGCACATAACTGGCATTGGTCGGCCCGGGGAAGGAAAACGGCCCGTAGACATTGTCTGCCAGCTCCACCACGGCAAATGTGCCAAGGTTGCCAGCGATGGCCGTCAACAGTTCCTGGTTGCCCGCAGCCTTGGCATTTTCGTTCAGGGTAAACAGCGCGGCATCCCGTGTAGCAGTCGCGGCGTTGCCAGCGCCCATCACCTGGCTCAGCGTCTTGGCGCCACTCAGGGCAGCGGCATCCACGGCGTTCTGCAGGCGTGTCTTGTTCAACAGCATATGGCCGCCATCGAGTACCAACGCCGCCATCATCAAGATCGCAACCAGGGCGATCACGATAATGATGGTGACTGCGCCCCGCTGCCGGCCTGGCCATGCGGTGAACACACGTTGGGCTCGAGGAGTCATCGTCACGCCCTCAATCGTTGCTGAACTTGATCTGGATCGGCTGGCCAATCTGCTGAGCTTCGCCGGTCGCGCCCCGGTAGCCATTGACCACTTCTTCCAGCAACGGGCCATCGACGCCTGCGGCCGGCAATTCGGTACCGGGGTGGGCAGCAACCTCCTTGTTGGCAATCTGCTGGTAGTGGGTCTGATAGACGCTGTAGCCCAGCGGCCCTACCCGGCCTTCGTCGTAAGCCATGCACCCGGACAACCCTGCTACAAGCGCGCAACACACGATCACGGTTCTCATGCTGGTTCTCTCCGATCAGTTCAGGTCATGGCCAAAGTTGCCGCCGCTGACGCCTAGGCTGACGGGCACCGAACGGCCGGGCTCGCTGCCTTTGGTCTTGCCGAGCAGGTAGAAGTCGAGGTCACTGGGTTCGACGAATTTCTCGGTAGGCAGGCGCACCGCCCTGGCATCCACGGGCTTGGCCAGGTGTGGTGTCACCAGAATCACCAGTTCGGTTTCACCATTGATGAACGACTGGCTGCGGAACAGGTGCCCGAGTACGGGTATATCCCCCAGCCCCGGGAAGCGGCTGACAAAGTCGCGGGTGTTTTCGCTGATCAGACCGGCGATGGCGATCGTCTGGCCATTGCCCAGTTCGACCGTGGACTCGGCGCTGCGCTTGGTCAGCGACGGAATCACCTGCGCCACACCGTCGCCCAGGATGCTGCTGAGGCCCGTGTCGAGCACCAGCGAATTGACGTTGGAAAGCTCGCTCACCGAGACATTCAGGTTGAGGTTGATGCGCCCGGAATCGAGCACCACTGGCATGAACTTCACCCCCACCCCGAATTCCTTGTACTCGACGGTAATGCCATCGTCCTCGGTGATCGGCACCGGGAATTCACCACCGGAAATGAACTCTGCCTGTTGCCCGCTCAGGGTGGTGAGGGTGGGTTCGGCCAGCACCTTGGCAGAACCGTTGTCCTTGGACGCCTCCAGAACCACGTTGAACAGGAAGTCGTCGGACAGGAACTGGGCGAACAGGCCCTTGCCGCCACCGATCAGCGAGCCGGGCGAGAGGATCGAGCCGCCACCCGGCGTCAGGCCCAGCCCCTGTCCATTGTTGAAGCCGCCGCCGCTCCAGTTGCCGCCAGAGCCAAGGGCATTGAAGCGCACGTTGAGGTTCTTGATCAGGCTGCGCTGCATCTCGGCCACCTTGACCTCCAGCATCACCTGCTGGCTGCCGCCGACGCTGAGCAGGTTGATCACCTCCAGTGACTGGGCCGGTGCCGCTGCGGCAGCCTCGCCCTTGCCTTGCACCACGCTGGAGGTCTGCGCGGCATAGGTCTTGGCCACCTTCATCGCCGTGTCCATGGCCGCAGCACTACGCACCTGGCCGCGCAGCACCAGCGCGCCCTGGGCGCTGAACACTTCGATGTTCTCCTCGGGCAGCAACTGGTGCAGTTTGGTCTTGAGCCCGGTGAGGTCGTGCACGACTTCCACATCGAAGGTCTCGATCAGGCGGTTGCTGGCGTCCCACAGCAGCACGTTGGTCGTGCCCAGGGAACGCCCGAGCAGGTAGAGCTGGGTCGGGCTGGTAATGAGGATATCGGCTATCTCAGGGTTGCCGACCGAGATTTTCCTGACCGCTGTACGACTGCTGATCGTGCGCGACTTGAAGATCGGTACCTGAATCGCATTGCCGTTGGCCGCTGGCAGGGAACTGTATTCAGACCCCAAGCCTTCAGCCTGGGTAACGCCAGCGAACAGCAGCTGCGTACCCAGCCCGCACAACAGGTACAGCCCTACTCTCTGCCAAGTGTTCATCTACGACTCCTTGCGAGGTGATCTTGATCCCGCCGAAGGTTGGCCATCGGACGACAGCTACGTTAAAACCGTGTTTTCGCTATCTCGATTTCAGTTCCCCGGATGATCGTGACCGCACCACCGACCGTGCTGCGGTTGACCACCGGTTTCGGCTGCGGGCTGGCTACTGGCGGCGCAACCTTGACCGGCTCGGCAGCGGCAATGGCTGGAGCGGGTTTCTGCGCATCCAGCGGGTTACGCAGGGCCAGTTGCAGCTTCCCTTCGGATTGCGCCTTGACCAGGACCTCGGCTTCCTTGGCCGACATTTCCAGGGTGACGGCACGCACCACCACCGGTTGTGTCTTGTCAGTCCCCGCCGTCTGGTCCACGGCCAATACCCGCAGGTTCTGCAGGATGGTCTGGGACTCGGCCTGGTTACTGCTGCCATTGCTCTGCCGGGTCGCCAGCACATCGACCCGGTTACCCGGCAGAAGGAACCCGCCCACCCCGACCACATCGTCCACGCGTACCGAAATGGCCCGTTTGTCAGGGGCGATCAACGACGCCAGGGTACTGCCACCCAGGTGCTCGGCGACGCGTGCACTGCGCAGCACATCGCCGCGCAGCAGGGCGAAGGTGGCGATCTTGCCTTGCACCTTTTCACTGCTGTCGAAGGCATCGTCCGGCACGGTATCCCTGGGCATGCGCACCAGGGTCACCTGCTGGGCCTCGATCATCTGCCCGAACGGGATCTCCACCGTGGCGACCACCACGTTCTTCATGTTGTCATCGGGGGTACCTTTGAGCCGCCCGTTCAGCCAGTTGTTGGCCATCCAGGCGGCGCCAAGCCCCAAGGTCAGGGAAACGGCAACCAGGGTCAGCGTACGGGCACTCATGTGTGCATCTCCTTAGCCAAGGAAGTTGATCTGGACGAAGTAGCTTTGCCAGGCCCATTTCAGTTCCTGCACCGACAACGGCCCCTCGGCGCCCAGATAACGCTGGCGGTCGAGCGCCATGCTCAGCAGGTCGCGCGGGTGGCAGGGCACCAGCGGCACACCTTCGGCCTCGTACAGTGCCTGTAGCGCGTAGCGCAACAGCACCGGGTCGTAAGCCAGCCCCAGGCGTTCGCACTCCTGGCGCCAGATGCGCTCGTACTCATCGACTTTCAGGTAGCTGAACTGCAGCTTGTAGCCAATGCGCCGCAGGAAGGCCTCATCGGCCAGTTCCAGCGGGTTGAGGTTGGTGGAGAACACCAGCACCAGGTCGAACGGCAGCTCGCAATGGCGCCCGCCCCCCAGGTTGAGGAAGTCGCGCTTCTCTTCCATCGGCACGATCCAGCGATTGAGCAGTTCGGCCGGCGCCATGCGCTGGCGCCCCATGTCGTCAATGATGAACAGGCCATTGCTCGCCTTGAGCTGCAGGGAAGCCTGGTACTGGCGGCTGCTCGGGTCGAAACGGACATCCAGTTGCTCCATGCCCAGTTCGCCACCGGTGATGACCAAAGGGCGTTTGCAACGCACCAGCCGACGGTCGATGCCTTCGTTGAGCAACAAGCTGTTCTGTTGGCCCTGTTCCTCCAGGGGGTGATGTATCTGGGGGTCAAAGACCTCGATAACCGACTCGTTGATCTCGATCGCGCGGGGGACCCAGATGGACTCCTCGAACAGTCGGATCAGGCGGCTGCTGACGTAGGTCTTGCCGGTGCCCGCCGGGCCGTAAATCATGATGGCGCGCCCGGAATTCAGGGCAACGCCCAGTTGATCGAGCATACCTTCGGGAAGCACGACGCCGGCGAAGGCGGTTTGCATGTTCTGGGTGTTGATGCAGCCATGGTGGATGGTCTGCAGCTTGAGCAGTTCCCGATAGACACCTACCGGGAAGGGCGCAGCGCCGATATAGCCGCTGCGCGACAGTGCGTCACGGGCACTGCTGCGGCCACGTTCGGTCAGGCCGTAGCGCAGCGCCTGCCCGCCCGCTTGCACACCGACCTGGCCCAGCACCTCGACGCGGCCGTCCTTGCGCAGGAACGCCAGCACTTCTTCCACCACCGCACCGGTCAGTGCCAGGCGCTCCACCAGACGCGACAGATCCAGCGTGCCGGCGTCATGCAGATGCTTGCACAGCAAATCACCGAGAAAGCTTTCGGCCAGGCCGGTCTCGCGAACCGTACGCGGCTGAGGTGCCAGGCTTTGCACTGCTTCCTTGGCACAGGCGCAGGCACCACTGTCTCTGAGTGCGTACATCGTTAGCCTCCCAGGCTATTATTGGCCGAGCGGTTGCCAAAAAAGGCTGAAAAGGGTGCCAGACAGGATTGCAACCGAATAAGGAAAAGGCTTGCCCGCCACTTCATCCGCCACCGGCGCAAAATAGGCCTGGGCCGTCAACATCAACCAGTAGCGTTGCAAGGTCTGTTTCAACTGTCCGCGTATGAACACTATCGACATCCCACATATACCGCCGGCAATCAGGCTAAGAAGTGCAGCCGAAAGTGCTTGATGCGGTGTAAGAAAGGTACCGACCATGGCCATCAACTTAACGTCGCCGGCTGCCATGCCCCCCAGCGCGTACATCGGGATAAACACTGCAAAACCAATGAACATACCCAGCACGCCAGCACCCAGCCCGGCAACTTCCGATGCTTGAACCTGGCCCGCCAAGCCCAACCCGACCCCCAGCAGAATCAACAGGTTGGGAATGCGATGGCGGCGAAGATCACCCACCACCGCAATGCCCAACAGCCCTAGCAGCACGACAATGGCGGACAGAGATTCTGCTGACATTGCTGCATCCCCCCTGGGGCCCTGGTCATGACTCAGTTCAAGGTGCAGCAGTACCGCCAAGGGCGGTAATCAGCCCGTTTATCTTTACCTTGGCTGCGGCGCCCAGGTTGGTGAAAGCAGTCACCAGGACAAGTGCAATCAACCCACCGGCTACCGCATATTCGACGACGGTCAGGCCGTCTTCATCTTGGACAAACTTCGTGACCGAAGCCTTGATTGTTTGAAGAGTCATTTCGCTCACCTCGCTAAGGACAATGTTCTTCTTCCCGGGCAGTGGTGGTTTGCACTACCTGTTGGGAATCCTAGTCAGCGGGTGAAGGTAGTTGTTAGGAGTTTTTTGCGAATCGCTAGGACTTTTTTGCGGCTTTTTGCCATCACCTGAGAACAATGCAAGGCCGATGCAAACAAGCGGCGCAAGTCTATGCGAGACGCGTTTTCGTATGCACTTGCTGGCAACCCGGATACGCATCCGACAATTTCGAGACATGCCGACAAACGGTTGCCCTGGTCATATAGGCAAAACCGGGCGGAGAGCGTCTGGTATCAGTGCTTTAGCCGCGGTATAGAACCCGATGAAAAAAATTGAACTAGCCTGATAACCAATCATTCGGCAGGTCGTGAGTCTATTGTCGATACTGCAACACGTAGGGACACCCGCCAGGAGCAGGTTAAGTCATGATGTCTAACTTGGGCAGAAAGCCGCTGTTGCTGTGGTTCGATCTGACCCGAGATCGGTCCACGGAAGCGTTGATGGCAAAGTTCACCCATGTCTGTGATTGCAAGCTGGCAAAAACCGTCGCGCATGCCGAGCGCCAGCAGGCGGACATGATCTGCATGCATTTCGATCGCCCAGACACCCTCAACCTCAATCTGCTGCTGGAAGTGAAGCGCAACTCACCTTCCGTGCCGATCACCATGTTCACGGTGCAGCATTCCGAAGAACTGGCGGTGTGGGCCATGCGTTCGCGGGTGTGGGAATACCTGGTCCTGCCGCTGACCAGCAGCGAGATGAGTCGTTACCTTGATGTCCTGAAGCAGCTTTGCGAGGTTCGTCGCGTTGCCAACCATCAGGCCAATGAAAAGCACATCGATCACCTGCCGTCCCTGCCAGACAGCATTCGCCTGACCAATGAACACCACAAGCACAGGGCGCTCGGCAAGGTCATGCCCTACATCGACCAGCATTTTCGCGAATGTATCGACCAGAAGGACCTCGCCCAGCGCTGCGGCATGACCACGGCGCGCTTCAGCCGCCTGTTCAAGGAGGTCAATGGTCTTGGTTTCATGGATTACATTCTGAGCAAGCGCATGAGCCTGGCCATGGACCTGCTGGCCAACAGTCAGATGCCGATCACCAGCATCGGCTATGAGGCCGGCTTCAAGGACCCATCCTATTTCGCCCGCGCCTTCAAGCAGTTCACCAACTGCACGCCCAGCGAGTATCGCCAGGCCAGCCAGCTCGGCGAGGCGGTCAGCGAAGCCGATCCGTTGAACAACGCACTTGCGCGGGTGTTGGACAGCGGATTACCGAATGCAGCGTTCCACAAGACCCGCTGATCGATCATGTGCCCGGCAGTAACCCATCCGCCCGCAACAAGGTCTCCAGGCAGTGCTCCTGCACCCCATAGAACGCCTTGAGCTGGCCGATCTTCTCCAGCAATGCCGTGTTTTCCGCCACCTGCCGCCGCTTCACCGCAAGAATCATCTTGTTCTTGTTGGTGTGCTCCAGCGAGATGAACTCGAACACCTTGGTTTCATAGCCGCAGGCTTCCAGGTACAGCGCGCGCAGGCTGTCGGTCAGCATTTCGGCCTGCTGGCCTAGGTGCAGACCGTACTGCAGCATCGGTTGCAACAACCCCGGGCTGTGCAGCTGCGGGCGGATCTGCTTGTGGCAGCACGGCGAGCACATGATGATCGCGGCGTCACAGCGAATGCCGGTATGGATGGCGTAGTCGGTGGCAATGTCGCAGGCATGCAGGGCGATCATCACGTCGATGGCCTCCGGCACCACGCTGCGGACATCGCCACACTGGAACTCCAGGCCGGGATGTTCCAGGCGCGAGGCGGCGGCATTGCACAGGTCGACCATGTCCTGGCGCAGTTCAACCCCGGTCACCTGGGCTTCGCGGCCCAGGCTGTTGCGCAGGTAATCGTGCATGGCGAAGGTCAGGTAGCCCTTGCCAGAACCGAAATCGGCCACCCGCAGCGCCTGCTCTGCGGCGACCGGCGCGCTGGCCAGGGCATGGTCGAAGACCTCGATGAACTTGTTGATCTGCTTCCACTTGCGCGACATGGACGGAATCAGCGCGCCTTGCCCGTCGGTCACGCCCAGGTCACGCAGAAATGGCCGCGACAGCTCCAGGTAGCGCTTCTTCTCGCGGTCATGGCCGCTGCTGGCCGCCTCGCGTGGCGCCTGCGCGCCGTGGCGCTGGAGCATGGCTTTGCCCTTCTTGCTGAAGGTCAGCTGCACTTCGCCGTCGCCGTCGAACAGGTGGGCGTTGCGGAAGCTGCCCGGCAGCAGTTCGGCAACCAGTGCCTGGGCCTGCTCCAGCGCCAGGTTACGGGTGATGTCACGGGTCTGGTGGCGATAGACCAGCGACAGGCACGCCTGGCCCTTGACCTGCAGCGGCTTGGCAATGATCCGTTGCAGGGTCTGGTCGGTACCGACATGCCGCGCCAGCACCAGTTTGACCAGGGTCTTGCCCTGCAGGGCGGTGTTCAGCAGGTCGAGAAACTGGGCGCGGGCATCCGGCGCGGCGGGGGAGGAAGGACTGGCGGACATGGGAAAGCGGTGCCTCGGATAGCGGGAAGCGCAGGGCGCAATGCGCGCATTCTACAGGGTGGTACCGATCCTGTGGGAACACGGACTGGCGGCGAGTCCCCCATCAATCGAGAATCACCAGGCGATTAGGCAGCTCATTGCGTGCATGGGTCGGCGGCACATGTTCGCTGAGCAGTTCGCCGCACGCGTCGATGCACTCGACAAAGCCCTGCAAAGTCCGCCCCTGGCGCACCTGCTCGGCAAGCCGGGCGACGATGGCCGCGCGGGCCGTGGCATCCAGGCAGTGCTCGATACCGCGGTCGACCAGGATCTCGACATGCCGCTCCGCTTCGCAGACGAAGATCAGCACCCCCGTCGCACCTGCCGTGCGCTGCAGGTTCTGTTCGCGAAACTGCTGTCGGGCCAGGCGCGACGCTCGCCAACGGCGCAGCGCGCGGGGGATCAGCCAGCCGGCCAGGCGCGGGTTACGCAGCAACAGGCACAAGCCGACGAACAGCACCACGTTGGCCACCAGCAAGCCGCGCCCCCCGGGCCAGCCCAGCAGCCAGTGCAGCAGGCCCGGCACGACCAGCGCCAGCACCGCCGCCCAGAACAGAGGCCAATAGGCGTAATCGTCGGCACGCCGGGCCAGCACCGTCACCAGTTCGGCATCGGTGCGCCTTTCGGCACGGGCAATGGCTTCGGCAACCAGCCGCTGATGGTATTCGTCAAGGGGAGTCATGCCGTCGGTCTCTTGCGCATTCTTATAGTTGTTGTCCCGGCATTCGGGGCTTCGTCCGCTGGCGACAGATTCAGGCATAATCCGCCGCAGGAAAATATGCTTGCGAATCGTACAACAATAGCCGCCTGAAAACCTCGGCCGCGCGCGTATCACTGTCGATACGGCAGAGGCCCCAAAACGGAATTGATGATGAAACTGTCTTTGCTGGGCCTGGCCATGGGCCTTGCCAGTCAGGCGGCCCTCGCCGCCCCCTCCGCTCCGCCCCTGCAGGACAAGCAGGCGTTCATCGACCATCTGATCAGCCAGATGACCGAAGCCGAGAAAATCGGCCAGTTGCGTCTGATCAGCATTGGTCCGGAAATGCCCAGGGAGAAGATCCGCGAGGAAATTGCCGCCGGGCGCATCGGCGGTACCTTCAACTCGCGCACCGCACCGGAAAACCGCCCCATGCAGGACGCGGCCATGCGCAGCCGGCTGAAGATCCCGATGTTCTTCGCCTACGACACCGTCCACGGCGAGCGCACCATTTTCCCGATCGGCCTGGGCATGGCCGCGACCTGGGACATGGACGCCGTGGCCAAGGTAGGCCGCACGGCCGCTATCGAAGCAGCGGCCGACGCCCTCGACATGACCTTTGCACCGATGGTCGACATCGCCCGCGACCCACGCTGGGGCCGCACCAGCGAAGGCTTTGGCGAGGACACCTACCTGACTTCGAAGATCGGCCAGGTAATGGTCCGCTCGTTCCAGGGCAGCAGCCCGGCCAACCCCGACAGCATCATGGCCATCGTCAAGCACTTCGCCCTGTACGGCGCCGTGGAAGGCGGGCGCGACTACAACACGGTCGATATGAGCCTGCCGAAGATGTACAACGATTACCTGCCGCCCTACCGCGCCGCGCTGGACGCCGGTGCTGGCGGGGTGATGGTGGCGCTGAACTCGATCAACGGCGTGCCAGCCACCTCCAACACCTGGCTGATGAATGACCTGCTGCGCAAGGAGTGGGGCTTCAAGGGTGTGACCATCAGCGACCACGGCGCCATCGAGGAGCTGATTCGCCACGGCGTCGCCCGCGACGGTCGCGAAGCCGCCAAGCTGGCGATCAAGGCCGGCGTCGACATGAGCATGAACGACACGCTGTACGGTGAAGAGCTGCCAGGCTTGTTGAAGTCCGGCGAGGTGACCCAGCGCGAACTCGACCAGGCGGTGCGCGAAGTGCTGGGTGCCAAGTACGACATGGGCCTGTTCAAGGACCCATACGTGCGCATCGGCAAGGCCGAAAGCGACCTCAAGGACTATTACGGCAACGACCGCCTGCACCGCGAAGCCGCGCGTGACGTGGCGCGTCGCAGCCTGGTGCTGCTGGAAAACCGCAACCAGACCCTGCCGCTGAAAAAGGCCGGCACCATTGCCCTGGTCGGCCCATTGGCCGATGCGCCGATCGACATGATGGGCAGCTGGGCAGCTGACGGCCAACCCAAGCACTCGGTGACCGTACGCGAAGGCCTGCGCCGCGCCGTCGAAGGCAAGGCCAGGCTGGTCTATGCCAAGGGTTCCAACATCACCGGCGACAAGGCGATATTCGATTACCTGAACTTCCTCAACTTCGATGCCCCGGAAATCGTCGATGACCCACGGCCGCCTGCGGTGCTGATCGACGAAGCGGTGAAGGCGGCGCAGCAGTCCGACGTGGTAATCGCAGTAGTCGGCGAATCGCGCGGCATGTCCCACGAGTCGTCGAGCCGCACCACCCTGGAAATCCCGGCCAGCCAGCGTGAGCTGATCAAGGCCCTGAAAGCCACCGGCAAACCGCTGGTGCTGGTGCTGATGAACGGCCGTCCGCTGTCGATCAGCTGGGAGCGTGAGCAGGCTGATGCAATTCTCGAAACCTGGTTCGCCGGTACCGAAGGCGGCAATGCGATTGCCGACGTGCTGTTCGGTGACTACAACCCGTCCGGCAAACTGGCCATCACCTTCCCGCGCTCGGTCGGGCAGATCCCGATGTACTACAACCACACCCGTATCGGCCGCCCCTTCACCCCGGGCAAGCCCGGCAACTATACCTCGCAGTACTTCGAGGAACCCAACGGGCCACTGTATCCCTTCGGTTATGGCCTGAGCTACAGCAGCTTCGAGCTGTCGGGCCTGAAGCTGTCGAGCAAGGACCTCAAGCGTGGCGACACGCTGCAGGCCCAGGTGACGGTGAAGAACACTGGCAAGCTGGCAGGCGAGACCGTGGTGCAGCTGTACCTGCAGGATGTGTCGGCGTCGATGAGCCGGCCGGTCAAGGAGCTGAAGAACTTCCAGAAACTCATGCTCAAGCCGGGCGAGTCGCGCACCTTGAGCTTCCGCATCAGCGAGGAAGACCTGAAGTTCTACAATGGCCAGCTGCAGCGGGTGGCCGAGCCAGGCGAGTTCAATGTCCAGGTGGGGCTGGACTCCCAGGCGGTGCAGCAGCAGAGTTTTCAACTGCTGTAACTGAGTCGCCTGTGCCGGCCCTTTCGCGGGTAACCCCGCGAAACGGGCCGGCCCCGATATCCAATCACCCGGATCCACCCCATGCCCTTTTCCTTTCGCGCCCTGCGTCTGGGGCTGATCACGCTGCTGATCGTGCTGGGCACCGCCCTCAGCGCCGGCTGGGCCATGCACCAGGCCAAGCGCCAGGCCATGGCCGCCGACGCGCGGCGCGCCAGCCAGCAGCTGGGCCTGTATGCCAATGCCCTGCACACCCTGATTGACCGTTATCGCGCGTTGCCCGCCGTGCTTGCGCTGGACCCGGAGCTGATCGCCGCCCTGCAGGGCCCGGTCAGCGAACCGCTGCAGCACGCCCTGAACCGCAAGCTCGAGCGTATCAATGGCGCGGCCAACTCCTCCACCCTCGAACTGCTCGACCGCACCGGCCTGGCCATCGCTGCCAGCAACTGGCGCCTGCCCAGCAGCTACGTGGGTTCCAACTACGGCTTCCGGCCCTACTTCAAGCAAGCCCGCAGCCAGGGCAGTGGCCGCTTCTACGCCGTCGGGGTGACCAGCGGAGTACCGGGCTACTTCCTCGCCAGCGCAGTGAATGATGAGCACGGCCGCTTCCTTGGCGCGATGGTGGTGAAGCTGGAGTTTCCCGAACTGGAACGCGAGTGGCGCCAGGGCAGCGACATCCTGCTGGTCAGCGACGCCCGCGGCATCACTTTCATCGCCAACCAGGACGGCTGGCGCTACCGCGAGCTGCAGCCGCTTGGCGGCGCCGATCGCGCCGAGCTGGCCGAAACCCGTCAGTACGACAAGCAACCCCTGGTGCCGCTACAGCATGAGGTGCTGACCCGCTTTGCCGAAAACAGCACCCTCAGCCGCGTGCACGGCCCGGCGGGCACTGGTGAATACCTGTGGGAAAGCCTGCCGCTGGGCAGTGAGGCCTGGACCTTGCACCTGCTGCGCAAGCCACAGGTAGTGGCCGACGGCCGTAATGCGGCGCTGGCCGCCGCCGCCGTGTGGCTGAGCCTGGTTTTCGCCGCGCTGTTCCTCAGCCAGCGCCTGCGCCTGGCTCGCCTGCGCCAGCGCAGCCGGGAAGAACTCAAGCGTCAGGTCGAAGAACGCACCCGCGAGCTGCGCACGGCCCAGGAGGGCCTGGTGCAGTCGGCCAAGCTGGCCGCCCTGGGGCAGATGTCGGCGGCCATGGCCCATGAGATCAACCAGCCGCTGACCACCCAGCGCATGCAACTGGAAACCCTGCGCCTGCTGCTCGATCATGGCCGCTACGACGAAGCGCGCCGAGCCCTGGAACCGCTGGAGCAGATGCTCACGCGCATGGCTGCGCTCACCGGCCACCTGAAAACCTTCGCCCGCAATAGCCCGGTCGGGCTGCGCGAGCGCCTCGACCTTGCCACCGTGGTCGACCAGGCTCTGCACCTGCTGGACGCGCGAATGCGCAGCGAAGCTGTGGAAGTGGCCCTGTACCTGGCGCGCCCGGCCTGGGTACGCGGTGATGCCATTCGCCTCGAGCAGGTGCTGATCAACCTGCTGCGCAACGCCCTCGACGCCATGGCCGACAAACGCTACAAACGCCTGGAGATCCGCATCGAGCCCGACGGCGAGCTGTGGCGCCTGAGCGTGCTGGATTCCGGCGGCGGCATTGACGAGGCCAACCTGGCCAAGGTCTTCGACCCATTCTTCACCACCAAGCCGGTGGGTGAAGGCCTGGGACTCGGCCTGGCCATTTCCTATGGCATCGTCCACGAGGCAGGTGGCCAACTGCAGGCCGAAAACCTGCCCGGCGGTGCGCGCCTCAGCCTTACCCTGCCCCGAGACCTGGAGCCTGTATGTTGAATTCGGTGATGGTTGTCGACGATGAAGCCAGTATCCGCACGGCGGTCGAACAATGGCTGAGCCTGTCCGGCTTCAGCGTGCAGTTGTTCGCCCGCGCCGAAGGATGCCTGGCACACCTGCCACGGCACTTTCCCGGGGTGGTCGTCAGCGATGTGCGCATGCCCGGCATGGATGGCCTGCAACTGCTCGAACGCCTGCAGGCCGACGACCCCGACCTGCCGGTAATCCTGCTGACCGGCCACGGCGACGTGCCCATGGCAGTGGAAGCCATGCGCAGCGGGGCCTACGACTTTCTGGAAAAACCCTTCACCCCGCAACACCTGCTGGGCAGCCTGCGCCGGGCCCTGGAAAAACGCCAGCTGGTGCTGGAGAACCGCAGGCTGCACGAGCAGGCCGACCTCAAGTCACGCCTGGAAGGCACGCTGCTGGGGATGTCCCAGGGCCTGCAACAGCTGCGTCGGCAAGTGCTGGACCTGGCCAACCTGCCAGTCAATGTACTGATCCGTGGCGAAACCGGCAGCGGCAAGGAGCGCGTGGCCCGTTGCCTGCACGATTTCGGCCCACGCGCGGACAAGCCGTTCGTAGCCCTCAATTGCGCGGCCATCCCCGAAACGCTGTTCGAAGCCGAACTGTTCGGCCATGAAAGCGGCGCCTTCACCGGTGCCCAGGGCAAACGCATCGGTAAACTGGAATACGCCAACGGTGGCACCGTATTCCTCGACGAAATCGAGAGCATGCCACTGGCGCAGCAGGCCAAGCTGTTGCGGGTCATCCAGGAGCAGAAGCTGGAGCGGCTCGGGGCCAACCAGAGCATCACCGTGGATTTGCGCATCATCGCCGCGACCAAGCCCGACCTGCTTGAGGAAGCCCGCGCCGGGCGTTTCCGGGAAGACCTGGCCTATCGCCTGAACGTGGCCGAGCTGCGCCTGGCGCCGCTGCGTGAGCGGCGTGAGGATATCCCACTGCTGTTCGAGCACTTTGCCCGTGCCGCCGCGGAAAAACTTGGCCGTGTGACGCCGCCCTTGTCGGGCGGGCAACTGGCGCAGTTGCTGGCGCATGACTGGCCGGGCAATGTGCGCGAACTGGCCAATGCGGCGGAACGCCACGCCTTGGGGCTGGGCTCGCCGAGCAGCGAGGCGGCGCCGGCCGGGCAATCGTTGAACGCGCAGATGGAGGCGTTCGAGGCGCAATGCCTGCGGGCGGCGCTGCGCCAGCATGGCGGCGAGATCAAGGCAGTGATGGAGGCGTTGCAGCTGCCCCGGCGCACCCTTAACGAGAAGATGCAGCGGCACGGGTTGGTGCGTGAGGACTTTATCGGGCGGGAATGAGCGGAAATCCGCTTATCGACTTGTGCGCATAAGCAAAAAACCGCTCACGGCGAGTTGTTTTTGCGGCTGCGTTGCAGCCCTTGATGAGCCCGCCCGCGTCCACATGAAAAACGCGCACCCAAGCGTGACGCGGTCTTCGCAGGAGCGGGCAGGCCCGCGAAGGGCCAAGCGCCCCGATCTGGATCAGCACGCCCCCATTTGGCACACCTTCTGCAATTGCCTGTGCAAGTCGCGTTTCGGCGCGCTCCACAAAAACAACGAGAAGGTATCCCCTGATGGATAACGCCACCACCCTGCCCGCCGGGGCGGCCACTGCGCCCGCCGCGGAAAAAACCACCGCCAGCCGCCTGAAGTCGATCTTCAGCGGTTCCATCGGCAACATGGTCGAATGGTACGACTGGTACGTCTACGCAGCATTCTCGCTGTACTTCGCCAAGGCCTTCTTCCCGGCCGGCGACGCCACCGCACAACTGCTCAATACCGCCGCGATCTTCGCCGTGGGCTTCCTCATGCGCCCGATCGGTGGCTGGCTGATGGGCCTGTACGCCGACCGCAAAGGCCGCAAGGCCGCGCTGATGGCCTCGGTGCTGCTGATGTGTGCCGGCTCGCTGGTCATCGCCCTTACCCCGGGCTACGAAACCATTGGTGTCGCCGCGCCAATCCTGCTGGTCGTCGCACGTCTGATGCAGGGCCTGTCGGTGGGCGGCGAATACGGCACCTCGGCCACCTACCTCAGCGAGATGGCCAGCAAGAACCGCCGTGGCTTCTTCTCCAGCTTCCAGTACGTGACGCTGATCTCCGGCCAGCTCATCGCCCTGGCGGTACTGATCGTCCTGCAGCAGACCCTGACCACCGAGCAACTGTATGCCTGGGGCTGGCGCGTACCCTTCGTGATCGGTGCGCTGTGCGCCGTGGTGGCCCTGTACCTGCGTCGCGGCATGGAAGAAACCGCCTCCTTCACCAAGAAGGAAAAGGCCAAGGAAAGCCTGATGCGCACCCTGCTGCGGCATCCCAAGGAGCTGATGACCGTGGTCGGCCTGACCATGGGCGGCACCCTGGCCTTCTACACCTATACCACCTACATGCAGAAATACCTGGTCAACACCGTGGGCATGAGTATCAGCGACTCGACCACCATCTCGGCCGCCACGCTGTTCCTGTTCATGTGCTTGCAGCCGGTGATCGGCGGGCTGTCCGACAAGATCGGCCGTCGCCCGATCCTGATCGCCTTCGGGGTACTCGGCACCCTGTTCACCGTACCGATCCTCAGCACCCTGCACACCATCCAGACCTGGTGGGGCGCGTTCTTCCTGATCATGGCCGCACTGATCATCGTCAGCGGTTATACCTCGATCAACGCCGTGGTCAAAGCCGAGCTGTTCCCCACCGAAATCCGCGCCCTGGGCGTGGGCCTGCCGTACGCCCTGACCGTGTCGATCTTCGGCGGCACCGCCGAGTACGTGGCCCTGTGGTTCAAGAGCATTGGCATGGAAAGCGGCTTCTACTGGTATGTCACCGCCTGCATCGCCTGCTCGCTGCTGGTATACGCAACCATGAAAGACACCAAGCAGCACTCGCGGATTACCACCGAATGAGCGTGAGCTTGCCGTAATGAAGAAGGGCGCACCGTTGGCGGGGCGCCCTTCTTCGTTCGTCACTCACCATGCACCGACCTTTCATCACCCAGTTCTGCACATCTCCAACGCCTGACGCGGTACACGGCGCTGACCATCGAGCGCTGGCGCTGCGGATCAGCAGGGCGCCGTCGGCCAAGCCGAGCTTCGAATCGTCTGCCAGGTAATCGCCCAAGGCAGTACCAGCCCGGTAGAACAGCTCGCCCTTGCTGATGCGGGTGGCGTCCAGCGGGTTACCGCTCAGGCGCCGGGCCAGGCGCTTTTCTTTTTTAACGTCCCATTAATTCTTCCCTTCCAAGCTGCAATGGCTGCCAAGGCGTTGCCGCGAAGACAGCGCCTCAAGGGGGCATGAACACTGCCTGCTCACACTGTGCGCACCTCAATACATCGGATAAGTAGATACTTGAACGCTATTTTTTGCGCTTTTTTATCTAATTAGTAGGCGTAGCATTAACCCTATGGAAACAACCAACTTCTCGAACCCACTGGAGCAACGATCATGAAAAACCAACTGATTCTCTCCCTGGCCCTCTCGGTTTTCGCTGCTGGCGCCTTCGCCGAAGATGGCTTTGACCGCACCAGCGCTCACACCTTCGCAGCGGCACAGAGCCAATCCGCGACCTACGCTGAAGATGGTTTCGACCGTACTGGTGGCCAGCGCTTCGCCGAAGATGGTTTCGACCGCACTGGCGGCCAGCGCTTTGCCGAAGATGGTTTCGACCGCACTGGCGGCCAGCGCTTTGCCGAAGATGGTTTCGACCGCACTGGTGGCCAGCGCTTCGCCGAAGATGGTTTCGACCGCACCAACGCCCACCGCATCAGCTGATCCCCTGATACGCGCTACCAGCCCGGCTTCGGCCGGGCTTGATCATTTGCAGGCGAGCGCAGGCTTGGCACACTAGGCGTCTTTTCCACCAGGAGGTAGGGCCAGCAAGCCCAGCACAGATGTACTACTACGAACCCGCCAAAGGCCACGGCCTGCCCCACGACCCGTTCAACGCCATCGTCGGCCCGCGCCCTATCGGCTGGATTTCCTCACAGGACCGCGAAGGCCGCCTGAACCTGGCACCCTACAGCTTTTTCAACGCTTTCAATTACATTCCACCGATCATCGGCTTCTGCAGCGTGGGGCGCAAAGACAGCCTGAACAACATCGAGCAGACCGGCGAATTCGTCTGGAACCTGGCCACCCGTCCGTTGGCCGCACAGATGAACCAGAGCTGTGCGCCGGTGGCCGCCGAAATCAACGAATTCGAATTGAGTGGCCTCACCGCCACGCCGTCGCGCATCGTCAGCGTGCCGCGTGTCGGAGAAACGCCGGTGGCCTTCGAGTGCAAGGTCAGCCAGATCGTCCAGCTCAAGCGGGCCGACCAGGAACTGGTGCCCAGCTGGCTGATCCTCGGTGAAGTGGTGGCGGTGCACATTGCCGAGCACCTGTTGAACAACGGCATCTACGATACCGCTGCCGCCGAACCGATCCTGCGTGGCGGTGGCCCGGCGGACTATTTCGAGCTGGGCAACCTGTTCAAGATGGCCCGGCCACCGGCCTGATCACCAGATCAGTTCACCTTCGTCGCTGACGCCCTGCAGGCGTTGCAGCTCGGCGCTGGCCGCTTCGTCGGCGGCCACGGCGCCCTTGAATACCTGGCCGTCGAGGACCTTGTGAAAACGCGGCGCGCCGCCCACGCGCAGGGCCTTGACCGCAATCGCGGCGTGGTAACCGCCTTCCACCGGGACCATCGCCGAAACCGCTTCGAAATGCGGGAACTCCCTACGTGCCATGTTGCTATCCGCCTGGTTGATCGAGGGCCGGTATTTTACCTTATTCCTCTGTACCGGCCCTATCGCCGGCACAGGCGACACCTCAATCAAAGGTATGCAGGTCCAGGCTGCTGACTACCTGAGCCTGCACCAGCTCACCAAACACTTCCAGCGTCAGCGAAGCAAAGTACCCGCTCATCGCCTGTTGGTTCTGCCAACTACCACTGAGCAGCCACAGGTCGGCATCGGCCTGCGACCGCTGCACGGTGAAACTCAGGCAACCCGGTGCCCGCAACGAGGGTTCGAGCAAGTCACGCAGGCGCGCGCCCAGCTCTGCCGAGCGCCCGCTGCTGGCACGGATGAAAGCAAGGTGGGTGACCGGTCGTGTCGGGGTCATTGCACAATCTCCTTGGAGCAAGCGGACGGAAAACCAGGCTGCCAAGGTTAGGGCCTGTGCCGCGCGACGCGTTAGGCCATTACTGCCTGCCGATTGCCTGATCCTGCAGCGCGGCAGGATCAGGCAATCGGCAGGCAGCTTTCGACTAGCGTCCGCCATTGCCCAAACCTATGCTGCGTCGGTCAGCAGAGGAAAGCCATCATGACCATTGCCACGTCCATCGACCCCACCCTGGAACTGCAACGCCAGGAACTGGCCGAGCTGATCCAACGCCACGCCGGTGAGCCCTACGGCCCGCCCTCGGCCATCGATGACCTGTACCTGGTGCGTTACACCGAGAATGTCCGCTCGGTGCCGACCCTGGCACAACCCGCCCTGTGTATCCTTGCCCAAGGCAGCAAGAGCCTGTTCCTCGGAGACGAACAGTACGCCTACGACCCGCTGCACTACATGGTGGTGTCGGTGACCTTGCCGCTGAGCGGCGTGCGCCTCGACGCCAGCCCCGAGCACCCCAGCCTGGGGCTGCGCCTGGACCTGGACCCGGCCGAGATCAGCCAGTTGATCGCCGAAAGCGGGCCGATGCTGGTGCCCAACCGGCCCTCGGGCCGTGGCCTGTATGTGGAACGAACCGACGCCGCGTTGCTCGACGCCCTGTTGCGGCTGATCCGGCTGCTGGATACACCACGCGACATCGCGATGCTGGCGCCGCTGTTCCGCCGGGAAATTCTCTACCGCCTGTTGCGTGGCCCGCAGGGCTACCGGTTGTATGAAATCGCCCTGGCCAACAGCCAGACCCACCGGGTGTGCCAGGCCATTACCTGGCTCAACCAGAACTACCAGTTACCCCTGCGCATCGAGGATCTGGCGCGGGTAGTGAACCTCAGTACCTCGACCTTGCACCACCGGTTCAAGGCAGTAACCTCGATGAGCCCCTTGCAGTACCAGAAGCAACTGCGCTTGCAGGAAGCCCGACGGTTGATGTTGAACGACGGGCTCGAAGCGGCGGTGGCGGCCTATAGGGTGGGCTATGAAAGCCCGTCGCAGTTCAGCCGGGAATACAGCCGGCTGTATGGCGCGCCGCCGATCCGGGATGTGGCGCGGTTGCGGGCCACTGCCGGCTGAGTTCGCTTTTGTCTGCGCCGGCTTCTTCGTGTGCCTGCCACTCCCACAGGTGCCGCGCTGCCTTCAGCAATAGGGTAAAACCTGGGGGAATGGGTTCAACCGCGAAGAGACCGGGACAGGCAATAGCCCTGCTTCACTCCGCCACGGCTGCCTGCCACTGACTCTGGTCAACCTGGATCAGGGTTGGGCCCTTGCGCGCCACCGCCTGCATCAGCGCCGATTGCAACTGTGTGATATCTGCCACATGTTCCGCCGCGGCCCCAAGTGCCCGCGCCACGCCAAGGAAATCCGGGGTGTGGATATCCACCCCAACCGGCTCGATGGCGCGGTTGACCATGTACTTCCTGATCTCCTCGTACCCCTGGTTATTCCACAGCAGCACGACCAACGGCACCTGTGCTTCCACCGCACTGGCAAGCTCCGGCAAGGTGAACTGCAAACCGCCATCACCGATCAGGCACACCGCTGGTGCCCGCTCGCCCGCCTGCTCCGCGCTACCCAGCCAGGCGCCCATGGCTGCCGGCAAGGCGTAACCCAGGGTGCCGTAGCCGGTCGAGGCATTGAACCAGCGGCGTGGCTGGTCCATGTCCAAGGTCAGGTTGCCGGTGTACACCGGCTGGGTCGAATCACCCACCAGAACGGCATTCGGCAAACATTCGAGAATGGCCAGCAACAGGCGCGTCTGGCTCAAGGTTGGCTGGTCCCAACCGGCCGTCAGTGCCTGGCGCAGTTTGGCCACGCGGGCAGCCCCCCAGCTACCTTCACGCACAGGCTGCGGCTGCGCCTGCACGGCAACGAGCAACGCCTCGGCTGCCAGTTCGGCATCTGCCACCAGCGCCAGCTCGGGTAGATAGTTGCGCACGGTCTGGTCCGGGTCGATGTCGATGCGCAACAGAGCGCCGGGGATCGCGAACCCGCCTTTGAAGGTCACGTCATAATCGGTTTCGCCCAGCTCGGTGCCTATTGCGAGCACTACATCAGCTTCGGCCACCAGGGCACGTGTGGCCGGCAGTGACTGGGTCGAACCGATCTGCAGCGGATGGCGGGACGGCAGCAAGCCCTTGGCATTGATGGTCAGCGCCACCGGGGCCTGCAAGTGTTCGGCCAGGCGTGCCAGCGCAGTCCCCGCTGCCAGCGCCCCGCCCCCGGCCAGGATCAGCGGCCGCCGTGCGCTGGCCAGGCGTTCGGCCATCAGCGCCACCGCCTGCGGCGCCGCCCCTGCCCGGCTAGCACGTACCGGGCGCCCAGGCAGCAGGTGATCAGCCGGTTCGACCAGCACATCGAGCGGGATCTCGATATGCACCGGGCGTGGCCGCGCGCCCTCGAACACGGCGTACGCCCGCGCCAACACCTGGGGCAGGTCATCGGCACTCATCAGGGTGTGGGAGAACGCCGCCACACCCGACACCAGCGCCGCCTGGTCAGGCAACTCGTGCAGCTTGCCGCGGCCTCCGCCGAGTTGATTGCGGCACTGCACGCTGGAGATGACCAGCATCGGGATCGAGTCGGCATAGGCCTGGCCCATGGCGGTGGTGATGTTGGTCATGCCGGGACCGGTGATGATGAAACACACCCCGGGCTTGCCACGCGTCCGCGCATAGCCGTCAGCCATGAACCCGGCACCCTGTTCATGGCGCGGGGTGATATGGCGGATGAACGATCCCGCCAAGCCGCGGTAGAGCTCCACGGTATGTACGCCAGGAATACCGAAGACATGGTCCACGCCATAGCCTTCAAGGAGTTTGACCAATACTTCGCCGCAAGTTGCCATTCGGGTTTCACCTTGAATCTCGTTGGGTTACGGCCTTATTGAACCCAAGCCACGACTACTACGACAATGCAAAAGAACGCATACTAGCCATGTCCTGAGATCATGGCTAAACACAATGAAACGCCTTCCGCCGCTGCCGGCCCTGCACACCTTCCTGGTCACCGCCCAGCACTGCAATTTCACCCGTGCCGGGCAGCAGTTGCACATTACCCAAGGCGCCGTCAGCCGGCAGATCGCAGCCCTTGAGGAGCACCTGGGTTATGCCTTGTTCCAGCGTCAGGCTCGCGGGCTGAGCCTGACGCGTGAAGGCCAGGACTGGCTGCCACGGGTGCAGCAGGTCTTTGCGCTGGTCGAGCAAGGGGTGCGTGAAGTGGGTGAGCGTAGCGCCACCTTGCAACTCAAGGCGCCGACCTGCGTGATGCGCTGGCTGCTTCCGCGCCTGATGGAATGGCAGGCGCTGCGTCCTGATGTGCCGGTGGAACTGACCACCACGGTACAGCATGGTGTGGACTTCCGTCGCGAGGGCTTCGACGCGGCGGTGGTCTATGGTGAAGCGCCGAACCATGGGTTGCGCGTGCGCAAGCTGTTCGACGAGCAGCTGACCCCGGTGTGTGCGCCTTCATTGCGCGAGGGGCCGCTGCCGCTGCAGCAGGTTGAGGACCTGGCCCGGCACATGTTGCTGCACCCGTCGCGGGATGAACATGACTGGCGCCTGTGGTTGCAGGCGGCCGGAGTGGTGCTGGCCAGCCACGGGCCGAAACAGCATTTCGAAACGCTGGACATGGCAATGGCCATGGCTTCGCAGGGCACAGGGGTGGCCATCGGCGACTGGTCGCTGATCGGTGACGATTTGCGCGGGGGGCGATTGTGCATGCCGTTTGCGCTGAAGGTGATGACCGGCAAGGGGTATTACCTGGTGAGCCAGGCCAAGGGTTTGCCACCGGGGCTGGTGCAGTTGCTGAACTGGCTGGAGGGCCAGGCCGGTCTGTGATGCCCCTTTCGCGGATAAACCCGTTTCCACAAGGGTTGCGCAGGCTTCAAGAGCTGCGATGCCTCTGTTGGAGCGAGTTCAACCGCAAACGGGGGGCCGCTCAATAGCCGACTGTGAAGCGTTGCCGCGAATGCTGCGGCTTTTCCAGCTCGTCGAGCATGGCAATCGCGTAATCGGCAAAACTGATCCAGCTCCTGCCGTCCGCGCCGATCAGCAACTGGTCCTTGCCAAGCGTGTAATGCCCGCTGCGCTCACCTTCGACGAACTCGGCCGATGGCGAGAGGAAAGTCCAGTCCAGGTTCCGCTCCTGTTGTAGCGTTTGCAGGAAATGCACCCCGGCCGTGGCCTCGGCCTTGTACGCCTCCGGGAAGTCCGGGCTGTCGATCACCCGTTGCCCCGAAGGCAGCAGCAGGCTGCCGGCCCCGCCCACCACCAGCAGGCGCCCGACCCCGGCCCGCTTGACTGGTTCGATGATGGCGTGCGGCTCGATGGTCGCAAAGTGGGCCGCGCTCAATACCGCATCGACACCGCCTAGCGCCGTTTGCAGGGCCGCGCTGTCCCTGACGTCAAGCGCCTTGACGGTCAACCCTTCACGCCCCTGCAAGCGCGAAGGGTCACGGGCGATGGCCAGCACACTGTGGCCACGGCGCAGGGCTTCTTCCAGCAACTGGCTGCCAGCACGGCCAGTGGCACCAATTATCGCAATCTTCATGGGATACTCTCCATCCAGTACGGAATTACCACTTCATCTCACCCTTGGCGACCTTGGCCCCCAACTCCAGCGAGCTCTCATCGGCCAGACCTGGGTAACGTCGCTTCATCGCCTCGATCAACGTACCGGCATCTTTCGCCTTGGCGGTCTCGGCATCGAAATCACGAATGTAGTTCGCCGTGAAACGCACGGCCTGCAGCGACCGACTGCTGTCCCCCAGGTAGTGCCCGGGGATGACCGTGCGCGGCGCCAGCGCTTCTATATGCGCCAGGGTGGCGAGCCAGTCAGCGTGCGACTTGGCCGATGCGGTATCGGCCATCCACACATGGATGTGCTCGGACACCACCACGCCACCGACCACCGCCTTGATCGACGGGATCCATACGAAACTGCGATCGGGCTGCGGGCCGTCCAGGCCAACCACCTCGAGAGCCTGCCCCTCCAGCATCAGCCGGTCGCCGTCGAGCACCTGCGGCAGCACCAGCCGCATCGGCTTGTCCGCGCCCATCTGCGGCCCCCAGTAGGCCAGCTTGGCCGCCATGGTCTGGCGGATATGGGCAACCGTGGCGGCCGAGGCCAGTACCTTGGCGTCGGGGAAGGCCCGGGTCAGGGTATCCAGGCCAAAGTAGTAGTCCGGGTCACCATGGCTGATATAGATGCTGGTCAGGTGCTTGCCGCCAGCCCGCAATCGCTGCACCAGCTGCTCGGCCTGGGTCTTGCCGAACTGGGCATCGACCAGCACGGCGTCGTGTTCGCCGCTGATGATCACCGAGCTGACCGGGAAAATCGCTGCATGGCCGGGGTTGTAGACCTCCAGCTGCAAGGGCTGGGCAGCCAGCGCCGGGCCGGCCAGGGTAACGCAGGCCAGTAGCAGCCCACGCAAGGTGGTAACAAGAGGCATTGGAAACGCTCGTCAGATGAACAATGCCCAACAGCTTAATTGCCCGATCCATGCCAAAAAATGCGATCCTTGCACATAGTTTGTTTCTGAAATCGGGCAGATCATGGACCGCCTAAACGCCATGCGTGTTTTCGTCACCGTCGTCGACCTCGGCAGTCAGTCAGCAGCGGCGGATCATCTGCAGCTTTCCCGGCCAGTGGTGTCGCGCTACCTGGCAGAGTTGGAGGACTGGGTTGGCGCGCGGTTGATGCAGCGCACCACGCGCAGGCTCAGTCTCACTGCCGCCGGCCAGGAAACCCTGCCCCGTTGCCGGCAACTGCTGGAACTGGCTGACGACCTGCAAGCCGCGGTGCAGCAACCGAATGACGCCCCCAAAGGCGCGCTGCGCATCAGCGTAAGCACCTCATTCGGCCAGGCCCAGCTGGTGGATGCGGTCGCTGCCTACGTTCGGCGCTACCCGGGAGTGAAGGTGGAGCTGCAAATGCTCGATCGTACGGTCAACCTGGTGGACGAACGCATCGACCTGGCGATCCGCACCAGCAACGACCTGGACCCCAACCTGATCGCCCGGCGCCTGAGCGTGTGCCGCTCGGCAGTCTGCGCGGCGCCGGCCTACCTGCGCGAACACGGCACGCCAAAACGGGTCGACGACCTGAGCCGGCATAATTGCCTCACTCATGCCTATTTCGGCCACAGCTTGTGGCATTTCGAGGTGGCTGGGCAGCAGGTCGCCGTGCCCGTGGCGGGGAATATCAGCGCCAACGAGGCAATGACCCTGCAGAAGGCCGCGCTGGCTGGCGCCGGCATCGCCATGCTGCCGACCTACCAGGCGGCCGAGGCCCTGCGCCGTGGCGAGCTGGTGCGCCTGCTGCCCGAGGCAAAGCCGCGCGAGCTGAACCTGAATGCGGTGTATACCTCGCGCAAGCACATGCCGGCGACCTTGCGCAGCATGCTGGACTTCCTGGTGCAGCGCTTCAGCGACGAACCGGAATGGGACAGGGACCTGTGACGCCGTTGCGGGAGCGCTGTCACTCCTCGACGCTCATGTACTCCTTGGCCCAGCGGATGTAGTCCTCAGGCTGGGTGTAGGTGTGCGACAGCTCGGTGGCGCTGAGGTTTTCCGACTTGTTCTGCTGGCCGCGCTGCAGGCGCAGGCAGTCGTAGGTGGCCTTGATCGCGGCGAAGTAGGCGGCGTGGCCATCGACCACGATGCGTACCCCGAGGCGCGCCAGGCGTTCGTCATCGCGCAGGTTCGGGTTGCCATAGGTGACCAGCATCAACGGTACCGTCAGGTGCTCGGCAATCTGCTCGAGCTGCTCGAAGTCCTTCACCCCGACCATGCAGATTCCGTCGGCACCGGCCTTCTGGTAGCTCTGGGTACGCACGATGATCTCTTCGGTGGAAAGCACGCCGGCATTGGTCCGGGCGATTATCGACAACGAGGAATCGACCCGTGCCTCCAGTGCCGCGCGGATCTTGCCGACGCCCTCCTCGACCGATATCAGGTCGGTGGACTTGCGCCCGAATTGCGCTGGCAGCAGGGTGTCCTCGATGGTCAACGCGGCCACGCCGGCACGCTCCAGCTCGATGACCGTGCGCATGACATTCAGCGCGTTGCCATAGCCGTGGTCCGCGTCAGCCAGCACCGGCAGTTGCGCCACGCGGCCGATACGGGTGGCCTGCTCGACGAACTCGCTGAGGGTGATCAGGGCGAAGTCCGGTGCGGCCAGCACCTGCAGGGAAGCGACGGAACCGCCGAGGATGCCGACCTCGAAACCCAGGTCTGCGGCAATGCGTGCCGACATCGGGTCGAACACCGATGCGGTGTGGTAACAGGCACCTGAAGCGAGCAGCTCGCGGAAGGCAAAACGCAGATCTTGATGGGAAGCCTTGGGCATGATCACTCCGCAAAATTAGTTGAAATTCGAACGGTAACTACCGACCCCTGTAATCGGGTCTACCTGACCTGTTCCAACCGTCGCCATCTGGGCGGTCATGCTCGACATGCAGGCAGAGGAATAAAAGGTGTGGGAGACAAAGGCGCAAAACAGCTGCGGCAAAATGTTGCACCAAGCTGGTGCAAGCCGCGGTTTTCAGCCTCTGTGGCATACCAACGATATCACGCAGCCATGCAGCACTGGATGAATGCGCCAATGCCGATCTTGCATAGGGGATGCAGATAGTACATAGGAAGCTACCTAACTCAGGTTACAATCCGCTGGCCTTTGCGGTGGAACCCACGCAGGGGCTGTTACAGACACATAGGTATTCCCGTGACCGCCGCCCTGCCCCCCACTACGTTGCGCAATGTGCTCACCGCCCTGATGCTGGCGATCTTCCTTGGTGCGCTGGACCAGACCATTGTCGCTGTCTCGCTGCCGGCGATCTCGGCACAATTCAACGACGTCGGCCTGCTGGCATGGGTCATCTCCGGCTATATGGTGGCGATGACTGTGGCGGTGCCGATCTACGGCAAGCTGGGCGACCTGTACGGACGGCGGCGAATGATCCTCACCGGCATCAGCCTGTTCACCCTGGCCTCGGTCGCCTGCGCCCTGGCCAAGGACATGCCGCAACTGGTACTGGCCCGAGTGCTGCAAGGCATCGGCGCGGGCGGCATGGTCTCGGTGAGCCAGGCGATCATCGGCGACTTCGTACCTCCGCGCGAGCGTGGTCGCTACCAAGGTTATTTCAGCAGCATGTACGCACTGGCGAGCGTCGCCGGGCCGGTGCTGGGCGGCTGGCTGACCACATACCTGTCGTGGCGCTGGGTGTTCTGGATCAACCTGCCACTGGGGCTGGTCGCGCTGTGGACGATCCGCCGCGCCCTCGTCGGCATGCCGACGCAGCGCCGCAAGGCGCAAGTGGATTACCTCGGTGCCGTGCTGCTGGTTCTCGGCCTGGGCAGCCTTTTGCTGGGCATCACCCTGGTCGGCCAGGGTCGCGCCTGGCTCGACACCGCCGTGCTGGCCCTGTTCGCCTGCGCTGCGCTGGGCCTGTTGCTGTTCATTGCCCATGAACGCCGCAGCCCCGAGCCGCTGCTGCCGCTCAGCCTGTTCGGCAACCGCGTCGCGGTGCTTTGCTGGGGCGTGATCTTCTTCGCCAGCTTCCAGTCGATTTCCCTGACCATGCTCATGCCGTTGCGCTTTCAGGGCATCACAGGTGCCGCTGCCGACAGCGCCGCCCTGCATCTGCTACCGCTGGTGATGGGCTTGCCCATGGGAGCCTTTACCGGCGGCCGCCTGACCAGCCGGACCGGGCGCTACAAGCCACAGATCCTGGCCGGTGCGCTGCTGATGCCAGTGGCCATTTTCGCCATGGCGCTGACCCCGCCACAGTCGGGCTGGCTGAGCGCGCTGTTCATGCTGCTGGCCGGCATTGCCTGCGGGCTGCAGTTTCCGACCTCGCTGGTGGGCACGCAAAGCGCGGTGGACAGCAAGGACATCGGTGTCGCTACCAGCACCACCAACCTGTTTCGCTCGTTGGGCGGAGCCCTGGGCGTGGCGTGTATGTCCAGCCTGCTGCTGGCGCTGCTGCAACAAGGCGGGTTCGCCTCGCTGGGCAACCCCTTGCTGGGCAGCCTGAAGGCCGGTGAAATGGACCTGGTGACGCAGGGGCGCTTGCTGGAAACGTTCCGGCAGCTGTTGATGGTGAGCGCAGGGGTGGCTGTGCTGGGACTGTTTGCCGCCGCGGCATTGCCAGACCGGCAATTACGAGGCCACTGAAAATTGCGCAGCATTAATCCTCTCTTAATACAAAGAGGAAACACTCCCTCACAATCCTTAACAAAGTGTCATTTGCGCAAAGCCGGGCTCAAGCGCAGCATATCCAGCCCGGTGTCAACCCACTTTTCGACATCTTGCACCAGGTCGACACTGTCAGGCAGCAACAGCCAGCGCCCGATCAGGCCATCGACATAAGCAAACATGGCCACCGCCGCGCGCTCGACATCCAGCTCGCCTGGCAACTGGCCCCGGCGCGCGGCGTTGGCCAACGCCAGGGTGATGCCCTTGTGGCAATCCAGCACCGCGTTCTGGCGCTGCTGGCGAATTTCACACATGTCATCGGTGAACTCGCACTTGTGATGCAGGATTTCATTGATACGCCGGGTTCGGGCGTCGAGCACCAGCTCGTTGAATACTTGCAGCAACAGCTTGCGCATGCAGCCAAGCGGGTCGACCTCGTCCTCGCTTTCGCTGGCCCGCGCCAGGTGATCATGGGTTTCGTGCACGCTGTCAAGCAGCGCCTGCACCAGCTCGGCCTTGTTGTTGAAGTGCCAGTAGATGGCCCCGCGCGTCACACCCGCCTGCTCGGCGATGTCGGCCAGGGTGGTTCGCGCAACCCCGCGCTTGTAGAAGGCCCTTTCTGCCGCCTCGATGATCTGGGCGCGGGTTTCCTGGGCTTCCTCTTTGGTTCGACGGACCATGGCAGTACCAACCTCGTCTGGCCCGAACGCGTGGCGCGTACGGGAAATGCTCCGCAGCACCTCTGCTGGGTGCATCGCGGATGAGCTAATCAGGGGCTGTGGCAGTACCCGAGTACAACCCAGCGGTATTTACAAACAACCATGAATGTAAGTATATTCCTTAGCAAGCTATTTATCCACCGGATAGCAATTTTTCCAGATCAAGATTCTTCCATTACTCTTGAGCGTCTCCCTGCTCCAGCGACCCGAGGATCCTCATGCAATTCAAGCCAGCCGTTACCGCTCTGGTTTCCGCCGTCGCCCTGGCATCCCTGCTCAGTGGCTGCAAGAAAGAAGAAGCAGCGCCCGTGGCGCAGGCTCCTCTGGTCGGCGTCGTGACCATCCAGCCCCAAGCCTTCACCCTGACCTCGGAACTGCCAGGGCGCACCAGTGCGTACCGTGTCGCCGAGGTGCGTCCGCAGGTCAATGGCATCATCCTCAAGCGCCTGTTCAAGGAAGGCAGCGAGGTCAAGGAAGGCCAGCAGCTGTACCAGATCGACCCTGCCGTGTATGAGGCCAACCTGGCCAATGCCCAGGCCAACCTGCAGGCCACCCGTTCGCTGGCCGAACGCTACAAGCAACTGATCGACGAACAGGCGGTGTCCAAGCAGGAATACGACGACGCCAATGCCAAACGATTGCAGGCCGAGGCTTCGCTCAAGAGCGCACAGATCGACCTGCGCTACACCAAGGTGCTGGCACCGATCAGCGGCCGTATCGGCCGTTCGGCGTTCACCGAGGGTGCGCTGGTGAGCAATGGCCAGGCCAACGCCATGGCGACCATCCAGCAACTCGACCCGATCTACGTCGACGTCACCCAGTCCACGGCCGAGCTGCTCAAGCTGCGCCGCGACCTGGAAAGCGGCCAGTTGCAGAAGGCCGGCGACAACGCCGCCTCGGTGCAACTGGTGCTGGAAGACGGCAGCCTGTTCAAGCAGGAAGGTCGCCTGGAATTCTCCGAAGTCGCGGTCGACGAGACCACCGGTTCGGTCACCCTGCGCGCGCTGTTCCCCAACCCTGACCACACCCTGCTGCCGGGCATGTTCGTGCATGCACGGCTCAAGGCCGGGGTCAACGCCAATGCCATCCTGGCGCCGCAACAGGGCGTGACCCGCGATCTGAAAGGCGCGCCGACCGCGCTGGTGGTCAACCAGGAAAACAAGGTCGAGCTGCGCCAGCTCAAGGCCAGCCGTACCCTGGGCAGCGACTGGCTGATCGAAGAAGGCCTGAACCCGGGTGACCGTCTGATCACCGAAGGGCTGCAGTACGTGCGCCCGGGCGTCGAGGTCAAGGTCAGCGAAGCCACCAACGTCAAGAAGCCCGCCGGCCCTGATCAGGCCAACGCGGCGAAAGCAGACGCCAAAGCGGAGTAAACCATGTCGAAGTTCTTTATCGATCGCCCGATCTTCGCCTGGGTGATCGCCTTGGTGATCATGCTGGTCGGCGCCTTGTCGATCCTGAAGCTGCCGATCAACCAGTACCCCAGCATCGCGCCGCCGGCCATCGCCATCGCCGTGACCTACCCGGGCGCCTCGGCGCAAACCGTGCAGGACACCGTGGTGCAGGTTATCGAGCAGCAGCTCAACGGTATCGACCACCTGCGTTATGTGTCGTCGGAAAGCAACTCCGACGGCAGCATGACCATTACCGCCACCTTCGAGCAGGGCACCAACCCCGACACCGCGCAGGTGCAGGTACAGAACAAGCTGAACCTGGCCACCCCGCTGCTGCCGCAGGAAGTGCAACAGCAAGGTATCCGCGTCACCAAGGCAGTGAAGAACTTCCTGCTGGTGATCGGCCTGGTGTCCGAAGACGGCAGCATGTCCAAGGACGACCTGGCCAACTACATCGTCTCCAACATGCAGGACCCGATCTCGCGTACTGCAGGCGTGGGTGACTTCCAGGTGTTCGGTGCCCAGTACGCCATGCGTATCTGGCTCGATCCGGCCAAGCTGAACAAGTTCCAGCTGACCCCGGTCGACGTCAAGACCGCGGTAGCCGCGCAGAACGTACAGGTGTCCTCCGGCCAGCTCGGCGGCCTGCCTGCCATGCCGGGTACCCAGCTGAACGCCACCATCATCGGCAAGACCCGCCTGCAGACCGCCGAGCAGTTCGAGAAGATCCTGCTCAAGGTCAACAGCGATGGCTCGCAGGTGCGCCTGGGTGATGTCGCCCAGGTTGGCCTGGGCGGTGAAAACTACGCAGTCAGCGCCCAGTTCAACGGCAAGCCGGCCTCCGGCCTTGCGGTAAAACTGGCAACCGGCGCCAACGCCCTGGACACCGCCAAGGCTCTGCGCCAGACCATCGCCGACCTGGAACCGTTCTTCCCGCCCGGGGTGAAAGCGGTATTCCCGTACGACACCACCCCGGTGGTCACCGAGTCGATCAGCGGCGTGATCCACACCCTGATCGAAGCCGTGGTCCTGGTGTTCCTGGTGATGTACCTGTTCCTGCAGAACTTCCGCGCCACCATCATCACCACCATGACCGTACCGGTGGTGTTGCTGGGTACCTTCGGCATCCTCGCCGCAGCGGGCTTCAGCATCAACACCCTGACCATGTTCGCCATGGTCCTGGCCATCGGCTTGCTGGTGGACGACGCCATCGTCGTGGTGGAAAACGTCGAGCGGGTGATGTCCGAGGAAGGCTTGCCACCAAAGGAAGCTACCAAGCGCTCGATGGAGCAGATCCAGGGTGCCTTGGTGGGTATCGCCCTGGTGCTGTCGGCAGTGCTGCTGCCCATGGCATTCTTCGGCGGCTCCACCGGTGTGATCTACCGGCAGTTCTCCATCACCATCGTCTCGGCCATGGGTCTGTCGGTGCTGGTCGCGCTGGTCTTCACCCCGGCCCTGTGCGCCACCATGCTCAAGCCGCTGAAAAAAGGCGAGCACCACGTGGCCAAGCGCGGTTTCTTCGGCTGGTTCAACCGCAACTTCGACCGCAGTGTTAACGGCTATGAGCGCAGCGTGGGCACCATCCTGCGCAACAAGGCGCCGTTCCTGCTCGCCTACGCGCTGATCGTGGTCGGCATGATCTGGCTGTTCGCCCGCATCCCCACCGCGTTCCTGCCGGAAGAAGACCAGGGCGTACTGTTCGCCCAGGTGCAGACCCCGGCCGGCTCCAGTGCCGAGCGCACCCAGGTGGTGGTCGATCAGATGCGTGAGTACCTGCTGACGGAAGAGGCCGACACCGTTGCTTCGGTGTTCACCGTCAACGGTTTCAACTTCGCCGGCCGTGGCCAGAGCTCGGGTATGGCATTCATCATGCTCAAGCCATGGGGTGAACGTTCCAAGGAGAACAGCGTGTTCGCCCTGGCCCAACGCGCCCAGCAGCACTTCTTCACCTTCCGCGATGCGATGGTGTTCGCCTTCGCCCCGCCTGCGGTGCTGGAACTGGGTAACGCCACCGGCTTCGACGTGTTCCTGCAGGACCGCGGCGGTGTCGGCCATGCCAAGCTGATGGAAGCACGCAACCAGTTCCTGGCCAAGGCCGCGCAGAGCAAAGTCCTCAGCGCCGTGCGCCCGAACGGCCTGAACGACGAGCCGCAATACCAGCTGACCATCGATGATGAACGTGCCAGCGCCCTGGGCGTGACCATCGCCGACATCAACAACACCCTGTCGATTGCCCTGGGTGCCAGCTACGTCAACGACTTCATCGACCGTGGCCGGGTCAAGAAGGTGTACATCCAGGGCCAACCGAACGCTCGGATGAGCCCGGAAGACCTGCAGAAGTGGTACGTGCGCAATGGCGCCGGTGAAATGGTGCCGTTCTCCTCCTTCGCCAAGGGTGAATGGAGCTACGGCTCGCCCAAGCTGTCGCGTTACAACGGTGTCGAAGCCATGGAAATCCTCGGTGCACCGGCACCGGGCTACAGTACCGGTGAAGCCATGGCCGAGGTCGAGCGCATCGCCGGCGAGCTGCCTAGCGGTATCGGCTACTCCTGGACCGGCATGTCCTACGAGGAAAAACTCTCCGGTTCGCAGATGCCGGCACTGTTCGCCCTCTCGGTACTGTTCGTGTTCCTGTGCCTGGCAGCCCTGTATGAAAGCTGGTCGATCCCGATCGCCGTGGTGCTGGTCGTGCCTCTGGGCATCATCGGTGCACTGATTGCCACCAGCCTGCGCGGGTTGTCCAATGACGTGTACTTCCTGGTCGGCCTGCTGACCACCATCGGCCTGGCGGCGAAAAACGCCATTCTGATCGTCGAATTCGCCAAGGAATTGCACGAGCAAGGCCGCAGCCTGTACGACGCGGCGATCGAGGCGTGTCGCATGCGTCTGCGTCCGATCATCATGACCTCGCTGGCATTCATCCTCGGCGTGGTACCGTTGACCATCGCCAATGGCGCTGGCGCCGGCAGCCAGCACGCCATCGGTACTGGTGTGATCGGCGGCATGATCAGTGCGACCATTCTGGCAATCTTCTGGGTACCGCTGTTCTTCGTCGCAGTGTCGTCGCTGTTCGGCAGCAAGCAGCCGGAAAAGGACGTCACCCCTGAAACTCCACGTTATGAGGCTGGGCAATGACCAAGTCTTTGTTGTCCCTGGCGGTAACCGCTTTCATTCTTGGCGGCTGCTCGCTCATTCCTGACTACCAGGCCCCGGAGTCGCCGGTGGCTGCGCAGTGGCCGCAAGGCCCGGCATACTCGCCAACGCAGTCGGCAGACGTTGCTGCCGCCGAGCAGGGCTGGCGCCAGTTCTTCCACGACCCGGCGCTACAGCAACTGATCCAGACCGCGCTGGTGAACAACCGCGACCTGCGCGTAGCGGCGCTGAACATCGACGCCTACCGCGCGCAATACCGTATCCAGCGGGCCGACCTGTTCCCGGCGGTCTCGGCCAATGGCAGCGGCAGCCGCCAGCGGGTACCGGCGAACATGTCGCAAACCGGCGAGGCCGGCATCACCAGCCAGTATTCCGCCACGTTGGGGGTCAGTGCCTACGAGCTGGACCTGTTCGGCCGCGTACGCAGCCTGACCGAACAGGCCCTGGAAACCTACCTGTCCAGCGAGCAGGCACGCCGCTCCACGCAGATCAGCCTGGTTGCCAGCGTGGCCAACGCCTATTACACCTGGCAGGCCGACCAGGCGCTGTTCAAGCTGACCGAAGAAACGCTGAAGACCTACGAGGAAAGCTACAACCTCACCCGTCGCAGCAACGAAGTCGGTGTAGCCTCGGCACTCGACGTCAGCCAGGCGCGCACCGCCGTGGAAGGCGCCCGGGTCAAATACTCGCAGTACCAGCGCCTGGTCGCCCAGGACGTCAACAGCCTGACCGTGCTGCTGGGCACCGGCATTCCCGCCGACCTGCCCAAGCCGCTGGAGCTCAATGCCGACCAGCTGGCCGAAGTACCAGCCGGCCTGCCGTCGGACATCCTCCAGCGTCGTCCGGACATCCAGGAAGCCGAGCACCTGCTCAAGGCCGCCAATGCCAACATCGGTGCAGCCCGGGCGGCGTTCTTCCCGAGCATCAGCCTGACCGCCAACGCCGGCAGCCTGAGCCCGGACATGGGCCACCTGTTCTCGGGCGGCCAAGGCACCTGGCTGTTCCAGCCGCAGATCAACCTGCCGATCTTCAACGCCGGCAGCCTGAAGGCCAGCCTGGACTACTCGAAGATCCAGAAGGACATCAACGTCGCCAAGTACGAAAAGACCATTCAGACGGCTTTCCAGGAAGTCTCCGATGGCCTGGCGGCGCGCAAGACCTTCGAGGAGCAGCTACAGGCGCAACGCGACCTGGTGCAAGCGAACCAGGACTACTACCGCTTGGCAGAACGCCGCTACCGTATCGGTATCGACAGCAACCTGACCTTCCTCGATGCCCAGCGCAACCTGTTCAGCGCCCAGCAGGCCCTGATCGGCGACCGCCTGTCGCAGCTGACCAGCGAGGTCAATCTGTACAAGGCGCTTGGCGGTGGCTGGTACGAGCAGACCGGGCAGGCCAATCAGCAGGCCTCGGTGGAAACGCCGAAAGGCTGATTGAGACAGCAACAGCAGCAAGCCCACCCTCGCGGTGGGCTTCTTGTTTCCGTTGCCTGCTCTGGGCTCTCGCGGTAAACCCGCTGGTACCGGTGCGGCGCAGAAAATAAATTAACCAACCGGAACATACCGTTCGATTATCGCCCGCTTCCGTTTGCGGCGAATTGCCTCACCCACGCCCCACCCCGCACCATCCTTTCCACGCAACGTTGCCCCGGTTCATCCCGAAGACCCGCACCTGCAGGCCGCATCCTGCAGCACACCGGCTCGCCCATAAAAACAAGAGATCCACGACAGATGAGCACTTTGCAACCCGCACGCCAGCTGCTGCCCGGCCTGTTGGCCATGTCCTGCGCCTTTCCGCTGTACGCCGCCGAGCGTGGCTTCATGGAGGACGCCAAGGCCACCCTCAACCTGCGCAATTTCTATATCAACCGCAACTTCGTCGACCCGGCCCACCCGCAGGCCAAGGCCGAGGAATGGACGCAGAGCTTCATCCTCGACGCCCGCTCCGGTTTTACCCAGGGTACCGTCGGTTTCGGCGTGGACGTACTGGGCCTGTACTCGGTCAAGCTCGACGGCGGCAAAGGCACCACCAACACCCACCTGTTGCCGGTGCACGACGATGGCCGCCCCGCCGATGACTTCGGCCGCCTGGGCGTGGCGCTGAAAGCCAGGCTGTCTGAAACCGAACTGAAAGTGGGTGAATGGATGCCGGTATTGCCTATCCTGCGTTCGGACGACGGCCGCTCGTTGCCACAGACCTTCCGTGGCGGCCAGCTGACCTCGAAGGAAATCGCCGGCCTGACCTTGTACGCCGGCCAGTTCCGCGGCAACAGCCCGCGCAACGATGCCAGCATGGAAGACATGTCGTTGAACGGCAAGGCGGCGTTCACTTCCGACCGCTTCAACTTTGCCGGCGGCGAGTACACCTTCAACGACAAGCGCACCATGATCGGCCTGTGGGACGCGCAGCTCAAGGACATCTACCGCCAGCAGTACCTCAACCTGGTGCACAGCCAGCCGCTGGGCGACTGGACCCTCGGCGCCAACCTGGGCTACTTCACCGGCAAGGAAGACGGCGCCGAACGCGCCGGCGAACTGGACAACCGCACCTCCTCGGCGCTGCTTTCGGCACGCTACCAGGGCCACACCTTCTATGTCGGCCTGCAGAAGGTCAGCGGCGACGACGCCTGGATGCGAGTCAACGGCACCAGCGGTGGCACCTTGGCCAACGACAGCTACAACTCCAGCTTCGACAATGCCAAGGAACGCTCCTGGCAGGTGCGCTATGACTTCAACTTCGCCACCATCGGCATACCCGGCCTGACCCTGATGAACCGTTACATCAAGGGTGACAACGTTACCGCGGGCGCCGTGGACGACGGCAAGGAATGGGCGCGGGAGACCGAACTGGCCTACGTGGTGCAATCGGGCAGCCTCAAGGACCTGTCGCTGAAGTGGCGCAACTCCACCATGCGCCGGGACTTCAGCACCAACGCGTTCGATGAGAACCGGTTGATCGTAAGCTACCCGCTGAACCTGCTTTGAGCCGCTGGATATGGCAGTGCAGGCCGCTGCCATTCGCCTGGCTGATGATGGTAGTGGCGACGGTCTATCCTGAGCTATATCGATTGCAGCACCGGCTTCCTTGCCGGTGCCAGCAAAACACCTCGATCCGGCAAACCAGGGAGGCACAACATGAAGAACCTCGTCGACCACCTGAGCCAATACGCCAGTTACCATCGCGACCCACGCAACATCGCCACCCACTTCGTGGGCATTCCCTTGATCGTACTGGCGGTCACCATCCTGCTGTCACGCCCAGGCTGGGACGTGGCCGGCATGTGGTGCTCCCCGGCATTGCTGGCAGCCGCGGCCTCGGTATGGTTCTACCTGCGCCTGGACGTACGCTTCGGGCTGGTGATGGGCCTGTTGCTGGGGCTTTGCCTGTGGGTCGGCCAGGTGCTGGCAGTACAGTCCACGGCACTGTGGCTTGGCAGTGGTCTGGCGGCGTTCGTGGTGGGCTGGATCATCCAGTTCGTCGGTCACTACTATGAAGGCCGCAAACCGGCATTCGTCGACGACGTCAGCGGCTTGATCATCGGGCCGCTGTTCGTGGTGGCAGAAGCAGCGTTCATGCTGGGCCTGTGCCCGGCCCTGAAGCAGGCCGTCGAGCGCAACGCCGGCCCGGTTGTGGCGCGCTCGTTGTAGGAGCGGCCTTGCGCCCTATCGCGACGCAAGGCGGCTCCTGAACAGACCGTGCAGGGTCAGCTGCGTGATTCCACACCCAGTTCATCCCACACCGATTCCGCCAGGTGGAAGGTGGCATTGGCCGCCGGAATGCCGCAATAGATCGCGCTCTGCATCAGCACTTCCTTGATTTCATCACGGGTCACGCCGTTGTTGGCAGCCGCGCGCAAGTGCAGCTTCAGTTCATCATTGCGGTTCATGCCGATCAGCATGGCGATGGTGATCAGGCTGCGTGTGTGCCGCGGTAGCCCCGGCCGGGTCCAGATGTCACCCCAGGCGTGGCGGGTGATCATTTCCTGGAACTCGCCGTTGAAATCGTTGAGTTTTTCCAGGCTGCGGTCCACATGGGCATCGCCAAGCACTGCGCGGCGTACTTGCATGCCGGCGTCGTAACGTTGTTTCTCGTCCATGGCAATAGCCTCAGTGAGCCAGCAGGAAGTCGAGCAAGCGGCGACTGAACGGCTCGCCGACCTCGACGTTGGACAGGTGCGCAGCCGGGAACTCGATGTACTCGGCTCCGTTGATCGCGGCTTGCATGAAGCGGCCATGTTCCGGCGTGGTCACCACGTCCTCGGTACCGGCCACTATCAGCGTCGGCACCTGGATCCGGCCCAGCTGCTCGCGGTAGTCGGCATCGCGCACCGCCGCGCAATTGCTGGCATAGCCTTGCGGGCTGGTCTGCGCCAGCATCTGGCAGATGCGCTGGGCCTGGGCTGGCTGGGCCTTGGCGAACGTCGGGGTAAACCAGCGGGCGATGGAGGTATCGCGCAGGTCGACCATGGCCTGCTGGCCGCCCTTGAGCACGGTGTCGATCCGGCTGTTCCATACTTCGTCGTTGGCTATCTTGGCAGCAGTGTTGCACAGCGTCAGGCTGTGCAGGCGCTGGCCGGCATTGATGCCCAGCCACTGGCCGATCAGGCCGCCCATCGACAGGCCGACGAAGTGCGCCTTGGCGATGTCCAGAGCGTCGAGCAGGGCCAAGACGTCACGACCCAGCTGCTCGATGGTGTATGGGCCTTCAGTGACCAGTGAGGCGCCGTGGCCACGGGTGTCGTAGCGCAGCACCCGCAGGTGCTGGCTCCACAAGGGGACCTGCGTGTCCCACATGCCCAGGTCGGTGCCCAACGAGTTGGACAGGACCAGCACCGGGGCGTTTTCCGGACCATCGATCTGGTAATTCAAAACGCCATCGGCCAGTTGCAAATGCGCCACAGCGGTCTCCTTCAGGCAGTAAAACGTTGATGTTCGGATACGGCGCGTGCCACCCAGACACGCGCCTGGCCCAGGTAATGGGCAGGGTCGAGCAAGCGGTCGAGCTCTTCGCCAGACAGTTCGGCACTGACCTGCGGTTCTTCTCCCAGCACCGCACGCAAGTGCCGCCGCTCGGCCACGGCGCGCTGGCAGCATTGCTCCAGCAGGTGGTGGGCGCGGTCGCGGCCCAACCGCTGGGCGAGTACGATGCTCACCGCCTCGGCCAGTACCAGCCCCTGGGTCAGGTCGAGGTTGGTGCGCATGCGCGCGGCATCCACCTCCATGCCCTCGGCAATCACCTGGGCCTGGCGCAACGCACCGGAAACCAGGCAGCAGATATCCGGCAGGGTTTCCCATTCGGCATGCCACAGGCCGAGGCTGCGTTCGTGCTCCTGGGGCATGGCGGCAAACAGCGTCGAGACCAGGCCCGGCACGCGGGTCGCCGCACCGATCAGCACAGCGGCTCCCACCGGGTTGCGTTTGTGCGGCATGGTCGAGGAGCCGCCCTTGCCTGGCGCGGAAGGCTCGAACAGCTCCCCGGCCTCGGTCTGCATCAGCAGGCTGACATCGCGGCCAAACTTGCCCAGGCTGCCAGCGATCAGGCCCAGCACTGCAGCGAACTCCACCAGGCGGTCACGCTGGGTGTGCCAGGGCTGCTCGGGCAGGCTCAGCTGAAGCTGAGCGGCCAGGGCTTCGGCGACCGGCATTGCCTTGCTGCCGAGGGCGGCCAGGCTACCCGAGGCGCCACCGAACTGCAGCACCAGCAGGCGTGGGCGCAGTTCCTGCAGGCGGTGCCGGTGACGGGTCACGGCCCCCAGCACACCGGCCAGTTTCATGCCCAGGGTCACCGGCGTGGCGTGTTGCAGCCAGGTGCGTCCCACCAGCGGCGTGTCGGCGTGCTGCAAGGCCTGGCGGGACAGGGTATCGGCCAGCCCGGCAAGGTCGGCCTCGATCAGGTCGAGGGCTGCGCGCAACTGCAGGACCAGGCCGGTATCCATCGCATCCTGGCTGGTGGCACCAAGGTGCACGTAGCGCTCGGCCTCGGGCACGCCACTGGCAATCACCTTGCCCAACGCCTTCACCAGGGGGATGGCCGAGTTGCCAGCGCTGGCAATCGCGTCGGCCAGCGCGCGCACGTCGTAGCGCTCGGCGTGGCAGGCCGCCTCGATTGCCGCGACGGCGCTGTGCGGAACCAGCCCGGCCGCAGCTTCGGCGCGTGCCAGCGCCGCTTCGAAATCGAGCATGCCTTGCAGCCGGCCGCGGTCGGAAAATATCTCGCGCATGGCCGGCGCGGTGAAGTAGGCGTCGAACAGTTGGTTGGTCATGCCACGTCCTTAATCATCGTGGTGCAGGTACGCCGCCTGCTTCGGCAGGCGCAGGCTGAACAGGAAAGCAATCGCCATCATCGCCGTCACGTACCAGTAGAAAGTGTTTTCCATGCCCAGGGACTTCAGGCCCAGGGCCACGTATTCGGCCGAACCGCCGAACGCCGCGTTGGCCACCGCATAGGCCAGGCCCACACCCAACGCGCGCACTTGCGGCGGGAACATCTCGGCCTTCACCAGGCCGCTGATCGAGGTGTAGAAACTGACGATACACAGCGCCAGGGTAATCAGCACGAAGGCCATGAACGGGCTGGTCACGGTTTTCAACGCCATCAGCAACGGCACCGTGAACAGCGTCCCCAGGGCGCCGAACAGCAGCATCGAATTGCGCCGGCCGATACGGTCGGAGAGCATGCCGAAGAACGGCTGCAGCACCATGAACAGGAACAGCGCACCGGTCATCACGTAGCTGGCGTTTTTCGCCGTCATGCCAGCCGTGTTGACCAGGTATTTCTGCATGTAGGTGGTGAAGGTGTAGAAGATCAGCGAGCCACCGGCGGTATAGCCGAGCACAGTGATGAAAGCTGCCGCGTGGTTACTGAACAGCCCCTTGATAGTGCCGGCCTCCTTGCTCTGGCGGACTTCGGCGCTACTGGTCTCGTGCAGCGAGCGGCGCAGCATCAGCGAAATCAGCGCGGCGATGGCGCCGACCACGAACGGAATGCGCCAGCCCCAGGCGCGCAGCTCGTCCTCGGTGAGCAACTGCTGCAGGATCACCACCACCAGCACCGCCAGCAACTGGCCACCGATCAGGGTGACGTACTGGAACGAAGCAAAGAAACCGCGCTGGCCACGCAGGGCCACTTCACTCATGTAGGTGGCGGTGGTGCCGTACTCGCCGCCAACCGACAGGCCCTGGATCAGGCGGGCCAGCAATAGCAGTGCCGGGGCCCAGGTGCCGATGCTGGCATAGGTGGGCAGGCAGGCGATCATCAGTGAGCCAAAGCACATCATCAGCACCGAGATCATCAGGGAGTTCTTGCGTCCATGGCGGTCCGCGAGGCGGCCGAAGATCCAGCCCCCGATGGGGCGCATCAGAAAGCCTGCGGCGAACACGCCCGCCGTGTTCAGCAACTGCACGGTCGGGTCGTCGGAGGGAAAGAAAGCCGGGGCAAAGTAAATGGCACAGAAGGCGTAGACATAGAAGTCGAACCATTCCACCAGGTTGCCCGAGGAGGCACCGACGATAGCGAAGATGCGTTTGCTGCGTTCTTCGCCGGTGTAATAGATTGAGGTCATGGTGAGTTCACTCCTGGAGGGTCGCAGGTAATTCTAGACACACCTGGTAACACGCTCGTTCCGCCTTGGCCTTGCGTCCAAGGTTCGGCCTCTTCGCCAACAGGCCCCCACAGCAGGAGGCGTGGTCCCTCCTGTGGCAAAGGACGTGCCCAGCGAGGAGGCCGGTACAGGTCAAACCCGCTCGATGGCCAATGCCAGACCTTGACCAACGCCTACGCACATGGTCGCCAGGCCTTTACGCCCACCGCTCTTCTCCAGCTGGTGCAGCGCAGTCAGTACCAGGCGCGCACCACTCATGCCCAGCGGGTGGCCCAGGGCGATCGCACCGCCGTTGGGGTTCACCTGCGGCGCATCGTCGGCTATGCCAAGCTCGCGCAGCACGGCCAAACCTTGGCTGGCAAAGGCTTCGTTGAGCTCGATCACATCGAAGTCGTTCACTGCGATACCCAGGCGCTCGGTCAGCTTGCGCACCGCCGGCACCGGGCCGATGCCCATCACCCGCGGCGCGACACCGGCACTGGCCATGCCCAGCACCCGTGCGCGTGGGGTCAGGCCGTGCTTCTGCACCGCTTCGGCCGAGGCCAGGATCAGCGCCGCAGCGCCGTCATTCACGCCCGAAGCGTTGCCCGCGGTGACGGTCTTGTCGGGGCCGTTGACCGGCTTGAGCCGGGCCAGCGCCTCCAGGGTCGTCTCCGGGCGCAGGTGCTCATCATGCTCGACGACAGTTTCGCCTTTCTTGTGGGCGATACGCACCGGCACGATCTCTTCGGCAAAGAAACCGGCGGCCTGGGCAGCGGCGGCCTTCTGCTGGCTGCGCAGGGCGAAGGCGTCCTGGTCGGCACGCGCAACCTGGTAATCATCAGCTACGTTGTCGGCGGTTTCCGGCATCGAATCCACACCGTACTGGCTCTTCATCAGCGGGTTGATGAAACGCCAGCCAATGGTGGTGTCTTCGAGTTTCATGTTGCGCGAGTAGCCGCTCTCGGCCTTGCCCATGACGAACGGGGCACGCGACATCGACTCGACGCCGCCGGCGACCGCCAGCTCCATTTCGCCGCTGGCGATGGCGCGGAACGCGGTGCCGATGGCATCCATGCCCGAAGCACACAGGCGGTTCAGGGTGACGCCGGGGATGCTCTGCGGCAGGCCGGCCAGCAACAGGGCCATGCGTGCCACGTTGCGGTTGTCTTCACCGGCCTGGTTGGCGCAGCCGAAGAACACTTCGTCCAGCTGCTCCCATTGCACGCTGGGGTTGCGCTCGATCAGCGCCTTCAGCGGAACGGCGGCCAGGTCGTCGGCACGCACGCCGGCCAGCGCGCCGCCGAAGCGGCCGATCGGGGTACGGATGGCGTCACAGATGAATACGTCGCGCATCAGGCTTCTCCTGCCACCTGGCCATGGGCCGCGGCGGTGCGGGCTTCGAGGTCGCGCAAGGCGGACAGCTCGACTGCGGTGGGTTCGGCAGTGGTCTGCACGTCGTCGGCAAAGCGGATCGCCCAGCCGGTGGCAGCGATGATCTGTTCACGGGTCACCCCCGGGTGGATGGCGGTGACGACGAACTCGTTGGTGCCAGCTTCCGGCTCCATGATGCACAGGTCAGTGATGATGCCGACCGGGCCGTCGCCTGGCAGGCCAAGGCGCTTGCGCGAATCGCCGCCTTCGCCGTGGCCGACCGAGGTGATGAAATCCAGCTTGTCGACGAAGGCACGCGGCGACTGCTTGAGGATGATCAACACCTGTTTGGCGGAACCGGCGATCTCCGGTGCGCCACCGGCGCCTGGCAGGCGGGTTTTCGGGGCGTGGTAGTCACCGACCACGGTGGTGTTGATGTTGCCGAAGCGGTCGACCTGCGCGGCGCCAAGGAAGCCGACATCGATGCGACCACCCTGCAGCCAGTAGCGGAATATCTCGCCGGTCGGCACCACGGTGTCGGCGGTCTCGGCCAGCTCGCCGTCGCCGATCGACAGCGGCAGCACGCTTGGCTTGGCGCCGATCGGGCCGGACTCGTAGATCAGCACCACGTCAGGCGACGAGGTCAGGCGCGCCAGGTTGGCGGCCTTGGACGGCAGGCCGATGCCGACGAAGCATACAGCACCATTGCGCAGGCGACGGGCTGCGGCGACGGTCATCATTTCGGAAGTGGAGTAGCTCATTGTGCGGCCTCCGCAGTGCTGGCCAGCCTGGCCTTGAATTCGTTGAAATCGGCAGTGCCGCGGATGTAGGTGTCGATCCAGGCGGTGAATGTTTCGCGGTTACGCGCGATCGGGTCCCAGGCCTGGTAGAAGCGGTTGTCACGCTCGTAGTAGCCGTGGGCGTAGGACGGGTGCGCGCCACCCGGCACCAGGCATACTGCGCTCAGAGCCCAGGTCGGCAGCACGCAGGCGTTCATCGGTGCCTGCAAATCGTCGACGATTTCCTCGACGGTGACGATGCAACGCTTGGCGGCCAGGGCAGCCTCCTTCTGTACACCGAGAATGCCCCACAGCAGCACGTTTCCCTTGCGGTCAGCCTTCTGCGCATGGATCACGGTCACGTCCGGGCGCACCGACGGCACCGCAGCCAGCACTTCACCGGTGAACGGGCAGGTCACGCTCTTGATCAGTGGGTTGACTTTCGGCAGGTCGGAACCGGCATAGGCACGCAGTACGGCGAATGGCAGGCCCGAGGCACCCGCGACGTATGCGTTGGCCAGGTCGGCGTGGCTATGCTCTTCGATCTCGATAGCGTGCGGCCATTGCTTTTCGACGGCATCACGCAGGCGGTGCAGCGAGCCGACACCCGGGTTGCCGCCCCAGGAGAAGATCAGCTTGCTGGCGCAACCAGCGCCGATCAGCTGGTCATAGATCAGGTCCGGGGTCATGCGCACCAGGGTCAGGTCGCGCTTGCCCTGGCGGATGATTTCGTGGCCGGCGGCAGTCGGGATCAGGTGGGTGAAACCTTCCAGGGCGACGGTATCGCCATCCTGGATGAACTGCTTCACGGCTTCGTGAAGCGAGAGAATTGCGGCCATTTGGAGACTCCTGGTCAGGATGCTTCGGTAAGCTCAGATTAAGGAGACTGGAGGGGGCCTTACAATCCGATAATCGACTATTTGTGCGATTATCGAACCAATTATTGCATCCCTACCAATCTCTTTTCGTTACCTTTACCGGCGTCCTCGCCTGCACATCAGGTCGCGTCAGCGTGGCTCACCAGCCCTTTCACGATCACCCCCACGGTCGCCAGCCCTGCCGGTACCAGCAGCGCCGTCAGCACCTGCTCGAAACTCCAGCCCAGGCCCAGCAGTGTCGCGCCACTCCAGGCACCGAGAATCGCTCCGAAGCGGCCAATACCCAGCATCCACGATACCCCCGTGGCCCTGCCCTGGGTCGGGTAGAAGCGTGCCGCCAGCGACGGCATGGCCGACTGCGCCCCGTTCACGCACATGCCGGCAACCAGCACCAGCGTGGCCAACAGCGTGATGTTGCCCAGGCTCTGCCCCACGGCGTAGGCGAACACTCCGGCCAGCAGGTAGAAAATGCCGATCACCTTGTGCGGGTTGAAGCGGTCCATGGCCCAGCCCACGCCAACGGCACTCAGGACGCCACCGAACTGGAACAGCGCGCCGATGAAAGCAGCCTGCTCCATGCTCGCGCCACTGTCGCGCATCAGCGTAGGCAGCCAGCTGGTCAGCAGATAGACGATGACCAGGCCCATGAAATAGGTCAGCCACAACAGCACGGTGCCCAGGCCATAAGTACCGGAGAAGATCACCGCGAACACGTTGCGTGCGGCCACGGCCTTCTGTTCCGGCACACTGAAGCTGCCGGCCTCGGCCACCAACCGCGGCGCGATGGGCGACAGGGCCTTGCGCACCTTGTCGCTGCCACGGTTGCGCACCACCAGGAACCGCGCCGACTCCGGCAGCCAGGCGATCAGTACCAGCGCCAGCAGCAACGGCAGCACGCCACCGATGACCAACAGACTATGCCAGCCGTAGGCCGGGATCATCTTTGCAGAAATGAAGCCGCCGCCAGCCATGCCAAGGTTGAAACCGCAGAACATGCTGGTCACCAGCAGCGACTTGAGCCGCTCGGGGGTGTATTCGGACAGCAGCGTGGTGGCGTTTGGCATGCCTGCACCAAGGCCCAGGCCGGTCAGGAAACGCAGCACCAGCAACTGGTCGACATTGGTGGCATAGGCCGATGCCAGGCTGAAGCCGCCGAACACCAGCACCGCCCCGACCAACACACCCTTGCGGCCAAACCGATCAGCCAGCGGGCCGGAGCCCAGGGCACCGAACACCATGCCGATCAGTGCGGCACTCATGACCGGGCCGAGGCTGGCGCGGTCGATCCCCCACTCCTGCGACAGGGCCGGGGCGATGAAGCCCATGGCGGCGGTGTCGAGGCCATCGAGGAAGACGATCAGGAAGCACAGCAGCACCACGCGCCATTGATAGCGGGACAGCGGCTGCTGATTGATGAACGACTGGACGTCGAGGCTTTTGCCGACGTTGGTTTGCGCTTGGTTCATTATTGTTATCCAGAATGAGGGCACAGCCAGGCCACTGCACGCGGTCAACCGGCACAGGGGGCATCAGTGGGGTGAGAACGGCTCGTGTCAGCCTGGATACAACGGGACTGCGCGCGAGTGCGGCCGCGCCAGCGCAGGGACAGTAGTCATGGTAAGTGCCTCTTGTATTTTTCTTGTTCGGTCAGCGCAGCCGACCGCTGCGAGAGACATTAATCAGCAGGCCGAAGTGAAGCAATTCGCCGCGAACGACACTGTGCGTTTATCGCACAGGAAACGGTTTTGCCTGTTCTCAATTTGAAAGGGGCGGCATGCGCCCCATGACTGCTCAGCCAAACAGCTGATGGCAAAGGTCCCGGCTGGCGGTCAGCAGAATCGGCAGGAAGCGCTGCTCCAGCTCGCTGCGCGTCACCCGCCCGACATGCGTACTCACGTTCAACGCCGCCAGCACCTGACCCGAAGCGTCATACACCGGCACCGCAATCGAGCGCAGCCCCTGCTCCAGTTCCTGGTCCACCACGCACCAGCCCTGGGCACGCACCTGCTGGATACAGGCGAACAGCGACTCGGGGTCGTGCAAGGTACGGCTGGTGCGGGCCTTCAGGTCTGCACGCTCCAGGTACTCGCGCAGGCTGGTGTCGTCCATCGCCGCCAGCAGGATACGCCCCATCGACGTGCAATAGGCCGGCAGGCGCCCGCCCACCGACAGGTCGACCGAGATCAGCCGCTCCACCGTGGCTGAACGGGCTATATAAAGAATATCGTCACCCTCGAGGGTGGCCATGTTGGCGGCCTCGTGCAACTGGTCGCTGATACGGTCCAGGTAAGGCTGGGCGGATATCGCCAACGGCGTTGATGACAGGTACGCATGGCCCAGCGTCAAGACTTTGGGCAATAACGAATAGGTGCGCCCGTCGGTAGTGGCATAGCCCAGCTTGATCAGCGTGTGCAGGCAACGGCGCACAGCTGCCCGGGGAATTTCGGTGCGGTGGCTGATCTGGGCGATGGTCAGGTGACGCTTGCGTTCCTGGAAGGCCTGTATCACGGCCAGGCCACGCGCCAGGGAGGTCATGAAGTCCGGATCGCCGGTAAAGGCCTGGATACGCTTGGCCGGCGACGCCACGATCGGCGGTGCCAGCGCTGTCGAGGCAGATCGTTCCTGCTCTGGAATGGCCGGGTCTGGATTGTCGGAATCGTTGGCCAGCTTTTCGTCACTCATTGCATACCTCAAAAAAAACACCCGCTCGTGCGATTATCGAACAAACGGCCGATAATCGCAATTGACCGCTGACACTTTTACTTATACCTTTCTCTCGCCACTTGTGGCTTCTTTGGAGAGACTGGTCAGGTACCCACCGTAGAAGTCCCAGGCAACGGCCTCGCCTTTCAGGCGAGGCCGTTTTTCATTCCACAGCCAGTCGAAAACCTCTATCCGCTCCGGCGACGAACTTTTTCCCGCCTTGCTTTTCGAACTTGCAGGAAGGTACGCACCGTTGTCGGACGCATCGTTACTTGTGTCGGAATATCAGAGCCGGTAAATAACGATGTTCATCTAAATAACGATTGCTATAATCGACCAGGCAGGCCGCAGCGCTGCAGCGGCAACGAGCCTTCAGCCGTATGACGCAGGCTGTACTGCACATGAAACAAACAGTCTTCAAACTTAATTCAGGTAATGCATGTGACGAAAGATGAACTGCGCGCAGAGTTGGAGCGCCAGGCTGAACGTTACAAGGAAGTCTATGGTGGTGAGGTAACTACTTACGCCGCACAACCGGATCCAGAACGCAAACCTTGGCGCAAGCGTGCCAGCGTGCGTGACCAGGCCTTCAGCCAGGAACTGGAGCGTATGGAAAAGGAACTGCGTAGCGACAACGCCTGAAGCCGGAACTCGCCAGGATCGCCGCCCCGCCTGCCCGGGCGGCCTCGATCTTTACCGCCAGGCCGAAGATGAAATGGAATCACACAAATTTCATACGGCCGTTTGAACGGTAGCGAGGCGACTTTTTAGCCGGATTTTTATCGATTTTCGTCGTGTTTTTCGCGTTTTGGCCGACATTTTCCTGACCGCTGGCACCGCCGTGCACTGCGCTCGGGACGTTGGAAGATTGCCATCGGTCTGTCGCAAATGCATCGATTGCCGCGGTTTTCTGGCATAATCCCGCCCCCCTATGACCGCCAGACAACCTTCATGATCGAATTATTCAGCGGACTGGATGCCTGGGTACTGGTGAGCCTGCTGCTCGCCCTGACCTTCGTACTCGCCTTCGAGTTCATCAATGGCTTTCATGACACCGCCAACGCGGTAGCCACCGTCATCTATACCAAAGCCATGCCGCCGCACCTCGCCGTGTTCTTCTCCGGCGTGTTCAACTTCCTTGGCGTTCTGCTCGGCGGTGTGGGGGTGGCCTATGCCATCGTGCACCTGCTGCCGGTAGAGCTGCTGATCAATGTGAACACCGGACACGGCCTGGCCATGGTCTTCTCGTTGCTGGCTGCGGCCATCACCTGGAACCTCGGCACCTGGTACTTCGGTATCCCGGCCTCCAGCTCGCACACGCTGATCGGCTCCATTCTTGGCGTCGGCCTGGCCAACGCGCTGATCAACGACATCCCGCTGGGCGACGGCGTCAACTGGCAGAAGGCGATCGACATCGCCATGTCGCTGGTGGTCTCGCCAATGGCCGGCTTCGCCGTCGCAGCCCTGGTGCTCATCGGCCTGAAGTGGTGGCGTCCGCTGTCGAAGATGCACAAGACCCCCGAGCAGCGTCGCAAGCTCGACGACAAGAAGCACCCGCCGTTCTGGAACCGCCTGGTACTGGTGGTTTCGGCCATGGGCGTGAGCTTCGTGCACGGTTCCAACGACGGCCAGAAAGGCATTGGCCTGATCATGCTGGTGCTGATCGGTATCGTCCCGGCCAAGTTCGTCCTCGACCTGAACAGCACCACCTACCAGATCGAGCGGACCCGCGACGCTACCCTGCACATGAGCCAGTTCTACCAGCGCAACGCCGCTACCCTGGGCGAGTTCCTGGCGCTGGGCAAGGCCAATGCCAGCGACCTGCCGGAGCGGTTCAGCTGCAACCCGAAGCAGACCGAACCGACCATTGCCGCGCTGCAATCTTCGCTGCAAGGCGTAACCGACTACCACAGCCTGGATGCGGAAAAGCGCGTTGAAGTACGTCGCTACCTGCTGTGCCTGGACGACACGGCGAAAAAGGTCGGCAAGCTACCAGGCCTGGAAGCCCGTGAAAAGGCCGACCTGGAAAAGCTGCGCAAGGACCTGACTGCCACCACCGAATACGCCCCGTTCTGGGTCATCGTTGCCGTCGCCCTGGCCTTGGGCCTGGGCACCATGGTTGGCTGGAAACGCGTGGTACTGACCGTTGGCGAGAAGATCGGCAAGCAGGGCATGACCTATGCCCAGGGCATGTCGGCACAGATCACCGCAGCCTGTGCCATCGGCATGGCCAACGTGTTCGCCCTGCCGGTATCGACCACCCACGTACTGTCGTCCGGCGTAGCCGGCACCATGGTCGCCAACAAGAGCGGCCTGCAAGGCGGCACCGTGAAGACCATCCTGCTGGCCTGGGTACTGACCCTGCCGGCGTCGATGGGCCTGGCGGCTGGCCTGTTCTGGCTGGCGTCGAAAGCCATTGGCTGAGTGACACCGCAATGAAAAAGGCGCCCTTGCAGGCGCCTTTTCAATATCCGCGTGGGTGCGGGTTTATCCGCGAAGGCGCCGTTACAGGCAACCTACCTTTTCCTGCCTCCCAGCAACGACCCCATCAGCCCCCGCACCAATTGCCGACCTAACTGGTTGGCCGCCTGGCGCACCGCCGACTTGATTGCCTGCCCCGCCGCACTTTGCAGGAACTCACCGGCCTTGTCGGCAAAACTTTCCTCGTCGGCCTGGGGCTGTGGTGCCGGCTCTACCGGCTCGCCCTTGCGCTGGCTGAGCATTTCATAGGCCGATTCACGGTCCACCGGCTTGTCATACCGCCCTGCCAGCGGGGAGGCAGCAGTCAGTGCACTACGCTCGGCGGCACTCAGCGGCCCGATACGCGACTGCGGTGGTGCAATCAACACGCGCTGCACCATTGCCGGTGTGCCCTTTTCTTCCAGCGTCCCCACCAGCGCCTCGCCAATGCCCAGCTCGGTCAGCACTGCCAGGGTGTCGAACGCCGGATTTGGGCGGAAACCATCTGCCACCGCGCGCAGCGACTTCTGTTCCCTGGCGGTGAACGCCCGCAGGCCATGCTGGATACGCAAGCCCAGTTGCGCCAGCACCGCATCCGGCAAATCCCCTGGCGACTGGGTGACAAAGTACACCCCAACCCCCTTGGAGCGAATCAGTCGCACCACCTGCTCCAGGCGGTCCTGCAACGCCTTGGGCGTATCGTTGAACAGCAAATGCGCTTCATCGAAGAACAACGCCAGCACCGGTTTGTCGGCATCACCGCGCTCGGGCAACTGCTCGAACAGTTCGGCCAGCAACCACAACAGGAAGGTCGCATACACCTTGGGCGCCTCGTGCACCAGGCGGCTGGCGTCCAGCAGGTGGATACGCCCGCGGCCATCCGGGTTTGCTCGCAGCAGGTCCTCGAGCTGCAACGCCGGCTCACCGAACAGCGCCTCGGCGCCCTGCTGTTCCAGGGTAGCCAGCCTGCGCAGCAGTGCCTGGGTGGAAGCCGCAGTCATCAGCGCGCTGTCTTCACCCAGCAGTTGCGGGTTGTCTTTCAGGTGCGTGAGCAGGGCCTTGAGGTCCTTGAGGTCCAGCAGCAGCAAGCCTTCACGGTCAGCCACCTTGAACGCCGCATACAGCGCCGCCTGCTGGCTGTCGCTCAGCTCCAGCAAGTTGCCCAGCAGCAACGGCCCCATCTCGCTGAGGGTGGTGCGCAACGGGTGACCGGACTGCCCGGCGATGTCCCACAAGCTCACCGGGTAGGCTTGCGGCCTGTGGCTTAGCCAGGGCATGCCGGCTATGCGCTCGGCCACCTTGCCCTGCGGCGCACCGGCAGCGCCCAGGCCGCACAGGTCGCCTTTGACATCGGCGGCAAACACCGCCACGCCCGCGTCACTGAATGCCTCCGCCAGGTGCTGCAGGGTGACGGTCTTGCCCGTACCGGTGGCGCCAGCCACCAGGCCATGGCGGTTGGCCAGCCTCATCGCCTGTCCGACTGGCAAGCCATCCGGGCCTGCACCTACAACAATGGTCGAAAATTCCGACATCTCTTTAATCCTCTGCTCAAGCTTTACCTGAATTCGGCCGATACCTGTGGGTGATATTTGCCTTGATAGAGAGGGACAACCGAAAAGGGACTTTTCGGGATCTTGCACGGCTGCGATGCCTTGCGTGCAAACGCCTGATACAAACCTTAGCGGAACCGATTACGCCATGAACAAAAGCCTTCGTTTCAGCCACAAGATTCTCTTGGCCGCATCACTGATCGTGATACTCGCCTTCAGCCTTTTTACGCTCTACAACGATTACCTCCAGCGTAATGCGATCCGCGAAGACCTGGAAAACTATCTGGCAGAAATGGGCGATTCCACTTCGAACAATATTCGCAACCTGTTCGAAGGCCGCATCAAGCTGGTGGAAAACCTGGCACAGAACATAGCCCAGGAGCCGGCCAGCGCCGACACCCTGCTGGGCCAGAACGCGCTGATCTCCAGCTTCCTCACGGTCTACGTTGGCAAGGTCGATGGCGGCTTCAGCGTGCGCCCCGATACCAAGATGCCCGACGGCTACGACCCGCGCACCCGCCCATGGTACAAGGACGGCCTGAATGCCGCCGGCACCATCCTCACCGAGCCGTACATCGACATGGCCACCAACAAGATGGTCATCGGCATCATCAGCAAGGTCGCCGGCAATGTCGGGGTTGTCGGTGGCGACCTGGCCCTCGACGGCCTGGTACAGATCATCAACTCGCTGAACTTCGGCGGCATGGGCTACGCCTTCCTGGTCAACGACCAGGGCAAGATCCTGGTGCACCCGGACAAGGGCCTGGTGATGAAGTCGCTGTCGGACTTGTTCCCGCAGCACACGCCAAAACTGACCGGTGAGCTGACCGAAGTGCAGAGCGATGGCCAGACCCGCCTGCTGACCTTCACCCCGATCACCGGCTTGCCGTCGGCAAACTGGTACATCGGCCTGTCGGTAGACAAGGACAAGGCCTTCGCGATGCTCAGCACCTTCCGCACCTCGGCAGTGATCGCCACGCTGGTGGCGGTGGTGATCATCATCGGCCTGCTCGGCCTGCTGATCCGCGTGCTGATGCAACCGCTGCACACCATGACCCGCGCGATGGAGGACATCGCCGAAGGCGAAGGTGACCTGACCAAGCGCCTGCGTATCCACAACCACGACGAATTCGGCGTCCTGGGCAGCGCATTCAACCGCTTCGTCGAGCGTATCCACAGTTCGATCCGCGAAGTGTCCTCGGCTACCGAGCAGGTCAACGAAGTGGCCCTGCGGGTGATCAGCGCTTCCAACTCGTCCATGACCAACTCCGACGAGCAGGCCAACCGCACCAACAGCGTGGCCGCCGCCATCAACGAACTGGGTGCCGCTGCCCAGGAAATTGCCGGCAACGCGGCCCAGGCTTCGCAGCATGCCAGCTCGGCGCGCCTGCTGGCCGAAGAGGGGCAGCAGGTGGTAGAGCGCAACATTGCGGCGATGAATCGCCTGTCCGACCTGATTGTCACCTCCAGCGCGCACATCGAGACGCTGAACAGCAAGACCGTCAACATCGGCCAGATCCTCGAAGTGATTACCAGCATTTCCCAGCAGACCAACCTGCTGGCACTGAATGCGGCCATCGAAGCGGCCCGTGCCGGTGAGGCCGGACGTGGTTTTGCCGTGGTTGCCGATGAAGTGCGCAACCTGGCGCACCGCACCCAGGAATCGGCGCAGCAGGTGCAGACCATGATCGAAGAACTGCAAGTCGGCGCCCGCGAGTCGGTCGAGACCATGGACCAGAGCCAGCGCCACAGCCAGGACAGCATGCAGATCGCCAACCAGGCCGGCGAACGCCTGGACAGCGTGACCGTGCGCATCGGCGAGATCGACGGCATGAACCAGTCGGTGGCCACCGCCACCGAAGAGCAGACCGCGGTGGTGGAGGCGATCAACATGGACATCAACGAGATCAACATGCTCAACCAGGAGGGCGTGGAGAACCTGCAGGCCACCCTGCGCGCCTGCTCCGACCTGGAACAGCAGGCCAGCCGCCTGAAGCAACTGGTGGGCAGCTTCCGTATCTGATTCCAGACTGCATCTGGCTTCTTCGCGGACATGCCCGCGAAGAAGCCGACACCGCTATTCCGTATTACCCCCGCCCAACCCCGATCGAACAAACTATCCTTCTGAAAGGTCAACTTTAAGGCGCGTCATCGCCGGCTTTGTACCGCCGGATGACAGACCCGAAGACGATCCCGGAGGGATGCTGATCGTGCACATCGCCGACATCACCATGTTCTACGCCCCCGCCAGCGGCGGCGTACGTACCTATCTTGATGCCAAACACCACCGCCTCGACGCCATCCACGGCGTGCGCCACAGCCTGCTGATACCCGGCGCCAGCGCACAACATGCCGATGGTATCTACCAGGTGCCTGCACCGCCCCTGCCGTTCGGCAATGGCTACCGCTTCCCGGTGCGCCTGGCCCCTTGGTGCAACGTACTGCGCAAGCTCAAGCCTGACCTGATCGAAGTCGGCGATCCCTACCTGACTGCCTGGGCTGCGCTGGAAGCACGGCGCCAGCTGAATGTGCCGGTAATCGGCTTCTACCATTCCGACCTGCCATTGCTGGTCAGCAACCGCATGGGCAACTGGTTCACACCCAACGTCGAAGCCTATGTCAGCAAGCTGTACGGCAACTTCGACCGGGTCCTGGCCCCTAGCCAGGTCATGGCCGACAAGCTGCGCCGCCTGGGCGTGCGGGACGTGCACGTGCAGCGCCTGGGCGTCGACCTGGGCACCTTCCACCCCAGCCGACGCGACCCGCAGCTGCGTGCCGAACTGGGCATTGCCGATACCAGCCGCCTGCTGATCTATGCCGGCCGTGGCTCGCGGGAGAAGAACCTGCCGGTACTGCTCGACTGCATGCAGCACCTTGGTCGCCCCTACCACCTGTTGCTGGTGGGTTCGAACATGCCGGCCAACGTGCCGCACAATGTCAGCGTGATCAACCACTTCTGCCCTGCCCCGGAAGTCGCCAGGCTGATGGCCAGCGCTGACCTGCTGGTGCATGCCGGCGACCAGGAAACCTTCGGTCTGGTCATACTCGAAGCCATGGCCAGCGCCACGCCGGTGGTGGCCGTACGTGCCGGTGCATTCGGCGAGATCGTCAACGACCACTGCGGGCGCCTGTGCCGACCGAACGATGGCCAGGCCATGGCAAGCGCGGTGCGCGAGGTATTCGAGGCCGGTGTACGCAAACTGGGTGCGCAGGCCCGCCGCCATGTCGAACAGAACTACTCCTGGGACAACGTGGTTGCCGGCCTGCTACAGCACTACCAGGCCGTGCTCGGCCACCAGCCGCAGGCACGCGCCCATGGTTGAGCCATTGCCGGGTGCGCGCAGCCTGATGCTGGTGTTGCACGATGTGGCCCCCGAGACCTGGCCAGACTACCAGCCCTTTGTCCAGGCGGTCGACGCCATGGGCGGCGTGCCCATGACCTGGCTGGTGGTACCGGACTTTCATCAGCGCAACCCACTGCTGCACTCGCCCGCTTTCTGCCGCCTGCTCGAACGGCGCCTGGCACAGGGCGACGAATTGGCCCTGCACGGCTATTACCATGCCGATGACAGCCCGCCACCGCGTACGCCCCGCGAATACTTCATGCGCCGCATCTATACCCATGAAGGCGAGTTCTACGCGCTCGACCAGCAACAGGCCCTGCAGCGCCTGCAACACGGCCTGGCCGTGTTCGGCCAGCAGGGCTGGCCCGTAGCCGGGTTTGTCGCCCCCGCCTGGCTGATGAGCGAAGGTACACGCCAGGCGTTGCGTCATCTGCCGCTGCGCTACACCAGCACACCACAGCACCTGTATCGCTTGCCTGAATTCACCGCGGTCGAGGCCCCAGGCCTGGTGTGGAGTGCCCGCAGCGCCTGGCGGCGCGGGCTGTCACGGCTGGTCTGCGACTGGCAATGTCGGCGTTGGCGCAATGCTGAAACCCTGCGCCTTGGCCTGCACCCGGTGGACATGCGTCATCGCAGCTCCCGCGAATACTGGCTGACCACCTTGCGCAAGCTCCTCGCACAGGGCCGCGAACCTCTGACCAAGTCGGCCTGGCTGGACCGCAAGGTCGGCTCATGAACCGCCTGGCATGGCTGGGTCTGGCGCTGCTCGGCGCGGTGCTGGTGCCGGCCTTGCTCGGTGGCAGCGGGCTGCTGCCCCGACTGCAGCGCTTCGACCCCAGCCTGCTACTGACCCTGCTTGGCATGATCCTGCTGTGCTGGGTCATCAACACCGTACGCCTGCGCCTGCTGCTCGGCCAGCAAGGTGCAAGGCTCGGGCGCCTGCGCAGCCTGGGCGTGGTGATGGCTACCGAGTTTGCCATCTGCACCACGCCCGGCGGTAGTGGCGGGCCCTTGACCCTGATGGCGCTGCTGGCGCGCGATCGCATCGGCCCGGCGCGCAGCGGCGCGGTGTTCGCCATGGACCAGTTGAACGACCTGGTGTTCTTCTTCTGCGCCATGCTGGCGATTGCCGGTTACGCCCTGTTCCACAGCCTGGGGCGTAGCCAGCAAGGCATGTTGCTGGGCAGCGCGCTGCTATTGTGCACGGCATTGGCCGCAGTGCTCGGGCTGTTGCGCTACCGCCGCACGGTGATGCGCCTGAATGGCCGCCTGTTGCGCCGCCTGGGCATCAGCCAGCAGCGTAAACGCCGCTGGGCGCGCAAACTGCTGCACTTCATCGATGCACTGGCGCAAACCTGGCGTCTGCCAAAACGCACGCTGATCCTGGTTTTCACCCTGACCTGCGTGCATTGGGGGCTGCGCTACAGCGTGTTGTACCTGGTGTTGCAGGGGCTGGGCGTCAACCTGGCGTGGATACCTAGCTTCCTGGTGCAGATGCTGTCACTCAGTGCCGGCCAGTTCAGCCTGCTGCCGGGCGGTGCCGGTGCCGCCGAGCTGACCTCGGCGAGCCTGTTGACGCCACTGGTGGGCAGTTCGACCGCGGCGGCAGCGATCGTGATATGGCGGGCGGTTACCTACTATTTCTACCTGTTGGCGGGTGGGCCGGTATTTGTGTTTCTGCTGGCGCGGCCGATGCTTGAGCGCTGGCGGCGTCAGGCGGGTTGAGCTGCTGCCAGAGTTCGGCGGCGCCCGGGAACTCGGTACCGTCGGTGACGGCCAGGGCGGCCGGGTCGTAGCGGGCCAGGCAGCCTTCGCCGAGGGTGGGCGGGGCGGCGGCGGTGGGTTGGTTGCGCTGCTTGGTCATTGCTGTTCCCTTCAGGATTGCCGGGGGCGCCCAGCGCCCCCTCGCGACACAAGGCCGCCCCTACAAGCTATCGCGTTCTGCCATGGCGTCGCGCAGCTCACAGCCAACCCGATCCGTCAGTCGAAGACCACGGTCTTGTTGCCATGCACCAGCACGCGGTCTTCTAGGTGATAGCGCAGGCCACGGGCCAGCACCATCTTCTCCACGTCACGGCCAAAGCGGACCATGTCATCGATGCTGTCGGCATGGCTGACCCGCACCACATCCTGCTCGATAATCGGGCCGGCATCGAGTTCCTCGGTGACGTAGTGGCAGGTCGCGCCGATCAGCTTCACGCCGCGCAGTGCAGCCTGGTGGTAAGGCTTGGCGCCGACGAACGACGGCAGGAAGCTGTGGTGGATGTTGATCACCTTTTCGGCATAGTCCTGGCACAGTTGCGGCGGCAGGATCTGCATGTAACGAGCCAGCACCACCACGTCGGCAGCGTGCTCCTGCACCAGGCGCGACACCTCGGCGAATGCCGGAGCCTTGTCCTTGGGGTCGACCGGTACATGGAAGAACGGAATGCCGTGCCACTCGACCATGCTGCGCAGGTCGTTGTGGTTGGAAATCACGCAAGGGATTTCACAATCCAGTTCATCGGTGTGCCAGCGGTGCAGCAGGTCGGCCAGGCAATGCGATTCGCGGCTGGCCATCAGCACCACGCGTTTTTTTTGCGCCGAGTCGGTAATGCGCCAGGTCATGGAAAACTCTTCGGCAATTGGTGCAAAGGCCTCGCGAAACGCCTCGATACCGAACGGCAGCGATTCGGCGCGAATTTCATGGCGCATGAAGAACCAGCCGCTCTGCTCATCGGAGTGATGGCTGGCTTCGTTGATCCAGCCATTGTACAAGGCCAGGAAATTACTGACTTTCGCCACGATGCCAACACGGTCGGGGCAGGCGATCACCAGACGATAGGTGCGCATGAATGAGACTCCAGAACTTCGCAAAGGCGCTCATTCTAGCGACCCGCCAGCAAAAACGCAGTATTGATCGCAACCGCCCGGGCTCGTGCAGCTCACCTTGTACGGCGCGCGCGGCATCTGGCAGACCGGACAAATGCACGGGTTAAATGTAAATTTTTGTTCACTTGGAGAAATGTTGTCACAGCTTAATTAACAGTTATTCGCCCAATAATATATTTACTTGAGCGTATCGCCTGTCTATTATTGGCCCACACATTTCTGAACACGCATTAAGGAACACTCCATGTCCCTGATCAACGAGTACCGCGCCACCGAAGAGGCCATCAAGGAACTTCAAGCTCGCCTGGCCAATCTGTCGCAGGATGACAAGCTGAAGAAAGAACTGGAGTTCGAAGGCAAATTGCGCAACCTGATGGGCGAATACTCCAAGTCGCTGCGCGACGTGATTGCCCTGCTCGACCCCGATTCGAAACTGAGCAAGGCGCCGCGTGGTGCAGTCAAGCCTACCGCGACCAAGCGTGCGCGCAAGGTCAAGCAATACAAGAACCCTCACAACAATGAAGTGATCGAAACCAAAGGCGGCAACCACAAGACTCTGAAAGAGTGGAAAGCCAAATGGGGTGGCGATGTGGTTGAAAGCTGGGCGACTCTGCTGGACTGATTGTCCGTCTGCACCTGTTGCTTATCGCATCAAGAACGCCGGCTCATTGCCGGCGTTTTTGTTTGCCTGCGTTTCCCTTGGCACTTAGCCAATTGCGAACCGTACCTGCAACTGCCGGGCATGTTCCCGCCAGGCCTCGAGCACGCGCCGCCCCGCCTCGTCAGCGCCCGTCCAGGCCTGCTGGCGCGCCTGTTCAAAGTCGCCAAGGGTATTCGGCGCCCCCCATTTCGGGTCGCTCAGGCGCTGCTGACAGAAGCTGAACCAGCGCTGCCGCTCTTCGCTGCTCAAGGTGTCGGGGAAGTTGCGCGCGCGGTAGCGGAATAACAGTTCCGGCAAGCGCGAGTCGTCGAACATCCAGTGCCCACGGCTCAACTGCGCCGGCTCCAGCGCACGAACTTGCTCGCATAAACGGCGGTCACGGTCCCCGAGAAAACCGTCATACAACTGTTGTTCCGGGTCGTCACTCGGGGCGAAGTCTTCCTTGCCGTAGATGTGTTCCAGCTTGTCTTGCCATTGCGCTTGTTGCCTGGCCAGTTCTTCGCCGCGCACTTGTAACAGCGTCAAGTCCAGGCCCAGTCGTTGTTGATCGACCGGGCGCAATACCGACAGCGGCGCCAATACCGGGCAGCGGTTGATCTGTACCAGTTTCAACGGCACGGGTAGTTCGCCCTCGGCCAGTTGTTCATGGCGGGTATACAAGCGCTGACGCAGAACTTCAGCACTTTCCCGTAGTAAAGGTAGGGTTTCCTGGTGCAAGTCGCAAACCACCAGAGCATTGCGATTACGTGGGTGCCACGCCAGTGGCAATACGACACCCAGGTAGTTGCGGGCCGCCGAAAAGCGCCCGGATATATGTACCAGAGGCTGCAGCAAACGGACCTGTTCCATGACTTTATGCTTGCTGCGCAACTGGAACAGCCATTCATACAACTTCGGTTGTTTCTGCCGTATGAGCCGGGCCAGGGCGATGGTTGCCCGTACGTCGGAGAGCGCTTCGTGAGCATGACCGTGGTCGATGCCATTGGCCTTGCTCAGCAATTCCAGGCGCAGGCTGACACGCCCATCCTGTTGCGGCCATTCGATACCGTCAGGGCGCAAGGCGTAGGCCGTGCGCACGATGTCGATAAGGTCCCAGCGGCTATTGCCGCCCTGCCATTCACGGGCATAGGGGTCAAAAAAGTTACGGTACAAGCTGTAGCGGGTCACTTCGTCATCGAAGCGCAAGGTGTTGTATCCCGCACCACAGGTGCCTGGCTGGGCCAGTTGCTCATGCACCCGGGTCATGAACTCGGCTTCGCACAGCCCTTGTTCAGCCAGTTGCCGCGGCGTGATGCCGGTCACCAGGCAGGCAGCGGGATGCGGCAGGATGTCGTCGGAGGGTCGGCAGTAAAGGCTGATCGGCTCGTCGATCTCGTTAAGGTCGAAATCGGTGCGCACGCCGGCCACCTGCAACGGCCGGTCGCAGCGGGGGTTGATGCCAGTGGTTTCGTAGTCGTGCCAGAAAATGCTGGAGGTCACGGGGTCGTCCTGTATCGAGGTCGACCGATTCTAACGCAGCCTCAGACTGAAGCGTCGACTGGAAGAAAACTGAAAAAGTCACGCAGCGAACCGACAAATTCGTCGTACTCGCGGGGCACTTGCAACAACATGAAGCCCGAATCGTAGTGGCCGGGGGTCTGGTCTTCGCGACACCACAGGCAACTGGCGGTCAGGTTGACGAACTGATGCCCGCCGCCGGTCAACGGCAGGCGCAACTGCAGTTCGTAGTCGGGCCCTACCAGCACAGGCAGTTGGCTGATCAGCATCAGCCCGTCTTCGGAGGCGTTGCCCAACTGGCCGATGGCCTGGCCGGTCAAGCGGTTGTACACCTTGAGGACACAAGGCAGTTGGTGGCGTTCTATGTGGCGCTTGTTGAACATGATCGCAGTGCAATCCGTATCCAGGTGCCAGGAATACGATGAACTGGCGGTTGTTGTAACAGCTGATTTACAGATTAGCGCAGCCCGCGCAGCAAATCGCGTGAAATGAATCACTACCTTGGTGTTAACGCCAAGGTGCGGCCTGCACAGGGCTGGTCACGGCCGCTTCGCCGCGCAGATGGCCCAGTTTTTCCAGGGTCTGCAGGCGCGCCCGGGCGCGATAGGCGTATTCGTTGCCCGGGTATTGCTGGATCAGGTACTGATAGGTCTGCGCAGCATCCACGTACAATGCCTGGCGCTCCAGACACTGGCCACGCAGCAGCGACACTTCGGGGTGGATGAACGGTCGCGCGCGGCTGGTGCGGTCGACCTGCGACAACTCGAGCATGACCCGCTGGCAGTCGCCACGGTCGTAGGCACGGTAGGCATTGTTCAGGTGGTGGTCCATCGACCAGCGGGTGCAGCCGACGACGCTGGCAGCCAGGGCAAAAACGATCAGGGCGCGCATGGGGATCTCCTTTGATGGCAAGTATATCGGCCGGGATCGGGTTTTCTTCAGTTGCAGTGGAATCAGCGCCCGTGCCGCTCACGCCTCGATCTGCAGCTTGCAGCTGCCCTACCCCGGAAGTCACAGGTAGTGCAACGGAACAATGACTACAGCGAGATTCAGGAGTAGCCTTTCGCTGCGCTTCACTATAGGAGTCTGTGCATGACCATCCGCCGTACCAAAATCGTCGCCACCCTTGGCCCCGCCAGCAATTCGCCGGAAGTGATCGAACAGCTGATCCTCGCCGGCCTGGACGTGGCACGCCTGAACTTCTCCCACGGCACCCCGGACGAGCACAAGGCCCGCGCCCGCCTGATTCGTGAGATCGCCGCCAAGAACGGCCGCCACGTCGCGCTGCTGGGTGACCTGCAGGGTCCGAAGATCCGCATCGCCAAGTTCGCCAACAAGCGCATCGAATTGAAGATCGGTGACAAGTTCACCTTCTCCACCGCCCACCCGCTGACCGAAGGCAACCAGGACATCGTCGGTATCGACTACCCCGACCTGGTCAAGGACTGCGGCGTCGGTGACGAACTGCTGCTTGACGATGGCCGCGTGGTCATGCGCGTCGAAACCGCCACCGCCGACGCCCTGCACTGCGTGGTGATCATCGGCGGCCCGCTGTCGGACCACAAGGGTATCAACCGCAAAGGTGGTGGCCTGACCGCACCGGCCCTGACCGAAAAGGACAAGGCCGACATCAAGCTGGCCGCGGAAATGGACCTCGACTACCTGGCGGTGTCCTTCCCGCGTGACGCCAGCGACATGGAGTATGCGCGCAAGCTGCGTGACGAAGCCGGCGGCAACGCCTGGCTGGTGGCCAAGATCGAACGTGCCGAAGCCGTTGCCGACGACGAGACCCTCGACAAGCTGATCGCCGCCTCCGACGCGGTGATGGTCGCCCGTGGTGACCTGGGCGTGGAAATCGGCGACGCCGAGCTGATCGCCATTCAGAAAAAGATCATCCAGCACGCCCGCCGCAACAACAAAGCGGTGATCGTGGCGACCCAGATGATGGAGTCGATGATCCAGAACCCGATGCCGACCCGTGCCGAAGTGTCCGATGTGGCCAATGCCGTGCTGGACAACACCGACGCAGTCATGCTGTCGGCGGAAAGTGCCGCCGGTGCTTATCCGATCGAAGCCGTCCAGGCCATGGCCCGCATCTGCCTGGGTGCCGAAAAGCACCCGACCAGCCAGAAGTCCAGCCACCGCCTGCACACCACCTTCGAGCGCTGCGACGAAAGCATCGCCCTGGCGGCCATGTACACCGCCAACCACTTTCCCGGCGTGAAGGCGATCATCGCCCTGACTGAAAGTGGCTACACCCCGCTGATCATGTCGCGCCTGCGTTCGCACGTGCCGATCTTCGCCCTGTCGCCGCACCGCGCCACCCAGGCTCGCGCCTCGATGTTCCGTGGTGTGTACCCGATCGCCTTCGACCCGGCCTCGCTGCCGGCCGACAAGGTCAGCCAGGCGGCGGTCGACGAACTGCTCAAGCGTGGCCTGGTGGAACAAGGTGACTGGGTGATCCTGACCAAGGGTGACAGCTACCACACCATCGGTGGCACCAACGGCATGAAGATCCTCCATGTAGGTGATCCGCTGGTCGGTTGATAGCCTTTGCGGCCTCATCGCGACCTGCGGTCGCTCCTACAGGAAATCGCAATCCCCCGTAGGAGCGACCGAAGGTCGCGATGAGGCCAGCACAAGCAACACATACGCCTCAGGCATGTTCAACAAACACATCAGCAAACACCTGCCCCCGCGGCACCCCGGCAATGAACAGCCGCCGGGCAAAGCGCTCGACACTCGCCGGCGCCCCGCACAGCAGCGCCAGCGTCTGCCGTGATGACGGCCGCAAGCCGGCCAGTACCTCCTCCAGCTGCTCCGCCAGCACCAGCTCGACCTCAACCCCTGGCAACTTCCGCAGCGGCTCCGCCAAATAGTGCCCTGCCTGATCCCGCGCCACATGCAGCAACCGAATCTCGCCCCGATGCCCCTGCCGCAACGCTTCGCGCAGGATGCCCCACAACGGCGCCAGCCCGGTGCCCGCCGCCAGCAACCACAGCGGCCGGTCCTGCCAGTCCGGGTCGTAATGCAAGGCGCCGCCCCGGAATTCCCCCAGGCGCAACACATCACCCGGCTGCAGGCCGCGGGCCTTGTCACAAAAGGCGCCAGGGCGCTGGCAGTCGATATGGAACTCGAGGAAATCGTCCTCCCCCGGCAGGCTGGCCAGCGAATAGGGCCGCGCGACCGCAGCATACCACAGCACCACATGCTGCCCGGCCTGGTAACGCAACGCCCGCTCGGGCCGCAAGCGCAAACGCAACACATCGCCGTGCCAATCCAGCGCACAGACCTCGGCCGCTACGCCATCCTGCTGCGGGTCGAACAGCGCCACACGCAGGTCCTCGACCACCTGGCACTGGCACGCCAGGCGCCAACCCTGGGCCTGCTTGTCCAGCGCCAGGGCCTCGGGCCGGGCATCCAGCGGTTGCCCGGCCAGACAATGCACCAGGCACGCATGGCAACTGCCTGCGCGGCAGCTGAAGGGCACATTCAAGCCTGCATCGTTCAGGGCATCGAGCAGGTTACTGCCGGTGGGCACCGTCCAGCGGCGCTCGCCCACACAAAGTTCGGGCATGGTCACAGATCTCCGGGGTAGGCGCACACTTTAAGCCAAGCGCTCATGTGCTGCACGAATGGCAACGTCCCTGGCAGTTTGTTCAATGACTACAAGTCAACTGGCATTACTGACAGTTTACAAGCACTGTTCAAGAGCGATGATGGGGCTACTGAACAGCGGAGCACTCACGCATGAAGCATTCAACACTACTGGACCCCTCTTATGGCGAGCGAGGAGTTTCCCGCCCCGACAAACGCCTTATTTCAATCAATGCTTCGATAAGAAGCGGTGGAGGTCGAATAGCTGTAGGCCAAGCCAGAATTGATGGTGGCTGGGGCTATGTGGTATTGCGCGTCGATAACGCGGGTAAACTGGATACCGGGTTTGGCGACGGAGGCATGACCATTGGGCGCTTCAAGGCGGGGTTCAATTCGACAGCCGGTAACGTCCATATTTATGACCAGCACATTATTATCACAGGAAGTTACTATGACGAGGCGACGTTGAGCGACATGCCCGCCCTGGCGCGCTTCGACCTGGATGGAAAACCCGACATCGGATTCGGCGATAATGGCAATAAAATCATTGAGTTACCGGAAAAACCGTTATCCTCTAAAGCGCCCCGGTCAGCCAACGACGTTGTCACCAGCAGTACGCTAGGTGAAGGAGGAATTTTCCTCAGCTATCAATACCCTTGGTCACATAGCGTCGTCATGAAACTCGACGTCAACGGCGAATACGACAAGCGTTTCAATGGGACGGGCTATAAGTTTCTGAAACCACTGGAGTCTACCAGTAGCTCAGGCCGTGTGAGATTGATCGTTGATGGCAGAGTTTATGTTACCGGGGGCACCACTATCAATGGAAGCTCCGCCTCCTACATAGCCTGCTTGAAAGACACTGGCGAGGAGGAGGAAACGTTCGGCAAAAGGGGCTATCTGCTAACTGAACTGCCAAGCAACCTAATGTTTGCTGACCTGGCGAAATTGGACCACAACGGCAACTTCGTTTGCATCGGTTCCGTGGGCACGAGCGAAGGGTTCATCACAGCGTTCACCCCCGCCGGAGAAAAACTATCTGGTTTCAAAAAGAGTACCACCCGTTTTGGCGACGACGACGGACAGTGGACGGGGGGACATGTTTGTACTTTAACGGGGAAGATCATCGCCATCGGCACGACGTTAGGGGGTGACGAAGCAGATGTGGTGGTGGGGCGCTTTACACTCGATGGGGCACCTGATACCACATTCGGCGAGCATCAAGGTTGGGGACGGATAGCATTGGGTAACAGTATCGATCTGGCCATGAGCTCCAGCCTCGAAGAGGACGGCAAGACGCTCATCGTGGGCAGCGACTTTGAAAATGACTCACCGCGTCAAGGCTTCTTGCTCCGTTGCATGACAGACAGTTGAGTTTGTGCCCCTGTGGAAGGGACGACCACGCCATACGCGTGGTCGTCCCTTTTTCAATCAGGTCATCACGCCTCGTTACATCGCCAATGGTCCAGGGTTGGTAGAAAAACGCAGAAAGCACCTTGGATCCCCCTCTCTTACCAAGGTCTAGCGGCTGTCCAGGTGTTTCGCCGCCACAGCCGCGCTATACTGCCGCGCCTTTTTGCGTCGGCCATGCCGCCGGCGCGCCTTTGCAAGGCGTTTCGACATGCTGGTCGGCACCGTCGAGCGTCTCTATGAATGTTCCCGTCTTTAAGAGGAGCGCGCTGCATGACCGTGATCAAGCAAGACGACCTGATTCAGAGCGTCGCCGACGCCCTGCAATTCATTTCGTACTACCACCCCGTCGATTTCATCCAGGCCATGCACGAGGCCTATCTGCGTGAAGAATCGCCTGCCGCGCGCGACTCCATCGCCCAGATCCTGATCAACTCGCGCATGTGCGCCACTGGCCACCGCCCGATCTGCCAGGACACCGGTATCGTCACCGTGTTCATCCGCGTGGGCATGGACGTGCGCTGGGACGGCGCCACCATGAGCGTCGACGACATGATCAACGAAGGTGTGCGTCGCGCCTACAACCTGCCTGAAAACGTGCTGCGCGCGTCGATCCTGGCCGACCCGGCCGGCGCCCGCAAGAACACCAAGGACAACACTCCGGCAGTGATCCACTACTCCATCGTCCCCGGCGACAAGGTCGAGGTCGATGTCGCAGCCAAGGGCGGCGGTTCGGAGAACAAGTCGAAGATGGCCATGCTCAACCCGTCCGACTCGATCGTCGACTGGGTGCTGAAGACCGTGCCGACCATGGGCGCTGGCTGGTGCCCGCCGGGCATGCTCGGCATCGGCATCGGCGGTACCGCCGAGAAGGCTGCGGTGATGGCCAAGGAAGTGTTGATGGAGTCCATCGACATCCACGAACTGAAAGCCCGTGGCCCGCAGAACCGTCTGGAAGAAATCCGCCTGGAGCTGTTCGAGAAGGTCAACCAGCTGGGCATCGGTGCCCAGGGCCTGGGTGGCCTGACCACCGTGCTCGACGTCAAGATCATGGATTACCCGACCCACGCCGCTTCGCTGCCGGTGTGCATGATCCCCAACTGCGCCGCCACCCGCCACGCTCATTTCGTGCTCGATGGTTCCGGCCCGGCCGAGCTGGAAGCGCCGTCGCTGGACGCCTACCCGGAAATTGTCTGGGAAGCCGGCCCGAGCGCCCGTCGCGTCAACCTCGACGCCATCACCCCGGAAGAAGTTGCCAGCTGGAAGCCGGGCGAGACCATCCTGCTCAACGGCAAGATGCTCACCGGCCGCGATGCCGCGCACAAGCGCATGGTCGAGATGCTCAACCGTGGCGAAGAGCTGCCGGTAGACCTGAAAGGCCGCTTCATCTACTACGTCGGCCCGGTCGACCCGGTGGGTGACGAAGTGGTAGGCCCAGCCGGCCCGACCACCGCGACCCGCATGGACAAGTTCACCCGCCAGATCCTCGAGCAGACCGGCCTGCTGGGCATGATCGGCAAGTCCGAGCGCGGCCCGGCCGCCATCGAGGCGATCAAGGACAACAAGGCCGTGTACCTGATGGCCGTCGGCGGCGCCGCCTACCTGGTGGCCCAGGCCATCCGCAAGTCGAAGGTCCTGGCCTTCGCCGAGCTGGGCATGGAAGCGATCTACGAGTTCGAGGTCAAGGACATGCCGGTGACCGTCGCCGTGGACAGCAACGGTGAGTCGGTGCATATCACTGGCCCTGCCCTGTGGCAGAGCAAGATTGCCGAGAGCCTGGCAGTCGAAGTGAAGTAAGCCTGATGTAAACGTATCGGCATCCTCGCGGGCTCGCCCGCGAAGATGCCGATACCGTTTTCATAGAATTCTGTCAAATTGCTCCGGCCAGTCCCTGCGGGTAAACACCTGCCCTTCCCGCCTCACCCGCCGCACTTCTTCCAGGTCCACCTCACACAGCAGCCACTGGCTACGCGCCGGATTCAGTTGCTCACTCAACGCAATCACGCCGTCGCCCGGCAGGCCATGATCCGGTGGCACGAACAACCCGGCCCGGCCGATATTCTCGTCCAGCGCCGGCGACCAGGCCGCCAGCCCGACCGTGGGGCTCTGCAATACTGCAATCTGATTCTCCAGTGCCCGCGCCTGCGCACCAATGCGCACCCGGTGATAGCCCGCCTCGGTGTCGGTACAGCTCGGTGCCAGGATCAGGTCGACCCCTTCCTCGGCCAGGCGCCGGGCCAGCATCGGGAATTCATTGTCATAGCAGATCAGGATACCCAGGCGCCCCAGTTCGGTGTCGAACACCTGCAGCCCCTGGCCTGGGGCGATGTCCCACTGCTCGCGCTCGAAACGGGTCATCATCAGCTTGTCCTGGTAACCGAGCACGCCCTCGGGGCCGAACAGCCAGGCACGGTTGCGGTACTGACCGTCGCCATCCTGCACCGGCAGGCTGCCGGGCTGCAGGTAGATTCCCCAGCGTCGAGCAATGCCCTCACAGAGCACCAGCCACGGCTCGACCAGCGGCTGGATACCGGCAATCGAGGCCTTCAGGTCGCCGCGCTGCCCGGCCGGCAACTGCCCGCTGAGCACCAGCCCAGCGTACTCCGGCAACAGCAGCAGGCGCGCGCCAGCCGCCGCGGCCTCGGCGCACAGGCCTTGCAGGTGCGCGGCGTAGGTGTCCCAGGTTTCATGTAGCTCAATCGCATACTGGCAGGCCGCCAGGCGGATCATATCGGCAGTTCCTTGAGCCAGAACGACATCAGTTTGTCGGAGCTTTCCGCCTCGTCGAGGTCACGCCAGGCGTAGCGGGTGCGCAGCGACGGGTCGTGCAGGAAGCCACGATTACGCCAGAAGCCATGCAGGGGTTTGTAGTCTGCAGGGCGCCGTGGATGCACGCCGGGCCGCTCCACCGCGCAGAACGCGCAGTAATCGAACTCGGCCAGTTTGTGCGCGTAGGATTCGCGCTCGATGAAAAAGCGCACGCCCAGGCCTTGGCCACGGTACTCGGGCAATACCACCGATTCACCGAAATAGTAGACGCTGGCCGGGGTCGCGCCCCTGGGCCAGGAATGGCTGCTGGAATTCGGCGCCGACGTCCACCAGCGGCAGGCCGGTAGAGGCGCCGACCACCTTGCCGTCGTCCAGCGCCAGCACTACCAGGCTGCGCCCGGACCGGGCATAGGTGGCCAGGTAGTCGGCCTCGTACTCCGGGGTGCCGTCGTAAAGGTAGGGAAACTCGCGAAACACGGTCAGGCGCAGGCGAGCGAGGTCATCGATGTAAGGCGCGATAGCGGCGCCGTGCAACAGGCGTATTTCCATGCTTGGCGGTCGTTTTGTCGTTGTGGATGACGCGCTCGGCTAAGCCGGGCTTGAGGGGAAACCCTATCATCCGTACCCACGACCCGCCTTTTCCCTCAACGACAGGTATTGTTCCATGACCGCTACCGAACTGGTAAATGCGTACTACGCGGCTTTCAACGCCGGCGACATGCCGGCCTTTCTTGCCCTGCTCAGCGAGGACGTGATTCACGACGTCAACCAGGGCGAGCGGCAGATGGGCAAGGCCCGGTTTGCCGCATTCATGGACAAGATGAACCGCTGCTACCGCGAACGCCTGGCCGACATCGTGGTGATGCAGAATGCCGATGGCAGCCGGGCGGCGGCGGAATTCACCGTGCATGGCGAGTACCTGGCCGATGACGAAGGCCTGCCGCCGGCCAACGGCCAGACCTACGTGCTGCCAGCGGGGGCGTTCTTCTACATTCATTGTGGCAAGATTGCCCGGGTGACCAACTACTACAACCTCAATGACTGGATCGAGCAGGTCGGCTGAGGGTCACGGCTCCAGCAGCGGCTATCAGGAAGCCGGGCCCGATCAGGCGATGCGGGTGCCGAGTACCTTGAGAAATGCCGCCAGCCACGCCGGGTGCGCCGGCCAGGCGGGTGCGGTAACCAGGTTACCGTCGACATGCGCCTGGTCTATGGCGATATCGATGAAGGTGCCGCCGGCCAACCGCACCTCCGGTGCACACGCCGGATAAGCGCTGCATTCACGCCCTTCCAGCACACCGGCCGCGGCCAGCAGCTGGGCGCCGTGGCACACCGCGGCGATCGGCTTGCCAGCCTGGTCGAATGCCCGCACCAGCTCAAGCACCCGCTCATCCAGGCGCAGGTACTCCGGCGCACGGCCACCGGGAATCAGCAACGCGTCATAACCCTCGGGCCGCACCCGCACGAAATCGTGGTTCAGGGCAAAGTTGTGCCCGGGCTTTTCGCTGTAGGTCTGGTCACCCTCGAAATCATGGATGGCCGTGCGCACGGTCTGCCCCGCGACTTTTTCCGGACAAACTGCATGCACCGTATGCCCAAGCATGCCCAAGGCCTGGAATGGCACCATGACCTCGTAATCTTCAACGAAGTCGCCGACCAACATGAGAATCTTCTTAGCCGTCATCGCACCCACTCCTTCAATTGCCTAGAGACAGTCACTGCACGATAGCCGGTCTCAGTCGCGACGGTCGAGCAAGTTGACCACCAGGCGGTCCAACCAGCCCCACAGCCGTTGCTTCACCCGGCGCCAGAGCGGGCGCGCATGCCAATGACTGAGGTCGACCACCTCGCTCAAGGCGAAGTCACGCTCGAAGCTGGCTTGTACGGCAGCCGTCAACGGCGGGTCGAGCGCCTCGATATTGGCCTCGAGGTTGAAGCGCAGGTTCCAATGGTCGAAGTTGCACGAGCCGATACTGACCCAGTCGTCGATCAGGACCATCTTGAGGTGCAGGAAACACGGTTGGTATTCGTAGATGCGCACCCCGGCGCGCAGCAGCCGGGGATAATAACGGTGCCCTGCGTAACGCACCGATGGATGGTCGGTGCGCGGGCCGGTCAGCAGCAGGCGCACATCGACACCCTTGCCAGCGGCTCGGCGCAGCGAGCGGCGCACGCTCCAGGTCGGCAGGAAGTAGGGGGTGGCCAACCACACCCGGCGCTTGCCGCTGTTGATCGCGCGCACCAGCGAATGCAGGATGTCCTGGTGCTGGCGGGCGTCAGCATAGGCCACCCGGCCCATGCCTTGCCCCTGCGCCGGGACCTTGGGCAGGCGTGGCAGGCCAAAGTCCTCGGCGGGACGCCAGGCGGTACGGCGGTTGTTGGCGTGCCACTGGCGGTCGAACAGCAATTGCCAGTCGTTCACCACCGGCCCCTGCATCTGTACCATCACCTCGTGCCATTCACTGGTCGCCTCGCCCGGCGTCCAGAACTCATCGGTGACACCGGTGCCGCCCACCACTGCCCAGCGCTGGTCAACCAGCAGCAGCTTGCGGTGATCGCGGTACAGGTTGCGCAGGCCACGCTTCCAGCGCAGTCGGTTGTACCAGCGCAGGTACACGCCGGCATCCAGCAGGCGCTGGCGCAATGCGCTGTTGAAGGCCAGCGAACCATAGTCGTCGAACAGGCAACGCACCCGCACACCACGAAGCGCCGCCCGTTCAAGCGCCTCGACTACCGTATCCGCGCAGTTGCCGGCCTCGACCAGATACAGTTCCAGGTCGACCTGAAACTCGGCGCGCATGATCGCCAGGAGCATGCGCGGAAAGAACTCGGGCCCGTCAATCAGCAGTTCGAAGTGGTTGCCATCCCGCCAGGGGAAGACTGGCCCGGCCATGTCAGCGGGCGGTAAAGATCAGCACCGCACTCACCGGTACCGATGGGTTGATGGACTTGAGCCCAGCGAACTTGCGCAGGCGCTGCAGCCCGGGCAGCAGGCCGAAGTCCGCTGCGCGCAGCACCAGCGGCTCGAGGGTCACCACCTGGAAGCGCCGCTCGTCGAGGCGGGTGGCGAGCAGCAAGGCGTTGTAGCTGTGGGACTGGCCATGCAAGGTTACGGTCAGTGGCAGGCGCAGCTCGACCTGGGCACCATTGGCCAGGTCGTTTATCGGCCGCAGGTCCAGTTGTGCCTGCACCTTGGCTTCAGCAAAACGCTCGACGTCGAACAGATCCTCGCGCATGCGTTCGTCACGCTGGGGAATGCCGCTGCTCACCGAATCCATCTCGATGCTCAACCCGGCCGCGCCCTTGCGGTCGACCGTGCCATGCAACACCAGAAAACGATGCACTTCGGCGGTGTCACCGTTCTTGCCAGTGATGAATGACAGGCGCGACGACTCGCCATCGAGGTGCCAGTTGGCGTGGGCAGGCAGGCACAAAGCCAGCAGCAAGGCGGGTAGCAGGCGGGGCAACTTGAACATGACGGATCTCGTGAAACCAGGCCGCCAACCTTACCCGCCCGCCTTCATGGCAGCAAGCGGCAGCCCTCGCGCGGGCCTTGCCAGGCAGCCTGGTGGCGCCGCCCCAGGCCTTCGGCGGTTACCAGCCGCTGCTGGCGGTCTTCCTCCAGCAGGCTCAGCGCCAGCCATTGTTTCACGTAGCCCTGGCAATACTCCGGCTCGAACCCCATGACGAAGCGGCACGAGCAGTACTCCTTGGCCGAGTAGGCCGAAAGGATGCCGGGAAAATCAGCCAGGGCCTGGCGCTCTTGCCACGCCCAGTACGACAGCCCCAGCAAGAGCAGCAGCATGACCCGCTTCATGCCCCCTCCCCGGCCAGCACCGCGAGTACCCGCCTGAGCAGTTCGTCGTGCTGGTAGCTGCCGTCGCGGTCATCGGCATAACGCACGATCACCAGCTTCTGCGTGGGCAGCACGTACAGCGCCTGCCCCCAATGGCCGAGGGCCGCATAGGTGTCTGCGGGAGCACTCGGCCAGGGCCGTGGCGCCCCGGCCAACGGCTGGTTGAGCCACCAGTGGCCACCGGGGTTGGCCTCGCCGGGCATGGCGTCGGCTTGGGCAAACGGCCTGCGATTGAAGGCCACCCAGGCTTCGGGCAGCAGTTGCAGGCCGTGCCAGCGCCCGTCGCGCTGCATCAGCAGACCGATGCGTGCCAGGTCGCGCGCCGTAAGGTACAGGTAGGAAGAGCCGACATAGATGCCGGCCTGGTCACGTTCCCACACCGCGCTGGTGATGCCCAGCGGGGTGAACAGCGCGAGCCAGGGGTATTGCGGGTATTGTTCGGCGCCGAGCATGCCGCGCAGGGCGGCGGCCAGCAGGTTGCTGTCGCCACTGGAATAGAGAAAGCGCTGGCCAGGGTTGGCGGCCGAGCCTCGCGCCGCGGTATAGGCCGCCATGTCGGCGCGGCCGCGGGTGTAGAGCATGGCCACCACTGTGGATTTCAGCGGAGCGTATTCGTAGTCTTCCTGCCAGTCCAGACCGCTGGCCCAGTACAGCAGGTCGGCCATGCGCACGCCGGGGTGAGCGCGCATGGGCGGGTAGAAGCGGCTGACCGGGTCTTGCAGCTGGAAGCGCCCCTGGCCCTGCGCGACGCCCAGCACCGTGGCGAGCACGCTTTTGCTGATCGACCAGGTGAGGTGGGCAGTGGCTGCGGTGGTGGGCGCCGTATAGCGTTCGTACAGGATACGACCGTCACGGATGATCAGCAGGGCGTCGGTACGAATACCGGTGCGCTCCGGGGTGGGGCGGACGGGGAAGGCGTAGGCGTCGACAGCCTGCCAGTCGTGAGTGGCGTCATCGATCGGCCAGTCGGGTTGGGGCCAGCCCTCGGCCCAGGCACACCCTGTAACCAGTGCCAGAATGACGAACAATGCCTTCATCGGGATTGCCTTTTTTCGGGGCCACTGTGCGGCCCCGGGTTTCATGCAATCACACAAACCTAACAGGCATTCATGACAATCCCACAGCCGCCCATGCCTTGTTCAACCGCTTCTCCCGCGCTGCAGCCGCCAGCGCCATCACGCCCTGGTCGCGCTGCCAGAGCTGCGCCCAATGCGCCGGCCCGGCTGCCAATGCCGCCTCGATTTCCCCCCGTAGCGCCTGGAACTGCGCAAACAAGCCACCCAGCAACAAATGACAAGCGACGGTATCGGCACACTGCCGGCTACCTTCGGCACACCCGGCCAGCAGCCCGAGCAACTGCAGGCGCAAGGCCTGCGGCCAGGCACACGCCTGGCCGACGCCATACAGCCAGGCCGTCAGTGCGGCGAGCACATACAAGTCCTCCAGCGAGCGGAACGGTTTCACATAGGCATCCCAGCCATCCCCCGCCAGCAATTCGCAGGCTGCATGCTGCAGTACCAGTCGTCCATGGCCCACCTCCGGCATCAGCGGCAGGGTCGGCAGCGCTTCCAGCGTCACCCCCGGCTCGCCGGGGTAGACCACCGCCAGGTTCAATTGCGCTGCCGCACCCATCGCCTCGCTGCGCGCCGCGACCAGCAACCACTCCGCCTCCAGGCCGGCGGTGACGAAGTCCTTGCTGCCGGTCAAGCGCAGGCCGTCCAGGCGCGTACGCATGTCCGCCGGCCGCACGCTGTGCCGTTCGCTGGCGCACAGGGCGCCGAGGCTCGGCGGAGCACTGGGCCAAAGCACGCGCAAGGCGGCCTGGTAACCGACCAGGAACGCCAGGCCCGGCGTGGCCATCGCCCGCCCGCCCAGAACCGCCAGTTCGAACGGGGTAACCGGGCCAAGGCGCTCGAGCAGCGCGGCATAGGTTTCGCCAAGGGTGCCCGCCAGTGCTTGGCGAAGCGGGTCGTTGAGTCGTTGCAACCAGGCCATGGAGCGGCTCCTTGCAGGGGGCTTTCGGCTAAGGCCGTGGGATGTCACGCAAGCATCACCAAAGCTTCACAGGGGTGACACCGCGTCTACCTAGGCTGACTTTGCACAACAAAGCCGACCGGCCGCAACCCTTCATGGCTGGCTTATGGAGACTCGTAATGACTCGGATCGCTCACGCTGGCGACAACAGCACCGAACGCCGTCTGCAAGCCGAACGCCTGGTTGGCGCCACGGCCCTGCACGAGGCCCAGGCCCTGCGCTACAAGGTGTTCAGCGCCGAATTCAAGGCCCGCCTCAAAGGTGCCGAGCACGGCTTGGACATGGATGACTACGACGTGCACTGCCGACACATCGGTGTGCGCGACCTGAGTACCGGCGAGCTGGTTGCCACCACGCGCCTGCTCGACCACCAGGCTGCCAGCAGCCTCGGCCGCTTCTACAGCGAAGAAGAATTCAACCTGCATGGCTTGTTACAGTTACAGGGTCCGATCCTCGAGCTGGGCCGCACCTGCGTGGCCCCCGACTACCGCAACGGCGGCACCATTGCGGTACTGTGGAGCGAACTGGCGGAAATCCTCAATGAAGGCTGCTACAGCTATCTGATGGGCTGCGCCAGCATCCCCATGCAGGATGGCGGAATACAGGCCCATGCGGTGATGCAGCGCCTGCGCGACCGTTACCTGTGCACCGAGCACCTGCGCGCCGAACCGAAAAAACCGCTGCCCAAGCTGGCCCTGCCGAACAACGTGATTGCCGAAATGCCTCCCCTGCTCAAGGCCTATATGCGCCTGGGCGCGAAAATTTGCGGCGAGCCATGCTGGGACGAAGACTTCCAAGTCGCCGACGTGTTCATCCTGCTCAAGCGCGACGAGTTGTGCCCGCGCTATGCCCGCCACTTCAAGGCAGCGGTGTGATGCCGAAGCTGCGGGTATCGGCCCGCCTGACGCGACTGCTGCTGGTCCTGCTGCTGGGCATGCTGCTGGCCAGCGTGGTCTCCCTCGGCGAGCGCCTGGGCTTCAAGCCCTCGCTGGAACGCCGCCAGCGCTGGACCTGCCTGTTCATGAAACGCCTGGTCGCGGCGCTGCCGTTCGACGTCCGGGTGCTCGGCGAGCTGCCGCAGCGGCCAATGCTGTGGGTCAGCAACCACGTTTCCTGGACCGACATCCCTTTGCTCGGCATGCTGCTGCCACTGTCCTTCCTGTCCAAGGCCGAAGTGCGCCACTGGCCGGTGGCCGGCTGGCTGGCGGAGAAGGCCGGCACGCTGTTCATCCGCCGGGGCGGCGGTGACAGCCAGCGCCTGCGTGAACAGATTGCCGGGCAATTAGGCCTGGCCCGTCCGCTTTTGATCTTCCCCGAAGGTACCACCACCAGCGGGCGGACCCTGCGCACCTTCCATGGCCGCCTGCTGGCGGGCGCCATCGACCGTGGGGTGGCGATACAACCGGTGGCCATCCAGTACCTGCGCAATGGCCAGATCGACCCGATTGCGCCATTCATTGGTGAGGATGACCTGGTGTCGCACTTGCTGCGCCTGTTCGCCCAGCCGCGGAGTGAAGTGTGCATCCACTTGCTGCAGCCGATCGGCAGCGTCGGCAAGGAACGGGCGATGCTCGCATTGCAGGCGCAGCAGGCGATTCAGCGGGCGTTGTTCGGGGCTGTGGAAGTTGAAGTTGTGGCTCGGCGGCAGGCGCGGGCCGCCTGAGCTTGTGCTTTTCAGGACCGGCGTCTTCGCGGGTGTGCCTGCGAAGACTCCGGCACAGGCCTAACTGCCTGACATCCGCCCCGCCGCCGCGTACGCCTGCAATTGCGGATAGAATTCACGAAAATCCGCCAGCAACGGCTCGTATAGCCGTTCCAGCTCTCCCATTACCCCCAGCATCCCCTCCGGCCGCGACAGCCGTCGGGCAATGCCGTTGAACACCTGTTCCAGCGTGGCGAAATCACCATACGCGCCCAGCCAGTCATCCGCCGCCATCAACGGTGCAATCCGCGCCAGCCGCCCGGGCAGCTCGGGTTCCGCCAACAGCACTCGATAAAACGCCTCAGTGAACTGCTCCAGCGGTTGCTCGGCATAATCCTGCCAATGCCGGGCCAGGCAGTGATCGAAGAACACATCCACAACGATGCCGGCAAAGCGCCGCCGCTCAGGTGGAAAACGTGCCAGTGCCGCGAGTACCAACGGATGCTGGTCGGTATAGCTGTCGATTCGACGGTGCAGCCGGATGGCCGCCTCCAGCGCAGGCGGGAAGCGCCCTTCCAGCGGGCCTTTGACAAAATCGCCATACAGGCTGCCAAGCAGTTGTTGCGGCGCCGGGCCGCCCAGATGAAGGTGTGCGAGGTAGTTCATGGGCGCAGTCTAGCACCGTCTGCGCCTATATCGTTATAACGCGATATATCGATTCGTACGCCACTCAGAACGTCTTCGTATTTGTATATCGGTAGTTCACGATTTACATTTCGGCCTATCGCGATATACCGCTACAACGAGCCTCAACCCATGCCTCTCGATCTCGACGAAATCATAAAAGCGCTGGCCCACCCAGTCAGACGAGAAATCCTCGGCTGGCTGAAAGACCCGGCAGGGCACTTCCCGGACCAATACCACAGCACCGAGAACGGCGTCTGTGCCGGGCAGATCGATCAACGCTGCGGCCTGTCGCAATCAACCGTCTCTGCCCACCTGGCCACCCTGCAGCGCGCCGGGTTGGTCAGCAGCCAGAAGATCGGCCAGTGGCATTTCTTCAAACGCAACGAAACCACCATCCAGGCGTTTCTCGAACAATTGCGCCAAGCACTCTGAACAGGCAGGTAACCTTCATGACCACGCTTTTCGATCCGATTACCCTGGGCGACCTGCAATTGCCCAACCGCATCATCATGGCCCCGCTCACCCGCTGCCGCGCCGATGAAGGCCGCGTGCCCAATGCGCTGATGGCCGAGTACTACGTGCAGCGCGCCAGTGCCGGGCTGATCCTCAGCGAGGCGACCTCGGTCAGCCCCATGGGTGTCGGCTACCCGGATACCCCCGGCATCTGGAACGACGAGCAGGTACGTGGCTGGAACAATGTGACCAAGGCCGTGCATGCAGCGGGCGGGCGCATTTTCCTGCAGCTGTGGCACGTCGGTCGCATCTCCCACCCTAGCTACCTGAACGGCGAACTGCCGGTAGCCCCCAGTGCAATCCAGCCCAAGGGCCATGTGAGCCTGGTACGCCCGCTCAGTGACTACCCCACCCCGCGCGCGTTGGAAACAGAGGAAATCGCCGACATCGTCGAGGCCTACCGCAGCGGTGCCGAGAATGCCAAGGCCGCAGGCTTCGATGGCGTAGAAATTCATGGTGCCAACGGCTACCTGCTCGACCAGTTCCTGCAAAGCAGCACCAACCAGCGCACCGACCGCTACGGCGGCTCGCTGGAAAACCGTGCGCGCCTGCTGCTGGAGGTCACCGACGCGGCCATCGAGGTATGGGGGGCGAACCGTGTCGGCGTGCACCTGGCGCCACGCGCCGATGCCCATGACATGGGCGATGCCGACCGCGCCGAAACCTTCACCTATGTCGCCCGCGAGCTGGGCAAACGGGGCATTGCCTTCATCTGCTCACGCGAGCGGGAGGCCGATGACAGCATCGGACCGTTGATCAAGCAAGCGTTCGGCGGCCCGTACATCGTCAACGAGCGCTTCGACAAGGCCAGCGCCAATGCGGCCCTGGCCAGTGGCAAGGCGGATGCGGTGGCGTTCGGCGTGCCGTTCATCGCCAACCCGGACCTGCCGGCACGGCTGGCGGCGGATGCGCCGTTGAATGAAGCGCGGCCGGAGACCTTCTATGGCAAGGGGCCGGTGGGTTACATCGACTATCCACGGTTGTAACCGGGATTGCCGGGGCCGCTTTGCGGCCCTGTGTCGCGAAAGGAGGGCAACGCCCTCCCCGGCCCTGTCACGGCCGGGCGTTGATCTGCTGCTGCAGGTTCTGGATCTGGCTCTGCAAGGTATTCAGGTTGCGGGTCGTCTGCGCACGGAAGGCATCGAACTCCTGCACCGAAGCACCACTGGCAGCCGCCGCCGGACGATTGTCGATCTGGCTCTTGAGCACCAACATGTCCTGCTCCAGGTCCTGGATAGCCGCGCTCGGGTTACCCTGCTTCTTCAGCGCCGCCACCTCGCCGCTCAGGCTCTTGAGCTGACCATCCAGCTTGCCATTGTCGGCCTGTGCGGCCTTCAGTGCGGCAACCTGTTCACCAAGGCCCTTGAGCTGGGCATCCAGTTTGCCCCCATCGACCTGGCCCGAGCGCAACGCGGCCAGTTCGCCGTTCACTTGCTTCAGTTGCGCCTGCAACTGGCTCTGCAGCTCGGTCACGGCCTTCTGCTGTTCACGGGTATCGGCCAGCACCTGCTCCAGGCGCTTGCCCAGGTCACCGGTCTGCCCGGCCACCCCCTTCTGCAACTGACGAAGCTGCAGTTTCAAGGCCTCGCTATTGGTAGTGGCCCCCGACTCGCTGGCCGCGACCTTGCCGCTGATGGCCTGCAGGCGCCCGGCCGCTTCCTCGCTGATGCGGGCAAAGCTTTCCTGGGTCGCCACCAGTTGCTGTTCCATCAGGGAAATCTGCTGGAAGCTCCACCAGCCGAGGCCCGCCAAGGCGATGAACGAGGCCCCGAGCAAGGCCCAAAGAGGCGCCGTACTGGCCCCGCGGGCGGCTTTCTGGCGGCTGCGCACCACGTGCGCGGGCATCAGTTCGTCATCGTCATGCGTGCCGGCCCGCAGGGTAGGCACGTCATCGTAGTCATCATGAGCATGGTTACGCATGGATACATTCAACCGCGGTAGTCGCAAAGAGGCACGAGTATAAACCGCCAGCGCGGCGCGTTGATGACCATCGTCGGCCCGTCGGCCTCATGGTCCTGGCGGCTGGTGCTGCCACCAGGCGCAGAATTCATCCAGCGCCGTCCACAGGCTGACCTTGGGATGGTAGTCCAGATACTGCCGGGCGCGGCTGATATCCAGGGTGAAATCGCGGCTCATTACCTGCATGCCCAGGCGTGACAGGGTCGGTTGCGGGCGTCCCGGCCATAGCAGGCAGGCCGCCTCGTTCAGCGCAGCCAGGCTGTAGGCCAGGCCGTAGGAACGGTAGCGGGTGACTTGCGGCAACTGCATCTTGCGCATCACGTAATTGACCACATCCCATAGCGGCAATGGCTGGCCGTTGCTGATGTTGTAGGCCTGGCCCAGCGCCCGGTCGGCGGCGAACAAGGCACTGAACAGCGCCTCGTTGAGGTTGTGCACACTGGTGAAATCCACCTTGTTCAGGCCGTTGCCGACGATTGCCATGCGGCCCTTGCGCTGCATTTGCATCAGCCGCGGAAAAATACTGGCGTCGCCGGCCCCGGTGACAAAACGTGGGCGCAGCGCCAGCACCTCGAGGCCGAACTCCCGGGCACCGAACACCTTCTGCTCGGCCAGGTACTTGGTCTGCCCATAGTGGTCGTGGAAGCGACGCGGCACCTGGTCTTCGCGGATATCCAGGCGCGAGCGGCCGTTGAAGTAGATGGACGGCGACGACAGGTGCACCAGGCGGCGCACGTGCTCCTTGAGGCAGCCCTCGACCACGTTCTCGGTGACCACCACGTTGCCTTGGTAGAAGTCCTGGTAGCGCCCCCAGTTGCCCACCGCGCCGGCGCAGTGCACCACGGCCTCGACGCCCTGGCAGAGGCGACGGGCCAGCTCGGCATCGCCGAGGTCGCCGGGGATGAACTGGGCGCCGCGCTTGACCAGGTGCTCGACCCCTTCCGCGCGGCGGCCGCTGACCCGCACGTCCAGGCCCTGCTCAAGGGCAAAGCGCGCAAAGCGCCCGCCAATGAAGCCGCTCGCGCCGGTGACCAGAATTCGCATGTAAGACTCCGTCTTGCCAGATTTCAGATGCAACTGACGCCAGCCGTGGCTACAAGGGCACCAGCCATTGCCGTGCGCAGTGGCGCAGATGCTCGGTCAGTTGCGCGAGCAGTTGCCCGCCGTTGCGCCAATGATGCCAGTACAACGGCACATCGATGGGGGTATCGCTGCAGATTTCCACCAATTGCCCGCCAGCCAGTTGATCACGGGCTTGCAGTTCGGGCACCAGGCCCCAACCCAGGCCGGCTTCGGTCATGCGCAGGAAACCTTCCGAGGACGGGCACAGGTGGTGCAGGAAACCACCGTCGATGCCCAGCGATGCCAGGTAACGGTGCTGCAGGAAGTCGTCCGGGCCGTAGACGATCGCCGGCGTACGGGCCAGGCGGCCCGCAGCGAAACCCTGGGGAAAATGCCGCGCCATGAACCCGGGGCTGGCCAGTGCCCGGTAACGCATGGCGCCCAGTGGCAGGCTACGCGCTCCGGCCACCGGGCGCTCGCTGGCGCACAGACAGGCTGCCACTTCGCCGGCACGCATGCGCTTCAGGCCTACTTCCTGGTCTTCCACCACCAGGTCGGTCAGCACCTTGTGCTGCGCGCAGAAATTGCCCACCGCAGCGGCCCACCAGGTGGCCAGGCTGTCGGCGTTGAGGGCGATGCGCAGGCGCTCCGGCATGCCGCCCTCGTCCAGCGCCGGCACCTGGCGTTGCAGGTCGCGTTCGAGCAGGCGCACCTGTTGCACATGGTTGAGCAACTGACGACCGACTTCGGTCGTGCCTGGCGGTGTGGCTCGTACCAGCACCGGCTGGCCGACCCGCGCCTCGAGCAGCTTGATGCGCTGGGATATGGCCGACTGCGACAGGCCCAGCACCTGCGCCGCGCGCTCGAAACCACCTTGTTCGATCACCGCCGCGAGGGCGGCCAGCAGTTTGTAGTCGAACATCGATTTTCCTAATGCCTGATCAGCGTTATTTGTTTTTCTTATATAACCCGTTTGCGCACAATGGCCAGCATCTTTTCTCGACACTCCTGGAGATCTGGCCATGTGGCAGAGCTATCTCAACGGCATGCTGGTGGCCTTCGGCCTGATCATGGCCATCGGCGCCCAGAACGCCTTCGTTCTCGCCCAGAGCCTGCGCCGCGAGCATCACCTGCCGGTGGCAGCGCTATGTATTCTCTGTGACGCGGTCCTGGTGGCAGCCGGGGTGTTCGGCCTGGCCACCGTGCTGGCGCACAACCCGACCTTGCTGGCGGTCGCCCGTTGGGGCGGCGCGGTATTCCTGATCTGGTACGGCACCAAGGCGTTGCGCAGCGCCTGCTCCCGGCAGAGCCTGCAGCATCAGCAGGGCCAAGGCGCACGCTCACGCCGCGCGGTGCTGCTCAGCGCCCTGGCGGTGACCCTGCTGAACCCGCACGTGTATCTCGACACGGTGTTGCTGATCGGCTCGCTGGGGGCCCAGCAGAGCGCGCCTGGGGCCTATGTGGCCGGGGCTGCCAGCGCCTCGCTGGTGTGGTTTTCGACCCTGGCGATTGGCGCAGCCTGGCTGGCGCCGTGGCTGGCACGGCCAGCGACCTGGCGCATGCTGGACCTGATGGTCGCGGTCATGATGTTCGCGGTGGCGGCGCAGTTGGTCTTCAGCTGAACACCGGTTTTCCGCTTCGCAGCCCAGCGTGCCGGGCCGCGCGGCTCCCCTGGTGTGAGGCAGGCCGCGGGTACAGGGGTTTCCGTACACGCGCCTGCCTGCAAACGACCACCACTGATCGCCACCCGCCAACCGCTCTGGAACCTCTATTCCCTATCTTTGTTGCGTGGTTATGCGCCGGGCCCGGTGCTATGATCCAGCCCTTGCGTCGCAAAGAGTACAATCTCGCTGACGCTGATCGGGCCGCCCGTGATCGGCCTTGCGCAAACCGCAAACAGACCTGAATCAGGAGATCCACCATGGCTTTTGAATTGCCGCCGCTGCCGTACGCCCACGATGCCCTGCAGCCGCACATCTCCAAGGAAACCCTGGAGTATCACCACGACAAGCACCACAACACCTATGTCGTGAACCTGAACAACCTGGTCCCAGGCACCGAATTCGAAGGCAAGACCCTGGAAGAGATCGTCAAGAGCTCTTCGGGCGGTATCTTCAACAACGCCGCTCAAGTCTGGAACCACACCTTCTACTGGAACTGCCTGTCGCCAAACGGCGGCGGCCAGCCGACCGGTGCCCTGGCTGATGCCATCAACGCCGCTTTCGGTTCCTTCGACAAGTTCAAGGAAGAGTTCACCAAGACGTCGGTTGGCACCTTCGGTTCCGGCTGGGGCTGGCTGGTGAAGAAGGCTGACGGTTCCCTGGCCCTGGCCAGCACCATCGGCGCCGGCTGCCCGCTGACCAGCGGCGACACCCCGCTGCTGACCTGCGACGTCTGGGAACACGCCTACTACATCGACTACCGCAACCTGCGTCCGAAGTACGTCGAGGCGTTCTGGAACCTGGTCAACTGGGCCTTCGTTGCCGAACAGTTCGAAGGCAAGACCTTCAAGGCCTGAGTCGTTCAGCCTCGAGCAGGAAGCCCGGCCACCCCGGGCCTCTTGCCAAAAATCCGATGCCAGCCCCCTGGCATCGGATTTTTTTTCAGGGCATTTGCCCAGGGTCGGCACGCAAGGCGTTCATGAGACGTATCGTTCAAGCCAGCCGAGGCTATCGGCAGTAGACCCCGCAGGCCGGTATTCACACCCGATCCACCCCGTATAGCCGCGCTGCTCCAGCGCCGTGAACAGTCCTGCAATGTCCATCTGCCCTGTCCCAGGCTGATGCCGCCCCGGGCAATCGGCCACCTGCACATGCACCGTGCGCTCTCGAAGAACTGCGCCAGCACATCGTCCGCATTTCCGCAGTGCCAACTGTAAATAAGCTTTCCCCCGCCCTGCCCCGCAACAATTTGATAACGCTTTCATCCGCAGTGCCTGCCTGATGGCGGATGCTGTGCTCGTCTGCATGCGTAGCCGGGTATCACTTTGTATTGCGAGGAGCCACCGTTTCTCCAACGGCGTGGCAAACCAGGTCCGCTCCACAGGCCTTCTGCACGAAGAGTGTGCCACGCCTGTGGCAGCGGCCCTCGCCCGCAAAGCAACCCGCCCGCTTGTCACCTGCGCCCGCCCCGCAAAACGCTTGCTCAGCCCGCATACCGCGCTAACATCAAACCTTTGGAAGATTGCTACAGCGCATTCAAGTTGCGGGGTAAGGCAACCGATACACTGCTCATGGCCGGCCGGTAGTGTATCGTCATCGTTGATGGCAAAATGATGCCATGCGCATGGATTAAGGAAACCCCATTGAAGCTGGAATTGCGGAACAGCTTGTCGGTCAAGTTGCTCAGGGTCGTGCTGCTGTCGGCGCTGGTGGTCGGCGTCGTGCTCAGCTGTGCGCAAATCATCTACGACACCTACAAGACCCGCCAGGCCGTGAACAACGATGCCCAGCGCATCCTCGACATGTTCCGCGACCCTTCGACCCAGGCGGTGTACAGCCTCGACCGGGAAATGGGCATGCAAGTGATGGAAGGCCTGTTCCAGGATGAGTCGGTGCGCATGGCCTCCATCGGCCACCCCAACGAAACCATGCTGGCAGAAAAATCCCGTCCGCTGCGGGACACGACCATGCGCTGGCTGACCGACCTTATCCTCGGCCAGGAACGCACCTACACCACGCAACTGGTCGGCCGCGGCCCCTACAGCGAATACTACGGCGACCTGAACATCACTCTCGACACCTCGGCCTACGGCGAGGACTTCCTGATCAACGCCGTGATCATCTTCATTTCCGGCGTACTACGGGCCCTGGCCATGGGCATGGTGCTGTATCTGGTCTACCACTGGTTATTGACCAAGCCACTGTCGAAGATCATCGAGCACCTCACCCAGATCAACCCCGACCGCCCCAGCCAGCACCAGTTGCCACTGCTCAAGGGCCACGAAAAGAACGAACTGGGCCTTTGGGTGAATACCGCCAACCAGTTGCTGGCCTCGATCGAGCGCAACACCCACTTGCGCCACGAGGCAGAAAACAGCCTGCAACGCATGGCCCAGTACGACTTTCTCACTGGCCTGCCCAACCGCCAGCAGCTGCAACAGCAGCTGGACAAGATCCTCATCGACGGCGGCCGCCTGCAACACCGGGTGGCGGTACTGTGCCTGGGGCTCGACGATTTCAAGGGCATCAACGAGCAATTCAGCTACCAGGTCGGTGACCAGCTGCTGCTGGCCCTGGCCGACCGCCTGCGCGCCCACAGTAGCCGCCTGGGTGCCCTGGCCCGGCTGGGCGGCGACCAGTTCGCCCTGGTGCAGGCCAATATCGAGCAACCCTACGAGGCGGCCGAACTGGCGCAAAGCATCCTCGATGACCTGGAAGTGCCGTTCGACCTCGACCACCACCGACAGATCCGACTGCGCGCCACCATCGGCATCACCCTGTTCCCGGAGGACGGCGACAGCACCGAGAAACTGCTACAGAAAGCCGAACAGACCATGACCCTGGCCAAGGCCCGGTCGCGTAACCGCTACCAGTTCTATATCGCCAGCGTCGACAGCGAGATGCGTCGCCGCCGCGAGTTGGAAAAAGACCTGCGCGAAGCCCTGCCGCGCAACCAGTTGTACCTGGTGTACCAGCCGCAGGTCAGCTACCGCGACCACCGAGTGGTCGGTGTCGAGGCGTTGCTGCGCTGGCAGCACCCGGAACTGGGCATGGTACCGCCGGACCAGTTCATCCCCCTCGCCGAACAGAACGGCAGCATCATCGCCATTGGCGAGTGGGTACTCGACCAGGCCTGCCGGCAACTGCGCGAATGGCATGACATGGGCTTCAGCGACCTGCGCATGGCAGTCAACCTGTCCACCGTGCAGTTGCACCACAACGAACTGCCGCGGGTGGTCAACAACCTGCTGCAGGCCTACCGCCTGCCCCCGCGCAGCCTGGAGCTGGAGGTGACCGAAACCGGCCTGATGGAAGACATCAGCACCGCCGCCCAGCACCTGCTGAGCCTGCGCCGCTCCGGGGCGCTGATTGCCATCGACGACTTTGGCACCGGCTACTCTTCGCTCAGTTACCTGAAATCGCTGCCGCTGGACAAGATCAAGATCGACAAGAGCTTCGTCCAGGACCTGCTGGACGACGATGACGACGCCACCATCGTTCGCGCGATCATCCAGCTGGGCAAGAGCCTGGGCATGCAGGTGATCGCCGAAGGCGTGGAAACCGTCGAACAGGAAACGTATATCATTGCCCAGGGTTGCCACGAGGGCCAGGGCTACCACTACAGCAAGCCGTTGCCAGCCCGCGAGCTGACCAACTTCCTCAAACAGGCGCAGCGCAACCAGGTGTCGATGACCTGAAGCACCCCAGCAGCCGCTGGGCGTAGCCGCCGCCGGCATAATTTGCATAGCGCCCCTTTACAGCAAATGCAAATCTTTCGCATGATGTTGTCGTTTCGCGTGCCACGGCGCACGGTCTCCCCCTTGGTCCAACCACACGACGCAGGAAAACCAATAATGATTCGAATGCCTCTGGCCTCCGCCAGTCTGCTGGCCATTGCCATCGCTCTCGCCGGTTGCGGTGAAGGCAAGGACGACAAGGCCGCCGCGCCGCAAGCCCAGGCACCGGCTGCCGCCAGCACCACCACTGCAGCGCCCGGGGCTGTCGACGAGGCTGCCGGCAAAGCCGTAGTCAAGCATTACGCCGAGCTGGTGCATGCCGTGTACAGCGACTCCCTGAGCACTGCCAAGACCCTGCAGAACGCAGTCGACGCGTTCCTGGCCAAGCCCAACGACGAAACCCTGAAGGCCGCCCGGGACGCCTGGGTCGCCTCGCGCGTACCGTACCTGCAGAGCGAAGTGTTCCGCTTCGGCAACACCATCATCGACGACTGGGAAGGCCAGGTGAACGCCTGGCCGCTGGATGAAGGCCTGATCGACTACGTCGACAAGAGCTACGAGCATGCCCTGGGCAACCCGGCAGCCAGCGCCAACATCATCGCCAACAGCGAGATCCAGGTCGGCGAAGAGAAGATCGACGTCAAGCAGATCACCCCCGAGAAACTCGCCAGCCTGAACGAGCTGGGCGGTTCCGAGGCCAACGTCGCTACCGGCTACCACGCCATCGAGTTCCTGCTCTGGGGCCAGGACCTGAATGGCACCGGCCCGGGCGCAGGCAACCGCCCGGCCTCGGACTACCTGGAAGGCAAGGGCGCCACCGGCGGCCACAACGACCGCCGTCGCGCCTACCTGAAAGCGGTCACCGACCTGCTGGTCAAGGACCTCGAAGAAATGGTCGGCAACTGGGCTCCGAACGTTGCCGACAACTACCGCGCCAAGCTGGAAGCCGAGCCGGTAAACGACGGCCTGCGCAAGATGCTGTTCGGCATGGGCAGCCTGTCGCTGGGCGAACTGGCGGGCGAGCGCATGAAGGTTTCGCTGGAAGCCAACTCGCCGGAAGACGAGCACGATTGCTTCAGCGACAACACCCACTATTCGCACTTCTATGACGCCAAGGGCATCCGCAACGTCTACCTGGGCGAGTACACCCGCCCGGACGGCAGCAAGGTGACCGGCCCAAGCCTGTCGTCGCTGGTGGCCAAGGTCGACCCGGCTGCCGACGCCACCCTCAAGGCCGATCTGGAAGCCACCGAAGCCAAGATCCAGGTGATCGTCGACCACGCCCTCAAGGGTGAGCACTACGACCAGCTGATCGCCGCCGACAACGCTGCCGGCAACCAGATCGTGCGTGACGCCATCGCCGCCCTGGTCAAACAGACTGGTGCGATCGAACAGGCTGCGGGCAAGCTGGGTATTGCCAACCTGAACCCGGATACTGCGGATCACGAGTTCTGATCTGCTAACGGCGCTTCAACCAGACGCCCGGCCTTGTGCCGGGCGTTTTCGTTTGCCCGGCAGGGGCAACGCTTCCCGCTGGCCACTGGTTGGCTTGACGCCCATGCTGGCGACCTTCTTGGAATCCCATACAGGAGGTACCGTGCTGCAGATTCTGGATGTGTGGGGGGAAGGCCGCATCGTGCAACGCATGAATGGGTACGACCTGGTTACCGGCTTCAACAATGCCTACAACCTGAACAAGGCTGGCCAACTCGTTTCCAACGGCCCCGACACTGGCAAGCGTATCCCCAACCTGATCATCGTCTACGAATACGACGCACCCGATTTCCCGCTCGACTCCTACCAGATTCCGCATGTCACCCTGATGGGTGCCCCAATCACGCAGCACGTCGCCGAGGAGATGTGCCGGGTGGTTGCACGCCCCGGCAAGATCTACCTGTACGACCCCAACGAAACCGACCGACGCAGGTTCGAGTCAGTCGCCTTCGCGCAGGGCCTGCAACTGCTGGGGCGCTTTGCCCCCGCCAGACTCGAGCCCCCCTTCAACGAAATCACCTTGCTCGCGGCCTATGTCTATCGCGCCCCGAGCGGCCCGTTGCCACGACCGGACATCCACCAAGAGGAAATGCCCCATGGCTAGCGTGACCTACCTGCGTTCCATCGCCAACAACACCCCCTACACCCTGACCCTGATCGACGGTGAAAACCGCAGCCATAGCCTGGCAATCGGCGCCCAGCACGTCTGGAATGGCTCGCTGGCCATACCCTGGATCGGTAAATCGGAAGAAAACAACAAAGCCATGCGGCTGATCCTTGGCCCGGCTGCCAAGACCAGTATCTGGATCTTCCAGGATTACTGGGAACCCGCCCACAAGGATGCGATCAAGTTCCTCAGCGCCTCGGCGATGGATTACACCAGCCTGGAAATCGAAGAGGTGGCAGGTGACAATCGCCATGGCGGCAACAAGAACCTGATCGTCAGCCTGGTCAACCGGCAATTCGAGCTGTACATGGCCTGAGCTGTTCCTGGTAGCGACGATTTCATCAGGCAAACGCAAATTGCTCTTATTCAAAGATCCTGGGCCTGCTAAGCTTGCACGCCGGTTTTTCGCTCACGCCCAGGATTCTCGATGTCCTCGTCGCTGTTTCGACTCTCCCCCCTGCTGCTGGCCTTTGCCCTCGCCGCTTGTGACGACGCGCCGCGTTTCACCCAGGCCGAGCCCGGCGAAGCGTTGTCGGCTGGCACGGCGACCGTGCAACGCAATGACCGCAACGCCTATTCCCTGCCCTCGGCCAACCTCTCGCCAGAGCGGCGCCTGGATTTCGCCGTGGGCAACAGTTTCTTTCGCAACCCTTGGGTGATCGCCCCGTCCACCACCACGGCACGTGACGGCCTGGGCCCATTGTTCAACACCAATGCCTGCCAGAACTGCCACGTGCGCGACGGCCGCGGCCACCCGCCAGAGCCGGGCGACAGCAACGCAGTGTCGATGCTGGTGCGCCTGTCGATCCCCGACCAGCCCTACCTGGCCAAGGTGGTCGAGCGCCTCGGCGTGGTGCCGGAGCCGGTCTATGGCACCCAGTTGCAGGACATGGCCATCCCCGGCGTGGCACCGGAAGGCAAGGTACGGGTCAGCTATACCCAGGAAACGCTGACGTTCAAGGATGGTTACCAGGTCGAGCTGCGCAAGCCGGCCCTGCAGATCACCCAGCTCGGCTATGGCGCGATGCACCCCGACACGCGTTTTTCGGCGCGGGTGGCGCCGCCGATGATCGGCCTGGGCCTGCTCGAAGCCATCCCCGAAGCCGACCTGCTGGCCAACGAAGACCCGGACGACCGCAACCACGACGGTATCCGCGGGCGCGCCAACCGGGTATGGGACGACGCCCTGGGCAAGACCGTGGTCGGCCGCTTCGGCTGGAAGGCCGGGCAGCCCAACGTCAACCAGCAGAACGTGCACGCCCTTGCCGGCGACATGGGCCTGACCACCACCCTGCAACCCAATGACGATTGCACGCCGGCCCAGGCCGCCTGCCTGGCCGCCCCCAACGGTGACGGTGCCGATGGCGAGAAGGAAGTCAGCGACAACATCCTGCGCCTGGTCACCTTCTACACCCGCAACCTGGCCGTGCCGGCGCGCCGTGACGTGGGCGCGCCAGAGGTACTGGCCGGCAAGAACCTGTTCTACCAGGCCGGCTGCCAGGGCTGCCACACACCGCAGTTCACCACGGCCGCCAATGCCACCGAGCCGGAGCTGGCCAACCAGCTGATTCGCCCCTACAGCGACCTGCTGCTGCATGACATGGGCCCGGGCCTGGCTGACGAACGCACCGAATTCGCCGCCAACGGCCAGGACTGGCGTACCCCGCCATTGTGGGGCATCGGCCTGAGCGAAACGGTCAGCGGCCACAGCCAGTTCCTGCACGATGGCCGCGCCCGCAACCTGCTCGAAGCCGTGCTCTGGCACGGCGGCGAAGCAGAGGCAGCGCGCAATGTCGTGCTCACTTTCGATGCCGGGCAGCGCGCCGCGTTGCTGGCTTTCCTGAACTCACTTTGAAACGCGCATAGGAGCCGGCATGTTCCGACCCAAACTGTTGTTCACCAGCCTCGCCGCACTCGCCCTCGGTGCCTGCTCGCCGCAGGACCCGCAAGCCGTGACCTCCGCTGCAATTGCCAAGCAGGTGATCCTGCCCACCTACAGCCGCTGGGTCGAAGCCGACCGCATGCTGGCCGCCAGCGCCCTGGCCTATTGCGAAGGCAAGGAAACCCTGGACAAGGCCCGTGCCGACTTCCTCAACGCGCAAAAGGCCTGGGCCGAGCTGCAACCGCTGCTGGTCGGCCCGCTGGCTGAAGGCAATCGCGCCTGGCAGGTACAGTTCTGGCCCGACAAGAAAAACCTGGTCGGTCGCCAGGTCGAGCAACTGGTCAGCGCCGACACACCGGTCGATGCCGAGGCCTTGGGCAAGGCCAGTGTCGTGGTGCGTGGCCTTTCGGCCTACGAATACATCCTGTTTGACAGCAAGCCGGACATCGCCACGGCCGAGCAGAAGGCCCGCTACTGCCCGCTGTTGGTCGCTATCGGTGAACACCAGAAGGCGCTGGCCGAAGATATCCTCAAGCGCTGGAACAGCACCGACGGCATGCTGTCGCAGATGACCAAGTTCCCCAACCAGCGCTACGCCGACTCTCATGAGGCGATCGCCGACCTGCTGCGTGCCCAGGTCACTGCGCTGGACAGCCTGAAGAAGAAGCTCGGCGCGCCGATGGGGCGCCAGAGCAAGGGCATCCCGCAGCCGCTGCAGGCCGAAGCCTGGCGCAGCCACAACTCGCTGAACAGCCTGCAGGCCAGCCTCAAGGCCGCCGAAGCGGTGTGGGTCGGGGTCGACAACCAGGGCCTGCGCGGCCTGCTACCCAGCGACCAGAAAGCCCTGGCGGACAAGATCGACGATGCCTACGCGAGCGCGCTCAAACTGCTGGCCGACAACCACAAGACCCTGGGTGAACTGCTGGCCGACGAGGCCGGCCAGCAAACCCTCAACCAGATCTACGACAGCCTCAACGTCGTCCATCGCCTGCATGAAGGCGAGTTGGCCAAGGCGTTGAACATCCAGCTGGGCTTCAATGCCAACGACGGTGACTGATCATGCTGCGACGCCAGGCCCTCAAACTCGGTAGCGTATTGCTCAGCGCCCTCACCCTGGGCGGCTGGAGCCTGTTCCGCAACAAAGGCAGCGAACCGCTGCTGCTGTCGGCGCGTGACGACGGCGACGGCAAGCACTACGCGGTCGGGTTCCGCCTGGACGGTACCCAGGTATTCAGCACCCAGGTCGCCCAGCGTTGCCATGCCATCATCCATCACCCGCAACTGCCGATCGCCCTGTTCGTCGCCCGCCGCCCCGGCACCGAAAGCTACCTGGTAGACCTGCGCGACGGGCGCCTGTTGCAAACCGTACACTCGCAACCGAACCGGCATTTCTACGGCCATGCGGTGGTGCACAAGAGTGGCGAATGGCTATACGCCACCGAGAACGACACCACCGACCCCGGGCGTGGCGTGCTCGGCGTGTACCGCTTCGCGGGTGAACGCCTGGTGCACAGCGGCGAACTGCCGACCCACGGCATCGGCCCGCACGAGCTGGCCTGGTTGCCAGACGGCGAGACACTGGTGGTGGCCAACGGCGGTATCCGCACCGAAGCCGAAAGCCGGGTGGAGATGAACCTCGACGCCATGCAGCCGAGCCTGGTGCTGATGCAGCGCGACGGTACCCTGCTGAGCAAGGAAACCCTGGCCCAGCAGATGAACAGCGTACGCCACCTGGCGGTGGGCAGCGACGGCACCATCGCCGCCTGCCAGCAATTCATGGGGGCTGCCGACGAGACCGCCGAGCTGCTGGCGATCAAGCGTCCGGGCGAGCCATTCAAAGCCTTCCCGGTGCCGCAGCAGCAGTTGCAGGCCATGGCGCAGTACACCGCCAGTGTCGCCATCCACAGCGAGTTGCGGCTGGTCGCGCTGACCGCGCCACGGGCCAACCGCCTGTTCATCTGGCACCTGGACACCGGCGCGGTGCGGCTGGACGCACCGATGCCTGATTGCGCCGGGGTTGGCGCGGTACAGGATGGTTTCGTGGTTACCTCCGGGCAAGGCCGTTGCCGCTTCTATGACTGCCGCAAGACCGAACTGGTCGGGCAGCCGCTGAACCTGCCGTCCGGTTTCTGGGATAATCACCTGCACCTGGTCTGATCTTCGGGTTGGCCGTACTGACCATATCGCGGCTGAAGCCGCCCCTACAGGGACCGCACAAGCCGCCGACCACGCGCCCCCTGTAGGAGCGGCTTCAGCCGCGAAGGGGCGGCACAGGCAAGCCACTCCCCTTCCCGCAAAAAACAGTCGATAATTCCCTCATCCACACGTGGGCAGGATCGCCCGTTGTCGTGTCCAAACAAAAAACAATTGCATCCAAGGAAACGGACCTATGCTGCGCCGCCGCATGCTCATCATGTTGGCCGTGGTTCTGCTGATCGTGCTGGCCTTGGGGGGCTACAAAGCCTTCTCGATCTACCAGCGGATCAAGCTATTCACTGCCCCACGGCCGCCCATCACCGTGGCGGCCACCCTGGCCGAGCAGCGCCCGTGGCAAGAGCGCCTGCCCGCCGTTGGCAGCCTCAAGGCGCTCCAGGGGGTGGAACTGAGCCTGGAGGTGGAAGGCATCGTCAAGGCCCTGCACTTCGACTCCGGCCAGCAGGTCAAGGCCGGGCAACTGCTGTTGCAACTCAATGACGACCAGGAAACCGCCTTGCTCGGCACCGCCCTGGCCGACCTCGGCCTGGCCAAGGTCGATTTCGGCCGCGGCAGCCAACTAGTGGGTGACGCGGCCATCTCCCGCGGCGAGTTCGATCGCCTCACCGCCCAGTACCGGCGCAACCAGGCACTGGTCGAGCAACTCAAGGCATCGAAGACCAAGAAGAGCATCAGCGCCCCGTTCAGCGGCACTATCGGCATACGCCAGGTGGATGTCGGCGACTATTTGGCCGCCGGTACGGTGATCGCCACCCTGCAGGACCTGTCCAGCCTCTATGTCGACTTCAACGTGCCGGAACAGGCCCTGCCGCGCCTGAGCGTGGGCCAGCAGGTGCTGGTGCAGGTGCCGGCCTACCCCGGCCAGACCTTTCCCGCCAGCCTGAGCGCGATCAACCCCAAGGTCGATGAAGCCACGCGCAACCTGCTGGTGCGCGCGACCATGGCCAACCCGGACGGCAAGCTGCTGCCGGGCATGTTCGCCAGCCTGCTGATCCTGTTGCCCAACCCGCAGCCACAAGTGGTGGTGCCGGAAAGCGCCATCACCTACACCCTGTATGGCAACTCGGTGTACATCGCCACGCCGAAAAAGGACAAGGACGGCAAGCCGCTGAACGACGACAAGGGCCAGCCGCAGCTCACCGCCGAGCAGCGCACGGTGCAGACCGGCGAGCGCCGTGACGGTGTGGTGGTGGTCAGCAAGGGCCTGCAGGCCGGGGACCAGGTGGTCACCGCCGGTCAACTGAAACTGACCCCAGGGGCCGCAATCCGCATCGGCGAGGACCAAGCCCTCAAGCCCGAAGCGGGCGCGCCGGGCAATTGACAGGAGGCTGGCATGGCATTCACCGACCCGTTCATCCGCCGCCCGGTGCTGGCCAGCGTGGTCAGCCTGCTGATCCTGTTGCTGGGTTTCCAGGCTTGGAGCAAGCTGCAGATCCGCCAGTATCCGCAAATGGAAAACGCCCTGATCACGGTCACTACCGCCTACCCCGGCGCCAACGCCGAAACCATCCAGGGCTACATCACCCAGCCCTTGCAGCAAAGCCTGGCCAGCGCCGAAGGCATCGACTACATGACCTCGGTGAGCCGGCAGAACTTCTCGATCATTTCCATCTACGCGCGCATCGGTGCCGACAGCGACCGGTTGTTCACCGAACTGCTGGCCAAGGCCAACGAAGTGCGCAACAAGTTGCCCCAGGATGCCGAGGACCCGGTCCTGAGCAAGGAAGCCGCCGATGCGTCGGCACTGATGTACATCAGCTTCTACAGCAAGGAGATGAGCAACCCGCAGATTACCGACTACCTGTCGCGGGTCATCCAGCCCAAGCTGGCCACCCTGCCGGGCATGGCCGAGGCGGAGATTCTCGGCAACCAGGTGTTCGCCATGCGCATCTGGCTCGACCCGGTAAAACTGGCCGGCCATGGCCTGTCGGCCAGCGACGTGACCACTGCCGTGCGCCGCTACAACTTCCTCTCCGCCGCCGGCGAGGTGAAGGGCGAATACGTGGTCACCAGCATCAACGCCAGCACCGAGCTGAAGTCGGCCGAGGCCTTCGCTGCCCTGCCGGTCAAGACCAGCGGTGACAGCCGCGTGCTGCTCGGCGATGTGGCCCGGGTCGAGATGGGGGCGGAAAACTACGACACGGTCAGCTCGTTCGACGGTACCCCGTCGGTGTACATCGGCATCAAGGCCACCCCGGCGGCCAACCCGCTGGACGTGATCAAGGAAGTGCGGCGCATTATGCCCGAGCTGGAAAGCCAGCTGCCCTCGGCGTTGAAGGTGTCGATCGCCTACGACGCCACGCTGTTCATCCAGGCCTCCATCGACGAAGTGATCAAGACCCTCGGCGAAGCGGTGCTGATCGTCATTGTCGTGGTGTTCCTGTTCCTCGGTGCCCTGCGTTCGGTGCTGATCCCGGTGGTGACCATTCCGCTATCGATGATCGGCGTGCTGTTTTTCATGCAGATGATGGGCTACTCGCTCAACCTGCTGACGCTGCTGGCCATGGTGCTGGCCATCGGCCTGGTGGTGGATGATGCGATTGTCGTGGTAGAGAACATCCACCGGCACATGGAAGAGGGCAAGTCGCCGTTCGATGCCGCCCTCGAAGGTGCTCGCGAAATCGCCATGCCCGTGGTGTCGATGACCATCACGCTGGCAGCGGTGTATGCACCGATCGGTTTCCTTACCGGGCTCACCGGCGCGCTGTTCAAGGAATTTGCCCTGACCCTGGCCGGTGCAGTGATCATCTCCGGCGTCGTGGCACTCACCCTGTCACCGATGATGTGTGCCCTGCTGTTGCGCCAGGAGCAGAACCCCAGCGGCCTGGCACACCGCCTGGACATGCTGTTCGAACGCCTGAAACTGCGCTACCAACGCCTGCTGCACGCCACCCTCGACAGCCGTCCGGTGGTACTGGTATTCGCCGTGATCATCCTCTGCCTGATCCCGGTGTTGCTGAAATTCACCCAGAACGAACTGGCGCCCAACGAGGACCAGGGGGTGATCTTCATGATGAGCAGCTCGCCGCAAACGGCGAACCTGGATTACCTGAACGCCTATACCGACACGTTCACCCCGCTGTTCAAGACCTTCCCCGAGTACTACTCCTCGTTCCAGATCAACGGCTTCAACGGCGTGCAGACCGGCATCGGTGGCTTCCTGCTCAAACCCTGGAACGAGCGCGAACGCACGCAAATGGAATTGCTGCCGCTGGTGCAAGCCAAGCTCGAGGAAATCGGCGGCCTGCAGATCTTCGGCTTCAACCTGCCATCGCTGCCCGGTACTGGCGAAGGCCTGCCGTTCCAGTTCGTGATCAACAGTGCCGGTGACTACCCTGCCCTGCTGGAAGTCGCCCAGCGCATCAAGGCCCGCGCCCAGGAGTCCGGCAAGTTCGCCTTCCTCGATATCGACCTGGCGTTCGACAAACCCGAGGTGGTGGTGGATATCGACCGTGCCAAGGCAGCGCAGATGGGGGTATCGATGGATACCCTGGGCGGCACCCTGGCTACCTTGCTGGGCGAAGGGGAAATCAACCGCTTCACCCTCGAAGGCCGCAGCTACAAGGTGATTGCCCAAGTTGAAAGGCCCTACCGCGACAACCCAGGCTGGCTGAACAACTACTACGTGAAGAACGACCAGGGCCAGCTGCTGCCCTTGTCGACGCTGATTACCCTCAGCGACCGCGCTCGCCCCCGCCAGCTCAACCAGTTCCAGCAACTGAACTCGGCGATCATCCAGGGGGTGCCGATGGTCAGCCTCGGCGAGGCGCTGCAGACCGTGCAGGGCATCGCCAGCGAGGAAGCCCCGGAGGGCTTCGCCTTCGACTATGCCGGGGCGGCTCGCCAATACGTGCAGGAAGGTAGCGCACTCTGGGTAACCTTCGGCCTGGCGTTGGCGATCATCTTCCTGGTGCTGGCGGCGCAGTTCGAAAGTTTCCGCGACCCGCTGGTGATCCTGGTGACGGTACCGTTGTCGATCTGCGGCGCGTTGCTGCCGTTGTTCCTCGATGTATCAAGCATGAACATCTACACCCAGGTCGGGCTGGTGACGCTGATCGGCCTGATCAGCAAGCATGGCATCCTGATCGTCGAGTTCGCCAACCAGTTGCGCGAGGAACAGGGCCTGAGCGTGCGTGAGGCGATCGAGGAAGCGGCGGCGATTCGCTTGCGGCCAGTGCTGATGACCACCGCAGCGATGGTGTTTGGCATGGTCCCGCTGATTCTGGCGACCGGGGCGGGGGCGGTCAGCCGTTTTGACATTGGTACGGTGATCGCTACCGGCATGTCGATCGGCACGCTGTTCACCCTGTTCGTATTGCCCTGCATCTATACCTTGCTGGCGCACAAGGAGGTGGCCAGGCAGACAGCGGTGGGCTTGAACCGGCGTCTTCGCGGGTAAACCCAGGAAGGGGCCGGCAAGGCAGACGCAAAAATGCAGAGGCCCCGCAATCGCGAGGCCTCTGGCATTTCCATCTGGCGCCGGGTTCAACCAAACGGCCGCAACCCCTGGCGCATGCCGAACAGGAACAACAGCAGGTCCTGATCAGGCGCAACCTTGGCCTGTTGCTGCGGTTTCACTTCCCGCGGCAACGCGCACTGGTCGGCCATATCGGCTCTGCTGAACACTGTCGGCTTCGGCTCTTCCCACGCAGCCACCGCCACGGTGGTCACCGCCAGGCCAGCTACCAGGAACAAAGCTCGAGCTATTTCTAGTTTCATTGCCCTAACCCTTTGACAGCGCTGCCAAACGCCATCTGGTAAAAATAGAGCAATGTTTGCCATTCCGCGTCGTTCAACGACGAATGGCGGCGCAACTGGCGCAGGTCATTGCCCGCCGCACGCTGGCAACTGATACGTCGCCGGCACTTTTCCAGGTCCAGCAGCGCGACCTCGACCTCGGCCTGCTCACCTTCGCCAATCACCTTGATGAAGACATGCTTGCCATACAGGCAGCCGTGCTGCCAGTGGCCCAGGTGCATGCGCGCCAGGTTGTCGGCCAGGTCCTTGAGCATGCGCTCGTGCACCACCTGCGGATAACGTTCGCGGGCACCTTCGGCATGCCAGGTATCGAGTTCGACGAAACCGTCGAGCGCTTCGCTAACCAGCAGCGCACGCCATTGACGATCGGCATCACGCTCGGCACCACAGAAGACGATGCGCGGCACGCGCACGCCCAACTGCTCGAAACTGTTCAAAGCATCGAGTTCTCGCAATACGGTCGGCCGACCGAAAGGGTGCAGCAGGCTACGGTAGATGTGCCCGACCTGGCGCTTGGCATACAGCAGCTTGCCATTGGCATCGTTCAGGCGTTGCACGCCACTCTCGCCACCGCGACGCTGGTTTGGCTCCTCGACCCACTCGCCCTGCTGGCGCCAGTAAAAATCGAACCGCGACTCCCCTTTCCGGGCTACAGCCATCAAACACTACCCCTTACGCAATACATAGACCCGCCACATGGCATAGAACGGCAGGAAGTCGAGGCGTTCCTGGATTCTGAAGCCGGCGGCCCTGAATTCTTCTTCCACCGTTTCAGCCGGTAACACGAAACGGTTCTGGTAATTGTCCTGCGCGGCTTTGCGAGCGTTGCGGCGTTGCTCCAGCTTCTTCCGCCGCCAAGCCTTGAAATTGCCATCCACCCACAATGACAGGATCACACTATCACGGCTAACTCGCTGAAATTCCGAAAGAATGGTCTTTCGGTGGGCAGCTTCGCCAATGTGATGGAAAAGCCGCATGCAGAAGATGCTGTCCACCGAATTGTCCGGCAGGTCGATGGCAAAAGCCGAAGTCTGCAAGGGACGTACCCGCGCCACCACCTCTGGCGGTTGTGCTGCACAGGCTGTCTCGATCATCGCCTCGGAGTTGTCGGCGCCAATGATCACCCGGTTGGGTTTCTCTGCGAGCAACGGCCAGAAGCGGCCAGCGCCGCATGGCAGGTCGAGGACCAGGCCAGGCTCTCCTGCCAATGCCAGGGCGCGACGCGCCAGTTGCTCATCTCGCTTGTGGGAAAGACGTCGCGCCAGGCCATCCTGGTGCTTGAGAAAGTACTCACGGGCATGTTCTTTGTCGTACTTCTCGGAAAATTCAAGCTTGATGGGACTACGCATTGGGCATCTCCTGATTCCATTCCACCCACAGTAGGCAAGCAGGCGTTGGAATCAGGTCATGCTGGTGTGAAAAAAACGTCATCGCCCCAGCAACCTGTAACAGCAGTTTACTCTGCCTCAGGATCGCCCTTGGTCGCGGTATTGCTCAGGTCGACGTGGAAACGGCAGCCGTGCGGCTGGGTTGAGGTCAGGGTCACATGCCAACCCTGGTCGTCGCAGATTCGCTGCACCAACGACAGGCCCAAGCCCAGGCCTTCGCCACGCCGTTCATCACCGCGCACGAATGGCCGGAACATGGCCTCGCGCTGCTCTTCGGGAATACCCACGCCACTGTCTTCGACACTGAAACCGTTAGCCTCGAGGCTCAGGCGGATGTAGCCGCTGTCGGTATAGTGCGCGGCATTGCGCAACAGGTTGCCCATCACCGATTGCAGGAAGGTAGCGTTGTACAGCACTGTACTGGCACTGACGCGGCCGTCGAAATACAAGGCCAGGCCTTTCTGCTCGATGGTGTCACGCCATACGCCGACCAGTTCGTCTGCCACTTCCCGCAGGGTGGCGCGCGAGGCCACCGCGCCCTCGTCGCGTTGTGCCCGGGCCAGCATCAGGAAGGTCTTGACCAGCTCGCGCATCTCCTCCGTAGCCCTTGCCACACGCTCCACCTGGCTGCGCGAGCGGGCATCGAGGTTGGGGTTTTCCATCAGCAGTTCACATGAGGTGGCCAGCACCATCAATGGCGTGCGAAGTTCGTGGCTGACGTCGCTGGTGAACAGCCTTTCCCGGGTCAATGCGTCACGCAGGCGGCCCAAGGTATCGTCGAATGCTACCGCCAGCTGGCCGACTTCGTCCGCCGCATAGTCCGGCGCCAGCGGCGGCGCCAGGCCCAGCAACTGGTCACGATGGCGCACCTGTCGCGCCAGGCGGATAACCGGTGCCATCACCCGGCGCGCTACCAGCCAACCGAGGATCACTGCCAGCACCAGGCTGAGCACGAAGCCCACCACCACTACCGCAAACAGCAGGCGCTCGCGTTCTTCGAAGTCGCTCTGGTCCTGCAGCAGGACGTAGCGGCGGCCATCGACGATCTCGACCATGGCGTGGTACGACAGCTGGTCGCGGAACACCTCGTGGAAGCCCCGGTCGAGGTGGCGCAGGTCCTTGGGCAGTTCGAAGTCGTCGCGCCCGCCGCTGAAGTAGAACAACTGGTCGGGGCGCGGCCGGTGGCTCCAGTCGCTGACACTGTCCATGCGCAGCAGGCGCTGCAGGTCACCGCCCAGTACGGAGGAAATCAGCCTTTCCTCGACCAGGTGCACAGTACCGACGATGCCAAAGGCGAAGGCCCCGGCCACCAGCGCGCTCATCAGAGCAAAGGCGATGATGATGCGCTGGGCAAGGCTTTGCTTAAACTCCATCGCGGCCCTCGGCGAGGCGGTAGCCGACGCCATGGACGGTGTGCAGCAGCGGTTTTTCGAACGGTTTGTCGATCACCTGGCGCAACTGATGCACGTGGCTGCGCAGGCTGTCGCTGTCAGGGCAATCATCGCCCCACAGGGCTTCTTCGAGTACTTCGCGGCGCAACACGTGCGGGCTCTTCTGCATCAATACCGCAAGCAGCTTGAGGCCGACCGGGTTGAGCTTGAGCAGGCGTCCCTGGCGGGTAACCTCGAGGGTATCCAGGTCGTAGCTGAGATCAGCTACTTGCAGGGTGCGGCGCCCGCCCCCCTGGGCACGGCGCAGCACCGCTTCGATGCGCGCAGCCAGCTCCGACAAGGCGAAGGGTTTCAGCAGGTAATCGTCGGCCCCGGAGCGGAAGCCCTGCAGGCGGTCATCGAGCTGGTCGCGGGCAGTGAGCATGATCACCGGCGTGTCGCGGCGGGCGTCTTCGCGCAAGCGCTTGCACAGGGTGTAGCCATCTATGCCAGGCAGCATGATGTCGAGCACGATCAGGTCGTAGTGCTCGGTAGCGGCCAGGTGCAGGCCGGACAGGCCATCCTGGGCGCAGTCTACGGTGTAGCCCTTCATGCCCAGGTAATCGGCCAGGTTGGCCAGAATATCGCGGTTGTCTTCAACCAAAAGAATGCGCATCGGTTTCTCCTGTGCGGCGCTTCTCGCTGTAGCGCGGCAGGCGCAGCTTAAGGCCTATGCCTGCAGGGTGCCAGCCCCGGGCAAAATTCATCGGACCTGACGGTTTTTTCACTGTTCCTTCACGGACACAGGATAGCGGGCAGCCGACAATGCCCGATCTTTTCCGCGTCCTTGGAGCCGTCATGCAGCTAGCAACCCGACCCCGCCCGATCAATTTCTGGCTGTACCTGGGGATTCCCCTGGCGACCGCTTTGGGCTTGATCCTGCTGGAACTGACCTCGGTCGACATGGACATCGCCAAACTGTTTTTCGACCCCGCGGCGGGCCAGTTCATCGGCCGCCACAGCTATTTGCTGGAGAACATCCTGCATGACCGGGTCAAGCAGGGGGTGATCCTGCTTGGGGTATTGTCGCTGCTGACCTTTGCCGCAAGCTTCTTCTGCAAGCGCCTGTTCGGCTGGCGCCGCGAGCTGGGTTGCCTGGTGCTGGCACTGGGCCTGTCCACGGCGTTAGTCACGCCGCTAAAGAAGGTGACCCAGGTGCAATGCCCGTGGAGCCTGACCCAGTTCGGCGGCAGCGAAACCTACAGCAAGCTGCTGGAACCACGCCCGGCTACCGACAAACCCGGGCTGTGCTGGCCGGGCGGGCATGCGGCGACCGGTTTCTGCCTGTTCGGACTGTTCTTCATGCTGCGAGACCGCAAACCGCGCCTGGCACGGGCAGCATTGGCGCTGGCGTTCGTTGCCGGGTCGGTACTGTCGCTGGGGCGGATGATGCAAGGGGCGCATTTCCTGTCACACAACGTCTGGACGGCGGTGTTCTGCTGGTTGATCGGCTTGGGCTCGTATTACCTGGTTCTGTATCGGTGGGGAATGGCTGAGGTACCTGCCGCTGAGCGTAGCGTCGCCTGAACGGGGGGCGCTTCGCGGTCGTTCCGCCGGAAGATGGAGTCAAGGCTGCCAGGTGCCTGCCTTGGGTTTCGAGGTGGTGCGTAGATCGAGCGCCGCCCGCGCGGCGCTCGATCTCACAGGCGCCCTGCAACCCACGCCAGGCACAAAAAAGCCCCGGTTCTAGCGAACCGGGGCTTTCTGTTGGTGCAGGGGGTAAGGCTGGCTTACATCATGCCGCCCATGCCGCCCATGCCGCCCATGTCAGGCATGCCAGCAGCTGGCTTGTCTTCCGGCAGGTCGGCAACCATCGCTTCGGTGGTGATCATCAGACCGCCAATCGAAGCAGCAGCTTGCAGCGCCGAGCGGGTGACCTTGGCTGGGTCCAGGATACCCATCTCGATCATGTCGCCGTATTCGCCGGTAGCAGCGTTGTAACCGAAGTTACCCGAACCTTGCTTGACCTTGTCAGCGACAACGCTTGGCTCGTCGCCGGCGTTGGCAGTGATCTGGCGCAGCGGCGCTTCGACAGCGCGACGCAGCAGGGCAATACCGACGTTCTGGTCTTCGTTGTCGCCTTTGAGGTTGGCAATGGCCGCCAGCGAGCGCACCAGGGCCACACCACCGCCAGGCACCACGCCTTCTTCAACGGCTGCACGGGTAGCGTGCAGGGCGTCTTCAACGCGGGCTTTCTTCTCTTTCATTTCAACTTCGGTGCCGGCACCCACCTTGATCACGGCAACACCACCGGCCAGTTTGGCCAGGCGCTCTTGCAGCTTCTCACGGTCGTAGTCCGAGGAAGTTTCTTCGATCTGGGCACGGATCTGCTTGACGCGTGCTTCGATCTCGCCGTCGGCACCAGCGCCGTCGATGATGGTGGTGTTTTCCTTGGACAGGATGACGCGCTTGGCGTTACCCAGGTGCTCCAGGGTGGCGGTTTCCAGGGACAGGCCGATTTCTTCGGAGATGACCTGGCCGCCGGTCAGGACGGCGATGTCCTGCAGCATGGCCTTGCGGCGGTCGCCGAAGCCCGGTGCCTTGACCGCAGCAACCTTGACGATGCCGCGCATGTTGTTGACCACCAGGGTAGCCAGCGCTTCGCCTTCGACGTCCTCGGCAACGATCAGCAGCGGGCGGCCGGCCTTGGCAACGGCTTCCAGCACTGGCAGCAGCTCACGGATGTTGGAGATCTTCTTGTCGACCAGCAGCAGCAGCGGGCTTTCCAGCTCGGCAACCATGGTGTCCGGCTTGTTCACGAAGTACGGCGACAGGTAGCCACGGTCGAACTGCATGCCTTCCACGACGGACAGTTCGTTTTCCAGGCCCGAGCCTTCTTCAACGGTGATCACGCCTTCTTTACCGACTTTTTCCATGGCTTCGGCGATGATTTCACCGATGGAGCTGTCGGAGTTGGCGGAGATGGTACCGACCTGAGCGATGGCCTTGGAGTCGGCGCATGGCTTGGACAGGTTCTTCAGTTCGGCAACGACGGCAGCAGTGGCCTTGTCGATACCGCGCTTCAGGTCCATCGGGTTCATGCCGGCAGCGACGGCCTTCAGCCCTTCGTTGACGATGGCCTGGGCCAGGACGGTAGCGGTGGTGGTACCGTCACCGGCTGCGTCGTTGGCCTTGGAAGCGACTTCCTTGACCAGCTGGGCGCCCATGTTCTCGAAGGCGTCCTTCAGCTCGATTTCCTTGGCGACGGAAACGCCGTCCTTGGTGATGGTCGGCGCGCCGAAGCTCTTGGCCAGGACCACGTTGCGGCCTTTCGGGCCCAGGGTCGCTTTTACGGCGTCAGCCAGAACGTTGACACCAACGAGCATTTTCTTACGGGCGGAATCACCAAATTTTACGTCTTTAGCAGCCATGATCGTTTAATCCTTTGGAATTCTTTGGAGTAACGGGAAGTCGGGGAAATCAGCCTTCGATTACGGCGAGGATTTCGTTCTCGGCCATGACCAGCAGGTCTTCGCCATCGACTTTCACGGTGTTGCTGCCCGAGTAAGGGCCGAAAACCACTTTGTCACCCACTTTCACTGCCAACGCGCGCACTTCGCCGTTGTCCAGGATGCGACCGGTGCCGACGGCGACTACTTCGCCGCGGTTTGGCTTTTCAGCGGCCGAACCCGGCAGGACGATACCGCCAGCGGTTTTCGATTCTTCTTCGCTGCGACGGATAACGACGCGGTCATGCAGAGGACGAAGCTTCATTGTCGATCTCTCCCAAATTGTGGTTTTCATCGGCCGGTGTCGACACCGGCGGGTTGATGCTGTCCGGCGTAGCCGGAAGGCCGCTCGCGCTGGGCGAACCGCCTGAGTCATGTCTGGTGTCGCCACCAGAAACCTTGCGGTGACCACATACATGAGGCCTTCATATTCAATTACAAGGCTTGCTTCAGAATTTTTTTCATCAGCCGGTTGGTCCCGGCAAAACACAGGGGCCGCTGCGCGCCCCTTTCGCCACAAAAGGCCGCCTGCCTCCCGTGTGGGAGCGGCCTTGTATCGCGAAAAGGGCCGCAAAGCGGCCCCCGATCTTTACTTGTCTCGACGCTCGTACTCGCCTTCGATCACATTCGGGCGGTGGCCGCCATCACGCGGCTGCGGCTGGAACGGGTCGTCGCGGAATGCCCGCTGGCGCACGGCCTGTGCCTCGGCACGCTCACGCATCTTGCGGGCGGCCAGGTGACGGGTGAATGGCAGCAGGCACAGCAGGCCCAACACGTCGCTGATGAAACCTGGCAGCAACAGCAGGCCACCACCGACGGCGAGCATCAGGCCCTGGAACATGTCCTCGGCGGGCAGTTCGCCACGCTGCAGGCTTTCCCGGGCACGCAGCGCGGTGGCCAGCCCGGCCACCCGCATCACCAGCACACCCAGCGCGGAGCCGGCGATGATCAACAGCAGCGCCGGGAAGAAACCGATGGCGGCGCTGACCTTCACGAAGACGAACAGCTCCAGCACGGGAAACAGGAGAAACAACAGTAGAAAAGCACGCATCAAAGCATTCCTCGTCGGAAGAAAACCTTCCTGTAAGACCCACAGATGGATGCGTGCGCTCGGCTTTTCAAGCCTCGACCTTGGCCACGGCCGGCCATTGGTCGGCGCGCGCCAGCAAAACCAGGGCTTCACGGACTTGTGTCGGCGTATTGCAAGTATGTGGGAAAGGCAACCAGTGCACCGCCTGACTGATACGCAGGTGCATGCCCTCGCTGTCCACCCCGACCAGTTGCGCGGGCGCATGCCGTGGCAAATCGGCCAGTTCGACGTAGTGGGCGATGGCGTTGGCATGGTCACTGTTCATGTGCTCGACCATGCTCGCCTCGGCCTTGCCGGCGAACGGGTTGGCCAGGGTCACCTGGTCAAGCCAGTGGATCGCACCAAAGCCGCCGATGTAACGGTGGCGTACAGGTTGCAGCACCCAGAAGTCGAAGTCGTGAGCCTTGTGGTAGTTGGCGGCGTCCGGGAAATAGCGGTAGTAGCGTTCGGCGGCGGCGTCGATGGCAGCCCCGTCCACCAGCCTGTGCGCTTCGGCCATTACCGTCAGGCGTCCTACGGCTTGCACGTCCTCGGCCTCACGCTCACCGACCAGCAGCGAGCACTTGGGGTCTTTCTGCAGGTTGTGGGTGTGCTGGGCGATGCGGCTGATCAGGATCAGCGGGTTGCCTTGGGCGTCCAGACAATATGGCACGACCGAGCCGAACGGGTAGCCGGGCATCGACCGCGAATGGGTCGAGAGTACGCCGCGGTATTCCTTGAGCAACAGTTCCCGGGCGGGGCGGATGGCGGTGGTACTCACTGGGCGGGCTCTTGGCGGCAGACTGGGTGGCCACACGATAGCATTTTCGGGTCCAATGCCAATGGGGCCGCTGCGCGCCCCCCCGGCGGTTTACCAGGTAACGCCAAACCCAGCGGTATAGCGGGTCTTGTCCAGGTCACTCTCACGCGTACCGGTGATGATGTCCTTCTCTGCCTTGAGGTTGAGCGAGGCCCACTCGGTCACCTTGTAGCGCAGGCCAACCTCGGCATCCAGCGCGTAGTCGGCCACCCCACCCAGCGGCTTGGCGAACTCGCCGTTGGTGAACAGTTGCACGTTCTTGCCGATCAGGTAACGGGTGTAGTCCCACTTCAGTGCCGCGGAATAGAAGTTATCCTTGGCCCCGTCCTGGTATTCGAAGTCGGTGCGGTTGATCAACGAACCCAGCGAGAACGCACCCAGTTCATCATCCCAGAACTGGTAACCCGGGCCGGTACCCACGGTGCGCTGGCGGGCCAGATCTTCGACGTGGTCGCGCTTGTATTCCATGCGCCCCTGCCAGAACCACTTCTCGGTGAGGAAGCGGTCCAGGGCGTACTCGGCGCTCCAGTTGTTGGTGGTGGTGACGTCGTCCTTGGTCTCGCGGTTGTAGTCGCCTTCGGCGTTGTGCCGCCAGCGCCCGTGGCGGGCGCTGGTCTTGAAGCCGACGTCATAGTCGTCGGTATCGTTCTCGGCACGCTTGTAGTCCAGCGCCACGTCGACGTTGCCCTTCCACACGAAGTCCTCGACCAGCGGCTTGGGCTTCATGATCTGCTCGATGCTGGCCAATTCCACGGTCTTCGGCGTCTCACCGTTGGCCAGGGTCACCTTGCCAGGCTCGGCAGCCTTCAGCGACTTGGCTCGCTCACCGCTGTAGGCGTCCTGCTTGACCAGCAGCTCCTGGTCACTCTCCAGGGTCTGGACTTCTTTCCAATCCAGGGCGATGGAACCGCCATACGGGGTTTCCAGCAGCAGCTTGCCGCCGTCGAAGACTTTGATCTTGCCGCTGAGCCGGTCACCGTTCTTCATCCACACGGTGTCGGCGAACACCGGCGAGGCGCACAGGGAAACAGCCAGCAGACACAACAAGGATCTAGAATACATAAACGCACTACGGGTTCGATTTGACGAAAAAGCCGGGCATTATCCAGATACCGACGACCAGAGCAAGGACAGACCGGAAGCATGCCGTTGAGTTCAACTCTCATTCGCCGAACCGTTGGTCCGGTTTCATCTGCAGCCCAGAGGGGGCCTGATGTCCGTTGCCCATGAGCACGTCCTCGACAACGCCGAGGGCCGACGAACGGCGCTATATTCGGTACTCGGTCAGGTGCCGTCCGGCCAGGTGGTGAGCTATGGCCAGCTGGCCGAGCTGGCGGGTCTTGGCCGGGCGGCCCGCTGGGTCGGACGCACCCTCGGGCAACTGCCTGCAGACACCCGCCTGCCTTGGCACCGGGTGCTCGGTGCAGGCGGCAGGCTGAGCCTGGCGTCAGGTACCCCGTCGGGGGATGAACAACGGGCGCGGCTGCGCGCGGAGGGCGTGAATGTAACCAATAATCGTGTGGATATGACGCGCCATGGCTGGCGCCCGATGGAGCACAGCGGTTAGAGTGCGCGCTTTGTTTTCGCAAACTTGAGGCAGATGTTGGCCCATGCCCCGTAAAACCTGGCGCGCTGCGCTTGCTGCCTATGCCAGCCCGTCAACCTTGGTACTTTTGCTGCTCGGTTTCGCCGCCGGCCTGCCCTACATGCTGGTGTTCTCCACCCTCTCGGTGTGGTTGCGCGAAGCGGGCGTAGCCCGCGAAACCATTGGTTACGCCAGCCTGATCGGCCTGGCCTACGCCTTCAAGTGGGTGTGGTCGCCGCTGCTCGACCAATGGCGCCTGCCCCTGCTCGGTAGCCTGGGGCGCCGTCGGTCCTGGCTGTTGCTGTCACAATCGCTGGTGGTGATCGGGCTGGTCGGCATGAGCCTGTGCGATCCACAACAGCACCTGTCCTGGCTGATTGCCCTCGCAGTACTGGTGGCCTTCGCTTCGGCGACCCAGGACATCGCCGTCGACGCCTACCGCCTGGAAATCGCCGATGACCAGCGCCAGGCCGCGCTGGCCGCCAGCTACATGGCCGGCTACCGGGTAGCGGCCCTGCTGGCGACAGCAGGTGCCCTGTTCTTCGCCGAGTGGTTCGGCTCCACCGGCTTCAGCTACCTGCACAAGGCCTGGGCCGGCACCTACGTGATGTTCGCGGTGATGATGCTGCCCGCAGTGTTCACCACCCTGATCATGCGCGAGCCGCCCGTCCCCATGCGGACCCAGCTGTCGGCGGCGCGCTATGGGCTGGCGCACCAGCTGGCCTCGGTGTTCGTGCTGATCATTCTGCTGGTGTCGGTACCGGCCAGCTTCACCCAGATGTTCAATACCGGCTGGTCCAGCGTCATCTCCGGTGATGCCACGCCCCTTGACCTGCTGCTGGAAGACCGCGCCTTCCTGCGCCTGATCCTCTATGTGCTGCTGACCTGGGCCTGCCTGTCGAGCCTGGGCCGTCGCGGCCTGGCCCCGGTACTGACGCCGGTGAACGACTTCATTGCCCGCTACCGCTGGCAGGCCCTGCTGCTGCTCGGCCTGATCGCCACCTATCGCATGTCGGACACGGTGATGGGCGTGATGGCCAACGTGTTCTATATCGACATGGGTTTCACCAAGGACCAGATCGCCAGTGTCAGCAAGATCTTCGGCCTGATCATGACCCTGGTCGGCGCCGGGGCTGGCGGCCTGCTGATCGTGCGCTTCGGCATCATGCCGATCCTGTTCATCGGCGGCGCGGCCTCGGCGGGTACCAACATCCTGTTCCTGATGCTGGCCGACATGGGCCCGAACCTGCAGATGCTGGTGGTGACCATTTCGCTGGACAACTTCAGCTCCGGGCTGGCCACCTCGGCCTTCGTCGCCTACCTGTCGAGCCTGACCAACCTGAAGTTCTCCGCGACCCAGTATGCGTTGCTCAGCTCGATCATGCTGCTGTTGCCGCGTCTTATCGGCGGCTATTCAGGGGTCATGGTGGAGAAGTTCGGTTATCACGACTTCTTCCTGATCACCGCCTTGCTGGGCGTGCCGACCCTGATCCTGATTGCCCTGCAGTGGCGCCAGGAGGCCGGGCCGGGCAAACCGGTGGCAGCGGAACACTCGGCAGGCGAGCGACCCTGAGAGATCCCTGCTGCCTGAACCGGCCTGTTCGCGGGCTTGCCCGCGAACAGGCCGGTTCAGGCAAGAAAGATCATTCGGCAACAGCACCTTCCCCAGGTCGCTGCCCCACCACGAACCACAACGGCCACAGCGCCAGCGCCCCCGCCACACCTGCCGCCAGGGCAAAATGCAGTAAGCTGGCACCGGCACCAATCATCGCCAGCAGTGCGCCGCCCAGCCCCAGCAGGGCGATGGTGATCATCCCCAGCATGGCCGAGACCAGGCCTTTGCTCTGTTCACTGGCGAACAGCGTCATGCGGTACAGCACCGCATTGGCCACGCCAAGCCCCAGCGCATACAGCGACATGCCCGCCACCACACTGGTCACGCTCGGCCGATACCAGGTCGCGAGCACCATCAGGCCCAGGCCGGCCAGGTACGGCCACAGCGCGCCACGTACCAGGGATGGCAGCGGGTAGCGCTCGGCGATACGATTGATGATCAGGTTGCCCAGGATCAGCCCGCCAAATACCGGCAGTTGCCACAAGGCGTATTCCAGGGTGCTCAGCCCCTCATCGTGGATCAGCAGCACTGGCGACAGGCCAATCCAGGCAATCAACGGCAGGCCGACCAGGCCCAGCGCCGCGCTGCCAGCGACAAAGCGCCGGTTGACCAGCAACTGGCCATAGCCGGCCAGCAACGGCAACAGGTGAATCGGCGTGAATGCCAGGCGCGAACCGTCCCGGCGTTCCACCCCCAGGGTTTCCGGCATCAGCCGGTACAGCAACAGCCAGGCCAGGACCGCGCCCACGGCAAAGGCCACGAACAACCAGCGCCAATCCAGCCACTGCAGCATCAAGGTACCTACCAGCGGCCCGAGCAGGGGCGACAGCAACGCGATATTGGCCAGCAGCGCCATCATGCGCACGGCGTCTGCCTCGCTGAAGGCTTCGTTCAAGGCCGGGTAGCTGACCGTGACCACAAAGCCCAGGCCGATGCCCTGCAGCAGGCGCAACAGGTTGAACAGGCCGATGTTATCGACCCAGAAGGTTGCCAGGCAGGCAAGCCCGAAACAGGCACAGCCGGTCAGCAGTAGCGGGCGCCGGCCATAGCGGTCGGCCAGCGGACCGATCAGCCACTGCAGTACCACGCCACCCAGCAGGTACAGGTTGAGCGCGTGGGGAATGTACTCGGGGCTGGCGTTCAGGTCGCCGACCACCACCGGCATGGCCGGCATGACCGCGTCGCTGGCCAGATAGGTGAGCAGCTCGAACAGGGCCAGGGTAAGGCCGAACAACAAGGCACGCAGGGGTGTGATGTACAACAGTGGTTTCATGATGGCGTATCGGGCATGGCAGGTGGGGTCAGGCTATATGCCAGAATTGCCGGGATATTGCTGTGAACAAGTGTAAAAAAAGCCGGGGCTGCAGCTTGCCCCGGCTTTATGCGGTATTACTGCGTTGCAGTCTCCTGCACCACACGAATCACCCGCTGCGGGAACGGGATATCGATCCCTTCGGCCTTCAACCGGTCGCGCGCATGCTCGTTGAGCATGAACATCACGTCCCAGTAATCGGCGGTCTTGGTCCACAGGCGCAACGACACGGTAATGGCGCTGTCGCCCAGGGTGGCTACCACCGCCTGCGGCGCAGGGTCTTGCAGCACGCGTGGGTCCTGCGCCAGCTCCAGTAACACGTTGCGCGCCTGCTGCAGGTCGGCCTCGTAATCCACGCCCACATCGAACACCACCTTGCGCGTCGGCTGGCGGTTGGTGTTGGTGATGATGCCGTTGGACAGGCTGCCGTTAGGCATGATCACGGTCTTGTTGTCACCGGTGCGCAGCACGGTGTGGAAGATCTGGATACTGTCGACGGTGCCGGCCACGCCCTGCGCCTCGATCCAGTCACCGATGCGGAACGGACGGAACATCAGAATCAGCACGCCCCCGGCGAAGTTCGCCAGGCTGCCCTGCAAGGCCAGGCCAATGGCCAGGCCGGCGGCACCGATGGCGGCAACGAACGAGGTGGTCTCGATACCGATCATCGACGCCACGCTGACCAGCAGCAGCACCTTCAGCACGATGTTCGACAGGGTGCTGATGAAGCCTTGCAGCGCCAGGTCGGCGTTGCGCAGGCCGACCAGCTTGCCCAGGCGGGCGCTGACCTTGTTGATGATCCACCAGCCGACCGCCAGGGTCAGCAATGCCAGCAGCACGCGACTGCCGTATTCCATGATCAAGGGAATCCAGGTCTGCGATTGGCGGACCAGCTGATCGACTTCAGCGTTCAAATCCATATTCATCTCCTGATGCCGAGCGGCAAGTACACGGTAGAACAGGCCGCGCATGTTTGCGCAGCCCGGGGCCCATGGACATCATTTTGCCATGCGGGTTCCGGTTGGCTCCTGCATCAGTCGCGGAAGTTGTTGAACTGCAGCGGCATGTCGAATTCCTTGGTGCGCAGCAGGGCAATGGCTTCCTGCAGGTCGTCGCGCTTCTTGCCGGTAACACGTACCTGCTCACCCTGGATCGCAGCCTGGACCTTGAGCTTGCCGTCCTTGATGGTGGCGACGATCTTCTTGGCCAGGTCCTTGTCGATGCCTTCGCGGAACTTGGCTTCCTGTTTCTTTTCCTTGCCCGAGGCGTACGGGTCCTTGGTTTCCAGGCACTTCACGTCGATCTTGCGCTTGACCAGCGCCAGGCGCAGGATTTCCAGCATCGCTTCGAGCTGGAACTCCTCCTCGGCGGTGAGCACCACGGTCTGCTCCTTGTCCTTGAACTCGAAGCTGCCCTTGCCCTTGAGGTCGTAGCGGCGGTCCAGGTCCTTGATGGCGTTGTCGACCGCGTTCTGCACTTCGTGCTTGTCCAGTTCCGATACCACGTCGAACGAAGGCATGGTTGTTCTCCCAAAATAAAAGCGCGCTCAGGCTGAAGATGGAGCGCGCTGGGTTTGACGGTTAAAATGCGGGCTCATTATAACGGGTTGCGAAACGCATATGAGCAGCACCTGGCATATTCTCGGCGCCGGTAGCCTGGGCAGCCTGTGGGCCTGCCGCCTGGCGCGTGCAGGCAAGGCAGTGCGCCTGATCCTGCGCGACGGGCAGCGCTTGCAGGCCTACCAGCAGGCCGGCGGCCTGACCTTGGTGGAACAGGACCAGCAACACCACTACGCCATCCCTGCCGAAACCGCGCAGGCTCACGGCCCTGTCCACCGCCTGCTGGTGGCCTGCAAGGCCTACGACGCCGCCCCGGCGATAGCCGGGGTGGCAGCGCGGCTGGCCGATGACGCCGAGGTAGTGCTGTTGCAGAATGGCCTGGGCAGCCAGGACGAGGTGGCCGATCTGGTCCCCCACGCGCGGTGCATCTTCGCCTCCAGTACCGAAGGTGCGTTTCGCGAGGGCGACTGGCAGGTACGGTTTGCCGGCCACGGTTTCAACTGGCTGGGCGACCCGCGCAACCCCGCGGTCCCGGCCTGGTTCGATGACCTGCACGAAGCCGCCATCCCTGCCAGATGGACGGTGGACATTGTCACCCGCCTGTGGCGCAAACTGGCACTCAATTGCGCCATCAACCCGCTGACCGTACTGCACGACTGCCAGAACGGCGGCCTGCTGGGGCACCTGGGCGAAGTGGACGCAGTGTGCGCCGAGCTGGCCCGGCTGCTGCGCCACTGCGGCCAGCCGGAGGCGGCGGTTGAACTGAACGAGGAAGTCCAGCGGGTGATCGTCGCCACCGCAGCCAACTACTCTTCCATGTACCAGGACGTTCGCGCCGGCCGCCGCACCGAGGTGCATTACCTGCTCGGCCACGCCTGCCGCGCCGCTGGCCGTCATCGCCTGCAATTGCCAGCGCTGGAACACCTGCAGCAGCGCCTGGTCGATAACCTGCGCATGCGTGGCTTGCCCTGCGACTGACGCGGCCCTTTCAACCGGATAAGGACATTGCCTCGCCCATGACCTTGCGCCAACGCCTGGAAAACCTCCCGGTCGGGCAGAAGCTGCTGGCGGCCCTGCTGGTACTACTGGTGACCATCCTGCTGGTGGCCAACCTCACTTTCATCAGCGCCGCCTACTGGATCACCCAGGAGAGCATGGCGCCACAGGCGCTGCACACCATCGGCCGGCTGGTGGCCAACCCGCAGCTGGCAGCCCGCGCCGGCGACAACCCGGACGCCGCCAGCGCCCTGCTCAAGGAGTTGGACAGCTACACGCCGCTGCGCGCCGCCGCCGTCTACGGTGGCGACGGCCGCATGCTGGCGCAGTTGCAGCATGGCGAGCCGCTGCCCCTGCCCAAGCGTTTTCGCAACATCGATGGCTGGCGCCTGATGGAATTTCGCAGTACCCAGCTGATCCGCATGCCGCGCGAGGCCAACCCGCCGGCCCACCTGCTGCTGGTGGCCAGCAGCGAGCTGCCTACTGCCTTCTACACCGGCACTCTCAGCGCCAGCCTGGCCATTCTGGTGTTCAGCATCCTGCTGTGGATCTTCATTGCCCGGCAGATAAAACGCCTGATCACCCAGCCGATCAACCAGCTCGAGGAACTCAGCCGCCAGGTCACCCGCGAAGAAAGCTACTCCCTGCGCGCCCAGCGTGGCAACGACGACGAAATCGGCAGCCTCGCCGAAGCGTTCAACACCATGCTTTCACGCATCGAAGCCCGCGAACAGCAGCTCAAGCGCACCCGCGACGAGTTTCAGGAAGCCTATGACCAGGCCCAGGGCCTGGCTGAGGAAACCCGCCACACCAACCGCAAGCTGGAGCTGGAAGTCCAGGTGCGCAGCAAGATCGAGAAAAAGCTCACCGGTTTCCAGAACTACCTCAACAGCATCATCGACTCGATGCCCTCGGCGCTGATCGCCCTTGACGAGCAGCTCTACGTGACCCAGTGGAACCATGAAGCCACGGTGCTTTCCGGCACGCCACTGGACGAGGCGCTGAACCAGCCGATCTTCATTGCCTTCGAACCGCTCAAGCCGTTCCTGCCGCAACTGAAGGAAACCGTGGAAAAGCACCGGGTGGCGAAGATCGAGCGGGTCACCTGGCCCAAGGGCGACGACCTGCGCCACTATGCCCTGACCTTCTACCCATTGACCGGCGGCGGTGGCCGTGGCGTGGTCATCCGCATCGACGACATCACCCAGCGCCTGTCGCTGGAAGAAATGATGGTGCAATCGGAGAAAATGCTTTCGGTCGGCGGCCTGGCCGCCGGCATGGCCCACGAGATCAACAACCCGTTGGGCGCGATCCTGCATAATGTGCAGAACATCCGCCGGCGCCTGTCGCCAGAGTTGCCGCGCAACCTCGAGCAGGCCGAAGAGCTGGGCATCGACCTGGTTACGGTAAACCGCTACCTGGACAGCCGCGATGTACCGCAATTGCTTGACGGCATCCAGCAGGCCGGCGCCCGGGCGGCGAAAATCGTCACCCACATGCTCAGCTTCAGCCGCCGCAGCAACCGCCAACTGGCGCCGTGCGACCTGCCGGCACTGATCGACCAGGCGGTAGAGATTGCCGGCAACGACTTCGACCTGGCCATCGGCTTCGACTTCAAGGGCACGGCCATCGTACGCCAGTTCGACCCGGAACTGGGCCCGGTGCCATGCACCGCCAACGAACTGGAGCAGGTGCTGCTCAACCTGCTGAAGAACGCCGCCCAGGCCATCCACCAGCGGCCGAAGCCGAGCGAGCCCGGGCGTATCATCCTGCGCACCCGGCTTAACCCGCCGTGGGCGGAAATCCAGGTCGAGGACAACGGCGTCGGCATGCCAGAAGGGGTGCGCAAGCGTACCTTCGAGCCTTTCTTCACCACCAAGGACATCGGCCAGGGCACCGGGCTGGGCCTGTCGGTTTCGTACTTCATCATCACCAATAACCACAAGGGGCAGATGGAAGTGCAGTCAACGCCCGGCCAGGGCACCTGCTTCACCCTGCGTCTGCCCCTTGCCCAGCCGGCCGCGATTGCGCCGGCCACAACGGAGGCATGACATGGGCTATCGCCTGTCAAAGATCTATACGCGCACTGGCGACAAGGGCGAGACCGGGCTGGGCGATGGCCGCCGCGTAGCCAAGGACCACCCGCGGATCGAGGCGATCGGCGAGGTGGACAGCCTGAACAGCCAATTGGGGTTGCTGCTGGCAGGGCTGGCCGAACAAGGGTTGGACGAAGTGAGCCAGGTGCTAGCGCCCTGCCAGCATCGCTTGTTCGACCTGGGGGGTGAGCTGGCCATGCCCAGTTACCAGGCACTGGACACGGCGGAGGTGGAACGCCTGGAAGCCGCGATCGATGTGTGGAACGAAGAACTGGGGCCGCTGAAGAACTTCATCCTGCCCAGTGGCTCGGCCCTGGTGGCACAGGCGCATGTGTGCCGGAGCCTGGCGCGCAGCGCGGAGCGGCGGTGTCAGCATTTGAATGCCGAGGAGCCATTGGCGGGGGTTGGGTTGGCGTATATCAACCGGCTATCCGACCTGCTGTTCGTGGCGGCACGGATCATCGGGCGGCGCCAGGGGGTTGCCGAAGTGTTGTGGCAGCCTGCGGCCAAATCTGGAGGCTGAGATGGTGGGGCTGCTTTGCAGCCCCAGTTACCGGCGGCTCAAATTTCCGGCCAGAACGCTCGAATCCCGGCCACACCCTGCGCCCCGGCAGCCCAGGCCTGCTCCCGCTCACCTGGCCCAACCCCACCCAGCAGGTAGACCGGCTTGTTGAACCCGGCAACCATCCGCTGCGCTTCGTCCCACCCCAGCGGCACGGCGTCAGGGTGAGTCTGGGTCGCCTGCACTGGCGACAAGGTCACGAAGTCGACACCCATCTGTTCCGCCAGCGCCAGCTCTTCAGCGCTATGGCAGGAAGCAGCCAGCCAACGCTCACGGGGGAACGGCCGGCCATTGGGCGCATACTTGCGCAATTGTGCGGCGGTCAGGTGCCAGCCCGCCGAAGGAAAGTCGCCCAGCCATTCCAGTGGCCCCTTGAGCATCAGCTGTGCCTTGCCGGCGCACAGCCCGACCGCGTCCACCGCCACGTCGCGGTACTTGGGGTCGTACATGTCCGGCGCACGCAACTGGATCAGGCGCATGCCACCGGCCACGGCCTTCTGGATACCCTTGAGCAACTGCGGCACTTCCAGGCCATCCGGGGTGATCAGGTACTGGTCCGGCAGGCGTGCGGCGGCAACGATCGGCTTGTTGGCCTCGGGGAATTCGTATTGCGCCAGATCGCGCGGGGCAACCCAAGCCAGCGGCTGACCCTCGGCGCCATGCGGTTCACCGGTAAACGCCTCGACTTCACGAACGTCCAGCAGCACCTGTTTGTCCGGGTAATCGTGGCTGACCTTGATCAGCGCGCGCGAGCGGCTCACCTCGATGCCCAGCTCTTCGCGCAACTCACGGGACAGCGCCGCCTCGACGCCTTCGCCCTCCTCCACCTTGCCACCGGGGAACTCCCACAATCCGCCCTGATGCTGGGTATCGGCGCGGCGCGCGATCAGGATGCGGCCATCGCTACCGCGAATGACGGCTGCTACAACATGAATCCGTTTCACCCTTCACGCTCCGCCAGGCCAGCCCGTTGCCAGGCCTGGAAGGCCGGCCATTGATAAATGGTCTCGATATAGGCCGCCGCCTCGGCGGGCACTTCCACGCGGTAGGTGCGCAGGCGCACGGCCACCGGGGCGAAGAAAGCATCGGCCAGGCTCGGCTTGCCGAACAGGAACGGGCCGCTTTCCTTGGCTACCAAGCGGCATTCGGACCACAGCGCAACGACACGGTCGATATCGATTTGTACCTCCAGCGGCACGCTGTCCAGCGCCTGGTCGCGCGAAAGGTCGAACGGCATGGCACTGCGCAGGGCGAGGAAGCCGCTATGCATCTGCGCGCAGGCCGAGCGGGCCTGCGCCCGGGCAGCCATGTCGGCAGGCCACAGCTGGGCCTCGGGGTGGCGTTCGTTGAGGTATTCGGCGATGGCCAGCGAGTCGGCGATCACCCCGTGCTCGGTCTTCAGCAGCGGCACCTTGCCGGTGGAGGAGAATGCCAGGATGCGCTGACGGGTGTCAGGCTGCTTGAGCCTGATCAGGGTTTCTTCGTAGGGCACGCCAGCCAGTTCGAGGGCGAGTGCGCCGCGCAGCGACCAGGAGGAATACAGCTTGTCGCCGATAATCAATTGATAGCTCATGGTTCGGCTCCATGTATCTGGGGATTCTGGGGCTGTTTTGCCGCCTTTTCGCGGGTAAATCTGATACAAGGACCGTAAAGCCCCTGTACGAGCGGATTTGCCCGCGAAAGGGCCGCAAAGCGGCCCCATTTACATCAGGTACGGTATTCGGCGTTGATTTTCACGTACTCGTGGGACAGGTCGGTGGTCCAGATGGTTTCGCTGCACTGCCCGCGCCCCAGCTCGATGCGGATGGTGATTTCTTCCTGGGCCATGACCCTGGCGCCCTGGTCTTCGGTATAGCTCGGGCTGCGCCCGCCTTTGCTGGCGATGCAGACGTTGTCCAGGTACACATCGATCAGGTTCACATCCAGCTCCGGCACGCCGGCACGGCCGACGGCGGCAAGGATGCGGCCCCAGTTCGGGTCGGAGGCAAACAGCGCAGTCTTGATCAGCGGCGAGTGGGCCACGGCGTAACCGACATCCAGGCATTCCTGGTGGTTGCCGCCGCCGTTGACCTGCACGGTCACGAACTTGGTGGCACCTTCGCCGTCACGGACGATGGCCTGGGCCACTTCCATGCACACTTCGAACACCGCCTTCTTCAGCGCTTCGAACAGCGCGCCGCTGGCTTCGGTGACTTCCGGCAGGTTGGCCTTGCCGGTGGCAATCAGCATGCAGCAGTCGTTGGTCGAGGTGTCGCCATCGATGGTGATGCGGTTGAACGACTTGTTGGCGCCGTCGAGGATCAGGTCCTTGAGCACCGCCGGGGCAACCTTGGCATCCGTGGCGATATAGCCGAGCATGGTGGCCATGTTCGGGCGGATCATGCCGGCACCCTTGCTGATGCCGGTCACGGTAACGGTCACGCCATCGTGCTGGAACTGGCGGCTGGCGCCCTTGGGCAGGGTGTCGGTGGTCATGATGCCGGTGGCGGCTTCGGCCCAGTGGTTTTCCGACAGGTCGTCGAGGGCGGCCTGCAGCGCGCCTTCGATCTTCTCCACCGGCAACGGTTCGCCGATCACGCCCGTGGAGAACGGCAGTACCGACTCGGCCGGTACGCCGGCCAGTTCGGCCAGCTTGGCGCAGGTGCGCTCGGCGGCAGCCAGGCCTGGCGCGCCGGTACCGGCGTTGGCGTTGCCGGTGTTGGTCAGCAGGTAGCGCACGGTGCCCTGTACACGCTGCTTGGACAGGATCACCGGTGCTGCGCAGAAGGCATTGAGGGTGAATACGCCCGCCACGCTGGAACCTTCGGCACAGCGCATCACCACCACGTCCTTGCGCCCCGGGCGCTTGATACCGGCAGAAGCGATACCGAGTTCAAAACCCGGTACCGGGTGCAGGGTGGGCAAAGGACCAAGACCAACAGCCATTAGAGCGCTCCTAGAAAATACGGTGGACAGGTGATGGAAGAGCTGGGCCGCTTCGCGCCCCATTCGCGGCACGAGGCCGCTCCTACAAGGACACCGCAACCATTGGCGCGCGCGATCCCGGCAGGAGCGGCCTCGTGCCGCGAACGGGGCGCAAAGCGGCCCCGGATGTTTCAGGTTACAACAACCTGGTCAGATCATTCGATCTGCCCGTGGCAATGCTTGAACTTCTTGCCCGAACCGCACCAGCAAGGCTCGTTGCGGCCCAGCTTCTGGTCGTTGCGTACCGGCGTCGGGGCGACCGCCACTTCGGCGCCCTCTTCGCTCAGTTGCTCGCTTTCCAGGCCCGGGGCAGCGGCGTGCTGGAACTGCATGCGGCTGGCCAGTTCCTCTGCCTCGCGACGCAGGCGGGCTTCCTCTTCGGCCGGGTCTTCGCGGCGCACCTGAACGTGCGACAGCACGCGGATGGTGTCGCGCTTGATCGACTCGAGCAGCTCCTGGAACAGGCTGAAGGACTCGCGCTTGTACTCCTGCTTCGGGTTCTTCTGCGCATAACCACGCAGGTGGATACCGTGACGCAGGTGGTCCATGGTCGACAGGTGGTCTTTCCACAGGTCGTCCAGCACACGCAGCAGAATCTGCTTCTCGAAGGTACGCAGGGCCTCGATACCGGCCTGGTCTTCCTTCTCGGTGTACGCAGTGGTGATCTCGTTCAGCAGCTTCTCGCGCAGGGTCTCCTCGTAGAGGTGATCGTCCTCGTCGAGCCACTGCTGGATCGGCAGCTTGATGGCGAAATCGCTGGCCAGCGAAGCTTCCAGGCCGGCCACGTCCCACTGCTCGGGCAGCGACTGCGGCGGAATGTGCTGGCTGATGGTAGCGTCCAGTACTTCCTTGCGGAACTCGACGATGGTGTCGCCGATGTTCTCGGCGGCCAGCAGGCTGTTGCGCATGTGGTAGATCACCTTGCGCTGCTCGTTGGCCACGTCGTCGTATTCGAGCAATTGCTTGCGGATGTCGAAGTTGCGGCCTTCGACCTTGCGCTGGGCCTTTTCGATGGCGTTGGTGACCATGCGGTGTTCGATCGCCTCGCCCGACTGCATGCCCAGCGCCTTCATGAAGTTCTTCACCCGGTCAGAGGCGAAGATACGCATCAGGCTGTCTTCCAGCGACAGGTAGAAGCGGCTGGAACCCGGGTCGCCCTGACGACCGGAACGGCCACGCAACTGGTTGTCGATGCGGCGCGATTCGTGACGCTCGGAGGCGATCACGTGCAGGCCACCCGACTCGATCACCTGCTGATGACGCTTCTGCCAGTCGGCCTTGATCTGGGCGATCTGCTCGGCGGTGGGGTTTTCCAGGGCGGCTACTTCGGCCTCCCAGTTGCCGCCCAACAGGATGTCGGTACCACGGCCGGCCATGTTGGTGGCGATGGTCAGGGCGCCTGGCGCACCCGCCTGGGCGATGATCTCGGCTTCCTTCTCGTGGTACTTGGCGTTGAGCACCTTGTGCTCGATACCTTCCTTTTTCAGGAGGTTGGACATGTGCTCCGACGTTTCGATGGTCGCCGTACCGACCAGTACCGGGCGGCCCTGCTTCATGCTTTCCTTGATGTCGGCGATGATCGCGGCGTATTTCTCGTCGGCGGTCAGGTACACCAGGTCGTTGAAGTCTTTACGCGCCAACGGCTTGTTCGGCGGAATGACCATCACGTTGAGGCCGTAGATCGACTGGAACTCGAACGCTTCGGTGTCGGCGGTACCGGTCATGCCGGACAACTTGGTGTACAGGCGGAAGTAGTTCTGGAAGGTGGTCGAAGCCAGGGTCTGGCTCTCGGCCTGGATGTTCAGGTTCTCTTTCGCTTCGATGGCCTGGTGCAGGCCTTCGGACAGACGACGCCCCGGCATGGTACGGCCGGTGTGCTCGTCGATCAGCAGAACCTGGCCATCCTGGACGATGTATTCGATGTTGCGGTGGAACAGCTTGTGCGCGCGCAGGCCGGCATAGACGTGGGTCAGCAGGCTCAGGTTGTGCGCCGAGTACAGGCTCTCGCCCTCGGCCAGCAGGCCGGCCTGGGTGAGCATCTCTTCGATGAACTGGTGACCGGCTTCGTTCAGCTCGACCTGGCGGCTCTTCTCGTCGATGGTGAAGTGGCCTTCCTGGGTGACCTGGCCTTCCACTTCCTCGATATGCTGCTTCAGGCGCGGAATCAGGCGGTTGATCTCGATGTACAGCTTGGAGCTGTCCTCGGCCTGGCCGGAAATGATCAGCGGGGTGCGCGCTTCGTCGATGAGGATGGAGTCGACTTCGTCGATCACGGCGAAGTTCAGTTCACGCTGGAACTTCTCTTCCTGGCTGAACGCCATGTTGTCGCGCAGGTAGTCGAAACCGAATTCGTTGTTGGTACCGTAGGTGATGTCGGCCGCGTAGGCCGCGCGCTTTTCTTCCGGCGGCTGGAAGGCCGAAACAATACCCACGGACAGGCCGAGGAATTCGTACAGCGGGCGCATCCAGTTGGCGTCACGGCGGGCCAGGTAGTCGTTGACGGTAACCACGTGCACGCCCTTGCCGGACAATGCGTTGAGGTACACGGCCAGGGTACCGACCAAGGTCTTGCCTTCACCGGTACGCATTTCTGCGATCATGCCCTCGTGCAGGGTCATGCCGCCGATCAGCTGCACGTCGAAGTGGCGCATGCCCATCACGCGCTTGCCGGCCTCACGGGCCACGGCGAAGGCTTCCGGCAGCAACTGGTCCAGTGTCTCGCCTTTGGCCAGGCGCTCCTTGAACTCTGCGGTCTTGCCCCGCAGTTGCTCGTCGGAGAGGGCCACCATCTTCTCTTCGAGAGCATTGACGATGTTCACCGTCTTGAGCATGCGTTTCACTTCACGCTCGTTCTTGCTTCCAAAAAGTTTCTTTAACAAAGGCGCAAACATATCGGCAGGATCTTCCACACGTAGGGATGGAGGGCGGCCCCATGAGTCGCCCGTGCAGCCCTGAGGCCGCATGCGAACGAGCATTCTACCCGGAAACGATGGTGAGGAAAGTGGTGGATTTCCACGATGCTGGCACAGCGCTTTGGCGGGGGCCTGTTTTAGATAGGGGTATTTTCCCTGAGTTCAAGGTTCGGGAAGATGAAACGTATCGAGAATGAGTCTTGTGATATCCGTGCCGGCCTCTTCGCGGATACACCCGCGAAGAGGCCAGTGCAGGCTATAGAGATGTTAGACTGCGGACCATGTAACCTCATGCGTAACCCCATGGCCTACAAACCCTCCCCCGCCCAGCCGCCCTCGGCCCTGCTGCGCCAGGTCCGCCCGTTGCGCCTGCTGCTGAACCAGGCCGAGCGCCTGGAACACCTGCAACGCCTGCTGGAAAGCCAGCTGCAACCGGCCGCACGCGAGCACTGCCATGTCGCGTCATGGCGCGATGGCACCTTGTTGCTGGTCGTCACCGACGGCCATTGGGCGACCCGCCTGCGCTACCAGCAGAAGCGCCTGCAGCGCCAGCTGCAAGCCATGGAGGCGTTCGGCAACCTCACCCGGATCCTGTTCAAGGTGCAACCGCCTCTGGTGCCTGCCAAACGCGGAACACACGCCGCGGAGCTGTCGCCCCGTGCTGCCGAGAGCCTGCGCGACACCGCCGAGGGCATCACCGACCCCAGGCTGCGCGCAGCGCTGGAACGTTTGGCTGCCCACGCGGAAGACAAGCAATAAAAAAGGCCACCCGAAGGTGGCCTTAGAACTAGAGAGTGTTCGAACTTACACGGCCGCAACAGGGCGCATGTAGGAGATCGGTGCCGTGCTGGCATCTTCGAAGGTGACCACTTCCCAGGCATCGGTTTCGGCAATCAGCTTGCGCAACAGCTGGTTGTTCAGCGCGTGGCCGGACTTGAAGCCCTTGAACTCGCCGATCAGGCTGTTGCCCAGCAGGTAGAGGTCGCCGATGGCGTCGAGGATCTTGTGCTTGACGAATTCGTCTTCGTAACGAAGGCCGTCTTCGTTGAGCACGCCGTCCTCATCGACCACGATGGCGTTCTCGACACTGCCACCCAGCGCAAGGTTGTGCTTGCGCAGGTATTCGATGTCACGCATGAAACCGAAAGTACGCGCGCGGCTGACTTCCTTCACGAAGGAGGTGCTGGAAAAGTCGACACTGGCGCTCTGGGTCCGGTTGCGAAGCACTGGGTGATCGAAGTCGATCTCGAAGCTCACCTTGAACCCGTCGAAAGGCAGGAAAGTGGCGCGCTTGTCGCCCTCTTCCACGGTAACTTCCCGCAGGATACGGATGAACTTCTTGGCTGCGTCCTGTTCTTCCAGGCCGGCAGACTGAATCAGGAATACAAAGGGTCCGGCGCTGCCATCCATGATCGGCACTTCCGAGGCGGAGAGCTCGACGTAGGCGTTATCGATGCCCAGGCCCGCCATGGCGGAGAGCAGGTGCTCGACCGTATCGACCTTGACGTCACCGTTGACCAGCGTCGTCGACATGGTTGTCTCGCCGACGTTGGCCGCGCGCGCCGGGATTTCGACCACAGGGTCGAGGTCGGCGCGGCGGAAGACGATGCCGGTGTCAACAGGTGCAGGCTTGAGGGTCAGGTAAACCTTCTCCCCGGAGTGCAGACCGACACCTGTGGCACGGATGGTATTCTTCAGGGTGCGTTGTTTAATCATGGCATTGGCCGCTTCAGCGCAAATTGCGAACAGGTATCAACAAAGGCTGGGGATGATAACAGACCCAACCTTTGATGAATACCAATCACCTTTATACCCCTGATAAATTCCATTAATCAGCCTGACGACGCAGAAATGCCGGGATATCGAGGTAGTCCAGGTCATCCTGCGGGTTGAGTTTAGCCGCTGCAGCAGCACCTGCATGGGCCTGGTTGCGCATCACGGTCGGGCGCTCCAGGTCGCGGTAGTTGACCGCAGGCTGCTCCTGGCGAACCGGCGCCGGGTTGGATGCTTCATACGCCTGCTGGGCAGTCTGCAGGGTGTTGTCGACCACCTTCACAGGCTTCTCGATGCGCGCGCCCAGGCCAGTGGCCACCACGGTCACGTGCAGTTCGTCACGCATGTCCGGGTCGATCACGGTGCCGACCTTGACCATGGCGTGGTCGGAGGCGAAGGCTTCGATGATGCTACCCACGTCGGAGTACTCACCCAGCGACAGGTCCGGGCCGGCGGTGATGTTCACCAGGATGCCGCGGGCGCCCTGCAGGTTGACGTCTTCCAGCAGCGGGTTACGAATGGCCGCTTCGGTTGCTTCTCGCGCACGGTTCGGGCCGCTGGCGCAACCGGTACCCATCATGGCCATGCCCATTTCGCCCATCACGGTGCGTACGTCGGCAAAGTCGACGTTGATCATGCCCGGGCGCTTGATGATGTCGGAAATACCGCGCACCGCACCGGCGAGTACGTCGTCAGCCTTGGCGAAGGCGGACAGCAGGCTGGCATCCTTGCCCAGGATGGTCAGCAGCTTCTCGTTGGGGATGGTGATCAGCGAGTCGACGCTCTCGGCCAGCATGCGAATGCCTTCATCGGCGATCTGCATGCGCTTGCGGCCTTCGAACGGGAACGGACGGGTCACCACGGCAACGGTGAGAATGCCCATTTCCTTGGCCACTTCGGCAATGATCGGCGCAGCACCGGTACCGGTACCGCCGCCCATGCCAGTGGTGATGAACACCATGTTGGTGCCCTGCAGCACTTCAGCGATGCGCTCACGGTCTTCCAGCGCGGCCTGGCGGCCGACTTCCGGGTTGGCACCGGCACCCAGGCCCTTGGTCACGCCAGTGCCCAATTGCAGGATGGTGCGCGCGCCGATATTTTTCAGCGCCTGGGCATCGGTGTTGGCGCAGATGAACTCCACGCCTTCGATGCTGCTCTTGACCATGTGGTTGACGGCGTTGCCGCCACCACCGCCAACGCCGATCACCTTGATGACCGGGCTTTGCGGGACGTTGTCTACGAGCTCGAACATTTTCCCTCTCCTTACAGTTCTCTAGTTGTCGCGCCTACCACTACTGCTTTGAAACTTAGAAGTTGCCCTGAACCCAGCGCTTGAAGCGTTCAAGCACCGGGGCCTTCGGTTCCTCGCCATAGCTGTTGTTGCTGCTGTTACCGGTCAGGGGCAGGTCTTCGGTCTGCTTCTGCAGGCCGTAGGTGAGCAAGCCCACGCCAGTGGAATAGATCGGGTTGCGAACCACGTCGCTCAGCCCCCGGACGCTGTGCGGCACGCCTAGGCGTACCGGCATGTGGAAGATTTCCTCGGCCAGTTCCACGGCGCCTTCCATCTTCGCGGTGCCGCCGGTAAGGACGATGCCGGCCGGCACCAGGTCCTCATAGCCGCTGCGGCGCAGCTCGGCCTGGATCAGGGTGAAGAGCTCGTCGTAACGCGGCTCCACCACCTCGGCCAGGGCCTGGCGCGACAGCTCGCGCGGTGGGCGGTCGCCCACGCTCGGCACCTTGATGGTCTCGCCGGCACCGGCCAGCTTGGCCAGGGCGCAGGCGTAGCGGATCTTGATTTCTTCGGCGTACTGGGTCGGCGTGCGCAGGGCCATGGCGATGTCGTTGGTCACCTGGTCGCCAGCGATCGGGATCACTGCGGTGTGACGAATCGCGCCCTCGGTGAAGATGGCGATATCGGTGGTGCCACCGCCGATGTCCACCAGGCACACGCCCAGTTCTTTTTCATCGTCGGTCAGCACCGAGTAGGCCGAGGCCAGCTGCTCGAGGATGATATCGTCGATCTCCAGGCCGCAGCGGCGTACGCATTTCTCGATGTTCTGCGCCGCGTTGACCGCGCAGGTGACTACATGGACCTTGGCTTCCAGACGTACGCCAGACATGCCCAGCGGCTCGCGCACGCCTTCCTGGTTGTCGATCACGTAGTCCTGCGGCAGGGTGTGCAGCACCCGCTGGTCAGCCGGGATGGCGACGGCCTGGGCGGCATCGAGCACGCGCTCCAGGTCAGCCAGGCTGACTTCGCGGTCGCGGATGGCGACGATGCCGTGGGAGTTCAGGCTGCGGATGTGGTTGCCGGCCACGCCGACGAACGCCGAGTGGATGCGGCAGCCGGCCATCAGCTGCGCTTCTTCGACAGCGCGCTGGATCGACTGGACGGTGGACTCGATGTTCACCACCACGCCTTTTTTCAGACCGCGGGACGGATGGGTGCCGATCCCGACGATTTCCAGGGTGCCGTCCTCGCCCACTTCGCCCACCAGCGCCACCACCTTGGAGGTGCCGATGTCCAGCCCGACGATCATTTTGCCGCTATGCGCGTTTGCCATGGTCCTGCCTCTCTCTAATTCTTCGCAACGGCGGGTTGGGCCGTCGTCGGTGCAATCGGTTCCCGCCATCCAACGGCAAGTCCGTTGGCGTATCGCAGATCGATGCGGGCGATGTTGGTGATCTGCTCTTTAAGCGTCTTGTCGTAAATGGCAATGAAACGGCGCATCTTCTCCACCAGATGGTCGCGCCCCAGCAGCAGCTCGATACCCGGCCCGGCGCTGCTCGCACCGGTGGTCAGGAACCAGCTGCCTCGCTCGCGCAGCTCCAGGCGAGCGATGGAAAAGCCCAAGGGGCGCAGCATCTGGCTCAATACCTGATACTGCTGCATGACTTGTTGCTGCGCACGCTGCGGCCCGGCCAGCTGCGGCAGGTGCTCGTAGTTGGCCAGTTCGCGCGGGGTGAAGGCCTGGCCCTGGTTGTTGAGCAAGGCCTCGTCACCCCAGCGTGCTACCGGCAACTGTTCTTCCAGGTGGATCACCACCTCGTCGGGCCACACCCGGCGCACTTCGGCATGGGCGATCCACGGCATCTGCTCGAGCTCGGCACGCATCGCCGGCAGGTCGACACTGAAGAAGCTTGCCGCGACGTACGGCGCAATGCGTTGTTGCACCGACTGCTGGCTGATGTAGCTGAGGTCGCCCTGCACATCGATCTTGGTGATCGGCCGATCGGCGTACGGCATCAGGCGAATGGCGCCTTCATAGGCACCAAAGCCGGCCGCCACCAGCACCACCGGCCACAGCAGGCGCTTGAGGCCGCCCAGGCTGGGCCGCGGCAGGCGCGCCGATACGGGCTCGTCGGCCACCAGCCGGCTGGCACCACGCGGCACCGGCTTGCTACGGCCGGTAACGGGTTGCTGCTGACGTATCATCGCGCCTTGCATGGTTGTTAACCTCGCGTCGCCACGCTTTCGGCCAGGATCGCCAGCACCAGTTGCTGGAAGTCCAGGCCGGCCGCGCGAGCCGCCATGGGCACCAGGCTATGGTCGGTCATGCCGGGTGCGGTGTTGACTTCGAGCAGCCAGAACCGGCCCTGCTCGTCCTGCATCACGTCCAGCCGCCCCCAGCCTTCGATGCCGATGGCATCGCAGGCGCGCGCGGTCAGGTCGATCAGTTCCTGTTCCTTGACACTGTCCAGGCCGCACGGGATGCGGTACTGGGTATCGTTGGCGATGTACTTGGCGTCGTAGTCGTAGAACACGTGCGGCGTACCCAGGGCGATCGGCGGCAGCACCTGGCCGCGCAATACCGCGACGGTGAACTCCGGGCCGTGGATCCACTGCTCCACCAGTACCTGCGAATCGTAATTGGCGGCATCCTGCCAGGCGGCGACCAGCTCCTCGGCGCTGTTCACCTTGGCCATGCCGATGCTGGAACCTTCATGGGCAGGTTTGACGATCAGCGGGAAGCCCAGTTCCGTGGCGGCCACGCGGCAATCCTCTTCGCTAGCCAGCACGGCATGGCGTGGGGTCGGAATGCCCAGGCTCTGCCACACCTGCTTGGTGCGCAGCTTGTCCATGGCCAACGCCGAGGCAAGGATGCCGCTGCCGGTGTAAGGGATGCCCAGGCACTCGAGCAGGCCCTGCATGCTACCGTCTTCACCGCCACGGCCGTGGAGGATGATGAAGGCGCGGTCGATCTTCTCGCTTTGCAGGCGCTCGAGCAGGTCGTCACCCACGTCGATGGCGATCACGTCGACTCCGGCGGTGGTCAGCGCGTCGATCACCGCGGCGCCGGACTTCAGCGACACTTCACGCTCGGCACTCTTGCCGCCGTACAGCACCGCGACGCGGCCGAACGCCTTGACGTCCAGGGTCGAGTGCAGTTTTGCGTAGGCGCTGGTCATTTCGACTTCTCCTGCTTGGCGCCTGCGAACAGCGGGCTTTTCATCAATTGCGGGGCCAGCCCGCCGACATCACCGGCACCCTGGCAGATCAGGATGTCGCCAGCGCGCAGCAGTGGCTTGACCAGCGGCGCCAGCTCGACGCCACGTTCGATGTAGATCGGGTCCAGCTTGCCGCGCTGGCGGATGCTGTGGCACAGCTGGCGGCTGTCGGCACCGGGAATCGGCTCTTCGCCCGCCGGGTAGACTTCCATCAGCAGCAGCACGTTGGCATCGCCCAGCACCTGGACGAAATCGTCGTACAGGTCGCGGGTGCGGCTGTAGCGGTGCGGCTGGTAGACGATCACCAGGCGGCGGCTTGGCCAGCCACCGCGCACGGCCTTGATCACCGCCGCCACTTCGGTCGGGTGGTGGCCGTAGTCGTCGACCAGCATCACGCTGCCGCCTTCGACCGGCAGTTCGCCGTACACCTGGAAGCGTCGACCGACCCCCTGGAAGCCGGACAGGCCCTGGACGATGGCCTCGTCGGTGATGCCCTCGTCAGTGGCGATGGCGATGGTGGCCAAGGCATTGAGCACGTTGTGGTTGCCGGGCATGTTCACCGACACTTCCAGCGGCTCGCGGTCCCGCCGCAGCACGGTAAAATGGGTCTGCATGCCCTGCTGGCGCACGTTGATGGCGCGTACGTCGGCTTCTTCGCTGAAACCGTAGGTCACGGTCGGGCGCTTGACCTGCGGCAGGATCTCGCGCACCACCGGGTCGTCCAGGCACATCACGGCCAGGCCGTAGAACGGCAGGTTGTGGAGGAACTCGACGAAGGTTTTCTTCAGCTTGTTGAAGTCGCCTTCGTAGGTCGCCATGTGGTCGGCGTCAATGTTGGTGACCACCGCCACCATCGGCTGCAGGTGCAGGAAGCTGGCGTCGCTTTCGTCTGCTTCGGCGATCAGGTAGCGGCTGGTGCCCAACTGGGCATTGGTCCCGGCAGCCGTCAGGCGGCCACCGATGACGAAGGTCGGGTCCAGGCCGCCGGCGGCGAATACCGAGGCCAGCAGGCTGGTGGTAGTGGTCTTGCCGTGGGTACCGGCAACGGCGACGCCATGGCGGTAACGCATCAGCTCGGCGAGCATTTCGGCACGCGGCACCACCGGAATGCGCCGTTCCAGCGCGGTGGCGACCTCCGGGTTGGCCGGGTTGATCGCGCTGGACACCACCAGCACGTCGGCGGTGGCGGCGTTCTCGGCGCGATGCCCGACGAAGATCTCGGCGCCGAACGATTCCAGACGCTCGGTAACCGGCGAGGCTTTCAGGTCGGAACCGGACACTTCATAGCCCAGGTTCAGCAACACTTCGGCGATGCCGCACATGCCCACACCGCCTATACCGACGAAGTGAATACGGCGGATGCGGCCCATTTTCGGCTGGGGCATGGCTTTCTGGCTCTCAACCATGGGCCACCTCCAGGCAGATATCGACCACGGTGCTGGTTGCAGCAGGTTTGGCCAGGCGCCGCGCGGTGCCTGCCATGACGTTGAGTTTCTCGGGTTGCATCAGCACCTCGTTCAGGCGTTCAGCGAGCTGCGCTGCGCCAGTTGTTGCTTGTGGCATCAGGAAGGCAGCACCTTCCCGGGCCAGATATTGGGCGTTGTGGGTCTGGTGGTCGTCGATGGCGTGGGGCAACGGCACCAGCAGCGAAGGCAGGCCTGCTGCCGCCAGCTCGCTGACGGTCAGGGCACCGGCCCGGCACACCACCATGTCGGCCCAGCCATAGGCCTGGGCCATGTCCTTGATGAAGGGTTCTACCTGAGCCTCGACACCGGCCTCGCGATAACGCTCGGCGGTAATCGGTGCATGTTGCTTGCCGGCCTGGTGGAACACCTCTGGCCGCAGCGCAGCGGGCACTTCGGACAGGGCCTTAGGCAACAATTTGTTCAATGGTTCCGCACCCAGGCTGCCACCGAGCACCAACAGGCGGGCGCGGCGCTCGGCCAGGGGCGCGCGTTGCGCGTCCATGAACAGCTCCGGGCGTACCGGGTTGCCGGTGGTGCGACGTTTGTCGCTGGCCTCGAAGGTGTCCGGGAAAGCTTCGCAGACCCGCGCCGAGAGTGGCACCAGCAACCGATTGGCGGTACCGGCACGGGCATTCTGCTCGTGGATCACCAGCGGCACACCGCACAGCCGCGCGGCCACGCCGCCGGGGCCGGTGACGTAGCCGCCAAAGCCCAGCACGCACACTGGTTCGAGCTGGCGGATGATGCGCCGGGCCTGCAGCACGGCCTTGACCAGGGTGAACGGCGCCTTGAGCAACGACAGCTTGCCCTTGCCGCGCAGGCCGCTGACCTGGATCAGGTGCAACGGCAGGCCAGCCTGGGGCACCAGCTCGTTCTCGATGCCACGCGGGGTGCCCAGCCAGTGCACGCGGTAACCGCGGGCCTGGAACTCACGGGCGCAGGCCAGCGCGGGGAACACGTGGCCCCCGGTGCCGCCAGCCATGATCAGTACGTTCTTGCCGTCAGCGGCCATGACTGGTCTCCTCGGCAAAATCGCTTTCGCTGAATTCGTGCTCCTCGCTACCCAGGTGCGTGCGGCTTTCCCATTCGATGCGCAGCAACAGGCCGACGCAGGCACAGCAGATCACCAGCGAGCTGCCCCCGTAGCTGAGGAACGGCAGGGTCAAGCCCTTGGTCGGCAGCAGGCCGACGTTCACACCGATGTTGATCAGGAACTGGCCAATCCACAGGAAGGCCAGCCCGAACGCGACATAGGCGGCAAAGAACTGTTTGGCCTTTTCGGCCCACAGGCCGATGTACAGGGCCCGTACGGTGACGAACACGAACAGTGCGACGGTCAGCAACGAACCGACCACACCGAGCTCCTCGGCGAGGACCGAAAACACGAAGTCGGTGTGCGCTTCCGGCAGGTAGAACTGCTTCTGCACGCTGTTGCCCAGGCCAACACCCAGCCACTCACCACGGCCGAAGGCAATCAGCGCCTGGGTCAGCTGGTAACCCGAGCCGAACTGATCCGACCACGGGTCGGTGAAGGTGATCAGGCGCGCCATGCGGTAAGGCTGCGCCTGTACCAGGACGAACACCGCGACCACCGCCAGCACCACCATCAGGCTGAAGCGGAACAGCCCGACACCGCCGAGGAACAGCATGGCAGCCGCCGCGCCCATCATTACCACGGTGGCGCCGAAATCCGGCTCCATCAGCAGCAGGGCAGCCATGGGTAGCAGCACGATGAACGGTTTGAAGAAGCCCATCCAGGTTTCACGCACCTCGGTCTGCCGGCGTACCAGGTAGCCCGCCAGGTACACGACCACGAACACCTTGGCAATTTCCGAAGGCTGCACGTTGAAGAAGCTGAAACCGATCCAGCGCATGGAACCGTTCACTTCACGGCCGATACCCGGCACCAGCACCAGTACCAGCAAGCCGAAGGCGCCCAGCAGCATGGTGAAGCCCATGCGCTGCCAGGTGGCGATCGGCACCATCATGGTCGCGCCACAGGCCACCAGGCCGAGGAACACGTACACCAGGTGGCGGAACATGTGATAAAGCGGATTGCCCGACTGCACCGCAGCCACTTCCGAAGAGGCCGAGGTGATCATGACCAGGCCCAGGCCCAGCAATGCCAGGCAGCCGGCAAGCATCGGGAAGTCCAGGTCGATGCCCCGGCCACTGATCAGCGGCGATGGGTACGGCTTGAGGATGCCGAAGATCATGCGAGGCCTCCTGCTGCCTGGGCGAACAGGCGCCCGCGTTCTTCGAAGTTGCGGAACATGTCGAGGCTGGCGCAGGCCGGCGACAGCAGCACGGCATCGCCAGCCTGGGCCAGTTCGGCGCATTGCTGCACGGCCTCGTCGAGAGTCCCGACCCGCACCAGCGGCACGCCATCGCCCAGGGCCTGGGCCAGGCGCTCGGCGTCACGGCCAAGCAGGACCACGGCGCGGCAGAAGCGCTGGACCGGCTCGCGCAGTGCGGTGAAATCGGCACCCTTGCCATCACCACCGGCAATCAGCACCAGCCTGCCCTCGATATCGGCGCCCAGGCCTTCGATGGCAGCCAGGGCAGCACCGACGTTGGTGGCCTTGGAATCGTCGTACCAGTTCACCCCGTTACGCTCGCGTACCCACTGGCAACGGTGGGCCAGGCCGGTGAACTCGCGCAGGGCTTCGAGCATGGGTTCGAACGACAGGCCGGCAGCATGCCCCAGGGCCAGCGCCGCCAGCGCGTTGCTCTGGTTGTGGGCGCCACGAATCTTCAGCTCACGCACCGGCATCAGCAGCTGAAACTCGAATGCCAGGTATTTCTCGCCGTCGACTTCGCGCAGGCCAAAGGCCTTGAAGTCCGGCTGGTTGAGACCAAAGGTCCAGCATGGTCGGCCTTCCACCGGCAGCGGCCGGCTCAGCGCGTCCTGGCGGTTGACCACGACCTGGCGCGCCCCACGGAAGATCCGGTGCTTGGCCAGGTGGTAGGCCGGCAGGCCGCTGTAGCGGTCCATGTGGTCTTCGCTGATGTTCAGCACGGTCGCCACTTCAGCGTTGAGCTGGTCGGTGGTTTCCAGCTGGAAGCTGGACAGTTCAAGTACGTACAGCTCGACGTCGTCGGCCAGCAGGTCCAGCGCCGGGGTACCGAGGTTGCCGCCGACCGCGACGCGCTTGCCGGCCTTGGCGGCCATGTCGCCGACCAGGGTGGTCACGGTGCTCTTGGCATTGGAACCACTGATGGCAACGATCGGCGCCTTGGCATGGCGGGCGAACAGTTCGATGTCACCCGACAGCTTCACGCCACGCGCCGCCGCCTGCTGCAGCGCCGGGGTAGCCAGGGCCAGGCCGGGGCTCACGTACAGCTCGTTGGCGCGGCACAGGAAGTCCACGTCCAGCTCACCACAGCGCACTTCCACCTGCGGGTAATCACGGCGCAGGGTGTCCAGTTCCGGCGGTTGCTCGCGGGTATCGGCGACCGCAAAGGCAATGCCCCGGCTCGCCAGGAAGCGAACCAGGGACATGCCGCTCTTGCCGAGGCCGACAACGATGCGGAATTGGTCGGAAGCGATCAGAGACACGCTCATCTACCTCAGTTTCAGGGTTGCAAGGCCGATCAGCACCAGGATCACGGTGATGATCCAGAAGCGGACGATCACCCGTGGTTCCGGCCAGCCCTTGAGTTCAAAATGGTGGTGGATCGGCGCCATGCGGAACACGCGTTTGCCGGTCAGCTTGAAGGAGGCGACCTGGATCACCACCGACAGGGTTTCCATGACGAACACGCCGCCCATGATGAACAGCACGATTTCCTGGCGGACGATCACGGCGATGGTGCCCAGCGCGGCGCCCAGCGCCAGTGCGCCGACGTCCCCCATGAACACCTGGGCCGGGTAGGTGTTGAACCACAGGAAGCCCAGGCCGGCACCGATCAGTGCGCCGCAGAACACGATCAGCTCGCCGGAGCCCGGCACGTAGGGGATCAGCAGGTATTCGGCGAACTTCACGTTACCCGACAGGTAGCAGAAGATGCCCAGGGCGCCGCCGACCATGACCGTCGGCATGATCGCCAGACCGTCGAGGCCATCGGTGAGGTTGACCGCGTTGCTCGAGCCGACGATGACGAAGTAGGTCAGCACGACGAAGCCGATGCCCAGTGGAATGGTGACGTCCTTGATGAACGGCAGGATCAGCGTGGTCTCGACGCTGGTCGGCGCAGTCTTGTACAGGAACACGGCTGCAGCCAGGCCAAACACCGACTGCCAGAAATACTTCCAGCGGCTTGGCAGGCCCCGCGAGTTCTTCTCGATCACCTTGCGGTAGTCGTCGACCCAGCCGATGGCACCGAAGGCCAGGGTCACGATCAGCACCACCCACACATAACGGTTGGTCAGGTCGGCCCACAGCAGGGTGCTGACGGCAATGGCGGACAGGATCAGCGCGCCACCCATGGTCGGGGTACCGGATTTGGACAGGTGCGATTGCGGGCCGTCGTTACGTACGGCCTGGCCGATCTGGCGAATTTGCAGGGTACGGATCATCCACGGCCCCAGCCACAGCGCCAGCGACAACGCGGTCAGTACACCAAGGATCCCGCGCAGGGACAGGTACTGGAAGACCGCGAAGCCTTTGTGGAACTGTTGCAGATACTCGGCCAACAGCAGCAGCATTAATGTTTCTCCCCGCTGGCACCGCACAATGCCGCCACGACGTTTTCCATCGCAGCGCTGCGCGAGCCCTTGATCAAGATAGTGGTGTCGCTGGCATTCTCGGCCCTGACGGCGTCGATCAGCTCAGCTTGAGTAGCGAAATGGTGCCCATTGGCGCCGAATGCCTTTACCGCATGGGCCATGTTGGCCCCCACTGCATAAAGGACGTCGACCTTGCCTCGCGCGTAATCGCCCACCTGACGGTGGCCTTCTTCCGCCCATTGCCCCAGTTCGCCGATATCCCCAAGCACCAGAACGGTGCGCCCGGAAAAGCCGGCGAGTATATCAATGGCCGCGCACATGGAGGTGGGATTTGCGTTGTAACTGTCGTCGATCACCCGCACACCGTTCGCTGCAATCTGCGCTACGGTACGGCCCTTGACCGGTTGAACGGCAGCCAGGCCGGCGGCGATACCGCTCAGGCTCAGACCAACGGCATGCGCTGCGGCGGCAGCGGCGAGTGCGTTGCTGACGTTATGCGTGCCCAGCAGGTTCAGTTGCACCGGCACGCTGCCGTCCGGCCCGTGCAAGGTGAACGATGGGCAGCCACGGGCGTCACGACCGATGTCGCTGGCGTGGAAGTCGGCCTGCGGGTTGTCCAGGGCAAAGCTGACAATCCGGTGGTTGCCGGCGCGCTTGCGCCAGATATCGAACGCCTTGTCCGCCAGGTTGAGGATCGCAGTACCGCCATCGCCCAGGCCTTCGAGGATTTCGCCCTTGGCTTCGACGATCTTCTCCGGGCCGCCGAACTCGCCGACGTGGGCGGTACCGGCGTTGTTGATGATGACCACCTGGGGCTGGGTCAGACCGACGGTGTAGCGGATCTCGCCAATCCGCGAAGCGCCCAGCTCGATCACTGCGGCGCTGTGCTCGGGGGCAATTTCCAGCAGGGTCAGCGGCGCGCCGAGGTCGTTGTTGAGGTTGCCCCGGGTTGCGTGTACCAGGCCACGGGTACGCAGGATGCTGGCCAGCATCTCCTTGACCGTGGTCTTGCCGCTGGAACCGGTAATGGCCACCACCGGCTTGTCGAAGCCTGCACGGTTCAGCGCGCCAAGCCGGCCAAGGGCCAGGCGGCAGTCGGCGACCAGTAGCTGCGGCAGGTCGACATCGGCCACTTCGCGCTCGACCAGCGCCGCCACGGCGCCCTTGGCCTTCACATCGGCCAGGTAGTCATGGCCATCGAAACGCGGGCCGGCCAGGGCGACGAACAGTTGCCCGACGCTGACACTACGGCTGTCGATACTGACGCCGGTGAACGTCGCGTCTGCACCCATTTGCTGACCACCCAGTGCTGTGGCCAGCTGGCTGAGTGACATCGGCTTAAGCATGTGGCGCCTCCCAGGCTGCAAGTGCCTTCTCGGCTTCGATCAGGTCGGAGAACGCATGGCGCTGGCCATTGATCTCCTGGTAATCCTCGTGCCCCTTGCCCGCCAGCACGAGCACGTCGTCGGCAGCCGCCGTGGCGATCAGGTGCGCGATGGCTTCGCCACGACCGGCAATGAACTCGACTGCGCCTGGCTTGGCAAAACCGGGGCGGATGTCGTCGAAGATACGCAGCGGGTCTTCGCTGCGCGGGTTGTCATCGGTGACCAGCACGCGGTCGGCCAGGCGCTCGGCCACTTCGGCCATCAGCGGGCGCTTGCCGCGGTCACGGTCACCACCGCAGCCGAACAGGCACAGCAGCTTGCCGTGCGCGTGCGGGCGCAGGGCTTCAAGCACTTTCTCCAGGGCGTCCGGCGTGTGCGCGTAGTCAACCACCACCAGCGGCTTGTCACCACCGCCCAGGCGTTGCATGCGGCCTACCGGCCCCTGCAGTTGCGGGGTAACCTTGAGGATTTCGTCCAGCGCATAGTCCAGCGCCAGCAGGGTGGCCACGGCGGCGAGCATGTTGCTGAGGTTGAAGCGGCCCAGCAGCTGGCTGCGCAAGGTACGCTCGCCCTGGGCAGTGACCAGGGTGGCCCGCACGCCATCGTCAGTGAACAGCGCTTCCCGGCAGAACAGCGAGGCGTCCGGGTTTTCCAGGCTGTAACTGAGCAAGCGGGTCTCGATATGGTCGAAACTCGACCGCCGGGCAAAGTCGTCGGCCAACCGGCGGCCGAAGGCGTCGTCCAGGTTGACCACCTGGCAGCGCAGGCTTGGCCAGGCGAACAACTTGGCCTTGGCGGCCTCGTAGGCCTCCATGCTGCCGTGGTAGTCGAGGTGGTCGCGGGACAGATTGGTCATCACCGCGATGTCGAACTCCAGCGCGGCGACACGGCCCTGCTCCAGGGCGTGGGAGGAAACCTCCATGGCCACAGCCTTGGCACCAGCCTTTTTCAGGTCGTTGAGCGTCGACTGCACGGCGATCGGGTCCGGCGTGGTCAGGCGACCGCTCTGCAGTTCACCGTAGAAGCCGGTACCCAGGGTGCCGATCAGGCCGCATCGCTGGCCGAGCAGGTCAAGGGCCTGGGCCACCAGCTGGGTGACGCTGGTCTTGCCGTTAGTGCCGGTCACGCCCACCAGGTCCAGCTGGCGGCTCGGTTCGCCATAGAAGCGACCGGCGATGTCCGACAGCTGGGCGATCAGGCCTTTGACCGGAATCAGCGGCACCTCGGTCAGCGGCAGCACGTTGGCGCCCTGCTCCTCATAGGCCACGGCGGCAGCGCCACGGGCCAGGGCATCAGCGATATGCTCGCGGCCATCGACCTTGGCCCCCGGCACAGCCAGGAACAGGTCACCTGGGCGCACGTTGCGGCTGTCCAGGGTCAATTCACGGATCAGCGGGTCACGGCTGGCGTGGGCGAAAAGCTTGCTCAATGGCATTGTCATCATCCACGCCCTCCCTTGGCGGCTGCTGCGGCAGTGACTTGCGGTTGTTCGACGGGGGCTGGTGGCGGCAGGTTGTCCGGCGGCACGTTCATCAGGCGCAGGGTGCCGGACATGACCTTGCTGAACACCGGCGCCGAAACCAGGCCACCGAAGTAGCCGCCCTTGCCCGGTTCGTCGATGACCACGACGATCGCGTAGCGTGGGTCGCTCATCGGCCCGAAGCCAGCGAACAGCGAGCGGTAGGCGTTCTCGGTGTAACCCTTGGAACCCACGGTCGCCTTGCGCGCGGTACCGGACTTGCCGGCCACGTGGTAGAACGGCACCTGGGCGCGGAACACGCCGCGCGGCGCTTCGATCACCTGCTGCAGCATGCCCTGGATGGTTTCGGCGGTTTCCTTCGGAATGGCCTGCACAGCTTCCGGCGCCTTGTCGACCTTGAGGATCGACAGCGGCACCATCTTGCCGTCGTTGGCCAGCGCCGCGTAGGCATGCACCAGTTGCAGGGCGGTTACCGACACGCCATAGCCATAGGACAGGGTCGCGGTCTCGGCCTTGCGCCACTCACGGTGGTTGGGCAGGTTGCCGACGCGCTCGCCAGGGAAGCCAAGGCCTGTGTACTGGCCCAGGCCGACCTGGGACATGACCCGGTAGATAGCCTCGCCACCGATGTCGAAGGCGATCTTGCTCATGCCGACGTTACTGGAGTTGATCAGGATGCCGGTCAGGTCGAGGATCGGCCCCTCGCTCTTGGACACGTCCTTGATGGTGTAGCGACCGATCTGCAGGCTGCCCGGGTATACCTCGACCTTGTCGGTCGGTTTCCAGCGGCCACTCTGCAGCGCCGCACTCATGGAAATCGGCTTGACCGTGGAGCCCGGTTCGAACACGTCGATGATCGCCCGGTTACGCATGGCGGCCGGGAACATGCTGCGGCGGTTGTTAGGGTTGTAGGTTGGCTGGTTGACCATGGCCAGGACCTCGCCGGTCTTCACGTCCATGATCACCAGGCTGCCGGCCTTGGCGTCCTGCTCGGCAATGGCATTGCGCAATTCGCGAGTGGCCAGGTACTGCAGGCGCAGGTCTATCGACAACGCCAAGGTCTTTCCGGCCTTGGCGTTCTTGGTTACCTGGATGTCCTTGATCAGCCGGCCGCGCCGGTCCTTGATCACTTGCCGTTTGCCGGGCACTCCAGCCAGCCACTCGTCATAGGCCAGCTCCACCCCTTCACGACCGTGGTCGTCGAGGTCGGTGAAGCCGACCATATGGGCAGTGACATCACCGGCCGGATAGAAGCGGCGGAATTCCTCCAGGCCGTACACGCCCGGTACTTTCAGGTCGAGCACGTGCTGGCCCTGCTCCGGAGTCAGGCCCCGGACCAGGTAGATGAACTCTTTGCTGGCCTGCTGGGTCAGGCGCTGGGCCAGTTGTTGCGGGTTCTGGCCCAATGCAGCGGCCAGCTGTGGCCAGCGATCCTTGGAGGCCTGCATTTCCTTGGGGTTGGCCCACAGGGTGGTGACCGGAGTACTGACCGCCAGTGGTTCGCCGTTACGGTCGGTGATCAGGCCGCGGTGTGCCGGGATGGGAATATGACGCAGGCTGCGTGCGTCGCCCTGGCCCTTGAGGAAGTCACGGTCGACCACCTGCAGGTCGATGATGCGCCAGCAGATGGCACCGACCATAATCGCCAGCAAGCCGATCACCACGCGGAAGCGCCACGGGTACAGTGCGCCTTCGAGCTTCATCATGGCGCCACCATCCGTACTTCGTCAGCGGAGGGCACGCGCATCTTCAGCTGTTCGGAAGCCAGGCTTTCGATACGGCTGGCAGCCGTCCAAGTACTTTGCTCGAGGATTAGCCGGCCCCACTCGGCCTGCGCCTTGTCGCGCTCGTTCAGCTCGCCGTACAGGGTATTGAGCAACTGACGGTTCCAATGCGCGCTGTAGGACACGGCGATGGCCGAAATCAGCACGGCAACGAACAGCAGAAGCATCAGGAAGCTTCCGCCTGGCAAGGGTTTGGCAAACAACCTGCTCACCGCAGCTTCTCCGCCACCCGCATGACGGCGCTACGCGCCCGCGGGTTGGCCTTGAGCTCGGCGTCGGAGGCGAACTGGGCCTTGCCGATGAGCCTGATTTTCGGTTCGAAGACCTTGTGCTGCACCGGCAGGTTGCGCGGCAGGTTGTCGGCCTCGCCCTTGGCCAGCTTGCGCATGAACAGTTTGACGATGCGGTCTTCCAGCGAATGGAAGCTGATCACCGCCAGGCGGCCGCCCACTTCCAGCGCATCGATCGCGGCCTCCAGGCCTGCCTCGAGGTCACCGAGTTCGTTATTGACGTGAATGCGCAGGCCCTGGAATGCGCGGGTCGCCGGGTTCTTGCCCTTCTCCCAGGCCGGGTTGGCCACTTTCAGCACTTCGGCGAGATCGCCGGTGCGGGTAAACGGCTGCTGTTCGCGGCGCAGTACCACGGCGCGGGCCATGCGTTTGGCGAAACGCTCTTCGCCGTATTCCTTGAATACCCGGGCAATTTCTTCTTCAGGTGCCGTGGCGATGAATTCGGCAGCGCTGATGCCCTGGTCCGGGTTCATGCGCATGTCCAGCGGGCCATCATTGAGGAAGCTGAAGCCGCGCTCGGGGTCATCCAGCTGCGGCGATGACACGCCCAGGTCCAGCAAAACGCCGCTGACCTTGCCATGCAGGCCGCGCTCGGCCACTTCCGCGCCCAGCTCGGCAAAGCTGCGCTGCACAATGACAAAGCGGCCGTCTTCGGCCGCCAGCGCTTGCCCGGTGGCAATCGCCTGTGGATCCTTGTCGAACCCCAGCAGCCGCCCTTGCGGCCCGAGCTTGCTGAGAATCAGCCGGCTGTGTCCGCCACGGCCGAAAGTGCCGTCCAGATAGCAACCGTCGGCGCGCAGGGCCAATGCCTCGACAGCCTCGTCGAGCAGGACGGTAATGTGGTTGAAGCCGCTATCTATGGTCACAGGATCAGGTCACGCAATTCGTCGGGCATGGCGCCCGGTTGTTGAATAGCTGCAAGGTCGGCTGCCGAAACCGCGTTCCAGGCATCTTCATCCCACAGCTGGAATTTGTTCAGTTGCCCCACCAGCATCGCCTTCTTGTCGAGCCTGGCGTACTCACGCAAACGGGGCGGCACCAGGAAACGCCCGCTGCCATCGAGCTCCAGGTCAACCGCGTTACCGATCAGCAAACGCTGCAGGCGGCGGTTTTCCTCACGCAACGATGGCAAGGCACGCAACTTGGCTTCTATCTGTTCCCACTCATCGAGGGGATAAACACACAAGCAGGGGTCAACGGCGTCGATGGTCACGATCAGCTGACCATTGCAACGCGAATCGAGCTCGTCACGGTACCGGCTCGGCATGGCGAGACGTCCCTTGGCATCGAGGCTGACGGCGTTGGCTCCGCGGAACACGGCTGCGATTCCCCACAATGTTATCTTTTTTGTGCCAGAAAACCCACTTCATCCCACTTTCTGCCACTTGCGCACACTATAGGAATCCGCCCGCAGCACCGTCAAGGCACGTTCGGAAGGAAAAGCCTTACAGGACCGAGATTTAGCGCATTAAAGGAAGGGGGAACGACTGCCGAGGAGAAAAAAACACAAGAAAAATCAAACCCACACAAACCCATGGAGTTCGAAGTTAAAGTAATTTATGAAGAGTAAGATCTTTTCGGTATTACCAGAGAGCGTCTGCTATCGAATCAAGCAGGGAAGGAAGGTGGAGAGTCGATCTGTAAGCCGGGTTTTGTCGAGGACAGTCATTCCTCTACGACGGCCATCGCTGGACGCCTCTAGCAACCTACCCGGTTCCGACGCGGGCCACGCCTGATGGAACCCTATTTGGTCTTGCTCCGAGTGGGGTTTACCTAGCCACGTACTGTTGCCAGCCGTGCGGTGCGCTCTTACCGCACCTTTTCACCCTTACCGGCACCGAAGTGCTTAGGCGGTTATTTTCTGTGGCACTTTCCGTAGGCTCGCGCCTCCCAGGCGTTACCTGGCACTCTGCCCTGTGGAGCCCGGACTTTCCTCCCCCTGCTCTTGCGGAACAAAAACAGGCAGCGACTGTCCGATCGACTCTCCGCCGTCAAGATTAACGGCACGCGCGCCCAAGAACAAGCAATACCGGCACTTATATCAAAGCGCCACTACTCAGCCTTCTGCTTTTCCAGGGCAAATTGATACAGCAGGTTCTTGCGCACCCCGGTTATTTCCGCAGCCAGCGCCGCCGCCCGCTTGAGCGGCAACTCGGCCAGCAGCAGCCCAAGCACGCGCTGCGCCTCGGCACTGATCGCCTGCTCACCCTCCGGCGCACTCCAACCCCCGACCAGCACCACGCACTCGCCGCGCTGCTGGTTGCCGTCGCCGGCCACGAACGCCCGCAGCTCGGCCAGGGGCAAGCCCTTGAGCGTCTCGAAGGTCTTGGTCAGCTCGCGCGCCAGCAACGCCGGGCGCTCGCCACCGAATACCGCCTCCATGTCCTCAAGGCATTCCAGAATACGGTGCGGGGCCTCATAGAAGATCAGCGTGCGCGGCTCTTCCTTTACTTGCTCCAGGCGCGCCCGGCGCCCCGCCGCCTTGGCCGGCAGGAAGCCTTCGAAGATGAAGCGGTCCGACGGCAGGCCGGCGGCCGACAATGCGGCGATCAGCGCGCAGGCGCCCGGTACCGGCACCACGTTCACCCCTGCCGCGCGCGCCTGGCGCACCAGGTGATAGCCGGGGTCGGAAATCAGCGGGGTACCCGCATCGGAAACCAGTGCCACATTCTCGCCGGCCAGCAGCTTGGCGAGAAAACGCCCGCCCTCGTCGCGCTCGTTGTGTTCATGGCAGGCCGCCAGCGGCGTGTCGATGCCGAAGTGCTGCAGCAGGCGAATCGAATGACGGGTATCTTCGGCCGCGATCAGGGCCACGTCCGCCAGCACTTTCAGCGCCCGGGCGCTCATGTCGTCGAGGTTGCCGATGGGGGTTGCGACCACATAAAGCGTCCCCACGGTGGATTTCGAAGCCCCTGCCACATCAGTCACTGCGCACACCTGTCGTCCGGATCAAAGCCGCCATTGTAGCCCGAGCGCCTGCAACAGGGCGCAAAGAACTTCGCCGGCGGCCGTTGGCTGGGCGCCTATAGTGAAGGATCGACACGGCGACATCGCGCCCCGGCCAACGCTTGGGTACAATTGCCGGCCACCTTGATCGAGTAACAGGACCTTTACATGATCGCTTGCCTGCGGCTGTTCACAGCCCTCTGCCTTGCTGCCCTGCTGGCAGCCTGCGCCAGCTCGCCCTCATCCAGCCTGGGCGAACTGCCACGCACCCCGGACGCCAGCATCGAGCAACTGCTCGAAAAGGCCGCTTCCAGCAAGTCCGCGGAAGACGCAGCTCTGTTGCGCCTGAGCGCGGCGGACCTGGCCTACAAGCAGAAGGACTTCCCACGCGCCGCACGCATCCTCGAGCAGGTGCCACTGGACACACTCAAACCGGCCCAGCAGGTATTTGCCAGTACCCTCGGCGCCGAGCTGGCCATGAGCCGCAACCAGCCCAAGGCCGCCCTTGCAGCCCTGGCCCACCCCAGCCTGCAGCGCGTCGCCGAGCTGCCGGAAGAACAACAAGTGCGCACCTACAGTGTGCACGCCGCCGCCCTGGAAGCCGATGGCCAGGCCCTGGCCGCCGCGCAGCAGCGCGTGCTGCTGGCGCCGCTGCTCAGCGGCCAGGCCGCCAGCGCCAACCACGACGCCATCTGGGCCCTGGTCGCTTCGCTGCCGGCAGAGCAACTGCAGCAGCCAGGCAATGACCAGACCCTGGCCGGCTGGGCCAGCCTGGCCTTCGCGGTGAAAAGCGCCGGCACCCTGGAACAGCAACAGGCCGCTATCGACACCTGGGTCAAGCAGCACCCGGGCCACCCTGCCGCGCAGCAACTGCCACTGGCGCTGACCAAGCTCAAGGAGCTGGCCAGCCAGCCGCTGACCAAGATCGCCCTGCTGCTGCCCCAGGATGGCCCGCTGGCCGGTGTCGCCCGCGCCCTGCGTGACGGCTTCATGGCGGCGCACTTCCAGGCCCAGCAAGCCGGCCAGCCAGCACCGACGGTGCAGGTGTTCGACAGCTCGCGCATCGGCTCGCTCGACGACTTCTACCGCCAGGCCCAGGCCGCTGGTGTACAACTGGTCATCGGCCCGCTGGAAAAGCCGCTGGTCAAGCAACTGGCCAGCAAACCGCAACTGCCGATCACCACCCTGGCGCTGAACTACGCCGACGCCGGGCAAAAGGCGCCGCCGCAGCTGTTCCAGTTCGGCCTGGCGGCTGAAGACGAAGCCCGCGAAGTGGCACGCCGCGCCCGCGCCGATGGCATGATGCGCGCCGTGGCCCTGGTACCGAGCGGCGAATGGGGTGACCGCGTCCTGGCCGCCTTCCGCCAGGAATGGGAAGGCAACGGCGGCACCCTGCTTGCCGCCGAGCGCATCGCCCAGCCAGTCGCACTGGCCCAGCAGATTGCCGACCTGTTCCAGCTGCGTCAGAGCGAAGGCCGCGCCAAGAGCCTGCAAAGCACGATAGGGGGCAGCATTGCTGCACAACCGTCGCGCCGTCAGGACATCGACTTCATCTTCCTCGCCTCGACCCCGCAACAGGCGCAGCAGATCAAGCCGACGCTGAACTTCCAGTACGCCGGTGACGTGCCGGTCTACGCCACCTCGAACCTGTACAGCGCCAGCGGCGACGTCAACCAGTACAACGACATGAACGGCATCCGCTTCTGCGAAACGCCGTGGTTGCTCGACACCAGCAACAGCCTGCGCCAGCAGGTGGTGCAGCAGTGGCCGCAAGCTGCCGGCAGCCTGGGTCGTCTGTATGCCATGGGCGTCGATGCCTACAGCCTGGCGCCGCGCCTGGGCCAGCTGAAAGCACTGCCGGACAACCGGGTTATGGGCCTTTCGGGCAGCCTGAGCATGAACGCCAACCAGCGTGTCGAGCGTCAGCTGCCTTGGGCCGAGTTTGCCGGTGGCCAGGTCAAGCGCCTGCCTGACACCCCTCGCTGATGGCTGCAGCATCGCCCACCAGCGCCGGTCAGGCGGCAGAAACCCAGGCCCTTGAGTACCTTCAAGGGCAGGGTCTGCAACTGCTGGCGCGTAACTGGCGATGCAAAGGCGGTGAGCTTGATCTGGTCATGCTCGACGCCGATACAGTAGTATTCGTCGAAGTCCGCTACCGGTTGCACGCGGGCTTCGGTGGCGCCCTCGGCAGTATCGACGGGCGCAAGCAGAAACGGTTGGTGCTCGCCGCCAGCCTGTTCCTGCAGCAGGAGGCCCACTGGGGCAACCAGCCCTGCCGCTTCGATGTAGTCGCCCTGCAGGGTAGCCACCACGCAGGCACGCCGCTGCAATGGCTGAAAAACGCCTTCGAATGCTGAACCCACTTCGTTTTTTTTGCTCTATGTTTCGCGGGCTGGTCCTTGTTGCGCGTCGCGCCGGCCACCGCCCTACTTAAGGTCACCAGATGGACATGCAATCCCGAATTCGCCGGCTGTTCCAGGCCAGCATCGATACCAAGCAACAGGCAATGGACATCCTGGCACCGCACATCGAGCAGGCCAGCCTGGTCATGGTCAACGCGCTGCTCAACGAGGGCAAGATGCTCGCTTGCGGGAACGGCGGCTCGGCCGGTGATGCCCAGCACTTTTCCTCGGAGCTGCTCAACCGTTTCGAGCGCGAGCGCCCGAGCCTGCCGGCGATCGCGCTGACCACCGACAGCTCGACCCTGACCTCGATTGCCAACGACTACAGCTATAACGAGGTCTTTTCCAAGCAGATCCGCGCCCTGGGCCAGCCCGGCGACGTTCTGCTGGCAATCTCTACCAGCGGCAACTCGGCCAACGTGATCCAGGCGATCCAGGCCGCACATGACCGCGAGATGATTGTCGTAGCATTGACTGGCCGCGACGGCGGCGGCATGGCTTCGCTGCTGCTGCCCGAGGACGTGGAAATCCGTGTACCTTCTACGGTTACCGCGCGTATCCAGGAAGTCCACCTGCTGGCGATCCATTGCCTGTGTGACCTGATCGACAGCCAACTGTTCGGGAGTGAAGAATGACCCCTATGCGCCTCGGCCTGATGGCCCTGACCCTGTGCCTGAGCATTACCGGTTGCAGCTCGGTACTGACCTCTGCCCGCAATTCGCCGATTGAAGACGACCGCGGCACGCGCACCATCGGCAGCAAGATCGACGATTCGCTGATCGAAACCAAGGCCTCGGTCAACATCGCCAAGGCCAGCCCCGACCTGGACAAGGGCTCGCACATCGTCGTCACCAGCTACAACGGCATCGTCCTGTTGGCAGGCCAGACCCCGCGCGCCGACCTCAAGAGCCTCGCCGAGCAAACCGCCAGCCAGGTCCAGCGGGTGAAGAAAGTGCACAACGAGCTGCAGGTGATGCAGCCCTCCTCCATCCTGGCGCGCAACAATGACGCCTGGCTGACTACCAAGATCAAGGCCCAGATGCTGACCGACAATGCCGTGCCCAGCTCGCGCATCAAGGTCATTACCGAAAACGGTATCGTCTACCTGCTCGGCCTGGTCACCCAGCAGGAGGCCAACTCGGCCACCGCCGTGGTGCAGGGCGTGTCGGGCGTGCAGAAGATCGTCAAGCTGTTCGAGTACATCGACTGATTCATTGCCTGCCATGGCCCTGTTCGTTGGCACGCCTGCGATTGGGCCATGGCAGGCAACCATGCTCCACCCCTTTCAGATATCCAGGAAACACCGCATGAAAAAGCTTCTGCTGCCTGCCTTGCTGATCGCCACCTTCGCCACCCTGGCCGGCTGCTCAACCCCAAGCCAGATCACCCTCAACGACGGCCGGGAAATCCAGACGGTCGACGTACCGGAATACGACGCCGATACCGGTTTCTACGAGTTCCAGCAGCTCGACGGCAAGCGCACCCGCATCAACAAGGACCAGGTTCGCACCATCAGCGACCTGTAATCCGTTATCGGCGGCAAAAAAAAGGCGACCTGGACAGGTCGCCTTTTTCATTACTTGACCACTTTGAGGCTTGGCCGGCCGCTCGGGCGCGGTGGTTGCCCGCCCCCCTCCGGTGGGCCGTCATCATCCGGTTGCACATCATCCTCGTCGTCGAGCATGTCATCCTGCGACGGCTCCAGTTCGAAGACCATGCCCTGGCCATTCTCTCGGGCATAGATGCCCAGGATGGCGCCAGACGGCACGAACAACGAATGGGACACGCCACTGAAACGGCCTTCGAAGCTGACAGCGTCATTGTCCATGTGCAGGTTGCGCACGGCGTTCGGTGAGATATTCAGGACAATCTGGCCATCACTGGCGAAACCGTCTGGCACCTGGACTTTCGGGTATTCGGCGTTTACCAGCATATGGGGGGTGCAATCGTTGTCGACGATCCACTCGTACAGTGCTCGAACCAGATAGGGGCGACTGGAGTTCATCAACGGCTCCTTAAAGCTTGCGCATTTCACGTTCTACGGAGGACAGGCTCGCCTGGAAAGGCTCGCGGGCGAACTGCCGCTCCATGTAATCCAGCAACGGCTTGGCTTGCCGCGGCAACTCGATACCCAAAACCGGCAAACGCCAGAGTATGGGCAATAGACAACAATCGACCAGGCTTTGCTCCTCGCTCATGAAGCAGGCGAACTCGCCGAACAACGGCGAGACCCCGGTCAGGCTTTCGCGCAAGGCCTTGCGCGCCTCGGCACGGGCAGCCTCGCTGCTGCGCGGATCGAGCACGGTATCGGCCAGGGCGCACCAGTCGCGCTGTATGCGGTGCATCAGCAAACGGCTGTTGCCGCGCGCCACCGGGTATACCGGCATCAGCGGCGGATGCGGGTAACGCTCCTCGAGGTATTCCATCACAACGCTCGATTCGTACAACGCCAAGTCACGGTCGACCAGGGTCGGCACGCTTGCGTAGGGGTTCACCTCGACCAGCTTGGGCGGCAGGCGGCCAGGATCGACATCGATGACCTGCACGCTGATACCCTTCTCGGCCAGCACGAGGCGTACCCGATGAGAATAGTGATCAGCGGGGTCGGAATAGCAGGCTAACCTGTTGGTTGCGCCCATGTAGCGCCTCCTCGCACGGGATGCTTGTGGAACTGTAAATGAAAACGCGCCCGTGGAGGCCAGGCAGTTCTGCCTGGCCTCCACGGGCGCGTTCAACAACCAGAAACTACTGCGTGATCAGTGCACGTCCTTCCAGTATTCACGCTTGAGCAAATAGGCGAATACGAAGAAGAAAGCCAGGTACAGCAACACGTAGGTACCGATGCGCTGGCTTTCCAGTTTGACCGGGTTGGCCGAATAGGCCAGGAAGGTCACCAGGTTCTTGACCTTCTCGTCGAACTGCTCGGTCGTCAGGGTACCGGAATTCGGCGTAATGGTCAGCTGGTCGCAGGCTTCATGGGTGATCGGGCTGCCGGTCAACGGGTCGAACTGCTTCTTGCCATCGGTCATGGTCTGCACCTGCTTGCAACCGATCACCTGGTTTCCTTGCAGGCCGACCAGCACGTTGGGCATGCCCACGTTCGGGAACACCTTGTTGTTCACCCCGTACGGCCGCGACGGGTCCTCATAGAAGCTGCGCAGGTAAGTGTACAGCCAGTCGGTGCCACGCACCCGGGCCACCAGGGTCAGGTCGGGCGGTGCGGCACCGAACCAGGTCTTGGCGTCACTGGGCTTCATGCCAATCTGCATGTGGTCACCAATCTTGGCACCGGTGAACACCAGCTTCTCGAGCATCAGTTCGTGGGGGATGCCCAAGTCATCGGCGACTCGCTCGTAACGTTGGAACTTGGCACTGTGGCAACCCATGCAATAGTTGGCGAAGGTCCGCGCACCATCCTGCATGGCGGCCTTGTCGCTCAGGTCGATGTCGACCTTGTCCAGCTCCAGGCCGGTTTCGGCCGCGAAGGAAAAGGCAGGCATCACTGCCAGCAAAAATACTGCAATCAACTTTTTCATCAGCCAGTCACCCTTTCCGGAACCGGTTTGGTCTTCTCGAGCCTTGTATAGAACGGCATCAGCAGGAAGTAGGCGAAGTACAACACTGTGCACACCTGCGACAGCAAGGTACGCCCAGGTGTCGGCGCCAGTACGCCCAGCACGCCGAGGATGACGAAGGCTATGCAGAACACCAGCAGGAAGAGCTTGCTGATCCAGCCCTTGTAGCGCATGGAGCGCACCGGGCTGCGGTCGAGCCAGGGCAGCACGAACAACACGGCAATGGCCGCGCCCATGGCGATTACGCCCATCAGCTTGTCAGGCACTGCACGCAGGATCGCGTAGAACGGCGTGAAGTACCACACAGGCGCAATGTGCTCAGGGGTCTTGAAGGCGTTGGCCTGCTCGAAGTTTGGTTTCTCCAGGAAATAACCGCCCATTTCCGGGAAGAAGAACACCACGGCGCAGAACACGAAGAGGAATACCACCACGCCGACAATGTCCTTGACGGTGTAGTAAGGGTGGAACGGAATGCCGTCCAGCGGGATGCCGTTTTCATCTTTCTTCTTCTTGATGTCGACGCCATCGGGGTTGTTCGAGCCCACTTCGTGCAAGGCCAGAATATGCAACACCACCAGGCCGAGGATCACGATCGGCAGGGCGACGACGTGCAGGGCGAAGAAGCGGTTCAGGGTAATGCCGGAAATCAGGTAGTCACCGCGGATCCATTGGGTGAGGTCGTCACCGATCACCGGGATGGCACCGAACAGCGAGATGATCACCTGGGCGCCCCAGTAGGACATCTGGCCCCACGGCAGCAAGTAACCCATGAAGGCTTCAGCCATCAATGCCAGGTAGATCAGCATGCCGAACAGCCATACCAGCTCGCGCGGCTTCTGGTAGGAGCCGTAGAGCAGGCCGCGGAACATGTGCAGGTAGACCACGATGAAGAACGCCGAGGCACCGGTGGAGTGCAGGTAGCGCAGGATCCAGCCGTATTCCACGTCACGCATGATGTACTCGACCGAGGCGAATGCCTCTTCCGCCGAGGGGGTGAAACTCATGGTCAGCCACACACCAGTGACGATCTGGTTGACCAGCACCAGCAACGCGAGGGAGCCAAAGAAGTACAGGAAGTTGAAGTTCTTGGGTGCGTAATACTTGCTCAGGTGGTCTTCCCACATCTTGGTGGCAGGGAAGCGAGCATCAATCCAGTCCATGAACTTGCTCATCATGCGTTCTCCTGGTCAACGCCGATGACGACGATCTCGTCCGACTCGTAAGAGTGCGGTGGCACGGGCAGGTTGAGAGGTGCCGGCTGCGACTTGTAGACACGACCAGCCAGGTCATAGTGGGAGCCGTGGCATGGGCAGAAATAGCCACCAACCCATTTCGGGCCAAGGTCTGCAGGCGCGACTTCCGGGCGGAAGGTCGGTGAGCAGCCGAGGTGTGTACACAAACCGACGAGGATAAGGATTTCCGGCTTGATCGAACGAACCTGCGGGTCAACGTAGGTCGGCTGCACCGAAGCCTTGGACTCAGGGTCGGCGAGATCACCGGCAACTTTTTTCAGGTTGCCGAGGATTTCCTCCGTTCGCCGCACGATGAATACCGGCTGCCCCCGCCACTCGGCCACCATCTGCTGCCCGGCCTCGACCTTGGCAATATTGACCTTCACCGGTGCACCTGCGGCTTTCGCCTTGGCACTGGGAAACCATGACCCCACGAACGGTACCGCAGCCCCCACTGCCCCCGCCGCCCCGACTACGGATGTCGCGGCTACGAGGAAGCGGCGCCGGCCTGCGTTGACGCCGTCATTGCTCATTCAGTCCTCTCCCATCAGCTTGCTTGGCCTGTTGAACCAGACCTGTACTTAGGTTGTGTCAGTGGCACTAAAAATTGGCCGCCATGGTAAGAAACAAATCCACACACTGACAAGGTGATTACCTCGGCCCGGTGCGACTACCCACGCTTTGCTTGATCTGTGTCTATGCGACAAGTGGTCACTGACATGCTGACAGGTTAGTTCAAGACATAAAAAAAGCCCGGTTCCAAGGAACCGGGCTTTTTTCGACTGCCGAAGCGGTATTAACGCTTGGAGTACTGAGGACGCTTACGCGCTTTACGCAGACCCACTTTCTTACGCTCGACTTCACGAGCGTCGCGGGTGACGTAGCCAGCACGACGCAGAGCGCCACGCAGGGTTTCGTCGTATTCCATCAGAGCGCGGGTGATACCGTGACGGATCGCACCGGCCTGACCGCTGACACCACCACCGGAAACGGTGACGTAGATGTCGAACTTCTCGACGGTTTCGGTCAGCTCGAGCGGCTGACGAACAACCATGCGAGCGGTTTCACGACCGAAGAACACGTCCAGAGAACGGTTGTTGATGGAAATGTTACCAGTACCCGGACGCAGGAATACGCGAGCGGTTGCGGTCTTGCGACGGCCAGTGCCGTAGTTTTGAGTCGCCGACATAATGAACTATCCCGTTAGATCTTCAGTTCTTGAGGCTGCTGAGCAGTGTGTGGGTGAGCAGCACCCGCGTACACTTTCAGCTTGCGGTACATGTCGCGACCCAGCGGGTTCTTCGGCAGCATGCCTTTGACCGCAGTTTCGATAACACGCTCAGGGGCCTTGGCGATCAACTTCTCGAAGTTGATTTCCTTGATACCGCCCGGGAAACCGGAGTGGGAGTAGTACATCTTGTCGGAAGACTTGGCACCAGTCACACGAACCTGCTCGGCGTTGATAACGACGATGTAGTCGCCGGTGTCAACGTGAGGGGTGTATTCTGGCTTGTGTTTGCCACGCAGACGGCTAGCGATTTCGGTAGCCAGACGACCCAGGGTCTGGCCAGCGGCGTCGACTACGAACCACTCGCGCTTTACTGTTTCCGGTTTAGCAGTAAAAGTTTTCATTCTCTAAAGCCTCAGAGGCCGCCCAGCGAAAAATAGACGGCGAATCTTACTGGATAGTGCACAGCTTGCCAAGGGCAAGCGCGCAGCCGAACACTGACGCTTTTGGGGGCTCGGGTCAGGCACGCCAACGTTCGACGGGGTTCTTCCTGCGTGGTGGTGCATCACTTCCGCCACACGGAGAGGGGCCGAATTATCCAGATTGCGCGAAATTTTTCAACCTGCTTTGATGAGCTTTCATTGCCAAGGAGTGTCTACCCGATGGAATACCGCCAGCTCGGCCGTACCGACCTCAACGTCAGCGCCCTGTGCCTGGGCACCATGACCTGGGGCGAACAGAATGACCAGGCCGAGGCCTTCGAGCAGATCGCCCGGGCCAAGGCCGCCGGGGTCAACTTCATCGACACCGCCGAAATGTACCCGGTGCCGCCCCGCCCCGAAACCTACGCCGCTACCGAGCGCATCATCGGCAACTGGTTCCGCGCCAGGGGCGATCGCGACGACTGGGTGCTGGCCAGCAAGGTTGCGGGCCCGGGCAACGGCATCAGCCACATTCGCGACGGCCAGCTCAAGCACAACCGCCAGCACATCGTCGCGGCGCTGGACGAGAGCCTCAAGCGCCTGCACACCGACCGCATCGACCTGTACCAGTTGCACTGGCCGGAGCGCAGCACCAACTTCTTCGGCAAGCTGGGCTACCAGCACCTGCCACAGGACCACTTCACCCCGCTGGAAGAAACCCTCGAGGTGCTCGACGAGCAGGTGCGCGCCGGCAAGATCCGCCACATCGGCCTGTCCAACGAAACACCGTGGGGTACCATGAAGTTCCTGCAGTTGGCCGAAAGCCGTGGCTGGCCGCGGGCGGTGTCGATCCAGAACCCGTACAACCTGCTCAACCGCAGTTTCGAAGTGGGCCTGGCGGAAGTGGCTATCCGCGAGCAGTGCGGCCTGCTGGCCTACTCGCCGCTGGCCTTCGGCATGCTCTCGGGCAAGTACGAGAACGGTGCGCGGCCAGCCAATGCACGCCTGACCCTGTTCAGCCGCTTTGCCCGCTATTCCAACCCGCAGACCGTGGCCGCCTGTAGCCGTTATGTGCAGCTGGCCGACGAGCACGGCCTGGACCCGGCGCAGATGGCCCTGGCATTCGTCACCCGGCAGCCATTCGTGACCAGTAACATCATTGGCGCGACCAACCTCGCGCAGCTGGACAGCAACCTGGCGAGCCTGGAGCTGAAGCTGAGCGATGAGCTGCTGGCGGCGATCGAGGCAATTCACCAGCAGCAGCCGAACCCGGCGCCTTGAGGGTAAACCTGTACCGCCTCCTTCGTGGGTTAGCCCGCGAAGAACCAGCGCGGTGCATCGGGCTGGACACCATCGCCAAAAAATAAGACGATCCAGCCGGTGATTGACCACTCTACCCTATAAGAACAATGACAATGATGTTTACCCAACCCTCCGCGTCGCTGCGGCGCGTCAGCATCCTGGCCATTGACAAGGTGTTCGCTTCGACCTTGATGCAGGCCAAGGACTTCTTCCACCTCGCCAGCCTGCGCTACGGCAAGCAGCTTGGCCTGGGCCTGCAGCCCATGTTCGAGATCCGTCTGGTGAGCCCGGACGGCCAGTCCGTGGACAGCTTCAGCAACGTGCAACTGCCGGTCGATGGTGGCCTGGACGATGCCGACGTGATCATCCTGCCGGCCTTCTGGGACGATTTCGACAACTTGCTGCAGCGTTATCCACAGGTGCTGCCATGGCTGCGCGAGCAACATGCACGTGGCGCGGTGCTGTGCGCCGAGGCCAGTGGCGTGTTCTGGCTGGCCGAGTCAGGCCTGCTCGACGGCAAGGAGGCCACCACCTACTGGCGCTTCTTCAACAGCTTTGCCGAACGCTTCCCGAAGATCCGCCTGAACCAGGACAAGCACCTGACCGACGCCGACAACCTGTATTGCGCAGGCGGCACCACCTCGGCCTGCGACCTGTACATCTACCTGATCGAACGCTTCTGCGGCGCCAACGTGGCCCGCGCCGTGTCCCGCGACATCCTCTACGAGGTGCAGCGCAACTACACCCCGGGGCGCATGGGTTTTGGCGGCCAGAAGCTGCATCAGGACCTGGTCATCCTGCAGATCCAGCACTGGCTGGAAGAACACTTCGCCGACAAGTTCCGCTTCGAGGACGTGGCCCGCAACCACGGCATGAGCATCCGCAACTTCATGCGCCGCTTCCAGGGAGCGACCGGCGACAAGCCGCTGCATTACCTGCAACGGCTGCGGATCGAGACGGCGAAGGGCTTGCTGTCGAGTACGCGCAAGAGCATCAAGACCATCAGCTACGAGGTCGGTTACGACGACGCCAGTTTCTTTGCGCGGTTGTTTCGCCAGCACACGGAATTGTCGCCGAACCAGTATCGACAGCAGTTCATGCAGGAGGCTTGAGGGCCTGGGGGCTGCTTTGCAGCCCCTGGCATGTTATGGCTTGTGTGCGCGAGACAGGAATTCGTGCGACTGCATCTCCAGCAACCGGCTCAGGGTACGCTGGAACTCGAAGGCCAGGCGCCCGCCGGTATACAGGTCCTTCAGCTCAACCTCGGCCGAGATGATCAGCTTGACGTTGCGGTCGTAGAACTCGTCCACCATGTTGATGAAGCGGCGGGCGATGTCGTCGGTGGTGACGCCCATCTGCTCCACGTTGCTCAGCAGCACGGCATGGAAGATCTTGCCCAGCTCGATGTAGTCGTTCTGGCTACGCGGGCCATCGCACAGGGCGCGGAAGTCGAACCAGGCCACGTCGTCACAGGTCAGCAGGGCCTGGATCGGGCGATTCTCGATCATCAGCACGTCGTTCTCGACCGCCTGGGTGCACTCAGGGGTCAATGCCTTGAAGCTGGCGCGCAGGCTCTGGTGCGCCGCCTCATCGAGCGGGTAGTGGTACAGTTCGGCCTGCTCCAGATGCCGCAGGCGATAGTCGACCCCGCTGTCGACGTTCACCACGTCGGTGTACTGCTTGATCATGGCGATGGCCGGCAGGAAGCGCGCGCGCTGCAAGCCGTCCTTGTACAGGCCGTCCGGCACGATGTTGGAGGTCGCCACCAGCGATACGCCGTTCTTGAACAGCTCTTCCATCAGGGTGCCGAGGATCATCGCGTCGGTGATGTCGGAGACGAAGAATTCGTCGAAGCAGATCACCCTGGCTTCATCGCTGAAGCGTTTGGCAATGATGGTCAGCGGGTTCTTCTCGCCCTTGAGGGTTTTCATTTCCTCGTGCACACGCTTCATGAAGCGGTGGAAGTGCGTACGCATCTTCTGCTTGAACGGCAGCGCCTCGAAGAAGGTATCGACCAGGTAGGTCTTGCCGCGCCCCACCCCACCCCAGAAGTACAGGCCCTTGACCGGTGTCTGCTCCTTCCTGCCGAACAGCTTGCCGAACACGCCCGGCTTGTTGTTCTGCGCGTGCACGAGGTCGTCGTACAGGCGCTGCAGGTGACGCACCGCAGTTTCCTGCGCCGCGTCATGAAAGAAGTCGGGACGTTTCAGATCTGCTTGATATCGTTCTAGGGGCGTCATGATTCGTTAGCGGGGCAACAAAAAAACGGGCCGTCACTGTAGCGACAGGCCCGCTTAATGGCAATCAGACTTGCGTCAATATGCCTCAGTCCGATTGTGGCTGAAGTGCTACACGCAGGCTTTCGATAGCCGCATCACGTGCCTCGGCGTTGTCGAACTGCGGCCCGTCGGCGACCTGTTCGCCATTCAGCCACAGACCGAAGCCCAGGCCCTCCAGGCGCACGTCCGCCTCGCCACCCTGCTGCAATTGCTTGCTCACGGCACCGGCGCTCTTGCCGTCGGCGAAGCTGCGCGACAGCAGCAACTGTTCACCGTCGGCGCCGAGCAGGCGGAAGCGGAAGCTGCCGTCTTCATCACGGAAGCTGACGAAACGCGCGCTCCGGGCGGCCTTTTTCTTCACTTCGGTGCTGGCCTGCACACTGGTGCGGAACGAACGCAGGCCAACGGCTTCGCGCAGCTGTTCGAGGAACGGCGTGGCGATCTTGCGCGCCTTGGCGGCGCCGGCCAGCAGAATGTCCTCCAGGTCTGCTGGGCGGGCAATCAACTGGTGGTAGTACTCGCGCTTTTCCGCAAGCTGACCGTCCAGCAGCTGGAACAGGCGCTGCTTGGCCTCGCCCCAGCCCAGGCCCTGCAGCAGCTCCTCGCGGAACTCGGCGCACTGCGCTGGCGACGAGAAGGCCTGGAACAGGGTGAACAGGTGGGCGTTGTCGGGGTCTTTCGCTTCGCCGGGTGCGCGCGAGTCGGTGACGATGCGCGAAATGGCGTCCTTCATTTCCTTGGCGCTGGTGAACAGTGGGATGGTGTTGTCGTAGCTCTTGGACATCTTGCGCCCGTCTAGGCCCGGCAGGGTCGCCACGCTTTCCTCGATCACCGCCTCCGGCAAGGCAAAGAAGTCCTTGCCCTGGCCGAACAGGTGGTTGAAGCGCTGGCCGATGTCGCGGGCCATTTCCACATGCTGGATCTGGTCACGCCCGACCGGCACCTTGTTGGCGTTGAACATCAGGATGTCGGCAGCCATCAGCACCGGATAGCTGTACAGGCCCATGGTCACGCCGGCGTCCGGGTCTTCGCCGTTTTCCAGGTTCTTGTCCACCGAGGCCTTGTAGGCGTGCGCTCGGTTGAGCAGGCCCTTGGCGCTGACGCAGGTCAGCAGCCAGGTCAGTTCGGGGATTTCCGGGATATCTGACTGGCGGTAGAAGGTCACCTTGTCCGGGTCGAGGCCACCGGCCAGCCAGGTGGCGGCGATTTCCAGGCGCGAACGCTGGATGCGCAGCGGGTCGTCGCACTTGATCAGCGCGTGGTAGTCAGCCAGGAAGTAGAACGAGTCGACACCAGGCTGCTGGCTGGCAAGGATGGCCGGGCGGATGGCACCGGCATAGTTGCCCAGGTGCGGAGTGCCGGTGGTGGTGATACCGGTAAGGATGCGCGTGGTCATGGGTGTTCGCTTATTCAGGCTTGGCTCAGTTCGAAAGGCGCGGCAGCAGCAGATCCTTCAGATCGGTCAGCTTGCCATGGAAGAAGTGTCCGCATTCTGCCACTTTCAGCAGCTCATGGGTGCGCGACAGGCTGTCAGACCATTCGTATACCAGTTGTGGCGCGACGACTTCGTCAGCGTCCGGCTGCACCACGGTGATCAGGCACTGCTGCGGCAGCGGGAATTCCGGCGTCAGGCGCATAACTGCCGGGGCGATCATGAACAGCTGCTGCAGCTCTACCCCGGCGGCTTCCAGGCGGCCGGCCAGGCTGGCGGCGACGAAGCCGCCGAACGAGAAGCCCATCAGCACCAGGGGCAGGCCTGGATGCTTTTCGCGCAGCCAGGCCGCGGCAGCATCGGCATCGGCCACCTCGCCAGCGCCCATGTCATGGCTGCCGGCGCTCTGGCCAACACCACGGTAGTTGAAACGCAGGGTCACATAGCCGGCATCGCGGGCGGTGCGTTGCAGGGTCGAGACCACCTTGTTGAGCATGGTGCCGCCCTGGACCGGGTTGGGGTGGCAGATCAGCACCGCGCCGCGGGCATCGGCCACGTCCAGATACAGGGCTTCCAGCTGGCCGCTGGGGCCATCGATGAACAAGGGGGTTTCGCGGACAAGCAAGGCACTACTCCGTGACCTCGAAAGGGGTCGATTCGTCTAGGTGAGGAATTCTGTTCTGATTTGCGATCGCTCGCGGTATACAGCGCAGGTCTGAGCCGTTAACGTAAAGCAAAGCCGTTTATAGAGGAAGGACTCGTGGAACTCTCGCTCCTTGTTTGGTTGTTGCCGACCCTGGCCCTGGTCATCGGCGTGGTGGTCGGTTTCGTCGTCGCTCGCCTGCTGCCCAATGCAGCGCCGAGCAGCACCCAACGTCAACTGGATGATATCCAGAAGCGCTTCGACAGCTATCAGAACGAAGTGGTAACTCATTTCAACAGCACTGCCGTACTGGTCAAGAAACTGACCCAGAGCTATCAGGACGTGCAGGACCACCTGGCCGAAGGCGCCAACAGCCTGGCCCTCGACGACGTCACTCGCCAACGCCTGCTGGCGGCCCTGCACTCCGAGGCAGCGCAAGGTCCACGCGACCGCCTGACCCCGCCGAAGGACGCCGAAGTGCCACGTGACTACGCACCGAAAGCGCCGAATTCGCCGGGCATGCTTGACGAGAGCTACGGGCTCAAGCGCTGATCTGCAGAAAATGACAAAGGCCTCGCTAGAGGCCTTTTTTGTGGGCTGGATTCACTGGCCTCTTCGCGGGCACGCCCGCTCCCACAGGTACACCACAGCATTTGCAATCCGTGGGATACCTGAAGGAGCGGGCGTGCCCGCGAAGAGGACGGCCCAGGCAACCTAGCTGCAAGCCTGCAATGCCTGCTCGACATCCGCCAGCAGGTCCTCCACATCCTCCAGCCCCACCGACAAGCGCACCAGCCCCTCCGAGATCCCGTGGTGCGCCCGCTCCTTCGCGGTATAGCTGGAATGCGTCATGCTCGCTGGGTGCTGCGCCAGCGACTCGGCATCGCCCAGGCTCACTGCCCGGGCAAACAGTTGCAAGGCATTCATGAAGCTCCGCCCCGCCTCGATACCGCCCTTGAGTTCGAAGGCAATCATCCCGCCCGGCAAACGCATCTGCCGCTGCGCCAGTTCGTACTGGGCAAACGACGGCAACCCCGGATAGTGAATCAACTCCACCTGCGGCTGCCGGGCCAGAAACTCCGCCACCTGCCGGGCATTGGCGCAATGGCGGTCCATGCGCAGGGCCAGGGTCTTGATCCCGCGCATCAGCAGCGCTGCGTCATGCGCCGACAGCACCGCCCCGGTCATGTCCTTCAGCCCTTCCAGGCGAATGCGGTCGATCAGCGCCTTGCGCCCCACCACCAGGCCGGCGGTGATATCGCCGTGGCCACTGAGGTACTTGGTTGCCGAATGCACTACCAGGTCAGCCCCCAGCTCCAGTGGACGTTGTAGATAGGGTGTGCAGTAGGTGTTGTCGACCACCACATGTACATCGTGCCCGCGTACGGCCTCGGCAACCGCAGCGATATCCACCAGTTGCATGTTGGGGTTGGCCGGGGTTTCGAAGTAGATCATCCGCGTCTTGCTGTTGATCGCCGCTTTCAGTGCCTTGCCGTCATTCAGGTCGACATGGCGGATCTTCACCCCGAATTCGCCAATGCCATGGTGCAGGAAGGCGAAGGTGCAGCCATACAACGTGCGCCCGACGATCAGCTCGTCGCCAGGGCGCAGCAGGGTCCAGATCGTCGAGGTGATGGCTCCCATGCCCGACGCCAATGCCAGCCCCGCCTCGCCGCCCTCCAGCGAGGCCATGCGCTGCTCCAGCAGGGCCAGGGTCGGGTTGGAGATGCGGCTGTAGAAATGCCCCGGCTCCTCGCCAGCGAAGCACGCAGCGCCGTATTCGACGGTTGGGAAGGCATAGGTAGCGGTCTGGTACACCGGTGGCACCAAGGCGCCACCGTGGGAAAGCGGGTCGTAGCCATGATGAATGGCCCGTGTGGAAAAACCGGTGTTGTTATCGGAGCCGCGCATGGCAACAGCCTCTTGTGGTTTGTTATAAGCTTATGCCACCGGGCTGCCCGATTTTTTCCAAATTGGCCCACATATCCGTGCGCTTGTTGGAATGAAAACAACAATTACCGGACAAGGAGGGTAAAAAATGCCTTCAAGCCTCGACCGTACCGACCGCGCCCTGCTCGCCGCCCTGCAGGACAACGCCCGCCTCACCATTGCCGAACTGGCCGACCAGGTGGCACTGACCACCTCGCCCTGCTGGCGCCGGGTAAAGCTGCTGGAAGACCACGGCTACATCACCGGCTACCAGGCGATCCTTTCGCCCAAGTCGCTGGGTTTCGGTGTGACCGCGTTCGTCAGCATCATGATGGATTCGCACACCAAGGACATGGCGTTGGCATTCGAGCGGCGGCTGATGGAGATTCCAGAGATCGTCGCCTGCCACAACATTTCCGGGCGCTACGATTTTTTGCTGGAAATCCTGGCGCGAGACCTGGAGTCGTTCGGCGAATTCACCCGCGAAGTACTGCAGCGATTGCCAGGGGTGAAGGAGATCTATTCGAGTTTTTCCTACAAGGCTGTGAAGGAACGCCGAATAATACCGGTGTCGGAAAAACATATCTAAGCCAGACCTTACCGAGCGGTGGAAATGGCCTTACCGATTGAAAGGCTGCGGCTGACAGTAGCCAGAGCAGAGTGACGCCAACACCCCGTTCACACGGGTGTTCTCTATTTATCCTGCCAGAGCGGGCAAGCCTGCGGCGACGAGAAACAGAAAACCCCGCCGACGCGGGGTTTTCTGATAAACCAATGCTTAGATCGCGCCACGCTGACGCAGTACGTCCAGCACCTGTTTCACGCCCTCGTCCACGCTGGTGGTCTGGGTGTCAATTACCAGGTCGGCGTCCAGCGGCACATCGTACGGGAAGCTTTCACCCGGGATGTTATCGCCACCGGCAGCGTACAGACCTTGCGGGTCACGCTCGCGGCAGGCGATAGGCGAGGCCTGGACGTAAACAGTCACCAGGCGCTCCTTGCCGATCAACGCCTTGGCTTGTTCGCGGCCTTCGGCATCCGGGGCCACGAACGCAGCCAGGGTCAGCAGGCCGGCTTCGTTGAACTGGCGCGCCACATGGGCGGCGCGGCGCCAGTTCTCGGTGCGGCCGGCGCGGTCCTGCGGCAGGCCCTTGTTCAGGTCATGGCGCAGGTTCTGGCCGTCGAGCACATACACCGCACGGCCCATGTCGAACAATTTGCGCTCCACGGCATAGGCCAGGGTGCTCTTGCCAGCGCCGGACAAACCACTGAACAGCACGGTGGCGGGTTGCTGGCCGAAGCGCAGGGCACGCTCTTCGGTAGAAACGTGGGCCTGCTTGCCGTGATGGCCGGTGCCGCCGTGCGGCAGCACCGGCGGGGCGATGATCATGCCGGCGCCGACAGTGCCGTTGGTCAGGCGGTCGATGACGATGAACGCACCGGTGGTGCGGTTGCTGTCATAGCCATCCAGGGCGATCGGGGCATCCAGGGATACCTTGACCCGACCGATCTCGTTCAGTTGCAGGGCGCTGGCAGCGCCCTGCTCCAGGGTATTCACATCGACCTTGTGGGTGATGCTGGCAATCGAGCCCGGCACGTAGCTGGTGGCGCGCTTGATGTCGTATTTCTTGCCTGGGAGCATCGGCTCCTCGGCCATCCACACCAGCATGGCGTCGAACTGGTCGGTGACCGGCGGGACGTTGTCGGCATGCACCAGCAGGTCGCCACGGGAGATGTCGATCTCGTCTTCCATGGTCAGGGTCACGGCCTGGCCGGGGCCGGCGTTTTCCAGCTCACCTTCGTAGGTGACGATGGACTTGACCCGGCTGCTCTTGCCCGACGGCAGCACGACGATTTCGTCGCCCTTGTGCACCACGCCGCTGGCGATGGTGCCGGCGAAACCACGGAAGTTCAGGTTCGGGCGGTTGACGTACTGCACCGGGAAACGCAGGTCGGTGAAGTTGCGGTCGGCCGAAACCTCCACGGTTTCGAGGATTTCCATCAGCGTCGGGCCGGTGTACCACGGCGAACGCTCGCTGTGGTTGACCACATTGTCGCCCTTGAGCGCCGACATCGGCACGAAGTGCAGGCTGCTCGGCACCAGGTTGATGGCTTCGGCAAATTTCAGGTAGTCGGCCTTGATCGACTCGAACACACCCTGGTCGAAGCCCTTGAGGTCCATCTTGTTGACCGCCACGACGATGTGCTTGATGCCCAGCAACGAGGCGATATAGCTGTGGCGGCGGGTCTGGGTCTGCACGCCGTAGCGGGCGTCGACCAGGATGATCGCCAGGTCGCAGGTGGACGCGCCGGTGGCCATGTTGCGGGTGTACTGCTCGTGGCCCGGGGTGTCGGCGATGATGAACTTGCGCTTGGCGGTGGAGAAGTAGCGGTAGGCGACATCGATGGTGATGCCCTGCTCGCGCTCGGCCTGCAGGCCGTCGACCAGCAGCGCCAGGTCGACCTCTTCGCCGGTGGTGCCGACCTTCTTCGAATCACGGGTGATGGCCTCGAGGTGGTCCTCGTAGATCATCTTCGAGTCGTGCAGCAAGCGCCCGATCAGGGTGCTCTTGCCGTCGTCGACGTTGCCGCAGGTCAGGAAACGCAGCAGTTCCTTGCGCTCGTGCTGGGCCAGGTAGGCGAGGATGTCCTCGCTGATCAGATCAGATTGGTGCGACATGGAGTAACCCTGAAATTAGAAGTAGCCTTGGCGTTTCTTGTCTTCCATGGAGCCGGCGCCATCGTGGTCGATGACACGGCCCTGGCGTTCGGACGTACGGGTCAGGAGCATTTCCTGGATGATGTCCGTCAGGGTCTCGGCTTGCGACTCGACAGCGCCCGTCAAGGGGTAGCAGCCAAGGGTACGGAAGCGCACCTTCTTCTTGACGATGCGGGCCTTCTCTTCATCGGTGAGATGCTCGAGGATGCGCTCGTCGTCGATCATGATCAGGGTGCCGTTCTTCTCGATGACCTCACGCTCGGCGGCGAAGTACAGCGGCACGATCGGAATGCCTTCGAGGTAGATGTACTGCCAGATGTCCAGCTCGGTCCAGTTCGACAGCGGGAAGACCCGGATCGACTCGCCCTTGTTGACCTTGCCGTTGTACACGTTCCACAGCTCGGGGCGCTGGTTCTTCGGGTCCCAGCGGTGCTTGCTGTCACGGAACGAGTAAACACGCTCCTTGGCCCGCGACTTCTCTTCGTCGCGGCGCGCGCCACCGAAGGCGGCATCAAAGCCATATTTGTCCAGCGCCTGCTTCAGGCCCTGGGTCTTCATGATGTCGGTGTGCTTGGAGCTGCCATGGGTGAACGGGTTGATACCCTGCGCCACACCTTCCGGGTTGACGTGGGTGATCAGCTCCAGGCCCATTTCCTCGACCATCTTGTCGCGGAAGCGGTACATCTCCTGGAATTTCCACTGGGTGTCGACATGCATGACCGGGAACGGCAGCTTGCCCGGGAAGAAGGCCTTGCGCGCCAGGTGCAGCATCACGGCGGAATCCTTGCCGATCGAGTACAGCATCACCGGGTTGTCGAACTCGGCGGCCACCTCGCGGATGATGTGGATGCTCTCCGCCTCCAGCTGTTTCAAGTGCGTCAGTTTGTCGACCATGGCTACTCACGAAAAACGATCTTATGGACGGCCTGCGGGCCGTGTTCGAGCGAGCCACTTTATCACAGCGAGTGCTTCTATTTAGGAGGCCGGCTAGATCGAAAAAGTCTAACCATATGACTGAAGTTTCGAGCTGGCAGGTCCGGCCTGTTCGCGGCCACGCCCGCGAAAAAGCCATACCACTGTCAGATAGGATTCGGGCAATCGATGAACAGATGTTCGACGGCAAACCGCCGTGCCAGATAGTCGCCCAGCGCCTGCACCCCATAGCGTTCGGTAGCGTGGTGCCCGGCAGCAATGAAGCTGATACCGTTCTCGCGCGCACTGTGATAGGTCTGCTCGGAGGCTTCCCCGGTCAGGTACAGGTCGACCCCGGCCGCAATCGCGGTGTCGATATAGCCCTGCCCGCCGCCGGTGCACCAACCGACCCGGCGGATCATCTGTTCGCCCTCGACCAGCAACGGCTCGCGCCCCAGCACCTCCTGCACACGACGGGCGAAGTCACGCGCGGTGAGCGGTTCGGCCAGCGAACCGACCAGCCCGACCACCTTGGGGTTTTCCGGGTCCAGCGGACCTTCGACAGTAATGTCCAGTTGCCGCGCCAACTGCACGTTGTTGCCCACGTCCGGGTGCACATCCAGCGGCAGATGGAACGCCAGCAGGCTGATATCGTTGTTCAGCAGGGTCTTCAGCCGGCGCTGGCGGATGCCGGTGACGCACGGGTTTTCGCCCTTCCAGAAATAACCATGGTGCACCAGCACCAGGTCGGCCTCGGCCTCGACCGCCGCATCCAGCAGCGCCTGGCTGGCAGTGACTCCACTGACGATGCGGCTGACCTGCGGCCGGCCCTCGACCTGCAGGCCATTGGGGCAGTAATCCTGGATCTTCGCGCTGCCCAGGTAACGCTCGGCTTCCTCGACCAGGGTGTTCAGTGCGACGGCCATGAAAATCTCCTCGAATCTGCATTTTTATCGGGCACAACGCCCATGCAACGCCCGTATAATGCCGGCCATTATGGGCCGTCGCGGGCACTGGGGGAACCGGTGTATGATCGCGCGCGCTCATTCTCCACCGCGCGCCCACCGGTCTTCGCTCTTTCCAGGATTCGTTCATGTTCAAGGCTTTGCGTTACTTTGGCTGGCCCCTGCTTACCGGCGTACTGGTCGCCATGCTGATCATCCAGCGTTTTCCGGAATGGGTCGGCCTGCCCAGCCAGGACGTCAACCTGCAACAGGCACCGCAGACTTCGCGGATCATGCAGGGCCCCATGTCCTATGCCGACGCCGTGACCCTGGCCGCCCCGGCGGTCGCCAACCTGTACACCACCAAGGTGGTGAACAAGAGCTCGCATCCGCTGTTCGAAGACCCGCAGTTCCGCCGCTTCTTCGGGGACAACCTGCCCAAACAGCGCCGCTGGGAATCAAGCCTGGGCTCAGCCGTGATCATGAGCCCCGAAGGCTACCTGCTGACCAACAACCACGTGACCAGCGGCGCCGACCAGATCGTGGTGGCCCTGAAGGACGGTCGCGAGACCTTGGCCCGGGTCATCGGCAGCGACCCGGAAACCGACCTGGCGGTGCTGAAGATCGACCTGAAGAACCTGCCGGCGATCACCATCGGCCGCTCCGACACCATTCACATCGGCGACGTGTCGCTAGCCATCGGCAACCCGTTCGGAGTCGGCCAGACCGTGACCATGGGCATCATCAGCGCCACTGGGCGTAACCAGCTGGGGCTGAACAACTACGAAGATTTCATCCAGACCGACGCCGCGATCAACCCGGGCAACTCCGGCGGTGCGCTGGTGGATGCCAACGGCAACCTGATCGGCATCAACACGGCGATCTTCTCCAAGTCCGGCGGTTCGCAGGGCATCGGCTTCGCGATCCCGGTGAAACTGGCCCTGGAGGTAATGAAGTCGATCGTCGAGCACGGCCAGGTGATCCGTGGCTGGCTGGGCATCGAAGTGCAGCCGCTGAGCCAGGAACTGGCCGAATCGTTCGGCATGAAGGACCGCCCGGGCATCGTCGTGGCGGGTATCTTCCGCGAGGGGCCGGCGGCGAAGGCCGGGTTGCAGCTGGGTGACGTGATCCTGAGCATCAACGGCGAGCCGGCCGGCGACGGACGCAAGTCGATGAACCAGGTGGCGCGGATCAAACCCAACGAGAAAATCACCATCGAAGTTATGCGCAACGGGCAACAGCTGAAGCTGGTTGCCGAGGTTGGGCTGCGGCCGCCGCCAGCGCCAGCGGTGGCCAAGGAAGAGAAGTAGGAATGGGGCCGCTTTGCGGCCCCTTTTGCGTCAGTGCAGGATCTGGCTCAGGAACAACTTGGTCCGGTCACTGCGCGGCCGGTCGAAGAAGTCATCCGGCGACGCCTGCTCGACGATCTCGCCCTTGTCCATGAAGATCACCCGGTTCGCCACGGTCCGGGCAAAGCCCATCTCGTGAGTCACGCAAAGCATGGTCATGCCATCCTCGGCCAGGCCCACCATGGTATCGAGCACTTCCTTGACCATTTCCGGGTCCAGCGCCGAGGTCGGTTCGTCGAACAGCATGATCTTCGGTTTCATGCACAACGCACGGGCAATCGCCACGCGCTGCTGCTGGCCACCGGACAACTGCCCCGGGTACTTGTGCGCCTGCTCCGGAATGCGCACGCGCTCCAGGTAGTGCATGGCAATTTCCTCGGCCTTGCGCCGCGGCATCTTGCGCACCCACATCGGCGCCAAGGTGCAGTTCTCCAGGATGCTCAGGTGCGGGAACAGGTTGAAGTGCTGGAACACCATGCCCACTTCACGGCGGATGGCCTCGATCTGCTTGAGGTCGTTGGTCAGCTCGACACCATCGACCACGATGCGCCCCTGCTGGTGCTCTTCCAGGCGGTTGAGGCAGCGGATGGTAGTGGACTTGCCCGAGCCCGATGGCCCGCACAACACGATGCGCTCGCCCTGGCGCACGTTCAGGTTGATGTCCTTGAGCACATGGAACTGGCCGTACCACTTGTTCACGCCCTGCATCTGGATGATGCCTTCGGGGCCGGCAGGCTGCTTGATCGCTTCACTCATTTCGAAACTCCTAACGCTTGTGGCCAGTGTCCAGCTTGCGCTCCAGGTGCATGGAGTAGCGGGACATACCGAAACAGAAAATCCAGAACACCAGGGCCGCGAACACGTAGCCTTCGGTGGCCATGCCCAGCCAGGCGGGGTCGGCGGCGGCTTGCTTGACGCTGTTCAGCAGGTCGAACAGGCCGATGATGATCACCAGGCTGGTGTCCTTGAACAGGGCAATGAAAGTGTTGACGATGCCGGGGATCACCAGCTTGAGCGCCTGCGGCAGGATCACCAGGCCCATCGCCCGCCAGTAGCCCAGGCCCATGGCCGCGGCCGCTTCGTACTGGCCCTTGGGGATGGCCTGCAGGCCGCCACGCACCACTTCGGCTATGTATGCCGACTGGAACAGGATCACGCCGATCATCGCCCGCAGCAGTTTGTCGAAGCTCATGCCTTCGGGCAGGAACAACGGCAGCATCACCGATGACATGAACAGCACGGTGATCAGCGGCACGCCGCGCCAGAACTCGATGAAGGTGACGCATACCACCTTCACCGCCGGCATCTTCGAGCGCCGCCCGAGGGCCAGCAGGATGCCCAGCGGCAAGGCACCGACGATACCCACGGTGGCGATCACCAGGGTCAGCATCAGCCCGCCCCACTGGCTGGTCGGTACATTCTCCAGGCCCAGCACGCCGCCGTGCAGCAGGGTGTAGGCCAGGATCGGGTACAGCACCAGGAAACCCAGGCCATAGACAGCCTTGCGCGGGAAACGCTTGATGAACAATGGCGCGGCGCCAAGCACGGCAAGCCACACGGTCAGGTCCACGCGCCAGCGCAGTTCGGCCGGGTAGTAGCCATACATGAACTGGCCGAAACGTTGCTGCACGAACACCCAGCAGGCGCCCTCCTTGGTGCAGTCGGCGCGGGTGGTACCGACCCAGTTGGCATCGAGCAACGCCCACTGCAGCATCGGCGGCACGATCAACCACACAAGGTAGATGGCGAACAGGGTCAGCAGCGTGTTAAGCCAGCTGGAGAAGAGATTGGCCCGCATCCATGCGAGCACGCCGACGGTTTTCACCGGTGGCGGCATGTCGGGTTTGAAAACATGGGCATTCACTGGCGTATCCTCACCGCTCGATCAACGCAATGCGCTTGTTGTACCAGTTCATCAGCAGCGAAATGCTGATGCTGATGGCGAGATAGACACTCATGGTGATGGCAATCACCTCGATGGCCTGGCCGGTCTGGTTGAGTACGGTACCGGCGAACAGCGAGACCATCTCCGGGTAGCCGATACCGGCCGCCAGTGACGAGTTCTTCGCCAGGTTCAGGTACTGGCTGGTCAGCGGCGGAATGATCACCCGCAGTGCCTGGGGGATGATCACCTTGCGCAGGGTCGGGCCCTCGCGCAGGCCCAGCGAGCGCGCGGCCTCGGTCTGGCCATGGCTGACCGAACGGATACCGGAACGTACGATCTCGGCAATGAACGCGGCGGTATAGATGGTCAACGCCAGGGTCAGCGCCAGCAACTCGGGAATCAGCACCCAGCCACCGACGAAGTTGAATCCTTTCAATTGCGGCACTTCCCAGTGCACCGGGTCGCCGAACAGCAGTACACAGGCACCCGGAATGGCGATGAACAGTGCCAGCCCCACCCAGAACTTGTGGAATGGCTCGCCGGTTTCATCGAAGCGCTTGTTGGCATAGCGCACCATCGCGACGATGGCCAGTACGGCCAGGCCCAGGGCAATGACGAACGGCCAGAAGCCGTCGGCCATGGACGCACCAGGCATGTTCAGGCCACGGTTGCTGATGAAGAAGGTGTCCTGGAAGTTGATGCTGCCGCGCGGCCCTGGCAGGGTCAGGAACACGGCGAAGTACCAGAACAGGATCTGCAGCAACGGCGGGATGTTGCGGAAGGTTTCCACGTACACGGTCGCCAGCTTGTTGATCATCCAGTTCGGCGACAGCCGTGCCACGCCGATGATGAAGCCGAGGATGGTCGCCAGGACCACGCCGATGAAGGTCACCAGCAGGGTGTTGAGCAGGCCGATGACGAACACCCGCGCATAGCTGTCGGATTCCACGTAGGGGATCAGGTGCTGGGCGATGCCGAAGCCGGCACTGCGTTCGAGGAAGTCGAAGCCCGAGGTGATACCTCGGTGTTGCAGGTTGGTCTGGGTATTGTGGAACAGGTACCAGCCCAGACCGACCACGAAGGCTATCGTGAGGATCTGGAACAGCCACGCACGCACACGTGGATCGCTCAGGGATAACCCCTTTTGTGCGCCAATTCGATTTTGCATGAAGTGCCCCGGAAAGTAGGGTTCCGAACAACCTGCGGCGGCAGGATGCCGCCGCAGGGTGCAGCCATCAGCGCACCGGTGGTGCGTACTGGATGCCGCCGTTGTTCCACAGGGCGTTCATGCCACGGTCGATCTTCAGGTCGGTACCCTGGCCCAGGTTCTTCTCGAACACTTCGCCGTAGTTGCCGACTTGCTTGACGATCTGCACTACCCAGTCCCTGGGCAGCTTGAGGTCCTTGCCATACTCGCCGTCCGCACCCAGCAGGCGGGCGACGTCCGGGTTCTTCGTGGCCTTGGCCTCGGCTTCGACGTTCTTCGAGGTGATGCCGGCCTCTTCGGCGTTGAGCATGGCGAACAAGGTCCACTTGACGATGCTGAACCATTCTTCGTCGCCTTTACGCACCACCGGGCCCAGCGGCTCCTTGGAGATGGTTTCCGGCAGCACCACGTAGTCGCCCGGCGCGGCCAGCTTGGAGCGCTGGGCGAACAGTTGCGACTTGTCCGAGGTCAGCACGTCGCAACGGCCGGACTCCAGCGACTTGGCGCTTTCGTCGGAGGTGTCGAAGGTGATCGGGGTGTATTTCAAGCCATTGGCGCGGAAGAAGTCCGATACGTTCAGTTCGGTGGTGGTACCAGCCTGGATGCAGATGGTCGCGCCATCGAGTTCCTTGGCGCTGGAAACGCCCAGCTTCTTGTTGACCAGGAAGCCGACGCCGTCGTAATAGGTGACACCGGCGAACACCAGGCCCATGCCGGCATCGCGCGAGCTGGTCCAGGTGGTATTGCGTGACAGCACGTCGACTTCGCCCGACTGCAGCGCGGTGAAGCGTTCCTTGGCGTTGAGCTGGCTGAACTTGACTTTGGTCGCGTCGCCGAACACGGCAGCGGCGACGGCACGGCACACATCGGCGTCGATACCAACGATCTTGCCCTGCGCATCAGGTACCGAGAAGCCTGGAAGACCGTCGCTCACGCCACACTGGACGAAGCCCTTCTTCTTCACCGCATCGAGGGTGGCGCCGGCCTGGGCATTGCTCACGGCGCCCAGTGCAGCGGCAGCGGTCAGGACTGCCAGGGTGGTTTTCAACATCTTCATTCACAACCTCCAAATCGCTCTTGTTGTATCGAGCCGGAATTGCACCGCACCCTTTTGAGGCGTATCCGACCCGTATTGGCTTGTTATTGGGTCAATTGGCGCAATGGGCTGTTCTATGACAGCCTTCGCGTGCAAAGGGTGTTACCGTCACGGCCTGCCCTTTGCATCGGAGGTTGAATTGCAAAGCGCGTACCAGATTGTCTGGCTGTAGCGATTAAGCGCTCGTCAAGTAGGGAAAGTTGTATCGTTGCGACATTCTTTTTCAGACAATCATTTCCAGCGCCTTCTTTTCACGCACGCCACAACGAGACCCGCACACTTTCGGAGCAGTCATGACCAACCCGCTGATTCTCGAACCGCAGAAAACCGCAGACGCTTGTGTGATCTGGTTGCACGGTCTGGGTGCCGACCGTTACGACTTCCTACCAGTCGCCGAATTCATGCAGGAGCGCCTGCTCAGTACCCGCTTCATCATGCCCCAGGCCCCCACCCGCCCGGTGACCATCAACGGCGGCTATGCCATGCCCAGCTGGTACGACATCAAGGCCATGACCCCTGCCCGTGCCATCGACGAGGCACAGCTGGAGGAGTCGACCGAACAAGTGATTGCCCTGATCAAGGCCGAGCAAGCCAAAGGTGTCAGCCTGTCGCGAATTTTCCTTGCCGGTTTTTCCCAGGGCGGCGCAGTGGTGCTGCACACTGCCTATATAAAGTGGCAGGAAGCCCTGGGTGGCGTGATTGCCCTGTCGACCTATGCGCCGACCTTCAATGACCAGCATCAGCTGAGCGCCTGCCAGCAACGCACCCCCGCCCTGTGTCTGCATGGCGTGCACGACCCGGTGGTGATCCCGTCCATGGGCCGCACCGCTTTCGAGTACCTGGATACCTGGGGCGTTGCCGCCCGCTGGCATGAATACCCGATGGAGCACGAAGTGGTGGTAGAAGAGCTGGGCGATATCCACGACTGGTTGGCCAAGCAACTGCAATAAGCAGAAGCCATCTGTAGTTGTAAGCCCAAGCCACTACGCCGCGCCCGAATCTTGCTTTACACTGCCGGCGTACATTCCTTAACCAGTTGATGAGACGATCGTGCTCAAGGCACTCAAGAAAATATTCGGCAAGGGAGACGCCGCGCCACAGGCCGCCGCTCCTGCTGCCAGCGTGGCGGCGCCTGCGCCTGCCAGCGAGGCCCGGCCGGCGGCAAAAACGCCCGCCCCTCGCGCCAACCCTACGCCCAAGGCTGAACAGCCTGCTGTCGTTGCGCCGGCCGCCGACAAGCCGGCCAAGGACAAACCGCGCCGCGAGCGCAAGCCCAAGCCACAGGCCAGCCTGTGGAAACCGGAAGACTTCGTGGTCGAGCCGCAGGAAGGCAAGACCCGCTTCCACGACTTCAAGCTGTCCAACGAACTGATGCACGCCATCCACGACCTGGGCTTCCCGTACTGCACGCCGATCCAGGCGCAGGTGCTGGGTTATACCCTGCGTGGCCAGGACGCGATTGGCCGGGCCCAGACCGGTACCGGCAAGACTGCTGCGTTCCTGATCTCGATCATCTCCCAGTTGCAGCAGACGCCTCCGCCCAAGGAACGCTACATGGGTGAACCGCGCGCGCTGATCATCGCCCCCACCCGCGAACTGGTGGTACAGATCGCCAAGGACGCCGTTGCACTGACCAAGTACACCGGCCTCAACGTCATGAGCTTCGTCGGCGGCATGGACTTCGACAAGCAGCTCAAGGCCTTGGAAGCGCGCCACTGCGACATCCTGGTTGCTACGCCCGGCCGCCTGCTGGACTTCAACCAGCGTGGCGAGGTGCACCTGGACATGGTCGAGGTCATGGTGCTGGACGAAGCCGACCGCATGCTCGACATGGGCTTCATCCCCCAGGTTCGCCAGATCATTCGTCAGACCCCGCCGAAAAGCGAGCGCCAGACCTTGCTGTTCTCCGCCACCTTCACCGACGACGTGATGAACCTGGCTAAACAGTGGACCACCAACCCGGCCATCGTCGAGATCGAGCCGGAGAACGTGGCCAGCGAAACGGTGGAGCAGCACGTTTATGCGGTGGCCGGCAGCGACAAATACAAGCTGCTGTACAATCTGGTGACCCAGAACAGGTGGGAACGGGTGATGGTATTCGCCAACCGCAAGGACGAAGTGCGGCGCATCGAGGAAAAACTGGTGCGCGACGGCATCAACGCCGCCCAGTTGTCGGGCGACGTGCCACAGCACAAGCGAATCCGTACCCTTGAGAATTTCCGCGAAGGGCGCATTACCGTGCTGGTGGCTACCGACGTCGCCGGGCGTGGCATTCACATCGACGGCATCAGCCACGTGATCAATTTCACCCTGCCGGAAGACCCGGACGACTACGTGCACCGCATTGGCCGCACCGGCCGTGCCGGTACCAGTGGTGTGTCGATCAGCTTTGCCGGTGAGGATGATTCCTACCAGTTGCCGGCGATCGAAGCTTTGCTGGGACGCAAGATCAAGTGCGAGATGCCGCCGGATGAGCTGTTGAAGCCGGTGCCGCGCAAGCACCACTGACCTGTACCGGCCTTTTCGCGGGGAAACCCGCTCCCACAGGTACTGCATAGCTTTCGGACCTGTGCAATACCTGTGGGAGCGGGTTCACCCGCGAACCGGGGCTCCGCCCCGGCCATCAAACAAGGATCTACCAGCGCCCGGCAGCATCCTGGTCACTCTGCCTCCCTTCGACCCAACGCGGCCCCTCCTGGGTGTTCTCCTTCTTCCAGAACGGCGCCCGGGTTTTCAGGTAGTCCATGATGAAGTTGCACGCATCGAACGCCGCCTGACGGTGGGCACTGGCCACGCCGACGAAGACGATCGGCTCACCCGGTTCCAGCGCACCGATGCGGTGCAGCACCTCGACCTTGAGCAACGGCCAACGCTGCTCGGCCTCGACCACGATCTTGCCCAGGGCCTTTTCGGTCATGCCCGGGTAGTGCTCAAGGAACATCCCCGCCACTTCCCGGCCATCGTTGAAGTCCCGTACATAGCCGACAAAGGCAACCACCGCGCCCACACCGACATTGGCCGCATGCATGGCATTGGTTTCGGTACCTGGGTCGAACGCGCCCTCCTGCACTCGCACTGCCATGTTCAGCCTCCGGTCACCGGCGGGAAGAACGCTACCTCATCGCCCTCTTCCAGCGGTTCATCAAGCTTGCACAGCTCTTCGTTGCGCGCGCACATCAGGTTTTGCTCGGCCAGCACCTGGTATTGCCCACCTTTGGCCACCAAGGCCTGGCGCACATCGTCCAGCACCTTGAACGCGCCCTCCACCCGCTCGACATCCAGGCCCAGCAGTTCGCGGTAACGGGCGAAGTACATCACCTTGACCTTCATCACGCCTCCACCTTGTAGTGGCCGCTCTTGCCACCGAGTTTTTCCAGCAGGCGCACCTGCTCGATGACCATGCCCTTGTCCACAGCCTTGCACATGTCGTAAATCGTCAGCGCGGCTACGCTGGCAGCGGTCAGCGCTTCCATCTCCACGCCGGTCTGCCCGGCCAGCTTGCAGCGGGCAACGATGCGCACGGCATCCTGCCCCTCGGCGTTGAGTTCCACCTTTACGCTGGTCAGCATCAGCGGGTGGCACAACGGAATCAGGTCGCTGGTCTTCTTCGCCGCCTGGATCCCGGCAATGCGCGCTACCGCGAACACGTCGCCCTTGGGGTGTTCGCCGTCGACGATCATCTGCAAGGTCTGCGGCAACATGCGCACCCGTGCTTCGGCGCTGGCCTCGCGCTCGGTCACGGCCTTTTCAGTGACGTCGACCATGTTGGCCCGCCCCTGGGAATCAAGATGTGTCAGCACTGCTCTGCTCCTGTGAAGGGAACTGGCAGTGTAAACCTGTGGGTCAGGTTTGAGCAGGGGGCTGCACCAACTGGATCGGCCTCTCCGCCGGAGCGCCCATGAAAAGGCCGGGCAGCGAACTGCCCGGGCGCATGGCTTTACAAGTGCGACTCGGCGTACTCGGCCAGCACCGAGCGGGGCACGCCCTGCAGGGTGATGTGCACGCCATGAGGGAAGTCCTTGAAGCGCTCGGTCAGGTAGGTCAGGCCCGAGCTGGTGGCGGACAGATAGGGGGTGTCGATCTGCGCCAGGTTGCCCAGGCAGACCACCTTGGAACCGGAGCCGGCACGGGTGATGATGGTTTTCATCTGGTGCGGCGTCAGGTTCTGGCACTCGTCGATCAGGATCAGGCTTTGCTGGAAGCTGCGACCACGGATGTAGTTCAGCGACTTGAACTGCAACGGCACACGCTCAAGGATGTACTCGACACTGCCATGGGTGCTTTCGTCATCCATGTGCAAGGCTTCGAGGTTATCGGTAATGGCGCCCAGCCAGGGCTCCATCTTCTCCGCCTCGGTGCCCGGCAGGAAGCCGATCTCCTGGTCCAGCCCCTGCACGCTGCGGGTGGCGATGATGCGCCGGTAGCGCTTGCTGACCATGGTCTGCTCGATGGCCGCGGCCAGCGCCAGGATGGTCTTGCCAGAACCGGCGGCGCCGGTCAGGTTGACCAGGTGGATATCCGGGTCGAGCAAGGCGAACAGCGCCAGGCTCTGGTGGATATCGCGCGGTTTCAGGCCCCACGCCTCCTGGTGCAGCAGCGGCTCCTGGTGCAGGTCGAGCAACAGCAGCTCGTCGTTGCGGATGCCCTTGATCCAGCCGACGAAGCCCTGTTCGTCGATGATGAACTCGTTGACATGCACCGCCGGCAGGTTGTCGGTCAGTTGCACCCGGTGCCAGGTGCGGCCACGCTCCTGGCGGGTATCGACCTTGCTCACCCGGTCCCAGAACGAACCGCTGACCGAATGGTAGCCCTTGGATAGCAAGGATACGTCATCGACCAACTGGTCGGTGCTGTAGTCCTCGGCCGCGATGCCACAGGCACGTGCCTTCAGGCGCATGTTGATGTCTTTGGTGACCAGCACCACGTCCAGGTCGGTGCGCCGGGCCCGTACTTCGAGCAGCTGGTTGATGATGATGTTGTCGTTGAGGTTTTCCGGGAGCAGCTTGTTGGGCTCGTTGCGCGGGGTCATCAGGATCGACAGGAAGCCCTTGGGCCCGCTTTTGCCACGCTGGATCGGCACGCCCTGCTCGACATCGCTGGGCGAAGCGTCACCGAGGGTCTGGTCGATCAGGCGAATGGCCTGGCGGCATTCGGCAGCGATGCTCTGTTTGCCGGCCTTGAGCTTGTCGAGTTCCTCCAGCACCGTCATCGGGATGGCGACATGGTGCTCCTCGAAGTTGAGTAACGCGTTGGGGTCGTGAATCAGGACGTTGGTATCGAGCACATACAGGATTGGCTTGCTGGAGGAAGGGTTGCGTCCTTGGTCATCCATACTCGGTCACCTTATGTCGAAGCCACACGGCGTGCTCTGTTACGCCGCAAAGTGACTGCCGTTCTCCCCGTATCCGCGTTGTTACGGGCGGGAAGCGAACCTGGCTAGGTGGGCCTGGATGACGCCACCTGTGCTGCAGGAATCGGCTGTCTGGTTTCTTCATACCGCAAAAACCATGACTGGAAAAAGCGTTTTTACGACTTTTTGAAGTTTATTTTGCCGAATGACGAAGGGGCCTTGGCGGCAGCGCCAGAGGGGACTACAGTCAGAAGTCACACTCCCGGTTCGCGGTACCCATACTCGCGGCAGCCTTCCCAGCCGATACCGCTCTGCGCGGTATTGCGCAGCAACCAGTCCACTGCCGGCTGCGCCTTGGGCAGGCTGTCATGGAACTGGATCACCCCCTTGCGCCACAGCAGCATCAAGGTCAGCACCCGCTGCGCCGAGGCTTGCGCCGTCAGTGCTCCATCATCCTGAGCATCGATATCCCACAACGATACCCGCAGTTGCTGGCTGGCCATGAACGTCTCGCCGTCGGCGCGGCGCTGCCCATAAGGTGGCCGGAACAACGGCACGTACTGTTGCGGCAGGTCGGCCTGCACCCGCGCCTGGCTGCGCCGCAGCGAGTCCTGCCAGCCCGTCCACTGTGCATGGGAGCGATATTCCCAGCCCTGGATGCCCACGCACTGGCCACCATAAAGCTGGCGCAAGGCGGTCGCCGCGCCGGCGTCGCGGCGTTGCTGCAGGCGGTTGCCGAGCACGAAAAACGTCCCTGCAAGCTTCTGTCGACGCAGGTAATCGGTGAGCTGGTCGGTCGTGCCGCCCTGCGGCCCGGGCCCACCGACGAAGGTCAGCAGGAACATGCGGTCATTCAGTTCATCACCATTGCGCTCGCGCGCCGACAGCCGCTCCACCTCACTGCTGGTCTGTGGCAGCAAGGCAGCCTTGCGCAATTGTTCGTCGAGGTACTGAACATGGAACTGGTGGCTGGGCTCGACCCAACCAGTGTAGAACGTGCCTACATCGGCAGCGAACGTCGCCGCTTGGGTGCGTAATTCCGCCATCGAGCTAACCGGGTAGCAGAACGATGCGTCCTGCTCGCAACTGCGCTGCGCCTGTTGATAGCCTTGCCACAAGCGCTGCCACATGCGCGCCCTTACAAGGCGCACCTTCTGCATGTTTATCTGCCGCAGCCCCAACCGGGTCGTCAATGCCGCGTCGTCCAGCAGTTCGCTCTCGTGCAGCACCTGGGCGAACGAAAGGATTTCCGCCCGCGAAGCCACATCGAACAGCGCCGGGCTGTCCAGCTGCTCGGGCCACAGGCTGCGGTCCAGGCTTACCTGGGGTGATGGGGCGGCTTGCACGGTCAGGCTCAGCAGGCCGGCCAGCAAGGCAGAGGCAATGCGCACGGTTGAAGGCTCCGCAACGGCGAAACGCGCACTATAGCGCCTGCACCGGGCATGGTCTGTGACTATCGTCGCCATAGTTTGGACTTGTACCGCCCAGCCCGTAGAATTCCCGGCCAACGATGCCAGGAGCCGACCCGATGCTGACGGTGATTTCCCCCGCCAAGACCCTCGACTACGACACCCCACCGGTGACCGAGCGTTACACCCTGCCGCAATACCTGGACGACTCCCAGGAACTGATTCGGCAACTGCGCGAGCTGTCGCCAGCGCAGATCAGCGAACTGATGCATTTGTCCGACAAGCTCGCCGGCCTGAATGCCGCACGCTTTGGCAGCTGGACTCCGGACTTCACCCCGGCCAATGCCAAGCAGGCACTGCTGGCGTTCAAGGGTGACGTGTACACCGGCCTCGATGCCGAGAGCCTGGGCGAGGACGATTTCAACTACGCGCAGGAGCACCTGCGCATGCTCTCGGGCCTGTACGGCCTGCTGCGCCCGCTGGACCTGATGCAGCCTTATCGCCTGGAAATGGGCACCAAGCTGGCCAATGCCCGCGGCAAGGACCTGTACGCGTTCTGGGGCACGCGCATCAGCGAATGGTTGAACCAGGCCCTGGCCGAGCAGGGCGACGACGTGCTGCTCAACCTCGCCAGCAATGAATACTTCAGCGCGGTGAAACGCAGCGCATTGAAGGCGCGGGTGATCAACGTCGATTTCAAGGACTGGAAGAACGGCCAGTACAAGATCATCAGTTTCTACGCCAAGAAGGCACGGGGGATGATGAGCCGCTTCGTGATCCAGCGGCGCATCAGCGACCCGGAACAACTCAAGCAGTTCGATGTGCAGGGCTACTACTACAGTGCCGAGCAGTCGAAAGCGGACCACCTGGTGTTCCTGCGCGATCATCCTTCCGAGTGATCCTGTAACGGCCGTCTCGAGGTTGAACCCGCCCCCACCGGTACTGCGCTGCACACAAGGTCGAAGCAACAGGTTTACCCGCGAAAAGGGCCGCACGGCGGGCCTACGGTAGCAGTACAAACCCTGCCTCCAGCCCGTCCACCTGCAGCCCCTGCACCACCGCCCTTGCCGACCTGACCACAACCCTGCGCGGCTTCTGTTGCGCAGACTGACGATAAACCACGTATTGCCTGCCCGCTTCATCCTCCTGCAAAGCCTCGGCAGGCACCACCATCGCAGCGTCTTCGCGATGTATCAGCACCGCCAAGCGGGCACTCATGCCCAGGCGCAAGCGCTGCTGTGTGGCGCCTTCAGGCAGTTGCAGGTCAACCCGTACGTCGTACCATGCCGTTTGTCCGGTATCGTCACGTGCCTGCAGGCCAATCTGCGCCAGGCGCCCGGCAAGCAGGTGACCTGCAATGAAGGCTTGCACCTCCATGCCCTCGCGCAGTTCGCCAAGGTCGCTTTCTGCCACCTTGGCAGCCACCTGCAAATGCTCAAGACCACTCAACGTCAGCAGTGGCATCCCCTGAACAAGCGCCTGGCCCTCCTGAAGTGGGCCAGGCGTGGCTGCGCTGCCGGCGGCACGGGCCAGCAGGCCGGCAAACGGCGCCTTTACCACCTTCAGATCATGCCTTGCGCGCAACGCCCGCCACTGTGCTTCGGCGTTTGCCAGTTCCATTTCGGCAATCTTCAACGCATCCCCCTGGCCCCGGGCCTGGGTCAGTTGCAGCTCCTGCTGCGCGTCCAGCACCGCCTGCCGCTGTGCTTGCTGCAACTGTTCCAGGCTCTCAACTTCCATACGGGCAACGATACCTCGGTCCAGCAGCCGTCGGGTTTCATCCAGCGCCGTCTGGCCAGCCGCCAACGTGGCGCGTGCCACCGCCAGCGTACGTAGGCTACGAGCGACCTCCGGGCCAGCCTGCCAGCCGCGCAACTGGCTGACCAATGCCTTGGCCTTCAGGCGCTCGGCCTCGGCCTGGCGCAGCTGTATATCGAGCTGCGTGGTGTCCAGCTGCATCAATGGCTGCCCGGCGACCACCTGCTGCCCCTCAGCTACCAGCAGCGAAGCCAGCACGCCATCGAAGGGGGCACTGAGGGTCATCTGGCGGCCTGCCTGAAGCCGGCCAACCAAACCCAGATGCACCTCCAGCGGCTGCGGCTCGACCTGCACCCAGCGTTGCGCGTCCCTTGCGGAGGTATTCGGCCACGCCTGCAGAAGCAGCGCTACCAGCATGCCTGTGCTGCCCCCCAGCACCCACCACCACCGCCTAGTCATTGAGCGCCACGTTCCAGCTGTCGAGCGTCGCTCCCAACACCTGGTCCAGTACCACCTGGGCTTCGAGGTAATCGAGGAGGGCATCCAGGCGGGTACTTTGCGCGTAGCGCAGATCCCCTTCGAAGCTCAGCACCTGGAAATTGCTGGAGCGGCCCGCGGTCAACTTCTCCTGCTCGATCTCGAGCTTGCGTTGCGACAAGGCCAACGCGCGCTCGGCGATTTCCACCTGGCGCCAGCGCACCTGCAGATCCCGCACAGCTGTGCTCACTTCGCGCTGGAGCTGCTGGCGGCTTTCGGCCAGGTTCAGGTTCTGCCGAGCCATGGCCACTTGGGCCCGCATCCAGGCCTGGCGCCGGTCGAGGTCACCAATGGGCACTTCCAGTTCAAGCCCGAGATAGCGTTCGCCGGAGGTGCCGTTACCTGGCCGCTCGCGCAGTTGACTGACCCCGGCGACCAAAGACAGGTCCCACCACTGGGCGTTATCCGCCACCTGCAGGTCGAGCGCAGCCTGCTCGACAGCCAGCTGCTGCATCAGGTATGCCGGTTGTCGCACTTCTGCACGAGCCAGTGCCTGGCGGGCGTCCACCTGCCGACGCTCGACACGCAGCGACTCCACGGCTCTCAACGGCGTCGACAGGTCTATCGCCAACAGCTGTGCCAACGCCTGACGACTCTGCTGCAACTGGTTGCGGCTGCTTTCGCGCGCCATCTCCTGGTTGGCGACTTCGGCCTGCGCCTGGACGATATCGAACGCTGCCATGCGCCCGGCAACGATCAGCGCCCGGTTTACCTTCACCAACTGGCGTGACCGCGCCAGGCCATCTTCGGCGATACGCAGCTGTTCCTGAGCGCGCAGCAGCGCGCGGTACAGCATGATCGTGCGGGTAATGACCGCAGAAATCTCGTCCTTGAGTGCCAGGCGGTTGAGTTGTTCGACCAGGCGCGCCTGTCGCAGCGGCGCACTGGCGATGTCGCGCCCGGCACCACGCAACAAGGGCTGGATGATCGTCAGGTTCGCCCCGTCGCTGTAGCGTCGCCCGGCACCATCGGCACGGGTGTGGCCACGAGCCCAGTCAAGGCTCAAACGCGTGCCGTAGGGTGTCAGCAGGCTGGCTGTCGGGGCCAGCCGTGCTTCCCGATAGCGATCGGCGTGGTTGCGATTAGCCAGGTAGCGGGCTTTGAGTGCCAACTGCGGGGCAAACCGGTCCTGTGCCACCCGTAGCTCGAACTTCTGTGCGATGCGCTCGAGGTAAGCGCCCCGGACCGCGCGGTTGTCGCGCAACGCCAGGGCAATCGCATCGGCCAGTTCGATATCCACAGGTTCGCCGTGCAGGGCCGACAAGGCACTTACCGATGGCACTTGCTGCACAGTCGGGCGCGACGGCTGCAGGCCGTCTTCAGCCAGGGCCAGCAGCGGCGACAGGAGGACCAGCGCCCACCACCTAGTCATCCCGTAACGCCAGCACCGGTTGCAGCCGCGCTGCAGCCAAGGCAGGTTGCAGGCCGAACGCCAGCGCCAGCGCCAGCGACGCGCCCATGCTTGCCGGCAGCGACCCGACATGCAGGGCAAAGCGCCACCCGGCAGCCAGCGCGAACAACCAGGCAGCGGCCAAGCCGAGCACGACGCCAAGCAGCGCACCGGCTGCCCCTAGCAACAGTGCTTCGAGCAGGAACAACCAGGCAATGTCGCGTCCCCGTGCGCCCAAGGCAACGCGCACACCTATTTCCCGACGGCGCTGCGCCACATTCATCACCATGACATTCATCACCCCGACCCCGCCAAGCACCAGGGCGATGGCAGCGGTGCTCGCTAGCATCCAGCCCATCATCCGCGACTGGCCGGCCATGCTCTCCAGCATTTGCCTGGGCAACTGGACATCCACCTCATGCCCCGGCAAACGTGCTTGCAGAAAGTGCGACAGCGAAGTGCCAACCTGGGTCAGGCCCATTCTGGCGTCACCCAGCGCGACAAGCGTTCCGACCTGTGGCGCGGGGCTCAGGCGATGCATGCCGGCCAGGGGCATCAATACTGCGTCGTCGAAGTTCACCGGCAGCATGGGGTTGTAGCCACGGCCTCGCAGCACCCCGACCACGTCGAACAGGTAACTGCCCAACTGCAAGCGATCCCCCACCCGGGCCCGCAACTGTCTTGCCAGCGAAGCCCCCAGCAGCAGATGCGCAGCCTGGTCATCGTAGCGGGACAGCAATCGCCCCTGGCCAACTTCAAGGTCCAGAACCTCGGCCAGGTGCGCGGTGCTGCCTGCGACCATGACCTCGATGCTTGTTCTATCGACTTGCAGCGCCTGCACTGCGGTTGCCAAAGGTGCCGCCGCTCGAATGCCAGATGGCCAAGGCTCTGCTTCCAGACCCAAAGTACCGCCCGGCGCGGTAGCACCTTCAAGGCTCACCACCAGCAAGTCGCTGCCCAACCCCTGGAACATCTGCTGGACATGCTGCGCGGCGCCATGGCCGATGTTCATCAAAGCCACCAGCGCGGCGCAGCCAATCGCTATGCCCGACAGTGCCAACCAGGCTCTGGCGCCCAGTTGCCGCAAGCTACCCAATGCCTCGCCGATGCGTTGCGGCCAGCTTGGCCCATAGGCCTCAGGCATCGAAGACGCCACCGTCACGTACCAGCAGGCGCCGCTGCATGCGCTGCGCCATGGCCGGGTCGTGGGTGACCATGAGCAAGGTCATGCCCTGCTCATGGTTCAGCCTGCAGAGCAGCCCGATGATCGCCTGGGCCGTTTCGCAGTCAAGGTTTCCGGTGGGCTCATCGGCCAGCAGAATTCGCGGCGCGGTGACCAGCGCCCTGGCGATTGCAACACGCTGGCGCTGGCCACCGGAGAGATCTGCGGGCCGGTTCCGGGCACGTTGGGCCAGACCGACTTTTTCCAGCTGCAGCGTCGCAGCCCGCCTTGCCGAGGCCAGACCAATGCCCCGGTAACTCAGCGGCAGCGCGACATTGTCGAGAATGGTCAGACGAGGTAGCAGGTTGAAGCTCTGGAACACGAAACCCAGCAGGCGGTTTCGGGTGATCGCGCGTTGATCAGCATTGGCATGCGTCATGTCGCAACCGTCCAGTACCAGCCGCCCCCGGCAGGGCTGGTCGAGCAGGCCGATCAGGTTTAGTAGCGTGCTTTTGCCTGAACCGGAGGGGCCCATGATGGCGCAGGATTGGCCTGCGTGAAGTGAAAACGACACATCACGCAAAATACCTTCGTTGCCTATCCAGCGTGTAATGCCTTGCATAACGATACTTGGCGTCACTCTGTCGCGCCCTCCTCGGCAGCGCCTTCCTCCATCCGCTCGAACGGCTCGAGCGGTATCTTTTCTCTGCCTCCCCATTCATTTGCGATCATATTGACCAATGAAGTATCAAATTCTGGCCACTCCACCTCATGCATGGACAGTTGCATCATGATCTGGGCCTCATAGTTTCCATACTCTGCTACTTCAATGGGTGGCAACGAGTTATAGAAATCTAGTATTTCGCGCAATCCGCTATCATTTCGCCTCGTCTGCTGATATTCCACGTTCATCTTCTCGATCATGTGTTGCGCCCACCGGTTATGCAGCTCTGTCTTCTCTGCCAACGCGGCGCGACGTTCACTGACGGTAAAGGCACCGCTTTCGTCATATACAATGAGGCTGAGTTGCTCGCGGGAGAATCCCTTAAAGGGGTTCTCTGCTTTTCCCCTGGCAAAATCATTGGCCTGACGGGCACGCTCAAGCCACTCAAGATCCTGCGTATCAGGTAATTGCGAATCGTAAAAATCCTTTGCCAATGAGTAGGTTAGACCTCCCAGCTTGTCGATGATACTGGCAGCCAATTCTGCCAGTCCATTGCGTGAATGGCGGCTATCGCGCTGCGCTGCCAGCTCGGCAGCAATACTCAGTTTTTTTGCCAAACCAGACAGATATTCATCCTCGATTTGTTCTTGGCTACCCGCGACTGACGGCTGTTCGGCATTAATACCATCTTCCATTTTCCGAATACGCGCCACAGCGCCAAATGCATTACCAGCAATGACCCGCCCATTGATCATGTCCATGATGACACCTCATTTCCCTGGGTAAATTGAGATAACAGCCTTCCCAAACTGCACTTCCAGGCTTGTCCCCAGGAAATGCAGTCATTTGTGGACCGCCTACTTCAGGGTAAACTCAACTTTCCATGAATAATCCGCAGCGGTTCCGGTGATAGAAGCCGTGCAAATTGCGCGACCGCTCGGAGTCGCAGTCTTGGTCCAAACGGGCTGTTTGATACCAGTCGCTGACGTTTTCAGCTGGAATGTCGTGCCAAATGCGCACGTTTTTCCGCCTATGGTGTATCGGATCATGGCGGCGTTCACATCTGGGCTGATGACGCGCTGGACCCGCATGAAGGTCGAGGCGCCCGGTTGGATGGTCTTCGACGGTTGGGGGTTGGCAATCTGGTAGGTAGAACTCTCATTGGAGGTCACCAAGGTCATGGTCGCGGGTTGTGAACCAAGATTCTTGATGGTCACCTCTACGGGAGGCCCCGCCTGCACCATGCCAGCCAGCAACAAGGAACCGCTGGCGATCAGGATTTGCGATGTCTTCTTCATTTGGCGTTCTCTCGTCTCTTCCATGTGATAAATGGATGAGACGCCCTCGGTGGCCAGTGGCCCGAGGCTGCCCAAGACGCTCCTTCGTTCATGAACAGCTCCGCAGAGCGTCCAGAGGGGGTAACGGCCAACGCGACAAAAGCCTTAGCTTTCATGTGGCCATAATGTGTATCGGTATGTGTTGACGCGCCGCCTCGGTCCACAGTCAGCTTCACATTGCCAGCATGTCATTTGTTCGACGTCAAAAAACCATCACCCGCAGTGGAATCGCCAACCGCCATAAGACCGTTCGTACCTTTTTTGACGAATTTTGAAAATTTTTTTCGATGCTGGCAAAAAAATATCTCGCAACAGTTTCGCCCTTTATATATCGGGGCGAAACACCTGCGTGCTATCAGATTGAAATCTACCCGCCACTGAAAAAATATTTAGAAATCTTTCATCCGGTCCAAACCGACCCGGAACTTCTGCTACGCCTAATCGCTCATAGTGCCGTAACGATTTTCCCGCCCCCGGGCTGTACGAGATGACTTACAGATGACAACGGCAGGTATCCACTACCCGCCCTAATAACTTCGACAGGTACAACGGGCACACCCCGAGCCCCCTGTCCATGCAGGAGAGACGCGTCCCTTACAATTCGTCCTAGTGGTTGATTTCAAAGGATTTATCCACTTGAAAAAACAAGCACAGCAACGCGCCATGTAGCGCATTGCAATAAAGACGGCTGCATTCCAGGGCACGTTTTTTAATTAATGGCTTTTTACTGCCACATTTGAGTGCATGACTTTTTGCGCTCCGGATTTATTTTGCCTGCGCTCGGCGAAGTGTGCATTCGCCATGTATCCGTGCGCCTGAAAACTGTTGTTAATCAACCCAGTCCGGCTCTCTGCGGAGATGTCGACGTGATAAACACATGAGGTGATAGCGATGCGTATCAGCATCTTTGGTTTGGGTTATGTGGGTGCAGTCTGTGCAGGCTGCCTGACGGCGCGAGGCCATGAAGTGATCGGTGTGGACGTGTCCAGCACCAAGATCGACCTGATCAATCAGGGCAAGTCGCCCATCGTCGAACCTGGCCTGGAAGCACTGCTGCAACAAGGCATCGCCAATGGCCGCCTGCGCGGCACAACCGACTTCGCCGAAGCCATCCGTGCCAGTGACGTGTCGATGATCTGCGTGGGTACCCCGAGCAAGAAGAATGGCGACCTGGGCCTCGAGTACATCGAGTCGGTCTGCCGCGAAATCGGCTACGTGCTGCGTGACAGCGACCGCCGCCACACCATCGTGGTCCGCAGCACCGTGCTGCCAGGTACCGTGAAGAACGTGGTGATCCCGATCCTCGAAGACTGCTCGGGCAAGAAGGCCGGTGTTGACTTCGGCGTTGCAGTGAACCCGGAGTTCCTCCGCGAAAGCACCGCGATCAAGGACTACGACCACCCGCCAATGACCGTCATCGGTGAACTGGACAGCGCCAGCGGCGACATCCTGCAAGCGCTGTACGAAGAACTCGATGCACCGATCATCCGCAAGCCGATCGAAGTGGCCGAGATGATCAAGTACACCTGCAACGTGTGGCACGCCACCAAGGTCACCTTCGCCAACGAGATCGGCAACATCGCCAAGGCTGTAGGCGTGGATGGCCGTGAAGTGATGGACGTGGTGTGCCAGGACAAGGTGCTCAACCTGTCCCAGTACTACATGCGCCCTGGCTTCGCCTTTGGCGGCTCGTGCCTGCCGAAGGACGTGCGCGCCCTCACCTACCGCGCCGCCAGCCTCGATGTCCGCGCACCGCTGCTCGACTCGCTGATGCGCAGTAACGAATCGCAGGTGCAGAACGCCTTCGAGCTGATCGAAGCACACGACAAGCGCAAGGTTGCCCTGCTTGGCCTGAGCTTCAAGGCCGGCACCGACGACCTGCGCGAAAGCCCGCTGGTGGAGCTGGCCGAGCGCCTGATCGGCAAGGGCTACCAACTGGATATCTACGACGAGAACGTCCAGTACGCCCGTGTCCACGGCGCCAACAAGGACTACATCGAGTCGAAGATCCCGCACGTGTCGTCGCTGCTCAACGCCGACTTCGAGAAGGTCATCGACAACGCCGACATCATCGTCCTGGGCAACCGCGACGAGCAGTTCCGCGCTCTTGCCGAGCAAGCGCCGGCCGGCAAGCACGTGATCGACCTGGTCGGCTTCATGAGCAAGCCAACCTGCGCTACCAGCCGTACCGAAGGCATCTGCTGGTAACAGCTGGACCGGCGGCGCAGCTGCTGGCCACCACGGTGGCAGCTGCGTCGCCCACCCTTTCCCGAATTCTCGACGGATGCTGAACATGCAAAGGCTCCAGACAGTGCTGTTGCAGTGCGCCGGGTGGCTGCTCTACATGAGCCTGCTCATGCTGATCGCCCTGGCCCTGCCAGCCGATATCTTCGACTCGCAGTCGAAGCACTTCATCTTCCTGGTCGGCGCAGTCGGCATCTGGCGCTATTCCATGGGCGCCACCCATTTCATTCGCGGCATGATCTTCCTCTACGGCGTGTACCCGTACCTGCGTCGCAAGGTGCAGAAAATGGGCAGTGCCGCCGACCCGTCGCACGTGTACCTGATGGTGACCAGCTTCCGTATCGAAGCCCTGACCACCGCCCAGGTGTACAGCTCGGTGATCCGCGAGGCGATCAACTGTGGCTTCCCCACTACCGTGGTCTGCTCGCTGGTGGAGATGTCGGACGAACTGCTGGTGAAAAGCCTGTGGGCCAAATACAACCCGCCAGCTCACGTCAAACTGGACATCGTGCGCATCGCCGGCACCGGCAAGCGTGACGGCCTGGCCTATGGCTTCCGTGCCATCTCGCGCATGCTGCCGGATGAAAACGCAGTGGTAGCGGTGATCGACGGTGACACCGTGCTGGGCGACGGCGTGGTCCGCAAGACCGTGCCGTGGTTCAAGCTGTTCCCCAACGTCGGCGGCCTGACCACCAACGAGTTCTGCGAAGTGCGTGGCGGCTACATCATGAGCGAGTGGCACAAGCTGCGCTTCGCCCAGCGTCATATCAACATGTGCTCGATGGCCCTGTCCAAGCGCGTGCTGACCATGACCGGACGCATGTCGATGTTCCGCGCCAGCGTGGTGACCAACCCGGAATTCATCGCCGATGTCGAAAGCGACTCGCTGATGCACTGGCGCCTGGGCCGCTTCAAGTTCCTCACCGGTGACGACAAGTCCAGCTGGTTCAGCCTGATGCGCCTGGGTTACGACACTTTCTACGTGCCGGATGCCGCCATCAACACGGTCGAGCACCCGCCGGAGAAGAGCTTCCTCAAGGCCAGCCGCAAGCTGATGTACCGCTGGTACGGCAACAACCTGCGGCAGAACTCCCGGGCGCTGGGCCTGGGCCTGCAGCGCCTGGGGCTGTTCACCAGCATCGTGCTGTTCGACCAGCGCGTGTCGATGTGGACCAGCCTGCTGGGCCTGACCGTGGCGGTAATCGCCAGCCTCAAGTTCGGCATGGGCTACCTGCTGGTGTACCTGCTGTGGATCGGCATCACCCGCCTGATCCTTACCATCATGCTGCTGTGCTCCGGCCACAATGTCGGCCCGGCCTACCCGCTGATTCTCTATTACAACCAGATCGTCGGCGCGCTGATGAAGATCTACGTGTTCTTCCGCCTCGACAAGCAGTCCTGGACGCGTCAGCCCACTGCCCTCAAGCGTGACCTCGCCAGTTTTCAACAATGGTTCAACACCTGGTCCTCGCGGACCATGACCTTCTCGGCTGCCAGCATCTTCGTTGCTGTGCTGTTCATGGTCGTGTGAGCCCAACCCGGATCGGAACTAACAGGAACAAACCACATGAATACCGCCGTGAACGTCAACGTCGTGCATGAGTCCGAAGCCCAGCGTCAGCATGCCCGGGTTCGCATCCCCGCCAAGCTGCGTTTCCTCGACGCCCAGCGCCAGGCCCACGATGTGAAGGTCGACGACCTCTCCGCTGGTGGCCTGAGCTTCCACACCAAGCAACCACTGTCGGTCGGTGACGTGCTGCGCGGACGGCTGCAGTTCACGGTCGACAACCTCGGTCTGTCGATGGATATCGAATTCCAGGTGCGCTCCTACCACCCGGACAGCGGCCGTACCGGCGCGCAGTTCCAGAACCTCGAACCACGCGACATCGCCACGTTGCGGCACATCATCACCACGCACCTGTCGGGTGAGCTGATCAGCGTCGGCGACGTGCTCAGCACCCTGCAACGCGACAACTTCACCAAGGCCCGCAAACAGAAGGACGGCGGCAGCGGCCTGAGCGCCTTCGGCCGCCTCAAGGCAGTCACCGTCACCCTCGGTGTGTTCGTGGTCGGCGTCGCCGCCTTCGGCTTTATCGCCAAGTCGCTGTATGGCATGTACTTCGTCAGCCACGCCGAAGCCGGCGTGGTGGCGGTGCCTACCACCAACATCACCATGCCACGCGACGGTACCGTGAGCAGTCTGGTCGACAACGGCGGGATGATCGGCAAAGGTGCGCCACTGGCCACCTTCACCACCAGCATGCTGGACATGCTCAAGGGCAACCTGGAAGACGCACAGCTGGAGCCGGCCAAGATCGAGGAACTGTTCGGCAAGCAGCTGTCCGGCACCCTCACCAGCCCCTGTGATTGCGTGGTCGCCCGCCAGCTGGTGGACAACGGCCAGTACGCGGCCAAGGGCCAGCCGATTTTCCAGCTGATCCCGCGCACCACCAACCCAATGGTCGAGGCGCGTTTCAGCTATCGCCAGTTCGACGAGGTCAAGCCAGGTACCCGGGTCAACTTCCAGGTGGCCGGCGAAGACGAAGTGCGCACCGGCCAGATCGTCAGCAGCGCCAGCCTCAACAGCGACGACCTGGCCTCCGACATCCGTGTGCAGATCAAGCCCGACAGCACCCTGCCCGCCGAGCTCGCCGGGCGTCCGGCCTCGGTCAACAGCGACCGCGGTCCTTCGCTGAACTGGCTGATCGACAAAGCCATGGCCCGTGGGCTGTAAGAGGATCGCCGTATGATTCCCCACAAGAAAAGCGCCAGCCTGGGCCTGTGTGCCCTGGCTGCAGCCATCACCCTGGCCGGCTGTGCCGGCCTGCCTGACCAGCGCCTGGCCAACGAAGCCATGAAGCGCGGTGACACGGCATTGGCCGAGCGCAACTACAAGGCATTGGCCGACCTGGGCTACAGCGAAGCGCAAGTGGGCCTGGCTGACATCAAGGTCGCCACCCGCGACCCGGCGAAAATCAAGGAAGCCGAGGCCACTTACCGCGCCGCGGCAGCGACCTCGCCGCGGGCCCAGGCGCGCCTTGGCCGCCTTCTGGTGGCCAAGCCCGACAGCACCCAGGCCGAGCGCGAGGAAGCCGAGACCCTGCTCAAGCAAGCCGCCGCGCAGGGCGAAGGCAACACCCTGATCCCGCTGGCGATGCTCTACCTGAGCTACCCGCAGAGCTTCCCCAGGGTCAATGCGCAGCAGCAGATCGACCAGTGGCGTGCCGCCGGCAACCCGGAAGCGGGGCTGGCCCAGATTCTGCTGTACCGCACCCAGGGCACCTATGACCAGCGCCTGGGCGACGTGGAAAGAATCTGCAAGGCCGCGCTCGCCGCCACCGACATCTGCTACGTCGAACTGGCCACCGTGTACCAGAAGCGTGGCCAGGCCGACCAGCAGGCTGCCCTGCTCGGCCAGCTCAAGGCTGCCTACGCCCGCGGCGCGGTACCGGCCACCCGGGTCGACAGCGTCGCCCGTGTCCTGGCCGACCGCAGCCTGGGCCAGACCGACGAGAAAACCGCCAAGGACCTGCTCGAGCAGGTAGCCCCGGCCAACCCGGCGTCCTGGGTCAGCCTGGCGCAGCTGGTGTACGACTTCCCCGAGCTGGGCGATACCGACCAGCTGATGGCCTACATCGACAAGGGCCGCGAAGCCGAGCAGCCTCGCGCCGAACTGTTGCTTGGCCGCCTCTACTACGAAGGCAAGACCCTGCCTGCAGATGCGCAAAAAGCCGAGCAACACCTGCAGGCCGCCGCCGACGCTGGCGAAGTCAGCGCTCATTACTACCTGGGGCAGCTGTACCGCCGTGGCTACCTCGGCAACGTCGAGCCACAGAAGGCCGTCGACCACCTGCTGGCCGCCGCCCGTGGCGGCCAGAACAGCGCCGACTATGCCTTGGCCCAACTGTTCAGCGAAGGCCACGGTATTCGCCCGCAACCGGGCAATGCCTGGGTATTCGCCCAGTTGGCCCAGGCCAACCCGACGCCGCAGTCCGCTGAACTGTTGCAGCAACTCGACCAGCAACTCACGCCTGACCAGCGCAGCCAGGCGCAGACCCTGCTGGCGCAAGAGAAGCAGGCCCGCGGCAGCATGAACCTGGGCGCCAACAGCACCCTGGCCATCGAAGCCTTGCAAGACGACGAAAAAGAAGTAACCGGTGAGGACTCGCTATGACGCTCAATCCCTTCGTGAAAGCTGGCATCGGCCTGAGCTTCGCCCTGCTGTGGTCCTGCCCGACCCTGGCGGAAATGACCGCTGAAAAGAACTTCGGCCTTGATGTGAAAATCACCGGCCAGTCGGAAGACGACCGCGACCTGGGTACCCGCTCTGGCGGCGACGTCAGTGGCCTGGGCCTCGACCTGCGCCCTTGGGTATACGGCGAGCGCGGCAACTGGAGCGCCTATGCCATGGGCCAGGCCGTCACTGCCACCGACACCATCGAAACCGATACCCTGCGCCAGAACGACGACGGCACCACCACCGACACCGCCGCCGACGGCCGCGAGCAGGACAAGAGCTACCTGGCCATGCGCGAATTCTGGGTCGGCTACAGCGGCCTCACCGCCTACCCCGGCGAGCAGCTGCGCTTTGGTCGCCAGCGTCTGCGCAGCGACGACGGCATGTGGCGTGACACCAATATCGAGGCGCTGAACTGGACCTTCGACACCACCCTGCTCAAGGCCGACCTGGGCGTGGCCCAGCGCTTCAGCGAATACCGTACCGACCTCACCGAGCTGGCTCCGGAAGACAAGGACCGCACGCACGTCTATGGCAACGTCGCCACGCAATGGACCCCTGGCCACTGGGTCGGCGTACGTGCCCACCACACCCATGACGGCGGCAGCCTGAAGAACCCGGGCGAAACCGTCGATGCGCTGGACAAGACCCGCACCGGCGACCTGACCTGGCTGGGCCTGGAAGCCAACAGCGATGCCTACAACTGGCGCAACGACCACACCGTCAACTACTGGGGCAGTGTCACCTGGCTGACCGGTGACCGCGACACCCTCAGCAGCCAGGTGGTGGGCGACCAGAGCGTGGCCACCGGCAAGCAGAGCGGCGACGTCAACGCCTGGGCCACCGACCTCGGCATCCGCGTTCGCCTCGACCCGCAGTGGCAGGTCGGTGCGGCCTACGCCCGCGGCAGCGGCGGCGGCGGCGACGACGGTTCGAGCAACTACGAGCAGACCGGCCTGGAGAGCAACCGCTCCAACTACACCGGTACCCGTTCGCGCGTGCACCGCTTCGGTGAAGCCTTCCGTGGCGAGCTGGGCAACCTGCAGGCGGCCACCCTGTTCGCCTCCTGGCAGCTGCGCGATGACTACGACGCCAGCTTCATCTACCACAAGTTCTGGCGTGTCGATGACAGCCAGAACATCGGCTCCAGCGGCATCAATGCGGTGGTCAACGACAACGGCGTGAATCGCCCGCTGGTCGATGGCGAAAAAGACCTGGGCCAGGAAATGGACGTGGTCGTGACCAAGTACTTCAAGCAAGGCCTGCTGCCGGCTTCGATGAGCCAGGCCATCGACGAACCATCCGCCCTGGTGCGCCTGCGTGCCGGCGTGTTCAAGCCGGGCGACGCCTACGGCAAGGAAGCGGACTCGTACATGCACCGCGCCTTTGTCGACGTGATCTGGCGCTTCTGAGGCCGGTAGGGGACTTACCGTTATGAACCTTCACCCGCACCTACGTCACAGCCTGCTGGCCAGCGCCTTGCTGCTGGCCGCAGGCCTGGCCGTCGCCAGCGAGCCGACGACGACGGCCAAAGGCTTGCAGCAGGCCAAGACCTACACGGTTTCCAGTGCCCCGGTCGAACCACTGCACATGGACCCGCCAAAGCTGCCCGACCTGACCGGCTACACCGCCGAGGCGGTACAGAAGAAGATCGACCGCCGTCACAAGGGCAAGGTCAGCCTGCGCCGCATGTTCCAGGAGGACACCCTCAAGGAGTTCGTCGGTGGCGACAACAAGGCGGCCGAGTGGGTCCAGCGCCAGCATGGCATTCCGCAGGCGATCTTCGTCGATGACGGGCATGTCGACCTGGTCGAGCTGAGCAAGAAGGTACCCAGGCAGTATCTCAGCGAAGTCGAGCCGGGCATTTACCTGGCGCGCCTGCCGATCGTGGTCGGGCAGAAGGGCATCCTCGAGATCGACGGCAAGGTCAAGCAACTGCGCCTGTCCCAGGAGGGCGGTTCGTTCCTGGTCAACGACGGCAAGCTGTTCGTCACCGACACCCAGGTGACTGGCTGGCGCGAAAAGGACAACGGCCCGGCGACCTTCCGCTCGCCCACGGAATTCCGCCCGTTCCTGCTGTCGTGGGGTGGCACCGAGACCTACATCGTCAACAGCAAGATGGCCAGCTTCGGCTATGCCAAGTCCAAGTCGTACGGCGTGAGTATCTCGCAGTACACGCCGAACATGGCCAAGCGCATGGGCCGCCCGGAACCCACCGGCTGGATCATCGGTTCGGAATTCAGCGACATGTGGTACGGCTTCTACTGCTACGAGACCCAGGACTTCGTGATCAAGGACAACACCTACCGCGACAACATCGTCTACGGCATCGACCCGCACGACCGCTCGCACCGCCTGATCATCGCCGGCAACACCGTGTACGGCACCAAGAAGAAGCACGGCATCATCATTTCGCGTGAGGTCAACGACAGCTGGATCATCAACAACAAGAGCTACGACAACAAGCTCTCCGGCGTGGTGATCGACCGTAACAGCGTCAACAACCTGATTGCCTACAACGAGATCTACCGCAACCACACCGACGGCATCACCCTGTACGAAAGCGGCGACAACCTGATCTGGGGCAACAAGCTGGTCAACAACCGCCGCCACGGCATCCGTGTGCGTAACAGCGTGAACATCCGCCTGTACGAGAACATCGCCATGGCCAACGGCCTGGTGGGTGTGTACGGCCACATCAAGGACCTGTCCGACACCGACCGTGACATTGCCCTCGACCCGTTCGACACCAAGGTGTCGCTGATCCTGGTCGGTGGCGAACTGGCTGCCAACGGCTCCGGCCCGCTGTCGATCGACTCGCCGCTGTCGGTCGAGCTGTACAAGGTGTCCATGCTCGCCCCGCGCAAGGCCAGCGGCATCAGCCTCAACGGCGTGCTGGGTGAGCGCCAGGACGAAATCCTCGACCTGCTGGTCCGCCAGAAAAAGGCTGTGCTGATCGACCCGGTCGAACGCCAGACCGAAATGATCGAATAAGGAAGCCCAGACCATGACTCCACACCTGATGAAACTGCTGGGCCTGTCCACTGCCCTCCTGGCCATCAGCCAGGGCGTGAGCGCCGACGAAGTGAAGGCCCCGACTTTCACCGCCGAGCCTTGCTGCCAGCTGTGCCCGGAAGCGCACGACCCCAGCCGCTACACCACCCGCTATCAGCAGAACTTCACCACGCTGGTGCAGGCTCAGGGTGACTGGCTGTTCCGTACCCGCGAAGACCTGCGCACCGAGTTCACCACCACCCCGGCTGGCTACAAGCGCCTGCAGCAAGTGCATGACGCGTTCAAGAAGCGCGGCGTGGAACTGGTGGTGGTGTATCAGCCGACCCGTGGCCTGGTGAACCGCAACATGCTCAACCCGGCGGAAAAAGCCGCCTTCGACTACCAGAAGGCGCTGGGCAACTACCAGGCCATGCTCAAGCGCTTCGCCAGCATGGGCTACAACGTGCCCGACCTGTCGCCGCTGACCAACGAACAGCTGGCCGCCGCCGACCAGGGCAAGGACTTCTACTTCCGTGGCGACCAGCACTGGACGCCGTACGGCGCCGAGCGCGCGGCGAAGATCGTGGCCGAAACCGTGCACAAGATGCCAGCTTTCGAAGGCATCCCGCGCAAGGAATTCGAGACGAAGAAGTCCGGCCGCATGGGCAAGACCGGCACCCTGCATAACGTTGCCGGCCAGCTTTGCGGCACCAGCTATGCAGTGCAGTACATGGACCAGTTCGCCACCGAGCCGAAGGGCTCCGACGGTGGCGGTGACGACCTGTTCGGTGACGCCGGCAACGCCCAGATCACCTTGGTCGGTACCAGCCATAGTGGCAAGAACTACAACTTCGCCGGCTTCCTGCAACAGTACATCGGTGCCGATGTGCTCAACGTCGCCTTCCCCGGCGGTGGCCTGGAAGGGTCGATGATCCAGTACCTGGGCAGCGAAGAGTTCAAGAAGAACCCGCCGAAGATCCTGATCTGGGAATTCTCCCCGTTGTACCGCCTGGACCAGGAGACCATCTGGCGGCAGATCCTCGGCCTGCTCGATGACGGCTGCGATAACCGCCCGGCGCTGATGAGTGCCAGCACCACCCTCAAGCCCGGCAAGAACGAGTTGATGGTGAACGGCAAGGGCGGCGTGATCAAGGATCTGGTCAACCGCAACATCCAGATGGACGTGAAGTTCGAGGACCCGTCGGTGAAAGTCCTGCAGGCCACCCTGTGGTACCTCAACGGCCGCCACGAGGACATCAAGCTGGAAAAACCGGAAACCGCCGAGACCGATGGCCGCTTCGTCTTCCAGATGCGCGAAGACGAGGACTGGGCCAGCCAGAGCCTGCTGGCCTTCGAGGTACAGGGCCCGGAAAGCGGTACTCAGAAGGTCGAGGCCAAGCTCTGCAAACGCAACAACTTCGCCGTGCCCGCGCAGACCGCGCAGGCCGGCCAGTGAGGCGACCATGACTGCATTCAAGCGAATTTTCCGCCCTGCCCTGCTCGGCCTGGCCTTGTGCGGCAGTGCCGCGCACGCCGCACTGGTACCGCCGCAGGGGTACTACGAAGGGATCGAAAAGCTCAAGACCGGCGACGGTAACTTCCGCTGTGAGGCTGTGCCCCAGCCGTACACCGGGGCCCTGCAGTTCCGCAGCAAGTACGAAGGTTCGGACAAGGCGCGGGCCACCCTGAACGCCAGCTCGGAAAAGGCCTTTCGCAAGTCCACCGAAGACATCACCACGCTTGAGAAAGGCGTGAGCAAGATGATCGGCCAGTACATGCGTGACGGTCGCCCGGCGCAGCTCGAGTGCGCCCTGGCCTGGCTGGGCAGCTGGGCACGTGCCGATGCGTTGATGTCTACCGACTACAACCACACCGGCAAGTCGATGCGCAAATGGGCGCTGGGCAGCATGAGCGGTTCGTGGCTGCGCCTGAAGTTCTCCAACTCGCAGCCGCTGGCCGCGCACCAGGCCGAGGCCGAGCTGATCGAGAAATGGTTCGCCCGCCTCGCCGAGCAGACCGTGCGCGACTGGAGCGACCTGCCGCTGGAGAAGATCAACAACCACAGCTACTGGGCAGCCTGGGCAGTGATGGCCACCGCCGTGGCCACCGACCGGCGCGACCTCTTTGACTGGGCCGTGAAGGAATACCGGATTGGCGCCAACCAGGTCGATGCGCAGGGTTTCCTGCCCAACGAGCTGAAGCGCAAGCAACGTGCCCTGGCCTACCACAACTACGCCCTGCCGCCGCTGGCGATGATTGCCAGTTTTGCCCAGGTCAACGGCGTGGATGTGCGCAGCGAGAACGACAACGCCCTGCAGCGCCTGGCGCAGCGGGTGCTGGCCGGCGTCGAGGACCCGAGCACATTCAAGGCGCGCAATGGCGAGAAGCAGGACATGCAAGACCTGAAGATCGACAGCAAGTACTCGTGGATGGAGCCCTATTGCAGCCTGTATGCGTGCAGCGCCGACACCCTGCAACGCAAGCGCGGGATGCAGCCATTCAACAGCTTCCGGCTGGGCGGCGACCTGACCCGGGTCTACGACCCGAGCGCGGAAGCCAGAAAGTAACGCAATTCCTGTAGGCGCGGATTTATCCGCGCCTACAGGGGGACTAGGTATCTCCCACATTGGTGTGGGGGGTTTGGGGGGCGCTTTGCCCCGGATGCTGTGAACAAAAAGGAGAACCGGGATGGTCTTCTCGTCCAACGTGTTCCTGTTCCTGTTCTTGCCGATCTTCCTCGGCTTGTACTACCTGAGCGGGCAACGTTATCGCAACCTGTTGCTGCTGGTCGCCAGCTACATCTTCTACGCCTGGTGGCGAGTGGACTTCCTGGCATTGTTCGCCGGGGTCACCCTGTGGAACTACTGGATCGGCCTGAAAGTCGGCGCCGCCGGTGTCCGCACCAAGCCCGCCCAGCGCTGGCTGCTGCTCGGCGTGGGTGTCGACCTGGCGATCCTCGGCTACTTCAAGTACGCCAACTTCGGCGTCGACAGCCTGAACGCGATCATCACCTCGTTCGGCCTGGAGCCGTTCATCCTCACCCACGTGCTGCTGCCGATCGGTATCTCGTTCTACATCTTCGAGTCGATCAGCTACATCATCGACGTGTACCGCGGCGACACCCCGGCCACGCGCAACCTGATCGACTTCGCCGCGTTCGTGGCGATCTTCCCGCACCTGATCGCCGGCCCCGTGCTGCGCTTCAAGGACCTGGTCGACCAGTTCAACAACCGCACCCACACCCTGGACAAGTTCTCCGAAGGCTGCACCCGCTTCATGCAGGGCTTCATCAAGAAAGTGTTCATCGCCGACACCCTGGCCGTCGTCGCCGACCACTGCTTCGCCCTGGAGAACCCGACTACCGGCGATGCCTGGCTAGGTGCCCTGGCCTACACCGCGCAGCTGTATTTCGACTTCAGCGGTTACAGCGACATGGCCATCGGCCTGGGCCTGATGATGGGCTTCCGCTTCATGGAGAACTTCAAGCAGCCATACATCAGCCAGTCGATCACCGAGTTCTGGCGGCGCTGGCACATCAGCCTGTCGACCTGGCTACGCGACTACCTGTACATCACCCTGGGCGGTAACCGCAAAGGCACCTTCAACACCTACCGCAACCTGTTCCTGACCATGTTGCTGGGCGGCCTGTGGCATGGCGCCAACTTCACCTACATCATCTGGGGTGCATGGCACGGCATGTGGCTGGCCATCGAGCGCGCACTGGGCATCGACACCAACCCGCAGCGCTTCAACCCGGTGAAGTGGGCCTTCACTTTCCTGCTGGTGGTGGTCGGCTGGGTGATCTTCCGCGCCGAAAACCTCGAAGTGGCCGGCCGCATGTACGGCGCCATGTTCAGCTTCGGCGACTGGCAGCTGTCGGAACTCAACCGCGCCCAGCTGACCGGCCTGCAGGTCGCCACCTTGGTGGTCGCCTACATCACCCTGGCGTTCTTCGGCCTGCGTGACTTCTATCGCAATGCCAGGCCGACGCCCAAGGCCACCCCGGTGGCGGTCAACGCCGACGGTTCGATCGGCCTTGACTGGACCCGCGTGATGACCCGCGCCCTGGTGCTGCTGCTGTTCGTGGCCTCGATCCTCAAGCTTTCGGCGCAGAGCTACTCGCCGTTCCTCTACTTCCAGTTCTGAGGTGGATGACATGACCCGCACCTTACGCATCACCTATTCACTGTCGTTCCTCGGCCTGCTGGTAGGCATGGGCGTGTGGTCGACCGGTGGCCTGCAAAGCTTCCAGCGCACCGAGCAGATGACCCTGCTCAACGGCAAGCTGGCCAAGGCCGCCGAGACCCACTACGACGAACACTTCCCGATCAAGCGCCTGGGCACCAACTTGTGGGCGGCGATGGATTTCAAGCTGTTCAATGAAGGCCGCCCCGGTGTGGTACTGGGCCGCGACCAGTGGCTGTTCAGCGACGAAGAATTCAAGCCCACCCCCGGGGCCGAGCAGCTGATGGCGGAAAACCTGGCGCTGATCCGTGGCGTACGCGACACCTTGCAGCAGCACGGCAGCCAGCTGGTGCTGGCGATCGTGCCGGCCAAGGCAAGGGTATACGCCGAATACCTGGGCAAGGAACTGCCGACCAGCCTGCATGGCGACCTGTACAACCAGTTCCACGCCCAGGCCCGCCAGGCCAACGTGTTCGCCCCAGACCTGATGGCCCCGCTTGAACAGGCCAAGGCCCGCGGCCAGGTGTTCCTGCGCACCGACACCCACTGGACGCCGATGGGCGCCGAAGTGGCAGCGCAGGCACTGGCCGAAGCGGTCAGCCGGCAAAGCCTGCTCAACGGCGAGCCACAGACGTTCGTCACCGAAGCCGGCAGCACCACGCCGTACAAGGGCGACCTGACCAACTTCCTGCCACTGGACCCACTGTTCAGCAACCTGTTGCCGGCTCCGGACAACCTGCAGAAGCGCACCACCCGCCCGGTCGAGGCCGAGGGTGAAGCCGGTGACGCGCTGTTCGCCGACAAGCAGATCCCGGTTGCCCTGGTAGGCACCAGCTACAGCGCCAACCCGCACTGGAATTTCCTCGGCGCGCTGCAGCAGGCCCTGCGCAGCGACGTGGCCAACTACGCCGAAGACGGCCACGGCCCGCTGCTGCCAATGCTCAAGTACCTGCAAAGCGATGCCTTCAAGAGCGCTGCACCGCAAGTGGTGGTGTGGGAATTCCCCGAACGTTATCTGCCAATGAAGAACGACCTCAGCAGCTTCGACCCGCAGTGGATCGCGCAGCTGAAGAACTCCCGTAAATCCGAAGAAAACCTGGCCTTGTCGTCCACCCGGACGAACCACTGATAGAGAGGAACACGCCAATGACTACCAAAACTTCCATTGCCAAAGCCCTCACCCTCGCGGCCGGCCTGTCCCTGGCCTCGATGCAGGCATTCGCCGGTGCCGACGCCGCGCTGTACGGCCCGAGTGCACCGAAAGGTTCGACCTTCGTGCGCCTGTACAACGCTACCAGCACCCCGACCGCAGCCTCGGTCGGCAACACCCAGATCAAACAGGTCGGCGCCCAGGCCAGCAGCGATTTCAGCTTCCTGCCAGGCGGTGACTACACCGCCCAGGTCGGCGGCAAGAGCGTGCCGGTCAAGCTGGCCTCGGACAAGTACTACACCCTGGTCAACAGCGCCAATGGCAACCCGAAGCTGATCGAAGAGCCACCGTTCAAGAACAAGCAGAAAGCCCTGGTTCGCGTGCAGAACCTGAGCGACCAGCAACTGACCCTGAAGACTGCCGACGGCAAGACCGAAGTGGTCAAGCCGGTTGCCGCCAATGGTCGTGGCGAGCGTGAGATCAACCCGGTCAAGGTCAACCTGGCACTGTACCAAGGAGACAAGAAAGTGGGTGACCTGAAACCGGTCGCCCTGGAACGCGGCGAAGCCGCAGTGCTGTATGTAACGGGTTCCGGCAACGCCTTGTCGCCGGTGTGGGTAACTCGCCCCGTGGCTAGCAACTGATTCCACTGCCTCTCAACGACTATTGGAGAAACATGATGATCCCGGTAATTCTTTCTGGTGGTAGCGGTTCCCGTCTGTGGCCTCTGTCGCGCAAGCAGTTCCCCAAGCAGTTCCTGGCCCTGACCGGTGAACACACCCTGTTCCAGCAAACCTTGGAACGCCTGGTCTTCGAAGGCATGGACACGCCGATCGTGGTCTGCAACAAGGACCACAAGTTCATCGTCCAGGAACAACTGGCCGCGCTGAAGCTGGAAACCCAGGGCATCCTGATGGAGCCGTTCGGTCGCAATACCGCCCCGGCGGTGGCCATGGCGGCGATGAAACTGGTCAACGAAGGCCGCGACGAGCTGATGCTGGTGCTGCCGGCCGACCATGTGATCGACGACCAGAAGGCCCTGCAACGTGCCCTGGCCCTGGCCACCGTGGCCGCCGAGCGTGGCGAGATGGTGCTGTTCGGCGTACCGGCGACCAAACCGGAAACCGGCTATGGCTACATTCGCTCCAGCCAGGACGCCCTGCTGCCTGAAGGCGTGGCCCGTGTTGCCCAGTTCGTCGAAAAGCCCGACGAGAAACGCGCCGCCGAATTCGTCCAGGCCGGTGGCTACTTCTGGAACAGCGGTATGTTCCTGTTCCGTGCCAGCCGCTTCCTCGAAGAGCTGAAAAAGCACGACGGCGACATCTACGATACCTGCGTGCTGGCCCTGGAGCGTAGCCGTGAAGACGGCGATGTACTGACCATCGACGAAGCCACCTTCGCCTGCTGCCCCGACAACTCCATCGACTACGCGGTGATGGAAAAGACCCAGCGCGCCTGCGTGGTGCCGATGTCGGCCGGCTGGAGCGACGTGGGCTGCTGGTCGTCGCTGTGGGAAGTGCACGAGAAGGACGACAACGGCAACGTCACCAAGGGCGACGTGGTGGTGCAGGACAGCCGCAACTGCATGATCCACGGCAACGGCAAGCTGGTGTCGGTGATCGGCCTGGAAAACATCGTGGTGGTCGAGACCAAGGACGCCATGATGATTGCCCACAAGGACAAGGTCCAGGGCGTCAAGCAGATGGTCAAGACCCTCGACGAGCAGGGCCGCAGCGAAACCCAGAACCACCTGGAAGTGTACCGCCCATGGGGTTCGTACGACTCGGTGGACATGGGCGGCCGCTTCCAGGTCAAGCACATTACCGTCAAGCCGGGCGCCAGCCTGTCGCTGCAGATGCACCACCACCGTGCCGAACACTGGATCGTGGTATCCGGCACCGCCGAGGTGACCTGTGACGAGAACGTGTTCCTGCTGACCGAGAACCAGTCGACCTACATCCCGATCGCCTCGGTGCACCGCCTGCGCAACCCGGGCAAGATCCCGCTGGAGATCATCGAGGTGCAATCCGGCAGCTACCTGGGCGAGGACGACATCGAGCGCTTCGAGGACGTGTATGGCCGTACTTCCACGCCGATCGAGCGTGGTGTTTCGGTGAAGACCATCGCGCAGTAAAACTGCCAGCTGCAGGAAAAAAGCGGGACGGAGGTGAATCTGCAAGCGCGGGTTCACCACCGCCCCGCTTTTTTCTTGTGCCTTGCAGCTTGCCGCATGGCGCTCCAAGATGTCCGAGTCTCTGTTCGGAATCAGCCCATCATGATCATCGGTGCCTTTCTCATTCTTACCTGGCTGGTGCTGCTGTTGCGCTACCCGGCCAAGGCCCTGCCGATCTCGCTGGCGGCCGTGTGCGGCCTGGGCCTGGTGGCCTTGTTCGTCGTCTGGCAGGACGCTCGCGAAACCTCGCGGCTGGCCCGCCTGGACCTGCGCCTGGCCTACGCCCCCGAACACTGCCCGGCCGACCGTCCCCTGCAGGTGCGCATGAAGAACGGCAACGACGTGCCGCTGACCGAACTGCGCTGGCGGGTGGCAGCATATGCACCGGGCGATACCGTGAACCTGGCCGAGAACACCTACAACGCCCCGCGCTATCGCGGGCCGGGCGAGCTGCAACCGGGGACCGAATGGCAAGACTGCCTGCCGCTGCCACCACTGCGTTCCGGGTACCGGCCGCAGACCCTGGAGTTTCGGGCAGAGCGCCTGCAAGGTACATTCGCCAATTGATCGCCTCCGGAATACAGGTCCCAACCATGCCCACCGTACTGATCACCGGTTGTTCCAGCGGCATCGGCCGCGCCTTGGCCGACGCCTTCCGCGATGCCGGTCACCATGTCTGGGCCACCGCGCGCAAGGCGGAAGATGTTGAGCAACTGCACGCAGCCGGTTTTACTGCCCGGCAACTGGACGTGAATGACAGCGCTGCTTTGGCCCGCCTTGCCGAAGAGCTGGAGACCCTCGACATCCTCATCAACAACGCCGGTTACGGGGCCATGGGCCCGTTGCTCGATGGCGGCGTGGACGCCCTGCGCCAGCAGTTCGAAACCAACGTCTTCGCCGTGGTCGGCGTCACCCGCGCGCTGTTCCCGCTGCTGCGCCGTACGCGTGGTCTGGTGGTGAATATCGGCAGCGTTTCCGGCGTGCTGGTCACCCCCTTCGCCGGTGCCTACTGCGCCTCGAAAGCCGCCGTGCATGCGCTGAGCGATGCCTTGCGCCTGGAGCTGGCACCGTTCGGCGTGCGGGTGATGGAAGTGCAGCCGGGGGCGATTGCCTCGCAGTTCGCCAGCAATGCCCAGCGCCAGGCCGAGCAGGTGCTGGCGGCGGATTCAGCGTGGTGGCCGTTGCGTGAGCAGGTGCAGGCTCGGGCACGTGCGTCGCAGGACAAACCGACTTCGGCGGCGGTGTTTGCCCAAGGCGTATTGGCAGCAGTCGGCAAGTCGCCGGTGCCAGCAATGGTGCGCCTGGGCAATGGCAGCACGGCCTTGCCGCTGATGGCCCGGCTGCTGCCGCGGCGGTTGCTGGACTGGGCGCTGCGCAAGCGCTTTGGCCTGTTGCGCCCGCTCTGAGTGTTCGGCCACCTGTGCCGGCGATGGGCCGCACAGCGGCCCGGCTTTCATGCTTTCTTCAGCGGTTGTTCGTCGAATGCCTGCCAGCCACCACCCAAAGCCTTGTACAGCCCCACCAGCGCCTGCGACACCGCCGCCGAGCTGTCGATCCACTGCTCCTCACTGGCCAGCAATGCGCCCTGCACCGTCAGCACATTGAGAAAGTCAACCGCCCCTTCCACATACTGGCGCTGGGCAGTTTCCAGGGCGATGCGGTTCTGCCGCACCGCCTCTGCCAGGTGGTCGCGGCGCAACTGGCTGGCGTTGTACAGGCGTAGCACATCGTCGATTTCATGCCAGGCGCCCAGCACCACCTTGCGATAGTTCAGCGCCGCTTCCTGCTGCTGTGCCTCGCGCAGTTCCAAGGTGCCCTTGAGCCGGCCTCCCTCGAAGATCGGCAACGACAGTTGAGGGCCGAAGGCGAAGCGTCGTGAGTCCCAACCACCCAGGTCGGACAGCTGCAGGGCCTGGAAACCGACGCTGCCCGACAACCGGATACTCGGGTAGAAGTCGGCCTTGGCCACGCCAATGCTGGCAGTCGCAGCATGCAGGCGAGCTTCGGCCTGGCGAATGTCCGGACGGCGCTCGGCCAGTTCGGACGGCAGGCCGATGGCAAACTTCTGCTGCGGCGTAGGCAGTTCGCCACCCTTGAGCAGTTCGGCCTGCAAGCTGCGCGGCGGTTCGGCGGCGAGCAGGCTGAGGGCGTTGACCAAGTCGTCGCGGCGGGCCTCGAGGCTTGGCAGGCGCGACTCGATCGAAGCAACCTGGGCACTGGCCTGGGCCACGTCAAGCCGGGTGGCAACGCCTTCGGCCTGGCGGTCCTCAGACAATTTCAGGCTGTGCCGGGCAACCTTGAGGTTGTCCTGGGTCACATCGATGGTGTGCTGCACGGCGCGCAACTGGATGTAGTTGCCGGCGGTTTCCGCAAGCAGTGCCAGGAGCACGCCACGACGGTCGTTTTCGGCCACTTCGACGGTAGCATCGGCCGCTTCGACCTGGCGCCGCACACGGCCCCACAGGTCCAGTTCCCAGCCGGCCACCAGGTCGCCCTGCCAGAGGTTGAAGGCTGCCTTGCCCGCCTTGCCGGACGGGTCGCTCAGGCCATCGGCACTGTTGCGCGCGCGGCTGTAGCCGGCGTTCACATCCACCGACGGCACCTCATCGGCAGCCACGCTGCTGCGCAGGGCACGGCTTTGCAGCAGACGCGCGCTGGCCATCTGCAGGTCCAGGTTGCGCTCGGCAACGCGCTGGATCAAGGCACTCAGCCGGGCGTCGTGAAAGCTGTCCCACCAGCGCAGTTCCAGCGGTTCGGCCTGTGGCTGGCTGGCCGCCGCCTCGCCTTGCAGCGGCGCCCACTGTTGCGGTGCCTGACTGTCGGGGCGCTGGAAGTCGGGGCCCAACGTGCAGCCGGTCAACCACACCGCCAGCAGTAACGGGCTCAAGCGTAATACCGGTTTCATCGCGCACTCACCTGTTTGCTTTGCAGCGTGTCGCCACGGGTATCGATGGTCGCCTCCACCGACATGCCCACGCGCAGGCGGGCAAGCAGCGGCTGGCCGTCATCGAAGACGATCTTCACTGGAATGCGCTGCACCACCTTGGTGAAGTTGCCGGTGGCGTTGTCCGGCTTGACTGCGGCGAACGTCACCCCGGTGGCCGGGGCGATGCTTGCCACATGGCCGTGCAGCTCTTCGCCAGCAAAGGTGTCGACACTGATGCTCACCGCCTGGCCAGGCTGCACGTGAGTCAGCTGGGTTTCCTGGAAGTTGCCGACCACGTAGGCCTGCTGCAACGGCACTACCGACAGCAGGCGGGCGCCCGGGTTGACGTAGGCGCCGACGCGCAGGGCGCGCTCGCCGACCATGCCGTCCACCGGCGCGGTGATACGGGTGTAGGACAGGTCGAGCTGGGCCTTCTCCAGCCCCGCCTCGGCACGCTTGAGCTGGCCATCGGCACTGGCCACCTGGGCGCTGAGGATATCCACCTGTTTGCGCGCCGCCACCAACGCCGCCTGGGCATTGGCCAGGCGTGCGCGCGCCTGGTCGACCCTGCTGCGCGCCTGCTGGGCATTCTGCACGGTACCGGCGCCCTGCTCGGCCAGGCGGCTGTAGCGGTTCACTTCATGGTCGGCGAATGCGGCTTCGGCCTGGGCCGCTTTCACCTCGGCCTCGGCCTGGGCAATCAGTGCGGCCTGACGCTCCAGAGTGGCCCTGGCGTCGGCGCTCTGCGCCTTGGCCACCAGCAGTTGCGCCTGTGCGGCATCCAGTGCGGCCTGGTAGTCGCGGGCATCGATGGTCGCCAGCAACTGGCCGGCCTTGACCTGCTGGTTGTCTTCCACCAGCACCTCCTTGATGAACCCGGCGACCTTCGGTGCGACCACGGTGTAGTCGGCGACCACATAGGCATCATTGGTGCTCTGGCGGTGGTCGCTGCCGAACAGCCAGGGGCCGACGATGCCGGCCAGGACGGCCACGGCAAGCACCGAGCCGATGAACAGGGTTTTGCGGTTGTTGGTCATTTCAGCGGTTCTCGAATTCATCCGGGGTCAGGCTACTGCGCGTGGCGGGTAGACCCGGGTCGGCACGAAAGGAATCAGGCAGATCAGGACTACGGCAATGCCGGCCATGACCAGGTAGAGGTCGGCCGAGGTCAGCACCAGCGCCTGCTCGTGGATACGCCTGGCCAGGCCCACGGCGTTGTCGTCGACCAGCGGTGCGTTGCCCAGGCTGTCCACCAGGTGGTTGGAGTGAAAGTGCCGGCGCACGGTGCCAAAGGCGTCCAGCAGGCCACCGGCAATCACCGCTGCCAGGCCTTTCACGGTGTTGAACCAGCTGGAAGCGAACGGGCCTTCCTGCGGGGTCATGCCGTTGGTGGACAACATCAGCAGCGGCAGCACGGCCATCGGTTGGCCGAATACCTGCAGCAGGTAGAACGGATAGAAGTCGCCACGGATCCATTCGGCGGTCAGCAGGCTGCTGCCGAGGCAGGACACCGCCAGCAACGCCAGGCCGACGCCCAGCACCCAGCGGCAGTCCACAGCGCGGATGTTGCACAGCGCCGCTGTCAATGGCAGGGCAATCAACTGTGGCATCGCCACCAGCAGCATCAGCGGGCTGGTCTGCGCCGGCCGATAGCCCTGCAGCTGTGCGAGGTAGGCCGAGGGGATGCTGCCCACACCGGAGAGCACGACCAGCACCCCGGCCAGGGTAACCAGGGCAAAGCTAAGGTTGCGCCGCGACAGCATACGCAACTGGAAGAACGGCAGCGGCTCGGACCATTCGTTGTACATGAACAGCACCAGCAACAGCAGGCCACCGCCAAGCAGCCAGCAGATCAGCGGCGAATCGAACCAGCCCCAGCGGTCGCCCAGCGACAGGCCCAGCACGATACAGCTGATGGCAGGCAGGCCGAGCAGCACGCCCCGCCAGTCGAACTGCCTGAAACGCTCCAAGCGTAGCGGGTCCTGCGGCAGGCCCCAGCCGACACAGACCATGGCCAGGGCCGAGGGCAGGATGATCTGCCAGAACGCCCATCGCCAGCCGACGTATTCGGTCCACAGCCCCGCCAGCGGGGTGCCGAGGTTGGGCCCGAAGGTGGCGGTGAGCGCGTAGCAGGCCAGGCCATAGACCTTGATGCCCGGTGGCAGAAAGCGCAGGGCCACGCTCATCAGCATGGGCGGCAGCGCGCCCGAGGCGAAGCCCTGGAGCACGCGCAGCAGCATCAGGCTGTGCAGGTTGGGGGCGAACGGTTGCAGCAGGCCGAACAGCGCGAACAAGCCGATGGCGCACAGGGTGAAGCGCCGCAATGAAAAGGTGGTGGCCAGCCAGGGCGCGAACGCCATGGCCGAGACCGAGGCCGCGCTATATACCGCCAGCAGCCACGCGCCTTCGTCAGCACCGATGCCCATGGCGCCACGGATATCGGCCAGGGAAATCTTGGTCACCGATTCGTTGAGCCCCGCGCATAGTACCGCCAGCAATACACCGAACAGCCCGACCACGACCTGCAGGCCGAACGCCGTCTGCGCAGACGCAGCCGGCGCAGGGGCGGCAAGCGCGGCAGACGGGGCGGACAGGGAACTCATGGGTGGACATCTCCAGCAACAAATTTGCGACCGGAGCAAGTCTAAGAAGGTCGAATACTGACGAAAACTGACTTATCGGTAAGTTTATGTTGCGTCAGACGCAATCCATGTCAAAACCGGGGCTGCCTGCTCGCGGACATGCAGCGGCGTAACCAACCTGGTATCAAGGGTCGACACTGCAGCAAGCCTTCAAGATCTGCCGCAACCAGCGATGCGCCGGATCATTGTGCAAGCGTGGGTGCCATGCCTGCAGAACGGTCACCCGCTCCAGCGGCACCGGGATTTCGAACGAGCGCAGCGGCAGCCCTAGCTTGTGCACGCTGTTGAGAATATTCGCCGGCATCGGCAGGATCAGGTCGGAATCCGGCAGCGAGAACAGCGCCGAATGAAAGCTCGGAGTAATCAGCGCCACCCGCCGCTGTACCTTGCAGTTGGCCAGCTCGACATCGATCGGGCCGTTGGCCCGCCCACGGCGTGACACGCTGATCTGTGGATAACTGGCGAAACTGGCAGGCGTGATCGGCTGTTCGAAGATCGGGTGGTCGCGCCTGGCCAGGCCTACGTAATAAGTCTGGAACAGGCTCTGCACCTTGATCTCCGGGCCCAGCTCCATGGTCGAGCTGATGATCAGGTCCGTACGCCCGTCACGCAGCACGCTGTCATCATCACCGCCAGGGCTTTCCGGCACGAAACGCAGCACCGTGCGTGGCGCCTGCACGTGCATGCGTCTCAACAGCTGGGCGCCGTACAGGGCAATGAACAGGTCGTTGGTGCGGATGTTGAAAGCCCGGTCGAGCTTGGGCAGGTCGACCTCACCGGCACTGCGGAACACCTCACCGGCCTGCTCCACCAGCGCAGCCACCTGCTCACGCAGGGCCAACGCTCGTGGCGTCGGCACCAGGCCGCGGCCGGCGCGCACCAGGATCGGATCGCCCAGGGCATCGCGGATCCGTCCCAGGGTCCGGCTCATCGCCGCCGGGCTCAGGTTCATGCGCTGTGCTGCGCCAACCACACTGCCTTCGTCGAGCAGGACATCGAGGGCGACGAGCAGGTTCATGTCGGGGAGTTGCATGGCCGTTTTCCGTGACAACTGTGGAATCTGGCGATGGTAGCAGGTTGGCGGATTGCACCAGACGCAATGCGCTCGTACGCGGCGGGGCATTTATCCACCGGCCGTGTTCGGCCATAAATGAGGCATTGGCAGGCCCGGCCCTTTCGCGGGGCAAGCCCGCTCCCACAGGAATCCCACAATACTCGAGTAATGTGCAGTACCTGTGGGAGCGGGCTTGCCCCGCGAAAGGGCCGAGCCTGCAAGCACATCAGCCAGCCTCAACTTAGGATTCCGCATGCCCAGCCCCGTCCTGATCGCCATCGATGCCTCCCCCGCTTCCGCCGCCCTGCTCACCCTTGCCCGTCGCTATTGCCACCCCGGCGATCATGAATTGCACGTGCTGCTGGCCATCGACTCGACCTTCGCCGTGCACGACAAACCCGCGCCTTACACCACCGAGGAGCTGGAGGAATACCCCGCCGCCTGCGAGGAACAACGCCTGGGTGACCGCGCCGTGGCCGAAGCGGTGGAGCTATTGCAGCAGGCCGGTTTCGACAGCCAGGGCTGCATGGTTGCCGGTCAGCCGGCCGAGGCAATTGTCAGCAAGGCACAGGAACTGAACTGCGAGCTGATCATCATGGGCCACCGCCACCTGTCGCGGCTGGGGCGGCTGCTGGATCCGTCGATCAGCGCGAAGGTGATTGACCGGGTTGAGGTACCGGTATTGGTCGGGGCTGCGGGTGGATGACTTGAGAGGTTCATCGCTTGTGGGATCGAGCGCCGCGCGGGCGCTGATCGATCCCACAGGCGCCACACCACTCAAGGCGACCCCGGCTTCACCACCACCGTACAGGTCGTCCCCGCCGCCAGCAGAAAACCGTCCGGCACTTCATCGATGTGAATACGCACCGGCACCCGTTGCGCCAGGCGCACCCAGTTGAAAGTCGGGTTCACATCGGCGATCAGTTCGCGGCTTTGCGGGTTGTCGCGGTCGTAGATGCCACGGGCGATGCTCTCCACATGGCCCTTGATACGTTCGCCGCTCATCATCTGCAGTTCGGCCTGGTCACCCACCTTCACATGCGGCAGCTTGGTCTCTTCGAAGAACCCGTATACCCAGAACGAGTGCTCGTCGACCACCGCCATCACCGCTTCACCGGTGCGCGCGTAGTCACCTTTGTGGATATTCAGGTTGGTCACGTAGCCGTCAACCGTGGCCACGATCTGCGTGCGCTTCAGGTTCAGCTCGGCCGCCGCCAGCTCGGCAAGGGCTTGCTGGTAATCGGCCTGGGCCGCATTGGCGATGTTGCTGGCGTCGTCGCGGTTCTCTTTGGAAATTACCAGGTTGTCCATGTCGGCACGGCGCTTGGCGTTGACCTTGCGCATTTCCCAGGTGGCCTTGCGCGAAGCGACCAGGGCCTTGGCCTGGTCGACCGCGAGCTGGTAGTGCTCAGGGTCGATCTGGATCAGCAGGTCGCCCTTCCTCACCCGCTGGTTGTCCTTGACCGGCACGTTCACCACATAGCCGGGAACGTCGGCGGCGACATTGATGATATCGGCGCGCACGCGGCCGTCACGGGTCCATGGCGTGGTCATGTAGTGCAGCCACAACTGGCGACCGATCACCACGGCAGCGGTCAGCACCAGCAGGGTGGCGATCAGGCTGAAGAACTTTTTCATTGAAGGATTCTCACCAGTAGAGCGACAGCGCCAAGGCGCCGAACAGGCAGACGAACAGGCTCAGGCGCAGCAGCGCCGGGTGCCAGAAGAAGCGGTAGCCATCATGGCTGGCGATGAACCGGTCCAGGCCCCAGGCCAGGCCCAGGGCGAACAGGAACATCAAGGTCATGGTCGGCATGTACACGCCATGGAAGGCGATTTCGCGGGGCATGATTTCACGAAGCACGGTGCAGTCCTTTCGCCGGTGCCAATGGCGACTGTGGGTCGAGCAGGGATGAACGGATGAAGTGCAGGTAGCTTTGCGCGCGGCGCAGTACCGAGGTGTCGAAGTGCCGGGCGAACGGCTCGTCGGTGGCCTGTACGCGGGCAATGGCGTGGTCCACCGCTACCAGGGCGCGTTCGTGGTTGCTGGCGCTGGGCTGCAGGAACAGCCGAGCCAGGGCGCGGCCCATGACGCGGATGGCCTGGCGCCAGGGCTGCGACTCGGCGTAGGCCGGGTGCACCGGCGCACGGGCCTGCTCCTTGCGCAGCTCGATGACTGCGTGGCCGATCTCCAGCACCGTGAACATCCAGCCCATCAGTTGGCTCTGTACCTGCGGCTTGCCAGCAGCCAGGCCATAAGCCTGGTGCAGCAGGTCGCGGGTGCGGCTTTCGAAGGCCGAGCCCAGGCCGCGCAGGCGACCGCTGATGGCGAACAGCACCTGCTCGCGCAATTCCTGCTCCAGGCGGCTCCACAGCCAGCGGCTGTTGGGCGGCAGGATGATTGCCCCGGCCGCAGCACAGACGAACATGCCGATGACCATGCCGATGTAGTCGTTGATGAAGCTGTACGGGTCATACACGGTCAGGTTGTTCGGCACCGAGCCGATGGCGAAGAACACCAGCAGGCCGATGCCATAGCCGGCATAGGCCGGGCGTGACGAAAGGAAGGCGCCCAGCACCAATACCGGCGCCAGCACCATGCACAACAGCGGGAATCCGTCGATCCAGGGGAACACGAAGAAGGTTTCGAAGAAGCCGACGAAGGCGCCAATCGCCGTACCACAGGCCATCTGGAACGACATGCGCTTGGGGTTGGGCGAAGCCGCCGACAGGCCGACGGTAACCGTGGCGATCAGGGTCATCATGGCGCCGCTGGGCCAGTCGCTGAGCAGCCAGTAACTGCCCAGCAGCAATAGCACCGCCGAGGCACGCAGGCCGGCGGCCAGCGATACCAGCCAGCTGGTCTGCGCCACATAGGGCTCGTCCCACTGTTCACGTTCGTGCTGGTGCGCAGCCAGCGAGGCGTGCGTCTCGGCGTAGCTGTACATCTCGTCGACGAAGCGGTAGAGCAGCTCGAAGGCCGTGTGGAAATCGAGCAGGTCGGCCTCGCTCGGCTCGGTCGCCAGGTAGTCGGCGCGCAAGCTGCGCACCTGCGCCTGCAGGCCTTCCTTGTAGGCCGCCAGTTCCAGCGTCAGGCGCAACGCGTCGGCATCGGTCAGCGCCCGGCCGACATAGGGTTGCAGCAACTCCACCAAGGTGTTCAGGCCCGGCTCGATGGCGCTGACGATCTGCCGTGGACCCCGCGCACGCAGGCGCTCCAGCAACCGGTGCAGGGCATTGAAGCGGGTGGTGATGGCCATGAACTCGCTGTTCATGCGCACCAGCCGGCCAGAACGTCGGCGCATGTGCGGGTCTTCGAACGCAGTGACGTTGCGCAGGCTCTCAAGGCCCACTGCCTCGGCGACGAAACGCACGTTGCTGCTCTCGAAGCGGTCGCGCTGGCTGTCGCCGCGCAAGGCCTCGACCACTACCCCGGCGAATACGCCAAAACGCTGGTACAGGGCGTTGCGCATGGCGGCACTGGCGGACTGCGGCAGGATCGCCGCGCTGACGAAAGTCGACACCAGGATGCCCAGGGCGATTTCCAACACCCGCCACACTGCTGCCATGAATGCCTGGTCAGGGTGTTGCAGCACCGGCAGGCCGATCATCGCTGCGGTGTAGCCGGCCAGCACGAAGCCATAGGCGCGGAAGGTGCGGTAGCGCATGGCACCAGCCGAGCACAGGCCTACCCACACGGCCAGGCTGGGCAGGAACAGCTCGGTGTTCTGCGGAAAGATGGCGATCAGCGCCACCATCATCGCCGAGCCGGCCAAGGTGCCCAGTACCCGGTAGAAGCTCTTGGCAAACACATGCCCGCTTTGCGGCTGCATCACGATGAACACGGTGATCATCGCCGTGCGCGGTTGTGGCAGTTCCAGACGCATGGCCAGCCACAGGGTGATGAACGCAGCGGTCAGCACCTTGAAGATGTACACCCAGGTCACACCGTCGGTGCGCGCCCAGGCAAAGAAGCCCCGGCGCCATTCCAGGCTCTGCAGCCAGCGCATGGGCAAACTGAAGGTGCTCATTCGGCGCTGTCCGGCTGCTTGTCGAAAATGGCCAGGCTGGCCGGGGTTTTCGGTGCCGCCTGGCGCTGCTCCGGGGGCACGTCATGGCCAGCCTGCAAGCCACCACCCAGGGCGGTGACCAGCCCGGCATGGGCAATCAGGCGCGCGGCCTGCACCTGCTGCTGCACCTGCTGCTGGCGGAACAGCAAGGTTTGCGCGTTGAGCACGTTGAGGTAGTCGGTGAGCCCGCGCTGGAAGGCGACCATGGCAATGTCGTAGGTCTTTTGCGCAGCAGCGACCGACTCGGCGGCAAAGTGCGACTGCTGCTGCATCGACTCGCGGCGGATCAGCTGGTCGGAGATGTCTTTCAGCGCACCGACCACGGTCTGGTTATAGCGCGCCACAGCCACGTCGTAGCCTGCCGAGGCCACACCCAGCTGCGAGCGCAGGCGGCCACCGTCGAAGATCGGCAGGCTGATGGCCGGGCCGACGTTGTAGTTGAATTTGCGCCCGGTGAGGAACTCCAGCGGACCACCGCCTGTGGCCATGAAGCCCAGGCTGCCGACCAAATCGACGTTGGGGAAGAAGCCGGCGTGGGCGACATCGATGCCACGCGCCTGGGCGGCCACCTGCCAGCGGCTGGCGACCACGTCGGGACGCTGGCCGACCAGCTCGGCCGGCAGGTTCGACGGCAGTTTCAGCGGCGCCGCCAAGGCCAGGGTCGGGCGCTGCAATTGCGCACCCTCCCCCGGGCCCTTGCCGGCCAGGGCGGCCAGCTGGTTACGGGTCAGGGCAATCTGTTCATTGAGGCTGTCGAGCTGGCGGTGGGTTTCCGGCAGTGGCGCTTCGGCCTGGCTGACTTCGAAATGGGTGCCGATGCCAGCATCCAGGCGGCGCTTGGCCAGGGCCAGAATCTGCTCCTGCTGGTGCAGTTCGGCCTTGACGATATCGCGCTCGGCGAAGTGCAGGCTCAGCTGGATATAGGCGCGTACCACGTTGCTCTGCAACTCCAGCTGCGCCTGGCGGGCTTCGGCCACGCTCACGTGCGCCTGGTCCACGGCCTGCTCGCTGGCATTGCGTTCGCGGCCCCATAGGTCGAGGGCGTAGCTGAAGCCAATGGCAGCGTTGTTGTCCCAGGTGTTGGCGCCGGACAGCGCGCCAGGGCCATAGAACTGGTCCTCAGGCCAGTTGTGGCGCTTGAGCGTGGCCTGGCCATTGGCCTGGAGCTTCTCGGCCGACTCGACCACGCCGGCCATGGCCTTGGCTTCCCGCACCCGCGCCGCCGCCATGGCCAGGCTCGGGCTGCCGGCCACGGCCAAGTCAATCCAGCGGTCCAATTGAGGGTCGCCATAGGCCTGCCACCATTGCTGGTCGGGCCAGTGGGCGTCGCTCGCGGCTTCGCGTATGGCCGCGTCGGTGGTCAGGGTATTGGCTTGCAGCGTCTTGCTTTGCGGGGCTATGCCCCAGGTTCCGATACAGCCGCTCAAGGTGAGGGCAAGGGCACAGGCACTGAACGCACTGAGCGTTCTGATGATGCGACGCGGCACAGCTGCGAATTCCCGAGGAAGAGGTGATAGGGCCGGGCAATTCTAGGGGGCGGCAGCACTGGCGATAAGCGTGGATTCCTGCGAATCTTTGTTACCGAAACAGCGATAATCCGCCTTTGGTCGAAGGCAACTTTTCATCTTTTTTTCGTTACTTCGTGACACAATTTTGTCCTCTACATCGAGAGTGACCCATGGACACCCTGCAAAACATGCGTGCTTTCAGTTGCGTCGCCCAACTGGGCAGCTTTACCGCTGCCGCCGGGCAGCTGGATACGACCACCGCGAACGTGTCGCGGGCGGTTTCCAACCTGGAAGCCCATCTGCAAACCAGGCTGCTAAACCGTACGACCCGTCGCATTGCGCTGACCGAAGCCGGCAAGCGCTACCTGATGCGTTGCGAACAGATTCTTACCTACGTGGAAGAAGCCGAGGCCGAGGCCAGTGACGCTCATGCGCGCCCCGCCGGGCAACTGAAGGTGCACTCGATGACCGGGGTCGGCCAGCACTTCGTGGTCGATGCCATCGCCCGCTACCGCGAATCGCATCCGGACGTGACCTTCGACCTGACCATGGCCAACCGCGTGCCCGACCTGCTCGACGAGGGCTATGACGTGTCCATCGTGCTGGCCACCGAACTGCCCGACTCAGGGTTCGTGTCGCAGCGCCTGGGCATCACCTACAGCATCGTCTGCGCCTCGCCCACCTACATTGCCCGCCACGGCATACCGCACAAGCCCGCCGACCTGCTCAAGCATGCCTGCCTGCGCATGGTCAGCCCGGTGATCCCGCTGGAAAAGTGGCTGTTCGACGGCCCGGAAGGCCAAGAGATGGTCAACATCACCAGCTCGCCGTTCATGGTCAATACCGCCGATGCCATGAAAACCGCGATTCGCAGCGGCATGGGGGTGGGCGTACTGCCGATCTATTCGGCCATCGACGGCCTGCGTGACGGCAGCCTGGTACGGGTGCTGCCTGAGTACCGCCTACAGGAGTTGAACCTGTATGCGATCTACCCGTCACGGCAGTACCTGGACGCCAAGATCAAGACCTGGGTCGAGTACCTGCGCAATTCGCTGCCAGAAATCCTCGCGGCGCACGAGGCCGACCTGAAAACGCATCAGGTGCTGATCGCCAATTAAAAAGCTGCTGCATTGCAGGGGTGGACAATGGTAGGTTGCTAACCATTCCTGGCCTCTTCGCGGGTAAACCCGCTCCCACAGGTACACCACCGCCTTCCAGGCCTGTGCAATACCTGGTGGGAGCGTCCACCCGCGAAGAAACCACCACCGCCCCACCGCCTTGCAGAGAAGTTGCCCGATGAAAAAGACCGTCCTGGCCTTCAGCCGTATTACCCCGGCCATGGCCGAGCGCCTGCAGCAAGATTTCAACGTGATCCTGCCCAACCCCAAGCTGGGCGACATCAACGCCCAGTTCAACGAGGCCCTGCCCGAGGCCCACGGCCTGATCGGTGTCGGCCGCAAGCTGGGGCGGGCACAGCTTGAAGGCGCGGCCAGGCTGGAAGTGGTGTCCAGCGTTTCGGTCGGCTACGACAACTATGACCTGGACTACCTCAACGAACGCGGCATCGCCCTGACCAACACCCCGGATGTGCTGACCGAAAGCACCGCCGACCTGGGCTTCTCGCTGATCATGGGCTGCGCCCGCCGCACGGCCGAACTGGATGCCTGGACCAAGGCCGGCAACTGGCAGGCCACCGTGGGCCCGGCGCACTTCGGCAGCGACGTGCATGGCAAGACCCTGGGCATCGTCGGCCTGGGCAACATTGGCGCAGCCGTGGCGCGCCGGGGCCACTTCGGTTTCAACATGCCGATCCTGTACAGCGGCAACCGCCGCAAGGCCGCGCTGGAACAAGAGCTGGGCGCACAGTTCCGCAGCCTGGAGCAACTGCTGGCCGAAGCAGACTTCGTGTGCATCGTGGTGCCGCTGTCCGATGCCACGCACAAGCTGATCGGTGCCCGCGAGCTGCAACTGATGAAGCCCAGCGCGTTCCTGATCAACATCGCCCGCGGGCCGGTGGTGGACGAGGCGGCGCTGATCGAGGCGCTGCAGAGCGGCACGATTCGCGGTGCGGGCCTGGACGTGTATGAGAAAGAGCCGCTAAGCGATTCGCCGCTGTTCAAGCTGCCCAATGCACTGACCTTGCCGCACATCGGTTCGGCCACTGCCGAAACCCGCGAGGCCATGGCCAACCGGGCAATCGACAACCTGCGCGCGGCGCTGCTGGGTGAACGGCCACGAGACCTGGTGAACCCGCAGGTGTGGAAAGGCTGATGCCTGCCTGACACGGCGCCGCTCCTACACAGTTCTCGACAGCCCAGTGGCGAACTTGGCCCTGGGCTTGCGAAACACCAGTACATTCCCCGCCATCACCGCCACCAGCCCCAACAAGGCAGGCGCCGTCCACTGATACCCCTCGGCCACCGCCGACACGTTCAACGCCACCAGCGGGAACAGCACCGTGCAGTACGCCGCCCGCTCCGGGCCCATGCGCCCGACCAGGGTCAGGTAGGCGGTGAAGGCGATCACCGAACCGGGTATTACCAGGTACAGCAACGAGCCGATATAGCGCGCATTCCACTCCATGCTGAACGGCACGCCGCTGATCACACAGAACAGCGCCAGCATCGCTGCGCCGTAGACCATGCCCCAGGCATTGGTGGTCAGCGGCTTGAGCCCAGCCTTCTGCTGCATGCTCGAGAGCATGTTGCCCGCCGAGAAACACAAGGTGCCGAGCAAAGCCAGGCCAAGACCATACAGGGTCTCGCGGCTGGCCGTGTGGTGGGACAGCTCCGGCCAGAACAACAGGCCCAGGCCGAACAAGCCCAAGGCGCCGCCGGCAAGCACATTGCTGGCAATCTTCTGGGCAAAGAAGATCCGTGCGTTGAGTGCGTTCCACAACGTGGCGGTGGAAAACACCACGGCAATCAGGCCGCTGGCGATCCACTGGCTGGCACTGAGGAAGCAGATGAAGTTGACGCAAAAAAGGCACAGGCCCTGGGCCAGGCAGATGTGGTGACCACGCCGGTTCATCGGCTGCAGGCGGCGGGTGAGCAAAAGGAAGGCGAACAGGATCAGCCCGGCCAAGGCGAAGCGGTAGACGATCGAAACCGGGATGGCGACCACGCCCAGCTGAAGTTTGAGGGCGATCCAGGTAGTACCCCAGATCAGCACGGTAAGCAGATAGAGCGACAAGTTCATGGCGGCGGTTCCTTGGGCCTTCAAGATCGGTGCCCGGCGCTTCGCGGCTAAAGCCGCTCCCGCAGGGACCGCGCTGCTCTCGAGGCTGGCGCGGTCCCTGTGGGAGCGGGTTCACCCGCGAATCGAGGGCGCAGCCCTCGCCGAGGCATCTCCAGTGTTCTCCTGTCGAACACCCACGCGCTTGCACAAACTTGCGCATTTGTCCCACGGGTAGCTGTAAGCCTGCCCAAGGCGCAGTAGGATGGCTGGCAAGAGGAACAACCCATGACGCCATTCAGCCAACTGCAAGTGTTCAACGCCATGCACGCCTCGCCCAACGCCCGGCTGGAGCTGAGCGCACAGCTGGGCGACGGGCTGGCGGCGGCGTTGTGGAGCAACCGTGACGATGCCCGCGACTACCAGGCACCCAGCCACCACACCCTGTCGTGCTACATCGCCGACGGCACCGGCACCTTCCGCCGCCAGCGCCCGGCCGACAAGGGGGCGCCGAACAAGCTGTGCGTGATGCCGGCCGGGCAGGAATCGAACTGGGTGGTCAATGGCGCTATCCGTTTGGCCCACCTGTACATCAGCGAGACGCAGTTCGCCCTGGGCTGCGTGCGCCTGCTCGACCGCGAACCGCGTGAGCTGCAACTGCAGGAAGCGACCTTTCTCGACGACCCGCAGCAGGCCGCGCGCTTTCGCCAGCTGACCACCCTGGACTGGGACGAACCTGGCGAGCGCTTGCTGGCCAGCAGCCTGGCGCACGAAATCGTCGACCATGCGCTGCTCAACCAGGTCGGGCTGCGCCATGGCCTGCGCATGAAAGGCGGGCTGGCACCGAACCTGCGCCGGCAGATGATCGATTACATCGAAGCACACCTTGACCAGCCCATTACCCTGGGTGAACTGGCCGTGCGCTGCAACCTGTCCGAATACCATTTTGCGCGCATGTTCCGCGCCAGCTTCGGGCTGCCGCCGCACCAGTACCTGCTGGCCCGGCGCCTGCACCGGGCCTGCCAGCTGCTGCGGCTGGGGATGATGCCGCTGGGCGAAATTGCCTTGCTATGCGGGTTTGCCAGTGCCAGCCATTTCAGCAACCGCTTCCGCCAGGCGATCGGTGCGACACCCGGTGAATACCGTTCGGCCATTCGCGGCTAAAGCCACGAAGACGCCGGCACAGGCTGGTCTAGAACTCGAAGGTGCTGGACAGGCTTACCTGCCGCGGATCGCCGATAGCCACGAAATACTGGTTCACTGCCGAGCTGTAGTACACCTTGTCGAACAGGTTCTTCACATTCAATTGCACGAGCACCTTGTGCTCGTCGAGCCGGGTTTCATAGCTGGCAAAGGCATCGGCCACTGTATAGGAAGGCAGATCGAAGGTATTGGTCGAGTCACCCGCCCGCTCGCCCACGTACCGCGCCCCGGCACCCAGGCGCAAGCGGTCGCCGCCAAACAGGCTGCCGTAATCGTACACCGCCGACAGCGAACCACTGTGCCGGGCCACGTTCTGCAGGCGGTTGCCCTTGAGTTCCGGGTCCTTGGTCACTTCAGCATCGGTGAACGCGTAGCTGCCGATCAGGCTCCAGCGCTCGCTGAGCTGGCCGGTCAGGTCCAGTTCGATACCCCGCGAACCCACTTCACCGGCATTGCTGTACACCGTCTCGCCCGTGCCTTGGTCGAGGCTGGAAACCAGCACGTTGCGCTTGGTGATGTCGAACAGCGCGAGGGTGCCGGTGAGGCGCCCCGGCATATCGAGCTTGGCCCCCAATTCCCAGGACTTGCCCTCCTCCGGCGCCACCGAGCCGTCCAGCACCACGTTGCCGACCAGCGGCGCGATAGTCGAGTTGGGCTTGAACGATTCGCTGTAGCTGGCATAGAACGACAGCTGCTCATCGACCTTGTACACCACACCCGCGTGCGGTACCCAGGTCTGGCCGTTGCTGTCGGTGTTGACCTGGAACGGGCGCCCGCGACCGGCGTACTGGTCGTATTGCTGAAAGCGCGCACCGGCCACCAGGATCCAGTGCTCATCCAGGTGCAGCGCGTCCTGTACGAACAGCGCGTCGGTGCGCAGCTTGTCGGTCTGGTCGCTTTCCTTGGCACCGACCGTAGTGCCCTCCACTTCCTGGCCATAGACCGGATTGACATAGCTGAAGGTCGATTGGGCTTTCTGCCGGATCAGGTCACCGCGGAAGATCTTGCGGTCCTCATGGTCGATGCCGAACAGCAGGTCGTTCTGCATGCCGGCCAGTTGCACGTTGCCGGCCAGGCTCAGGGTGGCGAACTGGTCACGGCTCATGGCGTCATGCGTGCCGTCGATGCTGCGCGCCAGCGTGCCGCTTGTTTCATTGACTTTGGTCACCCGCACCTGACTGGCATCGTAGGTCTCGCGGTTGAAGCTGTAGCCGAAATGCAGCTTCCAGTCATCGGCCAGCTGGTGGTCTAGCTCCAGCCGGTACAGGTCGGAACGCCCCTCCATGTCGTTGAATGGCTCATCCAGGCGCCGCGTGGCCGGGATGTCCAGCGGGTGGCCGTTGTTGCCAAATGCAGTGCCCCGATCGAACGGTGAGAGAAACTCGCGGTGCTCGTAGGCCAGTACCACCTGGGTGTCCTCACCCAGCCAAGCCAGCGACGGCGCCACCAGCGATTCGCGGTGCACGCCGTAGTTGCGCCAGTAGTCCTCGTCCTCGTGGTCGACGATCAGGCGGTAGGCAAAGTTGCTGTCGCCCAGCGCGCCGGTACTGTCGAAGCCGCCGCCGCTGCCGTTCTTGCCACTGCCGTAGGTCGAGCCGCGCACGTTGAGGGCGTTGTACTGCTGCAGCTGCGGCCGCTTGCTGACCACGTTGATTACCCCGCCCGGGTCCTGGATGCCGTACAGCAGCGACGCCGGGCCCTTGAGCACTTCGACCCGCTCGGTGCTGGCATTGAGGTTGCGGCCCTGTACCACCGGCATGCCGTCGCGCATGATCGATCCATCACGGTTATCACCGAAACCACGCTTCATCACCGTGTCGGCGGTGCCGCCAAAGTTGTTGCCCTGGGTGATGCCGCTGACGTTGGCCAGGGCGTCGTCGAGGTTGCGCGGGGCCTGGTCGCGAATGACTTGGGCCGGCACCACGTTGATCGCCTGGGGAATGTCCTGGCTCGGACCCTGCCCGCGCATGATCGAGGCGCTGGCCGGAGGCTGGTAGCTGTAGTCGTCCAGTTCCGAGGTGACCGTGGTGGCCTGCAGGCTGAGGGCGCCGGAGGTATCCAGCGTTTCCAGGGTAAAGGTGCGCGCGTCGACGCGACGCCAGGCCAACCCACTGCTGCCCAGCAGTTGCTGCAGGGCCTGCTCGGCGCTGTACCGGCCGTTCAGCGCCGGGGCCTGCCCGCCGGGCAGCTCCAAGGTGTAGACCACGCCCTGGCCAGTGGTGCGACTGAACGCATTGAGCGCTTGTGCCAAGGGTTGCGCGGGCAGGGCGAAGGCGTACGTCTGCTGTAGCTCGGCAGCACAGGCCAGGGGAGCGAAAACGAGGGCCGGCAGCGCGGACAGGCTGAGCCAGAGAGGGACGCAACGCGGGGTGAACTTCATGGACGCTGACCTGTGAGAGGGTTATGACTGCGAATGAATCGCACTTCCACTCATTACACGGATGTCACGACCTGTTACCTCACCTGCTATTTGAAAATATTTTTACCTGTGCCCGCGAAGAGGCCGGCACAGGCGATTATCGGATGACCGTCAACCGTCCCAGCACAGTCTGCCGCGAAAAGCCCATCACCTTGCCCAGCGAATCCAGCGCCGGCAACGGTTCTGCCGCGGGAAAACTGCCACTGACCTTGCGCTGCCCCAGTTCGCCGTCGAGCAGCAGGATGCGCCCCGGGTAATAGCGCCCCAGGTCTTCGACCACCTGCGCCAGCGGGACCTGGTAGTAATTCAGCCAACCCTGGCGCCAGGCCAGGCGGGTGTCGCTATCCACTGTCACAAGGTCACCCAGCCGGCCTGTAGCGTAGGTCACCTGCTGGTTGGCCGTCAGTTCGCGCTTTGCGGCTCCCGGTGCCGGGCTTACTGCCACCCGCCCGCTACGCACCGTGACCTGGACGCCTTCGCCCTGCTCACGCACTTCGAACTGCGTACCGAGTACCCGCACCTCGCCCCCCGCTGCTTCGACCAGGAATGGCTCACCGGTATGCGTGACCTGGAAGAATGCCGCGCCATACAACAAGCGCACGCGGCGCTCACCTCGGACAAAATCGACTGCAATCGCGCTCTGCGCATCCAGCGTCACTTGCGACTGGTCAGCCAGAATTACCTGCCGCACCTGCCCGGCGCTGCTGTAGTCAGCCTGCAGGTCCTGCAACCACAGGCCAGGCTGCCAACCCCCGGCAATGCCCACGGCCAGCACCAGGCAGGCCGCCAGTGCGGCGAGGCGCTGCCGCCATGGCGACCTGGCCACTGGCCGGGCCATTGCATCCAGATAGCGCTGCAGGCCTTGCTGTTCTTCGTCAGCCAGGCGCGCCGCAGCGGTGCCGCTGGCCTGCCACAGCGCCTGCGCCTGGGCGAAGGCTGCACGGTGCGCGGGGTGGCTCAGCAGCCAGCGTTTGAACGCGGCCCCATCGGCGTGGGCGGGCTGCTCGTTGATGCGGCTGAGCCATTGCAGTGCAGCCTTGGACTGCGCCTCGGTAATCGGCGGTAGATGGCTCATCGACGGGCGCTCCCTGGCCGGCGTGGAATGGACGCGGGCTCGGCCACACTCGCCTTGCACGCCTCGAGGGCGCGCATCATATGCTTTTCCACTGCACTCTGGGACAGTTGCATGGCCTTGGCGATCTCGCCGTACTTGCACCCGTGAATGCGATTGAGCAAGAAGATCTGCCGGGTGCGCTCGGGCAAGGCGCGCAAGGCGGCTTCGATGCGCTGCAGGTCATGGTCGACCTGCACGGCCTGCTCCGGCGCCTGGGCTTCATCTACCGGCAACGCAGCTTCGACGACACGTTCGCGGCTGCCCTCACTGCGCAAGTGGTCGATGGCCAGGTTGCCGGCGCAACGCAGCAGATAGGTATCCAGTGCCTCGACCTTGACCACCGGGCGGCGCCAGAAACGCAGAAACAGCTCCTGGACCAGGTCCGATGCCGTGGCCCGGCAACCGACCCGACGACTGACCAATGCCTCCATACGCGCGCGCTGGGCCTGGAACACCTCGACGAAACGCGCACGCCCACCGCCGTTGTCGGTGTCCGGCTCGAACATGTTGCCCTGTTCACTCATCAGGTCACCCGGCGTACACGACAAGCAACGGCCCCAGCACCATGCTGGCGGCGGCCAGGCCCAGCAGCAGCCGGGGCAGGTATGGCAGGCCGAATACCCACACGGTCGCCCCGGCCATCAGCACCGCGACCCATTGCACCAGGCCATGGGCCCAGCCACGCAGGTGCACGCTCAGTACCAGTGCAGCCAGCAACAGCAACCAGCCGGCGCTACGCAACAGGCGCAGCTGGCCTGGGCGCGGCTTGCGCCCGAACAAGTCGGCGAAATGTTTTTGCATGGCCAGGCACAGGGCAACCAAGCCTGCGAATGTGATCAGCGCAATGCCCGCCATCAGCTTGCCCCCGCCGTTTCGGCAGGTGGCGTTCTGGCTGCGTGCCGGGCGCGTCTGGCAGCCACCCCGGGCTTGCGCGACAGCTTGCCGGCAAGCCAGGCGAGGAACAGGCCGGTCGCCAGCGCCGTCAGGTCGAAGCCGGCCATGGCCCAGTCGCCTGCCGGCAGCGAATGGTTCAGGCCTTGGCCGGTGGTCAGGGCGTTGAGCAGCGGCAGCAGGGCAAAAGCCAGCGCGCCCAGTGCCAGTTGCTCGGCCCAGGCCCGGTACCCACTGCGCAGCATGGCATGCACCAGCGTCACCCCCCAGGTGATGAAGAAGGTATCGACCTCCCAGTCGGCCCGGCCTTGCACCCCCAGCGGGATCAGGCGGTTGGCCCAGAAGAAACCGGCAACGGCCAGCAGCAGCCCGCTCATGCTGGCGATGTTGAGTACCTCGACCAGGCGCAGCTCGCCCGGCAGGCGTTCGGTCCCGGCATGCTTTAGCTGACGCTTGCCCAGCCACATCACCAGCCCGGTGCCGATCACCGCGGTACCCGCCAGGCCAAACAAGAAATACAGCCAGCGCAACCAGGGCCCTGCGAAATTGCCCATGTGCAGGCCGGCAAAACTGAACGCGGTCATCATCACCCCACTCTCCGGCTTGCCCTGGCTCAGCAGGGCACCCGTGGAGCCATCGAATGTCCAGTTGGCGCTGCGCCGGTAGGCGACGTGGTCGGCCGAGGATTGAGTGAAAGTTACGCGGGCATTGCGGTCGCCCGGATTCTGCACCTGGATATCGCCGATACGCGCGCCCGGCTGCAGCGCCTGCACCCTGGCGTACAGGCCTGCCAACGGCACCAGCGGTGCGGCGACATGGGCTGGCGCAGGCGCTTCGTTGCGGCCGAACAGATCGTTGAAGTACTTGCCGGTGTCATTGCCGTAGCTGGCCATGATGCCCGCCGGCATGACCATGTACATGAACAGCACCAGGCTGCTGTAGCTGATCATCAGGTGGAACGGCAGCACCAACACGCCGATGGCGTTGTGCCCATCCAGCCAGGAGCGCTGGCCCTTGCCGGGGCGGAAGGTGAAGAACTCCTTGAAGAACTTCTTGTGGGTGATGATGCCGGTCACCAGCCCCAGCAACATGATGAATGCACAGAACGTCGACAGCCAGCGGCCATAGGGGTGCGGCATCTGCAACTGGAAATGGAAGCGGTAGAAGAATTCGCCACCGCGGCTGTCACGGGCCTGCAGCGGCTCACCGGCCTGGGTATCGAGGGTCTGGCTGACAAAGCCACGCGGCCCGCCATTGGTGTCGCGATAGCCCACATTCAGGCCCGCCTCACGTGCATTGGGCATGCGGATGAACCACGTTCCCGAATGACCTGCGTGGTCCAGCAGGTAACGCTGGGCCACCTCCAGGGCATGGGTCGGATCCAGTGTCTGACTACGCACTTCCGGCCTGGACCAGTGGGTGATCTCTTCCTTGAAGTACGACAGCGTGCCGGTGAGGAATATGGCAAACAACAGCCAGCCGAAGATCAGGCCGGTCCAGGTGTGCAGCCAGGCCATGGCCTGACGGAAGCCTTCTTTCATGCGCTTGTCATCCAGTAGGCCAACCCGCTGATCACGCCCAGCAGTACAGTTGGCGCCAGCACACCCAGCCAGGCGCGCAAAGCGCTACGGCAGGCGAAGCACCAGATGAACGCCAGCAGGTAGAAGACGAATGACAGCAACAGGCCTGTGAGTGTGGCATCGACCTGCGGCAACGGCGCCACCAGAGCAATGCAGACGCTGGCCATCGACGCCAGCAGGTAGCCGCCCAGCAGGGCGGCCAGGCTGCGTGAAGTCACGGCCAGGCGATAGCTGATCGGGAGACTGGCGGTTTTACGCGTCATGGCGAACGGTTGGGCGTTATCGGGCGTTCAATAATAATGATTTCAATTCTCATAAGCAAAGCCTAAGCGCTGCGTGGTCAGCTGTGGCCCCATATGCAACAGGAAATTTATTTTCAAAAAAGGCTTGAATTCGTTTCGCCGTTGCCTGACCTTAGAGTCAAGAGACGCAGAAATTCCAAGGGTCTCAAAGGCCTAGGCGCGTCTCCATGCGAGCAAGCTGAATAAGGATTGAATCATGCAAATCCAGGTCAACAGCAGCAACCATTTCGAAGGCAACGCCCGGCTCGACCAGTGGGTCCGCAGTACCCTGCAGAATTCACTGGAACGTTACGAAGACGACCTCACCCGCATCGAGGTGCACCTGCGCGACGAGAACGGCGCCAAGCCCGGACCGCATGACAAACGCTGCCAGATGGAGGCTCGCCCCAAAGGCCATCAACCGATCTCGGTGACCCACACTGCCACTTCGCTGGACCAGGCAGTCGATGGTGCCGCGACCAAGCTGAACCACGCGCTGGAACACTTCTACGGCAAGCTGCGCAGCAAGCGCGGCGCCCTGGAACTGAATGACCCGGACGCCTGATCGGTAACGCAAGCAACGCCCGGCCTCGTGCCGGGCGTTTTCGTTGGTGTCGATCAACGGCGCTGAACCAACTGCCGAAGGCGTCGGTCAACCCCTGCAGTCATTCATTGCAGAAGCACCACCATGAACAACCCATTCGAACGAATCAGTGCTGCATTCGCCCACGAATACCGGGTCAACCTGAGCATCGCCAACCTTGACGGCAGCATCATGCTGACCCTGTCCGACGACAGCGGCGTAGTCGCCAAGCGTCTCATCACCCAGGCCCAGCGCAATGACCCGGTGCGCCTGCAACGGGTGATCGACAGCATCCGCCTGGGCCTGGCCATCGAACACAACCAGAACCCCTTGCAAGTACTGGCCGCACTGACCCGCGACGCTCAGCGCGAGCCACGCCATTTCATGGCCAACTGAGGGCTACTTGCCCTCCTCCACTTCCTTGCCATTGGCATCCAGCACCTTGGTCGAGGGGTAGCGGTACGAGGCGTAGCGCACCACCAGGATCGAGAACGCCAGCAGCAGGATGCCACCGCACAGGTACAGCAGCCCGGCGTCCGGCGCCTTGTGGTGCGAGACATCGCCGATCAGCAGGCGGGTCAGTGCAGTGATGGCGACGTACAGCAGGAAGCGGATCGGCATGTGGTTGGTCTTGAAGTAGATCCCCACCATCGCCCCCAACTCCAGGTAGATGAACAGCAGCAGAATGTCATCGACGCTGACTCCGCCCTTGCCGAGCATGTCCAGGAAGGTCATCACCGCGGCATAGGCGGTAATCGCGCCAATGCCGAACAGCGCCAGGTAATGGAATGCCTCGACACACAGGTTGCCCAGCGAGTCGGCCGAGCCGTGCAGGCCCTTGCGCAGCTTTTCTGCCCATTTGATGTTCACGATGTTCCATTCCCCGATACGTCTTGAAGGATGATGCGCCACCGGTGTGACGCTTGTGCCATGCAGTTAAAGGGCCAGGCCCTTGCCTTGGAAGGCGACCGATTGCCACAAGGCACGCGCCCACGGGCTGAAGAATCGGCTTGCGTGACGGTGGCAAATGCCATTACTGTATATGGATACAGTAGATCGTAACCTAACCAGCAAAAGGCATAGAGGTGATGAATGGCCGTCGAAGTGGTATACCGCAGCAGCCGCGATCCGGAGCGCTTGTTCATGGATAAGGCCGAAGCAGACCGTCACGACAAGATGCTCGAACTGGCCGAGCGCCTGGCCGAAGTGCTGCACAAGGCCGTGCCCTCGCTGACCGAGCAGCAGGTTGAGGAAGCCGGCATCTACATGGCCAGGAACCGCGATGTGTTCGCCCGCGCATTCAAGAGCCAGCCGGATGCGTTGGCCGAGTTGCTCGAGGCGCCAGCAGCCGAGTAATACCTGCGCTGGCCTTTGCAGGAGCAGCCGTCAACCGTAGAGCAGCCGCTCCGCCAGCATCTGTGCCACCCGCGCCGGCGAGCGTTTCTGGGCCTGCGCATGGCCGAACACTTCGGTCAGCCGCGAAGGTATCCGCGCCAGGTGCGCGGTGATGGTACCCAGGTCCTCGCCACGGTGGGTAAGCGCCACGTAGATCAGCCCACCGGCATTGATCACGTAGTCCGGCGCATACAAAATCCCGCGCGATTCCAGCTGGTCGGCCACCTGCAAGGTGGTCAACTGGTTGTTCGCCGCCCCCGCCACCGCCGCGCAACGTAACTGCATCACGCTCTGCCCGTTCAGCACCGGCCCCACGCCACAGGGCGCGAAGATGTCGCAAGGGGTGCTGAGCAATGCATCGTTGGTGACCGGCTTGGCATCGAACTGCTCCACTGCCAGCCGCACCCGCCCGGGGTCCAGGTCGCTCACCAGCAAGTCCGCCCCCGCCGCATGCAGTTGCTCGGCCAGCGCATAACCGACATTGCCCAGCCCTTGCACCGCAACCCGCAGCCCCTGCAGGTCATCACTGCCAAGCCGGAACGAAGTGGTTGCACATATGCCGGCAAAAACCCCCATCGCCGCGTGCGGTGAAGGATCGCCGCAGGCCGTGGTGCTGGTCACATGCGGAGTACTCTGGGCAATGCAATCCATATCCAGGGTAGAGGTGCCGCTGTCCACGGCAATGATGAAGCGCCCCTGCAAGGTATCGATGAAGCGGCCAAAGGCCTCGAACAGCGCGGCACGGTTTTCCACATGCGGGTTGCGCATGATCACTGCCTTGCCGCCACCCAATGGCAGGCCGGCCAGCGCTGCCTTGTAGCTCATGCCCTGGGCCAGGCGAATGGCGTCGGTCATGGCGCTTTCGTCGTCGGCATACGGCAGGTAGCGACAACCGCCCATGGCCGGCCCCAACTGTTCACTGTGAATCGCCACCACGGCCTTGAGGCCGGTGGGCGGGTCGGTGAACAGGTGCAGCGACTGGGTACGGGTGCTTTGCATCAGTGCGAACATCGACAGGCTCCCCTGAGAGGTGCTCATTCCAGTATAGGCTTGGCCCTTGGGCCTAAGCCGCCGCCGGACCACTGGACGAAACCGTGTAGCGAGGCTAATACTCAAGCGTGTGTGGAGAAGCCCCATGAAGCCACGTCAAGCCTGCCTGGCCTGCCTGGAACGCGAGCCCGTCGCCCTGCTGGAAGCCGCATTGTGGATTGCCGCCGAGCATGACCGCAGCATCGAGCCCGCGGCCAGCCTGGCCACGCTGCATGACCTGCAACGCGAGATCAGTGCCAGCCTGCCGCTGCTGCCGCTGTGCGAACTGGCCCAGCCACTGTTGCGCCAGCTCAATGCCCTGGGTTTCCAGCAGGATGAGTATCACCCCCTGCGCCCGCATGCCGCGATGATGGACAAGGTGCTGCAGCGCCGCCGTGGCCAGCCGTTGGCCCTGGCCATCCTCGCCCTGGAGCTGGCCCGACGCCTGTCCATACCCCTGGAGGGCGTGGGCTTTCCTGGCCATTTCCTGCTGCGCGTGCCGGGTGCCGACCACCTCCTCGACCCCTGCGGCGGCCGACGCCTGTACCCCAACGACTGTCGCGAACTGCTGGCGCGCCAGTTCGGCCCGCAGGTCGCGCTGACCGCCGAGCACATGCGCAGTGCCAGCCCCGCGCAGATCCTGCAACGTCTGTCACGCAACCTGCGCCAGTTGCACATCAGCAACGACAACCACCTGGCGGCACTGATCGATGCCGAACGGGTCATGCAACTGGGGCCGGTACAAGTCAGCGACTATGTGACCCGCGCCTCGCTCTACCAGCATCTGGATTGCCCGCAGGCCGAGCGCTTCGACCTGGAGCATGCCTTGCTGCTGACGGAAGACCCGGTCCAGCGCCTGAAGCTGTCCGAGCGTATCGGCAAGCTTCCGGCGGCGAACCGTTCCATTCACTGAGCCGGGCAGTCCGGCTGTTGGGCGGGGTGTGCCTTGGCGAACGCCGGATGCCCGGCCGCCAGGGCGGCAACCCGCTGGATGCGCGGGAAGCCGTCGAGGTCGATGTTGAAACGTTCGGCTGCATACAACTGCGGTATCAGGTAGACGTCCGCCAGGCCTGGCTTGTCGCCAAAACAGAAGCCGTGGTCGCCGATCAGTTGTTCCACCGCCGCCAGCCCCTGACTGATCCAGTGGCCGATCCACTGGTTGACCTGGGTCTCATCATGCCCGGCCTGGCGCAGCCGGTTGAGCACACTGACATTGTGCAAGGGGTGGATATCGCAGCCGATGATCGCAGCCACACCGCGCACCTTGGCACGCGCCTCCGCAGTGGCAGGCAGCAACGCGGGTTGTGGATAAACCTCTTCCAGGTACTCGATGATAGCCGGTGACTGCACCAGCAGCTCAGCGCCGTCAGTGCGCAAGGCCGGCACACGGCCCTGCGGGTTGACGGCGACGTAGCCTGCACTGCGTTGCTCACCCTGCAGCAGGTTGACCGGCAGGGACTGGTAGGCCAGCCCCTTCAGCGCCAAGGCAATGCGCACCCGATAGGACGAGGTGGAACGGTAATAGGTGTACAGCTCCATGCCCCTGCCTCCTCAGTTGGCCGCGATGACCGTACCACGGCATTCGCCGAAGCCGATGCTGGCCACGCCTTCACGCACGCAGCGGCCACGCAGGATGATCTCGTCGCCGTCCTCGAGAAACTTGCGTACCTCGCCACTGGCCAGCTCCACCGGGTGTTTCCCGCCTTCGGTGATCTCGAGCAGACTGCCGAACGAACCAGGCGTGGCACCCGACAGCGTGCCCGAACCGAACAGGTCGCCCGGCTGCAACTGGCAGCCATTGACACTGTGGTGGGTCACCAGCTGCGCCACGGTCCAGTACATGCTGCGGGTGCTGCTCAAGGTCAGGCGGTGCGGGGCCATGCCCTGCTCGCGCATGCGCTCGGTCAGCAGCAGCACCTCGAGTTCGATATCGAACGCACCGGCGGCCTGGTCGCGCTTGTCCAGCAGGTACGACAGTGGCTGCGGATCGCCTTGCGGGCGTGGCGGCTGGGCGCAACGGAACGGCTCCAGCGCTTCGGCAGTGACGACCCATGGCGAGATGGTGGTAACGAAACTCTTCGACAGGAACGGGCCCAGTGGCTGGTATTCCCAGGCCTGGATGTCTCGTGCCGACCAGTCGTTGAGCAGGCACAGGCCGGCCACGTGTTCGGCGGCATCGCCGATCGGGATCGCCTGGCCGATTTCATTACCCTGGCCGATCCAGATACCCAGTTCCAGCTCGTAGTCCAGGCGCGCACAGGGGCCGAAGCTTGGCTCGCTGTGCCCGGCCGGCAGGGTCTGGCCCTTGGGGCGGCGCACGTCGGTGCCGGACGGGCGAATGGTCGAGGCGCGGCCGTGATAACCGATCGGCACGTACTTGTAGTTGGGCAGCAGCGGGTTGTCGGGGCGGAACAGTTTGCCGACGTTCCTGGCGTGTTCGATGCCTACGTAGAAATCGGTGTAGTCACCGATCTGCGCCGGGACATGCAGCTGGCAGGTGCTGGCCGGATACAACGCAGGCTGCAGCGCCGCCTGGTGCTCGCTATGCTCGCCCAGCAACACCAGCAGACGTTCGCGCAAAGCCACGCGGGCGCCGCGACCGAGGGCAAAGAATGCGTTCAGAGCGCCACCGCGGGTGGCTTCCACAGCGGCCTTGGCGGCGCCGTCGAACAGGCCGGCGGCCAGCACTGCCTCGAGATCGAGGATCGCGTCGCCGATGGCCACGCCACAGCGCCTGGCTTCCCCGGGCCGGCTGAAAATGCCCAACGGCAGGTTCTGCAGTGGGAAGTCGCTGTGCCCGTTGGCGTGCTCCACCCAGCTACGGGCAATGGCGGTCTGGTTCATGGTTATCTCCGGTTCGGGTTGAAGGTGCTCGGCAAGGTGGCCCAGCAACTATCGTAGTCGGCCTGCAATTGCGGGCATTCGAGGGCCTGCTGGCTCGGGCGCAGCACCTGGCTGGTCTCGAACATGAAGGCCATGGTGTTGTCGATCTTGTGCGGCGCCAGGTCGGCGGCAATGGCCTTCTCGCAGGTTTCGGCATCGGGACCGTGTGCGCTCATAACGCCGTGCAGCGAGGCACCGCCGGGCAGGAAACCTTCGGCCTTGGCGTCGTAGGCACCGTTGATCAGGCCCATGAACTCGTTCATCAGGTTGCGGTGGAACCATGGTGGACGGAAGGTGTTCTCGGCCACCATCCAGCGTGGCGGGAAGATCACGAAGTCCATGTTGGCCATGCCATGCACGCTGGTCGGCGAAGTCAATACCGTGAAGATCGAAGGGTCCGGGTGGTCGAAGCTGACCGTGCCGATGGTGTTGAAGCGCCGCAGGTCGTACTTGTACGGTACGTTGCTGCCGTGCCAGGCGACCACGTCCAGCGGCGAGTGCTGCAATTCGCAGGCCCAGTGTTCGCCAAGGAACTTCTGCACCAGCTGCACCGGGCCTGCGCCCTCCTCGTAATGCGCCACCGGGGTGAGGAAGTCACGCGGGTTGGCCAGGCCGTTGCTGCCGATCGGGCCCAGGTCGGGGAGACGCAGCGGTGCGCCGTGGTTTTCGGCAATGTAGCCACGCGCCTGGCCGTCGAGCAGCTCGACGCGGAACTTCATGCCGCGCGGGATCACTGCGATTTCCAGCGGCTCAACCTGCATGACCCCCAGTTCGGTGGCGATGCGCAGGCGGCCTTGTTCCGGCACCAGCAGCAGCTCACCGTCGGCGTTGAAGAACACCCGTTCCATCGAACGGTTGGCGCGGTAGATGTAGATGCTGACGCCAGCCGGTTTGTCTGCTGCCGAATTGGCCACCATGGGTAGCCAGCCTTCGACGAAGTCGGTCGGTTCGCTGGGGATCGGCTGGGGGCTCCAGCGCAGGCGGTTTGGGGTAATGGTGCCCAGCGGGGCGGTCAGTGGCTGGCGCGCCAGACGCTCGAAACGTGGGTGCAGCGCGGACGGGCGAATACGATACAGCCAGGTCCGGCGCAGCTCGCTGCGGGCCATGGTGAACGCCGTGCCCGAGAGCAGCTCGGCATACAGCCCGTACGGCGCCTTTTGCGGCGAGTTCTGCCCGACCGGCAGGGCACCCGGCAGGGCTTCGCTGGCAAATTCGTTGCCAAAGCCGCTGAGGTAGTGAAGGTCGGGTGTCGTATCGCGATTCATCGATGCCTCCGGGCTCTGGCCGAGCCGTTGCTGACAGCTGGCTACCGATCCCGATCGGGTTGGCAGCGCATCTGCGTTGTTTTTATCGTAATCAGATTACGAATAACGTAATTTGCTCCGGGCAATGCGTCAAGCTATAAAGGCGCGACGCGAAAATTCCGGAAACAGATGTCCATGACCAAAGCCAGCTCCTCCGCCGACAACGGCAAGCAGAAAGTCCGCTCGGCAGAGGTCGGCACCGATATCCTCAAGGCCCTTGCGGAACTTTCCCCCTCCACCTCGCTGTCGCGCCTGGCTGAGCATGTGCAGATGCCGGCGAGCAAGGTGCACCGTTATTTGCAGGCGTTGATCGCCAGCGGCTTTGCCGAACAGGACGCCGCCACCAACCATTACGGCCTGGGGCGCGAGGCCCTGCGGGTAGGGTTGGCGGCGCTGGGCAGCATCGATGTGCTGAAAATCGCTGCGCTGCCGTTGTCGCAGCTGCGCGATGAACTGAACGAGAGCTGCTTCATTGCCGTCTGGGGTAACCAGGGCGCGACTGTGGTCAGCATCGAGCCGGCAGTCCGCGCAGTCACCGTGGTCACCCAGATCGGCTCGGTACTGCCGCTGCTCAGTTCATCCACCGGGCTGGTGTTCGCCGCCTACCTGCCCGAACGCGAGACCGTGGAGTTGCGTGACCGGGAACTGGCGGCCCTGCAGCACAGTGTTGCCGATTACCAGGCAGTACTGGCCGGCATCCGTGAACGTGGCCTGCACCATGTACACGGGCTGCTGATGCCCGGCGTGGATGCGCTGTCGGCCCCGGTGTTCAATGCCATGGGGCAGATCGCTGCGGTGATGACCGTGGTCGGGCCAACATCGATCTTCCACGCCGACGAGCATGGCCCGGCGGCGCGACGGCTGCTGGCGGCAGCACGGGAAACCAGCTGGCGGATGGGCTATACACCTGCGGCACTATTGCCCGAGGCGTAAAGGTGAATGTCATAAGCCGCTATTTTTCCTATAGGATCAAGCGCTTATTCTTAACTCACTGGCCGGCATGAAGGGCTCCCCCCCGCCTTTCAGGCCTGCGAGGTTCACCGACGTAGATTTTGAAGCTCCTTGATCTGACGTCTCGATTGGCCGCTGCGGTTTGCAGCGGCCTTTTTTATCTGCACTGCAGATAATCTTCGCCTGTGCGGCAAAGGTTTCAGCCCAACGGGTACTTCTGCAGGTTCGCCATCATCTGCTGCAAGGCCTGCAGGCTGTCCTGCGGGTGCACCGCCCCTTCGAAGTCATCGATGCGCGCCCAGTTCTCAGCCACCTGCTCTGGGGTAAAGCCCTCACGCGGATCGAAACCCACGCCCAGGCTACGCTCCCAACGCACCTTGCCCACCCAGCCGCCGCCCACTTCGAACAGCTCCCCGCTGGCCTCGCACTGTTCGCTGCCCAGGTACACCACCAGCGGGCTGACCAGTTCGGGCTTGAGCCGCTCGAACACCTGGGGCGGGATCAGCCCTTCGGTCATGCGTGTCCCGCCGGTCGGGGCGATGGCGTTGACCAGGATGCCATGCTTGCGCCCCTCGATCGCCAGGGTGCGGGTCAAGCCATACAGGCCCAACTTGGCCATGCCGTAGTTGGCCTGGCCAAAGTTACCGTAGATGCCCGACGTGGATGCGGTGAAAATTACCCGCCCCCAGTTCTGCTCGCGCAGGTGCGGCCAGGCGGCGCGGGTGACCTTGTAGGCCCCTTCGACATGTACCCGGTAGACCTGCTCCCAGTCGCTGTCCTCCATCTTGTGGAAGCTCTTGTCACGCAGGATGCCGGCGTTGTTCACCAGCACATCGACCCGGCCGAAGCTGTCCAGGGCCTGTTCGACGATGCGCGCGCCATGGCTGACCGAATCATGGCTGGCGATGGCGTTGCCACCTGCGGCGCGAATCTCCTCGACAACCCGGTCAGCGGCCGAAGCGCTGGCACCCTCGCCATGGGTGGAGCCACCGAGGTCGTTGACCACCACCCGGGCGCCACGCGCAGCGAACAGCAACGCATGGGCACGGCCCAGGCCACCGCCGGCTCCGGTGACGATCACCACGCGATCTTGCAGACGGACAGGCTCGCTCATGTACAGGGCTCCAGGCAGGTTCAGGTCTGCCGAGTGTCTGCCGTCGAAGGCGAATGGACAATCAAGCGCATGCTGGCTGAATGCCTGGCAATAACACAACGCGATGGTCGGCAAGCCTGGTCAGGACCACGCCATCTTCTGTGGCAGATAGCTCAGCGGCCGCTCGCGAAAGGCCAGGTAATGGCGTAATACCTGAACCGGCGCTTCGGTATGCGGATAGTGGCCGATACCTTGCAGTTGTACCGTGTCCGGTGCCGGCACCAGTTGCAGGTAGCGCTCGACCATGTGCGCACCCGACAGCGGGTCGACCATGCCGTTGATCAGGCGCAACGGCACGCCTTCACGCTGCATGGCGCCAACCCAGCGGTCACGGTGCAGCCTGCGCTCCGGCATGTAGCCAACCAGCTTGTGCAACACGCGGGTGCCGTTGTTGGCGGTGATCAGGCTCCAGAGGTCATCCAGTGCGCTTTCACTGGGATGGGTGCAAGGCCCGTAGACCTGGGTCACGTTGCGCACCAGGTCGTCGCGCCCGAACGAGCGCCCTATCAGCCAGCCCACACGGCTGAGCAGCAGTTTCTGGATCAGCAGCAAGCGACAACTTTCCGGAAACAACCCGCTGTTGAGGAACACGCAGCTGCCGATGCTGGCGCGCTGTTCGTGATGCCGCGCCAGCAGTTCCTGGGCCACGCTGCCACCGTAGTCGTGGGCCAGCAGGTGCACCGGCTGCCCGACCTGCAGTTCGGCGAGCAAGGCCTGCTGGAGATCGGCCTGCTCCATCAGACTGTAGGCATGATCGACCGGTTTGGCGGAATCGCCAAAGCCGAGCATGTCGCAGGCGATTACCCGGAAGCGCTGGGCCAAAGGCCCCCACAGGTAGTGCCAATCCCAGCTGGCCGTGGGAAAACCGTGCAACAGCAGCAGGGGCTCTCCTTGCCCTGCAATCCAGTAACGGATGCTCTGGCCCCGGAAGTTGAAATTCTGTCCACGGGTACGCCAGACGCACAATGGAATTTCGGCCAGAGGCATCAGCAGGGTCCCGGTGAAGTGGTATTGGTTGAACAGGGCAAGGCTGCGCTCATTGCATGTCACCTCGGCACTTACATGTGCTCTCTGAGTCGAGGCTGAGTCTAGCCAGCAGCCCGGGGCCTTGAACTTGCGTTGCCAGCCAGCTTGATGACTGAGCGAGTCAGTGGCACGAACGGTCAGAGCAGCATGGTCAGCAGCGGTGCCGCGAACAGGTTCAGCAGCCCGGTCAGGACCATCACCAGGCCCGCCACCGATCCTTCCTCGCGGCCCACCTCCTGTGCCCGGCTGACCCCCGCGCCATGGGCACCGACGCCAAACAGCGCACCGCGTGCCAGCGGCGTACGCAACGGCAGCCAGCGCAGCAGCACGCCGCCGAACATGGCCCCAAGTACCCCGGTGAACATCACGAATACCGCAGTCAGCTCCGGTACACCCCCCAGGTCATGCGCCAGCGGCATGGCAAAGGGGGTAGTGATCGAACGTGGCACCAGCGACAGGCTGGTCGCACTGTCCAATGCGAACAGATGGGCCAGCCCCCAGGAACTGGCAATCGAGGCACTGCTGCCGGCCACCATGCCCACCATCAGCGCCGGCCAATGGCGTGCGAGCATGGCCCGCTGCTGCCAGATCGGCACCGCGAATGCCACGGTCACCGGGCCGAGCACACTCATCAGCCAGTGGGTATTGCGGGCGTACTCGGCATAGGCGGTGTGCAGCGGTACTGCCACCGCCAGCAACAAGACCGGCACCAGGATCAGCGGCGACAGCAGGTAGCGCCCACTGCGTCGGTACAACCAGCGGCTGCCCAGATAGGCCAGCAGCGTCAGGGCGAGCCAGAACAGCGGCATCGGTTCAAGGCTCATGGCGCAAGCTCCAGCGACACACCAGTTCAACGGTCAATGCGGTCACCACCATCACCATCAAGGTGCTCACGGCAATCACCAACAAGATGCGCCAGCCTTCGTCACGGATCAGGGCGCCATAATCGAGCAGGCTCATCAACGCCGGAATGAAGAACAGCAGCATCTCGGCCATCAGCCAGCCTGCCCCCAGTTGCAGCATGGCCGGCTTGAGCACACCTGCAGCGAACAGCAACAGCAGCATGGCCAAGCCCATCACCCCACCCGGAATCGGCCAGCCCAGCCAGGCAGCAAGCTGACCGCCAAGCAGGAACAGGGCACAGAGGGTTGCCAGCTCGGCCAGCAGGCGCAGGGCTTTTTTCAGTAACGCGGGTTTCATGGGGGTTCCTCGAACAGGCCCTCATTTTAAGTTTCGGCTGCCTAGGCCAGAAGCGAATTGTTAGACTGCACACCATTCCAGAATGGAATTGCACTCATGGAATTCAAACAACTGCGCAGCTTTATCGAAGTGGTTCACCGCGGTGGCTTCACCCAGGCGGCGCAAACCCTGCACGTCAGCCAGTCGGCCGTGAGCAAACAGGTCGCCCAGTTGGAGCAAGATGTGGGCCAGCCGCTACTGGAACGCCAGGCTTCACAGCTGCACCTGACTGCGGCCGGGCGCATCGTGCTGGAGCGTGGCGAAGCCCTGCTGCGCCAGCGCCAGGCGCTGCTGAGTGAACTGGACGACCTCAGCCAGATGGGCCGCGGCGAGTTGCGTCTGGGTTTGCCGATGCTGGGCAGCGACGCGCTGTTCGCCGGGTTGTTCGCCGAGTACCGGCGGCGCCACCCGAACATTACCGTGCAATTGCTCGAAGGTGGCAGCCGCAGCGTAGAACAGGCAGTAAGAAGTGGCGAACTGGAGCTGGGCGGCAGCCTGACACCCACTGACGAAGCTTTCGCCTATCAGCCATTCTGCAACGAGCCACTGGATGCCCTGTTACCGGCCGGCCACAGCCTGGCGGGCCAGGACGGGGTGGACCTGCAGCAGCTGGCCGATACCCCGTTTCTGCTTTACCAGCGCAGCTTCGTGCTCAATGACCGGCTACTGAAGGCATGCCTGCAGCAAGGCTTTACCCCGAAGGAAGGCGGGCGCAGTGGCCAGGCCGACTTTCTCGCGGCGCTGGTGGCGGCGGGCCAGGGCGTGGTGTTGCTGCCCCGTGTGGTGGCAAGGGCACTGGAACGCCCCGGGGTAGTGCGTTTGCCGCTGCGCTCGCCGGAGGACCTGCGTTGGGACATCGCCTTCATCTGGCGGCGCGGGGCGTATCTGTCACGAGCCGCGCAGGCCTGGTTGGCGTTGGTGAGCGAGCGGTCAGTGCCCGACAGCAAGGCATGAGTGGCCCTTGCTGGCCTTTTCGCGGGTTTAACCGCGAAAAGGCCGGTGCTGGCGACACAGCTCGTCAGGCTTTCAATGCTGCAGCCAACTCGGCCAGCCAAGGCTCGGCATCTGCTTCCGGGGTTACCGTCTCACTGGCATCCAGGCGCAGCATCGGCTGCACTTCCCGCACGCCCAGTTCGGCAAACAGCTCGCGCAGTTGCTCGCCCCCACCGCAGTAGGTGTCGCCATAGCTGGAATCGCCCAGCCCGATCACCGCGCCCGGCAGGCCACGCCAGGCCGCAGGCAGCGTATCGCGGATACTGCTGTACAGCGGCATGAGGCTGTCCGGCAGCTCGCCCATGCCGGTGGTAGAGGTGACGGCCAGCAGGGCATCAGGGGCAAAACCTTCAAGGTCCTGCAAGGTGGCGCGCGCCGCATGCCAGGCTTCCAGGCCCGCTGCCTTGAGCAGCGTTTCAGCGTGACGGGCGACTTCTTCGGCGGTGCCGTAGACCGATCCGGAAATAATGGCGACTTTCATCAAGTAGAGGATTCCGAAACTGAGTGAAATCGTAGGATACTACCACCCAGCGCTGGCAAAAGGCCCCCTCTATCAAAGTCGCCATCTTCAGCCCTTCTTCGTTCAATGGCCCGAACATGATCAACGCCCAATTGCTGCAATCCATGGTCGACGCATCCAACGACGGGATCGTGGTCGCCGAACAGGAAGGCGACGACACCATCCTGATTTATGTGAATGCCGCCTTCGAACGCCTGACCGGCTATAGCCGTGACGAGATCCTCTATCAGGATTGTCGCTTCCTGCAGGCCAGCGACCGTGACCAGCTTGGCCGTGCGCGCATTCGCAAGGCGCTGGCCGAAGGCCGCCCGTGCCGCGAAGTGCTGCGCAACTATCGCAAGGATGGCAGCGCTTTCTGGAACGAGCTGTCGATCACCCCGGTCAGGCACGATGCCGAACAACGCACCTACTTCATCGGGATCCAGAAAGACGTGAGCCGCCAGGTCGAACTGGAACGCGAGCTGGCGGAGCTGCACGCTCGTCCGAAACCCGACGAACGCACCTGAACCAAGTACACCGGTGACGGTCAATCCCGTTGAAGAAAACGCCACCCTTGAGTTCGATCATGCAAGCAGAAGCGCTCCTCACCCAGGACGAACTGGACTTCATACAGAACATGCAGCATTCGCCGCAACTGAACCTGGCCGACCCCATGTCGAGCCTGCTGGTCAATGGCGACCGTCGAATCCAGAGCTTGCTTACCCGTCTGGTGGCCAATGAGCAAGTCACCTTGCAGGCCCAGTTCAACAACCAGCAGATCAGCTTCCCGCTGCAACTGGTGGAAGACGAATTCCACGCCCTGCACTTGCAACTGGGCTCGCCAGAGATCTACGAAGACGGCCCCATGCTGCGCCCCTGGCGCCTGTCGATGGAGCAGCCGAGCGCGTTGCTCGATGCCGATGGGCAGGACAGCGGCCTGCGGGTTCGTGATATATCGTTCAAGGGTACGCTAGTTGAAGTCCGTGGCCTGCCGGCAGCGCCAGCGCGCTTCGAGCTGCGCTTCGCGCCTGGCGGCATCAGTCCCATCAAACTGCATGGCGTGTTGAGCCGACGCATCGGCCCGGACCTGGCCGCCTACGACCTCAGCCAAAGCTCGGCCGAAGAAACCGAACGCCTGCGCGATTACATTCTTCAGGCCCATCGCCGGGCCCACCCTGAACTGCACACTCAGGTATCGAGCTGACCGGCCAGAAACTGCCGCAAACGCTGACGCATCACACTACCCTGAGCACCCAGGCAGGCAATCGGGCTGCCAGCCAGGCTCTCTTGTGCCAGTTCCGCCGCCTCACCGGCCAGTAGCAACGGGCACTCCAACCCGGCCACCAGGCGTGCCAGGCGCCGGTTGATTTCGACGGTGGGGGACTGGTGGGAGAACAGCACCAAGGCATCCGGTTTCAGGCGCTCGCAAACCAGCGCCAGTTCCGCCAGCGGCTGCCCGTTCGCCAACAGGGTCACGCCCACTTCGTCGCTGCCCAGAGCCAGGCTGGCAACCAGCAATTCCAGCTCATGGCAATGCCCCGGAAGTGGCGCCAGCACTACCGTGCGCCCGCGCGGCGCACGGGCAAGCCGCAAGCGGGCGAACACCCGGCCACGCAGGAACTGGTCCAGGAACAGCCACTCGCTGGCCTGCCCATAACCGCCGTGCCCGACGGCAAGGTCATGCCAAACCGGCATGAACACTTCACTGAATACCTGGTCCACTGCGCTTGCCGCAAACACCTCGTCGAACAGGCGGTCCAGGCTTGCCGCATCAAAACCTTGCACTGCCTGGCGAATCTGCTGCTGCCAACGTGCCCAGGCATCCATCGCCCCGCCTGCCTGCCCGGCCAGGGCATGGTCGCGCGCTAGGATGCTGCCGACCTTGCTGACCGCCACACCGCGCTCCAGCCAGCCAAGGATGCGGCGCACGTCATCGATATCGGCCTGCGAGTAGAGGCGGTGACCACTGTCGGTGCGGGTTGGCTGGATCAGACCATAGCGGCGCTCCCAGGCGCGCAAGGTCACGGCATTGACGCCGGTCAGGCGGGAAACTTCGCGGATCGGAAACAGGTCCTGCTGCATCAGACCGGCGTCGATCACTGGCTTACGCCCCTGTTCGTTCATGTGCACGGGTTACCCTGTGGTAGGTCGAGCAATAGTCTACTACGACCGTAACGGGCACAGGGATTGACCGTTTGCCGGATGCCATTTGCCGAAGAATGCCGATACGCGATAATCCGCGCCCGATTCTTGCATGCACGCCTGCGTCGCCCACCACCCCGGGCGACTCAGCCAGAAGGGCCAGCTACCCGCCAGCCCTGTCGCCAGGAGATACACGATGTCTACCCCACCCGTCACCCTGATGGTGTCGCGCCGCGCCGCCCATGGCCGCTACCAGGACCTGCTGGCCTGGCTGCATGAAGGCGAGCAGTTGGCCACCGATTTCCCCGGCTACCTCGGTTCGGGCATCCTCGCCCCACCCCGCGATGGCGATGAGTTCCAGATCATCTTCCGCTTCAGCGACGAACCCACCTTGCATGCCTGGGAGCACTCCGCTTCGCGTCGGGCCTGGTTGCAACGCGGCAATGGCCTGTTCGAACGCCCCAGGGAGGCGCGCGTAAGCGGCATTGATGACTGGTTCGGCACCCACATGGTGCAAAAACCACCGCGCTGGAAACAGGCCGTGGCCATCTGGCTGGCCTTCTTCCCGGTCTCGCTGGTGTTCAACCTGGTGTTCGGCCATTGGCTGGCGGCGCTGGAACTGTCGCCCAGGGTGCTGCTCAGCACCCTGGCCCTGACGCCCATGATGGTCTACCTATTCATCCCGTTGTCCACCCGCCTGCTGGCCGGCTGGCTGCACACATCACCACCCGCCACGGGTGCCCTGCGCAGCCGCTGAGGCCAGCGGTACACGCATTGAACAGTTCGGGTATGCTGGGCGGCAACCCAAGGACAGACAGTTGACCGCCCCGAACATGAACAGCCCAATTCTCGTTACCGGAGCCAGCCAGCGCGTCGGGCTGGCTCTGGCCCTTGAACTTGCCCAGGCCGGCCATAAGGTGGTCAGTGCCAGCCGCAGCGCCCAGCCACAGGCGGCCCACCCGAACATCGTGCAGTTCCAGGCCGACCTGTGCCAGGCGGCCGACCGCCAGGCCCTGATCGACTACCTGCATGGCCATTACGACGGCCTGCGCGCGATCATCCATAACGCTTCGCTGTGGCTCGACGATGGTCTCGACAACCTCGAGACCATGTTCCGCCTGCACGTCGAAGCGCCCTACCACCTCAACCTGGCGCTGGGCGAGCTGCTGGCGCGGGTGGACAAGGCCGACATCATCCATATTTGCGACGAAACCTCTTCGCGCGGCAGCAAGAGCCATATCGGTTATGCCGCAACCAAGGCCGCGTTGCAGAACATGGTGCTGTCGTTCGCTGAAAAATATGCGCCCAAGGTGCGTGTGAACGGTATCCTGCCCGGGCTGCTGATCCTCAAGGAAGGCGCTGACGAAGCCTATCGGCAGCAGACCCTGAAAAAGGCCTTGCTGGAGTTCGAACCCGGCGCCGGCCCGTTGATCGAGACGGTCAAGTACCTGCTCGCCAGCCAGTACAGCACCGGCAGCCAGGTGGTCATCAACGGTGGCCGCCACCTGAAGAATCGCATGACCTGAGAGAAGCCCATGACCCCACAGCAACAGCTCGAACTCGAGGCCGCCGCGTTCCGGCGCCTGGTCGAACACCTGCAAAAGCGCAGCGACGTGCAGAACATCGACCTGATGAACCTGTCCGGCTTTTGCCGCAACTGCCTGTCCAAGTGGTACAAGGCGGCGGCTGACGAGCGCCAGCTCGACGTAAGCCTGGACGATGCCCGCGAAGCGGTGTACGGCATGCCGTACGCCGAGTGGAAAGCCCAATACCAGAAAGAAGCCAGCGCCGAGCAACAAGCGGCGTTCGAAAAAGGAAAACCTCGTGACTGACCTCGACACCCTGCGCGCCAGCCTCGCCAGCGGCAAACATGTCTTTGCCGACACCCTGGCGTTCGTTGCCGACCATTACAGCTACCAGCCACAGGCCTTCGACAACGGCGGCCTGGCGAATGCGGCCGGGCAGAACGAAGGCTCATGCAAGACCCTGGGCCTGGCGCTGCTGGAAGGTCTGAGCGACCAGGAAGCGCTGCAGGCCTTTGGCGAGCACTACCGGGATGTGCTGGCTACGCCGGACGGCAGCGACCATGGCAACATCCGCGCGCTGATCAAGCATGGCCTGGCCGGTGTGAAGTTTGCCGGGCAGCCACTTTCGCGCAAGGCGTGAGATTGCCGGGGCTGCTTTGCGGCCCCGAAATCTGTATTACTTCAACTGATGATTGTCCCCGGCACACCAGCTGCCAACCCGCCCCGCTGCAACCACTGCACCGCCAACGGCCACAAATTGTCGCGGAACCGATCATGAAAGAACGCGAAATGGCCGATTTCCCCTACCGAGATATCCTCAGGCGCGATGCGCAAATGACAGCGCTCAGCCTTCTGCAGGTAGCCCAGCAGACGCTCTGTCGCCGCCACGGTACCAAAGGGGTCATCGCTCAGGCTGACCGCCAGCGTCGCCGCCTGTACCTGGGCGAACGGTAGCATCGCCAGTGCCCGGCCGCTGGGGCGCTGCTCATAACGCGGCGTACATGTGGCCCAGTCATGCACCACGCCGGATGGCGTGTCCTCCAGCCAGCCCAGGCGCTTGCCGGGGAAATAACCGAACGCCCGCGTGAGCAATGGCATCACCAGGTGCCACTTGCCGAACAGTTGCCAGCGCTGGTTGGCCGCGTAATCGCGCCAGTAGGCGAATTGCGCCCCCACCATTACCAGCCGGCGTACCTGACCCGCAGACGGCGCCAAACCCACCGCACAGCCGCCGAAGCTGTGCCCCACCACATCCACCGGCTGGCCTGGGAAGTGTTCTGCGGCGTATGCAAGCATGGCTTCGAAATCCAGCCGGCCCCAGTCGCTCCAGGTGGCCTGGAAGCCGCGCAGCGATGACGGGCGGGACTCGCCGATACCGCGGTAATCATAGGTCAGCACATCACAGCCTTGGGCAAACAGGTAGTCGGCGAACCTCGAGTAGTAGCGGCAGCGTACCGAAGTGGCAGCATTGATGATCACCAGCGGGCGCTGGGTGTCAGGTTGGGCGTGGCGCCAGCGAAAGCCGCCGAGGCTGTAGCCGTCGGCTGCGGTGTGGCGAAAGGCGGTGGCAGGTTGGTCAAGGCTGCTCATGGCACATTCCCTGTTGTCGTGCGCCAAAGCTAGCAAAGATTCATAGCCTGTACCGGCCTCTTCGCAGGTAAACCCATTCCTGCAGGCGGTGAGGGCCCGCAGAAGCGGGCCGGTACCAGTCAGCAGCGATTACAGCTCGATGCAGTCGAACTTCACATCGGTCGCCACGTCTTCGTCGTAATTGACGTCAGCGCGCTCGAAGCCGAACAGGTTGAGGAACTGTTTCTTGTAACCGGCATAGTCGGTCAGCTCGAACAGGTTCTCGGTGGTTACCTGTGGCCACATGGCCTTGCAGGCGTCCTGCACGTCGTCACGCAGCTCCCAGTCGTCCAGGCGCAGGCGGCCCTTTTCGTCGACCTCGGCCGGCGCGCCGTCGGCGCGGTACATGCGCTCGCGGAACATGCGGTCCAGCTGGTCCTGGGTACCTTCGTGAACACCCTTCTCCTGCATGATCTTGAACACCATCGACAGGTACAGCGGCATCACCGGAATGGCCGAGCTGGCCTGGGTAACCACCGACTTGAGTACCGCCACGTTGGCGCCGCCCTTGATTTCACCAGCCAGTTTCTTGTCCAGGCGCAGGGCGGTTTCGTCGAGATCCTGCTTGGCCTGGCCCAGCGCACCGTGCCAGTAGATCGGCCAGGTGATTTCGGTGCCGATGTAGCTGAAGGCCACGGTGCGGGCGCCTTCGGCCAGCACGTTGGCGCCGGCCAGGGCGTCGATCCACAGCTGCCAGTCCTGGCCACCCATGACGGTGACGGTATCCTTGATTTCCTGCTCGGTGGCCGGCTCGATGCTGGCCTCGATGATGGTGTCCTTGTTGGTGTCGATGGCAGTCGACTTGTAGGGCTGGCCGATCGGTTTCAGCGCCGAACGCACCAGTTCACCGGTCTGCGGCAGCTTGCGCACAGGCGAGGCCAGCGAGTAGATGACCAGATCGACCTTGCCACCCATTTCGTTCCTGATCAGCTCGATGACCTTGGCGCGGGCTTCGTCGGAGAAGGCGTCACCGTTGATCGACTTGCTGTACAGGCCCTCGGCCTTGGCAAACTTGTCGAAGGCAGCAGCGTTGTACCAGCCGGCGGTACCGGCCTTGGTCTCGGTGCCAGGCTTTTCGAAGAACACACCCAGTGTATCGGCCTTGAAGCCGAACGCCGCGGTGATACGGGCCGCCAGGCCGTAGCCGCTGGAAGCGCCGATGACCAGGACCTTCTTCGGGCCATCCTCGCGCACGCCCAGCTTGCGGGTGGCTTCGATCTGGTCACGGACGTTGAGCTCGCAGCCCTTCGGATGAGTCGTGGTGCAGATGAAACCGCGAACCTTAGGATGAATGATGGCCAATGTCTGTACCTCGTCAGGTTTATGCCGGAGGAAGCGCCGTCATGGGCGATTCCGATTGATCAGAGGGTGAGACTACCCTCGCAGGTTATCCGACACATATTACGGGGTGAACATAGGGATGCAAAACGGTGGTTGGCCTGTTCCGGCCAGCTTCGCGGGTGAACCCGCCCCTCAGCGACAGCGCAAATCCTGACGGCTGCGCAATACCTGTGGGAGCGGGCAAGCCCGCGAAGAGACCGGCACAGTCAGTCGCGACGCCGACGGCGGCCGGTGATCATCGACCACGGCAGGTTTTCGCGTAGGCGCACGCTCTCGTAGATGGCGCCCAGCACATGCACGCAAACCAGCACCAGCACCGCGTCGGCCAGCCAGCTGTGCAGGTCTATAGGCCAGTCGACACCAAACAGCGCATCCACTTCCTGCGAGGCCCACCCGGTCAGGCCCAGGCCGGCGATGCCGGTGAGCATCAGTACCATCACCAGGGCACCTATCGGCGAATGCCCCATGTGATGGTCAAGCTCCCCATGCAGCAGTGCCCGGGCATGCTCGACCAGGCTTGCCGGAGTTGGCCAGAAGTCGGCCCAGCGCGCACTGCGTGGCCCGACAAAGCCCCAGACCATACGCACCACGACAACGGCCAGGGCGTAGTAGCCCAGCCACTGGTGCCAGTCGTCACCCTCCTCGTTGAAGAAATAGTTGGCGAAGAACACCACGGCGATCGACAAGTGGCACAGGCGCAGCAGAGGGTCCCACAGCTGTATCGTGCCGTCACTGCCCATTAGTGGTACTCGGTCTTGACTGCCTTGCCCGTCACGGGGTCATGGTAGATCTCGACCTTCTTGCCATCCTTGTCGAAACCGTAGATTTCGTAGCAGTTGCCCTTGGTGACCTTGAACTTGTTGATCTTGTAGCCCTGCTCCTTGAGCTGGGCCTGGAACTTTTCCTGGTCTTGCCAGGTGCTCTTGTCGGCGGTGGTGCATTCGGGGGCAGCGAAGACAGTGCTGCTGGCGAGCAGCAGGGACAAGGCTATCAGTACGCGCGTGCGCATGAGCATTACCTCCATCGAAATTGAAGTACGACTCATCAAGTCTAGATCTGCAGGGTGCTTTGCGCCCATTCATTGGCTTTCCGGATCAATCGCAAAGAAAAACAAACTTAACAAATGAGCCAAAGCCACCGATGCTTGCAGCATTACGTCCACCGCACGGAGAACAACAACATGAACGACGTGGTCATCGTCGCCGCAACCCGCACCGCCATCGGCAGCTTCCAGGGCGCCCTCGCCACCGTACCTGCGGTAGACCTCGGTGCCGCCGTGATCAGGCGCCTGCTGGAGCAGACCGGGCTGGAGCCGGCGCAGGTCGATGAGGTCATCCTCGGCCAGGTGCTGACCGCAGGCGCCGGGCAGAACCCGGCACGCCAGGCGGTGATCAACGCCGGCCTGCCCTACAGCGTACCGGCGCTGACCCTGAACAAAGTCTGCGGCTCGGGCCTCAAGGCCCTGCACCTGGCGGCCCAGGCGATCCGTTGTGGTGACGCCGAAGTGGTCATCGCCGGTGGCCAGGAGAACATGAGCCTCGCCCCCTACGTGATGCCCTCGGCCCGTACCGGCCAGCGCATGGGCCATGGCCAACTGATCGACAGCATGATCAGCGACGGCCTGTGGGATGCGTTCAACGACTATCACATGGGTATCACCGCGGAAAACCTGGTGGACAAATACGGCCTCAGCCGTGAACAGCAGGACGCCTTTGCCGCCGAGTCTCAGCGCAAGGCAGTGGCGGCAATCGAGGCCGGGCGCTTCGCTGACGAGATCACGCCGATCGTGATGCCACAGAAAAAGGGTGAGCCCAAAGTGTTCGCGCAGGACGAACAACCACGCCAGGACACTACCGTCGAGTCCCTGGGCAAACTGCGCCCGGCGTTCAAGAAGGACGGCAGCGTCACTGCCGGCAATGCCTCCAGCCTGAACGATGGCGCCGCCGCCGTGATGTTGATGAGTGCCGCCAAGGCCAAGGCCCTCGGCTTGCCGGTGCTGGCACGGATCGCAGCCTATGCCAGTGCCGGAGTCGACCCGGCGATCATGGGTATCGGTCCGGTTTCCGCGACCCAGCGTTGCCTGGACAAAGCCGGTTGGCAACTGGCCGAACTGGACCTGATCGAAGCCAACGAAGCCTTCGCCGCGCAGGCGCTGGCGGTGGGCAAGGCGCTGGAGTGGGATGCTGCGCGGGTCAACGTGAATGGTGGGGCCATTGCCCTCGGCCACCCGATCGGCGCGTCCGGGTGCCGGGTGCTGGTGACCCTGCTGCACGAAATGATCAAGCGCGATGCCAAAAAAGGCCTGGCTACCCTGTGCATCGGTGGTGGGCAAGGCGTGGCGTTGGCGATCGAGCGCTGATTACGCCGCCGTATCTGCAGTGCCTGTGAGACCGAGCGCCGCGCGGGCGGCGCTCGGTCTCACAGGCACTGCCGTTATCACGGCAAACACCTCGCCCCCCTCAGACCACCCACCTAGGCCAAGGCGCGCAGCTCGCGGGCAGCGGCAACCATATTGATCAACGCCGCCTCGGTCTCCGGCCAGCCACGGGTCTTCAGCCCGCAATCCGGGTTGACCCACAGGCGCTCGGCGGGAATGCGCCGGGCGGCCTTGCGCAACAGCTTGACCATTTCCTCGCGGCTCGGCACCCGTGGCGAGTGAATGTCGTATACCCCCGGTCCGATCTCGTTGGGGTAGGCAAACCGCTCGAACGCCGCCAGCAATTCCATGTCCGAACGCGAAGTCTCGATGGTAATCACGTCGGCATCCATCGCTGCAATCGACTCGATTACATCATTGAACTCGCTGTAGCACATGTGGGTATGAATCTGGGTTTCGTCGCGCACCCCCGAAGCACACAGGCGGAAGGCCTCGGTGGCCCACTCCAGGTAGTGGGCCCAGGCAGCGTGGCGCAGCGGCAGGCCTTCGCGGAAGGCCGCTTCGTCGATCTGCACGATTCTGGTCCCCGCCGCTTCCAGGTCGAGCACCTCGTCGCGGATCGCCAGTGCCAGCTGACGCGCCTGCACTTCACGGCTCACGTCCTCGCGCGGGAACGACCACATCAGCATGGTCACCGGGCCGGTCAGCATGCCCTTCATCACCTTGCCGGTCAGGCTCTGGGCATACTTGATCCATTCCACGGTCATGGCCTTCGGCCGGCTCAGGTCACCGACGATCACTGCCGGCTTCACGCAGCGCGAGCCGTAGCTCTGCACCCAGCCGAAGCGGGTGAACGCATAGCCGTCGAGCTGCTCGGCGAAGTACTCGACCATGTCGTTGCGCTCGGCCTCGCCGTGTACCAGCACATCCAGGCCCAGATCCTCCTGGATCTTCACCGCATGGCGGATCTCGCTGTGCATGGCCTCGACATAATCGGCCTCGGTCAGCTTGCCCTGCTTGTAGGCCTGGCGCGCCAGACGGATGGCCGGAGTCTGCGGAAACGAACCAATGGTGGTGGTCGGGAACGCTGGCAGGCCGAGCTGCGCACGCTGCTTGACGATACGCTGGGCAAACGCCGACTGGCGCTGGCTGTCGGCGGGCTTGATGGCGGCCAGGCGGGCTTGTACGGCGGGCTTGTGGATGCGCGGCGAGGCAGCGCGGCTGGCCTGCACGGCCCGGCTATGCGCCAGGGCTGCAGCGACATCAGCGGCCTGCGGGTCGTCAATGGCCCTGGCCAGCAGCGCCACTTCCTGGCATTTCTGCACGGCAAAGGCCAGCCAGCTTTGCAGCTCGGCATCCAGCTGGTCTTCACGGGCCAGATCCACCGGGCTGTGCAGCAGCGAGCAGGACGGTGCCACCCACAGCCGCTCACCCAGGCGTTCATGGGCATGGCGCAACACCTCCAGCGCCTTCTCCAGGTCGCAGCGCCAGACATTGCGGCCATTGACCAGGCCCAGTGACAGCACCTTGTAGGCCGGCAGGCGGTCGAGGATGGTGGGGTACTGCTCGGGCGCCCGCACCAGGTCTATGTGCAGGCCATCGACCGGCAGGTTGGCGGCCAGGCCAAGGTTGTCTTCCAGGCCGCCGAAATAGGTGGCGATCAGCTTCTTCAGCGGCGCGCGCTGAATGATGTTGTAGACGCGCTCATAGGCGTTCTTCCAGTCCTGGGGCAAGTCCAGGGCCAGGATCGGCTCGTCCAGCTGCACCCACTCCACGCCTTGGGCAGCCAGGCGGTTGAGGATCTGGTCATACAGCGGCAACAGGCGGTCGAGCAGCTCCAGTTTGTCGAAATCGCCGCCCTTGGCCTTGCCCAGCCACAAATAGGTCAGCGGGCCGATCACCACTGGTTTGACCACATGGCCCAGGGCCTGGGCTTCTTCCACTTCTTCGAACAGCTGTTCCCAGCTGAGGACGAATTGCTGGTCAGCGGTGAACTCGGGGACCAGATAGTGGTAGTTGGTATCGAACCACTTGGTCATTTCCTGGGCATGGGCGCCGCCACAGCAGCTGTCCCCGACGGCACCCCGGGCCATGGCGAACAGGGTCTGCAGGGTGGGCCCGGCAGGATCGTTGCTGGCAAAGCGTTGGGGGATCACGCCAAAGGTCAGCGAGTGGGTCAGCACCTGATCGTACCAGGCGAAGTCGCCGACCGGCAGCAATTCGATGCCGGCGTCTTTCTGTACCTGCCAATGCCGGGCACGCAGCTCGCGGCCCACGGCGCGCAGGCCGGCTTCGTCGAGTTCGCCCTTCCAGAAGGCTTCCTGGGCCTTTTTCAGCTCGCGGTCGTGGCCGATACGTGGAAAGCCCAGGTTGTGTGCCAGTGCCATGTTTTGTCCCTCAGCATGCAAAATGAATGAGGGGATTGTCCGGGCGCAGCCTTCTTGAAACAAACTCATTAAATTTGAGATGAACTCAAGATTTCCTCATGATCAGCGCCCTGTGGTGCCGACGACAGGCCGCAGCAGAAACAACCCATGTCTCATTCAGAGCAGCACCCTGCGCATCCGGACATGACCCCAACCGGCATCTGCCGCACAATGCCACCCTGACCACACAGGTGCCCGGCCCCATGAGCCTGCTGAAAACCGCGCTGCGCGAAAACACCTTCGTCTGCGTCATGGAATTCGTCCCCAAACCGTCCGCAGAACGTTTCGCTGCCATGGAGGCAATCCTGACGCGCGCGCACCTGTGCGGCTGGCCAATGACCGTGGCCATCGGCGACCGCGTCGGCAGCCCGCTGGACATGTCACCGCTGGACGCCCTCGCTTCCTTCAGCACTCCGGTACCCGCCCTGCCGCATTTCTCCGGCAAGGATCGCGAACGCCATCACTTGCTCGCCCAACTGCAACGCATGGATGCGGCCGGCCTCGACCAGCTGTTGCTGCTGACTGGCGACCGCCTGCCCGGTCACCAGCCTGGCCAGCGCCCGGTGCGCTACCTGGAGTCGGTCGCTGCCTTGCAGATTGCCCGCCAGGCCTGCCCGCACTGGCTGCTCGGCGCGGCCCTCAACCCGTTCAAGTACTGTGAGGAAGAAGGCGGCGCCCAGTACTTCAAGGCCGAGAAAAAGCTGGCGGCGGGTGCCGACTTTTTCACCCTGCAACTGGGCTTCGATGCCAGCAAACATCAGGAAGCCATGCACTGGATGAGCCGCCAGGCCACGCCCAGGCCGATGCTGGCCTGCCTCATGAGTCTGACCCACGGGCGGGCGGCGATGCTCGACCATGTCGCCGGGGTGACCGTCACGCCGTCCATGCGCGACCTGCTCGAAGCTGAAGCGGCCCAGTCCAAGGCTTTTGCCCTGGCCCGTAGCGTCGACCGCCTGGCGTTGCAGATAATCGGCGTCAAACTGATGGGCTATGCCGGTGTGCATCTGTCAGGGATTCACGATCTCAAGCAACTGCTGGCGCTGGAAGCACGCATCGAGCATTGGCAAGCGCAAATCGAAACGCTGGAACACTGGGCACCGGCCTGGCACGCCAGTTGGCAGATGCCTGGCCTGTCGGCGGTCAGTTTCCACCCGCCACAGGCAGCCTGGCGCCAGGGTGAGTCACGGGTCGCCGCCTCGCTCACGGAGAAAACGCGCTACCACCTGATGCATGGCATGCACGCGCTGCTGTTCAGCCGCCGCAACGGCTTGAGCAAGGCATTCGGCTGGGCCGTGCGTCAGCCGTTGTGGACCACGCGCCTTGGCGCACAGGTACTGCATACGGTGGAACGCGCGGTGAAGCAGCCGCTGGTAGGCTGTGACACCTGCGGCCGTTGCCGCTTGGAAGACACCCTATACATCTGCCCCGAAACCTGCCCCAAGGGCCTGGCCAACGGCCCTTGCGGCGGTACCGCGCTGAACCGTTGCGAGTTTGGCGATCGCGAGTGCATTCACAGCGTCAAGTACCGCACGGCCAAAGCGGTACGGCAGACGGCGCTACTGAGCGAGCGCCTGATCCCGTGCATCGAGGTCGAGACCCGCCACCGCAGCTCCTGGCCGCAATGGTTTCAGGCGCAGACGGCGCGCCAGCTCAGCGCGCAGCCAGCGCCTCGAACCCAGCCCGAATCGTAGCTTCCGGCAGATCGTCGGCGATGAATACCATTACGCTTTCGCGGGTTTCATCCTCGGCCCATTCGGCATCCCAATCGAAGCCGTAGAGCTTGAGCACGCCCTGGAACACCAGCTTGCGCGCCTCACCGGCAATGTTCAGCACCCCCTTGTAGCGCAACAGCTGCTTGCCGTGGGTTTCCAGCAACGCGTTCATGAAGTCGCTGAGGCGGTCGATGTCCAAAGCGGTTTGCGTGCGCAGTACCAAGGTGGAGATGCGGTCCGGGGTAGCGGGTTTGAGCAGCGGGCGTAGCGTTGGCTTCAGGTTTGTGCCCAGATCAGGGTTGAGGTTGAACCCCCGCACATCCAGCAGTTCCGCCAGGTCAATGCGGCCATGCTCGACCACACGGATCTGGGCCCGGCCATTGATGCGAGCCAGGCGCTCGCCCAGCGCCTCGACCGCATCCGGCTCGACCAGGTCGGTCTTGCTCAGCAGCAGGCGATCGGCAAAGCCGACCTGAGCCTGGGCGATGGTCTGGGTCAGGTGCAACCCGGCATGGGCGGCGTCGACCAGGGTGATGATGCCGTCGAGGATATAGCGCTCACGCAGCGCTTCATCGATGAAGAAGGTTTGCGCCACTGGCGCCGGGTCGGCCAGGCCGGTGCATTCGATCACCAGGCGGTCGAAGGTGATTTCGCCTGTATCCAGGCGTTCGAGCAGCAGGTAGAGGGCGCGGGTGAGGTCGCCATGGATGCTGCAGCACACGCAGCCATTGGCCAAGGTCATCACCTGCACCGGCTCGTCGCCGAGCAGTTGGCTGTCGATGCCGGCCTCGCTGAATTCGTTCTCGATCACGGCGATCTTCAGGCCATGCTCGGCCTTGAGCATGTACTTGAGCAGGGTGGTCTTGCCGGCGCCGAGGAAGCCGGTGAGTACGGTTACGGGAATAGGTGTCTGCACGCAGAACATCTCCTGTGCATGGAATGGGCGGGGAGAACGCGATCCCTGTAGGAGCGGCCTTGTGCCGCGATCGGGCCGCAACGCGGCCCCGGATTTTCAGCTTCGCAGCCAAAATTGCCGGGGCCGCGTTGCGCGCCCGATCGCGGCACGAGGCCGCTCCTACACAGTACTGCGCTAGCCTGGACTTAGCAGCACTTGGGCCCGGACTTGCCACCGTAACGAGCTTCCTGGCGTTCACGGAAGAACGCCTCGTAGCTCATCACCGGCTGGTCCGGGTGCGTCTTCTGCATGTGCTCGACATAGTTGTCGTAGTCGGGCATGCCGACCATCAGGCGGGCTGCCTGCCCCAGGTACTTACCCAGTCGACCCAGGTCGTTGAACATCGCAGCAGTCCTCTCAAGCGTCAGGCAGAGCCTGGAACGGGGTTTCCTTGTCGCTACGCTCCTTGCGGCCGAGGGCGGCGAAACCGACCTTGACGGCGAAGAACAGCACACTGAACACCACCACCAGGAACAGCACGGTCAGGCCGGCGTTGGTGTAGGCGTTGAAGATCACGTGCTGCATCTGCCCGATGTCCTTGGCCGGGGCCAGGACCTGGCCGGCGTCCAGCGCAGTACTGTACTTCTTGGCCAAGGCCAGGAAGCCGACTGCCGGGTTCGGATCGAACAGCTTGATCAGGCCCGCGGTGGTGGTGCAGATCAGCAGCCACACGGCCGGCAGCAAGGTGACCCAGACATAGCGCTGGCGCTTCATCTTGATCAGCACCACGGTGCCGAGCATCAGGGCAATGCCGGCCAGCATCTGGTTGGAGATACCGAACAGCGGCCACAGCGTGTTGATGCCACCCAGCGGGTCGATTACGCCCTGGTACAACAGGTAGCCCCACAGTGCCACGCAGCCGGCGGTGCCGATCAGGTTGGCAGTCCACGACTCGGTGCGCTTGAGCGCCGGCACGAAGCTGCCCAGCAGATCCTGCAGCATGAAGCGCCCGGCACGGGTACCGGCGTCTACCGCGGTAAGGATGAACAGCGCTTCGAACAGGATCGCAAAGTGGTACCAGAAGGCCATGGTGTTCTCACCCGGCAGCACCTGGTGCAGGATCTGCGCGATACCCACCGCCAGCGTCGGTGCACCACCGGCACGCGCCAGGATGGTGTGCTCGCCAATGTCGCGGGCTGTGGCCTCGAGCTGTTCAGGGGTGATCAGGAAGCCCCAGCTGCTGACCGTTTGCGCCACCGAAGCCACGTCGGCACCGACCACGGGGGCCGGGCTGTTCATGGCGAAATACACGCCTGGCTCGATCACCGAGGCCGCAACCATGGCCATGATGGCGACGAACGATTCCATCAGCATGCCGCCGTAGCCGATGTAGCGGGCGTTGGTTTCGTTGTCCAGCAGCTTGGGCGTGGTTCCCGAGGAGATCAGCGCGTGGAAGCCGGACACCGCACCACAGGCGATGGTGATGAACAGGAACGGGAACAGGGTGCCCTTCCACACCGGGCCGGTGCCGTCGGTGAACTGCGTCAGCGCCGGCATTTTCAGCTCGGGCGCGATGATCAGGATACCGATGGCCAGGCCAACGATGGTGCCGATCTTGAGGAAGGTCGACAGGTAGTCACGCGGCGCCAGTACCAGCCATACCGGCAGCACGGCGGCGACGAAACCGTAGCCCACCAGCATCCAGGTAATCTGCACGCCAGTGAAGGTGAACGCCGGCCCCCACACCGGATCCGCGGCGATCTGGCCCCCCAGCCAGATCGAGACCAGCAGCAGGACCACGCCCACGACCGAGATCTCGCCGATACGGCCCGGGCGGATATAGCGCATGTAGATGCCCATGAACATCGCGATCGGGATGGTAGCCATCACCGTGAACATGCCCCACGGGCTCTCGGCGAGGGCCTTGACCACGATCAGCGCCAGCACCGCGAGGATGATGATCATGATCAGGAAGCAGCCGAACAGGGCGATGGTCCCAGGGATGCGGCCCATCTCCTCGCGCACCATGTCGCCCAGCGAGCGGCCGTTGCGGCGGGTAGACAGGAACAGGACCATGAAGTCCTGCACCGCACCGGCCAGCACCACGCCGGCGATCAGCCACAGCGTGCCGGGCAGGTAACCCATCTGCGCGGCGAGTACCGGCCCGACCAACGGGCCTGCACCGGCGATAGCAGCGAAGTGGTGACCGAAGAGGATGTGTTTGTTGGTCGGAACGTAGTCCAGGCCGTCGTTGTTGAGCACCGCCGGGGTGGCACGGCGCGGGTCGAGTTGCATCACCTTGGTGGCGATGAACAGGCTGTAGTAACGATAGGCGACCAGGTAGATGGCCACTGCCGCGACCACGATCCACAAGGCATTGATCGCCTCGCCGCGACGCAGGGCGACCACACCCAGCGCGCAGGCTCCTATGACTGCCAGCGCCAGCCACGGAATGTGGCGTAGCAGGCTATTATTGTTGTTCATGGTTTGCTTCCAGCTGGTGGATTGGAAAAGACCGCCCATCGAGTCTAGGGCGTGTCATCGCGCATTGCCACACTTGCTTTGGCCTAGAGCCTCTGCGGCCAGATTGCGGTACCTGATGCACAGATCAAACTAACTATAGTCAGGATGTCATCCGAGGGCCTTCCCATGAGCGATCACGACGAGCGTCGGCGCTTCCGCCGCATCGACTTCGATGCCCCCACCGAACTGCGCCAGGGCGACCGCCGCTGGCCGGTAAAACTGCTGGATGTGTCGCTGAAGGGCCTGCTGGTCAAGCGCCCCGAGCCGTGGGATGCCGACCTTACCCAGGACTTCGATGCAGTCATCCACCTGGACCGCGATGTGCGCGTGCAGATGCAGGTTGAACTGCGCCATGAGGAGCCCACCCGCCTGGGCTTCATCTGCCTGTACATCGACGTCGAGTCGATGTCCCACTTGCACCGTCTTGTGGAACTGAACCTGGCCGACAGCACCGAAATGATGCGCGAACTGCGTGAACTGATCGAATAATGGGATCTCTTAGCTAGCTAAGAAAATCCGCACCTCGTGTTTCCTGTCTACCCAGACAGCTTTAAGCCTGGGTCGCGACGTATTGTACACACCCCTCTAACCCAGCCTTTTCCAACATGGTACGCCTCCTGCATTGGGCTCTGATGCCTAGCGCCAGCGCCCGTGTGCGCGCTCGGATCAAAAAATTGTATACAATTCTTGTGGCATTCATTTGTCGGAAATGTCTACAGTAGCGACACAACAATAAACAGAGAGCCTGCTCCATGACTACGTCCCCTAGCACGTCTCCCGCCAAGCGCCCCGAGGACGAAAACCTCGGCCTTGGGGCCAACCTGGCTTATGGTCTGCAGCATGTGCTGACCATGTATGGGGGGATCGTCGCGGTACCCCTGATCCTGGGGCAGGCCGCGGGCCTGAACGGCGCCGAAATCGGCATGCTGATCGCCGCTTCGCTGTTTGCCGGTGGCCTGGCCACCCTGCTGCAGACACTGGGCCTGCCATTCTTCGGTTGCCAGCTACCGCTGGTGCAGGGCGTGTCGTTCGCTGGCGTGGCGACCATGGGGGCCATTCTCAGCAGCGAGGGTGGCGGTGGCCTGCCGGGCGTACTGGGTGCAGTCATGGCCGCATCGTTGATCGGTTTTCTCATCACCCCGGTGTTCTCGCGCATTACCAAGTTCTTCCCGCCGCTGGTGACCGGTATCGTCATCACCACCATCGGCCTGACCCTGATGCCCGTCGCAGCCCGCTGGGTGATGGGTGGCAACAGTGCCTCGCCGGAGTTCGGCAGCATGGCCAACATCGGCCTGGCAGGCCTGACCTTCGCCATCGTGCTGCTGTTGAGCAAGCTGGGCAGTGCGACCATCTCGCGCCTGTCGATCCTGTTGGCGATGGTGGTCGGCACCCTGATCGCCTGGGCGCTGGGCATGACCGACTTCAGCAAGGTCACCGAAGGCCCGGTGTTCGCCTTCCCAACGCCCTTCCACTTCGGCATGCCGGAATTCCACATCGCCGCGATCCTGTCGATGTGCATCGTGATCATGGTGACCCTGGTAGAAACCTCGGCCGATATCCTCGCCGTGGGTGAGATCATCGATACCAAGGTCGACTCCAAGCGCCTGGGCAACGGCCTGCGCGCCGACATGGCGTCGAGCATCCTGGCGCCGATCTTCGGTTCGTTCACCCAGAGTGCATTCGCCCAGAACGTGGGCCTGGTGGCGGTGACCGGGGTCAAGAGCCGCTACGTGGTGGCCACCGGCGGGGTGATCCTGGTGGTGCTCGGCCTGCTGCCGATCATGGGCCGGGTGATCGCTGCCGTGCCGACGCCGGTACTGGGTGGCGCGGGCATCGTGCTGTTCGGCACCGTAGCCGCCAGCGGTATCCGCACCCTGTCCAAGGTCAACTACAAGAACAACGTCAACCTGATCATTGTCGCCGCGTCGCTGGGCTTCGGCATGATCCCGATTGCCGCTCCGACCTTCTACCATCACTTCCCGAACTGGTTCGAGACCATTTTCCACTCGGGCATCAGCTCGGCGGCAATCATGGCCATCCTGCTGAACCTGATCTTCAACCACTTCACCGCCGGCAACTCGGAAAACCAGTCGGTGTTCGCTGCCGCCTATGAGCGCACCATCCAGTACTCGGACATTTCTGCGCTGCGTGATGGCGACTACTTCAAGGATGGCAAGCTGTTCGATGCCGAGGGTATTGAAGTGCCGATGCTGGAGCTGGACGAGCATGGCAATGAGACGGTCAGACGCACGCCGGTCGCCGAACATTGACCGCTGACTGAGCGGTGAGGTGGGGGGGCCGATGCGCATCGTCGGCCCCTTTTTTGTTGGCCTGTACCGACGATCGGGCCGGTAAGGTCAGGCGCTACTCGAACAGCGCATCCAGCGCCTGCTCCAGCCGGGTAACGGCAATCACCTGCAGCCCTGCCGGGGCCTCTTTCGGCGCGTTGCCCTTGGGCACGATGGCCCGCTTGAAACCATGTTTGGCCGCTTCCTTCAAGCGTTCCTGGCCACTGGGCACCGGTCGTACCTCGCCGGACAGGCCGATTTCGCCAAACACCAGCAAGCCATGGGCCAGTGGCCGGTTGCGTAGGCTCGACATCACCGCCGCCAGCAGCGCCAGGTCCGACGCAGTTTCCAGCACCTTCACCCCGCCTACCACGTTGAGGAACACGTCCTGGTCATGGGTTGGAATGCCACCATGCCGGTGCAGTACCGCCAGCAACATGGCCAGGCGGTTCTGGTCCAGGCCCAGGGTCACCCGACGCGGGTTGGCCAGGTGGCTGTCGTCGACCAGCGCCTGCACCTCCACCAGCATCGGCCGGGTGCCCTCCCAGGTCGCCATCACCACGCTACCTGGCACTTCCTCCTGGGCGCGGTTGAGAAAAATCGCCGACGGGTTGGACACTTCTTTCAGGCCGCGGTCGGTCATGCCGAACACGCCCAGTTCGTTGACGGCACCGAAGCGGTTCTTCACCGCCCGCAGCAGGCGCAAGCGACCATCGGACTCGCCTTCGAAATACAGCACGGTGTCGACCATGTGCTCGAGAACCCGTGGGCCAGCCAGCGAACCTTCCTTGGTCACATGGCCCACCAGGAAGATCGCCGTGCCACTCTGCTTGGCGTAGCGCACCAGCAAAGCCGTGCTCTCGCGCACCTGGGCCACGCCGCCTGGTGCCGATTGCAGCTGCTCGGTGAAAATGGTCTGGATCGAGTCGATCACCATCACCCGCGGCTTCTCCTGACGGGCCGTGGCGATGATGGTTTCGATGCAGGTTTCGGTCATGACCTTGAGCTGGTCCTGCGGCAGACCCAGGCGCCGCGAGCGCATCGCCACCTGCTGCTGCGATTCCTCGCCGGTCACGTACAGTGCCGGCATGCCGACAGCGATGTTGCACAGCGTCTGCAGCAGGATGGTCGACTTGCCGATACCGGGGTCGCCACCGATCAGCACCACCGAGCCATCCACCAGGCCGCCGCCCAGCACGCGGTCCAGTTCCGTGCTGCTGGTGGTGAATCGTGGGATTTCCTCGACGCTGACTTCGGCCAGGGTCTTGATCTGCGCCTGCTGCCCGGCCCAGCCGGTGCGGCCGTTGCCGGGCGCGGCGGCAGCGCCGCTTTCGATCATGGTTTCGACCAGGGTGTTCCACGCCCCGCATTCGCCACACTGGCCGGCCCATTTGGGAAAAGTCGCACCACACTCGGTGCAGCCGTACAAGCGCTTGGCCTTGGCCATGGCTGGGGTCTCCTGGGAAAAATCGCCATGATAGCCGAGCTGGACGTGTCCCGAACGCCTCCAGGTGCGACAAAACTATTCGTTCTAACCGCAGTCGGAAGCGCTGGACATAACGCATGAAGCGTTTAAGTGGCTTACACTGCGTAAACCTTACCTTTTGTTACAAGGAACCAAACATGGGCATGATCAGTGAGTTCAAGGCCTTCGCGGTCAAAGGCAATGTCGTCGACATGGCAGTCGGTATCATCATCGGCGCAGCCTTCGGCAAGATCGTCTCGTCCTTCGTTGGTGACGTGGTCATGCCTCCGCTGGGCCTGTTGATCGGTGGTGTCGACTTCAGCGATCTGGCCATCACCCTGAAGGCGGCCGAAGGTGATGCACCGGCGGTGGTACTGGCCTATGGCAAGTTCATCCAGACCGTGATCGATTTCCTGATCGTGGCGTTTGCCATCTTCATGGGGGTAAAAGCCATCAACCGGCTCAAGCGCGAGGAGGCCGTGGCGCCGACTGCACCACCAGTGCCGAGCGCTGAAGAAACCTTGCTGACCGAGATTCGCGACCTGCTCAGGGCACAAAACCAGAACCGCCTGCCTTGATATCGCCGGGGCTGCCTTGCAGCCCCAATCACCTTACCAGTAGGCTTCCACTGCCACCTGCCCCGGACGCTTGCTCAGGCTCAGCTGCAAGTCCCGCGCCTTCAGCACCTTGCGCGTCTCGTCGACCATCTCCGGGTTACCACACAGCATCACCCGCGAATGTTCCGCCGACAGCTCCAGCCCCGCTGCCTTTTCCAACTCGCCATTCTCGATCAGGCTGGTAATCCGTGCATTCAGGGCCCCCAGATGCTGCTCGCGAGTGACCACTGGAATGAACTGCAACTTGCCGGCAAATTCGGCCAGGTAGTCGCGCTGCTCCAGCCCGGCGATTTCATCCACATAAGCCAGCTCTTTCGCTTCACGCACCGAGTACACCAGCTTGATGTTGTCGAAACGCTCCCAGGCTTCGAAGTCCTGCAGAATCGACATGAACGGCGCAATGCCGGTACCGGTTGCCAGCAGCCAAAGGTCGCGACCACCGACGAAGCGGTCGAGGGTGAGGAAGCCGAAGGCCTGGCGGTCGATCAGCAAGGTATCGCCCGCTTCCAGCCGACTCAGCTCGCCGGTGAATTCGCCACCTGGCACCACGATGGAGAAAAAATCCAGGTACTCGTCATGGGGGGCGCTGACCATCGAATAGGCGCGCCAGACCACGCTGCCATCAGCCTTGGTCACGCCCAGGCGGGCGAACTGGCCCGAACGGAAGCGGAACCCCGCATCGCGCGTAACCCGCAGGCTGAAGAGGTTCGCCGTCAGCGGCTGAACATCGAGCAGGGTCTGGCGGGTGAACTTTTCGGCGCTAGCGGTCATGTCGGGCTCCAGGTTTGGCGTGTGCACAGTGTCGCGCAAAGTGGCGCGGATAAAAACCACTGCTTTGTAAGGCCTCGTCAAAGCTGAAGGTGCCAGAATCGTAGAAAACTGTCCCGCTATAACAAAAAATTCCCAACGCTTTGGCAGGTCTTTTCCTACAATGAATCGGGTGCCCAAACGGATTGAGTACGGCACCAACAGGGAGTATTTCAGATGCACCACTGGAAACCCGAACATCTTCAAGCATTTGTCAGTGAGCGCAGCCCCAAGAAACTATTCGATATCGCTGTGCACCTGGCTCAGAACCTGGGCATGGAATACCTCGGGTTGAACATTCGCATCCAGGTCGCCACACAAACGCCGCGGCTGTACCTTTACAGCAACTATCCGAACAAGTGGATCGAGCGGTACCAGCGCGACGAGCTCTACATGCAGGACCCGGTTGCCAACGCATGCCACAACTCGACAATGCCCGTGCTCTGGACCGACGACCTGTACCGCGAGGCCCCGCAGTTTCGTGAAATGGCCTGCCAGTGCGGCTTGCGCCATGGCTGGACCCAGTCACTGCACGATTTGCAGCACAACGAAAGCCAGATCAGCGTGGCCAGGCCCACCGGGCGCATCGACGAAGAGGAATTTTATCTCAAGGCCGGCAGTGTCCAGTGGCTGTGCCACATCCTGCATGCAGTGCTTGGCGAACACCACCTGAATGCACTGTGCCCGCATCAGCCGAGGATGAGCGAGCGGGAACTGGAAGTACTGAAATGGTCAGCCGCCGGCAAGACCGCTGCCGACGTGGCCTCCATCCTGTCACTGTCGCAAAGCACGGTGAATTTCCATATCCGCAGCGTGATCACCAAGACCAATGCCGCCAACAAGACCGGCGCCATTGCCATTGCCGCCCTGCGCGGCTGGATCTGAGCGGCAAATCTGCGACCTTGGGCAAAGCCCTGTAGAATCGCCCGGCAAAGCCCGCGGCGAACCGCAACGGGCAGATTCGTTGCCGAGCCTGACGCCATGCCCCTGTTGACCACCCCGTACGCCGAACTCGACCTGATCCGCCAGCCAGAACAGGCCAACGACCCCTTGCAGGCTTTCGATGCAGCCGACGAGTACCTGCTTGCGCAGTTGCACGAACAGGCCCCGGCGACCGATTGCCGGGTACTGGTGCTCAATGACAGCTTCGGCGCCCTGGCGGCCAGCCTGGCGGGCAAGCTGCAGGTCGTGAGTAGTGGCGACTCGCACCTGGCGCATCTGGCCCTGGAAAAAAACCTGACACGCAATGGCCTGCCGTTCGACAGCGTGCCTTTCGTACCGGCCAGCGAAACCTGGCAAGGCCCGTTCGACCGCGTGCTGGTGCGCGTACCCAAGACCCTGGCCCTGCTCGAAGAGCAACTGATCCGCCTGCAAGGCCACCTGGCGCCCGATGCCCAGGTGATTGCCGCGGCGATGATCAAGCACCTGCCTCGGGCCGCCGGTGACCTGTTGGAGAAATACATCGGCCCGGTGCAGGCCTCGCTGGCGCAGAAAAAAGCCCGCTTGCTCACCGCGACAGTGGCCACACGGCCTGCCGCGCGTTCGCCCTACCCCAGCCGCTATCGCCTGGACACGCCAGCGCTGGAGCTGGTCAACCACGCCAACGTGTTCTGCCGTGAAGGCCTGGACATCGGCACCCGCGCCTTCCTGCCGCACCTGCCACGCGAACTCGGCCGAGCCCGGGTGGCGGACCTGGGCTGCGGCAACGGTGTGCTGGCCATTGCCAGCGCCATGGCCAACCCGGATGCGCAATACACCTTGGTCGATGAGTCGTACATGGCTGTGCAATCGGCGCGGGAAAACTGGCAGGCCGCACTGGGCGAACGCCCGGCGGTGTTCGAGGCAGCCGATGGGTTGGCCGGGGTAGAAAAACAGTCGCTGGAGGTGGTGCTGTGCAACCCGCCGTTCCACCAGCAACAGGTCGTGGGCGACTTCCTCGCCTGGCGCATGTTCCAGCAGGCGCGCGAGGCGCTGGTGGTGGGTGGGGCGCTGTATATCGTGGGTAACCGGCACCTGGGTTATCACAGCAAGCTGGCGCGGTTGTTCCGTGGCGTCGAGCAGGTGGCGGCTACGCCCAAGTTCGTCATTCTGAAAGCCCGCAAGTAGGCTTTCGGGCTGCTTTGTAACCTGTCGCGACACAAGGCCGCCCCTACGGGGAGACGCGACTATCCGAATGATCGCGATCCCTCCAGGAACGGCCTCGTGTCGCGAAAGGGGCGCAAGGCGCCCCAGTTCAATGGGTGGTCAACCCCGCCGCCCCCATGAACAGGCGCATCACCCAGGCCGCCACGCCCAGCGCTGCCACGCTCATGGCCCAGATCAGCAGCAGCCAGCCCAGCCGCTGCCACAGGGGCTTTTTCTCTTCCAAACCATGCTTGCCGGTCATCATGCGGCCCTCCTAGTGATAGCCGTCTTCGTGGGTAACCTTGCCGCGGAACACGTAGTAGCTCCAGAAGGTGTACATGAGAATGAACGGCAGGATGAACAGCGTGCCGACCAGCATGAAGCCCTGACTCTGCGGTGGCGCCGCGGCATCCCAGATCGAGATCGACGGTGGGATGATGTTCGGCCACAGGCTGATACCGAGGCCGCTGTAGCCGAGGAAGATCAGCACCAGGGTGAGCAGGAACGGGGTGTAGTGGGCATTGCGCGCCACCGCCTTGAGCAAGCCGTAGAAGGTCACCAGCACCAGGATCGGTACCGGCATGAACCACACCAGGTTAGGCATGCTGAACCAGCGGTCGGCGATCTGCGGGTAGGCGATCGGCGTCCACAGGCTGACAATACCGATCACCACCAGCAACACCAGCGCCAGCGGGCGGGCAATGTCGTGCATTTTCTGCTGCAGCGCCCCTTCGGTCTTCATGATCAGCCAGGTGCAGCCCAACAGGGTGTAGGCAACGATCAGCCCCAGGCCGCAGAACAGGCTGAACGGGGTGAGCCAGTCGAGCGTGCCACCGGCGAAATGCCGGTCGACGACCTTGAAACCCTCCAGGAACGCGCCCAGGGCCACGCCCTGGAAAAAGGTGGCCACCAGCGAACCGCCGATGAACGCCTTGTCCCAGATATGGCGCTTGTCGTCCTTGGCCTTGAAACGGAACTCGAAGGCCACGCCGCGGAAGATCAGCCCGATCAGCATCAGGATCAACGGCAGGTACAGCGCCTCGAGGACAACCGAGTAGGCCATCGGGAACGCGCCGAACAGCCCGGCACCACCCAGTACCAGCCAGGTTTCGTTACCGTCCCACACGGGGGCGACGGTGTTCATCATCACATCGCGGTCACGCTCGCCCTTGACGAACGGGAAGAGCATGCCGATTCCCAGGTCGAAACCATCCATCACCACGTACATCATCACGCCGAAGATGATGATCACGGCCCAGATCAGCGAAAGGTCGATACCCATGGCTCAGTTTTCCTTGCTCAGGCTGGCGGAGTTGGCCTCACGGCCATCATCGGCGGCGGACAGCGGCCGCGCCGGGGTGCGTTTGGTGCCTGGGCCACCACTGCTGTGCTGGTCTCCTTCGCCGGTCTGCGGGCCCTTGCGCACCAGGCGCATCATGTAGCCAAGGCCGGTACCGAACAGGGCGAAGTACACCACCACGAAGGCCACCAGGGTGAAGCCGAGCTGGGCGTAGCTGTGGTTGGACACACCGTCTGCCGTGCGCATCAGGCCGTACACCACCCACGGCTGGCGGCCGATTTCGGTAGTAAACCAACCAGCCAGCAAGGCGATCAGCCCCGACGGGCCCATCCACAAGGCCAGATGCAGGAACGGGCGCGAGGTATAGAGCGTGCCGCGCTTGCGCAGCCAGAGGCTCCACAGGCCAACGAAAATCATCAGCAACCCCAGCCCGACCATGATCCGGAACGACCAGAACACGATGGTCGAGTTGGGCCGGTCTTGCGCCGGGAATTCCTTCATCGCCGGCACCTGCTTGTCCAGGCTGTGGGTCAGGATCAGGCTGCCGAGCGCCGGGATTTCCAGCTTGAAGCGGGTGGTCTCGGCCTGCATGTCAGGAATGCCGAACAGGATCAGCGGGGTCGGCTCACCGGGCACGTTCTCCCAGTGGCCTTCGATCGCGGCGATCTTCACCGGCTGGTGCTTGAGTGTGTTGAGGCCGTGGAAATCACCGATCACCGCCTGGATCGGCGCCACGATCAGGGCCATCCACATGGCCATCGACAGCATCTTGCGCACCGCCGGATTGTCACGCCCGCGCAGCAGGTGCCAGGCCGCCGATGCACCGACGAAGAACGCCGTGGCAACGAACGCGGCGGTGGCCATATGCATCAGGCGGTAGGGGAACGAAGGGTTGAACACCACTGCCAGCCAGTCCACCGGCACCACCCGGCCATCGATGATTTCGTGGCCTTGCGGGGTTTGCATCCAGCTGTTGGAGGCGAGGATCCAGAACGTCGAGACCAGCGTGCCGAGCGCTACCATCACCGTGGAGAAGAAATGCAGGCCGCGGCCGACACGGTTCCAGCCGAACAGCATGACGCCGAGGAAGCCCGCCTCGAGGAAGAACGCGGTCAGCACCTCGTAGGTAAGCAAGGGGCCGGTGATGGCACCGGCAAAGTCGGAGAAGCGGCTCCAGTTGGTGCCGAACTGGTAGGCCATGACCAGGCCGGAGACCACGCCCATGCCGAAGTTGACGGCAAAGATCTTCGACCAGAAATGATACAGGTCACGGTAGACCTGTTTGTCGGTCCGCAACCAGAGGCCTTCGAGAACTGCCAGGTAGCTGGCCAGGCCGATGGTGATGGCCGGGAACAGGATGTGGAACGAAACGGTAAAGGCAAACTGCATTCGGGCGAGCTCTAGGGCCTCTATTCCGAACATGGTGCTTCCTCTTCAGATAATCCGGCGTCCGGGCCGCTGGCCCCGTCGCCCACTGCCCCCACGGTTATCGAGTGTGGCGTGTTGGAATTGTTCTGTTCGATCGCAGGGATTCCGGCCCGGAGGGCCACGTCGTTGGCCAGCCGTTGCAAAAGCAACGATTGATCCAGATCAACGAATGCTAGGAAGCATAGTCCTGAATGGCGCGCCGGGCCGTGCGGTTGATTGCCGCGTGACCGGTTGCCCCACCCTCTTCAAAAAGGCCTGGAAAAGTGCCGACCCAGGCAAACAGCAACCATTTGTTACAAACAGGTGATACGCTGCGAACCCCTCTACCGTGCCGAGGCCCCAGGTTTCCGATGTCCGATTCCGCTCCACAGTTGCTGCGTCACCAGCGACCTTTCCTGGCCTTCTGGCTGGCCCGCGTGTTCACTGCCAGTGGCTTCCAGATGCTCACCGTGGCCATTGGCTGGCACCTCTACCAGTTGACCGGCAATGTGCTCGACCTGGGCCTGGTCGGCCTGGTCGAGTTCGCCCCGCGTGTGCTGTTCATGCTGCACACCGGGCATGTCGCCGACCGCTATGACCGGCGCAAGGTCGCCGCCCTGTGCCAGAGCCTGCAGGGCCTGATCGCCCTGGCACTGGCAGTGGGCAGCGCCACCGACAACGTCACCCGCGAACTGATCTTCGCCCTTGCCTTCCTGCTTGGCGCCACGCGCGCCTTCGAGATGCCGGCGACCCAGGCGTTGCTGCCCAACGTGGTGCCAGCCGGGCTGTTCCCACGAGCGGTGGCGGCATCGGCATCGGCGACCCAGTCGGCAACCATCGTGGCGCCCGCCTTGGGCGGCTTCCTGTATGCCTTCGGCAGCATCTGGGTGTACGGCCCCACTGTGGCCCTTTACGCCATCGCCTGCATATTGACCTTGAGCCTGGAGGCACGCGGCCAGGTAGCCCAGCGAGGGCGTGCCAGCATCGAATCGCTGCTGGCCGGCATCCGCTTCATCCGCAGCCGGCCGGACATTCTTGGCGCCATCTCGCTCGACCTGTTTGCCGTGCTGCTCGGTGGCGCCACCGCGCTGTTGCCGGTGTTCGCCAAGGACATCCTGCTGACCGGGCCACTGGGCCTGGGCCTGCTGCGCTCGGCACCGGCGGTGGGAGCGTTGCTGATGTCGCTGTGGCTGGCGCGCTTCCCGTTCGAGCGCAACGTGGGGCGAACGATGTTCACGGCAGTGGGTGTATTCGGCGTGGCGACCATTGCCTTCGGCCTGTCGACCTCGTTCTGGTTCTCGCTCGCGGTACTGGTGGTGCTGGGCGCAGCGGACATGATCAGCATGGTCATCCGCGGCGCCTTCGTGCAGCTGGAAACGCCGGATGAGATGCGCGGGCGGGTGAGTGCGGTGAACGGCCTGTTCATTGGTGCCTCGAATCAGCTCGGCGAGTTCGAATCGGGGGTTACGGCGCACTGGTTTGGCACAGTGCCAGCGGTGGTGATGGGCGGCGTCGGCACCCTGCTGGTGACCGGGGTGTGGATAAAACTGTTCCCGACACTGGCCAGACGGGACCGGTTGCATAACGGTTGAAATACAGCCTGTGCCGGCGAAGAGGCCGGTACGGGCTATACAGAACCCATTCCCCAACGGCCATAGGCCCCTGCCAAGCATGCTGGTATGATGCGCGGCTTTTTTCCGCCCCACACAAAACCACGGCAACCGGTACGGTCTGTGCTTTGCTGTTGGGGTCGATAGATTGATGGCGCCTGGGGCGCCTCGGGGAGCGGGCATGCTGGAAAGGCTGTTTCAACTGAGAGCACACAACACCAATGTGCGCACCGAGATTCTAGCGGGCGTCACGACCTTCCTGGCCATGGCCTACATCCTGTTCGTCAACCCGAGCATCCTCGGCGAGACCGGCATGGACAAGGGCGCGATCTTTGTCGCCACCTGCCTGGCCGCGGCCATCGGTTCGGTGACCATGGGCCTGATCGCCAACTACCCGATCGCCCTGGCACCGGGCATGGGCCTGAACGCTTTCTTCACCTATACCGTGGTGTTGCACATGGGCCACACCTGGCAGGTGGCACTGGGCGCAGTGTTCCTGTCGGCGGTGATGTTCTTCCTGTTGTCGATCTTCCGTATCCGCGAGTGGATCGTGAACAGCATCCCGCTGCCGCTGCGATCGGCCATCGCCGCCGGTATCGGCTTGTTCCTGGCGCTGATCGCCCTGCATAACGCCGGCATCGTCGTCGATAACCCGGCTACCTTGGTGGGCCTGGGCGACCTCAAGCAGCCAGCACCGATCCTCGCTACCCTGGGCTTCTTCCTGATCGTCGGCCTGGAATCGCTGAAAGTGCGCGGCGCGGTGCTGATCGGCATTCTTGCCGTGACCATCGCCTCGATCGTGATGGGCGTGACGCCGTTCGGCGGCATCGTCTCCATGCCTCCGTCGCTGGCCCCGACTTTCCTGCAGCTGGACATCGCCGGTGCGCTGGACGTGGGCCTGGTCAGCGTGATCTTCGCCTTCCTCTTCGTCGACCTGTTCGACAACTCCGGTACCCTGATCGGCGTGGCCAAGCGCGCCGGGCTGATGGGCAAGGACGGGCACATGCCGAAGATGGGCCGTGCGCTCATCGCCGACAGCACCGCGGCCATGGCCGGTTCGTTGCTGGGTACCTCGACCACCACCAGCTACATCGAATCCGCCGCCGGCGTGAGCGCCGGTGGCCGCACCGGCCTGACTGCCATCGTGGTCGCCGTGCTGTTCCTGCTGGCGCTGTTCTTCGCTCCGCTGGCCGGTAGCGTGCCAGCCTTCGCCACCGCCCCGGCGCTGCTGTTCGTCGCGGTGCTGATGGCCTCGGGCCTGGCGGAAATAAACTGGGGCGACGTCACCGAAGCCGCACCGGTGGTGGTGACCGCCCTGGCCATGCCGCTGACCTACTCGATTGCCAACGGCATCGCCTTCGGCTTCATCTCCTGGACCGCCGTCAAGCTGATCTCCGGTCGCCACCGCGACCTGAACCCGGCCTTGGTGATCCTTTCCATCCTGTTCGTCATCAAGCTGGGCTGGTTCAACGCATGAGTGCTGCTTTCGACCCCTCTTCCTACGCCACCCAGCTGGACGCCAAGGTGGCCCGGCTGCGCGAGCTGCTGGCGCCGTTCGCTGCGCCAGAGCCGGCTGTCTTCGACTCGCCGCGCGAGCACTACCGCCTGCGCGCCGAATTCCGCCTGTGGCGCGAAGACGGCCAGCGTCATTACGCCATGTTCGCCCCGGGCGAGAAGCACAAGGCGATCCTGATCGACGACTTCCCCATCGCCAGCCAGCGAATCAACGAGTTGATGCCGCGCCTCAAGGCGGCCTGGCAGGCCAGCGAAGAACTCGGCAACCGGCTGTTCCAGGTAGAGTTCCTCACTACCCTGGCCGGCGATGCCATGGTCACCCTGTGCTATCACCGCCCGCTGGACGAGGCTTGGGAGGTGGCTGCACAGCAACTGGCGGCCGAATTGGGCATAAGCGTGATCGGCCGTTCCAAGGGTAAACGCCTGGTGATCGGCCGCGACTACGCTGTGGAAAAACTCGACGTGGCTGGCCGCGTGTTCAGCTACCGCCAGCCGGAAGGTGCGTTCACCCAACCGAACGGCGCGGTGAACCAGAAAATGCTGAGCTGGGCCTACGAGGCCATGGGCGGACGCGAAGATGACTTGCTGGAGCTGTATTGCGGCAACGGCAACTTCACCCTGCCGCTGGCCACCCGCGTGCGCCAGGTGCTGGCCACCGAGATCAGCAAGACTTCGGTCAATGCCGCGCTGAGCAATCTCGACGAGAACGCTGTGGACAATGTGCGGCTGGTGCGCCTGTCGGCGGAAGAACTGACCCAGGCACTGAATGAGGTGCGGCCGTTCCGCCGGCTGGAAGGCATCGACCTGAAGCGCTATGACTTCGGCACGGTATTCGTCGACCCGCCACGCGCGGGGATGGACCCGGACACCTGCGAACTGACCCGGCGTTTCGAGCGGATCCTGTACATCTCCTGCAACCCGGAGACGCTGGCGGCGAACATTGCCCAGTTGCACGACACCCACCGCATCGAGCGCTGTGCGTTGTTTGATCAGTTCCCGTATACCCACCACATGGAGAGTGGGGTTTTGCTGGTTCGGCGCTGACCTGCAGATAGCCTGGGGCTGCTTTGCAACCCCAGGCTTCACTCAAAAGTCGAAGAACACCGTCTCCCCCTCCCCCTGAATGCGGATATCGAAGCGATACGCCGTCTTCCCGTCCACCTCGCAACGCTTGGCCACCAGGGTCTCGCGCCGCTGCGGCTGCTCGATCAGGTTAAGCACCGGGCACTTGGCATTGGCCTGCGCTTCATCATCGAAATACAGGCGCGTGTGCAGGTGAATGTTGATACCCCGGGCAAACAGGCTGATGTTGATGTGTGGTGCCATTGGCACGCCGGCAGCGTTTTTCCACCACGCCTGGCTTCACCGTATGTGCAGTCCACTCGCCAGCATCGAAGGTGGTAGCCGTGCGGCCAAAACTGTTGAAGGCGTTTTCCAGGTTGTAGTCGTCCTGGTATTCACCATTGGCATCGGCTTGCCAGAGTTCCAGGAACGAGTCGCGCACCAGGTGGCCATTGCCGTCGTACACATGGCCGAGCAGGAGGATATGCTCGCCCGGCGCGTCCGGCTTGGCCAGGCGATTCCAGATTTCCTGGTCGCGGGTCGGGTTGCCGGCCGCTTCCAGGGCGAGGCCGATGTGCACGTAGGGGCCGGCAGTCTGCGAAGGGGTTTCCGGTAGCAGTTCGATTGGCATGGCGGGGTCCTCAGCAGTTTTCGAAGTGGGTCTTGCGCTGGCCACGCAGCACGATGTCGAAGCGGTAGGCCAGGCAATCCATCGGGTTGGCGTTGCTCATGTCGAGCTTGGCGATCAGTTGCTGCACGGCTTGCGGGTTGGCTATCGACTTGACGATCGGGCACATCGGGATGAGCGGGTCACCCTCGAAATACAGCTGGGTGATCAGTTTGGTGGCGATCGAAGGGCCGCTGATGGCGAAGTGGATGTGCGCCGGACGCCAGTCGTTCGGCCCGTTGCGCCAGGGGTACGGGCCCGGCTTGATGGTGCGGAAGCTGTAGTAGCCGTCACGGTCAGTCAGGCAGCGGCCGACACCACCGAAGTTCGGGTCCAGCGGTGCCAGGTAACGGTCATTCTTGTGCCGGTAGCGGCCACCGGCATTGGCCTGCCACATTTCCACCAGGGTATTTGGCACAGGCTTGCCGTACTGGTCGACGACGCGCCCGGCGACGATGATGCGCTCACCAATCGGCAGGCCACCGTTGTTGAAGTTCAGCAGCAGATCATGGTCGTGGGCACCGAAGCCCAGGTGGGAAAAGTCCGGGCCGGTGGTTTCGCTGATCGACTGCGGAATGCTGACCAGCGCCTGGCGCGGCGAACGGGCAATGGATGTCTTGTAGTCAGGCGTAAGGGCTTTAGGGTGCCAGTTGCGATCACGGATCACGAAGCGGCTGGTGTCCTGGGCGGGCATGCCGGTTTCCTCTCTTGGAATTATGTGAACGCCTGGGCGTGGCAGGCGGACTTGCAGTTTCGGGCAAGCTGAGCGCTGTGAATATTGAAATCAGCCGCTTTAAACATAACCAGAAGGTTATGGGTGAACACGTTTGTCTGACACCGCCTGCGGTGGTGGACTAATCTTTGTCTTCTTGTTTCACGCTCCGGAGAGCATTCATGGAATGGCGAAAAGGCCGGCGCAGCGACAATGTGGTCGATGCCCGAGGCGAAGGTGGCGGTGGCGGTGGCATGCGTTTCGGCGGCGGCAAGGGGCTGGGGCTTGGCGCGGTACTGCTGATCGTCGGTATCGGCTGGCTCACCGGGCAGGACCCGCTGCAGATTCTTGGCCAGCTCACGGGCCAGATGGAGCAACAGCAACGACAGGCGCCCGGCAGCGTGGGCGGCAAGGCCCCACCAGCCAACGACCAGCAGGCCGAGTTCGTCGCCTCGATCCTGGGTGACACCGAAGATACCTGGAAAGCCCTGTTTGCCGAGGCTGGCAAGCAATACCGCGATCCCAAGCTGGTGCTGTTCAGCGGCCAGGTCAATTCGGCCTGTGGCTTTGCTTCAGCGGCAGTGGGGCCGTTCTACTGCCCCGCCGACCAGCGGGTATACCTGGACATGTCGTTCTTCCGCGAGATGGAAACCCGTTTCGCGGCCGCCGGCGACTTTGCCCAGGCCTACGTGATCGCCCACGAAATCGGCCATCACGTGCAGACCTTGCTGGGCGTGTCGGCCAAGGTCGACGCCGCGCGCCGCAGTGGCCAACGCCTGGAGGGCGACAATGGCCTGCTGGTACGCCAGGAGCTGCAGGCCGACTGCCTGGCAGGGGTGTGGGCCTACCAGGCGCAAAAGCGCCTGAACTGGCTGGAGCCGGGCGACGTCGAGGAGGCCCTGAACGCCGCCAATGCCATTGGCGATGACCGCTTGCAGCAGCAGGGCCGCGGGCGCGTAGTGCCGGACTCGTTCACCCACGGTACCTCGGCACAGCGGGTTCGCTGGTTCAAGGCAGGGTTCGCCGAGGGTGAGGTGAACAGTTGCGATACCTTCAGCGCCCGTACCCTTTGATCCCCCCCGCCAAGCTGGCGCGGACGTCGTAGGTGCGACTCTAGCCGCGACACCGGCAAAGCCGGTGCCCTCCTCCGCGTCGCTTGCTTCGCGGGCAAAGCCGCTTCCACGACGGCAGGCGCAGGCTTGCCCGCCAACGGCCGCAAAGCCGTCCTCAGTAGTTCTCTTGTTACAACCCTGCTGAAAAAGCGTTTCAGCTTCGCCCATCACTGCCGATAACCCCTGCACGAATCAGCGGGCATCCAGAACAACAACGCCTGGCGATCGAACAAATCGAGCGAAATCAACTTCTGGAGAGCGTGCATGAATAGCTGGTTCGCCAACATCAGCGTCAACCTCAAACTGGGCCTGGGCTTCGGTCTGGTACTGATCCTCACCGGCCTGCTGGCCCTGACCGGCTGGACCAGCCTGGGCAGCCTGATCGACCGCAGCAACTGGATGGGTGATATCGGCCAGCTCAACAAGGACCTGACCGACCTGCGTATTGCCCGCCTGCAGTACATGATCGCCAACGGTGACGATGCCGCCGCCGCCAACACCCAGGCCAAGCTGGATGCCTTCAGCAAGCAGCAAGCGTATCTGGCAACCACGTTCAAGAGCCCGGAGAACGTCAAGCTGCTGGGTGAGCTGGGCGAAACCATCAGTGCCTACAAGGTATCGCTGAACAAGATGCGCCAAGGCTACGACGCCACCCGCACCGCGCGTGCGGCCATGGAAAGCTCGGCCAGCAAGGCCGACCAGGCGATGGACGCGCTGAGCCAGGAAGTCACGGCACGCGCCGAAGCCGACAGCGTGCGCCTGGCCCAGTACCAACTGATCAGCAAGGCTCGCCAGCAACTGCTGCAGGTGCGCATCGACGTGCGCGGCTATATCGCCGACAACAGCGCCGCCAATGAACAGGCCGCCCTGCGCCAGCTGGATGCCGCCCTGGCCGGCATCGACAGCCTCAAGCGCCAGCTGCCCGGCGAAGACACGCGCCTGCAACAGTTCGAAGGCTCGGTACTGGCCTACCGTGATGCAGTGCGCCAGTTCCGCGATGCGGTCGCCAACATCACCACCGCGCGTGCCGAAATGACCGTGCAGGGTGCCGACATCGTCAAGCGCAGCGACGCGCTGTACCAGATCCAGCTGGAACGCCGCGACATCGAGAGCACCCAGGCCCGCACCCTGCAGGCTATCGCCACCTTGCTGGCGCTGCTGGTCGGCGTGCTGGCGGCCGTACTCATCACCAGGCAGATCACCCGGCCTCTGCGCGACACGCTGGTGGCGGTGGAAAAGATCGCCAGCGGCGACCTCACCCAGCAGCTGCGGGTTACCCGCCGCGATGAACTGGGCGTGCTGCAGCAAGGCATCGCGCGCATGGGCACCACCCTGCGCGAGCTGATCAGCGGTATCCGCGACGGCGTTACCCAGATCGCCAGCGCCGCCGAGGAGCTGTCAGCAGTGACCGAGCAGACCAGCGCCGGTGCCAACAGCCAGAAGGTCGAGACCGACCAGGTGGCCACCGCCATGCACGAAATGGCCGCTACCGTTCAGGAAGTGGCGCGCAACGCCGAACAGGCATCACATGCGGCCACCGGTGCCGATGACGAAGCCCGCGCTGGCGACCGCGTGGTGGGCGAGGCGATTGGCCAGATCGAGCGCCTGGCCGAGGACATGCACCGCTCCACCGAGGCCATGAACCTGCTGCAGCAGGAAAGCCAGAAGATCGGCAGCGTGATGGACGTTATCAAGTCGGTGGCGGAACAGACCAACCTGCTGGCGCTGAACGCTGCGATCGAAGCGGCGCGCGCCGGTGAGGCCGGGCGTGGCTTTGCCGTGGTCGCCGATGAAGTGCGCGGCCTTGCCCAGCGCACGCAGAAATCCACCGAAGAGATCGAGGAACTGATCGCCAGCCTGCAGCACGGAACCCAGCAAGTGGCGGCGGCCATGCACGGTAGCCGGACCCTGACCGACAGCAGCGTCGAGCTGGCGCGCAAGGCTGGGGCCTCGCTGGAAAACATCACCAGCACGGTGTCGAGCATCCAGTCGATGAACCAGCAGATTGCTGCGGCAGCGGAGCAACAGAGTGCGGTGGCGGAGGAGATCAGCCGCAGCATCCTCAATGTACGCGATGTGTCGGAGCAGACGGCGGCGGCCAGCGACGAGACGGCCGCCTCCAGCGTGGAGCTGGCGCGCCTTGGTGGGCAGTTGCAGACGCTGGTCAGCCAGTTCCGCGTCTGACTTGAAGCCCATGGCGCCGCATTGCGGCCCATCTCGACACAAGGCCGCTCCTGCAAGGATTTGATTTCCTGTGGGAGTGGCTTGTGTCGCCATGGAGGGCAAAGCCCTCCCGGCGATGGAGCAGGTATTACTTGACGATCATCCCGACCCCACGCCCACGTGGATCCGAAGCTGTCTCCAGCTTCGCACCGTTCACCCGGATCGCCTGGATGTCGCCCATCTCCCAGCCCTGGTCCTCCAGCACATAGCCCATTTTCTTCAGCTCGTCAGCCACCGGCCCGGTCAACGGCGCGTAGCTGTCAAAGTAGATGGTGTCCTTGGGCAGCAACTGATGGTGCACACGCTGCGCCGCTACCGCCTTGTCCAGTGGCATGCCGTAGTCGTACAGGTTGTTCATGACCTGGAAGATCGAGGTGAAGATCCGCGAGCCGCCCGGCGTGCCGATGACCAACTCGACCTTGCCATCGCGGGTCATCAGGCTGGGGCTCATCGACGACAGCATGCGCTTGCCCGGTGCGATGGCATTGGCATCTCCGCCTACCACACCGAACGCATTGGCCGCCCCCGGCTTGGCGCTGAAGTCATCCATTTCGTCGTTCAACAGGAAGCCGGCACCTTTCACCACCACGCCACTGCCGTAATCAAGGTTCAGGGTGTAGGTATTGCTGACCGCGTTGCCCTGCTTGTCGACGATCGAGAAGTGCGTGGTCTGGTGCGGTTCCAGGCCCGGCCTGACCTTGTCGGTCGCGGAAATGGCCTTCGGATTGACCTGCGCGGCACGCTTGGCCAGGTAGTCCTTGGCCACCAGCTGCGCCACCGGCACCTGGGTGAAGGCCGGGTCGCCGAGGTAGTCGGCACGGTCGGCGAACACCCGTTTTTCAATTTCGGCCAGCAGGTGGATGTACTGCGCCGAGTTGTGCGCCACGCCCTTGAAGTCCGCGGCGCGGTCTTCCTTGATGCCCAGCAACTGGGCCAGGGCGACGCCGCCGGAGCTTGGCGGAGGCGCGGTATAGACCACATTGCCACGCCAGCTGACAGCCATCGGTTCACGCCATACCGCCTTGTAGTCGCGCAGGTCCTGCTTGGTGATCAGGCCCTTGTCGGCCTGCATCTGCGCCACCAGCAGGTCGGCGGTCTTGCCCTGGTAGAACTCACTCACGCCCTTGTCGGCGATGCGCTCCAGGGTCTGCGCCATCTCTGGCTGCTTGAACAGCTGGCCGACTTTCATGTTGCCGAAGTAGTCGTTGAAATTGGTCGCGGTCTTGAACATGCCCTGGGCATCGTTGCGGTACTGGTACTGCTTTTCAGCCACCTTGAAACCGTTTTTCGCATAGCCGATCGCCGGGGTCAGCAGCTCGCTCCAGGGCAGCTTGCCGAATTTCTGGTGCGCCTCCCACAACCCCATTACCGTGCCGGGTACGCCAGCTGCGCGGGCCCCGACCAGGCTGAGGTTCTCGATGACCTCGCCCTTGTCGTCCAGGTACATGTTGCGCGTGGCAGCCTTGGGCGCCACCTCGCGGTAGTCGAGGAAATAGGGTTTGCCGTCGACGAACAGGGTCATGAACCCGCCGCCGCCGATGTTGCCGGCCTCGGGGTAAGTCACCGCCAGGGTGAACGCGGTGGCCACTGCCGCATCCACCGCGTTGCCGCCCTTCCTGAGGATATCAGCGGCCACCTGTGCACCATATTGATCGGGCGCGGCCACTGCACCGCCCTCCAGGGTGGCGGCATGAACCGAGGAACAGCTCAGGATCGCGGCTGCGAGAGCCAGGTACTGGAACGGAACCATACGCATGACACTTCCTTGGTGTTGTTTTTGTTGAGCAGTCAGTAAGGCCGAAGCGTGTCCACTGCGCAATCAATAGCAGGAAGTTTCGCCGCCTGTGGGCAGGCTTTGTCGCGTTCAGGCAACTCAGCAGGCGTACATCGCCAACTTGCGCTGGATGAAATCGAGGAAGCACTGGATGCGCAGTGCCAACTGGGTATTGCGGTAGTACACCGCATGGATCGGCTGGCGATAGCCGTTGTTGGCTTCGCTGAGCAACACCCGCAATCGCCCGCTGCGGATGTCTTCGTGGGTCATGAAGTGCGACAGGCTGACGATGCCCTCGCCCGCCAGGGCCAACTGGCGCAAGGTCTCGCCGCTGGAAGCGATCAGTGCCGGGCGGATGCTCCAGCGGTCGCCCTGGGCATGGCGCAATGGCCAGTGGTTGAGCGATTCGGGCTGGCTGAAGCCGAGCAGGCAATGGTTGGCCAGGTCCTCGACCCGCTGCGGCGTACCATGCTGTTCGAGATACGCCGGGCTGGCCAGCACCTGCACCGGGCTGCACCCCAGACTGCGCGCATGCAGGCTGGAGTCGGCCAGTTCGCCGATGCGGATGGCCACATCGGTACTCTGCTCCAGCAGGTCGATGATCAGGTCATCGGTGTTGAGCTCCAGTTCGATGCCGGGGTACTGGCGGCGAAACTCGCCGATCCAGGGCAGGATGGCGTGCAGCATGAACGGCGCGGCAGCGTTGATGCGCAGACGCCCGGTAGGGGTCTGGCGGTTCATCGACAGGCGCTCTTCCATCTCATCCATCTGTTCCAGGATCAGGCGCGAACGCTCGAGGAAAAAGCGGCCCTCTTCGGTCAGGTCCATGCGCCGGGTGGTGCGGTTGACCAAGGTGGTGCCCAGCTTGCCCTCCAGGCGTGACAGGGTACGGCTGACGGCGGACGGAGTCTGGCCCAGCTGCTCGGCAGCAGCGGAAATCGAGCCGCAGTCGATGACGGTGACGAATACCTGGAGTTCTTCGGATCGGGTTTTCACATCGGCGCCTGTGGTTGGTCTCTGCAGGGACTAGATAGCCGCTTGTCGAGGCCAAGTCCAGCGCTGCCTGTACCGCCCTTTTCGTAGGCCGGACCGTGAAAAGGGCGGTACAGGCGAAACTCACTGTGCCTTGCCGAATACCTTGTCCAGGTGCTCCGCATAGGCCGCCAGCGCCGCCGGCACATCCGGGCGCTTCATCACATCCACCGCCAGGAAGGTCGGCAAGCCAGTCATGCCAAGAAATTGGTTGGCCTTGTGGAAGGGGAAATACACCGCATCCACACCCTTGCCCTCGAAGAAATCGCTGGGGTCATCGAATGCCTGCTGCGGCGCATTCCAGGTCAGCGACAGCATGTACCGCTTGCCGTGCACCAGGCCGCCGCTGCCGTACTTCTGCGAGTGGTCCGAACGGGTACGACCATCGTTGGCATACAGGCTGCCATGGCCTGCGGTAAACACCTCGTCGATGTATTTCTTCACGGTCCATGGCGCGCCCATCCACCAGCCTGGCATCTGGTAGATCACTACATCGGCCCAGAGGAATTTCTGCACTTCTTCCTGAATGTCATAACCACCATCGATGAAGGTCTGGCGCACATCGAAACCGGCGTGATCCAGGTGAGCCAAGGCCGCTTCATGCAAGGTGGCGTTGAGACGGCCATCGGAGTGAGCGAACTGTTTACCGCCGTTGAGCAGAAGGATCTTTTTCATATGAGCCTCGCGAAAAATTCAGGTCGGCAGATTAGGGGCTCGCGGGCAGGGGATACAGTGGCGCAGGGGCAAAAAACAATTGATCAAAAGTCACGAATGTCTGGCACATTATTGCCGTAGACTCGCCCTACCTTCCGTCAACGAGTAGCGACCCATGACTGAGCAGTACGCCTTCATCCTCAAAGCCAAGACCCGTCCGGAAATGGCCGAGGCATTCGAAACCCTGTTCCGCGCGTATGTCGAGCCAAGCCGCCAGGAACCGGGCTGCATCGAATACCACATGCTGCGCGACAAACAGGACCCGAGCCTGTTCGTGTTTTTCGAGGTCTGGGCCGACAAGGCCGCGCTGGATGTGCACTCCGCCCTGCCACACATGACCGCGTTCTTCGAAAAGCGCATGGACTACCTGGAGCGCGATTTCGACATCCAGATGATCGACATGCTCAGCGCCTCGTCCGCTAGCCGCTGATAAGCAAGTGGCCACCAAGTGCGGCCATGCCGATGAAGAAGCAACGCTTGAACAATTGTGCACTGATGCGCTGACGCAGCCATTGCCCGGCCAGCATGCCGAGCAGGGCCGGCGCCAGCATCAGCAGCGAGGCTCCCAGGGCCTGGCCACCCAGGGCATCCTGCCTGGCCAGGCCAACGGCCAGGGCCAGGGTCGACACCGTGAACGACAGGCCCAGGGCCTGGACCATCTGCTCACGGTTCAAGGCCAGGCTTTGCAGGTAGGGCACGGCCGGTATCACGAATACCCCCGTTGCTGCCGTGACCACGCCAGTCACCAGGCCGCAGGCCGGCCCCAGCCAACGCTCGCGCCTCGGCGCCAGGCACAGGCCCGCCCCGACCAACCCGTACAGCGCATAGGCCAGCAGGGCCACGCCCAGGGCATGTTTGGCCCACGGGCCGCTGTTTATCCCCAACCAGGCGCTGCCCAGCAAGGTGCCGATGAAGATCATTGCCAACATCGGCCCCAAACGTACCAGCAACGTCCGCAGGTGCCCGCCACTGGCCAGTTGCCAAAGGTTGGTGAGGGTCGAAGGTACGATCAGCAACGCAGCAGCCTGCGCCGGAGGCATAGCCAGGCCCAACAGGCCCATGGCGATGGTCGGCAAGCCGAGGCCAATCACACCTTTCACCGTACCGGCCAGCAGAAAGGTCATTACCACCAGCGATGCGAGAGCTGGGCCGAGGTCCTGATAGAAAGCGAGCAAGGTATTCATCAGCCGATGATGGCGCGCACCGGCCTGGCTGAACATCTGTCATATACTCAGGCAGACTCTTGCCAGGACAGAGCCAGATGCATTTCGACCTGATCGACCTCAGGCTGTTCCAGCACACCCTGGAGTGCGGCAACATCACTGCCGGCGCCAGTCGCAGCCACCTGTCGCTGCCAGCAGCCAGTGCGCGCATCCGGGCCATGGAAGCTTCGTTGGGTATCCCCCTGCTGGAACGCAATCGCCGTGGCGTACAGCCGACGCCGGCCGGCCAGGCCCTGCTGCAGCATGCCCGGCTGATAGCGCAGCAGGTCGAACGCCTGCAGTTCGACCTCGGCCAGTATGCGCAAGGGCAGCACGGCCAGGTGCGCCTGCTGTGCAACACGGCGGCGCTCACCGAATACCTGCCGGAACTGCTGGCCAGCTACCTGGCTGAGAACCCAGGCATCAGCATCGATGTGCAGGAACTGCCGAGCTTGCGCATCGTGCAGGCGATTACCCAGGGCATGGCCGACCTGGGCATCGTTTCGACCGCAGCCCCTTGCGAGCACCTGCAAACTCGCCCCTTTCGTGACGACCCGCTGGTGCTGGTGATGCCGCCGGGTCATCCGCTGGCCAGTGCGCTCGCGCCCAGCTTCAGCGATAGCCTGGCGCACGGCTATGTCGGCCTCGGCGCAAGCAGTGCGTTGGCGTTGTACCTTGAAGAGCAAGCCCTGCGCGAGGGGCGGCGGATGCAGGTACGCGTGCGGGCCGAGGGGTTTGATGGGGTGATTCGCATGGTCGCCGGCGGTGCCGGCGTGGGGGTGGTGCCGCTGGCAGCGGTGCGGCGCTGGCAGGGTATGTTGCCCTTGCACTGGGTGGCGCTAGCGGAGCCATGGGCCAACCGGAGGTTGCTGGTGTGCGCGCGGGATTTTGCGGCACTGCCGGGGTATGCGGCGGGTTTGGTAGCTGCGTGTGAAAATCCCGTGTTAGCGTGATGTGAAGGCTAATCAGGGCCCTAGAAAAGCCATAGCAAATGGGACGATTAGAAATGACAGCTTAAGAATCACAGGCCAGGTTTCAAAATCCATCATTGGAAATTTCATTTATAAATTCCCGACAGCTCCACCTAAAACTTCTCCTACCCCTACAAAGTTACCTATTCTCACAATAACACGACTACAGGTGCTGATAATAAGACGATCCATTGCAGTCTCGCCCGGTTTCTAACCATTATCGCACCTCCGAAAGCAGAATAACGGCATATGCAACTACCGTCCAAACACAACCGACCAGTGTCAACCACGCTGCAACAGCCATTTTTATTTTTAGCCTCGAAGGAAAACGCTTCAACTCATCAGGGTCTAGCATACCTCGCCGTAATGCGAATTTAGGAAACGTTACCAAACCGGCAAGCATACAAATTAATATCCAGCGCCACTTGAAACTTTTCTCGCGCCGAACTTGCTTCATGGATTCAATAAAAGGGTTACTCCGGATGCCCGACCGTGCGACATCGTAATCGCTTCCTAAGACAAGAAAAGCAAGTATCAACGGCCCTGGCAACCCGAAGATAAATGGACCCATCACCAATATCAGTCTCGCCATAATCGGCCAATCATTAAGGTCGATCATTTGTAGCCTCATAGACAAGTTCGCCAGCCGACTCGCCGATCTTTGCGCCTACCAGGCTGCCAACTGCGCCTCCAGCCCCGACCAGCGCGATACCACATACAGGCGTGCCGATGCCTAAAGTACCAATAGCGAATCCAACGCATAGCGTGCCAGCCGCCAAGCCAGCACCGGCAGCAACAGCACTTCCCAGACCAACGCCACCAGCAAAACTTGCTGTTTCTGTCATTCGAATCTTTTTACAAGCCTCAGTCTCCCCCGCCCGACACACTTCCTGCACCTTTAAATAAGAAGATATCCCACCCAACCCAAATGCAGCATACCCTCCATACTCAAGGTACTTGCTGAGCCGCGCCACCTTGTCCAGATGCGTCGCATACCCCGGTATCTGCCCCGGCCCGCCCGCCTTCGACCAATGATGCACGAGGCTTTTGGTCGAAATATTCAAGCGCTTCTTCAGCCGTTCGTAGTTGCCCAGGTCCAGTTGCTTGTTAAGAAACGCCACTTTCAACTGGCCATCCAGCTGCTGCAGCAACCGTCGCCGTTCGGCGAAAAAGTTCGGGCTGTTCAGATGGCCATGGCGCATGAACTCCCGCTGGTGCAGTTGCTCGATACTGGTCAAGGTACCGCTGACCTGCTTCAGCCCCTGTTCCAGCATGTCCTTGCCCACGCCCATGGACAGGCTGGCATTACTGAGCAAGCCGGCGATTTCGGCCTGGTGCTCCATCATGAAGTCCGCTTCGGCGAAATCGAGCACTGCCAGCGCACGGCGTGAATGCTCGGCCGCCGCCATCAGCTGGCCTTCCTCGCGGGTGCAGGCATCACCGTTGTCAGGGTCACCGAGGACGAAGATTTCCCCTGCCTTGAAGCCCTGTTCAAACGTCGGGTTGAGCCGCTGCAGGCGGGAGATGGGTAGGGTGGCATCGTGCTCGGCCAATTGCAGCAGCACCTGCGCGAACGACATGCGCCGTGGCACTACATAGAACCCGGGCTCCAGCGTACCGGGCAACGCCCCCACTACCGGTTGGGAGAAGTGTCCGGGGTACAAGGCGTTTGACGGCTCGGCAAAGTGGGTATTGGCCCGGCCCATAACAGGCTGCGTAGACGGTGGCGCCTCATGCAACGGTGCAACGACCCGATTACTACCTGGCGGGCAGCCACAGAGCACCAGCGCACCGTCCATGGCCACCCGCTGGCCGCCGGAAATAAAATGGTCCACGCCTTCGGCGACAGTGCCCACCTGCCCGCAGAGTGGGCATGGCGTGGTGCGGTCACCTTCGCGAAGCACCATTCGACCCTCGGCGAGATAGCCTGCGTTCGTCGCAATACAGACAGCCCCCGTAGTGGTGACATCACCATCGACTGCCTGCCCTCTTCCCTCCAGATTGACGCGCATCCAGAAGCTCCTTGCCCAGATGATTCAGGACTGAAACCTAACACCCAAGGGAAAGCTTTCGATGCCGAAGGCCCTAAATCAGAGCTTTCCTACATTGTCACCAGACCAATACCGGGCCGGCTTTACCCGCAACGCACACTCACACAAAATAGCGCCCCAATGCCCAACGAAAAGGACGTCACGGTGGCCTCGATCTACCAGCTCAAACCGCGCTTCCAGGCCCTGCTCCGCCCTACGGTGCAGCGCCTTCACGAGCGGGGTGTCACCGCCAACCAGGTCACGGTCGCAGCTGCCCTGGTGTCAGTGCTGCTGGGCCTGTTGCTGGCCACCCGGCACCATCCCGCCTGGCTGTTCATCCTCCTACCGGTATGGATGCTGCTGCGCATGGCCCTGAACGCCATGGACGGCATGCTCGCCCGGGAATTCGGCCAGCAATCCACCCTCGGCGCCTACCTCAACGAACTCTGCGACGTGATCGCCGACGCCGCCCTGTACCTGCCCTTCGCCCTGCTGCCGGGGGTATCACCAGTCCTGGTCGTGCTCGTGGTGCTCAGCGCCACCTTCAGCGAGTACGCCGGGGTCATGGGCCCGCTGGCCGGTGCCTCACGGCGCTACGACGGCCCAATGGGCAAGAGCGACCGGGCCTTTGCCTTCGGCGTACTGGGCACCGGCGTGGCCTTCGGCCTGTTGAACGGAGCCTGGATCAACGGCTTGTTGCTGGTGATCCTCGTACTCTCGCTCTATACCCTCTACAACCGGGTTCGCCAGGGGCTGGCGGAAACCCGTTGAGCCTACTGCCGTCGTAAAAGGATGTTGACCATGCGCCAAGCGCAAGCACTGCATTTCACTACCCATGACGGCGTCGAGCTGCATTACCGTCACTGGCCCGCCACCCGCAACGAACACCAGCCGCGCCGGGCCATGGTGATGTTCCACCGCGGCCATGAACATGGCGGGCGCATGGCCCATCTGGCCGATGAGCTGGACATGCCTGGCTATGACTTCTTCGCCTGGGATGCCCGTGGCCACGGCCAGTCGCCGGGGGCACGCGGCGACAGCCCGGGGTTCGCCACCAGCGTTCGCGATGTACAGACCTTCATCGAGCATATCCAGGCCCGCCACGGTATCGCCGAGCAGGACCTGGTGGTGCTGGCGCAGAGTGTCGGTGCCGTGCTGGTCGCCACCTGGGCCCACGACTATGCACCCAAGGTGCGCTGCCTGGTACTGGCCTCGCCGGCGTTCAAGGTCAAGCTGTATGTACCGTTCGCCCGCCCCGGGCTGAAGCTGCTGAAGGCCTTGCGCGGCAACTTCTTCGTCAACAGCTACGTCAAGCCACGCCTGCTTACCCACGACCCCGAGCGGGTCATGTCGTACGTGGCCGACCCGCTGATCAGCCGGCCGATTTCGGTGACCATGCTGCTAGGCCTGTACGAAGCCGCCGACCGCGTGGTGGCGGACGCCCAGGCCATCCAGGTGCCGACCCAGCTGCTGGTGTCCGGCGCCGACTTCGTGGTCGAGCGCCAGCCGCAACAACGCTTCTTCGAGCGCCTGGGCAGTGCGCGCAAGGAAATGCACATCCTGCCGGGGTTCTTCCACGACACCCTGGGTGAACGTGATCGGGCGCATGCCCTGCGGCGCATCGAGCGGTTCGTCGAGCACTGCTTCGCCAGCCCTGCTGCACTGCCGTCGCTGCTCGATGCCGACAAGGTCGGCGCCAGTTGCGCCGAGGCGGAAAGCCTGGCTGCGCCATTGCCGCACTACTCGCCCCGCGACCTCTACTGGCGCGCCACCCGCGCCGGGCTGCGCCTGGGCAAGGGGCTTTCGGAAGGCGTCAAGCTAGGGTTCGACACCGGTTTCGACTCGGGCAGTACCCTTGACTACGTGTACCGCAACCAGCCAACCGGCAAGGGCAAGCTGGGCCGCCTGGTCGATCGCAACTATCTCGATGCCATCGGCTGGCGTGGCATCCGCCAGCGCAAGCTGCACGTCGAAGAGCTGCTGCGCCTGGCCATCGCCCGCCTGCGCGAACAGCAACGGCCGGTGCACATCGTCGATATCGCAGCCGGCCATGGCCGCTACATTCTCGAAGCCCTGCAGGAGCTGGAGCAACTGCCGGATTCGATCCTGCTGCGCGACTACAGCGAGCTGAACGTGCAGCAAGGCAGCGCGCTGATCGCGGAAAAAGGCCTGGCTGACATCGCCCGCTTCGTCCAGGGCGATGCCTTCGACCGCCAGAGCCTGGCTACGCTGGAACAACCGCCGACCTTGGCCGTGGTGTCCGGCCTGTACGAACTGTTCGCCAGCAACCAGCTGGTGGGCAACTCGCTGGCCGGCCTGGCCGACGCGCTGGAGGATGGCGGCTATCTGGTCTACACCGGCCAACCGTGGCATCCGCAACTGGAGATGATCGCCCGCGCCCTTACCAGCCACCGCGGCGGCGAGCCCTGGGTGATGCGCCGGCGCAGCCAGGCCGAGATGGACCAGTTGGTCGAAGCAGCGGGCTTCCGCAAGCTGGCCCAGCGCATCGATGAGTGGGGCATTTTCAGTGTCAGCCTGGCCCAACGGGTGCGCTGAATGAACCCATCGCGCGAGCCCGGGCTGCTCCGCCGGGGCGTATTCTGGCTATTGCTGCTGGGGCCACTGTTTTTCCTCAGCTACGGGTTGGCCAACAGCCACACGATGGGGCGCAATGATGTCGGCAGCCTGGTGTTCGCCTGGGAAAGCCGCATGCCGTTGTGGCCGTGGACGATCATCCCGTACTGGTCGATCGACCTGCTCTACGGGCTGTCCTTCCTGCTGCCGCGCACGCGCCAGGAAATGGACCGGCATGCCCTGGCCCTTCTGACAGCACAGGTGATCAGCGTCAGCTGCTTCCTGCTCTGGCCGCTGCGCTTCACCTTCGAGCGGCCGGAACTGGGAGGCGTGTACGGCTGGATGTTCGATGTGCTGATGGGGTTCGACAAGCCGTTCAACCAGGCGCCATCGCTGCATATCGCCCTGCTGGTGATCATCTGGACCATGTTTGCCCGGCATGTCCAACGCCAGCCCTGGCGCTGGCTGATGCATGGCTGGATGGCGCTGATCGGGGTGTCGGTGCTGACCACCTGGCAGCACCATTTCATCGACGTGCCAACCGGGGCGTTGGCCGGGTTCGTCTGTATCTGGCTGTGGCCGCACCAGGGTCGGCTGCCCTGGCAGCAGGCCCGCCTTGCGCAGGATACCAAGCGTTGGCGAATGGCCTTGAGCTACGCCGCGGGCGCGCTGTTGTGCGTTGTGCTTGCCATGGGCCTGGGTGGTGCCTGGCTGTGGCTGGCCTGGCCGACCGTGTCGCTGGCGCTGGTGGCGTTGAGTTACGGCGTGTTCGGCGCTGGCGGCTTTCAGAAAGGTGCCGATGGGCGCTTGTCGAATGCCGCCCGCTGGCTGCTGGCGCCTTATCTGTTGGGGGCATGGGCCAATTCGCGGTTGTGGACCTGGCGGCATCCGCAGGCGAATGAAGTGTGTGATGGCGTCTATCTGGGGCGGATTCCAGGGAGCAGGGCGTCATTTTCCGGGATCGTCGACCTGTGCGCGGAGCTGCCGTGTAGTGTTCGCGGCGCTGTTGACTATAGGTGTTTCCCTGCGCTCGACCTGATAGCCCCGGACAGCGCCCTGTTACATCAAGCCGCCGACGCCATCGAGCGCTTGCGCAGCAGCGGCCCGGTGTTGGTTTGCTGTGCCTTGGGTTACTCGCGCAGCGCCAGCGCCGTGGCTGCCTGGCTGGTGCTCAGCGGCCGCTGCAACGACGCCCGGCAGGCCGAAGCGCTGATCGGTAAAGCTCGCCCGGGGGTGGTTCTGCGTCACGCACACCACCAAGCGCTGCAGCAACTGGGAGCACAACCATGAACCTGCTGGTGGTAGCCAGCCTGCTGGGCCGTGGCAAACAGCTGGAGCGACTGTCCGACGGCCTCACCCTGCTGGCGCTCGCCTACGGCTTGGCGCCATTGCTGAATGCGCCGTTGCAACCACTGGCCAGCCTGCTGTGTGGCGTACTGTTGATACTGGGCGTACTACACAAGTACTGGGCCATCCGCGTGGCGGTAGATGCCGACCTGTTTGCCCACCTGTTCAAAAGCTCCGACCTGTCGGCAGACACCCGCGCCCTGGACCGCGCCCTGTTCGAATTGAAACTCAAACCACAAGCCGCCGATTCCCGCGCCTGGCCTGCCCGCAGCCAGGCTGCACTGGCCCTGCTGCGCCGCCAGGCCGTATGCCTGGGCCTGCAGTTGTCGCTGGCCTTGGCTACCCTGCTGACACTGCCTTTGAAGGGATAATGACCGCCCCATGCTCGCCAGCCTGACCGCTTACCTCATCACTTCCGCTGCCCGCCTGATCACAGGCGCGCGCGCCCTGTGGCTGGGCTGCACGCCGCTGCCGGTGCAGCGCCTGTATTTCGCCAATCACAGCAGCCACGGCGATTTCGTGTTGCTGTGGGCGTCATTGCCAGCAACGCTACGCAAGCGCACCCGCCCGGTGGCCGGCGCGGACTACTGGGCCCGGCCAGGTATTCGCGACTTCCTCATTCGCAAGGTGTTCAATGGCGTGCTGATCAACCGGCAACGCAGTGAAGGCCAGGGCAACCCGCTGCAGCCGATTCTCGAAGCCGTGGCCCAGGGCGACTCGCTGATCTTCTTCCCGGAGGGCACGCGCAACCTGGGCGACGAGCCACTGATGCCATTCAGAAGTGGGTTGTACCACTTGGCTGCGGCCAACCCCGACGTCGAACTGGTGCCGGTATGGATTGCCAACCTCAACCGGGTGATGCCCAAGGGCCGCGCCTTGCCTTTGCCCTTGCTGTGCACGCTGAGCTTTGGCGAACCGCTGCACCTGGAGGCTGATGAAAGCAAGCAGGTATTTCTCGAGCGGGCCAGCAAGGCCCTGCTGAACCTGGCCCCCAAGGATGCCTGACATGGATGACAACACCCTTTCACTGTTCGCCGGCATCGGCGCCCTGCTGCTCCTTGCAAGTGTCATCGGCCGCCTGCTGAAATGGCGCGCCGGCCCGTCACCGCATGCCGTGATCGACAACCTCAACGCCCGCATCAACGCCTGGTGGGTCATGGTGCTGGTAATCGGCATCGCCTTCCTGTTCGGCAAGTACGGCGTGATCGTACTGTTCTATGGTGTGTCGTTCTATGCCCTGCGTGAGTTCATGACCCTCACCCCGACCCGGCGCAGCGACTACCCGGCGCTGGTGGCGGCATTCTATGTGGCGCTGCCGGTGCAGTACGTGCTTATCGCCATGGACTGGTACGGGCTGTTCAGTATCTTCATCCCGGTATACCTGTTTCTGTTGTTGCCGATCCTGGCCAGCTTCGGTGGCGACACCACACGCTTTCTCGAACGTGCCTCGAAGGTGCAGTGGGGGCTGATGATCGCGGTGTACTGCGTGTCGTCGGTGCCGGCACTGATGACCCTCGATATCCCCGGTTACGAGGGCCGTAACCTGCTGCTGATCGCCTGGCTGATCCTGGTGGTGCAGATCAGCGACGTGCTGCAGTACGTGTGCGGCAAGCTGTTCGGCAAGCACAAGGTGGCGCCCAACCTGTCACCGTCGAAAACTGTCGAGGGCCTCGCCGGTGGCGTGGCGCTGGCTACCCTGATCGGTGCCCTGTTGTGCTGGATCACTCCGTTCACTTTCTGGCAGGCCGCGCTGATGGCGCTGGCGGTGAACGCCATGGGCTTCTTCGGCGGGCTGGTGATGTCGGCGATCAAGCGCGACCGCGGAGTGAAAGACTGGGGGCACATGATCGAAGGCCATGGTGGCATGCTCGACCGCATGGACTCGGTGTGCTTTGCCGCGCCGGTGTTCTTCCACTTTGTGCGGTATTGGTGGGCTTAGTAGGTGTTCACCTTCAGTTTTCTGGTGCCTGCAAGAGCGAGCGCCGCCCGCGCGGCGCATCGCGAGCGGCGCTCGATTTACGCATCCCCTCAAAACTCAAGACCAACACCTGGTAGCCTAGAGCCTATCTTCCGACGAGCAAATGCCGGTTGCTAATTCCCACCCTTCCGTGAACCCCTGGGATGCCCGATCGCTCCAACAGGCTACTTGAGGTACGACCGCAACAACGCCGCCACCTTGTCCGCCTCGTCCTGCCGCTCCTCGGTGCTCAGCCCGTCCGCCACCAGGTGTTCGCGGATATGCCCTTCCATCACCTCGGCCATCAGCCCGTTCACCGCGCCGCGCACGGCGGCGATCTGCTGCAGGATCGCCAGGCAATCCTTGTCCTGCTCCAGCGCCGTCTCCAGGGCGGCGGCCTGGCCTTTGATCTTGCGCACCCGGGTCAGCAGTTGCTTCTTGCTCTTCAGGGTATGTGCCATTGGGTTTCGCACCATGCTAGGTATACTGGGGTATAGTATATTTCTCGACATTCCGGAAGCATGATAAACCATGGCGACACAAACCTCAGACCGTTGGCAGCACAGCCACCAGTTCCATACCGGTAGCCTGGGTGCCGAGCGCAAGACCCGCCTGGCGGTGTGGCTGACTGCCGTGATGATGGTGGCGGAAATTGCCGGCGGCTGGTTCTTCAATTCCATGGCATTGCTGGCCGACGGCTGGCACATGAGTTCCCATGCGCTGGCCTTGGGCCTGTCGTTGCTGGCCTACGCCGCTGCCCGGCGCTATGCCGGCGATCGGCGCTTTGCTTTCGGCACCTGGAAAATCGAGATTCTCGGCGGTTATTCCAGTGCCCTGCTGCTGCTCGGGGTGGCGGGGCTGATGGCCTTCCAGTCGGTGGAGCGCCTGCTGGCACCGGGGCCGATCCACTATGACCAGGCGATCTTGATCGCCGCCGTGGGCCTGGCGGTCAACCTGGCCTGTGCCTGGCTGCTGCGGGACGATCACGATCACCATCATCACCACGGCCTCGATCATCGGCGCGACCACGGTCATCATCACCACGACCTGAACCTGCGCTCGGCCTACCTGCATGTGGTCGCTGATGCCGCCACCTCGGTGCTGGCCATCGCCGCCCTGCTGGCTGGCAAGTTCTGGGGTGCCGGCTGGCTCGACCCGATCATGGGCCTGGTGGGTGCGCTGCTGGTGGCGCTGTGGGCCCGGGGGTTGCTGCGCGACACCAGCCGGGTACTGCTGGACGCGGAGATGGATGCACCGGTGGTGGCGGAAATACGCGAAGTGGTGGCACAGCTGCCGGTACCGGCCAGCATTACCGACCTGCACGTGTGGCGGGTCGGCAAGGACCAGTACGCCTGCATCCTCGGCCTCGCCGCCGCTGGCGAACTCAGCGCCGACAGCGTGCGCCAGGCCTTGGGCGTGCACGAGGAACTGGCGCATGTCACCGTCGAGGTCAACCGCCTGGCATAGCGCGACCAGACAGCTGGACGTCGAGCCCAGGCAACTGCCGCCCGGCCGATGGTCCTATGGTGACGAGTCATTCAGCCAGTCACCAGGAGTTGTGCCATGTCCGATTTCATCACCGTCCTGCGCGAAACCTGCCCGACACCGGTCGTGGACGCCACCAAGTGGAAGCGCATCGGCGGCGATCCGCACACCGTCAATCTCAACGCCTACCTGTCGGCCGACGGCAGCAAGATCATGGGTACCTGGATCTGCACTCCGGGCAAGTTCGAGGTCAACTACGAGAAGTGGGAGTTCTGCCATTTCCTCGATGGCTACTGCATCATCACCCCGGAAGGCGAAGAGCCGAAACACCTGAAAGCGGGCGACGTGTTCGTGATCGAGCCGGGGATGAAAGGTACCTGGGAAGTGGTCGAAACTGTGCGCAAGTATTTCGTCTTCGCCTGATTTCAAAGACTGACATCGCCCCCTGTGGGAGCGGGTTTACCCGCGAATGCTGCAGTAGCTTTACCGCCGCATTCGCGGGTAAACCCGCTCCCACAGGGTCATATGCTGCCCGCTGAATCGGAAGCAAAAAAATCGCGGATCAGGCGCCCTTCCCTCTGGTGCGCAGTTACAGAGGGAAGGCCACCTGGCCCGCGATGAAGTCCACCTCGCGCGTCAATCCTTCTTGCGGTAACTCTCGACGATGGCCGAGAAATCCTTGCCCCCTTCCCCGCGCAGACTCATGGCCTGATACAGCTGCTGGGCCACTGCCCCGAGGATCACGGGTTGGTGCGCCTGGCGTGCCGCCTCGGTGGCCAGGCCCAGGTCCTTGAGCATCAGCTCGGCGCCAAAACCACCGGTATAGCCCCGCGATGCCGGCGCGGTCTCGATGATGCCGGGCCAAGGATTATAGGTATCCGAGCTCCAGCAACGTCCGGTCGAACTGTTGATGATGCCTGCCAGCACCTTGGTGTCGATGCCCAGAGCATTGCCCAGGGCCATGGCTTCGGACACACCGACCATCGAGATACCCAACAGCAGGTTGTTGCAGATCTTGGCGATCTGCCCGGTACCGACATCACCGCAATGCACGATGTTGCGGCCCATCTGCTCCAGTACCGGCTTGAGGGTGGCGAACAGCTCGGTACTGGCACCGACCATGAAGGTCAGGGTGCCTGCCGCCGCGCCACCGGTGCCGCCAGACACCGGCGCATCGCCCATGTCCACGCCCTTGGCTGCAGCCGCCTTGGAGACATCGCGTGCGGTTTGCGGGTCGATGGTGCTGCAATCCACGGTTGGCGTGCCAGGACGAATACCCGCCAGCACGCCGTCTTCGTTCAGGTAAACACTACGCACATGGGCAGCGGCCGGCAGCATGGTGATCACCAGCTCGCTGTTGGCCGCCGCGTCCTTGGGCGAAGGGCTGATCTGCCCGCCCAGTTCGGCAAGCTCGGCGAGCACGGCCTTGTTCAGGTCGAACAGGTTCAGTTGGTGCCCGGCCTTGATCAGGTTGCGGGCCATGGGTGCGCCCATGTTGCCGAGGCCGATGAATGCGATACGCATGACTCTCTCCTTAACGCAGGCTGATGGCTTAGCGCAGGCTGATGGTGGTGTTCACACCGTCGTTGACGCTGTCGTCATCGAACCAGCGGGCGGTGACGGTCTTGGTCTGGGTGTAGAACTGCACCACTTGCTTGCCGTACGGGCCGAGGTCGCCGAGCTTGGAGCCACGCGAGCCGGTGAAGCTGAAGAACGGCACCGGTACCGGGATCGGGATGTTGATACCTACCTGGCCAATGTCGATTTCGCTCTGGAACTTGCGCGCGGCCGCGCCGCTCTGGGTGAACAGGCCGGTGCCGTTGCCGAACGGGTTGGCGTTGACCAGGGCGATGGCCTCGTCAAGTGTGTCGACCTCCAGGGTCACCAGCACCGGGCCGAAGATTTCCTGGGTATAGATCTGCATGTCGGTCTTCACGCCCGAGAACAGGGTCGGGCCGACGAAGTTGCCTTGCTCGTAACCCGGTACCTTGACGTCACGGCCGTCGAGTTCCAGCTTGGCACCTTCCTTGATACCGCTTTCGATCAGGCCCAGCACCCGCTCCTTGGCACGCTTGGAAACCACCGGGCCGACATCGGTGCCAGGCTCGCAACCGGCATTGACCGTGAGCTTGCTGGCCGCCTCCTTGATGTCCGGCAGCCATTCGCGCGCCTTGCCGACCAGTACCGCTACCGAAGTGGCCATGCAGCGCTGGCCCGCCGCGCCGAAAGCGGCACCGACCAGGGCGTTGATGGTCTGGGTGCGGTTGGCATCGGGCAGCACCACCGCGTGGTTCTTGGCGCCCATCATCGACTGCACGCGCTTGCCGTGCTGGCTGCCCAGGTTGTACACGTGGGTGCCCACTTCGGTGGAACCGACGAAGGAAATTGCCTTGATGTCCGGGTGGGTGCAGATAGCGTCCACCACTTGCTTGCCTCCGTGCACCACGTTGAGCACACCAGCCGGTACGCCGGCTTCCAGCGCCAGCTCGACCAGCAGCATGGTCGACAGCGGGTCCTGCTCGGACGGCTTGAGCACAAAAGTGTTGCCGCAGACGATGGCCATCGGGAACATCCACAGCGGGATCATGGCCGGGAAGTTGAACGGGGTGATACCGGCACATACACCGATGGGCTGGCGCAAGGTATAGGTATCGACGCCACCGGCGACATTCTCGGCGAATTCGCCCATCTGCAGGGTACCGATCGAGGCGGCATGCTCGACCACCTCCAGGCCGCGGAAGATATCGCCTTCGGCATCGGCCAGGGTCTTGCCTTGTTCGGCACTGAGCACCTGGGCGATACGCTTGGTGTGTTCGCGAATCAGCGCCTGCAGCTTGAGCATGATGCGCATGCGGGCGCCAATCGGGGTGTCGCGCCAGGTCTTGAAGGCGCGCTGTGCAGCGGCGACGGCTGCGTCCACTTCCTCGGCGGTGGCGAACGGTACGCGCGCCAGCACTTCCTGGGTAGCCGGGTTGACGATATCGCGCCATTCAGAGGTCCTGGACTCGACCCACTGGCCGTCGATCAGCAGCTTGACCTGGTCGATCCTGGTCTGGTTAGGGGATTGCGGTGCGTTCATCTGCGTTCTCCTTGGAATTATTGTCGGGACGAGATCGCCAGCGCCGGGCAAACGCGAGGTGGCGTCCTGAGGCTTGTTTCGAGTATAGATGTGCAAACATCCAACAAGAACGCACAAAAAAACCGGATCATCATGCAAAAAGACCTCACATCCCTGAGCGCGCTGAACTGGGACGACCTGAAGTTCTTCCTCGAAGTGGCCCGCACCCGCAAGGCCAGTAGCGCCGCCAAGCGCCTGAGCGTCGACTACACCACGGTGTCGCGGCGCATCAGCTCGCTGGAAGGGGCACTCGGCACCCTGCTGTTCGAAAAGTCGCGGACCAACGGCTTTGTCCTCACCGCCGAGGGGCAGCGCCTGCTGGGCTATGCCGAGTCGATCGAGAGCACCCTGCACATGGCCTGCGAACAGGTTTCCGGGTCGGGCGTGGCGTTGTCCGGGCACGTGCGCATGGGCTGCACCGAAGGTTTCGGCAGTTTCTTCGTCACCCCGCAACTGAGCCACTTCGTCGACGCCTACCCGGCAATCTCGGTGGACATACTGCCGCTGCCGCACTTCATCAGCCTGTCCAAGCGCGAGGCGGACATCGTCATCGCCCTGGAGCGACCCGAGCATGGGCCATATGTGTGCTGCAAGCTGTGCGACTACCGCTTGCGCCTGTACGCCACCCGGGAATACCTCGATAACCACGCCCCCATCCGCCAGATCGCGGACCTGGCCAGACACCCGTTCATCAGCTACGTGGACGACCTGGCGTTCAGTTCGGAGCTGCTGTACCTGGCCAACCTGATTCCCAGCGCCAGTGCGCATTTGCGCAGTACCAGCGTGATTGCCCAGTACACGGCGGCGTTGCAAGGACGAGGCCTGGCGATCTTGCCCTGCTTCCTGGCCGCTCAGGACCGGCGGCTGGTGACAGTGCTGCCAGAGGAGGTCGAGGTGACGCGGCAGTTCTGGATGTACTGCCGGGAAGATCTGCGCAAATTGAAGCGAATTACCCTGCTATGGGATTACATCCGTCAGGTGACCGAGGCGAACGCGCCGTTGTTGATGGGCGAGACGCGGGAGATGCGCTTTGCCCAGAAGTGATCATGCTTGGCCGCAAACATGGACAGTGTGTACCCGTAGGGCTGGAGTCAGTAAGAGGCCACCACGATTGACACCCGCCGGTTCTCGGTACGCCCGGCGCTGGTGCGGTTGTCCGCCACCGGCTGGCTGCTGCCCAGGCCACGGCTGTGGATATTCTGTGCCGGCATGCCAACCGCGACCAACGTCTTGGCCACGCTTTGCGCACGCCGTTCGGACAGCTGTTGGTTGTACACCGCCTTGCCCGATGCGTCGGCATGCCCGTCCACCCGCACGCCCTGGATGCCAACGCCGAGCAATGCCTTGCCGATACGTTGGACAATCGCCTGGCTCTGGCTATTGAGGCTATCCAGGTCGCTGCCGAACAGCACCTTACCGGACAAGTCATAGGCCCAACCTTCGTCGGTCGGGGTAAAGCCTTCGCGCTTGAGCATCGCGATCTGTTCGGCGCTCAGGCCTTTGGGTGGCGTGCTCTGGCAACCAGCCAAGGCCAGCAGTGCCAGCAGCAAGGCCCATAGGGGGAAACGTACAGCCTGCTTCACGGGTTCAACTCCTGTTTGTTGATTTGCATCTGCGCGACGTGCCAGTGCCCGCGGCGATTGCGCTTGGCCTGGTACATCGCAGCGTCGGCAGCATTCAGAAGACTGGCAGGATCGGTGCCGTCATCCGGGTAACAGGCGATACCGACACTCACCGAGGTGGCGATAGTGCGGCCACTGTCCAGTTGCATCGGCAGCTTCATGCTGGCAACGATCTTCTCGGCAACGCGCTCGGCATCCTGACGCGAATGCACTGGTGTCAGCAGCACGGCGAATTCGTCGCCACCCAGGCGCGCCACCAGGTCGTGCTCACGCAGCTGGGCGCGCACACGGTCGGCCACGCTGATCAGCACTTCGTCGCCCACGGCATGGCCGAGGGTATCGTTGATCTGCTTGAAGTGGTCACTGTCGAGAAACAGCAGCGCCAGGTGCTCCTGCTGCCGCTCGGCATTGCGCAGGCTGCGGGTCAGGCGCCCCTCGAAAAAGGCGCGGTTGGGCAGGCCGGTCAAACTGTCGTGGCTGGCCTGGTGGGCCAGCGTCTGGTTTTCGTTCTGCAGGTGGCTGTGCCACACCTCCAGTTCGTCCAGCAACGCATTGAAGTCGTTGCCCAGCTCGTTGAGCTCGGCAATCGCTGCTTCCGGTACGCGCCGGTCGAAGCTGCGCTCCCGGCGGGCGGCATGGGCGACACTGGCCAGGCCGCGCAGCGGGCGGACGATATCACCGAGCAAACGACGCGACAGGTATTGCGCAGCCAAAGCGCTGAGCAACGTGCAGAACAGGATGCCGGCCAAGCCACTGAGCAGGAACAGCAACAGGCTACGCCCCTGGCCGACCAGTTCGATGCGCCCGACCTGCCGCTGCTGATGGATGATCGGCAGGTTGACCGGCTCATCGAGCAAGGCGCTGGCAACCTGCCCTTCCAGCTGCGCGAGCAGGCCGCTATCGCTGCGCCGCCAATACGCCAGTTGCTGGCCTTCGTTGTCGAATACCCTGGCCTCGGCCACTTCCTCGGCCCTGGCAATCAGTGCCAGCGCTTCGTTGGCCGCAGCGCCGTCGTCGAACACCACGGCTGCTTCCACGGTGTAACTGATCGAGCGGGCGATCAGGTGCAGGTTTTGGTTGGCGTAAACGCGCAGGGCGAGCACGCCCAGCAGGGTCAGGGCAACACCCGCCAGACCGACGGCGAGCAAAGCGACGCTCAGGTGGCCACGGCCGAGCACCGAGCGCAGGGTCGGGCGGGCGCCGCGCTTGTGCACCGGCTTCATGGCTGCACCGCCCGGCGCTGCGACAACTGCAGCACGCTGGGGTGAATGCGCACACCGGAGCGTGCCACCGAGTCGAGGTTGACCTCGAAGGCGACCTGCCGGTCGCTGACCCGCAGGCAGAACAGGCTGCCGACCGTACAGGGGTCGTCCGCTTCGCTGATGCTCAGTACCGGGTGGCCGCTGATGCGCTCGAACAGCCGGTCACGCTGGCCCTGGTCGAGCCTGCCGATATACAGGGCATCGCAGGCCTGGGCAACCTGGCTTTCCGTCGCCAGCAGACGCCGCACCTGCAGCGGCTGGCCGGACTCCTGGAGGTGGCCTTTGATCAGGTCATCGGCGTACTCGGTCGGGCCGACCAGGCACAGCCGCAGGGGTGAGGGTTCGACGGGCCAGCGGGCATAGCTGAAGATGCCAAGTACTACCTGGGTGACGGCCTTGGCGCGTTGCTGCGCCTGGGCGACAGTTGCTGCGGTGTCCGCCCGGGCAAGACCTGCTGCAAGGAACAGGGCGGCCAGCAATAGCGAAAGGGCACAGTTTGTCACTCGCCTTGCGGCCAGCTTCATGCGGGAAATCTCTCAGGATCCTATCGGATTACGGCGCAACGATAGCATATGGCCGCCCTCCAGGACCGCGTGCGGACTCAGACCTGCTCGAGCATCAACCCGGAAATACGCCGAACCTTGCGTGCCACCGCTTCTTCGAAAATGCCCTGGCGCGGTTCGACCAGGCTGAAGCAGTGCTTGGCGCGGGTAATCCCGGTGTATATCAGCTCCTTGGTCAGCACCGGGTTCAGCGCTTCGGGCAGCACCAGAGCGGTGTGGCCGAACTCCGAGCCCTGCGACTTGTGCACGGTCATGGCGAATACCGTTTCCACCTCGTTCAACCGGCTGGGCAGGACGAAGCGTACACCGCCGCTGCCGTCGTTGCGCGGGAAGGCCACGCGCAGCAGGGGCTCACCGTGCTCGTCCGGCAGGCGCAAGGCGATGCCGATGTCACCGTTCATCAGGCCCAGGCCGTAATCGTTGCGCGTCACCAGCACCGGACGTCCTTCGTACCAGGGCTGTTGGTTGTCGATCAACCCGGCATTGTGCAGCACCTGTGCCACCCGCTCGTTGAGGCCTTCGACGCCCCAGGCCCCGCGGCGTACCGCACACAGTAGCTGGAAGTCCTCGAAGCTTTGCAGCACTTTGCCTGCCCATTGCTCCCATGCAGGGTCATCAACGGCGGTATCGAGCGCCGGACGGTAGCGTCCGAGGGTACGCAGATAACCGCGGTAGCCCTGCGGGCCATCGCTGCCCCGGTCAAGGCCGTCGAGCAGCAGGCGGTCGAAGGCGCGGTCGTGCTCGTGCTTCAGGGCCAGGCTGTGCACGTCGGCAGGCGGCATGGCCAGCAGTTTACGCGCCGCATGCGCTTCCTGGCGGTTGACCAGCCGGGCCAGCTGGCCAATGCCGCTGCCCTCGCCGAAACGCCGTGAGAAGCGCAACATCACCACCTGCTGGGCTAGCGGGTGGCGCTGCTCGTCACCGGTCTTGAGGCCGCTGCCGGCCAGCGACTCGCCACCGACCTGTTCCAACCATGCCTGGGTCGCCGGTGAGTAACAGCCGTCTTCGGCGTCACGGCACAGGTCGCCCAGTACCGCGCCGGCTTCGACCGAGGCCAGTTGGTCCTTGTCACCCAGCAGCACCAGGCGCGCCCGTGGCGGCAGGGCATCGAGCAGGTTGGCCATCATTTCCAGGTCGATCATCGAGGCTTCGTCGACCACCAGCACGTCCAGGGGCAACGGGTTGCCGGCATGGTGGCGGAAGTGTCGCGAGCCTGGTCGGCTACCGAGCAGGCGGTGCACGGTGCTGACCTCGGTAGGGATCTGCCCGCGTACCTCGGCGCTGACCTGAAGGCGTTCGACTTGCTGGCCGATGGATTCGGTCAGGCGCGCCGCCGCCTTGCCGGTCGGCGCGGCCAGGCGAATGCGCAGCGGCCTGCCCTGCTCCACCGCCGGCGCCTGCAGCAAGGCCAACAGGCGTACCACGGTGGTCGTCTTGCCGGTACCGGGGCCGCCAGTAATGATGCTGAAGCCGGCGCGGGTGGCCAGGGCGCAGGCGAGCTTCTGCCAGTCGACCTGGCCCACTGGCACTCCCCCGTCGAACAGCTGCGCCAGACGAGCCGGCAAGTCGGCCGTTGCAGCGTCGGCCTTGGTCAGACGCTGACGCAGGATATGGTCGATGCGCCGCTCGTAATTCCAGTAGCGGCGCAGGTACAGGCGCTCGCCGCTGAGCACCAGCGGCCGCGCTTGCTGCCCTGGGGTATTGCCGGCAGCCACCAGGGCGCTGGCGGCAATCCGTTGGCGCCAGGCGTGCAGGTCGAGGTTGGCCAGCAATTGCGAGGGGAGCAGCAAGGGGCCAGTCAGAGCATCGCCTTCGGGCGGCAACGACAGCGCGAAGTCGGGCTCTGCCAGGGTTTGCTGCAAATCAAGGCAGACATGGCCATGGCCCAGCTGATGGCTCGCCAGGGCAGCGGCCAGCAACAGCAAGGGATCGCTACCGGGAGCGCGCTCTTCCAGGAACAGCACGAACGCGCGGTCCAGGGCTCGCAACCAGCCGCGCTCCACCCAACGGTCGAGCAGTTGCAGCAGGTCAGCGCTGTCGTGTCGTGGCTTCAGGGCCAGCAAATGCTCGGCCTGCAGCGGGGTTGGCAACAGGTCGACTAGGCTGCGGCTCATATCATGGCTCCGGCAAACAGGTCCTGCTGCATGGGCGGGTGCTCGCCGCGGAACAGCGCATCGAGGCTATCGATCAGCTCACGCGGCGGCTTGGTGTGATACACACCGTGGCCGCTGCTGCTGGCACCGCGCAGGAAGATGAACAGAGCGCCGCCGACATGGCGGTCGTAGTCATAATCGGGCAGACGCGCGCGCAGCTGGCGATGCAGGGCCAGCACGTACAGCACGTACTGCAGGTCGTAACGGTGTTCGAGAATGGCTTTCTCCATGGCCAGGCCATCGTAGGCCTGGATGTCCGGGCCCAGCCAGTTGGACTTGTAATCGGCCACGTAGTAGCGCCCGTCCAGCTCGAACGCCAGGTCAATGAAGCCTTTGAACATGCCGTTGAGCAAGGTTGGTTGCGCCGCCGGGCGCGCCAGGCCGGGGTGGGTATGGCGAGCCACCAGGCGGTCGAGCTGTTCGGCATCGACCTGACGGCTGGCGAACCAGAACTCCATTTCCACCTGATAGTGGCGCAATTGCCCAAGGGTCACGCTCAGGCCTTTGCCTGCCAACGGTAACGCCTCACCCAGCAGGCGTTGCAGCCATTGGCTGAGGGTGGTGATCCAGCCGGTCCAGTCACGCCGGTTGCAGCGCTGGCCAACGGTTTCCTGGATCAGCTGCGGGTTGCCACTCACCTGGCTGAAGCCCTCACGGCCCGCCCACTCCAGCAAGCCGTGGAGAAAGGTGCCGGGGTTGGGCCCACGCGGGAAGCGGTGGATATCGCCACTGTCGGCCGGGACCTCACGCAACATCTGCGCGTCGGCCCTTTCGTCGTCGAACAACTGCTGCGCCTGCGAGCTGTCGGCGCCGAGCGCCTGTTCGCCGATGCGCAGGGCGCTGTACGAGGCGATCCACCAATGCTCGGCCGCCGCACGGCGTGGCTTGCGTGCCGGCAGCAACTCCCGCGTGGCATGCGGCATGCGATACAGCTGCTGATCCGCTTGCGGCAGGCCTGGGCAGCTGATGTGCGGGCTGGTTGCCGCCAGGGCCTGCAACCAGCTCCCCAGTTGCTCCGAGCCCGGCAAGGCGAGGCCGCCACCGAGCAGGTAGCCGAACGCCGAACGGTGCAACTGCGAGCTTTTCTGATTGCCGCGCTTGAGGTCGGCAACGCCCAGCCAGCAGGCATGCTGGGCACGGGTCAGGGCCACGTAAAGCAGGCGCAGGTCCTCGGCCAGGCGCTCGTCATCGGCGCGCTCGATCTGTTCCGGGTCAGGCGTGAGGGTGAGATGAGCGTTACCCAGGCTGTCATGCCAGGCCAGTGGCAGACGGCTGCCATCGACCGGTTTGCTGGTGCAGATGAACGGCAGATAGACCAAGGGGTATTCCAGGCCCTTGGACTTGTGAATGGTCACCACCTTGACCAGTTGCTCGTCGCTCTCCAGGCGCAGGATCTGCTCCTCGCCGGCCTGGGCGGAACTGGCCAGGTGCTCGGCCAGATGCCGAATCAGCGCCTGTTCGCCATCCAGTTCGCCAGCGGCCTGCTGCAGCAGCTCGGCCAGGTGCAGCAGGTTGGTCAGCACCCGCTCGCCATCACTGCGACGGATCAACGTGCGCGGCAACTGGAAGTCATGCAGCAGGTGCCGCAGCATTGGCAGCACGCCCTGGCGCTGCCAGATATCGCGGTAGCAGCGAAAACGCATGACCCAGGCTTCCCAGACGCGCTCGTCCTGGTTCAGCCGGTCCAGTGCCGCCAGCGACAGATTGAGAGTCAGGCTGGCCAGGGCCGCCTTGAGCAGGCGTTCCGAATCGGGTTCGGCGCAGGCCTTCAGCCAGGCCAGCAGGTCATGCGCTTCCTGAGCGGCGAACACCGAGTCCTTGTCGGACAGGTAGACGCTGCGCACCTCGCGCGCGGCCAGCTCGGCACGGATCATTTGCGCCTCGTGCCCATCACGGACCAGGATGGCAATGTCGGAGGGCAGGCACGGGCGCAATTCGCCCTCGGCATCACGGAAACCTGCGCTGCCCTGCTGGCCGCCGTTGAGCAAGGCGACAATGTGGCTGGCGCAACTGGCGGCAAGCTGCTGGCGGTAGACGCTGCCGGAAACCGGTTCCTCGCTTTCCAATTGCCAACATTGCAGGGCTGCACAGGGCTCACCATCAATCAGGAATTGCTCGCCCCGGCCTTTGGCACGAACCTCGATGAACGGCAGCGGGTTGTCGTCAGCCTCGCGGAACAGGAACGCACCCCGCCCGGTTTCACGCGCCTCGGCCTGCAGGAACAGCTGATTGACCGCTGCGACCATGGCCTTGCTGGAGCGGTAGTTGGTATCCAGGCTGTGCAGGCGACCACTGGTGGCGCGGCGCGCAGCAAGGTAGGTGTAGATGTCGGCGCCACGGAAGGCATAGATCGCCTGCTTGGGGTCGCCGATCATGAACAGGCCGGTCTGATTGCGGTTTTCGCTGATCTGGTAGATGCGCTCGAAGATGCCGTACTGGACCGGGTCGGTGTCCTGGAACTCGTCGATCAGGGCGACCGGGAACTGTTCGCGGATCAACCCGGCCAGGCGCTCGCCAGCCTCGCTGGCCAAGGCCTGCTGCAGGCGCATGAGCATGTCGTCGAAGCCCATTTCCGCACGCCGACGCTTTTCGACTTCGAAACGTGCCGATACCCAGCTGGCCGCATGCTCGAGCAAGGGTGCCTCCGGGCTCTCCAAAGCCTGCAACTGTTGTTGCAGGGCTTGCATGGCATCGAGTGCCGGGTGGACAGGTGGCTCACCGGACTTCCACGCGTCAAGCATGCCCGCCGGCGTCAGGCGGCTGAAGCCGCTGCCCAGCTCCAGCTCGACCAACTGCTCGTCAGCAGCCCAGGCGCAGAGCTTGTCGCACCAGGAATCAAAATACTGCGCACGCATCTTGCGGCCGTCGACCTGCTTGGCGGCCACCGCAGCATGGCAGATCTGCCGCAGCTCCTCGGCCCATTGCGTCCACGGTGCCTTGAGCCGGGCCAACTGCTCGCCACGCTGCTGCAGCGACGCCTCGATCAGCGCCGCCGGCTCCAGCCCTTCCTGCTGGGCGCGCACCCGGCCGAACAGCGGGCGGATGCGCGACAGCAAGGCGTCAGGGCTACCCCAGTGGTTGCGCACCCAGGCCAGCGCATCGCCTTGCATGCCATAGCAGAAGCGCCGCCAGTAATCGCGCACCACTTGCGCCAACAAGTCGCTGTGGTCAGTTTCCAGGGTTTGGGTGAACAGGCTGCCGCTGTCGAAGGCGTGCTCGCGGAGCATGCGCTGACACCAGCCGTGGATGGTCGACACGGCAGCCTCGTCCATCCACTGCACAGCGATTTCCAGGCGGCCGGCACAGCGCGGCCAGGCCTCTTCCGGGTAGTCATCACGCAACTGATGCAACAGCGGATCAGCAGCTTGCAGTTCACCGCGGAAGAACCGCGCAGCTTCGCCCAGGCGGGCCCGGATGCGCTCGCGCAGCTCTTTGGTCGCGGCGTCGGTGAAGGTTACCACCAGGATCTGCGGGGGCAGCAGCTCGCGATCGAAGCCCTGCTCGCCGCCGTGGCCGAGGATCAGGCGCAGGTAAAGCGCCGAAATGGTGAACGTCTTGCCCGTGCCGGCGCTGGCCTCGATCAGCTGGCTGCCATGCAGGGGGAATCTCAGTGCCAGGGGACGGTCCTGGGTCATGCGCCTTTCTCCGGGTTGCCCAGGGTCTGCCAAGCGGCGTCGAACAAGGGGCGGTACAACGTTTCGCACCAGCCTTCGAAGGTTTCGTCAGCAGTGAGCGCGGCAAAGTCGCGGAACTGGCGGGCCTGGGCGACGCTTTCACTGCGCTCGCCGAAGCTGGTGCGCCCGTCGCCTTCGTAGGCGCGGGTTGCGGCGGCCAGGGCTTTGTCACTGTCGTCCTGGGCCAGCCAGGCGAATGCGGTCTTGGCCGCGACCGGCAATGGTGCGTTCATCCCCGCCTGACGGGCCACCAGCAAATCGCCCAGCAATTGCGCCGCCTGCGCCTGCGGCAATGGCGCAAGTAGCAGGGTCAGGTCGCTGGCCACCAGTGCGCTGTGATAGGAATAGCCCGCCGCGCACGCGGCCAGGTGGTTGACCCAGGGCATGATCAGGCGGTGCCACTTGAGGGCATTGCGCCCCGCGCTGATGGTGTTGGGCACGGTCGAGATGCTCAGCAGGCTCTGGTCAGCCGCCTGGAATACCCGCCCCAGCCAGCCTTCGAGGCGGTGCTGGCCATGCTCGAAATGCACCGGTAACGCGCCCTCGACCAGGTGCGGCCAACGCTGCAACAACTGGCGGTGGCGTTGCAGCAGGTCTGGCAGCGGCTCGATCAGCTCGCGCTGCAGCAACTCGCCGAAGCCTGCCAATGGCAGCAGGCCACAGGCCTGCAGGCGCCGGGCCTGCGCCTGCAGGGCCTGTTCGGGATTGTCCGGCTCGGCCAGCGCTGCGCCGAGCAGGCTTTCGCTCGCACCGTAGCGTTGCAGGGCATCGAGAACGAAGGGCTCTTCGTCCGGGGGCGGTGCCTCCAACGCTTCGAAGTACACTTTCAGGCGCTGGCTGAAGAAGTGCCGCACCGGGTGGCGCAGGAAGTCACCCAGCATGGGCAGGCTCAGGGCTTCATCGTTCTGATAGGGCGGCAGGCCGGGGTGGTCCAGCTCGTCTTCCTGCCCCTGCTGGTGCAGCACCTGCCATTCATGTGCAAAGCTGAACAGCGGGCTGCCTTTTTCGAAGTAGCGCGGGCTGAACGGTTGCAACGGGTGCTCCTGGGTCAGGGCATGCAGCAGTTGCTCGCCTGGCTCAGCTGGCTGCCCCTGCAGTTCATTGGCCAGATGCCAGCCGGCCGCGAGGTGGTCGCGTAGCTGGCCGATCAGTACCGAGGCCGGGCGCTCGCTGTTGTCACGGATGCTACGCCCGACCCAACTGACATAGAGCTGGTCGCGTGCCGAGAGCAGCGCTTCCAGCAGCAGGTAACGGTCATCCTCGCGACGCGAGCGGTCGCCCGGGCGGTAGTCACTGGCCATCAGGTCAAAGTCCAGCGGTTGCTGGGTACGCGGGTAGTCGCCATCGTTCATGCCCAGCAGGCAGACCACCCGGAACGGGATGGCGCGCATCGGCATCAGGGTGCAGAAGTTCACCGAACCGGCGAGGAAGCGCTGGGACAACTTGCCCTGGTCAAGGCCCGACAGCCAGGCTTCGCGTACGACAGTCAACGGCAGCGGGTCTTGCAGGCCAACGGCCTGGCATACCTCAAGCCAGCTATCGCGCAGATCCTGCAATTGCATCAGCAGAAACTCGTCACGCTCGCCCTCGGCCAGGAAGAATACCTGCAACAGGGCATGCAGGCGCTCTCCCCACTGACTGACCGTGGCAGGTTCGGACAAGGCCTGGCAGGCCACATCGAGGGCCTCGAGCAAGGCGGCCAGCGGGCCTATCAGTGCTGCATCCAGCCCACCGATTTCATCGTAGGGTTCGATGTCGTCGCAGGCTTCCCCCACGCCTACTGCGTAACCCAGCAGCATCCGCCGCAGGCCGAACCGCCAACTGTTCTGTTCCAGCCCGGCGGGTAACCCGAGGCTGGCCCGCTGCTCGGCATCGAGGCCCCAGCGGATGCCGGCGCCTTCGATCCAGCGGTGCAGCGTGGGCAGGTCGCTTTCGCGGATACCGAAACGGGCGCGGACGGCCGGCACGTCCAACAGGTCCAGCACTTCGCTGACCGCGAAACGGCTGTCGGGCAGCTTGAGCAGGTGTTCGAGCGCAATCAGCAACGGCTCGCGGCCTCGTTGCCCCTGGTCGGTCAGGGTGAACGGGATATACCGCGGGTCGTTGCGCTGCAACTGGCCGAAAACGGCGCGTATGTGCGGCGCGTAGGTATCGATGGCCGGCAACATGACGATGACGTCACGAGGGCGCAGGGTAGGATCGGCACTGAAGCGGGCCAGCAACTGATCATGGAGTATCTCCACTTCCCGTTGCGGGCTGTGGGCAATGTGGAAGCGGATCGAGCGATCCTGTACTGGGTCGACTGCCGGCCACAAGTCTCGGGTTTCGGTGAGCGGGCGCAGTTCGAGGATGTCATCCTGCAACTGGTTGAGCAGCGTTGCAGGCGAGCCGTCGCTGAACAGGTCGATGCGGCCATCGCTGAACACACCCTGGTAACTGGCAGGGTCATCGTAACTGTCGAGCAAGTTGATATAGTCGCGGCCCTGTTTGCCCCAGGCAGCCAGCAGAGGGTGGGCATGTTGATGCAGCGACTGGTCGTCCAGTTGCAGGGGCATGCCTTGCTTGCGCTGCTGACGCTTGTACTGATGCCGCAACAGGTCCTTGTCGGCAACAATATCGGCCCAGTGGTGGCGACATGGGTTGTGCACGCACAGCAACACTTGGCTGAAGCGTGCCAGGCCGGCCAGTGCCTCCAGGGCCTGGGCTGGCAACGAGGAGATGCCGAACACGATCACCCGGGGCGGTAACCCTGGCGGTGCCTGCTCCAGGCCGTTGATGCGTTCGAGGAAGCGCTGATGGACGCCGGCTCGGCTCTGCGCCATGCCCTGCTCGCCGACATCTTCCAGCAATGCCCGCCATAACTCGGCTTGCCAGCGGTTCCCCGGGGGCAACGGTTTGCGCTCGCCACGGGCGGTGTTGAGGATGTGCTCACCGGCAGCCCAGTCCTTGAGCCAGTCAGCGCGGTAGACCTGGTACTGGTCGAACAGGTCGGCCAGGCGTTCGGCAAGTTGGTAGCGCTTGCGCAGGTCGCTGTCGTCGACAAGGAAGCGCCGCAGCGGCTCGAAGTGCGGACGTTCGATCAAGGCCGGCAGCAGGCGCATCAGGCGCCAAGTCAGCGGTGCCTTGTCGAGCAGCGAAACCTGGGGAATCTCGTCGCGCCCCAGCACGCTCCGGTACAGCTGCCACATGAAACTGCCTGGTAGTTGTACGTCGATTGCGGCAGCGATGCCGCAGCCGCCAAGGTCGTCTTCCAATGGGTCTTCAGCCAAGGCCAGTTTGAGCCATTGGGCGATGCCATTGCTTTGTACCAGGGCGATTTCATTTTCCAGCGGCGCCAGGGGATAGCGACGCATCCAGCTCACCACCAGGCTACGCAGGTCGTCGAGGCGGTTGCCATGGACGATCATGAAGCCGGGATGGAGGTGCTTGGTGCTGGACATCGACAGGTCTCTGCAAGGCGCTGGTGGCTGAGGGGGAACGATATCACGCGAACAGAAAAGTGGCCTGGTGTCGCGACCGGTATGGGAGCATCCGCGCCCGCTCCCACAGGAACAGCGCATACCGCGGAAGTTTTTTGCGCAACAAAGACAAAACCCCTACCTGCATGCGCAGATAGGGGTTTTGCGAAATGAATCTTGACGATGACCTACTCTCACATGGGGAAGCCCCACACTACCATCGGCGATGCATCGTTTCACTACTGAGTTCGGGATGGGATCAGGTGGTTCCAATGCTCTATGGTCGTCAAGAAATTCTGTTGCCAGAAGGTCCTGGTAGACACTCCAGCGAATCCGGATATGTGATGTTCGTGGTTCGTTGCGAACTTTCGGTTCGTTTCATCTTCACCACCGCAATCTGCGTCAGCAAATTGCTTGGGTGTTATATGGTCAAGCCTCACGGGCAATTAGTATTGGTTAGCTCAACGCCTCACAGCGCTTACACACCCAACCTATCAACGTCGTAGTCTTCGACGGCCCTTCAGGGAACTCAAGGTTCCAGTGAGATCTCATCTTGAGGCAAGTTTCCCGCTTAGATGCTTTCAGCGGTTATCTCTTCCGAACATAGCTACCCGGCAATGCCACTGGCGTGACAACCGGAACACCAGAGGTTCGTCCACTCCGGTCCTCTCGTACTAGGAGCAGCCCCTCTCAAATCTCAAACGTCCACGGCAGATAGGGACCGAACTGTCTCACGACGTTCTAAACCCAGCTCGCGTACCACTTTAAATGGCGAACAGCCATACCCTTGGGACCGGCTTCAGCCCCAGGATGTGATGAGCCGACATCGAGGTGCCAAACACCGCCGTCGATATGAACTCTTGGGCGGTATCAGCCTGTTATCCCCGGAGTACCTTTTATCCGTTGAGCGATGGCCCTTCCATACAGAACCACCGGATCACTAAGACCTACTTTCGTACCTGCTCGACGTGTTTGTCTCGCAGTCAAGCGCGCTTTTGCCTTTATACTCTACGACCGATTTCCGACCGGTCTGAGCGCACCTTCGTACTCCTCCGTTACTCTTTGGGAGGAGACCGCCCCAGTCAAACTACCCACCATACACTGTCCTCGATCCGGATAACGGACCTGAGTTAGAACCTCAAAGTTGCCAGGGTGGTATTTCAAGGATGGCTCCATGAGAACTGGCGTCCCCACTTCAAAGCCTCCCACCTATCCTACACAAGCAAATTCAAAGTCCAGTGCAAAGCTATAGTAAAGGTTCACGGGGTCTTTCCGTCTAGCCGCGGATACACTGCATCTTCACAGCGATTTCAATTTCACTGAGTCTCGGGTGGAGACAGCGCCGCCATCGTTACGCCATTCGTGCAGGTCGGAACTTACCCGACAAGGAATTTCGCTACCTTAGGACCGTTATAGTTACGGCCGCCGTTTACCGGGGCTTCGATCAAGAGCTTCGCTTGCGCTAACCCCATCAATTAACCTTCCGGCACCGGGCAGGCGTCACACCCTATACGTCCACTTTCGTGTTTGCAGAGTGCTGTGTTTTTAATAAACAGTCGCAGCGGCCTGGTATCTTCGACCGGCATGGGCTTACGGAGCAAGTCCTTCACCCTCGCCGGCGCACCTTCTCCCGAAGTTACGGTGCCATTTTGCCTAGTTCCTTCACCCGAGTTCTCTCAAGCGCCTTGGTATTCTCTACCTAACCACCTGTGTCGGTTTGGGGTACGGTTCCCAGTTATCTGAAGCTTAGGAGCTTTTCTTGGAAGCATGGTATCAACCACTTCGTCGCCTGAAGGCAACTCGTCATCAGCTCTCGGCCTTGAAATCCCGGATTTGCCTAAGATTCCAGCCTACCACCTTAAACCTGGACAACCAACGCCAGGCTGGCCTAACCTTCTCCGTCCCTCCATCGCAATAACTGGAAGTACAGGAATATTAACCTGTTTTCCATCGACTACGCTTTTCAGCCTCGCCTTAGGGACCGACTAACCCTGCGTCGATTAACGTTGCGCAGGAAACCTTGGTCTTTCGGCGTGCGAGTTTTTCACTCGCATTGTCGTTACTCATGTCAGCATTCGCACTTCTGATACCTCCAGCAAGCTTCTCAACTCACCTTCACAGGCTTACAGAACGCTCCTCTACCGCGTCATCAAAGATGACACCCGTAGCTTCGGTGCATGGTTTGAGCCCCGTTACATCTTCCGCGCAGGCCGACTCGACTAGTGAGCTATTACGCTTTCTTTAAAGGGTGGCTGCTTCTAAGCCAACCTCCTAGCTGTCTAAGCCTTCCCACATCGTTTCCCACTTAACCATGACTTTGGGACCTTAGCTGACGGTCTGGGTTGTTTCCCTTTTCACGACGGACGTTAGCACCCGCCGTGTGTCTCCCATGCTCGGCACTTCCAGGTATTCGGAGTTTGCATCGGTTTGGTAAGTCGGGATGACCCCCTAGCCGAAACAGTGCTCTACCCCCTGGAGTGATACATGAGGCGCTACCTAAATAGCTTTCGAGGAGAACCAGCTATCTCCGAGCTTGATTAGCCTTTCACTCCGATCCACAGGTCATCCGCTAACTTTTCAACGGTAGTCGGTTCGGTCCTCCAGTCAGTGTTACCTAACCTTCAACCTGCCCATGGATAGATCGCCCGGTTTCGGGTCTATACCCAGCGACTAAACGCCCTATTAAGACTCGCTTTCGCTACGCCTCCCCTATTCGGTTAAGCTCGCCACTGAATATAAGTCGCTGACCCATTATACAAAAGGTACGCAGTCACCTAACAAAGTAGGCTCCCACTGCTTGTACGCATACGGTTTCAGGTTCTATTTCACTCCCCTCTCCGGGGTTCTTTTCGCCTTTCCCTCACGGTACTGGTTCACTATCGGTCAGTCAGTAGTATTTAGCCTTGGAGGATGGTCCCCCCATGTTCAGACAAAGTTTCTCGTGCTCCGTCCTACTCGATTTCATTGACAAGAGATTTTCGTGTACGGGGCTATCACCCACTATGGCCGCACTTTCCAGAGCGTTCCACTAATCTCAAATCAACTTAAGGGCTGGTCCCCGTTCGCTCGCCACTACTAAGGGAATCTCGGTTGATTTCTTTTCCTCAGGGTACTTAGATGTTTCAGTTCCCCTGGTTCGCCTCTTGCACCTATGTATTCAGTACAAGATACTCAGCTTGTGCTGAGTGGGTTCCCCCATTCAGAGATCTCTGGATCACAGTCTGTTTGCCGACTCCCCAAAGCTTATCGCAGGCTACCACGTCTTTCATCGCCTCTGACTGCCAAGGCATCCACCGTATGCGCTTCTTCACTTGACCATATAACCCCAAGCAATCTGGTTATACTGTGAAGACGACATTCGCCGAAAATTCGCATGTTGCTCTTTCGAGCAGAACTCACAAATTTTACCTTAGCCTGATAACCAGCAGTGAAACTGACCATCAGTCTATATCTATCACATATCCGAATTTTTAAAGAACGATCTGACAAAAGCCAGAAATCAACATTCGATGCGAATGTTCATTTCTGAGTTTGATCAGGTACAACGCGCCCCAGGCAGGGCGTTGGTCGCCTTCAACCATGAATCAAGCAATTCGTGTGGGAGCTCATCAGCAGGCTGATGTCGTCGATTAAGGAGGTGATCCAGCCGCAGGTTCCCCTACGGCTACCTTGTTACGACTTCACCCCAGTCATGAATCACACCGTGGTAACCGTCCCCCCGAAGGTTAGACTAGCTACTTCTGGTGCAACCCACTCCCATGGTGTGACGGGCGGTGTGTACAAGGCCCGGGAACGTATTCACCGCGACATTCTGATTCGCGATTACTAGCGATTCCGACTTCACGCAGTCGAGTTGCAGACTGCGATCCGGACTACGATCGGTTTTGTGAGATTAGCTCCACCTCGCGGCTTGGCAACCCTCTGTACCGACCATTGTAGCACGTGTGTAGCCCAGGCCGTAAGGGCCATGATGACTTGACGTCATCCCCACCTTCCTCCGGTTTGTCACCGGCAGTCTCCTTAGAGTGCCCACCATAACGTGCTGGTAACTAAGGACAAGGGTTGCGCTCGTTACGGGACTTAACCCAACATCTCACGACACGAGCTGACGACAGCCATGCAGCACCTGTGTCAGAGTTCCCGAAGGCACCAATCCATCTCTGGAAAGTTCTCTGCATGTCAAGGCCTGGTAAGGTTCTTCGCGTTGCTTCGAATTAAACCACATGCTCCACCGCTTGTGCGGGCCCCCGTCAATTCATTTGAGTTTTAACCTTGCGGCCGTACTCCCCAGGCGGTCAACTTAATGCGTTAGCTGCGCCACTAAAATCTCAAGGATTCCAACGGCTAGTTGACATCGTTTACGGCGTGGACTACCAGGGTATCTAATCCTGTTTGCTCCCCACGCTTTCGCACCTCAGTGTCAGTATCAGTCCAGGTGGTCGCCTTCGCCACTGGTGTTCCTTCCTATATCTACGCATTTCACCGCTACACAGGAAATTCCACCACCCTCTACCGTACTCTAGCTCGCCAGTTTTGGATGCAGTTCCCAGGTTGAGCCCGGGGCTTTCACATCCAACTTAACGAACCACCTACGCGCGCTTTACGCCCAGTAATTCCGATTAACGCTTGCACCCTCTGTATTACCGCGGCTGCTGGCACAGAGTTAGCCGGTGCTTATTCTGTCGGTAACGTCAAAACAGCAAGGTATTAACTTACTGCCCTTCCTCCCAACTTAAAGTGCTTTACAATCCGAAGACCTTCTTCACACACGCGGCATGGCTGGATCAGGCTTTCGCCCATTGTCCAATATTCCCCACTGCTGCCTCCCGTAGGAGTCTGGACCGTGTCTCAGTTCCAGTGTGACTGATCATCCTCTCAGACCAGTTACGGATCGTCGCCTTGGTGAGCCATTACCTCACCAACTAGCTAATCCGACCTAGGCTCATCTGATAGCGCAAGGCCCGAAGGTCCCCTGCTTTCTCCCGTAGGACGTATGCGGTATTAGCGTTCCTTTCGAAACGTTGTCCCCCACTACCAGGCAGATTCCTAGGCATTACTCACCCGTCCGCCGCTGAATCAAGGAGCAAGCTCCCGTCATCCGCTCGACTTGCATGTGTTAGGCCTGCCGCCAGCGTTCAATCTGAGCCATGATCAAACTCTTCAGTTCAATACTGCTTGGGTTTTTAAGAAACCCTAAACTTGGCTCAGCAATCTCAAATGACTATGTGATTTCTCGCATGGCCACTTGTGATGCTGATAATCTTTGTGACTATCAGTCCGTACTCACAAGCACCCACACGAATTGCTTGATTCGATTTGTTAAAGAGCGTTTGGCCAAGAGCGTTTCGTCTCAACCGAGGCGCGCATTCTACGCTTTCCTCATTGCCTGTCAAGCGTTTATTTTGAAGTTTTTCGCGAGAAACTCGTTTAGCTTCAAACACTTGACTCGCTGCGATCGCTCGTAGCGGGAGGCGAATCATACAGCGTTCAAAACCGCTGTCAAGCTTCGTCTCGACCACTGCGATCATTCGACCGTAGCCCCTCCAGCTTTCCCGCCACTACTTAACCCTTTGATGAACAAGGAGTTTTTCGTTCCGATGTCGCTGGAGGTGGGGCGCATTATAAGGGCATTCGAAACCGCGTCAACCTTTAATTTCAAAAATGTTTCAACCCGCTCTTCCTCGGGCCAACCTGGGCAAAGCGCGCGCCATGGCAGGAACTCGCAGCAGCATCAGTACAGCTCCGATGAACGCATAGATCGCCCACTCCCGCAGATCAGAGCGCACGATCCACAGGAAATGCAGCAATCCCAACCCAAGCACTCCATACACCAACCTGTGCAGCTTCTTCCACCGCGCCCCCATGCGCCGCTGACTATACCTGTTCGAGGTAACCGCCAAGGCCAGCAACCCGAGGAACCCCAACGCGCCCACAATAATGTAGGGCCGCTTGCGTAACTCCACTGTCAGTTGCCCCCAGTCCAGCCCGAGGATAAAGAACAGATACGCCAGGATGTGCAGCACGATATAGGCAAATACCCACAACCCCAGCTGTCGGCGCACAACGATCCATCCCGGCCAGCCCGTCAGTTTCTGCAGCGGCGTCATGCTCAAGGTAACCAGCAGGAAGGTCAGCGCCCCAAGCCCGAGGCGATCCATCAGGATCTTGCCGGGGTCCGGCCCCAGCAGATTCAGCGCGGCCTCATACAACCACCACGCCGGGAACAGGCACCCCACGATGAAGATGGCTAGACGAAACCAGGGGTAGCGCATCAATAGTTCTTCCGCAGGTCGAGGCCGGCATACAGCGACGCCACTTCATCGGCATAGCCATTGAACATCTGGGTTTCCCGCACGTTGGGACTGAATAGCCCGCTTGGCAGCCGCCGCTCACGCGCCTGGCTCCAGCGTGGATGATCGACCGTCGGGTTCACATTGGCGTAAAAGCCGTACTCGTCCGGCGCCAGGCCTTGCCAGGTAGTACCAGGCTGCTCGGCCACCAGGCTGATACGCACGATCGACTTGATGCTCTTGAAACCGTACTTCCACGGTACGACCAGGCGCAACGGCGCGCCATTCTGGTTGGGCAGTTCGCGGCCATACATGCCCACCGCCAGGATCGCCAACGGGTGCATCGCCTCATCCAGGCGCAAGCCTTCCCTGTAAGGCCAGTCGATCAAGGCAAAACCCGAACGCTGCCCGGGCATGCGCTCCGGGTCCTTCAAGGTTTCGAAGCGCACATAACGTGCCCTGGAAGTCGGCTCGACCTGTTTGAGTATCTGCGCCAACGGAAAGCCCAGCCATGGAATGACCATCGACCACGCCTCAACGCAACGCAGCCGGTAAATGCGCTCCTCAAGCTGATACGGTTTGACGAAGTCTTCCAGCGCATAGCGCCCGGGCTTACCCACTTCGCCATCGACTACAACGCTCCACGGCTCGGTTTTCAGGCTCTCGCCATTGGCCGCCGGGTCACCCTTGTCCGGCCCGAACTCATAGAAGTTGTTGTAGTGGGTCGCATCCTTGAACGGCGTAATCGCCTCGTCCTTGACCGTTACCGCCTGCCAGTGCGCGGCAGCAAGCTTGTCGGCAAACCAGGCCGGCGCATGCCCGGCCTGCACATCGGCGTAACGCGAGACCTCGGCCGCGCCTACCCTGCCCGGCAACGCCCCCAGAGCCAGAGCCGCCAGGGAACCGCCCATCAGGGCACGCCGGGAAAGATAGATGCTTTCGGGGGTGATCTCCGATGCCTTGCATTCGAAAGACCTGGATAGCTTGATGAGCATGGGCGGCTCCATGGCACTGGATAGCGGATGTACCAGTAAGACTATGGAGCCGGAGGGTTATTCCAACATTAACGGGCTATCAGGCTTTACGCCGACGCCCCTTCAGCAGGAACTGGATCGGCCCCGAAGCCGCATAGGCGAGGAAGATCAACAGCAGGATGCGCGGCGGGTCGCTGAACACCACGGCAAATACCAGCACCACCGCCAGGATCGCCACAAACGGCACCCGGCCCTTGAGGTCTAGCTCCTTGAAGCTGTTGTACTTGATGTTGCTGACCATCAGCATGCCGGCAGCAGCTACCAGCAGCGCCACCAGGAACGACAGCTTGGAACCCTGGATACCGTAGTCGCTGAACGCCCATACGGTGCCCGCCACCACGCCCGCTGCGGCCGGACTGGCCAGGCCGATGAAATAACGCTTGTCGGCAGTACCGACCTGGGTATTGAAACGTGCCAGACGCAACGCCGCACCGGCCACATAGATGAAGGCGACCATCCAGCCAACCTTGCCCATGTCGCCCAGCGCCCAGCCGAAGGCCAGCAAGGCCGGGGCCACACCAAAGGCGACCATGTCCGACAGCGAGTCGTACTCGGCACCGAAAGCGCTCTGGGTATTGGTCATGCGCGCGACCCGGCCATCCAGGCCGTCAAGCACCATGGCCACGAAGATGGCAATGGCAGCGAAGGCAAAGTACTTGCTCGCCTCGCGCGGGTCACCGGCACTCAGGGCGCTCTGCGCGCTCATCGAGCTGATGATGGAATAGAAACCGGCAAACAGGTTGGCGGTGGTAAACAGGTTGGGCAGCAGATAGATGCCACGATGGCGCACCTTGCGCCCTTCGGCATCATGCCCTTCTTCAACGTGCTCATCGACAGGTAGCAGGCTTTCGGCGTCGGAGGGCTTGTTCGGCTCTTCGGGACGTTCGCTCATGGAGGGTACCTTGCAACAGGATGGAAAATGTTCGACACGGGCCCACAAGACAGGTTCTAACAGCGGGCCACTGGTCTGCTTTATACCAGAAGCCGGCTGCCAGAACGAAAAAACGCGGCCGAAGCCGCGTTTTTCATCTTCCGACAGACTTAGTTCTTGGTCTTGTCGACGATCTTGTTGGCCGAGATCCATGGCATCATCGAACGCAGCTGCTCGCCGATGATCTCGATGCCGTGAGCGGCGTTGTTGCGGCGCTTGGCGGTCATCGATGGGTAGTTGGTAGCACCTTCGGAGATGAACATCTTCGCGTACTCGCCGTCCTGGATGCGCTTCAGGGCGTTGCGCATGGCCTTGCGGGATTCCTCGTTGATGACTTCCGGACCGGTAACGTACTCACCGTACTCGGCGTTGTTGGAAATCGAGTAGTTCATGTTGGCGATGCCGCCTTCGTACATGAGGTCAACGATCAACTTCAGCTCGTGCAGGCACTCGAAGTAGGCCATTTCCGGCGCGTAGCCAGCTTCGACCAGGGTCTCGAAACCGGCTTTGACCAGCTCGACGGTACCACCGCACAGAACAGCCTGCTCGCCGAACAGGTCGGTTTCGGTCTCGTCCTTGAAGGTGGTTTCGATGATGCCGGTACGGCCGCCACCCACGCCCGAGGCGTAGGACAGGGCGACGTTCTTGGCGTTGCCCGAAGCGTCCTGATAGATAGCGATCAGATCAGGGATGCCGCCGCCTTTGACGAACTCGGAGCGAACGGTGTGGCCCGGGGCCTTCGGCGCGATCATGATCACGTCGAGGTCGGCACGCGGAACCACCTGGTTGTAGTGGATCGAGAAGCCGTGGGAGAAGGCCAGGGTAGCGCCCTTCTTGATGTTCGGCTCGATTTCCTGCTTGTACAGCTGGCCCTGGAATTCGTCCGGGGTCAGGATCATGACCAGGTCGGCAGCAGCGACGGCGGAGGCAACATCGGTCACTTTCAGGCCATGGGCTTCTGCCTTGGCGACGGTGGCCGAACCTTTACGCAGACCGATGGTGACATCCACACCGGAGTCCTTCAGGTTGCACGCCTGAGCATGCCCCTGGGAACCGTAACCGATGATGGCGACTTTCTTACCCTGGATGATGGAAAGGTCGCAGTCTTTATCGTAGAAAACTTTCATGAAAATACCCCTGGTTATATCTCGGCCCCTGCGGAGCCATCGCTAATTTGTGGAATTCAGATGCTGAGCACTTTGTCGCCACGGGCAATGCCGGTAACGCCGCTGCGCACGGTTTCGAGAATCGATGCAGTGCCTATCGCCTGGATGAAGCTGTCCAGTTTGTCGCTGGTGCCGCTCAGCTGCACGGTGTACACGCTGGCGGTCACGTCGACGATCTGGCCACGGAAGATATCCGTGGTGCGCTTGATCTCGGCGCGCTGGGCACCAGTGGCCTTGACCTTGACCAGCATCAGTTCACGCTCGATGTGAGCGCTTTCCGACAGGTCGACAAGCTTGACCACTTCGACCAGCTTGTTCAGGTTCTTGGTGATCTGCTCGATCACTTCGTCATGGCCAACGGTGGTCAGCGTCAGACGCGACAGGGTCGGGTCTTCGGTCGGCGCCACGGTCAGGCTTTCAATGTTGTAGTTACGCTGGGAGAACAGGCCGACCACGCGGGACAACGCACCAGGTTCGTTTTCCAGCAGCAGGGAAATGATGTGCCGCATATCAGGTACGCTCCGTCTTGCTCAGCCACATGTCACGCATCGAGCCATCCTTGATCTGCATCGGATAGACGTGCTCGCTGCGGTCAACCGCGATGTCGATGAACACCAGGCGGTCCTTCATCGCAAACGCTTCTTCCAGCTTCGGCTTGAGGTCCTTCAGGCTGGTGATGCGGATACCCACATGGCCATAGGCCTCGGCCAGCTTGATGAAGTCAGGCAGCGACTCGACATACGAGTGCGAGTGACGACCGTTGTAGGACATGTCCTGCCACTGGCGGACCATGCCCAGCACACCGTTGTTCAGGTTGACGATCTTCACCGGCAGGCCGTACTGCATGCAGGTGGACAGCTCCTGGATGTTCATCTGGATGCTGCCTTCGCCAGTCACGCAGGCCACGTCCTGATCCGGGAAGTTGAGCTTGACGCCCATCGCCGCCGGGAAGCCGAAGCCCATCGTGCCCAGGCCACCGGAGTTGATCCAGCGGTTCGGCTTGTTGAAACGGTAGTACTGCGCCGCAAACATCTGGTGCTGGCCGACGTCGGAAGTGACAAAGGCATCGCCATGGGTCACTTCGCACAGGGTCTCGATGACCTTCTGCGGCTTGATGACATTGCCGTCGCCCTTGTCGTAAGGGAACAGCTCGCCATTGCCACGCCATTCATCGATCTGCTTCCACCAGGCATCCAGCGCCGCCTTGTCAGAGTGCTCGCCGATTTCCTTGAGGATGCCGAGCATCTCGCTGAGGACGCTGTCGACCGGGCCGACGATCGGCACGTCGGCCTTGATCATCTTGGAGATCGACGCCGGGTCGATATCGATGTGGATGATCTTGGCGTTCGGGCAGAACTTGGCCGGGCCGTTCACCACTCGGTCGTCGAAGCGGGCACCAACAGCAAAGATGACATCGGCATGGTGCATGGCCATGTTGGCAGTGAAGCTGCCGTGCATGCCGAGCATACCGAGGAACTGGCGATCAGTACCCGGGAAACCACCGAGGCCCATCAGGGTATTGGTGACCGGCAGGTTCAGCGACTTGGCAATTTCGGTCAGGGCTTCGGAACCGCCGCCGAGAATCACGCCACCGCCGGAGTACACCACCGGGCGCTTGGCCGCCAGCAGCATCTCCGCAGCCTTGCGGATCTGCCCGGAATGGCCACGAACGGCCGGGCTGTAGGAACGCAGCTTGACCTTTTTCGGGTAGACGTATTCGAACTTCTCGGCCGGGTTGGTCATATCTTTTGGAATATCGACCACGACCGGACCTGGGCGACCGGATTGCGCCAGGTAGAATGCTTTTTTCAGTACTTCCGGGATTTCGCTGGCGTGTTTGATCATGAAGCTGTGCTTCACGATCGGCCGCGAAATGCCGATCATGTCGGTTTCCTGGAAGGCATCGGTGCCGACCATGGTGCTGGGCACCTGGCCGGACAGGATGACCATCGGAATCGAGTCCATGTAGGCAGTGGCAATACCAGTAATGGCATTGGTCGCACCAGGCCCGGAAGTCACCAGCACCACGCCGGCCTTGCCGGTGGCACGGGCGTAACCGTCCGCCATATGGGTAGCCGCCTGCTCATGACGAACCAGGATGTGCTCGACTTCCGGTTCCTTGAACAGCGCGTCGTAAACATGCAGGAGAGCACCACCAGGGTACCCGTAGATGTGCTTAACGCCTTCGTCACGCAAGAAGCGGACGACCATCTCAGCGCCAGATAAAAGCTCCACGTTGTTCACCTCTAAAACGCCAGAATACCGCCCTCACTGGACGGGTCTTAATAGGTTTACTGCCAAGCAGAGCATGAGCGAACGTCAGCACTGACTGAGCAAGTATTGGGAGCGCCCCAGAGTGTTGCGGGGTTTTCCCACCCAGCGCGAGGTAACGCGTTGCGGGGTGTAACAGGTCGGCGCGGGTGTGCGCCTCATGATCTGCTTAGCGGGTCTGCTTCTGGCAGTCCCTCTACAGCGGAGATTGGATTCTTCTGATTCGGCGCCAACAAGTCAAGAAAAATTATTGCCAATTTTTCGCCAAGATGAATTCCTGCCACCACTAAAAATCGCTTCAGCAGCAGAATTAATAAGATTTCCACAAAAAAGGGCCACAATCTGCGGCCCTTGAAGGAAAAACTGAAGAAATCAGGCGGAAGGAGCAATCAATTGATCGAAAGCTGCCAACAGGCGCCGAAGCTCGCGGCTTTGTTCCGGGCGGTCGGTAAATACGGTTTCGGCCATCACCAGGATGCCGGAGGCATTGGGTAGCGGGTGGCCCAGCTCGATGACGATCTTCATGCGCGGCAGGAAGATCCATTGCAGCCATTGTTCGAAACTGAGGGTATCGACGGCGAACGGCACAGTGCTGGCCAGCGCCTCGTCGCTTGGCGCCTCGGCATCCCACCACCCCTGCACCTGCAGCTCGCGCTCGATCAGCATCAGATGGTCGGCAATATCGAGAATGCGTTGCTCGATCATCACAAGTTGACCCGAGCCTTTTGCCGGGCCAGCGCAGCACCAGCATTGTCACCCTGTTTTTCGCGAGCCTGGGCGATGGTATTCCACAGCTCGGCCTGCAGGCTCGGGCGGCCGTTGGCGTAAGTCAGGGCGCGACGCGCCAATTGCTCGGCCTGTGGCGCATCACCCTGCGACAAGCGCACCTGGGCCAGGCGGTACAGTACCTGCGGCTCGCGCGGGGCAATGCGCTGGGCACGCTCCAGGCTGGAAGCAGCACCGTTGAAGTCACCGCTGCCCTGCTGCGACTGGGCAGTGGTCAGCAGTGCCAGTACCGGACCATCCAGCTGCTCATCGGCCGATAGCCCGCCTGCAGCGGCACCGCTACGTGGAATACCGGTCGGGGCGCTGGTGCTTTGCGGGGCGCTGTTCATCGCGGCGATGTCGAACGGTTCGTCGGCGATCGGGTTAGGGTTGGTTGCCATCGGCACCGAACTGACCGGACCGGTTGAGATCGGACCCGGCGTGATCGGCGAGGTGCTGATCGGTGCCGGCCCGTTGGCCGCCGGGAATGTCTGGATGCCGGAGGCACCGGCACCCTGCGGGATCATCACGGTGACGCCGGAGTCCTCAGGCAGCGTTTGGGCTTGCGCGGTACCCGCGTTATAGCCACCCGCCGAGCGGTTGGCTGTGACGCGTTCGCTATTGGACACGCGGGTGCTCGAGTCGACCACCGGAATATTGCCGCGCGGGACACTGGCGCACCCCTGGAGCACAGCCAGCGCCGTCACGGCAGGAAACAGCCACTTGTTCACGTCACACCTCATCAATGCAGCCTGTGCTTAATTCATCCAGCCTTTTACCCAGTCCATGACCGACTCAACCGGATCCTGCTCGCCGCCACAGGTCGCACCGGCGGGCGGTTCACTCCCGCGAATATACGGCATCTGCACTGCTCCCGGACAGCTGCCATCAGAACCATGGCCACTGTATGGGTCAATCCACGCCTGCACCACGTTGTCCGGTTGCGGCATGTCCAACGGCAACGGGTCGGCCTTCTTCATGAAGCTGGTCCACACCTGCAGGGCACCGGTAGCGCCGGTAAATGGCGTCTTGCCGTTGTCGTCACGACCCATCCACACCACGGCCAGCAGGTCCTGGCTGAAACCGGAGAACCAGCTGTCACGCGAGTCGTTGCTGGTACCGGTCTTGCCAGCCAGGGTCAGCGTGCGCGGCAAGGTGTTGTATACCGAGCGGCCAGTACCTTCGCGCATTACCCGCTGCATGGCGTTCTGCACCAGGTAGATGGCGCCCGGGTCAAAGGTTTGCTGGATCTGGAACGGGTAACGCTTGAGCGGCTCGCCCTCGGCGGTGAGCACGCTGCGGATACCGCGCATCGGCGTATTGAAACCGCCGTTGGCGATGGTCTGGTACATGGTCGCCACCTGCATCGGCGACATGCCGCCGGCGCCCAGCAGCATGGCCGGGAATGCTGGCCAGTCAACGTTCACGCCCAACCGGCCGATGGTCTTGATCACGTTGGGCACGCCCACTTCCAGGCCGATCTTGGCGGTCGACAGGTTGTAAGAGTTGGCCAGCCCCTGGTACAGGTAGATGGTGCCATGCGGACGGCGGTCATAGTTCTGCGGGCGCCAGACCTGGCCGTCGGCGCCTTTGACCGAGAAGGGCTCGTCCTGCACCCAGCTGGTCAGCGTGTACTTGGTCGGTTGCTCCAGCGCGGTCAGGTAAACCGCCGGCTTGACCAGCGAGCCGATCGGGCGCACAGCATCGATGGCGCGGTTGAAGCCAGCGAAACCGGCCTGGCGGCTACCAATCAGTGCCTGCACTTCACCGGTTTCCGGGTTGGTCACGACCATGGCCGACTCGACCTCGTCAGCCCCCTTGCGACCTGCCAGGCGCTTGAAGGTCTCGCTCATCGAGGCTTCGGCCTTCATCTGCAGGATCGGGTCGAAACTGGTGAAGATGCGCAGGCCCTCTTCGGTCAGGTCTTCGTCGCGGTAGTCCTGGCGCAGCTGACGCTTGACCAGGTCGAGGAATGCCGGGAACGAGCTGTCAGCCAGGCTGCCGCGCTTGGTCACGCCCAGCGGCATCTTTTTCGCCGCATCCACTTCCGCCTGGCTCGCCACGCCCTGTTCGGCCACCAGGTCGAGCACCAGGTTGCGGCGCGCGAGGGCACGGTCGGGGTAGCGTCGCGGGTTGTAATAGGACGGGCCTTTGACCATGCCCACCAGCAAGGCGATCTGGTGCAGTTTCAGCTCCGACAGCGGCTGGCTGAAGAAGAACTGGCTGGCCAGGCCGAAGCCGTGCACCGCACGCTGACCATCCTGGCCGACGAACACCTCGTTGAGGTAGGCCTCGAGGATTTCGCGTTTGTCGTAGTGCAGTTCCAGCAGCACGGCCATCATGGCCTCGGTCAGTTTGCGGCTGAGGCTGCGTTCGCTGGTGAGGTAGAAGTTCTTCACCAACTGCTGCGTCAGGGTACTACCGCCCTGACGCATCGAGCCGGCTGACGTGTTGACCCACATGGCGCGGGCGATCGACTTGGGCGACACCCCGAAGTGGCTATAGAAATCGCGGTCTTCGGTGGCCACCAGGGTTTCGAGCAGGTATTTGGGCACCTGGTCGATCTTGATCAGGATGCGGTCTTCGAGATTTTTCGGGTAGATGCCGCCGATCATCAGCGGTTCCAGGCGCACTACATCGAGCGCCTTGCCGTTGGCCCCGGACAGGCCTGCCACGTAGTCGCCGGAGAAGCGCACCCGCACGAACTGTGCCGGCTCCATGCCCTCGTAGAACTGGAAGCCACGGGTGTTGAGGTCGACCGTATTGCCGTTGACCGACGCCGCACCGGGGCCATTGGCAGCGGTTTCACGGCGATAGCCGAGCGCATCCAGCTCGGTGAGGAAGTCGTCCTTGCTCAGCTTCTGCCCGGTGAACAGCTCCAGCGGCCGGGCGTACACCTTGGCCGGGATGGTCCAGCGCTTGCCGGAGAACTTTTCCTGGACGACGGCATCGAGGTATACCGCGAAGCCGGCAACGATCACCAGGCCGACCAGGCTGAGCTTCAAGGCCCAGCCCAGCCAGGCGCGGGAGCGGCCGGTCGGGCGTTTCTGAGGGGTGCGGGGGGTTCGGGTTCGAGTCATGGCGGCGGATTATACGCACTTTATAAAGGCTGGGCAGACGGCCCGGCGGTAGGCAGGGGCGGCACCATTGACCATAATGGCGCATTCGAATTCCCTGCCCCGGAAGGATTTCCCGTGAGCCAAGCCCTTATCAACGCGCTGCAGAACCCTGCCCTGTACCCTCACCCCGTGGAGGGGTTCCAGCTGATCGAGACGCATATCTCCTGGGTTCTGCTCACCGGCGAGTATGCCTACAAGATCAAGAAGCCGATGAACTTCGGCTTCCTCGACTTCACCAGCCTGGATCAGCGCCAGCATTTCTGTAATGAAGAATTGCGCCTGAACCAGCGCCTGACCGACGGCCTGTACCTGGAAGTGCTGCCGATTACCGGTAGCGTCGAGGCGCCGCAGATCGGTGGCGTAGGCGAGGCTATCGAATATGTGCTGAAAATGCGCCAGTTTCCCCAGGGGCAGATGCTCAGCACCCTGCAGGCCAATGGCGAACTGAATGCCGCGCACATCGACCAGATGGCCCGGCAGATCGCCGAGTTCCACCTGCAGGCGCCCCGTGTGCCGGTGGAGCACCCCCTGGGCACGCCGGAAAGCGTGATGGCGCCCGTGGAGCAGAACTTCGAGCAGATTCGCCCGTTCCTCAGCGACAAGGCCGACCTGCAGCAGCTTGATGCCCTGCAGGCCTGGGCGCGCAGCAGCTTCGAGCGCTTGCATGGCCTACTGGAAAAGCGCAAGGCCAACGGTTTCATCCGCGAATGCCACGGTGACATCCACCTCGGCAACGCGACGCTGATCGATGGCAAGGTGGTGATCTTCGACTGTATCGAGTTCAACGAACCGTTCCGCCTGACCGACGTCTATGCCGACACCGCTTTCCTGGCCATGGACCTGGAAGACCGCGGCCTGAAATGCCTGGCCCGGCGCTTCATCACCCAGTACCTGGAACTGACCGGCGATTACGAAGGCCTGGAACTGCTCAACTTCTACAAAGCCTACCGCGCGCTGGTACGGGCCAAGGTGGCGCTGTTCAGCATGCCGTCCAATGCCGATGGGGTGCAGCGTGCGACCACCCTGCGCACCTACCGCAACTACGCCAACCTGGCGGAAAGCTACAGTGCCATCCCGTCGCGCCTGCTGGCCATTACCCATGGGGTTTCGGCGGTAGGCAAAAGCCACGTGGCCATGCGCATGGTCGAGGCCTTGGGCGCGGTCCGCGTGCGCTCGGACGTTGAGCGCAAGCGCCTGTTCGGTGAGCAGCAGCAGGCCGAAGCAGGCCAACTGGGTTCAGGCATCTATGCCCAGGACGCCAGCGCCGCGACCTACCGGCGCCTGCACGAGGTGGCGGCAACCATTCTGCGTGCCGGTTACCCGGTAGTGCTGGATGCCACCTACCTCAAGCGCGAGCAGCGCCAGGCTGCAGCCGATATCGCCAGCCAGACCGGTGTGCCGTTCCTGATCCTCGATTGCCATGCGCCCGAAGCAGTCATTGCCAGCTGGCTGGAGCAGCGCCAGGCAGAACAGAACGACCCATCGGATGCCACCTTGGACGTGATCAAGGCCCAGCAGGCGAGCCGCGAGCCACTGGATGCGCAAGAGCTGGCACAGAGCAAACGCGTCGACACCCAGGATGCCGCCAGCATGGACCAGGTCATCGACCAGGTTCGCCAGCGCTTGCCCGGGCTGTAAGTTCAGCGCTTTTCCATCCCGGCCTTTTCGCGCCTTTACCCGCGAAGAGGCCGGGCTAGGCGACGCATGCCTCCAGCGCATCTCGTCGCCCCCAATGGCAAAAGGCCGCGCATTTTCCAACCCCCGCTACACTCCTCTCTGACCTGCTCGCGATTTATCCCCATGACCCGTTCAGCCATCGCAAGGAGGCTCGATGAACGATGAATTGCAGCACCTGAAGAACCTTGGCAAGACCTCTGCGCAGTGGCTGCATGCAGCAGGCATCCACAGTGCATCGGATCTGCGACGCCTGGGCGCGGTGGGTGCGTACCAAGCCGTGAAGACGCGAGGGTTCCGTGCATCGAAGGTGCTGCTGTATGCCATTGAAGGCGCGCTCCTGGACATGCACTGGAACGACTTGCCGGTGGAGCGCAAAGAAGCGCTCATCCAGCAACTGGACGCAAAATGTCCGGCACAAAAAAATTCGAAATAATCGAGAGAAAGGGATTGACCTCGAAATGAGAATCGTTATGATTATCACAACTGGTCGCGAGACTGGTTGGATAAACTAAGAGACCTTGGTTCGGACTCTCAGATTATCTCCTCATCAGGCTAATCACGGTTATTGACCCGGCAGTTTGCCGGGTCTTTTTTTTGCCGGGCGTGTGGCATCAGCGTTGTAATTGTGCACAGTAATCCTGCGCCGGCAGTGCCGCCGTATACCACACGTAATCAGCTTGCCCCGCCTCGACCTGCGCACCTGCCTCAGCCAACAGTAAAACCCTGCTGCTACCCTGCGCGCCCAAGTCAGCCAGATGCAACGGCACGCCCAGGTCCTTGCGCACATGATAGGCACCGGCAAACAACAAGGCTGGCTGCGGTGCCGCTAACAGGCGCTCGGCCATACGCCGGTCGCGCTGCTGCTGCACGGCTAGCATCGCAGGCAACTGGCTGTCCGGAAGCATCCCGCAGTGTCCGGCGCGCACCTGTTGCAACAACGCGGCCTTGACCGCTGGCGCATTGGACCTCTCGCCGACCAGCGATGCTGGTTGCCGATACGCCTGGCGCATCTGGCCGGGGGAAAGGTTGGCAGCCAGCAGCGGGATACGTTGCTGCAAAGCCTCGGTGACGATTGGCCCGTACATCTGCCAGTCCCAACCGTCCTGCCAGGCCAGGGCCTGTGGCAGATCGGCCGGCACGGGTTGCCCCACCAGCTTGTCCAGCAGCGGTTGCTGCTCGGGCTGCAGCATTTCCAGCAGCAGGCTGCCCTGCGCACGCTGGGCCTGCAGCGCCCGCAACAGCCAAAGCTGAAGGGCATGGTGGTCGGGGTTGTCGTGTTTCTCGCCGACCAATACCCGCGGCGCAACAGCCAGGCGTTGTACCAGTTGCTCTGGGTCGAGCAGTTGCCCACTGGCAAGCTCGACGATATGCCCCAGGTCGGGATGGGTACGCCCTTCGCTGCTTTGCCAGGCCGGCAGCGCTGGCAGGCTGGCCTGGCAAGCGCCCAAGGCCAGTGCAAGGCATAACGAGAAACCTGACAACAGCGGATGGCGCATGTGCAATACCTCTCTGTCACTCACGATGTATCGGGCCGGTGCCGGTAAACCGGGCGCCTTGCAGCCGGCGACGGAACTGCGCACCACAGGCAGCCAGGCACAGCGAATGCAGGTAACCTGATGGACATCCGCACTGGCGGGTCAAGCCATCATTTGTTTCACGAGTCGTCGTTGCCATGCACTTCCTTTGTACTTCCCAGGGCCTTGTCGAAGGCCAGAGTCGCGCCTTCAGTGTAGAAGGCGTCGAGTTGTTCGGCGTGCGCCGCCTGGGCCAGGTGTACCTCTACCGCAACCGCTGCCCGCACCGCGGCATACCACTGAACTGGGCGCAAGATGCCTTTCTCGAGGACAGCGCCAGCCTGATCCACTGCGCGCACCACGGCGCCCTGTTCCTCATCGAAAGTGGTGAGTGCGTGGCCGGGCCTTGCGAGGGCGAGTCACTGGAGGCTCTTGGCTGCCACGAAGACAGCCAAGGTATCTGGTTCAAGGCGTAAGCAGCACCGGCAGGCGGCGATCGATGACGATGCCTTCCGGGTTCAGGCGGGTGCCGTAAGCCAGCACCTCCACGCCATCGGCCACTGCAGCACGCAATGCCTGGGCATAGGCCGCATCGATTTCCTCGGCCGGGCGCACTGCATCGACGCCGGTCAGGTTGACGCAATACAACTGCACCGCCCGCACGCCCTGCCGGGCCAGCTTGGCCAGTTCACGCAGGTGTTTGGCGCCGCGCTGGGTCACCGCATCGGGAAAAGCCGCGACCGAGCTGTCGGGATAGCCAAGGGTTACGCTCTTGACCTCGACATAAGCCGGAGCGCCATTGAACTCCAGGCGAAAATCGATGCGGCTGCCTTCCTCACCGTAGGCCACTTCCCGCCTGAGGGCTGTAAAGCCTGCCAATTCGGCGATGATGCCGGCATGCAAGGCTTCTTCGACCAACGCATTGGCCCGCCCGGTGTTCACGCAGGCCAGCCTCCCTTGTGGGGTTTCGCTGATTTCCCAGGTACCTGGCAGCTTGCGCTTGGGGTCGTTGGAGCGGCTGAACCACACCTCCCCGCCTTCACGCATGCAGTTGAGCATCGAGCCGGTGTTAGGGCAGTGAATGGTCATCTGCTCGCCGCCCACCATTTCGATATCGGCGAGAAAACGTTTGTAGCGGCGCAGCAGCCGACCTTTTTCGAGTGACGGCGAAAATTGCATCAGCCTTGCCAGCTCCGCAAGCCGCGGGCAATACGCTGCACCGCTTGTTCCAGGCGCGGCAGGCTCTGGGTGTAGGCAAAGCGCACATGGTGCCCGGCCAGATGACGACCGAAGTCCAGACCCGGCGTGAAGGCGATGTGCTCGGTCTCCAGGAAGTGCCGGCAGAATGCGAACGCGTCACCGCCAAAGGCACTGATATCGGCGTAAAGGTAGAACGCCCCCTGCGGCTCAACGGCAATACGGAAACCCAGTTCGCGCAGGGCGGGCAACAAGTAGTCGCGACGGCGGGCGAACTCGGCACGGCGCTCTTCGAAAATGGCCAGAGTCTCGGGCTGGAAGCACGCCAGCGCAGCATGCTGGGCCATGCTCGGTGCGCTGATGTACAGGTTTTGTGCCAGCTTTTCCAGGTCTGCCACGGCGCCCGGCGGCGCTACCAGCCAGCCGAGGCGCCAGCCGGTCATGCCGAAATACTTGGAAAAACTATTCAGCACGAAGGCCGAATCATCCACTTCCAGTACGCTGGGTGCGTCCATGCCATAGGTCAGGCCATGATAGATCTCGTCCACCACCAGGTGCCCGTGGCGTTCACGGGTGGCTCGGGACAGGCTGGCCAGTTCGTCGCGGCCCAGCACGGTGCCGGTCGGGTTGGCTGGCGAGGCAACCAGGGCGCCGACAGTGTCCTTGTCCCAATAACGCTGCACCAAGTCGGCGGTCAGCTGGTAGTTGACCTCCGGGCCCACCGGCACCAGTTGTGCCCCGCCTTCGACCAGGCGCAGGAAGTGGCGATTGCACGGGTAACCCGGGTCGGCCAGCAGCCAGTGCTTGCCCGGGTCGACCAGCAAGCTGCTGGCCAGCAGCAGTGCACCGGAGCCGCCCGGGGTGATGAGGATGCGTTCAGGGTCGACACTCAGGCCATAGCGCTGGCGATAGAAACCGGCAATCGCCTCACGTAACGCCGGCAGGCCGCGGGCGGCGGTATAACGGGTGTGCCCGGCGGCGAGTGCCGCCTGTCCAGCGGCGACGATCGGTGCGGCGGTGGTGAAGTCCGGCTCGCCGATTTCCAGGTGGATCACGTCGTGCCCGGCCGCTTGCAGCTCGTTGGCCCGGGCCAGCAACGCCATGACATGGAAGGGTTCGATGGCGCGGCTGCGCGCGCTGTAAGGGTGGGCCATGACCTTCTCTCAATAGGGTCTAAACTGGAGATTCTACCTCTGCAAGCGATCGAACGTACCGCTCAGGCCGGTGTCAATCAGCAAGATCGGGCGGGGTAGCGCACCCCCGATCTATCTGGTAAGTTCGGCGGCTCGCAGTCGCAGGGCCGGCGGGTGCCGGAGATGGAGCAGCCTGCGCATTGGATCAGATGAGTGAGAGGCGGTCTATTCATGTCCACCGTAGAAAAGCAAAAAGCCCAGACCATGTACGGTGTCGAGCCCTACGTAGAAACCAAGGGTGAAGAGTACATGGGCGAGCCCATGAAACAGCACTTCACCAAGCTTCTCGGCGCCTGGAAGCGAGACTTGATGGAAAGTGTCGACCGCACTGTGGACCACATGAAGGACGAGGCAGCCAACTTCCCCGACCCGGCCGACCGCGCCAGCCAGGAAGAAGAATTCGCCTTGGAGCTGCGCAACCGCGATCGCGAGCGCAAGCTGATCAAGAAGATCGACAAGACCCTCGAAAAGATCAAGGCCGACGAATACGGCTGGTGCGAATCGTGCGGCATCGAGATTGGCCTGCGTCGCCTGGAAGCCCGTCCTACCGCGGACCTGTGCTTCGACTGCAAGGAAATCGCGGAGAAAAAGGAAAAGACGGTCGGCAAAGGCTGATCCTTCTTCCATCCGGACGGGGCGCATCAAGCGCCCCGTTTCATTTTCATGCCCAGCCTGACCATGACCGATACCCGTTACATCGGGCGTTTCGCCCCCACCCCCAGCGGCTTCCTGCACTTCGGCTCGCTGGTCGCCGCTCTCGCTTCCTGGCTCGATGCCCGCGCTGTAAATGGCCGCTGGCTGCTTCGCATGGAAGATACCGACCCGCCCCGGGAAATGCCCGGCGCCCGCGATGCCATCCTGCAGACGCTGGAGCGCTATGGCCTGGAGTGGGATGGCGAAGTGGTGTTCCAGAGCCAGCGCCACGACGCCTACGCCGCAGTGGTCGATCGCCTGTTCAACATGGGCCTGGCTTATGCCTGCACCTGCTCACGCAAACAGCTGGAGGGCTACAACGGCATTTACCCCGGTTTTTGTCGCAACGCCGGGCATGCGCGTGAAGGCGCGGCGATCCGCTTGCGAGTGCCGGAGCTGATCTATCGCTTTACCGACCGGGTGCAGGGCGAGTTCCAGCAGCACCTGGGGCGTGAGGTAGGGGATTTCGTCATCCAGCGCCGCGACGGGCTGTATGCCTACCAGCTGGCGGTGGTTCTGGATGACGCCTGGCAAGGTGTCACCGACATCGTGCGCGGCGCCGACCTGCTGGACAACACCCCGCGCCAGCTATACCTGCAAGAGTTGCTGGGCTTTTCGCAACCGCGCTACCTGCATATACCGCTGATCGTGCAGCCGGACGGGCACAAGCTGGGCAAATCGTACCGTTCGCCGCCACTGCAGGCGGAGCAGGCCACGCCGCTGTTGCTGCGGGCGTTGCGGGCGCTCGGGCAGGAGACCGCCCCTGAGCTGTCGCTGGCGACGCCGGCCGAAGTGCTGGCGGTGGCCCGTAAACAGTGGCAGCCCGAGGCGATTGCGCGCAGAACCACAGTGCCGGAGGTTGATTTGCTCTGAGGCAGGCCCGGCCCTGTCGCGGGTAAACTCGCGAAGAGGCCGGCACAGGCACCCCATCAAAAACAAAAGGCCAATAAATTCAACCCCTTGGCGAACCCCCTGGATTCCCGCTAGCATCCCCCCCGCCATTTGCGCCAATAATAAGTCCAAGCCCGCAGCGCCCAACCATCGAGGCCAGCATGTACATCTATCGTTTGGTCCTGCTTCTGGTCGTGGGGATCTACCTGTTCTCCCCGGCCATCATGGACTGGTGGATCGAGCCGACCGGAGCCTGGTACCGCCCTTACCTGCTCTGGCTGATCCTGATCGTCGTCACCTTCATCCTGCAGAGCCAACGAGATGCCGATGAGCTTTAGCCTGACCCAGATGATCCTGATCAGCGCCGCGTACCTGATGGTGCTGTTCGGCGTGGCCTGGATCAGCGAGCGGGGCCTGATCCCACGTTCCATCATTCGCCATCCGCTTACCTACACCCTGTCGCTGGGCGTGTATGCCAGTGCCTGGGCTTTCTATGGCTCGGTCGGCCTGGCCTACCAGTACGGCTACGGCTTCCTCGCCTGTTACCTGGGCGTGTCCGGCGCGTTCCTGCTGGCACCGGTGCTGCTCTACCCGATTCTCAAGATCACCCGCACCTACCAGCTGTCATCGCTGGCCGACCTGCTGGCGTTCCGCTTCCGCAGTACCTGGGCCGGCGCGCTGACCACGATCTTCATGCTGATCGGCGTGCTGCCCTTGCTGGCCCTGCAGATCCAGGCGGTGGCCGACTCGATCAGCATCCTCACCGGCGAACCGGTCAAGGCCCGGGTAGCCTTTGCCTTCTGTACCTTGATCATCCTGTTCACCATCTTCTTCGGTTCGCGGCATATCGCCACGCGCGAGAAGCACGAAGGGCTGGTTTTCGCCATCGCCTTCGAGTCGGTGATCAAGCTGTTGGCGCTGGGCGGCATCGGCATGTATGCGCTGTATGGCGTGTTCGGCGGCCCGCACCAACTTGAGGTGTGGCTGCTGCAGAACCAGACCGCTCTGGCGGCCTTGCATACCCCGCTGCAGGAGGGGCCATGGCGCACCTTGCTGCTGGTGTTCTTCGCCTCGGCCATCGTCATGCCGCACATGTACCACATGGCCTTCACCGAAAACCTCAATCCGCGTTCGCTGGTCAGTGCCAGCTGGGGCCTGCCGCTGTTCCTGCTGCTGATGAGCCTGGCCGTGCCGCTGGTGCTGTGGGCCGGCCTGCGCCTGGGCGCCAGCACCAACCCCGAGTATTTCACCCTGGGCCTGGGAATTGCCGCCAACAACCAGGCACTGGCGCTGCTGGCCTACATCGGCGGGCTGTCGGCTGCCAGCGGGCTGATCATCGTCACCACCTTGGCGCTGTCTGGCATGGCGCTAAACCACCTGGTGCTGCCGCTGTACCAGCCGCCGGCCGAAGGCAACATCTACCGCTGGCTGAAATGGACCCGCCGCGCGCTGATCGTCGCCATCATCACCGCCGGCTTCATGTTCTACCTGACCCAGAACAACCACCAGAGCCTGGCCAACCTGGGCATCGTCGCCTTCGTCGCCACCTTGCAGTTCCTGCCGGGCGTGCTGTCGGTGCTGTACTGGCCCACCGCCAACCGCCGCGGTTTCATCGCCGGCCTGCTGGCCGGCACCCTGGTGTGGATGGTGACCATGCTGCTGCCGCTGTTGGGCAACCTGCAAGGCTTCTACATTCCGCTGCTGGACATGATCTACGTGCTGGACGACACCAGCTGGCACATGGCAGCGATCGCCTCGCTGGCGGCCAACGTGCTGCTGTTCACCCTGATCTCGCTGTTCACCAACGCCAGTGCCGAAGAAGTCAGCGCAGCCGAGGCCTGCGCGGTGGATAACGTGCGCCGCCCGCAACGTCGCGAGCTGCACGCTGCCTCGCCGCAAGAGTTCGCCACCCAGCTGGCCAAGCCACTGGGCGCCAAGGCCGCACAGAAGGAAGTGGAACAGGCCCTGCGCGACCTCTATCTGCCGTTCGACGAACGCCGCCCCTATGCCTTGCGCCGCCTGCGTGACCGCATCGAAGCCAACCTGTCCGGCCTGATGGGCCCAAGTGTGGCGCAGGACATGGTCGAGACCTTCCTGCCGTACAAGTCTGGTAACGAAAGCTACGTGACCGAGGACATCCACTTCATCGAAAGCCGCCTGGAAGACTACCATTCGCGCCTGACCGGCCTGGCTGCCGAGCTCGATGCCCTGCGCCGCTACCACCGCCAGACCCTGCAAGAGCTGCCAATGGGCGTCTGCTCACTGGCCAAGGACCAGGAAATCCTGATGTGGAACAAGGCCATGGAGGAGCTTACCGGCATTGCCGCCAAGCACGTGGTCGGTTCACGCCTGGTTACCATCGACGAACCCTGGCGCGGCCTGCTGCAAGGGTTCATCAACCTGCCGGACGAACACCTGCACAAGCAGCGCCTGGCACTGGATGGCCAGCCGCGCTGGCTGAACCTGCACAAGGCCGCCATCGACGAACCATTGGCGCCGGGCAACAGCGGCCTGGTGCTACTGGTTGAGGACCTCACCGAAACCCAGGCGCTGGAAGACAAGCTGGTGCATTCCGAACGCCTGGCCAGCATCGGCCGCCTGGCTGCCGGCGTGGCCCACGAGATCGGCAACCCGATCACCGGCATTGCCTGCCTGGCGCAGAACCTGCGCGAGGAGCGCGAGGGCGACGGCGAGATCATCGAACTGTCCAGCCAGATCCTGGAACAGACCAAGCGGGTCTCGCGCATCGTGCAGTCGCTGATGAGCTTCGCCCATGCCGGCGGCAGCCAGCAGAACAGCGAAGAGCCGGTATGCCTGGCCGAAGTGGCGCAGGATGCCATTGGTCTGCTGGCGTTGAACCGGCGCAATTTCGAAGTACAGTTCTTCAACCTCTGCGACCCTGAGCACTGGGTCGAGGGGGACCCGCAGCGCCTGGCCCAGGTGCTGATCAACCTGCTCTCCAACGCCCGTGACGCCTCGCCGCCTGGCAGCGCCGTGCGCGTGCGCAGCGAGGTCAACGAACACACCGTCGACCTGATCGTCGAGGACGAGGGCAGCGGGATTCCGAAGAACATCATGGACCGCCTGTTCGAACCCTTCTTCACCACCAAGGACCCGGGCGAAGGTACCGGACTGGGGCTCGCTCTGGTCTATTCCATCGTGGAAGAGCATTATGGGCAAATCACCATCGACAGCCCGGCCGATATCGAACGGCAACGTGGCACCCGGATCCGCGTGACCCTGCCCCGGCATGTCGTAGCGACGTCCCCTGAAATTCGAGACCGTCGAGAGAATTGAATCAATGCCGCACATTCTGATCGTCGAAGACGAAACCATCATCCGCTCGGCCTTGCGTCGCCTGCTCGAGCGGAACCAGTACCAGGTCAGCGAAGCCGGCTCGGTGCAGGAAGCCCAGGAACGCTTCAGCATTGCCACCTTCGACCTGATCGTCAGCGACCTGCGCCTGCCAGGCGCACCCGGCACCGAACTGATCAAGCTCGGCCAAGGTACCCCGGTACTGATCATGACCAGCTATGCCAGCCTGCGCTCGGCGGTGGACTCGATGAAAATGGGCGCGGTGGACTATATCGCCAAGCCCTTCGACCATGACGAGATGCTTCAGGCCGTGGCGCGTATCCTGCGCGACCGGCAGAACGCCCCGGCCCCCGCACCGGTTGCCGAGCCGCGCGCCAGCAATGGCAAGGCGGCCGCTGCCGACAAGGGCAGCGCCCCGGCCAATGGCGAAATCGGCATCATCGGTTCCTGCCCACCGATGCAGGATATGTACAGCAAGATCCGCAAGGTCGCCCCCACCGACTCCAACGTGCTGATCCAGGGCGAGTCGGGTACCGGCAAGGAGCTGGTGGCCCGCGCCCTGCACAACCTGTCGCGGCGGGCCAAGGCACCGATGATCTCGGTGAACTGCGCGGCCATTCCCGAGACGCTGATCGAGTCCGAGCTGTTCGGCCACGAAAAAGGCGCGTTCACCGGCGCCAGTGCCGGGCGGGCGGGCCTGGTAGAAGCGGCCGACGGTGGAACCCTGTTCCTCGACGAAATCGGCGAACTCCCGCTGGAAGCACAGGCCCGCCTGCTGCGCGTATTGCAGGAAGGCGAGATCCGTCGGGTCGGCTCGGTGCAGTCGCAAAAGGTCGACGTGCGCCTGATTGCCGCAACCCACCGCGACCTCAAAAACCTGGCCAAGGCCGGCCAGTTCCGTGAAGACCTGTATTACCGCCTGCACGTGATCGCTCTGAAATTGCCTGCCCTGCGCGAGCGCGGCAGTGACGTCAACGAGATTGCCAGCGCCTTCCTGGCCCGCCAGAGCGCGCGTATCGGTCGTGACGACCTGCATTTTTCGGCCGAAGCCGAGCAGGCGATCCGTCATTACAGCTGGCCGGGCAACGTGCGGGAGCTGGAAAACGCCGTTGAACGCGCGGTCATCCTCAGCGAGAGTGCAGAAATTTCCGCTGACCTGCTGGGCATCGATATCGAACTGAGCGACCTGGAGGAGGACGATATCCTCGACAACGCCCTGGCCGTGGCCAGTGCGTCCAACGCCAGCCATGAGCCGACCGAAGACCTGTCGCTGGAAGACTACTTCCAGCACTTCGTGCTCGAACACCAGGACCACATGACCGAAACCGAGCTGGCCCGCAAGCTCGGGGTCAGCCGCAAATGCCTGTGGGAACGCCGCCAGCGCCTGGGCATCCCGCGGCGCAAGAGCAACGCTACCAGCGATAACTGACTTCGGCGCGAGCTGTTTGTCGCCTGTGAGACCGAGCGCCGCGCGGGCGGCGCTCGATCTCACAGGCGCCGCACGTGTCACGGCGTACACCGGGTAACACCTCAGTTCCCGCACAAATCTGTTACCCAACCTTTTCTGCGTAACAATTCCCGAGGTGTACGGTAACGAAAAACCCACGTTTTCGACCTGCCAAAATCTGTCGAATCGCCCCAAGCCATTGATTTTACTGAATTTCAAAAAGTTGGCACGGCATCTGCTTTATGTCTGGTACAAGAACAATAACAAGCACTGCAACCTAGAATAAGAACAAGACGAAACGGCTCACGCACAATAAAAACAAGACGGCGGAGGCGCAGCTAACTGATTCTTTTGGAGAGGATGCGTGTTTGGGGCTAGCCCCACAACCAGGCAGAGAACAACAAAAACTGCACTGAAAAGCAGCGCCTGAACTGGTTGGATCGACAGATCAACGTGACATCAGCGACCAAAGCAATCCGTTTGCTCTTAACCCCTGGATTGGGGGTCGTCCACAAGCTTCGCGATTTGTGGGCAGGGCACTCAACAAAAACAAGAAGCCCAGCAGAAAAACAATAAGAGCACGCAACGACTTCTTGGGGAGCTTAGGCTCCCCTTGTCGTTTCTACCCTTCTGGCAGGCATCCTGCTACCCGCCTACACCATTCCTTGAGTAAATGCTAGAATCCCCGCCCATCATGCGGCCATTCTCCTATTCTTGGCCGAACATTCCTTCAAACAGTGCATCCCATGCTGAAGAAGCTGTTCCAGTCGTTCCGCCCGCCCGTACCGGGCCCGCATCACAGGCGTACCACTCCTGAGGTGATCAACAAGAGCCAGCATTCGCTGCAGCGCCACCAGTTCAGCCGCCACGCGGTGAATATCGTGGAACGCCTGCAGAGCGCCGGCTACCAGGCTTATCTGGTCGGTGGCTGTGTCCGCGACCTGATGCTTGGCATCACCCCCAAAGACTTCGACGTCGCCACCAGTGCCACCCCCGAGCAGGTCCGCGCCGAGTTCCGCAATGCACGCATCATCGGCCGCCGCTTCAAGCTGGTGCACGTGCATTTCGGCCGTGAAATCATCGAAGTCGCCACCTTCCGCGCCCACCATTCGGAAGATGACCAGGGCGACAGCCACCGCTCGTCGCACAATGCCAGCGGCCGCATCCTGCGGGACAATGTGTACGGCACACTGGAAGAAGACGCGCAACGCCGCGACTTCACCATCAACGCCCTGTACTACGACCCGGTCAGCGAGCGCATTCTTGACTACGCCAATGGCGTGCACGATATCCGTAACCGCCTGCTGCGCCTGATCGGTGACCCGACCCACCGCTACCAGGAAGACCCGGTGCGCATGCTGCGCGCGGTGCGCTTTGCCGCCAAGCTCGACTTCGGTATCGAAAAGCACACGGTCCAGCCGGTACGTGAACTGGCCCCACTGCTGCGCGAAATTCCGCCGGCGCGCCTGTTCGAGGAAAGCCTCAAGCTGTTCCTGTCGGGCCAGGGTGCCATCGCCTTCGAGATGCTGGTTGACCTGCAGTTGTTCGAACCGCTATTCCCGGCCAGTGCGCATGCGCTGGACGAACGCCCGACCTATACCCATACCTTGATCAGCCAGGCGCTGCACAATACCGACCTGCGCGTTAAGCAAGGCAAACCGGTGACCCCGGCGTTCCTTTTCGCCGCACTGCTGTGGCCAGCCCTGCCGGCCCGCGTACTGCACCTGCAAGCACAGGGCGTGCCGCCCATCCCGGCCATGAACGGTGCGGCCCACGACCTGATCGCCGAGCAGTGCGCCCGCATCGCCATCCCCAAGCGTTTCACTCTGCCGATCCGCGAGATCTGGGACATGCAGGAGCGTCTGCCCCGACGCAGCGGCAAGCGCGCCGATATGTTGCTGGACAACCCACGTTTCCGCGCCGGTTACGACTTCCTGCTGCTGCGCGAGAGCGCCGGGGAAGAAACCGACGAGCTTGGCCAGTGGTGGACCGAGTACCAGGATGCCAACGACAGCGAGCGCCGCGAGATGATCCGCGAGCTGGGCAGCCGTGACGAAGGCAGCGGTGCCGGCCCGCGGAAACGCAAACGCAGTGGCGGCAAGCGCAAGCGCGGCGGCGACGAGGCATTCGAGTGAGCACCCGTGCCTATATCGGCCTGGGCAGCAACCTCGACGCACCTGCCGAGCAGTTGCGCAATGCCCTGCAGGCGCTCGACCAGGTAGAAGACACGCGCCTGGTGGCAGCTTCGGCCCTGTATACCAGTGACTCACTGCTGCCAGGGCAGCCACGCTACACCAATGCCGTCGCCGCCCTCGACACCGCCCTGCCGCCCTTGGCCCTGCTCGATGCATTGCAGGCCATCGAAAATGACCAGGGCCGCGTCCGCAAGGAACGCTGGGGCCCACGCACGCTGGACCTGGACATCCTGCTGTTCGGCGACCAGGTGCTTGATGAGCCACGCCTGAAAGTGCCGCATTACCATATGCATGCCCGGCCTTTCGTGTTGTACCCGCTGGCCGAACTGGTACCGGGCGATTTCCGTCTGGCCGATGGCCGCGCCCTCGCGCAGCTGCTCGAAGCGTGCCCGTTCGTCGGTCTCGAACGCCTGTAAACCGGGCGTTTCAGCCGTGCACAGCGGCGCGGTAACGCCAGTAACACCCTGAACGTAACAATGCGGTAACAGGGTCATTGACTTCCCCCACCTCGCTCACGACTATAGGCGTCCCGTGTGGCACCGAAGTGCCGCTACCCGTATTTAGGCCCGGACGGACCTGTGCCCGAACATCACACGCGATGATGTGCCGCTCCGGAAGATGACTACGCGTTGAATGCAGTCGTTTCTTACAGCGCCTGAACGAGGAATTTCCTACATGCCTGAAGTAACCCTGACCACCCTCAATGGCCTCAAGGCCAAGGGTGAAAAAATCACCATGCTGACCTGCTATGACGCGACCTTCGCCAAGGCCGCCAGCCAGGCCGGTGTCGAAGTGTTGCTGGTAGGCGACTCGCTGGGAATGGTGCTGCAAGGCCACGACAGCACGCTGCCGGTAACGACCGCGGACATGGCCTATCACACCGCCAGCGTCAAACGCGGCAACGACGGCGCGCTGATCCTCGCCGACCTGCCGTTCATGGCGCATGCCACCCCGGAACAGGCCTTCGCCAACAGCGCCACGCTGATGCAGGCCGGTGCCCACATGGTCAAGATCGAAGGGGCTGCCTGGCTGGCCGAGACCATCCGCTTGCTGGCCGAGCGTGGCGTGCCGGTATGTGCACACATGGGCCTGACCCCGCAAACCGTCAACGTGCTGGGCGGCTACAAGGTCCAGGGCCGCCAGGAAGCCCAGGCCCGGCAAATGCGTGCCGACGCCATCGCCCTGGAGCAGGCTGGCGCGGCCATGCTGCTGCTCGAATGCGTGCCCAGCGAACTGGCGGCGGAAATTACCAGTGCCGTCGGTATTCCGGTGATCGGCATTGGTGCCGGCAGCGGCACCGATGGCCAGGTACTGGTCCTGCACGATATGCTCGGCCTGTCGCTGAGCGGTCGCGTGCCGAAGTTCGTGAAGAACTTCATGCAAGGCCAGCCGGATATTCACAGCGCCCTCGTCGCTTACGTCGAGGCAGTCAAGCAAGTCAGCTTCCCAGGCAGCGAACACGGGTTCAGTGCATGAATACAGTCAAGACCGTCCGCGAATTGCGTGCCGCCGTTGCTCGCGCCCGTAGTGAAGGCAAGCGCATCGGCTTCGTGCCGACCATGGGCAACCTGCACAGCGGCCACGCGGCCCTGGTAACCAAGGCCGCGCAGCGCGCCGATTTCGTGGTCGCCAGCATCTTCGTCAACCCGCTGCAGTTCGGCGCCAACGAAGACCTCGACAAATACCCGCGCACCCTGACCGCCGATCAGGAGCGCCTGTTGCAGGCCGGTTGCAACCTGTTGTTCGCTCCCACCGTCGACGAGATGTACCCCGACGGCATGAGCGTGCAAACCCGTGTCAGCGTTCCCCAGCTTTCCGAGGGCCTGTGCGGCGCCAGCCGGCCCGGGCATTTCGAAGGTGTGGCCACCGTGGTTACCAAGCTGTTCAACATGGTCCAGCCTGACCTTGCCGTGTTCGGCGAAAAGGACTTCCAGCAGCTGGCGGTAATACGCGCCATGGTGCGCGACCTGAACATGCCGATCCAGGTCATCGGCGAACCCACCGTGCGTGCCGAAGACGGCCTGGCGCTGTCGTCGCGCAACGGTTACCTGACACCTGAGCAGCGGGCTACGGCACCGGCGTTGTATCGCACCTTGCAGCACATCGCTGCGGCCATCGGCCGGGGCCAGCGTGATTTCGCTGCGCTGGTAGCCGAAGGTCAGGCGCAACTGACTGCCGCGGGATTCCGCCCGGATTATCTGGAAGTCCGGCATGCCGTGAGCCTGCGTCCGGCGATGTTCGATGATCGCGACCTGGTGGTGATTGCGGCGGCTTACCTGGGTAACACGCGGCTGATCGACAACCTTTACCTGCATGTGGAAGAGAAGACCGCGTAATCGCCTGGGGCTGCTTTGCAGCCCGTTCGCAGCAGAGCCAGCTCGCGCAGGGGCGCAAAAGCGCCCCAAATTCCCTCTGCCATACCCATTCCCTGCCAGTGGCCTTTTCCTATAATGTTGCCAGCCTGAACCCGGCAATGACTGCCGTGTCCAAGGCATCACCACGCACCAAGGGAACCCCGCGCAATGGCGTATTACCGTACACCCCACGATGTGACGGCCCTGCCCGCCTGGCAGGCGCTCCAGCAACACCGCGACGCCATGCAAGGCTTCAGCATGCGCGAAGCCTTCGCTGCCGACGCCAAACGCTTCGACCAGTTCTCCCTGAGTTCATGTGGCCTGTTCCTCGACTACTCGAAGAACCTGATCACCGAACAGACCCGTGACCTGCTGGTGAACCTGGCCGAGCAGGTCGGCCTGCAAGACGCCATCAAGTCGATGTTCAGCGGCGAAATCATCAACGCCTCCGAAGGCCGTCCGGTGCTGCACACTGCCCTGCGCCGACCGGTGGGCGACAAGCTCAGCGTCAACGGCGTGAACGTCATGCCGGAAGTGCACAAGGTGCTCAACCAGATTACCGAACTGGTCGGCCGCATCCATGACGGACTGTGGCGCGGCTACAGCGAGAAGCCGATCACCGACGTGGTCAACATCGGCATCGGTGGTTCCTTCCTCGGCCCCGAACTGGTCTCCGAAGCGCTACTGCCGTATGCCCAACGCGGCGTGCGCTGCCATTACCTGGCGAACATCGACGGCAGTGAATTCCACGAGCTGTCGGCCAACCTGCGTGCTGAAACCACCCTGTTCATCGTCTCGTCGAAGTCGTTCAACACCCTCGAGACCCTGAAGAACGCCATGGCCGCACGCACCTGGTACCTGGCCCAGGGCGGTTCGGAAGCCGAGCTGTACCGCCACTTCATTGCTGTTTCCAGCAACAAGGCGGCCGCCGTGGCCTTTGGTATCCGCGAAGAGAACATCTTCCCGATGTGGGACTGGGTGGGCGGACGCTACTCGCTGTGGTCGGCCATCGGCCTGCCGATTGCCCTGGCCATCGGCATGGCCAACTTCAAGGAACTGCTGTCTGGTGCCTACACCATGGACCAGCACTTCCAGACCGCGCCGTTCGAAAAGAACATGCCGGTACTGCTGGCCTTGCTGGGCGTCTGGTACGGCAACTTCTGGGGCGCGAACAGCCACGCGATCCTGCCGTACGACCATTACCTGCGCAACATCACCAAGCACCTGCAGCAACTGGACATGGAGTCCAACGGCAAGAGCGTGCTGCAGGATGGCACACCGGTGAAGACCGATACCGGCCCGGTGATCTGGGGCGGCGTCGGCTGCAACGGCCAGCATGCCTACCACCAGTTGCTACACCAGGGCACCCAGCTGATTCCGGCCGACTTCATCGTGCCGGTAGTGAGCTTCAATCCGGTGGCTGACCACCATCAGTGGCTGTACGCCAACTGCCTGTCGCAGAGCCAGGCGCTGATGCTGGGCAAGACCCGCGAGGAAGCCGAAGCCGAGCTGCGCGCCAGGGGCCTGAATGAAGCTGACATCGAGAAGCTGGCCCCGCACAAGGTGATCCCGGGTAACCGCCCGAGCAACACCCTGGTGGTTGAACGCATCAGCCCACGCCGCCTGGGCGCCCTGGTGGCGATGTACGAACACAAGGTGTTCGTGCAGAGCGTGATCTGGGGTATCAACGCCTTCGACCAGTGGGGCGTGGAATTGGGCAAAGAGCTGGGCAAGGGCGTTTACCAGCGCTTGGTCGGCAGCCTGGAAGACAGCGCCGAGGATGGCTCCACCCAGGGCCTGATCAATTACTTCCGCGGCCGTCACCGCGGCTGATCTGGAACCTGCACCGGCCTCTTGGCGGGCTCGCCCACTGCCACAGGTACTGCACAGGCCTCGAAAGCTGTGCCGTCCCTGTGGCAGCGGGCACGCCCGCGAAGAGGGTCGCACAGGCGGAACACCTCTTCCAGCTACACTGTCCTATCGAATAGCCGTTGCAGTCCATCGCCCCTCACAAGAGCAGGACCACCCGCCATGTTCGATATCCGCAACTACCCGCAGGCCCTGGCTGTCAGCCAGTCCGCCGCACTCACCCCCGACGAGTACCGCCGCCTCTACCGTCAGTCGGTGGATGACCCCGACACCTTCTGGGCCGAACAGGCCAAGCGCCTGGACTGGATCAAGCCTTGGTCGAGCGTGCAGCAATGCGACCTGAAGACCGGCAACGCCCGCTGGTTCGACGGCGCCCAGCTCAACGTCAGCTACAACTGCATCGACCGCCACCTGGCACGCCGTGGGGAACAGACCGCCCTGCTGTGGGAAGGCGATGATCCCAAGGATTCCAAGGCCGTCACCTACCGCGAACTGCACCGCCAAGTCTGCCGCCTGGCCAATGCTCTGAAAGCACGCGGGGTGAAGAAAGGCGACCGGGTGTGCATCTACATGCCGATGATCCCCGAGGCCGCCTTCGCCATGCTTGCCTGCACCCGCATCGGTGCCATCCATTCGGTGGTGTTCGGCGGCTTCTCGCCCGATGCCCTGCGCGACCGCATTCTCGATGCCGACTGCCGCACCGTGATCACGGCTGATGAAGGCGTGCGCGGCGGCAAGCGCATCCCGCTGAAACAGAACGTCGACAAAGCGCTGGCCAGCTGCCCCGCGGTCAGCAGCGTGTTCGTGGTACGCCGCACTGGCACTGATGTCGCCTGGGCCGAAGGCCGCGATCTCTGGTACCACGAGGTAACGGAAAAGGCCGGCGACGATTGCCCTGTCGAACCGATGGCGGCCGAAGACCCCCTGTTCATCCTGTATACCTCCGGCAGCACCGGCAAACCCAAGGGCGTACTGCATACCACCGGCGGTTACCTGCTGCAGGCCACCCTTACCTTCAAGGTGGTGTTCGACTACCGTGACGGCGAGGTGTTCTGGTGCACCGCCGACGTCGGCTGGGTCACCGGCCACAGCTACATCGTCTATGGGCCGCTGGCCAACGGCGCGATCTCGCTGATGTTCGAAGGGGTGCCCAACTACCCCGATACCTCGCGCTTCTGGCAGGTGGTGGACAAGCACAAGGTGAACATCTTCTACACCGCCCCAACCGCCTTGCGCGCCTTGATGCGCGAAGGCGACGGGCCGCTGCAGGGCACCTCCCGCCAGAGCCTGCGCCTGCTCGGCAGCGTCGGTGAGCCGATCAACCCGGAAGCCTGGGAATGGTATTTCGAGGCCGTCGGACAGAAGCGCTGCCCCATCGTCGATACCTGGTGGCAAACCGAAACCGGCGGCATCATGATCACCCCCCTGCCCGGCTCGCAGGTGCTCAAGCCCGGCTGCGCCAGCCAGCCCATGTTCGGCGTGCAACCGGTGCTGCTGGACGACAAGGGCAAGCTGATCGAAGGCCCGGGGGCCGGCCTGCTAGCCATCAAGGCCAGCTGGCCTGGGCAGATCCGTAGCGTCTATGGCGACCATCAGCGCATGGTCGACACCTACTTCAAACCCATGCCCGGCTATTACTTTACCGGCGACGGCGCCCGCCGCGACGCCGATGGCGACTACTGGATCACCGGGCGCATCGATGACGTGATCAATGTTTCCGGGCACCGCATCGGTACTGCCGAAGTGGAGAGCGCACTGGTGCTGCATGACAGCGTCGCTGAAGCAGCCGTAGTCGGTTATCCCCACGACCTCAAGGGCCAGGGGGTTTACGCCTTTGTCACGACGATGAACGGGGTAACGCCGGACGATGCGCTCAAGGCCGAACTCCTGGCCCTGGTCAGCAAGGAAATCGGCAGTTTCGCCAAACCCGAGCTTATCCAGTGGGCCCCGGCACTACCCAAGACACGCTCAGGCAAGATCATGCGGCGTATACTGCGCAAGATCGCCTGCAACGAGCTGGACAACCTGGGCGATACCTCGACCCTGGCCGACCCCAGCGTGGTACAGGGCCTGATCGACAAACGCCTCAACCAGTAACCGGTGGCCGCTCTCGTGGCCACCCTGCATGACAGGTCGCCATGGAAGCCCTTCGCCGCCGCATCGAAACCCAGGTCATGAGCCTTACCGGGCTGGCCCTCGGTCAGCTCGACCTGGAATCACCCAAGGGGGACCCCGGCCTGTTCGGCCCACACAGCATCAGTTGGCGAGTGCATGGCGACTTCCCGAGCATGCTGGTCGGCGGCATCAGCGCCCTCATGTTGCAGCTCCTGCACCCGCTGGCCCTGGCCGGGGTGTGGGATCATTCCAATTTTCGTGAAGACCTGCTCGGGCGCCTACGGCGTACCAGCCAGTTCATCTCCGGCACTACCTTCGGCGCCACCCGCGATGCCGAATGGCTGATCGAAAAGGTCCGCACCATCCACCTGCAGGTAACCGGTACCGCACCGGACGGCCGTTCTTATGCAGCCAGCGACCCAGACTTGCTCACCTGGGTACACGTGGCAGAGGTCAGCAGCTTCCTGAATGCCCACCTGCGTTATTGCAATCCGCAGCTTGCGGCCGCCGAACAGGACGCCTATTACGCAGAGATCGCGCTGATCGCCGAGCGCCTGGGTGCACGCGACGTGCCGCGTTCGCGCCAGCAGGTCGAGAATTACCTGCAACACATGCGCCCACAGTTGCGCTGCGACGCCCGCAGCCGTCAGGTGCTCGAGATCCTGCTCGATGCTCCCGCCCCCAGCCGCCTGGCACAGCCGGTGGGTAAGCTGATGCTGCACGCTGGCCTCGACCTCTTACCAGGCTGGGCCCAGGCCATGCTCGGCGTGCAGCGCGGCACGCTGCAGCAGCGCCTGATCCGCCTGGGCCTGCAACGCACCGCACCCGTGCTGCGCTGGGCAATGCGCAACGGCTCGGCGCAGCGGGCCAAACGGCGCATGGGCATCGAATGAGGGCAAATGGTCGCCGCTGCGGAACTGATTTAACGTGCCATACTCCAAGCTCTCCTGCTTAGACAGACGAAGCGACACATGTACAAAGGATTGACTCGCGCCGCCGGCGCACTGCTGGCCCTGGTAGCCCTCTACAGCCTTCTTGGTTTTCTCGTCCTTCCCGGTGTCGCGTTGCGCATCGCCAACCAGCAGTTGGCTCAGTACGTGACCGTGCCTGCCCACCTTGAACGGATCGAACTCAACCCCTTCAGCCTCGAACTGACGCTCTGGGGCCTGCAGATCGGCGAGCCTGGCAAGGAACAGGTCGGCTTTGAACGGCTGTATGCCAATCTCTCGCTCGACAGCCTGTGGAGCGGTGCACTGCATCTGGACGCGGTGGAATTGCTCAAGCCGCGCAACGAAGTGCTGTTTGCCAAGGAAGGCACGCTCAACCTGACTCGCCTGTTCAAGCTACCCGCCAGCCAGGCCAAGCCCGACGAGCCGCCCAGCGACCCGTTCCCGCTGCGCATCGGCAGCATCAAGCTGAGCGACGGCTACTTGCACTTCGAGGACCTGCGCCCGAGCGAGCCGATCGAGTTCCTCTACGACAACATGAACCTGGAGCTGAAGAACCTCAGCACCTTGCCCAACGACAATGCCGACATGACCTTGGTGGCGAATGGCCCCAATGGCGGGCGCATCGACTGGAAAGGCACGCTGAGCCTGGCGCCGATCGCTTCCGAGGGCACGCTGAAAGTCACCGAAGGCAAGATGAAGGCGTTCTGGCCATATGTACGCGATGCCGTGCCACTGGTGCTGGAAGAGGGTGTGGTCAGCCTCGACACCCATTACAGGCTCAACCTCGCCAAGCAGACCGAACTGCTGCTGGACAACGCCTCGCTGCGCATCGCACCGTTCGCCATCAAGGCGCCGGATGGCCGCCCGCTGGCCCGCCTGGCCAGCCTGGAGGTGAGCGAGACCTCAGTCGACCTGGTCAAGCAACTGGTCACCGTGGGCAAGATCCGCAGCGAAAAACTGGAAACCTGGGCTGCGCTGGAAAAGGACGGTCAGCTCGACTGGCAGAAGCTGTTCGCCAGCCAGCCGGCCAAGGCCACGCCGAAAGAAAAGGCCGAACCGGCTGCCGCCGAGCCCACGGCCAAAGAGCAAGCGGCAAAAGAGCCGAGCAAACCCTGGCAGGTACTGCTCAAGGACGTGCAACTGCGTAACTACCTGGTGCACCTGGCAGACCGTACGCAGAAGGAGCCGGTGGCCCTCGACGTAGGCCCGCTCAACGCCGACCTGCAGGGGTTCGACAGCCTCAACCAGTCACCCTTTACCCTCAAGCTCGATACCGGCGTGGGTAGACAAGGCAAGCTGCAGGCAACCGGCCAGGTCAACCTGGCGCCGGTCTGGGCCAGGCTGGATGTCAGCACTCGCGACATCGACCTGCGCGTGGCCCAGGCCTATATCAGCCCGTTCATCCTCCTGGAACTGCGCAGTGGCATGCTTTCCAGCGACCTCAATGTCGACCTGAAGAACACCGCACCACTGGCCTTCAACATTACCGGCAAGGCACAGGTAAGCCAGCTGCATACCCTCGACACCATCAAGAGCCGCGATTTCGTCAAATGGCAGCAGGTGAATGTCGATGGCCTGTCCTACGTGCATGGCGATACGCTGTCGATCGACAAGGTAACCCTGCAGCAGCCCTATGCACGCTTCATCATCAACGAAGACCGCACCACCAACATCAACGACCTGCTGATCCCGCAGCCGGCCGGCGCCCCGGCACCAGCCCAGGCCAAGCCGGCGCCGGCCAGCAGCGGCAAGCCGCTGGGCATCCACATCGGCCAGATCGACATCAACGACGGCTCGGCCAACTTCGCCGACTTGTCCCTGACGCCTAACTTCGCCACCGCCATCCAGCAGCTCAACGGCCAGGTCGGCACCATCGACAATCGTAAGCCGGTACCGGCCAAGGTCGACGTCAAGGGCAAGGTCGACCGCTACGCGCCGGTTACCATCAAGGGCGCACTCAACCCGTTCAATCCGTTGGCCAGCCTGGACATTGCCACCAGCTTCAAGCGCGTCGAGCTGACCACGCTGACCCCTTATTCCGGCAAGTTCGCCGGTTTCCGCATTCGCAAGGGCCGGCTCAACCTCGACCTGCATTACCTCATCACCAATGGCCAGCTAAAGGCCGAGAACAAGGTGGTGGTGGAGCAACTGCAACTGGGCGAGAAGGTCGACAGCCCGGACGCAGTGGACCTGCCGATCCGCCTGGCAGTGGCGTTGCTGAAGGATACCGAGGGCAGGATCTCGATCGAGCTGCCGGTGTCTGGCGACCTCAACAACCCGCAGTTCAGCGTAATGCCGATCGTTTGGCAGACCCTGCGCAACCTGGTACTGCGCGCAGCACAGGCGCCGTTCAAGTTCATTGGCGGGCTGGTTAGTGGCGGCGGCTCGCAAGACCTGGGCAGCGTGGCCTTCGCCCCGGGCTCCAGCGAGCTAGGCCCGGACGCCCAGGCCTCGCTGGACAAGCTGGCCTCGGCCCTGAAAGAACGTCCGGAACTGCGCCTGGAAATCGAAGGCACCAGCGCGCAGGCCAGTGACGGCCCGCTGATCGCCCAGCAGCGGCTGGAGCGCGAATACCAGGCTACCTGGTACAAGATCCTGCAGCGCCGGGGCGACAAGGTACCGGCCAATGCATCCATGCTGGTGGTCGACGACGCTGACAAACCGGCGATGCTGGAAGGCATCTACCGCAACCGCCTGAAGCAGCAACCACCTGCGGACTGGGAGCAGCTGGGCCGCGAAGAGCGCACGGCCAAGTTGCGCGAGGCGGTGATCAAATCCTGGGCCGAGAGTACTGCGCTGCTGCGTACACTGGGCCAGGAGCGGGCCAGCAGCATCAAGGATTACCTGGTGGACAAGGGCCAGCTGGAAGATGACCGGGTGTATTTCATCGACACCAACCTGGGGCAGCCTGAGAGCGACGGGCGGGTGGTTACCCCGATGCACCTGGATGCTGAATAAACGGTGCCAACAGGGCTAGCCCTTCGCGGCTAACGCCGCTACAGGCAATCGCACAGGCCTGTAGCGGCGTTTGCCGAAGGGTCGGCACAGGCTTACACCAGCTGCTGCCCCGACACTGCCGGGTGATACAGCGGTTGAACCTTGTTCCCGGCCGGGTCCAACAGGTGGAAGCTGCGCGCGCCGTCGCCGTGGTTGAACGGCTTGTCGAGCAAGGTCACGCCATGCGCCTTGAAGTACTGATACCAAGCCTCAAGTTCCTCCACGCTGTCGACGATGAACCCATAATGGTCGAGGGTCTGCAAGCCATTGGCCGCCCCTGCCCCGCGCCCCAGCGATAGATTGTCGTTACCACAGGTGAGATACACCAGGTCTTCGTTGGCGCGGTTCAGCACCTCCATCCCCAGCACATCGACGTAGAAGCGTTCGCACTCCTCAAGGTTGGGCACCAGCAAGGCAATATGACGCAGGCCGTTCAGGCGACCAGGGCGGGCAGGCAATTCGGACATTGGCGAGGCTCCATTTTTGTATACAATTCATATCTGAATTTAAAACAAAAGGACAATCTTGTGTATAGCCTGTTCATCAAGATCCGAGTGAAGCCCGGCTGCGCCGAGGATTTTCTGAATGCGATAAAGGTCAACGCTGCCGCTTCCGTCGCCAGCGAACCTGGATGCCTGGTGTTCGATGTGTCGCAAGATCGCGTCGACCCGGACCTGATATACCTGTACGAGCTCTACCGCGATGATGCGGCGTATGAAGCGCATACTCAAACCGCGCACTATCGCGATAGCCGGCCATTGGTCGAGCCGCTGATAGTCGAACAGGAATGCTTCGAAAGTGATGTGGTTGCGCGTAATCCGGTGTACTAGGCGCACAATGAAAAGCCCCGGCAAGACGCCGGGGCCTGGAGCATAGGTGGCCAAATCCGTTTGGCCGACGGGACATCCCTTACTCGGCTTTCAGACCGTCAGCCATGACGCTCTTGACGCCTTTGATGTTCTTGGTAATGCGAATGGCTTCTTCTTTCTGGGACTGAGTCACTGCCACGTCAGACGACAGCGAGACAACGCCATGGCTGGTCTCGACTTTGATGTCGCTGCCTGGAATACCTTTTTCAGTCAGCAAGTCCGCTTTCACCTTGGTGGTGATCCAGGTGTCAGAACCTTCCTGCTTGGCGTTGTCCACGGTATTGGCGGCCAACATGACTGGAGCCTGGGTTGGCTCTGCAGCGAATGCGCCGTTAGCCATGGTCAGGGTCAGGGCGGTAGCAGTAGCGGCAGCAATGGCGAACTTCTTCATGTGAGTCACTCCTGTTTATCGAAAGGTCTGCGCCGTACGTCCTGGCGTCAGGTATGAAGGTAGTTGCATGCGCTGTGCCAGCTTTGCCGTTTCGCTTGTTTCCTTTTAAATCAATAAGTTAGGAACCTATCGCTACAACCGCCGTCGTGCATTCTGCAATCCGCACGATAAACCTGCATGCAAGATGCAAGTCCGCAAAAGGTTCCGTGCAACCATAAAAAAAGGCCCCTCACGGGGCCTTCTTTCTACTGCAAGCAATCATCAGACGCCCGAAGCCTTGGCTGCGGCAACGTCCTTGATCGACAGCTTGATACGGCCGCGGTTGTCCACGTCCAGTACCAGTACTTCAACTTCCTGGCCTTCTTTCAGGATGTCGGTGACTTTCTCGACGCGAGCATCGCTCAGCATGGAGATGTGCACCAGGCCGTCCTTGCCAGGCAGGATGTTGACGAAGGCGCCGAAATCGACGATGCGCTCGACCTTGCCGACGTAGATCTTGCCGATCTCGGCCTCGGCGGTGATGCCCAGAATGCGCTGCTTGGCAGCATCTGCGGCTTCCTTGGTTTCGCCGAAGATCTTGATCGAGCCGTCGTCTTCGATATCGATCGAAGCCTTGGTTTCTTCGCAGATGGCGCGAATGGTGGCGCCGCCCTTGCCGATGACGTCACGGATCTTGTCGGTGTCGATCTTCATCGCGATCATGGTCGGGGCGTTGGCCGACAGCTCGCTGCGCGACTGGGCGATGATCTGGTTCATCTGGCCAAGGATGTTCAGGCGCGCTTCCAGGGCCTGGCCCAGGGCGATTTCCATGATCTCTTCGGTGATGCCGTTGATCTTGATGTCCATCTGCAGCGCGGTGACGCCTTTGGCGGTACCGGCTACCTTGAAGTCCATGTCGCCCAGGTGGTCTTCGTCACCCAGGATGTCGGTCAGGACGGCGAACTTGTCACCTTCCTTGACCAGGCCCATGGCGATACCGGCAACCGGCGCCTTCATCGGCACGCCAGCGTCCATCAGCGCCAGGGAAGCACCACACACCGAAGCCATGGAGCTGGAACCGTTGGATTCGGTGATTTCCGAAACCACGCGGATGGTGTACGGGAACTCGCTGTCGCTCGGCAGCATGGCTTGCACGCCACGACGGGCCAGGCGGCCGTGGCCGATTTCACGACGGCCAGCGCCGCCCATGCGGCCGCACTCACCCACCGAGAACGGTGGGAAGTTGTAGTGCAGCATGAAGGCGTCTTTCTTCTCGCCTTCCAGGGTGTCCAGCAGTTGGGCGTCACGGGCAGTACCCAGGGTCGCGACGACCAGGGCCTGGGTCTCGCCACGAGTGAACAGTGCCGAACCGTGGGTTTTCGGCAAGACGCCGACTTCGATGTTCAGTGGGCGCACAGTGCGGGTGTCACGGCCGTCGATACGCGGCTTGCCGTTGACGATGTTCTCGCGGACGGTGCGGTATTCCAGCTCGCCGAAAATCTCTTTGATGGCAGCGGCAGACGGCCCGGTCTCTTCGTTGCTCAGACGGGCAACAGCCTCGTCGCGCAGCTGGCCCAGGCGGTTGTAGCGGTCGGCCTTCTGGGTGATGGTATACGCCTGCGAAACGGCTTCGCCGAACTCGGCACGCACCAGGTTCATCAGCTCGGTGTTGGCCGGGGCTGGCTGCCAGTCCCAGGTTGGCTTGCCGGCTTCGGCCGCCAGTTCCTTGACAGCCTGGATCACGGCCTGGAATTCGTCGTGGGCGAACAGTACGGCGCCCAGCATCTGGTCTTCGGTCAGCTCCTTGGCTTCCGATTCAACCATCAGTACAGCCGATTCGGTACCGGCAACGACCATGTCCAGGCTCGAGGCAGCCAGTTGCTCGTAGGTCGGGTTCAGCAGGTAGCCGGTGCTTTCGTGGAAGGCAACGCGTGCGGCGCCGATCGGGCCTTCGAACGGAATGCCGGAGATGGCCAGGGCAGCCGAGGTACCGATCATCGCGGCGATGTCCGGGTCGGTCTTCTTGCTGGTGGAGACCACGGTGCAGACGACCTGCACTTCGTTCATGAAGCCTTCCGGGAACAGCGGGCGGATCGGACGGTCGATCAGGCGCGAGGTCAGCGTCTCTTTCTCGGAAGGACGGCCTTCACGCTTGAAGAAGCCACCCGGGATCTTGCCGGCGGCGTAGGTCTTTTCCTGGTAGTGGACCGACAGCGGGAAGAAGCCCTTGCCTGGATCGGCCTGCTTGGCACCGACCACGGTCACCAGCACGGTGACATCGTTGTCGACGGTAACCAGCACGGCGCCGGTTGCCTGACGGGCAATACGGCCCGTTTCGAGAGTAACGGTCGATTGACCGAACTGGAATTTCTTGATTACCGGGTTCACGGTTTCCTACCTTTTTTCAGTGGCTCTGGGGGAACTGGTTTCTTGCGAATTCTTGGGCAGAACGGGGAATCGGCCCCATTGACCGTCCAGATACAACACGAGGCTGGGAGCCTGGCACCAAGCGGAAGATCCGCTCAGCATTGCCAGGCTGCCAACCTCGGAGATACGCGTAGCGTGTCCAACGGCAACACTGCAAAACAGCCCTGCCGAAGCCTGCGACACGCCATGCACACCACTGGCCAAGCCGCTATTAGCGACGCAGGCCCAGGCGACCGATCAGGGCGCTGTAACGAGTGGTGTCTTTGCCCTTCAGGTAATCCAGCAGCTTACGACGCTGGTTGACCATACGGATCAGACCACGACGGGAGTGGTGGTCTTTGTCGTTGGCCTTGAAGTGGCCTTGCAGCTTGTTGATGTTGGCGGTCAGCAGAGCAACCTGCACTTCCGGGCTACCGGTATCGCCGGCGGCTTGCTGGTATTCGGCAACGATCTGAGCTTTTTCTTCAACGCTGAGGGCCATGTGGCTTCTCCTGATAACGGATCCCGCACGCGGGGTCCAATAGGCCAGGGACAAATCCCTGTATTAATAAAAAAGGTGTGACCGTGCCTACTGACAGCCACCCTTGTTGCCGTGGGGTTTGGCGATTGCCTGGCCCTACGGTTTCGGTCATTCCGACCGAATCAGCCGACGCGGCGCTATGCGCCCGTCTTCGCTCACTTCACCGATACCGATGAAGCGCGCATTGTGATCCTGTACCCGGACCATGCCAAATTGGGGGGCGTCCGGCGCGCGTACCGCCTGGCCATGCAGCCAGTAGAACGCACTATGCTCGGACAGGCACACCAGTGGCCAGTCCTGCAGGCCGCTGTCCGAAGGCATCAGGAAGCGGTCGAGCGCTTCGTTACCACCTTCGGCGTGGGCCTGTTCGAGTTCCTCGAGGGTGACCGTCTGTGCCAGCACGAAGGGCCCGGCCTGGGTCCTGCGCAGCTCGGCGACATAGGCGCCGCAGCCAAGTGCTTCGCCGATATCCTCCACCAGGGTGCGGATATAGGTGCCTTTGCTGCATCCTACGCTCAACCGTGCACGGGTGCCTTCGCACTCGAGCAATTCCAAGCGGCCAATAGTAACAGAACGCGCCTCGCGCTCCACTACCTCTCCTGCACGTGCCAGCTTGTACAGTGGCTGGCCGTCACGCTTGAGCGCCGAGTACATCGGCGGTATCTGGCTGATCTGGCCACGAAAACGGGGCAACAGTGCTTCGATGTCGGCACGACCAACGGTCACTTCGCGGGTCTGCAGCACCTCACCTTCGGCATCGCCGGTGTTGGTCGTCTGCCCCATCTGCATGACCGTTTCGTAGCCCTTGTCCGAATCGAGCAGGTACTGCGAAAACTTGGTCGCTTCGCCAAAGCACAGCGGCAGCACGCCGGTGGCCAAAGGGTCGAGGCTGCCGGTGTGGCCGGCCTTTTCCGCGTTGAGCAGCCAACGCACCTTTTGCAGCGCAGCGTTGGAAGTGAAGCCCAGCGGCTTGTCGAGCAGGATGATGCCGCTGACGTTGCGGCGGATACGTTTGACCTGGGCCACCGCTTACTCCTCGGTGTCCGGCTTGTCGGCATCCTTGTGCTGACGGTCTTCGGCGACCGCGCGCTCGATCAGTGCCGACAGGTGGGCACCACGGCTGACGCTTTCGTCGAAGTGGAAATGCAGTTGCGGCACGCTGCGCAGTTGCATTACCCGGCCCAGGTGCAGGCGCAGGAAGCTTGCGGCGCTGGTCAGGGCCTTGAGGGTCTGCGGTACGGCATCGGTGCCATCTGCACCCATCACGGTGATGAACACCTTGGCGTGGCCAAGGTCGCGGCTGACGTCGACGGCCGTGATGGTCACCAGGCCGACGCGCGGGTCTTTGACTTCACGGCGGATCAGCTCCGACAGCTCGCGCTGCATCTGGTCGCCGATGCGTTGGGTACGGCTATATTCTTTTGCCATTCTTGCTACCTGTAACTTAAAGCGGCAAACGCCCGGTCAGGCTGAAGCCTGACCGGGCGCTACCTTCAGAGGTGCTGCCAGCCGCCCTGGGGCGGGGCCTGCACCACGCTTGCCCCCTTACAGGGTACGAGCTACCTGGACTTTCTCGAAGACTTCGATCTTGTCGCCGACCTTGACGTCGTTGTAGCTCTTCACGCCAATACCGCACTCCATGCCCGAACGGACTTCGGAGGCGTCGTCCTTGAAGCGACGCAGCGATTCCAGCTCGCCTTCGAAGATCACAACGTCTTCGCGCAGAACGCGGATCGGACGGTTGCGGTACACGGTACCTTCGATGACCATGCAGCCAGCGATGGCGCCGAACTTCGGCGAACGGAACACGTCACGCACTTCGGCAACACCCAGGATGTTCTCGCGAACATCGCTGCCGAGCATGCCGGTCAGGGCCTTCTTGACGTCTTCGATGATGTCGTAGATCACGTTGTAGTAACGCATATCCAGACCTTCCTGCTCGACGATCTTGCGCGCGCCGGCATCGGCACGCACGTTGAAGCCGAACAGTACTGCATTCGAAGCCAGCGCCAGGTTGGCGTCGCTTTCGGTGATACCACCGACACCGCCACCGATCACGCGCACCTGAACTTCGTCGTTGCCCAGGCCCGACAGCGAGCCCTGCAGTGCCTCCAGGGAACCACGCACGTCAGTCTTGAGGACGATGTTGAGGGTCTTCTTCTCTTCCTGACCCATGGTCTCGAAGATGTTTTCCAGCTTGCCGGCGTGAGCACGGGCCAGCTTGACCTCGCGGTACTTGCCTTGACGGAACAGGGCCACTTCACGGGCCTTCTTCTCGTCGGCCACCACGGACAGCTCGTCACCGGCTTCCGGGGTACCGTCCAGGCCGAGAATCTCGACCGGGATCGACGGGCCGGCTTCCTTCACAGGCTTGCCGTTCTCGTCGAGCATGGCGCGCACACGACCATAGTTGGAGCCGCACAGGACCATGTCGCCCTGGCGCAAGGTACCGTCCTGAACCAGGATGGTGGCCACCGGGCCACGGCCCTTGTCCAGACGCGATTCGACGACCACGCCACGACCTGGAGCAGTCGGGGTGGCAGTCAGTTCGAGGATTTCGGCCTGCAGCAGGACGGCCTCGAGCAGCTCGTCGACGCCGGTACCCATCTTCGCCGAAACCTTGACGAACGGAGTGTCACCACCCCAGTCCTCGGAGGTCACGCCTTCGACGGCCAGCTCGTTGCGGATGCGGTCGAGGTCGGCACCCGGCTTGTCGATCTTGTTTACCGCGACCACCAGCGGAACGCCAGCTGCCTTGGCATGCTGAACGGCTTCGCGAGTCTGCGGCATCACGCCGTCGTCCGCCGCCACCACCAGGATGACGATGTCGGTGGCCTTGGCACCACGGGCGCGCATTGCGGTGAACGCTGCGTGGCCCGGGGTGTCGAGGAAGGTGACCATGCCGCGGTCGGTTTCCACGTGGTAGGCACCGATGTGCTGGGTAATACCACCGGCTTCGCCTGCGGCAACCTTGGCACGACGGATGTAGTCGAGCAGCGAGGTCTTGCCGTGGTCGACGTGACCCATGACGGTAACGACCGGCGCACGCGATTCGACTTCGCCTTCGAATTTCAGCGATTCGGCCAGGGAGTCTTCCAGGGCGGTATCACTGACCAGGGTCACCTTGTGGCCCAGTTCTTCAGCGACCAGCTGCGCGGTTTCCTGGTCGAGCACCTGGTTGATGGTGACCGGGGTGCCCAGCTTGAACATGAACTTGACCACTTCAGCAGCCTTGACCGACATCTGCTGGGCCAGTTCCGAGACGGTGATGGTCTCACCGATGGTCACATCACGAATGACCGGACCGGTCGGGTTCTGGAAGCCGTGCTGGTTGCGTTTCTTCAGCTTGCTCTTGCCACCGCGGCCACGGCGTACGCCATCGCTTTCTTCATCGGTGGTGCGCGGCGCGGCACGCGGCGTCGGAGCTTTTTCCTTCTCCTTGACCTTGACCTTGATCGACACGCGCGGGGCTTCGCCACGACGCTCGCCACCGCGACGATCTTCGTCACGGGTGCGGCCTTCGTTGCGACGGGCTTCGTCCTTCTTGCGCTCGGCAGCACGGGCTGCAGCGTCTTCGGAGGCCGGGGCGTCGGCAACTACCGGGGCCGGGGCAGCGGCAGGTGCCGGCTCTGGCCTGGCGGCAGGCGCCGGGGCAGAGGTTTCGGCGGCCTGACGGCGAGCCTGCTCTTCGTTGCGCTGGCGAACTTCGGCCTCGACCTTCTCGCGAGCGGCGTTTTCGGCCGCGCGGCGCTCTTCCAGCTCACGCTTCTGCTCAGCCTGGATCTCTTCCGGGCTGCGCTGCACGAATACTTTCTTCTTGCGTACTTCTACGCTGATGCTCTTGCTACCGGCGACACGCAGGGTGCTGGTGGTTTTGCGCTGCAAGGTAATCTTGCGCGGTTCTTCCGCCTTGCTCTTGTGGCTGCTCTTCAAATGAGTGAGCAGGGTCTGCTTCTCATTGTCGGTCACTACCTGACCGGCGTCGGTGTGCGGCAGACCTGCCTCACGCATCTGCTGCAGCAGGCGCTCTACCGGTGCCTCGACCTCTTGGGCCAGTTCTTTCACCGTGACTTGCGTCATGCACTTCTCTCCTCAGGCCGCGCCTAATTACTCGAACCAGTGGGCTCGGGCGGCCATGATCAACTTGCCGGCACGCTCTTCGTCGATGCCGTCGATGTCGAGCAGATCGTCGATCGACTGCTCGGCCAGGTCTTCGCGGTTAACCACGCCGCGCACCGCCAGTTCCGCCGCCAGGTCCTTGTCCATGCCCTCGAGGGAGAGCAGGTCTTCGGCCGGATGGGCGTCTGCCAGTTTTTCTTCGGTAGCGATGGCCTTGGTCAACAAACGGTCCTTGGCTCGAGCGCGGAGCTCATTGACGATATCTTCGTCAAAGCCATCGATGTTGAGCATTTCTTCCAACGGTACGTAGGCAATTTCTTCGAGGCTGGTGAAGCCTTCGTCGACCAGCACTTGGGCCAGCTCCTCGTCGACTTCCAGTTCATCGATGAAATTGCGCAGGATGTCACCGGTTTCGGCCTGCTGCTTGGCCTGGATGTCCTTCTCGGTCATCACGTTCAGGGTCCAGCCGGTCAGCTGGCTGGCCAGGCGAACGTTCTGACCGCCACGGCCAATGGCCTGGGCCAGGTTGTCCTCGGCGACGGCGATGTCCATGGCATGGGCATCTTCATCAACGATGATCGCCGCGACTTCAGCCGGCGACATGGCGTTGATGACGAACTGCGCCGGGTTATCGTCCCACAGGACGATATCCACACGCTCGCCACCCAGCTCCCCGGATACGGCCTGGACGCGCGAACCACGCATGCCGATACAGGCACCTTGCGGGTCGATGCGCTTGTCCTTGGAGCGGACGGCGATCTTGGCTCGCGAACCCGGATCACGGGAGGCAGCCATGACTTCGATGAGGCCCTCGGCAATTTCCGGCACTTCAATGCGGAAAAGCTCGATCAGCATCTGTGGCGCGGTGCGCGACAGGATCAGCTGTGGGCCACGGTTTTCAGTGCGAATTTCCTTCAGCAGCGCACGCAGGCGCACGCCAACACGGAAGGTTTCGCGCGGGATGATGTCTTCGCGGGCCAGCAGGGCCTCGGCGTTGTTGCCCAGGTCAACGATGACGTTGTCGCGGGTAACCTTCTTGACGGTGCCGGAAATGATCTCGCCAACGCGCTCGCGGTAGGCATCGACCACCTGGGCACGCTCGGCCTCACGGACCTTCTGCACGATGACCTGCTTGGCGGTCTGGGCGGCGATACGGCCGAACTCGATCGACTCGATCTTCTCTTCGATCACGTCACCGACCTTGGCTTCAGGGTGGGTGTCCTTGATCTTGTCCAGCCAGGTCTCGATCGCCGGATCATCAAGATCGGCTTCGTCGACCACGGTCCAGCGACGGAAGGTCTCGTAGCTACCGGTGTGGCGGTTGATTTCCACACGCAGATCGACTTCGTCTTCAAAACGTTTTTTGGTTGCAGTGGCCAGGGCCACTTCCAGCGCTTCGAAAATGACGCCGGGCGGTACACCTTTTTCGTTGGATACCGATTCAACAACCAGCAGTACTTCTTTGCTCATCGTACGCCTCGCCTTGCGCAAGCCATTGGGCCCGGATAGTCCGCCGGGCCCGGCACGTCTCAGTCAAAACTGGGAATAATATTGGCCTTGTCGATCGAGTCGATCGGCAACAGGAATTCTTGATTGTCCACCTGGACCACCACGTCCTGCTCCTCCACACCGCGGAGAAGGCCCTGGAAGTTACGACGACCCTCGAAGGGTGAGCGCAGCTTGATCTTCACTTGTTCGCCGGCATGCGAGGCAAACTGTTCCAGAGTGAACAGTGGGCGATCCATGCCTGGAGAAGACACCTCGAGGGTGTACTCACTGCTGATCGGATCTTCTACGTCGAGGATTGCGCTGGCCTGACGGCTGACCGCTTCGCAGTCGTCCACCAGGATGCCGCCTTCCTTGTCGATGTAGATGCGCAGTACCGAATGCTTACCCTGGGAAACGTATTCGATCCCCCAGCATTGATAGCCCAGACCCTCGACAACCGGGGCCAACAAGGCCTGCAACTGTTCTAGCTTGCTCGACACCTGAACCCCCTCGTGCATGCTGTGCAAATAAAAAATGGGCAAAGCGCCCATCCCTGAAAGCGCCGTTGGACAACGACGCCGAAAACTGTTCGGTTAGCAAAAAGCCCCTGAAAAGGGGCTCCGCTGAAGCTGGTTGCGGGGGCTGGATTTGAACCAACGACCTTCGGGTTATGAGCCCGACGAGCTACCAAGCTGCTCCACCCCGCGACAAAGCTGGGGCAAAAGTATAAGACCGAACCCTCTCAAGGGTCAAATCCAAACCTTCACCTGCAAGAAAGCCCGCTAAAGCGGGCTCTCAAGCTTTAATTGGTACCGAGAAGGGGACTCGAACCCCTACACCCTATGGGCACAACCACCTCAAGGTTGCGTGTCTACCAATTCCACCACCTCGGCAATACTACTACTTGAAACCCGTTACTTCTGCTCTTGTGCCGGAGGAGGTACATCACCAGTGTTAGTGGTGGTGTCGCTCTTCTGCTGCTGGAGCACCGGTACATCATCATTAACTGCCGGTTTCTGCGGCTCTTTCACTTCTAGCACTGCTGGATCTGGAAGACCTGCTTGGCTAAGCTGGTGAGCTTGTTGCTTCGCGAAGTATCCTAACCCAAGTGCTGTCAAAAAGAAAGTGGCAGCGAGTACAGCAGTTAATTTACTCAGGAAGGTTGCAGAACCCTGGCTCCCGAACACGGTATTTGAAGCACCCGCGCCGAAAGATGCACCTGCTTCCGCACCCTTACCCTGTTGTAACAGAACCAGCACTACAAGCGACAGCGCTGCCAACAGATGAAAAACAACGATGACTGTTTCCAGCATTTGTTCAGTTTCCTGCGGCGCGACAAATTGCACCGAATTCGTCTGCGTTCAGGGAAGCTCCACCAATGAGCCCCCCATCGATATCCGGCATGCCGAACAGTTCGGCCGCATTGGCCGCCTTCACGCTGCCGCCGTAGAGCAGCTGCACCTTCGCAGCTACTTCAGCATCTTCTGCCGCCAGCTGACCGCGGATGGCGGCGTGCACATCCTGGGCCTGCTGTGGCGTGGCCGTAAGGCCTGTACCGATGGCCCATACAGGCTCATAGGCAATTACTGCATTGGCAAAAGCTTTAACACCGAAGGCCTCGATGATACTGCTTAGTTGACGCCCGACAACTTCGAGCGTTTTGCCGGCCTCGCGCTCTTCAAGGGTTTCCCCGATGCAAAGCACTGGCTTCAAACCTTTGGCCTGAGCGGCTGCAAACTTGCGATTGAGCACTTGGTCAGTTTCACCAATAATCTGGCGACGCTCCGAATGGCCAATCAGAACCAACTTGCAACCTGCTTCAACCAGCTGTTCCGGAGCAACTTCTCCGGTCAGCGCACCCTGTTCGGGTTGTACTGCAGAATTCTGTGCGCCGACGATGATTCCCTTATCTGCCAGCCCATCGATCACTTGATTGATGAACAAGACAGGTGGGAACACCGCGACTTCCACTCCGCTCGGCAAGGCCAGATTTCTCAAGCCTTCGGTCAGCTCAGCGACGCTAGCGCGGGTACCGTGCATCTTCCAGTTACCAGCTACCATGGGGCGACGCATGCTTTACCTCGTCGGTCAAAGTGGGCGCAGATAGTACCCAACCCTACCTGCGCTGGCAAGCGCCTTCAGACACAAACTTCGCCAACCAGCTTGGCCAGTGCTTCGGCATGGGCACGCACCTGACTTTCGTCCTCACCCTCGACCATGACCCGCACCAGAGGCTCGGTACCGGACTTGCGCAGCAGCACGCGACCACGGCCAGCCAACGCCTCGGTCACCTTGGCACTGGCTTCCTTGACCGACGGGTGCTGCAGCGGGTCGACCTTGCTGGCGCCATAACGCACGTTGATCAGTACCTGTGGGCACTTGCGCAGGGCCTGACGGGCCTGGGCCAACGTTTCGCCACGGCGCTTGAGCGCCATCAGCACCTGCAGTGCGGCAATGATTGCATCACCCGTAGTGGTGTGGTTGCAGCAAACGACGTGACCAGAGTTTTCACCCCCGACCAGCCACTCACGCTCCAGCAGTTCGGCCATGACGTAACGGTCGCCGACCTTGGCCCGCACGAACGGAATTTCCAGGTCCTTCAGCGCAAGCTCCAGGCCCAGGTTGCTCATCAGCGTACCCACCACGCCGCCTTGCAACTTGCCACGGTCCTGCAAGTCGCGGGCAATGATGAACAGCAATTCGTCACCGTCGACGATGGCACCGGTGTGATCGACCATCAGTACCCGGTCGCCGTCACCGTCGAAAGCGATACCCAGGTCGGCATGCCCTACCAGCACAGCGGCCTGCAGCGACTCGATATGGGTCGAACCGCAGTTTTCATTGATGTTCAGCCCGTCCGGCTGCGCATGCAGCACGGTCACCTCGGCACCCAACTCGCGGAACACGCTTGGCGCAACCTTGTAGGTGGCGCCATGGGCGCAATCGACCACCAGCTTGAGTCCATCGAAGCTGGTGCTGCTGGGCACGCTGCTCTTGCAGAACTCGATGTAGCGGCCTGCCGCATCATTGATGCGCGACACCTTGCCCAGCTTGCTCGACTCGACCACGGTCATCGGCTGGTCAAGCAGCTCTTCGATCATCAACTCGACTTCATCAGGCAACTTGGTCCCCTGGCCCGAGAAGAACTTGATGCCGTTGTCATCGTGCGGGTTGTGCGAGGCACTGATGACGATACCGGCTTCGGCGTGGAAGGTACGTGTCAGGTAGGCAATGGCCGGCGTCGGCATCGGCCCGAGCAGCATCACGTCGGCACCCGCCGCAGACAGGCCGGCTTCGAGTGCGGATTCGAACATGTAGCCGGAGATACGCGTGTCCTTGCCCACCAGCACCCGGCAATGGCCCTGCTTGCGGAACGCCATGCCGGCGGCCCAGCCAAGCTTCAGCATGAAGTCAGGGGTGATCGGGTATTCGCCGACACGGCCACGAATGCCATCGGTACCAAAATATTTTCTGCTCATAGGGACTCCAATGTTCTTATTCGGCGTTTTGCACCGCAGCGATCATGCGCACCACATCAACGGTTTCGGCCACGTCATGGACACGCAGGATGCTCGCCCCCTTGGTCATGGCCAACGCCGCCAGCGCCAGGCTGCCGTACAACCGCTCGCCGACCGGACGTTCCAGCGTCTGGCCGATCATGCTCTTGCGTGACACACCCACAAGAAGCGGGCGCCCCAGGCGATAGAGCGCTTCCATATGCTTGAACAAGCTGAGGTTGTGCGCCAGCGTCTTGGCAAAACCAAAGCCCGGGTCAAGGATGATTCTGTTTGCGTCGATGCCCGCCGCAGCGCAGGCGACCATCCGCTGCTCAAGGTACCGCGTGACGTCGGCGGTCACATCTTCGTACTGCGGGTCGTCCTGCATGTTCCCCGGCTCGCCGCGCATGTGCATGAGACACACCGGCAGCCCGGTGTCCGCCGCAGCATCCAGCGCGCCGTCACGCTCCAGGGCCCGTACGTCATTGATCAGCCCGGCACCGAGACGCGCGGCTTCACGCATGACCGCTGGGGTGGAGGTATCGACCGAGATGACCACGTCAAGACGGCTGTTGATGGCCTCGACCATGGGGGCCACCCGCTCCAGCTCCTCGGTTACCGACACTGCGCGCGCACCTGGCCGCGTGGACTCACCGCCGATGTCGACCAGCGTGGCGCCGGCTGCCACCATTGCTTCGGCATGACGCAACGCTTCGTCGCGCTGATTGAAACGCCCGCCGTCAGAGAAGGAATCGGGGGTGACGTTGAGGATACCCATGACATGGGTACGCGACAAATCAAGAACCCGGTTACCGCAAGGCAACCGGGTGGGGTACTGCACTGAGCTCATAGGTGCCCTTAGTGTTGGGCCGCTGGACCGCCGATCGGCGATTCTGGGCGATCACCCTGGGCGGCAGGCTTGCCCGAAGCCGAGTCATCATCCCAATCGCGCGGTTCGCGAGGGGTACGGCCGGCCATGATATCGTCAATCTGCTCGGCGTCGATGGTCTCGTATTTCATCAAGGCTTCGGCCATGGCATCGAGCTTGTCACGGTTGTCGGTGAGCAGCTGCTTGGCCGTGGCATAGCACTGGTCGATGATACTGCGCACTTCCGAGTCGATCAGCTTGGCGGTTTCACCGGAAACGCTGGCGTGTTGGCTGGCGGCACTGCGGCCCAGGAACACCTCGCCTTCTTCCTCGGCGTACATCAGCGGGCCGAGTTTTTCCGACAGACCCCACTTGGTCACCATGTTGCGGGCGATCTGGCTGGCACGCATGATGTCGTTGGAGGCGCCGGTGGTGACGCCGTCGAAGCCCAGGGTCATTTCCTCGGCGATACGGCCGCCGTACAACGAGCAGATCTGGCTGATCAGCGCGCGCTTGGACAGGCTGTAGCGGTCCTCTTCCGGCAGGAACATGGTCACGCCCAAAGCACGGCCACGCGGAATGATCGAAACCTTGTAGACCGGATCGTGTTCAGGCACCAGGCGTCCGACGATGGCGTGGCCAGCCTCGTGATAGGCGGTGTTCTGCTTTTCTTTCTCGGACATGACCATGGTCTTGCGCTCGGCGCCCATCATGATCTTGTCCTTGGCCAGCTCGAACTCTTTCATTTCGACCAGGCGCTTGTTGGCACGCGCGGCAAACAGCGAGGCCTCGTTGACCAGGTTGGCCAGGTCGGCGCCGGAGAAACCAGGGGTCCCACGGGCAATGACTGCCGGGTTGACGTTCTCGCCGACCGGCACCTTGCGCATGTGCACCTTGAGGATCTGCTCGCGTCCACGGATGTCCGGCAGGCCGACCACCACCTGGCGGTCGAAGCGCCCCGGGCGCAGCAGCGCCGGGTCGAGCACGTCCGGACGGTTGGTGGCGGCGATGACGATGATGCCATCGTTCATTTCGAAGCCGTCCATCTCCACCAGCAACTGGTTGAGGGTTTGCTCACGTTCGTCGTGACCGCCGCCCATGCCGGCGCCACGGTGGCGACCAACGGCGTCGATCTCGTCGATGAAGATGATGCACGGGGCGTGCTTCTTGGCCTGCTCGAACATGTCGCGCACACGGCTGGCACCGACACCCACGAACATTTCCACGAAGTCAGAACCGGAAATGGTGAAGAATGGCACCTTTGCCTCGCCAGCGATGGCCTTGGCCAGCAGCGTCTTGCCGGTACCGGGTGGGCCGACCATCAGCACGCCACGAGGGATACGGCCACCCAGGCGCTGGAACTTGCCCGGATCGCGCAGGAACTCGACCAGCTCACCAACCTCTTCCTTGGCTTCGTCACACCCTGCAACGTCAGCCAGCGTGGTCTTGACCTGGTCTTCGGACAGCAGGCGCGCCTTGCTCTTGCCGAAGCTCATCGGCCCGCCCTTGCCGCCCGCACCGCCTTGCATCTGGCGCATGAAGAACATGAACACGGCGATGATCACCAGGATCGGGAAGCTGGCTACCAGCAACTGGGTCCAGATGCTCTGCTGCTCGGGCTGCTTGCCTTCGATGATGACGTGGTTGTCGACCAGGTCGCCGATCAGGCCATTGTCGGTAATGGCCGGGCGCACGGTCTTGAAGTTGTCACCGTCAGCGCGCTTGCCGGTAATGATGTAGCCGTCGACGGTCACGCGCTCGACCTTGCCATCCTTGACCTGCTGGATGAAGTCGGAATAGTTGAGGGTCTGCGGTTCGTTAGGGCTGGAGAAGTTGTTCATCACTGTCACCAGGACAGCTGCGATGATCAACCACAGGATCAGATTCTTTGCCATGTCGTTCAATTCGCTACCCTCTGAGGTCGGCGCACGACGCAGCCGTTCCTCGCATGATATTCATCGCCCTAACTTACTACATTACCTACGCAGACGCAGGCACCGTCTGTAACCCTTTGTGAAAGCTAGACTACACGAAGTTCGGGCGATCCTGACGCGACGGCCGATTGGAAATAACTATCGGCCACCCCGCTTGAGACCTTTCATGCCCCTTTGAAACCCCTGCCCAGCAGGTATTGTTCACGGGAACGGTCCCGCGACGACGATGGCTTGCGCATCTGTACCTTGTCGAATTTGCTGCGCACGTCCTTGAGGTATACGTCAAAGCCCTCGCCCTGGAAGATCTTGATCAGGAAGTCGCCGCCGGGCTTTAGCACGCGGGTTGCCAGATCGAGGGCCAGCTCGCAGAGGAACATCGCCCGCGGCATGTCCACCGCGGGGGTACCACTCATATTGGGGGCCATGTCGGAAATCACAAGGTCCACGTGCGAATCGCCAACCGCCTCGAGGATGCGCTGCAGCACTTCGTCATGGGTGAAATCGCCCTGGATGAAGGTCACGTCGGGGATCGAGTCCATCTCCAGGATGTCGGATGCGATCAGCCGCCCCTGCCCACCAATCAGACGACTGGTCACCTGCGACCAGCCGCCAGGGGCCGCGCCGAGGTCGATCACGCTCATGCCTGGGCGGATCAGCCGGTCCTTTTCCTGGATCTCCAGCAGTTTGTAGCTCGCACGCGAGCGGTAGCCGTCCTTTTGCGCCTGCTTCACAAAAGGATCGTTGAAATGTTCACGCAGCCAGTTGGCGCTGCTTTTGGAACGTTGTACCACGGGGCACCTCGATGATATGCGTCGTGATTGACTGGGCGGAGCCGGTGGCCCTCGGGTAAAATGCCGGTCAATTTTACAGAATCAGACGGAAAGGGTCAGATTATGCCGCTCAATAACGAGCAGAAGAAGCAATACAAGTCCATTGGTCATGACCTGAAGCCGGTCCTGATCGTTGCTGGTAACGGTTTGAATGAAGGCGTCATTGCCGAGCTGGAGCGCGCCCTGGTCGACCACGAGCTGATCAAGGTCGAGATTCGTTCGGAAGACCGCGAAGAGCGCGCAGAAACCATTGCCGAACTGTGCAAGGCCGGCCGTGCCGAACTGGTGCAGACCATCGGCAAGAAAGCCCTGATCTACCGCAAGAACCCGCAGCCGAACAAGCAGCTGTCCAACATCCACCGCTACAAGTAACGGCACAGGGGCCGCCATGCGGCCCCAGCGACTCTCGGCAGTTTGCTCGTGTTAGCCGCGCGTCCTGACCGGAACCGGCTGGGCCACCAGCACGATGCCGGAAAAACCCAGCACCAGGAAGCAGAACATCTGCCAGCGCTCGCCTACGGAAATACCGTAGCGCAAGGTGTAATACCCCACGCAAGCGCCAAGGCCGAGCAATAACATCTGGCCCCGGAACTGCCGCCACCAGGCTGCCAGGCCGTCCACTCTGGCCAGTACGGCCAACTGGACCAGCAGGCCAAGCATCGCCACACCGATCAACCAGCGGTCGATCTGCCCGGCGATGTCCTGCACCAATAGCGGCGCCAGGCCACTGACCTTGAGCGCAGGCACCAACCCGACGTGAAACACCCACAGGCCACCGACCCAGAAAACCTGGGCCAGTTGCCAGAGGATCCCCTCGAGGGATGGCGCCCGCTGGCGCCGGTCAGATGTGCTTGACTTCGACAATCTCGTACTCGACCGTACCGTTTGGCGTCTTCACGACAACGGTATCCCCTTCTTCCTTGCCAATGATGGCACGGGCGATCGGGGCACTGTTCGACAGCTTGCCTTTCTTCACGTCAGCTTCATCTTCGCCAACGATCTGGTAGGTCACCTCATCATCGGTTTCGGTGTTGGCCAGCACTACGGTAGTGCCGAAAATCACCTTACCGGTGTGAGCAATGGTGGTCACGTCGATCACCACCGAGTTCTGCAGGCGCCCTTCGATATCGCGGATACGCGCTTCGACCATGCCCTGCTCTTCACGAGCTGCGTGGTATTCGGCGTTTTCCTTCAGGTCACCCAGCTCGCGCGCCTCACCAATGGCCTGGCTCAGGCGCGGGCGCTCGGTCTTGCTCAGGAACAGCAGTTCCTCTTCCAGGGCGCGAGCGCCCTGGACGGTCATCGGGTACTTGGTAATGCTCATGCTTTCAATCCTGCGTGCAGATCCTGCAGGCGGCGAACGGTCTTTTCCGGACCGAATTTCAGCGCCTCGCAGATGGCTTCCCCGGCCGCAATGGTGGTGGTGCAGTAAATCTTGTGCTGCAGCGCATTGCGACGAATCGAGTAGGAATCGGCGATCGACTGGCGGCCTTCGGTGGTGTTGATGATCAGCGACACCTCGTCGTTCTTGATCATGTCGACCACGTGCGGACGACCTTCGGTCACCTTGTTCACACGGCGCACTTTCAGGCCAGCCGCCTCGATGACCTTGGCGGTGCCGGCAGTAGCGACCACTTCGAAGCCAAGGGCAATCAGGTCGCGGGCAACGCCAGCCACTTGCGGCTTGTCGTCGTCACGTACGCTGATGAATGCGGTACCGCCGGTCGGCAGCACTTCACTGGCACCCATCTGGGCCTTGGCAAAGGCTTCGCCGAAGCTGTCACCGACACCCATGACTTCACCGGTCGATTTCATCTCAGGGCCGAGGATCGGGTCAACCCCCGGGAACTTGGCGAACGGGAAGACGGCTTCCTTGACGCTGTAGAAGTTCGGGATGATTTCCTGGGTGAAGCCCAGCTCTTTCAGGGTTTTGCCGGCCATGACGCGGGCTGCGATCATCGCCAGGGAGGTGCCGATGCACTTGGAGACGAACGGCACGGTACGCGAGGCGCGCGGGTTGACTTCGATCACGTAGATCTTGTCGCCCTGCAGGGCCAGCTGCACGTTCATCAGGCCGACCACGCCCAGCTCCAGGGCCATTTTCCTGACCTGTACGCGGACTTCGTCCTGCACTTCCTTGCTCAGCGAGTAAGGTGGCAGCGAGCATGCCGAGTCGCCGGAGTGAACGCCGGCCTGCTCGATGTGCTGCATGATGGCGCCGATCACCACGTCGGTACCGTCGCAGACCGCATCCACGTCCATCTCGATGGCGCAGTTGAGGAAGTGGTCGAGCAGTACCGGGCTGTCGTTCGACACCTGTACGGCTTCACGCAGGTAGCGCTTGAGCTCGTCCAGTTCGTAGACGATTTCCATGGCCCGGCCACCCAGCACGTAGGACGGGCGCACCACCAGCGGGTAGCCAATGCCGCCAGCAGCGCTGATGGCTTCTTCTTCGCTGCGCACGGTAGCGTTTGGCGGCTGCAGCAGGTTCAGGCGCTGCACCATCTGCTGGAAGCGCTCACGGTCTTCGGCACGGTCGATGGCATCCGGGCTGGTGCCGATGATCGGTACGCCGGCTTCTTCCAGGGCGCGGGCCAGTTTCAGCGGGGTCTGGCCGCCGTAGTGGACGATAACGCCTTTCGGCTTCTCGACGCGGCACACCTCCAGCACGTCTTCCAGGGTCAACGGCTCGAAGTACAGGCGGTCGGAGGTGTCGTAGTCGGTAGAGACGGTTTCCGGGTTGCAGTTGACCATGATGGTCTCGTAACCGTCTTCACGCAGCGCCAACGCGGCGTGTACGCAGCAATAGTCGAACTCGATACCCTGGCCGATACGGTTGGGGCCGCCACCCAGGATCATGATCTTGTCGCGGGTCGACGGGTTGGCCTCGCACTCTTCCTCGTAGGTGGAGTACAGATAGGCGGTGTCGGTGGCGAACTCGGCGGCGCAGGTGTCGACGCGCTTGTACACCGGGAACACTTCCAGCTTGTGGCGGTGACGGCGCAGGTTCTTGTCGGTGATACCCAGCAGCTTGGCCAGGCGCTGGTCGGAGAAGCCCTTGCGCTTGAGGCGCAGCATGTAGTCTCTGTCGATCGACGACAGGGCCAGAGTCTTGACCTTCTCTTCTTCCTTGATCAGGTCTTCCATCTGCACCAGGAACCACATGTCGATGCCGGTCAGGTCGAAGATCTGCTCGCAGGTCATGCCGGCGCGCATGGCATCGGCCACGTACCAGATGCGCTCCGCGCCCGGTACGGTCAGCTCGCGCTTGAGGATGCTGGAAGCTTCCGGGTTGGCCAGGTCGACTTTCGGGTCGAGGCCGCAGGCGCCCACTTCCAGGCCGCGCAGGGCTTTCTGCAGGGATTCCTGGAAGGTACGACCGATGGCCATGACTTCACCGACGGATTTCATCTGGGTGGTCAGGCGGGCGTCGGCTTTCGGGAACTTCTCGAAGGCGAAACGCGGCAGCTTGGTGACGACATAGTCGATCGACGGCTCGAAGGACGCCGGGGTGCGGCCGCCGGTGATGTCGTTCTGCAACTCGTCGAGGGTGTAGCCGACCGCCAGCTTGGCAGCGATCTTGGCGATCGGGAAGCCGGTGGCCTTGGAGGCCAGCGCCGAGGAACGCGACACACGCGGGTTCATCTCGATCACGACCATGCGGCCGGTGTTCGGGCAGATACCGAACTGCACGTTGGAGCCGCCGGTTTCCACACCAATCTCACGCAGCACCGCCAGCGAGGCGTTGCGCATGATCTGGTATTCCTTGTCGGTCAGGGTCTGCGCCGGGGCAACGGTAATCGAGTCGCCGGTGTGCACGCCCATCGGGTCGAAGTTCTCGATGGAGCAGACGATGATGCAGTTGTCCTTCTTGTCGCGGACCACCTCCATCTCGTATTCCTTCCAGCCGATCAGCGATTCGTCGATCAGCAGCTCCTTGGTCGGCGACAGGTCCAGACCACGGGCGCAGATTTCTTCGAACTCTTCACGGTTGTAGGCGATGCCACCACCGGTGCCGCCCATGGTGAACGACGGACGGATGATGCACGGGAAGCCCAGGCGCTCGAGCACCGCGTTGGCTTCCTCCATGCTGTGGGCGATACCGGAACGCGGGCACTCCAGGCCGATATCCTTCATCGCCTTGTCGAAACGCGAGCGGTCTTCGGCCTTGTCGATGGTGTCGGCGTTGGCACCGATCATTTCCACGCCGAACTTTTCCAGAACGCCGTGGCGCTCCAGGTCCAGGGCGCAGTTAAGTGCGGTCTGGCCACCCATGGTCGGCAGCAGCGCGTCAGGGCGCTCTTTCTCGATGATCTTGGCCACCGACTGCCACTTGATCGGCTCGATGTAGGTGGCGTCGGCCATGGCCGGGTCGGTCATGATGGTGGCCGGGTTGGAGTTCACCAGGATGACGCGGAAACCTTCCTCGCGCAGGGCCTTGCAGGCCTGGGCGCCGGAGTAGTCGAACTCGCAGGCCTGGCCGATCACGATCGGGCCGGCGCCGAGAATCAGGATGCTTTTGATATCTGTACGTTTTGGCATGGTTGTCACTCAAATCCGGGGTCAGTCGGCAAGCCGCCTTGAACAATCTGGGTCAGGCGCTTCCGGGCGCGGCGCGAACCGGCCCGGGGCCTTGAAGCAGGATGCTCAGCGGCGCTTGGCCATGGCATCGATGAAACGATCGAACAGAGGCGCGACATCGGTCGGGCCGGGGCTCGCTTCAGGGTGACCCTGGAAGCTGAACGCGCTCTTGTCGGTGCGCTCGATACCCTGCAGGGTGCCGTCGAACAACGACTTGTGGATGGCGCGGACGTTGCCCGGCAGGGTAGCCTCGTCAACGGCAAAGCCGTGGTTCTGGCTGGTGATCATGACCACGCCGGTATCCAGGTCCTGGACCGGGTGGTTGGCGCCGTGGTGGCCGTGGCCCATTTTCACGGTCTTGGCGCCGGAGGCCAGGGCCAGCAGCTGGTGGCCGAGGCAGATGCCGAACACCGGGATCTCGGTCTCGAGGATTTCCTTGATCGCCTGGATGGCGTAGTCGCACGGCTCGGGGTCGCCAGGACCGTTGGACAGGAACACGCCGTCCGGGTTGAGTGCCAGCACTTCGCTGGCCGGGGTCTGGGCCGGCACCACGGTCACGCGGCAGCCACGGGCGACCAGCATGCGCAGGATGTTCAGCTTGACGCCGTAGTCGAAGGCGACCACGTGGTAAGGCAAGTCGGCAGCTTCGATGGTCGGGTGGCTGTCGGTCTTCAGCTCCCACACGCTGGAGCGCCACTCATAGCGCTCCTTGGTGGAAACGACCTTGGCCAGGTCCATGCCCTTCAGGCCAGGGAAGGCACGGGCAGCGGCGATGGCGGCTTCTTCGCTGATGTTGTCACCGGCAAGGATGCAACCGTTCTGGGCGCCCTTTTCACGCAGGATCCGGGTCAGGCGACGGGTGTCGATGCCGGCGATGGCGACGACGTTGTTGGCCTTGAGGTACTCCGGCAGCGACTGGGTGTTACGCCAGTTGCTGGCCAGCAGCGGCAGGTCACGAATGACCAGGCCAGCGGACCAGACACGGTTCGACTCGGCGTCTTCCGGGGTAGTGCCGGTATTGCCGATGTGCGGGTAGGTCAGGGTAACGATTTGCTGCGCATAGGAAGGGTCTGTAAGGATTTCCTGGTAGCCGGTCATAGCGGTGTTGAACACCACCTCACCAACGGTCTGACCGTCGGCACCGATGGCTTCACCGCGAAAAATACTGCCGTCGGCAAGGGCGAGTATGGCTGGCTTTGTCAAGAAGACCTCCCGTTAATCAAGCATGAAAGGGCGATCGCAGGTTGCAAAAAAGCGGAGTGACGTATGGACACGTCACCCCGCTTTCATGTGCTGAATTCAATTCGCTGCGCGCTTTTAGTGGACACACTAAAGCTGTAGCTTACAGAAAAGTGCGTTTTCGGTCTACCGCAGATGTGCCTCTAAAACATATCAATGCGACAAGCTGGCATTTGTCGGCGCTTCGCGGGTAAACCCGCTCCTACAAGGACTGCGCAAAGCCTGAAACCTGCATGAACCCTGTGGGAGCGGGTTTACCCGCGAAGAAGCCGACACCAATCTGCAGGTCAGTGCAGCTCGAGCACGTCCTGCATGTCATACAGCCCAGGCTCACGCCCATCCAGCCACAGCGCCGCACGCACGGCGCCCTTGGCGAAGGTCATGCGGCTGGAGGCCTTGTGGGTGATTTCCAGGCGCTCGCCTTCTGCTGCGAACAGAACGGTGTGATCACCTACCACATCGCCGGCGCGTACAGTGGCGAAGCCGATCGTCTTGCGGTCACGCGCGCCAGTCTGCCCTTCGCGGCCATACACGGCCACTTCCTGCAGATCCCGGCCCAGCGCATTGGCAACCACTTCACCCATGCGCAACGCAGTACCCGATGGGGCATCGACCTTGTGCCGGTGATGTGCCTCGATGATCTCGATATCGACATCATCGCCCAACACCCGGGCAGCCAGGTCAAGCAGCTTGAGGCTGAGGTTCACACCCACGCTGAAGTTGGCAGCGAACACAATGGGGATGTCCTTGCCAGCCTCAGCCAGCAGCTGCTTCTCTTCAACCGTAAAACCGGTGGTGCCGATGATCATCGCCTTACCGTGCTTGCGGCAGAATGCGAGGTTTTTCAGGGTTACCGAAGGGTGAGTGAAGTCGATCAGCACGTCGAATTCGTCGGCGACCTTGGCCAGATCGTCGGACAACAACACGCCAATCCGACCAAGAGCTGCCAGCTCACCGGCATCAGCCCCAACCAGCGAGCTGTCAGGGCGATCGATCGCCGCCGTCAATCCCGCACCCGGCGTTTGTTGCACGGCTTCGATAAGGGTCTTGCCCATTCGCCCTGCCGCACCCATCACTGCAATACGTCGCATAGCCTTATCCTTGTCAGAGGTCGCCGAAGAAGCGCTTCACGCCATCGAACCAGCCACTGGCCTTTGGCGAGTGGGAGCTGTCGCCTTCCAGCGAGTCACGCAGCTCTTCGAGCAGCTCGCGCTGGCGGCGGCTGAGATTGACCGGGGTTTCCACCGCCACGCGGCACAACAGGTCACCAGCACCACCACCGCGCACCGGGGCAACGCCCTTGCCGCGCAGGCGGAACTGCTTGCCGGTCTGGGTGCCTTCGGGGATCTTCAGCTTCACGCGACCATCGAGCGTGGGCACTTCCAGCTCGCCGCCCAGGGCGGCATCAGTGAAGCTGATCGGCACTTCGCAGTACAGGTGCTTGCCATCACGCTGAAAGATCTCGTGCTCACGCACATTGATCACCACGTACAGATCGCCGGTCGGGCCGCCATGGGTACCGGCCTCGCCCTCGCCCGACAGGCGGATACGGTCGCCGGTATCGACACCCGCCGGCACCTTGACCGACAGCGTCTTGTATTCTTCGACACGACCTTCGCCGTGGCACGAGGTGCATGGGTCGGTGATGATCTTGCCCTGGCCATGGCAGCGCGGGCAGGTTTGCTGCACCGAGAAGAAGCCCTGCTGCATGCGCACCTGGCCGATACCGCCACAGGTCGGGCAGGTCGACGGCGTGGAACCTTTCTTGGCCCCCGAGCCGTCGCAAGGCTGGCAGTTGACCAGGGTAGGCACGCGGATACTGACCGTGGTGCCACGCACCGCTTCTTCCAGGTTCAGCTCCAGGGTGTAGCGCAGGTCGCTGCCACGCTGGGCGCCGCCACGTCCACCGCCGCGGCCACCACCGAAGAAGTCGCTGAACACATCGCCAAAGATGTCGGAGAAGTTGGCACCGCCGAAACCGGCACCACCGCCACCCATGCTCGGGTCCACGCCAGCATGACCATACTGGTCGAACGCCGCGCGCTTGCTCGCGTCAGACAGCACTTCGTAGGCCTCGTTGGCCTCCTTGAACTTGTCTTCGGACTCTTTGTCGCCGGGGTTGCGGTCAGGGTGGTACTTCATCGCCAGACGGCGATAGGCCTTCTTGAGGTCAGCTTCGCTGGCGCCGCGCTCGACACCCAGGACCTCATAATAATCACGCTTGGACATAGGTCATTTGCACCTTGTTGGGCGTCTGGCATCTGCGCCACGCCATCAGCACCTGCCGTTGGCCCACCTGGGCCGCTGACAGATGCTGTAAAGATTCTCGAATTCCAGATACGCCAACGCGGGAGCAAGCCCCCGCGCGGCGACATCCTACCAGCTCGCCGGCAAACGACGGTGAACTGGCCGACAACATGCAGGGATTACTGCTTGTTGTTGTCTTTCACTTCTTCGAACTCGGCGTCAACCACGTCGTCGTGCTTGGCTTCCGGCTCGGCGTGCTGCGCGCCACCCTGAGGCTGTTCTGCCGACTGCTCGGCGTACATCTTCTGGGCAACCGGTGCCGAAACCTTGGACAGCTCTTCGACCTTGGCGTCGATGGCAGCCTTGTCGTCGCCTTTGACAGCGGCTTCCAGGGCAACCACGGCAGCCTCGATGGCAGTTTTCTCTTCGGCGGTAACCTTGTCACCGGCGTCAGCGACCATCTTGCGGGTCGAGTGAACCAGCGCGTCACCCTGGTTACGGGCAGCGGCCAGCTCTTCGAACTTGCGGTCTTCCTCGGCGTTGGCCTCGGCGTCGCGCACCATGCGCTCGATTTCTTCGTCCGACAGGCCGGAGTTGGCCTTGATCACGATCGACTGCGACTTGCCGGTGGCCTTGTCTTTCGCGCTGACGTGCAGGATGCCGTTGGCGTCGATGTCAAAGGTCACTTCGATCTGCGGCACGCCACGCGGAGCCGGCGGGATGTCAGCCAGGTCGAACTTGCCCAACGACTTGTTCTGGGCAGCCTGCTTGCGCTCACCCTGCAGCACGTGAATGGTCACGGCAGCCTGGTTGTCGTCGGCAGTCGAGAACACCTGCGACTTCTTGGTCGGAATGGTGGTGTTCTTCTCGATCAGCGAAGTCATCACGCCACCCATGGTTTCGATACCCAGGGTCAGCGGGCTGACGTCCAGCAGCAGTACGTCCTTCACGTCACCGGCCAGTACGGCGCCCTGGATGGCAGCACCCATGGCCACGGCTTCGTCAGGGTTGACGTCCTTACGGGCTTCCTTGCCGAAGAAGTCGGCAACGGCTTTCTGTACCATCGGCATACGGGTCTGGCCGCCGACCAGGATCACGTCGTCGATCTTGGCGACGTCGATGCCAGCGTCCTTCAGGGCGATACGGCACGGCTCGATGGTGCGCTGAACCAGGTCTTCGACCAGCGACTCCAGCTTGGCGCGGGAGATCTTCACGTTCAGGTGCTTCGGACCGGTCGCGTCTGCAGTGATGTACGGCAGGTTGACATCGGTCGACTGCGAGGACGACAGTTCGATCTTGGCCTTCTCGGCAGCTTCCTTCAGGCGCTGCAGAGCCAGCGGATCGTTCTTCAGGTCCATGCCGGACTCTTTCTTGAACTCGTCGACAAGGTAGTCGATCAGGCGCATGTCGAAGTCTTCACCACCCAGGAAGGTGTCACCGTTGGTGGCCAGCACTTCGAACTGATGCTCACCGTCGACTTCGGCGATTTCGATGACCGATACGTCGAAGGTACCACCACCCAGGTCGTAGACGATGACGGTGTGGTCGCCCTTGGCCTTGTCCATGCCGTAGGCCAGCGCAGCGGCGGTCGGTTCGTTGATGATGCGCTTCACGTCCAGGCCGGCGATGCGACCGGCGTCCTTGGTGGCCTGGCGCTGGCTGTCGTTGAAGTAGGCCGGAACGGTGATGACCGCTTCGGTGACGGGCTCGCCGAGGTAGTCTTCGGCGGTCTTCTTCATCTTCTTCAGGACTTCGGCGCTGATCTGCGGTGGCGCCATGTCCTTGCCGCTGGCCTGTACCCAGGCGTCGCCATTGCTGGCCTTGACGATCTTGTATGGCACCAGCTTGATGTCTTTCTGCACGACGTCTTCTTCGAAGCGGCGGCCGATCAGGCGCTTCACTGCGAACAGGGTGTTGTGCGGGTTGGTCACAGCCTGGCGCTTGGCCGACTGACCAACCAGGATTTCGCCGTCATTGGCGTAGGCCACGATCGAAGGGGTGGTACGCGCGCCTTCGGCGTTTTCAATGACCTTGACGTTACCGTTTTCCAGAACGGAGACGCACGAGTTGGTGGTCCCCAGGTCGATACCGATGATTTTGCCCATGTTAACTCTCCCGAGACTTGAATTTGGTAGCAGCGGCTACTGTGGCCAACTGCGGTAATACTTGAAGGCTTGACACCTAGATGGGGATGCCCGGAAGGATTTCAAGCCTTTTCATCGATAGAGGGTTGCGGCGCGCTTGGCGCCTTGCTGACCACCACCATGGCGGGGCGCAGCAGACGGCCATTGAGCAGGTAGCCTTTCTGGAACACGTTGAGCACGCTGTTCGGCTCCACCTCGGCGTTTTCCTGCATGGCCATGGCCTGGTGATGCTCAGGGTTGAACGGCTGGCCGTGCGGGTCGATGGCTTCGAGGTTGTAGCGCTTGAGGGTGTCCTGGAACATCTTCAGGGTCAGCTCCACACCTTCGCGGATCTGCTTGACGTTCTCGTCTTCGGCACTGGAGTGGGCCAGGGCCAGTTCCAGGCTGTCGATCACCGGCAGCAAGTCGCCGGCGAACTTCTCCAAGGCGAACTTGTGGGCCTTCTCGACATCCTGCTCGGCACGGCGACGCGCATTCTGTACGTCGGCAACGGCGCGCAGCGCCTGGTCCTTGGCTGCGGCCAGCTGCTCCTCGAGTTCCAGAACACGGGCGTCAGCAGCATTGCCTGCACCGGCTTCTTCCACGTTAAGGTCTTTCTCGTTCAGCTGTTCATCAGCCATGGGGTCTCTCCTGCGCAAATTTGTGGACTGCGAGCCACGCTCGCCTTGGATGTCGGCTATATGGGGCCGGAAAAACCAGCTTCAAGGGGGCAAGGTGGTTTTCCGCCCGGCAACACAATCCGGCAAAGGGCATTGGCAGGCCTGAAAAAAGTACTGTATAAATAACCAGACCTGACTTTCGGGAGCTGCCCTCATGCTGGTGCACCTGTCCATTCACAACTACGCCATCGTCGAACACCTCGACCTCGAGATCGCCCGCGGCATGTCCGTCATCACCGGCGAAACCGGCGCCGGCAAATCGATCATGCTCGATGCCCTCGGCCTGGCCCTGGGCGACCGGGCCGACAGCGGCGTGGTACGCCCCGGCACGGACAAGGCAGACATCCTTGCCACCTTCGACCTGGTGGACATTCCCGAGGCCCATGCCTGGCTGGCCGAGCGCGACCTGGACAACGACGGCCTGTGCATCCTGCGCCGGGTGATCACCGCCGAAGGCCGCAGCCGCGGCTACATCAACGGCACGCCCTGCCCGCTCGGCGACCTCAAGGCGCTGGGCGAACTGCTGATCGACATTCACAGCCAGCATGAGCACCAGTCGCTGCTGAAGACCGACACCCATCGCCGCCTGCTCGACGAGTACGCCGGCGCCGTCGACCTGGCCCGCCAGGTGCAACTGGCTGCCAAACGCTGGAACCAGACCCGCCTGGAACTCGAGCGCCTGTCCAATTCCGGCGACGAGCAACGCGCCCGCCACCAGTTGCTCAGCTACCAGCTGGAAGAGCTGGACAACCTCGGGCTGGGCGAGCACGAACTGGAACAACTGGAGCAGGAACACAAGCAACTGACCAGCGCCGAAGCGCTGTTCGGCATATGCCGCCAGGTTATCGACCAATGCAGCGAAAGCGACTCGGGCAACGTACTCAGCGCCCTCACCGCCAGCCTCAATCGCCTGGGAGCCGCCACTCATTCGCCCAAGGCACTGAACGAAGCGGCCAACCTGCTTGCCAGTGCGCAGATCCAGGTCGAGGAAGCCATCGGCGAGCTCAACCGCTTCCTCGACAACTTCGACGCCGACCCCATGCGGCTACAGGCCCTGGAAGAACGCCTCGACACCATCTATACGCTGGCGCGCAAACACCGCGTGCACCCCACCGAGCTGCCTCACCTGCAGCAGCAACTGATGGAGGAGCTGGAGGGCCTGAATGCCAGTGACGAATCGATCGAGCGCCTGGGCGAAGAGCTGACTGCCTTCGCCCACCACTATCAAGAGAAGGCTCGCGAGCTCAGCGCCCTGCGCCAGCAGGCGGCGCAACAGCTGGCAGTGGCGGTAGAGCAGGAGATCCAACGCCTGGGCATGCCCGGTGGGCGCTTCTGCATCGCCCTGACGCCAAACGAGGGCGACGACCTGTCACCGCATGGCCTGGAACAGATCGAACTGCTGGTCAGCGCCAACCCCGGCCAGCCGCTCAAGGGCCTGGCCAAGGTTGCTTCGGGCGGTGAGCTGTCGCGCATCAGCCTGGCGATCCAGGTCATTACCGCGCAGACGTCGCGCATTCCCACCCTGGTGTTCGACGAAGTCGACGTTGGTATTGGCGGGCCAACTGCGGAAATCGTCGGTCAGCTGTTGCGTCGCCTGGGCGAACGCGGCCAGGTGCTGACCGTGACTCACCTGCCGCAGGTTGCCGCACAAGGGCACCATCACTTGTTCGTGCACAAGGTGCGTAACAGCGATACCACCCACACTGCCGTGACCAGCCTGGGCAAGCGCGAGCGGGTCGAGGAAGTAGCGCGGATGCTCGGTGGCATCGACCTGACCAAGGAATCCCTGGCGCATGCGCGCAAGATGGTTGTGAGCGGCAAAGCCTGAGCCCTGATTTTCAGGCCTCTTCGCGGGTAAACCCGCCCCCACAGGATATTCACCGAGCCTGAGGCATGTGCAATACCTGTGGGAGCGGGTTTACCCGCGAAAAGGCCGGAACAAACGACATACCTCTCAGCCCCCAAAAGCACAAAGGCGACCCGAAGGTCGCCTTTGCCATTCATAACGATAGAAAATCGTTACTTCTTCTTACGCACGTACAGAACCAGATTGTGGTCCACCAGCTCATAGCCATGCTCGGCCACGATTTCGCGCTGACGCTTCTCGATCTCGGCATCCATGAACTCGATGACCTCACTGGTATCCACGTTGACCATATGATCGTGGTGGCCACCGTCAGCCAGTTCAAATACTGCGTGACCGCCGTCGAAGTTGTGGCGAACCACCAGACCCGCCGCTTCGAACTGGGTCAGTACGCGATAGACGGTGGCCAGGCCCACGTCTTCGCCAGCCTCCATCAGCGCCTTGTAGACATCCTCGGCGCTCATGTGACGCTGCTCGGTCGAGTCGAGCATCTGAAGGATCTTGACTCGAGGCAGGGTCACCTTGAGACCGGCTTTGCGCAATTCGCTATTTTCAACCATGGTCAGCTTTCTCGCCGATGCTGCTTCGCAGCTTCTCTTAATACGGGTATGATCGGGGTTTACGTTGTCCAGCCAAGATAGTGGAAGTCGCCCACCGATGCAAAACACCAAGCTCTTGCTAACCAGCCTCACCCTAGTGGGACTGCTCGCACTCGCCGGTTGCTCGTTTCCCGGGGTTTACAAAATCGACATCCAGCAGGGCAATGTCGTTACGCAAGACATGATAGACCAATTGCGCCCCGGAATGACCCGTCGGCAAGTAAGGTTTATCATGGGTAACCCGCTGATCCAGGATACCTTCAACACCAATCGCTGGGATTACCTGTACAGCATTCAACCAGGTGGCGGTAAACGTCAGCAGGAACGCATGAGTGTGTTCTTCAATGACAGCGACCAACTGGTCAGCCTGTCCGGTGACTTCATGCCAGGCGTCAGCCGTGACCAGGAAATCCTTGGTGGCAGCGGCGACACCACCGTCAGCCCGGCCAACCAGCCAGCGCAACCAGCCGGGCAGCCTGAAGAAAAACCGGCCAAGCCGGGTTCGGTGGAAGAATCCATCCAGCGCGAGATCGACACCATCGAGACCACCCCGGTGCCAACCCCCGCGCCGCTGGAAACCTCGCCCCAGTAAGCGGCGAGCAGGTACAAAAAAGCCCGGACCAGATCCGGGCTTTTTATTGCCGTTGTTTCAATCAGCTATTCAGCTGCTTGGCACGCTGGCAGAACGCATCGACCAAGGTGTTGGCCGCCTGGTTGAACAGCGGGCCCAGCGTGGCGCGCACGATCGGCCCGGCGTAATCAAAGGACAGGTCCAGGCTGATCTTGCAGGCCTTTTCACCCAACGGCTTGAATACCCATAGGCCATGCAACTGGGTGAATGGCCCTTCTTCAAGGTTCATCTCGATGGACTGCCCCGGCACCAGTACATTACGCGTGACGAACTGCTGGCTCATGCCGCCCTTGGCCACTTCCAGCTTGGCGCGCATCTGCGTGTCGCTGGCTTCAAGTACCGTGGAGTCAGAGCACCAGGGCAGGAAATCCGGGTAGCTGGCGACATCGTTGACCAAGTCGTACAGCGCCTTGGCGGGGTATGGCAGCAGGGCGGAGCGTTGAATATGGGTAGTCATCCAGGCGTCACTTCCAAGGCTGGGTGGCGGTGCTTCGCAGCGTGCCGAAAACAGTTTGTGTAGCTATGACAGCGTTCGTATTGTCCGGTATTCATTCCGGTGGCTCAAGCACACCGAAATCCCATAGCGGACGACGCGTCGACTTGCCTATAATGCCGCCCCTATGGCTAAGCAAAAAAAACATCCGACCGGGACCATCGCGCAAAACAAGAAGGCGCGACACGATTACTTCATCGAACACAAGTTCGAGGCCGGGCTGGTCCTGTCCGGCTGGGAAGTAAAAAGCCTGCGAGCCGGCAAGGCGCACCTGACTGACAGCTACGTGCTGCTGAAGGACGGTGAAGCCTGGCTGTTCGGCAGCCACATCACCCCGCTGACCACGGCCAGCACCCACGTCATCGCCGACCCTATCCGCACGCGCAAGCTGCTGCTGAACAAGCGCGAGCTCGAGCGACTGGAAGCGGCCGTGGCGCAAAAAGGCTACACCTGTGTGGCCCTGGCGCTGTACTGGAGCAAGCACCTGATCAAGTGTGAAATCGCACTGGGCAAGGGCAAGAAGGAATTCGACAAGCGCGACACCATGCGCGAACGCGATTCCAACCGCGAGCTGCAGCGGGCCGTGCGCAACAAGGGCAAGGTAGACTAAGTCTTAGGTTGCTCATGCGGGCCTCTTTGCAGGGCAAGCCCGCTCCCACAATGACAGCGTCGAGCTCGAAAATTGTGGGAGCGGGCTTGCCCCGCGAAGAGGCCCGCAGTGCCACAGCCAATCTCAGCGCCCGCTACGCCGCTCCGCACGCGCCACCCGTTGCGCTTCCTCCTGCGCCTCTTCCAGCACCTCCTGCACATACAGAATGTGCCGGCTGGACACCTCTCGCGCGTCGTCCGCCCTGCCCTCGACAATCGCCAGGTACAGCTCCCGGTGCTGGCTGATCAGCATGTCACGGGTCTCGGCCCGTTGCTGGTACATGCCGCCGATGTTGGTCACCACGTTGCGCTTGAGCAGGTCGAACAAACCACGAATGGTGTGCAGCAGCACGGCGTTATGGCTGGCCTCGGCAATCGCCAGGTGGAAGCGCGCATCGGCTGCGCCTTCTTCTGCCCGGGTCACTTCATCGACCCGGGCATAACAGTCCTGCAACGCATCGAAGGCCGCCTTCAGCCGCGCCCGGTCCGGCTCCGTGGCGCGCTGGGCGGCGTAATAGGCGCAGGACGCCTCCAGGGTATGGCGAAACTCGAGCAGGTCGCGCTGCGCCTCGGCACTGTGCTCGAGCAATTGCAGCAACGGATCGCTGAAGGTCGACCCCAGCGACTCGGCAACATAATTGCCCCCGCCCTGGCGACTGACCAGCAGCCCCTTGGCCACCAGCTTCTGGATCGCCTCACGCAGTGACGGGCGGGACACACCGAACTGTTCGGCAAGGACGCGCTCGGCCGGCAGCCGCTGCCCGGAGGTCAGCGTGCCTTCCAGAATCATCCCCTCCAACCGATCGACGATGTCGTCGGACAGGCGCCGCTGGCGGACCTGATCAAAAACCATCACATGCTCTCCACAAACCCCCGGCAGATTTCCGGGGCCTCTATTCTCGCCGATCCAGGGCTGCGCAAACACCATCGGCTAGCGATTTTCCCGGCTCATCAGATGCCCGCTCATCGGCACTCGACCAAAGTTTTGCACAGGACAAATTGACACACCCCCGACAGCGCTTTTAACCTAGCGACCAGTCATTGTAAATTGGTCTTACCAATTATCCAATGCCAGTGCCTGACCAACAACAATTAGGGGCCACCCCATATGCAAACCTGGCAACAATTCTATAGCCCGCTTGGTAGTCTCGGCCTGTCCGCGCTGGCGGCGGTCATTCCCATCGTCTTCTTCTTCCTTGCCCTGGCCGTGTTCCGCCTCAAAGGCCACGTGGCAGGCAGCATCACCCTCGCATTGTCGATCCTGGTGGCAATCTTCGCCTTCCAGATGCCTGTCGACATGGCATTCGCCGCCGCGGGGTATGGCTTCCTCTATGGCCTCTGGCCAATCGCCTGGATCATCGTTGCCGCGGTGTTCCTGTACAAACTCACGGTCAAGAGCGGCCAGTTCGAAGTGATCCGCAGCTCGGTGCTGTCGATTACCGACGACCAGCGTCTGCAAGTGCTGCTGATCGGTTTCTGCTTCGGCGCCTTCCTGGAAGGCGCAGCGGGCTTTGGCGCACCGGTGGCAATCACTGCCGCGCTGCTGGTAGGCCTGGGCTTCAACCCGCTGTACGCCGCCGGCCTGTGCCTGATCGCCAACACCGCGCCAGTGGCCTTCGGCGCCCTGGGCATCCCGATCATCGTGGCCGGCCAGGTCACCGGCATCGACGCTTTCCACATCGGCGCCATGACCGGTCGCCAGCTGCCCCTGCTGTCGCTGTTCGTACCGTTCTGGCTGGTGTTCATGATGGATGGCGTGCGTGGCGTCAAGGAAACCTGGCCTGCCGCCCTGGTTGCCGGCCTGAGCTTCGCCGTCACCCAGTACTTCACCTCGAACTTCATTGGCCCGGAGCTGCCGGACATCACCTCGGCCCTGGCCAGCCTGGTCGCCCTGACCCTGTTCCTGAAAGTCTGGCAGCCCAAGCGCGCGTTCGCCGAAGCCAAAGGCAGCGTGGGCGCCGCCGTGGTACAGCCAAGTGGCGGCCAGCCAAGCCCCTACAGCCTTGGCGAAATCTTCAAGGCCTGGTCGCCGTTCCTGATCCTCACCGTACTGGTCACCATCTGGACCCTGAAACCGTTCAAGGCGGCCTTCGCGGCGGGCGGCTCGATGTACGACTTCGTGTTCAACTTCGCCATCCCGCACCTCGACAAGCTGGTGGTCAAGGCTGCGCCGATCGTGGCTGCGCCAACCGCCATGCCTGCGGTGTTCAAGCTTGACCCGATCTCCGCCACCGGCACCGCGATCTTCCTCTCGGCGCTGATTTCCATGGCGGTGCTGAAGATCAACTTCAAAACTGGTCTGACCACTTTCAAGGAAACCTTCTGGGAACTGCGCTGGCCGATCCTGTCGATCGGCATGGTGCTGGCCTTCGCCTTTGTCACCAACTACTCGGGCATGTCTTCGACCATGGCCCTGGTGCTGGCCGGTACCGGCGCGGCGTTCCCGTTCTTCTCGCCGTTCCTCGGCTGGCTGGGCGTGTTCCTGACCGGCTCGGACACGTCGTCCAACGCCCTGTTCGGCTCGCTGCAAGCCACCACCGCGCACCAGATCGGGGTCAACGACACCTTGCTGGTTGCTGCCAACACCAGCGGCGGGGTAACCGGCAAAATGATTTCGCCGCAATCGATCGCCGTGGCTTGTGCCGCCACCGGCCTGGTCGGCAAGGAATCCGACCTGTTCCGCTTCACCGTCAAGCACAGCCTGTTCTTCGCTACCATCGTCGGCCTGATCACCCTGATCCAGGCCTACTGGCTGACCGGCATGCTGGTCCATCACTAAAGTGAAAGGGGCCGGGCGCCCTGGCGCGCCCGGCAATCCCCACAAGCAACGCTGCGAGAATCCATGATCATTTCCGCCTCTACCGACTATCGCGCCGCGGCCCAACGCAAGCTGCCTCCTTTCCTGTTCCACTATGCCGACGGCGGCGCCTACGCCGAGCATACCCTGCGCCACAACGTCTCCGACCTGGCCGGCATCGCCCTGCGCCAGCGCGTGCTGAAGAACATGTCAGAACTCAGCCTCGAGACCCGCCTGTTCGACGAAACCCTGAGCATGCCGGTGGTCCTGGCCCCGGTCGGCCTCACCGGCATGTACGCCCGCCGTGGTGAAGTGCAGGCGGCACGCGCGGCGGCGGCGCATGGCATTCCGTTCACCATGTCCACCGTGTCGGTGTGCCCGATCGAGGAAGTGGCGCCAGCCATCGACCGGCCGATGTGGTTCCAGCTGTACGTGCTCAAAGACCGCGGTTTCATGCGCAATGCCCTGGAGCGGGCCAAGGCCGCCGGGGTCAAGACCCTGGTGTTCACCGTCGACATGCCCACCCCCGGCGCCCGCTACCGCGACGCCCACTCCGGCATGAGCGGCAAGCACGGCCCGCTGCGCCGCGTGCTGCAGGCCATGACCCACCCCGAGTGGGCGTGGGATGTCGGCGTGATGGGCCGCCCACACGACCTGGGCAATATTTCCGCCTACCGTGGCAACCCTACCGGCCTGGCCGATTACATCGGCTGGCTGGCCAACAACTTCGATCCGTCGATTTCGTGGAAAGACCTGGAGTGGATCCGCGACTTCTGGGACGGCCCGATGATCATCAAAGGCATCCTCGATGCCGATGATGCCCGCGATGCGGTCAGGTTCGGTGCCGACGGCATTGTCGTGTCCAACCACGGCGGCCGTCAGCTCGACGGCGTGCTGTCCAGCGCCCGCGCCCTGCCGGCGATCGCCGACGCGGTCAAAGGTGAGCTGAAGATCCTGGCTGACTCGGGCATCCGCAGCGGCCTCGACGTGGTGCGCATGATCGCCCTGGGTGCCGACACCGTGCTGATCGGCCGTGCCTTCCTCTACGCCTTGGCCGTACACGGCCAGGCCGGGGTGAAGAACCTGCTGGAGCTGTTCGAGAAGGAAATGCGCGTGGCCATGGTACTGACCGGTGCCAAGTCGATCAGCGAAATCACTCGCGACTCGCTGGTACGCGAACTGGGCGCCTGACGCCTGCAAGAACGACCGCCTGATTGACCCGGGGTATGTGGTGCACAGACGCCACAGCCCCGCGAGGAGACTGCATGAGCCTGCCTGCCGCGTTCCTGCGTGATGCCGAGCGCCTGATCCCCGCCGAACGCCGCTTCGACGACCCTACCGCCACCCTGGCCTTCGGCACCGACGCCAGCTTCTACCGCTTGATCCCCAAGCTGGTGGTACGCGTCGAGACCGAGGACGAGGTGGTCGGCCTGATCAAACTGGCCCAGCGCGAGCGGGTGCCGGTCACCTTCCGCGCCGCCGGCACCAGCCTGTCCGGCCAGGCCATCAGCGACTCGGTGCTGATCGTGCTCGGTGACAACTGGAACGGCCGTGAAATCCGCGGCCAGGGTGAGCAGATCCGCCTGCAGCCCGGGGTCATCGGCGCCCAGGCCAACGCCTGGCTGGCCCCGTTCGGGCGCAAGATCGGCCCCGACCCCGCCTCGATCAACGCCTGCAAGATCGGCGGCATCGTCGCCAACAATGCCAGCGGCATGTGCTGTGGCACCGCGCAGAACACCTACCACACCCTGGCCGGCCTGCGCCTGGTGCTGGCCGACGGTACGCGCCTGGACAGCGAAGACCCGGCCAGTGTCGCCGCCTTCGAAGCCAGCCACGCCGAGCTGCTGGCAGCGTTGGCCCAGTTGGGCCGCGAGACCCGGGCCAATACCGCACTGGCCGAGCGCATCCGGCACAAGTACCGGCTGAAAAACACCACCGGCCTGTCGCTGAATGCACTGGTCGACTACGACCAACCGCTGGACATCCTGCAGCACCTGCTGGTCGGCTCCGAAGGCACCCTCGGTTTCATCAGCGCCGTCACCTACAACACCGTGCCCGACCACCCGCACAAGGCCAGCGCCTTGCTGGTATTCCCCAGCGTCGAAAGCTGCTGTCGCGCGGTGACCGTGCTCAAGCAGCAACCGGTTTCGGCGGTAGAGTTGCTCGACCGCCGCAGCCTGCGTTCGGTGCAGAACATGCCCGGCATGCCGCTGTGGGTAAAAGGCCTGTCGGACAACGCCTGCGCCCTGCTGATCGAGTCCCGCGCCGCCAGCCAGAGCCTGCTGCACGAACAGCTGCAACAGGTAATGGCCTCGATCGCCGACTTCCCGCTGGAACAGCAGGTCGACTTCAGTACAGACCCGGCCGTGTACAACCAGTTGTGGAAAATCCGCAAGGACACCTTCCCCGCCGTCGGCGCCGTGCGCCAGACCGGCACCACGGTAATCATCGAAGACGTCACCTTCCCGGTCGAGCAGTTGGCCGAAGGCGTCAACCGCCTGATCCAGCTGTTCGACAAGCACCGCTATGATGAAGCGATCATTTTCGGCCATGCGCTGGAAGGCAACCTGCACTTCGTCTTCACCCAAGGCTTCAACAGCGCTGCGGAAGTCGCCCGTTACCAGGCGTTCATGGACGACGTGGCACAGCTGGTGGCGGTGGAGTTCGGCGGCTCGCTCAAGGCCGAGCACGGCACCGGGCGCAACATGGCGCCGTTCGTCGAGCTGGAATGGGGCAGTGACGCCTACCAGCTGATGTGGAAACTCAAGCGCCTGCTCGACCCCAACGGCATCCTCAACCCCGACGTGGTGCTGAGCGAAGACCCGGACATCCACCTGAAAAACCTCAAGCCGCTGCCCGCCGCCGACGAAATCGTCGACAAGTGCATCGAGTGCGGTTTCTGCGAACCGGTGTGCCCGTCCAAGGGCCTGACCCTCAGCCCGCGCCAGCGCATCGTCATGTGGCGTGACATCCAGGCCAAGCAACGCGCCGGCATCGACACCCGGGAACTGCGCCGGGCCTACCAATACCAAGGCATCGACACCTGCGCCGCCACCGGCCTGTGCGCCCAGCGCTGCCCGGTCGGTATCAACACCGGCGACCTGGTGAAGAAGCTGCGCAGCCAGGCCGCTGACCACGCCAAGACCGCCGACTGGCTGGCCGACAACTTCCACACCGCCCTTGGCGGCGCGCGCCTGACCCTGACCGCCGCCAACACCGCGCGCAAGCTGCTTGGCGCCCCGCGCCTGGGCCGCCTGAGCGCCACCTTGAGCAAGGCCAGCAACGGCCGCTTGCCGCAGTGGACCCCGGCCATGCCGCAACCCCTGCGCCCGCTGCCCGTCGGCGCGGCCAGCCACGACGCGCGCTCGCGCGTGGTGTACCTGGCGGCGTGCGTTTCACGGGTGATGGGCCCGGCCTATGCCGACCGCGAGCAAAGTTCGCTGCTCGACAAGACCCGCGCCCTGCTGGAAAAGGCCGGCTACCAGGTGGTGTTTCCCGACAATGCCGACAGCCTGTGCTGCGGCCAGCCGTTCGCCTCCAAGGGCTACCCCGAGCAGGCCGAACACAAGCGCCAAGAGCTGATCAATGCCCTGCTGCATGCCAGCCGCGGTGGCCTCGACCCGATCTACTGCGACACCAGCCCATGCACCCTGCGCCTGGTTCAGGACGTGGGCGAAAGCCGGCTGGACCTGTACGACCCGGTGCGCTTCATCCGCACCCATCTGCTCGACCGCCTGGAGTTCACCCCTCAGGACGAGCCCGTGGCCGTGCACGTGACCTGCAGCACCCAGCACCTGGGTGAAAGCCAGGCGCTGATCGATCTGGCACGGCGTTGCAGCAAGCAGGTGGTGATCCCGGAAGGCATTCATTGCTGCGGCTTTGCCGGTGACAAAGGCTTCACCACCCCCGAGCTCAACGCCCACTCGCTGCGCAGCCTCAAGGACTCGGTGCAGTATTGCAACGAAGGCATCTCCACCAGCCGTACCTGCGAGATCGGGCTGTCCAGCCACAGCGGCATCGACTACCACGGCCTGGTCTACCTGGTAGACCGCGTCACCCGCCCACGCGCCACCTGAGGTCAACACAGTCCCTTGTGGGAGCGGCCTTGCGCCGCGAAGGGGCCGCAAAGCGGCCCCGTGATTTCAGCTCCACCGCATGAACCTGGGGCCGCTGTGCGGCCCTTTCGCGGCGCAAGGCCGCTCCCACAAGACCCGCGCCTGGCGCCAGAGCCCCACCGTCATTTCACCCAGCCATCATCCGATTGAACCCCCGCCATTCCCCCGCAGTCCACCTTACAGGCCCACCTTCCAGAGGCCCCAGAGGAGACTCCCATGAAAGGTACCGCGCTTTCGGCCCTGTTCGCGGCCGCCACCCTGCTGGCTTCACCGGTGTTTGCCGCCGAAGACCTCTGCGCCACCAACCTGCAGAAGATCGACGACAGCATGGCCACCGCCGGCGCTACTTCCGAGGGCCTGGACAAGGCCATCACCGAGCAGGTCGACAAGGCCAAGGCGGCCCAGGCCTCAGGTGACACCAAGGAATGCATCGCCATCACCAGCAAGGTGCTGGAGCGCCTGGAAAAAACCGAGAAAGGCAGCGGCAGCAGCAGCGGCAGCGGCTCGTGACGCCGAGCGCGGGCGACGGGCCCTACTGTCGACGTCGCCCGCGCAATGGCGTATACTCCACCTCACGTGCCGTAAGGTGCGTTAGCTTAGAGCTAGTGTGGGGCCGATTAGGATTCGACGCCGGTAGCGAAACTCTAGGTGCATGCCGAGTTGGTAACAGAACTCGTAAATCCACTGTTGCAACTTTCTATAGTTGCCAATGACGAAAACTACGAGGGCTACGCTCTCGCTGCGTAAGCAGCTGAGCCCGCTCTCCTGGTAGCTTCGGCTCCAGCAATCATCAGGGGATGCCTGTAAACCCGAAATGATTGTCATACAGAACAGGATCGTCGTGTAGCACGTTGGGGGCAAAGCGACTAAAACTTACCCAACTCGTCCAAAGCACCCTGCCCGTCGGGCGGCTGCGGATTAACTCAGTAGACACGGCTAAGCATGTAGTACCGACAGCGGAGTACTGGCGGACGGGGGTTCAAATCCCCCCGGCTCCACCAAATTGCAAAGAAAAAGACGCCCCAGGGCGTCTTTTTTTTGTGTCTGGATTTTGTGGGCGAGCCCCACAAAAATCAGATTTATCCCCTTCCTTGTAGGCCGTTTCCCAAAGATACTTCCGGCGCCTGTTTTCCATTGCACGTGCTACATGCGGGCTCTAGTCTCGGCGTGTCGTTGTCCCTTAACGACCGGGTTTAGCCGCCCGACATCGTCAGACACCACAGCCGTGCAATCCCGAGCAATCGGTATTGGCGCCTTATGGCGGCTGTGCGTGGGGCACCTTCGGGTGCGCCGGGTGCCTGACGTCCCGGTCGGCTAACCCGCGTACAGCTGCCACCCTACTGTTTAGCCGCGGTGGGTGGCTGCTTCACTACGACAGGAGCCACACCATGCTGAAGATAGTCCCCGACCCACCCCATCACCTCCACTCCCTGGAAGACACCCTCATGCTGGCCTCGGACTACGCGCTCTGTGCAGAAGCGGTAGCCCAGCAGGCAGTTCTGATGCAGCCGCGATCACCCGTATCGCTATTGATCATGGCATCGATGCACGAACTTGAAGCCCTGCGCAAATTGCTTGAATCAGCACTGGCACAAATACAAAAACCAGCGGATTCGCAAGCAGTGCACTGACGCAAACCAGGGAGATTGATCAATGGCTACCGAAGACAACAATTGCACCGTCGGTAAAACCATCTTCTACCAAGGTGAAAACCAGACTCACCCACTGTTCCGCATCGAACCCGACATCCCCTGCCAGAACGCCCGCGAGCAAGCCTCGGAACTGATGGGCTATGCGCGTGACCTGACCATCGACGGCCTGATGGAAGACAAACCGAAACTGATCTGGGCTGCGCATTACCTGTGTGCCTTGGGCAAGGCGCTGCTGGATGATGCCGAATTGGGCATGATGCGCTGAACATGTCACGGCCCTGCTTCGTGCAGGACCATTGGCAAAGTCACATCCAGAATTTCACTTGCACACGCCCGGCAATTCGGTGCCGGGCCAGCATGCGGCGCCCTCAGCCTTACCAGCTATAACTCAGCTTGGCCGTCACCTCCCGCCCCGGGTTGTAGTAGTTCGCTGTCCCTGAGCCCACCACATGCTGCTCGTCAAACAGGTTGCTGACGTTCAGCGCCAGGTCGGTACCCTTGGCGATCTGGTAATTGAGCGCAGCGTCGAACAACGTAGTGCCATCGCTCTTCTTGGTGTTGGCCGCATCCATGTAGTAGGCCCCCACATAGCGCGCCCCGAGGCCAACGCTCACGTCGGTGCCTGGAATGCTGTAGTAGCCCCACAAGGAACCCGAGTGCTTCGGCGCCGTGGCGAATTCGTTGCCCTTGAGAGACGAGCCGTCATACAACGCCCCGCGCAGCACCTCGGACTGCATGTACGAGTAGGCGCCAATCACGCTGAAGTCCTGGGTGACCTGTGCCTTGGCTTCCAGGTCCAGGCCGCGCACGCGTGATTCGCCCACCGTTTGTTGCTCGATGATGCCGCTGGGCAGCACCACGGCGATGGTGACGTTCTCCTGGGTCAGGTCATACACCGCAGCCGAGAACAACGCGTCCATGCCCATCGGCGAATACTTCACGCCCACTTCGTACTGCTTACCCGTTTGCGGTGTGACGCCAACCTGTGGCGGCGATACGGATTCCACCATGCTCACATAGGTGGAAACCTCGTCGTTGACGATATAGGTCAGCGCAGCGCGGTAGGAGGTTTCCGAGAAGTTGTCCTTCTCTTCCTGGACACCGCCGACGTATTCCTTGCTCGACAGGTCCATCGAGTCATTGCGCACGCCGGCAGTGGCGATCACACGGTCGTAGAACGACAGGTTCTGCTGGAGGAAAACCGCCTTGGTAGTGGCATCGTTCTTCTGCCGGGTATAAGGCGTAAGGCCGCCCGGTACGCCGGTGAATACCGGGTTGGCAATGTCGATGGAGGGCGCCAGGCCATAGATCGAGCTTTGTTTGGTAGTCGAATCGAGATACTCGACACCGACCAACGTGCTGCTGTCGACATGCTCGAACTGCGCATCGTATTGCAGCATCAGGTTGCCGTTGAGCTGGTCGGCATCGCTGTCGGTGCCGAACACGTAGCGCGGGATGACGGTGCCGACCCGCGAAGGGCTGTCGCTCAGGTAGGCGTAGCCGAAGTCATCGGTCAACTCGCTGTAACGCAGGTTGCTGCGCAGCACAAAGCCATTGTCGAAGTCGTGGGTAATGTTGCCGCTGAGGCTGGTGCGCTCCACGTCATGGAAGTTGTAGCCTGGCTCACCATAGAAATCGCTGCGGTCGTATTCCTTGTCCAGCGGATAGCCACCGCTGTTCGGCGAACTGTTGGTTTTCAGGTAGTCCACGATCATCGTGGCCGACGTATAGTCCGTGGGCGCCCAGGTCAGCCCGCCCATCACGAAGCGGTTGTCATCCTGGGAGTGGTCATACTCACGGTCGCTGTTCTGCATCTTGGCGGTGAAGCGGCCGGCCAAGGTCTTTTCCTCGTTCAGCGCATCGCCGACATCGATGCCGGTTTCGGCATGGTCGAAAGAGCCGTACGTCACGTAGCCTTGGCCAAACTGCTCGAAACGCGGCTGCTTGCTCACGAAGTTGACCGAGCCTCCCGGATCTGCCGGGCCAAACAGCGTTGAGTTGGCGCCGCGCAATACCTCGATGCGCTCGTAAGCGTAAGGGTCTTCACGCACACCCCGCATCGAGCTCAGGGTCAGGCCGTCACGGTAGGTAGTGGCCTGGAAGCCACGGATCAGAAAGTAGTCGTTGCGGTCGTCCGAACCGTAGTAATCGCTGACGACCCCCGGCGTATATTGCAGCGCTTCTTCCGTGGTGCTGACACTGCGTTGCTGCATTTCCTTGCTGGTGACCACAGACACGGAAGCCGGCGTATTGAGAATGCTGGTGGCCACCTTGCCGCCCACCCACAGCTCCTTGGCGACCACCGAGTTGCTGTCATCGTCGGCGCTGGCCTTTACCTTGGCGTTGATGATGACCGGTGCCAGGCGGTAGTCCTCGCTGGCGCCAAGTTCCAGCGGGCCGGCAGGCGCGGGTTGTGGCGCCACGAAGTAGGAGCCCGGCCCTTGTTGCACCGCCTGAAGCTGGGTGCCCTGCAGCAATGACGAAAGTGCAGCCGAGGTGCCCAGCGTTCCCTGCACCCCGGCAGTGCTGCGGTTGGCCACGGTCTGTGCATCGAAGGACAGGCTGACACCTGCCTGGCGGGCAAAGCGGTCAAGCGCTGGTGCCAGCGGGCCAGCAGGAATACTCCACTGCTGTAGCTGGCTGTCGGGCTCAGAGGTTGCAGGTTGCGCTAGCGCAGGTAGCGCACAACTGCTGACAACCAGGCCCAGGAAAACACCGTGCAAAGCACGGCTCAAGGGATGGCGCTGTGGAACCGGGGTCGAACTCATTTTCTCGCTCCGTAGAGGGATCGGCAGACTGGCCTGTATTCCGGCCTTCACTACCTGCCGAACGAGAATGAGAAATCACCTCATTTATTTTCAAGATTGTCTCGCTCGCGGTGAGACTTTTTGATTGCGGTAACCTGAAAAAACAAAGGGCACCCTCCATCGGTGCCCTTTGCCTTACCGCCAGGTGAACCCAATCACCCCATCGAACGCACCCCTACGGGTTGCGCGTGGCCCCGCGAAGTCACGATTCCCAGGAAGGAAATAATGATCGCCAGGCCCAGCGTCGAGCTGACTTCCGCCCGGTGTTCAGGCGTAAACATCATCACCGCCAGTGCCCCGCCAATGAACAGGATGACCCCCCAAGTCAGGTACGGGAACAACCACATGCGGAACTTCAGTTCAGTGCTCTCGCGCTCCAGGCGGCGGCGCATGCGCAGCTGGGAAATGGCGATGACCAGGTACACCAGCAAGGCGATGGCACCGGAGCTAGCCAACAGGAACTCGAACACCCCCTTCGGCGCGAAGTAGTTGAGGACGGCGATGGCCGCGCCGATCAGGGTGCTGCCGAACACTGCGGCACGTGGGACGCCGACCTTGGAGGTCTTGTTGAGCATGGCCGGCGCGTCACCACGCCTGGCCAGCGAATACATCATCCGCGAGGCAATGTAGATCGACGAGTTCATGCAGCTGGTCACGGCCACCAGCACCACCAGGTCAACCATGAAGGCCGCGTTGGGGATGTTCATGATCTCCAGCGCACGCTGGTACGAGCCCACCACGGCCAGTTGCGGGTCGTTCCACGGCACCACCGAAATGATTACGAAGATCGACAGGATGTAGAAAGTGCTGATGCGCCAGATCACCGAGCGGGTGGCCTTGGCGATGTTGCGCGACGGGTCGCTGGACTCAGAGGCGGCGATGGTCACCGCCTCGGTACCGATGAAGCTGAACATCACGGTGATGAACGCGCCGACCACCGCCGACCAGCCTTTCGGTGCGAAGCCACCATGCTCGGCCATCAGGCTGCTCAGGCCGCTGACTTCGCGGTTGGGCAACCAGCCCATCAGCGCAGCGAAGCCCAGGCCGATGAAACCGAGAATGGCAGTGACCTTGAGGATCGCGAACCAGAACTCGAACTCGCCGTACTTGGCCACGCTGAACAGGTTGGTTCCGGCCAGCAGCAGCACCGAGGCCAGGGCGAAGATCCAGCTGTCCACCTGTGGGAACCAGGCGTTCAGTACATGGCCGGCGGCCAGCGCTTCGATGGGGATCACCAGCACCCAGAACCACCAGTACAGCCAACCGATGGTATAGCCGGCCCAGCGGCCGATGGCCTGGTCGGCATAGGTCGAAAACGAACCCGTGTCCGGGTGTGCGACGGCCATTTCGCCGAGCATGCGCATGACCAGCACCACCAGGGCCCCGGCCACGAAATAGGAAAGTATGGTAGCTGGCCCGGCTGCCGCGATGGCGTGGCCAGAGCCGACGAAAAGTCCGGCGCCGATGATGCCGGCAATAGACAGCATCGTTACATGACGAGGCTTGAAACCTTGGGCAAGGTTGCCATCAGATCCCACGGTGTTCATTGATGTTGTTCTCTTTTTGCTGACACAAGGAAGGACGGGCAGGCGTAGGCGAAAATATCTCCTTTGAAATCAATAAGTCGACACATTACTCGCGCACTGTTGTTGATATTTGGCACGCGTCACAGAGCAAGTGTCCCGCATAGGTCGGGGTTCATTTAAGCCGCGCAGGGCTGTAGGAAATTACACGAGAACGCCTCAGAACTGTTCGATCACGACAGCTCGTTCGCTCCGCTCTGAGCGCGCCGGACGGCGATTGACGTAATGACTGCCAAAAGCACCGCTGCCAGCAGCCCTTTCACGTCAGGTGGAAAAGTGTCGTGCTGTGTTCGGCTCCGCCTCGCCGGGCAGACTCCGGCCTTCCCGAAGTGGCCAGTTTCTCCGGCCACGCTATCAGGCCAGGAGCCGAAACCATGTTGACGAACATCCCCGACCAATCTGCCGAGTATCTGTTTTCAACCCGACATGAACGCTTGGACCTGTGGTGCGACCTGCTGCAAGGATGCCGGGATTGGGTAGCGGCAAACTGCTGCGAGGCAAAAGAGCAGAAACGTAGGGAGGTGGTGCGCATCGGCCAGCACCTGCAAACTCTCGAACGTTACCATGCCTACCCTGGCCACCGGCTGATGGCCATTTTCGAGCAACGAATCGGTGAGCATGACGATGTCGGTACACTGCGTCTGGCACGGCGCATCTGCAGCTCTTTGCTCGATTCGAGCTATCGCCATGATGCCAACGACTGGGAACCGGCTGACGACCTGCCCGACGCTTCCGCCGCGCGCTACAGCATCAATCAACCGGCTGCCCAGTTTCGTCCGTATTTCGAGCTGCTGATCGTCAGCTCCGACGCCTCGGGCACCTGGGCGCAGAAGCAGCAAGATATCCGCAACCTGCGGCGACATGACGATGCGTTCATCTACCAACCGATCATCGTCGGCACGTATGAAGACGCCTTGATGGCGGTGATGCTCAACCCCGATGTGCAGGTAGTGGCCATCCATGACGGTTTTCAGCGTGATGCCAACCTGTCGACCCGGCTGCGCGGAATGCTCGAACAATATCAGTCGCTGGTCGGCTCGGAAACGCACGAAGACCCCACGCTGGAACTGTCGGTAGCGCTTAAACAGTTACGCCCGGAGCTGGACATAATCCTGCTCAGAGACCGCAACATCGAACGGACTGCCGGCAACCCGCAGATGACGTTCATCAACCGCGTTTTCTATGAGTTCGAAGAGCCCATGGAAGTGCACCTGTGTGTGATCGAAGGTGTTGCCAACCGCTACCGCACGCCATTTTTCGACAACCTCAAGCGTTATGCGCAACGCCCGATTGGCACCTTCCACGCCCTGCCGATCGCCCGCGGAAAGTCCATTTTCAAGTCCAACTGGATTCGCGACATGGGGGCGTTCTACGGCGCCAACCTTTTCCTGGCGGAAAGCTCCGCGACCACCGGCGGTCTCGATAGCCTGCTCGAACCTACAGGCAATATAAGGCAGGCCCAGCTGATGGCCGCCAGTACGTTTGGCGCGCAACAGGCGTTCTTCGTAACCAACGGGACCTCGACAGCGAACAAAATTGTCGAACAGGCACTCCTGGCACCGGGTGACATCGTCCTGATCGACCGCAACTGTCATAAATCGCATCACTACGCCGCCGTACTGACCGGTGCCTACCCGCTGTATATCGATGCCTATCCTTTGAGTGAGTACTCAATGTACGGAGGCGTAACGCTCGCCTCATTGAAGCAGGCGCTATTGAACCTGAAACGGGACGGAAAACTTGAACGTGCAAAAATGATGGTGCTGACCAACTGCACGTTCGATGGGCATGTCTACAACCCGCTGCGGGTGATGGAAGAATGCCTGGCCATCAAACCCGACCTCATCTTTCTTTGGGATGAGGCATGGTTCGGTTTCGCCCGCTTTTCACCGCTGCTGCGCCAGCGCACCGCCATGCATGCAGCGGCCGAGTTACGCAAACGCCTGAGAAGTCCCGGTTATCGTCGGCAATACGCCGAGCAATGCGCCGCCCAAGCTGCATTCACGGATGAACAGATGCAGCACAACCGTCTTCTGATGAACCCTGAAGGCACCCAGGTGCGCGTATACCAGACCTCTTCCGTACACAAGTCGATGTCAGCCCTGCGGCAAGGCTCGATGATACTGGTTAGCGACGATGCCTTCCCCCAGACCGAAGGCGCCTTCCGCGAAGCGGTATTCACCCATACTTCTACCTCACCCAACCAGCAGATCATCGCCTCGCTGGACCTTGCGCGTCGGCAGATGAATCTCGAAGGCTATGACTTGGTGATGCGCGCCACGCAGTTGGCCTTCGTCATACGCAAGCAGGTCAATAATCACCCTTTGATCTCTCGCTATTTCAAGATCCTGGATGTTGCGGAGCTTATTCCCGAACCGTTGCGCCAATCGAAGATCGCCAGTTACGTGGATGACCGAGCCCACTGGAGTACGCTGAGCCAGGCGATCATCAATGATGAATTCTTCCTTGACCCCACACGCCTGACATTATCGTGCGGACACGCCGGGTTCGACGGCACCCAATTCAAGCAATTGCTAGCCGGGCGATACAACATCCAACTGAACAAGACGTCCCGCAACAGTGTGCTGTTGCAGACCAACATCAACAACACTCGCAGCGATGTGGCACACCTGTTACAAGTGCTGGTGCAAATATGCCGGGACATCAATGCAAGCATCGCAGACGATGAAAACCAGGCCCAGCAACTACGAAGCAGGGTCACCAGCCTTGTCGAAGACCTACCTGCATTGCCAGACTTCAGCTGCTTCCACCCGGAGTTCCGCAGCGATGCACTGGAGGGCACGACCGAAGGCGACATCCGCAAGGCCTTCTACAAGGCTTACGACCATGAGGCCTGCGAGTATCTGCAACTGGCCGACAGCAAGATCGACCAGCGCCTGGAAAACGGCCCGCCCCTGGTTTCGGCAAATTTCGTGATTCCGTACCCGCCTGGCTTCCCGATCATGGTGCCAGGCCAAGTGGTCACCGCCCCGATCATTGATTTCATGCGAAACCTGGATGTACAGGAGATCCATGGCTACACCAGCGCACAGGGTTTGAAACTGCTGAAGCCCGAACACGTTGGGTAAACTTATCGGCAACGGCCGTTCCCCACGGGTACGGCCTGCTGCGGCTTTCGAAAACAGCCCTGGTTGCAGGGCTGTTTTCTCAACACCAGGCCTGCACCTGCTTTTAACGCACCAGGCAGGGCCGCTTGTTATCAAAGCGCCAGCCGGGAATCAGGAACTGCATCGCCACGCTGTCATCGCGCGCGCCCAGGCCCATGTTGCGGTAGCACTCATGAGCCTTGGCCAATTGCGCTTCGTCCAGCTCCACCCCCAGCCCCGGCCGCGCCGGCACACGTACATGGCCATCGACGATGCGCAGCGGCTCGCGAGTCAGTCGCTGGCCGTCCTGCCAGATCCAGTGGGTATCGATTGCGGTGATCTCGCCCGGCGCTGCCGCAGCCACCTGGGTGAACATCGCCAGCGAAATATCGAAGTGGTTGTTGGAGTGCGAACCCCAGGTCAGGCCCCAGTCGTTGCACATCTGCGCCACCCGCACCGAGCCCTGCAAGGTCCAGAAATGCGGGTCGGCCAATGGAATGTCGACCGCCTGCGACTGGATCGCGTGGCCCATCTGCCGCCAATCGGTGGCGATCATGTTGGTGGCTGTCGGCAAGCCGGTAGCGCGGCGGAATTCGGCCATCACTTCGCGGCCCGAATAACCGTCCTCGGCACCACACGGGTCCTCGGCGTAAGCCAGCACAGCGTGCTTGTCGCGGCACAGGGCAATGGCCTGCTGCAACGACCAGGCGCCGTTCGGGTCGAGGGTGATGCGCGCTTGCGGGAAGCGTTCGGCCAGGGCCGTCACCGCTTCCATTTCTTCCTCGCCACGCAGCACTCCGCCCTTGAGCTTGAAATCGCTGAAGCCGTAACGCGCCTCGGCGGCCTCGGCCAGGCGTACCACCGCGTCGGCGGTCAGCGCTGTTTCGTGGCGCAGGCGAAACCAATCATCCTCGCTGTCGGCTTCGTTGCGGTAGGCCAGGTTGGTCTGCCGACGGTCACCAATGTAGAACAGATATCCGAGCATCTTCACCGCGTCGCGTTGCTGCCCTTCGCCCAGTAGTGCCGCCATCGGCACGTTCAGGTGCTGGCCGAGCAGGTCGAGCAGCGCCGACTCCATGGCGGTTACCGCATGCACGGTAATGCGCAGGTCGAAGGTTTGCAGGCCACGCCCGGCCGAGTCGCGGCCAGCGAAGGTCTGGCGCATGGCATTGAGCACGCGCTGGTAATGGCCGATTGGCTGGCCGAGCACCAGGCTGCGGGCGTCTTCCAGGGTCTGGCGAATCTTCTCGCCACCGGGCACTTCGCCCAGGCCGGTATTGCCAGCACTGTCGCGCAATACCACCACGTTGCGGGTGAAGAACGGGCCATGCGCACCACTGAGGTTGAGCAGCATGCTGTCATGGCCGGCGACAGGGACGACGCGCAGGTCGGTGACCACCGGGGTGTCAGTGTGGGTGGCGGGGGTTGTCTGCAGGTTCATGGTTGTTGTCTCGCAGTCATCAGTGGCTCTGGCCCAAGGCCGAAGGTGCCTTGAGGTCGTCGGAAGGGGCGCCCTTCGGGCGCGTGCGTACGAAGAACACGGCAATGGCGGCCAGCACCGAGGTCACCGCCAGGCCGTACAAGCCGCCCTGGATCGACCCGGTCTGCTGTTCCAGCAGGCCGAAGGTGGTGGGGGCGACGAAGCCGCCGAGGTTGCCGACCGAGTTGACCAGGGCGATCACCGCTGCGGCGATGCGTGCATCCAGGTAACCCTGCGGGATCGGCCAGAACAGCGAAGAAGCCGACTTGAAACCGATCGCCGCAAAGCACACCGCAACAAAGGCGAACACCGGCCCACCGGTGGTGGACATGAACATGCCGATGGCGGCGACCACCAGCGCCCCCGCCACCCAGGCCTGCTGGAATTTCCAGCGCGCGGAGCCGGCGGCGAAGGCATACATGGCCAGGATCGAGATCAGCCAGGGGATCGAGTTGAAGAAGCCGACCTGCAGGTCGCTGAGGTCGCCCATGCGCTTGATGATGCTTGGCAGCCAGAAGGTGGCGGCGTAGATGGTCAGCTGGATGCAGAAGTAGATCAGGCAGAACAGCAGGATCTGGCGGTCCTTGAGCAGGCTCCAGGCCGATGGCCTGACCACCGCGACGGCTTCGCGCTCACGCTGCTCCTGGTCGATGGCGGCCACCAACGCGTCCTGCTCGGCCTGGCTCAGCCACTTGGCATCCTGTGGCCTGGAGTCGAGCCAGAAGAACACGAAGAAACACAGCGCCACCGAGGCCATGCCTTCGATGAACAGCATCCATTGCCAGCCATGCATGCCCAGGCCCTGAAGCTGCATCAGCGCCCCGGCCAGCGGCCCGGAAAGCAACGAGGCCAGCGCCGAACCACTGAGGAAGATGGCAATGGCCTTGCCGCGCTCGGCGGCAGGCAGCCAGCGGGTGAAGTAGTAGATCACCCCGGGGAAGAAGCCCGCTTCGGCTACGCCGAGCAGAAAGCGCAGCACGTAGAACTGGGTTTCGTTCTGCACGAAGGCCATGGCCGTAGCCACCAGCCCCCAGGTGAACATGATGCGGGTCAGCCATAGGCGCGCGCCGACCTTCTGCAGCAGCATGTTCGATGGCACCTCGAACAACGCGTAACCGATGAAGAACAACCCGGCACCCAGGCCATAGGCTGCGGCACTGATGCCCAGGTCGCTCTCCAGATGGGGGCGGACGAAGCCAATGTTGACGCGGTCAAGGTAGTTGACGATGAACATGATGACGAACAGCGGCAGGACGTGGCGCTTGACCTTGGCCACGGCGCTGGCCAGGGCGTCGCCTTCATTCCGGGTCGACGGAGCGAGGGTATCGTTCACTTGCGGATCTCCCACTAATTGTTTTTGTGCGGGGCGGAGTTGTCTGACATGACAGTGGGCTGGAGCATATGCGCAGCGCAGTTGTACGACAAGATCAGAAACGTCGTCAAAATGGCAACATACAAGCTGGCAAAATACAATATTGTCGAAAACGTGCGGTAATTGTCACGCTATGGAGCGCCTTGAGCAGTGCAAAAATCAGCAAAAAATTTTTCTATCCATTAACTTGTCATACAAGTACAGACCGCAACGGATGAAATCATGGAACCCGAACGCCTGCGCAAGCATGGCCACAGCCGTGCCCACGACCTGGTCTCCAGCCTGACCCAGCAGATTTTGCTGGGTACCTTCAGGCCAGGCGACAAACTGCCCTCGGAGAACACCCTGGTACGCGAGCACGGGGTCAGCCGCACCGTGGTCCGCGAAGCCTTGTCGAAACTGCAGGCGTCGGGGCTGGTGGAACCACGCCACGGTATCGGTACCTTCGTGATGGAGCGCCAGGCCCAGGCTGGCCTGCGCATCGCTGCGGAAAGCGCGGCAAATGTGCGCGACCTGCTGGAACTGCGCATTGGCCTGGAAGGCCAGGCTGCCGCCCTGGCCGCGCTGCGCCGTGATGATGGGCACCTGGCACGTATGCGCCAGGCGCTGGATGACTACCAGGACCTGGCCGCCGCCGGCGACAGCTGCATCGAGGCCGACCGGCGCTTTCACCTGTTGATTGCCGAGGCCACCGGCAACCTGTATTTCACCGAGATGCTGCTGCAGCTGGGCAGTGGCCTGATTCCACGCAACCGTATGGCTTTAGCTGAGCGCAGCGGGGCGAAGCTGGCGCGCCAGGCGTACCTGGCCAACCTCGAACATGAGGCGATCCTCAATGCCATTCGCCGGCGAGACCCGGACGCGGCGCGGGCAGCCATCTGTCTGCATCTGTCCAATAGCCGCGATCGCCTGCTGGCCGAACAGGCATGACACCTTCCCCGGTGGAGCGGCCTCGCGTCGCGAGAGGGCCGCAAAGCGGCCTCCGGTTTTCAGCTTCCGTGCGGAAACCGAGGGGCTGCTAGGCAGCCCATCGCGACGCAAGGCCGCTCCTGCACAAAAGCCTTGCATAGCTACCAGGTCAGGCAGATCTTGCCGAAATGCCGGTTGCTTTCCTGGTAGCGGAACGCCTCGACGATCTGTTCCAGCTCGAAATGTTTGTCCACCACCGGCCGCAAGCCATTGGCATCGATCGCCCGCACCATGGCCTGCTGCTGGGCGCGGCTGCCTACCAGCACGCCTTGCAGGCGAATCTGCCGCACCAGCGCCTGTACCAGCGGCAACTGCCCGGCAACACCCGTGAGGATACCGATCAACGAAACATGCCCACCAATACGCGCGGCAATCATCGACTGTTCCAGTGTCGCCGGGCCGCCCACTTCGATCACATGATCGACGCCGCGGTTGCCGGTCAGCTCGCGCGCTTTCTCACCCCAGGCCGGAGTGCTTTTGTAATTGATCAGATGGTCCGCTCCCAGGGCCTTCAGGCGCTCGAGCTTGACGTCGCTGGACGAGGTGGCAATCACCGTGGCGCCGGCGAGCTTGGCGAACTGCAGGGCGAAGATCGACACGCCACCGGTACCTTGCACCAGCACCGTATCGCCGGGCTTGAGGTGGTCGTCGCTCATCAGCGCACGCCAGGCGGTGAGGCCGGCGGTGGTCAGGGTGGCGGCTTCGGCGTGGCTGAAGCCCTTCGGCGCCTGGGTGAAGGCGCTGGCGCGGGCAGTGACCTGTTCACGGGCATAACCATCGATACCATCGCCCGGCACCCTGGCGAAGCCTTCGACATTGGCCTGGCCATCGAGCCAGTCGGGGAAGAAGGTGCTGACCACATTGTCGCCGACCTGGAACTCGCTGACACCGCTACCCACTGCGACTACCTCACCCGCGCCATCGGCCATCGGAATGCGCCGCTCGCTCGGCCCCCACATGCCGCTGACCACGGCAAAGTCGTGGTAGTTGAGGGAGCTGGCGTGCAGGCGAACGGTGATCTCGCCTGCCTGGGGTGCAGGGGCCTCGTAGCTGCCTACTTCGACCTTGTCGTAGCCGCCGCCAGGTTGTACGTAAATGGCCTTGCTGGTCATGGGTAGGGTCTCCGTTCAGGGAATAGATTGGGGTTCAGCATAGACAGGTCCGGCCTCTACGCGGGTTAACCCGCTCCCACAGGTTGAGTGCTGGGCTTGAGCTCGGCGCGGGCCCTGTGGGAGCGGGTTTACCCGCGAAGAAGCCCGCACAGGCGACACGAAAACTCAGCCCAGCATCACCTTCAATGCCCGGCAGTCGGCCGCATGCCAGTCCACCAGTTCCGGCCATGGGTTGTCCGGCAAGTTCACCAGCACCGTGCGCGCCCCTGCTGCACGCCCACAATCCAGGTCGAACCGATAATCCCCCACCATCACCAGCTCATGGGCTGCCACACCCCAGGCACTGGCGATTTTCAACAACCCGTCCGGGCTCGGCTTGGGCTCTGCTTCGTCGCGCCCGAGGATGTGCTCGACCGGGAAGCAGTCAGCCAGGCCGATGGCCTCCAGCGTCACATGCGCAAGCTCGCGGGCATTGCGGGTCAGAATGCCCAGTCGACAACCCCGCTCGGCCAGTTCGCGCACCAGCTCCACCGCCCCGGTGGCAGCCGTGGAAGCGACCGCCAGGTCGCGCTCGTGCTCCAGCAGCCAGGCATGCTTGGCCGCCGCTTCGTCCGCCGGCAGGGCCGCCAGGTGAGTGAGGATGTCGTGCTCGGCCGGGATGTCCAGCGCCACGCGGATGGCAGCGAAATCATGCACGGCCACGGTCAGGGTGCCGTCCATGTCGAACACCCAGTTGCGGACCTCACCCAGGCTCATGCCCAATCCTTGCGATGGCGAATCAGGCCTTCCTGGCACGACGATGCCACCAGTTGCCCGGCCTGGTTGAAGATGTTGCCGCGGCAGAAGCCTCGGGCATTGCCCGCCCAGGGGCTATCGGTGGCATACAGCAGCCACTCATCGGCGCGCAGGTTGCCGTGGAACCACAGCGAATGGTCGAGGCTGGCGATCTGCATGTCGCGCTGCCACACCGATTTGCCATGCGGCAGCAGTGCGGTGGTCAGCAGGCCGAAGTCCGAGGCGTAGGCCAGCAGGTATTTGTGCAGGGCCGGAATGTCGGGCAGGTTGCCGTCGGCGCGGAACCAGGCGTACTTCACCGGGTCGCCAGGCTTGGGGTTGAACGGGTCGCGCTCGGTGACCGGGCGAATCTCGATCGGCTTGGCGCACAGCACCTTGTCACGAATGCGCTCGGGTAACTGGTCGGCCATGGCCCGGGCCAGCTCGACCTCACTGGGCAGGTTTTCCGGGCCGACCACCTCAGGCATTGGTGCCTGGTGCTGGAAACCCTCCTCGTCGTACTGGAACGAGGCACTGCAGGTGAAGATGGTCTGGCCTTTCTGGATCGCCGTCACCCGTCGCGTGCTGAAGCTGCCACCATCACGCACGCGATCCACCGAATACACCACCGGCAGGCTGGCATCGCCAGGACGCAGGAAATAACCGTGCAACGAATGTACGTGGCGTGCGTCTTCAACCGTCTGGCTGGCTGCCGACAACGACTGGCCGAGCACTTGGCCGCCATACAACTGGCGGAAGCCCAGGTCCTGGCTGCGTCCACGGAACAGGTTCTCCTCGATGGACTCGAGGCTCAACAGGTCGACCAGGTCGTCCAACACATGACTCATCGGGGGTTCTCCTAGCAAGGCAACACGTCTCAACAGCACTGTTATGAGGGCAAATGATACAGGGTTTGTCATTGGTGCCGGGCATGGCCATGCATTCAGGCGCGCAGGGTCTGCTCCCAGTGAGCGCGGTCGATGCGGTACAGCACATGCGGACGCAGCGGGTGGCCCACAGGCAGGCGGGGGTGCTGGAAACTGCCGTCCGGGTCCTGTTGCATGCCGATGGCCTGCATGACCTTCTGTGACGGCAGGTTGCTCTCGCTAGTGAACGACACCACCTCCTCCAGGCGCAACTGGGCGAAAGCACAACGCAGGCAGGTCCACGCTGCCTCACTGGCAAAGCCCAGGCCCCAGTGGCGGCGTGCCAGGCGCCAGCTGATTTCCACTGCCGGTGTGAAATCAGCATCGAAGCCGACATGCAACAGCCCAGTCATACCAATGAACGCACCGCTGTCCTTGCGCTCCAGCGCCCACAAGCCGAAGCCGTATTCGTTGAAATGACCGCGCACGCGGCCGATCAGCGCAGCTGCCTCCAGGCGTGTCAGCGGCGCCGGGAAGTAGCGCATCACCTGCGGGTCGGCGCACATCGCGGCGAACTCTCGCAGGTCTTCGTCGTGCCATTGGCGCAGCACCAGCCGTGCGCTTTCCAGTTGCAGGATCGGGGTCATGGGGCGGGCTCCGTTTGCGCTGTTGCATTTTACAGCGTAGGCGCGGGCGCAGCTTTCACCCAGCCTGTACGCGCCCCAACGCAATTTTCACAGCGCCTTCACCGCCGCCCGGCAGGCTGCCGCCATCCACCCCCGCGCCATATGCGGCCATGCCAATGGAGCACTACCTGCTATCGAGCAAACCCTGGGGCACACTGCCATTCACGCCCAGCGCAAGGCCGCCTGACCCGCAACCGCCTCGGTGCCGCGCTTGGCCTGTGCATGGTCGTGGCGGCATTGACCGCCTGACTGGCGACAAGAGACGCATATCGTGACCCTGACAGAGGCCTGCTGCGGGACTGGGCCGACGGTGCGACAGCGCCCACGGGCCATGTGCGCGCTCGCGATGGAAGCACAACCCCGGAACTGGCAAGATCAGCACTGGCCCCGATTGCGAAACCGCCATGCCGCTGCCGCTGATCTACCACGACGACTACAGCCCGGAGTTTCCTGCCGAGCACCGCTTTCCGATGGACAAGTTCCGCCTGTTGCGTGATCACCTGGTCGACAGCGGGCTGACCACCGACCAGGCCCTGCTGCGCCCGGGCATCTGCCCCAACGACATTCTCGCCCTGGCTCACGACCGCAGCTACATCGAGCGCTACCTGAACGGTGACCTGTCACGCGAGGACCAACGTCGCCTCGGCCTGCCCTGGAGCGAAGCCTTGGCCCGACGTACCGTACGCGCGGTAGGTGGCTCGTTGCTGAGTGCCGAGATGGCACTGCAGCACGGCATCGCCTGCCACCTTGCCGGTGGCACTCACCATGCCCATTACGATCATCCTGCCGGCTTCTGCATCTTCAACGACCTGGCGGTGATCAGCCGCTACCTGCTGGAAGCCGGTCGGGTGCACCGGGTGCTGATCTTCGATTGCGACGTGCACCAGGGCGACGGCACCGCGCGCATCCTGCACGACACGCCAGATGCCATCACCGTATCACTGCACTGCGAACAGAACTTCCCGGCCCGCAAGGCACAAAGCGACTGGGACATTCCCTTGCCACGCGGCATGGATGACGCGGCCTACCTGAAGGTGGTCGACGATGCCCTGAACTACCTGCTGCCGCTCTATCGTCCCGACCTGGTGCTGTATGACGCCGGGGTCGATGTGCACAAGGACGACGCCCTGGGCTACCTGCACCTGACCGATGCAGGCGTGGCCGCCCGTGACGAAGCGGTGCTGCGCCACTGCCTGGGCCGCGACATCCCGGTGGTGGGCGTGATCGGCGGCGGTTACAGCAAGGACCGGGTAGCGCTGGCCAGGCGTCATGGCATCCTCCACCACAGTGCGGCCCGTGTCATCGGTTGTTCACAATGATTGTGGAGCCGCTTGTGGATAACCTGCGGGAAAGGCGCCACAGCCCTTGATGGCCGAGGCCTGCAACCGAATGATCATTTTTTGATCAGTGCTTCCATAGGCCCCGCTGCGCTAGAATGCGCGTCTTTTCCACAGCCTGCTGCCCACCATGCCCGAACTGAAACCCGCCGCCCCTTCCCTTGCTGTCGTCATCGGCGCTGGCCCCGCCGGCCTGATGGCCGCAGAAGCACTGGCCCAGGCGGGCCTGACGGTGGAAGTGTTCGATGCCATGCCTTCGGTCGGCCGCAAGTTCCTGTTGGCAGGTGTCGGCGGCATGAACATCACCCATTCCGAGCCATACCCGGCCTTCGTCGCCCGGTATGCCGAGCGTCAGGGCGAGATCGACGCCCTGCTGCGCGACTTCGATGCCGATGCCTTGCGCCAGTGGATCCACGGGCTGGGCATCGAAACCTTCATCGGCACCTCGGGCCGGGTGTTCCCTGCTGACATGAAGGCCGCGCCATTGCTGCGCGCCTGGCTCAAGCGCCTGCGCGACAGCGGGGTGGTTATCCACACCCGTCACCGATGGCTGGGCTGGAATGCCGAAGGGGCATTGCGAATGGCTTATCCACAGGGAGAACGGCTGCTTACACCTGCGGTGGTGGTATTGGCACTGGGCGGCGGCAGTTGGGCGCGGCTGGGTTCCGATGGCAGCTGGCAAGCACTGCTGGCCGAACGGGGTGTGGATATCTCACCGCTGCAGCCGAGCAACTGCGGTTTCGAAGTGGCAGGCTGGAGCACGCTGCTGAAGGAAAAGTTTGCCGGTGCACCGCTGAAGAACATTGCCTTGAGCGTGCCCGGCGGCGCGCCGCGCAAAGGCGAGTTCATTCTCACTGCCCAGGGTGTTGAAGGCAGCCTGGTGTATGCCTGGTCAGCGTCGGTGCGCGAGGCGATCAACCGTACCGGTCAAGGGCGGTTGTTGCTTGACCTGTTGCCGGACAAACCGCTGGAAAAAGTCGCCCAGGCGCTCGCCAGGCCCCGGGGGTCGCGCTCCATGGCCAAGCATCTGCATAGCCAGCTGGGCATCGATGGGGTCAAGGCAGCGCTGTTGCGCGAACTGACCGATCAGGCGACCTTTACCGACCCTGACGCGCTGGCGAGGGCGATCAAGGCATTGCCGATCACGCTGGTAAGCACGCGGCCGCTGGATGAAGCGATCAGCAGCGCGGGTGGGGTGCGTTTCGAGGCCCTGGATGAAGGCCTGATGCTGCAGCGCATGCCGGGAGTCTTCTGCGCTGGCGAGATGCTGGACTGGGAAGCACCGACCGGGGGCTATCTGCTGACGACGTGCTTTGCCAGCGGATTGCGCGCCGGACGGGCGGCGGCGGATTGGGCGATTCGGCTTTCCTGAAAGATTGCCGAGGGCTTGCGCTGTACCTTGTGGAGGGCCGCTAAGCGGCCCCAAAAATATCAAGGCTTACGCTTGCGCGGCCCACCATTGAAGCTCGGCACCTTGCGCACTGCCTTTACTGCCGGCGCCGCACTGCCCGCCTCGGCACTGTCCATCCAGCGCCCCAAGCCGCGCTTGGCGCTGTTTTCTTTCGGCTTCTTGGGCTTCTTCGGCTTCTTGATCACCTGGCCGCTGGCATCGGTCAGCGGTACCCGGTGGTCGGGAATGAAATCCGGCTCCTCATGGCGCGGCAGGGTCTGCCGGGTCAGCACTTCGATTGCCCCCAGCAACTGCACTTCATCGGCACACACCAGGGAAATCGCCTCGCCCTTGTTGCCCGCACGCCCGGTACGCCCGATGCGGTGCACGTAGTCCTCGGCAACGATCGGCAGGTCGAGGTTGACCACCAGGGGCAAATCATCGATATCCAGGCCGCGAGCCGCCACGTCGGTAGCCACCAGCACCTGGATTTCGCGGGCCTTGAAGCTGTCCAGGGCGCGCTGGCGGGTGGCTTGCGGGCGGTCACCGTGGATGCCGTCGGCATTCACACCCTCGGCCAGCAAGCGTTCCACCAACTGGTCGACGCCATTGCGGGTCTTGGCGAACACCAGCACCTGCTTCCAGCGCTGCTTGCGCAGCAGGTAGCAGAACAGGTCGACCTTGCGCTTCTTGTCCACAGGAACCAGCCACTGCTTGACGCTACTGGCCGTGGCATTGCGCGGGCTGACTTCGATGCTCAGCGGGTCATTCAGGGCCAGCCCCGCGAGCATGCGGATCTGCTCGGAGAAGGTGGCCGAGAACAGCAGCGTCTGGCGCTTGCGTGGCAGTGCGGCGTACACCGACTGCAGCTCTTCGGCAAAACCCAGGTCGAGCATGCGGTCGGCTTCGTCGAGGACCAGGGTCTGTACCTGGTTGAACTTCACCGCGTTCTGGCGGAACAGGTCGAGCAGACGCCCCGGGGTAGCCACAAGCAGGTCGACACCGCGACGCAGGCGCATCATCTGCGGGTTGATGCTGACCCCACCGTACACCGCGTAGGTGCTCAGCGGCAGGTTCTCGGCGTATTCGCGCACATTGTTGTGCACCTGCTCGGCCAGTTCACGGGTGGGCACCAGCACCAGCGCACGGATCGAGTTGCTGGCCACCTTCTCCCCTTTCAGTGCCAGGCGCTGCAGCACCGGCAAGGCAAAGCCGGCAGTCTTTCCGGTGCCGGTCTGGGCTGCGGCCATCAGGTCACGGCCAGCCAGCACGGCGGGGATGGCCTTGGCCTGCACCGGGGTCGGGGTGGTGTAGTCCAGCTGCTGCAGGGTGCGCAGCAGCGGTTCGATCAGGCCGAGTTTGGCGAAATTCATGGCAATACCGTCAGGGGGTTCAGCGAAGGCGGCAAGTTTACCGCATCGCCCCTGTCTACTTGCAGATTTCACCTTTCAGCGGTTGCGCCGGTTCGGGCGCCCTGCGCCACTGCGGCAGGCCGATCAACACCACCGCGCCGATGATCACCGCCATGGCCACGCACTCTTCGGCACCGATCTGCTCGCCGGCGAAGACGATGCCCAGCAGCACCGCTACCGCCGGGTTGACGTAGGCATAGCTGGTGGCAGCCGCCGGGCGCACATGCTTGAGCAGGTACATGTAGGCACTGAAGGCCAGGATCGAGCCGAACAATACCAGGTAGGCCAACGCTCCCCAGCCGGCGGCGCTAGGCATCTGCGTCATGCGCTCGCCAGACAGCACGCTGCCCAGCAACAGCACGGCACCACCAACCAGCATTTCCGCGGCACTGGCCATCGGCCCCTGGGGTAACGGCAGGGTCTTGCTCCACACCGAGCCGAATGCCCAGGACGCTGCGGCAAAAATGATCAGCGCCGCGCCAATCGGGCTGGCCTGCAGGTTGGAGCCCAGGTTCAGCAGGCCGATACCTACCAGCCCGAGGGCGATGCCCGCCCACTCCAGCCTCGAGTTGCGGTGCCCGAACAGCAGGCCGAACAGCAAGGTAAACAGCGGCACCGTCGCCACCGCCAGCGCCGCCACGCCCGAGGCCACCCCGGCATGCTCGGCCACGGTCACGCCGCCGTTGCCGCAGCTGAGCAGCAGGAAACCGATCGCCCCCGCCGCCCGCCACTGTGGCCAGGTCGGTGCCGGCACGCCACGCCAGCGCAGGAAGCCATACAGCAAGCCGCCGGCAATCAGGAAGCGCACCCCGGCCATGAGCATCGGCGGCCAGCTTTCGACGCCGATACGGATGAACAGGTAGGTAGAGCCCCAGACCAGGTACAAGGCCAGGAAAGCGCCGACGAGCAACAAGGGGAAGCGACGGGAGACAGGCATGGGGCACACTCGAAATCCGTTTACGGGTGGCTTAGTTTAGAAAGCATGCCGAGTAAACTTAAGTTACAAAACTGCTTTAAATCGCCAGAACACTTTGCATTTGATGGTTATTCGGGCATTTTTCCAACGAATCGAAACCAGGCAGGAACACCCCATGGACAAATACGACCGCATGCTGCTCGCCGCCCTGCTCGACAACGGCCGCGCCACCTTCGCGCAACTGGCGCGCCAGGTGAACCTGTCGGCGCCAGCGGTGGCCGAGCGAGTGGCCAAGCTGGAGGCCAGCGGGGTCATTACCGGCTACCAGGCCAAGGTCGACATGAGCAAGATCGGCCTGCCGATCCAGTGTGTAATCGAACTGCGCCTGGCCAGCCACGGGAACCAGCAAGCCTATGAAGCATTGACGCAGATCCCCCAGCTGACCGAATGCCACCGGGTCACCGGTGACCCCTGCGTGATCATGCAGGCCGCGGTGGGCTCGATGCCCGAACTGGAAGAGCTGATCAACCGGGTAGCGCAGTTCGGCTTCAGCAAAACCTCGATCATTCTTTCCAGTGCCGTGGAACGACGAGTGCCGCTGGCACAACTGGAAAGGAAGCCCTAACAGAACCTGGCCAGGGTGTCGCGCACCTTCGCCGCAGGGGTTTTCTGCAGGCGGCAGAGCAGTTCGTGGGACAGTTGCTGCACACCATGCTCCTGGCGCAGCACGCCTGCCAAGTGCTGCAACAGGTTGGCAGCCATTTGCGCATCGGCCATGGCCCGGTGTGCAGTCCCGGTGTCCGGCAGCCCAGCCCAGCGGGTCAAGGTGCCCAGCTTATGGTTCGGTGCCGCCGGCAGCAGGCGCCGGGAAAGCAGCAGGGAACAGGCGAAGGCCTGGTTACGACTACGCCCGATGCGGCTCAGCTCAGAATCCCAGAACTTCTGGTCGAACGCGGCGTTGTGCGCCAGCAACGGGGTGCTTCCGACAAAATCGGCCACTTCGTTCATCACCTGGTCGACCGGCGGCGCACTGCGCAACATGGCGGTGGTGATACCAGTCAGCCCGGCGACGAAAGCCGGCACTGCAACCCCCGCGTTCATCAGGCTCTGGTAGCGCTCGACGATGCGTCCGCGCTCCAGCATCACTACCGCCACCTCGGTGGCGCGGCAGCCGGCGCCGGGGCTGATGCCGGTGGTTTCAAAGTCGATGACAGCGATACGTTCCATGCAAGGGGCCTCAGTGTTTGAGCAACAACGCACCCTCGATGGGCACATAGCGGGTGGCGGCACGGATCAGCGACAGTGCCGTGAGGCCGGGCACACCATACACCACCGCCTCGGTGCCATGACGCTGAATCACCCGCTCCAGCAGGAGGTCGAAATCACCGTCGCCAGACGCCAGTACCACTTGGTCGACGCGGCTGGCGGCATCCATCACGTCCAGGGTGATGCCCACGTCCCAGTCACCTTTGGCCGAGCCGTCGCTGCGCTGGATGAAGGGTTTGAGCCGAACATCGAAACCGAGGTTGCGCAAGATCTGCTGGAACTGTTGCTGCTTGCTGTCGCCACGGTCGATGGCATAGGCCACGGCCTCGACGATCTGGCCTTCGCGGCTGACAGCGCTCCACAATGCGGTGTAGTTGAAATGGCAGCCGTGGGCCTGACGCACGGTGTAGTAGAGGTTCTGCACATCGGCGAACAGCGCGATCTTTTTCACCCTGGTGCCTCATATCAGGTCTGGGGATCCGGGGGCGCTTGGCGCCCCCGGAAATGCCCGCAGTATGCCAGACCTGTCAGACGTAAGAATCGTCGTCCGAGAAGAACCCGCCATCATCGCTACCATAATCGCTGTCGGCATAACCACCCTGGTCACTGCCCCAACCACCATTGTCGGCTACGTGCTGCTGTGCGCCCGAGTCGTTCCAGCCACTGCTGTCACTGGCGGGTGCCGGCTCTTCCTTGATCACTTCGACCACCTCCTGCGGCTGCGCATCATGATGGAACAGGCTGCTGATACCCTGCGCCAGCAAGACACCGCCGGCGACACCGGCCGCGGTCTGCATCGCCCCACCAAGGAAACTGCTGCCACCACTGCGCGCCGGCGCGGCAGCAAAACCGGGCTGCTGCATTTGCGGTTGGAAATAGCCGGCGGCCGCCGGTTCGCGCCAGCCGCCAGTCGATGCCGCCGGGGCGGCTACGGCTGGTTGCGGTTGCACGGGCGGAGCTGCATTGCGTCCACCCGAACCAAAAATGCTGGAAAGGAAACCACCGCCACCGCTGCCTGGCGCACTGCTGGTGCGGGCGGCCTCAGCCTGGGCACGCGCCTGCTTCAGTTCGGCTTCAAGCTGCTTGTTCTGCTCGTCGAGTCGCTTGATCGCAGCCTCCTGGACCAGGATCGCCTGAGCCATGTAGTAAGGTGCCGCCGGCTGCTGGCGCACGTGCTCCTCGATACGGGCCTGAGCCTGAGCATCACGAGGCTGGCTCGGGTCCTCGGCTTGCCTGATACGGCTGAACAGGCCGTCGATAAGGGTTTGTTCTTCAGTATTCATGGGGCGACCTCGTGGGTGGCGGGAGAACGGATAGCGTCAAAGATGGGGCGTACAGGCGTGGGATTCAATCACCGACGTCGTGAAACTTTTTTCAGCAAATGGCGGCCCCCGCCCTGCTTTGGGCTAAAGTTAGGCCCCTGTTTTTCCTGCCATGCGATGTTGACTGATGAATCCGCTGAGCGTCCTGCGCGACTCCCTGTACTTCTTCCGCCGCCACCTGCCGAGCATCCTCCAGTTGTGCCTGCCCTTTGTAGTGCTGGAGGCCCTGCTCACCCAACTGCTGTACCGGCAGCTGGGTGACCAGGCGTCACCGGCCTACGGCATGCTGGTCAGCCTGCTGTTCTACCCGCTGTACAGCGCCGCGCTGATCCTGTTCCTCGACACCCGCAGCAACGGCCAGACCACCGGCAACCGCGAACTGTTCGCCCGCGCCGTGCAACTGTGGCCGCAGCTGGCCCTGCTGATCCTGATCAGTTCGCTACTGATCATGGCCGGCCTGGCGTTGTTCATCTTCCCGGGCGTGTGGATCATGATCAACCTGGTGTTCGCCGAGTACCTGCTGGTGCTGCGTGGCCTGCCAGTGGTGCAATCGATGCGCGAAAGCGCACGCATGACCACGGGCCACTTCCTGCGCATCATGATCTGCGTACTGGCGGTGCTGGCACCGATATGGCTGATCGACGGGCTGCTGTTGATGGCATTCCCCGAGCCATCGCCCGGCATGGAGCTGGCCATGGACAGCCTCAGCGGCTTCTTGCAGCTGTTCAGCACCGTGGTGCTGTACCGTCTGTTCATGTTGCTGGAAGGCGAAGAGCGAACCTGAAGGCATGGAGGAAAACCTTCGGCCTGCGTGGCTGCCCAGCCCGGGCATAAGGTGGAGACCCTCAATGCCTATCTAGGAGCACACCATGGACGATGACACACTCGCGGGCTACGCCAGGTCGTTTCGCGGCAAGCTGTACCTGCGTGCCGCCGACCGGGACATCCCACTGCGCCTGAGCCGCAGCGACGACAAATTCACCTGGGGCATCACCCCGGAGGATGACTGGCTGCAGGCAGGCGGCCGGCAGGACTCGCCGCTGATGAGCTTTCACTACGATTCGCACAGCGATGACCGCTTGCACTATCACATCAGCATTCCAGGCAGCCCGACGACGAAGAGACTCGGGGTCAGCCGCAACGGTTACCTGGGTTTCTACTGGTATGCCGAAGTCACCAACTTCTGGAAGATCGAACCACTGCAACTGACCGATGAAGGCCTGGTGTGTCACCTGCGCGACCACCGCGGCTACCGGGTTGGCATCCTCGAGGACGACCCTCACAAGAGCGGTGACTGGGTGGCCTTGCTCAATGTCGAGGAAGGCGAAGTATCTACCTTCCTGCTCCGGCAAACCGGCTGAGAGGATGCCACGCTGTCGTCAGGTACCCCGAGGCTTGGCCCTCGCCGTCGCCTCGGCTACCAAGGGGTTATCCGGCCAGTAATGCTTCGGATAACGTCCTTTGAGGTCCTTCTTCACTTCGGCATAGGTCGTACGCCAGAAGTTGGCCAGGTCCTGGGTCACCTGCACCGGCCTGCGTGCCGGTGACAACAGGTGCAGCTTGACCTGCAGGTGGCCGTTAGCGATGCGTGGCGTGTCGGCCAGGCCGAACAGCTCCTGCAGGCGCACCGCGAGGATCGGCGGATTTTCGCTGTAATCCAGGCGGATGTTCGAGCCGGAAGGCACTGCCAGGTGCGCAGGGGCCTGTTCTTCCAGGCGCTGTGGCAACGGCCAGGGTAACAGGTTGCGTAGCATTGAAGGCAGATCCAGCGCGGCGAAATGGCTCAGGCGCGACACTTTGCCCAGGTACGGCTGCAGCCAGCTTTCCAGGCTGGCGAGCAAGGCTTCGTCGCTCAGGTCTGGCCATTCGCTGTGGCCTTGCCTGGCCAGGTCGAGTTGGCGCAACAGCGCTACACGTGCCTGCCATTGGCGCAGCTCTGGTGTCCAGCTCAAGAGATTCAGCCCCTTGCGCCGGACCAGACCAAGCAGCGCCCGGGCGCGCGCCTCATCGTCCAGGCCGGGCAGCGGTTCGCGGCTGAGGATCAGCTCGCCAACCTTGACCTGACGCTCGGCACGCAGCACCTGCTCGCGCTCATCCCAATCCAGCACATCAATCCGCTCCACCTGCTCGGCCAGCACGCCATCGAGCAGTGTCGAGTCGAACTCCGCCGCCAGGTAGATACGCTCTTCACGCTGGCCCTGGCGGCTGCCCAGGTCGGCAATCACCAACCAGGGGCATTTCATCAAGGCATCGACCTCGGCAAACAGCGCCGCACGGCCATTGGCCAGCCGATACTCCGCACCACCCTCGCGGCGCTGCTGGGCAACGCGGTCAGGGTAGGCCAGCGCCAGTAAAGCACCCAGCCACCTCGGGTGATCGGGGTCGGCGACCGGCGCCTGCGGCGTGCCGCGCAGCAAACCACGGTATTGGCGCGCCAGCTGGCGGGCCCGCTGCACACCACCCTGGCTGCCCCGGGCAGCCTTGCTCTGGCCACTGACCAGGGCCAAGCGGCTATGCAGGTCGGCACCGCCACCCCGTTGAATATCCCGCTCGCCCAATAGTGCAGCGACATCACAGGCCATTCGTGCCAAGCCCAGGTCCTGCCCCCGCAACAGCAAATGGGCGATACGGGGGTGTGCCGGCAGTTCGGCCATGGCCTGGCCATGTTCGCTGAGACTGTCGCGGCTGCCCGGTTTGAAGGCATTGAGCCGCGCCAGCAGGTCCTGGGCCTGGGCGAACGCGGCGAGGGGTGGCTGGTCGAGCCAACGCAACTGCTCGGGTGTCACGCCCCAGCGTGCCAGTTGCAAAGCCAGGCCGGCCAGGTCGGCCTGCAGGATCTCGGCACTGCCATGGGCGGCCAGTTGTTCATGCTGGGCCTCGGACCACAACCGATAGCACACGCCGGGCTCCAACCGCCCGGCACGACCGGCGCGCTGGGTGGCGCTGGCGCGCGAGATGCGCTGGGTGTCCAGGCGGGTCATGCCGCTGCCGGGGTCGAAGCGCGGAACCCGGGCCAGGCCGGCATCGATCACCACCCGCACACCGTCGATGGTCAGGCTGGTCTCGGCAATATTGGTAGCCAGCACCACCTTGCGCAGGCCCTTGGGCGCCGGGTTGATGGCGGCGCGCTGGGTATCGAGGTCGAGTTCGCCGTGCAGCGGGCACAGCAGGATCTCAGGCCGTTCACCCAGCGCTTCCTGCAGGCTCTGGTGCACCCGCCGTATCTCGGCCTGGCCAGGCAGGAACACCAGCACACTGCCAGCCTGCTCGGCCAACGCCTGCAACACGCTGTCCACCACGCGTGGCTCGATGAACTCGCCCGGCTGGTAAGGGCGCCCCCAGCGGATATCCACAGGGTGCATGCGGCCTTGGCTGCAGACCACCGGTGCATCGTTCAGCAACCGGGACAGGCGCTCCCCCTCCAACGTCGCAGACATCAGCAAAATCTTCAGGGGCGGGTCGTCTCGCAGCAACTCGCGGCCGTTCAGGCTCAGCGCCAGGGCCAGGTCGGCATCAAGGCTGCGCTCGTGGAACTCGTCGAAGATCAGCAGCCCCACCCCTTCCAGCGCCGGGTCGGCCTGCAGGCGGCGGGTGAGGATACCTTCGGTCACCACCTCGATACGGGTTTTCGGCCCGACCTTGCTGTCCAGCCGAATGCGGTAGCCAACCGTTTCGCCAACCTCTTCGCCCAGCTCGCTGGCCAGGCGCTCGGCCGCGGCCCGGGCCGCCAGGCGCCGGGGCTCGAGCATGAGGATGCTCTGCCCGGCCAGCCAGGGCTCGCTGAGCAGCGCCAGCGGTACGCGGGTAGTCTTGCCGGCACCGGGCGGCGCTTCGAGTACCGCTTCGTCACGGTTTTCCAAGGCCTGGCGCAAGGCGGGCAAGACAACATCGATCGGTAATGAAATCATGGTGGTCCTCGAACAATCCCGCGAGTATAACGGCGAACCCAGCCTGCTCTATCATGGTCTTAGCTTCAGGTGCAGACGTTTCGCTTGCCCTGCTGAACACCTTTTCGGAGATTCACATGCGCATCCCAACCCGCGTCATCGGTGGCGCCCTCATCGTCACCTTGCTGACCCAACTGACCGCCTGCGGCACCATTCTCTACCCGGAACGTCGCGGCCAGATCGGCGGCAAGATCGACCCTGTGGTTGCCGCGATGGATGCCATCGGCATCCTGTTCTATGTAATTCCGGGGCTGATCGCCTTCGGCATCGACTTCGCCACAGGCGCCATCTACTATTCGGGCGGGCGCAGCGCCCAGGTTGACCCGGTCAAACTGCGCGACGCCGTCAGCCCCGATGGCAAGGTCGACAACCTGAAGCTGCAAGCCATTCTCGAGAGCGAACTGGGCCAGCGCCTGCCGTTGAACGACCCACGGCTGATCCAGCATCGCGGCAGCATCGAGCAACTTGCCAGCCTGGGCCTGGTACCGGCGGCCTGAACCGCAAGGACACCGATCACGGATGACGACCACCCCGGCTGAACACCAGCGCCTGCTGCGCCTGGCGACGCGCGCGTCGCTGGCGGTGGCCAGCATCCTGGTCTTGAGCAAGGCCGTGGGCTGGTGGCTGAGCGGCTCGGTGAGCCTGCTGGCCGGGCTGACCGACTCGGCACTGGACGCCGTCGCCTCGTTCCTCAACCTGCTCGCCGTGCACTATGCCCTGCGCCCGGCCGATGATGACCACCGCTATGGTCATGGCAAGGCCGAAGCCCTGGCCGGCATGGCACAGGCGCTGTTCATCGCGGTCAGTGCAATGCTCATCGGGGTGCAGGCGGCCGAGCGCCTGCATACCCCGAAACCGTTGGGCGATACCGACATCGGTATCGCGGTGATGCTGCTGTCGCTGGTGCTGACGCTCGCCCTGCTGGCCTTGCAATCCAAGGTCATCCGCGTGACCGGCTCCACGGCAGTGCGCGCCGACTCCCTGCACTACCGTTCGGACCTGTTGCTCAATGGCAGCATTCTCCTGGCTTTGCTGCTGGCACACTTTGGCTGGCCGCAACTGGATGCACTGTTCGGCCTGGGCATTGCCGCCTATATCCTGTGGAGCGCGCTGCAGATTGCCAGAGAGAGCACGGCCATCCTGATGGACAAGGAACTGCCCGCTGATGTGGGCGAGGAGATGACCATGCTGGTGCTGGCCATCCCGGGCGTGAAAGGCGTGCACGACCTGCGTACGCGGGTGTCAGGCAACCAGTGGTTCGTGCAGTTGCATCTGGAACTGCCGGGGATGTTGCCGCTGGATGAAGCGCATGGCTTGTGCGTCAAGGCGTCGGAAGTCATCCGTCAGCGCTACCCGCAGGCGGATGTAATGGTGCACGCCGACCCGGTGTGAGCCTGCAGGCGATGGGTCGGGTCAGCAGCATGCCGGGTTTAGTTGATGCTGTAGCCTCGCCCACTGAAGCAGGCTCCCAGCGCTCGCCGATAGTTATCGGCCACAGTGGTCGGCGGCGCATATGCCGCTGTCGCCGGGTCGAACCCCGACTGGCTGACTGCCCAGCGATGGCACTGGTAACGGTCCTGTTCCTGCTGCTCCTGCCCTTGCCCGTGCATCGGGTAAGCCACCACATCATAACCACCACCCACAGGCGGCGACGCGGCAACAGGGTTGACCACCACGTACTCGCGGCGGTCGGCCAGGTACTGGTAATAGGTGTCGGCCACCACGAAGAACAACGCCCCGCCCAGCCAGACTTCACGCGCATAGGGCGGCAGGTAATCGACCCGCATGCCGTCAGGCGGGGTCACCACGACATACCGGCCCCCCTGCGGGCGGAACCAGTAGCCACCGGAATAGAAATAGTCATCGCCACGGTAGGGCACTTTCCAGTAACGGTCGGGGAAATGATCGAGGGTATGCCCGGGACGGTATTGCGGCCCAGGCCCCCAGCCATTGCCATGGCCATCCGGGCGTCCCTGCCAGTCGCCGCCAGGACGTTGCCCCGGGCCACCGGCTTCCCAGTAGCGGTTATCGCCATGACGACGCGGAATGTCCTGGTAATAGCCCTGGCGTGGCGGTTGCGTCTGTTGCACTTGGTCGCGCGAGTTGAGCGCACGAGCGGGTGCTTCGCCCGGCCCTTCGGCCATGGCCGCGAAGCTGATGCCCATCGCAAACACACCTACACCTGCCGACTGCCAGATGCGCGACTTCATGGTAATCCTCTCGGTAAAAAAACGGCGCCGGCAACCAGTCTACCGCGCCCGACACGCGGGCCAATGAAATTTCACGGGCATGAAAAAAGGGAGGCCGCAGGGCCTCCCTTCAGAAATTGTCGTCCGTGCTCGGCACTTGTGGCGCCGGCTCACCTCACACCGTCTTCTGGAAGGCGTGTAGCCCGGGGGCCTGGCCGATCCTGTTGGATGGCTGGCCGCGACCGCCCGCCTGGGGCGCGTCGCCGTGGACTGATGTCCGGGCAGTGATTCTGTGGGTAAAGATACCGGACAGGGTGGGACAGCGGATTGCGAAGATTGCTCGGATAAATAGCACTTGCGCAATTTTTCGCCCCGGATCGATAATTCGCCGCAATCGGAACAGAAAAGGCAGAAATCATGAGCAAGCTTGACCGCTACGACCTGAGCATCCTCGCCGAATTGCAGCGCGATGCGCGCATTTCCAACCAGGAACTGGCCGAACGCATCGGCCTGTCGCCATCGCCATGTTCGCGTCGGGTCAAGCAGCTGGAGGACGATGGCTACATCTCGCGCCAGGTGGCCCTGCTCGACCGCAAGAAGCTCGGCCTGAGCCTGACCGCCTACGTGCTGATCGGCATGGACCGCCACACCCCGGAGCGCTTCGAAACCTTCGAGGCAGCCATCCGCAACCTGCCACAGGTCCTCGAATGCAGCCTGGTGACCGGGATGGATGCCGACTACCAGCTAAAGGTGGTGGTGCCGGACATGGACCACTATCAGAAGCTACTGTTGGGCAGCCTGACCCGTATCGAAGGCGTCACCAGCGTGCGCTCGAGCTTCGTGCTCAACCAGGTGCTGGCCAGCACCGAGCTGCCATTGACCCACCTGCGTTAAACGCTCACGCCAGCCGGCGTATACTCGGCTGCTCAGCCTGCCTGGAGAACACTGATGGATCCCGCCGTATTCGAAGAGTGGATGATGATCATCCTGGTCACCGTGCTGATCGGTTTCATGGGCTTCATCGTCTGGGACCTGGCGAAAAAGTCCAAGGCAGGCAGGTTCGGTACGTTGATCCTGTTCTTCGTGCTGGGGCTGGGGGTGTTGGCATTCATCATCAAGAGCGTGGTGGTCGGGTTTCTCGAAGGGGTGTAGGGCTAGGGAAGGTCGTAAGCGCTTTGCGCTCCATCGCCACACAAGGCCGCTGCTACCGCGGCCCCCACCCTGGCTGGCCTAGCGCTGCAACGTCGCCGGCACCTCGCGCCAGCAGCCCTGCTCCAGCCCATCCAGCGCCCAATCGCCGATCCGTACCCGCACCAGGCGCAAGGTCGGCAATCCCACCGCTGCCGTCATCCGCCGCACCTGGCGGTTTCGTCCTTCGCGAATCACCAGCTCCAGCCAGCTGGTCGGCACGCTCTTGCGAAAGCGCACCGGCGGGTTGCGCGGCCATAGCTCAGGCTCTTCCAGGCACCGCGCCTCGGCCGGCAAGGTCGGCCCGTCATTCAGCGCCACACCATCACGCAAGCGCTGCAACTGCTCCTCGCTCGGCTGTCCTTCCACCTGTACCCAATAGGTCTTGGCCAGCTTGTGCTTCGGGTCGGCGATGCGCGCTTGCAGGCCGCCGTCGTTGGTCAGCAGCAACAAGCCTTCGCTGTCGCGATCGAGGCGCCCGGCCGGATACACACCGGGGATGTCGATGAAGTCCTTGAGCGTCGCCCGCCCGTCGCCATCGCTGAATTGGGTCAACACGTCGAACGGTTTGTTGAACAGGATCAGGCGTGGCTCGGCTGGGGGCGCCTTGGGCTGGCGACGCGGGCCGGTGGCAGGCCGCGCCTGGGGGCGGCGCGGCTTGGAACGGGGGGGCATTGACATGGGGCCTCAGCGGAACGGCGGCTCATCGAAACTGCGCAGTTTACGCGAGTGCAGCGAGTTGAGCTCGGTACGCAGCAGGTCGAGCGCGGCAATGCCGATCTTCAGGTGCTGGCTGACCGCGCGGTTGTAGAACGCGTTGGCCGACCCCGGCAGCTTGATCTCGCTGTGCAGCGGTTTGTCGGAAACACACAGCAAGGTGCCGTATGGCACGCGCAAGCGGTAACCCTGGGCGGCAATGGTGCCGCTTTCCATGTCCACCGCCACCGCCCGCGACAGGTTGATCAGCGGCCGCTCCTGGGCCCAGCGCAGCTCCCAGTTGCGGTCGTCGTAGGTCAGCACGGTGCCGGTGCGCAGGCGCTTCTTCAGCTGTTCGCCACGCTCGCCGGTGACCTGCGCGGCGGCTTCCTGCAAGGCCAGCTGCACTTCGGCCAGCGCCGGAATCGGAATGTTCGGCGGCACCACCCGGTCGAGAATGCCATCACGGCGCATATAGGCGTGCGCCAGCACGTAATCACCGATGGTCTGCGACTGCCGCAGGCCGCCACAGTGGCCGATCATCAACCAGCAGTGCGGACGCAGCACTGCCAGGTGGTCGGTGATGTTCTTGGCGTTGGACGGGCCGACGCCAATGTTGACCAGGGTGACGCCGTCGCCGTCGGCGGCGATCAGGTGGTAGGCCGGCATCTGGTAGCGGTGCCATACCACACTGGCCACCAGGGCCTGGGTTTCACCATGGTCCATGCCCTTTTCGATCACCACGTTGCCCGGCAGGACCATACGCACGAAGCGCGGGTCATCACGCAGCTGGTCCAGACCGTGGCTGATGAACTGGTCGACATAGCGGTGGTAGTTGGTCAGCAGGATCCACGGCTGCACGTGGCGCCAGTCGCTGCCGGTGTAGTGCACCAGGCGACGCAGCGAGAAGTCGACCCGCGCTGCATCGAACAGCGCCAGTGGCAGGGTTTCGGCGCCGCCCCAGTCGTACAGGCCGTCGGCAATATTGTCGGTGGCCGCCGACAGGTCGGTGCTGGGGAACACGCGCGCCAACTGGGCGGCGGTAATGCCGCTGCCGGCCAGCTCGTCACCCTGGTCGACGACGTATGGGTAAGGGATGTTCTGCTCGCTGATGCCAACCTCTACCGTCACCGTGTAGTCATGCATCAGCGGGCGCAGCTGCTCCAGCAGGTAGGCACGGAACGCGGCCGGCTGGGTGATGGTGACGCTGTAGGTACCGGCCACCTGCACCTTGGCATAGGCCCGCGTGGTGGCGGCGACTTCACCGTGGCTGTAGTAGGTCAGGCGCAGCGCGGGATAGCGGAACAGGTCGCGCGCTTCGGCGTCCGGCTCGGTACGGTCCTTCAGGTAACGCTTGAGGGCCTGGCTGAGGGCCCCGGTGGCCTGGTCATGCAAGGCCGCCAGACGGTCGACGGCCTGTTCGGGGGTATCAACGACTACAAACGCTTGGCTCACACTGTGCTTCCTGTCTGGACATGCCTGTGAACCATCTTGCCTGCCTTCGTGGCTAAATACACCCCCATTGATCGGTGTTAATCAGCAGGCCAGCGCTGTTCCTTGTAGGAGCGGCCTTGTGCCGCGATGGGCTGCAAAGCAGCCCCGGCAATTTGTGCATCGGCGCTGAACCTCGGGGGCTGCTTCGCAGCCCATCGCGACACTAGGCCGCTCCTACAAGTTCTGTGCATGGTATGGAGGCAGCGCAAGACCTGTTGCAGCGGACCACGCCAGCTCAGTTGCTCCAGACTGGCGTGGCCCGCATCACCAGAGCCTGCACATCGACACCCCGCGGCAAGGCCCCGTAAACCCTGCCTCCACCCGCCAGCCGGCTGTCGATGAACGCATCACTCACCACCGCATTCCCTGCTTCCAGCAACAGCTTGGCCTGCAGCGCCAGCGCAATGTCCTCGGTCAGTTGCCGCGCGCGATATTGCAGGTCGCCGGTGTCGGCAAACGCGCCCTTGAGGTTGCCGATATGTGCAGCCAGACGCGGGTCGCCGTGCCCGTCGCCCAATTCGGCGAACAACGCATCGAGCACACCTGGCTCCTTCGACAACGCACGCAGCACATCCAGACACTGCACGTTGCCCGAACCTTCCCAGGTCGAGTTGACCGGCGCCTCGCGGTACAGCCTCGGCAGGATGCTGTCCTCTACATAACCCGCGCCGCCCATGCATTCGGCAGCCTCGTTGATCATGGCTGGCGCACGTTTGCAGATCCAGTACTTGCCCACCGCCGTCACCAGGCGGGCGAAATGCGCCTGCTGCGGGTCGTCCAGCTGTTCCAGCGCCTGCCCCATGCGCAGGCTCAAGGCCAGTGCCGCCTCGCTTTCCAGAGCCAGGTCCGCGAGGACGTTCTGCATCAATGGCTGCTCGTTCAGCAACCGCCCGCCAACCGTGCGGTATGCACAATGGTGGGCCGCCTGGGTCAACGCCTGGCGCATCAGGGCACTGGAGCCAACCATGCAGTCGAAGCGGGTCATCGCCACCATCTCGATAATGGTCGGCACGCCCCGCCCTTCTTCCCCGACCATCCACGCCAGGGCACCGCGGAACTCCACCTCGCTGGAGGCGTTGGAGTGGTTGCCCAGCTTGTTCTTCAAGCGCTGGATATAGAACTGGTTGCGGCTGTCGTCCGGGCGGTGGCGTGGCAGCAGGAAGCAGCTCAGGCCTTTTTCGGTCTGCGCCAGGGTCAGGAAGGCATCGCACATGGGTGCCGAACAGAACCACTTGTGCCCGACCAGCTCGTAGGCCTGGCCCGGGCCCGCCGCGCCGACCGGATAGGCCCGGGTGGTGTTGGCCCGAACATCGGTACCGCCCTGCTTCTCGGTCATTGCCATGCCCAGGGTGACTCCGGCCTTGTGGCGGTCGCCGACGTTGCGCGGGTCATAATGGCAGGCGAGGATTTTCGGCAACCAGTATTCGGCCAGTTCGGGCTGCAGGCGCAGCGCCGGAACTGCGGCGAAGGTCATGGTCAGCGGGCAGCCGGTACCGGCCTCGGCCTGGCTGTGCAGGTAGGTCATCGACGCCCGCGCCACATGCGCACCGGGACGCGGCTCGGCCCACGGCAGCGAAGGCAAGCCGTGCTCCACCGCCGTACGCATCAGCTCATGGTAGGCCGGGTGGAACTCGACCAGGTCGATGCGATGGCCGTAGCGGTCGTGGCTGCTGAACTCCGGTTTGTGTGCATTGGCCAGGAAGCCGGCCTGCATCAGCGGGCCGCCGGCCAGGGCACCGTAGGCATCGATTCGCGACTCGGCCCAACCTGCGCCGAAACGCCGTGACCATTCCTGCAACGGCAGGTCGAGGCGGTACAGGTTGGCACCGTCGAGCGGCGGTGGCTGGTTGGTGACTTGGTGGGTTTCAGCGTACTGGTGCAGGTTCATCGGGGGCTCCTGGATCCGGGTAGCTTGAAGCCCCAGTGAAGCACTCCCTGTGGGTCAGTCAAAGTGACATTAACGACTAAACGTGCGGCTGGCGCATGTCGCAGGCATGCCCGCGCCTGCTTCCACTGGAGCAATGCCCTGTTTTCAAAGCGAATGCCGCATCTGCTGGCTATGCGCGGCAAACTGGCCCTGGGCGACCGTCATGTTAAGGCTCAGCTCGAAACGGCTTCCCAGCCCTCGCGTCGATTCATGCGACAACTGCGCCCCCAGCAACTCGCCCATCTGCCGGCAGATCGACAGACCAATGCCCAGCCCGCCATACCGCCGGGTCATCGAGCCATCGACCTGGAAGAAGCGCTGATACAAGGTCGACTGGTCGAGGTCGTCAAAGCCAATGCCACTGTCGCTGACGATGAATGTCAGCGCCAGTTCGTCCGGCCCTAGCCGGCGGCTGCGCACCTGGATCAGCACACCGCCCTGGTGGGTGAACTTCAGGCCGTTATCCACCAGGCAAGCCAGGCAGCGAGCCAGTTTCTGGCCATCACCCAGCAAGCCATCCGGCAGCTCGACCGGGATATCCAGGCTCAGGTACAGACCTTTGCCCAGCGCCTGTCCGGCATAACCGGCGCGCAACCCGTGCAGCAGGTTACGCAGGCTGAACGGTGCCGGCTGCGCACGCAGGCGGCCGGCCTGCAGTTCAGACAGGGTAAGAATCGCATCAACCATGTCCATCATGCCCTGCGCCGAACCCACCGCCGTACGGTGGTACTGGGCCATTTCGGCCTCCATCGGCAAGGTGTGCATCAGCTCCAGCGAACCGATCACGCCGTTCATCGGCGTGCGCAGCTCATGCGTCACGCTGGCCAGGAATTCGTCTTTCAGGCGGTTGCTCCTGGCCAGTTGCAAGTTCAACTGTTCAAGCGTCCGCCCGGCGTCACGCAAGGTCTGCGCCTGCTGCTCGCGCAGGTTGTTGATGCGGTCGGCCAGGGCCAGCGACAACAAGGCCACCTCCAGCGCCGAACCCAGCTGGCTGGCATACATGGTGATGAACACGTTCGGCAGGTAACCCAGCACCATCAGGGTGTTGACCAGGCCACCGAGCAGGAATGCCGTCCAGGCGATGATGAACCAGCGCGCCACGCGCAAGCCATGCCACCAGGCGTACAGCCCGGCGCTGAAGATGCTCACGGTGAACAACAGGGCCAACGCCGTGGCCACGCGCAAGGCGAAGCCATAGGGCATGGTGACCGCCAGCACCATGACCAGCGCACCGCCCAGCATCAATGCTTGCAGCAGCCGGTCGAAGCCAAGGCTGATACTGCCCAGTCGCAGGAAATGCCGGGCGAACTGGCAGCCGAACAGGCCAGCAGCACCGATGAACAGTGGGGTCGAAGCATTCGCCCACCAAGGGCTGTCCGGCCACAGGTAAGCCACGCCGGCGCCGTTCACCGACACCTGGTAAAAGCCGAACGAGGCGATATAGAGGATGTAGTAGAGGTAGCTGACATCGCGCACGCTGAGGTAGATGAACAGGTTGTACACCAGCATCACCAGCAACACGCCATAGATCATCCCCAGCACATACAGGCGCGTCGGCTGCGCCTCCAGATAGGCCTCGGTGGACCACAACGTCAGCGGTGCCTGCAGCGAACCCTGGCTGTGCAGGCGCAGGTAGACGGTGGTTACCTGGCCGGGCGGCAACGGCAACTCGAACAGGTAGTTGTTTTGCCGGATCTGTCGGCTGGCGTAGGGCAAGGCATCGCCGGTGCGCCGGGCCAGGCGGTAGTTGCCGCTGCTGTCGGGCAGGTACAGCTCGAGGTGGTCCAAGGGTGGATACGCCAGTTCCAGCAACCATGGCCGTGGGGCTGCGCCGGGCGGCGCGATGGGGCGTAGTTCGACCTTCAGCCAGAATACCGATGTCGAATACCCGGCGTTCAGCACGTCTTCGGAATGGGAGCGGAAGCGCCTGGCGAAACCAGGGGCACTGACCTGGGCGATGCTGGCACGGCCAGCGACGTCTTCATAGACCTGCATGGCCTTGCCCAGCGGAAGTTGCCGGGTCGCGTCGTCGAAATCGACCGCGCCGGCCAGCATGGGCAGCATCCCCAGAAGCACAATCAGCAAATAGCGCATACAGCCCCAGCATGGCCTGTCCGGTCGAGTCGCGATTGCCTCCCATCCGTTTGAGACGACCTGATCCGGCAGAACCCGTTTATCGAGTTATCCGAGCACTCTAGCATAGCTTCGCAACCTGGCAATCGACCATATCAAACCACAAAGGAAAGGCTCTAGATCAAGGCTTTCAGAAAGAACACCGATAACAAGCTGACTGCATGATCAGCAAAACCCATTTGCCGGACGATCCGCCCAAACAGGATTGGTGGTAAGCTCGCCGACCATGAATATCTACAGCTCCCGCCCCGTTGTCCTCTGTCTCTCCGGCCACGACCCCAGTGGCGGCGCCGGCCTTCAGGCAGATATCGAAGCCCTGCTCGCCCAAGGCTGTCATGCCGCGCCCGCGGTGACTGCCCTGACCGTGCAGGATACCGTCAACGTTTCCGACTTCCGCGTGCTCGACCGCGAGTGGGTGCTGGCCCAGGCCAACGCTGTACTGGCCGACTCCACGGTAGCCGCCGTCAAGCTGGGCATGCTCGGCTCGATCGAGATGGTCGACACCGTCGCCGAGCTGCTGGCCGCGCACCCGCACCTGCCGCTGGTCTGCGACCCGGTGCTGCGGGCCGGTGGGGGTGGCCGCCTGGGCAAGGACGAAGTGGGCTACGCCCTGCGTGAGCGCCTGCTGCCGCTGGCGACCATCGCCACGCCGAACCTGCCCGAAGCACGCATCCTGGCCGAGCTGCCCGAGGGCAGCGCCGATGAGTGTGCCGAGAAACTGTTGCCGTTCTGTAGACACCTGCTGATTACCGGCGGTCACGGCGACGAGGACGAAATTCACAACCGTCTGTACAGCCGCGGCGGCCAGCGCCACACCTGGACCTGCCAGCGCCTGCCGGGCAGCTATCATGGTTCCGGCTGCACCCTGGCCAGCGCCCTGGCCGGGCGCCTGGCCCAGGGCGAACAACTGGACAGCGCCGTGCGCAGCGCCCTGGACTACACCTGGCGCACCCTGCGTGATGCCGAGCAGTTGGGCAAAGGCCAGTTCGTGCCACGTCGCCTGCCGCTGGATTTCTGCTCCTGATACGAGGCCTTGTATGAAGCTACGTGGTCTGTACGCCATAACCGACAGCCAGCTGCTCGCCGGCCGTTTCTTCTCACATGTCGAAGCGGCGCTGGAGGGCGGCGTGTGCCTGCTGCAGTACCGCGACAAGAGCGACGACGCAGCCCGGCGCCTGCGCGAAGCCGAGGGGCTGATGAGACTCTGCGAGCGCTACGGCACCCAGCTGATCATCAATGACGACGCCGAACTGGCCGCGCGCCTGGGTGTCGGCGTGCACCTGGGCCAGACCGACGGCCCGCTGACCCCGGCGCGGGCCTTGCTCGGCCGCCAGGCGACCATCGGTTCCACCTGCCATGCCAACCTTGACCTGGCCGTCCAGGCCGCCCGCGAAGGTGCCAGCTACGTGGCCTTCGGCCGCTTCTTCAATTCCGTCACCAAACCGGGCGCCCCCGCTGCCAATATCGAACTGCTGGAGCAGGCCCGCGCCCAGGTGAAACTGCCGATCGCGGTAATCGGCGGCATTAGCCTCGACAACGCTGCCCCGCTGGTTGCCCATGGCGCCGACCTGCTGGCGGTGATCCACGGCCTGTTCGGTGTCGACAGCGCGCAGGAAGTCACCCGCCGCGCCCGCGCCTTCAACGCCTTGTTCGCATCCTGATTCGAGAGAACCTTCCATGTCCCGTTCCGAAGCCCTGTTCGCCCAAGCCCAGAAGCACATCCCCGGTGGCGTCAACTCGCCGGTCCGCGCTTTCCGCAGCGTTGGCGGCACACCGCTGTTCTTCAAGCATGCCGAAGGCGCCTACGTCGTTGACGAGGACGACAAGCGCTACGTCGACTATGTCGGCTCGTGGGGCCCGATGATCCTCGGCCACGGTCACCCGCAGGTACTGGACTCGGTACGCAAGCAGCTGGAGCATGGCCTATCCTACGGCGCGCCGACTGCCATGGAAACCGAAATGGCCGACCTGGTCTGCTCGCTGGTGCCGTCGATGGAAATGGTGCGCATGGTCAGCTCCGGCACCGAAGCCACCATGAGCGCCATCCGCCTGGCCCGCGGCTACACCGGCCGGGACGCCATCATCAAGTTCGAAGGCTGCTACCACGGTCACTCCGACAGCCTGCTGGTAAAAGCCGGTTCCGGCCTGCTGACCCAGGGCGTGCCGAGCTCGGCTGGCGTACCGGCGGACTTCGCCAAGCACACCCTGACCCTGCCATTCAACGACATCGCCGCCGTCGAGAAGACCCTGGCCGAAGTCGGCCAGACCGTGGCCTGCATCATCGTCGAGCCAGTGGCCGGCAACATGAACTGCGTCCCGCCGGCACCCGGCTTCCTCGAAGGCCTGCGTGAGCTGTGCGACAAGCACGGCGTGGTACTCATCTTCGACGAAGTGATGACCGGTTTCCGCGTTTCCCTGGGTGGCGCGCAGGGCCACTACGGCATCAAGCCGGACCTGTCGACCTTCGGCAAGATCGTCGGCGGCGGCATGCCGGTTGGCTGCTTCGGCGGCAAGCGTGAAATCATGGGCTGCATCGCCCCGCTCGGCCCGGTCTACCAGGCCGGCACCCTGTCGGGCAACCCGTTGGCCATGGCCGCCGGCCTGACCACCCTGAAGCTGATCAGCCGCCCGGGCTTCCACGCCGAGCTGACCGACTACACCAGCCGCATGCTCGACGGCCTGCAACAGCGCGCCGATGCTGCTGGCGTGCCGTTCGTCACCACCCAGGCTGGCGGCATGTTCGGCCTGTACTTCAGCGGCGCCGACGACATCGTTACCTTCGACGACGTGATGGCCAGCGATGCCGAGCGCTTCAAGCGCTTCTTCCACCTGATGCTCGACGGTGGCGTGTACCTGGCACCGAGCGCATTCGAGGCGGGCTTCACCTCCATTGCCCATGGTGACAAGGAGCTGCAGATCACCCTGGATGCGGCGGAAAAGGCTTTTGCAGCGCTGAAGTAACGCGCTGCAACGTGCTTTTGTGGGAGCGGCCTTGTGCCGCGAAAGGGCCGCAAAGCGGCCCCAGGGCTTCAGCAGTCATGCACAGATTGCTGTGCTTGCTTCGCAGCCGTTTGGCGACACAAGGCCGCTCCCACAGAGGCCGGCACAGGCAATAAATCCCCCTGCCCAATCAGCTGACTTCCCCAACCAAGCAGAAAATCGAGTAAAACTTTGTAAGGTTGGCGCTGCTTATCCCATAATGTGCCACCAGAGACATTGGCCGCAGCTTTGCAGAGGTAAGTCGATCCCCATGAACCGCACCGGCCGCGCCCTGACCCTGGGCTGCCTGTTGCTTCTTCAGCCCCTGCTGGCCCTGGCAGAGGGCGGTAACTCGTTGCTGATTCCGGCGACGGGCCGCTGCACCTTGAACGTGCAGCCTGAAGACCTGGCAAACGCCCTGAAGGCCTGCGAACAGGCGGCGACGGCGGGGGACGCCCAGGCGCAATTCGAACTCGGCGACTACTACTACTCGCAAACCCCGAAAAACCTCGACAAAGCCCTGGATTGGCTGCAGAAGGCCTCGTTGCAGGGCCATGCCGAAGCCCAGTACCGCCTGGGCGCCATGTTCTACCGTGGCGAAGGGGTCAAGGCCAACAATGTGCAAGCTTACATCCTGCTGAAGATGGCAGCGGTCAACGGCGCCGAGGATGCGCTGGACATGGCTGACGAAGTGACCGAGAAAATGCCCCGCGACGAGCTGGAACATGCCACCCAGGTGCTCGGCCAGATCTTCCGCAAATACTTGCTGGAGCTGCAGAACGCCGAAGGGCGCACACCGTTCTCGCCACTTCCCTGAAGGTCACTTCTCCGGCATCGGCATGGGGAACGGCATCACGTTGCCGCCGCCCTTGGCTTCGCTGATCTTGGCGGTGCCCAGGCGCTCCACCTCATCGATGCGCACGATCGAATGCAGCGGCACGAAACTGCGGATTACCCCGTCGAACTGGCTCTTGAGCTTTTCTTCGCTCGGGTCCACCACCAGCTGCGAGCGTTCGCCGAAGACAAACTCCTCGATTTCCAGGAAGCCCCACAGGTCGCTCTGGTAGATCTGCTTGGCATACATCTCGAAGACCTGCCCCTGGTTGAGGAAGATCACCTTGTAAATGGCGGGTTCGCGTTTGCTCATGTTCGGCGGGATAACACATGCTTGAGAAAAGGCAGGCATGATAGCAGACCGGCTTGCCGATCTGTGTTGCCCGCCGGAGAACAGGCCAGACATACCGTTGGACGTTTCAGTGCTTTCGCCACTGCCATTCAAGGGTTATTCTTGAGTTCACCTTCATTGCCGTCGGGCGGCTAAAAACGACCTTGAACGCACCCATACAACCCCATCGTTTCATCCTCGAACCTTTCGAGGCCCACCGTTTCGCCAACCTGTGCGGCCAGTTCGACGAGCACTTGCGCCTGATCGAACAGCGCCTGGCGATCGAGATCCGCAACCGCGGCAACCAGTTCGAGCTGATTGGCGACCCCAAGACCACTTCCGCCGCCGAGCAGCTGCTGCGCCGCCTCTACCGTGAAACCAAGGCCACCGAGCTGTCGCCGGAAACCGTGCACCTGTACCTGCAGGAGTCGACCGTCGAAAACATCGACAACCCGGCAGTCAACGAGGTCAGCGTGTCGCTGCGCACACGCAAGGGCAATATTCGCCCGCGCGGGGTCAACCAGCAGCGCTACGTCAAGGAAATCCTGGCCAACGACATCAACTTCGGCATCGGCCCGGCCGGTACTGGCAAGACCTACCTGGCCGTGGCCTGCGCCGTCGACGCGCTGGAACGCGAACAGGTGCGCCGCATCCTGCTGGTGCGCCCGGCGGTCGAGGCCGGCGAAAAGCTCGGCTTCCTGCCCGGCGACCTGGCCCAGAAGATCGACCCGTACCTGCGCCCGCTGTACGACGCCCTGTACGAAATGCTCGGTTTCGAACACGTGGCCAAGCTGATCGAGCGCCAGGTGATCGAGATCGCCCCGCTGGCCTACATGCGTGGCCGCACCCTGAACAACAGCTTCATCATCCTCGACGAAAGCCAGAACACCACGCTGGAACAGATGAAAATGTTCCTCACCCGTATCGGCTTCGGCTCTACGGCGGTCATTACCGGCGACATCACCCAGGTCGACCTGCCTCGTGGCACCAAGTCCGGCCTGGCACACGTCATCGAGGTACTGAAGGACGTTCCGGGGATCAGCTTCACCCACTTCCAGCCCAAAGACGTGGTTCGTCACCCACTGGTGCAGCGCATTGTCGAAGCCTACGACCGCTTCGATGCCCGCCAGGCCAAGCCCGAGGCGCCCGGCAAAGATGCTTGAACTCGACATTCAACGGGCCACCGATGCTACCGCCCCGGATGACACCGCTTTCCACCAGTGGTGCGAACTGGCTCTGCGCCAGCGCAGCGCCGACTCGGAACTGACCATTCGCCTGGTCGACGAAGCCGAAGGGCGCGAACTGAACCACACCTACCGGCACAAGGACTATGCGACCAACGTGCTGTCGTTCCCGGCCGACGTCCCTGATGACCTGCTCGATATCCCGCTGCTGGGCGACCTGGTGATCTGCGTGCCGGTGGTCGAGCGCGAAGCGGCCGAACAGGGCAAGTCGCTCGAAGCGCACTGGGCACACCTGGTTATCCACGGCTGCCTGCACCTGCTCGGCTACGACCACATCGAGGATGAGGAAGCCGAGGAAATGGAAGGCCTGGAACGGGAATTGCTGGCAGAGCTCGGTCACCCCGACCCCTACGCCGACGATGAAACCGACTCAATCACACACTGATACACGAAGGATCACGAGAACCGCCATGAGCGAAGATCGATCGAGCAACGGGCAGAAGTCCTGGCTGGGTAAACTCACCCAGGCTTTTGCCCATGAGCCGAAAAACCGCCAGGAGCTCCTTGAGCTGCTGCGCGAAGCCCATCAGAACAAATTGCTGGACAGCGAAGCGCTGACCATCGTCGAAGGGGCCATCCAGGTGGCCGACCTGCAGGTCCGCGACATCATGGTGCCGCGTTCGCAGATGATCAGCATCAAGGCCAGCCAGTCGCCACGCGAGTTCCTGCCGGCGGTGATCGACGCCGCGCACTCGCGCTACCCGGTGATCGGCGAAAGCCATGACGATGTGCTGGGGATCCTGCTCGCCAAGGACCTGCTGCCGCTGATCCTCAAGGAAAACGGCGACAGCTTCAATATCAAGGACCTGCTGCGCCCGGCCACCTTCGTGCCCGAGTCCAAGCGCCTGAACGTGCTGCTGCGCGAATTCCGCGCCAACCATAACCACATGGCCATCGTCATCGACGAGTACGGCGGCGTGGCCGGCCTGGTCACCATCGAAGACGTGCTGGAACAGATCGTCGGCGACATCGAGGACGAGCATGACGTCGAGGAGGACAGCTACATCAAGCCGCTGCCAAGTGGTGATTTCCTGATCAAGGCACTGACCCCGATCGAGAATTTCAACGAGTTCTTCGACAGCGAATTCTCCGATGACGAGTTCGACACAGTGGGCGGCCTGGTGATGAGCGCCTTCGGCCACCTGCCCAAGCGCAACGAAACCACCGAGATCGGGCCCTACAAGTTCCGTATTCTCAACGCCGACAGCCGGCGGATACACTTGCTGCGCCTGACACCGATCACCCGTTAAGGACGAACATGCGTTGGATCACCCGCCCCGGCTGGCCCGGTAACCTGCTGGCCCTGGCGGCCGGCGCTTCGACTCTCCTGGCCCTGGCGCCATTCGACATCTGGCCGTTGGCCTTGCTGTCCATCGCCGTGCTCTACCTTGGCCTGCGCGAGCTCACCCCGCGCCAGGCCATGTGGCGTGGCTGGTGGTTCGGTTTCGGCCTGTATGGCGCTGGTACCTGGTGGATCTACGTCAGCATGAACACCTATGGCGGCGCCTCGCCGTTGCTGGCGATCGTGCTGCTGCTGGCGTTCTTCGCCGCCCTGGCCTGGTTCTTCGCCCTGCCCACCTGGCTGTGGGCACGCTGGTTGCGGCGCAACGAAGCGCCGCTGGCCGACGCCCTGTGCTTCGCCGCCCTGTGGTTGCTGCAAGAGGCCTTCCGCGGCTGGTTCCTGACCGGTTTCCCCTGGCTCTACGCTGGCTACAGCCAGCTGGACGGCCCGCTCGCCGGCCTGGCCCCGCTGGGCGGCGTCTGGCTGATCTCGTTCACCCTGGCCCTGAGTGCCGCCCTGCTGTGCAACCTGCACCGCCTGCGCGCACGTCCCGCCTTCCTGGCCGTGGCCTGCCTGCTGTTGCTCGCGCCATGGGTACTGGGCCTGGTCCTCAAGGGCCATGCCTGGACCAAGCCGGCAGGCGACCCGTTGAAGGTCGCGGCCATCCAGGGCAACGTCGAGCAGGAGCTGAAATGGGACCCCGCGCACATCGACGCGCAGCTGGCGCTGTACCGTGACCTGAGCTTCAGCTCCCGGCCGGTGGACCTGCTGGTGTGGCCGGAAACCGCCGTACCGGTGCTCAAGGACCAGGCCCAGGGCTATATCGACGTGATGGGGCGCTTCGCCGCCGGGCGAAATTCGGCGCTGATCACGGGTGTACCGGTGCGCGAAGTGGTGCACCACCAACGCCGCTACTACAACGGCATCACTGTCACCGGTGAGGGCGACGGCACCTACCTCAAGCAGAAGCTGGTGCCGTTTGGCGAATACGTGCCGCTGCAGGACATGCTGCGAGGCCTGATCGAGTTCTTCAACCTGCCCATGTCGGACTTTGCCCGCGGGCCGGAAGACCAGCCGCTGTTGCAGGCAAAGGGCTATCAGATTGCGCCTTACATCTGCTATGAGGTGGTCTATCCCGAGTTCGCCGCCAGCCTGGCTGCCCGCAGCGACCTGCTGCTGACCATCAGCAACGACACCTGGTTCGGCACCTCGATCGGCCCGTTGCAACACCTGCAGATGGCCCAGATGCGTGCCCTGGAGGCCGGGCGCTGGATGATCCGCGCCACCAACAACGGCGTGACCGCGCTGATCGACCCGTTTGGCCGCATTACCACGCAGGTTCCGCAGTTCCAGCAGGCGGTGCTGTATGGCGAGGTGGTGCCGATGCAGCAACTGACGCCGTACCTGCAATGGCGCTCGTGGCCGCTGGCGATCGTCTGTGCGTTGCTGCTGGGTTGGGCCTTGCTGGCGGGGCGCATTGCTAGGACTGTTTGAGCTCTCCTGTACCAGCCTCTTCGCAGGTAAACCCGCTCCCACAGGTTCTCCACCGCTGTCGAAGCCTGCGAGAATCCTGTGGGCGCGGGTTTACCCGCGAAGAGGCCGGTACACGCAGTACAAGGCTCAGTAGAACAGCCGATATCCCACCAACCCCACCACCTCGTTGAGCAACTGCCCGCTCTGCCACAGCGCCCGGCTTTCCGGCAGCAAGCCGGCAAACGGCCGCGCATGATCACGCCCGAGGAAGCCGACCGGCGCCGGCACCACCTGGAACCCCGCCTGCTCGAAACTCCAGCGCGAGCGCTGCATGTGCCACGCCTGGGTCACCACGACCACCCGGCGAATCCCCAACGGCTGCAGCACCTTGGCCGACAGCTGGGCATTCTCCCAGGTCGTACGGCTGCCCTCCTCCCGCCATTTCACCTCGACGCCGAAATCTTCCTGCAGGTAGTCCGCCATCAACTGCGCCTCGCTCGGTGGCGAGCCATAGTGCAAGCCGCCACTGGTCAGCACCGGCAGGCCCGAGGCCTTGGCCAGCCGTGCGGCAAAGCGCATGCGTTCCAAGGCGATGGCCGTGGGCTGGTCACTACCGCCCCAGGCCGGGTCGCCGCGTTCACGCCCAGCTCCCAGCACCACGATGGCATCTGCCCGGCTTGCCAGCCCCGCCCAGTCATTCGATGCCAGCGGTGGCTCCGTTTCCAGCACACGCGCCGTTTGCTGCATGACCAGCGGCAAGCTCATCGACCATAGGCCGGCCAGGCCCACCACAAAGCACAACGCAGCCAGCCGCGGCCGGCGCGCGCGCAGCCACCACGCCGCCAACAGCAGCAGGAACAGGATGCCCGGCGGCATCAACCATTGTTTGATGAAGAATCGAACAGCCATCGGCCACACCTCCTGGTCAGGCGTGCAGCCTAGAAGGATCGACGCCGGTCAACAAGGCTGCCGCCGGCGCCGATCATGATATGTGCAAGGTTGAAAGAACCGGCGCCCTATAGCCTGCGCCTGGCGTCCTGAACGGCTAGCGATGCGGCAGCGTCCTGGATCTCGCCGAACTGGCGGGGCGTTTCTTGTCCTTGAGCCAGATGATCTTGGCCGATGTCGGCTCCGCTTGTGGGTAACTGCCGACACAGGCGTTGTGGCGCTCCGGGAGGGAATCCAGGTAGGCCTTGATCAGTTCGAACTCCGCATGGCTCAGGCCACGCAACTCCAGTTCGGCTGGCATTTCGTCGCGCAATCGCACCGAGGTCCTGGCCACTTCCAGTGCCAGGCCAAGCCGGTCGATCAGGCGTTCGTATAGCTCCGGTTTGATTGCGGGTAGCTGCGTCTCTCCCATCCGTTCACCTCATTGAAGATAAGAATATCTCCCCCCACACCTGAGCTTAGCGTTGTTGCGAAAAGCAGCCGTGTGCCGCGACCAGCGGGCATAAGCAACGAAGGTTTCCCACGATGCGCGGCGCTGCTGTATGCTACGGCGTTCACTCTAAATGAAGCCGGAGTGCCGGACGCAGCGAGGTTCCGCTGCCTGGAACAAGGTCTCTTTCCTCTCAGCAAAAAGTAGCCATGCACGAACAATACACGCCCCGTGATATCGAAGCCGCCGCCCAGAAGTTCTGGGACGAGCAACAATCGTTCGCTGTTACCGAACAGCCAGGCAAGGACACCTACTACTGCCTGTCGATGTTCCCGTACCCGAGCGGCAAGCTACACATGGGCCACGTGCGCAACTACACCATCGGTGACGTGATTGCCCGCTACCAGCGCATGCTGGGCAAGAACGTGCTGCAGCCGATGGGCTGGGACGCTTTCGGCATGCCCGCGGAAAACGCGGCGATGAAGAACAACGTTGCTCCGGCCAAGTGGACGTACGAAAACATCGACTACATGAAGACCCAGCTCAAGAGCCTGGGCCTGGCCATCGACTGGGCACGTGAAGTCACCACCTGCAAGCCGGACTACTACCGCTGGGAGCAGTGGTTGTTCACCCGCCTGTTCGAGAAAGGCATCATCTACCGCAAGAACGGCACCGTGAACTGGGACCCGGCGGACCAGACCGTACTGGCCAACGAGCAGGTCATCGATGGTCGTGGCTGGCGTTCGGGCGCGCTGATCGAGAAGCGCGAGATCCCGATGTACTACTTCCGCATCACCGACTACGCCGACGAGCTGCTGGAGAGCCTCGACGAGCTGCCGGGCTGGCCTGAACAGGTCAAGACCATGCAGCGCAACTGGATCGGCAAGTCGCGCGGCATGGAAGTGCAGTTCCCCTACGACCAGGCGAGCATTGGCCACGCAGGTACGCTCAAGGTCTTCACCACCCGCCCCGACACGCTGATGGGCGCTACCTACGTCGCGGTCGCCGCCGAGCACCCGCTGGCCACCCAGGCCGCCCAGGGCAACCCGGCGCTGCAGGCGTTCATTGACGAATGCAAGAGCGGCAGCGTTGCCGAAGCCGACATGGCCACCCAGGAGAAGAAGGGCATGGCCACTTCCCTGCTGGTCGAGCACCCGCTCACCGGCGAGAAGCTGCCGGTGTGGGTCGCCAACTACGTGCTGATGCACTACGGTGACGGCGCTGTAATGGCCGTGCCGGCCCACGACGAGCGTGACTTCGAGTTCGCTCACAAGTACAACCTGCCGGTCAAGGCGGTGGTGCGCACCAGCGCGGGCGACGAAGTCGGCAGCGAATGGCTGGCCGCCTATGGCGAACATGGCCAACTGATCAATTCCGGCGAGTTCGATGGCCTGGATTTCGCCGGCGCCTTCGACGCCATCGAAGCGGCCCTGATCCGCAAGGAGCTGGGCAAGTCGCGTACCCAGTTCCGCCTGCGCGACTGGGGTATCAGCCGCCAGCGCTACTGGGGCTGCCCGATCCCGATCATCCACTGCCCGTCCTGCGGCGACGTACCGGTGCCGGAAGACCAGCTGCCGGTCACCCTGCCGGAGAACGTGGTGCCGGATGGCGCCGGTTCGCCGCTGGCGCGCATGCCGGAATTCTACGAATGCAGCTGCCCGAAATGTGGCGCCGCAGCCAAGCGCGAAACCGACACCATGGACACCTTCGTCGAATCGTCCTGGTACTTCGCCCGCTACGCCTCGCCGAACTACGAAGGTGGCATGGTCGACCCGAAAGCGGCCAACCACTGGTTGCCGGTCGACCAGTACATCGGTGGTATCGAGCACGCGATCCTGCACTTGTTGTACGCGCGCTTCTTCCACAAGCTGATGCGTGACGAAGGCCTGGTCACCTCGAACGAGCCGTTCAAGAACCTGCTGACCCAGGGCATGGTCGTCGCAGAAACCTACTACCGTGTGGCCAGCAACGGCGGCAAGGACTGGTTCAACCCGGCGGATGTCGAGGTCGAGCGCGATGCCAAGGCCAAGATCATCGGTGCGCGCCTGAAAACCGACGGCCTGCCGGTGGAAATCGGCGGCACCGAGAAGATGTCGAAGTCGAAGAACAACGGCGTCGACCCGCAATCGATGATCGACCAGTACGGCGCCGACACCTGCCGCCTGTTCATGATGTTCGCCTCGCCACCCGACATGAGCCTGGAATGGTCCGACTCCGGCGTCGAGGGGGCAAGCCGCTTCCTGCGTCGCGTCTGGCGTCTGGCCCAGGCTCACGTCGCCCAGGGCCTGCCGGGCAAGCTGGACGTCGCCGCCCTGGACGATGCGCAAAAGGTCATCCGTCGCGCCATCCACGCCGCCATCAAGCAGGCCAGCACCGATATCGGCCAGTACCACAAGTTCAACACCGCCATCGCCCAGGTGATGACCGTGATGAACGTACTGGAAAAGGCCCCGCAGGCCACCGAGCAGGACCGCGCCCTGCTGCACGAAGGCCTTGAAGCCGTCACCTTGCTGCTGGCCCCGATCACCCCGCACATCTCCCACGAGCTGTGGCAACAGCTGGGTCACCAGCAGGCGGTCATCGACGCTAGCTGGCCAGCCGTCGACGAAGCGGCCTTGGTTCAGGACACCGTCACCCTGGTGGTGCAGGTAAACGGCAAGCTGCGTGGCCAGGTGGAAATGCCGGCCGCCGCCAGCCGTGAAGAAATCGAAGCGGCCGCGCGCAGCAATGAGAACGTCCTGCGCTTCATCGATGGCCTGACCATCCGCAAGGTCATCGTGGTACCGGGCAAGCTGGTCAACATCGTCGCCAACTGATGGCAACGCCCGCCCGCAGCCATTGCGGGCGGGCGGAACAGGCCCACAAGGGAGCAACAACATGATCAAACGCAATTTGCTGGTAATTGGCCTGGCGGCCATGCTCAGCGCCTGCGGTTTCCAGCTGCGCGGCACCGGCTCCACCGAGCTGAGCGTGAAGGAAATGGACGTCAGCGCACGCAACGCCTACGGCCCGACCGTGGTCCAGCTGCGTGAAACGCTGGAACGCAACGGCGTCAACGTGCACGCCGGCGCACCGTACCGCCTGGTGCTGACCAACGAGCAGGAGCGCGAGCGCTCGGCGACCTACAACAGCGGCAACCGTACCGCCGAGTACGAGCTGACCACCGTGCTGAACTACAGCATCCAGGGCCTGAACAACCTGGAGCTGACGAGCGACAAGCTGGAAGTGCGCAAGATCTACCTGCGTGACGGCTCGAACATCACCGGTTCGGAGCAGGAAGCCAACCGCGCCCGTGAAGAAATGCGCCGCGATCTGGTCAATGCAATGGTGGCTCGCCTGCAGCTGCTGACCCCGTCGCAGCTGGACGAACTGCAGCGTCAAGCCGATGAGCGTGCCAAGGCCGAAGCCGCCGCACTGGAAGCTGCCCGCCGCCAGCAGGCCGAAACGCCTCAGCAGTCGCCACTGGAAGTACCGGGCAACTAAGCCCGAACGGGGTACCTTTGGGTACCCCGCCTGCTCGCCATGAAGCTCGCCCCCGCCCAACTCAACAAGCACCTGCAAGGCGCGCTGGCACCGGTCTACGTGGTCAGTGGCGACGACCCGCTGCTGTGCCAGGAAGCCGCCGACGCCATCCGTAACGCCGCACGCCAGCAGGGCTTCGACGAACGCCAGGTGTTCAGTGCCGACGCCAACTTCGACTGGGGCACCCTGCTCCAGGCCGGCGCCAGCCTGTCGCTGTTCGCCCAGCGGCGCCTGCTGGAACTGCGGCTACCCTCTGGCAAGCCCGGTGACAAGGGTGCCGCTGCACTGATGGAGTACTGCGCCAACCCCGCCGACGACACCCTGCTGCTGGTCAGCCTGCCCAAGCTCGATGGCAGCGCGCAGAAGACCAAGTGGGGCAAGGCGCTGATAGAAGGCCCTCATTGCCAGTTCATCCAGATCTGGCCGGTGGATGTGCAGCAGCTGCCGCAGTGGATCAACCAGCGCCTGCAACAGGCCGGCCTGTCGGCACAGCGTGACGCTGTCGAGCTGATAGCTGCGCGCGTCGAAGGCAACCTGCTGGCGGCCGCGCAGGAAATCGAGAAGCTCAAGCTGCTGGCCGAAGGCAACCAGATTACCGTGGAGACCGTGCAGGCCGCTGTCGCTGACAGCGCCCGTTTCGATGTCTTCGGCCTGGTCGATGCCATTCTCAATGGCGAAGCTGCGCATGCGCTGCGCATGCTCGAAGGCTTACGTGGTGAAGGCGTGGAGCCCCCGGTGATTCTCTGGGCGCTGGCCCGTGAACTGCGTCAACTGGCCGGGCTGGCGCAGCAGTTCAGCCAGGGCGTGCCGCTGGACAAGGCCTTCAGCCAGGCCCGTCCGCCGATCTGGGACAAACGCCGCCCCCTGGTCAGCAAAGCCCTGCAGCGCCTGTCGGCACAGCGCTGGGCGCAGTTGCTGCAGGATGCCCAGCGTATCGATGCGCAGATCAAGGGGCAGGCCGAGGGCTCGCCGTGGACCGGCCTGGCGCGGCTGTCGCTGTTGATGGCTGGACAGCGGCTGGCGCTTCCCCCCGAGTAATCGGGCCGCTTCGCGCCCCCGCATCTCGATCATAAACACAATCTATTGGCCCCTGGCTGCCCAGGGCCCTACAGTGCGCCGCAAAACCCACCCAACCGGGGAACCCGCCATGAGCAAACCGTTGAAAAAGCACGGTCCCAACAAGGCCAAGTCCATCGTCGCCCAGCCCCTGTTCCGCTGCCGCCAGGAACGACCGGACAAGGGCAAAGGCAGCTACCGCCGCGAAGCCTTCCAATCGAGAGATTGGGAGGCTTCTTACTTTAAGGAAGTTGCTTGATCTAGCGCAGTCTCAGCAATGCTTGTCACTGCTGATGGCCTGGCGGCGGCTGGCGCTGCCCGCAGAATGAGAGCAACGCCGCCCTGCGCGGCTCAATAAGCTTGATCTTCCCGGCGATAGCTGAACGTCGCACCAGTCGCGCCGGTTTCAATGCGCACAATGGGTTTAACCAGGCTGGCGGAATTGCGGAACAGGTCCTGTTGAATGCCCTTGGCCTCGTTCAGCGCAGCGGCGCCACCGCTCGCCGTATAAAACAAAGCGTCAATCGGCAAGCGATTAGGAATATTCTGCTCCCATGCGTACAACATGATTTCGTTATAGCCATAGTTCGGCTTCATCTCTTCACCGATCAAATTGGCGCGGCCTTCAATTGCAAGCATGAAACTAGCCGGCTGGATCGCCAGGCTGCACTGGTGGCTTAAACGCAGCCCTGTGGGAGTCTCAGGTACGCTACGGAAGTGATTGCCAAGCGCATCTAGATTGTTGATACCCATGGATGCACAAGGGCCACTGTCGTTAGGATAGTAAGATGTAGCGCCACATCCCTGAGTCGTGCGATGCCAGGTGTTGGCATCTGCCATATAGATGCAAAGTGGCCTGAGGACTTCCAACCCTGCATCGGCGGCGTAATCCAGGCTACTGAAAAGAAGCCCTTGTTGGCGCGGCAGCCACATTGTCGTGATGTCCGCCCTCATGTAGGAGAATGATACGGCATCCGTAGGGTTGGTATTGGGGTTCGGGTTCCAGGCATGGAACGTCGGGCTGTAGTTTGTTCCACGAACCAATACACCACTGCAATAGACAGGTGCCTGGCCATTATTGCACTGCCTAGCGGTATCGTTGAAACGGGCATTCAGCCGTTCTGCCACTTGCCAGCCATCTTCCTGGTCCTGGGGAAGCTGACTGAAACGCTCATGGGCCTGGGCAGCGAAGTCCAGACGCACAATCGGTAGAGACAAACCGGTCTTCACACGGTAAGCGTGCCGCAGGGCTTGTGCATTGACAAGGCTCCCAGCAACAGCAGTGTTGTAAAAAAATGCCTCGATTGGTAGCTGCTCGGGTTTATTCACATCCCAGGTCGGAACCAGAACCTCGTTTAGCAAGGTACTTGCCTGGTTCGACAATGTCCGACGCACGGCCAGGCTGGTCATGAATTGGTTGTAGTCCTGGGTGCTGAGGGAGCACTGATTAACAGGGTTTGAACCGAAGCGGGCAAAGTTCGCCAGCCATTTCTCCGGCGTCACCGCGGGGTCTACCAAGGTAGCACAGGTGCTCTGATCGGCTTGCGTCGCCTCCGAGTTAGCAAACCCACAGCCGTTCAGTGGCCGGCCGGCGTTCTGCGTGCCGGCAATGAAAGGGTAGATACAGCGCATTCCGGGCCAGACCTTGCCTTCTTGCCGAGCAGTCGTGGCATCCATGAAAATGAAACCACTAGGGTCCGAAAGATTCGTATTGGCGTCAACGCGCAGGAACGAGAATGTGACAGAGCCCAACGCTTGCGCTGCGGTGCTGTGCTTCCAGAAATCAAAAGACGGCCTGTAGATAGACCGTCTGATCAGCACCCCCGAACACTCGTACGCGGGTGCGTCGTCACTGCAACGCTGCGCGGTATTGTTGAAACGCGCATTAAGCCGGGCAGCAACGTCAGTAGCCTGGGAGTGAATGCCGAACGGCTGGTAAGATGTGGGGCCTGTTTCGCTGGGGGTAGTCCCGACACAGCCACTCATGAACATGACAACACATAAGCTGACAGAAAGCTTGATTGAGTTCATTTTCACTCCCTCATGGAGATCGGCGTAACTATGCAAAGCGTCAATCAATTGGACGCAGCGCGAATGAGGCCATCAGTTGGCCTCGTTGAAACTGGAGAATGCAGCCAGATAATTGCGCCATAACAAATGCAAGTCGATGATCGCTCCGCCCTATACTGCCTTCGCCACGAACAGCCGAAAGAAGGCAAAGGCAGCTACCACCGGGAACCCCTCCAATCGGCAGATTGGGAGGCTTCTTGCTCTAAAGCAGTCGCCTGACCTAATTTGGGAGCTAGGGTACGTAGGTGAATGAAGTAGTCTGATCAAGTGTCTGCGGCATCGTCACCTTGATAATCGGCACAGTGATACCTGTCTGGCCACGATAGCGAACCTAGTAGTTCCTGGCTTCTTCCAGGCCAGTCGCACCAGACGACGCGATATAAATAAATGCTTCGATGGGCAACTGGGCGGGAATATTCTGGGCCCACGTAGCAATCTTGGTATCGTTTGGAATATCGAAAGCAGCCGGTGCTGCCAGCCGTCCACCTCGTAATCCGGCATCAAAGCGCGGCCCCGCCAAGGACTCCTGATCAACCCTTACATTGAATCCGCAAGCCGACTCCGGACGCTGCGTTCCACCTGCAGGGTATTTTGTATAGTGACGCAGCCACTGCTCGTCGGTTGTAATAGCAGGACGCTGCAACTCGCAACTTACACTTTCAACGGGAAAGTTCGGATGGGGCCCGCAGCCACCGTTCGGACGAGCACTTGAATGCGAATCAACAGGAAAGAAGCAGAGCACTTGATACTTAAGCTTTTCGGGCGGCAATGCAACCTCGCCCGCTGGATTTAGAATGGGAGAAAATATAAAGCCACTCGCATAATTTTTAGGTGGTCTCTTCACCTTGTAGTCGGACCGCACAAAGGTGAAAGATACCCCGCCATTCCTCACCGAATTAGGACTGGGGTTCCATGGATCAAAGCTATCCGAACGTTCAGTACCCCGTAGAAGAATACCCGAGCAAAGAAATGCGGGCTTGGAGTCGGCGCCACAGTTCTCGCGCGTGTCGATATAACGCGCATGCAATGCCGCAGCCACTGCTTCGCCATGAAGATTATTCTCCGACATTGATTCTTCTAGCTGTACGGCGTATGAATAATTTGCCGTTGCTACCAGCCCCAGAACCCCAAGCACCAGAGCATGTCTCTTGTCCATCTTCGCACCTCGCAATATCAGATAGCTGCCACGCCAGAATCATAATAATTGCGAGCAAGATGCCAACTGGCAGTTCTAACAGTTGACAAGTTATCACTGCAAATTTCATTCATCATTTTCCAACAGATCTCACGGTTACGGGAGCAAGCATGGTATGGTTTCACCTGACCTGTAAGCCTTGGACCAGTGCATGCTTTTCTGCCAAACCCACCGCTGGCACCCTCGCCAGCTGATCGCGGCCTCCAGCTTCATCCTGCTCGTCGCCTGCGCGGAAAAACCCACCGCCGCCGATGCCCTGCCGCTGGCCCCCGCCCAGCCCGCCCCGGTGGTAACCCTGCCCGGCACCACGCCCGACGTCAGCACTGAAATCCAGCCTCTGCAAACCTTCGCACAATGGCAAGCCGGCTTCCGCCCGCAAGCCCTGCAAGCCGGTATCGCGCCGGATACCTTCGACCGTGCGTTCCTTGGCATTACCCCTGACATGGACGTGATCAAGGCCGACCGCAGTCAGCCGGAGTTCACCCGCCCGGTGTGGGAATATCTCGAAGGCGCCCTGTCACCGCTGCGCGTACGCAACGGCAAGAAGCTGCTGGAACAGCATGCAGACCTGCTTACGCTCATCGAACAGCGCTATGGCGTCGACCGCCAGGTGCTGGTCGCCGTATGGGGAATGGAAAGCAACTTCGGCCAGTTCCAGGGCAACAAGTCGGTCATCCGCTCGCTGGCTACCCTGGCCTATGAAGGGCGTCGCCCGCAATTTGCCCAGGACCAGCTGATCGCTGCGCTGCAGATCATCCAGCATGGCGATATCCAGCCTGAAGCCATGCGTGGCTCGTGGGCCGGCGCCATGGGCCAGACCCAGTTCATCCCGACCACCTATAACACCCATGCCGTGGACTTCGACGGCGACGGCCGCCGTGACATCTGGAACAGCACCGCGGATGCCCTGGCCTCCACCGCGCACTACCTGCAGAGCTCGGGCTGGAAACGTGGCCAGCCTTGGGGCTTCGAAGTGCAGGTGCCGCCAGGCTTCGATTACTGGCAAGCCGACGGCTCGCTGCGCAAGCCGGTGAGCGACTGGCTGGCGCTGGGCGTGAAACTGCCTGCGGGCACCCAGCTGCCGGTGGGCAGCAACCAGCTGTCTGCCGCCCTGCTGCTGCCGGCGGGCGCGCGTGGGCCGGCGTTCCTGGTGCTGGACAACTTCCGCGCCATTCTCAAGTACAACAACTCGTCGTCCTATGCGCTGGCGGTAAGCCTGCTGGGGGATCGCTTCACTGGCTGGGGTTTCATCGCCGGCAGCTGGCCGAAGGAAGACCTGCCACTTAGCCGCAGCGAGCGCATGGAGTTGCAGAACCTGCTGAACAGCAAGGGGCATGAAGCGGGGAACCCTGACGGTATCATTGGCGCCAATACCCGCAAGGCGATCCGTAATGCCCAGCAGGGACTGGGGTGGCCAGCGGATGGATATCCGACCCACAAGCTGCTTGAGAGCCTGCGTCAGCAGTGAGAGTCCTGGGGCCGCCGTGCGGCCCCGGCAATCTCAAGCCCTGAACAGATCCTGCTCCAACACCAATGTTTGTTCAACACTATCCAGCCGCACCCTGGCCCCCAGCGGCAAGCACACATTCGGATCACAATGGCCACTGCGCCACCCGGCCAGCACCGGCACACCCTGCGGCCCGAAGATATCCTGCAGCAACGGCGTCAGTGCCGCCGTGGTAATACCGGCAAAATCCCCCACCAGCACGCCCCTGATCCCTTCCAGCTTGCCCGCCAGGCGCAGCTGGGTCAGCAGACGGTCCACCCGGTACAACGGTTCGTTGACGTCCTCAATGAACAAGATACAGCCCTGTGTCTCCAGTTCGGCAATCGTCCCCAGGGTCGCTCCCAGCATCGACAGGTTGCCACCTAGCAGCGGCCCGCTGGCCACGCCCGGCAGCACGCTGGTCAAAGCGAAGTTCGCCGGGTGTGCGATCGGCGCGCCGCTGCGCAGCTGCCCGCCCAGTTGCGCCAGCAGCGAAGCCTCGGTCGGCTGCAGCTTGGCCCCTAGCAGGTCGGCATTGAGCATTGCGCCATGGAAGGTGAGCAGCCCGGTGCTGCGGTAAATGGCCGTGTGCAATGCGGTGATGTCACTGTATCCGATCAACGGCTTGGGGTTGTGCCGGATCAGCTCGAAATCGAGCTGGTCGAGCAGGCGCATGCTGCCGTACCCACCCCGCATGCACAGGATGGCGTCGATAGTCGGGTCGGCAAAGGCGTCATGCAGGTCCTGCAGCCGCTGCCGGTCCGCCCCCGCCAGGTAGCCCTGGGCCTGGAGGGTGCCTGGGTAGATCCGGCACCGGTAGCCACGGTCGGCAAACCAGCGGGTGGCCTTCTGGGTATCCAGCCGAGCCGGGCCAGCAGGCGCGACGATGGCAAAACAGGCATTGTCTGGCAGCGCCATCGGCAAACAGGGTTCGTTACGCTCAAGGCAATTCACATGCAACTCCTTGCGGGTCGAGGGAGCGTCATTCTGCGCGCCGGGGCCTAACCCTGCGATCGGGAAGCTCCATCAACAAAAATGCCGATGCCGCCTTTCGGCGCGCATCGGCATGTGTGGCCCACACTTTGATCAGAGCTTGATCTTGGCTTCGTGAGCCTGCTGGTCGGCGTGGTACGAAGAACGCACCAGCGGCCCGGAAGCGACGTTCTTGAAGCCCATCTTGTAACCTTCCTCGGCGAACCAGGCGAAGGTGTCCGGATGGACGAAACGCTGCACCGGCAGGTGACTGCGCGATGGTTGCAGGTACTGGCCGAGGGTGAGCATGTCAATGTCATGTTCACGCATGCGGTGCATCACTTCGATTACCTCGTCGTCGGTCTCGCCCAGACCCAGCATCAGGCCCGACTTGGTCGGAACGTGCGGTACCAATTGCTTGAACTTCTGCAGCAGGTCCAGCGACCAGTCGTAGTCCGAACCCGGACGCGCGGCCTTGTACAGGCGCGGTACGGTCTCGAGGTTGTGGTTGAACACATCCGGCGGCTCTTGCGCGGTGATTTCCAGGGCAACGTCCATGCGGCCACGGTAGTCCGGCACCAGGGTTTCCAGCTGTACGCCCGGCGAAAGCGCGCGGATTTCGCGGATGCAGTCAGCGAAGTGCTGGGCCCCACCGTCGCGCAGGTCGTCGCGGTCCACCGAAGTGATCACCACATACTTAAGGCGCAGGTCGGCGATGGCGATGGCCAGGTTCTTCGGCTCATCCTGGTCCAGCGGCTTCGGCCGGCCATGACCGACGTCGCAGAACGGGCAGCGGCGGGTGCAGATGTCACCCATGATCATGAAGGTCGCGGTACCGCCGGAGAAGCACTCGCCCAGGTTCGGGCAGGACGCCTCTTCGCATACGCTATGCAGCTTGTGCTTGCGCAGCAGTTGCTTGATGCGGTCCACCTCGGGCGAGACCGGGATGCGCACGCGGATCCAGTCGGGCTTCTTCGGCAGCTCGTCGGTGGGGATGATCTTCACCGGGATGCGCGCCACCTTCTCGGCACCACGCAACTTGACCCCGGCTTCCACCTTTTTCGGCGCTGGGCGCGCGGTGGCATCCTGGGTAGGTAACAGGTTCGGCACGGCTTCTTGCACAGTTGTCATATTCAGTCGATTCCGCCCGTGAGGGTCGTCTGCTCAGCGTAGTCGAGGTGCTTGACCAGCTGTCCGCGCAGCCTTGTCCTGACCTCGTCGAGTTCGATCGGACCTGCCAGGTCGCGCAGCTGGGTCATCGCCAGCCCCGCATAGCCGCAGGGGTTGATTCGGCGGAATGGCGCAAGGTCCATGTCCACGTTCAGGGCAAGGCCGTGGAACGAACGGCCATTGCGGATTCGCAGGCCGAGGGAGGCGATTTTCGCTCCGTCGACATAGACGCCCGGGGCATCGGGCTTGGCCGCAGCCTGGACATCATAACTGGCGAGCAGGTCGATGAGGGTCTGCTCGATACGGCTGACCAGCTCACGCACGCCAAACCCCAGCCGACGCACATCCAGCAGCAGGTAGGCCACCAGCTGCCCAGGGCCATGGTAGGTCACCTGGCCACCGCGGTCGGTCTGTACCACCGGGATGTCGCCCGGCACCAACAGGTGCTCGGCCTTGCCGGCCTGGCCCTGGGTGAAGACTGCGGGGTGCTCGACCAGCCAGATTTCATCCTGGCTGTCCGGGCTGCGCTGCTCGGTGAAGCGCCGCATGGCCTCCAGCACCGGTTCATACGGCTGCAGGCCAAGCTCGCGGAAACCGAGGCAGGTAGGCATCAGAGCACCATTTTCACGATGCCGGTAGCGCGCAGGGCGCTGTTGATATCGTGCAGCTGGTTCTCGCTTTCGGCAACGATGTGCAATTGCACGGTGGTGTACTTGCCTTCCTTGCTCTGGCGCTCGGCAAGCGTGGCAAGGTCGACCTTGGCGTGCTTGCTGAGGATCTCGATCACGGTGTCACGGAAACCGACCACGGTATCGCCGATGACCTTGATCGGGTAATCGTCGCAGGGGAATTCGATCTTGTGCGACTTGACGTCTGGTTCGCTCATGGCGGAAACGGCCTCGTAAGCCGTGGCAACAACAACGCCCCCGCAGGATACGCGGGGGCATGCAGGTCACGTATCAGTTGAACAACCCGTAGAAGAATAGACGGATGCTATCCCACATACGGCGGAAGAAACCACCTTCCTCGACGCCGTCAAGGGCAATCAGGTCGGCGCTGTGAACCACTTTCTCGTCCAGTTTGACTTCCACTTTGCCGATCACGTCACCTTTGGCAATCGGTGCAGTGAGTTGCGGGTTCATGGTCATCGAAGCCACCAGACGTTTAAGCTGTCCTTTAGGCATGGTCATGGTCAGGTCTTCGGCCAGGCCAGCTTTGACCTCGCCGGTGGCGCCTTTCCAGACTGGCGCCTTGGTCAGCTCGGTGCCTTTCTGGTAGAAGGTCTGGGTTTCGAAGAAGCGGAAGCCGTAGGTCAGCAGCTTCTGGGTCTCTGCCGCACGCGACTGCTCGCTGTTGGTGCCGAATACCACGGCGATCAGGCGCTGGCCGTCACGAACGGCCGAAGCCACCATGCAGTAGCCGGCTTCTTCGGTGTGGCCGGTCTTCAGGCCGTCGACCGTCTTGTCACGCCACAGCAGCAGGTTGCGGTTCGGCTGCTTGATGTTGTTCCAGAAGAATTCCTTCTGCGAATAGATGGCGTAGTGGGCCGGGTCGACATTGATGATCGCGCGGGCCAGGGTCGCCATGTCATGCGCCGACGAGTAGTGGTCCGGATGTGGCAGACCGGTCGGGTTCATGAAGTGGCTGTTGCTCATGCCCAGGTCGGCAGCAGTCTTGTTCATCATGTCGGCGAAGGCGTCTTCGCTGCCGGCGATGTGCTCGGCCAGGGCGACCGAGGCGTCGTTGCCGGACTGGATGATGATGCCGTGCAGCAGGTCGCTGACGGTCACCTGGCTGCCCACCTTGATGAACATGCGCGAACCGCCGGTACGCCAGGCGTTTTCGCTGACGGTAACCGGATCGTTTTCGCCGATCTGGCCGCGACGGATGTCCAGGGTGGCGATGTAGGCGGTCATCAGCTTGGTCAGGCTGGCCGGCGGCAGGCGCTCGTCACCGTTGTTCTCGACCAGCACGTTGCCGCTGGACGCGTCCATGAGTACGTAGGACTTGGCTGCCAGTTGCGGTGGTGCCGGTGTCATCTGCTCAGCCGCGAAGGCGGCCGGCGTGATCATCAGCAGTACGGGCAGGCAAAGTCGTTTGGCAAGGTTGGTGATGTTCATCCGTCTCTCGAAAATCGCTAATGGTCTGAATTTCCCTGGGCAAGATCATGTGCCCAGCGCCAGTCAGTCTAGTTTTGTGGCCGTAGGCCTGGCCCGGCAAAATGCGGCGTTATGTCGCTGCGGGCAAAAGCCGACATTGTACATGCCTGCGTCCGGCAATTCATGACAAAACCGACAGCTTGGTGTTGCCTTCTTTTGCGGGCGCGCCCGGCAAAGAAGGCAATACGGTCAGTCGGCAGTGACCAGCTTGGCCTGCCCCAGGTTCGCCAGACGGATGCTGTCCTGCGCCTGCTGGATCTCGCCCTGGCTGCTGATCGGCCCGAGACGCACACGGTGCAAGGTCTGCTGGTTGCGCACGATCGAGCTGATGAACACCGGCGCACTCACCATGCTGCTGAGCTTGGAGCGCAGCAGTTCGGCGGCGTCCGGGTTGGCGAAGGCGCCCACCTGCAGGAAGCTGCCACCATTGTTGCCGGCCGGCACGTTGTTGCCGCCAACCTGCACCGGCACCACAGGTGCTGCGTGCTGTTGCGGCGGTGGCGTCCATTGCTCGACGCGCCCGGTGCTGGCCGGGATCGCCTGGGTCTGGGCCACTTGCGGCTCTTTCAGCACCATTGGCGGCGTCTGGCCACGTTGCGCCCACCATTGCTGCGGGTCGATGCCCTCGACGCGCACGTGCGCCGTACCGATCTCGGCGTAACCGAGTTTTTTCGCCGCGGCGTAGGACAGGTCGATGATGCGATCGGAATAGAACGGCCCCCGGTCGTTCACCCGCAGGATCACGCTGCGTCCGTTGGCCAGGTTGGTTACCTTCACGTAGGCCGGCAGCGGCAGGGTCTTGTGCGCCGCACTCATGCCGTACAGGTCGTAAAGCTCGCCGTTGGCGGTGTTCTGGCCGTGGAATTTGGTGCCATACCATGACGCAGTCCCCTCGGCGCGGTAGTTGCGCGCGTCCTGCATCGGGTAGTAGGTCTTGCCCAGCACCGTGTAGGGGTTGGCCTTGTAGTTGCCGGTGTGCACCGTCGGTGTGGCATCGGGGATCTTGCTCACATCCACGTCCCACCACGGCGCACCGTCCTTGTGTGCCCGGTTGATGTCCAGGCCTGGCTGGGTGCGCACCACATTACCGCTGCCTTGCTGGGCCGGGCGATTGGAAGAACAACTGGCCAGCAGCACGCCCACGGTGATACAGGTCAGCAGCTTGAAAGCGTTGGTAGAGATGATTGCGCGCATTACTTGACGCCCCGTGCTTGAACCAGCTGTTCCGATAGCTGATGCACCGCCATGGCATACATCACGCTGCGGTTGTAGCGAGTGATCGCGTAGAAGTTCTTCAGCCCCATCCAGTATTCGGGGCCATTGTCGCCCTCGAGACGGAAGGCGGTCACAGGCAGATCATCGCGCAACGAATCATGAACCGACCAGCCAAGCGCGCGCAACTCCCCTACCGTCTTCACCGGCTCGATGCCGGTGGTCAGGCCCTCGTCGGCCCGCCCGCCGTCGACCCAGGCGCGGCTGACCACGCCTTCGCCGGCCACCCAGCCGTGGCGCTTGAAGTAGCTGGCAACGCTGCCGATGGCATCGTCCGGGTTGTTCCAGATATTGATGTGGCCGTCGCCGTCGAAGTCCACCGCAAAGTTGCGGAAGCTGCTCGGCATGAACTGCGGCAAGCCCATGGCCCCGGCGTAGGAGCCTTTGAGCGTCAACGGGTCGAGCTGCTCCTCGCGTGACAGCAGCAGGAACTCGCGCAGCTCCTTGCGGAAGAACTCGGCCCGTGGCGGGTAATCGAAGCCCAGGGTCGACAGGGCGTCGATCACCCGGTAGTTGCCGGTGTTACGGCCGAAGAAGGTTTCCACGCCAATGATCGCGACAATGTACTGCGCCGGCACGCCGTATTCCTGCTCGGCACGGGCCAGGGCCGCCTCGTGCTGGCGCCAGAAATCCACGCCACGGGCGATGCGCGCATCGGTGATGAACATCGGCCGGTAGTCCTTCCACGGCTTTACCCGTTCGGCCGGGCGCGAAATGGCATCGAGGATCGCCTGCTTGCGTTGCACCTCACCGAATACAGCCCTCAACTGTTCGGGGGCAAAGCCATAGTCACGGCCCATTTCGCCAATGAACTGGGCCACCTGCGGCGAGTCCCCATAGTCGCCGGCATGGGCCACCTGTACAGCGCCGAACAGGCCCACCGCGCCGATCCACGGCGCACAACGGGCAGCCCAGTTACGCACTGCTTGCATGAAATTCTTCACCTTATTCAAACCTGTGCGATCCATTTGCGGTGCGTGTGGATCGACATCAGAACGCCAAACGCTGACAGCAGCGTCACCAACGAAGTTCCGCCATAGCTGATGAAGGGCAGCGGCACGCCCACCACGGGCAGAAGGCCGCTGACCATTCCGATATTGACGAACACATATACAAAGAAGGTCATGGTCAGGCTGCCGGCCAGCAGCTTGCCGAACAGGGTCTGCGCCTGGGCAGTGATCATCAGGCCGCGGCCAATCAGCAGCAGGTAGACAATCAGCAACAGGCAGATGCCGACCAGCCCGAATTCCTCGCCGAGCACGGCAATGATGAAGTCGGTATGGCTTTCCGGCAGGAAGTCCAGGTGCGACTGGGTACCCAGCAGCCAGCCCTTGCCGAACACGCCGCCCGAGCCGATCGCCGCCTTGGACTGGATGATGTTCCAGCCGGTGCCCAACGGGTCGCTCTCCGGATCGAGGAAGGTCAGCACCCGCTGCTTCTGGTAGTCGTGCATGACGAAGAACCACATCGCCACCGCCACCGGGACCGCCGCCGCCAGCACGCTGAGGATCCAGCGCCAGCGCAGCCCGCCCATGAACAGCACGAAGGCGCCGGAGGCGAGAATCAGCAGCGCGGTGCCCAGGTCGGGCTGGCGCACGATGAGGATGAACGGCACGCCAATCAGCACCAGGCTGATCGCCACGTGCTTGAGATGCGGCGGCAAGGTACGCTTGGACAGGTACCAGGCGATGGTCGCCGGCATGATGATCTTCATGAATTCGGAGGGCTGGAAGCGAATCACCCCGGGAATGTTGATCCAGCGCGTGGCCCCCATGGCGTTGTGGCCCATCACGTCCACCACCACCAGCAGCATCACCCCGACCAGGTAGGCCAGCGGCACCCAGCGTGCCATGAACCGAGGCTCCAGCTGGGCAATGACGAACATCGAAGCGAGGCCGATGCCGAATGAGGTGGCCTGCTTGAGCAGCAGGTCCCAGTTCTTGCCACTGGCCGAGTACAGCACGAACAGGCTGCCCGCCGCGAGGGTCAGCAGAATGACCAGCAAAGGACCGTCGACATGAATGCGCTGCAGAAAGCTGGCGCGCCGACGCATCACATCCTCGCTGGAGAGCATGCGGTCGAAATTGTTCATCACAGGGCGGATTCCTGGGTAACGGTGGCGGGCGCGAACTCGGGCTTGAGCCGGCCGTTTTCGTCGAGCAGCCAGGCGTCCATCACCTGACGTACCACCGGTGCGGCGACGCCCGAGCCCGACTCACCGTTCTCGACCATCACCGATACCACGATTTTCGGGTCGTCGGCCGGAGCGAAGGCGACGAACAGAGCATGGTCGCGGTGGCGCTCCTGGAGCTTGTTGCGGTCGTATTTCTCGCCCTGCTTGATCGCCACCACCTGGGCGGTACCGCTCTTCCCGGCAATGCGGTACTGCGCACCGATGGCCGCCTTGCGCGCGGTACCGCGTGCGTTGTGCATCACCTGCTCCATGCCATGGGTGACCTTGGCCCAGTCGGACTTGTCACGCAGCACGATGTTGTCCATGGGGTTTTCGTCCACCGGTGGCTGGCCTTCGATGGTCTTGGCCAGGTGCGGGCGGTTCCACACCCCCTTGTTGGCGATAAGCGCGGTGGCCTGGGCCAGTTGCAACGGCGTGGCCTGCATGTAGCCCTGGCCGATACCGAGGATCAGGGTTTCGCCGGGGAACCAGGCCTGACGGCGCGTGGCGCGCTTCCATTCACGCGACGGCATGAGCCCGGCGGATTCCTCGAACATGTCCAGGGAAACCCGCTGGCCGATGCCGAACTTGTTCATGTAGCTGGACAACCGGTCGATGCCCATCTTGTGCGCCAGGTCGTAGAAGTAGGTGTCGTTGGAGCGCATGATCGCGGTGTCCAGGTCGACCCAGCCATCGCCGCTGCGGTTCCAGTTGCGGTACTTGTGGTCGTAGTTCGGCAGTTGGTAATAGCCCGGGTCGAACACCCGGCTACCGGCATTGACCACGCCACTGTCCAGGCCGGCAATGGCCACGGCCGGTTTGATCGTCGAACCCGGCGGGTACAGGCCGCGCAGCACGCGGTTGAACAGCGGCCGGTCGATCGAGTCGCGCAGCTCGGCATAGGCCTTGAAACCAATGCCGGTGACGAACAGGTTGGGGTCGAAGCTGGGCTGGCTGACCATCGCCAGCACTTCGCCGGTACGCGGATCAAGCGCCACCACCGCACCGCGCCGGCCACCCAGGGCAGCCTCGGCGGCTTCCTGCAGCTTGATGTCGAGGCTCAGCACAATGTCCTTGCCCGGTTTCGGGTCGGTACGCTTGAGCACGCGCAACACCCGGCCACGGGCGTTGGTCTCGACTTCCTCGTAGCCGACCTGGCCGTGCAGGGCATCTTCGTAGAACCGCTCGATGCCGGTCTTGCCAATGTGGTGGGTGCCGCTGTAGTTCACCGGGTCGAGCGTTTTCAGCTCCTTCTCGTTGATCCGCCCCACGTACCCCACCGAATGCGCAAAGTGCGCGCCCTGAGGGTAGTGGCGCACCAGCTGGGCCACCACTTCCACCCCCGGCAGGCGGAACTGGTTCACGGCCACCCGGGCGATCTGCTCTTCGTTGAGCTCGAACAGGATCGGCACCGGCTCGAACGGCCGACGACCCTGGCGCATGCGCTTCTCGAACAGGGCGCGGTCGTCCGGGGTCAGCTCCAGCACTTCGACGATGTTGTCCAGCACTTCCTGCCAGTTGCCCGCACGCTCGCGCGTTACGGACAGGCTGAAGCTGGGACGGTTGTCGGCAACGATCACCCCGTTACGGTCGAAGATCAGCCCGCGGGTCGGCGGGATCGGCTGCACATGCACCCGGTTGTTCTCCGAGAGTGTCGAGTGGTAGTCGTACTGGATGATCTGCAGGTAGTACAGCCGCGCGATCAGCACGCAGACAAGCATGACGATCGCCACCGCGCCGACCACGACGCGGTTGCGCACCAGGCGGGCGTCTTTCTCATGGTCCTTGAGACGGATCGGCTGCGACATCGGGCTGCTTAGAGGTTCATTTGTGATAAGGATGCCCGGACAACACGGTCCAGGCGCGGTAGATCTGCTCGCCGATGAGTATCCTTACCAACGGGTGCGGCAGGGTCAACGGCGACAGCGACCAGCGTTGCTCGGCGCGGGCACAGACCTCAGGCGCCAGGCCCTCCGGGCCGCCCACCATCAGATTCACCGTGCGCGCATCCAGGCGCCAGCGGTCCAGCTCTGTCGCCAGTTGCTCGGTACTCCAGGGCTTGCCATGGACTTCGAGGGTGACGATGCGCTCCCCCGGCTGAACCTTGCTCAGCATGGCCTCGCCCTCCTGACGAATCAGGCGGGTGACATCGGCATTCTTGCCCCGGGTATTCAGCGGGATTTCCACCAGCTCCAGCGACAGCTCGGCGGGCAGGCGCTTGGCATACTCGTGCCAGCCTTCCTCGACCCACTTCGGCATGCGCGAGCCGACCGCGATCAGGCGCAGACGCACAGCGCTATCCTTATTCCCGGTCCTTGAGCTTTTCGGAGTACTCGTGGGCCTGGTCAGGGCTGTGGTGCTTGCCATCAGCGGCACGGCTTTGCTCGGCTCCTTGCCACAGGCGTTCCAGATCGTAGAACTGGCGGGCAGCGGCGGTCATCATGTGCACGATGACGTCGTTCAGGTCCAGCAACACCCAATCGCTGTCGCCCTTGCCTTCTTCGCCCAATGGCTGGGCGCCCTTGGCCTTGACCGCTTCGCGAACCTTTTCCAGCATCGCGTTGATCTGGCGGTTGGAGGTACCGGTGGCAATGATCATGTAATCAGTCAGGCTGTGCTTATCGCGGACGTCGATGACCTGGATGTCCTGGGCCTTGACGTCTTCCAGCGCTGCCTTGGTCAGGGCAACCAGTTCTTCGCCGTGGATTTTCTGCTTGGTCATATAAAACTCGTTCAACTCGTTGGATGAGGCGCCAGAGGCACCGTCAGTTAGGCGCACGATACAGTTCGTGCGCCTCGATGTAGGCCAGTACGGCGTCCGGCACCAGGAACCTCACCGACTTGCCGCTGGCCAGCAGCTGTCGGATCTGTGTAGCCGACACCGCAAGCGGCGTCTGCCAGACGAACGAAATGTTTCCCGCCGGGCCGGACATGGCGGTGGGATCGCTCTCCGAGCGCGCAGCCAGCAGGTTGCGTAGCTCGTCAGGGGGTTCGACGTCGGCATCCGGGCGTTGCAGTACCAGGATGTGACAGTGTTGCAGCAATTCTTCCCAGCGGTGCCAGGCGGGCAGGCCGCAAAAGGCATCCCAGCCCAGCACCAGGAACAGCTGGTCGTTGGCGCCGAGCTCGGCACGGATCGACTCCAGCGTATCGATGGTGTACGAGGGCTTGTCGCGCGCCAGCTCACGGGCATCCACGCTCAGGCAGGGCACGCCCTGCACGGCGCCTTGCACCATGGCCAGGCGGTCCTTGGCGGCCACTTGCGGGGTGTCGCGGTGCGGCGGCCTGGCATTGGGCAACAGGCGCAGCTCGTCCAGCCCCATGAACTCGGCTACTTCCAGCGCGCTGCGCAGGTGGCCGATGTGCACGGGGTCGAAGGTGCCGCCTAGAATGCCGATGCGCCGGACTGCCTGGGCCTTGCTCAATTCAGCAGGACTCCTGGCCGCGCAGCTGGCCGTCGCCGATCACCACATACTTCTCGCAGGTCAGGCCTTCCAGGCCGACCGGGCCGCGCGCATGCAGCTTGTCGGTGGAAATACCGATCTCGGCACCCAGGCCGTACTCGAAGCCGTCGGCGAAGCAGGTAGGGGTATTGAGCATGACCGACGCCGAGTCGACTTCGGCCATGAACTGGCGAGCTTCGCCCTGGTGCTCGCTGATGATCGAATCGGTGTGGTGCGAGCCATAGTGGTTGATGTGTTCGATGGCCTGGTCCAGGCCATCGACCACGCGGATCGACAGGATCGCATCCAGGTATTCGGTGTGCCAGTCGGCCTCGGTGGCCGGCCTGGCGTCGATGATCGCCCGGGTGCGCTCGCAGCCACGCAGCTCGACGCCCTTCTGCTGGAAGCGGCGGGCCATTTCTGGCAGGAAACGCTCGGCCACCTGCTGGTCGACCAGGAGGGTTTCCATGGCGCCACAAATGCCGTAGCGGTAGGTCTTGGCGTTGAACGCCACGCGCCAGGCCTTGTCCAGGTCGGCATGCTGGCTGACATAGATATGGCAGATGCCATCCAGGTGCTTGATCACCGGTACGCGGGCATCACGGCTGATGCGTTCGATCAGGCCTCGGCCACCACGTGGCACGATGACGTCGACGTACTCCGGCATGCTGATCAGGGCACCCACGGCCTCGCGGTCGGTGGTCTCGACCACCTGCACCACCGCCGCCGGCAGGCCGGCTGCCGCAAGGCCACGCTGGATGCAGGTGGCAATCGCGCGATTGGAATGGATGGCTTCGGAGCCGCCACGCAGGATGGTCGCGTTGCCCGACTTCAGGCACAGACTGGCGGCATCTATGGTCACGTTCGGACGCGATTCGTAGATGATCCCGATCACCCCCAGCGGCGTACGCATCTTGCCCACCTGAATACCCGAAGGGCGGTAGCTCATGTCGCGGATGGCACCGACCGGGTCCGGCAGGCTGGCGACCTGGCGCAGGCCGGTGATCATGCCATCGATACGCGCCGGGGTGAGTGCCAGACGGTCGAGCAGTGCCGGCTCCAGGCCGTTGGCGCGACCGGCAGCCAGATCCAGCTCGTTGGCAGCGGTCAGCTCGGCACGGGCGGCATCCAGCGCGTCGGCGGCAGCCTGCAGGGCGCGGTTCTTCTGCGCAGTGCTGGCGCGACCGATCACCCGGGAAGCCTCGCGGGCAGCGCGACCCAGGCGGGTCATATAGTCAAGAACGGACTCAGTCATGGGTTCGATGTCTTGGCGAAGGGGAAATCGGCTGATTATAACTGCCGCGCAGGTGTACGCCCAGCGGTGGCTGGCGGATGGTCGAAAATGGGCGGGGTTATCGGGTAGAAAAGATGTAACAGGGTTATCGAAATCTTCCCCCTGTTACCGGCAACGAGGCCGGAGCTATCGACATCGCATCCGATTCAGCCTCGATTAAGCCATTCATTGCTATCATCCCCGCCTTCCCCAGCCGCGAACTGCCCGCATGCCAGCACTGCCCGACAGCTTCTTCGACCGCGACGCCCAGATCCTGGCCAAGGCCTTGCTGGGCAAAGTCATTCGTCACCGCCACGGCAACCTGTGGCTGGCCGCACGGATCATCGAGACCGAAGCCTATTACCTCACCGACAAAGGCAGCCACGCCTCGCTCGGCTACACCGAAAAGCGCAAGGCGCTGTTCCTCGATGGCGGGCACATCTACATGTACTACGCGCGTGGCGGCGACTCGCTGAACTTCAGTGCCCACGGGCCGGGCAACGCGGTGCTGATCAAGTCCGCCTATCCTTGGCAGGATGCAATCTCAGGGCCGAACAGCCTGGCGCAGATGCAACTGAACAACCCCGACGCCAGCGGTAACCTGCGCCCGACCGAACGCCTGTGCGCCGGGCAGACGCTGCTGTGCCGCGCCCTCGGCCTGAAAGTGCCGCAGTGGGACGCCCAGCGCTTCGACCCCGAACGCCTGTACGTGGAGGACTGCAGCCTCGCCGTGCCGCGGGTCATCCAGACGGCCCGCCTGGGCATCCCGCATGGCCGCGACGAGCATCTGCCCTACCGTTTCGTCGACGCCGAGTACGCCCGTTTCTGCACGCGGAACCCGTTGCGTCGAGGCCAAGTCGAAGGCCGCGACTTCTTCATTCTCGAACAAGGAAGCTGAACCATGGGCCAATGGCTTGACAGCCTGACCGGCTGGCTCAGCGCCAACCCGCAGTGGCTTGGCCTGGCAATTTTCCTGGTGGCGTGCATCGAATGCCTGGCCATTGCCGGCATCATCGTGCCAGGCACCATCTTGTTGTTCGCGGTCGCGGTGCTGGCCGGCAGCGGCACCTTCAGCCTGGGCGAAACGCTGCTGCTGGGCTTTCTCGGCGGCCTGCTCGGCGACGCCGTGTCCTATGCAGTGGGCAAGCATTTCCACCAGAACATCCGCCGCCTGCCGTTGCTGCGTCACCACCCGGAATGGATCGGCAGCGCCGAAACCTATTTCCAGCGCTACGGCATCGCCAGCCTGCTGGTGGGGCGCTTCATCGGGCCGTTGCGCCCCATGCTGCCGATGGTCGCCGGCATGTTCGACATGCCGCTGCCGCGCTTCATCGCCGTCAGCCTGGTGGCCGGCGCGGGCTGGTCGGTGGCCTACCTGCTGCCCGGCTGGGCCACGGGTGCAGCCATGCGCCTGCCATTGCCGGAAGGCTTCTGGCTGGATGCCGGCATCATCGCCGGCACCCTGGCAGTGACCATCGGCTTGAGCCTGAACACCAGCATTCGCGACCAACGCCACGGCACCCGCCTGATCGCCGGCATGAGTTTCGTCGCCCTGGCCGGGGTGTTCCTGGGCTGGCCCTACCTGCACGAATTCGACCAAGGCGTAATGACACTGGTACAGGAGCACCGCAGCCAGGCCATCGATGGCGCCGTGGTGTTGGTGACCCGGCTGGGCGATTTCCGCACCCAGCTGGTCCTGGGCGGCCTGCTGACCGGCCTGCTGCTGCTTGCCCGGCAGTGGCGCCACGCGCTGTTTGCCGCAGGCGCGCTCATGGGCACGGCGTTTGCCAACGGCAGCCTGAAATGGCTGTTCGCCCGGGCCCGTCCTGAAGTACTCAGTGACCCCTTGACCAGCTACAGCATGCCCAGCGGGCACAGTTCGGCATCGTTCGCGTTTTTCCTGGTGCTGGCCGTGCTGGCAGGGCGCGGGCAGCCGCCACGGATGCGCCTGACCTGGGTCACGCTGGGCTGCATTCCGGCACTGGCAATCGCCCTGTCGCGGGTGTATCTGGGAGCGCACTGGCCTACCGACATCCTCGCCGGGGCCCTGCTGGCATGCTGCGTATGCGCGCTGAGCCTGGCCTTGGCGCAGCGACAGCAGACCCTGCCGGCCTTGCCGCTGCGGGTGTGGTGGCTGGTATTGCCGGCGTGCATCGCGTTACTGGCGTTCTTTGCCTTGCATGCGTTGCCGCAGGCGTTGTTGCGCTATCAATACTGATAGCGCCGTGCAGGAGCGGCGTGGTGTCGCGAAAGCGCCAGCGCACGCGACATCGGGTCAGGCAAACAGCTCGCCCTGAATCCGCTCCAGAAGTCTCTGGATCTCGCCCAGCCGCTGCTGCGGCGAGTCGAGGGTCAGCAGGTCCAGCTTGTCCTCCTCCATGAACGGCAACAGGTAGGCCAACTGGTTGGCCAGCGCCTGCCGCCCGCCTACCGGACGCGGCATGTCCAGGGCCTCCACCATCGGGTGCTCGCCCAGCGCTACAAGCAACGCCAGCAGGTCGTCGTCGGCCTCGAGCAACGGGCTGTCCGCCTGCTCCGGCAACCATTGCACCTGCCCCACCAGCAGTTGGTCCTTCTGCACCTCGGTGCTCTCCAGGCTGAAGCGCCGCATACCTTCGACGCGAATGCCCAACAAACCGTTATCCTGCTGCACGAAATCGCGGATCACCGCCTCGCAGCCGATCGAGGCCACCACCGGCGGCGCCTTGCCGACCTGTTCGCCTTCCAGGATGCACACCACACCGAAACCTTCGCCCTGCTTCATGCAGCGGCCAATCATGTCCAGGTAGCGCGCCTCGAAAATCTGCAGATCGAGAAAGCAGCCAGGAAACAGCACGGTATTGAGCGGAAACAGCGGTAGCGTCATTGCAAGTCCTCAAGCCACCAGGCTGACCGCCAGCGGCAGGAATACCGCCGTGGCCACCCCCATCAGGCTCATCGCCAGCGCGGCAAAGGCGCCGCATTCGTCACTTTCCTGCAGGGCCACCGAAGTGCCCACCGCATGCGCGGTCACACCCAGCGCCATGCCCCGCGCCTCGGGGCTGTGCACGCCGCAGCGGCTCAGCAGCGCCGGGCCGAAGATGGCCCCGAGCACCCCGGTGATCAACACGAACACCGCCGCCAGGGCCGCCACCCCGCCAATCTGTTCGGCCACCAGCATGGCGATCGGCGAAGTCACCGACTTCGGCGCCATGGTCATGAGGATCATGTGTTCGGCACCGAACCACCAGCCGAGCACCAGGCAGAACAGCGTGGCAAACAGGCCTCCGATTACCAGCGTAGTAAAGATGGGCCAGAACAGCTGCCGGATACGCCGCAGGTTCAGGTACAGCGGCACCGCCAGGGCCACGGTGGCAGGCCCCAGCAGGATGTTCATGATCTCCGTGCTCTTGCGGTACTCGCGGTAGTCGATGCCGAACAGCAGCAGCACGCCGATCACCAGCAGCATCGATACCAGCACCGGCTGCAGGAAGATCCAGCGGGTCTTCTCGTAGGCGGCCAGCACCACTTGGTAGGCACCGAGGGTAATACCGATACCGAACAAGGGATGGTGCACCACCGCGTCGAGCGCGCCTTGCCAGTCAGGAATCATGGCTGCTCCTCGCGGCGGCCCTGGCGCTGGATGAGCTTTTGCATCAACACGCCAACAAACGCCAGGGTCACCAGGCAGGAAATCAGCAACGCCCCGACGATGGCCCAGAAGTCAGCGGCAATGTCTCTGGCATACACCATCACCCCCACCGCCGGTGGCACCAGCAACAGCGGCAGGTAGCGCAGCATGCTGCTGGCCGCCTCGTTCAGCGGCTTGCCAACCTCTCCACGGGCCATGAGAAAACACAGCAGCAGCAACAGGCCGATGATCGGCCCCGGCAGAAACGGCACCAACAAGTGGTTGATCGCCGTACCCAGCAACTGGAACAGCACCAGCCAGGTCAGACCACGCAACAGCATAAGCATCTCCCTCGTGCACGACTGCCATTATAAGCATGCGGCCGCTTTATACCGATATTCGCCGAAATACCTGCAACTTGACTGAAACGGTTCGCCGTGCTGATCTTGCACATTCGTACCAACTGACAACTTGGAGAGCCCGCGATGCCCTATGTACCAGTTACAGAGCTTTCGCAGTACGTTGGTAAGGAACTGGGCCATTCGGCCTGGCTGAAGATCGACCAGCAGCGCATCAATCTGTTCGCCGAAGCCACAGGCGATTTCCAGTTCATCCATGTGGACCCGGCAAAGGCGGCGCAGACGCCGTTCGGCAGCACCATCGCCCATGGTTTCCTGACGTTGTCGCTGATACCCAAGCTGATCGAGGACATCCTGGTCCTGCCGCAAGGGCTGAAGATGGTGGTGAACTACGGACTGGACAGCGTGCGTTTCATCCAGCCGGTCAAGGTCGATAGCCAGGTGCGGCTGAAGGTGGAACTGGCAGAGGTGTCGGAAAAGAAGCCGGGGCAGTGGCTGCTCAAGGCGATTGCCACGCTGGAGATCGATGGCCAGGACAAGCCGGCCTATATAGCTGAATCGCTCTCCCTGTGTTTTGTCTGATGGATTTCGGGGGCGCTGCACGCCCCCATGCCAAGCCGATCCACAAATCCCCCGCACTCGCGTAAACTGCCAGCCTTCGCGCAGCCTGGGGCTGCCCCTGTCGATTTACCAAAGGTGCCCGCCATGCCCTGGCTGCAAGTACGCCTGGCCATCAGCCCGGAACAAGCCGAAACCTACGAAGATGCCCTGCTCGAAGTGGGCGCTGTTTCGGTCACGTTCATGGACGCCGAGGATCAACCGATCTTCGAGCCAGACCTCAACACTACCCCGTTGTGGTCGCACACCCACCTGCTGGCCCTGTTCGAGGCCGATGCCGAGCCCGAGCAGGTGTTTTCCCACCTGCGCCTGCTGACCGGTGCCGAGCTGCCCGAGCACCAGGCCGAGGTGATCGAGGACCAGGACTGGGAACGCAGCTGGATGGACAACTTCCAGCCAATGCGCTTCGGCCGCCGCCTGTGGATCGTGCCCAGCTGGCACGAAGCTCCGGAAAAGGACGCGGTGAATCTGCTGCTCGACCCGGGCCTGGCGTTCGGTACCGGCACCCACCCGACCACCGCCCTGTGCCTGGAATGGCTCGACGGCCAGCAGCTGGAAGGCACCCAGGTGCTGGACTTCGGTTGCGGCTCGGGCATTCTGGCCATCGCCGCGCTGCTGCTGGGCGCCCGCGAGGCCGTCGGTACCGACATCGATGTACAGGCCATCGAGGCTTCGCGCGACAACGCCCAGCGCAACGGCATCGCCGATGAAAAGCTGGCGCTGTACCTGCCCGAACACATGCCGGCGATGCAGGCCGACGTACTGGTCGCCAACATCCTCGCCGGCCCGCTGGTGTCGCTGGCGCCGCAGCTGTCCGGGCTGGTCCGCCCCGGGGGCCTGCTGGCGCTGTCGGGCATCCTCGCCGAACAGGGCGAAGAAGTGGCTGCGGCCTATGCCGCCGACTTCGAGCTGGACCCGATCGTCGTGCGCGACGGCTGGGTACGCATCAGTGGTCGCCGCCGTTAAGCCGGCCTAGAATACTTTTCTGCACAGTTCCCGGATTGCCGCATGACCGACAGTTTCGTCACCCAGTGCCCGCATTGCCAGACTAGCTTTCGCGTCACTCACCACCAACTGAGCGTGGCTCGCGGCGTAGTGCGCTGCGGCAACTGCCTGCAGGTATTCAACGCTGCCAGGCAGTTGCTGGAGCAGAATCGCGCCAGCACGGCGAATGCACCTGTGGTGGCGGAACCGGCGCTGAAAGCGCCTGACGAGCCGGCGGCCAAGCCAACGGTCTCGCCAGAGCCGGATGTCACCGAGCGCAGCAGTGCGCCAGACCAGGACTGGGCGCTGACTGCCCAGGCGCTGGACGCCCTCGATCTCGACAAGGAGCTGGAGCGCCTGGAGCGTCGCGGCCAGCCGGCAGCGGCGCACCCGGCCGAGCAGAATGACGGGCTGCAGGCGAGGCGCGACGAATTGCAGCCGGATGAGCACGCCGACGACCTGTTCGGCACGGCCACCGATGAACCCTTCGAGCCACCACAGGCAGATGAGCCGGCCGTGGAGCGGCAGCCGCTGGAGCTGGATCTCGAACCTGCCCCGGGCGAGCGCACCGAGCCGACCTTGGGCGGCAGCCTGGAACTGGACCTTGACGATGGGCCGCCGGTACACCATGCCGCGGACGATGACCACCCTGCCTTCGCCGAACCGCTGCGTGCCGACGACGACGCAATCCCGGAAAAAGGCCTGAGCGCGCGCGACGACGAACCCTTGGCGCTGAGCCTGTCGGCGCACGATGACGACCCTGTCGAGCCGCTGCCTGGCGCACGCCTGGAACCGGGCTTTGCCGCCAAGCCAGAGCGCCCGGCACGCAAGGAGCCGCTGGTCGACGTGGTCGACGACCCATTGCAGCTGGGCTGGGAGAGGCCCGCACCGAACTGGGGCAAGCGCCTGCTGTGGGGCTTTCTGACCTTGCTCGCCGCCGGCCTGCTGGCGTTTCAGTACGTGTGGTTCCACTTCGACGAAATGGCCCGTCAGGACCAGTACCGGCCGCTCTTCCAGCAAATCTGCCCGTTGGTCGGGTGCGAAGTCCCGACTCGCGTCGATATTGCCCGGATCAAGAGCAGCAACCTGGTGGTGCGCAGCCACCCGGACTTCAAGGGCGCGTTGATCGTCGATGCGATAATCTACAACCGCGCGCCGTTCGCCCAGCCGTTCCCACTGCTGGAGCTGCGCTTCGCCGACCTCAATGGCCAGCTGATCGCCAGCCGGCGCTTCAAGCCCAGCGAGTATCTCTCCGGAGAACTGGCCGGGCGTGGCGAAATGCCCAGCCAGACCCCGATCCATATCGCCCTGGACATCCTTGATCCTGGGCCGAAGGCAGTCAACTACAGCCTCAGCTTCCGTTCACCAGAATAAGCAATAGGCTTGTGGGGCGCCTGGCGCTCCTTTCGCGACCCAAGGCCGCCGCTCCTGATGGTGATCGCAGCCCTGTGTCGCGAAAGGCGGCAAAGCAGCCCAAGCCTTTCCTCCATACCAAATGTCATAAGCCGACAGCTGTTCAGATTTTATCCAAATCCATCTTTATCCGGTCACCGAGAGCGGGTATCATGCCAACCCTTTTTCGAACTCCAAGATTCGGCCCCACAACAGGGATCACCTATGTCGGCGGTACGCATCGGCCAATACACACTACGTAACAACCTGATCCTCGCGCCAATGGCCGGGGTCACGGACCAGCCTTTCCGGACACTTTGCCAGCGCCTGGGCGCCGGCATGGTGGTGTCGGAAATGGTCTCCAGCGACATGAGCCTGTGGAACAGCCGCAAGTCGAGCCTGCGCCGCATCCATGAAGGTGATCCCGAGCCACGCTCGGTGCAGATAGCCGGCGGTGATGCGCAGATGATGGCAGCAGCGGCACAAGCCAACGTCGAAGCGGGTGCCCAGATCATCGATATCAACATGGGTTGCCCGGCAAAAAAAGTCTGCAACAAAGCTGCAGGCTCTGCTTTATTGAGAGATGAAGCCTTGGTCAGCGAGATCCTCCACGCCGTGGTCGGCGCAGTGGACGTTCCGGTGACCCTGAAGATTCGCACCGGCTGGGACCGGGCGAACAAGAACGGCCTGAACGTGGCGAAAATCGCCGAACAGGCCGGCATCCAGGCACTGGCGGTGCATGGCCGCACACGTGCCGACCTGTATACCGGCGAAGCCGAATACGACACCATCGCTGCCATCAAGCAGGCGGTGTCGATCCCGGTTTTTGCCAACGGCGATATCACCTCGCCAGAAAAGGCCAGGGCGGTACTGGACGCCACCGGCGTCGATGGCCTGCTGATTGGCCGGGCTGCCCAGGGGCGGCCATGGATCTTTCGCGAGATCGAGCATTACCTGCGCACCGGCGAACACCTGCCGGCACCGCAGCTGGAGGAAGTGGAACGCATCCTGCTGGAACACCTGGCCGCGCTGCATGCCTTCTATGGCGATGTGATGGGCGTACGTATCGCCCGCAAGCACGTTGGCTGGTACCTGGCAACACGACCCGGCGGCAGGGAGTTTCGCGCCCGGTTCAACGCTTTGGAAGACACACAAGCGCAGTGCGCCAACGTTCGTGCGTTTTTCAGCGAACGTCGACAGAGCCTTGGGACAGAGGACGGACAAGGGGTGGCCGCATGACGATGATGACCGAGACATTTGTGAGTGGAACAACGCCCGTGAGCGACAACGCCAACCTGAAACAGCACCTGAACACGCCGAGCGAAGAGGGCCAGACCCTTCGCGACAGCGTCGAGAAGGCGCTGCACAACTACTTCGCCCACCTGGAAGGCGCGACTGTCACGGACGTGTACAACCTGGTGCTCTCCGAAGTCGAGGCGCCACTGCTCGAAAGCGTGATGAACTACGTGAAGGGCAACCAGACCAAGGCCAGCGAGATGCTCGGGCTGAACCGAGGCACCCTGCGCAAGAAGCTCAAGCAGTACGACTTGTTGTAAGCCAGAATCCCAACCAGAAAAGGCGGCTCCCTGAACAGAGGCGCCTTTTTTGCTGACTCCACCGCGTTATTGGAACCCGAAATGACCGACCAGACTACCCGCCTGCCAGTCCGCCGCGCCCTGATCAGCGTCTCCGACAAGACCGGTATCCTCGAATTCGCCCGTGAGCTGCAGCAGCTCGGTGTCGAGATCCTGTCCACCGGCGGCACCTACAAGCTGCTCAAGGACAACGGCGTCAATGCGGTGGAAGTGGCCGGACTATACCGGCTTCGCCGAAATGATGGATGGCCGGGTCAAGACCCTGCACCCGAAAATCCACGGCGGCATTCTCGGCCGTCGCGGCGTCGACGACGCCATCATGAACGAGCACGGCATCAAGCCGATCGACCTGGTGGCGGTCAACCTGTACCCGTTCGAGGCGACCATTTCCAAGCCTGGCTGTGACCTGCCGACCGCCATCGAGAACATCGACATCGGCGGCCCGACCATGGTCCGTTCGGCAGCCAAGAACCACAAGGACGTGGCCATCGTAGTCAATACCAGCGACTATGCCAGCGTCATCGAAGGCCTCAAGGCCGGCGGCCTGACCTACGCCCAGCGCTTCAACCTGATGCTCAAGGCGTTCGAGCACACCGCTGCCTACGACGGCATGATCGCCAACTACATGGGCACCATCGACCAGGCCAAAGAGAACCTGAGCACCGAAGGCCGCAGCGAGTTCCCGCGCACCTTCAACAGCCAGTTCGTCAAGGCCCAGGAAATGCGTTACGGCGAGAACCCGCACCAGAGCGCGGCGTTCTACGTCGAAGCCAGAAAAGGGGAAGCCAGCGTTTCCACTGCCATCCAGTTGCAGGGCAAGGAGCTGTCGTTCAACAACGTGGCCGACACCGACGCAGCGCTGGAATGCGTGAAGAGCTTCGTCAAGCCGGCCTGCGTCATCGTCAAGCACGCCAACCCGTGCGGCGTTGCCGTGGTGCCTGAAGAAGAAGGCGGCATCCGCAAGGCCTACGACCTGGCTTACGCGACCGACACCGAGTCGGCGTTCGGCGGCATCATCGCCTTCAACCGCGAGCTGGATGGCGAAACCGCCAAGGCCATCGTCGACCGCCAGTTCGTCGAAGTGATCATCGCACCGAAAATCTCCCAGGCAGCCCGCGAGGTGGTTGCTGCCAAGCAGAACGTACGCCTGCTGGAATGCGGCGAGTGGCCAGCCGAGCGCGCTGCCGGTTGGGACTTCAAGCGCGTCAATGGCGGTTTGCTGGTGCAAAGCCGTGATATCGGCATGATTACTGCCGATGACCTGAAGATCGTCACCAAGCGTGCCCCGACCGAGCAAGAGATCCACGACCTGGTGTTCGCCTGGAAAGTGGCCAAGTTCGTCAAGTCCAACGCCATTGTCTACGCCAAGCAGCGCCAGACCATAGGCGTCGGTGCAGGCCAGATGAGCCGTGTCAACTCCGCACGCATCGCAGCCATCAAGGCTGAGCATGCCGGCCTGCAGGTACAGGGTGCAGTCATGGCATCGGATGCGTTCTTCCCGTTCCGCGATGGCATCGACAACGCAGCTAAAGTGGGTATCAGCGCCGTGATCCAGCCGGGTGGCTCGATGCGCGATGCCGAGGTGATTGCTGCCGCTGACGAAGCCGGCATCGCCATGGTCTTCACCGGCATGCGTCACTTCCGCCACTAATTAAGATGGTCAGCCGAACCTCGGCCTCTGTGGGAGCGGGTTCACCCGCGAATACGATGGTGCAGTCACCGCCGAATTCGCGGGTAAACCCGCTCCCACAGGGGATGAGGTTCGCCGCCAAACAGAGGTTTTGACATGAAAGTTTTGATCATCGGCAGCGGCGGTCGTGAGCACGCCCTGGCCTGGAAAGTCGCCCAGGACCCACGTGTCGAGAAAGTCTTCGTTGCCCCGGGCAATGCCGGCACCGCCACCGAAGCCAAGTGCGAGAATGTCGCCATCGAAGTCAACGCGCTGGAGCAACTGGCCGACTTCGCCGAAAAGAACGTGCAAATGACCATCGTCGGCCCGGAAGCGCCGTTGGTGGCCGGTGTCGTCGACCTGTTCCGCAGCCGTGGCCTGGATTGCTTCGGCCCGACCAAGGGTGCCGCCCAGCTCGAAGGCTCAAAGGCCTTCACCAAGGATTTCCTGGCCCGGCACAAGATTCCGACCGCCGACTACCAGAACTTCACCGAGATCGAGCCAGCCCTGGCCTACCTGCAGGAAAAAGGCGCACCGATCGTGATCAAGGCCGATGGCCTGGCCGCCGGCAAAGGCGTGATCGTCGCCATGACCCTCGAGGAAGCCGAGGCCGCCGTACGCGACATGCTGGCCGGCAATGCCTTCGGTGACGCCGGTTCGCGCGTGGTGATCGAAGAGTTCCTCGACGGCGAGGAAGCCAGCTTCATTGTCATGGTCGATGGCCACAATGTGTTGCCAATGGCCACCAGCCAGGACCACAAGCGCGTCGGCGACAAGGACACCGGCCCGAACACCGGCGGCATGGGTGCCTACTCCCCTGCCCCGGTGGTCACCGCCGAGGTACACCAGCGCGTGATGGACCAGGTGATCTGGCCGACCGTGCGTGGCATGGCCGAGGAAGGCAATGTCTACACCGGCTTCCTCTACGCCGGCCTGATGATCGACAAGGCGGGCAACCCCAAGGTCATCGAGTTCAACTGCCGCTTCGGCGACCCGGAAACCCAGCCGGTCATGCTGCGCCTGGAGTCGAGCCTGGTACTGCTGGTCGAGGCGGCATTCGCCAAGGCGCTGGACAAGGTCGAAGCCCAGTGGGACCCGCGGCCGAGCCTGGGCGTGGTGCTGGCCGCCGGCGGTTACCCGGGCGACTACGCCAAGGGTGACGTGATCAACGGCCTGGATGCAGCGGCGAAGATCGAAGGCAAGGTATTCCATGCCGGCACTTCGCTCAAAGACGGTCAGGTGGTCACCAACGGTGGCCGTGTGCTGTGCGCCACCGCCATGGGTGCCAGCGTGGCCGACGCCCAGCAGCAGGCCTACCGCCTGGCCAAGGAAGTCAGCTGGAGCGGCAGCTTCTACCGTACCGACATCGGCTACCGGGCGATCGCCCGCGAGCGCGGTGAGCACCAACAGTAAGCACTACCGGAGCGCCGTGGCGACCCGGGCAGCAAAAACCCGGGCGCAGCGTACCCGGCTCGTCGACAGGGCCCCGCCCGGGCCTTGCCTTCGACTTGGCGCGCCGCGCATAGTTAGCACCTGGCACCTAGGCTAAGAAGGGATTTCGTTGTGCGTCGGCTTCGGATTGCCTCAGCTCTGATCGTCAGCTTGCTGACCCTGCTCTGCATGTTCCCGGCTGCAGCCGAACATGACGGAGGCTGGACTGTGCTGCTCGACGAACAGGCCAACCTGCAGCTGAGTGACGTGCGCTCCGAGCGTTACCGCAACCAGTTCAGCCCGCTGGCCCTCACCGACCTGGATGCCGCACCTGCGGAGCAAGCCCTGTGGCTGCACTACCGCCTGCCCCCGGCGGAACAGGAACAACTGCTGCGGGTGTTCGCCCCGGACCTGTCTGGCCTGGACCTTTACGCCCTCGAAGGCGACCAGCTTCTGCGTCAGCTGCACCATGGTCGCCAGGCTGGCAATGCCAGCCCGACCCTGCGTGGCAGCGACCATGTCTTGCCCTTGCCCAACAGCAAGCAACCCCTGGACATTTACCTGCGCCTGGTCTCCGAGCACCAGCTGCGTCCGGCCATCAGCCTGGAACCGGCGGCCGTGGCCGCCTCCGACCAGCGCCAGCCTCTGCTGTTCGGCATGCTGTTTGGCGGCCTGGTGATGCTGATCATGCACAACCTGATCCGCTTCTTTTACAGCCGCTCCAGCACCGCCCTGATTCTGGCGCTCTACCATGGCCTGATGCTGCTCAGCGGCCTGATCCTGCTGAACCTCAGCGGCCCCTGGTGGCACGTCTGGCACAGTGCACAGACCCCTGCCGCCTATCTGACGCTGGTCCTGGCCGGCCTGGCCGGGCTGTATTTCACCCAGCATTTCTTCTCACCGTGCAACTCGCCACGGCTGAATCGCCTGCTACAGGGTGACATGCTGGTGGTCGGCGTCAGCGGGTTGGTACTGCTATTCGTCGACACCCTGCCCCTGAACCTGATGACCTACGCCCTGATGGCCCTGGGCAGCATCAGCATGCTGCTGGTCAGCAGCTACCACTGGTACAAGGGTTATGCGCCCGCACGGGTGTTCTGCCTGGCCATGGTGGTGTTCAACCTCGGGGGCCTGGTGCTGCTGCCAGCACTGCTTGGCCTGACCCGCACCCCGACGCCCTGGCTGCTGTGCATCCTGCTGGGCTTGACCGTGGCCAGCGGCCTTCTGCTCAACCTGGCCGTCAGCGAACGCTTGCGGCGCATCAGCGAAGAGCGCTTCAGTGCCAGCCGCGCACTGGCCGCCAGCGATGCCGAGATCAACGCCAAGGCCGAATTCCTGGCCAAGATCAGCCACGAGATCCGGACCCCCATGAACGGGGTGCTGGGCATGACCGAGCTGCTGCTGGGCACACCGCTGTCAGTCAAGCAGCGCGATTATGTGCAGACCATTCACAGCGCCGGCAACGAGCTGCTTACGCTGATCAACGAGATTCTCGACATCTCCAAGCTGGAATCCCGGCAGATCGAACTGGATGACGTGCAGTTCGACCTCAACGCGCTGGTCGAGGACTGCCTGAACATCTTCCGCGCCAAGGCCGAGCAGCAGAACATCGAGCTGATCAGCTTCACCCAGCCACAAGTGCCGAGGGTGATCAGCGGCGACCCGACACGCCTGCGCCAGGCCCTGTCCAGCCTGCTGGAAAATGCCTTGAAGAACACCGACCAGGGCGAAATCCTGCTGGTAGTGGCACTGGACCAGCGGGGCGAGGCACCCCGCCTGCGTATTGCCGTGCAGGACAGTGGCGAGCCGCTGCCCGCCGCCGAACGCGAAGCCCTGCTGCAGGCCGAGTTGCACAGCCACCACTTCCTGTCCAGCAACAAGCTCGGCGGCCACCTCGGGCTGGTCATTGCCAAGCAGTTGATCGGCCTGATGCAAGGCGAGTTCGGTATCAAGAGCAGCACTGGCATGGGTAATACCCTGTGGCTGGCCCTGCCGCTGGACCCTTCGCGCCTGGAGCAGCCGCCGGCCGACCTCGAGGGCCCACTGCGTGACGCCCGCGTGCTGGTGGTTGACGACAACGATACCTGCCGCAAGGTACTGGTACAGCAGTGCAGCGCCTGGGGCATGAACGTCAGTGCGGTGCCGTCGGGCAAGGAAGCCCTGGCCCTGCTGCGCACCAAGGCCCACCTGCGCGACTACTTCGACGCCGTGCTGCTCGACCAGAACATGCCAGGCATGACCGGGATGCAGCTGGCTGCCAAGATCAAGGAAGACCCGAGCCTGAACCACGACATCCTGGTGGTGATGCTCACCGGTATCAGCAACGCACCGAGCAAAGTCATTGCACGCAACGCCGGGGTCAAGCGGATCCTCGCCAAACCGGTGGCCGGCTACACGTTGAAGACCACCCTCGCCGAGGAGCTGGCCCAGCGCGGTCGCGAGCCTGCGGTGCCTGCCGGCCAGCCCGGCACGGCACAGACGCTGGACCTGCCGGAAGACTTCCGCGTATTGGTCGCCGAGGACAACAGCATTTCGACCAAGGTGATCCGTGGCATGCTGGGCAAGCTCAACCTCGAGCCCGACACCGCCAGCAATGGCGAAGAGGCCTTGCAGGCAATGAAGGCGCAGCGTTATGACCTGGTGCTGATGGATTGCGAAATGCCGATACTCGACGGCTTCTCCGCCACCCAGCAGCTACGCGCCTGGGAAGCTGCCAACCAGCGCCAGCGTACCCCGGTGGTGGCACTGACCGCGCACATTCTTGCCGAACACAAGGAACGCGCACGCCTGGCGGGAATGGACGGGCACATGGCCAAGCCGGTGGAGTTGTCGCAACTGCGCGAGTTGATCCAGTACTGGGCCAGTCATCGGGAAACCCATGTGGACCCTGCGCATACTCACTAGCTGACAGCGGATATCATTGCCGGCTCCTGGTGTCACGACAAGGCTATGCCCCCTGGGTCTATGCTACAGGTTGCAAGCCCGGGGGCTGCCGTGCAGCCCGATCGCGATACAAGGCCACTCCTACACACCCCCATCTCTGCCAAGGATCAGTGCTCATGCTGCATGAGTTGTCCAGCGTCTACCTCAAAATGCTCGTGCTCTACAGCCCGTTCTTCGTGTTGTCGTGCTTCATCAGCCTGACCCGTGGCCACTCCAGCAAGGAGCGCAAGCAACTGGCCTGGAAGGTGGCCATTGCCGTGCTCATTGCAAGTGTCCTGCTTTATCTGTTCGGGCGGGCGATCTTCGGCATCTTCGGCATCACCGCCGACGCCTTCCGCATCGGCGCCGGCAGCGTGCTGTTCATCTCCGCCCTGGGCATGGCCCAAGGCAAGTCGGCAGTCCAGGCAGACAACGTGCAGCAGGACGTCACCATCGTGCCGCTGACCATCCCGCTGACAGTGGGCCCCGGTACCATTGGTGCGCTGTTGGTCATGGGTGTGGGCCACCCGCACTGGGACGACAAGGTGCTGGCCATTATCAGCATCGCACTGGCCAGCTTCACCGTCGGCCTGGTGCTGTATCTCTCGCACCGCATCGAACGCATCCTCGGCGACCAGGGGCTGCAGATCGTCAGCCGTCTGATGGGGCTGTTCGTCTGCGCCCTCGCCGCACAGATCATCTTTACCGGTATCAAAGGCTACCTGGCGCCCTGATAGCCATACTCCAGTATGCGCTGCAAGCAGACCTGATCCCCATGGTCCTGCACCTTGGGCAAGAAACTCTGCTGCAAAGCCAGGATGTGCAACGAATCAACTCCGCCCACACGTTGCTGTGACTGCGCCACCGCTCAACTGGTCTCATTCAGGATGTGCTCCTGGCCGCAGCGTAGGGGTCAAAGCGATAATCTGCGTGTACATCCTTGTTTTTCATCAGCGCCTGCAGCTCTTCTCGCCGGCCTTGGAAACGCCTGTCATCCAGCACCAGAGATACCCCCCTGAACTGGGCCTGGCCCTTGAATGTCTGCTCGCGCAACAACATGTCCTGCGGGATATCAGCGATTGGTCTATCGAATTGCAAAGTGATACTGCAAAGGTCAAGCGCCGGGCCCGGCTTGAGCAAACCAAGCTCAAGCACCAGATCCGCCCCCTGAGCGGTGAATTTCAACAAGTGGGCAAAACCTTCGTTTGAGAGGTCCAGGCCCGTCTTTACAGCAGCCAATACGGCCTCCTGCCGAATCGAACGCATCCTCAGCCATGCTTCCAGCGGCTGAATCCGCGTGCTACGCGAAGGTTGCCCCAGCTGTTTGCAGTCGTGAATATTGGCCAGCTTGATCCAGCCCAGCTGGCTATAGGCCTCTCGATAGGCGTGGTACCAGCTCTGGTAGTCGTCAAAGCGCGGGCCGAGGTTCCGGTTGGCCACCAACTGCGCGTAGAGTATCGAGTCGAAAGCGGCCTGGCGCTGAATCGCGCCTATGTCTGCGGGATACAGCAATGCCGTTCCGCCCACCAACATCAGTTGCTCAACTGCTTTATCCATAAGTGTTGCCTTGTCACCCTGAAATGAATGAGGCGACGTCACTACAACGCCGCCCAGCAGTCAGATGTCGTACTGCAGAACATTCCTGATACTGCGCTCGCCGAGTTTGTTTTCCACTTTTTCGCGGACATGGCCGTAGATGTAGTTGTTGAGCGTGAATACTGCCTTGCCGGAGTAGTACTCGGTTTTCTCCAGCTTCCACTGGATACCCAGGATGTCGTCATCGAGTTGCGGAGCAGAAGTCTGAATGCAGGTCACCACCAAAACCACATCGTTGTTTGCGGTTTCGATACAGGCAGCCACGCCGACCATGCCACGCTCCTTGTTCTTGCGTTTGTGTTCGATGATCTTGGCGTCATGCTCGACGGTGGTCAGCTTGTTGAACGCCGACTTCGCAAGGTCCCCCAGCTTGGTACCGCCCAGCATCGCAGAACCCGCCGCACCGATCGTCCGTATGGCCACAGCGCCTATGGTGACAGACAGTTCCGCCGAAGTTTCCTGCTCGTAGCTACGCGACGGTAGAGTAAAGCCGATTTCCTTCAGGACATCGACGAACCGGTTGAACCATTCGCGGCTCTGCGTTACGCCATCGAAGGCTTGGTCGGCCGCCACGGTGGCGAAATGGTATGCGTTCTTTACATCATGACGGTTTTGCGCAGACATGCCTGCGCCACAGGCCAGCAGCTCGCCTTCAATCAGAATGGCGGCGTCGCTGGTGGTGATTTGCTTTTCATCGGTCATGCGAAAACTCCTTGGTAGTGCCCCTCGGTTCAGGGGCCACCACCGTAGCCAGCGCGCTGGCGATACAGCGCACTGAAGGGTTTCCGAAGCAATCAGCTGGCCGAGGGGTACCAGCGTGGCGTGTAGGCCCACACCCCGCCAGACAAGCGAGGAAACACGCAGGTTGTAGAGGAGCCCACCAACACCATGGTGCGCATGTCGACCATTTCCGGCATCAGCTCAGCCAACGTAACTACCTTCAGCGTCTGCCCCGGCCTACCGATGTCGCGGCCAAGGACTACGGGCGTATTCCCCTCGCGGTGCCGGCGTACCACCTCCAGCGCCAAACCCAGCTGATGCTGCCTGGCTTTGGAAATCGGGTTGTAGAACGCCAGCACCAGGTCGGCCTGCGCCGCCAGGTCCAGGCGCTTTTCAATGATCGACCAAGGCTTGAGGTTGTCCGACAGCGACATCACGCAGAAGTCATGCCCCAGCGGCGCTCCTGCCTGCGCAGCCGTCGCCAGCGAAGCCGACACCCCCGGCAGGATCGCCAGGTCAACACGGTGCCAGGCCGGGTCGCCGGACTCATGCAGTGCTTCAAGTACCGCCGCCGCCATGGCGAATACGCCTGGGTCGCCCGACGACACCACCACCACCGAACGGCCCTGGGCCGCCAGTTCGAAGGCATGCCGGGCGCGCTGCATCTCTTCGCGGTTGTCGGTGCAATGCAGCACCTGATCGTCACGGAACGGGCCGGCCATGCGCACGTAGGTTTCGTAACCCAGCACATCTTCGGCACGCACCAGCTCGGCCTTGACCGCCGGGACCATCAGCTCGGCAGCGCCCGGACCCAGGCCGATCACCGCCAGACGGCCACGACGGCGGCCAACCCGCGCCACCTCGACTGGTGCAGGTGCCACCGCGATGACCATGTCGCCCACCTCGATCAGTTGAGCATCCGGCAACGCTTCGGCCACCATGCCGGCCACATCCTGCGGCTTGGCGGCAAAACGCAACGCAACGCCCAGCGCCTGCGCGGCCTCGTGCAGTGCGGTATCGGCCATGGCTTGCTCATCCGCCAGTACACAGGCCAGCGAAGGCTCGGCGATACCAGCCTGCTGCAAGGCGGCGCGAATGCCGTGCAGATCGCCGCCTGCCATACCGATTACCACCGAGCGCGGGTGAATCAGCAGTTCGTTGCGGTCGGCTGGACGCGCCTGATGCCCAACATGGATGGTGCGCCGGGCCTGGTCACTGGCTGGCAATTGTGCCTGCTGCAACCACGGCGCATCGCCTTCGATACGCACCGTTTCGCCAGCCAGCAGGTCGGAAACAAAGCGCTTGCCTTGCTCGATATCCGCCAGCGCATAGCCCTGCGGCGGGCTCAACAGGCAGGTACCGAAACGCAATTCGCCACTGGTGGTAATCGCCGCAGCAACGCCCAACGCTTCGCCGATTTCGCGCGCCATCAGGTTCACGCCAGCCAGGCCACCGAGTAGCGGTACCACGGCGCTGCCGTCTTCAGCCACCGCCAGGACCGGTGGCTCCACGCCCTTCTCGCTGAGCAGGCTGGCCAGGCTGCGAATCACGATCCCTGCGGCGCACACGGCAATGATCGGCGTGTCCTGCAGGTATAGCGCACGTAGGGTATCGCCGAACACACTGTAGGAAAGGTCGGCGCCTCCGACCCGGCCTTCGAGGCCGTGGATCGACGCTTGTGGATAACATTGCCGGATACGCTGCGCCGTGGCCAGGCTGCCCTGACCCAGAATGACGATCGCCGGAACCTTGTGCTTGTTCAGCCCTGCCATTTTTCACCCGGCACGATGATCAGTGAGAAGTAGGGCGACGACTGCGGGTCGACCTGGTCCAGCGGCACGATCTTCTGGTTGGCCATGGTCGCCCGCTCGACATACAGCGCGCGGCCGTCCAGGCCCAGTTCAGCCAGCACATCGCGCACTTTGGGGAAGTTGCGGCCAAGCTTCATGATCACCGCCGCATCGGCGTCGGCCAGGCGGCGCCGAAGCTCTTCGGCGGGCAACACGCCAGACAGCACCGACAGGCTCTGGTTGCGATACACCAGCGGCGCGCCCAGTACCGAGGCACCGCCGAGCATCGAACAGACGCCGGGAATCACTTCGGCCTCGTATCGCTGCGCCAGGCGATCGTGCAGGTACATGTAGGAACCGTAGAAGAACGGGTCGCCTTCGCAGATCACCGCCACGTCGCGGCCGGCATCCAGATGCTCGGCCACCTGTACGCTGGCCTCGTCATAAAAATCGCTGATCACCTGTTCATAGGACAGCGGCGCCGGCAGGGCTTCGGTAGTGACCGGGTACACCAGCGGCAGCAAGGTCTGCTCGGGCTGCAGGTGCGCTTCAATGATGCCGAAAGCATTGCCGCGCTTGCCCTTGGCCACGAAATAGCCGACCACCGGCGCCTCACGCAGCAGGCGCAGGGCTTTCAGGGTAATCAGTTCAGGGTCGCCAGGGCCTACGCCCAGGCCGAGCAGACGTCCACGCGGCGCCATCATTCCACCTCCGTGGCCAGGGCGTTGACCGCAGCGGCGGCCATCGCGCTACCGCCCAGGCGGCCCTGCATGATCACGAACGGCACGCCACGGCTGTCGGCGGCGAGCATCGCCTTGGACTCGGCGGCGCCGACGAAGCCGACCGGGAAGCCGAGGATCAATGCCGGCTTGGGGGCGCCGGCGTCGAGCATTTCCAGCAGGTAGAAGAGTGCAGTGGGGGCATTGCCGATCACCACCACGCTGCCTTCCAGGTACGGTCGCCAGAGCTCCAGGGCCACGGCTGAACGGGTATTGCCGGCGTCTTTCGCCAAGCCCGGCACGCTCGGGTCGCGCAGGGTGCAGATCACTTTGTTGTCCGCTGGCAGGCGTGCCCGGGTGATACCTTCGGCAACCATGTGCGCATCGCACAGGATCGGCGCGCCACCTAGCAGCGCTTCACGCCCGGCGCGACCAGCACCTTCGGAGAACTGCAGGCCATCGATGGCCTCGACCATGCCGCAGGCGTGAACCACGCGCACGGCGAGCTTTTCGAGGTCTGCGGGAATCCGCTCGAGTCGGGCTTCCTCACGGATGATCCGGAAGGAATTGCGATAGATCTCCTGGCCATCGCGGATGTAGTCAATCATCAAGGTGCTCCGTCGGCAGGTCGAGCATGGCGCCTGCTTCATTCAAGGTGAGGTCGGTGGCGCGCAGGGCGCCGAAGCCCGGCTGGCTTGCGTCACGCAGGTACAAGTCATAACGGCCCGGTGAGCGCGCCAGCAGGGTGGCCGGGGCAACATGGGCCACGGCGCAGGATCGGGTGCAACCGGACAAATGCACGCTGCCGGGCGCGCCCGGGCCGAGCAGCGCCGCCAGGGTCACGGCGTCGGCCTTGGTTTCGCCCAAGGCCTTGGCGCAGCCACTGCTGCCGGTACAGGCGTGGATACGCGCAAGCGGCTCCTGCTCGTGGCACAGCAGGCCCAGGGCGGACAGGGCGGCCTGGGCCTGGCTGACGACATGCGCCTGGACATTGGTCAGCACCAGGCTTTGCCAGGGGCTCAGGCGCAGGCTGCCATCGCCCAGTTCACGGGCGACACGGGCAGCCCCACGCAGCATGGCCGGGGTCAGGCGGCCCTGCGGCGGGGCAACGCCCAAGGCCAGCCCCTGCGCCTGGGGTAACACACCCAGCCATGCGGCGTTGTACGCTTCACGTCGCCAGCCGAGGACGGCGGCATCACGGCGGATGGCCAGGCCAAGGCCGTCGATGAAGTCGCCTGGCGAGCACACTTCGAGCAACTGGCGCATGCGCGATTGGGCCGGGGTGGCCAGGTCGAGGAAGCGCTCCAGCACGGCACACACCAGGATCAGGCCCTGCTCCAGTGGCACCGCGCCGAGCACACGGCCGTCAGCCGGGCAGCCGGCCAGGCCGAACGCCAGCCAGGCCTGCTGCTCCAGGTGCAGGGCCGACAACCACAGGTCATGAGGATGCTCAAGCATGGCCAGGCGCTCGCCAGCATCCAGCTGCACGGCGAACTTGGCCGACAGCTGATGAAAGCGCGGGGTACCTTCCAGCAGGCCGAGGATCTGCCCGGCCAGCGGCCGCGCGTCCAGCAGCATGGCCGGATCGTGGCCAGCCAGCGGGCTGAGCATCAGGTTACGCACATCGTCGCCGGCGGCCTCACGCGGGCCCAGCCCGGCTGCGAGCAAGCTCTCGACCAGGCCGTGGTGGTCGCTGCCGATGCCGCGGATCTGCAGGTTGCCGCGGTTGGTCGCCTCGATCACACCCTCGGCGAAACGCTCGGCGGCCATCGCCACCGCGTCGGCCTGGTCGGCGAGCAGCAGGCCACCCGCCAGCTTGATGCGGCAAATGCCGCCATCCCGGGCACTGACGATACGCCACAACCCCGGACAAGCCGAGGGGCGGGGCGTTACATGGGGGCTATGGGCCTGCGTCAATGGGCTATCCGGCAGTCTGTGAAAATGCGCTTGAGTGTAGAAGGCGCGGTATTATGCCTGCTTTGTCCGGCGGCATGAAAAGCCGGTGGTCGAGCATCATTCCAGTTTGCGCTGAAATTCTGGGCGCGCTGTGCTCCTCCAAGATCCTGAAGAGGTATACATGGCACCCTGGCTGACAGTAGTAGGCATCGGCGAAGACGGCTTCAGCGGCCTCGGCAAGCAAGCCCGGCGCGCGTTGCTGGGCGCGACGCGGATCTTCGGCAGCCCGCGCCAGCTGGCCCTGCTGCCGCGCTGCGTGGCCGGCGAGCGGCTGGGCTGGCCGAGCCCGTTTTCCCTTGCCCCGGTGCTGGCCCTGCGCGGCGAGCCGGTATGCGTACTGGCCAGCGGCGATCCGATGTTCTACGGTGTCGGCGCCAGCCTCGCGCGCCAGGTGCCTGACGAAGAAATGCACGTGCTGCCGATGCCCTCGTCGTGTGCCCTGGCCGCCGCCCGCCTGGGCTGGCCACTGCAGGATGTGCAGGTGCTGTCGTTGGTCGCCCGCCCGCTGTCTGCACTGAATGCCCATCTGCACGGTGGCGTGCGCCTGCTGGTGCTGAGCAACGATGGTGACAGCCCGGCGGCGATTGCCGCACTGCTGCGCGAGCGTGGTTTCGGGCCGAGCCGGCTAAGGGTATACGAGCATCTGGGCGGGGCAGCGGAGCGTGAATTATCCGGCTCCGCCGAGGATTGGCCACATGCCCAGGTCGCTGCGCTCAACCTGGTGGCCATCGAATGCCGGGCTGCCCCACACGCCCCGCGCCTGCACCGCCTCGCCGGGCTGCCGGACAGTGCCTTCCGTCACGACGGCCAGCTGACCAAGCGCGATGTCCGCGCCATCACCCTCGCCCGCCTGGCGCCACAGCCCGGCGAACTATTGTGGGACGTCGGTGCGGGCTGCGGTTCGGTCGGTATCGAATGGATGCGCGCCCACCCCGCCTGCCGAGCCCTGGCCATCGAGGCCGACGAGGGTCGCCAGGGCTTTATCGAACACAACCGCGATGCACTGGGGGTCCCCGGCCTGCAACTGGTCCGCGGCAAGGCCCCGGCGGCCCTGCAAGGCCTGGAACAGCCCGATGCCATCTTCATTGGCGGCGGCGTCACCCGCGTCGGCGTGCTCGACCTGTGCTGGGCAAGCCTGCGCCCCGGCGGCCGTCTGGTGGCCAACGCAGTGACCCTGCAGAGCGAACTGGCCCTGGCGCAGTTCCGCGAACGCCACGGCGGCGAGCTGACCCGCATCCACGTCGCCCATGCACAGCCGCTGGGCGCCTTCGACACCTGGCGCCAGGCGCTGCCGATCACCCTGCTGGAGGTCGTGAAGCCCGCCGATGCGTGAAGAAACACGTGAACAGCCTGCGCCCCTGCGCAGCGGCCTGACCACCGGCAGCTGCGCCACCGCCACCAGCCTGGCAGCCGCTCGCCTGCTGCTGAGCGGTACAAGCAGCGATGCCGTGCATATCACACTGCCCAAGGGCAAGGTGGTGCAGATGCGCCTGGAGTTCTGCCGCCTGAACGGTGAAGGCGCCGAAGCAGGCACGCTCAAGGATGCCGGCGACGACCCGGACGTGACCCACGGCGCCCTGCTCTACAGCCAGGTGCGCCTGCTGGCCGAAGCGGGCATCCGCTTTGTCGCCGGCACCGGTGTCGGCACCGTGACCCGCCCGGGGCTGGTGCTGGCCGTGGGTGAGCCGGCCATCAACCCGGTGCCGCGGCGGATGATCAGCGAACACCTGCAAGGTCTGGCGGACGAATGCGGTTATGCCGGTGGCTTCGAGGTCACCGTCAATGTTCAGGGCGGTGAGCAGCTGGCGCTGAAAACCATGAACCCGCGCCTGGGTATCCTCGGCGGTCTGTCGATCCTCGGTACCAGCGGCATTGTGCGGCCGTTCTCCTGTGCGGCCTACATTGCCTCGATCCACCAGGGCATCGATGTCGCCTACACCAATGGCTACACGCACATTGCGGCATGCACCGGCAACGCCAGCGAGGACACCATGCGCCGGGTCTATGGCCTGCCGGAAATTGCCCTGATCGAAATGGGTGACTTCGTCGGCGCGGTGCTCAAGCACCTGCGCAAGGTGCCGGTAGCGCGCCTGAGCCTGTGTGGCGGCTTCGGCAAGATCAGCAAGCTGGCGGCCGGGCACATGGATCTGCACAGCCGCCATTCCAGCATCGACTTGCCGCAACTGGCCGGCTGGGCTGCAGACATCGGCGCTGACGAAGCGCTGCAGGCGGCAATCCGGGCAGCCAATACCAGCCAGCAGGCCTTGGCGCTGGCGCATGCCGCCGGCGTTGCTCTGGGCGATGCGGTGTGCGCGCATGCCTTGGCCTTCGCCCGCAGCGTCGTACCGGCCCAGGTACATGTGGAAGTGTTCGCCATCGACCGCCAGGGCGGCATCGTCGGCCGGGCGGGTGCCCAATGAACCGGCGTATCCTGCTGCTGGGCGGCATAACGGAAGCCTTGGCCCTGGCCCGCCGCCTCGGCCCGCAGCACGTCTACAGCCTGGCCGGCATCGGCCGGGTGCCGCAGGACCTGCAGTGCCAGGTTCGGGTGGGCGGTTTTGGCGGTGCCGAGGGCCTGGCGGGCTACCTGCGCGAGGCAGGCATCAGCTTGCTGATCGATGCCACCCACCCCTACGCCGCGCAAATCAGCCGTAATGCCGCCAAAGCCGCGCGCAGTACCGGCATCGCCTGCTGGGCATTGCGGCGCCCGGCCTGGCAGGCGCAGAAGGGGGACGACTGGCGCGAGGTCGACGACTGGGCAGGGTTGATCGGGGCGCTCAAGCCGTTCCGCAGGCCGTTATTCACCCTGGGGCGCGAGCCGCTGCAACACCTGGATGAAATTCCGCCCGGGCAGTTCTGGACCTTGCGTGCGCTGGAGGCGTGCCCTGGCAATGCCCGCTGCGAAGTGATTGGCGCGCGCGGGCCGTTCCATATCGACGATGAACGGGCCTTGTTCCAACGTCGTTGCATCGATGTGCTGATCAGCAAGAACAGCGGCAGCGTGGCGACCGAGCCGAAGCTGGAGGTGGCGCGGGAGCTGGGCTTACCGGTGCTGGTGCTGAGGCGCCCGGTGCTGCCTGGCGTAGACCGGATATTCGAATCGCTGCATGACCTGGCCGCAGCACTCGATCTGTAAGAACAACAGTCACAAAAACCGCCTCCCCCTGTAGGAGCGTCACTCTTCCGAAGATAGTCCCACAGCCATTTCGGGCTTTTCTTTCAAGGCTTCAGGTGGCCCTCTGCCGCCCTGTTGCCATAAACTCGCCTTCTCCCCCCTGGAAGGCGCTACCCATATGGACATGCAATGGTGGATCTGGCTGGTTTTCGGCATTGCGCTGATGCTGCTCGAGCTGGTTCTGCCGACGTTCTTCATCCTCTGGTTCGGCATTGGTGCCGTGCTGGTTTCACTCATCTCGCTGGCTGCCCCCAGCCTGCAGCTGGACATGCAGGTGCTGCTTTGGGTGCTGCTTTCGTCAGTCACCACGGCGCTATGGTTCAAGCTGTTCCGGCGCAAGCCGGACGTGCGCTGGACAGCAGACAGCGTGATCGGTGAAGTCGGGCTGCTGACCGCTGCGGTCTCGGAGTTCCACAAAGGCCGGGTACGCTTTCAGAAGCCGGTACTCGGCAACGAAGAATGGACCTGCATCGCCGACAGCGAGATCGCCGCCGGCGAGCGGGTACGCCTTACCGCCATCGAAGGCAATACCGCCCGGGTCATCCGGGCCTGAACCTGTATCAAAAGGAATTGCGCACCATGACCAGCCTCATCGTCGTCGCCGCCATCGCCCTGTTCGTCCTGATCACCGTGTTCAAGGGGGTGCGTATCGTGCCCCAGGGCGAGGAATGGATCGTCGAGCGCCTGGGCCGTTACCACAGCACGCTCAAGCCCGGCCTGAACATCGTCATTCCCTACATGGACGTGGTTGCCTACCGCCTGCCGACCAAGGACATCATCCTCGATGTGCAAGAGCAGGAAATCATCACTCGGGACAACGCGGTGATTGTCGCCAACGCCCTGTGCTTTGCCAAGGTGATCGACCCGCAGAAGGCCTCCTACGGCGTGCAGAACTTCTCGTTCGCGGTCACCAGCCTGACCATGACTTCGCTGCGCGCCATCGTCGGTGCGATGGACCTGGACGAAGCGCTGTCAAGCCGCGAGCAGATCAAGGCGCGCCTGCGCGAGGCCATGTCCGAGCAGACCGAAGACTGGGGCGTGACCGTGCGTTCGGTGGAAATCCAGGACATCAAGCCGTCCGAGAACATGCAACTGGCCATGGAGCGCCAGGCCGCTGCGGAACGTGAGCGTAAAGCCGACGTGACCCGTGCCGAAGGTGCCAAGCAGGCGGCGATTCTCGAAGCTGAAGCACGGCTGCAGTCGGCCAAGCTGGATGCCGAGGCGCAGATCAACCTGGCCGAGGCCTCGGCGCGGGCGATCTCGCTGGTCAAGGAAGCAGTCGGCAATGAGACGGTACCGGCCATGTACCTGCTGGGCGAGCGCTACGTCGGCGCCATGGAGAACCTGGCAAACAGCAACAACGCCAAGGTGGTGGTGCTGCCGGCGGATCTGCAGGAAACCGTCCGTGGCCTGATGGGCCGCAACAAGCCTTGATATCACCGGGGCAGCTGTGCGGCCATGCGCGCGACAAGCCCGCTCCCACAGCTGACCTCTGGAGGTGGGAGCGGGCTTGCCCCGCGAATGGGCTGCATAGCAGCACCAGATGTCATCCCACCTGCGTCACTTCACCGCACCCCGCCATTTTTACCTATACTCCGCCTTACAATACCCGTCACGATTCCTGACCGGATCTCTCCATGCCCCCACGTCGGCACATTGCCTGGATAGCCTGCCTAGCAGTGCTGTTCAACCTGCTGGCCATGCCGCTGTCCTCTGCCGCGCCCAAGGGCCCGGCCGAACAGCTGCTGTGGGGGGCTTTCTGTTCGAGCCTGGCCGGTAAGGCCAAGGTCGATGTCCAGGCCCTGGCCAAGATCGACCTCGGCACCCAAAGCGACCAGCATTCCAACATGCAGCACTGCTGGTGCTGCTCCGGCGCCGCACCGCTGCTGGCGCTGCCGGGCTATCCGCCGCAGCTGCACAACCCGCCCACGCTGCTGGCCGGGTATCTACCGCCGCTTGCCACCTACCAACCGACACCGCGCCAGCTATGGCCTGCGCTCAACCCCCGTGCCCCTCCCCTGGTCTGAGTTCATCACGCTGTCTGCCTGAACCTGAACAGAACGGAGACTCACACCATGCTCAAGCAAGCTCTCATCGTGGCCGCCTTGCTGCTGCCCGGCGCCTTCGCCAATGCCCATGAATACACCGTGGGCGACCTGCACATCGCCCACCCGTGGTCGCTGGCGTTGCCACCGAATGCGCCCAACGTCGCTGCCTATTTCATCGTGCACAACAACGGCAAGGCAGACGACCGCCTGCTGAGCGTCGACAGCCCGATCACTGCAGATGCACAACTGCACGAGCATACAATGAGCGCCAGCGGCGCCATGAAGATGCAGCAGGTGCCCAACGTGACCGTGCCGGCCGGCAAGGACCTGGTCTTCGCCCCCAGCGCCTACCATGTAATGCTGATGCAGCCCAAGGACCGCAGCCTGCTAGTCGAAGGCAAGCGCTTCCCGTTGACACTGCACTTCGAAAAGGCCGGCGACATCACCGTCGACGTGGCTGTACAGAAGCAGCCGCCGGCGGACCAGCCGCAAGGCCACGAACACGCGCACTGACCGCTAGCTGACCGGCGCTCGCCAACATGAGCCTGCCCCGCAACGGCCGCAGCCGTACCACCCGCCCTGAACGCAGGCGCGTCGGTGGCGGCTGGCTGAGCCTGTTCGCCATGTGGATGATCTTCATCGGCCCGCTGGTTTCCCAGTCGATGCCGATGGAGCACCATGCGGGCATGAGCATGCCGATGGACATGAGCATGTCCATGGAGCATCAGCATGGCGACGCACATAACGGCCACGGCGATGATGGCCAGCTGCATGTGATGTGGGAAAAGTGCGGCTACTGCAGCCTGCTGTTCAACTGCCCCGCGTTACCACAAACCCTCAGCCCGCTCAGCGCCGGTCACGTCACCCCGGCCACCCTCACCGCCACGCCCACGCACCAAGGCCATGCCCGGCAGGCCGTTTTCCCCGGCGCGCGCAGCCGCGCACCGCCGCTTTCGATCAGCATCTGACATCACCTTTTGCCGCACGAAGCCTGGAGCTTCGCGCCGACTCATGACTGATCGACTGGAATCACTATGTCCGGCTGCACCCCTGTTTTCGCACCCGCCCTGCGCGGGACATTCGCCGCGTTGTGCGGCTCGCTGCTCGCGCCCATGGCCATCGCCGCCGCCCCTGGCCACGAAGGCCACAAGCAAACGCTACCCGAGCTTAGCCCGACGGTGATCACCGCCATTGCGCCAAGCTCGCCGCTGACCGTGGTCACCGACCCGAAAGACCCACGCCAGCCCGTACCGGCCAGCGATGGCGCCGATTACCTCAAGACCATCCCAGGCTTTTCGGCCATCCGTGCCGGAGGTACCAACGGTGACCCGGTGCTGCGCGGCATGTTCGGCTCGCGCCTGAACATCCTCACCAACGGCGGCGTGATGCTCGGTGCCTGCCCCAACCGCATGGACGCACCGACTTCGTACATCGCACCCGAAACGTACGACCGCCTCACCGTCATCAAGGGCCCGCAAAGTGTGATCTGGGGCCCGGGCGGCTCGGCGGGTACCATCCTCTTCGAACGTGAGCCGGAGAAGTTCGGCCCCCTTGGTAGCCGCGTCAACGCCAGCCTCCTGGCCGGCTCCAACGGCCGCTTCGACAAAGTGCTCGACGCCGCCGCTGGCAACAGCCAGGCCTACGCACGCTTCGTCGGCAACCAGTCGCGCTCTGACGACTACCACGATGGCAACGGCGACACCGTGCCCTCACGCTGGGACAAATGGAACGGCGATGTAACCCTGGGCTGGACGCCAGACCAGGACACCCTGCTGGAACTCACTGCCGGCAAGGGCGACGGCGAAGCCCGCTATGCCGGACGTGGCATGGACGGCTCGCAGTTCAAGCGCGAAAGCCTGGGCCTGCGCTTTGAAAAGTCCAACCTCGGCGAGGTTCTCGACAAGGTCGAGGCGCAGGTTTACTACAACTACGCCGACCACGTGATGGACAACTACAGCCTGCGCACGCCATCGGGCAGCGGCATGATGGGCATGCCCATGGTCAGCAACGTCGACCGCCGCACGATGGGTGCACGGATCAAGGCAACCTGGCGTTGGGCAGACGTGCAACTGATCAGCGGTATCGACGCACAAACCAACGAACACCGCCAGCGTGGCGGCATGGGCGTCGATGCGCACAAGGGCCAGCCCTGGACCAAGGACGCCGACTTCCACAACTACGGCGCCTTCAGCGAACTCACCTGGTACGCCACAGATGTTGACCGGCTGATCACCGGTGCCCGGCTGGACCGCGCCTCGGCCCGCGACTTGCGCACGGGTAGCGCCACCGAAGGCGATACCCGCGCCGACACCCTGCCCAGCGGCTTCGTGCGTTACGAGCACGACCTGGCGGCGATCCCCGCCACCACTTACATCGGCCTTGGCCACGCGCAGCGCTTCCCGGACTACTGGGAGCTGTTCTCGCCCAAGCTGGCGCCGCCTGGTGCGGCCAACGCCTTCGACGGTATCAAGCCCGAGAAGACCACCCAGCTCGATTTCGGCATCCAGTACCGCGATGAACGCCTGGAGGCCTGGGCCTCGGCCTATGTCGGGCAGATCCGCGATTACATCCTGTTCGATTACCGCACCGGCATGATGGGCATGAGCACCTCCCAGGCGCAGAACATCGACGCCCGCATCATGGGCGGCGAGCTGGGCGCCGCCTACAAGCTGACGGAAAACTGGAAAGCCGATGCCACGCTGGCCTACGCCTGGGGCAAGAACAGCAGTGACGGCAAGGCGCTGCCGCAGATGCCGCCCCTGGAAAGCCGCCTTGGCCTGACCTACAGCCGTGACACCTGGAGTGCAGGGGCATTGTGGCGGCTGGTGTCGGCGCAGAACCGTATCGCCGAGAACCAGGGCAATGTGGTGGGCAAGGACTACGACAACAGCGCTGGCTTCGGCGTGTTCTCGCTCAATGGTGCCTACAAGGTCAGCAGCCAGCTCAAGCTCAGCGCCGGGGTCGACAACCTCTTCGACAAGACCTACGCCGAGCACCTGAACCTGGCCGGCAACGCTGGGTTCGGCTACCCGGCCACAGACCCACAACCGGTGACCGAGCCAGGCCGGACCTTCTGGACCAAGGTCGATTTCAGCTTCTGACAACCACCGCGGGCGCAACCAGGTGTTGCGCCCTTCAGTTGGCAAACACTGGAGGTTCCCATGAGAGGAACACGCATCAATTTCTACAACCTGGCCTGGCGTTGGCACTTCTATGCCGGGCTGTTCGTGGCCCCGTTCATGATCCTGCTGGCGGTTACCGGGATCATCTACCTGTTCAAGCCGCAACTAGACCCGCTGCTTTACCGCGACCTGATGGTGGTCGAAGCCGGACACCATCGGCAGGGCGCCGACACGATGCTGGCCGAAGTGCGCCAGGCCTATCCCAAGGGGCACGTCGGCCAGTACCTGCCGCCGCTGAACGCCGAACGCAGCGCGCAGTTCGTGGTGCATGACGGCGGGCGGGAACTGAACGTGTTCGTCGACCCTTACAGCGGCAGGATCCTTGGCGAGCAGGACGCCAAGCAAAACCTGCAGGCCGTCGCCCGCGCCCTGCATGGCGAGCTGATGGTCGGCACGGTGGGTGACCGGCTGGTGGAGCTGGCTGCCGGCTGGGGCATCGTGCTGGTGGTGTCCGGCCTGTACCTGTGGTGGCCGCGGGGGCGCAATGGCGCTGGCGTGCTCTGGCCACGCCTGAGCGCACGCGGTCGGCTGTTGTGGCGCGACCTGCATGCGGTGACCGGGTTCTGGGGTTCGGCGTTGCTGTTGCTGATGTTGCTTAGCGGCATGACCTGGACCGGCCTGTGGGGCAAGCAGTACGCCGATTTGTGGAACCGCTTTCCAGCCGCCATGTGGAACGACGTACCCAAGTCCGATCAACAAGCTGGTGAACTGAACCATGCCCACCGCCAGACGGTGCCCTGGGCCATGGAAAACACACCGATGCCGCAATCCGGCGCGCATGCCGAACACGCCGGGCATCACGTGATGTCGACCGCTCCGGCGGCACCGCAGGTGAGCGTGCAACAGGTCGAGGACATCGCCAGTGCGCGCCAGGTCGAGCCGGGCTACAGCATCACCCTGCCGACCACAGCTGACGGTGTATTCACCATCGCGGTGTTCGCCGACGACCCACGCAACGACGCCACCCTGCACGTCGACCAGTACACCGGCAAGGTCCTGGCCGACGTGCGCTGGCAGGACTACAGCCCGGTGGCGCGGGCCACCGAGCTGGGGGTGATGCTGCATGAAGGCAAGATGTTCGGGGTGCTGAACCAGGTCATCATCCTGCTCGTGTGCCTGATGATCCTGCTGGGCTCGGTGAGCGGACTGGTGATGTGGTGGAAGCGCCGGCCGGCAGGAGGGTTGGGGGTGCCGCCGCTGCGCCATGACCTGCCGCGCTGGAAGGCGGCAGTCGGTGTGATGGTGCTGCTGGGGGTGATGTTCCCGCTGGTTGGGTTGTCGATGGTGGTGATGTGGGTTGTGGATAGCCTGGTGGTGCGACGCCGTCGGGTATTGGCCAGCGCCTGACCCTTGCAGTGGTCTCACTGGCCACTTCGCGGGGCAAGCCCGCTCCCACAGAGTGGACTGCCCCCGCGAAGCGGCCAGTAAGCGCTGCACAAAGGTCGTGTCGATCTGTCGCGCCCCGAATTGGGACGCCCGTGTTAGCCTACTCGGCTTTCACAAAAAGACTGACCATCAATGGAATGCAGCCAATGACCCGGACCTCTTCCCCTCCTGCTGAAGACCAGCACCTGCAGCGCAACCTTACCAACCGGCACATCCAGCTGATCGCCATCGGCGGCGCAATCGGCACCGGCCTGTTCATGGGCTCGGGCAAGACCATCAGCCTGGCCGGGCCGTCGATCATCTTTGTCTACATGCTGATCGGCTTCATGCTGTTCTTCGTCATGCGCGCGATGGGCGAACTGCTGCTGTCGAACCTCAACTACAAGTCGTTCATCGACTTCTCTGCCGACCTGCTGGGCCCTTGGGCCGGCTATTTCACTGGCTGGACCTACTGGTTCTGCTGGGTGGTCACCGGCATCGCCGACGTGGTCGCCATCGCCGCGTACACCCAGTTCTGGTTCCCCGAACTGCCACAGTGGATCCCGGCACTGGCCTGCGTGGGCGTGCTGCTCTCGCTCAACCTGGTGACGGTGAAGATGTTCGGTGAACTGGAGTTCTGGTTCGCCCTGGTCAAGATCGTCGCCATTCTCGGCCTGGTCGCGACCGGCCTGTACATGGTTATCAGCGGCTTCACTTCGCCCAGCGGGCGCACTGCGCAGCTGGCCAACCTGTGGAACGATGGCGGCATGTTCCCCAACGGCCTGATAGGCTTCTTCGCCGGGTTCCAGATCGCCGTGTTCGCCTTCGTCGGTATCGAACTGGTGGGCACCACCGCCGCCGAAGCGAAAAACCCGGAACGCACCCTGCCACGAGCGATCAATTCGATCCCGGTGCGGATCATCATGTTCTACGTACTGGCCCTGATCGCGATCATGGCCGTGACCCCTTGGCGCGACGTGGTGCCGGGCAAGAGTCCGTTCGTCGAACTGTTCGTGCTGGCCGGCCTGCCGGCCGCTGCAAGCATCATCAACTTCGTGGTACTGACCTCGGCGGCCTCGTCGGCCAACGGCGGCGTGTTCTCCACCAGCCGCATGCTATATGGCCTGGCGCAGGAGGGTGATGCACCCGGGGCATTCGAAAAACTGTCGAGCCGCTCGGTGCCTGCCAACGGGCTGTACTTCTCCTGCACCTGCCTGCTGCTGGGTGCGGTGATGATCTACCTGGTGCCCAACGTGATCGAGGCATTTACCCTGATCACCACCGTTTCGGCAGTGTTGTTCATGTTCGTCTGGACCTTGATCCTGCTGTCGTACCTGCGGTACCGCAAGCACCGACCGGCGCTGCACCAGGCGTCGAAATTCAGGATGCCTGGCGGGCGTTTCATGTGCTACGTGTGCCTGGTGTTCTTTGCCTTCATCCTGGTGTTGCTGAGCCTGGAGGCAGACACGCGCTCAGCATTGCTGGTGACACCGATCTGGTTCGTGCTGCTGGCGGTGACCTACCAGTTCGTGCGCAGCAAGCGCCATCCGCGCACGGCGGTGCGTAACGGCTGAAGCCTCGGGGCCGCAACGCGGCCCCAATCCTGTGCACACAGATGCGCTAGGCACCAAGCTGGATCCAACCCACGCCCCAACACCTCGCAAAACCCCTCTGATACGGGACTTGAGCCACCAGGCACACCCCTTGCAACACCCCCTCCGCTTGCCCAACACCCTAAAAAAACACAGCGGAGAGAGCACATGAAGCGTCGCAGTCTGATCAAGGCCTTTACCCTCAGCGCATCGATCGCCGCGATGGGCCTGAGCTGGAGTATCCAGGCCGCCGAGACCATCAAGGTCGGCATCCTGCATTCGCTGTCCGGGACCATGGCAATTTCCGAGACCTCGCTCAAGGACATGGCGCTGATGACCATCGACGAGATCAACGCCAAGGGGGGTGTGAATGGCAAGCTGCTCGAACCGGTGGTGGTCGACCCCGCCTCCAACTGGCCGCTGTTCGCTGAAAAAAGCCGCCAGCTGCTGACCCAGGACAAGGTCGCGGTGGTGTTCGGTTGCTGGACCTCGGTGTCGCGCAAATCTGTGCTGCCAGTGTTCGAAGAGCTCAACGGCCTGCTGTTCTACCCGGTGCAGTACGAAGGCGAAGAGATGTCGCCGAACGTGTTCTACACCGGCGCCGCGCCCAACCAGCAGGCCATCCCGGCCGTCGAGTACCTGATGAGCGAAGACGGCGGCACCGCCAGGCGCTTCTTCCTGCTGGGCACCGACTACGTCTACCCGCGCACCACCAACAAGATCCTGCGCGCCTTCCTGCACAGCAAGGGCGTGGCCGACAAGGACATCGAAGAGGTGTACACGCCGTTCGGTCACAGCGATTACCAGACCATCGTCGCCAACATCAAGAAATTCTCCGCCGGGGGCAAGACTGCGGTCATATCCACGGTCAACGGCGATTCCAATGTGCCCTTCTACAAGGAGCTGGCCAACCAGGGCCTGAAAGCCACCGACGTGCCGGTGGTGGCGTTCTCGGTCGGCGAAGAAGAGCTGCGCGGCATCGACACCAAGCCGCTGGTCGGCCACCTGGCGGCGTGGAACTACTTCGAGTCGGTGGAAAACCCGGTCAACCAGAAGTTCGTCGCCGACTGGAAGGCCTACGCCAAGGCCAAGGGCCTCCCGGGCGCCGACAAGGCGGTGACCAACGATCCGATGGAAGCCACCTACGTGGGTATCCATATGTGGGCCCAGGCCGCCGAGAAGGCCAAGTCCACCGACGTCGACAAGGTGCGCGAGGCTCTGGCCGGGCAGACCTTCAAGGCGCCGTCGGGCTTCACCCTGACCATGGACAAGACCAACCATCACCTGCACAAGCCGGTGATGATCGGCGAGATCCAGGATGACGGGCAGTTCAGTGTGGTATGGGAAACCGAGCAGCCATTGCGGGCGCAGCCTTGGAGCCCGTTCATTCCGGGCAACGACAAGCGCCCGGACTATGCCGTGAAAGGTAACTGAGTGCACCGGGGCTGCTGTTCGGCCCTGTCGCGGATGTATCCGCTCCTACCGTTCAGCGCCGTCCGTGTAGGAGCGGATTCATCCGCGATGAATCCACCGCCGAATTCCAGGATTGTTCGCATGCTCAGACTGCTGCTCTCCCTCCTGCTCGTGCTGCCCCTGGCAACCCACGCCAGCGAGGGCGAATTCTTCCTCAGCGCCAAGCCCGCCGAGCAGGCCCAACTGCTCGAAACCTGGGCGGCGCAGCCGGATGCCGCGCGCCTGCCGCTGCTGCAGAACCTGCGTCAAGGCCGCATAGGCCCTGACGACACCCGCAAGGTCCGCTTGAACAACCGTCTGCGCGGCCTGATCGACAACGCCCTGGCCAGCCACCAGTTGCTCAGCGATGACAGCGCCACGCGCCTGGCTGCCGCCCAACAGTTGCAAAAGAGCGCAAAGCCAGCACAAATGGCCTTCCTCGACCGACGCTTCGCCACTGAGACGGACCCCGCCGTGCACGCAGCCCTCGGCCTGGCGCTGGCCAATCTGCAACTCGGCGCCAGCGAGCCGGCCGTACGCCTGGCTGCCGTGCGCCTGCTCGGCGAAACCGGCGACCCACTGGCGCGCACCCGCCTCGAAGCCCTGTTGCAACCGGGCGCGGAAACCGACCCGGGCGTGCGCACCGCCGCTGAAACCAGCCTGGCCCAGGTACAGCGCAAGCTGTTGGTCGGCGAACTGCTCGGCCAGGCGTTCAGCGGCCTGTCGCTGGGGTCGATCCTGCTGCTGGCGGCCCTGGGCCTGGCCATCACCTTCGGCTTGCTCGGGGTGATCAACATGGCCCACGGCGAGATGCTGATGCTCGGCGCGTACAGCACCTACATGGTACAGGTACTGCTGCAGCGCTACGCCCCGGGCGCCGTCGAGTTCTACCCGCTGCTCGCCTTGCCGGTGGCCTTCGTCGTCAGCGCCGGGGTCGGCATGGCGCTGGAGCGCACGGTGATTCGCCATCTCTACGGTCGTCCCCTGGAAACCCTGCTGGCGACGTGGGGCATCAGCCTGATCCTGATCCAGGCCATTCGCCTGCTGTTCGGCGCGCAGAACGTCGAAGTCAGCAATCCGGCCTGGCTGTCGGGAGGCATCCAGCTGCTGCCCAACCTGGTGCTGCCGTACAACCGCCTGGTGATCATCGGCTTCGCCATCGCCGTGGTGCTGCTCACCTGGCTGCTGCTCAACCGCACGCGGCTGGGCCTGAACGTGCGTGCGGTCACCCAGAACCGCAACATGGCAGCCTGCTGCGGGGTGTCCACCGGGCGCGTCGACATGCTCGCCTTCGGCCTCGGCTCAGGCATCGCCGGGCTGGGCGGCGTAGCCCTGAGCCAGGTCGGCAACGTCGGCCCCGACCTGGGCCAGAGCTACATCATCGACTCGTTCCTGGTGGTGGTGCTCGGCGGTGTCGGCCAGCTGGCCGGCAGCCTGTGGGCAGCGTTCGGCCTTGGCATCGCCAACAAACTGCTGGAGCCGCAGATCGGCGCCGTGCTCGGCAAGATCCTCATCCTTGCGCTGATCATTCTGTTCATCCAGAAGCGCCCGCAAGGCCTGTTTGCCCTCAAGGGACGGGTAATCGACTGATGAACCAGCCACTGCTTGTCACTGCTACGCAAAAGGCCGGGCCGCGCCTGTCGCTGGCCATCGGAACGCTCGTCGTCCTGCTGCTGGTGGCCTTGCCACTGCTGTCGCTGTTGCCAGTGGGACATGCCCTGCAGGTGTCGGCCTATACCCTGACCCTGGTCGGCAAGATCCTTTGTTATGCCATCGTGGCCCTGGCGCTGGACCTGGTCTGGGGCTATGCCGGGCTGCTGTCGCTGGGCCATGGCCTGTTCTTCGCCCTCGGCGGCTACGCCATGGGCATGTACCTGATGCGCCAGGCCGCCGGTGACGGGCTGCCGGGCTTCATGACTTTTCTTTCGTGGAGCGAACTGCCCTGGTACTGGGTTGGCACCGAGCATTTCGCCTGGGCCCTGTGCCTGGTGGTACTGGCGCCCGGACTGCTGGCACTGGTATTCGGCTGGTTCGCCTTCCGCTCACGGATCAAAGGTGTGTATTTCTCGATCATGACCCAGGCCCTGACCTTCGCCGGCATGCTGCTGTTCTTCCGCAACGAGACCGGCTTCGGCGGCAACAACGGCTTTACCAGCTTTCGCACCATCCTCGGCTTCGACATCGCCGCCCAGGGCACCCGGGCTGTACTGTTCCTGCTCACCGTCGGCCTGTTGTTGGCCAGCCTGTACCTGTGCTGGAGCCTGACCCGCAGCAAGTTCGGCCGCCTGCTCACCGCGGTGCGCGATGCCGAGAACCGCCTGATGTTCTGCGGCTACGACCCACGCGGATTCAAGCTGCTGGTGTGGGTGCTCAGTGCCGTACTGTGCGGCCTGGCCGGTGCGCTGTATGTGCCGCAGGTGGGCATCATCAACCCTGGCGAAATGTCGCCGACCAACTCCATCGAGGCCGCCGTGTGGGTGGCCCTTGGTGGTCGCGGCACGCTGCTCGGCCCGCTGCTTGGCGCCGGCCTGGTCAATGGCATGAAAAGCTGGTTCACCGTGGCCTTCCCGGAGTTCTGGCTGTTCTTCCTCGGCGCGCTGTTCATCCTCGTCACCCTGTACCTTCCCCAGGGTGTGGTGGGCCTGCTGAAGAAAAGGAGCCAACCATGAGAGGCGTGCCGCCGGTACATCCCGAATTCATGCTCGAGCCGGTCTTCGACGCACTCGGCGCCGGCCGCGAGGCCATCGGCCTTGGCAGCCGCCGCAAGGCCGGCCTGGATACCCGCCACGGCACGGTGCTGAGCCTTGAGGACATCAGCGTCAGCTTCGATGGCTTCAAGGCGCTGAACGCCCTGAACCTGTACATCGGCGTGGGCGAACTGCGCTGCATCATCGGCCCCAACGGTGCCGGCAAGACCACGATGATGGACGTGATCACCGGCAAGACCCGTCCTGACAGCGGCAATGCCTGGTTTGGCGACACCCTCGACCTGACTCGCATGAGCGAATACCAGATCGCCCAGGCCGGCATCGGCCGCAAGTTCCAGAAGCCAACAGTGTTCGAGGCGCTGACGGTGTTCGAGAACCTCGAGTTGGCGCTGAAGACCGACAAGTCGGTGTGGGCCAGCCTGACGGCGCGGCTCGGTGCTGAACAACGCCAGCGTATCGAGGAGGTGCTGGCCACCTTGCGCCTGCTGCCGTTGGCCCAGCGCCAGGCGGGCCTGCTGTCGCATGGGCAAAAGCAGTTCCTTGAGATCGGCATGCTGCTGGTGCAGGAGCCGCAACTGCTGTTGCTGGACGAGCCGGTAGCCGGCATGACCGATGCCGAAACCGAGTTTACCGCCGAGCTGTTCAAGGGCCTGGCCGGCAAGCACTCGCTGATGGTGGTGGAGCACGACATGGGTTTTGTCGGCAGCATTGCCGACCATGTAACCGTGCTGCACCAAGGCAGTGTGCTGGCAGAAGGGTCGCTGGCGCAGGTGCAGGCGGATCAGCGGGTGGTCGAGGTGTATCTGGGCCGCTAGACATTGCTGTCGGTAGCCACGAAAAGCCCGGCACAGGCAAAACGCAGATTTCCGAGGAACCCACATGCTGAAAATCGACACCCTGCACCAGTACTACGGCGGTAGCCACATCCTGCGCGGCCTGTCGTTCGAAGCCAGGGTCGGCGAAGTCACCTGCCTGCTGGGCCGCAACGGCGTGGGCAAGACCACCCTGCTGCGGTGCCTGATGGGCCTGGTGCCCGCGCGCGACGGCAGCATCGAATGGGAAGGCAAGCCGATCAGCGCGCTCAAGCCCCAGCAGCGTGTCCACGCCGGCATCGCCTATGTACCCCAGGGCCGCGAAATCTTCCCGCGTTTGAGCGTCGAGGAAAACCTGCTGATGGGCCTGTCACGCTTCCCTGCCCGTGAAGCACGCGAAGTGCCGGCGTTCATCTACGAGTTGTTCCCGGTACTCGAGCAGATGAAGCAACGCCGTGGCGGCGACCTGTCCGGCGGCCAGCAGCAACAGCTGGCCATCGGCCGAGCCTTGGCCAGCCGCCCGCGCCTGTTGATCCTCGACGAGCCGACTGAAGGCATCCAGCCCTCGGTGATCAAGGAAATCGGCGCGGTCATCCGCCGCCTGGCCGAACGTGGCGACATGGCCATCCTGCTGGTGGAGCAATTCTATGACTTCGCCGAAGCGCTGGCCGACCAGTACCTGGTGATGGCCCGTGGCGAGATCATCCAGCGCGGCCGTGGCGAAAACATGCAGGCGGAAGGTGTGCGCGGGCTGGTAACCATTTAACCTGCACCCAACGAACCTGCGAGACGCTGCCATGACTCACCAAATCCGCGATGCCTTGCCTGCCGACGTGCCAGGCATCCTCGCCATCTACAACGACGCGGTGCGCAACACCACGGCGATCTGGAACGAAACCCCGGTGGACCTGGGCAACCGCCAGGCCTGGTTCGAATCACGGGCACAGCAGGGTTATCCGATCCTGGTGGCGGTGGATGACAGCGGCGTGCTCGGCTATGCCTCGTTTGGCGACTGGCGACCGTTCGAGGGCTTTCGCCATACCGTGGAACACTCGGTGTACATCCGTGGCGACCAGCGTGGCAAAGGCCTGGGGCCGCAGCTGATGGCGGCACTGATCGAGCGAGCGCGTGGTTGCGGCAAGCACGTGATGGTGGCGGCCATCGAAAGCGGTAATGCCGCGTCGGTGCGCCTGCATCAGCGCCTGGGCTTCGTGGTGACCGGTCAGATGCCTCAGGTGGGGGTGAAGTTTGGTCGCTGGCTGGACCTGACCTTCATGCAGCTGGTGCTGAACCCGGGCGCAAGTCCAAGCTGAAATGCGATCCCTGTGGGAGCGGATTTATCCGCGAAGCTGGCGACGCAGTGGATGGCACAGGCTTCGCCCGTGTTCGCGGGGCAAGCCCGCTCCCACAGGAATAATGCCCGCTTTGAACATTTGAGCAAGACCGTTGCTTCCACAAAAGCCAGTGTGCGTGCCTACAACTGGGTAAACCTACCCAACCGCTGGCGCAGCATGCTGTTCTCGCTGCGCAATTGCTGCACTTCCTGCAACAGCTCCAGCGCCAGGGCCACCCCTTCCCACTCCAGCTCCAGCTCGGCATGCAACTTGGCCGCGCGCTTGGCCAGCAGCGGCGCCTGATCGTCGAACAACCAGTCCTCAGGCGTTCGCCCGGAGGGTTCGACAATGCCGTGTTCGACGATTTCGATCACGCAGTCAGCCGTGAGGTCGGCCTCCTGACACAAAGTACGCATGTCCAGTTGAACGATCAGGGTGCTGCTCATGGTCACTTACTCCATTGTGTCCTCGGGTTGAACGCCGCCTTCTCGGAAAGCTGGGTCCACAGTTCACGGGTAGTGGCATCGGAGGTGGTGGGCATCACCACCTTCAGCTGTGCATACAAGTCACCGCGCTCGCCCTTCTTGTTCAACAGGCCCATGCCCTTGACCCGCAGGCGCTGGCCGGTCTGGCTGTCGGGGCGGATGGTCAGGTTGATCTGGCCGGTCAGCGTCGGTACCGCCACCTTGGTACCCAGGGCAGCCTCCCACGGCGCCAATGGCACGGTAATGATCAAGTCATGACCTTCGACATCGAACAGCGGGTGCGGTGCCATGCGGATGGTCAGGAACAGGTCGCCGTTGGCCCCGCCAGCGCTGCCCGGCGCACCCTGGCCCTTCAGGCGGATACGCTCGCCATCGGTTACCCCGGCCGGAATCTTCACGTTCAGGGTCTTGGTGGTGAAGCCGGTGCGCTGCCCCATTGCATTGGTCTGCGGCACCTGGAAGCTGATCTGCTTGGACTCCTTGTTCAGGGTCTCTTCAAGGAATACCGCCAGTTCAAGCTCCACGTCCTGCCCTCGCCTGCCGGCACTGCGCTGTTGCTGCCGGGCACCACCAAAGGGGTTGCCACCCCGGCTACCGAATATCGAACTGAAGAAGTCGGAAAAATCACCGCCCTCGAAGCCACCGCCACCGCCCCGGCTTTCCCAGCCCGGTGGTGCCTGGAACGGCCGGCCATGCTGGCCACCGTATTTGCGGATTTCGTCGAACTCGGCCCGTTTTTGCGCGTCGCCCAGCACTTCGTAGGCCTCGTTGGCCTCCTTGAATTTCTCCTCGGCGTCGCGCTCCTTGCTGACATCGGGGTGATACTTGCGCGCCAGCTTGCGGTACGCGGCCTTGATCGCCTTCTCGTCCGCCGTGGGTTCTACGCCCAGTATCTTGTAGTAGTCTTTGAAGTCCATTTATGGATCACCAATGTGAATGTGCGTGTTGCCATTGAAGATAGGGGTCAAGCATAGCCTTTCAAGACCGCTTTGGGTTTGCTCCAGGGCAGACGACCGGTCTTGATTCTGTAGCCAACTGGCATACACTGCGCGGCCGTTTTGCCTCCGGAAGCTCATTCCCCATGTCTGACGTATCCCCGGCCCGCGCCTTGGGCATCGACTTTGGCACCTCCAACTCCACGGTTGGCTGGCACCGTCCGGGTGTCGAGTCGCTGATTGCTTTGGAAGACGGCAAGATCACCCTGCCCTCTGTGGTGTTCTTCAACATCGAGGAGCGTCGCCCGGTGTATGGCCGCCTGGCGCTGCATGAGTACCTGGAAGGCTACGAAGGGCGCCTGATGCGCTCGCTGAAAAGCCTGCTGGGTTCCAAGCTTATCAAGCACGATACCAGCGTGCTGGGCAGCGCCCTGCCCTTCAAGGACCTGCTCGGCATGTTCATCGGCGAGTTGAAGAAACGTGCCGAGGCCACTGCCGGCCGCGAGTTCGACCAGGTAGTGCTGGGTCGCCCGGTATTCTTTGTCGACGAAGACCCGGCCGCTGATCAGGAGGCCGAGGACACCCTGGCCGAAGTGGCACGCAAGATCGGCTTCAAGGACGTGTCGTTCCAGTACGAGCCGATTGCCGCGGCCTTCGACTACGAGTCGGGCATCAGCCGCGAAGAGCTGGTGCTGATCGTCGATATCGGCGGTGGTACTTCGGACTTTACCCTGATCCGCCTGTCGCCCGAGCGCCACCTGGTCGCCGAGCGCCAGAGCGACATCCTCGCCACCGGCGGCGTGCACATCGGCGGTACCGACTTCGACAAGCAACTGAGCCTGCAGGGCGTGATGCCGCTGTTCGGCTACGGCAGCCGCATGAAAAGCGGTGCGCTGATGCCCACCAGCTACCACCTCAACCTGGCTACCTGGCACACCATAAACGCCCTGTACTCGCAGAAGTCGCAGCTGGCCCTGGGCAGCATGCGCTATGACATCGAGGACACGCTGGGCATCGACCGACTGTTCAAGCTGATCGAAGAGCGTGCAGGACACTGGCTGGCGATGGAGGTGGAAGCCAGCAAGATCGAGCTGACCGGGCAACAGAGCCGTCGCGTGGACCTTGGCCGTATCGAACCTGAACTGACTGCAGAACTGACCCGCGCCCTGTTCGAAGAAGCGATCGAAGGCCTGCTCGAGCGTGTGCGTGGCAGCGTGACCGACTTGCTGGCCAAGGCGGGTATCAGCGAGACCCAGGTCGACACGGTGTTCTTCACCGGCGGTTCCAGCGGGATCCCGGCGCTGCGCAACAGCGTGGCGGCGATGCTGCCAAATGCGCAGCATGTGGAAGGCAATATCTTTGGCAGCATTGGCAGCGGGCTGGCCATCGAGGCGCGCAAACGTTACGGCGTTGCCTGATCCTTTTTGGGGCCGCAAAGCGGCCCCGGCAGTCTCAGACCAGCTCCGCCCGCTTCAACTCGCTCTTGAGGTAGGCATAGTAGACCGGCCCCGCCACCACCCCCGGCAAGCCGAACGCCGCCTCGAACACCAGCATCGCCAGCAGCAGCTCCCATGACTTGGCGCTGATCTGCCCGCCAACGATCCGCGCGTTGAGAAAGTACTCGATCTTGTGGATGACGATCAGGTAACCCAGCGCCGCCGCCGCCACCCAGATCGACAGCGACAGGCCAACGATGGTGATCAGGGTATTCGACATCAGGTTACCGATCACCGGCAGCAGGCCGAGCAGGAAGGTCAGCACGATCAGCGTCTTGGTCAGCGGCAGGTGCACGTCGAACATTGGCAGTACCACCGCCAGGAAGATGCCGGTGAAGGTGGTGTTGAGCAGCGAGATCTTGATCTGCGCGAAGACGATGTTGCGAAACGCCTGCACCAGCAGGCTCAGGCGCTCGAACAGAGCCGCCGCCAGGGGTTTGCGTCGGGAAATGTCGGGGATCCGCTGCAAGGCGACGATGGCGCCGAGGATCATGCCTATCAGCAAGGTGACGAACATGTGCGCCATGCCCTTGCCGACCAGCTGCAGGTCGCTCAGGTGGCTCTTGATCCAGTCACCGATAGCCACCTTGAACTCTGCCGCACTGGCAGGAAGGTAGCCTTCGATGAAAGGTGGCAACTGGCCGCGGGCACGCTCCACCAGGGCCATGAACTTGTCCAGCGAGGCGCCGGGGTTTTCCGCTTCATGCAGCAGGAAACTGAAGGCACCGGCGATCAGCAAGGCCAGGGTGATGACCACCAGTGTGCCAAGCAGTGCCACGGCCAGCCAGCGGGCGCGTTGGCCGGCAATCAGTGGCTGCAGCCGCGGGGTAAGCATGTTGACCAGCTCGAACACCAGCAGGCCGGCCAGCAGGCTTGGCAGCAACTTCAGGGGCAACGCCAGCAACAGGCCGGCAAATACGATGATCCAGCTGGCCAGGGTGACCTGGCGGGGGGTGAAGGTCATACAGCCTCAACGGCAGACAACGGAAAGACCCGCAGTCTGCCAGCGTTACGCTTGCAGGCATAGGCACAGGTCATTTCTTCTTCAGGCAGTCGCTCATGAACGCCTTGCGCTCATCCCCCTTGAGAGCTTTGCTGGTGGCGTCGGCGTTGCAGGTCTTCATCTTCTCCTGCTGGGTTTGTGGCACCTCCTTTTTCAAGCAAGTGCTCATGAAAGCTTTGCGCTCATCGCCCTTCAGGGCCTTGGCGGTGGCGTCGGCGTTGCAGGTTTTCATTTTTTCCTGCTGCGCGGTAGTGGCAGCCAAGCCTTGGGCGCTGAACAACGCCACCAATACCAGTAAAGGGATTTGCAGCACTTTCATGGAGTGGTCTCCTTGGCTCCGCGCCCGATGCGCGGGGGTCGAGCTGAGTGTAGCCAACAATTCTCAACGCTTTGTTCGCCTCTGCCGACGCTATTGCTCGGACGTACAGCCGGCCTGGCGCTGGAACATGGCGATGAACGCCGACGCGCTGCTGTAGCCCAGGTCGAAGCCGATCACCTGCACTGGCCCGCTATCACCTGTGCGGTGCTTTGCTGACCCTGGCCGGCGCGTGCTGGCCGCGCGCTGGCCCACGCCGATTCACCGCTAGAGCCCGGCCGCCTTGAGCCTGGCGGCATGCTCGATGAATAGCCGCACCGGCTCGGCACCCTTGCCGATGGCTCCCAGGGACTGGTTGACGATATCCAGATGGTCGAGCGGGTAATCGTCGCCGATCACCTGACCTAAGTGCGAGCTGAAGCGTCCGACCATGCCGTCGCTCTGGCCCTTTTCCTTGACGAAACTGCGCGCGAACAGGCGGCAGAAGTAATTGCTGCCATCGAAACGGTTGCGTCCCCGGTCGGTCAGGCCAGACTGCAAAGTGCCGGACCAGGAGTAATAGCGCACGCCATCGACCTGATAGGCCCCTTCCCCGCCCCAGGTTTCTGGCAGCCCCTGTGGATAAGCCTGGTTGAAACGCGCCACCCCGCTGCTGGTCAGCGCCTGGTGCGAGGCGTGCACATCCACCGGCAGCGGGTCGCGGCGCCAGCCGGTTTCCAGCCATACCAGCAGCACGGCGATACCATGCAGCAAGGCCTTGAGCAGGCGCCCCTGGGGCGATTCGCCCGGCGCCATGCGCTGCAACCAGTCAGCCAGCTCCGAGCCATGGTTGGGCCCCGCCACCGAGGTGACCGACGCCACCCGCTCGGGCCGCCTGGCGGCAGCGTAGCGTGCGTCCAGGGCTCCTTGGCTGTGGCCGATCAGGTTGACCTTTTCGGCATTGTGGCGCTGGCAGATGTCTTCGATGATCGCCAGCAGCTGCTCGCCGCGCACCTCGCTGCAATGCAGCGGCGAGACCTGCACCGGGAACACCTGCGCCCCGCCCTTGCGCAGTGCCGCCACAATGCCGAACCAGTAGGGGTAGAGCACCACTCGTACGAACCCCAGCATGCCCGGTACCAGCACCAACGGGTATCGCGTGGTCAATTGCTGTGGCATGACCAGCCCCTTTCCTTGGACGACCGGCCAACACTACAGCGGCCGTGATCAGCAGCGCAATCGAACTCTGGGCGCCCGCTGCGGTTCCAAACCCAACATACCCTTTGCAAGGAGCGGGACCATGTACAAGCAGACCTTGGCAATTCTTCTGGCCAGCGCCACCCTCGCCGCCTGTGGCAGCCGCCCGGAAAACCCTGTGGACTATGTCACCTATCGCGACGAACCGCTGGTCAAGCAGGTGGAAAACGGCATGACCATGCAGAAGGTCATCGCCATTGGCGGTAGCCCGTCCAACGTGACTGACCTGCCGCACGGCGGCACCTGCAATGACTACATCCTCAACCGCGACGGCCACCAGCAGCCCTACTACGTGCGCTTCGACGCCACCGGCCATGTCGATGCCAAAGGCTTCAAGACCTGCAAGCAACGCCAGGAAGACAGCGACGCCGTCCACGGCGCATGACCCCCACAGGACACGCCATGACCACCTTGATGCTTTCGGAGATGAACATGACTGCGAATGAACTGACCGATGTGCAGACCCTGCGCCAGCGTGCCCGCCAGCACGTCGAGAACGGCGCCGTGACCGAGGGCTACCACGCCGACCGTGAGCGCATTATCCGCCTGCTCAACGAAGCCCTGGCGACCGAGCTGGTGTGCACCCTGCGCTACAAACGCCACTACTTCATGGCTTCCGGTGTGAAGGCCAGCATCGCGGCCGAGGAATTTCTGGAGCACGCCAACCAGGAAGCCGAACACGCCGACAGGCTCGCCGAACGTATTGTGCAGCTGGGCGGCGAACCGGACTTCAACCCGGACAACCTCAGCAAGAACTCACATGCCCAGTACGTGGCAGGTGCCACGTTGAAGGAGATGGTGCTGGAGGACCTGGTGGCGGAGCGCATCGCCATCGACAGCTATCGCGAGATCATCCAGTACATTGGCGACAAGGACCCGACCACGCGGCGAATCTTCGAGGATATCCTGGCCCAGGAAGAAGAACACGCGGACGACATGTCCGATCTGCTGCAAGGGCTGTAATTGCAAGGGCTGCCTGGCAGCCCAGCGCCCTCCCTGCAGGTGCCGCGTCAAGTCGAATCCGGCGCGGTACCTGGGGCAGCCGGCTTGCCGGCGATGGGCCGCAGCACGGCCCGCTCATTGCCTGCCTTTCACCGCAGATGGCGCCTTGCCTGCCTTCATCTGCTGCAGCAACGGTGTGCACTGGTTCGGATCATCCCCACTGCTGGGGGCAATCAGCGCCAGCAAGCCCGCCGCCGGCCCGGCCACCACGCCCAGCGCCACCATTCCCGCCCCGCGCAATGCCAGCGGCACTGCCTGCACACCGGCACTCGGCTTGGCGAACGGCCCGCGCACGTACAACGGCGAGCGCAGCGAGAACAGCCGTAGCCCTTTCGATTCCGGGGTGATCTTCAGGTCCAGCTGCTCATTGGCGAAATTGGCCGTGCCGTTGATGTAGATGATCGCGTTCTCGGTGTCGAAGATGAACAGGCGCGTGGTCGCCAACCCATCCTTGATACCCACATCGGCCGCTGCGCAATTGATCTTCACGTCTTCATCGCCGAACAGCTTGCCAACCACGTAGTTGCCCACGTTCAACCCGGCAATCTCCATCAGGCTACGGCTGATGGCACCATCGTTGACCAGCATGCGCAGGTCGCCATTGGCCGTACCAAGCAATGCGGCTACCGAGTTGCCCCGGCCAGTGATGTCGGCATCGCCGTTCAACTCGCCAAAGCTGGTCTGCATCGGCGCGAAGCCGGGAAACAGCTGCTTGAGCTTGAAGCCCCGCGCGGTCAGCCGGGCACGCCCCTGCAACGGCACATTGCGGCCATCCAGGCGGATCTGCGATGCCAGGTTGCCGCCCGCCACGCCAAACCGCAAGGGCTCCAGGCGCAGAAGGCCATCTTCCAGGATCACGTGCGCCGACAGGTCGTTGAAGGGCAATTGCGCGCTGTGCACGATGCGCTTGCCGGCGAAGGAAACGTCGGCATCCATGGCACGCCAGCGCTCGGTGCGGAACTCCTCCACCGGCAGTACCTTGCCCTGCGGCTGCTTGCTGGCGCCGCCACGCGCCTTCTGCTCGGCATTGGAGTCGGCGCCAATCAGTGGCGCGAGGTCCTTGAACAGCAACTGGTTGGAGACCAGTTTGCCCGACAGCCTCGGCCGTGGCTGGCTGGCAACAAAGGCCAGGTCACCATGGATGTCGCTGTCACCAATCTGGCCGTTGAAGCCCTGATAGTTGAAAGTCGCCCCTTGCGCTGCGTGCAAATTGGCGCTGAGGTGGCCATCGGTGGCGTAGGCCGGGGTGTCCGGCAGGGTCACACCGGTCAACGGGTAGAGGTTGCCCAGGCTGGCCCCGGACAGGCGCAGGCGCAGGTCGAGGGCACCCAGGTTGCGCGGGTCGGTCAGGGTACCGGCAAGTACCACATGGGTGTCGGCGATACGCACATCGGCCTGCAGCGGGAACGGCTGGCTGGCATCCTGCAGGGCCAGCAGGCCGCCGATCTTGCCCGAACCGGCCACCGGCTGGCCTTTGTAGCGGCCCTGTACCTTGAGGCCGAAGGCATAATCCTGCGCGGCACCAGCCTTGTCGGCCCTGGCCTTGCCGACGATGTCACTGAATGGTATCGGCTTGCCCAGCGGGTCGATCTGCACCTTCATGCTGGTTTTCAGGGTTTGGTCGTCGAAACCGACATTGCCTTGGTCGAAACCGATGGCGCCGATATCAAGCTGCCATTTCGAAGGCTCGGCGTTCTCATCCTTGGGGCCGAAGTCGAAGGTCCAGTTGGCGCGGCCATCGGCCAGACGGGTCAGGCTGGCAGTGGGTCTGGTCAGGTCGATGCGCGGGATTTCGATCTGCCGGAACAACAGCGGTAGCGGCGCCAGACGGAACGTCACGCGCTCCAGGCCGACCATCCTCTGCTCGTCGAGCCACGCCGGGTTGCCCAGGCTCAGGTCCTCGGCAATGAAGTGCGGCCAGGGTACCCAGGCACGCCAGCCGCTCTCTTGCGCTTCGGTGCGCCACTCGACGGCAAGGTTGCCGTTGATCGCGAAGGGCCGCTGCAGGGCTTCTGAAACCTTCTCGTTGAGCAGGGGTTTGACGCGGTTCCAGTCGAAGGTGGCGATGATCACCACCAGGATCGCCAGTAAGGTCAGCAGGCTGGTGAAGGTCCAGACGAGGATTCTGGCGGGACGCGTCATTGCGTGATTCTCCTTGCGGGATGGCACAGAAACAGGCGTAGCGGGGCATTCACTATCTGGGACTGACGAAAACCCGCGGGGTTTTATGGTGGGCCCATGATAGCGAAGTTTTTCCTGCCCATTTGTTCAGCAATTCATAGCGCCAGGCTGCATGTGTAACTGGCCGGCAGCAGTCTCAAAAAGCCATCATTCAAGCCAGGAAGCGCAGGCTAGAGACGTTCATGGCCTCTATCAATACGGTCGATTGTTACCATTACCCGTATGAACTTCTCTCTGGCGTTACCCGGCGTAGCATTGGCTCCGTACCCACTTCCCAGCCCCCGAGAGGAGCACCGAAATCATGAAACGCCACCTGCTGACCCTGACCTTGTCCATTCTGGCTGCCAACGCTTTTGCCTTGCCAGCCGACGAGCAACACCTGACCGCCGAATCGCGCTCCAGCGCTGCCGAGATCGCCCAGCCGCTGAAGACGGTTGCCGAAGGTGGTTCCGATCGCCTGATCGAACGCACTGGCCGCGTCGCCGAAGGTGGTTCCGATCGCCTGATCGAACGCACTGGCCGCGTCGCCGAAGGAGGTTCCGATCGCCTGATCGAACGCACTGGTCGCGTCGCCGAAGGTGGTTCCGATCGCCCTGATCGAGCGCACTGGTCGCGTCGCCGAAGGTGGTTCCGATCGCCTGATCGAGCGCACTGGTCGCGTCGCCGAAGGTGGCTCTGATCGCCTGATCGAACGTGCAGGCCGCGTCGCCGAAGGTGGTTCCGATCGCCTGGTCGCAATCAGCCGAGTGAGCTGACCCTATGACCGAAAAGAACAATCTCTGTCGCAGCACCTCCTCTCCTCCAGGCCCGGTCCATTGACCGGGCTTTGTTTTTTTCACTAGAGTGCCCAGCCTCACCGTCACAGAAGCTCGCACCATGCTGCCGCGCGCCGAACAGAAGCTACAGACCCGCCAGGCCCTGCTTGATGCCGCCTGCCAGCTCATGGAAAGTGGCCGTGGTTTCGGCAGTATCAGCCTGCGCGAAGTGGCGAAGACCGCGGGTATCGTCCCAACCGGCTTCTACCGGCATTTTTCCGACATGGACGCCTTGGGCCTGGCCCTGGTGGCCGAAGTCGACGCCACGTTCCGTCAGACTATCCGCCTGGTACGCCACAACGAATTCGAGCTGGGCGGCATTACCGATGCCTCGGTGCGCATATTCCTCGACGTGGTCGCCGCCCACCGCGCACAGTTCCTGTTCCTCGCCCGCGAGCAGTACGGCGGTTCGCAGGCAGTCCGCCAGGCCATTGCCCGCCTGCGCCAGGACATCAGCGACGACCTGGCCACCGACCTTGCGCGGATGAAGCGCTGGCAGCACCTGGACGGCGCAGCGCTGGCGGTGATGGCCGACCTGGTGGTGAAGACCGTGTTCGCCACCCTGCCGGAACTGATCGACAGCCCGGACCGGGGTTATCCACAGGCGCTGACGCCGCAGGAAAAGATCACCCAGCAGTTGCGCTTCATCTTCGTCGGCGCACGGCACTGGCAGGGGTTGGGCAACCCGGGCTGACCGATTGCCTGCACAGGCCGCTTCGCAGGCACGCCGCGAAAGGGCCGGCACTGGCTACCGAAAACCCCAGTTCTGCTACCATGGCGCCCTGCCCGACAGCGACGAGCGCCTAAATGTCCAACCCCCGCCACACCCTGCCCGAACTGGCCCGCTTCAACCAGCATTTCGCCGAACGCATCGTGCCGTTGTGGCAAGGTCCGGGCTGGAACGCCGACATGGCCCTGCCCTACGAAGCCCTGGACGCCGAGCGCCGGCCCTTGCCGGTGCAGCGCTACCGGGCCATGGCCTGTGCACGCCAGCTGTATGTGTTCAGCAGTCGTATCGGGCAGCCGGGCGCCGCGGAGCGTGCTGCGGCCCTGTTTCGCTCGTTGCAAAAACACTTCCACGATGCCGAGCACGGTGGCTGGTTCTACAGCATCGACGCCCACGGCAAGCCGCTGGACCGGCGCAAGGACCTGTATACCCACGCCTTCATCGTGTTCGCCTGCGCACACTACTGGGGCAAAGTGCGCGAAAGCCTGGTGGAGTCCACATTGAATGCCGCGCTGGGCATCATCGACCAGCAGTTTGCCCGTGACGATGGCCTGTACGAAGCCTGCCTGGGCGAAGACTGGGCCGACCTCGGCAGGGGCCCGCTGCAGAATCCGCAGATGCACCTGGCCGAAGCGTTCCTGCAAGTAATGGCTGTGCGTGGCGACGAACATGTCAGCCAGTCGCTGCTGCAATTGTGTCAGGCGCTCGAGGCGCATTTCATTGACCCGGCCCATGGCCTGATGCTGGAAAAGCCACGCGGGGCCGTGGATAACTGGTTCGAGCCGGGGCACCAGTTCGAGTGGTTCTATCTGTTGCATACCTCCCCGCTGCTGCGTGACACGCCGCTGCATGCATCGATAAACCGGGCTTTCGGCTTTGCCGAGCAATTCGGGGTGAAAAATACGGCAGTGCTGGCAATGCTGGACGTGGATGGCCGAGTGCTTGATGCCACCCAGCGTATCTGGGCGCAGGCCGAGTACCTGCGGGCGCTTACATTGCGTGAAGGCAGTGAAGCAAAGCTAGCTGGACAGTTGGCCGCCCTTTCAGCGCGCTTCCTGCGAGACGCCGGCTGGTATGAATGCCGGGGAGGTGACGGAGCGGTGAGCAGGGATGACATGCCATCGACCACCCCTTATCACTTGGCTACCTGCCTGGAAGGGTTGAATCAGGCGAACACCTGACTATCCATACAACGAATCTGCCAGGGGGGAGCGTTTCCTTCTGCCGGAAGCACCTCCCCACTCCTATGTTGGTGTTCCTTTCGCGAACATCAGGAGTCAGCAAAATGGAAGCAGAAGCCTTCAAGGCATTTGTCGAAGAGCAGATCAACCGAGCGGCACAGAAGATCATCGATAGCGGCCACCGCTATGATGAGCACTCCCACGGCAAACTCAGCTACCTGCTAAGCCTGCGCCGCATCATCAATTGCAAAGCATCGGCCGAGGACCTCGGCCGGCATGACGGCATCAATGATGTCCTTCAAGCGTTGGGCATCATCCCCGAAGACAGGACGTACCTGTCCTATATCAACTAAACGCTCCAGCTGCACCGCGAACCGGGCCTTTCCGGTTCGCGGCTTATGCTCAACCTTTTGATCGATCGATCGAGAACCCTGCCCAGTCCTGGCTCACCGGCATCAGCTCCAGGCTGTTGATGTTGATGTGCGCCGGCTGGTTGAGGATCCAGAAAATGGTCTCGGCAATGTCCTGCGGCTGGATTGGCTCGGCGCCGGCGTAGGTCGCGTCGTACTTGGCCTGGTCACCGCCGAAGCGCACCAGCGAGAACTCGCTCTCGCACAGGCCCGGCTCGATATTGCTCACACGCACGCCGGTGCCGCGCAGATCGCAGCGCAGGCTGAGCGAGAACTGGCCGACGAACGCCTTGGTACCGCCATACACGTTGCTGCCCGGGTATGGGTAGTTGCCTGCCACCGAACCCACGTTGAGGATCGAGGCGCCGCGGCCATGGGCGATAAGCCGTGGCAGCAGCAGGCGGGTGGTGTACATCAGCCCCTTGATATTGGTGTCGACCATGGTTTCCCAGTCGTCCAGGCTGCAGTTCTGCGCCGCATCCACGCCCAGCGCGAGGCCGGCGTTGTTGACCAGGCCTCGCAACTTGTCGAAGCCTGCCGGAAGGTTGGCGACGGCCTGCTCCATGGCCTTGCGGTCCCGCACATCGAGCACCAGCCCATGTACTTCAGTCTTGGCCGACAATTCGGCACACAGGGCATCAAGGCGCTCCCTGCGACGGCCGGTGAGTACCAGTTTCCAGCCGGCTTCGGCGAAGCGGCGGGCCGTGGCTTCGCCGAAACCGGAAGTCGCGCCAGTGATGAATACGGTGGACGTCATGCTCTGTTCCTCACGGTAGGTTGTCATCGGCAGCCTTGCAGCATGCCCGCACCAGGCCCTGGCAGCAAGTCGTCGAAGCCGCTGGTCATTTTTTGTTCATACGCGGCAAACCCTTGCAGCAGAGCGCCTGGCGTCACCTATGCGCATGTTATCCACAAGGCTTTCCCCACGGATTGGGGGCAACTTGTCTGCTGGGCAGAGCCTTTCCAGCGTTGTGTGGCCGGTGATGTCGTCCGGTGATGGCGCAAGGCTTTCAAGCATGCCGCGTACAGCGGTCTGTCCAAGGGTTTTCAACAGAGTTATCCACAGGAATTTCGTGGGGTTAAGCGTGCATGCAGGCTTCGCCAAGAGAGCCGGAATCCTCCATCGAAGACTACTGGTCAAGAAATGAACAAGCTGCTGAAACCCTCGTGATTCAAGGGGCAGCGCCAAGTGCCACCATGTTTTCCACAGGCGGTTCCACATTTACCGTGGAAAACATCAGCCTGTGGAAACAATGATTTGCGACCGGTTTGTGGAGTATATCGGCAAGGATGTTAAACAAGTTGTCCACATCAGAAACGGGGCTGCCTTCGCAGCCCCGGATACCTTCAATGGCCGCCCAGATAAGCGTTGCGCACTTCCTCATTGACCAGAAGCTCCTGCCCTGTGCCGCTCATGCGAATCTGCCCGTTAACCATCACATAGGCCCGATCCGACAGCTTGAGCGCATGGTTGGCGTTCTGCTCGACCAGGAAGATGGTCATCCCGGTCTGGGCCAGCTCGCGCAGGGTCGAGAAGATCTGCTTGACCACGATCGGCGCCAGCCCCAGCGATGGCTCGTCCAGCAGCAGCAACTTCGGGCGGCTCATCAGCGCCCGGGCAATGGCCAGCATCTGCTGTTCGCCCCCGGACATGGTCATGGCCCGCTGGTTACGCCGCTCCTTAAGCCGCGGGAATAGCTCGTACATGCGCTGCATGTCTGCGTCGGCATGCTTGTCGCCGATGGGAATGGTGCCCATCATCAGGTTTTCCTCGACCGTCATGTCAGGAAACACCCGGCGCCCTTCCGGTGACTGGGCGATGCCGTTGGAGGCAATATAGTGCGACGATTTGCGGGTAATGTCGGTGCCGCGATACACGATATGCCCCGACGCCGCCCGTGGCTGGCCGAAAATCGACATCAGCAAGGTCGACTTGCCGGCACCGTTGGCACCGATCAGGCTGACCGTCTCGCCCTCGTTGATGTGCATCGACACCTTTTTCAGCGCCTGGATCGGCCCGTAGAAGACGTCCAGGTCCTTCAGTTCGAGAATGGGTGCAGTCATACCAGTTCCTCTTCATCGGCACCCAGGTAGGCGGCGATCACCGTCGGGTTGTGGCGGATATCCTGCGGCGCGCCTTCGGCAATCACGTTGCCATGGTCGAGCACCACGATATGGTCGGAAATACTCATGACCATGCCCATGTCGTGCTCGATCAGCACCACGGTGATGTCGTGCTCGTCACGCAGCACCCGGATCATGCGGCTGAGGGCCTCGGTTTCCTGCGGGTTGAGGCCCGCCGCCGGTTCGTCCAGGCAGATGATTTTCGGCCGCGTGCACATGGCCCGGGCGATTTCCAGGCGGCGCTGCTGGCCATATGACAACTCACCGGCCAGGCGGTTGGCGCAATCGACCAGGTCGACCACCTCCAGCCAGTAGAACGCGTGGTCCAACGCATCGCTTTCAGCCTTGCGGTAGGCCTTGGTGTTGAGCACCCCGGCTAGCAGATTGCGGTTGACCCACATGTGCTGGGCCACCAGCAGGTTTTCCACCACCGACATTTCCTTGAACAGCCGAATGTTCTGGAAGGTGCGTGCCAGCCCGGCGCGGTTGACCAGGTGGGTACCGCCGAACATCTTGTAGTAGAGGCGGTTGGCAAAGCGCGCCGGCGATGCGAAATCCGCGGCCTGGAAGCGCTCGCCGAGCAGCTGGATGACATTGGTGTGGCTGCCGCGCACATTCAGCTCGATGCGCCCGCCGCTGGCCTTGTAGAAGCCGGTGAGGCAGTTGAACACCGTGGTCTTGCCGGCGCCGTTGGGGCCGATCAGGGCGAAGATCTGGTTGCGCCTGACCTTCAGGCTGACATCGCTGAGTGCCTTGATGCCACCGAACTGCATCATCAGGTTATCGACCGAGAGAATGATATCGTCGCTCATGGCGCCACTCCTTTACGCGGGGTCACACCGGTACGGCTGATGCGGATCAGCCCACGCGGTCGCCAGATCATCATCAACACCATGAGCACACCGAACAGCAGCACCCGGTATTCCGAGAAGCTGCGCAGCAGCTCCGGCGCCACGGTCAGGACGAAGGCCGCAATCACCACGCCTACGGTCGAGCCCATGCCGCCGAGCACGACAATGGCAAGGATCAGTGCCGACTCGAAGAAGGTGAACGACGACGGGTTGACGAAGCCCTGGTAGGTCGCGAAGAACACCCCCGCCAGGCCGGCAGTGGAGGCGCCCAGGGTAAACGCCGAGAGTTTTACCAACACGTGGTTGAGGCCCATTGCGCGGCAGGCGATCTCGTCCTCGCGCAGCGCCTCCCAGGCCCGGCCGACCGGCATGCGGGTCAGGCGGTGCTTGATGTACAGCACCGCCAGCACGACCATGAACAGCACGGCGTAGATGAACACGAACTTGAGGTTGGCGTTGTATTCGAAGCCGAAGAACTCGTGGATCGGTACACCACCGTCCTTGGCCCGACGGCCGAATTCCAGGCCGAAGAAGGTCGGCGACGGTGCCGGCATGCCGTTCGGGCCACCGGTGAACGACAGCCAGTTGTTCAGTACCAGACGGATGATCTCACCGAAGCCCAGGGTCACGATCGCCAGGTAGTCACCATGCATCCGCAGCACCGGGAAGCCAAGGATGCAGCCCGCCAGCGCCGCCGCGATGGCCGCCAGTGGCAGCACGCTCCAGAAGCCCAGGCCGAGGTACTGGTAGCCCAGCGCCAGGCCATAGGCACCGATGGCATAGAACGCCACGTAGCCGAGGTCGAGCAAGCCGGCCAGGCCGACCACGATGTTCAGGCCGAGGCCGAGCAGCACGTAGATCAGGCCAAGGATGACCACGGTCAACAGGTACTTGTTGGCGAAGATCGGGAAGACGATGGCAATCACTACCAGCGCCGGAATGATGTAGCGCAGCCGCGACACGTAGTTCGGCGCGCGCACATGCACGCCGGAGCCACCGCTTTCGAAGCCCTGCAGCATGCGCGTACCGGCGGCGGTCTGCAGGTACAGGCTGAGCAGGAAGCGCCCCAGCATTACCCCGCCGACCAGCCAGGCCACGCGACGCGGCTCGGCATTGAAGCTGTAGCCATCGAGCACCACGCCGACGACCGGGCCAAACACGATGAGTGCCAGCAGGCCGGCGACGATGGTCTCCAGCAGGCTGCGTTTGAGGTCGAAACCCTTGGTTTCGGGAACAACGGCAGTTTTGGCAATGGACATGTTCACACCTTAGCCACGAGCGGGCGACCCAGCAGGCCTTGCGGGCGGAAGATAAGGATCATCACCAGCAGCGAGAAGCTGAACACATCCTTGTAGTCGGAGTTGATCAGGCCAGAGAACAGCGACTCGGAAATACCCAGGATGATCCCGCCGAGCATGGCGCCAGGCAGCGAGCCGATCCCGCCGAGCACCGCGGCGGTGAAGGCTTTGATACCGATGATGAAGCCGGCATAGAAGTCGAAGGTGCCGTAGTTCATGGTGATCAGCACGCCGGCCAGGGCGGCCATCACCGCACCGATGACGAACACGTAGGAGATCACCCGGTCAGTGTTGATGCCGAGGATCGAGGCCATCTTGCGGTCTTGCTGGGTAGCCCGGCACATACGGCCGAGCTTGGTGTACTTGATCACGTAGGTGAGCAGGCCCATGCCCACGAAGGCGGCCACCAGGATGAAGATCTTGGTGTAGGTCAGCTGCACGAAGCCGGTGCCAACTTCGACGCGCCAGGCACCTTCGAGCAGGGTCGGCACGCCTTGCTGGCGGGCGCCCTGGCTGATCTGCGCGTAGTTCTGCAGGATCAGCGAAATGCCGATGGCACTGATCAGCGGTGCCAGGCGGGTGGAGTTGCGCAGGGGTTTGTAGGCGATGCGTTCGATGGTGAAGCCGTACACACCGGTGACGACGATGGTGAACAACAGGGTGCCCAGCATCAGCAGGGGAAACGACTCGATACCGAAGTAAGCCAGCAATGCCAGGCTGATTGCCGCGAGGTACGCGGAAATCATGTACACCTCGCCGTGCGCGAAGTTGATCATGCCGATAATGCCATAGACCATTGTGTAGCCGATGGCGATCAGGCCATAGACCGACCCGAGGGTCAGGCCGTTGACCAGTTGCTGCAGGAAAATACCATCCATAACGCAATCTCACCTGATTGAGATTGCACGAGCGCCGTCCACGGCGGGCCTTGGGACTAGGCGGCCCTCGCAGCGCAGTACTGTGCAGATCTACGGATAAAGACAGGTACCGCGGGGCTTGGGCCCGGGGGTGAACCCGGGCCGTGGGCCGTTGTTATTTTTGTTTTTCCAGCTGGTGGTACTTGCCTTGGGCATCCCACTGGTAGACCACGTAGTCGGACACGGTCAGGTCACCCTTCTTGTCCCACTTCTTCTCGCCCATGACGGTCTGCACCGGGTTGGCCTTGAGCCACTCGGCAGCGTCTTCGCCCTTGTTCGACTTGGCGCCGTTGAACGCAGCGGCCAGGGCCTGCAGCGAGGCGTAGGCGTACAGGGTGTAGCCTTCAGGCTCGGTGCCGTTCTTGCGGAATTCCTCCACCACCGCCTTGCTGTCCGGCAGCAGGCGCGGGTCGGCACCGAAGGTCATGTACACGCCATCGACGTACTGCGCGCCGCCTGCGGTGGACACCAGCTCGTCGGTGACGATGCCGTCGTCAGACATGAACTTGACGTCCTTCAGGCCCTGCTCGCGCAGCTGGCGCACCAGCGGGCCGGCTTCCGGGTGCAGGCCACCGAAGTACACCACGTCGGCACCGGTGGAGCGGATCTTGGTGACAACGGCGCTGAAGTCTTTCTCGCCACGGGTCAGGCCTTCGTACAGCACCGGCTTGACACCGCGTTTCTCCAGCTGCGCCTTGGTCGCGTCGGCCAGGCCCTGGCCGTAGGTGTCCTTGTCGTGCAGCACCGCGACCTTCTTGCCCTTGAGCACGTCGACAATGTAGTCGCCGGCGACGATGCCCTGCTGGTCGTCACGCCCGCACATGCGGAACATGGCGGAAAGGCCACGCTCGGTCACCTGCGGGTTGGTAGAGCCTGGGGTGATGGCGATGACGCCAGCTTCGTCGTATACCTCGGAAGCCGGGATGGTATTGGAGGAACAGAAGTGACCGACCACGCCGATCACCTTGTCCTGGTCGACCAGACGGTTGGCCACAGCCACGGCCTGCTTCGGTTCGCAGGCGTCATCGCCCTTGACCAGGACGATCTTCTCGCCGTTCACGCCGCCGGCGGCGTTGATCTTGTCGGCCGCTGCCTGCGCACCTTTCATGTACTGCTCGCCAAACGCTGCGTTGGCCCCGGTCATCGGGCCTGCTACACCGATCTTGACGTCGGCCTGAACATACGAAGAAACACCCAGTGCCGTAGCTACGGCCAGAGCCAGGAAACCTTTCTTGTAAAACGTCTGCGACATGAGGTGGTGCTCCTAGAGTTTTTTTGGTTGGCACTACAACTTCTCAGCTCTGTGCTCCGAGCAAGGGCCGTGCCATCGGTTTTGTCTTGCGGGAAAACACACCACAGGGGGCGTCTGCAGGCGACCGGCGTCCTTTTCTTTATTGAGCGTGCAACCGTCTGCCGCGCTGCGGGCGCCACCACACGTACAGACAAGGAGCAACCGTCGAGTGCCATCATTGCAACCATGGCAAGTGTTTACGTGCAACCGGCCTGTAACAGCGGACGTCACCGAACTGCACACTGCTGGTGCGCGACTGCTACAGGCGGCACCGTTTCAAGGCTGGCGAGCGCACCGAAACACACGCTGTTTTGGCTGTTCCGGCCTCTTCGCGGGCACGCCCGCTGGCACGTGAACAAGTTCAATAGCGCCGTTGTGAGGTACCTGTGGTAGCGACCGGGGCCCGCAAAGAGGCTGGCGCAGCCACAACAAGGCGCAAAAGGCTGGCACAATGTCCGCCATTCGCCGCTTCCGGAGCCCCCTTGATGAGCGAGAGCGCATTTGCCGAGCGCATCGTGCACAACCTGCTCGACACCGACTTCTACAAACTTACGATGATGCAGGGCGTGTTGCACAACTACCCGGACGCCGACGTCGAATGGGAATTCCGCTGCCGCAACGGCGAAGACCTTCGCCCCTATCTCGGCGAGATCCGCAACCAGCTGGAAAAGCTCAGCGACCTTACCCTGGACGACGGCCAGCTGGCCTTTCTCGAACGCATCAGCTTCCTCAAACCCGACTTCCTGCGCTTTCTGCGCCTGTTCCGCTTCAACCTGCGTTACGTGCGCCTGGGGATAGAAGACAACCAGCTGTTCCTGCGCCTGAAAGGCCCGTGGCTGCATGTGATCCTTTTCGAAGTGCCGCTGCTGGCGATGATCAGCGAAGTGCGCAACCGCCACCTGCACCCTCGCATGCGTCTGGCCGAAGCGCGCGACCAGCTATACCGCAAGTTCGACTGGCTGCGCGCACATGCCAGCGCCGATGAACTGGCCGAGCTGCAAGTGGCCGACTTCGGCACCCGCCGACGCTTTTCCAGCCGCGTGCAGGAAGAGGTGGTGCGCGTGCTGCGCGACGACTTCCCGGCCCGTTTCGTCGGCACCAGCAACGTCGACCTGGCATGGAAACTGGATATCAAGCCGCTGGGCACCATGGCCCATGAATGGATCATGGCCCACCAGCAACTCGGCCCGCGCCTGATCGACAGCCAGATCGCCGCGCTGGACTGCTGGGTGCGCGAGTACCGTGGCCTGCTCGGCATCGCCCTGACCGACTGCATCACCATGGATGCCTTCCTCGGTGATTTCGACCTGTACTTCGCCAAGCTGTTCGACGGTTTGCGGCATGACTCCGGCGAACCAGTGGCCTGGGCAGAAAAGGCCATCGCTCATTACCAGAAACTGGGGATCGACCCGATGACCAAGACCCTGGTGTTCTCCGACGGTCTCAACCTGACCCGTTCTCTGGAAATCTTCCGCGCGCTGCGCGGTCGCATCAACGTGAGCTTTGGCATCGGCACCAACCTCACCTGCGACATCCCGGGCGTGGCGCCGATGAGCATCGTGCTTAAAATGACCGACTGCAATGGCGCGCCAGTGGCGAAGATTTCCGATGAAGCCGCCAAGACCCAATGCCGCGACGACAACTTCGTCGCCTATATGCGCCACGTATTCAAAGTCCCCAGCAAGGAGTAACCCATGCAAGCGGTTCAGCAAGAGATTGCCCAGGCGCTGAAGGTTCAGCCGCCGTTCGCCGACGCCGCCGCGCTCGACGCCGAAGTGGCCCGGCGCGTGGCGTTTATAAAGGATTGCCTGGCCAATGCCCGGCTCAAGACCCTGGTGCTGGGCATCAGCGGCGGCGTCGACTCGCTGGCCGCCGCCCTGCTCGCCCAACGTGCCATCAACGAGCTGCGTGCCGAGACCGGTGACAAGGCCTATACCTTCATCGCGGTGCGCCTGCCTTACCATGTCCAGCATGACGAGCATGACGCCCAGGCCTGCCTGGAAGTGATCAAGGCCGATGAAGTACACACCATCGATATCGCCCCGGCGGTAAAAGCCCTGGCTGGCGAAGTAGAGGAACTGAAGAACGGTTCGCCGACCTTGGTGGATTTCGTCGTCGGTAACGTCAAGGCGCGCACCCGCATGGTCGCCCAGTACACCTTGGCCGGTGCACGCGGGGGCCTGGTGATCGGTACCGACCACGCTGCCGAAGCGGTGATGGGCTTCTTTACCAAGTTCGGTGATGGGGCCTGCGACCTGGCGCCGCTGAGCGGGCTGGTGAAAAACCAGGTACGGGCGATTGCGCGCAGCTTTGGTGCGCCGGAATCACTGGTGGAGAAGGTGCCGACTGCGGACCTGGAAGACCTGGCCCCGGGCAAGCCGGACGAAGCCTCACATGGCGTGACCTACCAGCAGATCGATGCCTTCCTGCATGGGCAGCCGGTTGACCAGGAAGCGTTCGACATCATCGTCGCCACCTACCGCAAGACCCAGCACAAGCGCGAACTGCCGTTCGCCCCTTGATCAGGCTGTAGAAAGACCTGTGGGAGCGGGTTCACCCGCGAATACGATGGTAAAGCCACCGACGCATTCGCGGGTGAACCCGCTCCCACAGGGTTCACCGTCAGGCTTTGATTACTTGACGACGACCTTGCCCTTCATCATCGAGATGTGGCCCGGGAAGGTGCAGAAGAAGCTGTAGTCGCCACCGGCTTCCAGTTTGCTGGTGTCGAACTTCACTTCGGTTTCTTTTTCAGGCGCGCCGATCATCTTGGTGTGGGCGATGATCGCGGCGTTGTCTGCCTTGATGTAGTCCTTGTCCAGGCCTTGGCTCATGCCTTCGGTGGCAATCCCCTGCATGTCGGCAGTCTTGCTGATTACCAGGTTGTGACCCATGACGTTCTTCGCCAGGCTACCGGAGTGGGTGAGTTTGACAGTGAATTCCTTGCAGCTCTTGTCGACGGTGATTTCCTTGGTGTTGTAGGACATCTGGTCGGTCGAGTCGACAGTCACCGAGCACTCGGCTGCGAAGACAGAGGCGCTGGCGAGGGTCAGCAGGGATACCGCTACAGCTTTCGCAAACATCATGAATCTCCTTGGCAGGGTTTTATCAATTGCGAGACTGCCTGAAACCGTTGCGCCCCTTGCTGATGTGGGTCAAGGGGCTGTCAAGCGGCCGGCTAGTAGAATTGTTCAATCGATTGTATACAACCAATTCAAGAGCACATCATGCCCTTTTACTGGACGATGGGACAACCTCTCATTTAGGAGCAATACGAAATGACCCTTGGTAGCCTGATGAACAGCCTGCTTGCGGCCTACGCCCATGGCGCGACGGGTGCGATCTGCGAATTCTCCCGTCCGGAGTGAAACCTGCCCTGGATTGTAGGGCATGGGCTTACATCGGGCGATGCTGCTGGCGCAGCAGCCCGATGAATTACTGGACGCAATGGCACGGATCCAGTCGCCGGCGCTGCCAACATGGGTGCAACACGAACCGGGCCTGGGCAATTGCATGAATAACTAACACACCAAGCCGGCTGACCATTGCTGAACTTGAAGCACCACCAGCTTCAGGTTTCAGCCATGAACACTATCACGCCTCCCTTCACTCCACCCTACGCCGCGTGGAACACCCCGAGACTCGACAATATCGCACGCCTGCGCGAGTACTGTACGACACTACAGTCGCCGGATGACTTCAGCAGGCAGCAATGGGCCGTAAACGCACTCGGGCAGATAGGCCAGCCCATACCTACCTCGGCAACGGCGCTGCAGGCGTTGCACGTGCACCTGATCAAGCTGCAGGAACTGCTGCTCGACCACCTCATCCGCCATAGTGCCGAGGCTCACCCACTGTTGAGCATCGACCAGAACCGACTGATTGTGGCCGAGATGGTCACAGCGTTCGAACCGGGCGAGGGCATTCTGTTCGATACCATTTTTGAAGCCTGGGCCAAGGAAGCGAATATTCAAGACAGGTTCCACCAGCCGGCTACGTTGCTGGCCGATGCCGAACAAGCGCCGTGCATGCGCAATCTCGTGGCCCGCGTCCAGAAAACCTTGCAGTGGTTGGGCTCGGACGCCAGCGAACCCCAGTCCCCTATTCTTTGGCTGAAACTGTTGCGCCACTGCCTGGCCTTGGCCCTGGACCCGGACAACAACCTGCTGGGCTTCAATTTCACCGATGCCAACCATGCAGGCATGACCATCGACGAGATTTTCAGCGCGCTGGACCAGCATCTGCTCAGCGCTGGTTCACTGACATATCGTGGCCACCTGCCGCTTGCGCGCTATCTGCTCATGCCCCGTTTCCCGGCAGCATTCCAGATCAGCGACCTGCCGGGCGAGATGGTTTATCGCAGCAGTGCATGGTGGGTTCATTTCCAGAGTGCCGTGAACCTCAGCGAGCTGCTCAGTCCAGGCGACACACGACGCAGGTCCAGTACTGAAATCCTGTTGCTGCCCAACACGTTGAAAAAGCGTCATCCGGATGACTTTGTCACCCTGTACGAGAGCGCGACCGCGCAGCCAGTGCTGGAATGGGCAATGGCCAACGGCAAGATTTCCTTCTCACCGACAGAGACGTTCAGTGACGCCGATGTGAAGCAGGCGCATGTCGACTTCAATGCTTACCAGGCACAGTTGATCGGCAGCAATACCGCGCTTGCCACCCCCATGCCTGTGCGTTTCGAGATGGCCAAGGCCGAATTACTCAAGTATGGCGTCGCCCCGGACACACCGTGCTATCCGACGGAGCCCATCAAAGGCGCCGGAGGCTTTGTCACTTGGGACCGAAACCGCTCTCGTCCGGCCTGGGAGGTCTATACCTCCGGCGATTTCGCGACCTGGAACCCATTGAACAGCCGAAGCCTGGGATCACTCGGCCTGCCGGACATCAGCGCCAAGTTCGAGAAGGATTTCGACACATGGCTCGCCAGTTTTGAAACTGCGCTGAAGTGGCAGCTCACGGAGCTGCTCGCCCAGTTGCCCGTCTCAGAGCGCCATTTCATTGACCAGGCTGAGCTTGAACTGTTTCAGGTGAGGGTGGCGAGTGGGCGAACGGTCAGCTATGACGAGACAGCTGGCACCAGCCACCTGGTCGGTCGCGCCGGGTTGCTGCTACGTGTGGTCAAGGCAGGCAAGCGGCGTTGCTACGAAGTGTTCCCACTGGCGGGGGAAATTATTCGGCGTGGCGAGTTCGAATTCAGTGAAGGGGGCCAGATCCACTATCCCGCGCCGTTCCACGGCAACCCGTTAGGCTCGAACAGCCACCCTGGCTGGCACTCAGGCACTCGCCAGGCGCTGGACTGGGATGCCTATGAGGGCTTGGCACTGCCGCGAAGCGGGCAGAAATCCAGCGTCATCATCCAACGTATCGCTCACATCCCGGGCAGCCGCTATTCCTTCCAGCACCTGCTCGAACGTTTCGCCTTCCTGGCCTGCAAAACTCACTTCCTGGCAAACACAGCCAGCCTTCGTCAGCAGGCCAAGGGTATGTCCGACAGTGAGGCGCCAAATCGGCTATACACCTTGCTCAAGGCGTTCATCCCATTCTGGAAGCCCGTCGAGGACATCATCCAGGGAGTCAGGGAAGACCGGCCCGGGCTGATACGTCATGGCATCGGAACCAGCCTGCTGGACCTGATCACGATTGGAACGCCTTTGAGACAAATTGGCTCCCTCAGCCGTGTCGCCCTGCAGCAACTGCACACCGTTGCCTTGCGTACCATCATCATCCGCTCCAACTCCGGCGTTCGTGCAGCCTATATCAGCGCACGCCTGGCCGTGCCCGCCCTCACGCGCTCATTCACTCGACTGTCGGTCGTCGCCAGCCACAACATCGCAGGCGTGGTCATCCCGTTTTATGGACTGGTATACCTGTCGGCCAGCGCTGGGCCGAAAATCCTGCGCTTGACGGCAAGCGCACTTCGTCAACTGCGTACCGCCGTAAAAACCGTCAGGAAAACATTGGACAGGGTGAAGAACTACAGTGCCGGCATGACGCGGGTAAAACCCACCCTTGCAGGCGATTACCCGGGAAAACAGCCTGGTTACCAATTACGCCGCGTAGAACAGCAACCCAGGGTTGTCACCCAATGGGTGCACTCAGGCCACGAGAGCGCCTCTGCCCGTTATCTGGTCGACCTTCACACAGCCAGGCCCTACGGGCCAAGGCTCGTGGAAATCGATGATTTCGGCAGCCTGAGCCTGAGGCCGCCCGAAGTGCTGCCGATCGATGGCAGTGGCGCAACAGCGCAGATCGTCGATTCATTGCCAGATCTGTCCAAGCAGTGGGTACGCTGGGGGGACGATCTCTTTCTGGAGTCCAACGACTTGTTATACAAACGGGTCGACATGCAACTACAGCGAGTAGACCCCGCCTCGCTACAAATTCAGAAACCGCTGGCGAACCTGTCCCACTGTCGCCGCCTGCGCGGGGGACGTCGCAGGACTGTCTGCCTAATTGGCAGCGAAACGTTTCCCCGCGAGCATACTTCAGGCCGTGATGTCGTGCCGTGGTTCGACAAACGGACAGTACAAACGCGCAACCACAAGTACGTTCACGACCGCAAGCTATGGCAGCTTCAAAACTCGACACCGGTACCGATAAAAACGGCGCTAGGCTATGACCAGTACAAACCCACCCTCGAAGTAGAGGTACTCGGCGGCAACGAGGTGTTCAAGGCAATCAAGATCCGGGGCGGTATTTACACAGGTTTCAGCGAAAGCCACACGCTCTCTGCGGTGCTCGCCCCCCGCCGCTCGGATGGCGTCACATTCCTGGTGACCCGTGTTGACCCCGGCGTTTACTACAGCGGACGCTGGAGCCCGGGCGATGGCGCGGTAACGCTTGCGAAGTTCCGCCCAAACCGCCCCATCCCGGCATCCCCCGGTGAGAACGACACTCTCGCCTTGATCTACGCTGGCAGTTACGACGCCCATGTGAAGATCCTTCCGCTGAGCGCGGAAAAACTGAACGCGCAGCTCGCGAAAGTCACCCAACACCTGGCGAATTATCGTGGCCTGCCTCAGTTCGATGCGTTCATGAGCAACCATTTCGACATGGGCACCACGGCGGCACAGGCTGCGCTGTTTTGCCACTTCACTCAACTGCGCCTGAACTGCAGCCCAGTCATGGAGCACGGTCAGCCAAAGCACAGCCCACTCGGACCTTAGTGACATTGCCACCCAGCTCAATCGGATTCTCAGCCCGCGGCGACACTACGACATCGACCTGATAACCCAACCCGCAGTCGTCAGGGCCATTGCCAATCAACAGAACCTGGCTTACCTGAAAGTCACCTTCAATACCACGCCCGCCACATCCACGGTGTATTTCAGCGTGTCGGGACAAGCAGGCAGAGGGTTCGAAACGAAGCTTACGCGGTTCATCAAAGGGGCGGGCTCGCCAAGCTTTTCCGCCTGGCGAAGAGAGGGCAATGTCGCGGTCAGCCCGGACGGTACTCGCTATATCGATGCGCAACCGACCCGCGGGGAGCTGAGAAGGCGCAAGCCCTCATTTGCGCTTCCCGATACGTCGACGCCGTGGAAGTTCATCGAAAGCAGGCCGAACCCCAGGATGCGTGATTCGGAAAACCACATTCTGGAAAGGCTCAAGACCGAAGGGATCGACTTCGAGACCATCAGTTCAGCAACCTTGTACTCGAAACTGCCCGTCTGCCCCTCGTGCACCGAAGTGCTGTTCAAGTTGCAGAGCCTGATGCGCAACGGCAACCTCCGGGTGTTCGAAGGCTTGCCGAATACGCACTGAACCATTGATCAGCGCGGGATCACGGGCTGGCGCGGCTTCTTGCCCTTGCCGCCCTTGCCCGCTTCCTTGCGCTCCTTGGCCGCCTGCTGGTTACGTGCAAACGCCTCGGCCTTGGCCTTCTCGCGCTTGTCCCATGGCTTGCTGCCATCGCTGCCGCGCGGCGGCAGGCCGGTGTGCTGGGTGAGGATCTTCTGCTCCTTGCCCACCTTGTGGCTACCTGCCGGGGTCGAGTTCTTGCGGCGCGCGCTCTGGTAGCTGTCGGTCTGCGGCTGGTGCAGCGGGATCAGCTGGTGCTTGCCCGGCCCGATCAGGTCGGCGCGGCCCATGCGCTGCAACGCTTCACGCAACATCGGCCAGCCTTTCGGGTCGTGGTAGCGCAGAAATGCCTTGTGCAGGCGGCGCTGCTCCTCGCTCTTGACGATCTCCACGCCTTCGCTTTTGTAGGTCACCTTGCGCAGCGGGTTCTTGCCCGAGTGGTACATGGCCGTGGCCGAGGCCATCGGCGACGGATAGAAAGCCTGCACCTGGTCGGCGCGGAAGCCGTTGCTCTTCAGCCACAGCGCCAGGTTCATCATGTCTTCGTCGGTGGTGCCCGGGTGCGCGGCGATGAAATACGGGATCAGGTATTGCTCCTTGCCCGCCTCTTTCGAGAACTTCTCGAACATGCGCTTGAAGCGGTCATAGGTACCGATGCCCGGTTTCATCATCTTGTCCAGAGGGCCACGCTCGGTGTGCTCCGGGGCAATCTTCAGGTAACCGCCGACGTGGTGGGTGACCAGTTCCTTGACATACTCCGGCGACTCCACGGCCAGGTCGTAGCGCAGGCCCGAGGCGATCAGGATCTTCTTCACCCCCGGCAGGGCACGTGCCTTGCGGTACAGCTCGATCAGCGAGCTGTGGTCGGTGTTGAGGTTCTCGCAGATGCCCGGGAACACGCACGACGGCTTGCGGCAGTGCTTCTCGATGTCAGGACTTTTGCAGGCGATGCGGTACATGTTGGCGGTCGGGCCGCCCAGGTCGGAAACCACGCCGGTGAAGCCCGGCACCTTGTCGCGCATCTCCTCGATCTCGTGCAGGATCGACTCGTGCGAACGGTTCTGGATGATGCGGCCTTCGTGCTCGGTGATCGAGCAGAAGGTGCAGCCACCGAAGCAGCCGCGCATGATGTTCACCGAGAAACGGATCATCTCGTAGGCCGGGATGCGCTCCTTGCCATAGGCCGGGTGCGGCACGCGAGCGTACGGCATGCCGAACACGTAGTCCATTTCCTCGGTGGTCATGGGAATGGGTGGCGGGTTGAACCACACATCCACTTCGCCATGCTTTTGCACCAGGGCGCGGGCGTTGCCGGGGTTGGTTTCCAGGTGCAGAACACGGTTGGCGTGGGCATACAGCACCGGGTCGTTACGCACCTTCTCGAACGACGGCAGGCGGATAACCGACTTGTCGCGGGTCATGCGCGGGCTGTCGAGAATCTGCACCACCTTGGCTTCGTTCGGGTCTTCCACCTCGCCCTTGGCCTGCTCGATGGCGCAGGCCTGGGTGTCCTGGGTGTTCACGTACGGGTTGATGATCTTGTCCACGCGGCCCGGGCGGTCGATGCGCGTGGAATCGATCTCGTACCAGCCTGCGGGAGTATCGCGGCGCACGAAGGCAGTACCGCGCACGTCGGTGATGCTTTCGATCTTCTCGCCGCTGGCCAGGCGCTGAGCCACTTCAACCACTGCGCGCTCGGCGTTGCCGAACAACAGGATGTCGGCGCTGGCGTCGATCAGGATCGAATGGCGCACCTTGTCCTGCCAGTAATCATAGTGGGCGATCCGGCGCAGCGACGCTTCGATGCCGCCCAGCACGATCGGCACGTGCTTGTAGGCTTCCTTGCAGCGCTGGCTGTAGACCAGGCTGGCGCGGTCCGGGCGCTTGCCGGCCAGGCCGCCGGGGGTGTAGGCGTCGTCGGAACGGATCTTCTTGTCCGCGGTGTAGCGGTTGATCATCGAGTCCATGTTGCCCGCAGCCACGCCGAAGAACAGGTTCGGCTCGCCGAGCTTCATGAAGTCGTCTTTCGACTGCCAGTTCGGCTGGGCGATGATGCCCACGCGGAAGCCTTGGGCCTCCAACAGGCGGCCGATGATGGCCATGCCGAACGATGGGTGGTCGACGTAGGCATCGCCGGTCACGATGATGATGTCGCAGGAATCCCAGCCGAGCAGATCCATCTCCTCCCTGCTCATGGGCAGGAAAGGTGCTGGCCCGAAACATTCGGCCCAGTACTTGGGATAGTCGTAGAGTGGTTTGGCTGCTTGCATGTCAGTGACCGGTTCTGGTGTGCAGGAAAATCGCGGGCGCGGAATATAGCACAAATTTTGACCAAATCCGACGATGGTTGTCGGATTCATGCATACCGATAAACAACGCCGCTCCTGCACCCGCCCGTTATTCGTCGTCGTCGAAGTTGTACATGCCCGGCGCAAGGTTCTCGAAGCGGGTGTACTTGCCGATGAACGCCAGGCGCACGAAGCCGATGGGGCCGTTACGCTGCTTACCGATGATGATTTCCGCCACGCCCTTGTGCTCGGTCTCGGGGTGATACACCTCGTCGCGGTAGACGAACATGATCACGTCGGCGTCTTGCTCGATCGCACCGGATTCACGCAAGTCGGAGTTCACCGGGCGTTTGTTCGGCCGCTGTTCCAGGGAGCGGTTCAGCTGCGACAGGGCAATCACCGGGCAGTTGAACTCCTTGGCCAGGGCCTTGAGCGAGCGGGAAATCTCGGAGATTTCGTTGGTACGGTTGTCACCGGCCGAACCAGGGATCTGCATCAGCTGCAGGTAGTCGACCATGATCATGGCGATTTCGCCGTGTTCACGAGCCAGGCGCCGGGTGCGCGCGCGCATTTCCGAAGGGCTGATACCGGCGGTGTCGTCGATGAACAGCTTGCGGTCGTTGAGCAGGTTCACGGCCGAGGTCAGGCGCGGCCAGTCGTCATCGTCCAGCTGGCCGGAACGCACTTTGGTCTGGTCGATACGGCCCAGCGAGGAGAGCATACGCATGATCAGCGATTCACCTGGCATCTCGAGCGAGAACACCAGCACCGCCTTGTCGGTACGCAGTACGGCGTTTTCCACCAGGTTCATGGCGAACGTGGTCTTGCCCATCGACGGACGGCCGGCAACGATGATCAGGTCGGCCGGCTGCAGGCCGCTGGTTTTCTCGTCGAGGTCGGTGAAGCCGGTGGAAACACCGGTGATGTCGCTGTCGGAGTTGAACAGCGTATCGATACGGTCGATGGCCATGGTCAACAGTTCGTTGACCCCTACCGGGCCGCCGGTTTTCGGCCGCGCCTCGGCGATCTGGAAGATCTGCCGCTCGGCATCGTCGAGAATCTCTTCGGCATTGCGCCCTTGCGGGTTGAATGCGTTGTCGGCGATATCGGTACTGATGCTGATCAGCTGACGCAGGGTGGCACGCTCGCGAATGATCGCGGCGTAGGCCTTGATGTTGGCCACCGACGGGGTGTTCTTCGCCAGTTCGGCCAGGTAGGCCAGGCCACCGACTTGCGAGGACAACCCTTCCTTGTCGAGCTGCTCATGCAGCGTGACCACGTCGAAGGGCTGGTTGGCGTCCGCCAGCTTGTGCACCGCACGGAAGATCAGGCGGTGGTCATGCCGGTAGAAATCTCCGTCCGATACCTGGTCCAGTACCCGCTCCCAGGCGTTGTTATCCAGCATCAGGCCACCGAGCACGGCCTGTTCGGCCTCGATGGAATGCGGCGGCACCTTCAGGGCTGCGGTTTGCAGGTCAAGCTGTTCGGGGGTGGTGATCTCGTTCATGGCCACGAAAGAATTCTTGAGGATGAAAAAGACAAAGGGCACGGCCTGTCGAAAACAGGACCGTGCCCGATGTTAACCGCCCGGCTCACGAGGAGCCAGCCAGTCAGCGCAGCTTAGGCAGCTACGACGACCACACGTACGGTGGCTTCAACGTCGCTGTGCAGGTGCACGGCTACGTCGTATTCGCCAACCTGACGGATGGTGCCGTTCGGCAGACGAACTTCAGCCTTGGCCACTTCAACGCCGGAGGCGGTCAGGGCGTCAGCGATGTCGTGGGTGCCGATCGAACCGAACAGCTTGCCTTCGTCGCCAGCGGTGGCAGTGATGGTCACTTCCAGCTCGGCCAGTTGGGCAGCGCGGCTTTCAGCCGAAGCTTTCTTGTCAGCGGCTGCTTTTTCCAGCTCGGCACGACGCTCTTCGAACGCAGCCAGGTTGGCGGCGTTGGCAACGGTGGCCTTGCCGAATGGCAGCAGGAAGTTACGGCCGTAACCAGCCTTAACCTTTACTTTGTCGCCCAGGTTGCCCAGGTTAGCGACTTTTTCCAGCAGGATCAGTTCCATTTGGTAAAACCTCTTAACTTTTAACCTTCACCGTTCGCGGAGTCATTCCCCTTGGGGGACTTGCGACCGCGAAAATCAATCAGGCTGTCGACAATGGCCAAGACCACCAGCAACGGATACATCAGCTGCATGATCAGCGGCAACGTCACGTACATCCCCACCAGCCAGAAACCGGCCAGTCGGCCCTGCGCCACCAGCCCATGCATCAAGGCGATGCCGGCCAGCACCAGTACCAGGCTCGAGGCCGATGCCAGGACGATGAACTGCGGCCCGATGAACGGGGCCACCACCATCACTGCCACCAAGACCGCCATGGTCTGTTTCGGCAACTTCAGGGCGCGAAACTCGCGTCCGAAGCCTCCAGGGTTGTACAACGCTGCCTGCCAGTAGCGCGCCAGCACCAGGGCCAACACGCTGAACAATTGCACCGTCACTGCTGTGGAAGCGACCAGCACAGGGCGGATCAGCTCACCGGAAAGCACCGGTTGCCCTTCGATTTTCGGCATGGCTTCGGCAAACGCCTTGGCCAACCCGTCGAAGGTTTGCGCCAGCGCCAGATCGAGCACGAGGCTGAAAGCCACGGCGAACACGGCACTGACCACCAACACCCGGCTCCAGGGATGCTCGGCGCGCAGCAGCGCAGCCAGGCCCAGGGCACCCGCGATCACCAGGAAGGTGATCGGATCGCCCATGCCCCACACGGCCAGCCCGGCCAGCAGGCCGCCGGCGATGACCGTAGTAGCATCCTTGAACCCACGCCGCAGCAGCACCAGGCTGCCGGCAGCGGCACTCAACCAGAACAGCAGCGGCAATACCGCACTGATGACCACCACCAGGGTGGCCTGCACACGACCGCGCATGATGAAACTTGCTAACGCTCGCATGCTAATCCCTTACTGCTTGTCGACGACCCGGTCTCAGCGGCCGTGGCTGTCGGTGTAGGGCAGCAGGGCCAGGAAGCGGGCGCGCTTGATAGCGGTAGCCAGCTGACGCTGATAACGAGCTTTGGTACCGGTGATACGGCTTGGAACGATCTTGCCGGTTTCGGATACGTAAGCTTTCAGGGTGTTGAGATCTTTGAAGTCGATCTCTTTCACGTCTTCAGCAGTGAAGCGGCAGAATTTACGACGACGGAAGAAACGTGCCATTTAATAGGCTCCTCTAAAGGTCCGTGGATTACTCGTCAGCGTTATCGCTGGAGTCGCTGTCATTGCTGTCGTCGCCGTCGGCGGATTCAGCATGCTCAGGACGCTCACGACGCTCACGGCGCTCGCTGCGGTTTTCTTCAGCCTTCAGCATCTCGGACTGGCCGGTAACGGCTTCGTCGCGACGGATGACCAGGTTACGGATAACGGCATCGTTGTAGCGGAAGTTGTCTTCCAGCTCGGCCAGGGCCTTGCCGGTGCACTCAACGTTCAGCATCACGTAGTGAGCCTTGTGAACATTGTTGATTGCGTAGGCCAGCTGACGACGGCCCCAGTCTTCCAGGCGGTGGATCTTGCCACCATCTTCTTCGATCAGCTTGGTGTAACGCTCAACCATGCCGCCGACTTGCTCGCTCTGGTCCGGGTGAACCAGGAAGATGATTTCGTAATGACGCATGAATGCTCCTTACGGGTTAGTAGTCTGCCAGTGGATCTGGTCAGACAAGGAGTGAATGACACTGGTGTGTCTTGCCAGGGAGTAGAGGCACATGCGCACCTGCCAGCTCGGCAAGGGGCGCAATTGTAGAGAAGGCGGGACACACAAGCAAGGAAATTGGCGATTATTTGAACAGCCGGAAACACTTTGCCCCCGCACGGGCTTCTTCGCGAGTTTACCTGCGAAGAAGCCGGCGCCGGCCAAGGATCAGCGTTTGGCCTGACGCTGGCGCACGGCCTCGAACAGGCAGACCCCGGTCGCCACCGAGACGTTCAGGCTGCTGACGCTACCGGCCATGGGCAGCTTCACCAGGAAATCGCAATGTTCACGGGTCAGCCGGCGCATACCCTTGCCTTCCGCCCCCATGATCATCACCAGGGGCCCGGTCAGGTCCTGCTGGTAGATCTCCTGCTCGGCTTCACCAGCAGTACCGACCACCCACAGGCCACGCTGCTGCAACTTCTCCAGGGTGCGCGCCAGGTTGGTCACGGCCACCAGCGGGATCACTTCCGCCGCACCGCAAGCCACCTTGCGCACCACCGGGGTCAGGGTTGCAGACTTGTCCTTGGGCACGATCACCGCCGTGGCACCGGCCGCATCGGCGGTACGCAGGCAGGCACCCAGGTTATGCGGGTCGGTGACGCCGTCGAGCACCAGGATCAGCGGCGGCGTTTCGCTGCGCTCGAGCAGCTCCTCGAGCATCAACTCGCCCCACACCTGGCTCGGGCTCACCTCGGCAACCACGCCCTGGTGCACGCCTTCGACCCAGGCATCCAGCTCACGACGCTCGGCCTGGCCAACCGCCACGCGGTTTTCTGCGGCCAGCGCCAGCAACGCCTGGATGCGCGGCTCGCTGCGCCCCTCCGACAGCCAGATCTGCTTGACCCGCTTCGGATGGTGTTGCAGCAACGCCTGCACGGCGTGCACGCCGTAGATCTTTTCCAACTGACTCATGACTTGTTCTTGCTCTTGCGTGGTGCGCCGGACTTCGGCGGGCCTTTTCGGTGCTTGGTCGGCTTGCCAGAGGACTTGCCACCCTTGTCCGACTTGCTGCCGGCATGGCCGCTGCTACGCGCCTCGCTCATCAGCGCCTTCTTCATTTCCCGGCTCTTGCGCACTTCGGCGTTACGCTGCACGGCGTCTTTCGGGAAGTATGCCTCGGCAGTCTCGCTCTTGCGGCTGCGTGGCTTGGGCGTGGCCTTGGCCTCGACCGGTGCCGGCTCGCCCTGGCCGGCAGCCGGCGCGGCGCCACGCTGCTTGCGGCCGATCGGCGCGGCAAGGGTGTTTTCCGACACTTCGAAGTCGATCTTGCGCTCATCGAGGTCGACGCGCATCACCTTGACTTCGATCGTGTCACCCAGGCGGAAGCTGCGTCCTGTGCGTTCGCCGGACAGGCGGTGGTGCACCGGATCGAAGTGGTAGTAGTCACCCGGCAGCGCACTCACGTGCACCAGGCCTTCTACATAGATGTCGGTCAGCTCGACGAACAGGCCGAACCCGGTCACTGCGGTGATCACGCCCGGGAAGGTCTCGCCCACGCGGTCTTTCATGAACTCGCACTTGAGCCAGTTGACCACGTCACGGGTGGCTTCGTCGGCCCGGCGTTCGGTCATCGAGCACTGCTCGCCGAGTTGCTCGAGCGTATTCTCGTCGTACGGGTAGATACGTGCCTTGGGAATGCTCATGGCACCGGCACGCTTGACGTGCGGTGTATCGACCCGGGAGCGGATGATGCTGCGGATGGCGCGGTGCACCAGCAGGTCCGGATAACGGCGAATGGGCGAGGTAAAGTGGGTGTACGCCTCGTAGTTCAGCCCGAAGTGGCCGTTGTTTTCGGTGCTGTATACCGCCTGGCTCAGCGAGCGCAGCATCACGGTCTGGATCAGGTGGTAGTCCGGACGCCCGGCGATGCTTGCCAGCAGGGCCTGGTAATCCTTCGGCGACGGGTCCTTGCCCTTGTGCAAGGTCAGGCCCAGCTCGCCGAGGAAGGCGCGCAGCTTTTCCAGCCGCTCCGGCGGCGGGCCGTCGTGCACGCGGTACAACGCAGGCACGCCATGCTTCTGCAGGAATTCGGCGGTAGCCACGTTCGCCGCCAGCATGCACTCCTCGATCAGCTTGTGGGCGTCGTTGCGCACGGTCGGGCGGATTTCCGCGATCTTGCGCTCGTCGCCGAAGATGATGCGGGTTTCCTGGGTTTCGAAGTCGATCGCACCACGGGTGTGGCGTGCGGCCACCAGTACCTTGTACAGGTTGTACAGGTTCTTCAGGTCCGGCACCACTGCCTTGTACTCCTCGCGCAACGCCTTGCCCTCACGGGTGCGGGAGTGCTCGAGCATGCTGCTGACCTTGTTGTAGGTCAGGCGGGCGTGGGAGTGGATGACACCTTCGTAGAACTGGTAGTCGACCATCTGGCCGGCCTTGTTCATGGTCATTTCACAGACCATGGCCAGACGATCGACATGCGGGTTCAGCGAGCACAGGCCGTTGGACAGCTCCTCGGGGAGCATCGGCACCACGCGCTCGGGGAAGTATACCGAGTTACCGCGCTGCTGCGCCTCGACGTCCAGGGCCGAACCCAGGCGCACATAGCTGGACACATCGGCGATCGCCACATACAGGCGCCAGCCGCCGGAGAACAGCCGCAGCTTGCCCAGCGGCTCGCAATACACGGCGTCGTCGAAGTCGCGGGCATCCTCGCCGTCAATGGTGACGAACGGCAGGTGGCGCAGGTCGACCCGCTTCTCCTTGTCCTTCTCTTCGACTTCGGAGCGGAACTTGCGCGCTTCCTTGATCACTTCCTTGGGCCAGACGTGCGGGATGTCGTAGCTGCGCAGGGCCACGTCGATTTCCATGCCCGGCGCCATGTAGTTGCCGATGACTTCGACAACGTCGCCTTGCGGCTGGAAGCGCGGGGTTGGCCAGTGGGTGATCCTGATTTCGACGAACTGGCCGATCTTCGCCCCACCATTGCGCCCGGCGGTCACCAGCACTTCCTGCTGGATCTTGGGGTTGTCCGGGGTCACGTAGCCAATGCCGCCTTCTTCGAAGTAACGGCCGACCACGCTTTCGTGGGCACGGGAAATGATCTCGACCAGCACGCCTTCGCGCCGGCCACGGCGGTCGACACCAGACACGCGGGCCAGGCCGCGGTCACCGTCGAACACCAGGCGCATCTGCGCCGGGCTGAGGAACAGGTCTTCGCTGCCGTCATCCGGGATCAGGAAGCCGAAGCCGTCACGGTGGCCAGAGACGCGGCCGCAGATCAGGTCCAGCTTGTCTACCGGGGCATAAGTGCCGCGCCGGGTATAGATAAGCTGGCCGTCACGCTCCATGGCACGCAGGCGGCGGCGCAGGGCTTCGATCTGGTCTTCGTCATGAAGACCGAACTCGGCCGCCAGCTCCTCGCGCGCGGCCGGTTCGCCGCGGTCGGCGAGGCGCTGCAGGATCAGCTCACGGCTGGGAATGGGGTTGTCGTATTTTTCCGCTTCGCGAGCGGCCTCGGGATCGAGGGATTGCCAATCGGCCATCAGAAGGGGTTCACCTTGGGGTATATAGATAGGAATTCTGGCATAGGCGTATTGAAACCGGAAATGTCAGGCTTGGACAGCCCCACCGGCACCTCGTGCGGACAGGAATAGGCCTGCGGAATCAACAAGTTGAATTTTTTGAAATTTTTTTTGCTCAGGGGGTTTACAGCCCCCCGGACCGTCCGTATAGTGCGCACCACAACGACGGACAACCCCGAAGTTGTAGTAGAGATGAACGACGCTGTAAAGCATCTTTTAATCTCGAATGTGTGCCCAGGTGGCGGAATTGGTAGACGCGCTGGTTTCAGGTATCAGTGGCTTAACGGCCGTGGAAGTTCGAGTCTTCTCCTGGGCACCAAATATTTTCAAGTAACAGATGACCAAGGATCTGTTACTACTGTGTGAAAGCGAACGATAGTCGCCTTCTGCAGATGATGTAAAGCTTTGCCCAGGTGGCGGAATTGGTAGACGCGCTGGTTTCAGGTATCAGTGACTTAACGGTCGTGGAAGTTCGAGTCTTCTCCTGGGCACCATACAAAAACCCACTAGCTTGCTAGTGGGTTTTTTCTTGCCTGCGATTTTTTGTATCGCCCTTCTCGCTCGCCTAATTAGCTCCGGCGTTCTACCTCACCCTGCAAAGCCCGCCTATCAGCGAAGATCTACCGGCCCCGCCCAAAGTCTGCCCATGAATTTATCCTCATCCGGCCACTTGAGAAACGATTTCGTTTACCATTGTTTCCAAATATGTAGCCGTAAGCGAGGAAGTACCCGCATGACGATCCGCCCGCAACCGCTGATGCGTACCTTGGCCGCCGCCGTGCTGAGCCTGGTCATCGGCGCTCCGGCCGCCATGGCAGATGCACCGGTCACCCTGACCATGTACAACGGCCAGCACAAGGAAATCGGCGAAGCCATCGCCAAGGCCTACGAGGCCAAGACCGGTATCCACATCAATATCCGCAAGGGCAGCAGCAACCAGCTGGCCAGCCAGATCATCGAGGAAGGCGAACGCTCGCCGGCCGATATCATCTACACCGAAGAGTCTCCGCCCCTGAACAACCTGGGCGAGCTGGGCCTGCTGACCAAGATCGACGATGCCACGCTGAACATGCTTCCCAAGGAGTACGTTGGCGCCAACGGCACCTGGATGGGCGTCACGGCACGCACCCGCGTCGTCGTGTACAACCCGAAGAAGATCGACGAGAAAGACCTGCCAACCACTGTCATGGATTTTGCCGGCCCTGAATGGGACGGCCGCGTCGGCTATGTGCCTACCAGCGGCGCGTTCCAGGAGCAGGCTGTGGCCATCCTGAAGCTGCACGGGCGTGAAGCCACCGAAGAATGGTTGACGGGCCTGAAAGCCTTCGGCAAGACCTACACCAACAACATGGTCGCCCTGAAGGCCGTGGAAAAAGGCGAAGTCGCTGCGGTGCTGGTGAACAACTATTACTGGTACGCCCTGGAACGCGAGCGCGGCAAGCTCGATTCCAGGTTGTACTACCTGGCCGATGGCGATGCCGGCAACCTGGTAACCATCTCCGGTGCAGCAGCGGTCAAGGCCAGCAAGCACCCGAAGGAAGCCCAGGCCCTGCTCAACTGGATGGCTAGCGAAGAAGGCCAGCGCGTGATCACCCAGACCACCGCCGAGTACCCGCTGCACAAGGGCATGGTTTCCGACCGCGGCCTGAAACCGTTCGAAGAGCTGCGCCCGCCGAAGATTTCGCCTGCGGACCTGGGCAATGCCGAGGAAGCCATCGAGCTTGAACGCGAGGTCGGTCTGCTCTGATGACTGCCGCCCTGTCCGAGCCGGTGCCGGTACGCTTCGTACCGCGCCGCAAGCGCCCCTCCATCTGGGTGGTGCTGCCTGTGCTGTTCCTGGTGGCGATGAGCTTGCTGCCGCTGCTGTATGTCGCCACCAAAGCCTGGGAAGCCGGCTGGCGCGAGGCGTTGCACCTGCTGTGGCGGCCGTTTGTCTGGGGGTTGATGCGCAACACCCTGATGCTGATGGTCGGGGTAACGCTGGCCTGCCTGGTGGCCGGCCTGGCCCTGGCCTGGCTGCTGGAGCGCAGCAACCTGGCCGGCCGCCGGCTGTGGGGTGTGGTGCTGTGCCTGCCTTTTGCCGTGCCGTCGTTCGTCAGCAGCTTCACCTGGGTGTCGTTGAGCTCGGATTTCGAAGGCCTGGGCGGGGCGATCATGGTCATGGCCCTGTCCAAGTATCCGTTGGTATTCCTGCCGGTGGCCGCAACCCTGCGCAACCTTGACACCTCGCTGGAGGAGTCGGCGCGCACCTTGGGTTGCAGCCGCTGGGGCGTGTTCGTCAAGGTCACCCTGCCGCTGCTTTGGCCGTCGATGCTCGGCGGCGCACTGCTGATTGCCTTGCACATGCTGGTGGAGTTCGGCGCGCTGTCGATCCTCGGCCTGCAGACCTTCACTACGGCGATCTACCAGCAGTTCGAACTGGAGTTCAGCAATGCCAATGCGGCCATGCTGTCGGCAGTACTGCTGGCGCTGTGCCTGGTGATGCTGTGGCTGGAATTGCGCGTTCGCGGCAAGGCCCGCCACGTGCGCATCGGCCAGGGCGTGGCACGCCGCGCACAGCTGGTGCGGCTACGCGGCTGGGGCGTACTGGCGCAGCTGTTCTGTGTCGCCCTGGCGGTACTTGGCAGCGGCATTCCGCTGGCCATGCTCGGCTACTGGCTGAGCGTGGGCTCATCGGCGGCATTTCCGGTGGCAGCCATCTCCAAGGCGCTGGTCACCTCGCTGTCGGTTTCGCTTGGCGGCGCGGGCTTCTGCGTGCTGCTGGCGCTGCCGATCAGCTTCCTGGTGGTGCGCTACAAAGGGCGCCTGGCGATCTGGGCCGAACGCCTGCCGTACCTGCTGCACGCCCTGCCCGGCCTGGTGATCGCCCTGACCCTGGTGTTCTTCGCCCTGCACTATGTACCGGCGCTTTACCAGACCACGGCCTTGTTGTTGCTCGCCTACGCGCTGCTGTTCCTGCCACTGGCCCAGTCGCCTGTGCGTACTGCGCTGAACAAGGCTTCGCCGACACTGGAGGAAGCCGCACGCACCCTGGGCGCGAACAGCTTTGCCGCGTTCTGCCGGGTGACCTTGCCGATCATCTTCCCGGCCATGGCAGCGGCCTTTGCGCTGGTGTTTCTGGATGCCATGAAAGAATTGACCGCGACATTGCTGCTCAGCCCTACCGGCATGACCACCTTGGCCACCGAGGTTTGGGCACATACCGCCAACGTCGAGTTCGCGGCAGCAGCGCCTTATGCGGCACTGCTGATCGTGGTGTCAGGGTTGCCGGTCTACCTGCTGACTACGCGGATGTATCTGAACAAGGCGTAACCTGCTTCGCGGGCTTGCCCGCGAAGAGGCCGTCAGGCGATGTTACATGGCATGCGCCGCACGATAGGCCCGTGAGCCTTGCCGGCCGGCAGGATGTAGAGCCGGCCGCGTCAGGCTCTGAACTGGCCCAGGCTTGCCCGCAGTTGTGCCGCCAGGTCATCCAGCACCTTGCTGCTGGCCGTGGTCTGCATCACTACTTCGGCCGAACGCTCGGCCTGTGCATGGATGTTCTCCACTCGTCCCCGTACCGCCTGCGCACCATGGGCCTGCTGTTCGGCTGCCCGGGTCGCCAGGCCGATGGCCGCATGCACCTGCTCGACCGCCGCCTGCACCGACTGCTGGCGACGTTCGTTGTCACGCAGCACCAGCAGCCCCTCACTGGCCTTGAGCCCGGCCTGGCTGATTGTTGCCACTGCCTCCTTGGCACCTTTCTGCAAAGCGGCGATATGCGCCTGGATGTCACCGGTGGAGCTTTGCGTCTTGCTCGCCAGCGCCCGCACTTCGTCAGCCACAACAGCGAACCCGCGCCCGGTCTCACCCGCCCGGGCCGCCTCGATGGCTGCGTTGAGGGCCAACAGGTTGGTCTGTTCGGCAATACCGTGGATGACCGTCAGCACCACTTCAATCTGTTCACTCTGCTTGGCCAAGCGCTCGATTACCTGTGAGCCGGTTTCCACCTGCCCGGCCAGATTCTCGATCAAACCGGCCAGCTGGGTCGAAGTGCGGCTGTTTTCATCGGTAGCCTGACGAATATCCACAACCTGCTGCAGGGCCGCCTGCATCGCCTGGCTTTCGGCCTGGGCCTCATCAGCCATGCTTGACAGGTCGCGCAGGCTGGCCGCCACTTCATCGCGCTGCAGCGCGGCCGCGGCGTCGGCGCCGGCATTGCGCTGGGCCATCGCGCCAATTTCCACGCCGGTGCGCTGCGCCACCTCGCCCGCCTCGCGGACGATGGGCTGCAGTTTGTCGACGAAGCGGTTCACCGCTGAGGCCATGTCGCCGATCTCGTCGTGACTGTCGAGCGGCACGCGCTTGGTCAGGTCGCCTTCGCCGGCCGCCAGGTCGTCGAGGGCGGCAATCAGCAGGCGCAACTTGCTCAGCACCCGGCGACCAAGCACCACGGCCACCACCAGCAGAACGCCCAGCCCGACCAGTACCAGGCCCAGGCCGATACGCCAGCGCAGCTCGGCAGCGGCATCGCGCACGGTCTGGGCGGTGTTGGCCTGCATGGCAGCAGCACTGCCCTGCGCTTTCTGCAGACGCTCGCGCAGGGTCTTGCCACTCTCCGCAGCAGCACCGCCCAGGCTATCGCCGACCAGTTGCTCGCCACTGGCGATCAGGGCGGTGAAGCGCTGGTCGAGGGCCCTGAGCTCCTGATCGATGCCGGCCGTGGAAACGCCCATGATCACCTTGCCGATTTCCGCGCCATTGGGGCTGATCGAGGCTTCGACGAAGTACACCGCCGGGTCGCGTCGGGCGGCATCGATCACCTTGTCCAGCGCGCGCTCGCCCTGGCCTTTGTCCATCAACGCCTGGTTGATCGGGTTTTGCCGGTTCAGGTAGCGGGTCAGGTGCTGGCCTTGGGCATCGTCATATACCACGAACAACACGTTGGGATTGCGCTGGGCGCGCCGGGCAAAGTCCGAGAGCACCGGTACATCGTTGTCCCAGATCGCACGCGGGGCCACCGACGCCAACAGCTGGGCCATGTCGTTGGCGGAGTCCTTGAGGTTCTTTTCCAGGGTACCGCGCAGTTGCTGCTGTTCGCTTTGCAGGCGTGCCGACAACCCTGCGCTCAGGCGCTGGCGAGTGCTGCTGGACAGGCTGTCGAGCCCCGAGCGGACATCTTGCCCGGCTTGCTCCAGATCGCTGGCAAGTTCGCGGCTGTCGTTACCCAGGCGTTCGCCCAGTTCGGCTTCCAGTGACGTGACCGTGCTGCGGGTAAGCGCAACGGCTACCAGCACTTGCACCAAAAGGGCGATACCAAGGGCAACAAACACAGGCCGCAAAAGGCGGCTTCGTAACAGTGAGAGGATGGCAGACACGGTGAAACCCTCGTGTATTCTGGCGCCACTACTTTGATGGCATCTACAGAAACTTCTTACAGCAAGGGTTGTGCCGGTGGCAGCGGGGATAAGTGCCAAGGTTCAGCAGGTTGCCTGTAGCAGCCTCTTCGCCGGCAGCCCCGCTCGCATAGTTCGCACACAGGGCCTTTGCCACAAATGAAAACGCCGCGGCCCCTATCGGGACCACGGCGTCAGATCAGCCTGGGAGGCAGATCAGGCGAACGGATGGCGCAGCACGATGGTCTCGTTGCGGTCCGGGCCGGTGGAGATGATGTCGATCGGCGCACCGATCAGCGCTTCGATGCGCTTGATGTAGGCACGCGCATTGGCTGGCAGTTCTTCCAGGGTTTTCACGCCCAGGGTCGACTCGCTCCAGCCCGGCATCTCTTCGTACACCGGCTCCAGGCCGATGTAGCTGTCGGCATCGGAAGGCGCGTCGATGACGGCACCGTTCTCGTTCTTGTAGCCCACGCAGATGTTGATGGTTTCGAGGCCGTCCAGTACGTCCAGCTTGGTCAGGCAGATGCCCGAGATACTGTTGACGTCGATGGCGCGACGCAGGATGACGGCATCGAACCAGCCGCAACGGCGGGCACGGCCAGTGGTCGAACCGAACTCGTGGCCGCGCTTGGCCAGGGTAGCGCCAGTCTCGTCGAACAGTTCGGTCGGGAACGGACCGGAACCCACGCGAGTGGTGTAGGCCTTGGTGATACCGAGGATGTAGTCGAGGTACATCGGGCCAACGCCGGAACCGGTGGAGATACCGCCAGCGGTGGTGTTGGAGCTGGTGACGTACGGGTAGGTACCGTGGTCGATGTCCAGCAGCGAACCCTGGGCGCCTTCGAACATGATGTCCTTGCCGGCGCGACGCAGGTTGTGCAGCTCGGCAGTGACGTCGAGCATCATCGGCTTGAGCTGTTCGGCGTAGGCCATGCACTCGTCCAGGGTCTGCTGGAAGTCGATGGCCGGCTCTTTGTAATAGTTCACCAGCTGGAAGTTGTGGTAGTCCAGCAGCTCACCCAGCTTGGCGGCGAAACGCTCACGGTGGAACAGGTCGCCCACGCGCAGGCCGCGACGGGCGACCTTGTCTTCATAGGCTGGGCCGATACCACGGCCGGTGGTGCCGATCTTGGCTTCGCCACGGGCTTTTTCGCGGGCCTGGTCAAGGGCCACGTGGTACGACAGGATCAGCGGCGCAGCCGGGGAAATGCGAAGGCGCTCGCGCACCGGTACGCCTTTCTCTTCCAGCTTGGTGATTTCACGCATCAGCGCGTCCGGTGCAACGACCACGCCGTTGCCGATCAGGCACTGTACGCCTTCACGCAGGATGCCCGAGGGAATCAGGTGCAGAACGGTCTTCTCACCGTTGATCACCAGGGTGTGACCCGCGTTGTGGCCACCCTGGTAGCGCACTACGGCGGCAGCATGTTCGGTCAGCAGATCGACGATCTTGCCTTTGCCCTCATCACCCCACTGGGTGCCCAGGACGACGACATTCTTACCCATTACATTGGTCCTCATTCACGCAAACTTGGTTGTCGGCCTGTTGCCGACGCAGAAACTCACTGGGTCAGCGGCAGAACCTGCCAGCGCCCGTCTTGCTGAATCAATTGCCGATCACAATCCGCCTCGAGAGCAGCACTCAACGGCTGGCCAGGCAGGGCCTGAACCACACGCTGGCCCTCGTTGCGCAACTGGCAGACTTGCTGCCAGAGGGCCGCGTCGCCACTGTCCGGCATCCAGATGCCGCCAGCTGGCAATACGACCTCCGCTCGCCCCAGTGTGACCAGGGTCTTCAAATCCGTGGAGAAACCGGTGGCCGGGCGTGCCCGGCCAAAGTCGGCGCCGATGTCGTCGTAGCGCCCGCCCTGGGCGATCGATTGGCCTTCGCCAGGCACGAACACGGCGAATACCACGCCGGTGTGGTAGTGGTAACCGCGCAGTTCGCCGAGGTCGAAGTACAACGGCAGTTCGGGGAAGCGCGATGCCAGGCGATCGGCGATCGCCAGCAGGTCATCCAGCGCCGCCAGCACGCTGGCCGGGGCACGGCCCAGGCGCACGCGGGCCTCTGCCAGCACCTCACGACCACCGCACAGCTCGACCAGCGCGCGCAGCATGTTGCCCAGGTCCTTCGGCAGGTCGGCGGTCAACGCCTGGACCTCATCGACGGCCTTGCGCTGCAGGGCGTCGAAAAGTTGCTGCTCGACCGCACCAGACAGGCCGGCAGCGTGGGCCAGGCCACGGTAGATACCGACGTGGCCGAGGTCCATGTGCACGTCCGGCACATCAGTCAATTGCAACGTGGCGAGCATCAGGCTGATGACCTCGACATCGCTGGTTGGGCTGGCATCGCCGTACAACTCGGCACCCAGCTGGATCGGGCTGCGCGAGGTGGACAGGGCGCGCGGTTGGGCGTGCAGCACGCTGCCGGCATAGCACAGGCGGCTCGGGCCTTCACGGCGCAGGGTGTGGGCGTCGATGCGCGCCACCTGCGGGGTGAAGTCGGCGCGGAAGCCCATCAGGCGGCCGGACTGCGGGTCCACCACCTTGAAGGTGCGCTGATCCAGGTCCTGGCCGGCGCCGGTGAGCAGCGACTCCAGGTACTCGATATGCGGGGTGACGACCAGTTCGTAGCCCCAACTCTGGAACAGGTCCAACACCTGGCGGCGCGCGATTTCGATGCGCGCAGCCTCAGGTGGCAGTACTTCCTCGATGCCATCTGGCAGTAGCCAGCGGTCTACCGTTGCCATTACGCCATTTCCCCTCTGGTCCGGGTGGCTTGCCAGCAGGCGAGCCGTCAGTAAAGCCGGTATCGCGCACAGCAGCGGGCAGCACTGATCCCAGCGCAGCCACCGTACCCGATACCCTCGAATTGCCATGCGACCTGACCAAACCGTCAACTGGCGTTTGCCAATCAACCTTGCAGACGCAAAAAAGCCGGGAAATTTCCCGGCTGCCTCATCATACACCCCTTTTCAATCAGGATGCACCCCGCCAGGTGTTTTAGCTGCCAGGCGGGGTGCCGCTACATTGAAAATCAGGGCCTGAGCATCACGGCCTGCTCTTGTCCAGGAAACGGAAGAACTCGTTTTTCGGGTCCAGGACCAGCACGTCGCTCTTGCTCGAGAAGCTCTCGCGGTACGCCTGCAGGCTACGGTAGAACGCATAGAAATCGGCGTCCTGAGTGTAGGCCTTGGCGTAGATGGCGGCCGCCTGGGCATCGCCATCACCGCGGGTTTCTTCTGCTTCGCGATAAGCTTCGGCCAGCAGTACGCGGCGCTGACGGTCGGCATCGGCACGGATACCCTCAGCCAGCTCGTTACCCTTGGCGCGGTGCTCGCGGGCTTCACGCTCACGCTCGGTGCTCATGCGATCGAACACGCTGCGGTTGACTTCCTTCGGCAGGTCGATGGCCTTGACGCGCACGTCGACCACCTCGATACCCAGCTCCTTGGCGGCCATGCGGTTCAGCGATGCAGTGATGTCAGCCATCAGCGCATCACGTTCACCGGAAACCACCTCGTGCAGGGTGCGTTTACCGAACTGGTCACGCAAGCCGCTTTCCAGACGACGCGACAGACGCTCGTCGGCGATCTGTTTCATGCCGGAAGTGGCGGTGTAGAAGCGCTCGGCATCCTTGACGCGCCATTTGGCGTAGGCGTCGACCATCACCGCTTTCTTCTCCAGGGTCAGGAACCGCTGGGTCGGGGCGTCGAGGGTCATCAGGCGGGCGTCGAACTTGCGTACCTGGTTCACGTACGGAATCTTCACGTGCAGGCCCGGCTGGACATCCGCCTGGACCACCTTACCGAAGCGCAGCATTACCGCGCGCTCGGTCTGGGCCACGATATAGAAGCTGTTCCAGGCAACGATGGCCAGGACCACGGCGGCGATCAGGGCGATCAGCGATCGGTTGCTCATCAGCGGCTCTCCCTAGTGCGCAGCGGCTGCTGTTGCTGTTGCAGGTCCTGCGCCGCACGGGCGGCCGCATCGTTGACCGATGGTGACACGCTGGTGGTTGGCGCGGACGGGTTGCGGCTGCCTTCGACCATCTTGTCCAGCGGCAGGTAGAGCAGGTTGTTCTGCCCATCCTTGGTCGCCACCATGACCTTGCTCGAATTGCTGTAGACCTCCTGCATGGTTTCCAGGTACAGGCGCTGACGGGTCACGTCAGGTGCCTTGCGGTACTCGGCAACCAGCTTGCTGAAGCGGTCGGCCTCACCCTTGGCCCGGGCAATGACTTCGTCACGGTAACCGTTTGCATCCTCGATGATGCGCTGGGCCTGACCACGGGCTTCCGGCACCACGCCGTTGGCGTAGGACTCGGCCTGGTTGCGCGCGCGCTGCTCGTCTTCGCGCGCACGGATCACGTCGTCGAAGGCCTCCTGCACTTCACGCGGGGCTGCCGCGCTCTGCACGTTGACCTGGGTAACGGTGATACCCGTGCGGTAGTTGTCGAGGAAGCGCTGCAGGCGTTCGCGGATATCCACGGCCATCTGCTCGCGGCCTTCGGTCAGCACCTGGTCCATCGAGGTGGAGCCCACCACGTGGCGCAGGGCGCTTTCGGTCGCGTGCTGCAGGCTGACCTCGGGCTGGTCGACGTTAAGCACGAAGTCCTGCAGGTTGCTGATCTTGTACTGGACGGTCAGCGGCACCTCGACGATATTCTCGTCTTCGGTCAGCATCTGGCCCTGCTTGGTGTAGGCACGCTCGCGCGTGACGTTTTCCATGTACTTGCGATCGATCGGCGGGAAGTAGATGTTCAGGCCGGGACCGACCGTTTCATAGTACTTGCCGAAGCGCAGCACCACGGCCTGCTCCTGCTCGTCGACCACATACACGGCGCTGTACAGCCAGATTGCAGCCAGTACCGCCAGGCCGATACCCAGCAGGCCCAGGCCACCGCCCTTGCCGACATTGCGGTCGCCGCCGCCACGTTTCTTGCCACTGCCGAACATGCCGTTCAGGCTGTCCTGCAATTTGCGGAAGGCCTCGTCCAGATCCGGCGGACCTTTCTTGTCACCGCCGCCACCGCCACCACGGCGGCCGCCCCAGGGATCCTGATTGTTCGAGTTGCCACCCGGCTCGTTCCAAGCCATAGCGCTCTCCATCTGATAAAGCAAAGACGCGCCCACGGCGCGCCGTCCAATGCTACAGAATGCCTGTCACTGCTGCCCGGCGACCTCGACGAGCATTTATTGCAAAGTGTGTTGCTCGACAAACACTTGCGGCTCCATGCCTTCACGGCTGACCAGGCGATTCAGTTCCACCTTGGGCAGTCGCACGCTCAGCAGGCTGCGCCCTTCTTCATCATGCGCTTCACCCTGCACGGCACCCAGGGCAAAGAATTGCGCGCGCAAGCGGGCAAAACGCTGCTCCAGACACAGGGTACCGACAAACAGATCATCCCCCAGCAACTCGGCAATCGCCTGGCCGACCAGCTCCAGGCCACGCCCATCGCGTGCCGATACCCAGACCCGCTCTGGCTTGCCATCGGCATTGCGCTGGATCTGCGGCTCGACATCTTCGAGCAAGTCGAGTTTGTTATACACCTCGAGGATCGGCAACCCTTCGGCACCAATCTCGCCCAATACTGCCAGTACCTGCTCGATCTGCTCCATGCGCTCTGGCTCATGGGCGTCGATCACATGCAGCAACAGGTCGGAATTGCTCGACTCTTCGAGCGTAGCCCGAAATGCCTCGACCAGCTTGTGCGGAAGGTGGCGAATAAAACCCACGGTGTCTGCCAGCACGATCGGCCCCAGGTCGTTCAGCTCGAGCCGACGCAGGGTGGGGTCGAGGGTGGCGAACAGCTGGTCCGCGGCATACACCTCGGATGCAGTCAGAGCATTGAACAGCGTGGATTTGCCGGCGTTGGTATAACCCACCAGCGACACCGACGGGATATCCGCGCGCTTGCGCCCGCGACGTGCCTGCTCGCGCTGGCTGCGCACCTTCTCCAGGCGCGACTTGATCTGGCGGATGCGTACCCGCAACAGACGGCGGTCGGTTTCCAGCTGGGTTTCACCCGGGCCGCGCAGGCCGATACCACCCTTCTGCCGTTCAAGGTGGGTCCAACCGCGGACCAGCCGCGTGCTCATGTGCTCGAGCTGGGCCAGTTCGACCTGCAGCTTGCCTTCATGGGTACGCGCCCGCTGGGCGAAGATATCGAGGATCAGCCCGGTACGGTCGAGCACACGGCACTCGAACACGCGCTCGAGGTTGCGCTCCTGACTGGGCGTGAGGGTGTGATTGAAAATCACCAGGTCTACCTGTTCGGCATGGACCAGGTCGTGCAACTCTTCGACCTTGCCGCTGCCAATCAGGTATTTGGCGGAAGGCTGATGCCTCGACACCGTGACCAGCGAGACGATGTCGGCACCGGCCGACAATGCCAGTTCCTGAAACTCCTGCGGGTCTTCGCGCGCCTCAGGGTTCTGACCTTCCAAGTGAACGAGCAACGCCCGCTCACCACCACCGTGGCGCTCAAAGAACAATGCAGGCTCCTATCAGGCGTTGCCTGGCTCGCTGTCGCCGTGTTCGGAATCGGACGGGCTTGGCAGGCGAACCGGACGCGCAGGAACCACGGTCGAGATGGCGTGCTTGTAGACCATCTGGCTGACGGTGTTCTTCAGCAGTACTACGAACTGGTCGAAAGATTCGATCGAGCCCTGCAGCTTGATGCCGTTGACCAGGTAAATGGATACCGGGACCTTTTCTTTTCTCAAGGTGTTCAAGTAAGGGTCTTGTAGCGAATGCCCTTTTGACATATGCCGCACTCCTGTAAGGATCAATAATAGAAAATCAAGAAAATCGATAAATTAGGCCGCCCCTTCGCAAGAATAGACGGCAATCAGCAGGGACTCAGCTCAATATGGAGATGGCCCCGAGGTATTTCAAGGTGCGGGACAGATTGTCGCAGGCCAGGCTGTCAAGCCAGTGCACGTCAGGCCAGCCACGCAACCAGGTAAACTGCCGCTTGGCCAGCTGCCGGGTGGCAATGATACCGCGTTCACGCATCTCATTCTCAGCCAGCTTGCCATCGAGGTAGTCCCAGACTTGCCGATACCCCACTGCCCGTATAGACGGCAGCCCCGCGTGCAAGTCACTTCTGGCTCGCAGCGATCGGACCTCATCGACAAAGCCCTGTTCCAACATTTGCGAAAATCGTAACGCAATTCGCTGATGCAAAATGTGACGATCTGTAGGAGCAATCGCCAAACTCGCGACAGTATAGGGCAAATGTCCGCCAGCGCCTGCGTCTGCGTCGCGACTTTCCGCGAATTGACGCCGACGATGGACTGTCATGCTCTCGCCACTCACCCGATATACCTCCAGCGCCCGGATCAACCGTTGCGGGTCGTTGGGGTGGATGCGCGCCGCCGATTCCGGATCGACCTCGGCCAGTTGGCGGTGCAGCTCGGCCAGGCCCACAGCCTCGGCCTGGGCCTCCAGCTCGGCACGTATCGCAGCGTCGGCGGCCGGCATGTCGGCCAGCCCATCGATTAACGCCTTGTAATAGAGCATGGTGCCGCCCACCAACAAGGGGATCTTGCCGCGCCCGGTGATTTCGGCCATCGCCTCCAGGGCATCGGCACGGAACTGCGCTGCCGAATAGCTCTCGGCCGGATCGCGAATGTCGATCAGCCGGTGCGGGTGGGCGGCGAGGATTTCCTTCGAAGGCTTGGCCGAACCGATGTCCATGCCGCGGTAGACCAGTGCCGAGTCGACACTGATCAACTCGCAGGGCAGAACCTTGGTCAGTTCGATGGCCAGGTCGGTCTTGCCGGCTGCCGTTGGGCCCATCAGGAATATTGCAGGGGGCTTGCCGCTCATGTCATCGACCGCGCAGGAAGAGTTTGTCCAGGTCGTCCAGGCCCATCTGGGTCCAGGTGGGCCGGCCGTGGTTGCACTGGCCGCTGCGCTCGGTATTTTCCATGTCGCGCAGCAGTGCGTTCATCTCGGGGATCGCCAGGCGCCGGTTGGCGCGCACGGCGCCGTGGCAAGCCATGGTGCCGAGCAGCTCGTTCAGGTGCGCCTGGATACGGTCGCTGGTGCCGTATTCCATCAGGTCGGCGAGCACATCCTGCACCAGACGGTTGGCCTCGGCCTGCTTGAGCAAGGCCGGGATCTGGCGAATCGCCAGGGTTTCCGGACCCAGGCGCTGCAGTTCGAAGCCCAGACGCTGGAACCACTGCGCGTGCTCTTCGGCGCAATCGGCTTCGCGCTGGCTCAGGGCCAGTGTTTCGGGCACCAGCAGCGGCTGGCCACTGAGGCCTTCACTGGCCATGGCCACCTTCAGGCGCTCGTACATGATGCGTTCGTGGGCTGCGTGCATGTCGACCAGCACCAGGCCGATGGCGTTCTCGGCGAGAATGTAGATGCCCTTGAGCTGCGCCAGGGCGTAGCCCAGCGGGGGAATGTCGCCCTGGCTTTCGGGCAGCGTCGCCACCGGGACCACGCCTTCATCCAGCGGCTTGTAGAACTCGCGATACACCGCCTGCGCCTCGGCGGCCGGCAGCGGTTGCGCAGGGCGCGGGGTGTACTGGTACTGGTAACCCGCACCACTGCCGCCACCCGCATAAGAGTGCTGCGGGGCACGTGGCTGTTCGAGCACAGGCGAGGCCAGGCGCATTTCGCCCTGTGGGCCGAACTCGCCGGCCTGCGGCCCGGTGGGGCGGATGATTTCAGGCACGGCGGCAGGCGCAGCCAGCTGGTCTTCCGGGCGCACGTCGGCCAAGGCGCGATGCAGGGTGCCATAGAGGAAGTCGTGCACCGCGCGCCCCTCGCGGAAACGCACTTCATGCTTGGTCGGGTGCACGTTGACGTCGACGCCGTTGGGCTCCAGCTCCAGGAACAGCACGAAGGTCGGGTGTCGACCATTGAACAGCACGTCGCGGTAGGCCTGACGCACGGCGTGGGCGACCAGCTTGTCGCGCACTGCACGGCCATTGACGAAGAAATACTGCAGGTCGGCCTGGCTGCGCGAGAAAGTCGGCAGGCCGACCCAGCCCCACAGGCGCAGGCCGTTGCGCTCCACATCGATCGGCAGCGCCTGCTCCATGAAGCCTGGGCCGCAGATGGCGCCGACCCGCCGCGCACGTGCGGTTTCGTCGTGAGCCTCATGCAAGCTGAGGACGCTCTTGCCGTTGTGGCGCAGGTGGAAGCCGACATCGAAGCGCGCCAGTGCCAGGCGCCGGATGACTTCCTGCAGGTGGTCGAATTCGGTTTTTTCGGCCTTGAGGAACTTGCGCCGGGCCGGGGTGTTGAAGAACAGGTCGCGCACTTCCACCGACGTGCCTACCGGATGTGCCGCCGGCTGGACCCGCGGGGTCATGTCACGGCCTTCGGTTTCCACCTGCCAGGCCTCGGTCGCGCTGGCAGTACGTGAAGTGAGGGTCAGGCGCGCCACCGAGCTGATCGAGGCCAGGGCCTCGCCGCGGAAGCCCAGGCTCAACACCCCTTCGAGGTCTTCCAGCTCGCGGATCTTGCTGGTGGCGTGGCGGGCCAGGGCCAGCGGCAGGTCGTCGGCGGAAATGCCACTGCCATCGTCACGCACCCGCAGCAGCTTGACGCCACCCTGCTCCACTTCCACGTCGATGCGGCGGGCACCAGAGTCGAGGCTGTTTTCCAGCAGTTCCTTGGCGACCGAGGCCGGCCGCTCGACAACTTCGCCGGCGGCAATCTGGTTGGCCAGCCGCGGGCTGAGCAGCTGGATGCGCGAACCGCCACTCATTGCGAGGCCAATGTGGTGGCAGGAATATCGAGGCGCTGGCCAACCTTCAGCTCATCGGTCTTGAGGCTGTTGCTACTGCGCAGGCTGGTCACGCTGACCTGGTAGCGGACCGCGATCATCGCCAGGGTCTCGCCAGGGCGCACCGTGTGCTCCCGCGGGCCTGCGGCGATCTTGCCGGTGTCACGCAGCCAGGCGATGTAGGTGCCAGGCGGCGGGTTCTGCTGGAAGTACTGGCGCACACCGGTATGGATCGAACGGGCGAGGGCCTGCTGGTGGCTCGCAGTGGCGAGCTTGGCGGCTTCGTTGTTGTTCGAGATGAACCCGGTTTCAACGAGGATCGACGGAATATCCGGCGACTTCAGCACCATGAAGCCAGCCTGCTCCACGCGCTGCTTGTGCAGCGAGGTGATACGCCCCATGTTGCCCAGCACCTTCTGCCCGACGTTGAGGCTGGAGCTGAGCGTGGCGGTCATGGACAGGTCGAGCAGTACCCCGGCGAGCATGCGGTCCTTGTCGTCGAGGCTGACGTTACCGGCGCCACCGATCAGGTCGGATCGGTTTTCCGTATCGGCCAGCCAGCGCGCGGTCTCGGAGGTGGCGCCGCGGTCGGACAGGGCGAATACCGAGGCGCCAAAGGCGGCACGCGACGGCGCAGCATCGGCATGGATCGAGATGAACAGGTCGGCGCCCTTCTTGCGGGCAATTTCCGTACGCTTGCGCAGCGGGATGAAATAGTCGCCGGTGCGGGTCAACTCGGCACGGAAGCCTTTTTCAGTGTTGATCTGGCGCTGCAGCTCCTTGGCGATCTGCAGCACGATGTCCTTCTCATGCTGGCCACGCGAGCCGGAGGCGCCAGGGTCTTCGCCACCGTGACCGGCGTCGATGGCCACCACGATGTCGCGCTTGCCGTTGGGTACCGGTGGCAGCTTGATCGCGGGTTGGGCCGGAGTGACAGGCACGGCCGGCGTGGTTGCCGGCGCCTGTACCGGGGCCGGTGGCGCGCTTGGCGCACTGGCGGCAATGGCGTCGGCTTCCTGGTCGTACAGGTCGACCACCAGGCGGTTGCCGTACTGGGCATTGGGCGCCAGGGTGAAGCTCTTCGGGGTGACCGACTTTTTCAGGTCGACCACCACACGCAGGTCGGTCGGGGTGCGCTGGGCCGAACGCACGCTGCTGATCGGTGTGTTGGAGGTGGCCACGTTCAACGGCGCGGCCAGGGTCGCGCCATTGATGTCGATAACCAGGCGATCCGGTGCGCTCAGGGTGAAGACGCTATGCTGCACGGGGCCAGACAGGTCGAAGACCAGCCGCGTGTTGTCTGGCGCGCGCCACAGGCGCATGCTCTTGACTTGAGTGACGGCCAGAGCGTCAACGGTCACCGTTGTCAGCAGCAGCCCAACGATGGCGACCAGTGCGCGTATGCGCATACCTACCCCACTTACTGTTTATGATGTTCAGCCAGTGCCACGCACCAGGCCTCGCCGCGAGCCCCCTGCGGCGAAAGTTTCAGCGAGCGTCCGCCCGCTTGGGGGCTTATGGTAATGGTCAGGTCAGGCTTTGGCAAAACGCCCGCACCCTTTTGTGGCCACTCGAACAGGCACAGCGGGTCGCCCTCGAAATAGTCACGAATCCCCATGAACTCCAGCTCTTCCGGATCGACCAGGCGGTACAGGTCGAAGTGGAACGCCCGGATCTCACCGATCTCGTAGGGTTCGACCACGGTGAAGGTCGGGCTTTTCACTGCACCAGTATGGCCCAGGCCACGGATCAGGCCACGCGACAGCGTGGTTTTGCCGGCTCCCAGGTCACCTTCCAGAAAGATCACGCCGTGACCGCCGGTCACCTCGGCCAGTTGTGCGCCGAAGGCGACCGTGGCCGCTTCATCGGCCAGAAACAGGTTTAAGCCAGACACGCAGAATGCTCCTCCAACAACTCACGAATGACCGGTGCCAGATCGCTGGCGGCCAGGCCTCTACCTTTGCTTCCCAGGCGCTCGCCCGCACAGGCGTGCAGCCATACCCCCAGCCCCGCGGCCTGCCAGGCATCCAGGCCTTGGGCCAACAGCGCCGCCAGCACGCCCGTCAGCACATCGCCCAGCCCGGCACCGGCCATCGCCGGGTGCCCACGCTCACACAGCAGCAGCTGGCCGGCCGGGTCGGCGACCAGCGTGCCAGCTCCCTTGAGCACGCAAACACTGTTGTAACGGCGCGCCAGCTTGCGCGCGGCGCCATGACGGTCGGCCTGCACCGCCTCGGTGGAAATCCCCAGCAGCCGCGCCGCCTCGCCCGGGTGCGGGGTGAGAACGCTGCCACTGGGCAGGGCCAGCGGGGTGCGCGCCAGCAGGTTCAGGGCATCGGCATCCCACACCTGCGGACGCTCGGCATTGGCCACCGCCGACAGCAGGCTACGGCCCCAGGCGGCCTGACCCAGGCCGGGGCCGACCACCAGCACCGAAGCACGCTCCAGCACCGTCATCAACTGATTGGCCGATTCGACTCCCAGGCACATCGTCTCCGGCATGCGGGTGAGGCCGGCAGCAACATGTTCAGGGCGGGTCGCCACGCTGACCAGCCCGGCTCCACAGCGCAGCGCGGCTTCGGCGCTGAGCAACACGGCGCCACCGGTGCCGAGGTCGCCACCGACCACCAGCACATGGCCGAAGTCGCCTTTGTGAGCCTGCGCCTGTCGCCCCGGCAGGCGGGCGACACTCACGCTGCTGAGCAGTTGCGGGGCATGGCTGGGGTGTTTGGTCTGCGGCATGCGGTCAAAGGCTCCAATGTCTGGCAGAATTATACGCACCTGAGCCCGTAATGCCTTGTCCATCCATGTCCGCTTGTACGCCTGACCTCGCCCAACTGGCCCAATCCATCAAGATTTGGGGCCAAGATCTCGGTTTTGCCCACGTTGGCATCGCCGGGGTCGACCTTGGCGAACACGAACACCACCTGCAACGCTGGCTCGATGCCGGCTACCAGGGCGAGATGGAGTACCTGGGTGCCCACGGCAGCAAGCGGGCGCACCCGGAGCAACTGATCCCCGGCACGGTGCGCGTGGTATCGCTGCGCATGGATTACCTGCCCGGCGACACGCAGATGGCGCAGCGCCTGGCGCAGCCGGAAAAGGCCTATGTGTCGCGCTATGCACTGGGGCGGGACTACCACAAACTGGTGCGCAAGCGCGTGCAGTTCCTCGCTGACCGTATTCAGGAGGCCATCGGCCCGTTCGGCTACCGCGCCTTCGTCGACAGCGCCCCCGTGCTGGAAAAGGCCCTGGCCGAGCAGGCCGGGCTGGGTTGGATCGGCAAGAACACGCTGTTGCTCAACCGCAAGGCGGGCAGCTACTTCTTCCTCGCCGAACTGTTCGTCGACCTGCCGCTGCCGGTGGACGAAGCTACCAGCAGCGAGCATTGCGGGCGCTGCCAGGCGTGCCTGGACATTTGCCCGACCCAGGCATTCGTCGGGCCCTATGTGCTGGATGCGCGACGTTGCATCTCGTACCTGACCATCGAGCTGAGGGGGCCGATTCCCGTCGAGTTGCGCGCCAAGATGGGTAACCGGGTGTTCGGTTGCGATGATTGCCAGATCGTCTGCCCGTGGAACCGCTTTGCCAGGCCCAGCCAGGAGCAGGACTTCCAGCCACGCCACGGCCTGGAAAATGCCGAACTGGCCGAAATGTTCCTGTGGGATGAAAGGACGTTCCTGCGCAAGACCGAGGGCGGGCCGTTGCGCCGGGCCGGGTATGAGCGCTGGTTGCGCAACCTCGCAGTGGGGCTTGGCAACGCGCCATCGACGATTCCGGTGATCGAGGCATTGAAGGCGCGGCGCGAGGATGCCTCGGCACTGGTGCGCGAACACGTGGAGTGGGCGTTGGCGCAGCACGGCATTCGATAGTTAGAGGTTTGCATCCACCTTGAACTGCGCCAACCTGCAGGAGCGGCTTCAGCCGCGATCACCGACACAGCCGGTGCCATCCACCGCCTCCCCTGTTTCGCGAAGTGATCCGTTCCTACACGGACCGCTTCAGCCTCACTGCTGGTCGTTGTAGTGGAACTTGGGCATTTCCCAGTGGAAACGGATCGCCAACAGGCGCAACAGGAAGCCGCCAAACAACGTGAGCAGCATCGCCTGCTCCGCCGGCACCTTGAAGTAGACGCAGCCCAGGTAGAACCAGGCCGCTGCAAACGACACGCTGGCATACAACTCGCGACGGAACACCAAGGGAATGTCATTGCAGAAGATGTCCCGCAGGATCCCGCCAAACACTCCGGTAATCACCCCACTGAGCGAAGCCACCAGCATGCCCTGCCCCATTTCCAGCGCAGTCATGCAGCCAATCAGGGTAAAGGCCACCAGCCCCAGGGCATCGAGCACCAGGAACAGCGAGCGCAGGCGGCGCATCATCGGCGCGATGAAAATGGTCAGCAGCGCTGCACAGCTGGTCAGCACCAGGTATTCCGGGTGCTTTACCCAAGTCAGCGGGTAATGTCCGAGCAGCACGTCGCGCACCGAGCCGCCCCCCAGGGCGGTGACGCAGGCGATCAGCACCACGCCGAACCAGTCCATGCCGCGGCGGCCGGCAGACAACGCGCCGGTCATGGCTTCGGCGGTGATGGCGATGAGGTAGAGCATCAACAGCATGGTGCGGGGTCCGTGCGGGCGGGCAAGAAAGGCGCGCAGTCTAACCAGTTGCACATGGCACCAAAAGGGGGCACAGATACAATATCTGCGCCTTTTCGATTCACACCTTGATGAAGTGTTCGCGGTAGTGGCGCAGCTCGGCGATCGATTCGCGGATGTCGTCCAGCGCCAGGTGAGTGTTACCCTTCCTGAAGCTGTCACGCACATCAGGTGCCCAGCGTGCTGCCAGCTCCTTCAAGGTGGAGACATCCAGGTTGCGATAGTGGAAGTAGTTTTCCAGGTCGCGCATGTGGCGGTAGAGGAAACGGCGGTCCTGGCAGATGCTGTTGCCGCAGATCGGCGACTTGCCTTTCGGCACCCACTGCTCGAGGAAAGCAATGGTCTGCGCCTCGGCTTCGGCCATGCCGACCTTGCTCTCGCGCACGCGCTGGGTCAGGCCCGAAGCGCCATGGGTGCGGGTGTTCCACTCGTCCATGCGCGCCAACACCTCGTCACTGTGGTGGATGGCAATCACCGGCCCTTCGGCCAAGGTGTTCAGCTCGCTGTCGGTGACGATGGTGGCCATTTCGATAATGACGTCGCTGTCCGGATCCAGGCCGGTCATTTCCAGGTCGATCCAGATCAGGTTCTGTGGGTTTTGCATGCAGGGGGCTCCTCCTATAGGCGTTCATAGTAGCGCAGTGGCCAGGGCACGCCCATTCACACCATGCAGGTAAGCGAAATGGTCCGGCGCCTGGCATGCTAAACTGCCTGCCGTTTTCAACCTGCCCCACCACCCACGGAACCTCCATGGCCAAACGCCAGCTCAACCGCCGCCAAAACTGGCGCATCGAAAAAATCCAGAACGAGCGCGCCGCGCGTGCGGCCAAACGTGAGCAGCATGTGCTGCAGGAGCTGGAGGGTGGCGACTTGGGGCCGGAGCAACTGGGCCTGGTGATCGCACACTTCGGTGTGCAGGTAGAAGTGGAAGCCCAGGACGGCGAAGCCGCGGGCCAGGTGTTCCGCTGCCACTTGCGCGCCAACCTGCCGGCCCTGGTCACCGGCGACCGCGTGGTCTGGCGCGCGGGCAACCAGGGCATCGGCGTGATCGTCGCGCAGATGCCGCGCAGCACCGAGCTGTGCCGGCCGAACAACCATGGCCAGCTGAAGCCGGTGGCGGCCAACGTCGACCTGATCGTGATCGTCTTCGCCCCGGCCCCCGAACCGCACCCCAACCTGATCGACCGTTACCTGGTCGCGGCGGAACACGCCGGCATTCGCCCACTGCTGCTGCTGAACAAGGCCGACCTGATCGATGACCAGAACGGCCCGGGCCTGCATGCACTGCTTGAGGTGTACCGCGAGCTGGGCTACCCGCTGCTGGAAGTATCGGCACACCACGGTGACGGCATGCAACGCCTGCAGCAGATGCTCGATGGCCACATCAGCGTGTTCGTCGGCCAGTCGGGGGTGGGCAAGTCGTCGCTGGTCAACAGCCTGCTGCCGGATGCCGGCACCCGCGTCGGCGACCTGTCGGAATGGTCTGGCCAGGGCACCCACACCACCACCACTGCGCGGCTGTACCACTTCCCTAATGGCGGTGACCTGATCGACTCGCCGGGCATCCGCGAATTCGGCCTTGGCCACGTCAGCCGCAGCGATGTGGAGGATGGCTTCATCGAGTTCCGCGACCTGTTCGGCACCTGCCGCTTCCGCGATTGCAAGCATGATCGCGAACCGGGCTGTGCGCTGCTCAAGGCGCTGGATGAGGGGCGCATCAAGCCGCAGCGCATGAGCAGCTACCGCTCGATCATCGCCAGCCTGCCGGAAGACGCCTACTGACCTGCCCGCTCCCGCAGGTACTACACAAGGCTCAAGGGCCACGCCAATCCTGTGGGAGCAGGCACCGCGGTGCTTGGCACGGGCTTCGCCCGTGTTCGCGGGCAAGCCCGCTCCCACAGGTTCCGCGCTTGCTTCAGCTACAGCGCGATCCTGTAGGGTTTACTGCTCCTTGGTCTCATCCATCTTCAACGTCCCCTCTTCGAAGATGTTCAGCTTCTGGCGCAGTTCACGCGGCTGCATGGGGGCCTGCTCGGTCCCCCCTGGCACAGCCGGTGCCGCAGCGGCCGGGCGTGTAGGCTCGGCAGCCGGTGCTTCTGGCGCGCCCTGCTCACCCTCGATGTTGCGCTGGGCCTTCTTGGTCAGCACGATGATGTCGATGCGGCGGTTGACCGGGTTGAACGGGTTGTTGCGGTCGAACAGCGACGACGAGGCATACCCCACCACGCGCGCCACCTGGCCATCCGGATAGCCACCGGCCACCAGCGCACGACGCGCGGCGTTGGCGCGGTTGGCCGACAGCTCCCAGTTGCCGAACTCACCGCTGCCCGCATACGGCTTGGCATCGGTGTGGCCACTGATGCTGATCTTGTTCGGCACCGCCTTGATGGTGTCAGCCATGGCCAGCAGGATGTCTTCGAAGTAAGGCTGCAGGCGCGCACTGCCGATGTCGAACATGGGCCGGTTCTCCGCATCCATGATCTGGATGCGCAGGCCGTCCTGGGTGATCTCGAACAGGATCTGGTCCTTGAACTTCTGCAGTTGCGGGTTTTCCTCAACCTTGTTCTGCAGCTCTTGCAGCAACAGCTCCAGACGCTCGCGCTCGACCTGCTCGGCCATCGTTTCCACCTGATCCTTGTCCAGCTGGATGCTGGTATCAGGCGTCGGCTCCGACTTGGCCTCGGGGTTGATGGTCTTTTCCGGGGCCAGCTGCGGTGAGCCACCGAGGTCGATGATGTACGGCGTACCGCTTTCCGAGAAGCCGATCGGGTCCTTGAAGTAGCCGGCAATGGCGATCTTCTGCTCCGGCGTGGCCGTGGACAACAACCACAGCACCAGGAAGAACGCCATCATCGCCGTGGCGAAGTCGGCGAAGGCAATTTTCCACGCGCCGCCGTGATGGCCGCCGCCATAGCGCTTGACGCGCTTGACGATGATGGGCTGATTGTTCTCCATGACTCAGCGACCGCGAACCGCTTGTTCCAGTTCGGCAAAGCTCGGGCGGTGCTTGGGGTACAGCACCTTGCGCCCGAATTCCACCGCCAGCGAAGGCGGCATGCCCGAGGCCGAGGCCACCAGCGAAGCCTTGATCGATTCGTAGAGGTTCAGCTCTTCCTTGGCATCGTGCTCCAGGCACTTGGCCAGCGGACCAAAGAAGCCATAGGCCGCCAGAATACCGAAGAAGGTACCTACCAGCGCCGCCCCCACATGGAGGCCGATGGAGGCCTGGTCACCATCGCCGAGCGAAGCCATGGTCACCACGATACCCAGTACCGCCGCAACGATACCGAAACCTGGCATGCCGTCGGCGATGCCGTTCACCGCATGGGACGGGTGCTCCAGCTCTTCCTTCATGCTCAACAGCTCCATGTCGAACAGACCTTCGAGCTCGTGCGGCGCCATGTTGCCGGTGGACATGATGCGCAGGTAGTCGCAGATGAATGCGGTCATGCGCTCGTCGGCCAGCACTGTCGGGTACTTGGCGAAAATCGGGCTGGCTGCGGCATCCTCGATGTCGGCCTCGATGGCCATCATGCCCTCACGACGGCTCTTGTTGAGGATTTCGTACACCAGGCCCAGTACTTCCAGGTAGAAGGCATGACTGAAGCGCGAGCCGAACATCTTCATCGACTTCTTGATGACGTGCATGGTCATGTAGCCAGGGTTGGCCTGCAGGAACGCACCAAAGGCCGCACCGCCAATGATCAGTACTTCGAACGGCTGGATCAGCGCCGCGATCTTGCCGTGAGAGAGTACGTATCCGCCGAGCACGCTCGCGAATACGACGATGATGCCGATAATTTTAGCCATAGGTTCAAAGCACTTGCTGTCGTGGTCAGGGGAAGAGACGGGAGCCTGAAAACTCTTCTTCTACTTATCGGCAGAACTGCGCCAGACTATAGCCACTCATTGCGAAAAGCCAGTTCGGACTGATGTCAAAATGACAATTGAAACCAAGGTGCCCGCTCAGGCCCCACGTACGCTAGAGGCCTGGGTAAAGCTGCTCGAGGGTGTTCGCATCCCGGTGCCGAAGCACAGCTACGACCGGGTCATGACCGCGATCCACGATAGCCGCCGCTCGCTGCGCGATATCGCCGAACTGATGCAGGATAGCCCGGCGCTGGTGCTGTCGGTGATGCGCGAAGCCAATCACCCCACCAATGCCAGCCTGGCCGAGCCGGCCGAGAGCCTGGAAGTCGCCATCAACCGCCTGGGCCTGGAGCGCAGCGAACAACTGCTCAAGCGTCTGCCTGCGCTGCCTGCGGAAGAGATCCCGCCGGTACTGTGCCAATTCCAGCTGATCAGCCAGCACGCCTCGCAGCAGGCCAGCGGCCTGTTCGCCAGCCGCCTGGCACGGCTATGGCAGGAAATTCACTGGGGCAGCCTGCTGTTCCTGGCACCACTGTGGCCGCTGGCGCTGGCCTACCCCAAGCTGCTCGACACCTGGGAACTGCGGGTTATCCACAAGGGCGAAGACGCCGCCCATGTCGAGGAACAGCTGTTTGGCGTGCGCATCATGACGCTGTGCCAGACCATGGCAGAGTACTGGCGCCTGCCACAGTGGGTGACCCAGGGTTATCGCCTGCTGCTGGAAGAACGCGAACAACTGGCCCAGGTGCTCAACATCGCCCGCGATCCGGACCTGCTCAGCCAGCAACATCGCCTGGACGCCGAGCCCGGCCTGCGTCGCTGGTTCAACCAGCCGGCCAATACCGTGCTTTTGGCCAACAACCTGGCCCTGGCGGCGCAGGTGGGCTGGGACAACCCGCACCTGCTGCGCTGGCAACTGTTGACCGCGCTGTACCTGCAGACCTCGCTGGAAGACGTGCAGCAGCAGGTGCACCAACAGGCAGCAGCCAGTGCCCGCCGCCATGCCCAGCACGCCCTGTTCCATCCGGCCGAAGCGCTGATCTGGCCTTGGCACCAGCGCCGCCCGCATCCGGACATGCTGACCTCGCCACCGCCCGGCAACGACGACCTGACGCGCTGGCGCAAGCTGTGCCAACACCTGCTGGCCCAACCCAGCCCGTTCACCAACGGCGTGCACCTGGCCACCCAGGTCCTTGAAGCCCTGTTGGCCTGCGGCATGCAGCGCGTCCTGCTGCTGAGCCTGGACAAGGCCAGCGATCAACTGCGTGTGCAGCAGTTCGCCGGCCTGCCCAAGGAGGTCGGGGCGCTTACCCTGCAGGTATCGCAGAACAAATTGCTGCAGAAGCTGCTGGCCCAGGCCGGCCAGTTACGCATTACCCCGCAGAACCACAGCCAGTTCTCGGCGCTGCTGCCGGCCCCACTGCAGGCCTTGTTCAGCAGCGAGCACGTGCTGCTGCGCTCGCTGGCGGTGAACGACCAGGTGTTGATGCTGATGGTGGCTGACCAAGGCAGCCGACCGCTGGCAGATGTCAGCGTGCAGGCTTTCGCCAAGACCGCACAATGCACCGAGCGGGCGCTGTCGGTGTTTGCCAACCGCAAGGCCTGAGCCTTGCGCTACAATCTCCCCCTCTTTGCAACTGGAGACCGTGGATGACTGACTTTTCCGGCCTGCCCCTGGTAATAGAAGCTGCAGACTTGCTGCCGCGCCTCGGTTCGCCACAGCTGATCCTGGTCGACCTGAGCAATAGCAACCGCTATACCAGCGGGCACATCCCCGGTGCACGCTTCGTCGAAGGCAAGCGCACCCAGCTCGGCCAGCCCCCTGCGCCCGGCTTGCTGCCAACCCAGGGCGAGCTGGAAAAACTGTTCAGCGAGCTTGGCCACCGCGACGATGCGGTGTATGTGGTATACGACGATGAAGGTGGCGGCTGGGCCGGGCGTTTCATCTGGCTGCTCGATGTGATCGGCCACAAGCGCTATCACTACCTGAACGGCGGCATACAGGCCTGGCCGGCCGACAAACTCTCCACCGAAGTGCCCGCCAGCGCTAACACCCCCGTGCAACTGCGCATCGACACGGCGCCCACAGCCACCCGCGAGTACCTGCAAAGCCGCCTGGGCGCGGAAGACCTGGTCATCTGGGATGCCCGTGGCCCGCAGGAATTCCGCGGCGAGAAAGTGCTGGCAGCCAGGGGCGGCCACATTCCCGGTGCCATCAATTTCGAGTGGACTGCCGGCATGGACCTCAACGACCACCTGCGCATCCGCCCGGACATCGCCCAAGTCCTGCAGAACCTGGGTATCACCCCCGACAAGGAAGTGATCACCCATTGCCAATCCCATCGCCGCTCCGGTTTCACCTACCTGGTGGCCAAGGCCCTCGGCTACCCACGCGTCAAGGCCTACGCCGGCTCGTGGAGCGAATGGGGCAACCACCCGGACACGCCTGTAGAAGTCTAAGGAACCTGCATGAAATCCCGTTTGTTCATCATCAGCCAGTACCTGCTGCCGCACCATCTGCTGTCGCGCCTGGCAGGCTGCATCGCCGAATGCCGTGTACGCTGGTTCAAGAACGCCTTTACCGCCTGGTTCGCCAAGCGCTACCAGGTGAACATGGCTGAAGCCCTGGTCGAAGACCTGAGCGCCTACGAGCACTTCAATGCGTTCTTCACCCGCGCCCTGAAGCCAGGCGCACGCCCGTTGGACGAAACCCCGGGCGCCATCCTGTGCCCGGCCGACGGTGCCGTCAGCCAGCTTGGTCCGATCGAGCACGGCCGCATATTCCAGGCAAAGGGCCACGGCTTCAGCGCCCAGGAACTGCTGGGCGGTGACCCGGCGCTGGCCGCACCGTTCATGGGTGGCGAATTCGCCACCATCTACCTGTCGCCGAAGGACTACCACCGCGTACACATGCCGCTGGCCGGTACCCTGCGCGAAATGGTCTATGTGCCGGGCCGCCTGTTCTCGGTCAACCAGACCACCGCTGAAAACGTCCCTGAGCTGTTCGCTCGCAACGAACGCGTGGTGTGCCTGTTCGATACCGAGCGCGGGCCGATGGCCGTGGTGCTGGTAGGTGCGATGATCGTCGCCTCGATCGAGACCGTGTGGGCCGGGCTGGTGACGCCGCCCAAGCGCGAGCTGAAAACCTTCCGTTACGACGAAGCCAGCCGCGCGCCGATTCACCTGGAAAAAGGTGCCGAGCTGGGCCGCTTCAAGCTGGGCTCGACCGCTATCGTGCTGTTCGGGCCAGAGCAGGTGAAATGGGCCGAGACGCTGGGTGCCGGCTCGGCTGTACGCATGGGGCAGCAGTTGGCGATGCCTGTGCAGGCCTGATTCAAGCAGCATGAAAAAGGCCCTGCACGAGCAGGGCCTTTTTATTGGGGCCGCTACGCTGCCTCCAGGTCGCGATCAGCCGCGTGCGTCGCGGTCACGCACGCCGAGCAGGTACAACACACCATCCAGCCCAAGGGTGGAAATCGCCTGTTTGGCCGACTGGCGCACCAGTGGCTTGGCACGAAACGCCACGCCCAGGCCAGCCAGTGACAGCATCGGCAGGTCGTTGGCACCATCGCCCACGGCAATGGTCTGTTCCAGCTCCAGGCCTTCTTCGCTGGCCAGCTTCTGCAGTAGCTCGGCCTTGCGCTGAGCATCAACGATGGGTTCCACGGCCACGCCGGTCACCTTGCCGTCGACCACTTCCAGCTCGTTGGCAAACACGTAGTCGATACCCAGGCGCGCCTGCACCTGGCGCGCGAAGTAAGTAAAGCCACCAGACAGGATCGCGGTCTTGTAGCCCAGGCGCTTGAGCTCGGCGAACAGGTTCTCGGCCCCCTCGGTCAGGCGCAGCGAAGCGCCGATTTCGTCCAGCACCCCGACGTCCAGGCCTTTGAGCAGGGCCATGCGCTCCTTGAAGCTGGCGCGGAAGTCCAGCTCGCCACGCATGGCGCGCTCGGTGATTGCCGCCACCTGGTCGCCCACACCAGCGGCCTTGGCCAGTTCATCGATGACTTCGGCTTCGATCAGCGTCGAGTCCATGTCGAACACCGCCAGACGACGGTTGCGGCGGAACAGGTCGTCCTTCTGGAAAGCGATATCAATGCTCAGTTCCTCGGCCAGGGCGAAGAAATCGGCACGCAGGGCCTGGCCGTCGCTCGGCACACCACGCACGGAGATCTCGATGGCCGCCTTGCCTTTGCCAGTCTGGGCATCCAGCGCGACACGGGCCGACAGGCGCTCGATACGCTCGATGGTCAGGCCGTACTGGCTGATCACCGCACTCACCCGCTGCAGTTGCTCGGGGGTGACCTTGCGGCTAAGCAGGGTGACGATGTGGCGCGCCTCACCCTGGCCGTCGGCCCAGTGCTGGTAGTCGGCCTCGGAAATCGGCGTGTAGCGGGCCTGCAGGTTCAGTTCGTGGGCCTTGGCCTGCACGCTTTGCAGCAGGGCAGTGGCCACTTCGTTGTCCGGAAGGTCGACCAGGATGCCGAACGACAGGGTGCCGTGCATGACGGCCAGGCCGATGTCGAGGATACTCACACCGCCCTGCAGCAGGACGCCGGTGATGGCCGCAGTGAGACCGGGACGGTCCTCACCGGTGATGTTGATCAGGACGATTTCGCGCACAACCTGGCTCCGACTTCGATGAAAAATGCGCATTCTACCGATTTTCCGTGACCATCGGGCGCCGACGATACTTTGCCGACAAAACCCGGCTCGCTATACTCCCCACACTTTCATGCCATTAAGAGCCGAGCTCAGTGAACCGGCCCACGCCCGTCAAACCAGACAACTTCTTCCTGATGATCTATCGCGCCCTGAGTCAACGTCGCGTGCCGCTGGCACTGCGCATCGCCTGCACCAACATTTTCCTGGTGGCACTGGCGCTGGTGATCTACGCCTGCGTGATGGGCCTGCAATTCAAGCAGGCCATGCACGAGCAGGCCGATGCCCTGGGCCAGAGCCTGACCACCCAGACCGCCACCTCGGCGACCGAACTGCTGGTGGCCAACGATATCCTCAGCCTCAACGTGCTGCTGGGTAACCTGGTGAAGAACCCGTTGGTAGCCCATGCCGCCATCTATAGCGTGGACAACCGCATTCTCGCCGAAGCCGGCCAGCGTCCGCGCAACAGCCTGCTGGGCGAGGCCGAAGGCCTGTACCAGACCAAGATCACCTTCCAGGACGTGACCGCCGGGCAACTGCGTATCAGCCTGGACATGAGCCAGTTCCAGCAGCCGATGCTTATCAGCTTGCAGAGCATGGGCATCCTCGCCGCCATCCTGCTGGTGCTGGCGCTGACCCTGAGCCTGCGCCAGGGCCGCTTCATCACCTTGCCGCTGCTGCAATTGCGGGTCTGGCTGCGCGACCCGCAGCCCCATACCCCGGCTACCGACCGCCAGGACGAGATCGGCGATATCGCCCGCCAGCTGCACGCACGCCTGGCGCCGCCGCCACCACCGGAGCCGGAGCTGGAGGAAGAAGACGACGAGCATTTTCACGACCTGCAGGACGCCCCTGTCGCAGCGAAAGCCGCACCACGCGCCAAGGTTGCCGCCCAGGCCGATGAAGATGACGACGAGGCCTTCGCCGGCCTGCTGGACGACGACAACGCCCCACGGGTTGCCGTGGTTGAGTCCGACGAGCCGCAGTTCACCGCCGTGCTTGCCGTACAGCTGGGTTCCCAGGAACAGCTGCGTCGCCTGCCACGCACGCGCCTGACCGAGTTGACCGAGCGCTACCGCGACTGCCTGGAGCACGCGGCCTCGCTCTATGACGGCGAAACCCACACGCTCAACGACGGTAGCACCTTGGTGCTGTTCCACAGCCGCGACTGCGGCGAGGAGTACCTGACCAACGCCATCTGCTGCGGCGAGCTGCTGCGCGCCCTGGGCCATGCCCTGCAGATCGAGGTGGCGGACAGCGGCATCACCTTGCAGTTGCAACTGGGCCTGGCCTTGGGTAACGACCTGCAAGGCCTGGAGCTGGTAGACCTGCTGATGACCGAGAAGGCCCAGGACGCGCTGGCGCTGTCGCAACACAGCCGCAACCTGTTGCTGGTGGAGCGGCAGATCAGCGATGACACGCTGATTCGCCAGCGCGCCCGCATTCGCCCGATTGCCAGCCCGGAAGGAGCCTGCTGCGTGGAGCGGTTGATGGAGCCCTACCCATCGATGCTGGAACGGCAGTTGACGCGGATGCACGAGCGTAGGGCCTGACAGATGTAGATACCTGTTCGCGATGCCAACCTTTCGACAGGTTTACTGCAGCCATAAAAAAGCCCGCACCAATGCGGGCTTTCTTATAACTGACGGTTCGATCAGAACCGATAGACTTCCATATCGGTACGAATCGGCGCAGCCATCGGGATCTTGGATTTCTCCGGAGTTTTTTTCACCTGTACCGGTGCAGCTGACTTCTTGGGCGTTTCTTCGGCAATCGCAGGCTGATTGGCCAGCGGTTTCACTGCGGTGCTCAGCTGTTCGGCCAGCTTCTGCAGCAATTGGCCCTGGGCCTGCACCTGCGACGCCTCACTGCCCTCGTGCTGTTGCTCAAGGTGCACGATGCGGTTGTCGCGCACATGACCACGGCGGTCCAGCAGGCGCCACTGGGCGTCCAGGATGGCCGGCTGGTCCTTGCCCGAATCCAGGCGAGTGATCGATAGCAGCACTTGTACATCCGGGGTGAAGCCGGCAGTCGCCGGAGCCAGCACCACGCGCTGGCTGTCCAGACGCCAGGCAAGCTGGCGCACCAGCAGCTGGTCGATATCTGCCGAAAGGCTACCAGCCCAACGACCGTCGGTCGCCGAGCTCAGGCTGCCGTCGGCCTGACGCTGCAGGAATGTCTCGCGTTGCAGGTAATCGGCTACCGATACCGGGCCGAGTACCACGGCCATGCCTGCACTCTGCGAAGGCTGGCCAGGATCACCACTGTCGAGCTGGTACAGGGCAACCGGCTGGTGCATGGTGCACCCGCCAAGGCCCAGCAGGCCAGTCATCAACAGCGCAAATGGAAGGCGCAGAAGTTTCATCATCCCATCCAGGCGGTCGCCAACAGGCCAACCGCAGTGATACACGTAGATTCAAACGGGCACACGGCCACGCCGGCACCGCAAGGGCCATATCATCCGCGAAATAACCGTCCGACTCCAGCATTTCTGCCCGGAACAGCGCTGAAATTGCCGTTCCAGACATTTCAAGCGGTCAAGCCGGCACTTCCACCTGCAATCCGTCGACTCGCTGGAACCCGCGCGGCAGCTTGCTGCCACGCCGTCCACGCTCGCCCTTGTAATGCTCCAGGTCGTCCGCTTTCAGGGATAGGGTACGCTTGCCGGCTTGCAATACAAGTGTCGCACCCTCGCCTATCACAGCAAGATCGGTAACAAATTCTTCACGGCTGGCCACTCGATCGCCGGGTATACCGATGATCTTGTTGCCCTTGCCTTTACCCAGCTGGGGCAGATCGCTGACCTTGAATACCAGCAGACGGCCTTCGGTAGTCACCGCTGCCAGCCAATCCTGCTCGCGGTTGGCCACCGCGCGGGGGGTCATGACCTTGGCGCCGTTGGGCAGGCTGAGCAAACCCTTGCCGGCCTTGTTCTTGGCTTGCAGGTCCTCACCCTTGACCACGAAGCCGTAGCCGGCATCCGAAGCTACCACGTACAGCGCCTCGTCATCAGGCAGCAGCACGCATTCAAACGTGGCCCCCGGTGGTGGCGTCAGGCGCCCCGTCAGCGGCTCACCCTGGCCACGCGCCGACGGCAGGCTGTGGGCGGCCAGCGAATAGCTGCGGCCGGTGGAATCGATCAGCACGGCGAATTGGTTGGAGCGCCCGATGGCTGCGGCCTTGAAACCATCGCCCGCTTTGTACGACAGGCCGGTGGCGTCGATGTCGTGGCCCTTGGCGCAGCGCACCCAGCCCTTTTCCGACAGCACCACGGTAACCGGCTCGGTCGGCATCAGCTCGTTTTCCGACAGCGCCTTGGCTTCGGCGCGCTCGACGATCGGCGAGCGGCGATCGTCGCCATAGGTTTCGGCATCCTTGATCAACTCGCTGCGGACCAGCTTGCGCAGCTTGGCGTCGCTACCCAGCAGGGCCAGCAGTTTGGCCTGCTCCTTCAGCAGTTCGTCCTGCTCGCCACGGATCTTCATCTCTTCCAGACGCGCCAGCTGCCGCAGGCGAGTCTCGAGAATGTAGTCAGCCTGGATCTCGGTCAGGTCGAAACGGGCGATCAGGGCCTGCCTGGGCTGGTCCTCGGTACGGATGATGTGGATCACTTCATCCAGGTTGAGGAACGCGGTGAGCAAACCTTCCAGGAGGTGCAGGCGCTTCTCCACCTTGTCCAGACGGTGCTGCAAACGGCGACGAACGGTAGCGGTGCGGAACTCCAGCCACTCCAGCAGCAACGCACGCAGGTTCTTCAGCTGTGGCCGACCGTCCAGGCCGATAATGTTGACGTTGACCCGGTAGGTACTCTCCAGGTCGGTGGTGGCGAACAGGTGTTGCATCAGTTCGTCGACGTCGACGCGATTGGAGCGCGGGATGATGACGATGCGGCACGGGTTCTCATGGTCCGACTCGTCGCGCAGGTCGGCGACCATCGGCAGCTTCTTGGCCTGCATCTGCGCAGCGATCTGCTCCAGCACCTTGGCCCCGGAAACCTGGTGCGGCAGTGCAGTGACGACGATATCGCCATCTTCCACGCGGTACACCGCACGCATTCGGATCGAGCCGCGGCCGCTTTCGTACATCTTGAGGATTTCTGCCCGCGGCGTGACGATCTCGGCCTCGGTCGGGTAGTCCGGCCCCTGGATGTGCTCGCACAGCTGCTCGATGCTGGCCTTGGGCTCGTCCAGCAGGCGCACACAGGCCGTAGCCACTTCCCGCAGGTTATGCGGCGGTACGTCGGTGGCCATGCCCACGGCAATACCGGTGGTGCCATTGAGCAGAATGTTCGGCAGACGCGCCGGCAGCACGGCCGGCTCCTGCAAGGTACCATCGAAGTTCGGCACCCAGTCCACGGTGCCATGGCCGACTTCGCTGAGCAGCACTTCGGCATAGCGCGACAGCCGCGCTTCGGTGTAGCGCATGGCGGCGAACGACTTCGGATCGTCCGGCGCACCCCAGTTGCCCTGGCCGTCGACCAGGGTGTAGCGGTAGCTGAACGGCTGCGCCATCAGCACCATGGCCTCGTAGCACGCCGAGTCGCCGTGGGGGTGGAACTTGCCGAGCACGTCGCCGACAGTACGCGCCGATTTCTTGTGCTTGGCGTCGGCATCGAGCCCCAACTCGCTCATGGCGTAGACGATGCGTCGCTGCACCGGCTTCAGGCCATCGCCGATGTGCGGCAGGGCGCGGTCCATGATCACGTACATGGAATAGTTGAGGTAGGCCTGTTCGGTGAAGTCAGCCAGCGAGCGGCGTTCGACGCCGTCCAGGCTGAGTTCCAGTGAGTCGCTCATGCGGGCCTCGTCATTTCAGGTTCTGGCGCAGCAGCATGGTGCCGCCGCGCTGGGTAAATTCAAGTTGTTTCAGGGCACTCATGCCCAGCAATACGGTTTGCCCGTCCAGGCCCGGCACCACAATGGCGCGTACGTCCTGCAGGCGGATGTCCCCCAACTGCAGGCTGGCCAGGCGCGTCCGGTAGCCTTCGGTGCGGCCGTTGGCGGTACTGAGCTGCACCGGGCTACCACGTTCCAGGCTCAATTCGCGACCGAGCGCCTCGGGGATGGCCACGTCGGTGGCGCCGGTGTCGAGCATGAAGTGCACGACCTGGCCGTTGATCGCACCATCCATCACGAAGTGGCCCTGGCCATTACCCAGCAGGCGCACTTCGATAAAGCCTTCGCCATGCGACGACTGCACCTGCGCATTGGGGTTGCGCTGGCGGTCCTCCCACTGGCCGAAGAAACGTGTGGCAAGGAACAGCGCCGCAGCCCAGGCGACGAACATCAGAACCTTGCCAGCCCGCCTGCCCGGTGCCTGGCTCATGGCTTGGCGCTCCAGCCACCTTGCGGCGCGTCGAAACGCCAGACGATCGGCCGTATCTCGCCATCGGCACGCGCGCCGTTGTTGTTATCCACGCCGATCCAGGCGCCCTCGGCATCGATCACCAGGGCCTCGGCCAGACCATACGGCTGTTGATAGCGGCGCGACTCGATCAGGGCGTCGGCAGCGAACGACCAGCAGCGCTCGACCGCACCGCTGTCGGCATCACGCCGGCACACCCGGTAGGCGTTGCGCTCGAGGGTGAACAGCTTGCCCTCGAACCAGGCCAGGTCGGCAAAGTCGCGCGACAGGGCCCGGGCATCAGGCATTTGCGCCGGTTGCATCTCGACCCCGGCTTCGCTGAGCAGGACACAGCTGCGGCCACAGGCCCACACCGACTGCTGGCGTTCGATCGCCACCAGGCCACGGCGCTCGCGCTCGGCAGCCAGCCACAGGCGGTCGCCCGCCGGGTTGATGGCCAGGCCTTCGAACAAGGCATTGAAGTTCAGCAGCATGCCGCTGGCCCGGGCCTGACGCACCATGGCCGGGTCGATCTTCAACCAGCCCGCCTGGTCATCCGGTGGCAATTGCAGTACGCCGGCATTAGCCTCGCTGACCAGGTACAGGTTGCCGGCCTGGTCGCAGGTGATGCCTTCCCAGTCCAGTTCGCCCCCGCGGATATACGACGCCGCCCAGTTGCGCGACTTCAGGCCCCACGGCAGGCCGCTGTCCGGCGCCGGCGGCGGGGTGAAGATGAGCGGCTGCGCGCGCCAGGCCGCGTCCTGCCGGTCGAAGCGGTAGATGCGGTCGTCGTCGCGGTCGGACACGCCCCATAACCCGCCCCGGCACTCCGCCAGGCCAGACAGGTTGCCCCCGCGCATGCCGTCAATCGGGTATTCGGCCCTCAGCTTCAGCTCTGGCCAGTCGCCCGCCGGGCTTGGCAGGGCAACCAGCATCAGGCAGGCAGCCAGAAGCCGCCGAATCAAACCATGACCTCGGCCAGGTTGCCCTTGGTTTCCAGCCAGCTCTTGCGATCGCCCGCGCGCTTCTTGGCCAGCAGCTTGTCCATCAGCTCGCAGGTGGCCTGTACATCGTCCAGGGTCAGTTGCACCAGGCGCCGGGTATTCGGGTCCATGGTGGTTTCACGCAGCTGGGGCGGGTTCATCTCGCCCAGGCCCTTGAAGCGGGTGACCTGCGGCTTGCCGCGCTTCTTCTCGGCCACCAGGCGGTCGAGGATGCCATCGCGCTCCGCTTCGTCGAGGGCGTAGTAGATTTCCTTGCCCAGGTCGATGCGGTATAGCGGCGGCATGGCCACATACACATGCCCGGCCTCGACCAGGGCGCGGAAATGCTGGACGAACAGCGCGCAGAGCAGCGTGGCGATATGCAGGCCGTCAGAGTCGGCGTCGGCGAGAATGCAGATCTTGCCGTAGCGCAGTTGCGCCAGGTCGCTGGCCCCCGGGTCAACGCCGATGGCCACGGCGATGTTGTGCACTTCCTGGCTGGCCAGCACTTCACCGCCGTCCACTTCCCAGGTGTTGAGGATCTTGCCGCGCAACGGCAGGATCGCCTGGAATTCCTTGTCGCGCGCCTGTTTGGCCGAACCACCGGCCGAGTCACCTTCGACCAGGAACAGCTCGGCGCGCATCGGGTCCTGACCGGCGCAGTCGGCCAGCTTGCCGGGTAGCGCCGGGCCCTGGGTGATGCGCTTGCGCTCGACCTTCTTGCTGGCCTTGAGTCGGCGCCCGGCGTTGCTGATCGCCAGTTCCGCCAGTTGCATGCCCAGTTCGGGGTGGGCGTTCAGCCAAAGACTGAAGGCGTCCTTGACCACGCCGGACACGAACGCCGCCGCCTCGCGCGAGGACAGCCGCTCTTTGGTCTGCCCGGAGAATTGCGGATCCTGCATCTTCATCGACAGCACGAAGGTGATGCGTTCCCAGACGTCTTCCGGCGCCAGCTTCACGCCGCGCGGCAGCAGGTTGCGGAATTCGCAGAACTCGCGCATGGCATCCAGCAGGCCCTGGCGCAGGCCGTTGACGTGGGTGCCACCCTGGGCGGTGGGGATCAGGTTGACGTAACTTTCCTGGATGCTGTCACCACCTTCGGGCAGCCACAGCAAGGCCCAGTCGACGGCTTCCTTATTACCGGCCAGGCTGCCGCAGAACGGCTCGTCGGGCAGGCGCTGGAATTCGTTGACCGAGTCGACCAGGTAGGAACGCAGGCCATCCTCATAGTGCCACTCGACCTTTTCGCCGCTGGCCTTGTCCTCGAAACTGACCAGCAGGCCCGGGCACAGCACGGCCTTGGCCTTGAGCACGTGCTTGAGGCGGCTGATGGAGAACTTCGGCGAATCGAAGTACTTGGGGTCGGGGCTGAAGTACACGCTGGTGCCGGTATTGCGCTTGCCGACCGAGCCGATCACTTCCAGCTCGCTGGCCTTGAAACCGTCGGCGAAGGTCATCTGGTATTCGTTGCCGTCACGTTTGACGCGCACGCGCACCTGGGTCGACAGGGCATTGACCACCGAGATGCCCACCCCGTGCAGACCACCGGAAAACTGGTAGTTCTTGTTGGAGAACTTGCCGCCGGCGTGCAGCTTGGTGAGGATCAGCTCCACCCCGGACACGCCTTCTTCCGGGTGGATGTCCACCGGCATGCCACGACCGTCGTCGCTGACTTCCAGCGAGTGGTCGGCATGGAGGATAACCTGCACCGAACGGGCGTGCCCGGCCAAGGCTTCGTCGACACTGTTGTCGATGACTTCCTGGGCAAGGTGATTGGGGCGGCTGGTGTCGGTGTACATGCCTGGCCGCTTGCGGACCGGGTCAAGGCCCGAGAGGACTTCGATGGCGTCTGCGTTATAGGCGCTAGCGCTGGGATTGGCCATGGGGTCTCGTCGTCAGTCTGGTGAATGCAAGAAAGTCAAAATACAGAAAAATCGAGCGCTGCATACTGCCCGCGCGCAATGCCGGCGAAGGCCAGCAGTGCCGGCAGGCGCTCGGCGAAGCCCTGGAAACTGTGGTCACCACCAGCCTGGATGCGCAGGGCACAGCCACGGTAATAGCGCTCGGCGTGACGATAGTCCAGGGTTTCATCGGCGGTCTGCAGCCACACTTGATAGCGGCTGGGGTCCACCGGGGCCGGTACCTCCAGCTCGGCCAGCGCCTGCACGTGATCGTTGGTCAGCTCCCAGGTTTCACCACTGTAGTGATTGCGCTGGGTGCCCAGGTAGCCGTCGAAATGCTTGTGCGGCGTCACCGCCGGGTTGACCAGCAGGGCCTTGAGGCCATGGTGCTCGGCCAGATGGGTGGCATAGTAGCCGCCGAGCGAACTGCCTACCAGCAGAGGCGCACCCAGTTCGGCGATGGCCGCTTCAAGCTGGGCGATGGCCTGGCGCGGGTGGTGGTGCAGGGCGGGCACGCGCAACTGCCCAGCCATGCCGAGCTGCTGCATGACGGCCTCGAGCTGGCGTGCCTTGGTCGAAAGCGGCGAGCTGTTGAAGCCATGGATATAGAGGATGGAACCCGACATGCTGCCCCCGGTAATCTGTGGCCTGGCGCCTGATGATGCGGGCGCAGGGACGCGCAGTGTAGCGCGTTCGGCGGGTTTTGACGCAGCGTCACGGGTTTCGCAACAATTTTGCCCCGCTTGGCTGACGCGGGCCCGGAAGGAGCGGCCGCGCCTGCAGTCGCAGCTCAGTAGCCCGGGCTGTCGAAGTCGAGCTTCACTGCGAAGTCCGACGCCCGCTCCACTCCAGTCTCCAGCCACCCGTCGGCGTGCAGGCGCAACCAACGGTAGCCAGGCTGTTCTTCACTGACCTTGAAGTCCTCGCTGCCTGCCGCGAACTGAATGCAGGTGGACGGTGTGGCCAGCAATCGGCGACCCGCGCGCATTTCATCCCATGGCTGGTGCACATGCCCCCAGAGCAACGCCCGCACCTGTGGATAAGCGTCGACGATAGCGAACAGCGCCTGCGCGTTGCGCAAGCCGATCGGCGCGATCCAGGCACAGCCGATGTCCACTGGCTGATGGTGGAGACACACCAGGCAGTGCCGGTCGCCCGCCGACTTCAGGGCCGCTTTCAGCACCGCCAGCTGCTCATCCTGCAACCACCCATGTGTCGCTCCGGGCACCGCTGTGTCGAGCATAACGATGCGCCACGCACCGATATCGGTCACTGCCTGCATGAATTCCGGGGCGACCTGCGCCATCACCCGCGCCTCGTCATGGTTGCCTGGCAACCAGCGAGTGGGCACGGCGAACGGCGCGGTAAGCTCGCGAAACGCTTCATACGACGCCACGCTGGCATCCTGGGACAGATCACCGGTACACAGCAGCAGGTCGACAGGTGTTTGCTCGCGGCGCACCTGGGCTATCACATGGCGCAGGCTGTCACGGGTATTGAGCCCGAGCATGCTGCCGGCCGGGTCAGCGAACAGGTGGGCATCGGTCAGTTGCACCACATGCACGGGGCGCGATTGGTCTGGCTGCGGCAACGGCCGTCTCCTCTAACGGATTCAGCACGAATTATGGCTGCACATCGGTTACGAGCAAACACCCGCAGCCGACCCACGTCACAATTCCGCGATCGTCAGCGAACGCTGGCCAGTTCGTGGCCGCAGGCCAGGCAGTGGCTCAGCCATTCGCCGAGGAACAGGTTGAGCTGGGCCTTTTCGTCCGGCTGGTGCATGGCCGCGTTGGGATAGGGGTAGATGCTGCGCAGGCGTCGGGCATGCTCGGCACTGACCACTTCGGCCATGCGGGCATCGTGGTACACCTGCACTTCCAGATGCGGCACCGGCAGCCATGGCAGGCTGTGCTCCTGGCGCACATGCAGGGTGGTGGTGTACGGGCACGCGAGCACCACGTCGAGCACCAGCACGCCAAGCATCTGGTCGCCCTGCGTCATGCCGATGCGGCGCGAACTCTGGGTGGTGCGCATGTCGGGCAACAGGCGCATCAACCGGGCGTAGTTGGCCTCGCAGGCTGCCTGCAGCCCGACCAGGTCGACCCGATAACGTTCGCGCAACAGGTTCACTTCCACATACCTCGTACTTCGTCGCGGTTCAGCGCCAGCCATTGCAGGCCGATGATGGTAGCCGCGTTGCACACACGCCCGTCGCGCACGGCTTGCATGGCATCCTCGAACGACCACACCCGCACGCGAATGTCTTCACCCTCCTCCTCCAGGCCATGCAGGCCACCTGCACCTTCGCTGCTGCAGCGGCCGAGGAACAGGTGTACGTATTCATCACTGCCGCCAGGCGACGGGAAGTAACGGGTCATCGGCCACAGCGCGGTGAAGGCCAGGCCAGCCTCTTCTTCGGCTTCGCGGTGGGCGACCTGCTCAGGTTGCTCGTCCTTGTCGATCAACCCGGCAACCATCTCGATCAGCCAGGGGTTGTCAATCTTGCCCAGGGCCCCTACCCGGAACTGCTCGATCAGCACCACTTCATCGCGTTGCGGATCATAGGGCAGCACGCACACTGCATCATGGCGCACGAACAGTTCGCGGCTGATCTCGCGGCCCATGCCACCGGCGAACAACTCGTGGCGCAGGTGTACCTTGTCGAGCCGGTAGAAGCCCTGGAAGCAGTTATCGCGCTTGACGATCTCGACCGCCCTGGGTACTGAGTTCAACGTATCTGACATGGGAATCCTCATTACCTCGCTTACCAGCATCGCGCCATCCTACTCTGCACGCCAGCGGGTTTCACCCCTTTCCGCTAACCGTTCGCGCAGTCGGGACAGCGCGCCAGCTCTCTGTTAGCTTAGTGGCGAACTGAAGGCCGCGCAGACGGTCAAAGGCCGACTTTCCCTGTTCTGCAAGGATCACCATGACACTTGTCAAACTGACTTCCGTGGCCGTGCTGGCCCTGGCCCTGGGCGCCTGCCAGAGCCTGTTCACGCCCAACTATCGGGCGCCGCTCGAGGTCAAGCGCGAAGCCTGGGAGCATGTCAAACCCGGCTGCAGCGAAAGCGACTGCCCGCTGGTGAACATTGACACCATCCATTTCCCGACCTTGCCGAAGCTCGACGGCATCGTCGAGAAACGCCTGCTGCAGCTGACCGAGGACAACCAGCGCGGCAATTCGCCAACTACCCTGCAAGCCTACGAGCAGCAGTACCTGGCCAGCGCCGACAAGCGCAACAGCAGCTACCTGCAGGCCAAGGTACGCGAGCAGCATGACGGCTTGGTGATCATCGAGCTGTCCAGCTATCTGGACAGCGGCGGCGCTCACGGCATGCCCGGGCGCGGCTTCATCAACTATTCGCGCAAGCTGGACAAGGTGCTGACCCTGCAGGACATGCTGGTGCCCGGCCAGGAAGACACTTTCTGGAAAACCGTCGAGGAATCGCACCGCGCCTGGCTGATGAGCGTGGGCATGGACAAGGACACCGAGTTCCTCAAGACCTGGCCGTTCAAGCAGTCGCCGCACATCGCCCTGACCTACGGCGCGGTGGTGGTGAAGTACGAGGTCTATGCGATCGCACCCTACTCCATGGGCCACGTGGAACTGAAGATCCCTTACCCACGCCTGAATGGCGTGCTCAAGCCTGAGCTGTTTCCCGGTCGCGGCTGAAACCCAGCAGCCCGTGCACCAGCCCTGCCAGCAGCAATGCCGGCAGGGTCGCCCCCAGGTCGGGGGCCTGTGTGGCGATGCCATGATAAGCCGCCACGCCCACCACCCAGGCCAGCAGTGCCTGCCAGTGCAAGCCACTCTCGTGCACTGGCAGGCGACGACGACGGATCAGGTAGTGGTCCACCAGCACCACGCCGAACAGCGGCGCGAACACTGAGCCGATCAGCAACAGGAAGTGCTCGTACTGTGCCAGCGGCGCCAGCACGGCGATCAGCGTGCACAGCACGCCAATGACCAGCGCCAGGTGTTCGACCTTCAGGCGCACCAGCACGCTGCTGGAAACGGCCGCAGAATGGATGTCGGCGAAAGCCTTTTCCGACTCGTCCAGCAGAATCAGCAGCAGTGGAATGCCCATGCCTGCGCCCGCCAGGGCCAGCAGCAAGGCGTTGACCTCGCCACTGGCGGCGAAGGCCAGGGTGTAGGCCACGCCCAGGCTCATCAGCCAGGCATTGCCGATGAAATAGCCGATTACCGTACCGCCGAACACAGACTTGCCGTTGCGGGCGAAACGCGAGTAGTCGGCGATCAGTGGCAGCCAGGACAGCGGCATGGCAATGACGATGTCGAAGCCCACGGCCAGCGACATCGATCCGTCCCCGGCGCGGCCCCACAATCCAGCCAGGTCCGCCTTGACAAACAGGTTCCAGGTCAGCCACAGGCATGCACCCAACAATAGCCAGATGCCCCACGCACGCAGCACCTTGCGGACGAAGGCCAGTGGCCCGCTGACTGCCAGCAAGGTGGCCAGGGCGCCAAAGCACAGGGTCCAGAGCATCGGGCTGTTCCAGGCGCTGGCTTCACCGAACGCCCGCGCGCCCAGCAGGCTGGCGGCATCGCGCATGACGACGATCTCGAACGCACCCCAGCCCACCAGTTGCAACAGGTTGAGCAGCGCTGGCAGGCGTGCGCCATGGCTGCCCAGGCTGAGTTTCAGGGTGCCCCATGGCCGACAGGCCGGTATCGCTACCGATGACACCCGCAGCGCCCAGCAACAGCACGCCCATACCCGTACCCAGGGCAATTGCCAGCATCGCGCCAGTAAGGCCCAGGCCTGGCGCCAGCATGGCGCCGACCTGCAGCACCATCAGGCCAATGCCGAGGGAGAACCACAGCGAGAACAGGTCGCGGGTGCCGAAGATGCGCTGGGCGGTGGGGACCGGGTGTTCGGGTGAGAATTGGCTGGGTGATGTCATGCTTGCAGGCACTCGGCAAGGTAGTTTGATTGGACGCGTGATAGAGCCTTGTGTCGCGAAAGGGCCGCAAAGCGACCCCGGCTTTTCAGCTTCACGACTGAAATTGCCGGGACCGCTTCGCGGCCCATCACGACCCGACGCTGCTCCTACACAGGGTTAGCGCTGCGGGTCAGACCTTGTGGTACAGCTGGCTGCCTTCCTGGCGGAACCGCTCAGCCTGCTCGCGCATGCCTTGCTCGACCGTGACGTCCACGGTTTCGATCTTGGCGGCATACTCCCGCACTTCCTGGGTGATCTTCATCGAGCAGAACTTCGGCCCGCACATCGAGCAGAAATGCGCGACCTTGGCCGACTCCTTCGGCAGGGTCTCGTCGTGGAAGGCACGGGCGGTATCCGGGTCCAGGCCCAGGTTGAACTGGTCTTCCCAACGAAACTCGAAGCGCGCCTTGGACAAGGCGTTGTCGCGAATCTGCGCGCCCGGGTGGCCCTTGGCAAGGTCGGCAGCATGCGCGGCGATCTTGTAGGTGATGATGCCGGTCTTCACGTCATCCTTGTTCGGCAGGCCGAGGTGCTCCTTGGGCGTGACGTAGCAGAGCATGGCGCAACCGAACCAGCCGATCATCGCCGCACCGATACCCGAGGTGATGTGGTCGTAGCCTGGGGCGATATCGGTGGTCAACGGGCCGAGCGTGTAGAACGGCGCCTCGTCGCAGCACTCCAGCTGCTTGTCCATGTTTTCCTTGATCAGTTGCATCGGCACGTGGCCGGGGCCTTCGATCATGCACTGCACGTCGTGCTTCCAGGCAATCTTGGTCAGCTCTCCGAGGGTTTCCAACTCACCGAACTGCGCGGCATCGTTGGCGTCGGCAATCGAGCCCGGGCGCAGGCCGTCGCCCAGCGAGAAGCTGACGTCGTAGGCCTTCATGATTTCGCAGATCTCTTCGAAATGCGTGTACAGGAAGTTTTCCTTGTGATGCGCCAGGCACCACTTGGCCATGATCGAGCCACCGCGGCTGACGATACCGGTGACGCGCTTGGCAGTCAGCGGCACATAACGCAGCAGCACGCCGGCGTGGATGGTGAAGTAGTCCACGCCCTGCTCGGCCTGCTCGATCAAGGTGTCGCGGAACAGCTCCCAGGTCAGGTCTTCGGCTACACCATTGACCTTTTCCAGGGCCTGATAGATTGGCACGGTACCAATCGGCACCGGCGAGTTGCGGATGATCCACTCGCGGGTTTCGTGGATGTGCTTGCCGGTGGACAGGTCCATGACCGTGTCCGAACCCCAGCGGATGCCCCAGGTCAGCTTGGCCACTTCTTCCTCGATCGAGGAACCCAGTGCGCTGTTACCGATGTTGCCGTTGATCTTCACCAGGAAGTTGCGGCCGATGATCATCGGCTCCAGTTCCGGGTGGTTGATGTTTGCCGGAATGATCGCGCGACCACGGGCGATTTCCTGGCGAACGAACTCGGGGGTGATTTCCTTGGGAATATTGGCACCGAAGCTGTGGCCGGCGTGCTGCTCGTTCAGCAGGCCGGCAGCGCGGGCCTCCTGCAGCTTCATGTTTTCACGGATGGCCACGTATTCCATCTCGGCAGTGATGATGCCTTTGCGGGCGTAGTGCATCTGCGAGACGTTGGCGCCCGCCTTGGCACGGCGCGGGTTGCGCACATGGGCGAAGCGCAGCTTGGCCAGTTCGGCATCGTTCAGGCGCTGCTGACCGAAGTGGGAACTCAGGCCGTCCAGGCGTTCCGTATCACCGCGGGCTTCGATCCACGCGGAACGCACATCGGCCAGACCCTTGCGTACATCGATGACCACGTTGGGGTCGGTGTACGGGCCGGAAGTATCGTAGACCAGAACCGGAGCATTGGCCTCGCCACCGAAATCGGTCGGGGTATGGTCCAGGCTGATTTCGCGCATGGGCACGCGGATGTCGGGGCGCGAGCCTTCGACATACACCTTGCGCGAACGCGGGAACGGTTGCACGGACTGCTGATCGACTTGTGCCGATTCGCTGAGGTTTATCGCTTTTTCTTGTTTGGTCATCACAGGCTCTCCAGACGGCTTCCTAGCAGTGGAATGTCGGGGTGAACCTGAAAGGCGCGGACGCACCCCTTCATGGGTGCAGTGCCGGATATGGGGTGCCTGAAGCTGCATGCAGCCGCGACATTCCCGGACCTGGCACAAGAGGCTGGCCGGGAAGGCGAGCAATCTTGTTCCCTACGCAGGCGCTAACCTGATCAGGTTCAACGGGATCCGCAACTTTGCGATCTCAGCCTTTGCTTCAAGGCACCCCGACAAGAACATGCGCAGTCTAGACTGGAGTGGTCGGCAAAGCCAAGCGGGTAAATGCGCGGGTGATGAAAGGCACACCGAGCGATTGTTGCCAGGTGCGCATGGCACTACACTGGCGCGGCGCTCGATACTCAACAGTTCAGTAATTCAATTTTCGTACAAGGATTGCCTCTATGCTGCGCAAACTCTCACTGGCGATAGCCGTGTCTTGTGCGTCCAACGGAGTGGTCTGGGCAGCGGACGTGCCCTCTACAGTGAAAACCGACCTGGTCAGCGTCTATCAGGAAGCCGTGGACAACAACGCCGATCTGGCCGCAGCCCGCGCCGATTACGGTGCCCGCCGCGAAGTGGTGCCGCAGGCCCGAGCCGGGTTGCTGCCAAACCTGTCTGCCGGTGCCGAGATGATGAACACCCGCACCAAGCTGGATGAGCCATCGATGACCTCCAACCGCAGTGGCAATTCATGGAGCGCGACCCTGGCCCAACCGATTTTCCGCGCTGACCGCTGGTTCCAATTGCAGGCCGCCGAGGCCGTCAACGAACAAGCGGCACTGGAACTGTCCGCCACCGAGCAGAACCTGATACTGCAAACCGCTCAGAACTACTTCGCCGTGCTTCGTGCCCAGGACAACCTGGCTGCCACCAAGGCCGAGGAAGCAGCGTTCAAGCGCCAGCTGGACCAGTCCAACGAGCGCTTCGATGTGGGCTTGTCGGACAAGACCGATGTCCTGCAGTCGCAGGCCAGCTACGACACTGCGCGCGCCAACCGGATCATTGCCGAACGCCAGGTACAGGATGCCTTCGAAGCACTGGTTACGCTGACCAACCGTGAGTACACGTCGATCCAGGGCGTGGTCCACACCCTGCCGGTGCAGGTACCTACCCCGAACGATGCCAAGGCCTGGGTCGAAACCGCCGGGCGCCAGAACCTCAACTTGCTGGCAACGAACTATGCGGTGTCTGCGGCCGAGGAGACGCTGCGCCAGCGCAAGGCAGGTCATGCACCGACACTGGATGCGGTAGCCAAGTACCAGAAGGGTGACAACGACAGCCTCGGCTTCACCAACCCGTCCCTGCCAGGGGTGCGTTACAGCGGTGATGTCGAGCAGACCAGCGTCGGCCTGCAGCTGAACATTCCGATCTACAGTGGCGGGCTGACCAGTTCGCAAGTGCGCGAAGCCTACCAGCGCCTGAGCCAGAGTGAGCAGCAGCGCGAGAGCCTGCGTCGCCAGGTGGTGGAAAACACCCGCAACCTGCACCGCGCAGTGAACACCGACGTGGAACAGGTTCAGGCGCGCAAGCAGTCGATCATCTCCAACCAGAGCGCCCTGGAAGCCACCGAAATCGGCTACCAGGTGGGTACCCGCAACATCGTCGACGTGCTCGACGCCCAGCGCCAGCTGTATACCTCGGTGCGCGACTACAACAACAGCCGCTACGACTACATTCTCGACAACCTGAGCCTGAAGCAGGCAGCCGGCACCTTGAGCCCGCAAGACCTTCAGGACCTCAAGCAGTACCTGAAACCAGACTACAACCCGGACAAGGACTTCCTGCCGCCGGACCTGGCTGCTGCAGCGGCGAAGAACTTCGAGCGACGGCCGTAGGAATATGTCGGGCGCCTCACCGAAAGACGGCGAGGCGCGCGACCTTGCCGTCATAGTCAGACGGGGACGGGAGAGACCTGCAGCTTGGCAATGAGAAAATCATTGCCATATTCCGTGTCTGTATGGTTTTCGATAGTAATGCTGGTCAAATCATCCTTTACCGTGAAGATGCCAGAAAAGACTTGCCATTCATGGAGTCGGGAAAGTGTCACTTTTTCGATCACCACGTCCCCCGAAGCCTTCACTTCCAGTTCAGGAGGATTGCCCGGGTAATCCAACATCACCGTCATGGAAAACTCGTACTTTTTGTCACGCACCAGCAGGGGGTATTCTTTTTTCAAAAATACGCCTTTATGCCCAGCTTCAATTTTGTGTGTATGAAGATAAAGGACCTTACCTTCATCCTGGGTGTCCCGGAATTCAAGCCTGTAATCTTCACGCATTACCCAGCCATTCAAGCGCTCTTCATCCTCACCTGTTTCAAAATCGGTGACATCAACCGCTGAACGAAACATAAACTGAGAAAATCTATAATCATTCCCATCCAACTCAGGGTTATGATTAGCTATTTCAATGAAAAACGAGCCATCATCCTGCTCGACATCAATAGAACCGTAGTAATTCGACCAGCGATCCTCACTCTGTTGCCATAGGTTCGTCTCTTGAATAATAAACCTGCTTCCCGCGGGATTTTTGCCCACTACAGAAATACGCGCCGGACTTAGCTCACTGACACTCCGGGCGCGCATGCCAAACTGATAGCTCCCCGGCACTAAGCCGACGTATTGCTTTTTAAGTACGATGCCGTCCGCCTTTTTTTGAATGGTTGGAAAATCCAGCACATAGCCCTCCTGGCCTTCTGGAATGATCTTCGCCTCTTCACCGACGAAGTCACTGACCTCCCATCCATTCATAGCCCGATCAGCAAAATCAGTGAAATCGCTATAACTTTTAACTGCCATGTTCGACACTCCCTTGACATTAAGCCATGCCAAACAAAAGCTAGATGAAACTGCTTTAACGTGAAACTGGCAATACTGACAGTTGACAGCGTTCCTGACTATCAGCGACCTGTTCAGCCTCACGTACAATCTGCGCTTTCACTTATGAAGCAAGTCACCAAGCCCCTTCAGCAACCGTTGCAACGCGCCCTGGTTGGCCCGCATCACCGACCTGCCCGCCTCGCCCATGCGCTGCGCATCCTGCGGCAATTCGATCAAACGCCGCACCGCCTCGGCCAGCCCTTCGGCATCGTCCACCTGTTGCAGCGCCCCCGCCTCACGCAGCATGGCGCTGATTTCGAGAAAATTGAACACATGCGGCCCCATCAGCACCGGCAAGGCCAGTGCTGCGGGCTCCAGCGGGTTGTGCCCACCAGTCGCTACCAGGCTGCCGCCAACGAAAGCAATGTCGGCCAGTGCATAGAGGAACAGCAACTCGCCCATGGTGTCGCCAACCAACACCTGCGTCTGCGCATCGACAGAGGTACCGACCGAACGACGCACGCTGGTGAATTGTTCGCTGCACAGCGCATGCACCGCAGCGAAACGCTCGGGGTGACGCGGCACCAGGATCAGCAACGCATCACCATGCACCTGCAACAACTGCCGATGCGCCTGCAGGATCAGGGCATCTTCGCCTTCATGGGTGCTGGCGGCGATCCACACCGGGCGCTGGTCGGCACCCCACTGTTCACGCAACGCCCTGGCACGCGGCAGCAGTTGCTCGTCGATCTTCAGGTCGAACTTGATCGAACCGGTGACCTGCACGCACTCAGGACGCGCGCCCAGGTCACGGAAGCGCCGGGCCTCGGTTTCGGTCTGCACGGCGATCAGGCTCATCTCGGCCAGCATCGGCCGGGTCAGTTTGGCAAAGCGCCCATAGCCACGGGCCGAGCGCTCGGAAAGGCGCGCGTTGGCCAAGGCCACCGGGATGCTGCGCTTGGCGCACTGGTGAATGTGGTTGGGCCATAGCTCGGTTTCCATGATGATGCCCAGCTTCGGCCGGACATGATCGAGGAAACGCCCCGCCGCCCAAGGCAGGTCATAGGGCAGGTAGCAGTGCTGCACGCATGGCTCATCGGCGAACATGGCGCGAATGCGCTCGGAACCGGTCGGGGTCATGCAGGTCAGGGTGATCGGCAGCCCCGGGTAGGCCTTGAGCAAGGCACGCACCATGGGCGCCGCAGCGATGCTTTCGCCCACCGAAACGGCATGCACCCATATGCCGCTCTGGCGCATGGCCGGCAGCTTGCAGGCAAAGCGCTCGCCGATGCGCTGGCCATAGGCCGGCGCCTTGCGCGAACGCAGGTAGAGGCGCAGCGCAACCAGCGGCAGGCCCAGGTGAAACAGCAGGGTATAGAGTGTTCTGTTCATGGCGGCGGAGTTTACCCGATCGCACGCAGGTGTACTGCAAAGCGCTCGGCCAGCCACTGCGCGGCGGGCCCCAGTGGCTGGTCACGGCGCCAGGCCAGCTCTGCCACCAAGGCCGGCGGACACCACTCGCTGTCCAGTTCTACCATGTGTGCCTGGTAGGTCGGGTACTGCACCACGTGCCGTGGCAGCCACGCCCAACCCAAACCGCGCATCAACAGTTCGGCCATGGCATAGAAGCTATCGGCACGCCATACCTGCGGGCTGATCGCCTCACCACCGGGGTAGCCACTCTGCTGCGGAGTGATCAGCAACTGTCGGTGCCGGGCCAGTTGTTGGCGGGTTACCCGACCTTCGCCTGCCAGCGGGTGGCCGACCGCGCACACGGTGACCATTTCCACACTGCCCAGGGCGCGCCGCTCCAAGGAGGCCGGGATACGTTCGTGGTTGAAGAACAAGCCCAGGTCGGCGCGTCGCTCCACCAGCTTGCGCGCCACATCGCCTTGGGCGCCACTGGCCAACTGCACCTCCAGGAACGGGTAGCGGCTGGCCAGCTCGTCGAGGCTGTCGATCACCGGCTGGTAGGGCATGGCCTCGTCCTGAGCCACCCGCAGCAGAGCCTCCTGGCCGCGCATCAGCGCCAGCGCACGGCCATCCAGGCGCTCGCACTGGCGCAACAGCTCACGGGCATCTTCCAGCAGGGCACTGCCGTTTTCAGTCAGCCGGGGCTGGCGGCCACTGCTGCGCTCGAACAAGGTGACCCCCAGGTCGGTTTCAAGCAGGGCTATCGCGCTGCTGATCGCCGACTGGGCTTTGCGCTGTTCGCGGGCGACGGCCGAGAACGAGCGCAGTTCAGCAACCCGCAGGAACGTGCGCAGCTGTTCGAGGTTCCACTGCTCGGCCATCGACCTATCTCCCGTATAGATAGGTAATGACTTTACCCCATTCAAGGTAAGTCTAGAATCTGCCGCCAGTTACCGGAGGATCCTCGCCATGAATGCCTACACCTACCTCGCCATCGCCATTTGCGCCGAAGTCATTGCCACCGCCTCGATGAAAGCGGTCAAGGGCCTGAGCACGCCCTTGCCGCTGTTGCTCATGGTAGTCGGGTATGCCGTCGCATTCTGGATGCTGACCCTGGTGGTACGCAGCATTCCGGTGGGGATCGCCTATGCCATCTGGTCAGGGTTGGGGATCGTGTTGATCAGTGTGGCGGCGCTGGTGATCTATGGGCAGAAGCTGGATGTGCCGGCCATGCTGGGTATGGCGATGATCGTGGGCGGGGTGGTGGTGATTCAGCTGTTTTCGAAGACGGCTGGCCATTGATGTTGCCTGTATACTTGCCAGCTGTCCCAGTTTTCGAGGTACCGCCATGCCATCCGCCATTTCCACTGACGTGCTGATCGTCGGCGCCGGGGTCGCAGGCCTCTGGCTCAATGCCCGCCTGCGCCGCCTGGGCTATTCGACGGTGCTGGTGGAGCGCGCCAGCCTTGGCGGCGAGCAAACCATCAAGTCCCAGGGCATCATCCATGGTGGTACCAAGTATGCCCTGCACGGCGCCCTCACCGGTGCCTCGGAAGCCATCGCCGACATGCCGCGCCGCTGGCGCGAAGCGCTGAATGGCAGCGGCGAGCTGGACCTTACCCATACCCGCCTGCTGTCCGACGCACACTACCTGTGGTCGCCAGGCACCCTGGCCGGCAACCTCACCAGCTTCTTCGCCAGCAAGGCCGTGCGCGGCCGGGTCGACCAGGTCAAGGGCGAGCAACTGCCACCCGCACTGCAGGACCGCGCCTTCAAGGGCAAGGTCTATCGCCTGGCCGAACTGGTCGTCGACGTGCCCAGCCTGCTGGCCAACCTGGCCGAACTGGCGGGTGACAGCCTGCTGGCCGGCGAGCGCATCGAACCGTTGCGCGAGGCTGACGAGCTGGTCGGCCTGCGCGTCGACGGCCGCGACATCCGCGCCCAACGCATCGTGCTCAGCGCCGGCGCCGGCACCGAAGACTTGCTGCATGCCCTGGGCCTGACCCAGCCTGCCATGCAGACCCGCCCGCTGCACATGGTCATGGCCAAAGGTGCCAACCTAAAGCCGCTTTATGCCCACTGCCTGGGCGGCGGACCCAAGCCGCGGGTGACAGTGACCACCCATCCGGCCGCCGATGGCCAGTGGGTCTGGTATATGGGCGGCGACCTGGCAGAGGCCGATGGCGTCGCCCGCGAGCCGTCTGCGCAAATCGTGGCGGCACAGAAGGAAATCGCCAGCCTGCTGCCATGGGTCGACCAGAGCCAGGTGCGCTGGGCCACCCTGCGGGTCAACCGCGCAGAACCGGCGCAGTCGGGCCTGGTGCGCCCGGACAATGCTTTCCTCGCCGACCAGCAGCGCCTGCTGGTCGGCTGGCCGACCAAGCTGGCCCTGGCACCGGACTTCAGCGACCGGGTCATCGCCCACCTGGAGCGCGACGGCATCCGGCCACAGGCCCATGCCGACCTCGCCGACCTGCCGCGCCCACCGCTGGGCGTACCGGCCTGGGAGCAACTGCTGCCATGAGCCTGCCAACCCTGCACGACTTCCACCGCAACCTGGGCAGCACCGGCTTCAGGGTTTCGCCTCTGGGCCTGGGCACGGTCAAGCTGGGCCGCGACCAGGGCGTCAAGTATCCCGCCGGCTTTACCATCCCCGGTGATGACGAAGCCCGCCTGCTGCTGGCCCAGGCTCGCGAGCTGGGCATCAACCTGATCGACACCGCCCCGGCCTATGGTCGCAGTGAAGAACGCCTGGGCCCGCTGTTGCGCGGCCAGCGCGATGAATGGGTGATCGTCAGCAAGGTGGGCGAAGAGTTCGTCAATGGCCAGTCACACTTCGACTTCAGCGCAGCCCACACCCGCCGTTCGGTAGAGCGCAGCCTGCAGCGCCTGGAAACCGACCGTATCGAGCTGGTGCTGGTGCACTCCGATGGCAACGACCTGGCGATCCTCGAACAGCAGGAGGTGTACCAGACCCTCGCCGAACTCAAGCAGGAGGGCAAGATCTGCGGCTATGGCCTGTCTGGCAAGACCGTCGCCGGTGGCCTGAAGGCCCTGGAACAAGGCGACTGTGCCATGGTCACCTACAACCTCAACGAGCAGGCAGAACGCCCGGTGCTGGACTACGCTGCCGAACACGGCAAGGCCATCCTGGTGAAGAAGGCCCTGGCCAGCGGGCATATCTGCCTGGCCCCGGGCGTCGACCCGGTGCAAGCCAGCTTCGAGCTGCTGTTTGCCCATCCGGGCGTCAGCAGTGCTATCGTCGGCACCATCAATCCGCTGCACCTGGCCCACAACGTGGCAACCGTCGCCCGTATTCTTGGCCAGCATTGAGTTGCCCCAGGCCCTCGAGCCTGGAGACTGACCCGACGCAAGGAGGAGCCGCGTGGCGCGAACGCTGATCCGCAAGAACCCGAGCAACTTCAAGACGCTGCCGCTGCATGTCGAGGCCACGCCCGAAGGGCTGATCTACCAGAGCATCGGCATGCCGCTGAATTTCGCCCAGACCCAGCAGCGGCGCAAGGCCATCCAGTTGCCCGATGCGCAGCGCTTCGTGGTGGAGCTGGCCAACCTGGGTGTATCGGTGCGGCTGACCTTGCATTGGCAAAACCGCGATTACTGGGTGTTGGTACGCCAGCGTCGACAGGACCGTGGCGATGTGGTGCTGAAACTGATTTCCGGTTACGTGCCGGCGCAGGAGCTGAACCTGCCGTTGCACACCGCCGTGCAGGAAGTCGCCGAGGAATGCCTGCTGGAAACCCCGGAAGGCTGGCTGGGCGGGCGCTTCAACGATACCTGGCTGCCTGTGCCCTACGCGGCCGCCCTGCACTATCGCGAAAACCCACACTTTGTGCTGACCCCGCAGTCCGGTGCCGCGCGCCCGGTGCATTGCGGCAAATTGATGCTGCTGGAGCGGCCACGTGCTTATGTACACCTTCCTACCGCCTCGTTGCAGCTGATCTATGACATGCGCCTGCAGGTACCTCGGGAAGCCAAGAAGCTCAGCCTGTTCCACGTCGACGAGCGGCTCGAGGGTGACCAACTGGTGGCGCGGCTCAACCGCAAACGGCCGGACCTGTACCTGATGCCTTTGCAGGATGGCCAGCCATTGCCTGAGCTGTATACGCTCAAGAAGGATGAACTGGTGCCGGCAAGCACGCGGGGGCTACACCTGGCTGAAAGTTTTGCTCACCAGGAGGGTTGGATGGTGAAGGAAGAGCGGGTGCGCTGGAAGGATTGGGTGAAGCAGCAGGGGTTAGTGGAAAGCAAGCCGGTGCGAGCCTCGCACCTGCAACGCTTTGGAGACAAGGCGCGGGCGCTGCTGGAGCGGGCGCGTATTTCGCTGCACAAGTGATCAGGGGCCGCCGCGCGGCCCCGGCTTCAGTTCTTGCGGATCTTCTCGACAATCGCCGTGGTCGAGCTGTTCTCGACCAGCCCCAGCACCTTCACGGTACCGCCGTAGGCCTTGACGATATCGGCGCCCACCACCTGGTCGATGCCATAGTCACCACCCTTGACCAGCACATCGGGCTTGACCTGGCTCAGCAGGTTTTCCGGGGTACCCTCGGGGAAGCTGATCACCCAGTCCACTGCTCCCAGCCCGGCCAATACGGCCATGCGCCGGTCGACGCTGTTGATCGGCCGGCCCGGCCCTTTCAGGCGGCTGACCGAGGCATCGTCGTTGACCGCGACGATCAGGCGGTCGCCTTGGGCACGGGCCTGCTCCAGGTAGGTGACATGGCCCGCGTGCAGGATGTCGAAGCAACCGTTGGTAAAGACGATCTTCTCTTTGTGCGCCCGCGCATCATCGATGGCCAGCAGCAACTGCTCCAGGCCCAGCACGCCGCGCTCGGAGCCTTCCTCACGCTGGATGGCCCGGCGCAGCTCAGGGGCGCTGATCGCCGCAGTGCCCAGTTTGCCGACCACGATACCCGCCGCCAGGTTGGCCAGTGCCACCGCGTGCGGCAGGTCCTCTCCGGCAGCGATGGCTGCCGCGAGGGTGGAGATGACGGTATCGCCGGCACCGGTCACGTCGAATACTTCCCGCGCCCGTGCCGGCAAGTGCAGCGCCGGCTGGCCGCTGCGCAGCAGGGTCATGCCGTGCTCGCCACGGGTCACCAGCAGGGCCCCCAGGTCGAGGTCTTGCAGCAACTGCAGGCCCTTGGCGACCAGATCGGCCTCATCGGCGCAACGGCCGACGATGGTCTCGAACTCGCTGAGGTTCGGTGTGATCAGGCTGGCACCGCGGTAGATCGAAAAGTCCTTGCCCTTGGGGTCGGCCAGCACCGGAATGCCCTTGGCCCGCGCCGCCTGGATCAGGCCCTGGTGATTTTTCAGTGCGCCCTTGCCGTAGTCGGACAGGACCAGCACCTTGACGCCCTCGAGCAGGCTGTCGACCTCAGCCCCCAGCGACAGCGGGTCGGTGGCGAACGGTTCTTCGAAATCGATGCGCAGCAGTTGCTGGTGACGGCTCATGACCCGCAGCTTGACGATGGTCGGCTGGTGCGCGATGCGCTGGAACACCGAACGCACGCCGGCGGCCTGCAGGCTGTTGGCCAGGCTGTCGGCGGCCTCGTCCTGGCCGGTGACGCCAATCAGCGAAGCTGGTGCACCCAGGGCGGCAATGTTCAAGGCAACGTTGGCCGCGCCCCCGGGGCGATCCTCGATCTGGTCGACCTTGACCACCGGGACTGGCGCTTCCGGCGAGATACGCGAAGTACCGCCATGCCAGTAGCGGTCGAGCATGACATCGCCGACCACCAGTACCGGGGCTTGATCGAAACGCGGCAGGGACAACTTCATGGGCAACCCATATGGAAATAATGAACAGGGGCAGGATATTAGCACAGGGTTGAGAACGGCTTTACGGCCAGATCACCCTGGGAAAATTCCCGTGACAATCGGGGCCGTGATGGCCCCGATCAACGAGGGGTTCAGGTGATATCGGCCTTGGCCTGCTCATCCAGGCCCATGGCATGCAGGCGGGCATAATGGCCATTAGCCGCAAGCAGCTCGGCATGGGTGCCACGTTCGACCAGGCGGCCCTGGTCCATGACCAGGATCTGGTCGGCCTTCTCGATGGTCGACAGACGGTGGGCAATCACCAGCGTGGTCCGGCCTTGCATCACGTGGTCCAGGGCAGCCTGGATATGCCGCTCGGACTCGGTATCCAGCGCCGAAGTGGCTTCGTCGAGGATCAGCAGCGGTGCGTTTTTCAGCAGCGCCCGGGCGATGGCCAGGCGCTGGCGCTGGCCGCCGGAAAGCAGGACGCCGTTTTCACCCACTTCGGTATCGAAGCCTTTCGGCAACCGGTCGACGAACTCCTTGGCATAGGCATCGGCCGCAGCAGCTTCGATGGCGGCGCGCGGTGCGCCGGCCAGGTCGCCATAGGCGATGTTGTTGGCCACGGTATCGTTGAACAGGGTGACGTGCTGGGTCACCTGAGAAACATGGCGGCGCAGGTTGCGCAGGCGATAGTTCTCGATTTCCACGCCGTCGAGCAGGATCTGCCCCTGGTCGTGGTGATAGAACCGCGGGATCAGCGCTGCCAGGGTCGATTTGCCGCTGCCGGAGCGGCCCACCAGGGCAATCATCTGCCCAGGCTCGGCGACGAAGCTGATGTCGCTGAGCACCTCGCGATCAGTGCCCGGGTAGGTGAAGCTCAGGTTGCGTACCTCCAGGCGTCCTTCAACCCGCTCTTTCTCGACGGTGCCGGTGTCCACTTCAGGCGCTTCGTCCAGTTGCTCGAAGATGCTCTCGGCTCCGGCCAGGCCCTTCTGGATTGTCGAACTTACCTCGGAAAGCTGGCGAATCGGCTTGGGCAGCAAACCAGCAGCGGTGATATAGGCCACCAGGTCACCGGCGGTGGACTCGCCGCGCAGGAACAGCACCAGGAACATCAGCGCAGCCATGGCGATGTAGATCACCAGCTGCAGCATCGGCGTGTACAACGAACCGGTCTTGGTCATGCGCAACTGCTTGTCGGTGTTGCTCTGGCTGGCCTTGCCGAAACGCTGCTCCTCGTAGGCCTCGCCGCCGAAGCTGCGCACCACGCGGTAGCCTTGGATGGTTTCCGAAGCGACATGAGTGACGTCGCCCATGGCCACCTGGATCTTCTTGCTCTGCTTGCGGAATTTCTTGCTGGCGACACTGACCATTACCGCGATCAACGGCAGGATGGCAATCATCACCAGGGTCAGGTGCCAGTTCATCCACAGCAGGTAGGCGAACAGGAACACCACGGTCAGACCTTCGCGGATCACGACCTTGATTGCATCGGTGGCCGCACCGGTGACCATGGTCACGTTGAAGGTGATGCGCGAAATCAGGTGCCCGGAGTTGTGGTTGTCGAAGTAGCGGTTGGGCAGGACCAGCAGCTTGTTGAACAACTCCACGCGCAGGTCGTGCACCAGGCACAAGGAAACCTTGGCCAGAAAGTAGTTGCCAAGGAACGAACCCAGGCCCTGCCACGCGGCAATGAGGATGATCAGCAGCGGTACGGCCTGCAGCAACTGCAGGTCACGCAGGTAGGGAACGTTGGGGAACAACACCGCTTCGGGGTTGCTCAGCCCATCGACGAAGTACTTGAGGATGCCGGCCAGCATCGGCTGGGTCGAGGCAAAGATCACGAAACCAACGATGCTCAGCAGGAAAATGCCGACATAGGGTTTCACATAGCTCAGCAGCCGGAAGTAGATCTTCAGGCTGGAGGTGTGTTCCGCCGGTCGCGGTGTTTCGGCCATTATCGAGCTCGCTGTTCAGGTTGAACCGGCAATTTTACCACAGGCGACATTTTCGGCACGCCCCCACGGCAGCAACATGGCCAGGCCCACGGGCAGCCAGCTGATGAACCATTCGGCACGTGGGGTACCGGTGAGGCTGGCGGCATCGAACTGCATGGCCAGGGTCGAATAAACCCAGAAGCCGAGCAGGATCTTGCCGAACAGTGTGTTGCGTGCACGTACGATTTCACCCAGCGTGTACAGCCATACCAAAACCCACAGCACCATACCGGGCAGGCCGATTTCCACCGCGATATGGGTGAACATGTTATGGGTGTGGTCGAAGTGCTTGCCCACCGCACTCACGTCGTAGGCTGCCCCCAGGCCGAGACCGGTCCACGGATGTGCCGCAATCATGTCGACCACGGCACGGAAGATTTCCGGCCGGTAGGACGAGCCGCGCTGGGTGATCAGGTCATACACCAGGTAGAAGGCCAGACCAGTGGCAGTGGCCGCCAGGATCGAAAACACCCGGCTATGCCAGTCACGGAACCACAGCGGGGCCAGGATCACGGTCAGCACCAGAGCCAATACCGCGCCACGGCTCTGGCTGAGCATGGCGAACGCGCCCAGACAGGCCAGCGCTGCCAGCCACAACAGCTGCAGGCCGCGTTGCCGTGGCGGCAGGTAGAGCAGGAAGAGCACGGCCGAGCCGATGACATAAGCACCCAGGATCGGGTGCGATATTTCACCGATGCCTTGCAGGCGAGCCAGCAAAGGCTCGCCCTGCATGCCATAGAAACGGATCACGGAGACCAGCGCGGCAACGGCCAGCAATGCGCTGCCGGCCAGCAACAACTGGCGAATGCGTGCCTGGCCAAGCTGTGCCAGCAGTGGAAACGCCAGCAGGAAGATCAGGATGTAAAGCAACCGCTTGGCCTCTCGCCCCGGATCTTCTGCTATCGACCATGTCAGGCTCAGCCCGCTCCATGCCAACAGCAACAGCACGCTGCCCCACAAAGCTGGCTGATGCTTCCAGGCCTGCACCAGGACATGCCTGGCGGACCAGGCCAGGACCAGCGTGGGCAACCACAGGAACAACACCAGGCCTTGCTGATAAATCTTGTTGCTGGGTGCCAGGGCGATGGCCGCCAGGAACCAGACCAGACCCAAGCCCAACCAGGCTCGAGCCCAGCTTTTTCGATACAACATCCTCTTCCCCCGATGAATCAAATACACCATCCATGGTGCTACTGCATTATTTTCGGCATTATTGCCGGTCATTTTGTTCGCCAGACGACAAGGCCCTATTCATGCAATGCTCCCGGCTCCCCCAGGTCGACTTCGATCAGCTGACACAAGGCGCTCAGGTGCTTGAGGCAGATAGCCATGGCGCCAAAGTCTACCTTCTCGCGGATGGTAATTTCCTCAAGGTTTTTCGTCGCAAGCGCCTGATTTCATCTGCACTGCTGCGTCCGTACTCGCAGCGCTTCGTCGACAATGCCGCACGCCTGGCGCAAATGGGCATTCCCACCCTGGAAGTGATCAGCCAGCACAAGCTCGACCTGCCAGGTCGCACTGCGGTGCTGTATCGCCCGCTGCCAGGGCGGACCTTGTTGCAGATGTCGCGCGACGACGGTTTCAGCTGGGATATCTACCTGCCGCGCCTGATCGAGCTGATCCGCCAGTTGCATCGCAGCGGCGTGTACTTCCGCTCCCTGCACTTGGGCAATGTGGTGGTTACCCCCGACCATCAGCTGGGCCTGATCGACGTGGCGGACATGCGTTTCCTGCGCGCGCCATTGTCGGCGCGCATGATTCGTCGCAACGTGCAGCACATGGTGCGCTACATCGAGCGGGAGAACCTCGGTGACCGGTTCCCCGTTGCCGCCTTCGAGGCAGCCCTGCTGGCGCGCTGAAGGTCAACCGCGCAGCAGGTTATGCGAGCCGTTGCTGAACGCTTGCCAGGCCTGCTCCGGGGCCAGCGCCTGGCGCTGCCGGGCGGCCGCTGCAGGGCCATCGAGCGTCGCGCATTGCTCGATCGCCTTGGCCCAGGCGTCTTCATCGGCAATTGGCAGGTAGCAACCCGTGTCCCGCAACTGCTCACGGAATACCTGCAGGTCGCTGCAGACCACCGGCACATCGGCCATGACCGCTTCCTGCACTACCAGCCCCAGTCCTTCGGAACGCGAAGGGACCATGAGCCAGTCGAATGCACGGTACAGTTGCTGCAGGTCGTCGCGGTGACCGCTCAGGTGTACGCGCCCGGCCAGGCCCAGCGCGTCGATACGCGCCTGCAGCGCCGCATGCAGCGGGCCTTCACCGATGATCGCCAATTGCAGCCCCGGCTGGCGCGCGCTGGCCTTGGCAAAGGCCTCGATCAGCATCTCGAAGCCTTTGCTCTCCACCAGCCGCCCGACCGCACCCAGTAGCAAACCGCTGGCCGCTGGCAAGTCCAGCGCTTGTCTGGCCGCTTCGCGGCTCAACAACGGCTCGGCGAAAGCCCGCGGATCCAGGGCCATGCGCAACGTCTGCACGGGCCTGCCCAGATCGTTTTCAAGCGCCGCCGCGAGCGTCTGGGAAACAGCGGCAATGCTCAGCCGCTCTGCCGGGAACATGCGTAGCAGGCGCAAATCACTGGCACTCAGCCGCGTCTTGCCATGGAACAGTACCTTGGCGCGCAGCCGCGGAACCTGCTGCAGCAACGGCAACACCAGCCGCGCCACGCCGACGCCGTCGAGCAGCACCACTTCGGCCTGGGCCTCGTCCAGCGCCTTGCGCAAGCGCATGCGTAACCATGGACGCAAAAGGCGCCACAGGTGCCGCCCTTTCAGGGCCCGTGACGGCATGTGCCACTCCCGGGTCGAGCCGAGCCCACAGCAGAGCCCGCTACCGAGCAGTAGCCAGTTACTGATACGGGCATCGGCACCCGCGTGCGATAATACTTGCCGATGCACCTTGTGGATGGACATGTACGGCGTTCCACCCGCCCACATCATATTGACGATGTTCATGGGTCCGCTCCCGCTCATGTCAGGTGGGACAGCGACTTCATTGAACAAATAGGGTGATTGCCATGCCGATTACGGCACCTGCCACCAACGTCAATGCCAACTTGATCCGATCCCGCTTACGACGCTTTGCCTTGCGCTCCACTTCGATGGGCAAGGTCACATGGTTACCAAACCCGGTGTGCAATACTGCATCACCCTCCAGGGTGACCGCTGTCAGATTTAACTCAGCATAGCGTCGGGAAAGAGCCTTTTCCCCAGAATAGGCGGCAAATGGCGCGCAGCGCTGGTAGTCGGCCAGCCGACGCAACCCTGGGTTGAGCGAAAAGGCCTGCCACTCGGCCTTCTCGGACAGCAGCGGATAACAAGGCACACCGGCGATCACCTGACGATCGCCCAGGTGGATATAGGGGCTGTGGATGGCCAAGTCATGGGCGTGGCTGCGCAGCCACACCTGCAACAGGTCGGGGCTGGCCTGCAGAATGGCCCGCGAGTCTTCGACGAAGCCCTGGCGGTAGAAATGCCAGTCATCCTCGCAGTGGAAGATGTACGGCGTCCTGACGTGGCTGTAGGCCAGGTCGATGGACGGCAACTGACCGAGCTTGGGCCGGTTGACGAACACCTTGCAGTGCGGTTTCCAGTGCTCCGGCACAGCGGCGTGCACGGCATCGTCACCGGAATCCTCGGTGATGAATACCTCACGAATGGGCGCGGTGTTGTAGCGATCGAAACTCTCAAGGGTATCTTTGAGCAGATCGAACCGCCCACAGCTGGTCACGACGAGCGTGACATCACTATCATTTGAAAAGCGCACCGGACTCCCTCCGCCTTGCGACTATCGACTTTCAACACCCGCTCCGTACGGGCGAAAGTTCTTGTGTTAGATGCCCAGCTTCAGGCGCAGCCGCTGCCATGCAGACAACGGCGGATGGGGCCTGAGCGCCGGGCGCATGTGGTCGACGATGCTACGTCCAACGGCCCCGAAACTGAAACGGGAAACCGCCAGATGGCGACCATTTTCTGCAATCTGCCGGGCCAGTGCAGGGTCCGCACGCAAGCAGCGGAGTTTTTCCTGAAGGGTCGGGATGCTGTCATAAAACACCACGTTGTGCATGTCCTGCAGGCCCAGCGCGCGGTTTTCTGCCTCGCCCTGGTCGTACGCCAGCAACACACAGCCGCAGGCCATGGCTTCGAAGTTCTTGATCATGTATTCGCCCATGCCGACATCGGCACTGACGAAGAAGCGGATACGATTGAGCGTGTTGCAGTAGTCCTCGCCCGATTTGGTACGGGTCACCACCAGGTTCTCCACCCGGCCCAGCTCGTCCAGCAGCGCCTTGCGTCCGCTATAGGCGACACTGTTGGTGCTGCCGACAAACGCCAGCTCGATGTCACGCTCGCGCCCCTGGTCACTGAGCAAGTGCTCGTCGTAACCCTTGGGCACGAACACGGCATCGAACCCTTCCTGGCGCAGGCGCTCGCTGACCATGTACCCGGAGCTGATCACCCGCGCCCATGGCAGTTGGCGATAATGCGCACTGAACTTGCCGGTGTACTTGCACGGGATGTAGTTCTGGTAGGCATCATGTTCGAGAATGACCAGGTTCGGCACCGTGCGGATGAACGCCACCTGGCGAATCTCTTGCTTGAAGCGCAGGAAGAACAGGATGCGGTCATAGCGCTCGACCTGCACTTCCCGCTTGAAATAGCGACGCAGGTTACGCTGGTCTTCGCTGGTCAGCCAGCGCAGGTCACATTCGCAGTTGGCCGCGACGCCATCGTACAGGCGGTCGAGAATGGCCCGCTGTTCCTTCTGCACCAGAAATAGGACTTTCATTGCTTTCCTTGGGCGCTCTGCGCCATCGCGGTCAACCATGGGGTCTACAGCTCGCGCCGCCAGAACAGTTCATGGCGGCGCACGGCCTTGCGGAAGAACTCGTTCTCCCCGTAAGGCGATGGTCTCCGTCCGGCCAGCCAACGCTGCAACCAGCGGCGCACTCGGCGCTTGAACGGCGCGGGCGGCTGCAGGTCGTGCATCATGCCCAGGGCCATGGCCTTGTCGCGTTGGGTCGCCAGGTCGAGCACCAGGCTACAGGGCGCCCAGGCCTGATCAGCGCTCATCTGCGGTGGCAACGCCACGCCATCGCCACTGTCACCCATCGGCCAACGGTCGTTGTCATGCAGGTGGTTGGCATAGCAGAGCAAGGTTTGCGGCTGCCAGGCCAGGCCTTGCAAGGCCTCCAGCACTGCGGCCTGGGCGCAGACGTGGTCGGGGTGCGGGTCGAGCTGCGGGTGCGGCATCACCAGCACTTGCGGCCTGACCATTTCCAGCAAGGTCCGCAGGTCGGCAAGCAGGTTGTGCCAGGTCGGCGCGCCATCGCCATCGGCCGGCAGTGGGAACGGGTTGAACTGGCGGAACATACGGATATCGGCGAGTCCAGCCTCACGGGAAGCGGCCGGCTGGTCTGGCGCGGCCTGCATGGCGGGCAGTTGCAGGCAGAAATAACCCAGTTGCACGCAATGCGATTCCGGGACGCCGGCCCAGCGTGGCACGGCGATGCTGTCCCAGGCCCGCAAGCGGCCTTTCAGCCGTGCAGCCTCGGCCTTGGCCAGGCCCATCTGCTGGTAGTGTTCAGCCTCGATCTCACCGGCGGTCAGGGTCACCACCCAGGTTTCGTCAGCCTGGCTGTAGAGACCATAAGCGGCCAGCTCGGCGTCATCGGCATGCGGCGCAATCACCATGACCCGGCGCCGTTGCAGCTCGACCGGCGGGGTTATCCACAGGCGCGGCTGGCCTTGCAACCGGCAATGACGGCCACGCAGGCGCAACGAACCGGCTTGCAAAGGTGCCGCCAGGCCGCTCAGGTTGAGGAACCGCATGCCATCGACACCGCGCTCGAAGGTTTGCCGGTCGTCCTGCCCGGTAGCCAGCAGTTCGACCCGAGGGTCGAAGAAGCGCCCGAGCCAGGTGCTTTTCACGCGCAACTCGAGGATCAAGGTTTCGTTGCCCTGCAGCACGCAATCGGCCTTGAGCAGGCCAGCGTCCAGGCTGGCGGCAACCGGCCGGGCCTGGTCGCCGAAGTCATAGGCGTAGTCCTCGCTGGGCGCATAGAACAGATGGTCGGCAAACCAGGCTTCATGGCCCGCCCACAACAGCGGCAACAGCAGCAGCGGCAGCCACCACCAGGTGAATAGCCCCAGGGCAACCAGCGCAACCACGCCCACCAGCAGGCCCAGGCGCTTGTTGCGCCGATGGCGTTTGAGCAACTGCTGCTTGCGGCTCACGCCTGGTATACCGACACGGGGTTGCACCAGCGGTCCTTGTACTCGCGGTCGGCACGACCGAACGAGAACCGCAGCGGCTTGTTGCGCGCCCGGGCATCCTCCCAGGCAGCCTGGGTGTTGAGGAAGCTCAAGACGCTACCGGGGCTGAAGGCCTTGGTTTGCGGGTCGACACCACCATTGATGTATTCGACGCTGATCCACTCCGGCGCTTCGACACGGTACACCAGCTGGATCGCAATCGGCTTGCCATCCAGCAGCAGCACCGAACCGATCAGCAGCTCGCGCAAGCGCTCCAGCACATCGGCCATGCGCTCGGCCCCGGTGGCCGGGAAGCCCCAGCGACGCTGGAACAGGTCGCAGTACATGCTGGCAATCTCCTGCGCGCTGAAGTCGCCGATCGGACGCACCACCCCGCCCGCCTCTTCCAGCAGGCGCAGCTCGCGGCGCTGGTTGTAGCGGAACTTCTTCGACAGCTCTTCCGGTGCACGCGCCATGGCCAACTGTTCCTTCTGCGCCTTGAGGCCACTGAAGCGGCCCTGGTTCAGTTCGGACAGGTAACGCGCCGTATGGCGCAACGGCGCTGCGGCATCGGCCGCCGCCGGCAGGATGATTTCGGCATTGCCCAGGTCGAACAGGGCTTTCTTGCCGGTACGCTTGAGCACATCCTTGGACAGCGCCAGGTGGTGGCCCCAGGCCGGGATGGCTGCCTTCAGCACGCCAGCCTGATGCCACCCCAGGTAACGCACCGGCAGCTGCGCCAGGTCGGCCAGTTGTTCGACGACCAGCGGATGGGTAGCGACGCTGCCGCCAAAGCGGGTCCATGCCTCGGCGTAGGCTTTGGCGTCGATGGTTTGCCAACCGCGTTCGCGGAAGGCCTGAATACGGTTGAGCATCAAGCCTTCCCTACCAGAGAACGGACTTGCGGCAGCTGCCAGAAGGCTTCGCGCACCGCCTGGTCGGAGAAGCGCTCACGCAGACGCTGCAGCATGTGCGCGGTACAGGCCTGGCGCTGCGGCTCATCAAGCACGGCCATGTGCTTCAGGCCTTGGGCCAGCTGGCCGGCATCGCCCAGCGGGAACAGCACGCCGACACCCTCGACCACTTCGCGCGCACCGCCACAGGCCGTTGCCAGCACGGGAACTCCGGCGGCCATCGCCTCGAGCAGGACCATGCCGAACGGCTCATGGTCGGAACTGAGGGCAAACACGTCGAACGCCTGGAAATAACGGCGTGCGTCGGGCACCTGGCCAAGGAAGTCCACTTGCCCGGCAACGCCCAGTTCGGCGGCCAGGGCCTTGAGCCTGACCTCCAGGCGGCCCTTGCCGAGGATCGCCAGACGTGCACCGGCCGGCAGCCCCGGCAGCGCTTCGGCAAAGCCACGCAACAGGGTGGCCTGGTCCTTGTCCGGGTGCAGGCGCCCGACATTGCCGACAATCCATGCCTGCGCATCCAGGCCCAGGGCCTGACGGGCTTCGGCGCGTGGCACCAGGGCCGCTTGCAGGGCTTCGATGTCGATGCGGTTGTAAAGGGTCTGGATACGTTCGGCTGGCCACTTCGGCAGGCAGCTGCGCATCTCGTCACGCACTGCGTCTGATACCCCGAGCAGGCTCAGGCGCTGGCTGAACAGGTTGGCGAACAGGCGGCGGCCCTTGCGCTGGTAGTCGCCAAAGGCATGGTGCACGCCGATCACCGGCAAGCCGGTACCCAGCAGCGCCACGTAGATCGGCTTGAAGCGATGGGCAATGCAGAAGGTGAAATTGCGCTCGGCGGCAATCCGCCGCAACGCGCGGATGGCGCCGAGCTTCAGGCCGCGCACGGCCTTGGAGCTGAATTCCAGGAACAGTACCTCGTCCGAGGCGCAGCCGGCCGCCACTTGCGGGTCGGCAGCGCCGGTGAGGAACACCGTGATCACCTGGTAGCCATGCCCCTGGAACAGGCTGGCGTACTGACGGGCGCAGTCCAGGAACGGCCCGTCATAGCCATGGCAGAACTGCAGGACGCGCGGTTCAGAGCGGCTGGTCATACAGGGCTGCGCCGTCCTTCACCACCAGGATGTCCTCCATGATGAGGTACTGCAGATCCGAGCCGAAGAACATGTTCAAGGCGTCGGTCGGCGAGCAGATCATCGGTTCACCACGGCGGTTCAACGAGGTGTTGAGCGACACGCCATTGCCAGTCAGGTCCTCCAGCGCCTTCATCATGTCGTAGTAGCGCGGGTTGTATTCGCGCTTGAGCACCTGGGCCCGCGACGTGCCATCCTCGTGGACCACTTCCGGCACACGGGTCTTCCACTCTTCAGCCACTTCGAAGGTGAAGGTCATGAACGGCGCCGGGTGGTCGACCTTGATCATCTGCGGGGCGACGGTGTCGAGCATCGACGGGCAGAAAGGCCTCCAGCGTTCGCGGAACTTGATCTGCTCGTTGATGCGGTCGGCCACGCCCGGCACGCTCGGGCAACCGATGATCGAACGGCCACCCAGCGCACGCGGGCCGAACTCCATGCGGCCCTGGAACCAGGCCACCGGGTTGCCATCGACCATGATCCGGGCAATGCGCTGCGGCATGTCGTCGAGCCTGCGCCACTTCGGCGCGTTCGGGTGGCGGGCACAGGCAGCGATCACGTCTTCGTTGGAATACGACGGGCCGAGGTAGACGTGTTCCATCTTCTCGACCGGTACGCCACGGGCGTGGGAAACGTAGGCTGCAGCGCCCACGGCGGTGCCGGCGTCACCGGAGGCTGGCTGTACGAACAGCTCCTTCACATCGGAACGGGCGATGATCTTCTGGTTGAGCTTGACGTTCAGCGCACAGCCGCCAGCGAAGGCCAGCTTGCCGGTTTCACGCAGGGTGTCGCCCAGGTAATGGTCGATCATCTGCAGGGCGATTTTCTCGAACAGCGCCTGCATGCTGGCTGCGTAATGGATGTACGGCTCATCGGCGATGTCGCCCTCGCGCTTGGGGCCGAGCCATTCGATCAGTTTCGGCGAGAAGTAGAAGCCCTTGCCCTTCTCCTTGTAGCGGCGCAGCCCGATCACGTTGGCGTATTCGGTGTTGATCACCAGCTCGCCGTTTTCGAAGCTGGCCAGGCGCGAGAAGTCGTATTTGCTGGCGTCGCCATACGGCGCCATGCCCATGACCTTGAACTCGCCGTCGAGCATCTCGAAACCGAGGAACTCGGTGATTGCGCCGTACAGGCCACCGAGCGAGTCCGGGTCGAAGAATTCCTTGATCTTGTGAATCTTGCCGTTTTCGCCGTAGCCAAAGAAGGTGGTGGCATATTCGCCTTTACCGTCGATGCCGAGAATTGCGGTCTTTTCCTTGAAGCCCGAGCAGTGGTAAGCGCTGGAGGCGTGGGCCAGGTGGTGCTCGACCGGCTCGATCTTGACCTTTTTCGGGTCGAAGCCCAGCTGCTCCAGGCACCAGACGATCTTCTTGCGGTAGCGCTTGTAGCGGCGGTTTCCCATCAGGATGGCGTCGAGGGCACGATCCGGGGCGTACCAGTAACGCTTGGCATAGTGCCAGCGTGCCTTGCCGAACAGGCTGATCGGGGCGAACGGGATGGCTACCACGTCGACATCGGATGGCTTGATGCCGGCCTGCTCCAGGCAGAACTTCGCCGACTCGTAGGGCATGCGGTTCTTCGCATGCTTGTCACGCACGAAGCGCTCTTCTTCGGCGGCGGCAACCAGCTTGCCGTCTATGTACAGGGCCGCGGAAGGGTCATGGCTAAGGGCGCCGGACAGGCCAAGAATCGTCAATGCCAAGGGATCAGCCTCTTCATTCGTAGAAATGCGCCAGCGGCCCAGCGGGCGGGTGGCGGCTAAAGGGCGGGATTATAACGCAAACATGTGCACAACGCGGCAACCCGTACCGCCCCCATTGCCGGCAAGCCAGTACAGGCAGGCAAGATAAGCTTATTCAGCGATCAACCAGTCCATGCGGTAGCTGCCGGCGGTCTGCGCCAGCTCCTTGGCCAGCCAGGGCAGCAGCTCCTTCAGTTCGTCCTCCAGCCCCCATGGCGGGTTGGCGATGGCCAGGCCCGAACCATTCAGGCCCTGCGGGCTGTCCTGGTGGTGCACGTACAGCTCGACACGCAGCAGCTTCGGTGCGCCGGTGCTGGTCAGGTCCTGGTAGAAACGGGTCAGCGAGCGCTGATCCTTGATCGGATACCAGATGGCCGCGACCGTCTGGCGCATGCGGCTGATCGCTTCTTTCATCGCCGTGGTGCAGCGCTTCAGTTCATCAGCCTGTTCAAATGGCGGGTCGATCAGCATGATCGCGCGCTTTTCCTGCACCGGCAGCAGGGCTCGCGGCACATGCCAGCCTTCGCCCAGGTGCACGACCACACGCGGGTCCTTCTTCATGTTCTCCTTGAGCAGCGGCCCGTCTTCGGGATGCTTCTCGTTGAGCAGGGCGCGATCCTGCTGGCGCATCAGGCGGCGGGCCAGCTCGGGCGAACCGGGGTAATAGCGCAACTCGCCATCGGCGTTCAGGCGCTTGATGATGCGCAGGTAGTCAGCAGCCATGGCCGGCAGGTCGTCGCGGCTCCACAGGCGGGCCACCCCTTCCAGGTATTCGCCGGTCCGGGTTGCCTGGTCACCTTGCAGGTCGTACAAGCCGAGCCCTGCGTGGGTATCGATGTAGGCGAACGGCTGCTCCTTGCGCGACATCAGGGCGATGAGGCGGGTCAGCACAATGTGCTTGAGGACGTCGGCGTGGTTGCCGGCGTGGAAGGCGTGACGATAATTCATGGCAACTCCTGCGGGGGCGGCAAGTTTACCTTGCCTTGCAGGCGGAGTCAGGCCTGGCTGTCGATCAGCGACGCCCGCCAGGCAGGCGCCGCCGTTTCAACCGGTGTTACTTGTCAGCGTGATACGCCGCATCAGCCGTTTCGAAGCGCTGTACCATCGCTTTCGAAGGGCTGCCCAGCTTGCTCACCACAACGATGGCAATGCTGGCGAACAGGAAGCCCGGGATGATTTCGTACAGCCCGAGGGTGTCGAAGTTCTTCCACAGGATCACGGTCAGCGCACCGACCACGATACCGGCCAGTGCGCCGTTACGGGTCATGCCTTTCCACAGTACCGAAATCAGCACTACCGGGCCGAATGCGGCACCGAAACCAGCCCAGGCGTATGCCACCAGGCCCAGTACACGGTTTTCCGGATTGGCGGCCATGGCGATGGCGATCAGCGCTACGGCCAGGACCATCAGGCGACCGACCCACACCAGCTCGACTTGCGAAGCGTTCTTGCGCAGGAAAGCCTTGTAGAAGTCTTCGGTCAGGGCGCTGGAGCAAACCAGCAGCTGGCAGCTCAGGGTACTCATCACCGCCGCCAGGATGGCCGACAGCAGCACACCGGCGATCCACGGGTTGAACAGAATCTTGGCCAGCTCGATGAACACACGCTCGTGGTTTTCGGTGACCGGGCCTGCCAGCTCGGGGTGCGCCGAGAAGTAGGCAATGCCGAAGAAGCCCACGGCGCAGGTGCCAGCCAGGCACAGGATCATCCAGGTCATGGAGATGCGGCGGGCGTTGGCGATCGATTTAACCGAGTCGGCTGCCATGAAACGCGCCAGGATGTGCGGCTGGCCGAAGTAGCCCAGGCCCCAACCCATCAGCGAAATGATGCCGATGAAGGTCGCGCCCTTGAACATGTCGAAGTGAGCCGGATTCACCACCTCGATAGCGGCGAAGGTCTGATCGAAGCCGCCGGTGGAGATCAGCACGATCACCGGGGTGAGGATCAGCGCGAAGATCATCAGCGATGCCTGCACGGTGTCGGTCCAGCTCACCGCCAGGAAGCCACCAATGAAGGTGTAGGCAATGGTCGCCGCCGCACCGGCCCACAGGGCGGTTTCATAGGACATGCCAAAGGTGCTTTCGAACAGACGGGCACCGGCTACGATGCCAGAAGCGCAGTAGATGGTGAAGAACACCAGGATCACGATGGCCGAAATGATTCGCAGCAGGCCGCTGTGGTCTTCGAAACGGCTGGAGAAGTAGTCCGGCAGGGTCAGTGCATCGCCGTTGTGCTCGGTCTGCACGCGCAGGCGGCCAGCGACGAACAGCCAGTTCAGGTAGGCGCCGACGGTCAGGCCGATGGCGATCCAGGCCTCGGACAAACCAGCGAAGTAGATGGCGCCCGGCAGGCCCATCAGCAGCCAGCCACTCATGTCGGAAGCACCGGCGGAGAGCGCGGTAACCACGCTGCCCAGGCTGCGACCGCCAAGAATGTAGTCGGAAAGGTTCTTGGTGGAGCGATAGGCCGCGAAGCCGATCAGCACCATTGCCGCGATGTAGATCACGAACGTGATCGTTAGTGGGTTGCCCATATGTGTGCCCTGGCGTTTGTTTTTATCTCATGCACAACCGCAGCATGGCGGTTGCACCCAGGCGGCGAATGCTATTCAACAACGTGAAGCGGGTGCAACCATTTTCACCGAGAAGTTGCACCTGCCGGAGCATTTTCCGATAAAGCCGATTTTTTGCTCCTTTTTGGAGCAAACAGACTGGTTTTCAGAATAAAACGCACCGAAAACACGCCTTTCACATGTCCGTGATCGACCAGCTGACGAGTTGCACCTTTTTCATCGAAAATTAGGGTTGCACCTGGTTGCACCCGAATTGTCCTACAGCTACTCTTGGCGCCAGCTTAGGCCACAACCGTGGCAATAACGAGGATAAGAAATGGCGACGACCACCCTTGGGGTCAAACTCGATGACCCGACCCGTGAGCGACTCAAGGCAGCTGCGCAGTCCATTGACCGCACGCCGCACTGGTTGATCAAGCAAGCGATCTTCAACTATCTGGAGAAGCTCGAGGGTGGTGCCACCCTGACCGAACTCAACGGTCACGCCAGCAACCTGGCCGACGACGCCGGCGAAATCCAGCCCGACCACAGTCACCAGTGCTTCCTCGAGTTCGCCGAGAGCATCTTGCCGCAGTCGGTGCTGCGCTCGGCGATTACCGCCGCCTACCGCCGCCCCGAACAGGAAGTGGTGCCGATGCTGCTGGAGCAGGCTCGCCTGAGCGCGCCGCTGGCCGAGGCGACCAACAAGATGGCCGCCGGCCTCGCCGAAAAACTGCGTAACCAGAAGAGCGCCGGTGGCCGTGCCGGTATCGTCCAGGGCCTGCTGCAGGAGTTCTCGCTGTCGTCCCAGGAAGGCGTGGCACTGATGTGCCTGGCCGAAGCGCTGCTGCGCATCCCCGACAAGGGAACCCGTGACGCACTGATCCGCGACAAGATCAGTACCGGTAACTGGCAGCCCCACCTGGGCAACAGCCCGTCGCTGTTCGTCAACGCGGCTACCTGGGGCTTGCTGCTGACCGGCAAGCTGGTGTCCACCCACAACGAATCCGGCCTTACTGCCTCGCTCACCCGCATTATCGGCAAGAGCGGCGAGCCGATGATCCGCAAGGGCGTCGACATGGCCATGCGCCTGATGGGCGAGCAGTTCGTCACCGGCGAAACCATCGCCGAAGCCTTGGCCAATGCCAGCCGCTTCGAGTCCAAAGGCTTCCGCTACTCCTACGACATGCTCGGCGAAGCCGCACTGACCGAGCACGACGCGCAGAAGTACCTGGCGTCCTATGAACAGGCCATCCACTCGATCGGCAAGGCTTCCCATGGCCGTGGCATCTATGAAGGGCCGGGCATCTCGATCAAGCTGTCGGCCCTGCACCCGCGCTACAGCCGCGCCCAGTACGAGCGCGTGATGGAGGAGCTGTACCCGCGCCTGCTGTCGCTGACCCTGCTGGCCAAGCAGTACGACATCGGCCTGAACATCGACGCCGAGGAAGCCGACCGCCTGGAGCTGTCGCTCGACCTGCTCGAGCGCCTGTGCTTCGAGCCTTCGCTGGCCGGCTGGAACGGTATCGGCTTCGTCATCCAGGCCTACCAGAAGCGCTGCCCTTATGTGATCGACTATGTCATCGACCTGGCCAAGCGCAGCCGCCACCGCCTGATGATCCGCCTGGTAAAAGGTGCCTACTGGGACAGCGAGATCAAGCGTGCCCAGGTCGAGGGCCTGGAAGGCTACCCGGTCTACACCCGCAAGGTGTACACCGACGTGTCCTACGTCGCCTGCGCCCGCAAGCTGCTGGCCGTACCCGAGGCCATCTATCCGCAGTTCGCCACCCATAACGCCCATACCCTGTCGGCCATCTATCACATCGCCGGGCAGAACTACTACCCGGGCCAGTACGAGTTCCAGTGCCTGCACGGCATGGGCGAGCCACTGTACGAGCAAGTGGTCGGCAAGATTTCCGAAGGCAAGCTGAACCGCCCGTGCCGCGTCTATGCACCGGTCGGCACCCACGAAACGCTGCTGGCCTACCTGGTCCGCCGCCTGCTGGAGAACGGCGCCAACACCTCGTTCGTCAACCGCATCGCCGACCATTCGATCTCCATCCAGGAACTGGTCGCCGACCCCGTCGCCAGCATCGAGCGCATGGGCACCCAGGAAGGCAGCATCGGCCTGCCGCACCCGCGCATCCCGCTGCCGCGTGAACTGTATGGCAGCGAGCGGGCCAACTCGGCCGGCATCGACATGGCCAACGAACACCGCCTGGCGTCGCTGTCTTGCGCCATGCTGGCCACCGCCCACAACGACTGGAAAGCCGCCCCGCTGCTGGCTTGCGCCGCCAGCGAGAGCGCTGCCGTAGCCGTACTGAACCCGGCGGACCACCGCGACGTGGTCGGCCATGTGCAGGAAGCCACTGTCGCCGACGTCGACAACGCCATCCAGTGCGCCCTGAATGCCGCACCGATCTGGCAGGCCACCCCGCCGGCCGAACGTGCTGCCATCCTGGAACGCACCGCCGACCTGATGGAGGCCGAGATCCAGCCGCTGATGGGCCTGCTCATCCGCGAAGCCGGCAAGACCTTCGCCAACGCCATCGCCGAAGTGCGTGAAGCGGTAGACTTCCTGCGCTACTACGCGGTGCAGGCACGCAACGACTTCAGCAACGACGCCCACCGCCCACTGGGCCCGGTGGTGTGCATCAGCCCGTGGAACTTCCCGCTGGCGATCTTCACCGGCCAGGTGGCCGCGGCCCTGGCCGCCGGCAACCCGGTGCTGGCCAAGCCGGCCGAGCAGACCCCGCTGATCGCCGCCCAGGCCGTGCGCCTGTTGCTGGAAGCCGGCATTCCGGAAGGCGTGCTGCAACTGCTGCCAGGCCGTGGCGAAACCGTCGGTGCCGGCCTGGTCGGTGATGAGCGCGTCAAGGGCGTGATGTTCACCGGCTCCACCGAAGTCGCCCGCCTGCTGCAGCGCAACGTCGCCGGCCGCCTGGACAACCAGGGCCGCCCGATCCCGCTGATCGCTGAAACCGGTGGCCAGAACGCGATGATCGTCGACTCCTCGGCGCTGACCGAACAGGTAGTGATCGACGTGGTGTCCTCGGCGTTCGACAGCGCCGGCCAGCGTTGCTCGGCACTGCGCGTGCTGTGCCTGCAGGAAGACTCCGCCGACCGTGTGATCGAAATGCTCAAGGGAGCCATGGCCGAAAGCCGCCTGGGTAGCCCGGACCGCCTGGCCGTCGACATCGGCCCGGTGATCGACGCTGAAGCCAAGGCTGGCATCGAGAAGCACATCCAGGGCATGCGCGAGAAAGGCCGCCCGGTCTACCAGGTGGCGATTGCCGATGCCGCCGAGATCAAGCGCGGTACCTTCGTCATGCCGACCCTGATCGAACTGGAAAGCTTCGACGAACTGAAGCGCGAAATCTTCGGCCCGGTGCTGCACGTGGTGCGCTACAACCGCCGCAACCTCGACCAACTGATCGAGCAGATCAACAACTCCGGTTACGGCCTGACCCTCGGCGTGCACACTCGCATCGACGAGACCATCGCCAAGGTGGTGGAAACCGCCAATGCCGGCAATATGTACGTCAATCGCAACATCGTCGGTGCCGTGGTCGGTGTGCAGCCGTTCGGTGGTGAGGGCCTGTCCGGTACCGGCCCGAAAGCCGGCGGCCCGCTGTACCTGTACCGCCTGCTGTCGACCCGCCCGGCCGACGCGATTGGCCGCCATTTCCAGCAGCAGGATGGCGAAGGCAAGCCGGACCGCACCCTGCACGAGCAGCTGATCAAGCCGTTGCACGGCCTGAAAGCCTGGGCCGAGAGCAACCAGCATGCCGACCTGGCCGCGCTGTGCAGCCAGTTTGCCAGCCAGTCGCAGAGCGGCATTGCCCGCCTGCTGCCAGGCCCGACCGGCGAGCGCAACAGCTACACCATCCTGCCGCGCGAGCACGTGCTGTGCCTGGCCGACAACGAAGCCGACCTGCTGGCGCAGTTCGCCGCAGTGCTGGCTGTGGGCAGCTCGGCGGTGTGGGTAGACGGTGAACCTGGCAAGGCCCTGCGCGCTCGCCTGCCGAAAGAGCTGCAGGCCAAGGTCAAGCTGGTGGCGGACTGGAGCAAGGACGAAGTGGCATTCGACGCCGTGATCCACCATGGCGACTCGGACCAGCTACGCGGCGTGTGCCAGCAGGTGGCCAAGCGTGCCGGGGCGATCGTCGGTGTGCACGGGCTGTCCAGCGGCGATCATCAGATTGCGCTGGAGCGCCTGGTGATCGAGCGGGCGGTGAGTGTTAACACTGCGGCGGCGGGTGGTAACGCCAGCCTGATGACCATTGGCTGATAGCTGAGGGTTGTTGAAGAGAAAGGAGAGCTTCGGCTCTCCTTTTTTTATGGGCGCTGAGTTGAAAATCAGGCCTTCTTCCTGCCCAACTCAGTATCATCCATGAGCGCTTTGTCCATCACATCGCCAGAGCCACCAGAGACACCAGCTTTTGCCTCCCTCCGAAAGTAGCATCAGCCCAAGCCACACCGAATAACCCATATTGGAAACCAGCATCGGCCAAACCAGGATTGTGGATATCGAAGGAACGAAAAAAAACATACGAAAGGGGATCTGCACCATCGCCAGGTAGATGGCCACCCGACAACGCAGAAGAAACAAAACGCAAGTCGCGATCAAGGAGAGCTGCAGAGCCAGGCCCAGCCAGACTATGAACTCCAGCCCTCCTCCCCAGTTCTGCATGTTGTGCAATCCATCGTTGAAATCCGTCCAGAAAGGTATTGCGCCTCGCGCCATGCTGCGAAGGACGTAAAGAACGAGGTAGAACGCATCCATGCCTCCCCAGAACAGGAAAGCGGTTCTACGTATGCTCAAGCTCGAGCTCTCCAACGTCACCTCCAGTTTTCGCAGATGTACCGCTTTCTGTAGGAGCGGTCTCGCGTGGCGAAACGGCCGCAACACGGCCTCAGCAATTTCATCTGTGAAGTGAAGCCCAGGGCCGCTTCTGCACGGAGCAGCGAATCCGCTCAGACCATTGATGAAAGTGCGATCAAAGCAAACAGCTGTGCTGTTGTAAGCGAGATACACAATAACATCCAAAGCCAATTGGCCAGCGTGAAACGGCTGTTGGCCAAGCCGTATTTGTCACCTGCGCTAAAGTTGGTGCCTTTTTGCATGGGTACCAGAACGATCAGCCAGGCAGCATGAGACACCAGCCCCGCAAAATAGGCTTCCCACGGTTGGTTCTCCAGAACAATGCTGGCAACCACCCAAACAACGCACATAACGTAATAGCCCAGCGTGAGCCCCAGGATGGACCATGGATAGCTTCTACCTGAGTCGCGAATATGGTCATTCACCCTTCTCAATAATGGGTAGATGAAGAACACAGCAAAAGCGCTTCGCCAGAACGGGCTGACCTTCTCACCTGTTCTGGCTCCATATAGCTTCCAACTTTGATAGAAACAATACAGCCAGTAGAAGCCCATGGTGAAGAAGGTCATTACGCCAAACTTCATAGGCGAAACTACGAAGAAGGGCACCTGATCGCGTTGGCCATCTGTCAAGTCATTACTGTGGACATCACTCATCTGAAACGCCGCCTTGTGAAAACCAAAGAGCACATTCAAGGCCAAATGCCACTTGGTCCGCGATAGTCCAAATCCACTCCGACTTGTGGGAAACGTCTCGGTTTTTTCGGCGTCTGTTCGGCCTTTCTCGTGACCCCTACTGGTAATGCGCAGGTCCCGGCATCAACACACTAGCCGTGGGCTCACGCCAAAGGGCCCGCGCAGGGATCCCAGCTTTCTGAACCCATATCACCCAAACCTATTAACCTCCCCCACCCCACCCTATCGGCCTAGACTCGCAGCATCTCGCAACAGGACCGCGACCATGCCCGAGACCCTGCTCAGCCCCCGCAACCTGGCCTTCGAGCTCTACGAAGTACTCGACGCCGAAGCCCTGACCCAGCGCCCACGCTTTGCCGAGCACAGCCGCGAAACCTTCGACGCCGCGCTGACCACCGCCCGCACCATCGCGGAAAAGTTCTTCGCCCCGCACAACCGCAAAGCCGATGAAAACGAGCCGCGCTATGTGGACGGCCACGCCGAACTGATCCCGGAAGTGAAACCCGCCATCGACGCCTTCCTCGAAGCCGGCTTCCTCAACGCCAACCGCGACTTCGAAGTCGGCGGCATGCAGTTGCCCAGCCTGGTCTCACAGGCCTGCTTCGCCCACTTCCAGGCCGCCAACGCCGGCACCACGGCCTACCCGTTCCTGACCATGGGCGCAGCCAACCTGATCGAAAGCTTCGGCAGCGAAGAACAGAAGCGCCTGTTCCTGCAGCCGATGATCGAGGGCCGTTACTTCGGCACCATGGCCCTGACCGAACCCCATGCCGGCTCTTCGCTTGCCGATATCCGCACCCGTGCCGAGCCTGCCGGTGACGGCAGCTACCGGCTCAAGGGCAACAAGATCTTCATTTCCGGCGGCGACCACGAACTGTCGGAAAACATCGTGCACATGGTGCTGGCCAAGCTGCCGGATGCCCCGCCCGGGGTGAAAGGCATCTCGCTGTTCATCGTGCCGAAGTACCTGGTCAACCCGGACGGCAGCCGCGGCATGCGCAACGATGTGCTGCTGGCCGGGCTGTTCCACAAGATGGGCTGGCGTGGCACCACGTCCACCGCGCTGAACTTCGGCGACAACGGCCAGTGCGTCGGCTACCTGGTCGGCCAGCCGCACCAGGGCCTGGCCTGCATGTTCCAGATGATGAACGAAGCCCGTATCGGGGTGGGCATGGGCGCAGTGATGCTTGGCTATGCCGGCTACCTGTACGCCCTGGACTATGCCCGCCAGCGGCCTCAGGGCCGGCTACCGGATAACAAGGACCCGCACAGCCCGGCGGTGCCGATTGTCGAGCACACGGATGTGAAACGCATGCTGCTGGCACAGAAGGCCTATGTGGAAGGCGCGTTCGACCTGGGCCTGTACGCAGCGCGCCTGTTCGATGACACCCACACCGCCGCCGATGAAAGCGCCCGTAAACAGGCGCAAGACCTGCTCGACCTGCTGACCCCGATCGTCAAGTCCTGGCCTTCGACGTTCTGCCTCAAGGCCAACGAACTGGCGATCCAGATTCTTGGTGGCCACGGCTATACCCGTGAATATCCTGTCGAGCAGTACTATCGCGACAACCGCCTGAACCCGATCCACGAAGGCACCGAGGGCATCCAGTCGCTTGACCTGCTGGGGCGCAAGCTGGCACAGCACAACGGCGCCGGGCTCAAGCAACTGCTCCGCCTGATCGCCGCAACCGGCGAGCGCGCCAGTCATCACCCGAGCCTCGACCTACTGCGCCAACCACTGGAACAACTGGTCACCCGCCTGCAAGCCGTAACCTTGGCCCTGCTCGGTGACCTGGCCCAGGGCAAACTCGCCGGCGCCCTGGCCAACTCTGCCCTTTACCTCAAGGCCTTCGGCCACTGCGTGATCGGCTGGCGCTGGCTGGAACAGGCCATTCACGCCGAGCTTGGCCTGCTCAAGGGCAGCCCGGTCGACCGCGACTTCTACCTCGGCAAGCTACAGGCTGCTCGTTATTTCCTGACCTGGGAAGTGCCAGGCTGCCATAATGAGCTGGCATTGCTCGAGGCGCGCGACGACACCTGCCTCGCCATGCAAGACGAGTGGTTCTAGGGGGAGCCACCGTGTATACGGAGGCTTTCGCATGTTCGATTCCAGCGCCCTGCTGCGCCAGCGCTTCGCCGCGCTGCGCAGTTCGGCCGAGTTGTTTTCCCTGCGCCATGTGAAACAGTCGCACCAGGCGCTGTCGGTACGCCGCAACGTCGCAGAGCCGCCGCTGTTCAGCCAGGACGAAGGCGCCATGCTCACCGTGCGGGTCAATGGCGTAGAGGCTTATGCCGCCACCGCCGACCTGTCCCAGGCCGGGTTGCAACGCGCGCTGGAGCAAGCCGAGGCACTGGCCCGGCAAATCGCCCGCCACAGCTTGCTGGACCTGCGCGGGCAGGCAGTGACCAGTGCCCGGCATGACCACATTTCGCCCAACTTTGACCAGCCTGTGCCCTCCCTCGCCGATTGCCTTGGCCTGCTCGCGGCAGAATCGGCCAGCGTGCCCAAGGACAGCCGCCTGGTAGATTGGCAAGCCAGCCTGGGCATGAGCCTGGTCGAGCAGACCTATCTCAATTCGGCCGGCGCACAACTGCGCCATGCCCAGCGCTTCCTGTTCCCCGGCCTTGGGGTGACCGCCAGCGACGGCCAGGACAGCCAGAGCCGCAGCCTGGGCCGTGACAACTTCGGCCAGCAGGGCGGTTTCGAGATCATCGAGCGCTGCGGCCTGGTCGGCGCCGCCCGCCGGGTGGCGGACGAGGCGCTGCAACTGCTGCTGGCGCCGAACACTCCCAGCGGCCCGCGCGACCTGCTGTTGATGCCGGACCAGATGATGCTGCAGATTCACGAATCGATCGGCCACCCGCTGGAGATGGACCGCATCCTGGGTGACGAACGTAACTACGCCGGCACCAGCTTCGTCAAAGCCAGCGATTTCGGCCACCTGCAGTACGGCTCCAGCCTGCTGAACGTGACCTTCGACCCGACCATCGACGAAGAGCTGGCCAGCTACAGCTTCGATGATGACGGGACCCTGGCCAGCAAACAGTTCCTGATCCGCGACGGCTTGTTGCTGCGCCCGCTGGGTGGTGCGCTGTCGCAGTTCCGCTCCGGCCTGGACGGTGTGGCCAACAGCCGTGCCTGCGGCTGGAACCGTGCGCCGATCGACCGCATGGCCAACCTCAACATCGAGCCGGGCGACAAATCGCTGAACGAGCTGATCGAGGGCATCGAGCACGGCATCCTGATGCGCACCAACCGTTCCTGGTCCATCGACGACGCGCGCAACAAGTTCCAGTTCGGCTGCGAATGGGGCCAGCTGATCGCAGACGGCGAACTCAAGGGCATCGTCAAGAACCCCAACTACCGCGGCATCTCCGCGCATTTCTGGCGCAACCTGGCGGCAGTCGGTGACCGTACCACCTTCCAAGTGCTGGGTACGCCCAACTGCGGCAAGGGCGAACCCAACCAGGTGGTACGGGTTGGTCACGCTTCACCGGCCTGCGTGTTCCGCCAGATCGACGTATTCGGAGGAGACGCCTGATGCAACACGCATTCGAAACCCTGGTCGGAAACCTGCATGCCGCCTTGCAAGCGGGCGAACACTTCACCCTTGGCTACAGCGCCGAACGGTCGCAGTTCGTGCGTTTCAACCATGCCAAGGTGCGCCAGGCCGGCGAAGTGAGCCAGGCCAGTGCGCAACTGCGGCTTGTCTGCGATGGCCGTCAGGCAGAGCAACAGGTGACCTTGAGTGGTGACGCGCAACTCGATGGCCAGCGCCTGAACACTGCCCTTGAGCAACTGCGCCAGACCTTGCCGCTGTTGGCCGTCGATCCGTACCTGCGTCTGGACGAAAGCGCCTGGCGTAGCCACAGCCAGCAGCAACAGCCGCTGCCCGAACTGAATGAAGTACTGGCCCTGCTCGAGCACGAAGCCGGCGACCTGGACTTGGTCGGCATCTACGCCGCCGGCCCCGTGTGCCGGGGCTTCGCCAGCTCGTTCGGAGCCTTCGGCTGGCATCAGGCCAACAGCTTCAACTTCGACTGGAGCCTGTTTCACGCAAATGGCGAGGCGGTGAAGGCCAACTACGCGGGGCAGGCGTGGCGCGCTGACGAGTTCACCACGCGCCTGCGCCAGGCACGAGAACAACTAGGTTTCCTCGGCCGCCCGGCAGTTTCCCTGAAGCCTGGCAGCTATCGCGCCTACCTGGCCCCGGCGGCGATGGACGAGATTGCCGGCATGCTGTGCTGGGGCGGGTTTTCCGCGCAGGCCCTGGCCACCGGCAACAGCGCCTTGCAGCGCCTCTACCACGGCGATGCGCGGCTGAGCCCGCTGGTGAATTTCACCGAGCAGGTCAGCGGCTCGCTGAGCCCGGCGTTTTCCGATGAAGGCTCACCGCGCCTGGATGTGCCGCTGATCCAGCAAGGCAAGGCGCTGCAACGGCTGGTCAGCGCACGCAGCGCCGCCGAATTCGGGTTGTTGGCCAATGGTGCCGATAGCTACGAATCGCCATGTGCGCTCAGCCTTGCACCAGGTGGTTTGCCCAGCGAAGCGGTGCTTGAGCGGCTCGGCACCGGGCTGTACATCAGCAACCTGTGGTACCTGAACTACTCCGACCTGCCAGCAGCGCGAATGACCGGGCTGACCCGCTTCGCCACCTTCTGGGTGGAGAATGGGCAGATCCAGGGGCCGGTGCGCACCATGCGCTTCGATGACAGCCTGTACAACTTGCTGGGTAACCAGCTGGAAGACCTGACCCGTGAGCGCGAGATGATTCTATCGACCAGTACCTATGGGCAGCGCAGTACCGGGTCGAGTCATTTGCCGGGGGCGCTGGTCAAACGCCTGACCCTGACATTGTGATTGGACTTGCCGGGCCTTTCGCGGCTAAAGCCCCTCCAACAGGGAACGCACACCCCCTGTGGTAGAGGTTTGCGCCGCGAAAAGGCCGGCACTGACAAACGAGGAAGTCATGCCCGAACGCACCCCGCTGGACCCCGTCACCGCCCGCTGGATCCCTTGGGTGGTGGCCATCGCCTTCTTCATGCAGTCCCTGGATGGCACCATCCTCAACACCGCATTGCCGGCCATGGCCCGCTCGCTGGCCGAAAACCCGCTGCGCATGCAAGGCGTGATCATCGCCTACATGCTCACGGTGGCCTTGTTGATCCCCGCCTCGGGCTGGATCGCCGACCGCTTCGGCACCAAGCGCATCTTCTTCAGCGCCATCCTGCTGTTCAGCTTCGGCTCGCTGCTGTGCGCCGCGGCCAACAGCCTCGGCTTCCTGATCTTCGCCCGGGTCGTGCAAGGCCTGGGCGGTGCGCTGATGCTGCCGGTCGGGCGACTGGTGGTACTGCGCGCCTACCCACGCACCGAGCTGGTGCGCATCATGAGCTTCATCACCATTCCCGGCCTGCTCGGCCCGCTGTTGGGCCCGACGGTTGGCGGCTGGCTGGTGGAAATTCTAAGCTGGCACTGGATCTTCCTGCTCAACCTGCCCGTCGGCCTGGTCGGCTGCTATGCCGTATGGAAGTTCATCCCCGACCTGCGCGGCGCCGAACGCACCACCTTCGACGGCCCAGGGTTCCTGCTGTTTGGCGCGGCGATGGTGCTGATCACCATCGCCATGGAGGGCCTGGGTGAGCTGCACCTGCCACACCTGCGGGTGATGTTGCTGCTGTTCGCCGGCATGGCCTGCCTGGCGGCCTACTGGCTGCGCGCCGGGCGCGACCCGGAGCCACTGTTCTCGCCCAGCCTGTTCCGCGTGCGCACCTTTGCCATCGGTATCCTCGGCAACCTGTTCGCCCGCCTGGGCAGTGGCGCCCTGCCGTTCCTGGTGCCGTTGCTGCTGCAGGTGGCGCTGGGCTACTCGCCGGCCCAGGCCGGCATGAGCATGATTCCGCTGGCCGCGGCGGCCATGCTCGCCAAGTCCATCGCCCGGCCGCTGATCGAACGCTTTGGCTACCGCATCATCCTCACCGGAAACACATTGCTGCTGGGCGTGCTGCTGGCCAGCCTCGGCCTGGTCGACGAGCAGACGCCCTATGCCGTGCTGCTGCTTCAGCTTGGCCTGCTCGGAGCAGTCAACTCCATGCAGTTCACGGCAATGAACACCGTCACCCTGATCGACCTTGACGACGCCAGCGCCAGCAGCGGCAACAGCCTGCTGTCGGTGGTGGCGCAGCTGTCCTTGAGCCTGGGCGTGGCCTGCGCCGGTGCGCTGCTGGGTGGTTTCACCGCTGCCGGCAGCGCCGAAGGTGTGGAAACCACCTTGGGCGCATTCCAGCTGACCTTCGTGACCATCGGCGTGATGGCCATGCTCGCGGCGGCGATCTTCCTGCAGCTGGCGCCGACGGACGGAAGGCGTGCCCGTCGTCCGGAACAACACATGGAGTCGTAGGGCGAATGGCCACGAGGCTGGTAGACTATGCGGCATTTTTCGCTTCGCACCGCAGGCCTGCCTCGTGACCACCGATTCCACCGCCTTTGCCTCCCTGCCGCTGTCCGCTGCCATGCTGGCCAACCTGGACGCCCTCGGATATGCCTCGATGACGCCGATCCAGGCCCAGAGCCTGCCAGTCATCCTCAGGGGCCAGGACCTGATTGCCCAGGCCAAGACCGGCAGCGGCAAGACCGCCGCCTTCGGCATCGGCCTGCTCAACCCGATCAACCCGCGCTATTTCGGCTGCCAGGCGCTGGTGCTGTGCCCCACCCGCGAGCTTGCCGACCAGGTGGCCAAGGAACTGCGCCGCCTGGCCCGCGCCGAGGACAATATCAAGATCCTCACCCTCTGCGGCGGCGTTTCGCTGGGCCCGCAGATCGCTTCGCTGGAGCATGGCGCGCACATCATCGTCGGCACCCCGGGCCGCATCCAGCAGCACCTGGACAAAGGCACCCTGGTCCTCGACGGCCTGAACACTCTGGTGCTGGATGAAGCCGACCGCATGCTCGACATGGGCTTCTTCGACGCCATCGCCAGCATCATCGGCAAGACCCCGTCGCGCCGCCAGACCCTGCTGTTCTCGGCCACCTACCCGGCCGGTATCAAGCAGTTGGCCGCCGACTTCATGCGCAACCCGCAACAGGTCAAGGTCGAGAGCCTGCACAGCGACAACCAGATCGAGCAGCGCTTCATCGAGATCGACCCGCAGCAGCGCCTGGAGGCCGTTACTCGTGTGCTCGGCCACTATCGCCCGCAGTCCTGCGTGGCGTTCTGCTTCACCAAGCAGCAGTGCGAGGACCTGGTCGCCCACCTGACCGCCAAGGGTATCGTTGCCCAGGCCCTGCATGGCGACCTGGAGCAGCGCGACCGCGACCAGGTGCTGACCATGTTCGCCAACCGCAGCAGTTCGGTGCTGGTAGCCACCGACGTGGCTGCCCGCGGCCTGGACATCGACGGCCTGGACATGGTCATCAACGTCGAGCTGGCGCGTGACGCTGAGATCCATGTGCATCGGGTGGGCCGTACCGGCCGCGCGGGCGAAAAAGGCATTGCAGTCAGCCTGGTGGCACCTGCCGAGGGGCACCGCGCCCAGGCCATCGAAGACCTGCAGAAGAGCCCGCTGCGCTGGGACCAGCTGGACAGCCTGAAGAGCAAGGGCGGCGAGCCGCTGCTGCCACAGATGAGCACTCTGTGCATCGCTGCCGGGCGCAAGGACAAGCTGCGCCCGGGCGACATCCTTGGCGCGTTGACCGGGGATGCCGGGATCCCGGGCAAGCAGGTGGGCAAGATTGCGATCTTTGACTTCCAGGCCTTTGTTGCCGTGGAGCGGCCACTGGCCAGGCAGGCCATGCAGCGCTTGAACAACGGCAAGATCAAGGGGCGCTCCCTGAAAGTGCGCATCGTCTGATGCTGATTTTTGGGCCGCGCAGCCCCAGCAATCCTGAAGAGGTAACACCGTGCACTCCACCGACGTGATCATCCTCGGCGCCGGCGCCGCCGGCCTGATGTGCGCCCAGCTCAGCGCCCGCCGCGGCCGCCGGGTGCTGGTGCTCGACCACGCCAACAAACCGGGCAAGAAGATCCTCATGTCCGGCGGCGGGCGCTGCAACTTCACCAACCTGTACACCGAACCCGGCAACTTCCTCTCGCACAACGCCCACTTCTGCAAATCGGCCCTGGCCCGCTATACCCAGTGGGACTTCATCGAGCTGGTGTGCAAGCACGCCGTGCCCTACCACGAGAAGAAGCTCGGCCAGCTGTTCTGCGACAACAAGGCCAGCGACATCCTCGACATGCTGCTGGCCGAATGCGACGAGGCCGGTGCCGAGATCCGCATGCACACCAGCATCGAACAGATCGAGAAGACCGAAGGCGGCTACCTGCTGCAGACCAGCGGCGGCCAGTTCGCCTGCCAGTCGCTGGTGATCGCCACCGGCGGCCTGTCGATCCCGACCCTCGGGGCCACCGGCTTCGGCTACCAGGCGGCGCGCCAGTTCGGCCACACCCTGCTGCCGACCCGCGCCGGCCTGGTGCCATTCACCATTACCGAGCCCCAACTAAAGGCACTGTGCAGCGAGCTGTCCGGCACCTCGCTGGATTGCACCGCCAGCTGCAACGGCACCAGCTTCCGCGAGAACCTGCTGTTCACCCACCGCGGCCTCAGCGGCCCGGCGATCCTGCAGATCTCGTCATTCTGGGAAGCCGGTGACACGGTCGAGATCAACCTGCTGCCCGACCGCGATGCGCTGGCCTGGCTGCAACAGATGCAGGCCGAACGCGCCAACGCCGAACTGAAGACCGTGCTCGGCGAGGTATTTACCCGCAAACTGGCCAACCTGCTGGCCGAGCAGTGGTTCGAGTCCAGGCCCATGAAGCAGTACACCCCGGCAGAACTGGCGCAGATCGCCGAAAAGCTGGCGAACTGGCAGGTAGTGCCGGCCGGCACCGAGGGCTACCGCACCGCCGAAGTGACCCTGGGTGGGGTGGATACCCGCGAAGTGTCGTCCAAGACCATGGAGTCGCTGAAGAGCCCCGGCTTGTATTTCATCGGTGAGGTGCTGGATGTGACCGGCCACCTGGGCGGTTTCAATTTCCAGTGGGCCTGGGCCTCCGCCAACGCCGCTGCGCAGTTCGTGTAGAGTAGAATCCATTCAGCAGCACGGAACGCTTCTTGCTGACCGTGCCGCCATGCATTCAATCGATCACTGCCCAGCAGGCCATCATGTCATCGAGCTCGTTCCGTCAGTCACTGCGTCGCCTGTGGGGCCAAGACAAGTTCAGCTACAGCATCCGGGTGACCATCGCCCTGACCGGCAGCCTGGCCCTGTGCTGGTACCAGAACGAGATGGCCCTGCTGATTCCGCTGTTTCTCGGCATCATCGCCAGCGCCCTGGCGGAAACCGATGACAGCTGGCAGGGCCGCCTCAGCGCCCTGGCCGTTACCCTGGTGTGTTTCGCGATCGCCGCGCTGGCGGTCGAATTGCTGTTCCCCTACCCCTGGATCTTCGTCATTGCCCTGGCCCTCGCCGCCTTCAGCCTGACCATGCTCGGGGCGCTGGGCGAGCGCTATGGCGCCATTGCTTCGGCAACCTTGATCACTTCGGTATACACGATGATCGGCGTAGACCAGCGCGGCGGCCAAGTCACCGACTTCTGGCACGAACCGCTGCTGCTGGTGGCCGGTGCGGCCTGGTACGGGCTGCTGTCAGTGCTGTGGCAAGCGTTGTTTTCAAACCAGCCGGTGCAGCAGAGCCTGGCCAGGCTGTTCTTCGAGCTGGGCAGCTACCTCAAGCTCAAGGCCAGCCTGTTCGAGCCCATCCGCACCCTCGACGTCGAAGCCCGACGTCTGGAGCTGGCCCGACAGAACGGCAAGGTGGTGGCGGCCCTCAACGCAGCCAAGGAGATCATTCTGCACCGGGTCGGCAACAGCCAGCCCAACTCCAAGGTCAGCCGGTACCTCAAGCTGTATTTCCTGGCACAGGACATCCATGAGCGGGTCAGTGCCTCGCACTACCCCTACAACGCACTGACCGAGACATTCTTCCACAGCGACGTGATGTTCCGCTGCCAGCGTCTGTTGCGCAAACAGGGCTCATCCTGCCAGGAACTGGCCCGTTCGATCCGCCTGCGCCAACCGTTCGTGCTGGCCAGCGGTTACCCCGAAGCCCTCGAGGACCTCAACGCCTCGCTGGAACACCTGCGCATCCAGAGCAACCCGGCGTGGCGCGGCCTGTTGCGCTCGCTGAGGGCACTGGCTGCCAACCTGGCGACGCTGGACCGCCTGCTGAGTGCGGCCAGCAACCCAGACAGTCTGGCCGATGCCAGCGACAGCAGCCTGCTCGATCGCTCACCCCGTTCGCTGAAGGACGTGTGGACCCGCTTGCGCACCCAACTGACACCAACCTCACTGCTGTTCCGCCATGCCTTGCGCCTGCCGCTGGCATTGTCGATCGGCTATGGCATGGTGCACCTGATCCACCCGACCCAAGGTTACTGGATCATCCTCACCACCCTGTTCGTATGCCAGCCCAACTACGGTGCAACCCGGCGCAAGCTGGGGCAGCGGATAGTCGGCACCGCGTTCGGCCTTACCGTAGGCTGGGCGTTGTTCGACCTGTTCCCCAACCCGGTTGTGCAGTCGTTGTTCGCCGTGGTCGCAGGGGTGTTGTTCTTCGTCAATCGCACCACCCGCTATACCCTGGCCACGGCAGCCATCACCCTGATGGTGCTGTTCTGTTTCAACCAGATCGGCGATGGCTACGGCCTGTTCCTGCCACGCCTGTTCGATACCCTGGTGGGCAGCCTGATCGCCATCCTCGCGGTGTTCCTGTTCCTGCCCGACTGGCAAGGGCGGCGCCTGAACAAGGTGCTGGCCAATACCCTGACCTGCGCCAGCCAGTACCTGCGGCAGATCATGCAACAATATGCCCACGGCAAGCGCGACGACCTGGCCTACCGCCTGGCCCGGCGTAATGCCCATAACGCCGACGCGGCACTGTCCACCACCTTGGCCAACATGCTCATGGAGCCCGGGCATTTCCGCAAGGAGGCCGACGTCGGCTTCCGCTTCCTGGTGCTGTCACACACCTTGCTCAGCTACCTCTCCGGGCTGGGCGCGCACCGCGATACCGCCTTGCCTGCGCAAGTGCAGGAACAGTTGATCGAAGGTGCCGGGCAGAGCCTGGCCAGCAGCCTGGACGAGATCGCCAACGGCCTGGCCGCGCGCGCGCCGGTGGCGATTCATAGTGATGCCGAAGAAGCGCTGGCCGATGCCCTGGAGCAGATGCCGGACGACCTGGATGAGCACCAGCGTCTGGTACAAACGCAGCTGGCGTTGATCTGCCGACAGTTGGCCCCCTTGCGGACCCTGGCCGCGCACCTGATCAAGGAAGGTGCGCCAAGCTGATTTCCTGGGTGTCTGGGCGATCAGAAGCCATGCTGACGCAGCAGCCGTGCATAGCTGCCATCGGCCTTCATCGCCGCAATCGCCCGCTCGAACCGTTCGACGATCTGCGCATGCTCCGGATGCTTCAGGCTGACCAGGATATGCAGGGTGTTCTCGCCCAACGGGGGCTCCACCAGCATCACCCCATCACGCACTTCCTGCGGCTCGCGCTGCAGGTTGTAGCGGGCCACGTATTCGTCTTCCACCGCCAGGTTAACCCGCCCAGCGGCTAACATGCGTACCGCTGATGAAAAGTTGCGCACCGGCACTTTGTGCAGGCGGCTGTCACCATCGAACGCCGGGGAATAGGCGTAACCACGCACCACGGCGATGCTGTAGGAATACAAGTCGGATTGACGCCTGTAGCGAAACGCCTCGCCTTTGCGCTGCAGCAGCCGGACGCGGTTAGTCAGGTAGGCCGAGGAAAACTGCCCGATACGCTCGCGCGAGTCGTTGTGCCAGGCGTTGATCAGCACGTCGTAGCGCCCTTCGCTGACCCCGAGCAACGCCCGCGCCCATGGCACCTCCTCGAACCCGCTGGTGTAGCCGGCCCGAGTCAGCGCGGTAGTGACGATGCTGGTCGCCAGGCCGCCGCCGGGCATGCTGGTGTCGGTGAACGGCGGCCAGTTGTCCGCCACCAGGCGCAGCCGGTCAGCACCCAGAGCAGGCGTCGCCAGCATCATTGCCAGTAATCCCAGCACACAAAGCAGTGGCCGCATGCTCAAGTCCTTTTCGCAATGGGGGAGCACACATTGTCAGGGCGGTCTTCTTCGCAACTACCGATGAGATTACACAAAGCCTCTGCCCAGGACAGCGGCCAATAGTGTCATTTAGCCTCTATTTTGGCCGAAGCCTCTGTCTGGCCGCATAAAGCCGCGATCTGTTCAGGGATAACCCAGCACTTCACGGATCTGCCGCAAGTGCCGGATGATCCACTGCTTGTCGATTGCCCCCCAGTCATGGATGCGGTAATGCCCGGCGTGATTGCGCGCGCCTTCCTGCTGCTCGAATTCGCAGACGATATCCAGGTCGGCCAACGCGGCGATGGTGTCCTGGGCGGTGCGCCGCGGCATGCCGGTAGCCTCCATCAGGGCGGGCACGCTGGTCGCGGTCTGGCTGTCGATCAGCCAGGCGACGTACAGGCGCCGGTAGAAGCTGCTCTTGGTCTTGCTCACTGCCATGCTGCGTGGTCCTTAACAGTTGCCCGGCAGCTCCCGATAGGTCAGGTAGACGCGCAGGTCGAATTCCAGTTGGTGGTAGTCCGGCTCCATGTGCTGGCAGAGCTGGTAGAACGCCTTGTTGTGATCACGCTCGCGCAGGTGCGCCAGTTCGTGCACCACGATCATGCGCAAGAATTGCGGCGCTGCTTCCTTGAACAGCGAGGCAATGCGGATTTCCTTCTTCGCCTTGAGCTTGCCGCCCTGCACCCTTGATACCGCCGTGTTCAGGCCCAAGGCACGGTGGGTCAGGTCGAGGCGACTGTCGAACAATACCTTGTCCAGGGGCGGCGCGCTGCGCAGGTACTGCTGGCGCAGATCCTGGGCATAGCCGTACAGCGCCTTGTCGCTTTGCACGTCGTGGCGGCCAGGGTAACGGCGCTGCAGATACTCGCCCAAGCGGCCGCTGTCGATCATCTGCCGCACCTGCTGCTGCAGGTGCGGGGGGTAGGCTTGCAAGTAACGTAATACAGTCATGGCGCGGGTTTCGGTATGACGAATGCCGATTCTAGCCAATCAGGGCACTGGCCAGGAGAAAATCGCCGGGAAACTGCTGGCATCCGCTGCGGTCATCGGATACGCCACCAGGAAGCCTTGCACGTACTCACAACCGTTGGCCTTCAGCCAGGCCGCCTGAACCGGGGTTTCCACGCCCTCGGCGATCACCGTGATGCGATAGTCGCCGCACAGGCTGATGACGCTGCGCACCAGCGCGGCGTCCACCGCCGAGTCGGGCAGGCGCGCCACCAGGTGGCGGTCGAGCTTGAGGGTATCGATCGGCAGGTCACGCAACATGCGCAACGAACAGTCGCCGGCACCGAAATCGTCCAGCGCCACCCGCACACCCAGGTCGCGCAAACGGTGGATCTGTTTCACCGCCGCATCGATGTTGTACATCAGCGAGGTTTCCGCCACCTCTACTTCAAGCTGTGCCGGGTCCAGCTGGTACAGCTGGATCACCCGCTGCAACTCTTCGACCAGGCCAGGCATGACGAATTGTGCACGGCTCAGGCTGATACCCAGCACCAGGTCCGGGGCAAAGCGCTGGCACCAGGCCTGACGCTGGGCCGCACCCTGGCGGTAGATCCAGCTGGCCAGGCGGTTGATCAGGCGCGCCTCTTCCAGCAGCGGGATGAACAACCCGGGCGGCACATCGCCAACACTGGGGTGCTGCCAGCGCAGCAACGCCTCGAAACCTCGCAGCTGGCCGCCATTGAAGGCGACCTGCGGCTGGTACACCAACGTAAAGTCCTGCTGCTCGATGGCCGCGCGTACGCTGTCTTCGAGCATAAGCCGCGAACGTGCCCGGCCATTGAGCTCCTGGTCATAGAAGCGGTACTGCTGGCGCCCCGCCTGCTTGGCCGCGTACATCGCCGCATCGGCGGCACGCAACAGGCCTTCGACGTTGGCGCCGCAGTCCGGGTAGGTGGCGATGCCGATGCTGACCCCAAGGCACACGTCGAAGCCGTCCACCTCGTGGCTGATGGAAACGCGCTCCAACAGCCGCTCGGCATAACGCCCGGCCTGCTCCGGATACGGCAGGCCGTCGAACAGCGCGGTGAATTCATCACCGCCCATGCGCGCCAACAGCGCCTCGCTGCCCAGGCAGTCCTTGAGCTGCTCGGCCACCCAGCGCAACACCCGATCACCGGCGTCGTGGCCAAGCGAGTCGTTGATGCGCTTGAAGCCGTCCAGGTCCATGTACATCAGCGCCTGCGCCTTGTCCGAGCGCTCGTTGCGCAACAGCACGCCTTCGGCGGCCTGGTAGAAACCGCGGCGGTTGAGCAGGCCGGTGAGCGGGTCGGTCACGGCCTGGTACTCCAGCTGCTGGTGCAGGTTGCGCACCACCGACATGTCCAGCACCGTCACCACCATGGCCTGCTGGTCGACCGGCAGCGGCGCGCAGGACAATGCCACGGGCAACAGCTCACCACCAGAGGTGCGCAGTTGGGCATCATGCACACGGAAAATCTGCCTGCCCAGGTACGCCTGGTAGAAGCCCGAGTCCTCCCACAGGCCGGCATTGGCCAGCTGCACCAGATCGAGCAGGCGGGCGCCCTGCAGCTGTGCTACCGGCGTGGACAACAGGTTGGATATGGCCGGGTTGGCAAAGCGGATGATGCCCTGCGCATCCACCACCAGAATACCCTCGGCGGCGTTTTCCAGGATCGACGCATTGAACGCCGTGGCCGCCTCCAGCTCACGGGTCAGGCGTTGCAGCATGCGCCGGTTTCGCTGCTGCTCGAGCAGGGCCTGGACCTTGGGCTTGAGGATCTGTGGGTCGAACGGCTTGAACATGTAGTCCACGGCGCCGCTGGCATAGCCTTTGAGCACGGCGGCTTCGGACTGTTCGTTGGCGGTGAGGAAGATGATCGGCGTCAGCCGGGTACGCTGGCTGCCGCGCATCAGCCGGGCGACTTCAAAGCCATCCATCTCCGGCATCTGTACATCCAGCAAGACCAGATCGACTTCATGTTCAAGCAATGTGTTCAAGGCTTCGATACCCGAACTTGCCGTTAGTACCTGCCAATCCTGACGGGCCAGCAATGCCCGCATGCTGATGAGGTTCTCGGGGTAATCGTCTACCACCAGGAGAACCGAACTGCCATCCAGTGGCTGTGGTAGAGCGTGAGCGCCATCCATGCTGCTTCTCTATTATGTGACCGACTTCAAAAATACACTTGGATCCACTAGTACTCTAGCTCTGAGCGAATAACACGCAATGCAATCAGAACGCTATCAGCGACTCAACTGTACCGAAGCCGACTAACGGTCGGTTCGCCGGGCTTTCCGTGCTGCCGATGACCAGGCCTGCATTAGCAGCAGGTTTCCTGCACCGCGAAAATGAAAAACCCGCATTTCTGCGGGTCTTCCGTGTTGCCAGTCGATCAGTTGACCTTGGCGGCCAGCTCGCCCTTGGCATAGCGCTGGAACATGCCTTCCAGGGAGATCGGCTTGATCTTCGAGGCATTGCCAGCGGTGCCGAAGGCTTCGTAGCGGGCGATGCACACATCACGCATGGCCTTCACGGTTTCGGCGAAGAACTTGCGTGGGTCGAACTCGCTCGGGTGCATGGCCATGTGGCGGCGGATGGCGCCGGTGGACGCCAGACGCAGGTCGGTGTCGATGTTCACCTTGCGCACACCGTACTTGATGCCTTCGACAATTTCCTCGACCGGTACACCGTAGGTTTCCTTGATGTCGCCGCCGTACTGGTTGATGATCGCCAGCCACTCTTGCGGTACCGAGGACGAACCGTGCATCACCAGGTGGGTGTTGGGGATGCGTTTGTGAATTTCCTTGATGCGATCGATAGCCAGCACGTCACCGGTTGGAGGCTTGGTGAACTTGTAGGCACCGTGGCTGGTACCGATGGCGATCGCCAGGGCGTCGACCTGGGTCTTCTTGACGAAGTCCGCAGCCTCTTCCGGGTCGGTCAGCATCTGACTGTGGTCCAGCACGCCTTCGGCGCCAATGCCGTCTTCTTCACCGGCCATGCCGGTTTCCAGCGAACCCAGGCAGCCCAGCTCGCCTTCTACCGAAACACCGCAGGCGTGAGCCATGGCAACGGTCTGCTGGGTAACGCGCACGTTGTACTCGTAGTCGGTCGGGGTCTTGCCATCTTCGCCCAGCGAACCGTCCATCATCACCGAGCTGAAGCCCAGCTGGATCGAACGCTGGCAGACGTCAGGGCTGGTGCCGTGGTCCTGGTGCATGCACACCGGGATGTGCGGGAATTCTTCGATGGCCGCCAGGATCAGGTGACGCAGGAACGGCGCGCCGGCGTATTTGCGGGCACCGGCCGAAGCCTGGACGATCACCGGGGAGTCGGTCTTGTCGGCCGCTTCCATGATGGCGCGCATCTGCTCGAGGTTGTTGACGTTGAAAGCTGGTACGCCGTAACCGAACTCGGCGGCGTGGTCCAGCATCTGGCGCATGCTAATGAGTGCCATGGTGTATCTCTCTCCCGACAAGCGTCGTTTGTTTCGTGCAAGCCTGCCGCAGGGGCGGTTGCTGTTCAAGTAGTGTGGGCCACCCTCGCGGCCCGGCCAGTCACGGTGCCTTGCAGCCCCGCCCAATCAGATCGTTGGTTGCCACCCAGTACACCAGGCCCTCTTCGCCCTTGGTATGGAAGGCCAGCATGCCATCGCTGTACAGCGCACCCGATGCACCGGGCTCGGCCTTGAGCCGGTAGACCTGGTCACCGCCCCCCAGGCGCACGTCGACCTGGTCACGTTGCGCATCGGCGAAACGCCACAGCACTTCAGCCTGGCTATCGCAGACCCAACGGGTCCAGTCCTCTGCCGGGGCGGGTTGCGCCGGCTGCAGCAGCGAGCATCCTGCCAGTGTCGCCAGGGCCATCACGGCCAAAAGCGCTTTCATTCAGCTTCCTCGATACAGGGCCGCACCGCGGCCCCTTTTCAAGACCACAAATCAGTCTTCAGGTTGCCTGTCACCCGATCAAGGGCAACCCGGCGCCTTGCGCTGGTGGTCTTCGTCGTATTTCTCCAGGCCTTCCGGGCCCACGCGCTTGCTGATGACCGGCACGGTCTCGGCTTGCCATTCCGACTGGTAACAGCCGCCCTTGGGCGGCTGCGCCGGGTCGACATCCGAGGCCGGGCTGCCAGCGCAAGCGCTCAGCAGGCCAACCAGCATCATCACAGGCAATTGCTTGACCATCAGGCCACTCCCTTTGCCAAGCGCCGGCATCATCAGGCCTTGGCCCGTTCTTCCAGAATGGCCACGGCCGGCAGGACCTTGCCCTCGACAAACTCGAGGAAGGCACCACCACCGGTAGAAATGTAGGAGATATCGGCGCCAACGCCATACTTGTCGATCGCCGCCAGGGTGTCACCGCCGCCGGCGATGGAAAACGCCGCGCTGTCGGCGATGGCCTTGGCCAGCACCTCGGTGCCGTTGCCGAACTGGTCGAACTCGAACACACCGACCGGACCGTTCCACAGGATGGTTTTCGACGACTTCAGCAGCTCGGCGAAGTGGGCTGCGGTTTGCGGGCCGATGTCCAGGATCATGTCGTCAGCGGCAACATCGGCAATGGCCTTGACCGTGGCTTCGGCGCTTTCGGCAAACTCCTTGGCAACCACCACATCGACTGGCAGCGGCACGCTGACCTTGGCGGCGATAGCCTTGGCCGTGTCGACCAGGTCCGGCTCGTACAGCGACTTGCCCACCGGGTGGCCGGCGGCAGCGAGGAAGGTGTTGGCGATGCCGCCGCCGACGATCAGTTGGTCGCAGACTGCGCTCAGACTGTTCAGCACATCCAGTTTGGTGGACACCTTGGAGCCGGCAACGATGGCAGCCATCGGCTTGGCCGGGGCTTTCAGGGCCTTGCCCAGGGCATCCAGTTCGGCCGCCAGCAGCGGGCCGGCAGCGGCGACCTTGGCGAACTTGGCGACACCGTGGGTCGAACCCTCGGCGCGGTGGGCGGTACCGAATGCGTCCATGACGAACACGTCGCACAGGGCAGCGTATTGCTGCGCCAGCTCGTCGGCGTTTTTCTTCTCGCCCTTGTTGAAGCGCACGTTTTCGAACAGCACCAGGGAACCGGCCGGGACTTCGACACCGTCGAGGTAATCGGCCACCAGCGGCACCTCACGGCCCAGGGCCTTGCTCAGGTAGTCGGCGACTGGCTTGAGGCTGTTCTCGGCCGAAAATTCGCCTTCGGTCGGGCGGCCAAGGTGCGAGCAGACCATTACCGCCGCGCCCTTCTCCAGGGCCAGCTTGATGGTCGGCAGCGCTGCCAGGATGCGCGCGTCGCTGGCTACCACACCGTCCTTCACAGGCACGTTGAGGTCTTCGCGGATCAGTACGCGTTTACCTTGCAGGTCGAGGTCGGTCATCTTCAACACGGTCATGAATGCAGTCCTTCAGGGCTGTTTGTTGCGGGTGGGGTGGACGACGTGCAGATAATGTTCGGCAACGTCGAGCATACGGTTGGCAAAGCCCCATTCGTTATCGAACCAGGCCAGCAGGTTAACCAGGCGTGGGCCGGCAACACGGGTCTGGCTGGCATCGACGATCGCCGAATGCGGGTCGTGGTTGAAATCACAGCTGGCATGCGGCAACTCGGTGTAGGCCAGCAAGCCTTTCAGCGGGCCTTCCAGCGCCGCCTCGCGCAACACCCGGTTGACTTCGACCGCACTGGTATCGCGGGCAGTCTGCAGGGTGATGTCCAGGCACGAAACGTTGACGGTCGGTACGCGTACCGCTTTGGCCTGGATTCGCCCGGCAAGTTCCGGAAGCAGACGCTCGATGCCACGCGCCAGACCAGTGGACACCGGGATCACCGACTGGAAGGCCGAACGCGTGCGGCGCAGGTCTTCGTGGTGGTAGGCATCGATTACCGGCTGGTCGTTCATCGCCGAGTGGATGGTGGTGATCTGCACGTACTCGATACCGAACGCCTGGTCCAGCACGCGCAGCAGCGGCACGCCGCAGTTGGTGGTGCACGAGGCGTTGGACACGAGGCGCTCACGGCCGGTCAGGCAGGCCTGGTTGATGCCAAAGACCACCGTGGCGTCGACATCGGCCTCGCTGGCCATCGGCTGCGAGAACAGCACCCGCGGTGCACCGGCGTCGAGGAAACGCTGGCCATCGGCGCGGGTGTGGTAGGCGCCGGAGCATTCCAGGACCAGGTCGATGTCCAGGGCGGCCCAGTCGATGCCTTCAGGGGTGGCACTGCGCATCACCTTCACGCAGTCGCCATTGATATGCAGACAGTCGCCGTCGACCTTCACCTCACCGGGAAAGCGCCCGTGGGTGGAGTCGAAGCGTGTCAGGTATTCCAGGCTGGCCTGGTCGGCCAGGTCGTTCAGCGCGACGATCTCGAAACCGGCCTTTGCCCCCCGCTCGAACAGCGCGCGCAAGACACAGCGGCCGATACGGCCATAACCGTTGAGTGCAACTTTGTAGGGACGCGGGTGGGACATAGGTAGCTCTTGAACTCCGGCAGTTGAACGGGGCCGCTGCGCAGCCCATTCGCGGCACAAGGCCGCTCCTACAGGGGACGGCATACGCAATACCCTGTGGGAGCGGCCTTGTGCCGCGAACGAGGGCCAAAGGCCCTCGCCTTCCTTCTATCAGTCTTCCAGCAGCTCTTCGGCAGTCCCGAGGATGTTCTCCACGGTGAAACCGAACTCTTCGAACAGAGCCGAAGCAGGCGCCGACTCACCATAGGTGGTCATGCCGATGACGCGGCCTTCCAGGCCAACGTACTTGTACCAGAAGTCGGCATGGGCGGCTTCGATGGCAATGCGCGCGCCCACTTCCAGCGGCAATACCGACTGCTTGTAGGCAGCGTCCTGGGCATCGAACACGCTGGTGCACGGCATGGAAACCACGCGCACCTTGCGGCCTTGCTCGGTCAGCTTGTCGAACGCCTGGACCGCCAGGCCCACTTCCGAGCCGGTGGCGATCAGGATCAGCTCAGGCTCGCCGGCGCAGTCCTTCAGCACGTAGCCGCCGCGGCTGATGTCGGCGATCTGCTGGGCGTCACGCGCCTGGTGCTGCAGGTTCTGGCGCGAGAAGATCAGTGCCGAAGGGCCGTCCTTGCGCTCCAGGGCGTGTTTCCAGGACACGGCGGATTCCACCGCGTCGGCCGGGCGCCAGGTGTCCAGGTTCGGCGTGCTGCGCAGGCTGGTCAGTTGCTCGATCGGCTGGTGGGTCGGACCGTCTTCGCCCAGGCCGATGGAGTCGTGGGTATAGACGTGGATCACGCGCTGCTTCATCAGCGCCGACATGCGCACCGCGTTGCGGGCGTATTCCATGAACATCAGGAAAGTCGCGCCGTAAGGCACCAGGCCACCGTGCAAGGCAACGCCGTTCATGATGGCGGTCATGCCGAACTCGCGCACACCGTAGAACACATAATTGCCGCTGGCATCGTTGGCCTCGACACCCTTGCAGCCCTTCCACAGGGTGAGGTTGGAGCCGGCCAGGTCAGCCGAACCGCCGAGGAACTCGGGCAGCAGCGGGCCGAACGCGTTCAGGGTGTTCTGGCTGGCCTTGCGGCTGGCGATGGTTTCGCCCTTGGCCGCCACTTCATTGATGTAGGCCTGGGCCTTCTCGCTGAAGTCGGCCGGCAGTTCACCGGCGGCACGGCGCTGGAACTCGGCAGCCAGCTCTGGATAGGCCTTGGCATAGGCTTCGAAACGCTGATTCCACTCGGCTTCAGCCTTGGCACCGGCGGCCTTGGCGTCCCACTCGGCGTAGATGTCGGCCGGGATTTCGAACGGGCCGTGGTTCCAGTTCAGCTCTTTGCGGGCCAGGGCGATTTCGTCGTTGCCCAGCGGTGCGCCATGGCAGTCTTCCTTGCCCTGCTTGTTCGGCGAGCCGAAACCGATGATGGTCTTGCAGCAGATCAGGGTCGGGCGATCGCTCTTGCGGGCGGTCTCGATGGCGGTCTTGATCTCGTCGGCGTCATGGCCGTCGACATTGCGGATCACCTGCCAGTTGTACGCTTCGAAGCGCGCCGGGGTGTTGTCGGTGAACCAGCCGTGCACTTCGCCGTCGATGGAAATGCCGTTGTCGTCGTAGAACGCGATCAGCTTGTTCAGGCCCAGGGTGCCAGCCAGCGAGGCGACTTCGTGGGAGATACCTTCCATCATGCAGCCGTCGCCGAGGAACACGTAGGTGTTGTGGTCGACGATGGTGTGGCCGTCACGGTTGAACTGGGCCGCCAGCACTTTTTCCGCCAGGGCGAAGCCCACGGCGTTGGCGATGCCCTGGCCGAGCGGGCCGGTGGTGGTCTCGACGCCTGGGGTGTAGCCGTATTCCGGGTGGCCCGGGGTGCGGCTGTGCAGCTGGCGGAAGGCCTTGAGGTCATCGATCGACAGGTCGTAGCCGGTCAGGTGCAACAGCGAGTAGATCAGCATCGAACCGTGGCCGTTGGACAGCACGAAGCGGTCACGGTCGACGAAATTCGGGTTGCTCGGGCTGTGCTTCAGATAGTCGCGCCAAAGCACTTCGGCGATATCCGCCATGCCCATGGGGGCACCTGGGTGGCCGCTGTTGGCCTTTTGCACGGCATCCATGCTGAGGGCACGAATGGCGTTGGCACGTTCACGACGGCTGGGCATCGCTGATCTCCTGGGGGCTTGAATAGGTGGTGTCACGAAAAAGGCGGCCATTTTCGCCCACTGGGGGGGCTCGGGGCAATGACGTATGGTCGCAGTCAGGGGATTTTCCTGTGATTGGCTTTCAATTCGGCGCAAAACCGGGCTAAGCGTCCCGCTCATCACCCAATATCAAAACTTTTTGATATTGCCCTTGCTAGGGCAACGATGCCTGTCTAGACTGCCGCCCCATGAACCTTCGTGCGCAGTTGATTCCCGAGCAATGCGAAGCACTGGCCGCCCTGTGCAAAGCCAGTGGCGACGAGTTGCGCCTGAACGTATTGCGCGCACTGGCCAATGACTCGTTCGGCGTGCTGGAACTGGCACAGATCTTCGACGTCGGCCAGTCGGGCATGAGCCACCACCTGAAGGTCCTGGCCCAGGCCGAGCTGGTCGCCACCCGTCGCGAAGGCAACGCGGTCTTCTACCGCCGCGCCCTGCCCGACAGCCTGCGCCTGGGCGGCCGCCTGCATGCGGCACTGCTCGAAGAGGTCGACGAGCTGGCCCTGCCACCCGAGGTGCAGGCCCGTATTGCCCAGGTGCAGCAACGTCGCGCCGCCACCAGCCAGGACTTTTTCCAGCGCGTGGAAGAGAAGTTTCGCGCCCAGCAAGACCTGATCGCCGGCCTGCCGCAGTACCGCGAAAGCCTGCTGGCGCTGCTCGACAAGCTGAATTTCGACCCGGCCGCCAGTGCCCTGGAAGTCGGCCCTGGTGATGGCGGTTTCCTGCCCGACCTGGCCCGGCGCTTCGCCCGGGTCACCGCGCTGGACAACAGCCCGACCATGCTCGAACTGGCACGCCAGGTCTGCGAACGTGAGCGCCTGAGTAATGTAAACCTGCAGTTGGCCGATGCACTGGGTGCAACGGATGTGGAAGCCGACTGCGTTGTGCTGAACATGGTCTTGCACCATTTCAGCGATCCGGCCCTGGCCCTGCGCCAGCTGGCCAAACGGGTGAAGGCAGGCGGCAGTCTGCTGGTCACCGAACTGTGCAGCCATGACCAGGGCTGGGCGCGGGAAGCCTGCGGCGACCTCTGGCTCGGTTTTGAACAGGACGACCTGGCCCGTTGGGCCACGGCAGCCGGGCTGTTCCCGGGGGACAGCCTGTACGTGGGCTTGCGTAACGGTTTCCAGATCCAGGTCCGCCATTTTCAGCGGACGGCTGGCGACATACACCATCGGTAAATTTCAGGAACCTTCGAGATGAGCGAATACTCCCTTTTCACCTCCGAGTCCGTGTCCGAAGGGCATCCGGACAAGATCGCCGACCAGATTTCGGACGCCGTCCTTGATGCCATCATCGCCCAGGACAAATACGCTCGCGTCGCCTGCGAAACCCTGGTCAAGACCGGTGTCGCCATCATCGCCGGCGAAGTCACCACTTCGGCCTGGGTCGACCTGGAAGACCTGGTGCGCAAGGTCATCATCGACATCGGCTACAACAGCTCCGACGTTGGGTTCGATGGCGCCACCTGCGCCGTGATGAACATCATCGGCAAGCAGTCGGTGGACATCGCCCAGGGCGTGGACCGCTCCAAGCCGGAAGACCAGGGTGCCGGTGACCAGGGCCTGATGTTCGGCTATGCCAGCAACGAAACCGAAGTGCTGATGCCGGCGCCGATCTGCTTCTCGCACCGTCTGGTCGAGCGCCAGGCCGAAGCGCGCAAGTCCGGCCTGCTGCCATGGCTGCGCCCGGACGCCAAGTCGCAGGTCACCTGCCGTTACGAAAACGGCAAGGTTGTCGGCATCGACGCCGTGGTGCTGTCGACCCAGCACAACCCTGAGGTTTCGCAGAAAGACCTGCAGGAAGCGGTGATGGAGCTGATCGTCAAGCACACCCTGCCTGCCGAACTGCTGCACAAAGGCACCCAGTACCACATCAACCCGACCGGCAACTTCATCATCGGTGGCCCCGTGGGTGACTGCGGCCTGACCGGGCGCAAGATCATCGTCGACTCCTACGGCGGCATGGCCCGCCATGGTGGTGGCGCGTTCTCCGGCAAGGACCCGTCCAAGGTCGACCGTTCCGCCGCCTACGCCGGCCGCTACGTGGCCAAGAACATCGTCGCCGCCGGCCTGGCCGAACGCTGCGAGATCCAGGTTTCCTACGCCATTGGCGTGGCCCAGCCGACCTCCATCTCGATCAACACCTTCGGTACCGGCAAGGTTTCCGACGACAAGATCATCCAGCTGGTGCGCGAGTGCTTCGACCTGCGTCCGTACGCCATCACCACCATGCTCGACTTGCTGCACCCGATGTACCAGGAAACCGCCGCCTACGGCCACTTCGGCCGCACCCCGCAGCAGAAGACGGTCGGCGACGACACCTTCACCACTTTCACCTGGGAGCGTACCGATCGCGCCCAGTCGCTGCGTGACGCTGCCGGCCTGTAACTTTTCCTGCAGCGCTGGACGAAAGCCCCTGCCGAATGTTCGGCAGGGGCTTTTTTGTGACATATCCCCTGACAAACCCTGCATGGCACCGCACACTTCACCTGCCTAGGCTGAGGGCTCCGACACGCCATGCAAGGATGCTGGCCATGCCACTCATGCTGTTGTTCGCCTTGCTGTTGATACTCCAGGCCCCACTGACGCGGGCCGGCCAATGCCCGGACTGGAGCCCGCAGCAAGCCGCCACTGAAACCGCCCAGTTGCGCACCACGCTCGCCCGCTGGGATGACCACTACCATCGCCAGGGCGTTGCGCTGGTGCCCGATGAGTTATACGACCAGAGCCGCCGGCGCCTGGCACACCTGCAGCAGTGCTTTGGCCTGGCGAACACCGCGTCGCCCTTGGCCAGTGCCCGCGGGCCGGTCCCCCACCCGGTACCGCATACGGGGGTCGACAAACTGGCCGACCAGCAAGCCGTGGTGCGCTGGTTGGCCGGCAAGCGCGGGGTCTGGGTGCAGCCCAAGGTCGATGGCGTAGCCGTCACCCTCATCTATCGACAGGGCCGTCTGGTGCAGTTGATCAGCCGCGGCGACGGGGTGCAGGGGCATGACTGGAGCCGCCACATCCCGAGGCTAGGCGCGATCACCCAGCAGCTGCCCCAACCCGTGGACCTGCTGTTGCAGGGCGAACTGTACTGGCGCCTGGACGCGCATGTACAAGCCCGGGCAGGCAGCACCAACGCCCGCGGTACAGTGGCCGGGCTGCTGGCACGCAAGGTGTTGAGCAATGAACAGGGCAATGGCATCGGCCTGTTCGTCTGGGACTGGCCTCAAGGCCCGGCGCAACAGGCCGAGCGTCTTGCACAGCTGGCGCAACTGGGCTTTCCCGAAGGCCAGGAGTACAGCGTCGCCATCAATACAGCGGAGGATGCAGCCCATTGGCGCGACCATTGGCACCGCACCGCGCTGCCCTTCGCCAGCGATGGAGTGATCCTGCGCCTGGGCAGCCGCCCGCCCGCCGAGCGCTGGCAGGCCAGGGCGCCCTACTGGATCGCAGCCTGGAAGTACCCCTTCACACAGGCGTTGGCGGAAGTCCGCGAAGTCCGCTTCCGCGTCGGCCGTACCGGCAAGGTCACGCCGGTGCTGCAGGTCATTCCGGTAACCCTCAATGACCGGCGGATCACCCAGGTAAGCCTGGGCTCGCTGGCACGCTGGCAAAGTCTCGATATCCGTCCCGGCGACCAGGTGGCCGTGAGCCTTGCCGGGTTGACCATCCCGCGCCTGGAGCAGGTGCTACACCGCGCCGTCGAGCGTCACCCAGTCACCCCACCAACACCCGGCCAGTACCACGTCCACAGTTGCTGGCAGGCCGCTGTCGGCTGTGAGGAGCAGTTCGTGGCCCGCCTCTCCTGGCTAAGCGGCAAACACGGGCTGGCACTGCCTCGCGTCGGCCCTGGCACTTGGCGCCGGCTGGTGGCCGCCGGGCTGGTGACCTCGATGACCGACTGGCTGCACCTGGATGCCGAACGCCTGAGCCAGATCCCGGGAATCAGCGACGTCACTGCGGCGCAGTTGCTGGGCAGCTTCCAGCAAGCCCGCTCGCGGCCATTCGCCCAATGGCTGCGTGGGCTAGGAGTGCCCACGCCAGCAGGGGTGCAGGTGGCCGGCGACTGGCCAGACCTGGCCGCGCGCGCAGCCGTCGAATGGCAAGCCTTGCCCGGTATCGGCGCAAAGCGCGGCCAACAGCTGGTGGAATACTTCACCAACCTCGAGGTTCAAACCATCGCCAACCAACTTGACCTGGCCGGCATCGAAGGGTTTCGGGTCGACAGCCAGCAGACCATGCAATGATTTTTTACCAGTTTACCTGCAAGGAAATTCCTCGAATCAAGCGGAAAGGCCCGACAAGGGTTCCTAAATGAGCAAAACCAAGGCAGGATTTCCCCCAACTTTTGCTGCCCCGCCCCGTCAAGGAGGCTTTTCATGACACGTATTTCGACCCTGTTCCTGCTCGCGACACTCGGCCTGGCTGCTGGCGCCGTCCAGGCTGCCCAGCCGGATGCCGGCCTGACCGGTTGCGCCGCCAAGCGCAGCGCCATCGAGAACCAGCTGAAGCTTGCCCGCGACCAGGGCAACGCCGGCCAGGTCTCAGGGCTGGAAGAGGCGCTACGCGGGGTCGACAACTGCACCGATGCCGGCCTGCGCAAGGAGCGCGAGCAAAAAGTACTCGAAGCCCGTCACGAGGTGGCACAGCGGGAAAAGGATCTGAAGAAGGCCGAGAAGAAAGGCGATTCCGAGAAGATCAACAAACGCAAGGACAAGCTGGCCGAATCGCGCAAGGAGCTGCAGGAAGCGGTGGAAGACCTGGACCGCTGAAGCCAGCGGCAACCACGGTCAATGATTACGAAATTCGCTATGACAGGCCTTGCATGCCGCTTCGACCTTGTCCATCGGCGCCTTCAGCCGGGCAGCGTCAAGCGGCTGACCGCGGGTGACATCGACCAGTTCGCCAGTGACCCCTTCCAACTGCCGGGCCAGGTCATGAAAGCGGGCCTGGCGCTCCCAGACCTCGGTGCGCGCACTGCTGTCGCCACCATCACGTGCCGATGGAAAGTGCTGCCAGGGCTGGTGCGAAAGGTTGTCGAGCTTCAGCGCACCGTCGGCAAACTTCACCCCGTCGAACGGCAGCCGGCCCCGCAGCATGCCGCCCAGGTCTTCGCTGGTCCTGAGCATGTCCTTGAAGATCGCCTTGCGCTTGCCCAGCGGCGAGTTCGGGTCAACCCGCTCGCAACCACTCATGGCACCGCCCAAGGCCAATGCTGCCAGCAGAACAACGGTCAATCGCTTCAACATCACGCTCACTTCGGCCTACGCAAATGGGCGGCCAGTATCGCTGCCCACGAGCCAAAGACCAATAGCCACATAAAAAACAAGGGCGAATATCAATCTTCGCCGTGACAGGAATACACACATGAAATCAGCCCTGCGCCATCTGGCCTGGACGCTCCCGGTGCTGGCTCTGCTGGCCGGCTGCAACGGCGGCGAGAACGCCAGGCCGGAGCCACATGCCATCGCTACCTACGTCCCGACCACCTGGAAAGACCTGCCGACTGTCAGTGACGAAGACCTGCTGGCCGGTTTCTACGCCTGGCGCAATGGCTGTGAAAAGCTCAAGCGCGACCCGGTATGGGCCGCTACCTGCGAAGCCGCCGGCAATGCCACGGCCAGTGCTGCACAGGTGCGCACCTTCCTGGAGCAGAACCTGGAGGTATATGGCCTGCGTTCCGCCGAGAACAACGCCCATGGCCTGATTACCGGCTACTACGAACCGGTCTACCCCGGCAGCCTCAAGCCGTCGGCAAGCAACCATGTGCCGGTCTACGGCATTCCCGATGACATGATCGTGGTCGACCTGGCCAGCGTGTACCCCGAGCTCAAGGGCAAACGCCTGCGCGGGCGCCTCGACGGGCGGGTGCTCAAGCCTTACGACACCGCCGAAGTCATCAACCGCGACGGCGTCAAGGCACCGGTGCTGGCCTGGCTGACCGACCCCATGGACCTGCAGTTCTTGCAGGTCCAGGGTTCCGGTCGGGTGCAACTGGAAGACGGCCGCCAGCTGCGCCTGGGCTACGCCGACCAGAACGGCCATCCGTACCGCCCGATCGGGCGTTGGCTGGTAGAACAAGGCCAGCTGAAAAAGGAAGAAGTGAGCATGGGCGCCATCCACGCCTGGGCCCAGGCCAACCCGCAGCGCGTGCCGGAGCTGCTTGCCAGCAACCCCAGCTATGTGTTCTTCAGCACCCGCCCGGACAGCAACGAAGGCCCGCGCGGTTCGCTGAACGTGCCGCTGACCGCCGGTTACAGCGTAGCCATCGACCGCAAGGTGATTCCGCTGGGCAGTCTGCTGTGGCTGTCCACCACCCGCCCGGACGGAAGCCCGATAGTTCGCCCCGTGGGCGCTCAGGATACCGGAGGGGCGATTACGGGCGAAGTGCGGGCCGACCTGTTCTGGGGCACCGGGCCGGAGGCCGGAGAACTGGCCGGGAACATGAAGCAGCAAGGACAGATCTGGATGCTGTGGCCCAAGGGCAAGCCGCTGCCTGAGGTGCCCAAGGTGCCCTGAAGGTCAAGCGAGCCCTGTGGGGCGGGCTTACCCGCGAGCAAGACCACGCGGAGCATGGCACCGGCTTCGCTGGCGTTCGCGGCTGAAGCCGCCCCCCACACGGACGGCGGCAGTTGTCAGATGGAAACCACGAAGAACGCCACGATCATCGCCATCCCGGCAAACCACACCAGCGAGCGCAGCACCGCCCAGTCCGCCAGGTAGCAAATGATGTAAAGCAAGCGGCTGGTGATGTACATCACCCCCAGCACATCCTGGGTTACCTGCTCGGCATTGCCGACGATATCTGCCACCAGCACCGCCGCGGCAAAGGCCGGAAAGGCTTCATAACTGTTCTGTTGGGCGGCATGCGCGCGGCGTGGCAAGCCGGAAAGCGTATCCAGGAAAGCGCGCGGATCGTGGTTGTCTCTCAGGCCGAAACGGCCACTGCTCGCCTTGGCGATCAGCGCGCAGAGCGGCGGCAGGACCAGCGCGATCAGAATGCACCACAGGGCAACGGTCATAGGCAGGACTCCTTGTTCAGTCTTCGGGTCAAAGCTTCATTATCAACATGCCGGCCAACACCAGCCCGCAAGCTAGGAGTCTTGGCCCGCCAAAAGGTTCTTTGAGGTAGCGCATGCCCAGCAGTACCACCAGGATAACGCTCAATTCCCGCAGTGCTGCCGCCTCGGCCACCGACCCCAGGTGCATCGCCCACAGCACCAGTGCATAACTGAGCAGTACGCAAAGCCCTACCGCCAGCCCCAGGCGCCACTGCAGGCGCCAGAACAGTACGAACGGCGCACGGCGTGCCACGCAGGCCAGCAAGGGGAACGGCCAGGCGCTGAGCAAGGTAAGCCACACCAGGTAATCCCAGGGCTTGCCCCACAGGCGCACGGCCTGACCATCGAACCAGGTGTAGCTGCCGATGCACAGGCCAATCAGGGCAACCACCGGCAGCATCGACCACGGCAGCCGGTCGCCGCCACCGCCCTGCCACAACAGGCAGGCCATGCCACAGGGGATCAACAGGATGCCGATGATCTGCTGCTGGCTCAGTGACTCGCCGGCAAAGGCCAGGGTCAGTGCCAGCACCACCAAGGGCGACAGGCCGCGCATCAAAGGGTAGACCAGGCCCAGGTCGCCGACGCGATAGGCCTGGATCAGCAGGAAACGGTATAGCTGCTCGGCCAGCGCCGATGCCAGCAGCCAGGGCCAGATATTGGCCGGCGGCACCTCGACGAAGGCCGCCGCCAGCACCGCGAAGGCCAGTGCCACGGTGTCCATGCTGGCGATCACCAGCAGGCGTTCACCGCTGAATTTGATCAGGGTATTCCAGGTTGCATGCAACAGGGCGGCGATCAATACCAGGGAAGTTGCCAGCACGCCGTTGAGTCCTTGTGACGTTTTTGAGGGATGACTATATAGCGTTGGGGTGCCGGTTTGCCTGTAATGTGTTCGCCGATGGAGATTCAGCGCCTGTGAGACCGAGCGCCGCGCGGGCGGCGCTCGGTCTCACAGGCGCTGAAAATGTTGTGACTTGTACGTCATTCCACAGCCGAATCCGGGAACTGGTCCTGGATGTACTTGATCTCGGTCCGCCCGTGGGGCGCCGGCAGCCCGTCTTCGCCCAGGTTGACGAAGACCATCTTGTCCACCGTGAGAATGGCCTTGCGGGTGATCTTGTTGCGCACTTCGCACTTGAGGGTGATCGAGGTGCGGCCGAACTCGGTGGCGGTGATGCCAAGCTCGATGATGTCGCCCTGGCGCGAGGCACTGACGAAGTTGATTTCCGATATGTACTTGGTCACCACGCGCTGGTTGCCCAGCTGGACGATGGCGTAGATCGCCGCCTCTTCGTCGATCCAGCGCAACAGGCTGCCACCGAACAGCGTGCCATTGGGGTTGAGGTCTTCGGGTTTAACCCACTTGCGGGTGTGAAAGTTCATCTGTGCTCCTGACCTGCTTGGCTACGGTGCAGCAATGATGGCAGAGCGGCCGACGTCGCTCCATTGAACATCGACTATCGTCGCGATTAATCGACGGAAAACCTTGGGCAAGCCGGCGGTCGCGGCTATAATCTCCGCCGCTTCACATGGTTGCCCACAGCGGTGCCATGCCCGCCACCTGTCCGAGGGGCGCTGCAGCAGGCTAGGCCTGTCAGGCTCGGATGGGGCGTTGTCCGCTCCCGCGGACGCTCAACGCACAACGGCGCCCATTCGCACACTACGAATGGAGGCTCTCATGAGCGCTGCAAACATGCCTGCTGGTTTTACCGATTACAAAGTCGCCGACATCTCCCTGGCCGCCTGGGGCCGTCGCGAAACCATCATCGCCGAATCGGAAATGCCTGCATTGATGGGCCTGCGCCGCAAGTATATGGCCGAGCAACCGCTCAAGGGTGCGAAGATTTTGGGCTGCATCCACATGACCATCCAGACCGCCGTGCTGATCGAAACCCTGGTCGCCCTGGGGGCCGAAGTGCGCTGGTCGTCGTGCAACATCTTCTCTACCCAGGACCAGGCCGCCGCGTCCATCGCCGCCGCCGGTATCCCGGTGTTCGCCTGGAAAGGTGAAACCGAGCAAGAGTACGAGTGGTGCCTGGAGCAGACCATCCTCAAGGATGGCCAGCCATGGGACGCCAACATGGTCCTCGACGACGGTGGCGACCTGACCGAACTGCTGCACAAGAAGTACCCGCAGGTACTGGAGCGCGTGCACGGCATCACCGAAGAAACCACCACTGGCGTGCACCGCCTGCTGGACATGCTGGCCAAGGGCGAGCTGAAAGTCCCGGCGATCAACGTCAACGACTCGGTCACCAAGAGCAAGAACGACAACAAGTATGGTTGCCGTCACAGCCTGAACGACGCCATCAAGCGGGGTACCGACCATCTTCTGTCGGGCAAGCAGGCCCTGGTGATCGGTTACGGTGACGTGGGCAAGGGCTCGGCCCAGTCCCTGCGTCAGGAAGGCATGATCGTCAAAGTCACCGAGGTCGACCCGATCTGCGCCATGCAGGCTTGCATGGACGGTTTCGAAGTGGTTTCGCCATTCATCGACGGTATCAACAACGGCACCGAAGCCAGCATCGACAAGGCCCTGCTGGGCAAGATCGACCTGATCGTGACCACCACCGGTAACGTCAACGTCTGCGACGCCAACATGCTCAAGGCCCTGAAGAAGCGCGCCGTGGTCTGCAACATCGGCCACTTCGACAACGAGATCGACACCGCCTTCATGCGCAAGAACTGGGCCTGGGAAGAGGTCAAGCCGCAGGTGCACAAGATCCACCGCACCGGCGCCGGCAGCTTCGACCCACAGAACGACGACTACCTGATCCTGCTGGCCGAAGGCCGCCTGGTCAACCTGGGTAACGCCACGGGTCACCCAAGCCGCATCATGGACGGTTCGTTCGCCAACCAGGTACTGGCACAGATCTTCCTGTTCCAGCAGAAGTTCGCCGACCTGTCGCCCGAGAAGAAGGCCGAACGCCTGACCGTTGAAGTGCTGCCGAAGAAGCTCGACGAAGAAGTGGCCCTGGAAATGGTCCGTGGCTTCGGCGGCGTGGTCACCCAACTGACCCAGCAGCAGGCCGACTATATCGGCGTCACCGTGGAAGGCCCGTTCAAGCCGCACGCCTACCGCTACTAAGCGGCAAACTTCAGGCGGCAGGCAGGTGCAGACGCGCCGATGCCGCTTGAAGCCCCAGGCTCAAACTTCTTGAACGATGCCCAAGCCAGATCGGCCATCACCGATCTGGCTTCTACTTGCAGCTTGCCGCTTGCAGCTGGCTGCTAGAGGAACGTCCGATGTCCCAGGAACGCCGCTACAGTTTCGAGTTCTTCCCGACCAAGACCGATGCCGGCCACGAAAAGCTGATGGGCGTCGCCCGCCAGTTGGCCGCCTACAATCCGGATTTCTTCTCCTGCACCTACGGTGCCGGTGGCTCGACCCGCGATCGCACGCTGAACACCGTGCTGCAGCTGGAAAGCGAAGTAAAGGTACCTGCCGCGCCGCACTTGTCGTGCGTGGGCGACACCAAGGCTGAGCTGCGCGGCTTGCTGGCCGAGTACAAGGCCGCAGGCATCAAGCGTATCGTCGCCCTGCGTGGCGACCTGCCATCGGGCATGGGCATGGCCAGTGGCGAATTGCGCTACGCCAGCGACCTGGTCGAGTTCATCCGTCAGGAAACCGCTGACCACTTCCACCTGGAAGTGGCTGCCTACCCCGAGATGCACCCACAGGCGCGCAACTTCGAGGCCGACCTGGCCAATTTCGTGCACAAGGTCAAGGCCGGTGCCGACAGCGCCATCACCCAGTACTTCTTCAACGCCGACAGCTACTTCTATTTCGTCGAGCGTGTACAGAAACTGGGCGTGGATATCCCGGTGGTGCCCGGCATCATGCCGATTACCAACTACAGCAAGCTGGCACGCTTCTCCGACGCCTGTGGCGCCGAGATCCCGCGCTGGATCCGCAAGCAACTGGAAGCCTATGCCGACGACACCGCCAGCATCCAGGCATTCGGCGAAGAAGTGATCACTCGCATGTGCGAACAACTGCTAAAAGGCGGAGCACCGGGCCTGCACTTCTACACCTTGAACCAGGCCGAACCGAGCCTGGCCATCTGGAACAACCTGAAGCTGCCACGCTGAAATTTTTAGCAAAATCTGTTTAAGATCCGATTAAGGCTTTGGTCATAGACTAAAGCCTTATTCATTTTCGGGTTACACAGGTCTTGCCTGCCATGCAGCATTCGCATCCACAGCTCGTCTATCTGGCTTTTGGCCCGGCTACCTATCATCAAGAAGCCTGCTTCAGCATCGTCAGCGCCCTGGCCCATCTGGACTCGGCAGCAGGCGAAGCCATGGACATCCAAGTCTACACCGACAATCCGCAACCCTATGCCGGCCTGCCGGTCACCGTGCACTTGCTGGACGAAGCGACGCGCCAGGCATGGAACGCCCCTCACGGCTACCGTTTCCGCTGCAAGCACGTGCTGTTGCGCCAGGTATTGCAGCAATACCCGCTGGCCGTGCTGATCGACACCGACACGTTTTTCCGCAAGTCGCCGCTCGAGCTGTTCGCCCGGGTAGGCCCGGGCCGCCTGCTGTGCAACGCCATCGTCGCGCGCTACGGCAGCAACCAGAAGTGCCTGCTGTACAAGAACCTGCAGGCCATACTCGGATCCCGCGGCCTTGCCGATTGCCAGATGCCACTGGTCAACTCCGGGGTGATCGGCCTGACCGCCGAAGATGCAGGCACCCTGGACCGCTCCATCGCCATGATGGACGAGTTTCATCCGTTGGCCCGCGAGGCCTATATCCTTGAGGAGTTCTGCCTGGCGGTGGCCGCCTACCGCACGCTGGACCTGGCCGAGTGCACCGACGTCATCCACCACTACTGGAGCCACAAGGCGCAATTCCGCGCCAAGATCCAGGCCTGGCTGCGCAAGCACGGCCACGACCCGCTGAGCCACGCGGCGCTGGCCGACGTGCCGCTGGTCAACGACCAGCTGCCACGACCACCGGCACTGCAACGCCTGGGCTACAAGGCATTGAGCATGACCCTGCCCAGCCATGAACGGCAGTTCGCCCGCGAGCTGCTGTATGGCTGCTACCCCTACCCCAACGAGTTCGACCGCGCCTGCGCGCCGGCCTGGTGGGACAAGGCCCTGGAAAACCTCAATGCCCGTCATGGCAACATGCAGCCCGAGCAACTGCGACAGTGCCTGCGCCACCCGGGCTTGCGCCTGACATTGGGCGAGCGACGCAAGGACATAGAGGCGCACCTGCTGCGGTCTTCGCAGGGCTGAACAGCCTGCAGCAGCGGCATTGCGTCGTGATCGGGGCGCAGAGCGGCACTGGACTTCACCCCCCTAGCGAAATTTGCAGGGGCTGCATTGCAGCCCCTGCCCACTTTGGCTGTCGGGGCGCTGGTCTTGAACAGACCAAGCTTGTAATCTCCGGCCATGCCGTACGTCGCCCGTCTGTTGTGGATCCTCATGTTCGCTTGCCTGAGCCCCGTGGCCCTGGGCGAGCGCCTGCGCCTGGTGACCGATGACTGGGCCCCTTATGTCTACCTGCATGGCGGTCAGCTACGCGGCATCGACTACGAAGTCACCACTCGGGTTTTCGCACGTCTCGGCGTCGAGGTAGACGTGCAGATCCTGCCGTGGAAGCGCTGCCTGGCAATGATCGAGCAAGGCCTGGCCGACGGCATCCTCGACGTATTCCAGAACGAGTCACGCCAGCCCTACCTGGTTTACGCCGCCGAGCCCATGTCGGAGGTCGAGTTCGTCCTGTTCCAGGCCAGCGCACGTCGCCATCCGGTCAGCAAGCTGGGGGATCTCGCCGGCCTCACCGTCGGCACCTCGCCCGGCTATAGCTATGGTGCAGCGTTCAACGAGGCCACCTACTTCAAACGCGAAGCCGCCCCTACCCACGAAGCCAACTTCGGCAAGCTGGTGCTGGGCCGTATCGACCTGGCAGTCACCGACCGCAAGGTCGGCCATTACCTGCTGCGGCACCTGGGCCTGCAACAGCAGGTCGAGGCATTGCCGTTGGCGATCAACCGCCAGGCGCAATACCTGGCCCTGGTACGCAAGCCGGGCCGTGAGTTGCTGGCCCAGGCCTTTGCCAAAGAGCTGCGGCGTTTCAAGCAGGAACCGGCCTACGCGGCAATCAGCCAGCGCTACACAGGCGACATCGGAGACATTCCCAGCGCCGTTGAGCAGCAGGAAAGCAGCACGGCGCGATAGCTCTGTTATACTCGGGCCTTCCCGCCCGGCTCACGCCCGGACGCTCGGCCTCGCAACAGGCATCCCGATCGGCATCGACGCACCTTAGCGTCCACCCTCCGTTACTTGGATGTGCAGTGAAAGCCCAGCTGGACCGGACGCGATCGCATCCCATCGATGCCCGTCGCGCCAGGCAGAACATCCCACACGGGCCCAGCCCACACGAGAACAGGATTGCCCATGTCCTTTGCTTCCCTCGGTCTCTCCGAGGCTCTTGTCCGCGCTATCGAGGCTGCGGGCTACACCCAGCCGACCCCCGTGCAACAGCGGGCGATTCCCGCCGTGTTGCAAGGCCGCGACCTGATGGTCGCCGCACAGACAGGTACTGGTAAAACCGGCGGCTTCGCCCTGCCGATTCTTGAGCGCCTGTTCCCGGCCGGCCATCCCGACAAGTCGCAGCGCCACGGCCCACGCCAGCCTCGCGTGCTGGTTCTGACCCCGACCCGAGAACTGGCTGCCCAGGTGCATGACAGCTTCAAGGTCTACGCCCGTGACCTGCCGTTGGTCAGCGCCTGCATTTTCGGCGGCGTCGGCATGAACCCGCAGATCCAGGCCATCGCCAAGGGTGTCGACGTGCTGGTCGCCTGCCCGGGCCGTCTGCTCGACCTTGCCGGCCAAGGCAAGGTCGACCTGGCCCACGTGGAAATCCTGGTGCTCGACGAAGCCGACCGCATGCTTGACATGGGCTTCATCCATGACGTCAAGAAGGTCCTCGCCCGCCTGCCGGCCAAGCGCCAGAACCTGCTGTTCTCGGCCACCTTCTCCAAGGACATCACCGACCTCGCCGACAAGCTCCTGCACAACCCGGAGCGAATCGAGGTCACCCCGCCGAACACCACCGTCGAGCGTATCGAGCAGCGCATCTACCGCCTGCCCGCCAGCCACAAGCGCGCCCTGCTGGCGCACTTGATCACCCTGGGCGCCTGGGAACAGGTGCTGGTGTTCACGCGCACCAAGCACGGCGCCAACCGCCTGGCCGAATACCTGGAAAAGCACGGCCTGACCGCCGCCGCGATCCATGGCAACAAGAGCCAGAATGCCCGTACCAAAGCGCTGGCCGACTTCAAGGCCAACAGCGTGCGGGTACTGGTCGCCACCGACATCGCCGCCCGCGGCCTGGACATCGACCAACTGCCCCATGTTGTCAACTTCGAGCTGCCGAATGTCGAGGAAGACTACGTTCACCGTATTGGCCGTACTGGCCGGGCCGGGCGCTCGGGCGAGGCCATTTCCCTGGTCGCGCCGGATGAAGAGAAGCTGCTCAAGAGCATCGAACGGGTAACCAGGCAGAAGATCCCGGATGGCGACCTGATGGGCTTCGACGCCAGCCAGGTAGAAGCGGAAAAGCCGGAAGTACGCGAGCGCCCACAGAACAATGGCCGTGGGCGCAACCAGCAGGCCCGTGGCGAAGGTGGCAAGGACGCCAACGGCGGCCGCAAGGACAAGGGCAAGGATAAAGGCAAGGCCAAGCAGCAGGCTGCGGACAAGCCGGCAGAGAAGGACAAGGCGGGTGACAAGCAACAGCCGCGCAAACCGCGCGACAAGAAGCCACGTCAGCAGCAGCAACAAGCCAGCACCAGCGTGCCGAAAGTGCCTGCCGATCGCGACCCGGAAGAGTTCCTGGACGACGAAATCGACAACTTCGGCAACCGTGCCGACTATGTCAGCCCGTACCAGAACGGCAAGGGCCAGGGCCGCAATCGCCGCCCGGGCGGCAATGCCGGCCAAGGCAACGGCCAGCGCAGCAACAGCGGCGGCCAAGGTCGTACGGGCGGTCAGCAGCGCAGCGGCGGTGGTGGCGAGAAGCGCCCAGCCCGTGCCAACAACGGTGGCGCTGCCCGCCGTGATGGCGCTGGCCGTGGGCGTCCGGCCCGCGATGATGCAGCCCGCCAAGAGCCGGCCGTGCGCAACCCGCGCCAGCCGGAAAAACAACCGGTGATCATCCGCAAGGAATCCAAGCTCGACCGTTACCCAACGCCCGAGCAACTGGATGACCTGCCAAGCCGCCCGCGCGGCGAGCGCCCGGCACTGCTGACCCGCAAGGGCTGACAGATGGAAATACCGAGGGGCCGCTTTGCGGCCCCTCGGTATTCAGCAGGTCTGAATCACTTCTGCTTGACACCTTCGAGACTGATATCCAGGTCCAGGGTCTGCGAAGTAGCGCCCGGCCCTTTGATACCGAAGTCGTTCAGGTTCAGCGTGGTGGTGGCGTTGAAACCGGCACGCTCGCCACCCCATGGGTCCTTGCCTTCGCCGTTGAAGGTGGCCTTGAAGGTCACCGGCTTGGTCACGCCATGCAGGGTCAGGTCACCGGTCACGTCAGCAGTCTTGTCACCCGTCGGCTTGACGCTGGTGGAGACGAACTTGGCTTGCGGGTATTTCTTCACGTCGAGGAAGTCGGCGCTGGCAATGTGCTTGTCACGCTCGGCGTGGTTCGACCACAGGCTGGCGGTTTTCAGGTCGACGTTGATCTTGCTGGCTTCAGGCTTGGCACTGTCCCAGGTGAAGTTACCGTCGAAGTCCTTGAAGGTACCGTGGATGAAGCTGTAGCCCAGGTGGCTGATCTTCCAGTCGACGAAGGCGTGCTGGCCTTCCTTGTCGATCTTGTACTCGGCCGCCATGGCCTGGCCAGCGGAGATCAGTGCGGTACCGAGCGCCAGAGCGGCAAAAGTCTTTTTCAACATCCTTAATTTCCTTCCTATGCAATTGAGGTTGAGAGTCAAGCTTTGCGGCCCAGCATGCGGGTCAGGGTCGCGTCACGGTCGATGAAATGGTGCTTGAGGGCTGCCAAGGCATGCAGCGAGGCAAAGATCACCAGGCCCCAGGCCAGCCATAGATGAATCGCGCCAGCCAGGTCTGCCTGGTCCGGCAGGTCGCTGACCAGTGCTGGCACTTCGAACAGGCCAAATACCGGAATACCGACGCCATCGGCGGTGGAAATCAGGTAACCGGCGATCATTACCGCGAACAGCCCGATGTACAGTGCCAAATGGCCCAGCTTGGCGGCAAGGCGGGTGAGTGCGCCGTGATTGGCCGGTGCCGGTGGCGGCGGGCTGATGAAACGCCAGACCACCCGCAGCAGCATCACCGCCAGCAGTACCAGGCCGATGCTCTTGTGCAGGTCCGGGCCAGCCTTGCGCCAAGGGCTGTAGTAGTCGAGGCCGACCATCCACAGGCCCAGGCCGAACAGGCCGAAGACTGCCAGAGCCACGCCCCAGTGCAGGACGACGCTGACTACGCCGTAGCGAGAAGGTGAGTTGCGCAGTTGCATGTTGACGTGTTCCCCGTGAAAGTTGTGCACAGACTAACGCGTAACGTATCGAAGAAAAGCGGAAAAAATTGCTCTGGATTATCGACAAATCCGATAGGTATTCTGAAACATTCCTATTAAGGAAACATTAACGATAGCCGGGGCGTTGCTGCTTGCCAGCGCCGGCGCTTTCGCGGGGGAAACCGCTCCCGCAGGGGCGCCACTGTTTACCAGAACCGTGCCGGACCTGTGATGCGTCCGGCACTGGCATGCCATCAACCAGCCTTGGCCTGGGTATTGGCCACAGCTTTCTTGGCCGGCTCGGACTTGGCTGTTGCCTTCCGGGTCTCGGCTGGCTTGTGAGCCGGCTTGTGCACCGGGGCATGCTTGGCAGGTACCGCTTGGGGCGCAGCAGGCTTGGCCACCGCTTCCTTGGCCACAGGCGTTGGCGCAACCGGGGTTGGCGCGGCTTGCGGCGCTGGCGCAGGTGCCACCTCCTCGGCCTTGGCAACCGGCTCGTCCTTCACTTCAGGCTTATCCGCCGCACCGAACAGGCGCGAGAAGAAGCCCGGCTTGTCCTGCTTGGCCTCTTCGGGCTTTTTCGGCTCGGCTTTGGCAGGGGCTTTGTCGTCCTTGTCGTCCTTGTAGTCCTTGTCGCCCTTGTCGCCCTTGTCGGCAGCACCGCCGAACATATTGGAGAAGAACCCGCCCTTGCTCTGCTTGGCCGCCCCGGTGCCTGCCGCTGCAGCTGCTGCCACAGGTGCCGCCTTGGCCGGATCGAACGACTTGCCCGCCAGCAGGTCCTGGACCTGGTTCGCCGCGCGCTGACCACTGCGCAGGGCACCTTCCAGGGTGCCCGGGTAGAGGGCATCGGTGTGCTCACCGGCAAAGGTGATGCGCTGCACCGGGCGCTCCCACAAGCGCCAGTACTTGCTGATCTGCCCGGGCCCATAAGCCAGGTAGGCGCCGCCGGTACCGGCGTCGGTGCTGTAGCGCTTGACCTCGTAGCCGGTGAACGAGCCGCGGGCCTGCGGATAGAACGCATGCAGGCGGATCAGCACCTGGTCGACCATCTGCTTGTCGCCGAACGCCTGCAGCAGGCGGGCATTGTCGCCCGAAAGGTTGATCACCACGTTGGCACCACCCTTGAGCGCTGGCTCGATCCACAGCATGCCCAAGCCCGCATTGCTGAAGATTTCACCCGACATGCGCGCGCGGCTTTCCCAGACCGGCTTCTTGAACTTCAGCATCAGCTGGTCGCGCCAGCCATAATTGGTGCCCTTGACCGCCGCCAGGTGCTGGCTGTCCAGGCTCGGGGTCATCTGGATCTTGGCCAGCGCGCGCAGCGGCACGGCCATCACCAGGTAATCCGCCTGGTAACCGACGCTGCCAACCTTGACCGTGACGCCGTCCTTGTCCTGGACGATGGCCGTCACCGGCGAGCTGGTCTTGATGGTCTTCAGCTGCTTGACGAAGGCCTGGGCCAGCACCGGGCTGCCACCCGGCAGGCGTGCAGCGCGCAGGTCACGGTCGCTGACGCCACGGTAAACGCGGTTCTGCTGGGCGAAGTACAGCAGCGACAGGCGCGACGGTTCATCGTAGCGGGTACGGATCTGCTGGTTGATCAGCTGACGGGCGGTGGCCGGTAGCTGTAGCTTGTCCAGCCAGGTGGAAACGTTGATCTGGTCGAGAGCGAACAGCGTGCTGGTGGCCTGCGGGTTCAGCGGGTCGTCAATCGACCGGGCCAGGTCATCAAGGGTTTTCTCGTAGCGCTTGAGTGCCTCGGCAGTGGCCGGCTGCTTGCTGACCAGGTCGGCGGCACTGAAATACTCGCCGTCGATCAGGTAGCCGGGGGTACGCACGAACTCAGGTGCCGGCAGTGTTTCAAGCTTGAAACGGTCAAGGTACTGGTTGAGCACCGGCTGCGCCTTGGCATTGCCGATCCACTCGCTGGTGGCCAGGCCCGAGCGCCCACCCATGCCTGGCTTGGCTTCCAGCAGCGTAACCTGCCAACCCTTGTTCTGTAGCTCATAGGCAGCCGTGAGGCCCGCCAGGCCGCCACCCACGACGATCGCCGAGGGTGTCTTGTCCTTTGCCAGCGCGGCGCCGCTGGACACACCAATCAATACCAACGCGCACAGGCGCACCCAAGCAGCAGCCATGTCGGCGAACTCCGAGTCAGGGGGTTACAGTAACGAGTAGAGGCAGGAATGCCCCGAGAGAGATGCGTTAAGAATACGTCAGGTCCGCCGGCCCTGCCAGCACAGCGACATCAAGTGCTTTTGCCAGATGACTTTTTTGCCGGTAGCGCGGTCACCGGTACGCTCGAAGGTGGCGGCCCCCACCGCCATTGAACCGCAGCGGTTGTCCTGCCCGGCGCCATTGCTTAGGCTTACGCGGTCGAACCAAGCCGCAAGCCAGGAGAAGTGCCGATGGGCCTCAATGACCAGTGGATGCAACGTGACCTCAAGGTCCTGTGGCACCCCTGTACCCAGATGAAAGACCACGAGCAGCTGCCGCTGATCCCGATCCGGCGCGGCGAAGGCGTGTGGCTGGAAGACTTCGAAGGCAAGCGTTACCTGGACGCGGTGAGCAGCTGGTGGGTCAATGTGTTCGGCCATGCCAACCCGCGTATCAACCAGCGTATCAAGGACCAGGTCGACCAGCTGGAGCACGTGATCCTGGCCGGTTTCAGCCACCAGCCGGTGATCGAGCTGTCCGAGCGCCTGGTGGCCATGACCCCGGCTGGGCTCGACCGGGTGTTCTATGCCGACAACGGTTCGTCGTGCATCGAAGTGGCACTGAAGATGAGCTTTCACTATTGGCAGAACGTCGGCAAACCAGGCAAAAAGCGCTTCGTCACCCTGACCAATAGCTACCACGGCGAAACCATCGCTGCCATGTCGGTCGGCGATGTGCCGCTGTTCACCGAAACCTACAAGGCACTGCTGCTCGATACCCTCAAGGTGCCCAGCCCCGATTGCTACCTGCGTCCCGACGGCATGAGCTGGGAAGCGCATTCACGCAACATGTTCCAGGCCATGGAGCAGACCCTGGCCGAACACCACGCCTCGATCAGTGCGGTAATCGTCGAGCCGTTGATCCAGGGCGCCGGCGGCATGCGCATGTACCACCCGGTGTACCTCAAGCTGCTGCGCGAGGCCTGCGACCGCTACGACGTGCACCTTATCCACGATGAGATCGCCGTGGGCTTCGGCCGTACCGGCACGATGTTCGCCTGCGAGCAGGCCGGCATCCGCCCGGATTTCCTGTGCCTGTCCAAGGCCCTGACCGGGGGCTATCTGCCGCTGGCCGCCTGCCTGACCACCGACAAGGTCTACCAGGCGTTCTACGACGACTACCCGACCCTGCGCGCATTCCTCCACTCGCACAGCTATACCGGCAACCCGCTTGCCTGTGCTGCGGCACTGGCGACGCTGGACATCTTCGAACAGGACAACGTGATCGAAGCCAACAAGGCCCTGGCTGCGCGCATGGCCAGCGCCACCGCGCACCTGGCCGAGCATGCCCATGTCGCCGAAATCCGCCAGACCGGCATGGCCCTGGCCATCGAGATGGTCAAGGAAAAGGCTGGCAAGGTCGCCTACCCGTGGCAGGAGCGACGCGGCCTGAAGGTGTTCGAGCATGCCCTGACCCGTGGCGCCCTGCTGCGCCCGCTGGGCAGCGTGGTGTATTTCCTGCCGCCTTATGTTGTCACCCCGGAGCAGATCGACTTCCTCGCAGAAGTGGCCAGCGAAGGTATCGACATCGCCACCCGCGACAGCGTCAGCGTGGCGGTACCGGCCAACTTCCACCCCGACTTCCGCGACCCGGGCTAGCCCTACAGCCTGCCATCTAACCCTGTGGGAGCGGGCTCACCCCGCGAATGCGATAGCGGGCTCACCGCCGCATTCGCGGGTAAACCCGCTCCCACAGGGTCACATGATCCCTTTCCGTCCGAGCTAAACCATGAGACTGTCCCGCTTCTTCATCGACGCCCCCCTGAGCCTCGGCGAGCACGACCTGCCCGAAGCCCAGGCCCACTACATCGGCCGCGTGCTGCGCATGGCCCCCGGCGACGCCGTGCAGCTGTTTGACGGCAGCGGTCAGGAGTACCGTGGCCAGTTGCTCGAAGTGGGCAAGAAGACCGTACGCGTCAGCCTCGACCAGGCCCTCGCAGGCCAGGCCGATTCACCGTTGCATGTCCACCTCGGCCAGGGGCTGTCCCGCGGCGAGCGCATGGACTGGGCGATCCAGAAGGCCACCGAGCTGGGGGTAAAAGAAATCACCCCGATCGTCAGCGAACGTTGCGAAGTGCGGCTGAAGGACGAGCGCGCCGACAAGCGCCTGGCCCACTGGCGCCAGGTAGCGATCAGCGCCTGCGAGCAATGCGGCCGCTCGACCTTGCCGCTCATTCACCCACCAGTGACCCTGGACGAATGGCTGAACAGCGCCAGGGCCGACCTGAAACTGGTGCTGCACCCGGTTGCCGAGCCGCTCACCAGCCATGCCAGGCCGGCCACCCTGGCCTTCCTGATCGGCCCCGAAGGCGGCTTGAGCGAAGCAGAGGTCGACCGGGCCAACGCCGCCGGTTTCCATGCCGCGCGCCTCGGCCCACGGGTGCTGCGCACCGAAACCGCGCCCGTGGTGGCCCTGTCGGTGGCGCAGCAGTTGTGGGGCGACTTCTGACTAGCGCACATAGAACGACACCGCCACGAAGTGCATCAGGCTGCCGGCAATCACGAACAGGTGCCAGATGCCGTGCCAGTGGCGGAAGCGGCTGTCGAAAGCAAAGAAGATGATGCCGACGGTGTAGAACACACCGCCGGCGGCCAGCCAGGCGAAACCGGCGGTGCCCAGCGCATGCAGCAGCGGCTGCACCGCCACCAGCACGACCCAGCCCATCAGCGCATAGATGATGATCGACAGGATGCGCGCTTCGGAGCGCGGCTTGATCTCCTGCAGCATGCCGATTACCGCCAGTCCCCAGACGATACCGAACAGGCTCCAGCCCCACGGGCCACGCAAACTGACCAGGCAGAACGGCGTGTAGCTGCCAGCGATCAGCAAGTAGATCGACAGGTGATCGAGCTTGCGCATGATCACCTTCGCCCGTCCGCGGGTGCTGTGGTACAGCGTGGAAATGCTGTACAGCAATAGCAGGGTGCTGCCGTAGATGGAAAAGCTGACGATCTTCCACGGGTCGCCTTGCAGGCCCGCGGCCACGATCAGCCAGATGGCACCGATACAGGCCAGGACAGCACCGACCAGGTGGGTCCAGGCGTTGAAGCGTTCACCGTAGTACATGCAAACACAGACCTCCTGCGGCGGGCTGGGTTCCTGCGCCAGTGTGTTCCGTTCCTATCGTGGCCCGTCAGGCTCAGACGCGCCTACAACGACCGCATCAGCCAAACGACCCAACGCTTGGTTGCACATCCTAACCAAGGCCAGGTTGCAGATCAGCGTCACGCACCAGCCGCTCCAGCCCGACCAGGTCCGGCACCCGCGCCACCTGCTCACCCACCTGTACCGCTGCCAGCTCCAGCCGGCCCAGCGCTACGTCCACGTAGTTGAGCTGGCTGTCGAGCTTGCACGAGCGCGGGATATCCTGCAGCAACAGCGCCAGGTAGCGCAGGCCGGTATCGCCCAGGGCATTGAGCACCACCACACGCGCCCGCTCGCCGCAAGGCGTTTCGCCACCGCATGCGGCCTCGAAGCCGATCAGCGGCAGGCGTTGCTGGCGCCAGTCGATCCAGCCCAGGTGCCACGCCGGCTCGCCGCGCTGGCACAGCACGTTGCGCTGGCCGCTCAACTCGGCCACCGCGACATTGGGCAACACCAGGGTGCGGTCGCCCAGCGGCAGCAACAACCCGGTCAGGCTGCTGCGCTGGCCGGCGATCAATTCAAGCATGGGTCTGGCTCCACTGGGCGATGCTCTGCAACAGGACCGACTCCTGGTACGGCTTGCCAAGGTATTCGTTGACGCCAATGGCCATGGCGCGGTCGCGGTGCTTCTGCCCGGTGCGCGAGGTGATCATGATGATCGGCAGGTCTTTCAGCCGCTCGTCACGGCGAATGCGCGTGGCAACCTCGAAACCGTCCATGCGCGGCATCTCGATATCCAGCAGCAGCACATCCGGGCGGTGCTCTTCCAGCAGGGCCATGGCATCGACCCCGTCCTTGGCCGTCAGCACACTCATGCCGTGGCGCTCGAGCAGGCGGCTGGTGACCTTGCGCACGGTTACCGAGTCGTCCACCACCATCACCAGCACAGCCCGCCGTGGTGCCGGCCCGAACACCTGGCGCTGGGCTGCACCGCCACCGGGCAGACGCGCCAGGCGCCGCTGCTGGCCGCGCAACTGGCCCAGCAGGTCAAGAATCAGCACCACACGGCCATCGCCCAGCAATGTCGCCCCCGACAACCCGGCAACCGCAGCAAACTGCGGCCCCAGGCTCTTCACCACGATTTCGCGGCTGGGCGACAGGGCGTCCGCCTGGATCGCGAACGATTGTTCCTGGGAATGCACCAGCAGCACCGGCAGCGGCACACTTTGCCCCAGCAAGGCCGGGCGCGGCATGCCCTGCAACAGTTCGCCCAGGTAACGCAGCTCGTATTCATGACCGGCGTATTCATACCGCGGCGTGTCCAGTTGGTAGCACGCCGCCAATTCAGCGGGCGGCACGCGGACAATGCCCTCGATGGTGTTCAGCGGAATGGCGTACTGCTCTTCGCCCAGATGCACCATCAACGCACGGTTGACCGACACGGTGAACGGCAGGCGGATCAGGAAGCGCGCGCCTTTGCCCTGGGCCGACTCGATGCTCATCGAGCCGCCCAGTTGCTTGACCTCTTCGTGCACCACGTCCATGCCCAGGCCACGCCCGGAAATCTGAGTAATCTTTTCCGCAGTGGAAAAGCCTGGGCGCAGGATGAATTGCAGGATCTCGTGATCGCTCAAATGCGCCTGCGGGTCCAGCAGGCCGCGCTTGATGGCCTTGCGTCGCACCGCTTCCAGCGGCACACCGGCGCCGTCGTCGGTCATTTCGATGACGATGTCAGCGCCTTCATGCAACAGATTCAGGTGGATGGTGCCTTGCTCCGGCTTACCGGCTGCCAAGCGCATTTCCCGGCTCTCCAGGCCGTGGTCGACGGCATTGCGCAGCATGTGCTCCAGCGGCGCCACCATACGTTCGAGCACGCTGCGGTCCAGCTCGCCTTCGGCGTTGCCGACAACCAGTTCCACCTGCTTGCCCAGCTCGCTGGCCACCTGCCGCACCACACGCTGCAAGCGCGGCACCAGGCGTTCGAAGGGCACCATCAGGGTGGCGGTGAGGCCTTCCTGCAACTGGCTGTTCACCCGCGCCTGCTGTTGCAGCAAGCTGTGGGCCTCCTGGGCACGCTGGGCCAGGGTTTCCTTGAGGTCGAGCAAGTCCGAGGCGGATTCGAACAGGGCCCGCGACAGCTGCTGCAGCTGCGAATGGCGGTCCATCTCCAGCGGATCGAAGTCGTCATAGGCATCGCCTTCGATCTGCTGCCGGCTGGAAATCCGCCCCTGGGTCTCGATGTCCAGGCGCAGCAACTGGTCGCGCATACGCTCGAGGGTGGTTTCCATCTCGTTGAGGGTGAACTGGGCATCGTTGACCTGCTGCTCGATGCGTCCGCGGATGACTGAGTGTTCACCGGCCAGGTTGCCCAACTCGTCGAGCAGCTCGGCATCGACCTTGACCATGTCGCCAGGCGCACGCTCCGGTAGCGCCGCCGGCGCCTCGCTGGCGGCAGTGCCGACCGGGCCCTGGCCCGCGGCGCTATCGGTCAGTGCCGCGCTGCTGAAGTTGCGGATGTAGTCGATCAGCGCCGTGGCTGCATGCAGCGGCTGGCCCAGGCGCACGGCATCGAGCATGTGCGCCAGGCGGTCATGGCAGTTCTGCAGCAGGGCGAACAGAGGCGCGCTCGGCGGCAGGCGGCCGGCAGCCAGCAGCTCGTAGAGGAACTCCAGCTCGTGGGCCAGGTCGCCGATTGGCGCGATCTCGACCATGCGCGCCACACCTTTGAGGGTATGCAGGTCGCGCATGAGGTTGTCCACCTCGACGCTGCTGCGCGGGTCGGCCTGCCAACGCGCCAGCGCTGCAGCGGCGCTCTCGACGATATCCGAGCTTTCTTCGAGGAAGACTTCCAGCAGTTCTTCGCCAGGGCTTTCCGGTTTTTCGACCAGCGGCTCCGCTGCAGTGGGCTGCAAAGTGTTGTGCGCCAGCCCCAGGCCCAGGCTATCGGCCAGGTCCATGTCCGGGTGCAGCGGCGTGACCGTGTCGATGCCGACCAGGCCGGTGGCCCCCGGCGCGAGGGCCTGGCCCAATAGCTTGCGCAGGCTGTCGACCAGCGCCGGGCGCGGCGTGATGTCCTGCCCCGCCGCCACTTCGTCGAGCATGTCCAGCAGGGCTTCATGGGCCCGCTGGGCCTGGGCGAAGAAGCGCGCATCGGCGGGCAGGCTGCCCTCCTCCACGGCACCGTACAGGTCGAGCAGGGCCTCGCACAGATCGTCCATCTGCCATAGGTCGGCCAGGTGTGCAGCATGGCCCAGGGTAGTGAGCTGGTCGAGCAGGGTGTCTAGCGCGTCGCGCTGGCCGGGTTGCTCCTGCCAGCGAGAAAGCGACGACTCGGCATCCAGCAGAATGTCCATGGCCTGGGCCAGGAAGCTGGCGACCAGCTGTGGGTCGCGCTTGCTGCGCCGCGTATGCTGCGGGCCGTCATGCAAGCTGGCCAGCCGCCCGTCCACCGCTTGGCCAACCTGCTCGATCAGCTCGGCGGCACCGGGGATGGCCGCCAGCGGCGTGCTGTCGAGTTGGGCCAGGCCTTGTTGGAAGAGCGCACGTGCGGCTTGCAGCCATTCGATCTCGGCCATTTGCAGCGGCAACTGGTGACCCTTGTATTCACGCGCCAGGCGGTCGAAGGCCGTGGCCAGCTCGGCGACTGGCATCACCCCGGCCATGGCGGCGCTGCCCTTGAGCGTGTGCAGGGCGCGCTGGAGGTCATCGCTGACCGGCGTGTCGTGGTCGCCAGCATCGCGCAGGAAAGCATCCAGGCCGGCCAGGTGGCCCTGCGCCTCACTGCGAAAGATGCCCAGCAATTGCGGGTCGAAGCCGCTCAGGTCCGCTGCCAACGGCGCAGCGTTTTCCGCCAGCGCATGCAGGTGCCCGGCCAGTTGCTCGATTTCGCTCAGTTGCGGCAGATGGCCAGCAGCGAAGTCGGCCAGCAGGTCGGGCAGGTGGACGAACACCCGCTGCAACGCCACCACGCCCTCCGGGCTTAGCACGCTGCGGCCCTCGAGTACCCGGTTGAGCAAGTGTTCCGCGCCCCAGGCCAGCTCGGCTACCGCCTCGGCATGCACCATACGGCCGCTGCCTTTGAGTGTATGCAGCGCGCGACGCATTTCCTTCAGCGCCTCATGTTGCTGATTGTCGGCACGCCAGCGTAGCCAGTGGCGCTCGATTTCCGGCAGCAGTTCACCGGCTTCTTCGAGAAATACCTCGCGCAACTCGTCATCGATGCCATCAGCGCTGCCATCGCGGCTTGCGCTGGTGTCATCCTGCGTGCACTGCACGCCCAGCGTCGCCAGGCTGGCGCGGGCCATGTCGATGAACGGCTGGGCATCCGCCAATGGGTCGGCCACCCGCCACTGCAGGTAGCATTCGGCTGCGCTCAGGGCCTCGGCCAAGTGTGCCAGCTCATCGGCTGGCGGCTCCACCTCCAGGTGCTGCAGCCAGCGTTGTACATAACTGGCGCAGCCTTCGAACAGCTCAGCCACGGCTGGCAGCATCAACATCGCCAGCGCCCCGCGAACCTGCTGCAACAGCCCCGGCAAAGGTTGCAGGCGTTGCCGCGGCCAACCGGACTCCAGGCAATCGCCGATCAGGTCCTTGGCCTGTTGCAGCACGTTCAGTGCCTCGTTCAACACCAGCTGGCGGATCTCAGCGAGGTCCGAACCCGGCAGGCCGCCCTGGCCGTTTTCCTCCAGCGGCCCGACCATGCCGTTAAGCGTGGCCTCGACGTACAGCAGCGCGCCCGCCACATCCATCAACACTGCGTCATCCACTGCTCGTTCGCCCTGGGCCAGCGCCTGCAGCGCCAGCACCTGGTCGATGATCACCCGGCGCGGCTGCTGGAACCCCAGTACCGCCAAAGTGTCGGCCACGTGGCGCAGGGGGGCGAGCAATGCATCCAGCTGTTCGCTGTGCTGGCGGTCGCCACGCACGAACTGGTCCAGGCGTTCCTTGATGCGCATCAGGTCGTCACACAGCGCGGTCACTACCGAGCGCAGGGCATCACGTCCCGCCCCGGCCTGCATCTGTTCACGCCAGTTGCCCAGCGACAGGTCGAGGTTGGCCAGGTCGTCGGCGCCGGCGAAACGTTGGGCCGCGCCACTGATCAGGTTGGCCTGGACCAGCGCTTCCTCGCCACGGCAGGCACGTAGCTGATTGAGCAATGGCAGCATGACCAGTGGCAGGTCGTGGCGGGCACCGCGCAGGCGTTCCAGATACGAAGGCAGCTGCTCCAGGCCCCGGAACAAGGCGCCCAGGCAATCCCCCCGGGGGCTGACCTGGCCTTCGGCCAAGGCTTTGGCGAACAGTTCCAGCTCCTCGGCCAGGCGGGTGGCGCCGCGCAGTTCGAGCATGCGCAGGCAACCGTGCACCTGGTGCAGGTTGTCGACCACGAAGGCCAGCATCGACAGGTCGCCCGGTTCGCCGGCAAAGCGCTCCAGCGCCTGGCGCGCCTGGGCCAGGCAGTCGAGGATGGCGGCCTTGGTCCAGGCCAGTGCCACGGTGTCGTGGCGTTCGGGGCTTATCGCGGCTACGGCCATTGGCATTCCTCAGCGCGGCGCGTCACCAGAGCCCTTCATCGGCTCTGCAGGTGGCGGCAGGGTGAACCCGGACACCGAGCGGCGCATCTCGCTGGCCATGCGGGCCAAGTGGCGAATGCTGTCGGCAGTGGCGCTGGAGCCGGCGGAGGTTTGTGCGGTGATCTGCTGGATCACCGCCATGGTGTGGGAAATCTGCCCGGCCGACGAGGTCTGCAGCTGGGCGGCGTCGGAAATGCTGTGGATAAGGTCGGCGAGGTTTTGCGATACCCCTTCGATCTCCGCCAGGGCAACGCCCGCGTCCTGGGCCAGGCGCGCACCGCGTACCACTTCGGCGGTAGTCTGCTCCATGGAGATCACCGCCTCGTTGGTGTCGGCCTGGATGGTGCGCACCAAGGCCTCGATCTGCCGGGTGGCCGACGATGAGCGCTCGGCCAGGCGCTGTACTTCATCGGCGACCACGGCAAAACCCCGGCCGGCTTCACCGGCCAGCGAGGCCTGGATCGCTGCGTTCAAGGCAAGAATGTTGGTCTGGTCGGCAATGTCGTCGATCAGGCTGACGATATCGCCGATTTCCTGGGAGGACTCGCCCAGGCGCTTGATCCGCTTGGCGGTGTCCTGAATCTGCTCGCGAATGTTGTCCATGCCGTTGATGGTGTTATGGACCACCTCGTTGCCCTTGTTGGCAATCGCCACCGAACGCTCAGCCACCTTGGCCGACTCGTAGGCGTGGGCCGAGACCCGGTCGATCGACTCGACCATGTCACCGACCGCCTCGGAGGCTTCACTGATCTGTTCGGCCTGGTGTTCGGAGGCCTTGGCCAGCTGGCGAGCGGTGTTCTGCGTGTCCTGCACGGCCGCAGCGACCTGCATGGCACTGTGGTTGATGGTGGCGACCAGATCGCGCAACTGGTCCACTGAATAGTTGATCGAATCGGCAATGGCGCCGGTAAAGTCTTCGGTCACCGACACGGTCACCGTCAGGTCGCCGTCGGCCAGTTCTTCGATTTCATCGAGCAGACGCATGATCGCCTGCTGGTTGCGTTCGTTCTTTTCAGCCGTCTCGCGCAGCTGGCGGTTGGTGGTGCGCACCATGACCAGGCCGATGAGGATGATCGAGGCCAGCGCCAGCAGGCCGAGGATGTAGCCGCCAACGGTGTCGAGGGTACGCCCGCCGGCCAGGTTCTCGAAGCCGTTGGCCAGGTGCGAGGCCTCGTCGAGCAGGGTTTGCGACAGGCTGAAGAGGTTGCCCGCGGCTTCGCGTACGCGGAACAGCTCGGGCGAGGTCTCGAGGATCTCGTCGACGGAGCCGGCGACGAACTGGAACAGTTCGGCGATTTCGGCCAGGCGCGCCCGGGCGTCGGCATCCTCGACGCGGGTCACCTGGATCGCCGCATTGCCGTTGAGCATGCCCTCCAGCACCTGGCCGAAGCGCCCGGCATCGCGGCCAAAGGCGTCGGCCGCCTGGGCGGCCGTGTCGTCGCCGGCCAATACAGTGTTGACCGAGCCGAGAATGCGTTCGGCCAGCAACAGCTGGCGCTGGGCCACCGCCACCTGGCTGGCCGGGGCTCCGCTCTGCAGCAGGATCTCGACCACCTTTTCGTATTCCACCTGCAACTGCGGCACGGTCTCGGCCAGGGTCGCCGCCACCTGGTGCAGCGACAGCACGGTCTGTTCGCTGGCCAGGATGGTGTCGGTGTTCCTGCGCAGGTTCTCCCAGTCACGGCGTACCGCTTCCATCTCGTCACGCACCGCTGGCGGCGCCGGTGGCAGGCCGGTGGACTTGTCACCTTCGCGCAGGTAACCCCAGCGCCGTTCGAAATCGTTGCGCGAATCCGATAACAGCTTGAACGCCAGCGCCTTGCCCGTGGCGGCCTCAGTCGCGTTCTTGGCGATACGTTGCGACAGCACCCGCAGTTCGCCGGCATGGCCGATGTACTGCTTGTCGTAGTTGGACTGGGTATTGAGGTAGGCAAAGTTGGCGAACAGCAGGATGATCGACAGGATCAGGATCAGGAACAGTATGGTGATCTGCGCGATGCTGCGGGTACGTGGGGTCACGGTAGTAGCGGTGACAGGTGGGGCAGGCTTGTTCACGTTCGCAGGTCCTATAACGCCACATCGAGAAAGCCCGGCGCCTGGGCCAGGGCGAAGGGGCTGAAGATTGCCCAGTTGCGTTCACGCGGGAAGTGCCCCTGCACGAAGGGTGCAGCGGCGCGAATCAGCGGCTGCGGCGGCGCCAGCTGCAGGCTGTCCAGGGCAAAGTGCTGCAGGCCCAGCACCTCATCCACCAGCAGGCCGACGAACAGGTCCTCGTGGTCCAGCACCAGCACCCGCCGCTGCTTGCCCGGGGCGGCCTGGCCCAGGCCAAAGAAGCTGCTCAGGTCCATCACCGGCAGCAGCCGGCCACGCAGGTTGGCCACCCCGCAGACCCAGGGCTGCACACCGGGAACGCGGCTGCTGCGCGGTTCGCGCAGCACCTCGGCGACCTCGCCCATGGGCGCCACGAACCACTGCCCGGCAATGCGGAAGCCGATGCCGCTCCACTGTTGCAGGCGGCTGTCCTGCGGCGGCTGGTCGGCGACCAGCAGGCGACAGCGCCGGTCGATGTCCAGCAACAATTCGAAGGCCGTCAGCGACGCGCCCTGCGGGCGGGTGGTCAAGCCCCCAGCACCTCTTTGAGCTTGGCGATCAAGGCGTCTTCTTCCACCGGTTTGGTCAGGAAGTCACGGGCGCCCTGGCGCGTGGCCCATACCCGGTCGGTTTCCTGGTCCTTGGTGGTAACCACGATCACCGGAATGGCGCTGGTTTCCGGGTCCTTGCTGAGCTGCCGGGTAGCCTGGAAGCCGTTCATGCCGGGCATGACGATGTCCATCAGCACCGCGTCTGGCTTGTCCTGCCGGGCCAGGGCCACGCCATCGGCACCGTTGCTGGCCTTGAGCACCTGGAAGCCGTGCTTTTCCAGCCATCCGGTCAATCGGTACATCTCTGTCGGCGAGTCGTCGACAATCAGAACTCGGGCCATGCTGTTTCCCCATCAGGAAAGAAAGACCGTGCCATGGCGAGGCGCGGTCAGGGTGCGTGTTGTTGGGTTGCGGCAAAACCGGGCACGTGGGCACGGATCGCATCGAGCAGCTCTTCCTTGCTGAACGGTTTGGTCAGGAACTGGTCGGACCCGACCACCCGGCCACGGGCCTTGTCGAACAGGCCATCGCGTGATGACAGCAGAATGACCGGGGTGTCCTTGAAGGCACTGTTGTGCTTGATCACGGCACAGGTCTGGTAGCCGTCCAGGCGCGGCATCAGCACATCGACGAAGATGATGCTCGGCTTGTGGTCGACGATCTTGGCCAGGGCATCGAAGCCATCGCTGGCGGTAATCACCTCGCAGCCCGCTTCACCGAGCAACATCTGCGCGGTGCGGCGGATCGTGCGCGAATCGTCGATCACCATCACCTTCAGGGGTTGGTCCATCTGTTGGGCTACCGTCGCTGATAATGCCGAAATCGTAGGGCCGCTGCGTCGCGATCGGGCTGCGCAGCAGCCGCAAAGGCCTGTTGTACAGCGCTATGAGTGGCATTTTTAGCACACTCCGGGTGCCCGTTCCATCTGCCGCGCCCCTTGACCAGCGGCGTTCACGGCGCCACCCTGAGCCACTTTACTTTCGATCCACCGCGGCCGCACGCCGCCAAGAGGAACCACCCCATGAGCGTTCGCCTCGGCATTGTCATGGACCCCATCGCGTCCATCTCCTACAAGAAGGACAGCTCGCTGGCCATGCTGCTGGCCGCCCAGGCGCGCGGCTGGAGCCTGTTCTACATGGAACAGCGCGACCTGTACCTGGGTGCCGGCCAGGCCCGCGGGCAGATGCGCCCGCTGAAAGTGTTCGCCGACCCGGCACGCTGGTTCGAGCTGGGCGAGGAGCAGGACAGTGCGTTGGCCGAACTGGACGTGATCCTCATGCGCAAGGACCCGCCCTTCGACATGGAGTTCGTCTACAGCACCTACCTGCTGGAGCAGGCCGAGCGCGAAGGCGTGCTGGTGGTCAACCGCCCGCAGAGCCTGCGCGACTGCAACGAAAAACTGTTCGCCACGCAGTTCCCGCAGTGCATGGCACCGACCCTGGTCAGCCGCCGCGCGGATATTCTGCGCGAGTTCGCCGACAGCCGTGGTGACGTGATCCTCAAGCCGCTGGACGGCATGGGCGGCGCCTCGGTGTTCCGCCACCGCAAGGACGACCCCAACCTGTCGGTCATCCTCGAAACGCTGACCCAGCATGGCAACCAGCAGATCATGGCCCAGGAATACCTGCCGCAGATCAAGGACGGCGACAAGCGCATCCTGATGATTGACGGCGAGCCGGTCGATTACTGCCTGGCGCGAATCCCGGCCAGCGGCGAGACCCGTGGCAACCTGGCCGCCGGCGGCCGTGGCGAGGCGCGCCCTCTGACCGAACGTGACCGCTGGATCGCCGCCCAAGTCGGCCCGGCCCTGCGCGAGAAGGGCCTGCTGTTCGTCGGCCTCGACGTGATCGGCGACTACCTCACCGAAATCAACGTCACCAGCCCCACCTGCATTCGCGAGATCGACGCAGCCTACAACACCGATATTGGCGGCCAGCTGATGGATGCCATTGATCGCAAGCTCAAGGCGCGCTGACCGCCGACGCGGAGCAAATACGCGGAGTGGGGTATGATGCCGGTCCTTTTCGACTGAGCTGCTGCCCCGCCCTGCGGTTGCTGGATACCTGATGACGCTGCCTGCCGACATCCCCGCCGACTTGCTGCCACCGCGCGTTCGCCCGGTGGACAGGCTTGGCTTTACCCTGTTCCTGGCTGCCCTGGTGCATCTGGCACTGATCCTTGGCGTGGGTTTCACCGTGGTCAAGCCGGCGGAAATCCGCCAGACCATGGACATCACCCTGGCCACTTTCAAGAGCGAAAAGCAGCCGGAAAAGGCCGATTTCCAGGCTCAGGACAACCAGCAGGGTAGCGGCACCCTGGACAAGAAAGCAGTACCCACCACCACCGAGGTGGCGCCGTTCCAGGACAGCAAGATCAACAAGGTCACCCCGCCGCCTGCGGCCAGGCCCGAAGTGAAGCCACCACCCGCGCCGGAAAAATCCGCCGTGGCGACCAAGGCGCCGAAAGCCCAGAAGGTCGAGCCCAAGCCCAAGGAAAGCAAGCCACAACCCAAACCTGCGGCCGCCACCCCGGAGTTCGACAGTTCGCAGCTATCGAGCCAGATCGCCAGCCTCGAAGCCGAACTGTCGAATGAACAGCAGATGTACGCCAAGCGCCCCCGCATCCACCGCCTGAATGCGGCATCGACCATGCGTGACAAAGGTGCCTGGTACAAGGAAGAGTGGCGCAAGAAGGTCGAACGGGTAGGCAACCTCAACTACCCCGAGGAGGCGCGTCGGCAGCAGATCTACGGCAACCTGCGGATGATGGTGTCGATCAACCGTGATGGCTCGTTGTACGAGGTGCTGGTGCTGGAATCGTCCGGGCAGCCGGTGCTCGACCAGGCGGCGCAGCGCATCGTGCGGCTGGCGGCGCCGTTTGCGCCGTTTACCGGGGACCTGGCCGAATTTGACCGGCTGGAGATCATCCGCACCTGGCGCTTTGCCCGTGGGGACCGTTTGTCCAGTAATTGAGATTAGCCCTGGGTGAAGGGCTTTCGATATGTGGCGGCGCTCGATCTCACAGGCGCTAGAATCCTGAACAAAGCCACCAAACAGATGACACAAATCCCCACCTTGTCAGCCCCGCCACCTGGCGCCACACTATCCCCCATGAAAACCCTCACGCCGAGCTACCTCAAGCATCAGTTCCTGATCGCCATGCCGCACATGGCCGATCCGAACTTCGCCCAGACCCTCACCTACATCGTCGAGCACAATGCCCATGGTGCCATGGGCCTGGTGGTGAACCGGCCACAGGAACTCAACCTGGCCGACATCCTCGAACAGTTGCGCCCGGACGAAGCACCACCAGCCAGCACCCTGCAGGTGCCGATCTACCAGGGTGGCCCGGTGCAGACCGACCGTGGCTTCGTGCTGCATAGCAGCGAATGCAGCTACCAGGCCACCGTAGAACTGCAGGGCCTGTCACTGTCCACTTCGCAGGACGTGCTGTTCGCCATCGCCGAAGGTGTGGGGCCGCAGAAGAGCCTGATCACCCTGGGCTATGCCGGTTGGGAAGCGGGCCAGCTGGAAGCCGAGCTTGCCGACAATGCCTGGCTCAACTGCCCGTTCGACCCGGAAATCATCTTCGGCCTGGACAGCGACCTGCGCCTGGAAGCCGCAGCCGCCAGCCTGGGCATCAACCTGAACCTGCTCACCAGCCAGGCGGGCCACGCCTGATGGCCGAATTGCAAACCGAACCCCGCCTGCTGCTGGGCTTCGACTACGGCAGCAAGCAGATCGGCGTGGCCGTAGGCCAGGTGGTTACCGGCCAGGCCCGCGAGCTGTGCACCTTGAAGGCGCAGAACGGTGTGCCGGACTGGGCTCAGGTCGAGAAGCTGATTGCCGAATGGAAGCCTGACGCCATCATCGTCGGCCTGCCGCTGAACATGGATGGCACCCCCAGCGAAATGAGCGCCCGCGCCGAAAAGTTCGCTCGCCGCCTGAACGGCCGTTTCAACCTGCCGGTACACACCCACGACGAGCGCCTGACCACCTTCGAGGCCAAAGGCGAGCGCATGGCGCGTGGCGGCCAGCGCGGCAGCTACCGTGACAACCCGGTCGATGCCATTGCCGCCGCCTTGTTGCTGCAAGGCTGGCTGGAGGCCAACACCTGATCATCTTTGCCGCCGGCCCCGCCCGGCGCACCCTTCCGAGGAGCCCGCAATGAGCCTACCCAATCCCGCCGAGCTGATCCGGCAGATGGCTGTCGACCTTCGCGCCCACCTGGCCCGCCGGGCAATTACCGAACCGCGCTATATCGGTATCCGCACTGGCGGCGTCTGGGTCGCCCAGGCCCTGCAGGAAGCCATGGGCGACACCAGCCCCCTGGGCACCCTGGACGTCTCGTTCTACCGCGACGACTTCAGCCAGAACGGCCTGCACCCGCAGGTGCGCCCATCCGAGCTGCCGTTCGAAGTCGAGGGCCAGCACCTGATACTGGTGGATGACGTGCTGATGAGCGGCCGCACGGTCCGTGCCGCACTCAATGAACTGTTCGATTACGGCCGCCCGGCCAGCGTCACCCTGGTCTGCCTGCTGGACCTGGATGCCGGCGAACTGCCAATCCGCCCGAATGTGCTTGGCGCCACCCTGTCGCTGGCCGCCCATGAACGGGTAAAATTGACCGGACCCGCACCGCTCGCCCTCGAGCGCCAGGACCTCGCCAACGCTTCCGCCCTTTAAGAGTCCCCCCGCGATGACGCCAATCGACGCCAAGCGCCCGCTGCAGCTCAATGACCAGGGCCAGCTGCGCCACTTCCTCTCGCTCGACGGTTTGCCCCGCGAACTGCTCACCGAGATCCTCGACACCGCCGACTCCTTCCTGGAAGTTGGTGCCCGGGCCGTCAAGAAAGTCCCGTTGCTGCGCGGCAAGACCGTATGCAACGTGTTCTTTGAAAACTCGACCCGTACCCGAACCACCTTCGAACTGGCAGCCCAGCGCCTGTCGGCCGACGTGATCAGCCTGAACGTGTCGACTTCCTCGACCAGCAAGGGCGAGACCCTGTTCGACACCCTGCGCAACCTCGAAGCCATGGCCGCCGACATGTTCGTGGTACGCCACTCCGACTCCGGCGCCGCGCACTTCATCGCCGAGCACGTGTGCCCTGAGGTTGCGGTGATCAACGGCGGTGATGGCCGCCATGCGCACCCGACCCAGGGCATGCTCGACATGCTCACCATTCGTCGCCACAAGGGCAGCTTCGAGAACCTGTCGGTGGCCATCGTCGGTGACATCCTGCACTCGCGCGTAGCCCGCTCCGACATGCTCGCGCTGAAAGCGCTGGGCTGCCCGGACATTCGCGTGGTAGGCCCGAAAACCCTGATTCCGGTCGGTATCGAGCAGTACGGGGTGAAGGTCTACACCGACCTCGCCGAAGGCCTGAAAGACGTCGACGTGGTGATCATGCTGCGCCTGCAGCGTGAGCGCATGGCCGGCGGCCTGCTACCCAGCGAAGGCGAGTTCTACCGCCTGTTCGGCCTGACCACCGCGCGCCTGGCCGGTGCCAAGCCCGACGCCATCGTCATGCACCCCGGCCCGATCAACCGCGGCGTGGAGATCGAGTCGGCGGTGGCCGACGGCAAGCATTCGGTGATCCTCAACCAGGTCACCTACGGTATCGCCGTGCGCATGGCCGTGCTGTCCATGGCCATGAGCGGGCAGAACGCGCAACGTCAATTCGACCAGGAGAACGCCCAGTGACCGTCAGTATTCTTGGCGCCCGGGTCATCGACCCGAACAGTGGCCTCGACCAGGTCACCGACCTGCACCTCGACGGCGGCCGCATCGCCGCCATCGGCGCCGCCCCGGCCGGGTTCAGCGCCAGCCGCACGATCCACGCCGCCGGCCTGGTCGCCGCACCAGGCCTGGTGGATCTCGGCGTGTCGCTGCGCGAGCCGGGCTACAGCCGCAAGGGCAACATCGCCAGTGAAACCCGCGCCGCCGTGGCCGGCGGCGTGACCAGCCTGTGCTGCCCGCCGCAGACCAGGCCGGTGCTGGACACCTCGGCGGTGGCCGAGCTCATCCTTGACCGTGCCCGCGAGGCCGCCAACAGCAAGGTCTACCCGATCGGTGCGCTGACCAAGGGCCTGGAAGGCGAGCAGCTGGCGGAGTTGGTGGCCCTGCGCGATACCGGCTGCGTGGCTTTCGGCAACGGCCTGAAGGAAATCCCCAACAACCGTACCCTGGCGCGCGCCCTGGAATACGCCGCCACCTTCGACCTGACCGTGGTGTTCCACTCCCAGGATCGCGACCTGGCCCAGGGTGGCCTGGCCCACGAAGGCCCCATGGCCAGCTTCCTCGGCTTGCCGGGCATCCCGGAAACCGCCGAGACCGTGGCGCTGGCGCGCAACCTGCTGCTGGTGGAACAGACGGGCGTACGTGCGCACTTCACCCAGATCACCAGTGCCCGCGGCGCACGGCTGATCGCCCAGGCCCAGGCTTTGGGCCTGCCGGTCACTGCCGACGTCGCGCTGTATCAGCTGATCCTCACCGACGAATCGCTGCGTGAATTCTCCAGCCTGTACCACGTGCAGCCGCCGTTGCGCACCGCCGCCGACCGTGACGGCCTGCGCGAGGCAGTGAAGGCGGGGGTGATCCAGGCGATTGCCAGCCATCACCAGCCGCACGAGCGCGACGCCAAGCTGGCCCCGTTCGGTGCCACCGAGCCGGGCATCAGTAGCGTCGAGCTGCTGCTGCCGCTGGCCATGACCTTGGTACAGGACGGCCTGCTCGACCTGCCAACCCTGCTTGCCCGCCTGAGCAGCGGCCCGGCGGCAGCCCTGCGCCTGCCGGCCGGTGAGCTGAAGGCGGGCGGCGCCGCCGACCTGGTGCTGTTCGACCCGCAAGCCTCGACCGTGGCTGGTGAGCAGTGGTTCTCACGTGGCGAGAACTGCCCGTTCATCGGCCACTGCCTGCCGAGTGCAGTGCGTTATACCTTGGTCGACGGGCACGTTTGCCACGAGGCCTGACAAAACGCACATCGGCTTTGTGCAGAGGCGGCCTCGTGTCGCGATTCGGCCCCAGGATTTCTACATCGTGCATGAATTGCTGGGGCCGCTGCGCGGCCCTTTCCCGACACAAGGCCGCTGCTACATCGACCGCGTCAGGCTTGCAGAGCGAGCCGACCATTCATCCCCTGCGGTTGAAATCCTTCCCCCCATCCCCATATGAGTCTGCATCAGGCACTTTCGCCCCGCTGCGTGGAGACTCTCCCCTTGACCACCATCGTTTCTGTCCGCCGTAACGGCAAAGTCGTCATGGGCGGCGACGGCCAGGTATCCCTCGGCAACACCGTGATGAAAGGCAACGCCAAGAAAGTGCGCCGCCTGTACCACGGCCAGGTCATCGCGGGCTTCGCCGGCGCGACCGCCGATGCTTTCACCCTTTTCGAGCGCTTCGAAGGCCAGCTGGAAAAACACCAGGGGCACCTCGTCCGTGCTGCCGTCGAACTGGCCAAGGAATGGCGTACAGACCGTTCCCTGAGCCGCCTGGAAGCCATGCTGGCGGTAGCCAACAAGGATGCTTCGCTGATCATCACCGGCAACGGCGACGTGGTCGAACCGGAAGACGGCCTGATCGCCATGGGTTCCGGCGGTGCGTACGCCCAGGCCGCTGCACGCGCCCTGCTGAACAAGACCGACCTTTCCGCCCGGGAAATCGCCGAGACCGCCCTGAACATCGCTGGCGACATCTGCGTATTCACCAACCACAACCTGACCATCGAGGAGCAGGACCTGGCCGAGTAATCAGTTGTTCTGGCGTCCCGCTGCGAGCGGGATTTTTCCACGCTGATTCATCCGCCCAAGGGCCCTATTGATCATGTCCATGACCCCCCGCGAGATCGTCCACGAACTCAACCGCCACATCATCGGCCAGGACGACGCCAAGCGCGCCGTGGCCATTGCCCTGCGCAACCGCTGGCGGCGCATGCAGCTCCCCGCCGAACTGCGTGCCGAGGTAACACCCAAGAACATCCTGATGATCGGCCCTACCGGCGTTGGCAAGACCGAAATTGCCCGCCGTCTGGCCAAGCTGGCAAACGCGCCGTTCCTCAAGGTCGAAGCCACCAAGTTCACCGAAGTAGGCTACGTCGGCCGCGATGTCGAGTCGATCATCCGCGACCTTGCCGATGCCGCGCTGAAAATGCTCCGTGAGCAGGAAATCATCCGCGTGCGTCACCGCGCCGAAGACGCCGCCGAGGACCGCATTCTCGACGCCCTGTTGCCGCAGGCGCGGGTCAGCAGCTTCGCTGAGGAAGCCGCGCAGACCAGCACCGATTCCAACACCCGCCAGCTGTTCCGCAAGCGCCTGCGCGAAGGCCAGCTGGACGACAAGGAAATCGAGATCGAAGTGGCCGATGCCGTGGGCGTCGAAATTGCCGCACCACCCGGCATGGAAGAAATGACCAACCAGTTGCAGAGCCTGTTCGCCAACATGGGCAAAGGCAAGCGCAAGGCACGCAAGCTGAAGGTCAAGGAGGCGCTGAAGATGGTTCGCGATGAAGAAGCGAGCCGTCTGGTCAACGAGGAAGAACTCAAGGCCAAGGCCCTGGAAGCGGTCGAGCAGCACGGCATCGTGTTCATCGACGAAATCGACAAGGTTGCCAAGCGTGGCAACGTTGGCGGCGCCGACGTGTCCCGCGAAGGCGTGCAGCGCGACCTGCTGCCACTGATCGAAGGCTGCACCGTCAACACCAAGCTGGGCATGGTCAAGACTGACCATATCCTGTTCATTGCCTCGGGTGCGTTCCACCTGAGCAAGCCGAGCGACCTGGTGCCCGAGCTGCAAGGGCGCCTGCCGATCCGCGTGGAACTCAAGGCCCTGACCCCGGAAGACTTCGAGCGCATCCTGCAGGAACCGCACGCGTCGTTGACCGAACAGTACCAAGCCCTGCTCAAGACCGAAGGGCTGAACATCGAGTTCCTGGGGGACGGCATCAAGCGCCTGGCCGAGATCGCCTACCAGGTCAACGAGAAGACCGAGAACATCGGCGCCCGCCGCCTGCACACCCTGCTCGAGCGCTTGCTCGAAGAGGTGTCGTTCAGTGCCGGCGACCTGGCCAGCACCCATGACGAAGCGCCGATCCAGATCGACGCAGCGTATGTGAACAGCCACCTGGGTGAACTGGCGCAGAACGAAGACCTGTCGCGTTACATCCTGTAAGACCGCAGGGGGCCGCTCTGCGGCCCATCGCGGCACAAGGCCGCTCCCACAGGTACAGCGTTGCCCTCCAATGCAGCGCTGAACTTGTGGAAGCGGCCTTGTGCCGCGAAAGGGCTGCGTAGCAGCCCCAATGTCCCTTGAATCCCTCCTCCATAAGCTGGAAGCTTGCACCATCAGCTCCCGAGAGATTCCGCCCATGGCCCGCCTGCCCACCGCCATCAACCTGCACAAAGCCTCGAAAACCCTCAGCCTCACCTACGCCCCCGGCGAGGTCTACCACCTGCCCGCGGAATTCCTGCGCGTACACTCCCCCTCCGCCGAGGTCCAGGGCCACGGCAACCCCATCCTGCAGTTCGGCAAGATCAACGTCGGCCTCAGCGGCCTGGAACCTGCCGGCCAATATGCACTGAAACTGGTCTTCGATGATGGCCATGACAGCGGGCTGTTCACCTGGGAATACCTCGAACAGCTGTGCCTGCGCCAGGAGCAGCTGTGGGCCGAGTACCTCGACGAGCTGCACAAGGCCGGTAAATCCCGTGACCCCGCCGAATCGGTGGTGAAACTCATGCTCTAGCGCAAGGCCCTCAGCGTTTAGAGCGCATTTTCTAGAATCATCTGTTTGAATGCCTTATAGACAGCCCAGTGAAGGGCTGTCTTGCGCATTACATGAAAGTCGGGTAACCAATGGGGAGTGGCAAGTTCCCTGCATCACTTTGCAGGTAGCAAGAACCCTCGCAGCACCGCTGTTCCTTATCACTGGTCACCCGAGTAGCAGTACCGGGCTCAGCACTGTGCACCCGCCACAGCAAACCGGTACTCGTCTCAGGACAACGGAGCGTCGTAGATGAGTAACAAGAACAACGATGAGCTGCAGCGGCAAGCCTCGGAAAATACCCTGGGGCTCAACCCGGTCATCGGTATCCGCCGCAAGGACCTGTTGAGTTCGGCACGTACCGTGCTGCGCCAGGCCATGCGCCAACCGCTGCACAGCGCCAAGCATGTGGCCCACTTCGGCCTGGAACTGAAGAATGTGCTGCTGGGCAAGTCCAGCCTGGCCCCGGAAAGCGACGACCGTCGCTTCACCGACCCGGCCTGGAGCCACAATCCGCTGTACCGCCGCTACCTGCAAACCTACCTGGCCTGGCGCAAGGAGCTGCAGGACTGGATCGGCAGCAGCGACCTGTCGCCCCAGGACATCAGCCGCGGCCAGTTCGTCATCAACCTGATGACCGAAGCCATGGCGCCAACCAATACCCTGTCCAACCCCGCGGCGGTCAAGCGCTTCTTCGAAACCGGTGGCAAGAGCCTGCTCGACGGCCTGTCGAATCTGGCCAAGGACATGGTCAACAACGGTGGCATGCCCAGCCAGGTGAACATGGACGCCTTCGAAGTGGGCAAGAACCTGGGCACCAGCGAAGGCGCCGTGGTGTACCGCAACGATGTGCTGGAGCTTATCCAGTACAACCCCATCACCGAGCAGGTACATGCTCGTCCGCTGCTGGTGGTACCGCCGCAGATCAACAAGTTCTACGTGTTCGACCTCAGCCCGGAAAAGAGCCTGGCTCGCTTCTGCCTGCGCTCGCAGCAACAGACCTTCATCATCAGCTGGCGCAACCCGACCAAGGCCCAGCGTGAGTGGGGCTTGTCCACCTACATCGATGCGCTCAAGGAAGCCGTCGACGCGGTACTGGCAATTACCGGCAGCAAGGACTTGAACATGCTCGGTGCTTGCTCAGGCGGTATTACCTGCACCGCCCTGGTGGGCCACTATGCCGCCCTTGGCGAGAACAAGGTCAATGCCCTGACCCTGCTGGTAAGCGTGCTGGACACGACCATGGATACCCAGGTCGCGCTGTTCGTCGACGAGCAGACCCTGGAAGCCGCCAAGCGCCACTCCTACCAGGCCGGCGTGCTCGAAGGCAGCGAGATGGCCAAGGTGTTCGCCTGGATGCGCCCCAACGACCTGATCTGGAACTACTGGGTCAACAACTACCTGCTTGGCAACGAGCCACCGGTGTTCGACATCCTGTTCTGGAACAACGACACCACGCGCCTGCCGGCCGCGTTCCACGGCGACCTGATCGAAATGTTCAAGACCAACCCGCTGACCCGCCCCGGTGCCCTGGAAGTGTGCGGCACGCCGATCGACCTGAAGCAAGTGCAGTGCGACATCTTCAGCGTGGCCGGCACCGCCGACCACATTACTCCGTGGCAGTCGTGCTACCGGTCGGCACACCTGTTCGGTGGCAAGATCGAGTTCGTGCTGTCCAACAGCGGGCATATCCAGAGCATCCTCAACCCGCCAGGCAACCCCAAGGCGCGCTTCATGACCGGTGCGGATCGCCCGGGTGACCCGGTAGCCTGGCAGGAAAACGCCACCAAGCATGCCGACTCGTGGTGGCTGCACTGGCAAAGCTGGCTGGCCGAGCGGGCCGGTGCGCTGAAGAAGGCACCGACACGCCTGGGCAACCGGGCCTACGGTGCCGGCGAGGCTGCACCGGGCACTTACGTCCACGAGCGATAAGCTGCAGCGCCGTGGCCACCTACCAGGGCGCCACGGTGTTCATTCACCCAAGAGTCACGCGCATGCCGCAACCCTATATCTTCAGGACCGTCGAACTGGACGACCAGTCTATCCGCACCGCCGTTCGCCCGGGCAAGCCACACCTTACGCCGTTGCTGATCTTCAATGGTATCGGCGCCAACCTGGAGCTGGTGTTCCCGTTTATCGAAGCACTGGACCCGGACCTGGAAGTCATCGCCTTCGACGTACCCGGGGTCGGCGGCTCGTCAACCCCGCGCCACCCCTACCGCTTCCCCGGGCTGGCCAAGCTGACGGCACGTATGCTGGATTACCTCGACTACGGCCAGGTCAATGTCATCGGCGTGTCCTGGGGCGGCGCCCTGGCCCAGCAGTTCGCCCACGATTACCCTGAGCGCTGCAAGAAGCTGGTGCTGGCCGCCACCGCAGCCGGTGCGGTGATGGTGCCAGGCAAGCCCAAGGTGCTGTGGATGATGGCCAGCCCGCGGCGCTACGTACAACCCTCGCACGTCATCCGGATTGCACCATTGATCTATGGTGGCGGCTTCCGACGCGACCCGGACCTGGCCATGAAACATGCCGCCAAGGTGCGCTCCGGCGGAAAGATGGGCTATTACTGGCAGCTGTTCGCCGGGCTTGGCTGGACCAGCATCCACTGGCTGCACAAGCTCCAGCAGCCAACCCTGGTGCTGGCCGGCGACGACGACCCATTGATCCCGCTGATCAACATGCGCCTGCTGGCCTGGCGGATTCCCAATGCCCAGCTACACATTATCGACGACGGCCATCTGTTCCTGATTACCCGGGCCGAGGCCGTCGCACCGATCATCATGAATTTCCTTCAGCAAGAACGACAGCGCGCCGTCATGCACCCTCGCCCGGTTTCGGGCGGGTAGATCGATGCGGCCTTTTGCGCGGGCGCGCGCGCTCCCACAGGGACGGCGCTGAACCTGTGGCGCAGGCATGCCCGCGAAGGTCCCGACAGCGAAACGGCTCAGACGAGGGAGTGTTGCCATGAAAGACAAACCGGCCAAAGGAACGCCAACGCTTCCCGCCACCCGCATGAATGCACAGAACGCCATCCTTGGCCTGCGCGGGCGTGACCTGTTATCCACGTTGCGCAATGTCAGCCGTCACGGCCTGCGTCACCCGCTGCATACCGCACACCACCTGTTGGCCCTGGGCGGCCAACTGGGTCGCGTGATGCTGGGCGACACACCGCACCAGCCGAACCCGCGCGACCCACGCTTCAACGACCCTACGTGGAGCCAGAATCCGTTCTACCGCCGCGGCCTGCAGGCTTATCTGGCCTGGCAGAAGCAGACCCGCATGTGGATCGAGGAAAGCCATCTGGACGACGATGACCGGGCCCGGGCGCACTTCCTGTTCAACCTGATCAACGACGCCCTGGCGCCCAGCAATTCGCTCCTCAATCCACTGGCGGTCAAGGAGCTGTTCAACACCGGCGGGCAGAGCCTGCTGCGCGGTGTCGCCCACCTGCTCGACGACCTGCGCCACAACGATGGCCTGCCTCGCCAGGTCGACGAGCGTGCCTTCGAGGTGGGCGGCAACCTGGCCGCAACCCCCGGCGCAGTGGTGTTTCGCAACGAGTTGCTGGAGCTGATCCAGTACAAGCCGATGAGCGAAAAGCAACATGCACGGCCACTGCTGGTGGTGCCGCCGCAAATCAACAAGTTCTACATCTTCGACCTCAGCCCGACCAACAGCTTCGTGCAGTACATGCTAAAGAGCGGCCTGCAGGTGTTCATGATCAGCTGGCGCAACCCCGACCCGCGCCACCGCGAATGGGGCCTGTCCAGCTACGTGCAAGCGCTGGAGGAAGCGCTCAACGCCTGCCGCAGTATCAGCGGCAACCGCGACCCCAACCTGATGGGCGCCTGCGCCGGCGGCCTGACCATGGCCGCGCTGCAAGGCCACCTGCAGGCCAGGCAGCAACTGCGCCGGGTGCGCAGCGCCACCTATCTGGTCAGCCTGCTGGACAGCAAGTTCGAGAGCCCGGCCAGCCTGTTCGCCGACGAGCAGACCATCGAGGCCGCCAAGCGCCGCTCCTACCAGCGTGGCGTGCTGGACGGCGCCGAGGTGGCACGGATATTCGCCTGGATGCGGCCCAATGACCTGATCTGGAATTACTGGGTCAACAATTATCTGCTCGGCAAGACACCACCGGCCTTCGACATCCTCTACTGGAACGCTGACAGCACGCGCCTGCCCGCTGCGCTGCATGGTGACCTGCTGGACTTTTTCAAGCTCAACCCACTGACCCACCCAGCCGGCCTGGAGGTATGCGGCACGCCCATCGACTTGCAGAAGGTCGACTTGGACAGTTTCACCGTAGCCGGCAGCAACGACCACATCACCCCATGGGACGCGGTATACCGTTCGGCCTTGCTGCTCGGTGGCGACCGGCGCTTCGTGCTGGCCAACAGCGGGCATATCCAGAGCATCATCAACCCGCCTGGCAACCCCAAGGCCTATTACCTGGCGAACCCCAAGCTGCCCGGCGACCCGCGCGCCTGGTTCCATGACGCCAAGCGCAGCGAGGGCAGCTGGTGGCCGTTGTGGCTGGACTGGATCACCCCGCGCTCCGGCCCGCTCAAGGCACCGCGCAGCGAGCTGGGCAACGCCACCTATCCACCGCTGGGGCCCGCACCGGGTACCTACGTGATGACCCGATGAGCCTGGCGACGGGATGAAGACTCGCGACCGTATCCTCGAATGCGCCTTGCAACTGTTCAATCAGCAGGGAGAGCCGAATGTCTCCACCCTGGAGATTGCCAATGAACTGGGCATCAGCCCAGGCAATCTGTACTACCACTTCCACGGCAAGGAGCCATTGGTACTGGGCCTGTTCGAGCGCTTCGAAGAAGCGCTGATGCCTTTGCTTGACCCACCGCTCGAGCTGCGCCTGGAGGCCGAGGACTACTGGCTGTTCCTGCACCTGATCGTCGAACGCATGGCGCAGTACCGCTTCCTGTTCCAGGACCTGTCGAACCTGACCGGGCGCCTGCCCAAGCTGGCGCGCGGCATGCGCAGCCTGATCAACGCGCTGAAGCGTACGCTGGCAGCGTTGCTGGCCAGCCTCAAGGGCCAGGGGCAGGTGGAAAGCGAAACCCAGGCGCTGGGGCAACTGGTGGAGCAGATCACCCTGACCCTGATGTTTTCGCTGGATTACCAGCGCGTGCTGGGGCGCGAGGGAGATGTGGGGATTGTGGTGTACCAGGTGATGATGCTGGTGGCGCCGCATCTACAGGCCCAGGCGCGGGCGGCGGCCGAGCAGTTGGCGGTGCGCTATCTGGAGGGGTAGGCCTGGTCTTTCGACGCCACGGCCTTCGCGGGCAAGCCCGCTCCCACAGGGCCTGCGCTGACCAGATGAGCAGCGCGATACTTGTGGGAGCGGGCGAGCCCGCGAAGCAGGTGACGCGGTATCAGATCAGGGTACCGCTGCCATTGGCTGCCGACGGCGTGCTGCTGGCCGGGGCGGCGGCAGGTGCCGGAGCGGCGGTTGCAGCTGGCCCAGCACTGCTGGCAGGCGCTGCCGGCTTGGCGGCTGCCGGTTTGGCCGGCGCCTTTTTCACCGCTGGCTTCTTCGCTGCCGCGGGCTTGCCCGCTGCCGGTTTTGCCGCGGGCTTGGCTGCCGCCGGTTTGGCTGCAGGCTTCGCCGCTGCCGTCCTGGCTGCCGGTTTTACCGCTGCTGCTTTGGCTGCCGGCTTGGCCGCCGCGGTTTTCGCCGCAGGCTTGGCCGCTGCTGCCTTGGCCAGTGGCTTGGCCGCTGCCTTGCTCGCGACTGGCTTGGCGGCAGCACGCGACGAGACCGGGGTAACCGACGCACCGGTCAGTTTCTCGATCTGCTTGGTCAGGCTGTCCACCTGCTGGTGCAGCGCCTTGATCTCGTTGCGGCTCGGCACGCCAAGGCGCGAGATGGCGCTATTCAGGCGCTTGTCGAAAGCCTCTTCGAGTTCGCTCCACTTGCCCAGCGCACGGTCCTTGACGCCAGACACGCGCGAACTGGTCGAGGACTTGGCGCTTTCCGCCACGTCTTCAGCCGTTTTCTTCGCCTGCTTCTCGGCCTTCTCGCCATCCTTCACCAGCGAGTCGAACAGCTTCGAGCCGTCCTGGTCGATTTTCGAATAGATACCCAGCCCCGCCAGCCAGATCTTGCGGGAGTACTTCTCGATCCCGCCGACCCAGGAGCTGCCTTCTTTCTCGGAATTCTTCTTGCCAGCCATCCTGCTCTCCTTATGGTTTGTGCGCGACGCGCTCAAGCAGCTCGTGCAGCTGTTCAAGCTTGATGGACAACGCCTCAACGTCATGTTTAGACGGAATGCCCAGGCGATTCAAGGCGCGGCCTACCCGTGCGTCGAAAGCTTTTTCGATTTTGTCGAGTTGAATTTCGACTCGCCCCGGGACGCGGCTAACGGCCTTGGTCGCTTCATCGATCTGGCTGTTGGCCGCATCCAGTTCCTTGTCGATACGCTTCCTGCCACGTTTCTCGACGCCTTCCCCGGCCTTGACCAGCTCGTTGAAGTAGTCGGAACCTTCCTGGCCCACGCGTGCATAGGCGCCGATACCCGCCAGCCAGATCTTGCGCGCGTAGCCGCGCACTTCGCCAAGCGTGCCCAGGGCTTCGTCTTTCTTCTTCACAATCACTTTGGCCATGCTGTGTACCTCATGCTCATGAGTGGTGGAAAAAACCGCCCATGGAGGTTGGGCTTGAACACAAGGTAGGGAAGAAAATTAGAAACCTCACCCTAAGGTCTTCGCTGTCGCATCTATGTAACGCGTACCTCCCAGGCGATAAAGCTAGCGTCACAGGCGTCACTTCACGGAGACCGACACCATGACTGCTGTAGCAAACCAACCCAGGCTGACGTTCAAGCAACGCGTGGCAGCCTGTTTCTCCAACCGTCCCGGCTTGCGGGAGGTATTGTCGCAAGAAGGTTTCCGGTCCTTCACCGACCGCTATCCATGGATGCACCGCAGCCATCCTCAGATCACATCGCTCGACCCTTTCGTCATCCTCCATGCACCCAGCAGCCCAGATGGTCACGCAAGTCACAGCGGGCTGCTGGACGAGCTTCTCGAGCATTTTCTAGCCGGGGAACGTATGCAACTGGGCACCACAGACACGCTCAGCATAAGCCCTCCGCATGTCTTCCTGGTCCAGGTACAAGGCCAGGACAGCATCCGCCAGCCAGAAATAAGGCCTGACCTGACCAAGCTCAACGATGCCTTCGACGCGGTGCTTGGCTCACTGATACCCGCCTTCCAACAGGCCCAGATCGGCTTCTGGAATGGTATCGACGAAGACAGCCAGATCTCGCGCATCACCTGGCTGGAACATACCATCAAGGCCGCATTGCTCGAAAACCTCCCTCGTCAAGGCCTGGACGATGAAGAAAAAACAGCAATTTACAGCTTGCTCGACGGGGTGTCCGACAGCCTGACTATCGCGGCGATACAAGTCACGCTCACTACCGTTGACGGTACACATAGCTTTACGCTGCCGGATCTGTTGCTCAGCAGCAGCACCCTCGGCAACGGTGATCGGGTTCTGCAGTGCAAGCCCTGCGGTTCGGTTCGTCGGCATGCCGATATGGCCAGCTTTGCCAGCGCGCTGCAACGCCAGCTAGCGCAGCGCTATCGCTTCGAGACATTGTCATGGGCACAAACACCGGTGACAGGGCGCCCTTTCGCCTTCCAGGCCAGGCAACTGCTCAACGGTATCCTTGATGACATCGGGCGCCTGCGGATTGGCAGCCTGGCAACCAGCAATGAGCTGGAGCGGCAGCTGCATCAGGTGAGCGACCCGTCCGCGTACTTCCTGAGTCTGCCATCCAAGGAACAGACGTCACCCGCCGTCAGCCCGCCCCAATGGCTTAGCAATGCCAGCATGGAGGACCGCTACGCCTATCACGCCGCTCTGCTCGACTTGGCGGCGAGCCAAGGTCGGTCGAACGGCTCTACATCCCTGGGGGACGTCGAGGATATCAGCCGCTACGCTGCCCGCCGTTTACGCGAACAACTGCGGGCCAGCCATCCGGACAAGCCGGTACCAGACCCGGACAAAGTGCACATCCGCATTTCCCAGGCCATCATCGGCCCTGGCACGCAAGGGCAGTCGCTGTTCTTGCGCACCATGACCCTGACCGACCTGGCAATCTCCCGCCTGCGCCTGGAGGCGGGAGAGGTGATGACCGGGGTAAGTATCGAGGGCGGGTCACCTGCGGACGACTGGCTGGGCATCGAACAGATCAGGGAGCTGATTCATCTGGTCAATGTCGGCGGCCAGTATGCCAATTACCTGAAAGATCAAGTCAGAACCGAACCACGCAGGTCCGAACGGATCAGGCAGCATGCCAGGGAGTGGCGTTACGCCCTGCGGTTCAGCACCCTGAAGGCAAGGATCGAGCGACAGCTTGGCGAACCCGCAAGCCAGGCAATCCTCGATTTTTGTCAGAGCGCCGACATAGCCACGGGGCGTTTGCGCATTGCCCCACTTGCGTTCCTGTGCGCGTCAGGCGCTTCGGCACGCGATGTGGCTCATGGAATGTTCATCATCGAACTACCGAGAATCCGCAGTTGGGTCCTTTACCGCCCCTTCTATGCCGACAGGGCGTTGCTGGAGTTTCCGACCCTTGAATTGCTTATGGCCGCAATTCGCAGACAGGGCGAGCTGCAAGAGAGCGTATTGGCCTGGCTTGACGATGACGCACGCCCGGTTTACCAGGATAACGGCTTCAACCATCCGCACCTGCACCCGAACCTCAGCAGCCTACTGCACCTGTTCAGTGTCCAGGGCGAGCTGGCAGACGATCTCCTGCAACGCCTCACTGCGTCCGGTCCAGCCCGCATTCCAGGCCTGGACGGATGATCTGGACACTCACCTGTTCAATGCCAGAATCGACACCATGCTGTTGGCCGCAGCCAGCAGCAGCATTTCCAATGCCCAGGAAAAACGTGCATTGGTAAAGGAGGCCGCCTGGGCGATCTTCAACACCATCACCCAGCTCTGGCATGGTCCCATGACCAGTCTGGTCTGGCTTGCATTGGCGCTGTCAGCGCTCAAGGAGGACCTGAAGACGCTGCTGAGCGATAGCGGCGACAATCGAACCGCCGCGGCAATGGATCTGCTCATCAATCTGGCTTTGCTTCTTGCCCACCGCCCTGCCCCCGCCCCTGCCGGTAGCGAAGAGGCCGCTACGCTACGCTTCTCAGGCCCTGCGCCAAAGGGAGAATTCCCCCCGGCAACCCTCAAGCAACCAGAGCAGACGACGTGGGAAGTTTCTGTGGAAGCGCAGCTGCCGCGTGTAGAAGGCTGGCATGACGCGCAACGCCTGGGCAACCTGTCGGCACAGCAGCGCCAGTCACTGGCACAGTTGCGGTCATCACAGTCACTGCGAGGGCACACGCCACTGGAAGATGGTCGCTTGCGCGGGCTGTTCAACATTGCCGGCCGTCACTACGTCAGGCTGGGCGGCGGCACCTATGAGGTCATCGAAACCTGGAACGGCATGCAGATCATCGGCCCCGAGACGAGCAGCAGCGAATGGGTATCCCAATGGAATGGCGCCACGGACGGTTATTACATCGCCGGTCGTGAACGCCAGAAGGGACCATGGCTGACACGCTGGAATGGCGAGTGGGCCTTGAATCTGAACCTATCTGGCGGCATGCCCAGGAGCAGGCAAGCCATCAACGCCGAGAACCTCCAGCGGTTCGAAACATTGAAGACGGCCGCCAAAGCCAAGGCAGAAGCGCTGAACCGGATGGAGCCACTGATGCAGCGCAACCGCATGCAGTTGCAGGCTTATGACGACCTCGCTCTAGCGTACAGCCAGGCTTACGATGCGCTCTCCGAACAGGAACGCGCCTCACCGCCGCAAGCGTTGCAGCTTCAGCAGCAGGCGCTGAAAGCCCAGCGCAAACTCCATTTGCCTGAACTGCGGGCCTGCGCACTCTACCTGGAACGACAAAGCACGCTGCTGCACGAAAACATCGAAGTGTTCAAGGAGCTGGCAGAACCACGGTTCAGCAGGTTCGACCCCCATGACCAGAGCCGACGCCGATACGGCCGCTGGTACGATACAGCCATCAGCAACGACATCCTGCTGTACCGCCGCTTGCTGGCGCAGGTCGACCACCAAGAGCTGAGCGCAATGAGCGCCGGGGTGCGCCGCATTCCGGAGAACGCCGAGCAGATGCAGCATTACCTCGATTTTCGCGAGCAGATAAAAGATTCCTGCCAGGCCACCCGCCGCCTGCTGATGGTCAGCCAGCGACTGGACCGGATCATACCGGAGGCACTCCAGGACCCTAAGGTCGATATTGCCGATAAAGCCACGAAGCTCACGCAGACCATCCAGCGCAGGACCTATTCGACGCTGGTCATCCGGGCTCAACTGCTCAGTGAACTTGCTTACCTCGCCGTGGACAGAGCCCGGCTCACGGCAGAAACGGCCGAGCACCTGCTGACCATGCGCGCGCCGCTCGGCGATACCGAATTAAGCCGTACGGTATGGAGCCACGATGGGCTTGCAGACATCGAGGAAACGGCCCAGGTCAAAGCAGAATTGCTTGAGGACATCCTTCAGAAATACCGCTCAGTGCTGGGCCGCGCTCAGTACATGCTGACGCTGGACGACCCCGCGCTGGTCGCTGAGGTACTGGACGAGTACACGCGCGAACTGTCGACGATGATCCAGACCACGGAACAGCAGTTAAGCACCGCCCTGGCCCAAGTCGAGAGCGGCAGCAATCCTCCGCAGCCGGCGCCGTTACAGCGTCCAGCAACAAATAGACGTCGGGTAATCCGTGTCAACCGGGGTCGACCGCTGCTGGTGGAAGTCGACCAGATGGGTACTCGGGCATTCCAGCGCAATGCCTTCAACCAGGAGCCCACCGGCAACTTCGAGCAACGCAACGATGAGTGGCATGCAGTGCCTGAACAGACGAGGCCGGCGCCACACGACCGGACGCAGGTGCGGCGGCGTGCAAGCCGCCTGCTGGAAGAGGTGGAGGGAAAAATCGCCTTCGCCGAGCGTCACTATGCGCATGAGCCCAACAGCCTGAACGACTTCCTGGAATGGCCGGCAGGTGACATGCGCGAAGTGCAGCAGCAACTGACCGAGCTGAACAACCCAGAGGACAACAGCTTGGTCGAACTGCTGCAGGCAGCGCAAGACCGTATCCATCAGGAAAAAGCCAGGTTGCTCACCGACGCGTATCTGAATACGCGCCATCCCGACGGGCGGGCCTTACATTTCCTCGCCGAGCAGCGCCGGATCCGGATCAGGCAGACGGTGATGCGCCGCCGGCTGCGCCACGCCAATGATTACCTCGACGTCTATGAGATTCGCGACGAGCAAGCGCCACGACGGGTACTGTGGGAGGCTCACTTCCACTATCGCAGCCTCGAAGCGAGAGGGCATGATTTCGTAAAGGGCCACCTCAAGTTCCGCGATGCCGGCACAGGTGGCAGTGTTGCCATGCTCGAGCAAGCGGTAGACGCCGGCGAGCGGGTCGCGATCTACCGAGGCGACCTGCGCCTGGAACAGGTGCTCGGCATCATCCCGTTTCCGCCGGACACGCCGCAGTAGCCAAGGAGCGGGCCCGGGTCAGGCCAGGGCCTTGTCCAGCGCCCGCTCGATCTCGCCCTTGATGGTGGCGCTCATCATCGACAGCATCATGCCCAGCTTGAGTTCCACGCGGATGCTGTCGTCACCAATGTGCACGCTGCCATTGGCGCCGCTGCGCGCCACATCGACACGGTCCCCGTTCCAGGTGGCCTTGAGGTCGTATTCGCGGCTGAGCTTTTCGACCAGTGCTTCGGCCTTGGCACGAGCGGCATCGCGGCCAAGGGCGTGTTTGCGTTCGACGCTGATCTGGGTCATGCGGGCATTCCTGAAGATGAAGACATAATGGGCATTATGCCCGCCCCTGCCCACTGGCACACCCCGCCAAGACAAATCCGCCCGTTCGCCCTAGAATGGCGGTAATTTTTTCCGGTGAAGCGATATGAACGACCAGCGCAAAGGCGACCAAGCCGAACCCACCACCCATTTCGGTTACCAGGACGTGCCTGAAAGCCAGAAGGCGAAGAAAGTCGCCGAAGTGTTTCACTCGGTGGCGGCCAAGTACGACCTGATGAACGACGTGCTTTCCGGCGGCATGCACCGCCTGTGGAAGCGCTTCACCATCGAGCTGTCGGGCGTACGCGCCGGTAACCGCGTGCTGGACATCGCCGGCGGTACCGGCGACCTGGCGGCCAAGTTCTCGCGGCTGGTCGGCCCGACCGGACAGGTGGTGCTGGCTGACATCAACGAATCGATGCTCAAGGTTGGCCGTGACCGCCTGCTCGACCGTGGCGTGGCCGGTAATATCGAGTTCGTCCAGGCCGATGCCGAAAAGCTGCCGTTCCCGGACAACCATTTCGACTGCGTGACCATCGCCTTTGGCCTGCGCAACGTCACCCACAAGGACGAAGCCATCCGTTCGATGCTGCGCGTGCTCAAGCCGGGCGGCCGCCTGCTGGTGCTGGAGTTCTCCAAGCCGACCAACAAGCTGATGTCCAAGGCCTACGACGCCTACTCGTTCGCCTTCATGCCCCTGGCCGGCAAGTTGATCACCAACGATGCGGACAGTTACCGCTACCTCGCCGAGTCGATCCGCATGCACCCCGACCAGGAAACGCTCAAGGCCATGATGGTCGACGCCGGTTTCGACCGCGTCACCTACCACAACATGACCAGCGGCATCGTCGCCGTGCACCGGGGAATCAAGCCCTGATGCTGCTGGCCGGGCTGCTCGCCAGCGCCGAACATGGCCTGAACCGCGTCCTGCGCATGGACAGCACGGCCCTGCCACGGCTGGCTGCGCTGGAAGGCAAGGTCATCGAGATCGACTGCCGCCAACCGGCCCTGCAGGTGTTCATCCTGCCCGATGAAGAAGGCCTGATGCTGGCGGCCCACTGGGCGGGCGAGGTCGACTGCAGCCTGCGCGCCCCGGCCGGCAGCCTGGCGCAACTGGCCCTGGCCAGGGACAAGACTGCCGTGCTGCACAGTCCGCAGGTCGAACTGCATGGCGACAGCGCGGTACTGCTTGACCTGTTCGGAGTGCTGCAGGACCTGGAGCTGGACTGGGAACACGAGCTGCAGCGCTGGCTCGGCCCGGTTGCCACGGCCATGCTCGCCGGGCACATCCGCCTGCGCGCACGCTGGACCCTGCAGGGCCTCGCGCGCTTCAGCCAGAACCTCTCCGAATATCTGGCCGAAGAGTCCCGCACCCTGGTCGGCAAGCGCGAAGCCGAAGCGGCCTTCAGCGAACTCGATGCCCTCAAGCTTGATACAGAACGCCTCGAGGCGCGCATCAAGCGCCTCTCCCAATCCCTTGATACCAGCGATAACGCATGAAGCTGCTCGCCGTCCGCCGTCTTTTTCGCATTCAGCGCGTAGTCATCCGGTACCGGCTGGATGACTTGCTGTTCGACTACCCGCTGCCATGGTGGCTGATGAGCCTGCGCCTGCTGATGCCCTGGCGCTGGCTGCCACGCAAGCCATCCGAGCTCAGCCGTGGTGAACGCCTGCGCCTGGCGCTGCAGGACCTTGGGCCTATTTTCATCAAGTTCGGCCAGTTGCTGTCTACCCGCCGCGACTTGCTGCCAACCGACATCGCCGACGAGCTGATGTTGCTACAAGACCGGGTACCGCCATTCGACCCGCAACAGGCCGTGGCGCTGATCGAGGACCAACTCGGCGCCAAGGTGGGTGAGGTATTCAGCCGCTTCGACGTTGAGCCACTGGCATCCGCCTCGGTAGCCCAGGTTCATGCCGCCCGCCTGAAAAGCGGCGAAGAGGTGGTGGTCAAGGTGGTCCGGCCAGGCCTCAAGCCGGTAATCGCCGCTGATATCGCCTGGCTGTTCCTGATCGCCAAAGGCGCCGAGCGGGCTTCTGCCGATGCTCGCCGCCTGCATCCGGTGGAAATCGTCGGTGATTACGAAAAAACCATCTACGACGAACTCGACCTGTTGCGCGAAGCGGCCAACGCCAGCCAGCTACGGCGCAATTTCGAAGGCTCCGAGCTGATGTATGTGCCGCAGGTGTACTGGGACTGGTGCCGGCCCAAGGTCCTGGTGATGGAGCGCATCTACGGCGTCCCGGTAACCGACATGGCGACCCTCGCCGACCAGCGTACCGACATGAAAATGCTCGCCGAGCGCGGCGTGGAAGTATTCTTCACCCAGGTATTCCGCGACAGCTTCTTCCATGCCGACATGCACCCCGGCAACATCTTCGTCAGCACGGTCCGGCCCTGGAGCCCGCAATACATCGCCATCGACTGCGGCATCGTCGGCAGCCTGACGGACGAGGACCAGGACTACCTGGCGCGCAACCTGATCGCCTTCTTCAAGCGTGACTACCGCCGCGTCGCGCAGTTGCACATCGATTCGGGCTGGGTACCCGTGCATACCAAGGTCAACGAATTCGAGGCTGCCATCCGCACCGTGTGCGAGCCAATCTTCGAAAAACCGTTAAAGGATATTTCCTTCGGCCAGGTGCTGATGCGCCTGTTCCAGACCGCCCGGCGTTTCAACATGGAAGTGCAGCCGCAGCTGGTACTGTTGCAGAAAACCCTGCTCAACATCGAGGGCCTGGGCCGTCAGTTGTACCCCGACCTGGATTTGTGGAGCACCGCCAAGCCGTTTCTCGAGCGCTGGATGCGTGAGCGCATGAGCCCGAAAGCCGTGCTTGGCAATATCCACAGCCAGGTCGAACAGCTGCCACACCTGGCCGACATGGCCCGCGACGTGCTCGAACGTCTGTCACAACCGCACCTGCACGACCCGCAACTCCCCGAGCGCCGTCGCCAGGGCGACCGCTGGCCGCTGCGCCTGCTGGGTGCCGGCCTGCTGGGCGGCGGCGCGGTACTGGCCGCGGGAGCCGCCGAGGCAGCCAGCCTGGCCGCCCCGAGCGCCTGGCCGGCCTGGCTGATGCTGGCCGCTGGCCTTTACCTGATCGTGCGCCAATAGCCAGCCGCGCCCATGGCTGGCACACTAGCGCAAAGGGCCCGGCACAGGAGCGGGCCCGCTTTGGAGTCGACGATGAAAGACTGGCTGGACGAGATCAAGTGGAACAGCGAGGGCCTGGTACCGGCGATCGCCCAGGACCACAAGACCGGACGCGTGCTGATGATGGCCTGGATGAACCGCGAATCGCTGGCCCTGACCGCCGCCGAACAGCGTGCCATCTATTGGTCGCGTTCGCGTGGCAAGCTGTGGCGCAAGGGCGAGGAGTCCGGGCATGTGCAGAAGCTGCAGGAAATGCGCCTGGACTGCGATGCCGACGTGGTCATCCTGATGGTCGAGCAACTGGGCCATATCGCCTGCCATACTGGCCGTGAAAGCTGCTTCTACCGTGTTTTCGAAGACGGCCAGTGGAAAACCGTCGACCCGGTCCTGAAAGACCCGGATGCCATCTACAGCGCAGGACACTGACATGAGCGACACCCTCAATCGCCTGGCCGACGTGCTTGAAGAACGCAAGCAAGCGGCGCCCGACAGCTCCTACGTGGCCAGCCTGTACCACAAGGGCCTGAACAAGATTCTGGAAAAGCTCGGCGAAGAATCGGTCGAGACGATCATTGCCGCCAAGGATGCTGCGCTCAGCAAGGATTACAGCGATGTCATCTATGAAACCGCCGACCTGTGGTTTCATAGCCTGGTGATGCTCAGCGCGCTGGGCCAGCATCCGCAAGCCGTGCTCGATGAACTGGAACGCCGCTTCGGGCTGTCCGGGCACGATGAGAAGGCAGCACGCCAGCCCTCTGCCTGATGTATCAAAGGCCTGTGCGAGCGGGCGTGCCCGCTCCCACAGAGGATGCAACACAGATGTCCTGCGCCCACACACAATTTCAGGAGTAAGAAATGGGTATCTTTGACTGGAAACACTGGATCGTCCTGCTGGTCGTCGTGGTCCTGGTGTTCGGCACCAAGAAACTGAAGAATTTCGGCAGCGACCTGGGCGAGTCGATCAAGGGTTTCCGCAAGGCCATGAGCGACGAAGAGAACAAGCCGGCCGAGCAGACCCCACCGCCAGCCCAGCCCGCCCCCCCGGTACAGAACACCGCCCAGCCGAACCAGGCGCATACCATCGAAGGCCAGGCCCAGCCGGTCCAAGAGCCGCAGCGGAAAGACTGACCCATGTTCGGCATCAGTTTCAGCGAGCTGCTGCTCGTCGGCCTGGTCGCCCTGCTGGTGCTCGGCCCCGAGCGCCTGCCCGGTGCCGCACGCACGGCGGGCCTGTGGATCGGTCGGCTCAAGCGCAGCTTCAACAGCATCAAGATGGAAGTGGAGCGCGAAATCGGCGCCGACGAAATCCGTCGCCAACTGCACAACGAGCACATCCTGCAGATGGAAGAGGAAGCCAAACGCATCCTCAACCCGATGACCCCACCGGCACAGCCGCCCGTCACCACTGCAGTCGTGCAGCCCCCCGCCGGGCTTGAAGCCCGGCCAGTCGAGACAGCTGCCGCCCCGGCCACACCTTCCGAACCGCCCCAACCGCCGCGAGCCCCATGAGCGAGAACCCGGAACACGACCAGCCGATGCCGCTGGTATCGCACCTGACCGAACTGCGCACACGCCTGTTGCGCTGCGTTGCTGTCATTTTCCTCATTTTTGCCGGGCTGTTCTCCTTCGCCCAGCAGATCTACACGCTGGTCTCGGCGCCACTGCGCGAGCACTTGCCGGCGAATGCGACGATGATCGCCACCGACGTGGCCTCGCCGTTCCTGACACCGTTCAAGCTGACCATGATCGTCTCGCTGTTCCTGGCGATCCCGTTCATCCTGCAGCAGATCTGGGGCTTCATCGCACCCGGGCTGTACCGTCATGAAAAGCGCATCGCCATCCCGCTGCTGGTATCGAGCATCCTGCTGTTCTACGCCGGCATGGCGTTCGCCTACTTCCTGGTGTTCCCGCTGATCTTCGGTTTCTTCGCCAGTGCCACGCCAGAAGGCGTGTCGATGATGACCGACATCGCCAGCTACCTGGACTTCGTGATGACGCTGTTCTTCGCCTTCGGCGTGGCCTTCGAGATCCCGGTGGCGGTGGTACTGCTGGTGTGGATCGGCGTGGTCGACGTGAAGTACCTGAAGAAGATCCGCCCCTACGTGATCATCGGCTGCTTCGTGGTCGGCATGGTCCTCACTCCGCCGGACATTTTCTCCCAGACCCTGCTCGCTGTACCCATGTGGCTGCTGTTCGAGATCGGCGTGCTGTGCGGCAGCCTGATCCGCAAGCGCAGCGAAGCCGACGATAACCCCGCCAACGACCACAACGACCAGCCGCCAGCGACCCAACCGTGAACCTGTTGCTTCTTGAAGAGGCCGACTTCGTCGCGGCCGACCGCGTCGTTCTTGCTGACCGGCGCTTCACCCACATGCAGGAGATCCACCGCGTGACGGTGGGCGACAATCTGCGCGTGGGCCGTGTCAACGGCCTGATGGGCAAGGCCACGGTGTTGCGCCTGGAAGCTCACGAGGCCGAACTGCAGGTCGTCTTCGATCAGCAGCCACCGGCGAAACTGCCGTTGACCCTGGTGCTGGCCGTTCCCCGCCCGAAAATGCTGCGCCGGCTGTTCCAGACCGTAGCCACCCTGGGCGTACCGCGGCTGATCCTGGTGAACAGCTACAAGGTCGAGAAAAGCTTCTGGCAAACGCCCTTCCTGCACCCCGACAGCATTCGCGAAAACTTCATCCTCGGCCTGGAACAGGCACGTGACACCGTGCTGCCCGAGGTGATCATCGAAAAACGCTTCAAACCGTTCGTCGAAGATCGCCTGCCATCCATCGCCGCAGGCACCTTGGGCTTGGTCGGCCACCCTGGCCCCTACCCCGCCTGCCCACGTGCCGTGGAGCAAGCCGTGACCCTGGCCATCGGCCCGGAGGGTGGCTGGATCCCCTACGAAGTGGAGCTTTTGGGCCAGGCCGGCCTGACCCCGGTGCAACTGGGTGAGCGCATCCTGCGCGTAGAGACCGCTGTGACAGCACTGCTTTCACGAATATTCTGACAAACGGGTCAACTTTTACCCATAAAGTTTCCCTTCCCCGCGCCGATGGCTTTGGCAACAACAACACATTTTCGTGCTGCCAAGCCGGCCAGGGGATTTCACATGTATCAATGGATCGCCCAATCGTTGGGCAACGTGAGCGTCAGTCGCAAACTGGGCCTGGGCTTCGGTCTCGTTCTGCTACTGACCCTGGCCACCACCCTGACTGGCTGGCACGGCATGGACAGCATCGTCGACCGTGGCGACAAGCTGGGCAACATCTCGGGGATCCTGGGATATACCCAGGAACTGCGCATCGCCCGCCAGCAATACCAGCGCCAGCGTGACGATGCTTCGGTGGCAGAGCTGGAAAAAGCCCTGGCCAATCTCGACCGTCAGGTTCAACTGATGCTCACGCAGATCGAACAACCCGCCGACCGCCAGCGCCTGGAGCAACAGCGCGAGGCCGTGCGCGGCTACCAACAGGCATTCAGCGAGCTGAAACAGGCCGGGCAACGCCGCGAGGCCAGCCGCAGCGTGCTTGGCGACACAGCCGACAAGGCCACGGAACTGGTCGGCCGCGTACAGCGTGGCCTGTTGCAAGGTGGCGACATCAGCCAATACCAGTACGCCGTTGAAGTCGGTGCCTTGCTGCAACAGGCGCGCTTCCAGGTACGTGGCTACACCTACAGCGGCAATGCCGATTTCCAGCAAACCGCACTCAAGGCCATCGACCAGGCCCTGGCCGAGTTGCGCGCGCTGCCGGCCAAGGTGCCTGCCGAACATGCCGCCAGCCTGGACGACGCTGCCACTGCCATGGCGGGCTACCGTGACGCGGTAACCCAGTTCGGCAACGCCCAGGCCGCTACCGAGCAGGCCCTGCAAAACATGGTCGCGCACGGTACGGTGCTGTTGCAGACCGGCCAGGCGATGACCGATTCGCAGACTCAGGTACGCAACGCCGGCGCCGCCCAGGCCAAGAGCCTGCTCGCCCTGGCCACCGCGCTAGCCATGGCCCTGGGTTTGCTGGCAGCCTGGATCATCTCCCGGCAGATCATCATCCCGCTGCGCCAGACCTTGCGCGCCGCCGAACGGGTGGCCAGTGGCGACCTGACCCAGCAGCCCCAGGTGCAACGCCGCGATGAACTCGGCCAGCTGCAGGCCAGCATGCAGCGAATGACCCAAGGCCTGCGCGAACTGATCGGCGGCATCGGCGATGGCGTCACGCAGATCGCCAGCGCCGCCGAGGAGCTGTCGGCGGTGACCGAGCAGACCAGTGCCGGGGTCAACAACCAGAAAGTCGAAACCGACCAGGTGGCGACCGCCATGAACCAGATGACCGCTACCGTGCACGAAGTGGCCCGCAATGCCGAGCAGGCCTCGGAAGCCGCGCTGGTAGCCGACCAGCAGGCCCGCGAAGGCGACCGCGTGGTGGGCGAAGCGGTGGCACAGATCGAGCGCCTGGCGGGCGAAGTGGTCAACTCCAGCGAGGCGATGAACCAGCTCAAGGCCGAAAGCGACAAGATCGGCAGCGTGCTCGATGTGATCAAGTCGGTGGCCCAGCAGACCAACCTGCTAGCCCTCAACGCGGCGATCGAGGCCGCCCGTGCCGGCGAGGCCGGGCGTGGCTTCGCCGTGGTTGCCGATGAGGTGCGCAGCCTGGCCCAGCGAACGCAGCAATCGACCGAGGAAATCGAAGAGCTGATCGCCGGCCTGCAGAGCGGCACCCAGCGTGTGGCCAGCGTGATGGACAGTAGCCGCCAGTTGACCGACAGCAGCGTCGAACTGACCCGCCGCGCAGGCAGTTCCCTCGAAACTATTACCCGGACCGTGTCGTCGATCCAGGCGATGAACCAGCAGATCGCCACGGCGGCGGAGCAGCAGACAGCGGTGGCCGAGGAGATCAACCGCAGCGTGATGAACGTGCGGGACATTTCCGACCAGACCTCGGCAGCCAGTGAAGAGACAGCCAGCTCGAGCGTGGAACTGGCGCGGCTGGGTACCCACCTGCAAGGGTTGGTGGGGCGGTTCAAGCTTTGATCTGGTGAATGGGGTAGCCTGTGCTGTTCCCGCGGAGGGACCAGCACAGGCAGATCATTCCTACTAGTTACGGTGAAATTTCCTACCTGATTTTCAGGTCAAGTCCTACACCTCCGCTGCCGATTGGCAGAGGTGTGATGCTGGCACTGCGCCCGCATCCCCTCCCCAATTGCACGGAGACTCACCATGCTCGGCTACCTCAACCGCAAGCTCGGCAACATCAGTGTCGGTGCCAAGCTCGCCCTCGGCTTCGCTGTGGTGTTGCTGCTTACCCTGGCAACCACGATCAGCGGCTGGCGCGCGCTGGATGGCGCCATCGTGCGTTCGCAGCAACTCAGCGAGATAGGCCAGATCAACGACCTGACCAAGGACCTGCGCGCGGAACGCATTACCTACCGCGTCCTCAGCGATGACAGCAGCAAAACGCAGATCAGCCACATCCTCGACCAACTGAACAACAGGCTGACCGCCCTGCAGCAACGCAGCAACGTCGACGAATCCCGGGAAATACTCAGCGAAAAGCTGGCATTGTTGCAGCGGCTGCGTGAAGATTTCAGCGAACTGCAACGCAGCGTCGCCAACCGTACCAGCCTGCGCCAGGCCATGCAGGCCCAGGAGCAGAAACTCAACGACGCGATCGACGAATTGCAGACCCAGGCCTTGCTGAGGATGGGCGCCGACAGCCAGCAAAGAGGCGTGCTCGGCCTGATGGACACGGTAAGCCGGCATATCGACGGTGCCAACCAGCAGAGCCTGGTGCCGGCTTACACCTTCTCCCCTGTCGAGGACTTCGCCAAGGTCGGAAACAGCGCCCTGGCTGCCGCTGACAGCAGCCTTGAACAGTTGCTCAAAGGCCTTGCCCCGCTAGGCTTGCCCCGCGCCCTGACCGAACAGCCGGCGGTCGAACTGGCCAGATACCGCGCCAGCCTGGAGCAGTACCGCCGCGCCGCCGTGCACGTCGAGCAGCTACAGAACAACCTGGAAACAATGGGCGACGAACTGCGTGCCGTAAGCCTGGAACTGGGCAAGCGCAAGATCGAACAACGCGACAGCGAAGCCCTGGCCGCCCGCTCGCTGCTGACCAGCGTGGCACTGCTGGCGCTGGTGGTGGGTGTCCTGGCCAGCTGGTTGATCACCTTGCAGATTACCCAGCCGCTGCGCCAGACGCTGGGCGTGGCTGCGCGGATTGCCAAAGGCGACCTGAGCCAGGTCGAAGCGGTGCAGCGTCGTGACGAGATGGGCCAGTTGCAAGGCAGCATGCGCGACATGACCTTGAGCCTGCGCGAACTGATCGGCGGCATAGACCAAGGCGTCGGCCAGCTGTCACAGGCCGCCTCGGAGCTGGCGACCAGCAGCGAGGATACCAAGCTGCGCATCAACCAGCAGCGCGAGGAAACCGATCAGGTAGCCACCGCCATGAACCAGATGAGCGCCACGGTGCAAGAAGTCGCGCAGAACGCCGAACAGGCCTCGATGGCCGCGACCAATGCCGATCAGCAGGCGCAGATGGGCGACCAGGTGGTGGCCGAGGCCATCGGGCGGATCGAGCAACTGGCCAGGCAGATGGACCATTGCCTGGCGGCCATGCAGCACCTGGCCGGCGAGAGCCAGCGCATCGGCAGCATCCTCGATGTGATCAAGTCGGTGTCCGAACAGACCAACCTGCTGGCCCTGAACGCAGCGATCGAAGCGGCACGGGCCGGTGAAGCCGGGCGCGGTTTTGCCGTGGTGGCCGACGAAGTCCGTGGCCTGGCCCAGCGCACTTCGACAGCGACAGAAGAAATCGGCCAACTGATCGACAGCTTGCATAACGGTACCGATGAAGTGACCCGGCTGCTGGACAACAGCAAGAGCCTGACCGAGCAAAGCGTGGAACTGAGCCGCAGGGCCGGGCATGCGTTGGGCCAGATTACCGACACGGTGTCGAGCATCCAGGGCATGAACCAGCAGATCGCCACGGCCAGTGAAGAACAGAGCGTGGTCGCCGAACAGATCAACCGCAGCGTGCTGAATGTGCGGGACGTTTCGGATCAGACCAGCGCGGCCAGCGAACAGACGGCGACTTCGAGCGGGGAACTGGAGCAGTTGGGGCAACAGCTGCGCGGGATGGTGAGGCGGTTCAGCATGTGAGATTGCCGGGGCTGCTTTGCAGCCCTTTCGCGACACAAGGCCGCTCCTGCCGAGGAACGCGGCCTGTTGCAGGAGCGGCCTTGTGTCGCGAAAGGGGCGCAAAGCGCCGCCCGTGGTTACAGCACCTGACGCAGGAAGGCCTGTGCACGCGGGTCCTTCGGCGCAGCGAAGAACGCCGCTGGCGCCGCGTCCTCCAGCAACTTGCCATGGTCGAAGAACAGCACGCGGTCCGCCACTTCGCGGGCAAAGCCCATCTCATGGGTTACGCAGACCATGGTCATGCCCTCCTGAGCGAGGGTCTTCATCACGTCCAGCACCTCGCCGACCATTTCCGGGTCCAGCGCCGAAGTCGGCTCGTCGAACAACATCACTTTCGGGTCCATGGCCAGGGCGCGGGCGATCGCCACCCGCTGCTGCTGCCCGCCGGACAGGCGTGACGGGTATTCGTTGGCCTTCTGCGCAATGCCGACCTTCTCCAGCAGTGCCCGGGCCTTGGCCTCGCGCTCGGCCTTGTTGCGCTTGCGCACGACTTTCTGCGCCAGGCACAGGTTTTCCAGCACGGTCATGTGCGGAAACAGGTTGAAGTGCTGGAACACCATGCCGACTTCGCGGCGGTAGGCGTTGATGTCGGTCTTCGGGTCGGCCAATTGCAGGCCATCGATGGCCACATGGCCTTCGTCGAAATGCTCCAGGCCGTTGAGGCAGCGCAGGAAGGTCGACTTGCCCGACCCCGACGGGCCGAGCACCACCACCACTTCGCCCTTGGCAACCTGGGTGGTGACGTTATCCACAGCACGTACCACGTGGCCACGGGTGTCGAAGACTTTCAGCAGGTCACGGACTTCAATCACTTTGCGCAAGCCTCCGCTCGAGCCGGCTGGCCAGGTGCGACAGCGGCAGGTTGATCAGCAGGTACAGACCTGCCACGCAGAACCAGATCTCGAAAGTCGAGAACGAGGTGGTGATGGCCTCGCGGCCGCTCTTGGTCAGTTCGGTGATGGCGATCACCGACACCAGCGAGGTGTCCTTGACCAGGCTGATGAACTGCCCGGCCAGAGGCGGCAGCACACGCTTGAACGCCTGCGGCAGGATCACATGACGCATCGACTGGCCCGCGTTCAGGCCTAGCGAGCGCGCGGCTTCGTTCTGGCCCTTGGCGATGGATTGCACACCGGCACGCACGATCTCGGCCACATAGGCGCCTGTGAACAGCGCCAGCGCGGCGACCCCGGCAAACTCGCGGGACAGGTTGAGCACCGTGCCGATGAAGAAGTAGAAGATGAAGATCTGCACCAGCAGCGGGGTACCGCGCACCAGTTCGACATACACCATCGACAGGTCACGCAAGGTCGGGTTGCTGGACAGGCGGCAGAGGCCGGCGAATAGGCCGATCAACAGGCCCAGGGCACCGGACACCACCGAAATCCACAGGGTGGTCCACAGGCCCCAGGCCAGCGGGCCGGCGGCCCAGTGGCGGGTAACACCGATCTGGTCACCTTCCGCGACATCATCGCCGCGGGCCAGCTGCAGGCTGTCCTTGGCCACGTCGAGCACCTGCTCGTCGCCGTTCTCGTCCTTCAGCGTGACGCGGGCGTTATCGCCGGAAATGACGATTTCCTGCACCGTACCGTAACCGGCGGCACGCTGTGCTTCCTCGGCCTTGTAGGCGAAGTACTGCGGGACACGGTTCCAGCGCCACTCGTAGGAAATCATCGAGGTGGCCAGGTACAGGCTGAACGCCAGGCCCACCAGAACCAGGGCGGTCAGCCCATGCCAGGGCCACTGGGCTTTCTTGTGTTTGATCACGTGGGGTACTTCCGTAAATGCGAACGCGCAGGGTTTGCCTGCGCGTCGGGGTCATAAAGCCGGGCTTGTGGCCTGGGCCTTACTCCATTTCCTTCAGCCAGTCCTTGTTCTTGAACCACTTGTCGTGAATACGATCGTAGGTCCCGTCATGCTTGATCTGGTGCAGGAAATTGTTGATGAAGTTGATGCTGTCGTAGTCGCCTTTCTTCAGGCCGAAGGCCAGCGGCTCGTAGGTGAAGGGTTCTTCGAGGAACAGCAGCTTGCCGGCACCGACCTTCTCCACTGCCACGACGTTGTAAGGCGCGTCATAGACGAAGGCATCGGCCTTGCCGTTGACCACGTCCATCACCGCTTCCTGCTCGTTGTCGTAGCCATGGTACTTGGCTTTGCCGATCAGCTTCTTGGCAACCATTTCACCGGTAGTACCCAGCTTGGAAGTCAGGCGGTACTTCTCGTTGTTGAGGTCCTTGTACGACTTGATCTCGCCCGCCAGCTCCTTGCGGATCAGCAGGGTCTGGCCGACCACGATGAAGGGTTCGCTGAAGTTCAGGCGCAGGTTGCGCTCCTGGGTCAGGGTCATGCCGCTGCCGATCATGTCGAACTTGTCGGTCAGCAGGGCCGGGATGATGCCGTCATAGGCGGTGGACACCGGCTCGAACTTGACGCCCATGGACTTGGCCATGGCCTTGAGGATATCGACTTCGAAGCCGATGATCTCGCCACGCTTGTTGGTCATCTGGAACGGCATGTAGGTCGGGTCCATACCCACCCGCAGGGTGCCGCGCTTGACCGCGTCATCGATGGCTCCGGCCTGGGCCGCAGTCACGGCGACCAGGGCGGTGACACCGACCAGCAGTCGCGAAAGGTATTTCTTGATCATCACCAGGTCCCCTAGCAAGAAAAGTAGCGAATCTTATTGTTGGCACGGCCGTACTGGCCGATGCGGCATGTCGGAGAGGGATGCTAACGCATGGCGGCTCTCGGACCTAGAGCCGGCGGGGACTTTGTTGGCCAAAAAAACATCGCGGATAAATCCGCTCCTACAGGGGTAGCCCCGCAGCAGCGGATTTATCCGCGATCGGGATGAATCAGGCGCCGACGAGTGCCGGCTGGCCTTCATTCTCCGGATGCAGCGGCAACAGTGGCGAATGCGGGTCGTTCTTTATCGACGCACGCCACACATCGATCCATGCCGCGTTGTGCTCGGCCCACACTTGCTCATGCAGGCGGCTCAGTGCCACAGGGTCGCTGAGCAGGGCCAGGCGGGTATTGAGATCCAGCCCCTTTGGCCCGACCTCCATCGCCTTGGCCACACGCTCGACACGCAGCGCCTCGATCGGCGCCGCCTGGCCGTGGCGGGCAGTGGCCATGGCGCAGGCCAGGGCGTTCTGCCGCGGGTCGACCACTGCGCGCACGAAGCCGTCATGCAGGGCATGCCAGCGGTTTTCGTGGGTGTACTGGTCAGTGGCCAGCAGCTCCTGCGGCGTGGCGTACTCCTCGGGAATGAGGAACAGCTTTTCGTCCTTGGCCGCCAGCCCCAGGCGGGTGCGGCTGGAAATCACCGAAACCGGGATCGACAGCACCAGCGAACCGACGATTGGCGCCAGCCACCAAAGGAAGCTCGGGTTAAGCCAGGCCACCAGCGCCGCCCAGGCAATACCCAGCAGGGTCTGCGGACCGTGGCGGCGCACGGCTTCGCTCCAGGGCGTGGAGTCGTCGTCACGCTGCGGCGAGTTCCAGGTCGCTGCCCAGCCGAGGAATGCAGCCAGCACGAAGCGGGTGTGGAAGATCATGCGCACCGGCGCCAGCAACATGGAGAACAGCATCTCCATCAGCATCGACAAGGTGACCTTGATCCGCCCACCGAACTCGGTCGCACCCTTGGCCCAGATCAGGATGACGCTGAGCAGCTTGGGCAGGAACAGCAGCACGATGGTGGTGGAGAACAGCGCCACGGCCTTCTCCGGGTGCCACTGCGGCCACAGCGGGTAGAGCTGGTACGGCTCGATGAAGTACTGCGGCTCCATCAACGTGTTGGTCGCCAGCAGCGCGGTCGACAGCACCAGGAACAGGAACCACAACGGCGCCGACAGATACGACATCACCCCGGTCAGAAACACCGCGCGGTGCACCGGGTGCATGCCCTTGACCAGGAACAGGCGGAAGTTCATCAGGTTGCCATGGCACCAGCGGCGGTCGCGCTTGAGTTCGTCGAGCAGGTTCGGCGGCAATTCCTCATAGCTGCCCGGCAGGTCGTAGGCGATCCACACGCCCCAGCCGGCGCGGCGCATCAGTGCGGCCTCGACGAAGTCGTGGGACAGGATCGCCCCGGCGAAGGCGCCCTTGCCCGGCAACGGCGCCAGGGCGCAGTGTTCGATGAACGGCTTCATGCGGATGATCGCGTTGTGGCCCCAGTAGTGCGACTCGCCCAGCTGCCAGAAGTGCAGGCCGGCGGTGAACAGCGGGCCGTACACGCGGGTGGCGAACTGCTGCAGGCGCGCATACAGGGTGTCCATGCCCGAGGCCTTCGGCCCGGTCTGGATGATGCCGGCGTCCGGATTGGCCTCCATCAGGCGCACCAGGCTGCTCAGGCACTCGCCGCTCATGACGCTGTCGGCGTCGAGCACGACCATGTACTTGTACTCGCCACCCCAACGACGGCAGAAGTCGTCGAGATTGCCGCTCTTGCGCTTCACCCGGCGCCGGCGTCGACGGTAGAAGATGCGGCCGAAGCCTTTGGTTTCGCGGCACACGTCCAGCCAGGCCTGTTGCTCGGCCACGGCGATGTCGGTGTCGTTGGTGTCGCTGAGCACGAAGAAGTCGAAGCGATCGAGGTTGCCGCTGGCGGCTACCGACTCGAACGTTGCGCGCAGGCCGGCGAACACCCGCGGAACGTCTTCGTTGCAGATCGGCATCACCAGCGCGGTACGCGCCTCGGGCGCGATCGGCTCATTACCGGCGCTGCTGCCCGAGATCTTGTATTTGTCGCGCCCGGTGAGCAGCTCGAGGAAGCCCATCAGTGCGGTCCAGAAACCTGCCGACACCCAGCAGAACAGGATGCCGAAAAGAACCAGGATGGAGGTCTGCAAGGCGTACGGCCAGACCTGTACCACGGTGTCCCACAGTGGCTGGTTGATGACTTCGTCGAAGTCCACGAACGACCAGCCCTGGTAAGGCAGGATACCCTTCATGTACCAGCCGGCGACGATGGTCTGGCCGATCATCAGCGCCAGCAGGATGTAACGGCGGATCGAGCCGACCGTGCGCCAGCGGGCCGGCGGCAGCTCTCGCTTGGGCGGCTGCGGCGCATTGGCACGGCCGGTCATGCGTCGCCACATGCGGATCAGGACGTTGGTGCGCCATGGCTCGGGCACGACCTTGGTGCGCTTGATCGGCGGGGCGATCTTCAGGCACAGCCGACCGCTGCCGTCGACGCCGAGCATTTCGGCGTCTTCCAGCTCGGCGGCGCTGCCTACGGTCAGGCGCGGGCCCACCGAGGCCTGCACGGCCTCGGCAGAGCTGGCGGCCGGGTTGGCCGCCAGGCGTTGGTGCAGCTCACTGAAGGACGTGCAACTGGCGAGTTCCGCCCGTTGCTCATCGCTCAGTGGTAGGTGGGCCAGATATTCGCGTAGCGATTCCGGCCTTGCGCTTGAGTTACTCATCGGCAGGCAACTGATAGCTCCAGGTCTCGGTCAGCACCTTCTCGGTGGTGGCCGGGGCCCCGTTGGTGGGTGCCGCATCGGCGGCAGGTTGTTCGGCCTTGGCGGCTTTGTCGGCCTTGGCATGCTTGGCTGCAGCCTTGTCCTGCTTGGCATCGGCGGCAGGCTTGGCGGTTTCGACCGGCACGTCACGCACCAGCGCGGCGCGCATTTCGGTCGATTTGTTGGCTTCCTTGACCTTCAGGCGCAGCGTGAGGCGCCAGCCCTTGGTCTCAGGGTTATAGCGCAAGTTGTTCTCCACCACCTCGGCGTTGTCGCCGACGCTGATCTGGCTGCGCACCGCGGTGTCTTCCGGCAAGGCCGCCAGCGTCGGGCCGGCGAAGTCGACCAGGAATGCAACGCTGCCGTCAGGCTGGCGGATCAGGTTGGATTGCTTGACGTCACCGGTGGAGCGCAGGGTCTGCTTGACCCAGCCCAGCTCAGGCGCCTGGAACTTCGGCTCGTCGATGGTCCAGTGCAAACGGTAGGCATACTCGAACGGCTTGCCTGGCTCAGGCAGTTTTTCCGGGCTCCAGAACGCCACGATGTTGTCATTGGTCTCGTCGGCAGTCGGGATTTCGACCAGGTCGACGGTGCCCTTGCCCCAGTCACCCTTCGGCTCGATCCAGGCGCTCGGGCGCTTCTGGTAGTTGTCGTCGAGGTCTTCGTAGTCACTGAATGCGCGCTGGCGCTGCATCAGGCCGAAGCCACGCGGGTTCTCGACGCTGAAGTTGCTGACGGCCAGGTGTTTCGGGTTGTTCAGCGGACGCCACAGCCACTCGCCGTTACCCGCATGGATCGACAGGCCTTCGGAGTCGTGCAGGGCCGGGCGATAGTTGAGGATCTTGGACGGCTGGTTGGGGCCAAACAGGTACATGCTGGTCAACGGGGCGATGCCCAGGCGGCTGACGTGGTCACGCAGGAACACGCGGGACTGCACATCGACCACCGTGTCGTTGCCCGGGCGCAGGGTCAGCTTGTAGGCGCCAGTGGAACGTGGCGAGTCCAGCAGTGCGTAGATCACCAGGTGCTTGTCGGCCGGCTTGGGCTTCTCGACCCAGAACTCGGTGAAGCGCGGGAATTCCTCACCCGACGGCAGCGCCGTGTCGATGGCCAGGCCACGGGCCGACAGGCCGTACACGTGGCCCTTGCCGACCACACGGAAATAGCTGGCGCCAAGCAGGGTCATGATCTCGTCCTGCTTGTCGGCCTTGTTGATCGGGTACAGCACGCGGAAACCGGCGTAACCCAGGTTCTTGGTGGTTTCCGGGTCGTGCGGCACGTCACCGAACTCGAAGCGGCTCGGGTCGTACTTGATTTCCTCGACCTTGGTGGCGGTGACCTGGTTGATCTTCACCGGTGTGTCGAAGTGCATGCCCTGGTGATAGAACGACAGCTTGAACGGGGTCTTGTCCTTGGCCCATTCGGCCTTTTCCTGCAGGAAATGGATCTTCTGGTAGTCCGCGAACTTCATGTCGCGGAACACCGCCGGCAGATTGCTTTTCGGTGCTTCGTACTTCTGGCCGGCCAGATCCTTTGCCTTGGCTGCAACATCGTCAAGATTGAATGCCCACAGCTGGCCCGCGCTCATCAGGCCGACCACTGCCACGCCGGCCATCAAGGCCTTGCGTAACCGAACACCGGGGATTCTTGATGCATTTTGGGGACTAACAATCACGAGCAACCCTCGCCGAAAACAGATCATGAAACCAACGGCCAGCGACAAATGCCGGGTTGGCGAGCACTGTTCGGACCCCGTGAGGGCGTAATGATTCCCCAAACGGATCCAGACAATGCTCGAGTCAGAGTGAAACGAACCTGCGAACGCAGGTCCATGCAGCGCGCGATTATCCAGCAGGTCGCGTTACAACGCATCAGGCTGGAACAACTATTTATCGTACAAAACCCCTTGTTTTCCTGTGAACACGGGGTTTTTCGACCTCATATTTGTAACATAAATGTTACGGGGCCATCATTGACCAGATGCACCTGCATATCCGCGCCGAATTGCCCACTCGCGACGTCCCCATGCAAGGCCTTCGCCTGCTGCAGAAGATAGTCGAACAATTCGGCGCCAAGGGCCGGTGGTGCCGCCGTCGAGAAGCTCGGGCGCATGCCATTGCGGGTGTCCGCTGCCAGGGTGAATTGGGAAACCAGCAACAGCCCGCCGCCAACATCCTTCAGCGACAGGTTCATCTTGCCCTGCTCATCGCTGAACACCCGGTAGTTCAACAGTTTGTGCAACAGCTTGTCGGCCTGTTCACGTGAATCTCCAGGTTCGACCGCCACCAGCACCAGCAACCCCCGGTCAATGGCGCCGACGACTTCCCCGGCCACTTCGACCCGTGCGCCACGCACACGCTGTAGCAGGCCCTTCATGCTTCTTCCAGGGGCAGGTCGAGCAAGCGCCGAGCCATCTGGTCGGCAGCACGCACCAGGGCATCGGTGATACCAGGCTCGGAGGCCGCGTGGCCGGCGTCGCGGATCACCTTCAGCTCACTGTTCGGCCAGGCTTGATGCAGCGCCCAGGCGTTGTCCAGCGGGCAGATCACGTCGTAACGACCGTGCACGATCACCGCCGGCAGGTGGGCGATCTTCGGCATGTCGCGGATCAGCTGGTCCGGCTCGAGGAAGGCATTGTTCATGAAGTAGTGGCATTCGATACGGGCAATCGACAAGGCGCGTTGCGGCTCGGAGAAGCGGTCGACCACCAGCGGGTTGGGCCGCAGGGTGGCAGTGCGGCCTTCCCAGGTCGACCAGGCCTTGGCGGCATGCATCTGGGCGATCTGGTCGTTGCCGGTCAGGCGCTTGTGGAAAGCCGCGACCAGGTCGCCACGTTCTTCCGGCGGGATAGGCGCGATGTAGTCCTGCCAGTAGTCGGGGAACAGGCGGCTGGCGCCCTCCTGGTAGAACCAGTGAATTTCCTGGGGACGGCACAGGAAGATGCCGCGCAGGATCAGGCCGTGCACCCGCTCGGGGTGTTTCTGGGCGTAGGCCAGGGCCAGGGTCGAACCCCACGAGCCGCCGAACAGCACCCATTTGTCTATCCCGAGGTGCTCGCGGATACGCTCCAGGTCCTCGACCAGATGCCAGGTGGTGTTGTTCTCCAGGCTCGCGTGCGGCGTGGAGCGGCCGCAGCCGCGCTGGTCGAAGGTGATGATGCGGTACAGCGTGGGGTCGAAGTAGCAGCGGCTCTGGGCGTCGCAGCCGGCCCCCGGGCCACCGTGGATGAACACCACCGGCAGACCTTCTGGCGAGCCGCTTTCGTCGACATACAGCACATGCGGCGCTTCCACGGCCAGATCGTGCCGGGCGTAGGGTTTGATCTGCGGGTACAGGGTCTGCATTGCGCACTCCGTGTGAGGATTATTCGGCCGTGGGCCATCATAAACCTGAATTGCGCTTTCAGCACCGTCCTCTCTGACACGTCCGCCGCGCAGCGCCAGACATATCTACCTCCCACAGGCCAGACACCCCGCTGATAGTCCCTTGCCCTATCATGCGAGGCCGCCAACATGCCAAACCCAGCGCTTTCCCAGCCTGGCGCTCATTACGCCACCATCGAACGCAAGATCCCCGCCTGGCTCAAGCTTGCCCCGCCCGAAACCCATCGTGCGATGCGCAACTGGCAGCAGGCCCCCGCCTGGCTGTCGGCAGCCATCCAGCAGCAACCGGAAGTCGCCAGGGCCTGGCAAAAAGAACATGCACGGCACCGCGAGCACCAGGCGCAGGTGCAAAAACTGTTCGAGCAGCTACCTGACCTGGAAACCTACGCCAGCGAAATGCTGACCGAGGCGATCAGGCAGCGCTTCGGGCTTGATCTGGACGTGCGCAACACGTACCTGGTCGATGCCCGCCTGATCGATAGCCGTAACGCGATAGACAGCCGTCAGGCGATCGATCGGGCCACCCGTTCGCTGCTGCACTGCGCGCTGCACAACTTCGACCAGGCCGCCGCTGCGGAGCACGGCATGGATGCGCCTGATGCCTTGCTGAAGAAGTCAGTCATCCTCGATCACCGCCGCTTCATGGGCACGGTGCCGATCACCAATACGGTAGACCTCACCGCCGAAGCGTTTGCCGACTTGTGTCGCACGCTGGATATCGGCGGCAAGTACCATGAGCAGGTGCATGCCATCTACTACCCGACGGGCATGCCGCGAGCAGACGCCGACCAAGCCGCACTGGCCATCTATGAAACCTTGGGGCGGGCCGAGGTTTCGGCGTTCAGGCAAACGCTGCATTTCGCCCGGCTCAAAGGGGACATCAGCGAAACGCTGTACGCCGCCGCCCTTGCCGCGCCACTTGACCAGGCGCCATCGGCCAACTCGACAGTAACGTTCAGCTTGCTCGATTTGTGGGAGGCGGAACTGACCGGCGTCGTGCTCCTCACGCTGCAGGCAGCCGATCGCCAGGCCGTGGCCCTGTATATCCCGCAAGACAGTACGCGACCCCTGAAGGAGTTCACCAGCCAGGAAGCCTTGCTGGCCGAGCTCGGCGAAAGGTTGCAGGCCGATATCCACTACCTGGACAAACACATCTGCGACCGTGACAAACCGTCCGTTATCGCCCGCCTCAAGGACCGACTCACACCACTGAGCTGGAGTACCCGAGGGATCCGAGAGCCTGTTGCGGACCTGCATGCCACCCTGTATCCGGTCACAAAGCCCTTCGGCCATGCGTTCCAGGGCGTCATGGCTTTCCAGAAAGCCCAGCGCCATGAAAAGGATGTGCTGTTCCATGCCGTGCCAACCGAGATCGTCGACCGGCGCACAGCGCAGGCGCACCGGGAGCTGGTAGCGGGGCGTGTGTTGACCGCCTTGAACATCGCCGGGTTCTTCGTACCCGGGCTGGGTGAGGCGATGCTGGCCGTGTGCGTGACCCAACTGGCCTGCGAGGTGTATGACGGCATCGAGGCCTGGCAAAACGACGAACGCGACATCGCCTTTGGTTACCTGGTCGATGTAGTCGAAAACGTAGCGCTCATGACGGCGCTCAGCGCGGCAGCCAAAGCCTTGAAGGGCGCAAAGGGCGGTGAGGCCGGCGCGGCCGTGGAAGAGCAGGCGATCGGTAACAGCGATGATGAAGAGCCAGAAATAGAGCGTATTCCAGTGGAAACGCCTTCATTCATCGAGGAACTGGAAGAAGTGGAAACAGCCGATGGCCAGGCTCGCCTGTGGAAACCCGACCTGGCACCCTATCGGAGCACCGAGAGACTACCCGAAGGCATCGAAGCAGACGCGCTCGGCCTGCGCCAGCACAACGGCAGGCGCTGGTTGGTTCTGCAAGGCGACCAGTACGTCGTCGAGCAGTCCGCGGCAACCGGCGAGTATCGCCTGCAACACCCGCAAAACCCCCGCCGTTATCAACCACCATTGCGGCACAATGGTGCCGGGGCCTGGCTGCTCAGCACGGATCGACCGCTGAGTTGGTCAGGCATGCAGCTGTTGCGCCGTATCGGCCACCTGAACGCGCATTTCGACGAGACGACGCTGCAACGCATCGTGGCCCTCAGCGGCAGCGACGAAAACCAATTGCGCCGGGCCTTGGCGAACAACCAGCGGCTGCCAGCCTTGCTCGAAGACACCCTGCAACGCTTCAGACTGGACGACAGCCTCCGCCAGCTACCTGACACCAGCACTCGCTCTGTCGAATTTCACAGGGCTTACACCGCCTTGCCGATCGCACTGGCACCGGGCGCCGAAGCCCTCCAGCGGGTGTATCCACAACTGCCGGCAGTGGTTGCCAACGAACTGGCCCGCGCCGCCAGTAGCAGCGAACTGCAGATGCTTGGCAACGGCAAGGTGCCCATGCGCCTGAGCGAAGAAATCCGCATCTACCGGCAGCAGATCCGCCTTACCCGCGCCTACGAAGGGCTGTACCTGTCGTGCGTGCCGAACTGGGATAGCGACCGGTTGATCGTGCACACCCTGGCGCAGCTACCGGGCTGGCCTGCCGAAACCCGGGTACGCCTGCTGCAGCGCATGTCGTGGCCGGCCGAGGACTATGAGCTGGGCCCGCTGGAGGGGCGCCCGTACAACACCATTACCCACGCCGAGGCAGGCTACATCGTTCACGACGATGGCCAGCCGGGTGCAGCCATCAACCTCTACCCGAACCTTTACGCCGCCTTGTACAAGGCGCTGCCGGCAGTCATGAAAGAAATGGATATCGCCGACCAGCAGGCGCTCGAGCAACTGGTACAGGAAAGCCCATTGCTACCCCGCCCGGCACTGAGGGCGCTTCTGCGCATGCAGCCGGTGCGCCCCGGCTACCGCTCGCCCATGCGCCTGGCAGATGGCCGCCTGGGCTACCCGCTCAGTGGCGGCGGCGCAGCCGCACAAGGCGTCACCCGCCAGCGCCTGCTCGAAGCGGTCGAAGCCACAGGGCTGGCCACAGGTACCGGGCGCTCGGCGGACCAGGTGCTGCTGACGCTTTCCAGCACCGGCCGCTCGCCACAGCAGATCCTCGGACATTTGCAGGTATTGCTGGAGCAGCGCAATGAACTGCTGAGCCGCCTGGAAGACTGGAGCGAAGCCATTACACCGACAAACGACCAGGCCGCACGCGACTACGACAGCCTGCGTGAATCGATCCTGCAACACTGGTACGACGTCGCGCTGGATGAAGGCGCCGGGCAGAACACCGAACTACGCATTACCCGCGTCCCTCTGGCCGATGTCCCATTGACGCTGCCCGACTTCTTCACTGCCCGCGTGCGCAGGCTGAGCCTGGTCGACCTGCCATCAGGAACCCTGGCAGGTTGGGCACAGAACGAGCGCTTGCTGCAACGCCTGCTCAGCCAGATGCCACAGATCGAGTCACTGGAAATCAGCCGAGCTTATGACCCCAGGGCAACGCCCTCCTCCTTCATGTTCAGCATTCCTACCATCACCGCAAGCTTGCCCGGCCTGCAGCGGCTGGCGTTGACCAACCAGAACATCGCGCTATCCGACAGCGACCTGAACCTGTTGTCAGGCCTTGGCCAGTTGAGGTACCTGGACTTGAGCGGTAATCGGCTGGCGCAGAACAACAGCCCCAGTTTCCACGAGCTGACCCTGGACTACCTGGGCCTTAACCAGATGCAATTGTCCCAATGGCCGATCGGCATTGGCAGTGATGCCCTTGGCCGCATCGCCCACCTGTCCCTGCGCGACAACAACCTCAGGACCTTGCCATCGTTCCTGCTGCATGAAGCTGAAACCCTCACGGCCCCGCCGGTCATCTCGCTGCAGGGCAACAGCATCAATGAAAGCCATTTGCAGCGTTTGCTGTTGAATGAGCATGTCGACATGTCCGGGATCACCACGGACCAACCCGCCGCGCTGGCCGAACAACTCACCCGGATCCGCAATGAGCGACAGCAGATGCGTGATGCAATCGATGGCTGGGCCCACGCCTCCAGTTCAAGCAACCCGCTCACCCAGGAAGCCTTGGCGGACCGGCAACGCATCGGCACCGCGATCAGTGAGTTCTGGCAACAGCAGGAGCGCGGGCAACAGTTCCTGCGCCTGCAACTCGAAGATGTGGCCATCGAGCATTTCCCCCGACGGCTTCCAGCGTTTTTCGGCGAGCGCGTACGGGCAATGACCCTGACCCGTTTGCGAGGCAGCGCTGCGCAGCTCGATGAGTTGCTGCGCCGCTTTCCCAATGTCACCCGGTTGACCATCGATGCCCATCAGGCAGCCACTCCGGAGCTGGCCTCCGCCCTGGCGCGCGTCCCCCGACTTACCTACCTGGAGTTCCGCAACATGGGCCTGGAAATCGACCAGTCCGTGCTCGAGATTTTCGCGGGGTTGGAGCATCTCAGCTCGATCGACCTTTCCGGCAACCGTGTGGGCATCATCAACCGGGTGCCCGCACAGCTGTCCCGCAACCTGCAGACACTGTCGCTGAGCAACATGAACCTGCAGACCTGGCCAAGCTGGTGCGACAGCCTGCTGCCCCTCGAGCTGCTGGACCTGAGTTCGAACAATATCAGCCAGTTGCCCGAGCACATCCTGACGACCCTGAACGATCCGATGCCGATCTCATCCATCGCGCTTTTCGATAACCCATTACCACTCGATACCATCCTGCGCGTGCGGGCATTCTCGGACAGCCAGCACAGCTACTCCTTCGCCCTGGATATCCCCGGCAACCTGCTGCTTGTCGACTCCTCGAGCGAAGGCTCCCTCGATCACCCTCACTTCCCGCTGCTCGGCGACGATACACCCAGGCTCGAAGACTGGATGCTCGGCAACGCGGCGCAGAACGAGGCCTTGCAAGACTGCTGGGAACAACTCGAAGGCAGTGACCTGTTACGCCTGGTAGGCCGTTTGCACAATGCGGCCCCATACGTCGACCCAAACACGCGCACCACCTTCTGCGAGCGGGTACGACTGATGCTGGTTGTGGCTGCGAGCAACGAAACCGAACGCCCGGTCATGGAAGGCATCGCCGCAGCAGCATTGCCCGACCCGGAAACCGGCTCGCAAACCTGCCATGATGGCGCGCTGCAAGAATTCAACAACATCGAACTGTACCTGATGAGCCAGCGCCTGCTGACAGAGGCTGGCGATAGCCTGCAAGCCCTGCGTCGTCGCCTGTTGCAACTGTTCCGGATGGAACAGCTGGACTTGCTGGCCAACCAACGGTCCCGCCCGGGCGACCTGGTTTCGGTGCGCCTGGCCTACCGCCGCGGGCTGGCCAGGGAGCTGGACTTGCCGATCGCCGATAGCATGCGTTTTCGTGGCGCGGCAAACCTGGCGAGTGACGAACTCTCCAGCGTGCTGGAAAAGGTTCGCCAGAATGAACTGAGCGACGCGCTGGTGGATTTCATGCTGGCGAATGCCGACTGGACCGCACGCTTGCGAGCCGAGTTCAGCGAACGCTTCGCCGAAATCGAAGCCCGCTTCCGCCTGCGTGTGCTTGAACTGGCCAGCAAGGACCACGCACTTGAGCACGAGCTGAAACTGCAGCAGGGCCTGCAAGACGACAAGGAGCAAGAGGAACAGGAGTTATTGCGCGAACTTACTATCGCGCAAGTCAACACCAATTGACGCTTGCGGACGGGCGACGCGTATGCCTGCATCGCGTCGCCCCTTGCATGCTCGAACCTTATTGCCGGTATCGCGCCGCCCCCCATTCCAGCAGCGTCTGCAGAAGCTGCTTCAACACCTGTTGGGTCGGCCGCGCCAGGTCGTCACGGTAGACGAATGGCTCGACTTCCTCCATGTAGGTGCTTTGCGCCAGCTCCAGTTGTACCGCATGAATGTGCCTGGCCGGGTCACCGTAATGGCGGGTGATATGGCCGCCCTTGAAGCGTCCGTTGAGCACATGGCTGTAGCCTCGCGCTTGCCCACATACACCTACCAGCCGCTCGGCCAAGGCCGGGTCGCAACTGGTGCCGTTGAAGGTACCCAGGTTGAAGTCCGGTAGCTTGCCTTCGAACAGGTGCGGGATCCGCGAGCGGATAGAATGGGCGTCCCACAGCAGTGCGTAGCCGAACTGCTCACGCAGCCGGGCCAGTTCGTTGCGAATGGTGTCGTGGTAAGGCCGCCAGATCTGCTCCAGGTATCCCTTGCGCTGCTGGTCAGTCGGCGCCATACAGTCCTTGAACAACGGTTCGCCTGCGAACAGCGTGTCCGGGTACAGGCCGGTGGTAGCACCGGCGTACAGCGGCTTGTCGTCATCCGGGCGGTTCAGATCGATGACGAAGCGCGAATACTCCGCTGCCACCACACTGGCGCCCATCTCACGGGCAAAGTCATACAGCCGTGGAATATGCCAGTCGGTGTCCGGCAGGCTGCGTGCCTGTTCGACCAGGCCATCTCGTACCACCGGCGACAGTTTCAGGCCGGCATGCGGCATGCTGACCAGCAGCGGCAGCCGGCCCTGGTGGAAACTCAGTACCTTGTCCATCGTGCCCCTCTCAGTGGGTAATTTCGAGGCCCATGCGCACCACGCGCTTGGGTAGGTCACCGCCCAGCCAGTAGGCCAGGTCGGCAGGGCGTTCGATCTGCCAGGCGACGAAGTCGGCCACCTTGCCCACTTCCAGCGAGCCGTGGCTGTCGCCCAGGCCCAGCGCCGTGGCGGCGTGCAGGGTGACGCCGGCCAGGGCTTCCTCCGGGGTCATGCGGAAACAGGTGCAGCCCATGTTCAGCATCAGGCGCAACGACAGCCCCGGCGAAGTCCCCGGATTGAGGTCGCTGGCAAGCGCAATCCTGACCCCGTGGCGGCGCAGCGCGTCCATCGGCGGCAACTGGGTTTCGCGCAGGAAATAGAAGGCCCCTGGCAGCAACACAGCGACCGTGCCGGCCTTGGCCATGGCAATGGCATCTTCCTCGGTCATGAACTCCAGGTGGTCGGCCGACAGCGCCTGGTAGCGCGCCGCCAGGCTGGAACCATGCAACGACGACAACTGCTCGGCGTGCAGCTTGACCGGCAGGCCCAGCTCCTGCGCCTTGATGAACAGCCGCTCGACCTGGGCCGGGGAGAACGCCAGGTGTTCACAGAAAGCGTCTACCGCATCGACCAAACCTTCAGCGGCGAGGGCCGGCAGCATTTCGTCGCAGATGTGGGCAATGTAGTCATCGGCCCGACCGGCGTATTCCGGCGGCAATGCATGCGCCGCCAGGCAGGTGCTACGCACGGCCAGCGGCAGCTCGTCAGCCAGGCGCCGGGCAACGCGCAGCATCTTGCGTTCGTTGGCCAGGTCCAGGCCGTAGCCGGACTTGATCTCGATAGTGGTGACGCCATCGCGCATCAGCGCCTGGACCCGTTGGCGAGCACTGAAAAACAGTTCGTCTTCGCTGGCCGCGCGGGTCGCCCGCACGGTGCTGGCAATACCACCACCCTGAGCGGCGATTTCGGCATAGCTCACGCCCTGCAGGCGCTGCTCGAACTCGCCGCTACGGTTGCCGCCAAATACCGCGTGGGTATGGCAGTCGATCAGCCCCGGGGTGACCCAGGCACCACCCAGGTCCACCGTGCGTTCAGCCTCGACCGTCGCCAGCTCGGCGCACGGGCCGAGCCATTCGATCAGCCCGTCACGGGTGACGATGGCCGCGTTCTCGATGGCCGAGTAACGGCCCTCGGCCATGGTTGCCACATGGCAGTTCTGCCATAGGGTTGTCATGCACAATCTCCTTTGCTAGCGGTGCAGCTCGGCCGGTTCCGCAGCCGGCTGGCCCTGCCCCGCGCGCGGTTTGCACCACAGCAGGTAGGACGCCACCAGGAATACCACCCACAGCACGCCGACGAGCAACGCTGCCTGTGTATCGGGGAAGTAACCGAGCACACCAAAGATGAATACCATGAACGCAATGGCCATGGCCGGGCCGTAAGGCCAGAACGGTACCGGGAATTGCAGTCGGGCCACGTGGTCGCGGCTCATGCCGCGGCGCATGGCCACTTGGGTAAGCAGGATCATCAGCCACACCCATACAGTGGCGAAAGTCGCAATCGAGGCGATCAGCAGGAACACGTTTTCCGGGATCAGATAGTTGAGCAGCACGCCGATCAGCAGTGCAGCGCCCATCACCAATACCGTCATCCACGGCACACCATGTTTCGACAGCTTGCCGAAGCCGCGCGGGGCGTGGCCTTGCTGGGCCAGGCCATACATCATGCGGCCTGCGCCGAAGATGTCGCTGTTGATGGCAGAGATCGCGGCGGAAATCACCACGATGTTCAGCACCGCGGCGGCAGAACCAATGCCCAGGTTGCTGAAGATTTGCACGAACGGGCTGCCCTGACTGCCGATTTGCGGCCATGGGTACAGGCACATCAGCACCAGCAGGGTGAGCACATAGAACAGCAGGATGCGCAACGGCACGGCGTTGATCGCCTTGGGGATCACGCGTTGCGGGTCCTTGGCCTCACCGGCGGTGACGCCGATGATCTCGATGCCGCCGAAGGCAAACATCACCACCGCAAAGGAGGCGATCAGCCCCCCCACGCCATTGGGCATGAAGCCGCCATGCTCGAACAGGTTGCCGATGCCCCCGGCCTGCGGGCTGCCTGCCTGGCTGAAGCCGAAGGCCATGATGCCGAGGCCGGCCAGGATCATCGCCACGATGGCACCGACCTTGAGCAGCGACAGCCAGAATTCCATTTCGCCAAATACCCTGACGTTGCACAAATTGAGGCCGCCGATCAGGAAAACGATGCCCAGCACCCAGACCCAGCGTGCCACTTCCGGGAACCAGAAGCCCATGTAGATACCGAATGCGGTGACGTCGGCAATGGCGACGATGATCATCTCGAAGGCGTAGGTCCAGCCAAGGATGAAGCCCGCCATGGGGCCCAGGTAGGTGCTGGCGTAGTGGCCGAACGAGCCGGCAACCGGGTTGTGCACGGCCATTTCACCGAGCGCGCGCATGACCATGAACACGGCGCCGCCACCGATCAGGTAAGCCAGCAACACGGCCGGGCCGGCCATCTGGATGGCCGAGGCAGAGCCGTAGAACAGGCCGGTGCCGATGGCGGAACCGAGGGCCATGAAACGGATATGGCGGGCTGACAGGCCGCGCTTGAGACCTTGAGCTTGTTGCATGTCACGTCCTTGAGTTGTTTTTGTGGTCGTGAGGTCGACGGGGCCGCTGTGCGGCCCCAGGGTATTACAGGCTTGGCAGCACCCCCGTCGGCAGCAGTCCGGTCAGGCAGCCCTTGGCCAACAGTTCCACGGCCTTTTCGATATCGGGCGCAAAGAAACGGTCGCGGTCGTAGTGTGGCACCTCGCTGCGCAGCGCCTGGCGCGCCTGCTCCAGCTTGGCCGAGGTCTTCAGGCCCTTGCGCAGGTCAAGGCCCTGGCAGGCACCCAGCCATTCGATGGCCAGCACGCCGCGGGTGTTCTCGGCCATTTCCCAGAGACGTTTGCCGGCGGCGGGGGCCATCGATACGTGGTCTTCCTGGTTGGCCGAAGTCGGCAGGCTGTCGACACTGTGTGGGTGCGACAAGGCCTTGTTCTCGCTGGCCAGGGCGGCAGCGGTGACCTGGGCGATCATGAAGCCGGAGTTGACCCCGCCGTTTTCCACCAGGAACGGCGGCAGCTGGGACATGTGCTTGTCCATCATCAGCGAGATGCGGCGCTCGCTGAGCGAGCCGATTTCGGCGATGGCCAGGGCGATGTTGTCGGCGGCCATGGCCACCGGCTCGGCGTGGAAGTTACCGCCGGAAATGACGTCGCCCTCGGCGGCGAACACCAGTGGGTTGTCCGACACCGCGTTGGCCTCGATGCCCAGTACTTCGGCGGCCTGGCGCAACTGGGTCAGGCAGGCGCCCATGACCTGCGGCTGGCAGCGCAGCGAGTACGGGTCCTGAACCTTGTCGCAGTTCTTGTGCGACAGCGAGACTTCGCTGGAGTCGCCCAGCAGGTCACGGAAGCAGGCAGCGGTATCGATCTGGCCACGCTGGCCACGCACTTCGTGGATACGCGCATCGAACGGCGAGCGCGAACCCAGTGCCGCTTCGACGCTCAGGCTGCCGCAGGCGATGGCCGCTGCATACAGGTCTTCGGCCTGGAACAGGCCACGCAGGGCATAGGCGGTGGAAGCCTGGGTACCGTTGAGCAGGGCCAGACCCTCCTTGGCGGCCAGGGTCAGCGGCTCGAGGCCGGCAACCGCCAGGGCTTCGGTGGCCGGCAGCCACTGGCCCTGGTGGCGGGCCTTGCCTTCGCCGAGCAGTACCAGCGACATGTGCGCCAGCGGGGCGAGGTCGCCGGAGGCGCCCACCGAACCCTTGAGTGGAATGTGCGGGTAGACTTCGGCGTTGACCAGGGCGATCAGCGCGTCGATGACCTTGCGGCGGATGCCGGAGAAGCCGCGGCTGAGGCTGTTGATCTTCAGTACCATGATCAACCGGACCAGGTCATCGTCCAGCGGCGCGCCGACACCGGCGGCGTGAGACAGCACCAGCGAGCGCTGCAGGTTTTCCAGGTCGTGGCTGGCGATGCGGGTCGAGGCCAGCAGGCCGAAACCGGTGTTGATGCCATAGGCGGTGCGGTCTTCGGCAATGATCTGCTCGACGCAGGCAACACTGGCGTCGATGGCAGGCGCGGCGCTGGCATCCAGGCTCAGGTGCACTGGCGCCTGGTGGATACCGCGCAGCTGGGCCAGGGTCAGCTGGCCAGGAATGAGGTTCAGGGCTTCCATGTAAAGTCTCCTTTCTATTGTTCAGTGCGCGGCCGGCAGCACAGGCTGCGGCGCGAGCGAGGATTTCAACAGGGCCGCGGCGCGGGCGATGTCCGGCGCCAGCCAGCGGTCTTCCACGTACGCCGGCACCTGCTCACGCAGCAGGCGCCAGGCGGCATGGGTACCCACGCCGAAGCGCTGGCCATTGAAGAATTCGAAGGCCTGGGCGGCCAGCAGGTACTCGATGGCCAGGATCTGGAAACAGTTCTCCAGCACCTGGTGCAGCTTGAGCGCTGCATTGGTACCCAGGCTCAGATGGTCTTCCTGCAGCCCGGAAGTGACGTAGTTGTCGAGCACTGCCGGTTGCGCCAGTTGACGGTTCTGCGCGCACAGCGCGGCGGCCACATACTGGGCGATCATCATCCCTGAGTTGACCCCCGGGTTGCTGACCAGAAACGCCGGCAGGCCGCTGACCAGCGGGTTGACCAGGCGGTCCAGGCGACGCTCGGCGATCGCACCGATCTCGGCCATGGCAATCGCCAGCAGGTCGGCCGCCAGGGCCACCGACTGGCCGTGCGGATTGGCCTGGGAGACCACCCGGAAGTCGTCCGGCGTGCCCAGCAGCAGCGGGTTGTCGTTGGCGCCGTTGAGTTCGGCCTCGATCTGCTGCACCACATGCACCAGCTGGTCGCGGGCGGCGCCGTGCACCTGCGGGATCGAGCGGATGCTCAGGGCATCCTGGGTACGGATGCCTTTGCTGGCAGCGATCACTTCGCTGTCGGCCAGCAGCGCTCGCAGGTTCGCGCCCACCACCTGCATGCCCGGGTGGGGCTTGAGGGCAATGATCTCGGGGTCGAAGGCGGCGATCTGGCCGCGCAGCGCTTCAAAGCTCATGGCGCCGATCACGTCGGCCCATTGCAGCAGCCGGCTGGCATCGTCCAGGGCCAGGCAGGCCAGCCCGGTCATGCACGGCGTGCCATTGACCAGACACAGGCCGTCCTTGGCGCCCAGCTGTACCGGTGCCAGGCCTTCATCGGCCAGGGCCTCGGCGGCATCGACAAGCTGCCCGCGGTAGCTGACCTTGCCGATACCCAGCAGGCACACGCCAACATGGGCCATGTGGGTCAGATAGCCAACCGAACCCTGGGACGGCACCTGCGGGGTGATGCCGTGGTTGAGCAATGCCAGCAATGCCTCGACCACGCTGCGCTGGATACCGGACTTGCCATGGCTGTAGTTGCAGACGGCCGCGCAGATGATCGCCCGTGTCTGTTCATCGGCCAGCGCCGGGCCGACACCACAGGCGTGGCTGAGCAAAGTGTTGCGCGACAGCTGGCTGAGCTGCTCGCCCTGCAGCGAAACATTGCACAACGCGCCCAGCCCGGTGTTCACGCCATAGGCGCGCTCACCGCTGGCGACGATATGGCGGACAATCGCCTGGGCATTGTCGATGCGCGCCCAGACCTGCGGGGCCAGCTCTAGGCGCGCCCCTTGGCGGGCGACCGCGGCGATGTCCTGCCAGCGCAGTGCTGCGCCACTGAGAGTGACCGTATCGACCTGCAACATGCTGCCTCTCATACCGCGACCGCGCGGCGCTGGACAAACCGGTCGACATATTCATCGGCCGGGTCGTGGAGGATCTGGTGCGGCGTGCCGACCTGGATCAGGCGGCCATCCTTGAGAATGGCGATGCGGTTGCCGATGCGCACGGCCTCGTCCAGGTCATGGGTGATGAACACGATGGTCTTGTGCAGGGTCTTCTGCAGCTCCAGCAGCTGGTCCTGCATTTCTGCGCGGATCAGCGGGTCGAGGGCACTGAATGCCTCATCCATGAGGATGATGTCGGTATCCGCCGCCAGCGCCCGTGCCAGGCCGACGCGTTGGCGCATGCCGCCGGACAGCTGGTGCGGGTATTTCTTCTCGTAGCCCTTCAGGCCGACGGTCTCGATCCACTGCTGGGCGCGTTCGGCACACAGCTGCTTGTTCTCGCCGCGCACCTTCAGGCCATAGGCGACGTTGTCCAGCACATTGCGGTGCGGCAGCAGGCCGAAGCTCTGGAACACCATGCTGATCTTGCGCCGACGAAATTCGCGCAGTGCGTCCATGTCGTACTGCAGGATGTCCTCGCCATCGACCAGGATCTGCCCGCTGGTGGGATCGATCAGGCGGTTGAAATGGCGTACCAGCGTCGACTTGCCCGAGCCGGACAGGCCCATGATCACGAAGATCTCGCCACTGCCGATGGACAACGACAGGTCGTTGACGCCAACCACGCAACCGGTCTGCGCCAGCACCTGGTCCTTGCCGTGGTTGTTGCGGATCAACTGCAGGGCCTCGTCGGCACGATCGCCGAAGATCTTGAAGACGTTTTTCACTTCGATCTTGCTGATCGGCTGCATGCTCATTTGCTCACCTCATGGCGTGGCCGGCCATAGGCCTGGGTAATGCGATCGATCACCACCGCGAGAATCACGATGGCCAGGCCCGCTTCCAGGCCACGACCGACGTTGAGGGTCTGGATACCGACCAGCACGTCCTCGCCCAGGCCACGGGCACCGATCATCGAGGCGATCACCACCATCGACAGGGCCATCATGGTGGTCTGGTTGATACCGGCCATGATGCTCGGCAGCGCCAGCGGCAGCTGCACGCCGAACAGTTGCTGCCAACGGTTGGCGCCGAAGGCGTTGATCGCTTCCATGACTTCGCCGTCGACCTGGCGAATACCCAGGTCGGTCAGGCGGATCAGCGGTGGCGCCGCGTAGATCACCGTGGCGAAGATCGCCGGCACCTTGCCCAGGCCGAACAGCATCAGCACCGGGATCAGGTACACGAAGCTGGGCATGGTCTGCATGATGTCCAGCAGCGGCATCAGCACCGCGCGCAGGCGGTTGCTGCGCGCCGACAGGATGCCCAGGGGGATGCCCACCAGGACCGAGATCAGCGTGGCCACCAACATCAGCGCCAACGTCTGCATCAGTTTGTCCCACAGGCCGACGGCCCCCACCAGGAACAGCAGGCCGGTGATCACCAGGGTCGGCACGACACGCCGGGTGGCGTGCCAGGCGATGACAGCCACCACGCCGAGCATCAGCCACCAGGGTGTCGCCCGCAGCATGCCTTCGAGGCTGACGATCGCCCACAGCAGGGTATCGGAGATGTGCCGGAACACATCCCCATAGTTGGTCACCAGGGCGTCGACCCAGCCGTTGACCCAGTCGGCGATGGAGAATGTCAGGTTGTCAGGAAACATAGGTTCCACTCATCAGCTGAGGACGCTCAGAGCGCCGCGTTGATCTTCTTGGCAGCCGCTTCGCTGACCCAGGCCTGCCAGACTTCAGGATGTTCCTTGAGGAACGCCTTGGCCAGCACAGGCGACTCGATCCGATCCTTGGTCATGCGTGCCAGGTTCTGGTTCAGCAGGTCGATGGGCAGGTTGACCTTCTGCAGTACCTCGACCAGCTCCGGCGCCTCGTCGTGGAAGGTTTTGGAAAGGCCGACCTTGATCGACACGGTCTTGTCCACGCCATCCTTTTCCTGCAGCTTGACCAGGTCGACCTGGCCCATCAGCGGGGTGGGTGTCCAGTAGTAGAACAGGATCGGCTCGCCGCGCTTGTAGCTTGACAGCACGGCGGCATCCAGCGCAGGGCCGGTGCCGGGGCGGAAGTTGGTGTAGCTGCTCTCCAGGCCGTACTCCTTGAGCATCCTGGTGTTGTCCAGCTCGCAGGTCCAACCAGCCGGACAGTTGTAGAAGCGACCTTTGCTGGGCTCTTCCTGGTCCTTGAACACGCTGGAATACCTGGCCAGGTCAGCCACGCGCTTGAGGTCCGGCGCCTTGGCTTCGAGGTTGCGCTTGGCGTCGCCCTCGATCACGTAGCGCGGCACGTACCAGCCCTCCTCCGCGCCTACGACCGGAGCGCCGACACCGACCACCTTGCCGGCGGCTTCGGCCTTGTTCCAGACCTCGCTGCGGCCAACCCACTCTTCGGCGAACACCTGGATGTCATTGGTGCCCAGCGCGTTCTCCATGGTGATGGAGTTACCGGGCAGGCTGTCGGTCGAGCAGCCATAGCCGTTCTTCAGCACGAATTGCATCACGTCGGTCAGCAGCATGCCGCTTTCCCAGTTCAATCCGGCGAACTTCACCGGCTTGCCAGACTCGCACCAGCCAGCGGCCTGGCTGCTACCGGCAGCACCGAGCAGGCCAAGGGCAAACAGCGAAGCAAGCAAGGTCTTGTTGGTTTTCATTGCGTGACGCTCCCAAACTTGAAAGTGGAATTCGGCAGTCCTTGCAAGAAAAAAGCTGGCTCCATGAAGGTGCTGCGTGGCTCGGCCCGCAGCACCCCGTGGACGATCAGCCAGTGATCATCGGCAGGTTCAGACCCTGCTCTTTGGCGCAATCGATCGCGATCTGGTAACCCGCGTCGGCGTGACGCATCACCCCGGTGGCCGGGTCGTTGGTCAGCACGCGGGCGATACGCTCGGCCGCCGCATCGGTGCCGTCACATACGATGACCATGCCAGAGTGCTGGGAGAAGCCCATGCCCACGCCACCACCATGGTGCAGCGAAACCCAGGTGGCACCGCTGGCGGTGTTCAGCAGCGCATTGAGCAGCGGCCAGTCGGACACGGCATCCGAACCATCCTGCATGGCCTCGGTCTCGCGGTTGGGGCTGGAAACCGAACCCGAGTCGAGGTGGTCGCGACCGATCACGATCGGTGCCGACAGCTCGCCACTGCGCACCATCTCGTTGAACGCCAGGCCCAGCTTGGCCCGCAGCCCCAGGCCAACCCAGCAGATACGGGCCGGCAGGCCCTGGAAGCTGATGCGTTCGCGGGCCATGTCCAGCCAGCGATGCAGGTGGGCGTCATCCGGGATCAGTTCCTTGACCTTGGCGTCGGTCTTGTAGATGTCCTCGGCATCGCCGGACAGCGCGGCCCAGCGGAACGGGCCAATACCGCGGCAGAACAGTGGGCGGATGTACGCCGGGACGAACCCCGGGAAGTCGAAGGCATTGGCGACGCCCTCTTCCTTGGCCATCTGGCGGATGTTGTTGCCATAGTCGAAGGTCGGCACGCCTTGCTTCTGGAAGTCGAGCATGGCCTGCACGTGGACGGCCATCGACTGCTTGGCGGCCTTGACCACGGCAGCCGGCTCGGTCTGCGCACGGTCGCGATACTGCTCCCAGGTCCACCCCGCTGGCAGGTAGCCGTTGAGCGGGTCGTGGGCGCTGGTCTGGTCGGTAACCATGTCCGGGCGTACGCCGCGTCTGACCAGTTCGGGCAGGATTTCTGCGGCGTTGCCATGCAGGGCGATGGAAATGGCCTTGCCTTCGGCGGTGTACCGAGCGATGCGCGCCAGAGCGTCGTCGAGGTCGTGGGCCTGCTCGTCCACGTAGCGGGTCTGCAGGCGGAAATCGATTCGGCTCTGCTGGCACTCGATGTTCAGCGAGCAGGCGCCGGCCAGGGTGGCCGCCAGGGGCTGGGCGCCGCCCATGCCGCCCAGGCCCGCGGTCAGCACCCACTTGCCTTTGAGGCTGCCCCCGTAGTGCTGGCGGCCTGCCTCGACGAAGGTTTCATAGGTGCCCTGGACGATGCCCTGGCTGCCGATGTAGATCCAGCTGCCGGCGGTCATCTGACCGTACATGGCCAGGCCCTTGGCATCCAGTTCGTTGAAGTGCTCCCAGTTGGCCCAGTGCGGTACCAGGTTGGAGTTGGCGATCAGCACGCGCGGGGCGTTGGCGTGGGTCTTGAACACACCGACCGGTTTGCCCGACTGCACCAGCAAGGTTTCATCGTCGTTCAGCTGGGTCAGGCTCTCGACGATCTTGTCGTAGCAAGCCCAGTTGCGTGCGGCGCGGCCAATGCCGCCATACACCACCAGTTCTTTCGGGTTTTCGGCAACCTGCGGGTCGAGGTTGTTCATCAGCATGCGCAGCGGCGCTTCGGTCAGCCAGCTTTTGGCGGTCAGCTTGTTGCCACGCGGGGCGCGGATCTCGACGTCACGGAATTTGTTCAGCTTGTTGTCAGTCACGAAAAGTGCTCCTCGAGCGATCTATCCAAAACCCGACGCGATCGGCGGGCCAGTGGTGCGGTTTGTACAGCGCGAAGTGGACGGCCTATCCACTTGCGCTCACTTGGCTTTACTTGTACATACAAGCATATGCAATCGGACGGCCAAGTTGCTTTTCCGGGCGCTTCCAGAGGGCCGCTTATGGCGTTGCAGGCCCGATGGCTCAAGGGATGCAGGAAATTGAAAAAAACTGGCGAGAAGATTGGCGAGGGGGACGAGGCCCGCTGGGCATTGCGCCATCTTGGGGCGTTCGGTAACAGACCAGACTTTTTCGGGGCGTTACCGGGTAACTCTTGGTGGGCGATGTGCGGCCCTTTCGCCGGGTTGCGAAGGGCCGGCGGATATCACGAAAGCGCAGTCAGCTCGATAACACAACAACGTCCGAGCACTTCCACTTCCAGCAGGCGGTCGTTACCGCTCAGTTGCAAGCAATCATACAGCTGCAGCGTCGGCTGCAACTGGCCGTCGATACTCACCTGCAATTGCGCCTGGCCACTGAACACCAGCACCGTGCCGGCGGCACTGAACAACCGACTGCCGCCGTGGTACCACTGCAGTCGAGCACGGTAACGCAGTGGTGCGTAGATCAGGTTGAAGTCGCGAATCGCCCCACCCAGCAGCGCGCAGCTCACCTGGCTTTCACCGCTGAACGCGTAGGCATCGAAGGGCACCAGCGGCCGGCTGGGCTGGCCATCCACTGTAAGGCGCATGCCATCCCCTTGCAGCACGGTGATGATGCGCTGATAACCGGCAAAGGTAGAGAACCCACCGGAGGCCTCGATATCGGCTATCGACAGACGCCAGCCGAAGCCCTCGAGCCCGTCACCGGCATCGCGGGTGATTTCCTCGGTGAAGCCACCACCGTTCTTCCACGGCATGCGCGGGTAGTCTTTGGCATGCAGCCAGTGCACTTGGCTCATTTGCTGAAACGTCCTTCCAGGCGATGACGGGAACCGGGGTGGATCAGCCGCGCCGCGGTGACAGGCTGGCGACCGGACCAGGTGCGGCGGCGGATCAACAGGCATGGCTCACCGTGCTCGATCTGCAGCAGCTTGCATTCCTCAGGCTCGGCAAGGATGGCTTCGACAACGTGCTCGCCCTCGGTCAGCGGCGCTACCTGGGACAGGTAGGCGTAGGGCGTCTGCAAGGTGAAATCCTGCTTGAGGTAGTCCGGGGCGATCAGGGCATTGACGTAACGGTCTTCGATTTGCACCGGGACGCCGTTTTCGTAATGCACGATCAACGAATGGAACACCCGCTGGCCTTCGCGCATATCGAGGGCCAGGGCGCGTTCGGAGCCAGCGGTTTCCTCGGCCAGGGTGATCACCTGGCAGCGATGCTGGTGGCCACGGGCGGCGATTTCATCGGCGATATTGTTGACTTCGAAAAGCGCCGAACGGGTCTTGGGCTCGGCAACGAAGGTACCGACCCCCTGCATGCGCACCAGCAGCCCTTCGGCGGTCAGCTCGCGCAACGCGCGGTTGATGGTCATGCGGCTGAAGCCCAGCTGGCTGACCAGCTCGCTTTCGGACGGCACGCGGTGGTGCGGCGGCCAGCTGCCATTTTCGATCTGCTGGGCGATCATCTGCTTGACCCGGGCGTACAGCGGCGCCGGGCCCTCGCCCATTTGGGCCACCAGCGCGGAAACAGAAGGTGTCGGCACGGCGTTTGATCCTTGTGCGAATAGATTGATGGTAGCTTGCCGGAGTTTACCCGGCAGGCAAACGGCTGTATATGTATATACAAGTTGAACAATAACAGGATAGCGCAATGCCCGCCTATTACGCCGAACGTGCCCTCCTGCCCACCGGCTGGGCCCACAATGTCCGTTTCGAGGTAGCCGCCGACGGCACTCTGGCGGCAGTCGAAGCCGAAGCCAGTGGCGAAGGCGCAGAGCGCCTTGGTGGCCCTGTGCTGCCAGGCATGCCCAACCTGCACTCGCATGCCTTCCAGCGGGCCATGGCGGGCCTGGCGGAGGTGGCCGGCAACCCCAACGACAGCTTCTGGACCTGGCGTGACCTGATGTACCGCCTGGTCGGCCAGATCAGCCCGGAGCAACTGCAGGTCATCGCCCGCCAGCTGTACATCGAGATGCTCAAAGCTGGCTACACCTCCGTAGCCGAGTTCCACTACGTGCACCACGACCGGGCCGGCCAGGCCTATGCCGACCCGGCCGAGCTGTCCCGCCGCATCTGCGCGGCTGCCACTGACAGCGGTATCGGCCTGACCTTGTTACCGGTGCTGTATAGCCATGCCGGGTTTGGCGGCCAGGCGCCGAATGACGGGCAGCGGCGTTTCATCAACTCCACCGAAAGGTACCTGCAGTTGCAAGCGCAGCTGGCCCCTCTGCTGGCCGGCCAACCGGCACAGCAACTGGGTTTGTGCTTCCATTCGCTACGGGCGGTGACCCCTGGGCAGATTACCGAGGTCCTGGCAGCCAGCGACCAGCAATGCCCGGTACATATCCACATCGCCGAGCAGCAGAAGGAAGTCGATGACTGCCTGGCCTGGAGCGGCCAGCGTCCGTTGCAGTGGCTGTACCAGCATGTGGACGTGAACCGGCGCTGGTGCCTGGTACATGCCACCCACGCCGAGCCGGACGAAGTCACCGCGATGGCCCGCAGCGGCGCGGTGGCGGGACTGTGCCTGACCACCGAAGCCAACCTGGGCGACGGGATCTTCCCGGCGGTGGACTACCTGGCACAGGGCGGCCGCCTGGGCATCGGCTCGGACAGCCATGTATCGCTGAGCGTGGTGGAGGAGCTGCGCTGGCTGGAATACGGCCAGCGGCTGCGTGACCAGCGGCGTAACCGCCTGCATCGTGGCGACCAGCCGATGGTCGGGCGCACCTTGTATGACGCGGCGCTGACAGGTGGCGCACAAGCGTTGGGGCAGGCGGTCGGGAAGCTGGCGGTGGGCAAGCGGGCCGACTGGCTGGTGCTCGATGGGCAGGACCCTTACATCGCCATGGCCGAGGGTGATGCCATTCTCAACCGCTGGCTGTTTGCTGGCGGTGATCGGCAGGTGCGCGATGTGATGGTGAATGGGCAGTGGGTGGTGCGCCAGGGGCGACATGCGCAGGAAGAGGACAGCGGGCAGGCATTTGCCGAGGTGTTGCGCCAGCTGTTGGGCTAGAGATGTACTGGGGCTGCCTTGCAGCCCCACAATTCAATGCATCTTGACGATTTTCTGGTCCGAAGCGCGCCAGATCAAGCGGCTGGTGTCATACCCCTGTTGCCGCGCCCTGGACATCAGGTTCTCGCGCTCCCAGGCCGGTAGCGTCGGCGTACGCGACAGGAGCCACAAGTGCTTGCGGTCGGGGCTGCCGACCACCGCCGTGCGGTAACGCTCGTCCACATACAGAATCCAGTACTCGCCCCTGGCCACGCCTGGCACCAGCTTGGTGAACCAGTTGTCGAACTCGACCCACAACTTGTCGGTGTGGCCCGGCTCCTGAATGTTCGCGTGCCCTTCTGCACGCAGCCATTCGTCACCCATCGTGCGGCAACGGTTGAGCACGCCCAGGCTGCCATCGACCCTGAGGTTGTAGTGCGCCTCGGATTGCTCACAACCGTCCTGGTATTGCATCGGCAGGCGTGCCAGCTCGTACCATTTTCCCTGGTAGCGCTTGAGGTCGACATTGCCAGCGGTTTTCGGCGCGAGGGGGTCATGCACCGAGCCGGCACAGCCACCCAGCAGCAACGCCAGGCATACCCCCATCAGCAGGTACAGGCGCCTCATTTGAGGCCCTGCCCTGAATACATCAGCACCTTGTCAGCCGCGTACTGCACACTGATGAAGCTCTTCTCGTCCCCCCAGGTGCAGCTGCTCATGCCCAGCGCGCCGGAACACTCGGTCGGTGTGCCGAGCAACTGCTCGACCTCGGCCTTGGTCATACCGGCCTTGATCTTGGAATAGTTTTCCTGATTGATCTTGCTGCATGCAGTCAGGACGACGCACAGCGACAACAGGGCGAGGGAACGCAACGACATGAAGGACACTCCTGGACAGGGGATACAGGCGAGTGGCCTGCAGTGACCTTCGACGGAAAAATCCCTCCCAGGTTCCCTGCCCTCCCCCCTTTCCCCTTACACCATTGGTCGGATGGCCACTAATGTGCGATTAATCACAAAGCATTAGCCGCGCAGGCAATAAAAAAGCCGCTTCCGTGAAGAAGCGGCCTTGCGTTACGACGGCCTGCGCGGCGGGCCCCCTGGCCTCAGAACCTCGACCCGGGCTCCAGCAGGAAGTCCATCTCTTCGCTGGTACTCGGCCGTTCCAGCACCAGGTTGCGGTGCGGAAAGCGCCCGAATCGGGCGATTACCCGCTGGTGCTGCTCGGCATAGTCGAGGAAGCCTTCGAACAGGCGGCGGTTCGCCTCAGGCTGCTCGTCCAGCAGTATCTGGTAGCGCTCGACACACAGGTTCTGCCAGTCCAGCACCTCGGCATGCTCCAGCACCAGCAGCACGAATACCCGCTGGATCGGCAGCAGCTGGTAGTCCCAGCCCTTCTGCAAGCCCTGCATGGCCACTACCTGGGCACGCCGGTCACCTTCGAAGGCACGTGGCGTGTCGCGATAGATCATGCGCGGCAGCTGGTCCAGCAGGATCAGCAGGCCCAGCCAGCCCTGCGGGCTCTGCTGCCACTCGTCGAGCCCGCCGGCCAGGGCCTGCTCGACCAGATCACCAAACAGCGCATGGGCCTCGGCATCGTGATGCTTGCCGAACCACAGCGTGCTCTTCTCGTCAGCCACGGCCTGGGGACTGGTGCCCCAACCGAACCACCACTCCAGCAACGGCTGCCAAGGTGCGAGCATGACTTACTCCTTGTGGTAGGCGGTAACGCGCTCGACCTCTTCCTTCGAGCCGAGGATTACCGACACGCGCTGGTGCAGGCTCTCAGGCTGGATGTCGAGGATGCGATCGTAACCGTTGGTGGAAGCGCCGCCGGCCTGCTCGATGATGAACGACATCGGGTTGGCTTCGTACATCAGGCGCAGTTTGCCCGGCTTGCTCGGCTCGCGGGCGTCACGTGGGTACATGAACAGGCCGCCACGGGTGAGGATGCGGTGCACGTCGGCCACCATCGAGGCGATCCAGCGCATGTTGTAGTTCTTTTTCAGCGGGCCGGTCTCGCCTGCCAGCAGTTCGCCTACGTAGCGCTGGATCGGTGCTTCCCAGTGGCGCTGGTTGGACATGTTGATGGCGAATTCGGCGGTGGTTTCCGGCACGCGGATGTTTTCGTGGGTGAGGACGAAGCTGCCCAGCTCGCGGTCCAGGGTGAAGCCCTTGACGCCGTTGCCCAGGGTCAGGATCAGCATGGTCTGCGGGCCATAGATGGCGTAACCGGCAGCGACCTGCTGGGTGCCTGGCTGCAGGAAGGCGTTTTCGTTCAGGGTTTCGTTCTGGCTCAGGTACTCGTTAGGGCAACGCAGTACCGAGAAGATGGTGCCGACCGACACGTTGACGTCGATGTTGGACGAGCCGTCCAGCGGGTCGAAGACCAACAGGTAGGCACCTTTCGGGTACTTCCCCGGGATCTGGTAGGCGTTGTCCATTTCTTCGGAGGCCATGCCGGCCAGGTGGCCACCCCACTCGTTGGCCTCCAGCAGGATGTCGTTGGAAATCACGTCCAGCTTCTTCTGGACTTCGCCCTGCACGTTTTCAGTGCCCATGCTGCCCAGCACGCCACCGAGGGCGCCTTTGGACACGTGATGGCTGATTTCCTTGCACGCACGCGCCACCACCTCGATCAGGAAGCGCAGATCGGCAGGGGTATTGTTGCTGCGGGTCTGCTCAATCAGATAGCGACTCAGGGTAACGCGGGACATGTATGGCTCCGAAAGGATTGGCGGGATAAAAACCCACGCAGTTTACAGGGAGAGTTGCAGGCTAGCGAGTGATGAGACTCGCCACGGCTCTCAGACGGCACAATAGGTCGGGAGTTCAGCGTGCGCCAGGCCAACGGTCTGGTTATAGGCCTATTCACGGGCATGCCCGCGAACAGGCCAGTTCAGGCTCGAATCAATCCAGAGCCTTCCAGATCTCGCTGGCATATTCACGAATGGTCCGGTCCGACGAGAACCAGCCCATTCGCGCGGTGTTCAGCACCGCCATGCGCCACCACTCCTGCGGCTTGTGCCACAAATCCTCGACCCGCTGCTGGGCGTCCCAGTAGGCGTCGAAATCGGCACACACCAGGAAGCGGTCATAGGCCACCAGCCCATCGATCAGCGCGGTGTAGCGCGACGGATCATCCGGCGAGAATACCCCGCTGCGGATGGCTTGCAGCACGTCGTTCAGGCGGCTGGACGCGGCAATCGCCGCCGTGGCGCCGAAATCTCCGCCGCGCCGCCGCGCTTCCACCTGCTGCGCAGTGAGGCCGAAGATGAACATGTTGTCGGTCCCGACCTGCTCGCTCATTTCCACATTGGCGCCATCCAGGGTGCCGATGGTCAACGCGCCGTTCAGGCCGAACTTCATGTTGCTGGTGCCCGACGCTTCGTAGCCGGCGGTTGAAATCTGCTCGGAAAGGTCCGCCGCCGGGATGATGCATTCGGCCAGGCTGACGTTGTAATTGGGCAGGAACACCACCTTCAGCAGGCCACGCACCGTGGGGTCGTTGTTCACCACCCGGGCAATGTCGTTGGCAAGCTTGATGATCAGCTTGGCCTGGTGATAGCTGGCCGCGGCCTTGCCGGCGAAGATCTTGACCCGCGGCACCCAGTCGGTGCCCGGATCATTGCGCATGGCCTGGTACAGCGCCACGGTGTGCAGCAGGTTGAGCAGCTGGCGCTTGTACTCGTGGATGCGCTTGACCTGCACGTCGAACAGCGCCTCGGGGTTCACCGTAACGCCCAGGCGGTCCTGGATGATGCTGGCGAGGGCACGCTTGCTGTGCAGGCGCTGGGCAGCGAACTGCTTGCGGAAAGCGCTTTTATCGGCGAACGGCACCAGGCCGGCCAGGCGCCCCTCAGGGTCATCCAGCAGCTCAGGGCCCAGCGCCTCGACCAGCATGGCCGTTAGCTGCGGGTTGGACTGGTAGAGCCAACGGCGGAAAGTGATGCCGTTGGTCTTGTTGTTGATCCGCTGCGGGTAAAGTTTGTGCAGCTCGGCGAACACCGTGCTTTTCATCAGTTTGCTGTGCAGCGCCGAAACCCCGTTGACGCTGTGCGAGCCGAGAAATGCCAGGTTGCCCATGCGCACCCGACGGCCGTTGTCTTCCTCGATCAGCGACACCGCCCGCAATACATCGAAGTCATGCAGGCCTTTCGCTCGCAGCGCGTCGATATGGTAGGCGTTGATCAGGTAGATGATTTGCATGTGCCGCGGCAGCATCCGCTCCATCAGCGCCACCGGCCAGGTTTCCAGGGCTTCGGGCAACAGGGTGTGGTTGGTGTAGGCCAGGGTGCTCACGGTCAGTTCCCAGGCGGTATCCCATGGAATTTCATGCTGGTCGACCAGCAGGCGCATCAGCTCGGCCACGGCAATCGACGGATGGGTGTCGTTGAGCTGGATGGCCGCCGCATCGGGCAGGTTGAGCAGGTTGTCATGCATGTTCAGGTGACGGCGCAACAGGTCCTGCAGCGAGGCCGAGACAAAGAAGTATTCCTGGCGCAGGCGCAGCTCCTGGCCGGCTTCGGTGCTGTCGGCCGGGTAAAGGACCCGCGAGATACTCTCGGCCCGCGCGACTTCGGCTACCGCCCCAAGGTGGTCGCCGGCATTGAAGCGTTCCAGGTGCAGCTCTTCCAGCGCCCGCGCACGCCACAGGCGCAGGGTGTTGACGCTGGCGCCACGCCAACCGACTACCGGTGTGTCGTAGGCCACCGCGCGCACGGTCTCGCCCGGCCACCATACCTGGCGCTGGTGGCCGTGCGTGTCATGCACCGTCTCGACGCTGCCGCCGAAGCTGATCGGGTAGATCACCTCGGCGCGCTCGAACTCCCAGGGGTTGCCGAAATCCAGCCAGTTCTCGGTCTGTTCCTGCTGCCAACCATCGACCATGGCCTGGCGGAACAGCCCGTGTTCATAGCGGATGCCATAGCCGTGGGCGGCAATACCGAGGGTCGACATGCTCTCCATGAAGCACGCTGCAAGACGCCCCAGGCCGCCGTTACCCAGCGCCGCATCGGGCTCGAGCAGACGAATCCGCTCCAGGTCCACATCCAGCCCTTGCAGTGCATCGCGGGCGATGTCGAGCAGGCCCAGGTTGCTGAGGCTGTCATACAACAGGCGGCCAATGAGAAATTCGAGGGAAAGGTAATAGACCCGCTTCTGGCTACGGCGATAAGCCTGGCGGGTGTGGTCCATCCAGTGATCGACCATGTGATCGCGCGCGGCCAGGGCGATGGCTTCGAACCAGTCGTGGTCGAAGGCATGTTCCGGGTCCTTGCCAACCGCGTAGGTCAGCTTGTCCAGTACAGCGGCGCGGAATTCGGCCACCTCGGCGTCACGAGCTTTGGGTTCCTGGGACATGCGGCATCCTCGGGCAAGTTGACGAAAACGGAGGGAGACTTTTGAGCCTAGACCCTTCGACAGGGAGTGACAGTTACCGTTCGCAGTTTTCATGCCCACTCTGCGATTACGGCAAAAGGTTGTTCATAAATTGAACAATTCCGGTATCATCGCGCGCCCCAAGACCGTGATACACCCCCATAACGATGAAAACGACCCTGATCGCCGCGGCCGAAGTCGACCGCCTGGAGACCTGGCAGCGCTACACCAGCAACATGTGCCATGGCTGCCATTCGACCTGCTGCACCCTGCCGGTGGAGGTGAAGATCAAGGATCTGATCCGTATCGGCGTGGTCGACGAGTTCGAAAAAGACGAACCGCCCAAGAACATCGCCAAGCGCCTGCAGAAAGAAGGCATCATCGAACGCTTCAACCAGAAGTCGGGAATCTTCACCCTGACCCGCATGAGCAACGACGACTGCCTGTATCTGGACCGCAAGAGCCGGCTGTGCACCATTTACGACAAGCGCCCGGACACTTGCCGCAACCACCCCAAGGTCGGGCCCCGACCGGGGTATTGTGCCTACAAGCCGAAAGTGGTCGGGCGCTGAGAACGCGTAATGCGTGAGATTTCAGGGCTGCTTTGCGGCCCCAGAATCCGAAGCCATACGAAAACGCCCCCGGCCTTGCGACCGGGGGCGTTTTCTTTCAGCTCACGCTAGACGATCAAGCCTTGGCTTTCTTGGCAGCGCGGGTACGCTCGCCTTCGTCCAGGATCTTCTTGCGCAGGCGGATCGACTTCGGCGTGACTTCGCACAGCTCGTCGTCCTGGATGAATTCCAGGGCCTGTTCCAGGGTGTGGCGAACCGGCGGTACCAGGGCGATGACTTCGTCCTTGCCCGATGCACGCATGTTGTCGAGCTTCTTGCCTTTGGTCGGGTTCACGCCCAGGTCGTTGTCACGGCTGTTCAGGCCGATGATCTGGCCGTTGTAGATATCCTGGCCGTGCTCGATGAACAGCTTGCCGCGCGCCTGCAGGGTTTCCAGCGAGTAGGTCAGCGCCTTGCCGGTCTCGATCGAAACCAGTACACCGTTCAGGCGGCCGGACATATGGCCTGGCTTCATGGTGTCGTAGCGATCGAAGATCGAGGTCAGGATGCCGGCACCGTTGGTCAGGGTCAGGAACTGGTTACGGAAACCGATCAGGCCACGAGCAGGTACGTTGTATTCCAGACGTACACGGCCCTTGCCATCCGGCGCCATGTTGGTCAGGTCGCCTTTACGCAGGCCCATTTCTTCCATGACCTTGCCCTGGGATTCTTCAGGGATGTCGATGGTGACGTTCTCGTACGGTTCCTGCTTGACGCCGTTCACCTCGCGGATGATCACTTCAGGACGGCCTACGGCCATCTCGAAGCCTTCACGACGCATGGTTTCGATCAGTACCGACAGGTGCAACTCACCACGGCCGGAAACCTTGAACTTGTCAGCCGAGTCGCCTTCTTCAACGCGCAGTGCAACGTTGTACAGCAGCTCCTTGTCCAGACGTTCCTTGATATTACGGCTGGTGACGAACTTGCCTTCCTTGCCGCAGAACGGCGAGTCGTTGACCTGGAAGGTCATCGAAACAGTCGGCTCGTCAACGGTCAGCGGCTTCATGGCTTCGACGTGGTTCATGTCGCACAGGGTGTCGGAAATGAACAGCTCGTCGAAACCGCTGATGCAGACGATGTCGCCAGCAGTGGCTTCTTCGACGTCGACGCGGTGCAGGCCGTGGTGGCCCATCAGCTTCAGGATACGGCCGTTGCGCTTTTTGCCTTCGGTGTCGATGGCGATGACCGGGGTGTTCGGCTTGATGCGGCCGCGGGCGATGCGACCAACGCCGATCACGCCGAGGAAGCTGTTGTAGTCCAGTGCCGAGATCTGCATCTGGAACGGGCCGTCGACGTCAACGGTCGGGGCCGGTACGTGGTCGACGATGGCCTGGTACAGCGGGGTCATGTCTTCGGCCATGTTGGTGTGGTCCAGGCCGGCGATGCCGTTCAGGGCCGAGGCGTAGACAACCTGGAAATCCAGCTGGTCGTCGGTGGCGCCGAGGTTGTCGAACAGGTCGAAGATCTGGTCCAGAACCCAGTCAGGACGTGCGCCCGGGCGGTCGACCTTGTTGATGACCACGATCGGCTTCAGGCCGGCTTCGAAAGCCTTCTTGGTCACGAAGCGGGTTTGCGGCATCGGGCCGTCCTGGGCGTCGACCAGCAGCAGCACCGAATCGACCATCGACATCACGCGCTCAACCTCGCCACCGAAGTCGGCGTGGCCGGGGGTGTCGACGATGTTGATGCGGTAGTCGTTCCAGCGGATGGCAGTGTTTTTCGCCAGGATGGTAATGCCGCGCTCTTTTTCCTGGTCGTTGGAGTCCATCACGCGCTCGTCGTTGAGCTCGTTACGCTCCAGGGTGCCGGACTGGCGCAGGAGTTTGTCGACCAGGGTGGTTTTACCATGGTCAACGTGGGCGATGATGGCGATGTTACGCAGATTTTCGATCACAACTGTATCTCGATCAGAGGATTCGGTTGCCGCCAGTATAGGCGGCGAATATGTACGCTTTGAGGCTCAGCGGGCCCGATGGTCGGGAGGGCGATGGCGGATGCTGCCGCCATACAGCCCTGGCATCTTATGCCGGACGATAAACACGCACATTGGCATGTCCCTCACTGAGCAGGTGGTGTGCGTGCAGGCGGCTCATCACACCTTTGTCGCAATACAGCAAGTACTGGCGGTTGGCGTCCAGGTGCTTGAACTTGCTGTTGATCGCGTAGAACGGCATGGCCTGGACTTCGATACCGTCCAGCACCAGAGGTTCGTCTTCCTGGGCATCGGGGTGACGAATATCGATGACGATCTGGCCGGGCAGTGCCTCGGTCACTTCCTCGATTTCGATGTCCTTGCCCAGCTCATCGATCACGTGGTCGATGGAAATCAGCCGGGCGCGCTCCAGAGCGCGCTCCAGCACGGCCATGTCGAACTGCTTCTCTTCATGCTCCATGCGGTGGCGCTTGGCATGGGTAGTCGGGTTCACCGAGATCACGCCGCAGTATTCCGGCATGTGCTTGGCGAAATCGGCGGTACCGATCGCGTAGGCCTGGTCGATGATGTCCTGCTTGTGGCTGGCCAGCAGCGGGCGCAGGACCAGCTTGTCGGTGGCCGAGTCGATGATCGACAGGTTCGGCAGTGTCTGGCTGGACACCTGGGAAATCGCCTCGCCAGTGACCAGTGCGTCGATCTCCAGGCGGTCGGCCATGCGTGCGGCACCGCGCAGCATCATGCGCTTGAGGGTTACGCCCATGTAGCTGTTGTCGACCTTGTTGAGGATCTCGCCGACCACTTCTTCGAACGGTACGCTGATGAACAGCACGCGCTGGCTGCTGCCGAACTTCTTCCACAGGTAGTGGGCCACTTCCATCACGCCCAGCTCGTGCGCACGGCCGCCGAGGTTGAAGAAGCAGAAGTGGGTCATCAAGCCACGGCGCATCATCTGGTAGGCCGCCACGGTGGAGTCGAAGCCGCCGGACATCAGCACCAGGGTCTGCTCCAGGGCGCCCAGCGGGTAGCCGCCGATGCCCTGGTGCTGGTTGTGGATCACGTACAGGCGCTGGTCGCGGATTTCGATGCGCACCAGCACGTCCGGGTTTTTCAGCTCGATGCCGGCCGCACCGCACTGCTGGCGCAGCTGGCTGCCGACGTAGCGGTCGACGTCCATCGAAGTGAAGTCGTGGTGGCCGCCGCGCTTGCAGCGCACGGCGAAGTGCTTGCCGGCCAGCAAGTGACCGAAGTGCTGCTTGCACTTGGCAACGATGTCGTCGAAGTCACCCAGCGGGTACTCCTCTACCTGCAGGAAATGGGTGATACCCGGCGTGCAGGTGAGGCGCTCGATCATCTCGCGCTGGACTTTCTCGTCTTCGACGCGGGTGACCACTTCGAGATTGTCCCAGACACCATCGACCACGAGCTCAGGGTCAAGGTCCTTGAGCACGTTGCGGATGTTCTTGCCAAGCTGGCGGATGAAGCGCTTGCGCACCGGCCGGCTCTTGATGGTGATTTCTGGGAAGACTTTGACGATAAGTTTCATTGGTTAACAGCGCGCGCAGGGCCTGCCGAAAATGAGGGGCGCGAATTATAGCGGAAATTGCTCAGGATTTGACCAACTTTTGATCAGAAGCTTGCAGATAAATGCAGGAAGCAGGGTTTGTGCTGCCTGTCCCGGCCCTTTCGCGGGTGAACCCGCTCCCACAGGAATGTCACAGCCTTCGAAATCTGTGCGCTCCTGTTGGAGGGGGTTCACCCACTGAAGAGGCCCTCAAAAAACGCACGATAATCAGCCAATGCACACTATTGGTGCACAGCCACCGAAAACCGCCTCGTTAGAGTGCACTTTTCCGACTCAACCCCCTGCCAGATGCCCACAACCGCCCCTTTTTATCCCGCCCTCGCCATTTTCGGGCACTGGCATGCAATTTGCTCCCTTGTGAGGCAGGTACGCTTGGCCGACTATCCGCGCCCGGCAACACCCTTTTTCCAGGGCAGCGGCCCACCGCGCTCTAGACCATCCGGAGGACAACATGTCGAAGTCGGTTCAACTCATCAAAGATCATGACGTCAAGTGGATTGATCTGCGTTTCACGGACACCAAAGGCACTCAGCACCACGTGACCATGCCGGCGCGTGATGCGCTGGACGACGACTTCTTCGAAGTCGGCAAGATGTTCGACGGCTCCTCCATCGCAGGCTGGAAAGGCATCGAAGCCTCCGACATGATCCTGATGCCGGTCGACGAAACTGCCGTACTCGACCCGTTCACCGAAGAGCCGACCCTGATCCTGACCTGCGACATCGTCGACCCGTCGAGCATGCAGGGCTACGACCGTGACCCACGTGCCATCGCCAAGCGCGCCGAAGAGTACCTGAAGAGCACCGGCATCGGTGACACCGTATTCGCCGGCCCCGAGCCAGAGTTCTTCATCTTCGACGAAGTGAAGTTCCAGTCGGACATTTCCGGTTCGATGTTCAAGATCTTCTCCGAGCAAGGCTCGTGGATGACCGGCGCTGACATCGAAGGCGGCAACAAGGGCCATCGTCCGGGCGTGAAAGGCGGCTACTTCCCGGTCCCGCCGTTCGACCACGACCATGAAATCCGTACTGCCATGTGCAACGCACTGGAAGAAATGGGCCAGACCGTCGAAGTCCACCACCACGAAGTGGCGACTGCCGGTCAGAACGAAATCGGCGTCAAGTTCAACACCCTGGTGAAGAAGGCAGACGAAGTACAGGCCCTGAAATACGTGGTGCACAACGTTGCCGACGCTTACGGCCGCACCGCTACCTTCATGCCGAAGCCACTGTACGGTGACAACGGTTCGGGCATGCACGTGCACATGTCGATCTGGAAAGACGGCAAGAACACCTTCGCGGGCGAAGGCTATGCCGGCCTGTCCGATACCGCTCTGTACTTCATCGGCGGCATTATCAAGCACGGCAAAGCCCTGAACGGCTTCACCAACCCGTCGACCAACTCCTACAAGCGCCTGGTTCCAGGTTTCGAAGCCCCGGTAATGCTGGCCTACTCGGCGCGCAACCGTTCCGCCTCGATCCGCATTCCTTACGTCGGCAGCCCGAAAGCCCGCCGTATCGAAGCACGCTTCCCGGACCCATCGGCCAACCCATACCTGGCCTTCGCCGCCCTGCTGATGGCCGGCCTGGATGGTATCCAGAACAAGATCCACCCAGGCGATGCCGCCGACAAGAACCTGTACGACCTGCCGCCTGAAGAGGCCAAGGACATTCCACAGGTTTGCGGTAGCCTGAAGGAAGCCCTGGAAGAGCTGGACAAAGGCCGTGCGTTCCTGACCAAGGGCGGCGTGTTCTCCGACGACTTCATCGATGCCTTTATCGAACTGAAGAGCGAAGAAGAGATCAAGGTCCGTACCTTCGTGCACCCGCTGGAATACGAGCTGTACTACAGCTGCTGATCTGATCGGCGCCTTGCGCTGATGGCATGATCACAACGGCCTCCCTCGGGAGGCCGTTTTCGTTGCTTCGCTTTATCGCTCTAGTTCCTACAGCGCGCAGGGATCCCACTGACAGTTCTGCGCAGCAACAACTCGCAGGGTAGACGTCCATTCATCAACGGACGTCATGCAATGAGCCGATTTCTACCCGCAGTCCTGACCTTGTCCGCCCTCCTCTCTGGTTGCAGTAGCCAGCCCGGGACGGTACAGACGCAAGTGCTTCATCGCGCCACCGGCAGCTGGGAAGGTACCCCCTACACCCGATACCCCGAAGGACAGCCGGTACTATCGCTGGTGAAAGTCAGCATCCCTGCCCATACCACCCTCGACTGGCACTGCCATCAGGCGCTCAACCTCGGTTATCTGGCGGAAGGTGAGCTGGAGGTGGAAACCACCGACGGTAAGCGAACAAGACTGATCGCGGGTGACACACTGGCTGAGCTGGTAGACGAGGTGCACCGCGGCAAAACCATGCGACAAGCCGCCACGGTGATGGTTTTCCATGCTGCAAACGAAGACCTGGCCTTTTCCACACCGCAAGGCCAATGCCCAAGGCGACAACCGGCAGATGAGGGGCCGCTGGAAACCTTGCTCGATGATATCGAGCATCGCCTGGCAAATGCCGAGTTCGTCGCACTGCACAAATGGGACAAGACTCAACCCGTACAGGACAGCAAGCGCGAACGGCAAATACTGAATGACGTGCGCAGCAACGCGTGGCGCTATGGACTGCCAGGCGAACGGGCAGCGTCCTTTTTTGCCGACCAGATCGAGGCGCACAAAATGGTGCAATACAGTTTTCTTAACCACTGGCACAGCCAAGGCCAAGCGCCAGATACACCTCGTCGGGATCTTCAGCATGAGTTACGCCCCGAACTGGATGCCCTGCAAGCCAGGTTGCTGAAAGGTCTGGCCAGCCTGCCCAACGAATCCAGGGTCGATTGCAACCAACGCCTGGCGACCTCGATCAACGAGCGTGCCTTGCCGCAGCTGATGAAACACGCCTTGATTCGCGCCACTGGCCAATTATGCGATTAGCCACGAAACCTCTATGCTCCATATTGGTGCATTTTGTGGGCTCGCGCCCCTGAATGCACCCCAAAAGAGATCACATGAACCGTTACACCAGCACATTCTGGTGCAAATGTGCGAAATTTCAGGCTGTTATTGGCCGATTTCCGCTTCCTTTCGGAGCCTTGGTTTGTTTCTTGCATTTGCGCAAGGAGACTGGAATCAGCGGATCCACCACGCGGCCAACCATGCCCGCTCCCGTGCCAGACAAGCGCCAAAAGAGGTCACCGACGCCTTATGACCATCAGCGATGCACAGCACCGTCTGCTTCTGGACAACCTGACCACTGCCACGCTACTGCTCAACGCCGAGCTGTGCCTGGAGTACATGAATCCGGCTGCGGAAATGCTGCTGGCGGTCAGTGGGCAGCGCAGCCACGGGCAGTTCATCAGCGAGCTGTTCACCGAATCGAGCGAGGCCCTCAGCTCGCTGCGCCAGGCTGTCGAACAGGCGCACCCGTTCACCAAGCGCGAAGCGCAGCTCACTTCGCTGACCGGGCAGACCATCACTGTCGACTACGCGGTAACGCCAATCCTGCACCAGGGCCAGACCCTACTGCTGCTCGAGGTGCACCCGCGTGACCGGCTGCTGCGCATCACCAAGGAAGAGGCCCAGCTGAGCAAGCAGGAAACCACCAAGATGCTCGTGCGCGGCCTCGCCCACGAAATCAAGAACCCCCTCGGCGGCATTCGCGGTGCAGCCCAGCTGCTGGCGCGCGAATTACCCGAGGAAGGGCTGCGCGACTACACCAACGTGATCATCGAGGAGGCTGACCGCCTGCGTAACCTGGTCGACCGCATGCTCGGTTCGAACAAGCTACCGTCACTGGCCATGACCAACATCCACGAAGTACTGGAACGGGTCTGCAGCCTGGTCGAAGCCGAAAGCCAGGGCTGCATCGCCTTGGTGCGCGATTACGATCCCAGCCTGCCGGACGTGTTGATCGACCGTGAGCAGATGATCCAGGCCGTGCTCAACATCGTGCGCAACGCCATGCAGGCAATCAGTTCCCAGAACGAACTGCGCCTGGGCCGCATCACCCTGCGCAGCCGCGCCCTGCGCCAGTTCACCATCGGCCATGTTCGCCATCGCCTGGTGGCACGTGTAGAGCTCATCGACAACGGTCCCGGCATTCCACCGGAACTGCAAGACACCCTCTTCTACCCCATGGTCAGCGGCCGCCCGGACGGCACCGGGCTGGGCCTGGCCATTACCCAGAACATCATCAGCCAGCACCAAGGCCTGATCGAGTGTGAGAGCCATGCAGGCCACACCGCCTTCTCGATCTACCTGCCCCTGGAACAAGGAGCCACCGCCTCATGAGCCGAAGTGAAACCGTATGGATCGTCGACGATGATCGTTCCATCCGCTGGGTCCTGGAAAAAGCCCTGCAACAGGAAGGCATGACCACCCAGAGCTTCGACAGCGCAGACGGCGTAATGGGCCGCCTGGCACGCCAGCAGCCGGATGTGATCATTTCCGATATCCGCATGCCCGGCACCAGCGGCCTTGACCTGCTGGCGCAGATTCGCGAGCAACACCCTCGTCTGCCGGTCATCATCATGACCGCCCATTCCGACCTGGACAGCGCCGTAGCGTCGTACCAAGGCGGAGCCTTCGAGTACCTGCCCAAGCCGTTCGACGTGGACGAGGCGGTCTCGCTGGTCAAGCGCGCCAATCAGCACGCCCAGGAGCAACAGGGGCTGGACGTGCCGCAGAACCTGGCACGCACCCCGGAAATCATCGGTGAAGCACCAGCGATGCAGGAGGTGTTCCGCGCCATAGGCCGCCTTAGCCACTCGAACATCACCGTACTGATCAACGGCGAGTCCGGTACCGGCAAAGAGCTGGTCGCGCACGCCCTGCACCGCCATAGCCCGCGCGCGGCTTCACCTTTCATCGCCCTGAACATGGCCGCCATTCCCAAGGACCTGATGGAGTCGGAACTGTTCGGCCATGAGAAAGGCGCCTTCACCGGCGCGTCCAACCTGCGCCGGGGCCGCTTCGAACAGGCCGATGGCGGTACCCTGTTTCTCGACGAGATCGGTGACATGCCCGCCGACACTCAAACCCGCCTGCTGCGGGTGCTGGCTGATGGCGAGTTCTACCGCGTGGGCGGCCACGTGCCGGTCAAGGTCGACGTGCGCATCATCGCCGCGACCCACCAGAACCTGGAGTCGCTGGTACAGGCCGGCAAATTCCGTGAGGACTTGTTCCACCGCCTGAACGTGATCCGCATCCATATCCCGCGGCTGGCCGACCGGCGCGAGGACATCCCGGCCCTGGCCCGCCACTTCCTTGCCCGTGCCGCGCAGGAACTGGCGGTCGAGCCGAAGATCCTCAAGCCGGAAACCGAGGAGTTCATCCGCAATCTGCCATGGCCGGGCAATGTGCGGCAGATGGAGAACACGTGCCGCTGGATCACGGTGATGGCCTCCAGCCGCGAAGTACTGATCGGCGACCTGCCGCCCGAGCTGCTGAACCTGCCGCAGGACGCTGCGCCGGTGACCAACTGGGAGCAGGCCCTGCGCCAGTGGGCCGACCAGGCACTTACCCGTGGCCAGTCCAACCTGCTGGACAGCGCAGTGCCGAGCTTCGAACGGATCATGATCGAGACGGCGCTCAAGCATACCGCCGGGCGCCGCCGGGATGCGGCGTTGCTACTGGGCTGGGGGCGCAATACCCTGACGCGCAAGATCAAGGAGTTGGGGATGAACGTGGCAGGTGGGGACGATGAGGAAGGTGATGACCACTGACTAGTGGATAAACCCTTCGATCTTTGGGGCCGCTTTGCGGCCCCAGCCATTTCAGCCGCTGATGCACCGATCCTGTGCCCGATGCACCTCTCGAAGGCACAAATCCCCTCAAAAAACGGCCAAATTCCCATGAAAGCCCAGTACTCACAGGCTTTCCAAAACTGGCACGCCCCCTGCATTAACTAAAACATACCCAGTTTCGGGGGCCCTGGTACAGGCAGGCCGGGTGAACCCCTCTTTTATTCGCGACACCGCCCGTTTTGGGGACCTCGGTACAGGCAGGCCGGGAAATCCCCTCTTTTATTCGTGCAGTTTCAGCTGCACCCGCCAGCGCCCAGCGTCCTCTGCACCGGCCCATTCGCCGTGCAGGGGGCGCGCCGCCACCACCGTCAGCAGCAAGCCTTCCTTGCTCTTCTGCACTTTCCAACTCACCGGTTTGCCTTGCAGGCTCAATTGCCCCTGCTGGCGCTTGCCCTGGGCCTGGAACAGCAGCGCCACCGTGCCTTCCACGTTCTCGCCGTGCAGCCGGGGCTCGGCGTTGAACCATAGCTCCAGGCCATCCTGCACCACCTGCACCTGCTGCAGTTCGCGCTCCTCGGGCGCGGTCAGGCGGCCGATCATCAGCCCCACCATGATCCCGACAATCGCCAGCGACAGCATGACCCGCGGGAACGCCTTCGAACGCACGTCCGGTTCAGGGGTAGAATGCCCGTCATCTTCACGCTTGGAGCCGTGCATGTTTCACGTCATCCTTTTTCAACCTGAAATACCGCCGAATACCGGCAACATCATTCGCCTGTGCGCCAACAGCGGCTGCGAACTGCACCTGATCGAGCCCATCAGCTTCGAACTGGATGACAAGCGCCTGCGGCGCGCCGGGCTGGATTACCACGAGTATGCCACGCTCAAGCGCCACGAGAGCCTGGCCGGATGCCTGGAAAGCCTGGGCAACCCTCGGCTGTTCGCCTTCACCACCAAGGGCTCGCGGCCATTTCACGAAGTGGCCTACCAGCCGGGCGATGCCTTCCTGTTCGGACCGGAGAGCCGTGGCTTGCCGGCCGAGGTGCTGGACAGCCTGCCGGACGAACAGCGCCTGCGCCTGCCGATGCGGCCAGGTTGCCGTAGCCTGAACCTGTCCAATACCGTAGCGGTGACGGTGTATGAGGCGTGGCGGCAGAACGGGTTTGCCGGGAGCTGATGCAGTGCCGGCGACAGGGCCGGCACAGGTAACAAAAAAGCGCCTCGAAGGGCGCTTTTTCAAAACAGCAAAGTTACTGCATGGTCGGCGCTTCGCCGGCTTCCTGCATGCGCTGCATTTCCTGCGCGTACAGGGCGTCGAAGTTGACCGGCGACAGCATCAGGGCCGGGAACGAACCGCGGGTCACCAGGCTGTCCAGCGTCTCACGGGCGTACGGGAACAGGATGTTCGGGCAGAATGCACCCAGGGTGTGGCTCATCGAAGCCGCATCCAGGTTCTTGATCAGGAAGATGCCGGCCTGCTGCACTTCAGCGATGAAGGCGACCTCTTCACCGTTTTTCACGGTAACCGACAGGGTCAGCACCACCTCATGGAAGTCGCCTTCCAGGGCCTTCTGCTTGGTGTTCAGGTCCAGGGCTACGCTCGGTTCCCAGTTCTGACGGAAGATCTGTGGGCTTTTCGGGGCCTCGAACGACAGATCGCGCACATAGATACGCTGCATGGAGAACTGAGGGCTGTTGTCTTCTGCAGCAGCGCCGTTGGTCTGTTGGTCAGTCATGACTGGTCCTTATCCTAATGTTTTTGAATGCAGTGCAAATCAGGCCGCCAGCAGCGCGTCGAGCTTGCCGGCGCGCTCCAGGGCATAGAGGTCATCGCATCCACCGACGTGGGTGCTGCCGATCCAGATCTGCGGCACCGATGTACGGCCGGCCTTCTGGCTCATCTCGGCACGAACCTGCGGCTTGCCGTCGACCTTGATTTCCTCGAAGGCAACGCCCTTGCTCTCGAGCAGGTACTTGGCGCGCATGCAATAAGGGCAGTAGTCGCTGGAATAAACGATGACGGGCTTCATATCACTTCACCAGAGGCAGGTTATCGGCTTTCCAGCTGGAAACGCCACCGCTCAGCTTGGCGGCGTTGTAACCAGCCTTGAGCAGCTCGCTGCAGATAGCACCGGACTGCTGGCCCATTGCGTCGACGACGATCAGGGTCTTCGCTTTGTGCTTTTCCAGCTCGCTCAGACGGTTGACCACTTTGTCCTGCGGAATGTTGATCGCGCCGACGATATGGCCTGCGGCGTATTCCTTGGACGGGCGGATGTCGAGGACCAGGCCCTTGTCAGCATTGACCAGAGCGGTCAGCTGGCCATTGCTCAGGCTCTGGCCGCCACGGCGGATTTCATTGAGCAGCAGCAGGACCAGCAGAACAACGAAGATCGCGACCAGAATGTAGTGATCTGTCGCGAATTGAATCAGGTGAGCAACCATCAGCGGTGTTCCAGGCGATTGAAAATGCCGGCCAGTATACACAGCCCCTTAGTGCCACCAAAGCCCGACGGGCCGGCGGCAAAACCTTCCTCCCATCACCGTGCCCGCGCGCGTCGGTCGGCGGATGGGACGAATATTCGCCGCCCGTGGCGTATTTGCCCTAAAATGCGTGTCTTTATCATCTTTGAACAACCGTGAGTTTGATTGATGAGTACGCCCAAACCCCTGGTCCTGATCATCCTGGATGGCTTCGGCCACAGCGAAAGCCCCGAATACAACGCCATCTACGCCGCCAACACACCGGTCTATGACCGCCTGCGCGCCAGCCAGCCGCATGGCCTCATTTCCGGCTCGGGCATGGATGTCGGCCTGCCGGACGGGCAGATGGGCAACTCCGAAGTCGGCCACATGAACCTCGGCGCCGGGCGCGTCGTCTACCAGGACTTCACCCGGGTGACCAAGGCCATCCGCGACGGCGAGTTCTTCGAAAACCCGGTGCTGACCGCAGCGGTGGACAAGGCCGCCGCTGCCGGCAAGGCCGTGCACATCCTCGGCCTGCTGTCCGACGGTGGCGTGCACAGCCACCAGGACCACCTGGTGGCAATGGCCGAACTGGCCGCGCAACGAGGCGCAGAAAAGATCTACCTGCACGCCTTCCTCGATGGCCGCGACACGCCTCCACGAAGCGCGCAGTCGTCCATCGAACTGCTCGACGCCACCTTCGCCAGGCTGGGCAAGGGGCGCATCGCCAGCCTCATTGGCCGTTACTACGCGATGGACCGCGACAACCGCTGGGACCGCGTCAGCGCTGCCTACAACCTGATCGTCGACAGCGCTGCCGAGTACACCGCCGACACCGCCCTGGCAGGCCTGGAAGCAGCCTACGCCCGTGACGAGAGCGATGAGTTCGTGAAGGCCACGCGCATCGGCGATGCGGTCAAGGTCGAAGATGGCGACGCCGTGGTGTTCATGAACTTCCGTGCCGACCGTGCCCGCGAGCTGTCGCGTGTGTTCGTCGAAGCCGACTTCAACGAATTCCCGCGGACCCGCCTGCCCAAGCTGGCCGCCTACATCGGCCTGACCCAGTACTCGGCGAAGATCCCGGCACCTGCCGCCTTCGCCCCGGCCAGCCTGAACAACGTGCTGGGCGAGTACCTGGCGAAAAACGGCAAGACCCAGCTGCGCATCGCCGAAACCGAGAAGTATGCGCACGTGACCTTCTTCTTCTCCGGTGGCCGCGAAGAGCCGTTCGACGGCGAAGAACGCATCCTGATCCCGTCGCCGAAGGTCGCCACCTACGACCTGCAGCCGGAAATGAGCGCGCCGGAGGTGACCGACCGCATCGTCGAGGCTATCGAGCAGCAACGCTACGACGTGATCGTGGTCAACTATGCCAACGGCGACATGGTCGGCCACACGGGCGTGTTCGAAGCGGCAGTGAAGGCCGTCGAGGCCCTGGATGGCTGCGTCGGCCGCATCGTCGACGCGCTGGACAAGGTGGGTGGCGAAGCGCTGATCACCGCCGACCACGGCAACGTCGAGCAGATGGAAGACGAAAGCACCGGCCAGGCACATACCGCGCACACCACCGAGCCAGTGCCGTTCATCTATGTGGGCAAGCGCAACCTGAAAGTGCGTGATGGTGGCGTGCTGGCCGACGTGGCACCGACCATGCTGAAGCTGCTGGGGTTGGAAAAACCGGCGGAAATGACCGGTACTTCGATCCTGGTCGACGCCTGATTCTGTGCATGGGCCGCGTTGCGGCCCTCTTTCCACATGAATTCCAGACAAACGCCTCCCTGCACCCGCAGCGAGGCATTTTTTTTGCACGCCCACGCGGGCATACTAGGCCAGTCTCCATCCTTGGTACGCCAAACCCCATGCTTCGCGCCCTGATCCTCCTAGCCCTGTCTTGCCTGCTCGGTCCGGCATTCGCCGATGAGCGTGCGCAGACCCAGCAGCAACTGGATGCCACCCGCCAGGATATTGCCGAGCTCAAGAAGACGCTGAGCAAGCTCCAGGAAGAAAAGGCCGGTGTGCAGAAGGACCTCAAAGCCACCGAGACCGATATCGGCAACCTCGAAAAGCAGGTGGAGGCTCTGCAGCAAGAACTAAAAAAGACCGAGGGCGAGCTGGAGCGCCTTGATACCGAGAAAAAAAAACTCCAGAGCGCCCGCGTTGAACAACAGCGACTGATCGCCATCCAGGCCCGTTCGGCCTACCAGAACGGCCGCGAGGAATACCTGAAGCTGCTGCTCAACCAGCAGAATCCCGAGAAGTTCGCCCGCACCCTCACCTACTACGACTACCTGAGCAAGGCGCGCCTGGAGCAACTGCGCACCTTCAACGAGACCTTGCGCCAGCTGGCCAACGTGGAGAAGGACATTGCCAACCAGCAGGAACAGCTGCTGGCCCAGCGCGCCGACCTCGACAGCCGCCGCCAGGCCCTGGAAGTTGAGCGTGGCAAACGCCAGCAGGTACTGGCCAAGCTCAACAGCGACATGAAGGACCGCGACCAGAAGCTGCAGTCGCGCGAGCAGGACCAGGCCGACCTGGCCAAAGTGCTCAAGACCATCGAGGAAACCCTCGCCCGCCAGGCCCGCGAGGCCGAAGAGGCGCGCCAGAAAGCCTTGCTGGCCCAGCAGGAGGCGGAAAAACGCCGTCAGCAAGAGGCCCTGGCTGCAGCCGCCGCCCGCGCGCAAGACAGCGAACCCGCAGAGCCACCGAAAAAGGCGCGTACCACCCTGGGCCCGATGGTTTCCAGCGACGGCGCGAGCTATGGCGGCGCATTTTCTGCCGCGCGGGGAAAACTTCCCTGGCCAGTCAATGGTCGATTGCTGGCACGCTTCGGTGATGCCCGCGGCAGCGACGCCCGTGCCAAGTGGGACGGTGTGATGATCAGCGCCAGCCCGGGCACCCAGGTACGTGCCGTGCACGGCGGGCGCGTGGTGTTCGCCGACTGGTTGCGCGGTGCCGGGCTTCTGGTCATTCTCGACCATGGCAACGGTTACCTGAGCCTGTATGGGCATAACCAGAGCCTGCTCAAGAGCGCCGGTGATATCGTCAAGGCCGGCGAAGCCATTTCCACTGTTGGCGACAGCGGCGGCCAGGATGCTGCCGGCTTGTATTTCGCCATTCGCCAGCAGGGCCGCCCTACCGACCCTTCGCAGTGGTGCCGGGGCTAGTCAAATTTCGACGGCGTAGCCCACGGGCCACGCCGATGCTCCCCAGGGAGCGCCTACAGGATCAGGAGTTCGTTCGACATGCTGCACTCGCCTCGTCTCACCCAGCTGGCCCTGTCCATCGCCCTGGCGGTGGGCGCGCCCCTGGCCACTGCCGCAGAGCCGGCCAAGCCGGCTGCAGTGCCGGCCACCGAGGTGACCACCAAGGCACCTCTGCCGCTTGAGGAACTGCGCACCTTCGCCGAGGTGATGGACCGCATCAAGGCGGCCTACGTGGAGCCGGTAGACGACAAGACCCTGCTGGAAAACGCCATCAAGGGCATGCTCAGCAACCTCGACCCGCACTCGGCTTACCTCGGCCCCGAGGACTTCCAGGAGCTGCAGGAAAGCACCAGCGGCGAGTTCGGTGGGCTGGGTATCGAAGTGGGCCAGGAAGATGGTTTCATCAAGGTGGTCTCGCCCATCGATGACACCCCGGCCTCACGTGCCGGCGTGCAGGCGGGTGACCTGATCGTCAAGATCAACGGCGCTCCTACCCGGGGCCAGACCATGACCGAGGCGGTCGACAAGATGCGCGGCAAGGTCGGTGAAAAGATCACCCTGACCTTGGTGCGCGATGGCGGTACCCCGTTCGACGTCACCCTTGCCCGCGCTGTCATCCAGGTCAAGAGCGTGAAGAGCCAACTGCTGGAAAACGACTACGGCTACATTCGCATCACCCAGTTCCAGGTCAAGACTGGCGACGAAGTGGGCAAGGCGCTGGCCAAGCTGCGCAAGGACAACGGCAAGAAGCTGCGCGGCGTGGTATTGGACCTGCGCAACAACCCGGGCGGCGTGCTGCAGTCGGCGGTGGAAGTGGCCGACCACTTCCTGACCAAAGGCCTGATCGTCTACACCAAGGGGCGCATCGCCAACTCCGAGCTGCGCTTCTCGGCCGACCCGGCCGACGCCAGCGAAGGCGTGCCATTGGTAGTGCTGATCAACGGCGGCAGTGCCTCGGCCTCGGAAATCGTCGCCGGCGCCTTGCAAGACCAGAAACGCGCGGTACTGATGGGTACCGACAGCTTCGGCAAAGGCTCGGTGCAGACCGTGCTGCCGCTGGCCAACGATCGCGCCCTGAAATTGACCACTGCGCTGTACTTCACCCCCAATGGCCGCTCGATCCAGGCCCAGGGCATCGTCCCCGACATCGAAGTACGCCCGGCCAAGCTCACCGCCGAAGCCGACACCGACAACTTCAAGGAAGCCGACCTGCAGGGTCACCTGGGCAACGGCAACGGCGGCGCCGACCGCCCGACCGGCAGTGGCAAACGCAAGGAGCGCCCACAGGATGACGACTTCCAGCTGAGCCAGGCCCTGAGCCTGCTCAAGGGCCTGAACATCACCAAGGGCGACTGATCTACCCCATGCGTTATCTGCTGTGCCTGTTGTTCTGCCTGATGGCCGGAATCGCGCAAGCGGCGCCGGCCAGCAAGGCCTACATGAGCATCATCATCGACGACCTGGGCCAGAGCCCCGAGCGTGACGGCCGTACCCTGGCCCTGCCCGGGCCGGTGACCATGGCGATCATGCCCGACACCCCGCATGCCACCGACTTTGCACGCCAGGCGCACAAGGCCGGCAAGACGGTGATCCTGCACATGCCCATGGACCCGGCCACCGGGCCCTATGCCTGGCACCCGGGTATCGCCATCGAAGAACTGGCGCGGCGCCTGGACGCAGCATTGGCCAAGGTGCCCTACGCAGCCGGCATCAACAACCACATGGGCAGCCGCATGACGGCACAGCGTGACCCCATGACGTGGTTGATGGGCGAGCTGCAGCGGCGCCATCTGTTCTTTGTCGACAGCCGCACCAGTGCCGCCACCGTCGCCGCAGCCGAGGCGCAGGCACAGGATGTCGCGCATGTGTCACGGGATGTATTTCTGGATGACGTACGCACACCCGAGGCCATTACCGCTCAGTTGCAACAGGGTATCGCCCTGGCGCGCAAACAAGGCTCGGCGGTGCTGATCGGACACCCTTATCCACAGACCTTGGCAGTGCTGGAACGGGAAATCCCCAGGCTCAAGAGCCAGGGGATCGAATTGATCGGCCTGCGCCAGATGATTGCGGAACGCGCCAACCAGGCCATGCCGGCACATGGCCGCAATGGCCGTTACCAGAACCGCTGAGCGTCAGCGCAAGGTTCACGATGGGCGGTTCCAAGCCTCGCTGAAAACGGCCGATGCCTGGGCAAGTGTCAACCGGCCCCGATGCAGTCGTCGGCCGCGCTCAGCCAATGCCGGGGCATCCTGGGGGCCCAGGAAGCGCTGCTCCCAGGTCTTGAGATGGCCCACGGTAAACTCCGCTGGCAAGGCATCAGGCGAACCGAAGTGAAAGTGTGCAGCCCAGATGATCTTTTTGGCTTTGCCAGCCTTACTGTCGCGTAGGCGAATCGCATATTCATCCATGGAGGAATTGTCCTTCAACACCTTCCGCGGACCACGGTATTCGATCGAGATCCGCTGTTGCTCATGCAGGTAGCGTAAACCCTCAGCTTCAGGGTAAGGCGTAATGGAATAGATCCTGATCAGCAACTCCTCGCGTCGCTGCGTCCAGCTGCTCAGCTTTTCGACCAGTTTTCCATGGGTGAAACCTTCGTCGCTCTGCAACGCGTCGGCGTGGGTACGGAGTTGGCCGATATGGTCGTCGAGGAGGTTTTTCAGATCTCGAGTACTCACGCCTTCGCGTGCCTTTTGCTCGATCATTCGCTCAAGGGCTGTGTCCTGGGACAGCAGATACAGGGCATGCCCGACCAGCTCCGCGCGGGCGCGATCAGGTATTGTCGGGGCTGGTACCCGCTCGGTCCATACGCCATCGACCCTGTCGAAGCGCTTGAGCACCGCCATATCGCCCGATCGGCTGGTCACCTCGACCACGGGCGCGCCCCCGTCATCGACCTGACGGCCTATGGCAATCTGACCGTCCCGGCCATACACCACGAACTGCTGCGCCTGCTCGACAGGATAGGCACGACGTGCCGAGGGAGCTCGGCCTTCAAGCTCCCACATTGCCTCGACCAACAGGGTGTTGGCCGACTGCTTCAACGCCATCATGTCCTGTTCGAAAGCCTCGAGCATGGCGGGATTCACAACGGGGTCCACCCCGCGCCTCATGTCGATGCTATTGATGATGGCAGCGCTGTATTCATCCCAGGCCACTTGCAGCACTTCGATACGATCTGCGGGCGGCAGGTTGCTCGTAAGGAGTTGGGCGTGAGCATTGCTGGCGACTTTCAATGCTTCGCTGACAAGCTTGCGCCTGTCGTCCGCCCGATTGACAGCGCCTTCCTGCTCCAGATTGAACGAGAGCTCTGCATGGAACATAGCCTGCCCGAGCTGCATGTCCAGCGTCGTGGCTGTACGTTTCGCGACTAATCCACCCACGGTTCTCGGCTGGCCATTTTCATCCAGAACCGAGCTCATCACATGATCCTCGGGCACCAGAACGATGAATTCGTCGAGGTTGGCACTCGCTTCCACGGCCTGCCTGGTGATTTCGACCAGGCCTAGGATGCGGCGCTTGTACTCCAGGTACTGCCCCTCTACGTCTTTGACGTTACGCCCAATCGGCTCATCCTCCAGCCGATAGACTTCACCGGGCTCGGCATTTTGCAGTACCTGGTGCAGCATGTTTTCGCTGCATCTGACGATCTCGACGTATGATTCAAGCCGTGCCTTCTCGATCGTTGCCAGCGAGAACCGGGATACCAATCTGGAGTAACGGGTTTTCAATTCGGCAGCGGTGTTCAGCAGCCCGACCAGTCGCTTGTTCCGGCCGATGACATCACGCAGGTCGTTGACGAACTGGGTGCTTGCTTCGCGGTGCTCGCCCTTTTTCGTCGCGATCTTTTCTTCGGTGGAAGCGACCAGCCGCGCACGCTGATCAGCTTGTTGGTCCGGCATCTGCAGGAACTTGTCCCTCATGCCTTTGAGCGTATTAAGCTCCGAAAACAGTTGCTGACATTTCTGGGAAAACCTGACCGTCTCGTATTGACGCTGTTGCAGCTCACCAAGCAGTTCCGTTGCTTGACCTGTCACGCGGTCGAATCTTTCCTGCGGCGCCCTCCGTTCGCCTCGGCCTCCGCCTCCAGGCAGGAAACCATCGGTTCTAATACGCCATATGCCATCATCCACCAACAGCGGGCCATGCTCACCGTCAGGGCCAACGATGCGCCGCCCATGATCGTCGTGCAGCACCTGGTAGGCATTCCCGTCAATGACCACATAGAACCGTTCGCCAACACGCTCGAGGCCATTGCTGCGCGTAGCGCCAGTCAGATCGATGTCGGCGACATACGGGGCCAACGCCTTAGCTTGTGCCACCGGCCCTTGCCCCCAACCGTGCCCCAGCGATACCGGCCCCACTTCCTCCCGTAGCGAACCGATGGAGGTTTCCACTGTGGACACCACCTCAGCGGGCCGCCAGATAGCGGGGTCTCTAGGTGCAAGGGCCTTGTAGATCGGTTCGGCATGAATCATTCGCGGTGCGCGGGCAATCTCGCCCTGTCGACCATGCATGAGCGCCATGGCTACGGTAGCCACCAGGTTCGCACTCATTACCGTATCCGATACGCCACCCTGCGAAACCGGGGTCTTTTCCAGCAACGGCGACAGCAGGCCCACCAAGGCAGCGACCCGGCCCAGCAGGCCCGGCAATACCGGCGCTACCAGGTCGAAGAACAGCCAACCGAACGTCTTCACCACCGCCCAGCGATGCTCGGCATTCGACACCGTCTGCCGGTCCGCCAGTTCGATCAGCGCTGCGCGCTTGCTGGCGAACATGCGCACGTCGATATCGGACAGATAGTTCCGTAGCATCAATCTCGGCGGCGCGACCGGTGATGGCAGGATCGAAGTATCGATGATCGGGCGACCCAGGTGAGGTTCGATGAAACCGCCATAGGCGTAGATGGATCGCGCACTTTCCGGCAACCAGGCGAGCACACTGTCCTGCAGGTCGCCAGGCTCCCTTATGGCGTTCATCAGGCCATCCTGATCGTCGTACTGCAGTAGCGTCTGTTGTGCATAAAGCGGCCGGTACAGCAGCACCACCGACGGGTGGGTCAGGGCGATCACATACATGCACACAACCTCGTCGACCTGACGCCGGCCAGGGGCCGCCCTGAAGGCCAAGGGGGCGATACCCACATTCACCCTCAGGTCCCGTCCGCTGCGGCAGAACTCGGCCAGCGCATGCCAGGCACTCTCGCTCAGGTTGCCCTCGACCTTGGCCTTCAAGCCGTCGAACAACAGTCCATAACGCCATTCACGGCCAAACAGCTTGCCGCGCTCCGTCAATGTGGCCCTGTCATTGAGCACTTCGGCGGCATGCACAGGATAGTTGCCACCAATGTCCACACGCTCGATCAGGCTACTGATATAGACCGGATTCATCCAGTCCATGATCAACTGGTTTTCCCTATGGCTAATGCTGCTGATGATGCCGCCCGACAGGGCATCCAGGTGCCCGATTGCCAGCTGGGTGAGGGTCAGGCTGCCGCCATCCTTGAGGGTGACGGGCAAGTCTTTGTCGACAGTGGTGTCGGGAATGGACACCTTCAGTATCAGGTCATCCGGGAAGTAATTGGCTTCAGTTGGGTAATCGTCGAGCATCTGCTTGCGCAAGCGATCTGCGGCATAGCTGTGAAGGTCTTGCAGACCGCCCAGCGAAGTGCATCCCTTGCTCAGCGCCTGGGCGATCGAGGCATCCAGCAATGCCACCTGATACTCGAAACGGTCACGACTACTGGCGGCCAACAGCCATTCAGGCAAGGCCGAAGTCACGTCGATATCTTCAGAACGGTCCTCGTTGAGGAAAAGCCGGGACGGGTCGGTGAGTACGCTCATCACCGCTTCCAGTTCGGCACCATCGGCCATCGACGACAACTTGACTTGTGCCACATCATCAAGCAACAGGGCCAGCAGCAACCCGGATTGCTGCATGAAGACATCACCCTCGAAGGCGTACCTGCGCCAGGTCAGCTCGTCGGCCCGGCAGCGCACCGCCGAGTACTCACGCAGCGCTTCGCTGAATTCCAGCACATCAGCGAACGCCCTGACCGCGCCAGACAGCGAGCACCACAGGATTAGCTTGCGCTCGTCTCGCTCAGCCTCGATCAACAGGTCCCCCGGCATGAACACCTGCTCGCGCTCATCAACGGTCTGGGAAAAGCCCAGCGTGGTGACCTGGATCCCGCTCACGCCCAACAGCAGTTCGTTGACCAACGTGCGTTCGTCATCCTCCAATTGGGCCCGCGATACGCTGCCTGCCAGCGCCATCCGCAGCGCTTGCTGCATCCAGCGGTGCCTGCCGACACCAGCATCATCGGGATTCGGGCGAGCTTCGGCATTCCAGTAGTCGATCTGCGCCCGCTGAAAATCTTCGATCAGCGAGGCCAGAACTTCATCGAAAACAGCATTCAGTTCGTGCAAGCGCACGTTCAGCGACTGCAAGCCACTGTGTTCGATAACCTCGGAAAGCCCGCTGGCGGGAGGCTCGGCGCTCAGGTGATGCTGCTCGGTGAAGGCTGCCGGCCGGCCTTGAACCAGCCCGTCGAGCAGCACCGTGGCCAGGCTCTGCAGGTCGATCTTGCCATTGCGCGCCAGGGTCACGGTGAACCCTTCGCTGGAATCACGTTCGGGAAAGTGAGAAGCCAGCTGTGGATAACGTGCGACGAGGGCGCTGAACAGCTTGGTGTCCAACACTTGGCGCAACGTCGGGCGTGTTGCGAACTGTGCTGCGATCACGTCCCTCTGCGCATGGGGGGCGAAGGGTTCGGTGGTAAGGGTCATGCGATTGGCTCCAGCTACGACTATGAGCCGTTACCATGCGCGACCGCGCCACCCAGTGAGGCTTACATATTTATTTGCCTGCCAGCCTGGCAGTCAGGCAGGTAGTGGCACAGAACGAGAACGTCATCGTGCCCATGGCAAATGCCGAGATGTTCGGCCTTGCTCGCCGGACGATCGAGAACCGTAGTCGGTATTCATCCAGTCCATGATCAACTGGATCTCTCAATGTACGATGTGCATCACCACCCCACCTGCTGAATACCGCCTCCTGGAGATGTGGCCGAAGGCGGTGCTTCATATTGCTGCTGGCAGGCGGCGGCACCTGGCGGTGCCGCAACCTGCCGGGCGGTCAGCTATAGACGCGGCTAAGCACCTGGCGATGGCTCTCGAACTGGTCGAGCACATCACGCACGATCTGCTCGGGGGTAAAGCCCATCAGGTCGTACTCCTGACTGCCGTCGTGCAGGTAGACCTCGGCGCGGTAGAAGCGCTGGCGCATTTCCGGCTCACCGTCGACCGGTGCCTCGCTTGGCGCGGCCATGTAGCCGTCCAGGCTCACTTCGTAGACGAACGGGTTGCCCTCTTCCATCATCACCCGCAAGCCCATCAGGTTGCGCGACTGGCCAACGCGGGTTTCCACCTCGAAGCCCTGAGTCTGCAGCTGTGCAGCGGCCTCTTTCAACGCCGGGCTGACCTGCTTGTCCATGAAGCGCTGCACCACGGCCTGGGTCGGCTGCAGTTCCAGCTGGGTCAGGCGCTCGCTGAAGCCGCGACGGCCACGGGCGGCCAGTTCAGCGCGCTCCTGCTCGATCACTACGTCCTGCTTCATGGCCTTGTATAGGCCGAACATGAACAGCACCAGCACCACCGAGAACGGCAGGCCAGCCAGCACGACCATGGTCTGCATGGCTTCGAAGTTACCGGCAAACAGCAGGCCGATGGTCACCAGGGTGATAACCACGGACCAGAACACCACCATCCAGTGCGGGGCATCTTCGTCGACCTTGCCACCTGTGCACGACAGGTTGGCCATCATCACCGCGCCGGAGTCGGCCGGAGTGAGGAAAAGTACGAACCCGACGAACACTGCCACACCAATGACGATCTTGGCAGCCGGGAAGTATTCCAGCAGCTGGTAGATCGACATCGACGGCTGTTCCAGCGCAGTCTTGCCCAGTTCCACCGCACCCTGGTTGATGACCAGGTCCAGCGCCGTGTTGCCGAAGATCGACAACCACGCCAGGGTGAAGCCCAGCGGGATCAGCAATACGCCCATGACCAGCTGGCGCACGGTGCGGCCCTTGGAAATACGGGCGATGAACATCCCTACGAACGGGCCCCAGGAAATCCACCAGGCCCAGTAGAACACGGTCCACAGGCCCAACCAGCGCTCGGACTTGTCACCCGAGCCTTCGTACACGTAGAGGTCGAAGGTCTTCAGCACGATACCGTTGAGGTAATCGCCGATGTTCTGTACGAAGCCGTTGAGCAGGTACAGGGTTTCGCCTCCCAGCAGCACGAAGATCAACAAGCCGCTGAAAAGCATGATGTTCAGGTTGGACAGGCGGCGAATGCCGTTTTCCACACCCGAGACCGCAGCCACGGTGGCCACACCGGCCATGACCAGGATCACTACCAGCAGGTTGGTCTTGCTGTGGTCCATGCCGAACAGGTATTCCAGGCCCGAGGCCACCTGCATCGCACCGATGCCAAGGTTGGTCACCAGGCCCAGCAAGGTCACGAACATGCCAAAGATGTCCACGGCGTTGCCTGCGGCACCCTTGACCCAACGCTCGCCCACCAGCGGGTACAACGCCGAACGCAGGGCCAGCGGCTGGTTATGGCGGTAGGCGAAGTAACCCACGGCCAGGCCGACCAGGGCGTAGATTGCCCAGCCATGCAGGCCCCAGTGCAGGAAGGTCAACTGCAAGCCCTGGCGCGCGGCCTCAAGGCTGGCCGAGGTGCCTTCCGGCGGGTTGAAATAGTGGTCCAGCGGCTCGGAGGCGCCAAAATACAGCAGCGAAATACCGATACCCGAGGAGAACAGCATGCCGGCCCAGGCCCCATAGCTGAAGTCGGGCTCGTCGTCCTTGCCGCCAAGCTTGAGCTTGCCGTAGTCGGAGAAGGCCAGGTAGACGACGAACAGCAGGTAACCACAGATCACCAGCATGTAGTACCAGCCAAAGGTGCGCGTCAGCCACTTCTGGGCCACGCCAAGCACCTGGCCGGCAGTTTCGGGTACAGCGATAAGCAAGGCAGTCAGAACAAGGATCATCAGCGCGGAGGTGAAGAACACCACGCGGTTGACCCGGACCCTCTCGGCGGGGGGTTTGGTAAGTGAGGCAGAACTCATTGCACGAATGCTCCGGGCAGTACGGCTATGGAGGCTAATCAGTGTTCCCGAGCAATTGGTGGAATATCCCCACTGCGTCAGGTGTTATAAAAGGCACCCTGGAAACCGTGATCCCGAATCGATACGTTGCAAAAAACCAGACAGGTGGCCTGTCGCCAGTGCTGCGCCTCGGTCGAGGTGTGCGCATTAGCCACAGCCCACCCCGCCCGCTCCAAGGGCCTGCCGCAGGCTCGACGAGCGCACGGCAGAATCTGCATTTCGCATCGCTCATGCCCGTCAACGCCTTGTATTACGGGGGTTACGCGATTTCCTGGGGTGTCAATCCGTGCTTCTTAGACCGCCTGAAAAACTGTCAATGGCACAAATTGTCGCAGAGCTTATTCTTTATTGATTGAACGTTCAATCAAAACAAAATAGACTGGCCTTCGCCGAGTCAGCGCCTGTCGCCTGCTCGCAGGCCTGAGGAGATAGCAAGATGCCCAAGGTCGGTATGCAACCCATCCGCCGCCAGCAGTTGATCGAAGCCACGTTGCAGGCGGTCGATCAGGTCGGACTGGGGGATGCCAGCATTGCGCTGATTGCCCGTTTGGCCGGTGTGTCGAACGGCATCATCAGTCACTACTTTCGGGACAAGAACGGCCTGATCGCAGCGACGATGGGTTACATCATGAACATGCTCAACGAAGGCGTTCGAGCACGTCGCCAGGCCCTGACGGACGACAGCCCGCGCGCCCACCTTAAAGTGATCATCGAGGGCAACTTCGATGCCAGCCAGGTGAACGGCCCGGCAATGAAAACCTGGTTGGCCTTCTGGGCTTCCAGCATGCACCAGCCCGATTTGCACAGGTTGCAGCGGATCAACGACCACCGCTTGTATTCCAACCTGTGCTGCCAGTTTCGCCGCGCCCTGCCGCTCTACCATGCGCGCAAGGCCGCCCGCGGCCTGGCAGCCCTGATCGACGGCTTGTGGCTGCGTGGCGCCCTGTCGGGTGATGCATTCGACACCGACCAGGCGATACGGATTGCTTACGAATACATGGATCTACAACTGGCTAAACAGCACACCCTGGGCATAACCGACCAGCCTGCTGATCAAGCACGCACGGCACTTGTCGACCCGGCAGGAGCGTGACGCGCAGCCAACCACACACTGCACTTGCGAGGACACTATGGCCCGTTTCGGAACGCAAAAACTCTACATTGATGGCGCTTACGTCGACGCTGGCAGCGATGCCACTTTCGAAGCCATCAACCCGGCCACCGGCGAAGTCCTCGCCCACGTTCAACGTGCCACTCAGGCAGACGTCGAGAAGGCCGTCGAAAGCGCCGAACGCGGCCAGAAGGTCTGGGCCGCGATGACCGCCATGCAGCGTTCGCGCATCCTGCGCCGCGCCGTGGACATCCTCCGCGAGCGCAACGACGAACTGGCCATGCTGGAAACCCTGGACACCGGCAAGTCGTACTCGGAAACCCGCTACGTCGACATCGTCACCGGCGCCGACGTACTGGAGTACTATGCCGGCCTGGTACCGGCCATCGAAGGCGAGCAGATCCCGCTGCGCGAGTCGTCCTTCGTCTACACCCGCCGCGAGCCGCTGGGCGTGACCGTCGGCATCGGCGCCTGGAACTACCCGATTCAGATCGCCCTGTGGAAATCCGCCCCGGCCCTGGCCGCTGGCAACGCGATGATCTTCAAACCGTCGGAAGTGACCTCGCTGACGACCCTCAAACTGGCCGAGATCTACACCGAAGCCGGCCTGCCGAACGGCGTGTTCAACGTCCTGACCGGCAGCGGCCGCGAAGTCGGCACCTGGCTGACCGAGCACCCGCGCATCGAGAAAGTCTCCTTCACCGGCGGCACCACCACTGGCAAGAAGGTGATGGCAAGCGCCTCGAGCTCGTCGCTCAAGGAAGTCACCATGGAACTGGGCGGCAAGTCGCCGCTGATCATCTGTGCCGACGCCGACCTGGACAAGGCCGCCGACATCGCCATGATGGCCAACTTCTACAGCTCGGGCCAGGTGTGCACCAACGGCACCCGCGTGTTCATCCCGGCGGCAATGAAGGCGGCCTTCGAAGCCAAGATCGTCGAGCGCGTTGCGCGCATTCGTGCTGGCAACCCGGAAGACGAGAACACCAACTTCGGCCCGCTGGTCAGCTTCCAGCACATGGAAAGCGTGCTCGGCTACATCGCCAAGGGCAAGGAAGAAGGCGCCCGCGTGCTGTGCGGTGGCGAGCGCATGACCGAAGGTGATTTCGCCAAGGGTGCCTTCGTCGCCCCGACAGTGTTCACCGATTGCACCGACGACATGACCATCGTCAAGGAAGAAATCTTCGGCCCGGTGATGAGCATCCTCACCTACGAAACCGAAGAAGAAGTCATCCGCCGCGCCAACGACACCGAGTATGGCCTGGCCGCCGGTGTGTGCACCAACGACATCAGCCGCGCCCACCGCATCATCCACAAGCTGGAAGCGGGTATCTGCTGGATCAATGCCTGGGGCGAATCGCCGGCCGAAATGCCGGTGGGTGGCTACAAGCAGTCGGGTGTCGGCCGTGAAAACGGCATCAGCTCGCTGGCTCAATACACTCGCATCAAGTCGGTCCAGGTCGAGCTGGGCGGCTACAACTCGGTTTTCTAAACCCTGTCTAGCCACGCCCGTGCCGCTGCGCACGGGCGTTCCCGCTCCTTGATCACCGCCAACATGAGGGTACTTTCATGTCCAAAGAATACGATTACATCATCGTCGGTGCCGGCTCGGCCGGTAACACCCTGGCGACCCGCCTGACCGAAGATGCCGGCGTCACCGTACTGCTGCTGGAAGCCGGTGGCCCAGACTACCGCTTCGACTTCCGCACCCAGATGCCGGCCGCCCTGGCCTTCCCGCTGCAGGGCCGCCGCTACAACTGGGCCTACGAGACCGACCCGGAGCCGCACATGAACGGCCGCCGCATGGAGTGTGGCCGAGGCAAGGGCCTGGGTGGCTCGTCGCTGATCAACGGCATGTGCTACATCCGCGGCAACGCCATGGACTTCGATGGCTGGGCAGAACTGCCGGGCCTGGAAGACTGGACCTACCTGGACTGCCTGCCGTACTTCCGCAAGGCCGAAACCCGCGACATCGGCCCGAACGACTACCATGGCGGCGAAGGCCCGGTCAGCGTGACCACGCCGAAAGCCGGTAACAACCCGCTGTTCCACGCCATGGTCGAAGCAGGCGTGCAGGCCGGTTACCCACGCACCGAAGACCTCAACGGCTACCAGCAGGAAGGCTTCGGTCCGATGGACCGCACCGTGACCAAGAACGGTCGCCGCTCCAGCACCGCCCGCGGCTACCTGGACCAGGCGAAGAAACGCCCGAACCTGACCATCGTCACCCATGCCCTGACTGACCGCGTTCTGTTCGAAGGCAAGCGCGCCATCGGCGTGACCTACCTGGTCGGCGATAGCGAAGAGCGCGTCGAAGCCCGTGCACGCAAGGAAGTGATCGTCAGCTCCGGTGCCATCGCCTCGCCGCAACTGCTGCAGCGTTCCGGTGTCGGTCCGCGCGCCCTGCTGGAAAGCCTCGACATCCCGGTGGTGCACGACCTGCCGGGCGTTGGCGAAAACCTGCAGGACCACCTGGAACTGTACCTGCAGTACGCCTGCACCCAGCCGGTGTCGCTGTACCCGTCGCTGCTGTGGTGGAACCAGCCGGCGATCGGCGCCGAGTGGATGTTCAACGGCACCGGTATCGGCGCCAGCAACCAGTTCGAGGCCGGTGGTTTCATCCGTACCCGCCCTGAATTCAAATGGCCGAACATCCAGTACCACTTCCTGCCGGTGGCCATCAACTACAACGGCTCCAACGGCGTCAAGGAGCACGGCTTCCAGGCGCACATGGGCTCGATGCGTTCGCCAAGCCGCGGCCGTATCCGCCTCAAGTCGAAGGACCCGCGCCAGCACCCCAGCATCCTGTTCAACTACATGGCTACCGAACAGGACTGGCAGGAGTTCCGTGACGGCATCCGCCTGACCCGCGAGATCATGGCCCAGCCGGCGCTGGACCCGTACCGCGGCCGCGAGATCAGCCCGGGCGCACACGTGCAGACCGACGAGGAGCTGGACAAGTTCATCCGTGAGCACGCCGAAACGGCCTTCCACCCGTCCTGCTCGTGCAAGATGGGCACCGATGATATGGCGGTGGTCGATGGCGAAGGCCGCGTACACGGCATGCAAGGCCTGCGGGTGGTCGATGCGTCGATCATGCCGATCATCATCACCGGCAACCTCAACGCCACCACGATCATGATTGCCGAGAAAATTTCGGACAAGATCCGTGGCCGCAAGCCGTTACCGCGTAGCACGGCCAAGTACTACGTGGCGGGTGATGCGCCAGTGAAGGGCAAGCCGATGCGCGAAGTGAAGCAGGCTTGAAAGCTTGAACAGGGGCCGCGCAGCGGCCCCTTTCACTCTTTGCTCAGGTGGGCAGCGCAAAGAAGGTGCGCATCAACGAATCGTCCTCAACGCCCAGCCGCCCCGCCAGTGCCTGGCGATCGAACAACTGTCCTGTGCGCATATCGCGCACTGCTTTCCCAATTGGCGCCTGCGCCAGTGCCTTCAGGCACACTTCCGTGAAGTGATAATTGCGCCCTTGAATGGCCGTCACCTTTTCCACTTGCAAGTAGCGCCCGGGCATCATCAAAGACTCTGCCTCATCAGGTCGCCTTGAAAAGGGCCCGATAGGCGTCGCCTGCATGCCCTCGCCCGGTTCCAATACATACACCAACGCATTTTCATCGAAAGCACTCCGGCCGCTGACCTGGGTCTGCGGGTCGTTGAAAACCTCCCAGAGGGCATAGGGGTTTTCCGTGAATGACGTGAAGTCGGTAGTCACCAGCACGTCACCCACTTCAATGGCGCCCTCACCAGATGCCTGAAAACCCGTGCCCCGCAGGCTGGAAGCCGCCCGGTACAGCCTCACCTGATTACTGACGCCAATTTGCCCCAGTGCGCGGGCAAGCTCATGGCTGCGCCGGATATTCTCCGCGCGGGTGCCCTCTAGCGGCATACCCCGCCACAGGTTGTTGTAGCGCTCCGGCGAGCTGGTGTACCCGGCAATGGCGGGCGACCCAAAGCCGTGCTCATCGCGATAGGCGGGGTATGGCTCACTGAATGCATCCAGATACTCGCCATTGGGCCCCACGGCGTCGAGATCAGCCCACGGTACCGCACCCAACAGGGCTTCCTGGCGCGCCAGCGCCTTATCCGACATAGCCAGCAATTCGTCTGCCGCCGGGGCCATATAAAGCTCCCAGTCGACCTTGGCGGCAGAGGCTTGCGCCTGACCAGCCACACGTGGGGGGACATGGCCATCAATGAACAGCTCGCCGGCACGCATCATGGCAATATCAAGCAGTACGAACAGAATGTCCGCCAGTACCGACCACCATGCTGCTGTACGCCAGCCCTGCTTGCCATTGATAGCCCGGTCCAGGTGCAGAGCCAGGCTTGCGGTGCCCAGACCGAGCGATGCCAATATCACTGGCCAGCCAAGCGGCGCCATCGGCGCAATGATAAAACTCGCTGCCTGCAAGCCCGCCAGCCAATCGGCCTGGCGCAGTTGGGCGTTGCTGGTCAGCCGCTCGTGCGCGTCGCTGGCCAGATCATCCATGACCGAGTCGCGCAGACGGACGAACAGGTCTCCTTCAATGGCCGGCCCGGCAATCATGCTGTCGCCCCGTGACTGCGCGAGCAACTTGAAGTAATTGCGTAAACGCGGGCGCAGCGACTGCGCCAGTACCCCGTCCCCGACGAACAACCTGACCAGCCGCTCTCGCCCCACATCCGTGGCTGCCTGGCCAGCCATCCACGCCTGAAACGCATGGCGATCTTCGAATACCTGCACCACGGCCTGAGCATCGGCAAGATAGAGGCACAACCTGCCAGTCTTCAGCTTATGCAAGAACATCAGCTTGGCGCTGATATCGCCGATGACCAGTGCACTCCATCCATGTTGGGCATTCGTTAGCTGGTCCTGTCGCAAGCCTTGCACGGTAATCGGCAAAGCGGGTACAGCGACCGTCGCCACCATCAGTTCCTGGCGCTCAGGCTCGCTCAACGTAGATCGGCCCACAGCGGCAAGGAAGCGGGCGCGGGCCAAGACGCAGTAGTCTTCACCATGGCGCTCGCGAAACTTGCCCAGCGCCTCGGTGTAGCGCCCGGCAAAGTCCAACCGCCAGAACGCCGTCAAGACATCCCGTGGATCGAGCCGCACTTCGTTGCGCTCGTCAAAGACCGTGTGGCTGGCATCCACCCGGTAGAAGCCACCGTAAATACTCAGCTCGTCAGCATTGGCCTGCTGCTGCGGACTGAATCGCTGGATGACCAGTTCGGTCAGGCTCAAGGACCGCCGTGGTGGCCCATTGTGGCACCAGCCAGTGAAGCTCGACGAGCTGCTGGCCGCCGACGGGAATTCGTGCCAATAAAGCCCGTCCGGGTCCAGCCAGTACCCTAGCTGGCGGCGAAGCACATGGCCCGCCGCCTGGCGCGCCAGATTGTGCAAATCAGGAAATCGCCCGAGCAGGCGCTGGGCCACCTGGGCGAGGGGAATGGTCGCTTTGACGTTCATGCTACTCGGCTGCCTGATTGTGGGCACACCATTGCAGCCGCAAGCCGCAGCGAAGATGCGGTATCGCTTTACAGCCTGCGCTGGCCTCAGGTTAGAATCGATTGGCACGCGACCTGCTAGCTTTTGCTGAACACCGCGCTACCACGCCCCTTCCCGCCGCTGTTTCGGAGTACCTGCCTTTGGATGCAAGCACCATCAACAGCCTGTTCCTGATCGGCGCACTGCTGGTGGGTGCAAGTATCCTGGTCAGCTCGCTGTCGTCGCGCCTGGGCATCCCGATCCTGGTCATCATCCTTGCGGTCGGCATGATCGCCGGTGTCGATGGTGGCGGCATCATTTTCAACAACTACCCGACCGCCTACCTGGTAGGCAACCTGGCACTGGCCGTAATCCTGCTTGACGGCGGCCTGCGTACACGGGTTGCGAGCTTCCGCGTGGCCCTGTGGCCGGCGCTTTCGCTGGCCACCGTCGGTGTCATGATCACCACCGCCCTCACCGGCATGGTCGCCGCCTGGCTGTTCGACCTGAGCCTGATCCAGGGCCTGCTGATCGGTGCAATTGTCGGCTCCACCGACGCCGCGGCGGTGTTCTCGCTGCTTGGCGGCAAAGGCCTGAACGAGCGGGTGACCGCTACCCTGGAAATCGAATCGGGCAGCAACGACCCGATGGCCGTGTTCCTCACCGTCACCCTCATCGACATGATCGCCAGCGGCCAGACCGGCCTGCACTGGAGCCTGCTCACCCACCTGCTGCGCGAGTTCGGCATTGGCGGGCTACTGGGCCTGGGCGGTGGCTGGCTGATGCTGCAGCTGGTCAACCGCATCAACCTGGCGGGCGGCCTGTACCCGATCCTGGTGATCGCGGGCGGCCTGGTGGTGTTCTCGCTGACCAACGCCCTGCACGGCAGTGGTTTCCTTGCCGTATACCTGTGCGGCCTGGTGCTGGGCAACAAACCGATCCGCAGCCGCCATGGCATCCTGCACATGCTCGACGGCATGGCGTGGCTGGCACAGATCGGCATGTTCCTGGTGCTGGGCTTGCTGGTCACCCCGCACGACCTGCTGCCCATCGCCCTTCCTGCGCTGGGCCTGGCGTTGTGGATGATCCTGGTGGCGCGCCCGCTGTCGGTGGTCGCCAGCCTGCTGCCATTCAAGGCCTTCCATGGCCGTGAAAAGGGCTTCATTTCCTGGGTTGGCCTGCGCGGCGCGGTACCGATCATCCTGGCAGTATTCCCGTTGATGGCCGGCCTGCCGGACGCCCAGCTGTTCTTCAACCTGGCGTTCTTCATCGTGCTGGTGTCGCTGCTGGTGCAAGGCACCAGCCTGCCGTGGATGGCCAAGCTGCTGAAAGTGACCGTACCGCCCGACCCGGCACCGATCTCCCGTTCCGCCCTGGAAGTCCACCTGACGAGCGAGTGGGAACTGTTCGTCTACCGCCTGGGCGCGGAAAAATGGTGCATTGGCGCCGCCCTGCGCGAGCTGAAAATGCCCGAAGGCACGCGGATCGCAGCACTGTTCCGAGGCGAGCAACTGCTGCACCCGTCGGGCAGCACCGTGCTCGAAGTAGGCGACATGCTTTGCGTGATCGGCCACGAGCACAACCTGCCAGCCCTGGGCAAACTCTTCAGCCAGGCACCGCAACGGGGCCTGGACCTGCGCTTCTTCGGCGACTTCGTACTCGAGGGCGATGCCGAACTGGGTGCGGTGGCAGCGCTGTACGGCCTGAAACTCGATGGCCTGGACGCGAAAATGCCGTTGGCGCAGTTCATCCGACAGAAGGTCGGAGGCGCTCCAGTAGTAGGCGACCAGGTCGAATGGCATGGCACAATCTGGACCGTGGCCACCATGGACGGGAACAAGATCCAGAAAGTGGGCGTCAGATTCCCCGAAGGAACGCGACCCGGACCAGGATTGTTCCTCTAAATTTCGTTTGCCTGATTCACAAGTAGCCTGCCTATGTCCCTGCGCGCGTATCTCCGCACAGCCCTGCTGGGGCTGTGTCTGTCTCTCTCTGTTGCAGCCATTGCGGCAGAAGCCCCGACCACCGCCAGCATCCAGAACAGCCTCGACAAGATTGCCGAGCGCAAGCTGCCCGAGGCTGAGCAGAAAGCCTTGCAGCAGGTCCTGGAGCAAACCCTCAGCCTGCTCGCCAGCAAGGAAGACAACGAGAAGAAGCTCGCCGCGCTCAAGCAGCAGCTGGCCGGAGCCCCGAAGGAAACCAGCGACAGCCAGCGCGAACTGGCCAAGCTCAAGGAAAGCAAGCCACAGCCGGTGACCCAGCGCTACGCCAGCCTCAGCGTGCCGCAGCTGGAGCAGATGCTCAGCGAGCGCAGCACCCAGCAGGGCGAGCTGCAAAAGGCACTGTCCGAAGCCAACAGCCTGATCATCAATTCGCAGACCCGTCCGGAACGCGCCCAGGCGGAGATCAGCAACGCCCAGGCGCGCACCCAACAGATCAACAGCATCCTCAAGACCGGCAAGGATGCCGGCAAACCGATCAACGCTGACCAGCGTAACCAGCTGAATGCCGAACTGGCCTCGCTCAACGCCCTGACCCTGCTACGCCGCCAGGAGCTGGCCGGCAACAGTCTGCTGCAGGACCTCGGCAACGCCCGCCATGACTTGCTGATCGAGCGCGCGGCGCGCCTGGAGCAGGAAATCCAGGACCTGCAGACCCTGATCAACGACAAGCGTCTGGCCCAGTCCCAGGAAGCCGTCACCCAGCAATCGATCGAGGCGCAGAAGGCCGGTGGCAGCAGCCTGCTGGCCACCGAAAGCGCGGTCAACCTCAAGCTCTCCGACTACCTGCTCAAAAGCACCGATCGGCTCAACGAACTGACCCAGCAGAACCTGCGCACCAAGCAACAGCTGGACAGCCTGACCCAGGCTGACCAGGCACTGGACGAGCAGATCAACGTGCTCAAAGGCAGCCTGCTGCTGTCGAAGATCCTCTACAAGCAGAAGCAGACCCTGCCGCACCTGAAACTGGACCGCGACCTCGCCGACCAGATCGCCGACACCCGCCTGTACCAGTTCGAGGTCAACCAGCAACGCGAGCAGATGAGCAGCCCGGTCACCTACGTCGACAAGCTGCTGGCGGCACAACCGCAGGAAGAGGTGACACCGCAGCTGCGCAAAGCCCTGCTGGAAGTAGCCATCACCCGCAGCGACCTGTTGGAACGGCTGAACCGCGAACTGTCGGCACTGCTCAACGAATCGATCACCCTGCAGCTGAACCAGAAGCAATTGCTAGGCACTGCCCAGAGCCTGCGGACCACCCTCGACGAGCAGATGTTCTGGATCCCCAGCAACAAACCGCTGGACTGGGATTGGCTGCGTTACGTGCCGGAGCGCCTGGCTGACCAGGTCGCCAACCTACCGTGGGGCTCGGGCCTGAAGGAACTGGCCGACGGCTTGAGCCAGCGCCCGTTGCTGTTCCTGCCGCTGCTGCTGGTGATCGGCGCCCTGCTGTGGCGGCGCACGTACCTGTACCAACGCCTCGGCAAGGTGCACCAGGACATCGGCCATTTCCGCCGCGACAGCCAGTGGCATACTCCCCAGGCGATTCTCATCAACATCCTGCTGGCGATGCCGGTCAGCCTGGGCCTGGCCCTGTGCAGCTATGCCCTGCAGATCGACGCCCGTGGGCAGAATGCCAACCTCGGCGCCGCCCTCTGGCAACTGGCCCAGGCCTGGCTGGTGTTCTATACCGCCTACCGCATCCTCGCCCCTGGCGGCGTGGCGGAAATTCACTTCCGCTGGCACAAGCCACAGGTCGAGTTCCTACGCGGCTGGGTCCGCCGCCTGGGCACCGTGGTATTGGCGCTGGTCGGCGTCGTGGCCGTGGCCGAGCATCAACCCTCGGCACTCGCCGATGATGTGCTGGGCATCGGCGTAGTGCTGACCTGCTATGCCTTGATGGCCTGGCTGCTCAGCCGCCTGTTGCTCAGCAGCCCGGCACACCGCGACACATCGCTGTTCCGCAAGGCCGTGGGCGTGGCCTTCACCGCACTGCCCATCGCCCTGTTCGTGGCCGTTTGCTTCGGCTATTACTACACCGCGCTGAAGCTCACCGACCGACTGATCTACACCCTCTACCTGCTGTTGTTCTGGCTGGTGATCGAGGCCGCGTTCGTGCGCGGCCTGTCGGTAGCTGCACGGCGCCTGGCCTACCAACGCGCGCTGAGCAAGCGGGCAGCGGCCAAGGAGGGTCTTGATGGCGAAGTCATCACCGAAGAGCCGACCCTGGACATCGAACAGGTCAACCAGCAGTCGCTGCGCCTGATCCGCCTGGCCCTGCTCGGCGGCTTCATCGCCGGCCTGTACTGGGTGTGGGCAGACCTGATCTCGGTGTTCGCCTACCTCAACAACTTCGTTCTCTACGAATACACCAGCGGCACCGGTGCCGCCGCCAGCATGGTGCCAATCAGCCTCGGCGACCTGCTCGGCGCCCTGGTCATCGTGGGCATCACCTTTGCCCTGGCCGGCAACTTGCCGGGCCTGCTGGAAGTACTGGTACTGTCACGCCTGAACCTGGCCCAGGGCAGTGCCTACGCCACCACCACGCTGTTGTCGTACACCATCGTTGGTGTTGGCATCGTCAGCACCCTGTCCACCCTGGGGGTCAGCTGGGACAAGCTGCAGTGGCTGGTGGCCGCATTGTCGGTGGGCCTGGGCTTCGGCATGCAGGAAATCTTCGCCAACTTCATTTCCGGCATCATGATCCTGTTCGAGCGCCCGGTGCGTATCGGCGACACCATCACCATCGGCAACCTGTCGGGTACCGTGAGCAAGATCCGCATCCGCGCCACTACCATCACCGACTTCGACCGCAAGGACATCATCGTCCCCAACAAGACCTTCATCACCGGGCAGCTGATCAACTGGTCGCTGACCGACACGGTCACCCGGGTGACACTGAAGCTGGGCATCGACTACGGCTCCGACCTTGACCTGGTACGCGACCTGCTGCTCAAGGGTGCCCATGAGAACCCACGGGTGCTCAAGGACCCGGAGCCGATCGTGTATTTCCTCAACTTTGGCGAAAGTTCACTGGACCACGAGCTGCGCATGCACGTGCGCGACCTGGGCGACCGCAACCCGACCCTGGATGAGATCAACCGCTACATCAACCGCGAGTTCAAGGCGCACAACATCAAGATCTCGGTACGCCAGGTAGAGGTATTCCTGATGGACCCGACAGGCGGCAAGCAACAGCTGGTTCCAGTGGAGCAGCCAAAATCGGATGGCACTGCTTCGGCCTGAGAACGTTCCAATGCTTTATTCTGGGCAACCCCCGCGAGGTCTTTGCCCTCGTCCGCGGGCAAGCTCGCGAGGGCCGTACCGCGGCCCCGGTCAATCAACCCCAGGAGCCGGCCTGTGAAAGCTCTCGACCAACTCACCTTCGACAACCGTTTCGCCCGCCTGGGCGATGCGTTCTCAACCCAGGTACTGCCCGAGCCCATTGCAGACCCACGCCTGGTGGTTGCAAGCGAGTCAGCCATGGCCCTGCTCGACCTCGACCCGGCCCAGGCCGAACTGCCACTGTTCGCCGAGCTGTTCAGCGGCCACAAGCTGTGGGACCAGGCCGACCCACGGGCGATGGTCTATTCCGGTCACCAGTTCGGCTCGTACAACCCACGGCTGGGTGATGGCCGCGGCCTGCTGCTGGCCGAAGTGCTCAATGACGCCGGCGAGCACTGGGACCTGCATCTCAAGGGCGCCGGCCAGACCCCTTACTCGCGCATGGGCGACGGCCGCGCCGTGCTGCGCTCGTCGATCCGCGAGTTCCTCGCCTCGGAAGCCCTGCACGCCTTGGGCATCGCCACCAGCCGAGCGCTGTGCGTCATTGGCTCCAGCACCCCGGTATGGCGTGAAACCCGTGAGAGCGCGGCCATGCTCACCCGTCTGGCCCCGAGCCATGTGCGTTTCGGCCATTTCGAATACTTCTACTACACCAAACAGCCCGAGCAGCAGCGCGTGCTGATTGACCATGTGCTGGAACAGCACTACCCCGAATGCCGTGACGCCGAGCAGCCCTACCTGGCCATGTTCCGCAGCATCGTCGAGCGCAACGCCGAACTGATTGCCCGTTGGCAGGCCTATGGCTTCTGCCACGGCGTGATGAACACCGACAACATGTCGATTCTCGGCATTACCTTCGACTTCGGCCCCTATGCGTTCCTGGACGACTTCGACGCCAACTTCATCTGCAACCACTCCGATGACCGTGGCCGCTACAGCTATGCCAACCAGGTACCGATCGCCCACTGGAACCTCAGTGCCCTGGCCCAGGCACTGACCACGGTGATCGAAGTAGACCCCCTGAAAGAGGCGCTGGGGCTGTTCCTGCCGCTTTACCAGGCCCATTACCTCGACCTGATGCGCCGCCGTCTGGGCTTGACCAGCGCCGAGGACGACGACATGGCGTTGGTCGAGCGCCTGTTGCAACGCATGCAGAGCGGTGGGGTGGACTACAACCTGTTCTTCCGTAAGCTGGGTGACAAGCCGGTAGCCGAAGCGCTGAGAGTGGTGCGCGACGACTTCATCGACCTGGCCGGTTTCGATGCCTGGGGGGCCGACTACCTGGCCCGTTGCGAGCGTGAAGCCGCTAATGCCGCCGGGCGTCGGGAGCGGATGCATGCGGTCAACCCGCTGTATGTGCTGCGCAACTACCTGGCGCAGAAAGCCATCGAAGCGGCGGAAGCGGGCGACTACAGTGAAGTGCGACGGTTGCACCAGGTGCTGAGCAAGCCGTTTGCAGAGCAAGCCGGGATGCAGGCCTACGCCGAACGGCCACCGGAGTGGGGCAAACACCTGGAAATCAGCTGTTCATCATGAATCCCGGCACCGCTTTGCAGCCCCAAAATCTCAAGGAAACGACATGTCCGAGCCACTGGTAATCCCCTGCCCCCACTGCAACGGCCTCAACCGCCTGCCCGCCGAGCGCCTGGGCGACAATCCGAAATGCGGCCGCTGCAAACAGGATGTGCTGCTCGACGCCCCGTTCGAGCTCACCGAAGCGAGCTACGCCAGCCAGATCAAGGGCGACCTGCCGCTGCTGGTCGACATCTGGGCCGACTGGTGCGGGCCGTGCAAATCCTTCGCCCCCACCTTTGAACAGGCCGCCCGCCAATTGACCGGCCGCTGCCGGCTGGCCAAGCTCGACAGCGAAGCCAACCGCAACCTGGCCGGGCAATTGGCTATCCGTTCGATCCCCAGCCTGCTGCTGTTCAGGAACGGCCGCGAGATCAGCCGCCAGGCCGGGGCGTTTCCACTCCAATCACTGCTGGAGTGGCTGCGCAGCCAAGGGGTTTAAGCGTTCTCTTCCAGCAGCGAATGCAATTCGACAAACTGCTGGGTCAGCTTGTGCCTTGGCTCCAGGTGAATCAGCGGCAGGCTGGCGTGGTGCGATTCACGCATCTTCACCGAGCTGCCCAGGTACACCGGTAGCACTGGCAAACCCTCCTCCAGCAGCTCATCGAGCATCTGCTGCGGCAGGCTGGCACGGGACTGGAACTGGTTGACCACGATGCCTTCGACCACCAGGTCTTCGTTGTGGTCTTCCTTGAGCTCTTCGATCTCGGCCAGCAGGCCATACAGGGCCTGGCGCGAAAAGCTGTCACAGTCGAAGGGAATCAGTACGCGATCGGCGGCGATCAGTGCGGAAACCGCATAGAAGTTCAAAGCCGGCGGGGTATCGATATAGATCCGCTCGTAGTCCTCGTCCAGTTCATCGAGCAACTTGCGCAGCTTGTTGATCTTGTGCTTGGCCTCCAGCTTCGGCTGCAGGTCGGCCAGCTCGGCGGTGGCGGTGACCACGTGCAGGTTGTCAAAGGGGGTTTCGTAGATATCGACCTTGTTCTTCTTGCTGAACGGCCCGCTGGACAGGCTCTGCTTGAAGAAATCGGCGATGCCCATGGGGATGTCCTCGCCGGTGAGGCCGGTGAGGTACTGGGTCGAATTGGCCTGGGCATCCAGGTCGATCAGCAGGGTCCGGTAGCCTTCATTGGCACTGACCGCCGCCAGGTTGCAGGCGATGCTCGACTTGCCCACGCCACCTTTCTGATTGAACACCACGCGCCGCATGATTGACCTCCGTGTTTCAACGAATGCCCGAGTATGTGGCGGCGCCGCGGCAATGGCCAGTGCCATTTGCCGTTCACACCTGCAGGTCGTCAGTCATAGGACTGCCCGGTGACCAACTCGGCGAAAGCCTTGGCCATTGCCGACCTGCCGCGCTCACGCTGTACCAGCCACACCGCCGTCATCGCGCCGTCATCGAGCAAGGTGCGATATACCACGCCTTCGATGCGCATGCGCTGGAAGGATGCCGGCAGTACCGAAACCCCCAAGCCCGCCGACACCAGCCCGATGATGGTCATCGCTTCCCCCGCTTCCTGGGCAAAATGCGGGCTGAAGCCCGCCTGCCGCGCCAGGCTCAAGAGCTGCGCATGCAGGCCGCTGCCATAACTGCGCGGGAAGAACACGAACGGCTCATCGGCCAGTGCCGTCATGTACACGCCATGCTCGGAGCCTTCGGCCAGCGGGTGCGATGCGTTGATAACCGCTACCAGCGGCTCGCTGAACAGCTCTGTGGCGACCAGCCCCTCCGGCAGCGGCATCGGCCGCATCAACCCGACCTCGATGGATTCATCGAACACCCCCTCGGCGACATCGCGGCTGCTCATTTCCCTGAGGTTCAGGTGCACCGCCGGGAAGCGCTGGCGGAACGCATGGATGGCCTTGGGGATCTTCGAGGTGAAAGGGGCCGAGGAAGTGAAGCCGATCTTCATTTCGCCAAGTTCGCCCAATTGCGCACGCCGGGCCACATCGGCGGCCTTTTCCACCTGCGCCAGCACCTGGCGGGCTTCGTCGAGGAACAATCGCCCCGCCTCGCTCAGCTCGACCCGCCGGTTGGTGCGCTCGAACAACCGCGCGCCCAGTTCCTGCTCCAGCGCCTGGATCTGCTGGCTCAGGGGCGGCTGCGAAATACCTAGCTGGAGGGCGGCGCGACCAAAGTGCAGCTCTTCGGCAACGGCGATGAAATAACGCAGATGGCGCAGTTCCATATCAGCTCCAAACAAGTCGCCAAACATCTTAAATAGGTCGAACAATATATTGGATCTAATCATTAGCCAGCTATATGCTTTTTTTCATTGCACCAGAGGTCACCACCCGTGAAAACTGCTGTAGCGCCCCTCCCCGCCGAGCCAGAACCCGCCTCCTTGAACGAAATGTGGATCGAAAAGGGCACGCCTGCTTTCATGAAAACCGTGCTGGCCTTGTTCAGCGGCGGCTTCGCCACCTTCGCGCTGCTGTATTGCGTGCAGCCGATGATGCCATTGCTGTCGAAGGAATTTGCCATCAACGCGGCGCAGAGCAGCCTGGTGCTGTCGGTATCGACGGCGATGCTGGCGTTCGGCCTGTTGATCACCGGCCCCATTTCCGACCGCATCGGTCGCAAGCAGGTGATGGTCTTTGCCCTGGCCTGTGCCGCCCTCTCCACCTTGGCCAGCGCGGTAATGCCAAGTTGGGAACTGGTCCTGGCCACCCGTGCCCTGGTCGGGCTGTCCCTGAGCGGCCTGGCGGCAGTGGCGATGACCTACCTGAGCGAGGAGATCCACCCGCAGCACATCGGCCTGGCCATGGGCTTGTACATTGGCGGCAATGCCATTGGCGGCATGAGCGGGCGCCTGATCACGGGGGTATTGATCGATTTCGTCAGTTGGCACACGGCGATGCTGTCCATCGGTGGCCTGGCCCTTGCAGCCGCGCTGGTGTTCTGGAAAGTGCTGCCCGAATCGCGCAACTTCCGCCCACAGGCGATGAACCCACGTAGCCTGCTGGACGGCTTTGTCATGCACTTCAAGGATGCCGGCCTGCCCTGGCTGTTTCTTGAAGCCTTCCTGCTGATGGGTGCCTTCGTCACCCTGTTCAACTACATCGGCTACCGCCTGCTGGCCGGCCCCTACCATATGAACCAGGCGCTGGTCGGCTTGCTGTCGGTGGTGTACCTGTCGGGCATCTACAGCTCGGCGCAGGTCGGCGCCCTGGCCGACAAGCTAGGCCGGCGCAAAGTGTTCTGGGCCAGTATCGTGGTGATGGCCAGCGGCTTGCTGATGACCTTGGCCAGCCCGCTGGTAATGGTGATCGCGGGGATGCTGGTGTTCACCTTCGGCTTCTTTGGCGCGCATTCGGTTGCCAGCAGCTGGATCGGGCGGCGGGCGCTGAAAGCCAAGGGGCAAGCTTCGTCGCTGTACCTGTTCAGCTATTACGCCGGGTCGAGCGTAGCGGGCACCGCGGGTGGGGTGTTCTGGCACCATTGGGGCTGGAATGGCATCGGGTTGTTCATAGGTAGCTTGCTGGCGGTAGCGTTGCTGGTGGCGCTTTACCTGAGCAAGCTACCGCCTAAATCGAGCTGAACCCCGGGGGCCGTCTTGCAGCCCCAGAATGTCGGATCAGTTGATGATCTCGACGATGTCCACATCCACTTCCCGGCTCATCAGGTGCTTCTCCACCTCACCGGTCAGCTTGACCTTGGTCTTTTCATTGAAGGACGTCTGCGGCAGGTCTTCGTCATCGATCTCGACCGTGATGGTGCCGGTATTGTCCTTGAACTCGTACTTGTCGTCGTTGTTGACCTTCTTGGTCACGAAGCCCTGCAACACCACCGGGGTGTCATCGGCCGCATCGTTGGCGGCGGCAACAGTGGTGACCGGTTGGGCGCCGGGGCCGGTGTAGCTGGCCGCCAGGGCTGCGGTGCTGAACAGCGGTGCGAAGATCAGGGCGAGGTAGCGGGTTTTCATGAGGATAAGGTCCTGTTCCGGTTTCGATGGGACCAGATTAGCGACGATCGCTGAATTGAAACTTAATGCAAGAAAAAGCCCGGCACATGGCCGGGCTGTGGCTTTCAGCGACCAGCTCACTGATGGTATTGCGCCGACAGCTCATGCACGGCGTTGATGAACACGCCAGCGTGCTCCGGGTCGACTTCCGGGGTGATGCCGTGGCCCAGGTTGAACACATGGCCTGTACCGTGACCGTAACTGGCCAGGATCCGCGCCACTTCATTGCGGATGGCTTCGGGTTTGGCGTACAGCACGGTCGGGTCCATGTTGCCCTGCAGCGCCACCTTGTCACCCACACGGCGGCGAGCGTCGCCAATCTCGCAGGTCCAGTCCAGGCCCAGCGCGTCGGCGCCCGCTTCAGCGATGCTTTCCAGCCACAGGCCGCCATTCTTGGTGAACAGGATCACCGGCACCTTCCGCCCTTCGTGCTCGCGGATCAGGCCGCTGACGATCTTGCGCATGTAGGCCAGGGAAAACTCCTGGTATGCCGCCGCCGACAGGTTGCCGCCCCAGGTGTCGAAAATCTGCACGGCTTGGGCGCCAGCAAGGATCTGGCCGTTGAGGTAGCTGGTAACCGACTGGGCCAGCTTGTCCAGCAGCAGGTGCAGGGCCTGCGGGTTGTCGTAGGCCATCGCTTTGGTCTTGCGGAAGTCCTTCGACGAGCCGCCCTCGACCATGTATGTGGCCAGGGTCCAAGGGCTGCCGGAGAAGCCGATCAGCGGCACGCGGCCATTGAGCTCGCGGCGGATGGTGCTGACCGCGTCCATCACGTAGCCAAGGTCCTTCTGCGGGTCGGGGATCGGCAGCGCTTCGATATCGGCCGGGGTGCTGATGACCTTCTTGAAACGCGGGCCTTCGCCGGTTTCGAAGTACAGGCCCAAACCCATGGCGTCGGGGATGGTGAGAATGTCCGAGAACAGGATCGCCGCATCCAGCGGGTAGCGGTCCAGCGGCTGCAGAGTGACCTCGCAGGCGAACTGCGGGTTCATGCACAGGCTCATGAAGTCACCGGCCTTGGCGCGGCTGGCGCGGTACTCCGGCAGATAGCGGCCAGCCTGGCGCATCATCCACACTGGGGTAACGTCCACGGGTTGCTTGAGCAGTGCACGCAGGAAACGATCGTTCTTCAGGGCAGTCATGTCGGCATCCGGAAAAAAAGTGCGGGCATTTTCTCAGACGCCAGCACAAAAGGCACGGCCGGGGCCATGCGTTTTGTCTATTGGATGCCATGGATCAAGGAATTTTGTATACAAAAATGCCTTTGAGGCTGCTTTGCTGGTGATAGCGACACAACGCCGCAACGACAGGATATACGCGACCCCGGTAGCGGCGGCCTGGTGCCGCGAAAGGGCCGCAAAGCGGCCCCGACAATGGATCATACTTCGAGGTAGTCGAGGATACCCTCGGCAGCCGTACGCCCTTCGAAGATAGCCGTCACCACCAGGTCCGACCCGCGCACCATGTCGCCACCGGCAAACACTTTCGGGTTGCTGGTCTGGTGCTTGAACTTGCCCTTCTCCGGTGCCACCACTCGGCCCTGGCTGTCCAGCTGGATACCATGCTGCTCGAACCACGGCGCCGGGCTGGGGCGGAAGCCGAAGGCGATCACAACGGCATCGGCCGGCAGGATCTCTTCGGAACCCGGGATCGGCTCGGGGCTACGGCGACCACGGGCATCCGGCTCGCCGAGACGGGTCTCGACCACCTTCACGCCTTCAACCTTGTCCTCGCCGACAATGGCGATAGGCTGGCGGTTGTACAGGAACTTCACGCCCTCTTCCTTGGCGTTCTTCACCTCACGGCGCGAACCCGGCATGTTTGCCTCGTCACGGCGATAGGCACAGGTCACCGACTTGGCGCCCTGGCGGATCGAGGTGCGGTTGCAGTCCATCGCGGTGTCACCACCACCGAGTACCACCACCTTCTTGCCCTGCATGTCGACGAAATCTTCCGGCGACTTCTCGAAGCCCAGGTTGCGGTTCACGTTGGCGATCAGGAAGTCCAGCGCGTCGTGCACACCCGGCAGGTCTTCACCCGGGAAGCCACCCTTCATGTAGGTGTAGGTGCCCATGCCCATGAATACCGCGTCGTACTCGGCCAGCAGTTGTTCCATGGTCACGTCCTTGCCCACCTCGGTGTTCAGGCGGAACTCGATACCCATGCCGGTGAACACTTCACGGCGGTTGCTGAGCACGGTCTTTTCCAGCTTGAACTCCGGAATGCCAAAGGTCAGCAAGCCGCCGATTTCCGGGTTACGGTCGAATACCACCGGGGTCACGCCAGCGCGTACCAGCACGTCGGCACAGCCCAGGCCGGCCGGGCCAGCGCCAATGATGGCGACGCGCTTGCCGGTCGGTTTGACCTTGGACATGTCCGGGCGCCAGCCCATGGCGAAGGCGGTGTCGGTGATGTACTTCTCGACCGAGCCGATGGTCACCGCGCCGAAGCCGTCATTGAGGGTGCAGGCGCCCTCGCACAGGCGGTCCTGCGGGCATACACGGCCGCACACTTCCGGCAGGGTGTTGGTCTGATGCGACAGCTCGGCCGCCGCCAGGATATTGCCTTCGGAGACCAGCTTCAGCCAGTTGGGGATGAAGTTGTGGACCGGGCACTTCCATTCGCAATACGGGTTACCGCAGCCCAGGCAGCGGTGCGCCTGCTCCACGGACTGCTGCGGCTTGAACGGCTCGTAGATTTCCACGAACTCCTTCTTGCGCTGGCGCAGCAGCTTTTTCTTTGGGTCCTTGCGGCCCACTTCGATGAACTGGAAGTCGTTGTTCAGACGTTCAGCCATTTTTCAAAACCTCTTTACCGCAGTTGCCAGCCTCAGGCTGCAAGCTGCAAGACGATCACTTGAGCACGACAGGCCCCGCGCACGGGGCCGTCACTTGCAGCTGTTGTTACTGCGGGTTGGCACGGGTGCTGGACAGCAGATGCTTCAGGTTGGCCGCCTTTGGCTTGACCAGCCAGAAGCGCCGCACGTAGTCGTCCAGGTTCTCCGAGAGCTCACGCCCCCACTCGCTGCCGGTCTCCTCGACGTACTCGGCAAGGACCCGCGCCAGGTGGCTGCGATAGGCCTCCATCGCTTCACCACTGATCCGCTGGATTTCCACCAGTTCGTGGTTGAGCTTGTCGACGAAGGTATTGTCCATGTCGAGCACGTAGGCGAAGCCGCCAGTCATGCCAGAACCGAAGTTGTAACCGGTCTTGCCCAGGACGCAGACAAAGCCGCCGGTCATGTATTCACAGCAGTGATCGCCAGTACCCTCGACAACAGCGTGGGCGCCAGAGTTACGCACAGCGAAGCGCTCGCCCGCGGTACCGGCGGCGAACAGCTTGCCGCCAGTCGCTCCGTACAGGCAGGTGTTGCCGACGATGGCGCTGTGCTGGGTTTCGAACGGGCTGCCGGCTGGCGGCACGATGGTGACCTTGCCACCGGTCATGCCCTTGCCGACGTAGTCGTTGGCGTCGCCTTCCAGATGCAGGTTCAGGCCACCGGCGTTCCACACGCCAAAGCTCTGGCCCGCAGTGCCCTTGAAGCGGAAGGTGATCGGCGCCGCGGCCATGCCCTGGTTGCCGTGCAGGCGGGCGATTTCGCCCGATACACGCGCACCGATGGAGCGGTCGCAGTTGCAGATGTCGAGGCTGAACTCACCACCGGCCTGGTCGCGAATAGCCGGCATGGCCATTTCAACCATCTTCTCGGCCAGCTCGCCCTGGTCGAACGGCGGGTTCCTGTCGACTTCACAGAACTGCGGCTTGTCCGCCGGGATATGCGCGCTACCCAGCAGCGGCGACAGGTCGAGGTACTGCTGGCGCTCGGTGTCGCCTGGCAGTACATCGAGCAGGTCGGTACGCCCGATCAGCTCGCCCAGGCTGCGCACGCCCAGTTTGGCCAGCCATTCACGGGTTTCCTCGGCGACGAAGGTGAAGAAGTTGATCACCATGTCGACGGTGCCGATGTAGTGGTCCTTGCGCAGCTTGTCGTTCTGGGTGGCAACGCCGGTAGCGCAGTTGTTCAGGTGGCAGATGCGCAGGTACTTGCAGCCCAGGGCGATCATCGGTGCGGTACCGAAGCCGAAGCTCTCGGCGCCGAGGATGGCCGCCTTGATCACGTCCAGGCCGGTTTTCAGGCCGCCGTCGGTCTGTACCCGGACCTTGCCACGCAGGTCGTTGCCGCGCAGGGTCTGATGGGTTTCGGCCAGGCCCAGCTCCCACGGGGCGCCAGCGTACTTGATCGAGGTCAGCGGCGAAGCACCGGTACCACCGTCGTAGCCGGAGATGGTGATCAAGTCCGCATAGGCCTTGGCCACACCGGCGGCGATGGTGCCGACGCCTGCTTCAGCCACCAGCTTGACCGACACCAGGGCCTGCGGGTTGACCTGCTTGAGGTCATAGATCAGCTGGGCCAGGTCTTCGATCGAATAGATGTCATGGTGCGGTGGTGGCGAAATCAGGGTCACACCCGGCACCGCGTAGCGCAGCTTGGCGATCAGGCCGTTGACCTTGCCGCCTGGCAGCTGGCCACCCTCACCGGGCTTGGCACCCTGGGCGACCTTGATCTGCAGCACTTCGGCGTTGACCAGGTATTCCGGGGTCACGCCAAAGCGACCAGTGGCTACCTGCTTGATCTTCGAACTCTTGATAGTGCCATAGCGCGAAGGGTCTTCACCGCCCTCACCGGAGTTGGAGCGCGCACCCAGGCGGTTCATGGCCTCGGCCAACGCCTCATGCGCCTCTGGCGACAATGCGCCCAGCGAAATACCAGCGGAGTCGAAGCGCTTGAGGATGGCCTCCAGCGGCTCGATCTGCTCCAGCGGCAGCGGCTGCTCAGCCACCTTCACCTTCAGCAGGTCGCGGATCATCGATACCGGGCGCTGGTCGACCAGCGTGGTGTATTCCTTGAACTTGGCGTAGTCGCCCTGCTGCACGGCAGCCTGCAGGGTGTTGACCACGTCCGGGTTGTAGGCGTGGTATTCGCCTCCGTGGACGAACTTCAGCAGGCCGCCTTGCTGGATCGGCTTGCGCGCGCTCCAGGCCTCGGCAGCCAGCAGTTTCTGGTCGCTTTCAAGGTCTTCGAAACGCGCACCCTTGATGCGGCTGGACACGCCCTTGAAGCTCAGGCCAACCACTTCCTCGGACAGGCCGATGGCTTCGAACAGCTGTGCACCGCGGTACGAGGCGATGGTCGAGATACCCATCTTCGACAGGATCTTCAACAGGCCCTTGGAAATGCCCTTGCGGTAGTACTTGAAGACTTCATCCAGGTCACCCAGCACTTCGCCGGTGCGGATCAGGTCGGCCAGCACTTCGTAGGCCAGGTACGGGTACACGGCCGAGGCACCGAAGCCCAGCAGCACGGCGAAGTGGTGCGGGTCGCGGGCCGTGGCAGTCTCCACCAGGATGTTGCTGTCGCAACGCAGGCCCTGTTCAGTCAGGCGGTGATGCACCGCGCCAACGGCCAGCGAAGCATGCACCGGCAACTTGCCCGGGGCGATGTAGCGGTCGCTCAGCACCAGCTGGGTCTTGCCGCTGCGCACCGCTTCTTCAGCCTGGTCGGCGATGTTGCGGATGGCCGCTTCCAGGCCGACGCTCTCTTCATAGTTGAGGTCGATCAGCTGGCGGTCGAAGCCTTCGCGCTCCAGGTTCATCAGCGAGCGCCACTTGGCAGGCGAGATGACCGGCGAGCTGAGGATCACCCGCGAAGCGTGCTCCGGGGATTCCTGGAAGATGTTGCGTTCGGCGCCGAGGCAGATTTCCAGCGACATGACGATCGCTTCACGCAGCGGGTCGATCGGCGGGTTGGTCACCTGGGCGAACTGCTGGCGGAAGAAGTCGTACGGCGAGCGCACGCGCTGCGACAGCACGGCCATCGGCGTGTCGTCACCCATCGAGCCGACCGCTTCCTGGCCCTGCTCACCGAGCGGGCGTAGCACCTGGTCACGCTCTTCGAAGGTGACCTGGAACATCTTCATGTACTGCTTGAGCTGATCGGCGTCGTAGCTGGCCACACCCTGGTCGTCGGTCAGCGTGGCCTGGATGCGCGTGGCGTGCTGACGCAGCCAGCGCTTGTACGGGTGGCGCGACTTCAGGCGGTTGTCGATCGCATCGGTGTCGAGGATCTGACCGGTTTCGGTGTCGACGGCGAAGATCTGGCCAGGGCCGACACGGCCTTTGGCGATGACGTCCTCTGGCTTGTAGTCCCATACGCCGATTTCCGACGCCAGGGTGATGTAGCCGTTCTTGGTGGTCACCCAGCGCGCCGGGCGCAAGCCGTTGCGGTCGAGCAGGCACACCGCGTGGCGGCCCTCGGTCATGACGATACCGGCCGGGCCGTCCCACGGTTCCATGTGCATGGAGTTGTATTCGTAGAAGGCGCGCAGGTCGGCGTCCATGGTCTCGACGTTCTGCCAGGCTGGCGGCACCAGCATGCGCACGCCACGGAACAGGTCGATACCACCGGTAACCATCAGCTCGAGCATGTTGTCCATGCTAGAGGAGTCGGAACCGACGCGGTTGACCAGCGGGCCAAGCTCTTCGAGGTCGGGGATCAGGTCGTTGGCGAACTTGGTGCGACGGGCCATGGCCCAGTTGCGGTTGCCAGTGATGGTGTTGATCTCGCCGTTGTGAGCGAGGAAGCGGAATGGCTGTGCCAGCGGCCATTTCGGCAAGGTGTTGGTGGAGAAGCGCTGGTGGAACACGCAGATCGCGGTTTGCAGGCGCTCGTCACCCAGGTCCGGATAGAACGCCGCCAGATCGCGCGGCATCATCAGGCCTTTGTAGATGATGGTCTTGTGCGAGAAGCTGCAGATGTAGTGGTCGGCGTCATGGGCGTTGGCCACGGACGAACGGCGACGGGCACTGAACAGCTTGATGGCAAATTCCTGGTCGCTCAGGCCTTCGCCGCCGATGAACACCTGCTCGATCTGTGGCAGGCGCTCCAGGGCCAGGCGGCCGAGCACGCTGGTGTCGATCGGCACCTTGCGCCAGCCGACCAGCTTGAGGCCGGCTGCGAGGATTTCGCGGTCCATGTTGGCACGGGCGGCTTCGGCTTTGACCGGGTCCTGGTTGAAGAACACCATGCCGACAGCGTACTGCCTGGGCAGCTCGACGGCGAAATGTTCCTGGGCCACGGCGCGCAGGAACTGATCGGGCTTCTGCATCAGCAGACCGCAACCGTCCCCGGTCTTGCCGTCGGCGTTGATACCGCCGCGGTGGGTCATGCAAGTCAGTGCCTGCATGGCGGTTTGCAGAAGGTGGTGGCTCGGTTCACCCGTCATGTGGGCGATCAGGCCAAAACCACAGTTGTCCTTGAATTCTTCGGGATGGTACAGACCTGTTTTCATAGACACATTCTCACCAGGTTCACCTCTCAACGGAGGTAAATCTCTTTTTTAACAACCACTTACCATCCACGCCGATCAAACGCCAGCTTTTTGCGGTGGCCATGGAAAACCATTGTTGCACAGCGACAGCGATGCTCACAAATTTTCATGTCTCACCATTGAAAATTCATGTCGCAATTTTGAATGTTTTTACGCCATGCGCCGTGATAGCGGCTTGGCTCGAGTCTGAAGCGTTTCAGCCATGACTGCAAGTGAGGCTTTTGGCCGGCAGCCTGGGACAGAAAAGCCTGCCGCGCTCAGGCGCAGCAGGCTAGTCGAAGTTCTGTAATCGCTTAGCAACTGGGCAGCGGGGTGTTGCCGCCCGGAAGGTAATCAGCGAGCCGTGGCAAGCTCTTGTTGAACGCTGCCGACGGTACGTGGCCAAGGTTTACCAGCCTGGACCTTCGCTGGCAAGTTCTTGATTGCCGCAACCGCCGCGTCACGGTTGGCAAAGTTGCCGTAAGTGACGACGTATAGCGGTTTGCCCTGGAGGTTTTTCTTGAAGTAGCGATAGTCGCCACCCTGGGCCTTGACGAAGGCCTGGGCCGACGCTTCGGAGCTGGTACCGAGGATCTGCACCACGTAGTTGCCCGGCTTCTGCCCGGCGTACCAGCCACCGTTGCCATTGCCACCCACAGCTGGCTTCTCGGCAGGCTTGGCAGCTGGCTTGGCCACGGCAACCTGGGTCGGCGCCGGGGCTGGCTTGGCTGGCGCAACCGGCTTGGCAGGCTGGGTTGCGACAGGCTTAGGCTCAGGCGCAACCGGCTGTGGCTGTACCGGCTGGGCCGGCGCAACAGCGACAGGCTGGGCAGGTACTGGCGCCGGGCCCGCCTGCGCACCCTGCGGTGGCGCGATGGTGGTCACGGTAGGCGGCGGGTTGCCAGGCTGCAGCGCGGTATCACCGGCCGGGCTGCCCTCTTCGCCCTCGCCCATGCCGGCAGCCTGGGCCAGCGGCTCGCGCATCACCGGCTGCGACTGGCCAACCAGTGGTAGCGGCATCGGCTGGGACGAACCCGAGAACTCGATGGCCGGGTTGCCACCGTTGCCGTGGCCTTCACCCAGCGGCAGCTGTGCCTGGGCGACGGGCGCTTCGGCGGGCGCCTTGTCGCCTTTCCTGGGCATCAATACCGCGGCCGCTACGGCGACCACGACCACAGCGGACAACGCGAGCACGTGTTTTTTAGGCATCTTGAACCCCATGGATGGTCGCTTGGCCGTCGAGCGGCTGGCGATCATGGCTTCGATCAAAGTGTCACGGGCGACCTGGTTGATGTTGCCAGGCCAACCGTCAGAGTTTTCATGGATATCGACGATCTGTTCGCGGGTGAACACCTCGATGCCCCGGCCAGCCCCTTCCAGGCGCTGCTCAAGGTACTCGCGGGTTTCTTCTTCACTGTAGGGGGCGAGCTCGATGATGTGGAAGCGTTCTTCCTCGATATTCAGCTCATCCAGCCCGGCAATCAGCGAAGGTTCACCGAACAGGAACACATGCGGGCGCCCCTCCGGTACGCCTGCGGCCAATTCCAGCAACGCTTGGAGTGCCGACTCGTCGAGTTGTTCCGCATCGTCCACCAGCAAATACACTTCCTGGCCGGTCAGTGCCAATTGCACCACCTTGGCCAGGATTGCCGGCACTTCCGGCTGCGCCACATCCAGGCTCTGTGCGACCTGGCCAAGGACACTGGCCGCGTCGCTGGCACCGCGGGCAGACACCACGACGCTCTGCACTGCCTGCTTGTTGGTGCTGGCCACCAGGGCTTGGCGCAGCAGGGTCTTGCCGCTGCCCAGCGGACCGCTGACCACAAGCATCAATTGGCTGTAACGCGCCAGGTGATGCAACTGGCCGAGCACGGGCTTGCGCTGGGCCGGGAAGAACTTGAAACCGGGCACGCGGGGTGCGAACGGATCGTGGCTCAACTGGTAATGGTCGAGAAAGGCCTCATCGGCATGCAAACTGGTCATTGCGCTGTCACAACCTCAAAGCTGGGCCACGATCGCGCGGTAATCCGCCGACAACGTGGCCTGTAGTATCTCTTTCGGATAGTCGTCGGTAACTACGGCCTCGCCCATCTGGCGCAGCAGCACCAGACGCAGACGGCCGTCGAGCACCTTCTTGTCGACCGCCATGTGCTCCATGAAATGCGCCGGGGTCATTTCCTGTGGTGGCACCACCGGCAAACCTGCGTCCTGCAACAGGCGGATTCCGCGATCGCGCTCGGCCTGGTTGATCCAGCCAAGGCGCATGGACATTTCCAGGGCCATCACCGTGCCAGCCGCAACGGCTTCGCCGTGCAGCCACACGCCGTAGCCCATGTGGGTCTCGATGGCATGCCCGAAGGTATGCCCCAGGTTCAACGTGGCCCGTACGCCTGACTCGCGTTCGTCAGCACCTACCACTGCGGCTTTGGCTGCGCAGGAACGGCGGATGGCTTCGGTCAGCGCCGTCGGGTCGAGGGCACGCAGCGCCTGCATATTGTCTTCGAGCCAGGCGAGGAAGGGCTTGTCGCAGATCAGGCCATACTTGATCACTTCCGCCAGCCCTGCGGACAGTTCACGTGCCGGCAGGGTCTTGAGGCTGGTGGTATCGATCAGCACTGCATTGGGCTGATAGAAGGCACCGACCATGTTCTTGCCCAGCGGGTGATTGATGCCGGTCTTGCCGCCTACCGATGAATCGACCTGAGACAACAGGGTGGTCGGGACCTGGATGAAGTCGACACCGCGCTGGTAGCAGGCCGCGGCGAACCCGGCCATGTCACCGATCACGCCGCCACCCAGGGCGACCACGGTGGTACGGCGATCGTGTCGCGCCGTCAGCAGGCCATCGAAGATAAGTTGCAGGGTTTCCCAGTTCTTGTGGGCTTCGCCATCGGGCAACACCACTGGCAGTACCGAATAGGCACCCAGGGTCTTGCTCAGGCGTTGGAGATACAGGGGCGCGACGGTTTCGTTGGAAACGATGGCAACCTGCCGCCCGGCAATATGCGGGGCCAGCAACTCGGGCTGGTCCAGCAGGCCTTCGCCAATGTAGATCGGGTAGCTACGCTCGCCCAGGTCGACCTTAAGTGTCTGCATGTATCCCCACAATGTACTTGAGCGCGGCGCCTTCGCGACGGCGCCACGCGGTAACGTTCAAGCTCGCCTCGGCGCTGGTGGCCGAGAATAGTCCCGGGCTACCGGGGCGGCAACTGCTGCAAGCGTTCGAGAATGTCGATCACCACCATGCGCGGTGGCCGCTCGTCGGTTTCCACCACCAGATCGGCGATTTCGCGGTAAAGCGGGTCGCGGGTCTCCAGCAGGGCACGCAAGGTTGCCTCGGGATTGGCCGTGCGCAGCAGGGGGCGATTGCGGTCGCGCGCGGTACGGCCAACCTGTTGTTCCACCGAGGCATGCAGGTAGATCACCCGCCCCCCCCGGCGCAACGCCTGACGATTGGCTTCGCGCATCACCGCACCGCCGCCGGTTGCCAGAACCACGCCGTCGAGTGCGCACAGCTCGGCGATCATCGCCTGTTCGCGGTCACGAAAACCCGGCTCGCCTTCCTTGTCGAAAATCCACGGGATGTTGGCGCCGCAGCGCAGTTCGATTTCCTTGTCGGAATCCTTGAACAGCAGGCGCAGCTCTTTGGCCAATAGGCGTCCGATGGTGCTTTTACCAGCACCCATGGGTCCCACAAGTATCAAATTTCGCACAGAATCAACGACTCACAGCAATCGCCTGGTCACTCATGATACGCGGAGTCAGGAAGACCAGCAGCTCGGATTTTTTCTCTTGTAATGCATCGCGTCGAAACAGCCGCCCAACATACGGCAGATCGCCGAAAAATGGCACCTTGTCGACCACATTGTTTTGCGAAGTCGAATACACGCCGCCGATCACGATGGTTTCGCCATCCATCACGCGCACCTTGGCATTGACCTCGTTCTTGCGAATCGGCGGCACATTGTTCAGTGCGTTGACGTAATCCGGCTCGTCCTTGGTCACCCTGACGGTCATGATCACCTTGTTGTCCGGGGTGATCTGCGGGGTCACCTCCAGCGACAACGAGGCTTCGCGAAACGCGACCGAGGTGGCGCCGCTCTGGCTGGTTTCCTGATAAGGCACCTCGGTGCCCTTGAGGATCCTGGCGGTCTCCTTGTCGGCCGTGACCACCTTGGGCTGCGAGATGATCTCCCCATTGCCGCTCTTTTCCATGGCGCTGAGTTCGAGGTCGAGCAGCACACCCCCGCGCAGCAGGCCGAGGCCGATGCTGCTGCCGGCACGCTCCAGCCCGAGGTCGACGAACAGGTCTTTGCCCGGTTGCGGGCCCTCCAGGTAAAGCGGCCCGCCCCAGCGCACGCCGAGGCTCTTCTCGTAATCAACGTTGGCCTCGACGATACGCGCCTCGATCACTACCTGACGTACCGGTACATCCAGCTGCGCCACCAGTTGCCGCAATTCGCCAAGGCGCTCGGCCGGCTGATGCACCACCAGCGTGTTGGTGCGCTCATCGACACTCAGGCTGCCGCGCCCAATGCCGTCATCAGCCAGGCTCGCCAACAGCAACTCCGCCAGCTCGGCGGCCTTGGCATGGTGGATGGGCAGCAGCTCCCGGCGCAACGGCTGCAGTTGCGCCTCCAGCGCCTGCTCCACGCGGGTATCGAGCGATTGCGTGGCAAGCTCGGACGCAGGCGCCACCAGCAATACATTGCCTTCCTGGCGTCGGGCCAACCCCCTGCTACGCAGCACCAGATCAAGCGCCTGGTCCCAAGGCACGTCCTGCAGGCGCAAGGTGACATTGCCCTGTACGGCATCGCTGGCCACCAGGTTGACGCCGGCATAATCTGCCAGCACCTGCAACACCGCGCGGACCTCCACATCCTGGAAGTTCAGCGACAGCGGCTCACCCTGGTATGGCGTGGCCGACGCCAGCGGGATCGACAGCAGGGCTGCCAGCCCCAACTTCTTCACTCGTTTCATTCTGTTCCGGGGCCTCCTTGCCCAGGCGCTTTGCGAGGGTGAGGAAGGCAGTGCGCTCGTGCCAGCCCCCCGCCATGAACAGCCTTTCGCGCACCTCGACCTGACGCGGGTCGATCTGCGTCACTACGCCCTGGTCACGCCCCACCCGGTCACCCAGGCGCACACGGTAGAGCCTGCCAGCCACCCTCAGCAGCGCTTCGTGAGTGGCGCCGCGCGACAGACTGCCGACCATTTCCAACTGGGCCAGCGGCACGCTGGCCAGCCCGTCGCTCGGCAGCCGCGACGCCCCTGGGGCGAACGGGTCGATCGCAGGCACTGGTGTAGCAGCCCTGGCCGGCATCCGCGCCAGCACGGCGGGTGCTGACGTGGGCACCAGTGCCTGATAGGTATCAACCCGCAACTGAAGGCGCAGCAGGCCATCGGCTGCCACCAGCCGCAGGTAATCGCCGCGCAGCACTCGCGCCTGCCCCAGCCAGTCGCCCAGCCATTGGCGCAAGGCCGTGTAACGCCCCACAAGCTGCAGCTCCAGAGGTACCCGACGAAAGCCGGCCTGTTGTTCGCCTTCCAGCACGACGACCTGCTCGATGAGCAGACCGTGGGCCTGCCCCAGTGCCGCCAGGCGGTCGAGCAGATCACTCATGCCCTCGCCGGCCGCCAGCTGCCACTGAGCCTCCTTCAAACGTTGCTCGGCAAGCGCCACGGACGTCCGCAGTTGCTCCAGTTCGTAAACCCGCGCGGCGCTGGCGGCCTGTTGCTCGGTCAACCCGACGTGCCGGGCTGCCTCGTGCGCCTGCTGCTGCAACGGCGCCGGCAGGCGGATCATGCACCCCAGGCCAAAGAGCGCCACGGCCAGCAGAACTGGCGCCAGTTGCCTGAAACGGTTGGTACGGCCGACCGCAGTCAGCCAGGCCAGCAGCTTCGCTGCATTCATGACCAGAACGCCGAAACACGCGCACTCAGCAGAAACTCATCGCCGCCCGGCAGGCTTCTCATGCGCTTGAGTTCCAGGTCGAGCAATGCACTTGAGCGCTCCAGGTCGCGCATGAACTGCGCGACCACGGCACCCGACGTGGCCAGCCCCGTTACCTGCAGGCGGCCGCTTTCAAGGCTGAGATCGAGCAACTGAATGCCTTGTGGCAACGCAGCCTCAAGGTCCGCGAACACGTCGGCGAGTACATCCTGGTTGGCGCGCAAGCTTTCCAGTGACATCGCGCGGGCGAGCAGGGTTTCATGCCGCTCCCGCACATCGGCCAGCGGCTGCAGCTGTTCATTCAACAGGCCAATGGCTGCCTCGCGCTGGCTATTGGCAAGGGCCAGGTGCTCGCCGCGCTGGCGGGCGAGCTGGTCGACCAGCGTCACCGCGCAAAGGGCCAACAGTGCGCCAGCGACCAGCTGTCGGCGAAAACGGCGGAGTGCGGCCTGGCGCTGCCGTTCGCGCCAGGGCAGCAGGTTCAGCCGCATCATGGCTGCAACCCGCCAAGCGCCAGGCCGCATGCCAGGATCATCGAGCCATCGACGTGCTCAAGCCCAGCCAGGCCGGGCAGATGCCGACAAGGCATGTGCAGCCGGGCGCTCAGGCTTTGCAGCCAGCCCGGGTCGGTCGGGGTACTACTGACAAGCCACAGGCCCGCGGGCCGGGGCCCATCGGCAAACAGCGCGTGCAGGCACTCGGGCAACCGTTCTTTCATACCCGCTCCAGCCACTTGCAGGTCCCGGCGCTGGTGCAGCCGCCCCGGCTGCCAGTCATAAAGCGTCGCGCCGTGCGCTTCGATACGCAGCAGCGCTGTTGTCTTGGCCTCGCTACCTGGCAACAGGCGGCACAAGGCGATGCTGTCGATTTCCACGGCCTCCAACTGCAACCCCGCCTCGTCGACGATGGCTTCGAGGGGCGTCATCGCACTCTGCCGACATGCAGCCACCATTACCTCGACGCAACCTGGCTGAACGCCGGAGCCTCCGATGACCTGGAAATCCAGGGCAAGGTCTTCCAACGGAAAAGGAAACAGCCGCTCTGCGTCAGCCAGCAACTGCGCCTCCATTTCCGCCTCATCCTGGCCCGCTGGAAGCTGGCACAGCTTGCAAATCACCAGGTTGGCCGGCAGCGCCAGCGCGACTCGGCGTTGCCCCAGGCCGCTGCGGCGCCAGGCGCGCCGCAAGGCGGCCACCACTGCCACGGGCTCTGCCAGCCAATCGTTGCCAATTGGCGGCTCGAACGGTTCCTGCGCCGAGGCATGCACCCGGTAGCGCCGGCCACGCCGCTGCAGTTGCACGACACGAACAGTATCAGGGGCTATTTCCACCCCCACGAGTGAACCCGCATTCTTGCCGAAGCGTCCTGGCATCATGGCTTCCTTGTCGTAGCCGCAGCTATCTGTAGCAACCCCGCCAAGACCGGGCCGCGCCGTCGCCTCGAGGCGACGGGCAGCCTGACCGGTAACCCGGAGAGGCTAAAAAATGCTTATAATGCCCAGCGTTTTTTGGTCCGCCGGACCCGCGTGCAATCCACTCCCAACCTGGACACCGAAAAGCCTTGATACGCTTGCTGAAGTTCTTCTGGTGGTCTTCCGTCGCAGTCATCTGCGCGCTCGTACTCGGTGTGAGCGGTGCGTTTCTGTATCTTAGCCCCAGCCTGCCCTCGGTCGATTCGCTTAGAAGCATCCAGTTGCAGATCCCCCTGCGGGTGTACAGCAGCGACGGCAAGCTGATTGCCGAGTTCGGCGAAATGCGCCGCTCGCCGATCCGCTTCGCGGAAATCCCCCCACAATTCATCCAGGCACTTCTGTCAGCCGAGGACGACAATTTCCTCAATCACTACGGTGTCGACCCCAGCAGCCTGATGCGCGCCGCGACCCAGTTGGTAAAAACCGGGCATATCCAGACCGGCGGCAGCACCATCACCATGCAGGTGGCGAAGAACTTCTTCCTCACCAGCGAACGCAGTTTCTCGCGCAAGACCAACGAGATCCTGCTGGCCCTGCAGATCGAACGTGAGCTGACCAAGGACGAGATCCTCGAGCTCTACGTGAACAAGATCTACCTGGGCAACCGCGCCTACGGTATCGATGCCGCCGCGCAGGTGTACTACGGCAAGTCGATTCGCGATGTGAGCCTGGCGCAGATGGCGATGATTGCCGGGCTGCCCAAGGCCCCGTCGCGCTTCAACCCGCTGGCCAACCCGGTGCGCGCCAAGGAGCGCCGCGACTGGATCCTCGGCCGCATGTACAAGCTGGGCAAGATCGACGAAGCCAGCTACCAGGCCGCCCTGGCCGAGCCGTTGAATGCCAGCTATCACGTGCCCGCACCGGAAGTGAACGCACCCTATATCGCGGAAATGGCCCGCGCCGAAATGGTCGGTCGTTACGGCAGCGAGGCCTATACCGAAGGCTTCCGCGTCACCACCACGGTGCCCAGTGACATGCAGGAAATGGCCAACAAGGCCATCCTCAACGGTCTTTCCGAGTATGACGAGCGCCACGGCTACCGCGGGCCGGAAGCACGCTTCCCGGGCCGCACCCAGGCGGCCTGGCTGCAGGAACTGGGCAAGCAGCGCACGTTAGGGGGTCTGGAGCCGGCCATTGTCACCCAGGTCGAAAAGACTGGCGTCAAGGTGCTGACCCGTAGCGGCCAGGAAGAACTGGTGGCCTGGGACACCATGAAATGGGCCCGCCCCTTCATCAACAGCAATGCTCAGGGCCGCTCGCCGCAGTCACCGGCAGATGTAGCCCAGGTCGGCGACCTGGTACGTGTCCAGCGCCTGGAGGATGGCAAGCTCAAATTCAGCCAGGTACCAGGGGCCCAGAGTGCGCTGGTCACCCTCGACCCTTACAGCGGTGCCATCCGCGCGCTGGTTGGCGGCTTCTCGTTCGAGCAGAGCAACTACAACCGCGCCATGCAGGCCAAGCGCCAGCCGGGCTCCAGCTTCAAACCGTTCATCTACAGTGCCGCCCTGGATAGCGGTTATACCGCTTCCAGCCTGGTCAACGATGCTCCGATCGTGTTCGTTGACGAGTACCTGGACAAGGTCTGGCGACCGAAGAACGACACCAACACCTTCCTTGGCCCTATCCGCATGCGCGAGGCCCTTTACAAGTCACGTAACCTGGTGTCGATCCGCCTGCTGCAAGCCATGGGCGTGGACCGCACCATCGACTACATTGCCAAGTTCGGCTTCAACAAACAGGACCTGCCGCGCAACCTGTCGCTGGCCCTGGGCACCGCTACGCTGACCCCGATGGAAATTGCCACCGGCTGGAGCACCTTTGCCAACGGCGGCTACAAGGTTACCCCGTACCTGATCGAGCGCATCGAGAGCCGCAGCGGCGAGACCCTGTTCACCGCCAACCCGGCGCGGGTACCGCAAGGCGCCGAGGACCACGCCGGCCTGGCGGCGCCTGAACAGCCGATCAGTACCGCAGCCATGCCGGGTGAAGCGCCCGCCTTCAGCCAGGTGGCAGCTGCACCGCAGGCGCCAGCCGTGGCCGAACAGATCATCGACGGGCGTACCACCTACATCCTCACCAGCATGCTGCAGGATGTGATCAAGCGCGGCACCGGTCGCCGGGCGCTGGCGCTGGGCCGTACCGACCTGGCCGGCAAGACCGGTACCACCAACGAGTCCAAGGACGCCTGGTTCTCCGGCTACAACGCCGACTACGTGACCACCGTGTGGGTCGGCTTCGACCAGCCCGAAACCCTTGGTCGTCGCGAATACGGCGGCACGGCGGCACTCCCGATCTGGATGAGCTTCATGGGGGCGGCACTCAAGGACAAGCCTGAACATCCGCCCGCAGAGCCGGAGGGCATCCTCAGCCTGCGCGTCGATCCGGTCAGCGGTCGGGCTGCCTCGCCAAGCACGCCGAATGCCTACTTCGAGCTGTTCAAGGCCGAGGATTCGCCGCCTTCGGTGGACGAACTGGGCACCGGAGCGGCGCCGGGCAGCCCGCTGCCAGCGGATGAAGCGGCACCAATGGATCTGTTCTGAAGCAGCCACCCTGCAGGACCGCACTCATCGGGACAGCGGCAAACAAAAAGCCCCGGCTCATGCGAGCCGGGGCTTTCTTGTTTCGCTCAGCTGCAATCAGCCGTTGAACACGTCATCCACGCTCTTCAGCGGGTAGTGCTTCGGATACGGCAGGGTAGCGACGCCGGATTCGATGGCGGCCTTGGCCACAGCGTCGGAAACGACGGTGATCAGGCGGGCGTCCAGCGGCTTCGGAATGATGTACTCACGGCCGAACTCCAGGCCTTCGACGCCATAGGCTTCGCAGACTTCCTTCGGCACTGGCAGCTTGGCCAGGTCCTTCAGGGCGATAGCGGCAGCGATCTTCATTTCTTCGTTGATGCGCTTGGCGCGCACGTCCAGGGCACCGCGGAAGATGAACGGGAAGCCCAGTACGTTGTTGACCTGGTTCGGGTAGTCGGAACGGCCGGTAGCCATGATCACGTCGCTGCGGGTGGCGTGCGCCAGCTCCGGCGAGATTTCCGGGTCCGGGTTCGAGCAGGCGAACACGATCGGGTTGGCAGCCATCGACTTCAGGCCTTCGGCGCTCAGCAAGTTCGGGCCCGACAGGCCTACGAACACGTCGGCACCGTTGAGGGCGTCAGCCAGGGTGCGCTTGTCGGTCGCGTGGGCGAACTGCGCCTTGTACTGGTTGAGGTCGTCGCGGCCTGCGTGGATCACGCCGCTGCGGTCGATCATGTAGATGTTCTCGACCTTGGCGCCCATGCTCACCAGCAGCTTCATGCAGGAGATGGCAGCAGCGCCAGCACCCAGGCAAACGATCTTGGCGTCTTCCAGTTTCTTGCCGGCGATTTCCAGGGCGTTGATCATGCCGGCCGCGGTGACGATGGCGGTACCGTGCTGGTCATCGTGGAACACCGGGATGTCGCATTGCTCAATCAGGGTGCGCTCGATTTCGAAGCACTCAGGGGCCTTGATGTCTTCAAGGTTGATACCACCGAAGGTGATCGAAATACGGCGAACGGTGTCGATGAATGCCTGTGGGCTTTCCGACTCCACTTCGATGTCGAACACGTCGATACCGGCGAAACGCTTGAACAGTACGCCTTTACCTTCCATGACCGGCTTGGAGGCCAGCGGGCCGAGGTCGCCCAGACCGAGGATGGCAGTGCCATCGGAAATCACCGCAACCAGGTTGCCCTTGCCGGTGTATTTGTAAGCCAGCTCCGGATCACGGCCGATTTCGCGCACGGGCTCTGCAACGCCTGGGCTGTAGGCCAGGGCGAGGTCACGTGCGGTGGCAGTGGGCTTGGAAAGTTCGACGCTCAGTTTCCCCGGACGAGGTTGGGCGTGATAATCGAGAGCGGCGGTTTTCAGGTCTGACATGGTGGGCATTCCGCTGTTTACTGTTCTGACGGACCGCCGAGGATACGCAAAGAGCCGGGTAGCCACAAGACTGGCCGGTCACTTGTGTCAAGGCCTTTAGCCTACGACTTTACGCTATAACCCACGGGGCATACGGTCCACAGTGTGTACAATCCAATAGCGAAATGTCTACAACTTTTAGCCTGAAATACGCTCCAACATGCTTGGATCGGTCAATGACAACAGCCAGCGCCGCTGCCCTGGCTTGAGGCCGCCCTTGCGGGAACGATCCAGCACCCAGCCACGCGCTTCGACTTGGCGTCCCTTGAGGTTATCGAAGAAGCCGGCGGGGAAGTTGCGTAGCAGACGAGCGGGAACCTGCAGCACCACGGCATCGTCCAGGTTCAGCCAAACTCCGCCACGGTTGCGCTGCACAGCTTCGATACGGCCAGCAACAACGGCGAAACCGGACTGCCGCACCTGTTCGGCACGCAGCACTGGCGAGCGTCGCCACAGGCCGGCGCCAGCCTTGCGCGCCGCCTGCTCGGCAAGCTGGTGGCAAGCACTGAGGCGCACATTGGGGGCAACCGCCACCCGATAGCCCAAGCCCTCTCCGAGCAATTGCGCTGCCAGATTGTCGCCATTGCTGGAATAGATATGCGCCAAGGTTCGGCCGTACTTGTCTTTGCTGTCGATGCCAGGCACCAGACCGACTCGCCCGTCACTGGCCTTGACCAATACCTGCAGGCGCCGCCTGGCGGCCTCCGCATAGGGTTCGCTGCTACGCCCGTTGCGACCGATCTCCGGGGTATTGATGCCTATCAGCCGCACGCTGCGACCGTCGACCAGACGCAAGGTATCGCCGTCCACCACCTGGCGCACCGCCACCTGCTGAGGCCTGTCCGGCAGCGGGCAGAACGCCTGGGCCGGAAAGTGCCAGACGACAGCCATAAAAAAGGCGCCCACGAGGGGCGCCCTTTTTTGCAGCAATGCGAAACCCGAGGGGTTCGCCATGCGCATGATTACTTCTTGGTACCGAACATACCGAAGCGATCGGCGAACTTCTGTACGCGACCACCGGTGTCCAGAACTTTCTGCTTACCGGTGTAGAACGGGTGGCACAGGTTGCAAACGTCGATCGCCAGGGTGCTGCCCAGGGTCGAACGAGTTTCGAACTTGTTGCCGCAGCTGCAGGTGACTGCAACTACTTCGTAGTTCGGATGAATATCTGCTTTCATGGTCACTTCCTCGAGCTGCGTGCCGCCACCCAACACCAATTGTTGAATACCGCACGTAATTAGGCGGCGAATAATACCAGAGCGCTGCGCCAGTGCAAGTTGTCGCTTGCACCGACCGTCGTCTGCTAGGCTCGCCAGTTCTTGAAACGCCCTCCGAGACTTTCCGCGTGTCCGACGTCATTCTGCGCCTTGCCCTGCCCTCCCCGCTGCGTCGCCTGTTCGACTACAAGGCACCGGCGAGCATGGCGCGCCAGGCCTTGACTCCGGGCATGCGTGTTCGCGTGCCATTCGGCCGCCGCGAAATGATCGGCGTGCTGGTAGAGGTCTGTGAGCGCAGCGAGGTGCCGGCAGACAAGCTGAAACCGGCCAGCGCCCTGCTCGACCCGGTGTCACCGATCCCGCCATCGCTGTTCAAGCTGTGTCTGTGGACCGCCCAGTACTACCAGCACAGCCTGGGCGACACCCTGAGCTGGGCCCTGCCAACGCTGCTGCGCCAGGGCGAACCGGCCGAGATGCGCCAGGAGCGCTTCTGGCATGTCGCCCCCGGCGCCCGCCTGGAAGACCCGCGCATCGCCCGTGCCCCACGCCAGCGCGACGCCCTCAAGACCCTGGCCCAGCACCCGCACGGCGTGGCCCACAGCCTGCTGGCCAAACTCAACCTGAACAAGGACAGCCTCGACCTGCTGCTGGCCAAGGACCTGGTGCAGATCGAGGTGCGCCGCCACCTCCCGGCGTTGCGCCACGAACACTGGCTGGCGCAACCTGAGCTACCGCTCAACGAAGAGCAACGCGAGGCCTTTGATGCCGTGCGCGAAGGCTTCGGCGGCTTCGCGGCGTTCCTGCTGGCTGGCGTGACCGGCAGCGGCAAGACCGAGGTCTACCTGCAATTGATCCGGGAAACCCTGGAAGCCGGCAAACAGGCATTGGTGCTGATTCCGGAGATCAACCTCGGCCCGCAGACCCTGGCGCGCTTCGAGCAGCGTTTCAATGCCCGCATCGCCCTGCTGCATTCGGCGGTGAACGACCGCGAGCGCCTGGACGCCTGGCTGGCGGCACGGGACGGTGAAGCGGACATCATCATCGGTACCCGCTCGGCGTTGTTCACGCCGATGAAAAACCCTGGCCTGATCATCATCGACGAAGAACATGACGGTTCCTATAAACAGCAGGAAGGCCTGCGCTACCACGCCCGCGACCTGGCGCTGGTGCGCGCCCACCAGGAAAACATCCCGATCCTGCTCGGCTCGGCCACACCGTCACTGGAAACCCTGCATAACGCCCTCAACGGGCGCTACCGCCTGTTGCGCCTGAACCAGCGCGCCGGCGGCGCCCGGCCACCGCGCATGCTGCGCCTGGACGTCAAGAGCTTGCCGCTGGACAGTGGCATCAGCGGCCCGTTGCAGCAGGCCATCCGGCAGACACTGGAGGCGGGCCAGCAGGTGCTGGTGTTCCTCAATCGCCGCGGTTTTGCCCCGACCTTGCTGTGCCACGACTGCGGCTGGCTGTCGGAGTGTCCGCGCTGCGATGCGCGCATGACCGTGCACCAGCGCTCCGGCGTGCTGCGCTGCCACCATTGCGGTTATGACGAACGCCTGCCGCACCAGTGCCCGCAATGCAACCACGTCGACCTGCGCCCGGTTGGCGCCGGCACCGAGCGGGCCGAAGAGCGCCTCAAGGTGCTGTTCCCGGATTACCCGATCCTGCGCGTGGACCGCGACAGCACGGCACGCAAGGACGCCATGCACAACCTGTTCAGCACCATCCAGCGCGGCCAACCGAGCATTCTTGTCGGCACGCAGATGCTCGCCAAGGGCCACCACTTCCCACGGGTGACCCTGGTGGCCATCCTTGATGCCGATGGCGGGCTGTTCTCCGGCGATTTCCGCGCCAGCGAGCGCATGGCACAGCTGATCGTGCAAGTGGCCGGGCGTGCCGGGCGTGCCGAAGAGCCTGGCAAGGTCATCATCCAGACCCACCTGGCCGACCATCCCCTGCTGGTGCAACTGACCGAACAGGGCTACTTCGCCTTTGCCGAGCAGGCCCTGCAAGAGCGCCGGGCGGCAGGGCTGCCGCCCTACTCGCACCTGGCGCTGCTGCGCGCCGAAGCACACCGGCCAGGGCAGGCCGAAGGTTTCCTCGACGAGGCCTGCGCGGCCGCCGAACGTCTGGTAGCCGAGCAGGGCCTGGCAGGCATCGAGCTGCTGGGGCCGGTGCCGGCCCCGATGGAGCGGCGGGCCGGGCGCTTCCGCGCGCAACTGTTGCTACAGGCCAATACCCGCGCGCCTTTGCATCGACTGATCAGCGCCTGGTTGCTAGTGTTGGAGCAAATACCGAGCGGGCGGCAGGTACGCTGGTCACTGGATGTCGACCCGGTAGACCTTTACTGAAACCAGCTCCGCTTTGCGGCCCAAAGGTTGGCAACCTGCTCCCGGCCACGGATAATATCCAGTTTTTCCACCTGCGCATCGAAGCGCTCCACCGCGCTTGCGGTCGAAAAGAGATCCCCATGAAAGACACCATTCGCCAGCTGATCCAGCAAGCCCTCACCCAACTCGTCACCGACGGTGTGCTGCCTGAAGGGCTGTCGCCGGCGATCCAGGTGGAAAACGCCCGGGACAAGACCCATGGCGACTTCGCCAGCAACATCGCCATGATGCTGGCCAAGCCGGCCGGCATGAAACCGCGCGACCTGGCGGAAAAACTGATCGATGCCCTGCCCGCCAGCACCGATATCAGCAAGGTCGAGATCGCCGGCCCCGGCTTCCTCAACTTCTTCCAGAACACTGCCGCCCTGGCCAACCGCCTGGATGCCGCGCTGGCCGATGCCCACCTGGGGGCACACAAGGCCGGCCCAGCGCAAAAGGTGGTGATCGACATGTCGGCACCCAACCTGGCCAAGGAAATGCACGTCGGCCACCTGCGTTCGACCATCATAGGCGACAGCGTGGCGCGCGTGCTCGAATTCCTCGGCGACGAGGTGATCCGCCAGAACCACGTAGGCGACTGGGGTACCCAGTTCGGCATGCTGCTGGCCTACCTGGAAGAAAACCCGATCACCAGCGACGAGCTGTCGGACCTGGAAAACTTCTACCGTGCCGCCAAGAAACGCTTCGACGAATCCGAAGAGTTCGCCACCCGGGCACGCGGCCTGGTGGTCAAGCTGCAGGCTGGCGACCCGGACTGCATGGCGTTGTGGACACGCTTCAAGGACATCTCGCTGTCGCACTGCCAGAAGACCTACGAGCTGCTCAACGTCAAGCTGACCATGGCCGACGTGATGGGCGAGAGCGCCTACAACGCCGACCTGGCCAACGTGGTAGCCGACCTCAAGGCCAAGGGCATGCTGGTCGAAGACCAGGGCGCCCAGTGCGTATTCCTCGAGGAATTCAAGAACAGCGAGGGCGAGCCACTGCCGGTGATCGTGCAGAAGGCCGACGGCGGCTACTTGTACGCCACCACCGACCTGGCCGCCGTGCGCTACCGCAGCAACGTGCTCAAGGCCGACCGCGCCCTGTACTTCGTTGACCAGCGCCAGGCCCTGCACTTCAACCAGGTGTTCGAAGTCGCGCGCCGCGCAGGCTTCGTCGGCCACCCGATGCAGATGGAACACATGGGCTTCGGCACCATGAACGGCGCCGACGGTCGCCCGTTCAAGACCCGTGACGGCGGCACCGTGAAGCTGATCGACCTGCTCACCGAGGCCAAGGAGCGCGCCTACGCGCTGGTCAAGGAAAAGAACCCGAGCCTGGCCGACGAGGAACTGCGCCGCATCGGTGAAGTGGTGGGCATCGGCGCAGTGAAGTACGCCGACCTGTCCAAGCACCGCACCAGTGACTACAGCTTCAACTTCGAGCTGATGCTCAACTTCGAAGGCAACACCGCGCCTTACCTGCTGTACGCCTACACCCGTGTGGCCGGCGTGTTCCGCAAGCTGGGCAAGGGCTTTGACGAGGTCGAAGGCAACATCGTGCTGCAGGCACCTCACGAACAGGACCTGGCCGCGCGCCTGGCGCAGTTTGGCGAAATCCTCAACAACGTGGCCGACAAGGGCACGCCGCATGTGCTGTGCAGCTACCTGTACGACCTGGCCGGGCTGTTCTCCAGTTTCTACGAGAACTGCCCGATCCTCGCCGCCGAAACTGCAGAGCAGCAGCAGAGCCGTCTGCGCCTGGCAGCCCTGACTGGCCGCACCCTCAAGCAAGGTCTGGAACTGCTCGGCCTGGAAACCCTGGAGCGCATGTAAGTTGGCTGCCAAGAAAAAACCTGCCCCAAAACGCGGCGCCAGCCGCCAGACGGCGCCGGCCAAGCAGCCGATTCCCGGCTGGGTATGGCTGGCGGTCGGCCTGACCGTAGGCGCGTTCATCGTGTTCCTGATGAAGCTCGAGCCTGGTGGCGAAGACATCAAGCGGGCCAAGCCCGAGCAGCAGAAGCCAGAGAAGGTGGCCGAGGCCGGCAGGACGGCACAGGCCACGCCGCAGCAGCCGGTGAAGCCGAAGTATGACTTCTATACCCTGCTGCCGGAGACGGAGGTTATCGTGCCGCCGGAAGCCGTACCTGAGAAAACACCGCCCGTCCCGGCCCAGCCGGTGACACCGGTGACCCCCGCCGAAGCGGCAAAGATCGACACGGCGCGAGCTCAGGCGGCGTTGATGGGCCAGACTCCGCCACCGGCACCACCAGTGATCAAGCCAGCGGCAACCACCCAGTTCTTCCTGCAGGCCGGCTCGTTCCGCAAGCAGGCTGACGCCGACAAGGTCCGTGCGCAGATCATCCTGCTGGGCCAGGCGGTAAAGGTGGAGTCAGGCACGGTCAAGGACGAAACCTGGTACCGCGTCATGGTCGGCCCGTTCAGCAACCGCGAGCAACTGACCGGGGCGCAAAAGCAGCTGGCCGGGGCTGGTTTCAGCAACCTGTTGCTGCAACAACGGCAAACCCGCCAGTAGCCTGTAAATGGGGGCGCTTTGCGCCCCCAAGCCCCTCAGGCCCGGCCCGCGTTGCGCTCGGACACCTGGCTGTTCAACGTCCAGAAATCGTACAGCACCCCCACCAGGCAAAGCCCGCCGGTGAAGAAGTAGATGATCGCGGTCACCCACTTGCCTTGGTACAACCGGTGCAGGCCGAACACCCCGAGGAAGGTCAGCAGAACCCAGGCGATGTTGTAGTCGATGCGCCCGGACTCGAACCTCAAGTCGGCTTCACGGTCCATGGACGGGATCAGAAAAAGGTCGATCAACCAGCCGATGCCCAGCAGGCCCAGGGTCAGGAACCAGATGGTGCCGGTAACGGGCTTGCCGTAGTAGAAGCGATGCGACCCGGTGAAGCCGAAAATCCACAACAGGTAGCCAATGGTCTTGCTGTGGGTATCGTGGAACTGCGCTCCCTGTTGATAACTGTTCATTCGTAGCTCCTGCGGGTTATCCAAAAAAATTTCAAAAAAAATGTGACTTTTTCGTTGCAGGCCGACGTACGGCACCCGGACAGTCGACCAACGGATCAAAAATTGAACAAAAAGCTGTTATAAAGTTGCGCGCCCAACACACAACTATTCATAAGAGCTTCATCTATGCCGCCTTTACTCAAGACATGGCTGACCCTCTGCCTATTATTGCCCCTGGCCGCCCACGCCACCAATCGTGAGCAACGTCTCCCCAATGGTTTCACCGGCTACACCACCAATGCCTCGGTGAGACACACGCCGGTCAAGCAGACCGCGCTGCGTACCCGACCAAATAATGCAGCCGGCAGCAGCCGCAGCGTACCGGCCATTGCCATGTCGCCGAAGCAGAGCAGCGATGTGCTCAGCCGTGCGGTGAATGTGCTCGGCACGCCTTATGTCTGGGGCGGCAGCAGCCCGAAGAAGGGCTTCGACTGCAGCGGCCTGGTCAAGTACGCCTTCAATGATGTCGCCGATGTCGACCTGCCACGCACCTCAAACGCCATGGCACGAGGCCACGGGGTCAAGGTGGCCAAGGGAGACCTGAAGCCTGGTGATCTTATCTTCTTCAATATCAAGAGCCGTCGGGTGAATCACGTTGCCATCTACCTGGGCAATGACCGCTTCATCCATGCCCCGCGCCGTGGCAAACGGGTGAGCATCGACACCCTGAGCAAACCTTACTGGCAGAAGCATTATGTAGTGGCCAAACGGGTGCTGCCGAAAGAGCAGCAACAACTGAACCTGGCCAAGCGCTAATAGGTACCAGGCCTCTCCCGCTCCCACGGATACAGCGTCGCTCTCGCGTGCAGCGCTGTATCTGCGGGAACGGGTTAACGCGTCGAAAGGGTCGCCACCAGCACTACGAATCGCGAATCACCCCCCTCTCCCCCAACTGCCGCAACGCCCCCTCCATCGTCCGCATCCCCTCTGCACCACCCGCCTGCATCACCGAACACAACTGCGCCATCCGCCCTTCGCGCACCAGATTGCGCACCGCCGGCGTTGCCACCAGCACCTCCCGTGCAGCAACTCGTCCTCCACCCACACGGCTGACCAGCACCTGCGCCACTACAAGACGCAGTGCATCAGCCAGCATCGCCCGTACCAGCGCCTTCTCTTCGGCCGCAAACACCTCCACCAGGCGGTCGATGCTGTTGGCCGCCGAGCGGGTGTGCACGGTTGCCAGGACCAAGTGGCCGGTCTCGGCTGCACGCAACGCCAGGCGGATGGTTTCCAGGTCGCGCAGTTCGCCGATCATGATCACGTCCGGGTCCTGGCGCATCGCACTGCGCAGCCCCTGTGCATAACTTTTGCAATGGCGGCCGACCTCGCGCTGGGTGACCAGGCTGCGCTGGCTGCTGTGGATGACTTCGACCGGGTCTTCAAGCGTGATGATGTGTAGCGCCCGGCTCCGGTTCAACTGGTCGAGCAGAGTCGCCAAAGTGCTGGACTTGCCGCTGCCGGTTGGCCCTCCTACCAGGATCAGGCCATCCTGGCAACGAGCAACAGCTTGAAACACATCCGCCAGCTCGAGTTCATCGAGCGTGGCGATGCGCCCCGGGATCAGGCGAAAGGTGACTGCCAAGCCATTCAACTGGCGATACAGGTTCAGCCGAAAGCGCCCCAGCGCGGGCAGTTCCAGCGCCAGGTCCAGATCATCTCCCTGGGCCCACCGCCGTTGCTGGCCCTTGTCCAGCATGGCCGCCATGCCTTCGATCAAGGCGGCCGCAGCCAAGGGCGGCATGGCCATGCAGTGCAACTTGCCATCCAGGCGCAACATCGGTATCTGGCCCGCTGCCAGGTGCAGGTCGGAAGCCCCCGCGTCCACGGCCTGGGCCAACAGGTCGGTCACTTCCATGAGACTCCCCAAAGGCTTGCAAGTCGGTAGAATGCCGCAAACCCTAAAGCCGCCGGCACCAGTCCATGTCCACCCTAGCAGACAACCTTTCCGCTATTTCCGCCCGTATCGCCAGGGCTGCCCAGGCTGACGGGCGTGATCCGGCCAGCGTCCAGCTGCTGGCCGTGAGCAAGACCAAGCCCGCCAGCGCCATCCGCGAAATCCACGCCGCCGGCGTGCGTGATGTTGGTGAAAATTACCTACAAGAAGCGCTGACCAAGCAGCAGGCACTCAGCGACTTGCCCTTGATCTGGCACTTCATCGGCCCCATTCAGTCGAACAAGACCAAAGCCATCGCCGAGCATTTCGACTGGGTACATTCCGTGGACCGCCTGAAGATCGCCCAACGCCTGTCGGAACAGCGCCCTGCCGGGCTGGCACCGCTGAATATCTGCCTGCAGGTGAACGTCAGCGGCGAAGACAGCAAATCCGGCTGTGCACCGGCTGACCTTCCGGCCCTGGCCAACGCGGTAGCCGCGTTGCCCAACCTGCGGCTGCGCGGGCTGATGGCCATTCCCGAACCCACCGATGACCGCGCCGCCCAGGAGGCCGCCTTTGCCACCCTGCGCCAGTTGCAGGAAGCCCTGGGCCTCGGCCTGGATACCCTGTCCATGGGCATGAGCCACGACCTGGAAGCAGCCATTGCCCAGGGCGCGACGTGGGTGCGTATCGGTACTGCCCTGTTCGGTGCCCGCGATTACGGCGGCCACGCCTGATCCCATGCTTTACTCACTCTTTCCAACAAGGACCTGACATGAGCAAGACACGTATTGCCTTTATCGGCGCCGGCAACATGGCCGCCAGCCTGATCGGTGGTCTGCGTGCCCAGGGCCTGGACGACTCGCAGATCCGCGCCAGCGACCCGGGCGCCGAGACCCGCAGCCGCATCCAGGCCGAACACGGCATCGAAACCTTCGAGAACAACGCCGAGGCCATCGACGGCGCCGACGTGATCGTGCTGGCGGTCAAGCCGCAGGTCATGAAAGCCGTGTGTCAGACGCTGCAACCGCACCTGCAGGATGGCCAGCTGATCGTTTCCATCGCCGCCGGCATCACCTGCGCCAGCCTGCAGAGCTGGGTTGGCGCTCGCCCGCTGGTACGCTGCATGCCCAACACCCCTGCACTGCTGCGCCAAGGCGTGAGCGGCCTGTACGCCACCGCAGAGGTTTCCGCCGAGCAGCGCCAGCAGGCCGAGCAACTGCTGTCGGCCGTTGGCACCGCCCTGTGGCTGCAGCAGGAACAGCAACTGGACGCCGTGACAGCTGTCTCCGGCAGCGGCCCGGCTTACTTCTTCCTGCTGATCGAGGCCATGACCGCAGCAGGCGAAAAGCTCGGGCTGCCACGCGAAACGGCTTCTCAGCTGACCTTGCAGACGGCCTTGGGCGCCGCGCACATGGCAGTCGCCAGCGATGTCGATGCCGCCGAACTGCGCCGCCGTGTCACCTCGCCCGCCGGTACCACCGAAGCGGCGATCAAATCGTTCCAGGCCAGCGGTTTCGAAGCCATCGTCGAACAGGCCCTGCAAGCCGCAGCCACGCGCTCTGCGGAGCTGGCCGAACAACTGGGCAAATAAGGAGTTCCAGATGAATGCACTGTCCGGCGCCGCGATCTTCGTGGTGCAAACCCTGGTCAGCCTGTACCTGGTGATCGTCCTGCTGCGCTTCGTGCTGCAGTTGGTGAAGGCCAATTTCTACAACCCGCTTTGCCAGTTCGCGGTACGTGCCACCCAGCCGCTGCTCAAGCCGATTCGCCGGGTCATCCCCAGTGTCGGCGGGCTGGACACTTCGTCGCTGCTGCTGTCGGTGGTCATCCAGGCGCTGTTGATGGGTTTCGTGCTGATGGTCACCTACGGCACGTTCGGTGACATCCTGCACCTGCTGATGTGGGCAATCATCGGGATCACCTCGCTGTTCCTGAAGATTTTCTGGGTGGCGATGATCGTCATGGTGATCGTTTCCTGGGTAGCCCCCAACAGCCACAACCCGGCTGCCGAGTTGGCCTACCAGATCAGCGAACCGGTGCTGGCACCGTTCCGCCGCATCGTGCCCAACCTGGGCGGCATGGACATCTCGCCAATCTTCGCCTTCCTCGCGATCCAGGTGATCCAGTCGTTCGTCATGCCGCCGCTGGCCGCCTACGCCGGCATGCCACAAGAGCTGTGGCGGATGATCTGAGCCGCACCCGGCCCTGGTTGCTTCCAGCGGCAAGCCTCTGCTTGCCGCTGGGGGTAGCGCTCTTTAGACTGACGCCTCCGTCAAGCGTGAGCAGGGTCGATGTCCACTGTCTTTCCCGAAGATTCCGTCGGTCTGGTAGTACCGCAAACAGCCCGGTTCGATGAACCGCTGGCCCTGGCCTGTGGCCGCTCGCTGGCCAGTTACGAACTGGTCTACGAAACCTATGGCACCCTCAACGCCAGCGCCAGCAACGCCGTGCTGATCTGCCATGCCCTGTCCGGCCACCACCATGCCGCTGGCTACCATGCCGCCACCGACCGCAAGCCGGGGTGGTGGGACAGCTGCATCGGCCCCGGCAAGCCGATCGACACCAACCGCTTCTTCGTGGTCAGCCTGAACAACCTGGGCGGCTGCAATGGCAGTACCGGCCCCAGCAGCATCAACCCGGCCACCGGCAAGCCCTATGGCGCCGACTTCCCGGTGCTGACCGTGGAAGACTGGGTACATAGCCAGGTGCGCCTGGCCGACCGCCTGGGCATCCAGCAATGGGCTGCCGTGGTCGGCGGCAGCCTGGGCGGCATGCAGGCGCTGCAGTGGACCATCAGCTACCCCGAGCGCGTGCGCCATTGTGTCGATATCGCCTCGGCGCCCAAGCTGTCGGCACAGAACATCGCTTTCAACGAAGTGGCACGCCAGGCCATCCTCACCGACCCCGAATTCCACGGCGGTTCGTTCCAGGACCAGGGCGTGATCCCCAAGCGTGGCCTGATGCTGGCGCGCATGGTCGGCCACATCACCTACCTGTCCGACGACTCGATGGGCGAAAAATTCGGCCGTGAGCTTAAGAGCGACAAGCTCAACTACGACTTCCATAGCGTCGAATTCCAGGTCGAAAGCTACTTGCGCTACCAGGGCGAGGAGTTCTCCGGCCGTTTCGATGCCAACACCTACCTGCTGATGACCAAGGCGCTGGACTACTTCGACCCGGCCGCTGCCCATGGTGGCGACCTGGCGGCCACCCTGGCCCACGTCAAGGCGGACTACTGCATCATGTCGTTCACCACCGACTGGCGCTTCTCCCCGGCCCGCTCGCGCGAAATCGTCAATGCCCTGATGGCCGCACGCAAGAACGTCTGCTACCTGGAGATCGACTCGCCCTATGGCCACGATGCCTTCCTGATCCCCACGCCTCGCTACATGCAGGGTTTCGCGAACTACATGAACCGCATTGCCATCTGAGGACAGCATGAGAGCCGATCTGGAAATCATCCACGACTGGATCCCCGCCGGCAGCCGGGTACTCGACCTGGGCTGCGGCAATGGCGAGCTGCTGGCCTCGCTGCGTGACCGCAAGCAGGTCACCGGTTATGGCCTGGAGATCGACGCCGACAATATCGCCGCCTGCGTGGCCAAGGGCGTCAACGTAATCGAGCAGGACCTGGACCAAGGGCTGGGCAACTTCGCCAGCAACAGTTTCGACGTGGTGATCATGACTCAGGCCCTGCAGGCCGTGGAGTATCCCGACCGCATCCTCGACGAGATGCTGCGCGTGGGTCGCCAGTGCATCATCACCTTCCCCAATTTCGGCCACTGGCGCTGCCGCTGGTACCTGGCAACCAAAGGCCGCATGCCAGTGTCGGACTTCATGCCGTACACCTGGTACAACACGCCGAACATCCACTTCTGCACCTTTGCCGATTTCGAGGAGCTGGTGCACGAGCGCAAGGCCAGGGTGCTTGACCGCCTGGCTGTCGACCACTTGCACCGTAATGGGTGGGGTGGCCGGCTTTGGCCTAATCTTCTAGGTGAGATCGGTATCTACCGCGTCAGCAGCCCAGGCCTGCAAGAGCACCAGCTCGCTGTCTGACGCCCAGCGGAGGAACCACCCCATGCGTCGCCTAGCCCTGTTCCTGATCAGCCTGTGCCTGGCCCTGCCGGTACTGGCTGCCGATGCAGCCCGCCCCGAGCGCAAGGAAGTGTTTGGCGACGTGACGGTGCACTACAGCGCGTTTACCTCAAGCATGCTGACACCGGAGGTGGCTGCGGCCACCGGGCTGGTACGCAGCAAGAACCAGGGCGTGCTCAACATTGCCGTGCTCAGGGCCAACAAACCCGCCATGGCGGTGGTCAGCGGCACAGTCAAGGACCTGACCGGGCGCAGCAGCCCGCTGTCGTTCAAGCAGATAAACGAGCAAGGCGCGGTGTACTACATCGCCCAGTTCAAGATCGACCAGGCAGAGACCGTCACCTTCGACCTGAACATCGAAACCGGCGGCATCAGCAATTCCCTCAGCTTCAACCAGGAAGTGTTCCCAGGCGAATGATGAATTTCCAGCAACTCGTATTGGCCAGCCACAACGCCGGCAAACTCAAGGAACTCCAGGCCATGCTTGGCGCATCGGTGCAGTTGCGCTCGATCGGCGAGTTCAGCCAGGTAGAGCCGGAAGAAACCGGCCTGTCGTTCGTCGAGAACGCCATCCTCAAGGCGCGCAATGCCGCACGCATTTCCGGCCTGCCCGCCCTGGCCGACGATTCCGGCCTGGCAGTGGATTTTCTCGGCGGGGCGCCGGGCATCTATTCGGCGCGTTATGCCGACGGCAAGGGTGACGCGGCGAACAACGCCAAGCTGCTCGAAGCCTTGAAGGATGTACCCGAAGCCGAGCGCGGTGCGCAGTTCGTCTGCGTGCTGGCACTGGTACGCCATGCTGACGACCCGCTGCCGATCCTGTGCGAAGGCCTGTGGCACGGGCGCATCATGTTCGAGGCCAGCGGCGAGCACGGCTTTGGCTACGACCCGCTGTTCTGGGTACCGGAGCGCGGTTGCTCCAGTGCCGAACTGGCCCCTGCGGACAAGAACCAGCTCAGCCACCGCGCGCGCGCCATGGCCCAGCTGCGTCAACGTCTGGGCCTGGCATGATCGACACGCTGTCCACCCCCGGCGCGGCGGGTTTCACCAGCCTGCCGCCGCTGGCGCTGTACATCCACATTCCGTGGTGCGTACGCAAATGCCCTTACTGCGACTTCAATTCCCATGCCGCCGGCCCTGATCTGCCAGAAGATGCCTATGTTGCAGCCCTGCTGAGCGACCTCGACCAGGAACTGGCCGCCGTGCAAGGCCGGCCGATCAGCTCGATCTTCTTCGGCGGCGGTACGCCCAGCCTGTTCAGTGCCGACGCCCTCGGCCGTCTGCTGCGAGGCGTGGAGCAACGCATTGCGTTTGCGCCGGACATCGAAATCACCCTGGAGGCTAACCCGGGCACGTTCGAGCAGGACAAGTTCAAAGCCTACCGGCAAACCGGCATCAACCGCCTGTCGATCGGTGTGCAGAGCTTCCAGCCAGCCAAGCTGCAGGCGCTGGGGCGCATCCACAATGGCGATGAAGCGGTCCGCGCTGCCGGCATGGCGCGTGCCGCCGGCTTCGACAATTTCAACATGGACCTGATGCACGGCCTGCCCGACCAGTCGCTGGACGACGCGCTGGGCGACCTGCGCCAGGCCATCGACCTGGGGCCCACGCATCTGTCGTGGTACCAGCTGACCGTGGAACCGAACACGGTGTTCTGGAACCAGCCACCGGAGCTTCCCGAGGACGACATCCTCTGGGATATCCAGGAAGCCGGCCAGGCGCTGATGGCCGGCCATGGCTTCCGCCAGTACGAGGTCTCGGCCTATGCCCAGGCTAGCCGCGCCGCGCGGCACAACCTCAATTACTGGCGCTTCGGCGACTTCATCGGCATCGGTGCCGGTGCCCACGGCAAACTGACCTTCGCCGACGGGCGCATCCTGCGCACCTGGAAGACCCGTCTGCCCAAGGACTACCTGAACCTGGCCAAGCCGTTCAAAGCCGGCGAAAAGCTGCTGCCGGTCGACGAACTGCCGTTCGAGTTCCTGATGAATGCCCTGCGTCTGACCGATGGCGTGGAAGCCGAACTGTTCACCCAGCGCACCGGGTTGCCATTGGAACAGCTGCGCGAAGCGCGGCGCGCCGCCGAACAAAAGGGCCTTTTACAGGTCGAAGCGGATCGACTGGCGGCCACGCCGCGGGGCCAGTTGTTCCTCAATGACCTGCTGCAGTATTTCTTGAGCTAAGGATGACCCATGGATCTGGTACTTGATCTGCTCGCGACGGTTTCCCGCTGGAGCCGCAGCAACCTGTCGGAGATTTCGCTAGCCTTGGTAGGCTGCCTGCTGGTGCTGTTCGGCACCGATATCAAAGGCTGGGTGGAACAGCGCCTGGGCGGTTTGGCCGGCGCCCTGCGCGTGCCGTTCATGGCCTTGCTGGTGATGATCGGCAGTGGTGCGGCGTTGATCTATGCCACACCCTGGGTGGTGAAAGGGCTGGGCCAGTTCAACAACTATGCGCTGGCGCCGGTGCTGCTGGTGGTGCTTGTGCTGATTGGGGTAGTGGCCGATCGGCGGGGCTGAGCCAATCCACACAGTGGCATCGCGCGCCGCATTGCGGATGAACCCACTCCTACATTTGTTGCAACGTGACCATGCCCGCGAGGCCATGGCTGTCAGCCGGGTTGCTCAATCCTGTCGAAAAAAAACCGCCCTTCTCAGGGCGGTTTTTTCACATAGAAAGGCCATATCGGCCGATCAATCCACCTTCTCGAACTTCAAATCCCAAACCCCATGCCCCAGCCGCTCGCCACGGCGTTCGAACTTGGTGATCGGGCGTTCTTCAGGGCGCGGCACGTAGGTGCCATCGGCCGCACGGTTGCGATAACCCGGGGCCGCGCTCATCACTTCCAGCATGTACTCGGCATACGGTTCCCAGTCGGTGGCCATGTGGAACACGCCACCCGGCTTGAGCTTGCGCCGTACCAGCTCGGCGAACTCCAGCTGGACGATGCGGCGCTTGTGGTGACGAGCCTTGTGCCATGGGTCGGGGAAGAACAGCATGAGGCGGTCGAGGCTGTTGTCTGCCACGCAGCGGTTCAGCACTTCGATGGCGTCGCAGTCATACACCCGCAGGTTCTTCAACCCCTGAGTCAGCACGCCGTTCAGCAGCGCGCCAACACCCGGGCGGTGCACTTCCACACCGATGAAGTCCTGCTCCGGCGCGGCAGCCGCCATTTCCAGCAGCGAATGGCCCATGCCGAAGCCGATCTCCAGGGTGCGCGGCGCCGAGCGGCCGAATACCTGGTCGTAATCCACCGGACTGTCGGCCAGCGGCAGGATGTACAGCGGACCACCCTGCTCCAGGCCGCGTTGCTGGCCTTCGGTCATGCGCCCGGCGCGCATCACGAAACTCTTGATGCGGCGGTGCGGGCGGGCTTCGCCGTCAGGGGTGCTCGGCGTATCGTGCGATTCAGTCATCAGGGGCTCTTACTTGATCAGACCTTCCAGCGGCGAGGAGGCGCTGGCATAGAGTTTCTTCGGCATACGGCCGGCCAGGTAGGCCATGCGGCCGGCGACGATGGCGTGCTTCATGGCCTCGGCCATCAGTACCGGCTGCTGCGCGTGGGCAATGGCCGAGTTCATCAGCACCGCTTCGCAGCCCATTTCCATGGCAATGGTGGCGTCGGAAGCAGTACCCACGCCGGCATCGACCAACACCGGCACCTTGGACTCTTCCAGGATGATCTGCAGGTTGTAGGGGTTGCAGATACCCAGGCCGGTACCGATCAGGCCAGCCAAGGGCATGACCGCGATGCAGCCGACTTCGGCCAGCTGACGGGCGATGATCGGGTCGTCGCTGGTGTAGACCATCACGTCGAAACCGTCCTTGACCAGCACTTCGGCGGCCTTGAGGGTTTCGATCACGTTGGGGAACAGGGTTTTCTGGTCAGCCAGCACTTCCAGCTTCACCAGATTGTGGCCATCCAGCAGTTCGCGGGCCAGACGGCAGGTGCGCACGGCCTCGACCGCGTCATAGCAGCCGGCAGTGTTCGGCAGGATGGTATAGCGGTCCGGTGGCAACACATCGAGCAGGTTCGGCTCGCCCGGGTTCTGGCCGATGTTGGTACGGCGCACGGCAACGGTGACGATCTCGGCACCCGATGCCTCGATGGCCAGGCGGGTCTCCTCCATGTCACGGTATTTGCCGGTACCGACCAGCAGGCGCGACTGGAAGGTACGCCCGGCCAGAGTGAAGGGCTTGTCGCTACGAACGTTGCTCATGGTTGTTCCTCGGGAAAAGGTTGCAGGGCTTCAGGTGAACCGCCGGGCCGCGGTCAGCCGCCACCGATGGCGTGGACAACCTCGACCTGGTCGCCATCGTTCAGCAGCGTGCTGTCGTGCTGGCTACGCGGCACGATATCCAGGTTCAGTTCCACCGCGACGCGACGCCCGGTCAGCTCCAGGCGGGCCAGGAGGGCTGCGACGGACTCGCCAGCTGGCAATTCGTAAGGTTCACCGTTCAATTGAATGCGCATGCGCACGGCCACCATTGTGCTTTGGGGCCCGCATTCTAGCGCCGAACCGCCCTGCAACCCAAGGGCGGTGCACGCCATTAGTCGCGATTGTGGACTACTTGGTCAGCCCAGGCGCCAGGCCGCCAGGCCCAGACACAACCAGCCGGCCAGGAAGCAAAGGCCACCGAGCGGAGTGATCATGCCGAGCTTGCCCAGGCCGCTGAGGGTCAACAGGTACAGGCTACCGGAGAACAGCACTATGCCCAGGGCAAACAGCGCGCCCGCCCAGCCGACCAAGCGCCCGGGCAGGTGCACCGAGAGCACGGCGACGCCAAAGATCGCCAAGGCATGCACCAACTGGTAGGTGACACCGGTCTGGAAGACCGCCAGGTAGTCGGCTGTCAGCCGGCTTTTCAGGCCGTGGGCAGCAAAAGCGCCCAGGGCGATACCGGTAAAGCCGAAAAAGGCGGCAAGCATCAGGAAGCTGCGAAGCATGGGACGACTCCTCGGATCGGGTCTGTATAATGGCTCCTTCCATCCGTACGGCCAAGCCATCGCCATGCTGCCAAGCCTATTCCGCCGCCTCTCCCGCGCCCTGCTCTGGTTCGCCGCCGGCAGCATCGTGCTGGTACTGGTGTTCCGCTGGGTGCCGCCACCTGGTACGGCACTGATGGTCGAGCGCAAGGTGCAATCCTGGGTGAATGGCGAGCCAATCGACCTGCAGCGTGACTGGGAGCCTTGGGAGAATATCTCCGACGAGCTCAAGGTCGCGGTCATCGCTGGCGAGGACCAGAAGTTCGCCAACCACTGGGGCTTCGACATTCCCGCCATCCAGGCGGCGCTGGCCTACAACGAGCGCGGCGGCAACCTTCGTGGAGCCAGCACCCTGACCCAGCAGGTGGCCAAGAACCTGTTCCTGTGGTCCGGGCGTAGCTGGTTGCGCAAAGGGCTGGAGGCCTGGTTCACCGCACTGATCGAGCTGTTCTGGTCGAAGGAACGGATCCTCGAGGTCTACCTGAACAGCGCCGAATGGGGCAAGGGTGTGTTCGGCGCCCAGGCCGCGGCGCGTTACCACTTTGGCGTCGATGCCAGCCGGCTCAGCCGCCAGCAGGCCGCACAGCTGGCGGCAGTGCTGCCAAGCCCGATCAAGTGGAGTGCCAGTCGGCCGAGCGCCTATGTGGCCAGCCGCGCCGGGTGGATCCGGCGGCAGATGAGCCAGCTGGGTGGGCCCAGTTACCTGATGCAGCTCGACTCATCTCGAAAGCTTTGAATGTTGTGCCGACTCCTTCGCGGGTTTATCCGCGAACGAGTCAGATGAAACCAGCACAATAAAAAAGCCGCTCACCCGATCAGGGCCAGCGGCTTTCTGTGCGATCAACGCTGGATCAGGCAGCGATCAATGCCTTGACCTTGTTCATCGCATTCTTCTCCAACTGGCGAATGCGCTCAGCCGAAACACTGTACTTGTCCGCCAGCTCATGCAGCGTGGCCTTCTCTTCCGCCAGCCAGCGCTGATACAGAATGTCGCGGCTACGCTCGTCCAGCCCTTGCAGTGCTTCGTGCAGGTTGCTGGTGGAGTTGTCGCTCCAGTCGGCATCTTCCAGCTGCATCGCCGGGTCGTAGCGGTGGTCTTCCAGGTAGTGCGCAGGCGACTGGAATGCGCTGTCGTCATCAGCTTCCGCTGCCGGGTCGAAGGCCATGTCCTGGCCGCTCAGGCGGCTTTCCATCTCGCGCACTTCGCGCGGCTCGACACCCAGGCTTTCCGCCACACGGTGCACTTCGTCGTTGCTCAGCCAGGCCAGACGCTTCTTCTGGCTGCGCAGGTTGAAGAACAGCTTGCGCTGGGCCTTGGTGGTGGCCACCTTGACGATGCGCCAGTTGCGCAGGATGAACTCGTGGATCTCCGCCTTGATCCAGTGCACGGCGAAGGACACCAGGCGCACACCCATTTCCGGGTTGAAGCGCTTGACGGCTTTCATCAGGCCGACGTTGCCTTCCTGGATCAGGTCGGCCTGGGCCAGCCCGTAGCCGGCGTAGCTACGGGCGATATGTACGACGAAACGCAGGTGGGCCATCACCATCTGGCGAGCGGCCTCGACATCCTGCTCATAATAGAGACGCTCGCCCAGATCACGCTCCTGCTCGACCGTCAGCAGCGGAATGCTGTTGACCGTGTGCACGTAGGCTTCCAGGTTTGCACCGGGTACCAGGGCATAGGCAGGTTGCAACGATGTGGTCATTCAAGAACCTCCGACTTACCAGACTCGCACCTTGTGGGCGCTGCCAACATTGACCTGGAACGACGGTACAAGTTCCATAGTGAAGAATCTGTCAATGCTGGCACTTAAAAACTATCGCGGCGCCAGCTCGTTCAGGTGGCGGGCGACTGCAATCCATGCACCGATATACCCCAACAGCACCGCTCCGATCAAGAGCGACAGACCATCGGACGCCGGCACCCCACCCAGGGCGAAGTCACTGCCGTACAGCCCGGAAAGCCCTACTACCGCCTCGTTCAGCCAGTTCAGGCCAAACGCCAGGATACCCCACGCCAACACACCCGCGCCCAGGCCATACAGGGCCCCCATGTACAGGAAAGGCCGGCGCACGTAGGCGTCGGTGCCCCCGACCAGCTTGATCACTTCGATCTCGGTGCGGCGGTTTTCAATGTGTAGCCGAATTGTGTTACCGATTACTAACAGCAAGGCAGAAATCAGCATCACAGCCAGGCCGAAAACAAAACGGTCACCCAGCTTGAGGATCGCCGCCAGGCGCTCGACCCACAGCAGGTCGAGCTGCGCCACCTCAACCCGTGGCAGCTCGGACAAGCGCTGACGCAAGGCTTCCAGCGCCGGCTTGTCGACCTCGGTGGGGGTCACCACGACCACGCCGGGCAGCGGGTTGTCGGGCAGTTCACGCAGGGCTTCGCCCAGGCCGGACTGCTGCTGGAATTCCTCCAGCGCCTGTTCGCGGCTGACATACAGCGCGTCAGCCACACCGGGCATGCCCTTGATCTCATCGCGCAGCGCCTCGCCTTCGCGGCTGCCGGCATCAAGCTTGAGGTACAACGAAATCTGCGCGGCGCGCTGCCACGAGCCGCCGAGCTTTTCGACGTTCTTCAGCAGTAGCGACAACCCCATGGGCATGCTCAGCGCTACCGCCATCACCAGGCAGGTGAAGAAGCTGCCGATCGGCTGCTTGCCCAGACGGCGCAGGCTGTCGGCCAGGCTGGCACGGTGGCTTTCCAGCCAGGCATGCAACAGCGTGCGGAAATCCGGGCCGTCGTCGTCTTCACCGTGTTTTTTCTTCGCCGGTTGCGGGTCGGCCGGTTTCGGCGCAACCCGCTCGGAAACCTTCGGCGTACGTGTAGTGCTCATTGCCCGGCCTCCCCATCGCCGATCAAGCGGCCGCGCTGCAAGGTCAGCATGCGGTGGCGCATGCGCGCAATCAGTGCCAGGTCGTGACTGGCGATCAATACCGTGGTGCCCAGGCGGTTGATGTCCTCGAACACGCCCATGATCTCCGCAGCCAGGCGCGGGTCGAGGTTACCGGTGGGTTCGTCGGCCAGCAGCAGGGCCGGCTGATGCACGATGGCACGGGCAATACCCACCCGCTGTTGCTGCCCGGTGGACAGGTCGGCCGGGAACAGCTCGCCCTTGTCGGCCAGCGACACGCGTTCCAGGGCCGAGTCCACGCGCTTGGCAATCTCGGCCTTGGACAACCCGAGAATCTGCAGCGGCAAGGCGATGTTGTTGAACACCGTGCGGTCGAACAACAACTGATGGTTCTGGAACACCACGCCAATCTGCCGGCGCAGGAACGGGATCTGTGCGTTGCTGATCTGCCCCAGATCCTGCCCGGCCAGCATCAGCTTGCCGCTGGTCGGGCGTTCCATGGCCAGCAGCAGACGCAGCAAGGTACTTTTGCCAGCCCCCGAGTGGCCGGTGACGAACAGGAATTCGCCCCGGCGCGCCCGGAAACTCAGCTCATGCAACCCGACATGACCATTGGGATAACGCTTGGCAACCTGTTCGAATCGGATCATGGTCAGTCTCGCTCGGCGAACAGAGCCTTGACGAACGGCTCGGCTTCGAAGGTGCGCAGGTCGTCGATGCCTTCACCAACACCGATAAAGCGAATCGGCAGCTTGAACTGCTTGGCCAGGGCAAAGATCACCCCGCCCTTGGCTGTGCCATCCAGCTTGGTCAGGGCCAGGCCGGTCAGTTCTACGCTCTGGTTGAAGTACTTGGCCTGGCTGATGGCGTTCTGGCCGGTACCGGCATCCAGCACCAGCAGCACCTCGTGCGGCGCTTCGGCATCGAGCTTGCCGATAACCCGGCGGACCTTCTTCAGCTCTTCCATCAGGTTGTCTTTGGTATGCAGGCGGCCGGCGGTATCGGCGATCAGCACGTCGACGCCACGGGCCTTGGCGGCCTGCACGGCGTCGAAGATCACCGAGGCGGAGTCGGCCCCGGTGTGCTGGGCGATCACCGGGATCTGGTTGCGCTCACCCCATACCTGCAACTGTTCGACCGCCGCGGCACGGAAGGTATCACCGGCGGCCAGCATCACTTTCTTGCCTTCGAGTTGCAGCTTCTTGGCCAGCTTGCCGATCGTGGTGGTCTTGCCGGCGCCGTTCACCCCAACCACCAGAATCACGTAGGGTTTGTTCTGCGCCTGTACCACCAGCGGCTGTTCAACGGGACGCAGCAACGCAGCCAGTTCTTCCTGCAGCGATTTGTACAGGGCGTCGGCGTCGGCCAGCTGTTTGCGGGCGACCTTCTGGGTCAGGTTCTGGACGATGGTCGAGGTCGCCTCCACGCCGACGTCGGCGGTCAACAGGCGGGTCTCGATTTCGTCGAGCAGGTCGTCATCGATGACTTTCTTGCCCAGGAACAGGCTGGCCATGCCCTCGCCGATGCTGGCGCTGGTCTTCGACAGGCCCTGCTTGAGGCGTGCGAAGAAGCCGGGCTTGGCCTGCTCGACCGGTGCAGGTGCCGATGCCGGCTCGACCGGCGCTGCGGCAACAGCCACAGGGGCGACGGGGTCTGGTGCAGGGCGTTCCGGGATGGCCGGTGGAGCCTTTGGCTCCAGGTCCGGCACCAGAGCCACAGGTTCTTCAGCAACCGGCAGTACCAGGTTGCTGGCCGGCGCAGCAGGTTCGACCACGGCAGCAGTCTCGACCGGAGCCGCCTGCAAGGGTACGGAAGCAACCGGCTGCGGCGTTGACGCCACCAGTGGCTGGGAAGCGACCGACTCAGGCTCGGGGGCCTGCAATGGCTGGGAAGCCACCGGTTCGGGTGTCGGCGCGTGGGCTACTTGGGACTGGGCTGCTTCGGCGGCCTGCTGCGGCTCGGCCAGCACCGGCGCGGCAGGGGCCTGGACGGGCTCTGCGGCCTGCGGCGCTTGGCCGACAGGGGCCTCTACCGGAGCGGCTGCAGGCTGCTCGACGGCGTGGGTTTCGTGCGCGGGCGAGCCCGCCTCCGCAGGTTGCTGCGGCTTCTTGCGAAACCAGCTGAACAGGCCTTTCTTCTCACCAGCCTCGGCCGGTGCTTTTTTGTCGTCGTTGGAACCAAACATGGAAGACGGCTATCTCAGGGTAGCGATGGGCCAGCTACGGCGCATCGGGAATTCTCTCTACGCAGAACAGACTATCTTGAAGCCGGCTGGTTCATGCGCAACGTTTTGTCTTGATGTCCTGTGGGCCAGAACGGCGACAGGCATGGTCGCCAGGCAACCGGATCAGTATCCTAGCACCTCCTGGCCCACCGACGCTAAACCGGCGGGCCGCCGAACAGGTTGAACACTGTATGAATGCTCTAGCCCGCCGCGCCGCAGGCCTGTTGCTCGGCACGCTGTGCCTGCCGCTCGCAGCCTTCGCCGCCGATGTGCAACCCACCCACGAATTCATCCTCGACAACGGCCTTAAAGTGGTCGTGCGCGAGGACCATCGCGCCCCGGTGGCGGTCTCGCAGATCTGGTACAAGGTTGGCTCCAGCTACGAAACCCCGGGCCAGACCGGCCTGTCCCACGCGCTGGAACACATGATGTTCAAAGGCAGCGCCAAGGTCGGCCCTGGCGAGGCATCGCGCATCCTGCGTGACATCGGTGCCGAGGAAAATGCCTTTACCAGCGATGACTACACCGCCTATTACCAGGTTCTGGCCCGCGACCGCCTGCCGGTGGCCCTGGAGCTGGAGGCCGACCGCCTGGCCAGCCTGCGCCTGCCTGCCGACGAGTTCAGCCGCGAAATCGAGGTGATCAAGGAAGAACGCCGCCTGCGCACCGATGACCAGCCCAACGCCAAGGCATTCGAGCTGTTCCGCGCCATGGCCTACCCGGCCAGCGGCTATCACACGCCGACCATCGGCTGGATGGCCGACCTCGAGCGCATGAAGGTCGAAGAGCTGCGCCACTGGTATGAATCCTGGTACGCCCCCAACAATGCCACCCTGGTCGTCGTGGGCGACGTCACCGTCGACGAGGTCAAGGACCTGGCACAGAAGTACTTCGGCAGCATCCCCAGGCGTGCCGTGCCGCCGGCCAAGTTGCCCCTGGAACTGGCCGAGCCCGGCCAGCGCCAGCTGACCCTGCACGTACGCACCCAACTACCCAGCCTGATCTACGGCTTCAATGTCCCCGGCCTGGCCACTGCCAAGGACCCGCGCACGGTGCACGCCCTGCGCCTGATCTCGGCGCTGCTCGACGGCGGCTACAGCGCCCGCATGCCGGCGCGCCTGGAGCGTGGTCAGGAGCTGGTGGCCGGCGCTTCGTCCAGCTACAACGCCTTCACCCGCGGCGACAGCCTTTTCCTGATTTCGGCCACACCGAACGTACAGAAGCACAAATCCCTGGCGGACGTGGAAAAGGGCATCTGGCAACTGCTGGATGAGCTCAAGAACTCCCCACCCAGCGCCGAGGAAGTCGAGCGCGTGCGCGCCCAGGTCATTGCCGGCCTGGTCTACGACCGTGACTCCATCAGCAGCCAGGCCACCACCATTGGCCAGCTGGAAACCGTCGGTCTGTCCTGGAAGCTGATCGACAGCGAACTGGACGAGCTCAAACGCGTTACCCCGCAGGACATCCAGAACGCTGCGCGCACCTACTTCACCCGCGAACGCCTGAGCGTTGCCCATGTACTGCCCGAGGAGTCCGCTCATGAGTGACCGCCGCGCACCCTACCCGACCCTGCTGGCCAGCGGCATCCGTGCCCTCGCGCTGGCGGCCGTGCTGGCCGGACCGGCCATGGCCGACAACGTCACCAAGGCCGAAGGCAATGCCGCACGCCCGGCCAACACCTTGCAGTCGCTGGCCGAGCTGGATGGCAAGGCACCCAGCCGGCGTCAGTTGAACATTCAGCACTGGAACACCGCGGAAGGCGCCCGGGTGCTGTTCGTCGAGGCCCGCGAGCTGCCCATGTTCGACCTGCGCGTCACCTTCGCTGCTGGTAGCAGCCAGGATGGCGGCGTGCCAGGCCTGGCGGCCCTGACCAACGCCATGCTCAACGAAGGCGTGGCCGGCAAGGACGTGACCACCATCGCCGAAGGTTTCGAGGGCTTGGGTGCAGACTTTGGCAACGGCTCCTACCGCGACATGGCCATAGCCTCGCTGCGCAGCCTCAGCGCCAAGGACAAGCGTGAACCGGCGCTGAAGCTGTTTACCGAAGTGGCTGGCAAACCGACCTTCCCGGAAGAGGCCCTCAAGCGCATCAAGAACCAGATGTTGGCCGGCTTCGAATACGACAAGCAGAACCCCGGCAAGATCGCTGGCAAGGCCCTGTTCGCCGAGCTTTACGGTGACCACCCCTACGCCCACCCGAGCGACGGCACCGCCGACAGCATCAACCGCATCACCCTGGCACAGCTGCGCGCCTTCCATGCCAAGGCCTACACCGGCGGCAACGCGGTCATCGCGCTGGTCGGCGACCTCAGCCGCGCCGAAGCCGAAGCCATTGCCGCCCAGGTGTCCGCCGGACTGCCCAAGGGCCCGGCGCTGAGCGCCCCGGCCCAGCCCACTGAAGCCAGGGCAGGCCTGACTCACATCGACTTCCCGTCCAAGCAGACCCATCTGATGCTGGCCGAGCTCGGTATCGACCGCCAGGACCCGGACTGGCCAGCCCTCTCACTTGGCAATCAGATTCTCGGTGGTGGTGCTTTCGGCACCCGGCTGATGACCGAAGTACGAGAAAAGCGCGGCCTGACCTACGGCGTATATTCGGCGTTCAGCCCAATGCAGGTACGCGGCCCGTTCATGATCAATTTGCAGACACGCGCCGAACTCAGCGAAGGCACGCTCAAGCTGGTACAGGACCTTCTCGCCGACTACCTCAAGGCCGGTCCCACCCAGCAGGAACTGGACGATGCCAAACGCGAACTGGCCGGCAGCTTCCCGCTGTCCAATGCCAGCAATGCCAACATCGTCGGTCAGTTGGGCGCCATTGGCTTCTACAACCTGCCGCTCACCTGGCTGGAGGACTTCATGCAACAGTCCCAGGCGCTCACCGTCGAGCAGGTCAAGGCGGCCATGAACAAACACCTGTCAGCCGATAAACTGGTGATCGTCACCGTAGGCCCGAAAGTGCCAAAAAAACCGCTGCCAGCACCTACCGACAAACCCTCCGAGCAACCGCTCGGGGTACCGGAGCACTAATGCCTAGATCCACCCCTCCCGCCCGCCCGCAACCGGGCCAGAGCAAGGGCCAGGGCCACCTGCGCATCATCGCCGGCGAATGGCGCAGTCGCCGCCTGGCAGTACCGGATGGCGAAGGCCTGCGGCCAACGCCCGACCGCGTGCGCGAAACCCTGTTCAACTGGCTGGCCCCTTACATCGAAGGCGCCCGCGTGCTGGACGCTTTCACCGGCAGCGGCGCCCTGGTACTTGAAGCACTGTCCCGCGGGGCCGAAGACGCCGTGGCGCTGGACAGCAACCCGGTGGCTATCGCCAACCTGAAAAACAACCTCGAAATCCTGCGCTGCCCACGCGGGCAAATCCTGCAGACCGATGCGCTGCGCTACCTGCAAGGCCCGGCCAAGCAGCAGTTCGACGTGGTGTTCCTCGACCCGCCGTTCCACCAGGACCTGTTGGCCAACACCTGCAACCTGCTGGAGCAGAACCAGTGGCTGCACGAACAAGCGTGGGTCTACACCGAAAGCGAAACCGCGCCGTCGACCCTGCAACTGCCTGGCAACTGGCGCCTGCACCGTGAAAAGAAAACCGGCCAGGTGTACTACGCGCTCTGGCAACGGGGCTGACCGAAAAGCCGCAGGTTGGCTAATTAGATACCGCCATCCCGCCTGCGTTGTCATTGAAGCTGCTCCTTCGTTCTTGCAGGAGCACTTCAACCATGACCGATCGCCCCTCCCCCCCCACGCTACCAAGCGCGGTGCAATCCCTCCTCCTCGACAATGGCTTGCGCATCTACTTGCGCGAAGATCATCGCGCCCCGCTGGTCAGCGTGCAGCTTTGGTATCACGTCGGGTCCAGTTATGAACCGCAGGGCCACAGCGGCCTGTCCCACGCACTGGAGCATTTGCTCTTCGAAGGCAGCAGCAAACTGGCGCCGGGCGAGTATTCGACGCTCATGACCCGCCTGGGCGGTGAGCCAAATGCATTCACGGGCTCGGACGCCACTGTTTTTCCACTCACATTGCCGGCCAGCCGCGTGGAAATCGCCCTGGAGGCCATGGCCGATGTCATGGCCAGCGCCACCCTGAGCGATACGCCATTTGCCAGGGAGCTGGCGGTTGTCATGGCCGAGCGGCGTGCGAATGTCGAGAACAGCCCGCTGGCACTTGCGCTGGAGCATCACCACTTGCTGACCTACGGCGACGCCGGTTATGGCACGCCTGTGATCGGCCACAAAGTCGATCTTGAGCACTTAACTCCGGCGGCGGCACAAACCTGGTATCGGACCTGGTACCACCCCAACAACGCCACACTCGCGGTCGCCGGCGACATAACCTTGTCGCAGCTGCAAACACTCGTTACCCGGCATTTTGCTGGCATACCCGCCCATCGCCTTCCCCCGCGCCAGGTACCAATGGGCCTTCCAAACCCAGGCATGCGCCAGCAGACCCTGCGCCTGCCAGGCCTGTACACCGGCGCGGTGCTCGGCTTCAACCTGCCCAGCCAATGCACCGCTGGGTCGGATGCACAAGCCTATGCGCTGCGGTTACTGCCCGAAATCCTTGCTGATGGCCACGCCAGCAGGCTGAAACGGCTGCTGGCGGTGGAAGAGCCGCTCCTCCAGGGCCTGCGAGCGGCCTATGAACCCTGGCAACGCGGCGACAGCATGCTTGCCCTTTACGCATTTTGCAGCCCGCACGTCACCCCGGAGGCCGCAGCCGAGCGATTGATGCTCGAGATCGGTGCATTTCGCCAGGCGGCGCCCACCAGGCAAGACCTTGAGCGCGCCAAGGCACGCCTGCTGGCCCGGCAACAGTTCGAAAGGGATGACATCGACAAACAGGCGCGTGCCATCGGCAAACAGGCGGCTTGCGGGCTAGACCCGGTTGCCCTGGATGACGAGCGACAAGCCATAGAGGCCGTGACGGCCGAGCAGGTGGGCCAGGCAGCCCATGACTTCCTGACCGAATCCCGAGCCGCCATGACTTTCATGCACGCCAAGGAGAACGCTCATGCGTGACACCATTTCGATTGCGCCACAACCAACCGTAGCCAGCAGCGTCGGGAGCAGCTTGATGTCCACCCAAGGGCTTGATCTGGACCTGTTCGAAACCCTGCACGTACCGGTCCAGGCCTGGACCACGATGGCCGGCACAGGCGTGAAGTTCATCGAGGCCCGCGGACTGCCAATCGTCGACGTGGTATTGCGGTTCAAGGCTGGCACCAGCCAGGACACCGACCAGTCCGGCTTGGCAGCCCTGACGTTCTACATGCTTGACGAAGGCAGCCAGCAGCATACGGCGAGCCAACATGCAGAGCATCTGGAACGCCTGGGCGCGATCACGGAAAAAAACATAGGCCTGGAGCATGCGACGCTCAGTTTGCGCAGTCTTGGCAACGAGAAAATACTCGATGCGGCCCTGGAGCTGTTCATCGACCTCGCTGCAAATCCTGCTTTTCCGCCACTTGCACTGGACAACATAAAACCGCAGCTACAACGCCTTAACGCATCGCGAGAACGGCAGCCTGGCGTCAAGGCGCGCACAGAAGCATTCCGTTATTTGTTCAACGGCCACCCTTATGGCAATTATCTGGGAAGCACCCGACAGGGAATGGAATCTGTAACTGTCGACGACCTGCGCAAGTTCCATAAACGCGCCTATGCGGCCAGCAACCTTGAAATAGTCATGGTGGGTGACCTTTCCTTGAGCACAGCCCAAGCGATCGCTCAACGGATCAGCCAGGCCCTGCCGCAGGGCTGGACAGCTGCTGAACTGCCTGCCGTACCCACGGTCACCAGCGCAACGATCAACATCCAACAACCTGGTGCAAGCGTTGCCACGCTGCTTGCACTGCCCATGAATGTGCCTGCCAACGACCCAGAGTTTCTTCCCCTGATACTGGCCAGCGAAGTACTTGCAGGAAGCCTGGAGTCCCGCTTGATGATGGAGTTACGCCAACGTCGCGGCCTTACCTACGGCATCCACAGCATGGTAAAGCCCTTGAGTGCGGGTGGGGTGTTCGCCGTTGAATGGGAAATCGCCCCCCGATACCTCCAGGGCTCGCAAGCGTTGGTAGAGGCCCTGCTGCGCGAATTCATCGACAAAGGGCCAACCGAAGCGGAATTGCAGCTCGCCCGCAAGCAGCTGGCCGGGCAACTGCTGCGTGCCGTTGCACAAAACCGGAGCCTGGCAGCATTGCTCACCCGGGTCACCCATCAACGCCAGCCCGCCGATCATCTGAACACCTACATCGAGCGCATCAGTGCAACCTCTGCGGCAGATGTCCGCTCGGTCATGCAACGCCGGCTGGACCTCGACCACAAGGTATTGGTCAGTGTCGGCCCTGCGGCCGAGCAGCAGCCGCTGCCGCCTACCGACCAATAGCGCAGGTACAGTGGCGCTATTTCATGGCACTCTAGGCAGGCACACCACGAGTCGCCCAGCATGCCCAGTTCGAGCGCCACATTCCGCCCAGCCATCGGTCTGTCCAACCCTCACCTGCAAACCCTGTGGGGGCCACTGTGGCGCAAGCTGCCCGACCTGCCACGCAGCCGCGAGCGGCTGTGGCTGGCCGATGGCGATTTCATCGACCTGGACTGGCACGGCCCGCACCATGCACATACTCCTCTGGTACTGGTGCTGCACGGGTTGACCGGTTCATCCCACTCGCCTTACGTCAAAGGCTTGCAGCAAGCGCTGCTGGCCTGCGGCTGGGCCAGCGTGGCGGCGAACTGGCGCGGTTGTTCGGGCGAACCCAACCTGCTCCCGCGCAGCTACCATTCCGGTGCCAGCGAAGACCTGGCAGAAATTGTCAGCCACCTGCGCGCCCAGCGCCCGCTGGCACCGCTGTATGCGGTGGGCTATTCGCTGGGCGGCAATGTGCTACTCAAGTACCTGGGCGAAAGCGGCGTCGCCAGCCAGCTGGAAGCCGCAGTGGCGGTGTCGGTGCCATTTCGTCTTGACCATTGTGCCGACCGTATCGGCCAAGGTTTCTCCAAGGTGTACCAGGCGCATTTCATGCGCGAGATGCTGGCGTACGTGAAACTCAAGCAGCGGCACTTTCACGACAACGGCCAGCATGAACGGCTGGCGACACTGCAACGGCTGGGGCCGCTGGACAAGTTGCGCACATTCTGGGACTTCGATGGCAAGGTCACCGCCCCACTGAACGGCTTTCGCGACGCGAACGACTACTATCGCCGCTCATCGAGCCACTTCTTCCTGGGCGGCAACCGCACGCCGACACTCATCATCCATTCAAGCGATGATCCATTCGTTTCAGACCACAGCCTGCCCACGGCACGTGAGCTGGCACCACAGACCCGTTTCGAACTGCATGACCGGGGTGGCCATGTGGGTTTTGTCGATGGCAGCTTGCGCAACCCGGCATATTACCTGGAGCGGCGGATTCCGCAGTGGCTGTTGCAAGGCCAGTAACGCGGTAACGGCCTCAACGTCGGCAAGCCGGCGATGAGGCCAGGCCTGCCTATTCACCGGTCGCTACGCCACGCGCCGGGTCGTTGATCCATTCACTCCAGGACCCGGCATACAGTTTGCCAAGCGGATACCCCGCCAGCGCCAGCGCAAACAGGTTATGGCAAGCAGTCACCCCAGATCCGCAATACGAAACCAACTGCTCCGGCGCGCGCCCTGCCAGCTTCTCGGCAAAGCGCTGCCTGAGCTGCTCCGCCGGCAGGAAGCACCCGTCAGCCCCCAGATTGTCGGTGAACGCTGCGCACTGCGCGCCAGGGATATGCCCCGCCACCGGGTCGATCGGCTCCACTTCCCCGCGAAACCGCGGCAATGCACGCGCGTCGAGCAAAGTCATGTCATCTGCACCCAAACGCTTGGCCAGATGCCCGGCGTCGATCAGCAGCTTGGCGTCCGGCTCACCTGCGAACGTGCCTTCCCGCTTGGCTGGCGGGTCGAGGCTCAGCGGCAGGTGAGCCGCATGCCAGGCCTTCAGCCCCCCGTCGAGGATCGCCACACCGCTGCGCTTGCCCAGCCAGGCCAGCAACCACCACGCTCGGGCGGCAAAGGCGCCAGGGCCGTCGTCGTACAGCACCACCTCGCTGTCATTGTCCACGCCCCACTCGCGCAGGCGCTCGACAAGCCGCTGCGCATCCGGCAACGGGTGGCGCCCGGTGCGGCCTTTGCTCACAGGCCCGCTCAGGTCACGCTCCAGGTCGGCAAAATGCGCCCCGGCAATATGCCCCTGGGCGTAGCTGCGTTGGCCATAGTCCACATCCTCCAGAGCAAAGCGGCAGTCGAGTATCACCAACTTGGCCGAACCCAGACGCTCGGCCAACTGCTGCGGGGTGATCAATTGCGCAAGGGGCATGACAATCTCCTGATCGATGGCACTAGGGCCCCGGGTTACTTCGCCAGGGCCTGGTTGAACGGTACATGGAATTCCTGACACAGGGCGTCCACGGCGCTGCGGGCATTCTCGGTGACAAAGCCAAGCTCCAGCACCAGCACCTGATAGACGCCACGCTTGAAGGCTTCTTCGCCCAGATGCGCGGAATGCTCCCGCGTGGTACTAAGAAAACGCACCCAGGACGTCAGCACGATCCAGGCGTTGATGGTCAGCGATTCGATCTGCGCCGGCACCATGGCCAGGATCCCCGCCTCGACGAAGCCGCGGTAGATGGCCTGGCCCTGGCGCAAGCAGCGCTCGGAAAAGCGCCGGTAACGGGCCGCCAGCTCCGGGTCACTGTCGAGCAGATGCTCCAGGTCCCGGTGCAGGAAGCGGTAGTTCCACATTGCTGCCAGCAGGGCCTTGAGGTAGAAGCGCTTGTCTTCCACGGTCGCCGGGCGGCCTTGCGGCGGGCGCAGGAAGCTGTCCACCAGGTCTTCGTACTGGCTGAACAACAGGGCGATGATCGCCTGCTTGTTGGGGAAGTGGTAATACAGGTTGCCGGGTGAGATTTCCATGTGTGCGGCAATGTGATTGGTACTGACGCTGCGTTCACCCTGCTGGTTGAACAGCTCAAGGCTGTTCTGCACGATGCGCTCTCGGGTGTTCATGCGCGGCGCCATGCTCGGCTCCCAGTCTGCGGGCTTCATCAAAAGGTCATCTTACGGCGTATTGGCGGTGGAATACACCGCATGAGTGCGCGGAAAAAGTCGCACCATCGCCTGGATTAGAGTATAGGCTCTAAGGATTTCCCGCCCGGACTCGCCACTGCCATGAACTCGCCTAGTGCCCTGCCTATTGTGCAATCCGACACCGACCTGGCGGCGATGTTCGCTGTTCAGCGCCGGGCCTTTTCCGGCAACCCGCTGCCACCTGCGGCGCAGCGGCGGCAATGGCTGAAAAGCCTGCGCGAGGCCTTGCTGGCCGGCCAGGCGGAGCTGATCGAAGCCATCGGCCAGGACTTTGAAGGGCGCAGCGCCAACGAGACCCTGCTGGCCGAACTGCTGCCCTCGGTGCAGGGCCTGCGCCACGCCGAAAAGCACCTGCAACGCTGGATGCGCGCCAGCCGACGCCGCGTCAGCCTGGCCTTTCAGCCAGCCAGCGCGCAGGTGCGTTATCAACCCTTGGGCGTGGTCGGCGTCATCGTGCCGTGGAACTACCCGTTGTTCCTGGCCATCGGCCCGCTGACCTGCGCCCTGGCTGCTGGCAACCGGGTCATGCTCAAGCTCAGCGAAGCCACACCGGCTTGCGGTCGAGCGCTGAAACAGCTGCTGGAGCGCGTATTCCCCACCGACCTGGTCAGCGTTGTGCTTGGCGAAGTCGAGGTGGGCAAGGCCTTCGCCCGCCTGCCTTTCGACCACCTGCTGTTCACCGGTGCTACCAGCGTCGGGCGTCAGGTGATGCTGACTGCGGCACACAACCTGACTCCGGTCACCCTGGAACTGGGTGGCAAGTCGCCGGCAATTGTCTCGGCCGACGTACCGCTGGACAGTGCCGCCGAACGCATCGCTTTCGGCAAGACCCTGAATGCTGGCCAGACCTGCGTCGCACCCGACTACGTGCTGGTGCCGCGCGAGCGGCTGCAGGCCTTCAGCGACGCCTACCAGCGTGCCGTACGCCAGCTGTACCCGCGCATCGCAGACAACCCCGACTATACCGCCATCATCAACCCGTACCAGCTGCAGCGCTTGCAGCGCCTGCTGGATGACGCCCGTGCCAAGGGCGCGCAGGTGCTGGATATCTACCCCGATGAAACCCGCCAGGGTCGGCGACTGCCGCCGCACCTGTTGCTCGACGTGCACGACGACATGCAAGTGATGCAGGACGAGATCTTCGGCCCGCTGCTGCCGCTGGTGCCCTACGACAGTCTCGAACAGGCGCTGGCCTACATCAACCAACGACCACGCCCGCTGGCGCTGTATTACTTCGGCTATGACCGCGCCGGCCAGGAGCAGGTGCTGCGTCACACCCATTCCGGCGGCGTGTGCCTGAACGACACCTTGCTTCAGGTGGCCCAGGACGACCTGCCATTCGGCGGCATCGGCCCTTCGGGTATGGGCCACTACCATGGCCATGACGGGTTCCTCACCTTCAGCAAGGCCAAGGCGGTATTGGCCAAGCAACGTTTCAATGCTGCGCGGCTGATCTACCCGCCTTATGGCAAAGCCCTGCAGCGCCTGGTGTTCAGGCTGTTCATCCGCTGAGGGCCAACCCATGCACCGCCGCGAACTGTTGCGTTTCAGCCTTGGCGCCAGCCTGATGCTGGCCGGTACCAGCCTGGTCGGTTGCCGCGCACAAACAGCCGCGACCGGTTACCACGCATTGCGCGACGATGACCTGCCGCTACTGAGTGCGCTGATCCCGGTGGTACTGGCCGACACACAGGCCACCGAACCATTGGTGCTGCACAGCCTTGACGACAAGCTGGCGGCGCTGTCGCCTGAGATGCTCAAGCTCACCCGGCAATTGTTCGACGCGCTCAGCCTGCCGCTCACCCGCGGCCCGCTGACGGGTGTCTGGGGCGCCTGGGAACAAGCCAGCCCCGCGCAAGTCAGGGGCTTCCTGCAGCGTTGGCAGCACAGCTCACTGAACCTGCTGCGCATGGGGCACGCCTCACTACTGCAGTTGCTGCAAATGGCCTGGTACGAACGCCCTGAATCCTGGGCCGCGTGCGGCTACCCAGGGCCACCGAAGATCTGAAAAACAACAAGAGCAGCGCAAATGCCTGTACCCGACCCGTTTCGCCAAGGCCTGGAGGGTGGCTGGATCACCCATGACGCCTCGCGCCTGGAGCAGGACCTTACCCTGGAAGCCGACGTTGCCGTGATTGGCAGCGGTGCCGGTGGCGCAACCAGTGCACAGATGCTCAGCGCCGCCGGCTTCAAGGTGCTGTTGATCGAAGAAGGCCCGTTGAAGACCAGCAGCGATTTCCACCTGCTGGAAAACGAAGCCTACGCCAGTTTGTACCAGGAAGGCCTGGGCCGCATGAGCAAGGATGGCGCCATCACCATTCTGCAGGGCCGCGCCGTGGGTGGCACAACGCTGGTCAATTGGACCTCGAGTTTTCGCACCCCGCCCGAGACCCTGGCGCACTGGGCCTCGGCCCACAACGTGAGCGGCCTGGACGAAACGCAGATGCGCCCCTGGTTCGAACGCATCGAACAGGAGCTGGGCATCAGCCCCTGGGGACTGCCGCCGAACGCCAACAACGACGTGCTGCGCCGTGGCTGCGAGCAGCTGGGCTACCGCTGGGCGGTGATTCCGCGCAACGTGCGCGGCTGCTGGAACCTGGGCTATTGCGGCATGGGCTGCCCTGTGAATGCCAAGCAATCAATGCTCGTGACCCGCATACCCGCCACTCTCGAGCAAGGCGGCGAGTTACTCTATCTGGCCCGCGCCGAGCGCTTCGAGCACAACGGCGAACGCATCCATGGCCTGACCTGCCAGGCTTTGGACAGCCAGGGCATACACCCTTCAGGCCGCCAGATCCGCATTCGCGCGCGCCACTATGTTCTGGCCGGGGGCGGTATCAACAGCCCGGCGCTACTGCTGCGGTCCGCCGCGCCCGACCCGCACGGCCGCCTGGGCAAGCGCACCTTCCTGCACCTGGTGAACTTCAGCGCAGCGCGCTTCAACGAGCGTATCGACCCTTACTACGGTGCCCCGCAATCCATCTACAGCGACCACTTCCAATGGCAAGGCGGCGTCGACGGCCCGATTGGCTACAAGCTGGAGGTACCGCCGTTGCACCCGGCCCTGGCCAGCACCCTGCTGGGTGGGTATGGCGAGGACAATGCCCGGCGCATGGCCGAGCTACCACATACCCACGTAATGCTGGCGCTGCTGCGCGACGGCTTTCACCCGCAAAGCCAGGGTGGGACGGTGGAGCTGCGCGGTGATGGCTCACCCGTGCTCGACTATCCGCTCACCGGCTACCTGTATGACGGCTTGCGCCGCGCCTATCGCAGCATGACGCAAATCCAGTTCGCCGCCGGCGCCATCCAGGTAACCCCCGTGCACAGCGATGCCAGTGCCGCGTCCAGCCTGCAACAGGCCTTGGCCATGATCGACAGCTTGCGCTTGGAGCCGTTCCGCACGCTCCTGGGCAGCGCCCACGTAATGGGCGGTTGTGCCCTGGGGAACGACCCGCGCCAGGCGGTATGCGACAGCCTGGGCCGCCATCACCAGCTGGAAAACCTGTCGATACACGACGGTTCACTGTTCCCCACCAGCATCGGCGCCAACCCGCAATTGTCGGTGTATGCCATCAGCGCCATGCTCAGCGAGGCGCTGATTGCCCGCCTGACACACAGCGCATGACAACGATCGCGGCCCCTGTCTATAGTGCCATCAGCTGGCCGCATGACTTGGCCGGGCGCAGTCGCTGCGCTACCATCCGACTCCCCAACGCACTCCAGCCAGGATGACGCGATGAACCGAGTGTTGTACCCGGGTACTTTCGACCCCATTACCAAAGGCCATGGCGATCTGGTCGAACGCGCCTCGCGGCTGTTCGACCACGTGATCATCGCCGTGGCGGCCAGCCCCAAGAAGAACCCGCTGTTCCCGCTGGAACAACGGGTGGAGCTCGCCCGTGAGGTCACCAAGCACCTGCCCAATGTCGAAGTCATCGGCTTCTCCTCGCTGCTGGCGCACTTCGCCAAGGAACAGGGCGCGAACGTGTTCCTGCGTGGCCTGCGGGCGGTATCCGACTTCGAGTACGAGTTCCAGTTGGCGAACATGAACCGGCAATTGGCGCCCGATGTCGAGAGCCTGTTCCTCACGCCTTCGGAACGTTATTCGTTCATTTCCTCGACTTTGGTCCGGGAAATCGCCGCACTGGGGGGTGATATCAGCAAATTCGTCCATCCTGCGGTGGCCGAAGCGCTGACCGAACGCTTCAGGAAGTAAGCCAGACAGCTGATTGTCGCGCCCGCGTGCACTGCGGGCGCGAATGCGGCACAATTGTGCCCACTGCGTTGAACATGCCCGGGCGCAGAGCCCCGGCCGGAGTCCCCATGTCCCTGATCATCACCGACGATTGCATCAACTGCGACGTCTGCGAACCCGAGTGCCCGAACGAGGCCATCTCCCAAGGCGAAGAGATCTACGTGATCGACCCGAACCTGTGCACCCAGTGCGTGGGCCATTACGACGAGCCGCAATGCCAGCAGGTTTGCCCTGTCGACTGCATCCCGCTGGATGAGGCGCACCCGGAAACCGAAGAACAGCTGATGGCCAAGTATCGCCGGATCACCGGCAAGGCCTGAATCTGCAGGCCTGCGCGGTACCTGCAGGAGCGCAGCGCCTCAGCGTTGGCAGCGCGGGCAATACACGCTGGCCCGCTGCCCCAGCTTGACCTCGCGCAATTGCGTGCCGCACACCTTGCACGGCTGCCCGCCCCGCCCATACACGAACAATTCCTGCTGGAAGTACCCCGGCTGGCCATCGCCGCCGATGAAGTCGCGCAGGGTCGTGCCGCCCTGCTCGATTGCCGCCGCCAGCACCCGCTTGATCTCTATCGTCAGCTTCAGGTAACGCGCCCGTGAAATCCCGCCGGCCGCGCGGCGTGGGTCGATTCCGGCGGCAAACAGCGCCTCGGTGGCGTAGATGTTGCCCACCCCCACCACCACTGCGTTGTCCATGATGAACGGCTTGACCGCCATCGAACGCCCACGGGACAACTGGAACAACCGCTCGCCGTCGAACAGGTCGGTCAGTGGCTCCGGCCCCAGGCGCAGCAGCAGCTCGTGGTTCAACGGGTCCTGGCTCCACAGCATCGCGCCAAAGCGGCGCGGGTCGGTGTAGCGCAGCATCAGCCCCGACTCCAGTTCGATGTCGACGTGCTCGTGCTTGGCCGCCGGCAAACCCAGCGCGACCAGGCGCAGGTTGCCCGACATGCCCAGGTGGCTGATCAGCGTACCGACCTCGGCATTGATCAGCAGGTATTTCGCGCGCCGCTCGACACTGACGATGCACTGCCCTGACAGGCGCACGTCCAGGTCTTCGGGAACCGGCCAGCGCAGGCGCCGGTCACGCACCACCACCCGGCTGACCCGCTGGCCTACCAGGTGCGGCGCGATACCGCGCCGGGTGGTTTCTACTTCGGGTAATTCCGGCATGTGTCAGTGCCCGCCCAACTCGCGAATGTTCTGCTTGAGGTTTTCGAAATCGTATTCCGACAAGCCGATGTAATCGAGCACCAGCGGGCCGACCACGCGCCATTCATGGTCCAGCGACTGGTTGCCCAGTACCCGGTAGGAGGCACAGATGTGCTCGGCCATTTTCAGTACCGCCAGCAGGTTCTTCAGCTGGCTCTGGGTATTGCGCGAGCTTTCGTCGCGGAATACCGCCAAGGCATTGTGGTGGTTGGCGATGGCCGCGCTGAGGTGCTCGGGCAGGCGCCAGGACTTGGCGGTGAAATAGCCGACCACCGCATGGTTGGTGTTGAAGGCCCGGTTTTCGGTGTCGACGATCCGGGTCTCTCCGTCGGCCGTGGCATAGGCCTGCTCCAGCACTTCCATGTAGTCGGGGAAGCGCTTGAGCATCAGCGGCACGCCACAGTCATGGAACAGGCCGAGGGTGTAGGCCTCGTCCGCCGGCTGGATGCCGGTGCGCTTGGCCAGGGTCAGGCAGGTCATCGCCACATCCTGGGCGGTATCCCAGAAGCGGTTGAGGGTGACGATGGTCTCGTCGCTCATTTCGCCCTTGATCGACTGGGCGTTGATCAGGTTGATGATCGAACGGCTACCTAGCAGGTTCACCGCGCGCTGGATCGAACCGATCTTGTTGGAAAGGCCGAAGTGCGGGGAGTTGACCAGCTTGAGCAAGGCGCCGGAAAGCCCCGGGTCCTGGGCAATCAGCTTGGCGATGGTTTCCAGATCAGGGTCTGGCATGTACTGCTCGAACTGCAGATCGACCATGATTTGCGGTTGCGGCGGGATGGTGATGCCTTGCAAGGCTTGCTGAATCTGTTCGGCGCTGAGTTCCTGGGACATATGTGCACACTCGTTCGGGACGAGCGATTCTAACCCCCCGGACCGGCAAGGGACCAACCACTGAATCGTAACGCCGGAACTTTCCTTGAGCGCCACGGGCCTCTTTTTTCACATCCATCGAAAAAGGAGCAATGACCATGAGTGCGGAACTGAACGGCAAGCGCGTAGCCTTTCTGGTCACCGACGGCTTCGAGCAGGTGGAGCTGACCGGCCCCCGCGAAGCGCTTGAACAGAGCGGCGCGGTGGTGGATATCCTCAGCGACAAGGAGGGCACGGTACGCGGTTGGAACCATGACCAGCCGGCGGATGAGTTCGCCGTGGATGCCACTTTCGAAGGTGCCCACCTGGACCTCTACGATGCGCTGGTGCTCCCTGGCGGCGTGCAAAACTCCGACACGATTCGACTCATACCTGCGGCGCAGAAACTGGTGAAAAGCCACGACGCGGCCGGCAAGCCGCTGGCCGTGATCTGCCACGGTGGCTGGTTGCTGGTGTCATGCGGGCTGGTCAAGGGCAAACGGATGACCAGCTACAAGACCCTGCAGGACGACATTCGCAACGCCGGCGGGGAGTGGGTGGATGAAGAGGTGGTGGTCGATGGCAAGCTGATCAGCAGCCGCCAGCCCGATGACATTCCGGCGTTCAGCCAGCAGTTGATCAAGGCACTCGCGGCCTGATTGTCTCTACCGGCCCGATCACCGACAAGCCGGTGATCGGGCTGGCAGCTTGTCGAGCCTGACACCGATAGGTAGGCAGACAGGCTATAATCCCGCTCTTTTTTCCCGGAGCGACGTCATGTCCCTGCCCAGCCTTCGCCTCAAAGCCAATGCCGATCGCCGCCTGCGCGCCGGCCACCTGTGGGTCTACAGCAACGAAGTCGATGTCACCGCGACCCCGTTGCAGGGCTTTCAGGCCGGCCAGCAGGCCATACTCGAGGCGGCCAACGGCAAGCCGCTGGGCATCGTGGCACTGAGCCCGAACAACCTGATCTGTGCCCGCCTGTTGTCGCGCGATGCCAAACTGCCGCTGGACAAGTCGCTGCTGGTGCACCGCCTGAACGTGGCCCTGTCACTGCGCCAGCGCCTGTTCGAGCAACCCTGCTACCGCCTGGTCTACGGCGATTCCGACCTGCTGCCAGGCCTGGTGGTAGATCGCTTCTTCGACATTCTCGTGGTGCAACTGGCTTCGGCCACCATGGAAGCGCACAAGGACGACGTGATTGCGGCGCTGGTCCAGGTGCTCAAGCCCAGCGGCATCCTGTTCAAGAACGACTCCTCGGCGCGCGACGCCGAAGGCCTGCAGCGCTATGTCGAGACGGTCTATGGTGAAGTCCCGGATTGGGTGCCGCTGGAAGAGAACGGCGTCAGGTTCGAAGCCCCGGTGCGTGACGGCCAGAAGACCGGCTGGTTCTACGACCACCGCATGAACCGTGCCCGCCTGGCACCGTACGTGAAAGGCAAGCGTGTGCTCGACCTGTTCAGCTACATCGGTGGCTGGGGCGTGCAGGCGGGTGCCTTTGGCGCCAGCGAAGTGTTCTGCGTCGATGCCTCGGGCTTTGCCCTGGATGGCGTGGAGCGCAACGCCGCGCTGAACGGCATTAGCGAGAAGCTGACCTGCATCGAAGGCGACGTTTTCGAGGCCCTGCGCGAGCTCAAGGCCGCCGAAGAGCGCTTCGACGTGATCATTGCCGACCCACCCGCGTTCATCAAGCGCAAGAAAGACCTGAAAAACGGTGAAGCGGCCTATCGCCGCCTGAACGAGCAGGCCATGCGCATGCTGACCAAGGACGGTATTCTGGTCAGCGCCTCGTGCTCGATGCACCTGCCTGAAGACGACCTGCACAACATCCTGCTGACCAGCGCCCGCCACCTCGACCGCAACATGCAGTTGCTCGAACGCGGCGGCCAGGGCCCGGACCACCCGGTGCACCCGGCCATCGCCGAAACCCGCTACATCAAGAGCATCACCTGCCGGTTACTGCCCAACAGCTAAGCGCTGGCAACCGGGGGCCTTCATGCCCCCGGTTCGCTTCAGATGCCCAATACCTGCGTCGCAATTCCGAAATACACCAGCACGCCTGCGGCATCAGCAATCGATGTGATCAACGGGCCACTGGCCGTGGCCGGGTCCAGCTTGAAGCGGCTGAGCAGGAACGGCAGGCTCATACCGATCAGGCTGCCGACCAGCACGATCAACACCATGCTGCTGGCAACGATCAGGGCAATCTGCGGCCCCCCGCGTAGTACCCCAAGGGACGCTACGGCCACCGCCATGGTGCATCCAAGCAGCAGCGCCACCGCGAATTCCCGCCCCAGCATGCGCCACCAGTCACGCATGACCACTTCACCTGTGGCCAAGCCCCGCACCATCAAAGTTGCAGACTGGGCACCGGCATTACCGCCGCTGTCCACCAGCAGTGGCAGAAAGAACACCAGAGCGATGTGGGCGGCGATGGTTTCCTCGAAGGCAGCAATGCCCGCCCCGGAAAAGAGGTTGCCGAACACCAGCAGAACCAGCCAGAACACGCGTTTGCGGTAAAGCAGACCAAGGGTCGCGTGTCGCAGATTGCCTATGTGATTGGTGATCGAGGCGCCCTTGTGGAAATCTTCGGTCGCCTCACGCCGTTGTGCCTCCAGGGCTGCCTGGGTGTTCAGATCGGAGGTATTTCTATCGAGCGATTGTTGCATGAGTTTCTCCAGGCGCCGACCCAGGCGCCCACAGACCTCAGCCCCTTGGACTCAAGCCTTCGGCAGCCCTGGCGACGGCGCGCTCAGTGCCAGATTTCAGGTTCGTGTGGAACCGGTAACTGGGAAGGTCCATTGAGTGTTTTCTCGCAAAGCCGCACATGCGGCGCCGGCATGATAGAAGCTCGGGAACTGCTGGTCAGCCCCGTCAGCAGCGATTCAGAAAGGTCCTACAAGCAACCGACCAACAGGCCAAAGCCACCGCCTGGCCACATCGCCATTCCCTCACCGCCTCAGCGGTGTAGAATCGGCCTATTCATCGCCAGTCATCCCCGGCGGGTTTATGAGCTCTGGCCAGGCACGCGGCGATCCCGCGCAGTCCTCGGCCCCATCCGTGCCAGTGGCAACCGGCCTGCGGTACAAAGGACAAGAGAAGCTCACTCCCCTTTCTGTGACCTGATTAAGCCGCCAGGAGTGTTTCATGCCTGATTACCGTTCAAAGACTTCCACCCAAGGCCGCAACATGGCCGGCGCCCGTGCCCTGTGGCGCGCCACCGGGATGAAGGACGAAGACTTCAAGAAACCCATCATCGCCATCGCCAACTCGTTCACCCAGTTCGTCCCAGGCCACGTGCACCTGAAGGACCTGGGCCAGCTGGTCGCCCGCGAAATCGAACGCGCCGGTGGCGTGGCCAAGGAATTCAACACCATCGCGGTCGATGACGGCATCGCCATGGGCCACGACGGCATGCTGTACTCGCTGCCAAGCCGCGAGATCATCGCCGACGCCGTTGAATACATGGTCAACGCCCACTGCGCCGACGCCATCGTGTGCATCTCCAACTGCGACAAGATCACCCCCGGCATGCTGATGGCCGCACTGCGTCTGAACATCCCGGTGATCTTCGTATCCGGCGGCCCGATGGAAGCCGGCAAGACCAAGCTGGCCAACCATGGCCTGGACCTGGTCGACGCCATGGTCATCGCTGCAGACTCTTCGGCCTCCGACGAAAAGGTCGCCGAATACGAGCGCAGCGCCTGCCCGACCTGCGGCTCGTGCTCCGGGATGTTCACCGCCAACTCGATGAACTGCCTGACCGAAGCCCTGGGCCTGGCCCTGCCGGGCAACGGCTCGACCCTGGCCACCCACGCCGACCGCGAGCAACTGTTCCTCACTGCCGGCCGCACCATCGTCGAGCTGTGCAAGCGTTACTACGGCGACAACGACGAGTCGGTCCTGCCGCGCAACATCGCCAACTTCAAGGCGTTCGAGAACGCCATGATGCTCGACATCGCCATGGGCGGCTCGACCAACACCATCCTGCACCTGCTGGCCGCAGCCCAGGAGGCCGAGGTGGCGTTCGACCTGCGCGACATCGACCGCCTGTCGCGCAAAGTACCGCAGCTGTGCAAGGTGGCGCCGAACATCCAGAAATACCACATGGAAGACGTGCACCGCGCCGGCGGCATCTTCAGCATCCTCGGCTCGCTGGCCCGTGGCGGCCTGCTGCACACCGACCTGCCGACCGTGCACAGCCGCAGCATGGAAGAAGCCATCGCCAAGTGGGACATTACCCAGACCGATGACGAAGCCGTGCATACCTTCTTCAAGGCAGGCCCTGCCGGCATCCCGACCCAGACTGCATTCAGCCAGTCGACCCGCTGGCCGAGCCTGGACCTGGACCGCGCCGAAGGCTGCATCCGCAGCGTCGAGCACGCCTACTCGCAGGAAGGCGGCCTGGCCGTGCTGTACGGCAACATCGCGCTGGATGGTTGCGTGGTGAAGACCGCCGGCGTCGACGAATCGATCCTGGTGTTCGAAGGCACCGCGAAGATCTTCGAGAGCCAGGACAGCGCCGTGCGCGGCATCCTCGCTGACGAAGTGAAGGCCGGCGACATCGTGATCATCCGCTATGAAGGCCCGAAAGGTGGCCCGGGCATGCAAGAGATGCTGTACCCGACCTCGTACCTGAAGTCCAAAGGCCTGGGCAAGGCCTGCGCCCTGCTCACCGATGGCCGCTTCTCGGGCGGTACCTCGGGCCTGTCGATCGGCCACGCCTCGCCGGAAGCCGCGGCTGGCGGTGCCATCGGCCTGGTGCGCGACGGCGACAAGGTGCTGATCGATATCCCCAACCGTTCGATCAACCTGCAAGTCAGCGACGAAGAACTGGCCCAACGCCGCGTCGAGCAGGACAAGAAGGGCTGGAAGCCAGCCGAAGTGCGCCCACGCAAGGTGACCACTGCGCTGAAGGCCTATGCCCTGCTGGCAACCAGTGCCGACAAGGGTGCTGTGCGTAACAAGGCGATGCTGGAAGGGTTCTAAGGCCTGACAGAGAGAAAAAACCGGCGTCCTGGGCGCCGGTTTTTTTATGCCTGTGAGGTTCCTTCGCAGGTAAACCCACACAGGTGCGGCACAGCATCGGAAACCTGTGCAGTACCTGTGGGAGCGGGTTCACCCGCGAAGAGGCCGGAGCTGGCAGCGCAAGGCTTACTGAATCTGCTCCGGCGTCACGATCACCCAGTTCTTGTCCGCTGTAACCGGCAAGCCCTCCTTGGCCTGCGCTGCCGCATTCCTGGCAATCATCCCGTTGATCTGCTCCATGTACTTGGCTTTGCGGTTGATCCACAGGTGGATGCCGCCCTTGTCCACGTCCACGCCATGGAATTGCATGTAGCCGTCACTGGTTGGCGTATCACCTCCCACCAGTACCGGTTTCTTCCACTCATCGATATAGGTCAGGATGGCCGCGTGCTTGCCGGCCATCCAGGTGGCCGGAGTCCATAGGTATGGGGTCAGCTCCAGCCCGACGTTGGCCTTGGCATCGTAGTGCCCGGCAGTGATCTGCTTGCGAGCCGTGGTCAGTTGGCCGCTGGCCCGGTCCTTCAGCAGCAGGCTCACACCAATTACATTCTCTGGTTTCACGTTGTAGCCATACTTGGGGTCGGACGCGACCATCCGTACCAGCTCCTCGGAGGCAGCGGAAATCACGTAGACCTCGATACCGTTCTCCATCAGCTTGTTGTACAGCTCAGTCTGGCCCTTGAAGACCTTGGGCGGCTGCACTTCGATGGTCTTGACCTGGTCGCCTTCGTAGTAAGTGCTGGGGATCGGCTTGCCGGAGGCCATCATTTCATCCACCTGCACCTTCAGTTCCTGCAGGGTGAAGCCCGAGAACACCTGAGCTACCCACGGGTAGCAGACCATGTCGTCGACTTCACACAGCCGGTAGTAATAACTGAACAGGCTTTCCTTGTGGTCGGCGGTGTCCTTGAATGGCATCAGCTTCAACGAGGGGTCGAGCTTGTCGCGGCTCAGCAGGCCCTTGTTTTCCATGAATGGCAGCAAGGCCTCTTCAAGGTCATAGCGGTAACTGGTGTTATCCATGTCGAACACCGCGTAATTACCCTTGTTGGCGTTGGCGGTGATCAGGGTATCGAGTTGCTTGGCAGCCTCGGCCGGCCAGTGCTTGAGCTCGGTGGCGAAGGTTTCGATACTGAACAGCAGGGACAGGGCGACAGCGACAGCCTTCGGAGCAGATTTCATCGACGAATCTCCTGAAATGACCCCGAAACGCTAGTGCAACGAGGGTGGCAGGCGGCCTTTCATAACGACCCTCATACAACTGCAAACGCCGCGTTCATTGCAATGCGCGACATAGCGTTATTCCATAAACGACTATGCACATTCCATATGTGTATAAATTCGTTTGTTTTCAGGCTGTTAGCATTTCCGTTCGCAATCGCTCACAGAGGCGATGCCTCTATTGCCTTTTTTCCGCTGGAGCTTCAATGAACCTGCCGCTGTCCCTTAATCTGCTGGCATTCCTGGCCCTGTTGCTGGGCCTGGCACAAACCCGCCGCACCCACTGGAGCCTGGCCAGGAAGGTACTGCTGGGCCTGGTGCTGGGTGTGGTCTTCGGGCTGGCCCTGCACACCCTGTATGGCGCAGGCCACCCGGTGCTCAAGGCCACCATCGGCTGGCTCGACCTGGTCGGCAACGGCTATGTTGGCCTGTTGCAGATGATCGTCATGCCGCTGATCTTCGCCTCGATCCTCAGCGCTGTAGCGCGCCTGCACAATGCCTCGTCGCTGGGCCGCATCAGCGTGCTGAGCATTGGCACCCTGCTGCTGACTACCGCCATCGCTGCATTGATCGGCATCGTCCTGACCAACCTGTTCGGCCTCAGCGCCGAAGGCCTGGTGGCTGGTGCCCAGGAAAGCGCACGCATGCAGGTAATCCACAGCGACTATGCCGGCAAGGTCGCCGACCTCAACATCCCGCAGCTGCTGCTGTCGTTCATTCCCAGCAACCCGGTGGCTGACCTGGCGCGGGCGAAACCGACCTCGATCATCAGTGTGGTGATCTTTGCCGTATTCCTCGGCCTGGCCGCGTTGCAACTGATCAAGGACGATGCCGAGAAAGGCCAGCGCGCGCTGTTGGCCGTCGACACCCTGCAGGCCTGGGTGATGCGCCTGGTGCGGGTGGTGATGAAGTTGACCCCATATGGCGTGCTGGCGTTGATGGCCAAGGTAGTGGCCAGCTCGAACATGCAAGACATCCTCAAGCTGGGCAGCTTCGTGGTGGTGTCGTACCTGGGCCTGGGGCTGATGTTCGTGGTGCACGGCGTTATCCTCGCTGTCACCGGCGTGAACCCGCTGCGCTTCCTGCGCAAGGTGTGGCCGGTGTTGACCTTCGCCTTCACCAGCCGCTCCAGCGCCGCCAGCATTCCGCTGAACATCGAAGCGCAAACCCGCCGCCTGGGCGTGCCGCAGTCGATTGCCAGCTTCAGCGCCTCGTTCGGTACCACCATCGGGCAGAATGGCTGTGCCGGCCTCTACCCTGCCATGTTGGCGGTGATGGTGGCGCCGGCGATCGGCATCGATACCTTCGATCCGCTGTGGATCGCCACCCTGGTGGCCATCGTTACCCTGAGTTCGGCAGGGGTTGCCGGCGTAGGTGGCGGTGCCACGTTCGCCGCCCTGATCGTGCTACCGGCCATGGGCCTGCCGGTGGAACTGGTGGCGTTGCTGATTTCGGTAGAACCGCTGATCGACATGGGCCGCACGGCATTGAACGTGAATGGCTCGATGACCGCGGGCGTGGTGACCAGCCAACTGCTGAAAGAGACCGACAAGAATGTGCTGGCCGACGATGAGCATGTCGAGCTGAGCCATACCTGACAGATCGACGGGGCTGCGTTGCAGCCCCAAAACCTCAAACCTTGTCCCAAACCTCGAAGTGATACCCAGGCTTGCCTTCTTCGGCCTGAGCCTCGCTCGACACCAGTTTCCACTGCCCGTCATCAAACTCGGGGAACCAGGCATCTCCTTCCGGCGCCAACTCTACCCGTGTCAGGTACATCCGGCTGACCAACCCCTTCTCCAGGGCCTGCGCATACAGCTGTGCCCCACCAATCAGCATCAATTCACCGGCACCTTTCTCACGTGCCCACTGCTCGGCTCGCACCAGGGCTTCCTCCAGCGACCCAAACACCTCGGCACCGGCCAGCTCCAGCCCTGCCTGGCGGCTGACCACGATGTTCAGCCGCCCGGGCAGTGGCCGCCCCAGCGAATCCCAGGTCTTGCGCCCCATGATGATCGGCTTGCCCAGGGTGGTGGCCTTGAAGTACTTGAAATCCCCCGGCAGATGCCAGGGCATGGAATTGTCGATGCCGATCACGCGGTTTTCGGCGTGCGCCGCGATCAGGCTGAGGGGGAGTGATGTATTCATGCCAGCGAGGATAGCATCGGGCGTGTGGGTTATGCTTCTGCCCTGACCTGTGCAATGGAAGACCTTGTGACTGCTCCGACTTCCCTGGACAAGCGCTGGCTCACCGAAGCGGTACGCCTGCGCGAGGAACATGCTGGCCCCCTGGAGGACCAGGAAGCCAACCGTCGCGCCCGCCAGGCAGGCGGTGACCTGACGACCCGCCTTGAAACCCGTGCGTTGTTCCTGGCTGAACGCGATGGTATGAGCACCGCCCTGCGCCACTGGAAACAGGGTGCGCGCCTGGCGCTGCTGGCCTTGCTGATAATGGCCATGCTCAGCGGCGCAGGGCTGGCCCTGGCGGCCCTCGGTGATGGGCAACGCCCGGTGAATGTGTTCTGGGCACTGGGCAGCCTGCTCGGGCTTGACCTTCTGATGCTGCTGGGCTGGGCCATCGGCTTTGCCGCCAGCGGCGAATATAGCGCCGGGCTGGGCCGCCTGTGGCTTTGGCTGAGCGAACGCTTCGCCCGTGACGCCAAGGCCGCGCACCTGGCCCCGGCACTGCTGGTGCTGTTGCAGCGCCAGCGTCTCAGCCGCTGGTTGCTCGGCCTGCTGGTGCACGGCCTGTGGCTGCTGGCAATGCTGAGCGCGCTGGGCATGCTGTTGGCCTTGCTGGCCACCCGACGCTATGGTTTTGTCTGGGAAACCACCCTGCTCGCCGCCGACCCGTTCATCGAACTGACCCAGGCCCTGGGCGCCCTGCCCTCGCTGCTGGGCTTCGGCGTACCCGACGAAACCATGATCCGCGCGAGCGGCGGCAGCCTGCCGGCCCTGGACCCGGCCCGCCAGGCCTGGGCTAGCTGGCTGCTCGGCGTGGTGCTGGTTTATGGCCTGCTGCCACGTCTGCTGCTGGCCGGGTTGTGCCTGTGGCGCTGGCGCCAGGGCCGTGAACGCCTGGCCCTGGATCTCAGCCTGCCCGGCTACGCGCAGCTGCGTGATGCGCTGATGCCACGCAGCGAACGCATCGGCGTACAGGACGCCGCGCCCGAAGCCTTGCCGCAGTTCACCGCCGGCCAGTTGGAAAGCGGCAGCAGCGGCGCGCTGCTGGTCGGCCTGGAGCTGGATGATCAGCGGCCTTGGCCACCAGCCTTGCCGAAAGGCGTCACCGATGCCGGCGTGCTCGACAGCCGTGAATCGCGTAACCGGCTGCTGGAGCAGCTCGGCCGCTTCCCTCCGGCACGCCTGGCCATTGCCTGCGACCCACGCCGCTCGCCCGACCGGGGCAGCTTGGCGTTGCTCGCCGAACTGGCGCGCAATGCCGGCGCAACCCGCATCTGGCTGTTACAGACCGCACCGGGCCAGGCCCTCGACGCCCAGCGTCTGGGTGACTGGCACGAAGCCCTCGACCGGCTTGGCTTGCCACATGCCGATACCTCGCCCCTGACCTGGCTGGAGCATGGCCATGACTGAGCCGCTGAAACTGGCCGTGGTCGGCCACACCAACGTCGGCAAGACCTCGCTGCTGCGTACCCTGACCCGCGACGTCGGCTTTGGCGAGGTGTCCCATCGTCCCAGCACCACCCGCCATGTGGAAGGGGCGCGGCTGTCGGTGGACGGTGAGCCCCTGTTGGAGCTGTACGACACCCCAGGGCTGGAAGACGCCATCGCCCTGCTCGACTACCTTGAGCGCCTGGACCGTCCTGGCGAGCGCCTGGACGGCCCGGCCCGTCTGGAGCGATTTCTGCAAGGCAGCGAAGCGCGCCAGCGTTTCGAGCAGGAGGCCAAGGTGCTGCGCCAGCTGTTGGCCAGCAATGCCGGCCTGTATGTGATCGATGCCCGTGAGCCGGTACTGGCCAAGTACCGTGACGAGCTGGAGGTACTGGCCAGCTGCGGCAAGCCGCTGCTACCCGTGCTCAACTTCGTCGCCAGCCACTCGCATCGCGAAGCGCAATGGCGTGAAGCCCTTGCCCGGCTTGGCCTTCACGCATTGGTGCGGTTCGACAGCGTGGCGCCGCCAGAGGATGGCGAGCGCCGGTTGTACGAAAGCCTGGCGCTGCTGCTGGAAAACGCTCGCCCGGCCCTGCAGCGGCTGATCGACGATCAGCAAGCGCAGCGCCTGGCTCGCCGGCACAGCGGCAAGCGCCTGATCGCCGAACTGCTGCTGGACTGCGCCGCCTGCCGACGCAGTGTCGAGGCCGAGCCGGCTGCCGAAGCCCGGGCCATCGAGGCACTGCGTCAGGATGTGCGTCAGCGCGAACAGCGCTGTGTCGAAGCATTGCTCAAGCTGTACGCCTTCCGCCGCGAGGATGCCCATGCAGGCGAACTGCCGTTGCTGGATGGCCGCTGGGGCGATGACCTGTTCAATCCGGAGACCTTGAAACAGCTCGGCGTACGCCTTGGCAGCGGAGTGGCGGCGGGTGCTGCAGCCGGGGCCGGGGTCGACTTGCTGGTGGGTGGCCTGACCCTGGGCGCGGCGGCCCTCGCCGGGGCGATTGCCGGAGGCGCGCTGCAGACCGCTCGCAACTATGGGTCACGGCTGATAGGCAAGTTGAAAGGCAAGCGTGAGTTGACCGTGGACGATACGGTGTTGCGTTTGCTGGCCTTGCGTCAGCAGCAGTTGCTGGTCGCGTTGGAAAATCGCGGGCATGCAGCGCAGGACAGCATCAGGCTGGGCGAGCTGAAAGAACAAGCCTGGCGCGAGGGCAAGTTGCCGGAGGCCCTGGTAAAGGCCCGGGCGCATCCGCAATGGTCCACGCTGAATCCTGGGGCGAAGCTGAACCAGGCGGAGCGGCAGGCGCAGTTAGAGATGCTGGTTTCACAGATCTGAGCCAGCAGGCGGGCAAGCCCGCTCCCACAGCTACGCGCAAGCGTGATGCCTGTGCGATCCCTGTGGGTGCGGGCGTGCCCGTGAAGAGGCCTGGGGCAGCTTACTGCTGGGCCACCTTCTCCGACTTGCCGTCATAGCGCTTGCGCCATTCGGCCAGGATCTGGTCACGGTTCTGCGAAGCCCAGGCAAAGTCGTTCTTGATCAACCGCTGTTCATAATCCGCCGGCAACTCGGTCTGTGGCTTGGCGATACCCGGCGCGGCCAGCACGGCAAAGTTCTCCTTGTACAGCTCCATGGCCGCCGGGCTGGCCGAGAAATCAGCCAGGCGCCTGGCCGCATCCGCCTTGGGCGAACCCTTGATCACTGCGGTCGCCTCGATCTCCCAGCCCAGGCCTTCCTTCGGCAGCACGATGTCCAGCGGCGCGCCCTGGCGCTTGAGCTGCACGGCCGGATACTCGAACGAGATACCGATCGGGAACTCGCCCGCCGCGGCCAGCTTGCACGGTTTGGACCCGGAATGAACGTACTGACCGATGTTCTGGTGCAAGGCATCCATGTAAGCCCAGCCCTGCGGCTCGCCAAAGGTCTGCAACCAGGCACTGACATCCAGGAAACCGGTGCCGGACGAGGCCGGGTTGGGCATGACGATCTTGCCCTTGTACTCGGGCTTGGTCAGGTCCTGCCAGCTGACCGGCTTGCTCAGGCCCTGTTTCTCGGCCTCGATGGTATTGAAGCAAAGGGTGGCAGCCCACACGTCCATGCCGACCCAGGCTGGCGGGTTGGCCGCATCGCGATAGTTGTTGGCGATCTTGTCCAGGTCCTTGGGTGCATAGGCTTCGAGCATGCCGTTGTGATCGAGGATGGCCAGGCTCGATGCCGCCAGTCCCCATACGGCGTCAGCTTGCGGGCGATCTTTCTCGGCCAGCAGCTTGGCGGTGATGATGCCGGTGGAGTCACGGACCCACTTGATCTCGATGTCCGGGTTGGCCTTCTCGAAGGCCTGCTTGTAGCTCTTCAGCTGTTCGGCTTCCAGCGCGGTGTAGACCGTCAACTGGGTGGCCGCGGCCGAAGCCTGCAGGCTGAACACGGCAGAGACAGCAGCGGCAAGTGCAAGGTGCTTGTGCATGGGTAGGTTCCTTACAGGTCAGACGGTCGCGGCGCGTTGGCGCCAGGCTTGGGAGCGGCGCAGCAGGCCGCGTGAGGCTGCAGCCAGCAACAGTGAAGCGCCGGCACTGGTCAGCAGGATCAGGGTGGACATGGCGGCGGCTCCGCCGACGTTGCCAGCATCGTCCATGTTCAGCACGGCGACGGCAGCCAGGATGGTGTCGGGGCTGTACAGGAAGATCGCCGCCGATACCGTGGTCATCGCCGAGACGAACAGGTAGCGGATGATGTCCAGCAGCGCCGGCAGGCAGATCGGCACGGTCACCCGCAGGAAGTGCCGGTACAGCGGGGCCTTCAGCGACAGCGCGGCGGCCTCGAACTCGTCGTCGAGCTGGCGCAGGGCGGTGGCCGCGGTCATCTGCGCGGTGGTCAGGTAATGGGCAATGGTGCACACCACCAACAGCCCCATGCCGCCATAGAACACGTGCAGGGGGTTGCCGTTCAGGTTGAAGAAGAACACGTAGCCCAGGCCCAGGACCAGGCCCGGCACAGCCATGGGGATGAAACTGAGCAAGCGCAGCGCCTGGTTGAGCGGGCGTTGGCCCTGGGTCTTTTCCATCAGGTAGGCACCAGTAAAGATCACGATACTGCCGATCAGCGCAGTACCGATGGCCATTGTCACGCTGTTGCGGTAGGCCAGCCAGCCGCCCCCGGCGGTGTCCTCGAACAGGTAGTGACGCAGCGACAACGTCAGGTTGTAGGGCCAGAAGGTAACCAGGGAGGAATACACCGCCATGCCGATCACCAGCAGCAACGCCGCGCACACCAGCAGCACGATCGCCAGGAAGCAGGCATCGCGACTGCGCGACGGCTTGGGCTCGAACACCTGGGCGCGGCCACTCATGGCCTCGCCCTGGCGTCGGCGCAGCCAGGCGTCGACGGAAAAGCTCAAGAGCGCCGGCACCAGCAGCACCATGCCAATCAGCGCTCCACGGCCAAACTGTTGCTGGCCGACCACTGCCTTGTAGGCTTCCAGCGCCAGTACCTGATAATCGCCGCCGACCACGACAGGGACACCGAAGTCGGTGATGGTCAGGGTGAACACCAGGCAGAACGCCGCGAACACTGCCTGGCGCGTGGCCGGCCAGGTAACACTGGTGAAGGCCCGCCACGGCCCGGCGCCCATGCTGGACGCGGCGTCGAACAGGCGTGCATCGGCCAGCGACAAGGCTGACAGCAGGATCATCAGCGCATGCGGAAAGGTGTAGATTGCCTCGCCCAGCACGATCCCCCAGAAGCCGTAGATGTTGTCGTCGAGCAAGCCGCGCAGCAGGCCCTGGTTGCCGAACAGGTAGACCAGGGCAATGGCCGGCAGCATCGATGGCGCCAGCAGCGGTAGCAGGGAAATCCCCCGCCACAGGCCCTTCCCCGGGATCAATGTGCGTTGCAGGGCATAGGCGAACACATAGGCCAGTGGCACGACGATGGCCGCGACGGTGAAGGCTACTGCCAGGCTGTTGCCCAACAACCAGTGGAAGTTGGCGCTGGTAAACAGCTCGCGCGCTGCCACCAGGCCGCCTCCCTGGCCCGCTTCAGCGCTGAAGCCGCGCCAGAAGATCGCCAGCAGCGGCATCAGCACCGCCACCAGCAGAAGGATCAGCAGCAGGCTCTTGCCGCCGACGACGAACAACCGGTCACCCCGGGCGACGCCAGCGTTGTGAGCGGCCTGGGCCTGGTTCAACGGCAGGGACATGGGCGCGGCCATCTCAGGCAAACACCTGCAGGCGCTGCGGCGGCAGTGCCACCCAGATGTCCTGCGAGCCCAGCCGTGGCATGGCCTCGGGGGCCAGCTCGGCCAGCAGCGCATGACCTGGCAGGGCCTTGAGTTCGAAGCTCATGCGGCAGCGGTTGCCGAGAAAAGTGATCTCGCGGACCAACGCCGGGAACAGGTTGTCTTCGTGCACCGTCGGGTTGACCGTGATCGCCTCCGGGCGACAGAACAACCGGCCACTGTTGGCCAGGGCTGAACCCGGCACCAGGCGCATGTTCATGTCACCAACCCGGGCATGGCTGTCGCCACTGCGCCGGAACGGCAACCAGTTGCCCTGGCCGACGAATTCGGCGACGAATGGCGTGGCGGGCCTATCGTAGATGTCCTGTGGCGTGGCGTACTGCTCGACCTGGCCGTTGTTCATCACCGCAATGCGGTCGGCCATCAGCATGGCTTCGTCCTGGTTGTGGGTCACCATCAACGTAGTGATGCCCAGCTGGCGCTGCAGCTGGCGCAGTTCGCTGCACAGGTGCTCACGCACCCTGGCATCCAGCGCCGACATCGGCTCGTCGAGCAGCAGCAGGGAGGGCGACGGCGCCAGCGCGCGGGCCAGGGCCACGCGCTGCTGCTGGCCACCCGAGAGCTGGCCGGGATACTTTTTCTCGCTACCGACCAGGCCTACCAGCGCCAGCATTTCCGCCACCCGTTGACGCGCCTGGTCGCGGCCGTTACCGGTCAGCCCGTAGGCAATGTTGGCTTCGACGGTCAGGTTGGGAAACAACGCGTAGGACTGGAACAGGATGCCGTAGTCACGTGCCTGGGGTGGCAGCCTCGAGACATCGCGCGCGCCGATGTACAGCGTGCCGCTGTCCTGGCGCTCCAACCCGGCGATGCAGCGCAGCAGGGTGGTCTTGCCGCAGCCGGACGGGCCCAGCAGGCACACCAGCTCGCCGGCGGCGATGTCCAGCGAGACATCATTGAGCGCGGTGAAGGCACCGAAGCGCTTGTGGATGTTGCGCACTTTCATCTGTGCGCCAGGGGTGGAGGAATTCATGGCAGGGCCTCATCGAAGAGATGGGGGCCATGCTAGGAAGGCTGTGCGAAGGTTCTGTGGCTTTAGGGCAAAAGCCGGTGATAGTGATATAGGCAGATTTTGCAGTGGCCTTCGCGGGCCTCTTCGCGGGTAAACCCGCTCCCACGGGGATCGCGCCGGATCTGAAGGCTGTGCAGTACCTGGGGAGCGGGTTTACCCGCGAAGAAGCCAACACAAATCTAGAACTGTGAACCGGCCACTTCCTGCGCAACCCCGAGGAAGGCCGCCGGCAACCGGGCCTGGCGCCGCTCCTTCAGGCAATACAGGTACTCGTGCATCACCGGCGCGTTTTCCAGCGTCAGCACGCGCAACTCGGGGTTGTGCGGCACCTCGTGCCGGGCAATCACACTGATGCCGATATTGCGCAAAACCGCCTCGCGGATCGACTCACGGCTGCCGATTTCCAGCAACGTTCCAGCCATCACCCCTGCGTCCCGCAGCATCTGTTCGGTCAGCTTGCGTGTGGTCGAACCCTTTTCGCGCAGCAGCAGGCAATGCCCGGCCACCGCCTCGATCGACACCGCCTGGCGTTGGGCCAATGGATGATTGCGGTGCACCGCCACCACCAACGGGTCGGTCCCCAGCACCCGCCGCACCAACCGCGCATCCTCCACCAGCTGCGACGAAGCAGCAATATCCACTCGGTACTCCTCGAGCATTTCCAGTACCTGCTGCGAGTTGCCGATTTCCACCGCCACATCCACCTGCGGCAGGCGTTCACGGTAGATTTTCACCAGGTCGAGAATGTAGTAAGGCGCCGTGGCGGCAATGCGCAAGCTGCCCTGAGCCTGGCCGCTGTTGCGCAATTCGAACTCGATGTCGGCCTCCTGCTGCAGCAGCGCCTTGACCATCGGCAGCAGGCGCCCGCCCTCCTCGCTCAACACCAGGCGCCGTCCGCCGCGGTAGAACAGCTCCACCGCGTACTGGCTTTCCAGGTTACGAATCTGCGTGGTCACCGTGGGCTGGCTGAGTCCGAGCTTCTTCGCCGCAAGGGTGATGCTGCCCAGGCGGGCTACCATGTAGAAGGCTTTGAGCTCAGAACTCAGCATGCAGGTCCTCTATTTGCGCAACAGGCGCAAGCCGTTGAATACCACCAGCAGGCTGACGCCCATGTCGGCAAATACCGCCATCCACATGGTGGCCATGCCGGCAAAGGTGATCGCCAGGAATATCGCCTTGATACCCAACGCCAGAACGATGTTCTGCATGAGGATCGCCGCACTTTGCCGCGACAGCCTGACGAAGGCAGGGATTTTCCGCAAGTCGTCGTCCATCAGCGCAACATCGGCGGTTTCGATGGCGGTGTCGGTACCGGCCGCCGCCATGGCAAAACCGATCTCGGCGCGGGCCAGTGCCGGGGCATCGTTGATGCCGTCGCCGACCATGCCCACCCGATGGCCTTGGGCGTACAACGCTTCGATGCTGCTCAGCTTGTCGGCAGGCAGCAGGTTGCCTTCGGCGCGGTCGATCCCGACCACGGCAGCGATGGCCTGTGCGGTGTGCGGATTGTCACCGGTCAACATCACGGTCTTGATGCCCAACTCGTGCAGTTCGACGATGGCCTGACGGCTGCTGTCCTTGACCGTATCGGCCACGGCAAACAAGGCCAAAGGGCCGGTGCGGTCGAGCAGCAGCACCACGGTCTTGCCCTGACGTTCCAGCGCATCCAGCTGAGCTTCCAGCTGCGGCGAGCACAGGCCCAGCTCCTCGACCATGCGGTGGTTGCCCAGGTGGTAGACCTCACCCGCAATGCTGCCTCGCACACCTCGGCCGGCCAGGGCGGCGAAGTTCTCGACCTCGGCCAGGGCCAGGCCTTGTTGCTTGCCGAACTGGGCGATGGCGCGGGACACCGGGTGGTCCGAACGCTCGCCCAGGCTGGCGGCCAGGGCCTGGGCGCGGCCTTCGTACAGCGGCTCCAGCACCTTGGCGTCGGTCTGCACGGGCTTGCCATGGGTGATCGTGCCGGTCTTGTCCAGCGCCAGTAAGTCCAGATGGCGGCCGCCCTCCAGATACACGCCGCCCTTGATCAGGATGCCTTTGCGCGCGGCGGCGGCCAGCCCGCTGACGATGGTTACCGGGGTCGAGATCACCAATGCACACGGGCATGCCACCACCAGCAGCACCAGGGCGCGATAGACCCAGTCGAACCAGGCGCCGGCCATGAACAGCGGCGGTATTACCGCCACGGCCAATGCAATGGCGAATACCACCGGCGTGTAGATGCGCGAGAAGCGGTCGACGAACCGCTGGGTAGGCGCCCGAGCACCTTGCGCTTGCTCGACCGCCTTGATGATCCGCGCCAGGGTCGATTGCCCGGCAGCTGCGGTAACGCGAAACTCCAGTGCGCCCGCCTGGTTGATGGTGCCGGCGAACAGTTTGTCCCCCACCGCCTTCTCCACTGGCAGGCTTTCGCCGGTGATCGGCGCCTGATCGACGCTGGATTGCCCGCTGGTCACTTCGCCGTCCAGGCCAATCCGCTCGCCGGGGCGCACCCGCACCAAGGCACCGATGGTCACCTCACGCACCTCCACTTCACGCCATTGGCCATCGGCTTGGCGCACGGTGGCCATGTCCGGGGCGAGCTGCATCAGGCCGCCGATGGCATTGCGCGCCCGGTCCAACGAACGGGCTTCGATCAGTTCGGCGACGGTGAACAGCACCATCACCATGGCGGCTTCCGGCCACTGACCGATCAGCACGGCGCCGGTCACGGCAATGCTCATCAGCGCGTTGATATTGAGGTTGCGGTTCTTGAGAGCGATCCAGCCCTTCTTGTAGGTACCCAGGCCACAGCCAAGGATTGCCGCCAGCGCCAGTGCCGCCACCACCCATTCCGGGGCTAGCGCCGCAAAGTGCACAATTTCGGCGGCGAGCGCGGCGACAGCCGACAAAGCCAGCGGCCACCAGCGAGCCCTGGCCGATTGCGGCGCGCTGGCGGTGCCGTCATCTGCACTGCCAAGCGGCTCGGCTTTCATGCCCAGGCTGTCGATCGCCTGCTCGATTTCGGCAGTGCCGTTCAAGGTGTGACGCACGCCGAGTACGCGATTTATCAGGTTGAATTCCAGCTGCTCGACACCCGCAAGCTTGCCCAGCTTGTCCTGGATCAGCGTTTGCTCGGTCGGGCAGTCCATGGCCTCGATGCGGAAGCGGCTGAGCTGGGCATGGCTGCTGGCCTTTCCGCTCACCTGTACCTTGGCGGGCGCAACGGTGGCTCCACAGCAGCTGTGGGCGTGGTGGTGATGCTTGTGTTCGTGGCTGACAGGCTGGTTCATGGGTTCGTCCTTAATATGAGCCTGTTGCCAAGTGAACACCCTGTAGCCACTATAGGGTCAAGCCACTTGCTGGAGATTTGCTGATGAAGATCGGAGAACTGGCCAAGGCCACTGATTGCGCCGTGGAAACCATCCGCTACTACGAACGCGAACAGCTGCTGCCGGAGCCGGCACGTACAGAAGGCAACTACCGGTTGTACACCCAGGCTCACGTCGAGCGGCTGACCTTCATCCGCAACTGCCGCACCCTGGACATGACCCTCGACGAAATCCGCAGCCTGCTACGCCTGCGCGACAGCCCGGAGGGTTCTTGCGGCAGCGTAAATGCGTTGATCGACGAGCACATCGAGCACGTGCAGGCGCGGATCGATGGTCTGGTGGCGCTGCAGCAGCAACTTGTGGAATTGCGCAGGCGCTGCAATACGCAAGGGGCAGAATGCGCGATTTTGCAGCAGCTGGAGACGAATGGGGCAGTATCGGTGCCGGATACCGAGCATTCGCATGTGGGGCGAAGCCACGGGCATTGAGAATTCCGGGGCTGCTTCTGCGCCCCGGCGATTCAGAACATCACACCGCCATCGGCGCCGTCATCGGCGCATGGTGCTCATACCCTTCCAGCCAGAAATCACTCGGCTCGATCTTCTCCAGCCACTCCGGCTCGTACCTGCCCGTATCGGCGAACGCCGGCACGCGGTCGCTGATCACCAGCTTCGGCGCTTCCAGCGGCTCGCGCCTGAGCTGCTCGTTGAGCATGTCGAGGTGGTTTTCATACACATGGGCATCGCCGATGAAGTAGGTGAACCAACGCGGGGTGTAGCCGGTCAGGCGGCCGAACAGCGACAGCAGCGCCGCACCTTCGGTGAGATTGAACGGTGTACCCACGCTCTTCCTCCGACGCCTTTTCTGCACCAGCAGCCGCAACTCGTGGGCTGCACAGGAGAACTCCCCGTGTGCATTTCCAATTATGCACATTTCGATAAGCACTGTCCAGCTTTCTCTATATAAGTCAGTAGCTTAGGCAGCCAAGGCCCCAGCCCATGTGGGCTGGGGCCGCTTGGTCGGTCGGTTTGTATTATCATCGTGCCAGCACTGGATTGCGTAACGGTAGAAATGATGAAAATTGACGTAATGATGAGGGATATCCGAGTCATCCCTCTGGACAAGATCAAGCTCGACCAGGAGAACGTCCGCTTCGGCAACGACGTCGCACAGAACCAACGCGAGGCGATCAAGCTCATGCTGTCCGCCCCGGAAGACGCGAAGAAGCTGCTCCGTCTGGCCGAACACATCGCTGAGCATGGCCTGGATCCGACAGAGCTCCAGCTCGTAACCCCCGACGACGATGGCAACTTCATTGTTCTGGAAGGAAACCGCCGCCTCACGGCATTGAAGCTTCTGCAACGACCTGATCTCTGCCCCTCAGATCGTGGCTATAAAGGCTTTCTAAAAGCTCATAACTCGCTGGCGAATGGCGTACCTGAAAGCCTGCAGTGCAGTGTTGTAGCAACGCGTGTTGATGGAGACATGTGGATTGAGCTTAAACATACCGGCGAAAATCGTGGTGTAGGCCGGGTAGGCTGGGACAGCGACATCCGAGACGAACGACGGGCCCGAACTACCGGTATTGAATCCATCGGTCGACAAGTTCGCAACTTGATCACTGAGAACCAGCACATCTTCTCCAGCAAAGCGGAACTCGATGTATTCGAGGTCGACGTCACGACCCTTACACGTATTTTTTCCTCCAGCCTGGGGCAAAGCACCTTCCGCCTGAAAGTCGAGAATAAGCTGCTTGTGCCACAGCTCCCACTCGAACATATCGCTCCATCCCTGGAGTTCTTGCTGGACATGTTTGTATCTCATGGATACAACGTCAACGATGTCCGCAAACACGAAAACCAAGTAATTACACTTGGTCACATCCCCCCTGAAATTTTGCCACACAAACTGGCGGAAGCTGCAAAGGTTAAACCTGCTCCATTACCCCGGCCAACTCCGGAACCAACAAAGCCCGAAGTAAGCCCAGCTACCGGAACGACTGACCAGGGAACTTCAGACGTCAATAGCCCGCCGCCTGAAATCACTCCGAGCGCGCCCAGCGGAGATAATAGCCAAGTTATTCCCCCTAATGTCGGCGTACCTACTGAAGGGAAAGGCACCGAGCAGGAAAATGGAAGTAAGGGTGTAGATGCCAACACACCTCCAGCTCAACCAGGCGTACCTCAAGCACCTCAACTTCCGGCTGGCGGCTCAGGCACTCAAGGTGGTAACGCTAAGCCTGTTCCTGAACCACAGCAAGAGCCTGGCATACGTGCAAAGCCACAGGTTCGCGCCCGGAAGTATTTGACCCCATTCTCTTTGAAGATTACCAACTCGAGAATTAACTCGATCTACAATGAGCTTCGCACTGTACTGCGTGTTGATGAATGCCCCAATGCGACCGCAATTACTTTCCGAGTCTTCATGGAAACTACTTGCGACGAGTACATTCAACTTCAGAAAGATGCAGGCACGCCGATCAAACGCTGGGATACTAACCAGGAATTAAGAGGTGGTGGCAATGGCGACAAACTGGTGCTAAAGGTACAGTCGGTCGTTAAACATTTAGAGGCGGAAAAACGCATGCCCGCGCCGGCAGCCAAAGCCATCTTCAAGCGTGCCAGCTCCTATGATCAGCCAGGATCTGTAGACCACTTCAACCTATTCGTTCATGGCACGCATAGTATCCCTTTGCCATCAGAATTGAAGGACATTGCGGAAGAATACCGCCCAATGCTTGAAGCTATCTGGAGATAAGGCATTGGAAAATACCTTGTTATGTGTTTTCATGTGCGGCTTGATAGGCTGGGGTCAGATTCATGGGCGCTTCTAAGGTATTTTCCACTCCGCTACGCTACCCTGGTGGTAAAGGAAAATTTGCTCACTTCATTAAACGCATGTTTGAAGTGAACAACTTGCTGGACGGCCATTACGCTGAGCCATATGCAGGTGGTGCTGGAGTTGCCTTGGAATTGATGTTCCATGAGTACGCTTCAGTTATTCACATCAATGATCTTGATCCGGCCATTTACGCGTTCTGGAAATCGGTGGTTCATCATACCGACGAGATCAGCAAAGTTATCCATGACACACCCGTCACCATGGAAAACTGGCACAAATTCAAGGCAGTCCTGGCTAATCCTCAGGACTGCTCTGTCGTCGACCTGGCCATGGCCACCTTTTTCCTGAATCGCACCAACCGCTCTGGAATTCTCAAAGCTGGCGTTATTGGCGGCCAAGAGCAAGCCGGAAAATGGAAACTCGATGTACGCTTTAATAAACCCGAACTCATCAAGCGAATTGAGCTGATCGGCAAGTTCAAGAATCGCATCAAGATCTATAATGAAGACGCTCTGAGCTTCATCAATAACGTAATACCCACCCTCCCCCAGAAATCCCTCACGTATCTCGACCCGCCCTACTACATCAAGGGATCCGGACTCTACCGTAACTTCTACGTTCACGACGACCACGTTCAGATTGCCAAGGCACTTGGCAGTGCTGACAAGCCGTGGATCGTTTCCTACGACAACGTGGATGAAATCAAAGAGATCTATGCCGATTACCGGCAGGATGAGTATTTCCTGAGCTACACAGCCCAAGAAAAGAAGAAGGGTTCGGAAGTGATGATTTACGGGCCGGGGATTGTTGCCCCAGAGAGCGGCCTGAACAGAAAGGCGTCCTAGACCAATTGAAACGATAAGTCAGCCCTGGCGCACCATCTGATGCAGTGCGCCAGGAACCGTGGTCATTGCTGAGCGTTAGGTACTGCTTCTAACGTAGGCCGCGCCTCTTCCGCCTCTGCGGAAGCCGACTTCTGGGCCGACTGAACCACGGTCACAAGCTCACCGATAGCCTTGACCAACTGGTCTTTAGCAGCCTTCTCCTTCGCAGCGTCCTCGCTCTCCCTCTCCGCATCAAGGCGCTTGAACGTCTCGCGGATCTCTTCGCTGAACACGCTGACGGAGACGATGTTCTCCTGCCGGAATCCAACAGGCTCCAGCGGGATATCGCCCGGATAGTCGGTGGTGTACACCACTTTGAGGGTGTCCTTGTCCCGATAGCCGCTGACGGTCGGAATGAGCAGAATCTCAAGATTCACGCCCGTCACCTCGGTCGGAGCCCCTACGTCCATGATGTAGCCGACGTAGACCTTCCGATCCTCCATCGTGATCATCACTTCGTTTTTGGTAACAAAGGCCTCAACGAGAGTCGAGCCGATAGGGCTATGCTGCGCCGACTCGCCCAGCAGATAGGCCGCGATGGCGTCATCCCTGGAAACGCCCAGCTGCCACTTCATGATCCGGACGGTTAAAAACTCCCAGATGCTCGGCATGAGGAGCGTCAGTAGCCCGGAGAGCATAAGGAACACCGCGACAGGACTAAATTTGTCGCCGGCAATGTCCCACTCTTTCACCAGGGCAGACAATTTACCCATAAAGTCGGTGTTTACGGGGTAGCAGGAGGCAGCTGCTGCCTCCGCGCCTTGGGCCCATTTGGGGCAGAACGTACCCCAGTCATGAGAGACGAGCCCAATCAGCACCGCCGTAAGCATCATGGCCGACAGGAAGCAGTAAATGCCGTAGCGCCCTACCTGTAGATACAGCAGCTGACCGTCATAGCGGTGCAGCTTGCAGTACACCATGGGATCTTTCAGGCACACCAAAAAGCCACTCACCAGGAGCGGCAGGAGGAGTAATAGAGCCATTTAGTCGGTATCAGCGTCCGTGTTAACCAGTTTCTTGGCTTTCTCGCGAGAGGAGCGAACCAAGTCTTCGATCTCTTTGACGTCCATGGACATGCGACCATCCCTCACCACAAGGGTGTCGATGTTCTTGATCGCTTTCATGAAGGCCTCGTCTTCGGCCTTCTTCGCATCGCTACGATGTCCAATTCGATTGAAAAACATAAGTGATTCCAGTGAAAAGGATCAGGGGACTTGCGCCCGGATTATAGCATATGCAGTAAAAATGCGTTTTTAAGGCTTCGGTAGCGCTCCGGCGAAGCTCTTCAGCACCGCTTCCACCTGCGGAGGCACCTCGAATGGGTGCTTAGTGAACGCATTGCTGAGGTGCCCCAGGATGAAATCGTAAATGCGCCCGCGACTCGCCCTATGCACCAGCAGGTCGTGCTGAGCGATACCGGTTGCATCGAAAAGCAGATCGATCTGGAGCTCATCGTCTGTCCGCATGATGACTCGCCACATGAAGCGCGGCAGGCTTTTGTACAGCGTGTCGTGAAGCGGAATGCCCAACGCCGGGTACTCTTCGCGAGCCGACGTCTTGTAGTCACTCGCGTTGGTCAGGAAGATATCCCACTCCACTCGTGGGATGTCAGTGTCGGCACGAACTTCCTCGATCAACGTATCCAGATACAAAATCGCTGCATGGATCTCGCCGTATGGGATTCGGATTTTGTGGTACAGCGGAATCATGACAAAGCGGTTATGAATATCCGCGAACACCTCCCCTGGCCACGACGTCTTCAGCATCGTCATGTCACTGGAGTGAGATGGGCCAACCATGCTCGCCGCACACCAGGTCATCCGAGCAAATGGCCCAGCCTGGTCGTCGTGCGCGTACAGCCTGTCGATTCGCTCAGCACGCAACTGGAAACCAGTAGTCCGCTGAGGCAGAGGAGGCCCGTCGCTGAGCGAGTAGCCGGTGATCGCCACCGCGTGCAGCCCCTCAAACGAGAACCTGTCATCACCCTGGTATTCCCTGAGCGCGAATGCGAGCACGCAGGGGATTTTGCCCTTGAGGAAAGCGTATGCCACGCCGTTAAGGGTATGGCGATCAATGGTACTGATGACCATTGGCTCGAGCTCTAGCTTCCGAACCGCTGCAGCCATTTGGCTCGCTGTCAGGCCGTTGTTCGGGAATGCACGAGCGCTGGCCAAAGCCAGGTTCTCAGGCATGTGTTCCGCAGCCCAGTCGGTGATCACTACCGGAGGCGGGATTTGATGCTGGAACAGCTTCCCGGTGCCCTGGAAGCATGACCACAAGGCGCTGGTAGCACATGCCGCAACCACAGTGTCCTGCTCTTGGTAGGCCAGGCTTTGAACCTCGAGCCTCAAACCGAAAAGGTGAACCTCGTAGGTACGCAGACTCGGGAAATGGCGCCGTCCGCCATCTGAGGGATAAGTCCGCAAGCAGGTACGACCGATGATCGATTGCGGTAGCGGCTTGACCACCACAAAACCAAGGTAGGCATCACTAAGCGCTTGCTCGCTTAGCCCACCCTCGCCGACAGTGATGCAGTTGTCGAAATCTTCGGAGCTGAAGGCAATATCGAAGAAATGCAGACGATGCGTCCGCCGCTCATAGGCGCGGAAGCATCGATCATAGTAAGCCGCGTAATCCTCAAGGTAGTCCTTGTCGATGTACTCGGTCTCGACAACTATGGTTTTGGCCTTGAGCTCTTTGAAATATTCTTCGAAGTAGTTTCGATGAATTTTCCGACCAATCTGACCATGAGATGCTCCGGCAGAGCCGTTAGCAAAGCACTGGATCAGGTTTGAGATAGTGTAAGGGTGGACTGCAAACGCCAAAGATCACCTGCCGACGTCAAGCCAGGGTGATCGGGCGGTTCAGCTCCTCAGGGGGAATGACGCTAGCCCTGTTGAAGTCCTCGATAACACCTCGAGCAAACGCAGCGGCTTGAGCCAGCTGACGCCCGGCATCCTCAGACTGAAACCAACGAGCTACAGCCTCACGGTCTGTAGCAGACACGAGTGGAGCGGGCGCGAGGGCATCCAACTGATTATTGACCATGGCTATCAACCGTCCTAAAAAATGATTTCAGGGATCTCGGTACAATATCATTGCACCGTGCAAACCAACAAGTAGACCCCACGTGCTAGCTAAGTAACAGGTAGGGAAAATCTGACGAAAGGCGTGCGGAGCCTAGAACAAAAAGCAAAATGCCGCCATAAAATTTTTCGCCACCCGACCAGTAACCGCTTACCAAATGTATCGACCGTCGCTGAGCACGCTTTAGACGGCTTACCACCACCATCTTCGTACTTCTAACGACCACGCTCGATGGGGAAATGCTCCCAGAATCGTTCGAAGCAGGCTCCGTCATCGCACCGCGTAGTGATCCCATCTGGGAACATTAGGGGCCAGAATCAAGGCTAATGTGCCTTTTCGGGAACATAGCAGGGTGGCCTGGCTGCTTGGCCCTTCGGGCACGGCTGTGGTGAACCAAACCCGGCTGCGCCGGTTTTGGCCCTCCGGGCGTGCATCCTCAAGTCTTTGGCCCATCTTGGGCCGGCGCGCTCCGCTTGCGATTTGCCCACAAACCTCAGGGTAGCAAGCTTAAAGAACGGCTGTGGCGCAAGGGCGGAGACAGCACTCGAAACCTACGAAAAAATTAAATCGGATTCCTTGAGCGAAAGCGAATGGCGGTTCGGACGACACTGGCGTCGCAATTCCAACCAACCGAAACGCTGAGGTAATTCATGATCAAGAAAACCCTTTCCTTTGCCTGGACAGCAGGTAGCGACTCCTACCATCTCCAGCAAGCGCGCCAGAACCACTCGGAGCCCGAGTACCTGAACGCCCTTGCTCAGGCGATCCAGGAAGTGAAGCCGGACACCTGCTTCCGTGATGCCATGCGCCAAGCCATCACGGTGGATGAGTACACTGTGGGCGTGCTCGGCGGCCAGGAGCTGGGCAAGCGCACTCGGGCGATCCTCGAAGCGCAACCTGAAGCGATTCCTGCCGTTTAACAAAATCCGGTGAAGACAAATGCATGACAAGGGAACCCAGAAGCTCGCTGATGGAGAGCTGGCTCGAAAGAGCCGCGCTATCCAGAGCCTCAAAGAAATCCTTGGCCTTGATGAGGGCGCCTACCAGGCGCACCTCGACAGCCTGAATGAAGCTGAGCGAGCGACCTACGAAACTGAGCTCAAAGCGTATATCGAGACATGCACGATCATGTCCGGTGAATACCTGCAGTGGTCGAGCCAACTGCTACTAGCGGCCCCGGAAGGCGTAGAGTCAGAACGCAGCTACCAATCGAGCCTCCTAGCACCAATGGGCGCCATCCTGCTCAACGTGCTGCAGAAGAACCCTGACAAGTCGGTGCCACAGTACCTCCGTGGCGCTGCTGGCAAAATCGAGAGGCTGGTAAAGGCCAAACAACGCTTCCTCTCAGAGCTTCACAAGCTTCTGCGTGATGACGAAAAGAAGGATTACGGCGACTTACTGGAGCTTTGCGAGCCCTTCCTCTGCGCAATGCCAGATCTCAAGCTCTATGAGACGTTCTACAGGTTGAACCTTGCCTGGGACACTCGAGCCAAGACGCTTGTGAAACCACAGGTTGGCGTACCCGAACATGAAATCGATGCTGCTATTGCCAAGGCCTACCGACGCACAACCGAGATCTGCAGTGGCTTGTTACAGCCGATGCTCAATGCTGCGGCCACTCCGGCAACAAACTCGCTTGCCGCAAGGCTGATGCTGGCAAGCATGGTGAATCGCTCCCATTGGGAGCTCCTTGAATACGAACGTTTGGAGCAGGTAGCGACCCAAAGCCTGTCCAGTTTAGTCCAAGGGCTCCAGCAGAAGGGAAACCGGCTCACACCGGCCCACCTCACAAAAAATGCCTTCAAAGATTGGCTGATTAAGCAGTTCTCCCAAACCGACTTCCCTGGCGAAGATAAGTGGCGCCCGCTGAAGCCTCATCACCTGGAGCGGTTCTATACCCAGGCAACGTGGGTTCTCCAGTGGGAAAAGCTAAATTTCGTGAAGCACGAGGAAACGAAAGAGGAACTGCTCAACATGTGCGTCCTCCACCTTGCCTGGAGCTACTGCACTGATGAAAAGCATGACCTCAGGGTGCCAGACGTAAAAGACTTCGATCTCGTAAACGGTCGCGACATTGAGACCGGTGAGCAGGTGCCGTTTACTCGGATCATCTACCAACAGCGACAACTGAATACGATGCTCAAGAGCTACCAGCATTTCGAACTCGACGTGCACAAGCTGGAAACTTATACAAAGTGCAACAGCGATGGCCGGCGTCAGAAAATGCACTACCTCCGCTCGAACCTGCACAACGTGTCCTTAGCTCAGTGGAAACGCCTTAAGCAGGGCGTATGGGAACTGCTGCCTCTCTACAGCTGAATACCGACGAATCGAGATCACGCCCCGGCGAGAGGCTATGCCCAATCGCCAGCGGACTAATACATCAGGGCCAAAAGCATGTACCAGAAAGACCACTCCCCTCACGAAACTCCCAGCGAAACGCTTGATGAAAACGGCAATCGCGTCAGAAACCCGAACAGAATCACGGTCAATCAGCACGTAATTCCCCAAGCCCACCTGAAAGAATGGCTGGGAGATGAGAACCTCCTCACCATCCACAAAAAGGGGGGTGGCGACCCCATAGCACGCTCACCCAAGAGCGCCTTTGTAGTTGCTAGGCTATGGGATCAGCCTGCTGAGCAGGGAATGATCAAGTCGACCGAAGACAACTACCTAAAGCAGATAGATGGTTTCCGTAGGAGCGGGAGCATCGAGAGATCCCCCATCGTCACCGAGTATTTCGTCATGTTGGCAGCACGGGCTTACTGCGTAGCCAAAGAAAGGCCGCTCTACGACTCGATCATGGAGCCGCCGCCATGCATACCCTCGCAAGCACAGCTTGAAAAAGATGAGGTTGAGCAGGTAAATGATACCGTCCGAATCTTCAACGGAACTGGTGACCCACATGCTACAGCCCGCATGGTTGTGGGTATGGCGCTCACACAGTTCTTCATCAGGGGGCGCGAGCTGCTGAAGGACACTGTATGGGTGCCCTTTACGACGACGGAGGAGAAATTCATTCTTCCCGACTCAAACGTTGCACTTTACGTGCAAGGTTTCCCAGCACTGCCCGTGAGCCCGGAGCTCGTGCTGCTTGACGAGAGGCTACTTGCCAAACTCCAAAAGGCCGGCAAGCTCACGCCGGAGTACCTCAACGAGCGCTTTTTGGAGTCGTCGGTTCGCTACTACGTTTCCCCCAAGTGAATCCTGCAGGCCCTCCGCGCTTCTCTCGCAGCCAGAACAATTACACTCTGGCTGCTCGCTCCATCTCCTGCCTACTTCTAGCTTGTCGTACTACTCCTTAAAATCTCCACGCGACGTTCATTCCCTGAGCATGAGCCGCTGAGCTACCATCGAGATACACCTGATCAGCCAGGCTCCAGGGAGGGAATACATGCCGAGCGTATGGTCGAAGTTGCCAGAGATCATTGGCGCCTGGCTTGGCCTGGCAATAGGCCTATTCCTGGCGCCGCTCTTCCTCATCCTCTTCTTCTTGTTCGGCTGGATCATGTGGGACTGGGCTTCGCCGGCAGCGATCTACTCGTTCATCTACGACAAGACCTTCATGACCGTCGTTGGGGTAGCCCTGCTGCTGCTCCTGATCTGGACGGAGGGGTTCAAGGCATCGCTGGACGAGGCACCGGCCTTGGCCAAATTCCAATACGATACGCCGAACCCCAATTGGCTGTGGCGCTACTACCTTCGCCGGAACAAGGATCTCATCGAGGCCTACTGGCGCGTCTACAACTTCGAGGTGAAGGAAGACTCGCTCGCGGTGTACCTGCAGCAGTACATGCCCGAGGTTTATCGGCGCCACACACAGGCGATGTCCTTTTTCCCTGAGTGGTTGAGGCTTCAGCATGTCAGCGGTCATTACCGGAGCGGTCACGTTCGATACACGCGTAACGGGCCGGTGAATGTGAGGTCGCACTACGTGAGCGACCACTCGAGATCAAGACGTCGCTGAACGGGCGCATGAACAGGAAAATGTCGAGATGCAGGTGCTTAGCGTGACGCAGGCGAGAAGGCGCTTCAGGCGGCTCATGAAGCTCCTGCAGCAGGGGCACTCGTTCGTGATCACCAAGAACGGTAAGCCGGCCTGCAAGCTTGTGCCGCCTGAGGTTCCGTGACAAGCGCACGGTGTGCGGAAAAACCCGCAAAAAATCCAAAAAGACGGGGAGAATTCCTCGCTGTAAACCCGGCGTGGCGAGGGCTCCAGGGATTTCTTGAATCCGCAAACCTGCTGGCTCGCCCCTGCGGGGACAGCTGTCGTGAACCAAACCCCGGCTGCGCCCGGTTTTGGCCCTGCGGGCGTCCATCTTCGAGCCTCTGGCCCACTGGGCCGGCGCGCTCCGCTTGCAAATTTGACGACAACCGCAAATCACCACTGCCCGGTGATCACAGCCGCTCGCTTCCCCTGAGCCAATGGGAGCGATAATCAGCCCAAAACAAAGAAAGCCCTTGATAGGGCTTTCCCGGCAGCTCCGCCACCGATGATCAGGCGGCGCGCCAATGATCGGGCTTACCGATATCGGTATGGCGCACCCTGGCTACGTTGGGGCTATGGCCAAGCTCCCGCGCCTTATCAATGGCTTCTTTCTGGGTTTTAAAAGTGGTTTCCACCAACTTCTTACCACCGGCCAACTTCAAGTGATACCCCGTGATAGGGTCACCTTCTGGACGGCCTGTCGGCTGCGGTTCAACATAAACGTTAGGCATGGTTCGATCTCATATTTGCCAAAATTGGCTATCCGAATATCCGACAGGAGCACCTTACTTACAACTAGGCATTATCCCAACCTACGTACTATTGACAACAGCCTGGCGCAACCGCTTGAGTTGAGCGGCAAGCTGAAAGCACTCATTCAGATTTATTCTAGCCGACAGGACAGCCAGTCGTTCTTGATCACTAAAACAGTAGACCAACCTGCAAGTTAGTGCCACCTAGTGTTCCGTCTCAGATAAAACGTTCTCTTTTATCGTGCCCGTCATCGCCTCTTTGGCGCGATGAATCTTGCGCAAAATGTCCTCACCTTTTGCGCTCCAGACGTATCGGCAGGGTTGAGCGTTGTGCAGCGCTAAAAACGTCGTGATTGAGGTGGCCAGTTCGCGTGTGGAGCTGAAGCTGCCGTCACGTAAGTAAACGGTGATGTCCCGGAAGAAGCGCTCAACCATGTTCATCCAGGAGCTTGAGGTCGGGGTGAAATGCATGTGGAATCGTGGGTGCCGCTTGAGCCAGTCCTTGACCACCGGGTGCTTGTGCGTGGCGTAGTTATCCACGATCAAATGCAGTTGCAGCGTTTTCGGAGTTTCCCGATTGACCTTTTTCAGGAAAGCCAGCCACTCCTGATGTCGGTGCTGTGTTTCGATGCTGCTGATCAGCCGGCCTTGCAAATAGTCCATGGCGGCGAATAGCGTGAGGGTGCCGTGACGGACATAGTCGTGGGTTTGCGTGCGGATATGGCCAATGCCCAGTGGTAGACCGGGCTGCGTGCGTTGCAGGGCTTGAACCTGGCTCTTTTCATCGCAACATAGCACCAGCGCTTTTTCAGGAGGCGCCAGATATAGCCCGATGACGTCCCAGAATTTCTCTTCGAAGTCAGGATCATTGGACAGCTTGAAGGTGCGGGTCAGGTGCGGCTTGATGTCGTTGGCCGCCCAGATTCGCTGAACGCTGGCCGGAGAAATACCCGCGACACGGGCCATGCTGCGACAGCTCCAACGGGGCTGACCAATACGAGGTTGGGTCACTTGCTCAAGGGTTCGCTTCAAGGCTTCGGCAGGTAATGATGGCTTGCGACCTCGTCCCGGCAGATCCACCAATCCTTCCAGGCGTAGTGCCTGGAAACGCTTGCACCAGCGAGTGACGGAAACAAGTGAGAGCCCCGTCAGCTCGGCGATTTCTTTACGTGAATGACCTTGGACTGCCAACAGAATCACGCGTGCTCGACGACCGTCGCGTTGGCTAATGGTGGCCGAGCGAACTCGCCGATTTAACTCGACCTGCTCATCATCACTGAGCACGATGTCTTGAGAATTCATAGTTCACCCCACACCCCGGCTGACTATGGAAGCGTAGCTCAAATGGAATATTTATTTTTGAGACAGAACACTAGCCTCCGGCCATGCTTAGGCCTTTCCCTTATTTCTCTTTTTCGACTCTTTGTCCTTCGCATCTTTAGCGACAACTTCCTTTGCCTTTGTGACATCCTTGTTCAAGCTTGGGAGCGCTTCAATCTTCTCCAGGAAACCCGGAAATTTAGTTCTAGTAGAATGATTACTAGGAAAACCCAAGAACGACTCTCGGGCTAACCGGTAGCGTTCATGCATCCAGATATATTTAGCCAATACTCCGGGAGCCTCATGCTTCAAGCCACTGCTTATCAGGCCAGCTATTGTAGCAAGATACTGAGGGTAGAAATCGAACTCACCCGCAACCCTTTCTGCTACTGACTCGCATGAAAAATAGTCGAAGTACCAGATCCCATCAGTCGTCTTGCACGAGAATTTGCTTAATCGTCTCCACCGCCTCTTCATCTGAGTGTTCCAATAGCTCGTTGAAAACCTCAGGATCGAGAATCACCCGTGGGCTCTTTGCGACCACTGACTCTAGATGATATGCACGGTTCATGGCTGGCCCTAGGATCGCTTTATCAGAGTGATATAGCTTCCCAAAGGTGAGCCCCCCACGTAACAGGTAGCCCCGGCCAATTATCCTAATCACAATCAGACTGAGCTTATTCACGATATCGAACAAAGCAGCCCAACTCTTAATTTTATAAGAAATTACAAGACAATCAGAGAACTGAGAAACGTGAAAGTCAGACTTATTTCCGATTTTCGCTGTGCTTGCTGCATCTTCTAGAGCAGCGACCAGCTTGTTCAGCGCCTCATTATCTATCGCTGTTTCTTCAACGATATCCTTGAAACCCAGGAAATCAATGAACAGAGCCAGACGTTCTTCGTACTCAACAGCGCTAGCCATACACCCCCCGATAAACCTTGCAGCTTTCATTCATTTAGCTATCCGCTTTAACGGCGAGTAGAACTTGCTTGTGAAACAATACCATTTTCACGAACGGGTTAAAGACTGGACAACCTGAAAATGACCATGGTAGGTTTGCCGCCCCCTGATCTCCCCCCTGGATCAAACGGTCGGCTCGTGAAGGCTTAGCCACAGGGCGCTCTAACCTCTTCTCTCGCACGCATCTCATCGAGTCAGCGGGCAGCCGGCACCCTGACGACCGGAGATTTGCATGCGCATTCCTGTCCACCCCGACGACCTCACCAGCAACCGTGGCTTCAAGAGCATGGCCAAGCAGCTACGCAAAATCTTGCATGGGCCAACGAGAATCCAGCTCGCGTTTGCTCAAGACGTTCTCGCGAAAGGCTTCGGTTATGAGAATTACCACGACCTGGAGAAAACGGCGCAAGCAGCCACACCGGCTGTGACGGCCATGGAGCACAGTACCGCGAGGCAAGTAATTCTCTCCGGCCTCCAAGCTGCCCTTGCCCATGGCGATGTGAGCACCAGCGAAGAGGAGTTGCAGGGCCTGATACGTTCGCTCCCCCTCAACTCGCTGACTGCGTTTCGCCGCACGCCCGCGCGTCCATCATCGGCGAGACAAGGACTCACCAAAGCCAGCGTCGAGGCGATTGGACGAGTAGCCAACGCCTCTGGCAGCCTGCGAGACAAAGCCTTGTTCGCCTGTATGCAAGCAGGTGTTCGACCTGTGGAATATTGTTCGGCGATTTACCTCAACCGCATCGGGGTGTACCAGAGGGCCAAGGCAGAGTTCGGGCACACACCACTCCCTAATAGCTGCCAGGGTGCGATCAAGAAGTACGCCCGGGTGACAAAGCTTTCGAAGGGTGATTTTCTTTTCCCATCCGCCGAGGATTCGAGGCGCCCGATGTCCGCTCATGAACTGAACAAGCTGCTGCGCACCTGGGCTCGGAGCGCTGACATTGAAGACGGGGTTGTGACTGCTCACGGCATTCGGACAGCCACTGTGGCTTACGAAGTGGACATGCTGGCTCGCATCCGTGAATTGACAGGCCACTTCCCAATCCGCGCTACGCTCAACTACATCGACCGATCCCTGTTGCCGCTGCAGCGCGACTAAGGCTCGACCATCGTCCTGCGCGGATTAGTTGATCAGTGCAAGGCCTCATCACGTGTGCCGGCCTTGTGCAATTGGTAGTCGATAACGGTTTGGTACAGATGCTCCGCCTCGGATGCGAAGCCGCTCCACCACATCGGCTGGTTGCCCCTCGTCCACAGCCTGCTGATGGTCACGGATCGCTTGGAGGGCTTGCCGTAGTAGCGGCTCTCCTGCGTCGGCCATTCCCAGAATCGTCCTCTTCACTTCGAGCACCTATCCTGCCGACTGGAACGGTGTGCGTTCAGGTGCTCAAGCTCTCTCTGCCAGGCCAGAACAAATTTCTCGAAGTCGAGGAAGTACGCCCCCGCAGTCAGGCGAGTGGATCCCACACTCGCTGCCCTAAAGCGCTGACGCCATGGCTCTGGAATACTGTCATCAACGACTAGGTGAATACCGTTGTGGTACTGAGTTGTAACGGCTGCCATGAGCTCATGGCTCGAAAGTTCACGACCCGTCACCAAGCCCTCGAGAGCCTGATCAACCTCATCGAGCTCCACCAACACCTTCACAGCGGCGGGGTCGCCAGGCTTCAACTCGGCAAGGGCCCACAAGGCTCTGCGCTTCGCAACTTCGAGTTTGCGCAGTTGGTCGTCGGTCATCACGCAGCACCTCGGTTTGTAACCAGCATCACCTCATATGCCCATTTCATCATTGATGCGGTCTCCCTTCATCCTGTGAGTGAGCTGGTTCATCGGCAGTCGAGCCATGAGGCCATCGGCCAAATCACTGGCGTGTCGTGAGTACAGCGTGACAGTGCCAGGTACTGCATCACGTAGCGGTACGAATGCTCCGACTCTGCCTTGGGCAATTTTCAGTATATTCAACACCTGGTGGCCCAACGTAACCGTGGACAGATGATCAACCGTGGCATGCTCCGGGTAATCAAAAGTGCCCCACAGCTCCACGACGATCTCGAGCAGTAACTCAGGGCCAAAGTGTTCCAGGGCAATCTCCCAAAGCAGGCGCTCCTGCGCGAGGGATAGGCGTTTGCTAGGCATAGAGGATATTCGACTGTGAGACTCTTTCTGGACTGCGAATTCACCGGACTCAGCCAGCAGGCCAGGCTCATCTCCCTGGCGTTAGTCGCCGAGGATGGCCGGGAGTTCTACGTGGAAGTGGTCGACGCATGGCGAGAAGAGGACTGCAGTGATTTCGTGAAGGAGATCGTACTGCCGCAACTCTGGGGAGGTGAGTACGCCATGCCGATCCTCGAGGCAAGGTCGGCGCTCCTCCGGTTCTTGGCTACCTACGACGAAGAGCTCGAGATTGCCACTGACGCACCTGCCTACGACTGGGAGCTGTTCTGCGAGCTCGCCTATGACAATGGGAAATGGCCCCAGAACGTCAGAAATTTCCCCACCGATGCCACGACCCTAACTGCGACGAACGATGGGGAGGAATTGCCTCACCATGCCCTGCTGGACGCCAGGATCATCGCAAGCATGTTCACAGCTAGAGCGTAACCATCTCCCGCTCGATGGATGGCCTGAGGTGCTCAGGCATGTTGTTACGGACGTGGAAGTCGACCGGTACGCCCAGCATGGCCTGAAGCTCGTCTTCGAGCTCGGCGATGTCGAACAAGGAAATTTTGCCAGCCATTGCTGGAGGAATAGTGGCGAGCAGATCGAGATCACTCCCTTCGTGATCATCGCCTCGAGCGGCAGAGCCGAAGAGTTTGGGCTCAATAAAGCCATAGGCCTCGATTAGGTGCCGGATGTCCCCTTCCTTGCCTCGTATCGCGTCAGTGGGCCTCATACCTTTTTCCTTGAGCCACAGGCGCTCATCGATGCCCCCGGCGAATCAGCATTTTGGGGCCCGCCTTTCCGGAGCTCAAGCGGCTCGTTAGACTCGGTATAGCGATGCGAGGTGTTCAAAACTGCTTTGGTAGAGCCCCATCCGTAGGGCCATGAACCGTTAAGTAGTGGCCCCACCCCAGGCCCAATTCTCGCCCACGACAATGAAGATTTCGGAGGTGAACCCCCGGTTGGCGAACGCCTTTTGAACAGAGCTGCAAACCGAATCGCGCACGGCACCTGCTCCCGATCCGTTGAAGAAGCCCATCGTCGAAGTCGTTGGAATCACCACGTTTTGGCCAGCATCTGCTTTAACAACCTTGGCTAGGCCAATCGCATTCAAATCCTCATACGCCTTCTCATAATCTCTCGAGGACGCATTCTTCAGATCAAACGTGCAGTAAACGAGATAGCTCATGGAATTTTCTCCCCGGTGAGCTCGGCGGTCGTAGGTGGGCCCGCCATGAAGCGGGCAGCACCTGGTTTGGTCTTCAGCTAGGCCACGACTACTGCGTATGGCACACGGAAGAACAGGTTTTGCAGCCGTTGGACTGGGGGTATGTGTTGCGAGCCTGGCGCACAGCGGTCAAACACGTTGTGTGGTAACCGAGGTCGAGGCGGTTGTGAGGAGCAGGCAGGTACACGCAAGAACTGGTATGCACCTCATGGTCGCCATTGGCCTGCTTGTTCCGGTTCACGAAATACTGGGCCATGTCAGTTGCCTCGCTCTTTGTTCGATTGAGAAAGCACCGACCCCGCAAGGGCTTTGGTGGTGGCGTTGTACTTGTCGCTTTCCAGAACCCGGCTGGCTTTGGTCTCCATTTCGGCACTCGTTTGCTTACCAGTGGATGCCTGCGACATAGCCGAGCCGGCCAGCTCCTTCTGGATCGCAGACGAACTGCCGCTGCGAAGGACTTCGGAAGCCAGAGTGGCTACAGTGGAGGAGGTTTGCTTCGTATTTTTCGGCACGATGAAGTGCTCCTGTATTGATATTGGATCAGATAGGCAGGAGCAACCCTTGAGCGGAAAACCGGGCTGGATGGTTGACAGCCAGACTCGGTTTTTCTCTAATGCGCGTCCCACCAATGTCCGCATTGGCTCAGGGAAGGCGGTTATGCGTGCTCGGCGACCAAACTTTGCACGCATACCCGCTGCCTTTCTGAATCCGCAGCGTGCCCGCCAAAAACACAAGATGTGGGGTTTCTGGCGGAACGAGATACAAGATAATGGGGTCATTTTGGCAATGCAAGGTATCCCCCTTGTGGATAACTTGTGCGCAAATTGTTAGTTGGATCCAAAAATCGTGCTGTATGGATGCACAGCCCTTCAAACATGCGGGTTTCAGCCTCGCCGGGCTGTAACATTTGGCAATACTTTCCCGTTTTGTCCCCTACCAGAGCTCCGCGATATGGCGAACTTTCGCAACCGTGTCGGCCCTGAGCCTGCAGTTCGACATCTACATCCGCATGTTTGTGAAGCCAAATGACTACTGGCCAAGAGAGTGCCTCGTCCTGGCTCGAATTGGCATCACAAAGGAACGTGCAGGCCATGGGTGAGCGCTGGTGCAGCCTGGTGGAGCTGGCTCCCCAATTAGGCTATCGATACCTGGCCATCGAGTCTGCTAATGCCCACGCATCAACGTTCGCCGAAAGGCTGGGATTCAGCCCACGCGACAATGGCCGGCACTGGATCGGTGCGGTCGACGACGTGCAGAAAGTCTTGAATAACTGATAGGTAGGACGTGGTCGGCCAGAGCTCAATGGCCTTTCTCTGCCGGCCCGCCAAGGGCTCAAAGCTGATAATCAGTGACGGCTTGAAAACGATGCTCAGCCATTAACCGCAGACGCTCCAGCTCAATCCCCACGACTCCATCAGCCTGGGCCTGATGGTAAACCTTCAGCGCTTCCACAGCCTCGGTGTACAAGGGGTGGTCGGGCATAAGCACCTTGCTCAGATCTCTTTTCACGATCTCTCCCTTTCGCCGTGGCAATCCCACTCGCTGCCATGCCAGCATTGCGCAATCCAAGCAACGTGAGCCTGGGAAGGATAGTCGATGAAGAACGTCAGGTTGATACGCCATGGTGAGAGCGCCGCCAACGCTGGCGAGCCTACCAGGGATCACGCAAGCATTCCTTTGACGGCAAAAGGCCTGGAGCAGGCCCGAATCGTCGCTCACTCTCATACGAGCGCTCCTGGTCTAATCATTGCCTCGCCGTTCCTGCGCGCCCAAGCGACCGCGCTGGCCACCACGGCCCTCTATCCAGGCGCCGCTTTCGAAACTTGGCCTATTCACGAGTTTACCTACCTGGCGCCGGCACGTTGCGTAGATACTACGGTTTCACAGCGGCGGAGCTGGGTCGATGCTTACTGGCAGAGATCAGATTCTGCCTTTTCGGACGGTGAAGGCGCAGAGTCGTTCCGCGATCTCGTGGCCAGGGCGATGGAATTCCTCGAGCGGCTGGAGAAGCAATCGGCGAATGCAATTTTGGTGTTTACGCATGGGCAGTTCATGAACACCGTGCGCTGGCTACTCGAGAGAAGGCCCCAGGAGATCAACAGTGACGCGATGCTGGATTGGCGCCAGTATGAGATCGCGAACCATGTTCCGAACTGTCAAGGGTTCAAGCTCAGCAGGGATGTGAACGAAAAACTTTGGGCCCTCGTTCGTTGAGCATCCTGGGCCGCCTTCAGGATTTTGATGATGGGAAACCACCAAAATCCAGGCACAAAAAAACCGCCTTTAAGGGGCGATTCAAACTTCTTCGGCCCTCGGAGGAAAAATTGCGTCTTGCAGGAGATCAGCTCATCTCAGACACAGCTCTGAAAGTCCATTGTGGGTTTTGAGCATTTTGCAAAATCATGCAAACCCTGCCCGATGACACAGCTTGGAGGCTGTGAAAATTGCACTCGCAACTGGTCGTGACAGCACGATCAGCAGTTCACACAGCAAGCGAGGCCATGATGGCGATACAACCGAAAAAAAATCTCGATTTACCCTGGTCGGAAAAAATTCTGCCGTTAAACCGATTGTTGTCCCCGAAAAAAAAGGAGGTGGGCAACTGATGGGTAAGAACGTATTGAAGAGCGCCCTGATTGATATCGTCGTAGGCGTGGTAATCGGGCACATCCTGGCATTGAGCACAGGCTATGGTGACATGCCACCCACACATCATGAGGCTCAGCCGAAACTGATGTATGTGGAACGCCAGGCGCCGGCATCTGACGGCGACCTAGCCATGGTGGCACGACGTTGGTAGCCCTTGACCGGATCCTTGGAGTGATTTCAGACTCAGGCCAACTCTCGATAGTGATGGGCAAGCATGCTTCGACTGGTTGGCAATATTGAGGACATCGCCTCTGCAATCGATGATTTCAGACCGTCCTACCACCTGGACTTCAGCAATGTGCAGGTGATCGCTGAGCGATACCTTCAGGCTGAGCCAACCTCTGAGCATGTCGCATTGCTCGCTCAGGCACTCTGCACGGCTCTTCGTAACTGGGGAGCTTGCAGGCGTAGGAGCCCGAGACTTCGACCTTCTGCGCAGATTGAGAGCTTCCTGAGGAATAAGCAGGTACATAAGAGCTTGGTTAAGCTCAGTCAGCACAGCCTCGAATCGTTCAGCCTGAGTCGAGGGGGTGACCGAGTTTTTAACCCAGGCGCTTCTTTCAGCGATGCCAGAAAGTTCGACATCGAGATCCTGAACACACTCGCTTGTTTGGCATCCGGGCTTTTTATCAACAACACCAGCGTCACCTATCCCATGAAAGCGCTGCTGCTGATCACGGGGCTGATGCCTGCACTGGATAGCCAGGTAAGGAAAGGGTTGAGGCTCGCGGGAAAAGTGGGTTTCACAGGCCAGCAGCTACTGCCCAAGAGCACGTATCAGGCCGGGGGGCGCCGAATCTGTCACCTGCCATTTGAGCTTGGTCAATGCTGGGAACTGAACCGCGTAACGCTGAGAGAGGGAGTCAGAAACAGCCTCCACCCTGAGCTCGAGTCAGCACTTGGCAGAGTCTTCGATATCCTGCTTTTCATGCAGGCTCAGACTAAACGAAGATTGATTTTGAAGGCTGATAGGTAATGGTAGGAGCTACTGCGATAGAGCCATCAGATCGAGTCATAAAATCTGTCTGATGACCAAATAGAAAAAACCGCCGTATAGGCGGTTTTCAGGGTCTTGCTCGGGGTCTCCGACTCTCCACGGAGGGGTTTAAGGTGCCGTTAAAGAGGTCTTTTCCTCAGAGAGGCTTTGGTGTCGGACACGTACACGATGAGGCTACCTATCGTGAACTCATCGCGTCAAGGCTCAATACTTACTGACGCCAGGACTCGACGGTTTCAGCGCCGTGCTCAGCTTTCCACGCCTTCAGAACTGCGTGATTCCCACCCTTGGTCTGAACCAGCTCGCCGTTGTGCGGGTTTTTATAGACCTTCAACTCACGAGGCTTACGGCTGCCTTTCTCTTGTGCGCCTGGGGCCGCAACACGAGTCATTGCCTTGGGATCGAGGATGCTGATCACGTCGCGCAAGCTGTAGCCATACTCACCGAGCAGGGCACGCAGCTTCTCTTCGAACTCCATCTCAGCCTTGATGGCCGAGTCACCTTTCATGGCTTCGAGTTCTGCCAATTGCTGAGCGAGTTGCTGCTCTAGACGACGGAATTCAGCGAGGCGGGACATTGTTAGCTTCCTAATTGGTTGGACGTCAAAGAGTATATGCTGAGACCCGCGACCGCCACCCCAGGCTTGAAGATAACTCGGCCTAGAACAGGTCTGTCACCTCGACAAATACCAGGCCAGTCTCAGCAGCAGCTCTAACTTTGCGGTCGATAACGTCAGCAAATGGGATCTGCTTATCGAGAGCGTCGCGGATATCCTTGCCGGAAATGCATACCAGGCTCTTCCCACGACCGAAGGCTTGCAACCCAACATCGGTGAAGCCGTAATAGCTGATAAACACCCCTCGTGTCCAAGTTGCCTTTTCGCTGATCTTGCCCTGAAGGATATGAAGTTCACCAGCTCCAACTCGACTGGTTACCCACTTCGCCTCGACGAGGTAGATATCACCGCGACAGAGGAAGCTCCCGTCAATCTGCTCACCTGTATTCCGGAATGGTGCGCGAGGCTGCAAATTGGAGGCCTCAAACAGCTGCTGTAGGAATGTTTCGAATGCATACCCACGTACCTGGGGGGCAAGCTTATGGATACTCAGCAAGTCCTGTTTCAGCTTGGTCGCTTGATCGATGCTCACTTTGCGTACTGCGGCAAATGGATCGCCCGCAACGCCATTACCGGAGGTGCCTGACTCTAGGTCTTGGATGAGGGTCAAAAAACGCCCCTCGGCATTTGCTATGGGATCATCTCGACCTTCGTGCAACAGGAGAGCCTGTCGATGCGCCCACATCGCTTTCAATGCTCGAACACACGTCGGTGTATCTGCAAGCGCAAGGAAACTACGGAAACGCTTTGCCTTAGACGTGCCGTCCGCTGTGAAAAGTGGATCGTCTATATCGATCTCCAGCTCACCGAGGAAAAACCGGCTGAACGTAGCGTTCGAAAAATCCAAAACGTACCCCCCTTCCATTTCGAAGAGGAGATCCAGAAGCTTCATATCAAACGGTTTTATCTTCGGCATGCCCAGCGTCCTTGATCAAGCACAGCGAATCGAGCATACGACATCGCTGTGAAAGACCCAACGGGCTACCGAGCTCAAAGCCCACCATCCGGAACGTTAGTACGCCTGGGCTTCGGCTAAGAAGTCAGAGAAGAATTGCTGCTATGTGCGGAGCAGAGCGTACTGACCCAGGTCGTACCCACCTGCCTTCCAGGAGAGCCACAGTAGGAGCAAGTCTTCAGCGATAGCTCGGTGGCAACATCCACCGCTCCTCGGCAGTAGGCATCCCCGCCATCGTAGAAGAAGTGCAGCTCGCCGAACTTTGATTTGATCTGCGCGACGGTCACCGGGACAACCTCTGGATGCCGAGCTAGGTGATCCCGCAGCGTATCGCACAGTGCGAGGAGGAGGTTTTTCCAGCCAGGCCCGCAGTAGATCACATCGACGCCAGGATCAGAAAACAGCTGCGGATAGCGCTGACGGAACTCTCCAATGTCGATCTCGGGTAGGGCTTCAGGCGGCGTCTTCATAGTGCTTAAGGTTCACTGTAGGGGTAGAGGCTCGGCCATGTGATTTGCGATCAAACCGCAAGCGGAGCGCGCCGGCCCACGACGGGCCATAGGCGTGAGGATGGAAGCCCGCAGGGCCAGGCCGCACGAACGTGTGGCCTGGTTCACGACAGCCGTCCGCGAATGCGGCACGCCCGACAGTTAGCGGTGCAGTTTGCTGAAGCGCTCTACCAGCGTGGCGGGTGCAATCGACTGCCAGGTATCGAGGACTGAAGTTTTATGGAAGAGGTAGATACCGCACCCGACAAAGAACCCTCCAGTCAGAATTCCTATGACCGAGGCTCCCGAATTTACAAAAGCCCACTGTTGTGACATCGAGCGGCTGCCGCCGATCAAAAAGTCTGCCCCGAAGACCAACGCAATCCAGCTTGCAACAAATGCCACCGCAGCCCAAATCGCCGCGATCACCCAGAAGTGAAGCTGCACCTTGTAGCGCATGCTCGGCACACGCAGGAGCCTTCCGCTCGCGGTCTTGGCTGCAAGGACAATTGCCGTGTTCTTCACTTTGTTTTTTGAGTTCTGCACGAGAGCATAGAACTCAACATGAGACCCTTGCTCCAGGTCTTCATAGATCTGGATTGGGATCTTGCAGTTAGGGATTAACACCCCGTCGATTTTCATGATGACTTGCACGAAACCCGAGAGATGCTCGAAAACTCGTATGTCCTCTAGGCAGCCAGCAAATTTCAGGTATTCAAACTTTATAAACACTTACAGCTCCTTGCTCGGGCCCAAATTTCAGGCAGGGGGAGGCCTTGGGCACACCTTGGCGTGCTCAGCCTCGATCTAAATCAGTGCAGTTGAGTATTGGGGAAGCGGTCACCCACCAAGCGGCAAAAATCCCTCAGGCTGCGGCGCCCACCATCACGGCGAAAGGTAGCCACGACGTACTTGGAGTTCATGGTCGTGATCACCCAGAACTTACCTTCTTTCTTGATAGCCACGATGTCGGAGGTTTGGATCAAGTGCCCATCGGCGAATCGGCCATCAGGCCCTTGCCGCACATGCCCGAAGACGACGCCAACGGCACTGAGTCGATGAATGTGGACATTCACCAGAAACGCAGTGATGTCGTCCTCGTACACTTGGCCTACAGCTCGAGCAATACGCAACAGGTCGAAGTCCGAGTAGCGCTTCACATAGTAGTCCACCTTCACCGTGTTGACCTCTGACATCCCTAAGCCCTCCGAGGCTCCGCTGCAGCACCGGCCTGAGCCATACCGCGTCGATAGAGCTCTTTGACCCCGTTTAGCGAGTCGACACCGAGACCCTGCTCATGCGTATCGATGTACACAGCACCACCCTCTACTTCCAGAACGCAGACGGCCACACCAGCCTGGTTGTGTCCCATCGAGAGCGACGTGAGCTTCTCCATCTTCCAACAGCCATCCTTGTTCATCCAGGATGGGGTGACGGATTGGACTTCCTGCACCACCAGGCTCTCGTCTTGCGCTACCAGCAGCTCGACGAGGCGCATCTCATCGTTGAGCATCTCTTCATAGGCAACGAACCGATCCTCATGCCGGCGCTTGAGGCTGACGTGATACCAGTGAGTGGCCAGAGATCGTGTGACGGCATGGAAATGAGCCAGACCGTCTCCAAACATGCCTACCGGGCCGGCTTGATCTTGCGTGCTAATGCGGAACATCGTGAATCTCATCAGGGCAAGCCCGCCAGGCGGAACCTGCGATTAACATAAAGCGAAAATTGCCTTCAGCGTCGCAGTGATCTCGCGTCCTTGCCCCATGAGCACGTAGACCGTGTTGCACAACGTCGAGCGCACCCAGCCTCCTGGCGGAAATCGACCCTGCTCGTCATAGATGACGCAGTGGGCGTACATGAAGATCGGCTCAAGGCCTAAAGATCGCACCCTGGCCAACGACTCAGGTGGCTCGTCCACGTGGAAGAGGATCCAGTCCTCAACCAGGCAGTAGGCCTTCCTGGGAAACCGCTCAGCGACCATCGCCTCGATCTCTGCCCTCGGCAACAACGTGCCGGCAGACGAGACCTCACCTTCCGGGAGCTCTTCACGCTCCGGGGAATTACCCATCAATTGAGGCTCCTCAGGGCTGCCCAAAAATATCCACAGGCACCCACGCACGGGCGCTCTGCACCCTGGGCCAGGGACCAAATTCCCATTCCCATGACTATATACATTTGAATGGGAACGATCAAACCCGGCATACCGTCTCCTTTTAGGGGAGGGCTGCCTGGATGTCCTTGCGGAAGGCATACGCAGCAACGTTGCAGTGGCTTAGAATTCGGAGGGGCTTATCGCAGTCCGACCTTCAAAAACAGGCTGACCAGGCCCACATCAGCCGCCTGGAGGCATCGACGACCTCGGCCACGGTCGACCTCACCTCCGATCTAGCAGATGCCCTAGGGGTCACGCCGCTGTCGTTCTTTACGCTGCTCGCCGCAGCGAATGAAGGTAAAACGCCGCGCGCGGCCTTGATCGAGACCCTCGCCGAGTTGCAGATCCAGGGTCTCCTGGATGAGAAGCTTCCCGCCGAGCCGCAGAAGCTCCCTCCCCCGCGCCAGGCAGCTGCGGCTGAGAAGATCAGGGCGATACGAGAGTTGAAGGAAGCCGGCCTCAGTCAGGCCGAGGTCTGCAAGAAACTGGGGCTGCCAAGTAGCACGGTTGGGCGCATGTGGCATAGCGGCGAGTAGCTAAACAGGCTTCCCCCCGATGCCACACTATCCCCGCCATACGATGTAGCGACGGATAGGTTATGGAACAGCCTTTTCGTCGAAGTCGCCGGGTTTTGCTCTCAGAAGCGTCATTGCTGTGCGGGACTGCAGGCAGTTGTCCGCCTGCTCATGTAGCAGCTCGTGACAATCGCGATCTGCCCAGATTTGCACCACACCCTCTCGCCGGAATACCTCTAGGGGCAAAGGGTTCGTGGCGTAGGGATTGTGATAAATCCTCAAGCCATCGGTGATCTTCTCTGGGCCTTCGCTGGCTTTGACCACAACAGGCCTCATCCCGTCAGGCGTCGACCAGATTGAGCGAATGATCGCGTCAGGGTTTCCACACATGGCGTCCACCTTCCCCCAGGTTGCCAAATGACTGAAGGCCACCGCGCTGATGTGGCTGAACCTTGGGTCGAGAAAAAGACCCAGCTCGATCTTCGCGCCGTTATCCTTCGCCACAGTGCCGAGGGATCTCGCTACAGGCCCATCTGGGAAGCGTTCGGGGTTAGCCAGGTACTCAGCCTCGTTCACGTAATAGTCGAACAGCAACGCCTCAATAGGCCGATAAGCCTGAAGGTGAAACCCTGGCTGCTCAAAAGGCGCAACGGCCAGGACAAACGGGCGTCCTTTCACGTGGCCGTGATTCGCATACTTGTCCAGGTATTTCTTGGACTTGCTCATGAACGCGTTGGCCAGGCGAATAATCGCAATCCGATTGAGCTCGTTGAAATCGACGTTATCGTAGAACTCTGGCGTGAGGGGCTCCCCCCACTCAGGGGTTCCATCGGCTGCGTGATTCGCCGTGGTGGCCTCTACCGTAAATGTCGTGTCTGCTGCGGTGACCAAAAAGTCAGGCGCGGCGTGCTTCCAGTCAAACGAGAAACCGTACTCGCGGAAAGCCGCGTACAGATAGATCTCCCAAAAGCTCGAGTTGAAGGTGGTCTGAAACTCATTGACGAACTTTTTATCCCTGTCCGGGAAACCTTCAAGCCACCGCAAAATTTCATCGCGCTGGTAGTGCCGACCAATGCGTCCATCAGAAATCGTCTTGAAGTGCTGATGAAGCTTGTCTTGATCGAAAAGAGGCGTAAGTAAGTCCATTTTACGTCACCAAGTCTAAACTAAGTTAGGATTAATGCTCTCTAGTGCAAGCTTACTCCTCACGAACAGACTTTGGAAAGGTCTCGAATATTAGCTCACGGCTTATGATCACCACCAAGCCTCTCACACACCCATAAGTCCAACGTATAGTGAAACTGCGAGTCGGACTACGACCAATGGTGTAGACACCAGAGAGTACACTAGCAAATCGTAGCATGTAGTGGCATATTGCCCAGTAACGAAGCACCCTTTGACATAAACCTGGCGGAGACGGAGAACTCGAAACGTCTCCCAAGAAATCTAGCAGACAAGGATCATCACCGATGCGATTTCAAATTGAAAAAGTCCAAGCTGATGGAGAGTGGGTTCCATTAAGTGACAGGCGCATCAGCAGCGAAAACGAAAACATATTTACTATGGTTGTCGGACAAAACGCAGTTGGAAAAAGCCGGCTACTACGAAAAATCGTTAGCAACTACATATTTTCACATGTAGAAGCCGGTCAACATCATTCAGAAAGTGCCGAAAATTACGTTAGTCTACTTCCTCGACCAGTTGAGAGTTTATTCACCTACGAACAACTCCCCAGCCATATCTCCATACCTAAAACAGATGATATTGCTTTAACAATACAGCCGGGCATTCATAGAAAGGAAATTCCTTGGAGCATACCACCAACAGAAATTCGATCAATAAGCTCTTACAGAATGCCAAAAGAACTCGCCGTAGACTCACATGGGATACATAAGGGTGAGGTTTTGCCTTCACTCGACTCCAAGTGGCACCCAGCCCATGTAATAGCCGTATCAACCGGTAGACATGATAGATTCCCAAGCACTCTGCAGTATAAAAGACGCGCGGCACCCATTAATTATAGCTACATTGGTACAGAGCGGCCTCATGGCAGCAGCGTCCCGAGCAGTCTGGCCTCATTAATCGACGGTCTAATTAAAGGCCATCAGAACATAAAGAAACTTTCTAAAATATTTGAATACCTTGGATTTATTCCCTACCTTGATTTAAAAATATCTTTAGACATCAAGCAACTATACAAGCTATCCGAAGCTGAAAGACTAGAAATCTACCAAAATTGCGACTACGAAATACTGGCATACTTATCTGAATATGGTGATTACCCACCGCATGTTTCGCCACAAGAACTACACTTTTATGAGTCTTTAAAAAGACAGAAGAGATCGCATATAGAAGTAAACTTCTGGAATATAGAGTCAGGAAGGGGGCACGGAGTTCTGGGCAACATCGCCCCACTTCTGAAAGCCGGTCTTATTAAAATCTATGATGTCACGCTAATCAAGAGCGCAGACAAGTCACGCTTGCGATTAAGCCAAGCCAGCTCTGGCCAACAATGCATGATCACCATCATGCTCGGAATTGCTGGATCTATTCAAAACTGCTCACTGATTTGCATCGACGAACCGGAAATTAGCTTACACCCACAATGGCAATCGAATATGGTACAACAACTGCAGGAGGTTTTCTCAGACTTTCACGGTTGCCATTTTGTCATAGCCACCCACTCTCCACAACTTGTATCCGGGCTTGTCACGGAGAGTGGCTATGTATTGAATTTGGAAGAAAAAAAACTATACCACTCATTCGAGTATGCTCAGAGATCTGCTGATTTTCAGTTAGCAGAAATTTTCCATACACCTGGTAAAAATAACGAGTACCTGCTGCGCATAACGCTGCTATTGCTTACAAAAATAACAAGGCGCGAACAGCTTAACAAAGAAGACATTGAAACAATCAGCAAGCTATACCAACTAAGAGGAAAAATGAGTGACACCGATCCAGTATATCACCTAATCGGCCAGATCGAGGCGCTCTATTAATGCGCCCTATAATATTTGAAGGATCAAATTTAGAATTCGTATCCTGCTATGACGGCATAAATCATAGCATCTGGAATACCATTACAGGCCCCATGGTTCCACTTAGAGCGGCCATTCGCGATCATTACATAAGAGAACAAGGTTACAAATGCGCTTACTGCAGACAGATAAAACGAGAGACACATGGTTCAAGCTGGGACGTTGAGCATATTATTGCAAAATCCGAACATCCTAGGTTTTTATTTGAACCAGAAAACCTAGCTCTGGTATGCAAAGAATGCAACTTGAGCAAAAGCAATAAAGACGTCCTAACTAAACGACTAAGAAAAAAATCACCCTATCCGAGAGACAAAGAAAGCTTCAGCATTATACACCCTCACTATGACACATACTCCGACCACATGGATATATCTATATTATCTGGCAAGATAATATTTATCCCAAAGAACAAACACAAGGGCAGGGAAACATTTGACATGTGTAACCTAGTCAGATTTTCTTATGAGTATGGTGGGTGGGACAGCTTTAATTACGGACTAACTAAAGAGGTTAGTAACTTTCTGAAAAACTGCCCCGCAAATGCAACACCACAGAAAATCTCAGAACTTTTAGGCTTTCTGAACACTACGGTAGACTCAAGCTTTTCCGAGCTGATTTCTACCTAGGTATTAATTTAGATTTATATCCCAACTTCTTAGAAAAAATTTACATTTATGCATGGATCCAAAAAACCGGCCCTAAGGCCGGTTTTGGGTTTGCTGCTAGGTGAATCAGACAGAGACCGCACCCGCGATGTGCGGATGAGGATCGTAGCCAACGAGCTCGAAGTCTTCGAACTTGTAGTCGTAGATCGACGCCGGCTTGCGCTTGAACTGCAGGATCGGCAGAGCACGCGGCTCACGAGCCAACTGAGTCTGCACCTGCTCCAGATGGTTGGAGTAGATGTGAGCATCGCTCAGCGTGATGACGATCTCGCCCACGTCCAGGTCGCACTGCTGGGCAAGCATGTGGGTCAGGCAGGCCAGGGACGCCGTGTTGTATGGCAAGCCAAGGAACATGTCCGAAGACCGGATGTAGAGGTGCGAGGAGAGCTTTCCGTTGACCACATAGAACTGGTACAGCAGGTGGCACGGAGGTAGGGCCATCTTGCCGTTCTTGGCGTTTTCCTGCGGGCTGACCTTCTCGTCGGGCAGGTACTCAACATTCCAGCCGTGGAAGATGATCCTCCGGCTGTTCGGGTTGTTCTTGATTGCGTCAACCACGTAGTCGATCTGGTTGATCGAGCCGCCATCTTTGGTTGGCCAAGCTGTCCACTGCTTGCCATAGACTGGGCCCAGGTCACCTTCTTCGGTGGCCCACTCGTTCCAAATTTTGACGCCGTTCTCGTTGAGCCACTTGATATTGGTATCGCCATTCAAGAACCAGATCAGTTCATTGACGATACTTTTGAAGTGCAACTTCTTAGTAGTGAGCAGCGGAAAACCTTTGGATAGATCGTGACGGTACTGCCGACCAAAAACACTTACAGTGCCAGTCCCAGTACGATCCCCTTTCCGAGCACCACTCTCTAAAACATCTTTCAACAAATCTAAATAACTTCTCATAAACTCTTCTCCGCCTGCTCGGACTGCAAGACATCGATAACCTGCCGGAGTCTAGCAATTTCACCCCTCAGCTCCAACAGCTCGTCGTCCTTTCGATCCTTTGCCGCCTCTAGCCTAGGGACGGCGTCCTTGATGAAATTGACACGCGCGTCCAGCTGATCGGCGCGATCATTGGCTTTGTGGTACATGTCAAACCAGTGGAGCACCTCCCGCCGGGAGGCTTCCAGCTTGGAGGTAAGCACGCTCACTGGATCGGCGGCTTTGGCCTTTGTCTGGCGTCGACGAATCTCCTCGATCACCCGGTTTTCTTTGATCGCCTTGAGGCGCTGCAGAGGCCAGATGCGCTGACGCAGAGTATTCCGGTGAATCCCGGTGATGCGGCTCAGCTCTGCTGCAGTCGCTTTTATCGAGCCGTTAGCCGCGATGGCCATCAACCCCTTAGTGATAACCTCTGTGTTCCGGTCAAAATCTTCCTGGTTCTTCTTATCAAATGCATTACCAGCAGTGACTACATCCGTCATTCTTCTACCTCGATTCCGAGACTCAGCAATACCATCCTGGCCTCCTCCATAGCCGCTTTATAGTTTTCATAACTTGCCTTAAAAGAAGGATCAGAAAGCTTACTTTTGTTCTCGTCGTAGATATTTTTCCAAGCCGGCGCATGGGCCTCAGTTACAACTGCCTCTTTGCATCGAGTTGGATTACAGCGAAGACCACCAATACAAGGCAAACTTGGATCAAAAGATTCGTTCTTCTTACCATAGCAAAGAGTGCTACCAATACTCACGACAGCAATATTTTGCTCTGCCATAAACTGAAAGACTTCTTCCTTTGTGTAGCCTGCCGCCATATAACCCGAAAAAGCCTTCTCCAGAGAAGCTTTATGCTCCCCCGCCAAAGGCCCCGTGTAGTTACCATCAGGGTCGTAAGAGGCTCGGATAAGCTCGTCCTCGGCTTGACGTTTAATCGCACCTACGCTGTTACGGGTGCCACCCTTAGATAAAACTTCCCCGATTTCGCCATATGAAAGAGTAGTTTTACTGAACGACCTGCCAATTTCAACTTGACCTACAAGCTCACCAAAGTGCTTCAATTGGTGCGAAATAAAAGGCAGCCCAAGACCTGCCCTACGCATCTGAAAAGCAAGCGTATGTCTTAACATGTACGGAAAAAAGCCAATTTCTTCAACTTCCTGCTCGCTCAAAAACCCCTTGAAGAACTTATTCATAGGATAATCAAATCCAGCACCGCAGAGTGCGAGAGGAATTTCTCCGTTAGGAATGGTATAGGCTCGAGAGAAAACGTATGGGTTGTTTTTAAGACTACTGAGAATCGCGCTCGCCCGGATCGCATCTTGAACAATCGGGATTGCCACCCAGTAATCATCGAAGAGAGCTGTCAAATTTTGCTGGTGTTTCTCGACCTTGCCTGCAATCAACCAAAAACCAGTCTGGCTATCTTTTTTGAGGCACGAAGCCCCCACCAGTCGCACCAACTCTCCTGGCCTCATACCTGTGTATTGGGCAACAACGTACATGCAAGCATAACCGACGTAATTGACATATTCTTTAAAAGAAACATCAAACTTTGAGCCGATCAATTTTTCACATCGTCGCCTTAAAGAAGTTCTATCATCTCCTATAAAAATTTCATTCAACACCCCTAGCCTGCCAGGCCAGAACTCCTCAAATGAACTCAAAGGATAGCCAGCTATATAAAGCCTGTAACACGCATACACATTGAATTTATCGAGCGACAAATCATTATCCGCACTCAAATAAAAGCGCTTGCTATTTCGCACTCCTAAACTTTCTTTATCTTCAACTGCTTCCCCAACAGCTTCGAGAAAATCCACGACAACCATAGAGGCTACGTGTGACGAGTGCTCGAACAGATCATTGCGAAGCAACTTCCCCTTTTTTTCCTCGTCTGCTTTCGCTGATGGATTTTTTTCAGCAGACAAACGAAGCCAAGGTAGATTATCAAAGATCACCGTTGGAACGGTTTCAGGGAATAGCGTCCCCTGGAGTCCGGGGGACTGAATAGCCCGAAAAAAAAGTTCAATATTCGAATGGTAGGCCCACGGATACCTAGCTGCAGCGACATGGTAGTAGTGCGACGGAATCAGGGACAGAGATTGCAACGTAGTATCGATGTAGAAGTTACCCAACTCCTCCCGCAAAACCAGGTAAAGCTGCTCGATAAATTTCAGAGCCTGATCAACGCTAGGAACATTTGTTTGCGGCTTACGCAGCTTAACTGGTTTTTTATCAAGCTCATACTTGAAAAAGCCAGGCACATAAATATATAAGTAGGCAACGCACTTAATTTCGAGAATCACAGATTCCGGAATACTGCGATAGCGGCCAAAATCGATTTTTAGACGACCCCCTTTTACCAGACGAGATACATTAGGATTATCTTCATTAAAATCCCACACCATATCGTTGAATAGCGAAACCTTCGAAACTCTAGTCGAGTTCAAAGCATTCAGAATCTGGAGGGCGTAAGCAGATTCATCTTGCACCTCCGCCCCTGAGAGGAGGCCAATGATGCCTTTGTTGTGAGCGCCAACTGACAACAAAGCCTTCACTGCAGGCTCGCTAAAATTCACAATCCAACCCCGTCTACCAAAACCGTACTACTAATATAATCCGAACGGCGCTTCGCCTCAGAAAGCTCCTCTTCAGAAAAGTCTGATATGCTCGGATCTAAAATACCCTTCAAAATACTCATATTTTCGCGAACGACCGCCCCATATGGAGTATCCATCACTCTCGAAACTTCAACAAGCCTACTGTAATCGCGATATAGCGCGAAAAGTTGTGGCAAATGGGCCACTGTGATCATCGCATTTTCACAAGACAAACACTTATTGTAGAGTGAGCATGGAGTACCAGGGACATAAGAGCTGAGACTTTTGACAAAGTCCGGTGGATTCAAGATATTCTTGCAATCTGCCAAAGGGGTTCTGAATACAACACCATAAGTATTCTCCACCAACGACCTTGCCGCAACATCTTCGACCTGCACCACCTTAATCAAACTCTGTTGCCTTTGATTAACCGCATCAGAGTGAATAGACGTAAGTGCTTCATTAAGCTTGGTTCGCGCTACTCGGTTAAAATCCATACGATCCAGATAGGCCATCGTCGTTCGAAGATTGGCATGCCCCATGATGACCTGAATTTCTTTGGCCGTAACACCTTTATCAACCAACTCACTTACGAAGCTTGGCCGCAAACGAGAGGCCGAAAGACTCAGCGGCGTACCATCGTCTGCCAAGATACATTTGGACTTCGTGTAAGTCGATAGAAGCCTTGAAACAATACTATGGCCAGCAGACGCCAAGCTTATTATTGTACCCCTAGTACGACCGGTGCCTGACCTCCAGATGAATAGTTTTTTTGCAATTTCATCGGGTGCTTCACGCCGAACGCCTTTAGTAAGCGCAATAACAGATGCAAAGACCTTGGCAACTTCGGCTGACTGAGCGCCTGTCAACCAAGCTATATCGGCGTTAACCAAATCAAGATGCTGCTCTTTCTCACCAGTCGACCGCTCTTTCCAAAACTTAAGGCATGGTCGCCGGGTAATAGGATGGCATGGCTGATAGTCATCAACATCCAATCCTTTAAGAGAATCCGCGTTCAGACCGGTAACCTGCGCCAACTTAACGAGATACGGCGTAATGAAATTATTATCGACATTCGTCTGAACTCCCCAAGAGCGGTAAACATCGACGGGACTAAGTCGTAGTTTACTCAGGGTATGCATGAATGTCCTTGCGTACCGGCATTGCTTCATACCTTCCCGCGTAGGCGGCGTACAATTCAGTCGATTCTCGAAAACCCAACGCATGTTATCAAGCGTCGCTAATCCTCGACAAATCTGTGTTTGATCTTCCTGGAACGGATCAACGCCTATACCTGACTTTACGTAAGGTTTGATCAAAGAGTCGTAGACCTTGATGTCCCCATTAACTGTTTCAGCAATACGCTCGCGCTCTCCTGGAGAGTATGGACGATACGTATCCGTCGCTCTTTGCGTATCAAACCCTCCAACATCATAAAATGCGAATCCGTCTAACTCAGAGATAGCGCGCAGACTTTTAAAAACCGTGCGCGTCTTGCTGAGTATAGAGTTGGCATAGTGAGAAGATATTTCTCCGACAATCAACAAGCCCTCGAGCCAAGAGCGAAATTTAATCAATGCATACGGGCCAATCAATACGAATATAGGCTCAGCACCACTATACCCACTACTGGCTAAGAAACTGGCAAAAAACATATAGGACTGCATCGCCATCCGCCATGTTGGCTTGCCAGCATTGAAAGATGATGCATAGGCAAATAAATGCATTACACAAAGGAACGGTTTGTTTTCTACTGAAACCTCAAGCTCAGATGATGTAACTACACGAGCCTCACGGAGCCTCGTGAACTCGTCACTTAGCCGCTCCTCTGATTCTTGGCCTTCAATCCCGGCTTCGCCGCCTCGCTCTTTGACCGGCACATACTCATCTGATAGGTAACCTGAATCCTTATGACTCTGGTTTATGATCTCAAGCGCCGCTTTGACACCCGGATAATCAACCAGCTTCGAAAGCTTTGAGAATCGGGACTCGTAATCAGCAAGTCCTCGCACACCAATTTTATTACCAAAAATTGGAATCTCGTTTTTATCACCATCGGACAGGCCTTCATACCAACCCAAAAGCTTTAGGCCCCAGTTATGACCTGCGGCAGATCTCTCATCAAGACTGAGAAAACCACTCACGAACAGTTGTGTTATGAGGCAGCGCTCAGCCAGAGCAAATAGCTCTTCGTTTTCCGGGAGACCCAACTTAGAAATATATTCGTCAGTGAGGTAAAGCTCATTATCGTATGCGTCCCGCTCCAGCTCTAGGTCGAAAAGAGCAGGAAGGGAATCTTTAGTCCCGTCATATCACTTCAAGACTTTCGCCTTATCTAAAATAGGGACACTCATTTCTTAGCTCTCAGATCGATACGGACGGACGTTCGCTTCCATAACTGAGCCATCATCTCGGCTCGTGTCATAAGCCCCGATTCATCAGTACAAAGGTAACGGTACGCTTCTAGGGTAATCTGGGTATAGATATCAGTCGTATCCATATGTGCATGACCCAGTGATCGCTGTACAGCCAGCATTCTTTCCAGAACATCATTACCCATATCAGGGCTTCTTAGAATTGCATAAGCATGTCCATGACGGAGTTTATGCGGTGCGACTGGCTTTTGAAGGAGGCCTAATTTTACCCCTCGCTCAGAGATACGCCGAAGGACGCCGCTGACCGAGTCGGCGTTATAAGCATCGCCATCGGCATTGAAGAAGGCGGGAGTAGTCTCCGGGCTTTCAAATCGGGATGCATGCCGCTTATACAACGGCGTTGCTTGGTACTTGGCAATACGCTCCAGAGTTGCCCGACTTACGATTGCATACCGGGCCTTATACTCATCCCCACGCCCCTTGCTGCCGTAAACAAACAATGGGCAATAGGCGGGCTTACTTGCGGCCTCTGCCTGATACACCATCTGAGTTTGAGAGAAACGCAGAGCATCTTTTATGGACTGAAGACTAACGCGCCCAACTTCTGATCGACGTAGGCCAGCATCGAAAATGAACTGGAGTAAGCAGCGCTCCCGCTCGCTATCGGTTGACTGGATAAGCCCGCTCAAATCTTCAGGTGAACAGGCATGAACCAATTTACGATTTGGACTGGGAGAGATAAACCCTAACGCGTAGGGATTATCCTTTCTACGTGCTGGCTGATCTGCGTCGGCAACGCATAGAAACTTATTGAAGAATGAACGAAAGCAAGCATCGCGATTTCGAATGGTGACAGGGTCAATCCCATCGAGTCTACGAAGATCAGCTATGTAGGCGGCAAGTGTAGGCCGAGTGACTGTGAGTAAGATTTCGTCCGGCGAGCTGCCTTTGAACTGAGGCAATTGAGCCAAACTACCCACCAGATAACCCAGGTTACGACCGTAGGTCTCTTGCGAATCCCGCGAAAGGGCAGATGTTTTAGCCGCTCGTGTTAGGTACTCGGACACCAGCGGCAGAAGACGCTCATGCTCATCGAAAACCCCGCACCCAGTGACTGTGACCTTCCCCGAGACCACTGGCGCTTCATCGTTCAGGGCTGAGGCGCTTAGATCCAGCACCGAATCGTTTTCTACCACTACCTTCACTGCTACCCCCTTCGACAAGGCGGCACATACTATTCAGACTGTGCGCAATGTCAACATCCAGATAAAGCCGGAGGGGTAGGCAAATTTTTTTATGCAGCCGCTAGGTAATGTGCATTTTCCTGGCCGTCTGATAAAAGGCCCAGGTCGTTGGAACGGATGTAGAGGGTCAGGGAAATTTCCTTTGTCTCTACATTCGGGTGGAACTGGTACAGCAGGTGGCAGGGCGGCAGCGCCATTTCGTCCAGCTGCGCGCAGTTCCAGCCGTGGAACAGGATGCGCCGGCTGCCCGGGTCATTGGCGATGGTGTCCAGGCACTGACGCACCTGGTCGATGGCTTTGTACAGGATGACGAAGGCGACGCCGTTTTCCTCGTCCTGGGCGATGCGGCGGAAACCCGCCTTCTCGGCCATCTCGATGGCTGCCGGGTTGCTCAACGGGATGCGCTTGTAGCCAGGCCACTGGCGCCACTGCACGCCGTAGATCTCGCCCAGGTCATCCTCGCCCTGGCGGAACGGGTTGGCCAGCCACTGGGCGTTTTCGTTGGCGTTCTGGTCCCAGACCTTGCAGCCGAGCTCGCGGAATTCACCGGCGTTCTTCACACCGCGCAGGAAACCGACCATTTCGCCGATCGCCGACTTGAACGCCAGCTTGCGCGTGGTGATGGCCGGGAAGCCCTTCTGCAAATCGAAACGCAGCATGGCGCCCGGCAGGCTGATGGTGCGGATGCCGGTGCGGTTGCCCTGCAGCGTGCCGTTTTCGATGACGTCGCGGACCAGGTCCAGATACTGTTTCATGGCTTACCTGTAGCAAGAACGGCTGGGGGATCGCCCCAGCCGTGGGATTAGTCAGGCGGGTTTCGCCGTGGGCTTGCGATTATAAGCCCACCAGATCAGGCCGAGGCCAGCGAGGACCATCGGTACGCACAGAATCTGACCCATGGTCAGCCAGCCCCAGGCCAGGTAGCCGAGCTGGGCATCCGGTACGCGGACGAATTCGACGATGAAGCGGAAGATGCCGTAGAACAACGCGAACATCCCGGAAACCGCCATGGTCGGTCGCGGCTTGCGCGAGAACAGCCAGAGGATGACAAACAGCGCCACGCCCTCAAGGGCGAACTGGTACAGCTGCGACGGATGGCGCGGCAACTGTGCAGGGTCGCTGAACGGCGGGAAGATCATCGCCCATGGCACATCGGTCGGCTTGCCCCACAGTTCGGCGTTGATGAAGTTGCCGATGCGCCCGGCGCCGAGGCCGATTGGTACCAACGGGGCGACGAAGTCCATCAGTTCGAAGAACGACTTGTTGTTGCGCTTGCCGAACCACAAGGCCGCCAGCATCACGCCAATGAAGCCGCCGTGGAACGACATGCCGCCTTTCCAGACCTCGAAGATCAGCGTCGGGTTGGCCAGGTAGGCGTGCAGGTCGTAGAACAGCACATAGCCCAGCCGGCCACCGACGATCACCCCCATCGACAGCCAGAACACCAGGTCGGAGAGTTTTTCGCGCGTCCAGGTGGGGTCGAAACGGTTCAGCCGGCGCGAGGCGAGCAGCCAGGCACCCCCTATGCCGATCAGGTACATCAGGCCATACCAATGGATTTTCAGCGGCCCGATGGCTACGGCCACGGGATCTATCTGCGGGTAAGGCAGCATGGAACTTCCTCTCGGTTCAAATCAGAAAGCTGAGCCCGACGCAGAACAGCAAGGCTGCGAACAGGCGCTTCAACAAACGTGGCGACAACTTGTGCGCCAGGCGCGCGCCGAAGCGGGCGAAAAACATGCTGGTCACGGCAATGCCGACCAGCGCCGGCAGATACACGTAACCCAGGCTATGGGCCGGCAGGTGCGCCTCGTTCCAGCCCAGCAGCATGAAACTCAGGGCACTGGCCACGGCAATCGGCAGGCCGCAGGCCGAAGACGTGGCCACTGCCTGCTGCATGGGCAGGCTGCGCCAGGTCAGGAACGGCACGGTCAGCGAACCACCGCCGATGCCGAAAATCGCCGAAGCCCAGCCGATCACCCCGCCGGCACCGACAAGCGCAGGTTTGCCGGGGATGCCACGGCTGGCCTTGGGCTTGAGGTCGAGCGCCATCTGCGCGGCAATGACCAGGGCGAACACACCAATGATCTTTTGCAGCAGCGGCCCCTGGATCAGCGAGGCGGTCTTGGCGCCGACACCGGCGCCGATGAGGATGCCCAGGGTCATCCAGGCGAAGATTGGCCACTGCACCGCACCTTTGCGGTGGTGTTCGAGCACGGCGTTGATCGAGGTGAAGACGATGGTTGCCAGCGATGTGCCGACCGCCAGGTGAGTCAGCACCGACGCATCAAACCCCTGCAAGGTGAAGCTGAACACCAGCACCGGCACGATGATGATGCCACCACCCACACCGAACAACCCGGCCAGCACACCGGCACAGGCGCCCAACACCAGATAGAGCACGAATTCCATTCGTCTTCCCCGAAAAATCAATCCGGCATGGTAACGGAAGCCGGGCTCGGCGCTCTAGTGAAGTCTGTGTCAGGATGGATCAGTCCCGCCGCTGTGAGTACAGTGGCAAAAACACACAGAGGCTCGAACGATGTGCCTGATCGTATTCGCCTGGCGACCAGGGCATGCCCTGCCATTGGTCGTGGCGGCCAACCGCGACGAGTTCTATGCTCGCCCTACCCAGGCCCTGGCAGCCTGGGAAGACGCGCCGGGGGTATATGCCGGGCGTGATCTGGAAGCCGGCGGAACCTGGTTGGGGGTGGGGCCGCAAGGGCGTTTCGCGGCGCTGACCAACATCCGCGACCCACGGCAACCGTTGGGTCCACGTTCACGCGGCGAACTGGTAGCCGCCTACTTGCAGGGTGAGCTGGAGGTCGAGGCCTACCTGGATCAGGTGGCCAGCCGTAGCGATCAGTATTCGGGGTTCAACCTGTTGGTCGGCGATGGCCGACAGCTTGGCTACCTGCATGCGCGGGATGCCGCACCGTGTTTGCTTGAGGCCGGGGTGTACGGGGTATCCAACGCCGGGCTGGATACGCCGTGGCCGAAGCTGCTGAAGGCGCGTAGCGGGCTGCAGCGGTTGCTGGAGACGGCAGACCCGCAGCGGTTGCTGGCCTTGCTGGCCGATGCCGAACCTGCGCCGGAGGGCGAGCTGCCGGAGACCGGGGTGGGATTGGCGACCGAGAAACTGTTGTCGAGCGTGTTCATTGCCAGCCACAACTATGGAACCCGGGCGAGTACCGTGCTATTGGTCGATGATCAAGGCAGAAGGCGGCTGATTGAGCGCAGTTTCGGCCCGTTTGGCGGGCATCTTGGAGAAGTTGACCTTTTGCTTTGAGGGCCATGGGGCTGTTTTGCAGCCCCAGCACTTCAGAGGGTTTTATTGGCTCCAGGCCCGATCATGCGCGCCAGCCCCAGGTTCTTCAGGGCCAGCTGCAGCGAGCTGTGGATAACCTGCGGGTTGTCATGGCTCAGGGCTTCCACCAGCAGCTCCTTGGCCTTGCTCAGGTTCACCTGACGCAACATCCATTTCACTTTCGGCAGGTTGGTGGCGTTCATCGACAGACTGTCGAAGCCCATTGCCATCAACAGGATCGCCGCCGCCGGGTCACCGGCCATCTCGCCACAGATACTCACCGGCTTGCCTTCGCCATGAGCGTCGCGCACCACCGTGTTGAGCGCTTGCAGCACCGCCGGGTGCAGGTAATCGTACAAATCAGCCACTCGCGGGTTGTTACGGTCTACGGCCAGCAGGTACTGGGTCAGGTCGTTGGAGCCGACCGACAGGAAGTCGACCTGCCGCGCCAGCTCCTTGGTCTGGTACACCGCCGCAGGAATTTCCACCATCACGCCCACCGGCGGCATGGGCACATCAGTACCTTCATCACGCACCTCGCCCCAGGCGCGGTGGATCAGGTGCAGCGCCTCTTCCAGCTCATGGATGCTGGAGATCATCGGCAACAGGATGCGCAGGTTGTTCAGGCCCTCGCTGGCCTTGAGCATGGCGCGGGTCTGCACCAGGAAGATTTCCGGGTGGTCGAGGGTGACGCGGATGCCACGCCAGCCGAGGAACGGGTTTTCTTCCTTGATCGGGAAGTACGACAGCGATTTGTCACCGCCGATGTCGAGGGTACGCATGGTCACCGGGAGCGGATGGAATGCCGCCAGCTGCTCGCGGTAGATGGCCAGTTGCTCCTTCTCGCTGGGGAAGCGCTGGTTGATCATGAACGGCACTTCGGTGCGGTACAGGCCTACCCCTTCGGCGCCGCGCTGCTGGGCACGGGCCACGTCGGCGAGCAGGCCGGTGTTGACCCACAGCGGCATGCGGTGGCCATCCGGGGTCACGCATGGCAGTTCGCGCAAGGCATCCAGGCCGCGCGCCAGCTGGCGTTCTTCTTCGACCACATCGCTGTACTGCTTGCGCAGTACTTCGCTGGGGTTGGTGAACACTTCGCCCTTGTAGCCGTCGACGATCATCTCGATGCCGTCGACCTTGGAATAGGGCAAATCGACCAGGCCCATCACCGTCGGGATGCCCATGGCACGGGCCAGGATGGCGACGTGGGAGTTGCCCGAGCCCAGCACCGAGACCAGGCCGACCAGCTTGCCTTCCGGCACTTCGCCGAGCATCGCCGGGGTCAGCTCTTCACTGACCAGAATGGTGTTGTCGGCATACACCAGCGACTGGGAGCGGGCTTCCTGCAGGTAGGCCAGCAGGCGTCGGCCAAGGTCCTTGACGTCGGAGGCGCGCTCGCGCAGGTAGTCATCGTCCATCAGCTCGAAGCGGTTGACGTGCTCACCCACCACCTGGCGCAGCGCGCCCTGGGCCCACTGGCCGGTCTTGATGACTTCGGTCACTTCACCGCCCAGGGCCGCGTCTTCGAGCATCATCAGGTAAACGTCGAACAACGCGCGTTCTTCCGGGCGCAGCTGGGTGGCCAGCTTGGCGGACAGCTTGCGCATGTCGTCGCGCACGCCTTCAAGGGCGTTCTGGAACAGGTTCAGTTCGGCGTCGATGTCATCGACGGTCTTGTCCGGCACCACTTCCAGGTCGGCCGGCGGCAGCATCACCACGGCGCGCCCCACGGCGGCGCCAGGCGAGCCCGGCACACCGACGAAGCGCGCTTCCTGGATGCCCTTGCCCTGGCGGCCCAGGCCGCGGATCGAGCCGGTCGCCTCGGCGTGGGCGATAACCCCGGCCAGTTGCGCGCTCATGGTGACCAGGAAGGCTTCTTCGCCCTCGTCGAACTGGCGCCGCTCCTTTTGCTGAATGACCAGTACCCCGACCACGCGGCGGTGGTGGATGATCGGCGCACCAAGGAAGGAGGCGAATTTCTCTTCACCGGTTTCGGCGAAGTAGCGGTAACGCGGGTGATCGGCAGCGTTTTCCAGGTTCAGCGGCTCTTCCCGGGTACCGACAAGGCCAACCAGGCCTTCGTTCGGGGCCATGCTGACCTTGCCGATGGAGCGCTTGTTCAAGCCTTCGCTGGCCATCAGCACGAAGCGGTTGGTTTCCGGGTCGAGCAGGTAGACCGAGCAGACCTGACTGCCCATGGCCTCCTTGACACGCAAGACAATGATCCCCAACGCCGACTTGAGATCTTTGGCGGAGTTTACTTCCTGGACGATCTTGCGCAGCGTATTGAGCATGGCTCGGGGTCGAACTCCGTCGTCAGTCGCGCGTCAGCAGACGCGGTGCTAGCTCTTTCAGGGCGCGTCGGTACACCTCGCGCTTGAATGTCACAACCTGGCCCAGCGGGTACCAATAGCTGACCCAACGCCAGCCGTCGAACTCCGGCTTGCCGGTCAGGTCCATCCGCACCCGCTGTTCGTTGCTGACCAGGCGCAGCAGGAACCACTTCTGCTTCTGGCCGATGCACAGCGGCTGGCTATGCGTACGCACCAGCCGCTGAGGTAAACGATAACGCAACCAGCCACGGGTGCAGGCAAGAATTTCCACATCATCGCGTTCCAGGCCAACTTCTTCGTTCAGCTCGCGGTACAGGGCGTCTTCCGGCGTCTCGTCAGGGTTGATGCCACCCTGGGGAAATTGCCAGGCATCCTGGTTGATCCGTCGAGCCCATAGCACCTGCCCGGCATCATTCGTGAGAATGATCCCGACATTGGGGCGAAAACCATCCGGGTCGATCACGGCAGCAACCTCGCAAACGCATGTCACCGCATTGTTCCACAAAGCTTGCGAGCGCAGCAACGCGCCCGCCAAGCTTATGTGCAGCCGTGCGAAAACTCCGTATTCTGCGGGCCTATCTTGTGGCTGATGCGAGTGACCGCAATGCGCCTGGCTTTATTCGACCTGGACAATACCCTCCTCGGTGGCGACAGCGACCATGCCTGGGGTGATTACCTGTGCCAACGCGGCATCGTCGACCCGCTTGCCTACAAGCAACGCAACGATGCTTTCTACCAGAACTACCTGAACGGCACGCTGGACCTGCAGGCCTACCTGGCCTTTTCCATGGAGATCCTGGCGGCAACGCCCGTGGCCCAGCTCGACGAATGGCACCGCGACTTCATGCGCGACTGCATCGAGCCGATCATCCTGCCCAAGGCGCTGGCCTTGCTGGAGCAGCACCGTGAAGCGGGCGACCAGCCGGTGATCATCACCGCCACCAACCGCTTCGTCACCGCGCCGATTGCCCGGCGCCTGGGTGTTCGCGTATTGCTGGCGACTGAATGCGAGATGCGTGATGGCCGTTATACCGGGCGTAGTACCGATATACCCTGTTTCCGTGAAGGCAAGGTGACGCGGCTGGAACGCTGGATGCTGGAGAACGGCTTCGATCTTGAGGACAGCTACTTCTATAGCGACTCGATGAATGACTTGCCGTTGCTGCGGCGGGTGACGCATGCGGTGGCGGTGGACCCGGACCCGAAGCTGCGGGCCGAGGCCGAGAAGCGCGGGTGGCCGGTGGTCTCGTTGCGGGATTGAGGTTTTCCTGTTCCGGCCTTCAGACTGGCTTGGCCCCCATCAGCCCGGCAATGGACAGGAAGCAAACCGCACTGAACACCGCCAGTGCCAAGGTAAAACGCAACCCTGCCACCTCAGCCTTGCGCAGCCGGTTCAGCCGCACCAGCAGCCACCATACGGCAAACGCGCCGAATATATAGATGACGCTGGAAGCCAGCACCCAGGCTTGCCCCAGCGGCCAGCCCACCAGGTGTACCAGCCACCAGCCGGTGATCGGCATGCTTGCCAGGCACAGGCCCATCACCAGCCAGACGAACACCAGCGGCCGGCGCAGCAGCTTGGCGTAGGCCTCGGCATCGCCCTGGCGACGGGCGCGTACAGTCCAGATCGCCAGGCCCAGGGCACCCAGCAACAGGATTGCGCTGGCGAGGATGTGCAGGGTCTTGAAGGTGGTCAGGTGTTCCATGTCCGAATTGTCCTTTATCAGGCCATGTTGGCAGCAGCCTTTTTCCTTGCAGGAGCAGCCTTGCGGCCCTTTCGCGACACAAGGTCGCTCCTGCAAGGCGAGAGATCTGGCTTAGCTTAGCCGCTCAGCCCAAAAACAGCTTGTAGGCCGGGTTATCAGTCTCGTCCCAGTACGGGTAGCCGATCTTGGCCAGCGCCGCCGGTACCAGGTGGCGCTCGTCCTCCGGTACCTGCAACCCTGCCACCACGCGCCCGTCTGCCGCGCCATGGTTGCGGTAGTGGAACATCGAGATGTTCCAGCGCCCGCCCAGCTTGTTGAGGAAGTTGAATAGCGCCCCCGGCCGTTCGGGAAACTCGAAGCGCAGGACCATTTCGTCGCTGGCACCCGCCGAATGCCCACCGACCATGTGGCGAATATGCAGCTTGGCCAGTTCGTTGTCGGTCAGGTCGGTCACCGGGAAGCCCTGCTCGGTCAGCTGCTGTACCAACGCCGCGCGCGGGTCGTTTTCCGGGTGGGTCTGCACGCCAACGAAGATGTGCGCTTCGTCAGAGGTATGCTTGCGGTAGTTGAATTCAGTGATCTGACGCTTGCCGACAGCCTCGCAGAATGCCTTGAAGCTACCCGGGCGCTCCGGGATGGTGACGGCAATGATCGCTTCGCGCTTTTCCCCCAGCTCGGCACGTTCGGCCACATGGCGCAGGCGGTCAAAATTGACGTTGGCGCCCGAGTCGATGGCCACCAGGGTCTGGCCGGTGACGCCGTACAGCTCGACGTACTTCTTGATGCCGGCCACGCCCAGGGCCCCGGCAGGTTCGGTGATCGAGCGGGTATCGTCATAGATATCCTTGATTGCGGCACAGATCTCGTCGGTGCTGACAGTCACCACCTCGTCTACATGATGACGGCAGATATCGAAGGTGTGCTGGCCGATCTGCGCCACCGCCACGCCGTCGGCAAACAGCCCGACCTGCGGCAGTACCACGCGTTCGCCAGCCGCCATGGCAGCCTGCAAGCAGTTGGAATCATCCGGCTCGACACCGATCACCTTGATTTCCGGGCGCAGGTACTTCACGTAAGCAGCAATACCGGCGATCAGGCCGCCACCGCCCACGGGCACGAAGATCGCATCCAGCTGGCCAGGGTGCTGACGCAGGATCTCCATGGCCACGGTGCCCTGCCCGGCAATGGTGTGCGGGTCATCGTAGGGGTGGATGTAGACAAAGCCCTTTTCATCCACCAGCTTCAGCGAATAGGCCAGTGCCTCGGGGAAGGAGTCGCCATGCAGCACCACCTTGCCGCCGCGCGAGCGCACGCCTTCGATCTTGATCTCCGGGGTGGTCTTGGGCATCACGATGGTGGCCTTGATACCCATTTCACGCGCAGCCAGGGCCAAGCCCTGGGCGTGGTTGCCGGCCGAGGCGGTGACCACGCCACGGGCCAGTTCTTGCGCAGTCAGTTGGGCCAGCTTGTTGTAGGCCCCGCGGATCTTGAACGAGAACACTGGCTGCAGGTCTTCACGCTTGAGCAGGATCTGGTTGCCCAGGCGCTTGCTCAGCTGCCCGGCGCTCTGCAGCGGGGTTTCGACCGCAACGTCGTAGACGCGCGAGGTGAGGATCTTCTTGACGTACTGTTCGAGCATCGGGAAAGCATCACTGGGCCGCGGGACAAGGGCTTGGAGTCTACCCCAGCGCTACGTCGGGCGACCACAGCAAAGCCGTGCGAGCCGTTATACTAGGCTCCTTTCAAAACCGCCCTGCCCCTCTCGGAGCCCGCATGACCCAGGACCAACTCAAACAGGCCGTCGCCCAGGCCGCTGTCGACTTCATTCTGCCCAAGCTGGATGAAAAGAGCGTTGTCGGCGTCGGTACCGGTTCGACCGCCAACTTCTTCATCGACGCCCTGGCTCAGCACAAGACCGCCTTCGACGGAGCGGTCGCCAGCTCCGAAGCCACCGCCCAGCGCCTGAAAGGCCATGGTATCCCGGTCTACGAACTCAACAGTGTCAGCGAACTGGAGTTCTACGTGGACGGTGCCGACGAGAGCGACGCGCACCTGAACCTGATCAAGGGCGGTGGTGCAGCCCTGACCCGCGAGAAGATCGTTGCCGCGGTGGCCAAGACCTTCATCTGCATCGCCGATGCCAGCAAGCTGGTACCAGTGCTGGGCGCGTTCCCGTTGCCGGTCGAAGTGATACCCATGGCCCGCAGCCACGTGGCGCGCCAGTTGGTCAAGCTGGGCGGCGACCCGGTGTATCGCGAGGGTGTGGTCACCGATAACGGCAACGTGATCCTCGATGTGCACAACCTGCAGATCACCAACCCGGTGGAGCTGGAAGCACAGATCAACGCCATCGTTGGCGTGGTCACCAACGGCCTGTTCGCTGCGCGGCCGGCGGACCTGCTGCTGCTGGGCACCTCCGAGGGCGTGAAAAGCCTGAAGGCCGAGTAACCCTCCGCGAGGGCCCTCGTGTCGCGACACAAGGCCGCTCCTTGTGTCGCGATGGGCTGCACAGCAGCCCCGCCCCTTACTCTACGACCTGCTTGAACACATAGAACAGGTTCGGCTCACTGACCAGGTAAATGGTCCCCGCTTCATCCATCGCAATCCCCTCCGCCTGCGGCACCGTCGCCTGCAACCCTTGGAAACCCTTGCGCAACGACAGGGTGCTCAGCGGTCGGCCTTCCACATCCAGCTCCAGCACCAGCCGCGACTCGTCAGACAACGCCAGCAGATGCCCGCTGCGCTCATCGAACTGCAAACTCGACAGGTCGCGCACGAACAGCCGTGAATCACGCTTGCTGTCCTGCACCACGTGTACCGCATAAGGCTGGTCGGGCTTGTCATGCGGAAAACCATGCACTTCGTAGATCAGCATCGGATCGCGCTCCTTGGCCACGAACAGGCGCTTGCCTGCCGAATCGTAGGCCAGCCCCTCGAAGCCCTTGTTGCCGTTCAGGCCTATGCCCAAGGTCAGCTGCTCGGCATCGCCGGCATCGAGGAACGTGGTGTCATCATCGAGGCGCACGCGAATCAGCCGTTGCTGGCGCTCGTCGGTAATGACATAGCTGTTCGGCCCGACATACTCGACGGCTTCCGGGTCGCCGAAACCGGTCAGCGGTACCCGGCGCAGGATGCGACCGTCCAGCGACAGTTCGATCAGTTCGGAACGGGCATTGGTGACCGTGAACAGGGTCTTGCGGTCGGGGTCGTAGGTCAGCGCCGAAAGGTCATCATCCAGGCCTTCGACCGGCTGCGCCTCGACCACTACCCGGTAGCGGTCCAGGCCGATGCCCTGCTGCGCAGGCTGCCACCAGGCCTTGAGGTTGAACCAGCCACGCTCGAACAGGCGGAACTCCTGCCCGGCCCATCCGAGCAGAAGGAAGCCGGCAACGGCTACGACAAGAGAAAGGCGAACAAAACGACGCATGCGTACAGACTCGACATAGGGGTGACGAATCTAACCACGAACAACTGAAACAAAGCTTAATGCCAGCATCCGAAAAGTCGGATGTTCAGGCTAGTTTTTTCTGAAGCGATAGAACAGGGCCGGCTCGCTGACCATGTACAGGTTGCCCTTGTCGTCCATGGCCACCCCTTCGGCGCGCGGGATGGTATCTCGCAGGCCATTGAAACCGCCCAGCAAGGTCATGAAGCTGACCTGCTGGCCCTGCTCGTCCAGTTCCAGCAGTATGTTCGAATCCGCCGACAGCACCAGCAGATGGCCAGTTCGCGGGTCGACACTCAGCGCCGAGAGGTTGCGCAGGTCCAGTTCATCGCTGGGCAACACCTGCTTGTCACCCGTGAGCGGGCTGCGGCCATCGGTGTTCCAGGTGTGCAGCTTGGGCGGGCGCTCCTCGCCGATGACCAGGCGCTGGCGCAGCGGGTCCCAGGCAACCGCCTCGAAGCCCTTGTTGCTTTTCACCGACTGGCCCAGGTCGTGGCTCTGGAAGTCATCATGGTTCAGGGCGGTGGTCTGGGCATCCACCTTGACCACGGTCAGGTCGTGCAGGCGCTCGTCGGTAATGGCCAGGTAGCCGTCCTCCAGCACCGCGACGCCTTCCGGGTTGTTCCAGCCGTTGAGCGGGATCTTGCGCAGGACCTCGCCATCCAGGTTCAGCTCGACCAGGAACGGGTTCTTGCCCATCACTGCAAACAGGGTGCGGGTATGCGGGTTGAAGGCCACATCGGAGGCTTCGTCATCGTCCATCCCCGGCAGCGGCTTGGCATCGATGTCGACACGGTAATCCGGCAACCACACGCTTTCGCTGCGCTCGGCGGTGCTTTCAAAGCTTTCCTTGAGCCACAGCGCGCCGCGGTCATCCCAGTGCATGGCCACAGCCACGCCATAGCCAATCACGGCCGCCACGGCCAGGCCGAAGGGCCAGCGCAGGTAGAAACGACGCTTGGGTGTTGCCGAGGCGCTGGAGGGTGATGACATGCGGGGTTCCTGGGGTAATGGGCGGAGATCCGCGCATTATCCGGATGAGGTGTGAAAAAACGGTCAACAGCGCTGGCTTCTTCGCGGGTGTACCCGCGAAGAAAGCGATGCGGTTTCGCTTCAGAGCACCCGGCTTTCGAAGCGGCTCACACCTGGCAGCTCCAGCACCAGTTCGTCACCGACATTGAACGGCCCCACCCCCGCCGGGGTACCGGTAAGGATCACATCCCCCGCCTGTAGCGAGAAGTGCGCGGATATGTGCTGAATCATCGGCACGATCGGGTTGAGCATCATCTTGCTGTTGCCGTCCTGGCGTACTTCGCCGTTGACGGTCAAGCGCAGCGGAATGTCGGCCAGGTCTTCGAAGCTGGCAGCCGATACGAACGGCGGCAGCACACAGGCGCCGTCGAAGCATTTGGCCAGTTCCCAGGGTAGGCCCTTTTCCTTCAGCCTGGCCTGCACGTCACGCAAGGTCAGGTCCAGCGCAGGGGCGTAGCCCGATATGGCGTCCAGTACCTCTTCTTCGGTCGGGTGGGTCGACAGCGGCTTGCCCAGCAGCACTGCGATTTCAGCCTCATAGTGCACCGAACCTCGTTCGGCCGGGATCTTGAAGCCACCTTCGGCCGGTACCACGCAACTGCCCGGCTTGATGAACAACAGCGGTTCGGTGGGGATGGGGTTGTCCAGTTCCTTGGCATGCTCGGCATAGTTACGGCCGATGCACACCACCTTGCCCAGCGGGAAGTGAATGCGCGTGCCGTCTACGTACTGGTGCTGGTAACTCATGGCCGACTCCTCTGGATACTGCTTTTATTCGGGTGGGAAGATCTTACCCGGATTCATGATGCCGTTAGGGTCGAACACGGCCTTTATTGCCTTCATGCAGGCGATTTCCTCGGCTGAGCGGCTGTAGCCCAGGTAGTCGCGCTTGGTCATGCCCACCCCATGCTCGGCGGAGATCGAGCCGTTGTAGCGTTCGACGATCTCGAACACCCATTTGTTGACCTTGGTGCACGAGGCAAAGAAATCGTCCTTGCTCATGTGCTCGGGTTTGAGGATGTTCAGGTGCAAGTTGCCGTCGCCAATGTGGCCGTACCACACCACTTCGTAATCCGGATAATGTTCGGCGACGATAGCGTCGATGTCGCGCAGGAATGCTGGAACTTTCGCAACGGTTACCGAGATATCGTTCTTGTAGGGCGTCCAGTGCGAGATGGTTTCCGACAGGTATTCGCGCAGCTTCCACAGGTTTTTCAGCTGGGTCTCGCTCTGGCTCATCACGCCATCCAGCACCCAGCCTTGCTCGACGCAGTGCTCGAAGGTGGTCAAGGCTTCGTTGGCCACCTCTTCGGTACTGGCCTCGAACTCCAGCAGCGCATAGAACCGGCAAGAAGTCTCGAACGGTGCCGGCACGTCGCCGCGTGCCAGGATCCTGGCCAGGCCCTTGTCGGAGAAGAACTCGAAGGCGGTCAGGTCCAGCTTGCCCTGGAAGGCATGCAGCACCGGCATGATCGAATCGAAGTCCGGGGTGCCCAGAACCATGGCGGTGAGGTTGCGCGGCATGCGGTCCAGGCGCATGGTGGCTTCGACCACGAAGCCCAGCGTGCCCTCGGCACCGATAAACAGCTGGCGCAGGTCGTAACCGGTGGCGTTCTTGACCAGGCCCTTGTTCAGCTCAAGCAATTCGCCCTTGCCGGTGACCACCTTCAGTCCGGCCACCCAGTTGCGGGTCATGCCGTAGCGAATCACCTTGATTCCGCCGGCATTGGTGCCGATATTGCCGCCAATCTGGCTCGACCCACTGGAAGCGAAGTCCACCGGGTAATACAGGCCCTGCTCTTCGGCGAAGCTTTGCAACTGCCGGGTGATCACCCCAGGCTGGCAGACCACGGTGCGGTCGAAGGCATTGAAGCCGAGAATCTGGTTCATGTAGTCGAAGGCGACCACCACTTCGCCATTGGCCGCCACGGCCCCTGCGGAAAGCCCGGTGCGCCCGCCAGACGGCACCAAGGCTACCTTGTGGGTATTGGCCCAGCGAACAATCGCCTGCACCTGCTCCACTGTCTTGGGAAACACGATGGCGCTGGGTGCCGGTGGGTAATGCTTGGTCCAGTCCTTGCCATAGGCTTCGAGCGAAGCCGCGTCGGTCAGGACCTTGCCAGGGTCGACCAAGGTCATCAGTTCATCAATTACAGCGGGATGGGTCATCGCTGGAACTCTCGACTTATTCATAGTCACCCTGAGCACTCTTCACCTGTCGGGATAAGCTCAGATTGTGTCGCGTATGCTAGCATAGCCCTCCCGCTGTTCATGCTAAGGCAGCCCTGGCGCCTGGCATCACCCCTCGCCATTTTTTCTCCGGGATACAGGTTTACGCAGATGAGCAAGACTTCTCTCGACAAGAGCAAGATCCGGTTCCTTCTTCTTGAAGGTGTGCACCAGAACGCGGTCGATACCCTCAAGGCCGCCGGCTACACCAACATCGAATACCTCACTGGTTCGCTGCCGGAAGCCGAGCTGAAGGAAAAGATCGCCGATGCCCATTTCATTGGCATCCGTTCGCGTACCCAGCTGACCGAAGAAATCTTCGACTGCGCCAAGAAGCTGGTCGCGGTTGGCTGCTTCTGCATCGGCACCAACCAGGTCGACCTGGAAGCTGCCCGCGAGCGCGGTATCGCCGTATTCAACGCGCCGTACTCCAACACCCGTTCGGTAGCCGAGCTGGTACTGGCCGAAGCTATCCTGCTGTTGCGCGGCATCCCTGAGAAAAACGCCTCCTGCCATCGTGGCGGCTGGATCAAGAGCGCGGCCAACTCGTTCGAGATCCGTGGCAAGAAGCTGGGCATCGTCGGCTACGGCTCGATCGGTACCCAATTGTCGGTCCTGGCCGAGAGCCTGGGCATGCAGGTGTACTTCTTCGACCCGCTGACCAAGCTGCCGCTGGGCAACGCAGTACAGGTGACCAGCCTGCACGAACTGCTGGGCCTGGCCGACATCGTCTCGCTGCACGTGCCTGAGCTGCCGTCCACCCAGTGGATGATCGGCGAGAAGGAAATCCGTGCAATGAAGAAGGGCTCGATTTTGATCAACGCTGCCCGTGGCACCGTGGTCGAGCTGGACCACCTGGCCGCCGCGATCAAGGACAAGCACCTGATCGGCGCCGCCATCGACGTTTTCCCGGTCGAGCCGCGCTCCAACGACGAAGAGTTCGAAAGCCCGCTGCGTGGCCTGGACAATGTGATCCTGACCCCGCACATCGGTGGCTCCACCGCCGAAGCTCAGGCCAACATTGGCCTGGAAGTAGCCGAGAAGCTGGTCAAGTACAGCGACAACGGCACCTCGGTGTCCTCGGTCAACTTCCCTGAAGTGGCCCTGCCGGCGCACCCGGGCAAGCACCGCCTGCTGCACATCCACGAAAACATCCCGGGCGTGCTCAGCGAGATCAACAAGGTCTTCGCCGAGAACGGTATCAACATCTCGGGCCAGTTCCTGCAGACCAACGAGAAGGTCGGCTACGTGGTGATCGACGTCGACGCCGAGTACTCGGACCTGGCGCAAGAGAAGCTGCAACAGGTCAAGGGCACCATCCGTTCCCGCGTCCTGTTCTGATTTGCTGGCAGCATGAGAAAGGGAGGCCCTGGTGGCCTCCCTTTTTTTATTTCACTTCGACAGTGATCTTCTGCGACTCGACGCTCGGCTTGAACGGCACATGATACTGGTCACCCAGTATTAGTTGCAGGGTGTGCTTGCCGGGGGTCAGGGTGATGGTGGTTTCGGTCTGCGCCTTGCCGAAGTGCAGCACCTGCGGCCCATCTGGCAGGGCCACGCCGTTTTCCGGCATCAGGCTGGTCGGCAGCGGCATATCGGCCACCGGCTCCTTGTCCACGTCAACCAGCAGGTGGTGATGGCCGGAATGCGGGGTGTGATCACCGGCCGGCTTGAGTGCAATGCCCTCGATACCGAACTTGACGGTGAAGGTCTTGTCCACCGTAGCGCCGTCGGCGGGGGAAACGATGAAGACCTTGGCCTCCTTGGGCGGTTCCTGGCTCGTCAGGGCGTCTGCTGCACTGGCCAGCACCGATGCCCCCATCAGCAGACCCGCAACGGCAGCACGCGAAAATAGGCTGTTCATTCACTTCTCCTGTGATTCACTTGTCGGCCCCCGCCTGCGATCCAACGGCGGCGGTGATTCACCTTAGTTGATGTGAACGCCCATATGTTCAAATCGACAGTAGAAATATTTCAGTCACGGTTAAACATCGCCGAGGCTTCAAGGTCATAGGCTGCGCCCGACCATGGCGAGGAAAAAAGCCGTGGCGGGCGTTATTCACCTGCCAAAGAAAAAAAGGGGCTTTCATGCGTTCGACCATTGGACTACTGCTGGCGGTACTGGTCTCGCCATTGGCTCAAGCCGAGCTGATAGATGAAATCGCCGACCGGGGCGAACTGCGCATTGCCGTACAGGCTGACAACTCGCCGTACGCCTTCAAGGAAAACGACCACCTGACCGGTTTCGAAGTGGAGTTTGGCCAGGACCTGGCCAAGGAGCTGGACCTGCGCGCCGAATTCATCGAAGCCCCCGCAGCCGAAGTTCTGCCTGGTGTCGAGAGTGGCAAGTACGACATTGCACTGACCCCGCCGAATGAGTCGCCCCAGGCTGACGGCCCCCTCGACGTGAGCTTGCCATTTGGCCAGAAGCAGCTGGTGATCCCGTTCCAGAAGGACAATCCGGCTTTCGAAAGTGCGGTGAACAACGCATTGCAGCGGCTCAAGGACAGTGGGCGGACTGCCGAGCTTGAGCAGAAGTGGTTCAAGGGCGTGCCGACGACGGCAGCCGGGCAGTAATTTCCTTGTCGCTGCACCGGCCCTTTCAAGGGCGCCCGCGAAAGGGCTGGTACAGGCTCAAACTGAAAACGCAGCCAGCGCCTGTTCCGCCAGTTCCAGCTCCAGTTCGCTGAACACCTGCACCCCAGCCCGCCGCAGCAGTGCCGTGGTTACTCCCTCCCCGGCCACCTTCACGCCACTGAACGTGCCGTCATAGGTCAAGCGGTTACCACACGAGGGGCTGCCGGCCTTCAGCACCGCCACGCGAATGCCATGCCGACGCACCAGTTCCAGCGCCTGCTGCGCCCCGGCAATGAACTGCTCGCTGACATCCTCACCGCTCACCGTCAGCACCTGTACAGCACCATCAAGCACCGCTGCCCCCTGCCCGCCGGTTATCTCTGCAGCCGGGCGAGGGGTCGGCAGGCCGCCTGCCATCTCTGGGCACAATGGCACCACACGCCCTTCGGCCTGCCAACGCTGCAACAGGTCGGGGTAGCCACTGGTACGGCCGTCATAACGCACCGGCTGCCCCAGCAGGCAGGCGCTGACCAGCACCTTGGGCAGGTCAGAACGGGTCATTGCCACGGCGCCGGAACCAGCCGGTCAACGACAGCCGCTCGCGCCCGGCCGGCAGCACTTCGTGCGGCACCTCACCAGACAGGAACACCACCAGGCAACCGGCCACCGGTTGCACATCGTGCTCGACGCCGTCCGCCAGGAACATGCGCAACTGGCCACCGTCGTTTGGCTGCCAGCCTTCATTCAAGTACAGCACCGCTGACACCATGCGCCGGTCATCGTCGCGAAAGCGGTCCAGGTGGCGACGATAGAATGCCCCCGGCGGGTACAGGGCGAAATGGCACTCGAAATCCTCCAGGCCGAGGAACAGGCCCCGGTTGATGGCCTGACGCAGCTGCTCCATGGCGGCCAGGTACTGGTCGCAAGCCTCGGCCTGCCCAGGGTCGATCCACTGAATCTGGTCGCCGCGAATGGCTTCGCGTACCTCTTGGGCAACACCGCGCCCAACCCCCGCAGGGTTGAGTTCGCCTTCGGCATCACGACGCCGGCATTCGGCCGCCAGCGCACGCACCAGGTCGGCAGGCAGAAACAGCGCCTGCTGCGACCAGCCACGGGTGGCCAGATCGTCGACGACGGCCGCAAGCATCGGGTGTTCGGGGGTAATGTGCATGGCGCGCATCATATCCATTAGCCATGCCGCCGCACAGCGCCACTTGGCCGAGAAGCACGCAGATATCTCGACAAACCAGCGCCAGGCCAAGGACAATAGCCGCCTGCCGACAGGAGTCCTGAATGCGCCGTCTGTTTTCCCTGATTCTGTTGATGATCTGCACCGTGCCTGTCTGGGCAGACAACCTGGATCAACTGTACAAGGCTGCTGGCTGGCCCGACCAGCGTGCCCATTTCAACGATGCCCTGACCGCTGCCCAGGAACGCTACCGCAACAGTTTGCCACCCGCCGTGTACCAGGCGCTGGTCAACAACAGCAACCAGCGCTTCCAGGCCCAGGCCGTGGACCGTCGCGCCCAGGCAAAACTGCGTGCCAGCCTGGCCGACCCGGCACCGGCGCTGGCCTTCTTCCAGTCGCCGCTGGGGCGCAAGGTGGTGGCAGCCGAACTCAAGGCCACACGCAAGGATGAACTGGCCAGAAATGCCAAAGGCCTGCCGAAGATCCAGGCCAGCGACGACCGTCTGCTGATCATCGGCCACCTGGCCCAGGCCCTGCCGGCACGTGAGGCCGGCGCCGAAGTCAGCCTGGCCATCGCTGGCGTGGCGGCCGACAGCCTCAGTTCGATGATCCCCGGGCTGTTCGGTAACGGCCAGGCCCAGAGCCTGCTCGATGGCCAGCGCCAGCGCCTGATGAGCCAGATCGGCGAAGACCTCAACAATACCCTGTTGTATGTCTACCGCGACCTGTCCGACGCCGAGCTGGAAGAGTTCGCGACCTTTGCCGAATCGCCTGACGGCAAGGCCTATTACCAGGCCGCCCTGGCAGCCGTGCGCGCAGGCCTGGCAGTGGGCCAGAGCAGCAGCGACCTGAAGTGATCAGCCCAGGCGCTGGTCGATGAAGTCGAAGTAGCGCTGGCGAATCCCCGGCAGCTCGTTGGCCAAGTGGTGGCGAGCTTCGGGCAGCAGCAGAATCTGCGGCTCGGCGAACTTGGCCTTGAGTACTTCGAGGTTGTAGGGCCAGTCCACCGTGCCATCCGCCTCCCCTTGCACGATCAATGGCCGCCGCGTACTGCACGGGGCGGCTTCGATGCGTTTGACCCAGGCGATCAAGGCACCGACCCAGGCCGTTGGCAGGCGACGGGGTTGCAGCGGGTCGGCCTCTAGAAACGGCAGGAAGGCCGGGTCATTGGTGTTCTCGCTGAAGCGTCGCTCGATGCCATTGACGAAGTGGCGCAGCAGGCGATAGCTCAACTTCGACCAACGCCAGGCACAGGGCCGCACCAATGGCGCCAACAGGATGACCTGGCCATCGATGGGGCTCTGTGCGCCCTGGTACAGCAGATGGTCCACGGCAATCGCACCACCGGTGCTCTGCCCGCACAGATGCCACGGGCGTGGCAGTTGCAGCATGCGCGCTTGCTCGAACAAAGCCTCCAGCGCCTGCTGGTACAGCGCAAAATCACTGATGCTGGCTCGCTCGCCGCTGGACAGGCCATGGCCGGGCAGGTCGCAGCTGATGACGGCGAACCCCTGCTCGAGCGCCCACTCGATCACGTGCCGATAGAGGCCCATATGGTCGTAATAGCCGTGCAGCAAAAACAGCGTCGCGTTGGCCCGCTCGGGTAACCAGACCTGCCCGACCAGATCGAATCCCGCAGCCTGGAAGCCGCCCAGCCAGCTTTGTGCCGGCAGGTTCAGGCCATAGAAGCGCTGGTATTCCTGAGCCTGGGCCGACAGCGGCTGGCGAGCGGTCAGCGCCGCCAGGCTGGTGCGCAGGAGGTCGGGATGAAAGGCAGCGGGCATCGGTACATCCAAAGCGAAGCAATGTATTGATCTGCGATATTCAGCTCTGGCCGGCGTCGTGGCAAGCTTGCTCAGCGTCGAACGACCAGCACCGCTCCTAAATGGGCACCGCGGAAGAACTGCATGAATAACCGGATCATCAAACCGCTGTGCACAGCAATCGCCCTCCTGGCCGGTGCCGCCATCCTCTGGCAGGCCTACACCACGTTCCAGGCTCGTTACCTGCGGCCGTTCGACAACCAGGCCACGCTGTTCGACGGCAGCCTCCTGCAACTCCCCGCCAAACTGGCCGGCCCCGGCCCGATCCGCGTGGTGCACTTCTGGGACCCGACCTGCCCGTGCAACGTCGGTAACCAGCAACACCTGGGCGAACTGGTCAGCCAGTTTGCCGAGCGCGGGGTGACCTTCCACGTACTGCAAAAGCCAGGCAGCCATGGCCAGTTGCCTGCCAACCTGAGCAGCCTGCAGCCCATCGCCGGTTTGCCCGGCAGCGAACGGCTGCCGGCCTCTCCGGCCGTGGCCATCTGGGACCGGCAAGGCCGCCTGGCTTACTTCGGCCCGTACAGCGAAGGTGCGGTGTGCAACTCCAGCAACAGTTTCATCGAGCCCATCCTGAAGGCCCTGCTCGACGGTCGACAGGTGAGCGCCTCGAATACCCTTGCCGTGGGCTGCTACTGCCCCTGGCGCGGTTGACGCACCCGCGCCGGGTTACCCATCACCGTCGCCCCGGCCGGTACATCCCGCGTGACCACGCTACCGGCACCCACCACGGCGTTGTCGCCAATGCTCACGCCGGGCAGGATGATCGCCGCACCACCAATCCACACATTGTTGCCGATTGTCACCGGCCGCCCGCTTTCCAACCCTGTGCGTCGCACCTCGGGGTCGAGCGGATGGTCGGCGGTGTAGATCTGCACGTTGGGGCCGATCTGGCAGTCGTCGCCGATCCGCACCGGCAACACATCGAGAATCACGCAGTTGAAGTTCATGAAGGTATTGCGGCCGACACTGATGTTGTAGCCATAGTCGCAATGGAACGGTGGGCGGATCACCGCGCCTTCGCCAACCTGGGCAAAATGCTCGGCCAACAGCCCATGCCGTGCTTCGTTGAGCAGCTCGACACTGTTGTTGTAACGGTGCATCCAGTGCTTGTTGGCGATCTGCTCGGCCTGCAGCTCGGGGCAACCGGCATGGTAGAGCTGGCCTGCAAGCATTTTCTGTTTTTCGCTGAGGGACATGGAAACTCCTTCCTGGGACTATGCTCTGTTCGCGAATCCGCCGATCATCGGACCACACTTTTCGCTGGAATGCACAAGGAGCCTGAATGAAGCGCAGCCTGACCCTGTTGGCGGTGGTGGTTACCGTGGCCGCCGGCGCTGGATACTGGTATGTGCAGGGCAAACTACCGCAGCGCGAGGGCGAGGTGGCCGTCGCCGGCCTGCAGGCGCCGGTCAGCGTACGCTACGACGCCCGCGGCGTGCCGCACCTGCAGGCGCAGAGCGAGACGGACCTGTACCGGGCACTGGGCTATGTGCATGCCCAGGACCGGCTGTTCCAGATGGAGATCCTGCGCCGCCTGGCCCGTGGCGAACTGGCCGAGGTGCTGGGCGCCAAGCTGCTACCCACCGACACCCTGTTCCGCAGCCTGCGCATTCGCGAACAGGCCGCCCTGATGGCCAAGCGTCAGGATCGTCAGTCCCCGGCCTGGCAGGCCTTGCAGGCCTACCTCGATGGCGTGAACAGCTGGCAGGCCGGCCATCCCAAGCCCGTCGAATTCGACCTGCTCGGTATCACCCCGCGCGCGTTCACCGCAGAAGACACGCTCAGCATCGCCGGCTACCTGGCCTACAGTTTCGCCGCCGCCTTTCGTACCGAGCCGGCACTGACCTATATCCGTGACCAGCTGGGCCCCGAGTACCTGGGCATCTTCGATCTCGGCTGGCAGCCGGAGGGCGCCCTGGGTACACCACTGGCCGCTGGCGACTGGCACAGCCTCGAGGCCCTCGCCCGCCTTGGTCGTGACGCGCTAGGCGAGGCCGGTATCCCCCAGTTCGAAGGCAGCAACGCCTGGGCCGTGGCCGGCAGCCGCACCCGCAGCGGCAAGCCGCTGCTGGCCGGCGACCCGCACATCGGCTTTGCCGTGCCGGCAGTGTGGTACGAGGCCGAACTGTCAGCGCCCGGTTTCAACCTGTATGGGTACTTCCAGGCCCTTAACCCGTTCGCCCTGCTCGGCCACAATCGCGACTTCGGCTGGAGCCTGACCATGTTCCAGAACGATGACGTCGACCTGGTCGCCGAACGCAGCAACCCGGCCGACGCCAACCAGGTCATGATCGATGGCCAATGGCAGGCGCTGGAAAAGACCGAACAACAGATCGCCGTGAAAGGCGAAGCACCGGTCACCCTGAGCCTGCGCCGCTCACCCCACGGCCCGATCGTCAACGACGTGCTGGGCGCCACCGCCGGCCCCACGCCGATCGCCATGTGGTGGGCATTCCTGGAAACCGAAAACCCGATCCTCGATGGTTTCTACCAGATCAACCGTGCCGACACCCTGAGCAAAATGCGCGAAGCCGCCGCCAAGGTGCACGCGCCTGGGCTGAACTTCGTCTGGGCCAATGCCCGTGGCGACATTGGCTGGTGGGCGGCGGCGCAGCTGCCGATCCGCCCCGACGGGGTCGACCCGGCCTTCATTCTCGACGGCGCCAGCGCCCAGGCCAACAAGCTCGGCTTCTACCCCTTCAGCGTCAACCCGCAGCAGGAGAACCCAGCGCGCGGCTATATCGTGTCGGCCAATTACCAACCGCCGGCAGCGGTGCCGATACCGGGTTACTACAACCTGCCGGACCGCGGCCGTCAGCTCGACAACCAGCTGGCCAACCCCGAGGTGAAGTGGGACACGCAAAACAGCCAGACGTTGCAGCTGGGCACCGCCAGCGATTATGGCCCGCGAACCCTTGCCCCGCTGCTGGCAACGTTGCGCGCGGTAGCCGAGGGTGACGAAGAGAAGGAGCTGGTGGAGCAACTGGCCGCCTGGGCAGGTGACTATCCGCTGGATTCGGTCAGTGCCACGCTCTTCAACCAGTTCCTCTACGAACTGGCATTCGCCGCACTGCATGACGAATTGGGCGATACCTGGTTCCCGGTGCTGATCAGCACCCGCGTCATCGACGCCGCCCTGCCACGCCTGGCGGTGGATGCCGATTCGCCCTGGTGGAACACCCGTGGTGGCAACCAGCGCACCGACCGCAGCGCCATCGTGCGCGCGGCCTGGCAGAACAGCCTGAAGCACCTGCGCGACACCATGGGCAACGACTCGGCCAGCTGGCAGTGGGGCAAGGCGCACACCCTGACCCACAACCACCCGCTTGGGGTGAAGAAGCCACTTCACCTGCTATTCAACGTCGGCCCGTTCGCCGCGCCGGGTACCCACGAGGTGCCGAACAATCTTTCGGCGAAGATCGGCCCAGCGCCATGGCCGGTGAACTATGGGCCGTCTACCCGACGGCTGATCGACTTCGCCGATGCCGGGCTGGCGCTGACCAGCAACCCGGTCGGGCAGAGTGGCGTGCCGTTCGATGAGCACTACGCGGACCAGGCCGGGGGCTATGTGCAGGGGCAGTACCAACGGGCGCAGATGGGCATAATTCCGGCGCAGAGCACCTTGCGATTGGTGCCAGAGCCTTAAGGGCGGCACAGCGGCCCCGACAATTTCGAATACTCTACAGACCTTCCAGCCGAGACCCACTCCATGCAAAGACATTTCATCGAAATCGACGGCGCCCGCATGAGCTACGTCGACCAGGGCCAGGGCTTCCCGGTGCTGCTCGGCCATAGCTACCTGTGGTCCGCCGACATGTGGCGGCCACAGATCGAGGCACTGTCGGCCCACTTTCGCGTCATCGTGCCCGAGCTGTGGGGCCACGGCAGCTCCGACGCTCCGCCTGCCACGACCACCGACATGAGCGCCCTGGCCCGCCAGCACCTGGCGCTGCTGGATGCCCTGGATATTGGCCAATGCCACCTGGTCGGCCTGTCGGTCGGTGGCATGTGGGGTGCACAGCTGGCCCTGGAGCACCCCCAGCGGGTCGACCGCCTGGTATTGATGGATACCTACCTCGGCGCAGAACCGGAGGCGACCCGGCTCAAGTATTTCGGCCTGCTGGACGCGGCCAGTGGCGCAGGCATGTTCCCGGAGCCGTTGCTGGATATCGTCGTGCCGATGTTCTTCCACGCGGGTGGGCAGACGGTGCCGCAGGTCAGGGAAAGCTTCCGGGCAGCGCTGAAGGCGAGCAGTGCCGAAGTCATTCGGCAAAGCCTCGATCCACTGGGGCGGGTGATTTTTGGCCGACCGGACCTGCTGTCGCGGTTGGGTGAGCTGGCCAGCGAGCGGACCATCGTGGTCTGTGGCGACCGGGACATTCCACGGCCGCCTGCAGAATCCAACGAAATGGCCCAGGTCATTGGTTGCCTGGCGGCGCAGATCCCCTTTGCCGGGCATATCTCCAGCCTGGAGAACCCACGGGTGGTCAATGAATTCCTGTTGAACTGGTTGCCGCGCAATCAGTGAAATTACCGGGCCTGCTTTGCAGTGCATCACCGGCAAACCAGCTATCACCCTGCAGCTTCCCTCAGGCCTGTGAATATCCTGGGGAGCTGGCTTGGCGGCGATAAGGCCATCACAGGCAACACAAGACAGGTGCCGCCGCAGGATCTCCTCAATGTTCAAGCGTGTGGTAGTCCTGTAGATACAAAAACGCCGACATGAATGCGTCGGCGTTATCTCCATACAGCTTGCGGATCAGAAGGCCGGCAGTACCGCACCTTCATACTTCTTGGCGATGAAGGCCTTCACTTCCGGGCTGGTCAGGGCCTTGGCCAGTTTCTGGATGGCTTCGCTGTCCTTGTTGTCCGGGCGGGCGACCAGGAAGTTCACGTACGGCGAGTCGCTGCCTTCGATCACCAACGCATCCTTGGCCGGGTTCAGGCCGGCTTCCAGGGCGTAGTTGGTGTTGATCATGTCCAGGTCGACCTGGTCCAGCACGCGCGGCAGCATGGCCGATTCAAGCTCGCGGAACTTCAGCTTTTTCGGGTTCTCGGCGATGTCCTTGGGTGTGGCCAGGGCATTTTTCGGGTCTTTCAGGGTGATCAGGCCAGCCTTCTGCAGCAGCAGCAAGGCACGGCCGCTGTTGCTACCTTCGTTGGGAATGGCAACGGTGGCGCCGTCTTTCAGCTCGCTCAGGTTCTTGACCTTCTTCGAGTAGCCACCGAACGGCTCGACGTGAACGCCGATCACGGTTTCCAGGTGGGTGCCCTTGCCTTCGTTGAAGTTCTGCAAGTACGGCAGGGTCTGGAAGTAGTTGGCGTCCAGGCGTTTCTGGTCAACTTGCACGTTGGGCTGCACGTAGTCGGTGAACACCTTGATCTGCAGGTCCACGCCTTCCTTGGCCAGGGTCGGCTTGATCAACTCGAGAATTTCAGCGTGCGGTACCGGGGTGGCGGCAACCACCAGTTTCTCGGCGGCAGCAGCCAGGCCGGCGAACGACAGGGCGGCAGCCAGGGCGGTGGTCAGCAGGGTCTTCTTCATGGTGGTCCTTGTTCTGGTTCTGGCCATCGACGATGGCGAATCGGGTGCCCAACCGGTTCATCAGCGGGCATAAGGCGGACAATACCTAGATTTTTTATTCCGCAACAATATCTTTTATTTAGCTGCTTATGCCAAAAGCAAATCGCCATCAGCGACTTTGTTCATGAGCGTCGTCTAGCGCGCAGGGCTGGGCAAATCCAGGTCCTTCGGCAGAATTTCCTCGCCGTCATTCACCAGCAGGGCGAAGTGAATAATGTTCTCCAGCTCGCGGGTATTGCCCGGCCAGAAGTGCGCTTCCAGTAGCTGTTGTGCGGCCTCGCTCAGCAGCGGCACCGGCCTTTGCAGGCGCGCGCTGTAGATACCGACGAAATATTCGGCCAACGGCAGGATGTCGCCCGGCCGCTCACGCAGTGGCGGCAGCTCCAGCGCCCCTTCGCGCAGGTACTGGTACAAGCGCTCGTTGAAGCGCCCCGCGCTTACCACCCGGGCCAGGTCGATGCTGGTGGCGGCTACCAGGCGTACATCCACCGGCTGCGGCTGCTGCGCGCCTACCCGGGTAACCTCGCGGTTTTCCAGGGCGGCTAGCAGCTTGCCCTGAATGGCCAGCGGCAGGTCGGCGATCTCGTCCAGGTACAGCGTGCCGCCGTTGGCCGAGCCAAACCAGCCGGCGCGGCTGCTGGCCGTGCCTGCGTGGCTACCGGCGCTGTAGCCGAACAGCTCGGCATCGGCATAGGTGGGGCTGATGGCCGCGCAGTTGACCGACACGAACAACCCTCCGCGGTCGCTGGCGCGGTGAATTTGCCGAGCCAGCAGCTCCTTGCCGGTGCCGGTTTCGCCACGGATCAGCACCGGCAGGGGCTGTGGCGCCAGGCGCTCGAGTTGCTCGCGCAGCCGTTGGGAACGCGGGTCGATGAATACCAGCGCCTTGGCGCGTATGCTCAGCGGGCTTTTGTCCAGTTCGGGGAAAGTCAGCAACGGCTGGCCAAACGGGTTTTGAAAAGTCATGACGAACTCCCGCCCCTGGCCTGCAGTGGCCGGGCGTCGCAAACGGTAAACAGTAGGGTGATCAGGCGCGGCGCAGCGCGCGCTGCTCGACCCGGTTCTGCAAGCGATACAGGTAAGCGAACCCCTGCTCCCAACGCTCATGGCCGGACTTGACGTTGATGTGTCCGGCGTTGGTCAGCAGCCCCGCTTCGGCGCCCCACGCCTGGGCCAGGTACAACGCCCGTGGCACGCTCACGGCCGGGTCGTTGTCCGAGCTGACCACCTGGCTGGGGAACGGCAGCGCCTCGGTCGGGATCGGCGCGAAGTTGCGCAAGGCGGGTGCGCAACCGGGCCGTTCGACATCCGCCGGCGCCACCAGCAAGGCACCACGCACCCGCCGTAGCAAGGCCGGGCTGGCTTGGGCGGCCCAATGGGCGACCGTGACGCAGCCCAGGCTGTGGGCAATAAGGATGACCGGCGAGCGCTCGGCGGCAATCGCCTGCTCCAGCGCCTGCACCCAGTCCTGGCGCTGCGGGGTCAACCAGTCCTGTTGCTCGACCCGCGCACTGTTGGGCAGGGTGCGCTGCCAGTGGCTTTGCCAATGATTGTCTGGCGATCCTTGCCAGCCCGGCACAATCAGGTAACGGATCGACTCGTTGCGCATGGGGACGCCTCCAGTAAGTTTGCGTGCTTGGAGACCAGTATAGGGCGGCAGTTATATCGGTAAAGGAATAAGAAGCTATTTGTTAATAACCAAATAACAAATCGAAGCGATCGTTGGACGGGCGCTTATGGCAAAAAAAATGGGCCATCCCCTGCCAAGAGATATGGCCCATAAGCACTTGCCTGAAGGGGGTTGCCGGGGTTCAGCGCGCGGTAATCACCGCCAGCTTGCTGATGCCCGCACGTTCGATCGCCGCCATGGCCCGTGCCACTTCGCCGTAGTTGACACCGTCGTCGGCCTGCAGCTGCACACGCACTTGCGCGTCCTTGTCCTTGGCGGCCTTGAGGCTGGTTTCCAGCAGATCTGGCTGGATCGGGTCCTTGTTGATGAACAGCTTGCCACCACCATCGATGCTGACCACCAGCGGGTCCTTCTGCTCCACCGGCGCCACGGCCTCGGTCTTGGGCAGGTTCACAGGAATCGCGTTGGTCAGCAGCGGCGCGGTGACGATGAATACCACCAGCAGCACCAACATCACATCCACCAGGGGCGTAACGTTGATTTCACTGAGGACTTCGTCATTGTCCTGGGTCGAGAAGGCCATATCAGGAAGCCTCCTTGACTGGCTGGGTGAACCCACCCTGGTGCGCGTGCACGGCCGGGTGCACCAGTACGCGGAAAGCACTCTTCTGCGCCAGGCTGTAGAAATCATGGGCGAAGTCATCGAGGTCGGCTGCAGTGAGCTTGAGCCGGCGCAGGAAATAGTTGTAGACCAGCACCGCCGGTACCGCGACGGCGATACCCACACCGGTGGCCACCAGTGCCGCACCAATCGGCCCGGCGACGGTTTCCAGGCTGGCAGAGCCGGCCGCACTGATGCCCTTGAGCGCTTCCATGATGCCCCACACGGTGCCGAACAGGCCGATGAAGGGCGACGTGCTGCCGATACTGGCGACTACCGCCAGGCCGGTTTCCAGCGAGCGGCGCTCCCGCACGATCTGCTGGCGCAGTGCACGCTCCAGGCGGTCCTGGTGGTTGATGGCGTGGCTCAAGTCGCTGGCCTGGGTATCGCCCACAGCGATGGCGGCGTAGCCGGCCTGGGCCACGCGTGCAGCCGGGCCCGGCAGCTCGTGGCTGGGCTCGGCGGCCGAGTCCAGGCTCGAGGCGGCCCAGAACTGCTGGTGGAAGCGCTTGTCCTGGTGCTTCAAGCGCACGAACTGAGAGGCCTTGACCAGGGCCAGGCCCCAAGTGACGACAGAGAAACCAACCAACAGCCAGATGACTGCGCTTTCAACGGACTCGAGTGGGGATGCCAGCAGGCTCATGATGATGTCTTCCTGTGTTCTGCGGAATAGTTAGCGAAGCTTGAAATCGATCGGCACACTGACCCAGCCGGTCTGGGCCACGTCGCCCTGCCTGGCCGGAACGAAACTCCAGCGCTTGACTGCCGCCAGCGCGGCGGCGTCGAGGGCATCGCGGCCACTGCTCTTCTGGATCTGGATCTGTCCGGGCGCGCCACTGGGCAGCACCTCGACGCGCAACAGCACGGTGCCCTCCCAGCCACGGCGCTGGGCCAACTGCGGATATTCCGGCGCCGGGTTCTTCAGGTACGCGGCGTTCGCCGATGCCGGGGTTATCGGGGCGGGCACGGCAGGCGCGGGTGCCGGTGCTGCCGGGGCGGCTACGGGGACCGACGGCGCAGCTTCGACCGGCTTGGGTTGTTGCTTTACCACCGGCTTGGGCACGGGTTTGGGCTTGGCCTTGGGTTTGCTGGCCAGTTCGTCGATCACTTCAGGCGCTGGCGGCTGGACCACAGGCGGTGCCGGGGCAGGTGGCGGCGGCTCGACCACAGGCGGGGCAGGCGCGGCGAATTCGATGGTCATGGGCAGCACCTGCGGCGGGACTACCGGTAGCTCGGGCGTAGGCGCCCGGCTGATCCAGTAGGCCACCGCAGCATGCAGTGCCAGCACCAGCAGGCCCAGCGCCAGCTTGTCGCGGCGCTTGAGCGCGCTGACAGGCGTGCGTTGCAGGCGCAGCTGGCCGAGCGGGAGGCGAAGCGTGCGCCCAAGCTCGATCAGGTCACCCGGAGCGGTGCGCCATGGCTGGGCGTAGGCCTTCATGGCCGACTGGACATTACCCATTGATAAAACTCCCAGGGTCTCGATTCAGGGTGTGTCTGAATCATGGAACCAGGGTCTTATCCCTTAAAGGAATGTTTAAAATTAAACTTAGAACTTAAATGAATATCTCTTTTTCGCGATGACTTCGACGCCGCGGATTCCGTGGGCTGTGGCTGTGGCGGGAAAAAACGGTGCATCAGGCGCATGCAAAATATGCGCGCAATGCATGGGATTTCCAGGCCTGCGAAGCGGCCACGGACACCCGCCAGGCATGAAAAACCCGGGACAGAGCCCGGGTTTTTCATGTTCGAAGGCGGCTCAGATATCCGCCACTTTCTGCCAGACCTTCGGCCGGAAGAACAATGTCTCGCCCCGCGCCAACCCGGTCAGGCTGTCATGGTCCTTGACCACCTCGGCCTCGATCAGCTCGCTCTGCCCTTCCACCTTCAGGGTCACCCGCGTGGTAGCGCCCAGCGGTCGGATATCGCGCACCTCGGCGGCATGGTGCCCCTCGGTCTCGTGCCGCGACAACGACACTTCGTGCGGGCGGAACAGCACATGGTGTCCCTCACTCAAGGCCAGGCGGTTGGAGTCACCCAGGAAGTGGTAGACGAAATCGTTGGCCGGGTGCTCGTACACCTCGCCCGGCGAGCCGATCTGCTCGATCACACCCTTGTTCATCACCACGATGCGGTCAGCCACTTCCATGGCTTCTTCCTGGTCGTGGGTGACGAATACCGACGTCAGGTTGATGTCCTCGTGCAGACGCGCCAGCCACCGGCGCAGTTCCTTGCGCACCTTGGCATCCAGGGCACCGAACGGCTCGTCCAGCAGCAGTACCTTGGGCTCCACCGCCAGCGCACGGGCCAGGGCGATACGCTGGCGCTGGCCACCGGACAACTGTTCGGGGTAGCGGTCGGACAGCCAGTCCAGCTGCACCATGTTCAGCAGCTCATGCACCTTTTCGGCAATCCTGCTTTCGCTCGGGCGCTCGCCCTTGGGCTTCATGCGCAGGCCGAAGGCGACGTTGTCGAACACGCTCATGTGACGGAACAAGGCGTAGTGCTGGAACACGAAACCGACGTTGCGGTCACGCACGTCATGGCCGGACACGTCTTCGCCATGGAACACGATATTGCCCTGGTCGGGGGTTTCCAGCCCGGCAATGATGCGCAGCAGGGTGGTCTTGCCACAGCCGGACGGGCCAAGCAGGGCCACCAGCTCGCCGCTGTTGATGTCCAGGTTGATGTTGTCCAGTGCCTGGAAGCTGTTGAAGCGCTTGCTGACGTTACGAACTTCGATCGACATGAATCATTCCTCCGCGGCGCTGTGGCGCAGGCGGTTAATACGGTTCTCGCTCCACTGCTTGAGCAGCAGGATGAAGAGCGCCATGATCAGCAGCAGGCTGGCCACGCTGAAGGCCGCCACGTGGTTGTACTCGTTGTAGAGGATCTCCACGTGCAGCGGCAGGGTATTGGTCACGCCACGAATATGGCCCGACACCACCGACACGGCGCCAAACTCGCCCATGGCCCGCGCGGTGCACAGCACCACGCCGTAGATCAGGCCCCATTTGATGTTCGGCAGGGTCACATGCCAGAACATCTGCCAGCCATTGGCGCCGAGCAGGCGCGCAGCCTCCTCCTCTTGCGTGCCCTGTTCCTGCATCAACGGGATCAGTTCACGGGCCACGAACGGCACGGTGACGAATATGGTGGCGAGGACGATACCCGGCAAAGCGAACACGATCTGGATGTCGTGGTCCTGCAGCCACGGCCCGAACAGGCCCTGCGCGCCGAACATCAGCACGTACACCAGGCCGGCGATCACCGGCGACACCGAGAACGGCAGGTCGATCAGCGTGACCAGCAGGCTCTTGCCGCGGAACGTGTACTTGCTCACGCACCAGGCGGCGCTGACCCCGAACACCAGGTTGAGCGGTACCGAAATGACCACCGCGATCAAGGTCAGCTTCAGCGCCGACAAAGCATCCGGCTCGAGGATCGCCTCGAAGAACGTGCCAAAGCCGTTCTTCAGTGCCTGCGATACCACGATCACCAGCGGCAGCAGCAGGAACAGCGCGAATACCAGCCAGCCAAGGCTGATCAGGACGCGCCGCGAAGTCGCACTGCCACGGCGGGCGGCGTTGGCGGCGGCGGTTGCATTCAGGGTTGAACTGGACATGCCGGCCTCCTTCAAGGGGTTTCGATGCGGCGCTGCAGCAGATTGATCAGCAGCAGCAGGATGAAGGAAACCACCAGCATCAATACGCCGATGGAGGTCGCGCCGGTGTAGTCGTACTGGTCGAGCTTGACCATGATCAGCAACGGCAGGATCTCGGTCTTCATCGGCATGTTGCCGGCAATGAAGATCACCGATCCATACTCGCCCACACCGCGGGCAAAGGCCAGGGCAAAGCCGGTGAGCCAGGCGGGCAGCAGCGCCGGCGCCAGCACATGGCGGAACACCTGCAACGGCTTGGCGCCCAGGCAGGCAGCGGCCTCCTCGACTTCGCGCGGGATGTCGGCCAGCACCGGTTGTACCGTGCGCACCACAAACGGCAGGGTGACGAAGGTCAGGGCCAGGGTGATGCCCAGCGGGGTGTAGGCGATCTTGAAGCCAAGGTCGGTGGCGAACTGGCCGACCCAGCCCGAAGGCGCGTACAGGGCAGTCAGGGCGATGCCGGCAACGGCGGTGGGCAGGGCAAATGGCAGGTCGATCATCGCATCGATGACCTTGCGCCCAGGGAAGGTGTAGCGCACCAGCACCCAGGCCAGCAAGGTGCCGATCAGGCCGTTGATGATGGCGGCGAACAGGGCGGTGCCGAAACTCAGCTTGAGCGCGGCGATCACCCGCGGAGCGCTGATGACATTCCAGAACTGCTCCCAGGTCAGCTGCGCGGCATGCACGAACATGGCGGCCAGCGGTATCAGCACGATCAGGCTGAGGTACACCAAGGTGTAGCCCAGCGTCAGCCCGAAGCCGGGTATGACGGGGGAAATGCGACGTGACATAAATATCCCTGGTTGAACGCACGAAGCCCGGGATCAATCCCGGGCCGGTGCAGGCTTGTGAATCCTGGGGCTGCCTTGCAGCCCCGCTTTTCCCTGGCGCTTACTGTGCCTGATAGATCTGGTCGAACACACCGCCATCATTGAAGAACTTGGGCTGTGCAGTTTTCCAGCCACCGAAGTCCTTGTCGATAGTCACCAGGTCCAGTTTCGGGAACTGCTTGCCGAACTCGGCGGCTACCTTGGCATCACGCGGACGGTAGAAGTTCTCGGCAGCAATCTTCTGCCCGGCCGGGCTGTACAGGTGCTTGAGGTATTCGCTGGCAATCTCGGTATTGCCCTTCTTCTCGGCGTTCTTGTCGACCACCGCCACCGGCGGCTCGGCCAGGATCGACAGCGACGGCACGACGATTTCGAACTTGTCGGCGCCACCGTCCTCCTTCAGCGCCAGGAAGGCCTCGTTTTCCCAGGCCAGCAGGACGTCGCCCTGGCCGTTGTTGACGAAGGTGATGGTCGAGCCACGCGCACCGGTGTCCAGCACCGGCACGTGCTTGAACAGCTCCTGCACGTAGGCCTTGGCCTTGTCTTCGCTCCCCCCGGTCTTCAGGCCGTAGGCCCACGCGGCGAGGAAGTTCCAGCGGGCGCCGCCGGAAGTCTTCGGGTTCGGGGTAATGACCGATACATCCTTCTTGATCAGGTCGCCCCAGTCCTTGATGCCTTTCGGGTTGCCCTTGCGCACCAGGAACACGATGGTCGAAGTATAGGGCGTGCTGGCGTCCGGCAGACGCTTCTGCCAGTCCTCGGGCAAACTCTTGCCGAGCTTGGCAACTTCGTCGATGTCGCCGGCCAGGGCCAGGGTCACCACGTCGGCGCGCAGGCCGTCGATCACCGCACGGGCCTGCTTGCCCGAGCCACCATGGGATTGCTGGATCTTCACCGTGTCGCCCGGGTGGGCCTGTTGCCAGTGCTTGATGAACTCGGCGTTGTACTGCTGGTAAAGCTCACGGGTCGGGTCGTAGGACACGTTGAGCAGTTCGTAGTCCTTGGCGATGGCGGAACCGGCAAAAACAGCGCTGGCCAGGGCGGCGAGCGCATAACGGCGGATGGACATGGTGAAGCTCCCAATTGGCATTTTTCTAGTTTTGAATGGGTGGCGCGTCAGCCGGTCTTGTTGCCGGGCTGTTGCAAGCGGAATTTCTCCTTGCGCTCGATCTGTACGACCTGAGCGTTGTGCACAGTGATCTCCACCGCACCGAAACGCAGGTCGCGCAGGGCGCTCTGGATTTCCCGCAGAATGGTGGCTTCGTCCTGACCGTCGATGCTACGCAGGGATGCACTCATGCTCGTTCTCCTTGGAGTGAGGTTGCCGGGCTGAGGTTTGAATGGGGGATTACGCCTGGCTTGGGGCAATAGTAGTGAGGCAAGGTTATTCTTAAAAATACTGTTTAAGAATTTTTATATAACCAAATTCAGACACTCACTTTTAGCCCCACAAAAACCCTGTGGGAGCGGGTTCACCCGCGAATGCGGCGGTAAATCCACCATCGCATTCGCGGGTAAACCCGCTCCCACAGGGTTTGTGCAGGGGGCTTCAGTTTTGTTTCTGTGGCTCGCGGATCTTGTACCAGGCCACATACAGCGCTGGCAGGAACAGCAGTGTCAGCAGGGTGGCCACGATGATCCCACCAATCATGGCGTAGGCCATCGGCCCCCAGAACACCTCGCGGGCGATCGGGATCATGCCCAGGCTCGCCGCCGCTGCAGTCAACAGGATCGGTCGGCGGCGGTGATTGGTAGCCTCCACCACCGCATCCCAGGGCGACAGGCCTTGTGCCTCGAACTCGTCGATCTGGGTCACCAGGATCACCGAGTTACGAATGATGATGCCCGCCAGCGCGAGAATCCCGAGAATCGCCACGAAGCCCATCGGCGTGCCGGTGGGCACCAGCGCCAGCACCACGCCGATAAGCCCAAGCGGTGCCACGCTGACCACCAGGAACAGCTTCTGCACACTGTGCAGCTGAATCATCAGGAAGGTCGCCATCAGGAACAGCATCAGCGGGATCACCTTGCGGATCGGGCCTTGCGCCTTGGCACTCTCTTCCACCGTACCGCCAGTGGCCACTTCGAAGCCCACCGGCAGCTTGCTGGCGAACTCGTCGATCTTCGGCTTCAGCTGGGCAACCAGGTCGGTGGGCTGGATGTCGCCATTGACCGAGGCCTTGATGGTAATGGTCGGCTTGCGGTCACGGCGCCACACCAGCGGCTGCTCCAGCTCGTAGCGCACCGTGGCAAACGACAGCAGCGGGATCGCGGTGCCGTTGGGGGTAAGGATCTGCAGGTTCTGCAGGGTATCGGGCGATCCACGCTCGCTGTCCTGCGCACGGGCAACCACGTCGACCAGGTAGATGTTGTCATTGACCTGGGTGATCTGGACGCCGCTGACGATGCTGTTCATCACATTAGCCACGTCTTCCGATGACAGGCCCAGCTGGCGCGCCTTGTCCTGGGCAATTTCCACCCGTAGCACCTTACCTGGCTCGTTCCAGTCGTAGATCATCTCGCCAATGTATTGGTTCTGGTCGAGCAGGGTGGCCAGCTCGATGGCATGCTTGCGCACCTCGTCGATATTGGCGCCGCTGACCCGGTACTGGATCGGCCGGCCCACCGGCGGGCCCATTTCCAACGACTGCACGTTGGTACCGATGCCGACGAATTCCTCATGCAGGATCTTCTGCAGCCGCTCCATCATGCCTTGGCGCTCTTCGAAGCTCTTGCTGACGATCACCAGCTGCGCGTAGTAAGGGTTCTGCAGTTGCTGGTCGAGCGGCAGGTAGAAGCGGACAGCGCCCTGGCCGATGTAGGTACTCCAGTGCACCAGAGCCGGGTCGTCCTTGATCCGCGCCTCGAAGCGGTCGACCACCTTGCGTGTCTCTTCGATCGAGGCGTTCTGCGGCAGGTTGAGGTCGACAAGGATTTCCGGGCGGTCCGAGGACGGGAAGAACTGGTTCTGCACGAAGCGCTGGCAGAAGATCGCCAGGGCGAATAGCAGCACGGTGCCGATGATGGTCAGCCAGCGGTTGCGCATGCACCACAGCAAGCCGTGCTCGAAGGCCCGGCCGAGCCTTCCAGGCTCGGCATCATGCGCCTTGAGGTTGCTGCTTAGCATATGCACACCCAACACCGGGGCAAAGAACACCGCCACGATCCACGACACCAGCAGGGCCACGGCAATCACCGCGAACAGGGTGAAGGTATATTCGCCCGCCGAGCTGGCGTTGAGGCCAATGGGCACGAACCCGGCCACGGTGACCAAGGTGCCGGTGAGCATCGGGAACGCCGTCGAGGTGTAGGCGAAGGTCGCCGCCTGCTCCTTGCTCTCGCCCATTTCCAGCCGCGTGACCATGACCTCCACGGTGATCATCGCGTCGTCCACCAGCAGGCCCAGGGCGATGATCAGCGCACCCAGCGAAATACGCTGCATGGTGATACCGCTGTATTCCATGAACACGAATACCATGGCCAGCACCAGCGGGATCGAACAGGCCACCACCAGGCCGGCGCGCACCCCCAGGCTGACAAAGCTCACCCCGAGCACGATCACCACTGCCTCGAACAACGCGCTGGTGAAGCCACCCACCGCCTGCTTGACCACCACGGCCTGGTCGGAAACGGTATGCACCCCGACGCCAATAGGCAGGTCTTCGACCACCCGATCCATGCGTTTTTTCAGTGCCGCGCCGAACACCTCGATGTTGCCACCGGCTTTCATGCCGATAGCCAGGCCCAGCGCTGTCTGGCCGTTGTAGCGGAACATCGGTGAAGGTGGGTCGACGTAGCCGCGCTCGATGTCGGCGATGTCGGCCAGGCGGAAGAAGCGGTCGTTGATCTTCAGGTTGACGGTTTGCAGGTCCTTTTCCGAGGCGAACTGTCCGGTGGTGCGCACGGAAATGCGCTCCGGGCCCGCCTCGATCACACCGGCCGGAGTCACCGCGTTCTGCGATTGCAAGGCCTGCATCACCTGGCGCTGGTCGATGCCCAAGGCTGCCAGCTTGCGGGTGGAGAAGTTCAGGTACAGCACTTCGTCCTGAGTGCCGATCAGCTCGATCTTGCCGATGTTGGGTACGTCGCGCACCTCAGCCCGCGCCTGCTCCACATAGTCACGCAGCTGACGCAGGGTCAGGCCGTCGGCGGTGAAGGCATAGATCGAACCAAACACGTCGCCGAACTCGTCGTTGAACCCCGGGCCCTGGATGCCTGCCGGGAACTCACCGCGGATGTCCTGGATCTTCTTGCGTACCTGGTACCAGATTTCCGGAATGTCCTTGGCCTTGGTGGTGTCGCGCAGGTACACGTAGACCGTGGATTCACCCGGGCGGGTGTAGCTTTTGGTGTAGTCGAGCGAGTCGAGTTCCTCGAGCTTCTTCTCGATGCGGTCGGTGACCTGGTACAGGGTCTCGTCCTGGGTCGCACCCGGCCAGCGAGTCTGGATCACCATGGTCTTGATGGTGAACGACGGGTCTTCCTCACGGCCCAGGTTGAAGTAGGAGAAGATCCCCATCAGCAGCCCAACGAACATCAGGTACCAGACGAACGATTGATGCTTGAGTGCCCAGTCGGACAGGTTGAAGCTTCCTTTCATCGCGCATCCTCGTCGAAGGTGACCTTCTGGCCAGGCTTGAGGCTGTTCACGCCCGCCGTCACCACCCGCTCACCGGGCTGCACCCCGGAGGTCAGGATGATGCTCTGGTCGGTGCGGTCGATCAGGGCCACGTCACGGGTGGCCACGGTTTTCTGTTGCGGGTCGATCACCCACACCTGGGTCTTGCCATCCCGTTCGAGCAAGGCACTCAGGGGCAGCTCGCTGCGCGGCGTCACCGCCGAACTCAGGGTCACGCTGATGGCGGTACCCAGGTGGAACGCCGCCGGCGTGCTGGCCAGGGTCAGGCGGGCGCGGCGGGTACGGGTGGTGGCGTCGGCCTGGGGTTCCAGTTCGCGCAGACTGGCCGTGGTGTTGATGCTCGGGTCGAGTTGCGAGGCAACGGTAAAGGTCAGGCCTTTGTTCAACTGCTCGGCCAGGCCGATCGGCAGGTCGATTACCGCTTCCTTGACGTCCGGCCGGGCCAGGGTCACCACGGCCTGGCCAGCGGTGACGGTTTGCCCGGCTTCGGCTTTCCAGTTGGTAATCACCGCGGCATGGTCGCTGCGCAGGGTGCTGTAGTCGAGCTGGTCACGGGCCTGGCTGACGGCCGAGCGCGCCTGCTCCAACGCGGCACTGGTGGTTTTCAGGTTGGTCTGGGCGATGTCCAGTTGGGCCTGGGCGCCAACACCCCGGTCGTACAACTGTTGCTGGCGGCGAGCATCGGCCTGGGCGTTGATCCATTGCGCCTGCACCTTGGCCAGGTCGCCTTCGGCGGCGCGCAACTGGTTCTGCTGGTCGGTTGGATCGAGCGTGGCAAGCGTGTCACCCGCCTTTACCTGGGCGCCCACATCCAGCCAGCGCCGGGCGATGCGCCCGGACACGCGAAAGCCCAGGGTGCTTTCGAAACGCGCCTGGATAGAACCGGCAAAGCGGCCCAGTTGCGATTGAACCTGGGGCTCGACCTTGACCGACAGCACTGGCCGAATCGGCTCCGGCGCCTCGTCCTCGCTACTGCAGCCGACCAACAGCATGCCGGCCGACACCATCATCAGCAGGCGCTTCATAGCTCACCCCCCTTGGCCTTGGCATCGATCTTCTGTACCTGCATGCCGGGGTGCAGCAACTGCCCGCCATTGACCACCACGGTTTCGCCACCTTTCAGGCCGCTGGCGACCACGATCCTGCCGGTGAGGTAGCGACTGACTTCAACCTTGCGCAGTTCCACCTTGTCGCCCTCGCCTACCACCCACACCGCGGGTTCATGCAGTGCCTTGGTCAAGGCGGACCAGGGCAGCTCGATGCTGGGCCGCCCCTCGGCATTGGTAGTGGCGGTAACCGGTGCACCCAGCTGCATCGCCGCAGGCACGTCCCTGAGGCCGACCTTGATCTGAACCGTGCCGCTTTGCTCGGACACCGTAGGGGTGATTTCGCGGACAAAGCCATGCGCCTTTACCTTGGGATCGTCCAGCAGGCTGACGATCACCCCGGCGTCGCTGGCCGGCGCCACCAGCAGCGACTCATAGACGTTGAACACGGCATCGCGGTCGCCGTCGCGGGCCAGGCTGAAGATCGGCATGGTTGCTTGCACCACTTGGCCAACCTCGGCCTGGCGCTCAGTGATTACGCCATCGGCTTCGGACACCAGGGCGGTGTAGCCGAGTTGCTCATTGGCATCGGCCAATTGCGCCTGGGCGGCCTTGAGTGCGCTCTGGTCGCTGCGCAGGGCGGCCTCGGCAGCGTCGTATTCGCTCTGGCTGGTGTAGCCCTTGGGAAGCAGTTTTTGCTGGCGTACGAAAGCGGCGCTGCTCTGGGTGACCCGCGCCTGCGCAGCGAACACCTCGGCCTTGGCCGAGTAGACGTTGTTCTGCAGGTCTTTCGGGTCCAGGCGCGCCAGTACCTGGTTGGCCTTGACGTGGTCGCCGACATCGACGCTGCGCGAGATGATCTTGCCGCCGACGCGGAACGACAGGTCGGTCTGCACGCGTGCCTGTACGTCGCCAGTCAGGGTGACCCTGGCGGCGAAGTCGGTCGGCTGGACCTGCTGCACGCCCACCCGGGGCAGTGTCTTGGGGACTTCTTCCTTGCTACAACCCGTGAGCATGTACAACAGCCCCAGGCAAACGACCGACAGCGGACGCAACAACGTCATGCAGGCTCCTTGCTTGCGCACAAATGATGTGTGGGATGCGACTGTCAGCGTAGTTCAGGGTTCGATAAACAGCACTGACAGGAGCCAGATGTGGCCAGTTCAGGTGCATGCCATGGCATTTTCGATGCCTGTGAAATCGAGCGCCGCGCGGGCGGCGCTCACAGTTGCAGAAGATGTTGTGCCAGGCCCCTGGCGGCCCAAACACACAAGACAGGCCAACAAGGCCTTCAATGACCAGGCGCTCCACAGAGTCAACCCCTGCAGGGCGCCCTCAAGATCAGGCCGAAGCAGCCACCGACGCCGGACGCTTGACCTGCGGTTGCGAAGCGTTGGCTGCCGCACCCTCCTCGATCGCCTGCTGAATCGCCTTGCGGCGACGCTCTTCGGCCTGGCGGCTGAAGTACCAGACCAGGAAGGTCACCAGGGACACCGACAGCAGGATCAGGCTGGCCACGGCATTGATCTCCGGCTTCACACCCAGGCGCACCGCCGAGAACACCTCCATCGGCAAGGTAGTCGAGCCCGGGCCGGAGACGAAGCTGGCCAGCACCAAGTCATCCAGCGACAGCGCGAACGACATCATGCCGCCCGCCGCCAGCGACGGCGCAATCATCGGGATGGTGATGAGGAAGAATACCTTCCACGGCTTGGCACCCAGGTCCATCGCCGCTTCTTCGATCGACAGGTCCAGCTCACGCAGGCGCGCCGACACCACCACCGCCACATAAGCCGCACAGAACGTGGTGTGGGCGATCCAGATAGTGACAATGCCCCGCTCCTGCGGCCAGCCGATCATCTGCGCCATGGCCACGAACAGCAGCAACAGCGACAGACCGGTGATCACCTCGGGCATCACCAGCGGCGCGGTGACCAGGCCGCCGAACAACGTGCGGCCCTTGAAGCGGGTGACGCGGGTCAGCACGAATGCCGCCAGGGTACCCAGCGCGACTGCCGCCACCGCCGTGTAGCAGGCGATTTCCAGCGAACGCATCACCGACCCCATCAGCTGGGTGTTGTCGAGCAGGCCGACGTACCACTTCACCGACCAGCCGCCCCACACGGTCACCAGCTTGGAGGCGTTGAACGAGTAGATCACCAGGATCAGCATCGGCAGGTAGATGAACAGCAAGCCGAGCACCAGCATCAGCTTGGAGAAACTGAAGCGCTTCATGCCCTGCCCTCCATTTCCTTGGCCTGGCTGCGGTTGAACAGCAGGATCGGCACGATCAGGATCGCCAGCATCACCACCGCCAGCGCGGATGCCACCGGCCAGTCACGGTTGTTGAAGAATTCCTGCCACAGCACCTTGCCGATCATCAGGGTTTCCGGGCCGCCAAGCAGTTCCGGAATCACGAACTCGCCCACCACCGGGATGAACACCAGCATGCAGCCGGCGATGATGCCGTTCTTCGACAGCGGCACGGTAATCTTCCAGAAGCTGTTGAAGGTGCTCGAACCCAGGTCGGATGCGGCCTCGAGCAAGCTCGGGTCGTGCTTCACCAGGTTGGCGAACAGCGGCAGGATCATGAACGGCAGGTACGAGTAGACCACGCCGATATAGACCGCCAGGTTGGTGTTGAGGATCTGCAGCGGCTGGTCGATCAGCCCGGTCCACAACAGGAAGCCGTTGAGCAGGCCGTTGTTGCTGAGGATGCCCATCCAGGCATAGACGCGGATCAGGATCGCGGTCCAGGTCGGCATCATGATCAGCAGCAGCAGGACCGTCTGGGTCTCCTTCCTGGCATTGGCGATGGCATAGGCCATCGGGTAGCCGATCAACAGGCACAGCAGGGTGCTGAAGAAGGCCATCTTCAGCGAACCCAGGTAGGCCGAAATGTACAGCTCGTCTTCGGTCAGCAGGCCATAGTTGGCCAGGTTGAGCACGAGCTGGACCTTGTCCTCGACGTAGCTGTAGATCTCGGTGTAGGGCGGGATCGCCACATCGGCTTCGGCGAAGCTGATCTTCAGCACGATGAAGAACGGCAGCATGAAGAACAGGAACAGCCAGATGAACGGCACGCCTATCACCAGGTGCCGCCCCTCCGGAATGATGCGCTGGAAGGCTCGCTTGAGCTTGCGAAGTTTCATGACCGCAGTACCACGCCGCTGTCGTCTTCCCACCACACGTACACTTCATCGCCCCAGGTCGGCCGGGTGCCCTGGCGCTCGGTGTTGGCCACGAACGACTGGACGACCTTGCCGCTCGGCAGCTCGACATAGAACACCGAGTGGCCACCGAGGTAGGCGATGTCGTGGACCTTGCCGCGCGACCAGTTATGCTCGCAGGTTGGTTGCTGGGTGGTGACCAGCATCTTTTCCGGGCGCAGGGCGTAGGTGATGTGCTTGTCTTCCACCGAGGTGGTGATGCCATGGCCCACGTAGATCTTGCGCTCAAGCTCGGGGCTGGCAATGATCGCGTGGCCCTCGGCGTCGTCCACCACTTCACCGTCGAACAGGTTGACGCTGCCGATGAACTCGCACACCAGGCGGCTGGTAGGGGTCTCGTAGATGTCTACCGGCGAGCCGATCTGGGCGATCCAGCCCAGGTGCATGATGGCGATGCGCTGGGCCATGGTCATGGCCTCTTCCTGGTCGTGGGTCACCATCACGCAGGTCACGCCCACGCGCTCGATGATTTCCACCAGCTCCAGTTGCATCTGCGAACGCAGCTTCTTGTCCAGCGCGCCCATCGGCTCGTCGAGCAGCAGCAGCTTGGGGCGCTTGGCCAGCGAGCGGGCCAGGGCCACGCGCTGGCGCTGGCCACCGGACAACTGGTGCGGCTTGCGCTTGGCATACTGGGTCATGTGCACCAGCTTGAGCATCTCAGCCACGCGGGCATCGATCTCGGCTTTGGGCATCTTGTCCTGCTGCAGGCCGAAGGCGATGTTCTGCGCCACGGTCATGTGCGGGAACAGTGCATAGGACTGGAACATCATGTTGATCGGCCGCTCGTAGGGCGGCATGTCGGTGATGTCGACGCCATCGAGGAAAATCCGCCCTTCGGTCGGGCGCTCGAAACCGGCGAGCATGCGCAGCAAGGTGGACTTGCCGGAACCGGAGCCACCCAGCAGGGCAAAAATCTCACCCTTGCGGATTTCCAGGGACACATCGTCCACGGCTACCGTTTCGTCGAATTTTTTCGTGACCCGGTCGATCTTGACCAGCACCTGCTTGGGTTGCTGGCCACCCTCGAGGGCTTTTTTATAGGCACCGGAGGCAACTGCCATGAGTGAAACTCCCAACAAGATTTTTGTGCCCGCGTGGCCTGCTCTGCAGGTGCCGCCACGGGTCTGGATTTTTACTTGCCCGACTTGACCTTGGTCCAGCTACGGGTCATCAGCCGTTGCACCTTGGGTGGCAACTCTGCATTCACGAACATCTTGTCCAGCACTTCCTGCGGTGGGTAAACCGCGGCGTCAGTCCTCACGGCCTGGTCCATCAGGTCGCCAGCCTTGGGGTTCGGGTTGGCGTAACCGACATAATCACTGACCTGGGCGATAACCTCAGGCTTCAGCAAATAGTTGATGAAGGCGTGCGCCTCTTTGACATTCCTGGCGTCCTTGGGGATCGCCAGCACGTCGAACCAGAGGTTGCCGCCTTCCTTGGGAATGGCGTAGGCCAGGTTCACACCCTTTTTCGCTTCTTCAGCGCGGGTCCTGGCCTGGAACACATCACCCGAGAATCCTGCCGCGACGCAGATGTCGCCGTTGGCCAGGTCGGTGATGTACTTGGACGAGTGGAAATAGGTCACGTATGGGCGTACCGCCAGCAACTTCTTCTCGGCGGCCTGGTAGTCCTTGGCGTTGCTGCTGTTGGGGTCCAGCCCCATGTAGTTGAGCACCGCCGGCAACATTTCGTCAGCCGAGTCGAGGAACGCAACGCCGCACTTGGCGAGCTTCTTCATGTTCTCCGGTTCGAACAGCACGGCCCAGGAGTCGATGGTGTCCACGCCCAGCGCGGCCTTCACCTTGTCGACGTTGTAACCGATGCCGTTGGTGCCCCACAGGTACGGCACGGCGTACTGATTGCCCGGGTCGTTCTTTTCCAGGCGCTTCATCAGCGCCGGGTCGAGGTTGGCGTAATTGGGCAGCAGGCTCTTGTCGAGCTTCTGAAACGCGCCCGCCTTGATCTGCTTGCCGAGGAAATGATTGGACGGCACCACCACGTCATAGCCGGTGTTGCCGGCCAGCAGTTTGCCTTCCAGGGTTTCGTTGGAATCGAATACGTCCTGCACGGGCTTGATGCCCGTCGCCTTTTCGAAGTCCGCGAGTGTGGTCGGGCCGATATAGTCGGACCAGTTGTAGAAGTGCACCGTAGGCGCCGCTTGGACGCTGCATGCCAGCGTCAGGCCCGCACCAGCCATCAAGGCTTTGCGGAATACAGAAATGGACAAGTGGGTGCTCCTTTACAATCAGTGTCCGGGTAGCGACAGTGCTGCCGCACACGCAAAACCGGCGCGCAACTTACCTTCGCAGCTTCGATGCCGCAATCATCAATTGCCTTTTACTGGCTCTGGGCCGGGTATCCCGGCCCAGAGGTGCTGCATCGGGCTTACTTGCCCGACTTGATCTTGGTCCAGCTACGGGTGATGTCACGCTGGGCCTTGGCTTCAGGAGCAGCGATGGCATACAGCTGTTTCTTCACTTCAGCTGGCGGATAGATGCTTGGATCGCTGGTGATCTCCTTGTCCACGAACTGGGTGGCGGCAGCGTTGCCGTTCGGGAAGCGCACAGCGTTGGTGATCTCGGCCATGATTTCCGGCTGCATCAGGAAGTTCATGAACTGGTAGGCAGCATCTTTGTGCTCGGCATCCTTGGGGATGGCGACCATGTCGTAGAAGGTACCGGCACCTTCCTTCGGAATGACGTATTCGACCTTGACCTTGTCGCCGGCTTCGTGGGCACGGGCCTTGGACTGCTCCAGGTCACCCGAGTAACCGACGGCTACGCAGATGTTACCGTTGGCCATGTCGCCGATGTACTTGGACGAGTGGAAGTAGGTGATCGAAGGACGGATCTTGAGGAACAGGTCCTCGGCGGCCTTCAGGTCTTCCTTACTGGTGCTGTCGGTCGGCTTGCCCAGGTAGTGCAGCGCAGCCGGAAGCATTTCGGTCGGGGCATCGAGGAAGCTCACGCCGCAGCTCTTGAGCTTGGCGATGTTCTCAGGCTTGAACACCACGTCCCACGAGTCGATCTTGTCCACGCCCAGCGCGGCCTTGACCTTCTCCGGGTTGTAGCCGATGCCGATCGAGCCCCACATGTACGGGAAGGCGTGCTTGTTGTCCTTGTCGCTGGCATCGCCAACGGCCTTGAGCAGGTCCGGGTCGAGGTTCTTCCAGTTCGGCAGTTTGGAGCGGTCCAGTTCCTCGTATACGCCAGCCTTGATCTGCTTGGCCAGGAAGTTGTTGGACGGCACCACGATGTCGTAACCCGACTTGCCGGCCAGCAGCTTGGCCTCGAGGGTTTCGTTGCTGTCGAACACGTCGTACTTGACCTTGATACCGGTCTGCTTCTCGAACTTGGCGATGGTGTCCGGCGCGATATAGTCCGACCAGTTGTAGACGTTCAACACCTTGTCTTCAGCCTGAACAGCGGTGGCCATGGCACCCATCAGGGCTGCGGCCAGCAACGTCTTGCCCATTTTATTCATGCGTAATGCTCCGGAATTTTTATTTAGCCATCTGTTCAGTAGCCAGGACCCACGGTGCAGAGCGCGCGGCGACTGGAACAGCCGCTAGTCTGGCAAGTTACAAGGCTCTGTTTCAACAAAAGCAGGGCCTTGTAACCACTTAATGTCACACCGCTAGCCTAGCAAACGCCTAGCGAATCGCTTCAAGCGTCAAGTCGAGACATTTGCGCGCCTTTTCCACCAGCTCATCGATCTCTGCGTGGCTGATGACCAGCGGTGGCGCAATGATCATGGTGTCACCCACTGCGCGCATGATCAGGCCGTTTTCAAAGCAGAACGTGCGGCAGATCATGCCTACGCCCTTGCCTTCATGACGGCTACGGGTGGCCTTGTCCTTGACCAGCTCGATCGCGCCGAGCAAGCCCAGGCCGCGCACTTCGCCCACCAGCGGGTGGTCCTGCAACTCACGCAAACGCTTTTGCAAATACGGTGCCGCTTCGCTGCGCGCCTTCTCGACGACGTGCTCGTCGCGCAGGATGCGCAGGTTTTCCAGGCCCACTGCAGCCGCCACCGGGTGTCCGGAGTAGGTGAAGCCGTGGTTGAAGTCGCCACCTTCGCTCAAGACCTGGGCCACCTTGTCACGGACGATCACACCACCCATGGGGATGTAACCGGAGGTCAGGCCTTTGGCAATGGTCATCAGGTCCGGCTTGAGGTCATAGTAGTCGGAGCCGAACCACTCGCCGGTACGCCCGAAGCCGCAGATCACTTCGTCGGCGACGAACAGGATGTCGTAACGGGCGAGAATCTCCTTCACCTTCGGCCAGTAGGTGTCCGGCGGAATGATCACGCCACCGGCGCCCTGGATAGGCTCGGCGATGAAGGCAGCGACGTTGTCTTCGCCAACTTCGAGAATCTTCTTCTCAAGCCGCTCGGCCGCCCACACCCCGAACTGGTCCGGGGTCATGTCGCCGCCTTCGCCGAACCAGTACGGCTGCGGAATATGCACGATGCCGGGAATCGGCAGGCCGCCCTGCTCGTGCATGCCGCTCATGCCGCCCAGGCTGGCACCGGCCACGGTGGAACCGTGGTAACCGTTGATACGACCGATGATGGTCTGCTTCTGCGGTTTGCCTTTCAGCGCCCAGTAGTGGCGGACCATGCGCAGCACGGTGTCGTTGCCTTCGGAGCCGGAGCCGGTGAAGAACACATGGGTCATGCCTGGCGGTGCCACGTCGGTGATCGCCTTGGCCAGCTCCAGCGCCGGCGGGTGGGCGGTCTGGAAGAACAGGTTGTAGTACGGCAGCTCGCGCATCTGCCTTTCTGCCGCCTGCACCAGTTCTTCACGGCCATAGCCCACCGCCACGCACCACAGGCCAGCCATGCCGTCGAGAATCTTGTGCCCCTCGCTGTCCCACAAATGCACACCTTGCGCCTTGGTGATGATGCGCGGTCCCTTCTCCTTCAGTTGCTTGTAGTCAGAGAAGGGGGCCAGGTGGTGCTCGCCGCTCAGGGTTTGCCATTCACGGGTTTGCGGGTTGTTGACGCTCATGTGCCTCTCCAGTTTCCGGCGGCCGCGCGGCGGCCTCAGGGTTGATCAGACAGCGAACAGCAGGAACTCACGCTCCCAGGAGCTGATGACGCGTTTGAAGTTCTCGTGCTCGGCGCGCTTGGTGGCGACGTAGCCGGTGATGAATTTCTTGCCCAGGTACTGCACCAGTGCGCGGCTGTTTTCCATGCGCTCCAAGGCGTCCTCGATCGTCAGCGGCAGGCGCAGGTTGCGGCGTTCATAGCCACGGCCCTGCACCGGCGCACTGGCCTCGATGCCTTCGACCATGCCGATGTAGCCACACAGCAGGCTGGCGGCAATCGCCAGGTACGGGTTGGCGTCAGCGCCCGGCAAGCGGTTCTCGACCCGGCGGCTTTGTGGGCCGGCATCCGGCACGCGCAGGCCGACGGTGCGGTTCTCTTCGCCCCATTCCACATTCACCGGAGCCGAGGTGTCGGGCAGGAAGCGGCGGAACGAGTTGACGTTGGGCGCAAACAGCGGCAGCGCCTCGGGGATGAACTTCTGCAGCCCGCCGATGTGGTGCAGGAACAGCTCGCTCATGCTGCCATCTTCATTGCTGAAGATGTTCTTGCCGGTGGTCACGTCGACCACGCTCTGGTGCAGGTGCATGGCACTGCCTGGCTCGCCGGTCATGGGCTTGGCCATGAAGGTGGCAGCCACGTTGTGCTTGAGCGCGGCCTCGCGCATGGTGCGCTTGAACACCAGGATCTGGTCGGCCAGGTGCAGGGCATTGCCATGACGGAAGTTGATCTCCATCTGCGCCGTGCCGTCTTCGTGGATCAGCGTGTCCAGGTCCAGTTGCTGCAGTTCGCACCAGTCGTAGACATCTTCGAACAGCGGGTCGAACTCGTTGGCGGCTTCGATAGAGAACGACTGGCGGCCGGTTTCCGGGCGGCCCGAACGGCCTACCGGGGGCTGCAGGGGGAAGTCCGGGTCTTCGCTACGCTTGGTCAGGTAGAACTCCATCTCCGGCGCGACAATCGGCTGCCAGCCCTTGTCAGCGTAGAGCTTGAGGACTTTCTTCAGCACGTTGCGCGGCGACAGTTCGACCGGGTTGCCCTTCTTGTCGTAGGTATCGTGAATGACCTGCGCGGTCGGCTCGATGGCCCACGGCACCAGGAACACGGCGTTCTCGTCGGGACGGCAGATCATGTCGATGTCGGCCGGGTCGAGCAGTTCGTAATAGATGTCGTCGTCAACGTAGTCGCCGGTCACGGTCTGCAGCAGCACGCTCTCGGGCAGGCGCATGCCTTTTTCGGCGATGAACTTGTTGGTGGGCGAGATCTTGCCGCGCGTGATGCCGGTCAGGTCGCTGATCATGCATTCGACTTCGGTGATCTTGTGCTCTTTCAACCAATCGGTGAGCTGGTCGAGGTTGTTACTCATAAATACCTCAGGAGGTAAGGTGGGCCGCGCACTGATTCTGGATGGAGTAGATTGCTAAAGCAAAAACCCCCGCGCAGAGCCACACTGGATACACTGAAAACAAGTGCATCGGTAATGAGTTCGAAGGGCAGGAAGACGAAACGAAGGGCGGCAAGCCGCTGCGAGGGCGAGTCCGGAGCTGCCAAACGTCAATTATTGCGGCCATGGCGGCCACGCCATTGACGAAGCTTGCAAAATTGACGGAGGTACCCGATGGCACTGCGCAGGCAGCGCTTTCAGGTCGCGGCAAGCGGACCATGTGACCCTCGTATTATTGTGTTCTGGGTTGAGACCGAGCTTAGCCTTGTTCATTTTTTTACACAACACCTCCGTAAAAAATAAAACACGGCTTGTCGGAGATAGCCCTTCATGAGGGAAATAGCGGATAATGGCTTGCCCCGATATGCAGCAAATCTGCCGTCGATGAGCCATTTCAGGGCATCATGGGGTTGGCTTGACATCAGTTTGGGTTTTCGATTGACTGGTCCTGCAAGCCCCCCTTGATTGATATTTTTAACAACAAAGGTGTTGCATCATGTCGGTACCCCCGCGTGCCGTTCAGCTTAACGAAGCGAACGCGTTCCTTAAGGAACATCCTGAGGTTCTCTACGTTGACCTTCTGATTGCAGATATGAATGGTGTGGTGCGTGGCAAGCGCATCGAGCGCACCAGCCTCCACAAGGTTTACGAGAAGGGCATCAACCTGCCTGCCTCCCTTTTCGCCCTGGACATCAACGGTTCCACCGTCGAAAGCACAGGGCTTGGCCTGGACATCGGCGATGCCGACCGCATCTGCTACCCGATCCCTGGCACCCTCTCCAACGAACCCTGGCAGAAGCGCCCGACCGCCCAGCTGCTGATGACCATGCACGAGCTCGAAGGCGAACCGTTCTTCGCCGACCCGCGTGAAGTACTGCGCCAGGTCGTGAGCAAGTTCACCGAGATGGGCCTGACCATCTGTGCCGCGTTCGAGCTGGAGTTCTACCTGATCGACCAGGAGAACGTGAACGGCCGCCCGCAGCCGCCGCGCTCGCCAATTTCCGGCAAACGCCCCCAGTCGACCCAGGTCTACCTGATCGACGACCTCGACGAATATGCCGACTGCCTCCAGGACATCCTCGAAGGCGCGAAGGAACAAGGCATCCCGGCCGACGCCATCGTCAAGGAAAGCGCCCCGGCGCAGTTCGAAGTCAACCTGCACCACGTGGCCGACCCACTCAAGGCCTGCGACTATGCCGTACTGCTGAAGCGGTTGATCAAGAACATCGCCTACGACCATGAAATGGACACCACCTTCATGGCCAAGCCCTACCCGGGCCAGGCAGGCAACGGCTTGCATGTACACATTTCCGTGCTGGACAAAGATGGCAACAACATCTTCACCAGCGAGGATCCCGAGCAGAACGCCGCGCTACGTCACGCTGTCGGCGGTGTGCTCGAGACCCTGCCCGCGTCCATGGCGTTCCTGTGCCCGAACGTCAACTCGTACCGGCGCTTCGGTGCGCAGTTCTATGTACCGAACGCGCCAAGCTGGGGCCTGGACAACCGCACCGTGGCCCTGCGCGTGCCGACCGGCTCGCCGGACGCCGTGCGCATCGAGCACCGCGTGGCCGGTGCCGACGCCAACCCTTACCTGATGATGGCTGCCGTGCTGGCTGGTGTGCACCATGGCCTGACCAATCAGATCGAGCCAGGTGAGCCGATCGAAGGCAACTCGTACGAGCAGCTGGAGCAAAGCCTGCCGAACAACCTGCGCGACGCCCTGCGCGAGCTGGACGACAGCGAAATCCTCAACAAGTACATCGATCCGAAGTACATCGACATCTTCGTCGCGTGCAAGGAGAGCGAGCTGGAGGAATTCGAGCATTCGATTTCCGACCTCGAGTACAACTGGTACCTGCATACCGTGTAAACGAAAACGCCGCCCATCAGGGCGGCGTTTTTTTTGGATCGAAGTCGCCGGCTTACAGCGGTTTCTCGAAGATCTTCGAATTGCGCTGGTAGTTGTACAGCGACGCCCGCGCCGCCGGCAGCCGTTCCACGCCACTCGGCGCAAACCCGCGCTCGCGGAACCAGTGCGCAGTGCGCGTAGTCAGCACGAACAGGGTCTTTAGCCCTGCCTGCCGCGCCCGGCCCTCGATTCGCGCCAGCAGCTCATCGCCGCGCCCGCCATGGCGGTACTCCGGGTTCACCGCCAGGCACGCCAGCTCACCGGCGTCAGAATCGGCAATCGGGTACAACGCCGCGCAAGCGATGATCATCCCTTCGCGCTCAACCACGCTGAACTGTTCGATCTCCCGCTCCAGCACCTCGCGCGAACGGCGTACCAGAATGCCCTGCTCTTCCAGCGGGCTGATCAGTTCCAGCAGACCGCCGACATCATCGATGCTCGCCTCACGCACCACTTCGAACTGCTCCTGCGAAACCAGCGTACCGCCACCGCCACGGGTAAACAGCTCGGTCAGCAGGGCACCGTCCTCGGCATAGCTGACGATATGACTGCGCGCCACCCCGCCTTTGCAGGCTTCTGCGGCAGCATCCAGCAGTTCGGCCTGGTAATCATTGCCCAGGCGCTGCAGATGCGGGGCAACCTGCTGGGGGCGCAACTCGCGCACCAGCTTGCCGTCCTCGTCCAGCAGGCCTGGCTCGGCGCCGAACAGCAGCAGCTTGTCGGCACCCAGCTCGATCGCGGCTCGAGTGGCCACGTCCTCGCAGGCAAGGTTGAAGATCTCCCCCGTGGGCGAATAGCCCAACGGCGACAGCAGTACGATGGAACGCTCATCGAGCAGGCGGCTGATGCCCTTGCGGTCGACCCGGCGTACTTCGCCGGTGTGGTGGTAGTCCACCCCTTCCAGCACGCCGATCGGCCGCGCCGTGACCAGGTTGCCGGACGCCACGCGCAGGCGCGAACCCTGCATCGGCGACGCGGCGATATCCATCGACAGGCGCGCCTCGATGGCCAGGCGCAGGGCGCCCACGGCATCGATCACGCAATCCAGGGTAGCGGCATCGGTGATGCGCAGGCCGCGGTGGTAGTGCGGGGTCAGGCCGCGATCAGCCAGGCGGCTTTCGATCTGCGGGCGCGAGCCATGCACCAGCACCAGGCGCACGCCCAGGCTGTGCAGCAACACCAGGTCGTGGACGATGTTGCCGAAATTAGGGTGTTCCACCCCATCGCCAGGAAGCATGACCACGAAGGTGCAGTCGCGATGGGCATTGATATACGGGGAGGCATGACGCAGCCAGTTGACGTAGTCGGGCATGACAGGGCCTGTGGATAAGTGGACGGAGAACGGCGATACAGGGGGCGTTCAGGATCATCGTCGGAACAGGCTTGCGGTCACGCGCGGTCTCCTCTAGGCAGGAACGTATAAACTCGGTTGACGTTTAGTTCAGGCAGTAATGCCGGATCAGGTCACGCAATAGACGCACGGTAGGCTCGATTCGTGACATTTCAAGGTATTCGCCGGGCTGGTGGGCACAGGCAATGTCGCCAGGCCCCAGCACGATGGTCTGGCAGCCCAGCTGCTGAAGATAAGGTGCTTCGGTGCCGAACGCCACCGCTTCGGCACGATGGCCGGTGAGGCGCTCCGCCACTTGCACCAGTTCGGCGTCGGCAGCCTGCTCGAAAGGCGGCACCTCCGGGAACAGCGGCGCATAGTCGATGCGCACCTCGAAGCGCTCTGCCACGGGCGCCAGCTTGTCACGGATGGCCGCGCGCAGTTGCTCCACGTCCATGCCCGGCAACGGACGCAGGTCGAATTCCAGGACGCACTGGCCGCAGATGCGGTTGGGGTTGTCACCGCCATGGATGCAGCCGAAGTTCAGGGTCGGGGTCGGCACCGTGAATTGCGGGTTGCAGTAGCGTTGCTGCCATTGCTGGCGCAGGCCCAGCAACTCGCCCATCACGGCGTGCATGGCCTCCATGGCGCTGCGGCCCAGGCTTGGGTCCGAAGAATGGCCGCTGCGCCCCAGGATGTCGATGCGGTCCATCAGGATGCCTTTGTGCATGCGGATCGGCCGCAGCCCGGTGGGCTCACCGATAACCGCCGCCCGGCCGAGCGGCTGGCCGGCTTCGGCCAGGGCGCGGGCCCCGGACATCGAGCTTTCTTCATCACAGGTAGCGAGGATCAGCAGCGGCTGCTTGAAGTCGTGCTCCAGCAGCGGGATGAGCGCTTCGATGACCAGGGCGAAGAACCCCTTCATGTCGCAGCTGCCCAGGCCGACCCAGCGGCCATCGACTTCGGTCAGCCGCAGCGGGTCGCTGGCCCATAGCTGATCGTCGTATGGTACGGTGTCGCTGTGCCCCGCCAGCACCAGGCCGCCTGGGCCGCTGCCCCGGCTGGCCAGCAGGTTGAACTTGCCGGGGCTGACCTGGCGGATGTCGCAGTTGAAGCCAAGGTCGTCCAGCCAGCCGGCCAGCAGGTCGATGACCTGGCGGTTGGACTGGTCCAGTGCAGGCTGGGTGCAACTGACCGAGGGCGCGGCGATCAAGGCGGCGAACTGGTCTTTCAACGTTGGCAACGGCATGCCCGTACTCCTTGGAAACGTGACCCATCATAGGACTATCCGCTGTCTGGAATAAACCGTTGGCGGCCGACTGCTGTAGACTCTCCGCCAACCACGCCCCCTTTCGAGCCTGTGATGCACAAAGAAACCGAACTCAAGCTCCGCGCCAGCCGCGAGACCCTTGCCGCCCTGCGCGAGCACCCTCTGCTGAAAAAGCGCAACAAGTCCGGCTGGCAGACCCGCGAACTGCTCAACCAGTACTTCGACACCCCTGAGCGCGAGCTTTCCGCCGCCCGTGTCGCCCTGCGCCTGCGCCGCGACGGCGAGGCCATCATCCAGACCCTCAAGTGCCGCGGCCAGAGCGTCGCCGGCCTGTCCGAGCGCAATGAGTACGAATGGCAGCTGGACAAGGTCAAGCTCGACCTGAAAAAGCTCGACGCCACCTGCTGGCCCGCGCAACTGGCCAACCTCGACAAGAAAACCATCAAACCGCTGTTCACTACCGACTTCAGCCGTGAATACGCCGAAATCGCCTGGGGCCGTGGCAAGGGCAAGGTGGTGATCGAGGCGGCGCTTGACCAAGGCTTCGTGATCGCCGGCAAGCGCAAGGAAGAGATCTGCGAGCTGGAGCTGGAACTGCGCGAAGGTGAACCGCAGGCCCTGCTGGAACTGGCTGCCGAACTGGCCGCCAGCCTGCCGCTGATGCCCTGCGATATCAGCAAGGCCGAGCGTGGCTACCGCCTGCTGGAGCCGGACAGCTACGAGCTGGGCCTGCCACACGCCGAGCTGGAAGCCGAAACCGCCGTGGACGATGCCTATGCCGCACTGGCCTGGCAACTGCTGGGCAGCAGCCAGCGCCTGGCCGAGCAGTACCGCCACAACGGTCACTGGCGCCTGCTGCAGGACTGGGTCGAGTGCCTGAGCGAACTGCGTGCCCTGACCGCCAGCCTGGGCCAGGCCGCCCCGCGCGCTACCACCCGCGACCTGCGCAGCAGCCTCGATGCCCTGCTGGAAGACTGGCGCCCGCTGGTGCAGGCCGGTAACGATGACGAAGATATCCGCCGCGCGGCACCCGAGCAGTTCGCCGAGGAGCTGGAAGACGTGCGCTGGGGCCTGTTCTCGCTGGAAACCTCGCGCTGGCTGCTGGCCCGTGCCTGGACCGTTGAACGCAAAGGCCGTGGCGAACGCCAGGGCAAGGCGCAACTGGCCAGCTGGCTGGCACACCTGCTGGGTGAAGAGGGCCGTGCGTTGAAGCTGCCGCTGTACACCCAGCGCCCGGAAGACCTGGCCGAGCAATTGCCACGTATCGAGCAGCTGCTGGCTTGGCTGCACCATGCCCGCCAGGTGCTGGAGGCGCCACAGATGGACCGCCTGTATGGCGACCTGAAGAAACTGCACGAGCTGGCCGAGCAGCCGATCAGCGATGAGGTGCTGGAAGCCCGTGTCGACCAGGCCCGGGTAGTCGATCAGAGCCGCGGCTGGAAGCACTTGCTCAAGGCTTGAAAGCGTGTCGCCTTCTTCGCGGGCTTGCCCGCGAATGGCCTCACCGCGACAGGGGCAGGCTGGTGGTGGACTTGATCTCCGACAGTGCCACGATCGAGTTCACCTCCTGGATACCCGGCACGTTCGACAGTTTTTCGAAGAAGAACCGCTCGTAAGCCTCGATATCCGACGTGACGATCCGCAGCAGAAAGTCCACCGAGCCCATCAGCACATAACACTCCAGCACTTCCGGAAACCCGCGGATCGCCTCGGTGAACTCGGTGAAATTTGAGCGCCCGTGAGCATTCAGCTTCACTTCGGCGAAGATCTGCGTATTCAGGCCGACCTTCTTGCGATCCAGCAACGTCACCTGCCCGCGGATCACCCCCTCCTCCTTCAAACGCTGGATGCGTCGCCAGCACGGCGATTGCGACAGCCCCACGCGTTCGGCGATCTGCGCGCTGGAAAGCGAAGCGTCCTCCTGCAAGAGTTCGAGAATACGGCGGTCGTAGGCGTCCAGCTCGCTGTGCATTGACTATTCTCCAAAACGTCAAAATATGAATATCTCTATTCGAAAATACCTCTAAAACTACGAATCATAGCGAAAAAATACCCCTGCCAACGTGCAAGAATTTCTCCCACATCTGCGGAGACCAGCATGAACGCACAACCCCGTACCGACGCCTGGGCCGCCACCAACGCCCATAGCACCGTGCACTACCGCCTGCAGGCCGAAGCCGAGCCTGACAGCCTGTGCCGGGTCCTGAATCTGTTTGCCTTGCAGTTCCTCACACCGCACAGCGTGCAGGTCAGCCAACAGGATGACTGGCTGGATATCGAAGTCGGCATCGGCGGGCTGAGCTGGCACCGGGCCGAGGTGATCGCGCAGAAGCTGCGCAATCTGGTGTGTGTGAGCGAGGTGAGCCTGTCCAACCTGCAGCGGGTGGAGCTGGCAGTGGTTTGAACGGTTCGCTGTACTGGTTTATTTGCGAAGGGGTATCACCACGACGGCAAACAGCAAGATTCAGAAACCCTTCACTCCAGTCACTTTCCAGCGCCCGGCTAGGCTTGATCAGCACTTCCCCATCAAGCACGGACGCTCCCAATGCACACTCCCGACAATCCGGCCCTCGACCTCAGGCGGGTGCTCCAGGCCCTGCTCGCCGACCGGCACCTGCACGCTAACGACACCCTGCCAGTACTTGAACACGCCAACACCCACCCCGGCACCCACCCACTGGAGCAGATCGCCGCCTGCGCCCTGGAGGACCGCCTGCACCCCGGCCAGCCCCTGGACCTGGATCGTCTTTGCCGATGGCTGGCCCACAGGGTTGGCCAGCCCTACCTGCGCATCGACCCGATGCAACTTGACCTGACCCAGATCAGCGGCCTGATCTCCCCTGCCTTCGCCCAGCGCCATGGCATTCTCATCGTCGCCGCAGACGACACCGGTGTCACAGTCGCCAGCGCCCAGCCCTACCAGGATGACTGGCAGGCAGACCTGGCGCGCAGCCTGGGCCGGCCGATACGTCGCGTGCTGGCCAGCCCGTTGCAGATTCGTCAGGCAGGGCAGTCATTCCACCGTCTGGCTCAGTCGGTCAAAGGTGCGCAAAACCAGCAGTCGGCCAGCCTCGGTGAACTCGAACAGCTACTGGAGCTGGGCAAGCGCCAGGCCGAGGCCAGCGCCGACGACGCCCATATCGTGCATATCGTCGACTGGCTGCTGCAGTACGCCATCGAACAGCGCGCCAGCGATATCCACCTGGAGCCCCGCCGCGAGCAGGGCCAGCTGCGCTACCGCATCGATGGTTTGCTGCACTGCGTGTATGCCTTCCCCGCCGGGGTCACTCTGGCGCTGGTCAGCCGTCTGAAACATCTGGCGCGTATGGACGTCGCGGAAAAACGCCGGCCACAGGATGGCCGCCTGCAAAGCAGCCTGCCGGGTGGCGCCGAGGTAGAACTGAGGCTGTCGACCTTGCCCACCCCGTTCGGCGAGAAACTGGTGTTGCGCCTGTTCGACCCGCACCAACTGCAGGAAGGTTTCGATCGCCTTGGCCTGGAAGGACCGCAACTGGCCCAGTGGCAGGGCCTGCTGCGACAGCGCCAGGGCATCATCCTGGTTACCGGGCCGACCGGCTCCGGCAAGACCAGCACGCTATATGCCAGCCTCAAACTGCTGGCCACACCACAAGTCAACCTGTGCACCATCGAGGACCCAATCGAGCGCCTGGAACCTGCATTCAACCAGCTGCAGGTGCAGCCCGCGCTGGACCTGGGCTTTGCCAACGGTGTACGGGCACTGCTGCGTCAGGACCCGGATATCATCATGATCGGCGAGATCCGCGACCGCGAGACGGCCCTGGTGGCGGTCCAGGCGGCACTGACCGGTCATCTGGTGCTGTCCACCCTGCATACCAACGATGCCTGTAGTGCAATCACCCGCCTGCAAGAGTTGGGCGTGGCCGACTACCTGATCAAGGCGACGCTGGTCGGCGTGATGGCCCAGCGCCTGGTGCGTACCTTGTGCGCGGATTGTCGCGGCGCGCTGACTGCACCCGGCGGCCAACCATGCCGTACCTGTCGAGGCACCGGGTTTCACGGCCGTACCGGGTTGTTCGAGCTGCTGGTGCCCAGCGACAGCCTGCGTGCCCTGATAGGGCCAGGCAGCGATCTGGCCAGCCTGCGTCACCAGGCAAAAGCCGATGGCCTGCTCGACTTGCGCACTTGCGGGGCCGCCAAGGTGGCCTGCGGGCAGACCCGAGAGGAGGAAGTGCTACGGGCCTGTTCATGAGAAAAAACGCCTTGTATTCAAGGAACTTACCTCTTTACCGCCAATCCAACCGCGCATCTTCAACACCCCACCCCTTCGAGGTTTTCCAACATGCGTCTCAAAACCGCCATCGCCGCCGCTGCCTTGCTTTTGCTGCCTATTGGCTCGGCCATGGCCGATACCTTCTGGCGTAACGTGATGACCACCGGTGCCACCACAGCATCGAGCTATCTGACCTCGGGGGACCACAAGCTGGTGATGGCGGCGCAGGATGACGCCGGCAGCTTCGTGGCCAGCGAAGGCGCGATCCGTGGGCCATTCCTGGAGGCGGCAATTCATCAGGCCCGCACAGAGAACCCAGGCCTGCAGGCCACCGACATGGAACTGGCCAATGCCATTCTGGCCAAGAACGCGGTAGCCGAGTAACCGCGTCGCCTGCTTCGCGGGGGATCCCGCTCCCACGGGTACTGCACAGTATTCAATACTTGTACAAGCCCTGTGGGAGCGGGCCCGCGAAGAGGCCGGCACGGGCAAACCACAATCAGCGATAAGCCTCCACCGGCACACAAGCACAGAACAGATTCCTGTCCCCATAAACGTTGTCGACCCGGTTCACCGCCGGCCAGTACTTGTGCTGGCGTACGTGACCACTGGGTGCCACCGCCTGCTCCAGGCTATAAGGCCGGTCCCACGCCCCGAGCACGTCAGCCAGCGTATGCGGCGCATGCTTGAGCGGATTGTTTTGCGCCGGCCAGTTACCCTCCTGCACTTCGCCGATTTCTGCGCGAATCGCCAGCATCGCCTCGACGAACCGGTCCAGTTCGGCCTTCGACTCACTCTCGGTGGGCTCGACCATCAGCGTACCCGGCACCGGGAAGGACATGGTCGGCGCATGAAAGCCGTAATCCATCAGGCGCTTGGCCACGTCCTCTTCACTGATGCCGGTCAGCGTTTTCAACGGCCGCAAGTCAAGGATGCACTCATGCGCCACACGCTGGTTGCGACCACGGTAGAGCACCGGAAAGGCGCCGCTCAACTGGCTGGCCAGGTAGTTGGCCGAAAGGATCGCCACTTCGCTGGCATCAGCCAGCTGCGGGCCCATCATGGCGATGTACATCCAGCTGATCGGCAGGATGCTCGCGCTACCCCAGGGGGCGGCGCTTACCGCACCGTTGTTCGGGTCCAGGCCGGGCACCGGCACCACCGGGTGGCTGGCGACAAACGGCTTGAGATGCTCGCGGATGCCGATCGGGCCCATGCCGGGGCCACCACCGCCGTGGGGGATGCAGAAGGTCTTGTGCAAGTTCATGTGGGAAACGTCGGCGCCAATATCCGCTGGGCGTGCCAAGCCCACCTGGGCGTTGAGGTTGGCACCGTCCATGTACACCTGGCCGCCGTGCTGATGCACCACTTCACAGATTTCGCGGATGCCCTCTTCGTATACACCGTGGGTCGACGGGTAGGTGATCATCAGGCACGACAGGCGGTCTGCGGCGGCATGCGCCTTGGCCTTGAGGTCGGCTAGGTCAACGTTGCCATGGTCATCGCAATCAACGATCACCACCTCCATGCCGGCCATCTGCGCCGAGGCCGGATTGGTACCGTGGGCTGACGACGGGATCAGGCACAAGGTGCGTTGCGGCTGGTGACGGCTGCGGTGGTAGCGGGTTATGGCCATCAGGCCGGCATATTCACCCTGGGCACCGGAATTGGGCTGCATGCAGATGGCATCGAAGCCGGTAATGGCGCACAGCCAACTTTCCAGTTCGTCGATCATCGCCTTGTAACCGGTGGCCTGGGTGGCCGGGACAAACGGGTGCAACTGGGCAAAGCCCGGCCAGGTGATAGGGATCATCTCGCTGGTGGCGTTGAGTTTCATGGTGCACGAGCCCAGCGGGATCATCGACTGGTTCAGCGCCAGGTCCTTGTTCTCCAGCTGCTTGAGGTAGCGCAACATCTCGGTTTCGCTGTGGTGCAGGTTGAATACCGGGTGGGCAAGGAATGGCGTGCGCCGCACCAGACTCGCTGGAATCCCTTCAGGCAGGGCGAGTTGGTCGAGAGCGGCAATGTCCAGGCCGTGATCCACCCCCAGGAAGATGTCTAACAGGCGCAGTACCGTCTGCTCCGAGCAGGTCTCGTCGAGGCTCACACCGAGACGCCCGCGGCCGAGAATACGCAAGTTGATCTGCGCAGCTTCGGCGCTTTCGATAATGGCCGCCTGGGCGCCGCCTACCTCCACAGTAAGCGTGTCGAAGAAATGCTGGTTAAGCCGCGGGATCCCCTTGGCTTCGAGGCCGGCTGCCAGGATGAAGGTCAGCCGATGCACGCGCTGGGCGATGCGTCGCAGGCCTTCAGGGCCATGGTAAACCGCGTAGAAGCCGGCAATGTTGGCCAGCAGCACCTGCGCCGTGCAGATGTTGGAGTTGGCCTTCTCGCGGCGGATATGTTGCTCGCGGGTTTGCAAGGCCATGCGCAGGGCGATGTTGCCACGCGCATCGCGTGACACGCCGATGATGCGCCCCGGCATCGCCCGCTTGTAGTCGTCGCGACAAGCGAAATAGGCCGCGTGGGGGCCGCCGTAACCCATTGGCACGCCAAAGCGCTGGGTCGAGCCCAGTACCACGTCGGCACCCTGTTCCCCCGGCGGCGCAAGCACCACCAGGCTGAGCAGGTCCGCTGCCACGCAGGCCAGTGCATGCTGGCTGTGCAACTGGTCGATCAACGGACGCAGGTCGCGTACTTCGCCATGAGTGTCGGGGTACTGCAGCAAAGCACCGAATACCGCGTGTTTGCCAAGGTTATCCACAGAGTCGACGATCAGCTCGAAGCCGAACCCCTCCGCCCGTGTCTTCAGCACCGAAAGGGTCTGCGGGTGGCAATGCTCGTCGGCAAAGAATGCATTGCTCTGGTTTCGCGCCACCCGCTTGGCCAACGCCATGGCTTCGGCGGCGGCAGTCGCCTCGTCGAGCAGCGAGGCATTGGCCAGGGCCAGCCCGGTAAGGTCGATGACCATCTGCTGGAAGTTCAGCAACGCCTCCAGCCGACCTTGGGCGATTTCGGGTTGATAGGGGGTATAGGCAGTGTACCAGCCGGGGTTTTCCAGCACGTTGCGCAGGATGACCGTGGGCGTGATGGTACCGTGGTAACCCATGCCGATCAGGCTGGTCCAGACCTGGTTCTGTTCGGCGTAGCCGGCGAGTTTGGCCAAGGCGGCCTGTTCGTCCAGCGCAGCGGGCAAGTCGAGCGGGCGATCGAAACGGATGTCCGGCGGTACGGTCTGCTCGATCAGCTCACTGCGGCTGGCAACGCCAAGCGCGTTGAGCATGGCCTGCTGCTCGGCAGCATCGGGGCCCAGATGGCGATGCAGGAAAGGATTGGGCTCTTGCAGTTGATGCAGGGATGGCGACTGGGACATGACGACGCTCTCTTCCTAGGCCAGCTCTCATGGAGACTTACAAGTCTAGGAAGGGATTGCCGATTGTGCGGGGAAACTTGATCTCAACGTCGGGGCTGCTTCGCAGCCCCAAGAATCCCTCGGTTACTCGCCAATCGTTGCCTTGTAGCCTGCAGCATCCAGCAGCTTGTCCAGCTCGGCCAGGTTGCTTGGCTTCAGCTTGAAGATCCACGCCCCGTAAGGGTTCTCATTGAGCAGTTCCGGGCTGTCGGCCAGCTCATCGTTGACCGCGATCACTTCGCCAGCCACCGGGGCGTAGATGTCCGAGGCGGCCTTCACCGATTCGACCACACCGGCAGCGTCGCCAGCGCCGAACACCTTGCCGACCTCGGCCAGTTCGACGAATACCACGTCACCCAGGGCTTGCTGGGCGTGGTCGCTGATACCCACGGTCACGGTGCCATCGGTTTCCAGGCGGGCCCACTCATGGCTTTCGGCAAAACGCAGTTCGCTAGGGATATCGCTCATGTCTTGAATTCCTCGATTGGCTCAGCGGTACGCCCGCCGGTTATAAATGGTTCAGATCAGGATCTTGCCGTGGCGCACGAAGGTCGGTTTGACCACCCGCACCGGGTACCACTTACCGCGAATTTCCACCTCGGCCCGGTCGCCGGTGGCCATGGGTACGCGTGCAAGGGCAATGGACTTGCTCAGCGTAGGCGAGAAACTACCACTGGTGATCTCCCCTTCGCCAATCCCCGCCACCCGGACCACCTGGTGGGCGCGCAATACGCCGCGCTCCTCCAGTACCAGGCCGACCAGTTTTTCCTGCACACCTTGTTCGATTTCCGCCAGCAGGGCGGCACGGCCGATGAAGTTGCGCTCGGCTGGCTGCCAGGCAATGCTCCAGCCCAGATTGGAGGTAAGCGGTGTGTGCGTTTCGTCGATGTCCTGGCCGTACAGGTTCATGCCGGCTTCCAGGCGCAGGGTGTCGCGGGCGCCAAGGCCACTTGGGGCAATACCGGCGCCGACCAGGTCGTTGAAGAAGGCCACGGCCTGCTCGCCAGGAAGAATGATCTCCAGGCCGTCTTCACCGGTATAACCGGTGCGGGCAATGAACCAGTCGCCTTCGGCGATGCCCTCGAACGGGCGCAGTTCGCGAATCAGCGCGGCGCGCGCGGGGCTGAGCAAGGCGGCCACCTTCTCGCGCGCATGCGGCCCCTGGATGGCGAGGATGGCCAGGTCAGGGCGGACCCGAAAATCCACGGCAAAACCGGTACGCTGTACTGCCAGCCAATCGAGTACCCTGGCCCGGGTGGCGGCGTTGGTGACCAGACGGTAGCCGGTTTCGGTGCGGTAGACGATCAGGTCGTCGATGACAGTGCCCTGCTCCTGCAGCAGCGGGCTGTACAGCGCCTTGCCGATATCGTCGAGGCGGGCTACATCGTTGGCCAGCAGGCGCTGCAACCAGGCAGTAGCGTCACTGCCGTCGACATCGATCACGGTCATGTGGGAAACATCGAATACCCCGCAATCGCTGCGCACCTGATGGTGCTCCTCGACCTGCGAGCCATAGTGCAGGGGCATGTCCCAGCCACCGAAATCGACCGTCTTGGCGCCCAGCGCCAGGTGCAGGTCATACAAAAGCGTGCGCTGTCCCATGGGTTTCTCCTTCCGGGCGTGGCGAAGCGGCGGCGGTCGATGACGTTAGGTCGTCAGCTCTTCTTGTGTAGGACCCGCCGCGCGAGTGCCGCGCATTGTAGCCGCAAGGGCGCGGGCTGACACCCTTAGCGACTGTGACCGGGTCGACGGGCCGAACGGCGGATCAGGCCGATGACCGGCAGCAGTCCCACCAGCACCAGGGTCAGCGCCGGCAGCGATGCACGCGCCCACTCACCCTCGCTGGTCATCTCGAACACCCGCACGGCCAGGGTGTCCCAGCCGAACGGGCGCATCAGCAGGGTCGCCGGCATTTCCTTGAGTACATCGACGAATACCAGCAAGGCGGCGCTGAGGGCACCCGGTACCAGCAGCGGCAGATACACCTTGAAAAACAATCCCACGCCTCCGACACCCAGGCTGCGCGACGCCTCGGGCAGTGACGGACGGATACGCTCCAGGCTGCTTTCCAGCGGCCCGTAGGCCACCGCGATGAAGCGCACCAGATACGCCAGCAGCAAAGCGGCAAGACTGCCCAGCAACAGCGGCTTGCCGGCCCCACCCAGCCAGCTGGACAGCGGGATGACCAGCTGGTTGTCGAGGTAGCTGAAGGCCAGCATGATCGACACCGCCAGCACCGACCCGGGCAAGGCGTAGCCCAGGTTGGCCAGCCCGACTCCAGCGCGAATAGTCCCCGTCGGCGCCTGGCGCCTTGCGAAGGCCAGCAGCAGCGCCACGCTCACCGTGACCAGTGCTGCCATGCCGCCCAGGTACAGGGTATGCAGGACCAGGCCGACATAACGCTCGTCCAGGTCCTGTCGGCCACGCTGCCAGAACCAGGTCAGCAGTTGCAGCAGCGGGATGATGAAAGCGCAGGCAAACACCAGCAGGCACCAGCCACTGGCCAGCAACGCCTTGACCCCGCGCAGGTGGTACAGCGCCTGGCCGCGCGGCCGCTCATTGCCGCTGCGGCTGGCGCCCCGTGCCCGGCGTTCGCCGTACAGCACCAGCATCACCGCCAGCAGCAGCAGGCTGGCCAGCTGGGCTGCGCTGGACAGGCTGAAGAAGCCGTACCAGGTCTTGTAGATGGCGGTGGTGAAGGTGTCGAAGTTGAACACCGCCACGGCACCGAAATCCGCCAGGGTTTCCATCAGCGCCAGGGCGATCCCGGCACCGATAGCCGGCCGCGCCATGGGCAGCGCCACGCGCCAGAAGGCTTGCAAGGGCGACAGACCGAGCACCCGGGCCGCCTCCATGAGGCCCTTGCCCTGGGCCAGGAAGGCAGTGCGCGCCAGCAGGTAGACATAGGGGTAGAACACCAGCACCAGCACGATGATCACCCCACCGGTGGAGCGCACCCGCGGCAGGCGCATGGGCCCGAACACCTCGCGCAAGGCACTTTGCACCGGGCCGGCGAAGTCCAGCAGGCCGACGAAGACGAACGCCAGCACGTAGGCAGGAATCGCGAACGGGAGCATCAGCGCCCAATCGAGCCAGCGCCGGCCGGGGAACTCGCAGAGGCTGGTCAGCCAGGCCAGGCTGACGCCCAGCAGGGTGACGCCAATGCCAACACCCGCCACCAGCGTCAAAGTATTGCCCAAAAGGCGGCTCATCTGGGTGTCGAGCAGGTGCGACCAGATCTGCAGGTCGATCGACTGCCACGACAGCAGCAGCACGCTCAGGGGCAGGAGCACCAGGGCGGCGGTCAGGACGACCGGGAGGTACCAGCGGCGTTGCGGGGTGTGGGGCAAGGCTGAATTCTCGAGTGCGATGGCGACCGCTGTGCGGTCGTTCGCGGCTAGGACCCGCTCCAACAGGGAACGCACAATGCCTGAATCCTGTGCAGTTCCTGCGGGAGCGTAACTAGCCGCGAGGAGGCCCTTGCAGGCCCCTGAAGGATAAAGCCTGGCGCTTAGTTCCAGCCAGCCCGGTCCATCAAGCGAATCGCTTCAGCCTGGCGCTTGCCGGCGATTTCCACCGGAATGCTGTCGGCCTTGAAACTCCCCCACGCTGCCACTTCGTCCGATGGCTTGACCTTCGGGTTGGCCGGGAACTCCTGGTTGATGTCGGCAAACAGCTTTTGCGCCTCTTCACCGGTCATCCATTCCACCAGCTTCTTCGCCGCCTCCGGGTGTGGCGCATGCCTGGTCAGGCCGATGCCGGAGAGGTTCACGTGCACGCCACGGTCCCCCTGGTTGGGCCAGAAGATCTTCACCGGCAGTTCCGGGTTCTGCTTGTGCAGCCGACCGTAGTAATAGGTGTTTACCACGCCCACGTCGCACTGGCCGGCCTCGATGGCCTGGATGACTGCGTTGTCATCGGAGAACACGTCGGTGGACAGGTTGTTGACCCAGCCTTTGACGATCTGCTCGGTCTTCGCCTCGCCGTGGGTCTCGATCAGGGTGGCAGTCAGCGACTGGTTGTACACCTTCTTCGCCGTACGCAGGCACAGGCGGCCTTCCCACTGCTTGTCGGCCAGCGCTTCATAGGTGCTCAACTCCTCCGGCTTGACCCGCTCGGTGGAATAGATGATGGTGCGCGCGCGCAGGCTCAGGCCGGTCCAGTCATGCGACGACGCGCGGTACTGCGGCGGGATGTTCTGGTCGATGGTCTCGGACTTGATCGGCTGCAGGATGCCCATCTGCTCGGCCTGCCACAGGTTGCCGGCATCGACGGTCAGCAGCAGGTCGGCCACGCCGTTGTCACCCTCGGCTTTGATGCGTTGCATCAGCGGGGCTTCCTTGTCGGTGATGAACTTGATCTTCACCCCGGTCTTGGCGGTATAGGCATCGAACACCGGCTTGATCAGCTCGTCGATACGCGAGGAGTACACCACCACTTCTTCCGCCGCCTGGGCAGTGCCGCCCAACAATGTCAGGGCCAGGGCGGCCAGTAGGGGCTTGCGTGGCAACATGGAAAGCGCTCCTCGGATCGTGTGAGAGGCGCAAATGGTAGTGAATCCCATTTTCCGGCTCATCTACCTAGCCGTTACTGGATGTTGCAAAGCGGCCCCGACAATCTCAAGCCTTGGCCAATTCCGGCAGATCACCACTCAAGCCCAACGCCTGGCGCACGAACAGCGCCTTGGCCTCCGGCATCTGTTGCACCAGCTTCAGGCCAGTGTTACGCAACCAGCGCAACGGCAGCGGATTGGCCTGGAACAACCGCTCGAACCCTTCCATCGCTGCCATCAGCGCCAGGTTGTGCGGCATGCGTCGGCGCTCGTAACGGCTGAGCACCTTCACATCCGCCAGCCGCTCGCCACGCTCGCAGGCACTGACCAGCACCTCGGCCAGCACGGCAGCCATCGAGAAAGCCCAGGTTGACACCCTGCCCAGCCAACGGGTGAATGGTATGCGCAGCATCGCCGATCAAGGCCAGGCCTTCATCCACATAGCGCTTGGCATGGCGCTGGCGCAGTGGCACGCACACCCGCGGGTCGGCCTGCAGCACATCCCCCAGGCGCCCCTCGAACGCCTGCTGCAGGGCCTTCACGAAGGCCACTTCATCCAATGCCATCAACTGCTCGGCATGCTCCGGCGTAGTCGACCAGACGATCGAGCACCAGTCCTGCTGGCCATCGCGGGTCAACGGCAGGAACGCCAACGGCCCTTCATCGGTGAACCGCTGCCAGGCCGTGGCCTGGTGCCCGGCGCTGCAGCGCACGCTGGTGACGATGGCCTGGTGCAGGTAATCCCACTCGCGGGTTTCGCAGCCAGCCAGGCGCCGCACTGCCGAGTTGGCGCCGTCGGCCGCAATCACCAGCGGCGCGCGCAGCCGGCGGCCATCGGCCAGGCTCAGCAGCCATTCATCGCCCGAGCGGCGCAGCTGTTCGAGCCGCGCGTTGGGCAGCAGACCGATGTCGCTGTCATGCAGGCGCTCCAGCAGGCCATCCTGCACCACCCGATTCTCGACGATATGGCCAAGTACCTGGGCATGCACGCTGGCGGCCGAGAAGTGAATCTGGCCGGTACCGCTGCCATCCCATACATGCATGTCCGAGTACGGCGTGACACGCCGCCGGGCAATGCCATCCCAGGCACCCAGGCGCTCGAGGATGCGCTGGCTGGCCGCCGACAGCGCGCTGACACGCGGTTCGAACGGGGCCTGGGCATCGAACGGCTTGACCGCCAGCGGGCCACCGTCGAGCAAGAGGACTTGCAGGCCGCTGTGGCGTAACGCCAGAGCCAGGGCGCTGCCGACCATACCGGCACCGACAATCAACAAATCTGCGCGCATTTCCATGCCTTACGCCAGCCTCGCTTGCGGCTTGAGCCGCACATATAGGGTTTTATCGACCCGCGCCACCAGCTCGCCGGCGCCGTCGCGAATATCGACCTGCAGCCGCGGCAGGCACTTCTTGCCGGTGGCGGTCTGCTGACGGATCTCGTCCAGCAACGCGTCATCGACGTGGAGCTCGGCATACACCGGGCCTTTGCCCGGTGAAATGAAATCGATGCTGGCGGCCTTGTCCCAGACGATGTAGTCGCGTCCCAGCTGCTCGATCAGCAACAACATGTAGAACGGGTCGACCATGCCGTACAGGCTGCCGCCGCACTGGGTACCGACGTAGTTGCGGTTCCAGCGGGTCAGCTTCATCGCCACCTTGACGCTACGCAGGTCTGCGCTGATGTGCTGCACGCGGATACCGGCACCGAGGTGCGGCGGGAACAGGTTCAGGCGCCAGCGCAACAGGCGCGCGCGGCGCGCCAGCCGGCGCGCATCACCGGTCATGGCTGCCCCCGCGAATCGGGGCGGGTACCCAGGCCCATGGCCTGGCGGGCAAACCAGCTTTTCGCCGGCGGCAGCAGGTCGAGCCCGAGCAGCCCGAAGTTTCGTCCGGCAGCCAGCAACGGCTGGCTGCTGCCAAACAGGCGGGTAACCTGATCGGAAAAACCGATGGTCAGGGCCTGGTCCAGGCGCTGGCGCTGCTGATAAGCCAGCAAGGTGGTCAGGTCGCCAGGCCGCTGCGGGCCGGCCAGCAGTGCCTCGGCCAGCGCCTGCACGTCACGCAGCGACAGGTTGAAGCCCTGCCCGGCGATGGGGTGCAGGCTGTGCGCGGCGTTGCCCAGCACCACCAGATGCGGCCGCACCTGCTCCTCGGACTCGATCAGCGACAGCGGATAGAGGTACCGCGCGCCGACCTGGCGCAGCGCGCCCAGGCGGTAGCCGAACACTGCCTGCAACTCGCGCAGGAAATGGCGCTCGTCGATATCGGCCAGGCGCCGCGCATCCATGCCCTGGCGGGTCCAGACCAGGGCGCAACGGTTTTCCGGCATCGGCAGCAAGGCCATGGGGCCGTCTTCGGTGAAACGCTCGAAGGCCTGGCCGCCGTGGGCCTCGCCGGGGGTGATATTGGCGATCAACGCGCTTTGTTGATAAGGCGTGTGGCGCACATGGATGCCCAGCTGTTCACGCAGGCCGGAGCGACCGCCGTCGGCGAGCACCGCCAGGTCGCATTCCAGCGTGGTGTCGTCGTTCAGCATCAACCGGTAGCCACCTTCGATTGCCTGCATCGAGGTCACTTCCGCCGGGCAGCGCCAGCTCACCACTTCGCTGTCCAGCCCTTGCCACAGGCATTGGCCCAGCCAGGCGTTCTCCACCACGTAGCCCAGCGCCGGCACGCCTTCTTCCTGGGCATCCAGGCGAGTAGCGCCGAAGCGGCCACGGTCGGAAACATGGATCTGCCGGATTGGCTCGGCGCGGCGCTCGATCACCTGCCACAAGCCCAACTGCTGGTAGATCTGCCGGGTGCCGAACGACAGCGCCGACGAGCGCGCATCGTAGCTGGGCTGAAAACTGTCGCCGGGGGCGAACGGCTCGATCAGCAGGATATTCCAGCCGCGCGCCTTGGCCCCGGCCTGCAGGGCCAGCGCCAGGCTTGCCCCGACCAGGCCGCCACCGATGATCGCCAGGTTCACCCGGTTCATGCGACGTCCTTGCGCGCAGCCTGCATCAGCGCCTCGATCTCGGCGACCGTGCGCGGCACACCCGAAGTCAGGATTTCACAGCCTTGCCTGGTCACTACCACATCGTCCTCGATTCTTACACCGATGCCGCGCCACTTCTTCGCCACGGCCTGATTGTCGGCACCGATGTAGATGCCCGGCTCGACGGTCAGCGCCATGCCGGGTTCAAGCACCCGCCATTCGCCGCCGACCTTGTACTCGCCCACGTCGTGCACATCCATGCCCAGCCAGTGCCCGGCGCGGTGCATGTAGAAGGCGCGGTAAGCCTCACTGTCGATCAGCTCCTGCACTTTGCCTTCGAGCAGGCCCAGTTCCACCAGGCCCTCGGTGATGACCCGCACGGTCGCCTCGTGGGCGTGGTTCCAGTGCTTGCCCGGGGCGATCTCGGCAAACGCCGCGGCCTGGGCCTTGAGCACCAGCTCGTAGATGGCCTTCTGCTCGGGCGAAAAACGCCCGCTGACCGGGAAGGTACGGGTGATGTCGCTGGCGTAGCAGTCGATCTCGCAGCCGGCGTCGATCAGCACCAGGTCGCCATCCTTGAGCGGGGCGTCGTTCTGCTGATAATGCAGGATGCAGGCATTGCGCCCGGCCGCGACGATCGAGCCGTAGGCCGGCATCTTCGCCCCGCCCTTGCGGAACTCGTAATCCAGTTCGGCTTCCAGGCTGTATTCATGCAGCCCGGCTCGACAGGCCTGCATGGCCCGCACGTGGGCGCGTGCCGAGATGTCTGCGGCAGCGCGCATCACCTTCACTTCCGCCGCTGATTTATACAGACGCATGTCGTGCAGCAGATGATCCAGCGCAACGAACTCGTTCGGCGGCTGGGCGCCCAGGCGTGCCTTGGAGCGGATCACGTTGATCCAGTCCATCAGCCGGCGGTCGAATTCAGGGTTGCTGCCCATGGCGCTGTAGACCCGCTCACGGCCTTCGATCAGGCCCGGCAGGATCTCGTCGATGTCGGTGATGGGGAAAGCGTCGTCGGCGCCGAAGTCGCGCACCGCGCCCTCCTGGCCGGCGCGCAGGCCATCCCACAGTTCGCGTTCGGGGTTGCGTTCACGGCAGAACAGCACGTATTCGCCATGCTCGCGCCCCGGAATCAGCGCAATCACCGCCTCCGGCTCGGGGAAGCCGCTGAGGTACTGGAAGTCGCTGTCCTGGCGGTACACGTGCTCGACGTCGCGGTTACGGATGGCAACCGCGGCGGCGGGCAGGATGGCGATGCTGTTGGGGACCATCTGCGCCATCAGCGCCTTGCGCCGACGGGCATATTCGGCCTTGGGAATGTGGCTCATGGGCAGACTACCCCGGTTGATCAGTGCAACGATGGCTTGGGCGCGGGAGCGGCCGGCTTGGCCAGCTCGGAGAACAGCAGCAACGGCGCCACACGCAGGTACTCCATGACCTCCATGTAGTCGCTCTCGCCGTCTTCGGACTCTTCGAGGGCTTCCTGGACCTGGGAGATGGCCACCAGGTCCTGCAGCACTTCCTTGGCCTCGCTGGACAGGTCCTTGCCACCGGCATTCAGACCGAACCCGGTAATGAAGCCCTGGCACCACTGGCCCAGCGCGGTGGCGCGGTCGCCCAGGGCGGCGTCGTCGGAAGGCAGCAGCAGGACGATCGCCATGTCGTCGCTGGTCAGCTCGCCCTTGACCATTTCCTGCAGGCCGACCAGCGCGTTGCGCACAGTGTCGCCAGGCTCCGTTTCCAGCAGCTGGGCGGCATCGGCCAGCCAGCCTTCGGCGTCGAAGCCGGCACCGGCGCAACTGCGGCCGATCAGCAGGCCGTGCAGTTCGGCCGGGGTGACAGGATGGCCATTGCTGGACAGCAGCATGGCGAAGGCAACGTAAGGCGATTGGGTATTGGGCATGGGCAGCTAGGCGCCAGACGGCGCAATGACTAGAATGGAGACCTTGTATCCTAGCACCGGCAGGCGCGCCAAGACCATCGGCACTGGCCGTCGCCGCCCGGGCAGAGGCATCACATCGCCACGGTGACTCAACGACGGAGCGAATCGAGTGCAACCCACGCAAGAGAACGACCTGCAGGCACTGATGAGCCGATTCGAGTTGCTGATCCAACGCGTCGAGCAACTAAAACGGCAAAATGCACTCCTAGTAGCTCAGGAAAAATCCTGGCGCGAAGAGCGCGCCCACCTCATCGAAAAGAACGAGATCGCCAGGCGCAAGGTCGAGTCGATGATTTTACGCCTCAAGGCTCTGGAGCAAGACTCATGAGTTCAAGCAATAGCGTCACCGTGCAGATCCTCGACAAGGAATACTCGATCATCTGCCCGCCGGAAGAGCGCAACAACCTGGTCAGCGCGGCGCGCTACCTGGACGGCAAGATGCGCGAGATCCGCAGCAGCGGCAAGGTGATCGGCGCCGACCGCATCGCGGTCATGGCTGCGTTGAACATCACCCACGAAATGCTGCACCGCCAGGACGAGCGCAACGATGCGCCGGCTGGCGGCACCACCCGCGAACAGGTGCGCGACCTGCTGGAGCGGGTCGACCAGGCGCTGTCCGACGATGCGGATACCAAAATCGGCTGAGGTTGGTATACTGGCGCCACTCCCTGGGGGATGCGCCAGTCGGTTATGTCCCTGAGCCGATACGCACAACCACGGGGGTTGCACGCTGGGGCCGGTGTGCATGTCCGCCCGACGGAAAGCCTTAACGCCCCCTGCAATCTCCACCTTGAACTTTCGGGTTCAAGGGCTACACCGATAGCGGTCTTGTCGGGGAGCCTGAATTCTCTTGCCCGCCTCTACCGGCGGGCAATTCGTTTTGGCCGGCCATGCCGGCCAACGCACTTGGGACCGCTCGTGCCATGACCGACACCGCGCCGCTCACCCGCCCCCAGCTTCGTCGCCTGCTGCGCAATGCCCGCCGCGCCCTGACCCCGGCCCAGCAACGCCAGGCCGCTGTCGGCCTGTATCGCCAGCTGGCGCAACACCCGCTGTTCCGCCGGGCCCGGCACATTGCCCTGTACCTGCCCAATGACGGCGAGATCGACCCTGCCCTGCTGCTGCGCGAGGCCCTGCGCCGTGGCAAGCGCGTCTACCTGCCGGTACTCCACGCCTGGCCACGCACACGGATGGTATTCCAGCGCTTCGAACAGGGTGAAAAACTCCTGCCCAACCGCTTTCGCATTCCCGAGCCTGTCACCGAGCGCAAGCGCCAACGCCCGATCTGGGCGCTGGACCTGATTCTGCTACCGCTGGTCGGTTTCGATGAAGTGGGTGGGCGCCTGGGAATGGGCGGCGGCTTCTATGATCGCAGCCTGGCCTACCAGGCGCGTCGCCAGACCTGGAAAAAGCCATTGCTGCTAGGGCTGGCGCATGAATGCCAGAAGGTCGAGCGGCTGGCCCAGGCCAGCTGGGATGTTCCACTGCAGGGCACCGTCTCGGACCGTGGCTGGTACCTGGCGCCACGCTGAAGGGTGCCAGCGAGGGGTATCAACGTGGTGGCTGGCTGGCGTCGACCGGCATCTGGTAGGCGTTGTCCAGCTTGCGCTCCCAGAACCCTTGCGCATAACCGGTAGTGACCACGCCCAGGCCGAAAATGAACACCAGGACCCACAGCAAGTCTGGCTTGTTGCGTTGATTCATCGAAGATTGCCCCCCCGGCAAACTGTTCAGTACTCGGCGATTTTCTGGGTACCGCCGGAGCATCGCGCTTTTATCGGGGCGCATTTTCCGACAACCTGCGTCTACACGCAAACCTTGACGTCAACCGGCTGTCGGTTTCGTGCAACAGGTTATTTCAAACTTTTTCAGGAGCACTTTCATGGCCTACTGGCTGATGAAGTCCGAGCCCGACGAGCTCTCCATCGAAGCCCTTGGCCGCCTCGGCGAAGCGCGCTGGGACGGCGTGCGCAACTACCAGGCACGTAACTTTCTGCGCGCGATGAGCGTTGGCGACGAATTTTTCTTCTACCACTCCAGCTGCCCGCAACCGGGCATTGCCGGCATTGCCAGAATCACCCGCGCGGCCTATCCGGACCCGACCGCACTGGACCCGCAAAGTCCTTATTACGACGCCAAGGCCACGCCGGAAAAGAACCCGTGGAGTGCAGTGGATGTGGCCCATGTGCAGTCGCTGCCACGGGTGCTGGAACTGGGCTGGCTGAAACAGCAGGCCGGCCTGGCCGACTTGCCGCTGGTACAGAAGGGCAGCCGTCTGTCGGTGATGCCGGTGACTGCGGAGCAATGGGCGGTGATTGTCGCGTTGCGTTGAAACTGCGGCTAAGGTCATAAACCAAACGGGCCGCCCTGCGGCCCAGTCATGGACTTGACCGATATCAACACACCAATTATGGCCGCAGACCATGATGGAGTGTGCATGACCGCAAGGATGCAGAACGATGAACCGATACGCTCCCAGAATCTTCGCCATCGCGCTGCTGGCCCTGCTTGCGGCGGCCGCCGGGCTGGGGTACTGGAAGTCGCTGCACGACCAGTTGCCTGAAGGCCTGAGCATGGGCAACGGCCGCCTCGAAGCCACCGAAGTACAAATCGCCAGCAAAATCCCCGGCCGCCTGGCCGAAGTGCTGGTCGATGAAGGCGACAAGGTTACCCGCGGGCAATTGCTTGCACGTATCGATACGCGCACCATGGAAGCCCAACGCAGCCAGGCCGAGGCCGAAGTGCTGCGCGCGCGCGAAAACTACGCCGCCGCCCAGGCCAGCGTGCAGTTGCGCCAGAGCGAACTGCTGCTGGCCAGCCAGGAACTCAAGCGTGTGCGCGAGATTTTCCAGCGCAAATATGCCAGCCAGCAGTTGCTCGACCAGCAACAGGCGCGCTTCGACACGGCAAACGCAGCGGTAGTCGCCGCTCGCGCGCAACTGGCCGCCATCAAGGCTGCCATCGGTGCTGCCGAGGCGCAGGTGGCGCAGCTCAGCAGCGAGATCGACGACAGCAGCCTGCGTGCGCCCATCGACGGCATCATCCAACTGCGCCTGGCCGAACCCGGTGAAGTACTGGGTGCCGGCGGTCGCGTATTGATGCTGATCGACCCCAGCGACCAGTACATGAACCTGTACCTGCCGGCCTCTACCAGCGGTCGCCTGACAGTCGGCGATCAGGCACGCATCGTGCTCGACGCCCTGCCCGAGCAGGCGCTGCCGGCGAAGGTAGCCTTCGTCGCCGCCAAGGCCCAGTTCACCCCCAAACAGGTAGAAACCCGCGACGAACGGCAGAAGCTGATGTTCCGGGTGAAACTGCGCCTGAGTGACCCGGGCGCCGTGCCGCAGGCCAAACCGGGCATGCCAGGCGCCGGCTATGTACGCACGGCTGAGGTCGACTGGCCGGCCAGCCTGCAATGAACACCCCGGCACTGCTGGCTGAAGGCATCAGCCATTGCTATGGCGACCTGGTTGCCCTGCAAACCGTCGGCTTCAGCCTGCCAGCCGGCACCCGCTGCGCGCTGATCGGCCCGGACGGAGCTGGCAAGTCGACGCTGCTGGGCCTGATCGCCGGGGTCAAGCGCCTGCAAAAGGGTGAACTGCAGGTGTTGGGTGGTTCAATCCGCCAGCGACACCACCGCGCGGCGCTGTACCCTAAAGTGGCGTTCATGCCGCAAGGGCTGGGCAACAACCTCTATCCAGAACTGTCGATCAGCGAGAACATCCGCTTTTTTGCCACCCTTTTCGGCCTGGGCCGCCGTGAATGCGAGCAGCGCATGGCCAAACTGCTACAGGCTACCGACCTGCAGCGCTTCGCCGAGCGCCCGGCGGGCAAGTTGTCAGGCGGCATGAAACAGAAACTGGGCCTGTGTTGCGCGTTGATCCACGAGCCGGACCTGCTGATCCTCGATGAGCCGACCACCGGCGTCGACCCGCTGTCACGGCGGCGCTTCTGGGAGCTGGTCGAACAGGTTCGCGCACAACGCCCGCAGCTCACCCTGTTGGTGGCCACCGCCTACATGGAGGAAGCCGAACAGTTCGAACATTGCCTGATGCTCGATGGCGGCCGCTTGCTGGCCGCCGGGCCTAGCCACGAACTGGCTGCGGCCACCCCCAGCGGCAAGCTGGATGACGCCTTCACCCATTACCAGGGCACGGGCAAGGCGCAACACCCGCCGTTGAGGATCCCGCCACGTCCGGCGTCTGACGGCCCGGTGGCGATCGAGGCCCATGACCTGACCTTGCGTTTTGGCGACTTCACGGCGGTGAACAAGGTGAGTTTCGCCATTGGCCGCGGGGAAATCTTCGGCTTTCTAGGCTCCAACGGCTGCGGCAAGACCACCACCATGAAAGTGCTCACCGGGCTGATGCCGGCCAGTGAAGGCAGCGCCAGCCTGCTTGGCCGCCCGGTGGATGCCAGCGACCTGGCCACACGCAAGCGGGTCGGTTTCATGTCGCAGAGTTTTTCGCTGTATGGTGAACTCAGCACCCGGCAGAACCTGACCCTGCACGCGCGCCTGTTCGACCTGCCCAAGGCAGAAAGCGCCCAACGCATCGATGAGCTGATCGAGCGCTTCGACCTCGGCTCCATTGCCGACCAGCCGTCCGGCGCCCTGCCCCTCGGCCTGCGCCAGCGCCTGTCGCTGGCGGTCGCGGTATTGCACCGTCCGGAAGTGCTGATCCTCGACGAACCCACCTCCGGTGTCGACCCGGCCGCCCGCGACGACTTCTGGCGTCTGCTGGTGGAACTGTCGCGCGGGCAGGGCGTAACCATTTTCCTGTCCACCCACTTCATGAACGAAGCCCAGCGCTGCGACCGCATCTCACTGATGCATGCCGGTCGGGTACTGGCTTGCGACACACCCGATGCCCTGCAACGCCAGTACCAGGGCGACACCTTGGAAGACGCGTTCGTACGCTGCCTGGAACAGGCCCAGGAGCTGGCCCCGCAAGCCACCGACATCAGCGTGCTGGAGCAGGCTGCCACGCCAGTACCAGCGTTACGCCAGCGCTTCAGTCTGCGGCGCCTGCTGGCCGTGGCCAGCCGCGAGGGCAAGGAATTGCTGCGCGACAAGGTGCGCCTGGCATTTGCCCTGCTGGGCGCGATGTTCATGATGGTGATCTTTGGCTACGGCATTTCGCTGGATGTGGAAAACCTCGCCTTCGCCGTATACGACCAGGACCAGAGCCCGCAAAGCCGCGCCTACCTCGAAGCCTTCCGTGGCTCTCGCTATTTCGCCGAGCAACCGCTCATCAGCGACGCCCGCGACATGCACCAGCGCCTGCAGCGCTCGGAAATCAAGCTGGCGCTGGAAATTCCGCCCGGCTTTGGCCGCGACCTGTATGCCGGTCGCCAACCGGTGGTGGCCGCCTGGCTCGACGGCGGCATGCCGTTCCGTGCCGAAACCAGCCGCAACTACGTGGAAGCCGTGCACCAGGCCAACCTCGAACAACTGGCGAAGGCCAGCAGACAGCCACAGCCACGCCAGGACCTGGTGCGCCTGGAAACACGTTTTCGCTACAACCAGGACGTGGTCAGCGTGAATGCCATCGGCCCGGGTGTGATGGCACTGATCCTGGCCTTCATCCCGGCCATGCTTACGGCGCTGGGCATCGTCCGCGAGAAGGAGCTTGGCGCCATCACCAACTTCTACGCCACACCGCTCACCCGCCTGGAGTTCCTGCTCGGCAAACAGATGCCCTACCTGGCCGTGAGCCTGGTCAACCTGGCGCTGCTGGTGGCGATGAACCGCTGGCTGTTCGCCGTACCGCTCAAGGGCAGCGTGCTGGCCCTGGCCTGTGGCGGCGTGGCATACCTGCTGGCAACCACCAGCCTGGGCCTGCTGATATCGGCCTTCACTCGCACCCAGATCGCCGCCATCCTTGGCACCATGATCATCACCAGCCTGCCGACCATCCAGTTTTCCGGCCTGATCGTGCCACGCTCGTCGCTGGACGGTGCAGCGGCAGTAATGGGCCAGCTGTTCCCGGCGGGCTACTTTCTCGATATTGCGGTGGGCACCTTCACCAAGGCGCTGGGCCTGCGCGAACTGTGGCCGCAGTGCCTGATCCTGCTGGGCTTCTTCGCCGCATTCACCGGCCTCAGCCTGGCCATGCTGAAGAAGCAGGAAGCCTGACATGTCGCACCTCAGCCACACCCTGCGCCTGGGCCTCAAGGAACTGAGCAGCCTGCGCCATGACAGCGTATTGCTGCTGTTCCTGCTGTACGCCTTCAGCGTAGCCATCTACATGCCGGCAGCCGGTTCGGTGATCGGCGTGCACAATGCCAGCGTCGCGGTGGTCGACGAAGACCACAGCCTGCTATCCCGCAAGCTCAGCGAAGCCTTGCAACCACCCGAGTTCCAGCCTGCCGTGGCGCTGGCTCCGGAGCGCCTGGACCAGGCCATGGACAGCGGCCAGTACACCTTCGTCGTCAATGTGCCGGTGAACTTCCAGAGCGACCTGCTGGCCGGGCGCTCGCCGGAGCTGCAGATCAACGTCGATGCCACCGCCATGAGCCAGGCGTTCATGGGCGCCGGCTATATCAACCGCATCTTCGAACGCGAGTTGCTCGACTACGGCCAGCGGGCGGATATCCAGAGCCCGATAGCAATCAATGCCAAGGCCCTGTTCAATCCCAACCTGGAGGGTGGCTGGTTCCTGGCGGTGATCCAGATTGTCAACAACATCACCATCCTGGCGATCGTCCTCACAGGCACCGCACTACTGCGCGAGCGCGAACATGGCACCCTCGACCACCTGCTGGTGCTGCCGCTGACCGCCCTGGAAATCATGCTGGCGAAAATCGCCAGCAATGCGCTGGTGGTGGTGATCTGCACCTGGATTTCGCTGGTGGTGGTGGTCAAGGGGGCACTGGGTGTGCCGCTGGCCGGCTCGATGGGGTTGTTTCTGGCGGTGACCGCGCTGTACTTGTTCGCCAGCACAGCCTTGGGCATCTTCCTCGCCACCCTGGCGCGTTCGACACCGCAGTTCGGCCTGCTGGCGATCCCGGTGATCATTCCGATGCTATTGCTGTCTGGTGGCAGCACACCACTGGACAGCATGCCGCAATGGTTGCAATGGGTGATGCAGGGTTCGCCATCGACGCACTTCGTCAGCCTTGGCGCGGCGATCCTGTTCCGTGATGCCGGGTGGACAGTAGTGTGGCCGGACATCCTGGCACTGGCCGTGATTGGCCTGGTGTTCTTCGGCGTGGCCCTGGCACGGTTTCGCCGTAGCCTGGCGTCCTGAACAGGGCGCCAGGCCTATGCAGGCCCCCGTAGTCGCACGGGGACCAGGGCTCGCAGGTCACTGCACGATCAGGTTGTTGAACAGCAGGTCTTCGACGATCGGTTTGCCCTCTTCCGCTTCCATCACCTGTTGCACCTGCTTCAGCGCCTCCTGGCGCAGATGCTCCTTGGCCTCGACATTGCTCATGCTTTCCACCGACTGCTGGGTGAACAGCGCCACCAGCTGGTTGCGGATCAGCGGCTCGTGGTGCTTCACCGCCTTGGCGGCTTCGTCGCCGGTCACGCGCAGGGCCACATCGGCCTTGTACACGCGCAGCCGCGGGCTGCCGTCGAGGGCATAGTTGCCGACAAAGGGCGGGCTCAGGCTGATGTAGGCGACCTTGGGCGCCCCTTCCTTGGCTTCCTCGGCCATGGCCGCAGCCGGCAGCAGCAGCGCCAGCACCATCAAGATCCACGCTTTCACGAATTCGCTCCTCAATACAGTTGTCGCCAGCTTACCCAGCACACCGCGCAAACCCAAGCCCGGGCTTATGCCGCGCCATCAGGGCGGGCCATGCTCGTTGACCGGTCAGGCGGCCCTCCTACACTTATCGGCCACTACCCGCAAAGGAATAGCCCTGATGAAAGCTGTGTTGTGCAAAACCCTGGGCCCGGCGCGCAACCTGGTGCTGGAAGAGGTGGCCAGCCCGGTGCCGAAGAAGAACGAGATCCTGCTCGATGTGCAGGCTGCCGGGGTCAATTTTCCCGACACCCTGATCATCGAAGGCAAGTACCAGTTCCAGCCACCGTTGCCATTCTCCCCAGGCGGTGAGGCGGCAGGTGTGGTGGCCGCGGTCGGGGAAAAGGCCGGCGCCTTCCGGGTCGGCGACCGGGTCATGGCACTCACCGGCTGGGGGGCATTCGCTGAACAGGTGGCGGTGCCGTTCTACAACGTGATGCCGATGCCGCCAAGCATGGACTTCACCACTGCTGCCGCATTTGGCATGACCTACGGCACCTCCATGCATGCCCTGCGCCAGCGGGGCCAGTTGCAGGCGGGCGAAACCCTGCTGGTGCTGGGCGCGTCCGGCGGGGTTGGCCTGGCGGCGGTGGAAATTGGCAAAGCCATGGGCGCGCGAGTGATCGCGGCAGCCAGCAGTGCGGAAAAGCTGGCCGTGGCCAAGGCGGCCGGGGCCGATGAGCTGATCGATTACAGCCAGGCCAGCCTGCGTGACGAGATCAAGCGGCTGACCGGCGGCCAGGGCGTCGACGTGATCTATGACCCGGTGGGCGGTGGGCTGTTCGAGCAGGCGGTGCGCGGGCTGGCCTGGAATGGCCGGCTGTTGGTGGTGGGCTTTGCCAGCGGGACCATCCCGCAACTTGCAGCCAACCTGGTGCTGCTCAAGGGCGCAGCGGTGCTGGGGGTGTTCTGGGGGGCGTTTGCCCAACGCCAGCCACAGGACAACGCGGCCAACTTCCAGCAACTGTTTGCCTGGCATGCCGAAGGCAAGCTGAAGCCGCTGGTGTCGCAGACTTATCCACTGGCTGAGGCGGGTGCGGCCATTGAAAGGCTGGGGCAGCGGCAGGCTGTGGGTAAGTTGGTGGTGCTGGCGCGGTAAGGCTGCAGAACTTGATCCGCAGTTCCGGCCCTTCGCGGGCATGCCCGCGAAGTTGATCAGTGCAGGTTGTCAGACTTCGCGCAGGTTATGGCAACGGCGGAACCGTGCTTCGAGGTTGCGATCGGGCATCTGGTGACTACGCAAGGCATTCAAGGTCTGCTCGACATAGTCACGCGTAGTGCCATAGCGCCCCTTGGCGCTGGCCAGGATCTGGCTCAGCAGGGTGTCGGGCAGGTTCCCGGCATAGCACGGCAGGTGCCGCTCCAGCACAAAACCCAAGGCCTGCACCTTGCTGCCATCACTCAGCCGGCAGTTGAGCCAGTGCGGCCGATAAGCCGGGTACGGCATCTCGCGTTGCCACAGGGCCATCAGCGAGTCGTCCAGGTTGCTTTCATCCAGCCGGTAGGCAAAGCCGCTGCAGGAACCGCCCCGGTCCAGGCCGAACACCAGCCCAGGGGTTTCCGGGGTGCCGCGGTGTTCGTGCGACCACAGATACAAGCCCCGATGGTAACCATGCACCCGGGCGCGCTGGCGCTCCACCGAGTTGCACTCCGGTCGCCAGATCAAAGAACCATAGGCAAACAGCCAGACCGGCCCACCCTGATGGCGCGACATGGTGCTCTGCATGGAGTTGTACAATTGCTCGCGGGTCAGTTGCTGACCGAAGTCGAGCGAAGGGGGGTAACTAACTTTCCAGGACGAACTTTCAAGTGCCGACATAAGCTGCCGCCATGATTCCCTGTGAACTACACATGTAGCGGAAAAACGATTCGAAGCAGTCGCAGTGTACTGCCCGCGCCAGCACTGTCGCCGGCAAGCCAGCTCCCACGAGGGAGACATGCATAACCTAAGGCAGACCGGTGCGTTAGCTCAAGTATATGTCGAGATTTTCAACGGGCATTCCGACGATTGGGAATTATTATTCCAGGCGGCGTGAAAGTTAGTGGCCAAGGCGGTAACAATTACCGCCTTATACCCGCACTTTTAAACTTCGGTTATTAACCGCGTGGTGCGTAGGCAAACACATCTGCGCGCATGCGGTGCGCATCCATGCCAGCTTCGACCAAGGCGTCGAGGGTGGCATAGATCATGTTTGGCGAGCCGCTGGCATACACATGCACGGCATTAAGGTCGGCGATGTCTTCGCAGACCGCCTCATGCAGCATCCCGCATCGCCCCTCCCAGCCGCAGAGGTCGCTGACGACCTGGTGCAAGAACAGGTTGGGCAGACGCTGCCATTCGTCCCAGTGTTCGATCTGATAGAAGTCCTCCGGCCGGCGCACGCCCCAGTACAGATGCACCGGGTGACGGAAACCCTGGGCCCGGCAATGCTCGACCAGGCTGTGCATCTGGCCCATGCCCGTGCCGGCGGCGATGAGCACCAGTGGCCCGTCAGGCAGCTCGGCCAGGTGGGTGTCGCCAAACGGCATTTCGATGCGCGCCAGGCGATCGCGCTGTAACTGGGCGATCAGTTGCAGGGCGCTGGGCTCGCGTGCCAGCACATGCAGCTCCAGCTCACGCCCGGAATGAGGCGCGGAAGCCAGTGAAAACGCCGCCTGCTTGCCGCCGTCGCGCTCGATCATCAGGTATTGCCCGGCGTGATAGCGCGGCGCCCTGCCGGCCGGTGCGAGCAAACGCACGCGCCAGACATCGCCGCCCACCTCGACGCACTCGCTGACACTGCACGCCAGCTTGCGCACCGGCAGCTCGCCCAGGGCGAGCACACCATCCCAGAGCAATACGCAGTCCTCCAGCGGTTCGGCAATGCAGGTAAACAGCTCACCATGGTCACGGACCGCGCCGTCCTGGCGGACCCTGCCTTCAACCAACAATGCGGCGCAGACATGGCAATTGCCATTGCGGCAGCTGTTCGGGCAGTCATAGCCCAGCCGCCGCGCTCCATCGAGGATCCGTTCCCCGGGTTCGAGCGCCAGCACCGCCCCGGACGGCTGCAACGTTACCTGCATCAATCTATTCCCAACTGATCCCACAGCTCATCAATACGGCGGGTAACGGCTTCGTCCTTGACGATGACCCGCCCCCATTCGCGCGTCGTCTCGCCCGGCCACTTGTGTGTGGCGTCCAGGCCCATCTTCGATCCCAGGCCCGATACCGGCGAGGCAAAGTCCAGGTAGTCGATAGGCGTGTTGTCGATCATTACCGTATCACGCTTGGGGTCCATGCGCGTGGTGATGGCCCAGATCACATCGTTCCAGTCGCGGGCGTTGATATCGTCGTCGGTGACAATAACGAACTTGGTGTACATGAACTGTCGCAGGAACGACCATACACCCAGCATTACGCGCTTGGCGTGGCCTGGGTACTGCTTTTTCATGGTGACCACCGCCATGCGGTACGAACATCCCTCCGGCGGCAGGTAGAAGTCGACGATTTCCGGGAACTGCTTTTGCAGGATCGGCACGAACACTTCGTTCAGCGCCACGCCGAGAATCGCCGGCTCATCCGGCGGACGGCCGGTGTAGGTGCTGTGGTAGATCGGTTTCTGCCGGTGAGTGATGCGCTCGACGGTGAACACCGGGAAGCTGTCCACTTCGTTGTAGTAACCGGTGTGGTCGCCATACGGGCCTTCCGGGGCCATCTCGCCCGGGTGGATCACCCCTTCCAGGATGATTTCGGCGGTAGCCGGTACCTGCAGGCTGCTGCCCCGGCACTTGACCAGCTCGGTACGGTTGCCACGCAGCAGGCCGGCAAAGGCGTATTCGGAAAGAGTGTCCGGCACCGGGGTCACCGCGCCAAGGATGGTTGCCGGGTCCGCCCCCAGGGCGACGGCAACCGGGAACGGCTGGCCGGGGTGTTTCTCGCACCACTCGCGGTAGTCCAGGGCACCGCCACGGTGGCTGAGCCAGCGCATGATGACCTTGTTGCGGCCGATCACCTGCTGACGGTAGATGCCCAGGTTCTGGCGGTCCTTGTTCGGGCCGCGGGTGACGGTGAGCCCCCAGGTGATCAGCGGTGCGACGTCGCCCGGCCAGCAGTGCTGGATCGGCAGCGCCCCGAGGTCGACATCGTCACCCTCGACCACTACCTCTTGGCACACCGCGTCCTTGACTACCTTTGGCGCCATCGACACGACTTTCTTGAAGATCGGCAGCTTGGACCAGGCGTCCTTGAGCCCCTTCGGCGGCTCGGGCTCCTTGAGGAAGGCCAGCAGCTTGCCGATTTCGCGCAGTTCCGCCACCGATTCGGCGCCCATGCCCATGGCCACGCGCTCCGGGGTGCCGAACAGGTTGCCCAGCACCGGCATGTCGAAACCGGTGGGCTTTTCGAACAGCAATGCGGGGCCCCTGGCGCGCAGGGTGCGGTCGCAGACCTCGGTCATTTCCAGCACAGGGGAGATCGGTACCTGGATGCGCTTGAGTTCGCCGCGCTGTTCCAGGCCACGGATGAAGTCGCGCAAGTCGCGATACTGCATGCAGGAGCCTCATGTTGGCCGTATCGGTCGGGGTGCAGAGTGTAGCGCCGTTCAGTGCCCAAAGGCCAAAAATGACTTGGGGCCGCTTCGCGCCCCATCGTCGGCAAGCCAGTTCCACAGGTTTTGCACAAGCTTCGAAAGCTGTGCAGTTGCCGTGGGCGCTGGCTTGCCGGCGATGGGCTGCGAAGCAGCCCCATTCAATACCTGGCTGGGAAGCTTACTTGCGCTTCATCGACAGGAAGAACTCGTCGTTGGTCTTGGTCTGCTTGAGCTTGTCGACCAGGAACTCGATGGCGGCGATTTCGTCCATCGGGTGCAGCAGCTTGCGCAGGATCCACATGCGCTGCAGTTCGTCGTCGGCGGTCAGCAGCTCTTCGCGACGGGTACCGGAGCGGTTGATGTTGATGGCCGGGAACACACGCTTCTCGGCGATACGACGGTCAAGTGGCAGTTCCATGTTGCCGGTGCCCTTGAACTCTTCGTAGATCACTTCATCCATCTTCGAGCCGGTTTCGACCAGCGCGGTAGCGATGATGGTCAGCGAGCCGCCTTCCTCGATGTTACGCGCGGCACCGAAGAAGCGCTTCGGCTTCTCCAGGGCATGGGCGTCGACACCACCGGTCAGTACCTTGCCGGAGCTCGGGATCACGGTGTTGTAGGCACGCGCCAGACGGGTGATGGAATCCAGCAGGATGACCACATCCTTCTTGTGCTCGACCAGACGCTTGGCCTTCTCGATCACCATCTCGGCAACCTGCACGTGGCGGGTGGGTGGCTCGTCGAAGGTGGAGGCAACCACTTCGCCGCGCACGGTGCGCTGCATTTCGGTCACTTCTTCCGGGCGCTCGTCGATCAGCAGGACGATCAGGTGGCACTCAGGGTTGTTACGGGTGATGTTGGCCGCGATGTTCTGCAGCATGATCGTCTTGCCGGCCTTTGGCGGCGCCACGATCAGGCCACGCTGGCCTTTGCCGATCGGGGCGCACAGGTCGATGACGCGGCCAGTCAGGTCTTCAGTGGAGCCGTTGCCGGCTTCCATCTTCAGGCGCTTGTTCGGGAACAGCGGCGTCAGGTTTTCGAACAGGATCTTGTTCTTCGCGTTTTCCGGGCGGTCGAAGTTGATGGTGTCGACCTTCAGCAGGGCGAAGTAACGCTCCCCTTCCTTCGGTGGGCGGATCTTGCCGACGATGGTGTCGCCGGTACGCAGGTTGAAGCGGCGGATCTGGCTGGGCGAGACGTAGATATCGTCGGGGCCGGCCAGGTAGGACGCATCAGCCGAACGCAGGAAACCGAAACCATCCTGGAGAATCTCCAGCACGCCGTCACCCGAGATCTCTTCGCCGCTTTTCGCGTGCTTCTTCAGCAGGGCGAAAATCACGTCCTGTTTGCGCGAACGGGCCATGTTTTCGATGCCCATCTGTTCGGCCATTTCCAAAAGATCGGTAATCGGCTTTTGCTTGAGTTCAGTCAGGTTCATAAGGGGAGTGACGTAATCATGTAAGAAGGGAGAATTAAGCTTCTGGCTTAATGAGGCCGCGCCGCTAGATGGCGACAGGATCGCGTACTGATTCGAATTAGGGATGCTTCGGCGACGGCGTGTAGAGGGCACTGGAGAAGCAGTGCGAGGCCGAATGTAACACTTGCTTTTTTCGACGTCTAGTGGTTTTGACAGGGTAAATCGTACCCCTGCAGACCTTTGCGCGCAAAAAAAACCCCGCATTCGCGGGGCTTTTCGCTATCACAGGTGGGCGTCGAGGAACGCGGCCAGCTGCGATTTGGACAGGGCGCCGACCTTGGTGGCCTCGACGTTGCCGTTCTTGAACAGCATCAGGGTCGGGATACCACGCACGCCGTGCTTGGCCGGGGTTTCCTGGTTCTCGTCGATGTTCAGCTTGGCGACAGTCAGTTTGCCCTCGTAGGTGGCAGCGATGTCGTCCAGAACCGGAGCGATCATCTTGCATGGGCCGCACCATTCAGCCCAGTAGTCGACCAGAACCGGGCCCTGAGCCTGCAGTACTTCGGCTTCGAAGCTGGCGTCGGTGACGTGTTTGATTTTGTCGCTCATGGAAATCTCCAAGGTCGTAAGCAATAAAAAACGTTGCCCATCATAGCCGCACCCGTCTCCTACAGGAAGTCGCGGGCGATTGAGTGTAACTATAGTTGTGCAAGACGCAGCGAATCGGAACTGTCATGCCAGTGTCATAACATCGAATGACCTGTTGCCTTGCATCAAGGCCAGCTCAACGGCTGGGTGCGACGCGTTGGCGATAGCCTGCTATCGTGGCACGATTGCCGGGTTAACGACCGAGAACAACCAGATCATGCCGCATACTATCGCGAAGAACCTGTCCCTGATTGCCGCCATCGACCTTGGCTCCAACAGCTTTCACATGGTCGTGGCCAAGGCCCACCATACCGAAATCCGCATTCTCGAGCGGCTCGGCGAGAAGGTGCAGTTGGCCGCCGGCATCGACGAGGGCCGCATGCTCAGCGAAGAAGCCATGGAACGGGGCCTGGACTGCCTCAAGCGCTTTTCCCAGCTGATCAACGGCATGCCCGCCGGCTCGGTGCGCATCGTGGGCACCAACGCCTTGCGCGAAGCGCGCAACCGCAACGAATTCATCCAGCGCGCCGAAGCCATCCTCGGCCACCCGGTGGAGGTCATCTCCGGCCGCGAAGAAGCGCGCCTGATCTACCTCGGCGTGTCGCACACCCTCGCCGATACGCCGGGCAAGCGCCTGGTCGCCGACATCGGCGGCGGCAGTACCGAGTTCATCATCGGCCAGCGCTTCGAACCGCTGCTGCGCGAAAGCCTGCAGATGGGCTGCGTCAGCTTCACCCAGCGCTACTTCCGCGACGGCAAGATCACCCCGGCCCGCTACGCCCAGGCCTATACCGCCGCGCGCCTGGAGCTGATGAGCATCGAGAATGCCCTGCATCGCCTGACCTGGGACGAGGCCATCGGCTCCTCCGGCACCATCCGCGCCATCGGCGCAGCCATCAAGGCCGGTGGCCTGGGCAATGGCGAGGTCAACGCCGAAGGCCTGGCCTGGGTCAAGCGCAAGCTGTTCAAGCTGGGTGAGGCCGACAAGATCGACTTCGACGGCGTCAAACCTGACCGCCGGACCATCTTCCCGGCAGGCCTGGCGATACTCGAAGCGATTTTCGATGCGCTGGAACTGCAGCGCATGGACCACTGCGACGGCGCCCTGCGCGAAGGCGTGCTGTTCGACCTGCTAGGCCGCCACCATCACGAAGATGTGCGCGAGCGCACCCTCAACTCGCTGATGGAACGTTACCACGTCGACCAGGGCCAGGCCGCTCGCGTCGAGCGCAAGGCCTTGCACGCGTTCGACCAGGTCGCCGATGCCTGGGACCTGAAGGACGGGAACTGGCGCGACCTGCTGGGTTGGGCAGCGAAGGTGCACGAGATCGGCCTGGACATAGCCCACTACCATTATCACAAGCACGGGGCCTACCTGATCGAGCATTCCGACCTGTCGGGCTTCTCGCGCGAGGACCAGCAGATGATGGCCTTGCTGGTACGCGGCCACCGCCGCAACATCCCCAAGGACAAATACGCCGAACTGGGCGAGGAAGGGGTGAAGCTCCTGCGCCTGTGCGTGCTGCTGCGCTTCGCCATCCTGTTCCATCATATCCGTGGCAACCAGCAGATGCCGAAGGTGGAACTGAAGGCAGCCGGTGATAGCCTCGATGTGGTATTCCCGCAAGGCTGGCTGGAACAGAACCAGCTGACCCAGGCCGACTTCGCCAACGAGGCGGAATGGCTGGCCCGGGTCGGTTTCGTCCTCAGCGTACGTTGAGGACCGGGTTGCTCAGGCGCTCCAGCAAGGTCGCCTGGGCACTGCGCGGGTTCTGGTTGCCGGTCGGCGTGCTGCGCACGTAGCGCCCGTCCGGCTGCAGGGTCCAGGCGTGGGTGTTGTCGGTCAGGTAGCCTTCCAGCTCTTTCTTCACCCGCAACAGCAGTTTCTTGCCTTCCACTGGGAAGCAGGTCTCGACACGCTTGTCGAGGTTGCGCTCCATCCAGTCGGCACTGGACAGGTAGATCTGCTCTTCGCCGCCATTGAGGAAATAGAACACCCGCGTGTGCTCGAGGAAACGGCCGATGATCGAGCGCACCTGGATGTTGTGCGAAACCCCCGGGATGCCTGGGCGCAGACAGCACATGCCACGCACCACCAGGTCGATCTTCACGCCCGACTGGCTGGCCTTGTACAGCGCCTTGATCACCTTGGCATCGGTCAACGAGTTGAATTTGGCAATGATGTGCGCCGGCTTGCCTTCGAGGGCGAACTGGGTTTCCCGCGCAATCATGTCGAGCATGCCCTTCTTCAGGGTGAACGGCGCGTGCAGCAGCTTCTTCATGCGCAGGGTCTTGCCCATGCCGATCAGCTGGCTGAACAGTTTGCCGACGTCCTCGGTGAGGGCGTCGTCGGAAGTCAGCAGGCTGTAGTCGGTGTACAGGCGGGCGTTGCCGGCGTGGTAGTTGCCGGTGCCCAGGTGCGCATAGCGCACGATCTCGCCGTGCTCGCGGCGCAGGATCAGCATCATCTTGGCGTGGGTCTTGAAGCCGACCACACCGTAGATCACCACTGCACCGGCGGCCTGCAGGCGGCTGGCCATCTGCAGGTTGGACTCTTCGTCGAAACGGGCACGCAATTCGATCACCGCAGTGACCTCCTTGCCGTTGCGCGCCGCGTCGACCAGGGCGTCGACGATTTCCGAGTTGGCACCGGAGCGGTACAGGGTCTGGCGCACGGCGAGCACGTGCGGGTCCTTGGCCGCCTGGCGCAGCAGGTCAATCACCGGGGTGAACGACTCGAACGGGTGCATCAGCAGGATGTCCTGCTTGCCGATCACGCTAAAGATGTTGTCAGCGTTCTGCAGCAGCTTGGGAATCGCCGGGGTGAATGGCGTGTACTGCAGCTCCGGGTGGCTGTCCAGGCCAGTAATGCTGAACAGGCGGGTGAGGTTGACCGGGCCGTTGACCTGATACAGCTCGCTTTCGCTGAGGCTGAACTGCTTGAGCAGGTAGTCCGACAGGTGTTTCGGGCAGGTATCGGCCACTTCCAGGCGCACGGCATCGCCATAGCGGCGCGAGAACAACTCGCCGCGCAGCGCGCGTGCCAGGTCATCGACCTCTTCGGAGTCCAGCGCCAGGTCGGCGTTACGGGTCAGGCGGAACTGGTAGCAGCCCTTTACCTTCATGCCCTGGAACAGGTCGTCGGCGTGCGCGTGGATCATCGACGACAGGAACACATAGTTGTCCCCTGCGCCACCCACCTCTTCCGGCACGCGGATGACCCGCGGCAGCAGGCGCGGGGCCGGGATGATCGCCAGGCCCGAATCGCGGCCGAAGGCATCGACACCCTCGAGCTCGACGATGAAGTTGAGGCTCTTGTTCACCAGCAGCGGGAACGGGTGGGTCGGGTCGAGGCCGATCGGGGTGATGATCGGGGCGATTTCGTCGCGGAAGTAGCGGCGCACCCAGGTCTTGAGCTTGGGTGTCCAGTAACGGCGGCGGATGAAGCGGATCTGGTGCTTTTCCAGCTCTGGCAGCAGCACATCGTTAAGGATCGCGTACTGGCGCTCCACTTCGCTGTGCACCAGCTCGCTGATGCGCGCCAGCGCCTGGTGCGGCTGCAGGCCGTCGGCGCCGGCCAGTTCACGGGCAAAATTGATCTGCTTCTTCAGGCCGGCCACGCGGATCTCGAAGAACTCGTCGAGGTTGCTGGAAAAGATCAGCAGGAACTTGAGGCGTTCGAGCAGCGGGTAGCTCTCGTCCAGCGCCTGTTCCAGCACGCGGATGTTGAACTGCAGCTGCGAAAGTTCGCGATGAATGTACAGGCTGCTGTCGTCCAGGCCGGGGACGGCAATGGCCGGGGCCGCGGCCGGTGCTGGCGCCGGGGCCACGGGCCCGGCCGCTGGCTCTACGGCAGGCGCAGGCGTCGGCGGCAGGTCTGGCGGGGTCTGCACCATCTCTTCGGGGAGTTCCTGAGCATCCTTGATCGCGACAGGGGTTAGCACTTCATTATTCATCTGGCGTTCCTGAGGACGTTAACGCCCTATCATCAATTGAGCGGCAAGATAAGCGCCCATTATGACGCCTGTGTTACACGCCAGGGCAAGCGATGGCGCGCGCCTTCGGGCATTCTCGATGCAGGAAATGTTCACGTCGAGACACATTTGGACACTTTCATGAATGCGCGCGAAGGGGTAGGCTGCGCGTTCATTTCGCCAGCACCTCAGAAAATGCTTCAACAATTCCTGCAGGATTTCGGCTACTTCGCCCTTTTTCTTGGCACCTTCTTCGAAGGCGAGACCATTCTGGTGCTTGCGGGATTCCTTGCGTTCCGCGGTTACATGGACATCAACCTGGTGTGCCTGGTGGCCTTTTTCGGCAGTTATGCCGGCGATCAGCTGTGGTACTTCATGGGCCGTCGCCACGGCCGCAGGATTCTGGCGCGCAGGCCACGCTGGCAGGCGATGGGCGACCGGGCACTGGACCACATCCGTCGCCACCCTGACATCTGGGTTCTGAGCTTCCGCTTCGTCTATGGCCTGCGCACGGTCATGCCGGTGGCGATCGGCCTGTCCGGCTACCCGCCGCGCCGCTACCTGCTGCTGAACGGTCTGGGCGCGGCGATCTGGGCAGTCGCCCTGGGCGCGGCCGCGTACCACTTCGGCGCCATTCTCGAAGGCCTGCTGGGCAACGTGAAGCGCTACGAGCTCTGGGTACTGGGTGGCCTGCTGGCGCTGGGGGGCCTGTTATGGCTGCGCCGGCGCTTCCGCACCCTGCGGGCGGAGCGCAAGGCGGCGGACCAGGCCCAGGCCCCAGAGACTGAGCAGGCCGTAAGCCACGAGCAGGAACCAGGCAAGCGGCACGACCACCGCTAGGCCCGATGCACCGGCCAGGTACAGCGCCGGCGCGCTTGCCACCAGCCGTACCAGTTCCAGGCGCGTGGCCCATGGCCGGTTTTCCAGGAGCGTGCCCAGTACGAACAAGCCAAACGCCATCAGCAACCAGCCGAGCACCAGTGCGGCGGTTGGCACGCGCTCGGCCACGCCCATCAGATAGCTGCCCAGCGCCAGGTAAACCACAAATTGTGCCGCCACGTAGGCCTGCTGGGGGCGGCCCAGAGCAACCTCGAACTTGCGGAACAACACCAGGTCCTGCTTGCCATGCGGGTAGCGGGCGGCTACATCGGCCGGGCGCCACCCCGTGGGCATGAACCAGATGCGCAGCTTGTCCCACACGTTGCCGGCACGCCGGGCGTCATGCCAGAGCTGGGCATAGAACTGCAGGTTGGCCCATAGCGGGTTCCAGCTGGCCAGCGGCGTGGTCACGCCGAACACTACCGGCTCGGCCGGGTCCTCCTCCTGGTATGTGCCGAACAGACGGTCCCAGAGAATGAACACACCGCCGTAGTTGCGATCCAAGTAAGCAGGATTTTGCGCATGGTGGACGCGATGGTTGGATGGCGTGATCAACACCCACTCGAGCCAGCCAAGCTTGGCGATATGCCGGGTATGTACCCAGAACTGGTACAACAGGTTGAGCGACGCCACAGTGATGAACACCACTGGCGGCACCCCGACCAGCGCCAACGGCAGGTAGAAGATCCAGGAAAAGATGAAGCCGCTGCTGGTCTGGCGCAGCGCGGTGGTGAGGTTGTACTCCTCGCTCTGGTGATGCACCGAGTGCGCGGCCCACAGCACGTTGCGCTCGTGACCGAGGCGGTGCAGCCAGTAATAACAGAAGTCGTACAGGACGAAAGCCAGCAACCACACCCACCAGGCCTGCGCCGGCAAGCGCAGCAGCGCCAGATGCTCGAATGCGAGTGCGTAGGTCAGCAGCCCCAGCCCCTTGGTCAGCAGCCCGGTGCTGGTCGACAGTGCACCTGTGCTGAGGCTGTTGATCGAGTCGGCCAGGGTGTAATTGCGCTGCCCACGCACGCGGTCGGCCGCCAGCTCCACGGCGATCAACACGAAGAAGAACGGCACGGCCAGCAATATCAGGTCCATGGGCATGAGCTCAGGCGTTATCCACCAAGATTAGGCCGTAGCCGCAGGAATCCCTATGGCGACATCTGCCAAACTAGAGGACATTTAGCGCCTCGACACTGGAGTAATGAGCATGACAAAAAAAGTAGCGGTGATTCTTTCCGGCTGTGGCGTGTATGACGGCGCCGAAATCCACGAAAGCGTGATCACCCTGCTGCGCCTCGACCAGCGCGGTGCGCAAGTGCAGTGCTTTGCGCCCAACATTGCGCAGCTGCATGTGATCAACCACCTGACCGGCGAAGAAATGCCCGAGTCGCGCAATGTACTGGTGGAGTCGGCGCGCATTGCCCGCGGCCAGGTCAAGGACATTCGCGAGGCCAAGGCCGAGGACTTCGATGCGCTGATCGTCCCGGGCGGGTTCGGTGCGGCGAAGAACCTCTCCAACTTTGCCGTGGAGGGCGCCAACTGCAGCGTCAACCCGGATGTGCTGGCCCTGGCCGAAGCCTTTGCAACGGCATGCAAGCCGGTTGGCCTGATCTGTATTTCGCCGGCGCTGGCAGCGAAGATCTACGGACCGGGAGTGGTCTGCACCATCGGTACTGACGCAGACACCGCAGCGGCCGTGGTGAAAATGGGCGGTACCCATGAACAATGTGACGTGCACGATATCGTCGAAGACTCCCAGCGCAAGCTGGTTACTACCCCGGCATACATGGAGGCCAAGTCGATCAGCGAGGCGGCTGGCGGCATCTACAAGCTGGTGGATCGGGTGCTGGAGCTGACCCACGAGTAACGGGTGCAAGATTCAGAATCTGACGGGGTCCCTGTAGGAGCGGCCTTGTGCCGCGAAAGGGCGGCGAAGCGGCCCGGAATTTCAGCTTCGCCGCATGAATTGCCGGGGCCGCGCTGCGGCACTTTCGCGGCACAAGGCCGCTCCCACATGGCGCGTTCATCCCGCCAGCCGGGTTGCTTCAGGGTTTGGAAAGCCGGGCAATGATACGGTCCAGCGCATTGGCAAACGCCTGCTTCTCGCGCTCGCCATACGGCGCCTGCCCTCCCCCCACCTGGCCCTGCTCGCGCAGTTCGGTGAACAGATTGCGCGCCGCCAGCCGGTCACCCATGTTGCGCTCGTCGAACTCGCGCCCACGCGGGTCCAGCGCTGCCACGCCCTTTTTCACCAGGCGGTCGGCCAATGGTACGTCACTGCAGATCACCAGTTCGCCGGGCACGGCGTGCTCCACCAGATAATCGTCCGCCGCGTCCATGCCGCTGGGTACAACGATCAGGCGTACGGTGGCGAATGCCGGCTTGGCCACAGCCTGGCCCGCGACCATGACCACTTCAAACTTGCGCTTGAGGGCGAACTTGACGACCAGATCCTTGGCCGCCTTGGGGCAGGCGTCGGCATCGATCCACACACGCATCGGGTAACCTCATCATTCTTCCAAGGCAGCCATCATGCCTCAACGGCAGCAAAAGCTGGAGCTTGCCGCCCATCGGCGATGGCAAAATGGCGTCAATTTTTCAACTGACGCTTATCCACTGCCGATCCCTCAGGCTACACTCGCCACAGCTCCGTTGGCCTGCCCGAGTGCGCAATGAACCACCCCCACGAAATCCGCCCCGACCTGGATGAAGGCATCGACCGCAAGGAGCTGGCGACCTTGCGCGCGCGTTTCCTGCGGCTCAACCAGGGCCGGCTGCAGCGGGCAATGGAAGGCCTGTCGACGCGCCAGCAACAGGTGCTGACGCTGTTGCCGTTGCTGTTCCACATAAACCATCCGCTGCTGCCAGGCTATGTTTCGGGCAGCACCCCTGCCGGCGTATCGGGTTACGAGCCAGGCGCCGAGCTGCTGCTCGAAGCCCAGCGCCTGGCCCGCTCGTTCACCTACAAGGCCCGTCACGGCAACCCGCCGCGGCCGATCCATGGCCTGTTCCTGATGGGCAGCCTGGGCTCGCTGGCGCAGGCCGAGCACAGCGACATGGACCTGTGGGTGTGCCATGCGCCCGACCTGGCCGATGAACAGCTGGGCGAACTGCGACGCAAGTGCCAGTTGCTGGAAGCATGGGCGGAAAGCCTGGGCGCCGAGGCGCATTTCTTCCTGATCGACACGCAAGGTTTCGCCCAGGGCCAACGCGCGGGCCAGCTCGGCTCCGACGACTGCGGTACCACCCAGCACTACCTGCTGCTGGACGAGTTCTACCGCACCACCATCTGGCTGGCCGGGCGCACGCCGTTGTGGTGGATGGTGCCGGTGTACCAGGAACAGCACTATCACAACTACACCCAGACCCTGCTGTCCAAGCGCTTCATCCGCAGCCAGGACGCGCTCGACCTCGGCAGCCTGGCGAACATTCCGCCGGGCGAGTTCGTTGGCGCCGGCATGTGGCAGCTGTTCAAAGCTATCGACTCGCCCTACAAGTCGCTGCTCAAGCTGTTGCTGACCGAGGCCTATGCCAGCGAACACCCCGCCGTGCGCTGCCTGAGCCTGGACTACAAGCAAGCCGTGTTCGCCAACCAGCTCGACCTCGACGCGTTGGACCCCTACGTGATGGTCTACCGGCGCATCGAACACTACCTGCTGCAGCGTGGCGAACGGGCCCGCCTGGAGTTGGTACGCCGCAGCCTGTACCTGAAGGTCAACAAGAAGCTCAGCGATGCATCCCGGACCAATGGCTGGCAACGCCGACTGCTGCAACGCCTGACTGACGAATGGGGCTGGGACACGCGCCAGCTGGCACTGCTGGACAGCCGCAACCAGTGGAAAGTCCAGCACGTCGCCGTGGAACGCCGCGACCTGGTAGCCGAGCTGAATCACAGTTACCGCTTTCTCAACCAGTTCGCCCGCACGCAGAACGCCAGCAGCCGCGCCGACCAGCGTGACCTAAACGTGCTGGGTCGACGCCTGTATGCGGCTTTCGAGCGCCGTGCCGGCAAGGTCGAGGTGATCAACCCAGGCATCGCCCCGGATCTCGCCGAAGGGACGCTGACCCTGGTCCAGGCGCCCAACCGCAAGGAGCCCGGTAGCCACCACTGGGGGCTGTACACCGGCAACCTGAGCACGCATGACGTGGAGCATTTCAGCCCGTTGAAACGCTGCCGCGAGCTGATCGAGCTGCTGACCTGGGCGCACCGCAACGGGGTGATCGACAGCAGCACGCGCCTGGCCTTGCACCCCGGTGTCAGCGACCTCAGCGAAATCGAGCTGTTCAACCTGGTGGGCTGCCTGCAGCAGAGCATTCCCCTGCCCTTGCCGATCGTCAGCGAGGTGCGCCTGCTGCAACCCAGTGTTGCCGACGAAGTACTGCTACTGGTCAACGTCGCGGTCGACCCGCTGCGCCACCACCGCGACCTGAACATCCTGATGACCACCGAGCGCACCGACTCGCTAAGCTACGCCGGTGTGCGCGAAAACCTGGTGCTGACCCTGGACCAGGTCACCCTCAACAGCTGGAACGAGGTGCTGGTCCAGCGCTATGACGGCGAACATGCACTGGTGCGCTGCCTGCGCGATTTTCTCAACGGCCCGGTGCTGCATGGCCAGCGGCCACGGGTGCGGGTACGCTGCTTCTGCCAGAGCCGCGCCCAGGCCATCAGCCAGCGCGTGGAGGAAATATTCGACACGGTGCAGTTGCTGCTTGACCAGGGCCAGAACCACCGCTACCTGCTGCAGGTTGCCCAGCATACCCATGTGCTTGAACTGCTTGCAGGGCACGTAAGCCTGACGACCCTGGCCGACCACGAGGCATTACTGGCCTACCTTGGCGAAGAACGCAGTACCTACAGCCCCCTGTACCTGGACGCCAACGCCCTGCCGGACCACGACCTGCGCCTGGTCCTGGAACAAGGCCAGCCAGCCTGCATCCAGGTGTTCTACCGCCTGCAGGGAGGCTGGGCCGAGTTGTATGTGCTGGATGAGTACAACGCCTTGTGGCAACAGCGCCTGCCACTGCACGACGAAGCACACCTGCTGCTGCCGCTGCAGCGCTTTCTGCGCTCGGTGGTGATGCGCCGCGATGCCCGGTTGCCGATGGACACCCTGCGGCCGGCGTCATCGGACATCCATTACGCCCAGTTGCTGCCATCCGGCCCGGGCAAGGCGCGCAGCAGCGAGCCGCGTCCGGCCCCTTTCGAAGGCAGCAACCAGCCCTACTACGAGGTACAGGCCATTATCCAGGCCGGGGTGGCGGGTGCTGCGCATGTAACGCTGTACTGCGACCAGCAGGAGTTTTCCGAACTGGAGCATGGCGAGCAGCTGTATGCGGTAGTAGCCCGACAGATCCTGGGCCAACGCCGCAGTGCCGGCCAGTATCGTTGCTACATCACCGACCTTGACCTGTCGGCGCTGCTCGAGGACGAGCAAGGGTCGACCATCCTTTATCTGCGTTACAAGGAGCACCTGGAGCTGGCGCTCAATCAGGGCCTGGCGCAGCTGCAGCCGCCTGTCTCAGCGTTACGCTAGAGCATTTCCCTCTGCTCCACGCTCCGCCAGCTAAACATGCTTGCCACTCGACTAACGAGTAGAGCTGAACATGAACAAACAGAGCTGGATGGGAGCGTTGCCCGAATTGGGCCGACTACGGGTTGATCAGTTGATTCTCCCCGGGAGTCATGACTCGGGCATGGACAAACAAGCCGACAACATCGTGCCGCTGCAGGAAGTGACCCAGGATGTATCGTGCATCGAGCAGATCCGCAACGGCATTCGCGTTCTTGACCTGCGAGTGCGCGCCAACCGCGAATACACGCCCGATTCGCCTCACCGTTACAAGCTTTATCACTTGAGTACTTCGGGGCGTACCGTGCTCGGCGACGTCGTGCTGGAGTTGAACCGTTTTTATGACGACCCTGCCACTCAGCGGGAGATCATCATTCTCAACTTCCACCAGTTCGACAACTTCACTGACAAGGAACACGAGTGGATGCTGGGAATGCTGGAAAAGCACATGGGACAGCGGATCATCCCATGGGCGCTGCACGAACTCACCCTGGATGACTTGTGGAACGCGCACCCCGGCAAGACCGTGGTCATTGCGTACAACCACCACGCCCGGGCGCAGCATTGGCCGGGCGTGAAGCACCACTGGTTCGGGGAGAACACGCCATCCACCGAAGAGCTGAAAACATTCATGGACCAGTGCGCGCAACGCTACAGGACCGGTGATAGGCTACGTTCGATTCAGTGTGCAAAATACAACAAGGTTGTATTCACACCCGACGATTTCAGCGACAAGATCGACGAATGGTTCGCCTCGAAAGACATCGACAGCTACATCCAGGGCTTCGACATCATCAACACCGATTGGTCACTGCGCAGCCGCATCGTCGAGAACTGCATCCACGCCTGCCAAGTCAGGGCGCGGAACATGCAATGAAGTAGCCGGGCGGGCGATCAGAGGTCGAAATCGCCCGCCGCTTCCGGCTGGTACTCGACTTCCAGCAGCTTCAGCTTGAGGGTCTTGCCCCCCGGTGCCGGCCAGTCGATCTGCTCGCCCACCGACAACCCCAGCAAGGCGCAACCAATCGGCGCGAGGATCGAAACCGTGCCTTCAGGCCCTGAGTCCTTCGGGTACACCAAGGTCAGGTGGTAGTCCTTGCCGCTGGCTTCTTCACGGCAATGCACGCGCGAGTTCATGGTCACCACGCCAGCCGGCACCTCCTCATGACCGACTACCTGCTCGGCACGGTCCAGCTCGCCCATCAAGGCAAGCACACCCGGCGTACTCTCGTCGAGGCTGTCGATCAGACGCTCCAGACGCTGTACGTCCAATCGGGTGAGGATGAGGGAAGGCTTGGTGCTCATGATCCAGTCAGACTCCTTTGAACAGGCGGTTTTCAACATGCAGATAAAGCAAAACCCCGCCCAAGGGCGGGGTTTGTAATGGCATTGCGTCACTGACGCAGAACCCGACACTACCACAGCCGGGCAAATACTCAAGCCCCTGCGATCAGTGTGCCTTAGCCTGATCGCGCAGGGCCCGGGCTTCGCGGCAGATCTGCCGGCGCCGCTCGTCATCGGCCGAGCGCCATTCGCGAATGTGCTCTACATGCCGGTGGCAGCCGGTACAGATACGCTGCTCGTCCAGCCGGCACACGCTGATGCACGGCGACGGCACGGCAGGGCTGACGTTGCTGTAGAGCGGCCTGGGCGGCCGGGCCTGGGTACTGCTCATGTCAGATCTCGTCGAAGTCCAGCTTTTCGCCGGCCCGTTCCCAGACGATGCGTTCGAGCATTTCGCCGAGCAGCTCCTCGCTCTTCTCGCACACCCACTTGCCGCTCTCTTCGTCGTAGTCGAAGTGGAAACCACCGGAACGGTCGGCAAGCCACAACTGGCGCAGCGGTTCCTGACGGCTGAAGATCAGCGTGCTGCCGTTGTCGAACTTGATGGTCAGGACACCCGCCGAGTTTTCCATGTCCAGGTCCAGGCCGCTCTCGTCGAACAGGTCTTCCAGGGCCTGTTGGGTAGTGTCGACCAGATCATGGAAACGCGCTTCACTCAAACTCATTACAGGAACCTCGAAATTGGCTGCGTTACTGGCATGCCGGGCAAGATACGGGCGCTTGCCGCCGAATGCAAAGTTTTACCCATTGCCTGCAGCGGCGCGAACTCGAAGCCCGTGCAGTGCCTGCGGGATTGGGAACGGGCCGCTGCAAGCGCCAAGAATAGCCCGCCCGGCGGGCCTGCCCTTGCATAGGCAAGCCGTCGGTCGCTCGGTATACTCGGCGCAATACTGCAAATTTCTAAGGATTTCACCCATGAAGCGCCTGATTTCCTCCTTCGCGGCGCTGGTCGCTGTTGCCTGCCTCGTTTCGGCCTGCGGCCAGAAAGGTCCACTGTACCTGCCTGAAGACGGCGATAACGGCAAAGCGCACAAGTCGCACCAGCACTCGCCAAAAGCCAAGCCGGCCACGACGCAGGAACAGCAGCCCGAGCTGCAGTCCGAGCCCGAGCAGTTGCCAGCGCAGTAAGGAAACCAGATGAACGCTTTCAACTACCGCGACGGCGAGCTGTTCGCGGAGGGCGTGGGCCTGTCGGCCATCGCCGAACGTTACGGCACTCCCACCTACGTGTATTCGCGTGCCCACATCGAGGCCCAGTACCGCAGCTACACCGACGCCCTGCAAGGCACCGAGCACCTGGTGTGCTTCGCGGTCAAGGCCAACTCCAACCTGGGCGTGCTGAACGTGCTGGCGCGCCTGGGCGCCGGTTTCGATATCGTCTCCGGCGGCGAGCTGGAGCGCGTGCTGGCCGCTGGCGGCCGCGCTGACCGCGTGGTGTTCTCCGGTGTCGGCAAAACCCGCGAGGACATGCGCCGCGCCCTGGAAGTCGGGGTGCACTGTTTCAACGTCGAATCCACCGACGAGCTGGAACGCCTGCAAGTGGTGGCCGCCGAAATGGGCAAGGTTGCCCCGGTCTCGCTGCGGGTCAACCCGGACGTCGACGCCGGCACCCACCCGTACATCTCCACGGGCCTCAAGGAAAACAAGTTCGGCATCGCCATCGCCGACGCCGAGGCCATCTATGTGCGCGCCGCGCAGTTGCCGAACCTGGAAGTGGTCGGGGTCGACTGCCACATCGGTTCGCAACTGACCAGCGTCGAGCCTTTCCTCGACGCCCTCGACCGCCTGCTGGTGCTGGTCGACCGCCTGGCCGAATGCGGTATCCACCTGCGCCACCTGGACCTGGGCGGCGGTGTCGGTGTGCGCTATCGCGATGAACAGCCACCCCTGGTGGCCGACTATATCAAAGCCATCCGCGAGCGCATCGGCGACCGCGACCTGGCCCTGGTGTTCGAACCGGGTCGCTACATCGTGGCCAATGCCGGCGTGCTGCTGACCCGCGTGGAATACCTCAAGCACACCGAACACAAGGACTTCGCCATCGTCGATGCGGCGATGAACGACCTGATCCGCCCGGCCCTGTACCAGGCCTGGATGGGCGTCAGCGCGGTCATCCCACGTGAAGGTGAAGGCCGTGCCTACGACCTGGTCGGGCCGATCTGCGAGACCGGTGACTTCCTTGCCAAGGACCGTGTGCTGAACCTGGCCGAAGGCGATCTGCTGGCTGTTCAGTCTGCGGGCGCCTATGGTTTTGTCATGAGTTCCAACTACAACACCCGCGGCCGTTGCGCTGAAATCCTGGTCGACGGCGACCAGGCCTTCGAAGTTCGCCGCCGCGAGACCATCGCCGAATTGTACGCTGGCGAAAGCCTGCTGCCGGAGTAAGCCCATGCTGCTGCGTTTTACCAAGATGCATGGGTTGGGCAACGACTTCATGGTCCTCGACCTGGTCAGCCAGCACGCGCACATCCAGCCCAAGCACGCCAAACAATGGGGCGATCGCCATACCGGCATCGGTTTCGACCAGTTGCTGATCGTCGAGGCGCCGAACAACCCGGAGGTGGACTTCCGCTACCGCATCTTCAATGCCGACGGCTCTGAGGTCGAGCAGTGCGGCAACGGTGCGCGCTGCTTCGCCCGCTTCGTGCTGGACAAGCGCCTGACCGCGAAGAAGCGCATTCGCGTGGAAACCAAGAGCGGCATCATCGAACTGGACGTGCAGAACGACGGCCAGGTCAGTGTCGACATGGGCCCGCCACGCTTCAACCCGGCGGACATTCCGTTCGTCGCCGACGAGCAGGCGCTGAGCTACCCACTGGAAGTCGACGGCCAGGTGTATCCGATCGCCGCCCTGTCCATGGGTAACCCGCATGCCGTGCTGCGGGTCGACGACGTGCGTAGCGCCCCTGTGCACCAGCTGGGGCCGAAAATCGAAAACCACCCACGCTTCCCACAGCGGGTGAATGCCGGCTTCCTTCAGGTTGTCGACCGTCACCGCGCCAACCTGCGCGTGTGGGAACGCGGCGCGGGCGAAACCCAGGCCTGCGGCACCGGCGCCTGCGCCGCTGCCGTGGCGGCGATCAGCCAGGGCTGGATGGACTCTCCGGTGTCCCTCGAGCTGCCCGGTGGCCGCCTGCACATCGAATGGGCCGGCCCTGGCAAGCCTGTGCTGATGACCGGCCCAGCCGTACGCGTCTACGAAGGACAGGTTCGTCTCTAAGCGAGTAACCGCCATGACCGATCAGCCAAAGGTTGTACCCAAGCAGTCCGCCGAGCTCGATGCCGATGCAGTTGTCGCCTACCTGCGCGCCCACCCTACTTTCTTCGCCGAGCACGACGAACTGCTGATCGAACAGCGCATCCCGCACCAACGCGGCGACAGCGTGTCGCTGGTCGAGCGCCAGCTCAAGCTGTTGCGCGACCGCAACATCGAAATGCGCCATCGCCTGTCACAACTGATGGATGTGGCCCGTGACAATGACCGGCTGTTCGACAAGACCCGTCGGCTGATCCTCGACCTGCTGGATGCCGGCAGCCTGGAGGAAGTGGTAATGGCGGTCGAAGACAGCCTGCGCCAGGAATTCCAGGTGCCCTTCGTCAGCCTGATCCTGTTCGGGGAGAACGTTGCGCCGGTCGGGCGCTGGGTCAGCAATGCCGAAGCGCAGCAGGCCATCGGCGCCCTGCTGGGCGGCGGCAAGACCGTCAGCGGCAACCTGCGCGAGCACGAGCTGGCATTCCTGTTTGGCGAAGAACAGCGCCGAGAGGTTGGCTCCAGCGCGGTGGCTGCCCTGGAATATCAAGGCCTGCACGGCGTGCTGGCGATCGGCAGCCGCGACCCGCAGCACTACAAGAGCAGCGTCGGCACCCTGTTCCTCGGCTATATCGCCGAGGTACTTGGCCGCGTTGTACCGCGCGTTACCCAGACCCTGCGCCCGGTGCGCTGATGGAACGCCAGCTGGAGGCTTATTGCGCACACCTGCGCAATGAGCGCCAGGTTTCCGAGCATACCCTGCTGGGCTACCGTCGCGACCTGGACAAGGTTGTCGCCTACTGCAAGGAACATGGCATTGCCGGCTGGCAAGCGCTGCAGATCCAGCAGCTACGCCAGCTGATCGCTCGCCAGCACCATCATGGCCAGTCCTCGCGCAGCCTGGCGCGGCTGTTGTCGGCGGTGCGCGGCCTGTACCGCTATCTCAACCGCGAGGGCCTGTGCCAGCATGACCCGGCCAGCGGCCTGAGCGCGCCCAAGGGCGAGCGCCGGCTGCCCAAGGTCCTGGACACCGACCGCGCCCTGCAGCTGCTGGATGGTGGCGTCGATGACGATTTCATCGCTCGCCGTGACCAGGCCATGCTCGAACTGTTCTATTCATCGGGCCTGCGCCTGTCCGAGCTGACCAACCTCGACCTCGACCACCTCGACCTCGCTGCCGGCCTGGTACAGGTGCTGGGCAAGGGCAGCAAGACGCGCGTATTGCCAGTAGGTCGCAAGGCCCGTGAAGCGCTGCAGGCCTGGTACCGCCTGCGCGGCCTCGGCAACCCGCGCGACCGCGCGGTGTTCATTACCCGCCAGGGCAACCGCATCAGCCCAAGGGCGGTCCAGCAACGGGTGAAGGTGGCTGGCGAGCGCGAGTTGGGCCAGCACCTGCACCCACACATGCTTCGCCATTCCTTCGCCAGCCATGTGCTGGAATCGTCCCAGGACCTGCGCGCGGTGCAGGAGATGCTCGGCCATGCCGACATCGGCACCACACAGATCTACACCCACCTGGACTTCCAGCACCTGGCCGCGGTGTACGACAGCGCCCACCCTCGGGCCAAACGCAGCAAAGGCACAGACTCATGAGCATCAAGCTGATCACCTTCGACCTCGACGACACCTTGTGGGATACCGCGCCGGTAATTGCCAGCGCGGAAGTGGTGCTGCGCGATTGGCTCGAAGCCAACGCCCCAATCCTCGGAGGCGTGCCGGTGGAGCACCTGTTCGCCATTCGTGAGCGCCTGGTGCAGGCCGAACCCGGTCTGAAACACCGCATCAGCGCCCTGCGCCGACGCGTGCTGTTCCATGCCCTGGAAGAAGTCGGCTACAGCGAAAAACATGCGCAGGAACTGGCCAACGAAGGCTTCGAAGTATTCCTGCATGCCCGCCACCAAGTGGAGATTTTCCCGGAGGTGCAGCCGGTGCTGGAGATCCTGCGCCACCACTACACCTTGGGCGTGGTCACCAACGGCAATGCCGACGTGAGCCGGCTGGGCCTGGCCGATTACTTCCGCTTTGCCCTGTGTGCCGAAGACCTCGGCATCGGCAAGCCCGACCCGGCACCCTTCCTGGAGGCGCTGCGCCGCGGTGAAGTGGACGCCAGTGCCGCCGTGCACATCGGCGATCACCCCGGCGACGATATCGCCGGCGCCCAGCGCGCCGGGCTACGGGCGGTATGGTTCAACCCGCAGGGCAAGGCCTGGGCCGGTGAACAGGCACCGGATGCCGAGATCCAGCGGCTGTCGCAGCTACCTGACGTGCTCGCGCGCTGGCGCTGACAGGTACCGCTCTGCGGCCCATTCCCGGGTAAACCAGGCCATGCGCCGTTCCTGTGGGAGCGGGGTTACCCGCGAATAGGCCGATACAGGCCACATAAGACGCCGCAGAGATGGTGGGCAGCCTTGCTCAACTTCCAGCAAACCCGGGAGGCATGCTTTTTTGACGCAGGAACCATATCAACGTGCCCCCTTTGAAGAGCTCTGAAATCAAAATCAAACCGAACATCAACCATAGGTTGTAGTCAGGTGCCAGGCTGGCCCAAACCAACAGCACCGAAAGCGAAGGAACAGAGAACAGCAACCGCCAAGGTATTTGCGCAAGCGCAATATAGATTCCCGCCTTTCGGGCGCACAGCAAAAGCGCCGCGCTAAAGATGATTGACGCTTGCAGAACCAGGTTGATCACCATCAGGATCACGGTGGGCAAGCCTTGCTCACTGGGTGGCGCAAAGAAGATCCATCAGATGCGCCCTCTTTTCTTGTGGCAAATTTCTCTTATTTACCGACGCCCACAAAAAAGCCCGCAGCGACGGCGGGCTTTCTTTGCGATCAGCCACTCAGATAGGGCGGCTGCCGTACTTGTTGTCCGGCTTCTTGGGTGGGTCGGCGACAACGTTGGCCTCGACTTCCTGAACCTTGCCGCCGCGAGCGAGGAACTCTTCCATGGCCTTGGCCAGGGCATCACGTTCCTTCTGCTTGGCTTCCATGCTCGGCATCTCGTCTACCGAGACAGCCGCCTTGGACTTGCCCTTGGCAGTGGGTGCCGGGCTGCTGTCATCATCGCCGGCATCTTCGGCGACTTCATCAGCCGCTGCTTCGAGGCCCTCGTCAGCCTCGTCTTCGTCGCCTACTTCGAGGTCATCATTTTCCAGATCGTCGTCGCTCATGTTCTACCTCATGACTTGCGAAAAGCAGGTTAGTTATAGACCAGTGCAGCCGTAGACCGGCAGCCACCAGTGAAAATTCAACTGGCCGTGGTAAGGCCACTGCCCTAGGGCCGGCGCTCCTGATGGGAGGCGGTACCCAGCAGACCCTGCTCCTGGCAGGACCTGACAAATCCATAAGCCCCTGCTGGCCACTCGCTATTGGCAAGCCTAGCAAAGGCTGGCGAAGCGTGCGGACAACAGTCAAACACCCTTCGGCGCGCATTCTAGCGCGCCAGAAGAAAAAGCAAAGCACCCTGAACGCTCTACGTTTTGTAAGTTTTATGCCCACGTCGCAAACGTACCGAATAAACCGTTTGCCGAACGCGAAATGCTAAAAATCTGGCAAAAAAATGCCCGGCAAGCCGGGCAAGTTTTTTACCGCGCCGCGGTTACAGGTTGTAGCCGCGTTCGTTGTGCTGAGCCAGGTCGAGGCCGACCGACTCTTCTTCTTCATTGACCCGCAGGCCCATCACCAGGTCCAGCACCTTGAGAATCACATAGGTGACGATGGCGGTGTAGAGCACGGTCAGGATCACACCTTTGGCCTGGATCCAGACCTGCATGCCGATGTCGGTCACGGTACCGAAGCCACCCAGTGCCGGGGCAGCGAACACACCGGTGAGAATGGCGCCGACGATACCGCCGATGCCGTGCACGCCGAAGGCATCCAGCGAGTCGTCATAGCCCAGCTTGCGTTTCAGGCTGGTGGCGCAGAAGTAGCAGATCACACCAGCGGCCAGGCCGATCACCAGGGCACCCATCGGGCCGACGGTACCGGCAGCCGGGGTAATCGCGACCAGGCCGGCGACCACGCCCGAGGCGATACCCAGGGCACTCGGTTTGCCGTGGCCAACCCACTCGGCGAACATCCAGCTCAGTGCAGCGGCGGCAGTTGCGATCTGAGTCACCAGCATGGCCATGCCCGCAGTACCGTTGGCGGCAGCGGCAGAACCTGCGTTGAAGCCGAACCAGCCAACCCACAGCATCGCCGCGCCGACAAGGGTGTAGCCCAGGTTGTGCGGAGCCATCGGGGTGGTCGGGTAGCCCTTGCGCTTGCCCAGCACCAGGCAGCAGACCAGGCCAGCGACACCGGCGTTGATGTGCACCACGGTGCCGCCAGCGAAGTCCAGTACGCCCCAGTCCCACATCAGCGCACCGTCACCGCTCCACACCATGTGGGCGATCGGCGCGTAGACCAGGGTGAACCAGATGCCCATGAACACCAGCATCGCGGAGAACTTCATGCGCTCGGCAAAGGCACCGACGATCAGCGCCGGGGTGATGATGGCGAAGGTCATCTGGAAGGTGATGAACACCGCCTCGGGGAACAGCGCGGTGGCCGAGGTCAGGTTACCGGGCGTGACGCCGCTGAGGAACGCCTTGGAGAAGCCACCGACGAAGGAATTGAAGTTGAGCACGCCCTTTTCCATACCGGTGGTATCGAAGGCCATGCTGTAGCCGTAGACGACCCACAGAATGCTCATCAGGCCAGTGATTGCAAAGCATTGCATCATCACCGACAGCACGTTCTTGGAGCGCACCATGCCGCCATAGAACAAGGCCAGGCCTGGGATGGTCATGAACAGCACCAGCGCCGTTGCGGTCAGCATCCAGGCGGTGTCGCCGGAGTTCAGCGCTGGGGCAGCTTCCTCTGCCAGGGCAAGCCCGGGCATGACGAGGGACAATAGGGCTCCTAGCCCTGCGATTTTACGCAGAGTCATGTTGTTTTCTCCTGGGGCGTTGGGTTTGGTGAGGCTTTTTTGCTGTTAGATCGCGTCGGTATCGGTTTCGCCGGTACGGATACGGATCGCCTGCTCCAGATTCACCACGAAAATCTTGCCGTCACCGATCTTGCCGGTGTTGGCTGCCTTGGTGATGGCTTCGATTACCCGATCAAGGTCCTTGTCATCGATGGCGACATCGATCTTCACCTTGGGCAGGAAATCGACCACGTATTCAGCACCGCGATACAGCTCGGTGTGGCCTTTCTGCCGACCGAAGCCTTTGACTTCGGTGACGGTGATGCCTTGCACGCCGATTTCCGACAACGACTCGCGCACGTCGTCTAGCTTGAACGGCTTGATGATGGCTGTGACTAGCTTCATGAAACTCTCTCCCGATTTGGTGGACTTGCCCCAGGAAAACAAACCCGTCTCAAGTCTAAGCGCAGCAGTTGGCTTTGTAACGCGTCGTCGGCATCCGGCTCCGCATGCGCACTGCCTGGTCACAAGGAACCGCATCAGTGCATGGCTCGTACTGGTCTTTGCAGAAACCTTGCCAGTTCTACCAAGGCACCCGGAAAACAGCGGCTTATGTCAGTGAAGCGTGATTGGCCAGTCGCCAGCACGGGATACACGCACCAACCTGGGGCGCGACAGCCCGGCATATTGCTCGAAATGTGTGCAACCACGCGCTCCTGTGGAAGCGAACAATGCGCACTCTAAAGGCGAGGTAGGTGCGTGATACACTGCGGGCCATTTCCCAGTACCAGTGGACAGCCGAACCATGCTCGCGCCAAAAGCCCTCCTCGACGCCCTGAGCGACCAGGCCTCGCGCCTGTTCAGCAGCGATACCACCCAGCCCCGTGCCGAACTGGAAAGCCAGTTCAAGGTGCTGATGCAAGGTGCCTTCAGCAAGCTGGACCTGGTCAGCCGCGATGAATTCGACAGCCAGATGGTTGTGCTGGCGCGCACCCGTGCCCGCCTCGAAGCCCTGGAACAACAAGTAGCCGAGCTGGAAGCGCGGCTGACCCCGACATCACAGGACAAGTGAATGCAGCCTTCCGATGCCTACCCGGTACTGCTGTTCTCATACGGCACCTTGCAGGACAAGGCCGTGCAACTGGCCAACTTCGGCCGTGAGCTGACCGGCCAGGCCGACCGGATGCCCGGCTATCGCCAGGACTGGGTCGAGATAACCGACCCGGCCGTGTTGGCGACCAGCGGCAAGTCCCACCATCCCATCGTCTCCCCCAGCAACCAGGCCGACGACAGCGTGGCCGGCATGGTCTTCCAGATCAACGAAGAAGAGCTGGCGGCTGCCGACCGCTATGAAGTTGCCGACTACAAGCGCATCGCCGTCACCCTCGCGTCGGGGCTCACTGCCTGGGTCTATGTGCGCGCCTGAATCCCTCCAGGCCGCCTCCACATTCACCCGGGCGGCAACTCGCTGGCATGCAGGGTGCCGCGGAACAAGGCCGCGCCGCACTGGGTGAACAACGTCTTCACCCGATTGCGTGAATTGAGCACCTTGGCCTGTATTTCGCCAATGGCCGAATCATCCGGCTGCAAGGTGGCGGCTCGGTTCACCCATTCGATGGCGGCAAAACGGCTTTGTTTGCGGGTGCCGCGCCCTTGCATCCAGGCCAGCCCCAGCTCGGCACTGGCCCGCCCGGCAATCCCGGCTTCAGGATGCTCGACCAGGCTCAGCAGGTAGGCCACCGCTTCGGCCCGCTCCTGCGGCTCGCCAAACCGACGCAACAGGATCCCCAGGTGCAGCCGCGCTTGTGCGTTGGTCTGCGCATTGCCCAGCGCATCAACCAGCAGCTGCCGGACCGCCAGCATGGCGCTGCGATCGTTGAGGTCTTCATCGCCATCCATGCGCAACCGGGCCAGGTGGTACTTGGCTTGCTGGCTGCCAGCCTGCACCGCACGCTGCAGCCAGTACTTGGCCGCCTCGTCATCCAGATATTGCTCAGGGGTGTCGCCCAGCTCGCCGTGATGCAATTCGTACAAAGCAAGGGCAGCCCCTGGCAGATTCAGCTCGGCGCACCGCTCATACAGATAGCAGGCCACCTCATGCCGGTTGCCCGCCCACAGCAGCCGTGCCACGTCGAGCACCCCGAAGCCCGGCGACAGGCCGGCGCACTGGCGCCTTACCGCAATTTGCGCCCAGGCCCTGGCCTGCTCGGCAGAACGCGGCAGGCCCCACAGGCCGAAGCGGTGCCCGGCGGCACGCAATGCGCAGGCCGCCGCATGCGAATGACCCTCACACAAGTACTCGATAGCCGTACGCAGCAGCTGCTTTTCATCTGTCATGCCATCTAGCAGTACCAATTCCGCCAGACAGCGAAATGGCTCGGCCATGGCCGGAATGGCAGCGTGATCTGCCTGGCACGCGAGGCTGGCGGCGATATCACTCATGCCGCCAACGTGGTCGTGCAACGCATGGCTGCGCAACGCCCCACGCCAGGCCAGCAGAATGGCTTGCTCCCTTGGCCTTAACGGGCGCTGCGACCAGGCTTCGAACACTTGTTGCCACTCGGCGACAGCCTGCTGCTGATCGGCATGTGGCAGTGTCAGCCGGTCTTCGACAGGCATCCAGCGCAACGCATTACGCAATGTCTCGCCCCACGCTTCGCACAACGGACCATTGGCCAGCAACTCGATCGCATCCAGGCTGGCACCCCGGCGCGGCTGCAGGTACAACGCCAACGCCTGGATCGCTTCGAAGCAGCCGGGCCGTGCGGCCAGCGCGTGGCGTAACCAGTAGTGGCAGGTATCCTTGCTTTCGCTGTCGGCCCGCCTGTCCAGGCATGCCGGCAACGCTTGCGGCAGCTCGGCCAGAGGCAGCAGCCCATGCTTCACCAGAAACGGTGCCGCAGCCTCTTGCACCTCGACATCGGCACGGGCACTGGGCCGGAAGCGCGCCGGCTGACCTTGGAACAATTCGGCCAGCCAGCCGGGCTCACCGAATTGCGCACTGATGTGCAGCATGCCAATGGCTGCGGCCACGGGCTGGGTGGAGCGGTCCATGGCCCGTAGCAGGTGTGCGGTCGCGGTTTCGCAGATTTGCTCGACGGCGAGCGAGCGCGCCGCGTTGCGCCCGCCGCTGGCCTGCACCTGGCAAGCGCGCTGAAAGCAGTGCAAGCCCATTACCACCTGCGGGTGATAAGCCTTGGGGCAAGCATCTGTCCAGGCCCTGAGCACCTGGCTCAGGGCACGGTCGCCGTTGCAGTCGAGGTCGGCGAGCAAGTGCCCTTCGATAGCTGCAAGGTAGTCGGGGAACTCACCGGGCGGAGCCTGCCGCCATTGCCCTTCAAGGCTATCGTAAAAGCGGTTGAGTTCAGTGAATGCGTTGGCCTGCACCAGTTCGCGGATTACCTGGCGCGTGCGGGTGAGCGTTTGCACGGGGCACCACCTCAAGTCCATTTGAAGGAAGCTGCGGTGCCATCCCATGGCAACCGCTGATGCCCACCAACACTAAGCCATACGAGGCGCCTGCGCAAAAGTTATTGGATCCATTCTTGCCATACGGCATCAAGGCTGGGGACGATGCCTGGCCTGAAAAACCCGGACGCACACTTCCTGCTCCGTCCTGGAGAGCGCTCGCTATGCTTGCAGCAGCCGCAGGAAGCGGCCCTTATCAGCGACAACGGAGCGTCCATGTCCCTAGCCCTCGTCCACAGCCGCGCCCAGGTGGGCGTGCAGGCACCGGCGGTAAGCGTCGAAACTCACCTGGCCAATGGCTTGCCCCATCTCACCCTGGTTGGCCTGCCGGAAACCACGGTCAAGGAAAGCAAGGACCGGGTGCGCAGCGCCATCGTCAATTCCGGGCTGAACTACCCGCCACGGCGCATTACCCAGAACCTTGCACCCGCCGACCTGCCCAAGGACGGTGGGCGTTACGACCTGGCCATCGCCCTGGGCATCCTGGCCGCCGATGGCCAGGTGCCAACGCCCCCTCTCGCCGAGCTCGAATGCCTGGGTGAGCTGGCCTTGTCGGGCAAACTGCGCCCCGTGCAGGGGGTGCTGCCTGCGGCATTGGCAGCACGCGAAGCAGGCAGGGCGCTGGTGGTGCCATGCGAGAATGCCGAGGAAGCCAGCCTGGCCGGCGGGCTGGTGGTGTATGCGGTGGGGCACCTGCTGGAACTGGTCGCCCACCTGAACGGCCAGGTACCGCTGCCGCCCTATGCCGCCAACGGCCTGATACTGCAGCAACGCCCCTACCCGGACCTGAGCGAGGTGCAAGGCCAACTGGCTGCCAAGCGCGCACTGCTACTGGCCGCGGCCGGGGCGCATAACCTCTTGTTCACCGGCCCACCCGGCACTGGCAAGACCTTGCTCGCCAGCCGCCTGCCGGGGCTGCTGCCACCGCTGGATGAGCATGAGGCACTGGAAGTGGCTGCGATCCAGTCGGTGAGCGGTCACACACCGTTGAGCAGCTGGCCGCAGCGGCCTTTTCGCCATCCGCACCACTCCGCCTCCGGCCCGGCACTGGTCGGTGGCGGCAGCCGACCACAACCGGGCGAAATTACCCTCGCCCACCATGGCGTGCTGTTTCTGGACGAGCTGCCGGAGTTCGAGCGGCGGGTGCTGGAAGTGCTGCGCGAACCGTTGGAATCCGGCGAGATCGTGATTGCCCGAGCCCGCGACAAGGTGCGCTTCCCTGCCCGTTTCCAACTGGTGGCGGCAATGAACCCGTGCCCTTGCGGCTACCTGGGCGATCCCACCGGGCGCTGCCGCTGCAGCACCGAGCAGATAGCGCGGTATCGCAACAAGCTGTCCGGGCCGTTGCTGGACCGAATTGACCTGCACCTGACCGTGGCCCGCGAGAGCACCACGCTGAATAACCAGCCGTGTGGTGAGACCAGTGCCGATGTCGCCGCCAATGTTGCCAAGGCACGGGACGTTCAGCAAAGGCGACAGGGGTGCGCGAATGCGTTTCTCGACCTTGAGGGGTTGCGCCGCCACTGCGGGCTGGCAGCAGCGGAGCAGGCCTGGCTGGAGGGAGCTTGTGAGCGACTGACCCTGTCGTTGCGCGCGGCGCACCGGTTATTGAAGGTGGCGCGAACGCTGGCCGATCTGGAAGGTAGCCAGGCGATTGGCCGGGCGCACCTGGCCGAGGCCCTGCAGTACCGGCCGGGGAGCAGCTAGCGGGTCAGCGTTGCGCTTTACCTGTGGGGGCTGGCTCGCCGGCGATGGGCAGCACAGCGGCCTCGACATTCATCAGGCAGCCTTGCTCCGACAGCAAAGCCCGGCAACCGAATAGCCCCCCGGCCCCGTCAAGGCAAGCCCGCCATAAAGCGCCACCAGCAACCAGGCAAACTGCCCCTGCTCCAGCGTCCAGTCCGGGTGCACCACCACCAGCGCTATCAGCAGTACCGCCAGCACCGGCAAGCAAGCCAGACGTGCGGCAACCCCCAGTATCAGCAGCAGCGGGCAGACCACTTCGGCAAATACCGCCAGCCCCAACGTCAGCGCCGCGCCCAGGCCGAAGGGATCTTCAATGCGCTGCAGCTCTGTGTTCCAGTTCAACAACTTGGGCAGGCCATGGATGAACAGCAGCAGCAAGGCGGCCATGACCCGCAGGAACAACAAGCCGCTGGCGGTCAGGCGTGGCGATGGGGCGTCGAGGAAGGGCTTCAGGCGAGGCATGACGATGGCTCTCTGGTCGATCAGCCCAAGAGCATTGCGCAGCGCCAGGTAAGTTGATTGTGCAGGTGTGCTGAGTTGCCATGCAGCATCTGCACAGGAACCTGGGCATCACAGGCTGTCGGCCAGTGCCTCTTCTACCGCCTTGAGCAATACTTCTTCAGAAAACGGCTTGCCCAGGCAGGCCAGCGCCCCCTGCCCCATCGCCGCCTGCACCGAGCCATCATCCCAATGCGCCGACATGCAGATCACCGGCAAGCGCCAGCTTCGCTGCGCCAGCTCACGCTGTACCTCCAGCCCGCTCATGCCCGGCATCTTCAGGTCCAGCAACACACAGCCCGCCTCGCCCGACAGGGGCGAGGCCAGGAAGGCTTCCCCAGCGGCAAACGTCAAGGTGTCGAACCCCGCCGAACGCAGCAGATTGGCCAGGCTTTTGCGCACTGACGCATCGTCGTCGACGATGCACACCCCTCTGCTCATGCGCCGCCCAGGCCCTCAGGTCGTGCTCCGAGGACGTTGTGCATGGCCACCAGCTCCAGCAGCGAGCGGGACTGCATCTTGTTCATGATGTTCTTCTTGTGCACCTTGGTGGTCACCTCGCTGGTGCCGATCTGCCTGGCGATCTGCTTGTGCGACAAACCGCCAACCACCAGCGAGAAAACCTGGCGTTCACGCTGGGTCAGGCGCTGGTACTTTTCCTCGACCTGCCGCGCATGGTGCCACTTGCGGCCTTCGACCACAGCGCGGGCACGCACCGCCTGCAACAGGGCCAGCAGCTGGTCCTCGTCGAACGGCTTGGTGAGAAACTCCAGCGCCCCACCACGCATGGCCTGGACGGTCATCGGGATGGTGCCGAAGCCGGTCATGAACACAATCGGCCAGGGCAACGCCAGCCGGCGCAGCGCGTCTTGAACCTCCAGGCCGCTGGTACCGGGCAGGTGCATGTCCAGCAGCAGGCAGGCACAGGGGGTTTCCAGGCGGGCTTCGAACAGCGCCTCGGCACTGGCGAACAAGTGATGCGGGATGTCCTGCGAGCGTAACAGGCGGCCCAAGGCGCTGCGCACCGACGGGTCGTCATCCACCACCAGCACCGGCACCGGCACGCTCAAACGCTCATCGAGTGGCTCGACAGGTTCAGCCACGCTGCGCAGCACCGACTTGCCCAGTGCCTGGCCTGGCACCTCGAGGCTGATTTCGGCAGCCAGACGGTAGCCGCGACGCGGCACGGTCTGGATCAGGCTGCGGTCACCAAAGGCCTTGCGCAGCATGGACACCTGCACCTGCAGATTGTTGTCCTCGACCACCGTGCCGGCCCATACCTGGCTGAACAGCTCGTCCTTGCCGACTACCCGGCCGTTGGCCCTGATCAGCGTGGCGAGTACCTCGAAAGCACGCCCACCCAACAGGATCGGCTTGCCGTCGACAAACACTTCGCGCCGCTCCAGCGACACCTGGGCATTGCCTATTCGGATCATGGCTTCCTCGCGCGGGCACGGGCATTTTCGCTGCCTGGGCAGCCTAGGCCAGCGAAAGCGTTCAGGCAATTATCCCGAGGGATAGGTTGGCCTGAGGACTATACAAAAGCCAGCCAGCTGCCAGGGGACGATAACGGACAACAGCGTGCCCGTTCCTGCCAAACAAGCTGTAACCCGCATCAGCACTGGGCCCGCTGCGTATACTCGCGCCTCAGGATGTCGCTAGCGGGGGTGCTTTATGCTCGATGAACGCCTTGCCCACAGGCCCATCGATTACGACCAGTCGATTGACGAGGGCTGGCTGAACCGATGCGAGATCAGCGCGCTGGGCCAGGAAGGCGAGCTCAGCTACTTCCGTCTGCGCGACGCGGCCACCCGTCAGGCCTGGATCGCCGTGCGCGCCCCGATCGAAGCACCCGCCGCCTGCCAGCGCCTGGAACGTGACTACCGCCTGCAACTGGACCCCTTGTGGGCGGTAATCCCGTCGGCGTTCGTGCGCTCGGCTGAAGGCCCATTGCTGGTGTACCCGGCCGGCCGGTCGGTCGCCGACCTGCTCGCCGACGGCCCGTTGGCGTTGACGCCGTTTCTGGACATCGCGGTAAATGCTGCCCATGCCTTGGCACAGGCGCACGAACACAATGTGCTGCACGGTGCGCTGCAGCCCGGGCATGTGTGCCTGCATGCCAACCAGCGGGTGCGGCTGTGCTTCTTTCGCGCCGACCACGCGCAGCGTATCAGCGACCAGGGCGCCCCGCTCGGCAACTGGGCGTACCTGGCGCCAGAACAGGTTTGCCCGCACGGCAGCAGCAGCGACCGCCGCAGTGACATCTATGCCCTGGGCGCCATCCTCTACCAGCTATTGCTGGGCGAGCTGCCACTGGCCGGCCGCGATATCCAGCACTGGCGGCAGCTGCATGCCGGCGTACAGCCGCGGGCGGCCTGCGAAGTGAACGGCAAGGTGCCACAGCCCCTCAGCCTGATCCTGGCCAAGGCTTTGGCCAAAGAACCGGACACCCGCTACCAGAGCGCCCGCGCCCTGGCGGTAGATCTGGCTCACTGCCAGCGGCAGTGGGCTGCCACCCGGACCATGGCGCCCTTCACCCCAGGTTGCGCCGACCCGGTCGTGCCCAGCCGCGTGCGCCTGTATGGCCGCCGCACCGAGCAGCAGGCAATCGCCCTTCTGTTCAAGGCCATGCGCCGCGACAGCGCACCACAAGTCCTGCTCGTCAACGGCGCTGCCGGCATGGGCAAGTCGAGCCTGGTCGAAGCCGCCCTCAAGGCCGACACCGAGGGCTACCACGCAATCGGCAAGTGCAACAGCCTGGCCCAGGCCGTGCCCTACACGCCCTGGGTTGAGATACTCGGTGCGCTGACCACCCAGTTGCTGGCCAAGAACAGCCAGGCCCTGGACACCCTGCGCCGCGAGATCCTGCAGCGCATCAAAGGCCATGGCCGCCTGCTCGGCAAACTGGCCCCGGACCTGCAGCTCATTCTCGGCCCGCAGCCGCAACTGCCGGCCAAACTCACGCGCCTCGAGTTGCACAAGGAATTGCACGCAATCATTGAATTCCTCCAGGTTTTCAGCCGCCCTGGACAACCGCTGGTACTGTTCTTCGACGACCTGCAATGGGCCGACGACGCCTCCCGGCAGTTGCTGGCCCAAACGCTGGCGGAGGCGCCCGATAACCTGCTGCTGATGTTCGCCAGCAACAACGACGCGCCCACCAGCAGCGCGCCACTGGCCATACCCGCAACGCTGCGCAGCACTACGCTGAACCTGCAACCGCTGGTTGTCGAGGCGGTAACCGAACTGATTGGCGAGCGCTACCACGTCACCCCCGAGGAGGCGTTGCCGCTGGCCGAAAGGGTTCATGACAAGACGGCCGGCAACCCGTTCTTCATCAACCAGATCCTCAAGGCCATGGTCGAAGACCAGCTGTTCACCTTCGACACTCATGCCATGCGCTGGTCGTGGTGCCTGCAAGCCGTGACCCGACACTGCTACGCCGACAATGTCGCCGACCTGATGATCCAGCGTCTGGGGCGCCTGCCCGTAGCGCAACGCGACCTGCTACGGGTCGCCGGCGCGGCGGGCAGCCGCTGCGATCAGCGCCTGCTGCGGCAGGTACTCGCCCAACCGCCAGGCGAACCGTTGAAAGCCTTGATTGGCGCGGGTTTCCTGCAGCCAGGCGCGAACGGTTTGAGCTTCACCCATGACCGGGTGATGGAGGCCGCTTACGCTCTTACCCCGGCGTCCGAGCGCGCCTCGCTGCATGCACGTATTGTCCTGGCCATGCGCCAGGTCTGGGCTGGTCACCTGCACGAGGTACTGTTCGAACTCGCCAGCCAGCTGCAACGCGCCAGCCCGTGCGGGTTTGCAGCGGACGACTGCGAAGCGTTCCTGCAGCTTCTCCGCGAAGCGGCATCACGCACACGCGACCGTGGCGCCTTCGAGCAAGCCGCTGACTACCTGCATACCGCCGAGCAGTTGCTGCAGCACGGTGCTTCGCTGCAAAGCCGCACCACGCATGGCTTTGCCATCGCCTGCAAAGCGACGGAATGCGACATTCAGCTATCACGGACGAACAGCGCCGAAGCCCGTCTCAAGGTATGCCGCCAGCGCGCACAATCGGCGTTGGACCTGGCACGGGCGTGCCGCCTGCAAGCATTGCTGCACACCTTGCGCGGCGACTATCAGGCGGCCATCGACAGCGCCCTTTCCGGCCTGGACCTGCTGGGTATAAACCCGACACGGGGCGTCGACTGGCAACAGGTCGAGGCCTGCCATGCCCACGTACAGAGCCTGGTCGAACAGAAAGGTCGGCATTGCCTGGAGTCGCTGCCGCGCACCGACTCGGAGGAAGTGACGGTTGCCATAAGCCTGCTCGCCACGCTGTCATCATCGTTCTTCGTAAAGGACGACATCTGTTTCCTGCACTTGGCCAAGCTCATGGAAATGTCGCTGCAGCATGGCGTCGCCCCGGGCAGCATCTACGGCATGGCCTGGTACGGGGTGATGATTGCCGAGCGTTTCGGTGCCTACCATGACGGCCATGCCTATTGCCTGGCCGCACTCAAGCTGATCGAGCGGCACGGTCTGGAGGCCGACCTGACCAGCGCCCTGCTGGCCCTGGACCAGGTCAGCGCCTGGACCTCGCCCATGGAGTTCGCCCGCCGTACCGCGCTGGACGCAGTCGGCTCGACGCGCCTGAGCGGCGACCTGGCGATGAGCTGCTATGCCTGCAACCACCTGGTTTCCGACTCACTGTTCATGGGCCGCTACCTGCCGGAAGTGGTCGAAGAAGTGGCGCAAGGCCTGGCCACCGTGCGGCGCCACGGCTACCGCGATATCGAACTGATCCTGCAGGCCCAGCAAGCGTTCGTCGCGACCCTTGGCGGCATGCCTTGCCCGGCCTCGCCCGCCTCGTCGAAATCGCCTACCACGCGGTTCTTCCAGCACCTGTTCGCCGGCATGGGCGCCTTCTACATGGGCAATATTGCGCAGGCCATGCGCAATCTCGCGTTGGCCGCTGACTACGCCTGGGCTGCACCGGCACACATCAACCTGGCCGACTACCACTTGTTCCGCGGCCTGGCCCTGGGCAGCCCGGAGGCCCCCGGCAACCTGGCCGACAAGCTGCGCGAGCTGCGCACCCTGCGCGAGCGCTTCAGCTGCTGGGCCGGCTTCAACCCGGGCACCTTCCGCAACAAGCTGCTGCTGATCGAGGGCGTGATCGCCAAGCTCGAAGGCGACGGCCTGGCTGCGATCCGCTGCTTCGACCAGGCGCAGATCGCTGCTACTGCTGCCGGTTTCATCCACGAGCAGGCGCTGGCCCATGAACAACTGGCCGAGGTGTGCATCCCCAGCGGCCTGATTTCCGGCGCCAACCTGCACCTGCGTATCGCCCGCGACTGCTTCCATATCTGGGGCGCGAGCGGCAAGGTGCACCAATTGGAGACGCTGCATCCGTTCCTGCGCACCCAGCCGGTCCAGGAGACCTATCGCGCCACCCAGCAGGCCAGCCTGGACCTGGAAGCCGGTATCGAAGCCGCGCGGGCGTTGTCCGAGGAAGTGCTGCTCGAAGGCCTGATCGAAACCCTGATGGGCCACCTGACCCAGCACTCCGGCGCCGACCACGGCGCGCTGCTGATCGTCAGTGGTGCCGAGTTCCAGATGGCCGCCCTTGCCTACATTGATGATGACGGGCTGCACGTGAGCATGGACAACTGCCAGAGGTTCATGACCCAGGCGCCGCTGTCGGTCATCAACGCCACCATGCGCACCCGCAAACCGTTGGTAATCAGCGATGCCCTCAGCGATTGCCCGGAGGCTTTCCGCCAGCAGTTGCAGGCGCGCAATGCCCGCTCGGTGCTGTGCCTGCCGCTGGTGATCCAGGGCGTGCTGATCGGCCTGGTGTACCTGGAAAACCGCCTGGTGCCGAACCTGTTCGGCAGCCAGCGCCTGGCCATGCTGGAAATCCTCGCCTCACAGGCAGCGGTATCGCTGCAAACCGCCAAGTTCTATACCCGCCTGGCCGAAGACAACCAGACCCGCGCCCAGATGGAAGACGAGTTGCGCCGCTCGCGGGCCGAACTGGCGCGCAGCGCGCACTTGCAGGTGATGAACGAGTTGTCGGCTTCGATCGCCCATGAAATCAGCCAGCCGTTGCTGGGCATTGCCTCCAATGCCGCGGCCAGCCTGCGCTGGCTGAAGCGCGCCAAACCCGACCTGGAAGAAGCGATTGCCGGCCTGGAAGACATCCGCAACGACAGCGAACGGGCCGCCAACATCGTGCGGGCGCTGCGGGCACTGGCCAAGCAGTCGCCGATGCAGCTCAAGGCGGTGAAACTGGACGAGCTGATCCGCGAGGTGGTGCGCCTGACCTCGGCCGATGCCCGCAAAGGCAGGGTCGACGTGCAGACGCAACTACAGGCCGGGGTATGCGTGACAGCCGACCCGGTGCAGTTGCAACAGTTGGTATTCAATCTGATCACCAATGCCCTTGAGGCACTGGCGGGGTATCGCAGTGATGGCGTGCTGCGGATTGCCTCGGCGCTGGTCGAGGATGGCGTGGAAATCTGCGTGGACGACAATGGGCCGGGGATTGCCGCGGACGAGCGCGAGCGTGTCTTCGATGCGTTTCATACCACCAAGACCGGTGGCATGGGCATGGGTCTGGCGATCTGCAGCTCGGTGGCTCAGGCGCACGGCGGGCAATTGCAGGCGCTGGTGTCGCAGCTGGGTGGGTGCCGGATTCGTTTCACCCTGCCGGTGAATCCCTCCTAGACTGTACCGGCGGCTTCGCGAATAAGCCCGCGAAGCCGTCGGCGCAGGCTTACCTCAACGCGCGCTCAAGACCGCATAGCTGTTCATCAGGTTGCGGTAGTTGGGGATGCGCTGCGACAGCAGGTTGCCCAGCCCTTCGATGTCGTTGCGCCAGTCGCGGTGCAGCTCACAGGCCACCGAGAACCAGTTCATCATCTGCGCACCCGCCTGGGTCATGCGCACCCAGGCCGCCTGCTGCACCGTCTCGTTGAAGGTGCCCGAGGCATCGGTCACCACGAACACTTCAAAGCCTTCTGCCAGCGCCGACAGGGCCGGGAAGGCCACGCACACATCGGTGACCACACCGGCGATGATCAGCTGCTTGCGGCCAGTGGCCTTGATTGCCTTGACGAAGTCTTCGTTGTCCCAGGCGTTGATCTGGCCTGGTCGGGCAATGTATGGCGCGTCCGGGAACATTTCCTTCAGCTCGGGCACCAGCGGGCCGTTGGGGCCTTGCTCGAAGCTGGTGGTGAGGATGGTCGGCAGGCCGAAAAACTTGGCCAGGTCGCCCAGCGCCAGCACGTTGTTCTTGAACTCGTTGGGCGAAAAGTCCTGCACCAGCGAGATCAGGCCGGTCTGGTGATCGACCAGCAGCACCACCGCGTCGTCTTTGTTCAAGCGCTTGTAATCGGGTTGGCTCATGGGGGTGACTCCTTGGGTTGGGATAAAGGGCCGGCACTGTCCGCGGGGGTTATACCGGCGGATAGCTACGGTTTAAGAAAGTACCTGCGCCTGGCGCCACGCCTTCGGCGGCTGGCCAACCAGACGGCTGAAAGCGCGGGTGAAATGGGCCTGGTCGCAAAAGCCGCACTCCAGGCTCACGTGGGTGATGGGCGCCTCGGTGGCGAGCAGGCGCTTGGCCTTTTCCATGCGCGCCAGCAGGCGCCAGGCCTGGGGCGAAAGGCCGGTAGTCACTTTGAACGCGCGGGAGAAATGGCTGCGGGTGAGGTTGCATACCGCAGCGATCTCGATGATCGACAACGAGCTGTGCAACATCAGTTCCTTGGCCCGGCGCAGCCGCGCGGGCGTTAGTGCGCCGGGGGTTTGCAGCGGCGCTTCGGGCGTCCCAGGGTGCATGGCGACTCTCCTGTTCAATGGCGGAAAGTCTCGCCCCCGGCGCATGACAAAGTCCTGAGCCAAAGCTGAATTGTTATTAATTGTGCGCTGCTGGCCCAGGCTGTTTTGCCGATACCATAAGATACGTTTCGTATTCAGCTTCTGGCCGCTGCCAGCGGCCGACATTCAAGGCGAAAGAGGTATGCAGGAAAAACCCGCCCACCGCACCGTGGCCATGGTGCTGTTCAACGATGTGTTGCTGCTGGATGTCACCGGCCCCATGGATGCATTCGCCATCGCCAATCGGTTCCTGCCCGCAGAACGGCAGTACCGGCTGCTGACCTTGGCCGAGGGGCAGGCAGCGGTGCGCGGCTCATGCGGCCTGAAAGTGGTCGCTGACCGGCGCCTGGAAGACCTGCCGGAGACCGTCGACCTGTTGCTGGTACCAGGTGGCCCGGGCGCCTATGACATTGCCCTGCCCGGGATCGAGCGCTGGCTGCCCCAGGCCGTGCGCCAGGCCAGGCGCTTCGGTGCGATCTGCACCGGGGTGTTCCTGCTGGGCCGGGCCGGGTTGCTGGATGGCTATCGCTGCACCACCCACTGGAACTACGTGGAGCGCCTGGCCCAAGCGTTCCCCCAGGCCAAGGTCGAAACCGAGCAGATCTACGTGATCGACCGCTGCCTGATCACTTCGGGCGGCATCACTGCAGGTATCGACCTGGCGCTGGCGGTGGTCGCCGAGGATCACGGCAAGGCGCTGGCCCTGGACGTGGCCAAAGTGCTGCTGGTCGCCCGCCATCGCCAGGGCGGGCAGACGCCCTACGGGCCGTTGCTGGCAGCGGTGCCACGGGATGATTCACCGATCGCCCGGGTACAGGCGTACATCGTCGACCATATCGAGCAGGCGTTCACCGTACAGAAAATGGCCGACCTGGTGGCCATGAGCGGGCGCAACTTCGCCCGCACGTTCCAGCGCGAGGTGGGCATCACACCATTGCAGTATCTGCAGAACGCGCGCATCGACCGGGCGCGCAAACTGCTGGAAGGCAGCGATTTGCCATTGAAGGTGGTGGCGGCGCGGTGCGGGTTCGGCAGCGATCGGCATATGCGCAAGGTGTTCTGTGAGCGGATCGGCATGACGCCGGCGCAGTATCGGGCGCAGTTCGGAGGCGATGAATAGCTGGATCAGCGCTGCGTTCTTCGCGGGGCATGCCGGCCAGGAGGCCGGCACAGGCTGTCATCAAATTCGGGACAATCTTTCTCCGCCCAGGCGGATTGTCTGCCTTCACCCCAGCCCCCAGAATTGTCCGCCAAACTGGTCTAATGCTGCCCCGGCAGCTCATGGAGTACGAGCCAATGCCACACGACGGCAGCCTTCTGCAAACTGCGGTGATCTTCCTGTTCGCCGCAGTCCTCGCGGTCCCCCTGGCCAAGCGCCTGCAACTGGGGGCCGTGCTCGGCTACCTGCTTGCCGGGGTGATCATCGGCCCGCAAGCACTCGGCCTGATCCGCGACACCGAAAGCGTGGCGCACATTTCCGAACTGGGCGTGGTCCTGCTGCTGTTCATCATCGGCCTGGAATTGTCGCCCAAGCGCTTGTGGCTGATGCGCAAGGCGGTGTTCGGTGTCGGTACTGCCCAGGTTCTGCTGACCGGCGCAGTGATCGGCGCCATTGCCCTGTTCGGCTTCAGCCAGACGCTACCAGCAGCCCTCGTGCTCGGCCTGGGCCTGGCGTTGTCGTCTACCGCCCTCGGCCTGCAGAGCCTGGCCGAGAGCAAGCAGCTCAACGCGCCACACGGCCGCCTGGCGTTCGCCATCCTGTTGTTCCAGGACATTGCCGCGATCCCGCTGATCGCCCTGGTCCCGCTGCTGGCCGCCAGCGGCCCGGACACCAGCAGCGGCGACAGTCTGGGGCATGGCCTGAAGGTGTTCGCCAGCATTGCCGTGGTCATTGTCGGTGGCCGTTACCTGCTGCGGCCGGTGTTTCGCACCGTGGCCCGCACGCGCCTGCCGGAAGTATCCACGGCCACCGCGCTGCTGGTGGTGATCGGCACCGCCTGGCTGATGGAACAAGCCGGTATCTCCATGGCCCTGGGTGCCTTCCTTGCCGGCCTGCTGCTGGCCGATTCGGAATACCGCCACGAGCTGGAATCGCAGATCGAACCGTTCAAGGGCTTGCTGCTGGGGCTGTTCTTCATCAGCGTCGGCATGGGTGCCAACCTGCGCCTGCTGCTGGAGATGCCGCTGGTGCTGCTGGGCCTGACCCTGTCGCTGGTGGCGGTGAAGCTGATGCTGCTGATCGGGGTCGGCCGCCTGGCCGGTGGCCTGAACAGCGCCAGCGCGCTGCGCCTGGGTATGGTGCTGGCCGCAGGTGGCGAGTTCGCCTTCGTGGTGTTCAAGCTGGGCAAGGACCAGGGCCTGTTCGACACCCAGACCTACGACCTGCTGTTGATGACCATCACCTTGTCGATGGCGATTACCCCGCTGTTGATGATTGGCTGCGCCCGCGCCCTCAAGCGCCCGCAAGCGGTGCGTGAAGTGCCCGAGCAGTACAAGCAGATCCAGACCGACACGCCACGGGTGGTAATCGTCGGCATGGGCCGCATGGGCCAGATCGTCGCGCGCATCCTGCGCGCCCAGAAGATCCCGTTCGTTGCCCTGGAAACGTCGGTGGATGCCATCGAGATGACGCGCATGTTCGAGCAGGTGCCGGTTTTCTACGGCGACCCGCTGCGCCCCGAGGTGCTGCATGCGGCCAAGGTGGGTGAGGCGGAGTACTTCATCATCACCATCGATGACCCGGAGGCCGCCATCCATACGGCAGAGCGGGTCAAACGCCTGTACCCGCACCTGAAAGTGCTCGCCCGAGCGCGTAACCGCCAGCATGTGCACAAACTGGTGGATGCGGGTGCCGAACCGATTCGCGAGACGTTCTACTCCAGCCTCGAGATGACCCGCCGGGCATTGGTGGGGCTGGGCTTGAGCGACGAGCAGGCGGCGGACCGCATCGAGCGCTTTACCCAACATGACGAAGAGGTGCTGTTGGCCCAGGGGCAGGTGCGCGATGACCGGGCCAAGGTGATGCAGACGGCCAAGGAGGCGCGGGTGGAGTTGGAGCGGTTGTTTGCTTCGGATGCGGATTGAGGCAGGTACAGCGAAACGACAAGAGGGCTTAGGCCCTCTTCTTGTTTCTGGAATTCAGAAGGCATGAGACGTGCCTGGCGGGCTGTTGAGTCAATGCTACCAAGCGCATGCCTTGAGGTTTTCAGCGTCGGTCAGTCGAGCGCCCCCCGCGCGGCGCATCGCGGATAAATCCGCTCCTACCTCTGTGTCGGGCCAGTTATTCCTGCACCATTGGCGCTCGCACCCTTGGCGCATGGCGGGAGATAGGTGGAACGGCAGCAGCGATGCCTTCGATTATGAATGGGACAAACAAGGCGGACACCGGTGACCTCACAGGAGGTACTGGCCCGAAACAGATGTAGGAGGTACAGCGAAACGACAAGAGGGCTTAGGCCCTGTTCTTGTTTCTGGAATTCAGAACGCATGAGGTGCCTGGCGGGTTGTTGAGTCAATGCTACCAAGCGCATGCCTTGAGCTTTTCAGCGTCGGTCAGTCGAGCGCCGCCCGCGCGGCGCTCGATCTCACAGGCGCTGCAAATCTCAAGGCGAGCCCTTGGCGGCTCTGGTATGCCATCAAGGCGGGCACATCGCAGCCATCCACTGACAAAAAAAAAGGCCGACCCTGCAATCAGGGTCGGCCTCTTGAACCAGAATCCTCGCTGTTACTTACCAACAGTCAGGGCGTTATAGCTGGTAATCAGATTGCGGTAGTCCGGAATATGGTTGGAGCACAGCGCCGCCAGCCCTTCAATGTCATTGCGCCAGTCGCGGTGCAGTTCACAGGCTACGCCGAACCAGGTCATCAGCTGCGCACCTGCCCGGCTCATACGGTCGTGTGCGGCATCACGGGTCATTTCGTTGAAGGTGCCGGAAGCATCGGTCACCACGAACACGTCGAACTCTTCCTCCAGAGCCGCCAGAGCCGGGAACGCTACGCACACTTCAGTCACCACACCGGCAATGATCAGTTGCTTCTTGCCAGTCGCCTTCACCGCCTTGACGAAGTCTTCGTTGTCCCAGGCGTTGATCTGGCCAGGGCGGGCAATGTACGGGGCGTCCGGGAACAGCGCTTTCAGCTCGGGTACCAGCGGGCCGTTCGGGCCTTGCTCGAAGCTGGTGGTGAGGATGGTCGGCAGGTTGAAGAACTTGGCCAGGTCAGCCAGGGCCAGCACGTTGTTCTTGAACTTGTCTGGCTCGATATCACGCACCAGCGACAGCAGGCCAGCCTGGTGGTCGACCAGCAGGACTGCGGCGTCGTCTTTGTTCAGGCGGTTGTAGGTGAATTTGCTCATGGTCTGTGCTCCTAAGGGTTTATGAATTTTTCAGCATTTGAAGGTGTTTCGTGTTGATGAGCACAGATTAAAATCATCACCTTTACGGCGGTAGATAGCAGAATTTGGCTTTAGCGTTCTAATTTATGAACGACAGATTTGTCGGGGCTGTGCCGGCCCTTCGCGGCTGAAGCCGCTCCTACAGGGATCGCGCCGGAGCTGAACCTGCGCTGCGCCTGTAGGAGCGGCTTCAGCCGCGAAGAGGCCGGCACAGGCAACCACATGCCTGGAGACCGATCATTGGAAGACCTCAACTCGCTCTACTACTTCACCCAAGTCGTGGAGCATGGCGGCTTCGCCCCGGCCGGGCGCGCGCTGGACATGCCCAAGTCAAAACTCAGCCGGCGCATCGCCGACCTCGAAGACCGCCTGGGCGTGCGCCTGCTGCACCGCACCAGCCGCCATTGTTCGCTCACCGAGATCGGCCAGGCCTACTACAACCGCTGCCTGGCCATGCGCGTGGAAGCCGAGGGCGCGGCGGAGATCATCGAGCGCAACCGCAGCGAACCGCGCGGCCTGGTTCGCATCAGCTGCCCGACCACACTGCTCAACTCCTGGGTCGGGCCGATGCTGACCCGCTACATGCTCAAGTACCCCCAGGTGGAACTGTTCATCGAGAGCACCAACCGCCGCGTCGACCTGCTGCACGAAGGTTTCGACGTCGCCCTGCGGGTGCGCTTCCCGCCACTGGAAAACACCGACATGGTGATGAAGGTGCTGAGCAACAGTACCCAGTGCCTGGTCGGCCAGCCGCAATATCTGGAGCGACTGCCCAAGGACTTCGACCCGCAGCTGCTCGGCACGTTGCCCAGCCTGCACTGGGGCAGCGCCCAACGCGAATACCACTGGCAGTTGTTCCAGGGCGAGGACACCAGCCACAGCATCGTCATCCCGCATACGCCACGCATGGTCACCGACGACCTGTTCGCCCTGCGTCATTTCGTAGTCGCTGGTGTGGGCATCGCGCACCTGCCGCGGGTGGCAGTGCGCGAGGACCTGGCGTCCGGGCGGCTGGTGGAACTGTTGCCGGGTTGGCACCCGCGCTGCGGTATCGTGCATGCGATCTTCCCGTCACGGCGGGGGTTGCTGCCGTCGGTACGGGCGTTGATCGATCACCTGGCCGAGGAGTTCGCGATCAGCGACATGGCCTGAGCTCAAGGTTGTCTGTACCGGCCTCTTCGCGGGACAAGCCCGCTCCTACAGGGGAACGCGACCTTTTGTAGGAGCGGGCTTGCCCCGCGAAGAGGCCGGCACAGGCAAACCCACGCCAGCACACACTTACAAGACCCCTGACCTATCCTTGCCCCACAGTCTCGGATCATCGCCCCCCCGGAGCCCCCATGATCCGCGCCACCCACGGACCAGGCCGCGCCCTGCTCGCCACCCTCGCCCTCTGCCCGGCCCTCAGCCAGGCCGACGAACCCGGCTGGTCGCTGCTCAGCCGCAACTATTTCCTGCACAGCGACTTCCGCTCGCCATCCGGTAGCGGCCAGAACTACCGCCAGGAATGGGCCCAGGGTTTCATCGGCGACATCCGTTCCGGCTTCACCGAGGGCACCCTCGGCGTCGGTATCGATGCCCACGGTTTTCTCGGCTTCAAGCTCGACGGCGGTCGCGGCCATGCCGGTACCGGCCTGCTGCCGCGCGACAGTGATGGCCGCGCCGAGTCCGGCTACTCCAGTGCCGGCGCTGCACTCAAGCTGCGCCTGGGCGACACCCAGGTGCGCTACGGCGAGATGACCGTGGAAACCCCGGTGTTCGATACCGCCGACAAACGCCTGCACCCGGAATACGCCACCGGCTGGTTGCTGGAGAACCGCAGCCTGCCCGACTGGCGCCTGCAGGCCGGGCGCTTCACCGCGTTCAACAACCAGGACAACAGCGCTACCCATGATGATTTCAGTGGCTACGGCGCCAGCACCGCCAACCGCGCCATCAGCCTGGCCGGCGCCACCTTCGCGCCCCCAGGCCCATTCGGCGCTGCGCTGTACGCCGGGCAGTTGCAGGACACCTGGCGCCAGGCCTATCTCAACCTGAACCTCGCCGAGGGCAACTGGCGCCTGGACGGTAACCTGTACAAGACCCGCGACACCGGCAACGCCAGCGCCGGGGCGATCGACACCCTCGCCTACAGCTTGCTGGCCAGGTACAGCTTCGGCGCCCAGGCGCTGAGCCTGGGCTATCAGAAGGTCAAAGGCGATACCCCGTTCGACTTCGTCGGTGGCGACTCCATCTACCTGGCCAACTCGATCAAGTACGCCGACTTCAACGGCCCCGGCGAGCGCTCCTGGCAACTGCGCCATGACCTCGATTTCGCCACCCTCGGCGTGCCCGGCCTGAGCCTGATGGGCCGCTACGTCAGCGGCCGCGGCATCGACGGCAGCCACGCCCCGGCGCGCGGCGCCTACGTAGGCCAATATGGCAAGGGCGGCAAGCACTGGGAGCGCGACATCGACCTGAAATACGTGGTGCAGTCGGGGGCCGCCAAAGACTTGAGCCTGTCGCTCTCGCATGTCAGCCACCGCGCCAACCAGGCCCAGGCCGGCGATGACATCGATCGCCTCTACCTGATCATCGAATACCCACTCAAAGGCAGCTTCTGACATGAGCACTTCCCCTTCAGGCGCCTGGAGCCCGTTGCGCAACACCACCTTCCGCATGCTGTGGATCGCCACCATTGCCTCGAACATCGGCACCTGGATGCACGAGGTGGGCGCCGGCTGGCTGATGACCACGCTGTCGGCCAGCCCGTTGCACGTGGCGCTGATCCAGGTGGCCGGCTCGCTGCCGATGTTCTTCCTGGCCCTGCCGGCCGGCGCCGCAGCAGATATCGTCGACAAGCGCCGCTACCTGTTGCTGGTGCAGCTGTGGATGTCCGGCGTGGCCGTGGTGCTGGCGGCCTTGACCTTGCTCGGGCTGATGAACGTCGCCTTGCTGCTGGTACTGACCCTGGCGCTGGGCATCGGTACGGCACTGATGATGCCGGCGTGGAGCGCGCTGACGCCAGAGCTGGTAGGCAAGCAGGACCTGGCCAACGCAGTGGCGCTTTCCAGTGTCGGCATCAACGTATCCCGCGCCATCGGCCCGGCATTGGCGGGGTTGGTAGTGAGCATGGTCGGCCCATGGTTGACTTTTGCCCTGAATGCCGTCTCGTTCGCCGGCGTGATCCTGGTGTTGTTGCTGTGGAAACGCGAGGTGAAGGAGCCACTGCTGCCGGCCGAGCGCTTCATTGGCGCCATGCGCACCGGGCTGCGCTTTGCCCGCAGCGCCAAGCCGTTGCAGGCGGTGATGCTGCGCGCGCTGGCGTTCTTTTTCTGCGCCAGTGCCGGTACTTCACTACTGCCGCTGATCGTGCGTGGCGAGATGCGCGGCAGCGCAGCAGATTTCGGCTTGCTGCTGGCGGCCATCGGTATTGGCGCCGTAGCTGGCGCCACCTTGCTGCCACGCCTGCGCGAACGCATCAGCCGCGACCGTCTGGTGATGCTGGCCAGCCTGCTGTATGCCCTGTTCCTCTTGGCCCTGGCGCTGGTGCGCGACTTCTATGTACTACTCCCGGCGATGCTGCTCAGCGGCGCGGCGTGGATCGCCGTGCTGTCCAACCTGCAAGTGGCGGCGCAGACCGCGGTGCCGGCCTGGGTGCGAGCGCGGGCGTTGTCGGTATACATCCTGATCTTCTTTGGCGCCATGGCCGCTGGCGGGCTGCTGTGGGGCACGCTGGCCAGTCATGCATCGATCACCCTGAGCCTGCTGCTGGCCGCAGGCGGGCTGGCATTCGGCACCTTGCTGACCTGCAGGGTGACGCTGCCGGAAACCGAAGCCGAAGAGCTGACACCGTCGCTGCACTGGCCGGTGCCGGTGCTGAGCGACGACCTGGACCAGGACCATGGGCCAGTGATGGTCACCGTCGAATACCACATCGAACCGCCAAAGGCCGCAGCTTTCCAGCGGGCAGCGCGGGAGCTGGAGGCGATGCGCAAGCGTAATGGCGCATTGTCGTGGGGGTTGATGCGCGACAGTGCCGATCCAGCGTTGTGGCTGGAGTTCTTCTTCGAGGAGTCGTGGCTGGAGCATCTGCGCCATCACCATCGGGTGACACGGGGCGAACTGAAGATCGAGGCGCGGGTGCGGATGCTGCAGACCGTTGGAGTGGAAGTGAAGATCCGGCATCTGCTGGCAGGCGGTGAGCACAAAGCTCACCATTGACGCCGGCACCGAAGGAGTGAAGAAGGGGCCCGATTACCGGCCCCTTTTTCACATCTGCTCAGCTTAGAAAGCGAAGCACGAACAACCCAGCGCGCCCCAGAAACCCTGGAAGTCATTCACCGGCACATTGGAGTGCCGCGCCTTCTCATGGCTGTGCGCATGCACCCCGCAAGGCCCGACGCACTGGTGCGCCACTGCCGCCAGCGATGGCGTACCCACGCGCCAGTGGCCCGGCACCTTGGTCACCGGCGACCACTCCGGCAGCACCGGCACCTGTGGCGGGCCGAGCTTGTCGAATTCTGCCGCGGCGTATACCACCTTGCCGTCGACCACGGTCAGCACCGACTCGATGCCCTTGATCGCTTCTTCGTCGACGCTGAAGAAGTCCAGCGACAATGCCGCCAGGTCGGCCAGTTGGCCCACCTTGATCTGCCCCTTCTTGCCCTGCTCGCTGGAGAACCAGGCGCTGCCCTGGGTAAACAGCTGCAATGCGGTGTCGCGACTGAGGCCTTCAGGGTACAGCTCCATGCCTCCGACGGTCTTGCCGCTGACCAGCCAGTACAACGAGGTCCATGGGTTGTAGCTGGACACGCGGGTGGCGTCGGTACCGGCACCCACCGGAACGCCCATGTCGAGCATGCGCTTGATCGGCGGGGTCTGTTCGGCAGCCTTGGCGCCGTAGCGGTCGACGAAGTATTCACCCTGGAAGGCCATGCGGTCCTGGATGGCGATACCACCGCCCAGCGCACGCACGCGTTCGATGTTGTGCGGGGTGATGGTTTCGGCATGGTCGAAGAACCACGGCAGGCCATTGAACGGAATGTCGCGGTTGACCTTCTCGAACACGTCGAGCATGCGCGTGATCGATTCGTTGTAGGTGGCATGCAGGCGGAATGGCCAGCGCTGCTCGACCAGGTGGCGCACCACCGGCTCCAGCTCTTGCTCCATGGTCTGCGGCAGGTCCGGGCGCGGCTCGAGGAAGTCCTCGAAGTCGGCGGCAGAGAACACCAGCATCTCGCCGGCGCCGTTATGGCGCAGGAAGTCGGTGCCGCTGTGCAGCTTGACGCTGGAGGTCCATTTACGGAAGTCGTCCAGCTCTTCCTTGGGCTTCTGGGTGAACAGGTTGTAGGCGATGCGCACGGTCAACTGGTTGTTGTCGGCCAGTTGCTGAATCACCTGATAGTCGTCCGGGAAGTTCTGGTAGCCACCACCGGCATCGATGGCGCTGGTCAGGCCCAGGCGGTTGAGTTCGCGCATGAACTGGCGGGTAGAGTTGACCTGGTACTCCAGCGGCAACTTCGGCCCCTTGGCCAGGGTGGCGTAGAGAATCATAGCGTTGGGGCGGGCGATCAGCATGCCGGTCGGGTTGCCGAACTTGTCACGCTGGATCTCGCCACCCGGCGGGTTGGGCGTGTCCTTGGTGTAGCCGACGGCCTTGAGCGCAGCGCGGTTGAGCAATGCGCGATCATACAGGTGCAGCAGGAACACCGGCGTGTCCGGCGCGGCCTGGTTGATTTCTTCCAGGGTGGGCATGCGTTTTTCGGCGAACTGGAATTCGTTCCAGCCACCGACCACGCGCACCCACTGCGGGGTGGGCGTGCGCGCGGCCTGGTCCTTGAGCATGCGCAGGGCGTCGGCTACCGACGGCACGCCCTCCCAGCGCAGCTCCAGGTTGTAGTTCAGGCCACCACGGATCAGGTGCAGGTGCGAGTCGTTCAGGCCCGGAATGACCGTGCGCTGCCTGAGGTCGATGATTTGCGTGGAGGCGCCCTTGTGGGCCATGGCCTCGGCGTCGTTGCCCACGGCGATGAAACGGCCATCCTTGATGGCGACGGCGGTCGCGGTGGGCTTTTCACGATCAACGGTGTGCAGTTTGCCGTTGAACAGAATCAGGTCGGCGGTCATGGAACCTCCTTGAGTGGATGCGTAAGCGGAACCGGTAAAAGGCAATGCGGACCAGAGCGCGCCGGCGGCACCGAGCACGGTGCTGGTGGCGAGGAACTGGCGACGGGTCTTGTCGTTGCGGTCCTGGGACATGGTCTTCTCCGTCTGGTGGGGGCGCCGGCAGGCGCAACTGCGAAGCATGCCGGTGAGTGCAGGGCCAGGGCTTGGATGGATGTGCGGTGGGTTGTAGAAGGTTAGCCCTGTTCAAGCTTTGTGCTGCCTGGGCAAGCCCCCGAATGCTGCCCACAATTACTTCTGCAGGAACGCCAACAGGTCCTCGTTCAGCTGCTGTGCATGCGTCACGGCAAACCCGTGCGGCGCCCCGGCATACACTTTCAGTTCAGCCCCACGAATCAGCTCCGCCGCCTGCTTGCCGGTGGTTTCCAGCGGCACGATCTGGTCGTCGTCGCCATGGATTACCAGCGTCGGCACATCGACCTTGGCCATGTCGGGGCGGAAGTCGGTCTCGGAAAACGCCGTCACGCAGTCCAGGGTGCCCTTGATCGACGCCATCAGCGCGATGTTCAAGGTTTGGGTCTGCACGCCCTGGGACACCTGCTGCCCATGGTTCAGGCCATAGAACGGCGTGGCAAAATCGGCGATGAACTGCGCCCGGTCGGCACGCAGACCGGCGCGGATACCTTCGAACACCGACAGGTCGACACCCTGCGGGTTGTCGTCACGCTTGCCGAAGATTGGCGTCACTGCCCCCAGCAAGACCAGGCCGGCCACACGCTCGCTACCGTGACGGGCGATGTAGCGGCTGACATCGCCACCGCCCATCGAGAAGCCCACCAGGGTCACGTCGCGCAGGTCGAGATGCTCGATCAGCTGGGCAATATCGTCGGCGAACGTGTCGTAGTCGTAGCCACTCCACGGCTGGCTCGAACGGCCGAAGCCACGGCGGTCGAAGGCGATGGTGCGGTAACCGCGACTGGCCAGGAACTCCATCTGCGAATCCCACATGTCGGCATCCAGTGGCCAGCCATGGCTGAACAGCACGGGCTTGCCACTGCCCCAGTCCTTGAAGTAGATCGAGGTGCCATCGCGGGTAACGAACGTGCTCATGTCGGTATCTCCTTGAAAATGTAGAGGTGAAGGCTTGCTCAGCCGCGCAACCAGTTGGCGCAGCGACGGGTGACCCAGGGCATGATGTAGAACACCACAGGCAGGATGACGAACAGGTTGGTGAACAGGTTGCCGATGATCGCGCCGCCCAATTGCGGAAAGCGCACGAACAGCGGCGCCAGCAGATGCGGAATGACCAGGGTCATCGGGCAGATCACCAGGTAGGTCAGCAGCGCCTGCTTCCAGCGCGGCGGTTGCGCTACGCGGGTGTTCGGCGGGGTGAACCAGAACTCCGGGTCGTCATGCACCTGGGTGTGGTCACCGCCTTCGAGCAACGGCAGCACCTCGTTGACCAGTGCCTGGCGTTCGGTCGAATTGACCCAGGCCTGCAGCAGGCTGGCGTCGGCGAAACGCACCACCGTGGTGAAGTGCAGCCCGCCGTCGTCGGGGCGGATGACGTTGACGTCCAGGTGCCCCGGCTGTCGCCGAGCAGTACTGACCGTGCGCTTGAGCCAGGCTTCGTAGGCGGCCAGCGACGCGGCGCGGACCTTGTGCTGGATGACCAGGGTCACCACGTTGCGGTTGTCTTGGAATGCGGTGTTCATCGGCGTTCCTTGGGATGAGCTTGCCCGCATCCACTGTGCAACGGCGGACGGGCGGAGGATTGGACGGGTGTGCTGCACTGGCCGGGCACCGACTGGCGGTGCCCGGAACCGTGGCTTATTTGTTGGCGTTGAACGCGTTGTAGCTGGTCATCAGGTTGCGGTAGTCGGGGATGTGGTTGGAGCACAGCGCCGCCAGGCCTTCGATGTCGTTGCGCCAGTCGCGGTGCAGCTCGCAGGCTACGCCGAACCAGGTCATCAGCTGCGCACCAGCCTGGCTCATGCGGTCGTGCGCGGCGTCGCGGGTCATGGCGTTGAAGGTGCCGGAAGCGTCGGTCACCACGAACACGTCGAACTCTTCTTCCAGCGCCGCCAGCGCCGGGAAGGCTACACAGACCTCGGTCACCACACCGGCGATGATCAGTTGCTTCTTGCCGGTGGCCTTCACCGCCTTGACGAAGTCTTCGTTGTCCCAGGCGTTGATCTGGCCTGGGCGGGCGATGTACGGGGCATCCGGGAACAGCGCTTTCAGCTCGGGTACCAGCGGGCCGTTGGGGCCTTGCTCGAAGCTGGTGGTGAGGATGGTCGGCAGGTTGAAGAACTTGGCCAGGTCGGCCAGGGCCAGGACATTGTTCTTGAACGCGTCCGGCTCGATGTCGCGCACCAGCGACAGCAGGCCAGCCTGGTGGTCGACCAGCAGGACTGCGGCGTCGTCTTTGTTCAGGCGGTTGTATTTGAAGTTGGTCATGGTCGTAGCTCCGAAGGTGTTGAAGTCAGTAAGTTGGGTGTTTCGCGTTGATGGGATAAGATTAAAACCATCACCTTTGAAGCGGTAGACAGCGTTTTCTGGCTTTAGCGTTCTATTTTATGAACGATCCATTGGCTTTGGATTTGCTGCCCTCTTCGCGGCTAAACCCGCTTCCACACGTACTGCACTGGCTTTGCTATTTGCGCGATCCCTATGCAAGCCAGGTTTGCAGGCGCCCATTGCCTGCAACGACAACCTGCTCTATTACTACCCACAGCCCTCCCCTGACACCCGAGACCTCCATGCTGGCGTTCATCCAGTCATACCCGCTGTTGCTCGGCATCGCCTTGATCCTGCTCGACCTTGTGCTCTGGCAGCTCATTCCCCTCCAGCACCGGGCCTGGCGCATCGGTGCGCGGCTGGTGCTGTTCCTGCTGTTCAGCTCGGTACTGGTGGCCGCCGGCATGAGCCCACTGCAACCGCCCCCCTGGGCCGACGATGTTTCACGCAACCTGTTGGCCACGGTATTGGCCATCGGCTGGTGGCTGTTCGGCGCGCGCACGGTAACGGTGGTGTTCGGCCTGTTGCTGGTGGCCCGTGGCAGCCACGGCGGGCGCTTGCTGCAGGACGTGCTGGGGGCGTTGATCTTCCTGGCCGCCGTGGTCGCCGCGGCAGGTTATGTGCTGCAACTGCCGGTGAAGGGGCTGCTGGCCACCTCCGGGGTGATGGCCATCGTCATCGGCCTGGCACTGCAAAGTACGTTGGCCGACGTCTTCAGTGGCATCATCCTGAACACCACGCGGCCCTACCAGATTGGCGATTCGATCTCGATTGACGGCACTGAAGGCAAGGTGCTGGAAATCGACTGGCGGGCTACCCGCTTGCTCACTGGCAGCGGCAGCCTGGCGGTGATCCCCAACTCGGTGGCAGCCAAGGCGCGGCTGCTCAACCACAGCCGCCCGGCTGACGTACACGGCGTATCGATCAGCGTGGTGGTGCCGGCCAAGGTACGCCCCAAGCGGGTGTTCGATGCACTGGAAAAGGCCTTGCAGGGTGTCAGCGCCATTCTTGCCACGCCAAGGCCGAAGGTCGCGGTGAAGGCGTCGACGCTGGAATCAGTGGAGTACGAGGCCAGCGGCTTCGTAGCCGACGCAGGCGTCAAGGGTGATGCGCGCAACCAGCTGTTCGACCTGGCGCACCGGCACCTGGAGGCCAGCGGGGTGATGTGGAACGTAGACCTGGCCATGCCGCCGCGCAGCCGTCAGCGCGAGGTGCTGGACGAAGTACGAGTGTTCCGCTCGCTGACCGATGAAGAACGCGATGCCCTGAGCCAGCGCATGACAGCGGTGGAATATCTGGCGGACCAGGTCATCCTGGGCGTGGGCGAGCAATCCGAGCACTTGCTGGTGATAGGCAGCGGCGTCGTATCGGCGTCGATCCGCGATGGCGACAGGCTGGTGGAGGCCGGGCGCATGGGGCCCGGTGAGGTGCTGGGGATCGAGGGCATCATCGATGAGGACGACTCGTTTGCCGAGTTCCGTACGTTGACCAGTTGCGTCCTGTATCGCATCGACAAGGAACAGGTAAAAAACTGCCTGGTGCAACGTGGCGAGGTGCAGGCAGCGTTTGGCAAGTTGCAGCGGTTCAGGCGGCAGAGCCGGGAGTCGCTGTTGCTGCAGAAGCCGGCTTCGATCAAGAGAGGCGGCTTCCTGAGCTGGTTGCACAAGTAAGCCTGTGCCGCCGCGCTCCTGCGAACCCGGCGCAGAGCTTACAGCACAACCCTCAGGCATTGCCCCGCGTGGTACAGCGAGAACCCGGACTCGTAGAACGCAGTGCGCAGAGAAGGCGCACTCACACCCTTCATTGGCGAGAACGGAATCGGCAGGCTGCCCACCTCACCCTTCAGCAGGAATTCGGCAAATGCCCGACCGATCACGGTCCCGGTGGTATTGCCGCGCCCGTTGTAACCGGTGACTGCCACCAGCCCCGGTGCCGGCTCGAACAGGCGCATCAGGTGGTCGGGAGTGAAGTCGATGCAGCCGGTCCAGTGCATCTCCCATTCGACCTTGCCCAGTTCGGGGTAGTAGTGGCTCTGGATCCGGTCGGCCCAGCTGCGTACGAACCAGGCCGGCTTGTTGTCGACCCGGCCGAGGCTGCCCAACAGCAGGCGGCCCTCGTCGTCGCGGCGGATGCTGCTGAGCACGGTGCGGGTGTCCCACGAACCCTGCCCATGCGGCAGTACCTTGTCGGCGGCAGCGCCATGCAACGGCTTGGACGCCACCTGGTAGTAGTAACCACGGAAGAACTGCTTCTGCAGGTTGCTCCAGTCGCCTTCGGTATAGGCACCGGTGGAAATCACCACCTTGTCGGCGCGCACCGAGCCACGTGCGGTCTTCACTCGCCAGGCATCGCCATCACGCTCCAGGCCTTCGACCGAGGACTGCTGGAACAGCTTGCCGCCCAGGCGCGCCACCGCAGCGGCCAGGCCCTGGGTGTAGCCCATCGGGTTGATGGTGCCGGCGCGGCGGTCGAGCAGCGCGGCGGAAATCTTGTCGGTGCCGCAGTATTCCTGGCATTGGGCGCCGGTCAGCAGCTCCACATCGGCACCCCGGCGGCGCCATTGCTCGTGGCGAGCTTCAAGGTCGGCGATGCCGGTGGCGTTGTGCGCCATGTGCAAGGTGCCTTTGTGCTGCGCCTGGCAGTCGATGCCAAGGCGCTCGATCATGGCAAACACTTCAGCCGGAGCCTCACCCAGCACCTTGTTCAGGCGGCTGCCCTGCTGCACGCCGAGGGTGGCTTCGACATCGTCAGGGCGAATCCAGGTGCCGGCGTTGACCAGGCCGACGTTACGCCCGGAGCCGCCATGGCCGATCTTCCAGGCCTCCAGCAGGATCACCGACTTGCCCTGCTCGAGCAGGTGGATGGCCGCCGACAGGCCAGTAATGCCACCACCGATCACACAGACATCGGCCTTGTGCTCACCGGCCAGGGCCTGGATGGCGACGCTCGGTTCTGTGATGAATTCCCACAAGCATTGTTGACGCAGTTCGGACATGGCCCGGCTCCAGCAATTTGTTCTTGTTTGGGGCCGCGTTAGGGCCCATTCGCGGGCAAGCCCGCTCCCCCAGGATGTACACAGGTTTCGAAATCTGTGGGGACCTGTGGGAGCGGGCTTGCCCGCGAACCGGGGGCCAAGCCCCCGGCCATGCAGCATCAGCCCATCAGTCGAACACGATACCCTGCGCCAGCGGCAGCTCGCGCGAGTAATTCACGGTGTTGGTCTGGCGACGCATGTAGCCTTTCCAGGCGTCGGAACCGGACTCACGGCCACCGCCGGTTTCCTTCTCGCCACCGAACGCACCACCGATCTCGGCACCGCTGGTGCCGATGTTGACGTTGGCGATACCGCAGTCGCTGCCCGAAGCACTCTGGAAGCGCTCGGCTTCACGGATGTCGGTGGTGAAGATGCACGACGACAGGCCTTGTGGCACTTCGTTGTTCAGGCGCAGGGCCTCTTCGAAATCGTCGTAGGCGAGCACGTACAGGATCGGTGCGAAGGTCTCGTGGCGCACCACGTCGCTCTGCGCCGGCATTTCGGCAATGGCAGGCGATACGTAGTAGGCGTTCGGGTACTGGTCGGCCAGCTGGCGCTCGCCGCCAAACACCTGGCCGCCCTCGTCACGGGCCTTGGCCAGCGCACCTTGCATGGCATCGAACGACTGCTTGTCGATCAGCGGGCCCACCAGGTTGTCCTTGCGTGGGTCGCCGATGCGCACCTTGCCGTAGGCGGCTTTGACGCGGGCAACCACTTCATCCTTGATCGAGCGATGCACGATCAGGCGGCGCAAGGTGGTGCAACGCTGGCCAGCGGTACCGACAGCGGAGAACAGGATGCCGCGCACGGCCAGGTCCAGGTCGGCACTCGGGGCCAGGATCATGGCGTTGTTGCCGCCCAGTTCCAGGATGCTGCGGCCGAAGCGGGCAGCCACGCGCGGGCCTACTTCACGGCCCATGCGGGTGCTGCCAGTGGCGCTGACCAGCGGGACGCGCGCGTCGTCGACCAGGGCTTCGCCAGCTTCACGGCCGCCGATCACCAGCTGCGCCAGCCCGGCCGGGGCATCGCCGAAGGCTTTCAGGGCTTTCTCGAACAGTGCCTGGCAGGCCAGGGCGGTCAGCGGAGTCTTTTCCGACGGTTTCCACACCACAGCGTTACCGGCGACCAGGGCCAGGGCGGCGTTCCAGGCCCAGACTGCAACCGGGAAGTTGAACGCACTGATCACACCGACCACACCCAGCGGGTGCCAGGTTTCACGCATGTGGTGGCCGGGGCGCTCGGAGGCGATGGTCAGGCCGTACAACTGGCGCGACAGGCCAACAGCGAAATCGCAAATGTCGATCATTTCCTGCACTTCGCCCAGGCCTTCCTGGGTGATCTTGCCGGCTTCGATCGATACCAGCTCGCCGAGGTCAGCCTTGTGCTCACGCAGCACTTCGCCGAACAGCCGCACCAGTTCGCCACGGCGCGGGGCCGGTACGCTGCGCCAGGCTTCGAAGGCGCCTTGCGCCTGGTCGATGCAAGCGATGGTCTCGGCCTTGCCGAGCAATTTCACCGAGGCGATCTGGCTGCCGTCGATCGGCGTGTGAACAGGGTAGTCGCCCTGGGTGTAAGCCTCGGCGGCAACGCCAAGGCGCTCGAGCAATCCAGCAACCATTGTGCTTCTCCTACATCGGGTGATGGGGTGGAAAAATGATATGGATCAGTATTAATCCGATCACATAGCTACAACAAACGACCTTTATTCCGCATATCATTCCGTCAGGTAATGATTTGAGCCGCAGAGACCGCTATGTCCAAACGCCTGGTGCCGTCCATGACTGCCCTGCAGTGCTTTGAAGCTGCAGCCCGCCATTTGAGTTTTACCCGTGCCGCCGAAGAACTGCACCTGACCCAGAGCGCGGTCAGCAAGCAGGTGGCGCAGCTGGAAGACATGCTGCGCCACCACCTGTTCCTGCGCATCCGCCGCCGCCTGCAGCTGACACCCGCCGGCAGCCTGTACCTGGCCGAGGTCAACAAGATCCTCACCCAGGTCGACATGTCCAGCCGCTACGTACTCACCTACGGCGAGCAGACCGAGATATTGAAGGTAGCCACCCAGCCGAGTTTCGGCGTGCGCTGGCTGATTCCGCACCTCAAGGGTTTTGGCAAGCGCCACGGCAATATCCACCTCGACATCCGCAACGAGATGGAGCCGTTCGCCTTGCTGCAGGGTTCGGCGGACGTGGTGTTCTTCTATGGCCAGGGCACTTGGCCAGGAGCCACCTGCATGGCGCTGTTCGGTGAAGAGGTGGTACCGGTGTGCGCACCGGAGCTACTGGCTGGCCGCGAACTGGTCGACGCCGGGCAACTGGCCGAACTGGTGTTGCTGCAAAGCACCTCGCGACCAGAGGCGTGGCACGAGTGGTTCCTGGAGCTGGGCCTGGAAAGCGTCAGCGCCTACCATGGTCCGCGCTTCGATACCTTCTATATGGCCTTGAGTGCGGCGCAGTCCGGGTGCGGGGTGGCATTGGTGCCACGCTACCTGGCGGCGAAGGAACTGGCCGAGGGTAGCCTGGTGATGCCGTGGAACCATGCGATGCCCAGTGCAGGGGCGCATTACCTGGCGTATGCCGAGCATGCAGCGGAGGTACCCAAGGTCCGGGCATTGGTGGAGTGGATTCGCGAGCAGCTTGCGGATTGAGACCGCCAGGGGCGCTTGGCGGCCCTTTAGATCGATCAAAAAAGGAATGACACACTCACTTTTTTTCGCTTGTAAGCCAAGTGCATTCCCCGCTTTCATGTAAGCGTCCGAACCCAACCAGGAAGCTAGCGATGCCCGCCCACGATTTCGTCAGCCCCGACAACATCCGCGCGCAGTTCTCCGCCGCCATGTCGCTCATGTACAAACAGGAAGTGCCCCTGTACGGCACGCTGCTGGAGCTGGTGAGCGAAATCAACCAGCAGGTCATGGCCCGGCAACCCGAAGTCGCCGAGGCCCTGCGCTGGACCGGCGAGATCGAACGGCTGGATCAGGAGCGCCACGGGGCCATCCGCGTCGGCACCGCGCAAGAGCTGGCAACCATTGCCCGCTTGTTCGCAGTGATGGGCATGCAGCCGGTTGGCTACTACGACCTCAGCTCCGCCGGGGTGCCGGTTCATTCCACCGCCTTCCGCGCGGTGCACGAACAGTCACTGCACGTCAGCCCGTTCCGCGTATTCACCTCGCTGCTGCGCCTGGAACTGATCGACAACCCGCAACTGCGCGCGCTGGCAGAGAGCATCCTGGCCAAACGCAAGATCTTCACTGACCGCGCCCTTGAACTGATTGCCCAGTGCGAACGTGACGGAGGCCTGAACGCGGCAGATGCCGAGGCATTCGTGCAGGAAGCGCTGCACACCTTCCGTTGGCACCATGACGCCACCGTCACTGCCGAGCAGTACCAGCAGCTGCACGACCAGCATCGCCTGATCGCCGACGTGGTGGCCTTCAAGGGCCCGCACATCAACCACCTGACCCCGCGCACGCTGGACATCGATGCGATCCAGGCCGGCATGCCGGCCAAGGGCATCCCGCCGAAGGCCGTGGTCGAGGGCCCGCCCACCCGCCGCCATCCGATCCTGCTGCGCCAGACCAGCTTCAAGGCCCTGCAGGAAAAGGTCGCCTTCAGCGACCAGCAGGGCAGCGAAGGCAGCCACACCGCGCGCTTCGGCGAAATCGAACAGCGCGGTGCGGCCCTGACGCCGAAAGGCCGCCAGCTGTACGACAAGCTGCTCGATGCCACTCGAGCCGCCCTGGGTGGCGTGCCGGCCGAGGCCAATGCCGAACGCTACATGGCGCTGCTGAAGGAGACCTTCGCCGAATTCCCGGACGACCTGGCACAGATGCGCCAGCAGGGGCTGGCGTACTTCCGTTACTTCGCTACCGAGAAAGGCCTGGCCGCGCGTGACCAGGCTCACCGCCCGAGCACTCTGGAAGGGCTGATCGAAGCCGGTCATGTGCACTACGAAGCGCTGGTTTACGAGGACTTCCTGCCGGTGAGTGCGGCAGGGATCTTCCAGTCCAACCTGGGTGACGATGCGCACGCCGAATACGGTAGCAATGCCAACCGCGCTGCGTTCGAAGCGGCGCTGGGCATGCAGGTGCAGGACGAACTGGCCCTGTATGCGCTGAGCGAGCGACGGTCGCTGCAGGCCTGTGCGCAGGCGTTGAACCTGGGTTCGATGTAAGGTCTCAGATTGTCGGGGCGCTCTGCGCCCCTTGCGGTTTCAGCGGAAGCGGTCCACTTCCTGGCGCAACTGTGCCGCCAACCCTTCCAGTTCACGCGCGGTGAAGGCCAGCTCATTAGCCACTTCGCGTTGCTCGCCGTTGGCCTGGGCAATGCTCTGCAAGTTGCGACTGAGCAACGTCGCGGTGCTGCTCTGCTCCTGGGTCGCCGTGCTGATTACAGCAAACTGCTCACCGGCCGCACGGCTCTGCTCGTCGATACGCGCCAACGCCTGGGCCACCTTGTCGTTGCGTTCCAGGCCTTCCTGCATCAGCTGGTTGCCTTGCTCCAGCGTGGTGATGGCGTGGCCGGTCTGCTGCTGGATGCTGGTGATCATGCTGGAAATCTCGTCCGTGGCCTGACGGGTTCGTGCGGCCAGCCCCCGCACTTCGTCGGCCACCACGGCAAAGCCACGCCCCTGCTCGCCGGCACGGGCCGCCTCGATGGCAGCGTTCAAAGCCAGCAGGTTGGTCTGCTCGGCGATCGCGGTGATCACGCTGATGATGCCGCCAATTTCCTGCGAGCGAGCCCCCAGGCTGTCCATCACCGTGGCGGTACCGCCAAGCGCCTCGGCAATCTGCGTCAGCGAGCGCGACGCCTCGTCCATGGCATTGCGGCCGATGCGGGTCTGCTGGGCGTTGTCACGGGCCATGCGCTCGGTGCCGGCCATGTTGTCGGCGATGTTCATCGAGGTGGCGCTGAACTCTTCCACCGCGCCGGCCATGCTGGTGATTTCGCCGGACTGCTGGTCCATGCCCTCGCACGCGCCGGCCGACAGGCCGGCCAGCGAGCGTGCACGGGTACTGACCTGCTCGGAGGCGCCGCGGATATGCTCGACCATGGTCGCCAATGCTTCGCCCATCTTGTTGAAGCTGCGCGCCAGCTGGCCGATCTCGTCATCGCTGGTCACGCTCAGGCGTGCCCCCAGGTCTCCCGCCCCAAGCGCTTCTGCCTGGCGCACCAAGTCATCCAGCGGGCGCAGCTTGCGGCGCAACAGCCATAGCGTGGCGGCAACAGCCAGCAGCATCGCCAGCAGGCTGCCGACGGCCAGGCGCAGGCCAACGCTCCAGGTCACCTGGCGAATCTCTGCCATCGGCATGCTGGCGACCACGGTCCAGGGGCCTTCGGCGAAGGGGGCGGTGGCGCTGTACAACTGCTGGTCGGCATTGGCCGGTGGCACCAGCCAGGCGCCCTTCTCGTCGCGCAAGGCCAACGAGCCGGTCTGGCCAATGCGGAAACGCGCCAAGTTGGCGAACTGGGCATTCTGCGCGTCGGTGTAGTCGAAGCCGACGAACAGCACGGCGATCACCCGGCCGCTGGCATCGGTCACCGGCACATAGCGGGTCATGTAGTTGCGCTCGAACAGCACGGCGCGGCCCACATACATCTGCCCGGCCAGCAGTCGCGCATAGGCCGGGTGCTGGCGATCGAGCAGGGTACCGATGGCACGGCTGCCGTCCTGCTTCTTCAGGTTGGTGCTGATGCGCACGAAATCGTCACCGTTGCGCACGAACAGCGTGGCGATGCCGGCGGTCATCTGCTGGAAATCATCGACCACCTGGAAGTCGTTGTTCAGCAGCTGGTTACCCAGGTACAGGGCAGGCGTGGCCTGGCCGGCGACCTGCACGGTCTCGCCTGCATGCAGCGACAGGCCCGAGGCGAAGCGCCGCTCGAACAGCCCGCTGAGGCGCTGGGTGTTGTCCTTGAGCGAGCCGTGGAAGGTGTCAAGCTGGTCGGCCAGCAAACGCGCCTCGCTGGCCAGGTGGGCCTGGCGGGTGGCGAGGTTGGCATCGTCCAGCGAGCGCAAGGCGAACAGGGTACTGCCGGAAATCACCAGCGCCAGCACGATGGCGAGGGCAACCCCCAGTTGCGAGGCGATTCGGGCACGCGGTTGAGACATGGTCAAGCTCCTGGCAAGAGGCCGGGATCGTCCTGATCACGTGGGCCACCCGCTTGTTGTCGTCGGGAAGCGCGCCCTCTTCCGGGACGCTGGTGCCACTTGATCGGCGTCGCCGGGGAATACTTGAGTGTCGGACCGGGATATTCGCAAACCTTTGCGCCTGGCATTCAAAGCGACGGCAGGATTCGCACATCGGGCAGATCCACCGCCGCCGCTTCGTCCTGCAGGAACCGGCTCAGGCGCCGCAAGCGCTCCCCACCCGGGCGGGTGCGCGGCCACACCATGTAATAGTCCATGCCGCTGGGAACGGCGGTCGGCCACGGCAGGCTCAGGCGCCCCTGCGCCACGTCCTCGGCGACCATCAGCAGGTCTCCCATGGAGATGCCGTAGCCACGCGCGGCCGCGATCATGCCGAGTTCCAGGGTATCGAATACCTGCCCGCCCTTGAGCGAAACCTGGTTAGCGAGCCCCATGCGCTCGAGCCAGGCACGCCAGTCGCGCTTGTCCGGCGTCGGGTGCAGCAGCTCGATGCCGGCCAGCCGGCGTTCGTCCCATGGGCCATCTGCGAGCAGGTCCGGCGCCCCTACCGGGATCAGCAGTTCGGCGAACAACCGGCGCACCTCCCAGTCCGGCGGGAACACACCGTCACTGAGCAGCACCGCACAGTCGAACGGTTCGTTGCTGAAGTCCACATGGTCAACGTCCATCCAGGCACTGGTCAGCTGAACTTCGTTGCCGGGTTGCAGGTGCCGGAAGCGGCTCAGCCGCGCCAGCAGCCAGCGCATGGTCAGGGTCGAAGGCGCCTTCATGCGCAGGATTCCGTCTTCGCCACGCAAGCTATCGCAGGCCCGCTCCAGTGCGGCGAAGCCTTCCCGCACGCCTGGCAGCAGCACCCGCGCTGCTTCAGTCAGTTGCAGGCTGCGGCCGTTGCGCATGAACAGGCGACAGGCGAAATGGTCTTCCAGTGTACGGATATGCCGGCTGACCGCACTCTGGGTGATCGACAACTCCTCACCGGCACGGGTGAACGAACTCAGCCGGGCGGCGGCTTCGAATGCGCGCAAGGCATACAACGGAGGGAGCTGACGTGACATGAGGCGCCTGCCATGCGGGGAAACGGATCACCGGCAAGCATATATGCATGAGTCATACTCATGCCAACGATCGCTTTTATCCTTTTGTGCAAAGTTGACCAAAGCCCCAGAATCGCCCTTCGTTGATCGCCCCGAAAAAAGGATCGTCCCATGCATGTCGCGCCCACTACAGAACTGAAGGCTTTGTTGCGCCTGGCCGGGCCGCTGATCGCCTCGCAACTGGCGCACATGCTGATGGTGCTCACCGACACTCTGATGATGGCGCGCATCAGCCCGCAGGCTTTGGCCGGCGGCGGCCTGGGTGCGGCGAGCTATTCGTTCGTGTCGATCTTCTGCCTGGGCGTGATCGCTGCAGTCGGCACGCTGGTGGCGATCCGCAAGGGTGCCAACGACATCGACGGCGCCACGCGCCTGGCGCAGAACGGCCTGTGGCTGGCCTGGGGCCTGGCGCTGTGCGCCGGTCTGGTGCTGTGGAACCTAGAGCCGGTGCTGTTGCTGTTCGGGCAAAAACCCGAAAACGTCGCTTCGGCCGCCGAATTCCTCACCCTGCTGCCGCTGGCCCTGCCCGGCTACCTGACCTTCATGGCCTTGCGCGGCTTCACCAGCGCCCTGGGCCGCTCGACCCCGGTGATGGTCATCAGCCTGGTGGGCACGGTGCTCAACTACCTGCTCAACGTGGCGCTGATCGAAGGCATGTTCGGCCTGCCCAAGCTGGGCCTGATGGGCATCGGCCTGGTCACCGCAGTAGTATCTATGGGCATGGCCATCGCCCTGGCGCTGTACATCCGCTGGCACCCGGCCTATGCCGCCTACCCGCTGCGCAAGGGCCTGTCGCGCCCGTCGCTGCCGGCCTTGCGCGAACTGTGGCGGCTGGGCTTGCCGATTGGTGGTACTTACACGGTGGAAGTCGGCCTGTTCGCCTTCGCCGCGCTGTGCATGGGAGTGCTGGGCAGTACCGAGCTGGCGGCGCACCAGATCGCCCTGCAGATCGTTTCCACGGCGTTCATGGTGCCGACCGGCTTGTCGTACGCGGTGACCATGCGGGTGGGGCTGTACTTCGGCGCCGGCAACCTGTTGGCGGCGCGCAGCGCCGGGCGGGTGGGCATCGGCTTCGGGGCGATGATCATGTTCGCCTTCGCCGCGTTGTTCTGGCTGCTGCCCGATGCGCTGGTGGGGCTGTTCATCGACCGCAACGACCCGGCTTTCGCCGCGATCTTCCAGCTGGCGGTGCAGCTGCTGGCGGTGGCGGCATGGTTCGAGCTGTTCGACGGCATGCAGACCATCGCCATGGGTTCGATCCGCGGGCTGAAGGACGCCAAGACCACCTTCCTGATCGGGCTGGTGTGCTATTGGCTGGTGGGGGCACCGAGCGCCTGGCTGTTCACCTTTACCCTGGGCGGTGGCGCGGTCGGGGTGTGGTGGGGGCTGGCGCTGGGGCTGGCGTGTGCGGCGGTGGCCCTGACCTTTGGCTTTGAGTGGCGGATGAAGCGGTTGCTGGGAAAGGCCGGGCTGGCTGACAGGTCTGCAGTGTCTATATGACCGTTGGGGCTGCTTTGCAGCCCATGCCTCGCGATGGAGGGCAAAGCCCTCCCCCAGGTTGTCACAGACTGACCAGCTTCGGCTTGCTGGAATCCAGCAAGAACTCCATCAACTCGCCCACCGGCAGCGGCTTGCTGACCAAAAACCCTTGCACCTGGTCACAACCGAACCCGCGCAACAAGGCCAGTTGCTCTTCACTCTCCACCCCCTCGGCAACCACCTCGAGGTTGAGGTTGTGCGCCAGGTTGATCATGGCGTGCACCAGCTTGCGGTTCTCCTCACGCATTTCCATTTCGGCCACAAAGCTGCGATCCACCTTGAGCAAGGTGATCGGCAGGCTGTTGAGGTGCACGAACGAAGAGAACCCGGTGCCGAAGTCATCAAGCGAGAAACGAACGCCCAGGCGCCCCAGGGCATCCATGGTCTGGCGTACCAGCTCGTTGCGGCGCATCACTGCTGTTTCGGTCAGTTCGAATTCCAGCCAGCGGGCATCGACACCATGCTCGATAATCAGGCGGCTCAGGGTCGCCAGCAACTGGCTGTCCTGGAACTGCCGGAAACTCAGGTTGACCGCCATGTGCAGCGGCTCCAGCCCGCCCTCGCACAGCGCCTGCATGTCACGCAGAGCACGGGAAATGACCCAGTAGCCCAACGGTACGATCAGCCCGCTCTGCTCGGCCAGCGGCACGAACTCGCTGGGCGGCAACAGGCCACGCTCGGCGTGGCGCCAGCGCACCAGCGCCTCCAGACCGACGATGCGCCCGTCGGCCAGGTTCAGTCGGGGCTGGTAGTGCAGCTCCAGCTCGTCACGGCGCAAGGCGCGACGCAGTTCGCTCTCTAAATCGGCAAGGCTGCGGGCATTGCGGTTGATGCGCTCGTTGAACACGTGGAAAGTACAACCCTGGCTACCCTTGGCCTGGCGCATGGCAATGTGCGCATGCCACATCAGCGGGTCCGCCCCGCCCTGGACACGCGCATGGGCCAGGCCCAGGCTGCAACCCAGCAGCAGGCTTTCGCCGTCGATCCAGTACGGCTCGGCCAACGCCTCGACAATGCGCTCGGCAATCCACTCGGCGCGGTTGGCGTCACGGCGGGTGTCGATCAGCAGGGCAAATTCATCACTGCCCAGGCGTGCCAGCTGGTCGCCCGCCTCCAGCTGCTGCTTCAGGCGGGCCACCACTTGCAGGATCAGGCGGTCACCGCTCTGGTGGCCAAGCGCATCATTGACGTGGCGGAAGTTGTCCAGGTCCAGATGGCCCAGAGCAACGCCACGGCCTTCGTTCTCGGCCAGGCGCGCGGTGAGCAAGGCCTGGAAGCCCTGGCGGTTGGCGATGCCGGTCAATGGGTCCTGCTCGGCCAGGCGTTGCAAGGTGGCCACCAGCACGCCGCGCTCGCGGACATGGCGCAGCGAGCGGCGCAAGGTGTCGGCATTGAGTTGTTCGCGCACCAGCCAATCGCTGACGGCGCTGGGTGGCAGCTCGGGCTCGTGCTCGAGCAGCAGGATGGTCGGCAGGTCGCAACGCGCGGGTGCCGGCTGTAGCGCCGGGGTCGCGAGTACGACAGCCTGGCGGTCATGGCTGGACAGGCTGTCTACCGCCTCCCAGTTGGGCGCAGTCAGTAGCACTGCAGTACCGTCCAATGCCTGCACGCAGTCGCGCAGCAATACGGTCCATTCCGGCTCATCAGCCAACAGCAGCAAACGCAGAGGTTCGACAGGCGTGGACAAGCGGGCTCCTTAGGGCTTCACGGTGCAACGGAAGAGTTCGGGTATGCTACTGCACAAATGAGAATGATTTTTAAATTTGTGAGCGCAAAAGCTGTCGTAGCGTCCCGACGCATTTTGTCGTGCATCCTGCGCGAAACGGACTCAGCCGGCAAATACGTTTTTTTCAGTACCTTGCATTAGTCGCACTAATACCGGGGCTCCCACAAAAGTCTGACTCAGACGTCAGACGGTCGCGCCACAACGGCCCCATGCCTGATAGAATGCGCGGCTATTTTCTGGCGACCCCGGTTTCTAGCATGTCCCGACTCAATCCCCGGCAGCAGGAAGCCCGTGACTATGTCGGCGGCCCTCTCTTGGTGCTCGCCGGCGCAGGCTCGGGCAAGACCAGCGTGATCACGCGCAAGATTGCCCACCTCATCCAGAACTGCGGCATCCGTGCCCAGTACATCGTGGCGATGACCTTCACCAACAAGGCCGCCCGCGAGATGAAGGAACGGGTCGCCACCCTGCTGCGTCCGGGCGAAGGCCGTGGCCTGACGGTGTGCACCTTCCACAACCTTGGCCTGAACATCATCCGCAGGGAGCACGAGCGCCTGGGTTACAAGCCAGGCTTCTCGATCTTCGACGAATCCGACATCAAGGCGTTGCTGTCGGACATCATGCAGAAGGAATACTCCGGCGACGACGGCATCGACGAGATCAAGAACATGATCGGTGCCTGGAAGAACGACCTGATCCTGCCGCCCGAGGCCCTGGAAAAAGCGCGCAACCCGCGCGAGCAGACCGCCGCCATTGTCTACACCCATTACCAGCGTACGCTCAAGGCGTTCAACGCGGTGGACTTCGACGACCTGATCCTGCTGCCGGTCAAGCTGTTCCAGGAGCACCCCGACGTACTGGAGCGCTGGCAGAACCGCGTGCGCTACCTGCTGGTGGACGAATACCAGGACACCAACGCCAGCCAGTACCTGCTGGTGAAGATGCTGATCGGCATGCGCAACCAATTCACCGTGGTCGGCGACGACGACCAGTCGATCTATGCCTGGCGTGGCGCCCGGCCAGAAAACCTCATGCTGCTCAAGGAGGACTACCCCTCCCTGAAGGTGGTGATGCTGGAGCAGAACTACCGCTCCACCAGCCGCATCCTGCGCTGTGCCAACGTGCTGATCGCCAACAACCCGCACGCGTTCGAGAAGCAGTTGTGGAGCGAGATGGGTGTAGGCGACGAGATCCGCGTGATCCGCTGCAAGAACGAGGAAGCCGAGGCCGAACGCGTGGCCATGGAAATCCTCACCCTGCACCTGCGCACCAACCGCCCCTACAGCGACTTTGCCATCCTCTACCGGGGTAACTACCAGGCCAAGCTGATCGAGCTGAAGCTGCAGCATCACCAGGTGCCGTATCGCCTGTCGGGCGGCAACAGCTTCTTTGGCCGCCAGGAAGTCAAGGACCTGATGGCCTACCTGCGCCTGCTGGTGAATCCGGACGATGACAACGCCTACCTGCGGGTCATCAACGTACCACGCCGGGAAATCGGCTCCACCACCCTGGAAAAGCTCGGCAACTACGCTACCGAACGCGGCATCTCGATGTATGCCGCCAGCGAGGAGCTGGGCCTGGGCGAGCACCTGGACGCCCGCTACACCGAGCGTCTGCAGCGCTTCAAGCACTGGCTGGACGGGGTGCGCCAAAAGGTCGCCCTGGAAGACCCGATTGCCGCACTGCATGAGATGATCCGTGATATCGACTACGAGAACTGGATCCGCCAGCAGACCGCCAGCGACAAGGCTGCCGAGTTCCGTATCAGCAACGTCTGGTTCCTGGTCGAAGCGCTGAAGAACACCCTCGAGAAGGACGAAGAGGGTGACATGACCATCGAGGACGCCATCGGCAAGCTGGTGCTGCGCGACATGCTCGAGCGCCAGCAGGAAGAGGAAGAGAACGCCGAAGGCGTGCAAATGATGACTTTGCATGCTTCCAAGGGCCTGGAGTTCCCCTACGTGTTCATCATGGGCATGGAAGAGGAAATCCTCCCGCACCGTTCCAGTATCGAGGCCGACACCATCGAAGAGGAACGCCGCCTGGCCTATGTGGGCATCACTCGCGCGCGCCAGACCTTGGCCTTCACCTTCGCCGCCAAACGCAAGCAGTACGGTGAAATCATCGATTGCACGCCCAGCCGGTTCCTCGATGAACTGCCACCGGAAGACCTGGCCTGGGAGGGCCTGGACGACGCGCCGGTCGAGGTCAAGGCTGCACGCGGCAACAACGCCCTGGCCGATATCCGGGCGATGCTCAAACGCTGATCAACCATTACTCTTTACTATTGCCGCGTACAGCGGCCACCTTTGTTTCGAGGTAAACACAGTGGAAGCACTGCACCAGAAGATTCGCGAAGAAGGCATCGTGCTTTCCGATCAGGTTCTCAAAGTCGATGCGTTTCTCAACCACCAGATCGACCCAGCGCTGATGCAGCTGATCGGTGACGAGTTCGCCCGCCTGTTCGCCGACGCCCGGCGTGACCAAGATCGTCACCATCGAGGCCTCAGGGATAGCCCCGGCGGTGATGACCGGCCTGAAGCTGGGCGTGCCAGTGATCTTCGCCCGCAAGCACCAGTCGCTGACCCTGACCGAAAACCTGCTGACCGCCTCGGTGTATTCCTTCACCAAGCAGACCGAGAACACCGTGGCCATTTCGCCACGCCACCTCAACAGCAGCGACCGGGTCCTGGTGATCGACGACTTCCTGGCCAACGGCAAGGCGTCGCAAGCACTGATCTCGATCATCAAGCAGGCCGGAGCGACCGTGGCCGGCCTGGGCATCGTTATCGAGAAGTCGTTCCAGGGCGGCCGTGCCGAGCTGGACAGCCAGGGCTACCGCGTTGAATCGCTGGCTCGGGTGAAGTCGCTGGAAGGTGGTGTAGTGACTTTCATCGAGTAATGCCCATCGGGGCCGCTGCGCGGCCCCGTGCTTCAGGTCGCCGCCAACCCTGCCAGCAGCAGCCGCACATACAGCTCGTCCTTCAGCCCCTGCGTCCGTTCCAGGCCCATGCGCGCCAGATGCCGCTCGTACCCTTCGGGCCCCGGCGCATCCAGTGCTGCCTTGCCCAGCTCCAGCACCTCGCTCAGCTTGAACTTGCTCTTCAACCAGTTCAGCGCGCGCAGCAGATCCCGCTCTTCAGCCGTAAAGTCCGTGCCCAGCGGATACTCCGGGAACAGCCGTGCATGCCGCGCCCTGATCGCCTCCAGGCGCTGCGGCGTGTTGTCGGTAAAGCGTGCTTCCAGTTGAAAATCCCAGGCGAGCTTGCCGGCCTCCTTGGCCTGTTCGATCAGCCCCTGCTGGAACCGTGAATCACACACCGCCAGCAAACGGGCAATCACCTCGCTGTCGGTCTGCCCGCGCAAGTCGGCAATGCCATATTCGGTCACCACGATATCGCGCAGGTGCCGGGGTATGGTGCAGTGGCCATAGGTCCAGAACAGATTCGAGGTCACCTCTCCGCCTGCCTCGCGCCAGCTACGCAGCAGCAGGATCGAGCGCCCACCCTCCAGCGCATGCCCCTGGGCAACGAAGTTGTACTGGCCACCCACGCCGCTGAGTACGCGACCGTCTTCCAGCTGGTCGGCCACTCCGGCACCGAGCAAGGTCATGCCGAACACAGTATTGATGAAGCGCGCGTCGCGGCGCTGACGGCGCTTGAGTTGCTCCTGACCGTACAGCTCGTTGATAAAGCTGATGCGGGTCATGGCAAACCGTGCGCGCTGTTCCAGCGTCATGTCGCGCAGGCGCTGGTAGAAGGCCTGAGGGCCGAGGAAGAAGCCGCCGTGCAGCACGCTGCCCTGCGCATCCGCCGCGCGCCGCAGCAGGCCCGCTTCAGCCAGCACCAGCAGGCCGTTGACGAACATCTCGCTACAGCCATACAGCCCCTCGGCGAAAGCACCCAGCCCGCCTTCGCGCTCGACCAGCGCTTGCCATGGGCCTATATCCAGATCATCGAGTACGGCACGGTACCCGCCGTTGTCGCCCTGGCGCGCCAGCAGGGCGGCGGCTACCGCGTCGCCCATGGCACCAATGCCGATCTGCAGGGTCCCGCCATCGCGTACCAGGCTGCTGGCGTACAGGCCAATGCAATGATCCTGGGTGCTGACCGGCATGTTCGGCGTGGAGAACAGGCGACGCTGTTCGGCTTCGTCGAGCAACAAGTCGAAGGCATCCATGGGCAGCTCGGCGTCGCCTGGCATGTACGGCAGCTCGGCATGCACCTGGCCGAGCATGAGGATGGTTTCACCTGCGGCACGGCGCCTGGCGATCATCGGCAGCAGGTCGAGGGTGATGTCGGGGTTGCAGGCCAGGCTCAGATGCACCGGCCGCTCCGGGGTAGCCGCCACCAGTTGCGCAATCAGGTTCAGGCCCTTGGCGTTGATATCGCGCGCGGCGTGGCTGTAGTTGCTGCTGATGTAGTCTTGCTGGGCAGCCTCGCTGTGCAGCAGGCTGCCGGGTTGCATGAAGAACTGTTCGACACGGATGTTCGGCGGCAGGCTGCCGTTACGCAGGTCGGCGAGGTAGCCGAGCTCTTCGTAGTCGGCGAAGACCCGCTCGACGAAGGGCTCGAGAAAGCGCCGCTGCAGCCCATCACCCAGTGGCGGCCGACCGAGGGACAGCGCGGTGTAGATGGTCAGTTGCCGTTCCGGCAGCTCACGGATGCGGGCATAGAGCGCGTTGACGAAGGCGTTGGGCTTGCCCAGGCCCAGCGGCAGGCCCATGTGGATATGAGCTGGCAGGCGCGCCAGGACCTGCTCGACAGCCTGGTCGATGGAGCAGAGGTGCATCGGGGCCTCCTGAGACATCCATGGGTTCAGGGGGTTGGACATGGGCCGGAAGTCGTTGGTTGCCGGTACAGGCACGATAAAAACAAAGCCCGCCAGAATCAGGCGGGCCTTGTGCAATTCAGCTGATACTCACAGCCCGGACATCTTCTTGATGGCTCCTTTGAGGTCATCATCCGAACAATCCGCGCAGGTGCCTTTCGGCGGCATGGCGTTGATACCGGTAATGGCCTTGGCCAGGATGCCGTCCAGGCCGCCCTGATGGTCGGCACGCTCTTTCCAGGCTGCGGTGTCGCCGATCTTCGGCGCGCCGAGCAGGCCAGAGCCATGGCAGGCGTTGCAGTGCTTGGCGATAATCTCGTCCGGTGTCTTGGCGCCCCCGCCACCTGCGGCAGCGGCCACTTCCATGCCCTTGCATTCCTGGCCCTGCACACACACCTGGCCAACCGGCTCCAGGCGCTTGGCGATGTCGTCATTGGTCGCAGCGGTTGCGCTCATTGCCCAGAGGGCGAATACGGCTGCTGGTACGGCCAGCATCTTCTTGATTTGGTTCACGCGAACACCCTCATGGTGGCTAATCACGCTCGCGGCCACGAATCGGCGAGCGCTGAAAAGTATAGCGGGAACCCGGAGGCCGTGAAACGACCCTACACGGGAAAGGGGTATTGCCGAATCAATGCACTGCGCTGGATCAAAAGTTCGATGGGGTCGCCGCGCTGATCAACCGCGCCGGCCGGTCGAACGGGTTGCGGAAGCGGTGCGGGCGGGTGCTTTCGAAGTAGTAGCTGTCGCCTTCCTCGAGGATGAAGATTTCGTTGCCGACCACCAGCTCCAGGCGGCCTTCCAGCAGGATGCCGGTTTCCTCGCCATCGTGGGTGAGCATTTCGGCACCGGTGTCGGCACCTGGTGGGTACACCTCGGTGAGAAAAGCGATGGCACGGTTGGGGTGCGACTTGCCGACCAGCTTCATGGTCACTGCACCGTCCGAGATATCGATCAGCTCATGGGCCTTGTAGACGATCTGCGTGGGGCTTTCAGGTTCCAGCTCGACCGAGAAGAACTCGACCATGGACATGGGGATGCCACTCAACACCTTGCGCAGCGAGCTGATCGAAGGGCTCACGCTGTTCTTCTCGATCATCGAGATTGTGCTGTTGGTCACCCCGGCACGCTTGGCGAGCTCACGCTGGGACAGGCCCTTGAGCTTGCGGATGGCTTGCAGTCGTTCGCCGACGTCCAAAGCTGGAGCCTCCTGAAACGGTGGAAAAGGGGGTGGATGTGAACGATATCATGGCAATGCCGTTCAGTATTTACAACACACAGTCCCCTGACCTGTCCGCTTCAGCGTCTCATTCGCCGCAGTAGTCCCGCGGTACCCGCTTCAGGTTGCAGAAGATCTGGTAAGGAATGGTGCCAGCCTGGGCTGCCACCTCGCTGGCCAGCACATGCTTGCCCCACAGTTCGACGGGGCTGCCGACGGTCGCTTCCGGTATGTCGGTCAGGTCGACGTTGAGCATGTCCATCGACACACGGCCGATCAGCTGCGTGCGCTTGCCGGCGACCAGCACCGGGGTGCCATTCGGTGCCTGGCGTGGGTAACCATCGGCATAACCCATGGCGACCACGCCCACGCGGGTCGGCCGCGGGCTGATGAACCTGGCGCCATAGCCCACCGGCTCGCCAGCCGGCAGCTCGCGCACGCTGATCACCCGCGATTGCAGGGTCATCACTGGCTGCAGGCGCTCGGCTTCGGCCTGGACCACTTCGAACGGCGTGGCCCCGTACAGCATCAGGCCCGGGCGTACCCAGTCACTGGGTGCCTGCGGCCAACCCAGCACACCGGGCGAGTTGCGCAGGCTGCATTCGGCGGCCAGGCCCTGGCGGGCGGCCTCGAATACGGCGATCTGCTGGGCGGTGGCGTCAGCATCCAGCTCGTCGGCACGGGCGAAGTGGCTCATCAGCACAATGCGCGCGACCTTGCCACTGGCCAGCAGACGCTGGTAGGCCTCGTGGTAGTCCTTGGGATGCAGGCCGACACGGTGCATGCCGCTGTCGAGCTTGAGCCAGACGGTGAGCGGCTTGTGCAACTGGGTTTGCTCGATCGCTTCCAGCTGCCATAGCGAATGCACCACGCACCACAGGTTGTGCTCGGCGATCAGCGCCAGTTCGCTGGCCTCGAAAAAACCTTCCAGCAGCAGCACCGGCGCCTTGATACCGGCGGCGCGTAGCTCCAGCGCCTCCTCGATACAGGCCACGGCAAAGCCATCGGCTTCTGCTTCCAGGGCCAGCGCACAGCGCACGGCACCATGGCCGTAGGCATCGGCCTTGATCACGGCGAGAGCTTTGGCACCGGTCAGTTCACGGGCCAGACGGTAGTTGTGGCGCAGGGCCTGGAGGTCGATCAGGGCGCGGGCGGGACGCATGGCGGCTGCCTTATGGTTCACAGGGTTAAAACGGTGTCGGGTTCTTCGTGGCCGAAGCCGCTCCTACAAGGGACACACTGTCCGGGGGCATGCGGCCCCCTGTGGGAGCGGCTTTAAGCCGCGAACAGGCCGGTACAGGCTGTTACTGCTGGTGGACCGGCGCAGTCTGCCCATGCTTGGCCACTTCCCGGCTGTTGCCATAGCGGAAGATGTCCAGGCCTTCGGCACTGATCTGCGGCTTCTTGCGCGCAATCAGGTCGGCCAGCAGGCGACCGGAGCCGCACGCCATGGTCCAGCCCAAGGTACCGTGGCCGGTATTCAGGAACAGGTTGCGGAACGCCGTGGCACCGACGATCGGCGTACCGTCCGGCGTTGCCGGGCGCAGGCCGGTCCAGAAGCTGGCCTGGCTCAAGTCACCGCCGCGAGGATAAAGGTCGTTGACGATCATCTCCAGCGTTTCGCGCCGACGCGGGTTCAGTGACAGGTCAAAACCGGCAATTTCAGCCATGCCGCCAACACGGATACGGTTGTCGAACCGGGTAATCGCGACTTTGTAGGTCTCGTCGAGAATGGTCGATGTCGGGGCCATGTCGGCGTTGGTGATCGGCACGGTCAGCGAATAGCCCTTCAGTGGATACACCGGGGCCTTGATACCCAGCGGCTTGAGCATCTGCGGCGAGTAGCTGCCCAGCGCCAGCACGTAGCGGTCGGCGGTTTCCAGCTTACCGTCGATCCATACGCCATTGATGCGGTCGCCGGCGAAGTCCAGGCGCTGGATATCCTGGCCGAAGCGGAACTCCACGCCGAGCTTGGTAGCCATGTCGGCCAGCTTGGTGGTGAACAGCTGGCAGTCGCCGGTCTGGTCGTTGGGCAGGCGCAGGGCGCCGGCCAAAATGTCTTTCACGCCAGCCAGGGCCGGCTCGACACGAGCAATGCCGTCGCGGTCGAGCAACTCGTAAGGCACGCCGGACTGTTCGAGCACGGCAATGTCCTTGGCTGCGGCATCTACCTGAGCCTGGGTCCGGAACAACTGGGTGGTGCCCAGGCTGCGGTTTTCATAGGCGATGCCGGTTTCGGCCCGCAGCTCGTCGAGGCAGTCACGGCTGTACTCGGACAGGCGCACCATGCGCTCCTTGTTCACCGCGTAACGGCTGGCTGTGCAGTTGCGCAACATCTGCGCCATCCACAGGTACTGGTCGACGTCGCCGGTGAGCTTGATGGCCAATGGGGCGTGGCGCTCCAGCAGCCATTTGATGGCCTTCAGCGGCACGCCCGGTGCAGCCCAGGGCGAGGCATAGCCGGGCGAGATCTGGCCAGCGTTGGCAAAACTGGTTTCCATGGCCACCGCCGGTTGGCGGTCGACCACTGTCACTTCGAAACCTTGCCGGGCCAGGTAGTAGGCACTGGCGGTTCCGATCACACCGCTACCAAGTACCAGAACTCGCATCGTTTTATTCCTCGCACGCGGCGCACCGCAGTCTTTTGTTGAAATGGCATGGATGCGCGCAGTATAGAAATTTGAAGGCAGTGCAATTCACTATATAAAAGCCTATTATTGGCGAGAATTCTCGGCAAAATCGCCTTTCACGGAGGGGCATCCCCTATGCGAACCCAGCACCAGAGCAAGCGTGAGCTGGACAAGATCGACCGCAACATCCTGCGTATCCTGCAGAACGACGGGCGTATTTCCTTCACTGAACTGGGCGAGAAAGTCGGGCTGTCCACTACCCCTTGCACCGAGCGGGTTCGCCGCCTGGAGCGCGAGGGCATCATCATGGGCTACAACGCCCGCCTGAACCCGCAGCACCTCAAGGGCAGCCTGCTGGTGTTCGTGGAAATCAGCCTGGACTACAAGTCGGGGGATACCTTCGAGGAGTTCCGCCGTGCGGTGTTGAAACTGCCACACGTGCTGGAGTGTCACCTGGTTTCGGGCGATTTCGACTACCTGGTGAAGGCGCGCATTTCGGAAATGGCCTCGTACCGCAAGCTGCTTGGCGACATCCTGCTGAAGCTGCCGCACGTGCGCGAATCGAAGAGCTATATCGTAATGGAAGAGGTGAAGGAAAGCCTCTGCCTGCCGATCCCGGACTGAAGCTAGACCAACACCTGGCGGGTGGTGGCGATGAACTGATGGACCAGTTGCTCGGCGGCAGGGTCGATCATATGCTCCGGGCCACGGCCACGCGGGCAGGCCAGGCGCGGAGTGGTGCCGAACAACCGGCAGATCATTGGCCGCTCTTCGTAGACGGTGCAGCCATTGGGGCCCAGGTGCACGCAGTCTAGGCGCTCCAGGGCAGCGTCCTGCTCGGCCTGCGACTTGCGCGGCAGGCGGGCCATTTCTTCCGCCGAGGTGGTGACCGGGCCGCAGCAGTCATGGCATCCGGGTTCGCATTCGAATGAAGGGATGAGTTCGCGCAGGAAATGGATCTTGTGGCGGTTGCAGGACATGGCTGAATACAAAACAGGAACTTGGCCGGATTATAGGCTCACCGGGCCGCTCCTACACTGACGGCGTAAACCAGGCCAAGCGGTTGCCCCCCCCTGAGCCCCGGCTTATCCTCCCCCCTTGCCCACCAGCTTCAGGACCGAGCCAATGATTCACAGCGCGCAGCACGCCGCCTCCTACTACACCGCCAGCAGCGCGCAACACCCTGACCACTCTTTCCTGCAAGGCGCACACAGCGCCGATGTGTGCATTGTCGGTGGTGGCTATTCGGGCCTGAACACCGCCATCGAACTGGCCGAGCGTGGCTTCTCGGTCATCCTGCTGGAAGCTCGCAAGCTTGGTTGGGGCGCCAGTGGACGCAATGGCGGGCAACTGATCCGCGGCGTCGGTCATGGCCTGGAGCAGTTCGTCCCGGTGATCGGTGAGGAAGGCGTACGCAGCATGAAGCTGATGGGCCTGGAGGCCGTGCAGATCGTTCGTGAGCGGATCGAGAAACATGCCATCGCCTGCGACCTGACCTGGGGCTACTGCGATCTGGCCAACAAACCTGCCGAGTTGCAGGGGTTTGCCGAAGACGCCGAAGAACTGCGCAGCCTGGGCTATGCCCATGAGCTACGCCTGGTCGGCAAGGACGATATCCACAGCGTGGTCGGCGCCGACTGCTATGCGGGCGGGCTGATCGACATGGGCTCCGGGCACCTGCACCCGCTCAACCTAGCTCTGGGTGAAGCGGCCGTGGCCAGCCGACTGGGCGTCAAGCTGTTCGAGCAGTCCGAGGTCACCCGCATCGATTATGGCCCTGAAGTGCAGGTACATACCGCCCAGGGCAGGGTGCGGGCCAAGACCTTGGTCCTGTGCTGCAATGCCTACCACAACAACCTCAACCGCGAACTGGGCGGCAAGGTACTGCCGGCTGGCAGCTACATCATCGCCACCGAACCGCTGGGTGAAGAGCGTGCCCGCACACTGTTGCCGCAGAACATGGCGGTGTGTGACCAAAGGGTAGCGTTGGACTATTACCGCCTGTCCGCCGACCACCGCCTGCTGTTCGGCGGCGCGTGCCATTATTCAGGGCGAGACCCCAAAGACATTGCCGCCTACATGCGGCCGAAGATGCTCAAGGTATTCCCGCAACTGGCCGATGTCCGCATCGATTACCAGTGGGGCGGCATGATCGGCATCGGAGCCAACCGCCTGCCGCAGGTCGGCCGCCTGGCCAGCCAGCCGAATGTCTATTACGCCCAGGCCTACTCCGGCCATGGGCTGAATGCCACCCACCTGGCTGCACGCCTGCTGGGCGAGGCCATCAGTGGCCAGGAGAGCGGGCGCTTCGAGCTGTTCGCCAAGGTGCCGCACATCACCTTCCCGGGCGGCCAGCACCTGCGCTCTCCATTGCTGGCGTTGGGGATGCTGTGGCATCGCCTGAAAGAGCTGATCTGAAACCCCGGAGCGGCCCGCGCGACACCTGCCGATTAGTCTTTCCAGAAGGGTTTGCGCCCTTCTGTACGCGCCTGCTCCCAGCTCAGCCCGACGTCGCGCAACTCATCGTCAGTCAACTGCAGCAGCGCCCTGCGGGTATGCCAGCGATGCAGCATCAGCCCCCAACGCCCTAGCCCTTGCGGCGCGTTGAACACCTTGGCCTGCTGCCCGGCTTCCAGTTCCCTGGCCAACAGTTGCAAGCGCACATCGCTCATGCCCCCCATCGCTGCATCCTCCGTTCGATTGATACCGTGGAGAAAGCATGCGCGTTGCAGGCACCGGCAATACAGATCCAATACAGGCCTATTATTCCCATACAGAATTGGCCGCCTGCCAACTGAATGCTGTATTTTCAACGCAACTGTACCGGTCGCTATGCCAATGCAGCGCAGGAGTATGCCGTGACCCTCTACCTGAACCTCGCCGAGCTGCTCGGCGCCCGTATCGAGCAGGGCCTCTATCGTCCCGGCCAGCGCCTGCCGTCGGTGCGCGCCCTGAGCGTGGAGCACGGCGTCAGCCTGAGCACGGTGCAGCAGGCCTATCGCATGCTGGAGGACAGCGGCATGGTCTCGCCGCGGCCCAAGTCCGGCTACTTCGTCAGCAACCTTCGTCAGTTGCCCGCTCTTCCCGCCGTCAGCCGTCCGGCTCAGCGCCCGGTGGACATTTCGCAGTGGGAACAGGTGCTGGAACTGGTGCGCAGCACGCCGCGCCAGGATGTTGTCCAGCTCGGTCGCGGCATGCCCGACGTCGATAGCCCCACCCTCAAGCCACTGTTGCGCAGCCTCGCCCAGTTGAGCAGAAGGCAGGATATGCCTGGCCTGTACTACGACAACATCCACGGCAACCTCGCCCTGCGCGAACAGGTAGCGCGGCTGATGCTCGACTCTGGCTGCCGCCTGGGCCCGGCCGACCTGGTGGTGACCACTGGCTGCCATGAGGCGTTGTCGTGCAGCATCCGGGCAGTATGTGAACCCGGCGACATCGTCGCAGTCGACTCGCCGAGCTTCCATGGCGCCATGCAGACCCTCAAGGGCCTGGGCATGAAAGCCCTGGAAATTCCCACCGACCCGGTCACCGGCATCAGCCTGGAGGCGCTGGAGCTGGCCCTGGAGCAGTGGCCGATCAAGCTCATCCAGATCACCCCCAGCTGCAACAACCCGCTCGGCTACATCATGCCCGAAGCCCGCAAGAAGGCCCTGCTGAGCCTGGCCCAGCGCTACGACGTGGCCATTCTGGAGGACGATGTCTACGGCGACCTGGCCTATACCTACCCGCGCCCGCGCACCCTCAAGTCCTTCGACGACGATGGCCGCGTGCTGCTGTGCAGCTCGTTCTCCAAGACCCTGGCTCCCGGCCTGCGCATAGGCTGGGTGGCACCCGGGCGTTACCTGGAACGGGTGCTGCACATGAAATACATCAGCACCGGCAGTACCGCCAGCCAACCGCAACTGGCGATTGCCGACTTCATCGCTGCCGGGCACTACCAACCCCATGTGCGACGCATGCGCAGCCAGTACCAGCGTGGCCGCGACCTGATGAGCGACTGGGTGACCCGTTACTTCCCGGCGGGCACGCGGGTCAGCCGGCCCCAGGGCGGTTTCATGCTGTGGGTGGAGTTACCCGAACATTTCGACACGTTGCGGCTGAACCGCGCTTTACTGGAACAAGGCGTGCAGGTTGCCGTAGGCAGCATCTTCTCGGCCTCGGGCAAATTCCGCCACTGCCTGCGCATGAACTTCGCGGCGCGGCCGACACCGCAGGTCGAAGCTGCGGTGCGCAAGGTCGGCGAAACCGCCCTTCGTCTACTGGATGAAGAACACGCTGGCGCGTAACTTTGCGCCGCTTGCTACGGTCCAACCCTTTAAGCCTTCGTTGCACAGGACGATCCAACCTTGAGACTCCAGCGAGCCCTGCCAATGCTGCTGGTGCTATTGCTCGGCCTTGCCGGCTGTGCCAGCGTCGGCGCGCCCCGCGAAACCAGCCAGGCGCTGCCTGCCAGCGATTCGGCCTTCGGCCGTTCGATACAGCGCCAGGCCGCGCCCTACAGCGGCCGCTCGGGCTTTCGCCTGCTCCCCAACAGCAACGAGGCCTTCCGCGCCCGCGCCGAACTGATCCGCAATGCCCAGGCGAGCATTGACCTGCAGTATTACATCGTCCACGACGGCCTCAGCACCCGCGCACTGGTGCATGAGCTGCTGCGCGCGGCCGACCGGGGCGTGCGCATACGCATTCTGCTCGACGACACCACCAGCGACGGCCTTGACACCATCATGGGCACCCTCGATGCCCACCCGAACATCCACATCCGTGTGTTCAACCCGCTGCACCTGGGCCGTAGCACTGGCGTGACGCGCGCCGTGGGCCGCCTGTTCAACCTGTCGCGCCAGCACCGACGCATGCACAACAAACTGTTCCTGGTAGATAACAGCATGGCCATCGTCGGCGGGCGCAACCTGGGCGATGAGTATTTCGACGCCGAACCCAACCTCAATTTCACCGACATCGACCTGCTGGGGGTAGGCCCGATCGCCGAACAACTGGGGCACAGTTTCGACCAGTACTGGAACAGTGCCCTCAGCCGGCCGATCACCGACTTCCTCTGGCACGACCCGGATACCAGCGACCTGCGCGCCAGCCGCCAACGCCTGGAAGTATCGCTGGCCGAAGCCAGGACCCAACGCAAAGCCCTGTATGACCGCTTGATGGCCTACCAGTCACAGCCGCGCCTGGATGTGTGGCGCAATGAACTGATCTGGGCCCATGCCCAGGCACTCTGGGATGCGCCAAGCAAGGTACTGGCCGACGACGAACCGGACCCGCAACTGTTGCTGAGCCAGCAATTGGCGCCAGACCTGGCAAACGTGCACCGTGAACTTATCCTGATGTCGGCGTATTTCGTGCCGCGCGAGCCGGGCCTGCTGTACCTCACCGGTCGTGCCGACGCCGGCACTTCGGTGAAGCTGCTGACCAACTCGCTGGAAGCCACCGACGTGCCGGCGGTACATGGCGGCTATGCGCCCTACCGCCGGGCCTTGCTTGAGCACGGCGTGCAGCTCTACGAGCTGCGTCGGCAACCTGGTGACCCCAGCTCCGGGCGTTTGAGTTACCACGGCAGCTCGGATTCGAGCCTGCATACCAAGGCGATCGTGTTCGACCGCCGCAAGACCTTTATCGGCTCGTTCAACTTCGACCCACGCTCGGTGTTGTGGAATACCGAGGTCGGTGTGCTGGTGGACAGCCCGGAACTGGCCGAGTACACCCGTGAGCTGGCCCAGCAGGGTATGGCGCCTGCGTTGAGCTACCAGGTGAAGCTGGTGGGCGACAAACTGGTGTGGGCAACCGAGGACAATGGCCAGCAACACATGCTGACCTCCGAGCCGGGCGGGATATGGCGGCGGTTCAATGCCTGGATCAGCAAGGCGGTCGGGCTGGAGAAGATGTTGTGACCGGATGGGGCTGCAAAGCGGCCCCAATGCTTCAGGCAGATGCCGGCTCGAAAGCCCCACGCTGCCGGGTCAACACCACCAACCCGGCAGCCCCCAGCGCCATCAGCAACGGCAGCGCGTGGCCACTGAGCCACTGGCTTCCAGCCCCTGCAAGCAACGGCCCGAGCAGGCAGCCAATACCCCACAGTTGTGCCACATGGGCATTGGCCCGCACCAGTTCATCATCGCGGTAGCGCTCGCCGATCAACACCAGCGACAAGGTGAACAGGCCCCCGGCACTGGCCCCGAACAACACCCACAACGGCCAGATCAGCGGCGTTTGCAGCAGCAGCGGAATGACCAGGCTGGACACCAGCAAGGTCACCGCACAGCCAGTGAACAAGGCACGTCGCGACATACGGTCGGCCATTGCGCCAATAGGCAGCTGCAACACCGCATCGCCGACCACCACGGTACTGACCATGAACAGGGCAATTTCGGTACTGAAGCCCTGCTGCAGGCAGTACACCGGCAACAAGGTCAGGATCATTGCCTCGAACGAGGCGAACAGGGCGATGGCCCAGGCAATCACCGGCAAACGCCGGCAGAAGGTGAATAGGTCGCTGAAGGTGACATTGCAGGCTTCGGTGCTCGGTGCGCCGCCACGCCCCAGGAGAATCAGCGGTGCCACCAGTAGCAAGCCGGTAGCGGCCCAGAAGCCAAAGTCATCATCGGAGCCGAGAAAGCCGAGCACCAACGGCCCGGCCAGCTGGCTGAGGGCATAGCTGCTGCCATACAGCGCCACCAGGCGGCCACGCCACTGCTCGACCACCAACTGGTTGATCCAGCTCTCGCCGAGGATGAACACCACGGTCAGCGACATACCGATCAGCAGGCGCAGCAGCAGCCACAGCGGATAACTGGGCAGCAAGGCGACCAGGCCGATCGACAGCGCCCCGCCCCACAGGCACAGGCGCATGGCTGAAGGGACGCCGACCCAGCCGGCCAGGCGGCTGGCCAGGCTGGCGCCGACCAGTACACCCAGCGCCGGCATCGCGGCCATCACGCCAATGGCGAAGCTACCGTAGCCCCACGCCTCCAGGCGCAGGGATACCAGCGGCATGCTCACGCCGAGCGCCAGCCCGACGCTGAGCACTGATGCCAGTACGGCGAAGTAGGTCCCCCAACGCATTGCAGCCTCCCAGGCAGACATTCGAACAGCAGAAACGACGAAGCCGGGCAGCGTGAGCCAACCCGGCTATTGTTGGGGCTGCCGTGCAGACCATCGCCGGCAAGCCTGCTCCCGCCGGTACTGCACAAACCTGAAGGTAGCGCGGTCAAGTGGGAGCTGGCTTGCCGACGATCGGGCCGCAAAGCGGCCCCCTGGGGTTACAGCTTGATCCAGGTCGCCTTCAGCTCGGTGTACTTCTCCAGCGCGTGCAGCGACTTGTCACGGCCGTTACCCGACTGCTTGAAGCCACCGAACGGCGCGGTCATGTCGCCGCCATCGTACTGGTTGACCCAGACGCTGCCAGCGCGTACGGCACGAGCGGTCTTGTGCGCCTTGGAGATGTCCGAGGTCCAGATACCCGCCGCCAGGCCATACGGCGTGTCGTTGGCGATGGCCACGGCCTCTTCGGCGGTATCAAAGGCGATCACCGACAGTACCGGGCCGAAGATCTCTTCCTGGGCGATCTTCATGGCATTGGTCACGCCGTCGAAGATGGTCGGCTCGACATAGGTGCCGCCGGTCTCTTCCAGGGTGCGCTTGCCGCCAGCCAGCAGCTTGGCGCCGTCCTTGTGACCAGCCTCGATGTACGACAGCACGGTGTTCATTTGCTGGGTATCGACCAGGGCACCGACAGTGGTCTGTGGGTCCAGCGGGTTGCCCGGCTTCCAGCCTTTCAGGGCCTCGACCACCATGGGCAGAAACTTGTCCTTGATCGAACGCTCGACCAGCAGACGCGAACCTGCGGTGCACACCTCACCTTGGTTGAAGGCGATGGCACTGGCTGCGGCCTCGGCAGCGGCTTGCAGGTCCGGGGCGTCGGCGAAGACGATGTTCGGGCTCTTGCCGCCCGCCTCCAGCCAGATGCGCTTCATGTTCGATTCGCCGGCATAGACCATCAGCTGCTTGGCGATCTTGGTCGAGCCGGTGAACACCAGGGTATCGACATCCATGTGCAGGGCCAGGGCCTTGCCCACGGTGTGGCCGTAGCCTGGCAGTACGTTCAGTACGCCAGCCGGAATACCGGCTTCGATGGCCAGTTGGGCGATACGGATGGCGGTCAGCGGCGATTTTTCGGACGGCTTGAGCACCACCGAGTTACCGGTGGCCAGGGCCGGGCCGAGTTTCCAGCAAGCCATCAGCAGGGGGAAGTTCCACGGTACGATGGCACCGACCACGCCCACTGGCTCGCGGGTGACCAGGCCAAGCTGGTCATGCGGAGTCGGGGCGACTTCGTCGTAGACCTTGTCGATGGCTTCGGCGGTCCAGTGGATGGCATTGGCAGCGCCCGGGATGTCGATGCTGGAGGAGTCGCCGATGGGCTTGCCCATGTCCAGGGTTTCCAGCAGCGCCAGTTCTTCGACGTTCTTGCGCAGCAGGTCGGCGAAGCGGATCAGCTTGGCCTTGCGCTTGGCCGGGGCCAGTTGCGACCACACGCCGGAGTTGAAGGTGGCACGGGCGTTTTCCACAGCGCGGTTGGCATCGGCCAGGTCGCAGCTGGCAACCTTGGCCAGGAAGCGTCCGTCGACCGGACTCAGGCACTCGAAGGTTTCACCGGATGCGGCATCGGTGTATTCGCCGTTGATGAAGGCACGGCCTTCGATCTTCAGTTGCTGGGCACGCTGTTCCCAGTCCGCACGAGTCAGGGTGGTCATACGAAACTCCTCCTCTTGTTTAGGTGCAACGCCGCACTGAGGACTCGCTGGCGTTGTCAGAATTCTGGCCGGGCGACAAGCGCACACTGGCAGGCAATACCCTAAACCAGGCCGGGCAAACTATCAATATATTTGACACGGAGGCCTCAAAAGCCTACTGATGTGCATTTTATTAAACAACAACAGGAGCCGAACCATGAGCATTGCCAGCATCATCGACTTCGCCCAGGTCATCACCGAGGCCGAACGCTACCGCCCGGCGGCGGAAAAAATCCTCAAGGGCGAGCCGGACCAGGCGGTCTATAACCATTATTTCAGCCCGTGCGGGCAGTTTGCCGCCGGCGTATGGGAAGGCGAAGTGGGACAGTGGACAGTGAACTATACCGAGCATGAATACTGCGAGATCGTCCAGGGCGTGTCGGTGCTGCGCGACCAGGACGGCGCGGCCAAGACCCTGCGCGCCGGTGACCGGTTCGTGATCCCGGCTGGCTTCAAGGGCACCTGGGAGGTGCTGGAGCCTTGCCGCAAGATTTATGTCATGTTCGAGCAGAAGTAAGACCCTGGGGCTGCTTGCAGCCCGGGCTTCTGCAGGCATAAAAAAACCCGCCTCCTTTCGGAAGCGGGTTTTTTCAGGTCGCCGATCAATTACTTGATCTTGGCTTCCTTGTACACCACGTGCTTGCGAACAACCGGATCGTATTTCTTGATCTCGATTTTGTCCGGAGTGGTGCGCTTGTTCTTGTCGGTGGTGTAGAAGTGGCCAGTGCCAGCACTCGAAACCAGACGGATCAATTCACGCATGACGTTCTCCTTAGAACTTTTCGCCGCGAGCGCGCAGCTCGGCCAGCACTACGTCGATACCACGCTTGTCAATGACGCGCATGCCTTTGGCGGATACGCGCAGACGCACGAAACGCTTCTCGGACTCAACCCAGAAACGGTGGTGCTGCAGGTTCGGCAGGAAACGACGACGGGTTTTGTTGTTTGCGTGGGAAATGTTGTTCCCGGTTACTGGACCCTTACCAGTAACTTGACAGACTCTCGACATGACTCAGCCCTCTAAAACCACATGCCCAACCCGGCATGGGTTGGCCGCTTAATCTCTCAGTCTTTGGCGCCTGGGCGCCGTGATTCTGGAGGTCTTACCGACCGGATACGCTGACGCGACAGGCCGAGCCCCTAGAAAAGAGCGCTGCTTTATACCAGAAAGACTTGGCCACAACAACAGAAGATACATTTCCGGCGCCGGCCAAGCGCGCCGGGGCAGCATAGCGGCAGGCGCCGCCAGCCGTCGACCGCTCGTCGCCAGTTTTGTAAAAAAGGGTGTGGTCATTTTCCGACAGCCGCACTAGGGTAGGCCTTTTCCAGACTGCACTGGCAGATGGGCCACTGACAGCCAAGGAGCCACCATGCGTGCCGCCGCCCTTTCCTTATTGTTCAACTCCGTGTTCGCCGCCAGCGCCCTGTTCGCCGCCGGCGTTGCCCAGGCTGCACCGCTGAGCGTGTGCAGCGAGGCCAGCCCCGAAGGCTTCGACGTGGTGCAGTACAACTCGCTGACTACCACCAACGCCACTGCCGACGTGCTGATGAACCGGCTGGTGGAGTTCGATGCGCAGCAAGGCAAGGTGGTGCCAAGCCTGGCGGCCAGCTGGACGGTATCGGCCGACGGCCTGGTCTATGACTTCACCCTGCGCAACGACGTGAAGTTCCACACCACCGCCTACTTCAAGCCCAGCCGGGAGCTGAACGCCGACGATGTGTTGTTCAGCTTCCAGCGCATGCTCTACCCCGCGCACGCCTGGCACAAGACCGCAGCGGGTGGTTATCCGCATGCCCAATCGCTACAGCTAGGCAGCCTGATCAAGGCAATCGAGGCACCGGCACCGAACACCGTACGCTTCACCCTCAACCACCCGGACGCCACGTTCCTTGCCACCCTGAGCATGGGCTTCGCCTCGATCTACTCCGCCGAATATGCCGACAAGCTGCTCAAGGCCGGCACACCAGAGAAGCTCAACAGCCAGCCGGTCGGCACCGGGCCATTCGTGTTCCAGCGCTTTCAGAAAGACGCCGTGGTGCGCTACCGCGCCAACCCTGACTATTTCGCCGGCAAGCCGACGGTCGACCCGCTGATCTTCGCCATTACCACGGACGCCAACGTCCGCCTGCAGAAGCTCAAGCGCGGCGAATGCCAGGTGGCCTTGTCGCCCAAGCCACTGGACATTGCCGAAGCCGGCACGGATGGCAACCTCAAGGTGGCGACTACCCCGGCCTTCATGACGGCCTTCGTCGCCATCAACAGCCAGCACCCGCCGCTGGACAAGCCGGAGGTGCGTCAGGCCATCAACCTGGCCTTCGACAAGCAGGCCTACCTCAAGGCCGTGTTCGAGGACTCCGCAGTGGCCGCCAATGGCCCCTACCCGCCCAACACCTGGAGCTACGCCAAGGACCTGCCCGGCTACCCGCTGGACCTGAAGAAAGCCAAGGCCCTGCTGACCAAGGCTGGCCTGGCGGAAGGCTTCAGCACCACGATCTGGACCCGCCCGTCGGGCAGCCTGCTCAACCCCAACCCCAGCCTCGGTGCGCAGATGCTGCAGGCAGACCTGGCCAAGGTTGGTATCAAGGCAGAAATCCGTGTGATCGAGTGGGGCGAGCTGATCCGCCGCGCCAAGGCCGGCGAACATGACTTGCTGTTCATGGGTTGGGCTGGTGACAACGGCGACCCGGACAACTTCCTCAGCCCGCAGTTTTCTTGCGCGGCGGTGCAGTCCGGGACCAATTTCGCCCGCTTCTGCGACAGCCGCCTGGACCAGCTGATCAGCGCCGGCCGCACCACCAATGACCAGAGCGTGCGCAGCCGGCTGTACCAGCAGGCGCAAACGTTGATTCAGCAACAGGCGCTGTGGGTGCCATTGGCGCACCCGACGGCAGCGACCTTGCTGCGCCGGGACGTCGAGGGGTACCAGGTGAGCCCGTTCGGGCGGCTGGATTTCAGCAAGGTGTCGGTCACCAGATAAGCTTGCACCGGCCCCTTCGCGGATAACCCCGCGACGGGGTCGGCGCTGGTAGCCACAAGACTACCAGCTTGCCTCAGGCCACAATCCACCCATGCTCGACCATCGAAAGCGGCTCACCGTCGCCAATGATGATGTGGTCCAGCACCCGCACATCGATCAACGCCAGCCCGCGCTTCAACGACAGGGTCAGATGCACATCGTCCTGGCTCGGCTCACTGTTGCCCGAAGGATGGTTATGGCAAAGGATCAATGCCGCCGCGTTATGCAGCAAGGCACGCCGTACCACCTCTCGCGGGTAGACACTGGCCCGGTCGATCGTGCCCCGGAACAGGATCTCGAACGCCAATGGCCTGTGCCTGGTATCGAGAAACAGGCAGCCGAACACCTCACTGGCCTCATGTCGCAGCATGGCTTTCAAATAGCGCCGCACCGTTTCCGGGCTGTCCATGGCAGACTCACGTTCGATCGAAGTTGCAAGGTGCCTGCGCCCGATCTCGAGCAACGCCTGCAACTGGCTGTACCTCACCGGGCCAAGTCCAAGCTCGCCCACGAAAGCCTCACGATCAGCCTCCAGCAATTGGCGCAAGCTACCGAACTTCACCAGCAACCCTCGCGACAGCTCCACGACATTGCGCCCGCGCACGCCCGAGCCGAGAAAGACAGCCAGCAACTCTGTATCTGTCAGGCTCCCCGCCCCGCGCTGCAACAATTTCTCCCTCGGCCGCTCTTCAGCCGGCCACTCCCTGATATTCATCCCGTCCCGTTACCCTTGCTGCGGCCGATTTCGGCCCTGTGTTAATCTATTTCGCCTCGTACATGCGACGTTCTGCCGCAGGCATTCCCAAACGTCGTCGCCCGCTCTCACTGGAAAAAGGCAAGCCTATGCAGCGGCTGTATCGCAAGCGCATCGTTCTCGGCGTAGGTGGCGGCATTGCCGCCTACAAAAGCGCCGAACTGATTCGCCGACTCCTGGAGCACGGCGCGCAGGTGCGCGTCGTCATGACCCGTGGTGGTGCAGAGTTCATCACCCCGCTGACCCTGCAGGCGCTGTCAGGCCACCCGGTGCACATGGACCTGCTCGACCCGGCGGCCGAAGCGGCCATGGGCCATATCGAACTGGCCAAGTGGGCCGACCTGGTACTCATCGCCCCGGCTACCGCCGACCTCATGGCGCGCATGGCCCAGGGCATGGCCGATGACCTGCTGACCACCCTGGTGCTGGCGACCGACGCCACCGTCGCCGTGGCGCCGGCCATGAACCAGGCCATGTGGCGCGACCCGGCCACCCAGGCCAACCTCGAGCTGCTCAAGAGCCGCGGCATTCAGGTATTCGGTCCGGCGTCCGGCAGCCAGGCCTGTGGCGATGTGGGCCTGGGCCGCATGCTCGAAGCCACCGACCTGGCCTGGTGCGCCGCGGAAAGCTTCAAGCGCCAGGCATTGACCGGCAAACACGTGCTGATCACCGCCGGCCCGACCCAGGAAAACATCGACCCGGTGCGCTACATCACCAATCATAGCTCCGGCAAGATGGGCTTCGCCCTGGCCGAAGCGGCTGCGGAAGCCGGGGCCCGGGTCACCCTCGTCACCGGCCCGGTGCACCTGGCAACCCCCGACCGGGTCAGCCGCATCGACGTGGTCAGCGCGCGGGACATGCTCGCCGCCTGTGAAGCAGCCATGCCGTGCGACCTGTTCATCGCCTCGGCGGCGGTTGCGGACTACCGCCCTGAAGTCGTTGCCACACAAAAACTCAAGAAGGATCCTACGACCGGCGACGGCATGCTGCTGCAGATGGTGCGCAATCCCGATATCCTTGCCACCCTCGCCGGCCGTGCCGACCGCCCGTTCAGCGTCGGCTTCGCTGCCGAAACCGAACACTTGCTCGATTACGCTACGCGCAAGCTCAAGGACAAGAATCTCGACCTGATCGTCGCCAATGATGTGGCCAACCCCAGCATCGGCTTCAACAGCGAGGAAAACGCCTTGACCGTGATCGACCGCCAGCAGCACCAGACCCTCTTCGCGCAGACCAGCAAGGGCAAGATTGCCCGGCAACTGGTCGCCTTCATCGCCGAACGGCTCAATCAGGTTCAATAAGTTACATGCACGCTCTTCAAGCCAAGATCCTCGACCCACGCCTGGGCAGCGAATTCCCGCTGCCAACCTACGCCACCCCCGGCTCCGCCGGCCTCGACCTGCGCGCCCTGCTCAAGCAAGACACCGTCATCGAGCCAGGCCAGACCCTGCTGATTCCGACCGGCCTGTCGATCTACATCGGCGACCCGGGCCTGGCGGCGGTGATCCTGCCGCGCTCGGGCCTGGGCCATAAGCACGGCATCGTGCTCGGCAACCTGGTCGGCCTGATCGACTCGGACTACCAGGGCGAGCTGATGGTGTCGTGCTGGAACCGTGGCGACACCCCATTCACCATAGCGGTGGGCGAACGTATCGCCCAACTGGTGCTGGTACCGGTGGTACAGGCCCATTTCGACATCGTCGAAGCGTTCGATGAAAGCCAGCGCGGTGCTGGCGGTTTCGGCCACTCTGGCAGCCACTGAGCCGACAGGTGACCGTTCAGGCCAAGGATGGCGAACTCTCTGGCAAAACTACCGTCCAAGCGTTCAGTTTGCGCCTGCCCAGTAAGCCTTTGACTAATGGAGCTTCCAGAGATGAACGACATGGCCCACCTGGTACCCGCCGCACTGCCAGACAGCATTTTCCGCGCGTATGACATCCGCGGCGTGGTCGGCAAGACCCTTCACGCCGAAACCGCCTACTGGATCGGCCGCGCCATCGGCGCACAGAGCCTGGCCCAGGGCGAACCGCAGGTTTCGGTCGGCCGCGACGGCCGCCTGTCCGGCCCGATGCTGGTCGAAGAGCTGATCAGGGGCCTGGCCGACGCCGGTTGCCACGTCAGTGATGTCGGCCTGGTGCCCACCCCGGCCCTGTATTACGCGGCCAATGTGCTGGCGGGCAAGTCCGGGGTGATGCTCACCGGCAGCCACAACCCGTCGGACTACAACGGTTTCAAGATCGTCATTGCTGGCGACACCCTGGCCAACGAACAGATCCAGGCCCTGCTGACGCGCCTGAAAACCAACAACCTGAGCCGCGCCGATGGCCGCGTGGAAAAAGTCGAGATCCTTGATCGTTACTTCAAGCAGATTGTCGATGACGTGAAGCTGGCGAAAAAGCTCAAGGTGGTGGTGGATTGCGGCAACGGTGCCGCTGGCGTGATCGCCCCGCAATTGATCGAGGCCCTGGGCTGCGAGGTGATCCCGCTGTTCTGCGAGGTCGACGGCAACTTCCCCAACCACCACCCGGACCCGGGCAAGCCGGAAAACCTCGAAGACCTGATCGCCAAGGTCAAGGAAACCGGCGCCGACATCGGCCTGGCCTTTGACGGTGACGGCGACCGTGTCGGCGTGGTGACCAACACCGGCAGCATCGTCTACCCCGATCGTCTGCTGATGCTGTTTGCCCAGGACGTGCTGTCGCGCAATCCCGGTGCCGAGATCATCTTCGACGTCAAATGCACCCGCCGCCTGACCCCGCTGATCAAACAGCACGGCGGCCGCGCACTGATGTGGAAAACCGGCCATTCGCTGATCAAGAAGAAGATGAAACAGACCGGCTCGCTGCTGGCAGGCGAGATGAGCGGTCACATCTTCATCAAGGAACGCTGGTACGGTTTCGATGACGGCATCTACAGCGCCGCGCGACTGCTGGAGATCCTCAGCAAGGCCGGGCAGAGTGCCGAAAACCTGTTCGCCGCCTTCCCGAACGATATTTCCACGCCGGAAATCAATATTGATGTGACCGACGAGGGTAAATTCAGCATCATTGATGCACTGCAACGCGACGCCGACTGGGGCGAAGCCAACCTGACCACCATCGACGGTGTGCGGGTGGATTACGCCCACGGCTGGGGCCTGGTTCGCGCCTCCAACACCACCCCGGTGCTGGTGCTGCGCTTCGAGGCCGACAGCGACGCCGAATTGCAACGTATCAAGGATGTTTTCCGTACCCAGTTGCTGCGGGTAGAGCCTGAGCTGCAACTGCCGTTCTGACCGACTATCTGTTCCTTACAGGAGCCCTGCATGACCCTCGATCGCGATGCCGCTTCCCATGTAGCCGAGGTTTTGTCCGAAGCACTGCCTTACATTCGCCGCTTTGTCGGCAAGACCCTGGTGATCAAGTACGGCGGCAACGCGATGGAGAGCGAGGAGCTCAAGACCGGCTTCGCCCGTGACATCGTGCTGATGAAGGCGGTAGGCATCAACCCGGTGGTGGTCCACGGTGGCGGCCCGCAGATCGGCGACCTGCTCAAGCGCCTGTCGATCGAAAGCCATTTCATCGACGGCATGCGTGTCACCGACGCGGCGACCATGGATGTGGTGGAAATGGTACTGGGTGGCCAGGTCAACAAGGACATCGTCAACCTGATCAACCGCCACGGCGGCAGCGCCATCGGCCTGACCGGCAAGGATGCGGAGCTGATCCGCGCCCGCAAGTTGACCGTCAGCCGCAAGACGCCAGAGATGACCACCCCGGAAATCATCGACATCGGTCATGTGGGTGAGGTGGTGAGTGTGAACACCGACCTGCTGAACATGCTGGTCAAGGGTGACTTCATCCCGGTGATCGCGCCAATCGGTGTGGGCGCCGACGGTGAGTCGTACAACATCAACGCCGACCTGGTGGCGGGCAAGGTGGCCGAGGCGCTGAAGGCCGAGAAGCTGATGCTGCTGACCAATATTGCTGGCCTGATGGACAAGCAGGGCCAGGTACTGACCGGCCTGACCACCGAGCAGGTCAACGAACTGATCGCCGACGGCACCATCTACGGTGGCATGCTGCCGAAGATCAAATGCGCGCTGGATGCGGTGCAGGGCGGCGTGAACAGCTCGCACATCATCGACGGTCGTGTGCCGAATGCGGTGCTGCTGGAGATCTTCACCGACAGCGGCGTGGGTACCCTGATCACTAACCGCAAGCCACGCTGACAGCCTGCAACGCCCTATCGCCGGCAAGCCGGCTCCCACCGCTATTGCACTGACCCCGGTTGGTGCAGAGCCTGGGAGCGGGCTTGCCGGCGATGCTTTTTGCCGCAAATACTGGCAAACTGCTGCCTCGCTACAACTTTGATCTTTTCTGGAGAAACTGCGTGAAATACGCATCACAAGGACTCGTGCTGGCAGCCGCCCTGGCTGTCGGGTCCCTCGCCGGCTGCGCCACCGAAACATCCACCGCTGTTGCCGTGCAACAGGTTGAAAGCGTCAGCCGCCCCTACAGCGGTGTGCGCGCACCGATCGCGGTCGGCAAGTTCGACAACCGTTCCAGCTACATGCGCGGCATCTTTTCCGATGGCGTCGACCGCCTCGGCGGCCAGGCCAAGACGATCCTCATCACCCACCTGCAGCAAACCAACCGCTTCAACGTACTCGATCGCGACAACATGGGCGAGATCCAGCAGGAAGCCGCAATCAAGGGCCAGGCCCAGCGCCTGAAAGGTGCCGACTTCGTGGTCACTGGCGACGTTACCGAGTTCGGCCGCAAAGAGGTTGGCGATCACCAGCTGTTCGGCATTCTCGGCCGCGGCAAGACCCAGATCGCCTACGCCAAGGTGGCGCTGAACATCGTCAACATCAGCACCTCGGAAGTCGTCTACTCCAGCCAGGGTGCCGGTGAATACGCCCTGTCCAACCGCGAGATCATCGGCTTTGGCGGCACCGCCAGCTATGACTCCACGCTCAACGGCAAGGTACTCGACCTGGCCATGCGCGAAGCCGTCAACAAGCTGGTGAACGCCGTCGAAAGCGGTCAGTGGAATCCGAAGGCCCAGTAACAGACTCTTCCAGGAAGGACTCCTACATGAGCATCACCCTCTCGGCCGTGCGCAGCTGCGCCGGCCTGGTGCTGGGCAGCATCCTGCTGGCCGGCTGCATCGCGCCCAAACCGCTGTACCAGTGGGAAAGCTACCAACCCCAGGTGTATGGCTACCTCAAAGGCGATTCGAAAGAGGAACAGGTCACCGCGCTGGAGCGCGACCTGGAAAAGATCAAGGCCAAGAACGGCGCCGTACCACCCGGCTACCATGCGCAGCTGGGCCTGCTGTATTCCAGCCTCGGCAAGGATGACCAGATGATCCAGCAGTTCCGCACCGAAAAGGCGCTGTTCCCGGAATCGGCGACGTACATGGACTTCCTGATGAACAACGCGAGCAAGGGGGCCAAGCAATGATCAAGCGCCTGAGCCAACTGATCACCGCCGCTTGCGTGCTGGCCCTGTTCGCTGGCTGCGCCGAGCGCAAGACCATCGACTATTCGGCCTACAAGCAGAGCCGGCCGAAGTCGATCCTGATTCTCCCGCCACTGAACGAGTCGCCGGATGTGAAGGCGACCTACAGCATGTTGTCGCAGGTCACCTACCCGCTGGCCGAGGCAGGCTACTACGTGATGCCCGTGGCGCTGGTGGACGAGACTTTCCGCCAGAACGGCCTGACCACGCCGGCCGACATCCACCAGCTGCCAATGCCCAAACTGCGTGAGATCTTCGGCGCCGATGCCGCGCTGTATGTGACCGTATCGGACTACGGTACCCGTTACATGGTGCTGAGCAGTGCGACTATCGTCACGGCCAATGCCAAGCTGGTCGACCTGAAGACCGGCACCACGTTGTGGACTGGCAGCGCCACGGCTTCCAGCCAGGAGAATCAGCAGAACCAGGGTGGCCTGGTCGGCATGTTGATCGTTGCGGCAGTCAACCAGATCGTCAGCAGCGTGCAGGAAGATGCCGGCTACCCCATCGCCGGCATGACCAGCGCACGCCTGCTGACGCCACATCCGAACGGCGGCATTCTCTACGGGCCGCGTTCGCCCAAGTACGGCACTGACTGACTGCTGCCTGTGCCGGTTCCTCGTGGGCATGCCCGCGCATAACCCGCACAGATGACACAAAAAAGGCGACCTACACGCGAAGGTCGCCTTTTTCATTTCCAGGCCAGGATCAGATCCCGTATTGCGCCCGGTAGGCCTCGACAGCTGGCAGGTGCTGCTTCAGCTGCGGGTCATCGGCGAGGAATTCCAGCACCTGGGTCAGCGAAACGATGCTGACGACCGGGATACCGAAATCACGCTCCACTTCCTGGATCGCCGACAGTTCGCCATTGCCGCGTTCTTCACGATTCAACGCAATCAACACGCCGGCGGCCTTGGCCTGCTGGGCGTTGATGATCTGCATGACTTCACGGATAGCCGTACCGGCAGTGATCACGTCGTCGATGATCAGCACTTCACCGGCCAACGGCGCGCCAACCAGGCTGCCGCCTTCGCCGTGGTCCTTGGCTTCCTTGCGGTTGAAGCACCATGGCACGTCGAGCTGGTGCTGCTCGGCCAGGGCTACAGCAGTCGCCGCCGCCAGCGGGATACCCTTGTAGGCCGGGCCGAACAGCACGTCGAACGGGATCTTGCTGTCGACGATGGCCGCCGCATAGCAACGGCCCAGCTGAGCCAAGGCAGAACCGCTGTTGAACAGGCCGGCATTGAAGAAATACGGGCTGGTACGCCCCGATTTCAGGGTGAACTCACCGAAACGCAGTACCCCGCGATCGATGGCAAAACGGATGAAGTCGCGCTGATACGGCTGCATGGATAGTCCCGGACACCACGGATTTAGCTAAATGGGTTGAGCTCGGGTATCATACACGCACGAGATTTTTGGGGCCATTTATGCGGATCATCAGTGTGAACGTAAATGGCATTCAGGCTGCGGCCGAGCGTGGTTTGCTCAGCTGGCTGCAAGCCCAGAATGCCGACGTCATCTGCCTTCAGGATACCCGCGCCTCGGCCTTTGAACTCGATGACCCAGCTTTCCAGCTCGATGGCTATTTCCTTTATGCCTGCGACGCGGAGGTGCCTGCCCAAGGTGGTGTGGCCCTGTATTCGCGAATGCAGCCCAAGGCAGTCATCACCGGCCTGGGCTTCGAGACAGCCGACCGCTACGGGCGTTACCTGCAAGCAGATTTCGACAAAGTCAGTATTGCCAGCCTGCTGCTGCCTTCAGGCATGAACGGCGACGAGGACTTGAACCAGAAGTTCAAGTTGATGGACGACTTCGCCAAGTACCTGGACAAGCAGCGTCGCAAGCGTCGTGAATATATCTACTGCGGCTCGTTCTACGTGGCGCAGCAGAAGCTCGACATCAAGAACTGGCGTGACAGCCAGCAATCGCCGGGCTTCCTGGCACCGGAACGCGCCTGGATGGATGCGATCACCGGCGAGATGGGTTACGTCGATGCCCTGCGCGAAGTCAGCCGTGAAGGCGACCAGTACAGCTGGTGGCCAGACAACGAGCAGGCCGAGATGCTCAACCTGGGCTACCGGTTCGACTACCAGATCCTCACGCCGGGCCTGCGCCGCTTCGTGCGCAACGCCCGCCTGCCGCGTCAGCCGCGCTTCTCCCAGCATGCGCCGCTGATTGTCGACTATGACTGGACGTTGACCATCTAAAAGCCGATTGGGGCCGCATTGCGGCCCCAATTGCTATTTGATCGGTCGCCAGATCATTGGGTAGCGATACGGCTTGCCTTCATTGGCCCGCACCGCCGCAATGATGATCAGCACCAGCACCGCGACCATCAGCATGGCGAACAGCATCAGCCCAATGAACACGAACATCAGCAGGAAGCAGATGAACCCGGCAATGGTCACGCTGATCTGGAAGTTCAGCGCCTCCTTGCCCTGGGCATCGATGAATGGGTCTTGCTCGCGCTTGAGGTGCCACAGCACCAGCGGGCCCAGCAGGTGCCCGAGCGGCACCACCAGGCCCAGCAGCGCAGAAAGGTGACAGAACATCGCCCATTGCCGGACCTCGGCATTGGGCGGGGTGATCGACACGTTGGAATCGCTCATGCCCCGCACCTCCCTGGCTGGATTCAGTCGGCCAGTGCGGCCTGTTGCAGCTCGAAGATTTCCGCCATGCCCTTCTGTGCCAGGGCCAGCATGGCATTGAAGTCTTCGGGCTGGAATGGCGCACCTTCAGCGGTGCCCTGCACTTCGATGAAACCACCGGCGCTGGTCATCACCACGTTCAGGTCGGTTTCGGCGGCAGAGTCTTCCAGGTAGTCCAGGTCGAGCACGGCTTCGCCCTGGTACATGCCCACCGATACGGCGGCGATCATGTGCTTCAGCGGGTTACCGGCCTTCAGGCCGCCGCGCTTCTTGATCACTGCCAGCGCATCGCACAGGGCGACCATGGCACCGGTGATGGATGCAGTGCGGGTACCGCCATCGGCCTGAATCACGTCGCAGTCGATGTACAGGGTGATGTCGCCGAGCTTGCTCATGTCCAGCGCGGCGCGCAGCGAACGGCCGATCAGGCGCTGGATTTCCAGGGTGCGGCCACCCTGCTTGCCACGGCTGGCTTCGCGCTGGTTACGCTCCCCGGTGGAACGCGGCAGCATGCCGTACTCGGCGGTCAGCCAGCCCTGGCCCTGGCCCTTGAGGAAGCGTGGGACACCGTTTTCCACGCTGACCGTGCAGATGACCTTGGTGTCACCGAACTCGACCAGTACCGACCCTTCGGCGTGCTTGGTGTAGTTGCGGGTGATGCGGATCGAGCGGAGCTGATCGGCGGCGCGACCACTTGGACGTTTCATCTGGGATACCTGTACTGGGACTTTGAATCTGCCGAGCATTATAGAGCCCATGGCCCGGGGAGGACATGCCTATTGTCGTGCGCAGCGCTCTCCGTCGCCTTTTCCTACTGCCACAGCTGGCCCTCGGTAAGATGGTGGATTGGGCGCCAAGACGCCACTGCGCTACAATCCTGCACCTTGCAGCCGAGAGGCTCCCACCGTTCATTCATCTACGCGAGGTACTCCCATGGTGCACAGCATGACCGCTTTTGCTCGTGTCGAGCGCGCCGGCAGCCAGGGCACCCTGGTCTGGGAGCTGCGCTCGGTCAACCACCGTTACCTGGAGCCGCACCTGCGCCTGCCCGAAGCCCTGCGCGACCTTGAAGGCGGCGTGCGTGAAGGCCTGCGCCAGGGCCTGTCGCGGGGCAAGGTAGAATGTACCTTGCGCCTCAACGAAGACAGCAATGGCAAACCGCTGAAGGTCGACCGCGAACGCGCCGCGCAACTGGTCGCCGCCGCCGAGGAGGTGGCCGGCCTGATCAAGCAACCGGCACCGCTGAACCCGCTGGAAGTGTTGTCGTGGCCGGGCGTGCTGGTGGCCGACGCCAGCGACCCGCAAGCCCTTAATGCCGAAGCCATGGCCCTCTTCGACGAGGCGCTGGTCGAGCTCAAGGCCGGGCGCCAGCGTGAAGGCCAGGAGCTGGCCCGGCTGATCAACGAACGCCTGGACCAGATGGCCAGTGAGGTCACCACCCTGCGCGCCCTGGTACCGCAGATGCTGGCAGCACAGCGGCAGAAGATCCTCGACCGCTTTGGCGACATTCAGGCCGAACTTGATCCGCAGCGCCTGGAGCAGGAACTGGTACTGCTGGCCCAGAAAAGCGACGTGGCCGAAGAACTCGACCGCCTGAGCACCCACGTTACCGAGGTGCGTCGGGTACTCAAGGGTGGCGGCGCCGCCGGCCGGCGCCTGGACTTCCTGATGCAGGAACTCAACCGCGAGGCCAACACCCTCGGCTCCAAGGCCTTCGACCCACGCAGCACGCAAGCGGCGGTCAACCTGAAGGTATTGATCGAACAGATGCGTGAACAAGTACAGAACATCGAGTAAGGCCACCCCGACCATGAACCACAGCAGCGGCACCCTCTACATCGTTTCGGCCCCTTCGGGCGCCGGCAAGACCAGCCTGGTCACCGCCCTGACCAAGGACGACCCGCAGATCCGCGTCTCGGTCTCGCACACCACCCGTGCCATGCGCCCGGGCGAGCAGCACGGGGTGAACTATCACTTCGTCGTTCACGAGGAATTCAAGGCCCTGATCGCGCAAGGCGACTTCCTTGAGCACGCCGAGGTGTTCGGCAACTTCTACGGCACCTCGCGCAGTGCGCTGCAGCAAACGCTGGACCAGGGTTACGACCTGATCCTGGAAATCGACTGGCAAGGCGCCCAGCAGGTACGCAAGCTGATGCCGCAGGCGTTGTCGGTATTCATCCTGCCGCCGAGCCAGCAGGCCTTGCGCCAGCGCCTGGACGGTCGCGGGCAGGACAGTGAAGAGATCATTGTCGGGCGCATGAAGGAAGCGGTCAGCGAGATGGTGCACTACGACGAATATGATTACGTGATCATCAACGATGATTTCGACGTAGCGCTGGAGGATCTGAAGGCAGTGTTCCGCTCCAATCGCCTGCTGCTGAAGAAACAGCAACAGCGCAACAGCGGGCTGCTCAAAGAGCTGCTCTCCTGACAGACCGCGCGGGGCTGCTTTGTAGCCCAATCGCCAGCTTGCCGGCGATTGGGCCGTAACGCGGCTCTTTGCTTATTCCTGCAGTGGCAAGGTAGCCTGCTGACGCAGGGTAGCCCCGAGGAAATACGCCGGGGCGCGCATGCGCGACAGCATCATCAGCCCGATGCCGAGCACCGAAATGATCGCGGCGATCACGAATACCAACCCCAGTCCGCCCACATGCGAGCCACTGCCGAAGTCTGGCGAAGCGCTGTCGATGGCGGTACGCACGAAGATCACCGACAGTATCACCCCACCCACCAACGGGCACAGGCCACGCATGATGAAGTGGCGCAGGCTGTCGAACAGACTGTCGCGGAAATACCAGACGCAGGCGAATGCGGTCAGCGAATAATAGAAGCAGATCATCATGCCCAGGGCGGTAATGGTATCCGCCAGCACGTTCTCGCTCAGGGTACGCATGGTCACGTAGAACAGGCCCGCAGCCAGGCCGGCGCAGATCGTGGCGTAGCGCGGGGTTTGCGAGCGCGGGCAGACGCTGGCGAACTTTTGCGGCACCGCACCGTAGTAGCCCATGGCCAACAGCGTGCGCGCGGGCGCTACGAAGGTCGACTGCAGCGAGGCTGCGGTACTGGCCAGCACGGCAATGGACATCAGGATCGCCAGTGGCCCCATGACCGGCCCGGCCAGGTGAGCGAACACGTTTTCCTGAATGCGCGGGTTGTTCAGGCCCAGGCCAGACTCGCTGATCCCGGCAAACTGAAGGGTGGCGATCGCAGTGAACAGGTACAGGCCGAGAATCAACATCACCGTCCAGGTGGCCGCTTTGCCTGGCACCTCTTCACTGCCAACCGACTCTTCGCTGACGGTCAGGCAGGTGTCCCACCCCCAAAAGATGAAGATCGACAGCGACAGCCCGGCGGCGAAGGCCGAGAACGACTCGACACCGAACGGGTTGAACCAGGCGAAATCGAATTCCAGCGGCGGCGGCGCGGTGGCACCGTCGAAGGCGGCAAAGGCAAAGCCGATCAGCACCACCAACTGCAGCGCCACCAAGCCGTACTGCACGGTCATGGTGGTGGCGATGCCCCGACAGCAGATCCACACCGCCAGGGCAATGAACACGCAACAGGTCACCACGTTGATCAACAGATTGTCGGCCAGTGCCGCCAGCTCGTGGTGGCCGGTGATCTGGCCGAGGAACAGGTAGAAGAAGTCGACGGCCACGCCCGCCAGGTTCGACAGCACGATAGTGGTGGCGACTACTAACCCCCAACCTCCGATCCAGCCGATCATCGGGCCGAAGGCACGCGCCGACCAGGTAAATGATGTACCGCTGTCCGGCTCGGCCGAGTTCAGCTCGCGGTAGCCGAGGGCGACCAGCAGCATCGGCAGGAAGCCGACGATGAACACCGCTGGCAGGTGGGCACCGACCTCGCGCACGGTGGGGCCAAGTGCGCCGGTCAGGGTATAGACCGGGGCGATGGTCGAAATGCCCAGTACCACGCTGGCCAGCAAGCCCAGCCGGCCTTTGGCCAGGCCTTTGCTGCGCTGGGTATTGCCCGCGTCGGTCGCCACGTCGGGTGGGCGGCCGGCTTCTGTGTAATCGCTCATGAGTATTTGCCGTATATTTTGGAATTGTTTTCACTGGCCTTGCGCACAAGGCCCGCTTTCACTCATTGAAAGCTTGCTGCCGGGAACCAGTCATCCGAGACCTTCGGGTAACGTCAGAATGCCTTCTGCCGTGCGCCCTCCCGTGCTGCGTAGGCAATGCAAGCCTCGCGAAACGCCTGGAACAGACGCAGCGAGACCGGGTTTTCGGTAAATCGCCATTCCGGGTGCCATTGCACGCCAAGGACAAAGCCCGGCGCCGCAGGCATGGATACCGCTTCGATCAGGCCATCCGGGGCCCGTGCCTCGACGCGCAGGCCAGGGGCCAGGCGGTCGATGCCCTGGCTGTGCAGCGAGTTGACCTCGAACTGCGCAGCCAGGCCCAGGCGCTCGAACAACCCACCAGGCTCGATGCCGACGGGGTGGCGAGGGCCATATTGCACTTCCAGAGCTGCGTCCTCGGGTTCGCGGTGGTCCTGGTAACCGGGCAGCTCCTGCACGCGTTGGTGCAGGCTGCCACCCAGGGCCACGTTCAATTCCTGAAAACCACGACAGATGCAGAACACCGGCACCCCGGCAGCGATGGCCGCCTGCAGCAGTGGCAGGGTCAGGCGATCGCGTGCCAGATCGTGCCGGGTACCGGCCGCGCTGGGGGCGCCATTGTAATGATGTGGTTCGATATTTGAAGGCGAGCCGGTAAAGACGATGCCGTCCAGACGGGCCAGCAGCGCCTGCGTGTCGCTGCCACCGTCACGCGCCGGCAGGATCAGCGGCAGGCCAGCAAAGCCGGCCGCCTCGACATACTTGTCGCCCACCGTGTGCGACGGGTTCTTCCCCACCTGCTGGCGGCAGGCGCTGACACCGATCAAGGGGACCGCATTTGCGCTCATGGGCTTACACCGTGTGCAGGTACCAGTTGTACTCGAGGTCGGAGATCGACACTTCGAATTCGGCCAGTTCGCTTTCCTTGCAGGCCACGAAGATATCGATGTAGTCCGGGCTGATGTATTGGTTGAGCACTTCGCTGTCATCCAGCGCGCGCAGGGCGTCGCGCAGGTTGTTCGGCAGGCTCTGCTCCAGCTGCTCGTAGGAGTTGCCTTCGATCGGCTGACCCGGCTCAACCTGGTTGGTCAGGCCGTGGTGTACACCGGCGAGGATCGCCGCGAGCATCAGGTAGGGGTTGGCGTCAGCTCCGGCCACGCGGTGCTCGAGGCGGACATTGTCGCTGCTGTCGGTGGGCACGCGCACGGCCACGGTGCGGTTGTCCAGGCCCCAGCTTGGCGCATTGGGTACGTAGAACTGCGCGCCGAAACGGCGGTAGGAGTTGATGTTCGGGCAGAGGAAGGCCATCGACGCTGGCATGGTCTCCAGCACGCCGCCGATGGCATGGCGCAGCGCAGCGCTTTGCAGCGGGTCATCGCTGGCAAAGATGTTCTTGCCGGTCTTCCTGTCCAGCAACGAAATGTGCACGTGCAGGCCGTTGCCGGCCTGGCCCGGGTAGGGCTTGGCCATGAAGGTGGTGTCCATTTCATGGTCGTAGGCCACGTTCTTGATCAGGCGCTTGAGCAGGATCGCGTAGTCGCAGGCCTTCAGCGGATCAGCCACATGGTGCAGGTTGACTTCGAACTGCGCCGGGGCGCTTTCCTTGACGATGGCGTCGGCGGGCAGGCCTTGTTCCTTGGCTGCTTCGAGCATGTCCTGCAGGCAGTCGGCGTATTCGTCGAGGTCGTCGATCAGGTACACCTGGGTCGACTGCGGACGCTTGCCCGAAATAGGCGAGCGCGGCGGCTGCGGGCGACCGTTGAGGTTGTCCTGATCGATCAGGTAGAACTCCAGCTCGAACGCGGCGCAGATATCCAGGCCCAGGTCGTCGAACCGGCTCACCACCTGGCGCAGCACCTCGCGCGGGTCGGCGAAGAATGGTTCGCCTTCGAGCTCGTGCATGGTCATCAGCAGCTGGGCGGTCGGGCGCTTCTGCCAGGGCTCGTTGGAGAGGGTGCCAGGGATCGGGTAGCAGATGCGGTCGGCATCGCCGATATCCAGGCCAAGCCCGGTGCTCTCGACGGTGGAGCCGTTGATATCCAGGGCAAACAGCGACGCGGGCAGGTTGATACCCTTCTCGTACACCTTGTGCAGGCTGGCCCGCTCGATGCGCTTGCCACGTACCACGCCGTTCATGTCGGAAATCAGCAGGTCGACGTACTGCGTATCCGGATGGGCCTGGAGGAAGTCACTCATCTCGCTGGAAGAACTGGCGCACGGGATTACCGACGTCATGGCTGTACATCCTATGATTTGCTGCGGCGATGTGGGGATACGGCTGGCGCCTCAGGGGCGACGATGGTTGCAGCTGTTGTTCTTTTCACTTTCCCATCGTGGGGATTGGTTACCCGACCGGGCGCATTGATTCCCGGGGGCCGATTCACTATAAAATGGCCAAAACGCAACAGACATTGGCAATCCGGCAAGCAGAGCGTGCACCAATGCAATATCAGATTACCCATGCCGACCTTTCCCTGGTCCTGGCGCTGGAACGTGGTCGCTCACTGGCCAAGGCTGCCGAGCTGCTAAAGGTCGATGTCTCGACAGTGTTCCGCTCGATCCGCCGGCTGGAGTCGGCGCTGGGCACGGCCCTGTTCGTCAAGAGCCGCAAGGGCTACCTGCCGACCGATACTGCCCAGGCCCTGGCCGAGCAGGCCGAACGCGCCGAGCAGGCGCTGGAGGCGGCGCGTATTGCCATGACCAGTGGCGAGCAGGTGGTGAGTGGTACGGTACGGCTGACTTGCACCGAAGCGGTGATGCACAGCCTGCTGCTGCCGGCGCTGGCCGAGTTCATGCCCAACTACCCGGCGCTGTCGCTGGAAATGGGCACGTCCAACACCTTCGCCAACCTCAGCCGGCGCGATGCCGACATTGCCCTGCGCCTGACCAACACGCCGCCGGAGCACCTGGTCGGGCGCAATCTGGGATCTACTTCCTATGTGGTCTGCGGCCAGCCGCAGTGGCGCGAGCGCCTGGCCGAATCGCCGGCCGGCGTGCCATGGATCGCCCCGGACGATTCGATGCAGGACCACCCCACGGTGGTGTGGCGCAACCAGCAGCACCCGGGGTTGAGCCCACGCTATCAGTGCAGCGGCATGTCGACCATCGCCCAGCTGGTCACGGCCGGGTTGGGCGTTGCGGCGTTGCCGGATTACATGGTGCATGCACTGCCCGGGGTGGATGCGTTGAGCGGACCGCTGCCCGGCTGCGATACCCAGCTGTGGCTGCTGACCCGGCCGGACTGCCGGGCGTTGCGCTCGGTCCAGACCCTGTTCGAGGAGCTGACCCCGCGGTTGCGTGACGCGATGCTCTGAGGGTATCGTCAGGGTCATGCATCCAGGGTGTCTGTCCTGGCCCTTTCGCGGCTGAAGCCGCTTCCACAAGGGGGGTGGGGATGACCACGCGGCAAAACAGCGCTTCCCTATTGGCTGGTGATTTTTTAAACTATCGAGTCCGCCTGCCCATTATCGGGCTGCACGCCCACCGCAATTGCTACTGAGGAAGACCATGGCCCGCGTAACTGTTGAAGACTGCCTGGAACACGTGGATAACCGCTTTGAGCTGGTCATGCTCTCGACCAAGCGCGCTCGCCAGCTGGCGACCGGCGGCAAAGAGCCACGCGTTGCGTGGGAAAACGACAAGCCGACCGTTGTTGCCCTGCGTGAAATCGCCGAAGGCATCGTCACCAACGAATTCATCGCCGCAGAAGAGATCGTCACCGAGGATCCGGTGTTCGCCGCGTTCGAGGACGAGAACAACGAGGCTGTCTGATTGATGCCTGGTCGACGTCGCGCGGCGCAAGGCCCTCTTCCTCGGCAGGAGGTGAACCCATGCCGGGTATAGAAGCTTTGGCCGAACGGCTGTCGACCTACCTTGGCCCCGAACAGGTCAACCTGGTCCGGCGTGCCTATTTCTATGCCGAACAGGCTCACGACGGGCAGCGCCGCCGTAGCGGCGAGCCCTACGTGACCCATCCGCTGGCCGTGGCCAGCATCCTCGCCGACATGCACATGGACCATCAGAGCCTGATGGCCGCCATGCTGCACGATGTGATCGAAGACACTGGCATCGCCAAGGAAGCACTCAGCCAGCAATTCGGCGAGACCGTGGCCGAACTGGTCGATGGCGTCAGCAAGCTGACCCAGATGAACTTCGAGACCAAGGCCGAGGCGCAAGCCGAAAACTTCCAGAAGATGGCCATGGCCATGGCCCGCGATATCCGCGTGATCCTGGTCAAGCTGGCCGACCGCCTGCACAACATGCGCACCCTGGAAGTGCTGTCGGGCGAAAAGCGCCGGCGCATCGCCAAGGAAACCCTCGAAATCTACGCCCCCATCGCCAACCGCCTGGGCATGCACACCGTGCGCGTGGAATTCGAGGACCTCGGTTTCAAGGCCATGCACCCGATGCGCTCGTCGCTGATTCACCGGGCGGTGAAAAGCGCGCGCGGCAACCGTAAGGAGATCGTCGCCAAGATCGAGCACTCGCTGGCCAATTGCCTGGCCGCCGACGGCATCGAAGGCGAGGTCAGTGGCCGGCAGAAACACCTCTATGGCATCTACAAGAAGATGCGCGGCAAGCGTCGCGCCTTCAACGAGATCATGGATGTGTATGCCTTCCGCATCGTCGTCGACAAGGTCGACACCTGTTACCGCGTGCTGGGCGCCGTGCACAACCTGTACAAGCCGCTGCCCGGTCGCTTCAAGGATTACATCGCGATTCCCAAGGCCAACGGCTACCAGTCGTTGCACACCACGCTTTTCGGCATGCACGGCGTGCCCATCGAAATCCAGATCCGCACCCGCGAGATGGAAGAGATGGCCAACAACGGTATCGCCGCACACTGGTTGTACAAGTCCAACGACGACGAGCAGCCCAAGGGCAGCCACGCGCGAGCGCGTCAGTGGGTCAAGGGGATTCTCGAACTGCAGCAACGTGCCGGCAACTCGCTGGAGTTCATCGAGAGCGTGAAGATCGACCTGTTCCCGGACGAGGTCTACGTGTTCACGCCCAAGGGCCGCATCATGGAGCTGCCCAAAGGCTCCACGGCCGTCGACTTCGCCTACGCGGTGCACACCGACGTCGGCAACAGTTGCATCGCCTGCCGCATCAACCGCCGCCTGGCACCGTTGTCCGAACCGCTGCAAAGCGGCTCGACGGTGGAAATCGTCAGCGCCCCGGGCGCACGGCCGAACCCGGCCTGGCTCAACTTCGTGGTCACCGGCAAGGCACGTACGCACATCCGTCACGCCCTCAAGCAGCAGCGCCGTTCCGAGTCCATCAGCCTGGGCGAGCGCCTGCTGAACAAGGTGCTGGCCGGCTTCGACAGCAGCCTCGAAAGCATTCCGCCGGAGCGCATCCAGGCGATTCTCGCCGAGTACCGCCTGGAGCTGATCGAAGACCTGCTGGAAGACATTGGCCTTGGCAACCGCATGGCCTACGTGGTCGCACGCCGCCTGCTGTCGGCGGAAGGCGAACAACTGCCAGCGCCGGAAGGCCCGCTGGCAATCCGCGGTACCGAAGGCCTGGTGCTGAGCTACGCCAAGTGCTGCACGCCGATCCCCGGCGACCCGATCGTCGGCCACCTCTCCGCTGGCAAGGGCATGGTCGTGCACCTGGAAAATTGCCGCAACATCAGTGAAATCCGCCACAACCCGGAGAAGTGCGTGCAGCTCTCCTGGGCCAAGGACATCACCGGTGAGTTCAATGTCGAGCTGCGTGTCGAACTGGAGCACCAGCGCGGCCTGATCGCGCTGCTGGCCAGCAGCGTCAATGCCGCCGACGGCAACATCGAGAAAATCAGCATGGACGAACGCGACGGCCGTATCAGCGTGGTCCAACTGGTGGTCAGCGTGCACGACCGCGTGCACCTGGCGCGTGTGATCAAGAAGCTGCGTACCCTGACCGGTGTGGTCCGCATAACCCGCATGCGTACGTAGTCCGCCAACCGCAAGGAGTCATCATGAGCAAGACCGTCATCAACAGCGACAAGGCCCCTGCCGCCATCGGCACCTACTCGCAGGCGATCAAGGCCGGCAATACCGTGTACATGTCGGGCCAGATCCCGCTGGACCCGAAGACCATGGAACTGGTCGACGGCTTCGAAGCCCAGACCGTGCAGGTCTTCGAGAACCTCAAGGCCGTGGCTGAAGCCGCTGGCGGCTCGTTCAAGGACATCGTCAAGCTGAACATCTTCCTCACCGACCTGAGCCACTTTGCCAAGGTCAACGAGGTAATGGGCCGCTACTTCGAGCAGCCGTACCCGGCCCGCGCTGCCATCGGCGTTGCCGCGCTACCAAAAGGCGCCCAGGTTGAAATGGACGCCATCCTGGTCATCGAATGATGCCCCGGTGACGGGCGCCCCTGCCCGTCACCCTCCCTTCCTTTGCAAGGTTACCCGTCATGCGTCAAGCATTGCCTCTCGCGCTGGCAGCCCTGCTTCTGGGCGGCTGCGCAAGCCACAAACCCGAAGACTTCAACGGTACCTGGATCAACCAGGACGCCATCAACGCGGCCGTCAAGAGCGGCAGCCTGCGCCAGGCGCTCAGTGAGCACGGCCCGGTGTTCGAGTGGAAGCTCGACGTCGCCAGCCAGCAGGCCAGCTACAGCAATGGTTTCGAGGCGGCTGACGGCCAACTGAGGGCCAACGACAAGCAATGGCAGGCCAGTTTCCAGGGCGGCCAGACCGAACAGCTGTCGCTCGATGGCGACGAATTGCAGGCCATCGATCAGAACGGCGGCAAGCAGACCTTCGTGCGCGCCAAGGCGCCAGCAGCAGCCAGCGCGCCACTGGGTAGCAGCTTCGAGAAGGCGTTGTACCAGGCTTACCTGGGCGGCACCTGGAAGATCGTCGACGGCCAGGGCAAAGGTGCCAGCGTGCGCTTCAGCGATACCGGCAACGTCACTGGCCTGCCGGGGCCAGACCGCTTCGCCCTGTGCCTGGCGGGAGATTGCGCCACCATGGGTGGCAGCAATGACAGCCTGTGGCTGGAACGCAACCAGCGTGGCGCACCCTTCATCCTCAAGCGCGATGGCGACAAGCTGGAGATCTTCCAGGCGGTGAACCGTGCGCAGCCCGACGAAATGCCCGTGTTGGCGGCCGGCAAGCGCCAGTGGCTGCTGGAGCAGGACTGAGCCCCTTTAGCGGGCTTGTCGGTGTAGCCTTGTGTCGCGCCCCATCGCGACACAACGCCGTTCCTACAGGTACCGCTCGCGCCTGAGGACTAGTTTGTTCCCGCCAGGATAGCTGCGTAGCCCTCCTTGTAACTCGGATACACCGGCGCCCAGCCCAGCGCCCGCACCCGCGCATTACTGCAGCGCTTGCTACCGGTACGCCGCACCCGCTGTTGATCGGACCACGCGGTAACCCCCATGTAATCACGCAGCCAGGCCACCACATCGGCCAGCGGCGCGGGGTCGTCGTCGACCCCGATGTAACAGTCGTCCAGCGCCCTGCCATCGGCATCGGCCTGCAGCAGAAAAGCCAGCAGGCTGGCGGCATCCTCGGCATGAATGCGGTTGCCATAAAGCGGCGGCTCTGCGGCCACGCGGTAACCTTGGCGCACCTGGCTGAGCAACCATTCCCGGCCGGGGCCGTAAATACCGGTCAAACGCACCACAGTCGCCGGAATGCCGCTGGCCAAGGCAAGCCGCTCAGCTTCCAGCATCACCTGCCCGGAATAACCTTCAGGCTCGGTGGCTGCATGCTCGTCAATCCATTCCCCGCCCTTTTGCGCATAAACGCTGCTGCTGGAGACGAACAACAGGCGCCGTGGGCGCTGGCCGCGTTCGGCCAGCCAGGCCAGTACATGGCGCAGCCCCTCGACATAGGCTGCCTGGTAACCGGCCTCGTCGTGCTGGCTGGCCGCTACGCAATACACCAGGTAGTCCGGCGCGCGCTGCGGCCAGGCGTGCGGAATGGATGGCTCGGCCAAGTCTGCAGCCACCGGTACAACACCCGCCGGCAGTTGCCCGACCGAGCGACGCAGGCCGCTGACCTGCCAGCCGCGCGCCAGCATCTGCCGGGCAAGACGCCCGCCTACATCACCACAACCAACAACCATCACGGAAAGGTCTGACATCTTTGAACTCCCTAGACCAACTGATCAACCTGGCCACGCTACCCGACGGGCGACTAGACCATAGGCGAAAAAAGCAACAAGATTACTTTTGTTAACAAGAATTACTTGCAATAATGGCGGCAAAATTGTTCTCGGCCTACCTCGAGGCCTTGGAGAACGCTCACTTTTTTCTTCATCAGGTCCGGCCAGCATGACACGTATTCAACCTTCCGCTTCGCCAACCCCGTCGCGCGCCTGGCGCGCCATCGCCGCGCTGACGCTCAGCCTGGTGCTGGCCCCGGTGGCCATGGCCGATGAGCCAACCGCCAGCCCCGCCGCGCCTGCTGCCGCCAGCGCACCCGCTGCTCCAGCCGCAACGCCGACGACCGACACCCCTACCGCCACTCCGGCTCAAGCCTCGAGCGCGGCAGACCCGAGCGTCGAGGCCCTGGTTGAAGACACCTCGCTGGGCATGGCCCACGACCTGTCCCCATGGGGCATGTACAAGAACGCCGATGTGGTGGTGAAGGCGGTCATGATCGGCCTGGCCATCGCCTCCATCATCACCTGGACCATCTGGATTGCCAAAGGCTTCGAGCTGCTGGGCGCCAAGCGGCGCCTGCGTGGTGAAATCGCCCTGCTGAAAAAATCCGCCAGCCTGAAAGAGGCCAGTGACCATTCCAACAAGGAAGGCACCTTGGCTCATACCCTGGTCCAGGACGCGCTGGAAGAGATGCGCCTGTCGGCCAATGCCCGGGAAAAGGAAGGCATCAAGGAGCGTGTCAGCTTCCGCCTGGAGCGCCTGGTACACGCCAGCGGTCGCACCATGAGCAGCGGCACCGGGGTGCTCGCCACCATCGGTTCCACCGCGCCATTCGTCGGCCTGTTCGGTACCGTATGGGGCATCATGAACAGCTTCATCGGCATCGCCAAGACCCAGACCACCAACCTGGCGGTAGTCGCCCCCGGTATTGCCGAAGCCCTGCTGGCCACCGCCCTGGGTCTGGTCGCGGCAATCCCGGCCGTAGTCATCTACAACGTCTTCGCCCGCTCCATCGCCGGCTACAAGGCCCAGGTGTCCGACGCCTCCGCCCAGGTGCTGCTGCTGGTCAGCCGTGACCTGGACCACCAGGGCAGCGAGCGCGCCGCCCCGCACATGGTGAAAGTGGGGTAAGCCATGGGCCTGCATCTCAACGAAGGTGGCGACGACCTCGTCGAAAACCACGAAATCAACGTTACGCCCTTCATCGACGTGATGCTGGTGCTGCTGATCATTTTCATGGTCGCAGCCCCGCTCGCCACGGTCGACATCAAGGTCGACCTGCCGGCCTCGACTGCCAAACCGGCGCCGCGGCCGGAAAAGCCGGTGTTCGTCAGCGTCAAGGCCGACCAGAAGCTCTACGTCGGTGACGATCAGGTCCCTGCCCCCGACCAGCTTGGCCCGATGCTCGACGCCAAGACCAAGGGCGATAAGGAAACCACCATCTTCTTCCAGGCCGACAAAGGCGTGGATTATGGTGACCTGATGGAAGTGATGAACAGCATGCGTGCGGCCGGCTATTTGAAAGTCGGTCTGGTAGGTCTAGAGACGGCAGCCAAGAAATGACGAAGACGCGCTCGAACATGGCGCGCTACGGTGGCAGCCTGGCGATCGTGCTGGGTGTGCACGTGGTCGCCGTGCTGCTGACGCTCAACTGGTCGGTGCCCCAGGCCATCGAGCTGCCCCCGGCAGCCATGATGGTCGAACTGGCGCCGTTGCCGGAGCCTGCGCCACCACCACCCCCGAAAGCAGCGCCGCAGCCGCCGGCACCGGTCGAAGAGCCTCCGCTGCCGAAGCTCGCTGAGGCCCCCAAACCGAAGATCGCCATCCCCAAGCCGCCCAAGCCGAAGGCCAAGCCGCAACCGCAGCCGCCCAAGCCCGAGAAAAAGCCTGAGCCGCCGAAGGAAGCCCCGCCGACCGAACAGACGGTGGACGCACCGCCCAGCAACACGCCGCCGCAAAAGTCCGCGGCGCCGGCACCGAGCATTGCGTCCAACAGCAAAGCCCTGCCAACCTGGCAGAGCGACCTGCTGCGCCACCTGGGCAAGTACAAGCGTTACCCGGAAGACGCACGCCGTCGCGGCTTGCAAGGCATCAACCGCCTGCGCTTCGTGGTCGACGCCGAAGGCAAGGTGCTGTCGTATTCCATGGTCGGTGGCTCAGGCAGTGCCGCCCTGGACCGGGCGACCCTGGAGATGATCCGTCGCGCCGGCACGGTACCCAAGCCGCCACCCGAGTTGCTGAACAACGGCACGATCGAAGTCGTGGCGCCGTTCGTCTACTCGCTGGACCGCCGCTGAGGCTTTTGTTTCTGTCACAAATCGGCAAGTCTGATAACGTGCGTCTATCGATTGCAGCCGCTATGCTGGGCTCGCAACTTCATGGACGCACGTTATGACCCTCACAGAATTACGCTACATCGTCACACTCGCCCAGGAACAGCATTTCGGCCATGCAGCCGAACGCTGTCATGTGAGCCAGCCGACCCTTTCGGTCGGGGTGAAAAAGCTCGAGGACGAGCTTGGCGTGCTGATCTTCGAGCGCAGCAAGAGCGCGGTACGCCTGACCCCGGTCGGCGAAAGCATCGTCGCCCAGGCGCAGAAGGTGCTGGAACAGGCCCAGGGTATTCGCGAACTCGCCCAGGCCGGCAAGAACCAGCTGACTGCCCCGCTCAAGGTCGGCGCCATCTACACCGTCGGCCCGTACCTGTTCCCACACCTGATTCCGCAGCTGCACCGGGTAGCGCCGCAGATGCCGCTGTACATCGAAGAGAACTTCACCCACGTCCTGCGCGAAAAGCTGCGCAACGGCGAGCTGGACGCAGTGATCATCGCCCTGCCGTTCAACGAAGCCGACGTGCTGACCCTGCCGCTGTACGATGAGCCATTCTGCGCCCTGATGCCGGCCGATCACCCGTGGACAGCGAAAAAGACCATCGACACCGCCATGCTCAACGACAAGAGCCTGCTGCTGCTCGGTGAAGGCCACTGCTTCCGCGACCAGGTGCTGGAAGCCTGCCCGACCCTGAACAAGGGCGGCGAAGGGGCCAGGCACACCACGGTCGAGTCCAGCTCGCTGGAAACCATCCGCCACATGGTGGCCTCAGGCCTTGGCGTGTCGATCCTGCCCCTGTCGGCAGTGCACAGCCACCATTACGCCCCCGGTGTCATCGAGGTCCGCCCGCTGACCGCACCGGCGCCATTCCGTACCGTGGCCATTGCCTGGCGCGCCAGCTTCCCGCGGCCGAAGGCCATCGAGATCCTCGCCGACTCGATCCGCCTCTGCTCGGTCGCCAAAGCCCCTGTGGAACAACCGGCCTGAGTCATGAGTGAGCTGTCGAAGGTCCCGGTCACGGTACTCAAGGGGGTTGGCGAGGCCATGGCCGAGAAACTCGCCAAGGTCGGCCTGGAAAACCTCCAGGACGTGCTGTTTCACCTACCCCTGCGTTATCAGGACCGCACCCGCGTGGTGCCGATCGGCCAGCTCCGCCCCGGCCAGGACGCAGTGATCGAGGGCGTGGTCAGCGGCGCTGACGTGACCATGGGCAAACGCCGCAGCCTGGTGGTGCGCCTGGGCGACGGCAGCGGTGTGCTGAGCCTGCGCTTCTATCATTTCAGTAACGCGCAGAAGGAAGGCCTCAAGCGCGGCACCCACCTGCGTTGTTACGGCGAAGCCCGCCCCGGTGCCTCGGGCCTGGAAATCTACCACCCGGAATACCGCGCGTTGAACGGCGATGAGCCGCCCCCCCCGGTGGAGCAGACCCTGACGCCGATCTACCCGTCCACTGAAGGCCTTACCCAGCAACGCCTGCGTCTGCTGTGCCAACAGAGCCTGGCCATGCTCGGCCCACGCAGCCTGCCTGACTGGCTGCCCGAAGAGCTGGCCCGCGACTACCAGCTGGCACCGCTGGACGATGCTATCCGCTACCTGCACAACCCGCCGGCCGATGCTGATCTTGACGAGCTTGCCGAAGGCCAGCACTGGGCCCAGCACCGCCTGGCTTTCGAAGAGCTGCTGACCCACCAGCTGTCGCAGCAACGCCTGCGTGAAAGCCTGCGCAGCCTGCGCGCGCCGGTATTGCCCAAGGCCCAGCGCCTGCAGGCGCAATACCTGGCCAACCTTGGCTTTCAGCCAACCGGCGCGCAGCAGCGGGTGGCCAACGAAATTGCCTATGATCTCAGCCAGCACGAGCCAATGATGCGCCTGGTTCAGGGTGATGTCGGTGCCGGCAAGACCGTGGTCGCCGCCCTCGCCGCGCTGCAGGCGCTGGAAGCCGGTTACCAGGTGGCGCTGATGGCACCCACTGAGATTCTCGCCGAACAGCACTACCTGACCTTCAAGCGCTGGCTCGAGCCGCTGGGCATCGAAGTGGCCTGGCTGGCCGGCAAGCTCAAGGGCAAGGCCCGGGCCGCCGCCCTGGAGCAGATCGCCAACGGTGCACCGATGGTGGTGGGCACCCACGCGCTGTTCCAGGAAGAGGTGAAATTCAAGCACCTGGCCCTGGCGATCATCGACGAGCAGCACCGGTTTGGCGTGCAGCAACGCCTGGCCCTGCGCAAGAAGGGCGTAGCTGGCGAGCTATGTCCGCACCAGTTGATCATGACCGCCACACCGATTCCGCGGACCCTGGCCATGAGTGCCTATGCCGACCTGGACACTTCGGTGCTCGACGAACTGCCGCCCGGGCGTACCCCGGTGAATACCGTACTGGTGGCCGACAGCCGCCGCTTCGAAGTGGTCGAACGGGTACGCGCCGCCTGCGCCGAAGGGCGCCAGGCCTATTGGGTGTGCACGCTGATCGAAGAATCCGAAGAATTGACCTGCCAGGCTGCCGAAAGCACCTACGAGGAGCTGGGCAGCGCCCTGGGCGAGCTGCGCGTGGGGCTGATCCATGGGCGCATGAAACCGGCGGAAAAGGCCGAGGTCATGGCCGAGTTCAAGGCCGGCAACCTGCAGTTGCTGGTTGCAACCACTGTCATCGAGGTCGGCGTGGACGTGCCCAACGCCAGCCTGATGATCATCGAGAACCCCGAGCGCCTGGGCCTGGCCCAGTTGCACCAGCTGCGTGGCCGGGTTGGCCGGGGCAGCGCCGTCAGCCATTGCGTGCTGCTGTACCACCCGCCGCTGTCGCAGATCGGTCGCGAGCGCCTGGGCATCATGCGGGAAACCAACGACGGCTTCATCATCGCCGAGAAGGACTTGGAGCTACGCGGTCCGGGCGAGATGCTCGGTACCCGCCAGACCGGCCTGTTACAGTTCAAGGTCGCCGACCTGATGCGCGATGCCGATCTGTTGCCGGCAGTGCGTGACGCGGCCCAGGCCCTGCTTGCACGCTGGCCGGACCATGTCAGCCCACTGCTGGACCGCTGGCTGCGCCACGGCCAGCAATATGGCCAAGTGTGACGACGGTTCCATAATGGATCCAGATTTTTCCCAAGGCTGGTTATACTTCGCGTTTAACGGAATCAGTGGATACGGACCATGACTGAAGTCGCCCTGGATACCGCAACCCCACATGCACCCTCGGTCATCAGGCTGCTGCTCGACAAGCTCGGCGTGGCCTACAGCGAGGTCGTGGAGCACCCGCAACTGCCGGCGGCGTCAAGGGTACAGGCCGTGCTGCTCGACGACGAGATCGGTGCCCTGCTGGTGCTGTTCCCGCAGAGCCAGCTGCTGGACCTCAACCGCCTGGCTGAGCTGACCGGGCGCCAGCTTACTGCGGTGTCGGTGGCGCGCCTGAAGCAGATGCTCGACAAGCACAACCTCAAGGCCCTGCCGGGCATTCCGGCCTTGACCAGTTCGCCGTGCCAGTATGAAAAGAGCCTGCTCGACGCCGAACGCGTGTATATCCAGTCCGGCGAAACCGGGCTGTTGCTGGAAATCGAGCGCGCGTACTTCAAGCGCATGCTGGTAAAGGCCAGCGCCAGCAGCTTCGGCCTCAAGGTCGAGGACATCAGCCCCAATCTCGACCGCCCGCATGACGACACCCGGGAAATCAGCCAGGCAGTGCAGGCTTTCACCGCCAGACGCATTCAGAAGCGCCTGGAGGAAACCATCGAGATCCCGCCTCTGGCCGACACCGCGCAAAAGATCATCAAACTGCGGGTAGACCCCAACGCCAGCATTGACGACATCACCGGCGTGGTCGAAACCGACCCGGCGCTGGCGGCGCAGGTGGTCAGCTGGGCGGCATCGCCCTACTACGGCTCGACGCACAAGATTCGCTCGGTGGAAGATGCCATCGTGCGCGTACTGGGCTTCGACCTGGTGATCAACCTGGCCCTGGGCCTGGCGCTGGGCAAGACCCTGAGCCTGCCGAAAGACCACCCGCAACAGGCCACGCCGTACTGGCAGCAGTCAATCTACACCGCTGCGGTCATCGATGGCCTGACCCGTGCCATGCCGCGCACTGAGCGCCCAGAGGCTGGCCTGACCTACCTGGCCGGGCTGCTGCACAATTTTGGCTACCTGCTGCTGGCGCATGTGTTTCCACCGCACTTTTCGCTGATCTGCCGGCACCTGGAGGTCAACCCGCACCTGTGCCACACCTATGTGGAACAGCACCTGCTGGGTATCAGCCGCGAACAGATCGGTGCCTGGCTGATGAAACTGTGGGACATGCCGGAGGAGCTGTCAGCCGCGCTGCGTTTCCAGCACGACCCGGCCTATGACGGCGAATATTCGGCGTTCCCCAACCTGGTATGCCTGACCACCCGCCTGCTGCGCGCGCGGGGAATTGGCACGGGGCCGCAGGAGGAAATACCCGAGGAACTGCTGGAGCGCCTGGGGATTACCCGCGACAAGGCCGAGGAAGTCGTGAACAAGGTGCTCGAGGCCGAGAACCTGTTGCGTGAACTGGCTTCGCAGTTCCAAGCACCGCATTAAGAGCCTGGGGCCGCTTTGCGGTCCCCATTGTTTCGGCCCTGCTTCTTCGGCTTCAGGTACTTCATCAACCCCTGGAACCACATCACCAACGCCGGGTTGCCCTTGATCTGGATGTGCTTGTCCTGAATCCCCTGCATGAATGCCAGCTGCTTGTTACGCGCCTGCATCGTGGCAAAACCGTAGGCGGCGTCCTTGAAGGCAATGGCGAAGGCCGGCTGCGGGTGGGCACCGCCCTTGCTGCTGATGCGCTCGTTGTTGACGATGAAGTGCCGGGCGACCTTGCCATCCAGGGTCTGTATCTGGAACACCAGGTCCTTGCCCTTGAGCTGCTGCTGGAATGCCGGGTTGTTACGGCTGGCCCTGGTCATCAACCATCCCATGGCCCAGAGAAGAAAGCGGAACTTCATCAACGCGCCTCGATTTAAACGTGACTAAAGCGCGCATTCTATCCTTTTTCAGAGCTTTTTATGCAGGTACGAAACATTTTGCCTGCAGAATGCATAACGGGCGCCTTGCGGCGCCCGTCTGGCTGGGACTGAAAAGTCAGCGCACGATCATTTGCCTTTCTTGGCTGGTTTGGCAGGCACGTTGACGCTGTCCCGCAGGTTCTTGCCTGGCTTGAAGGCAACGGTATTGCTGGCCTTGATCTTGACCGGTTGGCCGGTTTGCGGGTTCTTGCCGGTACGCGCGCCACGATGACGTTTTTCGAAGGTGCCGAAGCCGACCAGGGTCACGGTGTCCTTGTCCAAGGCACCGGTGATGCTGTCGAGAATCGCATTCAACACCTGATTGGCCTTTTCCTTGGTCAGATCGGCCTTTTCGGCGATGACGGCGGCGAGTTCTGGTTTGCGCATAGTGAAGCCTCTTTGACGGAATTCTTGTTGTTATGCCGTGCTGCCTCTGGGAGCAGCGCTCAAGGCACCGCAGGCTCTAATCTGCGGCAGACGGGACTGAGGATGGCACGTGCACGGGGGCCGCGCCAGTATCTGGGCGGCCATTGTGCAGGCAACAACAGGATAAATCCGACAGAACGCCAGCTATTTACGCCATTACAGCCGGTAACTGGCGATTCAACGCCAGCTTGTCCATGACTGCTGATCCGGTCAGGGCATAGCCCAGCAGCTTGCCGTCGGCATCGAAGCAGAGCACTTTGAGGTCGCTGCCCTGCCCCTCGAGCTGCCAGGTGCCTTCGTGGCCCTGGGGTGGCGGCGAGACTACGAGTGGGCAGGCCGGGGTTTTTACCGTGACCGGCATCGGCCCGTAGGCGACCGTTGTTGGCTTACCGGCCAGGGTTTGCGCCAGCGCCCGGGCACAGCTCATCAGTGGCATGACATACAGCAGGTTGATGCCATCGACCTCGGCACAATCGCCAAGGGCGAAGATATTGGCGTGGGAGGTGCGCAACTGGCGGTCCACGCTGATGCCGCGGTTGGTTCGCAGGCCGGCGGCGGCAGCCAGGTCGGTGCGCGGGCGCAGGCCGATGGCCGAGACCACCAGGTCGCAGGCGATCACGCAGCCATCAGACAGGTGGGCTTCCAGGCCCTGGCCGACCTTTTCCAGACGAGCCAGCACCGGGCCCAGGTGGAAGCGGACACCCAAGCCTTCCAGCCCGGCCTGCACGGCTGCGGCCGCTGCCGGGTGCAGCAAGGTCGGCATGACTTGCTCGCACGGCGCCACCACATCGACCTGGAAGCCGCCCAGGCTCAGGTCGTTGGCAAATTCACAGCCAATCAGGCCGGCACCGAGGATCAGCACTCGCTGCTTGCCAGAGGCTGCGGCGCGAAAACGCGCGTAGTCTTCCAGGTCATTGATCGGGAACACCTGTTCGCCGCCATCACCCTCGATCGGTACCTGTACCGTCTGCGCACCCACAGCCAGCACCAGGTCGCGGTATTCCACCGCCTCCTCACCGATCCACAGCCGCTTGTGGCCAGGGTCGATGCCGCTGATACGGGTATGGGTACGGATTTCGGCATTCAGTTGTTCGGCCATGGCACCCGGTTCGGCCATGCACAAGCCATCCGCATCCTTCTGCTTGGCGAAGCCGGTGGAGAGCATGGGCTTGGAGTAGGAGCGACCGTCATCGGCAGTGATCAGCAGCAACGGGGTCTGTGTATCGAGCTTGCGAAACTCACGGGCCAGGTTGTAGCCCGCCAGGCCGGTACCGATGATTACTACAGGGGACGTCATGTCGTGCTTTCCTTGATTAGCCGATGGAGATCATTTCAAAGTCGCTCTTGCCGACACCACAGTCGGGACAAAGCCAGTCTTCCGGTACATCTTCCCAGCGGGTGCCAGGGGCGATGCCGTCGTCGGGCCAGCCTTCGGCCTCGTCGTAGATCAGGCCGCAGACAATACATTGCCACTTTTTCATCAGGTCTCTTTCCTCGGTTCGGGCTGGAGCTTGGTGTTGGCTGCTGAGCGCCTCTTCGTGGCTGAAGCCGCTCCTAGAGCGACCGCGTAGCCTGTGGGGACGGGTTCACCGGCGAAGAACCAGCGCAATTCGTGGTGGCTTTGTATCGGCCCCGCCAGCAGTATGCAAGCAGTCGGGGCAATCATGCTAAGCTCGCCGCCTCTCTGGTTGTAACAAGCAGACCGACGTGTCGTACGAATCCCCGCAAGCAGCCGCTGTCGCGTGGCTGCCGTATTCACAGCTGGCGACCGGCATCGACCAGCCCACCCTGGATTGGCTGTTCGACGAGGGCTCCCTCACCCGCCGCCTGACCCGCCTGTCCGACGATCACTTCACTGTCACGCCGCTGTTCGAGGGCTGGCAACCGCTGCGCGATGACGAATGCGAGGCCCTGGGCATCGCCGCAGGGGCAGAAGGCTGGGTGCGCGAGGTGTACCTGCGTGGCCATGAGCAACCTTGGGTGTTCGCCCGCAGCGTCGCCAGCCGCAGCGCCCTGGAGCGTGGCGGGCTGGACCTGGAAACCCTGGGCAGTCGTTCGCTGGGCGAGCTGCTGTTCTGCGACCAGGCATTCATCCGCCATCCCATTGAGGTGTGCAGTTATCCGCAGGCCTGGCTACCAGGCGAAGCCGCCCATGCCGCGCTGTGGGGCCGCCGCTCACGCTTCGAACGTGGCGGCCTGGAGCTGCTGGTGGCGGAAGTGTTCCTGCCAGCCCTGTGGCAAGCGGCCAAGGAGGAAAACCGCTGATGTACCTGCACCTGCTCAAGTCGCTCAATCGCCTGCATCCGCGGGCCTGGGACTTTGTCCAGCTCAGCCGCATGGACCGGCCGATCGGGATCTACCTGCTGCTGTGGCCAACCTTGTCGGCGGTCTGGATTGCCGGGAACGGTTCGCCAACCCTGGCCAACGTGCTGATTTTCGGCCTCGGTGTGGTGCTGATGCGCGCCGCAGGCTGCTGCATCAACGACTTTGCCGACCGCAAGGTGGACGGCCACGTCAAACGCACCGCCGACCGTCCCCTGGCCAGTGGCCGGGTCCGTCCGCGCGAGGCGCTGGCGCTGTTCGCTATCCTGGTCGGAGTCAGCTTCCTGCTGGTGCTGTGTACCAACAGCCGCACGGTGTGGCTATCGTTCGGCGCGGTGGCGCTGGCGTTCTGCTACCCATTCATGAAGCGCTACACCTACTACCCGCAGGTGGTGCTCGGGGCGGCCTATTCCTGGGGCATTCCCATGGCCTTTACCGCAGCAGGTGGTGAACTGCCAGCCAGTGCCTGGCTGTTGTACATCGCCAATCTGCTGTGGACGGTAGGTTACGACACCTACTACGCCATGGTCGACCGGGATGACGATTTGAAGATTGGCGTGAAATCGACCGCGATACTGTTCGGCGACGCCGACCGCACAATCATCCTGACCTTGCAGCTGCTTTCGCTGGGCTGCCTGTTGCTGGCGGGTAACCGTTTCGAACTGGGCGGCTGGTTCCATCTGGGCCTGCTGGGCGCGGCGGCGTGCTTTGCCTGGGAGTACTGGTCGACCCGCAAGCTGGACCGGGAGTCATGCTTCAAGGCGTTCCTGCACAACCACTGGGCGGGGATGCTGGTGTTTATCGCAGTGGTGCTGGATTACGCGTTGCGCTGAGGAATGTGGGGCTGCTGTGCAGCCCCGACAATTTCAGGGCTTGGCGACGTGCCAGACGTCCTTCATGCCGTCACCGGTCATATCCCCGGCCTTCTTGTCCTTGATGAAGGTGTACAGCGGCTTGCCGTCATAGGCCCACTGCTTGGCGCCGTCATCGCGCATCACCACGCTCCACTTGCCCTTGGCCGGTTCGTCATTGGCCTTGACCATCAAGGGCGGCCAGTTCTTGGCACATTCGCCATTGCACATCGACTTGCCGCCCGCATCCTTGTCGAAGGTGTACAGGGTCATGCCGGCATGGTCGACCAACATGCCATCCTTCTCCATCGCATGCTCGGCACAGGCCACCCCCGGTAGCGCCAGCGCAGTGAAAAGGGCCATCCAGCTCAGCGTTTGTCGTGTCATTGGATTCACCATTGTTTCGGGGGATTGGGTTCGGAATGCCGCAAAAGCGGCTCTTTCAAGCCTAGTTCAGTCATGGAATGTCGCCAGAATGGCCAACGGCCTGTCACACAGCTGCAATAATTCCGTTATCTAATGCGGGCCAAGACATCGTATCCAGGAGAGGTTTTGAGCATGGTTGGCAGGAACATACTGATCGTCGACGACGAAGCGCCTATTCGCGAGATGATCGCCGTTGCCCTGGAAATGGCCGGCTATGACTGCCTGGAAGCAGAAAACTCCCAACAGGCCCATGCGATCATCGTCGACCGCAAACCGGACCTGATCCTGCTCGACTGGATGCTGCCAGGCACCTCCGGCATCGAGTTGGCCCGCCGCCTCAAGCGCGACGAGCTGACCGGCGACATTCCGATCATCATGCTCACCGCCAAGGGTGAAGAGGACAACAAGATCCAGGGCCTGGAGGTGGGCGCCGACGACTACATCACCAAACCGTTCTCGCCACGTGAACTGGTTGCCCGCCTGAAAGCCGTGCTGCGCCGCACCGGCCCCAGCGACAGCGAGGCACCGATCGAGGTCGGCGGCCTGCTGCTGGACCCGATCAGCCATCGCGTGACCATCGACGGCAAGCCGGCCGAGATGGGCCCCACCGAATACCGCCTGCTGCAGTTTTTCATGACCCACCAGGAGCGCGCCTACACCCGTGGCCAGTTGCTGGACCAGGTGTGGGGTGGCAACGTCTATGTCGAAGAGCGCACCGTCGACGTACACATCCGCCGCCTGCGCAAGGCGTTGGGTGAGGCCTACGAAAATCTGGTACAAACCGTCCGGGGCACCGGCTACCGCTTCTCGACCAAGAGCTGATCGAGTTCAAAAGCGCCAAGCTGCATGTAGTTGTACAAGGACCGTCAATTGAACCAGAACTGGCACGCCACCCTGATTCGCCACCTGCTGCTGCTGATTACCGTCTGCCTGATCGGCGGGCTGGTCAGCGGCTACTATGGCTGGAGCCTGGCCATCGGCCTGGCGCTCTACCTGGGTTGGACCCTCAAGCAACTGTTACGCCTGCACGACTGGCTGCGCAACCACCAACCCGATGAAGCACCGCCCGATGGCTACGGTCTGTGGGGCGAGGTGTTCGACAGCATCTATCACCTGCAACGCCGCGACCAGCGCGTGCGCGGCCGCCTGCAGGCGGTGATCGACCGGGTACAGGAGTCCACCGCCGCGCTGCGTGACGCGGTGATCATGCTCGACAGCGACGGCAACCTGGAATGGTGGAACCGCGCCGCCGAAACCTTGCTGGGCTTCAAGACCCCACAGGACGGTGGCCAGCAGGTCACCAACCTGGTGCGCCACCCGCGCTTCAAGGAATACTTCGAGGCGGAGAACTACCTAGAACCGCTGGAAATCCCGTCGCCAATCAACGACCGCATGCGCTTGCAGCTGCACATCACGCGCTATGGCAACAACGAACACCTGATGCTGGTGCGTGACGTCACCCGCATCCACCAGCTGGAACAGATGCGCAAGGACTTCGTCGCCAACGTGTCCCACGAGCTGCGCACACCGCTGACGGTAATCACCGGTTACCTGGAAACCCTGCTCGACAACGTCGAAGACGTGAACCCGCGCTGGAACCGTGCCCTGCAGCAGATGAGCCAGCAGGGGTCACGCATGCAGACCCTGCTCAACGACCTGCTGCTACTGGCCAAGCTGGAGGCCACCGACTACCCGTCAGACAACCAGCCGGTGGCGGTCGATGCCTTGCTCGCGGCGATCAAGAATGACGCCCAGGCCCTGTCCGGGCCGCGCAACCAGCGGATTAGCCTTGAAGCCGCACCCGGGGTGAAGCTCAAGGGCAGCGAATCGGAGCTGCGCAGTGCCTTCTCCAACCTGGTATTCAACGCGGTGAAGTATACCCAGGACGAGGGCAGCATCCGTATTCGCTGGTGGGCCGACGCCCAGGGCGCGCACCTGTCGGTGCAGGACACTGGGGTAGGGATCGATGCCAAGCACCTGCCGCGCCTGACCGAACGCTTCTACCGGGTCGACTCCAGCCGCGCATCGAATACCGGCGGCACCGGGCTGGGGCTGGCGATCGTCAAGCATGTGTTGATGCGCCACCGCGGCCGGCTGGAGATCAGCAGCGTGCCGGGGCACGGCAGCACCTTTACCTGTCATTTTGCACCAGCACAATTGGCTAACCCGAAGGGCTGATATCGCCGCTGCAGCGCAGCCCTTGGCGGGCACGCCCGTTCCTGCAGCGGCCCTGATAAGACCACCACCCTTTGCTTTTGCCGCCCCAGCCGCTACATTGGACCCCCTGTGCCAGCCAGAGCTGGCACTTTTTTTCTCTCTATCCCAAAGACGGAACCCGTAAAAACTCCATCATGGACCCTTCCCCTGGTTTCAGCCTCACCTCGTTATTCGCCGACTTCGGCATGATCATCTTTGCCCTGCTGCTGGTGCTGCTCAACGGTTTCTTCGTTGCCGCCGAATTCGCCATGGTCAAGCTGCGGGCCACCCGCGTCGAGTCCATCGCCGAGCTGCATGGCTGGCGCGGCAACATCCTGCGCAAGGTACACAACCAGCTTGACGCCTACCTGTCGGCCTGCCAGCTCGGCATTACCCTCGCATCCCTTGGCCTGGGTTGGGTCGGCGAGCCCGCCTTCGCCCACTTGCTGGAACCTTTGCTGGCCTACCTGGGCGTCGACACGCCCGAGCTGGTCAAGGCCATCTCGTTCTTCGTCGCGTTCTTCGTCATCTCGTACCTGCACATCGTGGTCGGCGAACTGGCGCCCAAGTCCTGGGCAATCCGCAAGCCCGAGCTGCTGTCACTGTGGACCGCCGTGCCGCTGTACCTGTTCTACTGGGCAATGTACCCGGCCATCTACCTGCTCAATGCCAGCGCCAACACCATCCTGCGCATCGCCGGCCAGGGTGAACCCGGCCCGCATCACGAGCACCACTACAGCCGTGAAGAACTGAAGCTGATCCTGCACTCCAGCCGTGGCCAGGACCCCAGCGACCAGGGCATGCGCGTGCTGGCCTCGGCTGTGGAAATGGGCGAGCTGGAGGTGGTCGACTGGGCCAACTCGCGCGAGGACATGGTCAGCATCGATGCCCATGCGCCGCTGAAGCAGATACTGGCGCTGGTGCGTCGCCACAAGTTCAGCCGCTACCCGGTGTACGACGCCGAGCGCGAGGAATTCACCGGCCTGCTGCACATCAAGGACTTGCTGCTGGAGCTGGCAGAACTGGAGCACCTGCCCGAAACCATCGACCTGGACGACCTCGCCAGGCCACTGGAGCGTGTGTCGCGGCACATGCCGCTGGCGCAGTTGCTGGAGCAGTTCCGCAAGGGCGGCGCGCATTTCGTGCTGGTGGAAGAGGCCGATGGCAAGGTGATTGGTTACCTGACCATGGAAGACGTGCTGGAAGTGCTGGTCGGCGACATCCAGGACGAGCACCGCAAGGCCGAGCGCGGCATTCTCGCCTACCAGCCGGGCAAGCTGCTGGTTCGCGGCGACACGCCGCTGTTCAAGGTCGAGCGCCTGCTGGGTGTCGACCTTGACCACATCGAGGCTGAGACCCTGGCCGGGCTGGTGTATGAGACGCTCAAGCGCGTGCCTGAAGAAGAGGAAGTGCTGGAGGTCGAAGGGCTGCGCATCATCATCAAGAAGATGAAAGGGCCGAAGATCGTGCTGGCCAAGGTGCTCAAGCTGGATTAGTGCCCATGGGCCTGCGAAGCAGGCCCGGCAGTCTCAAGGGTTGCCCGCAGTGAAGTCGGGTAACCCGTTGATCGGCCTGTCGAACTGATAGGGTATCGATTCAAGCGCCAGCCCCACATTGCGCTGCACCACGAAGTGCAGGTGCGGCCCGGTACTGTTGCCAGTATTGCCGGACTTGGCCAGCATCTGCCCCTGTCGCACCCGCTGCCCCTCCGCCACGATCACCGAGCCACGCATCAGATGCAGGTACACACCCATGGTGCCGTCCGGGTGCAGAATCCGCACGAAATTGCCCGACGGGTTCGGCCCGCGCCCGTTCTGGCGGTTTTCCGTCTTCACCACTACACCTTCCCGCGCGGCAATGATGGGGGTGCCTTCGGGCATGGCGATGTCCATGGCATAGCGCCCTTTCGGCCCGAAATGGCTGACTCGGCCATTGGGGCCCTGGGTCACACGGAACGGTCCGCCGACCCAAGGGAAGGCATAGCGAAAGCTCTTCGGCCGCTTGCCCGGCTCGCCCATGGCCTGCAGCAAGGTCGAGCGGTAATTCAGCAACATCCCGGGCCGCCCCCTGAGCACGCTGAGCATCTGCGTGGTATGCGGCGGCAACACCCGGCGCACGATACGCGGCGCATTACCGCCTTGCGCGTTCACCAGGTTGTCCAGCCGCAACTCCACTTCTACCGGCACATGCAGCTGGTTGCGGGCCGAGAAGCTGACGCCACCGTCGAAGGTTATCGCATTCAGCTGCACCTGGCCTTCGTGCATCTCGACCATGGGCTCGCGCTGTACCAAGGGTCTGGCACCAGGACCAGGCCGGTCGGTATAGGAAGTTACACGGCCATCATCGGTGATCGTGTAGATCGTCATGCCTTGGCTCGACACCGAAGCCATGAGCATTGCACAGAACAGCAGCAGGCGGGCGGGCATGATGGTGGCTTTTTGACAGTTATGGTCTGTCGAAGACTAGCAGCCGGTTTTACGGCGGGTATGGCAGTTGGTCGGATGGCCCAGGGGTCCTTTTACAGGAGCGGCCTTGCAGCTCTCGCGCGACCCAAGGCCGCACCTACAGAGAGGGCGGCCTGGAACTGGCGTCAGGCGCCGGGGGTAAAGTGCTTTTGGGCAGTTCCACGAGCAATCAGGCGCGACAGATAGTCGAGCTTCTGCGCATCCTGGTCGACGAACTTGAACGTCAATTGCAGCCAGTCACTGTCGGGCTTGGGCTCCAGTGCCACCACGGCATGCAGGTAACCGTTCAGACGCGCGACTTCGGCGTTCTCACCCTGCTCCAGGTTCAGCACGGCGCCTTCCAGCACCTGCGGCAGCGTTTCGCCACGGCGAACCACCAGCAAGGCCTCTTTCAGGCTCAACGCCTTGATCACGCAGGCCTGCATGCCACTGGCCAGGCGTAACTGGCCCTGGCCACGGCCGGTCGGCACTGGCGCAGCGGCGGCAGGGGCACTGACCGATGGCCTGGCAGGTGCCGGTGCCGCTGCCGATGCGGTGACTTTCGCCACTTCCGGTTTGCCGCCAGTCAAGGCACTCAGCGAATCGTTGGCGAACGCCGAGTTGATGCGCGCCGGGCCGCTGGACATCAGGCCATCGAGCTTGCCGATCTTGGTCAGGGCCTTTTTCACCTTGGTCAGCAATTGCTCGTTGGTGAACGGCTTGCCGACGAAATCGGACACGCCGGCCTGGATCGCCTGGATGACGTTTTCCTTGTCGCCACGGCTGGTCACCATGATGAACTGCAGGTTTTTCAGCTCAGGCTGCTGACGGCACCAGGTGAGCAGTTCCAGGCCGGACATTTCCGGCATCTCCCAGTCGCACAGGACCAGGTCGAACGCTTCCTTGCCCAGCATCGCCATTGCCTTGCGACCGTTGACGGCATCGTCGATGGTCATGCCCGGGAAGGCGTTGCGCAGGCATTTGCGGACCAGGTCGCGGATGAACGGGGCGTCATCCACAACCAGCACATTCACTTTACTCATCGATACTCCTTCTGAATCCCGGCTAGCCTACCGCCGAATAATGGCCATTCGCTACAACCTGGTCACGCCGGGACTTCTTCATATCGTTCGCGGGTGCCTGCCGGCTCCTCGACCGCAAACGAAAACGCCCGGCCAAGGCCGGGCGTCGATGCTCGGGAGCAACCTTACTTATCGTCAGGTTCAGCCGGAACATTAGCTTTTTCGCCATCTTCGAGCGCGGTGCCCTGCACTTCCGCGGTCATGCGCTTGAGGCCCATGTGGCGTACATCGGTGCCGCGCACCAGGTAGATCACCAGCTCGGAGATGTTGCGCGCGTGGTCGCCGATCCGCTCCAGCGAACGCAACACCCAGATCACACTGAGCACCCGCGAGATCGAGCGCGGGTCTTCCATCATGTAGGTCACCAGCTCGCGCAGGGCGGTCTTGTATTCGCGGTCGATGGTCTTGTCGTACTGGGCCACCGACAGCGCCAGGTCGGCGTCGAAACGGGCAAAGGCGTCCAGCGCGTCGCGGACCATGTTACGCACCTGGTCGCCGATGTGGCGCACCTCGACGTAGCCGCGCGGTGACTCGCCTTCCTCGCATAGCTGGATGGCGCGGCGGGCGATCTTGGTCGACTCGTCACCAATACGCTCCAGGTCGATCACCGACTTGGAGATGCTGATGATCAGGCGCAGGTCGGACGCTGCCGGCTGACGACGGGCCAGGATGCGCAGGCACTCCTCGTCGATGTTGCGCTCCATCTGGTTGATCTGCTCGTCGACTTCGCGCACTTGCTGGGCCAGGCCGGAGTCGGCCTCGATCAGCGCGGTGACCGCGTCGTTGACCTGTTTCTCGACCAGCCCGCCCATGGCCAGCAGGTGGCTGCGCACCTCTTCGAGCTCGGCGTTGAACTGCTGGGAAATGTGATGGGTAAGGCTTTCTTTGTTGATCATCATTCGCTCCGCGAAGAAGCTCAAAGCTTCCAGTAATCGTCTGGTTCCTGTGCCGCAGGGCTGCTAGCCGTAGCGACCGGTGATGTAGTCTTCGGTCTGCTTCTTCGCCGGGTTGGTGAACAGGGTGTCGGTATCGCCGAACTCGACCAGCTTGCCCATGTACATGAACGCGGTGTAGTCGGACACCCGCGCCGCCTGTTGCATGTTGTGGGTCACGATGACGATGGTGTACTTGGATTTCAATTCGTAGATCAGTTCCTCGACTTTCAGGGTCGAGATCGGATCCAGCGCCGAGCACGGTTCGTCGAGCAACAGCACTTCCGGCTCCACGGCGATGGTACGGGCGATGACCAGACGCTGCTGCTGGCCGCCCGACAGGCCCAGGGCCGAGTCGTGCAGGCGGTCCTTGACCTCGTCCCACAGGGCCGCGCCCTTGAGCGCCCACTCGACCGCTTCGTCGAGCACGCGCTTCTTGTTGATGCCCTGGATACGCAGGCCGTAGACCACGTTCTCGTAGATGGTCTTGGGGAACGGGTTGGGCTTCTGGAACACCATGCCGACACGGCGGCGCAGCTCGGCCACGTCTTCGCCCTTGCGGTAGATGTTGTGGCCGTACAGGTTGATGGCGCCTTCCACGCGGCAGCCGTCAACCAGGTCGTTCATGCGGTTGAAAGTGCGCAGCAGGGTCGACTTGCCGCAGCCGGACGGGCCGATGAAAGCGGTCACGCGCTGCTTGGGAATGTTCATCTGCACGTCGAACAGTGCTTGCTTGTCGCCATAGAACAGGCTCAAGCCCGGTACTTCGATGGCCACGGTTTCTTCGGCCAGGCGCAGGCTTTGCTTGTCGCGACCCAGGGCAGACATGTCGATGCCGTGGGCGTGGGATTCTTGCTGCATGGTCAACTCCATACGCTAACAATTCGTTTCAAAGGGCCGCGCCACTTCGGCGCGGCACGCTTGCGATCAGGATCAGCTGTCGAGGGCTTTGTACTTCTCGCGCAAATGGTTGCGGATCCACACGGCCGAGAGGTTGAGGGCCGCGATCACCAGCACCAGCAGCAGCGCCGTGGCGTACACCAGTGGCCGCGCGGCTTCGACGTTGGGGCTCTGGAAGCCGACGTCATAGATGTGGAAGCCCAGGTGCATGATCTTCTGGTCCAGGTGCAGGTACGGGTAGTTCCCGTCCACCGGCAGCGACGGTGCCAGCTTGACCACGCCCACCAGCATCAGCGGCGCCACTTCACCGGCGGCGCGGGCCACGGCCAGGATCATGCCGGTCATCATGGCCGGGCTGGCCATGGGCAGGACGATCTTCCACAGGGTCTCGGCCTTGGTCGCACCCAGGGCCAGCGAACCCTCGCGCACGGTGCGCGGAATGCGCGCCAGGCCTTCCTCGGTGGCCACGATCACCACCGGCACTGCCAGCAGCGCCAAGGTCAGCGAAGCCCACAGCAGGCCCGGGGTACCCAGGGTGGGTGCCGGCAGCGCCTCGGGGAAGAAAAGACGGTCGATCGAGCCACCCAGCACGTAGACGAAGAAACCCAGGCCGAACACGCCGTAGACGATCGCCGGCACACCGGCCAGGTTGTTCACCGCGATGCGGATCAGCCGGGTTACCGGGCCCTGCCTGGCGTATTCACGCAGGTAGACAGCCGCCAGCACACCAAACGGGGTAACGATGACTGCCATGATCAAGGTCATCATCACGGTACCGAAGATGGCCGGGAAGATACCGCCCTCGGTGTTGGCTTCACGCGGGTCATCGCTGAGGAACTCCCAGACCTTGGTGAAATAGCTGCCCAGCTTGGTGAAACCTGACATGGCGTTCGGCTGGATCGCATGCACCACCTTGCTCAGGTTGATTTCCACTTCACGGCCATTGGCATCACGGGCCACCAGGCTGTCACGGGCGAAGTCCTGGTGCAGGCCGGTCAGGCGCTCCTCGATGGCCTTGTAGCGGCTGTTCAGCTCGGCGCGGTCGGCGTCCAGGTCAGCCTGAGCGGCGGCATCCAGCTTGCCGTCCAGCTCCAGCTTGCGCGCTTGCAGGCGCAGGCGCTCGAGGCCATGGTTGATGGCGCCGATATCTTTCTTCTCCAGGCTTTGCAGCTCGCTGCTCAGTTGACTGGCGCGTTTGAGGCGGGCCTGCAGCTCGTTCCAGGCCGCGGGCCCCTCGGCGACCACGCGGCCTTGTTCCTTGACGCTGACCAGGTAGCCATAGAAGTTGCCCCACTCGCGGCGCTCCAGCGCCATCAGGTCGGCTGGGTGCTGTTCATCGACCAGCCACTCGCCGACCACCCAGGTGAAGTCGCTGCCGTTAAGGTCGCGGTTACCGACCTTGATCAGTTCCCTGGTCATGAACTCCGGGCCCTGATCAGGCACCGGCAGGCCGGCGCCCTTCAGGCGCGCCCGGGGTACTTCCTCCTTCTGCACCACTTCGCCGATGACGACGTGATCGGCCTGGCCCGGCACCTTGTAGGTGGCCTGGACAAGATCGGCCGGCCAGAAGTGGCCCAGGCCGCGCACGGTGATCACCGCGAGCAGGCCGACGGTCATGATCACCGCCATGGCCACCGCGCCGCCGCTCATCCAGACGCCCGGGGCGCCACTCTTGAACCAGCCTTTGAGGGAATCCTTTTTCACGGATCGCTACCTTTCTATCAAAGCGACGAGTATTTCTTGCGCAGACGCTGGCGAATCAGCTCGGCCAAGGTGTTCATGATGAACGTGAACATCAACAGCACCAGCGCGGCCAGGAACAGCACGCGATAGTGGCTGCCGCCGACTTCCGATTCCGGCATTTCCACGGCCACGTTGGCGGCCAGGGTACGCATGCCCTCGAACAGGTTCAGCTCCATCACCGGGGTGTTGCCGGTGGCCATCAACACGATCATGGTCTCACCCACCGCCCGGCCCATACCGATCATCAACGCCGAGAAGATACCCGGGCTGGCGGTAAGGATGACCACACGGGTCAGGGTCTGCCAGGGCGTGGCACCGAGCGCCAGGGAGCCCAGAGTCAGGCTGCGCGGCACGCTGAACACTGCATCTTCGGCGATGGAGTAGATGTTCGGGATAACCGCAAAGCCCATGGCAATCCCCACCACCAGGGCGTTGCGCTGGTCATAGGTGATACCCAGGTCGTTGGTGATCCACAGGCGCATGTCCCCGCCGAAGAACCAGGTTTCCAGGAGCGGGCTCATGTACAAGGCGAACCAGCCGATCACCAGGATTACAGGAATCAGGATGGCCGCTTCCCAGCCGTCCGGAATGCGCAGGCGGATCGACTCGGGCAGCCGGCTCCAGGCGAAACCTGCTGCCAAAATGCCGATCGGCATGATCACGAACAGGCTGAACACGCCCGGCAGGTGGCCTTCCAGGTAGGGCGCGAGGAACAGGCCGGCGAAGAAACCGAGGATCACTGTCGGCATCGCTTCCATCAGTTCGATCACCGGCTTGACCTTGCGGCGCATGCCCGGGGCCATGAAGTAAGCGGTGTAGATGGCGGCGGCAATCGCCAGCGGGGCCGCCAGCACCATGGCGTAGAACGCCGCCTTGAGGGTACCGAAGGTCAGCGGCGACAGGCTCAGCTTGGGCTCGAAGTCAGTGTTCGAAGCAGTCGACTGCCAGACGTACTTCGGCTCGTCATAGTTCTCGTACCAGACCTTGCCCCACAGCGCGCTGAAGGAAATTTCCGGATGCGGGTTGCGCAGGCTCAGCGGCAGCAGCTTGCCGCCCTCTTCGATGATGATGCGGTTGGCACGTGGCGACAGGGCCAGGATGCCCGCGCCTTCGGCAGCCTGCTCGACCAGCAGGGTACGGTGCGCGGTGCTGTGGAACACGCCCAGTTTGCCCTCGGCATCCAGGGCGATGAAGCCCTTGCGGCGCTCTTCGGCGTCGATCTGCACGATCGGGGCCTTGCCCAGCTGGAAGCTGCGAATCTGCTTGAAGCGCGATTCGCCATCCGGGTCACGGGCCATGAACCACTGGGTCAATCCACCTTTGGAGTCACCCATGATCAGCGAGATGCCGCCGACCAGCTGGGCCGTGGCGGTGATCTCGGTGTCCGCACTTTCAGACAGCTTGTAACGGCCGTTTAGGCTCTTGGCGCGCAGGTTGAAGACATCGGCAGTGGCGCGGCCGTTGATCACGTACAGCCAATGCTGACGCGGGTCGATGAAGATGTTCTTCACCACTTCGGTCATCTGCGGCAGTTCGATGCGGTTCTGTTCGGTAGTGACCTCGCCGGTCATCATGTTTTCGCTGCGGGTCAGCTCGACCACCTGCAGGTGCGCGCCGGTGGAACCGGCCAGCACCAGGGCATCACCATTGACGTTGACGCTGACATGTTCCAGCGCGCGGCCCTGGTCATCGAGCACGACCGGTTGCTCGCCGTACGGGTAGTCGATGCCGGGGTCGATGGTTTTCTTGTTGTCTGGGTAGGTGACCTTGTAGCTGTGCTGGAACACCAGGGCCTGACCATTGGACAAGCCCAACACCACCAGCGGGCTTCCCGGCTGGTCGGCACTGATCGAGGTGACCTGCGTACCTGCCGGCAGCGGCAGGGTGATCTGCTTGAGCGCGTTACCGGTCTTGGTATCGAAGAACAGTGCCTGGCCCTTGTCCGAAACGCGCATACCCACCAGGTTCTGCTCTTCAAGCGCGATCATCAGCGGCTTGCCGGCATCCTGTTGCAGCCAGGTCGGCTCCAGGGCCTTCTTGCTGGTCAGCTCGGCGCCCTGGAACAGCGGCAGCACCACATAGGCCAGGTAGAAGAAGATCAAGGTGATTGCCGCCAATACGGCAAGCCCGCCCACCAGTACATACCAGCGGGTCAGGCGGTCCTTGAGTGCGCGCATGCGGCGCTTGCGTTGCAACTCCGGCGTATTGAAGTCAATCCGCTCGGGCTGGGTATTTTGGGTCATGGTGGAGTTGGCCAGATCATTCATGCGCACACCGTAGCGATCCCGTATGACAAAAACATTACAAAGTAGTGACGCACGAAAGCCCGCCGCACAGTAAGCCTGGCTTCGGGCTGAGGAATCGTGGAAGAGGCCGGCTATTGACGCCGGCCTCCGCCTCAGTCAGTTACTTTTTTGCGACGTTATCCGAATGGGACAGGCCCAGGTCAGCCAGGGTCTTGTCGACGACCTTGGCCGGCAGCGGGATGTAGCCATCCTTCACCACCACCTGCTGGCCAGCTTGCGACAGCACCAGCTTGACGAACTCGGCCTCCAGCGGAGCCAGCGGTTTGTTCGGCGCCTTGTTGACGTACACGTACAGGAAGCGCGACAGCGGGTAGCTGCCGTTCAGGGCGTTGGCTTCGTTATCTTCGACGAACTCGCCGCCCTCTTTCTTGGCAAGGGCAACAGTCTTGACGCTGGCGGTCTTGTAGCCAATGCCCGAGTAGCCGATGCCGTTCAGCGAGGAGCTGATCGACTGCACGACCGAAGCCGAACCAGGCTGTTCGTTGACGTTAGGCTTGAAGTCGCCTTTGCACAGGGCTTCTTCCTTGAAGTAGCCATAGGTGCCGGATACCGAGTTGCGGCCGAACAGCTGGATTGGCTTGTTGGCCAGGTCGCCGGTCACGCCCAGGTCACCCCAGGTCTTGACGTCGGCCTTGCCACCGCACAGGCGGGTGGAGGAGAAGATAGCGTCGACCTGGGCCATGGTCAGGCCTTTGATAGGGTTGTCCTTGTGCACGAACACGGCCAGGGCATCGACGGCAACCGGGATGGCGGTCGGTTTGTAGCCGTACTTCTGCTCGAAGGCCTGCAGCTCGACATCCTTCATCTTGCGGCTCATCGGGCCGAGGTTGGCGGTGCCTTCGGTCAGCGCGGGTGGCGCGGTGGAGGAGCCGGCCGCCTGGATCTGGATGTTTACGTTCGGGTATTCCTTCTTGTAGGCCTCGGCCCACAGAGTCATCAGGTTCGCGAGGGTGTCGGAACCTACGCTGGAGAGGTTGCCCGAAACACCGGTGGTCTTGGTGTAGGTCGGGATTGCAGGATCGACAGCGGCCACCGCGTTGGCGGTTGCAACGCCAGCGGCGGCAAAGGTGAGGGCCGCCATCAAACGCTTCAGTTTCATGCCTTGCTCCTAGCAGGAATAGGGGGTGTTGGATGGAACGGGCCCAAGTATCTGCAGGCCGCATGAATACGATATGACTTGAATGTGACAATTGGATGAAATGCCATCACCCATCAGTTGACTGGCAACACGTGTCTCGCGATGCGCTGCGCAGCAGCTCCAGAAATAGCAACCACGGCACAGATTGCCGGGGGTTGCTGCGCAGCCCATCGTGCACAATGCCGCTCCTGCAAAAGGTCAGCGCTTGTTGGCGAGCAGGTAAAGGCCCACCACCAGGCCAACGGCACACAACCCCGCTACATAGTAGGCAGGCGCCATCGGGCTCACTTTCAACAACGCAGTCACCACCATCGGCGTCAACCCGCCAAAGATCGCGTAGGCCACGTTGTACGAGAACGACAGCCCGCTGAACCGCACCGCCGCTGGAAATGCCTTGACCATCACATAGGGCACTGCACCAATGACACCCACGCACAATCCGGTCACCGCATACAGCGGGAACAGCAGCTCAGGCCGCGTCGGCAGGCTGTGGTAGAAGGTCCAGGAACTCACCAGCAGCAGCAGGCTACCGATCACGAACACCCGGCCCGCGCCAAAGCGGTCGGCCAGGCTGCCAGCGCCGATGCAGCCGAAGCTGAGCAGCACGATCGCCAAGCTGTTGGCCTTGAGAGAGTCGGTCGGGCTAATGTGATAGATGCTCTGCAGCAACGCCGGGGTCATCAGGATGACCACCACGATGCCGGCAGACAGCATCCAGGTCAGCAGCATCGACAGCACGATCGGGCCACGATGATCACGCAGCACGGCACGCAGCGGCAGCTCCTCGGCCAGGGCCTTGCGCTGCTGCATCTCGGCAAATACCGGGGTTTCGTGCAACCAGCGGCGCAGGTACACCGAGAACAGCCCGAACACACCGCCCAGCAGGAACGGAATACGCCAGGCGTAATCGGCCACTTCGTCCGCGCTGTAGACGCTGTTGATCAGCGTTGCCACCAGCGAGCCAAGCAAGATACCCGCAGTCAGGCCGGCCGTGAGAGTACCGCAGGCGTAGCCGGTGTTGCGCGCTGGCACGTGCTCCGACACGAACACCCATGCACCCGGAACCTCGCCACCGATTGCCGCGCCCTGGATCACCCGCATCAGCAGCAGCAGGATCGGCGCCCACAGGCCGATCTGTGCGTAAGTCGGCAACAGGCCCATGATCAGTGTCGGCAACGCCATCATGAAGATGCTCAGGGTGAACATCTTCTTGCGCCCGAGCAGGTCGCCGAAATGGGCCATGATGATGCCTCCCAGCGGTCGCGCCAGGTAGCCGGCGGCGAAGATCCCGAAGGTTTGCATCAGGCGCAGCCATTCGGGCATGTCGGCGGGGAAGAACAACTTGCCGACGACAGTGGCGAAGAACACGAAGATGATGAAGTCGTAGAACTCCAGCGCGCCGCCCAGCGCGGACAGTGAAAGGGTCTTGTAGTCACTGCGGGTCAGTGGCCGCGAGGGCTGCTCGATACTGCTCGGCACGGAAGTCATCGCTGATTGTTCTCTTTGTAGGGCACGCAGGCCGCGTGGCACGCGGCTTCTGGATTGGTGACAGAGGAAGATAGCAAATTGCCGAGCTGCGCCGAAAGCGATACAAAATCCATACACATATTCATGAATGCGCGGTCGTCGCTGGCCAATATGCTCTATATACTGCCGATTCGTAGGAAAAGGTTGCTCCTAACGTGGGATGTTGTGCGAAAACGCCGGTCATTACTGTCAGGCGGTTTCGCAGAGTTTCCCTACGGCCGCCCAGTGAAACGAAATCGGCGTAGTATGTGTCAAGCTGAATCGTTTACCCGGCCTTTGCGCCACACCAACGAAAAGCGTCACGGGTCAGAGGCCCCATCGCATGATTGAGCTCGAACAAGAAGATCCTATCCCGCAGGGCGACCTGGCCTTGCAGATCACTGCACTCCCGCGCGAGACCAACGGGTTTGGCGATATCTTTGGCGGCTGGTTGGTCGCCCAGATGGACCTGGCCGGTACCGCCATGGCCAGCCGTGTCGCCGGAGGCCGCGTGGCCACCGTAGCCATCGACCGCATGGCTTTCCTGGTGCCAGTGGCCGTTGGCGCACAGTTGTCTTTCTATACCCAGACCTTGGAAATTGGCCGCAGCTCGATCCAGATGATGGTTGAAGTGTGGAGCGACGACCCGTTGTCCAGCGAATGGCGCAAGGTTACCGAAGCGGTGTTTGTCTTCGTCGCCATCGACGGCAGTGGCCGTACCCGCTCCGTACCTCGTCGCTGAGCCTCGGCGGCGGTAAACTCATTGCATGTGCCCGGGTCCAAGGCCCACTGGCAATCAATGAGATGAACACAATGGCTTCCTTCCAGGTCGTAACCGAGCAACATGGCGAACTCAACTGCTGGCGCATCAGCAGCAACCACGCTGAACTCCTGATCGCCCAGCAAGGTGCGCAGATCCTCAGCTACCAGTGCGTTGGCCAGCCACCACTGCTGTGGCTGAGCGACCAGGCCATCTTCCGCCAGGGCAAATCGGTACGCGCCGGGGTGCCGGTGTGCTGGCCGTGGTTCGGCAACCTGCAGCGCAACCCACAGGCCGTGCAGGCCATGTACCACGGTGAACAGCCCCCCGCCCACGGCTTGGCGCGGACCCGTGACTGGCAATTGTTGGGCATCGAGGAGGCGGGCGACGGGCTGCGTATCGAGTTCGAGCTGCCCGAAGCGCAGGGCAACCTGGCCGATTGGCCCCACGATGTAGAGCTGAAGTTGCTGGTGGAACTGGGGGTGGATCTGAAGCTGAGCCTTACCAGCCGCAACATGGGCAACACGCCGGTCATCCTCAGCCAGGCCCTGCACAGTTACTTTGCGGTCAGCGATGTACGGCAGGTGCGGGTGGAGGGTGTAGAAGGGCTGGGCTACATCGAGACCCTGGCCGACTGGCAGCAGCGCCAGCAACACGGCGCGCTGGCGTTCGCCGGTGAAACTGACCGGATATACCTCGCCACCCCGCCGCAACTGAGCATTGTCGACCCGCACTGGAACCGGCGGATTACCCTGACCAGCAGCGGGTCACGTTCGGCGGTGATCTGGAACCCCTGGACCGAGCGGGCCAAGGAGTTGCCGGACATGGCCGATGATGGCTGGCAGCGGATGCTGTGCATCGAGACGGCGAATGTGTGGGATGACCTGGTGGAATTGAAACCAGGGGCAACTCATTCGCTTGGCCTGGTGGTAGCTAGCAAAGCGCTTTGATCTGCAGCACTTGGGACCGCTGCGCGGTCCTTTGGCCACACAGGGCCGCTCCTGCAAGGAGTCAGGTGCGCCCTTGTGTTTTCAAGGCATCAGAGGTCGGCATCCTCCACCACCCTCACCTTCTGTGCATCCAGCGCATAGGCCGCATCGGCCAGGTCGTTGCTGACCTTTTCCACCTTCAGCGTGCCGCTGACCCACAGCGGTGTGTAGATGTCGTCAATCTTCAGGCCTTTCGGGTAGCGCACCAGCACCAGCTGGTTCGGCGGCGGTGGCGGCACATGGATGCAGGCGCCCGGGTATGGCACCAGGAAGAACAACGTACTATTGCCCCTGGCGTCACTTTCCAGCGGCACTGGGTAGCCGCCCAGACGGATGTCCTTGCCGTTCATGGCTGCCACTGTCCTGGTCGAGTACATAACCGCGGGCAGGCCCTTGCTCTGCTTCAAGCCGCCCTTGGCGGTAAAGGTACCCATGGCTTCCGGCGAATTGTGGTCGATCTCGGGCATCTGCTCGAGCGCCTTCTGGTCCGACTTGGGCATCAGCTCAAGCCAGTCGGTTTCCGGCAGTTCGGCATGGGCCAGGGCGCTGGCCAACAGTAAGGGGGCGAGGAAAAAGGCACGCATGAAAATGCTCGGCAACTCGAAGGAATTGCCGGGCATTCTAACCAGTATTCAGCGTTTCTTGATGAATCCGTAGATCACCAGCAGGACGACCGCACCCACCAGTGCGCCAAGGAAGCCTGCAGCCTGCCCGGCCTGGTAGATGCCCAGCGCCTGGCCACCATAGGTTGCCAGCAGGGAGCCGGCGATACCCAGCAGGATGGTCATGATCCAGCCCATGCTGTCGTCGCCCGGCTTGATGAAGCGAGCCAGCAGGCCGACGATGAGGCCGATGAAGATGGTTCCAATGATGCCCATGGCGATCCCTCTGCAGTGAAGAATGGAACAAGCCAAAGCCTAGACAGCGCTTCGGCTTGTTGCCATTTCAGAGGGTATGTGGCGGGTAGAAGTTCGATCAGTTGCCGATCAGGGCTTCTACTTCGGCAATCTTGCGCTTCAGGGTAGCCATGTCGTGGCAACGCAGGGTGGCGTGGCCGACCTTGCGCCCGGCCTTGAATGCCTTGCCGTAGTGGTGCAGATGGCAATCGTCAATGGCGATCACCTTGTCCACAGCCGGCACTTCACCGATGAAGTTGAGCATCGCGCTTTCGCCCACCTTGGCAGTCGAACCCAGTGGCAGGCCGGCGACGGCACGCAGGTGGTTCTCGAACTGGCTGCACTCGGCGCCTTCGATGGTCCAGTGCCCGGAGTTGTGCACGCGCGGGGCGATTTCGTTGGCCTTCAGGCCGCCGTCGACTTCGAAGAACTCGAAGGCCAGCACGCCGACATAGTCGAGTTGCTTGAGCACGCGGCCCACGTAGTCTTCGGCCAGGGCCTGCAGTGGGTGCGCCTGGCTGGCAACCGACAGACGCAGGATGCCGCTTTCATGGGTGTTGTGCACCAGCGGGTAGAAACGGGTTTCACCATCACGGGCACGCACGGCTACCAGCGAAACTTCGCCGGTGAACGGGACGAAGCCTTCCAGCAAGCACGGCACGCTGCCCAGCTCGGCAAAGGTACCGACCACGTCCTCAGGCGTGCGCAGTACCTTCTGGCCCTTGCCGTCGTAACCCAAGGTACGGGTTTTCAGCACGGCCGGCAGGCCGATGCTGGCCACCGCGGCGTCCAGGTCTGCCTGCGAGAGAATGTCAGCGAAGGCCGGGGTGGGGATACCCAGGTCGCGGAACATGCTTTTCTCGAACAGGCGGTCGCGGGCGATGCGCAGCGCCTCGGCACTGGGGTAAACCGGCACGAACTGCGAAAGAAAGGCCACGGTTTCGGCCGGCACGCTTTCGAACTCGAAGGTGACCAGGTCGACTTCGTCGGCCAGTTGGCGCAGGTGGTCCTGGTCACCGTAGTCGGCGCGCAGATGCTCGCCCAATGGCGCGGCGCAGGCGTCCGGGGCCGGGTCGAGGAAGGCGAAATTCATGCCCAGCGGGGTACCCGCCAGGGCCAGCATGCGGCCCAGCTGGCCGCCACCAATTACACCGATCTTCATGGGTAAAGCCTCAAGCCTGGCGCGGGTCTGGGTTGTCCAGTACGGTCTCGGTCTGCTCCGTGCGGAACTGCTTGAGCGCCGTATGGTACTGCGGGTATTTGGCACCGAGGATGCTGGCCGACAGCAGCGCAGCGTTGACTGCACCTGCACGGCCGATGGCAAGGGTGGCAACCGGGACGCCAGCAGGCATCTGCACGATCGACAGCAGCGAATCGACACCCGACAGCATCGACGATTGCACCGGCACGCCCAGCACCGGCAGGTGGGTCTTGGCCGCACACATGCCTGGCAGGTGGGCAGCGCCACCGGCACCGGCGATGATAACCTCGATGCCCCGCCCTTCGGCCTCTTCGGCGTACTGGAACAGCAAGTCCGGGGTGCGGTGGGCGGAAACCACCTTCACTTCGTAGGGAATGCCGAGTTTTTCCAGCATATCGGCGGTGTGGCTAAGGGTGGACCAATCGGACTTGGAGCCCATGATCACGCCAACCAGTGCACTCATCGTCGAGCCTCTTCGCTTGTGCGCCCTTGGGCGCGTCAAAAAACAACAAGCCACGCGGGACGGCCGGCGTGGCTTGTTTGCTGATCAGGACCGGACACATCCGGTCGAAAGGCCGCGCAGTATACCGTAAGGAGGTGCGTTTAAGGCACCCCGGCGACCAACTGTAGGCCCTTATTTTTCGGGGCTTTGGCTGACTTTCGAGTCAACCACTGCAGCCCCCTCGAGCTTGCGCCACAGCAGCCTTACGTTGGCCTTGCGTACCAGGGCGCAGCGATACAGGCGGATTTCCAGCGGCACATGCCACTGGCTGCCGCCGCAGACTGCCAGTTCACCCCGTTCGAGCTCGCCACGCATCGACAGGCGCGGTACCCAGGCGATACCCATGCCCTCCAGCGCCATGCTCTTGAGGCTGTCGGCCATGGCGGTTTCATAGACGGTGGTATAACGCAGGTTGCGCTGGCGCAGCAGCAAGTTGACCGAGCGGCCGAGGAATGCGCCAGCGGTATAGGCCAGCAAGGGTACGCTGCCCTCGCCTTCAAGATCGAACAAAGGCTTGCCATCGGCATCTACGGCGCACACCGGCAACATTTCGGTGGTGCCCATGTGCAGCGACGGGAAGATTTCGGCGTCCATCTGCAGTGCCGCATCCGGGTCATAGAAGGCCAGCATCAGGTCGCAGCCGCCTTCGCGCAAGGCATGCACGGCATCGCCCACGTTGGTCGCAACCAGGCGCGTGGCGATGTTCAAGCCGTCATTGCGCAGCTGGGCCACCCAACGCGGGAAAAAGCCCGAAGCCAGGGAGTGCGCAGCAGCCACCTGCACCACCTCGCCTTGCCCGCCCTCAAGATGATGCAAATGGCGAAGAATTTCGCTCAACTGGTCGACAACCGTACGTGCCGTGACCAGAAACAGCTGGCCAGCTTCGGTCAGTTCTATCGGAGTGCGGGAACGGTTCACCAACTGCAGGCCCAACGCCGCTTCCAGGCTACGGATGCGCCGGCTGAACGCGGGTTGGGTAACGAAACGCCGCTCTGCCGCCTGGGAAAAACTGCGGGTAGCCGCCAACGCGCTGAAGTCTTCCAGCCATTTGCTTTCCAGGTTCACGAAGCACATCTCCTGGCATGCACCAAAATGGAACACGCTCGAATATCAATTGGCGTCACATGAAACACTATGCCGTTTGTGCATAGGTTAGCGTGCAACAGCATTTGCCGCAAAATCGCCTTCAGGCCTAGGATTGGCGCCATTCCGGCATGTGCCGGGTCAAAATCGAGATGATACCCATCATGTCCTCCGCTGCATCGTTCCGCGTCGAAAAAGATCTGCTTGGTACCCTTGAAGTCCCTGCCGATGCCTACTACGGCATCCAGACCCTGCGCGCTGCCAACAACTTCCACCTCTCCGGTGTTCCGCTGTCGCACTACCCGAAGCTGGTCGTGGCCCTGGCCATGGTCAAGCAGGCCGCTGCCGACGCCAACCGTGAGCTGGGTCACCTGAGCGATGCCAAGCACGCTGCCATTACCGCAGCCTGCGCCCGCCTGATCAAAGGCGACTACCACGACCAGTTCGTGGTCGACATGATCCAGGGCGGTGCTGGTACTTCCACCAACATGAACGCGAACGAAGTCATTGCCAACGTCGCGCTGGAGGCCATGGGCCACCAGAAGGGTGAATATCAGTACCTGCACCCGAACAACGACGTGAACATGGCGCAGTCGACCAACGACGCCTACCCGACGGCCATCCGTCTGGGCCTGCTGCTGGGCCACGACGCCCTGCTGGCCAGCCTCGACAGCCTGATCCAGGCCTTCGCTGCCAAAGGTAAAGAGTTCGACCACGTACTGAAGATGGGCCGTACCCAGCTGCAGGACGCCGTGCCGATGACCCTGGGCCAGGAATTCCGCGCCTTCGCCACCACCATGACCGAAGACCTGCAGCGCCTGCGTTCGCTGGCGCCGGAACTGCTGACCGAAATCAACCTGGGCGGTACCGCCATCGGCACCGGCATCAACGCCGACCCGGGTTACCAGGCCCTGGCCGTACAACGCCTGGCTGCCATCAGCGGCCAACCGCTGGTACCGGCTGCCGACCTGATCGAAGCTACCTCCGACATGGGCGCCTTCGTGCTGTTCTCCGGCATGCTCAAGCGTACCGCCGTCAAGCTGTCGAAGATCTGCAACGACCTGCGCCTGCTGTCCAGCGGCCCGCGCACCGGCATCAACGAGATCAACCTGCCGGCGCGTCAGCCAGGCAGCTCGATCATGCCAGGCAAGGTCAACCCGGTTATTCCGGAAGCGGTCAACCAGGTGGCCTTCGCCATCATGGGTAACGACCTGGCCCTGACCGTCGCCGCTGAAGGTGGCCAACTGCAGCTGAACGTGATGGAACCGCTGATCGCCTACAAGATCTTCGACTCGATCCGCCTGCTCCAGCGCGCCATGGACATGCTGCGCGAGCACTGCATCGTCGGCATCACTGCCAACGAACAGCGCTGCCGTGAACTGGTCGAACACTCGATCGGCCTGGTCACCGCCCTGAACCCGTACATCGGCTACGAAAACGCCACCCGTATCGCCCGCGTTGCCCTGGAAACTGGCCGTGGTGTGCTGGAACTGGTGCGCGAGGAGAAGCTGCTGGACGATGCGATGCTCGACGACATCCTGCGTCCGGAAAACATGATCGCTCCCCGTCTGGTTCCGCTGAAGGCGTAACCAGGACGCTGTAAACAGTCTCACCAGGTCGAGGGACTAGACACCTCTCAACCTTTACAGGGCCCGAGCCTATGCTTCGGGCCTTTTTTTTGCCTACGCATTCCGGGGTTCCTGCGCAGCCCCCGGGATATCGGCACACAACTTGCTCCAAAATGCGTCCCAGGCCAACGGGATGACCCAGCATGCTGCACAGCCACCTGACTACCCTCAACGCGGTTTCGCTGATCCTCAACGTTTTCCAGGCAGACGGTTGCGAGGCAGCGGCGCTGTTGGCCGGCAGCGGTATCGGCCCGGCGGACCTGGGGCATGCCGATGCGCGCATCACCACCCAGCAGGAACTTCAGGTATGCGCCAACGCCGTTGCCCGGCGCGAGGACATCGGCCTGGAACTGGGCCGGCGCATGCATGTGTCGTGCTACGGCATGCTCGGTTACGCCCTGCTCTCCAGTGCCACTTTGGGTGACGCCTTGCGCCTGGCGTTGCAGTATCCGGCACTGCTGGGAACAGTTTTCAAGCTGCGTTTGCTCGACGACGGCCAGCGGGTCTGGTTCAGCGCCAGCGAGTGCCATGACAGCCCGGCACTGAACGCCTTCAATGCCGAGTTCTGCCTGGTGTCGCTGAAGGTGATCTGCGACGACTTGCTCGGCCGCCCACTGCCGCTGCTGGGCGCCCGCTTCGAACACCCTCGGCCCGGCTATCACATGCTCTATGCCGGTGCGTTCCAGTGCCCGGTCGGGTTCGACGCCGAGGACAATGCCTTTGCTTTCGAACGTCGCTGGCTGGACATGCCGTTGCCGCTGGCCGACCCGATTACCCACAAGGCGATGAGCGAACGTTGCCGGCGCCTGAACCTGGAATTCACTGGCCGCCAAGCCTGGCTGGGGCGGATTCGCCAGCTGCTGGCACAGCAACTGGACGCAGCACCCGGGCTGGAGGGCCTGGCGCGGCAGATGAACTGTTCATCGCGCACCCTGCGTCGGCATTTGCAAGCCTTGGGCAGCAGTTATCAACAACTGCTGGATGAGCTGAGGTTCGAGCGGGCCAAGCAGCTGCTGGCTGAGCAACAGATGCCGATCTACCGGATTGCCGAGGCGCTGGGGTTCAGCGAAACCGCCAGTTTCCGACATGCGTTTCAGCGCTGGAGTGGCGTCGCACCCAGCCATTTCCGCGGTTGACCTGTAGCGGGCAGGCCCGCGAAAAAACCCGCCCCGATAAACCTGGCCGACCACCTTGGCCATATCGATCCCCTTTTGGCCGTTTGTGTCGTTCTCCCCACTGGCTTCGCCCTTGAAAATGGGTCCACGCCAGTGTCCAAGGGAGAACAACAATGCTGACGATCTATTCCGATGACCACCGCCTGCACCATGGCCGCTGCGAGCTGATAGACGGTAAGCTGATGCCCTGCTTCGAAATGCCGTCGCGCGCCGACCACGTGCTCGAACAGGTTAAAAAGCGCAACCTTGGCGACATCCAGAGCCCTACCGACTTCGGTCGCGCGCCGATACTACGTGTCCACAGCGCCGCCTACCTGGATTTCTTCGAAGGCGCCTGGGCGCGCTGGGCGGCACTGGGCCAGGAAGGTGACCTGCTGCCCTTTACCTGGCCCGCCCGCACCCTGCGTCAGAAAAAGCCCAGCGGCCTGCACGGTGAGCTGGGCTACTACAGCTTCGATGCCGGGGCACCGATCACCGCCGGTACCTGGCAGGCCGCCTACAGCGCCGCCCAGGTGGCCCTCACCGCCCAGGCCGCCATCCAGCAGGGCGCCCATTCGGCCTTTGCCCTGTGCCGCCCGCCAGGGCACCACGCCGCCGGTGAAGTCATGGGTGGCTATTGCTACCTGAACAACGCCGCCATCGCCGCCCAGGCGTTCCTCGACCAGGGTCGGCACAAAGTCGCCATCCTTGACGTCGATTACCACCATGGCAATGGCACCCAGGACATCTTCTACCACCGCGGTGATGTGTTCTTCGCTTCGATCCATGGTGACCCGCAGGACGAATTCCCGTTCTTCCTCGGCTATGCCGACGAAACCGGCGAGGGTGCCGGAGCAGGCTGCAACATCAACTATCCACTGCCCGCCGGCAGCGACTGGGCTGCCTGGAGCGCTGCCCTGGAGGACGCGTGCCAGCGCATCGCCGTCTATGACGCCGACGTACTGGTGATCTCGCTGGGCGTTGACACCTTCAAGGACGACCCGATCTCGCAGTTCAAACTGGATAGCCCGGACTACCTGGAGATGGGCAAGCGCATCGGGCAGCTCGGCAAGCCGACCCTGTTCGTGATGGAGGGCGGCTACGCTGTGGAGGAAATCGGTATCAACGCGGTCAATGTGCTGGAAGGCTTCCAGCGCAGCCAAACAGGAGCCCGGTAAATGGTCCGACTCAAGCGTCTGCTCGCCCCGTTCATCGCCGCCACGCTGTTCACCGGCGCCCTGCAGGCCCAGGCGGAACAGCGCACCCTGCGGGTATACAACTGGTTCGACTACATCACCCCGCAAACCCTCACCGAGTACCAGAAGGACAGCGGTGTAAAGCTGATCTATGACATCTTCGACACCAACGAGGCGCTGGAAGCCAAGCTGCTCACCGGTAACTCCGGGTATGACGTGGTGGTGCCGTCCAACGTGTTCCTCGCCAAGCAGATCGAAGCAGGGGTATTCCAGCCACTGGACCGCAGCAAGCTACCGAACTGGCAACACCTGGACCCGTCCCTGATGAAGCTGATCGAAGCCAACGACCCGGGCAACAAGTTTGCCGTACCCTACATGTACGGTACCGTGCTGATCGGCTTCAACCCGGCCAAGGTCAAAGCTGCGCTGGGCGACGACGCGCCAGTCGACAGCTGGGACCTGATCTTCAAGGAAGAGAACATCGCCAAGCTCAAGCAGTGTGGCGTGGCGCTGCTCGACTCGCCGTCGGAGATCCTGCCACTGGCCCTGCAGCACCTGGGCCTGCCGCCTAACAGCGACAAGCCGGCCGACTACAAGCAGGCCGAGGCACTGATGTTGAAAATCCGCCCCTACATCACCTATTTCCACTCCTCGAAATACATGGCGGACATAGCCAACGGTGACATCTGCGTGGCGGTAGGCTACAGCGGCAGCTTCTCCCAGGCCGCCAACCGCGCCCGCGATGCAAAGAATGGCGTGGTGGTAGATATGCGTCTGCCCAAGGAGGGTGCGCCAATCTGGTTCGACATGCTGGCAATTCCGAAGAATGCAGCCAACCCCGAGGATGCGCATGCATTCATCAACTACCTGCTGCGGCCCGAGGTGATTGCGCCGATCAGCGATTTTGTCGGCTACCCGAACCCCAACAAGGATGCCACCGACAAGGTGAACCCGGCGATTCGCAACAACCCCAACCTCTATCCGACGGCGGAGGCGATGACCAAGCTGTATACCCTCACGCCTTTGGCGCGGGATGCCGAGCGGGCACGCACCAGGGCCTGGACGCGGATCAAGTCCGGAACCTGAGTCGCACGCTTCGCGGCAAGCCCTCTCCCCACAGGCATAGCGCTGGCCCAAGGTGCGGTGCAGAGCCTGTGGAGAGGGTTTATCCGCGAAGCAGTCGCCAAGCCTTGCGTAATTTCAGCAAAGCCTCGGCAATCTCACCCTCCGGCACCGCCGCGAACCCGAGCACCAATCCTGCCCGTTTATCCACAGGCTCGGCGCTGTTCGCGAGCCAGAAATTACTCAGCGGGGTCATCTCCACCCCCACTCCCTCAGCCTTGGCCACCAGCTCTTGCTCCAGGACAAAGTTATCCACATTCACCTTGACGTGAAGCCCTGCCGCCACTTCCGGCATGCTGCCTAACCCCGGAATATCCACCGGCCAACCGGCCTTGAGCACGTTGCGTCGGCTCAAGGCCGCCTTGCGCATGCGCCGGATATGCCGCTGGAAGTGCCCCCGCGCCATGAATTCAGCCATCACGCACTGGCTACTGACTTCCGAGTGCCGCATCGCCAGCGCCCTACCCTGGCTGAACGCCTGCACCAGCGACGGCGGCAGCACCAGGTAGCCAAGGCGCAATGCCGGGAAAGCGATCTTGCCGAAGGTACCGACATACAGCACCCGCCCGGTGCGGTCGAGCGAGGCCAGCGGGGCCAAGGGCGCGCCGCTATAGCGATACTCTCCGTCATAATCGTCTTCGATGATCCAGCCGCCACTGCGCTCGGCCCAGGCCAGCAGTTCCAGGCGCCGCGCCAAGCTCATGGTCACCCCGGTCGGGTACTGGTGCGCCGGGGTGACGTAGGCGAGCCGGCAGTCCGTCAGTTGCCCGAGCCGCTGGCAATCCATGCCGTCCTCGTCCACCGGCACACCATGCAACCTGCCACCGGCCAGCGCGAAAGCATGCCCGGCCGCACGATAACCCGGGTTTTCCACAGCCACGCCATCTCCCGGCTGCAACAGCAACTGTGCACAAAGGCTGATGGCCTGCTGCGCTCCACTGGTGATCACAATTTGTTCAGCGGCACAGCTGAGCCCACGCGAGCTACGCAGGTAGGCGGCTATCAGTTCGCGCAGCAGCGGCTCGCCAGCCGGGTCGCCGTAACCCAACTGCGCGGGGTCTGGATTACGCCAGAAGCCCGCCTGGAGCTTGGCCCAGACGTCGAAAGGGAACAAATCGAAAGCTGGAACGCCGAGCCGAAACGCTCGTGGTGCGCCTGTCCTCGGCCGCGATAAATGGTGGCTTTCGAGCCGCTGCAATGGTCCGCTGGAAAATACCTGGCTGTATATATCCTCAGTGCCGCATTCAGAAAATGTGGATAAACCTGTTGATAAACCACGGGATAACCCTGTGGACAAGTGTGTGGATAGTTTTGGAAGCTGGGTCACATAAGTGCCGTCACCGACCCGGCTTTCGATGAAGCCCTCGGCATACAGTTGATCATAGGCCCGCACCACGCTGTTGCGTGACAGCGCCAGCATGCCAGCCAGGTCGCGGGTAGCAGGCAGCCGCGTGCCGCTGCGCAAACGCCCGTCCAGAATTCGTCCACGCAATGCCTGGTACAACTGCTGACTGAGCCCACGGCGTCGATCCAGCGCAATCCCGGCAGGGTCGAAAGGCAACACAAGGGACTGCTCGTTCATGACATTGGACCTATGAAAACAGTAGTCAATGGCTCTTACCCGGAACCAATAGCCTGCCTAGGATGGAGCCATTGCACAAGGAAACCGGCATGTACAACAGCAAACCCCACCAGGAACACGACCTCGGTCGCCTGCACCAGCACATGCACGAAACCCGCCTGGCCGTATTGGTCAGCCACGGCGAGCACGGCCTGCTGGCGACTCACCTGCCGGTACTGATCGATACCAGCGAAGGCGAGTTCGGCACGGTCTATGCCCACCTGGCTCGGGCCAACCAGCAGTGGCAGGACCTGGCGCAAGGTGCCGAGGCCCTGCTGGTGTTTCCCGGTGCCGATGCCTATGTCAGCCCCAGCTATTATCCGAGCAAAGCTGACAACCCGAGGGTCGTGCCGACCTGGAACTACCTGGCCGTGCATGCCTATGGCACCGCCGAAGTGCTCCACGATGGTCCCGCGCTGCTGGCTATCGTAAGCAGCCTGACCGAACGTCACGAACAAGGCCGCAGCGAACCGTGGAAAGTCACTGACGCCCCGGCAGAGTATATCGATGGCATGCTCCGTGCGATTGTCGGCGTCCGCTTGCCCATCGCTCGCCTGCAAGGCGCGCGCAAGCTCAGCCAGAACCGCTCGGAGCACGACATTGCCGGGGTGCGTGAAGGTCTGAACGCCAGCCCTGATTACCTGGATAACCAACTCGCGGCGCACATGCGCCCACTCTGAAGGAATAGCCCATGTCCAGCGTCACCCTGCGTCCTGTCACTGCCCAGGACCATGCTGCCTGGATTGCCTTGTGGCAGGCCTATCTGCACTTCTATGAAACGGAACTGGCCGATGAGGTCAGCCTCAGTACCTGGCAACGCCTGCTCGACCCGAACGAACCGACTTGTTCAGCGCTGGCCTGGGTCGATGGCCAGGCAGTGGGCATGGTCAACTACATCTACCATCGCACCAACTGGAGTGTCGCGAACTCATGCTACCTGCAAGACCTGTACGTGGGCAGCAAGCAACGTGGCCTGGGCATCGGTCGCCAGCTGATCGAACACGTCTACGCAGCGGCCAAGGCCGCCGGCTGCAGCAAGGTCCACTGGCTGACCCACGAGACCAACGCCACCGCCATCAGCCTGTACCAGCAGGTTGCCGAGCGATCCGGCTTCATCCAGTTCCGCAAAGGGTTGTAAGCCAGCCATGACTGACACATTGAACTGGAAGCCCGCCGCCACGCCCAAGGCCGACGCCATCGATGGCCGTTTCATCCGCCTGGAAAAGCTCGACCCGGCGCGCCATGGCGATGATCTTTGGGAAGCGCTGCAAGGCCCGGCGGCTGACCGCGCATTGTGGGACTACCTGCCCTATGGCCCGTTTGCCGAACGTGGTGCCTTCGACCGTTGGCTGGAAGGCCATGCCGCCGGTCGCGACCCACTGTGCTACACGGTCATCGACCGCCTTGGTGGGCAGGCCCAAGGCATTCTCAGCCTGATGTCGATCGTGCCCGAGCATGGCCGCATCGAAATCGGCCACGTCGCCTTCGGCGCCGCCATGCAGCGCACCCCCAAGGGCACCGAGGCCGTGTACCTGCTGGGCAAGCTGGCCTTTGCACTGGGCAACCGCCGGCTGGAATGGAAGTGCAACAACGCCAACGCCCGTTCCAAGCGTGCGGCAGAGCGGTTTGGGTTTGTCTACGAAGGGGTGTTCCGCAAACATCTGGTGGTGAAGAACCACAACCGCGATACCGCCTGGTATTCGATTACCGATGACGAGTGGCCAACAGTCGCTGCCGGGTTCGAGCGCTGGTTGAGTGAGGAAAACCAGCAGCCGACAGGCCAGGTCGAGACCCTTGAGGCATGTCGCAAGAGCTGAGGGCGGTTTTGCAGCAGCCGGCCTCTTCCGGGTAAACCCGCTCCCAGAGAGGCCGGTCGAGCCCACACGAAAAAAAGGGGAGCATCCGCTCCCCAGAGGTTAACCGCTTGTAGATGAAGGCTTCAGCCTTCGATCTCGATCAGGATCTCGCCCGGCGTCACGCGGTCGCCCTTGGCCACGTGAATAGCCACGACCTTGCCAGCGATAGCCGCCTGCACTTCAGTTTCCATCTTCATGGCTTCGGTGATCAGCACGGCCTGGCCGACCTTGACCATGTCGCCTTCCTTGACCAGCACATCCACGATGTTGCCTGGCATGGTGGTGCTGACGTGGCCCGGAGCGCTGGCCTGCTTGCGCTTGCTGCTGCCGCTACCGACGAATTCGTTGAGCGGCTCGAACACCACCTCTTCCGGCATGCCGTCGATCGACAGGTAGAAGTGACGCTTGCCTTCTGCCTTCACGCCTACGCCTGTGATGTCGACGCGGTAGGTTTCGCCGTGCACGTCGATGACGAACTCGGTCGGCACACCTTCGCCGCTATGAGACGCTACTGCACCCGCCTCGGGAATTGGCAGCAGAACTTCAGGCGTCAGGGTGCCAGCTTCGCGTTCCTCGAGGAACTTGCGGCCAATGTCCGGGAACATGGCAAAAGTCAGCACATCTTCTTCACAACGCGCCAGGGCACCGATGTCGGCACGCAGCTTGGCCATTTCCGGCTTCAGCAGGTCGGCCGGGCGTACGTCGATCACCTCCTCGCTGCCGATCGCCTGGCGACGCAGTTGTTCGTTGACCACACCCGGGGCCTTGCCATAGCCGCCTTGCAGGTACAGCTTCACCTCGTTGGTGATGGTCTTGTAACGCTCGCCAGCCAGCACGTTGAAGAACGCCTGGGTACCGACGATCTGCGAGGTCGGGGTCACCAGCGGCGGGAAGCCGAGGTCTTCACGCACACGCGGGATCTCTGCCAGCACTTCGTTCATGCGGTTGAGCGCGCCTTGCTCCTTGAGCTGGTTGGCCAGGTTGGAAATCATGCCGCCCGGTACCTGGTTGACCTGTACGCGGGTATCCACGGCGGTGAACTCGCTCTCGAACTGGTGGTACTTCTTGCGTACCGCGTAGAAGTACAGGCCGATTTCCTGCAGCAATTCCAGATCCAGGCCGGTGTCGAACTCGCTGCCCTTGAGCGCGGCAACCATCGACTCGGTGCCCGGGTGGCTGGTGCCCCAGGCAAAGCTGGAGATGGCGGTGTCGATGTGGTCGGCGCCGTTTTCCACGGCCTTCAGCTGACACATCGCGGCCAGGCCGGCAGTGTCGTGGGAGTGGATGAACACCGGCAGCGACTGCTCGGCCTTCAGCGCCTTGACCAGTTCGCCGGTGGCGTACGGGGTCAACAGGCCGGCCATGTCCTTGATCGCCACCGAGTCGCAACCCATGGCTTCCATCTGCTTGGCCTGGTTGACGAAGGCTTCGATGGTGTGCACCGGGCTGGTGGTGTAGGCGATGGTGCCTTGGGCGTGCTTGCCGGCAGCCTTGACCGCTTCGATGGCCACGCGCAGGTTACGTACGTCGTTCATGGCGTCGAAGATGCGGAACACGTCGATGCCGTTGACCGCGGCCTTGGCGACGAAGGCCTTGACCACATCGTCGCTGTAGTGGCGGTAGCCCAGCAGGTTCTGGCCGCGCAGCAGCATTTGCAGGCGCGTGTTGGGCAGCGCTGCACGCAGCTTGCGCAGGCGCTCCCACGGGTCTTCCTTAAGGAAGCGCACGCAGGCGTCGAAGGTGGCACCGCCCCAGACTTCCAGCGACCAGTAGCCGACCTTGTCGAGCTTGTCGCAGATCGGCAGCATGTCTTCGGTACGCATGCGGGTGGCCAGCAGGGACTGGTGGGCGTCGCGCAGGATCGTGTCGGTTACATGAATTTTCTTGGACATTATGGGGGTTCCTCACAGGCCTGCGTGGGCGGCGATGGCGGCGGCGATGGCCAGGGCCAGCTCTTCGGGTTTGCGCTTGATCGAGTAGTTGGTCAGTTCGGGGTGGCTTTCGACGAAGCTGGTATTGAACTGGCCGCTACGGAATTCGGGATTGCGCAGGATTTCCTGATAGTACGCGGCGGTGGTCTTCACCCCTTGCACGCGCATGTCGTCCAAGGCCCGCAGCCCGCGGTCCATGGCTTCTTCCCAGGTCAATGCCCAGACCACCAGCTTCAGGCACATGGAGTCGTAGAACGGTGGAATGGTGTAGCCGGTATAGATCGCCGTGTCGGTACGCACGCCAGGACCACCGGGGGCGTAGTAACGGGTGATCTTGCCGAAGCTGGGCAGGAAGTTGTTTTTCGGGTCTTCGGCGTTGATCCGGAACTGCAGCGCGTAGCCGCGGTGCTGGATGTCTTCCTGCTTGACCGACAGCGGCAGGCCCGAGGCAATGCGGATCTGCTCACGGACGATATCGATACCGGTGATTTCCTCGGTGATGGTGTGCTCCACCTGCACCCGGGTGTTCATTTCCATGAAGTACACCTCGCCATCGGCGAGCAGGAACTCCACGGTACCAGCGTTCTCGTAGTTCACCGCCTTGGCGGCACGTACCGCGAGATCACCGATGTAGGCACGCTGCTCGGGAGTGAGCTGCGGGCTTGGAGCGATTTCGATGAGCTTCTGGTTACGGCGCTGGATAGAGCAGTCGCGCTCGAACAGATGCACCACGTTGCCGAAGCTGTCACCGAGGATCTGCGCCTCGATGTGCTTGGGGTTGACGATGCACTTTTCCAGGAATACTTCAGCCGAGCCAAAGGCCTTGGTGGCCTCGGAGATGACGCGGGGAAAGTTCTGTTCCAGTTCTTCGCGGCTGTTGCAACGGCGGATACCACGCCCACCACCGCCAGAGGTAGCCTTGAGCATGACCGGGTAACCGATGCGGTCACCTTCGCTCAAGGCTTCATGAATGTCGGCAACGTTACCTTCGGTGCCCGGCGTCACCGGCACACCGGCAGCGATCATGGTACGGCGTGCTTCGGTCTTGTCGCCCATGCGGCGAATGACATCGGCGGCCGGGCCAATGAACTTGATCCCGCGTTCAGCGCAGATCTCTGCCAGCTCGGCGTTTTCCGACAGGAAACCGTAGCCCGGGTGCAAGGCATCACAGCCGGTTTCCACAGCCAGGTTGACCAGCTTGCGCGGGTTCAGGTAGCCGGCCAGCGGCTCGGCACCGATGCTGTGGGCTTCGTCGGCGCGCTTGACGTGCAACGCATGCCGGTCGGCGTCGGAATAGATCGCCACCGAGCGAATGCCCATCTCGGCGCAGGCGCGCACGATCCGAACTGCAATTTCACCTCGGTTGGCGATCAGGATTTTTTTTATCACTGGAGTCTTCCCAAAGCCGTAGGAACAGTCGAGCCGGTTCTACCGGTCGGCGCGTGACCAGGCGTAGCTGGCCAGTCGCACATTCACCCTAGCGCTGTAGGTTGATAAACAAAAATCAATATTTGTTAGAGGCTGTATAAGCAAAAGCTTATAGTTCGGTAACAAGGTTTTGCCAAAGGGCCGAAAAAAATGCGTAAGTCATTGATGCGTATGACGTTACGTCAACTGCAGATCTTCAACGAGGTGTGCGATTTGCGCTCGTACAGCCGCGCTGCGGAAGAGATGGCGCTGACACAACCCGCCGTTAGTCTGCAGATCCGCCAGCTGGAAGAGCTGATCGGTCAGCCACTGTTCGAGTACGTGGGCAAGAAGCTCTACCTGACCGAAGCTGCCGAAGCCCTGCAACGCGCCAGCCGCGATATCTTCGGCCGCCTGGAGAGCCTGGACATGCAATTGTCGGACATGCAGGGCTCACTCCAGGGGCAGCTGAAGCTGGCGATCGAGTCCAGTGCCAAGTATTTCGTGCCACACCTGTTCGCCGCCTTCAAGCAGCGCCACCCGGAGGTCAACCTGACCCTGACGGTGGTCAACCGGGCCCAGGCCATCCGCCGCCTTTCGGACAACCGCGACGACCTGATCATCATGTCCATGGTGCCACAGGACATGGGCCTGGAGTTTCTGCCGTTCCTCAACAACCCGATCATCGCGGTGGCCCCGCCCGAACACCCGTTGTGCAAGCTGGAACAGCTACGCCTGCAGGACCTTGAGCCTCATACTCTGCTGGTTCGGGAACAAGGTTCAGGTACGCGCAAAGCTTGCGAGGAGTACTTCAAGGACAAGCGCGTGCACTTTACCCAGACCCTGGAAGTTGCCTCGGCCGATGCCCAGCGTGAATGCGTGATCGCCGGCCTGGGTATTGCCCTGCTCACCCGCCACGCAGTCAACCTTGAACTGGCTACCGGTGTGTTGCAGGAGCTGCCGGTGGAGGAGCTGCCGCTGTACCGCAGCTGGTGCGTGGTGCAGTCCAAGGCCAAACGGCAGTCACCGGTCGCCTTGGCATTCCTGGCGTTCATCCGCGGCGAACGTGCGCTGATCAGCGGCCTGGTTGAGCGCTTTTCGGGGAAGTTGCCGCAGACGCCTGCCACACCGTGAGGTCCTGCAACTCGGGGTAGTCCACGAGGTCGCGCAGCAGTTGACGTTGGTCGCAATAGCTTTCGATCGCGCGACGGTATTCCATGCGGCGCTGATCCTTTTCCTGCTGCTTGCGAGCCTTGGCGCTGGGTTGGTAAGTACCGTCGTAGTCACGAGCCATTGCCTGTCTCCCAGATAGGATGCGAGGACTTCAGACTGGCCTTGGTGGTTTACGGTTTAGCGTTGAAACGGTGACAAAATGGTGAATTTGCCCAGCCTGTACCGGCCTCTCACGGGCTTGACCGCGAAGAGGCCGGTACAGGAAGTATTCAGTCGTCGGTAGCCTTGATCGACTTGGGCGACAGACGCAGGCTGCGCAAGCTGCGCTTCACGCTCTTCAGGTGGTTGACCAGGCTCGGCCCGCGCGCCATGGCCACGCCCATGGCCAACACGTCGATCACCACAAGGTGGGCGATACGTGAGGTCAGCGGCGTGTAGATTTCGGTGTCTTCATGCACGTCGATCGCCAGGTTGACCGTTGACAGCTCGGCCAGTGGCGTCTGGCTGGGGCACAGGGTGATCAGGTTGGCGCCGCTCTCGCGCACCAGATTGGCGGTAATCAGCAGGTCCTTGGAGCGGCCCGACTGGGAAATGCACACCGCCACATCACCTGGCTTGAGGGTCACCGCCGACATCGCCTGCATGTGCGGGTCGGAATAGGCTGCCGCGCTGAGCAGCAGGCGGAAGAACTTGTGCTGGGCATCGGCCGCCACCGCGCCGGAGGCGCCAAAGCCATAGAACTCCACACGCTGCGCCTGTGCCATTGCGGTTACTGCCCGCTGCAGCGCCTGGGGGTCGAGGTGCTCACGCACTTCCATCAAGGTATGCAAGGTGGTATCGAAGATCTTCAGGCTGTAGTCGGCTACCGAGTCGTCTTCATGGATGGCGAACTGACCGAAACTGGCCCCGGCGGCCAGGCTTTGTGCCAGTTTCAGTTTCAGGTCCTGGAAACCCGAGCAACCGATGGCGCGGCAGAAGCGCACGATGGTCGGTTCACTGATCCCTACGCTGTGCGCCAGGTCGGCCATGGAGCTGTGCATGACCGCAGCCGGGTCGAGTAGCACATGGTCGGCTACCTTGAGTTCCGATTTGCGCAGCAGGTGGCGCGATTGGGCGATATGTTGCAACAGATTCACAGGCTGGACTCGGTTATGATCGGCTGGCCGGGTTGTAGCTTTCTTGTAGTTATACTACATGGACGCCAACCCGCCCAGTTAAACGAACGTGGAGAGTGGTGGTTTGACTATTCCTTGCGACATTCTGGTTTTCGGCGGCACTGGCGATCTGGCCCTGCACAAATTGCTTCCGGCGCTCTACCACCTGTTTCGCGAGGCCCGTCTGAACAATGCCGTGCGGATCATCGCGCTGGCGCGACGCAATTTGCCACGTAACGAATATCTCAAGCTCGTCGAGCGTCATTGCCGGGCACAGATTGCCCGCAACGACTTCGATGAAGATGTCTGGCGACGGTTTTCCGCGCGGGTCGACTATTTTCCCATGGACGCTTCGCAAAGCGCCGATTTCGGCCGCTTGGCGCGCTACCTGGGTGAGCCCGGCGGCTTGACGCGGATTTTCTACCTGGCCACTGCTCCCAATCTGTTCGTGCCCATCGCCAATCACCTGCGTAACGCAGGCCTGGTCGACACCGAAGCACGCATTGTGCTGGAAAAGCCCATCGGCCACTCGCTGCAATCAGCCACCGCCATCAACGAAGCAATTGGCGCGGTGCTGGAGGAAAACCAGGTATTTCGCATCGATCATTACCTGGGCAAGGAAACCGTGCAGAACCTGATGGCCTTGCGCTTTGCCAATGCACTGCTGGAACCCGTGTGGCGCAATAGCCAGGTCGACCACGTGCAGATCAGCGTTTGCGAGACCTTGGGGGTAGAGAACCGCGGTGCCTACTATGACCGCGCCGGAGCGATCCGCGACATGTTGCAGAACCATCTGCTGCAGTTGCTGTGTCTGGTGGCCATGGAGCCACCCGCGCAGTTCGAGGCTGAAGCGGTGCGTGACGAAAAGGTGAAGATCCTTCGCGCTCTCAAGCCCATCACCGGCCAGGACGTGCAAGACAAGACCGTACGCGGCCAATATGGCGCCGGGCGCATCGGCGGCCAGGAAGTACCGGCCTATTATTTCGAAAAGGATGTCGACAACGACAGCGATACCGAAACCTTCGTCGCTATCGAGGCGCACATCGACAATTGGCGTTGGGCAGGTGTGCCCTTCTACCTGCGCACCGGCAAACGCATGGCACGACGCTCGTCGCAGATCGTGATCCAGTTCAAGCCAGTGCCACACGAGCTGTTCATGGGTGGCCAGGTCAACCAGTTGCTGATCCAGTTGCAACCGGACGAACGCATCAGCCTGCGCATGATGACCAAGAGCCCCGGCAAGGGCATGCGCCTGGAACCTGTGGACCTGGATCTGAACCTGGCCCAGGTATTCAGCCAGACCCGCCGCTGGGAGGCCTACGAGCGCCTGCTGCTGGATGTGCTGGAGGGCGACTCGACACTGTTCATGCGCCGCGACGAAGTGGAAGCGGCCTGGGCGTGGATCGACCCGATCATCAAGGGTTGCGAAGAACACTTCCAGGCGCCGCGACCGTACCCGGCAGGCACTAACGGGCCGGACCAGGCCAACAGCCTGCTTGCCAGGCAGGGCAGGCATTGGCATAGCTGAAGCCTTGCCCGGCTCCTGTGGAGAAAGGAAGGGATGACAGTGGCGCCGACGCTACTTTCAACCCACTACAGGAGCAGACAATGTCCAATATCGCCAACCTCGTCGCAATCAATGACACCGTCAACGGCGAGCAGGTCTTCAGCGTCCATGGCACCGTTATGGTCGCCTCCCCGGCTATCGAGCCGGTGCTGGTCGAACCCAGGATACGCCACCGGGGTGGCTGGGAGGTGCTGGAGCTTCAGCTGCTGGACAGCGGCGCGATTGCCCCGCAAGTGCTGACAGAAAAAACCGTGACGTTCGAACGCGCGGGTGGCACCCGCTGGAAAATGCTGGAAATCACTCACGCCGGTTCCCAGCAGCGCTGTGAAATACGCACCCTTGAGATGAACGACTGAACCCTGGTTGAGCGCGCCGCCCGAGTGGCGGCCTGGCGCCTGCCATCAGGTCGATGAACGGCCGCTGGCAAGGTGAATATTTATACAGTAGAGGTTTGCCCGTTCCCGTGCCGCGCCCTAGAATGGCCCGATGCACACAGACGACCTCTCCCTCCTGCTGAATTCCCTCAACGATGCCCAACGCCAGGCCGTAGCGGCCACGCTCGGGCGTCAACTGGTGCTTGCCGGCGCCGGTTCCGGTAAAACCCGCGTGCTGGTGCACCGCATCGCCTGGCTGATCCAGGTGGAGCAGGCATCGCCGCACTCGATCCTGTCGGTGACCTTCACCAACAAGGCTGCGGCGGAAATGCGCCAGCGGATCGAGCAACTGCTGGGGATCAACCCGGCAGGCATGTGGGTCGGCACCTTCCACGGCCTGGCCCACCGCCTGTTGCGGGCACATTGGCAGGAGGCGCGGCTGGTACAGAATTTCCAGATCCTCGACAGCGACGACCAGCAGCGCCTGATCAAGCGAGTGATGCGCGAGCTGGGTCTGGATGAACAGAAATGGCCGGCACGCCAGGCCCAGTGGTTTATCAACGGGCAGAAGGACGAGGGTCTTCGACCACAGCATATCCAGGCCGGCGGCGACCTGTTCCTGTCGACCATGCGCGACGTCTACAGCGCCTACGAACTGGCCTGCGAGCGCGCCGGGGTCATCGACTTCTCCGAGCTGCTGCTGCGCGCCCTGGACCTTTGGCGTGACCACCCTGGCCTGCTGGAACATTACCAGCGGCGCTTCCGCCACGTGCTGGTGGATGAGTTCCAGGACACCAACGCCGTGCAGTATGCCTGGCTGCGCCTGTTGGCGCGCGGTGGTGACAGCCTGATGGCGGTCGGCGATGACGACCAGTCGATCTACGGCTGGCGCGGGGCCAAGATCGAGAACATTCATCAATACACTGCCGACTTCCCTGACGCCGAAATGATCCGCCTGGAGCAGAACTACCGCTCCACCGGCGGCATCCTCAAGGCCGCCAACGCGCTGATCGCCAACAACAGCGGGCGCCTGGGCAAGGAACTGTGGACCGACATGGGCGAAGGCGAACCGCTGACCCTGTACGCGGCCTACAACGAGCACGACGAGGCGCGCTACGTGGTGGAAACCATCGAGAGCCTGGTCAAGCAGGGCAATGCGCGCAACGAAATTGCCATTCTGTACCGCTCCAACGCCCAGTCGCGGGTGCTGGAAGAAGCCTTGCTGCGCGAGCGTATCCCCTACCGCATCTACGGTGGCCAACGCTTCTTCGAGCGCGCCGAGATCAAGAACGCCATGGCCTACCTGCGCCTGATCGAAGGCCGTGGCAACGATGCCGCCCTTGAACGGGTGATCAACGTACCGCCACGCGGGATTGGCGAGAAAACCGTCGAAGCCATCCGCGAGCATGCCCGCCACGCCCAGCTGTCGATGTGGGAGGCCATGTGCCAACTGCTGGCGGCGAAGGCGCTGAAAGGCCGCGCGGCCAGTGCCCTGGGTGCGTTCATCGAGTTGATCGAGGGGTTGGCGACCAAGGTTGTGGACATGCCGCTGCATACCATGACCCAGACCACCATCGAGCAGTCCGGGCTGATCATCTACCACCAGGAGGAAAAAGGTGAGAAGGGCCAGGCACGGGTAGAAAACCTTGAAGAACTGGTCAGCGCGGCGCGCAACTTCGAGTCCACCGAAGAAGACGCCGACCTCTCGCCATTGTCTGCATTCCTCGGCCACGCCTCGCTCGAGGCTGGCGATGCCCAGGCCGACGAGCACGAAGACAGCATCCAGCTGATGACCTTGCACAGCGCCAAGGGCCTGGAGTTCCCCTATGTATTCCTGGTGGGCATGGAAGAAGGCCTGTTCCCGCACAAGATGAGCCTGGAAGAGCCCGGCCGTCTGGAAGAGGAACGCCGCCTGGCCTACGTCGGCATCACCCGTGCCATGCGCCAGCTGGTCATGACCTATGCCGAAACGCGCCGGCTGTATGGCAGCGAAACCTACAACAAGGTGTCACGATTCGTACGTGAAATTCCGACGGGTCTGGTTCAGGAAGTGCGCCTGTCCAACAGTGTCAGCCGCCCGTTCGGCGGGGCCAAGGCTACTACCAACAGCAACCTGTTCGCCAATGCCAGCATCCCGCAGACAACATTCAACCTGGGCCAACGCGTGCAGCATGCGGTGTTTGGCGAAGGCGTGATCCTGAATTTCGAAGGCTCCGGCGCACAGGCACGGGTGCAGGTGAATTTCGCCGAAGGCAGCAAGTGGCTGATGCTGGGCTATGCCAAGCTCGAAGCCATCTGAAACCTGCGCCGGCCCTTGTAGGAGCGGCCAGCGCTGCCAGCTTGGTAATAGTCAGGCAAAAGCTAGAAACATTATGTCGCTGGTCATGTGCTCGGGAACCTGTGCACCATGACGCGCGTGTAATCCACAACAGGGGATATCCCATTTATGCAACGTTTTCTTAGCATCGCTCTGGCGCTCTGCGTCGGTCTGACGCTGAGCCTGGATGCCAACGCCAAGCGTTTCGGCGGCGGCAAGAGCTCGGGCTCCGCGCCTATCCACCAGACCCGTCAAGCCACGCCAACCACGCCAACTGCGCCTGCTGCCGCGCCGACCGCACCTGGCCGCGCCGCACCGGCCGCCAGCGGTGCTTCGCGCTGGCTGGGCCCACTGGCCGGCCTCGCCGCCGGTGGTCTGCTGGCATCCATGTTCATGGGCGACGGTTTCGAAGGTTTCCAGATCCTGGACTTCCTGATCGTGGCGCTCATCGCCTTCCTGGTATTCCGCTTCATCGCCGCGCGCCGCCGTCAACAGCAGCCGCAAATGGCCATGCCAGGCCACGCACCAATGCAGCGTGAGGTCCACGCCCAACCTGCCCAGCCTTCGATCTTCGGTGGTTCGGCCGCACCTGCAGCCGCAGCTGCGCCGGTGATCAACGCTCCGGCGTGGTTCAACGAGCAAAGCTTCCTGGCCGCCGCCCGCAACCACTTCCAGGCGCTGCAGCAACACTGGGACGCCAACGAAATGGACAAGATCGCCGAGTTCGTTACCCCGCAAATGCTCGAATTCCTCAAGCGCGAGCGGGCTGACCTGGGTGACGGTTTCCAGTCCACCTACATCGAAAACCTCGATGTGCAACTGGACGGTGTCGACGACCGTGCCGACCGCACCGACGCTACCTTGACCTTCCGTGGCGTGTCGAAGACCTCGCGCTTCGACCAGGGCGAGGTGTTCAGCGAAAGCTGGCACATGGTCCGCGCCCAGGGCGAAAACCAGCCTTGGCTGGTGGCCGGTATCCGTCAAAACGGCTAACTGCTGCATGCTGTACCAAAACCCCGGGCTTCCCCGGGGTTTTTGCTTTTGCCAGACTGGGCTACTAGGGTATAACGCGCAGCGTTGTCATCTAGGTCAGAGGAAGTGAACCGTGGAAGAAGTGATCGAACAACTCCGTGAAGCCAATGAGCCAGTGCCGGTGCCACTTGAGCTTCCCGACGAGGACCTGCTGGTCGAAATCGAAGAAGAGCTGTTCATCAACATTCCGTTCGTGTTCAAGGAGTTTCTGCTGACCGTCAGCGATGTGGTGTACGGCTCGCTGGAGCCGGTGACCGTCACCGACCCGCAGTCGCATACCTACCTGCCTGACGTTGCCGCCAATGCCTGGGATGCCGGCGTGCCACGCGACCTTATCCCACTGTGCCAGGACGGCGATAATTACTACTGCGTCGAAGAAGACGGCACCGTGGTGCTGTGGGACGCAGAAGAGGAGATGGTCGGCGAGGACAGCTGGGAGTCGGTGTGGCACTGGGCGCGGGATGTCTGGCTGGAAAGCTGACCACCCGCGCTTCGGCAAATTAGTAGCCCAGTGCCATTAATGCAGTTAACATCGCCAGGCTTCCTGCGCTTGGCGACATCGCTACCGCTCCATCCCCTCGGACGACGGTGAAATCTGGCGCAGAAAGCGTTGCCGGTTCAATGCGAATTCTCGTGGCTATTCTCCAGCGTCTCCAGCAAGGCAATCTGCATCCGGGTGTGCACCCGGATAAACCATCGCCACAGCAACGCCACCACTGACGCCGCCACTACGGCAATTACCAGCAGCAGTTCGCTGGTCGGCAGAATGCTTGCCGACAGCGCTGACAACAGCAGGAAGATAACCAGCAGCGACAGCAGCGGAATCACCTCGGCAACCACACGGCGCACGCGCTGGGTATGCCGCCCGGCCATCTCTGGTTTTACACTCATCTCCGCCAGCACCATCGATAGCGCTTTGAGCTTGCGATAGGCAGCAATCAGGAACGGCAGCGACAGCAGCAAGGCTGCGCCCCAGATCAATGCCTTCTGCTGGCTGGCATCGCTGACCCACTCACTGAGCCAGTCACCGATATGCCCAGCGAAATAGCCACCACTGAAAAATATCGCGATCACCAGCGCCAGGTTGACCGCCACCTGCAACAGGATGCGCCGGATCATTGCCGCCAGCATGGCGCCTTCCCCCTGGGGCTGGATGCTGCGCAACCATTCGCCGTACAACGACAGCACCCGCGCCAGTCGGCTGGGCACGGCCTTGCCGAGCTTGTGCGACAGCGGGTCGGCCGCGCGGATCAGGTACGGTGTCAACAGCGTGGTAATTGCCGATACAGCCACAGCCACCGGGTAGAGGAAGTCGCTGGTCACCTGCAATGTCATGCCAAGTGCGGCGATGATGAAGGAAAATTCGCCAATCTGCGAAAGCCCCATGCCGACCCGCAGTGACGTGCGCCCGTCATTTCCGGCGATGAATGCGCCCATGCCACACGACAGCATCTTGCCCAGGACCACCGCCAGGGTAATCACCACGATCGGCCATGCGTAGTCCACGAGCACCTGGGGGTCGATCATCAGGCCGATGGCGACGAAGAAAATGGCGCTGAACAGGTCGCGCACCGGTTCGATCAAGCGCTCGATCTTCAGCAACTGGCGCGACTCCGCCATTATCGCGCCAATCAGGAAGGCGCCCAGCACCATGCTGTATTCGAGCTTCACCACCAGCAGACAGAAGCCGAAGCACAGGCCTAGCACAGTAATAAGCAACATCTCGTCGCTCTCGAACCTGGCCACATAGGCCAGCAGCCGCGGCACCAACAGGATGCCGATGACCAGCGCGACGATCATGAACAGCGACAGCTTGCCAACGGTGGAGAAAACCTCGCCCGAACTGACCGTACCGCTGACGGCGATACCGGACAGCAGGGCAATGATGCCGATGCCGAGAATATCCTCGACGATCAGTACACCGAAGATTAGCTGGGCGAAGCGCTCGTTCTTCATCTTCAGGTCGTTCAGCGCCTTGACGATGATGGTGGTCGAAGAAATCGCCAAAATGGCACCGAGGAACAACGAGTCCATGGTGGTCCAGCCAAACCAGCGGCCAATCTCGAAACCGATCCAGATCATCAGCACGATTTCCAGAAACGCCGCGATGAAGGCAGTGGCACCGACCTTGAACAGCTTGCGCAAACTGAATTCCAGCCCCAGGCAGAACATCAGGAAGATCACACCCAGTTCGGCAAGCGTCTTGATGGTGTCTTCATCGTGTATCAGGCCAAACGGCGGCGTGTGCGGGCCAATGATGAAGCCGGCGACGATATAGCCCAGCACGACGGGTTGCCTGAATCGATGAAAAAGAATGGTGACCATGCCAGCGACCAGCATGATCACAGCCAGGTCCTGGATGAAGCTGATGGCATGCATGGCGCGATCCTTCTTCTCGTCTGTTTTTCCCCATGTTGCATGGGCTTCGTCAGGTTAACATCGCACCCTGCCGCAAAAAGGCGATGCAATATGAAGAAACAGATCGGCAGGAAAGGCGCCGCCAGTGGCATGATCAGCGTGACGATGGAACGTCAGCCAACGTCCCGTATCAGGAAGGTCAATTCCAAGAGGGGAAACAGAAGTGTCTTCAGATGATCATCCCCAACGACCCCATTCGCCCGATTCAGCGCAACCTCACCGTGAGCACACTATGGAACCTGGAAACGCCCAGCTGAGCATGACCGTCCTGATGACCCCGGATATGGCCAACTTTTCTGGCAACGTACATGGCGGCACCCTGCTCAAGTACCTCGACGAAGTGGCCTACGCGTGCGCAAGCCGCTATGCCGGCAGCTATGTGGTTACCCTCTCGGTCGACCAGGTGATCTTCCGCGAGCCGGTACACGTGGGGGAACTGGTGACCTTCCTGGCGTCGGTCAACTACACCGGCAACACCTCGATGGAGGTGGGCATCAAGGTGGTCACCGAGAATATCCGCGAACGCTCGGTGCGCCATTCCAACAGCTGCTTCTTCACCATGGTCGCGGTCGACGACAACCGTCGCCCGGTACCGGTCCCACCCCGCCAGCCGCAGAGCAGCGAGGAAAAGCGTCGTTTCCTGCAGGGCCAGCAACGCCGGCAGATCCGCCAGGAACTGGAAAAGCGCTATCAGGACCTGAAAACCGACGCCATCTAAAGCGCCAGCGGCTGTGCCTCGAAGCGCACCCGTGGGTGCGCGATGCGGTCCTGGGCCCGCACCAGCTGCAATTCGTAGCTGGCGCAGGCCTGGGTTTCCAGCAGCACTTCGTGCACGGCGGCAGCGGTGTATTCGAACGCCTGTACCCAACTGTCACCGAGCAGCACGCGTGCCAGGAACAGGCCTGATGTCAGGTCCCCGACGCCCACCGGCTGCCGCGGGAACGCCAACAGCGGGCGGCGCAGGTGCCAACTGTGCTCGGCAGTCACCAGCAGCATTTCGAACTGATCCTCGGCACGCCCGGGGTAGGCCAGGTGCTTGACCAGCACCACCTGCGGCCCGCGCTGCAGCAGGCTGCGCGCCATGCGCAGACAGTCATCCAGTGACTGCGCACGGTGCCCGCAGAAACTGTCCAGCTCCAGCTGGTTGGGGCACAGTATGTCAGCTGTGGCGACCGCCTCGTCGAGCAGGAACTCGCTGACTTCCGCCGGCACGATACAGCCCTTTTCCGGGTGCCCCATGACCGGGTCGCACAAGTACAGAGCCTTTGGGTTCACCGCCTTGATCCGCGCGACACCAGCCAGAATCGCCCGGCCTTGCTCGGCACTGCCCAGATACCCTGACAGCACCGCATCGCAGTGGCCCAGCTCGCCAATGTTGGAAATGCCTTCCACCAACGCAGGAATTTGCGCCGGAGCAAGCACTTCACCTGCCCACTGGCCATACTGTGTGTGATTGGAAAATTGCACCGTATTGAGCGGCCAGACATTGACCCCGATACGCTGCATGGGAAACACCGCCGCGCTGTTGCCGGCGTGGCCGAATACCACGTGGGACTGGATGGCGAGCAGGTGCGGGGTACGTTTCATGCGGAAGATTTCCAAAGCTGTTTCAAGGAATTGTGCGCAGCGCAGTATGGACTCGATTGCCACCTGTACGACAGGCCAGGGACGCAGTTAAGCTGGATCGACCTGTTTGGAGCAGATGTAAATGTTGACCCTGGAAAACCTCTTCGTCCTGATGCTGGTAGCTACGGCAGGCGCCTGGCTGTGGCACAACCACGGTTTGCGTGAAAAAGCCCTGGAGCGGGTCAAACAGCACTGCGCCAAGCTCGACCTCGAGTTGCTCGACGATGCCGTCGCGCTCAAGCGCATCACCCTTGTTCCGGATGCCAATGGCCGCAAACGCCTGGCGCGTGTCTATGCCTTCGAGTTCACGGTTACCGGCGAGCAACGTCATCCCGGTACCATAACCCAGTTCGGCGCCCACAGCGTGCAGATCGAACTGGCGCCCTACCCGTTCGAAATCAAGACCTCGCCACGCGCCGACAACGTCATCGAGATGCAGCAATGGCGTCAGGAGCACAACCGTTGGCGCAACTGATCAGCTAACGCGGCATTCGCTTAAACCGGCTTGCAACGCGGATTGCGACTGTGGCTGGTCGAAAATCAGCTCGATGCGGGTATCCCGGCGCCAATCGCTGGGCTGCCAGATGGGCATGTCGCCGTCGAGGGCATTGAATGATTGCCAGCCTTCCACACTGTGGATAACGCCTTTCGCACGCCGCCATGGCCAAGCTCGCAGGAACGCCAGCAGGCGTTGTGGATAAAACTGTTGGTCGGGATGCCAGCGCCAGCCGATGCTCCAGCCTCCCTCGCCCTGCTGGGCGAGGCAGATCGGTTGGTTCGGAGCTGCCCAAAGGGCTGGGGGAACAGCAACAGTGTCGAGCATGCGATTATCCACAAGCGCAGAGGCGGCCTTGGCGCCGGCTACCATCGGAAGGTCGGACACTGGCAACTTTCCATCGATGGTCCAGAACACGTTCTTTTCAGAAAACCTGTTGGTGATAGATGCCTTGTTACCCTCATCCACCGACTCGGCCTTGTTGAAAACAACATGCTTCGAAGCATCGAGCGCCTGCTGTTGAGCATCCGGCAGCCGCTCGTTGCGAGCCATCGCCTGTGCATCCACGACCATCAACAACGGCTGTACTGCGAGCACCCCAGCCCATGGAGCCTGTTGCAACTGAACAAGCAGCTGCAGTGGATGACCCAGCCCGGATGGCTCTATGAACAGCCGGTCAGGCCGGGACTTGCGCAGCAGCCGGCCCAGGCCGACCTGAAACGGCATGCCATTGACGCAGCACAGACAGCCACCCGCGACCTCGCCAATGGCGACACCGTCCTCGTCACGGTTGAGCAAGGCCGCATCAAGACCAACCAGGCCGAACTCGTTGATCAGCACTGCCCAGCGCTCATGAGCCGGGCGCTGGGCCAACAGATGGCGGATCAGGGTGGTCTTGCCCGCACCGAGCGGGCCGGCGATCACATGGGTAGGAATATTCTGCAGCATGGGGGACTTCAGGCGATGGTGATGCCTCACTATGCGCCGTCAGGCCAGCCAGTCAAGGCTGAGCAGCAGCCGCCCCTGCTGCCCCGGCGGCGAACGATGCATCAAGCCAGCGCCTTCGTTGCCCTGCCACTTCTCGCCCTTGAGCAGCGCTACGTCGCCTGCTTGCAGATGCTGGATGTTATCCACAGGAGGCTGGGCTGTGCGTAAATCCACGCCCTTACTCGCCTGCAGGGGCAACCATTCGGTACCCGGCCCAGCGTAAGTGGTAAGCAAGCGCAGCGGCACGTTATCCACATGGAAGCGTGGGCACATGGGTTCTGCCAGTATCCGTAAACGCAATCCGACCCGCCGTGCGCCAACCAGGCAGGTATAGGCCGCGACCAGCCAGGTCACATCGGCAACGAATGCTTCATAGCCGTGCAGATCCGCTGTTTCCCGCAACAGCTCGGTCAATACCGGCCTGTGCCGCTCGTCGACGTCTATTACGCGTTGGTCTGCCAAAGGCCGGCCAAGGCTGACGGCCAGAGCGGCAAAGTCCTCCAGTTGCGCAGGCAAGCGTCGACGCCATACAGCCAGGTTGACACCATCATGCAGCACGTCGGTCAGCACCTGTGGTGTGTCACCAAATGCCTGAAAGATATCCACAGATTTGCGTACGGCGATCACGCTGCGACCTCCTCCTGCCAGGGTCCGAACGGATCAGGCAGGCGCAACCAGCCCATGGGACCCAGTGCCATCTCCTCGTCGGTCAACAGGCATGCATCGAGTGCTGTGGATAATTCCGCGAAATCGATATTCTGCCCGATGAACACCAGCTCCTGGCGGCAGTCACCGCTGTCGGCAGTCCATTGTTCAAGGATAGCAGCGGTGTTATCCGCATCCTGCGGCCAATGCTCGCGCGGAACGAAGCGCCACCAGCGGCCGGCCAGGCCATGTCGCATCATGCCACCCGCCTGCGACCAGCTCCCGGCCTCCTGGAACTTGCTAGCCAACCAGAAAAAGCCTTTTGAACGTAGCAGCCGGCCATTACTCCAGGGCGTGTGGATAAAATCGAAAAAGCGCTGTGGATGAAGCGGCCGCCGAGCCTGCCAAGTGGTGGCCGCGATACCGTACTCTTCAGTTTCAGGGACATGTTCACCGCGTAGTTCCTGCAACCAGCCAGGAGCCTGGGCGGCCTGGTCGAAGTCGAACAGGCCGGTATCGAGGATACGCGCCAGCGGGACCTCGCCCATGACCATCGGTATGATCTGCGCACGCGCGTTAAGGCTACGCAGGATGGCCATGAGCTCTTCGCGCTGGTGCTGGCTGATCAGGTCGATCTTGCTCAGCAACAACACATCGGCGAACTCGACCTGCTCGATCAGCAGATCGCTGATCGAACGCTCGTCTTCATCACCCAGGGTTTCGCCGCGGCTGGCCAGGCTGTCGGCTGCCTGGTAATCACGCATGAAGTTCAGCCCATCGACCACAGTGACCATGGTGTCCAGCCGCGCCATGTCGGAAAGGCTGCGGCCCTGTTCGTCGCGAAAGGTAAAGGTCTCGGCCACTGGCAGCGGCTCGGAGATCCCAGTGGATTCGATCAGCAAGTAGTCGAACCGACCTTCTTCAGCCAGCCGTGCCACTTCCTCGAGCAAGTCTTCACGCAACGTGCAGCAGATACAGCCATTGCTCATCTCCACCAGCTTTTCTTCAGCACGGTTGAGGCTGACATTGCGCTGTACCTCGTTGGCGTCGATGTTGATTTCGCTCATGTCATTGACAATGACCGCGACCCGCAGGTTATCGCGGTTGCGCAGCACATGGTTGAGCAATGTGCTCTTGCCGGCGCCAAGGAAGCCGGACAGCACGGTAACAGGGAGACGATTGAACATGGCAAAACCTCTTCAGGCGAAGCGCATTCACAACGATGCATTGCACAATGTTATAAAGTAACAATACAATTTCGCCAAGCCGTTCTCGACGAACATGTGCTGATAAAGGATGGAAATGAATCCGCTACGCGCCTCGATGCTGCTATTGCTCGCGCTGCCCACCTCGCTGCTCGCCATGCCACAGGGCGGCTCGTTGGTGCTCTGTACCCGCAGCGCGACACTGCTCGCCTGTCAGGATGGCAAGGGCAGTTTCTATAGCGTCCGCAGCGAAAGCAGCGTCTTTTACCTTCGGGGTTACGACTTCAACAGCCGCCGTCTCTGGGCACAGACCAACAGCCGCTACGGCACATTGACCTTTTTTACCGGCCTGGCCAGTGACGGTGAAGCCTGGGTGGGTTACAGCCGACGCATCGGCTGGACCACCGTTAACCGCGTTTCCAGTTCCAGTGGGCAACGCTTCAACCTGCATTGCAGCTTGATTGCCGGCTGCCGTTGAAACTCTATTATTTGGAATGCCAGATGACTCAGCTCAAGCTCCCCGACATTGCGACCCAGACCCAGGACTATGCCTTACCATTGGACTGGGTGGGGATGTGCGGGATCGCCTTGCCGGTCCACTTCGACGCACGCCAAACGGCGGCTACCGTTGATGCTGGCGTAAGCCTGGTGGACGGCAGCTCACGTGGTATCCATATGTCACGGCTATACCTTGCCCTGCAAGCCTTGGAACACCAGCCGCTTACAACGCTCACCATTCGCCAGCTACTGTCTGATTTCCTCGACAGCCATGAAGGACTGTCTGCAGCGGCCTATCTGCGTCTGCGCTTCGAGCATCTGCTGAAAAGGCGTGCTCTGGTCAGCCCTGTGCACGGCTGGAAAGCCTATCCTGTATCGATCGATGCAAGGATCGAAAAAGGAATGTTCCACGTGGAACTATCTGTTTCCATTCCCTACTCTTCGACCTGCCCATGCTCGGCTGCGCTTTCACGGCAGCTGATCCAGCATCAGTTCCAGGCGGACTTCCCCGCCGCGCAGGTCGACAAGGCTGCGGTGTTACGGTGGCTTGGCAGCGCCGAGGGCATCGTCGCGACACCCCATAGCCAACGCAGTAGCGCGCACATTCAGGTGAGGTTACGCAGCAGTCAGCAGCATCTGCCAATCACCGAACTGATCGATCGCATGGAAGCGAGCCTGGCGACAGCGGTACAGACCGCAGTCAAGCGTGCCGATGAACAAGCGTTCGCCTTGGCCAATGGCCAGAATCTTATGTTCTGTGAAGACGCTGCTCGGCGTTTGCATAAGGCGTTGCGACAAGTTGAATGGAGCACAGCCTTCAAACTGCGAGTGGAACATGCAGAAAGCCTGCATGCCCACGATGCTGTCGCTTCCAGCCAGTGGCAGTGGGATATCAGCTACGCGGCTTGACCGAACCGCAGTCATTCCCCAACCACACGGCACGGGTATTCATACTGCCTTGCTGCTGCACACCCGAAGCGTTGAACGTGCCGTTCACTTGTGTAGTGAACTCGCGGTCGCTTAGGAACGTCGCCTGACCAGTGCCCTGTGCACGCGGGCAACTGAACTGGAACTTCCACACATTGCCGGTGCGGTCGGTAATTTTCTGGGTGCAACCTGACTTAGGGTCCTGCAACGGAATGTCATTGGTGGCTACTTGCTCCGGGGTCAGGCAAGAACGCACCCCCTTACCGCCGACAGTGACACCTTGCTTAGCCAGCACGCCTTCCATCATCGCGCGCTGTTCCGGCGGCAGGTTCTTCAACTGGCCGAGCATGAATTCCATATCAGGTAACGGCTTGCCATCGACCTGCATGTTGCTGGTGGTCAGCTCCCACAAACCTGGCTGCAGCATTTGCGCATGCACCAGTGGGCTGCTCATAGCTAGGGCCAAAGCCAACAGTGGCAGACGAATCTTCATGGACGAACGCTCCTGGGGAAAGCCGGCCAACCGGGCCGGGCTGAGCCTTAGACGCCAAATCCACCTGCAGGTTGCAAGGCAGAGCGGGAACGTGTTCTGTTACTCAATGTATACTCGGCAAGCAGGATGCATATGGATTACCACAGCCCCTACTTCTTCGGTTATCTACTCGGCCTGATTCACCTGCTGGGTATCGTCGCAGCACTTCATGCACTATTCACCGTGCGCACTGCCCAAGGTGCAATTGCCTGGGCCATGCCATTGTTCTTCATTCCCTACCTCACCTTGATTCCCTACCTGGTTTTCGGTGCACGCTCGTTCTATGCCTACATCAAGGCCAGGCGCCAAGCCAACCAGGAAATGCACGTTGCCATGGCCAACCTGAACTGGCGGCCATGGGTAGAAGAGGCTCTCACCGCCCGCGAGTCGGAAAGCTACGCAGCCTTGCGTGCCATGCCCAAGCTTGGCCGCATGCCTTGCCTGGCGAACAACCAGGTGAAGCTGCTGATCGACGGGAAAGCAACGTTCGATGCCATCTTCACTGCCATCGAAAAAGCCCGCGATGTGGTGCTGGTCCAGTTCTTCATCATCCACGACGACAGCCTCGGTAAGGCGCTGCAGCAACTGCTGCTGCGCAAGGCTGCCGAAGGCGTGCAGATATTCGTCCTGTACGACCGGGTCGGCAGCCACGCCCTGCCGGCAAGCTACAGTCAGGTCTTGCGTGAAGGTGGTGTGCAGATCCATGCCTTTGCCACTCGCCGAGGCTGGTTCAACCGCTTCCAGGTAAACTTTCGCAACCACCGCAAGATCGTGGTGGTGGATGGCCTGCTTGGTTTCGTCGGTGGCCATAACGTGGGCGATGAATACCTGGGCGCACGCCCGCAGCTCTCGCCCTGGCGCGATACCCATGTCCAGATCACCGGGCCGGTGTTGGCGTGCCTGCAAGAGTCATTCGCCGAGGATTGGTATTGGGCCACGCGCCAGTTGCCTCCACTGATCCTGCCGGACGCCTACCCGGACGACGGCGTGCTCTGTCAGGCCTTGGCAAGTGGTCCGGCAGACCCACAGGAAACCTGCTCGTTGTTCTTCATCGAAGCGATTCATTCAGCCACCCGGCGAGTGTGGATCACCAGCCCGTACTTCATCCCCGACGAAGCGGTATTCGCCGCGTTGCGCCTGGCGGTACTGCGCGGGGTAGACGTACGCGTGTTGATACCGTCACGCCCCGATCACCGCATCGTCTATGCCGCGTCCAGCCTGTTTGCCTTCGAAGCGGTGCGTGCCGGGGTGCGCATGTTCCGCTACCAACCCGGCTTCCTGCACCAGAAGGTGGTGCTGGTGGATGACGAGATCAGCGCGATCGGCAGTGCCAACCTCGATAACCGCTCGTTCCGCCTGAACTTCGAAATAACTCTGTTGACGGTAGACCGCAGCTTCGCCGACCAGGTCGAGACCATGTTGATCAATGACTTTGAACAGGCCCGGGAAATAACCGCGGAGGACAGCCGTGACACCCATCGGCTACAGCAACTGGGGATGCGGATAGCGCGGCTGATTTCGCCGATCCTGTAAGGAGTGGACGCAATTTCTGCTGCGCGTCACGAGCCTTGCGGGAACGGGTATACGCGTAAATACGCCGGTACAATCACTGGCGCTTTCACGAGTAAACCCGCCCCACGGTGAAGCAGGCAAAGTCAGCGATAAAGGTCTTCACGCGTCCAGGGCAGGTCGTGATGCCCATCGGCGTATGGCTTCACTGCCAGAATCTGGTGCAGGTTGATCCAGCCCTTTTCGAAGGCGTAGGCACACCCGGCCAGGTACAGGCGCCAGATGCGCAAAGTCTTCTCAGGCACCAGATCCGCGGCCTTGTGCAGCTGGTTTTCCAGGTTCTCGCTCCAGTGGTGCAGGGTCTTGGCGTAGTGCAGACGCAAGCTTTCCACGTCTACCACTTCCAATCCCGCTTCACAAATGCTGGCACTGATCATCGACAGGTGCGGCAGTTCGCCATGAGGGAACACGTAGCGGTCGATGAAGTCGCCAGCACCACGCCCGACCGGGCGGCCATCGACGTGCTTGGCGGTGATGCCGTGGTTCATCACCAGGCCGCCTTCCCTCACGGCACCGAACAGCTTATTGCAATACAGCGCCAGGTTGGCGTGGCCCACATGCTCGAACATGCCAACGCTGACCACCTTGTCGAAGCGGCCGTCCTGCGGCAGGTCACGGTAGTCAAGGATCTTCAGTTCGACCTTGCCGTCGAGGCCTTCTGCCTTGACACGCTCCTGGCCGAGCTTCAGCTGCTCCTTGCTCAAGGTGATGCCGAACACCTTGGCGCCATACTCACGGGCAGCGAAACGCGCCAGCCCACCCCAGCCACAGCCAACGTCGAGCAGATAGTCGCCGGCGTCCAGGCGCAACTTGCGACACAAGTGATCGAACTTGTCCTGCTGCGCCTGATCGAGCGTGTTGTCCGGCTCGCGGAAATAGGCGCACGAGTAGGCCATGTCCTGATCCAGCCACAACTGGTAGAACGCGTTGGAAACGTCATAGTGGTAGGAAATGGCTTCGGCGTCAGTGCTCTTGTCGTGGGCTTGCCGTTGCGGTGGCGCCTGATCCTCCTCGGTCAGCAGCGCTTCGCTCAGCTCATCGCACACGCGTATGGCTTCACCGATATCCCCTTCCAGCTCCAGCTTGCCCTCGACGAATGCCGTGCCCAACTGGTCCATGCTTGGGTGGCTCAACTGGCTGATCAGCTGTGGCTCCTTGACCAGGATTGTGACCTGCGGGCTGGGCCCCAGATCGAACTGGTTACCGTCCCACAGTTTCAGCCGCAGCGGCAGATGCAGGCTCTGCAGTGCCGGTGGAAGTTGCGCAAGCATGAACGACCCTCCTGTCCGTATTTGGCCACGACGCCTTAAATTTCGAACGTCGCCGGAACAGAGTAGTTCATTCGTGGGATGTTTCCTTTATACGAGACCATGGTCTAGAACCAGCTGATCTTACCTAGCCTGCAGATTGTATACAATTCGCACATCTCAGCTTACCCTTGTGCCCCTAGCCCACTTCTTCATCCTGGAGTTGAACCCATGAAATCCTATGACGTGGTGATCATTGGCGGCGGCCCTGGCGGCTACAACGCAGCCATCCGTGCCGGCCAACTAGGCCTGAGCGTTGCCTGCGTGGAAGGCCGCTCGACCCTCGGCGGCACCTGCCTGAACGTCGGTTGCATGCCTTCCAAGGCATTGCTGCATGCGTCCGAGCTCTACGAAGCCGCCAGCGGTGGCGAATTTGCTCACCTCGGTATCGAGGTAAAACCTAACCTCAACCTCGGCCAGATGATGAAGCAGAAGGACGAGAGCGTGACCGGCCTGACCAAGGGCATCGAGTACCTGTTTCGCAAGAACAAGGTTGACTGGATCAAGGGCTGGGGTCGCCTGGATGGCATTGGCAAGGTCGTGGTCAAGGCCGAGGACGGCAGCGAAACTGCATTACAGGCCAAGGACATCGTGATTGCCACTGGCTCCGAGCCGACACCGTTGCCAGGCGTGACCATTGACAACCAGCGCATCATCGACTCGACCGGCGCACTGTCGCTGCCACAGGTACCCAAGCACCTGATAGTCATCGGTGCCGGCGTCATCGGCCTAGAGCTGGGTTCGGTATGGCGACGCTTGGGCAGCCAGGTAACGGTCATCGAATACCTCGACCGCATCTGCCCGGGCACCGACGAGGAAACCGCCAAGACCCTGCAGAAGGCACTGGCCAAGCAAGGCATGGTGTTCAAGTTGGGCAGCAAGGTGACCCAGGCCAACGCCAGCGCAGAAGGCGTCAGCCTGACCCTGGAGCCCGCCGCTGGCGGCAACGCAGAAACGCTGCAGGCCGACTACGTACTGGTTGCCATCGGCCGCCGTCCCTATACCCAAGGGCTGAACCTGGAAAGCGTGGGCCTGGCAACCGACCAGCGCGGCATGCTCGGCAACGACAACCACCGCACGTCCGTGCCGGGAATCTGGGTCATTGGCGACGTCACTTCTGGCCCGATGCTGGCGCACAAGGCCGAAGACGAAGCGGTGGCCTGCATCGAACGCATCGCCGGCAAGCCCCATGAGGTCAACTACAACCTTATCCCGGGTGTGATCTACACGCGCCCGGAGCTGGCCAGCGTGGGCAAGACCGAAGAGCAACTCAAGGCCGAAGGCCGTGCCTACAAGGTCGGCAAGTTCCCCTTCACTGCAAACAGCCGTGCCAAGATCAACCATGAGACCGAAGGTTTCGCCAAGGTCATCGCTGATGCCCAGACCGATGAAGTGCTGGGGGTTCACCTGGTCGGCCCAAGTGTCAGCGAGATGATTGGTGAGTTCTGCGTGGCCATGGAATTCTCGGCCTCGGCAGAGGACATCGCCCTCACCTGCCACCCCCACCCGACCCGCTCCGAGGCCTTGCGCCAGGCAGCGATGAATGTGGATGGCATGGCGATGCAGATCTGAGGCTGGGCTGCGAGGGGCTGCATTGCGGCCCTTTCACGACCCGAGGCTGCTATGGCCCTGCATTGGCCTGAGCGGCGTTGTGCTTGGAATGTTGTTGGGCGGTGTTCCGTCAGCAGGAGTGCATTGCCAGTGCCTTCCAGTTGCATCGCCAGAAGACACCGGGGTGTTTGGGGCTAAATCGAGGAGCAGACCTATGAATCCTTGATTCAAGGACCGAGAGGACTCTGTTTCTGCTACCGCAGTCCAGCCCGAAAGCTGGACTTGGGCTAGCCGGTGCAACCACAGCATTGATCGCCCCCGGCTTGCGCCTTACTCGACCGTAACCGACTTCGCCAGATTCCGCGGCTGGTCCACGTCAGTGCCCTTGAGCACTGCAACGTAGTACGACAACAACTGCAGCGGAATGGTGTAGAGAATCGGTGCCAAGGCGTCCGCAATGTGCGGCACCTTGATCACGTGGGTACCTTCGCCGTTGGTCATGCCAGCCTGTTCGTCGGCGAACACCACCAGCTCACCACCACGCGCACGCACTTCCTGCAGGTTGGATTTGAGCTTTTCCAGCAGTTCATTGTTCGGCGCCACGGTGACCACTGGCATGTCATTGTCCACCAGGGCCAGCGGGCCGTGCTTCAGTTCGCCAGCCGGGTAAGCTTCAGCATGGATGTAGGAGATTTCCTTGAGCTTGAGCGCACCTTCCATTGCTACCGGGTATTGCGCACCGCGGCCGAGGAACAAGGTGTGGTGCTTGTCGGCGAACAGTTCGGCGATTTTCTCGACGGTTGCATCCATGGCCAACGCTTCACCCAGGCGTGCCGGCAGGCGACGCAGCTCCTCTACCAGCCCGGCTTCGACCCCGGCTTCCAGGGTACCCCGCACTTGGCCCAGGGCCAAGGTCAGCAGCATCAGCGATACCAGCTGGGTGGTGAAGGCTTTGGTCGAGGCCACGCCGATTTCCGGGCCAGCCAGGGTAAGCAGGGTCAGGTCCGACTCACGCACCAGCGAGCTGATGCCCACGTTGCAGATTGCCAGGCTGCCGAGGAAGCCCAGCTCCTTGGCGTTACGCAGCGCGGCCAGGGTATCGGCGGTTTCCCCAGACTGCGAAATGGAGACGAACAGCGTGTCTGGCTGCACCACTACCTTGCGGTAGCGGAACTCGCTGGCCACTTCAACTTGGCACGGGATGCCGGCCAGGCTTTCCAGCCAGTAACGGGCGACCATGCCAGCATGATAGCTGGTGCCGCAGGCAACGATCTGCACGTTGCGCACCTTGGCGAACAGTTCAGCAGCCTGCGGGCCGAAGGCCTGGACCATCACGCTGTCCTTGCCCAGGCGGCCTTCCAGGGTACGCTGCACCACGCTTGGCTGCTCGTGAATTTCCTTGAGCATGAAGTGACGGTAGGTTCCCTTGTCGGCGGCTTCGGCACCTTCGTGGTACTGCACGGTTTCGCGCTGGACCTTGTGGCCGTCCTGGTCCCAGATGGAAACCTGATCACGGCGAATTTCGGCGATGTCGCCCTCTTCCAGGTACATGAAGCGGTCGGTGACCTGGCGCAGGGCCAGCTGGTCGGAGGCAAGGAAGTTCTCACCCAGGCCCAGGCCGATGACCAGCGGGCTGCCGCTGCGGGCCGCTACCAGGCGGTCAGGCTGGCTGGCACTGATCAGCGCCAGGCCGTAGGCACCACGCAGGCGCTTCACAGCGGCCTTCAGCGCATCGGTCAGGTCCGGGGTGGTCTTCAGGGTATGGTGGATCAAGTGGACGATGACTTCGGTATCGGTCTGCGAAGTGAAGACATAGCCAAGGCCCTTCAGCTCTTCGCGCAGTTCTTCATGGTTCTCGATGATGCCGTTGTGCACCACGGCCACTTCATTGTTCGAGAAGTGCGGGTGGGCATTGCCCTCGGTTGGCGCACCGTGGGTGGCCCAGCGGGTGTGGGCGATGCCCAGCTGGCCAGACAGCGGTTCGGCAGCAACCGCGGCCTCCAGTTCGCTGACCTTGCCGATACGACGGCGGCGCTGCAATTCACCACTCGAAGTGAGCACGGCCAGGCCGGCGCTGTCGTACCCGCGGTACTCAAGACGCTTGAGACCTTCGATCAGGATGGCTGTGATGTTGCGCTCGGCTACGGCACCAACGATTCCACACATGGTTTATTGCTCCTGGCTGATCGCGGCGCAGATCAGGTTGATGCCGCGGGCTTGAATTTGTTCGCGTGCCGCTGCGGGCAGGCGCTCGTCAGTAATAAGGGTGTGTACGCTGCCCCAGGGCAGCTCGAGGTTGGGGATCTTGCGCCCCACTTTGTCCGACTCGACCATCACGATCACTTCACGGGCAACTTCGGCCATGACCCGGCTCAGCCCGAGCAACTCGTTGAACGTGGTGGTGCCACGGCCGAGATCGATGCCGTCGGCACCGATGAACAGCTGGTCGAAATCGTAGGAACGCAATACCTGCTCGGCCACCTGGCCCTGGAACGATTCGGAATGAGGGTCCCAGGTTCCGCCCGTCATCAACAGCACCGGTTCGTGTTCGAGGTCGCAGATGGCACGTGCAACGTTCAGCGAATTGGTCATCACCACCAGGCCAGGCTGGCGCCCCAGTTCGGGAATCATGGCTGCGGTGGTGCTGCCGCTGTCGATGATGATCCGCGCATGTTCGCGAATGCGCCCGACGGCGGCACGTGCTATCGCCCTTTTATAGGAAGACACAGGCTGGGCGGGTTCACCGAGCAGCTCTTGCGGCACCGGAACTGCGCCACCGTAGCGGCGTAGCAGCAGACCATTGGTCTCGAGGGCGGCGAGGTCCTTGCGAATGGTAACTTCCGAGGTGGCGAAACGCTTGGCCAAGGCGTCAACACTCACCTCGCCCTGCTCGCTGAGCAACGCCAGAATGTTGTGCCTGCGCTGTGGAGTGTTTCGTTTCGACATGAGCGCTTAAGTTTCGGTTCGAAAGATAATGAAGGCAATCAAAACCTAAGACGGACGATTCGTCAAGCTGTGGATAAAGCTCAGGGACAAATGGGCACCCAGTTGGAACGACATTCTTCAGAAAGGGTGCACTGCTAATAAAAAAACCGACTTATTCACATAAGTCGGCTTTCCATCAAAACAGCTGTGTATAACTCAGCTTTTCTTGATCTTCTCTGGTCGCTTCCAGCCCGCGATGTTGCGCTGGCGCGCCCGGGCCACCGCCAGGTCGCCAGCTTCAACGGTCTGGGTGATGGTCGAACCGGCTGCAGTGGTAGCACCCGTCTGGATTTCCACTGGCGCGACCAGCGAGTTGTTCGAGCCGATGAAGACGTCTTCGCCCATCACGGTCTTGAACTTGTTGGCCCCATCGTAGTTGCAGGTGATAGTGCCGGCACCAATGTTGGTACGCGCGCCGATTTCGGCATCACCCAGATAGGTCAGGTGCCCGGCCTTGGCTCCTTCGCCCAAATGGGCGTTTTTCAGTTCGACGAAGTTACCCACATGGGCCTTGGCGTCCAGCACGCTGCCCGGGCGCAGGCGGGCGAACGGGCCGGCGTCGCTGCCCTCGCCCATCACGGCGCCTTCAAGGTGGCTGTTGGCCTTGACCACTGCGCCTTTGCGCAGGGTAGTATTCTTGATCACGCAGTTCGGGCCGATCTGTACGTCATCCTCGATGACGACCTTGCCTTCGAGAATCACATTGATGTCGATCAGCACGTCGCGGCCGACGGTCACTTCACCGCGGACATCGAAGCGTGCCGGGTCGCGCAGGGTCACCCCTTGGGCCATCAAGCGACGGCCTTCGCGCAACTGGTAGTGACGTTCCAGCTCGGACAGCTGGCGACGGTCATTGGCGCCTTGCACTTCCATCGGGTCGTGCGGCTGTTCGGTAGCCACCACCAGGCCATCGGCCACTGCCATGGCAATGACATCGGTCAGGTAGTACTCGCCCTGGGCATTGTTGTTCGACAGACGCCCCATCCAGTCCGCCAGCCGGGCGGCCGGCAGGGCCAGAATGCCAGTGTTGCCTTCCTTGATCGCTTTCTGCGCATCGTTGGCGTCCTTGTGCTCAACGATAGCGGTCACCTTGCCGTGCTCGTCCCGCACAATACGGCCATAACCGGTCGGATCTTCCAGAGTGACCGTGAGCAGGCCCAGTTGCTGGGGGTTGGCCTTGGCCAGCAGCCGCTGCAGCGTTTCCACCTCGATCAGAGGCACGTCGCCATATAGCACCAGCACGGTGTCGGCAGTGAGGGCCGGCAATGCCTGGGCAACCGCATGACCGGTGCCCAGCTGCTTGTCCTGCATGACGAAATCAAGATCGTCAGCGGCCAGGCGCTCGCGTACCAGCTCGGCTCCATGGCCAATGACCACGTGGATACCTTGCGGCTGAAGCTGACGCGCAGTGTGGATAACATGGCCGAGCATGGAATTGCCGGCTACCGGGTGCAGCACCTTGGGCAGCGCCGAGCGCATGCGGGTGCCTTGGCCGGCAGCGAGAATAACGATATCGAGTGACATTACTGGCTACCAATCCTGGGCGGTCAGTGGAATGACCGGTTTTATGGTTTACAAAAAAGAAAAAGGGTAGCCGATGGCTACCCTTGTTCTCAATCTACATGAAGCCTGCGGAATTAACCGCCGAACTTCTTGCGGATCTGCTGGACGGTACGCAGCTGAGCTGCGGCCTCGGCCAGACGTGCGGATGCGGCACTGTAGTCGAAATCCGCGCCTTTCTCATGCAGGGCCTTCTCAGCTGCCTTGACGGCATCCTGAGCGGAGGCTTCGTCCAGGTCGGCTGCACGTTGCACGGTATCGGCGAGTACCTTGACCATGTTCGGCTGCACTTCCAGGAAGCCACCGGAGATGTAGAACACCTCGCGCTCGCCGCCCTGCTTGGTCAGCGTGATCGGACCTGGCTTCAGATTGGTGATCAGCGGCGCATGGCCTGGAGCGATACCCAGATCGCCCAGGTTGCCGTGCGCAACCACCATCTCGACCAGACCAGAGAAGATTTCTCCTTCCGCGCTGACGATATCGCAATGGACTGTCATAGCCATCTGCTTGCCTCAACCTGATTAGCGCCCCTTTCGGGGCGCCGGGATTACAGTTTCTTGGCTTTCTCGATCGCTTCGTCGATGCTGCCGACCATGTAGAACGCTTGTTCTGGCAGGTGGTCGTAGTCACCTTTGAGGATGCCGCTGAAGCCAGCGATGGTGTCTTTCAGGGAAACGTACTTGCCTGGCGAACCGGTGAAGACTTCGGCCACGAAGAACGGCTGCGACAGGAAGCGCTGGATCTTACGAGCGCGGGCTACCAATTGCTTGTCGGCTTCGGACAGTTCGTCCATACCCAGGATCGCAATGATGTCCTTCAGCTCTTTGTAGCGCTGCAGAACATACTGAACCTGGCGGGCAGTTTCGTAGTGCTCGTTGCCGATCACGTTCGGGTCCAGCTGGCGCGAAGTCGAGTCCAGTGGGTCGACCGCCGGGTAGATACCCAGGGAAGCGATGTCACGGGACAGAACGACGGTGGCGTCCAGGTGGGCGAAGGTGGTGGCTGGCGACGGGTCGGTCAGGTCGTCCGCAGGTACGTATACGGCCTGGATCGAGGTGATCGAACCTTCTTTGGTCGAAGTGATACGCTCTTGCAGAACGCCCATCTCTTCGGCCAGGGTCGGCTGGTAACCTACTGCGGAAGGCATACGGCCCAGCAGTGCGGATACTTCGGTACCGGCCAGGGTGTAACGGTAGATGTTGTCGACGAACAGCAGAACGTCGTTACCTTCGTCACGGAACTTCTCAGCCATGGTCAGGCCGGTCAGCGCTACGCGCAGACGGTTTCCTGGTGGCTCGTTCATCTGACCGTAGACCAGTGCTACTTTGTCGAGAACGTTGGAGTCCTTCATCTCGTGGTAGAAGTCGTTACCCTCACGAGTACGCTCACCCACACCGGCGAACACGGAATAACCGCTGTGCTCGATGGCGATGTTACGGATCAGTTCCATCATGTTGACGGTCTTGCCAACACCGGCACCACCGAACAGACCAACCTTACCACCCTTGGCGAACGGGCAAACCAGGTCGATAACCTTGATGCCGGTTTCCAGCAGGTCGTTGCCGCCTGCCTGGTCAGCGAAGGAAGGTGCCTTCTGGTGAATACCACGACGCTCTTCTTCGCCGATCGGGCCGGCTTCGTCGATCGGGTTGCCCAGAACGTCCATGATGCGGCCCAGGGTGGCCTTACCAACAGGAACGGAGATGGCAGCGCCGGTGTCGACGACATCCAGACCGCGCTTCAGGCCTTCGGTCGAGCCCATTGCAATGGTACGAACCACGCCGTCGCCCAGCTGCTGCTGAACTTCCAGGGTGGTGTCCGCGCCTTGTACTTTCAGCGCGTTGTAAACACTCGGCACGACGTCACGTGGGAATTCCACGTCGATGACGGCGCCGATGATTTGAACGATACGTCCGCTACTCATAGCTGGATCCTCTGAATATGTGAACCGTTAAACCGCGGCAGCGCCGCCGACGATTTCCGAGATCTCCTGGGTGATCGCAGCCTGACGCGCCTTGTTGTAGATCAGCTGGAGTTCGCTGATCAAATCACCGGCGTTGTCTGTGGCGTTCTTCATGGCGATCATCCGGGCCGCTTGTTCAGCAGCGTTGTTCTCGACCACCGCCTGGTACACCTGCGACTCCACGTAACGCACCATCAAGCCGTCCAGCAGCTCTTTTGCGTCGGGTTCGTACAGGTAGTCCCAGTGATGCTTGAGATCCTGATCCGGGGTTGCCACCAACGGTACCAATTGCTCGACCGTCGGTTTTTGGGTCATGGTGTTGATGAACTTGTTCGAAACCACCGAGAGGCGATCGATGCGGCCGTCCAGGTAGGCGTCCAGCATCACTTTGACGGAGCCGATCAGATCGTTGATCGATGGCTCTTCGCCCAAGTGGCTGATCGCGGCTACGACGTTGCCGCCAAAGTTGCGGAAGAATGCCGCACCCTTGCTGCCGATCACGCACAGGTCGATTTCAACGCCCTGTTCGCGGTTTTCGTTCATGTCCTTGACCAGGGCCTTGAACAGGTTGGTGTTCAAGCCACCGCACAGACCACGGTCACTGCTCACCACGATATAACCGGCGCGCTTTACAGGGCGCTCGATCATGAACGGGTGGCGGTATTCCGGGTTGGCGTTGGCCAGATGACCGATCACCTGGCGGATACGCTCCGCGTAGGGACGGCTAGCAGCCATGCGCAGTTGTGCCTTGCGCATTTTGCTGACCGCCACTTTTTCCATGGCGCTGGTAATTTTTTGCGTGCTTTTGATGCTCGCAATCTTACTGCGGATCTCTTTTGCGCCTGCCATGTATCACCTATCAGGTTAGCAAGCGGGGGCCAGGGCCCCCGCTGCGGCTTACCAGGTCTGGGTGGCCTTGAACTTCTCGATACCAGCTTTCATGCCAGCATCGATTTCGTCGTTGAAGTCACCCTTCACGTTGATCTTGGCCATCAGTTCGGCGTGATCACGGTTGAAGTAGGCGATCAGAGCTTGCTCGAAGCTGCCGACCTTGGAGACTTCTACGTCGGTCAGGAAGCCACGCTCAGCGGCGTACAGCGACAGGGCCATGTCCGCGATGGACATTGGCGCGTACTGCTTCTGCTTCATCAGCTCGGTAACGCGCTGACCATGCTCCAGCTGCTTGCGGGTCGCTTCGTCCAGATCAGAAGCGAACTGGGCGAATGCAGCCAGTTCACGGTACTGAGCCAGAGCGGTACGGATACCACCGGACAGCTTCTTGATGATCTTGGTCTGAGCGGCACCACCTACGCGGGATACCGAAACACCGGCGTTAACTGCAGGACGGATGCCCGAGTTGAACATGGCCGATTCCAGGAAGATCTGACCGTCGGTGATGGAAATCACGTTGGTCGGAACGAACGCGGAAACGTCGCCAGCCTGGGTTTCGATGATCGGCAGGGCGGTCAGGGAACCGGTCTTGCCAGTGACTGCGCCGTTGGTGAACTTCTCGACGTATTCTTCCGAAACGCGCGATGCACGCTCCAGCAGACGGGAGTGGAGATAGAACACGTCACCTGGGTAGGCTTCACGTCCTGGCGGACGGCGCAGCAGCAGGGAGATCTGACGGTAGGCAACAGCCTGCTTGGACAGGTCATCGTATACGATCAGGGCGTCTTCACCGCGGTCACGGAAGTATTCGCCCATGGTGCAGCCGGCGTAAGGCGCCAGGAACTGCAGCGCGGCCGATTCCGAGGCGCTGGCGGCAACAACGATGGTGTTGGCCAGGGCGCCGGCTTCTTCCAGCTTGCGCACAACGTTGGCAATGGTCGACTGCTTCTGGCCTACGGCCACGTATACGCAGAAGATGCCGCTGTTTTTCTGGTTGATGATCGCGTCGACCGCCATGGCAGTCTTACCGATCTGACGGTCACCGATGATCAGCTCGCGCTGGCCACGGCCAACCGGGATCATGGCGTCAACCGACTTGTAGCCAGTCTGTACAGGCTGGTCTACCGACTTACGCCAGATCACACCCGGAGCGACCTTTTCGACCGCGTCGGTTTCGGTGGTGGCCAGAGGACCTTTGCCATCGATCGGGTTACCCAGAGCGTCGACGACGCGGCCCAGCAGGCCTTTGCCGACCGGAACTTCCAGGATGCGACCGGTGCACTTGGCGCTCATGCCCTCGGCGAGGGAGGTGTACGCACCCAGTACCACCGCACCAACGGAGTCTTGCTCCAGGTTCAGTGCCATACCGTATACGCCGCCCGGGAACTCGATCATTTCGCCGTACATAGCGTCGGCCAGACCGTGGATCCGTACGATACCGTCGGAAACGCTTACGACGGTACCTTCGTTACGGGCTTGGGAGCCGACATCGAGCTTCTCGATGCGACCCTTGATGATTTCACTAATTTCGGAAGGATTGAGTTGCTGCATTGCTCTGCTGCCCCTTCAAACTCAAGATTTCAATGCTTCGGCCAGTTTCGCGATCTTGCCGCGAACCGAGCCATCGATTACCAGGTCGCCGGCGCGGATGACGACGCCGCCGATCAGGCTGGCATCCTCCGACGCGTGCAGGCGCACTTCCCGGCTGAGCCGTGCACTGAGAACCTTGGCGAGTTTGTCTTGCTGTTCTTGGTTCAACGCAAAAGCACTGGTGACTTCCACGTCCACGGATTTCTCTTGCTCGGCCTTGTACAGGTCGAACAGGGCGGCAATCTCCGGCAGGAGCAGGAGACGGTCGTTTTCCGCGGCAACATGAATGAAATTCTGTGCCTGTGCATCGAACTTGTCACCGCACACTTCAATGAATGCGGCGGCCTTTTCTGCGCTTGTCAGTCGCGGGGCCTTGAGCAGGCGCTGCATGGTGTCGTCTTCCGACACCGCAGCAGCCAGGCCGAGCATGGCTGACCAATTGGCCAGTTGCTGATGGGCCTGGGCATGCTCAAAGGCAGCCTTAGCGTAAGGTCGGGCCAACGTGGTCAGTTCTGCCATGATCGCCCTCGCTTAAATTTCAGCGGCCAGTTTGTTAACCAGCTCCGCATGCGCGTTTTGATCGATTGTGGCGCCAAGGATCTTTTCAGCACCGCCAACAGCCAGGGCACCCACTTGGGCACGCAGGGCGTCTTTGACGCTGTTCAGTTCCTGTTCGATCTCGGCTTGAGCCTGAGCCTTCACACGGTCAGCTTCGACGCGAGCCTGTTCACGGGCCTCCTCGACAAGCTGAGCAGCGCGTTTCTTGCTTTGCTCAATGATTTCGGCTGCCTGTGCCTTTGCTTCACGCAGTTGCTGACCCGCTTTCTCTTGGGCCAGCTCCAGGTCGCGAGCTGCGCGGTTGGCAGCGTCCAAGCCGTCGGCAATCTTCTTTTGGCGCTCTTGCAGGGCAGTGATGACCGGAGGCCATACATACTTCATGCAGAAGAGTACAAAAATCAGAAAAGCAACGGATTGGCCAATCAGGGTTGCATTAATGTTCACGCCAACACCTCGCTCGGTCTTTGTCCATCACACCAATCAACTCGTGGAAACGAGTGATTAGCCGGCGATCTGACCAACGAAGGGGTTCGCGAAGGTGAAGAACAGAGCGATACCAACACCGATCATGGTTACGGCGTCGAGCAGACCGGCAACGATGAACATTTTGACCTGCAGCATCGGAACCATCTCAGGCTGACGAGCAGCGCCTTCCAGGAACTTGCCGCCCAGCAGGCCGAAACCAATGGCGGTACCCAGAGCACCCAGGCCGATCAGCAGAGCAACAGCGATAGCGGTCAGACCAACTACAGTTTCCATCTTTCCTCCCGACTTTTACGTCGTATTGGTTAGGTTTTTAGTTTGAAGCGGTAAAACAAATCGTTTGGTACAGCATGCCCTTGCGGACTTTTTAAGCCCTCCCCCCAAACGAGCGGGGAAGGCTATCAGACACGCCAGGCGGTCTTAATGGTTATCTTCGTGAGCCATCGACAGGTAGACGATGGTAAGCATCATGAAGATGAAGGCTTGCAGGGTGATGATCAGGATGTGGAACACAGCCCACGCCCACTGCAGCACCACACCCAGGCCGCTGAGCCACAGGATGCCGGCGCCGAACATCACGGCGATCAGGATGAACACCAGTTCGCCGGCGTACATGTTGCCGAACAGACGCAGTGCCAGCGAGATCGGCTTGGCGATCAGGGTGACGAATTCCAGCAGGAAGTTGACCGGAATCAGCAGGATCTGCACGAAGATGTTCTTGCTGCCGAACGGGTGCAGGGTCAGCTCACCGATGAAGCCACCCAGGCCCTTGACCTTGATGCTGTAGAAGATGATCAGGGCGAACACGCAGAAGGCCATGGCCAGGGTCGCGTTCGGGTCGGTGGTCGACACGGCGCGGAACGGGATGTGCGGATCACCGGAGATCAGGATGGCCAGCTGAGGAATCCAGTCGACCGGTACCAGGTCGATGGCGTTCATCAGGAACACCCAGACGAAAATGGTCAGCGCCAGCGGGGCGATTACCGGGCTACGGCCGTGGAAGGAGTCCTTCACGCTGCCGTTGACGAAATCCACCAGCACTTCAACGAAGTTCTGCAAGCCGCCAGGTTGGCCGGAAGTCGCCTTCCGGGCCGCCATGCGGAAGATGAACAGGAAGATCAGACCCAGCGCGACGGACCAACCCAGGGTGTCCAGGTGGAACGCCCAGAAGCCCATTGCCTTGGCTTCTGCAGCCGAATGGGCGAAGCCCCAGCTGCCGTCTGGTAGTTGACCGTAGGTCAGGTTCTGCAAGTGGTGCTGGATATAGCCCGAAGCGGTTTCTGCTGCCATGGTTGCCTCAAACGCCCTAAGGTCTCGAAAGTCTTTTATTCATCAGCAGGGGCGCGAACCAGCTGACCAAAAGGGTCAGCACGAAGACGCCGAATACTGCTAGCGGCGCCAATGGTTTCACTCCTGCGAAGGTCAGTGCAAAAAGCACTGCCGTCAAAATCATCTTGCCTGCCTCGCCAGCGTAAAACGACTTGACGATGGCTTGTGCCGCCCGTGCTCCGCTGAAGCGAAAAGCCTTCCAGGCGAAATACACATTGGGTAGCCAGGCAATCAAGCCTCCGCAAAGGCCTGAATATCCACTGACCGCCCCTTTCCACTGCCACAACACCAAGGTTGCCAGCAGCAGTACGACAAATTGAGCCAGCAGTACCGGAAAAACCGCCCAGCGATGGAAAGGCAGGCGGTTTGGCGTGCGGATTTCCATCACAACTGCTCCTCGGAAGTCGACCAACAAGTCAGCTATGACTTGGCATAATTTGTGCCGACAAAATGCGCGCAGAGTATAGGGGTGGATTAACCCCTATTCAACTCTTCGTAGTGATTTCCGGTTGCACGCTACAACAGGAATTGTTTCAGCGGATGTGAGCAAGCACGCCTTGCAACTCGTCAAGCGAGTTGTAGCGAATAACCAGCTGGCCTTTGCCCTTGTTGCCATGGCGAATCTGCACCGCCGAGCCCAGGCGCTCTGCGAGACGCTGTTCAAGGCGCGCGATATCCGGATCAGGTTTGCTCGGTTCGACCGGATCAGGCTTGTCGCTGAGCCACTGACGAACCAGTGCCTCGGTTTGGCGCACGGTGAGGCCACGTGCGACAACATGACGCGCCCCCTCTTCCTGACGATGTTCTTCCAACCCGAGCAGTGCACGTGCGTGGCCCATCTCCAGGTCACCATGGGCAAGCATGGTCTTGATCGCATCAGGCAGGGTGATCAGGCGCAGCAGGTTGGCCACGGTTACCCGCGACTTGCCCACGGCGTCGGCCACCTGTTGCTGAGTGAGCTCGAACTCCTGCTGCAGGCGCTGCAGTGCCAGGGCTTCCTCCAGCGGGTTGAGGTCTTCACGCTGGATATTCTCGATCAGCGCCATGGCGATGGCAGCTTCGTCGGGCACTTCGCGGACCATGGCCGGAATCTTGTCCAGCCCAGCCTGCTGGGTAGCACGCCAGCGACGCTCACCGGCGATGATCTCGTAGCGGTCGTCACCAATCGGGCGCACCACGATCGGCTGCATCACGCCATGGTTGCGAATCGAATGCGCAAGCTCTTCCAGCGCCTCAGGGTCCATGTCCCGGCGCGGCTGGTACTTGCCACGCTGGATCAGCTCGACGGGCAGGTTTTGCAGTTCTTTCTGGTCGACCTTCACAGCCTGCTCTTCGAGCGCGCTGACGGAAGGACCACTGAGCAGTGCATCCAACCCACGTCCGAGACCCCGTTTCTTGACGGCCATACGGATTCCTTAAGTTGTTTGTGCAGTGCGGGATTGACGGCGTTGGCGGCGGACCAGTTCCCCGGCCAGGGCCAGATAGGCCAGCGCGCCGCGAGATTGCTTGTCGTAGGCCAGGGCCGGCATGCCGAAGCTGGGGGCTTCGGCCAGGCGAATGTTGCGCGGAATGACCGTGTCGTAAAGCTGCGGTCCAAAGTGTTCCTTCAGCTGCGCCGAGACATCGTTGTTCAGGCTCAGACGCGGGTCGTACATGGTCCGCAACAGACCTTCGATCTTCAGTTCGGGGTTCAACCGGGCAGCAATGCGCTTGATGTTATCCACAAGGTCGCTGAGACCTTCCAGCGCATAGTATTCGCATTGCATCGGGATGATCACGCCATCCGAGGCGACCAAGGCGTTGAGCGTCAGCATCGACAACGACGGCGGGCAGTCGATGAGGATGTAGTCGTAGTTGTCGCGGATGGGTGCCAGGGCGTTGCGCAGGCGGCTTTCCTTGACCTGCATTTCCAGAAGCACCACTTCGGCGGCGGTCAGGTCACGGTTTGCCGGCAACAACTGGAAACCACCGTGTTCGGAGTAATGCATGGCCTGGGCCAGGTCGCATTCCCCGATCAACAGGTCGTAGACCGAGTGCTCGAGCTCGTGCTTGTCCACACCGCTGCCCATGGTGGCGTTGCCTTGCGGATCGAGGTCGATCAGCAGCACACGACGCTTGGTTGCGGCCAGCGAGGCAGCGAGATTGATACAGGTGGTGGTCTTGCCTACACCACCTTTCTGGTTCGCGATTGCGAATACCTTAGCCATTGTTGCGTGTGTTCCCAGTCATGCCTTGCGGCGCAGTATCAGCAGATGGCGCTGGCCCTGGCAACCCGGAACGGTCAGGGCCTGCTCGCTTTCCACTGTGAAGTCTGCGGGCAATGCTACCAGTTCATCGGCAGGATGCAGCCCCTTCATTGCAAGCCATTGCGTCCCGGTGTCGCCCAGGTGGCGGGTCCAGTTGGTGAAGTTGTCCATGCTGCTGAACGCGCGGGAAATGATCCCGTCGAACGGTGGTGCCGGCTGGAAGGCCTCGACCCGGCTGTGGATAACCGTGAGGTTGTCCAGCTTGAGTTCCATTTTCACCTGGGTCAGAAAGCGCGTCTTCTTGCCATTGGCATCCAGCACCGTCACCCGTTTGTGTGGATGCAGGATAGCCAACGGAATGCCAGGCATACCGCCGCCACTGCCGACATCCAGCCAGTTGCCACGTTCGCTGTGGATAAACGGCATGACGCTGAGGCTATCGAGCAGATGACGCGACACCATTTCGTCAGGGTCGCGGACGGCGGTCAGATTGTAGGCTTTGTTCCATTTGATCAACAGGGCCAGGTAGCCGAGCAGTTTTGCATGATGCTCGGCACTCAGCTCGACACCGAGCTGGCGCGCACCTGTGGACAACTCTTCAGCGTGTTGCGGGGTGACCAGGGAACTCAAGCGCTTTGCTCCAATTCGCGGCCAGCGCCGCGTTTCTTCAAGTGAATCAGCAACAGGGAGATCGCTGCCGGGGTTACCCCAGGGATACGCGACGCCTGGCCCAGGGTTTCCGGACGGGTCTGGCCCAGCTTGCCCTGAATTTCCTTGGACAGGCCGGAAATGCTCGAGTAATCGATATCCACAGGCAGGCGCGTGTCTTCGCTGGCACGCAGGCGAGCGATTTCATCCTGCTGGCGATCGATATAGCCGGCGTACTTGGTGCGGATCTCGACCTGTTCGGCGACCTGTGGATCGATCGCTTCACCGCCAGTCGCCTCGATCAGCCCGGCGTAGTCGATTTCCGGGCGGGCCAGCAGGTTGAGCAGACTGTATTCGTGGCTGAGTGGGGTACCGAACTTATCCACAATGGCCTGGCCTTGTTCGGTATTTGGCCGTACCCAGGTCGATTTCAGGCGTTGTTCCTCACGCTCGATGCCGTCGCGCTTGGCGCAGAAGGCGGCCCAGCGCTGGTCGTCGATCAGGCCAAGTTCACGGCCCTTTTCGGTCAGACGCAAGTCGGCGTTGTCCTCACGCAGGATCAAGCGGTACTCGGCACGTGATGTGAACATGCGGTACGGCTCCTGGGTACCCAGGGTGATCAGGTCGTCGACCAGTACACCGATGTAGGCCTCGTCGCGACGCGGGCACCAGCTTTCACGGCCCTGCGCCCGCAGGGCGGCGTTGGTACCGGCCAGCAGGCCCTGGGCGCCGGCTTCTTCGTAACCGGTGGTGCCGTTGATCTGGCCAGCGAAGAACAGGCCGCCGATGACTTTGGTCTCGAGGCTGTACTTGAGGTCACGCGGGTCGAAGTAGTCGTACTCGATGGCATAGCCTGGGCGCACGATGTGGGCGTTTTCCATGCCGCGGATCGAACGCACCAGTTCCAGCTGCACGTCGAACGGCAGCGAAGTGGAAATACCGTTGGGGTACAGCTCATGGGTGGTCAGGCCTTCCGGCTCGATGAACACCTGGTGGCTTTCCTTGTCGGCGAAGCGGTGGATCTTGTCTTCGATCGACGGGCAGTAGCGCGGGCCGACCCCTTCGATCACACCCGAGTACATCGGCGAACGGTCGAGGTTCGAGGCAATGATCTCGTGGGTGCGGGCATTGGTATGGGTAATCCAGCAGCTCACTTGGCGCGGATGCATTTCGGCATTGCCCATGAACGACATCACCGGGATCGGCGTATCGCCCGGCTGTTCGGTCATGACCGAAAAGTCCACCGAACGGCCGTCGATGCGTGGCGGAGTACCGGTTTTCAGGCGGCCAACGCGCAGCGGTAGTTCACGCATCCGGTGGGCCAGGGCGATCGAAGGCGGATCACCGGCGCGACCGCCGGAATGGTTCTGCAGGCCTATGTGGATAAGACCGCCGAGGAAGGTACCGGTGGTCAGTACCACCGAGTCGGCGAAGAAACGCAGGCCCATCTGGGTAACAACGCCTTTGACCTGATCCTGTTCGACGATCAGGTCGTCGCAGGATTGCTGGAATATCCACAGGTTTGGCTGGTTTTCCAGAATTTCACGTACCACTGCCTTGTAGATGGCGCGGTCGGCCTGTGCACGGGTAGCGCGTACGGCCGGGCCCTTGCGGTTGTTCAGGACACGGAACTGGATGCCGCTCTTGTCGGTGGCCAACGCCATGGCGCCACCGAGCGCATCGATCTCTTTGACCAGATGGCTTTTGCCAATACCGCCAATGGCGGGGTTGCAGCTCATGTGACCGAGGGTTTCCACGTTATGGGTCAGCAGCAGGGTTTTCACACCCATGCGTGCTGACGCAAGCGCAGCCTCGGTACCGGCATGGCCGCCGCCGATGACGATCACTTCAAAACGGGAAGGGAAATCCACCACGCACCTCGTGCCTGTTTTTGCGAATAGAGAAGGTAAGCCGACAAGTATAGGGACTTAACCCCCTTTAAAGAAACCGTCTGAGCAAATTTTGACCAGTCTGTGGATGAGTGGCAGACAACAGAAATCAAAGAGGAGAAATTTAAAAAAGCTTTGTTTTTATGTTTATTCTTATGCACAGCCCTATCTGTGGATAAACGGCTACGGGCCTTTATTCACGCAGCATAGAGAGAAATTAAACCCTGTGGCTGGAGCGCCCTGAGGGCTATGGATAACGTGATTTAGCCTGTGGATTAAAAGGCACTTTACCCACAGGCGGGTTTGTCCTCAGAAAAACAGCCTGCTTATCAACGGAGCTGAAGGGGAGTTTTCCACAGGGCTCCTGAGTGAGTATTCCGGGCTGGGTGTGGGAAAATCGAGGAGGTAGCGGCCAGCTCCGGACAAGGTGAAAGCGGGCGAGCCAGCAACAACATCGTTACAGCCGCGGAAAAGCCGGACTTGGCGAGCTCTTCTACGCCGGCATTCCCCGCTCCTGTAAATTCAGGCAAAAAAAACCGCTCCCGAAGGAGCGGCTCTTGGCCTAGCCTGGCTGTGGATTACTTGCCGATGCAGAAGCTGGAGAAAATCCGCCCAAGCAGGTCGTCCGAACTGAATGCCCCGGTTATCTCGCCCAAGGCCTGCTGCGCTTGACGCAGGTCTTCTGCCAGCAGCTCACCTGCACCCGCCAGGGTCAGCTGGGCATGGCCATGCTCCAGATGCTCGCTGGCCTGGCGCAGGGCCTCCAGATGGCGCCTACGGGCGCTGAAACCACTTTCGGCGGTCTGCTCATAGCCCATGCAGGCCTTCAGGTGATCACGCAACAGTTGCAACCCTGCGTCGTCGCCTTTGGCGCTGAGGGTTATCGTCACATGGCCGTCATCGCATTGTTCCAGCGCTACCCGCTCACCACTCAGGTCGGCCTTGTTGCGGATCAGCGTGACCTTGGTTGGGTCTGGCCGCTGGTCGAGAAATTCTGGCCACAGTGCGAAGGGATCGCTGGCTTCGGGTGCGGTCGAGTCCACCACCAGCAGAACTCGGTCGGCCTCGCCAATGGCTTTCAGTGCGCGTTCCACACCGATCTTTTCCACATGGTCGTCGGTGTCGCGCAGACCAGCGGTATCGACAACATGCAGCGGCATGCCATCGATGTGGATATGTTCGCGCAGGATGTCCCGGGTGGTACCGGCGATATCGGTGACAATCGCAGCTTCCCGCCCGGCCAGTTGGTTTAGCAGGCTCGATTTACCGGCATTCGGTCGCCCAGCGATGACTACGGTCATGCCCTCACGCAACAAGGCGCCCTGCCCGGCTTCGCGCTGCACTGTGGACAACTCCTGGCGTACCGCATCGAGCATCGACAGGACGTGGCCATCGGCCAGGAAGTCGATCTCCTCCTCAGGGAAGTCGATCGCCGCCTCGACGTAAATACGCAGGGCAATCAACGCTTCGGTCAGGGCATGCACACGCTTAGAGAATTCCCCCTGCAGTGAACGCAGGGCATTGCGTGCCGCCTGGCTTGAGCTGGCCTCGATCAGGTCAGCGATGGCTTCGGCCTGGGCCAGGTCGAGTTTGTCGTTGAGGAACGCGCGCTCGCTGAATTCGCCCGGACGGGCCAAACGGCAGCCAACTTGTACACAGCGCTGCAGCAACATGTCCAGGACCACCGGGCCACCGTGGCCCTGCAGTTCGAGCACATCTTCACCGGTGAACGAATTCGGTCCGGGGAAGAACAGGGCGATCCCTTCGTCCAGCACCATCCCTTCCTCGTCGCGGAACGGGCCATAGTGCGCATGGCGCGGGGTCAGCGTACGGCCGGTTATCAGCTGCCCGGCCTTGGCAGCCAGAGGTCCGGACAACCTGACAATACCGACACCGCCGCGGCCCTGGGCGGTGGCGATGGCGGCGATGGTTTCACGCACAGTGTTCATGCTCGAAAGCCTCTACGACAAAAACGACAGATAGCAAAAACGCCCCACTAGGGGGCGTTTTTTATTCACAGGCTAGCGCAGTAGCCCGTCAAGCAGCAGCTTTTTTGGCGGCTGCTTCGATGCTGCGGGTGATGTACCACTGCTGCGCGATCGACAGGCAGTTGTTCACAACCCAGTACAGCACCAGACCGGCCGGGAACCACAGGAAGAAGAAGGTGAAAATGATCGGCATCATTTTCATCACCTTGGCCTGCATCGGGTCCGGTGGAGTCGGATTCAGGCGCTGCTGGATGAACATGGTGGCGCCCATGATGATCGGCAGGATGAAGAACGGATCCTTGATCGACAGGTCGGTAATCCACAGCATCCACGGCGCCTGGCGCATTTCCACGCTTTCCAGCAGTACCCAGTACAGGGCCAGGAATACCGGCATCTGTACCAGGATCGGCAGGCAGCCGCCCAGCGGGTTGATTTTCTCTTTCTTGTACAGCTCCATCATCGCCTGGGACATCTTCTGGCGGTCATCACCGAAGCGTTCCTTGAGCGCGGCAAGTTTCGGCGCAACAGCACGCATGCGCGCCATCGAACGGTAGCTGGCAGCCGACAGCGGGAAGAACAGGCCCTTGATGAGCATGGTCAGGACGATAATCGACCAGCCCCAGTTACCCAACAGGCTGTGGATATGTTGCAGCAGCCAGAAGATCGGCTGGGCGATGAACCACAGGAAGCCATAATCGACGGTCAGTTCCAGGCCTGGGGACAACTCTTTCAGCTTGGCCTGGATCTTCGGGCCGGCGTACAGCATGGCGCTGGTTTCGACCTTGCCGCCAGCAGGAACGCTGATAGCCGGGCCGGTGTAGCCGATGATGTAGTTGCCTTGGCTGTCCTTGCGGGTCTGAACAACGTTGCTGTCCGACTTGGCCGGAATCCAGGCGGTCACGAAGTAATGCTGCAGCCAGGCGACCCAGCCGCCGGACACATTTTCTTTCAAACTACCTTTGTCGATGTCCTTCATCGAGACCTTTTTGTAAGGCTCGGAAGCAGTCCACAGGGCTGCACCCAGGTAGGTCGCGGTGCCAGTGGCAGTACTTGAAGACGGATCAGAGCTGGCATCACGCTTGAGCTGGGCAAACATGTTGCCGCTCCAGGCCTGGCCGCTCTGGTTGTCGATCAGGTAGCTGACGGTCAGGTCATACTCGCCACGCTTGAAGCTGAAGCGCTTGATGTAGTTGACGCCGTTGTCGCTGAACTTCAGGTCGACCACCAGTTGGTCCTGGCCATCAGCCAACTGGTAGCCCTTCTGCTCGGTCGCGTACAGCGGGCGGCCGGCTGGGCGGGCGTCCGGGCCGTTGACACCGGTCAAGCCGCTTTGTGCCAGGTAGACACGCTCGCCACCGTTATCGAACAGCTGGAACGGAATTTCCGGGTGGTCCTGACGACGTGGAAACTTCGGCAGGTTCAGCTGGACGATGTCACCACCGACCGGATCGATAGCCAGGTCCAGGACATCGGTCTTGACCCGGATCAGGTCCTTGCTAACCGCGACCGGCGCCAGTTCGGCAGCGCTGGTTTCGGCGTTGGCGCTCGGCACATCGGCGCTGGCGCCGGCATTACCGGCCGGTACGCCGTCCGGCAGGCCCGGGGCAACAGTGCTGGCAGCAGTATTCTGAGTCGGCAGGGCAGCCTGGCCGTAGTCCTGGTTCCACTTGAGGACCATGACGTAGGACACGATTGCCAGGGCGACGATCAGGATCGTGCGTTTAATATCCATGATTACTCGGCTATCGAAGAAGTTCGGGAGGAAGGAGCGGGAGGAACGGGATCGAAACCGCCGTCGTTCCACGGATGACAACGCCCCAGGCGACGAACGGCTAGCCACCCACCACGCCAGAGGCCGTGGTTTTCAATGGCTTCATAAGCGTAACAGGAGCAACTGGGGAAAAAACCGACAGTGATTGGCCATCAGAGGACTAATGGCGTAACGGTAAAACTGGATCGGAACGAGGGCCAGTTTACGCATCTTGGCTGTCTACCCCTGCGGAATCGGCGGTTACTGCTGGAGTGGGCCGGCTGCGCGCCAGGCGTTTCCATAGCTTGCCAAAGTGTTGGTGCAATTCCGGGTTTTCTATCTCACCCAATCCCTTGCGCGCGACGATCACTATGTCCAGCCCGGCAAGCAAATGCTGGTGTAGACGAAAGGAATCGCGCATCAAGCGCTTGAGGCGGTTGCGTTGAACGGCGAGCTTGACGCTCTTCTTTCCGATCACCAGGCCTAGGCGTGGGTGATCGAGGCCGTTCTCGCGAGCAAGGATAAGCAGGTTTTTCCCTGGAACCTTGCCGGTTGGGGAGTCGAAGACCGCTTTGAAATGCCGGGGAATAAGCAGTCGCTTTTCCCGACTGAAGTCCTGACTCACCACCTGTGCCGAAAAATCAAATGGCCAGACGCTTACGGCCTTTGGCACGACGACGCGACAGAACAGCGCGGCCGTTCTTGGTAGCCATACGGGCACGGAAGCCGTGGGTGCGCGCGCGCTTGATGGTGCTTGGTTGGAAAGTACGTTTCATGGCGTGTTACCTGGTTTGTCGACGACGGGCCGGGATGGCCCCCTTTTTAAGAGACCGGCGATTCTAGAGAAAGCAAGCCCATAGGTCAATTTCCAACCAGCCTTTCCATATTGAGCGTGTGATGGACGGTGACCTGCCCAGGCATCCTTGAGGAGTGCTTGATCGGACACCGGCATTGGGGACAACATGAAAAAAGAAGAGACATATAAAAAGCTTTTCTGAAGAACTTATAGATCTTAGATGAATGCTCATCTGTGGATAACCGCGTTTGGCCCCGTATATTCGGGCTATGCAGCGATTCACAACCGTGTTTTCAACCGGTGCTGCGCCTGTTTTGATCGTGAGTGCAAGCTGTGGATGAAAAGCCACATTATCCACAGGCGAGTTATCAACAGGGCCGACCTCAGGGTTGTGCATAGCCCTCAAGGCAGCTTATCCACAGGGCTTATTCACAGCGAGGAAAAGCCTTTCTGGTCGATAAATGGCTGTTTTGTCATGGCTCGGAACGTGTCCACATGTGGATAACTGAACGCTCGACCGGTACAATGGCGGTTTGTTTTTGCCTCATCCGGCTTTCAAACTCAGGGGAAATCCGTGTCAGTGGAACTTTGGCAGCAGTGCGTGGAGCTTCTGCGCGATGAACTGCCTGCCCAGCAATTCAACACCTGGATCCGTCCGCTACAGGTCGAAGCCGAAGGCGACGAGTTGCGCGTCTATGCGCCTAACCGTTTCGTTCTCGATTGGGTCAATGAAAAGTACCTGGGGCGCTTGCTCGAGCTGTTAGGTGAAAACGGCAGTGGCATTGCGCCTGCCCTTTCCTTATTGATTGGTAGCCGTCGTAGCTCGGCACCGCGTGCTGCGCCCAATGCGCCAGTCAGTGCCGCCGTGGCCGCTTCGTTGGCCAATACCCAGGCACAGAAGGCGGTGCCGGCGGCAGTCGAGCCGGTCGCAGTAGCAGCCGCTGAGCCTGCGCTGGTCGATGAATTGGCCGAGCCGTCCCTGCGTGACAGTTTTGATGCCATGGCCGAGCCGGCTGCAGCATCGACCGGCAGCACCCGGACCGAACAACGTACCGTGCAGGTTGAAGGTGCGCTCAAGCACACCAGCTACCTGAACCGCACCTTTACCTTCGACACGTTCGTGGAAGGCAAGTCCAACCAGCTGGCACGAGCGGCCGCCTGGCAGGTGGCCGATAACCCCAAGCATGGCTATAACCCGCTCTTCCTTTATGGGGGCGTTGGCCTGGGTAAGACCCACCTCATGCATGCTGTGGGTAACCACCTGCTGAAAAAGAACCCGAACGCCAAGGTCGTGTACCTTCATTCGGAGCGTTTCGTCGCGGATATGGTCAAGGCACTGCAGCTCAACGCCATAAACGAATTCAAGCGCTTCTATCGTTCGGTGGATGCGTTGCTGATCGACGATATCCAGTTCTTCGCCCGGAAGGAGCGCTCGCAGGAAGAGTTTTTCCACACCTTCAACGCCCTGCTAGAGGGCGGTCAGCAGGTCATTCTAACCTCCGACCGCTATCCCAAGGAGATCGAGGGCCTGGAAGAACGCTTGAAGTCGCGCTTTGGTTGGGGGCTGACGGTGGCAGTCGAGCCACCCGAGCTGGAAACCCGCGTGGCGATCCTGATGAAGAAAGCCGACCAGGCCAAGGTCGAGCTGCCGCATGATGCCGCCTTCTTCATTGCCCAGCGTATCCGCTCCAACGTACGTGAGCTGGAAGGCGCATTGAAGCGGGTGATCGCTCACTCGCACTTCATGGGCCGCGATATCACCATCGAGCTGATCCGTGAGTCGCTGAAGGACTTGTTGGCGCTGCAGGACAAACTGGTCAGTGTGGATAACATTCAACGTACCGTCGCCGAATACTACAAGATCAAGATCTCCGATCTGTTGTCCAAGCGGCGTTCGCGATCTGTTGCGCGGCCGCGTCAGGTGGCCATGGCGCTGTCCAAAGAGCTGACCAACCACAGTCTGCCCGAAATCGGCGACATGTTCGGTGGTCGCGACCATACGACCGTGCTGCACGCCTGCCGCAAGATCAATGAACTTAAGGAATCCGACGCGGACATCCGCGAGGACTACAAGAACCTGCTGCGGACGCTGACGACCTGATGGCCGTTTGCGCAGCTAATTGAAGGCAAGGGACTAGACCATGCATTTCACCATTCAACGCGAAGCCCTGTTGAAACCCCTGCAACTGGTCGCCGGTGTCGTCGAGCGCCGTCAGACCTTGCCGGTGCTGTCCAACGTATTGCTGGTCGTGCAAGGCCAGCAACTGTCGTTGACCGGTACCGACCTGGAAGTCGAACTGGTAGGCCGCGTGCAACTGGAAGAGCCAGCCGAGCCTGGCGAAATCACTGTTCCGGCTCGCAAGCTGATGGACATCTGCAAAAGCCTGCCAAACGACGCCCTGATCGATATCAAGGTTGACGAGCAGAAACTGTTGGTCAAGGCCGGCCGCAGCCGCTTTACCCTGTCGACCCTGCCAGCCAACGACTTCCCGACCGTTGAAGAAGGCCCGGGCTCGCTGACCTGCAACCTGGAACAGAGCAAGCTGCGGCGCTTGATCGAACGCACCAGCTTTGCCATGGCTCAGCAGGATGTGCGCTATTACCTCAATGGCATGCTGCTGGAAGTGTCCCGCAACACCCTGCGCGCGGTTTCGACCGACGGACACCGCCTCGCGCTGTGCTCCATGAGTGCGCCGATCGAGCAGGATGAGCGTCATCAAGTGATCGTCCCGCGTAAAGGTATCCTCGAACTGGCGCGCCTGCTCACCGACCCGGAAGGCATGGTCAGCATCGTTCTGGGCCAGCACCACATCCGCGCCACCACCGGCGAATTCACCTTCACCTCCAAGCTGGTGGACGGCAAATTCCCGGACTACGAGCGGGTTCTGCCAAAAGGTGGTGACAAGATTGTTGTTGGCGACCGCCAGGCGCTGCGTGAAGCGTTCAGCCGTACTGCAATTCTTTCCAACGAAAAGTATCGCGGTATTCGGCTGCAGTTGGCTGCTGGTCAGCTGAAAATCCAGGCCAACAACCCTGAGCAGGAAGAAGCTGAAGAAGAAATCAGCGTGGACTACGACGGCAGCTCGCTGGAGATCGGCTTCAACGTCAGCTACCTGCTGGATGTGCTGGGCGTAATGACTACCGAGCAAGTTCGTCTGATCTTGTCCGACTCCAACAGCAGTGCACTGCTGCAGGAAGCGGGTAACGACGATTCTTCCTACGTTGTCATGCCGATGCGCCTGTAACCCGTAGCAGGCGAAATGTCCCTTCGACGTATCATGGTCACCGCGGTGCGCAACTTGCACCCGGTGACACTCTTACCCTCCCCCCGCATCAACATCCTTTACGGCGCCAACGGCAGCGGCAAGACCAGCGTGCTTGAAGCTGTGTATCTGCTTGGGCTGGCGCGGTCTTTCCGCAGCACGCGCCTGAACCCGGTCATCCAGTACGAACAAGCTGCATGCACCGTGTTTGGTGAAGTGCAGTTGGCCGAAGGTGGCAGCAGCAACCTTGGTGTATCTCGGGAACGGCAAGGGGAGTTCACTATTCGCATCGATGGGCAGAATGCGCGTAGCGCAGCGCAGCTGGCTGAATTGCTGCCGCTACAGCTCATCAACCCGGACAGCTTCCGCCTCTTGGAAGGTGCACCCAAAATTCGTCGCCAGTTCCTGGATTGGGGAGTGTTCCACGTGGAACCACGTTTCCTGCCAGCCTGGAAGCGGCTGCAGAAGGCACTGCGGCAGCGGAACTCATGGTTGCGTCATGGTACACTTGACCCAGCTTCGCAAGCCGCCTGGGATCGGGAATTATGCCTGGCCAGCGCGGAAATAGATGAATACCGTCGCAACTACATCAAGGCCTTGAAGCCCGTCTTCGAGCGAACCCTGAGCGAATTGGTCGAGCTGGACGGGTTGACCCTGAGCTACTACCGAGGCTGGGATAAGGACCGGGAACTGCAAGAAGTACTCGCCTCCTCTCTCCTTCGCGATCAGCAGATGGGCCATACCCAGGCCGGTCCGCAGCGCGCTGATCTGCGTCTTCGTCTGGCTGCCAACAATGCAGCCGACATTCTGTCGCGTGGTCAGCAAAAGCTGGTGGTCTGCGCTTTGCGCATTGCCCAAGGCCATCTTGTCAGCCAGGCTCGCCGCGGTCACTGTATTTATCTTGTTGATGACTTGCCGTCCGAACTGGACGACCAGCATCGCCGCGCGTTATGCCGCTTGCTGGAAGAATTACGCTGCCAAGTGTTTATCACTTGTGTAGATCACGAATTACTGAGGGAAGGCTGGCAGACGGAAACGCCAGTTGCTTTGTTCCACGTGGAACAAGGCCGTATCACCCAGACCCACGACCATCGGGAGTGAAGGCATGAGCGAAAATCAAACGTACGACTCCTCCAGCATCAAGGTGCTGAAAGGTTTGGATGCCGTACGCAAGCGTCCCGGCATGTACATTGGCGACACCGATGATGGTAGCGGCCTGCACCACATGGTCTTCGAGGTGGTCGACAACTCCATCGACGAAGCCCTCGCCGGTCACTGCGATGACATCACCGTCATTATCCACCCGGACGAATCCATCAGTGTGCGCGACAACGGTCGCGGCATTCCGGTCGACGTGCACAAAGAAGAAGGCGTATCCGCAGCCGAGGTCATCATGACCGTACTGCACGCCGGCGGTAAGTTCGACGACAACTCCTATAAGGTTTCCGGCGGTCTCCACGGTGTAGGTGTTTCCGTGGTCAATGCCCTGTCTGAAAAACTGGTATTGACCGTTCGCCGTAGCGGCAAGATCTGGGAACAGACCTACGTCCATGGGGTTCCCCAAGCGCCGATGGCGGTGGTTGGTGACAGCGAAACCACGGGTACGCACATCCACTTCAAGCCGTCGGCCGAAACCTTCAAGAACATTCACTTCAGCTGGGATATCCTGGCCAAGCGTATCCGTGAGTTGTCGTTCCTAAACTCGGGCGTGGGCATCCTGCTGAAAGATGAGCGCAGCGGCAAGGAAGAGTTCTTCAAGTACGAAGGCGGCCTGCGTGCCTTCGTCGAATACCTGAACACCAACAAGACCCCGGTTAACTCTCAGGTGTTCCACTTCAATGTCCAGCGCGATGATGGCGTGGGCGTGGAAGTAGCCCTGCAGTGGAATGACAGCTTCAACGAAAACCTGCTGTGCTTCACCAACAACATTCCGCAACGTGACGGTGGTACGCACCTGGTGGGCTTCCGTTCCTCTCTGACGCGTAGCCTTAATAGTTATATCGAGCAGGAAGGCCTGGCCAAGAAGAACAAGGTGGCAACCACTGGCGATGACGCCCGTGAAGGCCTGACCGCGATCATCTCGGTAAAGGTGCCTGACCCGAAGTTCAGTTCGCAGACCAAGGACAAGCTGGTCTCCTCGGAGGTTAAAACCGCCGTGGAACAGGAAATGAACAAGTATTTCGCCGACTTCCTCCTGGAAAATCCGAACGAGGCCAAGGCTGTCGTTGGAAAGATGATCGACGCTGCCCGTGCCCGTGAAGCCGCCCGTAAAGCTCGCGAAATGACTCGCCGCAAAGGCGCGCTGGATATCGCCGGCCTGCCGGGCAAGCTGGCGGACTGCCAGGAGAAGGACCCTGCACTCTCCGAGCTGTACCTGGTGGAGGGTGACTCTGCAGGTGGTTCGGCCAAGCAAGGCCGCAACCGTCGTACCCAGGCGATCCTGCCGTTGAAGGGCAAGATCCTAAACGTCGAGAAAGCGCGCTTTGACAAGATGATCTCGTCCCAGGAAGTGGGCACGCTGATCACTGCACTGGGTTGTGGTATTGGCCGCGAAGAGTACAACATCGACAAGCTGCGTTATCACAACATCATCATCATGACCGATGCTGACGTTGACGGTTCGCACATCCGTACCCTGCTGCTGACCTTCTTCTTCCGTCAATTGCCAGAGCTGGTCGAGCGTGGCTATATCTACATTGCCCAGCCGCCGCTGTACAAAGTGAAGAAGGGTAAGCAAGAGCAGTACATCAAGGACGACGAGGCCATGGAAGAGTACATGACCCAGTCGGCCCTGGAAGATGCCAGCCTGCACCTGGACGAGTCGGCGCCAGCGGTTTCCGGTGTACAACTGGAAGCGTTGGTCAACGAATTCCGTAGCGTCATGAAGACCCTCAAGCGTCTGTCGCGCCTGTACCCGGAAGAGCTGACCGAGCACTTCATCTACTTGCCGGAAGTGACACTTGAGCAGTTGGGTGACCACGCGGTGATGCAAGCCTGGCTGGCCAAGTTCCAGGAGCGTCTGAGCAACAGCCAGAAGTCTGGCCTGGTTTACAAAGCCAGCCTGCGTGAAGACAAGGAACGCAATGTATGGCTGCCAGAGGTGGAAATCACCTCTCACGGCTTGGCCAGCTATGTCACCTTCAACCGCGACTTCTTCGGCAGCAATGACTACCGGACCGTGGTCAATATCGGTGCCAAGCTGTCCAGCCTGTTGGGTGAAGGCGCCTATGTACAGCGTGGTGAGCGCCGCAAAGCGATCGTCGAATTCAAGGAAGGCCTGGACTGGCTGATGAACGAGACCACCAAGCGCCACACCATCCAGCGATACAAAGGGCTGGGTGAGATGAACCCGGACCAACTGTGGGAAACCACCATGGATCCGGCTGTTCGTCGCATGCTCAAGGTGACCATCGAAGACGCCATCGCTGCCGACCAGATCTTCAACACCCTGATGGGCGATGCGGTCGAGCCGCGTCGTGACTTCATCGAAAGCAACGCGTTGTCGGTATCGAACCTGGACTTCTGATCAGGTGTAGGTTCGAAGAAAAGGCCCGCATCAGCGGGCCTTTTTTTGTCGACTGTCCCGTCCTGAATAAGGTTCACACCTCCCATCCCGAATGCTCGATCAATTCAGGCCAAGCTCCTTCAAACGCCGGTACAGCGTGCGCTCGCTCAAGCCAAGGTGACGGGCCAGTTCACTGCGCGACCCCTTGAACTGTTCCAGCGCCTGGGCCAGCTCACCCAGATGACTGCGCCGACCGCCGCTTGGAACCGCTGCAGCCGGCCCTATATCCTCCGGAAGATGCTCCGGCCGAATCAGCCCGTCATCGGCGAACAGCCGTGCCCTTTCAAGGATGTTGCGCAGTTCGCGGATATTGCCCGGGAAAGGATGCAGCCGAAGCTGCTGCAAGGCATCGTCGCTCAGCCTGGGTGCCGGCTTGCCTGCCATGCGCTGAAGCAAGCTCTGCGCAAGCAAGGGCAGATCTTCCACTCGCTCGCGCAGGGCTGGCAGGCGGATCGGGAAGCCGCTGATGCGGTAGTACAGGTCTTCGCGAAAGCTGCCATTTGCAACCATTTGCCTGAGCGGTTTGTGGGTGGCCGACACCAGGCGGAAGTCCGAATGTACCGTGCGCAAGCTACCCACCGGGCGGAAGCTACCAGACTCGATCAGGCGCAGCAGCTTCACCTGCATCGCCAGCGGCACTTCACCTATTTCATCGAGGAACAGGGTTCCGCCATGGGCCGCTTCAGCAAGGCCGATCTTGCGTTGGTTGGCCCCGGTGAATGCCCCCTTCTCGTAGCCGAACAACTCGCTCTCGAACAGGGATTCAGTCAGGCCGGTACAGTCGACCACCACCAATGGCCCATTTGCCCTGGGGCTGCCCATGTGCACCGCGTGAGCAAACAGTTCCTTGCCGGTACCCGACTCACCATGCAGCAACACCGGAATCTGCGCCGGCGCTGCCCGTTGCAGGCTGGCCAGGGCAGCCTTGAATGCAGGGGCGCACCCCACCAGCCCTTGTTCCTGTGGCTGTGCCGAGGCCAGGGTAATGCTGGTCAGGCGTTCGACGAAGGCCACTACCCTGCCCTGTTCATCCAGGATCGGACGTAACTCGACATCCACATGCTCGGGCCCGCGTGGCGTGTGATGAATGTGCAAGACCCGCTCTGGCTGCTTGCTGTGCCATGCCTTGCGCATCGGGCAATGCTCGCCGGCCTGGTCACAAGGCACGGCATAGTGATGCGAGACCTTATGGCATTTTTCACCCAGCGGCGCCTGGTCGTGGTGCCCGAACTGGCGGCGATAGGCGGCATTGGCAGCGAGGATGTTGTAGTCGGTGTCCAGCACGATGGTTGGCAGGGCATCGTGCTCGAGATAGGAAACCAGGGCGAGGATGAGCGGGTGGGTTTCAGGCATGGGGACACCGGTAGGTTTACCGGCGCAGGGTAACAAGGACTGCCAAATACTGCCATTGGCTGACAGTCGACTGCCAGCCCGTGCTGCCAGTAGCAGTAAGCGCTGTCAGTAACAAGCCGATTTCATTGGTCTGCTCATAGGAAAATGCCTGGCATGCATCTTGATAAAGCTCCTTTCACTGCCTACGCCTGTACAAGGCTGGGCGGAAAATTTGGAGAACGTGATGATCATCGGCAACAACCTGCACGTAGACGCCTTCTATGACCAGGCGACCTCGACCATCAGCTACCTGGTCATGGACCGTGAAACACGCCACTGCGCTTTGATCGACAGTGTGCTGGACTACGACCCGAAGTCCGGACGCACCTGCACCGCTTCGGCAGACCGCCTGGTCCAGCGCGTGGCCGAGCTTGAAGCCAGCGTGCAATGGATACTGGAAACCCATGTACACGCCGACCACCTTTCGGCAGCGGCTTACCTGAAGGCGAAACTGGGTGGCCACACCGGCATCGGCGCACACATCACCCAGGTGCAGAAAGTGTTTGGTGCGTTGTTCAACGCCGAACCTGGCTTCGCTCGCGATGGCAGCCAGTTCGATGCGTTGTTCGAGGACGAAGAAGGCTTTCGCATCGGCAACCTGCATGCCCGTGCCTTGCACACCCCGGGGCACACTCCCGCGTGCATGAGTTTCATGATCGAGGATGCAGGCGAGATCGCCGTGTTTGTCGGCGATACGCTGTTCATGCCCGACTACGGCACCGCTCGTTGTGACTTCCCTGGGGCTGATGCGCGCACCCTGTACCGCTCGATACGCCGCCTGCTGGCCTTCCCTGACCAGACGCTGCTGTTCATGTGCCATGACTACCTGCCCGGTGGCCGCGACATGCAATACGTCACCACGGTGGCCGAGCAACGCGCCAGCAATATCCACATCCACCAAGGGATCGACGAGGACAGCTTTGTCGCCATGCGCGAAGCCCGCGACAAGACCCTCGATATGCCTGTGCTGATCCTGCCGTCGGTGCAGGTGAACATGCGCAGCGGCCAGTTGCCCGCGCCAGAAGAGAACGGTGTCAGCTACCTGAAGATTCCGCTGAACACGCTGTGACCGCCCTGCCCCATAACCAGATTTCCAGGATTTACCGCCATGCCTGCCTTGTTGTCCCCTGCCAATAGCGACCACCACACCGTGGTCATCGTCGGTGCCGGTGCCGCCGGTATTGCCACCGCCTCCAGCCTGATCAGCCGTGACCCGTCGCTGGACGTGGCGTTGATCGACCCTGCCGAGGTGCATTACTACCAGCCCGGCTGGACCATGGTCGGTGCCGGCGTGTTCACCGCACCGAGCACGGCCCGCACCATGGCCTCGACCATTCCGCGCGGTGTGCGCTGGATAAAGGCACGGGTGCAAGGCTTCGACCCGTACGGCCAACAGGTCATCCTCGACGATGGGCGCACCATCGGTTACCAACAGCTGGTGGTTTGCCCTGGGCTCAAGCTGGACTGGGCTGCCATCGAGGGGCTCAGCGAAACCTTGGGGAGCAATGGCGTCACTTCGAACTATCGCTATGACCTGGCGCCCTATACCTGGGAGCTGGTGCAGAAGCTCAAGCAAGGCCGCGCCCTGTTCTGTCAGCCGCCCATGCCGATCAAATGCGCGGGCGCTCCGCAGAAGGCGCTTTACCTGTCTTGCGACCACTGGCTGCGCCATGGCCGGCTGGGTGCAGTGAAAGCCAGTTTCTTCAATGCCGGTGCGGGGTTGTTCGGCGTGCCGGACTACGTACCCGCGCTGATGAAGTACATCGAAAAGTACGCGGTGGACCTCAACTTTGCTGACCGCCTGGTCGCCGTGGATGGCGCCAACAAGCGCGCCACCTTTGTGCGGACCATGGCTGATGGCAGCAGTGAAACCCACACCGAGGCTTTCGACATGCTGCATGTGGTGCCGCCACAAGTGGCGCCGGACTTCATCCGCGAAAGCCCACTGGCCGACGGCGCCGGCTGGGTTGATGTCGACCCGTACACCCTGCGACATCGCCGGTTCGCCAATATCCATGCCCTGGGTGACGTGGCCAACACCAGCAATGCCAAGACCGCTGCGGCTGCCCGCAAGCAGGCGCCGGTGGTAGCCAACAACGTGCTGGTGGCACTGGGCAGGCTGCCAACCCTGGCCCACTATGACGGGTATGGCTCCTGCCCGCTGACTGTTGAGCGCGGCAAGACCGTCCTGGCCGAGTTCACCTATGGCGGCAAACTGGCGCCGAGTTTCCCCAGCTGGTTGCTGGATGGTCGCAAGCCGACGCGCCTGGCCTGGTTGCTCAAGGCGCAAGTGCTGCCACCCTTGTATTGGAAAGGCATGCTCAAGGGGCGCGAGTGGTTGGCGCGGCCGCAGCCGCTGGTAGCCGAGGGTGGCCAGTGATCGAACATCAACTGTTGGGTGCTGGCCTGGGGGCAATCATTGGCGCCGTACTGGCGTTGACCGGCGCAGGGGGTGGCATCCTGGCTGTGCCATTGCTGGTGTTCGGCCTCGGGCTGTCGATGGTCGAGGCGGCACCGGTTGGCCTGCTGGCCGTTGGCCTGGCGGCTGCAGTCGGGGCTGTGCTGGGCTTGCGCCAGGGCCTGGTGCGCTACCGGGCGGCATTGTTCATCGCCTTGGTGGGTGTGGCCACGGCACCGTTCGGGTTGATGCTGGCGCACCGCGTGCCCAATTCACCCTTGCAGTTGGTATTCGCCGGGGTACTGGTATACGCGTGCCTACGTATCTGGCGCAAGGCGGCCAAGGAATTGCGTGGCGAAGCCAATGACGCCCATCGCTACATCGAACCCTGTGTGCTCAACCCGCTGCAGGGGCGTTTGCGCTGGACGCTGCCCTGCGCGCGCGCCCTGGCGTTCACCGGGGCATTGTCCGGCCTGCTGTCCGGGCTGCTCGGTGTGGGCGGTGGCTTTGTCATCATCCCGGCGCTGAACCGCTATACCAATCTGCGCATGGCTAGCATCGTCACCACCTCATTGGCGGTGATCGCCCTGGTGTCTACCGGCAGTGTTGTCAGCGCCAGCCTGGCGGGGGTGATGCGCTGGCAGGTCGGTGCCCCGTTTGCCGTTGGTGCAGTGCTCGGCTTGCTGCTGGCGCGGCCTTTGGCGGCCAGGCAGGCCGGGCCGCGTTTGCAGCAGATGTTCGCCGTGGCGGGGTGGGTGGCGGCGGCGCTGCTGGCCGGCAAGGCGCTACTGGGCTAGCAGCTCGCTTTGTTCGGCCGCACACAGCGCCAGCAGGTAGTCCCACACGACCCGCAGGCGCACCGACTTGTGCAGCTCGCGACGGGTGCAGATCCAGTAGCTGCGCTGGATGGTCTCGCCAGGCAGCACCCGTACCAGTGTCGGGTCGTGGCGGGCCATGTAGTTGGGTAATACGGCAATGCCCAGCCCGGCGCGGGCGGCGGCCTGCTGAGCGATCACGCTGGTGCTGCGAAATACGACATTGGGTGTGCGGCAGAAGCTGTTGAGAAACAACAGCTCCTGGCTGAACAGCAAGTCGTCGACGTAGCCAATCCAGCTGTGCCGGGCCAGGTCCTCGCGGTTGCGCAACGCTGGCGCACGGTCCAGGTAAGCCTGGCTGGCGTACAGGGCCAGGCGATAGTCGGTGAGCTTGCGGGTGATCAACAAATCGGCGTTGGGCCGTTCCAGGTGGATGCTGATCTCCGCTTCGCGGTTGAGAATGCTGACGAAGCGCGGTACCGCCACCAATTCCACTTCCAGGCCGGGGTAGCGTTCGAACAGGGCATTCATGCGCGGGGTGAAGAACATGATGCCGATGCCTTCGGTCACCCCAAGGCGAATCTTGCCCAGCGGAGTGATGGCCTGGGTGATTTCTTCCTGCGCCAGCAGGGCGACATTTTCCATGGCTTCGGCGTGTTTGAGCAGGGCCTGGCCTGAGGGGGTCAGCTCGTAGCCTTGGGCATGCTGTACGAATAGCGCAGTGCCCAGGCTCTGCTCGATATTCTCGATATGCCGGGCCACGGTGCTGTGGGTGGTGTTGAGGCGCTTGGCGGCGGTAAGCAGACGGCCGCTGCGCTGCAACTCGAGGAAAAACCGCAGATCGTTCCAGTCGAACATGCTGATCCTTTTTGGCAGTTCGTTCCGGCCTCTTGGCGGGCATGCCCGCCATGAGGCCAGCACAGGCTTACCTTTGTGCTAAAACGCACAGCGGCTGCGCGAAATCTCGTGTTTCCTCCACGAAATTACTCACTAAGATGGTTCGGGACAAGAATAAAAAACAGGCGCGAGGTTGCACATGCCATCAGCCGATTCTGTCTTCGATTACGTGGTTGTGGGCGCCGGCCCCGCCGGATGCCTGCTGGCCAATCGTTTATCTGCCGATCCCTCCTGCCGGGTACTGTTGCTGGAAGCCGGTGGCCGCGACAATTATCCGTGGATTCACATCCCTGTCGGTTACCTCTATTGCATTGGCAACCCGCGCACCGACTGGTGCTTCAAGACCGAGGCACAGCCCGGCCTGGGCGGCCGGGCGTTGGGTTACCCGCGAGGCAAGGTGCTGGGTGGCTGTTCCTCGATCAACGGCATGATCTACATGCGCGGCCAGGCGGCCGACTATGACCATTGGGCCGAGCAAGGCAACGACGGCTGGGCCTGGAAGGACGTATTGCCGCTGTTCAAGACCAGCGAGAGCCACTTCGCCGGTGCCAGCGAGCACCATGGCGCTGACGGCGAATGGCGGGTCGAGTGCCAGCGCTACAGCTGGCCGATCCTCGATGCCTTTCGCGATGCCGCCGAGCAGAATGGCATCGGCAAGGTCGCTGATTTCAACACCGGTGACAACCAAGGCTGTGGATACTTTCAGGTAAACCAGCGCAGCGGTGTGCGCTGGAATGCCTCCAAGGCTTTCCTGCGGCCAGTCATGAATCGCCCCAACCTCACCGTACTGACCGGCGTCCAGGTTGACCGGGTGCTGCTCAACAACACCCGGGCGCGGGCGGTGGAGGCGTTGTGGCAAGGCGCCTGGCATGAATTTGCGGCACGACGCGAGATTGTTCTGTGCGCGGGGGCGGTGGGTTCGCCCGGTATCCTGCAGCGCTCGGGCATCGGCCCACGTCCGTTGCTGGAAAGCTTGGGCATTGGTGTGCGTCATGAAATGCCAGGTGTGGGTGGCAACCTGCAGGACCACCTGCAATTGCGGCTGATCTACCAGGTTCGCAATACCCGCACCCTGAACCAGATGGCCAACAGTCTGTTGGGCAAGATGGGCATGGGCCTGCGTTATCTCTACGACCGCAGCGGCCCTCTGGCCATGGCTCCGAGCCAGTTGGGGGCTTTCGTGCGCTCCGGGCCGGAGCAGGCCACCGCCAACCTGCAGTATCACGTGCAGCCTCTGTCACTGGAGCGCTTCGGCGAGCCATTGCACACGTTTCCGGCCTTTACCGCATCGGTGTGCAACCTGCGCCCGGCCAGCCGCGGACGTATCGATATCCGCAGCGCCGACATGAGCAGCGCGCCCCTGATCGACCCCAACTACCTCAGTGCCCCCGAGGACCTGCGCGTCGCCGCCGATGCCATTCGCCTTACCCGACGTATCGTCCAGGCCCCTGCCCTCGCCGCTTTCGAACCCAGGGAATATTTGCCAGGCCCAGCCCTGCAAACCGAGGAAGAGTTGTTCGAAGCCGCCGGCAAGATCGGCACTACCATTTTCCATCCGGTCGGCACCTGCCGCATGGGCAACGGCGAAATGGACGTTGTGGATAACCAGTTGCGGGTGCATGGCATCCCCGGCCTGCGCATCGCCGATGCCTCGATCATGCCGCAGATCACTTCCGGCAATACCTGTTCACCCACCCTGATGATCGCTGAAAAGGCGGCGCAACTGATCCTCAAAGGAGCGGCTACCCAGATCCATCTGAACGAAGGCGCGATACCGACGCCCTGACCAGGGTGCGTGCGAATGAACGGCGGCTTGCGGTCAGAAGCCACCGACAGTGGAACAACAACAATAATCACTGTGGCCTGCGGGCCGAGGACAGCAACGATGTCGGATTACATCCAAGAGCAGAGTGCGGCGGCGAGCAGCTCCAGCCGTCGTGAAGAGCGCAAGATCATTTTCGCGTCATCCCTCGGGACGGTGTTCGAGTGGTATGACTTTTTTCTCTACGGCGCGCTGGCAGCGGTCATCAGCAAGCAGTTCTTTGCCGGTGTGAACGACACCACTGCGTTCATCTTTGCCCTGATGGCCTTTGCCGCCGGCTTCCTGGTACGGCCATTCGGTGCATTGGTGTTTGGTCGCCTGGGCGACATGATCGGGCGCAAGTACACCTTCCTGGTCACCATCGTGCTGATGGGCCTGTCCACCTTCGCTGTCGGGCTGTTGCCCACCTACGCCAGCATTGGCATTGCCGCACCGATCATCCTGGTGGTGCTGCGCATGCTGCAGGGGTTGGCGCTGGGCGGTGAGTACGGCGGTGCCGCCACTTACGTGGCCGAACATGCACCACCCGGCAAGCGCGGCTTCCACACCGGCTTCATCCAGTCCACCGCCACGCTCGGCCTGTTGCTGTCGCTGGTGGTCGTGCTCGGCAGCCGCTACATCAGTGGCGACCAATTCGAGACCTGGGGCTGGCGCCTGCCGTTCCTGTTGTCGATCGTGCTGCTGGCCATTTCCACCTGGATCCGCATGAGCATGCACGAGTCGCCGGCCTTCGTGAAAATGAAGGCCCAGGGCAAGGTCAGCAAATCACCGATCCGTGAGTCGTTCACCTCCTGGCCAAACCTGAAGGTGGTACTCACCGCCTTGTTCAGCATCAACGCCGGGCAAGCCGTGACCTTCTATACGGCGCAGTTCTATGTGCTGTTCTTCATGACCCAGATGCTGAAGATGGACCCGGCCCAGGCCAACACCCTGTTGATCATCAGCGTGGTGATTGGTGCGCCGTTCTTCGTGTTCTTCGGCTGGTTGTCGGACCGCATTGGCCGCAAGCCGATCCTGATGCTTGGCCTGTTGCTGGCCACTTTGCTGTACTTCCCGCTGTTCAAGGCGCTGAGCCATTACGCCAACCCACAGATCGACGCCGCCAGCCGCCAGGCGCCGATCGTGGTCACTGCCGATCCGCAAGGCTGCACCTTCCAGTTCGACCCGGTGGGCAAGGCGCGTTTCGACAGCCCCTGTGACAAGGTCAAGACTTTCCTGGTCAAGCAGGGCCTGCCCTACAGCTCGGTGGATGTAGCCGGCAGCGAAGTGGTGGTGAACATTGGTGACAAGACCATCAACGGCTTTGACGAAGCCGCCATGCGCGCGGCGGTGGAGCAGGCCGGCTACCCCGCCAAGGCTGACCCGTCGCAGGTCAACCAGGTGATGGTGGTGGTGCTGATCGTGGCAATGATCCTGATCGCGACCATGACCTACGGCCCGCTGGCGGCGGTGATGGTCGAGCTGTTCCCGACCCGTATCCGCTACACCTCGATGTCGCTGCCCTACCACATCGGTAATGGCTGGTTCGGGGGCTTCCTGCCGACGGTGTCGTTCGCGCTGGTGGTGTATACCGGGGACATCTTCTATGGGCTGTGGTACCCGGTGCTGGTGACGGGGATCAGCCTGGTGGTGGGAATCTTCTGCCTGAAAGAAACCAAGGATGTGGATATCGACAAGGTCTGACGTTAACGCGGGCCTGCTCTAAGCACACTTGAATCACCTATAAAAAAACCGGCTGTAAAAGCCGGTTTTTTTATGCTCTGAAAAAACTTATGCACGATTTTCAGAAAAACGTCATACAGAAAAATAAGCAGCTAATTCAATATGTTAGCGCTTACTTCGAGCATTTAATCCAAAAATTGCACACAAGTTATCCACAGATGATCAGGCCATTTGTTCCTGAGGGGTTTCCTCTGTTGGAGGCAGCGAACCCATGGCCCGCTGGGTCGCTTCATTCCATGCTGCGGCGCGGTCATTCAGTTCGGCGATTGCACGTGGCCCAGTGCCGTTGGCGTACATCGGTTCGCCAATGACCACCTCGATCGTGCCTGCGCGTTTGCCCCAACCGGTCTTTGGCCAGAATTTGCCGGCGTTGTGCGCAATCGGCAGCACCGGCAGCCCGGCATTTACCGCCAAGGCAGTGCCGCCACGGGAAAACTTGCCCATGGTGCCGAACGGTACACGGGTGCCTTCCGGGAAGATCAGCACCCAGACTTTCTGCTTGAGCAGTTCATCACCTTTGCTCGCGACCTGGCGCAGGGCTTCCTTGGGGTTGTCGCGGTTGATCGCGATCGGCCGCAGCATGGCCATGGCCCAACCGAAGAACGGCACGTACAACAGCTCGCGCTTGAGCACCTGGCTTAACGGCGAGAAGTACTGGGAAAGGAAGAAAGTTTCCCACGTGCTCTGGTGGTTGGACAGTATCACGCAAGGCTCATTCGGCACGTTTTCGGCGCCGGTGACCTTGTAATCGATGCCCAGGATGGTGCGTACCAGGAACAAGGCGCAGCGGCACCAGTACACATTGATGAACGTGTAGCGCTTGGGGAAGGACAGGAACGGCGCGACGAAGAAGCTCAGCGAGCACCACAGCAGCGAACTGGTGCCCAGCAGCAGGTAAAAAAGAAAGATTCTGATCGCCTGCAGGATCGACATAGTGGCTTGTACCATTGCGGGCATGCCCGCCTGAGAAAAATGCGCCAAAAGGCGCACTGTTTAAATTAGTTCTCTGGCGATAGCTGCCAGATCGTCGAAAATCAGTGTAGTTTCCGGGACGCCTTTTTCCAGGGTCCGCTCGCCCTTGCCGGTTTTCACCAACACCGGTTGGGCACCGACAGCCAAGGCAGCCTCCAGGTCACCCTTGCTGTCGCCGACGAACCAGACGCCTTCAAGGCCCACCTGGTAGTGCTCGGCAATGGCCCGCAGCATGCCAGGCTTGGGTTTACGGCAATCGCAGCCTTCGTCCGGCCCGTGCGGGCAATACACGATGTGGCCCACCTCGCCACCTTGCTCGGCTACCAGTTCGCGCAGACGCGTGTGCATGGCCTCGAGGGTGGCCAGCGGGTAGTAGCCGCGAGCAATGCCGGACTGGTTGGTGGCGACAGCCACCGTCCAGCCCGCCTTGCTCAACTGCGCGATCGCTGCGACCGAGCCAGGGATCGGAACCCATTCTTCCAGCGTCTTGATGTAGGCGTCGGAGTCATGGTTGATCACCCCGTCACGGTCGAGAATCAGCAGTTTCAAGGCTTACCCCAGCAACGAGATATCGGCCACACCCAGGAACAGGCCGCGCAGGCGGCTGAGCAGGGCATAACGGTTGGCACGTACCTTGGCGTCCTCGGCATTGACCATCACCGCCTCGAAGAAGGCGTCGACCGGATCACGCAGGGCTGCCAGGCGGGCCAGCGATTCGCTGTACTGGCGTGCAGCAGCCATCGGTTGCACGGCCTGGTCGGCCTGCTGGATGGCCGAGTACAGGGAGAACTCGTTGGCGTTGTCGAAGTACTTCGGCTCGACCTGCTCGGCGATGGCGCCTTCGGCTTTGCTCAGCAGGTTCGAAACGCGCTTGTTCACCGCCGCCAGGGCCTCGGCTTCCGGCAGCTTGCGGAACGCCTGCACGGCCTGCACGCGCTGGTCGAAGTCCAGCGCCGAGCGTGGCTGCAGGGCTCGTACCGACAGGTAGGTGGCAACGTCGATGCCTTCGTCCTCGTAGCGTGCACGCAGGCGGTCGAAGATGAACTCCAGCACCTGCTCGCCCAGGCCGGCAGCCTTGACCTTGGTACCGTACTGCTTGACTGCGAAGTCGACTGCAGCGGTCAGGTCGAGGTCCAGCTGCTTCTCGATCAGGATGCGCAACACGCCCAGGGCGGCTCGGCGCAGGGCGTAGGGGTCCTTGCTGCCGGTGGGCAGCATGCCGATACCGAAGATGCCGACCAAGGTGTCGAGCTTGTCGGCGATGGCCACGGCAGCACCGGTGAGGGTCTGCGGCAGCTCGGCGCCAGCACCGCGCGGCATGTACTGCTCGTTCAGGGCCAGGGCGACGTCTTCCGGCTCACCGTCGTTGAGCGCGTAGTAGTAACCAGCGACACCCTGCATTTCAGGGAATTCGCCGACCATCTCGGTGGCCAGGTCGCATTTCGACAGCAAGCCGGCGCGGCCGGCGCGCTGGGCGTCGCCGCCGATCAGCGGGGCGATGAAGGCAGAAAGCCTGGAGACGCGTTCGGCCTTGTCGTACACGGTACCCAGCTGGGCCTGGAAGACCACGTTCTTCAGACGCTCGTTGAAGGTTTCCAGCGGCTGCTTCTTGTCCTGCTTGAAGAAGAACTCGGCGTCGGTCAGGCGTGGGCGCACGACTTTCTCGTTACCCTGCACGATCTGCTTCGGATCACGGCTCTCGACGTTGGCCACGGTGATGAAGCGCGGCAGCAGCTTGCCTTCGCTGTCCAGCAGGCAGAAGTACTTCTGGTTGTCCTGCATGGTGGTGATAAGGGCTTCTTGCGGCACCTCGAGGAAACGCTCCTCGAACGAGCACACCAGTGGTACCGGCCACTCGACCAGGGCGGTCACTTCGTCCAGCAGTGCCGGTGGCACGATGGCGGTACCTTCCTGTTGCATGGCCAGCTCGGCGGTACGCTTGCTGATCAGCTCGCGGCGCTCGGCGAAATCGGCCAGCACGTAGGCTTTGCGCAGGTCTTCGACGTAGTTGCCCGGGGTGGTGATGAGTACGTTCTCCGGGTGGTGGAAGCGGTGGCCACGGGATTCGCGGCCAGCCTTCTGCGACAGGATGGTGCAGTCGATCACCTGGTCGCCCAGCAGCATCACCAGCCACTGGGTCGGGCGCACGAACTCTTCGCGACTGGCCGCCCAGCGCATGCGCTTGGGAATCGGCAGGTCGTTCAGCGAATCTTCGACGATGGTCGGCAGCAGGCCGGCAGTGGCCTTGCCTGGAATGTGCTGGGAGAAACGCAGCTTGGGGCCGCTCTGGTCGATTTCGGCCAGTTCCACACCGCACTTCTTGGCAAAGCCCAGGGCCGCCTGGGTCGGCTCGCCTTCGGCGTTGAATGCCGCTTGCAGGGGCGGCCCATCGATGTTGATGCTGCGGTCAGGCTGCTGCACGTCCAGCTGGCGGATCAGCACGGCCAGGCGGCGCGGCGCGGCATAGACCTGCTTGCCGGTGTAATTCAGGCCGGCCGCCTGCAGGCCTTTCTCGATGCCGGCCAGGAAGGCTTCGCCGAGGCTGGCGAGGGCTTTCGGTGGCAGCTCTTCGGTGCCCAGTTCTACCAGGAAATCTTGAGCACTCATTGTGCAGCCTCCAGCTTAGCCAACACTTCGTCACGCAGTTCAGGGGTGGCCATCGGGAAGCCCAGGCGTGCACGGGCTTGCAGATAGCTTTGCGCCACGTCCCGGGCCAGGGTACGTACACGCAGAATGTAGCGCTGGCGCTCGGTTACCGAGATGGCGCGGCGGGCGTCCAGCAGGTTGAAGGTATGCGAGGCCTTCAGGACCATTTCATAGGTTGGCAGCGGCAGCTCCAGCTTGATCAGGCGGTTGGCTTCGCTTTCGTAGAAATCGAACAGCTCGAACAGTTTCTCGACGTTGGCGTGTTCGAAGTTGTAGGTCGACTGCTCCACTTCGTTCTGGTGGAACACGTCGCCGTAGGTGACCTTGCCGAACGGGCCGTCGGCCCACACCAGGTCGTACACCGAGTCGACGCCCTGGATGTACATGGCCAGGCGCTCCAGGCCGTAGGTGATTTCACCAGTGACCGGGTAGCACTCGATGCCGCCCACCTGCTGGAAGTAGGTGAACTGGGTGACTTCCATGCCGTTGAGCCAGATTTCCCAGCCCAGGCCCCAGGCGCCCAGGGTCGGCGATTCCCAGTTGTCTTCGACGAAGCGAATGTCGTGCACCAGCGGGTCCAGGCCGATGGCTTTCAGCGAGCCGAGGTACAGCTCCTGGAAGTTGGCCGGGTTCGGCTTCAGTACTACCTGGAACTGGTAGTAGTGCTGCAGGCGGTTGGGGTTTTCGCCATACCGCCCGTCGGCAGGGCGACGGCTAGGCTGCACATAGGCGGCGTTCCAGGTTTCTGGACCCACGGCGCGCAGGAATGTAGCGGTGTGGAACGTGCCGGCGCCTACTTCCATATCGTAGGGCTGAAGCACCACACAACCTTGCTCGGCCCAGTAGTTCTGCAGGGCGAGGATCAGGTCTTGGAAGGTACGCACGGCTGGCGTAGGCTGGCTCACGAAATTCACCTGTATCTGGGGATGCGGATGTAAAGAGCGGGAGTATAACCTGATTCGCCTCGCCCTCTACTCATTGGAGCCTTATGCCACGCTGCTTTTGGTGTACCGACGATCCGTTGTACCAGGCCTACCATGACCAGGAATGGGGAACGCCACAGCGTGACCCGGCGTTGCTGTTCGAGATGCTTTTGCTCGAAGGGTTCCAGGCCGGGCTTTCCTGGATCACCGTCCTGCGCAAGCGCGAGCGTTATCGCGAGGTGCTGTACGGCTTCGATCCCGTGCAACTGGCGTCAATGAGCGACGAGCGAATCGAAGCGCTGATGCAGGACGCCGGCATCATCCGCAATCGCCTCAAGCTCAAGGCCGCCCGGCGCAATGCCCAGGCCTGGCTGGCTGTGGATAACCCTGCGCAATGGCTCTGGTCGTTCGTCGGCGGGCAACCGAAGATCAACCACTTCAATAGCCGCAGCGAGGTGCCAGCGGTCACCGAGGAGGCCAAGGCCATGAGCAAGGCCTTGCAGAAGGCCGGCTTTACCTTCGTCGGCCCGACCATCTGTTACGCCTTCATGCAGGCCACCGGGATGGTCATGGACCACACCACCGATTGCGATCGCTACGCCGCCTTGTTGCGCTGAGGGGTTACAATGCGCGCCTTGCTGAAATAAGGAATTCGCCTGTGGAAAAGTTCAAGGGCGCCCTGATGGTCGGGGTGCTGCGTCTGTTTGCCAAGCTGCCCTGGGGCGCTGTGCAGCGCGTCGGCGCGGGTATCGGTTGGCTGATGTGGAAAATCCCCAATGGCTCGCGCAATGTCGTGCGCATCAACCTGGCCAAGTGCTTCCCGGAGATGGACCCGGCCGAGCGTGAGCAACTGGTCGGCCGTGCGCTGAAAGATATCGGCAAATCCTTCGTCGAAAGTGCCTGTGCCTGGATCTGGCCGCCGCAACGCTCGCTGGCGCTGGTCAAGGAAGTGCATGGCCTGGAAGTGCTGGAGCAGGCCCTGGCTTCGGGCAAGGGGGTGGTCGGTATCACCAGCCACTTGGGCAACTGGGAAGTGCTGAATCACTTCTACTGCAACCAATGCAAGCCGATCATCTTCTACCGCCCGCCGAAGCTCAAGGCGGTGGACGACCTGCTGCGCGAGCAGCGGGTGCAGATGGGCAACCGTGTGGCGCCTTCGACCAAGGAAGGCATTCTCAGCGTCATCAAGGAAGTGCGCCGTGGCGGTCAGGTGGGCATTCCTGCCGACCCGGAACCGGCGGAGTCGGCTGGGGTGTTCGTGCCGTTTCTCGGGACCCAGGCTTTGACCAGCAAGTTCGTGCCGAACATGCTGGCCGGTGGCAAGGCGGTGGGAGTGTTCCTGCATGCGCTGCGGTTGCCGGACGGTTCGGGCTTCAAGGTGTTCCTCGAAGCGGCGCCGGAAGAGATGTACAGCACCGACGTAACGGTATCGGCGGCGGCGATGAGCAAGGTGGTGGAGCGTTACGTGCGCGAGTACCCGAGCCAGTACATGTGGAGCATGAAGCGCTTCAAGAAGCGCCCGGCGGGGGAACCGCGCTGGTATTGAGACCCTGGGGGCGCTTCGCGCCCCATTCGCGGGGCAAGCCCGCTCCCACAATAGATCGGTTTGACCAAGGCCACTGTGGGAGCGGGCTTGTCCCGCGAATGGGCTGCAAGACAGCCCCGGCGATCTCAAATCTTGTTGAGCTTCTTCAGGAACACCGTCATCTCTTTCTCGGCCTGCTTGTCGCCATGCGCCTGAGCCGCCACGATCCCGTCCTCCCAGGCCTTGCGCGCCGCCGCCAGGTCCCCCTGCAACTGATACGCCTTGCCCAGCAGTTTCCACGCCGCAGAGTACTTCGGGTCCTGCTCCACGCAGCGCGCCAGGTGCACGGCCGCTTCAGCGCCATTGCCCTCGTCCAGCCAGGCTTTGCCCAGGCCAAACCTCAGCAAAGGGTTATCCACACCCTTGGCCAGCATCTTTTCCAGCGATTCGCGCATGCCTTGTCTTCCTAGAAGAAACTCAAGCCGACGTGGAACAGCTTCTCCACATCGCGGATATGTTTTTTATCCACAACGAACAGGATCACGTGGTCGCCCGATTCGATCCGCGTGTCGTCGTGGGCGATGATCACCTCTTCAGCGCGAATGATCGCGCCGATGGTGGTGCCCGGCGGCAGGGCGATGTCTTCGATGGCCTTGCCGACCACCTTGCTCGACTTCGCATCCCCGTGCGCGACTGCCTCGATGGCTTCGGCCGCCCCGCGCCGCAGCGAATGCACACTGACGATGTCGCCCCGGCGCACATGCGCCAGCAGGGTGCCGATGGTGGCCAGCTGCGGGCTGATGGCGATGTCGATCTCGCCGCCCTGCACCAGGTCGACATAGGCCGGGTTGTTGATGATGGTCATCACCTTGCGCGCACCCAGGCGCTTGGCCAACAGCGACGACATGATGTTGGCTTCGTCATCGTTGGTCAGGGCCAGGAAGATGTCGGCGTCGGCGATGTTCTCCTCGAGCATCAGGTCCTTGTCCGAGGCGCTGCCCTGCAGCACCACGGTGCTTTCCAGGGTGTCGGAAAGGTGCCGGCAACGGGCCGGGCTCATCTCGATGATCTTCACCTGGTAACGGCTTTCGATGGCTTCGGCCAGGCGTTCGCCGATCTGCCCGCCGCCGGCGATGACCACCCGCTTGTTGGTCTCGTCGATGCGGCGCAGTTCACCCATCACCGCGCGGATGTCCTTCTTCGCGGCGATGAAGAACACTTCGTCGTCGGCCTCGATCACCGTGTCACCCCGTGGCGTGATGGGGCGGTCGCGGCGGAAGATGGCCGCCACGCGGGTATCGACATTGGGCATGTGGGCCCGGATCTGGCGCAGTTGCTGGCCCACCAGCGGGCCGCCGTAGTAGGCCTTTACCGCCACCAGCTGTGCCTTGCCTTCGGCAAAGTCGATCACCTGCAGCGAGCCGGGGTGTTCGATCAGGCGCTTGATGTAGTTGGTTACCACTTGTTCCGGGCTGATCAGCACGTCGACCGGAATATGGTCGTTGTCGAACAGCTCTTCGCGGGTGAGGTAGGCCGATTCGCGCACCCGGGCGATCTTGGTCGGCGTATGGAACAGCGAATAGGCCACCTGGCAGGCGACCATGTTGGTCTCGTCGCTGTTGGTCACCGCCACCAGCATGTCGGCGTCGTCGGCGCCAGCCTGACGCAGCACCGTGGGCAGCGAGCCGCGGCCCTGCACGGTGCGGATATCCAGGCGGTCGCCCAGGTCACGCAGGCGGTCGCCGTCGGTGTCGACCACGGTAATGTCGTTGGCTTCGCTCGCCAGGTGCTCTGCGAGCGTACCGCCTACCTGCCCTGCACCGAGGATGATGATCTTCATCCGCTACTCCCTACCTTGTTTTCCTATCCGCGCGAAGCGGCGATCTTGATCAGCTTGGCATAGTAGAAACCGTCGTGGCCGCCCTCCTGGGCCAGCAACTGACGGCCATGGGGCTGACGCAGGCCGGCCGCGGTGGCCAGGTCCAGCTCGCGGGCACCAGGGGTGCGGGCGAGGAACGCGTCGATCACTTCGGTATTCTCGGTAGGCAGGCTGGAGCAGGTGGCATACAGCAGCATGCCGCCGACTTCCAGGGTCGGCCACAGGGCATCGAGGAGTTCGCCCTGCAGCATGGCCAAGGCCGGGATGTCCTCGGCCTGACGGGTCAGCTTGATGTCCGGGTGACGGCGGATCACGCCGGTGGCCGAGCACGGTGCGTCGAGCAGGATGCGCTGGAACGGCTTGCCATCCCACCAGCTGGCGGTATCGCGGGCGTCGCAGGCGATCAGCTCGGCGTCAAGCTGGAGGCGGTCGAGGTTCTCGCGCACCCGGCTCAGGCGCTTGGCTTCGAGGTCGATGGCCACCACCTGGGCCAGGCCGGCTTCGGCCTCCAACAGGTGACAGGTCTTGCCGCCGGGTGCGCAGCAGGCATCCAGCACGCGCTGGCCGGGGGCCAGTTCCAGCAGGTCGGCGGCCAGCTGCGCGGCTTCGTCCTGCACGCTCACCCAGCCCTCTGCAAAGCCCGGCAAGCCACGCACATCGCAGGCTTCGGCCAGCACGATGCCGTCACGGCTGTACTGGCAGGCGCTGGCGCCAACGCCCGCCTCGGCCAGCAGCGCCAGGTAGGCGTCGCGGCTGTGGTGTCGACGGTTGACCCGCAGAATCATGGGCGGGTGGGCGTTGTTGGCGGCGCAGATGGCTTCCCACCGCTCCGGCCAGAACGCTTTCAGCGATTTTTGCAGCCAGCGTGGATGGGCGGTGCGCACCACCGGGTCGCGCTCCATTCCAGCCAGCAATTCCTCGCCTTCGCGTTGGGCGCGACGCAGCACGGCATTGAGCAAGCCCTTGGCCCAGGGCTTCTTCAGCTTGTCGGCACAACCTACGGTTTCGCCAATGGCGGCATGCGCTGGAATACGGGTGTAGAACAGTTGATACAAGCCAACCAGCAACAGCGCCTGGACATCAGCGTCAGCGGTTTTGAATGGCTTTTGCAGCAGCTGCGCGGCCAGCAGGTCAAGGCGCGGTTGCCAGCGTGCGGTGCCAAAGGCGAGATCCTGGGTCAGGCCACGGTCGCGCTCGTCGACCTTGTCCAGCTGCGCCGGCAGCGAACTGTTCAGCGAGGCCTTGCCGCTGAGTACGGCGGCAAGGGCGCGGGCGGCGGCGAGGCGTGGGTTCATTGGCCCAGCACCTTGCCGCTGGCGAATTTCTCGCGGCGGCTGTTGAACAGGTCGCTGAAGTTCAGCGCCTTGCCGCCGGGCAGCTGCAGGCGGGTGAGGCTCAGCGCCTGGTCACCGCAGGCGACCACCAGGCCGTCCTTGCTGGCCGACAGGATCTCGCCCGGCTCACCCTGGCCGGTGGACAGGCTGGCGGCCAGTACTTTCACACTTTCGCCATCGAGGGTGCTGTGGCAAACCGGCCATGGGTTGAACGCACGGATCAGACGCTCCAGCTCGACCGCCGGGCGGCTCCAGTCAATGCGGGCTTCGTCCTTGTTCAGCTTGTGCGCGTAGGTGGCCAGGGCATCGTCCTGGACTTGTCCCTGCAGCGACCCGTCGGCCAGGCCGGCGATGGCCTGCACCACGGCGGGCGGGCCCAGTTCGGCGAGGCGGTCATGCAGGCTGCCGCCGGTGTCTTCGGCACTGATCGGGGTGACCACCTTGAGCAGCATCGGGCCGGTGTCCAGGCCTGCTTCCATGCGCATCACGGTCACACCGCTCTCGGCGTCGCCGGCTTCGACGGCGCGCTGGATCGGTGCGGCACCGCGCCAGCGTGGCAACAGCGAGGCGTGGCTGTTGATGCAACCCAGGCGCGGGATATCCAGTACTGCTTGCGGCAGGATCAGGCCGTAGGCCACTACCACCATCAGGTCTGGCTTCAGCGCAGCCAGTTCGGCCTGGGCTTCGGCGTTGCGCAGCGACGGCGGCTGAAATACCGGAATGTCATGGGCCACCGCCAGTGCCTTGACCGCGCTCGGCATGAGCTTCTGGCCACGGCCGGCGGGGCGGTCGGGCTGGGTGTAGACGGCCACGATCTCGTACGGGCTGTCGAGCAGGGCCTTGAGGTGTTCGGCGGCAAACTCTGGAGTGCCTGCAAAGACGATGCGCATGGAGTTCTCGCTTCAAAAAAGAAAAAGGCTTGCCGGAGCAAGCCTTCTGGAAGGTAGGGATCAGGCTTGCTGGCGGTGCTGCTTTTCCAGCTTCTTCTTGATCCGGTCGCGCTTGAGCTGCGACAGGTAATCGACGAACAGCTTGCCATTGAGGTGATCGAATTCGTGCTGCACGCACACCGCCAGCAGACCTTCGCATTCCAGCTCGTACGGCTTGCCATCACGGTCCTGGGCCTTGACCCGCACACGCAGCGGGCGATCGACGTTCTCGTAGAAGCCCGGTACCGACAGGCAGCCTTCCTGGTACTGGCCCATGTCATGGGTCAGCTCTTCGACCGTGGGGTTGATGAAGACGCGCGGCTCGCTGCGGTCCTCGCTGAGGTCCATGACCACCACCTGCTTGTGCACATTCACCTGGGTGGCGGCGAGACCGATGCCGGGGGCTTCGTACATGGTTTCAAACATGTCGTCGATCAGCTGATGCAGAGCGTCGTCGAACTCCGTCACCGGTTTGGCGATGGTGCGCAGGCGCGGGTCCGGGAATTCGAGAATGTTCAAGATGGCCATAAGGTCAGGCAGTCACTGTGCGTTCGGTTGAAAACTGAGCACACATAATAAAGGGAAACGGGGATTTCAGCACCTGGCAAAGCTCGGCTAGGGTTTTCAAGGCCCGTTTATAGGGCGTTCGATGGACAGGTTGTCAAAGCGTTATCAACAAAGTTATCCACAGTTTGTGCCACGCCGATGGCCCCGTTTCGATCAAGGATGATCCCCATGACTGATTACCATTCGTCGCCTCTCCCGCCAGCAGAACTGGAAGCACGATTACGCCTGCACCGCCTGCCGGAAACCGGGTTGCGACGCTTTCGCAGCTTGCTGGAAACCTTTGGCAGTGCCTCGTCGGCCCTGTGCGCGCCGGCCGCTGCCTGGCGAGCACTGGGCATACCGCAGGCCACCATCGATGCCCGACGCAGCGTCGAAGTACGTGACGGCGCATTGGCTGCAATGGCCTGGCTAGAGGGCCCTGGCCAGCATTTACTGATGTGGGACGGCCCTGGCTACCCGCCGTTGCTGGCCGAGATCGATGATGCTCCACCGTTGCTTTTCGTCGCCGGTGAGCCGGCCTTGCTCGAGCGCCCACAGTTGGCGATTGTGGGTAGCAGGCGTGCTTCACCCCCGGCAATCGACAACGCCGGTGCATTTTCCCGGTATCTGGCGCATGCCGGTTTTACCATCACCAGCGGGCTGGCCGTGGGTGTCGATGGTGCCGCTCATCGGGCCGCATTGCAGGCTGGAGGAAGTACCATCGGGGTACTCGGTACAGGTTTGCAAAAACTTTATCCACAGCGCCACAAGGCACTTGCGCAGGCGATGATCGAAAACGGCAGCACGCTGGTGTCCGAATACCCGCTGGATGCGGAACCACTGCCGGGAAACTTCCCGCGGCGCAATCGCATCATCAGCGGTCTGTCGCTGGGGGTGCTGGTCGTCGAAGCGAGTCTGGCCAGTGGTTCGCTGATCACTGCACGCCTGGCGGCTGAGCAAGGACGCGAGGTGTATGCGATCCCCGGCTCCATTCACCACCCAGGGGCCAAGGGGTGCCACCAGTTGATCCGTGACGGTGCACTGTTGGTGGAAAGTGTGGAACAGATTCTGGAAAGCCTGCAGGGCTGGCAAAATCTGCCGCCAGCGGCTGTGGACAAGTTCGACCATCCGCTGCTTGCCCTGCTGCATGCTGCACCTCAGACCAGCGAAAGCCTGGCGCATTGCAGCGAGCAGCCGCTGGCCGATGTGCTCGCGCAGCTTACCGAACTCGAGCTGGAAGGGCGGGTCAGCAATGAAGCCGGACGTTGGTTTGCCCGCGCGGGCTAAGTACACTGCTCACAAGCAAGTTTGATAGGTGGAGTGACAGAAATGGTGAGCAGTTTTCGAGTGCAACAAGCCGCACGTGAAATCCGGGCGGGCGCAGTGATCGCCTACCCGACGGAAGCGGTCTGGGGCCTGGGCTGCGATCCGTGGAACGAGGACGCGGTGTATCGCCTGCTGGCGCTGAAGTCGCGGCCTGTGGATAAAGGGCTGATCCTGGTGGCCGACAACATCCGCCAGTTCGACTTCCTGTTCGAGGACTTCCCCGAAGACTGGATCGACCGCATGGGCAGCACCTGGCCGGGGCCGAACACTTGGCTGGTGCCGCACCAGGACCTGTTGCCAGAATGGGTGACCGGGCAGCATGACACGGTGGCGCTGCGGGTCAGCGACCACCCGTTGGTGCGTGAGCTGTGTGCATTGGTGGGGCCATTGATTTCCACCTCGTGCAACCCCGGCGGACGCCCGGCGGCCAAGACCCGGTTGCGGGTGGAGCAATACTTCCATGGCCAGCTGGACCTGGTGCTGGGCGGGGCGCTGGGTGGGCGGAAGAACCCGAGCGTGATTCGTAACCTGGCAACTGGCGAGGTTGTGCGTCCGGGCTAATAGCGTTGGCGAAGGCTTGCCTTTGGGTTTTCAGCGCCTGTGAGACCGAGCACCGCGGCGCTCGGTCTCACAGGCGCTGAAAACCTCAGGGCGTACACATCGTCGTCCTACCGCGCTCCCAACCATTCAAGGCAACAATACCGTTGACCCCACCGTCCTGCGCGCCGACAACTCCGTCTGCGCCTTGGCCGCCTCGCTCAGCGGATACCGCTGCTGGATATCCACAACCAGCTTGCCACTGCCAATCATCGCAAACAGATCATCGGCCATGGCCTGGGTGTTCTCGGCATTGTTGGCATAGCTCGCCAGTGTCGGCCGAGTCACGTACAGCGAACCCTTCTGCGCCAGAATGCCCAGGTTCACCCCGCTCACTGCGCCCGAGGCATTGCCGAAGCTCACCATCAAACCACGCGGCTGCAAACAATCCAGCGAGGTCAACCAGGTATCCGCACCCACGCCGTCATACACCACCGGGCATTTCTTGCCGTCGGTCAGTTCCAGCACCCGCTTGGCCACATCCTCATGGCTGTAGTCGATGGTCGCCCACGCGCCCAACGCCTTGGCCCGTTCGGCCTTTTCGGCAGAGCTGACGGTGCCGATCAGCTTGGCGCCCAGCGCCTTGGCCCACTGGCACGCCAACGAACCCACGCCGCCGGCCGCTGCGTGGAACAGGATCACGTCGCCTGGCTTCACCGCGTAGGTCTGCTTCAACAGGTACTGCACGGTCAGACCCTTGAGCATCACCGCCGCCGCCTGCTCGAAGCTGATGTTGTCGGGTAGCTTGACCAGGTTGGCCTCCGGCAGCGTATGCACTTCGCTGTACGCACCCAGCGGCCCACCGGCATGGGCGACGCGATCGCCCACTTTCAGGCGGGTCACGCCCTCGCCCACGGCCTCGACCACCCCCGCCGCCTCGGTACCCAGCCCGGAGGGCAGCGATGGCGGTGCATACAGCCCACTGCGGAAGTAGGTGTCGATGAAGTTCAGGCCGATCGCATGGTTACGCACGCGCACCTGCTGCGGCCCGGGCGGAGCGGGTTCGAATTCTACAAACTGCAGTACTTCCGGGCCGCCATGCTGGCTGAACTGGATACGCTTGGCCATCTCGCACTCCTGTAGTCGGGATCGGGAAAGGCCTTCTATCGGACGCCTTTGCCTGATCCCCGTCAACTGCGGCGCACGCCCTGGCGGTGGTATGCTACGCGGCGAATTGTTCCCTGCCCGTTCCTGGTGACCCGATGACTAGCCGCACCGAGGCCGTGAAAGCCTATCTGCTCGACCTGCAAGACCGCATCTGCTCTGCCCTTGAAACAGAAGACGGCGGTGCCCGCTTCGTCGAGGATGCTTGGGTGCGCGAGGCCGGTGGCGGGGGGCGCACACGGGTGATCGGCGATGGCAAGGTGATCGAGAAAGGCGGGGTCAACTTCTCTCACGTATTCGGTGCCGGCCTGCCGCCTTCGGCCAGTGCCCATCGCCCCGAGCTGGCGGGCCGTGGCTTCGAGGCTCTGGGTGTATCGCTGGTGATCCACCCGCACAACCCGCATGTGCCTACCTCGCATGCCAACGTGCGCTTCTTCATTGCCGAAAAGGAAGGTGAAGAAGCCGTGTGGTGGTTCGGCGGTGGTTTCGACCTGACCCCCTATTACGGCAACGAGGAAGACTGTATCCACTGGCACCGCGTCGCCGAGCAGGCCTGCGCGCCGTTCGGTGCCGACGTGTACCCGCGCTACAAGGCCTGGTGTGACCGTTACTTCCACCTCAAGCACCGTGGCGAGCCGCGTGGTATTGGCGGCCTGTTCTTCGATGACCTGAACGAGTGGGACTTCGACACCTGCTTTGCCTTCATCCGTGCCATCGGCGATGCCTACATCAACGCCTACCTGCCGATCGTCCAGCGCCGCAAGAACACGCCTTACACCCCGCAACAGCGTGAGTTCCAGGAATATCGCCGTGGCCGCTATGTGGAGTTCAACCTGGTCTACGACCGTGGCACCCTGTTCGGCCTGCAGTCGGGCGGGCGTACCGAGTCCATTCTCATGTCGCTGCCGCCGCAGGTCCGCTGGGGCTACGACTGGAAGGCCGCCCCTGGCAGCGAAGAAGCACGCCTGACTGACTACTTCCTGCAGGACCGCGACTGGCTCAGCCAGTAAGCCCCTGCACAACAAAGGAATCGCCATGGACCAGTACGTCGTTTTCGGTAACCCCATCGGCCACAGCAAGTCGCCGTTGATCCACCGTCTGTTTGCCGAGCAGACCGGTCAGGACCTGGAATACGCTACCCTGCTGGCGCCGCTGGACGAGTTCAGTGACTGTGCGCGTGGCTTTTTCAAGCAAGGCCGCGGCGCCAACGTCACTGTGCCGTTCAAGGAAGAGGCCTACCGCCTGTGTGACAGCCTGACCCCACGCGCCCAGCGCGCGGGCGCGGTGAACACGCTGTGCAAGCTGGCCGACGGTACCTTGCAGGGCGACAACACCGACGGCGCGGGCCTGGTGCGTGACCTGACGGTGAATGCCGGTGTCGCGCTGGCGGGCAAGCGCATCCTGATCCTCGGTGCTGGCGGCGCCGTGCGGGGCGTGCTGGAGCCGCTGCTGGCACACAAGCCGCAGTCGCTGGTCATTGCCAACCGCACTGTGGAAAAGGCCGAGCAGCTGGCGCGGGAATTCGATGAACTGGGGCCGGTGGTGGCCAGTGGTTTTGCCTGGTTGCAGGAGCCGGTGGACGTGATCATCAATGCCACTTCGGCGAGCCTGGCCGGTGAATTGCCACCGATTGCCGACAGCCTGGTCGAGGCGGGGCGTACGGTGTGCTACGACATGATGTATGGCAAGGAGCCGACGCCGTTTTGCCAGTGGGCTACCAGGCTTGGGGCGGCTCAGGTGCTGGACGGGCTGGGGATGCTGGCTGAGCAGGCGGCTGAAGCCTTCTTTGTCTGGCGAGGCGTGCGCCCGGATACGGCGCCGGTTTTGGCGGAGTTGCGCCGACAGCTCGCTCGGGGCTGAAATTGTCGGGGCTGCAAAGCAGCCCCAGGATTCACAGCTCATTCGTCAAACCGGATCGGGCATAACTCCGCCCCTTCCAGCTTCTGCAGTTCCTCGATCACCTGCGGCCTGGCCCGGTGCAAGGTCAGGCTTCCCCCCGCCCGCCTCAACCGGCGCGCCTCGCGGTGCAACATATCCACACCGGAATAGTCGATAAAGTTCACCTGCCGCGCATCGATCACCACATGTGGCCCCTGGCAGCGCTGCAAGCGCACCTGCAGGTAAGGCGCTGCACCAAAGAAGATCGACCCGCCTACCCGCAGCACGTCCGCCTCCCCTTCACGCGTTTGCTGCACCCTTGGCCGTGACGTGCGCTTGAGGTAGAAGAATAGCGATGCCAATACCCCGGCATAGATCGCGGTTTGCAGCTCCAGCAACAACGTCGCCGCCGCTGTCAGTGCCATGACCAGGAATTCCGAACGGCTGACCCGGAACAGCGCACGAATCGCGCGGTGGTCCACCAACCCCCAGCAGATCAACAGAATGCTGCCGGCCATGGCCGGAATCGGCAGATGCGCAATCAGCCCGGCCCCGGCAACGGCGAATAGCGCCACCCACAATGCCGAGAACACCCCGGCCAGGGGGGAGCGGGCGCCAGCGTCATAGCTCAACCCAGAGCGGGTGAAGGAGCCGGAAGACAGGTAGCCGGAAAAGAACGCCCCAATGATGTTCGACAGGCCTTGGGCCCGAATTTCCTGGTCAGCGTTGATCAGCTGCTCCGAACGTGCCGACAACGAGCGAGCAATCGACAGGCTGGTGACCAGCCCGAGCATGCCCACCGCCACGGCGCTGGGCAGTAGCCGCAGAACCAGTTCCACATCCAGCAAGGGCAGCGGGCTGAAGGGTGGCAGTTGGCCGGTGAATGCTGGCACTCGCGGTACATGGCCAAACAAGCCGGGTAGCAGCCAGGCCAGCAGGCTGACCAGGATCAGGGCGAGCAACAGGCTCGGCCAACGGGGGCGCCAGAGCTTGATGGCCACGCCGATCGCGACGGTGGCCAGGCCCAGCACCAAGGAAGGCAGGTCTACCTCACCGGCGTGGCTGGCCAGGTCCTGCGCCGTCTTCAACGCAGTGGCCTGACTGGGCAGGTCCATGCCCAGCAGGTTGGGTAGTTGGCCCAGGGCAATGACGATGGCAGCGCCCAGGGTGAAGCCAAGCACCACGGAATGGGAGACAAAGTTGACCAGCGCGCCGAAGCGCAAAAGCCCGAGCAGCAACTGGAACAGGCCGCCGAGGAAGGTCAGCAACAACACTAGGGTTACGTAGTCGGCGCTGCCGGCCACGGCCAACGGGCTGATGCTGGCGTAGAGCACGATGGAAATGGCGGCGGTCGGGCCACAGATCAGGTGCCAGGACGAGCCCCACAGGCAGGCGATCAGCACCGGCACGATGGCGGCGTACAGGCCGTATTCGGCAGGCAGGCCGGCGATCAGGGCATAGGCGATGGATTGTGGCAGGGCGAGGATGGCACCGCTCAGGCCCACCAGCAGGTCCTGGCGCAGGCTGCGGCCCGATTGGCGCGGCAGCCATGTGAGGAAGGGCAGCAGGTGAGCGAGGCGATGCATGAGATATCCAGATTTCCGAAGGTGCACTGTCCTGTGTGGGAGCGGGTCTACCCGCGAATGCATTGGTAGCCTCACTGACGCATTCGCGGGTGAACCCGCTCCCACAGGATCGGTTTAGAGCTTGGTTTTTACTGCTTTGCCAGCATCCTCGCCACTTCTGGTGCTCACCCCGGCCAACCACCCATCCAGCACCTCGGGATGCGCTTTCACCCAGGCCTTGGCCGCTTCGTCGAAGCTGATTTTCTTATCCACAACCTCGGCCATGATGCTGTTTTCCATATCCAGCGTGAACTTCAGGTTTTCCAGCAGCTTCGCCGCATTGGGGCAGGCTTGTGGATAACCTTTGCGGGTCAAGGTATAGACGTCGCCTTTACTGCCGAACCACTTCTCCCCGCCGGTCAGGTAATGCATTTTCAACTTCACGTTCATCGGGTGCGGGGTCCAGCCGAGGAAGGTGATGAACTGCTGTTTTTTCACCGCTCGGTCAACCTGCGCCAGCATCGCCTGCTCGCTGGATTCCACCAGCTTCCATTGGCCAAGGTTGAACTCATTCTTGTCGATGATTTCCTTCAGTGACAGGTTGGCCGGGGCGCCGGAGCCAATCCCGTAAAGCTTCTTGTCAAACTGGTCGGCGTGTTTCTGCAGGTCGGCAAAGTCCCTGACCCCGGCATTCCATACATAATCGGGCACTGCCAGGGTGAACTCGGTTCCCTCCAGATTGCGTGACAGCTGCTTCACGTCGCCATTGGCGATGAACTTGTCATGAAAGCCCTGGTGCGCGGGCATCCAGTTGCCGAGGAAAGCATCTACGCGACCATCCTTGAGGCCGCCATAGATGATCGGTACAGCCAGGCTGTCGATCTTGACCTGATAACCCAGGCTTTCCAGCAGCAGGCGGGCCACGGCGTTGGTCGAGGCAATGTCGCTCCAGCCGGGGTCGGCCAATTTCACGGTAGTGCATTGCGTGTCGCTGTCGGCGGCGTAAACGGTGCTCGTGCCCAGGCTGATGGCCAGGGCGAACACGGCGGCGGAGAACTGATGCATGGCGGCCTCTCTTTACTCATTCCAAGGGTGCGGGCTGTGGATAACGTGCCTTGCGCTCGAGGTCGTCGAGATCGATGTGGTTGCGCATGTACTGTTGGCTGGCGTCCACCCAGGGTTGGTGGTCCCAGCTTTTCAGCTTGCCGATGGCCAGCGCCTCGGCCACCAGGCGGCGGCGGCGTTGGCTGGCCAGCACCTGCTGGCGCAGGCTGGGAATATCCCAGCGTTGCCGTGCTTCATCGACAAATGCCTGCAGCAGCGCCTGGTGGTCCGGGCTGCTGGTGAGGTTCTCCCGCTCGTGCGGGTCGCGGCTCAGGTCATAGAGTAGGCATGGGTCGTCTTCGCTGTACACGAACTTGTACGGGCCACGGCGAATCATCATCAGCGGCCCAACCGTGCCTTCGGCCATGTACTCGCCGATGACCTCGTCGTGGCCGCCCTGCCCTTGCAAATGGCCAAGCAGCGAGCGGCCGTCCAGGTGCAGGTTTTTATCCACAGACCCGCCTGCCAGCTCGACCAGCGTCGGCAGCAAGTCGCAGGTCGACACCGAGGCGTCCACCCGGCATGCGGCGAAACGCTTGGGCGCGTGTATCAGCAGCGGTACCCGCGCCGACATCTCGAACCAGTGCATCTTGTACCAGAGGCCCCGCTCACCGAGCATGTCGCCGTGGTCGCCAGAGAACACGATCACGGTGTTGTCGGCCAGGTGGCATTCCTCGAGGGTTTGCAACAACTGGCCGATATTGTCGTCGATGTAGCTGCAGGCGCCGAAGTAGGCGCGGCGGGCATCGCGGATCTTGTCCACCGGCAGGGGCTTGTTCCACAGGTCGTACACCTTCAGCAGGCGCTGCGAGTGGGGGTCAAGTTCCGCCTGCGCGAACTCGGCGCGCGGCATCGGGATATCCACACCCTCGTAGCGATCCCAGTAGCGCCTGGGGATGGTGTACGGGTCGTGCGGGTGGGTCATCGACACAGTCAGGCAGAACGGCCGGCCATCGTTTTCGCGGACGTGGTCGTACAGGTACTGGCGCGCCTTGAACAGCACTTCTTCGTCGAAATCCAGCTGGTTGGTACGCACGCACGGGCCGGCCTGCAGCACCGAGGACATGTTGTGGTACCAGCTTGGGCGCACGTCCGGTTCATCCCAGTTCACCGCCCAGCCATAGTCCGCTGGGTAGATATCGCTGGTCAGACGTTCTTCGTAGCCATGCAACTGGTCCGGGCCACAGAAGTGCATCTTGCCTGACAGCGCGGTGCTGTAGCCAAGGCGGCGCAGGTAGTGGGCGTAGGTCGGTACATCGGCGGGGAAGTCGGCGGCGTTGTCGTAGGCGCCGATGCGGCTGGGCAACTGGCCACTGACCAGGGTGAAACGGGACGGGGCGCACAATGGGCTGTTGCAGTAGGCAGCGTTGAACACCACCGCCTGCTCGGCCAGGCGGCTCAGGTGCGGCATCTGGATCGGCGACGGGCTGTAGATCGGCAGCAAGGGCGCGGCCATCTGGTCGGCCATGATGAACAGGATATTCGGGCGCGTCATGGTGGCTTCCATCGTTGAGAATTATGCGAACCGCTTGCCTACCAAAATGCGTCTGTGGATAACATGGGTAAAGCCCATGGCGAACAATGAATAGGATTAGCCACGCTTATGTTTGAGCACCTTGCCGACTTGTCGCTGGACACCTTGCGCGTGTTCGAGGCCGCCGCACGGCTGCGTGGCTTCACTGCGGCGGCCCTGGAGCTTGGCACCACGCAGCCGGCAGTGAGCCAGCAGATCAAACGGCTGGAGGCTCAGTTGGGCACGCGCTTGTTCGACCGCATTTACCGGGGCATCGTGCTGACCGAGGCTGGCCAGGCGTTGTTCGAACAGGTGTATCAGGGCCTGCAGGCCATGGATGACGGCATCGCTGAGGTCTGCGGGAGAGGCCAGCGCGAGGTGCTGCAGGTAGCGACCGACTTCGCTTTTGCGGCGTTCTGGCTGATGCCACGGTTGCAGCGCTTTCACCAGGCTTATCCACAGGTGGATGTAAGCCTGGTGACGGGTGAACGCAGCCTGGGCATGTTGCGCCCGGACATCGATGTGGCAGTGCTGTTTGGTGACGGGCGCTTTCACCAAGGTGAGAGCCGCTGGTTGTTCGATGAGGAAGTTTTCCCGGTCTGCAGCCCTCGGCTGATTCATGGCAAGCCCTTGTCAGCCGAGGATTTGCAACGGTTGCCGTTGCTGCACTTGAAGGGCGAGCAGGCCAGCCGCTGGTTCGACTGGGCGGGGGTATTCCGTGGGTTTGGCGTGGCCAGCCCGCCGCCGCCGGGACAGTTGCGGTTCGATAACTATACCTTGCTGATTCAGGCGGCGATCGCCGGCCAAGGCGTGGCGATTGGCTGGGGCCACCTGGTGGACGGGCTGGTGGACCAGGGGCTGCTGTGCCGGCCACTAGAAGGGAGCTTGCGTTCGGCCCGGGGGTATTACGTGGTGCTGCCGCCGCGCAAGCGGCGCGGGGCGCTGATCCAGCGGTTTGTGGATTGGCTGGAGCGTGAGCGCAGCCTTTGAGGTCGCCGTAGCAGCTCCGGCAGTCTAGACCACGAAGTTCAGATGCTCGCCCCGGTGCAAACCCAGCTCCAGCATATCCACCATTCCTGCCGCGACCCTGGCCAGCTGCCGCAAAGGCTCACCCAACCCCGGCTCCAACGTGCCCTCGGTACTGCGAAAATGCTCCATCCCCAACCCTGGCAGCTCCGGCGGCGTATTGATCAACGTCCAGTGCAAGGCGCTGCGCTGCAAGCCATCGACCACCTGGTTCACGCATTCCCGCTCCACTTCACTGTACTTGCCTGGCTTGTCCAGCACAGCGAAATCGCCCACCAGTAGCAGCTGGCGTATAGTCGTGCGCTTGAGCCCCGCCAGCAGCGCCTCGCTCATGTGCGCCTGACCGGGCAGGTCGCCCGGCGCCAGTGTCGACAACAGGGCAATCACCGCCGAACCGCCTGCTGCACCCTGTTCCGCCTGGTCCGCATCGCCCAGCCCGCCTAGCTTGAAATGCAGGCCCGGGCGCGGCGCGTGGCGGTTGAGATCATTCACCACGGCCGTGACTTCGTGCTGGCGCGACAGCAGCTCGACCATCAGGGCATTGCCCAAGCTGCTTTCAGGCCCGAACAGGACCAGCTTGAATACGGGGGGTTCGGCGTTTTTCACGGCATCACTTCCTTTGCAGGTGGTGAGGTTTGGACCGTAAACAGGAGTTATCGTGCAGAGAATCAAGGGTTACCACGCCCATGTGTACTACGACGCAGCGACCATGGCGCAGGCCCGTGAGTTGTGCGAGGAGGCTGCGCGACTGTTCCCGGTGACCATGGGGCGCATGCACCAGAAGCCGGTGGGGCCGCACCCGGACTGGAGCTGCCAGTTGGCGTTCGGGCCGGAGGTGATAGGTGTGGTGTTGCCTTGGTTGGCGTTGTACCGCAAGGGGTTGGTGGTGTTCATGCACCCGCTGACCGGGGATGAACTGGCGGACCATCGGGACCATGCGATCTGGATGGGGGCTGTGCGGCCGCTGGATTTGTCGATCTTCGGGGGATAGTTTTCTGTATTGCTTGTATCGACGCTGTTCGCGGGCAAGCCCACTCCCCCAGGTCCACAGCTTTCAGCATCGTGTGGTTCCTGTGGAAGCGGGCGGGCCCGCGAAGCATTCGGCGTGGATCAGCGGCGGGCGCCGCGCACCCCTTCAGCCAGTGTCGAGCAGAGGCTCAGCACATCGTTCACCGCCTGTTCGGCACTCTTGGCCTGGGCGATCTTGTCGACCAGCGCCGAACCCACCACCACACCGTCCGCCAGGCGGGCGATGTTCGCCGCCTGCTCCGGCGTACGAATGCCGAAGCCAACGCTGATCGGCAGGTCGGTATGCCGACGCAGGCGGGCAATGGCTTCGGTCACGTGTTCGCTGGTGGCCGAGCCGGCGCCGGTCACACCGGCCACCGACACGTAGTAGACGAACCCGGAGCTGCGCTCCAGCACGCGTGGCAGGCGCACATCGTCGGTGGTCGGGGTGGTCAGGCGGATGAAGTCGATACCTGCGGCCTGGGCCGGGGTGGCCAGTTCGGCATCGTGCTCCGGCGGCAGGTCGACGATGATCAGGCCATCGACGCCCGCTTGCCTGGCCTCGGTCACGAACTGTTCCACGCCAAAGCGGTGAATCGGGTTGTAGTAGCCCATCAGCACGATCGGCGTGGCTTGGTCATCCACACGGAAATCGCGAACCATCTGCAGGGTCTTGGCCAGGGTCTGGCCGGCTTCCAGGGCACGCAGAGTGGCCAGCTGGATGGCCACGCCATCGGCCATCGGGTCGGTGAACGGCATGCCCAGTTCGATCACGTCGGCACCGGCTGCCGGCAGGCCCTTGAGGATCTGCAGCGAGGCGTCATAGCCCGGGTCACCCGCGGTAATGAAGGTGACCAGTGCCGAGCGGCCTTCGGCCTTCAGCTCGGCGAAGCGTTGTTCAAGACGGCTCATGCCTGTTTCTCCTGGGCAGCCATGTGGTTCATGACGGTTTGCATGTCTTTGTCGCCGCGGCCCGACAGGCACACGACCATCAGGTGGTCCCTGGGCAGCTTCGGCGCGCGCTTGATCGCCTCGGCCAAGGCATGGGAGCTCTCCAGGGCCGGGATGATGCCTTCCAGGCGGCAGGTGGCGTGGAACGCATCCAACGCTTCGTCGTCGGTGATGCTGACGTATTCCACACGTTTCACTTCGTGCAGGTAGGCATGTTCAGGACCGATGCCCGGGTAGTCCAGGCCGGCGGAGATCGAATGGGCGTCGGTAATCTGGCCGTCTGCATCCTGCAGCAGGTAGGTACGGTTGCCGTGCAGCACGCCTGGGACGCCGCCGTTGAGGCTGGCGGCATGTTTGTCGGTGTGTACGCCGTGGCCACCGGCTTCGACGCCAATGATCTGCACGCTCGGCTCTTCGAGGAATTCATGGAACAGGCCCATGGCGTTGGAACCGCCACCGACGCAGGCGACCAGGCTGTCTGGCAGGCGGCCTTCCTTCTCTTGCAACTGGGCGCGGGTTTCCTTGCCGATGATTGACTGGAAGTCGCGGACCATGGCCGGGTACGGGTGTGGGCCGGCGACGGTACCGATCAGGTAGAAGGTGTCTTCGACGTTGGTGACCCAGTCGCGCAGTGCCTCGTTCATGGCGTCTTTCAGGGTGCCAGTACCCGCGGTGACCGGGACAATTTCGGCGCCGAGCAGCTTCATGCGGAATACGTTGGCCTGCTGGCGCTCGATGTCGGTGGCGCCCATGTAGATTACGCAAGGCAGGCCGAAGCGGGCGGCGACGGTAGCGGTCGCCACGCCGTGCATGCCGGCACCGGTTTCGGCGATCAGGCGTTTCTTGCCCATGCGCTTGGCCAGCAGTACCTGGCCGATGCAGTTGTTCACCTTGTGCGCGCCGGTGTGGTTCAGCTCTTCACGCTTGAAGAAAATCTTGGCGCCGCCGCAGTGTTGGGTCAGACGCTCGGCGAAGTACAGCGGGTTGGGTCTGCCAATGTAGTCGCGCTGGAAATAAGCCAGCTCTTCAAGGAATTTCGGATCAGCCTTGGCTGCTTCGTATTCGCGGGCCAGGTCCAGCACCAGAGGCATCAGCGTTTCGGCTACGTAGCGGCCGCCGAACGAGCCGAACAGGCCGTTGGCGTCGGGGCCGGGGCGGTATTGGGACTGGGTCATGGGGCGCTCCAGGGCGTAATGGATGAGTGATGGGCTTTACTCTAACCACGACAGGCCCGGCTGAAAACCGATAAGATTGCGCAAACTTGTCAGGAAAACTCACAGGTAACATGGCCCACGACCTTCCTCCCCTGAACGCCCTGCGGGCCTTCGAGGCCACCGCCCGGTTGAATAGCGTCAGCCAGGCGGCTGAAGCGCTGCACGTTACCCATGGCGCAGTCAGCCGGCAACTCAAGGTGCTTGAGGAACACTTGGGCGTGGTGCTGTTCGTCAAGGACGGGCGCGGCATCAAACTCACAGATGCAGGTGTGCGCCTGCGTGATGCCAGCGGCGAAGCCTTCGACCGGCTGCGCAGCGTATGTGCCGAACTCAGCCGTGATGTGAGCGAGGCGCCGTTCGTGCTGGGTTGCTCGGGTAGCCTCCTGGCGCGCTGGTTCATTCCACGGTTGGGGCGACTGAAGGCCGATTTACCCGCGTTGCGCCTGCACCTCTCGGCAGGCGAAGGCGACCTCGACCCACGTCGGCCGGGGCTGGATGCGCTGTTGGTGTATGCCGAACCGCCGTGGCCGGCGGACATGCAGGTACACATGCTGGCCGAGGAGCGCATCGGGCCAGTGCTCAGTCCGCACTATTCCGGTTTCGAGCGCTTGCAGGGTGCGCCTGCCAGCGCCCTGCTCGACGAAGCCCTGCTTCACACCACCTCGCGCCCGCAGGCTTGGCCGACCTGGGCGGCGGAACAAGGGCTGAACCCGGCGGCACTGCATCATGGGCAGGCCTTCGAGCATTTGTATTACCTGCTGGAAGCAGCGGTGGCAGGTCTGGGCGTTGCGATTGCACCGCAGCCGCTGGTCGCCGATGACCTGCGAGCCGGGCGCCTGTGTGCGCCTTGGGGCTTTTCCCCCACCTCCGCAGTGCTGGCGTTGTGGGTGCCCCGGCGCGCCGCGGACGGGCGCGCCGAGCAGTTGGCGCAGTGGCTACGTGCCGAACTGGCCAGCCAAGGCGCTTAGTTGCGCTTGCACAGCAGGTAGGCCGCCAGCAGGCCCAGTGCGCCGACGGCGACGCCGGCAGTGGTGTAGGGGTGCTGCTGGGCATAATCACGGGTAGCAATGCCGGTCTGGCGGGTACGTTGCTTCACTTCTTCGTAGGCGTCGCTCAGCAGGCTACGGGAATGACGAAGGGCGCTTTCGGCGCTGCTGCGGATGGCCTTGACCGACTTCTGGGACTCTTCCGAAGCGTCATGCTTGAGGCTTTCCAGGCTCTTCAGCAGGCTTTCGATCTCGGCTTCCATGCTTTCCAGGGACGCTTTACGCAGCGAATTGCGGTGCATGTTGACTCTCCTTCGCGTTGTGGGCTGTAGAGGTTGCGACTGCCAAGCGAAGCGAAAGTGCGATCGAACTTTCCATATTCGTGGCGGCTCGCAGGTAAACCCTGCCTGCGCTGCTAGGCTCAATCACACTGATATCCAAGGAGAGCGCTCATGACCGACCATCACACGTACAAGAAGATCGAGCTGGTAGGGTCTTCGACCACCAGCATCGAAGAGGCGATCAACAATGCCCTCGCTGAAGCCGGCAAGAGCATCAAGCACCTTGAGTGGTTCGAGGTGGTCGACACCCGTGGCCATATCCGCGACAACAAGGCGGCGCACTTCCAGGTCACGCTGAAGGTCGGCTTCCGTATCGCCAACAGCTGAAATGTTACCGGGCTGGATGAGTCCGGCAGGATGGGATATTCAAGAAGCGGGCGCCTCGGCAGGCGCCCTTTCTGATCGCGTCTGCACAAGGAAAGTAATTGATGAACAAAATGATTCTGGCGCTGGGCCTGATGAGCCTGGCCGGTGGTGCGTTGGCAGCAGGCAAGCCCTGCGAGGAGCTGCAGGCGGAGATTGCCGCCAAGCTGGATGCCAAGGGTGTTCAGGGCTACACCCTGGAGGTCGTGAAAAAGGGCGAACCGGCGGGCAAGGTGATTGGTAGCTGCGAGGCCGGCACCAAGGAGATCGTGTACCGCCGTGGCTGATGGCATGGCGTCATCGCCGGCCAGACAGGCGTTGACTGTGGCGCTGTCCGTGTAGACGCGGCCTTGTGTCGCGAAGGGCCGCGCCTACAGCTGACCGCGCCGGGTCTGCCGGCGCTGAAGGTCACTCGGCCCTGAGGGCCTGCGCCAGCAGTTCATAGGACCGCACCCGGTCGGCATGCTCATACAGGTCACAGGTAAAGATCAGCTCGTCCGCTCCGGTCTGCTCCAGCAGCACTTCCACCTTGGCCCGCACTTTCTGCGGGCTACCAATCATTGCCAGGCCAAGGAAGCTGCCCACCGCATCCCGCTCATGCGGTAGCCACAGGCCATCCATGCTTGCCACCGGCGGCTTCTGCATCAGGCTTTGCCCGCGTATCAGCGCCAGGATGCGCTGATACACCGACGTGGCCAGGTATTCGGCCTTTTCATCGGTTTCAGCCACGACCATGGGAATGCCCAGCATCACGTACGGCTTGGCCAGCGTGGTCGAGGGCTTGAAGTGATTGCGGTACACGCGGATCGCCTCGTGCATGTAACGCGGTGCGAAGTGCGAGGCGAAGGCGTAGGGCATGCCGCGCGTGCCGGCCAACTGGGCACTGAACAGGCTGGAGCCAAGCAGCCACATTGGGACATCGGTATCGTGACCTGGCACCGCGATGACTTTCTGATCATCGGTACGCGGGCCGAGATAACGCGACAGCTCCTCGACGTCGTCCGGGAAGTCGTCCGGGCCGCCAGCACGGTCGCGGCGCAGGGCATAGGCGGTCATCTGGTCGGAACCCGGTGCACGGCCCAGACCCAGGTCGATGCGCCCCGGGTACAGGCTGGCCAGGGTGCCGAACTGTTCGGCGATCACCAGCGGTGCATGGTTCGGCAGCATGACCCCGCCGGAGCCCACGCGAATGCTCGAAGTACCGCCGGCCAGGTAGCCGATCAGTACTGAAGTAGCCGAGCTGGCGATGCCGTCCATGTTGTGGTGCTCGGCCACCCAGAAGCGGTGGTAGCCAAAGCGTTCGACGTGTTGTGCCAGGTCCAGCGAGTTGCGTAGCGACTGCGCCGGGCCGGCGTCGGCGCGCACCGGCACCAGGTCGAGGGTGGATATTTTCAGGTCATTCAGCTGGGTCATGGAGCCTCCGCGGAAGTGGTTGGCCAGAGGCCTTTTTGGTTCTGTATGGGCGCATTCGTTGGATTCAATGCCTGCGGTCAGATTGCGCTGAACTTGCCTGGCGCGACAGGCCTCTGAACCGTAGACGTATGTAACCCAGTGACCAGGAGGTAGCATGAAAAAGACAGCATCGGCGATCTGGCAAGGTGGCCTGAAGGACGGCAAAGGCCTGCTTTCCACGGAAAGCGGGGCGCTCAAGCAGAACCCCTATGGCTTCAATACCCGTTTCGAAGGGGTGCCCGGCACCAACCCCGAGGAGCTGATCGGTGCAGCACATGCTGGCTGTTTCTCGATGGCGCTGTCGATGATGCTGGGTGAAGCGGGGCTGACCGCCGAGCGGATCGACACGGCTGCCGAGGTGACACTCGACAAGCAGCCTGATGGCTTTGCCATTACTGCCGTACACCTGGTGTTGCGGGCAAAGGTGCCCGGGGCAAGCGAGGCACAGTTCCTGGATATCGCCAACAAGGCCAAGGCCGGCTGCCCGGTGTCCAAGGTGCTGAACGCCAGGATCAGCCTGGATGCGGCACTGGTGGTTTGAAGCGGTGCAATGTGGGCAGTTTGCTGTAGGCTAGACAGCGTCGGCAGCATTGCTGCCCCTTTCAGGAGCCGTTTCATGATACGCGTAGCAATCGCCGTGTTGGCTTCCCTGGTCGCCGCCTCTGCGTTGGCGGCGGTAAAGCCGTGCGAGGAGCTCAAGGCCGAGATCGAGGCCAAGATACAGGCCCAGGGGGTTGCCTCCTACACCTTGGAGATCGTGCCCAACAGCGAGGTCAAGGACCCGAACATGGTGGTCGGGTCCTGCGATGGCGGGACCAGGAAGATCATCTACCAGAAGAATGATCAGTAGCTCCGGAACCTGGGTGCGCTGCAGCCCCGGATTCAGGGGATGCAGAACACTTCGCTGGGCTTGTTGACCACCACCTTGCGATTGCCGTCATACAGCAGCACCTGCGGCTCCATCACAGGTGCCCTTGCCTCCAGGCGATAGCGTTCACCGGCCTTGAAGTCGTCGAAGCGCACGGTCAGGTAGCAGGTGCGGTCTCTGGGGTCGGTAGTGAGGCCGCCGGAGTAGATCTCGTAATCGAAGCGCACGACCAGTTCGTGCTTGCCGGGTGTTACCTGGAAGTAACGGCCATCATCCAGACGCTTGCCGTCCAGGCGGTCGGCCATGATTACCCTGCCTGGAGTCATGGTGTAGAGGTCGACCCAGGCCTGCTTGGGATCGACGGGTGGCAAGGGGCTGGCGCAGGCCCCCAGGGTACTGAGAGCGATCAGCATCATCGGCTGGCGCATGGCAAGACTCCCGCTTGCGATTCACAAGGTACAAGCATAGCGCCATTTGTGCGTATCAGCTGTGCTGGCAGCCCGCAGGCAAGCCCTGCCCGACCAACCTTTGCTGATGATCATAGAGCTTGATCCAGGGACGGAAACCGATGCTGCCCGCCTGCAGCTGGTAACGCTGGCCAGCGCTGAAGTCCTTGAAGGTCAGCTTGACCTGGCAGTCTCGCCACAGCGGCTCGTCGACCGGGCCGATATTGCTGGGGGTGACCGGGAACTGGTAGCGCACGGTCAACTCGTGGCTGCCGGGCGGCACTTCGAAATAACGGCTGTCGGCCCAGTCTCGTTCATCGACTTGCAGTGCATGCAGCGAGGTATTGTCGTAGGGGGTGAGGTCTATCCAGGCCTGGTTCGGGTCTGGGTCCGGCAAGGTCGAGCAGGCGGATATCAGCAACAGTGAGCCGGCGACCAACAGTACGCGCATGGCGAAACTCCCCCTTGGCGAGATAGTCTTGAAGTGAAACGGCCTAGAGCGAGTCTGACGTAACGGATGCTTCGATTTTTTCTTGTTCAGCGCTCGGGCCCTGGGGCACTCGACCGCATTTTCACCCGTTTGGTTCCCGCGCTTGCCGTGCTCCTGCTGAACGGTTGCGCCAGTACGGCCTATTACGGGCAGTTGGCCGAAGGCCAGTGGCAACTGCTGCGCGCTCGTCAGTCGGTGGAGCACGTAGTGGCCGATCCTGCTACCCCGCCGCAATTGCGTGAGCGCCTGACGCATGCTGAACAGGCGCGTGCGTTTGCCAGCCAGCAGCTGAGACTGCCGGATAATCGCAGCTACCGGGTCTATGTGGAACTCGGTCGGCCCTACGTGGTGTGGAATGTGTTCGCCACGCCCGAGCTTTCGTTGCAGCCGGTCACGCACTGCTTCCCGATCGCAGGTTGCGTGGCGTATCGCGGCTATTACCAGCTCGGTGCCGCGCGTGGAGCGGCGGCGTTGATGCGCCAGGACGGCATGGATGTGTACGTGAGTGGCGTGGAAGCCTACTCGACCCTGGGCTGGTTCGATGACCCGATCCTGTCGTCGATGGTGGGCTGGGGGGATGAGCGCCTGGCCACGCTGATTTTCCATGAACTGGCGCACCAGCGCTTCTATGTGCAGGACGACACCGAGTTCAACGAATCATTCGCCTCCTTCGTAGAGCAGGAAGGTACGCGGCAATGGCGCATGGCGCGTGGGCTTGCAGCGGTTGATCGGGCCCAGGGGCAGCAGCGCGACCAGTTCACCCGGCTCGTGCTGGCCAGCCGCGAGCGATTGCAGGCCATTTATGCCGGGCCGATGGATGATGCGCACAAGCGAGTGGCCAAGCAGGCTGAGTTCGCGCGGCTAAGGCGCGAGTATCGGCTGCTGCGTGATGGCCCGTGGGGCGGTGACACGCGTTACGACGCCTGGATATATGGGCCGATGAACAATGCCAAGTTGTTGCCGTTCGGGTTGTATGACCAGTGGGTGCCAGCGTTTGCGGCACTGTTCCGCGAGATGGATGGGGACTGGGCGCGGTTTTACGAGCGGGTGGAGCATTTGGGACGGCTGCCGATCGAAACGCGGAAAGAGGCGTTGCGGCGGTTGCTGGTTAACCGATGAGACCAGGGAGCCGCAACGCGGCCCCATGGCCATCAAGCGTTGAGGAATGCCTGATGCATTTCGGCCAAGGTTGCAAAGTGATAGGCCGGCTCCTCCGCCATCAACTCCTCCTGGCTGCCAAACCCATACCCCACCGCTACCGCTTGCAAGCCGTTGCTGCGTGCACCGATCAGGTCATGCTTGCGGTCACCGATCATCAGCGTCTGCGCAGGATCCAGCCTTTCTTCGTCCAGCAGATGGCGAATCAGCTCGACCTTGTTGGTGCGCGTACCATCCAGCTCACTGCCGTAGATCACTTTGAAATGGTGGTCGAAGGCGAAGTGGCGGGCGATTTCACGGGCGAATTCCCAAGGCTTGGAGGTGGCGATATACAGTGTGCGACCTTGGCTGTTCAGGGCAGCGAGCAGTTCCGGAACACCTTCGAACACCAGGTTTTCGTACAGGCCGGTGACGCGGAAGCGCTCCCGGTAGAAGTTCACCGCCTCCCAGGCCTTGGCCTCGTCGAAGCTGTAGAACTGCATGAACGCCTGCAGCAAGGGCGGGCCGATGAAGTGCTCGAGGCGGGCCAGGTCCGGCTCGTCGATGCCCAGCTTGGCCAGGGCGTACTGGATCGAGCGGGTGATGCCCTGGCGGGGGTCGGTCAGGGTACCGTCGAGGTCGAAGAGGATGTTCTGCTGGTGCATTTACATAGGTTCCACTTGAGTGCTGCAAAGCCTTCTTCGCGGGCTCGCCCGCGAAGCGGTCATTCAGGTTGATCGTAGCCTTCGGCCAGATGCTGGTCCTTGAGCTTCACATAGTTGCTGGCGCTGTAGGCAAAGAACGCATGCTCCTTGTCGCTCAGCAGCCGGACCTGTTTCACCGGGCTGCCCATGTACAGGTAGCCACTGACCAGGCGCTTGCCCGGCGGTACCAGGCTGCCGGCGCCAATGATCACTTCGTCCTCGACGATGGCGCCGTCCATGATGGTGCTGCCCATGCCGACCAGGATGCGGTTGCCCAGGGTGCAGCCATGCAACATGACCTTGTGACCGACGGTCACCTCGTCGCCGATTATCAGTGGGAAACCGTCAGGGTTGAACGGACTGGCGTGGGTGATGTGCAGGACACTGCCGTCCTGCACGCTGGTACGTGCGCCGATGCGGATACGGTGCATGTCGCCGCGCACCACGGTCAGCGGCCACACCGAGCTGTCTTCGCCGATCTCCACGTCGCCCAGCACTACCGCCGAACGGTCGACGAAGACCCGTGGTCCAACTTTCGGAGTGTGTTGCTGGAAGCTTCGGATGGCCATGATAGCGTCTCTCATCTGTGCCGATAGGCAGGCTGCCTGCTGCGGTCGGCGTCGATTGTAATTAAGATGGGGCAGTGTTTCTTCTGCCAAGGTATCCAAACCGTGAGTGCGAACAACCCGCTTCTGCAGTCCTACGATCTGCCGCCCTTCTCGCAAATCCGTGCCGAACACGTGTTGCCGGCGATCGAAGCGATCCTGGCCGACAACCGTAAAGCCATTGCCGAGATCCTCGAAAAGCAAGGCAAGAACCCCACCTGGGCTGGCCTGGTGCTGGCCATGGACGAACTGAACGACCGCCTGGGGGCCGCCTGGAGCCCGGTCAGCCACCTCAATGCGGTGTGCAACAGCCCGGAGCTGCGCGAGGCTTATGAGTCGTGCCTGCCGGCGCTCAGCGCCTACTCTACCGAACTCGGGCAGAACCGTGCGCTGTTCGAAGCCTACCAGGCGCTGATCGACAGCCCGGAAGCCAGCGGCTTCGACGCGGCGCAAAAGACTATCCTCGAGCATGCCCTGCGTGACTTCCGCCTGTCGGGTATCGACCTGCCGGCGGACAAGCAGCAGCGTTACGCCGAAGTACAGAGCAAGCTCAGCGAGCTGGGCAGCCGCTTCTCCAACCAGTTGCTCGACGCCACCCAGGCCTGGACCAAGCACGTGACCGACGAAGCCGCACTCGCCGGCCTGACCGACTCGGCCAAGGCGCAGATGGCGGCGGCAGCCCAGGCCAAGGGGCTCGACGGCTGGCTGATCACCCTGGAGTTCCCCAGCTACTACGCGGTGATGACCTACGCCGACGACCGCGCCCTGCGCGAAGAGCTGTATGCCGCGTACTGCACCCGTGCCTCGGATCAGGGGCCGAATGCCGGTCAGTTCGACAACGGCCCGGTGATGCAGGAAATCCTCGCCCTGCGCCAGGAGCTGGCCGAACTGCTGGGCTACAAGAACTATGCCGAACTGAGCCTGGCCACCAAGATGGCCGAGTCCAGCGACCAGGTGCTGGGCTTCCTGCGCGACCTGGCCAAGCGTTCCAAGCCGTTCGCCGCAGAGGACCTGGCGCAGCTCAAGGCCTATGCCGCCGGGCAGGGTTGCCCGGAACTGGCCAGCTGGGACGCCGGTTATTTCGGCGAAAAACTACGCGAGCAGCGCTACAGCGTGTCGCAGGAAGCCTTGCGCGCCTACTTCCCGATCGACAAGGTCCTGGGCGGCCTGTTCAGCATCGTGCAGCGTCTGTACGGCATTGAAATCGTTGAGCTCAAGGGTTTCGACAGCTGGCACCCGGACGTGCGTCTGTTCGAGATCAAGGAAAACGGCCAGCACGTCGGCCGCTTCTTCTTCGACCTGTACGCGCGCGCCAACAAGCGCGGCGGTGCCTGGATGGACGGCGCGCGTGACCGCCGTCGCACCGCCGATGGCCGGTTGCAGAGCCCGGTGGCCAACCTGGTCTGCAACTTCACTCCGGCAGCCCCTGGCAAGCCGGCCTTGCTGACCCACGACGAAGTGACCACACTGTTCCACGAATTCGGGCACGGCCTGCATCACCTGCTGACCCGTATCGAGCATGCCGGTGTTTCCGGCATCAACGGTGTGGCCTGGGACGCTGTCGAGCTGCCCAGCCAGTTCATGGAAAACTGGTGCTGGGAGCCTGAAGGCCTGGCGCTGATCTCCGGCCACTTCGAAACCGGCGCGCCGCTGCCGCAAGACCTGCTGGACAAGATGCTGGCGGCGAAGAACTTCCAGTCGGGCATGATGATGGTGCGTCAGCTGGAGTTCTCGCTGTTCGACTTCGAACTGCACGCCAGCCATGGTGATGGCCGCAGTGTGCTGCAGGTGCTCGAGGGCGTACGCGATGAGGTCTCGGTGATGCGCCCACCAGCTTACAACCGCTTCCCCAATAGCTTTGCGCACATCTTCGCGGGCGGCTATGCGGCCGGTTACTACAGTTACAAGTGGGCCGAAGTGCTGTCGGCCGATGCCTTCTCGCGCTTCGAGGAAGAGGGCGTGCTGAATGCCGAGACCGGTCGCGCCTTCCGCGAGGCGATTCTGGCTCGTGGCGGTTCGCGTGAGCCGATGGTGCTGTTCGTCGACTTCCGTGGCCGTGAACCCTCCATAGATGCCTTGCTGCGCCACAGTGGCCTGAGCGAGGACGCTGCAGCATGAGCGAGGTAGCCGTGACCAAGACCAAGAAGCGCTTCATTGCCGGGGCGGTGTGCCCGGCATGCAGCGAGACCGACAAGCTGATGATGTGGAACGAAGACGGCGTACCGCACCGCGAGTGCGTCGCTTGCGGTTTTACCGACACCCTCAACGAGCAGGGCCTGTCGGTACCGAAGGAGCTCGGTACGCGGGTCAACCAGCTGGCACCGAAAGCGGCGCCAGCCAAGGTTCAGACCGTGCAGTTTTTCCCTAACCCGAAGCTGAAGAAACCGGCTGAATAACGCCTTCGTGCCGCCCGGGCGCAATGCCCGGGTGGTAGATAGTCAGGCCACCTGTGGTGCACCGGCCATGCAAGCTCCCCTGCTCTTCTCTACGAGCAAGGCGTTGCACCATGGACAACCCGCTTCTGCAAAATAGCAACATCCCCGTCGATTACCCGGCGATTACGCTGGAAAACATGCAAATTGCCTTCGACCATGTGCTGCTGGCGCACCGGCAGGGCATCGAACACATCATCCGCAACCAGCAGGCATTGCCAACCTGGGATGACATGGTGTTGGCGGTGGATGGGCTGGATGCCCAGCTTTTGGCAGTGTTGTATGCGGCGTCGCCACTGGTGGGCCGGGATGACGTCTGGGCCGCTGCCATTGTCGACTTTTTCGCCAAGGCCACCGAGCGGTTCGAGCAGAAATTCACCAACTCCGTACTGCAGGCCTTGTATGAGCGCTTGGCCAATAGCGACATCGGCAAGCAGCTGGATGCCCAGAAACGCGCCACGCTGCGCTGGCATCTGGACAAGTTCGCCTCCAGCGGTGCCTCGCTCGACCCCGCAGGCAAGTTACGCCTGGCCGAACTCCTGAAACAGATCGGCGCGGCGAGCGAGGCGTTTCGCAGCAATATTAACCGGCCAGGGCTGAGCATCACGGATGAATCCGAACTGAGTGGCGTACCTCAGCGCATCCGTGACGAGCTGGCTACAAGGGCGCAAGAGGCGGGTGAACCCGGTTGGTTGATTGCCTGCGAAAGCGTGACCACCGACGCTGTGCTCAAACATGCCGATAACCGGCAGCTGCGTGAGCGTGTGTACCGGGCATACAACACCCGGGGCGTCGGCCCTGGCCAACAGCAGGACAATCGCTCTCACCTGGAACAACTGGCGAGGCTGCGCGAAGAAAAGGCCCACCTGCTCGGCTTTGCCAGCCATCTGCAGCAGAGCCTGCAGGTAAAGAGCGGGGGATCGGTTGCTCAGGTGCGCGGCTTTCTTCATGACCTGGCCGACCAGGTACGGCCGGCCATGCTGCGGTGGCGCGTCGACATGCAGCGCCAAGCCACAGCCCAGGGGCTGGGCAATGTCCAACCCTGGGACATCGCCTACCTGCAGGCCTCGTCAAGCACGGCGCTTTCCACCGAAGCACTGCGCGAATACTTCCCGCTGAATGCTGTGGTCAGTGCGTTACGGCAGTTGATGGAGAAGCTGTTTGGCGTGATGTTGCAGGCCAGGCCACTGCCCACCTGGGATGACAGCGTGCAAGCGTTCGAGGTTTGGCAGGACAATGCCTTGATCGGCTTCCTGTACCTGGACGCCGTGCAGCATGTCGGCAAGCAGCCTGATTCGGTATTCACCACCTATGTACGTAACCGCCGGGTCGATGCCGAAGGCATCTACCAGGCGGCCTCGGTGGTGGTCTACTGCGACGTGCCAGCAGCGTTGCCGGGTAGCCAGCCGTTGCTCGACCACCTGTCGCTGCGCAAGCTGTTCCATGAGTTTGGCCACGCCCTGCACCATTTGTTGGTGCGCACGACCAATCATGTGATGTCCAACGTTACCGAACTTGGTACCGATGGCGTGGAACTGGTCGGCAAGTTGTTCGAGCGCTGGGTCTGGGACGCGGATTACCTGGTGGCGATCTCGGCGCACCAGCTGGATGGCAGCCCGCTTGACCGTGCACGCGTCGGTGAATGTCTGGATCGCATGCGGCAGCTAGGCGTGGAGGAGATTGCACGAGATCTGAGCCTGGCCTTGTTCGACTTCGACCTGCATGCCACCCCGAACGATGGCAGGACGCTTGAGCAACGCCTGGGGGAGGCCCGCGAACGGTGTGGTTACTGGCCGCTGGCCGACTTCGAGCACCCGGCGCATGCTTTCGACCACCTGGTGGATGGCTACGATGCAGGTTATTACGCGTACCTGTGGTCGGATGTCCATGCCTTCGACCTGTTCACCCGCTTTGAAGCGGCAGGGCTGCTGGACCGCGCGACTGGCCGTGAACTGCAGGAGGCGTTGTTTGCTCCCGGGGCATCGCGGCCGCTGCGCGAAGGTATCGAAGCATTCCTGGGCCGAGCGGCAAGCCATGTGCCGTACCTGCGCTGGCATGGCCTGGGCTGAAGGTTCGCTGACCAGAGGTGCTGGAAAGAGGGTTGCGCGCATTGTACTGTATAAGAATACAGTATTCCGGGGCGCAGCCATGATTCACCCAGCACCGCAAAAGGGCCGCGGTACGGCACACAATCCACACAACCGCTTTGCCCCCAGCCACTCGGTGGCGGAGGATGACGGCTGGTACCAGGAGGTGCCGCAAACCCAGGGCACCGAGGTGCGGGTCGAGGTGGCCAAATCGGTGATCAGCCGTAATACCTCCCCCGACTTGCCGTTCGATCGGTCCATCAATCCTTATCGAGGGTGCGAGCACGGCTGCATCTACTGCTACGCTCGCCCTTCGCATGCCTACTGGGACCTTTCGCCCGGCCTGGATTTCGAGACCAGACTGATCGCCAAGACCAACGCTGCCGAGGTACTTGCGCAACAACTGAGCAAGCCGGGTTATGTGTGCTCGCCGATCAATCTGGGCTCCAATACCGACCCGTACCAGCCGATCGAGCGGGAACAGATGTTGACCCGGCGCCTGCTCGAAGTGCTGCTGCGCTTTCGCCACCCGGTGACCATCGTCACCAAGGGGGCGCTTGTCCTGCGCGACCTCGACCTGCTGGCTGAAATGGCCAGGCAGGGGCTGGCGCGGGTGATGATCAGCCTCACCACCCTGGACGACGACCTCAAGCGAGTACTCGAGCCCCGTGCGGCCTCGCCCAAGGCCAGGTTGCGCGCCATCCGCGTATTGCGCGAAGCCGGGGTGCCGGTGGGCGTGCTGTGTTCGCCGATGATTCCGATGATCAACGACAGTGAACTGGAGCGCCTGCTAGAAGCGGCCCGGGATGCAGGCGCACAGAGTGCCGCCTACATGATGCTGCGGCTGCCGCTGGAAGTGGCGCCGCTGTTCGAACAATGGCTGCAGGACCATTACCCGCAGCGGGCGTCCCATGTGCTCAGTCTGATTCGCCAGAGCCGTGGCGGCGAATTGTACGACAGCCGCTTCGGCACACGAATGCGTGGTGAAGGCGTATTTGCCGAGTTGCTGGCACAACGCTTTGCCAAGGCCATGAAGCGGCTGGCGTTCGAAGGGCGGGAAGCGCAAGCGCTGGATTGTTCGGCATTTTGCCCGCCCGGTGGGCAGATGGCCTTGTTCTAGGTAGCCAAAAGGGCGAATTGCCAGCCTTCAATGCGACTAATCCAAGCAAATAATTGCAGTAATGGCTCTTGGCAGCTGATGGTTTTTTGCTATTATCCAGATCCCGCCTCTCTCATCTGGAACACGCGTTCTAGAGCCTCCGAATTAAGTTTCAGTTAAGTTTTCCCCGCTAGCGTAGGAAATCAGTCTCCACCGACTGTGATTTATGGCCCGTGCGCGTCATCTAAAACCCTGCATAGCCAGAATCTTTCACCGGTAAAATGGATTTACCTACACACCGTCAAGAGGATGAATCATGCCCGTCAAGGACCCATCCAAGGTCGTTCCGCAGGTCCCCGCGGAGAGCGCCGATGCCGCCCTTAAGCACATCGTCGACGGCTTCCTGCGTTTTCACCATGACGTTTTCCCCGAGCAGCAAGAGCTGTTCAAGAAGCTCGCCACCGCGCAGACCCCGCGCGCCATGTTCATCACCTGTGCCGACTCGCGCATCGTTCCCGAGCTGATCACCCAGAGCTCGCCGGGCGACCTGTTCGTGACCCGTAACGTCGGTAACGTGGTACCGCCCTACGGCCAGATGAACGGCGGTGTTTCCAGTGCCATCGAGTACGCCGTGCTGGCGTTGAAAGTGCACCACATCATCGTCTGTGGCCACTCCGACTGCGGTGCCATGCGTGCGGTGCTCAACCCGCAGTCGCTGACCAAGATGCCGACCGTTTCCGCCTGGTTGCGCCACGCCGAGGTGGCCCGCACCGTGGTCGAGAACAATTGCTCGTGCGGTAGCGAACACGAAACGATGCAGGTGCTGACCAAGGAAAACGTCATCGCCCAGCTGCATCACCTTCGCACCCATCCGTCGGTGGCTTCGCGCCTGGCGGCCGGTGAGCTGTTCATCCATGGCTGGGTCTACGACATCGAGACCAGCAAGATCGAAGCCTACGACGCCGCCAGCGATAGCTTCCTGCCGCTGGCCGCTGGCGAGCCGGTCCCCTGCGCTACTCCAAGAGGCCGCTACTAAGCGACCCATCCGCCAGCTGAAACCTTGATCGCCGGCTGCACCCTACCAGGGTGTGGCGCGGCTTTCGGCTGCCTTTAATTCCCTGACTCCCTGCCGGCATGCCTGCTGGCGGCCTGCGCCTGCGCGCTTGTCAGGGGCAAACGTGCCCATAGCCAGGGGAATGGCTATGTGACAGAGAATGGAGAAACAACGGTGAACATTACACAGTTGAAAGCGGCCCTGCCGCGTGAGTTGCTGGCGTCGGTAGTGGTCTTCCTGGTGGCCTTGCCACTGTGCATGGGTATTGCCATCGCCTCGGGCATGCCGCCGGCCAAGGGCTTGATTACCGGCATCATCGGAGGCATCGTCGTGGGTTTCCTGGCCGGTTCACCACTACAGGTGAGTGGCCCGGCCGCCGGCCTGGCCGTGCTGGTGTTCGAGCTGGTGCGCCAGCATGGCATGGCCATGCTCGGGCCGATCCTGCTGCTGGCTGGCCTGCTGCAATTGCTGGCCGGGCGCCTGCGCCTGGGCTGCTGGTTTCGCGTGACCGCGCCGGCGGTGGTGTACGGCATGCTGGCAGGGATCGGCGTGCTGATCGTGTTGTCGCAGGTGCACGTGATGTTCGATACCGCTCCTCAACCCTCGGGAATACAGAACCTGCTGGCGTTTCCTGCGACCCTGACCTCTGCCCTGCCGCTGGAAAGTTCAGGCTCAGGCTGGCAAGCCGGAGCCCTGGGTTTGGGTACCATCGCCATCATGTGGTGCTGGGAGCGCTGGCGGCCACAAACGCTGCGTTTTCTGCCCGGTGCTCTGCTGGGTGTGGCAACGATGACAGTGATCAGCCTGTGGCTGGCGCTGCCGGTGAACCGTGTGCAGGTCCCGGCAGACCTTTCCCAGGCGATCGACTGGATCCGCCCGGATGATCTGATGAAGCTGGCTGACCCCACCTTGCTGGTTGCCGCCATCGCCCTGGCCTTTATCGCCAGCGCCGAAACCTTGCTGTCGGCCGCCGCGGTCGACCGTATGCACAGTGGCCAGCGTTCGGATTTCGACCGTGAACTGTCGGCCCAAGGCATCGGCAACATGCTTTGCGGTGTGCTGGGCGCGTTACCGATGACGGGGGTGATCGTGCGCAGTTCGGCCAATGTTCAGGCGGGCGCGCAGACCCGAGCCTCGGCTATCCTGCATGGTCTGTGGTTGTTGGCGTTCGTCGTGGTGCTGAGCAGTGTACTGCAGCAGATCCCGGTGGCGAGCCTGGCGGGCGTGCTGGTATTCACTGGTATCAAACTGGTGGATTTCAAAGCGCTTCGTAGTCTGGGCCGGTACGGCCGCATACCGATGTTCACCTACGCCGCCACCGCGTTGGCGATCATCCTCACGGACCTGTTGACCGGCGTGCTGCTTGGCTTTGCCCTGACCTTGCTGAAGCTGGCGTTGCAGGCGGCGCGGTTGAAGATCAACCTGGTCAGCCTGGAAAAGCCTCGGCACATGGAGCTGCGGCTCAGTGGCGCAGCCACCTTCCTCAAAGTGCCTGCGTTGACCCAGGTGCTGGACAGGGTGCCAGCGGGTACACAGCTGCACGTGCCGTTGGCCAACATTCGTTACATCGACCATTCCGTGTTGGAGATGTTCGAGGATTGGGGGCGTGCCCAACGCAGTGTCGGGTCACGCCTGATTATCGAACAGCGCGGTTTCAAACGTCGTATCGAAGGTCGTGTGCGTACTGCAGCAGAGTGCTGAACTCAGTCTTCTTCTACTACGTGAATGGAGGGGGAGCCGGGCCAGGTACCATACAGGTTGATGGTTCGGCATCCGCCCACCCACTGGCTCAGTGGAGTTGTCCAACGCCTTGTTAGCACCTGGTTCTGGCCGATGTTGACAAATTCGGCCTTGAACTCGAGGTTCCTTGCCTCCAACGGGATGGTGAAGCTGTTCGACAGGCCGCCGACAATGCTAACCGGTCCCTGTGTCTGACCAGGTTGGCCTGGCAAGTCATAGGTAATCGATGCTTTGGTGATATAGGTGGTCATGGAACTGGCCTTGCTGTCCACAGCCAGTAGCAGGCTGCTCATTTTCCGCACCCAGTTAGGAATGATCAGCTTGTCCGGGCCAAATGAAGCAAAGCTGTAGGCCACCGGCAGTGGCTGGGCTGCAATCTGGCCATCCTGGGCGGGCAGCGTGTGGGTTTCCACAGCCGAACTGTCGCGTCGGGAAATGAACGTTGCCCCACCCTTGCCAGAACTGCCGCTTTCGCCAAGCAAGGTGTTCAGACCGCTCGCTGAGCCTGAGAGGGAGAACTTGGCATTCTTGGTTTTCGCCCCGGCATTCACGCCGCTGTCGGCGAGGATCACACTGGTGACCACGCCAAACCCTTCTGAAATCCTGCCGTTGTCGGTCATGCCTACCTTCCCGGCCTGGGTATAAAGCCAGTCGAACTGATCATGGATCAAGGTCAGGTCGCTGAGACGTTGCTCTCCGTTCAGGGCAAACTCTGAGGCAATCGACTCTTCTTTGCCGAAGGTCCACTCCATCGTCAATTCTGGTTTTACCTGCGCGCCAGTGGTTGGGTCCAGCACGGTGCCGGATATATTGGCCTTGCTCTCCTTACGAATTACGTCCTTGGAACTGATGACCCAGCGGCGCTCCTGTTGGTGCTCGGTAATTTTCACAGTGGGCAAGGCCTCGCAGACGAGGGTGAAATCGCCGGAGGTGGGGTCGATCATGCCCACTGCGCCTGGTTTGATCATGGGATTGAGCGCCCAGTTGCCCCAAAGGGTCGAGCGACTGGCGCGTAGCAGGTCGGTGTAGACCCGGTTCCATTTGATACTCATAGATTCTTCCTCGCTAAATATGGGGGTGCCTGTCCAAAGGAGGGCAGGAAGAATCTATCCGTACGCGCTGGCGCCCGATCAGCTGGTGACGATTCCCTTGATCAGGCCGACTGGCCTAATTCCACGCCCAGCTGGCGTGACAGACACGGCCAGCGCTTCCAGGCTGCGCCGGTTTCCGGGCTACTTAGCTTTTCGCGGTAGGCCTCCACCGATTCCACGGCAAAGCTTTCTTCATCGAGCATTTCGTCGACAGAGTGATGCACCACCTCGTCCAGCTGGTTGGCAAATTCCTCGCCGATCAACTGGTGGGCGATCAGGTTGGCAACGGTAGTGTCGACCGGGATCAGCGGCTGCTGGAAGTGGCGGATATAGAGGTCGTTGACCTCTTCCACCAGGCGGTGCGCCAGATAAGCCTCGTCCAGCAGGCAATCCAGGCCCACATGACCCTCCATCACGCTCGGTGGCTGGAGGAAATAGGCTTCGGCAATCTTCAGTACAGGTTTGATTTGCGACTCGATGCCGGCTTCCCGCGCCACTTCGTGGGCAGCCTCCAGCAACTCCGGAACCTGGTCGATATAGGCGCTGACGAAGCGCGCCAAAGTACCCTGGGCGTCCTGCTCAGGCAGTTGGATCGAGGGGTGCAGATGGGGCAGTTGCAACTCGAGACGCTTTTTCAGTTGGCCGGTCTGGCCTTCGTGTTGGTGGGCTTGGCTTACCTGCTCGCGTACAGCAGCGATGTTCATGACAACTCCAGGGACATTACGTTTCAAACGGAAGACACTAAATTAGCTCGGTATACAGAATACCTAAGACGCATTTGTTATAAGTGGCGCAAAGCTGCGCATGCTCAGGCATATCGAAATGCCATTATCGCGCCACGCGTTGTCAAGCGCGCGGTTTTCCGACGGTTTCGGCCATTTCATGAAGTTCATTTCACCGGTGTCGTTGCGTGCCATTGGTCGCTGTCTATACTCCCGGTGAACGTGATTCGTTGATGAGGCCCGACTGCTTTTAGCAGGGGCTCGGTCGTCGAAGCCAGGCAGTCTTGACCGCCGTTCCCTCTTGCCGCAGGCCACGCCTCCGGGACTACAAGAACGAGAAGGGGAACCCGCAATGATGCGACATCCACATGTCTGGATGGGCCTCCTGTTGTGGTCGGTTTTTGGTCAGGCCAACGCAGCCTGGACCGTGAACATGCACCCGGGGGCGACGGAAGTCTCCAACGCCGTCTTCGACCTGCACATGACCATCTTCTGGATCTGCGTGATCATCGGCGTCGTTGTGTTCGGCGCGATGTTCTGGTCCATGGTCATCCACCGCCGCTCCACCGGCCAGCAGGCTGCGCATTTCCACGAGCATACCTGGGTGGAGATCCTCTGGACCGTAGTCCCGTTCCTGATTCTGGTGGCGATGGCGATCCCGGCCACCAAGACCCTGATCGACATCTACGACGCCAGCGAGTCGGACATCGACATTCAGGTCACCGGCTACCAGTGGAAATGGCACTACAAATACCTTGGCCAGGACGTGGAGTTCTTCAGCAACCTGGCCACGCCTGCCGATCAGATCCATAACCAGGCACCCAAGGACGAACACTACCTGCTCGAAGTCGACCAGCCGCTGGTGTTGCCGGTCGGCGCCAAGGTGCGCTTTCTGGTGACCGCCGCCGACGTCATCCACTCTTGGTGGGTACCGGCGTTCGCGGTCAAGCGTGATGCCATCCCCGGTTTCGTCAACGAAGCCTGGACCCGTATCGACCAGCCCGGCATCTACCGTGGTCAGTGCACCGAGCTGTGCGGCAAGGACCATGGCTTCATGCCGGTGGTGGTCGAGGTCAAGTCCAAGGCCGATTACGACGCCTGGCTCGGCGAGCGCAAGGCCGAAGCCGCCAAGCTCAAGGAGCTGACCAGCAAGGAATGGACCCTGCAAGAGCTGGTGGAGCGTGGCGACAAGGTCTACCACACCACCTGCGTGGCCTGTCACCAGGCCGAAGGCCAGGGCTTGCCGCCGATGTTCCCGGCGCTCAAGGGCTCGAAGATCGCTACCGGGCCGAAGGAAGCCCACCTGGGCATCGTCTTCCATGGCAAGCCCGGCACTGCCATGGCCGCGTTTGGCAAGCAGCTTTCGGAAGTCGACATCGCCGCCGTCGTCACCTACGAGCGCAACGCCTGGGGCAACAACAAAGGCGACATGGTCACGCCGAAGGACGTGTTGGCACTGAAGCAGGCAGAAGCGCAATGAACCGGGTTACTCGCGGCAATCAATGGATTGCAGGAGACAGGACATGAGTGCAGTGATCGACGACCACGCCCACGGCCATGAGCATGCACACGGGCCGGCCAAGGGCCTGATGCGCTGGGTGCTGACCACCAACCACAAGGACATCGGCACGATGTACCTGTGGTTCAGCTTCATCATGTTCCTGCTCGGCGGCTCGTTCGCCATGGTAATCCGCGCCGAGCTGTTCCAGCCCGGGTTGCAGATCGTGGAACCGGCATTCTTCAACCAGATGACCACCATGCACGGCCTGATCATGGTGTTCGGCGCCGTGATGCCGGCCTTCGTCGGCCTGGCCAACTGGATGATCCCGCTGATGATCGGTGCGCCCGACATGGCCCTGCCACGAATGAACAACTTCAGTTTCTGGTTGTTGCCGGCGGCCTTCCTGTTGCTGGTGTCGACTTTGTTCAGCCCGGGAGGCGGGCCGAATTTCGGCTGGACCTTCTACGCCCCGCTGTCCACCACCTATGCCCCGGCCAGCGTCACCTTCTTCATATTCGCCATCCATCTGATGGGTATCAGCTCGATCATGGGCGCGATCAACGTGATCGCCACCATCCTCAACCTGCGTGCGCCGGGCATGACCCTGATGAAAATGCCGCTGTTCGTCTGGACCTGGCTGATCACCGCGTTCCTGCTGATTGCAGTGATGCCGGTGCTGGCCGGTGTGGTGACCATGATGCTGATGGACATCCACTTCGGCACCAGCTTCTTCAGTGCCGCCGGCGGCGGTGACCCGGTGCTGTTCCAGCACGTGTTCTGGTTCTTCGGCCACCCAGAGGTCTACATCATGATCCTGCCGGCCTTCGGCGCGGTCAGTTCGATCATCCCGGCGTTCTCGCGCAAGCCGCTGTTCGGCTACACCTCCATGGTTTACGCCACCGGTGCGATCGCCTTCCTGTCATTCATCGTCTGGGCCCACCACATGTTCGTGGTCGGCATCCCGGTGGTCGGCGAACTGTTCTTCATGTACGCAACCATGCTGATTGCCGTGCCCACCGGGGTGAAAGTGTTCAACTGGGTCAGCACCATGTGGGAGGGCTCGCTCACCTTCGAGACGCCGATGCTGTTTGCCATCGCCTTCGTCATCCTGTTCACCATCGGCGGCTTCAGCGGGTTGATGCTGGCCATCGCGCCGGCCGACTTCCAGTACCACGACACCTACTTCGTGGTGGCGCACTTCCACTATGTGCTGGTGCCCGGGGCCATCTTTGGAATCTTCGCCTCGGCCTATTACTGGCTGCCGAAATGGACCGGCCACATGTACGACGAAACCCTCGGCAAGCTGCACTTCTGGCTGTCGTTCATCGGCATGAACCTGGCGTTCTTCCCCATGCACTTCGTAGGGCTGGCCGGCATGCCGCGGCGAATTCCCGACTACAACCTGCAGTTCGCCGACTTCAACATGGTGTCGTCGATAGGCGCCTTCATGTTCGGCGCCACGCAGATTTTCTTCCTGTTCATCGTCATCAAGTGTATCCGTGGCGGCGCGCCGGCGCCGGCCAAACCCTGGGATGGCGCGGAGGGCCTGGAGTGGTCGGTCCCCTCGCCTGCGCCCTACCACACCTTCCAGACGCCACCGGAAGTGAAATAGGAACGCTGCCATGAATGGCCTTTCGCTCAGACGCCTGGTGCTGCGCCTGCTGATGCTGACGGTGGTGATGTTCGCCTTCGGCTTTGCATTGGTGCCGATCTACGACGTGATGTGCAAGGCCTTCGGCATCAATGGCAAGACTGGCGGGCAGTATGAAGGCAGCCAGCTTGCCGACCCGACGCGTTCGGTGCGGGTGCAGTTCATGTCGACCAATGCCGGCGACATGGTCTGGGACTTCTACTCCACGGCGGATCAGCTGGAAGTCAACCCCGGCGCGGTGAACCAGATGATCTTCATCGCCCATAACCCGACCGACCGACCAATGAGTGCCCAGGCCATCCCCAGCATCACCCCGGCCGAGGCCGCAGCATACTTCCACAAGACCGAGTGCTTCTGCTTTACCCAGCAGGTGCTGCAACCCGGCGAACGCATCGAGATGCCGGTGCGCTTCATCGTCGACCGCGACCTGCCGGCCAGCGTGAAGCATCTGACCCTGGCCTACACCTTGTTCGACATCACCGCTCGCCACCCGCCGGTCGCGCATATCGCGGCGCAGGACGTCCAGGGCGCCCGTTAAGGGAAGGAGAACAGCAATGGCAAGTCACGAGCACTACTACGTCCCGGCACAGAGCAAATGGCCGATCATCGCCACCATTGGCATGTTCATCACGGTGTTCGGCCTGGGCACCTGGTTCAACGACATGAAGGCCGGCCACCCCGAGTCGCACGGGCCGCTGATCTTCTTCGTTGGCGCATTGTTCCTGGCCTACATGTTGTTTGGCTGGTTCGGCTCGGTGGTGCGGGAGAGCCGCGCGGGGCTGTACAGCCCGCAGCTGGACCGTTCGTTCCGCTGGGGCATGAGTTGGTTCATCTTTTCCGAGGTGATGTTCTTCCTGGCGTTCTTCGGTGCGCTGTTCTATGTGCGCGTACTGGCCGGCCCGTGGTTGGGGGGTGAAGGGGCCAAAGGGGTGACGCACATGCTGTGGCCGACTTTCGAGTTCACCTGGCCGCTACTGCACACGCCGGACCCGAAACTGTTCCCACCGCCCAAGGAAGTCATCGACCCGTGGCACCTACCGCTGATCAATACCATCCTGCTGGTGAGCTCCAGCGTGACCATCACCATTGCCCACCATGCGCTGCGCCGTGACAACCGCGGCGCGCTGAAATTGTGGATGGCGCTGACCATCATCCTGGGGGCCAGCTTCATTGCGCTGCAGGCCTACGAGTACCACGAGGCCTACACCCAGCTGGGGCTGACGCTGGGTTCGGGGATCTACGGCGCGACGTTCTTCATGCTGACCGGCTTCCACGGGGCCCACGTGACACTTGGCACGATCATTCTGATCGTGATGTTCCTGCGCATCCTGCGCGGGCACTTCAACCCAGACAAACACTTTGGTTTCGAAGCCGCCAGTTGGTACTGGCACTTCGTCGATGTGGTGTGGGTGGGGCTATTCATCTTTGTGTACGTGCTTTGACAGACGGCGCGGTCCCTGTAGGAGCGGCCTTGCGCCGCGAAGGGCCGCCAATGCGGGCTATCAGAGGTATCGGCGTCGCCGGATTGGGGCCGCTACACGGCCCTTCACGACGCAAGGCCGCTCCTACAAGGCGTCTCCTAGGATCAGAAAGGGGCGTGAGAAACCAGCTGGCCACTGATGAAGCCCCAGGCGACCAGGCCGATGGTCAGGGCTGCCAGGGTCACCCGCACGGTCAGCGCCTTCAGCAGGCGGGTCGAGTTCTCGTCGTCCTTGACCAGAAACACCAGCCCACTGAACAGGCTGGCAATCGTGGCCAACAGCATCAGGACAATCGCGGCCTTGAGCATGGCGGTACTCCAGGGGGGATGCGGTGATGTGGACAAGTATAGCGAGCGCCCTGGCGAGGCACCGATGAGGCCGTTTCGCCCGGGCTGGGTGCCAACCCTGGTAGTGCTTGCGCTACTGCCGGGGCTGATCGCGCTGGGTTGCTGGCAGCTCGGCCGCGCCACGGAAAAGCGTTTGCTGCTGGCTACCTATGCCGAGCGCCGGGCCGAGGCTCCCCTGGCCATGGCCCAGTTGACCGCGAACCAGGACAACGCCTTTCGCCGCGTGCGCCTGTATGGCCGTTTCGATGGCGAGCACAGCCTTTTGCTCGACAACCGCCTGCGTGATGGCCGGGCCGGTGTCGAGTTGCTGCAACCTTTCCATGACCATGCCAGCGGCCTGTGGCTGCTGGTCAATCGCGGCTGGTTGCCATGGTCGGATCGCCGTGTGCCGGTGCACTTCGATACTCCGGCCCAAGCACTGGCGCTGGATGCTGCGGTGTATGTCACGCCCGGCAGCACGTTCCAGTTGCACCCCGACCCGGCAGGCGGCCAGTGGCCGCTCTTGCTGACCGCTGTCGATGCCGCCCAGTTGTGGCAGCAGCTCGACCGCGAAGGCTTTGCCCAAGAACTGCGCCTGGAACCTGGCCCGGCAGCCTACCGCCTGGACTGGCCGGTTGTCGCCATGGGCCCGGAAAAACACCTGGGGTACGCCGTGCAGTGGTTCGCCCTCGCGGCTGCGCTGGTACTGCTCTACCTCTACTTCGGCTGGCACCACAACAAGGAGAAACGCCATGGCCACCGCCACTCCACTGGACGTGCCTGAACGCAGCAAGCCCAGAGCCCGTGGGCGTTTGCAGCTGATCCTGATCCTTCTGGTGGTGCTCGGGCCGATGATCCTTGCCACCAGCATGTACAAGCTCAAGTTCTGGGTGCCGGAGGGTCGCAGCTACCACGGCGTGATGATTGGCAATGGTGAAAGCCGTGCCGATCTCGGCGTGGCGGGCCAGGACCAGCGCTGGCAATTGCTGGTAAGCGCCCCGGAAGCCTGTGCCGAAGATTGCCAGCGCCTGGTGTACCTGGCCCGGCAGATCCAGGTGGGCCTGGGCCGTGACGCCAGCCGTGCCAGCCATGCGCTGGCTAGCGCCCAGCCGCTGAGCGCCGATTACCAGGCGTTGCTTGGCCGCGAGTATCCACAGTTGCAGCGTTACCCACTGGATGCGCAACGCTACCTGCAGAAGGTCGGCGAGGCCGGCCCGCAGCTGTGGATCGTCGACCCGCACGGCAACCTGGTGCTGCGCTACGATGCCAAGGTCAACGGCAAGCATGTGCTGGACGACCTGCGCCACCTGCTCAAGCTGTCCAACATCGGCTAGGAGCCTGTCATGGCCAGACCCGGATTCCGCCTTGCTGTGTTTGCCACTTTGCTGGCACTGCTGGTCGTCCTGCTCGGTGCCTATACCCGCCTGACCCACGCAGGGCTCGGTTGCCCCGACTGGCCAGGTTGCTATGGCTTCATCAGCGTGCCCAAGAGCGAAGCGCAGCTGGCCCATGCCGAGCTGCATTTTCCCGATCATCCCGTGGAAGCCGCCAAGGGCTGGGCCGAGATGGTGCATCGCTACTTCGCCGGCACGCTGGCGCTGGTAATCGCCCTGCTCGCCTTCCAGGCAGTGCGCCGTCATACCCGCGATGGCCGGCCTTATCGTCTGCCCTTGCTGCTGCTGGGCGTGGTGCTGGCCCAGGCCGCTTTCGGCATGTGGACCGTTACCCTGCAACTCTGGCCGCAAGTGGTAACTGCACACCTGTTGGGCGGCTTCACCACGCTGAGCTTGCTGTTCCTGCTATCCCTGCGTCTGTCCCGGGCATTTGCGCCTTTGCCAAAATTGCCGCTGAGCCTTCGCCGGGTCGCTGCGCTGGGGTTGCTGGTAGTGATCGGCCAGGTCGCCCTTGGCGGTTGGGTCAGTTCCAATTACGCCGCCGTGGCCTGCATCGACTTGCCGACCTGTCACGGTGAGTGGTGGCCGGCAGCCGACTTCAGCAATGGCTTCCACCTGACCCAGCAGGTCGGCCCGAATTACCTGGGCGGCCAGCTCGACAGCGACGCTCGCACCGCTATCCACATCAGCCACCGCCTGGGAGCGCTGGCCGTGACGCTTGTGCTGTTGCTGCTCAGCTGGAAGCTGCACCGCAACCAGCTCAATGGCCTGGCGCGCCTGGTGTTGCTGGCGTTGGCGCTACAGGTGAGCCTGGGCCTGGCCAACGTGGTGCTGCACCTGCCACTGGCCGTCGCCGTGGCTCACAACGCTGGCGGGGCGCTGCTGCTGCTGACCATGGTTTTCCTGAACTACCGCATCCGGGTGGCTGACCAAATTCATATCAGCCATGGCTGGCGCCTGACGCCGATGGCCGGCGCGGGTGTCGCCCCACACGCGAGGAATGCACTGTGGCGCCGCTTCTGAACGCACAGGGACAACGTGCCGGCTGGCGCGACTACATCGAACTGACCAAGCCCAAGGTGGTGGTGCTGATGTTGATCACCTCGCTGGTGGGCATGTTGCTCGCCAGCCGTGCCGGCGTGGCGTGGCAGGTGCTGGTGTTCGGCAACCTCGGCATCGGCTTGTGCGCAGGCGGTGCAGCGGTGGTCAATCACGTCGTGGACCGGCGTATCGATGCCCTGATGGCGCGCACCCACAAGCGCCCCGTGGCCCAAGGGCGCGTCGAGCCGCTGCCGGCGCTGCTGTTTGCCTTGGGCCTGGCGCTGGCGGGCATGGCCTTGTTGCTGGTGTTCACCAATCCCCTCACGGCCTGGCTGACGCTGGCTTCGCTGGTAGGTTATGCGGTGATCTATACCGGCTTTCTCAAGCGTGCCACGCCACAGAACATCGTTATCGGCGGCCTGGCCGGGGCCGCCCCGCCGCTGCTTGGCTGGGTCGCGGTCAGCGGGCACGTCAGTGCCGAACCGCTGTTGCTGGTGCTGATCATATTTGCCTGGACGCCACCGCATTTCTGGGCCCTGGCCATTCACCGCAAAGCGGAATATGCCAAGGCCGACATCCCGATGCTGCCGGTGACCCACGGCGAGCGCTACACCAAGCTGCATATCCTGCTGTACACCCTGGTGCTGCTGGCGATCACCCTGCTGCCCTATGTCATCCACATGAGTGGCCCGCTCTACCTGGCCTGTGCCGTCCTGCTGGGTGCACGCTTCCTGCAATGGGCCTGGGTGTTGTACCGTGGCAGCCGGCCGCACGCGGCGATCGGCACCTTCAAGTACTCTATCGGCTACCTGTTCGCGCTGTTCATCGCGTTGCTCGTTGACCACTACCTGTTGCTGAACCTATGACCCGAACCCAGAAAACTGTCTTCATCCTCGTTGCCCTGGTCGCGCTGATTCTGGGCCTGACCGTCAACAAGGTGCTCAATGGCCGCGACCAACCCAATCCGACCGAGCTGATCGATGCCGGTATTATCCTGCTGCCACAGAGCCGCGCCGTGGCCGATGTCACCATGACCAACCAGGACGGCCAGGCGGTGCGCATGGATGACCTGAAAGGCAAATGGTCGCTGCTGTTTTTTGGCTACACCTATTGCCCGGATATCTGCCCGACCACCCTGGCACAGCTGCGCCAGGTCAAGAGCGAGCTGCCCAAGGAGGCGTTAGACCGGCTGCAGGTGGTGCTGGTGAGCGTTGACCCGAACCGTGACACACCGAACCAGCTGAAACAGTACCTGGGTTATTTCGACAAGGACTTCGTCGGGGTGGCGGGGTCGATCGAGGATACCCAGAAGCTGGCCAATGCCTTGAGCATCCCGTTCATTCCGGCGGATACCAGCAAGCCGGGGTATACCGTGGATCACAGCGGCAACCTGGCGGTTGTGGGGCCGGACGGGCGCCAGCGCGGGTTCATTCGGGCGCCGTTCAACAACCAGAAGCTGGTGGCGCAGTTGCCGGGGCTGGTCAAGCGGGATTGAGTTAGCCCCAGAAGCTTCGCGGGTAAACCCGTTCCCACAGGTACAGCGTAGGCCGTGAGCCTTGCGCTATCCCTGTGGGAGCGGGTTCACCCGCGAAAAGTCCAGCGCGATGTGACGGCTTAGAACGCCGGTACCACAGCGCCCTTGTACTTCTCATTGATGAATTGCTTCACCTCAGGCGAGTGCAGCGCAGCGGCCAGCTTCTTCATCGCCTCCGAGTCCTTGTTGTCCGGGCGGGCAACCAGGATGTTCACGTACGGCGAATCGCTGCCTTCGATGACCAGCGCGTCTTTCTCCGGGTTCAGCTTGGCTTCCAGCGCATAGTTGGTGTTGATCAGAGCGGCATCGACCTGGGTCAGCACGCGCGGGATGGTGGCGGCTTCCAGCTCACGGAATTTCAGGCTTTTCGGGTTTTCGGCAACATCCTTCACGGTGGACAGGATGTTCTTGTTGTCCTTCAGCTTGATCACGCCGGCCTTGTCCAGCAGCAGCAGGGCGCGGCCACCGTTGGTGGCGTCGTTGGGGATGACCACGGTGGCGCCGGAGGACAGCTCGTCCAGCTTCTTGATCTTGGCCGAGTACACGCCCAGTGGCTCGATGTGCACGCCAGTCACGCTTACCAGCTGGGTGCCCTTGGCCTTGTTGAATTCATCCAGATACGGCTGGTGCTGGAAGAAGTTGGCATCCAGGCGCTTTTCCGCCACTTGCACGTTCGGCTGGATGTAATCGGTGAATTCCTTGACCTTCAGCTCCACGCCCTCTTTTGCCAGCGCAGGTTTGACGAAGTTGAGGATTTCGGCGTGTGGCACCGGGGTGGCGGCGACCGTCAGGGACTCGGCGTTGGCCGAGAAGGCCGCGACAGCGGCGACAACAGCAAGCAGCTTCTTCATTGATTCACTCCTTGTGAGGGCCGCGACGGCCCCCGAACGGGTCGGCCAGGCCGACCCCATTGGGGTTATTTACGGGAAAAATGCACGACCAGTTTGTCGCCGACGCTTTGCAGTACTTGAACCAGTACCAGCAGCAGCACCACGGTTACCACCATCACATCGGTCTGGAAACGCTGGTAACCGAAGCGGATGGCCAGGTCGCCCAGGCCGCCGGCACCCACCACGCCGGCCATGGCGGTGTACGACACCAGGGTGATGGCAGTCACGGTAATGGCCGCGAAGATGCCCGGGCGGGCCTCCGGCAGCAATGCGTTGGTGATGATCTGGCGGGTGGTGGCGCCCATCGACTGGGTGGCTTCGATGATGCCGCGGTCCACTTCACGCAGGGCCGTTTCCACCAGGCGTGCGAAGAACGGTGTGGCGCCAACGACCAGCGGCGGGATGGCACCCGCGACGCCGAGCGAAGTGCCGGTGATCAGCACGGTGATCGGGATCATCACGATCAGCAGGATGATGAACGGCAGCGAACGCAGGATGTTCACGATCAGCGACAGCAACGCATAAACGCCCTTCTGCTCGAACATCTGCCTGGGCCCGCAGAGGAACAGCAGCACGCCCAGCGGCAAGCCCAGCAGCACAGTGAAGAACAGCGAGCCGAACAGCATGATCATGGTATCGACAGTGGCCAGCCAGATTTCGGCCCAGTCGACGTTGGCGAAGAAATTCAGGGCGTCCATCAACGCAATACCTCCATATGTACGTCAGCTGCCTTGAAGCGGGTGAACGCCGCTTCCATGTCACCGCCGATCAGGGCGAGGGTCAGCTGGCCATAGGGCACGTCCTTGATGCGGTCGATACGCCCGGCGAGGATGCTGTAGTCCACACCGGTCTCGCGGGCAACGGTGCCCAGCAGTGGCGCGTAGGTGGCGTCGCCCTGGAAGGTCAGGCGCACGATGCGCCCTGGCACGTGGGCAAAGTCGTCGCGCTGCTCGCCCTCGTCGACCTGCTCGTCTTCCTGGACGAAACGTTTGGTGGTGGGATGCTGCGGGTGCAGGAACACCTCGGCTACCGGGCCTTGCTCGACGATCTGACCGGCATCCATCACCGCCACGCGGTCGCATACCCGGCGAATCACGTCCATCTCGTGGGTGATCAGCACGATAGTCAGCTTCAGCTCGCGGTTGATCTCGGCCAGCAACTGCAGGACCGAGGCCGTGGTCTGCGGGTCGAGGGCGCTGGTGGCCTCGTCGCACAACAGGATCTTCGGGTTGGTGGACAAGGCGCGGGCGATGCCGACGCGCTGCTTCTGGCCACCGGACAATTGTGCCGGGTACTTCCTGGCATGGTCGGAAAGGCCGACCCGGGCCAGCAGCTCGGTGACCCGCTTGTCGATTTCGCTGCGCGACAGCTCGCCCGCCAGCGTCAGCGGCAGGCCGACGTTATCGGCGACGGTCTTGGAAGCCAGCAGGTTGAAGTGCTGGAAAATCATCCCGACCTGCTGGCGGAAGCCGCGCAACTGGCTGGCGTTGAACGCGGTGACATCTTCGCCGTCGACGATGATCTTGCCGCCGGAAGGTTCTTCCAGGCGGTTGATCAGGCGCAGCATGGTGCTCTTGCCGGCGCCGGAATGGCCGATCAGGCCGAACACCTGGCCATTCTCGATGGCCAAGGTGGTCGGATTCAGTGCGGGAATTTCCCTACCGGCAACGCGGTAGGTCTTGTGTACCTGTTGGAACTCGATCACGTAGCGAACCTTGTGGGGCGCATTGAAATTGGGGTCAGCGGTTGGCTGGGGTCGCGCATTTTAGCCTTTTCCAATAGCTGTTCTTAGCATTTATTTCGTATTGCACCAATCCTTCGGGCATATCGCGACAACCGGTAAAGTCAATTGAACGCAACCAAGCGGCCTCCAGTCACTACTTGAACATGCCCTGCAGGGCAGCCTGAAGACGGATGAGGAGAGCCAACGATGCCCAGCAAGAAGACGGATTCGCCCAAACACAGCCAGCTCGCCGGCACCGACACGCCAGACCGTGCCAACACCAATGCCAAGGTGCAAAGCCTGGAAGACGTGCGCAGTGACGCCACGGGCCAGGCGCTGCGTACCAATCAGGGTGTACGCATCGCTGACAACCAGAACACCCTGAAGGCTGGCGACCGTGGCCCCTCGTTGCTCGAAGACTTCATCATGCGCGAGAAGATCACCCACTTCGACCACGAGCGTATTCCGGAGCGCATCGTGCATGCCCGGGGCACTGGCGCACATGGCTATTTCCAGAGCTATGGCAACCATTCAGCGCTGACCAAGGCGGGCTTTTTGCAGGACCCTGCCAAAATTACGCCTGTTTTCGTGCGCTTTTCCACGGTACAGGGGCCGCGTGGGTCGGCCGACACAGTGCGTGACGTACGTGGTTTCGCGGTGAAGTTCTACACCGACGAAGGCAACTTCGACCTGGTGGGCAACAACATGCCGGTGTTCTTCATTCAGGATGCGATCAAGTTTCCGGATTTCGTACACGCCGTGAAGCCGGAGCCGCACAACGAGATTCCCACCGGTGCTTCGGCCCACGACACCTTCTGGGATTTTGTCTCGCTGGTACCGGAGTCGGCACATATGGTGATGTGGGCAATGTCGGACCGCGCGATTCCACGCAGCCTGCGGATGATGGAAGGGTTCGGCGTGCATACCTTCCGCCTGATCAACGACCAGGGCGTCGCCAGTTTCGTCAAGTTTCACTGGAAACCGCGTCAGGGCGTGCATTCCCTGCTGTGGGACGAAGCGCAGAAGCTGGCGGGGAAAGACGCCGACTTCCAGCGCCGCGACCTGTGGGAAGCCATCGAGACGGGTGACTACCCGGAGTGGGAACTGGGCGTGCAGATCGTGCCGGAAGCCGACGAACACAAGTTCGACTTCGACTTGCTGGACCCGACCAAGATCATCCCGGAAGAACTGGTCCCGGTTACGCCGCTGGGCAAGATGGTGCTGAACCGCAACCCGGACAACTTCTTTGCCGAAGTGGAACAGGTGGCGTTCTGCCCGGGCCATATCGTGCCCGGTATCGACTTCACCAATGACCCGTTGCTGCAGGGCCGGCTGTTCTCCTACACCGACACCCAGCTTAGCCGCCTGGGCGGGCCGAATTTCCACCAGATCCCGATCAACCGCCCGGTTGCCCCCAACCACAACAACCAGCGCGATGCCTTGCACCAGCATGTAGTGCACAAGGGGCGCGCCTCGTACGAGCCAAATTCCATCGATGGCGGCTGGCCGAAAGAAACCCCGCCAGCTGCGCAGGATGGCGGTTTCGAGAGTTACCAGGAGCGCATCGATGCACACAAGATCCGCCAGCGCAGCGAATCGTTCGGCGACCATTTTTCCCAGGCGCGGCTGTTCTTCCAGAGCATGAGCCCGACCGAACAGCACCACATCATCAAGGCTTACAGTTTCGAACTGGGCAAGGTCGAGCGTGAGGCGATCCGGGCGCGGGAAGTGAACGAAATCCTGGCCAACATCGACCTGAAGCTGGCTGCGGCGGTGGCGGCAAACCTCGGCCTCCCCGCACCGACGGCGGGTACCGTGCAGGTGAAGGGCAGCCAGTTGGCTCAGTCGCCCGCGCTGAGCCAACTGAATCACCCTGGGGTGGTCGGTATCAAGGGGCGCAAGATCGCGGTACTGGTGGCGGATGGCGTGGACGCCGGTAGTGTCGACCGGTTGGTGAAGGCGCTGGAGGCGCACAGTGCCCGGCCGCTGCTGCTGGGGCCGACTTCAGCGCCGGTGAAAGCCGCGGACGGCACGCAGCTGCCGGTTGCTGCTTCGATGGAAGGCATGCCATCGATCATGTTCGACGGAATAGTCGTACCGGGTGGCAAGGCCTCGACCGATGCGCTTGCGGCCAGCGGGTTGGCCAAGCATTTCCTGCTCGAGGGTTACAAGCATCTGAAGGCCATGGTGCTGACCAGGGAGCTGTCTGGCAGCCTGGGCCTCAAGGAAGACAAGGGCTTGGTGCTGGGGGATGACCAAGGCGCGGTGGATGCCTTCGTCAAAGCGGTCGAAGGGCACCGGGTGTGGGAGCGAGAGGCGGCTGCGGAGGCTGTACCGGCCTGAGGGGCTGCTGTGCAGCCCATTGCGACACAAGGGCGGTCCTACAGGGAAGCGCATTGCGCTGTAGGAGCGGCCTTGTGTCGCGAAAGGAGCGCGAAGCGGCCCCGTTGTTCAACGCTGATGTGGAACCAGCACCACTTGTGCCGGCAGCGCGCGCTGGATCTCATGCTTCTGCTTCAGCTCGAACCCGCTGTCGATCTTGCGCACGCGCTTCTCCAGCAAGGTTTTCAGCCAAGGCCCATCCTCGGTACGCGGCACCTGGAACACCACGTCACACTGGTAGCTGACCACGTCGGCGGCGATATCATCCAGCTGGCGGCGCATGGCGCGGCTGTCGGTAGTCTTCAAGGCCACCACAGTGCTGGGGGCGGCCGGGTCGATGATGCGTGCCTTGGGCTTGGCTTCGGCGGCCTTCAACGCTGCCTCCGCTTTCTCCAGCTCGGCTTTGCGGGCCTGGGTAACGGCATCGCCACCGGTGACTGCCGGGGCCTGCGGCATCAGCGCGCGGGCGCGGGCCAGGGCGGTGGCCGCAGCGTTCACGTCGCCCTTTTGCAGGAAGACCTGGCTGCGCTGCAGGTAGGCTTCGGCCAACTGGCGCTGGTATTGCTCCAGGCGCGCGTCATCCGGCGACTGCGCCTGCAGAGCGGCCAGCTGGTCTTCGGCGGTTGCCAGCTCGTTGCTGGCGATGTTCTGTTGCAACTGCTGCCAGGCATCGGCTTGGGCAGGTACGGCGGCCTGTTCGACCGGTGCGCTGGAACAGGCAGCCAGGAACAGGGAAAACGCGGCAACAAGCAGATAACGGGAGGCGAACGGCTTCATTCCTGCGACTCTCTATTTGCGCAAAAAGCGAGCAAGTCTACACCCAGGTGCGCACGCTCGAAAACAAGTCTTACAGACCCTTTACGTGCGAAAAGGTTGCAGGGCGCGCCTTCACGCGCCCAGATTTTCAGCGTTTAGGCAGGGCCAGGCTCAGCAAGAATAGCACTGCCGCACAAACCACGATCGACGGGCCGGCGGGGGTGTCCTTGAACCAGGACATGGCCAGGCCGCCGCATACCGCGGTCACGCCCAGCAGGCTCGCGCCGACGGCCATCTGCTCCGGGGAGCGGGCGTGGCGCTGTGCCGCAGCGGCGGGGATGATCAGCAGCGAGGTGATCAGCAATACGCCGACGATCTTCATGGCCACGGCGATCACTACCGCGATCAGCAACATCAGCGCCATGCGCAGGCCTGCTACAGGCAGGCCTTCGACCATGGCCAGCTCTTCGTGCACGGTGACGGCCAGCAGCGGCCGCCACAGCATGGCGAGCAGCGCCAGCACCAGCACGCTGCCGCCGAGGATCCAGGCCAGGTCGGCGGTGCTGATGGCCAGCAGGTCGCCGAACAGATAAGCCATCAGGTCGATGCGCACGTCGTGCATGAAACTCAGCACCACAAGGCCGAGCGACAGGGTGCTGGGGGCGAGGATGCCGAGCAGGGTGTCGGAGGCCAGCGGTTGGCGTTGCTGCAAGGTGACCAGAAGGATCGCCAGCAGCAGGCAGCCCACGGTTACCGCCAGCGCCGGGCTGACGTCCAGGGCAAAGCCCAGGGCTACACCGAGCAGGGCGGCGTGAGACAGGGTGTCGCCAAAATAGGCCATGCGCCGCCACACCACGAAGGAGCCCAGCGGGCCGGCCACCAGCGCCAGGGACAAACCGGCAAGCAGGGCGTAGAGAAGAAAATCAGCCATGCTTGCAGTGCGCTCCGTGAACATGGGTGCCAGGGTTGACCACCGAGCCATGCAGGTCGTGGCTGTGGTCGTGATGGTGGTGATAGATGGCCAGGCTGGGTGCGGCGGCCTGGCCGAACAGCTCGACAAATGCCGGGTCGCCGCTGACCTGCTCAGGGTGGCCTGAACAGCAGACGTGGCGGTTCAGGCATACCACCTGGTCGGTGGCGCTCATGACCAGGTGCAGGTCGTGGGAAACCATCAGCACGCCACAGCCGTGGCGGTCGCGCAGGCGGGTAATGAGGTTGTACAGCTCGGCCTGGCCGACCACGTCGACGCCCTGCACCGGCTCGTCGAGCACCAGTAGCTGGGGTTCACGCAACAAGGCACGGGCGAGCAGCACGCGCTGCATCTCACCGCCAGAAATGGTCTGGATCGGGCTGTCGATTACCTGCTCGGCGCCCACTTCCTGCAGCGCCGACAAGGCGGCCGCTCGGTCTACTCCGGGAACCAGGCGCAGGAAGCGCAGCACCGACAGCGGCAGCGTGGCATCCACCTGGATCTTCTGCGGCATGTAGCCGATGCGCAGTTTCGGTTTGCGCCATACTTTGCCGTGATGCGGCTTGAGCAAACCGAGTACGGCACGCACCAGGGTGGTCTTGCCCGCGCCGTTCGGGCCGATCAGGGTGACGATCTGGCCGGGAGCGACCGACAGGTCGATGCTGTCGAGCACCGCCTCGCCGCCGAAGGTGACGCCGACCTGCTCCAGGCGGATCAGTGCATCGCTCATGCCACGCTCCGGCAGTTGCCGCACAGGCCGACCACTTCCACGGTCTGGCTCTCGACCGTGAAACTTACGCCTTTGGCGCTGTCGACGATGGCTTGGCTGATACTGTCCTGCTCCAGCTCGATGGCCACGTGGCAAACCCGGCAGATCAGGAACTGACCCTGATGCACGTGTTCGGGGTGGCTGCAGCCGATGAAGGCGTTGAGCGAGGCGATACGGTGCACCAGGCCGTTCTCCAACAGGAAATCCAGCGCACGGTACACCGTGGGTGGTGCGGCGCGGCGGCCGTCCTGCTCGCTGAGCACGGCAAGGATGTCGTAGGCACCCAGCGGCTTGTGGCTTTGCCACACCAGCTCCAGCACGCGGCGGCGCAGCGCGGTCAGGCGCAGGCCCTGGCGGGTGCACAAGGCGTCGGCTTCAGCCAATGCGCTGTGCACGCAATGGGAATGATCGTGAGGGCGGTTGGCCAGCGGCGTGATGGACATGGGCAGCGACGGTTCTGGATGGAGACGTTATTATGTTACCTGTTTCTGACGAATCGAGTACTCACCGTGTCCCGATTACTAGCCCTGTTTGTCGCTTTCATCGCATTTTCCGCCCAGGCCGACGTGCGCGTGCTGACCACCATCAAGCCTTTGCAGCAGATTGCCGCCGCCGTGCAGGACGGGCTCGGCAGCCCTGAGGCACTACTGCCGCCGGGGGCGTCGCCGCACCACTACGCGCTGCGCCCGTCTGATGTTCGGCGGGTAGCGGACGCTGACCTGCTGTACTGGGTCGGCCCTGACATGGAGAACTTCCTGCCTCGGGTATTGAGCAATCGCAGCAAGCCCACGGTGGCCGTGCAGTCGCTGCCCGGCATGAAGTTGCGTCATTTTGGCGAGGACAGCCAGTCGCATGAAGAGGAAGACCACGACGACCATGACCATGACCATCGCCCAGGCAGCCTGGACGCGCACTTGTGGCTATCGTCGGTCAACGCGCGGGTGATCGCCGGGAAAATGGCTGCGGACCTGACGCGGGTCGACCCGGGTAATGCAGCACGCTACCAAAGCAACCTGAAAGCTTTCGATGAACGCCTGGACGCACTGGACGGGCGGATCAAGGCGCGGGTGGCCGGTGTCGCTGGCAAGCCGTACTTCGTGTTCCACGAAGCGTTCGATTATTTCGAAGCCGAGTACGGCCTCAAGCATACCGGGGTGTTCACCGTGGCAGCCGAGGTGCAGCCCGGCGCGCAGCATGTGGCCGCGATGCGCAAACGCCTGCAGGAAGTGGGCAAGACCTGCGTGTTCAGCGAGCCGCCGTTGCGGCCGCGCCTGGCCGAGACGCTGACTGCCGGCCTGCCGGTGCGCCTGGCCGAGCTGGATGCCCTGGGTGGTAGCGACCCGGTGGATGGCAAGGGTTATGAGCGTTTGCTGGAAAAACTGGCTGGCGACCTGGCTGGGTGCCTGGACCAACTGTAAGCCTGGTCCGGCTTCTTCGCGGGCATACCCGCGAAGAAGCCGGCGTGGTCTAGAGGGCAAATGGCAGGTGCAAGGTCACCTGCTGGCGCTGCGCCAGGCGCACTTCGAACTCGCTCGGGTCGTGGATCATCACATCCATGCCGGCAAACGACTCGGCGGCGATCAGGCGCGACAGCCAGAAGCGCACGCACCCTACCCGCAACATTTCCGGCCACAGCTCAGCCTCGGCAGCGGTAAACGGCCGCAACGCCGCGTACGCGGCCAGCAGCGCCTGGGCGCGCGGTACATTCACGGCGCCGTGCTCATCCAGGCACCAGTCGTTCACGGTGATGGCGATGTCATACAGCATCGGCCCGGAACAGGCATTGTAGAAGTCGATCACACCGGTCAGGTGGGTGCCTTCGAACATCACGTTGTCGCGGAACAGGTCGGCGTGCAGGTTGGCGCGTGGCAGGGCCAGAATCTGCGTCTTGTGTGCGCGGATTTCATCCAGTGCCGGCTGCAGCAACGCGGCTTGCTCGGCGGTCAGGCGCGGCAGCAGTTCGGCACCCGAAGCCAGCATCCAGTCCAGGCCGCGGTCGGTACGGCGCTCGATGATGTGCTCCCTGGTAGCCAGGTGGATATGCGCCAGCAATTCGCCTACCTGGGCGCAATGCTGGGCGTTCGGTGCCTTGATGTGCTTGCCCGACAACCGTGGCTGCAGCAGTGCCGGCTTGCCACACAGCTCACGCAGGCCGTTGCCATGGCGGTCCCGTATCGCATAGGGCACTGGCATGTCGGCGGCGTGCAAGGTATCGAGCAGCTCGATGAAGAACGGCATGTCCTCGCTGGGCCCGCGCTCGATCAGTGTCAGGACGAACTCCCCCTGTTCGAGGCTGACGAAGAAGTTGCTGTTCTCGGTGCCGGCGGCGATGCCCTGGAAGTCGAGCAGACGGCCCAGCTCGTACGGCGCCAGAAAGGTTTCCAGCTCAGGCCGGGTCACGGGGGTGAAGACTGACATGATGAAAAGTTGCCCATACGGGCACTTCCGCCGGGAAGTGCCAGGTTGATGTGAACGGTGCGCGTCAGATTACCACTCGAAGATCTTCCAGGACGGGATCAGCATGTCCGGCTGGTCGGATCGAATGAAATTGCCATCAGAGCCATCGGCGCGTACCAGGAAATAAGGCTTGCCGTTTTTCGGCGTGATCTTGATCGCATACAGGAACCCGTTCTGCCGGTACTCCTGGATGGTTTTGTCGCCTTCCGTGCGAATGGTCACCTCGGGATCGGCCGAGGGGGCGTCTTCCGCCGCCAGGGTGACGACAGGCATGGTTGCCAACAGACCGAGCAGTAACAGGCGATTGAGTGTACGCATGATAACCTTGTCCCTTTGTCGTCAATGATTCTGGCTATTCTAGCGCCGGACCCGTCGAAAAGGTTGATTCTGCTCATGAGCCAAGCGCCCCTCGTCCTGGTGGACGGTTCCTCCTACCTTTACCGCGCCTTCCATGCGCTGCCGCCGTTGACCACCTCCAAGGGCATGCCCACCGGCGCGGTGAAAGGAGTGCTGAACATGCTCAAGAGCCTGCGCAAGCAATACCCCGACAGCCCGTTCGCGGTGGTATTCGACGCCAAGGGCGGCACCTTCCGCGACGCCATGTTCGCCGAGTACAAGGCCAACCGCCCGAGCATGCCGGACGACCTGCGCTTGCAGATCGAGCCGTTGCACGCCAGCGTCAAGGCGCTGGGCTACCCGTTGCTGTGCGTCGAGGGTGTCGAAGCCGACGACGTGATCGGCACTCTGGCACGCAGCAGTGCGGCCCTCGGGCGCCCGGTGATCATCTCGACCGGTGACAAGGACATGGCGCAGTTGGTGGACGGGCACATTACCCTGGTCAACACCATGACCGGAAGCGTGCTGGATGTCGCTGGCGTACACGAGAAATTTGGCGTCGGCCCGGAACACATCATCGATTTCCTGGCCCTGATGGGTGACAAGGTCGATAACATTCCCGGCGTACCGGGCGTGGGCGAAAAAACCGCTGTCGGCCTGCTGACCGGCATCGGCGGTGGCCTCAGTGACCTTTATGCCAACCTGGACAAGGTACCGACACTGGCCATTCGCGGCGCCAAGACCCTGCCGGCCAAGCTTGAGGAGCACCGCGACGCAGCGTTCCTGTCGTATGAACTGGCCACCATCAAGGTCGACGTACCGCTGGATATCGAAGTCGATGCCCTGGTATGCGGCGAGCCTGACCGCGAAGCGCTGCTGGCGCTGTATACCGAAATGGAGTTCAAGAGCTGGATTGCCGAAGTGCAGCGCGACGCGGCCGAGGCCGGTGACGATATCGCATCGACCGTCGAACCGGTGGCCAAGGTCGAGGCCAGGTACGAAACCATCCTCGACCCGGCCCGTTTCGAATACTGGCTGGAGAAGCTGCGCCAGGCACCGCTGTTCGCCTTTGACACCGAGACCACCAGCCTGGATGCCCAGCAGGCGCAACTGGTTGGCCTGTCGTTCGCCGTCGAGCCGCATGAAGCGGCCTATGTACCGCTGGCCCATGATTACGAAGGTGCACCGGTGCAGCTGGACCGCGAGACCGTGCTGCTGGCACTCAAACCGTTGCTCGAAGACCCGGCCAAGGCCAAGGTCGGGCAGAATGCCAAGTACGATATCAACATCCTCGCCAACGGCTCGCCGGCCATCGAGATGCGCGGTGTGGCCTACGACACCATGCTCGAGTCGTATGTACTGAACTCCACGGCCACCCGTCATGACATGGATAGCCTGGCGCAGAAGTACCTGGACCACACCACCATCGCCTTCGAGGACATCGCTGGCAAAGGTGCCAAGCAGCTGACCTTCAACCAGATCCACCTGGACAAGGCCGGCCCCTATGCCGCGGAGGACGCCGACATCACCCTGCGCCTGCACCACGCGCTGCAGGCGCGCCTGGCGCAGACGCCGAGCGTACAGCCGGTATTGATGGACATCGAGATGCCGCTGGTGCCGGTACTGGCCCGGATCGAGCGCCAGGGTGCGCTGGTCGATGCTGCGCTGCTGCGGGTGCAAAGTGGTGAACTGGGGGTGAAGATGGCCGAACTGGAGCAGCGCGCCTATGAGCTGGCCGGTGAGGAATTCAACCTCGGCTCGCCCAAGCAACTGGGCGCGATCCTCTACGACAAGCTGGGCATGCCGGTGCTGAGCAAGACCACCAAGGGCCAGCCGTCCACCGCGGAAGCGGTGCTCGACGAACTGGCCGAGCAAGGCTACCCGTTGCCCGAGGTACTGATGCAGTACCGCAGCCTGAGCAAGCTCAAAAGTACCTATACGGACAAACTGCCAGGACAGATCAACCCGCGTACCGGGCGTATCCATACCTCCTACCAGCAGGCGGTGGCGGCTACCGGCCGGCTGTCCTCGAGTGACCCGAACCTGCAGAATATCCCGATCCGGACCGCCGAAGGGCGGCGTATCCGCCAGGCCTTCGTTGCCAGCCCGGGCTACAAGCTGCTAGCCGCCGACTATTCGCAGATCGAGCTGCGCATCATGGCCCACCTGGCCAAGGACGAAGGCTTGCTGCATGCCTTCCGCAATGGCCTGGACGTGCACCGGGCCACGGCGGCGGAAGTGTTCGGCGTCGCTCTGGCAGATGTCACCACCGACCAGCGTCGCAGCGCCAAGGCCATCAATTTCGGCCTGATCTATGGCATGAGCGCGTTTGGCCTGGCCAAGCAGATCGGCGTAGACCGCAAGCAGTCGCAGGATTACATCGACCGCTATTTCGCTCGCTACCCGGGCGTGCTGGCCTACATGGAGCGCACCCGCGCCCAGGCCGCCGAGCAAGGCTTCGTCGAAACCCTGTTTGGCCGACGCCTGTACCTGCCGGATATCAATGCCAAGAACCCTGCCTTGCGCAAAGGTGCCGAGCGAACCGCGATCAACGCGCCAATGCAGGGCACTGCGGCGGACATTATCAAGCGGGCCATGGTCAACGTGGATAACTGGCTGAGCCAAAGCGGGCTGGATGCGCGGGTGATCCTTCAGGTTCACGACGAACTGGTGCTGGAGGTGCGCGAGGACCTGGTAGACCAGGTGAAAGATGAAATTCGCCAGCACATGAGCCAGGCGGCGCAGCTGGATGTGCCGTTGCTGGTCGAGGCAGGCGTTGGCGCGAATTGGGACGAAGCTCACTGATCGCGCGGGCGAAGCTGGGTAGAACCTGCGCCTGGAGTGGCGCGGGTTCTGGTGCCGCTCAGTGCCGTTGATGCTGAAGCTTCATGAAACTATCGCAAATAGTTTCCAAAGCTTCGGAACTAAACCGGTGAAGCGGGACTCAGAGTAACTGAATGGCTGGTGAAGCCCTTCGATGCTCCTATGTTGTGTTAAGTGTTGGCAGATATCTGGACCCCGCCCTAGCGGTCCGGACTTGGACCCCGAACTTCCCCCCTCCCCATATGAAGTCCGGGGTTTTTTTTGCCCGCAATTTCTTGGCGTGGTCTGGTGCAGGAGCGGCCTTGTGTCGCGACAGGCTGCCCCTACAGAAGACGAGCAGGGCTTCAGGCCACTGGCCTGTCCTCCAGTTCCATCCAGTCTGCGAGCACCCGATAGGCGTCTTCCACGCCCAGCCGCTTGGGTGCCGAGAACAGCTGGATGGTCACGCCATCGCCCCAGCCCTTGCGAATTTCCGACTGCACCTTGAGCAGGGTGTTCTTGCCCGCCCCGTGGGTCAGCTTGTCGGCCTTGGTCAGCAAGATGTGCATCGGCATGCTGCTGGCCTTGGCCCAGTCGAGCATCATCTTGTCGAAGTCGGTCATTGGATGGCGTACGTCCATCATCAGGATGACGCCACGCAGGCATTCACGGCTGCCCAGGTAGGCTTCCAGGTGTTTCTGCCAGTGTTGCTTCAGCGGAATCGGTACTTTTGCATAACCGTAGCCGGGCAGGTCGACCAAACGCCGTTCATCGTCCAGACTGAAGAAATTCAACAGCTGGGTGCGCCCGGGGGTTTTCGAGGTACGCGCCAGGCTGGCATGAGTCAGGGTGTTGAGGGCGCTGGACTTGCCGGCGTTTGAGCGGCCGGCGAAAGCCACCTCGTAACCCTGGTCGTCCGGGCATTGTTCGACCTTGGCGGCGCTGAGGGCGAATTTGGCTTTCTGGCAGAGGCCGAGGATGGGGTTCTTGACTTGCATGGGATATCCGATGTGGGTGTTGCCTGACTCTGTAGGCCCGAGCCGGGCAAGCGGTGTCGTTTCCGTTTGGATGGCGGAAGTATATAATGCCCCAGTTTTTGTGTGCTCATTCTCCCAACGAAGGGGAACGGGCATGGGGTGTCGAACAATAGCTCGCGCAACAGAACGCAGCGCGGCCCCCAACCCTGAAGGTCGTTCCGCATGGCGAAATGGCTGCTTGCTGTCGGTATGTTCCTGCCGTTTTTCAGCGCACAGGCTACACAGGATCCCGAGGTGTTGTACAACCGCACTTGTGCGGCCTGTCACGCCGGGCAGTTGCCACAGGCACCCAGGCAGGGTGACCGGGCAGCATGGGAGCCAAGGCTGGCGCAAGGCATGGATGTACTGGTGACGCACGTGACCCAGGGTTTCAAGGCTATGCCGCCGCGTGGATTGTGCATGGACTGCAGTGCCGAGGACTACCGTTTGGTCATCCTTTGGATGAGCGGCAGTCCCGATACATAACATTTCACCCTTAGCCGTGTTGGATTAGCTGATGAACAAACTAGTCGTGAGTCTGCTGTTGACCCTGGGTGTCGCAGGTGCGGCCACTGCTGCGCAACCCGTCAAAGGCGATGCCGCCGCCGGCCAGGCCAAGACCGCCGTCTGTGGCGCCTGCCACAACCCCGACGGCAACAGCCTGGCACCGAACTTCCCGAAACTGGCCGGCCAGGGCCAGCGCTACCTCGAAAAGCAGCTGCACGATATCAAGTCGGGCAAGCGCACCGTGCTGGAAATGACCGGCATGCTGGCCAACTTCAATGACCAGGACCTGGCCGACATCGCCGCGTACTTCTCCAGCCAGAAAGGCAGCGTGGGCGCCGCTGATCCCAAGTTGGTCGAACGTGGCCGTGCGCTGTTCAACGGCGGCGACCTGGAGAAAGGCATGCCTGCCTGCACCGGCTGCCACTCGCCAAACGGCGCAGGCATCGCCCTGGCCGGCTTCCCGCACCTGGGCGGCCAACACGCGCAATATGTGACCAAGCAGCTCACTGATTTCCGCGAAGGCAACCGCACCAATGATGGCGATGCCATGACCATGCGCACCATCGCCAGCAAGCTGAGCAACCACGACATCGAGGCGTTGGCCAGCTACATCCAGGGCCTGCATTAACTTTCAGTTAATGTTGTCTACCAATGATGAAAGGGCGGCCGGACCGCCCTTTTTTCTGTCCGCAGCCGTTACACTACAGAACTCGAGCCCTTCCCGGCCTGTCTCATTGCAGGTCGCGTCGTGGCGACCCATGACTGCTCAGGAGTAAAGCATGCGTAAACTGATTCTCAGCGCTGCGCTGGTCGCCGCCAGCGTATTCGGTATGACTGCCGTCCAGGCCGCAGAGCCTGTCGCTGGCAAGGAATACATCGAGCTGAGCAACCCGGTTCCGGTTTCCGTGCCTGGCAAGATCGAAGTGGTCGAGTTGTTCTGGTACGGCTGCCCACACTGCTACCACTTCGAACCGACCATCAACCCCTGGGCTGAAAAACTGCCCAAGGATGTCAACTTCAAGCGCGTACCCGCCATGTTCGGTGGCGCATGGGATGCCCACGGCCAGATGTTCCTGACCCTCGAAGCCATGGGCGTCGAGCACAAGGTGCACGCCGCAGTGTTCGACGCTATCCAGAACCAGCGCAAGCGCCTGACCGATCCGCAGGATATGGCCGACTTCCTCGCCACCCAGGGCGTGGACAAGGACAAGTTCCTCGCTACCTTCAACTCGTTTGCCATCAAGGGCCAGGTCAACCAGGCCAAGGAATTGGCCAAGAAGTACGAAATCACCGGCGTACCGAGCATGGTGGTCAACGGCAAGTACCGCTTTGACCTGGGTACCGCCGGCGGGCCGGAAGGCGTACTGAACGTTGCCGACCAGTTGATCGCCAAGGAGCGCGCCGCCAAGTAGGCGGCGTAACCATGCCCCGCTTCAGGTCCACGCGTGGCATTGGCCTGCACCAGCCGCAGGTCAACGAACATCACTTGCACGCCCCTGGCCTGCCGGAAGATGGACGCTTGCGGCTACTCAGTTTCAACATCCAGGTGGGCATCAGCACCGAGCGCTATCGGCATTACCTGACCCGCAGCTGGCAGCACCTGCTGCCGCACCAAAGCCGTGCCGGCAACTTGCAGAAGATCGGCAAGCTGCTGGGCGACTTCGACCTGGTGGCGTTGCAGGAGGCCGATGGTGGCAGCTTGCGTTCGGGCTATGTCAACCAGGTCGAGCACCTTGCCCACCTGGGCGCCTTCCCCTACTGGTATCAGCAACTCAACCGCAACCTTGGGCGTTTTGCCCAGCACAGCAATGGCGTGCTCAGTCGTCTGAAGCCACACCTGCTCGAGGATCATCCATTACCTGGCCCGGCCGGGCGCGGTGCGATCCTGGTGCGTTTTGGCGAGGGTGAAGACGCGCTCATCGTGGTGATGATGCATCTTGCCCTGGGCGCCAAGACCCGCGCATTGCAGCTGGGCTACATTCGCGAGTTGATCGGCGGCTATCGCCACCAGATCCTGATGGGCGACATGAATACCCATGCCACCGACCTGCTGGAGCATTCGCCGCTGCGCGACCTGGGCCTGGTTGCACCGCAAGTCGAGGCCACCTTCCCGAGCTGGCGGCCACAGCGTTGTCTGGACCACATCCTGCTCAGCCCAAGCCTCACGCTGGAGCGTGTCGAGGTGCTGGCACAGCCGATTTCAGATCACCTTCCCGTTGCCGTCGAGATTCGATTGCCTGATGCATTGACTGTGGATACGCTGCCGGTCCCGAGCTAAATTGCCATCACCGTTTGCGGACCCGGGCATGACTGAAGACGCTGAGCGCTGGAAAGAAAAATACCTGAAAAGCATCGAGCAGCAGGAAAGGCTCGAGCGCCGCTGGGAGGCCCGTCTCGACTTGCTGCGTCGCGGCCTGGTCCGCAGTACCTTGGCGGCCGAGGGCAGTGACAAGGTGGTGGACCAGTGCATGAAGGAAATGCGCGAGGTCATCCGCAGCGACAACATGGACGCTGGCCTCGCCGGCCTGATTCCGCGTCTGGAGAAAGCGGTACTGGATTCAGAGCAGCGCCGGGAAACCCGCATGAACCAGGTCGGTGACGCGCTGACTGCTCTGGTTGGCCAGCTGCAAGGCCTGCCGTTGCCAAACGATGTCTCCAGGCCGTTGAAGAAACTGGCGAAGAAGCTCGAAGGTGGCGTTGCCCAGTCACGCGATCTGCCGCCTTTGCTGGGCGAACTTAGCGGCCTGCAAGGCCGTGCGCTGTCCGCTCTGGGCAAGCCCGGTGACGAGTCCCGGCCGGGGTTGCTGCAGCGCCTGTTCGGCGGCCGTGAAGAAGGCACCCCAGGCGCGCCGACGCCGGTAGCGGTGGCGCTGCCTGCTGTAACCGCGCAGCCCCAGGCGTTAGAAGCCGCGCAGGCCGACGATGTGGATGCGTTGCAGCCGCTGCCAGCCCCTCCAGCCGCTGTTGACGAAGTACCCGTGTCGGCGGAGGCCGAGCTGGATGTACCTGGCCCTGAGTTGATCGAAACGGCCGAGCTGTCGCCAACCCCGGTGCCGCCGCACGCTGCGCACGAGGTACCTGTACCGGAAACCTCCGGTGGCGGGTCGCTGGTTCAAGCAGAACCGCCACAAACACCTGAGGTAACCCCTGGTGAAGACGGCACCTATGCCCTGCCCGACGCGGTCGAGCCGCCCTACAGCCAGGTGGCTGCGCATATCGAACAGACCCTGCTCGGCCTGCTTGATGATCTCAGCCTGCCCGAGCGGCACAAGGCCCAGGCGCTGCAGATGCGCGAACGGGTTGCCCGTGGCTTGAACTGGTATGAACTGATCCCGGTGCTGGACGACCTGGCCGTGCTCATGTTGGCGATCACCGACAGCGGCCAGCATGAATTCGAAACCTACCTGCAGCAGCTCAACGAGCGTTTGGAAGGCTTCCAGAGCCACCTGCACGAGGCCAGTGTTGGCCATGCCGACAACAGTTCTGCTGCCCGCGAACTGGATAACCAGCTGCGCGAGCACGTAGACGGGCTGCAAAGCAGCGTGCAAGGTGCTGTCGATGTGGACAGCCTCAAGCACATCCTGGACAACCGTCTGGAGGGCTTGCTGGTAACCATGGACCAGCACAAGCATGAGCGCGATCGCCGCGAGCAGGAACTGGCAGGGCGCCTGCAAGGGTTGTCGGAGCGGGTGGCGAACATGGAGCAGGAGGCGCTCGGCTATCGCGAGCACCTGGAAGAGCAACGGCAGAAAGCGTTGCTCGACCCTCTTACCGGCCTGCCCAACCGTGCGGCGTGGAGCGAGCGGGTCGAGCGCGAAATGACCGATTGGCAGGACAAAGGTGGCCACCTGACGATGGCGATCCTTGACCTCGACCATTTCAAACGCATCAACGACAGCTACGGGCACCTGGCAGGGGACAAGGTTTTGAAAATTGTCGCCGACCAGTTGCGCAAGCGCCTGAGTGGTCGCGGTTTCATCGCCCGGTTTGGTGGCGAGGAGTTTGTCCTGTTGCTGCCGCAGACCTCGCTGGCAGCGGCTACCGAGGTGGCCGAGGCACTGCGTGCTGCCGTCGAGGCGTGCCCGTTCCACTTCAAGGGCGAACGGGTGGTAATCACCACGTCGATCGGTCTGAGTGCGTTCCGTTCCGGGGAGCGTGGTGACCAGGTGCTCAAGCGCGCCGATGCGGCGCTGTACCGGGCCAAGGACCTGGGGCGCAATCGCGTCGAGCAGGCCTAGTCGGCTGCTGCTGAATCGCGGCACGCACCGTATCGGGCGAGCACGTTATACTGTAGCGCTCATTCGCTGAGGCCACTGACGTGCTTTCCACGCTTAAAACAACGCTGATTTCCTTCTTGCTGTTGTCTGTTGCCGGTTGTTCGACGGGCTTGCGCATCGATCGTAGCCATCCTTCGGCCAATCAGGACAACCGTATCCAGTTTGTTGTCCTGCACTACACCAATGCTTCGCTGGAGCGGTCCCTGGCCTTACTGACCCATGGCGAAGTCAGCAGCCACTACCTGATTGGTGACGGCCCGGGCACGATTTACCAGTTAGTGGACGAAAGCCGGCGCGCCTGGCATGCAGGGGATAGCCAGTGGCAGGGCCGCACCTGGCTGAATTCGTCTTCCATTGGTATCGAAATCGTCAACCCGGGTTTCACCGATACGCCGAACGGCCGGGTCTGGCACCCCTACAGCGAAGCGCAGATCCAGTCATTGATCGCGCTGCTCAAGGACATCGTGAAACGTAACAACATCGAGCCACGACACATCATTGGCCACAGCGACATCGCACCGCTGCGCAAACTGGACCCGGGGCCGCTGTTCCCCTGGAAACGCCTGGCCGATGCCGGGTTGGGTATCTGGCCGGATGCCAATGCAGTGGCGCGGCAGCAGGCCTATTTCAACGTCAACCCACCGAGCGTCGGCTGGTATCAGCAGGAACTGGCGCGGTTTGGCTACGCGATCGAGCAGACCGGGGTGCTGGACGTTGCCACCCGCCATGTGATCGCCGCATTCCAGATGCGTTTCCGCCCGCAGCGTTTCGATGGCATGCCCGATGCCCAGACGGCGGCGATGCTGCAGGTGCTCAACCACATGCGTTAAGGTTGCGCGAGAGACTTTCCAGGTTTGGTCCAGGCGCCAAACGGCAAGGGTGAATCCTGATCCAGTTGCTATACCTTAGTAATCAACTGGATGCCTTCGATGCCAGCCTTCATCGCCTTGCTGCGCCAAATTTTTCACCATCCCTGGATGCTGGCCATAATGGCCGCATTGGCCAGTGCCGCACTGTTGCTGTCCGCCAGCATCGGCATTGCCTTGCAGCAGATGAAGCAAAGCGAGAGCGAACAGATGAATGCCCAGGGCGAGCGCTTTCTCGAGCGTCTCGAACAGGTGTTCGGCCAGTTGCGTGAAGGGGTTGACCTGTTGCAGGCGCAGCCCGTGCGCGGTTGCAGCCCGGCGATGCTCACGGCATTGCAACAAGTCAGTCTGGGGTCGCGCTTCATTTATGAAGCAGCATACGTGGACGGCGACATCGCCTGTTCCAGCCGCGGTGACGAGCGGGCCTTCGAACCCTTGCGCGCGCCCGACATCCAGGGGCCGACCTACAGTTATTGGTTGAACACCACGACCGAGCCGAACGAGAACCTGGCCGCGTTGATGCTGGGGCGAGGCAAGTTCGTGGTGTCCACATCTCGCGGGCACCTCACCGATGTGGTCGACCTGCCCCCGGGTGGCAGCCTGGTGGTGGTCCTGGACAATGGCACCCGGGCCATTCCGGTATTGGGCCCGCCACAGGTGTGGCCACCACCCTCGGCCTGGTCGGCAAGCCACAAGTCCCTACTGGAACTCAGCGACCGGTTGATCTATCGCATGCCGACCAAGTCACCAGATTACCAACTGGTGCTGATCGCCCCACGGGCAAAATTGCCGTTGAAGATGAATGGCATGCTCTGGCTGCTGTTTCCCGGCAGCCTGCTGGCAGCCTGCTGCATCGGCTGGCTGGTGCTGCAACTGATCCTGCAAAAACGGTCAATGAGTTCGGAGCTGCAGAATGCCTTGCGCCGTGGCGAGCTGCAGGTGCTCTACCAGCCGATCTTCGAGCTCGATACCCGGCGCTGCGTGGGAGCCGAGGCGCTGGTGCGCTGGCGCCGCCCGGACGGCACGCTGACCAGCCCGGACCTGTTCATTCCGCTGGCGGAGAACACCGGGCAGATTCGCCAGATCACCGACTTTGTCCTGCAACGCGTGCTGGAGCAGCTAGGGCAACTGCTGCGCTCGCACCCCAACTTGTACATTTCGGTCAACCTGGCGGCCTGCGATGTGATGGTGCCGCGGATTGGCCGGGTGGCGGCACGCCTGTTGGCGTTGCACAAAGTGGCTGCCAGCCAGATCGCTTTCGAGGTGACCGAGCGCGGCCTGATTGATGTAGTAGTGGCGCGCGATAACCTGCAGGCGCTACGGGCGGTGGGGCATCAGGTACTGATCGACGATTTCGGCACCGGTTATTCCAGCCTGGCCTACCTGCAGACCCTGCCGGTGGACTGCCTGAAGATCGACAAGGCGTTCATCGATGCTCTGGGGCATGATGCTGCCAGTAGCGGCGTTGCCCCGCATATCATCCGCATGGCCCATGACCTGCATCTGCGGGTGATTGCCGAAGGTATCGAGTGTGAAGACCAGGCGGTGCTGCTCAGCAGCGAAGGGGTCCATTATGGCCAGGGCTGGCTGTTCGCACGGCCGTTGAATGCCCGGCAGTTCGCCGAGTTGGTGGCACGTGGGCATCAGACCGGCAGCGCCATGTAGAACTGGGTACCCTGCCCCGGCCTGGAAAATACACCCATGCGCCCGCCATGCAGTTGTACGATTTCCTTGCACAATGCCAGCCCCAGCCCCGCGCCGCCTTTCTTGCGGCCTACCTGAACGAAGGGCTCGAAGATGCGTCCTTGCTGGCCATAGGCAATGCCCTCGCCGTTATCCTCGACACTGATGATCACCCGTTCCGCGTGGCGTCGCGCATGCAGGCGGATCCGCCCGCCACTGGCGGTATGGCGGATTGCATTGTGCAGCAGGTTGTCCAGGACCCGGTCAAGCTGGGCGACGTCAGCCTGAATGCGTGGTAGTGGCGGTTCCAGCTCCCTGATCAGCTCGACCTGCTTGTGCGCAGCCTGCTCGGCAAAGCGCAGCTGGGCGCGTTCAAGCAGCTCATCGATGGCGCACGGGGCCAGTTCGAGCTTTTGCAGCCCGCTCTGATAGCGGCTGAAATTGAGCAGGTCATTTATCAACTGGGTCAGGCGCTGCATTTCCTCGCCAATGGTTTCCAGCAAGTCATGCTCGCGGGCCTCTGGCGGGAACTTGAGGCGCTCGCGCAACAGGCCGAACGCCATGTGCATGCCGGTTACCGGGGTACGTAACTCGTGCGAGGCACGCAGTACGAACTCGCTGCGTACGCGCTCGAAGGCCCGCTGCTCGGTGACATCATGCAAAACCATTACCGCGCCAAGGATCGGCCCTTGCGGGTGGCTGACCGGGGTCAGGCTGTAGGTGAGCAGGCGGGTTTCTTCATCGACCTCAATGTTCAGGTCATCTGGCGGACGATCGAGGTTGCCGCCGCGCAGCACCTGGCGTAGCTGTTGTTCAAGTTCCGGGCGCTGCAAGGCCTCTGCCAGGCTGCTTCCGACCCGGCTGTCGGCCCAGCCCAGCTGGCGCTGGGCCACAGGGTTGAGATGCTCCAGGCGGCCTTGGCGGTCAATGATCAACAGGCCATCGTCGATGCTGTCCAGAACGGCCTGCAGGCGCTGCTGGCCGGCCAGCAGCTCATCGATATTGGTAGCCTGATGTTTGCGCAAGGCTTCGGCCATCAGGCCGAAGCTGCGGGTCAGCTGTTTCAGCTCGACGGCCTGGGTAACCGGCAGGGTCACATCGAAATTGCCCTTGCCAAGCTGGTCGGCTGCCTGGGCCAGGGCTTCGATCGGCTGGCCGAAGCGCCGTGCGATGTTATGCGCGGTGACGAAGCCGAGGGCCAGCACGACCAGACCCATCATGCCCATCATGCCGCTGATCAGCAGGGCGTGGTCGCGGGTGCGTTCTTCGCTGCGGGTGATATGTTCCAAGGCCTGTTTGTGGGAGTCGATCAGGTCGCTGCGCACCTGATTGAAGGCTGCACCCAACGGTTGCTCCGCTCCCATGCTGCGGGCAGGCGCGGTGCTTTCTCGGTAGGCCTGGAGGAAGGCCTGGTAATTGCTGCTGGCCTTGCTGAAGCTGGTACGCTCGCCGCCTTGCTCCAGGGCCTGGTTGAGCAGGGTCTGGAAGTCCTCCTGCAGCAACCGCAGGCTCTCTGGGGTAGTGTCCTCGTCAAGAATCAGGGTCAGCTGTTCACCAAGGTTCTGGCGCAGCTTCAGCCCGACTTCCAGGACATGGGTCGTGTCGCGCACCAGCTGCTGTTGCACCGTAGCCATCTGCAGTACGCTGACCAACCCCAGCAGCAGGCCCAGCAGCGCCACGGTAACCAGCGCCGAGATACTGAGGAAAAGCCGCGTGCGCAGCTTCATGGGTGGCCACTTCATAGGTTGTACTGCTTGCGCTTGCGATACAGGGTGGAGGCATCAATCCCGAGGGTCTTGGCTGCCTGGTCCAGGGTATCGCTGGCCGCCAGCACTGCGCCGATGTGGGCGCGCTCCAGCTCATCCAGGCTCAGGGCAGCGCCAACCCGTGGGGTGTTGCCTGCAGGCTGCTCGCCCATGCCCAGGTGGCTGACTTCCACGCGTTCCTGAGGGCAGATGATACTGGCCCGCTCTACCACGTTGCGCAGTTCACGAATGTTGCCAGGCCAGCGATAGTTGAGCAGCGCCGCCCGGGCTTCGTCACTGAATCCTCGGGCGGGTCGGGAGTACTCCTTGACGAAGCGGGCGAGGAAGCGGTCGGCCAGAGTCAGGATGTCTTCACTGCGCTCGCGTAGCGGCGGCAGGTGCAGGGTGATGACGTTCAGGCGGTACAGCAAGTCCTCGCGGAAGCGGCTTTCGCGCACCATCTCTTCAAGATTGAGGTTGGTGGCGGCCAGGATACGCACATCGGCACGGCGGGTGACCGGGTCGCCGACGCGTTCGTATTCCTTGTCCTGAATGAAGCGCAGCAGTTTTGGCTGCAAGGTCAGGGGGAAATCGCCGATCTCGTCAAGGAACAAGGTTCCGCCGTCGGCCTGGTTGACCCGCCCGAGGGTGCTCTCGCTAGCACCGGTGAACGCGCCGCGAGTGTGACCGAACAGCTCGCTCTCCATCAATTCGGCATTCAGCGACGGGCAGTTGATGGTCACGCAGGCTTTGCGTGCCCGCTTGCTCCAGCCATGGATGGCCCGGGCAAGTTCGCCTTTACCGGTACCGGACTCCCCCAGAATGAGGATGTTGGCGTCGGTGGTGGCAACCTGACGGGCGGTTTCCAGCACTGCCATCATGGCCGGGCTGTGCGAGTCGAGGCCGTCCTTGGGCTTGCGTACTTCGCCTTCAAGAGCCTCGAGGCGGGCCGACAGTTGGCGCACTTCCAGCTGCTTGGCGGTAGCCAGGCGCAACTGGTCGGGGCTGCACGGCTTCACCAGATAGTCGGCGGCACCGGCCTGGATCGCGTCCACTGCCGTGTCGATCGCCGAGTGCGCCGTCACGATCACCACTCGCATCCAGGGGGCCTGGATACGCATCTGGGCCAGCACGTCGAGGCCGTTATCTTCGCCCAGGCGCAAATCGAGGAAGCACAGGTCGAATACCTGACGCTGCAGCAGGTTTTCGGCCTGCGCTGCGCTGTTGGCCGTGGCCACGCTATAGCCCTCGTCCTCCAGGCAGTAGCGGAAGGTGCGCAGGATCGCCGACTCGTCATCCACCAGCAGAATGCGGCCTTGATTGTCCTGAGCTGATTCCATGTCCTGCGCTCCTTAGGGTTAGGTCTTCAAATTAGTGTGGGAAAAATCGGGCAAGTTGCATGGTCAATTCTGAAGGAATCGGACCTTTGCATGCTAGCCAATGGCCAATCAATGCCCAGAGGCCCCGCTATACCGATGATTTGCTTAGAGGTAGCGGATGGCACATTGGTTGCGATGATTTTCAGTATTTGCCTACAGAAAGGAGGCACCGCCATGACCTTTTACCTGCGGACCGCCGTATTGGCAGCCGTTTTGCTGCCAGCGTTCACCCCGGTATTTGCCGACCCTGTACAGGACGCGCGTCTCGAAGGCGCGCTGCAAACGGCGCTGTCGCTGAACCGCATGCTCGACCTGTTCCGTATTGACGTCGAGGTGCATGGCAAGCAGGCGCGGCTTTCCGGTGAAGTGGAGAACGACGTCGAACGTCAGCTGGCCGAGCATATCGCCCTGGCCACGGGCGGTATCGAAAAGGTGGACAACCAGCTGCGGGTCAACGCCCAGCTGGTGGAGCGCCCGCTCGAATTGCGTGCCTACGCCCAGCGTCTGGAGGACGCCACACTGGCGGCGGTGATCCGTGCCCGGCTGTTGTGGAGCCGCACCACCGAGAACGCTCCTATAGATGTACAAAGCAGTGAGGGGGTGGTCACCCTGCGGGGCAGGGTCGACAGTGCCGAAGCCAAGGAACTCGCCGGCGTGGTAGCGCGTACCACCGACGGTGTGCACCTGGTCAACAACCTGGTCAGTCTTGATTCCGCGACCATGGCCAAGGCCGCGGAAGCCCCCGTGGGCCTGCCGAGCGGACCGCAACCGAGCGACAGCTGGATCATCGACAAGATCCAGAACAGCTACCGTTTCAGCCGCAACCTTGACGGCCTGAACCTCAAGGTAGCCAGTGAAGAGGGCCTGGTGCGGCTGGCAGGTGAGGTGGTCAGCAGCGAGCAGAAAACCATTGCCGTGGAGATAGCCCGGCAGATCGTGGGTGTGCGTGGTGTGGACGCAGACCTGCTCAAGGTGGCCACCAAGGTAGAAGGCTGAGCGATCGTGCAATTCGCACGACACCAGGGATGGCATCGTGCAGGATACGTGCTGGCCTGGCGGAGGGTTCTCCAGTAACTCATTGAATTAAAAGGAATTAATTTAAATTCTCAAGCTGGCATGCAGGCTGCAATTACCTGTTCAGGTTTGAACAAAAATTACAGCAGGAGGAGCCGGCATGAACCGTCAATCCGTCAACCGCTCGCAGAACGCCGCATTGCCCCTGCCCCAGGTGCTGACACTTGGCATGGCGCTGCTGCTGACATTGGCTGCCGGCCTCTTCTACTACAGCTGGCAGACCTCGCGCCTCGCCGAGCAAGTGGCGGCGCAGACCGCCCTGTTGACCCAGATTCAGGCGACCCATGCCAATACCTTGGTCAAAGCCACCGGCCCAGTGTCTGGCAGCCAGGCCAAGGCTTCACCGGCCACTGTGGAAACTGTCGTGCCGCAGGATCGCTGGGTCTTCTGACTCAGAGAACGGACCGATTTCGAAAAAGAAAGGAGAACCATCATGCTGAGCTGGGCTATCACTTTCCTCATCATCGCCATTGTCGCTGCGGTACTGGGCTTCGGTGGCATCGCAGGCGCTGCCACGGGCATCGCGAAGATTCTATTCATTGTCTTCTTGGTGCTGTTCGTAGCCTCCTTCTTCTTTGGACGTGGACGAGGTTAAAGATGGGCAGGAAGCGTAGGACAGCCCTGGCTGCCGCCCTTTTGCTGGGCGGCAGTGCGGCGGCAATGGCGGCCAATGACGGCCAGTTCCGGGTCGACCAGTTGCTCGGCTCGGACCCTGAGTATCGGGAAACCTGGCAGGACGCAATCAAAGGCGAGGAACGCCTGCCAGATTGGGTGATCAATCTGACCGGCAGTTCCCAGCAGCAGATGTCGGCCGTGACCGAGGATGGCGACAAGTATCTGGTCGGTCCATTGTGCGAACGGCAGGATAACTGCACCTACAAACGCCTGATCGTGGCGTTCAGCTGGGACAAGGACGATGCCTACGGGATGCTCGTCGAAGTGCCCGAAGGCCTGCCCAAGGACAAGTCGCCTACCCGCCACGCGCAGTATCGCTGGCTGGGCAAGCCGGATGACGGCATGAAGGCGATGCTGCAAGAGCAGCTCAAGCGTGACCCGAACTGGTACTGAGAGTGCTGCGGTACGGGTACAAGGTCATGCACTGTCACGTAATGGAAGCCGAACCTTTCTATAGTTCGGCCTTCCAAGATGCGCCGCCCCGAGGAGGGGCAGCACATGACCAGGGGGCCGGGCCGTTCTGATTGTTACAGGATCGGAGTGGCCTAGGGGTACAGGGAGTGCCTCCAGCAATGGGCCGGGTCAGGAAGGCGGAATCGGAAGCATCAGGTCGGCGGTGCCACATGGGTACTTGGCCAGACCTGGCTTCCGAGGAGCCATGCAACCCCTTCCCTGCACGAACAGCCCTTCGAGACACATTTTGTTTCGACCGTACATCATTTTTTTCTCACGTTGTCTGGCCTTCGTTCAGGCGACATTTCCGCCATTCGGATAGTCGAACAGGCCATATCGACCGCACTTTAGACCCTGTCAAATCTGCCTAATTATGGCGGTTTGGTCTTGTTCGGAATTCCGAACGTTATAAATCAAGCACTTGCAAACTCCTCTCAGGGGTCAAAAATCATATGCGTAAACGGCATGGGTCATGCGTTTCCGGCATTAGATTTCCCCCTTTGCCATCGCAATAGTTGCGGCCTTTTTCGCTGGCCGAGCGTTCTTCGTTCGCCTGCGTGTCCTTACATGAACTCGTCGGATGCGCATCCGCTGCCCGTCAACAGGGCAATGGCTTCGTTACAAGTGTTCCGCCGGGTGCCCATGACCACTAGAACAAAGGGTAAAGACATGAAGAAGGCAAAACTCAGCCTCGCCTGGCAGATCGTCATCGGTCTGATTCTGGGTGTTGCAATCGGCGCGCTACTGAATCATTTCAGTGCAGAAAAGGCATGGTGGATCAGCAACGTCCTCCAGCCCGCTGGTGACATCTTCATTCGCCTGATCAAGATGATCGTCGTCCCGATCGTGATTTCGTCGCTGATCGTGGGCATCGCCGGGGTTGGCGACGCGAAAAAACTCGGCAGTATCGGCCTGAAGACCATCATCTACTTCGAAGTGGTAACCACCATCGCGATTCTCGTGGGGCTGGTGCTGGCGAACCTGTTCCACCCTGGTGCCGGCATCGACATGAGCACCCTGGGTACCGTGGACATTTCCAAGTACCAGGCGACCGCCGCCGAAGTACAGCATGAGCACGCTTTCATCGAGACGCTGCTCAACCTGATTCCGTCGAATATCTTTGCAGCGCTGATGCGCGGCGAGATGCTGCCGATCATCTTCTTCTCGGTGATGTTCGGCCTGGGCCTGTCGAGCCTCCAGGCAGAGCTGCGCGATCCGCTGGTGCGCACCTTCCAGGCGGTTTCCGAGACCATGTTCAAGGTCACCCACATGATCATGAACTACGCCCCGATCGGCGTGTTCGCCCTGATCGCGGTGACCGTGGCCAACTTCGGCTTCAGCTCGCTGCTGCCGCTGGCCAAGCTGGTGCTGCTGGTGTACTTCGCCATCGCCTTCTTCGCCTTCATGGTGCTGGGCCTGGTCGCCCGCCTGTTCGGCTTCTCGGTGATCAAGATCATGCGCATCATGAAAGATGAGCTGATCCTCGCCTACTCCACCTCCAGCTCGGAAACCGTGCTGCCGCGCGTGATCGAGAAGATGGAGAAGTACGGTGCGCCGAAGTCGATCTGCTCGTTCGTGGTACCGACCGGCTACTCCTTCAACCTCGACGGTTCGACCCTGTACCAGAGCATCGCGGCCATCTTCATCGCCCAGCTGTACGGTATCGACCTGTCGTGGAGCCAACAGCTGTTGCTGGTCCTGACCCTGATGGTCACCTCCAAAGGTATCGCGGGCGTACCGGGCGTGTCCTTCGTGGTCCTGCTGGCTACCTTGGGCAGCGTGGGCATTCCGCTCGAAGGGCTGGCCTTCATCGCCGGTGTCGACCGCATCATGGACATGGCCCGTACCGCCTTGAACGTTGTGGGCAACGCCCTGGCAGCCCTGGTCATCGCGCGGTGGGAAGGCATGTACGATGCCGCCAAGGGCGAGAAGTACTACGCCTCGCTGATGGCCGACAAACAGGAAGCTGCGGTGGTTGGCGAAGCTGCCAAGCGCTAAGCCTCACTCACGTTTGACCAGAAGCCCCGACTTGTCGGGGCTTTTTGTTTTACGCAGTGGTCACGGCTTCCGGTAGGAGCGGTCGCGAGGGGCCCGATACGCTATCATTCGGGCATTTTTCAGGGGGAATACACGGATGCTCAACGGCCTTTGGCTTGGTTTTTTCCTGGTGGCGGCCGTGTCCGCGCTGGCGCAGTGGCTGGTTGGCGGCAACCCCGGTATCTTCGCGGCCATGGTCGAGAGCATCTTTGCCATGGCCAAGCTGTCGGTCGAAGTCATGGTGCTGTTGTTCGGCACACTGACCCTTTGGCTGGGCTTTCTCAAGATTGCCGAAAAGGCTGGCATCGTCGAATGGCTGGCCCGGATGCTTGGCCCGCTATTCGCGCGGCTGATGCCCGAGGTCCCACCCGGCCACCCGGCCCTGGGCCTGATCACCATGAACTTTGCCGCCAACGGCCTGGGGCTGGATAACGCCGCCACCCCGATCGGCCTCAAGGCCATGCGTGCGCTGCAGGAGCTGAACCCCAGCAGTACCACAGCGAGCAATGCCCAGATCCTGTTCCTGGTACTTAATGCTTCTTCGTTGACCCTGCTGCCGGTGACCATCTTCATGTACCGGGCCCAGCAGGGGGCAGCGGACCCGACCATGGTGTTCCTGCCCATCCTGCTGGCTACCAGCGTCTCGACTCTGGTCGGCCTGCTGTCGGTGGCGGTTATGCAGCGCTTGCGCCTGTGGGACCCGGTGGTGCTCGCCTACCTGATTCCCGGCGCCTTGCTGCTGGGTGGCTTCATGGCGTTCCTTGGCACCCTGTCCGCGGCTGCACTGGCCAGCCTGTCGTCGATCCTGGGCAATCTCACCTTGTTTGGCGTGATCATGGTCTTTCTGGTAATTGGCGCCCTGAGACGGGTACAGGTGTACGAAGCGTTCGTGGACGGCGCCAAGGAAGGGTTCGATGTCGCCAAAGGGCTATTGCCCTACCTGGTGGCGATGTTGGTGGCGGTGGGCGTGCTGCGTGCGTCCGGCGCCCTGGAGATGGCCCTGGACGGCATCCGCCATCTGGTCACCTGGATGGGCCTGGACACCCGTTTCGTCGAGGGTTTGCCCACGGCGCTGGTCAAGCCGTTCTCCGGCAGTGCCGCTCGGGCGATGCTGATCGAGACCATGCAGACCCACGGCGTCGACAGCTTCCCCGCGCTGGTGGCAGCAACCATCCAGGGCAGCACCGAAACCACCTTCTATGTGCTGGCGGTGTACTTCGGTGCCGTGGGTATCCAGCGGGTGCGCCATGCGGTCGGCTGCGCATTGCTGGCGGAATTGAGCGGCGTGATTGCGGCGATTTTCGTCTGCTACTGGTTCTTCGCCTGAGTCATCTGCTCTACGGGCCGCTCCTGCACCACGCGGGACAGCTTTCAGGAAGCGGGAGCGCTACCTGCCTGGGCAATGGTCCAACCCACCACCTGCCCTGTCAGTTGGTCACAAGCCTGGCCAAAGCCTGCGACTACCGCTGACACCTGCCGGTCGACCAACGGTTTGCGGATTTCGAAGCGCTTGCTGGCAAGGATGCGCTGGGTGCGCCCCTGTACCAGCCGCGCGTCATAGCGGACCACCACTTCCACCACCCCATCTGCTCGGTATTCACTCTGGAAGGCCTGCAGCTCGCCAGCCAGTTCAAAGTCGGCCTGCAGGTTGCTGTCGTCAGCGCTCAGCCGCTGTACCCGGCCATCACGCTGAAAACCGTCCAGCAGGCGGTTGCGCAGCAGCACCGGCACCGCATCGCTCCAGCGCGCGCCCTTGTAGCTGCTGACCACATTACCTTGAGGAACCACGGCAATCCGCGGGCCGGCCAGCACCTCGCTGGCCAGCGGCTTGTTCAGGCGCAGTGACCAGTCCAGCGCTGGCGTGATACGGCTGGGTTGGTTGACTGGCAGGCGATAGAGGTCGACGGGTTCGCTCTGCGGCAGAATCGAGCAAGCACTGGCCAGGCTCAGCGCGGCCGCCAGGGCCAGCAGGCGCAGCGACGGTTTCATGGCTGGAACTCCTTGTTGTTGTCGCGGCCTAGCAGGTAACCGCTGGGGTCGGCCTCCAGTTGCCGGGAGATACCCTTGAGTGCGTTGAGCGTTTCGCGCAGTTCGCGAATCGCCGGGTTGAGCTGGTTCAGGCCCTGGGCGCCGTCGCCGATCGCTTCGCGATTGTCTTCCAGCAGGCGGTTGATGGTGGCGGTGCTCTCGGCCAGCGACTGCATGGCCTGCTCGGCACTGCCGATCGCTTGTTTGCCCTCGCTGCCCAGCAGGCCGTTGGCATTGCGCATCAGCGCCTGGGTTTCGGCCAAGGTGGCGCTGGCCTGTTTGCCCACCTGCACCAGTTGCTCGATGGCCTCGGCGATGCTGCCGTGCTCGCCGGCGAAGGCACCGGTAGTCTTGTCGAGGTTGGCCAGGGTGTTGCTCAGGTGGCCGATGTTGTCCTCGGAGAACATCTGGTTGGCGTTGTGCAGCAGCAGGTTGATGTTGGTCACCAGGTCGCTGCTGTCATTGAGCAGGCGCGAGATCGGTGAGGGTGAAGCGATGATCACCGGCAGCTTGCCGTCCTTGCCTTTCAGTTCCGGGCTTTGTGGGGTACCGCCGCTGAGCTGGATGAACGAGTTGCCGGTTACCCCGGCCAGGGTCAGCTTGGCCTGGGTGTCTTCCTTTACTGGGGTGTCGGCACTCAGGCGCACCCGTGCCAGTACCCGGCGCGGGTCTTTCGGGTCCAGACGCAGGGTCGACACATCACCCACCTTGATACCGTTGTACTGCACCGGGCTGCCGCGCGACAGGCCGGAGACAGCTTCGTTGAACACCACCTCGTAGTCTTTGAAGGCATCGTCGACACTGGATTTGGTCAGCCACAGGCCGAACAGCATGGCGCCGGCTACCACCAGAACGGTGACCAGGCCGATGAGGACGTGATGGGCTCGGGTTTCCATTGCTCAGCGCTCCTGCCCGGCACGGATCGCAGCCTGCTCGGCTGCGCGCCCGCGTGGGCCATGAAAGTAATCTTGGATCCAGGTGTCGCTGGCCTGCTCGACCTCGGCCAGCGGGCCGGCGACCAGGACCTTTTTCTGCGACAGTACGGCGATGCGGTCGGTGATGGTGTACAGGGTGTCGAGGTCATGGGTAATGAGGAACACCGACAGGCCCAGCGCATCACGCAGCGTCAGGATCAACTGGTCGAAGGCGGCGGCGCCAATCGGGTCCAGGCCGGCGGTGGGTTCGTCGAGGAACAGGATGTCAGGGTCCAGGGCCAAGGCGCGGGCCAGTGCCGCACGTTTGATCATGCCGCCGGACAGCGAGGCCGGGTACTTGTCGGCGGCCGAGATCGGCAGGCCGGCCAGGGCCAGTTTCACCCCGGCCAGATGCTCGGCATCGGCGCGGGACAGCCCGGCGTGTTCAATCAGTGGCAATGCCACGTTCTCGGTCACCGTCAACGAGGAAAACAGTGCGCCCTTCTGGAACAGCACCCCGAAGCGCCGCTCGATCAGTGAGCGTTGCTCTTCGCGCAGGCCGGCGAGATCCTGGCCGAACACCTTGATCTGGCCCTCATTGGGCCGCCGCAGGCCGATGATACTGCGCAGCAACACAGATTTACCGCTGCCCGAGCCGCCGACCACGGCGAGGATCTCGCCACGGTAGAGGTCCAGATCGAGGTTCTCGTGCACGCTCTGGCGGCCAAAGCGGTTGCAGATGCCACGCGCCTCGATCACGCTCTCCTGGCCACTCACCAGCCCATCTCCATGAAGAACAGGGCGGCCACCGCGTCCAGCACGATGACCACGAATATCGACTGCACCACCGCTGAGGTGGTGTGCGCCCCCACCGATTCGGCGCTGCCGCTGACCTTGAAGCCTTCCAGGCAACCGATGGCGGCTATCAGGAAGGCGAAGAACGGCGCCTTGGCCAGGCCGACCAGGAAATGCTGCACGCCAATGTCGCTTTGCAGCAGCGACAGGAACATGGCTGGCGAAATATCCAGCGACAGCGCACATACCACCGCACCGCCGACGATCCCGCAGATCATCGCCACAAACGTGAGCAAGGGCAGCGATATCAGCAAGGCCAGCACCCGCGGCACTACCAGCAGCTCCATGGGGTTGAGGCCCAGGGTGCGGATGGCGTCGATTTCCTCGTTGGCCTTCATCGAGCCGATCTGTGCGGTAAATGCACTGGCGGTACGGCCGGCCATGAGGATGGCGGTCAGCAGGACGGCGAACTCACGCAGGAACGAGAAGGCCACCAGGTCGACCGTGAAGACGGTTGCGCCGAAATCGGCCAGCACCGTGGCACCGAGGAAGGCCACCACCGCGCCCACCAGGAAGGTCAGCAAGGCGACGATGGGCGCAGCATCCAGGCCAGTCTGTTCGATGTGCGCCACGACCGGGGTCCAGCGCCAGCGATGCGGTTGCAAGGCGCGGCGCAGCAGGGTTTCGAGAATAACGCCGACGAAGCCAAGCAACTGCAGGCTGTCTTGCCACAAGGCACCGACGGCGCAGCCGATGCGTTCCAGCAGCAACAGCAGCACGTTGCGCTCGGGTTCCTTGACCGGAATGCAGTAGTCCTGCACGGAGCAATAGACGTTCCTGAGCAGTGCGCGGCTGGCTTCGGGCAGTTCGTTGGTGCAGAGCGACAGGCGCTCGGCACCGAGCAATTCGGCCAGCAGTGAGGCCCCGGCAGTATCCAGGCGCCCAAGTTGGCTGAGGTCGGCAACGGTGTCGGCGGCATACTGCGTGCGCAGGCGCTCGCTGTCACGCTTGAGGCTGGCGTAATGCGCCAGCGTCCAGTCACCGGCAATGCGCAGGCAGGCCGGCCGGCTACTGGTGTCCAGGGTGGCGCTGGGTTGGGTCATCGGCTCCATGCTCCTGACTCGGCAGTGAGGCTCAGGGGCTGATCATAGCGCAGCGGGCCAGGGCTGTTTGGTGATTATGTGCTGTGTGGGGCACGGGGGCTGCTTTGCGGCCCATCGCGACGCGAGGCTGCTGCTACAGGGGCGAAGTTACCTCAATCATTGTGTCGGCGTATCGTCGACTACTTTGAAGCGCAGTACGCCAATCACCTGCCCATCTTCGGTCAGCACCCTCACCTGCCACTTGCCTACCGGGTTGGGCGCGGGAAGTTCTGCTTGTGCGTCCACGCGCGATAGCCTTCCTTGCGGCCACCATGGATATCCAGCGCAATGCGATCGACTTCCCGGCCGTCCTTTTGCCATACGTGGTAGATCCGTTCGTTCAGGCCGCGTGGTGCGTTGATTGCCGTGTATGCATACAGGCCTTGGCTGCTGATGCGACTGGCAGCGATTTCCTTCAGCGAAGCGCCTGGCTGGCGATTCTGCACCTCGGTGCTGACCGCGACGTCGGTCATCCACAGGGTCGCCGGCGGCACCCATGAGCGCAGCAGCCACCCGCCGCCGCCAACCGACAGAGTAACTAGCACCAGCGCCACGGCGCGCCGCCAGTTATTGATCGGGAAGCTGCTGGCCAGGCTGGGGAACGACAGCGCCATGGCGATGATCAGTGCGAGCTTGAAGCTTTGCGCGGTGGTCAGGTGCAGGATGATCGGCAGCGCGGTGAGCAGGGCGGCGAACAGGGTCAGGGTATGTAGCGCCAGGAACAACCAGCGCCGCGGTGCCAGCCACTTGTAGTAAAGCGGGTCGATGATCGAGATCAGGCCGGCAGCGCCGAGCAGGCCGGTGAACACCAGTTGGCTGCTATTCCAGGTGGTGGTGACAAAGAAGAACGGCAGCACGAAGAACAGTGATTCCTGGTGAATCATCTGCGTCGCGTAGCGCAATAGCGGTTGTGGGATTTCGCGGTTGAAGATGCGCGCGAACAGTCCGGTGAGGGTGTTTTCCAGCATCAGCCAGACCCAGCTGATGAGCATCAGCACGGCTACCCAGCTGGCCAGGCTGGCTTGGCGGTCAACCAGGATGAAGCTGCCGATGCCGGAAAGGAAACCGCCAAGCGCAATGATGCCGGGGTAGCGTTTAAGCAAATCGATGATGCGCTGGACGATGCGGGGTATTTGAGGCATTGGCTCTACAACAGGGAGGATGAGGGGGCGGTGGTGGCAAAAGAATACCGCCGATTCACCGCTAGCGTGTAGCGTCGTCCGGTTTTACCGGGGCATGCCGACGCCAGCGTAACAGCCCTGCTGCAAGGATCAGCCCCAACAGCAAGGCCGCCAGACCATACAGATCATCATAGCCAAGCAATGGCTTCTCGATGCGCGTATAGCCATCCTCCTTGAGCAATGCCCTGAGCGCCTCATTGGCCTGCTCCAGGCTCACCTGGCGCAGTTTGCGCGCAGGGTCGGTGAAGCGCCCGTCGTTATAGTCGTTCAGCGCCCCCCAGTAATAGTCGGCCAAGGCACTGTTGCCCTGGGTGCTCCAGCTCTCCTTGGCGATGCTGGCGTCCTTGATTCGGGCAAAGGTGTCCGGGTCGAGGCCTTCCTTGCGCAGGTGGTCGAACAACGCTTGCATCACCTTGACCGCCCGGTTGATGTCTTCGCGTTCAAGGTCGGCATTGAGGCTGAGCAGGCCGGTGTCGCCAAAGCTTTCACGTTGCGCCGAAGGGCCATAGGACAGCCCGTTGCGCAGCCGCAGCTGGTCATACAGCGCCCATTCCAGGTAATGCGACAGCAGGTCAAGGGTGGCCTGGTGGTCGTTGTCCAACACCGGCTCGACGAACAGCCAGTGCAGCTTGACGTTGTCACCCAGCCAGCCACGGGTCAGGTCGCGGCGCTGCTCGGCCTGCTGGCTGATACTTTCCAGGGTGCGGCGCTCTTCCGGCTCGGTGGCAGGCAGTTCGCCAAAGGTACGTTCCAGATAGGCGGGCAACAGGCGGTCAAGGCCGCCGACCATGATCAGGGTCATGTTGTTGGCCGCATACCAGTGGTCACGCAAGGTTTGCACCTGCTCCAGGGTCATGTCGTCGAGGTTGGAGCGCTCCGGGCACTTCAGGCCCAGTTCGGTGGCCAGCTGGTCGCTGGCGGGATGGCCGATGTCCTGGCGGTCGAGCCAGCGCTGCAGGTGGCCATAATGGCCGCCATCCTCGCGTTCGATGATGCGCTTGGCGGTGGCCAGGGTCCTGGCGTCGATCCGAGTGTCACGGATTACCGCCAGGAGCAGGTCGAGGACCTTGCGCTGGTTGCGCGCCGGCGCTTCGATGACGAACGTGGTGTCGGCGCTGCTGGTGTAGGCATTCCATTCGCCGCCCAGCGACTGCAGGCGTTCTTCCAGGCCACCTTCGCCGGTTTCATCGATGCCGCTGAACAACAGGTGCTCAAGCAGGTGCGGCAGCTCTTTCTGCTCGCAATTGAAATCGTCCAGGCCTACGCCGATCACCAGGCGGATCGCCACATGGTCCCGTTCATAGCCGTTTTTCAAGATGACCTGCAGGCCGTTAGGCAGCAGGTAGCCTTCAACACGCGAGCGGTCAAGGGCAAAGGAGGGCAGGCTGCAGATCAGCAGGCAAATGAACATCAGGCAACGCATGGGCGAGCTTGGGTCCTCAGGTAGGAGTCACGGCAGGCGGGCTTCGTCCGGCACGCTGTCGAGCATCAGTCCGCCGGTGTCCGAGCCGCCCAGTACCACATAGGCACTGCTACAGAACAAAGAGTTCAACCGCTTCATGTCGGCGATCAGTTCCAAGTGTAGCGAACTGGTCTCGATACTTTGCACGACCTTGCGCTGCAGGCGGCTGACATGGGCATGTGCCAGGCGCCGTTCCTGGGCGCGGAAGCGGCGCTTTTCCCGCAGCAGCAAGCGGGCGCTTTCCGGGTCGGCACTGAGGAACACCGACAGGCCCAGACGCAAGTTGGCCAGCAGCTGCTCCTGCAGACCGGTCAGCTCTTCCAGGCCCACCTGGGAAAATTCCCGGCGCTGGCTGGTCTTCTGCTGCTGGACCTTGCGCAGCATGCGCTCGATCAGGTCGCAGGCCAGCTTGAGGTTGATCGCCAGCTCGATGATTTCTGCCCAGCGCCGGTTGTCCTGCTCACTGAGGTCCTCACGCGACATCTGCGCCAGGTACAGCTTGATCGCGTTGTACAAGGCGTCGGCGTCCTCACCGAGGGCGCGGACCTGCTGGGGCAAGGCGGTCTGGGTACCGCGCAGGGCGCCAAGCATGGCTTCGAGCAGACTGTCGACGATGTCACCGAGGCGCAAGGTTTCACGGGCAGCGTTGGCCAGGGCCAGGCTGGGCGTTTCCAGTGCCGAGGTATCGAGGTGGCGTGGACGTATCTGGCCGTTGCCGTTTTCCCGGTCGGGGAGCAAGGTGTTGCACAGGCGGCCCATCGGCTTGACCGTGGGCAGCATGATCAGGCAGCGCAGGGTGTTGTAGAGCAGGTGAAAGCCGATGACCAGCTCCTGGGCGCTGAAGCTCAGGGAGTCCATCCAGGCCACCAGCGGGTGCAGCACGGGGATGATCAGCAGCAGGCCAATCAGCTTGTACAACAGGCTGCCCAGCGCCACGCGACGGCCAGCGGCGTTCTGCATGCTGGTGCTGATGAAGGCCAGCAGCCCACTGCCAATATTGGCGCCGACCACCAGGCCGATGGCCACCGGCAAGCTGATCACTTCGGCGCCGGCCAGCGTCGCGGTGAGCAGCACGGCGGCCCAGGCTGGAATAGGAAATCATGGCGAACAGCGCCCCGACCAGGGCGTCCAGCATGATGTCGCCGGTCAGCGAGGCGAACAGCACCTTCACGCCCTGGGCGTGGGTAATCGGCGTGGCGGCCTGCACGATCAGCTCGAGTGCCAGGATGATCAGGCCAAGTCCGATGCCCACCCTGCCCAGCTGGCCGGCCCGCGTCTGTTTGCGCGAGAGGAAGAAGATCACGCCCAGGAAGATCAGCAGCGGCGACAACCAGGACAGGTCCAGCGTCAGTACCCGGGCCATCAACGCGGTCCCCACGTCAGCTCCGAGCATGATCGCCAGGGCCGGGGTCATGGCCATCAGGCCCTGGCCGACGAACGAGGTGACCAGCATGGCGGTGGCGTTGCTGCTTTGCACCATGGCTGTGACCAGGATACCGGCGACGAACGCCAACGGGCGCTTGTTCATGTTCTGGCCGATGATGCGCCGCAGGCTCGAGCCGAATACCCGAAGGATGCCGGTACGTACGATGTGGGTGCCCCAGACCAGAAGCGTTACGGACGAGAGCAGGTTGAGCAGGGTCAGCATGGCGACGGCCCCCTGATACATTGGCCCAGCGAGCCAAGAGATGAAGCGCGAGCGGTTGAAGAAATTTCAGTGCTCACTCAAAGCTTTAGTCGTTTTGCGTAGCTGTCGCCAGCTTCGCATGGCTGCCATTTATTTGAAACACGCTGGCAATGAATCATTTCCGGCATGAAAAAAAGGGCCCCGCAGGGCCCTTATCGTACTGCGCTTCCTGAGCTTATTGACCCGGAATATCCTTGCGCAGTTTCACCGGCTCATGCGCTTTGCCTTCCTTGCGGGCCAGTGCGGTGCGCATGCGAATGTTGATGGCTTCCACCGCCAGCGAGAATGCCATGGCGAAGTAGACGTAGCCCTTCGGCACGTGCACGTCGAAAGATTCGGCGATCAGCACGGTACCGACCACGATCAGGAACGACAGTGCGAGCATTTTCAAGGAGCGGGTGCTTGTCGATGAATTCGCTGATGGTGCCAGCGCACAGCATCATTACCAGCACCGCGACGACGATGGCGGCGATCATCACCGGTACGTGGGATACCATGCCGACTGCGGTAATGACCGAGTCCAGCGAGAACACGATATCGATGATGGCGATCTGGATGATGGTATAGAAGAACTTGCCACCCGCCCCTTTCGGCTCTTCAGCGTCCTCGTCCTCGCCTTCCAGGCCGTGATAGATCTCTTGCGAGCTTTTCCACAGCAGGAACAGACCACCGAAGAACAGAATCAGGTCACGCCCGGAAATGCCTTGGCCGAATACCTCGAACAGGTCGGCGGTAAGGCGCATGACCCAAGTGATCGACAGCAGCAACATGATGCGGGTGACCATGGCCAGGGCGAGGCCGAAGATCCGGGTGCGCGGCTGCATGTGCTTGGGCATGCGGCTGACCAGGATAGAGATCATGATGATGTTGTCGATACCGAGGACGATCTCAAGCGCGGTAAGGGTGAAAAAGGCAACCCAGATTTCCGGGCTGGTCAGCCATTCCATGTGTTTTCCTTCGAACGATAAAGGCGACGTGCCCATAACCGGGCACGTCGCGTTAGGGTAATACGCGTTTATTAAAGACTACTGAACAGCGGGAAAATCCCCATCAGCAGCGCGGCGATCATTATGCACAGGCACACCAGCACTGCCCACTTCAAGGTGAAGCGCTGATGATCACCGAACTCGATGCCGGCCAGGGCTACCAGCAGGTAGGTGGAGGGTACCAGGGGGCTGAGCAGGTGTACCGGCTGCCCGACGATCGACGCACGGGCCATTTCCACCGGGCTGATGCCGTAATGGCTGGCGGCTTCGGCCAGTACTGGCAACACGCCGTAGTAGAACGCGTCGTTGGACATGAAGAAGGTGAACGGCATGCTCACGATCGCGGTGATCACCGCCAGGTAGGGGCCGAGCGCTTCGGGGATGACCGCCAGCAGGCTCTTGGACATGGCGTCGACCATGCCGGTGCCTGACAGGATGCCGGTGAAGATCCCGGCGGCAAAGATCAGCCCGGTGACAGCCAGCACGCTGCCGGCGTGGGCGGCGATGCGGTCCTTCTGCTGCTGCAGGCAAGGATAATTGACGATCATGGCAATGCTGAAGGCGATCATGAACAGCACCGGCAGCGGCAGCACGCCGGCGATCAGCGCCGCCATCAGCGCGGCGGTCAGGGCGCCGTTGAAGTACAGCAGTTTCGGCCGGCGGGCATCCGGGTACTGTGAAACGGTGATTTCGCTGTGGTCGATGTCGTCGGTGGGCAGATGCAGTTCACCCAGGCGGGCACGCTCGCGCTTGCCGTACAGGTAGGCGATGGCCAGGATCGCCAGGACCCCGAACAGCATTGCCGGGATCATCGGCACGAAGATGTCCGACGGGTCCACATGCAGGGCGCTGGCGGCACGGGCGGTCGGGCCGCCCCACGGGGTCATGTTCATCACCCCCCCTGCCAGGATGATCAGGCCGGCCATGATCCGCGGGCTCATGCCCAGGCGGCTGTACATGGGCAGCATGGCGGCACAGCAGATCATGTAGGTGGTGGCGCCGTCACCGTCCAGGGATACCACCAGAGCCAGCACGGCGGTGCCGATGGAGACTTTCAGCGGGTCACCCTTGACCAGCTTGAGGATCTTGCGCACGGCCGGGTCGAACAGGCCGGAGTCGATCATCAGGGCAAAATAGAGAATGGCGAACATCAGCATTACGCCGGTAGGCGCGAGCTTGCTGATGCCCTCGAGCATCATGGGGCCGATCTTGGCGGAAAAGCCGCCGAACAGGGCGAACAGGATCGGTACCAGGATCAACGCGATCAAGGCCGACAGGCGCTTGGTCATGATCAGGTACATGAAGGTGATGACCATGGCAAAGCCGAGAAAGGTCAGCATGGCAATACTCCAGGCGTGGCGCGGCGAAAGGAAGTCGATTCGGGCGGGTCAGCGCGTCGGGCGCTGCACAGGGAGCATGCGGAGAGGAACTGCGTAAAGGCGGGCACAAGCGTACATCGGAGTCACCATTGTTGTTGTTGATCGGGCCGGGCTCGGTAGTTACCGGTGCCCTGGCTGACCGGTCTGCTGCCGGTAGTGGTGGCTATCCTATGAGGGCAAGCTTTCAGCCAGCTTTCGCCGCAGCAAAGGCGACGGGAGGTAGGGGAATGCAGGATATGACCGCAGGTGCGGGCCAAGTGAACCTGTGAGCCGGGTGCTGCTTTGCTGGTGCTTACGCGGGGGAACCCGCGAAGGGCCTAGTACGGCAACCATCATAACTGCAGACCACCCGCAGCCTTGTGCAATGTCCGCAAATGCTCGCCGATCTTTTTTACGTTGGCTTCGACGGCGGCAATTTCCCTGGCCCGCGACGGTTCCAGCAGCGCCCTCACCTCTTTGTCCAGGTTGGTGCTCAAGCGCAACAGCTGCGCCTGCCGCTCGCTGCTGACTCGCTCCAGGTGCTTGCGCTCCTGCGGTTGCGGCAGTCCGTAGCCCTGGGCGTCGAGCAGCTCTGCCGGGCGGCTGAGGAAGCCACTATTGGCGAGCATCTGCCTCAGGGTGGCGTCGGCCTTGCTGATGCTGCCGTCCTTGAGCGCAGCGGCATTCAGGTAACGCTGCTTGACCTCGTCCTGGGCCATCAGCAATTGCCGGCGCAGGCTGGCCTGCTCAAGCAGCAGCAAGGCGGCGCTGGTGCGCAGGTCGGCCTGCGGGAACCAGGCCCGCCGTTGTTCAGCGTCAAGCGCCAGCCAGTCTTCGACCGTGTCCTGCCTGATGGGCAACTGCTTCTTCAATACCTCGAACATGGCCTGGTAACGGTCGCGGTAGGAGTCGAAACGGTAGCCGAGGCGCAGCGCCTCGCGCGGGTCGTCGAGCACGCTGGTATCAGCCAGCCCCCTACCCTTGAGCACCGCCAGCAAGCCGTTGGGCATGATGCTGTCGAGGTCGTTCAGGCGCGGGTTGGCAGTGCCGCTGCGCAGCAGTTTCAACGACTCCACTGCGCAGTTGTTGGACAGGAACCAGTAATTGCCGTCATAACTCCAGTGCATTTCGGCGGCCTGGCGTACCAGGTTCTCTATTTCCTCCCGGCTGAGCCGCAGGGGCACCGAGGCCAGGCTGCGCAGTTCGGTCTTGGTGTACTCGTCGACCACCTGACCCAGCGGCAGCACGAACAACCGCGACGGGTAGGCACCGACGAGGCCGTCCCAGCTCGACAGCTGCACGTCATTGACGAAGGCGCGGTACGACAACACCAGGCTCTGGTCGAGGTCGAGGCGACAGTCCGGCCCGCGTGGGCGCCCTGGCTTGCAGATAACCAGGCGCAACATGCTGTGGCCCCAGCGGCTGACCAGATTCTGGTTGGCTTCAGCCAGCAGATAATCCACTTCATAGACCCGCTCAGGGTCAATCTCGCCGAGTGGCTGGCGGGCGAAATCGCTGCCGGCATTGATGAACGGCAGGCCTTTGGCGCAGGTGTCCTGTTGCGGTGCCCAGCCAAAGTGCTCGCGCAGGTACTGGTTCAGTGCCGGGCGGCGGCAACCGTAGCTCGGGTCGAGGAGGAAATACTCCATGTTGACCGCGATGTATTCCTTGGGGTTGGTCAGCTCATAGCTGTCCGGGCTGCGCACGAACTGGCCATTGTGCTGCTCGCGCTCGCCGCGTCGGCCCACGTATTGCTGCCAGCCGGCCAGGTCGAGCAGGCGCGGATCGTCGCTGAGGGTGAAGCGACGCTCTGCCTGGCCACGACATGCCTCGGGCAGGCCGATCTTGCCGAGCGTGGCTTGCTGGCGTTTGCAACGGGCAATCAGCGAGCTTACGGCGCTAGGCCATAGCCGGGAGCGGTCGTAGATATGGGTGAGCTCGTGCAGCACGGTGGCCAGCAGTTCTTCACGCACCGTGCCATGCGGGCGGTTGGTACGTTCGCTGGCAGCACTGCCATCAGCGAGGCTGGGCAGCAGGCGACGATTGAGCTCCAGGGTAGAGACCAGCGATGCCTGACCGTAGGCGTCGGCCGGCATGTTGTAGCTCCAGCTGACCCGCACGCGGCGGTCCAGCTGTTGCTTGAAGCGGGGTGGGAGCTTGCCCAGGGCCTCGTCGAGCAGAGCCTGGGTAGCTTTGGTTTGTTGCGAATCAAGGCCGGACGCCTGCAGCTCGAGCTGCAGGTCGGCCAGGGCGGGCGTGCCGAGCAGCGTCAGGGCGCAGCCGAGCAGCCAGGCGCGCACGCGGTTCACAGCGCGAGGATGGCTTCAGCCAGTACCTGGTCACTGGCGCCGCGTGCTTCCGGCAAGCGCTCGCGCAAGGTATTGAAGGCTGCCTCGAGCTGGGCGCCGCGGATATCACCGTTGCTTGCAACGAAGCTGGCAGCGTCGTCGTGGGCTTCGCGCACCACTTTGGAGTCGCGGATCGAGGTGGTGGTATCAGACGTGAAATCGATCGAGCGGCCAAAGGCACGCACGATGATGTTGCTGGTGGCCACCAGGGTTTGTGCCTGGGCCAGGTCGGCCAGCAGGAGCATGCCGAGGGTAGCGGCAATCAGCGGTTTACGCATGGAACATCTCCGAAAATACAAGGAGCCAGATGGGTTATTGGACGAGAATTGCTTGCGCCAGTTCCAGGTCGCCGACAGCCTGCCGTGCGCAGTGGTGGCGTAACGAATGCAATGCTGCCTCAAGCCGCGCGCCGCGGATCTGGCCGTCGCTGGCAACGAAGGCGGCCGCATCGTCGCGGGCCTGGCGGACCAGTTTGCGGTCGAACGGTGCGGTGGTGACCTGGCTGGTGACATAGCCTGTAATGACCAGACCTTGCGTGGTGGTGTCCATGGCATGGGCACTGGCCATGCCAACAACGGAGAACAACAGCGGCAACAGATAACGCATGGGCTTTACGACAGCTGGAAACGTGGGAGCAACGGCGTACGGCCGTGCCGGCGGTAACCGGCACAGCCGCACGAATCAGTCGGGTCAGAGCGCCAGGATGGCCTGGGCCAGTTGTGCGTCACTGGCCTGCAAAGCTGGCATCTGCGAACGGATGTGCAGGAACGCGCTCTCCAGCTTGGCACCGCGGATATCGCCCTGGCTGCCAACGAAGCTGGCGGCGTCGTCACGGGCGGCCTGGACAATCTTGTCGTCACGGAACGAAGAAGAAATGTCGGAAGTGGCATCGGTGGAAGCGGCCACCGCGCCAACAACGGCGTCAGTGGTGACAACGAAGCTGGTGGCGCTTGCGGTGCCGGCCAGGCTCAGCATCAGGGCTGCGCCAATCAGGTATTTACGAGACATGATGGTGGACTCCTGGACTAGGGTCGGGTGGTTCTGCTTATCGGACGCTCGCACAGCTCGTCGCGGTACTTTTTAACAGTGGGTTCTACCAAACTGTTAAGCCAAGCGTATCACGCGCTGGTGTTTCCAGAAGTTTAATGAAAGGTGGAGCGGGAATTGTACTGCTCGATTTTAAAGTCATGAGAACTGTACTGGTTATGCCTGTAAAGGCTCTAGCATGGGCCTTACAAACAAAAACCCGTCGCAGTCTCCTGCGACGGGTTTTGAGAATTCGCGGTGCCGGCCGAAGCCGGCAAGCCGGAGCTTAGCGCCAGAAAGGCTTGCTCAGCTCTTCGTAACGCTGCGATTCGCTGATACCAGCATCGGCCAGCAGGCGGGCGTCCAGACGAGCCAGTTGACGGCGGCTGGCCATGCGGCGCTGCCACAGCATCAGGGTGGACAGGGCGCGCAGCGGCAGCGAAGCGTTGGGTTGTTGGGCGTTGCTTTCAAAAACCAGACCGGAACTGAGGGTACGTTCCATGATGTTTCATCCTTCCGCTTATGGCGGGATTAGGTAGTGATTTAACTGATGCCAATGATCCTCCTCTGTCGTCCATAACAGTAGATACAGTTCAGTGGAAAGACGATGGCTCAGTTAACTGTGTAACCCTACTGTTGCACCCGAAATAGGCTTAACTGTACCGGTCTGCACATATCTGGTGCATTTTTGGATGGGGATAGGATTTGGAGCGGCTTACAGCGGTAAAAACACCATTACAGTAGTACAGTTTCTGATGCTTAAGGTGATTGGGCTGTAGAGCACAGTCTTTAGGAGTGGCTTGGTGTCGCGACAGGGCCGCAATGCGGCCCGGTGCCATGTACAGCTGAAATTGCGCAGGCTGCTGCGCAGTCCATCGCGATCCACGGCTGAGCCTACAGATATAAGGACCGGAACAGCGCCAGCGGGCCGCCGTTCCGGAAGCGGTGGGTCAGCCAGCCAGCATGCGCCCGGTTTCTTCCAGGTTTTCGTGCCAGCTCAGCGCTTCACGCAGGATATGCGGAGTGTGGCCACCGCGCTGGCAGGCGCGTTCGAAGTAATCGTTCAGCGCAGCGCGATAGTCTGGGTGCACACAGTTGTCGATGATCGCCCTTGCCCGCTCACGCGGCGCCAGGCCACGCAGGTCGGCCAGGCCTTGCTCGGTTACCAGGATGTCGACGTCGTGCTCGGTGTGGTCGACGTGGCTGACCATCGGTACCACGCTGGAAATCGCGCCGCCTTTGGCAATCGACTTGGTGACGAATACCGCCAGGTGAGCGTTTCGGGCGAAGTCCCCAGAACCGCCGATACCGTTCATCATCCTGGTACCGCAAACGTGGGTAGAGTTGACATTGCCATAGATGTCGAACTCCAGTGCGGTGTTGATACCGATGATGCCCAGGCGACGAACCACTTCCGGGTGGTTGGAGATTTCCTGCGGGCGCAGCACCAGCTTGTCCTTGTAGCGCTCCAGGTTACCGAACACATCGGCGTTGCGGCGGGTGGACAAGGTGATCGAGCTGCCCGAGGCGAAGCTCAGTTTGCCGGCATCGATCAGGTCGAAGGTGGAGTCCTGCAGTACTTCGGAGTACATGGTCAGGTCTTCGAACGGTGACTCGATCAGGCCGCACATCACCGCGTTGGCGATGCTGCCGATACCGGCCTGCAGCGGGCCGAGCCTGTTGCTCATGCGGCCAGCTTCCACTTCTTTCTTGAAGAAGCTGATCAGGTGGTCGGCGATGCCCTGAGTTTCGTCATCCGGCGGCAGTACGGTGGATGGCGAGTCCGGCTGGTCGCTGATGACGATACCAACGATCTTGGCTGGGTCGATCGGGATGGCAGTGCTGCCGATCCGGTCGTCTACCTTGACCAGCGGAATAGGTGTGCGGGTCGGGCGGTAGGTCGGGATATAGATGTCGTGCAGGCCTTCGAGGTTGGTGTTGTGCGAGAGGTTGATCTCGACAATTACCTGCTTGGCGAAGATCGCGAAGCTGGCCGAGTTGCCCACCGATGTGGTTGGCACGATATGGCCTTGCTCGGTGATAGCCACGGCTTCGATGACCGCGATGTCCGGCAGCTTCAACTGCTGGTTGCGCAGTTGTTCGACGGTTTCCGACAGGTGCTGGTCGATGAACATTACCTTGCCGTCGTTGATGGCCTTGCGCAGTGTGCTGTCGACCTGGAACGGCATGCGGCGAGCCAGCACGCCGGCCTCGGTCAGTTGCTTGTCCAGGTCGTTGCCCAGGCTGGCACCGGTCATCAGGCTGATTTTCAGTGGCGACTGCTTGGCGCGCTCGGCCAGGGCATGCGGCACGGCCTTGGCTTCGCCGGCGCGGGTGAAGCCGCTCATGCCGACGGTCATGCCGTCCTCGATCAGACCAGCGGCATCAGCCGCACTCATTACCTTGGTGTCCAGGGAGGACAAGCGGATACGATCACGGTACATGGATTGTTATCTCGGGCTACTGAAACTACTGCAGCGCAGTCTAGAGACTTCGCCACTTGCCGTCCCACGACCATGGTCGTATGAGAAGGCTTGGAGTAGAGCCGTTGATCCGGATCAAGCAAAAAAGCCCCGGCAGTGTCCGACCGGGGCTTTCTTTATATCAGCTGGTTTGCAGCAGCGGTTGTCACTCGACCGCTTTGACCATGTCCTCGATGACCTTCTTGGCATCGCCAAACACCATCATGGTCTTGTCGAGGTAGAACAGTTCGTTGTCCAGCCCGGCATAGCCGCTGGCCATGGAGCGCTTGTTGACGATGATGGTCTTGGCCTTGAAGGCCTCGAGGATCGGCATACCGGCAATCGGCGACTTGGGGTCGTTCTTCGCCGCCGGGTTGACCACGTCGTTGGCGCCCAGCACCAAAACCACGTCAGCCTGTCCGAACTCGGCGTTGATATCTTCCATCTCGAACACTTGGTCGTAAGGCACTTCCGCCTCGGCCAGCAACACGTTCATATGCCCGGGCATGCGGCCGGCCACCGGGTGGATCGCATACTTCACGGTCACGCCGTTGTGGCTCAGCTTCTCGGTCAGCTCCTTCAGCGCGTGTTGCGCGCGAGCCACCGCCAGGCCGTAGCCCGGGACGATGATCACGCTGTCGGCATTGCTGAGCAGGAAGGTGGCATCGTCAGCCGAACCGGATTTCACCGGGCGCTGCTCTTTCGAGCCTTGCGCTGCGCCAGCATCGGTATCGCCGCCGAAACCGCCGAGGATGACGTTGAAGAATGAACGGTTCATTGCCTTGCACATGATGTACGAGAGGATGGCACCGGACGAACCGACCAGTGAGCCCGCAATGATCAGCATCGAGTTGTTCAGCGAGAAGCCGATGCCGGCCGCTGCCCAGCCCGAATAACTGTTGAGCATCGACACTACCACCGGCATGTCGGCGCCGCCGATCGGAATAATGATCAGCACGCCCATGATGAAGGCCAGGGCCAGCATCAGGGTGAAGGCGCTGTAGTGCCCGGTGAAGGTGAACAGCAGGCCCAGGGCGATGGTGGTCAGGCCGAGGATCAGGTTCAGCTTGTGCTGGCCGGCGAACTGTACCGGTGCGCCTTGGAACAGGCGGAACTTGTACTTGCCCGACAGCTTGCCAAAGGCGATCACCGAACCGGAGAAGGTAATGGCACCGATGGCCGCGCCGAGGAACAGCTCCAGGCGGTTGCCAGTGGGAATCGGGTCGCTGATTGCGGTGACGATGCCCATCGATTGCGGCTCCAGCACCGCAGCGATGGCGATGAACACCGCGGCCAGGCCGATCATGCTATGCATGAAGGCGACCAGCTCCGGCATCTTGGTCATCTCGACACGTTTGGCCATGATCGAGCCAGCGGTACCGCCAACCAGCAGGCCAACCATGACGTAGCCGATGCCGGCGGTAGCCAGCTCTGCGCCAAGCTTGTAAATGAGGCCAACCGTGGTGAGGATGGCGATCCCCATGCCGATCATACCGAACAGGTTGCCGCGCCGCGAGGTGGTCGGATGCGACAGGCCTTTGAGCGCCTGGATGAAGCAGACCGAGGCGACAAGGTAGAGAAGTGTTACCAGATTCATGCTCATGCTTACTTCTGCCCCTCGTTCTTGGCTTTCTTCTTGAACATCTCAAGCATGCGGCGGGTGACCAGGAAGCCACCGAACACATTGACCGCGGCCAGGGCCACGGCGAGGGTACCCATCAGTTTGCCGGCCGGGGTCACGGTCAGTGCGGCGGCCAGCATGGCGCCGACGATGACGATGGCGGAAATGGCGTTGGTGACGGCCATCAGCGGGGTGTGCAGCGCCGGCGTGACGTTCCAGACCACGTGGTAGCCCACATAGATGGCCAACACGAAGATGATCAGGTTGTAGATGCCATGGGAAATCAGCATGTCTTCCATTGTCGTGCTCCTTAGCCGTTCTTGCGGACGATCTGACCATCGCGGCACATCAGGCAGGCCGCGACGATGTCGTCTTCGAGGTTGATGGCCAACGCGCCGTCCTTGTCGAACAGCAGCTTCATGAAGTCCAGCAGGTTGCGCGCATACAGTGCCGAGGCATCGGCAGCCACCTGGGCTGGCAGGTTGGTCGGGCCGACGATGATCACGCCGTTGTGCTGCACCACCTGGTCGGCGACAGTCAGCGGGCAATTGCCACCTTGGGCTGCTGCCAGGTCGATGACCACCGAGCCGGGCTTCATCTGGGCGACAGTCTCGGCGCTGAGCAGCGTTGGCGCCTTGCGTCCCGGTATAAGCGCGGTGGTGATGACGATATCCGCTTGCTTGGCGCGCTCGTGTACGGCCAGGGCCTGGCGCTGCATCCAGCTGGCCGGCATTGGCCGGGCATACCCGCCCACGCCTTCGGCGCACTCGCGTTCCTCATCGGTCTCGTAAGGCACGTCGATGAATTTCGCGCCCAGCGACTCGATCTGCTCTTTCACCGCCGGGCGTACGTCCGACGCCTCGATCACTGCACCCAGGCGTTTGGCCGTGGCGATGGCCTGCAGGCCGGCGACGCCCGCACCCAGGATCAGCACGCGTGCGGCCTTAACGGTACCGGCGGCGGTCATCAGCATGGGCATGAAGCGGGGATAGTGATGGGCTGCCAGCAATACGGCCTTGTAACCGGCGATGTTGGCTTGCGACGACAGCACATCCAGGCTCTGGGCCCGCGAGGTGCGCGGCGCGGCTTCCAGGGCGAAGGCGGTGATACCGCGTTCGGCCATCTTGCCGATCAGTTCGTTGTTGAAGGGATTGAGCATGCCGACCAGGAGGCTGCCGCCGTTGATGAGGGCCAGTTCCTGGTCGTTGGGGGCGACCACCTTGAGCACCAATTGGGCGCCGTAGGCATCGGCTGCGCTCCCCAGGGAAGCGCCCACGGCCTCATAGGCACTGTCCGGAATGCTGGCATTGAGCCCTGCCCCCCGTTGGACGGTAACCTGATGGCCCTGGCCAATCAGTTTCTTGATGGTTTCGGGGGTCGCAGCGACCCTTGTCTCACCGGTCTGCGTCTCGAGAGGAACACCAATGTGCACGACTATTTCTCCTGCGGTGACCTTTTGTCTTTGTAAAAGCCAACACACTGCGGATGGTGCGCTGGGGCGGCTGTGGAGCGCCGGCCCGCCGAATCCTGGGCGGGCGAAGCATTTTGCAGACGAAGCCAGAGGCCTTCAACCGGTTCTGGAGCGAAACGAAGTCAAAACTACAAGTCACCCTGTGACCGTATGTCGCAACGGTCAGGCTGCGGCCCGTCAAGCAAGGGCTTTTGGCAGACTAGGCGAAAAAAACAAAAATTTTCCGGCCAATTCGCTTACAGCTTGGTGAATGTCGCAAAATAACCCGCAAAGCCGCGCGTTAAGCCGGATCGAACAAGATTTTTGCACTCGCATAACAGTTTATGTGTATGCGACAAATGCATACATCTGTAGGCGTTCAAAATAATTGACTACGAAGTCAAGTCGCGCGGTTTCGTCTAGATTTTTGCTGTGTATGCCTGGGCTTGGCCAACTAGCCAGTCGCGGAAAGCGCGCAGCGAAGCCGACTCCACCTTGCGCTCCGGAATCATCAGATAGTAGGCCTTGTCACTGCTGAGGGCATGCCTGTTAGCGACCACCAACCTACCCTCCTCCAACTCGCGCTGGATCAGGAATGGCGGAATCAGAGCAATGCCCATTTCATGCATGGCAGCCTGAGCGAGCATCGAGAATAGCTCGTAGCGTGGGCCTGTCATGTCGCGTTCCACGTTCATGCCGATGCTGCTGAACCATTGGCGCCAGGCATAGGGGCGCGTGCTTTGTTGCAGCAACGGCAGCTGGGCGATGCGTTGTGGGGCGAGCGTACCCTGGTTGCACAGCAGCGCCGGGCTGCATACAGGTACCGGGTTCTCTCCCATCAACCGATGCGACTGGGTGCCGGACCAGTCGGCATCGCCATAGTAGATAGCTGCATCGAAGGTCGTGTCGGCAAACAGGAAAGGCCGGGTGCGATTGGTGAGGTTGACCGTGACCTCCGGGTGCTGCTGCTGGAAATCCTTGAGCCTCGGTAGCAGCCACTGGGTGCCGAAGGTAGGCACTACGGCCAGCTCGATGACGTTGGCGCCCTGCTGGCGCATTACCGACAAGGTGTCGCGTTCGACAGCGTCCAGTTGGGTGGCCACCTGGCGGCTATAGGAAAGGCCGGCTTCAGTCAGTTTTACGCCGCGTCGCGAGCGGCGGAACAATTCCACATTGAGGAACGCTTCCAGGCCGCCTATCTGCCGACACACGGCACCCTGAGTCAGGGCGAGTTCTTGGGCCGCCTTGGTAAAGCTTTCATTGCGTGCGGCGGCTTCGAAGCAAACCAGGGCGGTAGTACTTGGAATCTTGCGGCGCATGTACGTCAACCTCACTTGTAAGGCTGTCAATGTGGCGTTTGGTCAATTTACGAAGTGACAAAATATCACTAATTGGTGCGCAATCCTCGTTTGTCCCGACAGTCGATCCGGCCTAGGCTCAAGGGCACAAGAAACTGACCCAATTTCGAGGAATCGCTCATGGCCGGTAAAGCAAGCTTCAACTGGATCGACCCGCTGCTGCTCGATCAGCAGCTCACTGAGGAAGAGCGCATGGTGCGCGACAGCGCTTATCAGTTCGCCCAGGACAAGCTGGCACCGCGGGTGCTCGAAGCCTTCCGTCATGAGCAGACCGACCCTGCTATCTTCCGTGAGATGGGAGAGGTCGGGCTGCTGGGTGCCACCATTCCCGAGCAATACGGTGGTAGCGGCCTGAACTACGTATGCTATGGCCTGATTGCGCGCGAGGTGGAGCGTATCGACTCGGGCTACCGTTCGATGATGAGCGTGCAATCGTCGCTGGTGATGGTGCCGATCAACGAATTCGGCACCGAGGCGCAAAAGCAGAAGTACCTGCCCAAGCTGGCCAGCGGCGAGTGGATCGGTTGCTTCGGCCTGACCGAACCTAACCACGGCTCCGATCCGGGTTCGATGATCACCCGTGCGCGCAAGGTCGACGGCGGCTACCGCCTGACTGGCAGCAAGATGTGGATCACCAACAGTCCGATCGCTGACGTATTCGTGGTCTGGGCCAAGGATGATGAGGGTGATATTCGCGGCTTCGTCCTGGAAAAGGGCTGGGAGGGCCTCAGTGCCCCGGCGATCCATGGCAAGGTCGGCTTGCGCGCCTCGATCACCGGCGAAATCGTCATGGACAATGTGTTTGTGCCCGAAAAGAACATTTTTCCCGATGTGCGCGGCCTCAAAGGCCCGTTCACCTGCCTGAACTCGGCACGCTACGGCATCTCCTGGGGTGCTCTGGGAGCCGCCGAGGCCTGCTGGCACACCGCGCGGCAGTACACCCTGGATCGGCAGCAGTTCGGTCGTCCATTGGCGGCAAACCAGTTGATCCAGAAGAAACTGGCCGACATGCAGACCGAAATCACCTTGGCGCTGCAGGGCTGCCTGCGCCTAGGGCGGATGAAAGACGAAGGCACCGCTGCAGTGGAAATCACCTCGATCATGAAGCGCAACTCCTGTGGCAAGGCACTGGATATCGCCCGTATGGCGCGTGACATGCTTGGCGGTAACGGCATTTCCGATGAGTTCGGGGTAGCCCGCCACCTGGTCAACCTCGAGGTGGTCAACACCTATGAAGGTACCCATGACGTACATGCGCTGATCCTGGGGCGTGCACAGACCGGTATCCAGGCCTTCTATTGATAAGGAGCCAGCCCATGGGCGCGTTATCACATCTGCGGGTGCTGGACCTTTCGCGTGTGTTGGCCGGCCCTTGGTCTGGCCAGATTCTCGCTGACCTTGGCGCTGATGTGATCAAGGTCGAGCGCCCGGGTAGCGGCGACGACACGCGCTCGTGGGGGCCGCCCTTCCTCAAGGATGCCGAGGGGCAGAATACCAGCGAGGCCGCTTATTACCTGTCGGCCAATCGCAACAAGCGCTCGGTGACCATCGACTTCACCCAGCCAGAGGGGCAACGTCTGGTGCGTGAATTGGCGGCGAAGTCCGATATCGTCATCGAGAACTTCAAGGTAGGTGGTTTGGCTGCCTACGGTCTGGACTACCCAAGCCTCAAGGTTATCAACCCTCGGCTTATCTATTGTTCCATCACCGGGTTCGGCCAGACTGGCCCCTATGCCAAGCGCGCCGGTTATGACTTCATGATCCAGGGGCTGGGCGGGCTGATGAGCCTGACCGGCCGCCCGGAGGGTGAAGAAGGCGCGGGACCGGTCAAAGTGGGAGTAGCGCTGACCGACATTCTGACCGGGCTTTATTCCACGGTGGCCGTCCTCGCTGCCCTCGCTCATCGAGAGCAGACCGGGGTCGGCCAGCACGTCGACATGGCTTTGCTAGACGTACAAGTCGCCTGTCTGGCGAACCAGGCGATGAACTACCTGACCACGGGCGTTGCCCCTCGTCGTCTGGGTAATGCGCATCCGAATATCGTGCCATATCAGGATTTCCCGACGGCTGATGGCGATTTCATCCTCACCGTGGGCAACGATAGCCAGTTCCGCAAGTTCGCCGAAGTGGCCGGTCAGCCACATTGGGCGGACGACCCGCGTTTCGTTACCAATAAGATGCGCGTGGCCAACCGGGCGGAACTCATTCCCCTGATTCGTCAGGCCACGGTGTTCAAGACCACGGCCGAGTGGGTAAGCCAGTTGGAGGCCGCGGGGGTGCCCTGTGGGG
>NZ_JBSRZR010000001.1:0-1767500 GCF_054057835.1 Pseudomonas sp. TE21394 | reverse complement strand
CTGCGAGACAAACACGTCGAGCAGGTACGAAAGTAGGTCTTAGTGATCCGGTGGTTCTGTATGGAAGGGCCATCGCTCAACGGATAAAAGGTACTCCGGGGATAACAGGCTGATACCGCCCAAGAGTTCATATCGACGGCGGTGTTTGGCACCTCGATGTCGGCTCATCACATCCTGGGGCTGAAGCCGGTCCCAAGGGTATGGCTGTTCGCCATTTAAAGTGGTACGCGAGCTGGGTTTAGAACGTCGTGAGACAGTTCGGTCCCTATCTGCCGTGGACGTTTGAGATTTGAGAGGGGCTGCTCCTAGTACGAGAGGACCGGAGTGGACGAACCTCTGGTGTTCCGGTTGTCACGCCAGTGGCATTGCCGGGTAGCTATGTTCGGAAGAGATAACCGCTGAAAGCATCTAAGCGGGAAACTTGCCTCAAGATGAGATCTCACTGGAACCTTGAGTTCCCTGAAGGGCCGTCGAAGACTACGACGTTGATAGGTTGGGTGTGTAAGCGCTGTGAGGCGTTGAGCTAACCAATACTAATTGCCCGTGAGGCTTGACCATATAACACCCAAGCAATTTGCTGACGCAGATTGCGGTGGTGAAGATGATACGAACCGAAAGTTCGCAACGAACCACGAACATCACATATCCGGATTCGCTGGAGTGTCTACCAGGACCTTCTGGCAACAGAATTTCTTGACGACCATAGAGCATTGGAACCACCTGATCCCATCCCGAACTCAGCAGTGAAACGATGCATCGCCGATGGTAGTGTGGGGCTTCCCCATGTGAGAGTAGGTCATCGTCAAGATTCATTTCGCAAAACCCCTATCTGCGCATGCAGGTAGGGGTTTTGTCTTTAAGTAGAAGCTATCGCTTCTCCTGGTTGGCTGAACGGCCGGTCGGTGGCAAAAAGGTGGTTGACAGCGTTTTCGAATGCTGTATTATTCACCTCCCGCGACGAGATATCGAAGCGAGTTAAGTGTCTGAAGTTAAACGAGTTTCTTGCGAAAACTTCAAAATAAACGCTTGACAGGCAATGAGGAAAGCGTAGAATGCGCGCCTCGGTTGAGACGAAACGCTCTTGGCCAAACGCTCTTTAACAAATCGAATCAAGCAATTCGTGTGGGTGCTTGTGAGTACGGACTGATAGTCACAAAGATTATCAGCATCACAAGTGGCCATGCGAGAAATCACATAGTCATTTGAGATTGCTGAGCCAAGTTTAGGGTTTCTTAAAAACCCAAGCAGTATTGAACTGAAGAGTTTGATCATGGCTCAGATTGAACGCTGGCGGCAGGCCTAACACATGCAAGTCGAGCGGATGACGGGAGCTTGCTCCTTGATTCAGCGGCGGACGGGTGAGTAATGCCTAGGAATCTGCCTGGTAGTGGGGGACAACGTTTCGAAAGGAACGCTAATACCGCATACGTCCTACGGGAGAAAGCAGGGGACCTTCGGGCCTTGCGCTATCAGATGAGCCTAGGTCGGATTAGCTAGTTGGTGAGGTAATGGCTCACCAAGGCGACGATCCGTAACTGGTCTGAGAGGATGATCAGTCACACTGGAACTGAGACACGGTCCAGACTCCTACGGGAGGCAGCAGTGGGGAATATTGGACAATGGGCGAAAGCCTGATCCAGCCATGCCGCGTGTGTGAAGAAGGTCTTCGGATTGTAAAGCACTTTAAGTTGGGAGGAAGGGCAGTAAGTTAATACCTTGCTGTTTTGACGTTACCGACAGAATAAGCACCGGCTAACTCTGTGCCAGCAGCCGCGGTAATACAGAGGGTGCAAGCGTTAATCGGAATTACTGGGCGTAAAGCGCGCGTAGGTGGTTCGTTAAGTTGGATGTGAAAGCCCCGGGCTCAACCTGGGAACTGCATCCAAAACTGGCGAGCTAGAGTACGGTAGAGGGTGGTGGAATTTCCTGTGTAGCGGTGAAATGCGTAGATATAGGAAGGAACACCAGTGGCGAAGGCGACCACCTGGACTGATACTGACACTGAGGTGCGAAAGCGTGGGGAGCAAACAGGATTAGATACCCTGGTAGTCCACGCCGTAAACGATGTCAACTAGCCGTTGGAATCCTTGAGATTTTAGTGGCGCAGCTAACGCATTAAGTTGACCGCCTGGGGAGTACGGCCGCAAGGTTAAAACTCAAATGAATTGACGGGGGCCCGCACAAGCGGTGGAGCATGTGGTTTAATTCGAAGCAACGCGAAGAACCTTACCAGGCCTTGACATGCAGAGAACTTTCCAGAGATGGATTGGTGCCTTCGGGAACTCTGACACAGGTGCTGCATGGCTGTCGTCAGCTCGTGTCGTGAGATGTTGGGTTAAGTCCCGTAACGAGCGCAACCCTTGTCCTTAGTTACCAGCACGTTATGGTGGGCACTCTAAGGAGACTGCCGGTGACAAACCGGAGGAAGGTGGGGATGACGTCAAGTCATCATGGCCCTTACGGCCTGGGCTACACACGTGCTACAATGGTCGGTACAGAGGGTTGCCAAGCCGCGAGGTGGAGCTAATCTCACAAAACCGATCGTAGTCCGGATCGCAGTCTGCAACTCGACTGCGTGAAGTCGGAATCGCTAGTAATCGCGAATCAGAATGTCGCGGTGAATACGTTCCCGGGCCTTGTACACACCGCCCGTCACACCATGGGAGTGGGTTGCACCAGAAGTAGCTAGTCTAACCTTCGGGGGGACGGTTACCACGGTGTGATTCATGACTGGGGTGAAGTCGTAACAAGGTAGCCGTAGGGGAACCTGCGGCTGGATCACCTCCTTAATCGACGACATCAGCCTGCTGATGAGCTCCCACACGAATTGCTTGATTCATTGTAAAAGACGATGTTGCACGTGACCCTGTTATAGGTCTGTAGCTCAGTTGGTTAGAGCGCACCCCTGATAAGGGTGAGGTCGGCAGTTCAAATCTGCCCAGACCTACCATTACATGGTTCAGCCGTAGAATACGGGGCCATAGCTCAGCTGGGAGAGCGCCTGCCTTGCACGCAGGAGGTCAGCGGTTCGATCCCGCTTGGCTCCACCACTTTCTGCTGTTGTAAAATTGTTGCAGTTGATCAAACTCAGAAATGAACATTCGCTTCGAATGTTGATTTCTGGCTTTTGTCAGATCGTTCTTTAAAAATTCGGATATGTGATAGATATAGACTGATGGCCAGTTTCACTGCTGGTTATCAGGCTAAGGTAAAATTTGTGAGTTCTGCTCGAAAGAGCAACATGCGAATTTTCGGCGAATGTCGTCTTCACAGTATAACCAGATTGCTTGGGGTTATATGGTCAAGTGAAGAAGCGCATACGGTGGATGCCTTGGCAGTCAGAGGCGATGAAAGACGTGGTAGCCTGCGATAAGCTTTGGGGAGTCGGCAAACAGACTGTGATCCAGAGATCTCTGAATGGGGGAACCCACTCAGCACAAGCTGAGTATCTTGTACTGAATACATAGGTGCAAGAGGCGAACCAGGGGAACTGAAACATCTAAGTACCCTGAGGAAAAGAAATCAACCGAGATTCCCTTAGTAGTGGCGAGCGAACGGGGACCAGCCCTTAAGTTGATTTGAGATTAGTGGAACGCTCTGGAAAGTGCGGCCATAGTGGGTGATAGCCCCGTACACGAAAATCTCTTGTCAATGAAATCGAGTAGGACGGAGCACGAGAAACTTTGTCTGAACATGGGGGGACCATCCTCCAAGGCTAAATACTACTGACTGACCGATAGTGAACCAGTACCGTGAGGGAAAGGCGAAAAGAACCCCGGAGAGGGGAGTGAAATAGAACCTGAAACCGTATGCGTACAAGCAGTGGGAGCCTACTTTGTTAGGTGACTGCGTACCTTTTGTATAATGGGTCAGCGACTTATATTCAGTGGCGAGCTTAACCGAATAGGGGAGGCGTAGCGAAAGCGAGTCTTAATAGGGCGTTTAGTCGCTGGGTATAGACCCGAAACCGGGCGATCTATCCATGGGCAGGTTGAAGGTTAGGTAACACTGACTGGAGGACCGAACCGACTACCGTTGAAAAGTTAGCGGATGACCTGTGGATCGGAGTGAAAGGCTAATCAAGCTCGGAGATAGCTGGTTCTCCTCGAAAGCTATTTAGGTAGCGCCTCATGTATCACTCCAGGGGGTAGAGCACTGTTTCGGCTAGGGGGTCATCCCGACTTACCAAACCGATGCAAACTCCGAATACCTGGAAGTGCCGAGCATGGGAGACACACGGCGGGTGCTAACGTCCGTCGTGAAAAGGGAAACAACCCAGACCGTCAGCTAAGGTCCCAAAGTCATGGTTAAGTGGGAAACGATGTGGGAAGGCTTAGACAGCTAGGAGGTTGGCTTAGAAGCAGCCACCCTTTAAAGAAAGCGTAATAGCTCACTAGTCGAGTCGGCCTGCGCGGAAGATGTAACGGGGCTCAAACCATGCACCGAAGCTACGGGTGTCATCTTTGATGACGCGGTAGAGGAGCGTTCTGTAAGCCTGTGAAGGTGAGTTGAGAAGCTTGCTGGAGGTATCAGAAGTGCGAATGCTGACATGAGTAACGACAATGCGAGTGAAAAACTCGCACGCCGAAAGACCAAGGTTTCCTGCGCAACGTTAATCGACGCAGGGTTAGTCGGTCCCTAAGGCGAGGCTGAAAAGCGTAGTCGATGGAAAACAGGTTAATATTCCTGTACTTCCAGTTATTGCGATGGAGGGACGGAGAAGGTTAGGCCAGCCTGGCGTTGGTTGTCCAGGTTTAAGGTGGTAGGCTGGAATCTTAGGCAAATCCGGGATTTCAAGGCCGAGAGCTGATGACGAGTTGCCTTCAGGCGACGAAGTGGTTGATACCATGCTTCCAAGAAAAGCTCCTAAGCTTCAGATAACTGGGAACCGTACCCCAAACCGACACAGGTGGTTAGGTAGAGAATACCAAGGCGCTTGAGAGAACTCGGGTGAAGGAACTAGGCAAAATGGCACCGTAACTTCGGGAGAAGGTGCGCCGGCGAGGGTGAAGGACTTGCTCCGTAAGCCCATGCCGGTCGAAGATACCAGGCCGCTGCGACTGTTTATTAAAAACACAGCACTCTGCAAACACGAAAGTGGACGTATAGGGTGTGACGCCTGCCCGGTGCCGGAAGGTTAATTGATGGGGTTAGCGCAAGCGAAGCTCTTGATCGAAGCCCCGGTAAACGGCGGCCGTAACTATAACGGTCCTAAGGTAGCGAAATTCCTTGTCGGGTAAGTTCCGACCTGCACGAATGGCGTAACGATGGCGGCGCTGTCTCCACCCGAGACTCAGTGAAATTGAAATCGCTGTGAAGATGCAGTGTATCCGCGGCTAGACGGAAAGACCCCGTGAACCTTTACTATAGCTTTGCACTGGACTTTGAATTTGCTTGTGTAGGATAGGTGGGAGGCTTTGAAGTGGGGACGCCAGTTCTCATGGAGCCATCCTTGAAATACCACCCTGGCAACTTTGAGGTTCTAACTCAGGTCCGTTATCCGGATCGAGGACAGTGTATGGTGGGTAGTTTGACTGGGGCGGTCTCCTCCCAAAGAGTAACGGAGGAGTACGAAGGTGCGCTCAGACCGGTCGGAAATCGGTCGTAGAGTATAAAGGCAAAAGCGCGCTTGACTGCGAGACAAACACGTCGAGCAGGTACGAAAGTAGGTCTTAGTGATCCGGTGGTTCTGTATGGAAGGGCCATCGCTCAACGGATAAAAGGTACTCCGGGGATAACAGGCTGATACCGCCCAAGAGTTCATATCGACGGCGGTGTTTGGCACCTCGATGTCGGCTCATCACATCCTGGGGCTGAAGCCGGTCCCAAGGGTATGGCTGTTCGCCATTTAAAGTGGTACGCGAGCTGGGTTTAGAACGTCGTGAGACAGTTCGGTCCCTATCTGCCGTGGACGTTTGAGATTTGAGAGGGGCTGCTCCTAGTACGAGAGGACCGGAGTGGACGAACCTCTGGTGTTCCGGTTGTCACGCCAGTGGCATTGCCGGGTAGCTATGTTCGGAAGAGATAACCGCTGAAAGCATCTAAGCGGGAAACTTGCCTCAAGATGAGATCTCACTGGAACCTTGAGTTCCCTGAAGGGCCGTCGAAGACTACGACGTTGATAGGTTGGGTGTGTAAGCGCTGTGAGGCGTTGAGCTAACCAATACTAATTGCCCGTGAGGCTTGACCATATAACACCCAAGCAATTTGCTGACGCAGATTGCGGTGGTGAAGATGATACGAACCGAAAGTTCGCAACGAACCACGAACATCACATATCCGGATTCGCTGGAGTGTCTACCAGGACCTTCTGGCAACAGAATTTCTTGACGACCATAGAGCATTGGAACCACCTGATCCCATCCCGAACTCAGCAGTGAAACGATGCATCGCCGATGGTAGTGTGGGGCTTCCCCATGTGAGAGTAGGTCATCGTCAAGATTCATTTCGCAAAACCCCTATCTGCGCATGCAGGTAGGGGTTTTGTCTTTAAGTAGGAACTACAGAGATTCGCAGGCACGTCCGAGGGACGGGCCAGCACACAGAATTTCTTGACGACCATAGAGCATTGGAACCACCTGATCCCATCCCGAACTCAGCAGTGAAACGATGCATCGCCGATGGTAGTGTGGGGCTTCCCCATGTGAGAGTAGGTCATCGTCAAGATTCAAACCCAAAGCCCCTGTCTGCGCTGCAGACAGGGGCTTTGTCTTTTCCCGGCATAACTCTCAAGCTAGGGCGATAGCGGTACAGGAGCCTGCAGCTACCGCGAGGTCAGAACTGGTAGCTGACGGTGGCACTTACATTGCGTTCTTCACCCATGTAACAGTAGTCCAAACTGGCACACGAAGTGATGTAGCTCTCATTGGTCAGGTTGTTGGCGTTCAGGCGAACATCCACACCCTGAAGGCCGAGCTTACCCAGGTCATAGCCGATCGATGCGTCAAATAGGGTGTAGGCAGGCACTTTCATGCTGTTTTCCGCATCGGCCCAGCTGTACCCCACGTATCGCACCCCACCGCCCAGTCTCAGGCCATCCAGAGGCCCCTGCCGGAAGTTGTAGTCGGCCCAAAGGGAGAGCATTTGTTTCGGCGCCTGGGTTGGCGACTGGCCCTTGTTGTCCAGGTTGCCCGACACCAGGCTGGGCATGGATTTGGTGTACTCGATATCGGTGAAGGTATAGCCGCCCAGCAACTTCAGGCTGTCGGTCAGCTGCACATGGGCCTCCAATTCCAGCCCTTGCGAGCGTACTTGGCCTACAGGGCGATAGAAGTCTTCATCAGGCTGCTTGGACGCCAGGTTCTCCTGCTCGATGCGGAACAACGATGCGGTAAACAGATTGTCGCTCCCAGGTGGCTGATACTTGAGGCCGGCTTCCCATTGGGTGCCCTCGGTCGGTGCCAGCGGGCGACCGTCCTGGTCGGAAACGGTATTGGGGTTGAATGACTCCGAATAGCTGACATAAGGCGCAATGCCGTTTTCGAACAGGTAGAGCAGCCCAGCGCGGGTACTGAACCTGGAGCGTTGGTCACTGACCTTGGTGTTGCTATCGCGATTTTCCTCGGACACCTTCACCCAGTCCTGGCGCAACCCCAAGGAGAAGCGCCACTGGTCCAGTTCCACCAGGTCCTGCAAGTACACACCCGTTTGTTGCAAACGGCGCTGGTAGCGGTTTTCGCCCAGCACCTGCAGGTTCCCCTTGTCGTACTGCGGGTTGCTGGCATCCAGCGGGTCGACTGTGCCATAACGCCAGGCCACATCGGCCTTGCGTCGTTGATAGTCGGCGCCCAGCAGCAAAGTATGTTTGGCGGCCCCTGTAAAGAATTCCGCCTGCAGCATATTGTCGATGATGTACGAATGCAGGCGCTCGTCGCCGCCGGTGTAGGCACGGTTGAGGATATTGCTGTCGGCATCCGCCCAACCGGCGGAGTACACCTGGTCCATCGACACGTCCGAATCCTGGTAGCGGAAATTCTGCCGCGCCGTGAACACGTCGTTGAAGCGATGCTCGAACTGGTAGCTGAACGACTGCTGGGTGCGCTCATAGTTGTCGATACCTGGCTCGCCCTCGAAGAAATGGTCCGACAGGCGCAAGCCGTTGCGCTTGTGCAGCATGCCGTCTGCAGGGTTGCCGCCGTGGTACCCGCCGTTGGGGTCGTGTTGCAGGTAGGCCTGCAAGGTAAGCGAGGTGTCCTCGCTGAAATCCATGCTGATTGCCGGCGCGATGGCGTAGCGTTCTTCCTTGTTGTGGTCGAACTGCGTGTCGGAAGCATCCGCAAGGCCAGTCAGGCGATACGCAATGCGCTTGTGGTCATCCACAGGGCCACTGAAGTCGAAACCCATGCCGCGGTGGCCTTGGGTACCGACCGTTGCCTGAACCTGGCGATAACGGGTAAACAGCGGCTTTTTAGTGGTCAGTGCCACCAGACCTCCTGGGGAACTACGGCCATACAGTACCGAAGAAGGTCCCTTCAGGATGTCTATTCGCTCCAGGAAGTATGGGTCCACCTGCATGGTGCTGTAGGTACCGTTGTCCCCCATCGACTTGAGCCCATCGACATAGATGTTGTCAACCGAGCCGTCATTGAAGCCACGCATGGCCACATAGTCGTAGCGGTGAGTGGCACCGTAGGGGTTGGTCAGTACGCCGGGCGTATAGCGCATGGCCTGGGCAACCGTCTGTGAGCCTTGGTCGTCTATCTGCTGACGGGTAACCACCGAGACTGATTGAGATGTCTCTACCAACGGCATGCTGGTCTTGGTCGCTACCTGGCTATGGGTAGCGTTGTAACCATCCATGCTGCCTAGTGCATTGCCTAGGGTGAAACCCCGGACATCGGTGTCTGGCAACGACAGTGCGGCGCCCTGGGGCTGTGCTTGCAGTACATAGCTGCGCCCATCCTGTGTGACCGCTTCCAGGCCGCTGCCATTGAGCAACTGGCGCAGTGCCTTGTCGGTAGGGTATTGCCCCTGCAGGCCGTTGGATTGCAAACCCTGGGTGAGCTGCGGCGTAGCTGAGAGCGTGATGCCGGCCTGTCGGGCGAACTGATTGAGCACATCATCCAGCTGGCCAGCCGGGATTGCATAGTGTGGGTTGAGTTCGACAGTTTCAGCTGCCACCGATACCGGCATGACTGTTGTCAGGCCTAACGCGGTGCCAAACAGCGCAGCCCGGACGGCTTTACGCAATAGAGTTGAGTCTAAGACAGGTCGAAAATCATTCGCATTGATAGAGCGCGTGTTCGCAAAGGCGGTAGGCATGATGGGTCCATCAAGAGTAAGGGCAGGAGGATCGCTTACTGTCCTAGCCGGACCGGCAGCCAAAACCCGTCAAAAAAGCTGTCGGGATGCGCCGCGGCCACGAAGGCAGCAGCCGCTACCAGGTCAGGCCAACCCCTCCACATGCACCCACCAGCGTGTGAGTTGGCGAAGCTGCACAGGCAGTGTCCGGGGCAGTACCAGCAGCAGTTGCTCCGGATCTTCAAGGCGGAATACGCCTGACAGGCGCAAGTCGGCGATGTCATCGCTGCAGCCCAGGTAACCGTGGCGATAACGGCTGACCTGGGTGAGAAAGTCGGACAGGCGAATGTCCCGGGTGACGATCAGCCCTTCCGTCCAGGCCATTGCATCCATGTTCACCTGGTCGAGCCGGTAGGCGCCTTGCGCATCCAGGCGCCAGTTCTGGCCACGTTCGATCCACTCCACAGGGGCTTGGCCAGGCCGATGTATCGCGACCCTGCCATGGCTTACACTCACCCACGTGCAATCGCTGTCCTGGCGTGCCACGAAGCGTCCACCGAACCCTTCCAGCAACCCGTCGCGAGTTTGTACCAGAACCTGTCGCTGAGGGCTGCAGGTAATCATCAACTCCCCTTGCTTCAGGTGGAGCAGGTGCTGCCGCTCAGTGGAAGCCCGGTCCACCGCGCTGCGGGTATTCAGTTGCAGCAGCGTTCCATCGGAAAGCCGGAAGGCGCGCCGTTCGCCGGTGCCGGTGGCATAGTCCGATGTCCAGGCGCTGGTTGTATCGAGGTCCTTGGCCAGCCATGCCGCTGAACCCAGCATGGCAACTCCGCCAAGCAGCTTCAAGGCCTGCCGGCGATGCAGGCGGCGCTGGCTGCTCTCCAAGGTCTGCAAGGCCAACCCGGCTCCGGGGAGGGAGCGCAGGTCCAGTTCTTGTTGCAGGTGAGTCACCCGTTGCCAAGCCAGTTCGTTTTCGTGGCGGGCGCTGCGCCATTGCGCACACTGTTGCTGCAGTGCGGAGTCATGCCCGTTCTCGCGCAGTTTCAGTATCCACTGGATAGCCTGCTTGACCAACGTTGCATCAGGTCGCGCGGCGGTCATTGGTCGCACTCGTCTGTGTAGCGCAACAGGTAGCAATGGTAGAGCGCATCGGCGATGTAGCGCTCCACGGTACGCACCGAGATTCCCATCTGGTCGGCAATGGCCTGGTGCTTGAGCCCCTCGCATTGGGCCAGCAGGAATGCACGGCGTACCTTGGGTTTGAGGCCGTCGAGCATGCGCGCGATGCGCTCCAGCAACTCCAGCAGCAGCTCCCGGGTTTCGGCCGAGGGGGCTTGTGCTTCCGGCATATGAGCCAGCGCCTCGAGATAGGCCCTGTGCAATTCCTCGCGTCGCCAGTGATCGATCACCAGTCCACGCGCGACTGTGCGCAGGAAGGCCCGTGGCGCGTTCAGTTGCAGGTGCTCGCGCCGCTGTAGCAGGCGCATGAACGTGTCCTGGGCCAGGTCCGCGGCATCGGCGGCATTGCCCAGCGTGTTGCGCAGCCAGGCATGCAACCAGCTGTGGTGGTCACTGTACAGCGTTTGCAAGGAATCGTTGCTAGGCATGGGCGAGAACACTGCCATCAATAGACATGAATGATAATTAGTCTCATTGTTGGCGGGGGCGAAGCAATTTGCAACCCATTGCCACCCCCTGCTTGCAATCAGTGCCCGGTTAACGTCTCAACTGGGTGTCCAGGTACATGCGGATAACCCGCGCTGCGGTATTGAGGTGACTTTCCAGTACCGCTATCGCTTCATCTACCAGCTTGGCGCTGGCGGCATTCACCAGCGCGTTGTGATCGTCCTGGGTTAGCTTGCCCAAGCCCATGGTCGAAAGATGAAACCGCAGGAAACGTTCTTCTTCGTTCAATTCGTCTTCGATCAGGCGCAGCAGTTTCTTGTTAGGCGCCTTGTTGTACAACGACATGTGGAACAGGCGATTGAGACGGCCGATTTCCGCATGCCGGGTTTCGTTCTCCAGTTGCTGGATATACCCACGGGCGCTGGCGATGTCGCTGGCATCGAGTAACGGGATGGACTGCCGCAGCGCCTCGGTCTCAAGCAGGACGCGCAGGGCGTAGGTATCCACCGCGTCCTCCCCGATCAACGGCGCAACCACTGCGCCCTTGTGCATCTCGACTTTCAGCAGTGATTGGGCCTCGAGCTGGCGCAAGGCCTCGCGCACCGGCATGCGGCTGACGCCGAACAAGGTCGCGAGCTCTTGTTGTCGAACGGCAGTCCCTGCGGGCAGACGGCCATCAAGAATGGCGCTGCGCAGGCGTTCTTCGATGACGGCACGGGCCTGGTGAGGCAACAGCTGCTCGCTGGCCAGCACATTGCTCAATTTGATTTTCTGGGCCACGCGACGTCTGCCTCAACGATGACTAACTTGGATCCAATGACACTAGTAAAGCTCGCGGAGGTGTCAAACCCGCACCTTCAGTGGAACGGCTGCCGCAAGAGCGCGGCTATGGTGGATGAAGTTGCCGGCCAAAGGAAGCGCCCCATAGAAGGTTATAACCATAAAGTGTAGGTGGTCTGACAAGCGGGTGCATGATTGCAGGGTGCCATTGTCTTTTGCCGCTGCAAGCCGCACCATCGCTGCTTTCGACAGGCCTGAACAGGGCTTCGCAGTGGCGATATCCTGGATGCTCAAAACCGTTGTGCAACGTATCGGCCTTGCTGCGCTGCTGGGCAGTCTGCTGCTGGGCGGCCTGCACGCGGATTGGGACTTTTCCCAGATCAGCCGCAAGTCGCAGGCCCTGTATGGCCCGTTGGGGAGCGGGCAGGGCCGCATCGATGCCTGGCAGAACCTGATGGCTACCCAGAAGCAGGGTACGGAGCTCGAGCGGCTGCAGGTGGTCAACCGCTTCTTCAACCAGCAACTGCGTTATGTCGAGGACATCGACCTGTGGCACGAGGTCGATTACTGGGCTACACCGGTCCAGGCGCTGATCAAGGGCGCAGGGGACTGCGAGGACTATGCCATCGCAAAGTATTTCAGCCTGAGGCGCATGGGCGTCCCCAGCGAGAAACTGCGTATCACTTACGTCAAGGCGCTGCGGCAGAACCGGGCGCATATGGTCCTGACCTATTATTCAAGCCCACAAGCGCAGCCATTGGTGCTCGATAGCCTGATGGACGCCATCAAGCCGGCCAGCCAGCGCACCGACCTGCTGCCGGTTTACGCTTTCAATGGCGAGGGGCTTTGGTTGACCGGGGCCGCAGGCAACAAGAAGGTCGGCGATACCAAGCGGCTGTCACGCTGGCAGGATCTGTTGAAGAAAATGCAGGCCGAAGGGTTCCCGGCCGAACCGGTTTACTGAAGGAGCACAGATGTCACTGTTCAAACAATTGCTGTTGGCCATTTGCCTGTTCCTGGTGGTTGCCTTCAGTGGCAGTTTCATGGTCAGCCTGGAAAGTTCGCGCAACCAGTACGTCAACCAGTTGCGCTCGCACGCCCAGGATGCGGCAACAGCGCTGGCACTGTCGCTGACGCCGAATATCGACGACCCGGCGATGGTCGAACTGATGGTCAGTTCAATCTTCGACAGCGGTTATTATTCGAGCATCAAGGTCATCGACCTGGGCTCCAGTGCGGTACTGGTGGAACGCCATGCCGAACCGGACCCTGGCGGTGTGCCACGCTGGTTTATACGCCTGATCGGCCTGGAAGCCGCCGGTGGTGATGCCATCGTCAGCCGCGGCTGGCAGCAGGCCGCGCGTGTCGAAGTTATCAGCCACCCGATGTTCGCCATTGCCAAGCTCTGGCAAAGTGCCTTGGGTAGCCTGGGCTGGTTGCTGCTGTGTGGCGCGGCCAGTGCGGTGCTCGGCGCCTTGTTGCTGCGCCGCCAATTGCGCCCTCTGGACTACATGGTCGAGCAGTCCCACGCTATTGCCCGCCGCGAATTCCTCAGCCTGCCGGAGTTACCGCGTACGCCCGAACTGCGCCGCGTGGTGCAGGCGATGAACCAGATGGTCGAAAAGCTCAAAGCCCTGTTTACCGAACAGGCCGAGCGCAGTGAGCGGCTGCGTGCCGAGTCCTATCAGGACAGCCTCACCGGGTTGTCCAACCGGCGTTATTTCGAGATGCAGCTGAACACCCGTGTAAGCAACCTGGAAGAAGCGCGCGCCGGCTACCTGCTGTTGTTGCGGGTACAGGGGCTGGCAGGGTTGAACGCCCGCCTTGGTGGTCAGCGTACCGACCAGTTGCTGCAGGCCGTAGGCGAGCAGTTGCGCCGCACCTGTGCCAGTTACCCGGAAACCAACGACCTGATTTCACGCAGCCGGGGTGGCGAGTTTGCCGTGCTCGCGCCAGGCATGGTGCATGAAGAGGCGGTGCATCTTGCCCAAGCCCTGGAGGCGACTCTGCACAGCCTGCATGAGACCGGCGCCAGTGATATAGACCCGGTCGCCTGCATCGGCCTGGCACCCTACAGCCCTGGTGACTCACCGCAGGCGCTGCTGAAGCTTGCCGACGAGGCCTTGGCCCGCGCCGAAAACCAGCCGACGCCGGGCTGGGTCTGCCTCGAACAGGGTGTGGCAGCCGTCGCGGCCGACAGCCAGCATGCCTGGCACGAGCGGCTCGACCAGGCGTTCATCGGCGGGCGTTTCGAGCTGTTCTTCCAGCCTGTGGTGGATTGCGGCACTGGGCAACGGGTGCTGCACCACAAGGTGATCTCACGCTTGCAGGATGGCCAGGGCGAGGCGCTGCCGGCAGGCCGTTTCCTGCCCTGGCTGGAACGCTTCGGCTGGATGCCACGACTGGATGTGCTGGTGCTGGAGAAGGTGCTCGCACACCTGCGCGGGCATGACCAGGTGCTGGCGCTGAACCTGTCTGCAGCGACCTTGGCCGACACCAGGGCCTTGCAGCGTGTCTTCGAATTGCTGAGCCAGCATACGGTGCTGGGGCCGCGGCTGATTTTCGAGATCGGCGAAGAGCAACTGCCCGAGCAGTCAGCTCTGGAACAGCTGACCCGCCGCCTGCACGCGCTTGGCTTCGGTCTGGCGCTGCAACGCTTTGGCGGGCGCTTCAGCATGATCGGCAACCTGGCACATCTGGGCTTGGCGTACCTGAAGATCGACGGCAGTTATATCCGTAACATCGACCACGAGCAGCACAAGCGGCTGTTCATCGAGGCGATCCAGCGCGCGGCACACAGCATTGACCTGCCGCTGATTGCCGAGCGGGTCGAGACGGAAGGGGAGCGGCTGGTGTTGCGCGAAATGGGCGTGGGCGGTATTCAGGGGCAGTTGGTCGGCGAACCTGCGCCCTGGCGCTGACAGTTTACAGGTATCGCCGAGCAACAATGCCTACCTGAGCGGCCTTGTGTCGAGAAAGGGCCGCACAGCGGCCCGCAACTCAGCAGCGATGCATGAATCGCTGGGGCTGCTGCGCAGCCCTTTCGCGACACAAGGCCGCCGCTACGGCGAACTTGGCAGAAATGGCTATCAACGCTCGCGCAGTGCTTCTGAACGCGCCTTCATGATCGGCTTGAGCAGGTAGCTCATGATGGTCTTCTTGCCGGTCATGATGTCCACTGTGGCCACCATTCCCGGAATGATCAGCAACGGTTTCTCGTCAGTTCCCAGGTGGCTGCGATCAGTACGCAGCTTGATCAGGTAGTAGGTGGTCTTCTTGTCTTCATCGGTGATGGTATCGGCGCCGATCTGCTCGAGTTTGGCCTTGAGCCCGCCGTAGATGGTGTAGTCATAGGCCGTGAACTTGACCGTCGCCTCCTGGCCCGGGTGCAGGAAGGCGATGTCCTTGGGCAGGATTTTCGCCTCGATGACCAGCGTATCGTCCAGTGGCACTACCTCAAGTATGTCGCTGCCAGGCTGGATGACCCCGCCAATAGTGTTGACCAGCAGCTGTTTGACGATGCCGCGCACTGGCGACGTGACCAGGGTGCGGTTGACCCGGTCATCCAGGGCCTTGCTGGTCGCAGTGGCCTTGTTCAGCTCGGTACGCGCTTCGTTCAGCTGGGTCAGCGCTTCGCTGCGGAATTTGCCGCGGGTTTCTTCGATCTTGCTTTGCACCTCGCGGATCGCCGCTTCCGCCCGCGGGATGGCCAACGCGGTGGAATCCAGCTGGCCACGGTTCTCCACTTCGGCACGACGCAAGCGCAGCACTTCGACCTGGGAGATCGCACCGGTAGCCACCAACGGCTCGGACATGCTGATTTCCTTGCGCAGCAGCTCCAGGCTGTTGGCGTACTGGGCGCGTTTGGAGCTGTATTCACGCAGCTCCTGCTGGCGCTGTACCAGCTGTTGTTGCAGGCCGCCGATCTCATCCTGCAGTTGCTGGCGCCGGCTCTGGTACAGCGACTCTTCACTGGCGGCCTGGCTTGGTGCGGCCTTGCGCAGCGCCTCGTCGATCTTCAGCGGGCGGTCCTCAACTTCGGCACTCAGGCGCTCAACCCGCAGGGCCATGGACAGGCGGTCGGCCTCGGTTTCACCAACGTTGGAGGCGAAGCGCGTCTCATCAAGGCGCAACAACGGCTGGCCCACTTCGACGATCTGCCCTTCCTTGGCGAAAATCTCGGCGACAATGCCGCCTTCCAGGTTCTGGATCTTCTGTACCTTGGATGACGGAATGGCCTTGCCTTCGCCCCGCGTGACTTCATCGATGGGGGCGACGCTGGCCCATACGATAAGGAACACGAAGAACAGTATCACGCCCCAGATGGTCAGCCGCACGACCCGCGGTGCATCCTCGATCAGGGCCTTGTTGACCTCGGGCAGCGGCTGGCCACCCAGTGAGTCGGAGCCTTTGAAATAGCGGCGCAGGCCATCCTTGAATTGCCCCATATCCAGCTTATGCAACACTGATCTGCCCCTTCTTCAACGCATCCATGACCGCGGCCTTAGGGCCGTCGGCAACAATCTGCCCGCGATCGATCACGATCAGTCGGTCTACCAGCGACAGCAGCGAGGCACGGTGCGTGACCAACAGCACGGTCTTGCCTTCCACCACTGCTTGCAGGCGTTGCTTGAGGCGTTCTTCACCGGTGTTGTCCATGGCGCTGGTCGGCTCGTCCAGCAGAAGGATCTGCGGGTTGAGCAGCAGGGCACGGGCAAGGGCGACGTTCTGCCGCTGGCCACCGGACAGGTTCTGTCCACGTTCACCTACCTGCAGTTCGTAACCGTCCGGGTGGAGCCGGGCGAATTCATGCACGCCCGCCAGCTCGGCGGCTTGCAGGATCAACTCGTCCTCGATGTAACGGGCGCCGCTGACCAGGTTGTCGCGCAAGGTGCCCGCCAGCAACTGGATGTCCTGCGGCACGTAGCCGATGTTGTGGCGCAGTTCGCTGACGTCGATCTGACGAATGTCCACGCCATCGACCAGCAGCGACCCGCCATCGGCCTCGTAGAGACCGACAATGAGCTTGGCCAGCGAGCTTTTGCCCGAGCCGCTGCGGCCAATGATGCCCACCTTCTCGCCGGGGCGGATGGTCAGGTTGATGTTCTTCAGGGCCTGGTTCTGCTGGTTCGGGTAGGTGAAGTCGACGCCGCGGAACTCGACGCTGCCCTGCAGCACCTTGCGGCTCAGCGGGCGCTCTTCGAAGTTGCGCTCTTGTGGCAGCTCCATCATGTGGTCGGTGGAGACCATGGTCACCTTGGCCTGCTGGTAGCGGGCGAGCAAGCCGTTGAGCTGGCCCAGCGGGCCGAGGGCACGGCCGCTGAGCATGTAGCAGGCCACCAGGCCGCCCATGCTGAGGTTGCCGTCGATGATCAGGTAAACGCCGACGCAGATCATCGCCACCCCTGCCAGTTGCTGGATCAGCAGGGTGATGTTCATCGCCAGGCTCGACAGTAATTTCACCCGCAATTCCAGGCGGCTGAGGGTGCCCAAGGTCTGCTCCCACAGGTACTGGCGTTCACTTTCGGCGTTGTTGACCTTGACCGCATCCAGGCCGGCCAGCGTCTCGATCAGGCTGGACTGGCGCTCCGAGGCCAGAGCCATGGTCCGCTCCATGGTCGCCATGAGGGGCCGCTGCAGGGCATAACCGATACCCAAGGCCAGTGGAAAGGCGATAATCGGGATCCATACCAGGTGCCCGCCAATGATGGCGATGACGACCAGAATGAGGATGGTGAACGGCAGGTCGATCAGGCTGGTAAGGGTCAGCGAGGCGAGAAAGTCGCGCAGGCCTTGGAACTCGTGGATGTTCTGGGCAAAGCTGCCGACTCTGGCCGGGCGGTACTTCATCGACATGCCGACGATACGTTCGAACAGCGTTGCCGAGATGATCAGGTCAGTCTTCTTGCCCGCCAGGTCCAGGCACAAGCCACGCAGTCCCTTGAGGATAAGGTCGAAGATGTAGGCGCCGGCGATACCGATGGCCAGTACCCAAAGGGTCGAAGTGGCCTGGTTGGGCACTACCCGGTCATACACGTTCATCACGAACAAGGGGGCCGCCAGGGCGATCAGGTTGATCACCAGGCTGGCGGCGATGGCATCGATGTATAGCCACTTGCTCCGCAGCAAGGTGTCACGGAACCACGATTTCGCTCGCGGGATGAGGTTACCGTGGTTGACGTCGAACTTGTGCTGCGGCTGGGCGAAGAACACCCGGCCACTGTAATCGCTCTGCAAGGCTTCGCGGCTGACATGCACCTCGCCACCATCGCTCTCGCTGAGCAGCAGACGTGCAGTGTCTTCGTTTTCCCAGCCCAGCAGGACGGCACTGCGGCCTTCCTTGAGCAGCAGCATGGCCGGCATGGCGATGCTCGGGATCTGCTCCAGCTTGCGCTGCAACAGGCGCCCCTGCAGCCCGGCTCTGGCGGCAGCTCGAGGCAGCAGCTCGGGGCTCAGGCGCTGGGCTGGCAGCGGCAGGCCGGTGGTGAGCATGACCCGGCTGGCGGGCTTTTGGTGCAGGACACACAGGCTCAGCAGACTATCCAGCAGCGGATCGTCATGCTGACTGCGTGGATCGTGGTTGAGTTGGACTCGACTGACTTCGGATTCCACGCGGCGCTCTCTTCATCCTTGTGGTGGGTGGGAAGGGTGATCGGCCGTTGAGGTCGGCTGGCTCACCTTGGCGTTTCAAATGCTGCTGCCAGGCAGCTTTATCGAGGGCTGCAGCATCTGTCGGCCGGGCAACCGGCCAATGGTCGCCTTGAATCGATATTGAGTAAACACTTCTACGGCCTTCATTCCTGCGCGACGATGCCTCATCGGAGTTGTTTCATTCTTGGAACAGTCAACGTAAAGCGAGGGCTGATTTCCAGCATAGCCTGCCATACAGTTGGCGTCAGCGATGCAACCGGATTCCTCCTTTATCGTTGCCATTAAACAGGCGCTGGCATGTTGACGGTTTTCGACAGCTAGTTAGTCAAAATTCATGTACTGAACCCGCTGCCTTTCATCAGGCCTGGTTGTGGCAATTCGCAATGCGTTCCCATGTTGAGCCCGCAGTATTTCTGCGGTTCTTTTTTATCTCTTTGATCTGACGCAAATCGTCGCGTCGGGTTACGCAGAGCCGCAGGTGAATGCCGAGCGAATTCCCCTGAAACCTTGATTCGGCTTGGCTTGCGGCGAGTATCAGGCCGGAATCGGCAAGGTTTATGCTTGTCCTCCCACCATGGTCGGGTGGGCAAAAGTCTTCCAGAATATTGGCGCCCCCTTCCAAGACAGTTGCCCGATGAACGGTTGGGCTGAACGCCATGTCGGTGTCTATCCAAGCATATGAAATAGCACTCGAAGCAGCCGTCGAACACGCTTTCGATGATGTGCGACAGTTGTTCTCGAGAAACGGTTGGCTAAGGTTCAAATATCAATGTGACATTACATTGCCGATTGTTTAGGATGGCATGTATAAGGTCAATAGTTTGGCAGTTGTACGCCCAAAAAACGTTATAGACGAAATATTGACGCATAAAAGCGTCAAGAGATTATCGACATAGTTCCGCCTGAAGTGGCTTGCGAATGCCGCTCTGGCAGGGAAGTACCCATCGGGTCACACGGAGAGTCCAATGAGCAGCGTTGTAGCCATCGTCAAAAGTATTGTCGGCCAGGTTATTGCGGTATCCCCAGAGGGCATCCGGCGTGTCTTGATCGAAGGGGACCGTCTGTTGGCGGGTGAGGAAGTTCTCACCGGCCCGGGTGGCGCGGTAACTCTGGAGCTGGCCGATGGCCGTCTGCTCGACCTGGGCCGCGACAGCCAGTGGAGCGCTGATGCGCCGGACAGCAGTGCTGACCTTAGCCAGGCGACTGCCCAGGCCGCCCCTTCGGTGGAAGAGCTACAACAAGCGATCGCTGCCGGTCTCGACCCGACTACCGCGCTCGAAGCGACTGCGGCTGGCCCATCGGCAGCGGGCGGTGGCGCGTTGGGCGGTGGCCACAGCTTCGTCATGCTCGAGGAAACCGCGGGCCGGGTTGACCCTACCGTCGGCTTCCAGACAGAAGGGCTGGGCTTCGCCGCCGTGCCTGGTGATGAAGATGTTGGCGCGCTGGACACAACCAGCAATGCCCTCGTGACTACCCCGACCACGGAAGCCAATGTCACTACTGGCCTGGTTCTTGGCGCTACCCCTTCAATCAGCGAAGCGGGTGGCGTTATCGTTTATACCGCCACGGTCGGTCAGGCGCCGACCAGCAACCTGGTTGTCACCCTGTCCAACGGTGCCGTGATCGTCATTCCCGCTGGGCAGACCAGTGGTAGCGTCAATGTGGTGGTGCCCGCGAGCGATACCCCATACATCGACGGTGGCCAGATTTCGGCGACAGTGACGGGTACCAGCGGAGGTAACGGGCTGACGGTGACCGTGCCGCAGACGCCAGCGGTTACCCAGATTACCGATACCATCGATACCACCACCGCGACCCTGACGGCCACGCCGTCGGTGACCGAAGGTGGCGTGATCACTTACACCGTGACCCTGAGCAATCCGGCTCAGACCCCGGTGACCGTGACCCTTTCCAACGGCCAGACCATTACCGTTGAAGCCGGCAAAACCCAGGGCAGCGTTGACTTCGAGACCCCGGCGAACGACGTCTACAACAACGGTTCAACCATCAGCACCACGATTACCGGTGCGACTGGTGGCAACTTCGAACAGCTGACGCCGAACCCGACCTCGGCCCAGACCACCATCAACGACTCGGTCGATGTCACCACCGCGACCCTGACGGCCACACCGTCGGTGACCGAAGGTGGCGTCATCACCTATACCGTGACCCTGAGCAATCCAGCTCAGACCCCGGTAACCGTGACCCTTTCCAACGGCCAGACCATTACCGTTGAAGCCGGCAAAACCCAGGGCAGCGTGGATTTCGAGACCCCGGCAAACGACGTCTATAACAACGGCTCGACTGTCAGCACCACGATTACCGGTGCGACCGGTGGCAACTTCGAACAACTGACCCCGAATCCAACTCCGGCTCAAACCACCATCAACGACTCGGTCGATGTCACCACTGCGACCCTGACGGCGACGCCGTCGGTAACCGAAGGTGGCGTGATCACTTACACCGTGACCCTGAGCAACCCGGCTCAGACCCCGGTGACCGTGACCCTGTCGAACGGCCAGACCATCACTGTTGAAGCCGGCAAGACCCAGGGCAGCGTTGATTTCGAGACCCCGGCGAACGATGTCTACAACAACGGTTCGACCATCAGCACCACGATTACCGGTGCGACCGGCGGCAACTTCGAACAGCTGACCCCGAACCCGACTCCGGCCCAGACCACCATCAACGACTCGGTCGATGTCACCACTGCGACCCTGACGGCCACGCCGTCGGTAACCGAAGGTGGCGTGATCACCTACACCGTGACCCTGAGCAACCCGGCTCAGACCCCGGTAACCGTGACCCTTTCCAACGGCCAGACCATTACCGTTGAAGCCGGCAAAACCCAGGGCAGCGTTGACTTCGAGACCCCGGCAAACGACGTCTATAACAACGGCTCGACTGTCAGCACCACGATTACCGGTGCGACGGGCGGCAACTTCGAACAGCTGACCCCGAACCCGACCCCGGCCCAGACCACGATCAACGACTCGGTCGATGTCACCACTGCGACCCTGACGGCCACGCCGTCGGTGACCGAAGGTGGCGTGATCACTTACACCGTGACCCTGAGCAACCCGGCTCAGACCCCGGTGACCGTGACCCTGTCGAACGGCCAGACCATCACTGTTGAAGCCGGCAAGACCCAGGGCAGCGTTGATTTCGAGACCCCGGCGAACGACGTCTACAACAACGGCTCGACCGTCAGTGTGACCATCGAGAACGCCACGGGCGGCAACTTCGAACAGCTGACCCCGAATCCAACTCCGGCTCAAACCACCATCAACGACTCGGTCGATGTCACCACTGCGACCCTGACGGCGACGCCGTCGGTAACCGAAGGTGGCGTGATCACTTACACCGTGACCCTGAGCAACCCGGCTCAGACCCCGGTGACCGTGACCCTGTCGAACGGCCAGACCATCACTGTTGAAGCCGGCAAGACCCAGGGCAGCGTGGATTTCGAGACCCCGGCGAACGATGTCTACAACAACGGCTCGACCGTCAGTGTGACCATCGAAAACGCCACGGGCGGCAACTTCGAACAGCTGACTCCGAATCCAACTCCGGCTCAAACCACCATCAACGACTCGGTCGATGTCACCACCGCGACCCTGACGGCCACACCGTCGGTGACCGAAGGTGGCGTCATCACCTATACCGTTACCCTGAGCAATCCGGCTCAGACCCCGGTAACCGTGACCCTTTCCAACGGCCAGACCATTACCGTTGAAGCCGGCAAAACCCAGGGCAGCGTGGATTTCGAGACCCCGGCAAACGACGTCTATAACAACGGCTCGACTGTCAGCACCACGATTACCGGTGCGACCGGTGGCAACTTCGAACAACTGACCCCGAATCCAACTCCGGCTCAAACCACCATCAACGACTCGGTCGATGTCACCACTGCGACCCTGACGGCGACGCCGTCGGTAACCGAAGGTGGCGTGATCACTTACACCGTGACCCTGAGCAACCCGGCTCAGACCCCGGTGACCGTGACCCTGTCGAACGGCCAGACCATCACTGTTGAAGCCGGCAAGACCCAGGGCAGCGTTGATTTCGAGACCCCGGCGAACGATGTCTACAACAACGGTTCGACCATCAGCACCACGATTACCGGTGCGACCGGCGGCAACTTCGAACAGCTGACCCCGAACCCGACTCCGGCCCAGACCACCATCAACGACTCGGTCGATGTCACCACTGCGACCCTGACGGCCACGCCGTCGGTAACCGAAGGTGGCGTGATCACCTACACCGTGACCCTGAGCAACCCGGCTCAGACCCCGGTAACCGTGACCCTTTCCAACGGCCAGACCATTACCGTTGAAGCCGGCAAAACCCAGGGCAGCGTTGACTTCGAGACCCCGGCAAACGACGTCTATAACAACGGCTCGACTGTCAGCACCACGATTACCGGTGCGACGGGCGGCAACTTCGAACAGCTGACCCCGAACCCGACCCCGGCCCAGACCACGATCAACGACTCGGTCGATGTCACCACTGCGACCCTGACGGCCACGCCGTCGGTGACCGAAGGTGGCGTGATCACTTACACCGTGACCCTGAGCAACCCGGCTCAGACCCCGGTGACCGTGACCCTGTCGAACGGCCAGACCATCACTGTTGAAGCCGGCAAGACCCAGGGCAGCGTTGATTTCGAGACCCCGGCGAACGACGTCTACAACAACGGCTCGACCGTCAGTGTGACCATCGAGAACGCCACGGGCGGCAACTTCGAACAGCTGACCCCGAACCCGACCCCGGCCCAGACCACGATCAACGACTCGGTCGATGTCACCACTGCGACCCTGACGGCCACGCCGTCGGTGACCGAAGGTGGCGTGATCACCTATACCGTGACCCTGAGCAATCCGGCTCAGACTCCGGTAACCGTGACTCTTTCGAACGGCCAGACCATCACTGTTGAAGCCGGCAAGACCCAGGGCAGCGTGGATTTCGAGACCCCGGCGAACGATGTCTACAACAACGGCTCGACCGTCAGTGTGACCATCGAAAACGCCACGGGCGGCAACTTCGAACAGCTGACTCCGAATCCAACTCCGGCTCAAACCACGATCAACGACTCGGTCGATGTCACCACCGCGACCCTGACGGCCACACCGTCGGTGACCGAAGGTGGCGTCATCACCTATACCGTGACCCTGAGCAATCCAGCTCAGACCCCGGTAACCGTGACCCTTTCCAACGGCCAGACCATTACCGTTGAAGCCGGCAAAACCCAGGGCAGCGTGGATTTCGAGACCCCGGCAAACGACGTCTATAACAACGGCTCGACTGTCAGCACCACGATTACCGGTGCGACCGGTGGCAACTTCGAACAACTGACCCCGAATCCAACTCCGGCTCAAACCACCATCAACGACTCGGTCGATGTCACCACTGCGACCCTGACGGCGACGCCGTCGGTAACCGAAGGTGGCGTGATCACTTACACCGTGACCCTGAGCAACCCGGCTCAGACCCCGGTGACCGTGACCCTGTCGAACGGCCAGACCATCACTGTTGAAGCCGGCAAGACCCAGGGCAGCGTTGATTTCGAGACCCCGGCGAACGATGTCTACAACAACGGTTCGACCATCAGCACCACGATTACCGGTGCGACCGGCGGCAACTTCGAACAGCTGACCCCGAACCCGACTCCGGCCCAGACCACCATCAACGACTCGGTCGATGTCACCACTGCGACCCTGACGGCCACGCCGTCGGTAACCGAAGGTGGCGTGATCACCTACACCGTGACCCTGAGCAACCCGGCTCAGACCCCGGTAACCGTGACCCTTTCCAACGGCCAGACCATTACCGTTGAAGCCGGCAAAACCCAGGGCAGCGTTGACTTCGAGACCCCGGCAAACGACGTCTATAACAACGGCTCGACTGTCAGCACCACGATTACCGGTGCGACGGGCGGCAACTTCGAACAGCTGACCCCGAACCCGACCCCGGCCCAGACCACGATCAACGACTCGGTCGATGTCACCACTGCGACCCTGACGGCCACGCCGTCGGTGACCGAAGGTGGCGTGATCACTTACACCGTGACCCTGAGCAACCCGGCTCAGACCCCGGTGACCGTGACCCTGTCGAACGGCCAGACCATCACTGTTGAAGCCGGCAAGACCCAGGGCAGCGTTGATTTCGAGACCCCGGCGAACGACGTCTACAACAACGGCTCGACCGTCAGTGTGACCATCGAGAACGCCACGGGCGGCAACTTCGAACAGCTGACCCCGAATCCAACTCCGGCTCAAACCACCATCAACGACTCGGTCGATGTCACCACTGCGACCCTGACGGCGACGCCGTCGGTAACCGAAGGTGGCGTGATCACTTACACCGTGACCCTGAGCAACCCGGCTCAGACCCCGGTGACCGTGACCCTGTCGAACGGCCAGACCATCACTGTTGAAGCCGGCAAGACCCAGGGCAGCGTGGATTTCGAGACCCCGGCGAACGATGTCTACAACAACGGCTCGACCGTCAGTGTGACCATCGAAAACGCCACGGGCGGCAACTTCGAACAGCTGACTCCGAATCCAACTCCGGCTCAAACCACCATCAACGACTCGGTCGATGTCACCACCGCGACCCTGACGGCCACACCGTCGGTGACCGAAGGTGGCGTCATCACCTATACCGTTACCCTGAGCAATCCGGCTCAGACCCCGGTAACCGTGACCCTTTCCAACGGCCAGACCATTACCGTTGAAGCCGGCAAAACCCAGGGCAGCGTGGATTTCGAGACCCCGGCAAACGACGTCTATAACAACGGCTCGACTGTCAGCACCACGATTACCGGTGCGACCGGTGGCAACTTCGAACAACTGACCCCGAATCCAACTCCGGCTCAAACCACCATCAACGACTCGGTCGATGTCACCACTGCGACCCTGACGGCGACGCCGTCGGTAACCGAAGGTGGCGTGATCACTTACACCGTGACCCTGAGCAACCCGGCTCAGACCCCGGTGACCGTGACCCTGTCGAACGGCCAGACCATCACTGTTGAAGCCGGCAAGACCCAGGGCAGCGTGGATTTCGAGACCCCGGCGAACGATGTCTACAACAACGGCTCGACTGTCAGTGTGACCATCGAAAACGCCACGGGCGGCAACTTCGAACAGCTGACTCCGAATCCAACTCCGGCTCAAACCACGATCAACGACTCGGTCGATGTCACCACCGCGACCCTGACGGCGACGCCGTCGGTAACCGAAGGTGGCGTGATCACTTACACCGTGACCCTGAGCAATCCGGCTCAGACTCCGGTAACCGTGACTCTTTCGAACGGCCAGACCATCACTGTTGAAGCCGGCAAGACCCAGGGCAGCGTGGATTTCGAGACCCCGGCAAACGACGTCTATAACAACGGCTCGACCGTCAGTGTGACCATCGAGAACGCCACGGGCGGCAACTTCGAACAGCTGACCCCGAACCCGACCCCGGCCCAGACCACGATCAACGACTCGGTCGATGTCACCACTGCGACCCTGACGGCCACGCCGTCGGTGACCGAAGGTGGCGTGATCACCTATACCGTGACCCTGAGCAATCCGGCTCAGACTCCGGTAACCGTGACTCTTTCGAACGGCCAGACCATCACCGTTGAAGCCGGCAAGACTCAGGGCAGCGTGGATTTCGAGACCCCGGCAAACGACGTCTATAACAACGGCTCGACCGTCAGTGTGACCATCGAGAACGCCACGGGTGGCAACTTCGAGCAGTTGACCCCAGACCCTACTCCAGCATCTACCGTCATCAATGACAGCGTCGATACTGTCACGGTGAGCATCGTCAGCAATGGCAACGTGACCGAAGACCAGCAGCCTTCCTTCACCGTGAAAGTAAGCCAGACGCTGGATCGGCCGTTGACTGTAACCCTGTCGAACGGCGACACCGTGACCATCGAGGCAGGTAAAACCGAGGTCGAGTACAAGACTCCAGCCCAGGGCGACGACGTCATCAAGGACGCCGGCTCTGTTACCCTGAGCGTCACTAATGCCACTGTTCCGGGTGCAACTTTCGAGAACCTGGCCTTGGGCGGCCCGGCTACCGTAGAGATCTCGGATACGATCAGTGAGGTCGTGGCCAAGCTGACCGCAACGCCGTCGGTGACCGAAGGCGGTGAAATCACTTACACCATCACGCTGACCAACAAAGACGGCTTGCCGATCAACAACCACTCGGAGCTGTACTTCAAGCTGACCGATGGTACTACCGTTGTCGTGGCAGCCAACAGCACCACGGGCTCGGCCACCGCAACCGCGCCGGATAACGTCTATGTCGGTGCCAACCAACCGGTGGTCAATGCCATCGAGGCGGTCAGCGGTGCGGATGTCTGGAAGTTCGAAAATCTGAATCTGGACCAGACTCCGGTCAGCACTTCCGTCACCGACGAGCCGGGTACCCCGGGCAACGAAGGCGACCTGGTCAAAGTTACCATCACAGCCGACCAGCCTTCGGTAGCCGAAAACGTCAAACCGACCTTCACCGTGCACCTCAATCAGGCGCTGGCCCACGACCTGGTCGTGACCCTGAGCAACAATGCCCAGGTCACCATCAAGGCAGGTGAAACCAGCGCAGCGTACGAGCATGCTGCGCAGGGCGATGACGTCTACAAGGACTCGGGCGAAGTCAGTCTGGGCATCAAGTCCGCTGTGGACGTTGATGGTCGTACCTTCGAGAACCTGCAACTGGGCGATGCGGCCAAGGTCCATGTCACCGACACCACTGACGAAGTCGTGGCCAAGCTGACCGCAACGCCGTCGGTGACCGAAGGCGGCGAGATCACCTACACGATTACGCTGACCAACAAAGATGGTCTGCCGATCAACAACCACTCGGAGCTGTACTTCAAGCTGACCGATGGTACTACCGTTGTCGTGGCAGCCAACAGCACCACGGGCTCGGCCACCGCAACCGCGCCGGATAACGTCTATGTCGGTGCCAACCAACCGGTGGTCAATGCCATCGAGGCGGTCAGCGGTGCGGATGTCTGGAAGTTCGAAAATCTGAATCTGGACCAGACTCCGGTCAGCACTTCCGTCACCGACGAGCCGGGTACCCCGGGCAACGAAGGCGACCTGGTCAAAGTTACCATCACCGCCGACCAGCCTTCGGTGGCCGAGAACGTCAAACCGACCTTCACCGTGCACATCAATCAGGCGCTCGCTCATGATCTGGTCGTGACCCTGAGCAACAACGCCCAGGTCACCATCAAGGCAGGGGAAACCAGCGCGGCGTACGAGCATGCTGCGCAGGGCGACGATGTCTACAAGGATTCGGGCGAAGTCAGTCTGGGCATCAAGTCGGCTGTGGATGTCGATGGCCGTACCTTCGAGAACCTGCAACTGGGCGATGCGGCCAAGGTCCAGGTCACCGATACCACTGATGAAGTGGTGGCCAAGCTGACTGCTACCCCTTCGGTTACCGAAGGCGGCGTAATCACCTACACCGTGACCCTGACCAACAAAGACGGCTTGCCGATCGACAAGCATTCGGCGTTGACCTTCACGCTGAACGATGGCACCACCATCACCGTCCCGGCGAACAGCACCACCGGCAGCACTACCGTCACTGCGCCAGACAACGTCTACGCAGGCGCCAACGACCCTGTGGTCAAGTCGATCGCATCGGTCAACGGCACCGACGCCGGCAAGTTCGAGCAGCTGACCCTGGACAAGACCCCGGTCAGCACCACCGTCACCGACGAACCGGGTACTCCGGGCAACGAAGGCGACCTGGTCAAAGTCACCATCACTGCCGACCAGCCTTCGGTGGCCGAGAACGTCAAACCGACCTTCACCGTGCACATCAACCAAGCGCTCGCTCATGATCTGGTCGTGACCCTGAGCAACAATGCCCAGGTCACCATCAAGGCAGGTGAAACCAGCGCGGCGTACGAGCATGCTGCACAGGGCGATGATGTCTACAAGGACTCGGGTGAACTCAGCCTGGGCATCAAGTCCGCTGTGGACGTTGATGGCCGCACCTTCGAGAACCTGCAACTGGGCGATGCGGCCAAGGTCCAGGTCACCGATACCACTGATGAAGTGGTGGCCAAGCTGACTGCTACCCCTTCGGTTACCGAAGGCGGCGAGATCACCTACACGATTACGCTGACCAACAAAGACGGTCTGCCGATCAACAACCACTCGGCACTGACCTTCACGCTGAGCGACGGAAAAACCATTACCGTGCCGGCTAATGGCACGACCGGTTCGGTCACGGTCACCGCTCCTGACAACGTCTACGCAGGCGCCAACGACCCTGTGGTCAAGTCGATCGCATCGGTCAACGGCACCGACGCCGGCAAGTTCGAGCAACTGACCCTGGACAAAACCCCGGTCAGCACCACGGTTACCGACGAGCCGGGTACGCCGGGCAATCCAGGTGGCAACAACGAAGGCGACCTGGTCAAAGTCACCATCACTGCCGACCAGCCTTCGGTGGCCGAGAACGTCAAACCGATCTTCACCGTGCACATCAACCAGGCGCTCGCTCATGATCTGGTCGTGACCCTGAGCAACAACGCCCAGGTCACCATCAAGGCAGGGGAAACCAGCGCGGCGTACGAGCACGCTGCGCAGGGCGATGACGTCTACAAGGATTCGGGTGAACTCAGCCTGGGCATCAAGTCCGCTGTGGACGTTGATGGCCGCACCTTCGAGAACCTGCAACTGGGCGATGCGGCCAAGGTCCAGGTCACCGATACCACTGATGAAGTGGTGGCCAAGCTGACTGCTACCCCTTCGGTTACCGAAGGCGGCGTAATCACCTACACCGTGACCCTGACCAACAAAGACGGCTTGCCGATCGACAAGCACGGCGCGTTGACCTTCACGCTGAACGATGGCACCACCATCACCGTCCCGGCGAACAGCACCACCGGCAGCACTACCGTCACTGCGCCAGACAACGTCTACGCAGGCGCCAACGACCCTGTGGTCAAGTCGATCGCATCGGTCAACGGCACCGACGCCGGCAAGTTCGAGCAACTGACCCTGGACAAAACCCCGGTCAGCACCACGGTTACCGACGAGCCGGGTACGCCGGGCAATCCAGGTGGCAACAACGAAGGCGACCTGGTCAAGGTCACCATCACTGCCGACCAGCCTTCGGTGGCCGAGAACGTCAAACCGACCTTCACCGTGCACATCAATCAGGCGCTGGCCCACGACCTGGTCGTGACCCTGAGCAACAACGCCCAGGTCACCATCAAGGCAGGTGAAACCAGCGCGGCGTACGAGCATGCTGCACAGGGCGATGATGTCTACAAGGATTCGGGTGAACTCAGCCTGGGCATCAAGTCAGCTGTAGATGTCGATGGCCGTACCTTCGAGAACCTGCAACTGGGCGATGCGGCCAAGGTCCAGGTCACCGATACCACTGACGAAGTGGTGGCAAAACTGACCGCAACGCCGTCGGTGACCGAAGGCGGCGAGATCACCTACACGATTACGCTGACCAACAAAGACGGTCTGCCGATCAACAACCACTCGGCACTGACCTTCACGCTGAACGATGGCACCACCATCACCGTCCCGGCGAACAGCACCACCGGCAGCACTACCGTCACTGCGCCAGACAACGTCTACGCAGGTGCCAACGACCCTGTGGTCAAGTCGATCGCATCGGTCAGCGGCGACGATGCCGGCAAGTTCGAGCAGCTGACCCTGGACAAGACCCCGGTCAGCACCACCGTCACCGACGAACCGGGTACTCCGGGCAACGAAGGCGACCTGGTCAAAGTCACCATCACTGCCGACCAGCCTTCGGTGGCCGAGAACGTCAAACCGACCTTCACCGTGCACATCAACCAAGCGCTCGCTCATGATCTGGTCGTGACCCTGAGCAACAACGCCCAGGTCACCATCAAGGCAGGGGAAACCAGCGCAGCCTATGAGCACGCTGCACAGGGCGATGATGTCTACAAGGACTCGGGTGAACTCAGCCTGGGCATCAAGTCGGCTGTGGACGTTGATGGCCGTACCTTCGAGAACCTGCAACTGGGCGATGCGGCCAAGGTCCAGGTCACCGATACCACTGACGAAGTGGTGGCAAAACTGACCGCGACGCCGTCGGTGACCGAAGGCGGCGAGATCACCTACACGATTACGCTGACCAACAAAGACGGTCTGCCGATCAACAACCACTCGGCACTGACCTTCACGCTGAGCGACGGAAAAACCATTACCGTGCCGGCTAATGGCACGACCGGTTCGGTCACGGTCACCGCTCCTGACAACGTCTACGCAGGCGCCAACGACCCTGTGGTCAAGTCGATCGCATCGGTCAGCGGCGACGATGCCGGCAAGTTCGAGCAGCTGACCCTGGACAAGACCCCGGTCAGCACCACCGTCACTGATGAGCCGGGTACTCCGGGCAACGAAGGCGACCTGGTCAAAGTCACCATCACTGCCGACCAGCCTTCGGTGGCCGAGAACGTCAAACCGACCTTCACCGTGCACATCAACCAAGCGCTCGCTCATGATCTGGTCGTGACCCTGAGCAACAACGCCCAGGTCACCATCAAGGCAGGGGAAACCAGCGCGGCGTACGAGCATGCTGCGCAGGGCGATGATGTCTACAAGGACTCGGGCGAAGTGAGCCTGGGCATCAAGTCGGCTGTGGACGTTGATGGCCGTACCTTCGAGAACCTGCAACTGGGCGATGCGGCCAAGGTTCAGGTCACCGATACCACTGACGAAGTGGTGGCAAAACTGACCGCGACGCCGTCGGTGACCGAAGGCGGCGAGATCACCTACACGATTACGCTGACCAACAAAGATGGTCTGCCGATCAACAACCACTCGGCACTGACCTTCACGCTGAGCGACGGAAAAACCATTACCGTGCCGGCTAATGGCACGACCGGTTCGGTCACGGTCACCGCTCCTGACAACGTCTACGCAGGTGCCAACGACCCTGTGGTCAAGTCGATCGCATCGGTCAGCGGCGACGATGCCGGCAAGTTCGAGCAACTGACCCTGGACAAAACCCCGGTCAGCACCACCGTCACCGACGAACCGGGTACTCCGGGCAATCCAGGTGGCAACAACGAAGGCGACCTGGTCAAAGTCACCATCACTGCCGACCAGCCTTCGGTGGCCGAGAACGTCAAACCGACCTTCACCGTGCACATCAACCAAGCGCTCGCTCATGATCTGGTCGTGACCCTGAGCAACAACGCCCAGGTCACCATCAAGGCAGGGGAAACCAGCGCGGCGTACGAGCATGCTGCGCAGGGCGATGATGTCTACAAGGACTCGGGCGAAGTGAGCCTGGGCATCAAGTCGGCTGTGGACGTTGATGGCCGTACCTTCGAGAACCTGCAACTGGGCGATGCGGCCAAGGTTCAGGTCACCGATACCACTGACGAAGTGGTGGCAAAACTGACCGCGACGCCGTCGGTGACCGAAGGCGGCGAGATCACCTACACGATTACGCTGACCAACAAAGATGGTCTGCCGATCAACAACCACTCGGCACTGACCTTCACGCTGAGCGACGGAAAAACCATTACCGTGCCGGCTAATGGCACGACCGGTTCGGTCACGGTCACCGCTCCTGACAACGTCTACGCAGGTGCCAACGACCCTGTGGTCAAGTCGATCGCATCGGTCAGCGGCGACGATGCCGGCAAGTTCGAGCAACTGACCCTGGACAAAACCCCGGTCAGCACCACCGTCACCGACGAACCGGGTACTCCGGGCAATCCAGGTGGCAACAACGAAGGCGACCTGGTCAAAGTCACCATCACTGCCGACCAGCCTTCGGTGGCCGAGAACGTCAAACCGACCTTCACCGTGCACATCAATCAGGCGCTGGCCCACGACCTGGTCGTGACCCTGAGCAACAACGCCCAGGTCACCATCAAGGCGGGTGAAACCAGCGCGGCGTACGAGCATGCTGCGCAGGGCGACGATGTCTACAAGGATTCGGGTGAACTCAGCCTGGGCATCAAGTCCGCTGTGGACGTTGATGGCCGTACCTTCGAGAACCTGCAACTGGGCGATGCGGCCAAGGTTCAGGTCACCGATACCACTGACGAAGTGGTGGCAAAACTGACCGCGACGCCGTCGGTGACCGAAGGCGGCGAGATCACCTACACGATTACGCTGACCAACAAAGATGGTCTGCCGATCAACAACCACTCGGCACTGACCTTCACGCTGAGCGACGGAAAAACCATTACCGTGCCGGCTAATGGCACGACCGGTTCGGTCACGGTCACCGCTCCTGACAACGTCTACGCAGGTGCCAACGACCCTGTGGTCAAGTCGATCGCATCGGTCAGCGGCGACGATGCCGGCAAGTTCGAGCAACTGACCCTGGACAAAACCCCGGTCAGCACCACCGTCACCGACGAACCGGGTACTCCGGGCAATCCAGGTGGCAACAACGAAGGCGACCTGGTCAAAGTCACCATCACTGCCGACCAGCCTTCGGTGGCCGAGAACGTCAAACCGACCTTCACCGTGCACATCAATCAGGCGCTGGCCCACGACCTGGTCGTGACCCTGAGCAACAACGCCCAGGTCACCATCAAGGCGGGTGAAACCAGCGCGGCGTACGAGCATGCTGCGCAGGGCGACGATGTCTACAAGGATTCGGGTGAACTCAGCCTGGGCATCAAGTCCGCTGTGGACGTTGATGGCCGTACCTTCGAGAACCTGCAACTGGGCGATGCGGCCAAGGTTCAGGTCACCGATACCACTGATGAAGTGGTGGCCAAGCTGACTGCTACCCCTTCGGTTACCGAAGGCGGCGTAATCACCTACACCGTGACCCTGACCAACAAAGACGGCTTGCCGATCGACAAGCACAGCGCGTTGACCTTCACCCTGAACGATGGCACCACCATCACCGTCCCGGCGAACAGCACCACCGGCAGCACTACCGTCACTGCGCCAGACAACGTCTACGCAGGCGCCAACGACCCTGTGGTCAAGTCGATCGCATCGGTCAGCGGCACCGACGCCGGCAAGTTCGAGCAGCTGACCCTGGACAAGACCCCGGTCAGCACCACCGTCACCGACGAACCGGGTACTCCGGGCAACGAAGGCGACCTGGTCAAAGTCACCATCACTGCCGACCAGCCTTCGGTGGCCGAGAACGTCAAACCGACCTTCACCGTGCACATCAACCAGGCGCTCGCTCATGATCTGGTCGTGACCCTGAGCAACAACGCCCAGGTCACCATCAAGGCAGGGGAAACCAGCGCAGCCTATGAGCACGCTGCACAGGGCGATGATGTCTACAAGGACTCGGGTGAACTCAGCCTGGGCATCAAGTCCGCTGTGGACGTTGATGGCCGTACCTTCGAGAACCTGCAACTGGGCGATGCGGCCAAGGTCCAGGTCACCGATACCACTGACCAAGTGGTGGCCAAGCTGACTGCTACCCCTTCGGTTACCGAAGGCGGCGTAATCACCTACACCGTGACCCTGACCAACAAAGACGGCTTGCCGATCGACAAGCACAGCGCGTTGACCTTCACCCTGAACGATGGCACCACCATCACCGTCCCGGCGAACAGCACCACTGGCAGCACTACCGTCATTGCGCCGGACAACGTCTACGCAGGCGCCAACGACCCTGTGGTCAAGTCGATCGCATCGGTCAGCGGCGACGATGCCGGCAAGTTCGAGCAGCTGACCCTGGACAAGACCCCGGTCAGCACCACCGTCACTGATGAACCAGGCAGCGGCCAGGGAGATGTCACCACGGTCGGCATCAGCGGTAGCACCTCGCTGACCGAAGGTGAAACTGGCCACTACACGCTGGCCCTGAGCAACCCGTCGAAGTCTGAGGTCACCATCACCCTCAGCTACAGCGGCACCGCCAAGAATGGCGAGGACTTCACCGGTGTCACCACTGTGAAGATCCCGGCCAACAGCACCGGCACCACATTCGACATCGCGACCATCAACGACAAGCTTGTCGAGGGTACCGAGAACTTCACCGTGAAGATCGAAAACGCCACCGGTGGCGGTTTCGAGAACCTGAAGGTCGACAGCGGCAATGCCAGCGTGACCACTTCCATCCTGGACAATGACCACCTGCCGGTTTCGCCTGGCGGTGCAGTGTTTGGCGTGGAAGACACCGCCTACGTGTTTGCCTGGAGTGATTTCAAGGTCACCGATGCCGATGCCAATACCGGCTTGTCCGTGACTATTACCTCGCTGCCGGCCGCCGGTACCCTGCAGTTCTTCAACGGTACAACATGGGTGAACGTGGCCGTTGGCCAAGTGGTCAGCCAGGCTGACATCACTGCCAGCAACCTCAAGTTCGTGCCGGCCCTCAACCAGTCGGGTACGGATAACTACGGTGGTAATGGCGTAGGTAACCAGCAGGCCGACTACGCGCAGTTCAAGTTCAAGCCGAACGATGGCACCAACCTGGGCAGTGAAGTGACCATGAAGGTCGATATCAGCCCGGTGGCCGACAAACCGACCCTGAGCTTCGGCAGCGCCGAGATCGCGTCCAAAGGCCTGACCAAGGAAGTGTGGACCAGCCTCAAAGGGCTGGGTACCGACGGTAACGGCATTACTGGCGACTCGCTGAAGACAGTCTTTGCCAACTCGGGCAATGCCAACGCCAGCAGCACCACCACCAATGTGCAGTCCGATGGCAGCGTCAGCGCTGGCACCGGCTCGAAGACGTCGGGCCTGATCTATCTGGAAGCCGGCAAGACCTACAATTTCAGCGGGACCGCCGACGACAGCTTCGTGGTCACCATCGGTGGCAAGACCGTGGTCACGGCCACCTGGGGCGCGGGTGGCCAGGTTTCGGGCAGCTTCACGCCGAACTCCAGCGGTTACTACCCGATCGAGGTCTATCATGCCAACCAGAGCGGGCCAGGCAGCTATGACCTGAACATCCAGATCGGCTCGGGTGCTGTCACCGACCTGAGCAGCTCGAACATCAAGATGTACCAGAACGTGACCGAGATGGCCAACGCCGGCCTGGGCGTGTCCGACCTGCACACCGTCAATGGCCAGAGCTATTACGACGGCTACAAGCTCAATGAAGGGCCGGAAGGTGGTTCGGTGAAACTGGTCGGTATCTCGACCGCGCTGACCGATACCGACGGTTCCGAAAGTCTGAACGTGTCCCTCAGCGGCATTCCGAAAGGCACCGTGCTGAGCGATGGCGCAGGCCACACTGTCACGGTCGGTACGGGCCCCGTAGACGTGACCGGCTGGAAACTCAGTAGCTTGACGCTGACTCCGCCGGCCTACTTCAAAGGCTCGTTCGACATCACGGTCACTTCGGTCGCGACCGAAAGCGTCGGCGGTTCGGCTGTCACCACCGGCAATATTCCGGTGACCGTATACGCTGCGACCTACAAAGCCAACGTGGGTACTTCGGGCAACGATGCGATGACCGGCAGCGAAGGCAACGACATCATGGTTGCTGACGTATCCGGCCTGAACGTGGTTCAAGGCAAGAACTACAACATTGCCTTCATCGTCGACAGCTCGGGCAGCATGAGCGACAAGTCGCTTTCCGATGCAAAGACCCAGCTCGCCTCGGTGTTCAATACGCTCAAAGCCAGCCTGGGTTCGGACACCTCGGGCACGGTCAACATCTTCCTGGTCGACTTCGACACCCAGGTCAAGCAGAACGTGGCGGTCAACCTTGCCGACCCGAATGCCTTGAGCAAGCTGCAGTCCGTACTGAACTCCATGTCGAGCGGTGGTGGTACCAACTACGAAGACGTGTTCAAGGCAACGGCCAACTTCTTCAAGAGCACCATGGCCAGCGGTAACACCAATGCCGAGAACCTGACCTACTTCATCACCGACGGCAAGCCGACCTACTACCAGAGCGGGGAGAGCACCAACCCGCGGCTGTGGACCAACGGCAAGTACCTGGACGACGTGGTCAACGTCAACAACTACAAACTTGGCGACACTTTCAGCGTTTGGGCAGACGCCACTCACAAAGTCGAGATCAGCAGCAGTGGCTCGGTCAAGGTGCTGACCTACAGCGAGAACAAACGGGGTGAATTGGTGCTGCAGTCCACCAACACCGTCGGAACCTTGCATGCCCAGGGCGATGGCACCTACGAGTTCTCCAGCCTTGACGGTTCTGGCTACGGTGAGTATTGGAACTACCAGGAGTCGGCAGCAGGCACTACCGCCAGCTTCAACCTGCTTGGCGGCACCAACGGCGTGAGCAAAGTGCAGGCCATTGGCTTGAACAGCGATGTCACGCTGAACGATCTGAAACCGTACGACTCTGCTGGCAAACCTCAAGCAGGCATTGACCCATCCGACTTGGCCAAGGCGATTCTCGGCCATTCCGAGGCGACCTTGCCAGGCGCTGACAGCATTGATGGCGGCAACGGCAACGACATCATCTTCGGCGACCTGATTACCTTCAACGGTGTAGTCAGCGAGGGCTACCAGGCGCTGCAGACATATGTGGCGCAGAAGAGCGGTGTCGAAGCCGGTGCAGTCACCACCAGCAATGTCCACCAGTACATTACCGAGCACTACAACGAGTTCGATATCTCCGGTGCCAACGACGGCCACGACCTCCTGTCCGGCGGCAATGGCAATGACATCCTCTTTGGCCAAGGCGGTAACGACACGCTGGATGGTGGCAAAGGTAACGACATCCTGCTGGGCGGTACCGGCAACGACACCCTCATCGGTGGCCAGGGTAACGATATCCTGATCGGCGGAAGCGGTGCCGACACCTTTGTGTGGAAGGCTGGTGACATCGGCAACGATGTGATCAAGGACTTCAAGGTGGCCGAGGGCGACCGGATCGACCTGAAGGACCTGCTCCAGGGCGAGAAGGGCAGCACCATCGACAACTACCTGAAGCTAACCACGGTGGAAGGCACGACGACGCTGCAGGTCAGTAGCGAAGGCAAGCTGAACGCCGAAGGTGGTATCGCCAATGCCGACGTCACCATCAAGCTGGAAGGGGTGAACTGGTCCAACACCACGATCAACTCGTTGATCAGCGGTGCTGACCCGACCATCATCATTCACAACAAGGACAGCTGATAGCGACGAACCGGCTAGTGTGCTCGCCATAGAAGCGTCCTTGTGTCGCGAAAGAGCTGCGGAGCGGCCCCGGGATTTCGGCAACAATGCTGGAATCGCCGGGACCGCCTTGCGGCCCTTTGGCATCACAAGGCCGCTGCTGCAGATCTTTCCCGCAACCCTGGGACAGCGCATACTCTGTTGCTGTGCCTGCGTGCCCGGCAATCTTTGCCTATGCTGCTGTCTACCACCAAGGAACCATTGTGACGAGGGACGCCATGTTCTATGTGCAACGCGACGCTGCCGGCCAGTTGCGACGGGTAGAGGCAGCTGCTTTCGACGAGTTCACAGAAATGCTCCCTGCCGACCATGCCGATATCCAGGCCTGGTTCGCCGATGACATTGTGGAAAACAGCCTCAACCAGCTCAAGCAAAGCGATCTGGACATGATCCGTGTGCTCGAGGACCTGATCGACGTCCTCACCGCCAAGGGTGTATTCAAGATCACTGACCTGCCCCCCGGGGCACAGGCCAAGCTGCTCAACCGCTCCACTGCGCGCAAGGCGCTGAGCAGCCTGAATAACCTTATTGAGGAAGAAGAGCATGGCGGCCTGATTTGAAGGCAGATACCCGTGCTATGCTTATTCACTAAAGATATTTAAAATATCGCCTTTATGCATTTATAGTCGCTTCCACTGCGTACTCGTCGACCAATCGGCGCGCCGCACGACTTGAACCCACACGGGAAATCCCCGTGCGTTTCTGATCGTTGCGCGCCATAGATGTCGCGCACTGCGTGGGAGTGAAAAATGTCAGCCGCCTCGAACGCCTTGTCGATCATCGACAGCGCCCAGTCGCAACGCTTCGAAATCCGCCCGTTCGCCGGTGCCCCAGGCGCCGAGATCACCGGTCTGGACCTGACCCGGCCGGTCAACGTGGAGGATTTCGCCCGTATCCATCGTGCCCATCTTGACCACCATGTGCTGGTGTTCCGCGACCAGCGCATCAGCCCCGAGCAGCAGATCGCCTTCAGCCGACGCTTCGGCGAGTTGCAGATCCACGTGCTCAAGCAGTTCCTGTTGCCCGGTTACCCCGAGATCCTGATCGTATCCAATATCATCGAAGACGGTCGCAACATCGGTTTGGGCGATGCCGGCAAGTTCTGGCATTCGGACCTGTCGTACAAGGAACTACCGAGCCTCGGCTCCATGCTGCATGCCCAGGAGCTGCCCAGCGAGGGCGGCGATACCCTGTTCGCCGACATGCACAAAGCCTGGGATGCCGTCCCCGAAGCCTTGCGCAAGGTGGTCGAGGGCCGTAGTGCCGCGCACTCCTACACGGCCCGTTATGCCGAGGCCAAGTTCGAAGGCAACTGGCGCCCGACCCTGACCGCAGAGCAGTTGGCGCAAGTTCAGGAAGTCATCCACCCGGTCGTCCGTACCCACCCGGAAAACGGTCGCAAGGCGCTGTTCATCAGTGAAGGCTTCACCACCCGCATCGTCGGCCTGCCAGACGACGAAAGCCGCGACGTGCTGCAACAGCTGTATGCCCTGAGCGTGCTGGAACAGAACATCTACCGCCACCAGTGGCAGCCCCATGACCTGGTGTTCTGGGACAACCGCTCGCTGATCCACCTGGCCACCGGCTGCCCCGCACACCTGCGCCGCAAGCTGTATCGCACCACTATCCAGGGCGATGCCCCGTTCTGACGACTGAGGAACCCGACATGCGCAAATCCATCAGCCGCCTGGCGGCAAGCATCGGCCTGGGCGCGAGCCTGCTGGTCGGCAGCCTGGCCGCCCCTGCCGCGGCGCAGGCAGAAGGCAAGATCCGCATCGCCGAGCAGTTCGGTATCGTCTACCTGCTGCTTAATGTCGTGCGGGACCAGCACCTGATTGAAAAACACGGCAAGGCGCAGGGCATCGACATCGAAGTCGACTGGGCCCAGCTGTCCGGTGGTTCGGCCATCAATGACGCTTTGCTGTCCGGTTCGGTGGATATCGCCGGCGCTGGCGTCGGCCCGTTGCTGACGGTGTGGGACCGCACCCAGGGCCGGCAGAACGTCAAGGCTGTGGCCTCGCTGGGCAACTTCCCGTATTACCTGGTCAGCAGCAACCCCAACGTCAAGACCATCGCCGACATCTCCGACAAAGACCGCATCGCCGTGCCGGCGGTAGGCGTTTCGGTGCAGTCGCGCTTCCTGCAGTACGCTGCCGCCCAGCAGTGGGGCGACAAGCAGTACGACCGCCTCGACAAGTACACCCTGGCCGTGCCGCACCCGGATGCCACCGCTGCGTTGCTGGCCGGCGGCACCGAGCTCAACGGGCACTTCTCCAACCCACCGTTCCAGGACCAGGTGCTGGCCAACAAGGCCGTGCACGTGGTGCTCAACAGCTACGACCTGCTTGGCCCCAACTCGCCGACCTTGCTGTTTGCCACCGAGCAATTCCGCAAGGACAACCCCAAGACTTACAAGGCCTTCGTCGATGCGCTGGCCGAGGCTGCCGACTTCGCCCAGAACGACAAGGCGGCCGCTGCCGACACCTATATCCGCGTGACCAAGGCCAAGATCGACCGCGACACGCTGATAAAGCTGATCGACAACCCGCAGTACGAATTCACCATCACGCCAAAAAACACCTACAAGCTGGCCGACTTCCTCTATCGGGTAGGCGCCATCAAGCACAAGCCGGAGTCGTGGAAGGACTACTTCTTCCAGGATGAACGCCCGCTGCAGGGGAGCTGACCGATCATGACCGCCCCATTGCCAGGCCACACGGCCAGCAACCTGAGCCGTGTCGCCACGCCGCCTCTACTCAAGGTGGACAATCTCAGCCTCGAATATCGCACCGCGCAACGCGTGGTGCGCGCCACCCACCAGGTCAGCTTCGAAGTCGACCGCGCTGACCGGTTCGTGCTGCTCGGCCCCTCTGGCTGTGGCAAGTCCACCTTGCTCAAGGCGGTAGCCGGCTTCATTTCGCCCCAGGAAGGGCAGATCCTCCTGCAGGGCCAGGCCGTCAGAGGCCCGGGCCCCGATCGCATCGTGGTATTTCAGGAGTTCGATCAGTTGCCGCCATGGAAGACGGTGAAGCAGAACGTCATGTTCCCGCTGCTGGTGTCAGGCCAGCTCAAGCGTGTGGAAGCCGAGGAGCGGGCGTTGCATTACCTGGACAAGGTTGGCCTGGCCGCGTTCGCCGATGCCTACCCGCACACCCTGTCGGGCGGCATGAAGGCCCGCGTGGCCATTGCCCGGGCCTTGGCCACGCAGCCGAAGATCCTGCTGATGGATGAGCCGTTTGCTGCACTCGATGCGCTGACCCGACGCAAGATGCAGGAAGAGCTGTTGCTGCTGTGGGAGGAGGTGCGCTTCACCTTGCTGTTCGTCACCCACTCTATCGAAGAAGCGCTGGTGGTCGGCAACCGTATCCTGCTGTTGTCGCCACACCCGGGGCGGGTACGGGCCGAGGTGCACAGCCACCAGTACGGCCTGGGCAGCCTGGGCGGCAACGACTTCCAGGCCAGCGCGCGGCGCATCCACCGTTTGCTGTTCGACGAGGCGGACACGCCGGAACCGGCTGGCGACCTTGGCTTCAACGATATCCGTATCGCCTACTGACAGGAGCTTTCAGCCATGACCACTACACCTGTACGCCAGGAATACGAAGTGCAGTTGCAACCCCTGCTCAGTGTACCCGTGGAACGTCAACTGCCCTTGCTGCAGCGCCTGTGGCAGCAAGGCTGGCTGCGCAAGGCGCTCATCCTGCTGGTGATTGCCGTGCTCTGGGAGGCGGTGGCCCGCTACCAGGCCAATGACTTGTTGCTGCCCAGCTTCCTGCAAACCGCAGTTGCCTTGTGGGACGGCTTGTACAGCGGCGAGCTGCCGGCCAAGGTCGGCGTCTCGCTGGTGATTTTGCTCAAGGGTTATGTGCTGGGCATCGTCCTGGCCTTCGTCCTGACCAGCCTGGCAGTGTCGACCCAGTTGGGACGTGACCTGCTGGGCACACTGACCTCGATGTTCAACCCGCTGCCGGCGATTGCCCTGCTGCCATTGGCCTTGCTCTGGTTCGGGCTGGGCGACAACAGCCTGATCTTCGTGCTGGTGCACTCGGTGCTATGGGCCTTGGCGCTGAACACCTACGCGGGCTTCCTCGGCGTGTCGGAAACGTTACGCATGGCCGGTCGCAATTACGGCCTGAAAGGGTTGCGGCTGGTGCTGCACATCCTGATACCGGCGGCGCTGCCTTCGATCCTGTCGGGGCTGAAGATCGGCTGGGCATTTGCCTGGCGTACCCTGATCGCAGCCGAACTGGTGTTCGGAGCCAGCAGCGGCAAAGGCGGGTTGGGCTGGTACATCTTCCAGAACCGCAACGAGCTCTACACCGACAAGGTATTCGCCGGGTTGGCGGTGGTGATTCTGATTGGCCTGCTGGTGGAAGGGCTGGTGTTCAATACCCTGGAGCGGCTGACCGTGCGGCGGTGGGGAATGCAGCGCTAGCGGGCATGCCTGTACCGGCCCCTTTCTCGGTACAGGCTATGAATTCTGGTATTGCGCAGCCGCATTGCTGAGGATCTTGCCGATTTCCTCCCGCAAGCCGCCAGGCTGTTCAACCACTACCCCGTCGCCATGGCTCAACAGCCACCAGCGCAACGGCCAGCCATCGCTCACCGTGGCCCGCATCCGATGCCCGTGTTCCAGCGCCGTCAGCTGCATGTCGCTACTCAGCGGAGCATCCCGCAGCTGCCGCGCCAGTGCATCGCTGATCCGTGCCACCAGCTCGACCCCCTCTCCCCGTGCCGGTTGCAACGCATCGCCGCGCAAATGCGTCAGCAGGTCGAAATTGCCGCGTAATTCGCCCACGGCACTGGCCGACCAGTGCCAGCCGAACGGAATGCTCTTGTCATTTCGCTCCAGCGGAAAAATCAGCGACAGCTCGTTGAGGTCGCGTTCGACGGTGCGTTTGCTGACAGTGAAGCCCACGTCCCGCAGGCGCCAGACCAGCTCGGCGCTGGTGATGCCTGGAGATCGGCTGGGCAGCTGGCGCAGCAGCGCCCACTGACGGCTGAGGGTGGCGCGGGTAGTGGCGAACGGCAAAAGGTAACGTCCTTGTCTAGGCTTGCCGCAATAGGATGGCGGCAGGCGTGGGGCATGGCAATTGGCCACAGCCTGCTCAGATCAAGGAAGTCGCATTTGGTTGCCCGGTGCCGATTCGTTCGCGACAGGTTTTGACGTGTCGTCACGCAGAATCACGCCTCATCACAGCCGAAGGTTGGGGTTGTGCGTCGTTCAATGAGGATGAACATGTCTGCTGCCAGCAATATCCATTCGCTGCTTGCCCGTCTCCTGCCCGAGCGGGTCATTGCCCCACCGATTGCCGTCGGGAGGCGACAGCGGCTGTTTGCCGGGGTAGGGCTGCCCAGCCAGCGCGCGCTACTGATCAACCGCCTGGACGAGGCCAGCGATTTGCAGGCGGTATATGCCGACCTGCGCCGCCAGGCGCTGCAAGGCAATGTGGCGGCGCTCAATGACCTCGGCTGGGTCTGGCTCAACGGCAAGTACTGGCGTGCCGACACCGTGCTGGCTGGCCACCTGTTGCGCATGGCCGCCCTGCAGGGCAATGCCGCCGCCTGGTTCAACCTCGGGCAGCAACACTACTTCGGTAAAGGTATCGAACCGTCCTACGTGCAGGCGGCAGAGTGCTACCGGCAGGCGTTCGAGCGCGGCCTGTTGCATGCCGCCGCCGCGCTGGGGGACTTGTACGAGGAAGAGGTGTGCGATGGCGACCTGCAGTGGCAAGTCGACCTGGTGCAGGCTTACCAATGGTTCCTGCGCGGCGCTGAGCGCGGCGAGGCGCGTTGCCGTTTCGAGGTGGGGTACCGATTGATGCACGGGCTGTACGTGGAAGCCGATATCAAGGCTGCGTTGTACTGGCTGGAGCTGGCGGCAGCCGCGGGTGTGGTGCAGGCTGCAGAAGAGCTGGCGGTACACTTCAGCAGCCGTGACGAGGTGCGGTACCAGGAATGGCGCGACCGGGCGGTACAGATGGGCAGCACGTTGGCGTTGACCATGAAGCTGGAAGACCAGATTCAGCCATGAGTTGTTCTGCCAGGCCGGTACTGACAAGAAGCATGAACAACATTTCACCCAGGCTATCCATCACCGCTGGTTGACGACAGGGGGAGGGCCAAGCGTATATTGATAGTTAGCAAACTATGAATATCCTTGGTTTCTTCAATGTCCCTTGATCTCCTGCGCCTGCACGTCAGCAGCGGTATGGTGGTGGCCGCCCGGCATTGGCGGCGCATCTGCCACACCGCCCTGACCGGTTATGGCATCTCCGAAGCCTGCGCCACGCCCCTGCTGATGATCGTGCGCTTGGGCGATGGTGTGCACCAAGTTGCCGTGGCCCAGGCTGCGGGCCTGGAAAGCCCGTCGCTGGTACGTCTGCTCGACCAGCTGTGCAAGGCTGGCCTGGTATGCCGCAGCGAAGACCCGCTGGACCGTCGTGCAAAGGCCTTGAGCCTGACCGCTGAAGGCCGCGCCCTGGCCGAATCCATCGAAGCCGAACTGGTGCGCTTGCGTCGAGAGGTGCTGCAGCGAATCGACCAGGCCGACCTGGAAGCTGCCTTGCGCGTGCTGCGTGCCTTTGAAGCTGCCGGCCTGGGCAGCACAGGCGAGGCCGCATGAACGGTTTCTTCAGCTCGGTGCCGCCGGCTCGCGACTGGTTCTATGGCGTGCGTACCTTCGCCGCCTCCATGATCGCCCTGTACATTGCCCTGCTCATGCAGCTGCCACGCCCTTATTGGGCCATGGCCACGGTGTACATCGTTTCCAGCCCCTTCCTCGGGCCGACCAGCTCCAAGGCCCTGTACCGTGCCTTGGGCACGCTGCTTGGCGCCGGCGGGGCGATTTTCCTAGTGCCGCCGCTGGTACAGTCGCCGTTGCTGCTGAGTATCGCCATTGCTCTTTGGACCGGCACCTTGCTGTTCCTTTCGTTGAATCTGCGCACCGCCAACAACTACGTGCTCATGCTGGCGGGCTACACCTTGCCGATGATCGCCCTGGCGGTGGTCGACAATCCGTTGGCAGTGTTTGACGTGGCGTCTTCCCGTGCCCAGGAAATCTGCCTGGGAATCGTCTGCGCAGCAGTGGTCGGGGCCATCTTCTGGCCGCGCCGGCTGGCGCCGGTGGTGGTCGGTGCCACCAGCACCTGGTTCAGCGAGGCGATCCGCTACAGCGATACCTACCTCGCCCGTGAGGCCAGTGCCGACCAGGTGGGCAGCCTGCGCGGCACGATGGTCACCACGTTCAACTCGCTGGAACTGATGATCGGTCAGCTCGGCCATGAAGGGGCTGGCCCGCACACGCTGAAGAATGCTCGTGAATTGCGCGGGCGCATGATCCACCTGCTCCCGGTGATCGACGCTCTCGATGACGCCCTGGTCGCCCTCGAAGGCCGCGCCCCGGACAGGTTCGCCCAGTTGCTACCGCTGCTGGAGGCCGCCCGCGAATGGCTCAAGGGTACTGCCGACAGCGCTTCGCCCGCCCGCTGGGCCGCCCTGCACGAGCAGATCGAGCGCTTGCAGCCTGGCGCCGCCGCCCTTGACCAGCGCGCCGACCTGCTGCTGTCCAACGCCCTGTATCGCCTGACGGAATGGGCCGACCTGTGGCAAGACTGTTGCAGCCTGCAACACGCCCTGCGCAGTGACGACGCCAAACCCTGGCGCGCGGTGTACCGCCACTGGCGCCTGGGCCGCCTGACAGCGTTCTTCGACCGCGGGTTGATGTTGTATTCGGTAGCCTCCACCGTGCTGGCCATCGTTGTCGCCTGCGGCCTGTGGATCGGCCTGGGCTGGCACGACGGGGCCAGCGCGGTCATTCTCGCCGCCGTGTCGTGCAGCTTCTTCGCTGCCATGGACGACCCGGCGCCGCAGATCTACAGGTTCTTTTTCTGGACTCTGATGTCGGTCATCTTCTCCAGCCTCTACCTGTTCCTGGTTCTGCCCAACCTGCATGATTTCCCGATGCTGGTGCTGGCCCTTGCCGTGCCATTCATCTGCGTCGGCACCCTGACCGTGCAGCCGCGGTTCTACCTCGGCACCCTGCTGACCATCGTCAACACCTCGACGTTCATCAGCATCCAGGGCACCTACGACGCAGATTTTTTCACCTTCCTCAACTCCAACCTCGCCGGCCCCGTCGGCTTGCTGTTCGCCTTCATCTGGACCCTGGTGATGCGCCCGTTCGGTGTGGAGCTGGCGGCCAAACGCATGACCCGCTTCGCCTGGCGCGATATCGTCGAAATGACCGAACCGGCCACCCTTGCCGAACACCGCCACGTGGGTGTGCAGATGCTTGACCGCCTGATGCAGCACCTGCCGCGCCTGTCGCAGACCGGCCAGGACAGTGGCGTGGCACTGCGCGACCTGCGCGTGGGGCTCAACCTGCTGGACCTGCTGGCCTACATGCCGCGTGCCGGCCAGCAGGCCCGTGCGCGCCTGGGCTCCGTGATCGAGGAAGTCGGCGCGCATTACGCTGCCTGCCTGCGCGCCGGTGAACGCCTGCATGCGCCCGCCGCGCTACTGCGCAACATGGAGCACGCGCGCCTGGCGCTGAACCTCGATGAGCTGTACGAGCGCGGCGATGCACGCACCCACCTGCTGCATGCCCTGAGCGGTTTGCGCCTGGCGCTGCTGCCGGGTGTCGAGGTCATGCTCGAACCTGCCGAACAGCCGCAATTGCCCCCCGGACTCGACGGAGCGCCCCTGTGATTGGTGAACTGGATATCAGCGGGGTATTCCTGCCCACGTTGCTGGTGATGATGTTTGGCACCTACCTGCTGTTCCTCGGGGTGCACGCGGTGCTGGTGCGCGTGCATTTCTACCGCCTGGTCTGGCACCGGGCGTTGTTCAACGTTGCCTTGTATGCCGTGCTGCTTGGCGCGGTGGACCACTTTTGCCGAAACCTGATGCTGCCATGAAAAAACCTTTGCTGACCTTGGGCCGTGTGGTCCTGACATTGCTGGTAGTGAGCTTCGCCGCCATGCTCGTTTGGCAGATGGTGGTCTACTACCTGTTCGCCCCGTGGACCCGCGACGGCCACATCCGCGCCGACGTGATTCAGATCGCCCCGGATGTTTCCGGGCTGATTCAGAAAGTCGAGGTGCGCGACAACCAGACCGTCAAGCGCGGCGATGTGCTGTTTACTATCGATCAGGACCGCTTCACCCTGGCCCTGCGCCAGGCCAAGGCGACCCTGGCCGAGCGCCAGGAAACCCTGGCCCAGGCTTCCCGCGAAGCGCGGCGCAACCGCAAATTGGGCAACCTGGTGGCCGCCGAGCAACTGGAAGAAAGCCAGTCCCGTGAGGCCCGTGCCCGCTCGGCGGTCAGCGCGGCGCAAGTGGCGGTCGATACCGCCCAGCTCAACCTTGACCGTTCGGTGGTGCGCAGCCCGGTGGACGGCTACCTGAATGACCGTGCGCCGCGTAACCATGAATTCGTCACCGCTGGCCGGCCGGTGCTGTCGGTGGTCGACAGCGCCTCGTACCACGTTGACGGCTACTTCGAAGAAACCAAGCTGGGCGGTATCCACGTTGGCGATGCTGTGGATATCCGGGTCATGGGCGACAACACCCGTCTGAGCGGCCGTGTACAGAGCTTTGCAGCGGGCATCGAGGACCGCGACCGCAGCAGCGGTGCCAACCTGCTGCCCAACGTCAACCCGGCTTTCAGCTGGGTACGCCTGGCCCAGCGCATTCCGGTCCGCATCGCCTTCGATGAGGTGCCGCAGGACTTCCGCATGATCGCCGGGCGAACCGCCACGGTGTCGATCATCGAGGGCCAGCAGCCATGAAAAAGTTGATCCTGGCCGGCCTGTGCCTGTCGCTGGGGGCCTGCATGATGGTTGGCCCCGACTACCAAGTGCCGAAGGATGCCGCGGTGCAGCGCAGCGACCTCAATGGCCCGTTGCGCCAGGATGCTGACAGCGTGATGTCGACACCGGTGCCTGAGGACTGGTGGCAGTTGTACCAGGACCCGCGGCTGAACGAACTGGTGCGCCAGGCCCTGAGAGCCAACACCGAACTGCGTGTGGCCGCTGCCAACATCGCCAAGGCCCGCGCTCAGGTCGAAGTGGCCGAGTCGCAAGGCGGCTTCAACGGCGGCGTCAAACTGGGTGCACAGCGCCTGCAGGAGTCTGGCGAAGCCTTCCTGCTGCCCGAAAAGGTGCCGGTAGCCAACATCGGCGAGGCCATCGTCAGCGCCTCGTACCAGTTCGACCTGTGGGGCACCTTCAAGCGCGGCACCGAGGCTGCCAAGGCCAATGCCGATGCTGTCCAGGCCGCTGCCGATACCGCGCGCATCACCTTGGTGGCAGACGTGGTCAAGGCCTATACCCAGGTTTGCTCGGCCAACGAGGAATACCATATCGCCCGCCAGTCGCTTGGCCTGCAGGAACAAAGCGTCAAGCTCACCCAGCGCCTGCGTGATGCCGGCCGTGGCGATGAAACCCAGGTCACCCGCTCGCAGACCCAGTTCAAGTCCCTGCGTGCCGAGCTGCCACGCTTCAAGGCCGAACGCGAGGCCGGCATGTACACCCTGGCGGCCCTGTTGGCCAAGCCGGTGGAACAACTGCCCGCCGGTACCGCCGATTGTGCCGAACTGCCGCACCTGAACCAGCTGGTGCCGGTGGGTGATGGCGCAGCGCTGCTCAAACGACGCCCCGACGTGCGCCAGGCTGAACGCCAGCTGGCCGCTGCCACTGCCAACATCGGTGTTGCCACCGGCGCGCTATACCCGGATATCAGCATCGGCGCCCAGGTCGGCACCATCGGTCTCGTCGACAACCTTGGCGAGCCCTCGACCAACCGCTGGGGCTTTGGCCCGCAGGTCAGCTGGACCATCCCCACCAACGGCACCCGCGCTCGCATTCGCATGGCCGAAGCCTCGACCCAGGCGGCCTTGGCGAACTTCGACGGGGTGGTGCTGAACGCCATTCGCGAAACCCAGACCCGCCTGGCGCAGTACAGTGCCTTGCTGGATCGACGCGACGCACTGGCCGAGGCGGAGAGGTCGGCCAAGGACGCGGCCGACCAGACCCACCGCTATTACCAGGCGGGGCGTGAGTCGTTCCTGGCGGACTTGCAGGCAACGCGCACCTATACCGACATGCGCGCGCAACTGGCCGCAGCCAATAGCCAGGTGGCGATGGGGCAGATTGCTGTGTTCCTGGCGTTGGGTGGGGGGTGGAAGGAGGCGGGGAAGCAGTGAAGTTGCGCAGTGTCTGACGCAGACCGGGGGCTGACAGGTGCCTGCTTTGGCATTTTCAGCATCACCAATCTCCCGCCGGGCTCCCCAGGCATCCACTGCATTGCCAGCCCACATGCCTTTCCCTCACTTCATCTGATTTGTCACAAGATTTTTCATGAAATTCACCCCCCGACCCTTGAGCGAAGCAAAGTGGAAGTGAACAATGTTCTCTTTCGCATTCCCACCGAGACTGGCCATGAAAACCCGTTCCCGTCTGCTCGCCTGGCTGCCCGCTTTATTGCTGGGCCCGGTACTGGCGCTATGCAGCACCCTGGCGCAGGCTGAAGCCCCCGCTGAGGCCGTCAAGGCCCTGCATTTGCTGGACTATATTGGTGCCGACTACCCGCCGACCGTGGAAAACGGCAAGGTCATCGACGACGGCGAATACCGCGAACAGCAGGAATTCAGCACGGTGCTGGCCGACCTGGTCAAAGGCCTGCCTGCGCACGCCGAGCAAGCGGCACTGGAACAGGGCGTGCAGGCGTTGCGCCAGGCCATCGACCAGCGCCAGGAAGGCCCGACAGTCGCCAAGCAGGCCCGTCAGCTGGGCGCACGCCTGGCGGTGGCCTACGAGGTCAGCCAGGCCCCGGTGATTACTCCAGACCCAGCCCGTGGCGCGGCGCTGTACGCGCAAAACTGTTCGATCTGCCACGGTGCCACTGGAGCCGGCGACGGCCCGGCTGGCGTGGGCCTGGAGCCGGCGCCCGCCAACCTGCGCGATGTCTCACGCCTCGACCAGTTGAGCCTGTTCGACCTCTATAACACCCTGGCCCTGGGGATCGACGGCACCGAGATGCCGTCGTTCGCCGACCAGCTGGATGATCGCCAACGCTGGGACGTGGCCGCCTACATCGCCAGCTTCACCGCCAAGCCGGAAGCCGGAAAAGGCGACAAGACCTGGAACATTGCCGACCTGGCCCGCCAGACCCCAGCTGAAGTCGCCGCCAGCGAAGGCAACGCCGTTGTGGAGGCGTTTCGCGCCCAGCGTGCGCAGCCACCCCAGGTCAAGCGTGGCCCAGCGCAATTGCTCGCGTACACCGCCAGTACCCTGGACAAAAGCCTGGCGGCCTACCGTGCAGGTGACCACGACCAGGCCTATGACCTGTCGGTGGCAGCCTACCTGGAAGGCTTCGAGCTGGTGGAAAGCTCACTGGACAACATCGATACCCAGGCGCGCAAGGATACCGAAAAATCCCTGATGGCCTACCGCCAGGCATTGCAGGATGGGGCGCCTGTCGCCCAGGCCGAACTACGCCTGGGCGAAGCCAAGGCCAAGCTCGAGCAGGCGGCCAAGCTGCTGGGCAGCGATGGCTTGAGCTGGTCTTTGAGCTTCGTCTCCGGATTGTTGATCCTGCTGCGCGAAGGCCTCGAGGCGATCCTGGTCCTGGCGGCGATCCTGGCCTTCCTGCGCAACACCGGCCAGCAGTCGGCGGTGCGTAGCGTCAACATGGGCTGGGGCCTGGCGCTGGTGGCTGGCTTCGCCACCTGGGCCTTGGCAGCCTATGTGATCGACGTGGGCGGCGCCCAGCGTGAGCTGCTGGAAGGCTGCACGGCGCTGTTCGCTGCGGTGATGGTGCTGTGGCTTGGCGTGTGGATGCACGATCGCCGCCACGCCGCCGCCTGGCAGGACTATATCAAGAGCAGCCTGGTCAGTGGCGGCGGGCGTTTCGGCTTTGCCGTGCTGGCCTTCTTCTCGGTGTACCGCGAACTGTTCGAAGTGATCCTGTTCTACGAGACCCTGTGGCTGCAGGCAGGCCCCGGCGGGCACCAGGCTGTGCTGGCGGGGGGCGCCACGGCGCTGGTGCTGCTGGTGGGCTTGGCCTGGGTGATCCTGCGCGGCTCGGCCAAGCTGCCATTGTCGCTGTTCTTCAGCATCAACGCCGGGCTGCTGTGCGCCTTGTCGGTAGTATTCGCCGGGCATGGCGTGAAGGCGCTGCAGGAAGCCGGGGTGCTGGGTACCCGGCCAGTGGCGTTCTTCGAGTTCGATTGGCTGGGGATCCATGCCGATGCCTACTCGCTGTCGGCACAGGCCGTGGCCTTGCTGGCGGTTGTGTTCCTGTACGGGCGCTCACGCCTGGCGGAAAAGCGCAGGGCGGTGGCTAACTGATTGGGGCCGCAGCGCGGCCCCGTACAAGCTTGGCTCAGGCCGGCTGTGGCGTCTTGAGGATGTTCTGCAACAGCTGCACACTTTCAACGGCGTCATGACCCAGGCTGGTCAGGTAGCCGCCATCAGGTTGATCGGTCAGGCCCTTTTCATACAGGCGTTGCGCAGCGGCAACCAAGGCAGGCGAGGCGTTCTTGTGAATCTTGATGCCTTCCTGGCTGCTGTCATGCTTGAACAGTGCGAGCACTTCCAGTTCGGCGATCAGATCGGGGGTGAAGGACATGGCGACTCCAGACTTCCAGACAAGGATGGCGGCACCGTTGACGGTGCCTGATCCTGGAGTGTAGACGGGTTATTCGTCGTCGCCTTGATCCATCTCAGGCGGCAACTCCGGCAGCGCCCGCAACGCGCTTTCATACCACTTGCTGTCGAACGCGCGGTCTTCCACCAGCATGTTGTCGATCTCGAAGGCCAGTACATGGGCCATCAGGTTGAGAGTGTCTTCGCGCGTATAGCCGACCAGGGTCAGCTTGTTGAAAGTGGCCTTGGCCGCAGGCGGCTCGCCGCTTTCGATCTGGTTTTCGATGGCCTGGGTCAGCGTCGCCTCGGCGAAGGCTTCGTCGTCGTCATTGTCGATGTCGGTGGGCTCGCTCATGGCGGTACTCCTGTGATGGGATGCACAGTGTGCCATGCCTGTGGCGGCAATGCCCGGGCATTGACGGGGCGCATGACACTGGTCAAGGGGCTGGCGATCGGTCTATAAAAGCCAGGCCAACCCCTTACGGCCTGGAGGCTGTTACCTCATGCTCAAGCTTCATGGATTCGCGGTCAGCAACTACTACAACATGGTCAAGCTGGCCCTGCTGGAAAAAGGCCTGCCCTTCGAGGAGGTCACCTTCTATGGCGGCCAGGCGCCGCAGGCGCTGGAATTGAGCCCACGGGGCAAGGTGCCGGTGTTGCAGACCGAACATGGTTTCCTCAGCGAAACCAGTGTGATCCTCGACTATATCGAGCAGACGCAGGGCGGCAAGGCGCTGCTGCCGGCCGACCCGTTCGGGCAGGCCAAGGTGCGTGAGCTGCTCAAGGAAATCGAGTTGTACATCGAGCTGCCGGCGCGTACCTGCTACCCCGAGTCGTTCTTCGGCATGTCGGTGGAGCCACTGATCAAGGAAAGGGCGCGTGCCGACCTGCTGGCCGGGTTTGCCACGCTCAAGCGCAACGGCCGCTTTGCTCCCTATGTGGCGGGCGAGCAACTGACGCTGGCAGACCTGATGTTCTGCTTCTCGGTGGACCTGGCCTGTGCGGTGGGCAAGAAGGTGCTGAACATCGACTTCCTGGAAGACTTCCCACAGGCCAGGGCGCTGCTGCAGCTGATGGGCGATAACCCGCATATGGCGCGGATCGTGGCGGACAAGGAGGCGGCGATGCCGGCCTTCATGGAGATGATTCGCAGCGGCAAGCGCTAAAAGCCAGAAGCGGCTTCACAGCCCGTCGCGACCCAAGGCCGCTGCTGCACAGGGTAGACGAACCCCTGCAGCAGCGGCCTAGGGTCGCGATGGGCCGCACAGCGGGCGCAAGGCCAGGGCTTAACGCGAAGCCAGCAACGCCTTGCCGCGAGCCACTGCCGCACGCACCTGCGCCGGTGCGGTGCCACCAATGTGGTTGCGGGCATTCACCGAGCCTTCCAGGGTCAGCACGGCAAACACGTCCTGCTCGATCTGGTCGCTGAACTGGCGCAGCTCGTCCAGGCTCATCTCGGCCAGGTCCTTGCCGGTGTCCACACCATATTTCACTGCATGGCCAACGATCTCGTGGCAGTCACGGAACGGCAGGCCACGGCGCACCAGGTAGTCGGCCAGGTCGGTGGCGGTGGAGAAACCGCGCAGAGCCGCTTCACGCATGATGGCGTGCTTGGGCTTGATCGCCGGAATCATGTCGGCAAATGCACGCAGCGAGTCGCGCAGGGTGTCGGCGGCGTCGAACAGCGGCTCCTTGTCTTCCTGGTTGTCCTTGTTGTAGGCCAGCGGCTGGCCTTTCATCAGGGTCAGCAGGCCGGTCAGGGCGCCGAACACACGGCCGCTCTTGCCGCGTACCAGTTCCGGCACGTCAGGGTTCTTTTTCTGCGGCATGATCGAGCTGCCGGTGCAGAAGCGGTCTGGCAGGTCGATGAACTGGAATTGCGCACTGGTCCACAGCACCAGCTCTTCGGAGAAGCGCGACAGGTGCATCATCGCCACGCTGGCAGCTGCACAGAACTCGCATGGCGAAGTCTCGGTCCGACACGCCATCCAGCGAGTTGCCGGCCACGGCTTCGAAGCCCAGCAGCTTGCAGGTAAGTTCACGATCGATCGGGTAGGTGGTGCCGGCCAGCGCGGCGCTGCCCAACGGCATGCGGTTGGCACGTTTGCGGCAGTCGACCAGGCGCTCATAGTCGCGGCTGAGCATTTCGAACCAGGCCAGCAGGTGATGGCCGAAGGTTACCGGTTGTGCGGTCTGCAGGTGGGTGAACCCGGGCATGATGGTTTCGGCTTCACGCTCGGCCTGTTCCAGCAGGCCCTTCTGCAGGCGGGTGATCTCGCCCAGGATCAGGTCGATCTCGTCACGCAGCCACAGGCGGATGTCGGTGGCCACCTGGTCGTTGCGGCTACGGCCGGTGTGCAGCTTCTTGCCGGTGATGCCAATGCGGTCGGTCAGGCGTGCCTCGATGTTCATGTGCACGTCTTCGAGGTCGACGCGCCAGTCGAAGGTGCCGGCTTCGATCTCACCCTGGATGGTCTTCAGGCCATCGATGATGGTATCGCGCTCGGCATCGCTGAGCACGCCGACCTGCGCCAGCATGGTGGCATGGGCGATCGAACCCATGATGTCGTGGCGGTACAGGCGCTTGTCGAAATCGACCGAGGCGGTGAAACGGGCGACGAAAGCGTCGACGGGCTCACTGAAGCGGCCGCCCCAGGACTGATTGGTCTTGTCGGTGCTCATGAATTCACTCATTGCAGGCGTGAACGAAGGAAGTGGCGCGGATGATAGCAGGGTTGTGCCGGGCGCCGCAGGGCACTGGTCGTGAGAAATGCCGGAAAACCGCGAGCAACGATTTCATGGAATGAACGGCAGTGTTCCACGGACCGTCTACAGTTGGACAGAGGACTGGCAGTGAATCTGCCTGACGAGTGAATCTTTGGCCATCGCACCGGTCTAGAGCCTGACCGCAGTGTCGCTCGAACCACACGTCTACGCTATACCTGTGCGAGACTCATTCAGGAATCCAGCGCAATTATGAATGTCCTGATCGTTGATGACGAACCCCAAGGCCGTGAACGCCTCAGCCGGCTGCTCGGCGAACTGGAGGGATACACCGTGCTGGAGCCTAGCGCCACCAACGGCGAGGAGGCCCTGGCGCTGATCGACAGCCTCAAGCCCGATGTAGTCCTGCTGGACATCGGCATGCCAGGTCTGGACGGCCTGCAGGTCGCTGCGCGCTTGTGCGAACGCGAGGCGCCGCCGGCCGTGGTGTTTTGCACCGGGGACGATGAATACGGTGCCGAGGCATTCAAGGACAGCGCCCTCAGCCATGTGAGCAAGCCTCTCCAGGCCCAGGCTCTACGTGATGCCTTGCGCAAGGCCGAAAAACCCAATCGCGCCCAGCTGGCCGCGCTCACCCGGCCGGGCCATGAAGGTGGCGGGCCGCGCAGCCACATCAGTGCCCGCACCCGCAAAGGCATCGAGCTGATCCCGTTGCCCCAGGTGATCTATTTCATTGCCGACCACAAGTACGTGACGTTGCGCCATGAAGCCGGGGAAGTGCTGCTCGACGAGCCGCTCAAGGCCCTGGAGGACGAATTTGGTGAACGCTTCGTGCGTATCCACCGCAACGCGCTGGTCGCGCGCGAACGTATCGAACGCCTGCAGCGCACCCCGCTGGGGCATTTCCAGCTGTACCTGAAGGGCCTGGACGGCGATGCCCTGACCGTCAGCCGACGCCATGTGGCGGGCGTGCGCAAGATGATGCAAACCCTCTGATACGGCACCCGCATGGCGATGGCTGCGCCCTTGTTCGCGGCTGCAGCCGCGCCCGCAGGTTCAGCATTGCCCTGTCCAGCGGCGCTGTACCCTGTGCGGCGGCTTCAGGCGCAAAGAGGCCCTTGACTGATCCACATCTGCTAGCGATAGCGGCGATGCTGTTATCATCGGCAGCATTTCTCTGGATCGGGGCGTTTCATGTCCACTCGCGAAATCCGCATCGCCACCCGTAAAAGTGCCTTGGCCCTGTGGCAGGCCGAATACGTCAAAGCCCGCCTCGAGCAGGCTCACCCCGGTTTGCTGGTGACCCTGGTGCCCATGGTCAGCCGCGGTGACAAACTGCTCGATGCGCCGCTGGCGAAGATCGGCGGCAAGGGGCTGTTCGTCAAGGAACTGGAAACCGCACTGCTGGACAATGAAGCCGACATCGCCGTGCATTCGATGAAGGACGTGCCCATGGACTTCCCCGAAGGCCTCGGCCTGTACTGCATCTGCGAACGCGAAGACCCGCGCGATGCCTTCGTCTCCAACCGCTTCGCCAGCCTCGACGCACTGCCGGCCGGCAGCATCGTCGGCACTTCCAGCCTGCGCCGCCAGGCGCAGTTGCTGGCGCGCCGCCCCGACTTGCAGATCCGTTTCCTGCGCGGCAACGTCAACACCCGCCTGGCCAAACTGGACGCCGGCGAGTACGACGCGATCATTCTCGCCGCCGCTGGCCTGATCCGCCTGGGCTTCGAAAAACGCATCACCTGCACCATCAGCGTCGAGGACAGCCTGCCGGCGGGTGGCCAGGGTGCAGTGGGCATCGAATGCCGCAGCGCCGACCGCGAAATCCACGCGCTGCTGGCACCGCTGCACCACGCTGACAGCGCCGACCGGGTGGTGGCCGAACGCGCCCTGAACAAACGCCTAAATGGCGGTTGCCAGGTGCCGATCGCCTGCTATGCGGTGCTGGAAGGTGACCAGTTATGGCTGCGCGGCCTGGTCGGTCAGCCCAGCGGCGGCACCCTGCTGGTGGCTGAATCTCGCGCTCCCCGTGGCAGCGCCGAGACGCTGGGCGTGCAGGTCGCCGAAGACCTGCTGCGGCAGGGCGCCGAGGCCATCCTCAAGGAAGTCTACGGCGAGGCCGGCCACCCGTGAGTCCCTGGCGCCTGTTGCTGACCCGGCCTGCCGAAGACTGCGCAGCGCTGGCGCAGAGCCTGGCGGCGGCGGGGGTGGGCAGTAGCTGCCTGCCGTTGCTGGCGATCGAGCCCGTCGCTGTGGATAACCGGCAGCGCCAGGTACTGGAGGGCCTGTCGGGTTTCAAGGCAATCATCGTGGTCAGCAAGTCGGCCGCCAGGTTATTGCTCGAACGACTGGCCCAGGCCGGCCTGCAGCCACCACGGCAAGGCTGGTTCAGCGTTGGCGAGGCAACCGCGGCGGTGCTGCAGGCGGCGGGCCTGGCAGTGAGTGTCCCGCAGAGTGGTGACGACAGCGAAGCCTTGCTGGCCCTGCCAGCACTGCGCCAGGCTGTAGCCGTGCCGACGTCGCGCATCTTGATCGTGCGTGGGGTTGGAGGTCGCGAACTGCTGGCAGAGCGTCTTGCAGAGCAAGGTGCTAGTGTCGATTATCTGGAACTGTATCGTCGTTGTCTGCCGGATTACCCGCCAGGCACCTTGATGCGCCGCATCGAAGCGGAACGCCTCAATGGCCTGGTGGTCAGCAGTGGGCAGGGTCTTGAACACTTGCAGCAGATGGCTGGCGCCGACTGGTCACGGCTGGCGCGCCTGCCGCTGTTCGTGCCCAGCCCGCGGGTCGCCGAACAGGCCAGGGCCGCCGGGGCCCAACAGGTTGTGGATTGCCGTGGCGCCAGTGCCACGGCCTTGCTGGCAGCCGTGCAGCGCAGCGCTGCACCTGCCTCCTAAGGCGCTAAGCTGAACGCGGTGCGCCCCCATGCAAAGGATGGATACGTGAGCGAGACTGTCTTGTCCAAAAACGATCAGCCGTCGGCACAGGCGCCGGCGGAACCCGTCACCACCCCACCTGCCAAGCGCTCCGGCAGTGGTCTGGCAACGCTGGCCCTGCTGCTGGGTGCGGCTGGGGTCGCGGTCGGTGGCTGGGGTGTCTGGCAGGTGCGTCAACTGCAAGGCAGCGAATTCAACCAGGGCCAGCACATCGAGGCGCTGAACCAGCGCGCCGAGGCCCTGCAGCAACGCGAGCAGCAGATCAGCGCGCAGCTGGCCAGCCTGCCGGCTGCCAGCGAGCTGGAAGACCGCCGCCGCCTGGTGGCGCAGTTGCAAGGCGACCAGCAACGCCTCAGCCAACGCCTGGAAACCGTGCTGGGTGAAAGCCGCAAGGAATGGCGCCTGGCCGAGGCCGAGCATTTGCTGCGCCTGGCCACCCTGCGCCTGTCGGCGCTGCAGGACATCACCAGTGCCAAAGCACTGGTCGAGGGTGCCGACGAGATCCTGCGTGAACAGAGCGACCCAGGCGCCTTCGCCGCCCGCGAGCAGCTGGCGCGTAGCCTGGCCACGCTCAACAGCACGCAGCAGCCGGACCGCACCGGGCTGTTCCTGAAGCTGGCTGCGCAGCGCGAACTGGTGCAGCAACTCAGCGCCCAGTCGCCCGAGTTCGCCAGCAATGCCGATGCGCTCGGTGCGCTGACCTCCGACGGCGATGGCGCCAGCCGCCTGTCGCAGTGGTGGGCCGAGATCTCCAAGTACTTCCAGATCGACTTCAACGCCGATGACAACGTGCGCCCATTGCTGGCCGGGCAGCAGCTGAACCAGCTGCGCCTGGCCCTGAGCCTGACCATCGAGCAGGCCCAGTGGGCGGCGCTCAACGGCGAGGCCAAGGTCTATACCCAGGCTCTGGATGATGCCCGCAGCGTGCTGCTGGCCAACTTCAATGCCGACAATCCGCAAAGCAAGGCCATGCTCGACAGCCTCAACGCCCTGGCAGAGCAACCGGTCTCGGTGGTCACCCCCGACCTGAGCGAAAGCCTGGCCGCGGTGCAGGCTTATATCCAGCGCCGCCATCTGTCGGCCGAGCCTGAAGGGGGCAAGCCATGAAGCGCGTCTACCTGTTGGCCGTGCTGGCAATCGTGATCGCTGCTGCGCTGGGTATCGCAGTCGCCAGGCACAGCGGTTATGTGCTGATCTCGTATGGCAGTTTCCGCTACCAGTCCGGGCTGTGGGCAGCCCTGGCCGGCTTGTTGGCGGTGATCGTGCTGCTGTGGCTGTTGCGCTACCTGGTCGGCCTGGTGCTGACCTCCAGCGGCGTGGTCAACCCATGGTCGCGGCGCAACCGCAGCCGGCGCATTCGCTTGTCCATCGAACAGGGCCAGCTGGACCTTGCCGAGGGCCGCTGGGCCAGCGCCCAACGCCACCTGCACCGGGCCGCCGAGGCCGAGCGCCAGCCGCTGCTGTTCTACCTCGGTGCGGCGCGCGCCGCCAACGAGCAAGGCCGCACTGAAGACAGTGACAACCTGCTGGAGCGTGCCTTGGAGCGCCAGCCGCAAGCGGAACTGGCCATCGCCCTGACCCATGCGCAGTTGCAGATGGACCGTGGCGAAAAAGACGGCGCCCTGGAAACCCTGCTGGCCATGCAGGACCGCCACCCGCATAACAGCCAGGTGCTGCGCCTGCTGCAGCGCCTGTACCAGGAGCGCGGCGACTGGTCGGCCCTGATCCGCCTGTTGCCCGACCTGCGCAAAGGCAAGGTGCTGCCGGCTGCCGAGCTGGCGGCCCTGGAGCAGCGCGCCTGGGGGCAGAACCTGAGCCTGGCCTCGACCCGGGGCGAGGATGCGCAAAGTGCGCGTCAGGCCCTGGAGCGCGCCTGGCAGCAACTGACCGCGGCGCAGCGCCAGGAACCACAGCTGGTGCTGGCCTATGCCGAACAGTTGCGCCAGGTGGGTGCCCAGAGCGAAGCCGAGCAAGTGCTGCGCACTGCCCTCAAGCGTGAATACGAAAGCCACCTGGCTCGCCTGTACGGCCTGGTGCGCGGCGATGACCCGGCGCGCCAGTTGCAAACCGCCGAAGGCTGGCTCAAGGCCCACCCGCAGGACGCCAGCCTGCTGCTGACTTTGGGTCGCCTGAGTTTGCAGAACCGTTTGTGGGGCAAGGCGCGCGACTACCTGGAAAGCAGCCTGCGCATGGAGCGCAACCCTGAGGCCTGTGCCGAGTTGGCCCGGTTGCTGGCCAGCCTCGGTGAGACCGAGCGCAGCAACCAGCTGTTCCAGGAGGGCCTTGGCCTGCTGGATGAACGCCTGCTGGCGTTGCCATTGCCAGACGCTGTGCGCGCCTGACCTACCCATGGCCCGCGCCAAGGTGCGGGCCATGGCGCTGGGTAACTTATCCGGTGATGCAAGCTGGATCTGCAGTATCTTTCTTCAGACGTTTCCTACCTATCAGCTAGAAATTTCCTTCGCGATTCAGTGAGTTGTCGTTGTTGTCGTGCCTTGAAACAAAGCGTGTCTTTCCTCTACCGTTTTAAGCCACTTCATCATTCCCGGACCTTCACCTCCCATGCTGCCGGCCCGTTTGCGTACCTTTTTCCTACCCGCCTGCCTGGCCGCACTGGCGGTGCTGGCTGCGTCCTTTCAGCTGGAAAACGCCCCCGGGCTGGTGCCGTGTCCATTGTGTTTCAGCCAACGGCTGTTGCTTGGCCTGTACGCACTGTTGTGCCTCACGGCCACTGTGCAGGCGCCGGGTTCGCGCGGTGTGCGCTGTTATGCGTGGGCGACACTGGGCTGTTCGCTGGCCGGGGCATTGCTGGCCGCGAGGCATGTCTGGTTGCAGGGGGCGGACGATGCCTTTGCACTGTGTCCGGTGCCGATCGGGCGGGTATTTGAGCAATCCTGGAGCGAAGCGGCGCGGCAATTGCTGCTCGGTGGCCCTGACTGCAACGCGCTGACCTGGAGTTTTCTCGACCTGACGCTGCCCGAGTGGAGCCTGTTGGCTTTCCTGCTGCTGGCGGTGCCACCCGCGAGCTGCCTGCTGGCGTATCGTTTCCGCACCCTGGCCATTAATTGACCTGGCGCAAGGCTTGGCCGGTAGCGCGACCAATGGTGGTGTAACAGGGTATTAAACGCTTGTATGAACTTTGTCTGCTGCGTACCTTGATGGGTAGCACGCGCGGGAATAATCTCGCAGCACGCATACCGAAAACACAACTGCTCGATGCCGTCCTGCTGATGTCACCTTTGTGCTGCACGGTCGTAGTGCGAGGTGCAGCGGCATCTACCCAGAAGGGAAGAGATCGCCATGCTCGATAGTTGTCAGAACGCTCAGGAACGCTGGGGTGGGGTTCACAAGCTGATCGACCGCTGGCTGGAGGAGCGCCAGGAACTGGTGCAGGCTTTCCGCGCATTGCGCGATATGAAGCCGACCTTTGCCGACAAGGATAAAAACCGTGATTTCTGCGCGGTTCTGGTCGACTACGTTTCGGCGTGGCATTTCGAAGTCTGCGAACAGTTGGTCAGTGAGGCCAAGGCTTTTGACGACGAGAAGGCGCTGAAGCTGGCCGAAGAGATCAACCCGCGGATAAACGACATCACCCAGATCGCGCTGGCTTTCAATGACCATTGCGAAAAGGGTGAATGCAAGGATACCGAACGCTTCGCCGAGAAGCTGGCCAAGCTGGGAGCCTTGCTGCACGAGCGCTTCGAACTCGAAGACTGCCTGATCGAGGTGCTGCACAACGCGCACAAGGAAGAGGGCGCGGTCGAGGCCTGAAGGCGGAGGTCAATCACCCACCGCCAGCAGTTCGATTTCGAACACCAGAGGGGTGTAGGGTGCGATCAGGTCACCCGCACCCTCGGCGCCATAAGCTTGTGCCGACGGAATTACCAGGCGCCATTTGGCGCCAGCGTGCATCTGCGGCAACGCCACCTGCCATCCTTCGATCACCGAATCCAGGCTGAACCACTGCGGTGTCTGGTTCTGGTCGAATACCGAGCCGTCGGGCAGCCTGCCCACATAACGCACCTGCACCTTGCCACCAGTTTTGGGCTGCGCGCCCGTGCCTGCCTGCAGTTCGCTGTAGAGCACGCCCCCTGGTAGTTCGTGTACACCATAGCGACCGCGCTCGGTGGCCATGAAGCGTGCCTCGGCGGCGTGCTGCTTCTGCATGGCGGCATCGCCTGCCTGTGCTTCATGCTGCTGCAGCACAGCCTGCATGCGTGTCTTGTCGAGCTTCAGCGGTTGCCCTTGGTAAGACGCACGCAGGCCTTCGACCAGCGCATCCAGTTGCAGGCCCGGCATCTCCTGGCGCAGCCGCTCGCCCAGGCTGGCGCCGAGGCTGTAGGCCAAATCGTGTTCGTCGCTGTTGGCCAAGGCGAGAGGGGCCAGCAGGCATAAACCTAAAACCAGATATCGAGGCATGATCAGTTCCTGCGCCAATGAGCGGGGAATTATGCCAGTGTTCAGTTTTTATTGTGGCGTGGTCGCGGTCTTGTAGGCGCGACACAAGGCTGCTCCTGCGGGGCATGGTGCTATTCAGGTAATTGCCGAACATCGGCAATCATTTATTCAGCAACTACACTTGCTCGGAGCTGCAAGATAACAACTTTGCCCAGGCATGCAACGCGGCGTAAACAATACTGTCAACATGCCCTAGCGGCGGTAGCAGCAGAAGCATAGTATGAGCCGCAATCTCATCAGCCAGGAGGTAAACCATGTCGGCCAAAAAGAAGCCAGTAAGTACGCCGTTACACCTGCTCCAGCAACTTTCGGGCAGCCTGCTCGAACACTTGGAGGATGCCTGCTCGCAAGCGCTGGCTGATGCGGAAAAACTGCTGGCCAAGTTGGAAAAGCAACGTGGCAAGGCCCAGGAAAAATTGCACACCGGTCGCCAGAAACTGCAAGACGCGGCCAAGGCAGGTAAAACCAAGGCACAAACCAAGGCGCATAAAGCCATTGGTGAACTGGAAGAATTGCTTGATTCGCTCAAGGAACGTCAAACCCAGACCCGTTCTTATATCCAGCAGCTCAAGCGCGATGCCCAGGACAGCCTCAAACTGGCTCAAGGTGTAGGCAAGGTTCGTGAGGCTGCAGCCAAGGCCCTTGACCAGCGCGCTGCGGCCAAGCCAGCGGCCAAAACCACTGCTGCCAAACCGGCGGCCAAGCCAGCAGCCAAGACCACTGCTGCCAAACCGGCGGCCAAGCCAGCAGCCAAAACCACTGCTGCCAAACCGGCGGCCAAGCCAGCAGCCAAAACCACTGCTGCCAAACCGGCGGCCAAGCCAGCAGCCAAAACCACTGCTGCCAAACCGGCGGCCAAGTCAGCAGCCAAAACCGCAGCTGCCAAACCTGCGACCAAGCCAGCAGCCAAGACCGCTGCCGCGGCCAAACCGGCAGCCAAGCCAGCGGCCAGAACCACTGCTGCGGCCAAACCGGCAGCCAAGCCAGCGGCCAAGACCGCTGCTGCGGCCAAACCGGCAGCCAAGCCAGCGGCCAAGACCGCTGCTGCGGCCAAACCGGCAGCCAAGCCAGCGGCCAAGACCACCGCAGCTGCCAAGCCAGCTCCAGCCAAGACCGCTGCTACCAAGCCCGCCGTGAAACCGGCTGCTGCAAAAGCGCCAACCCGTACCGCGGCCAAACCAGCAGCGGCCAAGCCCGCCGAAACGAAGCCGGCCACGCCCGCTGCCAGCAGCCCGGTCGGCGCGACCAACTCGGCTACTCCTGCCGCTTCGGTGGCCCCTTCGGCACCCGCCAGTACCTCGGTTCAGGCGCCGTCTTCGGCATCCTGAAGCGCGGTCGCCGCGACGCGCAACTGGTCCAGCGCGTCGTGGCGGCGGGCCAGGTCCGGTACCAGCCGGGCCAGCCAGTCGTCCGCGGGCACATCGGCGTCCGCGGGCCACTGTTGTGCACACGCTTGCAAGCGTTCCAGCAAGGCCTTTTCGGCCTGCAATTCCAACTGCTTCACCTGATCCCGCAGCACCGCCAGCTGCGCATCACCCTGCGCCGCCGTGCGCCATTGTTGCCGCAAGTTGCGTAACGGCGCGACCACGTCACGCTGCCAGGGCTCGGCAACCTCGCGCAGCCGCTGCGCGCGTTCGTCCAGCACAGCCACGCCATGCGCTTGCAGCCAGGTTGCGCAAAGCAACAGGCAGACATCGCTACCCTGCGCCTGCAAGGCGAGGCAGGCCGCTTCCACGCCGGGCCTGGCGTACAGGGCCAGGGCATAATTCCACAGGTCGGTGTGCATGGTTCCACTCGCGCTATGGGCCGAGGAAGCTGGTAGACTCCGCGACCATCATGATCAGACTATCCAACCTCACTTTACAGCGTGGTCCGCAGCGCTTGCTAGAAGGCGCCGAGATGACCCTGCACGCCGGTCACAAGGCCGGCCTGATCGGCGCCAACGGTGCCGGAAAATCCAGCCTGTTCGCCTTGCTGCGTGGTGAGCTGTCGCCCGATGCCGGCGATTGCCAACTGCCCGGGGATTGGCGCATCGCCCACATGCGCCAGGAGGTCGACACGCTCGACCGCCTGGCTGTGGACTATGTGCTTGACGGTGATGCGCGCCTGCGCAAGGTGCAGGCCGAGCTGGCTGCGGCAGAGCAGGCCCACGATGGCACCGCCCTGGCACGTCTGCACAGTGAGCTGGAAAGCGCCGACGGCTATACCGCCGATGCACGTGCCCGCAAGTTGCTGGCTGGCCTGGGCTTCACCAACGAGCAGATGGACCGCCGCGTCGGCGACTTCTCCGGGGGCTGGCGGATGCGCCTGAACCTGGCCCAGGCACTGATGTGCCCGTCCGACCTGCTGCTGCTCGACGAGCCCACCAACCACCTCGACCTGGACGCAATCCTGTGGCTCGAGGACTGGCTCAAGGGTTACCCCGGCACGCTGTTGCTGATTTCTCACGACCGCGACTTCCTCGATGCCGTGGTCGACCATGTGCTGCATGTCGAGCAGCGCAAGCTGAACCTGTACAAAGGCGGCTACACCGCCTTCGAGCGCACCCGTGCCGAGCGCCTGGCGCAGCAGCAACAGGCCTACGAGAAGCAACAGGCGCAGCGCGCGCACATGGAAAAGTACATCGCCCGCTTCAAGGCCCAGGCCACCAAGGCGCGCCAGGCCCAGAGCCGGATCAAGGCCCTGGAGCGCATGGAAGAGCTGTCGGCGGCGCATGTCGATTCGCCATTCGACTTCGTCTTCCGCGAGTCGCAAAAGATTTCCAGCCCGCTGCTGAGCCTGTCCGAAGGCCGCCTGGGCTATGGTGACAAAGCCATTCTCGACAAGGTCAAGCTGCAGCTCACTCCAGGGGCACGCATTGGTCTGCTCGGCCCCAACGGTGCCGGCAAGTCGACCTTGATCAAGAACCTGGCAGGCGAGCTCGAGCCGTTGTCCGGCCGCCTGGTACGGGGCGAAAACCTTGCTGTCGGTTACTTCGCCCAGCATCAGCTGGACTCGCTGGACGACAAGGCCAGCCCGCTGCTGCACCTGCAGCGCATCGCCCCTGCCGAGCGCGAACAGACGCTGCGCGATTTCCTTGGCGGTTTCGACTTCCATGGCGACCGTGTCGACGAGCCGGTGGTGAATTTCTCCGGTGGCGAAAAGGCCCGCCTGGCGCTGGCGCTGATCGCCTGGGAGCGGCCGAACCTGCTGTTGCTTGACGAACCGACCAACCATCTCGACCTGGAAATGCGCCTGGCGCTGACCATGGCCCTGCAGGAGTTCGCCGGTGCTGTGGTGGTGGTGTCCCACGACCGCCACCTGCTCAAGAGCACCACCGACGACTTTCTGCTGGTAGCCGACGGCAAGGTTGAAACCTTCGACGGCGACCTGGACGACTACAGCCGCTGGCTGGTCGAATTCCGCCAGCGCAGCGCGCCGGCCAGTAATGCCCCGGTCAACCCGGACAAGACCGACAAGAAAGCCCAGCGCCAGGCGGCCGCCGCATTGCGCCAGCAACTGGCCCCGCACAAGAAGGCCGCCGACAAGCTCGAGACCGAGCTCAACCAGGTACACGCACAACTGGCCGAGATCGAAACCGCGCTGGGTGATGGTGGCCTCTACGACGCGGCGCGCAAGGATGAACTGCGCGACCTGCTGGCGCGCCAGACCAAGCTCAAGCAGCGCGAAGGCGAACTGGAAGAGGCCTGGATGGAAGCGCTGGAAACCCTTGAAAGCATGCAGGCCGAGCTCGAGGCACTGTCCTGATGGAAGAACTGCGTTCGCTGCTGCCAGGGCAATGGATGGACACCTTCTGGCTGGGCCTGCAGATTCTGTTGATCCTGGTGGCGGCGTTCGTCCTGCAGCGCATCATTGCCCGTGGGCTGAGCCGCCTGGGCCAGCGTTATCCATTGCCGCCGGAGTTGCTGGTGCCGGTGCGCGGTGGCCTGCGCTGGCTGATCATGGGCAGCGCGCTGCTGTTCGTGCTGGAGCGCCTGGGTGTATCGGCAACGGTGCTGTGGACGGCATTGTCCGGCTTCGTCGCGGTGGCGGCGGTGGCGTTCTTCGCCATCTGGAGCGTGCTGTCCAACCTGCTGTGCGCGGTACTGATCTTCACGGTCGGGCCGTTTCGCATCGGCGACGTGGTCGAACTGGTCGACACCCTGGACAAGCCAGGGGTAAAGGGCCGGGTTATTGCCATCAACCTGCTGTTCACCACCCTGCTGGAAATGCCCGAGGCGGGAGGGGCACTGGTGCAGGTACCGAACAGCCAGTTTTTCCAGAAGTCGGTGCGGCGCTGGCGCGGCGCTGAGGTGCAGTCGCCGCAACAAGAGTCGCCGGCCGAGGCTGACTGAAACCAGTACCGGCCTCTTCGCGGGTGCAGGCAATACAAATACTGCAAAATCTGCTGGTTATTTTTTCATCAACACCTTAGCTTTACGTTTTGCAACATATGTTCGAGCGAGGTGTGTGATGTCGATGGACGTGTGGTTGGGCTTCTTTGCCGCCTGTTGGGTGATCAGCCTTTCACCTGGCGCCGGGGCAATTGCCTCGATGTCCAGCGGCCTGCAATATGGTTTCTGGCGTGGTTACTGGAACGCCCTCGGCCTGCAGCTGGGCCTGGTTGTGCAGATTGCCATCATTGCCGCCGGCGTCGGTGCCATCCTGGCCGCTTCGGCCACGGCGTTTCACATCATCAAATGGTTCGGGGTCGGTTACCTGGTGTACCTGGCCTACAAGCAGTGGCGGGCCTTGCCGCTGGACATGAGCGATGACTCCGGCGTGCGCCCGATCGGCAAGCCACTGAGCCTGGTGTTCCGTGGTTTCCTGGTCAACGTCAGCAACCCCAAGGCGCTGGTGTTCATGCTGGCGGTGCTGCCACAGTTCATCAACCCGCATGCCGCACTGCTGCCGCAGTACGTGGCCATCACCGTGACCATGGTCGCTGTCGACATGCTGGTAATGGCCGGCTACACCGGCCTGGCTGCGCGGGTGCTGCGCCTGCTGCGTACGCCCAGGCAGCAGAAGCGTCTGAACCGGACCTTTGCCGGGTTGTTCCTGGGGGCTGCAACCTTCCTGGCGACCTTGCGCCGCGCGCCAGTCTGATCGACCCGAGGGGGCTCCTGCAGGCGTTATGCGTTCCTTGCAGGAGCGGCCTGGTGTCGCGCGCAACGGGCCGCCAGTCATTTCTGTTTGTCCATCAACCCCTTGAGCAACTCTACCGGTAGTGGAAAGACAATGGTCGAGCTCTTGTCACCGGCGATTGCCCCCAGCGTCTGCATATAGCGCAACTGCATCGCGCCCGGCTCCTTGCTCAGCATCTGCGCTGCCTGCATCAACTTCTCCGACGCCTGCAACTCGCCTTCTGCATGGATGACCTTGGCCCGCCGTTCGCGCTCGGCCTCGGCCTGGCGGGCAATGGCGCGCACCATCGATTCGTTGAGGTCGACGTGCTTGATCTCGACGTTGGCCACCTTGATACCCCAGGCGTCGGTCTGGGCGTCCAGCACCTGGCGGATGTCCGCGTTCAGTTGTTCGCGTTCGGCCAGCAACTCGTCCAGTTCGTGCTTGCCCAGTACGGCGCGCAAAGTGGTTTGGGCCAGCTGGCTGGTCGCCACCAGAAAATCCTCGACCTGGATGATCGCTTTCTGCGGGTCAAGCACACGGAAGTAGACCACGGCATTGACCTTGACCGAGACGTTGTCGCGGGTGATCACGTCCTGCGGCGGTACATCCAGCACCACCGTGCGCAGGTCGACCCGCACCATCTGCTGCAGCACCGGAATCAACAGGATCAGCCCCGGCCCCTTTACCTGCCAGAAGCGGCCCAGCTGGAACACCACCGCGCGCTCGTATTCGCGCAGGATGCGGAACGCCGACAGCAACAGCATCAGCAGTACGACCAGTACCGCGCCGAAACCCAGTTGCATGAACATGGTCACTCTCCTTGCGCCGCAGGTGCGGCGGCGCTCACTTCCAGCATGACACCTTGGCGGGCTGTCACCCGCACGCGCTGGCCTGGCTGCAATGGCGTTGCACATTGCACCTGCCATTGCTCGCCCTGGGCCAGGACAAAACCGCAGAGCGGGTTGCCGGCCATTACCCCGGTGACCGTGACCATGCTGCCAACCAGGCCTGCATCGCCGCTGAGCACCGCTCGGCGACGGGCCTTGAGGGCCATGCCCATCACACCGCCGATCAGCAACGCCGAGAGCAGCGCCAAGGTGCCGATCAGGGCCAGTGGAATGCCGAAGCCGGGGGCGTCGGTGTCGATCAGGATCAGCGCGCCGACCACGAAAGCGGCTATGCCGCCAAAGCCGACCACGCCGAAACTGGGCAGGAAGGCCTCGCCGATCATGAAGGCGAGGCCGAGCATTATCAGGGCCACCCCGGCAAAGCTCACCGGCAGCAGCTGCAGCGCATACAGGGCCAGCAGCAAGCAGATGCCGCCGACCACACCACCGACCGTCGAGCCAGGGTTCATGAACTCGAACAGCAGGCCGTACACCCCGATCATGATGAGGATCAGCGCCACGCTCGGGTTGGTGATTACCGCCAGTACCCGTGTACGCCAGTCCGGCAAGTGCTCGACCAGGCTGGCGCCGATGGTCTGCAGCTGACGGGGCTGGCCCGCGATAGTGAGGGTTTGGCCATCGAGCTTGCGCAGCAGCCCGGGTAGGTCATCGGCCACCTGATCGATCACGTTCAGTCGCAAGGCCTCGCTGGCCGACAGGCTTACCGCCTCGCGCACGGCTTTCTCCGCCCAGTCGGCGTTGCGACCGCGCAGCTGCGCCAGGCCACGTATGTAGGCCGCGGCATCATTGACCTGCTTGCGGGCGAGGGTTTCGTCAGCGCTGCCTTTGGCCTTGTCCTGTCTGGCAGCGCCGGGCGGGCCGCCGATCTGTACCGGCGTGGCGGCGCCGAGGTTGGTCCCTGGGGCCATGACCGCGATGTGGCTGGCGTAGAGAATGTAAGTACCGGCGCTGGCGGCGCGGGCCCCGCTTGGGGCCACGAAGGTGGCGACCGGTACCGGGCTGGCGAGAATCGCCTTGACCATCTGGCGCATGGCGCTGTCCAGCCCACCCGGGGTATCCATACGGATGACTACCAGTTTCGCGCCCTGCGCCTGGGCCTGGTCGAGGCTGCGCACCAGGTAGTCGGCGCTGGCCGGGCCGATGGCATCGTCGATGCCCAGTACCCACACGGCACCGGGCGCACCCTGGCCGCCCGGCGCGATGCCAAGCAGCAACAGCAGCAACAGCCAGCGCCAGCAGCGGGCAATCACCTGTCGTCACCTCGTGTGTTCTATTGCACAAGTTTAGCCCTGCCGGTCGGTAGCCGACCTAGAATTGGACATTGGGGGACGAAACCGGAGGTGCATCATGCGTATGGCAAAGACTCTGCAGGATCGCCTGAACCAGGCCAACTGCGACTACGACATCATTCCCCATCCCCATTCGGCCACCAGCCTGGAGTCGGCCCGCACGGCCGGGGTGCCCGCGGAACGAGTCGCCAAGTCGGTGGTGCTCGATGACCGTCATGGCAACTACATCATGGCCGTGTTACCGGCCAACCGGCACCTGGACATGACCAAGGTGCGCATGTCCGGGGCCTGGCAACTGACCCGCGAGAGTGGCCTGCCGAGCCTGTTCGGCGATTGCGAGCGCGGTGCCGTACCGGCGCTAGGCGATGCCTACCAGATAAAGATGCTGCTTGATTCGAGTCTTACCCGCCAGGGCGATGTCTATCTGGAGGCGGGTGACCACGATCACCTGATCCACATGAGCATGGAGCAATATCTCAAGCTGGTGCCGCGCGCCGAAGTGCGCGAGCTCAGCTGATGCTCCCAACCCATGCCGGGCCGGCATCGTTGACGACCGGCCCGGCGCCGAGGAGGAACCATGGACAAGCCGATTCATCCGTTGTCTGAGATTTTCAAACAGCTGGGGCTGTCTGACGATCCGGTCGACATCGACCGCTTCATCACCACCCATTCGCCGCTGGATGACGATGTAAAGCTGGTTGACGCGCCTTTCTGGAGCGATTCACAGCGTGCGTTCCTGAAAGAGAAGTACATCGCGGATGACGACTGGATCCCGATGATCGACCAACTGAACGAGGCGTTGCACCCGCGCAAGAAATAAAGCGCCGAGTGGTGGCTGACGAGTGATTGGCCGTTGCTATGCTCAGGAAAACAACAAGGGGATAGCGCGATGAAAGATCCCTATGCACCGGGTTTCTGGTGCTCCGTGACGATCCTGGGCACCCTGACGGCCAGTTACTTCTATGGCATCAGGCAGGCGCAACAGATGAACCAGGCTGTGCATTTCCTGTATGCCGCTGCTGCGGTCACCGTGGCGGTGGCACTGGTGGCGCTGACCTGGATCGCCTGGCAGCAACTGCACCTGAACAAGCGCGAAGTGGTGCAGGGGCGAACGTTACTGACCATCTGGAACACCAAGGTGGCATTGCGCCGCGTCGAAACGGTGTTCGATCGCTATTTCTGGGGCAGCTACTGGCATTCCGGGCGCACCTTCGAAGAAGTCATGGGCGAGCTGAAAGGCACACCGCTGGAGCAGAGTCTGGATGCGCTGAAACACCAATGTCGGGTGCTGGACCGCGAGATTCATGACCATCATCACCACTGGCTGGCCAATGCCCGCGACCTGTCCAGCGTTGCCCAGGCGATGGCCCGTGAGCGCTACCAGCTGGACCTGGGCGAGCCCACCCACAGCGGCCATGGCAACACCGCCGTGCTCAATCGTGACCTGGAAGTGCTGGTGTACACCTGGTCGGCACGCCTGCGCAGCTTCGACCATCAACTGGACGAACTGGAGCGCGCCTACCATTGAGGATATTCATTCGCCGCGGATGTACTGTTCCAGCTGCAGGATCAGGCGGGCCTGTTCGGCGATGGTTTCCTTGACCAGGTCACCGATCGACAGCAGGCCGAGCAGTTCGCCATTGCTGACCACCGGCAGGTGGCGCAGGTGGCGGTTGGTCATCAGGTTCATGCAGTACTCGAGGTTCTGCTTCGGCTCAACGGTGACCACCGGAGCGCTCATGATTTCGCGCACCGGCGTGGCAGCGGAAGAGCGGCCCCTGAGCACCAGTTTGCGCGCATAGTCCCGTTCACTGATGATACCCACCACCTGGTTGCCCTCGACCACGGGCAGCGCACCGACGTTTTTCTCCGCCAGCATTTTCAGGGCGTCGAGTACCGAGTCATCCGGGCCGATGGTGTAAACGGTCTGGTGCTGGGACTTGGTCTTGAGGATTTGTTCGACGGTCTTCATACGAGCCTCTGCGGGTGGAAAAGCCATGTCTCGGAGTAAATAAAGCATCCGGCACTGCGCTCTGCACGGCAATGCAGGAAACGGCATGGAGTCGATTGAAAAACGTCATGAATGTGCTCTGCCTGTACCGCCCCTCGAGGGCAAGCGCGCTGCCACAGGTAGCGGCGGGGCATCCTGTGGCAGCGGGCGTGCCCGCGAAGAGGCCGGTACTGCCAATCAGAGCTTCGGCATCTGCCCGATTCGCGCAACCATCTCGCTCACCACCTGCAGGTCCAGCATGAACTGTTCCACGGTCTTGAACTCGTTGTCGTTGTGCCCGGTGTATTTCACGTCCGGCATGGCCAGGCCGAACTGCACGCCGTTGGGCAGGTCGTGCACCGAGGTTGCCCCTGCCGAGGTACCGAACTCGTGCTTCATGCCCAGGTTCTCGGTGGCGACATCAAGCAGGGCCTTGACCCATTCGCCCTCGGGGTTGCGGTACATCGGCTCGTCCAGGCTGTAGTCGAAGGCCACCGAGGTGTGGCTTTGCCGGGTCCATTTGCCCAGCTTGTCGGCCAGCTCGTCCTTGATCGTGGCGATCGGCTTGCCTTTGGGGATGCGCAGGTTCACGGCCAGTTTCAGGCCTTTGTCATCAACCCCGACAAAAGTCAGCGAAGCCGTCAACGGGCCCATGAATGGGTCCTTGAAGGCCACGCCAAGCTTGTTGCCGAGGTAGTCCAGGCCCCAGTTGTCGGCGGCGTAGCGGGCGGCATCGGTGAAGTGGTTGTGCTTGATTGGCACCTGCTGGCCGAGGCCATTGATGAAATCAAGCATGCGCGCCACTGGGTTCACCCCGGATTCCGGCTCCGAAGAGTGGGCAGAAACGCCGGTCACCGTCAGCACCACGGTGTCGCCTTCGGGCTTGGCGTCGATGCTGAAATCGCCGCCATGCTGCTTCACGTACTTGGTGCCGGCCTGCTGCAGATGCTTGGCAAGCTGTGCCGGGTTATCGGAGACCAGTGTCGCCACCGAGGTGGTCGGGATCTGGTTGGTGGCCAGGCCGCCGGTCAGGTTGACGATTTCCGCACCCTTGCCCGTGCCCGGGCGCTTGCTGAAGCTGGCCATGATCGTGCCGTAGCCTTTCTCGGCGATCACCACCGGATAGCCGCCGTCGAGCGCCAGGTTGTAGTCCGGCGTGGGGTTGCGTTCGAAATAGTACGGGATGGCATCGCCGCTGGTTTCTTCGGTGGTATCGATAAGCAGCTTGAACTGCCGGGCCAGTGGCAGGTTTTCGTCCTTGGCCACTTTCAGTGCGTACATCGCCACGACAATGCCGTTCTTGTCGTCTTCAGTACCGCGCCCATACATGCGGTCTCCGACCAGGGTCACCTTGAACGGGTCCAGGCGCGTGCCATCGGCCAGCTTCCAGTTGTCCGGGTTGACCGGTACCACGTCGGCGTGGGCGTGAATGCCGACCACTTCCTTGCCACTGCCCAGCGAAATCTCGTACACCCGGTTGTCGATGTTGCGGAAGGCCAGGCCGAAGCTCTCGGCAAGGGCCTTTATCCTGTCGGCGATCTTGAGGAACTCGGGGTTCTCGTGCTGCGGTATGCCTGCGACATTGAAGGTCGGGATAGCCACCAGTTCACGCAGGGTTTCGCTGGCGGCCTTGCCGTACTTGATGCGGGTATACAGGCCGAGCAGGCGGTTGATCTCGTTCTGTTGCTCGGCTGCCAGTGGCTTGCCGGCCAGGTAGGCATCCAGCGTTGCCTCGAGATTGTCGGCCTTGGCCAGATCATTGCCCTTGAGCTTGCCGAGGAACTGCTTGAAGTCGCTTGGGTCGCTGCCGTCGAAGGCTTTGACGATGGCAGCGGACTGCTGCTGGGTAAGGTTGGCCTGGGCCGGCAGGGTGAAAAGACCGATGCTGGCTAGCAGCAGGGCGGTGGCGGTAAGTTTTTTCAGGTGCATGGTTGTGCGCATTCCTTCGCCAATCATTGTGTGGGTAACCCGTCGGGAACGGGAAGATGCCCACGCTAACACCAATGAACGGTGGTACGGGAGTGCCAGAAGCGCGACATGGCGCACAAACGAAAAAGCCCGCGCTAGGGCGGGCTTTTGAAGTAGATGGCGCACTCGGCGGGATTCGAACCCACGACCCCTGCCTTCGGAGGGCAGTACTCTATCCAGCTGAGCTACGAGTGCAACGCGCACGCATGATACCCATCTGTGCCGATGGCGTCCATCGCCTTGATCTGTAGCTGTTTTTCCTTCTTCAGGCCGGAGGGGCCAGACACGCCGGCGCAAGCCACTGCAAATCCATCTAACCATATGCGATATCAGTATTTGCCTGTCGAGTCTTATACCCTCTAGGCTCTGGTCACAACTTGTTATAACAAGTCATCGATCAGCGAAGAGACCCATGGCCGAATTGCTTCCCCTGTCCCCGGTACCGCTCTATACCCAGTTAAAGGAACTGCTGCGCGAGCGCATCCTTGACGGCACCTATCCGTCGCACAGCCGCATGCCCTCCGAAAGCGAGCTGGGCAAGGCTTACAATGTCAGCCGCATTACCGTGCGTCAGGCGCTCGGCGACCTGCAGAAAGAAGGGCTGATCTTCAAGATCCACGGTAAAGGCACCTTCGTCGCCAAGCCCAAGGCGTTCCAGAACGTCAGCACACTGCAGGGCCTGGGCGAGTCGTTGACGCAGATGGGTTACGAAGTGATCAACCGCCTGCGCAGCTTCCGTCATGTGCCCGCCAGTGCCATGGTGGCGGCGCGCCTGCAGGTCGAGGAAGGCAGTCTGGTCACCGAGATCCACCGCGTGCGGCTGATCAACCGCGAGCCAGTGTCCCTGGAACTGACCTGGTTGCCCAAGGCCGTTGGCGAAAAACTGGAAAAGGCCGATCTGGTCACCCGTGACATTTTCCTGCTGCTGGAAAACGACTGCGGCATCGCGCTCGGCCACGCCGACCTGGCGATCGATGCGGTGCTGGCCGACAGCGACCTGACCCAGGCGCTGGAGGTGGAAGAGGGTTCGCCAATCATGCGTATCGAGCGTCTGACCCACGCCGCCGATGGCACACCCCTGGACTTCGAACACCTGTATTACCGCGGCGATGCCTTCCAGTACCGCCTGCGCATCGACCGCCAGAAGGGGAGCAAGGAATGAGTATCCAGACCCAGGACTACGACATCATCGTCATCGGCGGTGGCACTGCCGGGCCGATGGCGGCGATCAAGGCCAAGGAGCAAGACAAGCATTTGCGCGTGCTGCTGCTGGACAAAGCCAACGTCAAGCGCAGCGGTGCCATCAGCATGGGTATGGATGGCCTGAACAACGCCATCATTCCCGGCCACGCCACCCCCGAGCAATACACCAAGGAAATCACCGTGGCCAATGACGGCATCGTCAACCAGGCCACGGTCTATGCCTATGCGACCCACAGTTTCCAGACCATCGAGCAGCTCGACCGCTGGGGCGTGAAGTTCGAGAAGGACGAAACCGGTGACTACGCGGTGAAGAAGGTTCACCACATGGGCGCCTACGTGCTGCCGATGCCCGAAGGGCACGATATCAAGAAGGTACTGTACCGCCAGCTCAAGCGCGCCCGGGTGGAGATCAGCAACCGCATGGTCTGCACCCGTGTGTTGCTCGATGGCGAAGGGGCGGCGGCGGGTGTCCTCGGCTTCGACTGCCGCAGCGGCGAGTTCCGCGTGGTGCGGGCCAAGGCGGTGATTCTCGCCTGCGGGGCCGCCGGGCGCCTGGGGTTGCCGTCGTCCGGCTACCTGATGGGGACCTACGAGAACCCGACCAACGCGGGTGACGGTTACGCCATGGCCTACCATGCCGGCGCCGAGCTGGCCAACCTCGAGTGCTTCCAGATCAACCCGTTGATCAAGGACTACAACGGCCCGGCCTGCGCCTATGTCACCGGCCCGCTGGGTGGCTATACCGCCAATAGCAAGGGCGAGCGCTTCATCGAGTGCGATTACTGGAGCGGGCAGATGATGTGGGAGTTTCACCAGGAACTCGAAGGTGGCAACGGTCCGGTGTTCCTCAAGCTCGACCACCTGGCCGAGGAGACCATCCAGACCATCGAAGACATCCTGCACAGCAACGAGCGCCCCAGCCGTGGCCAGTTCCATGCCGGGCGCGGCACTGACTACCGCCAGCACATGGTTGAAATGCACATCTCCGAGATCGGCTTCTGTTCCGGGCATTCGGCATCGGGAGTGTGGGTCAACGAAAAGGCCGAGACCAGCGTCAAGGGCCTGTATGCCGCCGGCGACATGGCCGCAGTGCCGCATAACTACATGCTCGGTGCTTTCACCTATGGCTGGTTTGCCGGGGTGAATGCCGCAAAGTTTGTGGCCGGGCGCGAGTTGGCCGAGGTCGATATGGCGCAGGTCGAACGTGAGCGGGCGCGGGTATTCGCCCCCCTGCAGCGCGAACATGGCCTGCCGCCGGCCCAGGTCGAGTACAAGCTGCGGCGCATGGTCAACGATTACCTGCAGCCGCCGAAGGTGACCAGGAAGATGGAGATCGGCCTGGCGCGCTTCGCCGAAATCGAGCGCGACCTGGCGCAGATGAAAGCCAGCAACCCGCATGAGTTGATGCGTGCGATGGAGGTCTCGGTTATTCGAGACTGCGCCGAAATGGCTGCCCGGGCCTCCCTGTTCCGCGAGGAAAGTCGCTGGGGCCTTTATCACCACCGGGTGGACTTCCCCGAACGCAACGATGGCGAATGGTTCTGCCATTGCCACCTGAAAAAGGGCGGTAACGGTGAAATGACCAGCTTCAGGAAAGCGGTCGAGCCGTACCTGATTGCCGTGGATGCTGAAGAGCAGGCCGCCTACGACCGCTTGCGAGTCAAGGCCGACGTGGAAGCGGGCTTGCCCACCAACATCGGTGAAGCTGCCACGCACTGCGTCGCCTGATCGCGCGCCAGCCCGCGCCCATAGAGAAGGTGCAAACCTCCGTAGAAACGAGGGCCAACGGCCCCGAGGACCCCGTGAAATGGCTTATCAGCCACAGGATATTTTCTTCCGCAGCAGTGCGCCGGTGACCATCGATGAAGACAAGTGCATTGCCGAAAAAGGCTGCACGGTGTGCGTCGAGGTTTGCCCCATGGACTTGCTGGCCATCAACCCGGCGACGCAAAAGGCGTACATGGCCTTCGACGAATGCTGGTACTGCATGCCCTGCGAGAAGGACTGCCCCACCGGCGCGGTCAAGGTCGATATTCCCTACCTGCTGCGCTGAGCCAGCCAGGCAACCCAGCCATCCGGAATACCCCCGGACGCCCACCTGAAATGCCCCTCGTTTCCCACCACCCAAGCCCGGTGGCGGAGACGATGCCAGAACTCAAAACGATTCGAGGGGAGACACCCATGCGCCTTGTAGCAACTGTGGCCGGCCTCGCGCTGGCGTTCGCCGGCCTGCATGCCAGCGCCGAAACCATCCGCATCGCCATCGGCACCCAGGACACCACCATCAACTGCGCTACCGGCGGGCTGCTGATTCGCGAACTGGGCCTGCTCGACAAGTACCTGCCGCACGACGGCAAGTACAAGGATGCCAAGTACCAGATCGAATGGAAGAACTTCACCAGCGGGGCACCACTGACCAACGAAATGGTCGCCGGCAAACTGGATTTCGGTGCCATGGCTGACTTTCCCGGCTCGTTCAATGGTGTCGCCCACCTGGAGGCCGGCAAGCGCAGCCTGTTCATCAGCGTACTGTCGGGCAGCGTGCATGGCAGCGGCAACGGCATTGTCGTGCCGGCGTCGTCAGCCGTGCAGTCGCTGGGCGAGCTCAAGGGCAAGACCATTTCCGTGCCGTTCGCCTCCACCGCCCACGGCATGTTGCTGCGCGCCGTTGCGGCACAGGGCTGGGACCCGCAGAAGGACCTGCGCATCATTGCCCAGGCCCCGGAAATAGCCGGCTCTGCATTGCGCAGCAACCGCATCGATGCGCATGCCGACTTCGTGCCGTTCGCCGAACTGTTTCCCAACCGCGGCTTCGCACGCAAGATCTACGATGGCGCCCAGGCGAATGCCCCGACCCTGCACGGCGCCCTGGTCGATGCCGACTATGCGCAGCAATACCCCGAGGTGGTTACCGCCTACCTGCGCGCCAGCCTTGAGGCTGACCGCCTGATTGCCGCCGAGCCGGAGAAGTACAGCGAGTTGATCGAGCAGGTCACCGGCATCGAAGCCGAGGTCAACTACCTGTTCCATGGCCCACTTGGCCTGCAGACCCGCGACCTGACCTGGAAGCCTGAGTACCGCAACGCCGTAGCAACGTCGATCAAAACCCTCAAGCTGCTGAAGAAGACCAACCGCGGCCTGGACACCGCCAGCTTCATCGATGACCGCTACATCCGTGCTGCCTTCAGCCAGGCCGGCCTGGACTACGACAAGGCACTGCACAACTACGAGCCACTGCCGCTCGTGGCCAACGATGCGCTCACCGGCAAGCCGATCACCGACTTCAGCCGCTTGGCGCAGATCTGGGTGCGCGGTGAAGCCAAGGTCCGCCATTACGCTTCGCCGGAAGCCGCCCTTGGCGCCCTGGCCCAGCTTGAGCAGGAAGGCAAGGATGTTCGCGCCATCTACGCCCAGGCTGCAGACAGTGGTATCAAGTTGCTGGCCAACCAGGCCTGGTTCGTGCGCAACGGCAAGGGCGAACTGACGGCGTTCCTGCTCAAGGACCAGGCCGAGCAGTACGCCAAGGTCCATGGCGGTGAGGCGCTGGACTTCGTCAGCGCCAACCAGAAGCTGGTCGCCCAGCGCTGATCGGGAGGCATGAGCATGATCCACGATCTCAAGCGCTGGCCGTTGCGCCTGGTTTCGCTGCTGGCCTGCCTGCTGTTCTGGAAGCTGGCAGCCAGCGTGAAACTTGACCTTGGCCTGTTGACGTTCACTTATGTCCCGGCGCCCGGGGCAGTGCTCGAAGCAGGCTGGCAGTTGCTCGCCTCCAGCGCGCTGCTGGCTCATCTCACCAGCAGCCTGACGCGGGTGCTGGTCGGGTATGCCGCTGCGGTGCTGCTGGGGGTGACCCTGGGGCTGCTGATCGGTCGCTCCCGATGGGCCGAAGACACTCTGCTGCCACCGCTCGAAGTGCTGCGGCCGATTCCTGCGGTGGCGTGGATCCCGCTGGCGATCCTGATGTTCCCCTCGGCGGAACTGTCGATGGTGTTCATCACCTTCACTGGCGCGCTGTTCCCGATCCTGCTCAATACCGTGCACGGTGTCGAGGCCGTCGACCGGCGCCTGGTCGCGTCGGCGCGCAGCCTGGGTGCCGGGCGTGGGGCGATTCTGCGCGAAGTGGTACTGCCCGGCGCGCTGCCGAGCATCTTCACCGGGCTGGCCATCGGCATGGGCACCTCGTGGTTCTGCCTGGTCACTGCCGAAATGATTTCCGGGCAGTTTGGCATCGGCTACTACACCTGGGAGTCGTACACCTTGCAGAACTACCCGGACATCATCGTCGGCATGCTGCTGATCGGTGTGCTCGGCATGGGCAGCAGCGCCCTGGTCAAGTGCCTTGGGGCGTTTGTCACCCCTTGGTATCGCACCGGGAGGGCCGGCTGATGAACCGTTATCAACAGCCCGGGCGGGTCGACGGGCATGCGCTATCGATCCGTCTGGGGCAGGGCCGCGAGGCGTTCGAGGCGGTGCAATGTGTGGATCTGGCGGTGGAAGCTGGCGAATTCGTCTGCATTCTCGGGCCTTCCGGTTGTGGCAAGTCGACCTTGCTTGGCGCGCTGGCCGGGCACCTGATACCCAGTACTGGCCGGTTGAGCCTGGACGGCCAGCCCATCTCCGGGCCTTCGCCACAGCGTGGCATGGTGTTCCAGCAGCACACCCTGCTGCCCTGGCGCAACGTCCTCGACAACGTCGCCTTTGGCCTGAAGATGCAAGGCCTGGGCAAGGCCGAACGCCATCGAAAGGCGGCTGAATTGCTGCAACTGGTGGGCCTGGCCGAGTTTGCCGGGCGTTGGCCCAGCCAACTGTCGGGGGGCATGCAACAACGGGCCGAGATTGCCCGGGTACTGATCAACCGCCCGCGGCTGCTGCTGATGGACGAGCCGTTCGGTGCGCTCGACGCGCAAACCCGGTCGCGCATGCAGGAGCTGCTGCTGGACATCTGGGCGCGCATCCGTACCACGGTGGTGTTCGTCACCCATGACATCGACGAGGCGCTGTTCCTGGCCGACCGCATATTGGTGATGAGCCCACGCCCCGGGCGTTTCATCGAGGACCTGCGTCTGGACTTCCCGCGCCCGCGCCGCACCAGCCTGCTGACCAGCCCTGAATTCACCCACTTGAAGCGTCACTGCCTGGCCCTGTTGCGCCATGAAGATGGGCGCGAATTGCCGCGCCTGACCCCGCTGGGCTTGCCAGCCACTGACCACCCGCCGCTACGGATCGCGCTATGACTCGAACAAGCACCGATAATCCCGACATTCTCGAACTGCTGCCGCGCCTGGAGGCTGCCGACCCGGGCGTGCGCCATATTGCCTTGATCGCGCTGGCCGACCTTGAGGTCGCAGAAGCCCTGCCGTGGCTCACCGATGCGCTGCTGGTCGATAGCGCAGATGAGGTGCGCGCCGAGGCGGCGCGCCTGCTTGAAGCCTGGGAACAGCCGCAGGTGGTGCAGGCTCTGTGTGCCGCGCTGGCCGACAGCGCAGAGACGGTGCGCCTTGCCGCGGCGCAGAGCCTTGGCGAGCTGAAGAGCGCCGCCGCCGGGCGGTTGATCCTGCCATGGGCCAGCCATGCTGACCCGTTTGTCCGCGCCAGCGCCTTGCGTGCGTTGCGTGAAATACGCCTGGAAGACGCAGCGGCCCCGGCATTGCTGGCGCTGACTGACCCGGACGCTGCCGTGCGCCGCGAGGCTGTCGGGATCCTCGGGTGGCTCAAGCATGAGCCTGCACTGCCAGCACTGGCCGAGTTGGCCGGGCATGAGCCTGATACCGAGGTGCGGCGCGCGGCCATTGGCGCGCTGGGCTTGGCCCGTGATGCGCAGGTGTTGCCAACGTTGTTAGGCGCATTGCATGACCCGGCCTGGCAGGTGCGCGAGGAGGCGGCGACCACACTGGGCAAGGTGGGCTACTCCCAGGCCGGCCCGGCGCTTGAGGCTGCGCTGGGCGATGGCTTCTGGCAAGTGCGCTTGCGTGCCGCCCGTGCGTTGGGCCGACTGCGTCATGCCGAGGCGCTGGATGCCTTGGCCGACCTGCTTGGCCATGCCGTGGCCAACCTGCGCAAGGAAGCTGCGCTGGCGCTGGGTGAACTGGGCCAGGGTCGTGCCCTGGCGGCGTTGCAGGCAGCCGAGCACGACAGTGACCCGGAAGTGCGCAAGGCGGTGCGCATTGCCCAGGCGCAGTTGCGCGGTGTGGTTTGATGGACAGCCCCTGCGCAATCTGCAACCAGCGCGAGGCGCGGCAGCTGATCGTGCGCTGGCCGGGCGCCGAGCAGGCCATCAGCCATCGCCGTTTGCGCGGCGCCTGTCCCTGTTCGCAATGCCGCGCCGCGCGTTTGCGCGGAGGCATCAGCCTGGTGCCAGATGAAGTGCGGGTGGAGCGCATCGAGCCGCAGGGTTATGGCGTGCAACTGCTGTTCAGCGATGGCCACGAACGCGGCATCTACCCCTGGGCGTACTTGCGCAGCCTGGGGTGAATGGCGGCGCGGGATGGAGGCCGATGCCTTCGGCCACAGCCTCGCCTGGGTCACAGCCGGTGAGGCCAGTGCCGCCCATGATCGCGGCTGCGGACTGAGCCTAGAGCGCGATCAGCTCTGGCCGCAACCCTTCTACCCGGGGCGTTGGCGGCGGCAGCTGGCCACCGTCGCCGGTGATCTGATGCAGTACTTTTTCGCGCAGGCTGTGCAGGGCCACGCCGGAGCGCAAGCGCGGGTGCGGCAGGCCGACCTCTACTACCGATTTGATCCGCCCCGGGCGTGGTTCCAGTACCACGACCCGGTCGGCCAGGTAGGTGGCTTCCTCGGCGTCATGGGTGACCAGCAGAATGGTGATACCGGCCCGCTCGCGAATGGCCAACAGCTCGTCCTGCAGTTGCTGGCGGGTCAGGGCATCCAGCGCGCCGAACGGCTCGTCGAGCAACAGAATGCGTGGGCTGGCCACCAGGCCGCGGGCAATCGCCACGCGCTGGGCCATACCGCCGGACAGCTGGTGCGGGTAAGCCGCTTCGAAGCCGACCAGGCCCACCAGCTGTACGAACTCGTGCACACGCCGGGCGCGCTCACCCTGGGTAAGCGCTTCGTTGACCAGCCCCAGGGCAATGTTCTGCTCCACGCTCAGCCACGGAAACAGCCGATGTTCCTGGAACACGATGCCGCGTTCGCCACCGATGCCGCTGACCGCCTGGCCGTCGACTCGGATGCTGCCGCTGTAGTCGGTATCCAGCCCCACCAGCAGGCGCAGCAGGGTGGACTTGCCACAGCCCGAGGCGCCGACGATGGCGATGAATTCGCCCTGGTTGATCGACAGGTTGAAGTTGCGGATCGCCTCGAACGGTTGGCCATCGACACTGAATACCTTGCCGACCCCCTCGAAGCTGACCAAGGGCGGCGTGGCGTCGGGCTGGTTGGCTGCGTGCAGGTGCGAGGTGTTGAAGGCGTTCATGCGGTTCTCCAGCGCGTGGCGCGCGACTCGAAACGTTGTCCAAGGGTGCCCAGCAGCGCACCGACCAGGCCGATCAGCAGCATTGCGGCCATCACCTGGTCCATGCGGAACAGTTGCTGGGCACCGATCATCAGGCTGGCGATGCCCCCGTCCGAGGGCATGAAATATTCAGCGCCGATGGTGCCCAGCCAGGCGTAGATAAGCGACAGGCGCAGGCCGGCGAAAATCGCCGGGGCCGCGCCGGGCAGCACCAGCAGGCGCAAGCGTTGCCAAAGGTTCAGGCGCAGGGTGCGGGCGGCTTCGCCCAGCTGCGGCGAAAGGCTGGCGATACCACGTTGGGTGGCTATCAGCAGCGGGAAGAACGCGGCCATGCCGACAAACACGTGCTTGGCTGCCTCGCCCAGGCCGAACCAGGCGGTCAGCAGAGGTACCCAGGCAAACAGCGCCACCTGGCGCAACGCCGACAGGCTGGGCCCGAAGATGCGCTCGGCAGGGCGGGACAATCCCAGCAGCAAACCGGCCAGCAAACCAGCGCCGCCCCCCAGCAGCAGGCCGGTCAGGGTGCGCTGCAGGCTCAGCAGCAGAGCTTGCGGCAGCGAACCATCGGCCAGGCCGGCCAGCAGGGCGTGCAACACCTCAAGCGGTGACGTCAGGATGTTCGGGTCAACCCAGCCAAGGCTGTTGCTGGCCTGCCACAGCACCAGCAACGCCAGCGGCAGCAGCAGGCTTTGCCAGCCACGCGGCAGCGGCCCGCGCTGTTGTTCGCCAGTGGCCGTTTGCGGCCAGTACAGCAGGCGTTTTTCCACAGCCGAAAAACCGCGCTCCAGCATGGCGCCAACCAGGCCGATCACCAGGATGCACAGCAGCACCAGGTCGAGCATGAACAGTTGCCGTCCCCACACCATGAGGTAGCCAATACCTTCGCTGGACGCCAGCAGTTCGACTGCCAGCAGCGAAGTCCAGCCAGTGGCCAGGGCCAGTCGCACACCGGTGAGAAAGGCCGGCAGGGCGGCTGGCAACAACAGGCGCCGGAACAACAGGTGACGGGGCAGGCGCAGGGCAGCAGCGGCCTCGCGCAGTTTGGGCTGGGCATCGCGCACACCGACCAAGGTGTGCAAGGTGACCGGGACGACCACGGCCTTCACCAGCACGACCAACTTGAGCAACTCGCCGATGCCGAAGAGCAGCATGAACAACGGAATCCAGGCCAGGGTAGGGATCTGGGCCAGCGCGACGAAAGTTGGCAGCAGCAGCGTCTGCGCTTGTCGCGAAGCACCCAGCCAAACCCCCAGCAGCAACCCGCTGGCAATGCCGACAGCCAATCCGCAGAACAGTCGTTGCAGGCTTATCCACAGGTGCCCCCAGAGTTCGCCGGAGCCAAACTCCAACGCGCTCTGCCACACCAGCGTCGGCCCCGGCAGGATCTGCTCGCTCATCCAGTGCTGCCGGGTGGCTGCCACCCACAGCAAAACAACCATCGCAGGCGCCAGGTAGGCGAGGCCTTTGCTGGAGCGGCCTTGTATCGCAATACGGCCGCGCAACGGCCCCAGAAGCCAACCTCGACCTCTGCTCAGAACTCCATTCATGGGCATCTCTCGAAGCGTTGTTAATTTATTCACTTATGGAATTAAAAAATCCAACAAGCGACCTTCAAGAGATAAGAGCATGTGACACAGGTGTTCGGAAGCCCCTACCCGTTGCGTTTTCCTCATATTTTCCATGCGCTTTGCGCAAGCGACCGGCAGACCCGCACAACGCCTGCTTTATGCAATTCAGTTAGTTAAACATGAAGTTTTTGTCTTTGTAGGTTCTAACCAGACCTGCCTAGCTTCTGGCCCAAGCGCCGGCCATCGCCGGTGGCAGCCTGCCAAGGAGCCTTGTCATGAAAATCCCATTACGCCACCTGGCCACCGCCCTTGGGCTGGCTTTTACCCTCGGTACCCACGCGGCTGAGCCTGCCAAGCCCGAAAGCATTCGCATCGCCGTGCCCGACCTGAGCGCGGGTAGCAAGCCCAGCGCTGGCGGCGTGGTCGATGTACTGCGTGACCAGCAGCTGCTGGAGAAAGAGTTCGCCAAGGACGGCATCCGCGTCGACTGGCACTTCTTCAAAGGGGCGGGCCCTGTCATCAACGAGGCCTTGGCCAACGGCCAGGCCGATTTCGCCTACCTGGGCGATCTGGCCGCGATCGTCGGCAAAGCCAATGGCCTGGACACCCATGTGCTGTCGGCTGGCGTGCGTGGCGTGAAGAGCTACCTGGGCGTGGTACCCGGTTCCGGCATCAAGACCCTGCACGACCTCAAGGGTAAGCGCGTGGCGGTGTTCCGCGGCACCGCCAATCAGCTGTCGTTCGCCAGCGCCCTGGCCAGCCAGGGCCTGACCGAGCGCGACCTGAAAGTGATCAACCTGGACTTCAACGCCGCCAACGCGGCATTGGCCGCCAGGCAGGTCGACGCCACCTGGGGCCTTTCCAGCCTGCTGTCGTTACGTGAACGCGGGCTGGTCGAGCTGCCGATCAGCTCCCGTGATCTGCAAGGCGCCGGGAGTACCCAGGCAGTGCTGTTGGGCACGGGCGATTTCATCCGCCACTACCCGGAGCTGGTCCAGCGCCTGGTCAACGCCCAGCAGCAGGCCAGCAGCTGGCTGCGTGACGAGCACAACCGCGAGGCCTATGTCGAACTGGTGGCCGCCAATGCCAACTGGCCGCGCAGCATCCTGCGCGATGACCTTGCCCAGGAAGACCTCGCCCATTACTTCGACCCACGGCTGGACGCCGACTTCGTTGGCCAGTTGCAGCAAGGCGTTGATCTGGCCGCCAAGGAACGTCTGATCCGCCGTGGTTTCCAGGTAGCCGAATGGATCGAGCCACGCTTTCTCGATGCTGCCCTGAAACAGCAGCAGGCCGCCCGCTGAATTCTCACCCCCGACCATGACTGCAAGGACCTAGACCATGAGCAACGCTGCACTGGCCACCGCGCCACAATCCCTCCAATTCGACCTCCATCCGGTTGCCGGCCGCATCGGTGCCGAAATCCGTGGCGTGCAATTGTCTGCCGACCTCGATGCCGCCACCGTTGATGCCATCCAGGCCGCCCTTGTGAAGCACAAGGTGATCTTCTTCCGCGGCCAGACCCAGCTGGATGACCAGAGCCAGGAAGCCTTTGCCAAGTTGCTCGGCGAGCCGGTTGCCCACCCCACCGTGCCGGTGGTCGACGGTACCAGCTACCTGTTGCAGCTCGATGGTGCCGAAGGCCAGCGGGCCAATTCCTGGCACACCGACGTGACTTTCGTCGACGCCTACCCCAAGGCCTCGATCCTGCGCAGCGTGGTGGCGCCTGCCTCGGGCGGTGACACGGTGTGGGCCAACACCGCCGCTGCCTATCAGGAACTGCCGGAGCCGCTGCGCGAACTCGCCGACAAGCTGTGGGCGGTGCACAGCAACGAATATGACTATGCCACGGTAAAGCCCGACGTGGACCCGGCCAAGCTCGAGCGTTATCGCAAGGTGTTCACTTCTACCGTTTACGAGACCGAGCACCCGGTGGTCCGCGTGCACCCGATCAGTGGCGAGCGGGTGTTGCAGCTGGGGCATTTCGTGAAGCGCATCAAGGGATATTCGCTGGCCGATTCGCAGCACCTGTTCGCGTTGCTGCAAGGGCATGTGACACGCCTGGAGAACACCGTACGCTGGCGCTGGCAGGCGGGGGACGTGGCAATCTGGGACAACCGGGCGACGCAGCATTATGCGGTGGACGATTACGGCACCCAGCCGAGGGTGGTACGCCGGGTCACTCTCGCCGGCGAGGTGCCGGTGAGTGTCGATGGCCAATTGAGTCGGACTACGCGTAAAGGCTGATGTCGCCGGGGCCGCTTTGCGGCCCTTTCGTCGGCAGGCCGGCTCCCACGGGAATAGCGCCAACGCTATCGGGCTGAAGCCGGCTTGCCGCTGATTGAGAGCAACCTACAGTTCGGTATCACAGGTAATCAAGTGCCTGACCAGCCCCTGCGCCAAGGGCGACAAGCCATACCCCACTCGGCTCACCACGCCATAACGGGTATAGAACGCCTCGTCCTGCTCCGGCTTGAGCCCGGCCAGCTGCAACGCTACCAACCCGCCCTCGCGCTGATACGGCCGCAGATTGGCATTGCAGGCAATGCCGATGGTGTTCGAATGCATCACCACGTTCAGCAGCGCATAACCATGCTCGCATTCCACTGACGGCAGGAAATCCTGTCGCCCGCTGAGGTCGCTGAGAATCTTGCGAATATTCGGCGGGCGCAAGGTGGTAGCCAGCGGGTAGTCGAACAGGTCCCGGGCCCGCACGCTATCGCGCTCGGTCAGCGGGTGCCCGGTGCGGCAGCAGAAGTGCCAGCGCTGTGGCGTCAGCTTGTGTACCTGGTAGTCCGGGTCGGACTCGAACTGGCGGGTGTCGGCAACGAAGAACTCGATCTCCTCGGCTACCAGCTTGCGGTTCAGTGCCTGCCAGTTATCCACCTGGAAACAGGTGCGCGCCGCCGGGTACTCGGCGACGAAGCGCGCCACTGCGCGCGGCACCAGGTCACCGGCTGGCGCCGGGCCGGAACCGAAACGCACTACACCTGTGGTGGCGCCGTTGAACTGGTGAATCTCGTTGACCAGGTTATGCGCGCCATGCACCAGCCGCCGCGAATGCTCCAGCACCAGCAGGCCCTGGCGGGTCGGTGCCAGTTCCTTGCTGGCCCGGTCGACCAGGCGGCAGCCGATGTTGTGTTCCAGGGTCTGGATGCTTCGGCTGAACGCCGACTGCGAGAGGTTAACCGCAGCCGCCGCAGCGACGAAGCTGCGGTGCTCGACGAGGGCAATGTAGTGGCGCAACTGACGGAGATCGATATGCATTTTTTACATTGAAACTTTCGGTCGAATGCAATTGCTGACAAGGGTTAGCCCCCTTATAAAGGGCGTTACTTATTCCACAAAATATGAATTCAAAATATTTATATTTCTTAAAAGAATATAAGCCCGATTGACCGCGATTCGGTTCCGCCAACGGAAATGCTCGCCAGGGCCTCGCCTCAAGGAGCATTTGCATGTCCCGATTTTCCCGTTGGCCTGCGCGCGCGTCGCGTTTCACCTTGCAACCCCTGGCCGCCGGCGTGTTGCTGGCGGCGTCCAGCGGCAGCTTCGCAGAAGAGCCGGTTACTGCCACCCCCGCACTCGAGCAGGAGGCCAAGCTCGGCACTGTCACGGTCAATGCCCGCCGTCGCGAAGAAACCGCGCAGAGCGTACCCGCGCCGATCAGTGTGCTCGACAGCGAAACCCTGGAAACCCAGCGCATCTACCGCGTGCAAGATCTGCAACAGCTGGTGCCCAGTACCAACGTCGCCTATGTACATGCGCGCCAGTCGAGCATTTCGATCCGTGGCCTGGGCAACAACCCGGCCAGTGACGGCCTGGAGGGCAGCGTCGGCATCTACCTCGATAACGTCTATCTCGGCCGCCCGGGCATGGCGGTGTTCGACCTGCTCGACGTCGAGCAACTGGAGGTGCTGCGTGGCCCGCAAGGCACGCTGTTCGGCAAGAACACCACGGCCGGCGTGCTCAACATCACCACGCGCAAGCCGACCTTCCATCGCGAGGGCAGCCTCCAGCAATCCATAGGCGAAGACGGCTACCTGCAGACCCAGGGCAGCTTCTCGGGGCCGATCAGCGAAACCCTGGCCGGGCGCATCAGCGTCTACCGGACTGAAGACGACGGTTACGTGAAGAACGTCCATGACGGCGAAGACCTCAACGGCGGCAAGCGCCAGGGCTTTCGTACCCAGTTGCTGTTCCAGCCCAGCGACACCTTCAACCTGCGCTGGATCGGCGAGTACAACGAAGAAGATTCGGACAACGGCATCCTCAGCCTGTACAGCACCGGGCCGACTATCAATGGCGTCAACCGCTACGAGAGCCTGGCCGCGCAGGCGGGCGCGACACTGGTATCGGGCAAGGATCGCAAGGTCAATTTCGACGCCGACCAGCAGGTGACGGTGTTCCAGGGCGGTACCTCGGTCGAGGCCAACTGGACCCTGCCCAACGACTTCACCCTGACCTCGATCACTGCCTACCGTTGGTGGGACTTCACGCCGCGCAACGACGACGGCCTCGATGTACCGGTGTTCTACAGTGCCGGGGTGTCGGTGCGTGACAAACAGTATTCCCAGGAAATCCGCCTGGCTTCGCCCACCGGTGGTGCCTTCGACTACGTGCTGGGCGCCTATTACTTCAAGCAGGACCTGGACAACAAGTCCTTCACCTACTACGGGCCGCAGGCGGATATCTGGAACATCACTCCGGCCGGGGCCCTGGCCAATGTCGACACCATCGGCAACGGCCACATCGATACCGACAGTTACGCCTTGTTTGCCCAAGGCACCTGGCACATCACCGAGCGCCTGGACTTCACCGCCGGCGTCCGCGGTACCTATGAAGAAAAGAGTGCCTGGGTGACACGTGATGCACCGGCCGGCGGCGCAGCCGTGACCGGTGCTGCCGCTGCCGCGCGCCAGGCCAGGGTAGGGGCCTATGACTCGGGCGACCTCAACCAGTACAGCTTCAGCCCCTCTGGCCTGCTTGGCCTGAGCTACCGCTTCAACGAGCAATTGCTGGGCTACGCGACCCTGACCCACGGCGAGAAGTCCGGGGGTATCAACCTGACCGTTGGTGCAGCGCCACGGCTGGGCACCGATTCCCTGCTGGTTGGCACCGAGCGGGTCAACAACGCCGAGGTCGGCTTGAAAAGCACGCTGTTCGACGATCGCCTGCAACTCAATGCCAACCTGTTCTGGGCCGAAGTGCATGGCTACCAGGCCAACGTCTACGACCAGGTCAACCGCGTGCAGTACCTGGCCAACGCCGGCAGCGTGCGTTCGCGTGGCCTGGAGTTCGAAGCCACGGCGTTGCCGCTTCGTGGGCTCACGGTCAACTTCAACGGCTCGTGGAACGACGTGCGCTACACCGAGTATGAGGACGCGCCATGCCCACCCGAGGTCAGCCTGGCCAATGCCACCGCCACCTGCGACCTGTCAGGCCACCAGGTGGTGGGTGCCTCCAAGTACATCGCCAACCTCAACACCCAGTACAAGTGGCAGGCCACCGACCATGTCGAGCCGTACGTCACTGCCAGCTACGCCTTCCGCTCGAAGGCGGTTGGCACCATCGATGATTCCGATTTCGGCCAGATCCCCAGCTATGCACTGGTCAACCTTTCCGCCGGTGTGCGCCTGGACCAGGGCGATGGCGTGGTCGACCTGTCGCTGTGGGTAAAGAACGCCGGTGACAAGACCTACTTCACCAGCCTGTGGAACTCCGCCAACGGTGGCTACGCCGGGGTGCTCGGTACCCCGCGCACGTTTGGTGCCACCGCCCGTTACGACTTCTGAGCACAAGGAGCTTTGCCATGAATGCCAAGACCGAAACCCCCGCGTTGCCTGAAGGCGCCTGCCTGACTGCCAAGGTGCCCGAACCTGACGAGACGCTGCTCGGCGACGTGGTGGTCAACCCGTACCGCCTGGCGCCGCTGACCGCGATCATCCGCGACGGCGGGCGGAGCCTGAGTGCCGCCCATGTGCGCGTGCTGGGACGCGGTGAACGCGGCGTGGACATCGCCTACGAGGTGTCCGACCGATCGTTGTGGACCTATGGCGGTATCCCGGTATTCGGCCTGTACCCGGATCACGTCAACCAGGTAGAAGTGACTTACAAGCTCGATGGCGAACGTATTCGCGAGCACTACCAGATCTACGCCCCGGCGGTACGCTTGCCGGTGGTGGCGAAGCAGACCGCAGCATTGCCGGAAGTGGAGCCGATCAAGGTGGCGCCAGGGTTCGAAAAGCGTCTGTACCTGTTCAACCACCTGCTCGGTGACATCCCTGGTGGACGCGCCTTCAAGTGGAATGCCTTGGGCGGCGCGGCGGAATGGGACCAGGTGGGCAACAACTGGATCGCCGACAGTAACGGTGACGTGCGCTGGTACCTGGACATCGAGCAGATCCACGACTCCAACCGCCGTGATGGGCTGGGCGGCACCATGGGCTTCCAGCAGACCCGCGACGGCAAGCTGATCTGGGGCCAGGGCCAGACCTATTCCAAGTACGACCTGCTGGGCCGGCGCATCTGGCAACGCAGCCTGCCCGACAAGTTCGCCGACTTCTCACACGAAATCCGCGAGACAGCCAACGGCACCTACCTGCTGCGGGTGGGCACCAGCGACTACCGCCGGCCTGATGGCAAGCGCGTGCGTTCGATCCGCGACCACATCATCGAAGTCAACGAAGCCGGTGACGTGCTGGACTTCTGGGACCTCAACCAGATCCTCGACCCGTACCGTGGTGACCTCCTCGAAACCCTGGGCAAGGCAGCGCTCCAGTTGCCGCAAGGCGTGCAGAAGCAGGACGAGCGGCTGGCCAACGAGCTGGCCGAAGGCGACTTGCCATTTGGCGACATCCCGGGGGTTGGGACCGGGCGCAACTGGGCGCACGTCAATGCCATCGATTACGACGCCGATGACGACAGCATCATCGTTTCAGCGCGTCATCAGGGCGTGGTCAAGATTGGCCGCGACAAGCAAGTGAAGTGGATCCTCGCCTCGCCCCAGGGATGGCCTGAGCGCCTGCGCAAGAAAGTACTCACCCCAGTCGCGACCGAAGGCTTCGACTGGTCGTGGACGCAGCACACCGCCTGGCTGACCGGCAAAGGCACGCTGACCGTGTTCGACAATGGCTGGGGCCGGGGCTTTGCGCCAACCAGGCTGTCGGGTAACTACAGCCGGGCGGTGGAGTACCGCATCGACGAGTCCAGGGGCACCGTCGAGCAGCTGTGGGAGTACGGCAAGGCGCGCGGCGACGAGTGGTACAGCCCGGTGACCTCGGTGGTGGCTTACCGGCCGGAGACTGACACCCAGTTCATCTACTCGGCTTCGGTGAATTTCCTCACGCCCGAGAAGCTGACCACCACAGTGCTCAACGAAGTACGTCGAGGAACTCAGGAAGTGCTGGTGGAGCTCAAGGTACACAGCCGGCAGCCGGGTTCCGTCGGTTATCGGGCGCTGGTGATCGATCTGGCCAAGGCGTTCTGAGCTTTATGGGTCTGACGTGGATGTGCGTGGATGCGTAAATCGAGCGCCGCCCGCGCGGCGCTCGATCCCTCATGCGCCGACAATGTCACGGCAAGGCCCTCCGGCTTTCACATTTCCTTCCGCTCGATGGTCTAACCTCTAACGACCATTTCGGACAGGCTGTTCAACCATTCGTTCTTTTTTTCGAACAGCCTATTGTCCAACACCCCAGCAGCCGCTTAGCATTCGTTTGAGATTTCAAACGCTCGATGCCCTGCCTTGGGCGCTTTTCAACAATCAACAATTCGGGAAGCCGACATGCAGCTCAAAGACGCTCAGTTGTTCCGCCAGCAAGCCTACATCAATGGTGAGTGGCTGGATGCGGACAACGGCCAGACCATCAAGGTGACCAACCCGGCCACCGGTGAAGTCATCGGTACCGTGCCGAAGATGGGCACTGCGGAAACCCGCCGCGCCATCGAAGCTGCCGACAAGGCCCTGCCGGCCTGGCGTGCCCTGACCGCCAAGGAGCGCTCGGCCAAGCTGCGTCGCTGGTTCGAGCTGATGATCGAGAACCAGGACGACCTGGCGCGCCTGATGACCACCGAACAAGGCAAGCCGCTGGCCGAAGCCAAGGGTGAAATCGCCTACGCTGCCTCGTTCATCGAGTGGTTCGCCGAAGAAGCCAAGCGCGTCTACGGCGACACCATCCCTGGCCACCAGCCAGACAAACGCCTGATCGTCATCAAGCAGCCAATCGGTGTTACCGCGGCCATCACTCCGTGGAACTTCCCGGCCGCAATGATCACCCGTAAAGCCGGCCCGGCCCTGGCCGCTGGCTGCACCATGGTGCTCAAGCCGGCCTCGCAGACCCCTTACTCCGCCCTGGCCCTGGTCGAACTGGCCCACCGTGCCGGCATCCCGGCTGGCGTGCTGAGCGTGGTTACCGGCAGCGCCGGCGAAGTGGGTGGCGAGCTGACCAGCAACTCCCTAGTGCGCAAGCTGTCGTTCACCGGCTCGACCGAAATCGGTCGCCAGCTGATGGAAGAATGCGCCAAGGACATCAAGAAGGTTTCCCTGGAGCTGGGTGGTAATGCCCCGTTCATCGTGTTCGACGACGCCGACCTGGACAAGGCGGTCGAGGGCGCGATCATTTCCAAGTACCGCAACAACGGCCAGACCTGCGTTTGCGCCAACCGTATCTACGTGCAGGACGGCGTCTACGACGCGTTCGCCCAGAAGCTGGCCGCCGCTGTTGCCAAGCTGAAGATCGGTAACGGCCTGGAAGAAGGCACCACCACCGGCCCGTTGATCGACGGCAAGGCTGTGGCCAAGGTCCAGGAGCACATCGAAGACGCCGTCGGCAAGGGCGCCAAGGTGCTGGCCGGTGGCAAGATCATCGAAGGCAACTTCTTCGAGCCGACCATCCTGGTCGACGTACCGAAGACCGCTGCCGTCGCCAAGGAAGAAACCTTCGGCCCGCTGGCGCCGCTGTTCCGCTTCAAGGACGAGGCCGAAGTCATCGCCATGTCCAACGACACCGAGTTCGGCCTGGCCTCGTACTTCTATGCGCGCGACATGAGCCGTGTGTTCCGTGTTGCCGAAGCGCTGGAATACGGCATGGTGGGTATCAACACCGGCCTGATTTCCAACGAAGTGGCACCGTTCGGTGGCATCAAGGCCTCCGGCCTGGGCCGCGAAGGTTCCAAGTACGGTATCGAGGACTACCTCGAAATCAAATACCTGTGCATCAGCATCTGATCGCACGGTAACGGTTTTACCTCTGCCAGCGGGGCGCGAGAGCGACGTCTCGCTGGCCTTTTTGACATCGCAGTACCTGGTGGCCCGGACGTTCACGGCAGTCGATCAACGAATACTGTTCGCTAGCGCATCCAGCCACCCCCGAATAAAAGCGCCATTCAGAACGGCGCAATGAGGGCATTATGAGCAAGACCAACGAATCCTTGATGCAACGTCGTGTCGCCGCCGTCCCACGTGGCGTTGGCCAGATCCACCCGATCTTCGTCGATACCGCGAAGAACTCGACTGTGATCGACGTTGAAGGCCGCGAACTGATCGACTTCGCCGGCGGCATCGCAGTACTCAACACTGGCCACCTGCACCCGAAAGTGGTTGCGGCCGTGCAAGAGCAGCTGACCAAGGTCAGCCACACCTGCTTCCAGGTGCTGGCCTACGAACCCTACGTAGCGCTGTGCGAGAAGATCAACAAGCTGGTCCCGGGCAACTTCGACAAGAAGACCCTGCTGGTCACCACGGGCTCCGAAGCGGTGGAAAACGCCGTCAAGATCGCCCGTGCCGCTACCGGCCGCGCTGGCGTCATCGCCTTCACCGGCGGCTACCACGGCCGCACCATGATGACCCTGGGCCTGACCGGCAAGGTCGTGCCGTACTCCGCTGGCATGGGCCTGATGCCGGGCGGCATCTTCCGTGCCCTGTTCCCGAGCGAACTGCACGGTATCAGCGTTGACGACGCCATCGCCTCGGTCGAGCGCATCTTCAAGAACGACGCCGAGCCGCGCGACATCGCCGCGATCATCCTCGAGCCGGTACAAGGCGAAGGCGGCTTCCTGCCAGCGCCGAAAGAGCTGATGCAGCGCCTGCGCGCCCTGTGCGACCAGCACGGCATCCTGCTGATCGCCGACGAAGTACAGACTGGTGCTGGCCGTACTGGCACCTTCTTCGCCATGGAACAGATGGGCGTGGCGCCTGACCTGACCACCTTCGCCAAATCCATCGCTGGCGGCTTCCCGCTGGCCGGTGTGTGCGGCAAGGCCGAGTACATGGACGCCATCGCCCCAGGCGGCCTGGGCGGTACCTATGCCGGTTCGCCGATCGCTTGCGCTGCCGCCTTGGCCGTGATCGAAGTGTTCGAAGAAGAGAAACTGCTGGACCGCAGCAAGGCTGTCGGTGAGCGCCTGACCACTGGCCTGCGCGAAATCCAGAAGAAGTACCCGATCATCGGCGACGTGCGTGGTCTGGGCTCGATGGTCGCTGTGGAAGTCTTCGAGAAAGGCACTCACACGCCAAACGCTGCCGCTGTTGGCCAGGTTGTGGCCAAGGCCCGCGAGAAGGGCCTGATCCTGCTGTCCTGCGGCACCTACGGCAATGTCCTGCGGATCCTGGTTCCGCTGACCGCCGAAGACGCGCTGCTGGACAAGGGCCTGGCCATCATCGAAGAGTGCTTCGCTGAAATCGCCTGATGTGACGCGCTGCAGAAAAAACCCGCTTCGGCGGGTTTTTTTATGCCCGCAACGTCCACGATGGCGCTATCGTTGTGGGCAGGACTCGCTTGGCAAGCTGCAAGGACTGAATCAGGGATTTTCAGGAGTTTTGGCGATGAACGCTGCGCACCCCTCCCCACCCAGTGTACTGATCGTCGAAGGTGACCCCTGGGTACGCGACATGCTCAGCGAAATGCTGCTTAGCGTGCGCTGCGATGCCCGCCTGCAGGTGTGCGCCGATGGCGAGCAGGCGCTGAGCGCGCTCTCGAGCAAGCCCGACCTGATCATCGCCGCGCGTGAACTGGCCGGTGTCGATGGCCTCGACCTGTTGCGCAAGGTCCGCGCCAGGGGGCCGGGGTTGCCGTTCATCCTCATGAGCAATCGCAGTGACAGCGCCAGCGTGCATGAGGTCCTGCCCCTGCATCCGACCGCATACCTGAGCAAACCGCTGAACCTGGACAATTTGCGCAAGCGCCTGGAAGAGCTGTTGCTCTCTGTTGACGAAGAGGTCGCCTGCCCGCCGCCAGCGTTGCAGGCGGGTGCCAGCCTGCCGGCGTACCTTGAGCAACGTCGCGCCAGCGCCGATGGCGGGCCGCTGATGGCCGATGTGCAGGCGGCGCTCAAGCGCGCGCTCAACCCACAAGGCCTGAACCTGAAAGTGCTTGAAGAGGAGCTGCATGACGACCCGCAGATCACCGCCGTTCTGATCGCTGCGGCCAACAGCGCTGCGCTGCACCGGGAAGCACCGGTGCAGACGTTGTTGCAGGCCTTGAACAAGCTTGGCAGCACACAGAGCATGAACCTGGTCCTGGGGATGACCCTGAAACGCAGTGCCCGCCTCAGCGACCCGTTGCTGACGAAGCATGCAGCCCGGTATTGGAACCTTTCGCTGCATGCTGCCGAATATGGCCGTACCTTGGCACGTATGCTCGAACTGGACGAAGGGCGTTGCTACTGCGCAGGTTTGCTGCATTGCCTGGGCGACCTGGCAGTGCTTCGTTGCCTGCAGGAGTGGCGGCTGGCTGGGGGCGAGCTGGATGAGGGCCAGGTGCAGCGGTCGCTCGACGAGTTTGGAGCTGCGTTCGGCTCGGCGCTGCGCACCCGCTGGCGGTTGCCATTGGCATTGCGCGAGCTGATTGCGGCCATCTACCAGCTGGGTGGCGGGGTGTATTCGCGGGAGATCCTGGCCATGAACCTGGCTGGGCAGTTGGCGCGGCTGCCGGCCGGGCTGGGGCTGGACAAGGTGGCCGACAGCAAGACGGCGCGTTTGCTGAAGGTTGGCCTGCCGGAGCTGAGCCGGTTGCGCAAGGCGGAGAACCCGGAGGCGAAGGCGCAGGAACAGCCGCCGACGGCTGAGGGCTCCAGCTGAGGTTCAGGAGCCGCCAAGCGGCGCCACGGCTCAGGCGCGCACGATCTGGTTCTTGCCCTGGCGCTTGGCCTGGTACATCGCCGCGTCGGCTCGCGCATACAGGCTGTCCAGCGCCACATCTTCATCGGTCAATGCGGTCACCCCCTGGCTCACCGTCACGCCGTAGGTCTGCTCGCCATGGCTGAAACTCAAACGCTGGATATGCCGCTGCAAACGTTCGGCAATCTGCTCGGCCACCAGGGCGTTGCAGCCAGGGAACACCGCCGCGAATTCCTCACCACCAATGCGCCCGAACAGGTCACCACGGCGTAGCACGGCCTTGCCGCTGTCGGCGATGCGTTGCAACACCTGGTCGCCTTCCTGGTGGCCGTAACTGTCGTTGATGCGCTTGAAGTCGTCGATGTCCAGCAGCAGGAAAGCCAGCGGCGTGCCTTCGTCGCGTGCGCTATCGAAGGCCTGCTGGGCGCATTCGAAGAAATGCCGGCGGTTGCTGCTCTGGGTCAGCACGTCGGTAGTGGCCAACCGCTGCAGTTCGCCTTCGAGTTGCTTCTTTTCGGTGATGTCCTCGGCAATGCCGACGATGATTACCCGGTCACCATCGCGTTGCTGGTTGATGTAGCACTTGTCACTCAGCCAGCGCACCTGGCCATCGGCGTTCAGGATGCGGTACTCGCGGTCTTCTACCGAGCCCTTGACCAGCACCTGGGCCAGGCTGCGTTCGGCGAATTCCAGGTCGTCGGGATAGATGCTGTCGCGCCACTCGTTGTAGTCGGCCAGTACCAGGCTGGCGGGGCGGCCGAAGATGCGTTCATAGGCGGGGCTGACGTACAGCACCTGACGGGTTTCCCAGTCGAAGGCCCACAGTACCGCATTGACGCTGTCGAGCAGCGCGCTGAACAACTGCTCACGCTCGCTCAGGCGAGCAACTTCGCCCTGGGCGTGAAGCAGCGCAAGCAAGGTCTGGGCGGCCTCGGGAGGTTGGGTGCCGGGCAGTGTCGTTGGAATGTTCTTGGCCATGTGCACGAAGCAGGTCTCGACGTGAAAGCGTGCGGCCAGCATCCGGCCCGCCACGCGGGGCGATGTGCCAGATTCGAGTGGAAGCGACGGGGGGAAGTTCCGGGCGGCACGCCCTGCCAGGAGGGCGTGCCGATCAACGGTGGTCAGGCGCCGGTCGGGCGCAGCGAGTAGGTCTTGAGTTGCGCCGCGAAGTCGCGCAAGGCATGGATACCGCTGGTTTCGGCCTCGTGGACCCAGTCTTTCATGGCGGCCAGCATGTCGTGGCCATTGGCGCTGGTGCGCGCCCAGATTTGCTGCAACGCCAGGCGTTTTTCGTAGATGGTCTTCAGCGCCTGGCTGTGTGCGAGCATCGACTCGATACGTACATGGTGACGGTCCTGCAGCAGGCTGGTCTCGCGCGACAGCAGGCGCTTGGCGCGGCGGAAATGGTGGCGCACCGAGGCATCGACGCGGGCCAGTTCCTGCTTGACCAGCGGGCCGATCACCAGCTTGCGGTACTGGGCCATGATCTGGAAGCGGTTGTTGAGGATCGCCATGGCAGTGTCCATGTCCAGGCTGGCCTTGCCGGCCACCCGGTGGGCGATGGGCGCCACGCGTTGGACCTTGGCCAGGCGCAGCAGGCAGAACAGGCGGATCCACGCCCAGCCCATGTCGAACTCCCAGCGCCTGACCGACAGCTTGGCCGAGTTGGGATAGGTGTGGTGATTGTTGTGCAACTCCTCGCCACCGATGAGGATGCCCCATGGCACCAGGTTGGTGGCGGCATCGCGGCATTCGAAGTTGCGGTAGCCAAGGGCATGGCCCAGGCCGTTGACCACCCCGGCGGCCCAGAACGGGATCCACATCATCTGCACCGCCCAGATGGTGATGCCGATGGTGCCGAACAGCAGCAGGTCGATTACCGCCATCAGCGCGATGCCGCCCAGCTTGTAGCGCGAGTAGAGGTTGCGCTCGATCCAGTCGTCCGGGCAGTTCTTGCCGTAGATGCGCAGGGTTTCCGGGTTGCGCGCCTCTTCCCGGTACAGCTCGGCGCCCTTGCGCAACACCGTGCCCAGGCCCTTGTACACCGGGCTGTGCGGGTCTTCGGGGGTTTCGCACTTGGCGTGGTGCTTGCGGTGCACGGCGGTCCATTCGCGGGTGTTCTGGGCCGTGGTCAGCCACAGCCAGAAACGGAAGAAGTGCTTTAGCACGCCGTTGAGCTCCAGGGCTCGGTGCGCGGAGTAGCGGTGCAGGTAGACCGTGACGCTGACAATGGTCACATGGGTCATCAGCAAGGTGATGCCGACCAGTTGCCAGGCCGACAAGTCGAGCAGGCCGTTGTACCACATAGGTGCAGATACCCTCGAAATGCAGGGGGAAGGGGGTGATTATCCCTTGGTGAGGAAATAAAGCCAGTCAACCGTTCAGATAGGAAGTCACGACATGTTTCAGCCTTTATAATGCCCCTTCCTTTCTGATGGGCTATCGCACCCGACATGTCTGTTTCCGTTCGCGACGCCTTGCGCATGGCTGCGCTGTATGTGGTGCTATCGGTCCTCTGGCTGACGCTGGCCGAGGTGGTGCTGCAGAGCATGACCGACGACCCACTGGCACAGACCGTGGGGCGACAGATCAACGTGGTGGTCTGGGTACTGTTCAGTGCCTTGCTGATTTATGTGTCGCGGGTGCGCCTGCTCAACTTCATCGGCCGTGGCGCGCGTTTGCGTTGCGAAGACCGCGAGCGGCTACGCATGGCTGCCGCCGTGTTCGACAGCACCCTGGAAGGCGTGCTGGTGACCGACCGCCAGGGCCTGATAGTGCACGTCAACCGGGCCTTCATGCGCATTACCGGCTACCAGCAGGATGAGGTCATCGGCCAGCGTCCGAACAAGTTCAAGTCGGGCCGCCATGGCCTGGCATTCTATCAGCAGATCTACGCCACCCTGGCGGATAGGGGCGAGTGGAGCGGCGAAATCTGGAACCGGCGCAAGAGCGGCGAAATCTACCCGCAATGGCAGACCATCTGCGCCATTCACGACGACGAAGGTGAACTCAGCCACTACGTGGCGGTGTTCAGCGACATCAGCGCGATCAAGCATTCGGAACAGGAGCTGGCCTACCTGGCCCACCACGACCCGCTGACCGGCCTGCCCAACCGCCTGCTGTTCACCGACCGGGTCGGGCAGGCCCTGACCGCAGCCCAGGCCAACAAGCGCGGCTGTGCCCTGCTGTTGCTGGACCTCGACCATTTCCAGAGCATCAACGACGGCCTTGGCCACACCATTGGCGACCAGTTGCTCAAGCTGGTGGGCGAGCGCCTCGGCGAGGTGCTGGGCAGCGGCGTGACCCTGGCGCGACTGGGGGGCGACGAGTTCGGGGTGCTGGCCGAGAACTGCCAGCAGGTCGGCCAGGCCGGCAAGCTGGCACAGGGCATCATCGAGCGCATGCGCGAGCCGTTCCTGTTCGAGGGTCATCGCCTGTTCATCAGTGTCAGCGCGGGTATCAGCCTGTTCCCCAGCGACGCCCTGAGTGCCGAGCAATTGCTGCGAAACGCCGACTCGGCCTTGTACAAGGCCAAGAGCAACGGGCGGGCCTGCTATGCGCTGTACACCGAAGAGCTGACCGCCCACGCCCAGCACCGGGTCGAAACCGCAGGTGAACTGCGCCGGGCGCTGGAGCAGGACGAGTTACGGGTGTTCTACCAGCCGGTACACGACTTGGCGAGCGGCCGCCCGGTCGGGGTCGAAGCACTGGTGCGCTGGCAGCACCCGCAGCGCGGCCTGGTGCCGCCGGGCGAGTTCATCCCGATTGCCGAGCGCACCGGGCTGATCGCCGAGATCGACGCCTGGGTGCTGCGCCAGGCATGTCGGCAGATGGTGCAATGGCAAGGTCAGGGCCGGCAGCTGGCGTTCGTGGCGGTGAACATTTCCAGCCGTCTGTTTGGCCAGCATGAGCTGTACCAGCAGGTGGCCGAGGTGCTGCACGAAACCGGCCTGGCCCCGGCCTTGCTGGAGCTGGAGGTGACCGAGAGCGCGGTGATGGAGGACCCGGAGGTGGCGCTGGAGCAATTGCATCGCCTGCGTGAGCTGGGCGTGACCCTGGCCATCGACGACTTCGGTACCGGGTATTCATCACTGCTGCGGCTGAAGCGTCTGCCGGTGCAGAAGCTGAAGATCGACCAAGGCTTTGTCGCCGGGTTGCCGCAGGACGAGGACGATATCGCGATCGTCCGGGTGATCATCGCCCTGGCTCGCAGCATGGGCATGCAGGTGCATGCCGAGGGTATCGAGCAGGCCGAGCAGGCCAGCTTCCTGCTGCAGGAGTTGTGTCAGCTGGGGCAGGGGTACTGGTTCGGGCGGCCGGTGCCGGCTGCGGATTTACCCTGGCTGTAGGTCTTCAGCGCATTTGAGATCGAGCGCCGCCTGCGCGGCGCTCGATATCCCAGGCGCCACAGCTATCACGCTTGGCACTTCAGCGCTTGTTCAAGCCCTTCGCCAGGCGGTCCCCACCCAGCTGGATCAATGCCACCAGCGCCACCAGCATGGCAATCACGGTCAGCATGATCTGGCTGTCGAAACGCTGGTAACCATAGCGGTAGGCAATATCCCCCAGGCCCCCGGCGCCGATCGCGCCGGCCATGGCCGAAGAGTTGATCAGCGTCACCAGGGTAATGGTGAACCCCCCCACGATTCCCGGCAGTGCCTCGGGCAACAACACATGCCAGACGATGTGCCAACGCCGACAACCCATGGCCTGCGCCGCTTCGACCAGGCCATGGTCGACTTCGCGCAGGCTGACCTCGGCAATCCGTGCGAAGAACGGCGTGGCGGCAATGGTCAGCGGTACCACTGCCGCCCACACGCCGTAGGTGGTGCCTACCACCAGGCGGGTGAAGGGGATCAGCGCGACCATCAGGATCAGGAACGGGATCGAGCGGAACAGGTTGACGAAAGCGCCGAGCACCCGGTTCAGCACGGGGGCCTGGAAGATCCCGCCCTTGTCGCTGGTTACCAGCAATACTGCCATCGGCACCCCTGCCAGCAGGGCGATCAACGACGACACGCCGACCATCAACAACGTATCGAGCAAGCCTTCGAGCAGGCGATCAAACCACATGGCCTAGTACCTCCACGTCCTCGGCCCAGCGGCGGGCGCGTTCCAGCAATTGATGTGGGGCGTGCGGCGAGTGCTGCACCGACAGGATCAGCTGCCCCAGGGCATGCTCGCCGATGATTTCCACGCCACCCTGCAGCAGGCGCACGCGGCCGCCCAGGTCATTGAACAGGGCCGACAGTTCCGGCTCGCCGAGCACAGTCAGCTTCAACACCACGGCACTGTCATGGCTCGCCGGAGTCGCTTGCAGGCTGGCCTGCAACGCCGCAGGCAGCCTGGCCTGCAAAGGCGCGAGCAGGGTCCGGGTGACCTCGTGGCGCGGGGCGCCGAATACCCGCCAGACTTCGCCCTGCTCGATCACTTCACCGCGCTCGAGTACCACCACCCGGTGGCAGATGTCGCGGATCACTGCCATCTCGTGAGTGATCAGCACAATGGTCAGGCCCAGGCGCTGGTTGATATCGCGCAGCAGCTCGAGGATCGACGTGGTGGTTTCCGGGTCCAGCGCTGAGGTGGCCTCGTCGCACAGCAGGATCTCGGGGTCATGCACCAGCGCCCGGGCGATGCCGACCCGCTGCTTCTGCCCGCCGGACAGCTGCGCCGGGTACACGTGGTGTTTTTCCTGCAGGCCTACCAGTTCCAGCAGTTCACGCACTTTGCGTTGGCGCTCGGCCTTGGCTACGCCGGCCACCTTCAGTGGCAGCTCGACGTTCTGCCACACGGTCTTGGCCGACATCAGGTTGAAGTGCTGGAAGATCATGCCGATACGCCGACGCAGGGCTACCAGCTGGTCTTGGTGAAAAGGCGCGATGTCCACCTGGTCGATCAGTACCCGGCCCTGGCTGGGCTGTTCCAGCCGGTTGATAGTACGCAGCAGCGATGACTTGCCGGCACCACTGCGGCCGATGATGCCGAAGATCTCGCCATGGCGGATATTCAGGTCGATGCCGCGCAAGGCCGGTTGCGCCTGGCCCGGGTAGGTCTTGCCCAGGCCGATGAAGCGCACGTGGGCCTGATTGACATCCGGGCGCAGGGCCTGTTCCTTGGCCGTCGCTGGTAGTGATTGTGTGGTGGGCGCCCGGAGCGCGCTGGCCTGGCTCATGTCAGCCCTCCCAGCCGGCCTGGTAAAGCTTGCCGTGGGCCTTGTCGAGGGCCGCGCGCACCGCTGGCGAATGCTGGTAGATGTCGACGAACCTGGCCAGGCGCGGGTCGTCCTTGCTTTGCGGGCGAATGACGAACTGGATGACGTATTCCTTGTTCTCCAGGCCGTCGAACAGCAGCGCCGAGCCAGCGTCGAAGCTGTTCGCCAGGCGGATATATGCCGGGTAGCCCTGCACCAGATCGGCGTCGTCATAGGCTCGTACCAGTTGTACCGCCTCGACCTGGAGGATCTTCAGGTTCTTCGGGTTGGCGACGATGTCGGCCTCGGTGGCTTTGTAGCCCACTCCCGGCTTGAGGCTGATCAGGCCAGCCTTGGCCAGCAGCTGCAGGCCACGGCCGCTGTTGATCGGGTCGTTGGCGATGGCCACGCTGGCGCCTTCGGGCAGGTCGGCGAAACTTTTGTACTTTTTCGAGTACAGGCCGACATTGTTGATGATGCCGGAGGCGTAGGGCACCAGGTTGAAACCTGCGGCAGCCTTGGCGTTCTCCAGGAACGGGATGTGCTGGAAATAGTTCACGTCGATGTCGCCGCTATTGAGGCTGACATTCGGCGCGATCCAGTCGCTGAACTCGATCAGCTTCACTTCCAGGCCTTGTTTGTGTGCTTCTTCCACGGCCGCTTCCAGTGGTATGGCGAAGGCGGCAGTGGTACCGATCTTCAGCGGTTCGGCGGCCAGGGCGCTGGCGCACAGACCGAGGCTGACGGCGATGGCCGCGACGGGCCGGAACAGTTTCTCAAGCATGGTGCAGGGCTCCAGTCGTGGTAGGGGTAGAGGCAAAGCGGTAAGCCGAGCCAGGATGGTCGGCGGGCAGGTACGGGTGGTCGGCCTGGAACAGCTTTTCGCGCAATGTGCCTTCGGCGTAGGCGGTCTTGTAGCGGCCACGCTGCTGCAGTTGTGGGATGACCAGGTCGATGAAGTTCTCGAAGCTTTCCGGGGTGACGGTGCGGGTCAGGTTGAAGCCGTCCAGGCCGGTTTCATCGATCCAGGCGATCAGTTGCTCGGCCACTTGCTCCGGCGCGCCAACCAGGGTCACGTAGCGACCACCCAGGGCGTGCTGCTGCAACAGGCGACGTCGGGTCCAGGCGTTGTCCTGCAACTGGCGCGTGGCGGACTGGATGGCGTTGCCCTGGCGGAAGGCGATCGGTTCATCCAGCTCGAAGGCGGCAAAGTCGATACCGGTGGAGGCTGCGAAATGCGCGACCCCGGCCTCTGCACTGGCATGTTGCAGGTACTCGGCGTGCCTGGCCTGGGCCTGTTGCTCGGTGGCCGCGACGATCACCGTGATGCCCATGAACACCTTGACCGCTTGCGCGTCGCGCCCAGCGGCCTGGGCGGCGGCACGCACCTTGTCGACCTGGGCGCGGGTGGCGGCTTTGTCCTGGCCACTGATGAACACGCATTCGGCATGATTGCCGGCGAAGGCCAGGCCTCGCGGTGAGCTGCCGGCCTGGAACAGCACCGGCGTGCGCTGCGGCGACGGTTCGCTCAGGTGGTAGCCCTCGACCTGGTAGAACTCGCCTTGATGGCGGACCTTGCGCACCTTGTCGGGCCGCGCGTAGATGCGCTGCTGGCGGTCGGCGACCACCGCATCGTCGGCCCAGCTACCCTCCAGCAGTTTGTACAGTATCTGCAGGTATTCGTCGGCCTGGTCGTAGCGGCGGTCATGTTCGGGTTGCTGGGCCAGGCCCATGGCCCGGGCGGCACTGTCGAGGTAGCCGGTGACGATGTTCCAGCCCACCCGGCCATTGCTCAGGTGGTCCAGGGTGGAAAGGCGCCGGGCGAACAGGTACGGCGCCTCGTAGGTGAGGTTGGCGGTAAGGCCGAACCCCAGGTGGCGGGTGACGGCGGCCATGGCCGAAACCAGCAGCAGCGGGTCGTTGACCGGCAGCTGGATCGACTCCTTCAGGGTGACATCCAGCGACTGGCCATAGATATCGTAGGTGCCGACGATATCGGCAAGGAACAGCCCGTCGAACAGGCCGCGTTCCAGCAGCTGCGCCAGGTCGGTCCAGTAGTCCAGGGTCTTGTACTGGGTCGAAGTGTCCCGTGGGTGGGTCCACAGGCCGTGGTTGATGTGCCCGATGCAGTTCATGTTGAAGGCATTGAGCAGGATCTGCCTGGCCATCAGATGGTCCCCCGACGTGGCGGGTTGGCATCGTTGAGGTAGTAATTGCCGATGGCGTGGTATTTCCAGCGTACCGGGTCATGCAGGGTGTGCACGCGGGCGTTGCGCCAGTGGCGATCGAGGTTGTGTTCGGCCAGGGTGGCCTGGCTGCCGCTCAGTTCGAACAGCGTCGTGCCGGCTGCCAGGGCTATCTCGGTGCTGATGGCGCGGGCTTCGGCCACGGCGATGGAAGCAGCGGCAACCTTGGCGGCGGTGCTGTCGTCGCGGGCGCGGTCCAGGTATTCGCCGGCACGCTCCAGCAGGGCTTCGGCGGCGTGCAGACGGATCGCCAGCTGACCGAAGCTTTTCAGCGTCAACGGATCATCGCTGGCCTTGTCCAGGCCGGAGTCGACCCACGGCCGGCTACGGCTGCGCACGAACTGCAAGGCGTCCGCATAGGCGGCGCGGGCAATGCCGGTGTCGATCGCGGCATGAAGAATCTGCGCTAGCGGGCCAACCGGGGTGGGGCGCTCGAAGGCGCTCTGGAACGGCACCACGTCGGCGGCGCTGACATAGACGTTGTCGAACACAACCGAGCCGCTGCCGGTGGTGCGCTGGCCGAAACCGCTCCAGTCGTCGATCACCTGCAGGCCCTGGCTGTCGGCCGGAACGAACGCCAGGTGCTGCACGCCGTGCTCGTCGACCACCGAGGTGGGAATACGCTGGGCGTAGATGGCCCCGGTGGCGTAGAACTTGCGGCCATTGATGCGGAAATCGTCGCCGTCACGGCTCAGGCGGGTGGTGCGGTCGTTGGCGGTCTTGGTGCCCAGTTCGGCCAGGGCGTTGCCGAAGCGACGGCCAGCCAGTACTTCGCCATACAGGCGCTGCTGCTGTTCGGGCGAGCCGTTCACCCGCAGCACTTCCAGGGCGTAGAAGTGGTTCTGCGGAATCTGCCCGAGCGAGCCGTCGGCCTGGGCGATGCGGGCGATGACCTTGGCCAGGGTGACATTGGACACGCCGGCACCGCCGAAGGCCTTGGGCACGCTGATCGCCCACAGCCCGGAGCGGGTGAACAGCTCCAGCTCGGCGTGCGGCAGGCGGCGTTCACGGTCGCGCTGGGCGCTGTCGCGGCGCAGTTGCCGGGCGATGTCTTCGGCGACGGCCAGGGCGTGGCTATCGTTGGTAATGATGGTTGTGGTCATGGTGTTCTCCGGGCTATTGGGGCCGCTTTGCGGCCCATCGCGAGCAAGGCCGGCTCCACAGGGTGCGCACACGGGGCCTGTGCAAGAGCGGGCTGGTGTCGCGATGGGCTGCAAAGCGGCCCCAAAGCCAAAAAATCAGATCCAGGAATGCCGCGCAGGCAGCGTGCCGTTGAGGTGGTAAGCGCCCACCGCGTGGTACTTCCAGCGCACCGGGTCATGCAGGGTGTGCACCCGGGCGTTGCGCCAGTGGCGGTCGAGGTTGAACTCGGCAAGCGTGGCGCGGCTGCCGGCCAGCTCGAACAGCTTCTCGCTGGCCTGCAGGGCGATTTCGGTGGTCAGCACCTTGGCCTCGGCCACCGCGATCGAGGCCCGCGCCGCGCTTGCGGCGTCGATCGGCGCGGCGTTGACTTCGTCGAGAACCCGCGCAGCCTTGCGCAGCAACGCTTCGGCGGCATGCAGTTCGAGCTTCAGGCGACCGACGTCGGCAATCACATACGGATCGTCACTGGCACGCTCGACATTGGCGTCGACCCATGGGCGGGACTTCTCGCGGACGAATGTGATCGCATCATTGATCGCCGCTTCGGCAATACCGGCATCGATGGCCGCCTGGATCAGCTGCGAAGCTGCACCCTGGGTATTGGGGATGTCGCGCTGGCGCCAATTGTCGATCACCAGCTCGGCATCCACCGGCACCTGGTCGAGCAGTACGGTGCCGCTGGCGGTAGTGCGCTGGCCGAACCCGGACCAGTCATCGACGATGCGCAGCCCGGGGCTACCACGGCGGACGAACGCCAGGCGCTGGCGGCCTTCGTCGTCCAGCGCCTTGACCGCCACCCAGTGGGCGAACAGAGCACCCGTGGAATAGAACTTTTCGCCGCTGATGCGATAGCCGTCGCCGGCCCGGGTAAGCCTGGCCTTGAGTGTGAGGGTATCTTTGGTGCCGCGCTCAGGGCCGGCATTGCCGATACGCCAGCCGTCGAGCACGCTGCGGTAGATCGCCGCCTGCTGCGCTTCGGTTCCTGTCAGGCGCAGCAGTTGCAGGATGCCGAACTGGTTCTGCGGGATCTGCCCCAGGGCCGGATCGGCCGCGCTGATCAGGCGGAATACTTCGGCGATGGTCTCGAATGACACCTCGGGGCCGCCGAAGGCTTTGGGGACGCTGATGCTGCCCAGGCCACTGCGGGTGAACAGCTCGATCTCGGCCCATGGCAGTTTGCGTTGCTGGTCGCGGCGGGCGGCCTGCTCACGGGCAACCTCGGCCAGTTCGCGGGCCGCTTGCAAGGCTTCGGCGTCGTTGCGCAGCACCTTGGCTGGCAGCAGCACCGGCGAGCTGTCGAGATCGCTGTGGAATCGGGTATTGGCTTGGCTGGACATCAGTGCCGCTCCTTGGCTGCACTCAATGCCCTGGCGTTGCGCACTGGGGTGATTGCGATCCTGACCATTCCTGACCTCACAAATTGGTTATGTCGCTGTAGCTGGTCGCGACGGATGTGTGCTGGTCCGGTGGTCCGGTTCATATACCCTAATGCTTTATAAAAACTTTATGAACTAACTCTTTGGAATATGTATAGAAGAAGGGATTTGTTGCGGATGTGCCGGCCTCGCGGGCGCGCCCGCGAGGCCGGCACAGGCTTACTCGGAAGCCGCAGTCCCGAGGAACTTGCGCAGGAATTGCCGGGTACGTTCTTCCTTCGGCGCCGCGAACAGCGCCTTGGCCTCGCCCTGTTCCACGATCACTCCCTTGTCGAAGAAAATCACCCGGTTCGCCACGTCCCGGGCAAAGCTCATCTCGTGGGTCACGATGATCATGGTGCGTCGCTCCTCGGCCAGGCCGCGGATGGTCGCCAGCACTTCACCCACCAGCTCCGGGTCGAGCGCCGAGGTCGGTTCGTCGAACAGGATCACCTCCGGTTCCATGGCCAGGGCGCGGGCGATGGCCACCCGTTGCTGCTGGCCACCGGACAGGCGCCGTGGATAGGCGTCTTCCTTGCCTGCCAGGCCGACCTTGGCCAACAGGCGCCGGCCCAGTTCGATGGCCTGCTCGCGAGGCGTCTTCTTGACGATCACCGGGCCTTCGATGACGTTTTCCAGGGCAGTGCGGTGGGGGAACAGGTTGAAGTTCTGGAATACGAACCCGGCCTGCTGGCGCAGGCGGCGGATCGCGCCTTGCTGGCCACCCAGCGGGCGGTTGGCGTCGATGCTGATGTCGCCGATCTGGATCTGCCCGGCATCGGGGGTTTCCAGCAGGTTCAGGCAGCGCAGGAAAGTGGTCTTGCCAGAGCCGCTGGGGCCGATGATCGCCACCACTTCGCCCGGCTGCACGGCCAGATCAATACCGTTGAGCACGGTCTGGCCCTTGAACCGCTTGGTCAGGCCTTTGACTTCAATCATGCTCAATGCTCCTGGTCATGCTGGTTGACGCGCGCTTCCATGCGGTTCTGGAAGTGCGCGAGGATGCTGCACAGCACCCAGTAGATGACCGCGACCGCCACGTACATGGTGAACACTTCGAAGGTGCGTGCGGTAATCAGCTGGGCCTGACGGAACAGCTCGGGCACCTGGATGGTCGCCGCCAGGGCGGTGTCCTTGACCAGCGAGATGAAGCTGTTGCCCAACGGTGGCAGGGCGGTGCGCAAGGCTTGCGGCAGGATGGCCCGACGCATGGCCTGGACGCGGGTCATGCCGATGCTGGCGGCGGCTTCCCACTGGCCGCGGTCGATCGAGGAGATCGCCGCGCGCAGGATTTCGCAGATGTAGGCCGCCATGTTCAGCGACAGACCGATCAGCGAGGCCGGGATCGGGTCCAGTTCGATGCCGATCTGCGGCATGCCGAAATAGATCACGAACAGCTGCACCAGCAGTGGTGTGCCGCGGAAGAACGACACATAGACCCGGGCCAGCCAGTTCAATGGCAGGACCTTCGACAGCCGCATCAGCGCCAGGGCAAACCCCAGCAGCAGGCCGAAGAACATGCCCCCGACGCTGAGCAGCACGGTATAACCCGCGCCCTTCAGCAGGAAGGGCGCAGAATCGACAACGAGTTGCAGGCTTTCAGCGATCATTTGGTGACATCGGCACCGAAGTACTTCTCGGACAGCTTGGCCAGCGTGCCGTCAGCCTTGAGCTTGTCCAGTGCCTTGTTGATTGCCGCCAGCAGTTCCGGCTCGCCCTTGCGCAGTGCCACGCCGCTTTCGAGGCGCGAGAAGGCATCGCCGGCCAGCTGGGTGTCCTTGGCTTTCTGGGCATATTCCAGCGCGGCCAGGCGGTCGATCAGGATGGCATCGATACGGCCGTTACGCAGGTCGGCGAACTTGCTTGGGTCGTCTTCATAGGTGCGCACATCGGCTTGCGGCACGTCCTGTTTCACCCACTGCTCGTAGTTGGTGCCCAGGCCTACGCCAACCTTCTTGCCGGCCAGGTCGGCGGCCTTGTGGATGTTCAGCTGCTCGGCCTTCTTCTTCAGGATCAGCGCCTGGATGCCGGAGATGGTGTAGGGCTCGGAGAAGTCGTACTTCTTCTTGCGCTCTTCGGAAATGGTCACCTGGTTGATCACCACATCCAGGCGCTTGGACTCCAGGGCGGCGAGGATGCCGTCCCACTTGGTCGGCTGCACCTTGGCCTTGACTCCGAGCTCCTTGGCCAGCAGTTCGGACAGCTCGACTTCGAAGCCGGTGAGCTTGCCGTTCTCGTCCTGGAAGCTGAACGGTGGGTAGGTGCCTTCCAGGCCGACGTTGATCACGCCTTTTTCCTGGATAGTCTTGAGCTGCTCGCCGGCAAAAGCCTGGCTGAACAGGCCGGCACCCAGCAGGAGAGCCAGGCTGGCGTTGAGTAGCGGTTTGGCGAATTTCGACATGTGGAAGCCCCGCGCTTGTGATCAGTGGTGGGTGGCGACTATAGGGATGGCCACTTAGGCCAGGAAATAATAAAAAATTATTTTGTTATTTCCTTTTGTGTTTTTGTCAGTCCCGACTGCATTGAGGGTAGGTGAGTATCCGCCCCCCGTCATCGCTGCTTATGCCGGACTTAGTGCAGGATGGAATAAAGCGTTGTTTTTTCCAAGGGATGGTTTTGCCGTAGAGTGGATTGCATGTACGCAGGCCCGGCCCTTTCGCGGGTCAGCCAAATAAAAATGAGTCTGGCCTACTCAGGCAGGAGAAAACCGTGAGCGAACAACCTTCATCCGGGCACTGGCAGCTGCAGAGCATCGTCGCCGGTCTGCGCGGCGCCCGTGAACAATGGCGCGCCCGCAATGGCCGCAGCAGTGGCGAGCAAGGCGGGCGTGAGTTGCCTTCGCGCGAGGCCATGCGGCAGATTCTCGAACAACTGTGCGGCGCGCTGTTCCCCATGCGCCTTGGCCCTGTCGACCTGCGCGAAGAAAGTGAAGACTTCTACGTAGGCCATACCCTGGATGCCGCGTTGACCGCCTTGCTGGTCCAGGCTCGCCTCGAGCTGCGCTACGCCGCACGGCAAAACAAGGCCGAGCTGGACGGCGTTGATGCCCATGCGCTGCGCCTGGTCCAGGGCTTTGCCGCCGCCCTGCCGGGCCTGCGCGTGCTGCTCGATACCGACGTGCTGGCCGCTTACCACGGTGACCCGGCGGCGCGCAGCGTCGATGAAGTGCTGCTGTGCTACCCCGGCATCCTGGCGATCATTCACCACCGTCTGGCGCACCACCTGTACCAGGCCGGCTTGCCACTGCTGGCGCGGATCAGCTCGGAGCTGGCGCATTCGGCCACGGGCATCGACATTCATCCCGGGGCACAGATCGGCCCGAGCTTCTTCATCGACCATGGTACGGGTGTGGTGATTGGCGAAACCGCGATCATTGGCGAGCGCGTGCGTATCTACCAGGCCGTGACCCTGGGAGCCAAGCGCTTCCCCAGCGACGAGTCGGGGACCTTGCACAAAGGCCTGCCGCGTCACCCGATCGTCGAAGACGATGTGGTCATCTATGCTGGCGCCACGGTTCTGGGGCGGATCACCATCGGCAAAGGTTCGACCATCGGTGGCAATGTCTGGCTGACCCGCAGCGTGCCGGCCGACAGCAACATTACCCAGGCCAATCTGCAGCTGGATTGCCAGGACAAGAACTGATATCCGTACCGGCCTCTTCGTAGCCAAGCCCCGCGAAGAGGCCGGCCAGGGAGGGCGCCAGCCAGCGCCCTGATTCGCATTGAAATCCGATCCATGTTTAACTTGAACGCTTGTTCAATGAAAAACGCTGGTCCGCTGCCGGTGTTCAACAGGAGGATTCCTTTGCTGAACCCGTTCATTCCGAACCTTACGTCATTCGACGAGGTGCGCCGCCCATGAGTGCACCGATCCCATCCCTTGCCAATGGCAAGATCCGCATGAACCCCCCGGTGTTCTATTTCGCGGCAAGTTTCATCCTGCTCTTCGGCCTGGTGGTCATTGCCAACCCGCGCAGTGCCGGCGACTGGTTGCTGGCGGCGCAGAACTGGGCGGCCAACACCGTCGGCTGGTACTACATGCTGGCGATGACGCTGTACCTGGTCTTCGTGGTGGTCACCGCCTTGTCCGGTTACGGCAAGATCAAGCTCGGTGCCGACCACGACGAGCCCGAGTTCAGCTATCTGTCGTGGGCCGGCATGCTGTTCGCCGCCGGTATCAGCATCACCCTGTTCTTCTTCTGCGTGTCCGAGCCGCTGACCCACATGCTGCAGCCGCCCCAGGGCGAGGCGGCTACCGCCGAAGCCGGGCGCCAGGCCATGCAGATCCTGTTCCTGCACTGGGGCCTGCATGGCTGGGGCGTGTTCGCCTTCGTCGGCATGGCCCTGGCCTACTTCGCTTACCGGCACAACCTGCCGCTGGCCTTGCGTTCGGCGTTGTACCCGCTGATCGGCAAGCGCATCAACGGGCCGATCGGCTACGCGGTGGACGGTTTCGGCATCATTGCCACGGTGTTCGGCCTGGGCGCCGACATGGGCTTTGGCGTGCTGCACCTGAATGCCGGCCTCGACTATCTGTTCGGCATCAGCCACAGCCAGTGGGTGCAAGTGCTGTTGATCGTCCTGATGATGGGCGCGGCGGTCGCCGTGGCCGTTGCCGGGGTGGAGAAGGGCGTGCGGGTGATGAGCGACATCAACCTGTTCCTGGCCTGCGCGCTGTTGCTCTTCGTGCTGTTCGCCGGCCCTACCCAACACCTGTTCAACACGCTGATCCAGAACCTTGGCGATTATCTCGGTGCCTTGCCACGCAAGAGCTTCGATGTGTATGCCTACGGCGAGAACAGCGGCTGGCTGGGCGGCTGGACCGTGTTCTACTGGGCCTGGTGGATTGCATGGGCACCGTTCGTGGGGCTGTTCATCGCCCGTATCTCCCGCGGCCGTACGATTCGCGAATTTGTCTTCGGCGTGCTGCTGATTCCGCTGGGCTTCACCCTGGCGTGGATGTCGATCTTCGGCAACAGCGCCTTGGACCAGGTGATCAACCACGGCATGACCGCGCTGGGCCAGTCGGCACTGGATAACCCGGCGATGAGCCTGTACCTGCTGTTGGAAACCTACCCCTGGAGCAAGGCGGTGATTGCCGTGACGGTGTTCATCAGCTTCGTGTTCTTCGTTACCTCCGCCGACTCGGGCACCGTGGTGCTGTCGACCTTGTCGGCGACAGGAGGTGATGCCGACGAGGACGGACCGAACTGGCTGCGTATATTCTGGGGCGCAATGACGGCGCTGATCACCAGTGCACTGCTGTTCGCCGGCAGCATCGATTCGCTGAAGTCCGCTGTGGTGCTGACCTCGTTGCCGTTCTCGCTGATCTTGCTGTGCATGATGTGGGGGCTGCACAAGGCGTTCTACCTGGAGTCGCAACGGCAGATCGCGCAGATGCACTCACTGGCCCCGTTCGCGCATTCACGTCGCGGGCGCGGTGGCTGGCGCCAGCGCCTGAGCCAGGCGGTGCATTTCCCGTCGCGCGACGAGGTGTACCGCTTCATGGACGACGTGGTGCGCCCGGCAATTGCCGATGTGCGCGAGGTGTTCGAGCAGAAGGGCCTGGTGCTGATTACCCAGGACGACCCGAGCCATGACAACGTCAGCCTGAAGATTGGCCATGGCGAGGAGCAGCCGTTCATCTACCAGGTGCAGATGCGTGGCTACTTCACGCCATCGTTCGCCCTCGGTGGGCTGGGCACGCAGGAGTTGAAGAACCGCCGTTACTACCGGGCGGAGGTGCACCTGAGCGAAGGCAGCCAGAACTATGACCTGGTGGGCTATAGCAGGGAGCAGATCATCAACGACATCCTCGACCAGTACGAACGGCACATGCAGTTCCTGCATCTGGTCAGGTAACCCGCTGGGGGCCGCCGTGCGGCCCACCCCGACAAGGCTGCGCCTGCAGAGGTACGCGACTCCTGCAGACGCGGCCTTGTGTCACGAAAGGAGGCCCAAGCCTCCCCGGGGTGGTGTCAGAAAGGCACATCCCCAAGGATGGTCGCCCGATGCATCACCCGCCGGTTGGGCCGGTAGTCATCCACGGCAAAGTGCTGCGTTACCCGGTTGTCCCAGAACGCCACATCATTCTCCTGCCAGCGCCAGCGGATACTGAACTCCGGCCGCGTGGCATGGGCGAACAGCAGCTTCAACAGCGCTTCGCTTTCCAGTTCGCTCAGCTCATTGATCCGCGTGGTGAACCCTTCATTGACGAACAGCGCCTTGCGCCCGCTCGCTGGATGCGTGCGCACCACCGGGTGTGACAAAGGTGGGTTGTTGCGCCGCGTGGCCTCCCAGCGCGCCAGGTCCTCTGGCGTGGTACCAAAGCGCTCCAGCGGGAACGACTTGGTGAAGTCATGGGTAGCGTTGAGCCCGTCGAGCAACGTGCGCAAGGGCGCCGACAAGGCTTCGAAGGCCGCGATCCCGCTGGCCCACAGGGTATCGCCACCATAAGCCGGCAGCTGCTTGGCACTGAGGACTGCTCCCAGGGCCGGGGTCGGCAGGAAGGTTACGTCGGTGTGCCACACGGCATTGTCGCGCACATCGGTGACCGCCGTGTCGAGGATCAGCACCTGCGGGGTTTCCGGCACATTGGGATAGATCGGGTGGATGTGCAGGTCTCCGAAGCAGGCAGCAAAGCGTGCCTGCTGCTGCGGGGTGATCGGTTGGTTGCGGAAGAACAGCACCTGGTGTTGCAACAGCGCCTGTTCGATGGCGTCGCGCTGTTCGGTGCTGATGTCGCGGCTGAGGTCCACGCCGCTGATCTGGGCGCCGAGCGCCGGGCTGAGTGGAGTAATGGTCAGGCTCATGTCGGTCTCTTCGTCAGGCGCCAGGCTGCTGGCGTGGTCAACAGGGTTCAGTGGCTTTGCCCGTGCCAAGGCACCAGCTTGCGTTGCAGGGCGCGCAAGCCCATTTCCAGGGCGAAGGCGATCAGGGCGATCAGCAGGATGCCAAGCACCACCACATCGGTTACCAGGAACTGTGCTGCCGACTGCACCATGAAGCCCAGGCCACTGGTGGCCGCGATCAGCTCGGCGGCCACCAGGGTCGACCAGCCGACTCCGAGGCCGATACGCAGGCCGGTGAGGATGTCCGGCAAGGCGCTGGGCAGGATCACATGGCGGATCAGCTGGGCCCTGGTCGCTCCAAGCGACTGTGCCGCCCGCATTTTGGCCGGGTCGACCGTGCGCACGCCGGTGGCTGTGGCGATGGCGATGGGCGCGAAGATCGCCAGGTAGATCAGCAACACCTTCGACAGCTCGCCGATGCCGCACCAGATGACGATCAGCGGCAGGTAGGCCAGCGGCGGGATCGGCCGGTAGAACTCGATCAACGGGTCGAGAATGCCACGGGCCACGCGGTTGTAGCCGATGGCGATACCCACCGGAATGGCCGTAAGAGTGGCGACCAGCAGGGCTACGCCGATGCGCCCCAGGCTGGCACCCAGGTGCTGCCACAGGCTGGCATCCATGTAACCCTGGGTCAGCAAGGTCCAGGCCCTGGCCACGATATCGGCGGGCGCGGGGAGGAACAGCGGCTCGATCCAGCCGGCTGCGGTCACCAACCACCAGGCCAGCAGCAGGCTGGCCAGGGTCAGCGTGCTGATCCAGCGGGTGGCCAAGGGGCTGCGCAGCCTGGCGGTTGGCCGGGGGCCGGCGTTGCGTTTGCCGATGACCGGCAGGTCCAGACTGCTCATGCGCGCTCCTGCAGGCTTTGCCGTTGCGAGAACACCCGCGCCAGCACATGCTCGCGGGTTTCGATGAAGGCCGGGTCGGACTTGATCGCCCGGGCCGGTTCGCCGGCGGCATGACGCTGGCCGAAATCCAGTTGCAGGCGTTCCACCACACGCCCCGGGTTGGGGGCCAGCAGCACCAGCTCGCTGGCCAGGAACACCGCTTCTTCGATGTCATGGGTAATCAGGAACACCGGTTTGGCCGTGCGTTGCCACACCTGCAGCAGCAACTCCTGCATCTGCTCACGGGTAAAGGCATCGAGCGCGCCGAACGGCTCGTCCATCAGCAGTACCCGAGGGTCGGCTGCCAGCGCCCGGGCCAGGCCCACGCGCTGTTTCTGGCCGCCGGACAATTGCCAGATGCGCCGCTCGCCATAACCCTCGAGGTCAACCAGGGCCAGCATTTCGCGGGCTCTGGCTTCGCGCTCGGCGCGGGGCATGCCGGCCAGTTCCAGGCCGAAGGCGACATTGGCCAACACGTTCTGCCAGGGCAGCAGGGCATCATCCTGGAACACCACACCGCGCTCGGCCCCGGGGCCCTGAACCGGTACGCCGTCCAGCGTGATGCGCCCGCCGCTGGGGGCGACGAAGCCGGCGATCAGGTTCAGCAGCGAGGTCTTGCCGCTGCCGGAAGGCCCCAGGGCCACCAGCAACTGGCGCGGCCCCAAGGTCAGGTTGATATCGGCCAGCACCGGGGTAGTGGCGCCGGGGTACTGTGCGCTGATGCGCTCCAGCTCGAGCAAGGCCATGGCAGGCTCCGGTCGGTTTCTACAGGCTTAGTTGGGCAGGTACTGGGCGCTGACGTAGGGCGAGTAATCCGGCAGTACCGCGTCGACCTTGCCTTGCTGCTTGAGGAAGGTGGCAGTGTCGGTCAGCGCCTGGGTGGTCGGCGTGCCCAGCGCACTGGCCTGGTCGGCCGCCAGCGGGTAGACGTTGCCCTGCAGCAGTACCGGGATATCGGTAGGCTTGGCGCCGGAGAGCTTGGCCAGCTTGGCGACGTTGCCCGGGTTGGCGAGCCAGGCTTTGGGATCCTTGCGGTAGTCGGCGTAGGCGTCGAGGGTGACCTTGGCGAAGGCCTTGACCACGTCCGGGTGCCTGGCGGCGAAGTCCTTGCGCACGATCCACGCGTCGAAGGTCGGCGCGCCTTTCTCGGCCAGCTCACCCGAGGTGATCAATACCTTGCCGTTTTCCTTGGCCACGCCCAGGGCCGGGTCCCATACATAGGTAGCGTCGATGTCACCACGCTTCCAGGCAGCAATGATCGCTGGCGGTGCGAGGTTGAGAATCTGTACTTTGGCCGGGTCGATGTTCCAGCTTTTCAGGGCCGCCAGCAGGCTGTAGTGGCCGGTGGAAACGAACGGCACGGCGACTTTCTTGCCGACCAGGTCTTGCGGAGTGTTGATACCGTCGCGGGCGACCAGGGCCTCACCGGCGCCAATCTGCGTGGCGATCAGGAAGGTCTCGACCGGCAGCTTGCGGGTAGCGGCAGCGGCCAGCGGGCTGGAGCCCAGGTAACCGATCTGTACATCGCCACTGGCTACTGCGGTGATGACGTCGGCGCCGTTGTCGAACTTGCGCCAGTCGATGCTGGCCTTGCTGGCTTTTTCATAACTGCCATCAACCTGCGCGACTTTGGCGGGGTCGACGGTGGTCTGGTAGGCCACGGTCAGGTCGGCAGCCTGGGCCAACCAGCTGGCGCTGGCGAGGGTCAGGGCGGCAAACAGACGCAGCGGAGCGTGCGGAATCATGGTGAACCTCTCGTCAGCCATCGGGTGTTGGATGGCGAGAAGGCTAAATGATCTAAGAAAAGTAAAATAAATAACTTTTTTGCATTAGCTTAGGAGCCAATCGCTTTAACCTGTAGGCGCACCGCTTTGGGCTCGATCGGATATGACCACAGCCAATGGCACAACCCGGAAGTGCTGCTAGCCTTTTCCGACTCGTTAGAACGATATGGAATTAGGTTATGAGCAAACGTTTGCAAATAACCTATGGTTATGAGTCGCTTGGTTTTTACAACAAAATCCAGTAACAGTTCCTAACATATTCCAGAAAAATCTTACCAATTCATAAAACGGTCATTTTGGATTTATAGGATTGTCATTATCCTGTAGCGCAGGTGGCGTCTTAGACCAAAGTCGCGAAACGTTTAGAAACGATTGACTTAATGGTCACGCTTTGGGACTAAATCGCCAATCCACGGTGAGCGGGGCAGCAGATCCCGCCGCCAGAGATACACAAGAATTAGAACGTAGAGGAGCAAAATATGTACAAGTCCAGCCTGGCCCTGGCCGTGGCATTGGGGGTTCTCGCCCAACAAGCAGGCGCTGCCGGTTTCGTTGAAGACAGCAAACTGTCGCTCAGCTCGCGCACCATGTACTTCAACGATGACAACCGCGAAAGCGGCATCGACCAGAAGGAAAGCGGACAGGGCTTCAAGCTTGACTATCTGTCTGGCTTCACCGAAGGCACCGTAGGCTTTGGTGTTGACGTTCAAGCATTGTGGGGCATTCACCTGGACGGTGGCCGTGGTAGCCGCCCGGATGCCAACAACACCTTCTTCCCAAGCGACTCGGATGGTTCGGCAGTCCACGACTGGGCGCGCATTGGTGGTAACGCGAAGGCTCGCTTCTCCAAGACAGAAGTTCACTACGGTAGCGCCCTGGCGCCTAACCTGCCGATCCTGGTGTCCAACGATGGCCGCCTGCTGCCGCAAACCTTCGAGGGCGGCACCTTGCAGTCGAAGGAAATCGACAACCTGACCGTCAACGCAGGTCAGCTGACCCACGCGATGGGCCGTGCTTCGAGCAACCGGACCGGTCTTTCCGTTTCTGGCGCCTTCCGTGACAGCAACAAGTTCCAGTTCGCCGGTGGTGACTACAAGCTCACCCCTGACCTGACCTTGCAGTACTACTACTCGAACCTGGAAGACTTCTACAAGCAGCACTTCCTGGGTGCTACTCATGTCTTCAAGATTGCCGACAACCAGTCGTTCAAGACTGATCTGCGCTACTTCGACAGCAGCAGCGATGGCAAGAACGGCCAGACCGGGTACGCCTTCGACAACAATGGTGGCTTCGCGAAGAACACCGGTGAAGTCGACAACAAGACCTGGAGCGCCATGTTCACCTACACCCTGGGTGGCCACGCGCTGATGCTCGGCCACCAGCAGGTGGGGGATGACGGTGGTTTCGTCTGGCTGAACCAAGGTAGCGTACGCAAGGACGGCGCCACCTCTTCGCTGGAAGGCAACGGTGGCTCGAGCTTCTACCTGTTCACCGACAGCATGATCAACCAGTTCGCCCGCGCTGGCGAAAACACCACCTTCGGCCAGTACTCCTATGACTTCGCGGCTCTGGGTGTGCCTGGCCTCAAGGCTTCGGTGGCCTATCTGCGTGGTGACGACGTACGCAACAGGTCTGGTGATGGCACCTATAACGAATGGGAACGTGACGCGCGCGTCGACTACACCCTGCAACAAGGCACCCTCAAAGGCCTGGGCTTCAGCCTGCGTCAGGGCGTCTACCGTGGTAGCGGCGAAAGCGCTGCGGACAAAGACCAGACCCGCTTCATCGTGAACTATACTTACAATTTCCTGTAAGCCGTAGCCAAACAAGAAGCCTCGCCTAGTGCGAGGCTTTTTTGTGTCTGCGCATTGATGTGCTTTTCAGTTATAAATAAATCGTTATTTATTCTTTTTATTTTTATTCCGGCGCAGGCACATTGAACCCACACGCTACAGAACCCAGCACAGGAGCCGCAGCCCATGAGCCTCAAACTCGGCGATATCGCCCCCGATTTCGAACAGGATTCCAGCGACGGCAGGATTCGCTTCCACGAGTGGCTGGGCAATAGCTGGGGCGTGCTGTTCTCGCACCCGGCGGACTTCACCCCGGTGTGCACTACCGAGCTGGGTCTGACTGCCAAGCTCAAGGACGAATTCGCCAAGCGCGGGGTCAAGGCCATCGCCTTGTCGGTCGATCCTGTCGACTCGCACCAGCGCTGGATCGAGGATATCAACGAGACCCAGAACACCGTGGTCAACTTCCCGATCATCGCTGACGCCGACCGCAAGGTGTCCGATCTGTACGACCTGATCCATCCGAATGCCAGCGACACCCTGACCGTGCGCTCGCTGTTCGTTATCGACCCGAACAAGAAGGTACGCCTGACGATCACCTACCCGGCCAGTACCGGGCGCAACTTCAATGAAATCCTGCGGGTGATCGACTCGCTGCAACTGACCGACAACCACAAGGTGGCGACGCCAGGCAACTGGCAGGACGGTGACGACGTGGTGATCGTGCCTTCATTGAAGGACGAAGAAGAGATCAGGCAGCGCTTCCCCAAAGGTTACCGGGCGGTCAAGCCCTACCTGCGGCTGACCCCGCAGCCTAATCGCTGAAGGATTCCTCGTTGCATTGCTCTTAGCCATAGCAGGGATATTCGGGCCGTTTCGACGGCCCTTTTTTATGCCTGTAGAAATTGCCTCGGTTTTTCGCAGGCCGTCAGGATTAAAAATAAAATGGAATAAATAAATGAAAAAATATGATTTCTAGATATATGAATGCGCTGGTAATGTCACTTCCAACCCAGACAAGGAAACGCTGCAATGTTGGTCGTCTCAATCGGTGGTAGTCCCAGTACCCGTTCACGCTCCGGCGTGCTGCTGGAGCGTTCGCGCCTGTGGCTGCAGGATCGTGGTATCGAAGTGGTAACGTTCCAGGTACGAGACTTCCCCGCAGAAGACCTGCTGCATGCCCGTTTCGACAGCCCGCAGGTGCAGCATTTCCTGCAGCTGGTAGCCCAGGCTGATGGCCTGATCGTTGCCACCCCGGTGTACAAGGCCTCCTTCGCCGGCGCCCTGAAAACCTTGCTCGACCTGCTGCCTGAACGGGCCCTGGCCCACAAGATCGTGTTGCCGATCGCCACCGGCGGCAGTATCGCCCACATGCTGGCGGTGGATTACGCACTGAAACCTGTGCTGTCGGCACTCAAGGCGCAGGAGACCCTGCAAGGGATCTTCGCCGACGACAGCCAAGTCGCCTACGCAGACGGCAGCAAGCCCGCGCAGCTGCTACCGGCGCTGGAAGAACGCCTGCAGGAATCGCTGGAGACCTTCCACGTCGCCCTGGCCCGCCGGCCACGCCCTGTAGCCCCCGGCGTGCTGAAAGAACGCCTGATCAGCGCTCGCTGGAGCATCTGACCGGCCTCACTTGCTTGACCACCTTACTCGCCCGACAACGAGGCAAGCAGGTGCAACCCGAACCCCATCGCACAGGAGAGCGCCATGCGCACAGTCTTCTTGCGTCGCGGTCTGGTCGCCCTGTTTGCGGCGGCTGTGTCCTTCGGCGCCATTACCCAAGCCCAGGCCGAGAGCCTGCGTATCGGTTATCAGAAATACGGCACCTTGGTGCTGCTCAAGGCCAAAGGCACGTTGGAGAAGCGTCTGGCCGAGCAGGGCGTGCAGGTGCAGTGGACCGAGTTCCCTGGCGGCCCGCAGCTGCTTGAAGGGCTGAATGTCGGCTCCATCGATTTCGGCGTCACTGGCGAAACACCGCCAGTGTTCGCCCAGGCCGCTGGTGCCGACCTGCTGTACGTCGCCTATGAGCCGCCAGCACCGCACAGCGAGGCGATCCTGGTGCCGAAGGGGTCGCCGGTACAGTCGATCAACGATCTCAAGGGCAAGAAAGTCGCCCTCAACAAGGGCTCCAACGTGCATTACCTGCTGGTCCGCGCCCTGGAAGACGCCGGCCTCAGGTACACCGACATCCAGCCCGTCTATCTGCCACCGGCCGATGCTCGCGCGGCCTTCGAGCGCGGCAGCGTCGATGCCTGGGTGATCTGGGATCCCTACCAGGCCGCGGCCGAACAACAGCTGCAAGCACGCACCCTGCGCGACGGCAAGGGCCTGGTCGATAACCACCAGTTCTATCTTGCCACCCGTAGCTATGCGACCCAGCACCCGGCGGTGATCAACACGCTTATCGAAGAAGTTCGTGCGGTGGGCCAGTGGTCCCAGGCCAACCCGCAGCAAGTGACCGAGCAGGTTGCACCACTGCTTGGCCTGCCTGCCGATATCACCCTGACCTCGGTCAAGCGCCAGGGCTATGGCGCCGCAGCGCTCACCCCGGAAGTGGTGGCTGCGCAACAGAAGATCGCTGACACGTTTCAGGCCCTGAAGCTGATTCCCAAACCACTGAGCATCAAGGACGTGATCTGGACACCCCCGGCCAAGGTCGCCAGTGCGCCTTGATTGACTTGCCGCGCCGGGGCCTTGCCCTGGCTGAGCCCCCCTTGAGGAGACAACTCCAATGAGCCTGAACATTTTCTGGTTTCTGCCCACGCATGGTGACGGTAAGTACCTGGGCACCGCTGATGGCGCCCGCGCTGTCGACCACGGCTACCTGCAGCAGATCGCCCAGGCGGCCGACCGCCTCGGTTTCGGTGGCGTACTGATCCCTACCGGGCGTTCCTGCGAGGACTCCTGGCTGGTTGCCGCGTCGCTGATCCCGGTGACCCAGCGCCTGAAATTCCTGGTCGCCCTGCGCCCCGGCATCATTTCGCCGACCGTGGCGGCTCGCCAGGCGGCCACCCTCGACCGGCTGTCCAATGGCCGCGCGCTGTTCAACCTGGTGACCGGCGGTGACCCGGACGAACTGGCCGGGGACGGCCTGCACCTGAACCACCAGGAGCGCTATGAGGCGTCCGTGGAATTCACTCGTATCTGGCGCAAGGTGCTGGAAGGCGAGGTGGTCGACTACGATGGCAAGCATATCCAGGTGAAGGGTGCCAAGCTGTTGTACCCGCCGATCCAGCAACCACGCCCGCCACTGTATTTCGGCGGCTCCTCCGAAGCCGCCCAGGACCTGGCTGCCGAGCAGGTAGAGCTGTACCTCACCTGGGGCGAGCCGCCCAGCGCGGTCGCGGAAAAAATCGCCCAGGTGCGTGAGAAAGCCGCTGCCCAGGGCCGCGAAGTGCGCTTTGGCATCCGCCTGCACGTAATCGTGCGGGAAACCAACGAAGAAGCCTGGGCCGCCGCCGACAAGCTGATCTCGCACCTGGACGACGACACCATCGCCCGCGCCCAGGCCTCGCTGGCGCGCTTCGATTCGGTCGGCCAGCAGCGCATGGCGGCGCTGCACAACGGCAACCGCGACAAGCTGGAGGTCAGCCCCAACCTGTGGGCCGGCGTCGGCCTGGTGCGTGGCGGTGCCGGTACCGCGCTGGTGGGGGACGGCCCGACCGTTGCGGCGCGGGTCAACGAATACGCCGCGCTGGGCATCGACACCTTCATCTTCTCCGGTTACCCGCACCTGGAAGAGTCGTACCGGGTGGCCGAGCTGCTGTTCCCGCACCTGGATGTGCAGCGCCCGGAGCAAGCCAGTGCTGGCGGCTACGTGAGCCCGTTCGGCGAGATGGTGGCCAACGACATCCTGCCCAAGTCCGTTGCGCAAAGCTGAGGGCCAGGCCATGAGTCGTGCAACTTCCAATAGCCTTGGCCAGCGCCTGGCGCCTTGGGCGCTGCCGGTACTGCTGCTGGCCGCCTGGCAGCTGGCGGTCAGCGCCGGCTGGCTGTCGACGCGCATCCTGCCGGCGCCCAGCGCCGTGGTCAACGCAGGCGTGGAGCTGGTGCGCAGCGGCGAGATCTGGTCTCACCTGGCCATCAGTGGCTGGCGGGCCGGGCTGGGCTTCGTCATCGGCGGCAGCATCGGCCTGGTACTGGGCTTCATCACCGGCTTGTCGAACTGGGGCGAACGCTTGCTCGACAGCTCGGTGCAGATGATCCGCAACGTGCCGCACCTGGCGCTGATCCCGCTGGTGATTCTCTGGTTCGGTATCGACGAGTCGGCGAAGGTCTTCCTGGTCGCGCTGGGCACGCTGTTTCCGATCTACCTGAACACCTACCACGGCATCCGCAACGTCGACCCGGCTCTGGTGGAGATGGCGCGCAGCTATGGCCTGTCCGGCTTCAGCCTGTTCCGCCAGGTGATCCTGCCGGGTGCCTTGCCATCGATCCTGGTCGGCGTGCGTTTCGCTCTCGGCTTCATGTGGCTGACTTTGATCGTTGCCGAAACCATATCGGCCAACGCCGGTATTGGTTACCTGGCGATGAACGCCCGGGAATTCCTGCAGACCGACGTGGTGGTACTGGCCATCGTCCTGTACGCCGTGCTTGGCAAGCTTGCCGACCTTGCCGCGCGGGGCCTGGAGCGCGTGTGGTTGCGCTGGCACCCGGCCTATCAAGTGGCCAAGAAGGGGGGCGCATGACTGTGCTCAAGGAACAGCCGCCACGCCTGTTGCGTGGCATCCCGCTGGCTTCCAGCGGCCTGCGCAAGACCTTCGGCCAGCGCGAAGTGCTCAAGGGCATCGAGCTGCATATCCCGGCTGGCCAGTTTGTCGCCATTGTCGGTCGCAGCGGTTGCGGCAAGAGCACCTTGCTACGCTTGCTGGCCGGCCTCGACCAGCCCTCGGCAGGACAGCTGCTGGCTGGCGCCGCCCCGTTGGAGGAGGCCCGCGAAGAAACCCGCCTGATGTTCCAGGACGCGCGCCTGCTGCCGTGGAAGAAGGTGATCGACAACGTCGGCCTGGGTCTGTCCGGCGATTGGCGCCCGCGTGCGCTGGAAGCCCTGGAAGCCGTTGGCCTGGCCGACCGCGCCAACGAATGGCCGGCAGCGCTCTCCGGTGGCCAGAAGCAACGCGTGGCCCTGGCCCGGGCGCTGATCCACCAGCCGCGCCTGCTGCTGCTGGACGAGCCGCTCGGCGCACTGGATGCACTGACCCGTATCGAGATGCAGCAACTGATCGAACGCCTGTGGCGGCAGCACGGCTTCACCGTGCTGCTGGTCACCCACGACGTCAGCGAGGCGGTAGCCGTGGCTGACCGGGTGATCCTGATCGAGGACGGCGAGGTCGGGCTCGACCTCACTGTCGACCTGGCACGGCCCCGGGCGCGTGGCTCGCACCGCCTGGCCGCGCTGGAGAGCGAGGTGCTCAACCGTGTTCTGTCGGCTCCGGGCGCTGCGCCCGAGCCGGATCCTGTCGCCCCTTTGCCCACGCAACTGCGTTGGGCGCACTGAACCCCAGAAACCAAGAGAAGGAATTACAGCATGACCATCAAAGCCATCAACGTTCGCAACCAGTTCAAAGGCACCGTGAAAGAAATCCTCGAAGGCCCGGTACTGTCGGAAATCGACGTGCAGACCGCCTCGGGTATCGTGACCTCGGTCATCACCACCCGCTCCGTACGCGAGCTTGAGTTGCAAGTGGGCAGTGAAGTCATTGCCTTCGTGAAGTCGACCGAAGTGTCTATCGCCAAGCTGTAAGCGGTCATCACCTGGTCTGTCAGGCAGACCAGGTGATGACGCAGGATCAACTGGCCGGCCGCAGGCCACCAAAAAGCGTGGTGGCTTGCGTCTCGGTCATGCTGCCTCGCCACGCGCCATCGCCCAGGTCGCGTTCGCTCGCCAGTTTCAGGTGACCTGCTTCCAACCGTGTGAAGCCTTGTGCCGGTTTCTGCCGGAAGTGGAAGTGCGCATACCACAATACCTGCCGGGTGCTCCGATCGAGGATGCTGTATTCCTCCAGATACTCGATCGGTCTGCCCTTGCGGTCCAGCTTCGGGCTCAAGGTACGCGACCAGGCAATTTCCACTTCCTGCTGGTCAAGCAGGTATTGCAGGTAACCCACGGTAGGCTTGCTGGTCGCCTTGGTCTGGGCGATGCGCAACTGGCGGCCAAGCGTCTGCATCTGCTCGGCGGCGGCTTCCAGGCTCTGCGTCAAGGCGGTTTGCCCGGTGGTCATTGCGTTGCCTGCTTTCTCGCGAATACTGGCGGCGATGAAGCGCAGCTGCTGCGCGTGCCCTTCGGCGATGTCTTCCAGATCGACAGGCAGCGCTTGCGGCGTCTGGTACTGGCGTAGCCTGGCCTGCTGTCTCGGGACGTCGTCCAGGCGAGCAGTGGCAGCTTTTACCAGGCTCGACATCGACTGGGCAGGCGCTGCGCGTTGTGGCGCGGCTATTTGCCAGCGACCTGCCTCGTTCATGGCATAGACAGTATGGGGCTGATCGGAGTTAGGCTGGTTGATGCGCATGCGCGTCTGCCCGCGTTCCACGAACTGTTCCCCGATCAGTGGCCCGTCCACTGTTTCGAACAAGCGCGGTCGGCTGGTGCCACGGCCGGGTTGAGCGGTCGGGCGTGGCCGGGCTGCGTTGGCGTTGCCGAGGGTATTTTCGATTTCCTCGACAAACTGCCGTAGCAACTGGCGGAGAGCCTCGGTCTCACTGGGTGACAGCAAGTCCTGGAAGTTGTCTTCCCATGCCGTGACATGGTTCAGAAAACGCTTGTAATGGCTTTGCGCGCTGGTCAGGAAAATGCGTTCCTGGGCTCGGGTGAGACCGGCATTGGGCATCTGCAGGTGACTGTAGAGAGTGCTGCGCAACGCAACACCTTGTTCATGGAAATGCCCCATGAATGCGTTCATTTGCGAATGCTCGACGGCGCTTGTCTTGAACAGTGTCGAGGAGAGAATAGAAGCCTGAACCAGTTGGGCATTGGCCACATCAAGCCGCAAACCCGTTTGGTCCACTTTGCGCAGGTACTTGGCCAGTGCGCTGCCCTGCAAGACATTGCGTCTGGCGTGATGGCGGACGGCCAAATGCTCTACCTCTCGCAAGGTAGCGATCATTTCCCGGTTTGCCATCAGCGAGTCCTGTGTCAGGCGCATTACCAGTGCGGTGGGGGCTGTGGGCCCAGGCAGGGCCTGGATTGCATTGATGGCCAACCGTACCTGGTTCGTGGCCATGATGAATCGGTCGGACACCAGATGCATCTCGAGCACGATCATTTCGCTGATGTTCTCCTCGCACAGTGCAGTGAACCGGGTGTAGTCCGCCCTGCTCAACGTTGCCCGATGCTCTCTGAGGCGGGCAATGCTGCGCGAGTTGAATTCGATATTGCGTTGCAGTTCATCGCTCAGTTGTTTGCGTGCCTTGACGATCTCTGCCTTTTGCGCAGCGGTCAGTTGTACGCCTTCGCCAGCCTGGCGTTTGGCTGTGTTGTAGGCCGCCTCCTTGGCACGTTGGCGTATGACGATGCGTTTCAGTTCGTCGTTGATGTCATGTGCGAGCGCCATGCCGGTCAGCCGTGGAGGTTGTCGCCGAAGCACCATGCGCCAATACGCTACGCCATGGTTGTAGAGGGTAGTGAGTGCACCGCCGCCACCCGCCAGGCCGTTGTCGACCAGAAGGCCGCTCAACCTGCCAGGGGTGTCCCATATACCCTGATCACTCAGCCGCACTGCTTGACGGTAGGCGCGAATACCCTGAGGGGTGAGACGCCAGGTAGCGTTTGTCGGGTCCCACTCGACCGCGTGCCATACGTTGTTCCGCGCAATGTAATGTTGTCGGGTTTCTACATGTTGAAATACCCCCGCGCCTTGCGGGTGCGTGGAGCGCACCATTGGGCCGGTCGGCAACTCCACCTCATAACCGGCGAATGGGTTGGGGGGCATCTTGCGCATACTGGCCACAGGTCGAAGGCCGCCAGCGCGTTGGCGCTGCTGGGTCAACAGGCGCGCCGCCGGCACAGGTCTGGCAACGGTGGTGGCCAGGGGCGCGAGCGTGAGGATGGCATCGGTCAATGATTGCAGCAGGCTGGTCAGGTGTTGAAGGCCCTCGTCCACATTGCCCGTCTCGAAGGCCCAGACGGCCGCATTCGCCGCCTGCCAGCCATCGTATAGCGCGATGGCCGTGCCCATGCCCGGCAAGAAGCTGAGCGCCAGTTTCAAGCCTTTGAAAAAATAATGATCGAAGGTGTCGGTTGCACTCAGCGCCAGGTCGGCCTGGCTGCGTGAGGTGGCGCGGTGTTCGCGGATGCGCTCGCCCATGTCCAGGTGAGACTCATGCGTCGGCAGCGATTCCGAGCGCGCCAGACCAATCCCGATGAAGCCTCTGAAGTTCTTTTGCAGTGCAGTATTGATGTAGCTTTCATGGTGGTCGGGGTCGCCAGACAGGGACCGGGTCGCCAGAAAGCGGGCCATCTCGTTGTCCAGTGCCATGGTTTGCAGGGCCTGGCAAGCCTCGTCGGAGCTTGTGTACTGGCTGATGACCTTGCCATTGGGGGCATCCGGCATATACAGCAGCACAGGACCCGTAGCGCCTTTTATGACATAGATGGCAGAAAGCTCCACACTGTCGCTTGAGCCGTCTGCTGCCACGCCAGGTCTGAGCATCACCGAATGATAGGCGATCGTTCTGGCTGTCACGGTATCGGCCTGTTCCTGGCAGAACTGTTCCAACAGTCGCTGGCCATTGGCGTCAAGGCTGGTCGGCCTGGAAAGCACCAGCAGTCGCAAGCGATGTTGGTACGGGGTACGGTAGGTTTCCTGGCGCCACTGCACCTGCCAAGGCGACTCTTCGGCAAACCCCAGATATGCGTTGATGATACGTTTTTCATAGCTGCCCGCGAGGTCCATCTGCTCGATCAGGTTGGCGATGTAGGCCGGGGTAATCGCATTCTGCAGACGTGGGTTGTTTGCCGGCTCGAACTTGACCGTGGCGTCGCCCAGTCGCAGGCGCCCATTATCATCCAGTGCCCTCAGCATGAATGATTCCAGGAGAACCTCACTGCGCGCCTCGCTGAATACGGCTACCTCTCTCGACCCGGCCCCGCCCAGTGCCGATTGGCCGGTCACAATCATTTTCGTGGTGACGCTGTCGGCGATGTCGAGGGAAATCTGCGGTACTGTCTGAAGGTCGAATTCGCTGCGCAGGTGTTGCTGCAACATGAACCTCGCGAATTGCTGGCGCGGTGGCAGGCTCAGTTTGAGCAATTCGCCCGAGGCTTGTAGAGAGCGTTCCAGCGTGCCGACCTGGCTGGCCAGTTCGGTCAGCTGCTCTTTGCCAAGATGCTGCAAGGGTGTCAGTCGCGGCTGGATATAGCTGCTGCGGTTCTGTTCTACGAAGCGTGCCAGGGCGTGGGTCCTGGCGCGGTTTTCACTGACGCACAGGCGCCGTCTGGTCTGCTCCCTGGTAGCATTGGCAGGGAGTGCGCTGATGATGGATTGCACGCAATGCTGCATGAAGTGGGTAACGACAGGCGGGTACCTGAGCGTTACCGTTGGCGAGTTGGCCAGCACCTCGAAGAGCTGTGAGGTATCGGTTGGCAGGGCAGACTCGAGCAGGGCGTCGGGCCACGCGCCATGGAGGGTTGTCAGCAGGCGCCTGGTGAGCTCCGCCTCATTCCTGAAGGCCATCAGGCCGCCAGATTGCCCGGGCCGGTACAACAGCAGCGTATCATCCTCGGGTTCTTCGTCTTCCTTGAGCATGGCGCGGAACGTCATGTAACCCCGCAACTGCCACGTATGGGCGCCGGCGACCAGTTCCAGGGTACTGACCTGCACATGGCGTTGCAGGCTCGGCACCGGCCTGTCGACGAGCTGTTCGACCCAGTCCAGTTGGGTAGCTGAAAGGTCGCCTAACGCATTCTGCAGCCGTGCCTCCTTCAGCAAGGCCTGGGATAACCCTTGGGCGATCTGCTCTGCACGGGTTTGCTCACCATTGCTTGCCAGCAGCTCGGCGTCAGTCACCTGGTCGGGAAGCTCTAGCAGCAAGGTGTCCAGCGAATCCTGCAGCAAGTCCAACGCGGTCTGGCCTTCCCGCAACAGCGTTACTTTGGCCGAAGCGGGTTCAACTTGCCCATCCAGATACTGTTCCAGCAGTGTTGCCTGGTGCTCGACACACTGGTTGCGCCAGCCTATCGGTGTATGGTCTTCCAGGCAGGCAAAGTGGACTTCTTCGTCGGCAAGTGCGATATCGGCTGCGATCACCGCGTCGACGGTGGCTTCGACTGTGGCAGACAGAGAGGCTTGTATGATCGCGCTACGCTCGGCTTCCCAATGCTGTAAGTCGCTCCAGTCCAGTGGGGCGGTTTCGCTTTGCTTGCAGGCCTGCAGCAGATGGTGGTCGGAAACCTCCTGGAACCGCAGCAGCTGTTCCGCTATTGCCGCGTTGAAGCCGTCGTCGTGCAGCCTCGTGACAATAACGTTGTCGCGCGTGCCGGTTGAAATCGGCAGGCCGGGATCCGACCAGAACCAGGAACGGTTCAGGAAGATCCAGTCGCGCATGCTTTCAAGATTATCGAACGACAGCACGGTGTTCGGGGCGCTGGGCCTGTAGATCAACCAGCGTGTATCGCTGGGCTGGGGACAGATCGACAGTGCTGCGGTGCTGATAAGCCTACGCCCGCTTGGAAAGCGCCATTCCACCTGTGCATGGCACAGTTCAGGCTGTTTGCCTTGCTGCCAATCTTGGCTGTCCAGCTCGCCGATACCGAATGCGATATCCACGCTACTGGAAAAATGTTGACGCAGCAGGTCGCATGCATGCTTTTGCCGCGAGACGGCTGTACCCGGCATTCGCCCTGCCCAGTAACCGTCGCTAGCATGCAGTCTTGCTGCGTTCACGATCGGCGTCAGGTGGTATGTCCAGTCCGCGACTGTCCATCTGGCGTGTGCCGGAGAATTGTCGAAACCCCATGTGGACCAGGTGGTGAAAGGGTTGGCGAACACCGGGCTGGCCATCAGCCGAGCGGCGAAGGTCAGCATGGTTACTTGATGGTTGCCATCGTGCAGGCCGCACTGGTAGGGGTCTACCGGCAGGTGGGCTTGCAGCGCGCTGTGCAGGGTGTGGCGCAGTGTGGGCGCTTGGCTGAAAAGGCTGCGCAGTTGCTCGGCGCTTTGCTTCTGCGTTTGCCGAGCGGCCACGAGTAGATTGCTTTTGCCGGCCAATTGTTGGGCGATGACGGCTATGTCGCTGAGGGGCAGTGCCTTGACGATGTCCGCCTGGCTGCTTTCTGACGTTTGCATGAACGGTGATCTCAATGAGGATGCGCGAGCGCTGGAGCCTCATTGAAAGGATCGTGGGGGTGTGCCGGGCGGTAGATGTATATTGGCTCAGGCGGTGCGGCGCAGCGGCAGGAAAGGCGGTAGGTAGAGCGACATATAGGCTTCGAACACACGCATCCCTTCTTCTGCCATGCGTGGCGTAATCTGTTCGAACAGTTGCATCGAGCGGGCGTAGACGCGATCGCTCAGTTCCATGGCCAGGGCGAAGACATCCACATCGCTCGGCATTGTCGGCAGCTGAAAATGCCGGTCGAACAGGCTGTGCATCAGTTCACCCAGCTCCATGTCGTGTTGGCGGTCGGCTTGCACCACTTCGCTCAGACCATGCTGTGCGAGGATCAACTGACGCGCCGCAGCATCCTCGTTGTAGATATCGAGCATGCGCTGTTCGATCAGCCGCGACAGCTGATGCCAGGTGGTGAAAGCGCGGCTGTCGATCGGGGCGCTCAAGGCTTCGCGAAATGCGCGGTGCACGTCGGCGGTCAACGCTTCCAGCAACGCTGGCACGCTGGCGAAGAAGTGATACACCGACGATGGCGGGATCTGGGCGCGCTCGGCCACGCTGTAGATCGACAGTGCTGCCACCCCTTGTTCGGCCAGCAGCTCGCGTGCAGCTGCCAGGATCGCCTCGATCCTGGCCTGGCTGCTGGCGCGCGGCTTGCGCGGGGTGGCCGTGCGGGTCATCAGTTGCTGATCGCCAGGATGCTGGCCTGGTAGGCGCCGACGAACAGGTCGAAGTCGCCGACCTCTTGCTGCTCCAGGCGCGACTGCTCGGCCAGCGAGTCGCGGGCGAGGGTTTCGAAGGCCTGCTGGCGCTCGACCGGCAGCGGTTGCTCGCGGAAGGTCTCGGCGTGGAGACGGCTCTGGCGCAAGGCGAACTGGACGAAGCTTTCGTTGTGCTCGGTCATGCGCGCCAGCACCTGGGCCGATGGGGTCAGCGAGGCATCGTCGACCTTCGCCTGCTGCGCCTCCAGGGCCTTGGCGTGTTTGTCGCCGCCATGTGCCTGGTCGAGCAGGTCGGCCAACTGGCGAATGCGCCCGATCAGCTCGCTGGCCCAGTCCTTCAGGCCGATCGGCTGGCCATCGCGCCGCAGTACCAAGCCAGGGCGACGGCCTTCCTTGACCACGGTCAGGAAGTTGCTGGTGCACTGGCCGCATTCGCCGTTATCCAGTTGCGGGCTGTCTTCCAGGGCACAGAACAGCAGGAACGCATCGAGGAAGCGCGCCTCGGTCAGGTCGATGCCCACCGGCAGGAACGGGTTGATGTCCAGGCAGCGCACTTCCACATACTGCACGCCGCGCGAGGTCAGGGCCTGAATTGGTCGCTCGCCGGTGTAGGTGACGCGCTTGGGGCGGATGTTCGAGTAGTACTCGTTTTCAATCTGCAGGATGTTGGTGTTCAGTTGCACCCACTCGCCGTCCACATGTGTGCCGATTTCAACGTAGGGCGGGTAGGGCGTGCCGACCGCCTTGCGCAGGCTGTCGGTATAGCTGGCCAGGTTGTTGTAGCACGGAGTGAGGCCGGCCTGGGCATTGCTCTGGTAGCCCAGGTCGCTCATGCGCAGGCTGGTGGCATAGGGCAGGTACAGGGTTTCGGCGTCGAACTCTTCGAGCTGATGTGGGCGGCCTCGCAGGAAGCCTTTATCCAGGGCGGGCGAGGCGCCGAACAGGTACATCAACAGCCAGCTGTAGCGGCGGAAATTGCGGATCAGCGCGATGTATGCCGACGACTGGTAGTCGCGGTCGCTCTCGCTGCTGCCCTCGGCGCTGCGCAGCAGCGGCCACAGGGTCTCAGGCAGCGAGAAGTTGTAATGGATGCCGGCGATGCACTGCATGGTGCGGCCGTAGCGCAGGGCCAGGCCCTTGCGGTAGACGTGCTTGAGCTTGCCAATATTGGAGCTGCCGTATTCGGCGATCGGGATGTCTTCCTCGGCCGGCAGCGTGCACGGCATCGATGGGCTCCACAGGTATTCGTCGCCCAGCTTGCTGTAGACGAAACGGTGGGTCTCTTCGAGGCTTTCGAGCACCTTGGCCGGGTCGGGCAGGGCCGGGGTGATGAACTCCAGCAGCGACTCGGAATAATCGGTGGTGATCTGCTCGTTGGTCAGCGCCGACCCCAGTGCTTGCGGATGCGGGGTCTGGGCCAGGCGACCTTCGTCGGTCACACGCAGGCATTCGCGCTCAATACCGTGCAGGCACTGCTTGAGCAGGGGGAGATTGGCGCCGAGCAGGCTCAGGCGGCGGTTGAGGAGGTCGCTCAAGATGTATTCCTTCACGCGTCAGTCGCCCCAATATGGGGGTAGAGATAACGGTCTACAAGGGTAGGAAGAAAGGAACTGGCGTTGTCGCCTGGTTTACGCGGTTCCAGCAGTGCCAGCGCACTGCTGAAAATACCGCACATTCCGCTTGGTGGGCTAGAGAACCGCGAAGGTTCCTTGCGCTTTCGCCACCAGTTTGTCGCCCTGGACTACGTCGGCGTCGACCACCAGGGTGCGCCGCCCGGCATGCAGCACGCGGGCGGTGCACAGCACTTCGCCGTCACTGACGGCGCGCATGTAGTTGATCTTGCACTCGATGGTCACGCTTTGCTGGTCAAAGCCATGGCTGGCCGAGCAAGCCAGGCCCATGGCAATGTCCACCAGGCTGAAGATGGCCCCGCCGTGCAGCTTCCGGCCACGGTTGCGCAAATGCGGCCCGAGTGCCAGGGCTACCTTGGCAACACCTGTGTCCAGGTGTTGCAGGCGGCAACCGAGTAGCTGGCTGAAGGCGCTTTCGACGTATTCGCCGGGTACGTCCATCACTTCTTCTTCAACTGCTTGGCGTTGGCGAACAGCGCGGCCATGGCATTGTTGGCCGGGGCGGCAGTGGCGGCTTCACGTTGGCGCGGCGCCTGCTGCTGGCGGTTGGCGCCCGCGCCACGGTTGCCGCCGCGGTTGCCTTCGACCTTCTCGCCCGGGGTGTCACTCATGCGCATGGACAGGCCGACGCGCTTGCGCGGGATGTCCACTTCCATGACTTTGACCTTGACCACGTCGCCGGCCTTGACCGCCTCACGCGGGTCCTTGACGAATTTCTCCGACAGCGCCGAGATGTGCACCAGGCCGTCCTGGTGTACACCAATGTCGACGAAGGCGCCGAAATTGGTGACGTTGGTCACCACGCCTTCGAGAATCATGCCCGGCTCCAGGTCCTTGAGGTCTTCGACGCCGTCCTGGAAGGTGGCGGTCTTGAATTCGGGACGCGGGTCACGGCCAGGCTTGTCCAGTTCCTGCAGGATGTCGGTGACGGTTGGCAGGCCGAAGGTTTCATCGGTGAATTGCTTTGGGTCCAGGCGCTTGAGGAAGCTGCTGTCACCGATCAGCGAACGAATGTCGCGGCCGGTATCGGCAGCAATGCGCTGCACCAGCGGGTAGGCTTCGGGGTGCACCGCGGAGGCGTCCAGCGGGTTGTCGCCGTTCATCACGCGGAGGAAGCCGGCGGCCTGCTCGAAGGTTTTCTCACCCAGGCGGCTGACCTTCTTCAGCGCCGCGCGGGTTGCAAACGGCCCGTTGGCATCGCGGTGCGCGACGATGTTTTGCGCCAAGGTGGCGTTGAGGCCGGAAATACGGGTCAGCAGCGCCACCGAGGCGGTGTTGACGTCGACACCCACGGCGTTCACGCAGTCCTCGACCACGGCGTCCAGGCCACGTGCCAGCTTCACCTGAGACACATCGTGCTGGTACTGACCGACGCCTATGGATTTCGGGTCGATCTTCACCAGCTCGGCCAGCGGGTCCTGCAGGCGGCGGGCGATGGATACGGCGCCACGGATCGACACGTCGAGGTCCGGGAATTCGCGGGCGGCCAGTTCCGATGCGGAGTACACCGAAGCACCGGCCTCTGAGACCATGACCTTGGTGATCTTCAACGCTGGATACTTCTTGACCAGCTCGGCGACCAGCTTGTCGCTTTCGCGGCTGGCGGTGCCGTTGCCGATGGCGATCAACTCCACCGAGTGCTTGGCGCACAGCGCGGCCATGATGGAAATGGTGCGGTCCCAGTCGTTCTTCGGTGCGTGCGGGTAGACCGTGGTGTGGTCCAGCAGCTTGCCGGTGGCATCGACCACGGCGATCTTGCAGCCGGTGCGCAGGCCCGGGTCGAAGCCCAGAGTAGCGCGCGGGCCGGCCGGGGCGGCCAGCAACAGGTCGTGCAGGTTGTGGGCGAAGACATTGATCGCCTCGCCTTCGGCGTTGTCGCGCAGCTCGCCGAACAGGTCGGTTTCCAGGTGGGTGTACAGCTTGACCTTCCAGGTCCAGCGCACCACCTCGCCGAGCCACTTGTCGGCCTGGCGATCGCGGTTCTCGATGCCGACATGGTTAGCGATCATCAGCTCGCATGGGTGCATGGTGCCGGGCAGTTCTTCGCCAACCTTGAGCGACGCGCTCAGCACGCCCTCGTTGCGCCCACGGAAGATCGCCAGGGCACGGTGCGACGGCGCGTTGCGCAGCAGTTCGTCGTGGGCGAAATAATCGCGGAACTTGGCACCTTCCTCTTCCTTGCCCGGCACCACGCGGGCGCTGAGCACCGCTTCCTGCTTGAGGAAGCTGCGCAGCTTGTCGAGCAGGGCGGCGTCTTCGGCGAAGCGCTCCATGAGGATGTACTTGGCGCCCTCCAGTGCGGCCTTGACATCGGCCACGCCTTTGTCGACGTTGACGAAGCGTGCGGCTTCGCTTTCCGGGGCCAGGTCGGGGTTGTTGAACAGGCCATCGGCCAGCTCGCCGAGGCCCGCCTCCAGGGCGATCTGGCCCTTGGTGCGGCGCTTCTGCTTGTACGGCAGGTACAGGTCCTCGAGGCGGGTCTTGGTGTCGGCCAGCTTGATCTCGCGAGCTAGTTCCGCGGTCAACTTGCCCTGCTCCTCGATGCTGGCCAGGATGCTGGCGCGGCGCTCGTCGAGTTCGCGCAGGTAGCGCAGGCGCTCTTCCAGATGGCGCAGCTGGGTATCGTCCAGGCTACCGGTCACTTCCTTGCGGTAACGGGCGATGAAGGGCACGGTCGAGCCTTCGTCCAACAGGCCCACGGCCGCCTCGACCTGCTGGGGGCGTACGCCCAGTTCCTCGGCGATACGGCTGTTGATGCTGTCCATGTAAACCACCTGACATTATGAATACGGGGGTCGCCGCCTGTGGGCCTTTCGCCCGGCGGCGCTGGATGAAAGCCGCGCATTATACCCATCGCAAACGCCTTGCGGTGATGGCGCCCGGCCAGCCGGAACTGGCGCCGGGGGAAAAATCTGCTAACAATGCTCACGCAACGTGCAGCAATGGCTACGCCATAATGCGCGGCGATACCAGAGGAGTAATTCATGACCGGCACGCCAAACACCGCTGAAGGTGAAAAGATTCTCATCGTCGATGACGACCCGGGGCTGAGCAGCCTGCTGGAACGTTTCTTCGCCAGCAAGGGCTACCGTGCCCGTGCGGTGCCCAATACCGAGCAGATGGACCGCCTGTTGCAGCGCGAGGTGTTCAACCTGGTGGTGCTCGACCTGATGCTGCCCGGTGAAGATGGCCTGTCGGCATGCAAGCGCCTGCGCCAGCAGAACAACCAGATCCCGATCATCATGCTTACCGCCAAGGGCGACGAACTCAGCCGCATCAAGGGCCTGGAACTGGGCGCCGACGACTACCTCGGCAAGCCGTTCAACCCGGACGAACTGATGGCCCGGGTCAAGGCCGTGCTGCGCCGCCAGGCCCCGAGTGTGCCAGGGGCGCCGGGCAGTGAAGACGAGTCGGTCACCTTCGGCGACTACGAGCTGTCGCTGGCCACCCGCGAGCTCAAGCGTGGCGACGAGGTGCACATGCTGACCACCGGTGAGTTCGCCGTGCTCAAGGCGCTGGTCATGCACGCACGCGAGCCGCTGACCCGCGACAAGCTGATGAACCTGGCCCGTGGCCGCGAATGGGATGCGCTGGAGCGTTCCATCGACGTGCAGATTTCGCGCCTGCGCCGCATGATCGAGCCGGACCCGTCCAAGCCGCGCTATATCCAGACTGTCTGGGGCGTGGGCTACGTGTTCGTGCCGGACGGGAACGCCGGCAAATGATCCCTCGCCATTGATGAAAACACCGCTGTGGTTTCCGCAAAGCTTCTTCGCCCGCACGCTGTGGCTGGTGCTGATCGTCGTCCTGTTCTCCAAGGCCCTGACCCTGGTCTACCTGTTGATGAACGAGGACGTGCTGGTCGACCGTCAGTACAGCCACGGTGTCGCGCTGACCTTGCGTGCCTACTGGGCTGCCGACGAAGAAAACCGCGACAAGATCGCCGAAGCGGCAGGCCTTATCCGGGTTACCGGCTCTGGGGTGCCTGAGGGCGAACAGCACTGGCCCTACAGTGAGATCTATCAGCGGCAGATGCAGGCCGAGCTGGGCGATGACACCGAGGTGCGCCTGCGTATTCACGCGCCACCGGCGTTGTGGGTCAACGCACCCAGCCTGGGCCCCGGCTGGCTGAAAGTGCCGCTGTACCCGCACCCGTTGCGGGGGCAGAAGATCTGGAACGTGCTGGGCTGGTTCCTGGCTATCGGCCTGCTGTCCACTGCCTCGGCCTGGATCTTCGTGCGCCAGCTGAACCAGCCGCTCAAGCGCCTGGTGTTCGCCGCACGCCTGCTGGGCCAGGGGCGCAGCGTGCGCTTGCCGATCAGCGATACGCCCAGCGAGATGACCGAGGTGTACAAGGCCTTCAACCAGATGGCCGAGGATGTCGAGCAGGCCGGGCGCGAGCGCGAGCTGATGCTTGCCGGAGTTTCCCACGACCTGCGCACACCGCTTACGCGCCTGCGCCTGTCGCTGTCATTGTTGAACAGCGACAGCGAACTGAGCGACGACATGGTCCGTGACATCGAGGACATGGATGCGATCCTCGATCAGTTCCTCGCCTTCATTCGCGATGGCCGTGACGAACCGCTCGAAGAGGTTGACCTGGCCGACCTGGTACGAGAGGTGGTGGCGCCTTACAACCAGCCGGAAGAACGCGTGCGCCTGTGCCTGGAGCCGATTCCGCCGTTTCCGCTGCGGCGGGTTTCGCTCAAGCGCATGCTGGGCAACCTGATCGGCAACGCCTTGCACCATGCCGGCAAGGGGGTCGAGGTGGCGGCCTATGTGTCGGGCGACGAGAGCGCGCCATACGTGGTGCTGAGCGTGCTGGACCGCGGCACCGGGATCGACGAGTCGGAGCTTGAAACCATCTTCAATCCGTTTATTCGTGGTGACCGGGCTCGCGGCGGCAAGGGCACCGGGCTGGGGCTGGCGATCGTCAAGCGGATCGCGGCGCAGCATGGCGGCAATGTTGAGCTGCGCAACCGCTCCGGGGGCGGGATCGAGGCGCGGGTAAGGTTGCCATTGGGACTGTTGCTGCCGCGTAATGCCGTGTGACTATCGGGGCTGCAAAGCAGCCCCGGAATCTCAACCCTTGCCCTTGGTCCGGGTCTGATTAGGCCCGCCATTCTTCTCCAGATGCTCGATGATCATCGCCGCCACGTTCTTGCCGGTGGTCACCTCTATGCCCTCCAGCCCCGGTGACGAGTTCACCTCCATTACCAGCGGCCCATGGTTGGAACGCAGGATATCCACACCCGCCACGCTCAAGCCCATCACCTTGGCCGCGCGAATGGCGGTCATGCGTTCTTCCGGCGTGATCTTGATCAGGCTGGCCACCCCGCCACGGTGCAGGTTGGAGCGGAACTCGCCGGGCTTGGCCTGACGTTTCATCGAGGCGATGACCTTGTCGCCGACCACGAAGCAGCGGATGTCCGCGCCGCCTGCCTCCTTGATGTATTCCTGCACCATGATGTTCTGCTTCAGGCCCATGAACGCCTCGATCACCGACTCCGCCGCCTTGGTGGTTTCGCACAGCACAACGCCGATGCCCTGGGTGCCTTCCAGTACCTTGATCACCAGCGGAGCGCCGTTGACCATCTGGATCAGGTCGGGGATATCGTCTGGCGAGTGGGCGAAGCCGGTAATCGGCAGGCCGATGCCACGCCGCGATAGCAGCTGCAGTGAGCGCAACTTGTCCCGCGAGCGGGCAATTGCCACCGACTCGTTGAGCGGATACACGCCCATCATCTCGAACTGGCGCAGCACTGCGCAGCCATAGAAGGTCACCGAGGCGCCGATACGCGGGATCACCGCATCGAAACCTTCCAGCGGCTTGCCGCGGTAATGGATCTGCGGCTTGTGGCTGGCAATGTTCATGTAGGCCCGCAGGGTATCGATCACCACCATTTCGTGGCCCCGCTGGGTTCCGGCTTCGACCAGGCGGCGGGTGGAATACAGACGCGGATTGCGCGACAGCACAGCGATCTTCATGCAGCACCTGTGACAGGGGAAAGGGTGGCCGGGAAGGCCGGTTTGTCTTGTACGTATTTCAGCCCGGGGTTGACCACCAGCTGGCCGTGGATCAGTGCCTTGGAGCCCAGCAGCAGGCGGTAACGCATGTTCTTGCGGCAGGCCAGGGTGAACTCCACCTCCCACACACCATCGCCCAATGCCAGTGACGTGCGGATGACATAGCGGGTCTGGGCCTGGCCGTTGGAGCTCTTGATGGTCTTCATGGTCACCAGCGGTGCCTCGCAGCGGCGATGGCGCAACTGCACCACCGAGCCCAGGTGTGCGGTGAAGCGGACCCAGGGCTGGCCGTCGCGCTCGAACGCTTCGATTTCGGTGGCATGCAGGCTCGAGGTGCTGGCGCCGGTGTCGATCTTGGCGCGCAATCCGGCCACGCCGAGGTCGGGCAGGGCTACCCACTCGCGCAGGCCGATCACAGTCAAATGGTCAAATGTCTTCACGAAACGCACCCTGCTGATGAGGTGTTGAACTGTAAGCACGGCGGGGATTTTTTGCATCCGCTCGTTACGGTAGTACAGTTCGATGAAACACAGCGTTCGAGGTAACGGGATGGCACAAAAAGCCGAAGACGACGACAAGGTGCGCCTGGACAAATGGCTGTGGGCGGCACGCTTCTACAAGACCCGCGCACTGGCCAAGGCGGCGATCGAGAGCGGCAAGGTGCATTGCCGGGGTGAGCGCTGCAAGCCGGGGAAGGAGCCGCGAGTGGGCGACGAGTTCGTGCTGCGCACTGGGTTCGATGAGCGCACGGTGGTGGTGAAAGCACTGTCGGTGGTGCGGCGTGGGGCGCCGGAGGCGCAGACCTTGTACGAGGAAACCGAAGACAGCGTGCGCCGGCGTGAGCAGGCGGCAGAAATGCGCAAGGCAGGAGCCATGGGGGTGACGACCGATGGTCGGCCGACCAAGAAGCAGCGGCGGCAGATTCACCAATTGCATGGCAGTTTCGATTGAAAGGGGCCGCTTTGCGGCCCCAGGGGCTAGCGGATAACCGCCAGGCGGCCGACCAACGGTAACTTGCCCGCGATCGAGAACAATGGCCCCGTCCAGCGCACCAACAATGCGCTACCTTTGGCCGCCAGCGGTGTGTAGCAGCTCCAGCCCAACGCCAGCAGCGCCATCAGCAGCCCGCCGATGTAGTCGTCCTGCCCCCAGTGGGCGCCGGCTACCAGGCGCGGCAGCATGAACAGCAGCGCCAACCCCCAGATCACCAGGTACTGCACCACGCGGCGGCTGAACACGCTCATGAACAGCGCCCAGATCAATAGCACCGAGGCGTGGTCGCCAGGGAAACTGTTGCTGGAGCGGTCCTTCAGCTCCCAGGCCTTTTCCAGGTCCGGGTAGTAATCGCTCAGGTGCACGACGTTGTCGAATACCATCGACGGGCTATCGTGTTGCCAGCCCATTGCGTTTACCCACTTGGAAAACAGCGCGCGAATCACCACTAAAAGGATCAGCGTTACCAGAAAGCCGAAAAAGGCCTGGCGAACCTGCGCTGCCTTGAATACCCAGTCGCCACGAATCAGCACTGCCAGCAGGATCAGGCCAACGACGATGTCGAACGGACGCAGGCTGCCGAGCGTCCAGATGTAGCGCCAGGTGGCGTTATCGGCCAGCGGTGCATTCAGGCTGTGGAACAGCCATTCGTCGAAAGTCAGGCACAGGACCTGGCCAACGGGCCATAACCAGAAACACAGTAGAGCGATGGGAAGCAGCGTGCAGGCTGCCAATGGCCCGAAAGACCACCTTGCTTGGAACAGTGGTGGATTGTCCATAAAATGCCTCTATTGCAAACAGGAAGCTGAGCGCACCTGCAGCGCTCTATAACGGGGTTTTCGCTGGTGTTTCGACAACCCTTGTAACCATTTTGTCATTATTTTCAGATAGCCAAAACCTATGAGCGAATTGCCTGATACCGATTTCACCCAACGTTTCATCTTCGACGAGCGCGACGTGCGCGGCGAGTGGGTGTCTCTCGATGACAGCTACGCCGCGGTGCTGGCACGTCATGACTACCCGCAGCCGGTACAGACTCTGCTCGGTGAGCTGATGGCCGCCACTGCGTTGTTGGTCGGGGCGCTGAAGTTCGATGGCCTGCTGGTGCTGCAGGCACGGTCGGAGGGGCCGATCCCGCTGCTGATGGTCGAATGCTCCGGAAACCGCGACATCCGCGGCATGGCCCGCTACGAAGCGGACCAGATCCCGGCTACCGCGACCCTGTCGCAGCTGATGCCAGACGGCCACCTGACCCTGACCATCGACCCGCTCAAGGGCCAGCGCTACCAGGGCACCGTCGACCTCGATGGCGCCAGCCTGTCGGAATGCTTCACCAATTATTTCGTGCAGTCGCAACAGCTCAATACCCGTTTCTGGCTGCATGCCGATGGCGGCAAGGCCCGTGGCCTGCTGCTGCAGCAACTGCCGCGCGATCGCCAGCCCGACGACGAAGAGCGTGAAGAAAGCTGGCAGCACGTGGTGGCCCTGGCCTCGACGCTCAAGGCCGAGGAATGGGCGCTGGACAACGAAACCCTGTTGCACCGCCTGTACCACGAAGATGCTGTGCGCCTGTTCGACATCCAGCCGCTGCGCTTCAATTGCAGCTGCTCTCGTGAACGTTCCGGCAATGCGCTGGTCAGTCTGGGCGAGCAAGACGCCAAGGCGTTGGTGGAAGAGTGCGGCGGGCAGGTCGAGATCGATTGCCAGTTCTGCAACGAGCGCTATTTCTTCGACGCCAGTGACGTGGCGCAATTGTTTGCCGGTGGCGGCACGGACACGGCCTCAGAAACTCGTCACTGAAACGTTTAACTACAGGATAATCTCCTGCCGAATTGCGCAAAAGCGCAGTTCTGACAGGAGGGGCCTACTTTTTTTGGGCGTTTCTGGCATAATCCGGCCACTTTTTTCGCTGTAGTAGTTTTTTCGAGACAACTACAAAACGTTTGGAGCACTCGGCCTCGGGCCGGATGGGGTATCTCATGACGCAAGCCAACAACACCGTGTACACCGACCTGAGTGTCGATGAGCTGGTAAAAGAAGCGCTGCAACGCGGTGAAGGCGTACTAGCCGATACTGGTGCACTGGTCGTGGAGACTGGTCACCGTACTGGCCGTTCGCCGGCTGACCGTTTCATCGTCGAAGAACCTTCCACCCAGGACGCCATTGCCTGGGGCCCGATCAACCGCAAGTTCCCGGCCGACAAGTTCGATGCCCTGTGGGACCGCGTCGAGGCGTTCAACAATGCCCAGGATCACTTCGTTTCCTACGTTCACGTAGGGGCGGCTGCCGAGCACTACCTGCCGGTGAAGATGACCACCCAGACCGCCTGGCAGAACCTGTTCGGTCGTTGCCTGTTCATCAACCCGGAGCAGTACAACCCGGCTGGCCGCGGCGAGTGGCAGATCCTCAACGTCGCCAACTTCGTCTGCGAACCTGAGCGTGACGGTACCAACTCCGACGGTTGCGTGATCATCAATTTCGCCCAGAAGAAGGTGCTGATCGCTGGCATGCGTTACGCCGGCGAAATGAAGAAAGCCATGTTCTCGGTGCAGAACTTCCTGCTGCCGGCTGCCGACGTGCTGCCGATGCACTGCGCTGCCAACATCGGCGAAGCTGGCGACGTGACCCTGTTCTTCGGCCTGTCCGGCACCGGCAAGACCACCCTGTCGGCCGACGAAAGCCGTTACCTGATCGGTGACGACGAGCACGGCTGGGGCGAGGGCGTGGTGTTCAACATGGAAGGTGGTTGCTACGCCAAGTGCATCGACCTGTCCGAGAAGAACGAGCCGGTCATCTGGAAAGCCATCAAGCATGGTGCAGTGCTGGAAAACGTCGTTCTCGACGCCAACAAGCACGCCGACTACACCGATGTCAGCCTGACCCAGAACAGCCGTGCGGCCTACCCGCTGGAGCACGTTGCCAAGCGTTCCGAAGCGAACCTGGGTGGCGAGCCGAACGCAGTCATCTTCCTGACCTGCGACCTGACCGGTGTTCTGCCGCCGGTGTCGATCCTGAACAACGAGCAGGCGGCCTACCACTTCCTGTCCGGCTACACCGCGCTGGTCGGTTCCACTGAAATGGGTTCGGGTGGCGGCATCAAGTCGACCTTCTCTACCTGCTTCGGCGCACCGTTCTTCCCGCGCCCGGCTGGCGAATACGCCGAGCTGCTGATCAAGCGTATCAACGGCTTCAACTCCAAGGTCTACCTGGTCAACACCGGCTGGACCGGCGGTGGCTACGGTGTTGGCAAGCGCTTCAGCATCCCGACTACCCGTGCGGTGATCGCTGCGATCCAGAGCGGCGCACTGGTCGGTGCCGAAACCGAGCACCTGGACATCATCAACCTGGACGTGCCGAAGGCTGTTCCGGGCGTTGAAACCGAACTGCTCAACCCGCGCACCAACTGGGCTGACAAGGCTGCCTACGACGAGGCTGCCAAGGGCTTGGCCAAGCTGTTCATCGAGAACTTCAAGAAGTTCGACGTATCCGACGCTATCAAGGCCGCTGGTCCGCAGCTGTAAGCTGCAGCCGGTTGCAACGAAAAGCCGCCCTTCGGGGCGGCTTTTTTGTTCTTCCCGACTGCCACGCGCCACTACCAAGAGCCCGCACAAGCAGCGCAAATCAGGTTTTTCTGTTTCACTGTCAGCATCCATCGCGAAGACAAGAGCCAGCCAGATGACCGAATCCCCTCAGCGCACTGCCTTCTTCCACTTCCACCCCATCCTCACCCGCCCGCAGGACAATGATGTCAACGGCCACATCGCCGGCGCCACCGTGCACGGCTTCTTCGAGACCGCGATCCAGGCCTTCCTTGTCGAACAGGCCGAACTGGATCTGCGCGACGGCGAACTGGCAACTTTCGTGGTCAGTTCCGCAGCGGACTACTATGCGTTGCCGGGCTTTCCGGATGTACTGGAAGTCGGGTTGGGAGTGACGCGTCAGGTTGGCAGTACGGTGGAGTACCGCCTGGCGCTGTTCCGTCCGGGCGAGCCCGAGGCCTGTGCGGCAGGGACGGTGGTGCAGGTGTTCATCGAACGCGCCAGTGGCCGGCCTGTAGCGTTGCCAGAGACGCTACAGGTGATCCTGTCCGGCGTCATGCTGGAACAGCAGGCATGAAAAAGCCCCGCTGGCAGGGGCGGGGCTTTTAATGCCGGGGCAGGGCCCCAGGCTTTAGTCGCGCCAGTGGCGCTTGTGCTTGCGGTGGCCGTAGTGGTGGCCACGGTCCCAGTGACGGCGGTCGTCATCATAGCCACGACGGTAGCGGCGGCCATCGCGGTAATCATCTTCGTCTGCTTCCTTGCCCAGGTAGTTACCCAGTGCGCCACCGGCACCACCGCCGGCTGCCGCGCCAATGTAGCTACCAGTAGTGCCGCCTACCGAGCGACCGACTACGTTACCACCTGCAGCGCCCAGCGCGCCGCCGATTGCGGCCTCGCCACGCTGGCGTTTGTCAGCGCCCAGGGCGCCACCCGCTGCGCCACCCAGACCCGCACCAATGGCGCCGCCTGTGCTACCGCCGATGGAGTTGCCCACGACAGAGCCCAGTACCCCACCCAATGCGCCGCCAATGCCGGCTTCGGTGGTGCCGCCTGCCATGGCAACGCCGCTGAGCAAGCTGAAAGACAACAACAATATCGAGGAGTACTTCTTCATCAAGAGAGCCTCATAGGGATGACGAGGCGAATTTGAGGCTTACAAGCATGCCTTGCAATGGAAATCCGACGAGTAACACGAGTTGTACACAATTCTCTAAGTTGCTGTATTTATTGTGAAACTTTATCTATTTTTCACTGTCTGAGACTTTTATGACAAAGCCCTGAACCGCACTGGAACAGGGCTTTTTTCGTTTTTGCCGGTGGGGGCTTCTGGCTTCTCCGCGGGCGCGCCCGTGAACAGGCCAACACATTTCCTACAGAATACGCCCGTCGCTCTGCGACCGTTCCAGTTTGATAGCAATGAACTTCGAGGTTGGCGTGTAGCTGCCATCACCAACGCTCTCCAGCGGCACCAGTGGGTTCACCTCTGGGTAGTACGCCGCCGCCTGGCCGGCCGGGATGTCAAAGGCCAACAGGGTGAAGCCCTGCACCCGGCGCACATGCCCATCACTCCACAACGACACGATGTCGACCTTCTGTCCTGGCTGGAAGCCCAGGCGGAGAATATCGGCTTCGTTGGCGAACAATACCTCGCGCTGGCCGCGCACACCGCGGTAGCGGTCGTCCAGGCCGTAGATGGTGGTGTTGTACTGATCGTGCGAGCGCATCGATTGCAGGATCAGGTCGGGCTGTTGGCCGCTGGCGCGTACACGCTCGTCGAGCAGTGTGTCGGGCAGCAGGTTGGCCTTGAAGTTGGCCCGGCTGGTACTGGTTTTCCACTCGCGGCTGGCGGCGCTGTTACCCAGGTAGAAACCGCCCGGTTGGCGCAGGCGCTGGTTGAAACCGCTGAAGCCGGCAATGGTATCGGCAATCAGGTCGCGGATGCGGTCGTAATCGGCCACCAGCCAATGCCAGTCCACGGGGGTCTTGCCCAGGGTCGCGGCGGCGATACCGGCGACAACCGCCGGTTCCGAGCGCATCTGCGGCGACAGCGGTTTCAGCTGGCCATTGGAGGCGTGGACCATGCTGAACGAGTCCTCCACGGTTACCGCCTGTGGCCCATCGGCCTGCAGGTCGATGTCGGTACGCCCTAGGCACGGCAGGATCAGCGCCTGCTTGCCATGCATCAGGTGGCTGCGGTTGAGCTTGGTGCTGATGTGCACGGTCAGCTCGCAGTTGCGCAGCGCCTGGGCAGTGCGCTCGGTATCTGGCGTCGCCTGGGCGAAGTTGCCACCCAGGCCGATGAACACCTTGGCCCGGCCATCGAGCATGGCGTGGATCGCCTCGACGGTGTTGTGGCCATGCTGCCGTGGTACGGGGAAGCCAAAGCGCTTTTCCAGGGCGTCGAGCAGCGCCACTGGTGGCCGCTCGTTGATTCCCATGGTGCGGTCACCCTGCACATTGCTATGCCCACGCACCGGGCACAGGCCCGCGCCTGGCACGCCGATATTGCCGCGCAACAGTTGCAGGTTGACGATTTCCTGGATGGTCGCCACCGAGTGGCGGTGCTGGGTAATGCCCATTGCCCAGCACATGATTACCCGCCTGCCACGGCAATACATGCGTGCAGCCAGTTCGATGTCGGCCAAGGGCAGGCCGGACTGCGCCTGGATGTGTTGCCACGGGGTGGCGTCCACCACCGCCAGGTAATCGTCGACACCATGGCCATGCGCGGCGATGAAGGCGTGGTCGAACACCGCCGGTTCGCCCTTGGCCTGGGCTTCGCGTTCCCACTGCAGCATGAACTTGGCCATGCCGCGCAGCATCGCCATGTCGCCGCCCAGGGCTGGGCGGAAGTACGCGGTGTTGGTCGGGCGGTCGCTGTTGGTCAGCATTTCCAGCGGGTGCTGGGGGTGCTGGAAGCGCTCCAGGCCACGTTCCTTGAGCGGGTTGACGCACACCACCTGGGCACCGCGCTTCACCGCGTCGCGCAGCGGGTCGAGCATGCGCGGGTGGTTGGTTCCCGGGTTCTGGCCCCAGACGAAGATCGCATCGGCGTGTTCGAAGTCGTCGAAGGTGACGGTGCCCTTGCCCACCCCGACGCTTTGCGCCAGGGCCACACCACTGGCCTCATGGCACATGTTCGAACAGTCGGGGAAGTTGTTGGTGCCGTAGGCGCGCACGAACAGCTGGTACAGGTACGCCGCTTCGTTGCTGGCGCGGCCCGAAGTGTAGAACTCGGCCTGGTCAGGGCTCGCCAACTTGTTGAGTTCGCGCCCGATCATGGCGAAGGCGGCATCCCAGCTGATCGGCAGATAGCGGTCGCTGGGGGCGTCGTAGACCATCGGTTCGGTCAGGCGCCCCTGGTATTCAAGCCAGTAGTCGCTCTGACCTAGCAGCGAAGTGACGCTGTAGCGGGCAAAGAAGGCCGCGTCGACGCGGCGCTTGGTCGCTTCCCAGTTCACCGCCTTGGCGCCATTCTCGCAAAACTTGACCATACCGCTTTCCGGCGAGTCGCCCCAGGCGCAGCCGGGGCAGTCGAAACCGCCGTTCTGGTTGGTCTTGAGCAGTGCGCGAATGTTCTTCAACGCGTTATCGCTGCCGACCCAGGCCTTGGCCACGCTGCGCAGTGCACCCCAGCCACCGGCAGGGCCGTGGTAGGGCTTGTAGCGAGGAGGGGAGGCTGGGGCGTTTTCCGGGATGTGCTGGTACGAGGTCACGACTGTTACGACTCCGCCGCGGGGCTGTAGACCCGCGGTGCGCTGTGCTTGGGCAGATGGATGAGATTGAGGTTGTGCTTGCGCGCCCATTGCAGGGCAAGGCCGGTCGGCGCTGACAGGCTGACCAGGGTCTGGATACCGGCGCGCAGCACCTTCTGGATCAGTTCCAGGCTGCAACGGCTGGTGACGATGGCCAGGCCACCGTGACTGTCGATGCCCTGACGCAGCAGGGCGCCAATCAGCTTGTCGAGGGCGTTGTGCCGACCGATGTCTTCGCGGCCGAGCAGCAGTTCGCCGTGGCGGTCCATGAACAGCGCCGCGTGTACCGCGCCGCAATGCTGGCCAAGAGGTTGGAAAGCATCGATGCGTTCACGCAGCCCGGCCAGCCATTGCGCGGGCGGCAAGGGGGCACCAGGCAGCTCGGCCAGCTCCGGCAGTGCCTGTTCCAGTGCTTCGACGCCGCACAGGCCACAACCACTGGTACCGGCCAGCTGGCGGCGCTGGTTTTTCAGGTTCCAGAACGCTCGGCTGGAGATCTCCAGGTCGGCATACATCGCCGAGCCACTGCCGGAGAGTTTCAAGTCGTAGATTTCGGCAGTGCCTTCGACAATACCGCTGCCGACACTGAAGCCGACCGCGAAGTCTTCCAGGTCGGTGGGGCTGACCAGCATGACCGCCTGGTTAAGGCCGTTGTAGGCGATGGCCAGGGCCACTTCTTCGGCCAGGGGGGTGCTGTCGCGTCTGGCGTCGTCGAGCTGGACGTAATCGTAGGTGTTGCTGGCTGCGGGCATGGACAAGGGCGAGGCCGCGCAGAGCGGAGGCTTGCTTTTCATCGGGGCTGGCTGTTCACCGGAGCTATCGGCAGCTTTCTGATAGCACAAGCCTAGGCGTGCAGGCCGGCGGCGTCTAATCGCTAGGGTCTATGCCTTGATAGAGCACGTCGATGAGGTGCACCGGCATGCTCGGCGATTCTTCGCCTAGACTTCACTGTCCAACGGTTTCACGTCAACAAGGAGAGTGTCATGAGTCTGTTCAGCTTTGTGAAAGAGGCGGGGGAAAAGTTGATCGATCTGCTGACTCCGGGGAATGCCAATGCCGAAGAACAGCTGAAGAAGCACGTGGAGAGTGTCGGCTTGGGTAATCCGAACATCAGTGCCACGGTCGAGGGCGACAAGATCATCCTCAAGGGCGAGGTGGCCAGCCAGGAGGAAAAGGAAAAGATCATCCTGGCGGCGGGCAACATCAGCGGTGTGGCCAGTGTGGATGACCAGATCACCGTGACCGGGCCGGTGGCCCAGGCGGCGAAGTTCGTGACTGTGGAGAAGGGCGACACGCTGAGTGCGATTTCAAAGAAGGTGTATGGCGATCCCAACAAGTACCAGAAGATCTTCGACGCCAACAAACCGATGCTCAAGCACCCGGACAAGATCTACCCGGGGCAGGTGCTGCGTATTCCTGACTGATCTCTGCAACTGACAGTGGCCTCTTCGCGGGCATACCGCGAAGAGGCCCTTACAGGCCTGCCAACAGCTCCCGGTAATCCTCGACCGCAGCGAATTCTTCGGTATCCCGTGGCCCCGCCTGGCTATCGGGCTGGCGCACTGCCAGCAGATGCATCACACCAAACCGCCGCGCACTGCGCAGGATAGCCAGGGTGTCATCAATGAACAGGCTGCGCTCCGGTGCAAAGCCGATATCCGCCTGCAAGGCATCCCAGAACTGCGGGCTCTCCTTCGGGTAGCCATAATCATGCGAGCTGATCAGCCGCTCGAAGTACGGCGCCAGCTCCACTCGCTCCAGCTTCAGCGACAGTGAGTCCCGGTGCGCATTGGTGATCATCACCACGCGCTTGCCGGCCTTGCGAATCGCCGCCAGGAATGTATCGGCATCCGGGCGCAAGGCGATCAGGTCGGCGATTTCCCGTTTCAGCTCGCGAATCGGCAGGCGCAGCTCGCGGCTCCAGAAGTCCAGGCAATACCAGTTGAGCGTACCGGCATTACGTTCGAACAGCGGTTGCAGTTCCATTTCCGCCATGGCCCGGCTTACCCCATGCAGCTCGGCATAGCGCTGGGGCAGATGGTCCAGCCAGAAGCGGTTGTCGTAATGCAGGTCGAGCAAGGTGCCGTCCATGTCCAGCAGGACAGTATCGATGGCAGACCAGGGAAGAACAGGCATGGGAAATTCTCGTTCAGTCGGCAAGCCACGGTATAGTAACCCGTTCACGCCAAGGAGCCGCCCCATGCGCCAGAAACCCACCGTCCTCAGCCGCGAAATCGTCGCCAGCAGCCGCCTGTTCCGCGTCGAAGCCGTGCAATTGCGTTTCAGCAATGGCAACGAGCGCACCTACGAGCGCCTGGTGGGGCGCGGCAATGGCTACGGCGCGGTAATGATCGTGGCCATGCTCGACGCCGAGCACGCCGTGCTGGTGGAAGAATACTGTGGCGGTACCGATGAATATGAACTGTCGTTGCCCAAGGGCCTGATCGAGCCGGGCGAGGACGTGCTGGCCGCGGCCGACCGGGAGCTCAAGGAAGAGGCCGGTTTTGGTGCGCGCCAGCTGGAGCACCTGACCGAGCTGTCACTGTCGCCGGGCTACATGAGCCAAAAGATCCAGGTGGTGCTGGCCAGCGACCTGTACGAGGAGCGCCTGGAGGGCGACGAGCCGGAGCCGCTGCGGGTCGACAAGGTCAACCTGCGCGAGCTGTCGGCCTTGGCCATGCACCCGCAGTTCACCGAGGGCCGTGCCCTGGCGGCGCTGTACCTGGCGCGTGACCTGCTGATCCAGCGGGGGTTGCTGGAAGCATGAACGACCTGCAGCTGATGCACGAAGTGGTCAAGCTGGCGCTGAAGGCCGGCGAGGCGATCCTGCCGTTCTGGCGCGCCGATGTGGCCGTGACCAGCAAGGCGGACGATTCGCCGGTGACTGCCGCCGACCTGGCGGCGCACCGGGTGCTTGCCGATGGCCTGCTGGCGCTGGCGCCGCAGATTCCGCTGCTGTCGGAAGAAGACTGTGATATCCCTTTGGCCGAGCGCCAGCGCTGGCAGCGCTGGTGGCTGGTCGACCCGCTGGATGGCACCAAGGAGTTCATTGCCGGCAGCGAGGAATTCACCGTCAACATTGCCTTGGTGGAAAACGGCGAGGTGGTATTTGGCGTGGTCTCGATGCCAACCAACCGGCGCTGCTACTTCGGTGGTCGTGGGCTGGGCGCCTGGCGTGCGCAAGCCGACGAAGCCGCTGAGCCAATCCAGGTACGCAATGCACCACCGCTGGGTGAGCGCTTTACCGTGGTGGCCAGCCGTCGGCATTCCAGCCCCGAGCAGGAAGCGCTGTTGGCCGGGCTGGGTGCTGCGCTGGGTGAACTGCAGCTGGCCAACATCGGCAGTTCATTGAAATTCTGCCTGTTGGCAGAAGGTAGCGCCGACTGTTATCCACGCCTGGCGCCGACCTCTCAGTGGGATACGGCAGCGGCCCAGGGGGTGGTGGAAGGCGCCGGAGGCGAGGTGATCGGGCTGGATGGCCTGCCGTTCCGCTACCCGCCACGGGAGTCGTTGCTCAACCCGCACTTCCTGGCGTTACCGGCCAATGCGCAATGGCGGCAGGCCTTCCTGAGCCTGATCTGACCGCCGTACACGATCGTGTAGGAGCGGCCTTGTGCCGCGAAAGGGCCGCAAAGCGGCCCCAGCAATTCAGGCGGCGAAGCTGAAACCTTGGCGCCGCGTTGCGGCCCGATCGCGGCACAAGGCCGCTCCTACAGGTGGTTCAGCGGTGCAGGACGTACTGCCCGCTGAACCTCACCGCCGGCTCATCACCCCCGGCATTGCTCACCGTGGTTTCCAGCGTCAGCCGCGCCCGCCCGCGACGCTGGTATAGCGTCACGAAGCGTTCCCAGGATTTCTCATCCGGCGCTGCGCAACGTGCCACCGCCGCACCGGTCACCGGCAGCGGATAACTGATCTGCCCCTCCTGGATGACGATATGCCCGTCATCGATACCCAGCTCGCGCAGGCGCAGGTGCAGCCAGCCCCAGCCCACCAATACGGCCGCGCAATACAGGCTGCCACCGAACATGGTGCTCTTGTGGTTGACGTTGGCCGCCAATGGCAATTGCAGGCGCAGGGTGTGCTGCTGCCAGTCGAGCACTTCCAGGCCCATTTCACGGGTGAGCGGGATGTCGCCGTGCAGCACGGCCTGTAGATACTGGCTATCGCTATTCATCAACGGTGGTCCTCGTGATCGTCATGCCCGCCGCTGCCACCGTCAAAGCTCAAGCCATGCTTGCGCAGCTTGTCGTGGAGGGTCTTGCGGGGGATGCCCAGCGCTTCGGCCAGGCTGCGCATGGAGCTGTGTGGCCGGGCCAGTTCGGCGGCGATCAGCGAGCGCTCGAACTGCTCGACCTGCTCGCTGAGGTTGCCGCCCGGCATGGGCGCAGCGGGTTTTGCAGCAGGTGGTGCCTGGCCATCCAGGGCCAGTTCCAGGCCCAGGGCGAAGCGTTCGGCGGCGTTCTGCAGCTCGCGCACATTACCTGGCCAGTCGTGGCGCAACAGCATGGCGCGCTGGGCCGGCTGCAGGGCGTGCGGGGGCAGGCCATGGCGCTGGCTGGCGGCGTCGGCGAAGTGCTGGAACAGTACCAGGATGTCATCGCCGCGTTCGCGCAGCGGGGGAATACGCAGCGGCGCCACGTTCAGGCGGTAGTACAGGTCGGCGCGGAAGCGTCCCTGGTCGGCGGACTGGCGCAGGTCTTCCTTGGTCGCGGCAATGATGCGGATGTCCAGCGGGATCAGCTGGTTGCCGCCCAGGCGTTCGACCACCCGTTCCTGCAGCAGGCGCAGCAGTTTCACCTGGACGTCCAGGCTCATGCTCTCGATCTCGTCGAGGAACAGGGTGCCGCCGTTGGCAAACTCGAACTTGCCGATGCGGCGCTTCTGCGCACCGGTGAAGGCACCGGGCTCATGGCCGAACAGCTCGCTTTCGACCACCGACTCGGCCAGGGCGCCGGCATTGATCGCCACGAACGGGCCATCGCGGCGGCTGGACAGGTCGTGCAGGGCGCGAGCAACAACCTCCTTGCCCGCGCCGGTCTCGCCCAGGATCAGCACGTCGGCGCGGGTGCCAGCCAGGGCGCCGATCTGCTCGCGCAGGCGCTGCATGGCCGGCGAATGGCCCACCAGGCGGGTGGCCAGTTGCTGGCGGTCGCTCAAGGCCAGGCGCAGGCTGCGGTTGTCCAGCACCAGGCGGCGCAAGGCCAAGGCGCGGCGCACGCTGTCGAGCAGCGCGTCGCTGGCAAAGGGCTTTTCCAGGAAGTCGTAGGCACCGGCGCGCATTGCCTGCACCGCCAGCGGCACGTCGCCGTGGCCGGTGATCAGCAGCACCGGCAATTCGTTATCGCGGCCATGCAGTTGTTCCAGCAACTGCAAGCCATCGATACCGGGCATGCGGATGTCGCTGACCACCACACCGGGCCAGTCGGCTTCGATGCGCTCGGCCAGGCCCTGGGCATCGGTCAGCGCGACCACCTTGAGCCCGGCCAGGTCCAGGGTCTGGCTGAGAGCCTGGCGCAGGTGCGGATCGTCGTCGACCAGGATGACCTGGGCTTGGCTGTCGATGAGTGTCTCGGTGGTCATGCCGAGGGGTCCTCCGAATTGGGCAAGGTAGCGCCAGGCGCGGCCACACGCAGCTGCAAGGTCAGCAGTGCGCCCCCTTCCGGGTGGTTGGCCAGCAACAGTTCACCGCCCAGGGCACGCATCAGGCTTTCGCAGATGGCCAGGCCCAGGCCAAGGCCCTGGGTGCGGGTCTTGGTGGTGAAGAATGGCTCCTTGGCGTGTTCCAGGGCCTGGCGGCTGAAGCCGGGGCCGTTGTCGCGAATGTACAAGTAGACGCAGTCATCGCGTTGTTCGGCACTTAGCCACAGGCGACGGGGGTTGGCCTTTTCGGTCAGGGCATCGAGGGCATTGGCCAACAGGTTGCCGAGCACCTGGCGCAGTCGGGTCTCGCCGGCCTGTACCCACAAAGTGGCTTCCGGCAGGTCGCGAATCAGCTCCACGGCCATGGCGCGCCGACGCTTGGCCAGCAGCGCGAGGGCGTCATCCAGGGCCGGCTGCAGGGCCACGCTCTCCGGTGCGTGGCGGTCACGGCGGGCGAAGGCACGCAAGTGAGCGATGATCGAGGCCATGCGCCCGGTCAGCTCGCCGATCAGCTTGAGGTTGCCGCGGGCATCCTCGATGCGCTGGTGGTCGAGCAGGATCTCGGCGTTTTCCGCGTAGCTGCGGATGGCGGCCAGCGGCTGGTTGAGTTCATGGCTGATGCTGGCCGACATCGTGCCGAGTACCGAGAGCTTGCCGGCCTGTACCAGTTCGTCCTGGGCGCGCACCGCCTCCTGCTGGGCGTTCTCGCGTTCCAGTACGGCGCGCTTGAGCCGGGTGTTCAGGCCTTCAAGGTCGGCGGTGCGCTCGGCCACGCGTTGTTCCAGTTCCTGCCGGCCACGGGCCTCGAAGTCGATTCGGTCGATGTAGTGGCGGCGCCGTTGCATCACCAGGCCGGCCAGCAGCATCAGTACCAGCAAGGTACCGGCACCGATGGCCATCACCGTTTGCACCGAGCGGTCGACCAGCATGCGCGGGGCAAGAATGCTCACCTGCCAGCCGGTTTCCTCGATGTCGCGGGTCTGGGTTATCCACGCATCCGGGTTGAGTACCAGCGGTTGCGGGGCCTGGGTCGGGTAGGGCTGGATGGCGATGATGGCCTGGCGCTCGGCCTCGGTCAGCGGGCGGGTGGCGCGGAAGCGCCAGTCAGGCCGTGAGGTGAGGATGACCACGCCATTGTGGTCTGTCAGCAGCAGTTGCTCGGGCGTACGGCCCCACAGGGTTTCGGTGTGATCGAGGTCGACCTTGACCACCAGCACGCCGACGATGCGCTCACGGTCACGTACCGCGGCGGCGAAGAAGTAGCCGCGCTTGGCCGATGTGGTGCCCTGGCCAAAGAAGCGCCCCAGGCGGCCGGCCATGGCTTCATTGAAGTAGGGGCGAAAGGCGAAATTGCGCCCGACGAAGCTGTCGCGTTTGTCCCAGTTGGAGGCGGCCAGGGTGTTGCCGTTGACGTCCATCAGGTACATCACTTCGGCGCCGGTCTGCTCGACGATGCCTTTGAGCAGGCGGTTGGCGTTGGTCACCGCCTCCAGGCGCAACGGGTCGGCCAGTACGCTGCGCAGCGCCGGCAGGTCGCCGAGGATCTGCGGCAAGGTCTCGTAGCGGTGCAACGTTCCGAGCAGGTTGGCCACGTACAGGTCGAGCGTCTGGCGGTTCTGCGAGGCCAGCTCTTGCTGGTAATAACGTTCGGCCAGGTGATGCAGTGGCCACAGTAACGGGACCAGGCACAGGGCCAGCAAGGCCAGGCTGCGCCAGCGGGGACGGCGTGGGGGCGTGGGTTTTGCGATCATCACGTAAGGGCGCCAGAAAAGTCTGACGCAATTATGCGCTAGTTACGGCAGCAGTTCCGCCTCTGCCCATGGCCGGCCAGCTTTGTCCTTGTCGGAAAGCACCGGTGGCTGGGTCAACCCCCAGTCGATCGCCAGGTCGGGATCATCCCAGCGGATGCAGCGGTCGGCGTCCGGGTTGTAGTAATCGGTAGTCTTGTACAGGAACTCGGCGGAGTCACTCATCACTGCAAAACCATGGGCGAAGCCGGGTGGGATCCACAACTGGCGATGGTTGTCGGCTGACAGCTGCACCGTTACCCATTGGCCGAAGGTGGGCGAGCTTTTGCGTACATCCAGGGCTACATCGCGGATTTCCCCCTGCACCACGCGCACCAGCTTGCCTTGGGTGTTCTGTACCTGGTAATGCAGGCCGCGCAACACCCCTTTGATGGAGCGCGAGTGGTTGTCCTGGACGAACTCCGCTTTAACACCGGTCAGGCGAGCGAACTCACGGGCGTTGAATGCCTCGAAGAAAAAACCACGGCTGTCACCGAAAACCTTCGGCTCGATGATCAGGACATCGGGGATTGCGCTAGGGATGATATTCATGCTGGTTCGCTGGCCGGTTAGCTAAATATTGACCCTAGCCGTTCGCGCTGGCTTTGTCCCCCTGCGCCGCAATGGATTCACAGATCGGCCAGGGTGGAACTCAGGGCCGTTCGGACGTTGGGCATGCTTGCGTGTCTGCCGATTGTTATCGGGTTATTTTTGCTTTTTGTACTATTTTAGTCCGTCGTATCGGCTTTAAATATCGATATATATCGGTTATAAATGCGCCGACGCCCCAGCTCAGTCCGGCTCAGGGCCGCCACCACAGAGGTCAACCATGAAAACCCTCAATTCCACCCCCCGTGCCGATGGTTTCCACATGCCCGCCGAGTGGGCCCCGCAAACCCAGGTGTGGATGGTCTGGCCCGAGCGCCCGGACAACTGGCGCCTGGGCGGCAAGCCGGCGCAGGCTGCCCATGTGACCCTGGCCAAGGCCATCGCCCGTTTCGAGCCGGTAACCGTCGCGGTTTCCGCTGGCCAGTACGAAAACGCCCGTCGCCAACTTGACCAGCCGAACATCCGTGTGGTCGAAATCAGCAACGATGACGCCTGGGTACGCGACACCGGCCCGACCTTCGTCATTAACGACCGGGGCGAAGTACGCGGGGTCGACTGGGGCTTCAATGCCTGGGGTGGCTTCGATGGCGGCCTGTATGCGCCGTGGAACCGCGACGAGGAACTGGCTGCCAAGGTGCTGGAAATGGAGCGCTGCCAGCGCTACCACACCGAAGGTTTCGTGCTCGAAGGCGGTTCGATCCACGTCGACGGCGAAGGCACCGTGATCACCACGGAAGAATGCCTGCTCAACCGCAACCGCAACCCGCACCTGAGCCGCGAACAGATCGAAGCGGTATTGCGCGAGCATCTGGCGGTGGACACCGTGGTCTGGCTGCCGGATGGCCTGTATAACGACGAGACCGATGGGCACGTCGACAACTTCTGCTGTTACGTGCGCCCGGGCGAAGTGTTACTGGCCTGGACCGATGATTCCAACGACCCCAACTACGCCCGCTGCCAGGCTGCAATGGAGGTGCTGAAGAACACCCGCGACGCCAAGGGCCGTGAGTTCGTCGTGCACAAGATGCCGATCCCGGGCCCGCTGTTCGCCACCGCTGAAGAGTGCGCCGGTGTCGATCACGTGGCCGGTAGCCAGGAGCGTGACCCGTCGGTGCGTCTGGCCGGTTCGTACGTCAACTTCCTGATCGTCAACGGTGGCATCATTGCGCCAAGCTTTGACGACCCGGCGGATTCCGAGGCCAGGGCGATCCTGGAGAAGCTTTTCCCCGACCATGAAGTGGTGATGATCCCCGGTCGTGAACTGTTGCTGGGCGGTGGCAATATCCACTGCCTGACCCAGCAGCAGCCGGCGCCGCTAAAGCGTTGACCGCACCTTGAAGGAAGAGGCCCGTCACCTGACGGGCCTTTTTTATTTCCGGGCGATATCCGGTGGGCCGTGCTGGCATATGTTTTGTATTGATTTCAAAGGGATAGCCAGATCGATAGCTCGGCCAGGCCGCGCGATCAGATCTGTAACAATACATAAGTAAATTTGCCGTCCATGGGCCAGGGAGTACGTGTAGAAATGAACGCAGCAAGTGAGTCGGCTTCGCGCCCATCGGCAGTGGATCACCAGTCGCTCAAGCTTGTGGCGAAGTGGTTGAAACACCATGGAAGCATCAGGGTCAGGACGACCGACCCACGACGTCTGCTTGCCGGACGATATCCCCAAGGGCTGATCAGCGAAGCAGAAATGCAGGCGCTGATGGCGGTGTGGCACTGATCGATTGCTTGAACCTCTACCGGCCGCTTCGCGGCTGAAGCCGTGAAGGGGCCGGTAAATTGCCAGATATCAGAAGCTGTAGCTGCCAGTCACCACCAGGCTGCGCGGGTCACCCAGCTGGATCTGCGCTGCACTGGTTGCCGAGCTGTAATAAGTCTTGTCGGCAATGTTGCTCAACGCCGCTCGCACATCCCAGTCTTGCGCGCGGTACCCCGCCAGCGCATCCCAACGGCCATAACCCGGTAACACCGTGGTGTTCTGGTTATCGGCATAGCGCTCGCCCACCAGCGTCAGGCCGGTCTCGGCGTACCAGCCCAGTTGCGGCTTCCAGGTGATGAACAGGCTGCCGTTGCGCTTGGCCACGTCATTGATGCGGTTGCCTTGCTGGCCGTTGTTGTCCTTCACGATGGTCGCATCCTGCAGGCCGATGCCGCCGCGCACATACCAGTTGCCAGTGATATTACCGGTGGCGGTCAGCTCGACACCGCGCGAACGCTGCAGGCCACTGAGCAGGATGTTTTCCGGCACCAGCGGGTCACGGGTACGGCGGTTGTACAACTCCAGCTCATAAATGGCCAGGGTGGTGGTCAGGCGCTGGTCAAGCCAGTCGCTCTTCACGCCGATTTCTTTCTGTCGGGTTTCTTCTGGCTTGGTGTCGTTGGTGTTGCCCTTCGCCTGCGGGGTAATGCCGATCAGGCCGCCGCCAACTGGCGAGAAGGTCTTGCTCCACGAGGCATAGAACGAATGGTCGCGCCACGGTGTGTAGACCACCCCCAGGCGTGGGCTGGTGCTATTGCTGTCATGTGATTCGCGGTGTCCATCCTTGTCGGTGGTCTGCACTTCGAACTGGTCGAAACGTACACCGGCAAGGACCTGCCACTGATCGTTCAGGCGGATCTGGTCCTGAAGGTAAAGGCCGCGGCTATCGACCACGGTGTGATTGTCACTCCATAACGCCAGGTTGCCATCGAGCTGGCGGTCGGGCGCTTTGTACAGCACAGGGTCACGCTTCTGGTTGCCGATCTCCAGGCCCAGCAACAGCTTGTGCTCCAGGCCCAGAGTGTCGAAATCGCCCTCGGCCTCCAGGTTGTTGGACAGGTTGCGGGTATTCAGGTCCTGCTGCCAGCGCTGGCGGGTCAGGGTGTCGGTGCTGGCGTCATAGTTGGTGACATAGGTGTTGTCGAACTCGCTGTCGAGCTTGAACAGGCCCAAGGTATGGCGCAATTGCCAGGTTTCGTTCAGCTGGTAGTTCAGGCGCGAGCGCAGCGACTGGGCATGGTCGTCAATGTAGTCGCGCGGGTCGCCGTAGGTAGTGCTGCGGCTGACGTTGGCCGGGCGACCGTTGGCCCCGGGGATACCGCGGTCCGGGGTGCGGTTGTAGCGGCTGTATTCATATTGCACCAGCCAGTTCAGGTCGGGGTTGACCTGCCAACTGAGCGACGGTGCGAACAGTTGGCGGCTGCCGTGGACGCCGTCGCGGAAACTGTTGTTGTCCTGGTTGCCCATGTTCAGGCGCAGGCTGACGGTGTCGCTGGGGTCGGCACTGAGGTCGGCATACAGGCTGCGCAGGTCTTCGCTGCCGGCCTGTGCCTCGAGGGTCGAGCGGCGGCCGGGCTCCGGCGCCTTGCTGACCCGGTTGACGATACCGCCCTGGCTGCCACGGCCATACAGTACCGCCGCCGGCCCCTTGAGCACTTCGACACGCTCGATGTTATGCAGGTCGCGGATGTACTGGCTGTCGTCGCGGATGCCGTCCAGGTAGAAATCGTTGCTGGCCTCGAAGCCGCGGATACGCACGCTGTCGAAACGGGTATCCGCACCACTGCTGACATTCGGGATGCCTTCCAGCGCCTTGCCCAGCGTATTGCTGCCGTAATCCAGCACATTGGCGGTCTTCACCGCGTCGATAGCCTGCGGCACATAGCGCAGCGGCGTCGCCGTGCGGGTCGCCGTGCTTACCTCGCGGACCTGTGGGTTGTCCTTGTCGCGCTCGCTATCGGCGGTCACCGACAATTCCGGCAGGGTGGTGGTGGCAGCACTGGCCAGGCCGGCGCTGAACAGCAGCGACAGGCCAAAGGGCAGGGGTGAGAGACGGCAGGGTACAAGCATGGGCACATCCGGATCGAGCAAGTGAAAAAGAGGTGCGGATGTTAATGCTTGCTATTTGCTATTGCATGGCTATTCGAAATGACTTGTTCTTACATGTGTATCTGTTTGTAAAAAATCCTTCGCATGGGGTTTCCCGCCAGCAGCAGCTGCGCAGGAATTATCCGCTCGGTCAGGAAGCCAATTCCGCCCAGGATAAATTGCCCGCTGATAGCGCAAACCTCTACGTAAATGCACTGAAGTAGCCGTCGATTTTGGTTATATCAACCTTCATTTCACGATTTTTTGACATTTCTAAACGCGCGCGGCTAGGATTCGGCCAACGCCTGCTGGCCACCACCGTGGCCACGCAACTGTCAGTGCCGCCGTTTGATTAACGGCAGGCCTTCCAGTCTGGATCCGCATAGCGTCGAACCTACGAAGGGGCGTGGGTTCCTGGCGTCATATTGCAGAGCGTTTTTGATTAGGAACAAGGAAAACAACATGTTGAAAACCAGGATCAGCCTGGTCGCCCTGGCGATGATCGCCGCGACCCAGGCACAGGCCAATGACCAGGCCGATAGCAAGGGCTTCATCGAGGACAGCCACGCCAACGTCCTGCTGCGCAACGCCTACATCAATCGTGACAAGAAGCACGGCACCGACGACCAGATCGAATGGGGCCAGGGCGTCATCGCCAACTTCTCCTCCGGTTTCACCCAGGGCACCGTCGGTGTCGGCGTCGATGCATTCGGCCTGTACGCCGTGCGTCTGGACGGCGGCAAGGGCCATAACGGTGGCGCCGGTGTCGACTTCTTCAAGCCTTCGGACTTCAAGGACCAGAACGGCAACGCCAACTCGCCGCACAACCTGGCCCGTGGTGGCGCTGCAGTGAAGTTCCGCATCTCCAACACCGTGCTTAAGTACGGTGACCAGATGCCGGCACTGCCAGTGCTGCAGTACGACGACGCCCGCCTGCTGCCAGAAAGCTTCACCGGTACCCTGATCACCTCCAAGGAAATCCAGGGCCTGGAACTGAACGCTGGCCGCTTCACCCAGGAAGCGCGCAAAAGCGCCGAGCGCCGTGACGGTGGTGGCCTGAAGTCGATCAACGTGCTTGGTGGCAGCTACAAGTTCACCGACAACTTCACCGCTTCGCTGTACACCGCCGACAACGAAGACGTGATGAAGAAGCACTACCTGGGCCTGAACTATGTCTTCCCGATCGCCAGCGACCAGTCTCTGACCCTGGACTTCAACGGCTACAAGTCGGACATCGACAACAAGTTCGTCAAGAGCGCCGAACTGAACGGCGACTCCAACACCATCTGGAGCCTGGCCGCCACCTACGCCTACGGTGCGCACTCGTTCACCATCGCCCACCAGCGCAGCACCGGCAGCACCGGCTACAACTACGGCTGGTACCAGAACGCCGGTGGCGTGGGTGACGGTGGTTCGACCATCTACCTGGCCAACTCGTACTGGTCCGACTTCAACGCCGAAGACGAGCGTTCCTGGCAACTGGGCTACGGCCTGGACTTCGGTGCCTACGGCATTCCGGGCCTGACCTACAAGCTGGCCTACGTGGTGGGTGACAACATCAATACCCGCAACGTCGCCAACCCGCAGGGCTTCGGCGAAGGTAAAGAGCGCGAGATCTTCAACCAGATCCGTTACGTGGTGCAGGACGGCCCGGCCAAGGACCTGTCGATCAAGCTGCGTAGCTCGTTCGTGCGTACCAACAACGCCGTGCAGCAGAACGGTTACAACGACGACGGTAACGAAGTCCGCGTATTCGTCGAGTACCCGATCAGTATCTTCTGATCCTGGTCTGATGTATCGAGCAGCCCTGGCCTATGCCGGGGCTGTTTCTTTCCGGCGTACGGTCAGCTGGGGCCTGTCTCCTGCTCGCGATCAATCGGCTTCTCCAGCCAGTCATCAAAACTGTCCCAATCCTCGCCAAACAGTTCCGCCGGATGCATGGTCCGGCTCGCGCCATTGCCACAAGCCAACGCCTTGGCCGAGCAGTAAAGATCGCAACCCCAGCAGATGCGTTCGGGGTGGCTGGGGTTCGTGGGGAATTTCTTGGCCATACTGTGCTTCCCTCGCAACTGCCTGACCTGAGCGTATGCCGCATGTCCTAGGCAGCGTTGATCGATATCAAGCTTTGTCGCATCTGCACAGGCAGTACTTCTTCGGGGAATGGGCATGACGGCACCAGGCTCAGGCTGCGCGCTGACTTTTCATGAGGGTGCCGCCATGGTTCACCTTGCATCCAGCGAGTTCCAGGCACTGGATATCGCCGGACGGTGTGGCGCAGCGCCTTGGCCCGGACTATCCCCCAAAAAAACTGGACCGCCATCGGAGTTTGAAGGCGTAATACGCCCGCCATGAGGCTCGGCGTTTCATCGCATCTGTCCCATTGCTGTATTTCATGAGCATCGCCAAGCCGCACGATAGTCGCGCTAATTCTGGAGAGCAGGGAATGGAACATGTCGATCACGTATTGATCGTGGATGATGATCGGGAGATCAGGGAACTGGTTGGCAACTACCTGAAGAAGAATGGCCTGCGCACCACGGTGGTCGCCGATGGTCGCCAGATGCGGGCCTTCTACCCTTATTAGCGCTGGCTACCCTCGGAATCCGACGGAACGCTAAAACGAAAAAACCCGCCAGAAGGCGGGTTTTTCGGGGGTTCCAGAGATTTTGAAAGCTTTCTATGGAACCTTGAATGGTGCCGGCACCAGGAATCGAACCCGGGACCTACTGATTACAAGTCAGTTGCTCTACCATCTGAGCTATACCGGCAGTGGGGCGTCATTATAACGATCGGTTGGCGCCTGTAAACCACTTCCTTGCGATTGTTCGCAAATGACCTAAGTTACCGGTCTGAAAGAAGAATTTTCCTACCAGCCGCGGTGGATGGTGGTGACGCTTGGCTCGGTTTTGCCCGGGTTGAAGAACAGCTTGTCGTTGTCGCAGCCACGCTTGCGGCAAGGGCTCTCGGTGCGCAGGGGCAGGCCGTTGTCGCCGCCCAGTTGCATACCAGGATGGTTCCAGCCCAGGCTGCTGCGGGGTTGGGGCGGGGTGCTGCTGGCGCAGGCGCTCAGGGCCAGGGTGAGGCACAACAGGGCGAGGGGCTTGGTCTGGGTCACGATGGTCGAGTCCGTTAGTCCATTGTCGGTTCTGGCGCAACGCCAGAAGGTCGCGGGGCTGGCGGGCAGCGCGCGACGTCACTTTTTAATGATTTGGGGGGCGAATGATACACCGTTGCGGTGGTCGAGCATTAGCCTTGTGTAGCCTGGCCGGGGCTCTTCGCGGGTTATCGCGTTCCCAAAGGTGCCGCGCCGCACTGGAGACAGGGGTCAGACAATTCTGCACTTGGGGGCAAATGCTTCAAGGTTTGGATGCTTCGGACCTATCCTACGCGCGCCGCTGAAGTATCGCTGTTGTCGGGGAAATGGCTCACGGATACCGTTTTCGGGTCGCTCTGGCGACCGGGTGTGAGAACCCGACTCGAATAAGCGCTACCCATCTATGGTGGCCGTACGCGGGCAGACTTCGGTCTGGCCGGGCTTCCTTATTCGACCGGTTTCTCACCCCGCGTACGGCTGCCACCCAAATCCGTGAGAAAGATTTATGGCAGTGCCTTCCCCGAATAAGGATTTATGCCATGAAGAAAGCCATCATTGAACCCGTTACCACCGCCGGCGTGGAAACCTTCCTCGCAGCCGGTAACCCGTCCCTCAACTGCTACGCGTCGAGCCCGGTATCCCGGTGGATGCTGTCTACGAGCACGTTTCGATCCTGATGGGCTACATCAAGCACCTGGTGCGCGAGGGGGATATGGAGGATAACCACAAAGTCCTCGGTGCAGCCGACTATTTGTGCGGCATTGCCAAGGCGCTGATGAACGATGTCGAGATTGCCAAAAACAAGGCGCATTGAGCAGACAACGCCCCTCGTGCCAACCACAACAAATGTTTATGCACAAGTGGCATTGATGGCTTGCGCGAAACGCATGCCGGATCGATACGCCGTCGGTCTTTGCGCAAACGCCTGTTTTTACTGGGCTTGAAGTACCGGGCGGAATAAGTCGGCCGCTTGAAATAGCGCTTGGATCCAACAGCTAATCAAAAGCTTGTGCACAGAGTTATCCACAGGTTGTACTGCGGCTAACGGTCGCGTTCGGCGAGGATCAGCAGGTTGCGTGGGGTCAGCGGGTAGTCGCAGAACAGGCCCAGTTGCACGTTATAGCCGCGTTCTTCCAGAAACAGGGCGCGATCCAGTACCAGCCACAGCTCCAGCGGCCGACGAAACAGGTTGCGCACGCGCTCCAGGTTACGGACCTCGACCAGGCGTTGCCAGCCGGCTGCTTCCAAGGCTGCCCAGTCCGGGTTGCCGGTCAATTGCAGTTGCTTGAGCTCGGCCAGGTCGCGGCAGTATTGCTCGAAGGGCTTTTCCAGCCAGGCCACAGGCAACGAAGGCGTCGGTAGGTAGTCGGCGCTCTGGCGTTGCTGGCGTTGCAGCAGGTCGAAACCCAGGCGCCGGGCCATGGAGGCGTCGCGCTGGCGCCGCACGCGGGCGCCTGCGGTGACGGTTTCGCTCAGCGGCAGGCCCAGGTCATCCAGCGACAGCTGCAGGCTGGACGCTTGCGCGGCTGTGGATAACGCCTGGTACTGTTGCGCTGCAATGCGGTTGTAGCAGCAAGGGGCCACGGCCAGTTGCCGGCAGCCTTGCTGGCTGGCCAGCTGTATCAGGTGTACATGCAAGTCGCCACAGGCGTGCAGGGCGACCACGGTTTTGTCGTCTGCCAGGTGGCGGGCGCTGTCCTCGGCCATCACATCCTGCTGCAGGTGCAGCGCCGGCAAATGATGGTGCGCACTCAGGGCCTGGCCGGCGGCGACCAGGGCGGCGTCGTATTCCAGGCAGGTCAGGTGCTGGCCGGGTTGCAGCAGGCGGCGGCCGAGGTGGCCTTTGCCGGCGCACCAGTCCAGCCAGTGGCGCGGCTGCGTGCGGAAGCTCAGGTGGCTGGCGAAGGCTTCGATCTGCTGCCATTTGCGGCCGGGAACGGCGACGTCGAGGCGGTGGGCGGCGGGGCGAAGGTCGGTGGCCGGGAGGTTGCCGAGGGTAGAGAGCTGTTGGGCTTGCCGGGCCAGCTGTGGGAATGGGGCGGGTAAGCTCGCAGCGGTGCTTTCGCTTTCGGCGTCTGCCAGGGAGCATTGGCGCAGGTGGGCGGCAAGCTCGGGATATGCGGTTTCCCAGTCCAGCTGCAGGGTGCTGAAGGGACGGGGTTTCCACAGCCGCTGGTGCTCGATCAGGAACTGGTCGAGGGCCTGGAAACGGGTGCTCAGGTGGTGGCTGTGGAGGTGGCTTGGCATGGCAAGGATGTGCGGTGGGTTTGAGGGCTTCTTCGCGGGCACGCCCGCGAAGAAGGCCAGGAGATGTCAGCGCCCTTGGCAGGCATCCACACGCAGCCAGCGCTCCAGCAGCTTGAAGCCCTGTACCAGCACGAACGAGATCACCAGGTAGAACACCCCGGCGGCAAAGAAGATCTCTACCGGCAGGTAGGTCCGGGCAATGATGGTGCGGGCCATGCCGGTCAGTTCCAGCAAGGTCACGGTACTGGCCAGGGCGCTGGCCTTGAGCATCAGGATCACTTCGTTGCTGTACGCCGGCAGGCCGATACGCGCGGCGCGCGGCAGCATGATGTAGAACAGCGTCTTGCCACGCGACATGCCCAGTGCGCGTGCCGCCTCGATTTCGCCCTTGGGGATCGACTGCAGCGCACCGCGCAGGATCTCGGCGATATAGGCGGCGGTGTGCAGGGTCATGGTCAGCACCGTGCACCAGAACGGATCGCGCAGGTAGGGCCACAGCGAACTCGAACGCACCACGTCGAATTGCGCCAGGCCGTAGTAGACCAGGAACAGCTGCACCAGCAGCGGCGTACCGCGGAAGAAGAAGATGTAGCTGAACGGCACGGCGCGCACGTACCAGTGGCGCGAGGAGCGGGCGATGCCCAGCGGGATGGCCAGGATCAGCCCGGCCACCACGGCAATGGCTACCAGCTCCAGGGTCAGGGTCGCACCCTGGGCCAGGCGGGGCAGCCATTTGATGATCACTTCCCAGTTCATTGCACGGCCCTCGCAAAGCCGCGAGCGGCGCGTTTTTCCATGAAGTGCATGCCGGTCATGGCAATGATGGTCAGGCTCAGGTAGATGCAGGCGGCGACCATGTAGAAGGTGAATGGCTCCTTGGTCACGGTCACGCCGATTTGCGCGTGGCGCATGATTTCTTCCAGGCCGATCACCGACACCAGTGCAGTGTCCTTCATCAGGATCATGAACAGGTTGCCAAGACCCGGCAGGGCGATGCGCCACATCTGCGGCAGGATGATCCGCGACAGGATGCGGCCCTTGGACAGGCCCAGCGCCAGGCCGGCCTCACGGTGGCCCTTGGGGATTGCCAGGATGGCGCCACGGAACACTTCGGTGGCGTAGGCGCCGAAGCACAGGCCCAGGGCAATCACCCCCGCCGCGAAGGCGCTGAGCTCCAGGCCCGGCATGTTCAGGGCTTCACCGAGGGCATTCATCAAGCCTACGGTGCCGAAGTAGATAAGCAGGACCCACAGCAGTTCGGGCACGCCGCGTACCAGGGTCGAATAGAAGCCGCCAAGCCATTGCAAAGGCTTGACCGAGGAAGTCTTGGCCAGGGCGCCGAGCAGGCCCAGCACCAGGCCCAGCAGCAAGGCGCAAAGCGCCAGTTTTACGGTCATCAGGGTACCGGCCATCATGGCCGGACCGAATCCGTGCAGGTCGATATTCATGGGCAGGTCATTCTAGGGACTGGCGCGCCGCAAGGGCGCGCCAGTCAGGGCGGGTCATTCGATGCTGAACGGGAAGTACTTGTCGTTGATCTTCTTGTACGTACCGTCGGCCTTGATTTCTGCCAGGGCTTTGTTCAGGTCGTTGCGCAGCTTGTCGTCGCCCTTGCGCACGGCAATGCCGATCTTGTCGCTGTCCATCACCGGCTCGCCCTTGAACTCGAAGTTCATGCCGTCCTTGCTCTTCAGCCACTCGTACTGCACGTACTTGTCGGCGAGGATACCGTCGATGCGGCCGGAGACCAGGTCGAGGTAGGCGTTTTCCTGGGTGTCATACAGCTTGATCTCTACGTCATCGCCGTAGTTGTCTTCCAGCCAGGTGCCGGCCAGGGTGGCGCGCTGGGTGCCGATCACCTTGCCCTTGAGCGAGGCCTTGTCGGTCTTGAAGTCGACGTTCTTCGGCGCGATGAACTGCAGCTTGTTGGAGTAGTACGGGTCGGTGAAGTCCACTGCCTGCTTGCGCTCGTCAGTGATCGACAGCGACGACACCAGGAAGTCGAACTTCTTGGCATTCAGCGCCGGGATGATGCCGTCCCAGTCCGAGGTGACGACCGAGCATTCGACTTTCATCTTGGCGCACAGGGCGTCGCCGATGTCCTTGTCGAAGCCGACCACGTTACCGCTGGCATCCTTGTTGTTGAACGGTGGGTAAGCGGCCTCGATACCCATGCGCAGTTTTTCTGCGGCCATGGCGTTGGCCGACATCACCAGCGTGGCAGCAGCTGCCAGGAGAAACTTCTTGTAAGTGTGCATGTATTGCTCCGTTAACGGTGGCTGGACATGAATTGCTTGCAACGCGCCGAGGTCGGGTTCTCGAACACCTGCTGCGGCGATCCCTGCTCTTCGACCAGGCCCTGGTGCAGGAAGACGACTTCACTGGACACATGCCGGGCAAAGCTCATCTCGTGCGTGACCAGCAGCATGGTACGGCCTTCTTCGGCCAATGCGCGGATAACGTTTAGCACTTCCTGGACCATTTCCGGATCGAGTGCCGAAGTTGGCTCGTCGAACAGGATGACCTTGGGCTTCATGGCCAGGGTACGGGCAATGGCGGCACGCTGTTGCTGGCCACCGGAAAGCTGGGCGGGATAACTGTGGCGCTTGTCGTAGATGCCGACCTTGTTCAGCAGTGCTTCGGCGGCTTCGATGGCCTCGGCCTTGCTCTGGCCAAGTACGCGGCGGGGCGCCTCGATGATGTTGTCGAGGATCGACATGTGCGGCCACAGGTTGAAGTTCTGGAAGACGAAGCCGATCTCGCTGCGCAGGCGGTTGATCTGGCGATTGTCGGCGGCGACCAGGTCACCGTTCTTGGCGGCCTTGAGCCTGAGCGCTTCACCGGCGACCAGGATTTCGCCCTGGTGCGGGTTCTCGAGCAGGTTGATGCAGCGCAGCAGGGTGGACTTGCCGGAGCCGGACGACCCCAGGATGGAGATCACGTCACCGTCGCGTGCGGTCAGCGAAATGCCCTTGAGAATTTCCTGCTCGCCGTAGCGTTTGTGCAGGTTGCGGATTTCCAGCGCGGGCGTGGCCTGAGCCATGTGCGGTCCTCATTGTGTTCGGGTGCGTTCCCAGCTGTTGGCGGCCTTCCTGGCGAGCGCCAAGCTAGCATAGCGGTATCGCGGCGGCCAACAGGGGCGCCAGGTGCTCGGGGCGCTGGTGGGGCAGTTTGTCGCATCGCTGCAGCGCAACGTCGCGCGGATGTCCGCGAAGGTCTCGCCCAGCACCAGAGCCTTGATGAAAAAAGGCGCGATGGTGCCAGCTTTGGCCGGCTCATGGAAGCGGTTTTAGACCATTCGCGGGTAGTTCCGGACTGACAAGGTAGCAGATCCCGAGAAAACGGGTTCGCCTGCGGAGGCCTTTGCACGGTATGGGGTTGTACCCATAGGTTGCACTTTTTTGCTTTGCATCGGTGCAAAGGTGTTACCGAGGAGCACCTTTGGGGCGTTTGTAAGTGGGTATTTCAGTAATCCGACAGTTTGATGCCCTTTCGGTCAGCTCTTGGCCGAAAGCCCTCCGAACCGTGTGTGGAAAGGCCTCCCGGGCTTTCTGACGAATGCTTTCAGCACATGGCGCACTTATTGCCAGCAGGAAACCGCCGATTGCACCGACGCCCAGGTCAACCCTTGGTGCGCTTTACACCCGCAGTCGGCGTGGTCCACCTCCTTACAAAGGTAGTTTTATGAGCGGTAACAATTCCAATGACCTCGCTCAGGGGCTCAAACAACGGCATGTGACCATGCTGTCCATCGCTGGCGTGATCGGTGCCGGCCTCTTCGTTGGCTCCGGCCACGCCATTGCCGCTGCCGGCCCTGCCGTGCTGCTGGCTTATGCTGCCGCGGGCACGCTGGTCGTGCTGGTCATGCGCATGTTGGGTGAAATGGCGGTCGCCTCGCCTGACACCGGTTCGTTCTCTACTTATGCCGACCGCGCCATCGGGCGCTGGGCCGGTTTCACCATCGGCTGGCTTTACTGGTGGTTCTGGGTGCTGGTTATTCCGCTGGAAGCCAACGCTGCCGCAGCCATCCTGCATGCCTGGTTCCCTGCGGTTGACCTGTGGGCGTTCTCCCTGGTCATAACCCTGGCGCTGACCCTGACCAACCTGTGCAGCGTGAAGAACTATGGCGAGTTCGAGTTCTGGTTCGCCCTGCTCAAGGTCCTGGCGATCATCGGCTTCATCGCCGTGGGTTGTGCTGCCTTGTTCGGCTTCGTGCCGAGCAGCCAGGTCAGCGGTGCCAGCCACCTGTTCGACACCCAGGGCTTCATGCCCAATGGCCTTGGCGCAGTGCTTGCAGCCATGCTGACCACCATGTTCTCGTTCATGGGTACCGAAATCGTCACCATCGCCGCGGCCGAGTCGAAGGACCCGGGCAAGCAGATCAGCCGTGCTACCAACTCGGTCATCTGGCGTATCTGCCTGTTCTATCTGGTGTCGATCTTCCTCGTTGTGGCCCTGGTGCCGTGGAACGACCCGGCGCTGGCCGAAACCGGCTCCTACCAGACCGTGCTGAGCCTCATCGGTGTGCCGAACGCCAAGCTTATCGTCGACATCGTCGTGCTGATCGCCGTCACCAGCTGCCTGAACTCGGCGCTGTACACCTCGTCGCGCATGCTGTTCTCGCTGAGCAAGCGCGGTGACGCCCCGGCCATCGCCCAGCGCACCACCAAGTCGGCGACCCCGCACGTGGCGGTACTGCTGTCCACCGCAGCGGCGTTCCTCTGCGTGTTCGCCAACTTCGTGGCCCCGGCCCAGGTGTTCGAGTTCCTGCTGGCCAGCTCGGGTGCCATTGCCCTGCTGGTGTACCTGGTGATTGCCGTTTCACAGCTGCGCATGCGCGCCCAGCGTGAGGCCCGTGGCGAGAAGATCACCTTCAAGATGTGGCTGTTCCCAGGCCTGACCTGGGCGACCATTGCCTTCATCATTGCAATCCTGGTGGTGATGGCGCTGCGTGAAGACCACCGTGCCGAAATCATCGCGACCGCGCTGCTGAGCATTGGTGTGGTGGCGGCTGGCTTGCTGGTGCACCGCAAGCGTGAAGCTGCCGGGCGGGTAGCGCTGGATAACTGATCCGCGCTGGCTGTTATGAAAAGGCCGCGTCCTGTGCAGGGCGCGGCCTTTTTTATTGCCTGGTGCGGCCCTATCACCGGGCAGGTAATACAGCCCTGTCAGCCAAACTGCTTCTGCTGCTGTTGCTGCTTGGCAACCAGCTCCGAGGCTGCCACATAGGCTGCCTGGAATTCGTCGCTTTCCAGCCAGGCCATGGTGGCTTCTTCATCGGCCCCGTCCAGCCACTTACGGTAGGCGTTGAACACCAGCACGATATAGTCGGTGGCGTGTTCTTCCTTGTGCCCCTTGAGCACCAGGCCCAGCAGTGGGTCTACCAGGAACACCGAGATCATCGGTACCAGGCCGCCCTCCTGGGCTTCCTTCATCTTCTTGAACAGCGCGTCGTAGCTGCCCGACTCCATGGCCTTGTTGTACACCTGCTCGACGCTGGCGCTGTCACCGGCGCTGGCCTTTACCGCCTGGCCACTGCGCACCATGCGGTTCTGTTTGGCCTTGCTGGCAGCGCGTTTGGCACGTTTCTGTTGCTTGGTAGGGGTGGCCATGGGGAATCCTGTTATCTGAAATTGCGCATATTGAAGCGCAATTGCCCGATAAACCCAAGCCGCACTCCGGCGCAACGTAGCTCGGTGAGGTGTGTCCGGGATAAGCATCCAGATTATGCCGGGCGTGAACCCTGCGTAAGTTCTCTCCCGCTGCCGCGCCTGTTGGCTGGCAGCGTGTCGCTAGGCCAATTCGGCATCCGCACAATGCACAGGTTTGCGCTGGAGGAGAGGATCATGAAGCACTTTTATCTTGTCACCCTGTACGGCTACATGGACGATGGTAGCGTTTACTATCCAACCGGTTTCGTCAGTTGCAACGAGCAGATGATTACCAAGGCTGACATCATGGCAATTATCGAAAAGAGCAAGGAACACGGCAGCGAGGTTCAGCTACACAGCATATCTTACATGGGGCACATGACCGAAGACACGTTCGAGAATGTTCGTTCCATGTCGGGCGCATAAGCTTCGACCCGCAGTCTGTCTTCAGGCTGCGGGTGTCTGTCGATCGCGTGGCCAGGCTTCAGGCTGCCGACTGTGGCGTCTCATCTTCTTCGAAGCCGCGTGACGCTCGGCCTACCAGCAGAGGGTCCGGTGCGTATGCCACCTCAGGGTCTTTGCCTGGATAGTCCAGCGAATGCAGGAAGTGCCGGATACAGTTGATCCGCGCCCGCTTCTTGTCATCGGACTTGATCACCGTCCATGGTGCATCGGCCGTATCGGTATGGAAGAACATCGCCTCCTTGGCGGCGGTATAGTCCTCCCACTTGTCCAGCGACTTGATGTCGATGGGTGACAGCTTCCAGTGCTTGAGCGGGTCGTCCCGGCGCGAAATGAAGCGGCGCAGCTGCTCTTCGCGGTTCACCGAGAACCAGTACTTGAACAGCAGGATGCCGCTGTTGCACAGCATGCGCTCCAGCTCCGGCGCCTGGCGCATGAACTCCAGGTACTGCAGTGGCGTGCAGAAATCCATCACCTTCTCGACCCCGGCGCGGTTGTACCAGGAGCGGTCGAAGAACACCATTTCACCCGCCGTGGGCAAGTGCTGGATGTAGCGCTGGAAGTACCACTGGCCTTTTTCCTGCTCTGAAGGCTTCTCCAGGGCCACGATGCGCGCACCGCGTGGGTTGAGGTGCTCCATGAAACGCTTGATGGTCCCGCCTTTGCCCGCCGCATCGCGCCCCTCGAACAGGATCACCACGCGCTGGCCGGTTTCCTTCACCCAGCTTTGCACCTTCAGCAATTCTATCTGCAGCGCGTGCTTGGCCTTTTCATACTCCTGGCGGCGCAGCCGGGTGCGGTACGGGTAGCTTTCTGGCAGGCGGGCTGAAGTGCTGTCTTCGTTGCTGCCTTTGGGTGCTGTGGCCACTTCCAGGGCTGCGGGTTGCTGGCTGACGCGGGTGATGCTCGGCGCTGGCTTGCGCTGGCGTGGGCGGCGGGTGCGGGCTGGTGCGGCAACGGGTTCGCTGGGGGCGGGGAGCAGGAGGGGGGATTCTTCGCTCATGGAGGTCCTTGCAGAATCGATTCGAAAGTCCATCATCGATTATGAAGGTGGGCGAAAAGTGGCTGTTTGATGCTGATCAATGCAAAAACACAGACAACAAAAAACCCGCACCAGGCGGGTTTCTTGTTGTTGCTTCGGGTAACTTTGCAACCACCAGAAGCTGAAGGTGGTGCCCAGAGACGGAGTCGAACCGCCGACACGAGGATTTTCAATCCTCTGCTCTACCGACTGAGCTATCTGGGCGACGAGGTGAATTAAATAGACTTTCAGACCGCCCGTCAACGACTTTTTGAAAAAATTTTAAATTAATTCCGTCGCTTACGTTCCGTGGGGTCATTCCGAGGGTGGTACGTAGCCTTCCGCCTGGGCGTACTCTTCGCCGGCGAAAAACTTGTCCATCTCGCCCTGGAGGAATTTGCGGTCCTCGGCGTTCATCATGTTCAGGCGCTTTTCGTTGATCAGCATGGTCTGGTGTTTCTGCCAGTCGGCCCAAGCCTTCTGCGAGATGTGTTCGAAGATGTCCTGGCCCTTGGCGCCGGGGTAGGGCGGGCGCTCCAGGCCTGGCAGTTCTTCTTTGTACTTGCGGCACATCACGGTGCGGGTCATCGGGCGTCTCCTGCAATCAGTTCGTCGGCCGCGCGTTTGAGCAATTTTTTCACCGGGGCGGCAAGGCCCAGGCGCGGCGGGGTTGCGAGGTTATACCAGAGCCAGTCGGCCTCGGCCACGTGCTGGCCGACCGGGTCGACGCGCACCAGCCAGGGCTCGATCGCCAGCTGGAAGTGGCTGAAGGTATGGGTCAGGCCGTCCATGGCGCGGCTTTCGGCCAGGCGCAGGCCGTGCTGGTAGGCGAGGTCGTCGAGCTGGCCGATGTCGTCCAGTTCCGGCAGGCTCCACAAGCCACCCCACAGCCCGCTGGACGGGCGGCGGTAAAGCAGGATGGCGCCATCGTGGTTGGCCAGCAGCGGCATCAGCGTGCGCCGTTGTGGCAGCGCCTTGCGCGGCTTGGGTTCCGGGTAGCGGGCTTGTTCACCGTGCAGGTGCGCTTCGCAGCCCCGCCGCAGTGGGCAGATCAGGCAGCTGGGCTTGCTGCGGGTGCACAGCGTGGCGCCCATGTCCATCATCGCCTGGGTGTAGTGGTTGGCGCGCTGCTGCGGGGTAAAGCGCTCGGCCGTGGCCCACAGCTGGTTGGCCACCTTGGGCTCGCCAGGGTAGCCGGCCTGGGCAGTGTAGCGGGCCAGCACGCGTTTCACGTTGCCGTCGAGGATCGGTGCGCGGATACCCATGCTGATGCTGGCGATGGCGCCCGCGGTAGAGCGACCGATGCCAGGCAGCTCGGTGAGCTGCTCGACACTGCGCGGAAATTCGCCACCATGCTGCGCGACCACGATCTTCGCAGCCTTCTGCAGGTTGCGCGCGCGGGTGTAGTAGCCCAGGCCGGTCCACAGGTGCAGCACCTCGTCCTCCGGCGCCTCGGCCAGGGCCTGCACGGTCGGCAGGGCCTGCATGAAGCGGTCGAAGTAGTTGAGCACGGTGCTGACCTGGGTCTGCTGCAGCATGATCTCCGACACCCACACCCGGTACGGGGTGATGCCCTGCTGCCAGGGCAGGTCGTGCCGGCCGTGTTCGTCATACCAATCCAGCACAGCGCTGGAGAACTGCTCTGGGGTCATCGCTTGAACAGCCCCTTGAGCGCGTCTTTCACTTCCGGGCTCACTTTGTCTCCGAGTTTTTCGTCGATCTTTTCCTGCAGGCGGTTGCCGGCCAGCTTGGCAGCGACCTTGCCCATGCCATCCTGGTCCAGGCGGCAGGCCTTGGCGCCCAGCTCCAGCGGGCCACGGCAACGCAGTGGCACTTCAACGCCAACATAGCGTTCGTTGACCTGGCAGGCCGGGTCAGGCATGGCACGCTGGTCGCCTTCAACAACCACGCCGACCTTGTAGTCCATGCCCAGCACGCGCAGGTCGAGGTCACCCTGGCCGTTGACGGTGAGGCCCGGGATGCGCGCCTTGAGGTCCGGGTTGCTGGCGACCCCATTGCGTACCACCAGGCTACCGCGCAGTTCCTGGAAGGGGGTGTCCTTGCCACGAGGCTCGCCGCTCAGCGATTTGCGGTTGAGCGTGGCGATGGCCTGGCACAGTTGCTGTTCCAGGTTGGCATTGACCAGCACGCCGTCGTTGATGACGAAATTGGCGTTGCCGTTGACGGTATCGACCAGGGCCTTCTGGCTGTTGCCGGTGGCGGTCAGGTCGCTGGTCAGGGTCAGCAGGCCTTTGACCGGCGGCTGCTGTTCCTTGCCCTCGGTCTTGACGAAGTGCTCTACCGGCACCCGCTGGATGTTGGTGTTCACGCCCAGTTGCGGCACGGCAGGGCGAACATCGACGGTACCCTTGGCCTCGAACGTGCCGTTGTACAGGCCACCGCGCAGGGTTTGCAGGGTCAGCAGGCCGCCCTGGCCGACGGCCTTGAGCTGGGCGTCTTCGATCGGCAGTTTGTCCAGGGTCAGCGAGCCAAAGGCCAGGTCAGCCTGCAAGTCGAGGGCGCGCAGGCGGTCCACCGGCAGCAGCTTGTCGTCGCTCCAGGCAACCTGGGTCGGGGCGTTGGGCAGCGGCGTGGTACCTGCACCGGCGACCGCGCTGGCTTCCTGCTGCTTGACCTCGGCCTGGCGTGCGGCAGTAGCGCCCTTGGCCTGTTCGCTCTTGGCCGGCAGGTAGCGGTCGGCGTCGAAGGTATCGCCTTTGAGCTGCAGGCGCAGGGCCTGCCTGGCGAAGTCTTCAATGGCCACGCGGCCAGTGAAGGTGCTGTCGTCCAGCTTCACGGCCAGGTCTTCCAGGGCCAGGCTGTGCGGCGTGCCTTGCAGGCGGGTGACCATTTCCAGCCTGGAGAAGGCTGCCGGATCGTTGCTGGCCGGCAGCGGGCGACCAATGCTGTCGAGGAACATACGCAGGTCGAACTGGGCGATAGACAGGCCGCCGCTCAGCTGGGGTGTCTTGTCCAGGTCGCGCAGGTTCAGCTCACCCAGGGCACGCAGCTGGTTGGCCGAGACTTTCAGGCCGCTCCACGAAGCGACATTGGCGCCCAGGTCGACCAGCAACTGGCCCTGCGCGGCGAAGGTTACAGTCTTGCCGCCGGTTGGCTCACCCGAGGTTTCGCCCGACAGGCGCATGTCTTCGAAGTTGTAGCGCTTGAGCTTGCGGTCGAAGCGCAGCTCGCCGGCCAGTTCGGTGCGGGCCTTGATGTTCGGCTGGCTGGCGCTGAGGAAGGCGCTGGCCTTGAGCGGAATGTTCGCGCCTTCGTGGACCGGGCCGGTGCTCAGCTGGATGCTCTCGGCGCTATAGCTGTGGCCGGTCTTGGCATCGGTGTACTGCACGCGGGCGTTGTTCACGGTAAGGCTGTCGATGTCCAGCTTGACCGCACGGCCGTCGCTGGTAGCCGGTGCCGGTTGCTGTTCGGCGGGTGCCTGGGCCGGGGCATTGGCTTGCGCGCCGGCGTCCTGTGCGGGCAACGGCTTGCCGATGTCTTCCCAGTTGCCATGTCCCTGTTCGTCACGCGCCAGGTTCAGGTTCAGACCCTCGACGCGTACGTCGCTCATCTGCACTTCGCGGCGCAGCAGCGGCAGCACACGCACCGACAGGCCCAGCATCTGCAGGTCGGCGAACGGCTCCTTGGGTTTGTTCAAGGTGGCGATGCTTGCTTCGTGCAGCTCCAGCCCCAGCCACGGGAACAGGCTCCAGCCGATATCACCGTTGAGGGTGAGCTCGACGTGTGCCTTGTCGCGAGCCAGCTGGCGAATCTCGTCTTTGTAGTCGTTGGGATCGAAGAGGTGGGTCAGGGCGAAGCCCAGCGCCACGATGATCAGCAGCAACCCGAGAAGCCCAAGTCCCAGGATTTTGCCGAACGCTTTCATGGGCGAGTCCTTGTAGTCCGTTTGAAATTCAAGCGCCAGAGTATAGCGCTGCAGTGGTTGTCCCTGCGTATTCGACAAGAGATACAGGGCATTTCCTACGTGTAAAGCACAGGATACGGCTTTCGACAGCCTGGGCGTCGTCAGTTCCGAAAGTGTGGCCGTTACCAAGCATGACCGTTTCAGCCGAGCAAAAAATTGCAATATCAGATTGCCTTCACGCTACTTGATGCTGCTACCCTTGCGCCGCTTTGCTGCACTCTCCCCATATAAGAAGGATTCGATCCCATGAGCAGTACCGTCGCGGCGGGGGCCCTGGTCAGTGCGCCAGGCTTCCTGTCGAAGGAGCGCATTATCGCCCGCCCGGGCTTCAACCGTTGGCTGGTTCCGCCGGCCGCCCTGGCCATTCACCTGTGCATCGGCATGGCTTATGGCTTCTCGGTGTTCTGGCTACCTCTGTCGCAAGCCCTCGGCATCACCGCCCCGGTCGCCTGCGCGGCGGACATGGGCTTCATGGCCCGCATGTTCAGCGCCGAATGCGACTGGCCGATCTCGATGCTGAGCTGGATCTACACCTTGTTCTTCGTCTTCCTCGGTTGCTCGGCCGCGGTGCTGGGCGGCTGGCTGGAGCACGCCGGCCCACGCAAGGCTGGCCTGGTCTCGGCGCTGTGCTGGTGTGGCGGCATGCTGATCTCGGCCGTGGGCGTAAAAACCCACCAGCTGTGGCTGATGTGGCTGGGCTCCGGTGTAATCGGCGGTATCGGCCTTGGGCTGGGTTACATTTCGCCGGTCTCGACCCTGATCAAGTGGTTCCCGGACAAACGCGGCATGGCCACCGGCATGGCGATCATGGGCTTTGGCGGCGGCGCCATGGTCGGTGCACCGCTGGCCACTGCGCTGATGGGGCACTTCGGCAACGCTCAGGAAGTAGGGGTGTGGCAGAGCTTCGTGGCCATGGCCGCTATCTACTTCGTGTTCATGACTGCCGGCGCCTTGGCGTATCGCGTGCCACCGACCGGCTGGAAGCCCGAAGGCTTCACTGCGCCGCTGAAGAAAGCCGGCAACACCATGGTCACCGACCGCCACGTGCATGTCAGCGTGGCGTGGAAAACTCCACAATTCGCGTTGATCTGGCTGGTGCTGTGCCTGAATGTTTCGGCGGGTATCGGCATTCTCGGCATGGCCTCGCCGTTGCTGCAGGAAGTGTTCGCCGGGAAACTGCTGGGCAACGGGTTGAGCTTCAGCGAACTAAACAGCGCCCAGCTGGCGCAAATTGCCGCGATCGCCGCCGGCTTCACCGGCTTGCTGAGCCTGTTCAATATCGGTGGGCGGTTCTTCTGGGCTTCGTTCTCCGACTACATTGGCCGCAAGAACACCTACTTCGCGTTCTTCGCGCTCGGGGTTGGCCTGTACAGCCTGGTGCCGAACATGGGGCACCTGGGTAACGTGGCCCTGTTCGTGGCGGCGTTCTGCATCATCCTGTCGATGTATGGTGGTGGCTTCTCCACCGTACCGGCGTACCTGGCCGACCTGTTCGGCACGCAGATGGTCGGCGCCATTCACGGTCGCCTGCTGACCGCCTGGGCGGCGGCGGGTGTGCTGGGGCCGGTGCTGATCACCTACCTGCGCGAATATCAACTGGCCGCCGGGGTTGAACGTGCCGCAGCCTATGACATGACGCTGTACATCCTGGCCGGCCTGCTGGTGCTGGGCTTTGTCTGCAACACGCTGGTGCGCCCGGTGGCCGACAAGTACTTCATGAGCGATGCCGAGCTGGCTGCCGAGCGTGCGCTGAGCCACGACAAGGGCGCCGATGGTGTCCAGTCGCTGGAGTGGAAAGCAGCGCCGGGCAGCCTGCCGCTGGTGCTGCTGGCCTGGGCGGTGGTGGTCGTGCCGCTGGCTTGGGGTGTTTGGGTGACCCTGCAGAAGACGGCTGTGCTGTTCCATTGATGTGCCAGCCTGGGGGCGCCTTGCGCCCCTTTCGCGGCGCAAGGCCGCTCCTACAGGGATCGCGCGAGCGTCGGGAGTGCGCGATCCTGTGTAGGAGCGGCCTCGCGCCGCGATGGGCTGCAAAGCAGCCCCATGTACCAGGTTGTATAGACCTGTAGGCCCGTCCATCCCCACAGTTCCTTGCCTTGCCATATGTCATCCGCGTTTCAAGCGGGCGCGTTCTGGGCCTATAATGAAGCCCTTTTCGCCCAATGATTTTGCGGAGCTGGTGATGGTTGAACGTAAGGCGTCCGTCGAGCGCAACACCCTGGAAACCCAGGTCAAGTGCTCGATCAACCTCGATGGCAGTGGCAAGGCCCGGTTCGATATCGGTGTGCCTTTCCTTGAACACATGCTGGACCAGATCGCCCGCCACGGGCTGATTGATCTGGATATCGAGTGCAAGGGTGACCTGCATATCGACGATCACCATACCGTCGAGGACGTCGGTATCACCCTGGGCATGGCATTTGCCCAGGCCATCGGTGACAAGAAGGGCATCTTCCGCTACGGCCATGCCTACGTACCGCTGGACGAAGCGCTGTCACGCGTGGTCATCGATTTTTCCGGTCGCCCGGGCCTGCAGATGCATGTGCCTTACACCCGCGCTACCGTCGGTGGCTTCGACGTCGACCTGTTCCAGGAATTCTTCCAGGGCTTCGTCAACCACGCCCTGGTGACCCTGCATATCGACAACCTGCGTGGCCACAATACCCACCACCAGATCGAAACCGTGTTCAAGGCCTTCGGCCGCGCCCTGCGCATGGCCATCACCCTCGACGAGCGCATGGCCGGGCAGATGCCTTCCACCAAAGGGTGCCTTTAAATGCAGACGGTAGCCGTAATCGACTATGGCATGGGCAACCTGCACTCGGTGGCCAAGGCGCTCGAGCACGTAGGGGCCGGCAAGGTACTGGTCACCAGCGATGCCGCAGTCATCCGCGAGGCCGATCGCGTGGTGTTCCCGGGTGTGGGCGCGATTCGCGACTGCATGGCTGAAATCCGCCGCCTGGGCTTCGACAGCCTGGTGCGTGAAGTCAGCCAGGACCGCCCGTTCCTGGGTATCTGCGTAGGCATGCAGGCACTGCTGGAGCACAGTGAAGAAAACGACGGTGTCGACTGCATTGGCCTGTTCCCCGGCCAGGTGCGCTTCTTCGGCAAGGACCTCAAGGAAGACGGCGAGCACCTCAAGGTGCCGCACATGGGCTGGAACGAGGTCGGCCAGACCAACCACCACCCGTTGTGGCATGACATCCCCGACCGTGCGCGCTTCTATTTCGTGCACAGTTACTACATCGATGCCGGCAAGCCGGCGCAGGTGGTCGGGCGCGGCCATTACGGCGTCGACTTTGCTGCGGCGCTGGCCGATGGCTCGCGCTTCGCCGTGCAGTTCCACCCGGAGAAGAGCCATACCCATGGCCTGCAGCTGCTGCAGAACTTCGTCGCCTGGGACGGGCGCTGGTAAATGAGCAGATCGAAGACCAAGGCCCCGGTCGTCACCCTGGCCCCCGAGCAGGAGCGCGCAGCGCTCGACACGCTCAAGCGCTTCCTCGAAGACCGTTTCGAGTTGACGCTGGGTTCGTTCGAGGTGGCCGAGGTCCTCGATGTGTTCAGCAAGGAAATTGCACCCCATTACTACAACAGGGCGATTGCCGATGTTCAGCTGCACCTCAAGGAGCGGTTCGACAGCATCGAAAGCGATCTGTGGGCGCTCGAAAAGCCCTGAAACCCCAAGAACAGACAGGTTCCCAAGATGCTGATTATCCCCGCTATCGATCTGAAGGACGGTGCCTGCGTGCGCCTGCGCCAGGGCCGCATGGAAGACTCCACGGTATTTTCCGACGACCCGGTGAGCATGGCCGCCAAGTGGGTCGAAGGTGGCTGCCGCCGCCTGCACCTGGTCGACCTCAACGGCGCCTTCGAAGGCCAGCCGGTCAATGGTGAAGTGGTTACCGCCATTGCCAAGCGCTACCCGACCCTGCCGATCCAGATCGGTGGTGGCATCCGCTCGCTGGAAACCATCGAGCACTACGTCAAGGCCGGCGTCAGCTACGTGATCATCGGCACCAAGGCGGTCAAGCAGCCAGAGTTCGTCGCCGAAGCGTGCAAGGCCTTCCCGGGCAAGGTCATCGTCGGCCTGGACGCCAAGGACGGGTTCGTCGCCACCGACGGCTGGGCCGAAGTCAGCTCGGTGCAGGTCATCGACCTGGCCAAGCGTTTCGAGGCCGATGGCGTCTCGGCGATCGTCTACACCGACATCGCCAAGGACGGCATGATGCAGGGCTGCAACGTGCCCTTCACCAAGGCGCTGGCAGAAGCGACTTCGATCCCGGTGATCGCCTCGGGCGGTATCCACAACCTGGGCGACATCAAGGCCCTGCTGGACGCCAAGGCCCCGGGGATCATCGGTGCCATTACCGGCCGTGCCATCTACGAAGGCACCCTCGATGTTGCCGAGGCCCAGGCCTTCTGCGACAACTACCAAGGCTGAGGACTGAACCATGGCACTGGCCAAGCGCATCATCCCTTGCCTGGACGTGGATAACGGCCGGGTGGTCAAGGGCGTCAAGTTCGAGAACATCCGTGATGCCGGCGACCCGGTGGAAATCGCCCGTCGCTACGACGAGCAAGGTGCCGACGAAATCACCTTCCTCGACATCACCGCCAGCGTCGATGGCCGCGACACCACCTTGCATACCGTCGAACGCATGGCCAGCCAGGTGTTCATCCCGCTGACCGTGGGCGGTGGCGTGCGCACCGTGCAGGACATCCGTAACCTGCTCAATGCCGGTGCCGACAAGGTCTCGATCAATACGGCCGCAGTGTTCAACCCGGAGTTCGTCGGCGAGGCGGCCGACCGTTTCGGTTCGCAGTGCATCGTCGTAGCCATCGATGCCAAGAAAGTTTCCGCGCCGGGTGAAGCACCGCGCTGGGAAATCTTCACCCACGGTGGGCGCAAGCCGACCGGGCTGGATGCAGTGGAGTGGGCGAAGAAGATGGAGGGCCTGGGAGCCGGCGAGATCCTGCTGACCAGCATGGACCAGGACGGCATGAAGAACGGCTTCGACCTGGGCGTCACCCGCGCGATCAGCGATGCCCTGGGTATTCCGGTCATCGCGTCCGGGGGGGTGGGTAACCTGCAGCACCTGGCTGACGGCATTCTCGAAGGGCATGCCAGTGCGGTGTTGGCGGCCAGCATCTTCCACTTTGGTGAGTACACGGTGCCGGAAGCCAAGGCCTACATGGCTTTGCGCGGAATCGTGGTGCGCTGAAACAGTGATTGGGGCTGCTTTGCAGCCCATCGCGGCTAAAGTCGCGCCTACAGGAACACCTGTTCTCCTGCAGGCTCGGCTTTAGCCGCGATGGGCCGCAAGGCGGCCCCAATGCCATCAACCGTGGTTCTTGCCCAGCAGCGCGTGATACAGCTCGCTGTCGCCGAGAATACCCACCACCTTGTCATTTTCCTGCAGCACCAGCTTGTTGCCGGTGTGGTAGCGAATCTGCAGCGCATCACGCATGCCGATATCCGCCTGCACCAGGGTTGGCTTGCGGCCCAGGCCTTCCACCGACTGCCCCGGTGCCCAGTTCTGCATCTCCAGGCCGTTCTGGCCCTGACGCGCACGCTTGATCGAGTTGCCTTCGCCCAGGTCCAGCCAGGAATCGCCACCCGGGTCCAGGCACACCGAGCCGTTGACCCGCTTGCACTTGTCCAGGCTGCGCATCAGGCTGCGGCCGCACAATACGTTCAGTGGGTTGGTATGAGCGACGAAGGTGCGCACATATTCGTCGGCCGGGTTCAGCACGATCTCTTCCGGCTTGCTGTACTGGATGATCCGCCCGTCCTTCATGATCGCGATGCGACTACCCAGCTTCAACGCCTCGTCCAGGTCGTGGCTGACGAACACGATGGTCTTGCTCAGCTTCGCCTGCAGGCCCAGCAACTCATCTTGCAGGCCCTGGCGGATCAGCGGGTCGAGTGCCGAGAACGGTTCGTCCATCAGCAGGATGTCGGCATCCATCGCCAGCGCCCGGGCCAGTCCCACGCGCTGTTGCATGCCGCCAGACAGTTCGTCCGGCTTCTTGTTGCGCCACTGGGCCAGACCCACCAGTTCGAGTTTCTCGTCAACCAGCTTGCGCCGTTCCTTCTCAGGCCGGCCCTGCATTTCCAGGCCAAAGCTGATGTTCTCGCGCACCGTCAGCCAAGGCATCAGGGCAAACTTCTGGAACACCATGGCAATGCGCTTGGTACGCATCATCTTCAGCTCGGCCGGGGTGCAGTGGGCAATGTCGATGTGCTTGCCTTCGTGTTCGACGAACAGCTTGCCGCGGCTGACAGTGTTGAGGCCGTTGATACAACGCAGCAGGCTCGACTTGCCCGAGCCTGACAAGCCCATCAGTACGCAGATCTCGCCCTTCTGGATGTCCAGGTTGGCCTTCTCGACACCCACCACCAGGCCGGTTTCCTTGAGGATCTGCTCACGTGTCTTGCCTTGGTCGAGCAGCGCCAGCGCCTCGCGCGGCTTGCTGGAGAAGATGACGTCGACGTCTTCGAATCGAATGATACTCATGCTTCACCCCTTGCCGGCAGGTCCGGTTGCTTGCAGATACGGTCGAGCATGATCGCCAGCAGCACGATCGCCAGGCCCGCTTCGAAGCCCAGGGAGATATCAGCGGTGTTCAGTGCGTTGACCACAGGTTTGCCCAGGCCGTCAGCGCCGACCAGGGCGGCAATCACCACCATCGACAGCGACAGCATGATGCACTGGGTTACGCCGGCGGCGATGCTCGGCATCGCGTGCGGCAGTTCGATACGGGTTAGCAGCTGGCGGCGCGAGCAGCCAAACGCCTTGCCGGCGTCCATCAGCTCCTGCGGTACATCACAGATGCCCAGGTAGGTCAGGCGGATCGGCGCGGCGATGGCGAACACCACCGTCGAGATCAGCCCCGGCACCACACCCAGACCGAACAGGGTCAGGGTGGGAATCAGGTAGACGAAGGTGGGGACCGTCTGCATCAGGTCGAGCACCGGGCGCATGGCGGTGTAGAACATTGGCTTGTGTGCGGCGACGATGCCCAGCGGCACGCCGATGGCCACGCACACCACCGTGGCGAAGGTGACCTGCGCCAGGGTTTCCATGGTTTCCTGCCAGTAACCCAGGTTGAGAATCAGCAGGAACGACAGGGCAACGAATGCGGTCAGCGCCCACTTGCGCTGGATCAGGTGCGCCAGGGCGGCGAACAGGGCGATTAGGACGAACGGGTTGAACCAGGTCAGGGCACTGGTGACGCCATGGATCATGAACTCCAGGCCTTGGGCGATGGCGTCGAAATAATTCGCGCCGTTCTGGGTCAGCCATTCGACGAACGACGCGATGTACTGTCCCAGGGGTATTTTCTGATCGATAAGCATGATAGCGAGCTTCCACCTGCATAGATTGAACTCAACCCGGGGCAGACACGCTCCGGCCCCGGGGTAGCGCTATTGCATATTTCGTTATTGCGTCAGCTTGGCCTTGGCTGCCTCGAGGCCTGGTTTGCCGTCCACGGTAGTCACACCGGCCAGCCAGGCATCCAGCTTGGCTGGGTTTTCCTTGAGCCACTTCTTGGCAGCCGCTTCGGGTTTCATCTTGTCGTCCAGGACATAGCCCATCATGGTGCTTTCATCCTTGAGCTCGAACGACAGGTTCTTCAACAGCTGGCCAACGTTGCTGCATTCCTGCACATAGCCCTTGCGGGTGTTGGTCAATACGGTCGCCTTGCCGAACTCGGGGCCGAAGAAGTCGTCCCCGCCGGTCAGGTACTGCATCTTGAAACGGGTGTTCATCGGGTGCGGTTCCCAACCGAGGAACACGATGGCTTCGCCGCGCTTCTGCGCACGGTCGACCTGCGACAGCATGCCGGCCTCGCTGGACTGCACGATCTTGAAACCGGCGTCTTTCAGGCCGAAGGCGTTCTTGTCGATCATGCTCTGGATGGTGCGGTTGCCATCGTTGCCCGGCTCGATGCCGTAGATCTTGCTGTCGAGTTCCTTCTTGAACTTGGGAATGTCGCTGAAATCCTTCAGGCCCTTGTCATACAGCGCCTGGGGCACTGCCAGGGTGTACTTGGCGTTCTCCAGGTTGGCGCGCACGGTTTCTACGGTGCCGGCGTCGCGATACTGCTTGATGTCGTTCTCCATGGTCGGCATCCAGTTGCCGAGAAACACATCCAGGTCCTTGCCGGTGGCCAGCGACTTGTAGGTCACCGGTACCGAGATCATGGTGGTGTGGGTCTTGTAACCCAGTGCTTCGAGCACAACGCTGGTGGTGGCGGTGGTGACCGTGATGTCGGTCCAGCCGACATCCGAGAACCTGACCGTCTGACATTGCTCGGGCTCGGCGGCATGGGCCAGCACGGGCGCTGTCAGCATCGCAGCCAGCAACAGCGAGAGTGAACCTTTCATGGATGGACTCCTGTGGATTTTGTCTTCGGGTTCGCGTGGGTCGCCGGGCATTCTGGGTGTCCGGTCGACAAGGCCTGCAGAGGGCAGGATGCGTGGCCGTGCTTTACGAGTCGCTTTCGATAATCCTCCAGCGCTGGGCAATCGCCTACTGGTGGAGTCGTAACCAGTACGGAACGGGTCGTATCCAGTACAGACGATGTCGCTTATGGATTTTTCCACCCCCTCGACCGCATTTTTACGTCACCAGGCCGCCGTAAAACGGCGTGCTGAGGGCCGGAATCGTGCGGCGCTGCTGGACAAAATTACGTCGGTTGCAGACGGCGAGGGCTACGACAAAAGCCCGATGATGCGTGCATTCAAGGCGGCCTGCTGCTTCAGCCTAGCAGCTGCCCCGCCCTGCGCATGGCGCGCAGAGACAAGCCCAGCAAGAGGTGATTCGACAATGGCCATCAGCGTGTTCGACCTGTTCAAGATCGGTGTCGGGCCTTCCAGCTCCCACACCGTCGGCCCCATGCGTGCCGGCGCCCTGTTCGTTCAGGGCCTGCGCGAACGCGGCGAGCTGGAGCGTGTGAAGCGGATCGAAGTGCGCCTGTATGGCTCGCTGTCAGCCACCGGCATCGGTCATGGCACCGACAACGCCACCATCATGGGCCTGATGGGCGAATGGCCTGATGCCATTGACCCGACCCAGATCGTGCCGCGTATCGCCGACCTGCGGGAAACCGGCACGCTGCTGCTGGATAACCGCCTGCCCATCGAGTTCGTCTGGGCCCGCGACATGCTGCTGCTGGACGAGAACCTTCCGTACCATCCCAACGCCATGACCCTGATTGCCGAAGGCGAGCAGGGCGAGCTGCACCGCGACACCTATTACTCGGTGGGTGGCGGCTTCGTGGTCGATGCCGCCCAGGCTGCCAGTGGCGTGCTGGATGCCGACCAGACCGAGCTGCCATACGACTTCAACAGCGCCGCCGAGCTGCTGCGCCTGTGCAAGCAAAACGACCTCAGCGTGTCGCAATTGATGATGGCCAACGAGAAGGTCTGGCGCAGCGAGGAAGAGATCCGCGCCGGCCTGCACAAGCTCTGGGAGGCCATGCAGGAGTGCGTCAACAATGGCCTGAAGTACGAAGGCACGTTGCCCGGCGGCCTGAACGTGCGGCGTCGCGCTGCCAAGCTGCACCGCAGCCTGCAGGAAATCGGCAAGCCCAACGTGATCGGCTCGACCATGAGCGCCATGGAATGGGTCAACCTGTTCGCCCTCGCGGTCAACGAAGAGAACGCTGCCGGTGGGCGCATGGTCACCGCGCCGACCAACGGCGCTGCCGGCATCATTCCGGCGGTGCTGCATTACTACATGCGCTTCAGTGACGCGGTAACCGAATCCAGCGTGGTCGACTTCTTCCTCGCCGCGGCTGCGGTAGGCATCCTGTGCAAGAAGAACGCGTCGATTTCCGGTGCCGAGGTTGGCTGCCAGGGCGAAGTCGGCTCGGCCTGTGCCATGGCCGCGGCCGGGCTGGCCGAAGTGCTGGGGGCGACCCCGCCGCAGGTGGAAAACGCCGCCGAAATCGCCCTGGAACACAACCTCGGCCTGACCTGCGACCCGGTTGGCGGGTTGGTCCAGGTGCCGTGCATCGAGCGCAACGCCATTGCTGCGGTGAAAGCCATCAATGCGGTGCAGATGGCCTTGCGTGGTGACGGCGAGCACTTCATTTCCCTCGACCAGGTGATCCGCACCATGCGTGACACCGGGGCCGACATGCACGACAAATACAAGGAGACCTCGCGCGGTGGCCTGGCCGTCAGCGCCATCGAATGCTGAGTGTCGAGTCCCCTTGAGGGCCTCATCGCGGATGAATCCGTTCCTGCAGGGTCATGCATTCCCTGTAGGAGCAGCGTCATCCGCGATGAGGCCCTTGAACGTTTCAAGTGCGCCGTGCCCTGTTTCAGTGCGTGACCTGAGCTCACCAATCGTCGGCTGTCGCTATCAGTACGAGCATTGTCGGTGACACTCAATAGTGTCGTTTCTGGGCAACCTGCCCATTGCGTGTCACCAAATTGCTCAGTTGCTGCATGCGAAGCGCTAGGACGGGGCTTTGCGAAGACCAGTCAACGCGATCGAAGTACCTGATTTGCCGGAGGAAGGCGTCGTTTTCAGGTTTTTTTGGATGGCCGTTCAATTTCAGGCACGGCCTTTGCGTTGATATTGGAAACAAGCCCCCTGCACATGAACCCGGGGGCCATAACAAGAAAATCAGTGCCCGCCTGAGGCACACACCCTGCATTTGTGTGAGGAGAAATCGCGATGACGTCGTACACCTCCGGGAACCCAACCCAGAACCGCACAACCCCCCAGTCCATCGGGTTTCTCCTTCTGGACAATTTCACCCTGATTTCCCTGGCATCGGCCGTTGAGCCGCTGCGCATGGCCAACCAGCTGTCCGGTCGCGAGCTGTACCGCTGGCACACCCTGACCGTCGATGGCGGCCAGGTGTGGGCCAGCGACGGCCTGCAGATCACCCCGGACGCGGCCATGCACAGCGCCCCGCCGATGGACACCGTCATCGTCTGCGGCGGCGTCGGCATCCAGCGCACCGTTACCCGTGAGCATGTCACCTGGCTGCAGGCCCAGGCCCGCCAGTCGCGCCGCCTGGGTGCGGTGTGCACCGGCAGCTGGGCACTGGCTTGCGCCGGCCTGCTTGACGGTTTCGATTGCAGCGTGCACTGGGAATGCCTGGCGGCCATGCAGGAGGCCTACCCGCGGGTGAACATGAGTACTCGCCTGTTCACCCTGGACCGTAACCGCTTCACCAGCTCCGGCGGCACCGCGCCGCTGGACATGATGCTGCACCTGATCAGCCGCGACCATGGCCGCGAGCTGTCGGCGGCGATCTCGGAGATGTTCGTCTACGAGCGTATTCGCAACGAACAGGACCACCAGCGCGTGCCGCTCAAGCACATGCTCGGCACCAACCAGCCGAAGCTGCAGGAGATCGTCGCGTTGATGGAGGCCAACCTCGAGGAGCCGATCGACCTGGATGAACTGGCGGTGTACGTGTCGGTATCGCGCCGCCAGCTCGAGCGGCTGTTCCAGAAGTACCTGCACTGTTCGCCATCGCGCTATTACCTGAAGCTGCGCCTGATCCGCGCCCGGCAGTTGCTGAAGCAGACGCCGATGTCGATCATCGAGGTGGCCTCGGTATGCGGCTTCGTGTCGACCCCGCACTTCTCCAAGTGCTACCGCGAGTATTTCGGTATTCCGCCGCGTGACGAGCGTGTGGGTTCCAATACCGCGCAACAGGTGGCCATGATGCCGATCCCGCAGGCCATGACCCTGTCGCCGCACAGCGGCCCGATGGCCGCCTTGAGCCAGGCGCGCAACGAGTCGACCTTTGCCAGTGTAAGGCTCTGAAACGGCACTGGCCTCTTCGCGGGTAAACCCGCTCCCACAGGTACTGCACTGCTTTTGAGTTCAGTGCAGTACCTGTGGGAGCGGGTTTACCCCGCGAAGAGGCCAGTACAGGAAAATCGGTCAGGCGCGCTGGTTGAATTGCGCCAGCGCCGGCAACAGCTGTTTGTCGATGGCCTGGCGCACCGCCGGCAAGATCGTCGCGCTACCGGTATACATCTGCTCCACCATCCCCTTCAGCGCCCGCGCATTGGGCTCGGTCAGCCCGCGCACCACCGCCTCGCAGGCCTGCTCGGCGCTGGCACCGGGCGGAATGTCGAACCCGCGCGCGCGCAGGTGGCCTGCCAGGTCGTCCTGGTCAATCAAATCCGCATGCATCATGGCTGTTGTCCCTTTTATCGCTAAGAGAGTGCTGCTGTGATTTACGACCGATTCTGTGACGCCGGCGACATACCCGCAACCACAGAATGGCGCCATGGCTGCTTTGGCTAAGAACAGGTCGTTTCCGGCTAAATCGAACTGCCGGGAACTGCGCAAACTCAAGCCATCTACCGCAACGGAGGGTTTGGTCACCCTCGTTCGTGCAACGTGGATGCTGCTCGCTCTTGGCCCCGGGTGCTCACGGCTTCCCGGGGCTATTTTTTTGCCTTCGATGCAGGCGGGCCGCTCCTACACGGGCCTGGTGTTCAAGCCCATCACCCGGCCCAGGTATTCGGCGGGTGGCAGATCCTGTTGCTGGTCCAGCAACTCTTGCAGTAACCCGACACTGCGCTCACTGAACGGCGCCGACTTTGGCCCGGCCAGGTCCACATGCAGCAGCATCTGCTCGCTGGCCGCCAGCACCTCGTCGAACCCCGCCCGATGCAGGCTGTGGTAGACGTGCAAGCGCTTGCGATCGACGCCGATGATCTGGGTCTGCACCCACACCTCGCAGCCCAGCTTCACTTCGTGCAGGTAGTTGATGTGCGCTTCCAGGGTGAACAGCGAATTGCCGCTTTGCCCCCGGCTGTCGGCATCCAGGCCGATGCGCTCCATCAGCGCATCGGTGGCATAGCTGAAAATCAGCAGGTAGAAGGCATCGCGCAGATGCCCGTTGTAGTCGACCCAGTCCTTCTGGACCGGGGTGCGGTAGGTGATCAGTGCGGGCATTACAGGGTCCTCAATCGCCGAAGGCCATGCCGTGGTGGGCCTTGCTGGTCTTCACGGCGTCCAGCACGGCCAGCAGGGTGTCATCACGATAGCGCTCCAGCGCGGCGATGCTACGTTCGCCCAGCTGTTCCGAGGTGCCTGCGACCACGTCGTCGATCAGTTTGTCGGTCAGCTCCGGTGCTGGCAGGTAGGTCCAGGGCAGCTTCAGCGCCGGGCCGAACTGGGCCATGAAGTGGCGCATGCCGGCGTCGCCCCCGGCCAGGGTGTAGGTGAGAAACGTGCCCATGAACGACCAGCGCAGGCCGGCGCCGAAGCGGATTGCATCGTCGATTTCGCCCGTGCTGGCCACGCCGTCGTTGACCAGGTGCAGGGCTTCGCGCCACAGCGCCTCAAGCAGGCGGTCGGCGATGAAGCCGGGGACCTCCTTGCGCACATGCAGCGGGCGCATGCCCAGTGCGGTGTAGATGGCCTTGGCTGCTTCGATGGCCTCGGGCGCGGTGCGTTTGCCGCCGACAATCTCTACCAGCGGCAGCAGATACACCGGGTTGAACGGGTGGCCGACCACGCAGCGCTCGGGGTGGGTGGCCGACTCGTAGAACTCGCTGGGCAACAGGCCTGAGGTGCTGCTGCCGATGATGGCGTCGGGTTTGGCCGCGGCGCTGATTTTCGCGTGCAGGTCGAGCTTCAGGTCCAGCCGCTCCGGCGCGCTTTCCTGGATGAAATCGGCGTCACGCACGCATTCCTCGATGGTGGCCACGAACTTCAGCCGGTCCGGGGAAGCACCCGGCGCCAGGCCTTGCTTTTGCAATGCCGGCCAGGCATTGGCAATCCGTTTGCGCAGCGCCTGTTCGGCGCCGGGCGCCGGGTCCCAGGCGACCACGTCCAGGCCGTGGGCCAGGGCGCGGGCGACCCAGCCGCTGCCGATCACGCCGCTACCCAGGGCAGCGAAGGTGTTGATCTGGGTGATGAAGGTCATGCTGTTCTCCTGAATGGCTCAGCGGCGGTTGAGGTTCATCTTTTCCCGGCCTTCAGCCGGGGTAAGCACACGGGCACCAAGGCGCGAAATGATTTCTACCGCGCGCTCGACCAGCTGGCCGTTGCTGGCCAGCACGCCGCGGTCCAGGTACAGGTTGTCTTCCAGGCCCACCCGCACGTTGCCACCCAGCAGCACCGCCTGGGCGGCCATCGGCATCTGCATGCGGCCGATGCCGAAGCCGGCCCAGGTGACATTGGCCGGCAGGTTGTCGACCATCGCCTTCATGGTGGTTGTATCGGCCGGCGCACCCCACGGAATGCCCAGGCACAGCTGGAACAGCGGGTCGTCCAGCAGGCCTTCCTTGATCATCTGCTTGGCGAACCACAGGTGGCCGGTGTCGAAGATTTCCAGCTCGGCCTTGACCCCCAGTTCGGTGATGCGCCGGGCGCCGGCACGCAGCTGCGCCGGGGTGGAAACGTAGATCGAATTGCCGTCACCGAAGTTGAGGGTGCCGCAGTCCAGGGTGCAGATCTCCGGCAGCAGCGCTTCGACATGGGCCAGGCGTTCCAGCGGGCCGATCAGGTCGGTGCCGGGGCCGAACTCCAGCGGCGTTTCGCCCGGGCCGATCTCCAGGTCGCCGCCCATGCCGGCGGTGAGGTTGACGATGATGTCCACATCGGCTTCGCGGATGCGTTCCATGACTTCGCGGTACAGCGCCACGTCGCGGCTGAAGCGGCCGGTCTGCGGGTCGCGAACGTGGCAGTGCACCACGGTGGCGCCGGCTCTGGCTGCTTCCACGGCGGCTTCGGCGATCTGCTTGGGGGTGACCGGGACCAGGTGGCTTTTCGAGGCGGTGTCGCCAGCGCCGGTGAGCGCACAGGTGATGATGACGTCGTGGTTCATGGTGGGTTCCTTTGTTGTCCGTAGTGGCCTTGTCGCCGGCAAGCCGGCTCCCACAGGGTTCGCGGTCAACCCTGGCGAGCATTGTTCCTGTGGGAGCCGGCTTGGCGGCGATGGGGCCTTGTCAGTTGGCGGTGAGCTTGAGGTTGTCCGCCGCCGGCTTGCCATCGAAGGTGGTCACCCCCTCAAGCCAGCGGGCCTTGTCCTGGGGATGGTCCTTGAGCCATTGGCGGGCCGATTCCAACGGGTCCTTGTGATCGAGCAGCGGCTGCATCATGCGGCTCTCGTCTTCGGCGCTGAAGTTGAGGTTGGCCAGCAGGCGGTTGGCGTTGGGGCAGCGTTCGGCATAATCCGGCGCGGTCACTGTCCAGACCGTCGCGCGGCCTTCGTCAGGGCCCAGGGCGTCCTGGCTGTCGCCGAGATAGACCATGTCGATGTTCACGTTCATCGGGTGCGGCGCCCAGCCGAAGAACACCACCGCCTCCTTGCGCCGTACTGCGCGGTCGACGGCGGCGAGCATGCCGGCCTCGCTGGACTCGACCAGCTGGAACTTGCCCAGGCCGAACTGGTTCTTGGCGATAATCGCCTTGATCTGGGTGTTGGCGCCGGAGCCCGGCTCGATGCCGTAGATTTTACCGCCCAGCTCCTTTTCGAACTTGTGGATATCGGCGAAAGTCTTCAGGCCCTTGTCGGCCAGGTACTTCGGCACCGCCAGGGTGGCGCGGGCATCTTCCAGGCTCGGCTTGTCGAGCACCTTGACCTGTTTGGCGTCGATGAACGGGGTGATGGTCTGGGTCATGATCGGGTTCCAGTACCCGAGGAACATGTCCAGGCGTTTGTCACGGATGCCGGCAAAGATGATCTGCTGCGACGCACTGGTCTGCTTGGTCTGGTAGCCCAGGCCGTCGAACAGTACCTGGGCCATGGCGCTGGTGGCGATGACGTCGGTCCAGTTGACCACGCCCAGGCGGACGTTCTTGCAGGCCGCGGGTTCGGCGGCATAAAGCGGGGAAGCGACGATAGTGCTCAGGGCTACGGACAACAGGCTGCGGCGGATCAAGCGTTGCATGGTGGCTCTCCATCGGCAGGGCGTTTTTTATAGGGGCCGGCCTCTCTGGGCCGTGTGAACACGCTACGCTGCTGCCAGGGTGGAAAATCGCACCCTGGCGACCAACAATTGCACGGAGGCGACCACCTTTGCCGTGGAGCATGCAATGCCGCAAATCATCCATTTCCTGCTGTTGCCTGGTTTCTCGGCGATCGGCTTCATCAGTGCCCTGGAGCCGTTGCGGGTGGCGAACCGTTTCAAAGGCCCATCGTATAGCTGGCAGGTGCTGAGCCTGGATGGCGGCGCGGTGCAGGCCAGCAATGGCATGTCGGTGAATGCCGATGCAGCGCTGGCGGCGGCTGAACCTGGCGGTGTCCTGCTGATCGTCGCCGGTTTCGACCCTCTGGCCTGCTACGGGCCGGCCTTGCAACACGCGCTGCGCCGCCTCGACCGCGATGGGGTGATTCTGGGCGGCATAGACACCGGTGCGGTGGTGCTGGCCGAGGCCGGCCTGCTGGATGGCCACCGCGCCACCGTGCATTGGGAGGCGCTCGAAGCGTTCAAGGAGAACTACCCGAACCTGCAGGCGACCCAGGAGCTGTTCGAGATCGACCGGCGGCGCATCACCTGCGCCGGCGGTACCGCTTCGATCGACCTGATGCTCGACCTGATCGCACAAGCCCACGGTAGCGAACTGGCTGTGCAAGTGTCGGAGCAGTTCGTGCTGGGGCGTATCCGCCAGCGCCAGGACCATCAGCGCATGCAGATCGCCAGCCGCTACGGCATCAGCAACAAGAAGCTGGTGAAGGTGATTGGCGAAATGGAGCGCAACACCGAACAGCCGCTCAACACCCAGGTGCTGGCCGATGCGGTGCAGGTGACCCGGCGGCAGCTGGAGCGCCTGTTTCGCCTGCACCTGGACGACACGCCCAGCGGTTTCTACCTGCGCCTGCGGCTGGACAAGGCCCGCCAGCTGTTGCGCCAGACCGACATGAGCGTGCTGGAGGTGGGGGTGGCGTGCGGGTTCGAATCGGCTTCGTACTTCACCCGCTGCTATCGGGCGCGCTATCAGCGCTGCCCGCGGGAGGACCGTCTGGCCCGGGCGGTTTGATTTCCGCCCGTTCTCAGCCTGTCGCCGGCACGGCTACGGGATCTTACTGCTGGCCTATGGACTGCAAATACTCCGAGCGGTCATCACTGCGCTGCGCCACGCAGGTATCCCAGGCTGCCTGGAACGCCTTGCTGCCGGGTTTTTCGGCGAAGGTCTCGACCTTGCAGTCGGCATCGCGCAGCTGCGTCCACAGTTTTTCGGCAGCCTCCATGCGCGTGACCAGTGCGTTCGCCTGGCTGCCTTCGTCGGCGTATTGGTCATGGATGCGCTGGATCAGGTCGTCATATGCCGCTTTCAGCTCGCGTTCGGCGGTCTGCTTGTTGAAAGCAGCGCAGGCGTAGCTCTGCTGGTCGGTCTCGACGTTGTCGCACGGGGTGCTTTCTTCCTCGCCGGCCTGGGCGCCCGACACGACAGCCAGCAGTACCAGCCATGCCATTGATTTCATCCGTATTCTCCTCAACAGGCTGACGAATCGCAGGGATTCTCGCTCAGACGACGGCGCCGCGGTAGCTACCTGAACAAATGTTCATAAAAGCCGGGAAAACGTCGTTATCGAGACTGTCTCTCATCCCCGAACGGCGTCGCCAAGGCGCTGGAACAGGCGTGTTGTCGCGCATTGACGCTTTCGGCAAACCCCCTGTCGTTTTTGCATCGGGGCGCCGTTGGGCACAGGCATATGCTGGCCCCAAAGCGCCGGCACAAGGTTTGGCGCCTACCTATTCAATAAAAGGGGACAGCCTGATGAGCCCAGCCGAACTTCACGCCGACAGCATCGTCATCGACGGCCTGATCATTGCCAAATGGAACCGCGAGCTGTTCGAAGACATGCGCAAAGGCGGGCTGACTGCGGCCAACTGCACGGTTTCGGTCTGGGAAGGCTTCAAGGCAACCGTCGACAACATCGCCGCCAGCCAGAAGCTGATCCGCGAAAACAGCGACCTGGTCATGCCGGTGCGCACCACCGCCGACATCCGCAAGGCCAAGGAGCTGGGCAAGACCGGCATCCTCTTCGGCTTCCAGAACGCCCACGCGTTCGAAGACCAGATCGCCTACGTAGATGTGTTCAAGCAACTGGGCGTGGGTATCGTGCAGATGTGCTACAACACCCAGAACCTGGTGGGCACCGGTTGCTACGAGCGTGACGGCGGCCTGTCGGGCTTCGGTCGCGAGATCGTCGCCGAGATGAACCGCGTCGGCATCATGTGCGACCTGTCCCACGTTGGCTCCAAGACCTCCGAAGAAGTCATCCTCGAATCGAAAAAGCCGGTGTGCTACTCGCACTGCCTGCCGTCGGGCCTGAAAGAACACCCACGCAACAAGTCGGACGAAGAACTGAAGTTCATCGCCGACCACGGTGGTTTCGTTGGCGTGACCATGTTCGCGCCGTTCCTGGCCAAGGGCATCGACTCGACCATCGACGACTACGCCGAAGCCATCGAATACACCATGAACATCGTCGGTGAAGACGCCATCGGTATCGGTACCGACTTCACCCAGGGCCACGGCCAGGACTTCTTCGAGTACCTGACCCACGACAAGGGCTATGCCCGTCGCCTGACCAACTTCGGCAAGATCATCAACCCGCTGGGTATTCGTACCGTGGGCGAATTCCCCAACCTCACCGAAACCTTGCTCAAGCGCGGCCACTCCGAGCGCGTGGTGCGCAAGATCATGGGCGAGAACTGGGTCAACGTCCTCAAGGACGTGTGGGGCGAATAAGCCGCTCTCCAAGCCTGTAAGCCCCTGCCAGCAACGCCGGGGCATCCCAAACAAAATTTTTATGGAGTTGAGTTTCCATGGCCAAGATCGCCCCGCAATTGCCAATCGAAGTCGACAGCGAAACCGGTGTCTGGACCAGCGACGCCCTGCCGATGCTGTATGTACCGCGCCATTTCTTCGTCAACAACCACATGGGGATCGAAGAAGTCCTCGGCGCCGACAAGTACGCCGAGATCCTCTACAAGGCCGGCTACAAGTCCGCCTGGCACTGGTGTGAAAAAGAAGCCGAATGCCATGGCCTGGAAGGCGTAGCGGTGTTCGAGCACTACATGAAGCGCCTGAGCCAGCGCGGTTGGGGCCTGTTCGAGATCCAGGACATCGACCTGGACAAGGGTACCTGCAGCGTCAAGCTCAAGCACTCGGCGTTCGTGTACGTCTATGGCAAGTGCGGCCGCAAGGTCGACTACATGTTCACCGGCTGGTTCGCCGGCGCCATGGACCAGATTCTCGCTGCCCGCGGCAGCTCGATCCGCACCGTGGCCGAACAGGTCTACGGCGGTTCGGAAGAAGGCCACGAAGATGGCCTGTTTGTCGTCAAGCCGTTGTAAGCCGGAGATAGCGTCATGGCATTCGAAGCAATGTTCCAGCCGATCCAGATCGGCAAACTGACCATCCGCAACCGCGTGCTCAGCACCGCACACGCGGAGGTCTACGCCACTGACGGCGGCATGACGACCGACCGCTATGTGAAGTACTACGAGGAAAAGGCCAAGGGCGGTATCGGCCTGGCGATCTGCGGCGGCTCGTCTGTCGTCGCCATCGACAGCCCGCAGGAATGGTGGTCGTCGGTCAACCTGTCGACCGACCGCATCATCCCGCACTTCCAGAACCTGGCTGACGCCATGCACAAGCATGGCGCCAAGATCATGATCCAGATTACCCACATGGGCCGGCGCTCGCGCTGGGACGGCTTCAACTGGCCGACCCTGATGTCGCCGTCGGGTATCCGTGAACCCGTGCACCGTGCCACCTGCAAGACCATCGAGGTAGAAGAGATCTGGCGCGTGATCGGCAACTACGCGCAAGCGGCACGCCGCGCCAAAGAGGGCGGCCTGGACGGCGTGGAACTGTCGGCCGTGCACCAGCACATGATCGACCAGTTCTGGAGCCCGCGGGTCAACAAGCGTACCGACGAATGGGGCGGCACTTTCGAAGGCCGCATGAAGTTCGGCCTGGAAGTGCTCAAGGCCGTGCGCGCCGAGGTCGGTGACGACTTCTGCGTGGGCATGCGCATTTGTGGCGACGAGTTCCATCCGGACGGCCTCAGCCATGAAGACATGAAGCAGATCGCCGCGTACTACGACGCCACCGGCATGATCGACTTCATCGGTGTGGTCGGCTCGGGTTGCGACACCCATAACACCCTGGCCAACGTCATCCCCAACATGAGCTACCCGCCGGAACCGTTCCTGCACCTGGCGGCCGGCATCAAGGAAGTGGTCAAGGTCCCGGTACTGCACGCGCAGAACATCAAGGACCCGAACCAGGCCACGCGTATCCTCGAAGGCGGCTACGTGGACATGGTCGGCATGACCCGTGCGCATATCGCCGACCCGCACCTGATCGCCAAGATCAAGATGGGCCAGATCGACCAGATCAAGCAGTGCGTCGGTGCCAACTACTGCATCGACCGCCAGTACCAGGGCCTGGACGTGCTGTGCATCCAGAACGCCGCGACCTCCCGTGAATACATGGGCGTGCCGCACATCATCGAGAAGACCACCGGTGCCAAGCGCAAGGTGGTGGTAGTGGGCGCCGGCCCGGCCGGCATGGAAGCGGCCCGCGTGGCTGCCGAACGTGGCCACGACGTGACCCTGTTCGAGAAGAAGGAGCAGATCGGCGGGCAGATCACCATCGCCGCCAAGGCGCCGCAGCGTGACCAGATCGCTGGTATTACCCGCTGGTACCAGCTGGAGCTGGCGCGCCTGAAGGTCGACCTGCGCCTGGGCACCGCCGCCGACGTGGCGACCATCCAGGACTTGCGCCCGGACATCATCGTGCTGGCAGTGGGTGGGCATTCGTTCCTCGAGCAGAACGAGCACTGGGGCGCCGCCGAAGGGCTGGTGGTCAGCAGCTGGGACGTGCTCGACGGCAAGGTGGCACCGGGCAAGAACGTGCTGGTGTACGACACCATCTGCGAATTCACCGGCATGTCAGTGGCCGACTTCATTGCCGACAAGGGCAGCCAGGTCGAGATCGTCACCGACGACATCAAGCCGGGCGTGGCCATGGGCGGTACCAGCTTCCCGACCTACTACCGCAGCATATACCCGAAAGAAGTGATCATGACCGGCGACATGATGCTGGAAAAGGTCTACCGCGAGGGTGACAAGCTGGTGGCGGTGCTGGAGAACGAATACACCGGCGCCAAGGAAGAGCGCGTGGTCGACCAGGTGGTGGTGGAGAACGGCGTGCGTCCTGACGAGCAGCTGTACTACGCGCTGAAGGAAGGTTCGCGCAACAAGGGCCAGATCGACGTGGAGGCGCTGTTCGCCATCAAGCCACAGCCGATCCTCAGCCAGCCGGGCGAAGGCTACCTGCTGTACCGCATCGGCGACTGCGTGGCCCAGCGCAACGTGCATGCGGCGATCTACGACGCCTTGCGCCTGTGTAAGGACTTCTGATCGAGAAAAATCGTCACCAACGGGCGCGGTCCCTGTGGGAGCGGGTTCACCCGCGAAAGCGTCAGCACAAGCAACAGAGTTGTCTGATCTGACGCATTCGCGGGTAAACCCGCTCCCACAAGGGGCCAATCCCATCTTCAGAGTGGCGCAAGAATCCAGCTGTTGTGGGAGCCTCCCATGTTGAACACCCTTCTACCCATCCTGCTGTTCGCTGCCCTTGGCCTGGCAGTGCTCGGCGCCCTGCGCCGGGTGCGCATGTGGCGGCGTGGCCGGCCCTCCAAGGTCAACCTGATCGGCGGCCTGCTGGCCATGCCGCGCCGTTACCTGGTGGACCTGCACCACGTGGTCGAGCGCGACAAGTACATGTCCAAGACCCACGTGGCCACCGCAGGCGGCTTCGTGCTGTCGGCCGCATTGGCGATCCTGGTGCACGGCTTCGGCCTGCAGAGCAAGATCCTCGGCTACGCGTTGCTGGTGGCCACGGTGATCATGTTCACTGGCGCCATCTTCGTCTTCAAACGCCGCCTCAACCCGCCTTCGCGGCTGTCCAAGGGGCCGTGGATGCGCCTGCCGAAGAGCCTGCTGGCGTTCGCCGCGAGCTTCTTCATCGCCACCTTGCCGGTCGCCGGCATCCTGCCTGCCAATACCGGCGGCTGGGTGATGGTCGCCATTCTCGGCCTGGGCGTGCTGTGGGGCGTGTCCGAACTGTTCTTCGGCATGACCTGGGGCGGGCCGATGAAACACGCCTTCGCCGGTGCCCTGCACCTGGCCTGGCACCGCCGTGCCGAGCGCTTCGGCGGCGGCCGCTCCACCGGCCTCAAGCCGCTGGACCTGGAAGACCCGAACGCACCGCTGGGCGTGGAAAAACCGGTGGACTTCACCTGGAACCAGCTGCTGGGCTTCGATGCCTGCGTGCAGTGCGGCAAATGTGAAGCCATGTGCCCGGCGTTTGCCGCCGGCCAGCCGCTGAACCCGAAAAAGCTCATCCAGGACATGGTCATCGGCCTGGCCGGTGGTACCGACGCCCAGTTCGCCGGCAGCCCATACCCTGGCAAACCGATCGGCGAGCATGGCGGCCACCCGCACCAGCCGATCGTCAATGGCCTGGTCGATGCCGAAACGCTGTGGTCCTGCACCACCTGCCGTGCCTGCGTCGAGGAATGCCCGATGATGATCGAGCACGTCGATGCCATCGTCGACATGCGCCGCCACCTCACCCTGGAAAAGGGCGCCACGCCGAACAAGGGCGCCGAGGTGCTGGACAACCTGATCGCCACCGACAACCCGGGCGGCTTCGCCCCCGGTGGGCGCATGAACTGGGCCGCCGACCTCAACCTGCAACTGCTGTCGGAGGTGAAAACCACCGAGGTGCTGTTCTGGGTCGGTGATGGTGCCTTCGACATGCGCAACCAGCGCACCTTGCGTTCGTTCGTCAAGGTGCTCAAGGCATCCGGCGTGGACTTTGCCGTGCTCGGCCTCGAAGAGCGCGACAGCGGCGACGTGGCGCGCCGTCTGGGCGACGAAGCGACCTTCCAGCAACTGGCCAAGCGCAATATCCAGACCCTGGCCAAGTACAGGTTCCAGCGCATCGTCACTTGTGACCCACACAGCTTCCATGTGCTGAAGAACGAGTACGGCGCTTTGGGCGGTGAGTACCAGGTGCAGCACCACAGCACCTACATCGCCGAACTGATCGCGGCCAACAAGCTCAACCTTGGCCAGCATAAAGGTGGCAGCGTCACTTACCACGACCCGTGCTACCTGGGTCGCTACAACGGTGAATACGAAGCCCCGCGGGCAGTGCTCAAGGCGCTGGGTATCGAAGTGCGCGAAATGGAACGCTCCGGCTTCCGCTCGCGCTGCTGTGGCGGTGGCGGCGGTGCGCCGATTACCGACATCCCGGGCAAGCAGCGGATCCCCGACATGCGCATGGACGACATCCGCCAGACCGAGGCCGAGCTGGTGGCCGTGGGTTGTCCACAGTGCACCGCGATGCTCGAAGGCGTGGTCGAACCGCGCCCACAGATCAAGGACCTGGCCGAGCTGGTCGCCGACGTGCTGATCGAAGAGGACGCGCCTGCAGCGGCCAAGACGCAAACGGCCAAACGTGAACCTGCGGAGGTGCACTGATGAGCGACATTATCCGCCGCGATCCGCGCGCCGAGTGGATCGCCCGTAACCGTCTGCACCCGCTGCACGCAGCGATGCAGACCCAGCAAACCCGCTGGATGGGGCCGAACGGCCTGATCCGCAAGAACCCTCACGCGATAGCCGCAGGCTTCATCGGCCCTGCCGGCCTCAAGCGCATCGACCGCAGTGGTGCCCAGCAGGGCACCGGTGTGGGCGGGCGACGCACGGCGGCGGAGGTCAAGCTGCCGTTGCACCAGGTGGCGGCACCGGCGTTCTACATCGCCGTGGTGCCGGACATGGTCGGTGGCCGCCTGAGCAGCCACGACCGCGACCTGCTCGGCCTGGCCCACAGCCTGGCCGGCAGTGATGGTGCGGTTTTGGCGGTGGTGTTTGGCGAGCACAAGGAAAGCAACTTTTCCACAGCCGGTGTCGACCGCCTGCTGGTCATCGAGGGCGAGGCCTTCGAAGGTTATGCACCGGAGCAACTGGTGCAGGGCCTGCGCGCTGTGGATAACCAGTTCACGCCACGCCACTGGCTGCTGCCCGACAGCCGCACCGGTGGCGGCGAACTGGGCCGACGCCTGGGTGCAGCGCTGGGCGAGCGCCCGGCGACGCGGGTATGGCAGGTCAAGGATGGCCAGTGCATCGGCCGTGCTGGTGCCGGCCAGCAAGACCTGCAACGCGCCGTGCCGCGCCTGATCCTGGCGGCGGCCGAATGCGCCGAGCCGGTCAGCGAAACCCGCCATGAAGCGCTGCCGGTAGAGTTGTCCACAAGTGTTCCGCGCAGCCTGTCGCGTATCGAAGACCTCGGCTCGGTGGCCGTCGACCCGGCCACAATTGCCATGGCCGAGGCCGAGTTCATTGTCTCCGGTGGTAACGGGGTCAAGGACTGGGACCTGTACCACCAGGCTACTGCAGCGTTGGGCGCTACCGAAGGCGCCTCGCGGGTAGCGGTGGATGATGGTTTCATGCCGCGCAACCGCCAGGTGGGCGCTACCGGTACCTGGGTTACCGCACGGGTCTACGTGGCCGTGGGTATCTCGGGTGCGATCCAGCACCTGCAGGGCATTGGTGCCTGCGACAAGGTGGTGGCCATCAACATGGACCCAGGCTGCGACATGATCAAACGGGCCGACCTGTCGGTAATTGGCGACAGCTCGGCAATCCTCAAGGCACTGATCGAAGCTGTGGATAACTACCGCAGCGGCGGCCAGCGCGACGCGGCATAAGGGCAAGAGCATGAGTACCAAAGTGATCAGCCTGGTTTCCATCGGTGCCCACCCCAGCTCTGGCCGCGCGCGCCGCGCCGAGCAGGATGCCCGCGCGGTGGAACTGGGCTTGCAGCTGGCTGGGGATAATTTGCAGGTGGTGCATGCCGGCGACCCACGCGAAGAGGCACTGCGCGCCTACCTGGGCATGGGCCTGGACCATCTGGATGTGCTGGAGCAGCCGGCCGGTGCCGATGTGCTGGGCGTGCTCGGCGACTACCTGCGTGACGCCGGAGCCCAGTTGGTGCTGACCGGTAGCCAGGCAGAGACCGGCGAAGGGTCGGGCATGCTGCCATTCTTGCTGGCGGAAAAACTCGGCTGGCCGTTGATCGTGGGCTTGGCCGAAGTGGAATCGATCGATAATGGCACCGCCCAGGTATTGCAGGCTTTGCCACGTGGTCAGCGGCGCCGGCTGAAGGTGCGCCTGCCGCTGCTGGCGACTGTGGATAACGCCGCGCCCAAACCGCGCCAGAGTGCCTTCGGGCCGGCGCGCCGGGGTGTCCTGGCGGCACGCAACGTGGCCATCGTCGAAGACCCGCTGCTGGCCGAGGCCGAGCTGCAGCCGGCCCGCCCGCGGCCCAAGCGGCTGAAAGTGATCAAGGCCAAGAGCGGCGCCGACCGCATGAAGGCGGCAACCGCCAAAGCCAGTGGTGGCGGTGGCAAAGTGTTGAAAGACGTTACTCCGCAGGAAGGCGCCGAAGCCATCCTCAAGCTGCTGGTGGAAGAAGGCGTCCTGCGCTGAAGTTGTAGAAGCGGCCTTGCGTCGCGATGGGCTGCGCGGCGGCCCCCGGATCTTGAGCCAGACTCAGGGTTGCGGGGCTACTGCGCAGCCCATCGCGGCGCAAGGCCGCTCCTGCATTCAGGACTAGATATCGGCCGTGTAATTTTGCCCACCAAATCTGTTCGCCAACATGTGGATAAAGTGTTGGCGCATGGCCGCAGGCCTAGTGTCACGCCGCCTCTATTGATTTGCTCAAAAAACAGTCAGTCTCTTTCAGGGTGCCTGCATGCCTGGCACATCAGCATCTTCCTGATTTGCCCACAATCGCTGTTAGCCCCTCTGTGGATAATATGTTCGGTATCCGCTGCGAGCCACGTATTCCGGGGCGTTGACAGATTTGTTCAAAAACTGATCAAGCCTCGCTTTTCACCCACTCCGAACTTGATAATCAGGGCCTTGCAGCGCTTATCCACAATTCCGTTGCGAATGCTTCCGCGGTTGCCCACAAACTCTGTTGGTGGCTCTGTGGATAAGGTGTATGAACACCGCTGCATCCGAGTGTGCATGCGGGTTTGACCGAGTTGGTCAAACAATGATCAGCCATTCACGGGGCGGGTGTTTCGGGGGGAGGGGTGAACGCGGTTTCGGACGGGGAGTGAAGGCAGGAAAAACCCCGCCACCAAACATCGTTCAGTGGCGGGGGGCGGGCTTACTGCGCCTGCACTTCCTTCAGGTAAGGTGCCGGCTCAGCCCCCAGGTTGTTGAGCAACCGCTGGCTGTACCAGTCGATGAAATTGACCACGCCGAACTCGTAGGTCTTCGAGTAAGGGCCAGGCTGGTACGCAGTGGAGTTGATCCCGCGCTGGTTCTCTTCGGCCAGGCGGCGGTCCTGGTCGTTGGTGGCGTCCCACACCTTGCGCATGCGCTCCGGATCGTAATCGACACCTTCCACGGCATCCTTGTGTACCAGCCACTTGGTGGTGACCATGGTTTCCTGGGCGCTGATCGGCCACACGGTGAACACGATCATGTGGTCGCCCATGCAGTGGTTCCACGAGTGTGGCAGGTGCAGGATGCGCATCGAGCCCAGGTCCGGGTTCTTGATGCGGCCCATCAGCTTCTGGCAGGCCTGCTTGCCGTCCATGGTCATCGACACGGTGCCCTTGAGCAGCGGCATGCGCACGATGCGGTTACGCAGGCCATGGCTCTTGTGCAGGTACGGGATTTTCTCGGCTTCCCAGGCAGCGGCCGAGGCGGCCACGTGGTCCTTGAATTCCTGGCTGGCGCGCGGATCGTTGGTGTCGTCCCATTCCAGCAGGGTCTGCAGCAGTTCCGGGTGCGAACCGTTGCAGTGGTAGCACTCGCGGTTGTTTTCCAGCACCAGCTTCCAGTTGGCCTTTTCCATCAAGGTGGTTTGCACCGCCACCTTGGTGTTCTCCATGTCGTACGGCTCCATGTAGTGGTCCAGGGTGGCCAGGAAGTCGTCGATGGCAGGCGGGTTCTCCGCCAGGCTGATGAAGATGTAGCCGCCGGCGACTTTGACGTTCACCGGCTTCAGGCCGTACTGGTTCATGTCGAAGTCGGCGCCCATTTCGGTGCCGGCGAACAGCAGGCGGCCGTCCAGTTCGTAGGTCCACTGGTGGTACGGGCAGACCAGCTTGGCCACCTTGCCCTTGTCGCTGACGCACAGGCGCGAGCCGCGGTGACGGCAGACGTTGTGGAAGGCATGCACCTTGCCTTCGGCACCACGCACCACAATGATCGGGTTTTTGCCGATCTGCAGGGTGATGTAATTGCCCTTGGCCGGAATCTCGCAGGTCATGCCGGCAATCAGCCACTCCTTGTGGAAGATCTCCTGCATGTCGATCTGGAACAGACGCTCGTCGTTGTAGAACGGCTGCGGCAGCGAGAAGGTGCGCTCGCGGGTCTGCAGCATTTCGGCGGTTGCCTTGCGTGCAGGTTCCAGTGGATCGCCCAGGCTCAGGGTTGCGGTGACGTCCATCGTGTATTCCTCGGGGCCGTGTGCGGCCGGCAAAAGGTGGCTAATCGTTGTTGTGGTGCCGCAAGGCTGCTTATCAAGAAACAGCGGTTGTTTTGCCGTGGAGTGTGCGTCCGAAGACGTCGCGAACCGTATCCATGGGCGACATGGCCGAATTGAATTACGACTCCGCAGCCCTTGTGGTGCGCGGCTGGTCGCGATAAGCACGCCGATGTCGCTGGCAGGAATGTACGTCGTCTTCAGCTTGCGCATTATCCAAGCCATAAAAGGCCAATAGTCGGCTGCTGGAGATGAACATGTCCGATACCTTCCTCAATCCGGTCACCACCCAGACCTGGGCCAACGGCCGCCACATCGTGCGCTGCGTCAAGGTCATCCAGGAGACCTGGGACGTGCGCACCTTCTGCTTCATGGCCGACCAGCCGATCATGTTCTTCTTCAAGCCTGGGCAGTTCGTCACCCTGGAGCTGGAGATCGAAGGCAAGCCGGTGATGCGCTCCTACACCATCTCCAGCTCGCCTTCGGTGCCCTACAGCTTCTCGATCACGGTCAAGCGCGTACCGGGCGGCCTGGTGTCCAACTTCCTCCACGACACCATGCACGAAGGCGCCGAACTGCCAGTGCACGGCCCGGTCGGGCTGTTCAACGCCATCGATTTCCCGGCGCAGAAGGTGCTGTACCTTTCCGGTGGCGTGGGCATTACCCCGGTGATGTCGATGGCGCGCTGGTTCTACGACACCAACGGCAATGTCGACATGGTATTTGTGCATAGCGCCCGTTCGCCGAAGGACATCATCTACCATCGCGAGCTGGAGCAGATGGCTTCGCGCATCCCCAACTTCAGCCTGCACATCATCTGTGAAAAGCATGGCCTGGGTGAGCCGTGGGCGGGTTATCGCGGCTACCTGAACCAGCGCCTGATGGAACTGATTGCGCCGGACTACATGGAGCGCGTGGTGTTCTGCTGCGGCCCGACGCCTTACATGAGCGCGGTCAAGCGCATGCTCGAAGCGGTGGGCTTCGACATGAAGAACTACCACGAGGAGTCGTTCGGCGCCACGCCGCCGGAAGCCAAGGCGGACGCGGTCGAGCATGCCGAACAGGCTGCCGATGCGCCGGTACTGGACGCCGCCGACCTCAACCTGGTGGAGTTCATCGGCAGCGAGAAGAGTATCCGCATCGCCCCGGGCGAGACCGTGCATGCAGCGGCGGCCAAGGTTGGCCTGATGATCCCGAAAGCCTGCGGTATGGGCATCTGCGGCACCTGCAAGGTGCTCAAGCTGGGCGGTGAAGTCGAGATGGAGCACAACGGCGGCATCACCGAAGAGGACGAAGCCGAGGGCTACATCCTGTCGTGCTGCAGTGTGCCGAAAGGGGATGTGCGGATCGATTACTGATGTGCGGGCCTTTTCGCGGGGCAAGCCCGCTCCCACAGGTTTCACCGCTGGCCTGAGGTAGCACAGAACCTGTGGGAGCGGGCTTGCCCCGCGAAGAGGCCATCAAATCCACACAGCATCCCAATGCGGATAATCGCCAACCCGGCGAACCAACCCCGCTCTCATGGGATTGGCAACGATATACCTGGCCACCTGCACAACACTCTCCTCACGGCGCAAGGCATGGTCGTGGTAGCCTGGCTGCCATAGCCGCCTGCGCGGCATGCCGACTTTATAAAGCGCATGAGTGCTGCGCGACTTGAACCTGCGCATCAAGCAGCACAACGTGCCACTTCGTAATTCGATCAACCAGTGGACATGGTCTGGCATCACTACCCAGGCCAGGGAGCGGCAGAGGCCATCGAGCTCGGTTTGCCTCAGTTGGTGGATCACACTGCGGGCGAGCTGGAAGTGGGTGAAGATCCGTTCGCGTTCGTGAGTGACGGTGGTCAGCAGGTAGAGCCCGCCTGGCTGTGAGAAACGGCCACGGCGCAGCAGGTGGGAATGGGCACGGTCCATGTGTTGCTCCCTTTGAAGATTCAGGGAAAAACACTAGGTCAGCTGGGCTCAGTGCGGGGTGGGGAATGGTTGCGGGATGTTGGCTGACAGTGCCGGCCTCTTCGCGGGGCAAGCCCGCTCCCACAAGTTGAACTGCCAACACTATCCACTGTAGGAGCGGGCTTGCCCCGCGAATGGGCCGCAAAGCGGCCCCGGCAATCTCAGGTCCGGAAACGAGCCACCAGCCCATTCAAGTCCACAGCCAGCCGCGACAATTCAGCACTCGCCGCACTGGTCTGATTCGCGCCCGTAGCGCTCTGCACCGACAGGTCATTGATGTTCACCAGGTTGCGGTCCACTTCCCGCGCCACCTGCGCCTGTTCTTCCGCAGCGCTGGCAATCACCAGGTTGCGTTCGTTGATCTGCGCCACCGCCCCGGCAATGGTATCCAGCGCCAGGCCCGCGCCCCGGGCGATATTCAGGGTCGATTCGGCACGTTCGGTGCTGGTGCGCATCGACTCCACGGCCTCTTCGGTACCGCCCTGAATGCTGCCGATCATCCGCTCGATCTCGCTGGTCGACTGCTGGGTTCGGTGGGCCAGCGCCCGCACTTCATCGGCGACCACGGCAAAACCACGGCCTGCCTCGCCGGCACGTGCCGCCTCGATCGCCGCGTTGAGCGCCAGCAGGTTGGTCTGGTCTGCCAGGCCACGGATCACGTCGAGCACCTTGCCGATATCACGCGACTGTTCGGCCAGGTGGGTGATCAGCTTGGCGGTGGCTTGTACGTCGCCGCTCATGCGTTCGATGGCACCCACGGTTTCCATGACCAGGTCGCGGCCATCGCCAGCCGAACGGCTGGCTTCGCTGGAGGCTTCCGAGGTGCTGACCGCATTGCGCGCCACTTCCTCCACGGCGCTGGTCATCTCTGTGACCGCCGTGGCGGCCTGTTCGATTTCATTGTTCTGCTGCTGCAGGCCACGGGCGCTTTCGTCGGTGACGGCATTCAGTTCCTCGGCAGCGGATGCCAGCTGAGTCGCCGAGCCGGCAATCAGCTGCAAGGTGTCGCGCAGCTTGTCTTGCATGCGGGCCATGGCGCGCAGCAGGCGGGCAGCTTCGTCGGTACCCTCGGCATGGATGACGTGGGTCAGGTCGCCGTCGGCGATCTGCTCGGCGCATCTGAGCGCCGCGTCGATCGGCTTGACGATGCTGCGGGTCAGCAGGAGCGCGCAGACAAACGTCAGCACGGTGGCGGCGACCAGCAGGACGATCACCAGAGAGAAGGCCGCGTCATACTGGCTGGCGGCTTTCGCGTTGGTGTCACGGGTCTGCTCGGTGTTGATCCGTACCAGTGTCTCCATGATCTTGTTGATCTGCTCGGAGTTGGCCTGCAAGTCACGGTTGAGGACATCTCTCAGTTCGTCGAGGCGGCCGGCCTGGTTCAGGCTGCGCATGTGCGCTTCTAGCTGGCGGTACTGGTTGAGCGACTGGACGTACTGGTCGTACGCGGCCTGTTCGTCGGCGGCAGTGATCAGCGGCACATAGGCTTCGCGCGCGCGGTCCATCTGCTGGTTGCGCTGGTCCATCAGGTTGAGGATTTCCTGCTGGCTTTGCGGGTCGCGGTTGACCAGCAGGCGGTAGGAGAGGCTGCGCAGGCGCAGGTTCAGCGCGCTTATTTCATCCAGCGTCTTGATGGCGGGGACGCTGACTTGCTCGATGACCAGGCCGGCCTGGCGGATGTTGCCCATCTGCATCAGGGAGAAAATACCGAGGCCGAGCATCAGCAGGCCGATAAGCGCAAAGCCCAGCAGTGCTCGCGGGGCAATATTGATGTTGCGTAATGACATGGAGGGCAGATCCAGGGAAGTGAAGGAGAGGCACCCAGTGCGACAGAATGTGTCTCTTTGAGTATCGGTCGTGACCAGTCAGTCTTGAGTGTGCGCCTGGCAAAATTCCGGGCTGGCCCGGGGTGTTCCTGACCGGCGGTTGACCCAGGTCGGAACAAGGGGCCGGTTACCCTGTCAATCTGCGGGTTCGACACGTTGTGAATCCGATATTTAATGGCGACGAGCGGCACTTTTCTTTATCGTGTGCGCCCCTCGCAACAACCTGAGATAGACCCATGCTGGAATCTTCCCTGAATCAAATCGAGCAACTGGTCAACGACCTGCTGCAGAAGAACGCCCAACTCACCGAGCAGAACTCGGCTCTCGGCCAGGAACTGGCCCAGGCCAAGGAAGAGAACGAGACCCTGCAACTGTCGCTGATGGAGCAGGAAGAGAAGAACGGCAGCACCGCCGCGCGCCTGCAAGCCCTGGTCGAGCGCGCCAACGCCAACGCCGGCGTCGTCGGCGCATGACGCTACGTGCCCAGCCGATCAATGTCGTGTCGATCCTCGGCAACGACTATTCGATCAAGGCGCCTGAAGGCCAGGAAGCGACCTTGGCCCAGGCCGTGCAAATGCTCAATACCGCCCTGGCCCAGACCAAGCGCCAATACCCGACGCTGATCGGCGACAAGCTGCTGGTGCTGGCTGCGTTGAACCTGTGTTCGCGGCAGATCGAACTGCAGGATGAGCACCGCAAGACGCTGGAGCGTACCCAGGCGCAGATAGACGCCACCGTGGACACCATCGTCCGGACTATTGCCGAACAATGACGGGCTGATGCCGAAATTCCTGTGGGAACAGTGCCGTTGTTCTAGATTGCTGGATTAACTGAATACGCGAGTGTATACACTTTCCGCAAAACAATAATTATGCGGGGAGCAGGGGCATGCGTATCTGGCGTAAGAGCATCCAGTGGCAAATGATCACCAGCATGGGCGCTGCCCTGCTGGTGAGCATTCTGGTCGTTGTCATCATTTTCACCGTGGCGCTCAACCGCCTCACCGAACGCTACTTGGTGGGCAGTGCCCTGCCGGCCAGCATCGAAGCCATCCGCAACGACATCGAGCGCATGCTTGGCCAGCCGCTGGTAGCGGCGGCGGACATCGCCGGCAATACGCTACTGCGTGACTGGCTCGCCGAAGGCGAGAACCCCGCGCAGGTGCCGCAGTTCATCGAATACCTCACCGCTGCCAAACAGCGCAATCAGGCGTTCACCACCCTGTTCGTGTCCACCGAAACCGGTCATTACTACAACGAGAATGGCCTGGACCGCACGCTCAGCCGCAGCAACCCGAAGGACAAGTGGTTCTACGGCTACATCGACAGCGGCGCCGAGCGGTTCATCAATATCGACATCGATGGCGCCACCGGCGAGCTGGCGCTGTTCATCGACTACCGTGTGGAAAAGCACGGCCAGCTGGTCGGCGTGGCCGGCATGGGCCTGCGCATGACCGAGCTGTCGAAGCTGATTCACGACTTCAGTTTTGGCGAAAGCGGCAAGGTGTTTCTGGTGCGCAATGACGGCTTGATCCAGGTGCACCCGGATAATGCCTTCAGCGGCAAGCGGCAGTTGGCCGAGCAGCTCGGTGCGGACGCCGCCAAGGCTGTGATGAGCGGGGCGCAGGGCCTGCGCAGCAGCCGCTTCAGCCGTGACGGCGAACGCTACCTGGCGCTCGGCCTGCCTTTGCGCGAGTTGAACTGGACCTTGGTCGCCGAGGTGCCGGAGCAGGAAATTTACGCGCAAATGCAGCAGGCGGTGTGGCTGACCAGCCTGATCGGCGGTGGCGTGGCGCTGCTGTCACTGCTGCTGGTAGTGCTGCTGGCGCGCGGCCTGGTACGGCCGATCCGTCGCGTCACCGCCGCGTTGTTGCAGATAGGCAGTGGCGCGGGAGATCTCAGTCAGCGCCTGGACGATACACGCCAGGACGAACTGGGTGACCTGGCTCGCGGATTCAACCGTTTCCTCGACAGCCAGCGCCGGCTGATCGGTGACGTGCTGCAGACTTCCGAACGCCTGCACCGGGCGGTGGAACAGGTGACCGTGGTGGTGGACAACACGGCCGAACGTTCCGGGCGCCAGCAGGAAATGACCGAAATGGTTGCCACGGCCGTGCACGAGATGGGCCTGACCGTGCAGGACATCGCCCGCAATGCCGGCGATGCGGCCCAGGCCTCGCAGGCGGCGCGCGATGAAGCCGTGCAGGCGCGCGAAGTGGTGCGGCGCTCGGTCCAGGGCATCGAGGGCATGTCGGGCGATATTGGCAAGGCGGCCGAGGCTGTGGGCCAGTTGGCCGGTGAAGTCGCCTCGATCGATGAAGTACTCGCGGTGATCCGCAGCATTTCCGAACAGACCAACCTGCTGGCGCTGAATGCCGCCATCGAGGCCGCACGGGCAGGGGACATGGGGCGCGGGTTCGCCGTGGTGGCCGATGAAGTGCGCACCTTGGCGCGGCGCACGCAGCTGTCCACCGACGAGGTGCAGCAGATGATCCAGCGCCTGAAGCAGGGCGCAGGCGTGGCGGTGAGTTCGATGCAGGCCGGGCAGCAGGCCACCGGCAGCGGTGTCGAGTCGAGCCAGCGCACAGGCGCATCGCTGGGGGCCATTACCGAGCGGGTCGAGCATATCAGCGACATGAACCATCAGGTTGCGACGGCCACCGAAGAGCAATCGGCGGTGACCGAGGAAATCAACCGCACGGTGCAGGGGATCTCCGACCTGGCGCGCGAGACGGCGGCGGAGGTGCAAGGCTGTCGCGAAGAGTGCCGGGCGTTGCGTGGGCTGGCCGATGACCTGGCGCGGCAGATGGGTGGGTTCAAGCTCTAAACGGTGTTGGTTTCTTCGCGGGCCGGCCCGCTTCCACGGGTCCTGCACAGTGCTCGAAGGCAGCAGTACCCTGCGGTAGCGGGCGGGCCCGGGGCAGGTCAGGCGCCGATGATGCTGCGGATATCCGCAGCCAGCTCGCGCACTCGCTCTTCCTCGGTATCCCACGAGCACATGAAGCGCGCCCCGCCACTACCGATGAAGGTATAGAACCGCCAGCCCTTGGCCCGCAGCGCTTCGATCGCATGCTCCGGCATCTGCAGGAACACCCCGTTGGCTTCCACCGGGAACATCAGTTCCACACCCGACAGATCGCTGACCAGCGAAGCCAGCAACTGTGCGCAGCGGTTGGCATGTGCGCCGTAGCGCAACCAGGCGCCGTCTTCCAGCAGGCCCACCCATGGCGCCGACAGGAAGCGCATCTTCGATGCCAGCTGGCCGGCCTGCTTGCAGCGGTAGTCGAAGTCCTCGGCCAGCTGGCGGTTGAAGAACAGGATTGCTTCACCCACGGCCATGCCGTTCTTGGTGCCGCCAAAGCACAGCACGTCGACGCCGGCCTTCCAGGTCAGCTCGGCCGGGCTGCAACCCAGGAACGAGCAGGCGTTGGAAAAGCGCGCGCCGTCCATGTGCAGGTTCAGGCCCAGCTCCTTGCAGGTGGCGCTGATCGCCCGCAGCTCGTCGGGGCGGTACACCGTGCCTACTTCGGTGGCCTGGGTAATGGTTACCACGCGTGGCTTGGGGTAGTGGATGTCCTGCCGCTTCAGGGCCACTTCACGAATCGACTGCGGGGTCAGCTTGCCGTGGACGCTGGCTGCGGTCAGCAGCTTGGAGCCGTTGGAGAAGAATTCCGGCGCGCCGCATTCGTCGGTTTCGACGTGGGCGGTCTCGGAGCAGATAACGCTGTGGTAGCTCTGGCACAGCGAGGCCAGGGCCAGGGAGTTGGCGGCGGTGCCGTTGAAGGCGAAGAATACCTCGCAGTCGGTTTCGAACAGGTTGCGGAAGTATTCGGCGGCGCGCTCGGTCCACTGATCGTCGCCGTAGGCGCGGTCGTGACCGTGGTTGGCCTTTTCCATCGCCGCCCAGGCTTCGGGGCAGATACCGGAATAATTGTCGCTGGCGAATTGTTGGCTCTTATCTGTCATGACACTGTCCTGTGAACGACGCAGGACAGCACTCTAAACCATTGCTGAAACGGTTGCCTATACAAGCTGCCAGTGCCGCCCCTTCGCGGATAAATCCACCTACGAACGGCGCATGGCGTGTAGGCGCGGATTTATCCGCGAAGGGCCGGCATGTGCACCACAAAAGCCAATGTCGTAAACGCGCCATTGCAAGGCGTGCGCAGGCATCTGACCCGCCCCGGCCAGTCATAACATCGCCACAAAGGGTCACAGTGCCCCACGACAAGAAATGTTCGCCGCCGGGAGATACACGATGTTCAGCAAGCAAGACCAGATCCAGGGTTACGATGATGCACTTCTGGCGGCGATGAATGCCGAAGAACAGCGCCAGGAAGACCATATCGAGCTGATCGCCTCGGAAAACTACACCTCCAAGCGCGTGATGCAGGCCCAAGGCAGCGGCCTGACCAACAAGTACGCCGAAGGCTACCCGGGCAAGCGCTACTACGGTGGCTGCGAGCATGTGGACAAGGTCGAGGCGCTGGCCATCGAGCGCGCCAAGCAGCTGTTCGGCGCCGATTACGCCAACGTCCAGCCGCACTCCGGCTCGTCGGCCAACAGCGCGGTCTACCTGGCCCTGCTGCAGCCTGGTGACACCATTCTCGGCATGAGCCTGGCCCATGGCGGCCACCTGACTCACGGCGCCAAGGTGTCGTCCTCGGGCAAACTGTACAACGCCGTGCAGTACGGTATCGACACCAACACCGGCCTGATCGACTATGACGAAGTCGAACGTCTGGCGGTCGAGCACAAGCCGAAAATGATCGTTGCCGGCTTCTCGGCCTACTCCAAGACCCTCGATTTCCCACGCTTCCGTGCCATCGCCGACAAGGTCGGTGCGCTGCTGTTCGTCGACATGGCCCACGTTGCCGGCCTGGTCGCCGCTGGCCTGTACCCGAACCCGATCCCGTTCGCCGATGTGGTCACCACCACCACCCACAAGACCCTGCGCGGCCCGCGTGGCGGCCTGATCCTGGCCAAGTCGAACGAAGAGATCGAGAAGAAGCTCAACGCCGCTGTATTCCCGGGCGCCCAGGGCGGCCCGCTGATGCACGTGATTGCCGCCAAGGCCGTGTGCTTCAAGGAAGCGCTGGAGCCTGAATTCAAGGCCTACCAGAAACAAGTGATCGAAAACGCCCAGGCCATGGCCCAGGTGTTCATCGACCGTGGCTACGACGTGGTCTCCGGTGGTACCGACAACCACCTGTTCCTGGTCAGCCTGATTCGCCAGGGCCTCACCGGCAAAGACGCCGATGCCGCCCTGGGCCGCGCACACATTACCGTCAACAAGAACGCCGTGCCGAACGACCCGCAGTCGCCGTTCGTCACTTCGGGCCTGCGTATCGGTACCCCGGCCGTCACCACCCGCGGCTTCAAGGTCGCCCAGTGCGTGGCCCTGGCCGGCTGGATCTGCGACATCCTCGACAACCTCGGTGACGCAGACGTCGAAGCCGATGTGGCGAAGAACGTCGCGGCGCTGTGCGCAGATTTCCCTGTTTACCGCTGAGTGGAGCCACACACCATGCAACGTTACTCGGGCTTCGGCCTTTTCAAGCACTCCCTCAGCCACCACGAGAACTGGCAGCGCATGTGGCGCACGCCAACCCCTAAAAAGGTCTACGACGTAGTTATCGTCGGCGGTGGCGGCCATGGCCTGGCCACGGCCTACTACTTGGCCAAGGAGCACGGCATCACCAACGTTGCCGTGATCGAGAAGGGTTACCTGGGCGGCGGCAACACCGCCCGTAACACCACCATCGTGCGTTCCAACTACCTGTGGGACGAGTCGGCGCACCTGTACGAGCACGCCATGAAGTTGTGGGAGGGCCTGTCCCAGGACCTCAACTACAACGTGATGTTCTCCCAGCGCGGCGTCTACAACCTGTGCCACACCCTGCAGGACATGCGTGATTCCGAGCGCCGCGTCTCTGCCAACCGCCTGAATGGCGTGGATGGCGAACTGCTGAACACTGCCCAGGTCGCGGCCGAGATCCCGTACCTGGACTGCTCGAAGAACACCCGTTACCCGATCCTTGGCGCCACCGTACAGCGCCGTGGCGGCGTGGCCCGTCACGACGCCGTGGCCTGGGGCTTCGCCCGTGCTGCCGACGCCCTGGGCGTGGACCTGATCCAGCAGACCGAAGTGACCGGTTTCCGCAAGGAAAACGGCGCGGTCATCGGCGTGGAAACCAACAAAGGCTTCATCGGCGCCAAGCGCGTGGGCGTGGTCACCGCTGGTAACTCCGGGCACATGGCCAGGCTCGCCGGCTTCCGTCTGCCGCTGGAGTCGCACCCGTTGCAGGCGCTGGTATCCGAGCCGATCAAGCCGATCATCGACAGCGTGATCATGTCCAACGCCGTACACGGCTACATCAGCCAGTCGGACAAGGGCGACCTGGTGATCGGTGCCGGCATCGACGGCTGGGTCGGCTACGGCCAGCGCGGTTCGTACCCGGTGATCGAGCACACTCTGCAGGCCATCGTCGAAATGTTCCCCAATCTTTCGCGCGTTCGCATGAACCGCCAGTGGGGCGGCATCGTCGATACCTCGCCGGACGCCTGCCCGATCATCACCAAGACCCCGGTCAAGAACCTGTTCTTCAACTGCGGTTGGGGTACCGGCGGCTTCAAGGCAACCCCGGGTTCGGGCAATGTCTTCGCCGCAAGCCTGGCCAAGGGCGAGATGCACCCACTGGCCGCGCCGTTCTCCATGGACCGTTTCTACAACGGCGCACTGATCGACGAACACGGCGCCGCCGCCGTCGCCCACTAACCGGAGACACCGTCATGTTGCATATTTTCTGTCCCCACTGCGGCGAGCTGCGCTCCGAAGAAGAGTTCCACGCCTCTGGCCAGGCGCACATCGCCCGCCCGCTGGACCCCAACGCCTGCTCCGACGAAGAGTGGGGTACCTACATGTTCTACCGTGACAACCCACGCGGTATCCACCACGAACTGTGGGACCACGTTGCCGGCTGCCGCCAGTACTTCAACGTCACCCGCGACACCGTGACCTACGAAATTCTGGAAACCTACAAGATTGGCGAGAAGCCGCAAGTGACCGCCAACGGCAAGCAAAGCAGCGCACCGTCGACCGTCAAAGGCCAAGGGGAAAAAGTATGAGCCAGACCTATCGCCTCGCCAGCGGCGGCCGTATCGACCGCAGCAAGGTCCTTAACTTCAGCTTCAACGGCAAGACCTACCAGGGTTATGCCGGCGACACTCTGGCCGCCGCGTTGCTGGCCAACGGCGTCGACATCGTTGGCCGCAGCTTCAAGTACTCGCGCCCGCGCGGCATCATCGCCGCCGGTACCGAAGAGCCGAATGCCATCCTGCAGATCGGCTCCAGCGAAGCCACCCAGATCCCCAACGTGCGTGCCACCCAACAGGCACTGTACGCAGGCCTGGTCGCCACCAGCACCAACGGCTGGCCGAACGTCAACAACGACGTCATGGGCATCCTCGGCAAGGTCGGCGGCAGCATGATGCCGCCGGGCTTCTACTACAAAACCTTCATGTACCCGAAATCGTTCTGGATGACTTACGAGAAGTACATCCGCAAAGCCGCCGGCCTTGGCCGCGCGCCGCTGCAGAACGACCCGGACAGCTACGACTACATGAACCAGCACTGCGACGTGCTGATCGTCGGTGCCGGCCCTGCTGGCCTGGCTGCGGCCCTGGCCGCTGCGCGCAGCGGTGCCCGGGTGATCCTGGCTGACGAGCAGGAAGAGTTCGGCGGCAGCCTGCTCGACACCCGCGAAACCCTCGACGGCAAGCCTGCCACCGAATGGGTCAACGCCGTGGTCAAAGAGCTGGAAAGCCTGCCGGAAGTGACCCTGCTGCCACGTGCCACGGTCAACGGCTACCACGACCATAACTTCCTGACCATCCACGAGCGCCTCACCGACCACCTTGGCGACCGCGCCCCGATCGGCCAGGTACGCCACCGTGTGCACCGCGTCCGCGCCAAGCGCGTGGTGCTGGCCACCGGCGCCCACGAGCGCCCGCTGGTGTACGGCAATAACGACGTGCCGGGCAACATGCTGGCCGGTGCCGTTTCCACCTATGTGCGCCGTTACGGTGTGGCCCCGGGTCGCAAGCTGGTGCTGTCGACCAACAACGACCACGCCTACCGCGCCGCGCTGGACTGGCACGATGCCGGCCTGCAAGTGGTCGCCATCGCCGACGCCCGCCACAACCCGCGTGGCTCGCTGGTTGAAGAAGCGCGTGCCAAGGGCATCCGCATCCTCACCTCCAGCGCCGTGATCGAGGCCAAAGGCAGCAAGCATGTCACCGGCGCCCGCGTGGCCGCCATCGACGTTCAGGCGCACAAGGTCACCAGCCCTGGCGAGACCCTGGACTGCGACCTGATCGCCACTTCCGGCGGTTACAGCCCGGTCGTGCACCTGGCTTCGCACCTGGGCGGCCGGCCGATCTGGCGTGAAGACATCCTCGGCTTCGTACCGGGTGATGCGCCGCAGAAGCGTGAATGTGTCGGCGGTATCAATGGTGTGTACCCCCTGGGCGACGCGATTGCCGATGGTTTCGAAGGCGGCGTGCGCGCAGCCACCGAAGCCGGCTTCAAGGCCACTGTCGGCAGCCTGCCGAAAACCGTGGCGCGCAAGGAAGAGGCCACAGTGGCGCTGTTCCAGGTGCCGCACGACAAGGGCACTGCCCGTGCGCCCAAGCAGTTCGTCGACCAGCAGAACGACGTAACCGCGGCCGCCATCGAACTGGCCACCCGCGAAGGCTTCGAGTCGGTCGAGCACGTCAAACGCTACACCGCGCTGGGCTTCGGTACCGACCAGGGCAAGCTGGGCAACATCAACGGCCTGGCCATCGCCGCCCGTTCGATGGGCATCACCATCCCGGAAATGGGCACCACCATGTTCCGCCCCAATTACACGCCGGTAACTTTCGGCGCGGTAGCAGGCCGGCACTGTGGCCACCTGTTCGAGCCCGTGCGCTTCACTGCCCTGCATGCCTGGCACGTGAAGAATGGCGCCGAGTTCGAAGATGTCGGCCAATGGAAGCGCCCCTGGTACTTCCCGAAGGCCGGTGAAGACATCCATGCCGCGGTTGCCCGTGAATGCAAGGCCGTGCGCGACAGCGTGGGCCTGCTGGACGCCTCGACCCTCGGCAAGATCGACATCCAGGGCCCGGATGCGCGTGAGTTCCTCAACCGCATCTACACCAATGCGTGGACCAAGCTCGACGTGGGCAAGGCCCGCTACGGCCTGATGTGCAAGGAAGACGGCATGGTCTTCGACGACGGCGTGACTGCCTGCGTCGGCGACAACCACTTCATCATGACCACCACCACCGGCGGCGCTGCACGGGTGCTGCAGTGGATGGAGCTGTACCACCAGACCGAATGGCCGGAACTGAAGGTGTACTTCACCTCGGTCACCGACCACTGGGCCACCATGACCCTGTCCGGCCCCAACAGCCGCAAGCTGCTGAGCGAGCTGACCGACATCGACATGGACAAGGAAGCCTTCCCGTTCATGACCTGGAAGGAAGGCAATGTCGGCGGCGTGCCGGCCCGGGTGTTCCGTATCTCGTTCACCGGTGAGCTGTCGTACGAAGTCAACGTGCAGGCCAACTACGCCATGGGCGTGCTGGAGCAGATCATCGAGGCGGGCAAGAAGTACAACCTGACCCCGTACGGCACCGAGACCATGCACGTGCTGCGTGCCGAGAAGGGCTTCATCATCGTTGGTCAGGACACCGACGGCTCGATGACCCCGGACGACCTGAACATGAGCTGGTGCGTGGGCCGCAACAAGCCGTACTCGTGGATCGGCCTGCGTGGCATGAACCGTGAAGACTGCGTGCGCGAGAACCGCAAGCAGCTGGTGGGCCTGAAGCCGGTCGACCCGACCAAGTGGCTGCCGGAAGGTGCCCAGCTGGTCTTCGATCCAAAGCAGCCGATCCCGATGGACATGGTCGGCCACGTCACCTCCAGCTACGTGGCCAACTCCCTGGGTTATTCCTTCGCCATGGGTGTGGTCAAGGGCGGCCTCAAGCGCATGGGCGAGCGCGTGTACTCGCCGCAGGCGGATGGCAGCGTGATCGAGGCGGAGATCGTGTCTTCGGTGTTCTTCGATCCGAAGGGTGAGCGGCAGAACGTCTAAGGCCCCGGATGACGGCGCAGCCTGCTTGCAGTGCTGCGTCGCCCTGACGAACAAGAATACAAGGCAGGTAAGAAATGAGCGCTATCAACGTCTTCCAGCAAAACCCCGGCGCCGAGGCCAAGGCCCAGTCGCCACTGCACCATGCCGACCTGGCCAGCCTGGTTGGCAAAGGCCGCAAGAACGCAGGCGTGACCCTGCGTGAACGCAAGTTCCTCGGCCACCTGACCATTCGTGGCGATGGCCATGACCCAGAGTTCGCCGCCGGCGTGCACAAGGCCCTGGGCCTGGAGCTGCCAGTGGCCCTGACCGTGGTCGCCAACAACGAAATGTCGCTGCAATGGATGGGCCCTGACGAGTGGTTGCTGATCGTCCCGGGCGGCCAGGAATTTGCCGTCGAGCAAAAACTGCGTGCAGCCCTTGAAGGCCAGCACATCCAGGTGGTCAACGTCAGCGGTGGGCAGAGCCTGCTCGAGCTGCGCGGCCCGCACGTGCGCGAAGTGCTGATGAAGTCCACCAGCTATGATGTTCATCCGAACAACTTCCCGGTGGGCAAGGCCGTCGGTACCGTGTTCGCCAAGTCGCAACTGGTGATCCGCCGCACCGCCGAAGACACCTGGGAGCTGGTGATTCGCCGCAGCTTCGCCGACTACTGGTGGCTGTGGCTGCAGGACGCTTCGGCCGAGTACGGCCTGAGCATCGAAGCTTAAGGAGAGCGAGCATGAGTCGGGCACCGGATACCTGGATTCTCACCGCCGACTGCCCGAGCATGCTCGGTACCGTCGACGTGGTGACGCGTTACCTCTTCGAGCAGCGCTGCTACGTGACGGAGCACCACTCCTTCGATGACCGGCTGTCGGGGCGTTTCTTCATTCGCGTGGAGTTTCGCCAGCCGGACGATTTCGACGAGGCCGGCTTCCGTGCCGGCCTCGCCGAGCGCAGTGACGCATTCGGCATGGCCTTCGAGCTGACTGCGCCGAACCACCGCCCCAAGGTGGTGATCATGGTGTCCAAGGCTGACCACTGCCTCAATGACCTGCTGTATCGCCAGCGCATCGGCCAGCTGGCCATGGATGTGGTCGCGGTGGTGTCCAACCACCCTGACCTCGAACCTTTGGCGCACTGGCACAAGATTCCTTACTACCACTTCGCCCTTGACCCCAAGGACAAGCCGGCGCAAGAGCGCAAGGTGATCCAGGTGATCGAGGAAACCGGTGCGGAGCTGGTGGTGCTTGCCCGTTACATGCAGGTGCTGTCGCCGGAGCTGTGCCGCCGCCTGGATGGCTGGGCGATCAACATCCACCACTCGCTGTTGCCCGGTTTCAAAGGCGCCAAGCCTTATCACCAGGCGTACAACAAGGGCGTCAAAATGGTGGGCGCCACGGCGCACTACATCAACAACGACCTGGACGAAGGGCCGATCATCGCCCAGGGCGTGGAGGTAGTGGACCACAGCCATTACCCGGAAGACCTGATTGCCAAGGGACGTGACATCGAATGCCTGACCCTGGCGCGGGCGGTGGGCTATCACATCGAACGCCGGGTGTTCCTCAACGCCAACAGGACGGTCGTTCTCTAACAACCTGCACCGGCCATTCGCGGGCAAGCCCGCTCCCACAGGTTATATGCGGCCTTCACAGCTGGCATTCTTCCTGTGGGAGCGGGCTTGCCCGCGAATGGACCAACACAATTTCCCCTGCCGTTAAATGGCATCTCCCTGTCGCTTCCAGTCAGTGCAAGTCGCCGTATCAGGCCCACAATTCCCTGCATTCCAGAAACACATGCCGCCCATGGATGGCGGCGCGATCAACCACCGCTGCATAAATACAAATCAAGCGAGGTAAGAGCATGTCTGGCAATCGTGGAGTGGTATATCTCGGCGCCGGCAAGGTCGAGGTGCAGAAGATCGACTACCCGAAAATGCAGGACCCACGCGGCAACAAGATCGAGCACGGCGTGATCCTGAAGGTGGTCTCCACCAACATCTGCGGCTCAGACCAGCACATGGTCCGCGGTCGCACGACTGCCCAGGTCGGCCTGGTCCTGGGCCACGAAATCACTGGTGAAATCGTCGAGATGGGGCGTGATGTCGAACGCCTGAAAATCGGTGACCTGGTGTCGGTACCGTTCAACGTTGCCTGCGGCCGCTGCCGCTCCTGCAAGGAAATGCACACCGGTGTCTGCCTCACCGTCAACCCGGCGCGCGCCGGCGGGGCCTACGGTTACGTCGACATGGGCGACTGGACCGGCGGCCAGGCCGAATATGTGCTGGTGCCGTATGCCGACTTCAACCTGCTGAAACTGCCTGATCGCGACAAGGCCATGGAGAAGATCCGTGACCTGACCTGCCTGTCCGACATCCTGCCGACCGGCTACCACGGTGCTGTCACCGCTGGCGTAGGCCCGGGCAGCACCGTTTATGTCGCCGGTGCCGGCCCGGTCGGCCTGGCCGCCGCCGCCTCGGCACGCTTGCTCGGTGCCGCCTGTGTCATCGTCGGCGACCTCAACCCGGCCCGTCTGGCCCACGCCAAGTCGCAGGGTTTCGAAGTGGTCGACCTGTCCAAGGACACCCCGCTGCACGAGCAGATCGTCGACATTCTCGGCGAGCCGGAAGTGGACTGCGCCGTCGACGCCGTTGGCTTCGAGGCTCGCGGCCATGGTCACGAAGGTGCCAAGCATGAAGCCCCGGCCACGGTGCTGAACTCGCTGATGCAGGTGACCCGTGTTGCTGGCAATATCGGTATCCCGGGCCTGTACGTGACTGAAGACCCGGGTGCGGTGGATGCTGCTGCGAAGATCGGCGCGCTGAGCATCCGCTTCGGTCTGGGCTGGGCGAAATCGCACAGCTTCCACACCGGCCAGACCCCGACCATGAAGTACAACCGCCAGTTGATGCAGGCGATCATGTGGGATCGGATCAACATCGCCGAAGTGGTGGGGGTTCAGGTGATCAACCTGGATCAGGCGCCGGAAGGCTATGGCGAGTTCGATGCGGGCGTACCGAAGAAGTTTGTAATCGACCCGCACAAGATGTGGGGCGCGGCGTAACCTCTACATGCAACGCCCCCGCCCGGGGGCGTTGTTGTCATTCATGCCTCTGTGGACGACAGCGGCACGTCATCCGCCACCACCGCCAGTGGTTCGTCCACCACCGGCACGCCGGCCGGCCAGCGGTAGCCGCTGACTCTGCCCAGCTCGAATGCCCTGATATTCACCGCATCGTTTTGATTGCCGCCGAGCACCAGCAAATTGCCATCCACCGTTTTTCCGGTGGCGAAGCCGACATGCCCGCCGCCAACGCGGGTGAAAACGACGATGCAGCCAGTGACCGGGCGTTGCAGCTCAATCCCCCAGTTCAGGTAGGACGTGGCACTCTCGAAACGTGAGGAACGTACGCCCACGCGTTCCAGCATCGCGCCGACGAAGGCTGCGCACCAAGGGGTCTCGTCGTCTTTTATTCCACCGCGCCTTATGTCTTTCCACATCTGTAGGACCTCTGGGTTGTGCTGAACACCGACAACCTCTTCGAGGCCGATATGTTTGCGCGCTTCGTCGAGCCAGGGGTAGTTGCTCATGGGTGGTTTTTCTCGGTTCGCTACAGGTGCAGCCACACTATCGAGCCCCGGCGGGCAGGGGCGGCGGGTAGCGCTGCCCCCGATGATCGGCCCGGAACCAAGCCCTGTTGCGCCAGTCGAATGCCTCGTTTCCCAGGCCATAGCGGCCAATGAGGCTCCTCCGATGAAAGCATTCACCCTGGCAACCCTGATGACCCTGGCTGCAAGCCCGGCGTTCGCCTTCAACCTCGGCGATGCAGCCAATGCCGTCTCTGCCATGCAGACGCAAAAGCAGCAGGGGCAGGTGCAGGCGCCCGAAGCACAGGCCAACCTGCTCAACACCCTTGGCAGCGAGCTGAAGATCACCCCGGAGCAGGCCGTGGGCGGCGCAGGGGCGATGCTGGGGCTGGCGCGCAACAACCTCAGCAGCGATGACTACGGCCAGTTGACCAAGGCCGTGCCCGGGCTCGACCTGCTCTCCGGCGTCAATGCCCTGGGTGGCCTGAGCGGCCTGGGCGCATTGCTCGGCGATAACAGCGAAAACCAGTCGGCCCTGAGCAAGGCGCTGGGCAACGATGTGGAGAACCGTAGCGACCTGGATGCTGCATTCAAGGCATTGGGGATGGATACCGGCATGATCGGCCAGTTCGCCCCGCTGATCCTGCAGTACCTGGGGCAGCAAGGCATTGCCGGTTCTCTTTTGCAAAATCTGGGAAGTTTGTGGGCGACACCGACCACGGTACCAACCGTTTAACGATCGATATCAGCGCTTTCACAGCCGATTGGCCGCACTTCATACAGTTCAGTACCTATCATTTTTGCCAGTTACTTCGCTGCATCGTATTGCTTAGGATCAAGTCGCGTGGGTAAGCCCCGCTTCGATCATCCAGCGGGTTGATGGCGCAAGCCACCTGCCAGCGCTTGATCCTTCATCCGGTCTGATCTTTTATCCGGTGCTCAACACGCCGCCAGGCAAGAACTCCAACATCAATATTCTGTGCACTTTCCCTTTGATGGAGGTACTGTGAGGTACTGGTACAGGTGCGACGTTGTCGATTCAGTCATTCTTTTATGTCGTGGGTAGCGCTGGCTTGCCCTTGGCGAAGTAGTACCTGTCATCCGCGTGACGATGCCCGCCGATAGAAGTGGAAAAGCAAGCTTCGTGTATGACGCCAGGGATCAAGTCTTCTCAGTGCATCTCGGCGCGCAAGGCCGCGATGCGCTGGTCTTTGTCCATCCACAGCTGGTTCACCCAGGCCTGGACGGTTTGGCGAAACGCCGAATCGTTTTCGTAATCCCCGGCCCACAATGCCGGGTCCAGCTCACGCACCTGGATGTCGATGATAACCCGGTTGATACTACCATTGAGCAGGTCCCAGAACCCCGGTGCAGAGACGCCGGGATAAACGATGGTCACATCCAGCAGCGCATCCAGCTGTTCGCCCAGCGCCGCCAGCACGAAGGCCACGCCGCCGGCCTTGGGTTTGAGCAGGTAGCGGTAGGGCGATTGCTGCTCGCGGTGCTTGGCCTCGGTAAAACGGGTGCCTTCAAGGTAATTGACCACGGTCACCGGCTGACGCTTGAACAGCTCACAGGCGGCCTTGGTGATTTCCAGGTCCTTGCCCTTGAGCTCGGGGTGCTTCTCGAGGAAGGCCTTGCTGTAGCGCTTCATGAACGGGTAGTCCAGGCCCCACCAGGCCAGGCCCAGCAGCGGCACCCAGATCAGCTCCTTCTTGAGGAAGAACTTGAAAAACGGTGTGCGGCGGTTGAGGCTTTCGATCAGCGCCGGGATGTCGACCCAGGTCTGATGGTTGCTGACGGCCAGGTAAGAAGTGTGCCTGCGCAGGTTCTCGACCCCACGTATGTCCCACTGCGTAGGAATGCACAGGGCGAAAATGGCCTTGTCGATCTCCGACCAGGTTTCGGCCACCCACATTACCGCCCACGAAGCATAGTCACGCCCTCGGCCTGGCAGCACCAGCTTGAGCAGGGCGAACACCAGCAGTGGGCCGATCAGCACCAGGGTGTTGAGCAGCAGCAGGGTGGTGGTGAGGATGCCGGTCAGCAGGCGACGCATAAGGAGACTCTTGTTGTGGGATGAAAACGGTTGGCAATGATAAGCAGGGCCGTGGCCTACGCCAAATTTCCAGTGCCCGGCGGTTGGGACAAATGTTTCACATTATGTTGGTTAGGCTTGTGACAGCGAACCTATCCTGCCAGTGCAGTCTAAGCACTGACACTTCTCAAGGAAGCCTGCCTGTGAAATATCTGTTTGCCATGTTGTCGCTGTTGGCCCTGCCAGCAATGGCTGCCGAGCCGACCCTTTATGGTCGTTATGAAAACATTGCCCTGCCCGAGCTGGGTGAAACCCTGAAAGCCAAGATGGACACCGGTGCCTTCACCGCGTCGCTGTCGGCCAAGGACATCGAAATGTTCACCCGCGATGGCGACGAGTGGGTGCGTTTCCGCCTGGCCACCAAGGACTCGGACGGCAAGGTGTACGAGCACAAGGTGTCGCGCATCAGCAAGATCAAGGCACGTGCTGACGAGGAAGACGAAGGCGATGGGCCGGAAGTCTCCAAGCGCCCGGTAGTGGACCTGGAGCTGTGCCTGGGTGACATGAAGCGCACCGTGGAAGTGAACCTGGTGGACCGCAGCAGCTTCAACTACCCGCTGCTGGTGGGTTCCAAGGCACTGCGCGAGTTCAAGGCGGCGGTCGACCCGGCGAAGAAGTTCACCGCCGGCAAGCCTGACTGCTGATACCGGTGCTGGCCTCATCACGGATAAATCCGCCCCTGCAATGCCGGCAGGAGCGGATTTATCCGCGATTGGCCGGTCAGGCTGTCGGGGCTGTAGCAACCATCGATGGGCGCTTGGCCACCTCGGCATACCATGCAGCCAAGCCAGGCTGGTGCTCACGCCAACCGAACTCTGGCTGACGCAGGTCCAGATACCCTAGCGCACAGGCCACGCCAATCGCCGCAAGATCGAATCCGGACGCCAGCTCTGCCAGGTGCTGTTGCTCGAGGTTTGCCAAGCTGCGGCGAATCTTCTCGGCTTGCGCTTGCAGCCAGCCATCCCAGCGTTTGTCTTGCGGCCGCAGGAAGCTCTCGTAGCGGCTCGAAACCGCCGCATCCATGATCGCATCCGCCTGGGAGGCCAGCGTCATGCGCCGCCAGCGTGCCGAACCCTCACGTGGCAGCAGCGGCTGGCCGACATGTTGCAGGTCGAGGTATTCACAGATCACCCGGCTGTCGTGCAGCACGGTGCCATCTTCCAGGCGCAAGGCCGGGATCTTGCCGATCGGGTTGTCCTGGTTCAGCTGGGGGTCGCCACTGACCGGGCTGATATTCACCGGTTGCAACTTGACCCGCTCCAGCTGGCCGGTTTCGTGCAATACCACCATGACCTTGCGCACGAAAGGCGACAGCGGCGCGTGGAACAGCGTCATCGTGCTCACGCTCAGTTACCCTGCAGGCTGGGTGGCAGGCATACACCGGTACCGCCGATACCGCAGTAGCCGTCCGGGTTCTTGGCCAGGTACTGCTGGTGGTAGGCCTCGGCGAAGTACACGGTCGGCGCCTGGTCGATCTCGGTGGTGATTTCGCCGAAACCGGCTTTGCTCAGTTCGGCCTGGTAGGCGTCGCGGCTGGCCTTGGCCTGTTCCAGCTGTTCCGGGCTGGTGCAGTAGATGGCCGAGCGGTACTGGGTACCGACATCGTTGCCCTGGCGCATGCCCTGGGTCGGGTTGTGCAGCTCCCAGAACATCGCCAGCAGCTCGCGGTAGCTGACCTTGTCCTTGTCGAACACCACCAGCACCACTTCGGTGTGGCCGGTCAGGCCCGAGCAGACTTCCTCGTAGGTAGGGTTCGGGGTGAAACCGCCAGCGTAGCCAACCACGGTGCTGACCACACCTTCACGCTGCCAGAAGCGACGTTCGGCGCCCCAGAAGCAACCCAGGCCGAAGATGGCGAAGTCGACGTTCTGGAAGAACGGGCCGAGCAGCGGCGTGTCTTTGAACACGTAGTGGAACTCGGGCAACTTCATTGGCGTTTCGCGGCCAGGCAGGGCCTGCTCCGCGGTAGGCATGACATTTTTGTTCACCAGGATTTCCGAACGCAGGACCATGGCCATTCCTCTGTATGTCCGTTGAATTGGGTAAGCCCTATCGCGGATGAATCCGCGCCTACGGGAATCGTGCAGGCGTGGCTTTGTCCGCGATGAGGCCCGAATGGGATCTAGTGTGCCCGAGCTTGGCGCTGCTGTCAGGCCAGCGGACCACGCGGATAGCGCTTCAGCCGTTCGGCCAGCTCACGCCCGGGGATTGGCCGGTCGAACAGGTAACCCTGGCCAACGTCGCAGCGGTGCCGGCGCAGGAACGCCAGTTGTTCCGGCGTCTCGATACCCTCGGCCACCACCTTCAGCTTGAGGTTGTGAGCCATGGCCACTACCGCCGAAGTGATCTCCATGTCGTCCTGGTTGTCCGGTATCTCGTTGATGAAGCTGCGGTCGATCTTGAGGATGTCGATGGGAAACTTCTTCAGGTAGCTCAGCGACGAATAGCCGGTACCAAAATCGTCCATGGCCAGGGTCAGGCCCAGGGCCTTCAGCTCGTCCAGCTGGCGGTGGGTGTCTTCGGTGGCCTCCAGCAGCAGGCCTTCGGTCAGTTCCAGCTCCAGCAAGTGCGGGGGCAGGGCTTCTTCCTTGAGGATAGTGCTGATCGACGCCACCAGGTCGGGGTCGGAGAATTGCTTGGGCGACAGGTTGATGGCCACATGCAGGTTGCCCATGCCGGCTTCGCGCAGCTGCTGGCTCATGCGGCACGACTGGCGCACCACCCATTTGCCGATAGGGATGATCAGGCCGGTCTCTTCCGCTACGCTGATGAACTGGTCCGGGCGGATCATGCCGCGCTCGGGGTGGTTCCAGCGCAGAAGAGCCTCCAGCCCTAGCAGGCGACCGCTGCGCAGGCACAGCTTGGGCTGGTAGAACACCTCCAGCTCATTCTGGGTCAGGGCGCGGCGCAGGTTGTTCTCGACGAACAGCTTGTAGCTGGCTTCGGCATTCAGCACCTCGGTAAACACCTGCACCTGGTGCTTGCCGTTGGCCTTGGCCTTGTGCAGTGCCAGGCCGGCATTCTTCATCAGGCTGGCCGGGTCGGTACCGTGCAGTGGCGCGTAGGCCAGGCCCACCGATGCGGTGACGTTGATCAGCTGGTTGTCGACGAACATCGGCTTGTCGAGGGTACGCAGCAATTGCATGGCAACGCCTTGGCCTTCTTCGAGACGGGTATCGTCGAGCAGCACGGCGAACTCGTTACTGGCGAAGCGCGCCAGGATGCCGCCGGTGTGCAGGCTGTTGCGCAGGCGTCGGGCCAGGCTGATCAACAGCTTGTCGCCGGTCTGGTGGCCCAGGCTGTCGTTGATGCGCTTGAAGTTGTCGATGTCCACCAGCAGCAGGCACATGGCGTTTTCGCCGTCACGGGCGAAGCACTCGTCCAGGCTGCGGATGAACGCCGGGCGGTTGCCCAGGTTGGTCAGGTTGTCGGTGTAGGCCAGGCGCTCGATGCGTTGCTGGGCCAGCTTGGTCTGGGTGACGTCTTCGTAGATGCCGATGTAGTGGGTCAGCTCACGGTTGTCGCCGTACACCTTGGAGATCGACAATTGGCCCCAGTAGGGCTCCAGGTTCTTGCGCCGGCTTTTGAACTCGCCCTGCCAGCTGTTGCCCATGGCCAGGCTCGAGGGCGAGTCGAACAGCAATTCGCTGAGGTTCTCCAGGGCCGGTAGCTCACCCAGGTGGCGGCCCTGGACTTCCTCGGTGCTGTACTGGGTGATCGCGGTGAAACTTGGGTTGACGTACTCCACCACGCCGTCGCGGTTGACCAGCAGGAAGGCGCTGGCGCTCTGCTCCACTGCGCGCTGGAACAGGTGCAGGGCACTGGCCGCAGCGCGCCGGTTGTGGTTGGTGATGACTTGGGCGAACTGGTCGGCCAGCTCGCCGGCAAAGGCAATTTCGTCCGACTGCCAGGCCCGCGTCTGGCCGGTCTGCTCCAGGCACAGTACGCCAACTACCTGGCCATCAACGCGAATGCTGGCATCGAGCATGGCCTTGTTCGCCGAAAACAGGCTTTGCGCCAGCGCGCGGGTGCGCGGGTCGTGGCCGGCATTGTGGGCATCGATGGCGCGGCTGGCATGCAGTGCGTCGAGGTAGTCGGGGAAGCGGCTGGCATCGATGGCTTCGGGCTGGCGATGCGCTTGTGCATCGCGGTACCAGGCAGTGATCGGTTCCAACTGCTGGCCGTCCAGGTGCCAGATGCTGGCGCAGTCGACCTTGTAGATTTCACAGGCGCTCTGGGTGATCAGCTGGGCAGCCTCCAGCAGCGAATTTCCGCCGCTGTAGCGCTGGCGGGCCAGGCGCAGGATCAGGTCCTGCTGGCCGCGTACCCGCTCCAGGTGCTCGAGTTGTTCCTGTTGCGCGCGCTGGTTCAACTGCAGGGCCAGTTGCAAGCGGTTGTTACGCGATTCCAGGTCACTGGCCCCGGCTTCGCCGCTCTCTTCGGCGTGGTCATCAAGCACGCTGAGGTAGCCACGCACCAGTTGGCGGTTGTGCTGCTTGTAGGTTTCCCCCACCTCCAGCAGGCGTAGCGGTGCCGTTGGCGTGTGCAAGGTGTAGCGCACGCGGTAGTAGCCGCGCTGGGCCAGCTGCAGCTGGATCTCGTCGTGCAGCCGGTAGCGGGCTTCGGGCTCCATCAGGCTGGCGTAGGGAGCATCGACCAGGGCGCACAGGTCGCTGGCGTGCAAGCCGAACTGGCGTTCGCAGGCCGGGTCCAGGTAGAGCATGGCCCAGGTGGCTTCGTTGAGCCTTTCGAAACGCAGCATGCCGAGCCGCGAGGGCACGGGTAACTGCGTGACGACCTCGGCCGCCACACGGCTGGCGGCATCGGGTTGGCTTTTCATCGAAGACTCGCTTGAAGAAGGGACGCGGCCTATGGGCAGCGGCTGATCTGGCAAGGTTGCATCATGTCCAGGGGGCTGGCAAGCCGCCATATGTGATGCTGTGTACGGGTTATCGGCTTGTGGGCTGGAATCTGTAGTTCGTCTTGATTGTTTCGGCGCTCGATCGCACAGGCGCAAAACGTTTATCGCCAGGCAAAAAAAAGCCCCGCCAATCGACGGGGTTGAGGTACGAGCGTGGCAGCTCGAAAAGGGTACCGCCCCTCGCCGTGAGGGGCAGTGTGCAACGTTACAGCAGCATGGTGCGGATATCGCCCAGCACGTCGCCAAGACGCTTGGTGAAGCGCGCGGCGGCAGCGCCGTTGATCACACGGTGATCGTAGGACAGCGATAGCGGCAGCATCAGCTTCGGCTGGAAGGCCTTGCCGTCCCAGACCGGCTGCATGGTCGCCTTGGAAACGCCCAGGATAGCCACTTCCGGCGCATTGACGATCGGCGTGAAGCCGGTGCCGCCAATGTGGCCGAGGCTGGAGATGGTGAAGCAGGCGCCTTGCATCTCGTCGGCCGACAGCTTCTTGGTGCGGGCCTTTTCAGCCAGCGCAGCGGCTTCGGCAGCCAGTTGCAGCAGGCTCTTCTGGTCGACGTTCTTGATTACCGGGACCAGCAGGCCGTCCGGGGTGTCCACGGCGAAGCCGATGTGCACGTACTTCTTGCGGATGATGGCCTTGCCGCTTGGCGCCAGCGAGCTGTTGAAGTCCGGCAGTTCCTTGAGCAGGAAAGCACAGGCCTTGAGCAACAGTGGCAGCACGGTCAGCTTCACGCCAGCTTTCTCGGCCACGGCCTTCTGCGCCACGCGGAAGGCTTCCAGTTCGGTGATGTCGGCGGAGTCGAACTGGGTCACGTGCGGCACGTTCAGCCAGCTGCGGTGCAGGTTGGCGGCACCGACCTGCATCAGGCGGGTCAGGGCGACTTCTTCCACTTCACCGAACTTGCTGAAGTCCACGGCCGGGATCGGCGGGATGCCGGCACCACCGGTTGCGCCGGCGGCGGCCGGAGCTTCCTTGGCCTTCTGCATCATCGCCTTGACGTAGACCTGCACGTCTTCCTTCAGAATGCGGCCGTGCGGACCGGTGGCAGCAACTGCGCCCAGGTCGACACCGAATTCACGGGCCAGTTGGCGAACCGCCGGGCCGGCGTGAACCTTGGCGTTGCTGCCGGCAGCCGGTGCGCTGGCAACCGGAGCAGGGGCAGCAGCAGGGGCAGCTGCCGCAGCTGCGGCAGCCGGAGCCGCCTCAGCCTTGGCCGGAGCAGCAGCGGCAGGAGCCGGAGCGGCAGCCGGGGCGGCACCCGCGACTTCCAGCTTGAGGATGAGGTCACCGGTGCCGACTTCGTCGTCCAGCTTGGCGATCACTTCCTTCACCACACCAGCGGCAGGCGAAGGGATTTCCATGGAGGCCTTGTCGGATTCCAGGGTAATCAGCGACTGGTCGGCTTCGACGGTATCGCCGGCCTTGACCAGCACTTCGATGATCTTGGCCTTGCCCGACGAGCCGATGTCCGGCACGTGGATGTCCTGCACGCTGGCGGTAGCCGGGGCTGCGGCTGGAGCAGGCGCTGGGGCGGCTTCAGCGGCCGGAGCCGGCGCAGCAGCTTGCGCCGGAGCGGCGGCAGGCGCCTCGGGGGCCGCAGCAGCGGCACCCTCGGCTTCCAGAACCAGCAGCTCGTCGCCTTCTTTCAGGCGGTCGCCCAGTTTGACCTTCAGCTCCTTGATGACGCCGGCTTTCGGCGCCGGAATTTCCATGGAGGCCTTGTCGGACTCCAGGGTCAGCAGGCTCTGGTCAGCCTCGATACGGTCACCGACCTTGACGAACAGCTCGATGATTTCACCTTCACCGCTGCCGATGTCAGGTACGCGAATGAGTTCGCTCACTTAAAAATACTCCTCAGCAGTCCAGTGGGTTGCGCTTGTCCGGGTCGATGCCGAACTTGACGATGGCGTCAGCCACAACCTTGGGTTCGATCTCGCCACGGTCAGCCAGGGCTTCCAGCGCGGCCAGCACCACGAAGTGGCGGTCGACTTCGAAGAAGTGACGCAGCTTCTTGCGGCTGTCGCTGCGACCGTAACCGTCGGTACCCAGGACCTTGAACTCTTTGCTCGGTACCCACTGGCGGATCTGCTCGGCGAACAGCTTCATGTAGTCGGTAGAGGCGATGACCGGACCTTTGCGGCCGCTCAGGCACTGCTCGACGTAGGTCTGCTGTGGCTTCTGGCCAGGCTTCAGGCGGTTGGCGCGTTCCACTGCCAGGCCGTCGCGACGCAGTTCGTTGAAGCTGGTCACGCTCCACACGTCGGCACCGATGTTGAACTCGTCACGCAGGATCTTCGCCGCTTCGCGAACTTCGCGCAGGATGGTGCCGGAGCCCATCAGCTGTACGTGGTGCGCGGCTTCGCGGGTGTCTTCTTCGAGCAGGTACATGCCCTTGATGATGCCTTCCTCGACACCGGCCGGCATGGCTGGCTGCTGGTAGGACTCGTTCATCACGGTGATGTAGTAGAAGATGTCCTGTTGCTCTTCGGTCATCTTCTTCATGCCGTCCTGGATGATCACCGCCAGCTCGTAGCCGTAGGTCGGATCGTAGGTGCGGCAGTTCGGGATGGTGCCCGCCATCATGTGGCTGTGACCGTCTTCGTGCTGCAGGCCTTCACCGTTGAGGGTGGTACGGCCGGCGGTACCGCCGATCAGGAAGCCACGGGTACGGCTGTCGCCAGCGGCCCAGGCCAGGTCACCGATGCGCTGGAAGCCAAACATCGAGTAGAAGATGTAGAACGGCAGCATCGGCTGGTTGTGGCAGCTGTACGAGGTACCGGCAGCGATGAACGACGACATGGCGCCGGCTTCGTTGATGCCTTCCTCGAGGATCTGGCCCTTCTTGTCTTCGCGGTAGAACATCACCTGGTCTTTATCGACCGGCTCGTAGAGCTGGCCGACCGACGAGTAGATGCCCAGCTGGCGGAACATGCCTTCCATACCGAAGGTACGGGCTTCGTCCGGGATGATCGGGACGATGCGCTGGCCGATTTCCTTGTCCTTGACCAGCTGCGCCAGAATACGCACGAAGGCCATGGTGGTGGAGATTTCGCGGTCGCCCGAGCCGTCCAGGATCGCTTTCAGCGTTTCCAGTGGCGGGGTTGGCACGCTGAAGCTCTTGGCGCGGCGTTGTGGCACGAAACCGCCCAGGGCAGCACGGCGCTCGGCCAGGTACTTGGCTTCGGCAGAACCTTCTTCCGGCTTGAAGAACGGCAGGTTCTCCAGGTCGGCATCCTTGACCGGGATGTCGAAGCGGTCACGGAAGTGGCGCAGGCTGTCGACGTCGACCTTCTTGGTGTTGTGCGCGGTGTTCTTGGCTTCGCCGGCACCGGTACCGTAACCCTTGATGGTCTTGGCCAGGATGACAGTAGGCTGGTCCTTGTGGTTGACCGCCTGGTGGTACGCCGCGTAGACCTTGTACGGGTCGTGGCCACCACGGTTGAGCTTCCAGATCTCGTCGTCGGACAGGTCTTCGACCATCGCCTTGAGCTCTGGGGTGTTGAAGAAGTGCTCGCGGACGTACGCACCGTCCTTGGCCTTGTAGTTCTGGTACTCGCCGTCGATGACTTCGTCCATGCGGCGCTGCAGGGCACCGTTGGTGTCCTTGGCGAACAGTGGGTCCCAGAAGCGGCCCCAGACGACCTTGTTGACGTTCCAGCCACCACCACGGAACACGCCTTCGAGTTCCTGGATGATCTTGCCGTTGCCGCGAACCGGGCCGTCGAGGCGCTGCAGGTTGCAGTTGATGACGAAGATCAGGTTGTCCAGCTTCTCGCGGCCGGCCAGGGCGATCGCGCCCAGGGATTCCGGCTCGTCGCACTCGCCGTCGCCCATGAAGCACCAGACCTTCTGCTTGCCGGCCGGGATGAAGCCGCGCGCTTCCAGGTACTTCATGAAACGTGCCTGGTAGATGGCCTGGATCGGACCCAGACCCATCGATACGGTCGGGAACTGCCAGAAGTCAGGCATCAGCCAGGGGTGCGGGTACGAAGACAGGCCCTTGCCGTCCACTTCCTGACGGAAGTTGTTCATCTGCTCTTCGCTGATGCGGCCTTCCATGAAGGCACGGGCGTAGACGCCTGGCGAAGCATGGCCCTGGAAGAAGATCAGGTCGCCGCCGTGTTCTTCGGTCGGGGCCTGGAAGAAGTAGTTGAAGCCGATGTCGTACAGGGTGGCGCTGGAGGCGAAGCTGGAGATGTGTCCGCCCAGGTCCGAGTCTTTCAGGTTGGTACGCATGACCATGGCCAGGGCGTTCCAACGCACCATCGAGCGAATGCGGCGTTCCATGAACAGGTCGCCAGGCATGCGTGCTTCGTGGGTGACAGGGATGGTGTTGCGGTATGGCGTGGTGATCGCGTATGGCAGCTGGGAGCCACTACGGGTGGCCAGCTCGCCCATACGGGTCATCAGGTAATGAGCGCGGTCTTCGCCTTCTTTGTCGAGGACCGACTCCAGGGCATCCAGCCATTCCTGGGTTTCGATTGGATCGAGGTCTTGCATGGCTTGCTCCAGGGCGGAAAGGCAACCAGAATCGATTGCCTGAGTTTGCGACTGGCCTTATGGGCAGACGTCGTGAATTCTTGGATTACCGGGATGTCCTCCGGCGCCGTGTAGTTTTACTACATTTGCTTTCGCATTTCATGCTTTTACACGACAGGGGTAGTAGTAAAACTACATTCGTGCGACGTTTCGTCGCATGCCGGCTTGTGAGGAAAAACGTTCATGTTGGTTGGCATTGTGGCGCTAGCGGGTAATTCTTGATGGTTGTTGCCAATTTTAAGGCTGTTTCAGCTATTTCCAACTTTTGTACGACAGTCCAACCGTGGTCCGGTTTCCCCTTGGCCGCTTTTTCCCCTCTATTTCACGCCGATCAAGGATAGACCATGCGCCTGCCTTTGCCGTCCGATCTGCCCGCCACCTTGCAACCGCTGGTCGCTCGCAACCAGCAATTCCTTCGCGATGCCGTGGCGTTTCACCCGGAACTCGACCTGCAGGCCTGGGGCCCGGCGCACCGGCAACAGTTCGACCAGGTAGCCGCTGCCAGCGACTTCGTGCTTGGCCTGGCCCGGCGCGAGCCGGCCATGTTGTTTGGCTTGCTGGCCAGTGGCGAGATGGACCGGCCGTACGCCATGGGTGAGCTGCGTGGGCACATCGCCACAGCCGCCCAGGCGGCGCAGAGCGAGGACGAGCTGGCGCGCAACCTGCGTCGCGAGCGCAACCGCCAGCAGTTGCGCATCATCTGGCGCGACATCACCCGCCAGGCCGCGCTGGGTGAAACCTGCCGCGACCTGTCCGACCTGGCCGATGCCGCCATTGATGCGGCCTATCAATGGCTGTACCCGCGGCATTGCCAGCAGTTTGGCACGCCGATCGGCAACCGCAGCGGCCAACCGCAGCACATGGTGGTGCTGGGCATGGGCAAGCTGGGGGCGGTGGAGCTGAACCTGTCGTCGGACATCGACCTGATCTTCGCCTTCCCCGAAGGCGGCGAAACCGAAGGGGTGAAGCGCTCGCTGGATAACCAGGAGTTCTTCACCCGCCTGGGCCAGCGTCTGATCAAGGCACTGGACCCGGTCACCGTGGACGGCTTCGTGTTCCGCGTCGACATGCGCCTGCGCCCCTACGGCTCGGCTGGCGCACTGGTGCTCAGCTTCAATGCGCTGGAGCAGTATTACCAGGACCAGGGCCGCGACTGGGAACGCTACGCGATGATCAAGGCGCGCGTGGTGGCTGGTGACCAGGCCGCCGGCGCACAGTTGCAGGAGATGCTGCGGCCATTCGTGTATCGCCGCTACCTGGACTTCTCTGCGATCGAAGCGCTGCGCACCATGAAGCAGTTGATCCAGCAGGAAGTGCGGCGCAAGGGCATGGCCGACAACATCAAGCTGGGCGCCGGCGGCATACGCGAGGTGGAATTCATCGCCCAGGCGTTCCAGCTGATCCACGGTGGGCGCGACCTCAGCCTGCAGCAACGGCCATTGCTGAAAGTGCTGGCCACCCTCGAAGGCCAGGGCTACCTGCCGCCCGCCGTGGTGTCCGAGCTGCGCGAGGGCTACGAGTTCCTGCGCTATACCGAACACGCCATCCAGGCCATCGCCGACCGCCAGACGCAAATGTTGCCGGATGGCGAGCTTGACCAGGCGCGGGTGGCCTACATGCTCGGCTTTGTCGACTGGCAGAGCTTCCAGGACCAGCTGGTGTACTGGCGAGGCCGTATCGACTGGCACTTCCGCCAGGTGATCGCCGACCCGGACGACGACGACGGCGAAGGCGAACTGGTGGTAGGTGGTGAATGGTCGCCACTGTGGGAGCAGGCGCAGGATGAAGAGGCTGCGGGCCGCCAACTGGAAGAGGCCGGTTTCAAGCAGCCCGCCGACGCCCTGCGGCGCCTGGCTGCGCTGCGTTCGAGCCCGCAACTGCGTTCGATGCAGCGTATCGGCCGTGAGCGCCTGGATGCCTTTATTCCCCGGTTGCTGGCCCAGACAGTCGAACATGCCGACCCCGACCTGGTGCTGGAGCGTGTGCTGCCGCTGGTCGAAGCCGTGGCGCGGCGTTCTGCCTACCTGGTGCTGCTGACCGAAAACCCCGGCGCCCTGGGCCGCCTGTTGACCCTCTGCGCCGCCAGCCCCTGGATCGCCGAGCAAATTGCCCGCTACCCGCTGCTGCTCGATGAGCTGCTCAACGAAGGCCGCCTGTACAGCCCGCCGCTGGCGCCGGAACTTGCCAGCGAGCTGCGCGAGCGCCTGACGCGTATCCCCGAGGACGACCTGGAGCAGCAAATGGAAGCGCTGCGCCATTTCAAGCTGGCCCACAGCCTGCGCGTGGCTGCCTCGGAGATCAGCGGCAACCTGCCATTGATGAAGGTCAGCGACTACCTGACCTGGTTGGCCGAAGCCATCCTCGACCAGGTGCTGGCCCTGGCCTGGCGCCAGACCGTGGCCCGTCATGGCCAGCCCAAGCGCAGTGACGGCAGCCTGTGCGACCCGGGCTTCATCATCATTGGCTACGGCAAGGTCGGTGGCCTGGAACTCGGCCACGGCTCGGACCTGGACCTGGTGTTCATTCATGACGGCGACCCGCAGGCGGAAACCGACGGCGCCAAGCCGATCGACGGTGCGCAGTTCTTCACCCGGCTGGGCCAGCGCATCATCCACCTGCTGGCGACCCAGACCAACTCCGGCCAGCTGTATGACGTGGACATGCGCCTGCGCCCGTCCGGGGCCGCCGGGCTGCTGGTCAGCTCGCTGGGCGCGTTCGAGCGCTACCAGCAGAACGAAGCCTGGACCTGGGAGCACCAAGCCCTGGTGCGGGCCCGGGTACTGGTGGGCTGCCCGCAGGTGGGGGCAGCGTTCGAAGGCGTGCGCGCCAAGGTGCTGGGCCAGCCTCGCGATCTGCAGAAACTGCGCAGCGAAGTGAGCGAAATGCGCGCCAAGATGCGCGACAACCTTGGCACCAAGGCCACCGCTGCCGGCACCGCGGCCAATGCGTTCGAGCCCGGTGTGCCGTTCGATATCAAGCAGGATGCCGGCGGTATCGTCGATATCGAATTTATGGTGCAATACGCCGCCTTGGCCTGGTCGCATGACCATCCGGCCTTGCTTCGATGGACCGATAACATCCGCATTCTGGAAGAGCTGGAGCAGGCAGGTCTGATGCCGGCCAGTGACGCGGTGCTGTTGCGTGAAGTGTACAAGGCGTTCCGCTCTGCCTCGCACCGCCAGGCCCTGCAGAAGCAGGCCGGGGTGATCGACGCCGCGCAGTTTGCCGATGAACGCCGTGAGGTGCGGCGGATCTGGGGTGAACTGGGTTTGACTTGAAGGCCTGCGCCGGCCCTGTGGGAGCGGGTTTACCCGCGAAGAAGACGGCGCGGTGCATGGCACCGGCTTCGCCGGTGTTCGCGGGTGAACCGCTCCCACAGGGTCTGTGATCAGCGACGGATATGCCTGAGTGGTACACTGTCGGCCACATAGCCTGAATATAAAGAGGGGAGGCCAGGCTGTACTGCAGCCTGTCGCCTCCCCGAGTGTTTCTGGACCAAGCATGAGAATACTGATCATTGGCCCCAGCTGGGTCGGCGACATGGTGATGGCGCAGACCCTGTTCCAGTGCCTGAAACAGCAGCATCCCGACTGCGTGATCGATGTGCTCGCCCCCGAGTGGAGCCGGCCGATCCTCGAACGCATGCCCGAGGTCCGTCAGGCCTTGAGCTTCCCGCTCGGCCATGGCGCGCTGGAACTGGCCACGCGACGACGCATCGGCAAGTCCCTGGCCGGCCAGTATGACCAGGCCATCCTGCTGCCCAACTCGTTGAAGTCGGCGCTGGTGCCGTTCTTTGCCGGTATCCCGAAACGCACCGGCTGGCGCGGCGAGATGCGCTTCGGCCTGCTGAACGACGTGCGCAAGCTGGACAAGGCCCGCTATCCGCTGATGATCGAGCGTTTCATGGCCCTGGCCTACGCGCCCGGTGCCGAGTTGCCGCAACCGTATCCGCGCCCCAGCCTGCAGATCGAAGCACAGAGCCGCGATGCCGCCCTGGCCAAGTTCGGCCTGGAGCTGGACCGCCCGGTGCTGGCGCTGTGCCCCGGCGCCGAGTTCGGCGAGGCCAAGCGCTGGCCGGCCGAGCACTATGCCAGCGTGGCCGATGCAATGATCCGTCAAGGCTGGCAGGTATGGCTGTTCGGCTCGAAGAACGATCACCCGGTCGGTGAGCAGATCCGCGACCGGCTGATCCCGGGCCTGCGTGAAGAGTCGTCCAACCTGGCCGGGGAAACTTCGCTGGCCGAGGCCATCGACCTGATGTCCTGCGCCGACGCCGTGGTGTCCAACGACTCTGGCCTGATGCACGTGGCCGCAGCCCTGAACCGGCCGCTGGTGGCAGTGTACGGCTCGACATCGCCGGGCTTCACCCCGCCGCTGGCCGAGCACGTGGAGGTGGTGCGCACCGGCATCGAGTGCAGCCCGTGCTTCGACCGTACCTGCCGCTTCGGCCATTACAACTGCCTGCGCCTTCTGGAGCCGGGCAACGTCGTTACCGCCCTGCACCGCCTGAGCGGGCCGGAGCTGATCGATACCGTGGCCGAGGTCGACTAAGTGCGGGTACTGATCATCAAGACCTCGTCGCTGGGTGATGTGATCCACACCCTGCCGGCGCTTACCGATGCCGCCCACGCCATTCCCGGTATCCGCTTCGACTGGGTGGTGGAAGAAGGCTTCGCCGAAATCCCCAGCTGGCACCCGGCGGTCGACCAGGTCATCTCGGTGGCCATCCGTCGCTGGCGCAAGAACCTGTGGCAAACCATCAAGAGCGGCGAGTGGAAAGCGTTCAAGCAACGAATGCGCGAGCGCCAGTACGATCTGGTGATCGACGCCCAGGGCCTGGTCAAGTCGGCCTGGCTGACCCGCTACGTAAAAGCGCCGGTGGCTGGGCTGGATCGCTACTCGGCCCGCGAAGGCTGGGCCAGCCGCTTTTATGATCGGCGCCTGTCGGTTGCCGTCGGCCAGCATGCAGTAGAACGGGTACGCCAGCTGTTCGCCATGGCCCTGGCCTACGACCTGCCGGAAGGCATCGGCAACTACGGCCTTGACCTTGACCGCCTGCAGCTACCGCCCGCCGCCCCTTACGTGGTGTTCCTGCATGGCACCACCTGGGCGACCAAGCACTGGCCCGAAGCCTACTGGCGCGATTTGGCCGAGCGCATGGGCCGGCGCAGGCTGGAAGTGCGCCTGCCGTGGGGCAACCCGGCCGAGAAGGCGCGGGCCGAGCGCATTGCCCAGGGCTTGAACAATTGCCAGGTACTCCCCAGATTGAACCTGGCCGGTGTTGCCCGCGTACTCGCGGCGGCCAAGGCCTGCGTGGCCGTCGATACCGGCCTGGGCCACCTGGCGGCGGCCCTCGATGTGCCCACCATTTCGCTGTTTGGCCCGACCAACCCGGGGCTGACCGGCGCCTACGGACGGACCCAGATTCACCAGGCCAGTGACTGGCCATGCGCTCCCTGCCTGCAGAAGAAGTGCACTTACAAACCGAGCGCCGACGACCTGCGCCGGTACGATCTGAAACGCGAGTGGCCGCTGTGCTTCACTCGCCTGAATCCCGAGCATGTGGCGAGCCGCTTGAGCGCGCTGCTGCTGGCTGAGGATGTCCGTTGATGCAACTGGCTTTCGTGCTGTACAAATATTTCCCCTTCGGCGGGCTGCAGCGCGATTTCATGCGCATTGCCCTGGAGTGCCAGAAGCGGGGCCACCAGATCCGTGTCTACACGCTGATCTGGGAGGGTGACATTCCGCCAGGCTTCGAAGTGCTGGTGGCGCCGGTGAAGGCGATCTTCAACCACCGTCGCAACGAGAAGCTCAGCGCCTGGATGGCTGCCGACCTGGCCAAGCGCCCGGTCGATCGCCTGGTCGGCTTCAACAAGATGCCGGGGCTGGACGTGTACTACGCCGCCGACGGCTGCTTCGAGGACAAGGCGCAGACCCTGCGTGGCGGCCTGTACCGCCGCTGGGGTCGCTACCGGCATTTCGCCGAGTACGAACGTGCGGTGTTCGCCAAGGACGCGCATACCGAAGTGCTGATGATTTCCGAAGTGCAGCAACCGCTGTTCATCAAGCACTACGGCACCCCGGTGGAACGTTTCCATCTGCTGCCGCCAGGCATTTCCCAGGACCGCCGCGCGCCGGCCAACGCTGCCGAGATCCGCGCCGAATTCCGCAAGGAGTTCAACCTCGGCGATGACGACCTGTTGCTGGTGCAGATCGGCTCTGGCTTCAAGACCAAGGGCGTGGACCGCAGCCTCAAGGCCTTGGCCGCACTGCCATCGGCCCTGCGCAAGCGGACCAGGCTGATGGTGATCGGCCAGGACGACCCGAAGGTGTTCCAGTTGCAAAGCGCTACCCTGGGCCTGGGCGAGCAGGTGCAGTTTCTCAAGGGGCGCAGCGACATCCCGCGTTTCCTGCTGGGCGCCGACCTGCTGATCCACCCGGCGTACAACGAGAACACCGGCACGGTACTGCTCGAAGCGCTGGTGGCCGGCCTGCCGGTGCTGGTTTCCAAGGTGTGCGGCTACGCCCACTACATCGCCGAGGCAGACTCTGGCCTGGTGCTGGACGAGCCGTTCGAACAAGAGCAGCTCAATACCTGTCTGCAGCGCATGCTCGAAGACCAGCAGGCTCGTGCCAGCTGGTCGCGCAACGGCCTGGTGTTTGCTGAAACCGCCGATCTGTACAGCATGCCGCAGCACGCTGCCGACGTGATCCTGGGGCAGGAGTCCGCATGAAGCTGATACTGGCCGAACCGTTCAAGCACCTGTGGGCCGGGCGGGATGCCTTCGATGCCGTGGAAGCGCTGCAAGGCGAAGTCTACCGCGAGCTGGAAGGGCGCCGTACGCTGCGCACCGAGGTCGCCGGAGAGGGTTTCTTCGTCAAGATTCACCGCGGCATCGGCTGGGGCGAGATCTTCAAGAACCTGTTTACTGCCAAGCTGCCGGTACTGGGTGCTGGCCAGGAATGGCAGGCCATCCAGCGCTTGCACGAGGTTGGCGTGCCGACCATGACGGCGGTTGCCTATGGCGAGCGTGGTAGCAACCCGGCCGCGCAACATTCGTTCATCATCACCGAAGAACTGGCGCCGACCATCAGCCTGGAAGACTTCAGCATCGACTGGGTCCGGCAACCCCCCGAGCCGCGCCTGAAGCGCGCGCTGATCGCCGAGTTGGCCAGGATGACCGGCGGCATGCACCGTGCCGGGGTCAACCACCGCGACTGCTACATCTGCCACTTCTTGCTGCATACCGACCGTCCGGTGACGGCGGATGACTTCAGACTGTCGGTTATCGACCTGCACCGCGCGCAGACCAGGGCGAAAATCAGCCGCCGCTGGCGCGACAAGGACCTGGCCGCGCTGTACTTCTCGGCGCTGGACATCGGCCTCACCCAGCGCGACAAGTTGCGCTTCCTGCGTGGGTATTTCCAGCGCCCGCTGCGGCAGGTGCTCAAGGACGAGGCCGCGCTGCTCGCGTGGCTGGAGCGCAAGGCGCAGAAACTCTATGACCGCAAGCAACGCTATGGGGATGCACTCTGATGTCGGGTTGGACACTGGCGCCGGGCTATGAACACCTGGCGGCGGACTTCGGCAGCCTCGAGGCGGTATTTGCTCTGCAAGGCGAACGCCTGACCCGTGATCCGCTTAGCGAAGTGGTGCGCATCACGCGTGACGGGGTCAATTACTACGTCAAGCGCTACACCGGGGCCGGCAAGCACATGCGCCGTTACCTGGGGCGGCCGCGGATCAAGGCTGAATGGCAAAACCTGAAGCTGTTCGCCAAGTGGGGCATTCCCACCGCCGAGGTGGTGGCCTGGGGCCTGGAGCGCAATGGCCTGGCCTTCGCGCGGGGGGCGATGATTACCCGTGAGCTGCCACGTACCGAAGACCTGTCGGCGCTGGCCGAGCGCAACGATGCACGCCTGGGCGACCGCGCCTGGGTCGGGCATGTCAGCACCCAGCTCGCGCGCCATACCCGGGTCATGCACAAGCACCATTTCGCTCATAACGACCTGAAATGGCGCAACCTGCTGGTCGATGACCAAGGCACGCTATTCTTCATTGACTGCCCCACCGGCGACTTCTGGCGCGGTTTCATGTGGCGGCACCGGATGATCAAGGACCTGGCATGCCTGGACAAAGTGGCCAAGTACCACCTGTCGGCGACCCAACGCCTGCGGTTCTACCTGCAATACCGTGGCCGCGACCGGTTGAATGTGCGCGACAAGAAGCGCATTCGCCAGGTGGTGGGCTTTTTCGAGGGAAGGGAATGACCGATTACCTGGCCAGCGCGGACCACGCGCTGCTCAAGCGCCACGGCCTGGACGACTTCGAGGCATTGTGGGCGCTACAACTGGATGCCGTGGATGAACCGAACACCGGTCGTGGCGGCTGGAGCAGCGTGTTTCGACTGGAACTCGAAGGCAAGGGCTATTACCTCAAGCGCCAGTGCGACTACCTGACCCGGACCTTGCACCGGCCATTCGGCGAGCCAACCTTCGCCCGTGAATTCCGCAATATCAGCCGCTACCAGAAGCTGCACATTCCTGCCTTGCAGGCGGTGTTCTATGGCGAGCGCAAGCAAGGCGGCCAACACCGGGCCATCCTGATGACGCGCGCCCTGGACGAATGGGTCGACCTCGACAGCCTGCTGGCCCGCTGGGCACAACTGGAGCATGCCGAACGCAATGGCGTCCTGCAGGCCTGCGGCCAGCTGGCGCGCACCTTGCACAGTGCCGGGCAGGTGCATGGCTGCTTCTACCCCAAGCACATCTTCCTGCGCCAGCGCCGGGATGGCTGGGACGCACAACTGATCGACCTGGAAAAGACCCGTCCCCTGCTGTTCGGCATGCGTGACCGCCTCAAGGACCTGGAGCCGCTATTGCGCCGTGCCCGGTCCTGGAACGAGCACGATGTACGTACGTTGCTGGCCACTTACCTGGCGCAGCCAGCCGATGGCACGCTGGTCGATACCTGGCTGCAACGCCTGACGCAACGCCGTCGTGAAAAAGAGGCCCGCTGATGCGTTTGTCTGAACTGAAAGAGGCCGGGCGCAACCCATCGCTGCCCCTGAGCATCACCCTGGCCGACGCGGCCGGCAGCGCTGAGCTGCAATTGCTCAGCCTGTTGCGCGTGCTGCCAGGCCAGCGCTACGTGGGCGCCGGGGTTTGGCGCGGCACGCCGGTGTTGGCCAAGCTCATGGTCGGTGGCAGCGCCGCCCGGCATTTCCAGCGAGAACTGCAGGGCGTGAAGCTGCTGGCCGAGCAGGGCCTGACCACGCCGAAACTGCTGGCCGATGGCCTCAAGGAAGGCGAGGGCGGTTGGCTGCTGTTCGAGTTTCTCGACGCTGCCGAGAGCCTGGCCGATGCCTGGGCGGCAGTGGAAGACTTGCCGGTACTGGCCGATGAGCAGCACCTGGTGCTGGGCGAGGCGCTCACCGCTGTGGCACACATGCATGCCAAGGGCCTGTGGCAGGAGGACCTGCACCTGGACAACCTGTTACGCCACGGCGGCAAGCTGTACCTGATCGACGGCGCCGGCATCAAGGCCGAAACGCCAGGCCAGCAGCTGTCGCGCCCGCGGGTCCTGGAAAACCTCGGCGTGTTCTTCGCCCAGTTGCCCAAGCGCCTGGAGCCGTTCATCGAGGAGCTGCTGGTGCATTACTTGCTGGCCAACGCCGAACATGCGCTGCCGCTGGAAGCCTTGCAGAAGCAAGTGGACAAGGTGCGCAACTGGCGCCAGAAGGACTACCTGGAAAAGGCCGGTCGCGAATGCAGCCTGTTCAGCGTCCAGCGCAGCCTGTCAGGCCTGCGCGCGATCCGGCGCGCCGAAGTCGAAGCCATGCTGCCGGTGTTGGCGCAGGCTGACCAGTGGATCGACCGGGGCCACCTGTACAAGACTGGAGGTGCGGCAAGTGTCGCGCGCATCGAGGTAGGCGACCGTACGCTGGTGCTCAAACGCTACAACATCAAGAACACCGCACACTGGATCAAGCGGTTCTGGCGCCCGAGCCGGGCCTGGCATTCGTGGATCGAAGGACATCGCCTTGAGTTTCTCGATATAGCCACCCCACGTCCGCTGGCGGTGCTGGAGCAACGCGTGATGGGCTTGCGCAGCCGTGCCTATCTGGTCACCGAGTATGTTGATGGCCCGGACCTGACCGAGTGCTTCGCGCCCTATGTGGAGGATGGCAATGCCCCCGAAGAGCAGGTGGATGCGCTGGTGCATGTGATGCAGCAACTGATTCGCGAGCGTATCAGCCACGGCGACTTCAAGGGCCACAACCTGTTCTGGGACAAAGGCCGCTGGTCGCTGATCGACCTCGATGCGATGTGCCAACATGCCACTCAGCTCAGCTTCGCCCCGGCTTATGCCCGTGACCGGGCGCGGCTCCTGCGCAACTGGCCGAGCGGAAGTGGCCTGTATCAGCGGCTCGACCGGCTGCTGCCAAGGCTTGCCGAGTAGGCATCCGGCAACGGCAGCCACTCACTGCTGCGCCCTGCCTGGCGCACGCGGATTCGCCACTGGCCGTGCAGCCAGCGCAAGGTCGCCCAGGGCACGACCTTGGCCTGGGCGGCCTCGGGTATCTGTAAATGGTAGCGGTCGGGCAACAGGTGCCGACGTAATGGCAGTTGCCCGCTGCGGGTCTGCAGGTACAACTGATCGTGTGCCTGGAACAGACCTTCAGGTTCGCCTGCCAACGTGCCGTGCAGGTGCACCTTCAGGCGGCAATCATCAAACAGACGTTCCAGGTTCGGTAGGCCGTCGTACCACAGCAATGGCGAGTCGATCACCCAGTCACCGTTGGCCAGGCGCTTGATGGGCTGCGTGAGGTAGGCGTCGGGCACGTCCGGGTCGATCGCCCGCCAGCGGCTGCCATCGAAGGAAACCTTGTAGTAGCGACCGTGGCGGTCCTGAATGAAGTACTCGGACAATCCTTCAAAGGCTGATGCCTTCTCATACACTTGCTCGCCATGCACGCCGTCGATTCGATAACGCAGGGAGCTGGTTTCCGGGTTGATGCTGAAACGCAGTGGTAGCGGCAATGGTGGTTGCTTGGGCATGCCGCGCATCAGGCGGCGCATCAGCCCGGTGCTGGCCAGGCTGGTGCCGGCATCGTTGATATGGCTTAGGGCATTGTAGGCATGAGTCAGTACTCCGTTGAGGTCCTCGCGGCGATACGCTTCGACGCCGTTCCAGATTTCCAGGGCCATGCGCCCAAGTGAAAGCGGGATCATGAGCTTCACCGGTAGAACGATGCTGATCAGGTCCAGCAGGGTCCAGCTTAACGACAGCGCTTGCTCGGCATCGACCTCGGCTGTACTGCGGCTGTCACTGTCAGCCGCTGCCAGCAGGCTGCGAACTTCAGCCATGTAGCAACTGTAGAACAGGTCGTCGTTGATGGCGGGGGTTTGCAACTGCTTGCCCAGCCCACCGTTGCGCAGAAGATCCTCGACCCAGGAGGGTGGCAGAAGCATGAGACGTTGTGCGATATAGGTGCGCAGTGGTGGTTTGTCGCGAAGCAGCTTCAGCAACGCACGTGGCCCTGAAAATGACCGCCAGGCACGCCTGTCGGGTGCGTCGGGCGTATAGAGCACGAACGAGTTGACGCTGGGCGAGTTACTGGCAAGCAGCAGTACTCCCTGTACCGTATGTTGATTGACCAGGAGCTGGCGGACCACCACGGTGTGCCCATCCACGGGTGGGCGCAGGGCATTGTGCGGCTGTGCCAGTACTTGCTCTATCCAACGGTAGTCCCGTTCCGACCACGCCTGCGACAAGTGCCCTGCATAGCGCGCCTTGGCTGCTTCGGCGCGCATGCGGGCCCGATTGACCTTGGCGTGGGCGTGCAGTCGCCACCTTCCCGCAGATGAGTCGATCAGTTGGGTACGCAGGTAGCTCGCATAGCCATCCCCCACATTCAGACTTCTGACCAGCGCCTTGATGTATGCAGGGCTCAGTGCTGCTGGAAGGGTTGTACCGTCACGGGCCGTCACCCGCGCGGTCAGCCAGAAGTCATAGTCGAACCATGCCAGGTTGCGTACGGCCAGTTCATCCAGCGGATAACTCATGCGTACGGCTTCCACCAGCTCGCCATTGACCCTCTGGAAACCTCGCCAGGTGACGTAGCTCGAGGGATTCAGCGGGTTGATCCAAGGCCCGGTCTGACGCGTGTGAACGACGTTGACGATGATATTTGAAGGTGCAATCGTCAGCCCCAGATCGTTGCGCAGCCTGGATCGCACGCGTTCCCTGGCCCAGGCTTGCAACGTATTGGCCTGTTTGAACTGCCTGAGGGTAAGAATGCCGGGGGCCGCAACGCTTTGGCCGGCGGCAACAAGCTCCTGCATGCTTTGCATGATGTGAGTGAGCGCCTGCGGACTTGCCGAGCGTAGCCAGTCGGGAAGGTTTTTCTCAAGGAGCATGGCGTAGCGGGTATCGAGCAGGGCCTTGCTACCGGATTCCTCCGCAAGCGTCATGGCTTTGCGCAAATCGTCGCCGGCCACAGTTGCATTTGGCGGCAGCCTCGACCAGACGAGGTTGAGCCGCAGGCGCTGCGCATCGAGCAGGCTATCGACCTGATCCAGCAGGGGGTCATCGGCGTACCACTTGTAACTCAGGCGGTCGGCTTGCCCGGCGGTTTCGATGCGTCCTTCGTCTACCAGCAACTGCAGCAGCGGGGAGCGCTGCAGCGGGTCGTCGAGGCGTTCGCACAGTTCGTGGTGCAAGTCACCCAGTGATGAATAGGTTTCAATGCCTTGGGACAGTCCGCAGAGTATTACCGGGCCTGTCGCCTGGCCGGGCTCAAGGTCGTTACCTTCTTCCTGACCGGTAACGATCACGAACATGCCGGGGAGGCTCGCTCGCCATGCCGGGCTGCTGCGCGAGAGGGTGGGGCGGTAGGCCTGGGCGCGTTGTGCCCGTGGCTGGGCGCTGCGCTGCCAGGCGCAGGGCAGGTCGAGAAAAGTGGTGATGACGGTAGCCAGGTCTTTGCTCAGCGTCTGGTCGGCCAGGCGCAGGGCAATTTCGGCGTGCATCATTGCACGACGAATGTCGGCAAGCCGAACGCGTCGCGAACGGCCCTGGCTATCAACAGCGGCCCAGAACTCGGCAATTTCGCCATGCAACTGCTGGCGTGATGGCTGTGGCAGGCCAGGGGCCGGCATCTTTGCAAGCAGCTCCAGCACTTGCAGGTTCAGGAAGTCGATACGTTGCAGGGGTAGCATGCTGAGCTCCTGGCGAATGGGAGCAGGCATTTTGCGGGCCGATGCGGTGGCCGGGCGGTAGCTGGCTACCTCACCGCCACAACAGGCTGCGCAGGCCTAGCCATGCCGGGATGCCAAGGCCGAACCAGGCAAGCATGTCCCAGGCGCCGTCACCGAGCAGGGCCGCGAACAAACCCAGTGCACCGAGCAGGGCAATGGCTGCCGGCCAGGCAAAGACCTTGGCAGAAGATTGCGAACGATGGCTCATGCCTTTACCGCCCTGGCACGCCGTTGCTTGCCCCACCATAGATAGACGCCACTGCCGAGCACCACGATCGTCAGCACGTCGAGCACGGCCCAGAGGATCTGCATGGGCCTGCCGCCGTAATCACCAAAGTGCAGCGGCTGCGACAACCCCATTGCATCCATGTACCAGGGACGAGCGCCAACGGCGGTCACTTGCAGGGTGCGCGCATCGATCAGCACCGGTGTCAGCAGGTGCGAGGTCAGGTGCGTGGTGCCCTTCATGAACACCGCATAGTGATGCTCGCTGGAGAAACGGGTACCGGGGAAGGCAATAAAGTCGGGACGCATGCCAAGGGTGGATTGCCTGGCGATGCTTGGCAGCTGGCTGATCGAGGCGCGCTCGGTGAGGGGTGGGGCGTCACGATAAGGGGCAACCATGGCCGCCAGGCTGTCGTTGCGCCAGGCCGCGATGACCAGGTCGGACAGCGCGCTGATGACTCCGGTGACCCCTACCGTCAGTGCCCAGGCCAAGGTCACGATGCCGATCAGGTTATGCAGGTCGAGCCAACGCAAGTGGCGGGACCTGTCATGGCGTACCGTACCGAACTGGAGGCGACGCATGAATGGCGCGTAGAGCACGATGCCGGAAATGATCGCGACCATGAACAGTACGCCCATCGAGGCCAGCAGCAGCTTGCCGGGCAACCCGGCGAACATGTCGACATGCAGGCGCAGCATCACCATCATGAAGCCGCCATTGGCGGCGGGCATGGGCACCGGCTCGCCGGTGCGGGCGTCGAGCATGAAGGTATGCGAGGCGTTGGGTTCGGTGCCGGCGGTGGCAGCCGTGATGGCTATCACGCCGTTGGGTTCGTCTTCGTCGTAGCCGAAGTACTGCACCACTTCGCCTGGGCGATGCTGTTCGGCGCTGGCCAGCAGTTGCTGAAGGTCCAGATGCGGGGTGTCGGCCGGCATTTCGCGCAGTTCGGGCGCGTCGCCGAGCAACTGTCCGAGTTCGTGGTGGAAGATCAGTGGCAGGCCGGTGAGCGCCAGCAACAGCAGGAACAGTGTGCAGATCAGGCTGCTCCAGGTGTGGATCACCGACCAGCGGCGGATGGTTGGGCTTTTCATCACAGTACCGATTGCTTGCCTGTTGGTGACTGGGGCCGCAAGGCGGCCCCAGTGCACTCAGAACTTATAAGTGGCACTGGCCACGACGCTACGCTCGTCACCGTAGTAGCAGTAGTACGAGTCACAGGTGGAGAGGTAGTCTTTGTCCAGCAGGTTGGTGGCATTGACCGCCACTGAAGCGCCCTTCAGGCTGTTGTTCAGGCGGCCCAGGTCGTAATGCACGGAAGCATCGAAAACCGTGTAGGCGTTGGCCTTGCCCAGGTAGGTATTGGCCTGGTCGCCATAGGTATTGCCGGTATACCGCGCACCCAGGCCAATGCCGAAGCCATCGAGTACGCCCGCATGCCAGGTGTAGTCGCCCCACACCGACGCCTGCTGGTTGGGCATCAGTTGCAGGCGGTTGCCTTTGAAATCGCCATCCTGCACTTCCGACTTGGCCAGGGTGTAGGCGGCAATCAGCTTCAGGTTCTCGGTCACATCGGAAACTGCTTCGAGTTCCAGGCCACGCACTTTCACTACGCCGGTCTGGCTGGTGATGGTCACGCCACCGACGCTGTCGGTCACCGAGACGTTTTTCTGGGTCAGGTCATACACGGCCGCCGACAGCAGGGTGTTGGAGCCCGGAGGCTGGTATTTCACGCCCAGTTCCCACTGCTTGCCTTCGGTGGGCTTGAACGAGTCGGTTGCCGACACACTGGCATTGCTGGACGGCTGGAACGACTCGGCATACGACAGGTAGGGTACGAAGCCTGAATCGAACACGTAGCTGATGGCTGCGTTGCCGCTGAACTTCTTGTCGCGCTGGGTATTGGTGGCATCGCTCTGGTTGAAGAACCTGGTGCCGGTATGCACCCAGTCTTCACGCCCACCGAGGGTCAGGCGCCAATTGTCGAGGGCCATCTGGTCCTGGACATACACGCCGGTCTGGCGGGTTTTCTGGTTGTAGTCGTAGAACGCGGTGGAGCGGTCCGGACGGGTGATCGGCAGCCCGTAAACCGGTTTGTTGACGTTGCTGTCCGGCACGTTGAAGCCGAATATCGACAGGTAGTTGGTATTGATGCGCTGGTGGTCCAGGCCGATCAGCAAGGTGTGGGTAATGTCACCGGTGGCAAAGTCGGCCTGGAAGTTGTTATCCACCGCGAACTGGCTGATGTCCTCGTCGGTGTTGGTGGACATGCGGCTGACCGTGCCGTCGTCTTTCACCGGAGGATTGTCCTTGTTGTAACTACCGGGCGTGATCGTCTGGAAGGCCAGATCCGACTTGGTGTAGCGCAGATTCTGACGGAACTGCCACACGTCGTTGATGCGGTGCTCGAAGGCGTAGCCCAGCGCGTAGTAGGTGCGGTCGTAGAATTCGTAGTCAGGGTCACCGAGGTTCTTGTGGTGGGAGATCTTGCCGAACGGCATGTCGATCTTGGTGCCCTGGATTGGCCGGAACTGGCTGGTGGCGCCAGTATCGTCGCGGGTGAACTGGGTGAGCAAGGTGAGCGAGGTGTCTTCGTCGATGTTCCAGGTCAGGCTCGGGGCGATGTTGTAGCGCTTGTCGTCGATATGGTCGATCTGCGTACCACCGTCGCGGATGACCCCGCTGACGCCATACAGAAAGTGGCCTTCGTCGTCGATCTTGCCGGTGCTGGCGAAGTTGATCTGGCGATGGTTGTCGCTGCCGTATTGCAGCTCGACTTCATGCGCGCTTTCCGCTTGCGGGCGGCGGCTGACCATGTCCAGCAGCCCACCGGGCGGAGTCTGGCCATAGATCGACGAAGCCGGCCCGCGGAGCAGGGCGAGGCGGTCGAGGTTCCAGGTCTCGGCTTTTGGGTTCGCGTATACCCCACGTGGCAACGGCAGGCCATCGAGAAACTGGGTCGGCTCGAAGCCCCGCACGCGCATCCAGTCATACCGCGTGTCACTGCCAAAGCTGGCCGACACGATACCCGGCATGTAGCGCACGGCATCGTCGAGGCTGTGTACGCCGCGGTCTTTCATTTGCTCGCGGGTGGCGACGGAGACCGAACGCGGCACCTCGACCAGGGCGGTATCGGTCTTGGTACCGACGGCGGTGCGCTTGGCCACGTAGCCTTCGACCGGACCCCACGCGCTTTCGCTGATGCTGGCCCCCTCCACGGTGGTTGCCGGCAAGGCCAGGCTGCCTTGCGGGACTGGCACCAGACTGTAGCTGCCAACGCTGCTCTGTTGCAGCTGTAGCCCGGTGCCGAGCAAGGCGGCCTGGAGCGCGCCCAGGCCGTCGTACTGGCCGCTTACCGGGGCCGAACTGCGGCCGCTGACCAGAGCCGGGTCGATGGCCAGGGCGATGCCGGTCTGGCTGGCGATCTGGTTGAGGGTGGAAGCCAGCGGGGCGCTGGGCAGGTCGTAGGCGCGCGCGGCGGTTGGCTCGGCGGCGTACAGGGCAGGGCTGACCACTGGCGCGGCTACCGCGATGGCCAGGGCGATCAGGCTGGGGCGCAGGATACGTTCAACAGCACGGGACATGCAGCGGCTCCTCGACGGGTAAGTGCTTACTGCTTCCTTGCCGAGCGAGATTGGAAAAGTGACAGGGCGAATCTGAAAAATATCGAGAATTATTTCAACTTGGCGCTTGCCGACCCTGTGGGGGCGGGTTTACCTGCGAACTATCCAACCCGGTGCATGGACCGGCTTCGTCGTCGTTCGCGGATGAACCGCTCCAACACGGGCCTGCTCGCTACTTGGGCACCACGGTCACCCACCACTGGGTATGCCGTTGGATCTTCACCGGCAATACCGGCACCAACGACGCCAAGGCCAGGTCGGTGTCGGTCAGCGGGAAGCTGCCGGTCACCCGCAGGTCGGCGACTTTGGCATCCACGCCGAGGTAACCGCTGCGGTACTGCCCCAATGCGGCCAGCAGTTCAGCCAGACGCACGTTGTCCACCACCAGCATGCCGCGAGTCCAGGCGTCGGCACCGGCGTCTACCGCGCTGACCCGGCCAAGGCCGTTGGCGTTCATCAGCACTTGCTGGCCTTCGCGCAGCACCTGTTCATCACCGCTGTTCAGCGGCATGGCGGCGACCGAGGCTTGCAGCACTTCCAGGCGTGTACCCTTGGCTTCACGGCGCACCAGGAAGCGCGTGCCCAATGGACGCAGGCGCCCATCGTCGGTGCTGACCAGCAACGGGCGCGGGTCCTGATGGCCGGTCTGTACCGAGATTTCCCCCTGGTGCAGGACGATGCTCCGCTGTTCCCCTGCGTAGTCGATATCCACGGCGGTATGGCTGTTCAGGCTCAGCAAGGTGCCGTCTTCCAGGCGCAGGGTACGCAGCTCTCCGGTGGCGGTGCGTTGGTCGGCCAGCCAGTAGCTCGGCGCGAGCGACGGTGCGCCGACCCAAGCCAGCAGCGAGCCGAGCAGGAACATGCCGGCCAGCCCACTGCCAACCTTGCCGATACGCCGGCGCAGGCCGACGCGCGACTGCACCAGGGCCTGGCGTGCCGGGCCGGCTGCCGCGCCGACGCGCTGGTCCATCGCGCCCAGTTGGCGCCAGGCGCGGGCATGCTCCTCGCTGGCAGCATGCCAGCGCATGAATTCGCTGCGGTCATCGGGCGTGCCACTGCCACTGTCGAGGCTGAGTTTCCAGGCAATCGCGGCTTCCAGCACGCGGGATGAAACCGGGGCATTGCTCACGTTGGCTCCCCGTACAGGGCCGTGTAGCACTGGCGCAGGCCCTGGGCGATGTACTGGCGCACCCGTGACACCGAAACGCCCAGGCGCTCGGCAATTTCGCCATGGCCCATGCCGTCCAGACGGTTGTACAGGAACGCCGCGCGCGCCTTGCTCGACAACTTGCCCAGCAGGCGGTCGATGGCCTTGAGGTCCTCGAGAACCAGGTGCTGCACTTCCGGAGAAGGTTGCTCGGCTTCCGGCATCAGGGCCAGCTCGGCCAGGTAGGCCTGTTCCAGCGCGGCGCGGCGGAAGTGGTCGAACAACAGGCCCTTGGCCACTGCAGCGAGGAATGCCCGGGGTTCGCGGGGGGTGTCCAGTTGCGCGCGGCCGAGCAGGCGTACGAAGGTGTCCTGGCTGAGGTCTTCGGCACGTTGGCGGCAGGCCATGCTGCGTTGCAGCCAGGCGAGCAGCCAGCTGCGATGGTCGCGGTACAGCGCACCGACCAGATCGACATTTGGACTCTGTGCAGAAGACAAGCAGCGCCCCCGGAACGAATGCATTAACTAACGATAATTATTCGCGATTGTTACAGAGGCAGGGGCAGGGCGCAATGGGCGCTTATCGGATGGCCATCATGGAAAGGCCAGAACTGCAAAAGCGATTACAGGCCGTGACTCTGGACTTTGCGCCGCCGCCACCCGCGCAGTCGCTGCTCCAGTTGCAACGGGCTGTCCAGCTGCTGGCGCCGGGCCTGGCTGAACAGGATCAGCGCCAACTCGGCGGTCACCAGGGCGTCGGCACTGGCATGGTGGCGTTCTTCCACCTGCAGGCCGAACCGCGCCACCCAGTCATCGAGACCAGCCTCGCGCAGTACCGTGTCGGGGTTGAGCATCGGGGCCAGTTCGGCAATGTCGAGGAACGGCGACAGCAGGCGATAGCCCAGGCTTTCCTTCAACGCGCGGGCCAGCATGCGCTGGTCGAAGGGGGCATGGAACGCCAGCACCGGGCTGTTACCAATGAACTCGAGCAAGTCGAGCAAGGCTTCGGCCGGGTCGCAACCGGCCGCCAGGGCACTTGGGCCCAGGCCGTGGAGCAGCACGCTGGCGTTGGTCTTGTGCGTTGGCCGGTGCAGGGTGCGTTCGAACTGCTGGGCAAAGTCGATGGCGCCGTCTTCGATGGCCACGGCGCCGATCGATAGCACCTGGTCACGGTTGAGGTTCAGGCCGCTGGTCTCCAGGTCCAGCACTACCCAACGCTGTTCGCGCAGGGTACACACACCCAGGGGAGCGGGCTTGGCCAGCCGGGCCAGGCGCTGGCGCGTGGCAACGTCCAGCTCGGGCGCGCTGGGGCGCAACCAGGTGAACAGGCTCATAACTGGAACCGCAGGGCGAGGCTGCTTTGCAGGCGTTGAGCCTGGCGCAGGGATTCGCGCAGGATGCGCCGGTCAAGGTGGTTGAGGCTGTCCGGGTCGAGCCGGTTGGAGTACGGCAGGTTGTCGCGCGTCTGGCGCTGGTGCTGCTGCATGCGGGTTTGCTGGATGAAGTGGTAGGCCTCCTCATACGCCGCGCCGTCCTGCGCCTCGATTACGCCCTTGGCGACCAGCTGGCGCAGGCGTTCCAGGGTATTGCAGGCGCCGATGCCATTGGCCAGGGCCAGCAGCCGGGCGCCATCGACGAAGGGCGTCAGGCCCTGGACCTTGAGGTCGAGGGTGGCAGCCTTGTCGTTGCCCTGGCGGGTCAGCACGAACTCGCGCAGGCGGCCAACCGGCGGGCGCTGGCGCAGGGCGTTGTCAGCCATCAAGCGCTGGAAAAGACGGTTGTCGGCCACTTGTTCGAGCACGCCCTGGCGCAGTTGCTCGCAACCCTGATCATCGCCCCACACCACACGCAGGTCGAAGTAGATGCTCGAGCCCAGCAGGTTTTCCGGGCTGGCTTCGCGGACAAAGCCGGCAAAGCGCCGCGCCCATTCACTGCGCGACAGGCACAATTCCGGGTTGCCGGCCATGACGTTGCCCTTGCACAAGGTAAAGCCGCATTGGGCCAGGCACTGATTGATGTATTGCGCCAGTGGCAGCAGGCGGCTGCGGATGGCGTTGGCATCGGCGCTGTCGGCTGCCTCGAAGAGGATGCCGTTGTCCTGGTCGGTGTGCAGGGTTTGCTCGCGGCGCCCTTCACTGCCAAAGCACAGCCAGCTGAACGGCACGCCGGGGTCGCCGCGCTCGGCCAGTGCCAGCTCGATCACGCGGCACACGGTGTGGTCATTGAGCAGGGTGATGATCTGGGTTATCTGCGTGGACGATGCGCCATGGGCCAGCATGCGCTCGACCAGCTGGCTGATTTCGCCGCGCAGCGAGACCAGGGTCTCCAGCCTTGGGGCATGGCGGATGGTGCGCGCCAGGTGCACCAGGTCGACCCGTTGCAGGGAGAACAGATCGCGTTCTGAAACCACCCCGCACAGGCGGCGGTTTTCCACCAGGCATACGTGGGCAATGTGCCGCTCGGTCATGGCCATGGCCGCGTCGAAGGCGCTGGCCTGGGGGCTGAGGTAGAACGGCCGGGCGGTCATGTGTCGCTCGATCGGCGCGCCCAGCTCGGCATCGGCTGCGGCCACCACCTGGCGCAGGTCGCGCAGGGTGAAAATCCCGGTGGGGTAGCGGTGGGCATCCACCACCACGATGCTGCCTACCTGCTGCTCGTGCATCATCCGCACGGCCTCGCGCAGCGGGGTATCGGCGCTGCACACCACCGGGTGGCGCATGGCCAGCTCACCGAGGGGGGTGTTGAGGGAATACTGGGTGCCGAGGGTTTCCACGGCGCGCTGACGAACCTGCTGGTTCACCTGGTCGAGCAGGCTGCTTACGCCGCGCAGGGCAAAATCGCGAAACACCTCGGACATCGAGAACACACGGATGAACGCTGCCTTGTTCAACTGCAGGCAGAAGGTGTCTTCACCGGCCAGGTGCTCGGTACGGGTCGCCCGCTCGCCGAGCAGGGCAGCCAGCGGGAAGCATTCGCCGCTGGTGATCTCGAACGTGGTCTCGACACCGGGTTTGACCAGGTGCTGGCGCTCGCCGACCACGCGGCCCTGCTTGACGATGTAGAAGTGCTCCACCGGCCCGTCGGCAGGTTTGACAATGCTTTCGCCGCAGGCATAGAAGCGCAGCTGGCACTGCTCGACCAGGTAGGCCAGGTGGCTGTGCTCCATCTGGTTGAACGGCGGAAAGCGCTGCAGGAACTGCAGGGTACCCTGGATGTTCTGCAGCACTGCTGTCCTGCCCGCCTGGCTGTAGGCGTCCTTTTTGCTCATGAAACTGACCGTATCGCTATGCCGATCTATATATATCTATATAGGTACCGACCATGTTGTTCTCTGCCTCCATGGTCGGCTTGCAGCGGGGTGGTGCCCATTGGACGTAAGTCTATGAGCGGCCCGTCAAAGACCCGACGAAAGGCGGGACGAGTTACGCAAGTTCTGTGGTCCTAAAGCTGAAGCGGAGTTTTTTTGACGAGATGACCATGCCTGAGCCACACGACATCCTGAGCGACGCCGAGCGCGAGGCGTTGGCCCTGGCCAATGCGCCGGCGGCGGCCAAGCCACTGGTGCTGGTGGTGGATGACAACGCGGCCAACCGCGATGCGCTGATCTATTACCTGAAAAGCCGGGGTATCGACTGCGTGGGGGCGGACGGCGCCGAGGAAGCCAGGCTCTATCTGTATTATCAGCCGCGCATAGGCCTGATGATCACCGATTTGCGCATGCAACCCGAGGATGGCCTGGAGCTGATCCGGCAGATTCGCGAGTCGGAGCGGGCAGCGTTGTCGATTATCGTGGTGTCCGGCGACACCGATGTCAAAGAGGCGGTGGACGTGATGCACCTGGGGGTGGTGGATTTCCTGTTGAAGCCGGTGGACCTGGAGAGGTTGCTGGAGCTGGTGAGGAAAGAGCTGCAGATCAGCTGAAGCGGTTTGGGGCCGCAAAGCGGCCCCGTGTACAGATGCTACTTACAACCCGTTACGTGCCTTGAACTCGCGGCGACGGCGGTGCAGTACCGGCTCGGTGTAACCGTTCGGCTGCTTGCCACCTTCCAGCACCAGCTCCACAGCTGCCTGGAATGCGATGTTGTCGTCGAAGTTCGGGGCCATCGGCCGGTACAAGGCGTCGCCTGCGTTCTGCCGGTCGACCACCACGGCCATGCGCTTGAGGCTCTCCACCACCTGGTCCTGGCTGACCACCCCGTGGCGCAGCCAGTTGGCCAGCAGCTGGGCCGAGATGCGCAGAGTGGCGCGGTCTTCCATCAGGCCGACGTTGTTGATGTCCGGTACCTTCGAGCAGCCGACGCCCTGGTCGATCCAGCGCACCACGTAGCCGAGGATGCCCTGGGCATTGTTGTCCAGTTCGTTGCGGATCTCTTCGGCCGACCAGTTGGTGTCGGGCGCCAGCGGGATGGCCAGGATATCGTCCACCGAGGCGGGGGTACGCGTGGCCAGTTCGCGCTGGCGCGCCTGCACATCCACCTTGTGATAGTGCAGCGCATGTAAGGTGGCGGCGGTCGGCGAAGGCACCCAGGCGGTGTTGGCGCCGGCCAGCGGGTGGGCGATCTTCTGCTCGAGCATGGCCGCCATCAGGTCAGGCATGGCCCACATGCCTTTGCCAATCTGCGCTCGGCCTTGCAGGCCGGTGGCCAGGCCAACGTCGACGTTGTTGTTCTCGTAGGCGCCGATCCACTTCTCGTTCTTCATGGCGCCCTTGCGCACCACGGCGCCGGCTTCCATCGAGGTGTGGATCTCATCGCCGGTGCGGTCGAGGAAGCCGGTGTTGATGAACACCACGCGCTCGGCGGCTGCCTTGATGCAGGCCTTGAGGTTGACCGTGGTGCGGCGCTCCTCGTCCATGATGCCGACCTTGACGGTGTTGCGCTTCATGCCCAGCAGGTCTTCGACGCGGCTGAAGATCTCGGCGGCGAAGGCAACTTCTTCCGGCCCGTGCATCTTCGGCTTGACGATGTACACGCTGCCGGTGCGGGTGTTCTTGCGGCTGGTGTTGCCATTGAGGTTGTGCAGGGCGATCAGGTTGGTGAACAGGCCATCCTGGATGCCCTCAGGGATTTCGTTGCCCTGGGCGTCGAGGATCGCCGGGTTGGTCATCAGGTGGCCAACGTTGCGCACGAACAGCAGCGAACGGCCGTGCAGGGTCACGCTGCCGCCGTTGGGCGCGGCGTATTCGCGATCCGGGTTCATGGTGCGGGTGAAGGTCTTGCCAGCCTTGCTCACGTTTTCCGCCAGGTCGCCTTTCATCAGGCCCAGCCAGTTGCGGTAGACGACCACCTTGTCGTCGGCATCGACAGCGGCGACCGAGTCTTCGCAGTCCATGATGGTGGTGAGTGCCGATTCCATCAGGATGTCCTTCACGCCGGCGGCGTCGGTGCTACCGACCGGGGTGCTGGCATCGATCTGGATTTCGAAGTGCAGACCGTTGTGCTTGAGCAGCACGGCAGTCGGTGCGCTGGCATCGCCGTGAAAGCCGATCAGCTGGGCGTCGTCGCGCAGGCCGCTATTGCTGCCGCCTTTGAGGGCGACGATCAGCTTGCCAGCTTCGATGCGGTAGGCGGTGGAGTCGACATGCGAGCCGGCTGCCAGTGGTGCGGCTTCATCAAGGAAGGCGCGGGCGAAGGCGATGACCTTGTCGCCCCGTACCTTGTTGTAGCCCAGGCCTTTCTCGGCACCGCCCTCATCGCTGATGGCATCAGTACCATACAGCGCGTCATACAGCGAGCCCCAGCGGGCATTGGCAGCGTTCAGGGCGAAGCGGGCGTTCATCACCGGGACGACCAGCTGCGGGCCGGCCATGTGGGCAATTTCTTCGTCCACGTTCTGCGTGGTGGCCTGGAAATCGTCTGCTTGTGGCAGCAGATAGCCGATTTCCTGGAGGAATGCTTTGTAGGCTGCGGCGTCGTGGGCCTGGCCTTTGCGTGCCTGGTGCCAGGCGTCGATCTTGGCTTGCAGCTCGTCGCGCTTGGCGAGCAGGGCTTTGTTCTTTGGAGCGAGGTCATCGATGATCTTTTCTGCACCGGCCCAGAACTGCTCGGCGACGATGCCGGTCCCGGGGATGGCTTCGTTGTTCACGAAGTCGTACAGGACCTTGGCGACCTGAAGGCCACCGACTTGAACGTATCCAGTCATTGCTTGCCTCACTCTGCTCAGCTATTTCGCTCTTCTGTATTAAGCCTGTAGCGCTTCTCTAAACACGGCACCAGTGCATGCGCCCGGGTAACGTCCGAGCGCGGCTGGGTGTGGCCTGCCAGACCGGCTGGCAGACAGTGTGCGTATTTTCACAGGCGCCTTGGCAGACATCCAAACGACGTTTTGTAGTCCGCGCCACGGGATACTACATGAAGCAGTAGGCGGGGCAAAATCAGACTAAAAGCGCCGTTATGCGACCCGTTGGTCGCGTATGGTCACGCTGGGAGTGGCTATGTTCGCAAAAAACAGGTGGATTGTTCCAGATAAATCTTGAAACAGTACACGATTAGTCATGCAAATTGCCCTGCGGCAGGTTGCCGCGCCTTGCCTATACTGAGTCGATCGCCTGATTTCCCGCCGCCCGGCGCGGTCCGACACACGAGGAAGGGCTTGTGGATCATCTTGTACTGACTGTGATTGCCCCGGACAAGGCCGGCCAGGTCGAGCGTATCGCCCAGTGCATTGCCGACCACAGTGGCAACTGGCTGGAAAGCCGCATGTCGCGCATGGCCGGACAGTTTGCCGGCATCCTGCGGGTGGCTGTGCCGGCAGAAAACTACGACGAGCTGGTGGCCTCGCTGCAAGGGCTGGTGCGGTATGACATTCGTGTGCTGATCGCCGAGAGCGGGATCGAGCCGTCATGCACCTGGAAACCGATTGCCATGGAACTGGTGGGCAATGACCGGCCGGGTATCGTGCGTGACATTACCCGATTGCTGGCAGACCTGGGGGTTAACCTCGAACGCTTTACCACTGAAGTGCGCCCGGCACCGATGAGCAGCGAGCCGCTGTTTCATGCCGATGCGTTGCTGGCCATGCCGTTGACGCTGCCGTTGGATCAGTTGCAGCAGAAACTGGAGAGCCTGGCAGATGATTTGATGGTGGAATTGAAGCTGCGCCCGCACGAATAGTCAGAGAGCGCCAGGCCGCTTTGCAGCCTCCGTGTTATCCCGATAATACGGGGAAGGCCTTGTGGATAACCTGGGGGTGTACCTCTCCAGCCCAAAGGACCCGTGCCTTGTACGGCTTTGCTCAAAAAACACTCACAAATCAGCAGCTTGTGCACAAAGCGCGGGGACGAGGGTGTGGATAACCTTTGGAGATGTCGCTGCAGGCCACGAACCGTGCGGCCTGCAGGGTAATGGTCATTTTTTGTTCAGCTACGCTTGCGCAAACTCAACCACACATCGACGCTATACACCGCCAGCCCCGCCCAGATGAACATGAACGCCACCAGTGTGCTGGAGGACAGATGCTCGTCGAACAGCAGCACCGCCTGCAGCAGCACCAGGGTCGGCGCCAGGTACTGCAGGAAGCCCAGTGTGGTATACGGCAGGTGCCGTGCGGCAGCGTTGAAGCACACCAGCGGTATCAGCGTTACCGGCCCTGCGGCCATCAGCCACAACGCTTCGCTGCTGGTATAGAACACGCTCTGCGCACTCATTGCCGCCGGGTGCAGCAGCAACCAGCCAAGGGCCAGAGGTACCAGCATCCAGGTTTCCACCACCAGGCCCGGCAGTGCCGCTACCGGTGCCTGTTTGCGGATCAACCCGTAAAAGCCGAAGCTCAGTGCCAGCGCCAGCGACACCCATGGCAGGCTGCCCACCTGCCATACCTGCTGGGCCACGCCCACGGCGGCCATGGCCACGGCCAGCCATTGCAGGCGGCGCAGGCGCTCGCCAAGAATAAGCATGCCCAGCAGCACATTGATCAGCGGGTTGATGTAGTAACCCAGGCTGGCCTCAAGCATGCGGCCGTTGTTTACCGACCATACATAGGTCAGCCAGTTGCCGGCAATCAGCGCTCCGCTGAGGGCCAGGATGCCCAATCGGCGCGGGTTGTCGCGCAGTTCGCGCCACCAGCCGGGGTGTTTCCACACCAGTAGCAGAAGCGAGCCGAACAGCGCCGACCACAGCACCCGATGAACGATGATTTCCACCGCCGGGACGCTCTGGATCGCCTTGAAGTACAGGGGAAACAGCCCCCAGATGATGTAGGCGCTCAGGCCCAGTAGGTACCCGCGACGCGGGTTTGCGGCGTGCATGCAGAATCCTTGCTTAGGTAGCTAAATGAAGCGACGCCTATTGTAGACAGAGGTGGGCGTGCTTCTAGAACAATTTCAATGCCGGTTCACCCAGAGCCGCCAATTGTTCGCGTAATGCCAGGATCTGGTCGCCCCAGTAGCGTGGCTGGCCGAACCAGGGGAAGCTGGGCGGGAAGGCCGGGTCGTCCCAGCGCCGCGCCAGCCAGGCGCTGTAGTGCAACTGGCGCAGCGCGCGTAGTGCTTCGATCAGGGCCAGTTCGCGCGGATCGAAGTCGTGGAACTCGTTGTAGCCATCGATCAGTTCAGCCAGTTGCCCCAAGCGCTCCTCACGGCTGCCGGCCAGCATCATCCACAGGTCTTGAACGGCCGGCCCCATGCGGCAGTCGTCAAGGTCGACCACGTGGTACACCTCGTCGCGATGCATCAGGTTACCGGGGTGCAGGTCGCCGTGCAGGCGGATAAGGTGGTGCGGCGTACGGGCATAAATGTCTTCCACACGCTTGAGCAGGTCGCGGGCCACCGACTCGAAGGCCGGCAGCAGGTCACGGGGCACGAAGCCACCTTCCAGCAAGGTTTTCAGCGAGGCGTGGCCGAAGTTTTCGACCGCCAGCGCTTCGCGGTGCTCGAACGGTTTGCTGGCGCCTACGGCATGCAGGCGGCCAAGCAACTGGCCAAGGCGGTAGAGTTGGTCGAGATTGCCCGGCTCCGGGGCGTGGCCGCCACGGCGGGGAAACAGGGCGAAGCGGAAACCCTGGTGTTCGAACAACGTGCGGCCGTCATGCTGCATCGGGGCAACCACCGGGACCTCACAGTCGGCCAGCTCAGCGGTGAAGCTGTGCTCTTCGAGGATGGCCGCATCGCTCCAGCGGCCTGGGCGGTAGAACTTGGCCACCAGCGGTTGCGCACCTTCGATACCTACCTGGTAGACGCGGTTCTCGTAGCTGTTGAGTGCCAGCACCCGGGCGTCACTGAGAAAGCCCAGACTCTCCACGGCGTCGAGGATCAGGTCGGGGGTGAGGGTGTCGAAGGGGTGGGACATGAGAACTCCGGGGATAAGCGGCACAAGACCCATGGTACCGCGTTATCCCTGTGCCGGCCTCTTCGCCGGCATGCCCGCGAACCGCGCTACCCGCCTACGCGGGAATCCCGATCAATACATAAGAGGGATGAAACTGCACGCGTAGCCTGCTGCCGTTCGCTACCCGGTGCTCGGCCAGCCAGGCCGCTTCGGCAAAGGCACACAACGTCTGCCCGTTGCCCAGCGCCAGCCTGACCTCGCTCGGCCCGTCAGCCTCCGCCAGCACACCCTGCACCGTCGCTTTCAGGCAGTTGTTACCCGTTTCGGCCTCTTCCCCTGCCGCCAACAACCGCACCCACCCGGCCTTGAGCAGTGCCACAACCATCGTACCCAGCGTCAGCTCCAGCCGCGCAGTGCTGTCGCGGGTGATCAGCGCCTCGATCTCCAGCCCGTCGCCCAGCGTCAGGCTGACGCGATCAAGCCGTCCTTCACGGCGCAGGCCACTGACCTGGCCCTGCAACTGGTTACGCGCACTGGTGCGCAGCATCAGGCGACCGAGCAGGTCGAGGTCACTGGATTGTTCTGCCGCTTCGAGCATTTGTGCCTGCAAGGCCTGCAGACGCTGATACAGGCGCAGTACTCGTTCGCCCTCCGGCGACAACCGTGCTCCACCGCCGCCTCGCCCGCCGGCGCTACGTTCGACCAGCGGTTGGCCGGCCAGGTTGTTGAGCTCGTCGATGGCATCCCAGGCGGCTTTGTAACTGATGCCCGCAGCCTTGGCGGCGCGAGTGATCGAACCTTGATCGGCAACGTGCTGCAGCAGCGCGATACGCTGGGGGCGGCGGGCGATGTGCTGGGTAAGGAGGCTGGGCAAGGGCATGGTATCCAGTCGTCATAAGGCTCAGGTGAAGCGGCCACGGGGTTTGCGCCGTGGCAGATATCGTTGGGTCATGCATACCCCGGTTTGGGCGTGCGTGCCAGGCAATAGACATCCACGCGCCGCGCCCCGGCCGTGCATAGCAGCTCGGCAATTGTATGCGCGGTTGCCCCCGTGGTCAGCACGTCATCGACAATGGCGACATGCTGACCCTTCAACTCCCCCGTGAGCGCAAACGCCTGGCGCAAATTGCGCTGCCTTGCCCTGGCGTCCAGCTGCTGCTGCGCGGGTGTTTCGCGTGTACGCGTCAGCAACCGTTCGTCGCACCGTACCCCGAGCTGCACCGATAACCAGCGCGCCAACATTCCTGCCTGGTTGAAACCACGCTCGCGCTGTCGACGCCTGGCCAGGGGCACCGGTAACAGCAGGTCGGGCCGGGCCACCCCCTCTGCAAAGCGATGCAGCAATCCATGGCCCAGCAGCTCCGCCATCAGACGCCCCAGCGGCCACTGGCGCTTGTGCTTGAAGCGGCTGACCAGCGTGTCTACCGGAAAGCCGAAATGCCACAGCGCAATCACTTGCTCGAAAGCCGGCGCGCGGCGGCTGCATTGCGCGCAGGTCAGGCCAGACATCGGCATGGGCAAGGCGCAGCGCAGGCATTGATCATCCAGCCAGGGCAGCGCCTGTTCACAGGCGACGCACAGCGGGTAGGCCTGCCCGGCACGCTCGTCGCATAGTAAACATGTTTGATTAATAATTGAGCACTTGTAAACCAGCCTTTCCCAGTGTGGTTGACAGTTCATAGGCCTTCCATGACTATGCGAGCTAACCGTGATGCGCTGGCGGGCTTTCCTGTCCCGGCGCCAGCTACAGCCTAAACAAGGAAACACCGATGAGCGCCAGCACAACTGCAACAACACGTCACGACTGGTCCCTGGCAGAGGTCAAGGCGCTGTTCCAGCAACCGTTCAATGACTTGCTGTTCCAGGCACAGACCGTGCACCGCGCGCACTTCGACCCTAACCGCGTGCAGGTTTCGACATTGCTGTCGATCAAGACCGGCGCCTGCCCGGAAGATTGCAAATATTGCCCACAATCCGGCCACTACAACACCGGGCTGGAAAAACAGAAGCTCATGGAAGTGCAGAAGGTGCTGGAAGAAGCGGCACGCGCCAAAGCCATCGGCTCCACCCGCTTCTGCATGGGCGCGGCCTGGAAGCACCCGTCGGCCAAGGACATGCCTTACGTGCTGGAAATGGTCAAAGGCGTGAAGGCCATGGGCCTGGAAACCTGCATGACCCTCGGCAAGCTCGACCAGGAGCAGACCAAGGCCCTGGCCCAGGCCGGCCTGGATTACTACAACCATAACCTCGATACCTCGCCGGAGTTCTACGGCAGCATCATTACCACCCGCACCTACAGCGAGCGCCTGCAAACCCTGGCCTACGTGCGTGAGGCCGGTATGAAGATCTGCTCCGGCGGTATCCTCGGCATGGGCGAGTCGCTGGACGACCGCGCCGGCCTGCTGATCCAGCTGGCCAACCTGCCGGAGCACCCGGAGTCGGTACCGATCAACATGCTGGTCAAGGTCGCCGGTACGCCGCTGGCCGAGGAAGAGGACGTCGACCCGTTCGATTTCATCCGCATGCTGGCCGTGGCGCGTATCCTCATGCCCAAGTCGCACGTGCGCCTGTCCGCCGGCCGGGAGCAGATGAACGAACAGATGCAGGCCCTGGCCTTCATGGCAGGCGCCAACTCGATCTTCTACGGTGAAAAACTGCTGACCACCGCCAACCCGCAGGCCGACAAGGACATGCAACTGTTCGCCCGCCTGGGTATCAAGCCCGAAGCCCGCGAGGAACACGCCGACGAAGTGCACCAGGCCGCCATCGAGCAGGCGCTGGTCGAGCAGCGCAGCAGCGAGATGTTCTACAACGCCGCGTCGGCCTGAGATGGCCTTCGACCTGGCCGCGCGCCTGGCCGAACGGCGCGCCGCAGACCTGTATCGGCAGCGGCCGCTGCTGCAGAGCCCGCAGGGGCCGGAAGTGGTGGTCGACGGCCAGCCCTTGCTGGCCTTTTGCAGCAACGATTATCTCGGCCTCGCCAACCACCCGGAGGTGATTGCCGCCTGGCAGGCCGGCGCCGAGCGCTGGGGGGTCGGAGGGGGCGCCTCGCACCTGGTGATCGGCCACAGCACCCCGCACCATCAGGTGGAAGAGGCTTTGGCCGAGCTCACCGGGCGGCCGCGTGCGCTGCTGTTCTCCACCGGCTACATGGCCAACCTGGGCGCTATCACCGCGTTGGTGGGGCAGGGTGACAGCGTGCTGCAGGACCGTTTGAACCACGCTTCGTTGCTGGATGGCGGGCTGCTCAGCGGTGCCCGTTTCAGCCGTTATCTGCACAATGACGCGGCCAGCCTGGTCAGCCGCCTGGACAAGGCGGTTGGCAATACCCTGGTGGTGACCGACGGCGTGTTCAGCATGGACGGCGACCTGGCTGACCTGCCGACGCTGGCCGCTGTCGCCAAGGCGCGGGGTGCCTGGCTGATGGTCGACGATGCCCATGGCCTGGGCACCCTTGGCAAGCATGGCGGCGGTGTCGTCGAGCACTTCGGCCTGGGCGTGGATGAGGTTCCGGTCCTGATCGGTACGCTGGGCAAGGCGTGCGGTACCGCCGGTGCCTTCGTCGCTGGCAGCGAAGAACTGATCGAGGCGCTGGTGCAATTCGCCCGCCCCTACATCTACACCACCAGCCAGCCACCGGCGCTGGCCTGCGCCACGCTGAAAAGCCTGGAACTGCTGCGCTGCGAAACCTGGCGCCGCGAGCACCTGGCAGCGTTGATTCGCCAGTTCCGCGAAGGCGCACGGCAGATCGGGCTGCAATTGATGGACAGCCCGACCCCGATCCAGCCGATCGTCATCGGCGACAGCGCGCAGGCCCTGCGCCTGTCGCGCATGCTGCGCGAGCGCGGCCTGCTGGTGACGGCCATCCGCCCACCCACCGTACCGGCGGGCAGTGCGCGCCTGCGGGTGACCTTGAGCGCCGCCCACAGTGAGGCGCAGGTGCAGCTATTGTTGAATGCATTGGCCGAGTGTTATCCACAGTTGGAGAACGCCGATGCGTAATCGCCTTGTTCTATTGCCCGGCTGGGGCCTGGGCACTGCGTCCCTGGAGCCGCTGGCCGCCAGCCTGCGGCTCCAGGACACCCGCCTGCAGGTAGAGCTGATGCCCCTGCCGGAGCTGCCGCACAGCGATGTCCAGGCCTGGATCGAGCATCTCGATCGCAAGCTGCCGAGCGATGTCTGGTTGGGCGGCTGGTCGTTCGGCGGGATGCTGGCCAGTGCCCTGGCGCACAAGCGCGGCGACCACTGCTGTGGCCTGCTGACCTTGGCCAGCAACCCCAGTTTCGTGGTGCGCCCGGGCTGGCCGCATGGCATGGCCGAAGATACCTTCGGTACCTTCCTCGACGGCTGCCGCAGCCATACCCAGGTCACCCTCAAGCGTTTCCGTACGCTGTGCAGCGACGGTGCCCAGCAACCGCGTACCCTGCTGCGCCAGCTGGGTATCGGCGTGCCGGACACCGACCCGTTGTACCTGGCCACCGGCCTGGAAGTGCTGGCGAAGCTGGATGTTCGCGAAGCCTTGCAGGCCTACGCCGGCCCGCAGCTGCACCTGTTCGCCGGCAGCGACGCACTGGTGCCGGCAGAAGCGGCAAAAGCCCTGAGCGAGCTGTTGCCCGATGTGGAAGTGGGCCTGGTCGAAGACAGTTCCCACGCGTTCCTGCTGGAGTACCCGCAGGAGCTGGCGGCGGGCATCAAGAGTTTCCTGCATGAGAGTGGCGATGACTGATCTATCCCGTCCGACCCCGCCGGGGGCACTGCCCGACAAGCGTCAGGTGGCGGCCTCGTTCTCCCGCGCTGCGGCCAGCTATGACAGCGTGGCGGCGCTGCAGCGTGCCGTGGGCCAGGACCTGCTGAGGTTGTTGCCGGAAGGCCTGCAGCCGTCGCGCTGGCTGGACCTGGGCAGCGGCACCGGTCACTTCAGCCGGGCGCTGGCCGAGCGTTTCGCCGCCGCCAGCGGCGTGGCGGTGGATATCGCCGAAGGCATGCTGCGCCATGCGCGCAACGAGCAAGGTGGGGCGCACTATCACGTCGCTGGCGATGCCGAGCGTTTGCCGTTGCGTAATGCCAGCGTCGACCTGGTGTTCTCCAGCCTGGCGGTGCAGTGGTGCGACCAGTTCGCCAGCGTGCTGGCAGAGGCGCAACGGGTACTGCGCCCAGGTGGCGTTATGGCTTTCAGCAGCCTGTGCGTGGGCACCCTGGCTGAATTGCGCGCCAGCTGGCAGGCGGTGGATGGCCTGGTGCATGTGAACCGCTTTCGCCGTTTCGAAGACTACCAACGCCTGTGTGCGGCCAGCGGTTTCGAGCAACTCGAATTGCAGTGTTGCCCACATGTGCTGCACTACCCGGATGTGCGCAGCCTGACCCACGAACTGAAGGCGCTGGGTGCGCACAATCTCAACCCAGGCCGGCCTTCTGGCCTGACCGGGCGGGCTCGCATGCAGCGCTTGCTGCAGGCCTACGAGGCGTTTCGCCAGCCTCAAGGGCTGCCAGCCACTTACCAAGTGGTCTATGGTGTGTTGCGCAAGCAACAGGCGTAAGGGGAGCGAGATGAGCCAGGCCTATTTCATTGCCGGTACCGATACCGACGTTGGCAAGACCACCATCGCTGCCGGGCTGTTGCATGCGGCACGCTTGCAGGGCCTGAGCACCTTGGGAGCCAAACCGGTGGCTTCGGGTTGCACGATGACCGCGAAAGGGCTGCGCAACAGCGATGCCCAGGCATTGATCGACGAGAGTTCGATCAAGCTGCCCTACGAGCAGGTCAACCCGTTCGCCTTCGAACCGGCTATCGCACCGCATGTGGCGGCGCGGGAAGCGGGGGTAACCCTTGCGGTACCTGAGCTGCTCGCGGCGATGCGCAGTGTGCTGCAACAGCATGCCGATTTCACCCTGATCGAAGGGGCTGGCGGCTGGCGCGTGCCGTTATCGGGGCAGGACAACCTGTCGGACCTCGCTATTGCCCTCCAGCTTCCCGTAATCCTGGTGGTGGGAGTGCGGCTGGGGTGTATCAGCCATGCCTTGCTCAGCGCCGAGGCGATTGCCCGCGACGGGCTGCAGCTGGCGGGGTGGGTGGCGAACATCATCGAACCTAGTACCTCGCGGCTGGAAGAGAACCTGGCCAGCCTGGCCGAACGGTTGCCGGCGCCTTGCCTGGGGCGGGTGCCCAAGCTCAAGCAGGCCAGTGCCGACATGGTGGCTGAGCATCTGCAACTGGATCTTCTGGATTAGCGCTGCAGGAATACTCGAGGGCTATCAAATGGCATCGGGCCATTAGCGATTTAAACGGGCCTTTTTGCGCCCAGCCTGCTTTAATTGGGCCTGTCCGTTATCCAGCGTCAATGGAGTCCTGACATGGAAATCACCGGTAGCTCCGCCTATTACGCGGGCCTGAGCGCAATCCAGACCGGCCAGAACCGCGTCGATCAGGCCGCCAGCCAGATTGCCAATACCACCGCCGAACGTACTGCCACCAGCCAGTCCAGCGACTTTCAGGCCGAACGCTTGCGCGCGGTCGACCGCAGCCAGCAGATGGACCTAGCCACCAGCACGGTGCAGCTGGCCGTAGGCAAGCATGAGGTCGAGCTTGGCGTGAAGCTCGCCAAGGCATCCGACGAAATGCTCGGCCGGTTCATCGATACCTACGCCTGATCGCTGGCATCTACCTCCGTATTAACGCCTGCGCCCCTGTGGGAGCGGGTTACCCCGCGCGTGCGTCAGCCCTGACAGCTGTTTTCCGGGCTGACTTTTTTCGCGGGTGAACCCGCTTCTGTAGTAGTCATGACAAGTGTTGGCGTATTTGCCATTTTTCGTGGCGCAAATGACACAATAGTCCATTCTTGACATCCGGCGGAGCTAAACGTAAGTTTCAAACAACTGTTTGATCGATGCCGCACGGCGCGCGTCACCCCACAGAACTCACCTAGAGGTTCATCGCAATGCCTGACTACAAAGCCCCCTTGCGTGATATCCGCTTCGTTCGCGACGAACTGCTCGGCTATGAGGCGCACTATCAGAGCCTGCCGGGTTGCCAGGACGCCACGCCCGACATGGTCGACGCGATCCTTGAAGAAGGCGCGAAGTTCTGCGAGCAGGTGCTTTCGCCGCTGAACCGTGTGGGTGACCAGGAAGGCTGCACCTGGAGCGAAGCGGGCGTGAAAACCCCGACTGGCTTCAAAGAGGCCTATCAGCAGTTCGTCGAAGGCGGCTGGCCAAGCCTGGCGCATGATGTCGAGCACGGCGGCCAGGGCCTGCCGGAGTCGCTGGGCCTGGCCCTGAGCGAAATGGTCGGCGGGGCGAACTGGTCGTGGGGCATGTACCCTGGCCTGTCCCACGGTGCGATGAACACCATTTCTGCGCACGGTACCCCTGAGCAGCAGCACACCTACCTGACCAAGCTGGTATCCGGCGAATGGACCGGCACCATGTGCCTGACCGAGCCACACTGCGGTACCGACCTGGGCATGCTGCGCACCAAGGCCGAGCCTCAGGCTGACGGCAGCTACAAGGTGTCGGGAACCAAGATTTTCATTTCGGCCGGTGAGCACGACATGGCCGACAACATCGTCCATATCGTCCTGGCCCGCCTGCCGGATGCACCGGCCGGTACCAAGGGCATTTCGCTGTTCATCGTGCCGAAGTTCCTGCCCAACGCCGAAGGTGGTGTGGGCGAGCGCAACGGCGTCAGCTGCGGGTCGATCGAACACAAGATGGGCATCCACGGCAACGCCACCTGCGTGATGAACTTCGACGCTGCCACCGGCTTCCTGATCGGCCCGGCCAACAAAGGCCTGAACTGCATGTTCACCTTCATGAACACCGCCCGGCTGGGAACCGCGCTGCAAGGCCTGGCTCACGCCGAGGTGGCCTTCCAGGGTGGCCTGAAATACGCCCGCGAACGTCTGCAGATGCGTTCGCTGACCGGCCCGAAAGCACCGGACAAGGCCGCTGACCCGATCATCGTGCATCCCGACGTGCGCCGTATGCTGCTGACCATGAAGGCCTTCGCCGAAGGCAACCGCGCGATGGTGTACTTCACCGCCAAGCAAGTGGACATCGTCAAGTACAGCCAGGATGAAGAAGAGCGCAAGAAGGCCGACGCCCTGCTGGCGTTCCTGACGCCGATCGCCAAGGCATTCATGACCGAAGTCGGCTTCGAGGCGGCCAACCATGGCGTGCAGATCTACGGTGGCCACGGCTTCATCGCCGAGTGGGGCATGGAGCAGAACGTGCGCGACAGCCGGATCTCCATGCTGTACGAGGGCACCACCGGCATCCAGGCCCTCGACCTGCTCGGCCGCAAGGTACTGATGACCCAGGGCGAAGCGCTGAAGGGCTTCACCAAGATCGTGCACAAGTTCTGCCAGGCGCAGGAAGGCAACACTGCGGTGACGGAATTCGTCGAACCGCTGGCGGCACTGAACAAGGAGTGGGGTGAGTTGACCATGAAGGTCGGCATGGCCGCCATGAAGGACCGTGAAGAAGTGGGCGCGGCCTCGGTCGATTACCTGATGTATTCCGGTTATGCCTGCCTGGCCTACTTCTGGGCCGACATCGCCCGCCTGGCCGCCGAGAAGCTGGCTGCCGGCACCAGCGAAGAGGCGTTCTACACCGCCAAGCTGCAGACCGCGCGCTTCTACTTCCAGCGTATCCTGCCGCGTACCCGCACCCATGTGGCAGCGATGCTGTCCGGAGCCGACAACCTGATGGCGATGGACGAAGAAAGCTTCGGCCTGTCCTACTGATTCACCGGTTGTGACCGAAACCCGCCTGCCCTCACCGGCAGGCGGGTTTTTTTGTTTCAAGCCCGGCGCGTGGCTTTGCAGAAGCGGTGCATGATTTGAAATTCAACTGTTCATGTGCGCTGCCGATGAAGTATGGGCACAATGCCACCATTGATCTGCCGGGTTGGAGATTACCCTTGCTTCGTCTTAACGCTGTTCGCGCGAGCCACTTCCTGCCTTCGCTGATTCTGTTGCTGGCAGGCCTCGCCGCGGCTTACGTGAGAGACCTCAGTGTCTTTTTCACATCATTGTTCAATGTCCTGCCCACCTTGGTCCTGCTGCTGGGTGGCGCCTACTGCGCGGTGTACCGCCGTCAGCGCGAGCTGTTCCTGATGCTCACGGTGTATATCGCCTACTTCCTGCTCGATACCCAGACCGACTTCTACCGTGACCATGGCCGCGTGCGCGAAGATGCCGCGGTAACCTTCCATTTGGTATGCCTGCTGTTGCCCACCCTGTTCGGGTTGTACGGTGCCTGGCAGGAGCGCACCCACCTGCTGCAGGACCTGGTTGCCCGCGGCGCCGTGCTGTTCGCCGTGGGCAGCGTGGCGGTGGCTCTCGAACAGAGCTACCCCGAGGCGCTGCTGACGTGGCTGGCGGAAATTCGCTGGCCGTCGTTGCATGGCCGGTGGATGAGCCTCATCCAGATGGTCTACCCGTTGTTCCTCGGCGTGTTCATCCTGCTGGTGGTGCAATACCTGCGTGCCCCGCGGCCGCTGCACGCCGCGTTGATCTCGGGCCTGCTGGGAATTTTCTGGATGTTGCCGCAAACCTTCATCCTGCCGTTCACCCTCAACATCATGTGCAGCCAGGTAATGCTGATGATCGCGGCATCGGTAGCTCATGAGGCCTACCAGATGGCCTTTCGCGACGAGCTGACCGGCTTGCCGGGGCGGCGTGCGCTGAACGAGCGCATGCAGCGCCTGGGGCGCAACTACGTGATTGCCATGACCGACGTGGACCACTTCAAGAAGTTCAACGATACCCATGGCCACGACGTCGGCGACCAGGTGCTGCGCCTGGTCGCCAGCCGCCTGGCCAAGGTGACCGGCGGTGGCCGCGCCTACCGTTATGGCGGCGAGGAATTCGCCCTGGTATTCGCCGGCAAGACAGCCGAAGAATGCGTGCCGCACGTGGAAGCGGTGCGTGAAGTGATCGCCAATTACGTGATGCACCTGCGCGACCAGCATAACCGCCCACAGGACGATAGCGCCGGGCGCCAGCGACGCGCGGGCAGCACGGGCGGGACGGTGTCGGTCACCATCAGCATCGGCGTAGCCGAGCGCCAGGCCGACCACCGCAACCCCGAGGCAGTACTGAAATCCGCCGACCAGGCGCTGTACAACGCGAAGAGTGCGGGGCGCAATTGTGTCATGGTGCACGGGCAGCAATCACAGCGTGGCGCAGTGCGCATGGCGTGACCGAAACTGACTATGCGGTCTAGTGATGACCCTATGTCTCGTAAAAGTTGTTCGGTTACACTGCTCGTTACCCAGTGTCGCGGTTCCCCGAGACCGCCCCGACCCGACTAGCGAGAGGTTGTCATGGCTGAATATAAAGCGCCCTTGCGCGACATGCGCTTCGTACTGAATGAAGTCTTCAACGTGGCCGAGCAGTGGGAGCAGTTGCCCGGGTTGGCCGAGGTTGTCGACGCCGACACAGCCATGGCGGTGCTGGAAGAGGCCGGCAAGGTCACTGCCAGGTCCATCGCGCCGCTCAGCCGTGCCGCCGATGAAGAGGGCTGCCACTGGGACCAAGGTGCGGTGCGCACTCCAGCTGGTTTCATCGAGGCCTACAACACTTACGCCGAAGGCGGCTGGGTGGGCGTGGGCGGCGACCCGCTGTTCGGCGGCATGGGCATGCCCAAGGCCATTTCGGCCCAGGTCGAGGAAATGGTCAACGCCTCCAGCCTGGCGTTCGGCCTCTACCCGATGCTGACCGCCGGTGCCTGCCTGTCGATCAACGCCCACGCCAGTGAGGCACTGAAGCAAAAATACCTGCCGAACATGTATGCCGGTGTGTGGGCGGGCTCCATGTGCCTGACCGAGCCGCACGCCGGCACCGACCTGGGCATCATTCGCACCAAGGCCGAGCCCCAGGCAGACGGCAGCTACAAGGTCAGCGGCACCAAGATCTTCATCACCGGTGGCGAGCACGACCTGACCGAGAACATCATCCACCTGGTGCTGGCCAAGCTGCCGGATGCACCGGCGGGGCCGAAAGGCATTTCACTGTTCCTGGTGCCGAAGTTCCTGGTCAATGAGGACGGCAGCCTTGGCGCACGCAACTCGGCCACCTGTGGTTCGATCGAACACAAGATGGGTATACAGGCCTCGGCCACCTGCGTGATGAACTTCGACGAAGCCGTTGGCTATATCGTCGGCGAGCCTAACAAGGGCCTGGCGGCGATGTTCACCATGATGAACTACGAGCGCCTGGGTGTTGGTATCCAGGGCCTGGCCTCGGCCGAGCGCTCCTACCAGAACGCCGTGGAATACGCTCGTGATCGCCTGCAGAGCCGCGCCCCGACCGGGCCGCAAGCCAAGGACAAGGCCGCCGACCCGATCATCGTCCACCCGGATGTGCGCCGCATGTTGCTGACCATGAAGGCGCTGATCGAAGGCGGCCGGGCGTTCTCCACCTACGTGGCCATGCAACTGGACAGTGCCAAGTACAGCGAGGACGCCAGCGTGCGCAAGCGCAGCGAAGAGCTGGTGGCATTGCTCACGCCGGTAGCCAAGGCGTTCCTCACCGACCTCGGCCTGGAATGCGCGGTGCATGGCCAGCAGGTGTTCGGCGGGCATGGCTACATTCGCGAGTGGGGGCAGGAGCAACTGGTGCGCGATGTGCGTATCACGCAGATCTACGAAGGCACCAATGGCATCCAGGCCCTGGACCTGATGGGGCGCAAGGTGGTCGCCAGTGGTGGGGCATACTACCGCCTGTTCTCCGACGAGATTCGCCAGTTCATTGCCAGTGCCGGCAGCCAGTTGGAGGAATTTGCCAAGCCGCTGGCGGCCAGCCTCGACCAGCTGGACGGGCTGACCGAGTGGGTGCTGGAACAGGCCAAGGGCAACCCGAATGAAATCGGCGCGGCTTCGGTCGAGTACCTGCACGCCTTTGGCTATGTAGCTTACGCCTACATGTGGGCGTTGATGGCGCGTGCGGCGCAGGCAGGTGAGGGGGATGCGGCGTTCTACGCCGGTAAGCTGGGTACAGCGCGGTTCTACTTTGCGCGGTTGCTGCCACGGGTGAATTCGCTGGTGGCAGCGGTCAAGGCGGGGAGTGAATCGCTGTACCTGCTGGATGCTGAGCAGTTCTGACAGGGTTTGGGGGCGCGTAGCGGCCCGATTCCAGGCTGCATGCGACCAACTCTGCCGTTGTAAGCTTTTTCCTACATGACGTGGTGACTTTTCACCACTGTTATCGCATTGGATCCAGGGTTAATCTTTCCCACATGGACGTTGTGCAGGAAGCGCAAAGTACAGATCAAGGAAGACGACGAAGGACCACCTGCCAGGATGGCGGGGCGATACGGATGTCACAGGGAAACAGTCTGGAAAACCCCGCTTAGGCGGGGTTTTCTTTGTGCGCGCGTTTTTCAGGCGAGCACATCCAGTGGCGATGCCCCCGCCAAACGTGCGTCGCTCTCCTCTTCCAGCAGCGTACGCAGCAGCTCCACAGAGGCCTGCTGGCGCTGGGCATCGCGAAATACCAAGCCAACCTTGAGCGGCACGCGCGGCTCGCTCAACGGCTTCCACAGCAGCGCCTGGTCTTCCTCGGCGGCGTCCTTGGCCCGGCCTGGCAGGATGGTCGCCAGCGCCGTGTGGGCCAGGCTGTCGAGTATCCCTGCCATGTTGTTCATCTCGGCCTGCACTTGCGGCCGACGCCCCTGGCTGGCCAGTTGCGCCTGCCAGATCTGGCGGATCTGGAACTCTTCGCCCAACATCAGCATGGGCAGCTCGGCGGCCTGGCGGATGGATACTTTCTTGAAGTCCTTCAGCGGGTGTGTAGCCGGGATGACCAACTGCAGCTCATCTTCATACAGCAACAGGCCATGTAGCCCCGGCTGGCGTGGCGGCAGGTAGCTGATGCCGATGTCCAGGCTGCCATTGAGCAGGCGCCGTTCGATTTCCAGCCCCGACAATTCGTAGATCTGCACGACAAGGTGCGGCTGTGCCTTGCGCAGGCGTTCGAGCAGTTGCGGCACCAGGCTGGGGCGCACGGTCTGCAGCACGCCGATGGCCAGGGTACGCAGCGACTGGCCCTTGAAGTTGCGCATGGCCTGGTGGGCGCGTTGCAGGCCGTCGAGCAGCGGCAGGGCGTGGTTGTACAAGGTATGCGCAGCCAGGGTCGGCAGCAGGCGCTTGTTGCTGCGCTCGAACAGGCTCAGGTCGAGGCTGTGTTCCAGCTGGCGGATCTGTTGGGAAAGCGCCGGTTGGGACAATGACAGGCGTTCGGCGGCACGGCCCACATGGCCTTCTTCATACACCGCGACGAAATAACGCAGTTGGCGGAAATCCATAAGTGATACTTATCGAAAATGCTGAAAAAACGAAATGGCCGAAAACCCCGGCGAGGCCTAGTCTATCGCTGTATTCCAAAGGGTTACAGCGATGAATGGCTCGATTGTTACCCTGGATGAAAAACACTTTTGATAGGAAAGGCAGAATATCGAGTGGCGGCATCCGGACCGCACCGACAAAGCCTTCTACCGTGACTGGTTGGAGCCCTGATGAACCTGTTCAAGCTGCGCCGCCCGGCCCTCGCTGCCGTCGCCGAGCCCAAGCGTGCGCCGGTGACCGTGCCGCAAGCGTCGCAGCTGTCGCGTGAGCGACTGATGCCTGGCTGCGAGCGTGCAGCGCAGGTATTCGTACGTGGCCAGGGTTCCTGGTTGTGGGACAACGAAGGGCATGCCTACCTGGACTTCACCCAAGGTGGCGCGGTCAACAGCCTGGGGCACAGCCCGAGCGTGCTGGTCAAGGCATTGGGCAACCAGGCCCAGGCGCTGATCAACCCGGGGGCGGGGTTGCACAGCCGTGGGCTGCTGGAATTGGCCGACCGCCTGTGCCAGAGCACCGGCAGCGATCAGGCCTACCTGCTCAACAGCGGTGCCGAAGCGTGCGAGGGCGCAATCAAGCTGGCGCGCAAGTGGGGCCAGCTGCACCGCAACGGCGCCTATCACATCATCACCGCCAGCCAGGCCTGCCACGGCCGTAGCCTGGGGGCGCTGTCGGCATCCGACCCACTGCCGTGCAATCGCTGCGAGCCCGGCCTGCCCGGTTTCAGCAAGGTGCCGTTCAACGACCTGGCGGCGCTGCACGCTGAGGTGGACTCACGCACCGTGGCGATCATGCTGGAGCCGATCCAGGGCGAGGCGGGTGTCATCCCGGCGACGCAGGACTACCTCAAAGGGGTGGAAACCCTCTGCCGTGAACTGGGCATCCTGTTGATTCTCGATGAAGTGCAGACCGGTATCGGTCGCTGCGGTGCGCTGCTGGCCGAAGAAACCTATGGCGTGCGCGCCGATATCGTCACCTTGGGCAAAGGCCTGGGCGGTGGCGTGCCACTGGCAGCGTTGCTGGCCCGGGGCACGGCGTGCTGCGCCGAACCTGGCGAACTGCAAGGCAGCCACCACGGTAACGCGCTGATGTGTGCTGCGGGCCTGGCGGTGCTGGACGCCGTGCTCGAGCCTGGCTTGCTTGCCCAGGTGCGCGACAACGGGCGCCACCTGCGTGAAGGCCTTAGCCGCCTGGCCGGGCGTTATGGCCAGGGCGAAGTGCGTGGGCAGGGCCTGCTATGGGCGCTGCAACTGAAAGAAAACCTGGCCTGCGAGCTGGTGGCCGCAGCCCTGCATGAAGGCCTGCTGCTCAATGCCCCGCAGGCGGATGTGGTGCGCTTTTCGCCAGCCCTGACCGTGAGCAAGGGCAACATCGACGAAATGCTGCTGCGCCTGGCCCGCGCCTTTGCCCGCCTGCACACCCGGCAGCAGGCCCGCCGGGAAATGCCGGCATAGCGTACTGGCGAAACCGAGAATTCTACGAACCGTCTGGCGTTCCTGCGCATCGCCCCTGGCCTGTTTCATTCGGCCCGGGGCGTTTTTTTTGCCGGTGGAACCTCTGCGGCGGGAGGCTAGTCTGTGAGGTAACCCCTACAGGAGAGACTCGCATGGACTTCATACGCATCATCATCGCCATCATCCTGCCACCGCTGGGTGTGTTCCTGCAGGTGGGGTTCGGCGGGGCGTTCTGGCTGAATATCCTGCTGACCTTGCTGGGGTATATACCGGGCATCGTGCACGCGGTGTACATCATCGCCAAGCGCTGAGACCTTTTGGGGCCGCAACGCGGCCCCAGACCCTCAGGCCCTCAGCACCCGACAATAGAACTTCCACTCTTCTTCCAGCGCATGCGCCAGGTTCCCGGCCTTGCGGAAGCCATGCCGCTCCCCGGCATAGAAGTGCCCTTCGGCATCGACCCCGCTAGCCTGCAACGCTGCCAGCATCGACCGAGTCTGCTCCGGCACCACTACCGCATCCAGTTCGCCCTGGAAGAAAATAACCGGCACCCTGATCTGCCCGGCATGCAGCAGCGGTGTGCGCTGGCGATAACGCTCGGCGTCCTGCTGCGGGTCACCGATCAACCAGTCCAGGTAGTCGCCCTCGAACTTGTGCGTCGCCCGGCCCAGTGCCAGCGGGTCGCTGACCCCGTACAGGCTCGCACCGGCGCGGAATACATCATGAAACGCCAGGGCGCACAAAGTGGTATAGCCGCCTGCGCTGCCGCCGCGGATGAACGCCTTGTTGCGGTCGATCAGGCCACGGGCGGCGAGGTATTCGACTGCTGCACAGGCATCGGCCACATCGCTTTCTCCCCAGCGCAGGTGCAAGGCCTGGCGGTAGTCCCGACCGTAGCCGCTGCTGCCCCGGTAATTGAGGTCGGCTACGGCGAAGCCGCGCTGGGTCCAGTACTGCACGCGCGGGTCGAGCACCGGATAACAGGCCGAGGTCGGGCCGCCATGGATGAACACCACCAGCGGTGTGGCCCCTTGTGATCGGGCTGCCGGGTAGAAGAAACCGTGGGCCTGGTGGCCGTCACTGCCATAATGGATCGGCTGCGGCAGGCTGATATCCGTGGCCGCAAGCACTTCGGCGCCACCGGCCAGTACGCTGACCTGGTGGTTGCTGCGGCTGATGCTGATGACTGCCGGCGGGCTGATCGGCGATGCGGCGATGGCGTACAGGTGCTGGTCATCCATGGCCAGGCTGCGAAAGCGCGTATAGGCACTGGCGAATCGCTCCAGGCCAGCGGCGCTGCGTAGGCCCAGTTGCCCGAAGCCGTCTTCGAACCAGCTGGCCAGGTAGTCTTGCTGCCCCAGCGCCAACCAGGTGCTCGCGCCCAGTTGCCAGGGGGCGGCGGCATGGTCTGCCGGCTCGGCAGGCAGCGCCTGCCAGCGGCCAGCAACCTCACCCCAGGGTTGCCAGAAGCCGTTACGGTCGGACAGACAGTAAAGCCGGCCTTGTGCATCGAAGCGTGGCTGCTGCAGCGACTCATCGGCACCGGCCACGGATTGCGCGGGTCCCCATTGGCCGCTGTTGTCACGCCTGCGACACATCAGCCGGGTGACCGTCCAGGGCTGTGCCGGGCGGTCCCACTCGATCCACGCCAGGCGCTGGCCATCGGCACTCATGGTAGGCGAGGCGTAGAAGTCGGCACCTTCGGCAAGCACCTGCCGGCTTCGTTCAGCCAGTGCCACCAGCCGATGCTCGACCCGTTCGCCATGCTGCTCCTCGACCGCCAGCACCAGGCCAGCGTGCCACTGCAGGTCGCCGTAGCGGCAGTTCGCGTGGTTCGTCAGGGCGCGCGGTGGCGTTGCTGCCAGGCCCTGGGTGTATACCTGCTGGTCCTTCTCGTTGACGAACAGAATGCCGTCGCCACCCAGGCAGAAACTGCCACCGCCGTATTCATAGACCCGGCTGCGCACGCTGAAACCATCGGGCGTCAGGCAGCGGGCCTGCTGGTGCTGCCAATGCCAGATGCGACAAGCACCATCGGCGGGGCGGAACTCGTTCCAGAACAGCCCGGCAGCGCTGACCTTGAGGTCGGCGAAGTCGGTGCCGGCCGCGACTGCCTGGGCCGCAGTGAATTCAACCGCGGGCGATGACACGGGAGTTTCGCTCATTGCGGAAGGTCATCTGTTCAATCGCGAGCTGGGCGCTTTCTGCCTCCTCGCGGGCCTTGAGGATGATGCCGTGGTCGGCCGACTTGGCGCACACCGGGTCGGCGTTGCTGGCATCGCCGGTGAGCATGAAGGCCTGGCAGCGGCAGCCGCCGAAGTCCTTTTCCTTTTCGTCGCAGGAACGGCAGGGTTCGGGCATCCATTCATAGCCACGGAAGCGGTTGAAGCCGAACGAGTCGTACCAGATATGTCGCAGGTCATGGTCGCGCACGTTGGGGAACTGCACCGGCAACTGGCGCGCGCCGTGGCACGGCAGCGCGGTGCCGTCCGGGGTGATGGTGAGGAACAGGCTGCCCCAGCCGTTCATGCACGCCTTGGGTCGTTCTTCGTAGTAGTCCGGGGTGACGAAGATCAGCTTGCACGGGTTGCCTTCGGCCTTGAGCTTGTCGCGGTACTGGTTGGTGATGCGCTCGGCCCGTTCGAGCTGCGCGCGGGTTGGCAGCAACCCCAGGCGGTTGAGGTGGGCCCAGCCGTAGAACTGGCAGGTGGCAAGCTCGACGAAGTCCGCTTCCAGGGCGATGCACAGCTCGATGATGCGATCGATCCTGTCGATGTTGTGCCGGTGGGTGACGAAGTTGAGCACCATCGGGTAGCCGTGGGCTTTCACCGCGCGGGCCATTTGCAGTTTTTGCGCAAAGGCCTTCTTCGAGCCGGCCAACAGGTTGTTCACCTGCTCGTCGCTGGCCTGGAAGCTGATCTGGATATGGTCCAGGCCAGCCTTCTTGAAGTCGGCGATGCGCGCCTCGGTCAAGCCGATGCCGGAGGTGATCAGGTTGGTGTAGTAACCCAGCCGGCGCGCCTCGCCGATCAGTTCGGCGAGGTCCTGGCGTACCAGTGGCTCACCGCCGGAAAAGCCGATCTGCGCGGCGCCCATTTCCCGGGCTTCGGCCATCACCTTGAACCACTGCGCGGTACTCAGCTCCTGGCCCTGGGCGGCGAAGTCCAGCGGGTTGGAACAGTACGGGCACTGCAGCGGGCAGCGGTAGGTGAGCTCGGCCAGCAGCCACAGCGGCAGGCCGACTGCGGGCGTGGGCGGTAATTCAGGCGAGGACGATCCAGTGTTCGGCACGGGCCACCTCCATGAACTGCTCGATGTCGTCGGCCACTTGCGGGACACCGGGGAACTGTTGTTCGAGTTCGGCGATGATCGCAGCAACGTCGCGTTGGCCGTCGATCAGGCCACCGATCAGGGCCGCGCTGTCGTTGAGCTTGATCATGCCCTCGGGGTACAGCAGCACATGGCCCTTCTGCGCCGGCTCGTACTGGAAGCGGTAGCCGGGGCGCCAGTTCGGCACTTGCTTACGGTCGAAACTCATAGGGTGATCCCTTTGTGCCACACCCGTTCCTGGGTGACGGAGTGATAGGGCGGGCGGTTCAGCTCGTAGGCCATGCTCATGGCGTCAAGCATGCTCCAGAGGATATCCAGCTTGAACTGCAGGATCTCCAGCATACGCTCCTGGCCCGCGCGGGTGGTGTAGTGCTGCAGGGTAATCGCCAGGCCGTGCTCCACGTCACGCCGGGCCTGGCCCAGGCGGGTGCGGAAATATTCGTAGCCGGCCGGGTCGATCCACGGGTAGTGCTGCGGCCAGCTGTCCAGGCGCGACTGGTGGATTTGCGGGGCGAACAGTTCGGTCAACGAGCTGCTCGCGGCTTCCTGCCAGCTGGCCCGCCGGGCAAAGTTGACGTAGGCGTCCACGGCAAAACGTACGCCGGGTAGCACCAGCTCCTGCGAGCGCAGTTGGTCCGGGTCCAGGCCCACGGCCTGGCCCAGGCGCAGCCAGGCCTCGATACCGCCGTCTTCGCCGGGTGCGCCATCATGGTCGAGCAGGCGCTGGATCCATTCGCGGCGTACTTCGCGGTCCGGGCAGTTGGCCAGGATCGCCGCGTCCTTCATCGGAATGTTGACTTGGTAGTAGAAGCGGTTGGCCACCCAGCCCTGGATCTGCTCACGGGTGGCTCGGCCCTGGTACATCGCCACGTGGTAGGGGTGATGAATGTGGTAATAGGCGCCCTTGGCGCGCAGGGCCTGCTCGAATTCGGCAGGGGACATTGGCAGTGCGTCGCTCATTCGGCTGGCTCCTGTAAAACGATTATCCGGCCTGGCAATACCCACAGGGTTTCTGCCACCTCTTGTGCAGTTGTTACAACTCGATACTCATGCCATCGAAGGCCACTTCCACACCTCTGCGCAGCACTTCGGCGCGTTCGGGCGAGTTCTCGTCGAGGATCGGGTTGGTGTTGTTGATGTGGATAAGCACCTTGCGCTGGCGCGGGAAGCCCTCGAGCACCTCCAGCATGCCGCCAGGGCCGTTCTGCGCCAGGTGGCCCATCTCACGCCCGGTACGGGTGCCCACACCACGCCGTTGCATCTCGTCATCTTCCCACAGGGTGCCGTCGACCAGCAGGCAGTCGGCGTCGTCCATCATCTTCAGCAGCTTGTCATCCACCTGGCCCAGGCCCGGGGCATAGAACAGTTTGCCGCCGGTGCGGGTGTCCTCGACCAGCAAGCCCAGGTTGTCGCCGGGGTGCGGGTCGAAGCGGTGCGGCGAATACGGCGGTGCGGCGCTACGCAGGGGGAACGGGGTGAAACGCAGGTTGGGGCAGGCGTCGATCACGAAGCTGCCTGCCAGTTCGATGCGGTTCCATTGCAGGCCGCCGTTCCAGTGGCTGAGCATGTTGAACAGCGGGAAACCGGTGGTCAGGTCCTGGTGGACCATGTCGGTGCACCACACCTGGTGCGGGCAGCCTTCGCGCAGGCTGAGCAGGCCTGTGGTGTGGTCGATCTGGCTGTCCAGCAGCACGATGGCATTGATGCCGGTATCGCGCAGGGCACGGCCCGGCTGCATCGGCGCAAAGGCCTGGAGCTGGGCGCGGATATCGGGCGAGGCATTGCACAGTACCCAGTGCACGCCGTCATCGGACAGGGCAATGGACGACTGGGTGCGCGCCGTGGCCCGCAAGGTGCCGTCACGGTAGCCCTTGCAATTGACGCAGTTGCAGTTCCACTGAGGGAACCCGCCACCGGCGGCGGAACCGAGAACCTGGATATACATGGCCACTCTCTATGCAGAAAACCGTAGCGAATAAACGAAAACGCCCCGGCAGGCCGAGGCGTTGAACCGTAAGCCAGGCTTAGCGGTTGGCGAAGTACATGGTGACTTCGAAGCCGATGCGAAGATCAGTGTAAGCAGGTTTGGTCCACATGGAATTACTCCTTCCGGATGAGGGTTGGGTTTGTCAGCTAATACTAGGGTACCGCCATGGGCTGGAGGTTCCCTTGAATCGGGATTGCGCTATCTTACAAGAAATAGCTGTACCGAAAGGTTAATTATTAAGAAAAGTGCCCTTGCAGCTGGCGTAATAATCACGCGGTTGCGGTCAGCCAGGCGCCCTTAGGTGCGGCGGCATTGGCCAGGCACAGCCACCGGCTGTCGCTGTCGAGGAGGTAGCCCAGCAGGTGCTCCAGATCCGCTTGTTGCGTGCCGAGAATCGCCCCGCGCAGCGCATCCAGGCCCCCGGTTTGCCTAGCCAGGCATGTCTGCCATGCCCATTCGGCGACTTCCTCGTTGGCCATCGCGGGTTCCGCGAATTGCCCGGCCAGCGCCTGACGAGCGGCAGGGTCGAAAGTAATGCCCTGGCGTAGCAAGGTGAGCAAGTGGTCGAGTATCTGCGTCTGGCTGGTATGTGGCGACTGCACGCCGAACAGCAGGCCGCCGACCCCTTCGACCTGACGAAAGGCACTGAATACCGCATAGCCAAGTTGCAGTTCTACCCGCAGCCGTTGATAGACCGGCCCTTGCAGCAGTTGGGCAAGCAGGCGGCCAGCGGCTTCCCACGCCGCCGGCAATGGGCAGAACAGCAGCAGGGCATGTTCACTGCCCGGGACGTCGACCTGCTGCCAGCGGTGGTTGGCCCAGGCCGGCAGCGGGCCAGGCGCCGTGGCCCGACCAGGGCAATGCTGCAATGCCGCCGCCAAGGCGTTCAGGGCGCTATCGTCGAAGCCAACCGCCAGGCCGTGCCAGCGCGCATGCTGCCAGAGACTGTCGAGCTGAGGCCGCGCCAGCGTGCCGGGTGGAACAGGCGCAGGCAAGGCACCGAGCACGGTGTCGGGCAGCTGCTTGAGCAAGGCCCTGATCGGTATCAGCGGCGGAGGCGGGGTCGAAGGGGCGAGCCAGCTATCGTCCGGTGGCTCTGCCAGCAGCATCAACGCCTGTTCCAGGGTACCCAGCACCGCTGCCGGCAGCCCGGCGCAGCGCAACTGCCAGTATTCGCCAGCGGCGCTCAACTGCAACTGTACCGACGCCCGCGCGCAGCGCTCCTGCAGGGGTTGCAAGGCGCGTTCGAGCACCGCGTACAGCGGCTGACGCGAGGGGGCCGGGACCTGCCAGCGCAGGTACAGCGTCGCGTACTGACGGGTGGCCGGCAGCTGGTCGCTGATCTTCAGGGCTGCTGGCAATGGTTGTGGCCTGGCAGCAGGCAGGTCGGCCTTGAGCAAGGGCTCTACGGCGGGCAAATGCCAATGCCCATGTACACAGCTCGGCAGGCCCGCCAGCAGGCTACGGAAGGCCTGCAGGGTATTTGTATCCAGGCCGGTAAATGGCAGACCGGCACTGTCCCGGCGGGCCAGCTCAAGCGCGCTGGCACTGCGTTCGCGGCTTTGCTGCAGCAAGCCGAATTCGGCGTTCAATTGCTCGGCTTCGGTTTGTCGGAGGAAGCCGAACCATCCTTGCAGCAGGGCATCCACCTCTTCCCCGCACGCGTCCTCGGCAAGCTGCAGGTCGATATGCCACAACAATTGCCCGGCGTATGCATACAACGCCTCGGCCTTGAAACCCTGCAGCCAGCCGCGTTGGCGAAGCGCAGCCAGCCAGGTGCCCGGGCGGCTGTCGCCAAGGCAACTGATCAGCAGCTCCAAGGCTTGCTCGGCACCCACCGGCAAGTGCGTGTGGCTGAATACGCGCGCCGTGGTCGCCGCGGCCAGCGGCGGTGGCAGGGCCTGAGGTACCCGTTCACCCGTTGTGAACTGCGCAGCATGCTGTCGGCCGAGCATTTCCAGTTCATCCAGCGGCTGCGGGCCGCACAGGCTCAAGGTGATCTGGCCGCCTTGGTAAAAGCGTTGATGAAAGCCCTGCAATGCTTGCTGGAAGGCCGGGTCGTGCAAGGCCAGGGTGTACCGGTTGCCGGCGTGGAAAGCACTCAGTGGGTGGCCGGGCGCTGCGGCCTGCAGCAAGGCGAACTGCTGCTGGGCCTGCGGGTTGCGCGACCAGGCAATGAACTCGGCGTGGATCACCTCACGCTCGCGGCGTTGGCGCTCGATGCCCAGGTCCGGTTCGGCGAGCATCTGGCACAAGCGCTCGAGCCCGCCCGCCAGGGCCCTGGGCGGTACCTCGAAGAAAAAGTCGGTGGTGCGTTCCCGGGTGCTGGCATTGACCTGGCCACCCAGTGCCTGCACGTAGCGCATCAGGCCGTCTGCAAGCGGGAAACGCGGGGTGCCGAGGAAGAACAGATGTTCCAGGAAGTGGGCCAGGCCGGGCCATTTACCCGGGGCATCGTGGCTGCCCGCGTGCACCCGCAGGGCAGCGGCCGAACGCTTCAGGCGCGGGGCGTGGCGCAGGGTCAGCTGCAGGCCGTTGGCGAGGGTCAGGTGGCGGATGGCGTCAGGCATGGGGGCTCCGGTTGCTGCATGCCATGCTAACCCATTTGTTGGCAGGCTCGGCCTCTTCGCGGGTTAGCCCGCGAACAGGCCGTCAACCTTTATGCAGGTGCAGTTCCTGGCGCAGATCGGTCAGGTAGGGAAATGCCGCCCGTCCCTGTACCACCCGCTCATGCTCGAGTTCGGCCAGCAACTGGCACTCGTCATGCCCGGCCATTGCCAGCAGGCTGCCATCGGGGCCGATGATGCTGCTCTGCCCGCAATAATGGATCTCGTCTTCGGCACCACAGTAGTTGGCATACACCAGGTAGCACTGGTTCTCCTGAGCCCGCGCCCGCACGGTCACCTGGCAAACGAAGTCGTACGGTGTCATGTTCGCCGTCGGCACCAGGATCAGCTCGGCGCCGTCCAGCGCCAGGCGGCGGGCATTCTCCGGGAACTCGATGTCGTAGCAGATCAGCAGCCCGACCTTCCAGCCATCCAGCTCCACCACGGGGAAATGGTCAGGACCTGGGCTGAACATCGAGCGGTCCAGTTCTCCGAACAGGTGGGTCTTGCGGTAGTTGCCCAGGCTGCGTCCCTGTGCATCGATCAGCTGCACGCTGTTGTAGATCGCGCCGTCAGCGCCGCGCTCCGGGTAGCCATAGACAATGGCAATGCGGTGCGCCTGGGCGATCTCCACCACTTCCATGGCGGCCGGGCCATCGTCGGCCTCGGCCAGGCGTTCGACCTGGCCCAGGCCGATGTTGTAACCGGTCAGGAACATTTCCGGGCACACCAGCAACCGCGCGCCGCGTTCGGCCGCCAGTTGCGCCTGGTGGCGCAAGCGTTGCAGGTTGCCGGGCACGTCCAGTGGCTTGGGCGTGCCCTGGAACAGAGCGATGCGCATGCTGCCTCCTTGTCTCAGTCCGCCAGGGCGATCGGGCCGATGTCGTTGAACACGTCGCCTGGGCCTGGGTTTTCCGGGTGGGTGCGGCCACCAAAGTGGTTCATGATACCCCACACCGCATTCAGCGAGGTCTGCACAGCGCCTTCGACCCAGGCAGGGGTCCAGGACACGTCGTCACCGGCAATGAAGATGCCACGCTGCTCGGCAGGCATGTCTTGCTGCATGAAGTGCGCATACATGCGCTGGTTGTAGCGGTAGTGGCCAGGCAGCGCACCCTTGAAGGCGCCGAGGAAGTACGGGTCGGCTTCCCAGGAAACGGTGATCGGGTCGCCGATGATGTGCCCGGCGATATCGGTCTTCGGGTAGATCTTCTTCAGCGCGTCCAGGGCCAGCTGCACGCGTTTCTCCACCGGGTGCGGCAGCATCTTCAGGGCGTCGCTCATCCAGGCGTAGGACAGGCAGATCACCCCCGGCTTGTCGTCGCCGTTGTCGAACAGGTAGGTACCGCGGGTGAGGCGATCGGTGAGGGTCATGCTCATCAGGTCGCGGCCGGTTTCCGGGTCCTTGTCCTTCCAGAATGGCCGGTCGACCATGACGAAAGTCTTCGACGACTGCATGTAGCGGGTGCGGTCCAGGGCCATCCACATCTTTTGCGAGAACAGCGATTCCTCGCAGTCGATCTGGGTGGTCAGCAGCCAGGTCTGGCAGGTGGCGAGCACGGCGCTGTAGTGCCGCGTGTCGCCCCAGTTGTCGGTCACCGCCAGGCGCCCATCGGCAGCGCGGGCGATGCGTTTTACCCCGGTACGCGGCGCGCCGCCATGCAGGGAGCTCAAGCTGGTGCCTTCGGGCCAGTGCACGCAACGCTCCGGCACATGGCGCCAGATGCCTTGCGGCACCTGCTCGACACCGCCGACCACCAGGTGCTGGTGGTCGTCGCAATTGGTCATGACCACGCGGAAGATTTCCAGCATCGAGTTGGGGAAGTCCGAGTCCCAGCCACCGGTGCCGAAGCCAACCTGGCCGAACACTTCGCGATGCTGGAAGCTCAGCTTGGCGAACGAGCGCGAGGTGGCCACGAAGTCGTAGAAGGTGCGGTCATCCCACAGCGGTACCAGTTTGTTCCACAGTTCCTTCAGGCGCGGTACGTCACGGTCGCGGATGGCCTGCTGGATGTCGGCGAACTGGGCACCGCTTTCCAGCGCGTCGGCCCAGGCGTCGGCCACCTCCTGGAACAGCTTGGGCAGGTCGCCGGGTTTCTCGGCGTAGTAGGTCTGGCCTTCCAGGTCGATCACGGTGCTGCCGGAGGCCGGCGTCAGCGGGTTGGGGAAGGGCTTGGTTTCCAGGCCCAGCTTGTCCACATAGTGGTAGAAGGCGGTGGACGATACCGGAAACCGCATGCCACCCAGTTCGGCGATGACCCCGTCGGTACCGTTGAAGGCTTGCGAACGCAGGCGGCCACCCAGTTTGGAGGCCTCGTACACCACCGGCTTGAGGCCCAGCTTCATCAGCTCGTAGGCCGCCACCAGCCCGGCGATACCGGCGCCCACGATGGCCACTTCCTCACCATGGCGCTCGGCCGGGATGCTGCCCAGGCCGGCGGGGTGTTCCAGCCAGTCGTCGAAGGCGAAGGGGAAGTCCGGGCCGAAAATGGTGATGGGCTGTTTGCCGTCGGCGGGGTGGCGGTTTTTCTTGTTCATGGAAGTGACCTTGCCAGAGGGGCTGCGCTGGGAGCGGAGCCTGAGTATAGGAGATGCCTGGGGCCATTTTAGGGAGTGGGGTGTTCGTTATTAAGGTGCATAGTGTTGTCCAAATGTCGCTTATCTCGTCTGAATGACGATTAATTCGACGTTTATGACGGATAGCCTATCCGAAGCAGACGACTTTCCCTGTGGGCTTTGAGTCGGAGGTGATCAGCCATTTCCTACACCCGCGCCGGGCGTTAAAGAATTACCTTACGCCCGCTATAGCCTCGGTCTGGCTGCGTGGGAAACGCCTCATCGTTAACTTCACTGGGTCGCCCCCGTTCGGGCGATCGGGTGTGAGAACCCATCTCCAACTTCGCACCAAGGCTTGTGTCATGGCAGCTGTGCGCGGGCAGGCTTCGGCCTGGCCGGATTTCCAAGTTGGCCGGTTTCTCACCCCGTGCATGGCTGCCGCCCAGTCCCGTGAGAAGGAGTTGGCAGGCAGTTTCCTCAAGTCTCAATTTGGAAATTGCATCATGAAGAGTTCTGATTCCGGTCAACCCGAAAAACTCAGACCCACCGCCGAGAAATCCTTCTGCAACTGCGACTCCAGCCACCCATCGCTGTTCGCCATCCGCCCCGGCATCGACGCCGCAGACGCCCTCGTCCACGCTTGCCTTCTGGCCCGTGGCCTCAACCAGATCGCCAGCGACTACGCCCAGCACCATGCCCCCGAGCGCAGCCGTGACAGGGTCTGGTCGATGCAGCATTGCGCCGAAAGCCTCTCGGCGATCCTGGAGGGCTTGCTCGACGGCCAGGAGGCCTGACCGCCAGCTGGCTCAGAGCGGCTGCCCGCGGTCCACCTTGCTGCTGAGGATGATCGACGTGGTGGTCTTCTCCACCCCGTCGAGACTGCCGATCTGGTCGAGCAACTGGTCCAGCTGTTCGGGCGAGTCGGTACGCAACCAGGCCACATAGTCGAACTCGCCGCTTACCGCACACAGCTGTTGCACCTGCCCCATGGCACTCAGGCGCCGCACCACCTCCTTGCCCGAGCGCGGCTGCACCTTGATCCCCACATACGCCTGCAGCCCGCCGCCCAGCACCCGCTGGCCCAGGCGCACACCATAGCCGGAGATGACCTTGTTCTTCTCCAGCCGCTCCAGACGCGAGTTGACGGTGGTGCGGGCGATACCCAGCTGGCGGGCGAGGGTGGCGACGCTTTCGCGGGCGTTGATCTGCAGCAGGGCGATCAGCTGGCGATCGATTTCATCCAGCGTGATGGAGCGGGGATCCGACATGGCAAGTCTCTACGGTTGGCCCGCTAGCCTAGCCAGCCCTTGGCAATCAGGGCAAGGGCAGCCGCAGTGGCTTTTGTTGACGAGGTGCTGTGCTGGTAGCAGGTGAGGCGTCGGGAGGGGGGGAATCAGGTGTTGGGTTTTTGGCCATCGGCACATGCAGAAACCGAAGCGACGGCGTCCTTGAGGAACGTCAGCAGACCAGGATGGAGCCAGGTGCCGATGTGCAGCTCTGGCTCCGACTCCTCGGCCCGTCGCATGGTCTGGAGGGCAGCGTCGTCCAGCGCGAGCTTGCGGCGCATGTCCAGCCACGACCTGGCGATAGCCTGCACCTCGGCGTTCGTGGTCGGACAACGAGCCTTGCGCAGGGCTTCCAACCTGTCCAGCAGGCGCGGCCACTCGCGCATGACGTCGATGTAGGTGCGTCGCAGATGTTTATAGGCGTTGGCAGTCAGGTGCTTGCGATAAACCAGCAGGCGGTGCTCACAGAACGCACTCAGGATGTACTCTGCGAGTTGTGGAGTAAAACCTGTGTTCGCCAGATCGGCGCTTTGCGAAGTCAGCAGATTATCTACGCGCACGAACATTCCGGCATTGGACCGCGTGTCTTTTTCCAACAGCGCCATCCAGTCGCGTGCTGCATGGCGAGCAACCGATGCGCGTGGTGACACGCCCTTTGCAAGCAAAGCGCGAAGGCCATCAACCCGCCCCTGCCAAGCAGCCGCGAATTTTCCGTTGCTTCCCAGCAAAGGCAAGCTGAGATCGTCCTCGGTGAGGTGTTGGCGGTAGCACGCCAAGGCTTCCAGTGTGCTCAGGCAAGCCGCCTCAGACGGTTCCTCTTCAAGTAGTGCGCGCTGGAGACGTTCCAGGCTGGCGCGAAGCTTCTGCTGACGTGCTATTTCCGCATCGACACGGGCCAGCTGTGCAGCGAGAACCGCTGGAGTTGAAAGCACGCCTCCATCAAGGGTGTGGCGAATTTCATCCAGCGGAATGCCCAGCTCGCGAAGCGCCAGGATCTTGCCGAGCCTTTGGATGTCTGTCGCGCCATAAAGTCGATAGCCGGCGTCAGACGAACGGACGGTTTAAGCAGCCCAAGGCTGTCATAGTGGTGCAGGGTGCGTACCGAAAGCCCCGACCGCCTGGCAAGTTCGCCGACTTTAAGTCGCACGGCAATATCTCCTCCTATAACCCGGTGGCGAATGTAGGTTAACCGACGGTGGCCCTGTACAGGCGCAAACCGCCATCCAGAGTCTGCAGGCCGTCTCGCCGGCGCATGAAGTAGCGAGCGTTGATGGCTTCAGCGTCCAGGCATTCCACCTCGCAGAACCCACTGCCAAGGAGCGTCGCCTGCAGTTCGGCGGGGTCAAACGCGCTTAGCCAAGGCTCGCCTGCGGCCGCGAATGAGCGTGCAGCCATATCGTCCATCCATTGCTCGACCGGTGACAGCAAGCCACGCGTAACGCGCGCATCGAACACAATCTCGCTCTGGGACGGATAAAGGGCAACCTGGCGGACCATTGCCAAAGCGACGGAGGTTTCCAGGTAGGGAAGTACGCCCAGGCAGCTGAAAAAGGTCGGGCGTTCCGGGTCGATTCCATGTTTATCGAGCACTGCTGGCAAAGAAACTTCGGCAAGGTCTGCGGTAACGAAGGCGACGTTGGAAGGGATTGCGACACCGCTCTCCTGCAAACGCTCCAGTTTCCATTGTTGGATTTCTGCCTGATCCAGCTCGATGCATCTGACGCTGTCGGGGAGGCGGAGCGACAGCGTGTCCAGGCCGGCTCCGAGGATCACGACCTGGCGCAGCCCAGCGCTTATGGCAAGGGCCACTCGGTCTTCCACCAGCTTGCTGCGTGCGATCACGGCTGCGCGCAGCGTACGGAGCATTGGCGCATTGTAGGCATAAGGGTCGACGACCGTTTGCCGTGCCAGGTTGCTGCCCAGTACGTCGAACGCGTGCCTGTCCTGCAATAGCGTGGGTTCATCGAGAAGTTGGTGGGCCGCACGCGCAAGGGCCATGGTAAGTGCTGACCGGCGGCGGGGAATGCCCTCGAGAAGGGGTTGTTGTTTCATCATTACCGTTACATCCCATCACGTCTGGTTGACCATACGCATGGTCAAGCCTCCCGTAGCGTGAGGGTCAAGTCCGCTTACGCGATCTGTTGGTGCGGGGGTGGCCATTGTTCTACGGGCTGATGAAGCAGTGCGGCAGATGAGAGTGGTTCAGCTGCTCAGCGTGTTATCTGATAGCGTGTGCTGCGCCCGCCACCAGGCAGCCGTTCGATACAGCCCTTTTCCAGCAAGTCGCTCAGGTGACGGGTCGCGGTGGCTTTGGATACCTTGGCTACCGCTTGGTACTGAGCGGCGCTGATGCCATTTTCAAAGCCACGTTCTCCACCATCCAGCAGGTGATTGAGCACTTTGACCTGCTCTACCGACAACGCCTGGCTGCGATGCGCCTGCCAGAAGCGTGCCTTGGCCAGCACGCGATCGATACGAGCAAGGGCCTGATCCAGGCTGTTGAGCAAGGTCGCGAGGAACCATTGCAGCCAGGCGGTGATGTTCAGGAAGCCTTTCTGGCTGGCCTCGAGGATGTGGTAGTAACCGGTGCGGTCATCGAGGATGCTTGCGGACATGGCGTAAAAGCGGATGGCCTGCTGCTCGCCCTGGGCCAATGCCAGGTCGGTGATTGCGCGCGTAAGGCGACCGTTGCCGTCATCGAAGGGGTGCAAGGTAACGAACCACAAATGAGCGACGCCCGCGCGTACAAAGGGGTCGAGGCTCGTATCACTGCGACTGCGCTCGAACCAGGCGAGGAATTCTGCCAGTTGCGCTTCCAGCCCTGCGCGAGGAGGGGCTTCGAAATGTACGGTAGGGCAGTCGATCCGGCCTGATATGACCTGCATCGGCTCATCGCCACGCAGTGCGCCGATGTGTAACGGTCGAGCCAGCAGTTGCTCGTCGCGGGGGAATAACCAACGGTGCCAGGTGAACAGTCGCTGTTCGTCCAGCGCTTGCTGGTGGGCACGGGTGGCGTCGAGCAGGAGTTCCGCCAGGCCTTCGGAGCGTGAGGTGGTGCGGCCTTCTTCCTTCAACCCCAAGCGCCGTGCCAGTGATGAGCGTACCGAACCGACATTCAGTTGTTCGCCCTCAATGGCAGAAGAGGTGATGATGTTCTGCAGCATGGCATCCAGGCTGCTCTGCACTTCGCTGTCTTTCCCCACCGCGCCGAGCATGCCCAGCAAACGTCCCTGTGCCTGACCGCAAGCGCGCAGCAGCGGTGCAAGCGCTTCGGCTTGCCAGCTGAAGTGCGGCCAGTCGGGCTGCTGCCAGATCCAGAGTGGGTCGTTCATAAGGTTCGCTGAGCCGATTAACGAGCCTATTCGGCTCACATGATGAGCCGATAATGCCGGCTATTCGGCTCACTGTCTATTTTCCAGGCAGGTTGTTTGGTTATTGCGTGTTGTGAAACGTCAAAGTCACATTGCGTTTTCGCAGCGCTAGAAACGCAAAAGCCGCGCAATCGCGCGGCTTCGTCGTAGCTGGTGGGCCCACACGGACTCGAACCGTGGACCAAAGGATTATGAGTTGCTGGGCGAGCTGATATGCCTGGAGAAAGCGCTGTAAAGTGAACGTAGCTTGGCATAGCTGTAGGCCCCGTAATGCCGGATGTTGAGCTTAATCTTGAGAAGGTCGCCCAAGCTGAGCATTGTACCGCTTCCGTACCGATTTTCAGTAGAAATATCCAACGATACTTGGAGTACGGGGCGTCTGAATGCCCACGTGTAGCTCTGCTACCAAACGGTTAGGTTGAGCAACCGGCGTACCGGGCATTCCTAAGATTGCGCGCTACAAGTAAATGGACCGTGAATTCAGTGCTTCGACTTTTTTAGTGAAAGTAAACGAGCTCGATCCTCTAAAATTATGTTCTTAACTTTCTCATGGCTTCGTTGCTTTGCTCGTAACTCGAAAGCTTCTGCTTGGAAAATATTTGAAATAGAGTTCATGCGTCTTTCACCTAGTCGAGCTAGTAGCCAGTCTACAAATTCCTCGTTAAAAAAAGGGAATGTAAGCGAAGACTTTCGGTGCATTGCCATTGCGCGTAGCTCTGTAAGTCTGAGGATGTCAGCCACATCGGTATCAAAGGTGATTAAATTGCCAAGGTAAAATTCAGCTTCAGGTAGAGTATTCGTGTTGGCCATTGCATCTAAAGCTCTTGGTAAATAAAGATCCCATGAGCAATTCTTTATTATTGCAAGTGGGTCTTTCTTATCAAGCAAAGAGTTGAGTTTTTTTGATAGCGCAGATCGGCCGCTTCGACATAATATGTCAGCGCAAACAATCAACTCTCTTAGCATAAAAATTGATAGATCTTCATGCATGAACTGCATAAGCTCTTCCATCTTGTACTCTGATGATTTGGAAGAGCTTGCTTCAATAATTTTGGTGCGTAAAATCATGCATTCCACAAGGCTTACTTGTTGTTCAATGCCCTCGCTCAACCCATTATCTAGTTGGCTTTGAAAATCAGAAATTAATTGGTCTGCCTGATATTCAGCTTGCTCTTTGTGAAGTTTTCTAAATCGTAAGCCCCAAGACTCGTCTAGAGGGTTAGGGTCTAGTGACAGTGCATGGATTGCTGCGAGAGTCATGCGGCTGTTCTCGATCGTTTGTGAACTCCAGGAACGTTGCGCCTCCCACAGATACAAATATGGATTTAGGTTAGAAAGCTCCTCTCGGTTGAGGTTTTTTCGTAGAGATAGCCCGCGATTAATCAGTTCCGAAGACGGCTTGTCGCGATATCCCAGTGCCTTAATGAAGCTTGCTGCATTGGAATCAACAAACGTACCATACCCCATTTGAAATCTTACTGGCGACAAAGTGCTGATTGCTTCAGTGTCCAATATCCAAAGTGATTTTCCGCGAAAACAGGTTGATATAAAGCCTCGGTCAGCGAACTCTTGGCGTCTAAGTTTAAATGGACCTCGATCATCAGCCGCGGCATAAATTATCCTCCAGTCCTTGAGCAAATGGTGGTTACTTTCATACGCCCTTAATGCTGAGAGCGGATCTGGAGAGGAACATACCTGATGCAGAGCGAACTGCATGTCATAGCTGGCGTGGCTGAGGTCCATAGGATTAAATACTCCTGTCAGAGTGGATGCGCATTTAATTTGGCTGCCTGGCAAATCCAGCATCGTTGACGTAACACTTATATCTGGCCATCATCTATTTGTGTAAGGGAATGCTTTTGGGGGGGCGGCTAAGTCCCAGTCATCAATAAGGCCGGTCGGAAGACCATTCACTCCATTTGACCTATAGTGTGCAATTTCCAACCCTTGGATTTCGTAGGCAACGTTATGAGGTATGTCGTTGTCAACCAAAATTATCTGGCAAAGTTTGTTTTTATTGTCGAATTGCTCGGCGGTTTTAATAAGTGCTTCGAATAGGTTTTTGTACTTCTCAGGATCCGCAACTCCATCTGCTTCGTTTAGATCATCGGTTTGATCTGTGGCAGAATTTTCGGGAGTCTTACCCAAAAACTTACCTACGGTGTCAATCATTAGCAGTCCCGGAAGATTGGTGTCCTTCCGTAGCTTTTGAGAAAGGATAGCCGTCAGATAACCAATTGAGACGATCGTGCGCAGACCTCCAGAATTGATTTTCCGATACTCAGTGCCTCTCACTACAGGGAAAAAAGTTTTTGAATGAATTCCTACGCCGTTGTGGTTTTTTATTTTAATTTCTTTTATGAAGTTGTTGAGGTCAATGCCTAAGTCTCTAATTACGTTGTCGAGCGAAGGCGCATTCTTTCGAAGCTCTTCCAATTTTATTTTAAGATTCTCAATATTTCCTGCTAAGCGCGCTATCTGATCAGCAATTCCTGTTTGAGTGTTTCTTACACGCAGAGAATGCACCGCTTTTCCTCTGCGTTCATCAAGCTGGGCAAGTTCTGAAATGATCGCATCTCGCTCTGCTAAGTAAGGCGATATCGAGGTTTTTAGCTCGTCGTCGATCATCTCGCGAGCTTTGTTTTTCTCTGTGTAAAGCGCTGAAAGAAGGCTGTTGGCTATCTCCAGGTCAGCTCTGTTCTCTGCGATTAGCTGCTTCAGATCCCTAGTTCTACGGGTGATAGCTGAAAGTTCGTTTTTTAAACGGCTATCGTCAGGTAAGTCAAATTTTTCAGATAGATCTTGGATTTCGATAACTGTTTCACAAATTGGGCAATTAGTTTGCTCTTGGACGTCACGTCCGATGATTTCCCTGGCTGAAACCCCAGCCTTTATTCGCTCAATATCGTTTTCATACTCGTTGAGGAGCCGAGTGAATCGTTCAATGTTACGTAACTTTGACTTCTTTGTATTTTCTTGCTGATCTATCTTGAGGCTTATTGTGTTTAGCACGTCCTTCAGCCCTTGGTACAGTGCATTATTGCTCGTCATTCTTTTGTTTAAATCAGATACTTGATCCTTTAGCTCTGCTTTAATAAGGTCGATGTTGCTAATTTCTTCATCAAGTGACTCAGTATCTTTGAATTCCGTTTGCTTCAAAAATGAAGTAATTGCCGTATACTGACTGATCAGCTGTGTCTTATCAGTTGATTTTTTTGAGATTTCAACCTCGAGTTCCGAAGCGCTAGAATCTAGAACATTAAAAATGTATTTTAAGACTTCCCTGTTTTTAGTTTCCAAAACAGGGTTGCCGATGTTGAGCATATGAGAGCTGCCTACATCATCTTGGTCTAAATACATGAACTTAAATAAGTCTAAAAAGCTCAATCGAGCTGTTTCTGACGAGTCTTTTGTCGGTGCTTGCTTCAGCCGAACAGTAGGGAACTCCAAAGCCTCTAGCAAAAAGTCAGAAAGACTCTTGTTTTGCTCATCTCCCTTTGTAACGCTTGACCTAAATTTTTCCGGGAAAGAATCAGATATTTTTGAAAGCTCGCAGAAGTATACGTCAATGTCTTTTGACGGATTGAATAAGTCTCGACTTATGCAGTACGGTCTTCCATTGATGTGAAGTTCAAGAGTTGCGTGTTTTACCGAGGAGGTGATTTCTTTGTCCAGCTTGATTTCTTTGCCGCCGAGTAAATAATAAACAAGACGCAGAATGCTTGATTTTCCGGTGTCGGCATCGCCATAGATTATGTTGATGCCGGGATGGAAAGGGACTCGATATTCTTTTCGATGTCCATGCAGAATTAGATTCTTGAGAAGAAGACCTTCAGATGTATTCATTATGCTTCCTGCCTTAAGGCTGAATTTATATATCCATTGAGTTTCGAAGAGGGCTGTGACTGAAGCTCTGATAATAATTTGATGAAGGAAGATATTCTTTGAAAATATCCCTCGGTTAATTCGCTGGCTTTGTTTTTGCCGATGTCAGTCAGGTCGAATAAAAAACCATCGTTATTGGAATATTCTACGGATAGGAAGTCCTTTGAAGCTAGAATTTTTAGCATAGTCAGAATCCTTTCTCGGTCGAATAGCTCTTCGACGTTTGGAGACAAAGTCCCGACTGTGTAATAATCCCTTTCTTCTATAAGGATTTTATTTTTGTTAGCAAGCTTCAGGACGCTATTGAGTAAGGAAGGGCGAGTGGTAAGAAAGTAGAAAGATTGAATTCTATCTAGATTCAATACCTTTTTACGTTTTTTTGTTACGGCGAGCCCGCTTATTACTAGCAATAGCACGCCAAGATTATAGTGAAGCTCTCTCTCTGGTTGTATGTAAGGTAGCTTACTCATTTTTGTCCTCGCTTATAAGTTTTTTCAAGGACGAAGCAGGGATGTCTTTGGTCCACCAAATATTCTCGTCTTCAGAGTTTGAAAGTTGATGGAGCATTCCTTGCTTATGGATGGCATTTATGAAAGGGATGAAGGTTTCTAAAAAGCCCTTGTCTTCTTTTAGAATTACTTCGTGGACGTCTGTTAACAAAAGGCCTGAATTGGGAATGCCGTCATGAAGATATTTAGAGTAGCTAGTTTGGTATATTTTTCTGATTTTTTTGTAAAGATCGGCGAGGCGTTTTTGATCGGATGGGCTGTTAAATATTTTTCTAATATATTCGGCATTTAGAAAGACTTCTTTGGCCTCTCTTATGGAAGTTTTATGTATATCTGCGCTGATAAGCTTTAGTACAAACAGTTCGTCATCAAAATTGGTTTCGTCTAGAAGCTCTTGAAATTCTAGATTGGACATTCCAGGGTCGCTTTTTTCAAAATCTAAAATTGTTTGTCGAACTGCGATAAAGATTGTGCTGCCTGGGCCCTCAGGCTTAGTTATACTTGTGTGATCTTCGTTAACAGGGATGATATCTGACTTTTCTTTGTCCGATGGAGCTGCGCTGGTTTTTTTCACTACTGTGTCATAAGCGCCATAAAAATATTTTGTGGTAGGTCTGAGACTTGTTTTCAGCCACTCGTCACTGATCTTGTGTATGAAGTCGTTAAGCGGGGCCAACCCTTCAATCTGAAGGTTCTCGCTTATTAGCTTTCCGTATGTCGCTGCTTCCGCTCCGTGATGTGGCACAGCTAATGAAATGAATAGCTTTATTTTCGAAGGGTTTTTATCTAACAGGTCACTAATTATCGCGCTCTTCGTAACTAGCCCGCCCATGCTATGAGCAACAATAATTATATTTTGGTAGGACTGTAGTCTGAAACGGATCTCGGTTCTCAGCAGATTTCCTATTTCTTCAATACTTATATTCTTGGCAAGTTTTCCATGAGAAGTGGAGAAAACTCTTTTGAGAATTGTGGAGACTTTTCCCGCTTTTGCAAATAGATTCAGTAGCTTGGTAAAGTAAGAAAATTGAGCAATGTCGTATTTTTCTGAAATTTCAGGGTCGTCAAGGAGCAGCTCTGGGAAAGACTTGGCCGTTCCATTTCTCCAGGTTGCTTCTCCGCCGCAGAAACCATGTACGAACAAAATTAGGTTTTGCTTGTTATTCTGAGAGATAAATTCAATCATTGTTTTTACCGAATTATTAGTTTTTCAGAATGCATGTATTATTTGCATAGCCAAAAATTTTTGGCGGCGCTTACCAATCGAGGTGTTAGCCAGCCCGGCTTCCCGGCAGTTTAGGTTCACGGTTGTTACGCGTTCGCTGCACCCGGCATCAGCCACCGAAAATGCCCGATCTGTTACCTTTGTTTTTACAACGAAGATGGTGGGATGTAAGAAAGCTTCGAGGATGGTCGAATGTTGTAGCCTGTCGCGGCCGTGTGCAGGATGACGGGCGTCTAGCTTTCTAGCTCTGAGGGCGAAGTAGCCCCTTAGAAGCTCGTGCATGCAGCCCTTGAGTAGAGGCGTTTTGATCAACCAGATGAGCATCGCCACCCGAGTGACCCTGGTCGGCGTGCCCTGCACTCGGGCGTCGAAGGGGTTGAATTCCATTTTCTGATCTTCGGTAGTCGTGAGCTAACCGAATCTTACCGAATCTTCATGTGATGGCACGATAGTATTGCGTAATTTATGCGGATTCCGGGTGCAACGGGGGCTTTCCTAGGCATAGAGCCGAACACGATGACTGAAATGGCTTCATCAATGGTCTGGCTAGATCGTATTCTTCGCCCTCGATCATGAAGGTCTCCAAGCGTGGATCACTCTCGGACCTTCAGTCTCGCAAACCCCGGCATCATTCGAGGCTCCAGCGCTCAAGACTGGCTCGGATCGCGTCACTTACGATGTCCGTATACTTGTTGATAAGACGGCTAAGCGCCTCGATTCGCGCAACGGTGATCGGCTCGTAATGACCTTCATTCAAGCTCCTGGCGATCTGGTTGAGATTCCGTCCCAGGGCGAGTAACTGATAGTTGGATTCGCCCAAGGCGTCGACTTCAGACATACCGAACTGGGGTTCATGGGTTAGTCCTATGCGGACGGCATCTACAATCCAGCGCCGCATAGAACAGCGCTCAACTTGAGCCCTTTCTTTGACAGCAGCTTTTTCGGAGATGGTCAGAAGAATTTCGAAACGCTCCTTCGGCTCCTTGGCGTTCTCCGTTTGGCGGTAGATCTTATGAGTGGGGAGGGCTTCGGCGGTTTTCAACTGTTGTTCGATAGCCATCTTTGATGGCAGAGCTGGGAGCACGGCCTAACCCCTCGCAATAGGTTTCCCATCGTTCTTTAAGAACAGGTCCTAACCTGACACTAAGAATGGGTGATTTGTTTCACTACCCATAACGCGAACCTTATCTAAGCCCTGGTGGGCATAAGTGGTATGCAGGATGTATGACACAGTACCGGTGATTAGCCTATCCTGCAGTAGTCATTTTGAATCGCCCCTGGTTTCCTAGACACCTCCTAGCCTCATAATGAAGCCCAAATAGGAGGTGCCATGAGTCGTCAGCGTTACCCTGAAGAATTCAAGATCGAAGCGGTCAAGCAAGTGACCGAGAAAGGCAAGCCTGTCGCCGATGTTGCCCAGCGCTTGGGCATGTCCGCTCACAGCCTCTACGCCTGGATCAAGCTCTACAGCAAACCCCAAGAGCAGCGTCAGCAAGACGATGACCAGCAAGCCGAACTGCGCAAGCTGCGCGCTGAACTCAAGCACGTGACGGAAGAGCGAGACATCTTAAAGAAGGCCGCCGCGTACTTTGCCAAGGAGTGCGGCTGAAGTACGCCTTCATCAAGAAGCACTCGACGGATTACCCGGTGCGGCGCCTTTGCCAAACCCTAAAGGTGCATCCCAGCGGCTATTACGCCTGGTTGGCCGAGCCTCAATCTGCCCGAGCAAAAGAAGATCATCGTCTGCTTGGCTTGATCAAACATGCTTGGCTCGAAAGCGGAGGCGTGTACGGCTACCGCAGAATTCATGATGACCTACGTGAGCTGGGAGAGACATGCGGGCGAAATCGAGTCGGTCGTTTGATGCAGGCAGAGGGGTTGCGTTCGCAAACAGGCTATCGCCGTCGACCTGGGTTTTATAGCGGAAAACCAACCGCGGCCTCGCCCAACCACCTTGCCCGGCAGCTCAAGGTCAGCGAGCCGAACAAGGTCTGGGTGACAGATATTACTTATGAAGGATGGCTTTATCTGGCGGTAGTGCTGGATCTCTTCTCACGCCAGGTAATTGGTTGGTCAATGAAGCCAAGGATGTGCAGCGACCTGGCTATCGACGCGATGTTGATGGCCGTGTGGCGACGCAAGCCACAGCAGCAAGTAATGATTCACACAGATCAAGGCAGTCAGTTCAGCAGCTCAGATTGGCAAAGCTTTTTGAAGGCCAACAATGTAATCAGCAGCATGAGCCGGCGGGGAAACTGCCATGACAATGCCGTAGCCGAGAGCTTTTTCCAGCTTTTGAAGCGGGAGCGAATCCGACGAAGGATCTACGCAACGCGTGACGAAGCCAGAAGTGATATTTTCGATTACATCGAGATGTTCTATAACCCAAAACGTCGACACAGCAGCGCTATGCAGCTGTCTCCAGTAGAATATGAGAAACGCTATTTTCTGAGCTTGGAGAGTGTCTAGGAAGCCAGGGGCGATTCAATTTGGCTGAGTTGGTAAATCTAAATCCGATGGCTGATAGGGTAGGCAGGTGATTTCATGAGTAATAATGCACTCGGGGTAGCTCTTCCGTTAAGTGAAGAGATCCTGACCGATATAGAATTGGGGCGCGTCTCGCTAACCAGTATCGCGCTGAAAGCCAGCCGACTGGCTAGGCTTCTGGGTGATTTTGAAAAGCAGCAGATAATGCTGTATGAGGCTAGCGGGTATCCAAGCAGTCCCAATGGTATACCGTCTGAAGTTTGGTCACTAGCGAAGATTGCTGGGCGCGTATATCAGAAGAAAATTGAAGATGAGATCAAAGAGTTCGCTCGGACCGAATCGCTTGACCAAATAGCTTTGGAAATTGAAGCCGCTCGTGAAGGTGTGAAAGCGGCTGCTGATCCGGACCTTTCAATTTCGTCAGCAAACCCCAATCAGTATGTTTTCAATCCGACGGGTAACGCTAAAGAAAGGAAGGGATATATTGATGTTATTACAATTAAGTCGAAGCTTTTAGCTGAGCGTCGAGCATATGTTCATAATTATGTTAGCGGTGTGTTTTATGAGCTCAAATTCTCCGCTGTGCCGGAGGACGTTTTTCAGCGCACGCGGATCAGAGTTGATAGCAAAGTAGGTGAGATCGTCCCAACCGCAATGAAGAAATTCGCTGCGGTATATGACAACTTGCTGTCTGAAAATGATGAGGACTGGGCGAATGCAGTTCATAGTTGCAGGCGAATTCTTCAAGATACAGCTGACGCTCTTTATCCTCCGACGGCGGATAAGGTTATAGGCGAGGGGAAAAACCAAAAAACGATAAAGCTCGGGCCGGATAACTATATCAATCGTTTAGTCGCTTACGTTGAGCAGAACTCTCACTCCGCTCGTTTTAACGAAATTGTCGGCTCCCACATGAGCTACTTGGGTGAGCGACTGGATGCAATTTTCCAAGCTGCTCAAAAGGGTTCTCATCATGTTATCGCATCGCAGGATGAAGCAGACCGCTACGTGATTTATACATACTTGGTGATTGGCGACATCTTGCAGCTGAGGGAGGATATCAAGAACGCCGAGGCTGCTGAAGGTGGGGACGACTAGAAGCGTGGACGCTTTGTGGACGTTTTCAGTCGTAGCTGAGCGATTCGGGGAGAGAGAAGCAATAATGAAAGCCACGCCCTGCGTGGCTTTGAAGGTGGTGGGCCCACACGGACTCGAACCGTGGACCAAAGGATTATGAGTCCTCTGCTCTAACCGACTGAGCTATAGGCCCTCAGTAAGTGGCCGGATTATAACGAGGGTTTCGCACCTGTGCCATCTGAAAGATCCGATAGTGCTATGCGAAGGAAACCGGCCGCAAATTCCTCCGGTGGCAGCGGCAGGCTGACGATGTAGCCCTGGATCTGCTCGCACCCTTCGGCAGCCAGAAAACGCTGCTGGGCCTGGTTTTCCACGCCTTCGGCGATGATGGTCAGCTGCATGCTGCGGCCCAGGGCGATGATCGCGCGGGCAATGGCGGCGTCGTGTGGGTCGTCGGGCAGGCCGCGAATAAACGACTTGTCGATCTTCAGGATGTCCAGCGGCAGGCGCTTGAGATAGCTCAGCGAGGAGTACCCGGTGCCGAAGTCGTCAATGGCCAGCTGCACGCCAAGTTTCTTCAACTGGTACAGCACGGCCAGGGCTTCTTCTGCCTGGCTCATGATGAAGTTCTCGGTGATTTCCAGCTGCAGGTCGCCGGCCCTCAACTGGTAGTGCCTGAGCAGCTGTTCGATACGCCGGGCCAGGTGCGGGTGGCGCAGTTGCGCGCCGGCCAGGTTGATCGACAGCGGGCCGAAAGGCTCGTAGTGCTGCTTCCAGGCCTGCATCTGGCGGCAGGCCTGCTCCAGCACCCAGTCGCCAAGCTGCAGAATGGTGCCGTTCTCTTCCGCCAGGTGGATGAAGTGCTCCGGCGGTACCTCGCCGAAGGTCGGGTGGCTCCAGCGGATCAGTGCTTCGGCACCTACCAGGCTCTGGGTCTTGAGGCTGAGCTTGGGCTGGAAGCAAAGGCTCATTTCGTTGCGTTCGATGGCGCGGCGCAGCTCATGCTCCAGGGCGATGCGTTCGCTGGCCTGGGCGGTAAGGTCGACGGTATAGGCTTCGACGCGGTTGCGGCCCTTGGCCTTGGAGCGGTACATGGCCGCGTCGGCGTTGCGGATCAGGGTGGAAACGTCGATGCCGTCCTGTGGATAAAGGCTGATGCCGATGCTGGCACTGGTAAAGAATTCGTGCTCGCCGGCCTGGAACGGCGCATTGAAGCAGGCCAGCAGCTTGTTGGCGATGGTGCTGGCGTCGCTGGGTTTGTGCAGGCCGGGCAGCAGGATGATGAATTCGTCACCGCCCAGGCGGGCCACGGTGTCGACGTCACGTACCTGCTCCTTCAGGCGTTGGGCGATGCCTTTGAGCAGCAGGTCGCCAACCGGATGGCCAAGGCTGTCATTGATGTGCTTGAAGCGATCGAGGTCGAGGAACAGCACCGCGCCCTGGCGGTTGGATTGCTGTTCACTGGTGAGCACGGCCTGCAGGCGACTTTCGAACAGGGCGCGGTTTGGCAGGCCGGTGAGCGGGTCGTGGTGAGCCTGGTAGTCGAGCTTGGCCTGGGCGTGCTTGAGGCTGGAGATGTCGGCGAACACGGCGACGAAGTGGGTGATTTCGCGCTCGCTGTTGCGCACGGCGCTGATGGTCAGCCAGCCAGGGTACAGTTCGCCGTTCTTGCGTTTGTTGTAGATCTCGCCTTGCCAGTGGCCTTCGGCAGTCAGCTGGTGCCACATGGCGGCATAGAAGGCGCTGTCGTGCTGGCCGGAAGCGAGCAGCCGCGGGGTCTGGCCGAGCGCTTCGATCTCGCTGTAGCCGGTGATTTCGCTGAAGGCGCGGTTGACGGCACTGATGCGCTGGTCGATGTCGGTGATCAGTACGCCTTCGGCGGTGTTCTCGAACACGGTGGCGGCCAGTTGCAGTTTTTCCTGCATCAGGTGGCGCTCGGTGATGTCGCGGGCGATGGTCAGCATGCAGTCGACGCCGGCAATCGGCAGGGGCCGCGCGGACAGTTCACAGAGGCGGATCTGCCCGTCGCTACGGCGAATGTGGCAGGTGAAGTCGCGCACGAAACCGTCGCGGTTGAGCTGGTCGACCAGGCGCTTGCGTTCGTTGAGGTCTACCCAGATGCCCAGATCCAGCGAGGTCTGGTCGAGGGTCGGGTGAAGGTCGTAACCGGTCAGGCGGCAGAAGCCCTCGTTCACTTCAAGCAGCAGGCCGTCGGCCTGGCGCGACAATAGCAGGCCGTCGGGGGAGGCGTGGAAGGCCTTGGCGAATTTTTCTTCCGAGGTTTGCAGCTGCTCCTGGGTTTCCTTGAGCTGGCTGATGTCGCGTACCGCAACCACCAGCGCGGGGGTACCGTCGAGCTCGAAGGTTTCGGCCGAGGTCAGGCCGGTGAACAGTTGGCCGTTACTGCGCCGGAAACTCATCTCCAGGTTGCGGATGCCACCCTGGTGCAAGCGTTCGAGCAGGCGCGGGCCGCTGCCTTCGATGCCCCACAGCTTGAGGTCGGTGGCAGTGCGACCGATGACCTGGTCCGGGGTGAGGCCGATCTGCTCTTCGAAGGCTTCGTTCACCTCCAGCAGGCAGCCGTCGCTGTGGCGGGCAATCAGCAATATGTCGGGGCACTGCTGGAACACCGAGGCGAACTTCTGTTCCGACAGGCGCAGGGCATTCTCGGTGCGCTTGGTTTCGCTGATGTCGATCATCAGCCCACGCATCACCGGCTTGTGGCCATGCTCGATCATGCTGACGATGTTGCGTACCCACAGTGGCTGGCCATCGGCCCGGATCACCCGACAGTCCAGGCTGTGGTCACGTCCGGCCGCCGTTTCGCTGTCGCAGTAGGCCTGGGCCCAGAGGGCATCATCCGGGTGCAGGATACTGGCCCAGAAGCCGGGTTTTAACCAGTCGCTCAGCGGATAACCCAGCAGGTCTTCGGCGTGAGGTGAAACGTAGCTGTAGATGAAGTCGTTGGCGTCGGCCTCCCAGGCTATGGCGGAAAGGCCCTCGACCAGGCTGCGGTAGCGATATTCGCTGCTGCGCAGCTCCTGTTCGAGGGCGATGCGCCGGGAAATCTCCGAGCTGAGGCGACGATTGATGCGAATGACCACTGCCAGCACCGCCATCAATACCAGTACCGTTGGCAGGCCATACACCAGCAGGTCGGACCAGAACATCCGTTGGTCGACCACATTGCCCACCCAGCGTTGCTGGATCTGGTTGACTTCGCCGCTGCTCATGTCGGCCATCACTTTGTCCAGAATGCCAACCAGCACCTTCTTGTCGCGTGGGGCGGCCATCGCCAGCTGGTAGCGGTAGGGCGTCTCGCCACTGACATAGAGGCCGTCCAGCTTGAGCTGGCGCAGGCTCCAGATACTCGATGCGAGGTCACCGACCACGGCGTCCACCTCATCGGTGGCCAGGGCTTGCAGCGTGGAGCTGACATTGGGCAAGGCCACCAGGTTGAGGTCTGGGTGATGCGTGCGCAGCAATTCGTGAGGGGCGTAGTTTTCCACCACGGCCACCTTCAGGCCGTACAGTTCGTCGAGGTTGCGCGGCTGTGCTCCGCCCTTATGGGCGAGGATGACGATGGGGAAGTCGAGGTACGGGCGGGTGAAGGCCAGGTAGGCCTGGCGCTCGGGGGTGGACATGATGCCGGGCAGCAGGTCGATGCGGTTTTCCCGCGCCAGCGTCAGTACTTCGGTCCAACTGTGGGGTTCGACCGGTTTGAGCGCCACTTCCAGGCGTTGTTGGATGGTAGCGATGTAATCGGCGGCCAATCCCTGGTACCGGCCCTCCTGGTCGCGAAACTCGAACGGTGGCCAAGAGGCGTCTACACCCAGGCTCAGCTGCGGGTGGGCAACCAGCCAGGCTTTTTCCTCATCTGTCAGGGTCAGGGCGCCGGCCGTTGTGTTCCACAAAACCAGGAACATCAACAGGATGGCCGGCAACAGGGACATAACGGCCTCGCATTCAGGGGGACTGAATCGAGTGTAGACGGGCATTGCTGCCGGTGTGGGGTGGAAGGTGCAGTCTTTCTTGGAGGCTGCACGATCCATGTGGGCGTTTCCGGAAGCGGAAAGAAAAACCCCGGCCTGGGCCGGGGTTTGTCATCACTCGTCGAGGAAGGAGCGCAGGTGCTCGCTGCGAGTGGGGTGGCGCAGTTTGCGCAACGCCTTCGCTTCGATCTGACGGATCCGCTCACGGGTCACGTCGAACTGCTTGCCCACCTCTTCAAGGGTGTGGTCGGTGTTCATGTCGATACCGAAGCGCATGCGCAGCACCTTGGCTTCACGCGCGGTGAGGCCCGAGAGCACGTCGCGGGTGGCTTCCTTGAGGCTTTCGACCGTGGCTACGTCGATCGGGGACTGCATGGTCGAGTCCTCGATGAAGTCGCCCAGGTGCGAATCTTCGTCATCACCGATCGGGGTTTCCATGGAGATCGGCTCTTTGGCGATCTTCAATACCTTGCGGATCTTGTCCTCAGGCATTTCCATGCGCTCGCCAAGCTCTTCCGGGGTCGGTTCGCGACCCATTTCCTGCAGCATCTGGCGGGAAATGCGGTTGAGCTTGTTGATCGTCTCGATCATGTGCACCGGGATACGGATGGTGCGTGCCTGGTCGGCGATCGAACGGGTAATCGCCTGACGGATCCACCAGGTGGCATAGGTCGAGAACTTGTAGCCGCGACGGTATTCGAACTTGTCCACCGCTTTCATCAAGCCGATGTTGCCTTCCTGGATCAGGTCGAGGAACTGCAGGCCACGGTTGGTGTACTTCTTGGCGATGGAGATCACCAGACGCAGGTTCGCCTCGACCATTTCTTTCTTGGCGCGGCGGGCCTTGGCTTCGCCGATCGACATGCGACGGTTGATTTCCTTGATCTCGGCAACGGTCAGGCCGCTTTCGTTCTCAAGGTCGATCAGCTTCTGCTGGCAAGCGACAATGGCAGCGTCCTTTTCACCCAGGGCGGCAGCCCACTTGGTGTTGCGCTTGGCCAGGTCACCGCTCCAGGTCTGGTCGGTTTCGTTGCCCGGGAACATGCGCAGGAAGTCGGCGCGTGGCATGCGCGCATCACGCACGCACAGCTGCATGATGGCACGCTCTTGCTGGCGCAGGCGGTTCAGCGCGTCACGAACACGCTCTACCAGTACCTCGAACTGCTTGGGTACCAGCTTGATCGGCATGAACAGGTCGGCCAGGGCCTGCAGGGCCTCGATGCTGTCCTTGTGCGCGCGACCGTTTTTCTTCAGGACCTTGTTGGTGGCCTGCAGCTGGTCGGAGACGGCACCGAAACGCTGGCGGGCAACTTCCGGGTCCGGGCCGCTCTCGGCCTCTTCCTCGTCGTCACCGCTTTCGGCCTCTTCCTCGTCGTCGTCGGACTCTTCCTTCGCAGCTGCGGCCTTGGCGCCCGGGATCGGCACTTCTTCGGTCGGTGCGGCGATGTTGTCGTCAGGGTCGATGTAACCGCTGAGCACGTCGGACAGGCGACCGCCTTCGCTGGTAACGCGATCATATTCGCCGAGAATGTAATCGACAGTGCCCGGGAAGTGGGCGATGGCGCCCATGACTTCACGGATGCCTTCCTCGATACGCTTGGCGATTTCGATCTCGCCTTCGCGGGTCAGCAGCTCGACGGTACCCATTTCGCGCATGTACATGCGCACCGGGTCGGTCGTGCGGCCGATATCGGTTTCAACTGCCGCCAACGCAGCAGCGGCTTCTTCGGCCGCAGCTTCGTCGGTGTCGGCTTCCGCCAACAGAAGGGCATCCGCATCCGGAGCACTCTCGAATACGTTGATCCCCATGTCGTTGATCATGCGGATGATGTCTTCCACCTGTTCCGGATCTGAAATATCCTCAGGCAGGTGGTCGTTGACCTCCGCGTAAGTCAGGTAGCCCTGCTCACGGCCGCGGGTGATCAACTCTTTGATACGAGACTGCTGTTGCGCTTTTCCGGACATAACACCCTATCCACTGAAGGTCTTGGCGGGCAAAAAACAAGCCGAGGATTATACCCGAGCATGGGCCTCACGCGCCAGATGAGGTCGGCGTTTGTGCGGGAACATTCCGGCTCAGCAGGGCGAGGAGCTGGGATTTTTCCTCGCTGGTCAATTCGCTTTGACGTGATTTCCTGAGCAGTTGTTCCAGGCTGCGCTCGCGTTGGCGGGCGGACAAGCTAGTTATAGTGTCGAAAAACTGTTGTTCAAGGTTGTCGGCCACGATCAGCCATTCCTTTTCCGCCAGCGCCCGTAGCAGACGGCCCTGTTCGGTGCCGTGCCAACGTGCGATCAACTGCATTGAGCTTAGCCCAGGATTTTTCTGCGCGGCTTCGATCAGGGCCACCAGCAGTTGGCTGTACAGGTGTTCTTCGTCGGCGAAGTGGCTGGCGTCTTCAACCTTGCCGGCCAGCAACGGATGGTGCAGCAGGGTACGCAGGGCGGCCAGGGTTGGCGGTTCGACCGGGGCCGGTACGCGCGGTGGTGCTTCGTCACGTTGTTGCCAGGGTTTGCCGCCCTTGCGGTTCTTGTCCCAGGGCTTGTCGCCCCATTGCTTCTTGCCGCTGCCCTTGTTCGGTTTCCAGGCCTGTTCCTGATGGGCGGCGGCGTAGTCGTGCTGCGGCATGTCGCCGTAGTCGGGGGTGTAGCTGGCCATGGCATCGTAATCGTAGCCAGGGTCGTAGTCCGGCACGTTGCCGGCGGCCGGAGCATGTTGCGCCAGCTGCTCGACCTGCTGCGGGTCGAGGCCGGTGATCTCGCGCAGGCGGTTGCGCATCAGCTGGCGCAGGTTGGCGCCAGGGATCTTTTCGATCAGCGGCGCCGCCAGGGTCGCCATGTGCGCCTTGCCTTCCAGCGAGCGCGGGTCGGCTTCGACGCCAAGTTGCTCGAAGAAGTAGTCGGCCAGCGGCTGGGCGTGCTGGTTGATGCGGGCCATGAAGGCATCGGTGCCTTCGGCGCGCACCAGGCTGTCCGGGTCCTCGCCTTCGGGGAGGAACAGGAAGCGCGCACGGCGGCCATCCTGCAGGTTCGGCAGGGTCGACTCCAGGGCGCGCCAGGCGGCCTTGCGCCCGGCCTGGTCGCCGTCGAAGCAGAACAGCACGCTGGGCACCACGCGGAACAGGCGCTTGAGGTGCTCTTCGCTGGTGGCTGTACCGAGGGTGGCCACGGCATTGCGCAGGCCCTGCTGGGCCAGGGCGATGACGTCCATGTAGCCCTCGACGACGATGATTTCGTCGAGGTTGCGGTTGTGCTTGCGTGCCTCGTACAGGCCGTACAGTTCCTGGCCCTTGTGGAACACCGGGGTTTCCGGAGAGTTCAGGTACTTCGGCTTGTCATCGCCGAGCACCCGGCCACCGAAGGCGATGATGCGCCCGCGGCTGTCACGGATCGGGAACATCACCCGGTCGCGGAAGCGGTCGTAGCGCTTGCCGGTTTCGGCGTTTTCGATCAGCAGGCCGGCGTCGATCATCACCTTCTGCTGCAGGCTATCGGCACCCAGGTGCTTGAGCAGGTTGTCCCAGCCAGGCGGGGCGAAACCCAGGCCGAAGTCGCGGGCGATCTCCCCGGACAGGCCGCGGCCCTTGAGGTAGTCCACCGCCGCCTTGCGGGTCGGGTGGCTGCGCAGGGCCTGACGGTAGAACTCCGAGGCCGCATCCAGTAGCGGGTACAGCGGCGAATCGGTGGGCTGGCGCGGTTTGTGGTCGCGGCGGCCTTGCTCGCGGGGTACTTCCATGCCAGCGGCGCGGGCCAGCTCCTCGACTGCCTGGGGAAAGTCCAGGTTGTCGTGGTCCATGACGAAGCCCAGGGCATTGCCACCGGCACCGCAGCCGAAGCAGTAATAGAACTGCTTGTCGGGGCTGACCGTGAAGGAAGGGGTCTTTTCCTTGTGGAACGGGCAGCAGGCAGAGTAGTTCTTGCCAGTCTTTTTCAGCTGGACGCGCGAACTCACCACATCGACGATGTCGAGGCGGTTGATCAGGTCGTCAATGAAACTCTGGGGAATCAGCCCGGCCATGGCAGTCTCGTCATCTGGCAACTGGCAAGTCTAATCGCTCACGCGCCGAATGGGGCGGGTGCCGCTTGGAGAAGTACGAGGGAAAATGTGCTCGTCGCCAGCCCCGTAGGGCTCGTCAGTCGGACGTGCACGTCTGGTCATACAACAAGGAGGACCAGCTCTGACGTTTCAGGCAGGTTGCCCATGTGCAGTTCGCAAGAAGCTTGTGCTGGGCCTTGAGCTAGCTGCTCAAGTGTGAAGCGACCACTGCCATCGCCCGGCGGTTAGCCGGGCAGGGCAGAAGCTTTGCGTAGAACGCCTGTATTAGTACAGACGAACGGCGCGGCGCTGTTCGCGCTGAACTTTCTTGGCGTGACGCTTAACAGCAGCAGCTGCTTTGCGCTTACGCTCGGCGGTCGGCTTCTCGTAAAACTCGCGGCTACGAACTTCAGCCAGTACACCGGCTTTTTCGCAGGAGCGCTTGAAACGACGCAGAGCTACGTCGAAGGGTTCGTTCTCTTTAACTTTGACGGCTGGCATCCAGGGCTACCTTAATTCATTACCGGGGTAGACGTGCTCCTGGCAAAACAAAGGTGTGCTGGAGAACGTCGGTTTTCAAGGGTTGCGGATGTTAACCCTTAGCAAGCCGGAATGCAAAGCCTCTGATCGAAAACCGCTGGTCGGCATTCGACACGGGGACTATCATGCGCGGCTTCGAATTCAGCCCCCACAAGGGACGAACCCATGCTAGTACTGGGATTGGAAACATCCTGCGACGAAACTGGTGTCGCATTATATGACAGTGAGCGCGGTTTGTTGGCCGACGCCCTGTTCAGCCAGATCGACCTGCACCGCGTGTTCGGCGGGGTGGTACCCGAGCTTGCCTCGCGTGACCACGTCAAGCGCATGTTGCCGCTTATCCGCCAGGTTCTGGACGAGGCCGGCTGCGTCGCCACCGAGATCGACGCCATTGCCTATACCGCCGGCCCCGGCCTGGTCGGGGCGTTGCTGGTGGGCGCGTCCTGTGCCCAGGCGCTGGCCTTTGCCTGGGGCATCCCGGCGATTGGCGTGCACCATATGGAAGGCCATCTGCTGGCGCCCATGCTGGAGCAGAATCCACCTGAGTTTCCGTTCGTCGCCTTGTTGGTCTCGGGCGGCCACACCCAGCTGGTGCGCGTCGATGGCATCGGCCATTACGAGCTGTTGGGCGAGAGCCTGGATGACGCCGCCGGCGAAGCGTTCGACAAGACCGCCAAGCTGATCGGCCTGAACTATCCCGGTGGCCCGGAAATCGCTCGCCTGGCCGAGCGTGGTGTGCCGGGGCGCTTCGTGTTCCCGCGGCCGATGACCGACCGCCCGGGCCTGGAGTTCAGCTTCAGCGGCCTGAAAACCTTCGCCCTGAACACCTGGCAGCAATGCCGCGATGCCGGCGACGACAATGAGCAAACCCGTTGCGACCTGTCCCTGGCATTCCAGCAGGCGGTGGTAGAGACTCTGACCATCAAGTGCAAGCGGGCACTGAAGCAGACCGGCCTCAAGCGCCTGGTCATCGCCGGTGGCGTCAGCGCCAACAATGCGTTGCGCGCATCCCTCGAGGACATGCTCGCCAGCATCAAGGGCAACGTGTACTACGCGCGCCCGCAGTTCTGTACCGATAACGGCGCGATGATCGCCTACGCTGGCTGCCAGCGGTTGTTGGCCGGGCAGCAGCAGGACCTGGCAATCAGCGTGCAGGCACGCTGGCCGATGGAGCAGTTGCCGCCGGTCTGACGGCTAGAAATGCCGCTCGCGCCCGGCGAACAGGTCTCGCAGGTTGCTGCGGTGGCGCCATACGATCATGACCGTGAGCACGCTGATCGGCAGCAGGGCCTCGGGCTCGCGCCACGCCAGCAAGGGCAAGGCCAGCGGTGTGGCGATCAGCGCGGCCAGCGAACTGGTACGGGTAAGGTAGAAGGTCAGCAGCCAGGCGCCGATGGCCAGTAGCGCGGCCGGGAAGTACAGGGCCATGAGCATGCCGGCGGCGGTCGCCACGCCCTTGCCGCCGCGGAAGCGGAAGTACAGCGGGAACAGGTGGCCCAGCACCGCGCACACGCCAACCCAGGCCTGCGCCTGCAGGTCCAGCCCGGCAAGGCGGGCGAGCAATACCGGCAACAGGCCCTTGCACAGGTCGCCAAGCAGGGTCAGGATCGCCAGTTTGCGGCCTGCCAGGCGTAGCATGTTGGTGGCGCCGGCGTTGCCTGAACCGCTGGAACGCGGGTCCGGGCTGCCCGCAAGGCGGCTGAGTACAATGGCGAAGGACAGCGAGCCGAGCAGGTAGGCGAGCAGCGCCAGTAACCAAAACATGCTAACTATTCCGGGCGAGGACGCCCTGATTCTAACGGCGCCAGTCGCCCTTGTCGTGCTGTGGAGAGAAGTGCTTGGACAGAGTGTTCATCGAAGGCCTGGAAGTCGATACCGTCATCGGTGCCTATGACTGGGAGCGGGATATTCGCCAGTGCTTGCGCCTGGATCTGAGCTTTGCCTGGGACAACCGCCCGGCTGCTGCTGGTGACGACCTGAGCCTGGCACTGGATTACGCCAGTGTGTCGGCGCGTATCCAGGCGTTTGCCGAACAGGCCCGCTTCGAACTGGTGGAAACCTTCGCCGAGCGCCTGGTGGCAACGTTGATGGACGAGTTCCACATTCCGTGGGTGCGGTTGAAGCTGACCAAGCCGGGGGCTGTGCCGGCGGCCCGAGGTGGTGTTGGCGTGGAGATCGAGCGCGGATGTCTCTGAGCACGGTTTACCTGGGCCTTGGCAGCAACATCGACCGCGAGGCGCACTTGTGCGCCGGGCTCGATGCTTTGGCCGGCATCCTCACCGGCATGCGCTGTTCGCCGGCATTCGAAAGCCAGGCGGTAGGTATCAAGAGCGGGCCGTTCATCAACTTCGTGGTAACCGGGCAGACGGCGTTGCCGTTGATCGAGCTGGACCGCCGGCTGAAGTTCATCGAGGCCGACAACGGCCGCTATGCACCAGACCGCAAGGGGCTGCCGCTGGATATCGATGTGCTGATGTACGACGATTTGCTCGGCACCTTCGACGGGCTTGTGCTGCCCCGCGCCGAGATCCTGAAGAACGCCTTCGTGCTGTGGCCGCTATCGCTGCTGGCGCCTGACCTGGTGCATCCGGGAGTGGGCAAGAGCATGGCGCAGTTGTGGCAGGAAGCGCGGATTGACCAGGTATTGGCGCCGGTTGCCTTTGAATGGCATGGGTTGCAGCTGACTCCGGCTTGAGCCTGTACCGGCCCTTTCGCGGCTAAAGCCGCTCCATAGGGATGGCTTGAGCCTTGTAGGAGCAACTTTTTTAGCCGCGAAAGGGCCGCTATGTCCTAATTGCGCTGGTAAGCCTCAAGCGCTTTCAACCGCTCGGCCTTGAGCGCTTCGCCCAGTGCCTGGCCGGTCAGCCCGGCCTGCACCAGCGGTTTTACATCCACCGCCCGCGCTGCAGCTGCCGCGCCTCGCAGGTAATCGGCCTGTGGATAACCTGCCTTGCCCTCGCCCAGTGCGATCATCTGGCAAGCGACCAGGAAATCCTCGAACCGCTGCGGCCGCCGGTACACATCGAACTTGTGCAACAACTCCAGTAGCGCCGTGGCAGGCAGCGCCAATGCCTGGTTGCCCTGTGCCAGGCATTCCCCCGTCAGCAGCGCCAGCTCCTGGCATTCCCGCGGCGCCTTGAGACGCTGATTGACGGCTTTGATCGAGGCAGGGGGCAGCCCATGCAGCAGGCAGGCCCAGCGCACATGCAGGGCTTGCTCGTGCAGCGCCGCCTGTTCCAGCGCCAGCAGCGCCTGGGTATCGCCTTCAAGCTCGGGCAGCAGCTCCGGCAGGGCACCGCAGGCATGCAGCACCTGGAAGAACACTTGCGGCTGCGCTTCCATCAGCGCCCGCTCGATTTCCTTCCAGCTGCGTTCGGCAGTCAACGCCTGCAGCTCGCCCGAAGCACTGATCTGGCGCATCAGTTCCAAGGTTTCCTCGGCCACCCGGAAACCCAGCGGTGCATAACGGGCAGCGAAACGCGCGACGCGCAGCACGCGTAAGGGATCTTCGGCAAATGCCGGGGAAACGTGGCGTAACAGGCGCTGATCGAGATCGCGCTTGCCGTGGTAGGGGTCGTACAGGACGCCCGCTTCGTCCTCGGCCATCGCATTGATGGTCAGGTCGCGGCGAATCAGGTCTTCCTCCAGCGTCACGTCGGGGCTGGCATGGAAGGTGAAGCCACCGTAACCACGGCCGCTTTTGCGCTCGGTGCGTGCAAGGGCGTATTCCTCGCCGGTTTTCGGGTGCAGGAATACCGGGAAGTCAGCTCCGACCGGGCGGTAGCCCTTGGCGTGCATTTCCTCGACCGTGGCGCCGACCACCAGCCAGTCGATGTCGCTGACCGGGCGGCCGAGCAAGCGGTCGCGCACGGCGCCGCCGACTTTGTAGATGTGCATGTGCAGCTCTCCATAACTGCCGACAGGATAACCCGTCGGCAGCCATGGCGTTGCATCAGAGGTGGTGGATGACAGCCAGGTCCATGCGCCCGTAGTCGGCGTTTTCGCCGTGCTCGCCGCGCGGTGGCATGTGGTGGGTCTTCATCACCTGGTCGCCCTGCACGGTTTCCAGGTGGATGTCGAAGCCCCACAGGCGGTGCAGGTGCTTGAGCACTTCATCGGTGGAATCGCCCAGCGGTTTACGGTTGTGTTGCTGGTGGCGCAGGGTCAGCGAGCGGTCGCCGCGGCGATCGACGCTCCAGATCTGCACGTTCGGTTCGCGGTTGCCCAGGTTGTACTGTGCCGCCAGTTGCTCGCGAATGATCCGGTAGCCGGCCTCGTCATGAATGGCCGGCACCAGCAGGTCGTCGCGCTGGTCATCATCGAGGATGCTGAACAGCTTGAGGTCACGCATCACCTTGGGTGACAGGTATTGCAGGATGAAGCTCTCGTCCTTGAAGCTGCTCATGGCGAACTTGATGGTAGAAAGCCAGTCACTGCCGGCAATGTCGGGGAACCAGTGGCGATCTTCCTCGGTCGGGTTTTCGCACATGCGGCGGATGTCGGTGTACATGGCAAAACCCAGCGCGTAGGGGTTTATGCCGTTGTAGTACGGGCTGTCGAAGCCGGGCTGGAACACTACACTGGTGTGCGATTGCAGGAACTCCATCATGAAGCCTTCGGTAATCAGCCCCTCGTCGTACAAGTCATTCATCAGGGTGTAGTGCCAGAAGGTCGCCCAACCTTCGTTCATGACCTGGGTCTGACGCTGCGGGTAGAAGTACTGGGCAATCTTGCGCACGATGCGTACCACTTCACGCTGCCACGGTTCCAGCAGCGGGGCGTTCTTCTCGATGAAATACAGGATGTTCTCCTGCGGTTCGGCGGGGAAGCGCGCATCATCGCGCTCATTGCCCTTGTCAGCGCTCTTCGGAATGGTCCGCCACAGGTCGTTGATCTGCCGTTGCAGGTGCTCTTCGCGGTCCTTCTGCCGGCGCCGTTCTTCTTCGGCGGAAATCGGGTAAGGGCGCTTGTAGCGGTCGACGCCATAGTTCATAAGCGCATGACAGGAGTCGATCAGGTCCTCCACGGCATCGATGCCATGGCGCTCTTCACACTGGGCGATGTACTGCTTGGCGAACACCAGGTAGTCGATGATCGAGCTGGCGTCGGTCCAGGTGCGGAACAGGTAGTTGCCCTTGAAGAAGCTGTTATGGCCGTAGCAGGCATGGGCGATCACCAGTGCCTGCATGCACATGGTGTTTTCTTCCATCAGGTAGGCGATGCACGGGTCGGAGTTGATCACGATTTCGTAGGCCAGGCCCATCTGGCCACGGCTGTAGGACTTTTCCGTGCTGAGGAACTGTTTGCCATAGGACCAGTGGTGGTAGCCCAGCGGCATGCCGACCGAGGCGTAGGCATCCATCATCTGCTCGGCGGTAATCACTTCGATCTGGTTGGGGTAGGTGTCCAGGGCATAACGCTCGGCCAGGCGGCTGATTTCCCGGTCGTAGGTCTGGATCAGTTCGAACGTCCACTCGGACCCGGTGGAAATGGGTTGGCGTCTCTGTGCTCTGGCGGTCATGTGGCTAACCTGCGCTGGAAGAGTTCACGGAAGACCGGGTAGATATCACCGGCCGATACCAACTGTTGCTGGGCGAACGTGTCGGGGAAGGCTTCACCGATGCGCTCGTATTCGTACCACAGCGCCTGGTGCTCACGTGGGGTGATCTCGACGTAAGTGTAGTACTGCACATGCGGCATGATCTGCTTGGGCAGGATGTCGCGGCAGATCGGCGAGTCGTCGTTCCAGTTGTCGCCGTCGGAGGCCTGGGCGGCGTAAATGTTCCAGTCACTGGCCGGGTAGCGCTCGGCCATGATTTCCTGCATCAGCTTGAGCGCGCTGGAAACGATGGTGCCGCCGGTTTCCCGGGAATAGAAGAATTCTTCCTCGTCGACTTCACGGGCGCTGGTGTGGTGACGGATGAACACCACTTCGATGCGGTCGTAGTTACGCTTGAGGAACAGGTACAGCAGGATGAAGAAGCGTTTGGCGATGTCCTTGGTGGCCTGGGTCATCGACCCGGACACGTCCATCAGGCAGAACATCACCGCCTTGGAGCTGGGGTTAGGCTGCTTGACCAGCAGGTTGTACTTGAGGTCGAAGGTATCGAGGAAGGGCAGGCGGTTGATGCGGGCCTTCAGGCGCTCGATTTCCTGCTCGACTTCCTGGATATCGGTGAAATTATCCGGCTCCTCGACCTTCAGGCGTGCAAGTTCCTTCTGCGCTTCGCGCAGCAGGGCGCGGCTGCTACCAGTCAGGGCGATGCGCCGGGCATGCGCCGAGCGCAGGGTGCGCACGATGTTGATGCGTGACGGGTTGCCTTCGTTGGCGATACCGGCGCGCACGGTCTTGAAGGTATCGGCACCGGTCAGGTGGCGTTTGACCAGGTTGGGCAGTTCGAGGTCCTCGAACATGAACTCGAGAAACTCTTCCTGGGTGATCTGGAAAACGAAGTCGTCCATGCCCTCGCCGGAGTTTCCGGCCTTGCCACGGCCGCTACCACCACCGCCACCTTGTGGCCTGGGAATGTGTTCGCCGGCGGTGAATTCCTTGTTGCCCGGGTGCACGATGGTCTGCTTGCCGCCGCGACCATGGTGCAGCACCGGTTCGTCGATGTCGCGCCCCGGAATGCTGATCTGCTCGCCATGTTCCATGTCCATGATGGAACGGCGGCTTACCGCCTCTTCGACGGCTTTCTTGATGTGTTCGCGGTACCGCCGCAGAAAGCGCTGGCGGTTGACCGTGCTCTTGTTCTTGCCGTTCAGGCGTCGGTCTATAACGTAGCTCATGGTCCCTCCGGTAGCTGGAGCAGCTGCAAGCCACAAGCTTCAGGCTGCAGGAAAATGCAGCCACCGCCGCTGCAGGCTGCAGCGCCGGGCTCGCGCTCGGCGCCGTGCAACCTGGAGCTTGCGGCTTGTAGCTTGCCGCCTTATTGCGATTTCCTGACCCGCAGGTACCATTCCGACAGCAGGCGAACCTGTTTGTCGGTGTAGCCACGCTCCACCATGCGCGTGACGAAGTCGTTGTGTTTCTGTTGGTCCTCCTTGCTGGCCTTGGCGTTGAAGCTGATGACCGGCAGCAGGTCCTCGGTGTTGGAGAACATTTTCTTCTCGATCACCACCCGCAGCTTTTCGTAGCTCAGCCAGCTCGGGTTCTTGCCGTTGTTGTTGGCACGCGCGCGCAGCACGAAGTTGACGATCTCGTTGCGGAAATCTTTCGGGTTGCTGATGCCGGCCGGCTTCTCGATCTTCTCCAGTTCTTCGTTGAGGGCGATACGGTTGAGAATTTCGCCGGTCTCCGGGTCGCGGTATTCCTGGTCCTGAATCCAGAAGTCGGCGTACAGCACGTAGCGGTCGAAGATGTTCTGCCCGTACTCGCTGTAGGACTCCAGGTAGGCGGTCTGGATTTCCTTGCCGATGAACTCGATGTAGCGAGGGGCAAGATACTCCTTCAGGTAGCGCAGGTAGCGCTCGCGCACTTCAGCGGGGAACTGTTCCTGCTCGATCTGCTGCTCCAGCACGTACAGCAGGTGCACCGGGTTGGCAGCCACTTCATGCGGGTCGAAGTTGAACACCTTGGACAGGATCTTGAAGGCGAAGCGGGTCGACAGGCCATTCATGCCCTCATCGACGCCTGCGGCATCGCGGTACTCCTGGATCGACTTGGCCTTTGGATCGGTGTCCTTGAGGTTTTCCCCGTCATACACCCGCATTTTCGAATAGATATTTGAGTTTTCCGGCTCTTTCAGGCGCGAAAGCACAGTGAACTGGGCCAGCATCTTCAGCGTGTCCGGGGCGCAGTGGGCCTTGGCCAGCGAACTGTTGACCAGCAGCTTGTCGTAGATCTTGATCTCGTCACTGACGCGCAGGCAGTACGGCACCTTGACGATGTAGATCCGGTCGATGAACGCCTCGTTGTTCTTGTTGTTGCGGAAGGTGTGCCATTCCGATTCGTTGGAGTGGGCCAGGAGGATCCCGGAGTAGGGGATGGCACCGAGGCCTTCGGTACTGTTGTAGTTGCCTTCCTGGGTGGCGGTGAGCAACGGGTGCAAGACCTTGATCGGGGCCTTGAACATCTCGACGAATTCCATCAGGCCCTGGTTGGCCCGGCACAGCGCGCCCGAATAGCTGTAGGCGTCGGCGTCGTTCTGCGGGAATTCCTCGAGTTTGCGGATATCCACCTTGCCGACCAGGGCCGAGATGTCCTGGTTGTTCTCGTCACCCGGTTCGGTCTTGGCGATGGCGACCTGGTTGAGGATCGACGGGTACAGCTTCACCACCTTGAACTTGCTGATGTCGCCGCCGAACTCTTGCAGGCGCTTGGTGGCCCAGGGCGACATGATGGTATTCAGGTAGCGCCGCGGAATGCCGAATTCTTCCTCGAGGATCGCCCCGTCTTCGCTGGCATTGAACAGCCCCAGGGGCGACTCGAACACCGGCGAACCCTTGATGGCATAGAAAGGAACCTTTTCCATCAGCTGTTTGAGTTTTTCGGCCAGCGACGATTTACCGCCGCCCACCGGGCCCAGCAGATAGAGGATCTGCTTCTTCTCTTCCAGGCCTTGGGCGGCGTGGCGGAAGTACGACACGATCTGGTCGATGCACTCTTCCATGCCATGGAAGTCGGCAAACGCCGGATAGCGGCGGATGACCTTGTTGGAGAAGATACGCGACAGCCTGGAGTTGGTAGAGGTGTCGATCAGCTCTGGCTCACCGATGGCCAGCAACAGCCGTTCGGCCGCCGATGCGTAGGCACTGCGATCCTCTTTGCACAGCTCGAGGTACTCCTGCAGCGTTAGTTCTTCCTGGCGCGTTGACTCGAAACGTTGTTGGAAGTGGCTAAAAATACTCATGACGTCACCTCGCTCGATACCTTGAGACGACGCCGGATCAGTCAGCTGATGCTGGCACGCAACCGGGTTTGCCGGTTGCTGTATACCCCCCAAACACCCTGTAACGCTACCGATGACCCGCACGCCGGTGTACCGGCTCTCCCCTTTTTCTGGATGGCCTGCGCTTAAGAATAGTTGGTTATCCGCAAGGTCAAGGGCGAGGGGCGGAGAAGTTGCGACCGACCGTTCGTCAGATATGCCGCGAGCCCGCACAGGGCGCGGGCTGCAGTGTGTATGAAAAATTTATTCGGCAGCGCCCTGGGCGGTCTCGTTCGGGTAGGTGGCACGCCACAGCTCGAAGCCGCCGTCGACGCTGTAGACCTCGGAAAACCCTTGGTTTGCCAGGTAGGCCGCGGCGCTTTGGCTGGAATTGCCGTGGTAGCACACCACCAGGGTCGGGGCATCGAGGTCGGCATTGCGGATGAACTCGGCAACCGAATGGTTATCCAGATGCTTGGCACCGGTAATGTGGCCGGCGGCGAAAGCCTGGGGGTCGCGAATATCGACGACGACCGCACCGTCTTTCTTGCGAAGCTCCAAGGCCTGCTCGGGAGGGATGCGCTTGAATTCGCTCATGGGTACTACTTCCTTCAGGTGTGGTCGTTGAGTGTAGTGGGTTGCGCCGGTTGGCGCAGGGTGCCGTCGTCGGCGCAGTCACAGCGGTGGTACTCACCGCTGTCGACGTTGTACAGGGTCATGGCGCCACCCCACACGCAGCCGGTGTCCAGGGCAATGATGCCAGGTTCGTTGACGTGGCCCAGCAGGGCCGCCCAGTGGCCGAAGATGATCTTCACGTGGCGTGAGCGGCGCTCCTTGTGGGCGAACCAGGGCTTGTAGCCTTTGGGAGCGGTGTCCAGGCCTTCCTTGCTCTTGAGGTCGAGCTTGCCCTCGGCAGTGCAGAAGCGCATGCGCGTGAGGTAGTTGGTGATGACCCGCAGGCGTTCGACGCCGCAAAGGTTCTTGCTCCACTTGTTCGGCTCGTTGCCGTACATGCCGTCCAGGTACTGCTTCAGGCGGCTATCGTCGCGCAGCACTTCCTCGACTTCGCCAGCCAGGGCCAAGGCCTTGCCCAAGGTCCATTGCGGTGGAATGCCGGCGTGCACCAGGGCAATGCCCCGGGGCTCGTCATAGTGCAGCAGCTTTTGCTGGCGTAGCCAGTCGAACAATTGGTCGGCATCCGGCGCTTCGATGATCTCGCGCAGGGTGTCGCTCTTCTTCAGGCGTTCGACGTTATGCCATACGGCCAGCAGGTGCAGGTCATGGTTGCCCAGCACGCACACCAGCGACTGGCGGATCGAATACAAAAAGCGCAGGGTTTCCAGCGACTCGGGGCCACGGTTTACCAGGTCGCCGACCAGCCACAGGCGGTCGACGGCGGGGTTGAAGCTGACGCGTTCAAGCAGGCACTTGAGTGGCTGCAGGCAGCCCTGCAGATCCCCGACAGCATAGGTAGCCATCAGTGCAGCGCCCCGGGTACCGCCAGGCGGAAGGGGGCGATCTGTGCATCGAAGCGTTTGCCGTCTTCGGCGAACATCTGGTAGCTGCCCTGCATGGTGCCTACGCGGGTGCTTATGACGGCGCCGCTGCTGTAGGTGTGGCTCTGGCCGGGAGCGATGTTGGGCTGCTGGCCGACCACGCCGGCACCGCGTACTTCCTCGACCTCGCCGTCACCGTTGGTGATCAGCCAGTGGCGCGACAGCAACTTGGCATTGAGCGAGCCGTTGTTCTGCACGGTGATGGTGTAGGCGAAAGCGAAACGACTGTTTTCCGGGTCGGATTGTTCTTTGAGGTAGCGGGTCACGACGCTGACGTCGATCTGATAGCGGGGGTCGGACATGCAAGGGCCTTGGGAGAACTGACGCAAAAACGCAGTCTAGGCCATTGAGCGGGGGGAGGGCCAGCGGTGTGGCGACTTGGGGATATCTACAGTCTGTGCCGGCCTGTTCGCGGGCCATGCTCGCGAACAGGCCGATCCAGTCAGGCTTGCTGGTCGGCCAGCTGGTCAGCCAGGCGCACGAAGGCCGCCAGGTCCAGCTGTTCAGGGCGCAGGCTACCGTCCACACCTGCCGCCTCGATGGCTGCGCTGTCGAGCAGGCCCTTCATGGTGTTGCGCAGGGTCTTGCGGCGCTGGTTGAACGCCTCGCGTACCACGCGCTCCAGCAGTTGCGCATCCTTGGCGGGATGTGGCAACACTTCATGCGGCACCAGGCGGACGATCGCCGAGTCCACTTTCGGCGGCGGGTTGAAGGCGCCAGGGCCGACATTGAACAGGTGCTCGACCCGGCAGTGGTACTGCACCATGATCGACAAACGTCCCCAGTCGCCACCGCCAGGGCCGGCGGCCATGCGCTCGACCACTTCCTTCTGCAGCATGAAATGCATGTCGCGGATCAGCCCGGCGTGGCTGAGCAGGTGGAAGATCAGCGGGGTGGAGATGTTGTAGGGCAGGTTGCCCACGACCTTGAGGCTGCGCGGTGGTACACCCAGCTGGTTGAAATCGAATTTCAGCGCGTCGCCTTGGTGCAGGCGGAAGTTGCTGCGGCCGGCGAACTTGTGCTGCAGGATCGGCACAAGGTCCTTGTCCAGCTCCACTACGTCCAGCTGTGCGCCGCTGCCCAGCAGGCCTTCGGTCAGGGCGCCCTGGCCCGGGCCGATTTCCAGCAGGTGTTCACCGGCCTTGGCGTTGATGGCGCGCAGGATGCGGTCGATGATGCCGGCGTCGTGCAGGAAGTTCTGACCGAAGCGCTTGCGCGCCCGGTGTTGGTATTGCTCGTTCATGGTCGGTTCTCGGCCATCTGGTAGGCGGTGTCCAGCGCGACGCGCAGGCTGCCAGTGTCGACCTTGCCGGTGCCGGCAAGGTCCAGGGCGGTACCGTGGTCAACCGACGTGCGGATGATCGGCAGGCCCAGGGTGACGTTCACGGCTGCGCCAAAACCTTTGTACTTGAGTACGGGCAGGCCCTGGTCGTGGTACATCGCCAGCACTGCGTCGCAGTGCTCCAGATACTTGGGGGTAAACAGGGTATCGGCCGGCAGCGGCCCGCGCAGGTCCATGCCCTCGGTACGCAGGCGGGCCAGGGTCGGCTCGATGATGTCGATTTCCTCGCGGCCCAGGTGGCCACCTTCACCCGCGTGCGGGTTGAGGCCGCACACCAGGATGCGCGGGTTGGCAATGCCGAACTTGTCGCGCATGTCTGCATGCAGGATACGGGTCACACGTTCGACGCGCTCGGCAGTGATGGCGTCGGCAATGTCGCGCAGCGGCAGGTGTGTGGTCACCAGGGCCACGCGCAGGCCGTGGGTGGCCAGCATCATCACCACCTGCGCGGTGTGGGTCAGTTCGGCGAGGAATTCGGTATGCCCGGAAAAAGCGATGCCGCTCTCGTTGATGACGCCCTTGTGCACCGGGGCGGTGATCATCCCGGCGAAATGCCCGTCCAGGCAGCCTTGCCCGGCGCGGGTCAGGGTTTGCAGCACGAAGGCGGCATTGGCCTTGTTTAGCTGGCCAGGCACTACCCGGGCCGCCAGGGGCGTGTCCCAGACGTACAGGCTGCCCGCCGGTGCCGGCTGTTCGGGCCATTGGCCTGGCGCTACCGGCAACAGCTTGACGACCAACCCCAAGCGCGCGGCCCGCTCGGCGAGCAGGTCACGGCTGGTGATGGCGATCAGGGGGTGCGGTTGGGCGTCTGCGGCGAGCAGCAGGCACAGGTCGGGGCCTATGCCGGCTGGTTCGCCGGGGGTGACGGCGAAGCGCAGGGGCTTCACGGGGCAGCCTGGTCAGCGCCAGGCAGCTTGATTTCAACGTAGGCTTCGTCGCGAATCTGGCGCAGCCAGGTTTGCAGCTCTTCGTCGTACTTGCGGTTGCGCAGTACGCTCAGGGCCTGCTGTTCGCGAGCTTGCTCTGTGCTGTCGGTGGCGCGGCGGCCCAGCACTTCCAGGACATGCCAGCCGTACTGGGTCTTGAACGGACGGGTGACTTCGCCTTGGGTGGCGTTGGCCATCTGCTCACGGAACTCCGGTACCAGGCTGTTCGGGTCCACCCAGTTGAGGTCGCCGCCATTGAGCGCCGAACCCGGGTCTTCCGAGAAGCTCTTCGCCAGTTCGCCGAAGTCTTCGCCGTTCTTGATGCGCTCGTACAGGCGCTCGGCCAGTTGCTCGGTGGCCGCTTCGCTGCGGATTTCGCTCGGCTTGATCAGGATGTGGCGCACGTGCACTTCATCACGCAACACGTTCTCGCTGCCGCCTCGCTTCTCTTCGAGCTTGAGGATGATGAAGCCGTTGGGAATGCGGATCGGCTGGGTGATTTCGCCAACCGGCATGCTGCTGAGCATCTTGGCGAAATCCGGCGGCAGCTGGCCGGCTTTGCGCCAGCCCATCTCGCCGCCTTCCAAGGCGTTTTCGCTGGCCGAGTTGGCGATTGCCATCTGCCCGAAGTCGGCGCCCTGACGCAGTTGCTGGTACAGGTCACCGACCTTGCGCGCAGCTTTCTGGATGTCTTCCGAGCTGGCCGCTTCCGGGGTCGGGATGAGGATGTTGGCCAGGCGGTACTCTTCCGACATCTGCATCTTGCCGAGGTCGGAGTTGAGGTAGTTCTTCACTTCCTGCTCGGACACCTGGATGCGCTCGGCCACGCGGCGCTGGCGCACGCGGCTGATGATCATCTCGCGCTTGACCTGCTCGCGGGCGTCGTCGAACGACAGGCCGTCACGGGCCAGGGCCGCGCGGAACTGGTCCAGCGACATGCCATTGCGCTGGGCAATGGTGCCGATGGCCTGGTTCAGCTCTTCGTCGGTGATGCGGATGCCGGAGCGTTCGCCGATCTGCAACTGCAGGTTCTCGACGATCAGGCGCTCCAGCACCTGCTGCTCCAGGGCACCCGTCGGCGGCACGCCGCCGCCACGTTTGGCGATGGTCTGCTGCACCTCGTGGATGCGCTGGTCCAGCTGGCTTTGCATGACCACGTCGTTGTCGACGATGGCCACTACCCGATCAAGGGGTTGCACCGCGGCATGCACCGCGCCACTCAGCAATGCGACGCCCAGCAACGCTGGGCGCAGTCGATCAATAAGCTTGGTCTTCACGTTCACGGTAACCTTGAATGCCTTCGTCGAGGAAAGACTCGACCTTGTTGCCGACTACACCACCGAGACCCTTCAGGACGATCTGAAGGAAGATGCCATGGTCGCCTTTTTCGTTCGTCGGAAGCGCCTGGCTGAAGTCGTCGTAGTCCAGCCAGTAACGGTTGATCAGGCGCAGCTTCCAGCAGCAGTTGTCGTATTCGAAACCGCCCATGGCTTCCAGGGTACGGTTGCGGTTGTAGTCATGCTGCCAGCGCGCGATGACGCTCCACTGTGGAACGATCGGCCAGATGACCGAGAAGTCATGCTGCTGGATCTTGTAGTAGTCCTTGATGTAGTTCGGGCTACCCGGGACGCCGTAGTCGCCACCGCCCACTTTCCAGGTACCGGTCGCGGAGTCGTAGGAGATGGTGTCGTTACGGTAGCGATAACCGAGGTTGACCACCTTGTTCGGGTTGTCTTCAGGCTGGTAGTGGAACATCGCGCTGCCCGAACGGGTGCTGCGGCTGTCCGGGTCCCAGTTGAAGTCCGAATTGAAGCGCCAGTCGCGGTTGAAGAAGTAGTTGTAGACCAGGGCGTACGGCGATACGTCGGACTGTGCATCGTCGCGGGTGCGGTAGTCGATGCCCGGCAGCTGGACCTTGCGGTCCTTGAAGTAGTACGCCTGGCCAATGCTGAAGTTCTGGCGTTCGAAGCCATTGTCCTCGATCCAGCGGGTGGTCACGCCCAGCGACAGCTTGTTCTCGTCACCGATGCGGTCGGTGCCGCTGAAGCGGTTGTCACGGAACAGCGAGTCATAGCTGAACAGGGTTTCACCCGAGTCGAACAGCGGGATGTCCTTCTGGTCCTCGTACGGGACGTACAGGTAGTACATGCGCGGTTCAAGGGTCTGCTTGTAATTGGTGCCGAACAACGACGTCTTGCGGTCGAAGTAAAGCCCGCTGTCCACGCTGAAGATCGGGATATCGCGGTTCAGCGAGCTGTTGTAGCTGCCGTACGCCGGGTTGGCCGACTGCGCGATTGCCTGGGCCTTGCCCTGGCTGTCCAGATCCAGGTCGTAATGGGTGTACGCATACTTCAGCTTGGGGGTCAGGAAGCCGTAGCTGGCCTCCATCGGCAGGCTGATCGACGGTGCCACATTGAAGCGGTTGCCGTTGGCACGGGCAATACCGCTGACGTTCTGGTCGAGGCGACGGCCTGCTGCACCGGCGGAGAAGTCCGGGTTGCCGTCCTTGTCGAATACGAAGTCGTCTTTCAGGTCACGATCGAAGCGGACTGCTTCGGTTTCGTAGGCGATGTTGAGCCCACCTGGTTCGTACGGCAGCTTACCGTTGAAGGTGATCTGCGGCAGGCGATCATACGGGGTGATCCTCGAGATGGTCGCCATCTCGTAGGCATGCACGTTCAACCGCGCGGTGTAGCTGTCACCACGGTAGGTCAGCGCGCCCTGCTGGTTCAGCAGGTCCTGGGATTCAACACCAATCTGGTCGGTTTCCAGGTCCTGGAAGTAGAACGGGTCGCTGATGTCGGTGTAGTCCACCTCGGTCATCAGGCGCTCGTTCAACCCACCCTTGTGCTGCCAGTTGGTCATCCAGCGCTGTTCTTTGTAGTCAGTCTGGTCTTTGCGGTCGTCGCTCTTGTCGTTGAGGTACGCACCACCGAACTGGCCTTCGCTGGAAGGCGTCAGGTAGCGGAACTCGCCTTCCATCAGCAGGCCGCGCTTGGTCATGTAGCGCGGGTACAACGTGGCGTCGTAGTTCGGCGCCAGGTTGAAGTAGTACGGCGTGACCAGCATGAAGCCGGTGTCGCTGGTGCTGCTGAACGATGGCGGCAGGAAACCGGACTGGCGACGGTCGTCGATCGGGAAATAGATGTACGGTGTGTAGAACACCGGGAAATCCTTGACCCGCAGCGTAACGTTGGTCGCGGTACCGAAACCGGTGGCCGGGTTCAGGGTGATGTTGTTGCCCTTCAGCTGCCAGGCGTTGCTGCCCGGTTCGCAGGTGGTGTAGGTACCATCCTTGAGGCGGATGATGGCGTTTTCGCCACGCTTGGCGTACAGGGCACTGCCGCGGATGTGCGACTTGTGCATCACGTATTCGGCGTTGTCGACCTGGGCTTCGCCGGTGTCGAGCTGGATCTGCGCCTCGTCACCGACGACCAGCGAACCGTTGTCACGGATCCTGACGTTGCCCTTGAGCTCGCCACGGTTTTCGGTCTGGTAAAGGTTGGCCTCGTCCGCCTCGGCCTGCATGCTGCCCTGGCGCATGACCACGTCACCGGCGAGGGTAGCGATCTGCTGCTCCTGCTGGTACTTGGACACCTTGGCGTTGATGTAGGTCGGCGACTCGTCCTTCGGCGTGGTGTCGGCCATGCCCGGGCGGGTTGGCTCGATGTACGCGCCACCACAGTACGGGCCGGTTTCGGCCAGCTGCGCAGCAGTGAGCTTTTCTCGCGGTACCCAGTCCAGGTGGCTGTAGTCTTCGCTGCGCGACTTCAGGGCACGGCCCTTGGCTTCGGTGACCAGCATCGGCCGGTCCGCCGTTTCGCCTTCGCTCGCGGCTTCGGTACCGGTGCTGACGGCAGCGCCCTCATGCACGGGGCGCGGCGGCAGGTTGTTGACTGGGGTCTTGGGCTTGCAGTCCCAACCACCGGAGGCGGACACTTGGCAGTCGAACTGTTCGGCTGCCACCACGTAAGACGTGGCCAGAGGTTGCAGGGCCAGCAGACCGCCGGTTACCAGCAACGGAAACTTTCTACGAAACGCGGGGGATTTCAATGCCATCTTATTAGTCCGGGCTTCCTGCGTGCCATCTGCCCGCGTGTGGGGCCGCACGCCTCTCGATGGTCTGAAAAAGATGCTGGATAATAAAGCATGACCCGCTTGACGGCTAGGGCCGTCGGAGACCCTTGTAATGCCTGAACACGATGTACGCCTGCAACAACTGTCGGTCTGGCTCGATGAGCAGCTCAAAGATCTTTTCCGGAAAAACGCCTGGGGCGAAGTGCCCGACGGCAGCCTGACCGCGGCCAGCAGCGACGCCAGCTTCCGGCGTTATTTCCGCTGGCAGGGCGCCGGGCACAGCTTCGTGATCATGGATGCGCCACCGCCACAGGAGAATTGCCGACCGTTCGTCGCCATCGACCACCTGCTGGCCAGCGCCGACGTGCACGTGCCGCTGATCCACGCCCAGGACCTGGAGCGCGGCTTCCTGCTGCTGGGCGACCTGGGCCAGCAGACCTACCTCGACATCATCAATGCCGACAACGCCGATTGCCTGTTCAGCGATGCCATCGACGTCCTGCTGGCCTTCCAGCGCCTGCCGATGGAGGCGCCACTGCCCAGCTATGACGACGCCTTGTTGCGCCGCGAAGTCGAGCTGTTCCCCGAATGGTACGTGGGCCGTGAGCTTGGCCTGGCCTTCAATGACGCCCAGCAAGCCGCCTGGCAGCGTGTCAGCCAGCTGCTGATCGATAGCGCCCTGGCCCAGCCCAAGGTGCTGGTGCACCGCGACTACATGCCGCGCAACCTGATGCAGAGCAGCCCCAACCCTGGTGTGCTGGACTTTCAGGACGCGGTCTATGGCCCGGTCACCTACGACATCACCTGCCTGTTCAAGGACGCCTTCATCAGCTGGCCTCAGGCGCGGGTCGAGGGCTGGCTGCGTGATTACTGGCAGAAGGCGCGGGCTGCCGGTATCCCGGTGCAGGCTGACTTCGAGGCATTCCAGCGCGCCAGCGATCTGATGGGGGTGCAGCGTCACCTGAAGGTGATCGGCATCTTTGCCCGTATCTGTCACCGCGATGGCAAACCTCGCTACCTGGGCGACGTGCCGCGTTTCTTCGCCTATATAGAAGAAGTGATCGGTCGTCGGCCCGAATTGGCGGAGCTGGGCGAACTGATTGCCCAGTTGCAGGCCGGAGCGCGTGCATGAAGGCAATGATCCTGGCAGCGGGCAAAGGTGAGCGCATGCGGCCGTTGACCCTGCATACGCCCAAACCGTTGGTGCCGGTCGCGGGCCAGCCGCTGATCGAGTATCACCTGCGCGCCCTGGCGGCGGCGGGCATCCGCGAGGTGGTGATCAACCACGCCTGGCTTGGCCAGCAGATCGAAGACCACCTGGGTGATGGCAGCCGTTTCGGCCTGAGCATCCGCTATTCGCCGGAAGGCGAGCCGCTGGAAACCGGCGGTGGCATCTTCAAGGCCTTGCCACTGCTGGGGGATGCGCCGTTCCTGCTGGTCAACGGTGATGTCTGGACCGACTATGACTTCACGAAGTTGCAGGCGCCCTTGCAAGGCCTGGCTCACCTGGTCCTGGTCGATAACCCGGGCCACCATGGGCGTGGTGACTTTCGCCTGGTCGATGGACAGTTGGTCGATGGCGATGATGCGCCTGGCACGCTCACCTTCAGCGGTCTCTCTGTGCTGCACCCGGCGTTGTTCGAGGGCTGCCAGCCTGGTGCCTTCAAGCTGGCGCCGCTGCTGCGCCAGGCCATGGCGGCGGGGCAGGTCAGTGGCGAACACTACCGCGGGCGCTGGGTGGATGTCGGCACCCTCGAACGCCTGGCCGAGGCCGAGCGCCTGATCGGCGAGGGTGCCTGAAATGTGGTGGCCAAGCACGGTGATTGGCGCTGGTGCCGGCTTTGCCGTCGCCAGTATTCCCGGCGCTCTGCTCGGCGCCTTGCTCGGGCAGTTTATCGACCGCCGCCTGCGTTTGCAGGGCTGGGACGACCTGCGTGAACGCCTGGGCGGGCGCCCGGCCTTGCAGGACGATGAGTTGCTGTTCGTGATGCTCGGTCGTCTGGCCAAGTGCGATGGCCGGGTGGCCGAGCAGCACATCCAGCAGGCGCGTCAGGAAATGGTGCGCCTGGACCTGGCCGAAGAGGCGCGGTTGCGCGCAATTGCCGCGTTCAACCGCGGCAAGGCCGGCAAGGACCGGCTGAGCGGGCACCTGCGGCGCATCCGCCAGCAGCCACATGCGGCGGAAGGCACCCTGCGCGCCTGCTGGCGCATGGTCTGGGCCGACGGCAAGATGGGCAACAAGGAACGCGAACTGCTGCTGGACTGGGGGCAGAAACTGGGCCTGAGCCGACGCCAGGTTCAGGCCATGTCGCTGGAGTACGAGCCGCGCAAGGCTGCCGGTGCGCGTGAGGCGCCCATGACTTATGCGGCTGCGCTGCGGCTGTTGGCGGTCGAGGCGGACACCGAGGGCGACAAGGTCAAGCAGGCCTATCGTCGGCTGGTCAGCCGTCACCACCCAGACAAGCTGGCGGGCACGGGGGCGAGCGAGGCACAACTGCGTGAGGCGACCGAGCGCACCCGCGAGTTGCACCAGGCCTATGCCTTGATCCGCAAGCGGCGCGGCCTGTAAAGGGCAGAGCAGCCTTTTAGCGACACACGGCCGCTCCTACAGGCTCATCCACCCCCGCACCCGGCGGAACAGCTGCTCCTGTTCAGCCGCCCTGTTCCCGGGCATGGCAATCAGCGACAACTGCCGGTACTGGCTGTCCTTTTGCCGCTTGCTGGCTTGCAGGCGCTGCGCGGCCGCGCTGCGGTCAGCGCTGCGGGTAGCGTAGTAAATGTCGGCAGTAGGCACCCTCAAGGTCGGTACCAGGCTTTCCAGGTCATGCTCCACTCGCGCCGGTGTCTGCGCGGCGACCATCACCAGCTTCTGCACCTGTGGTGGCTGCGTTTCGCTCAGGTAACGGGCCGCCCAATAAGCGCCGCTGCCATGGCCGATCAACACGATGCTGCGGGCGTTGTGCTGCTGGGCGAAGGCCACCGCGGCATCCAGCCGCGCAAAAATGCGCGCGGCATCGGCCGGGTCGGTTTGCTCGCTGGCCTGTTCGGCATCGGTGCTTTCTGCCGTGTCGGCATCGGCCGCGGTGGCCTGGGCGACGTTGGCGTTGGCATCGGCCGGCAGGTCCTTGGCTGGAGCGCTTTCGCCCTGTTCTGGTGCCGGCTTGGCAGCCGGCTTGGCTTCGACCCGCGCCTGTGGGCTGTCGGCGAGCAGGTCGGGCAGGCTGATGCTCAGGCTGTGCCAGCCGACATCCGGGAACTTCTGCCGCAGCGGGCCGACCGCGTTCGGCCAATCGGCCGTTTCGCCAGCCCCGGGCACGATGATCACGGCCCCTTGCGGGTCGCTGTCGTTGGCCGGTTTCCACAGTGCCAGGAAGCTGTCGGCACCGCCTTGCAGCGTCTGTTGCTCGGCCTTTGGCACCAGCCGTGCAAGCGCCTGGGCGTCCTCCTGGCTACGCTCCAGCAATGGCGGGCGCGGGGCTGGGGCAGCCGGTGTCTCGCTGGCAGCAGGCGGTTGTTCGGCATCGGCGGCCAGGGCGCCGAATGGAAGGAACGAGGCGAGGCAGCACATTGCCAGCGTCGTGCGATAAAGTGTGGACATGAATCAACCCAAGGCCAGAATGATTCCGGCAGCCTAATAGTATTTGCCCGTGACGGCCATGCCGCATGGCCGCCTTTGCCAAGACGAGCGTGTAGATGAAGCGAGTGCGTCGCCTGTTGGTTATCGGCTGTCTATGGCTGCCCTTGATGGCGTTGGCCCAACCTGAGGCGCAGCCATCGGTGGTGCTGGAGCCTGCGCAACAGCAATGGCTGGACAACCATCGCAGCCTGCGAGTCGGCCTGGTGCTGCAGGCGCCTTACGCCCAGTTCGACCGGCGCCTGCAGCAGTTGTACGGGGCCAATGTGGAGTTGGTCAGCAGCCTGGCACAGGCGCTGCGCCTGGACCTGACCTGGCGCAATTTCGCTGACCAGGCCAGCCTCGAGCACGCCCTGCGGGCGGGTGAGATCGATTTTGCCCCGGGCCTGACCCAGACCCCCGCCAGCCTGCGCCTGTGGTTGTTCAGCGACCCCTACATGCGCGTGCCGCAACTGGTGGTCGGGCCTCGCACCGGGGCCATGGCCGTGGAGCTGGAAAAACTCGAAGCCGAGCAACGTGTGGCGGTACGCATGCCCAGCCAGCTGGCGGACTACCTACGCGCCAACTACAACAACCTCAACCTGCAAGGGGTGCCCAACGAGCGCGAAGCGTTGCAGTTGGTAGTGGGCGGCCAGGCCAGTTTCGCGGTGCTGGATGAAGCCCAGCTCAGCCGCCTGTCGCGCGAGAGTGAATTCAGCGAGTTGGCTGTGGTGGGTGACATCGGCTTGCCACAGTTGCTACGCATCGGTTCCAGGCGCGACTGGCCGCTGCTGGCCGATGTGCTTGAGCGTGGCCTGCAGGCGCTGCCAGCCAAGCAGCTGGAGCAACTGCATCAGCGTTGGCTGCAACCGAAGTACCCACGCCTGAGCGAGTCGACCGGTTTCTGGCAGAACCTGGCCTTGTTGTCCTGCATGTTGCTGTTGTGCGCGCTGGCAACCCTGGTGTGGCAGCGCCGACAGCAGCGCCAGCTGGAGCGCAGCCTGCTGGCCACGCGGGAGAACCTGGCAGAGCGGCAGGTTCGCGAGGAAGCACTGCGCCTGAGCCAGTTCGCCATCGACCAGAGCACGGTGGGCATCCTCTGGGTCAACTGGGACAGCCATGTACGCTACGCCAACCACGCCGCCGAGCGCATGCTGGGGTACGGCGAAGGCGAGCTGCTGGAGCGGCCATTGAGCACCTTCGAACCCAACCTGACCATGGACCGCTGGCTGGAGCTATGGAAGGGCGCGCGCACCGGGGAAGGCGGTGTCGGCCAGTTCGAGACGCGATGCCGGCGGGCCGACCAAAGCCTGCTGCCGGTGGAGCTGTCGCTGAGCTTCCTGCGCTTTCGTGATTCCGAGTATCTGGTGGTCTACCTTGCCGATGTCACCGAGCGCCACCGCGCCCTGGCGGCCCTGCGTGAAAGCGAGGCGCGGCTCAAGGGTATTGCCGGCAACGTGCCGGGGCTGGTGTTCCGCCTGGAGCGCGACCCGGCCGAGGGCGACCTCGAGTTCCCTTATATCAGCGAGGGCAGCGAGGCGCTGGTGGGTTACGCACCCAGCGAGATCCAGCACCCGCAGATGGGCTTGCGCAACCTGGTGCACCCCGACGACCGCGCCGATTATCACCGGGTACAGGACCTGGCCCTGGCCAGCGACCAGGACTGGTCCTGGCAGGGGCGTATTGTCACCCGCCAGGGTGAACAGCGCTGGGCCGACATCAAGGCCAGTACCCGGCGCCTGGCCGATGGCCGGGTGGTGTGGGACGGGGTGGTATGGGACATCAGCCAGGGCAAGCGGGCCGAGTTGGCGTTGGCCAGGTCTCAGGAGCAACTGCGCGAATTGTCGGCCCATCTGGAGAGCGTGCGTGAAGAGGAAAAAGCCCGCATCGCCCGCGAGGTGCACGACGAGCTGGGGCAGATGCTGACCGTACTCAAGCTGGAAGTGTCGATGTGCGAGCTGGCCTTCGCCGAACTGGACCCGGGCCTCAATGAGCGCCTGGACAGCATGAAGCGCCTGATCGCCCAGCTGTTCCAGCTGGTGCGCGACGTGGCTACCGCCTTGCGCCCGCCGATCCTTGATGCCGGCATCGCCTCGGCCATCGAGTGGCAGGCGCGGCGCTTCGAGACGCGCACGCAAATCCCCTGCCTGGTACAAGTACCGGATAATCTGCCCGCATTGAGTGATGCCAAGGCCACCGGCCTGTTTCGTATCCTGCAGGAGGCGCTGACCAATGTGATGCGTCATGCCCAGGCACACAGCGTGGAGATCGAACTGGTGCATGAGCACGGGCAATTGCGCATGACCGTCAGCGACGATGGGCAAGGTTTTTGCCGTGATCAGCCCCGGCCTGCCTCGTTCGGCCTGGTAGGCGTACGTGAGCGGGTGCTGATGCTGGGCGGCAGCATGGCGCTGGACAGTGAACCGGGCGAAGGCACCAGCCTGAGCGTGGCCATTCCGTTGGAGTAGGAGAGCGATCGTGATTCGAGTGCTGGTGGCCGAAGACCACACCATTGTCCGCGAGGGCATCAAGCAGTTGATTGGCCTGGCCAAGGACATGCAGGTGGCGGGGGAGGCAGCTAACGGCGAGCAACTGCTGGAAACCCTGCGCCATACGCCGTGCGAAGTCGTGTTGCTGGATATCTCGATGCCTGGCGTGAATGGCCTGGAGGCAATCCCGCGGATCCGTGCAATGCATGACGCACCGGCGATCCTCATGTTGTCGATGCACGATGAGGCGCAGATGGCGGCGCGGGCGCTGAAAGCCGGGGCGGCGGGCTATGCCACCAAGGACAGCGACCCGGCGTTGTTGCTGACCGCCATTCGCCGGGTTGCCGCAGGAGGGCGCTATATCGACCCGGCGCTGGCCGACCGCATGGTATTCGAAGTGGGCCTGACCGAGTCACGGCCGTTGCATACGCTATTGTCGGAGCGCGAATTTTCGGTGTTCGAGCGCCTGGCCCAGGGCGCCAACGTCAACGACATCGCCCAGCAGCTGGCGCTGTCTAGCAAGACCATCAGCACGCACAAGGCGCGCTTGATGCAGAAGCTGAAGGTGAACTCGCTGGCAGAGTTGGTGAAGTATGCCATGGAGCACAAGCTGGTCTGATTGCGACACAGGGTTCTCACAATTGGCACCGGTCTCTGTGGGAGCGGGTTCACCCAGGAAAGGGCCGGGCTTGCCATGTGCATTGTCCGGGCTGGCCTCTTCGCGGGTGAACCCGCTCCCACAGGCGACGCCACAGGGCGGAGGTGAGCATTCCAAATCCGCCATCCTTGTAGGGGAATCCCTACAACAAATCTTCCATCCGGATGATGGCATTCTCTCAGCACCCCCGATTTCCGGGCGCATACGCCTTCTCTAATCTTTTGCCTACGCAGTCATCCAACAAGAAGGTGCAGGCATGAGCGAGGCGAAGTCGAACGCTGCAACCGGCGAAACGCTGGTCAGCTTCCGTGGTGTGCAGAAGAGCTACGACGGCGAGTCGCTGATCGTCAAGAACCTCAACCTGGATATCCGCAAGGGCGAATTCCTCACCCTGCTCGGCCCGTCCGGCTCGGGCAAGACCACCAGCCTGATGATGCTGGCCGGCTTCGAGACCCCCACCGCTGGTGAAATCCAGCTGGCCGGGCGTTCGATCAACAACGTGCCGCCGCACAAGCGCGACATCGGCATGGTGTTCCAGAACTACGCGCTGTTCCCGCACATGACCGTGGCCGAGAACCTGGCGTTCCCGCTGACCGTGCGCAACCTGAGCAAGACCGACATCAGCGAGCGGGTCAAGCGCGTGCTGAACATGGTCCAGCTTGACGCCTTCGCCAAGCGCTACCCGGGCCAGCTGTCCGGCGGTCAGCAGCAGCGCGTGGCCCTGGCCCGTGCCCTGGTGTTCGAGCCACAACTGGTGCTGATGGACGAACCGCTGGGTGCCCTCGACAAGCAGCTGCGTGAGCACATGCAGATGGAGATCAAGCACATCCACCAGCGCCTGGGCGTGACCGTGGTCTACGTGACCCACGATCAGGGCGAAGCGCTGACCATGTCTGACCGCGTGGCGGTGTTCCACCAGGGCGAGATCCAGCAGATCGCCGACCCACGTACCTTGTACGAAGAGCCCTGCAACACCTTCGTGGCCAACTTCATCGGTGAGAACAACCGCATCAACGGCACCTTGCTGGCCAGCGATGGCAAACGCTGCCAGGTGCAGCTGGCGCGTGGCGAGCGGGTCGAGGCGCTGGCGGTGAATGTCGGCCAGGCCGGCGAGCCAGTGACCCTGTCGATCCGCCCGGAGCGTGTGCGCCTGAACGGCCACAGCGAGCGCTGCGTGAACCGCTTCTCGGGGCGAGTGGCCGAATTCATCTACCTGGGCGACCACGTGCGGGTGCGCCTGGAAGTTTGCGGCAAGGGCGACTTCTTCGTGAAGCAGCCCATTGCCGAGCTCGACCCGGCCCTGGCCGTGGGCGATGTAGTACCCCTGGGCTGGGAGGTGGAGCACGCCCGCGCGCTCGATCCGATTGCCGAAGCCCATTGATGGATTGCTTCACCAACCCTGTACTGTGGAGAGAATAATAATGCGCAAGCAGTTGAAACTGACCGCCCTGGCCCTGGGGCTGTTCGCCGCTGGCCAGGCCATGGCCGCAGACCTGACCGTGGTGTCCTTCGGTGGTGCCAACAAGGCGGCCCAGGTCAAGGCTTTCTATGAACCATGGGAGAAGGCCGGCAAGGGCAAGATCGTCGCTGGCGAATACAACGGCGAGATGGCCAAGGTCAAAGCCATGGTCGACACCAAGAGTGTGTCGTGGAACCTGGTGGAAGTGGAATCGCCAGAACTGGCCCGCGGCTGTGATGAGGGCATGTTCGAAGAACTCAACCCAGCCCTGTTCGGCAACGAGGCCGACTACGTGCCAGGCGCCATCCAGCCCTGTGGCGTGGGCTTTTTCGTGTGGTCCACGGTGCTGGCCTACAACGCCGACAAGCTGAAGACCGCACCCACCAGCTGGGCGGATTTCTGGGACACCAAGAAATTCCCGGGCAAGCGCGGCCTGCGCAAGGGCGCCAAGTACACCCTGGAGTTCGCCCTGATGGCAGATGGTGTCGCGCCGAAGGACGTATACCAGGTACTGGGCACCAAAGAGGGCGTGGACCGCGCCTTCAAGAAGCTCGACGAGCTCAAGCCGAGCATCCAGTGGTGGGAAGCCGGCGCCCAGCCGCCGCAATACCTGGCATCGGGTGACGTGGTCATGAGCTCGGCCTACAACGGCCGCATCGCTGCGGTGCAGAAAGAGAGCAACCTGAAAGTTGTGTGGAACGGCGGCATCTACGACTTCGACGCCTGGGCCATCCCGAAAGGGGCCAAGGATGTCGAGCAGGCGAAGCAGTTCATTGCCTTCAGCGTGCAGCCGGAGCAGCAGAAGATCTACTCCGAGAACATCGCCTACGGCCCGGCCAACTCGAAAGCCGTGAGCCTGCTGTCGGACGAGGTGAAGAAGGACATGCCGACCACGCCTGAGAACATTGCCAACCAGGTGCAGATCGACGTGGCCTTCTGGGCCGACAACAGCGAGCAACTGGAGCAACGCTTCAACGCCTGGGCGGCGAAGAAGTAACAGCCCGGTGTGTGGGGCCGCATGGCGGCCCCTATTTCAGCCTGTATTGCGGAGTTCGCCATGGCCATTGCAGTGCCCCTCAACGAAGGCGCAGGTCCAAGTCTCAAGCAGCGCCTCAAGCACGCCGAGCGGGTCAACCGCTGGAAGGCGCAGGCGTTGATCGCGCCGCTGGCGCTGTTTCTCCTGCTGGTGTTCCTGGTGCCGATCGCGGCACTGCTGTACAAGAGCGTGGGCAACCCGGAAGTGGTTGGCGGCCTGCCGCGTACGGTGGGCGTCATCACCCAGTGGGACGGCAAGAGCCTGCCGGGCGAGGACGTGTACAAGGCGCTGAGCCAGGACTTGGCCGAATCGCGCAAGAACCAGACCCTGGGCGACTTGTCCAAGCGCCTGAACATGGAGCTGGCCGGCTACCGCAGCCTGTTGGCCAAGACCGCGCGGGCGCTGCCATTCAAGAGCGAGCCCGCTTCCTACAAAGATGCCTTGCAGGCGCTCGACGAGCGTTGGGGTGACCCGGCCTACTGGCAGGCGATCCGCCGCAACACCAGCACGGTGACCTCGTTCTACCTGCTGGCCTCGCTCGACCATCGTATCGACGACCTTGGCGAGCTGGCCAAGGCCACCCCTGACCAGGCCATCTACCTGGACATCTTCGCCCGCACCCTGTGGATGGGGGTGGTGATCACTGCCATCTGCCTGGTGCTGGCCTACCCGTTGGCCTACCTGCTGGCCAACCTGCCGACCCGGCAGAGCAACCTGCTGATGATCCTGGTGCTGCTGCCGTTCTGGACTTCGATCCTGGTGCGGGTGGCCGCGTGGATCGTGCTGCTGCAGTCCGGTGGCCTGATCAACAGCGCGCTGATGGCCATGGGCATCATCGACCAGCCGCTGGAACTGGTGTTCAACCGCACCGGCGTGTACATCTCGATGGTGCATATTCTGTTGCCGTTCATGATCCTGCCGCTGTACAGCGTGATGAAGGGCATTTCGCCCAGCTACATGCGCGCGGCGATCTCCCTGGGCTGCCACCCGTTCGCCAGCTTCTGGCGGGTGTACTTCCCGCAGACCTACGCCGGTGTTGGCGCGGGTTGCCTGCTGGTATTCATTCTTGCCATCGGCTACTACATCACCCCGGCGTTGCTGGGCAGCCCGAATGACCAGATGGTCAGCTACTTCGTCGCCTTCTACACCAACACCAGCATCAACTGGGGCATGGCCACCGCGCTGGGTGGGCTGTTGCTGCTCGCGACCGTGCTGTTGTACCTGATCTATAGCTGGCTGGTCGGCGCCAGCCGCCTGCGCCTGAGCTGAGGAGCCTTGTCATGCTGAGCCCTTACATGTCGCCCGTGGAGCGGGTGTGGTTCTACAGCCTGCGTATTCTCTGCGGTCTGATCCTGCTGTTCCTCATTCTGCCGGTGCTGGTAATCGTGCCTCTGTCGTTCAACAGTGGCAGCTTCCTGGTGTACCCGTTGCAGGGCTTCTCGTTGCACTGGTACCAGGACTTCTTCGGCTCCGCTGAATGGATGCGCGCCTTGAAGAACAGCATCATCGTCGCCCCGGCGGCCACGGTGCTGGCCATGGTGTTCGGTACCCTGGCGGCGATCGGCCTGACCCGTGGCGACTTCCCGGGCAAGTCGCTGGTCATGGCACTGGTGATCTCGCCTATGGTGGTGCCGGTGGTGATCATCGGTGTGGCCAGCTACCTGTTCTTCGCCCCGCTTGGCATGGGCAACAGCTTCACTTCGCTGATTCTGGTGCATGCGGTGCTGGGCGTGCCGTTCGTCATCATTACCGTGTCGGCGACCTTGCAGGGCTTCAACTACAACCTGGTGCGCGCGGCGGCCAGCCTCGGTGCCTCGCCGCTGCTGACCTTCCGCCGGGTCACCCTGCCGCTGATTGCGCCTGGGGTCATTTCCGGGGCCTTGTTCGCCTTTGCCACGTCGTTCGACGAGGTGGTGGTGACGCTGTTCCTCGCCGGCCCGGAACAGGCGACCTTGCCACGGCAGATGTTCAGCGGCATCCGCGAAAACCTGAGCCCGACGATTGCGGCGGCGGCCACCTTGTTGATCGCCTTCTCGGTGATACTGCTGCTGACCCTGGAATGGTTGCGCGGGCGCAGCGAGAAGCTGAGGACCCAGCAGCCTGGCTGAAGGTATGTTGCCTGTGCTGGCCTCTTCGCGGCTAAAGCCGTTTGTGCAGCTTTCAATGCCTGCCCGGTCCAGCTGTCTTGCTCAAATGTCCAAAGCTGGCGTTATTCCTGTAGGAGCGGGCTTGCCCCGCGAACACCGGCGCAGCCGGTGCCATCCTCCGCGTCGCCTGCTTCGCGGCACAAGGCCGCTCCCACACGGTACTGCGCTGGCTTCGAGTTGACACTACACCTGTGGGAGCGGCGTAAGCCGCGAAGAGGCCGGTACAGATTGATGCTAATCAGCCCTCATCCGCTTGCCTGGGTTACAATGCGCGCCACCGTGATTCTGCCAACAGGTGCGCCATGCAGCCCTACGCTATTGCTCCCTCCATTCTCTCCGCCGATTTCGCCCGCCTGGGCGAGGACGTCGACAAGGTATTGGCGGCGGGTGCCGACATCGTCCACTTCGATGTCATGGACAACCACTACGTCCCCAACCTGACCATTGGTCCGATGGTTTGCAGCGCCCTGCGCAAGTATGGTGTAACCGCACCGATCGACGTGCACCTGATGGTCAGCCCGGTCGACCGCATCATTGGTGACTTCATCGAAGCCGGCGCCACCTACATCACCTTCCACCCGGAAGCCACGCAACACATCGACCGCTCCCTGCAACTGATCAAGGACGGCGGCTGCAAGGCCGGCCTGGTGTTCAACCCGGCCACCAGCCTGGACGCCCTGAAATATGTGATGGACAAGATCGACATGGTGCTGCTGATGAGCGTCAACCCGGGCTTTGGCGGGCAGAAGTTCATCCCTGGTACCCTCGACAAGCTGCGCGAGGCGCGTGCGCTGATCGATGCCAGCGGCCGCGATATCCGCCTCGAGATCGACGGTGGCGTCAATGTCAACAACATCCGCGAGATCGCTGCCGCTGGCGCCGACACTTTCGTGGCCGGTTCGGCGATCTTCAACGCCCCGGACTACCAGGAAGTCATCGCCAGGATGCGCGCCGAACTGGCCCAGGCGCGCCCATGAGCGGCTTCGAGCAGCTGTTCCCGGGGACGCTGCCCAGGCTGGTGATGTTCGATCTGGACGGTACCCTGATCGATTCCGTGCCAGACCTGGCCGCCGCCGTGGACCGCATGCTGCTCGAACTGGGGCGCCCGCCTGCCGGCCTTGAAGCCGTGCGTCACTGGGTCGGCAACGGCGCCCAGGTATTGGTGCGCCGGGCGCTGGCCGGGGGCATCGACCACGCCACGGTGGACGACGCGCTGGCCGAGCAGGCATTGGCGCTGTTCATGGACGCCTATGCCGAAAGCCACGAGCTGACCGTGGTCTACCCCGGCGTGCAGGAAACCCTGCGCTGGCTGCACAAGCAGGGCGTGGAGATGGCGCTGATCACCAACAAGCCCGAACGTTTCGTCGGCCCGCTGCTGGACCAGATGAAGATCGGCAAATACTTCCGTTGGATCATCGGCGGCGACACCCTGCCACAGAAGAAGCCGGACCCGGCGGCGCTGCTGTTCGTCATGCAGATGGCCGGTGTTACCCCGCAGCAATCGCTGTTCGTCGGCGATTCGCGCAGTGACGTGCTGGCGGCCAAGGCGGCTGGTGTGCAGTGTGTGGGCCTGAGCTACGGCTATAACCACGGCCGGCCGATCCACGACGAAGCCCCCAGCCTGGTGATCGACGACCTGCGTGCACTGCTGCCCGGTTGCGCAGACCCAGCCACTGGGATAACGTTGGCGGACCTTCAAGCCTCACAAGACAGAGAGTCCACCGTGGCGGTTACTGGCAAGTTCTGGATGAAAGTCATCAAGGCCCTGGCCCGTTGGCGTTGGCGCGCCTGACTTCTGCCTGCCGGCGCGTGCCGGCCTGTCCGTTTGCCTGACCCATTGCTGCTTGCCACGAGGCTACCCATGACCCGCGAAGAATTCCTGCGCCTGGCCGCTGCCGGCTATAACCGCATTCCCCTGGCCTGCGAAACCCTGGCCGACTTCGACACGCCGCTGTCGATCTACCTGAAATTGGCTGACCAGCCGAACTCGTACCTGCTCGAATCGGTGCAGGGCGGCGAGAAGTGGGGCCGTTACTCGATGATCGGCCTGCCGTCGCGCACGGTGCTGCGTGTCCATGGCTACCACGTCAGCATTCTGCAAGATGGCGTGGAGGTGGAAAGCCACGACGTCGAAGACCCGCTGGCCTTCGTCGAAACCTTCAAGGACCGCTACAAGGTTGCCGATATTTCCGGCCTGCCGCGTTTCAACGGCGGCCTGGTCGGTTACTTCGGCTATGACTGCGTGCGCTACGTGGAAAAACGCCTGGGGGCCAGCCCAAACCCAGACCCGCTGGGCGTGCCGGATATCCTGTTGATGGTGTCGGATGCGGTGGTGGTGTTCGACAACCTGGCGGGCAAGATGCACGCCATCGTGCTGGTCGACCCGGCCGAAGAGCAGGCATTCGAGCGCGGCCAGGCACGTCTGCAAGGGTTGCTGGAAACCTTGCGCCAGCCGATCACACCGCGCCGGGGCCTGGACCTGAGCGGCCCGCAGGCCGCCGAGCCGGCATTCCGCTCCAGCTATACCCGCGAGGACTACGAGAACGCCGTTGGCCGTATCAAGGAATATATCCTGGCCGGCGACTGCATGCAGGTGGTGCCATCGCAGCGCATGTCGATCGACTTCAAGGCCGCGCCCATCGACCTCTATCGCGCGCTGCGCTGCTTCAACCCGACGCCGTACATGTACTTCTTCAACTTTGGCGACTTCCACGTGGTCGGCAGCTCGCCTGAAGTGCTGGTGCGGGTCGAGGACAACCTGGTCACCGTTCGGCCGATTGCCGGTACCCGCCCGCGTGGTGCGACCGAAGAGGCCGACCGTGCGCTGGAAGACGATCTGCTGTCGGATGACAAGGAGATCGCCGAGCATCTGATGCTGATCGACCTGGGCCGCAACGATGTCGGCCGTGTGTCCGCGACTGGTAGCGTGCGTCTGACCGAGAAGATGGTGATCGAGCGCTATTCGAATGTGATGCACATCGTATCCAACGTCACCGGCCAACTGCGTGAAGGGCTGACGGCGATGGACGCACTGCGGGCCATTCTGCCGGCCGGTACGCTTTCCGGGGCGCCGAAGATTCGCGCAATGGAGATCATCGACGAACTGGAGCCGGTCAAGCGTGGGGTCTACGGTGGGGCGGTCGGTTACCTTGCCTGGAATGGCAACATGGACACCGCGATTGCCATCCGTACCGCAGTGATCAAGGACGGCGAGCTGCATGTGCAGGCCGGCGGCGGTATCGTTGCCGACTCGGTGCCGGCGCTGGAATGGGAAGAAACCATCAACAAGCGCCGGGCAATGTTCCGCGCGGTGGCGTTGGCTGAGCAGACCTCTGCCAGGTAGATTGGTTGGGGCCGCAAAGCGGCCCCGGCGACCTAGAAGTCGACACTGACCGCCAGGCTAACCCCCTGCTGCGTCAGCTCATCACTCTTGCGCCAGTTGTAATTCCCACTCAGGTGCACCCCCGTCGCCACCTCATGGCTCACTCCAATACTGGACCGGGTCATGTCGCTGTGCGGTGTATACCCGGTCAGGGTAAAGTCATTAGCCGGCAGGCTGGTCAGGTGCAGGGTCACATCCTGCTGGTCATCCTCGAACTCATGCTCCTGCGCCACCTCAGCGAACAGCCGGGTGCTTGGCGCAACCTGCACGCTACCCAGCAACCCCACGCCCAGTCGGCGGGACGTGCGTTGCTGGTCATCGAAGCCCAGCGAGGTCGAGCGCCCGCTCTTCTCGTCATAGCCATCCACTTTCACCCGTGCATAGTCGGCGCTGATGAACGGCGCCAACTGCCAACCGCTGCTCTCTGCCGCCAGGTTGTAGCCGAGCCGTGCCGACATCGCCCAGGCTTCGCCATCGGTATCTCCCTTTTCGCTGCGGTCGTTCACGCCAAGGGCGAAGGTGCGCTTGAGATCGCGATAGTCCAGATGCCCTGCGGTCAGTGCCGCATCAGCCCACCAGCGGTCCTGGCGGTATTGGGCGAAGGCGCTGGCCAGGTAGCTGTCCAGCTTGTAGTCCGAGTCTTGTTCGCCGGCTTCCAGCTTCTGCCGATACACGCCGCCGGCCAGGCCCAGGCGCCAGGCGTCAGTCAGCCGATAGCTGCCGCCCAGGGTCAGGTTGTAACCGCGGCCATCACCGCTGGCCGCGCTGCGCTGGCTATCGAAGTCCAGGTCCTGGGCGCCGGTGGAGACGAAGGCCTGCCATTGGCCAACTGCCTGCCAGGGACTCTGCCACTGGCTGCGCAATTCGTCCTGGTGGGTGCGCAGGCTGGCGTGGGCCATTTCCGGTAGCAGGGTCAGCTCCCACGGGGCGGCGAGGATTGAATAGGCGTAGTCGGCAATCAGTTGCTGGCCGGCGATGGTCGGATGCACCGCGTCGTTGAACAGAAGCTTGGTAGGGTCTGGCGTGCTGCCATTGATGCCATACACCGGGTTCTCCACGCAGCCTTCGCCGCTGTAGCAGGTACCGACCAGGTTCTGGCCATTGGCCAGGCCATACTGGCTGGGGTCGGCCAACGCTTCACTCAACAGCACCGGGATATTGAGTGGAATGATTTCGGCATCGATCTGCCCCAGCTGGCCAAGCAGGGACTGGTTGAACGCGCCGGACAGCAACGACAGCGGGTTTTGCTGTGGCGTACCACTGTAGTTCGGGGTCTGGCCGAGGTCGGGCAGCAGCCACACCATGATGTAGCGGGCGCCACCTTGTTGCAGGGCCTGGGCGCTGGCGGCCAGGCGGGCACCGGCGGCCACCGCGTCGGCGGGGCTGTTGATCAACCCTTGGAGGAAGTCATTGCCACCGCCATTCAGGTAGTACAGCGCGTTGGGGTCGGCACGCAGGCCGTTGGCCAAGTAGCCTGGGCGATCGCGAAGCACCAGCCCGGCGCCGGGGTTGCCGGGCGGAATGACGGTCTCGGAAATCGTCGTGATCGAATCGAGGATCTGCTGGGTGGTGTAGCCGCCGACGGCCCAGTTGTTGCCGTCGGGCCGAATGCCCAGCGACGTCGAGGGATTCAGGTCGTCTGGCGCAATGCCCAGCCGCCCACCCAGGATCATTGGCGACACCGGTGCAAAATTGCCGTTGCCATCCCGGTTGGTAAACCGTGAGCCGGACGTACCGCCGGTCAGGTCGGGAAATTGCCCGGCATCGGCCAGGCTGTCGCCAAACACGATCAGCGAGGAGTAGGGCGAGGGTGCAGCGAAAGCCTGGCTGCAAGCCAATGCCAATGAGGCGAGGGTAAAACGTACGAACGGAGCTTTTCGCATCGGAGAACATCCTTTTCTTTGTTTTTATCAAGACAACCCGCCCGACCTTAGCAAATCGCAGGGCATCCCTCCCAAGTCCATTCGTTTCCCCGTGTTTACGGGGCATATTGCGCCCGTCGCCCCGGTAGGCTACTGTGCCGTGACGTATGAGCGAGACCTATCCTGTGTTGATCGTCAGCAAACTCTTGATGCGCGTAATCAAGGCCCATGCCCGTTGGCGTTGGCGCGCCTGACTTTATCTCCTGCCGGCCCGCCCGGCCCGCCCCTGTTTTCCTTCCTGTCTACCGCCCCTTGGGGCAAAGCCGCGCCTGTTGGCGGGCGCAGGAAGGTCGAATTCTGAAGTCAGTAGATTCAAGAGGTTTAACCCGATGTTACTGATGATCGACAATTACGACTCATTCACTTACAACGTCGTCCAGTACCTTGGCGAGCTGGGTGCCGAGGTCAAGGTCATTCGCAATGACGAAATGACCATCGCCCAGATCGAAGCCCTGAACCCCGAGCGCATCGTTGTTTCCCCAGGGCCATGTACGCCGAGCGAGGCGGGTGTGTCCATCGAGGCCATCCTGCACTTTGCCGGCAAGCTGCCGATTCTCGGGGTATGCCTGGGCCACCAGTCGATCGGCCAGGCCTTTGGCGGTGACGTGGTGCGTGCCCGCCAGGTGATGCATGGCAAGACCAGCCCGGTCTACCACCGTGACCTGGGCGTGTTCAGCGGCCTCAACAACCCGCTGACGGTGACCCGCTACCATTCCCTGGTGGTCAAGCGTGAAACCCTGCCCGAATGCCTGGAAGTGACGGCCTGGACTGCCCATGCCGATGGTTCGCTCGACGAAATCATGGGCCTGCGCCACAAGACCTTGAATATCGAAGGGGTGCAGTTCCACCCTGAATCGATCCTTACCGAACAGGGTCACGAGCTGTTCGCCAACTTCCTCAAGCAGACCGGCGGCCGCCGCTAAGGATCGACCATGGATATCAAGAGCGCGTTGAGCCGTATCGTCGGCCACCTGGACCTTTCCACCGAAGAAATGCGCGATGTCATGCGCCAGATCATGACCGGCCAGTGCAGCGAAGCGCAGATCGGTGCCTTCCTGATGGGCATGCGCATGAAAAGCGAAAGCATCGACGAAATCGTCGGTGCGGTGTCGGTAATGCGTGAGCTGGCCGACAAGGTCGAGCTGCAAAGCCTCGATGGCGTGGTCGATATCGTCGGCACCGGCGGTGATGGCGCCAACATCTTCAACGTGTCTACCGCCTCCTCGTTCGTCCTGGCAGCGGCGGGTTGCACCGTGGCCAAGCACGGTAATCGCGCGGTTTCGGGCAAGAGCGGCAGTGCCGACCTGCTGGAGGCGGCTGGCATCTATCTGAACCTGACGCCTACCCAGGTGGCCCGCTGCATCGACAGCCTGGGCATCGGCTTCATGTTTGCACAAAGCCACCACAGTGCCATGAAGCATGCCGCCGGCCCGCGCCGCGACCTGGGGTTGCGTACCCTGTTCAACATGCTCGGCCCGCTTACGAATCCGGCCGGAGTGAAGCATCAGGTAGTCGGGGTGTTCACCCAGGCCCTGTGCCGCCCGTTGGCCGAGGTGCTGCAGCGTCTGGGCAGCAAGCACGTGCTGGTGGTGCACTCGAAGGATGGCCTGGATGAGTTCAGCCTGGCTGCGCCCACCTTCGTCGCCGAACTGAAAAACGGCGAGATCACAGAATATTGGGTCGAGCCGGAAGACCTCGGCATGAAGAGCCAGAGTCTGCACGGCCTGGCGGTCGAGAACCCGCAGGCGTCGCTGGAGCTGATTCGCGACGCCCTGGGGCGGCGCAAGACCGAGAACGGCCAGAAGGCCGCCGAAATGATCGTGCTCAATGCCGGCGCAGCGCTGTATGCCGCTGACCATGCCATGAGCCTGAAGGCCGGTGTGGAGCTGGCCCATGACGTACTGCACACCGGGCTGGCCTGGGAGAAGCTGCAGGAACTGGGTGCCTTTACTGCAGTATTCAAGGTGGAGAACGAAGCATGAGTGTGCCGACGGTGCTGGAAAGGATCATTGCTCGCAAGTTCCAGGAAGTGGCCGAGCGCAGTGCGCGCGTCAGCCTCGCTGAACTGGAGGCCCTGGCCAAGGTTGCCGACGCCCCGCGTGGCTTTGCCAAGGCGTTGATCGAGCAGGCCGGACGCAAGCAGCCGGCAGTCATTGCCGAAATCAAGAAGGCTTCGCCGAGCAAGGGTGTGATCCGCGAGCATTTCGTGCCGGCGGAAATTGCCGTGAGCTATGAGAAAGGCGGGGCGACCTGCCTGTCGGTGCTGACCGATGTGGATTATTTCCTGGGCGCCGATGCCTATCTGCAGCAGGCCCGTGCGGCAGTTTCGCTGCCGGTGATCCGCAAGGACTTCATGGTCGACCCGTACCAGATCGTCGAAGCCCGCGCCTTGGGCGCAGACTGCGTGCTGCTGATCGTGGCAGCGCTGGAGGACGTGAAGATGGCCGAGTTGGCGGCCACGGCCAAGGATGTCGGCCTTGACGTGCTGGTGGAAGTGCATGACGGCGATGAGCTGGAGCGCGCACTGAAAATCCTCGATACGCCGCTTGTGGGGGTGAACAACCGCAACCTGCACACCTTCGAGGTCAGCCTGGAAGCCACCCTTGACCTGCTACCACGTATTCCGCGTGATCGCCTGGTGGTTACCGAAAGCGGCATCCTGAACCGGGCCGATGTGGAACTGATGGAAATCAACGAGGTTTATTCGTTCCTGGTGGGTGAGGCGTTCATGCGTGCCGAGCAGCCTGGGTTGGAATTGCAGCGGTTGTTCTTCCCGGAACTGGTGAAGAAGACTGTTCAGCAACTGGACTGACCAAACAAAGCCGGCCGTTTTGGCCGGCTTTTTTGTATGCCAGGCCTGGCCTTTCGCGGGTTCACCGGGAAGAGGCCGTAGACATCAATATCGAAGGTGGATCAATGACCGATCAACCCCTGGCCCTGACCGTCGAACAAGGCCTGCACGCCGAACAGGACCTGCTGGCCGCCGTGTGCCGCGGCGAACGCGACAGTGGCGTACTGTTCTGGCGCCCTACCGACCACGCTCTGGTCATGCCGCGACGCATGAGCCGCCTGGACAATTTCGAGGCTGCCTGTGCGGAGCTGGCCATTGCCGGCTGGCCGGTGCTGCTGCGCGAAACCGGCGGCGAGCCCGTGCCGCAGTCGCATGCGACGGTAAACGTTGCACTGGTCTACGTTGCCCCGCGTAGCGAAGGCGACCATGGCCGTATCGAAAATGCATACGAGCGCCTGTGCCTGCCGCTGTGCGACGTGCTGCGCGAGTGGGGCGCAGTGGCGTCGGTGGGTGAGATCGACGGGGCGTTCTGCGACGGCCGCTACAACGTCAACCTCAATGGTCGCAAACTGGTGGGCACCGCACAACGCTGGCGTCAGGGGCTGGGTGGCAAGCGCCCGGTAGTGCTGGTACATGGCGCATTGCTGCTGGACAACGAGCGCGAGTCGATGGTGGCCGCGGTCAACCGCTTCAACGAGTGTTGCGAACTGGACCAGCGCTGCCGTGCCGACGCACATATCGCCTTGCACGAAGTGGCGCCCGAGGCGCCCTGGTTCGAGCGCCTGTCGCAGGCCTATGCCAAGGTGCTGGCTGACCTGCCCAAGGCTTAACGCGTACCGTAGACCACCATGGTCTTGCCTTTGACCTGCACCAGGCTGCGCTCCTCGAGGTCCTTGAGGACGCGGCCGACCATTTCTCGGGAGCAGCCGACGATCCGTCCTATCTCCTGACGGGTAATCTTGATCTGCATGCCGTCGGGGTGGGTCATGGCGTCAGGTTGCTTGCACAGGTCAAGCAGGCAACGGGCAACCCGCCCGGTGACGTCGAAGAACGCCAGGTCGCCTACCTTGCGTGTGGTGTTGCGCAGGCGTTGGGCCATCTGGCTGCCCAGCGCGTAGAGAATCTCCGGATCCTGGCGCGCCAGTTCGCGAAATTTCTCGTAACTGATTTCGGCCACTTCGCATTCGGTTTTCGCGCGCACCCAGGCACTGCGGTGTTGCTCGCTGCCAGCAGGCTCGAACAGGCCCAGTTCGCCAAAGAAATCGCCACTGTTGAGGTAGGCGATGATCATTTCATGGCCTTCGTCGTCCTCGATGAGGATGGTGACAGACCCTTTGATGATGAATGACAGCGTCTCGGCCCGGTCGCCGGCGCAAATGATATTGCTTTTGGAGGGGTAGCGGCGGCGCTGGCAGTGCACCAGCAGCCTGTCGATGTTCTTTATCTTGGCGGGTAAGGCGGAAGCAACCATCACGAAATCCTGTTCGATGCGACGCATGGGCTTTTTGAAAGGGGTAGCCGGCGCGAAGCGCCAGTCATTTGGCGCCAGCTTATCAGACACTACAAGATGTTTCGGTATTAAACCGACAGGACTCGTGCTTTTCCCACGGCCATACAAGGTCTAAGCTGACACCCTTTTCCGAAAATCAGGAGTCCGGGTAGATGAAGGCACGTATCCAGTGGGCCGGTGAGGCAATGTTCCTCGGCGAATCGGGGAGCGGCCACGTCGTCGTGATGGACGGCCCGCCCGAGGCCGGCGGCCGCAACCTGGGTGTGCGACCGATGGAGATGCTGTTGCTGGGCCTGGGTGGCTGCAGCAGCTTCGATGTGGTGAGCATTCTGAAGAAGTCGCGGCAGGCAGTGGAAAGCTGCGAGGCGTTTCTCGAGGCCGAGCGTGCAGGCGAAGACCCGAAGGTGTTCACCAGGATTCATATGAACTTCGTGGTGAAAGGGCGCGGGCTGAAAGAGGCGCAGGTCAAGCGCGCGGTGGAGCTGTCGGCAGAGAAGTACTGCTCGGCTTCGATCATGCTGGAGCGTGCCGGTGTGGCGATCAGCCATGGCTATGAAATCGTAGAGCTGGGTTAAGGCCATGGTTGGGGCTGCTGCGCGGCAGCCCCAACGCTATCACCTGCGAAGCGCAGGCAATGCCGCCCGCACCCACTCAGGCAGCCAACCGCGCATCACCTGGCTCAATCGCTCGCGCCGTTTCTGATAAGCCAGGCCCAGCCCTATGACTGCAAGCCCGATCAAGCTCACCACCAGCGGAAACAGCAGCGAGTCGGCAAACACCTCATACGACAGGTAGCCCAGGTAGGCCGCCACTCCCAGCGCGCCGAATACCATGAACACCGGCCGGCGCAGCAGTACTGCCATGCCCATGAGTACAACGTTGACCAGGCAGTACATGGCCTTGCCCAGCTCGCTGCCGCTGTCCGTCAGCGTCAGCCCGCCCCAGAAAGCCGCCAGCCCGGCCAGATAGCCCCAATGTGCATAGTCTTCGCGAGTGCGGCCATCGACCACGATGCATACCACCAGCAGACCCAGCCCGAACCACAACGACACCTCGCGACGTTGCTCCCAGCTGAACGGCGAGCCGAACCACCATTCGCTCAGGTCCATCGACATGAACCACAACGCCACGGCCATCGGCATGATGATGAACGGGTAGGGGATCAGCCTCAGTATCAGCAGCCCGGCGAGTACCGTGGCCGCTTCCATTGCCAGCCAGCCGCCCTGCACATAGGTGTAGTACTGGTGATAGTTGGCCTGCACATCGTCGAGTGGCCACCAGCCGGCCAGCCGTTCGACGGCGAATACCGCCAGCGGCACGATGCTGACCGCGACTGCTGCCAGCACCCCGGCGGCGACGGGCTGGGCGCGATGTTGCAGGTTAACGGCGAACAGCGTGAGTAACAGGATGTAAAGGCTGGCGATGGCCAGCAGTGCCCAGTCGCCAATACTCATCCAGGCTTCGGTGAGCAGCCAGCCCATCGCCGCCATGATCAGCATGGCGCCGAAATAGAATGCGACATGGGCCAGCTGGAAGCTGCCGCGTGGCGCCGGCCGCTGGCGCAGGAAGGCTGCGAGGGCCAGGTCCTGGCCTGGCTGGAGAATGCCGGCGTGCACGGCGCGCGCCAGGTCCTTGGCGTCGAAACGGTCCGTCATGGTGATGCCTTCAGATACGGTAGGTACTCTTGGTCATGACCTTGGCCAGCAGGCTCATGCCAAAACGGACCGGTGCGGGGAAGCGATAACCACCGGCTGCCAGTGCGGAGTCGGCGTGCTGTTCCTCATCGATGCGCATCTGTTCGAGAATGGCCCGGGACTTTTCGTCTTCCTGCGGGATCTGCTCCAGATGTTCGTCGAGGTGCTTGCACACCTGGTGCTCGGTGGCAGCGACGAAGCCCAGGCTGACCTTGTCGCTGACCAGCCCGGCGAGTGCGCCGATACCGAACGACATGCCGTAGAACAGCGGGTTGAGCACACTGGGGTGGCTGTTCAGCTGGCGGATACGCTGTTCACACCAGGCCAGATGGTCCACTTCTTCCTCGGCGGCATGCTCCATGGCCTTGCGCACTTCAGGCAGCTTTGCGGTCAGGGCCTGGCCCTGGTACAGCGCCTGGGCACAGACTTCACCGGTGTGGTTGATGCGCATCAGCCCGGCAACGTGGCGGGCCTGCTGCTCGTCCAGGTCGACGTCCGGCTGGATGATGGCCGGCGAGGGACGGGCGGGTTGGCCGCTGAAGGGCAGCAAGGTGCGCATGGCGGTATCGGCCTGCAGCAACAAGCGGTCGAGCGGCGAGTAGTGACGTTCGGTAGCCATCGGGCACCTCCGCAAGAATGTGCCCGACAGTTTACCGCAATAGTGGCATGGTGGCTTGCCGTGGATCAGCCCGGAGGCCAGTGCATCTGGCGCTGGCCAAGCACGTGCATGTGGATGTGGTAAACGGTCTGGCCGCCTTGCTCGTTGCAATTCATGACAACGCGGAAGCCGTCCTCGCAGCCAAGTTCCCTGGCCAGGCGCTGGGCGGTGAACAGGATGTGGCCCGCCAGGCCCTTGTCTTCTTCGGTCAGGTCATTGAGGGTGCGGATGTGCTTTTTCGGGATGACCAGAAAATGCACGGGCGCCTGGGGGGCGATATCGTGGAACGCCAGGACCTGGTCGTCCTCGTAGATGATCTTCGCCGGGATTTCCCGGTTGATGATCTTGATGAATAAATCGTCCACAGCACTTGCTCCATGGTGAGGGTCGGGCCGAGTGTACTCAGCCAGGCGCCGCTCGCCCAGTGGCTATTCCATGCCGAGCGGGCAGTAGCGGCGGTGCATGAAGCCGGCCAGCTTGCGCACCAGCCAGCGGGGCAGCAGGCGCGGGACGAAAGCCAGCCAGCGGTTGCGCAGGCCGGGCATGATCAGTGCGCGGTTCTTGTCCAGTGCGCGCACGGTGTACAGCGCCACCTCCTCCGGGCTGAGGCAACGCGGCTTGCCATCGAGCCGCGGTATGCGCCGGCGCGAGGAGCGCACCGGGCCGGGGCACAGCACCGAGACCTTGATGCCGGTACGCTTGAGTTCTTCGCGCAGGGCCTGCGAGAAGCTCAGTACATAGGCCTTGCTGGCGGCATAGGTGGCCACCCACGGGCCCGGCGCCACACCGGCCAAGCCTGCAACGTTGAGGATCTGGCCGCCGCCCTGCACCGCCATCAGGTTGCCGATGGCGTGGCATAGCCGGCTCAGGGCGAGCACGTTGACTTCCAGCAGGTCCTGCTCATCGGCCCACTCATGGGCCAGGAACGGGCCGTAGGTGCGCAGGCCGGCACAGTTGACCAGCAGGTCGATGCGCCGTTCGCCTTCTTCCAGTTCCAGCACGAAGCCCGACAGGCGCAGTGGCTGGCTGAGGTCGCAGGCGCGGAACAGCACTTCCACACCAAAGCGCTGGGTAAGCTCGATGGCCACTGGTTCCAGCGTTTCACGCTGGCGTGCCACCAGGATCAGGTTGCGCCCGCGCCGCGCCAGCGCTTCCGCCAGGGCCAGGCCCAGGCCGCTGGAAGCACCAGTGATCATGGCGTAACGGGTCATGCAAGGCTCCTGGGGGCTGAAGAGGGCGCCTAGTGTACAGCTTGGCCGGGCCAGGTGTTGCCTTTTGCTAGGCGGTGCTGGTGGCTAGGGCCTGGCAGCGCAACAGGGCTTGCTGATACTCGTTGTGAAGGCGTTCGATCAGCGCACCGGCACCCGGCAGGTCATCGATACCGCCGACGCCTTGGCCTGCCGACCACACGGTCTTCCAGGCCTTGGCTTCGTCGTCTATCGGCTTGAGCTTGCCTTCGTTGCCAGCCTTGAGCGCGTCCATGTCGTAGCCCGCCTGTTCCAGGCTCGGGCGCAGGAAGCTGGCGGGGACACCGGACACCGCCGGGGTATGGACGATGTCGGCAGCATGGGCGCCCAGCAGCATCTGCTTGTAGGCGCTCTGAGCCTGGCTTTCGGTTGTGGCGATGAAGCGGGTGCCCATGTACGCCAGGTCGGCGCCCAGCACCTGTGCCGCCAGTATTTCGTGGCCATGGTTGAGGCAGCCGGCCAGCAGCAAGGTCTTGTCGAAGAACTGGCGAATTTCCGCGGCCAGGGCAAACGGGCTCCAGGTGCCGGCATGGCCGCCTGCGCCTGCCGCAACGGCGATCAGGCCATCGACACCGGCCGCGGCAGCCTTTTCGGCATGGCGGCGGGTGGTGACATCGTGGAATACCAGGCCGCCGTAACCGTGCACGGCATCGACCACTTCCTTTACTGCGCCGAGGCTGGTGATGACGATCGGCACACGCTGTTCCACACACAAGGCCAGGTCAGCCTGCAGCCGCGGATTGCTCGGGTGGACAATCAGATTGACGGCATAGGGCGCTGGCGCCGGCAATTGCGCCAGGCCGTCCTCGATCTCTTCCAGCCAGGCCTTGAAACCGGCGCTGTCGCGTTGGTTCAGGGCGGGGAAGCTGCCGACGATGCCGCCGCCGCAGCACGCCAGCACCAGCCTGGGGTTGGAGATCAGGAACATCGGGGCGGCAACCACGGGCAAGCGCAGGCGTTGTTCGAGCGAGGCGGGTAACGACATGGCGAGGCTCCTTGAGCGTGTGGCGATGTCAGAATGGCTTGACCACCACCAGAATCACGATGCCCAGCAGGAACAGCACGGGCACTTCATTGAACCAGCGATAGTAGACGTGGCTGTGGCTGTTGCTGCCGTTGGCGAAGCGTTTGCGCTGGGCGCCGCACATGTGATGGTAGACGGTCAGCAGGATGACCAGGGTCAGCTTGGCATGCAGCCAGCCCTGGCTGAGCCAGCCCGGGGTGAGGTAGAGCATCCACGCGCCGAACACGTAGGTGGCGATCATCGCCGGATTCATGATGCCGCGGAACAGCTTGCGCTCCATGATCACGAAGCGTTCCTGGCTGATGCTGTCCTGGCTCTGGGCGTGGTAGACGAACAGCCGCGGCAGGTAGAACAAGCCGGCAAACCAGCACACCACGCTGACTATGTGCAGCGCTTTGATCCATAGGTAAAGCATGGGGGAGTTCCTTCAGGTATTCACGGTCGTCAGATAGTAGTGGTCAAGCGCCCGAAGGGTCACCCGAAGAGTTGTTACAGGCGCCTTGCACCCCTATTATCGTGCGCTTTCCAGACGGCTCGTTGATAAGGGGCAAGCGTTATGATCAAGGTCGGTATCGTCGGCGGCACGGGTTACACCGGCGTCGAACTGTTGCGTCTGCTGGCACAGCATCCACAGGCCGAAGTGGCGGTCATCACTTCGCGCTCCGAGGCCGGCGTGGCGGTGGCGGACATGTACCCGAACCTGCGCGGCCACTATGACGGGCTGGCGTTCAGCGTGCCGGACAGCAAGACCCTGGCGGCCTGTGACGTGGTGTTCTTCGCCACGCCGCACGGCGTTGCCCATGCCCTGGCCGGCGAACTGTTGGCGGCGGGTACCAAGGTGATCGACCTGTCGGCCGACTTCCGTTTGCAGGATGCCGCCGAATGGGGCAAGTGGTACGGTCAGCCGCACGGCGCACCGGAGCTGCTGAAGGACGCGGTGTACGGCCTGCCTGAAGTCAACCGTGAGAAGATCCGCCAGGCGCGCCTGATCGCCGTACCGGGTTGCTACCCGACAGCCACTCAGCTGGGCTTCCTGCCGCTGCTGGAAGCAGGCCTGGCCGACCCGTCGCGCCTGATCGCCGACTGCAAGTCCGGGGTCAGCGGTGCTGGCCGTGGTGCGGCGGTGGGCTCGCTGTTCTGCGAAGCCGGCGAGAGCATGAAGGCCTATGCGGTCAAGGGCCATCGCCACCTGCCGGAAATCAGCCAGGGCCTGCGCCTGGCGGCTGGCAAGGACATCGGCTTGACCTTCGTGCCGCACCTGACGCCGATGATCCGTGGCATTCATGCCACCCTGTACGCAACCGTCGCCGACACTTCGGTCGACTTGCAGGCGCTGTTCGAGAAACGCTATGCCGACGAGCCGTTCGTCGACGTGATGCCGGCTGGCAGCCACCCGGAAACCCGCAGCGTGCGCGGCGCCAATGTCTGCCGCATAGCCGTTCATCGCCCACAGGGCGGCGACCTGGTGGTGGTGCTTTCGGTGATCGACAACCTGGTCAAGGGCGCATCCGGCCAGGCGGTGCAGAACCTCAACATCCTGTTCGGCCTGGACGAGCGCATGGGCCTGTCCCACGCAGGCCTGCTGCCGTAAGCCACCATCGGTGGAAAAGGCCCGCGTCGTGCGGGCCTTTTTGTATGTCGCGACTAAAGCCGCACAATTCTTGACCGATTTTCTCGGGAAAGCGGATAATGCGCGTCATCGAGTTTTATGGCGGCTAGCGCGCCGGGAGAATCAACATGAGCGTCGAAACCTTCACCCCTACGGCTTTGGAATTCACCCACGGCGCTGCGCAGAAGGTGAAGAACCTGGTTTCCGAGGAAGGCAACGATCGTCTGAAGCTGCGCGTGTTCGTCACCGGTGGCGGTTGCTCCGGTTTCCAGTATGGCTTCACCTTCGATGAAGACGTGGCCGAGGATGACACCATCGTCGAGCGCGAAGGGGTTTCCCTGGTGGTCGACCCGATGAGTTTCCAGTATCTGGCCGGCGCCGAGGTGGATTACCAGGAAGGCCTGGAAGGCTCGCGCTTCGTGATCAAGAACCCCAATGCTGCAACTACCTGCGGCTGCGGCTCGTCGTTCTCGATCTGAGGCCTGGCCATACGAAAACGCCGCGCAATTGCGCGGCGTTTTACTTTCTGCCGGATGCTCAGGCTGGGTAGATTGCGCCCAGTACCCGCAGGCCCTTGGCCGCTGTTACGCTAGGGCGGTTGGCAGCGATATTTTCCAGGCAACAATGCGCCAGCCAGGCGAATGCCATGGCTTCGACCCAGTCCGGGTCAACACCGTGGGTGCCGGTACTGGCGACCCGCGCGGCTGGTAGCAGCTGGCCAAGCCGTGCCATCAGGGCGCCGTTGCGCGCACCGCCGCCGCACACCAGCAGCGCTTCGGTGCCTTGTTGGGCATTGCTCAGCGAGTCGCTGATGCTGCGTGCGGTCAGCTCCAGCAGGGTTGCCTGCACGTCTTCGTCGCGGTAGGCGGGCAGGCGGGCAAGGTGACCGTCCAGCCAGGCCAGGTTGAACACCTCGCGGCCTGTGCTCTTCGGGCCGCTGCCAGCGAAGAACGGGTCGGCCAGCATTGTGTCGAGCAAGTTGGCCTGCACCCTACCCGAAGCCGCCCAGGCACCATCCGCATCATAGGCCTGGCCACGCTTGCGCTCGATCCAGGCGTCCAGCAGCACGTTACCCGGGCCGCAGTCGAAGCCACGGACCGGCTTGTCCTGCTCGATCAGGCTCAGGTTGCTGAAGCCGCCCACGTTGAGAATGGCCAGGCGCTGGCCGAGATGGCTGAACAGGGTTTCATGGAAGGCCGGGACCAGCGGTGCACCTTGACCGCCGGCTGCCACATCGCGGCGGCGGAAGTCAGCGACCACACTGATGCGGGTAAGCTCGGCCAGCAGCGCCGGGTTGCCGATCTGCACGGTAAAACCGCGCGCGGGCTCGTGGCGGATGGTCTGGCCGTGGCTGCCGATGGCGCGGATGGCATCAGCCTGCAGCCCCTGGCTGGCCAGCAACTGGCGGACACCTTCGCTGGCAAGCGTGGCCCAGCGGTTCTCCGCCAGCGCGGCGCGCGCGATCTCATCAGGGCCGCTGCTGCAAAGGGCAAGCAGTTCCTGGCGCAGGTCGCCGGGCATGGGCAGGTAGTGGGTGGCGAGCAGCTCGGGCTGCTCGCCTTGTTCGATCAGGGCAATGTCCAGGCCATCGAGGCTGGTGCCGGACATCACCCCCAGGTAGAGCGCCACGGCTTAGCGCTTGTTTGCCGCGAGCAGGGTGGCCTTTTCCTGATCCATGCGGGCAATCAGGGGCTGGCTCTGCTGCAGGAAGCGCTGGCGTTCGTTCCGGGCGATCGGATCGGCCATCGGCACTTTCTGGCTCAATGGGTCGACGTGCACACCGTTGACCTGGAACTCGTAGTGCAGATGCGGGCCGGTGGACAGGCCGGTGGTGCCGATGTAGCCGATGATCTGGCCTTGCTTGACCATGCTGCCGGTCTTGACGCCCTTGGCGAAGCCCTGCATGTGGCCATACAGCGTCTTGTAGCGGTTACCGTGCTGGATGATCACGGTGTTGCCGTAACCGCCACGGCGCCCCGCCAGTTCGATACGGCCGTCACCGGCCGCCTTGATCGGGGTACCGCGTGGAGCGGCGTAGTCAACGCCCTTGTGCGCGCGGATCTTGTTCAGGATCGGGTGCTTGCGGCCTGCTGAGAAGCGCGAGCTGATGCGGGCGAAATCTACCGGGGTGCGAATGAACGCCTTGCGCAGGCTGTTGCCGTCGGCGGTGTAGTAGCTGGTGTTGCCCTGCTTGTTGGTGTAACGCACGGCGGTGTAGGTCTTGCCACGGTTGGTGAACCGCGCGGAGAGGATATTGCCGGTGCCGACGACCTTGCCGTCCATCACCTTCTGCTCGTAGACCACGTCGAATTCATCGCCCGGGCGAATGTCCTGGGCGAAATCGATGTCGTAACCCAGCACGCGGGCCATGTCCATGGTCATGCTGTGGGACAGGCCGGCGCGTTGCGCCGAGGCCGACAGGGAGCTTTTGATCACGCCATGGGCATAGGCGGTACGCACGACCGGCTTGCTGATTTCGCGGTTGAAGGTGTAGCCCTTGTCGGTCTTGGTCAGGCGGATGGTTTCGAGGTTGCTGACCTTGCTATGCAGGCTGGCCAGCTGGCCGTCCTTGTCGAGCTCGAACTGCAGCACCTGGCCATGCTTGAGCTGGCTGAACTGCTTGGCCTGCTTGTTGCTGGCCAGCAGGTCATGCACCGCATTGGCCGGCAGGCCCACCTTGGCGAACAGGGTCGACAGCGTGTCGCCGCGGGCCACAGTGACTTCGCGGTGGCTGGGCTCCTTGGCGGTTTCGGCGGCCGGTTCTGCGGCAGGGGCGTCTTCCTGCGTGGCGTTCTGGGTTTCAGGGGTGGCGCCCTCGATCTGGGCAAATGGCGAGCCTTGCTCACCTCCTGCCTGTACCAGGGGCGCAGCGCGGGATTCGTCCTTCAACTGCTCGGCAGGGCTCTCCAGCTCGAGGTTGAGGGTGGTTTTCTTTGCTTCCACTTCGCTGGAGGGAAATACCAGCAGGGCCAGGCTGAGCAGGGCGGCGATGCCGCTGGCGGCCAACAGATGGCTTTTCGGATAAAGCGGGGGCGCTTTAGGCGGTTCGTTGGTCATGGGCACGGTGACTTTGAATAGGTGAAATGGAAAAGATGAATGACATGATGAAGATGAAATAACTGTATAAAATATAACCAAAACCATTTTCACGCAAGGGCGCGTAGACGCCGCAAGCCTGTATCCGGGTCACATTCCTTTGCGAAACTTGTAATTGACGGCCGATCTTGTATGGTTGGCTCCCCCTGAATCTGAGCCTTGCGGGTTTGTCTATGAAGTCGGTTGAAGAGCAGCTGGCGCTTATCAAGCGCGGTGCAGAAGAAGTACTGGTCGAGTCGGAACTGGTGGAGAAGCTCAAGCGCGGCCAGCCTCTGCGCATCAAGGCCGGCTTCGATCCGACTGCGCCGGACCTGCACCTTGGGCATACGGTGCTGATCAACAAGCTGCGTCAGTTCCAGGACCTGGGGCACCAGGTCATCTTCCTGATCGGTGACTTCACCGGCATGATCGGCGACCCGAGCGGCAAAAGCGCCACGCGTCCACCGCTGACTCGCGAGCAGGTGCTGGAAAACGCCGAGACCTATAAGCAGCAGGTGTTCAAGATCCTCGACCCGGCCAAGACCGAGGTCGCGTTCAACTCCACCTGGATGGACAAGCTGACCCCGGCTGACTTCATTCGCCTGGCTTCCCAGTACACCGTGGCGCGCATGCTTGAGCGTGATGATTTCGACAAGCGCTACACCACCAACCAGCCGATTGCTATCCATGAATTCCTGTACCCGCTGGTACAAGGTTATGACTCGGTGGCACTGAAGGCTGATGTCGAGCTGGGTGGCACCGACCAGAAATTCAACCTGTTGATGGGGCGCGAGCTGCAGCGTGCCTATGGCCAGGAAGCGCAGAACATCGTGACCATGCCGCTGCTCGAGGGGCTCGACGGCGTCAAGAAGATGTCCAAGTCGCTGGGTAACTATGTTGGTATCCAGGAAGCGCCGGGCGTGATGTACAGCAAGCTGGTGTCGATCCCGGATACCTTGATGTGGCGCTACTTCGAGCTGCTGAGCTTCCGCTCGATGGAGGAGATCGAGCAGTTCCGTGCCGACGTCGCCGCTGGGGCCAACCCGCGTGATATCAAGATCAAGCTGGCGGAAGAGATCGTGGCGCGTTTCCATGGCGAGGAAGCTGCGGCCAATGCACACCGTGCCGCAGGTAACCGCATGAAGGATGGCGAGTTGCCGGAAGACCTGCCGGAGGTTGAAGTGACTGCGGCGGAAGACCTGCCGATCGCTGCCGTGCTGAATCGTGCTGGCCTGGTGAAGAACTCGGCGCAGGCTCGTGATCTGCTCAGTGGTGGCGCGGTAAAGGTTGACGGCGCCGTGGTCGAACGGGATTTCATGTTTGCCCTGGGGGCGACCCACGTTTGCCAGGCAGGCAAGAAGTCGTTTGCGCGGGTAACCCTCAAGGCAGAGTGATAGCCGATAGTTGTAGCTATATAGAAGCGGGGAGGCCGTCAGGCCTCCCCGCTTGTTTTTCAGGAACGTTAAAGTTTCTTGAAATTAAAGGTTGACGCGATTTCGAATGCCCTTATAATGCGCCCCACTTCCAGCAACATCGGAACGAAAAACTCCTTGTTCATCAATGGGTTAAGTAGTTGCGGAAAAGCTGGAGGGGCTACGGTCGAATGATCGCAGCGGTCGAGATGAAGCTTGACAGCGGTTTTGGGCGCTGTATGATTCGCCTCCCGCTACGAGCGATCGCAGCGAGTCAAGTGTTTGAAGCTAAACGAGTTTCTCGCGAAAAACTTCAAAATAAACGCTTGACAGGCAATGAGGAAAGCGTAGAATGCGCGCCTCGGTTGAGACGAAACGCTCTTGGCCAAACGCTCTTTAACAAATCGAATCAAGCAATTCGTGTGGGTGCTTGTGAGTACGGACTGATAGTCACAAAGATTATCAGCATCACAAGTGGCCATGCGAGAAATCACATAGTCATTTGAGATTGCTGAGCCAGGTTTAGGGTTTCTTAAAAACCCAAGCAGTATTGAACTGAAGAGTTTGATCATGGCTCAGATTGAACGCTGGCGGCAGGCCTAACACATGCAAGTCGAGCGGATGACGGGAGCTTGCTCCTTGATTCAGCGGCGGACGGGTGAGTAATGCCTAGGAATCTGCCTGGTAGTGGGGGACAACGTTTCGAAAGGAACGCTAATACCGCATACGTCCTACGGGAGAAAGCAGGGGACCTTCGGGCCTTGCGCTATCAGATGAGCCTAGGTCGGATTAGCTAGTTGGTGAGGTAATGGCTCACCAAGGCGACGATCCGTAACTGGTCTGAGAGGATGATCAGTCACACTGGAACTGAGACACGGTCCAGACTCCTACGGGAGGCAGCAGTGGGGAATATTGGACAATGGGCGAAAGCCTGATCCAGCCATGCCGCGTGTGTGAAGAAGGTCTTCGGATTGTAAAGCACTTTAAGTTGGGAGGAAGGGCAGTAAGTTAATACCTTGCTGTTTTGACGTTACCGACAGAATAAGCACCGGCTAACTCTGTGCCAGCAGCCGCGGTAATACAGAGGGTGCAAGCGTTAATCGGAATTACTGGGCGTAAAGCGCGCGTAGGTGGTTCGTTAAGTTGGATGTGAAAGCCCCGGGCTCAACCTGGGAACTGCATCCAAAACTGGCGAGCTAGAGTACGGTAGAGGGTGGTGGAATTTCCTGTGTAGCGGTGAAATGCGTAGATATAGGAAGGAACACCAGTGGCGAAGGCGACCACCTGGACTGATACTGACACTGAGGTGCGAAAGCGTGGGGAGCAAACAGGATTAGATACCCTGGTAGTCCACGCCGTAAACGATGTCAACTAGCCGTTGGAATCCTTGAGATTTTAGTGGCGCAGCTAACGCATTAAGTTGACCGCCTGGGGAGTACGGCCGCAAGGTTAAAACTCAAATGAATTGACGGGGGCCCGCACAAGCGGTGGAGCATGTGGTTTAATTCGAAGCAACGCGAAGAACCTTACCAGGCCTTGACATGCAGAGAACTTTCCAGAGATGGATTGGTGCCTTCGGGAACTCTGACACAGGTGCTGCATGGCTGTCGTCAGCTCGTGTCGTGAGATGTTGGGTTAAGTCCCGTAACGAGCGCAACCCTTGTCCTTAGTTACCAGCACGTCATGGTGGGCACTCTAAGGAGACTGCCGGTGACAAACCGGAGGAAGGTGGGGATGACGTCAAGTCATCATGGCCCTTACGGCCTGGGCTACACACGTGCTACAATGGTCGGTACAGAGGGTTGCCAAGCCGCGAGGTGGAGCTAATCTCACAAAACCGATCGTAGTCCGGATCGCAGTCTGCAACTCGACTGCGTGAAGTCGGAATCGCTAGTAATCGCGAATCAGAATGTCGCGGTGAATACGTTCCCGGGCCTTGTACACACCGCCCGTCACACCATGGGAGTGGGTTGCACCAGAAGTAGCTAGTCTAACCTTCGGGGGGACGGTTACCACGGTGTGATTCATGACTGGGGTGAAGTCGTAACAAGGTAGCCGTAGGGGAACCTGCGGCTGGATCACCTCCTTAATCGACGACATCAGCCTGCTGATGAGCTCCCACACGAATTGCTTGATTCATGGTTGAAGGCGACCAACGCCCTGCCTGGGGCGCGTTGTACCTGATCAAACTCAGAAATGAACATTCGCATCGAATGTTGATTTCTGGCTTTTGTCAGATCGTTCTTTAAAAATTCGGATATGTGATAGATATAGACTGATGGCCAGTTTCACTGCTGGTTATCAGGCTAAGGTAAAATTTGTGAGTTCTGCTCGAAAGAGCAACATGCGAATTTTCGGCGAATGTCGTCTTCACAGTATAACCAGATTGCTTGGGGTTATATGGTCAAGTGAAGAAGCGCATACGGTGGATGCCTTGGCAGTCAGAGGCGATGAAAGACGTGGTAGCCTGCGATAAGCTTTGGGGAGTCGGCAAACAGACTGTGATCCAGAGATCTCTGAATGGGGGAACCCACTCAGCACAAGCTGAGTATCTTGTACTGAATACATAGGTGCAAGAGGCGAACCAGGGGAACTGAAACATCTAAGTACCCTGAGGAAAAGAAATCAACCGAGATTCCCTTAGTAGTGGCGAGCGAACGGGGACCAGCCCTTAAGTTGGTTTGAGATTAGTGGAACGCTCTGGAAAGTGCGGCCATAGTGGGTGATAGCCCCGTACACGAAAATCTCTTGTCAATGAAATCGAGTAGGACGGAGCACGAGAAACTTTGTCTGAACATGGGGGGACCATCCTCCAAGGCTAAATACTACTGACTGACCGATAGTGAACCAGTACCGTGAGGGAAAGGCGAAAAGAACCCCGGAGAGGGGAGTGAAATAGAACCTGAAACCGTATGCGTACAAGCAGTGGGAGCCTACTTTGTTAGGTGACTGCGTACCTTTTGTATAATGGGTCAGCGACTTATATTCAGTGGCGAGCTTAACCGAATAGGGGAGGCGTAGCGAAAGCGAGTCTTAATAGGGCGTTTAGTCGCTGGGTATAGACCCGAAACCGGGCGATCTATCCATGGGCAGGTTGAAGGTTAGGTAACACTGACTGGAGGACCGAACCGACTACCGTTGAAAAGTTAGCGGATGACCTGTGGATCGGAGTGAAAGGCTAATCAAGCTCGGAGATAGCTGGTTCTCCTCGAAAGCTATTTAGGTAGCGCCTCATGTATCACTCCAGGGGGTAGAGCACTGTTTCGGCTAGGGGGTCATCCCGACTTACCAAACCGATGCAAACTCCGAATACCTGGAAGTGCCGAGCATGGGAGACACACGGCGGGTGCTAACGTCCGTCGTGAAAAGGGAAACAACCCAGACCGTCAGCTAAGGTCCCAAAGTCATGGTTAAGTGGGAAACGATGTGGGAAGGCTTAGACAGCTAGGAGGTTGGCTTAGAAGCAGCCACCCTTTAAAGAAAGCGTAATAGCTCACTAGTCGAGTCGGCCTGCGCGGAAGATGTAACGGGGCTCAAACCATGCACCGAAGCTACGGGTGTCATCTTTGATGACGCGGTAGAGGAGCGTTCTGTAAGCCTGTGAAGGTGAGTTGAGAAGCTTGCTGGAGGTATCAGAAGTGCGAATGCTGACATGAGTAACGACAATGCGAGTGAAAAACTCGCACGCCGAAAGACCAAGGTTTCCTGCGCAACGTTAATCGACGCAGGGTTAGTCGGTCCCTAAGGCGAGGCTGAAAAGCGTAGTCGATGGAAAACAGGTTAATATTCCTGTACTTCCAGTTATTGCGATGGAGGGACGGAGAAGGTTAGGCCAGCCTGGCGTTGGTTGTCCAGGTTTAAGGTGGTAGGCTGGAATCTTAGGCAAATCCGGGATTTCAAGGCCGAGAGCTGATGACGAGTTGCCTTCAGGCGACGAAGTGGTTGATACCATGCTTCCAAGAAAAGCTCCTAAGCTTCAGATAACTGGGAACCGTACCCCAAACCGACACAGGTGGTTAGGTAGAGAATACCAAGGCGCTTGAGAGAACTCGGGTGAAGGAACTAGGCAAAATGGCACCGTAACTTCGGGAGAAGGTGCGCCGGCGAGGGTGAAGGACTTGCTCCGTAAGCCCATGCCGGTCGAAGATACCAGGCCGCTGCGACTGTTTATTAAAAACACAGCACTCTGCAAACACGAAAGTGGACGTATAGGGTGTGACGCCTGCCCGGTGCCGGAAGGTTAATTGATGGGGTTAGCGCAAGCGAAGCTCTTGATCGAAGCCCCGGTAAACGGCGGCCGTAACTATAACGGTCCTAAGGTAGCGAAATTCCTTGTCGGGTAAGTTCCGACCTGCACGAATGGCGTAACGATGGCGGCGCTGTCTCCACCCGAGACTCAGTGAAATTGAAATCGCTGTGAAGATGCAGTGTATCCGCGGCTAGACGGAAAGACCCCGTGAACCTTTACTATAGCTTTGCACTGGACTTTGAATTTGCTTGTGTAGGATAGGTGGGAGGCTTTGAAGTGGGGACGCCAGTTCTCATGGAGCCATCCTTGAAATACCACCCTGGCAACTTTGAGGTTCTAACTCAGGTCCGTTATCCGGATCGAGGACAGTGTATGGTGGGTAGTTTGACTGGGGCGGTCTCCTCCCAAAGAGTAACGGAGGAGTACGAAGGTGCGCTCAGACCGGTCGGAAATCGGTCGTAGAGTATAAAGGCAAAAGCGCGCTTGACTGCGAGACAAACACGTCGAGCAGGTACGAAAGTAGGTCTTAGTGATCCGGTGGTTCTGTATGGAAGGGCCATCGCTCAACGGATAAAAGGTACTCCGGGGATAACAGGCTGATACCGCCCAAGAGTTCATATCGACGGCGGTGTTTGGCACCTCGATGTCGGCTCATCACATCCTGGGGCTGAAGCCGGTCCCAAGGGTATGGCTGTTCGCCATTTAAAGTGGTACGCGAGCTGGGTTTAGAACGTCGTGAGACAGTTCGGTCCCTATCTGCCGTGGACGTTTGAGATTTGAGAGGGGCTGCTCCTAGTACGAGAGGACCGGAGTGGACGAACCTCTGGTGTTCCGGTTGTCACGCCAGTGGCATTGCCGGGTAGCTATGTTCGGAAGAGATAACCGCTGAAAGCATCTAAGCGGGAAACTTGCCTCAAGATGAGATCTCACTGGAACCTTGAGTTCCCTGAAGGGCCGTCGAAGACTACGACGTTGATAGGTTGGGTGTGTAAGCGCTGTGAGGCGTTGAGCTAACCAATACTAATTGCCCGTGAGGCTTGACCATATAACACCCAAGCAATTTGCCGACGCAGATTGCGGTGGTGAAGATGATACGAACCGAAAGTTCGCAACGAACCACGAACATCACATATCCGGATTCGCTGGAGTGTCTACCAGGACCTTCTGGCAACAGAATTTCTTGACGACCATAGAGCATTGGAACCACCTGATCCCATCCCGAACTCAGCAGTGAAACGATGCATCGCCGATGGTAGTGTGGGGCTTCCCCATGTGAGAGTAGGTCATCGTCAAGATTCATTTCGCAAAACCCCTATCTGCGCATGCAGGTAGGGGTTTTGTCTTTGTGGCGCAAAAGTCCTTGCGCAGCCCAGGTGGCTGCGGGCGACGTGGTAGTCGGTGCTCGCGGGCGTGCCCGTTCCCACATCGGACCTGATGCCAGGTCGCAACAAAGGCCGCTCGCCCTTGTCGACAGGCCCTTTTCCTATGCAAGCCAACAGCCCATAGCTATCATGCCTGCCTTATTCCAAGTCGAGACTGGCATGCTGAAGTTGTTGAATCTTCTCAAGGATGGCCGGTTCCATTCCGGAGAAGCTCTGGGGGTAGCCCTCGGGGTGAGTCGCAGCGCCGTTTGGAAGCAGCTGCAGCACCTGGAGAGTGAACTGAACCTCACCATTCACAAGGTCCGTGGGCGCGGCTATCAATTGGCGGCGCCACTGGCCTTGCTCGATGCGCAGGCGATCGCCGGGTTTGCTACAGGCGAGCAGTGGCCCGTTTTCATTCATGAGACCATTGATTCGACCAATGCCGAAGGTCTGCGACTGGCCGGTGAAGGGCAGACGGCTCCGTTTCTGGTTCTGGCCGAACGGCAGAGCGCCGGTCGTGGCCGACGCGGCCGGCAATGGGTCAGCCCGTTTGCTGAAAATCTCTATTACAGCCTGGTGCTTCGTGTGGATGGCGGCATGCGCCAACTCGAGGGCCTGAGTCTGGTGGTTGGGTTGGCGGTAATGCGCACGCTGCAGGTGTTCGGGGTGAAGGATGTGGGGCTAAAGTGGCCAAACGACGTCCTTGTTCGCGGGCAGAAGATTACCGGCATTCTCCTAGAGCTGGTCGGCGACCCGGCAGATGTCTGTCATGTGGTGCTGGGTATCGGTATCAATGTGAACATGCAGGCCAACGATCAAGTCGACCAGGAGTGGACTTCGATGCTCCGTGAGGTGGGTGTAGCAATCGATCGCAACCGTCTGGTCGCGTTGCTCAGCCAGCAGTTGCAGCATGAGCTGGCCCGGCATCGTCGTTATGGATTTGCCGCATTCCAGGAAGAATGGGAACAGGCGCACCTATGGCAAGGACGTAACGTTTCACTGATCGCCGGTAGCACACGTATTGATGGCGTGGTTCTGGGCGTCGATGGGCAGGGCGGCTTGCGCCTTGAGGTGGGCGGAGTGGAGAAGAGCTTCAGTGGTGGTGAGCTCAGTTTGAGGTTGCGTAATGATTCTTGAGCTCGATTGCGGTAACAGCTTCATCAAGTGGCGGGTAATCCATGTCGCTGATGCAGCGATTGAGAGCGGCGGCATCGTTGACTCTGACCAAGCTTTGGTGGCTGAAGTGGCTGCACTGGCGTCGGTGCGTTTGACTGGCTGCCGTATTGTCAGCGTGCGCAGCGAGGATGAAACCGACGCGCTTTGCGCCCTGATTGCCCAGGCGTTTTCCGTACAGGCGCTTGTAGCGCACCCGGCCCGGGAAATGGCTGGTGTGCGCAATGGCTATGAGGATTACCAGCGCCTGGGGATGGACCGTTGGCTGGCCGCTCTGGGGGCGTTCCACCTGGCCAGAGGTGCTTGTCTGGTCATTGACCTGGGTACAGCTGCAAAAGCGGATTTCGTTGCTGCGGACGGTGAGCACCTCGGTGGTTACATCTGCCCGGGTATGCCATTGATGCGTAGTCAGCTGCGCACGCATACCCGGCGTATCCGTTATGACGATGCCTCCGCCGAGCGTGCATTGACCAGCCTGGCGCCTGGTCGCTCGACTGTAGAAGCGGTCGAGCGCGGATGCGTATTGATGCTCCAGGGCTTTGCGCGTACCCAGCTCGAACAGGCGCGTGCCCTGTGGGGGGAAGATTTCGCGGTGTTCCTTACTGGTGGTGATGCGCCGCTGGTCAGGGAGGCCGTGCCGCAGGCGCGAGTCGTGCCTGACCTGGTTTTCGTTGGCCTGGCCATGGCCTGCCCATTGAATTGAGGTGCCTATGCGTTGGTTGTTTCTGTTGTTGCTGGTGCTCAACGTCTTTTATTACGTGTGGCATCAGCAGGAAGCCCCGCTGAAGGTCAAGGAGGTCGCCCCTCTGTCGTTGTACAAGGGGAATCAGCAGGAAATCCGTCTGTTGCGTGAAACGGGCGTGTCAACACCGGCCAAGCGCCGGGATGAGTGCCTGGTGGTGGGTGGCGTGATGGGGCAGGGCGAAATCGATGCGCTGCGTCAGCGCCTGTTGAGCCTGGATATTGCCACGCTACCGGTGATGGGGCAGCTGCCGGGGGCGGATGGTCGCTGGCTCAAGGTTGCCCCTGAGAGCGAGCGTTTGTTGGACCAATCCGTGCTCGCCGCTCTTTCCAATGATTTCAAAGACTTAAAACATAAAATTATTTTCTGCCAGGGTATTGCAACTGGTGAATAGCTTGATAGAATGGCGCCCGCTTCACAGGGAACACCACTCAGGTGGTAGAACCGGAAGCGGTGTCAAAGTAGCTAAGTTTCAGATTTTATTGAAAAAATTTGAAAAAACGCTTGACACTAGGGCGGCAGACAAATAGAATGCCGGCCACATCTGGAGGGATTCCCGAGCGGTCAAAGGGGACGGACTGTAAATCCGTTGCGAGAGCTTCGAAGGTTCGAATCCTTCTCCCTCCACCAGTTTTAGCGAGAGCCGCAAGCTCCGCGGGTATAGTTTAGTGGTAGAACCTCAGCCTTCCAAGCTGATGATGCGGGTTCGATTCCCGCTACCCGCTCCAAGTTTGCTGGATTTTGCACAAAGTGTTTCGCTCTTGTAGCTCAGTTGGTAGAGCACACCCTTGGTAAGGGTGAGGTCAGCGGTTCAAGTCCGCTCAAGAGCTCCATATAAACAAGGCAGATATGAAAATATCTGCCTTTGTTTTATCAGCGCAAGACTATTTCTTCTGCGGAGGATTGTATCGATGGCTAAGGAAAAGTTTGATCGTTCCCTTCCCCACGTTAACGTCGGCACTATCGGCCACGTTGACCACGGTAAGACCACTCTGACCGCAGCTCTGACTCGCGTCTGCTCCGAAGTTTTCGGTTCGGCAGTCGTTGAGTTCGACAAGATCGACTCGGCTCCGGAAGAAAAAGCGCGCGGTATCACTATCAACACCGCTCACGTCGAGTACAACTCGAACATTCGTCACTACGCTCACGTTGACTGCCCAGGTCACGCTGACTACGTGAAGAACATGATCACCGGTGCTGCCCAGATGGACGGCGCGATCCTGGTTTGCTCGGCCGCCGATGGTCCGATGCCACAAACCCGTGAGCACATCCTGCTGTCCCGTCAGGTAGGCGTTCCGTACATCGTGGTCTTCCTGAACAAGGCTGACCTGGTAGACGACGCCGAGCTGCTGGAACTGGTCGAGATGGAAGTTCGCGACCTGCTGTCCACCTACGACTTCCCAGGCGACGACACCCCGATCATCATCGGTTCGGCTCGTATGGCGCTGGAAGGCAAAGACGACAACGAAATGGGTACTACCGCAGTCAAGAAGCTGGTAGAAACTCTGGATGCCTACATCCCTGAGCCAGTTCGTGCCGTTGACCAGCCGTTCCTGATGCCGATCGAAGACGTATTCTCGATCTCGGGTCGTGGTACCGTTGTTACCGGTCGTATCGAGCGTGGTATCGTCCGCGTTCAGGATCCGCTGGAAATCGTTGGTCTGCGTGACACTTCGACCACCACCTGCACCGGTGTTGAAATGTTCCGCAAGCTGCTGGACGAAGGCCGAGCTGGCGAGAACTGCGGCGTTCTGCTGCGTGGTACCAAGCGTGACGACGTTGAGCGTGGCCAGGTTCTGGTCAAGCCAGGTTCGGTCAAACCGCACACCAAGTTCACCGCAGAAGTCTACGTTCTGTCGAAGGAAGAAGGCGGTCGTCACACTCCGTTCTTCAAAGGCTACCGTCCTCAGTTCTACTTCCGTACCACTGACGTGACCGGTAACTGCGAACTGCCGGAAGGCGTTGAAATGGTAATGCCAGGTGACAACATCCAGATGACTGTCACCCTGATCAAGACCATCGCAATGGAAGACGGTCTGCGCTTCGCTATCCGTGAAGGCGGTCGTACCGTCGGCGCTGGCGTCGTAGCAAAAATTATTGAATAAGTAGTTGATTTACTTGATCAGGCCGGTATAATGGCCGGCCTGATACAGCGTTACAGGTCAGTAGCTCAATTGGCAGAGCGACGGTCTCCAAAACCGTAGGTTGGGGGTTCGATTCCCTCCTGACCTGCCATTTCACCTCGGTGTGATGGCTTTCTTCTCACAGGATCCTCCTCGATGACTCCCAAAACTGAAGCCCAAGAATCGCGTTTTGATCTGTTCAAGTGGCTGGCTGTAGTGGCTTTGGTGGTTGTCGGTGTAGTGGGTAATCAATATTACTCCGCCTCTCCGATCCTGTATCGCGTTCTTGCACTTCTCGTCCTGGCTGCTGTCGCGGGCTTTGTAGCTCTGCAGACTGCGAAGGGCAAGTCGTTCTTTGCGCTGGCGAAGGAAGCTCGTACCGAGATTCGTAAAGTCGTGTGGCCGACCCGCCAGGAAACCACCCAGACCACGCTGATTGTCGTGGCTGTCGTGCTGGTTATGGCACTGCTGCTGTGGGGTCTTGATTCCCTGCTCGGCTGGGCGGTCTCCTTGATCGTTGGCTAAAGGTGTCCCGTGGCTAAGCGTTGGTATGTTGTGCATGCTTACTCGGGTTACGAGAAGCATGTAATGCGCTCCCTGATCGAGCGCGTCAAGCTGGCTGGCATGGAAGACGGTTTCGGCGAGATCCTGGTCCCGACCGAAGAAGTCGTCGAGATGCGCAATGGCCAGAAGCGCAAGAGCGAGCGTAAGTTCTTCCCTGGCTATGTTCTGGTCCAGATGGAGATGAACGAAGGGACTTGGCACTTGGTCAAGGACACCCCTCGCGTGATGGGCTTTATTGGTGGTACTGCAGACAAGCCTGCACCGATTACCGATAAAGAAGCCGAAGCTATCCTCCGTCGCGTTGCCGACGGTAGTGACAAGCCGAAGCCGAAGACGCTGTTCGAACCGGGTGAAGTGGTTCGCGTCATTGACGGTCCGTTTGCAGACTTCAATGGTAGCGTCGAAGAGGTCAACTACGAGAAGAGCCGCCTGCAGGTTGCAGTGCTCATTTTCGGTCGCTCTACTCCGGTAGAGCTCGAGTTCAGCCAGGTCGAAAAGGTCTAGGCGAACGCAGCATCCCATACCCCGCAGCCCTGTGTGCTGCGGGGTTTTGTCGTCACTGGGATAAAACGCAAGTCATCCGGGGAGCCATCAGGCGTTCGTACCCGATTTTGGAGTAGCTCATGGCTAAGAAGATTCAGGCTTACATCAAGCTGCAAGTTAAGGCCGGCCAGGCCAACCCAAGCCCACCCGTTGGTCCAGCACTGGGCCAACACGGTGTGAACATCATGGAATTCTGCAAGGCCTTCAACGCCCGTACCCAGGGTCAAGAAGCCGGCCTGCCGACTCCTGTGATCATCACTGTCTACAGCGACCGTAGCTTCACCTTCGAGACCAAGAGCACCCCTGCCTCGGTTCTGCTGAAGAAAGCTGCTGGCCTGACCAGTGGTTCGGCTCGTCCGAACACCGTTAAAGTCGGTACCGTTACCCGCGCTCAGCTGGAAGACATCGCCAAAGCCAAACAGGCTGACCTGACTGCCGCTGACCTGGACGCAGCTGTACGCACCATCGCTGGCTCTGCCCGCAGCATGGGCCTGAACGTGGAGGGTGTGTAATGGCTAAGCTGACCAAACGCCAAAAGGCAATCGCCGAGAAAATCGAAGCAGGCAAAGCCTACAACTTCGAAGAAGCGGCCACTCTGCTGGCCTCGCTGCCGGCTGCCAAGTTCGTAGAGTCCTACGACATCGCCGTTAACCTCGGCGTTGACCCGCGTAAATCCGACCAGGTCGTACGTAGCGCTACCGTGCTGCCACACGGCACTGGCAAGACTGTTCGCGTTGCCGTCTTCACCCAGGGTCCAGCTGCTGAAGCCGCTCTGGCTGCCGGCGCTGACCGCGTAGGTATGGACGATCTGGCTGCCGAAATGAAAGGCGGCGACCTGAACTATGACGTCGTCATCGCATCGCCTGATGCCATGCGCGTTGTAGGCCAGCTGGGTCAGGTTCTCGGTCCTCGTGGCCTGATGCCTAACCCGAAAGTGGGTACCGTGACCCCAGACGTAGCCGGCGCCGTCAAGAACGCCAAGGCTGGTCAGGTTCGCTACCGTACCGACAAGAACGGTATCATCCACACCTCCGTTGGCAAGGTCGGCTTTGAAGCTGGCAAGCTGAAGGAAAACGTTGAGGCCCTGATCGCTGACCTGAAGCGTATCAAGCCGGCTTCCTCGAAAGGTATCTACGTCAAGCGCGTTACCCTGAGCACCACCATGGGCCCAGGTCTGGTCATCGATCAGAGCTCGCTGAACGTATAAGTACATGGTGGCGCGACCTGTCGTGCCACCAGCAAAAATTGGGGTCCCTGCCTGGCGGGGGCTATCCAAGACCGTAGGCGGCGCAAGCCTTAAAAGACCAGCCCACGCAGATGGTGCTCCCGATTCGTTACCGAATCAGACACCAAAACGACATCCGGCTTCGGCCAGATGAAACGGTAAAAACCAGGAGTAAACCCGTGGCAATTAAACTCGAAGACAAGAAGGCCATCGTCGCTGAAGTCAACGAGGCTGCCAAAGTCGCTCTGTCCGCTGTCGTGGCTGATGCCCGTGGTGTGACTGTAGGCGCAATGACCGGACTCCGTAAAGAGGCCCGCGAAGCTGGCGTTTACGTACGTGTCGTACGTAACACCCTGCTCAAGCGCGCTGTTGAAGGCACCGAATTCTCGATCCTCAACGACGCGTTCAAAGGCCCGACCCTGATTGCTTTCTCCAACGAACACCCGGGCGCTGCTGCTCGTCTGTTCAAAGAGTTCGCCAAGGGTCAGGACAAGTTCGAGATCAAGGCAGCTGCGTTTGACGGCAAGTTCCTTGCCGCTAACCAGATCGACGTGCTGGCAACTCTGCCAACTCGCGACGAGGCTATCGCACAGCTGATGAGCGTAATCCAAGGTGCAACCAGCAAGCTGGCTCGTACCCTGGCAGCTCTGCGCGACCAGAAAGAAGCTGCTGCTGCCTAAGGCACACGCAACTCTTTCAAAATCATACGTTTAATTTGATGGCTGCGTAGGCTGTCACCCCAATACAGGATTTAAGTCATGTCTCTGACTAACGAACAAATCATCGAAGCGATCGGCCAGAAAACCGTTCTGGAAATTGTTGAACTGATCAAAGCGATGGAAGAAACCTTCGGCGTTACCGCTGCTGCCGCTGTTGCCGCTGGCCCAGCTGCTGGCGCTGCTGCCGCTGTTGAAGAGCAGACCGAGTTCAACGTCGTTCTGACCGAAGCTGGCGACAAGAAAGTAAACGTGATCAAGGCCGTTCGTGAACTGACCGGTCTGGGCCTGAAAGAAGCCAAAGAGAAAGTCGACGGCGCTCCTCAGGTTATCGCTGAAGGCGTTTCGAAAGAAGCCGCTGAAGACGCGAAGAAGAAGCTGGAAGAAGCTGGCGCTAAAGTCGAGCTGAAGTAATCTCGACCTTGCGACTCCAGTCCGAGCGTTGAGCGAAGGGCTGATGGCTGGTGGCTTATGCCACCGGCCTTTTTCCGTTATTGGTGGCCGGTCAGGCCGGCCCCGATAACAAGCTGCAAGACACCCATGTGGGTGGCGCAAACCAAGGGGTTTGCACGATTTTCTGGCTGCTCCCGCCGGGAGAAGCCAAACAAGCAGGTGACCAAGCTGGGGAACGCTGATGGCTTACTCATACACTGAGAAAAAACGTATCCGCAAGGACTTTAGCAAGTTGCCGGACGTCATGGATGTGCCTTACCTCCTGGCCATCCAGCTGGATTCGTATCGCGAATTCCTGCAAGCGGGAGCATCCAAGGATCAGTTCCGCGACGTCGGCCTGCACGCGGCCTTCAAATCGGTATTTCCGATCATCAGCTACTCCGGCAATGCTGCCCTGGAGTACGTAGGCTATCGCCTGGGCGAACCCGCCTTCGATGTGAAGGAATGTGTCCTGCGTGGCGTGACCTTCGCGGTCCCACTGCGGGTCAAGGTGCGCCTGATCATCTTCGACAAGGAATCGTCGAACAAAGCGATCAAGGACATCAAAGAGCAAGAAGTCTACATGGGTGAAATCCCCCTGATGACTGAGAACGGTACCTTCGTTATCAACGGTACCGAGCGTGTGATCGTTTCCCAGCTGCACCGTTCGCCTGGCGTGTTCTTCGACCACGACCGTGGCAAGACGCACAGCTCCGGCAAGCTGCTGTACTCCGCTCGCATCATCCCTTACCGCGGTTCCTGGCTGGACTTCGAGTTCGACCCGAAGGACTGCGTGTTCGTACGTATCGACCGTCGCCGCAAGCTGCCGGCCTCGGTGCTGCTGCGTGCCCTGGGCTACAGCACTGAAGAAGTGCTGAACACCTTCTACACCACCAACGTCTTCCACATTTCCGGCGAGAAACTCAGCCTGGAACTGGTGCCGCAGCGTCTGCGTGGTGAAGTTGCGGTCATGGACATCCATGACGAAACCGGCAAGGTCATTGTCGAGCAGGGCCGCCGTATTACCGCGCGCCATATCAATCAGCTCGAGAAGGCTGGCGTCAAGCAGCTGGACGTTCCAATGGAATACGTCCTGGGCCGTACGACTGCCAAGGCCATCGTGCATCCGGCTACCGGTGAAATCCTGGCCGAATGCAACACCGAGATGACCACTGAGCTGCTGATCAAGGTCGCCAAGGCACAGGTTGTCCGTATCGAGACCCTGTACACCAACGACATCGATTGCGGTCCGTTCATCTCCGACACCCTGAAGATCGACACCACCAGCAACCAGCTGGAAGCTCTGGTCGAGATCTATCGCATGATGCGTCCTGGCGAGCCGCCAACCAAGGATGCCGCCGAGACCCTGTTCAACAACCTGTTCTTCAGCGCCGAGCGTTACGACCTGTCCGCCGTTGGCCGCATGAAGTTCAACCGTCGTATCGGTCGTACCGAGATCGAAGGTTCGGGCGTGCTGAGCAAGGAAGATATCGTCGAGGTTCTGAAGACCCTGGTCGACATCCGTAACGGCAAAGGCATCGTCGACGACATCGACCACCTCGGTAACCGTCGCGTGCGTTGCGTCGGCGAAATGGCCGAAAACCAGTTCCGCGTTGGCCTGGTGCGTGTCGAGCGCGCGGTCAAGGAACGCCTGTCGATGGCGGAAAGCGAAGGCTTGATGCCGCAAGACCTGATCAACGCCAAGCCGGTTGCGGCGGCGGTGAAAGAGTTCTTCGGTTCCAGCCAGCTGTCGCAGTTCATGGACCAGAACAACCCGCTCTCCGAGATCACCCACAAACGCCGCGTCTCCGCACTCGGCCCAGGTGGTCTGACCCGTGAGCGCGCGGGCTTCGAAGTCCGTGACGTACACCCGACCCACTACGGCCGTGTGTGCCCGATCGAGACCCCTGAAGGTCCGAACATCGGTCTGATCAACTCCCTGGCAGCCTATGCCCGCACCAACCAGTACGGCTTCCTGGAAAGCCCGTACCGCGTGGTGAAGGAAGGCGTGGTCAGCGACGACATCGTGTTCCTCTCGGCCATTGAAGAGGCCGATCACGTCATCGCCCAGGCTTCGGCCGCGATGAACGAGAAGAAGCAACTGATCGATGAGCTGGTAGCGGTTCGTCACCTGAACGAATTCACCGTCAAGGCGCCGGAAGACGTCACCTTGATGGACGTTTCGCCGAAGCAGGTTGTTTCGGTCGCTGCGTCGCTGATTCCGTTCCTCGAGCACGACGACGCCAACCGTGCGCTGATGGGTTCGAACATGCAGCGTCAGGCTGTACCGACCCTGCGCGCCGACAAACCGCTGGTAGGTACCGGCATGGAGCGCAACGTTGCCCGTGACTCCGGTGTCTGCGTGGTTGCTCGCCGCGGTGGTGTGATCGATTCGGTCGATGCCAGCCGTATCGTTGTTCGCGTTGCCGACGACGAAGTGGAAACCGGCGAAGCAGGTGTGGATATCTACAACCTGACCAAGTACACCCGTTCGAACCAGAACACCTGCATCAACCAGCGTCCGCTGGTGAGCAAGGGTGACAAGGTTCAGCGTGGCGACATCATGGCCGACGGCCCGTCCACCGACATGGGTGAACTGGCACTGGGTCAGAACATGCGCATCGCGTTCATGGCGTGGAACGGCTTCAACTTCGAAGACTCCATCTGCCTGTCCGAGCGTGTGGTTCAGGAAGACCGTTTCACCACCATCCACATCCAGGAACTGACCTGTGTGGCGCGTGACACCAAGCTTGGCCCAGAGGAAATCACTGCGGACATCCCGAACGTGGGTGAAGCCGCACTGAACAAGCTGGACGAAGCCGGTATCGTCTACGTGGGTGCCGAAGTCGGCGCTGGCGACATCCTGGTCGGCAAGGTCACGCCAAAAGGCGAAACCCAGCTGACTCCGGAAGAAAAACTGCTGCGCGCGATCTTCGGTGAGAAGGCCAGCGACGTTAAGGACACCTCCCTGCGCGTGCCGACCGGCACCAAGGGTACCGTCATCGACGTACAGGTCTTCACCCGTGATGGCGTCGAGCGCGACAGCCGCGCCCTGGCCATCGAGAAGATGCAGCTGGACGAGATCCGCAAGGACCTCAACGAAGAGTTCCGCATCGTCGAAGGTGCAACCTTCGAGCGTCTGCGTTCCGCCCTGAACGGCCAGGTGGTCGACGGTGGCGCGGGCCTGAAGAAAGGCACCGTGATCACTGACGAAGTGCTGGACGGTCTGGAGCACGGCCAGTGGTTCAAACTGCGCATGGCCGAAGATGCACTGAACGAGCAGCTGGAAAAGGCTCAGCAGTACATCGTCGACCGTCGTCGTCTGCTGGACGACAAGTTCGAAGACAAGAAGCGCAAGCTGCAGCAAGGCGATGACCTGGCGCCGGGCGTGCTGAAGATCGTCAAGGTTTACCTGGCAATCCGCCGTCGCATCCAGCCGGGTGACAAGATGGCCGGTCGTCACGGTAACAAGGGTGTTGTCTCGGTCATCATGCCGGTCGAAGACATGCCGCACGACGCCAACGGTACTCCGGTCGATGTCGTACTGAACCCGCTGGGCGTACCTTCGCGTATGAACGTCGGTCAGATCCTCGAAACCCACCTGGGCCTGGCGGCCAAGGGTCTGGGCGAGAAGATCGATCGTATGATCGAAGAGCAGCGCAAGGCGGCTGAACTGCGTGTGTTCCTGACCGAGGTCTACAACGAGATCGGCGGTCGCCAGGAAAACCTGGACGAGTTCAGCGACGAAGAAATCATGGCCCTGGCCAACAACCTGAAGAAGGGCGTGCCGATGGCTACCCCGGTCTTCGACGGTGCCAAGGAACATGAGATCAAGGCCATGCTGAAGCTGGCCGACCTGCCAGAGAGCGGCCAGATGGTGCTGTTCGACGGCCGTACCGGCAACAAGTTCGAGCGTCCTGTGACCGTTGGTTACATGTACATGCTCAAGCTGAACCACTTGGTGGACGACAAGATGCACGCGCGTTCCACTGGTTCCTATAGCCTGGTTACCCAGCAGCCGCTGGGTGGTAAGGCGCAGTTCGGTGGTCAGCGTTTCGGGGAGATGGAAGTGTGGGCGCTGGAAGCATACGGCGCGGCATACACCCTGCAAGAAATGCTCACAGTGAAGTCGGACGACGTGAACGGCCGTACCAAGATGTACAAGAACATCGTGGATGGCGATCACCGTATGGAGCCGGGCATGCCCGAGTCCTTCAACGTGTTGATCAAAGAGATCCGTTCGCTCGGTATCGATATCGATCTGGAAACCGAATAACACGTGACGCGAAGGGGAGTGGGGCAGGTAATGCCCGCTCCCTGCTCCGCCAGGAGGAAAGGCCTTGAAAGACCTACTGAATTTGCTGAAAAACCAGGGTCAAGTCGAAGAGTTCGACGCCATCCGCATCGGTCTGGCGTCGCCTGAAATGATCCGTTCGTGGTCGTTCGGTGAAGTTAAGAAACCGGAAACCATCAACTACCGTACGTTCAAGCCTGAGCGTGACGGCCTGTTCTGCGCCAAGATCTTTGGCCCAGTCAAGGACTACGAGTGCCTGTGCGGCAAGTACAAGCGCCTCAAGCACCGCGGCGTGATCTGCGAGAAGTGCGGCGTTGAAGTTGCCCTGGCCAAGGTTCGTCGTGAGCGCATGGCGCACATCGAGCTGGCCTCGCCGGTCGCCCACATCTGGTTCCTGAAGTCGCTGCCGTCCCGTATCGGCCTGCTGATGGACATGACCCTGCGTGATATCGAGCGCGTGCTCTACTTCGAGAGCTACGTGGTTATCGACCCGGGCATGACCACCCTGGAAAAGGGCCAGCTGCTGAACGACGAGCAGTACTTCGAAGCGCTGGAAGAGTTCGGTGACGACTTCGACGCCCGCATGGGTGCCGAAGCGGTCCGCGAGCTGCTGCACGCTATCGACCTGGAGCACGAGATCGGCCGCCTGCGTGAAGAGATTCCGCAGACCAACTCGGAAACCAAGATCAAGAAGCTGTCCAAGCGCCTGAAGCTGATGGAAGCGTTCCAGGGCTCGGGCAACCTGCCTGAGTGGATGGTTCTGACCGTCCTGCCAGTGCTGCCGCCGGACCTGCGTCCGCTGGTGCCGCTGGATGGCGGCCGCTTCGCCACTTCCGACCTGAACGACCTGTATCGTCGGGTGATCAACCGTAACAACCGTCTGAAGCGCCTGCTCGATCTGTCGGCGCCGGACATCATCGTGCGCAACGAAAAGCGCATGCTGCAGGAAGCGGTCGACGCCCTGCTGGACAACGGCCGTCGCGGTCGCGCCATCACCGGCTCGAACAAGCGTCCGCTGAAGTCCCTGGCCGACATGATCAAAGGTAAGCAAGGTCGCTTCCGTCAGAACCTGCTCGGTAAGCGTGTGGACTACTCTGGCCGTTCGGTAATTACCGTAGGCCCGACCCTGCGTCTGCACCAGTGCGGTCTGCCGAAGAAGATGGCCCTTGAGCTGTTCAAGCCGTTCATTTTCGGCAAGCTGGAAATGCGTGGTCTGGCGACCACCATCAAGGCTGCCAAGAAGATGGTCGAGCGTGAACTGCCAGAGGTTTGGGACGTGCTCGCCGAGGTGATCCGCGAACACCCCGTGCTGCTCAACCGTGCGCCGACCCTGCACCGTCTGGGCATCCAGGCTTTCGAGCCGGTTCTGATCGAAGGCAAGGCCATCCAGCTGCACCCGCTGGTCTGTGCCGCGTACAACGCCGACTTCGACGGTGACCAGATGGCCGTTCACGTGCCGCTGACCCTGGAAGCCCAGCTCGAAGCGCGCGCGCTGATGATGTCGACCAACAACATCCTGTCGCCAGCCAACGGTGAGCCAATCATCGTTCCGTCGCAGGACGTTGTACTGGGTCTGTACTACATGACCCGCGAAGCCATCAACGCCAAGGGCGAAGGTCGCGTATTCGCCGACCTGCAGGAAGTCGACCGCGTATTCCGCGCCGGCGAGGCTGCCCTGCACGCGAAAATCAAGGTTCGTATCAACGAAACCGTGAAAGAGCGTGACGGTTCCGTGGTCAAGAACACCCGCATCGTCGACACCACTGTCGGCCGTGCGCTGCTGTTCCAGGTTGTACCGGCAGGCCTGCCGTACGACGTGGTCAACCAGCCGATGAAGAAGAAGGCGATCTCCAAGCTGATCAACCAGTGCTACCGCGTGGTTGGTCTGAAAGAGACCGTTATCTTCGCTGACCAACTGATGTACACCGGTTTCGCTTACTCGACCATTTCCGGCGTTTCCATCGGTGTTAACGACTTCGTTATCCCGGACGAGAAAGCCCGCATCATCGGTACCGCTACCGATGAAGTGAAGGAGATCGAGAGCCAGTACGCCTCCGGCCTGGTAACCCAGGGCGAGAAGTACAACAAGGTCATCGACTTGTGGTCGAAGGCGAACGACGAAGTGTCCAAGGCGATGATGGCCAACCTCTCGAAAGAGAAGGTCATCGACCGCGAAGGCAACGAAGTCGAGCAAGAATCCTTCAACTCGATGTACATGATGGCTGACTCCGGTGCGCGGGGTTCCGCGGCCCAGATCCGTCAGCTGGCCGGTATGCGTGGCCTGATGGCCAAGCCGGACGGCTCGATCATCGAGACGCCGATCACTGCGAACTTCCGTGAAGGCCTGAGCGTTCTGCAGTACTTCATTTCGACCCACGGTGCTCGTAAGGGTCTGGCGGATACCGCACTGAAGACTGCGAACTCCGGTTACCTGACTCGCCGTCTGGTAGACGTCGCCCAGGATCTGGTGGTTACCGAGATCGACTGCGGCACCGACCAGGGCCTGCTGATGACTCCGCACATCGAAGGCGGCGACGTTGTGGAGCCGCTGGGTGAGCGTGTACTGGGTCGTGTCATCGCCCGTGACGTGTTCAAGCCAGGCACCGAGGACGTCATCGTTCCGGCCGGTACCCTGGTCGACGAGAAGTGGGTCGAGTTCATCGAGCTGAACAGCATCGACGAAGTGGTCGTGCGTTCGCCGATCAACTGCGAAACCCGCTACGGCATCTGCGCCAAGTGCTACGGTCGTGACCTGGCTCGCGGTCACCAGGTGAACATCGGTGAAGCTGTCGGCGTTATCGCTGCCCAGTCGATCGGTGAGCCGGGTACCCAGCTGACCATGCGTACCTTCCACATCGGTGGTGCTGCAAGCCGTACCTCGGCTGCCGACAGCGTCCAGGTGAAGAACGGCGGTATGGTGCGTCTGCACAACCTCAAGCAGGTAGAGCGTGCCGATGGCAATCTGGTTGCCGTATCGCGTTCGGGCGAACTGGCCATTGCCGACGAATTCGGCCGTGAGCGTGAGCGCTACAAGCTGCCTTACGGTGCGGTGATTTCGGTCAAGGAAGGTGAAAAGGTCGAAGCTGGCGCCATCGTCGCCAAGTGGGACCCGCACACCCACCCGATCGTTACCGAGCTGAAAGGTACCGTGACCTTCGTGGGCATGGAAGAAGGCATCACCATCAAGCGTCAGACCGACGAACTGACCGGTTTGACCAACATTGAAGTCCTGGACGTCAAGGATCGCCCTGCCGCTGGCAAGGAAATCCGTCCGGCAATCAAGATGGTCGACGCTTCTGGCAAGGACCTGTACCTGCCAGGTACCGACGTGCCTGCCCAGTACTTCCTACCGGCCAACGCCCTTGTCGGTGTGGCTGACGGTGCGCAGATCGGTGTTGGTGACGTTATCGCGCGTATCCCGCAAGAAACGTCGAAGACCCGTGACATCACCGGTGGTCTGCCGCGCGTTGCCGACCTGTTCGAAGCGCGCCGTCCGAAAGAAGCCTCGATTCTGGCTGAAGTCAGCGGCACCATCGCATTCGGTAAAGAGACCAAGGGCAAGCGTCGCCTGGTCATTACTCCGACCGATGGCAGCGAGCCGTACGAAGAGCTGATTCCGAAGTGGCGTCACCTGAACGTCTTCGAAGGCGAACAGGTAAACCGCGGCGAAGTTATCTCCGACGGCCCGAGCGATCCGCACGACATCCTGCGTCTGCTGGGTGTGAGCGCGCTGGCGAAGTACATCGTCAACGAGATCCAGGACGTTTACCGTCTGCAGGGCGTGAAGATCAACGACAAGCACATCGAGACCATCCTGCGTCAGATGCTGCGTAAGGTCGAGATCACCGAGTCGGGCGATTCCAGCTTCATCAAGGGCGACCAGATGGAACTGACCCAGGTGCTGATAGAGAACGAGCGTCTCGCCGCCGAGGACAAGTTCGTCTCCAAGTTCACCCGCGTGCTGCTGGGTATCACCAAGGCCTCGCTGTCGACCGAGTCGTTCATCTCCGCGGCTTCCTTCCAGGAAACCACCCGCGTACTGACCGAAGCGGCGGTAACCGGCAAGCGCGACTACCTGCGCGGCCTGAAGGAGAACGTGGTCGTAGGTCGTCTGATCCCCGCCGGTACTGGTCTGGCCTACCACAGCGAGCGCAAGCGCCGCCGTGATGCCGACAAGCCGCTGCGTGTGAGCGCCAGTGAGGTGGAAGCCGCACTGACCGAAGCGCTGAACTCCAGCGGTAACTAAGTACAGGGCAAGGCCCCGGCGCATCTCGCAAGGCCATCGGTGACATCAATTGTTGCCGATGACCGGGCGGGGAGGGCCGGGGCCTCGTCTTGACTGGGTGCAAGATCCTCTTTAGACTTTTGTACCCTTAAATTTGGTGAGGCTCCGTCTCGCCAATTTTTGGCTTTCTTGCAAGACAATAGCGTCGCAAGACAATCAGTGGAGCTAGTAGATGGCAACTATCAACCAGCTGGTACGTCAGCCGCGTAAGCGTACCGTCGAGAAATCCGACGTACCTGCGCTGCAGAACTGCCCGCAGCGTCGTGGCGTGTGCACCCGTGTGTACACCACCACGCCGAAAAAACCTAACTCGGCACTGCGTAAAGTATGCCGTGTGCGTCTGACCAACGGTTTCGAGGTCTCCTCGTACATCGGTGGTGAAGGCCACAACCTGCAAGAGCACAGCGTCGTCCTGATCCGTGGCGGCCGTGTAAAAGACTTGCCAGGTGTTCGTTACCACACCGTTCGCGGCTCTCTGGATACTTCGGGCGTTAAAGGCCGTAACCAGGGTCGTTCGAAGTACGGTACCAAGCGTCCGAAGTAATCGGCCGTTTGCAGACATCCATTTATTTGAGTCGATAAGAGTAAGGTCGGGCAGGGGTCGAGAGACCTGGTCCCGGGCTAACCTGAAGACCGTTTGAGGGCTTATCATGCCAAGACGTCGTGTAGCAGCAAAACGTGAGATCCTTGACGATCCGAAGTACGGATCCCAGATTCTCGCCAAGTTCATGAACCACGTGATGGAAAGCGGCAAGAAGGCCGTAGCCGAGCGCATCGTTTACGGTGCCCTGGATACCGTCAAAGCACGCAAGAACAGCGACCCCCTGGAAATCTTCGAGAAAGCTCTCGACGCCATCGCTCCGCTGGTCGAAGTTAAGTCCCGCCGTGTCGGCGGTGCCACTTACCAGGTTCCGGTTGAAGTTCGTCCATCCCGTCGTAACGCTCTGGCAATGCGCTGGCTCGTAGACTACGCCCGCAAGCGCGGCGAGAAGTCGATGGCCTTGCGCCTGGCCGGCGAACTGCTGGATGCTGCTGAAGGCAAGGGTGCTGCAGTCAAGAAGCGTGAAGACGTGCACCGTATGGCCGAAGCCAACAAAGCGTTCTCGCACTACCGCTTCTAATTCAAGCATCAATCATTTTGCGAGGGCTTTATGGCTCGTACTACAGCAATTAACCGCTACCGTAACATCGGTATCTGCGCCCACGTTGACGCGGGCAAGACTACCACTACCGAGCGGATCCTGTTCTACACAGGTCTGAGCCACAAGATGGGCGAGGTGCACGACGGCGCCGCGACCACCGACTGGATGGTGCAGGAGCAGGAGCGCGGTATCACCATTACCTCCGCTGCCGTTACCACCTTCTGGAAAGGTTCCCGTGGTCAGTATGACAACTACCGCGTAAACGTCATCGATACCCCCGGCCACGTTGACTTCACCATTGAAGTAGAACGTTCGCTGCGCGTACTCGACGGCGCGGTCGTTGTGTTCTGCGGTACCTCCGGCGTTGAGCCGCAGTCCGAAACCGTATGGCGTCAGGCCAACAAGTACGGCGTTCCACGTGTTGTCTACGTGAACAAGATGGACCGTGCCGGTGCCAACTTCCTGCGCGTTGTCGGCCAGATCAAGAACCGCCTGGGTCACACCCCGGTTCCGGTCCAGCTGGCCATCGGTGCAGAAGACGACTTCCAGGGTCAGGTCGACCTGATCAAGATGAAAGCCATCTACTGGAACGAAGACGACAAGGGCACCACCTACCGCGAGGAAGAAATTCCTGCGGATATGGTTGACCTGGCTAACGAATGGCGCAGCAACATGGTTGAGGCTGCTGCCGAAGCCAACGAAGAGCTGATGAACAAGTACCTTGAAGAAGGTGACCTGTCCGTCGAAGACATCAAGGCTGGTCTGCGCGCCCGTACTCTGGCGAGCGAGATCGTTCCTGCTGTCTGCGGTTCGTCGTTCAAGAACAAGGGCGTGCCCCTGGTTCTCGATGCCGTTATCGACTACCTGCCGGCCCCGACCGAGATCCCTGCAATCAAGGGTATCAACCCGGACGACGCCGACCTGGCCAAGGACGATCCGGCTGTTCGCCAAGACGAGCGTCACGCCGACGACAACGAGCCGTTCTCGGCTCTGGCGTTCAAGATCGCTACCGACCCGTTCGTAGGTACCCTGACCTTCGTTCGCGTCTACTCGGGCGTTCTGAGTTCCGGTGACTCGGTCATCAACTCGGTAAAAGGCAAGAAAGAGCGCGTTGGTCGTATGGTGCAGATGCACGCCAACCAGCGTGAAGAGATCAAGGAAGTACGCGCTGGCGACATCGCGGCCCTGATCGGCATGAAGGACGTTACCACGGGTGAAACCCTGTGCGACGCCGACAAGCCAATCATCCTTGAGCGTATGGACTTCCCTGAGCCGGTAATTTCCCTGTCGGTTGAGCCGAAGACCAAGCAAGACCAGGAAAAGATGGGTATCGCTCTGGGCAAGCTGGCCCAGGAAGACCCGTCGTTCCGCGTCAAGACCGACGAAGAAACCGGCCAGACCATCATCTCCGGTATGGGTGAGCTGCACCTGGACATCATCGTTGACCGCATGAAGCGCGAGTTCAACGTTGAGGCCAACATCGGCAAGCCGCAGGTTTCCTACCGCGAGAAGATCACCAAGTCTGGTGTCGAGATCGAAGGTAAGTTCGTTCGTCAGTCCGGTGGTCGTGGTCAGTTCGGTCACTGCTGGATCCGCTTCTCCGAGCCGGATCAGGACGAAAAAGGCAACATCACCGAAGGCCTAGTCTTCACCAACGAAGTCGTTGGCGGTGTGGTTCCTAAGGAATACATCCCGGCGATCCAGAAGGGTATCGAAGAGCAGATGAAGAACGGCGTTGTTGCCGGCTATCCTCTGATCGGTCTGAAGGCTACCGTGTTCGACGGTTCGTACCACGACGTCGACTCCAACGAGATGGCGTTCAAGATCGCGGCCTCCATGGCGACCAAGCAGCTGGCCCAGAAGGGCGGCGGTGTTGTGCTTGAGCCGATCATGAAGGTTGAGGTAGTAACCCCTGAGGACTACATGGGTGACGTGATGGGTGACCTGAACCGTCGTCGTGGTCTGATCCAGGGTATGGATGACTCGGTTTCCGGCAAGGTTATCCGTGCAGAAGTCCCGCTGGGAGAGATGTTCGGTTATGCGACCGACGTTCGTTCCATGTCTCAGGGTCGCGCAAGCTACTCCATGGAATTCTCCAAGTACTCCGAAGCTCCGTCGAACATCGTCGAAGCACTCGTTAAAAAACAAGGCTAATCCAGCCCTTTAGGCAAGAGGTTCACTGTCGTGGCTAAAGAAAAATTTGATCGTTCCCTTCCCCACGTTAACGTCGGCACCATCGGCCACGTTGACCACGGTAAGACTACTCTGACCGCAGCTCTGACTCGCGTCTGCTCCGAAGTTTTCGGTTCGGCAGTCGTTGAGTTCGACAAGATCGACTCGGCTCCGGAAGAAAAAGCGCGCGGTATCACCATCAACACCGCTCACGTCGAGTACAACTCGAACATTCGTCACTACGCTCACGTTGACTGCCCAGGTCACGCTGACTACGTGAAGAACATGATCACCGGTGCTGCCCAGATGGACGGCGCGATCCTGGTTTGCTCGGCCGCCGATGGTCCGATGCCACAAACCCGTGAGCACATCCTGCTGTCCCGTCAGGTAGGCGTTCCGTACATCGTGGTCTTCCTGAACAAGGCTGACCTGGTAGACGACGCCGAGCTGCTGGAACTGGTCGAGATGGAAGTTCGCGACCTGCTGTCCACCTACGACTTCCCAGGCGACGACACCCCGATCATCATCGGTTCGGCTCGTATGGCGCTGGAAGGCAAAGACGACAACGAAATGGGTACTACCGCTGTCAAGAAGCTGGTAGAAACTCTGGATGCCTACATCCCTGAGCCAGTTCGTGCCGTTGACCAGCCGTTCCTGATGCCGATCGAAGACGTATTCTCGATCTCGGGTCGTGGTACCGTTGTTACCGGTCGTATCGAGCGTGGTATCGTCCGCGTTCAGGATCCGCTGGAAATCGTTGGTCTGCGTGACACTTCGACCACCACCTGCACCGGTGTTGAAATGTTCCGCAAGCTGCTGGACGAAGGCCGAGCTGGCGAGAACTGCGGCGTTCTGCTGCGTGGTACCAAGCGTGACGACGTTGAGCGTGGCCAGGTTCTGGTCAAGCCAGGTTCGGTCAAACCGCACACCAAGTTCACCGCAGAAGTCTACGTTCTGTCGAAGGAAGAAGGCGGTCGTCACACTCCGTTCTTCAAAGGCTACCGTCCTCAGTTCTACTTCCGTACCACTGACGTGACCGGTAACTGCGAACTGCCGGAAGGCGTTGAAATGGTAATGCCAGGTGACAACATCCAGATGACTGTCACCCTGATCAAGACCATCGCAATGGAAGACGGTCTGCGCTTCGCTATCCGTGAAGGCGGTCGTACCGTCGGCGCTGGCGTCGTAGCCAAAATCATCGAGTAATCACTCGGCCGATTGAAAAAACCCCCGCTCAGCGGGGGTTTTTTTTATTGGGTTGACACTAAATGGGGGCGTCTATAGAATCACGCCTCCTTTTAGCGGGCGTAGTGCGTCCGTTGGGAACAGCCTGGAGTCTGAAATCCAATGCAAAATCAGCAAATCCGTATCAGGTTGAAGGCTTTCGACCATCGCCTGATCGACCAATCCACCCAGGAAATCGTGGAAACCGCGAAACGTACTGGTGCACAAGTGCGTGGTCCAATTCCACTGCCTACCCGCAAAGAGCGTTTCACCGTTCTGGTTTCCCCGCACGTCAACAAAGACGCGCGTGACCAGTACGAGATCCGCACTCATAAGCGTGTTCTGGACATCGTCCAGCCAACGGATAAAACCGTTGACGCGCTGATGAAGCTCGATCTGGCGGCAGGTGTGGAAGTACAGATCAGCCTCGGCTAAGACTTCGGTCTGGTCGTGTAACGCTCTGAAATGGGCGGCCATAGCGGGTGAAAGCCCCGTACACTCATGAGGTTTACAACATGACTATTGGTGTAATCGGTCGCAAGTGCGGTATGACCCGCATTTTCACCGAAGAAGGTGTCTCCATTCCGGTCACGGTCATCGAGATCGAGCCGAATCGCGTCACCCAGTTCAAAACTGAAGAAACCGATGGCTACCGTGCAGTGCAAGTCACTGTCGGCGAGCGTCGTGCTTCGCGTGTGACTGCCGCTCAGGCAGGCCACTTCGCCAAGGCCAACGTTGCCGCTGGTCGCGGTGTCTGGGAGTTCCGTCTTGAAGAAGGCGATTTCCAGGCTGGCGATCTGATCAAAGCTGAACTCTTCACTGCAGGCCAGCTGGTAGACGTTACTGGTCAGTCCAAAGGTAAAGGCTTCGCCGGTACCATCAAGCGCTGGAACTTCCGTGGCCAGGACAACACCCACGGTAACTCCGTGTCGCACCGTGTCCCAGGTTCCATCGGCCAGTGCCAGACTCCTGGTCGTGTGTTCAAGGGCAAGAAAATGTCCGGTCACATGGGCGCCGAGCGCGTGACTGTTCAGTCCCTGGAAGTTGTTCGCGTAGACGCTGAACGCAACCTGCTGCTGGTCAAGGGTGCCGTTCCAGGCGCTACTGGCGGCGACGTGGTTGTACGTCCGGCTGTCAAGGCTCGCGGTTAAGGGGAAACTGACATGCAACTCAATGTAAATGACGCTCAGGCGATCGAAGTTTCCGAACTGACTTTCGGTGGCGAATTCAACGAGACGCTGGTACACCAAGCAGTCGTGGCCTACATGGCCGGCGGCCGTCAGGGCACCAAGCAGCAGAAGACCCGTTCCGACGTGGCTGGTGGCGGTAAGCGCCCATGGCGTCAGAAGGGTACTGGCCGTGCTCGTGCTGGTACCACTCGTGGTCCGATCTGGCGTGGCGGTGGTGTCACCTTCGCAGCTCGCCCTCAAGATCACTCGCAGAAGCTCAACAAGAAGATGTACCGCGCAGCCCTGCGCTCCATCCTCGCTGAGCTGGTGCGTAGCGACCGTCTGGTCGTGGTTCAGGACTTCGCTGTCGAAGCACCGAAAACCAAAGATCTGCTGAACAAGCTGAACGGCATGGGTCTGAACGACGTACTGATCGTTTCCGACGCTGTTGATCAGAACCTGTACCTGGCTGCTCGCAACCTGCCGCACGTCGACGTACGTGACGTACAAGGTTCCGACCCGGTCAGTCTGATCGCATACGAGAAAGTGTTGATCACTGTCTCGGCCGTGAAGAAATTCGAGGAGCTGCTGGGATGAACCAGGAACGCGTATTCAAAGTCCTCCTTGGCCCGCACGTTTCCGAGAAGGCTACCGTTCTGGCTGAGAAAAAAGGCCAGTTCGTATTCAAGGTTGCTACCGATGCAACCAAGCTGGAAATCAAGAAAGCTGTCGAAGGCCTGTTCAACGTAAAAGTTGAAAACGTGTCGACTGTTAACGTTCTGGGTAAAACCAAGCGTACCGCACGTGGTCTGGGCAAGCGTAATGACTGGAAGAAGGCGATCGTCTCCCTTCAGCCAGGCCAAGATCTCGATTTCAGCAGCAGTGCTGAGTAAGGAAGGGGTGCATCATGGCAATCGTTAAATGCAAACCGACTTCCCCTGGCCGCCGTTTCGTGGTCAAGGTGGTCAACCAGGAGCTGCACAAAGGCGCTCCTCACGCACCGCTGATCGAGAAGAAATCGAAGTCTGGTGGTCGTAACAACAATGGCCGCATTACCACTCGTCACGTTGGTGGTGGTCACAAGCAGCATTACCGTCTGGTCGACTTCCGTCGCAACGACAAAGATGGCATTCCAGCCACTGTCGAGCGTATCGAATACGACCCGAACCGTACTGCTCACATCGCCCTGCTGTGCTACGCAGACGGTGAGCGTCGCTACATCATCGCCCCTAAAGGCGTGAGTGCTGGCGATCAGCTGATCGCAGGTGCCCTGGCCCCAATCAAGGCCGGTAACTCCCTGCAGCTGCGCAACATTCCAGTAGGTAGCACCATTCACGGCATCGAACTGAAGCCGGGTAAGGGTGCTCAGATCGCTCGTTCCGCTGGTGCTTCGGCTCAGCTGATCGCTCGCGAAGGTGTCTACGTGACCCTGCGTCTGCGCTCTGGTGAAATGCGTAAAGTCCTGGCTGAATGCCGTGCGACCCTGGGCGAAGTCTCGAACTCCGAGCACAGCCTGCGCTCGCTGGGTAAAGCTGGTGCCAAACGCTGGCGCGGCGTTCGCCCAACCGTTCGTGGTGTTGCCATGAACCCGGTTGACCACCCGCATGGTGGTGGTGAAGGTCGTACCTCCGGTGGTCGTCATCCGGTATCGCCATGGGGCTTCCCAACCAAGGGTGCGAAGACCCGTGGTAATAAGCGTACCGACAACATGATCGTCCGTCGTCGCAAGTAACTAGAGGGATACGACAGTGCCACGTTCTCTGAAAAAAGGTCCTTTTATCGATCTTCACCTGCTGAAGAAGGTCGAAGTGGCGGTGGAGAAGAACGATCGCAAGCCAGTTAAAACCTGGTCGCGCCGTTCGATGATCCTGCCACAAATGGTCGGTCTGACCATCGCGGTACACAACGGTCGTCAACATGTCCCAGTTCTGGTGAACGAAGACATGGTCGGCCACAAACTGGGCGAGTTCGCCGGTACCCGCACCTACCGCGGGCACGTGGCTGACAAGAAAGCCAAGCGTTAAGGGGTAAGGAAATGGAAGTAGCCGCTAAGTTGTCGGGCGCTCGCATCTCCGCCCAGAAAGCCCGCTTGGTCGCCGACCAGATCCGCGGGAAGAAGGTGGGCGAAGCGCTCAACCTGTTGGCCTTCAGCAGCAAAAAAGCCGCTGAAATCATGAAGAAAGTCCTCGAGTCGGCCGTAGCCAACGCCGAACACAACGAAGGCGCAGACGTTGATGACCTGAAGGTCTCCACCGTCTTCGTCAACGAAGGGCGTTCGCTGAAGCGCATCATGCCACGTGCCAAGGGCCGTGCTGATCGCATCGTCAAGCGGTCTTGCCATATCACTGTCAAGGTTGCGGACAAGTAACGGAGTCGATCAGATGGGTCAGAAAGTACATCCCACTGGCATTCGCCTGGGAATCGTCAAGGAGCACACCTCCGTCTGGTACGCAGACGGTGCTACTTACGCAGATTACCTGTTGAAGGATCTGAAAACGCGTGAGTACCTCCAGGACAAACTAAAAAGCGCGTCCGTAAGCCGTATCGATATTCATCGTCCGGCTCAAACTGCACGCATCACCATCCACACCGCTCGTCCCGGTATCGTTATCGGCAAGAAAGGTGAAGATGTCGAGAAGCTGCGTCAGGACCTGACCAAGCAGATGGGTGTGCCTGTGCACATCAACATCGAAGAGATCCGCAAGCCGGAACTCGACGCCATGCTGGTTGCGCAGAGCGTAGCTCAGCAGCTGGAACGCCGCGTAATGTTCCGTCGCGCCATGAAGCGCGCCGTACAGAACGCCATGCGTATTGGTGCCAAGGGCATCAAGATCCAGGTGAGCGGTCGTCTCGGCGGTGCTGAGATTGCTCGTACCGAGTGGTATCGCGAAGGTCGTGTGCCTCTGCACACCCTGCGTGCCGATATCGACTACAACACCTACGAAGCTCACACCACTTACGGTGTGATCGGTGTGAAGGTTTGGATCTTCAAAGGCGAAGTGATTGGTGGTCGCCAAGAAGAACTGAAACCACAAGCACCAGCGCCTCGTAAAAAAGCTGCTAAGTAAGGGGTACGCCAAATGTTGCAACCAAAGCGTACAAAATTCCGCAAGCAGATGACTGGCCACAACCGTGGTCTGGCACTGCGCGGTAGCAAAGTCAGCTTCGGCGAGTTCGCCCTGAAAGCTGTTGCTCGCGGTCGCCTCACCGCTCGCCAGATCGAGTCCGCACGTCGTGCGCTGACCCGTCACGTTAAGCGTGGCGGCAAGATCTGGATCCGTGTGTTCCCGGACAAGCCGATCTCCAAGAAGCCTCTCGAGGTTCGTATGGGTAAAGGTAAGGGCTCCGTGGAATACTGGGTTGCCCAGATTCAGCCAGGCAAAGTCCTGTATGAAATCGAAGGTGTTTCTGAAGAGCTGGCGCGCGAAGCTTTCGCCCTGGCTGCTGCAAAGCTGCCTCTCGCCACCTCCTTTGTTAAGCGGACGGTGATGTGATGAAAGCGAATGAACTTCGTGAAAAATCGGCACAGCAACTGAATGAGCAACTGCTCGGCTTGCTGCGCGACCAGTTCAATCTGCGTATGCAGAAAGCAACTGGCCAGTTGGGGCAGTCGCACCTGCTCTCGCAAGTTAAGCGTGACATCGCTCGCGTGAAAACTGTGCTCAACCAGCAGGCAGGTAAGTGATCATGGCTGAAGCTGAAAAAACCGTCCGTACGCTGACTGGCCGTGTCGTCAGCGACAAAATGGACAAGACCATCACCGTTCTGATCGAGCGTCGCGTAAAGCACCCGATCTACGGTAAATACGTTAAGCGTTCGACTAAGCTGCACGCGCACGACGAATCCAACCAGTGCAAGATCGGCGACAAGGTTTCCATCCGTGAAACCCGTCCGCTGGCCAAGACCAAGTCCTGGGCACTGGTTGAAGTCCTCGAACGCGCTGTTGAAGTCTAAGGGCTAAGGGTCGGAGAAATTTTATGATTCAGACTCAATCCATGCTCGATGTGGCCGATAACAGCGGCGCTCGTCGCGTCATGTGCATCAAGGTACTCGGCGGTTCGCACCGCCGTTACGCCGGCATCGGTGACATCATCAAAGTAACCGTCAAGGAAGCAATTCCGCGCGGCAAGGTCAAGAAAGGCCAGGTGATGACCGCTGTTGTCGTCCGCACCCGTCACGGTGTTCGTCGCGCCGACGGTTCCATCATTCGTTTCGACGGCAACGCTGCTGTTCTGCTGAACAACAAGCAAGAGCCGATCGGCACTCGCATCTTCGGGCCAGTGACCCGTGAGCTTCGTACCGAGAAGTTCATGAAGATCGTCTCGCTCGCCCCTGAAGTGCTGTAAGGAGATCCGACATGCAAAAGATTCGTCGTGACGACGAGATCATCGTGATCGCCGGCAAAGACAAGGGTAAGCGCGGTAAGGTGCTGAAGGTTCTGGCTGATAACCGTCTGGTTGTTGGTGGTGTGAACCTGGTCAAGCGTCATACCAAGCCTAACCCGATGGCGGGCGTACAGGGCGGTATCGTCGAGAAAGAAGCGCCTCTGCACGCTTCCAACGTTGCCATCTTCAACGGCGAAACCAACAAGGCTGACCGCGTTGGTTTCAAAGTAGAAGACGGTAAAAAAATTCGTGTCTTCAAGTCGACCCAAAAAGCGGTTGATGCTTGAACACTGCTAGGTAGAAGACCATGGCACGACTGAAAGAGATTTACCGGAACGAAATCGCTCCTAAGCTTAAGGAAGAACTTAAGCTGTCGAACGTGATGGAAGTTCCGCGCGTTACCAAGATCACCCTGAACATGGGTCTGGGCGAAGCGATCGGCGACAAGAAAGTCATCGAGCACGCTGTTGCCGACCTGGAAAAGATCACCGGTCAAAAGCCGGTCGTGACTTTCGCTCGTAAATCCATCGCGGGCTTCAAAGTCCGTGAGGGCTGGCCGATCGGCGTCAAGGTGACCCTGCGTCGCGACAAGATGTACGAATTCCTGGACCGCCTGCTGGCGATCTCCCTGCCTCGGGTACGCGACTTCCGCGGCCTGAATGCCAAGTCCTTCGATGGCCGTGGCAACTACAGCATGGGCGTGAAAGAGCAGATCATCTTCCCGGAAATCGATTACGACAAGATCGATGCTCTGCGCGGTTTGGACATCACCCTGACCACCACTGCTCGTTCGGATGACGAAGGCCGCGCTCTGCTGCGTGCTTTCAAGTTCCCGTTCCGCAACTGATTGGAGTAGGAAAATGGCCAAGAAGAGCATGAAAAACCGCGAGCTGAAGCGTCAGCTCACGGTAGCCAAGTTCGCTAAGAAGCGTGCTGAGCTGAAAGCGACCATCGTCAACCTGAACGCTTCTCCTGAAGAGCGTTTCGCTGCCGTTGTCGCTCTGCAGAAGCAGCCACGTGACGCTAGCGCTTCGCGCCTGCGCAACCGTTGCCGCCTGACCGGTCGTCCTCACGGTGTATACCGTAAGTTCGGCCTGGGCCGTAACATGCTGCGTCAAGCTGCAATGCGCGGTGACGTACCGGGTCTGGTCAAGGCCTCCTGGTAATCGCTGCCGGTGTGATCCCGGTGGAAGGGGGGTAATCTTCCGACCGCCGGTGACCTCGCCAACAAACAAGCCCCTATATGGGGCTTGTTTCGTTTCTGCCTTGTGTCTAGAATGACCGGCTCACCTGAGCCTGGGTTTTTTGCCCTGCCTGCTCGGGTGGTTGTGATAGCCGCAAGGCTAATAATTCTTGTATCAGGAGCATCTAGCCCATGAGTATGCAGGACCCGTTAGCGGACATGCTAACTCGCATCCGTAATGCCCAGATGGCTGAAAAGTCCGTCGTAAGCATGCCTTCCTCCACCCTGAAGGTCGCGGTTGCCAAAGTTCTGAAGGACGAAGGTTACATCGCTGGCTACCAGGTAACTGGTGAGGCCAAGCCTTCCCTGTCGATCGAACTGAAGTACTTCGAAGGCCGTCCGGTCATCGAGGAGCTGAAGCGCTCCAGCCGTCCAGGCCTGCGCCAGTACAAGTCCGTCGCAGAGCTGCCGAAAGTACGTGGCGGCCTGGGCGTGTCTATCGTCTCCACCAACAAAGGTGTGATGACTGATCGCGCTGCGCGCGCTGCCGGTGTCGGCGGCGAAGTTCTGTGCACAGTGTTCTAAGGGGAGATAGGCATGTCTCGCGTCGCTAAGAACCCCGTTAAGCTGCCAGCAGGCGTCGAAGTCAAATTCGCCGGCCAGCAGCTTTCGGTGAAGGGTGCCAAAGGCACTCTCGAACTGAACGTTCACTCGTCTGTTGAAGTTACCGAAGAAGCTGGTGAGCTGCGTTTCGCTGCTCGCAACGGTGACCAGCAAGCTCGCGCCATGGCCGGTACCACCCGCGCTCTGGTGAACAACATGGTCCAGGGCGTAAGCCAAGGCTTCGAGCGCAAGCTCCAGCTGATCGGTGTTGGTTACAAGGCACAGGCCAAGGGCACCGTCCTCAACCTGGCTCTGGGCTTCTCGCACCCAGTGGACTACGAACTGCCAGCCGGTATCACCGCTGAAACCCCAAGCCAGACCGACATCCTGATCAAGGGTATCGACAAGCAGCTGGTGGGTCAGGTGGCCGCTGAAATCCGCGACTTCCGTCCGCCAGAGCCTTACAAAGGCAAGGGTGTGCGTTACGCGGACGAAGTAGTCCGTCGTAAAGAAGCCAAGAAGAAGTAGGGCCTAGCAAATGACCGACAAAAAAGTTACTCGACTGCGTCGCGCTCGCAAAGCACGCCTCAAGATGCACGAACTCGAAGTCGTGCGCCTGTGCGTGTTCCGCTCCTCGCAGCACATCTACGCCCAGGTCATTTCGGCCGACGGCAGCAAGGTTCTGGCAAGCGCCTCGACCTTGGACAAAGAACTGCGTGATGGCGCCACTGGCAACATCGACGCGGCCACTAAGGTTGGCAAGCTGGTAGCTGAGCGTGCGAAAGCCGCCGGTGTATCTCAAGTTGCCTTTGACCGTTCCGGCTTCAAGTACCACGGCCGCGTCAAGGCGCTGGCTGATGCTGCTCGTGAAGGCGGGCTGGAGTTCTAAGTTATGGCAAATAACGATCAAAAGCGCGACGAAGGCTACATCGAGAAGCTGGTTCAAGTTAACCGCGTTGCCAAAACCGTAAAAGGCGGCCGTATCTTCACCTTCACCGCGCTGACCGTGGTAGGTGATGGCAAAGGTCGTGTTGGCTTCGGCCGTGGCAAGTCGCGCGAAGTACCTGCCGCGATCCAGAAGGCTATGGAAGCTGCTCGCCGCAACATGATCCAGGTAGACCTGAAGGGCACCACCCTGCAGTACGCCACCAAGGCTGCCCACGGCGCCTCGAAGGTTTACATGCAGCCTGCTTCGGAAGGTACCGGTATCATCGCCGGTGGCGCAATGCGTGCTGTCCTGGAAGTTGCTGGTGTTCAGAACGTTCTGGCCAAGTGCTACGGTTCGACCAACCCTGTGAACGTGGTTTACGCCACCTTCAAGGGTCTGAAAGCCATGCAATCTCCTGAATCCATTGCTGCCAAGCGCGGCAAGAGCGTTGAGGAGATCTTCTGATCATGGCAACCGTAAAAGTAACGCTGATCAAGAGCACTGCCGGCCGTCTGCCTAACCACAAACTGTGCGTTAAAGGCCTGGGTCTGCGTCGCATCGGTCACACTGTAGAAGTCCAGGATACTCCCGAGAACCGCGGGATGATCAACAAGGCTTACTACATGCTGAAGGTCGAGGGTTAATCGATGAAACTCAATGATCTGAGTCCAGCGCCGGGTTCCCGTCGCGAGAAGCATCGTCCGGGTCGTGGTATCGGTAGCGGTTTGGGCAAGACTGGTGGCCGTGGTCACAAAGGTCAGACCTCCCGTTCCGGTGGCACCATCGCTCCGGGCTTCGAAGGCGGTCAACAGCCGCTGCACCGTCGTCTGCCGAAGTTCGGCTTCGTATCCCTGAAGGCCATGGACCGCGCTGAAGTGCGTCTGTCCGAGCTGGCCAAGGTGGAAGGCGACGTGATCTCCGTGCAATCCCTGAAGGATGCCAACGTGATCGGCCAGAACGTACAGCGCGTGAAAATCATGCTGTCTGGCGAAGTCACTCGCGCAGTCACCATCAAGGGTATCGCAGCCACCAAGGGTGCGCGTGCGGCTATCGAAGCAGCTGGCGGCAAGTTCGAGGAATAAATGGCTAAGCAAGGTGCTCTCTCTTCGCTCGGTAAGGGCGGGATGTCGGAACTCTGGGCTCGTCTGCGCTTTCTGTTCATGGCGATCATCGTCTATCGGATAGGTGCGCATATCCCGGTTCCTGGCATCAATCCAGACCGTCTGGCGGATCTGTTTCGGCAGAATGAGGGGACCATTCTTAGCTTGTTCAACATGTTTTCCGGCGGCGCGCTCGAGCGCATGAGCATCTTTGCGCTGGGGATCATGCCGTACATCTCGGCATCGATCATCATGCAACTGATGACGGCGGTCAGCCCGCAGCTGGAGCAGTTGAAGAAGGAAGGTGAAGCTGGCCGTCGCAAGATCAGCCAGTACACCCGCTACGGCACCGTTATCCTGGCACTGGTTCAAGCCATTGGCATGTCCATTGGCCTGGCCAACCAGGGCGTGGCGTTTTCTGTAGGCCTGGGCTTCCATGTCGTTGCTGTCTCCACCTTCGTGGCAGGCGCGATGTTCATGATGTGGCTGGGCGAGCAGATCACCGAGCGCGGTGTGGGCAACGGTATCTCGATGTTGATTTTCGCAGGTATCGTTGCCGGTCTTCCGAGAGCAATCGGGCAGTCTTTCGAGTCTGCACGCACAGGCGATATCAATATTTTCGCCCTGGTCGCTATCGGTTTGCTGGCAGTAGCGATTATCGGCTTCGTGGTGTTCATTGAGCGTGGTCAGCGTCGTATCGCCGTTCACTACGCCAAGCGTCAGCAGGGCCGCAAGGTCTTCGCTGCGCAGACCAGCCACCTGCCGCTGAAGGTGAACATGGCCGGGGTTATCCCAGCCATTTTCGCGAGCAGCATTCTGCTGTTCCCGGCTTCGCTGGGTGCCTGGTTCGGTCAGTCCGAAGGTATGGGCTGGCTGCAGGACATCTCGCAGTCGATCGCTCCTGGTCAGCCGTTGAACATTCTGCTGTTTAGTGCAGGGATCATTTTCTTCTGCTTCTTCTACACAGCTTTGATGTTCAACCCGAAAGACGTAGCGGAAAACCTGAAGAAGTCCGGTGCCTTTATTCCGGGTATCCGTCCTGGTGAGCAGTCGGCGCGCTACATTGATGGCGTTCTGACCCGTCTGACCATGTTCGGTGCTCTTTACATGATGGCCGTCTGCCTTCTGCCCCAGTTCCTGGTGGTGGCAGCAAATGTGCCGTTCTACCTTGGCGGGACCTCGTTGCTGATTGTGGTGGTGGTTGTGATGGACTTCATGTCCCAAGTACAATCGCACCTCGTTTCGCACCAGTACGAATCCCTGATGAAGAAAGCCAACCTGAAAGGCTATGGTGGCAGCGGTCTGCTGCGCTGATACGCCCCTAAGGTTCGAGGAGTCGGTAATGAAAGTTCGTGCATCGGTGAAAAAGCTGTGCCGTAACTGCAAGATCATCCGTCGCGAAGGCGTCGTACGAGTGATCTGCAGCGCGGAACCGCGTCACAAACAGCGCCAAGGCTGAGTGTGATCTGCGCTTCAAACCCAGCAGCTAGTGTGCTGCTGGGTTGATTATTCGTTTCTACAGCGATATTATCTCGCGCCCTATTTCTTGGCTTCCGGGGCGTAGGTAGCTGTCAATTGGAGTCCCACTGAATGGCCCGTATTGCAGGCGTCAACATTCCAGATAACAAGCATGCTGTTATCTCGCTGACCTACATCTATGGTGTCGGTCGCACTACTGCACAGAAGATCTGTGCAGACGCTGGTGTAAACCCAGCCGCTAAGATCAAGGATCTGAGCGACGAGCAAATCGAAACCCTGCGTGGCGAAGTCGCGAAGTTCACCACCGAAGGTGACCTGCGTCGTGACATCAACATGAAGATCAAGCGCTTGATGGACCTGGGTTGCTACCGCGGCCTGCGCCATCGTAAAGGTCTGCCGGTTCGCGGTCAGCGCACCAAGACCAACGCACGCACCCGTAAGGGCCCGCGTAAGCCGATCCGCAAGTAATCGCCCAGGAATATAGACATGGCAAAACCTGCTGCTCGTCCTCGTAAGAAAGTCAAAAAGACAGTGGTTGATGGCATCGCCCACATCCATGCCTCTTTCAACAACACCATCGTGACCATCACCGACCGTCAGGGCAACGCTTTGTCCTGGGCGACCTCCGGTGGTTCGGGTTTCCGTGGTTCGCGCAAATCCACCCCGTTCGCAGCCCAGATCGCTGCTGAGCGTGCTGGTCAAGCTGCGCTGGAATACGGTCTGAAGAACCTCGACGTAAACGTCAAGGGTCCAGGTCCAGGTCGTGAGTCCGCCGTTCGTGCACTGAACAGCTGCGGCTACAAGATCGCCAGCATCACCGACGTGACGCCAATCCCGCACAACGGGTGCCGTCCGCCGAAGAAGCGTCGCGTGTAATCAGGAGACAGATAAATGGCACGTTACATTGGTCCAAAATGCAAACTGTCTCGCCGTGAAGGCACTGACCTGTTCCTGAAGAGCGGCGTTCGCGCTCTGGAATCGAAGTGCAACATCGAAGCAGCCCCAGGTATCCACGGCCAGCGCCGTGGCCGTCAGTCCGACTACGGTACCCAGCTGCGCGAGAAGCAAAAAGTTCGTCGTATCTATGGTGTTCTGGAGCGTCAGTTCCGCGGTTACTACCAGGCTGCAGCCTCGAAAAAAGGCGCAACCGGTGAGAACCTGCTGCAACTGCTCGAGTGCCGTCTGGATAACGTCGTCTACCGTATGGGCTTCGGTTCGACTCGCGCCGAATCCCGTCAGCTGGTTTCGCACAAAGCGATCAGCGTCAACGGTAAGACTGTGAACATTCCATCCTACCAAGTTCGTCCGGGTGACGTGGTCGCGGTTCGCGAGAAGTCGTCGAACCAGCTGCGCATTGTTCAAGCCCTTGAACTGTGCGCCCAGCGTGGCCGCGTTGAGTGGGTTGATGTGGATGCTGCTAAAAAGTCGGGCGTTTTCAAGAACGTTCCTGCTCGCAGCGACCTGTCTGCCGACATCAACGAGAACCTGATTGTCGAGCTCTACTCCAAGTAAGGGCTAGAAAATAGGTGCATCCATGCAGATTTCGGTAAATGAGTTCCTGACTCCCCGCCACATTGATGTGCAGGTAGTCAGTCCGACCCGCGCCAAGATCACGCTCGAGCCTCTCGAGCGTGGTTTCGGCCATACCCTGGGCAACGCGCTGCGCCGCATCCTGTTGTCCTCCATGCCTGGCTGTGCAGTAGTCGAGGCCGAGATCGATGGCGTACTCCACGAGTACTCCGCGATCGAAGGTGTACAGGAAGACGTCATTGAAATCCTGTTGAACCTGAAAGGCCTGGCTATCAAGCTGCACGGTCGTGACGAAGTTACGCTGACCTTGTCGAAAAAGGGTTCGGGGGTGGTTACCGCTGCCGATATTCAGCTGGATCACGATGTCGAGATCGTCAACCCCGATCACGTAATCGCGAACCTGGCGTCGAACGGCGCCCTGAACATGAAGCTCACCGTAGCTCGTGGTCGTGGTTACGAGCCGGCCGACTCCCGTCAAACCGACGAAGACGAAAGCCGTAGCATTGGCCGTCTGCAGCTGGACGCTTCGTTCAGCCCGGTGCGTCGTATCGCCTATGTGGTCGAGAACGCCCGTGTTGAACAGCGTACCAACCTGGACAAGCTGGTCATTGATCTGGAAACCAACGGCACCCTGGACCCTGAAGAGGCTATCCGCCGCGCCGCGACCATCCTGCAACAGCAGCTGGCCGCGTTCGTCGACCTCAAAGGTGACAGCGAGCCTGTCGTAGTCGAGCAGGAAGACGAGATCGATCCGATCCTGCTGCGTCCGGTTGACGACCTGGAACTGACTGTACGTTCGGCCAACTGCCTCAAGGCGGAGAACATCTACTACATCGGCGACCTGATTCAGCGTACCGAAGTAGAGCTGTTGAAGACTCCTAACCTGGGCAAGAAGTCCCTGACTGAAATCAAGGACGTGCTGGCCTCTCGTGGTCTGTCTCTCGGCATGCGCCTCGACAACTGGCCGCCTGCAAGTCTTAAGAAAGACGACAAGGCGACCGCCTGATCGTCGTAATCACCGAACGTAGTGTTTGGTAAGGAATGAATCATGCGTCATCGTAAAAGTGGACGTCACCTGAGCCGTACCAGCTCTCACCGCAAGGCTATGTTCCAGAACATGGCAGTGTCGCTGATCGAGCACGAGCTGATCAAAACCACCCTGCCGAAAGCCAAGGAACTGCGCCGCGTTGCCGAGCCGCTGATCACCCTGGCCAAGGAAGACAGCGTAGCTAACCGCCGTCTGGCCTTCGACCGTACCCGTTCGAAGTCCGCTGTTGGCAAGCTGTTCAACGACCTGGGCAAGCGTTATGCCACCCGTCAGGGCGGCTACCTGCGCATCCTGAAGTGCGGTTTCCGCGCTGGCGACAACGCGCCTATGGCGTATGTCGAGCTGGTTGATCGTCCGGTCGGCGGTGCTGTAGAAGCTGCTGAGTAAGACGTTCTGTCTGCTACAAGGAACCGGGCCTAGTGCCCGGTTTTTTGTTTCTAAATGTATTGTCAATTTCTATTGATGTAAGACATTTAATGAATTTGTTCCTGTAACGATGCTCGTCGATACTCTCTCCAAAGCCGGTCACCCGGCGCTTGAAGACCGATATGGAGAGCCCATGAGCAAGATTCTGACCACCGCCAGCGGTGCCCCTGTAGCCGACAACCAGAATTCCCGTTCCGCCGGCCCCCGTGGTCCGCTGTTGCTCGACGACTTTCACCTGATCGAGAAACTTGCTCATTTCAACCGGGAGAACATCCCGGAGCGGCGCGTACACGCCAAGGGTTCGGGCGCCTACGGCACCTTTACCGTTACCCGCGATATTACTGGTTACACCAGTGCCAAGCTGTTTGAACAAGTCGGCAAGCAGACCGAGACTTTCCTGCGCTTTTCCACCGTAGGTGGTGAGCGTGGCTCTGCAGATACCGAGCGCGATCCGCGTGGCTTTGCCGTGAAGTTCTACACCGAGGAAGGCAACTGGGACATCGTGGGCAACAATACGCCGGTGTTTTTCATCCGCGACCCGCTGAAGTTCCCCGACTTCATCCACACGCAGAAGCGCCACCCGCAGACCAACCTGAAAAATGCGCAAATGATGTGGGACTTCTGGTCGCACTCCCCCGAGGCACTGCACCAGGTCACCATCCTGTTCTCTGACCGCGGCATTCCGGATGGTTATCGCCACATGCATGGCTTTGGCAGCCATACCTACAGCCTGATCAATGCCGCGGGGCAACGTACCTGGGTCAAATGGCATTTCAAGACCCAGCAAGGGATCAAGAACCTGGCTCCGGCAGATGCCGCACGCCTGGCCGGTACTGATCCGGATTACGCCCAGCGCGATCTCTACGAGGCCATCGAGCGCGGCGATTACCCGCGTTGGACGGTATGTATCCAGGTGATGAGCGAAGCCGAGGCTGCCAGACGTGAAGAGAACCCCTTCGATGTGACCAAGACCTGGTCGCAAAAGGACTATCCGCTGATCGAGGTGGGTGTGCTTGAACTCAACCGCAACCCGCTGAACTACTTCGCCGAAGTCGAGCAGGCTGCCTTTGGCCCAAGCAACATGGTGCCGGGTGTTGGTCTGTCGCCAGACCGCATGCTGCAAGGTCGTGTATTCGCCTACGCTGATGCGCACCGCTACCGGGTGGGTACCAACCATCAGCAATTGCCAGTGAACGCGCCGCGTTGCCCGGTCAACAGCTATCAGCGCGATGGCTCGATGGCGACCGGCAACTACGGTAGCGCGCCGAACTATGAGCCCAACAGCTACAGCGAGGCGCCAAAGCAATCGCCACGGCATGCTGAGCCAGCCCTGGCTCTGGAAGGGGCGGCCGGCCGCTACGACCACCGTGAGGACAGCGATTACTACAGCCACGCCGGTGCTCTGTTCCGTCTCATGGGCGATGAACAGAAAGCCCTGCTGATCAACAACATCGCCGGGGCCATGGCCGGGGTAAGCCGGGACGTGATCCAGCGCCAGCTGCAGTACTTCTTCAAGGCCGATCCGGCCTACGGTGAAGGAGTGGCCAAGGCTCTGGGCATCGAGCTTGCCTGAGTCGAAGTGATAAGAAGAACCGCCCTCATTTGGGCGGTTTTTCAATGAATATCACTACTGTTTAGCCGTTTTTTTGCTTGTTATTGCGCATTTCTCAGTGACCGCAGGCAAAAGCTGGTTCACACTATGTGGCATAGACGTTTTCACATGGAGAAACAGGGCGATGCAAGGCCACCCGGACGTAATCAACTATCTCGTCACGCTGTTGAAGGGCGAACTGGCTGCGCGCGACCAGTACTTCATTCACTCGCGTATGTACGAAGATTGGGGCCTGTCCAAGCTCTACGAGCGCATCAATCACGAGATGGAAGAAGAGACGCAACATGCCGACGCCCTGATGCGGCGTATCCTCATGCTCGAAGGCACACCGGACATGCGCGCGGACGATCTGGAGGTAGGCAGCACCGTACCGGAAATGATCGAGGCGGATCTCAAGCTCGAGTACAAGGTGCGCGCTGCGCTGTGCAAAGGCATCGAACTGTGCGAGTTGCACAAGGATTACGTCAGCCGCGACATCCTGCGCGCGCAGTTGGCCGATACCGAAGAAGATCACACCTACTGGCTGGAAAAGCAGCAGGGGTTGATCAAAGCCATTGGCCTCGAGAACTACCTGCAGTCGCAGATGTAATATTCCGGGGGCGCCGCGCGCCCCCGGTTCCCTCAAGCCCGATCCCGCTCCAGAAGCGGTTTCAGGTAATGCCCGGTATAGGACTGCTTCATTTCGCTCAGTTCTTCCGGCGTACCGCAGGCAATGATCTGCCCGCCTTTCGAACCTCCCTCTGGTCCCAGGTCCACCAGCCAGTCCGCAGTCTTGATCACGTCCAGGTTGTGCTCGATCACCACCACGGTATTGCCGTGGTCGCGCAGGCGATGGAGCACGTCCAGCAACTGCTGGATATCGGCAAAATGCAGGCCCGTGGTCGGCTCGTCGAGGATGTAGAGGGTCTTGCCGGTGTCACGCTTGGACAGCTCGCGCGACAGTTTCACCCGCTGTGCCTCGCCACCCGACAGCGTAGTCGCCGACTGCCCCAGCTTGATGTAGGACAACCCCACGTCCATCAAGGTCTGCAGCTTGCGCGCCAGCGCCGGAACTGCGTCGAAGAACTCGCGTGCATCCTCGATGGTCATTTCCAGCACTTCGTGGATGTTCTTGCCCTTGTACTTGATTTCCAGCGTTTCGCGGTTGTATCGCTTGCTCTTGCACACGTCGCAGGGCACGTAGATGTCCGGCAGGAAGTGCATCTCCACCTTGATCAGGCCGTCGCCCTGGCAGGCTTCGCAACGGCCGCCCTTGACGTTGAACGAGAAACGTCCGGGGCCATAACCGCGTGAGCGCGATTCCGGAACGCCAGCGAACAACTCGCGGATCGGCGTGAAAATGCCGGTGTAGGTTGCCGGGTTCGAACGTGGGGTACGGCCAATCGGGCTCTGGTCGATATCTACTACCTTGTCCAGGTGTTGCAGGCCATCCATGCTGCTGTGCGGCGCAGCCTCCAGGCTGCTCGCGCCATTCAGGGCGGTGGCGGCCAGTGGGAACAAGGTATTGTTGATGAGCGTCGACTTGCCCGAGCCGGATACCCCGGTCACGCAGGTCAGCAAGCCGATCGGGATTTCCAGGTCGACGTTCTGCAGGTTGTTGCCACGTGCGCCCTTGAGCTTGAGTTGCAGCTTCTTGTTGCGCGGCGTGCGCTTGGCCGGCACGACGATCTTCTTGCGCCCGGACAGGTACTTGCCAGTCAGCGAGTCGGGGTGAGCCATGACATCCTGCGGCGTGCCTTCGGCGACGATCTTGCCGCCATGCACGCCGGCGCCCGGGCCGATGTCCACGACGTAGTCGGCCAGGCGGATGGCGTCCTCGTCGTGTTCCACCACGATCACCGTGTTGCCGAGGTCGCGCAGGTGGTTGAGTGTGGCCAGCAGGCGGTCGTTGTCACGTTGATGAAGGCCGATGGACGGCTCATCAAGGATATACATCACCCCCACCAGGCCGGCGCCGATCTGGCTGGCCAGGCGAATACGCTGTGCCTCGCCACCGGAGAGGGTGTCGGCGCTGCGGTCGAGGGTGAGATAGTCGAGGCCCACGTTGACCAGGAACTGCAGGCGTTCGCAGATTTCCTTGAGGATCTTCGCGGCGATTTCGCCACGGCGACCGGTCAGGGTCAGGTCGCCGAAGTAGTTGCTGGCTTCACCGATCGGCAGGTTGGTCACTGCCGGCAGGGTCTTTTCGCCCACCCAAACATGGCGCGCTTCGCGGCGCAGGCGAGTGCCGCGGCAATCCGGGCAGGGCTGGGTGCCGAGGAACTTGGCCAGCTCTTCACGCACGGTAGCCGACTCGGTTTCGCGATAGCGCCGTTCGAGGTTTGGCACGATGCCTTCGAAGGGGTGCGAGCGCTTGACGATATCACCCCGGTCGTTGAGGTACTTGAAGTCGACACTCTGCTTGCCACTGCCCTGCAGAATTACCTTCTGGTGTTCGGCCGAGAGCTCGCCGAACGGCTCCTCCAGGCTGAAGCCATAATGCGCGGCCAGCGAGCCCAGCATCTGGAAGTAGTAAACGTTGCGCCGGTCCCAGCCGCGGATCGCGCCTTCGGCCAGGGTGAGCTCGGCGTTGACCAGGCGCTTGGTGTCGAAGAACTGCTTGACCCCCAGGCCATCACAGGTCGGGCAGGCGCCGGCAGGGTTGTTGAAGGAGAACAGCTTCGGTTCCAGCTCGCTGATGGCATGGCCGCAGACCGGGCAGGCGAAGCGTGCGGAGAAAATGATTTCTTCGCCAGGTTCGTCATCCATCGGCGCCACGAGGGCGATGCCATCGGCCAGCTTGAGTGCAGTCTCGAACGACTCGGCCAGGCGTTGCTGCAGGTCGCTGCGCACCTTGAAGCGGTCGACTACCACGTCGATGCTGTGCTTCTTCTGCTTGTCCAGCTTGGGAAGCTCATCGAGTTCGTAGAGCTTGCCGTTGACCCGTGCCCGGACGAAGCCCTGGGCGCGCAGTTCGTCGAACACCGCCAGATGCTCGCCCTTGCGCTCACGCACCACCGGGGCCAGCAGCATCAGCTTGCTGCCTTCCGGGCGCTCCAGCACCAAGTCGACCATCTGGCTGATCGTTTGCGCCTCCAGCGGGATATCGTGGTCCGGGCAGCGTGGGGTCCCGACGCGGGCATACAACAGACGCAGGTAGTCGTAGATTTCGGTGATGGTGCCGACCGTGGAACGGGGGTTGTGCGAGGTCGACTTCTGCTCGATGGAAATGGCCGGCGACAGGCCTTCGATGGTGTCGACGTCGGGCTTTTCCATCATCGACAGGAACTGCCGGGCATAGGCCGACAGCGATTCCACATAGCGACGCTGGCCTTCGGCGTAGAGGGTGTCGAATGCCAGGGATGACTTGCCCGAACCGGACAGGCCGGTGATCACGATCAGCTTGTCCCGGGGCAGGGTCAGGTCAATGTTCTTCAGGTTGTGGGTGCGTGCCCCACGAATCAGGATCTTGTCCACTGCGGCCTCGCTCGGCGGGCATAAACAAGGAAGTATACGGCGCGCTGCCAGTACGCGGCAAAGCGTCGCGTAGATGCCGTCAAGCTGTCGGACTGATAGAATCGCCGCCGGTTCACACGAGATTAATCCATGCACGACACCCACAACGAACGCATGAGTGGCGGCGAAACCCGCGCCGCTGGCGGCCTGGCCCTGGTCTTTGCCTTTCGTATGCTGGGCATGTTCATGGTCTTGCCGGTGCTGGCCACCTACGGCATGGACCTGGCCGGTGCCACACCTGCATTGATCGGCCTGGCCATTGGTGCCTATGGCCTCACCCAGGCCGTATTGCAGATTCCGTTCGGCATGATTTCCGACCGCATCGGCCGCCGGCCGGTGATTTACCTGGGGTTGGTCATCTTTGCCCTGGGTAGTGTCCTGGCGGCCCAGGCCGACTCCATCTGGGGGGTGATCGCCGGACGTATCCTGCAGGGCGCCGGGGCGATTTCCGCTGCGGTCATGGCACTGCTGTCCGACCTTACCCGCGAGCAACACCGAACCAAGGCCATGGCCATGATCGGCATGAGCATCGGCCTGTCGTTTGCCGTTGCCATGGTCGTCGGCCCGTTACTGACAAGTGCCTTTGGCTTGTCAGGATTATTCCTGGCTACGGCAGGACTTGCCTTGGTAGGTATCCTGCTGATCGCCTTTGTCGTGCCCAACACCCACAGCATCCTGCAGCACCGCGAGTCGGGGGTGGCTCGCCAGGCGATCGGCCCGACCCTGCGCCACCCGGACCTGCTGCGCCTGGACGCCAGCATTTTCATCCTGCATGCCATCCTCATGGCCAGCTTCGTCGCGCTGCCCCTTGCCTTCGTCGAGCGCGGCGGCCTGCCGAAGGAGCAGCACTGGTGGGTGTACCTGACCGCGCTGTTCATCTCATTTTTTGCAATGGTCCCGTTCATCATCTATGGCGAAAAAAAGCGCAAGATGAAGCGCGTGCTGGCCGGTGCGGTGAGTGTCCTGCTGCTGACGGAGATATACTTCTGGGAGTGGGCTGACGGTTTGCGCGGACTGGTGGTTGGCACCGTGGTATTCTTTACTGCATTCAACCTGCTGGAGGCATCGCTGCCTTCGCTGGTGAGCAAGGTGTCGCCTGCAGGTGGCAAGGGAACGGCAATGGGGGTTTACTCCACCAGCCAGTTCCTCGGTGCCGCGCTGGGAGGAATCCTAGGTGGCTGGTTGTTCCAGCACGGCGGGCTGAACACGGTGTTCCTCGGTTGTGCGGTACTGTGTGCCATCTGGTTGGTCGTCGCCTTGCGCATGAACGAGCCACCTTATGTGACCAGCCTGCGCATGCCGCTGACGCCAGAGGCAGTCCGGGAAGCCGGCCTGACCGAACGTCTGATGGCCGTACCGGGCGTGACTGACGCCGTCGTGGTGGCAGAAGAAGCCGCCATCTATATCAAACTGGATACGAAAATTTTGGACCGTACGACCCTCGAGCGCCTGGTGAACCCGGCCTCTTCGGCGTGCGAAGCCTAGGAGAACGTTATGGCCCGTGGGGTTAACAAAGTCATTCTGGTCGGCACCTGTGGCCAGGATCCCGAAGTCCGCTACCTGCCCAACGGTAACGCCGTGACCAACCTGAGCCTGGCTACCAGCGAGCAGTGGACCGACAAGCAGTCGGGCCAGAAGGTCGAGCGTACCGAGTGGCACCGCGTGTCGCTGTTCGGCAAGGTTGCCGAAATCGCCGGCGAGTACCTGCGCAAGGGGTCGCAGTGCTACATCGAAGGCAAGCTGCAGACCCGCGAGTGGGAAAAAGACGGTATCAAGCGCTACACTACCGAGATCATCGTCGATATCAACGGCACCATGCAGCTGCTCGGCGGTCGTCCGCAGGGCCAGCAGCAGGGCGGTGACCCGTACAATCAAGCTGGCGGCAACTATGGCGGTGGCCAGCAGCAGTACAACCAGGCCCCACGCCAGCAGGCCCCGCGCCCGCAACAGGCTCCGCAGCGCCCGGCGCCGCAGCAGCCAGCACCGCAACCGGCGGCTGACTTCGACAGCTTCGATGACGATATTCCGTTCTGATCAGAGCCGTTAAGCAGCTGGAAAGACTAAAAACCCAAGGCAGTTGCCTTGGGTTTTTTTTCGAGCGAACCCGAGGCTTTAGGAAGAGCTAACCTTGAGTATCAGAGATTTCTGAAGTTCCTCTCTACTCCTGGTTGGGTAAATGACGCTGCAATGCCAATCTGGTCCAGTTCAATAAAACAACCGAGGTTCCGGTGAGTCCAGCAAGCTGACCAACTTGGTCAGGGCAAACCCCAGTTCTTCGCGCTTGGGGGCCATCAAGGCGATACGGACGCCGCAGGTGGCGTGGCTGCGTTCTGGCAGGAACTGGCTGCCGCTGACGACCGTGACGCCGTTGTTGCGCGCCAGGTTGGCGAATTCGTCGCTGGTCCACGGTTCCGGTAGTTCCAGCCAGATGTGGAAGCTGTTCGGCTGGCTGCGGATCTTGTACCTGCCAAGAATTTCCCGCGCCATTTGCTGGCGCGCTGCAGCTTCGTCCTGCTGTACCCGCACCAACTGGTCGGCCATGCCGCTGTTGATCAGGTTACTGGCCAGTTGCGCCATCAACGGGGATGGCATCCAGACGCTGCTGCGTACCATCGACGATAGCCGCGAAAGGGTTTGCGGTGGGGCGTACAGGTAGCCAATACGCAGCGCCGGCAGCACACTCTTGGACAGGCTGGTGAGGTACACCGAGCGCTCGGGCGCATAGGCGGCCACTGGCTGGTAGTCCGGTGCGGGCTCGAGGAAGCCGTAGATGTCGTCATCAACGATGAACAAATCGAACTCGCGGGCGATCTCGGCGATGGCCTGGCGCCGTGCGTGGGGCATGATCGAGTTGGTCGGGTTCTGGTGGGTGGTGACGCACACCAGCAGCGACGGGCGATGCTCCAGGCAGGCTGCGCGCAATGCTTCGGGAACAAGGCCGTACTCGTCCATGGCCACGCCGCGCAGGCGGCGACCCATGCTGTGGGCCAGGGAAATTATGCCTGGGTAGCAGAAAGATTCGCACAGCACCACATCACCGCTTTTCGACAGGCTGCTGATGGCCACCAGCAGGCCGTGTTGCGCCCCTGAAGTCAGCACCACCTGCTGCCAGCGCGCCTCGGGTAGCCAGCGCTGGATCCAGGCGGCACCGGCCTGCTTGTGGGTCGCGTGGCCGCCCTCGGTGACGTAATCGAGCACTTGCCCCAGGTCTGGCGAGGCGGCCAGCTCGTTTATGGCCCCGCGCAGCCAGTCGGTCATGTGGGCATCGTTGGGCTTGATGATCGACAAGTCGATCTGGCCGCTTTCACGCTGGGCGGTTGTGGGCTTCGATGGTGCGACCGGCACAGGGGCAGCGCCTTGCAGCTGCCGTTGCTGGAGTACGAACGTACCGCGACCGACTTCACCCACCACCAGGCCGCGCTTGGCGGCTTCGTCATAGGCGCGGCCGATGGTGCCGGGGGTCACGTTCAGGGCTTCGGCCAGGTCCTTGAGCGTCGGCAAGCGTTCGCCAGCCACCAGCCGGCCACTGCCAATGTCCTGCTCCAAGGCGTCGGCAATCATCAGGTAGACCGGCTGCGCCAGGTCGCTGTAGTGAGGAACCCACATAGAAATGGCACCAGAATCTGCGAGAACGCGGAAGCCTAGCACGAAAGGTCTGATGGAAGTAATTGTGTTTTCGTACGCGCAAATTGCACCGATTGATGCGGTTGGGGTTTGTCTGCTGCGATATTGGCTGAGCGTTCGCGAAGGCGCCCACCGCTTCTGAAGGGCAAGCGACGCTCGCCTCAACACACAGAAAACTTTTGAAATCAATAAGTTGATTGAGTCGATGCAATCAGCGAATTTTGCATTTGTGGAAATGAATTGAATCGACTCAAGTTTTCTAATTACAATTATTGAGTCGATGCAATGTGTAAAGACCTCCAGCGGCTTTCTGCGCTGCATCGCACAGCTGTGAACGGCTTCAAAAAAATACAACGTCAGCCGCCTCTGCCCGGCTTAGCACCACACCGACGGCCTCAAGCCAGCTCAACGGAATATCACTCGAAATGGAAAGCGCACACCTGCAACAAGGGGCCGAGCCTCAGACCTCATTGGAGATCCGCCTGCCCTGGGTCATCTCCAGCGCCTGGCAAACCCTGCTGAACAACACCCCGCTCGATTTCGAGACGAGCAAAGACCTTTATCCACAGCTCAAGGACCAGGCGCAGGAAGTACTGGGGAAGGCGCTGTGCCAACGTATCCGTAGCTTTGTCGAAGACCCGCACCTCACCGGCATGATCGTACGCAACTGCCCTCGCGACCGGGACATCCCGCCCACGCCTTATTCGGGAGTGCTCAGCCCACGCAGCACGCCCATTGCCTGCCTGGTCACCCTGACCATGCAGAGCCTGATGGGCATCAACCCGGTCGTGTACGAAGGGGAGAACGATGGCCGCCTGTTCCGCCATGTCATCCCGTCGCGCAATTCGTCCAGCCACAAGAGCTCCCACGGTTCGCGACTGCGATTTTCCTACCATGTGGATAACCCGGATCTGCCCCTGTCTTCAGAGCCACTCGGTAGCGCTTCCTGCTGCCCTGAGTACCTGTCGTTCTTCGGCATGCGCTGTGACCCACGCATCAGCACCACGCTGGTCAACCTCGATGCAGTGGTCCAGGCGCTGCCCGCATCGGTCGTGCGTGAGCTGTGCCTGCCGCAGTTCGAAATCCGCCGCCCGGACTCGTTTACCGGCAAACGCCGTTGCACCGCAGAGTTGCCCGTTCTGGCGCGTGGCCATGCGGGCGAATGGTTGTGCCGCTTCGACAGCGAGAACACCCACGGCCTGAACCTGCGTGCCGAGCAGGCCCTGGGCAGCCTGCGCAGCGTGCTGGAAACCCGCCGCTTCGATGAACCGCACCTGCTGCTGCCAGGCGATTTCATGATCTTCAAGAACCAGCGCGTGCTGCATGCCCGCGATGGCTTCGAGCCGCAGAACGATGGCGCCGACCGCTGGCTGTTGCGCCTGTTCGCAGTCAACGACCTGAACCGGGTGCACTTCGCCCGGGCTGACCATCTCTACGAAGTTCTTTCCTGATCCCTTTTACTGACTCGATGGAAGTATTGTTATGGAACTGTTAGGCGCTTTCTGGGCGGAACACTGGTTACTGGCCATCCTCATGCTCGGCGCAATCGCCTTCGTCGCGGGCTTCGTCGACAGCATCGCCGGGGGCGGCGGGTTGTTCCTGGTGCCGGGCTTCCTGTTGGTCGGCATGCCACCGCAAGTGGCCCTCGGCCAGGAAAAACTGGTGAGTACCCTCGGCACGCTGGCTGCTATCCGCAACTTCCTGGCCAACAGCAGGATGGTCTGGCAGGTGGCGCTGGTCGGCGTCCCGTTCTCGCTGCTCGGAGCCTACCTGGGGGCGCACCTGATCGTGTCGATCTCCCAGGAAACTGTAGGCAAGATCATCCTGGCGCTGATTCCCTTCGGCATCCTCATCTTCCTCACACCGAAGGATCGCCCAGTCGAGGAGCGCGAGCTGTCATCGCGCATGCTGTTCACCGTGGTCCCGCTGACCTGCCTGGCCATCGGCTTCTACGACGGTTTCTTCGGTCCTGGAACCGGCAGCATGTTCATCATCGCCTTCCATTACCTGCTGCGCATGGACCTGGTCTCCAGCTCGGCCAACTCCAAGACCTTCAACTTTGCATCCAACATCGGCGCCCTGGTGGCCTTCATCCTGGCCGGCAAGGTCGTCTACCTGCTGGCGTTGCCGCTGGTGGCCTGCAACATCCTCGGCAACCACCTGGGCAGCGCCCTGGCCCTGCGCAAGGGCAACGAAGTGGTGCGCAAGGTGCTGGTGTTCTCGATGCTCTGCCTGTTCACCAGCCTGGGCGTGAAGTACCTGGCCTGACCCCGTCCATAGGAGACAATTGATGAAAACCGCATTCGTAACCGGCGCGTCCGCAGGCTTTGGTCGTGCCATCTGCCGCACTCTGGTTGGCAAGGGCTATCGCGTGATCGGCGGTGCCCGGCGCATGGATAAACTGCAGTCGCTGGAAGCCGAACTGGGGGTCAACTTCATCCCGCTGGCGCTGGACGTAACCGACCCTGCCTCGATCGCTGCGGCGATGGCGCAGATCCAGGACGCATCGCTGCACATCGACCTGCTGGTCAACAATGCCGGGCTGGCGCTGGGCGTAGACCGCGCCCAGGCCAGCAGTGCGGAAAACTGGCAGCGCATGATCGACACCAACATCACCGGCCTGGCCATGGTGACGCACAAGATACTGCCGCAGATGGTCGAAGCCGACAGCGGCATGATCATCAACATCGGTTCCATTGCCGGCACCTATCCCTACCCGGGCGGTAACGTCTACGGCGCCAGCAAGGCCTTCGTCCGTCAGTTCAGTCTCAACCTGCGTGCCGACCTGGCCGGTACCCGGGTGCGGGTGAGCAACATCGAGCCGGGGCTGTGCTCGGGCACTGATTTCTCGGTGGTGCGCCTCAATGGCGACCTGGAGGCCGTGCAGGCCCTGTACCGTGACGTACAGGCCATTCTGCCCGAGGACATTGCCGCCACGGTGGCCTGGATTGCCGAGCAGCCGGGGCATGTGAACATCAATACCATCGAGATCATGCCCGTGGCCCAGAGCAGTGCCGCGCTGAATGTGGTGCGCAACCTGCCGCGCTGTTGATCAGCCAGTGGTGGAAGGCATCGGCAAGGTCAGCAAACGAGGCCGCAACTGACCCAGATCATCGCACGTTCCCGATTCTTGGCTAGTCTTACCTGTTGGCGGCCATCAACTGGCCGCCACCGTGACTACCAAGAGGCGCCGGCCATGTTCCGTGCGTCCACCACCTGATCAGGAGTGCACGATGGACCTGAACCGTCGGCAATTCTTCAAGGTCGCCGCCGTCGGCCTTGGAGGCTCGAGCCTTGCGGCGTTGGGCATGGCCCCGACACCCGCATTCGCCGAGCAGGTGCGTCATTTCAAGCTGGCGCATACCAAGGAAACCCGCAACACCTGCCCCTACTGCTCGGTCGGCTGTGGCCTGATCATGTACAGCCAGGGCGATGCGGGCAAGAACGTCAAACAGAACATCATCCATATCGAAGGTGACGCCGACCACCCGGTCAACCGCGGCACTCTCTGCCCGAAAGGCGCCGGCTTGCTGGACTTCATCCACAGCCCGAGCCGTCTGCAGTACCCCGAGGTACGCAAACCGGGCAGCAAGGAGTGGGTGCGGGTCAGCTGGGACGAGGCGCTCGACCGCGTCGCCGAGCTGATGAAGCAGGACCGCGACGCCAACTTCATCGAGAAGAACGCCCAGGGGCAAACGGTAAACCGCTGGCTCACCACCGGTTTTCTCGCTGCTTCAGCCGCCTCCAGCGAGGCCGGCTACCTGACCCACAAGGTCATCCGCGCAACAGGCATGCTGGGGTTCGATAACCAGGCACGTGTCTGACACGGCCCGACGGTGGCAAGTCTTGCCCCGACGTACGGCCGTGGCGCCATGACCAACCACTGGTCCGATATCGCCAACGCGAATCTGGTCCTGGTGATGGGGGGCAACGCAGCAGAAGCGCATCCGTGCGGCTTCAAGTGGGTGACCGAGGCCAAGGCGCACAACAAGGCGCGGCTGATCGTGGTCGACCCGCGCTTTACCCGTACCGCTTCGGTGGCGGACTACTACGCGCCGATCCGCACCGGTACCGACATCGCCTTCATGGGCGGGCTGATCAACTACCTGCTGAGCAACGACAAGATCCAGCACGAGTACGTGCGTAACTACACCGACGTGTCGTTCATCGTCAAAGAGAACTATGGCTTCGAGGATGGCCTGTTCAGCGGTTACGACGAGGCCAAGCGGGTGTACGCCGACAAGTCCGGCTGGGGCTACGAGCTGGGTGAGGACGGTTTTGCCAAGGTCGACCCGACCCTGCAGCACCCGCGTTGCGTGTTCCAGCTGATGAAGCAGCACTACAGCCGCTACACCCCGGAACTGGCCAGCATGACCTGTGGCATGCCGCAGGACGCCATGCTGAAAATCTGGGAAGAGATCGCCACCTGCTCGGTACCGGGCAAGACCATGACGATCCTCTATGCGCTGGGCTGGACGCAGCACTCGATCGGCGCGCAGATCATCCGCAGCGCGGCCATGGTCCAGTTGCTGCTGGGCAACGTCGGCATGCCGGGTGGAGGGGTCAATGCCTTGCGCGGGCATTCCAACATCCAGGGTCTGACCGACCTCGGGCTGTTGTCCAACTCGCTGCCGGGTTATCTGACCTTGCCCGGCGATGCCGAACAGGACTACGTCGCCTACATCGACAAGCGTGCCTCCAAGCCGTTGCGCCCGGGCCAGCTTTCGTACTGGCAGAACTACGGCAAGTTCCACGTCAGCCTGATGAAGGCCTGGTATGGCGCCAACGCCACGGCAGAGAACAACTGGGGCTACGACTGGCTGCCCAAGCTCGACGTGCCGGCTTACGACGTGCTGCGCATGTTCGAAATGATGGGCCAGGGCAAGGTCAACGGTTACATGTGCCAGGGCTTCAACCCGATTGCCGCGCTGCCGGACAAGAACCGTGTAACTGCGGCCCTCGGCAAGCTCAAGTGGCTGGTGATCATGGACCCGCTGGCCACCGAGACCTCGGAGTTCTGGCGCAATGCCGGGCCGTTCAACGACGTCGACACGGCCAACATCCAGACCGAAGTGATCCGCCTGCCCACCACCTGCTTCGCCGAGGAAAACGGTTCGCTGGTCAACAGCAGCCGCTGGCTGCAGTGGCACTGGAAAGGCGCCGACGGCCCGGGCGAGACCCGCACCGACGTGCACATCATGAGCGAGCTGTTCCTGCGCCTGCGCCAACGCTACCAGGCCGAGGGCGGCGCCTACCCGGACGCGCTGATGAACATCAGCTGGCCATACAAGATTCCCGAAGAGCCATCCCCGGAGGAACTGGCCAGGGAAATGAACGGCTGGGCAGTAACCGACGTCACCGACCCGACCGGCGCAGTGATCAAGGCCGGCCAGCAACTGGCGGGCTTCGGCCAGCTGAAGGACGACGGCAGCACCGCGTCCGGCTGCTGGATCTTCGCCGGCTGCTGGACCGAGCAGGGCAACCAGATGGCCCGTCGCGACAACAGCGACCCGTACGGCATGCACCAGGTGCAGAACTGGGCCTGGGCCTGGCCGGCCAACCGCCGCATCCTCTACAACCGTGCCTCCAGCGACCCGCAAGGCAAGCCGTGGGACGCCGAGAACAAGCGCCTGGTATGGTGGAACGGCAAGGCCTGGACCGGCACCGACGTGCCCGACTTCAAGGTCGACTCGCCACCGGAAGCGGGGATGAACCCGTTCATCATGAACCCCGAGGGCGTGGCGCGCTTCTTCGCCATCGACAAGATGGCCGAAGGGCCGTTCCCCGAGCACTACGAGCCGTTCGAGACGCCGATTGGTATCAACCCGCTGCACCCGCAGAACAAGAAGGCCACCAGCAACCCGGCCGGGCGTATCTTCGATTCGGTGTGGGACACCCTCGGCAAGCACGAGGAGTTCCCGTATGCGGCGACCACCTACCGGCTGACCGAGCACTTCCACTTCTGGAGCAAGCATTGCCGGCTCAACGCCATCGCTCAGCCCGAGCAGTTCGTCGAGATCGGCGAGGTGCTGGCCAACGAGAAGGGCATCAAGGCTGGCGACCGGGTGCGGGTGTCGAGCAAGCGCGGGCATATCGAGGCGGTGGCGGTGGTGACCAAGCGGATTCGCCCGCTCAAGGTCAACAACCAGACCGTGCACCAGATCGGCATTCCGCTGCACTGGGGCTTCACCGGGGCTACGCGGCATGGCTACCTGACCAACACCCTGGTGCCGTTCCTCGGTGACGGCAACACCCAGACGCCGGAGTCCAAGTCGTTCCTCGTCAAAGTGGAGAAACTCTGATGGCCAGCCAAGACATCATCGCCCGCTCGGCCACCACCACCGTACCGCCTTCGGTACGCCAGCAGCAGGAAGTCGCCAAGCTGATCGACACCACCAAGTGCATCGGCTGCAAGGCCTGCCAGGTGGCGTGTTCCGAGTGGAACGAGCTGCGTGACGAGGTCGGCCACAACCACGGCACCTACGACAACCCCCAGGACCTCACTGCCGAGACCTGGACCCTGATGCGCTTCACCGAGCACGAGCGCGACGACGGCAACCTGGAGTGGCTGATCCGCAAGGACGGCTGCATGCATTGCGCCGAGCCAGGGTGCCTGAAGGCCTGCCCGAGCCCAGGCGCCATCATCAAGCACGCCAACGGCATCGTCGACTTCAATCAGGACCACTGCATCGGCTGCGGCTACTGCATCACTGGCTGCCCGTTCAACATCCCGCGGATCTCGCAGAAGGACCACAAGGCGTACAAGTGCACCCTGTGTTCCGACCGTGTGACCGTGGGCCTGGAGCCGGCCTGCGTGAAAACCTGCCCGACCGGGGCGATCGTGTTCGGCAGCAAGGACGAGATGAAGGTGCATGCCGCAGAGCGCATCGTCGACCTGAAGTCGCGGGGCTACGACAAGGCCGGGTTGTATGACCCGGACGGCGTCGGCGGTACCCATGTGATGTATGTGCTGCACCATGCCGATACGCCGAAGCTGTATGCCGGCCTGCCGGACCAGCCGGTGATCAGCCCCCTGGTCGGGCTGTGGAAGGGCATTACCAAGCCGCTGGCGCTGCTGGCCATGGGCGCGGCTGTGCTGGCAGGGTTCTTCCACTATGTGCGGGTCGGGCCGCAGCGCGTGGCGGAGGACGAGCACCCGCTACCGCCCGACGAAAGCGTGCATCAGGTCGACCCGTCGGTGCATGTCTATGACCCGAACAGGCCGGCTGGCCAGGAGGAGCAGCGACCATGAACGACAACAAACCCATCCTGCGCTACAACGCCAACGAGCGCAGCAACCACTGGGTCGTCGCTATCCTGTTCATCCTCGCCGGGCTGTCCGGGCTGGCGCTGTTCCATCCGGCACTGTTCTGGCTCAGCCATCTGTTCGGTGGCGGGCCATGGACGCGTATCCTGCACCCGTTCCTGGGCGTGGCCATGTTCGTGTTCTTCCTTGGTCTGGTGCTGCGTTTCTGGCGCGCGAACTTCATTACCGCCAACGATCGCCTATGGCTGCGTCGGATCGATCGGGTGATGTTGAACAGCGAGCAGGGGGTACCGCCGATCGGCAAGTACAACGCGGGCCAGAAGCTGCTGTTCTGGACCTTGCTGGTGTGCATGCTGGTGCTGTTGGTCAGCGGCGTGGTGATCTGGCGTGCCTGGTTCAGCCAGTACTTCGACATAGGCGCCATTCGCCTGGCCACCTTGCTCCATGCCCTGGCGGCGTTCGTGTTGATCCTCGGCATCATCGTGCATATCTACGCCGGCATCTGGATCAAGGGCTCGGTCGGCGCCATGCTGCATGGCCGGGTCAGCCGCGCCTGGGCGCGCAAGCACCATGAGTTGTGGTATCGCGAAGTGACCGGTGACAAGACCCCGGGCAATCACGGACGGAAAGAAGGATGAGCGCTTGAGCACGATACTCGAACCCGGGCAGATCGAAGCATCGGCGGTGATGCCGCCGTTTTTGCATCTGCCTACTGCCAACCTGTTCGAGCTGCGCGCCGCGCGCCTGGAACAGCTGGCCGAAGGCAATGCCCTTGGCGATTACCTGAAACTGGCGGCCCGGTTGTGTCGCATTCAGCAGCAGCTTGTGGATAACCCGCCCGGTGATATGCCGGTGGCCGAGCAGCGTCAGCGCTTGTGCACAAGTCATGGTTTGCCGCCGCTGGCGGCTGACAGCCTGGTACGCGAAGGGCCGTGGTTGGCCTGGTTGCACGCCTTGCTTGGGTACCTCGACGCTGACACCAGCGGTCCGTTGGGGGAGGCGCTGCAAGCCCTGCGTGGCAGTGGCGACGATCAACGCAAGGGCTGGGGCATCGCCTTGCTTGCTGGCCAGTACGATGCCGTGCCTGCGGCGTTGGTGCCATTCCTCGGCGCCGCGTTGCAGGCAGCCTGGGCCAGCTGGTTGCTGGCGCTACCCGCGCCAGAGCTCAAGCCCGCCGGCAGCCTGGCCCAGTGCCCGGCCTGTGGTTCGCCGGCAATGGCCGGGGTGGTGCGCAACCGCGGCAAGCACAATGGCCTGCGCTACCTGGCCTGTTCGCTGTGTGCATGTGAATGGCATGTGGTGCGGGTCAAGTGCGTGTATTGCGAGTCGAGCAAGGACTTGCGCTACACCAGCCTCGACGACGATCGCCATGCTCCGGGCAAGGCGCCGTTGCGGGCCGAGTGCTGCCCCGCGTGCAAAAGCTACCTGAAGCACAACTACCTGGAAAACGATGCGGCCGCCGAGCCCCTGGCCGATGACCTGGCCAGCCTGGCGCTGGATATGCGCCTGGATGAGGAGGGCTTCCATCGCCTGGCCCCCAACCTGATGCTCGCACCCGGGTAGTGGGTGAGGGTCTACACTGCAATACCGAGTCGCCTTCTTCGCGGGTGAACCCGCTCCCACAGGTACGGCGCAGGTCGCAAAAGCTGCGCGGACCCTGTGGGAGCGGGTTTACCCGCGAAAAGGCCAGTACAGACAACGGATCAGTCCAAGGTAGTACCGCATGCCCTCCAGCCTCGCCAGCGAAACCCCGCGCCTTCCGTCCATCGACACTCTCCTGCGCCACCCAGCCTGCCTGCCGCTGATCGACCGCCACGGCCGCGACGCCGTGCTGGCCACCCTGCGCCAACTGCTCGACGACCTGCGCGACCCCGTCCGCAACGGCCAGCTCAGCGCCGCCGAGCTCGCCGCCGAGGTTCTGCTGGGCCGCGCCGGGGAACGCCTGGCCCACCAGCAGCGCAGCCAGGTCCGGCGCGTCTTCAACCTCACCGGCACCGTGCTGCACACCAATCTTGGCCGCGCCCTGCTGCCGGAGGCGGCCATCGAAGCCATGCAGACCGCCGCCCGCTACCCGCTCAACCTCGAATTTGACCTGGCCTCCGGCAAGCGTGGTGACCGCGACGACCTGATCGAAGGCCTGATCCGCGAGCTGACCGGCGCCGAAGCCGTCACCGTGGTCAACAACAATGCCGCCGCCGTGCTGCTGGCGCTCAACAGCCTGGGCGCGCGCAAGGAGGGCATCATCTCGCGCGGTGAACTGATCGAGATCGGTGGCGCTTTCCGTATTCCCGACATCATGGCCCGTGCCGGCGTGAAACTGCACGAGGTCGGCACCACCAACCGCACCCATGCCCGCGATTACGAGGCCGCCATCAATCCGCGCACCGGCTTGCTGATGCGTGTGCATTGCAGCAACTACAGCATCCAGGGTTTCACCACCCAGGTCGCCACCGCCGAGCTGGCGCGCATCGCCCAGCAACATGACTTGCCGTTGCTTGAAGACCTGGGCAGCGGCAGCCTGCTCGACCTGACCCGCTGGGGCCTGCCTGCCGAGCCGACCGTGCGCCAGGCCCTCGCCGACGGCGCCGATATCGTCACCTTCAGTGGCGACAAGCTGCTGGGCGGGCCGCAAGCCGGGATCATCGTGGGTCGCAAGGCGCTGATCGCCAGGATCAAGAAGAACCCGCTCAAGCGCGCCCTGCGTGTCGACAAGATCACCCTCGCGGCCCTCGAAGCGGTGCTGGCACTGTACCGCAACCCCGACCGCCTGGCCGAACGCCTGCCCAGCCTGCGCCTGCTGACCCGCAGCCAGGCCGATATCCACGCCCAGGCCGAGCGCCTGGCCCCTGCGCTGAAGGCCTGCCTCGGTGAGCAATGGCAGGTCAGCGTGGAGCCGGCACTGGGCATGATCGGCAGCGGCAGCCAACCGGTGGCGCGCCTGCCGAGCGCAGCGCTGTGCCTGCGCCCACAGGTGTCGAAGAAGCTGCGTGGGCGTAGCCTGCATGTGCTGGAACGGGCCTTGCGCGACCTGCCGGTACCGGTGCTCGGCCGTATCGACGACGACGCCCTGTGGCTGGACCTGCGCCAGCTGGATGACGAAGCCCAGTGGCTGGCCCAGTTGCCTGCCCTGCAACTGGGGCCGGTGCAGTGATCGTAGGAACCGCCGGGCACATCGACCATGGCAAGACCGCATTGCTGCAGGCACTGACCGGCCAGGCCGGGGACCAGCGCCAGGAAGAGCGCGCCCGTGGCATGACCATCGACCTTGGCTACCGCTATGCTGCGCTGTCCGAGGGGGCAGCGCTGACCGGCTTCATCGATGTGCCGGGCCATGAGCGTTTCATTCACAACATGCTGGCCGGAGCCCATGGCATCGACCTGGTGCTGCTGGTGGTGGCTGCCGACGACGGGGTGATGCCGCAAACCCGCGAACACCTGGCAATCATCGAACTGCTGGGTATTCCGCAGACCCTGGTAGCGATCAGTAAATGCGACCGGGTTGAGCCGGCGCGCCTGGCCGAAGTGCAGGCGCAGGTCGATGCATTGTTGTCGCCGGGGCCTTATGCCGGGGCGCCGCAATTTCCGTTGTCGAGCGTAACTGGCGAAGGCATCGATGCGCTGCGCCAGGCCCTGCTAGCGGCCCAACAGCAGATGCGCCAGCGCAGCACACGCGGCGGTTTCCGCCTGGCCGTCGACCGCGCTTTCGCCGTTACCGGTGCGGGTGTGGTGGTGACCGGCACCGCGCTGGCCGGGCGGGTCAGTGCAGGCGAGACCTTGCTGCTGGGCAAGGCTGGCAAGCCGGTGCGGGTGCGTGGTCTGCATGCTCAGAACCAGGCCGCGCTGGTCGCCGAAGCGGGCCAGCGGGTGGCGCTGAACATTGCTGCCGAACGCCTGGCGGTAGAGCAACTGCACCGCGGTGACTGGCTGGTACCCGGGTGGCTGCATGCGCCCAGCCTGCGGGTCGATATCGAGCTGCACCTGTTGCCGGGCGAAACCCGCACCTTCGAACATTTCAACGCCGTGCACGTGCACCTCGGCACCCAGGATGTCACCGCCCGGGTTGCGTTGCTCGAAGGTGAAACCCTGATGGCGGGCCAGCGCATGTTTGCCCAGCTATTGCTCAACGCGCCGCTGCAAGCGGTACATGGCGACCGCCTGGTGCTGCGCGACCAGCGCGCCCAGCGCACCCTTGGCGGTGGCAAGGTGCTCGACCCGTTCGCGCCAAGCCGTCAGCGCCGCAGTGAACAGCGCTTGCGGCAGTTACAGGTATTGCGTGATGCCGAGGACCTGGAGCAGGCGCTGCCGGCACTGCTCGCCAGCGCCCAGGGGGGTATCGACCCGCAGCGCCTGGAGCGGCAGTTCAACCGCCTGCGCGACACCTGGCAGTTACCCGACAACGCGCGGGTAGTGACAACCCGGCAGGGCCAACTGCTGTTCGCCAACGACCAGTGGCAGGCGCTGAAACGCCAGGCGCTTGGGCAGTTGGCGCTGTTCCACGAGCAGGAGCCCGACCAGCTGGGCCCGGACCGTGATCGCCTGCGCCGTTTTGCAGGGTTGCCGCTGGAGCGGCCCGCTTTCGTCAGCTTGCTGGACGAATTGCTCGATGAGGGCGCCATTGCCAGCAGCGGCCCATGGCTGCACCTGCCCGAACACAAGGTGCAGTTGAGCGAAGCCGACAGCGCGTTATGGGCCCGGCTGCAACCCAGGTTGCTCGCAGGGCGATACGATCCGCCCTGGGTCCGGACGCTGGCGAGCGAGGAAAACTGTGCCGAAGCCGATGTGCGCCTGTTGCTGCGCAAGCTGGCCCGGCTGGGCCTGGTGCACCAGGTGGTACGCGACCTGTTCTACCCCGAAGCGACGCTACGGCGCATGGCAGAGCTGCTGTTGGGGCAGGCCGGGGAAACGCCGATAGTGCAGGTTGCCGCGTTTCGCGATATGTTGGGCATCGGTCGTAAACGCAGTGTGCAGATTCTGGAATATTTCGACCGCATTGGCCTGACCCGCAGGGTGGCCGACCAGCGTCACATCCGCGCCGACAGTGCCCTGGCCCAGCAGCAGGCCAGGCACTGAGTTCAAGGAAGGCAATCGCGCCCGGTGGCGCGGCCGGGCTTCAAACCCGGTTGGGGACGGCAGCCGTTCCCGGGCAGGTTCGACTCCCGCTGCCTTCCGCCATTTCCTCTTGCCTGTCAGGGCCTAAGCCCGCTCCCCACACAGATCCAGAGCAAACCACCGCTCTGCTGTATTGACGTCCAGGCCAGCCCCCAGCAGCGCAAGCATCTTGCCCAGCGCAGCCTCGCGGGTCATGCCGCCACCGCTGACCAGCCCGGCCCCGCGCAAGCGGTTACCGGCCGCATAGGTATCGAACACCACCGAGCCCTCTGGGCACTGGCTGATCGCGACCAGCAACACGCCGCGCTGGCGCGCCGCGCTCAGTACATCGAGCAGCGCCTGGTCGTCCGACGGCCCGGTACCGCTGCCATAGCACTCCAGCAGCAGCCCTTGCACGCCGCTGCCCAGCACGGCTTGCAGATGGCTGGCCTGCAGGCCTGGGAACACCGGCATCACGGCCAGGTTGACCGCCTGGCGCGGGTGCCGGTAGCCCAGTTCGGCGGGAAGCGCCGCCGCCCGCTCGCCGTCGCGATGCCGCGGCAGCGCGGCGAAGGCGTCGAAGGCTTCGCTGCGCAGCTTCGATACCCGGCAGCCATGCAACAACTGGCCGTGGAAGTACAACTGCACGCCATCCTGCAGGCCGCGTTCGAACTGGCACAGCGCGCCGCACAGGTTGTCCCATGCATCGCTGCCAGGCGCACCTGCCGGCAGCATCGAGCCGGTCAGCAGCACCGGCACCGGCAGGCCGAGCAACAGGAACGACAACGCGGCAGCGCTGTAGGCCAGGCTGTCGGTACCGTGCAGTACCAGCACACCGTCATGGCCAGCGTCCACAGCTGCGACGATGGCATCGCGCATCGCCAGCCAGTTGTGTTGCTGCATATTGGCGCTGTCGAGCAGCGGGTTCATTTCCTGCAGGGCCCAAGGCACCTTCGGCGCATCGGCCATCAAGGCGAAATGCTCGCGCATCCGCACTTCGAAACCACCTGCCGGCGCCAGGCCTTCGGGGGTTTCGAGCATGCCGATGGTGCCCCCGGTATAGAGGACGAGGAGATTCTTTACTGCACGCATGGAAAGCATCCGTAGCGATGAACGGAAAAAGAAAAGCCGCCCGCGGATGGGGCGGCTTGGCAGGCCAGGATATCAGCGCTGGGTTTGCGCTTGGGCAACTGCCTTGTCAGTGGCGGATTCCACCTGCGGATTGGCAGGCCAGGCGTTGCGGTCCAGGTCGAGGTCGGCGAACTTGGCCGAATCGAACACCGGCTGGTCGACACCTGCCTTGCGCTGCTCATCGTAGTCACGCATTACGCGCAGGCCGACCTTGAACAGCAGGGCCAGGGCAATCAGGTTGACGAACGCCAGGCAGGTCATGGTGATGTCGGCGAAGGCGAACACGGTCGACAGGTCCTGCAGCGAACCCCATACCACCAGCGCCAGCACCAGGCCGCGGAACACCATCAGCACCACACGGTTGCGGCTGAGGAACTGCAGGCTGTTCTCGCCCAGGTAGTAGTTGTAGAGGATGCAGGTGAAGACGAACAGCGACAGCGCAACGCTGACGAACACGCGGCCCCAGTCACCGACCACGGCGGCCAGCGAGTTCTGGGTCAGGACGATACCGTCACCTTCGAAGCCCGGAGTGTAGAAGCCCGACAGCAGGATCAGCAGGGCGGTACAGGTGCAGATCACGAAGGTGTCGAGGAACACGCTGAAGGCCTGGACCACGCCCTGCGCACCCGGGTGTTTCACGGCAGCCACGGCGGCGACGTTCGGCGCACTGCCCAGGCCTGCTTCGTTGGCGAACACGCCACGTTTCACGCCCATGACGATGGCGCTGCCGAGCAGGCCGGCAAACGCCGGGTCAAGGCCGAAGGCGCTCTTGAAGATGGTTTCCAGCATGGCTGGCACGTGCTCGATCTGGGTGCCGATCACGTACAGGGTCACGCCGATGTAGGCGAGGGTCTTGATCGGTACCAGCAGGTCGGACACTGCGGCAATGCGTTTGATGCCGCCGATGAAGGTGATGGCCAGCAGCACGGCGAGGACGATGCCGGTGTGCTTGGGGTCGAAGGCGAAGGCGTTCTGCAGCGAGTGGGTCACGGTGTACGACTGCAGGCCGATGAAGGCGAACCCGTAGGTGACCAGCAGCAGGATCGAGAACACGATGGCCATGCTTTTCAGCTTCAGGCCGTGCTGGATGTAGTAGGCCGGGCCGCCACGGTACAGGCCGTCGCCGTCGGCGCGCTTGTAGACCTGGGCGAGGGTACATTCGAAGAAGCTGCTGGACATGCCTACCAATGCGGTAACCCACATCCAGAACACGGCGCCTGGGCCACCGAGGGTCACGGCAATGCCGACACCGGCGATGTTACCAGCGCCAACACGACCGGCCAGGCTCAGCATCAGAGCCTGGAACGAGCTCAGTTGGCCTGCCTGGCCGCGCAGCGATTCTTTGAACACACTGAACATGTGAGCGAAGTGGCGGAACTGGACGAACCGGGAACGGATGGTGAAGTAGCTACCCAGTCCCACGATCAGCACGATGAGCAGTTTCCCCGAGAGGAAATCGTTGAGTACTTCGAGCATTGGAAAATGACCTCGATTCTTATTGTTCGTGTGGAAAGACCAGCGGACGGCAGGCGCACCGCTATTCGTTGGCGCGCATGGTTGGCCATGACAAGAGCGGTTACAATTTCGCGGGTTGCTCCAAATTGGTGCGACTTGATGCTAGACTGGCGTCATTCGCGTCACCTGGGTTCCGTGTCATGAGCGATAATTTCGCTATCAACCTCAAGTTTGCCTGCAGTCATTACCGCTCTATCTCCGAAGTTTGCCGCCAGCTCTCGATCAATCGCGCCCAGTTCAACAAGTACCTGAGCGGGCAGAGCCGTCCGACGGCTTTCAACCTCAAGCGCATCGGCGATTTCTTCGGCGTCGAAGAATACGAACTGAACTTGCCGCCCGAGCAGTTCAGCCAACTGATCGGTGCCCGCGTACCCGCTTTGGTCGAGCCGGCTGGTGATCCGATCAGCGAGCTGTTCCGCCCCTTGCACGACCACGCCGGCAACCTGTCGCGTTATTGCGGCTATTACCTGGAATACTCCAACTGCATGTCGGTGCCGGGCACTGTCCTGGTGTCGCTGGTGCAGCTGTGGGAGGAGCAGGGGCGTTTCCTGTTCGAGCGCGAGGAACGCCAGGAACGCTCCAGCACCATCGACCACCATGCCGAGGTGCGTTGCCGTTACCTGGGCGCGGCGTTCCAGCTGCAGGACCGGATGTTCCTGGTTGACTACGAGTCGCTGACCTTCAATGAGATGAGCCAGACCATCCTCATCCCCAGTTTCAAAAGCCGCATCACCCGACTCAACGGCCTCAAGGCTGGCGTATCCAGCGGTGACCGGCGCAACCCGGCCTGCACCCGGGTGGTGTGGGAATACCTGGGTACGCAGATCAATCGCGCCAGCATTTTCCGCCAGGTGAAACTGTACCAGCCGGATGATCCGCGAATAGATGACGATATACGCGAGCGGTTGAGTGAGCGGCCGTTGCGCAACAGCCTCTTCGAAATCGAGTAGTGTTCGATGCCTCAGGCATTGTCGGGGATGAACGTACCTGGCGCTTGTTCCTGCTCCGTTGGTAGGGATTTCTGCCTCCGGCGACTTTTGACTGAAGTCATCCACGCCTGTGGCAGCGAACGGGGTCGGGGTTGGACTTCCCTGGCAGGAAACCGCAAAATGACCCCTTTCCCTTGATCAACCTCTCCGGATCTGCTGACTCTATGCGTATGCGCCTAATGCTGTTGGGTGGTGGCAATGCCCTCGGGCAAGCGCTGATTCGTCTTGGGGCCGAGGAGGACATCGCTTTCCTGGCGCCGCGCCCGCCCGAGAACGGCTGGACCCCGGCCAGCCTTACCCAGTTGCTCGATGAACATCGCCCCGACGCCCTGGTCAATCTGGCCTACTACTTCGACTGGTTCCAGGCCGAGACGGTCAGCGAACAGCGCCTGGCCCAGCAGGAGCGGGCGGTGGAGCGCCTGGCGGAGCTGTGCCAGCATCACCAGATCACCCTGGTGCAGCCTTCCAGCTACCGGGTGTTCGATGGTTCGCGGGCTACCGCCTACAGCGAAAAGGACGAACCAGTGCCACTGGGGCTGCGCGGCCAGGCGTTGTGGCGCATCGAGCAGAGTGTGCGTGCGGCATGCCCGCAACATGTGTTGCTGCGCTTTGGCTGGTTGCTCGACGAAAGTATCGACGGCGCGCTAGGCCGCTTTCTGACCCGTGCCGAACAACCGCAGGAGTTGTTGTTGGCCGATGACCGGCGCGGCAACCCGACCCCGGTCGACGATGCCGCCCGGGTCATCCTGTCGGTGCTCAAGCAGCTGGATTGCAGTGCGCCGCTGTGGGGCACCTATCATTACGCCGGCAACGAGGCGACCACGCCGCTGGCGCTGGGCCAGGCGATCCTCGCCGAGGCCGGCCATTATCGCCAGCTGGCCGTGCAGGCCCCGACGCCGCAGGCCCATGCCGCGCGGCCGGATGCCAGCGAGGAACCGCAGCATGCGGTACTGGCCTGCAAGAAAATCCTTCATACCTTCGGCATCAAGCCGCGCGCCTGGCGCGCTGGCTTGCCGCCCCTACTGGACCGGTTCTACCGCCATGGCTGACGCCCCCATCCTGATCACCGGCGGTGCCGGCTTCATTGGCTCCCACCTGTGCGATGCGTTGTTGGGCAAAGGCTACGCCGTACGTATTCTCGACGACTTCTCCACTGGCCGGCGCGACAATCTGCAGGTTGATCACCCGCGCCTGCAACTGATAGAAGGCGATGTTGCCGATGCCGCGCTGGTGACCCAGGCGGCGGCTGGCTGCAGTGCAGTGGTGCACCTGGCAGCGGTGGCTTCGGTGCAGGCCTCGGTCGAAGACCCGGTGCGCACCCACCAGAGCAATTTCATCGGCACCCTCAACGTCTGCGAAGCCATGCGCGTGCACGGCCTGCGCCGGGTGTTGTTCGCCTCCAGCGCAGCGGTGTATGGCAACAATGGCGAAGGCGAATCGATTGCCGAAGACACCCCCAAGGCGCCGCTGACCCCCTATGCCGTGGACAAGCTGGCCAGTGAGCAGTACCTGGATTTCTACCGCCGCCAGCATGGCCTGGAGCCGGTGGTGTTCCGCTTCTTCAACATCTTCGGGCCGCGTCAGGACCCGTCCTCGCCTTACTCCGGGGTGATCAGCATCTTTTCCGAGCGCGCGGTGCAGGGCTTGCCGATCACGGTGTTCGGCGACGGCGAGCAGACGCGGGACTTCCTCTACGTGGGTGATCTGGTCCAGGTGATGGTGCAGGCGCTGGAGCAGGCGCAGGTCGAGGAGGGCGCGGTGAACATCGGCCTCAACCAGGCCACCTCGCTGAACCAGCTGCTGGCGGCGCTGAAGATGGTGGTCGGTAGCTTGCCGCCGATCAGCTATGCGGCGGCGCGTTCGGGTGACATTCGCCATTCGCGGGCGGATAACCAGCGCTTGCTGGCGCGGTTCGATTTCCCGCAGGCGACGCCGATCGTCGAGGGCTTGGCGCGGCTTCTGGGCAAGGTCTGAATATCCACGGGGGCGCACCGCGCCCCGAACCTCACGGATGCCGCACCACTTTGCGCTGGCAATCCTCGGCCGCCAGCACTCGCCCGTCGCGGCTTCGTACCTGTAGTGTCTCCAGCGCCTGCCCGGTCACACGCTCCACCAGATCCGAACGCGTTTCACCTGCTGCGAACAGAAATCGCTCGCCCCACTGCCTCAAGCCAACCACCACCGGAAACACCGATCGCCCTTTCTCGGTCAGCACGTACTCCTTGTAGGCGCTGCCATCCGATGCCGGTTGCAGCGTCAGTAGCCCGCTTTCCACCAGCAACTTCAGGCGTGAAGCAAGGATGTTCTTCGCCAACCCCAGGTTCTTCTGAAATTCGCTGAAGCGTCGCAGGCCGTCAAAGGTATCGCGCAGAATCATCAGCGACCAGCGGTCGCCTAGCACCTCCAGTGCCCGTGCCACGGGGCACTGTGCGTTGTTTTCATCGAGCATTACAGCAAACCTGTCTTGATCATCTGGTTGCAGATTAAAACCACATTTGTTAAATATCCAGCATGTGGTTTCAATTTAAAACCAGATTGACGAGAATTCCCGATGCGCTCTGTGCTGACACGCTGGACAACGCTGTTGCTCGCCATCACTAGCGCCATGGCCGTGGCGACCGTGTATTTCGCCCAGCCTTTGCTCGAATCGATGGCCGTCGACCTGGGTGTGGCGCAGCAGCGGATCGGCTGGGTAGTTGGCGCGACGCAGGCAGGCTATGCGCTGGGGCTGCTGCTGATCGTGCCACTGGGGGACCTGATCGACCGCAAGCGCCTGTTGCTTGGGCAGTTACTGTGCTCGGCCCTGGCATTGATCGGTGTAGGCCTGGCCCCCAACTGGCCCCTGCTGTTGGTGACGCTGGCCGCTACCGGACTGATGGCGGTCATGGTGCAGGTGATGGTGGCGCATGTAGCCAGTCTTGCTGCACCCGGCCAGCAAGGGCGGGCGGTGGGCACAGTCACCAGTGGGGTGGTGCTGGGCATTCTGCTGGCGCGGCTGGTCTCGGGCGGGCTTGCCGACCTGGCCGGTTGGCGCAGCGTTTACCTGGTAGCCGCCGGGCTGCTGATGCTGCTGGCGCTGGTGCTGTGGCGGTGCTTGCCGGCGGGGCAGCCGGTGGCGTTACGGCCTGGCTACCGGGCGCTGATCGTGGCCCAGTTCAGTTTGTATCGGCATGACCGCCTGCTACGCCAGCGTGGGTTGTTCGGCGTGTTGATCTTCGCCGCGTTCAGCATGCTGTGGAGCGCCATGGTGATGCCCCTGAGTGCCGCGCCCTTGGCGCTGAGCCATAGCGAGATCGGCCTGTTCGGCATCGCCGGTGTGGCGGGCACGTTGGCGGCAGGGCGCGCCGGTCGCCTGGCCGACCAAGGGCTGGGCGAACGCACCACCGGGTTGGCGCTGGCCCTGCTCACGCTGTCATGGCTGCCAACGGCCTTCGTCGGGCATTCTTTAACGGTATTCGTGTTGGGTGTGCTGATGCTGGATTTTGCCGTGCAGGCAGTGCATGTCACCAACCAGAGCCTGCTGCTGGCCGGACGCAGGGCAATGGCCAGCCGCTTGATCGGCGCCTACATGGGTTGCTATTCGCTTGGCAGCGGGCTGGGGGCGGTGCTGGCGAGCTGGGTGTTTGCCCGTTGGGGTTGGGCTGCGGTGTGTGGCCTGGGCATGGTCATCAGCGCGGTTGCGCTGGGGTACTGGCTGTGGCTAGAACGGGCGAGGGCGGCCGAGGCCGCCCTGCAGTGTTCAGGTCAGAACTTGTAGCCAAGGCCGACCATGTAGACCCAAGGGTCGACTTCGACGTTGACCTTGGTCTTGCTGTAGCCCAGTGCGGAGGGACCGTCGACGCTGGCTTTGGTGTCGATGTCGACGTACCAGACCGCGGCGTTGACCAGCAAGTTGTCGGTGAGCATGTAGTCCATGCCCAGCTGGCCGGCGATACCGACCGAGTCCTGCAGCTTGAGATTGCTGAAGCCCTGCTGCTTGCGGGCGCTGCTGAGGTCTTCGTCGAAGAACAGGGTGTAGTTGATACCCACGCCGGCATACGGCTGGAATCTGGAGCTTGGCTCCATCGGGTAGTACTGCAGCGACAGGGTCGGTGGCAGCTGCTTGATGTCTGCCAGCTTGCCATCCAGGCCGCCGCCCAGGCCCTTGACGCCGACGGTGTGCTTGAACGGGGTGGCCGCCAGCAGTTCCAGGCCGACATGGTCGGTGAGCATGTAGGCGAAGGTCAGGCCCAGCTGGGTGTCGCTGTCCAGAGTTGCCTTGGTGCCCGAAACCTTGTTGCCATCGAACTTGAGGTCGCCGCTGCTTTCGTTGGGGGCGGTGGTGATGGCGCCGGCGCGCAGGATCATATCGCCTGCCTGATAAGCGTGGGCGGCAGGTGCGGCGAGCGCCAGGGCCACGAGTGAGGCGCCGAGCAAGGTCTTGTTCATGGAAGCTCCCAAAGGACGTGAGTAATCGAGTAGTCCAATGGTACGGATGCGTTTGAACAGAAAGTTTGACCCAGCTCAAAGAAGCGTCGCCACGAATTCGAAACAGTTCTCACTTCAGCTCATAAGCGTATATTTTTTCGGCTTCCATCTGGTAGCCAGCATCCGCCAGTTCGCTGGTGGAGGCTCTAACTTGCAGCTTTCCCTCGATCCAGTAAGGCTGGTAGAGGTCTTCGATGCGCACGCCCATTTCGCTGAAGATGTGCACGATCTGGTTCGGCGGTGGTGGCGGCACATGTATGCATGCGCCGTAGTAGGGGACCAGCAGAAACTCGGTTGTGCGGCCTTCTTCGCTCACCTCCAGCGGTACGATGTAGCCGGGCAGCTTGATTCGCTGGCCGTCGAGGCTTTTCACCACTGGCGCGTCGGGGGCCTGCTGGCGCGCCGGAGGCGCCGATTCGGCAGACAGGGCGTCGCCGAGCTGCGACATGTCGTGCAGCGGTGCGAGTTGCGGCGGGATGACGGGTGCGCCTTCGGGGATCAGGGAAGGCCAGTCCAGTTCCCGGGGTTCGTCGGCCCACAGCGGCATTGCTACTGTCAGCAGCAGGATCAGCAGTGTGTGCAGTGCTGACCTCTTCGCGGGCTTACCCGCAAAAATAGCGGTGAGGTTGCGGATCATTACCGGCTCTCAAAGGTGAATGGACAGGCCATCGGCCAGCGACTGCCGGTAGGCCCGCCACGCCGGCACGCTGCCCATCAGCAGCGCGGCCCCCAGGATGATAGCCAGCAATGTCCACTCATGAGCACTGGGCAGTGCCAGTGGCAGATACAAACCATAGTTGGCCTGCACGTACCCCTGTGCCAGGGCGATACCGGCATACAGCAAGCCAAGCCCGGCGATGATCCCGACTGCTGCCAGCGATAATGCTTCAAGTACCAGCAGCCCCGCGATATGCCAAGGCCTGGCGCCAACCGAGCGCAATATCGCCATCTCCCGCCGACGCTCGTTCAGGCTGGTAAGAATCGCCGTGAGCATACCGATCAGGCCGGTCAGCACCACGAACAGCGAGACCACGAACAACGCCTGCTCGGCAGTCCCCATCAGGCTCCACAATTCCTGCAGGGCCACCCCGGGCAGGATCGCCAGCAACGGCTCGTTGCGGTATTCGTTGATTTCCCGCTGCAGGCTGAAGGTGGCAATCTTGTTATTCAGGCCAAGCATGAAGGCGGTTATTGCGGCAGGTTGCAGGTCCATCGTGCGCGCTTGCTCAGCGCTGATGCGCCCGGCTCCCCGGGCCGGCACGCCGTTGTGCCAGTCGATGTGGATGGCTTGCATGCCGCCCAGGCTGATATGCAGGGTGCGGTCCACCGGCGTACCGGTGCGCTTGAGCACGCCGACCACGGTGAACGGTTTGTCGTCATGCTTGACCAGGCTGACCGCGGCTACACCGTGCGCCAGTACCAGCTTGTCGCCTGGCTTGTAGCGCAGGGCATCCGCCACTTCGGCACCGATTACCACTTCGAACGGGTCATCGGCAAACGCGCGGCCCTGGCTGAGCTCCAGGTGCTGGCGGCGACCGTACTGGTAATGGCTGAAGTAGTCGCCGGTAGTGCCCATCACCCGATAGCCGCGGTGCGAGTCGCCCAGCGAGATTGGGATGGCCCACTTCACCCGCGGGTCATTGGCGTAGTGCTGGTAGCTGTCCCAGCGAATGTTGTTGGTGGCGTTGCCGATGCGAAACACCGAGTACAGCAACAGGTTCACCGAGCCGGAGCGGGCACCGACGATCAGGTCGGTGCCGCTGATGGTGCTGGCGAAGCTGGCGCGGGCCTCGGTACGCACCCGCTCGACGGCCAGCAACAGGCACACCGAAAGGGCGATGGCAAAGGCGGTGAGGAAAGCAGTGAAGCGGCGGTTGGCCAGGCTGGCCAAGGCAAGGCGAAGCAGGTACATCAGGCCTCCCGGGGCTTGGCGGCACGGTTGAGTTCGGCCAGCGACAGGTGACGGTCGAACAGCGGCGCCAGGCTCTGGTCATGGCTGACGAACAGGAGGCTGGCGCCAGCGGCGCGGCATTCATCGAACAGCAGGCGGATGAAGGCTTCGCGGGTATCGGCATCCAGGGCCGAGGTCGGCTCGTCGGCGATCACCAGTTCGGGCTGACCGATCAGCGCGCGGGCAGCGGCAACCCGTTGCTGCTGCCCGATCGACAGGCTGTCGGCGCGGCGGGCGAGCAGGGCGGGGTCGTCCAGGCCCAGATGCGCCAGCAGTGTACTGGCCGCCAGGCCGACACTGCCATGGCGCTGCTCGGCGCGGGCCTTGCGGTTGCGCGAGAAGCGGCAGGGCAGCTCGACGTTCTCGCGTACCGAGAGGAACGGCAGCAGGTTGAATTGCTGGAAGATATAGCCGGTGTGGTCAACCCGGAAGCGGTCACGCGCGCCCTGGCCCAGGCTGCCGAGGTCCTGACCGAGCAACTGGATGCGCCCCTGGCCCGGCACGTTCACCCCGCCCAGCAAGCCCAGCAAGGTGGTCTTGCCGCTGCCGCTGGGGCCCTTGAGGAACAGGGCCTCGCCAGCGTCCAGCCGGAACACCGGAATGTCCAGCAGCGCGGGCTGGCCTGGCCAGGCGAACACCAGGTCGCGCAGTTCGATCAACGGCTGGCGCATTCAGAACGCGACCGCTGCCTTGGCCGGCGTGGTTTCCAGGCCTTTCTGGCCGTTGGGGCCGATCAGTTGCACGTTGATTTTCTGCATGGCCGGAAAGGCCTTGAACAGCGGCGCGAGGTCCAGTTGTGCCAGTTTATCCGGGCTGGCGCAGGTCAGCTGGTAATGGGCACCGATGTCGCTGTGCGCGTGCTCGTGGTCATGATCGTCGTCGTCAGCTTTCGGGGCGTCACCGAACAGCGGGCTTTGCAGCTCTTGCTGGTCTTCCTTGCAGTCGGCGGCAGCCGGCAGGCCGAACAGTTTCAGCGGCTGTTCGAGTTGCTGGCGTGCTGCCGCGACCTTGGCCTTGTCGGCATCGCTGCTGGCGGCATGTTCGAAGCCGACCAGGTTCATGGCGGGGCTATCCAGCTCCAGCTCCAGCGTAGTGCCGTCGAGCACGGCGTTGAGCCTGGCCACGCCATGCTCGTGGGCACCCAGGGTGCCGTGGGCGTGGTCATGATCATGGTCATCGTCGTGGGCTTGGGCCACGACCAGGGGCAGCAAGGCGAAGGGCAAGGCGAGCAACAGGCGACGCATGGACGACTCCGGGGCAGGCGGGAAGATTGAGTTATGTTATAACAACTTTTCCGCGCGCCGCCAGTCTGCGTGGCGCAGGTTTCATGTTCGGGTAGCATGGTTGCATTGACCTTGCTCAAGGAATGCATCATGAGAATTCGTGGACAGATCGGTGACTGGCCGGTGGACCTGACCATCGAGCTGGAGCCGGAAGAGTGGGCGCAACTGCGGCGGCAGGTGGAGCTGCCAGAGCCGGCACAGGCGGCCGTAGCGGCAGCAGTGGCGGCGCCGCGCCCGGATGACGGGCAGTGGACTGCGGCGCGCGATGTGTTGTGCCTGGCAGGGCAGCTGAGCGGGCCGCAGCTGCTGGATCGGCTGGAAGGGCTGGCGGGGAGTACGGCAGCGGCTAAGCGGCTGCTGGTGCGCTTGCGGCACAGCAGCGAAGTGAAGGTGGAAAGTGGCGTGGATGCGCCGGTTTATCACTGGGTGGGGTGAGATTCAGGGAATTCGGGGCCGCAAAGCGGCCCCGATATTCTCAGAACATTGCCGCTGAAAGCTTGCGACGGTACACGCTGACCAGCGGGTGGTCGCCGCCCAGCAATTCGAACACCTGCAGCATCGCCTTCTGTGGCAAGCCGTTTTCATAACCACGGTTACGCTGGAACAGCTTCAGCAACCCGTCCAGCGCCGCCTCATACTGCTGGCGCGCCAGCTGCTGCACGCTCAGCTGGTAGGCCGCCTCGTCGTCCTGCGGGTTCTGCGCCAGACGGCTCTTCAGGTCAGCCACCTCCGGCAAGCTGGCGGCCTGACGCAGGAAAGTCAGCTGGGCTTTGGCACCGGCCAATGCGGCTTTATGCTCGTCAGTCTTGACCGCGTCCAGTACCACCTGGGCTTCACCCAGCTCACCGCGTTCGGCCAGGCAGCGGGCGTACAGGATCAACGCCTCGGCATTGCTGTTGTCCTCCCCGAGAAGCGCCTGCGACAGCGCCTCGGCCTCGGCAAAGCGGCTTTCGGCGAACAGCGCCTTGGCCTGCTCCAGCGGCGAAGCGGTGGGCGCTGCAGGCAATTGCACGTGCGGCTCGAGCATGGCACGGATCGCCGACTCTGGCTGGGCTCCGGCGAAACCGTCCACCGGCTGGCCATCCTTGAACAGCACCACGGTCGGCAGGCTGCGGATGCCGAACTGGGCAACCACCTGTTGCTCCACGTCGCAGTTGATCTTGGCCAGCAGCAGCTCGCCCTGGTAGCCCTCGGCGATCTTCGCCAGCAATGGCATCAGCGCCTTGCAGGGTGCGCACCACTCGGCCCAGAAGTCGACCAGTACCGGTTTGTGGAAGGAGTTCTCGATCACCAGTTGCTGGAAGGTGGCATCGGTGGCGTCGAAAATGTACGGCGTGTCTTGGCTCATCGCGACTCTCGCAAACTCATGGATGGCACCACTATAAGGTCTCGCGGCTGGCATGGTACAGGCTGACCCGGCGGAATTCGTGTGGCTCGGCCAGGTCCGGTAGCGTCAGGGCTTCGAGTACCCCCAGCTGCTGGTAGAGCGGGTGGCTGAAATCGCGGACTCGCGAGTCGGCCACCAGCGCCTGATGGCCGCGGTCGAGGAATGCGTCCAGCAGCGGCAGGTTGGCGCGGTCATACAGAACATCGGCAACCAGGATCAGGTCGAAGCAGTCTTCTTCGGCGAAGAAGTCGCTGCTGTAACCCAACTCCACTCCATTCAGCGCAGCATTCGCGCGGCAGGCCTCAAGGGCTAGCGGGTCGAGGTCGCAGGCCACCACCTCCAGCGCACCGGCGCGGGCGGCGGCAATGCCGGCGATACCCGAGCCGGCGCCAAAATCCAGTACCCGCTTGCCGGCGACCCACTCGGGGCGCTCGGCCAGGTAACGGGCCATGGCCAGACCACTGGCCCAGCAGAAGCTCCAGTATGGCGGGTCTTCCAGAATACGCCGGGTCTCTTCGCTGCTGAAGGCGCGGTCCATGTTCTGCTCGTCGATCAACCACAGCTTCAGGTCGCAGCCGGGCAGTTCGCTGACGATCAGGCGCGCTTCGCCGATCAGGCCACTGAGCGCCTGTTGCAGGGCAAGCGGCGCCACTTATGGCGCCTTCTCGAAACGCAGCGGGCCGGTGGCCTGGTTCTGGGCCTGGGTAATGCGCACGGGCGGCAGGTGCAGGATCAGCTGGCCTGAGCGACTGGCGCGGCCGCGCAGCTCGACCCGGGCACCGGCGGGGAAGGCCTCTGGGTTGAAGCGCAGTTGGTAGGGCAGGGCCTGGCCGGTGCCGGTCAGGTTGCTGCTCGCCAGCAGGCGCTGTGGGCGGTCGCGTTCGTCGATGACCAGCAAGGCCAGTTCGACCTCGGCCCCGGCCGGGATCTCCAGCAAGGTGCCGCTCAACTCGCGCTGGTAGGCCGGCAGCGGGCCCGGTGCGTCGGCCGGCTTGGCCACCCGGGCTGGCGTGGGCGCCGCAGGGGTATCGGGCTTCGGCCTGTCGCTGCCACAGGCGGCGAGCAGGGCGGCGCAGCACAGCACGACGAGCGCTCGGTAGTGCATGGGGTAGTCCTTCACGGGCAGATTTCCCATGGATGTTAACCCCTTTGGCTTGTCTTGCCAGTGGGATGCGCTACCATGGCCCTCCCTTTTTTTGTTGCCTGCCACCATGCACTGTCCCTTTTGCGGTGCCAACGACACCAAGGTCATTGATTCTCGCCTCGTCGCCGAGGGCGAGCAGGTGCGCCGCCGCCGCGAATGCGTGGCCTGTGGCGAGCGCTTCACCACCTTCGAAACGGCCGAACTGGTACTGCCCCGGCTGATCAAGCAGGACGGCACGCGCCAGCCTTTCGACGAAGAAAAACTGCGCGCCGGCATGCAACGGGCCCTGGAAAAGCGCCCGGTGAGCGTCGAGCGCCTGGAAGCAGCGCTGGCCCACATCAAGAGCCGTCTGCGCGCCACCGGCGAGCGGGAAGTCAAGTCGCTGGTGGTCGGTGAAATGGTCATGGCCGAACTGCGCAAGCTCGACGAAGTGGCCTATATCCGCTTTGCCTCGGTTTACCGGCGCTTCCAGGACCTCGACGAGTTCCGCGAAGAAATCGACCGCCTGGCACGTGAGCCGGCCAAAGAGTGAGCATGCCCAGCCAGACTGCCATCCTCGATGCCCACTACATGGCCCGCGCGCTGCAACTGGCGCGCCAGGGCCTGTACAGCACCCACCCGAACCCGCGTGTCGGCTGCGTGATCGTGCGCGATGGCGAAGTGGTTGGCGAAGGCTGGCACGTACGCGCCGGCGAGCCGCATGCCGAGGTGCATGCCTTGCGCCAGGCCGGTGAGCGTGCCCGTGGTGCCTGTGCCTACGTCACCCTGGAGCCGTGCAGCCACCATGGCCGCACGCCGCCGTGCGCCGAAGCGCTGGTCAAGGCCGGCGTGGCGCGAGTGGTCGCCGCCATGCAGGATCCTAACCCGCAAGTGGCGGGGCAAGGTCTGCGGCGCCTGGCCGAGGCCGGTATCGAAGTGGCCAGCGGGGTGCTCGAGGGCGAGGCCCGCGCGCTCAACCCGGGCTTCCTCAAGCGCATGGAACATGGCCTGCCGTTCGTTCGCGCCAAACTGGCGATGAGCCTGGACGGCCGCACGGCCATGGCCAGCGGTGAAAGCCAGTGGATCACCGGCCAGGCCGCGCGTTCGGCCGTGCAGCGTCTGCGCGCCCGGTCCAGCGTGGTGCTGACCAGCGCCGCCAGCGTGCTGGCCGACAATGCGCGGATGACCGTGCGCGGCGCCGAGCTGGGCCTGGATGCTGAAAGCACCGCGCTGGCGCTCAGCCGTGCACCGCTGCGCGTGCTGGTCGATGGCCGCCTGCGCCTGCCGCTGGACGCGCCGTTCTTCCAGGCCGGCCCGGCCCTGGTGGTGAGCGCTGTCGCGGATGACCCGCGGTATGCCGCTGCCGGCCACGAGCTGCTCAGCCTGCCGGGCGATAATGGCCAGGTCGACCTGCCTGCGCTGCTGCAGGCCCTGGCCGCCCGTGGCGTCAACGAAATTCTGCTGGAGGCCGGTGCCGGCCTGGTGGGTGCCTTTGCCCGGCAGGGCCTGATCGACGAGTACCAGTTGTTCGTCGCTGGCACCTTCCTAGGCAGTCATGCCCGCCCGCTGCTGGACTGGCCACTGGGAAAGATGAGCGAAGCGCCGCGGCTGAAAATTACCGGAATGCGCGCAGTGGGCGATGACTGGCTGGTCACGGCCGTCCCCCTGCCGGCGCCCGGCGTATAATGCCCGGCTTGCCCTGCGCAAACCGTTTCTGAGGAAGACCCAATGTTCACCGGCATCATCGAATCCATCGGCACCATCCGCAGCCTCACCCCCAAGGGTGGCGACGTGCGCGTCTACGTCGAGACCGGCAAGCTCGACCTGGGTGACGTCAAGCTCGGCGACAGCATCGCCGTCAATGGCGTGTGCCTGACGGCCGTCGAATTGCCGGGCGACGGCTTCTGGGCCGACGTCAGCGTCGAAACTCTCAAGCGTACCGCCTTCATCGACCTCAGGAGTGGCAGCAAGGTCAACCTGGAAAAGGCCCTGACCCCCACCACTCGTCTGGGCGGGCACCTGGTCAGCGGCCACGTCGACGGGGTTGGCGAAATCATCTCGCGCAGCGATAACGCCCGCGCCATCCAGTTCCGCGTGCGTGCACCAAAGGACCTGGCCAAGTACATCGCCCACAAGGGTTCGATCACCGTCGACGGCACCAGCCTGACGGTCAATGAGGTCAATGGCGCCGAGTTCGAGCTGACCATTGTCCCGCACACCCTGTCCGAAACCATCATGGCCGACTACCGCGCAGGGCGTCGGGTCAACCTTGAGGTCGACTTGCTGGCCCGTTACCTGGAGCGCTTGCTGCTGGGTGACAAGGCCGCCGAACCGAGCAAGGGCAGTGGCATTACCGAAAGCTTCCTGGCCGCCAACGGCTTCTTGAAATCCTGATTGAGAAGGGGGTGCCGCGTGGCGCTCAACAGCATCGAAGAACTGGTCGAAGACATCCGCCAGGGCAAAATGGTCATCCTCATGGATGACGAAGACCGCGAGAACGAAGGCGACATCATCATGGCCGCCGAGTGCTGTCTGCCTGAGCACATCAACTTCATGGCCAAGCACGCCCGCGGCCTGATCTGCATGCCGATGACCCGCGAGCGTTGCGAAACGCTGAAGCTGCCGCTGATGGCGCCGCGCAACGGCTCGGGCTTCGGCACCAAGTTCACCGTGTCGATCGAAGCCGCCGAAGGCGTTACCACCGGCATTTCCGCCGCCGACCGAGCGCGTACCGTGCAGGCCGCCGCTGCCAAGGACGCCAAGGCCGAAGACATCGTCAGCCCTGGCCACATCTTCCCGCTGATGGCCCAGCCCGGCGGCACCCTGGCCCGCGCCGGCCATACCGAGGCGGCCTGCGACCTGGCGCGCATGGCCGGTTTCGAGCCGAGCGGGGTGATCTGCGAAGTGATGAACGACGACGGCACCATGTCGCGCCGCGCCGAGCTGGAAGTGTTCGCCGCCGAACACGGCCTGAAGATCGGCACCATCGCCGACCTGATCCACTACCGCATGATCCACGAGCGCACCGTGCAGCGCGTTTCCGAGCAACTGATCGAGAGCGAGCTGGGCGAATTCAACCTGGTCACCTACCGTGACGCGGTCGAAGGTGATGTGCACATGGCCCTGACCCTGGGCAAGATCTGCGCCGAAGAGCCAACCCTGGTGCGCGTGCACAACATGGACCCGCTACGCGACCTGCTGCTGGTCAAGCAGCCGGGGCGCTGGAGCCTGCGCGCCGCCATGGCTGCCGTGGCCGAGGCCGGCAGCGGCGTGGTACTGCTGCTGGGCCACCCGCTGGATGGCGACGTGCTGCTGGCACACATCCGCGAAAGCGCTGGCGAAGCGCCGGTCAAGGCACCGACCACCTACAGCACCGTGGGTGCCGGTTCGCAGATCCTGCGCGACCTGGGGGTGCGCAAGATGCGCCTGATGAGTTCGCCGATGAAGTTCAACGCGATATCCGGATTCGATCTGGAAGTTGTAGAATACGTGCCCTCCGAGTGACTTGAGGCGGCAAATGCGCCGTCCAGCTCGAGTCCATACCCCTGTCGAGGCCGCCAGCAAGCGGCCTCGCTCTTGAAGATGAGAATATCGGAATGACCCTGAAGACCATCGAAGGTACCTTCATCGCCCCCAAAGGTCGCTATGCTTTGGTGGTTGGCCGCTTCAACAGCTTCGTCGTCGAAAGCCTGGTAAGCGGTGCCGTTGATGCCCTGGTACGCCACGGTGTCAGCGAAAGCGACATCACCATCATCCGTGCCCCGGGTGCGTTCGAAATCCCGCTGGTGGCACAGAAAGTCGCCCAGCAAGGTGCCTACGACGCGATCATCGCCCTCGGCGCAGTGATCCGTGGCGGTACCCCGCACTTCGAATACGTGGCGGGCGAATGCACCAAGGGCCTGGCCCAGGTGTCCATGGAGTTCGGTGTTCCGGTGGCCTTCGGCGTGCTGACCGTCGACTCCATCGAGCAAGCCATCGAGCGTTCCGGCACCAAGGCCGGCAACAAAGGTGCTGAAGCTGCCCTGTCCGCTCTGGAAATGGTCAGCCTGCTGGCGCAGTTGGAGGCCAAGTGATTAGCGACGAAAGCGATCGTTTCAACCCGCGCGATCCAAAACCTGCGGATGCCGGCAAGCCGTCGAAGAGCGCCAAGCGTCGCGAAGCCCGCAAGCTCGCGACCCAGGCGCTGTACCAGTGGCACATGGCGCAGCATTCGCTGAACGAGATCGAAGCGCAATTTCGGGTCGATAACGATTTTTCCGATGTTGATGGCGCCTACTTCCGCGAGATCCTGCATGGGGTCCCGGCGATCAAGAGCGACATCGACAACGCCCTGAAGCCATGCCTGGACCTGCCACTGGACGAACTTGATCCGGTCGAGCTGGCCGTGCTGCGCCTGTCCACCTGGGAGTTCATCAAGCGCGTCGACGTACCGTACCGCGTAGTGATCAACGAGGGTGTCGAGCTGGCCAAGGTCTTCGGTGCCACCGACGGCCACAAGTTCGTCAACGGTGTGCTGGACAAGCTGGCGCCGAACCTGCGCGAAGCAGAAGTCAAGGCGAACAAGCGCTGATCCTGGCGCAGCTAGCCCATGGGTGAGTTCGAACTGATCAACCATTACTTCGCCGCCGCGCCTTGCGCGCAAGGTGGCGAGGGCGTGGCCCTGGGTATCGGCGACGACTGTGCCCTGCTGGACCTGCCCCCTGGCGAGCAACTGGCAGTGTCCACCGACACCCTGGTCGCCGGCGTGCATTTCCCCGCGGTGTGCGATCCGCTTCTGTTGGGGCAGCGGTCGTTGGCCGTGGCGGCCAGTGACCTGGCGGCCATGGGCGCGACTGCCATAGGCTTCACCCTTGCGCTGACCTTGCCCGACGTCGGCCCAGAGTGGCTCGAGGCTTACGCCAACGGCCTCAGCCGCATGGCCCATCGTTGCCGCATGAGTCTGATCGGCGGCGACACCACTCGGGGCCCGTTGAGCATAACCGTTACCGTGTTCGGCCGTGTGCCCGTCGGCCAGGCCTTGCGCCGTAGTGGCGCGCGGCCAGGCGACCTGCTGTGTGTGGGCGGTTCGCTGGGCAAGGCTGCCGGTGCTTTGCCGCTGGTGCTGGGTGAGCGACAGGCGCCTGCCGAGCAGGCCAAGCCGCTGCTGCGTCATTACTGGGCGCCGATGCCGCAGTTGACCCTCGGCACGTGGCTGCGAGGCCGCGCGACGGCTGCGCTGGATATCTCCGACGGCCTGCTCGCCGATTGTGGCCACATCGCCAAGGCGTCCGGGGTCGCCATCGAGGTGAACCTGGCCCAGGTACCAGTGTCTGCTGATGTGGAGGCGCTACTGGGGCGCGAGGCCGCACTGCAGGCGGCGCTTAGCGGAGGCGATGATTACGTGCTGGCCTTTACCTTGCCGCGTGAAGCACTTGCACCCCTGACGAGCCTGGGTTTCATCGAAGTGCATGTCATTGGCCGCGTGGTCGAAGGACAGGGCGTGACCTTGCGCGACGCGCGAGGCCGGGACATCACCCCCGCGCAACGCGGCTACCAACATTTCAGGGAGACACCGTGACCGATCACCCCAACCAGGTGCCTGCGGAGTTCGTTCCGCCTTCGGTCTGGCGCAACCCCTGGCATTTCATCGCCTTCGGCTTCGGCTCCGGCACTTTGCCCAAGGCCCCGGGGACCTGGGGCTCGCTGGTCGCCATTCCGTTCATCCCGCTATGGCAAATGCTGCCTGACTGGGGCTACTGGCTGCTGCTCGGCGTGAGCATGCTGTTCGGCTTCTGGTTGTGCGGCAAGGTCGCCAATGACTTGCGTGTGCATGACCATGAAGGCATCGTCTGGGATGAAATCGTCGGCATGTGGATAACCCTCTGGCTGGTGCCGGAGGGCTGGCAGTGGCTGCTGGCGGGTTTCCTGATGTTCCGCTTCTTCGACATCCTCAAGCCGTGGCCGATCCGCTGGATCGACCGCCATGTGCATGGGGGTGTCGGGATCATGCTCGACGATATCCTGGCTGGTGTGTTCGCCTGGCTGGGCATGCAGGTGTTGGTGTGGGCGTTCGCCTGATTCAGCGGCATCTGAGGGCGCTACTGCTGGGCATGCTGCTCAGCCTTGCCCCGTGGGCCGCCGCTGCCGAAGGCGTGCCCAGGCAAATCCACCTGGTCAGCGAGACATGGCTCGACTACACCAACGCCAACGGTACCGGGTTGGCCTGGGATGTCCTGCGCAAGGTGTTCGAGCCGGCCGGGGTCAAGGTGGCGATCCAGAGCGCACCCTACAGTCGTGCGGTGGGCCTGGTCAAACGTGGCGAAGCGGATGCCTGGGTGGGCTCGTACAAGGAAGAGGACGCCGACAACCTGTATCCGCGCTGGCACTTCGACATGGACCACATCTACGCCTTGGGCCTGGCCAGCAAACCCGTGCCTACCCGGGACACTATCGGCCAGTACCGTCTGGTCTGGGTGCGTGGCTACAATTTCGGCCGTTACTTGCCCAATGTGCGCGATGCCCGGGAAGTGCAACGTCGCGAAGGCATCCTGCCGATGCTCGAACATGATCGGGTGGACTTCTATATCGATGCGCGGACCGAGGTCGATCACGTGCTCGGCCAGACCTCCCAACCCGAGCGTTTCCGCCGTGCCCATGTCGCCGAACTGCCGTTGTACCTGGCCTTCGCCCGCAACGACCGGGCCAAGGCCCTGCGTGATCTGTTCGACAAGCGGATGGCTGAGCTGGTACGCCGTGGCGAACTGAAGCCGATTTTCGAACACTGGCAACAGCCGTATCCGTTCACGTCGGGCAGCAAACCACAATAAGACCCGAAACTGTCAGCATCGAACTTTTCGATCTTACCCCACGGTATTCAGCCAGCGCACAGCCGCCAACCTGCTGATACAATCGGCCCACTAGAAATTTCCTACTGATTTCAGGAGCACAACGTGCCCGTCGTCTTTGTTGCCGCCTCTAAACTCCCGACTCCCTTCGCGACCTTCACCATGCATGGTTTCCTCGACGAAGCCACGGGGCGTGAGCATGTGGTGCTCAGCCTGGGTGACATCGCGGATGGCCAGCCGGTGCTGGGGCGCTTGCACTCCGAGTGCCTGACCGGCGACGCCCTGTTCAGCCAGCGCTGTGACTGTGGCTCGCAACTGGAAGCGGCATTGCAGGCCATCGCCCGCGAAGGCCGTGGCGTGCTGCTGTACCTGCGCCAGGAAGGCCGGGGTATTGGCCTGCTGAACAAGATTCGTGCCTATGAACTGCAGGATGGTGGCGCCGATACCGTCGAAGCCAACGAACGCCTGGGCTTTGCCGCCGACCAGCGCGACTATGCCATGTGCCTGCCGATGCTGGAGCATCTGGGCGTGAAGTCGCTGCGCCTGATGACCAACAACCCGCGCAAGGTCAAAGCCCTGACCGACATGAACATCGTCGTCGCCGAGCGCGTGCCGCTGCACACCGGGCACAACCCGCACAACCGCTATTACCTGGCAACCAAGGCCGGCAAGCTCGGTCACATGCTGGGTAACGAGCACCAGGGCGAGGTGCCCCAGGCGTGACCCGCGCCGAGGTCAAGCGGCGCCTGGCGCTGGCCTGGTGGCAGTACCTGGCGGTGGGCCTGGTGCCGCTGCCGGTCATGGCCTGGGCCTTTGGCGGTGGTGATGCGCTGGTGCCGGTACTGGCCATGCCGCTGTTCATTGCCGGGGCGGCGACCATGTTCCTCAGCCTGCCGCGTTTTGCTGCCTACAAGCGCGCGTTGATTGCCACCTCGCAGGTACTTGGCACCGGTGACGAACCCGCTGCCTGGATCGAGCTGGCACGTGTCCGGCGCCTGGCCATGCTGTATGCCTGCTTCCCGGCCTGGGTCGCTGCGCTGTCGGTGCTGGTCGGCCTTGAGGCGGTACCGCAGATTCTGCTGGCGTCGTCCACCGTGGTGGTGCTGTACCTCTACCGCATTCCGCGCCAGCTCGGCTGACTCCTGCTGCCTGGCCCGGCGGATTACAGCCCGAGCCTGGCCATCCGGGCCTGCACCGAAGCCCCGATCCCGGCCGCATCCAGGCCACACTCAGCCAGCATTTGCGCAGGCTTGGCATGCTCGACGTAGATGTCCGGCAGCCCCAGGTGCAGCAGCGGTTTCACGATCGCCTCGTTGGCCAGGAACTCGCCAACCGCTGCACCCGCACCGCCCATGATGGCGTTCTCTTCGATGGTCACCAGCAATTCATGAGTATCGGCCAGCTCCAGCACCAGGGCCTGGTCCAGCGGCTTGACGAAGCGCATGTCGACTACCGTGGCGTTGATCTGCTCAGCCACTTGCATGGCCTCGGCCAGTTGCACGCCGAACACCAGCAAGGCGACTTTCTCGCCCTGGCGACGGACTACGCCCTTGCCGATTTCCAGCGGTTCCAGGTCGCCGCTGATCGGCGCGTTGGGGCCGGTGCCGCGTGGGTAGCGCACTGCCGCCGGGCCGTTGTACAGGTGGCCGGTGCTGAGCATCTTGCGTAGCTCATTCTCATCGCTCGGCGTCATCACCAGCATGCCGGGGATGCAGCGCAGGTACGACAGGTCGTAGCTGCCTGCATGGGTCGGGCCGTCTTCGCCGACCAGGCCGGCGCGGTCGATGGCGAACAGCACGTCGAGGTTCTGCACCGCCACATCGTGGATCAGCTGGTCATAGGCGCGCTGCAGGAAGGTGGAATAGATCGCCACCACCGGCTTGCTGCCCTCGCAGGCCATGCCGGCCGCCAGGGTCACGGCATGTTGCTCGGCTATCGCCACGTCGAAGTAACGCTCCGGGTAACGCTCGCTGAAAGCGACCAGGTCGGAGCCTTCCTTCATCGCCGGGGTGATGCCCACCAGGCGGCTGTCGGCGGCGGCCATGTCGCACAGCCACTGGCCGAACACGGCGGAATACTTGGGGCCGCTGGTTTTTTTCGGCGCGACGGGCTTGTCTACCGGCTCCAGCTTGGTGATGGCGTGATAGCCGATCGGGTCAAGTTCGGCCGGGGCGAAGCCTTTGCCTTTCTTGGTCACCACATGCAGGAACTGCGGGCCCTTGAGGTCACGCATGTTGCGCAGGGTGGCGATCATGGTTGGCAGGTCATGGCCGTCGATCGGGCCGATATAGTTCCAGCCCAGCTCTTCGAACAGCGTACCCGGCACCAGCATGCCTTTGGCGTATTCCTCGGTGCGGCGGGCGATTTCCCAGGCGCCTGGCAGGCGCGACAGCACTTTCTTGCTGCCTTCGCGCATGCTCGCGTAGGTGCGGCTGGAGAGGATCTTGGCCAGGTAGTTGGACAGGCCGCCGACATTGCGCGAAATCGACATGTCGTTGTCGTTGAGGATCACCAGCATGTCGGCGTTGACCTCCTGGGCGTGGTTCAACGCCTCGAAGGCCATGCCGGCGGTCAGCGCGCCGTCACCGATCACCGCGATCGACTTGCGCGCGCTGTTCTGCAGACGGGCGGCAATGGCCATGCCCAGCGCAGCGCTGATCGAGGTGCTGGAATGGCCGACGCCGAAGGTGTCGTACTCGCTCTCGCTACGGCGTGGGAAGGCGGCGATGCCGTCTTTCTGGCGCAGGCTGAGCATGCGCTTACGGCGCCCGGTGAGGATCTTGTGCGGGTAGGCCTGGTGGCCGACGTCCCACACCAACCGGTCGTCCGGGGTGTCGAAGACATAGTGCAGGGCAATGGTCAGCTCGATGACGCCCAGGCCGGCACCAAAATGCCCACCGGTCTGGCCCACGGTGTAGAGCAATTCCTGGCGCAGTTCGTCGGCCAGGGTCTCCAGGTCGGCTTCTGCCAGCCGGCGCAGGCCGGCAGGCGTGTCAGCGCGGTCGAGCAACGGCGTGACCGGGCGTTCGCGGGGGATCTCTTGAAACGTCGTGGGCATCAGGCGAGTCGTTATAGGTGTGTAAGACGCGGCAGTTTACCCCATTGTAGGAAATACTGCCCATTCAGACGGGTGTCGCACGGGCCGCACGGCGGCCCCAGGCAATCAGTTGCGCCGTTCGACAATGTAGCGCGCCAGCGCGCGTAGCGGTTCGGCCTTGTCGTCAAACCCTTGCAGGGCGCCCAGCGCCTGGTCGCGCAGTTCGATGGCATAGGCCTTGGCCGCGTCCAGGCCCAGCAGCGCCGGGTAGGTCGGTTTGTCGCGGGCGATGTCGGCGCCCTGGCGCTTGCCGAGGGTCGCGGTGTCGCTTTCCACGTCGAGGATATCGTCCTGCACCTGGAACGCCAGGCCAATGGCCTGGGCATAGGCCTGCAAGGCGTCCAGTTGCGCCTGTTCGGCACGGGCACTGGCCAGGGCACCCAGGCGCACGCTGGCTTCGATCAGCGCGCCGGTCTTGTGCCGGTGCATGAGCTCCAGGGCCTGCTGGTCCAGTTTCAGGCCGACCGAGCCGAGGTCGATGGCCTGACCGCCGACCATGCCCGCCGGGCCGGCAGCCTTGGCCAGCGCCTGGACCATGGCCAGGCGGATGCTGTCGGCCTGTGGGCTCAGGCGCGGGTCGAGCAGGGCACTGAAGGCCAGGCTCTGCAAACCATCGCCGGCGAGAATGGCACAGGCTTCGTCGAATGCCTTGTGAGTGGTTGGCTGGCCTCGGCGCAGGTCGTCGTCATCCATCGCCGGCAGGTCGTCATGCACCAGCGAATAGGCGTGGATGAGTTCCACCGCACAGGCTGCGCCGTTGGCCTGTTCGGCCGGGGCCCCGAGGGCTTCGCAGGCCGCGTAGGCCAGCAGCGGGCGTACCCGCTTGCCGCCGTTCATCACGCTGTAGCGCATGGCCGCGTAGAGGCGTTCGAGTTCCCGGATCGGGGCGACGAACAACGGCTCGAGTGCGGCGTCGACCCGCGCCTGGCAGCTGGCCTGGTAGGTGCCGATCATGCTTCCGGCTCCGCGTCGAAAGGCTGCGCGGCCAGCTCGCCATCGCGCTCCAGCAGGATCTGCACCTTCTGTTCAGCCTGGGCCAGGGCGCCCTGGCAATCCCGGGTCAGGGCGATGCCTTGTTCGAAGGCGGCCAGCGACTCTTCCAGCGACAATTCGCCGTTCTCCAGGCGCTCGACCAGGGCTTGCAGGTCTGCGAGGGATTGCTCGAAATCGAGGGAGGCTTTTTTGCGGGCCATGGCGACTGTCTCGGTGGCATTCAGAACGGCGCGACACTAGCAGAGCGGGGCGGGGGGAGCAAACTTCGGGGGCAAGTAGGTCGCTTTCAACGGCCATTCGCGGGCGTACCCGCGAATGGCTCCAAGGTGACCTGTCAGGCTGGCTCGGCTTCCAGCGCCAGCATCGCTTCACGGTACTGCGCCAGTTCCTCGATGGTCAGCACCGGCAGATTGTACTGCCGCGCATACACCGCCACCTGCTCGCCGCGCGCCATGCTGCCGTCGGGGTTCATCAGCTCGCACAGCACCGCCGCCGGGCGCAGGCCTGCCAGGCGCGCCAGGTCCACCGAACCTTCGGTGTGCCCACGGCGGGTCAGCACCCCGCCATTGCGCGCGCGCAACGGGAATACATGGCCCGGGCTGACGATATGGCGCTGCCCTGCGGTAGAGCGCAGTGCTGCGGCGATGGTGGTGATGCGGTCCTGGGCGGAAACCCCGGTGGTGATCCCTTCGGCCGCCTCGATGGTGACGGTGAAGCCGGTGCCGTGGCGCGCCTGGTTGTTCTGCACCATCGGTGCCAGCTGCAGCTCGTCGACGGTTGCTTCGTCCAGGCACAGGCAGACGATGCCGCTGCAATCGCGAATCATCATGGCCATGGTCTGCAGCGAGATGTTCTCGGCGGCGGCAATGATGTCCGCTTCGTCCTCGCGGTCGTCATCGTCGAGCAGCAACACAGGGCGCCCGGCCTGGAAGGCGGCGATGGCGGCGCTGACATTGGGGAATTGCGGGTGGCGCTGGGTGGACATGAAACGCTCCTCGTGAATGATCGATGAACGTCTCGGGGCGAACAAAATGCGCGCACAGGGACGCCCGGATGGCCCCTGCCTGACGCCTTCTTTCATCCGGACTATGACCGTCGGCCCTGGAATTGCACCAGATCTGCTGACCCCCGGCATGGCCGGGGCGCTCGCGGGCTCATCTTTCGATTTACCGCCGGTGGGGACTTTCACCCCGCCCTGAAGACGGGCCAAGCATACCGCACCTCGCCACCCCGCTGGCAACCCACGGTTCTACGACCTTTGGCGGTATCATGCCGGTATGGCCCTTCAGGAACAGCCCCATGGACATTCTCCAGGTTGCCGGCGGCAAGCCGGTCAAGTTATGGACCGACGGCGTGCCGGTCGAGGACGACGCCCGCCGGCAATTGCTCAATACCGCCAGGATGCCGTTCATCTTCAGGCACCTGGCGGTGATGCCGGACGTGCACTTGGGCAAAGGTTCGACCATTGGCAGCGTGATCCCGACCGTTGGCGCGATCATTCCTGCGGCGGTGGGGGTAGACATCGGCTGCGGCATGATCGCTGCGCGCACCTCGCTGCACGCCCGCGACCTGCCGGACCACCTGCACGGCCTGCGCAGCGCCATCGAGCAGGCGGTGCCGCATGGCAAGACGTTCGGCAAACATGACCAGGGCGCCTGGGACGATGTGCCGGCCCAGGCCGACAAGGCCTGGGGGCGGTTGGCCGGGCGCTTCAAGGCCATTACCGACAAATACCCGCGCCTGGCGAAGACCAACAACCGCCAGCACCTGGGCACGCTGGGTGGTGGCAACCACTTCATCGAGGTGTGCCTGGACGAGGCCGACCGTGTCTGGTTCATGTTGCACAGCGGCTCGCGGGGTGTAGGCAATGCCATTGGCAACCTGTTCATCGAGCTGGCCCAGGCCGACATGCGCCAGCACCTGGCCAACCTGCCGGACAAGGACCTGGCTTACTTCGAGGAAGGCAGCCGCCATTTCGCCGACTACGTGGAAGCGCTGGAATGGGCGCAGGACTATGCCCGGCAGAACCGCGAGCTGATGATGCTGGCGGTGGTCGGTGCCGCCCGCAAGGTGCTGGGCAAGCCGTTCGAGGCCAGCCTGGAAGCGGTGAACTGCCACCACAACTACGTGCAGCGCGAGCAGCATTTTGGCCGCGAAGTGCTGGTGACGCGCAAGGGCGCGGTGTCGGCGCAGAAAGGGCAGCTGGGCATCATTCCTGGCTCGATGGGGGCCAGGAGCTTCATCGTGCGTGGGCTGGGTAACGAGGAATCGTTCTGTTCCTGCAGCCATGGCGCCGGGCGGGTGATGAGCCGGACCAAGGCCAAGAGCCGCTTCACCGTGGAGGACCAGCGACGGGCCACGGCGCATGTGGAATGCCGCAAGGACAAGGAAGTGATCGACGAGATCCCGATGGCCTACAAGGATATCGATGCGGTGATGCGCGCGCAGCAGGATCTGGTCGAGGTGGTGCACACCTTGCGCCAGGTGGTGTGTGTGAAGGGCTGACAGCTATGCTGTCTGGACCGGCCGTTTCGCGGGTAGGCCCCGCGAGAAGGCCAGTGCAGGTTTATCGGGACATCCCTTCAATCACCCGCTTCAGCGAGGCCGCGAACATCGGCCCATGCCCCAGCCCGTCAAACCGCTCGAACCGCAGCTGCAACCCCGGAACCTTGGCCAGGTCTGCCACCAGCTCCTGCGCCGCCCGCTCTGCATCGCCTTGCACCGGCATGCGCGGGTTCGCCGGCTCCTCACTCCCGCGCATCAGCAACAACCGAGGCCGGCTGTTACCCAAGCGCTGGCCGAACCGCTGCGCCTCACGCACGATCGCACCGTCACGCCACCACAGCGAAGGGCTGGCCGCAACATAGTCACTGAAAGCCCCCGGCCGGGGTAAACAGCGCATGCAGCACGGCCAGCCCACCATAGGAGTGCCCCCACAACGTCTGCTGCTGCAGGTCGATCGGTGCCACACCCGCCACCAGCGGCCGCATGCGCTCGCTCAGCAGATCGAGAAATGCATCCACGCCACCGCTCGGTTGCCCGGTCAACGGGTCCAGTTGCTCAGCCTGCCCAGGCAGCGCCGGGGTGTAGTCATAGGTACGCCCGACCCGCTCGATCCGCTGATCGGTCTGGTATCCCACGGCCACCAGCAATGGCGCTTGTCCAGCGGCAAGCTTGCCCAGCAGTTGGCCGTCCAGTGCCCCCAGCGCGGCGTTGCCATCGAGCATCCACAGTACCGGGTAACCGGCCGCTGGCGCCGGGCGGTCTGGTTTGCCGACCCACAAGCGGTAATGACGCTGGCCATCGGCCGAGTCCAGATCGAGCTGGCTGAAGCGGTAGGCCAGGTCCTCGCGCTGCAGCAGCGAGGTATCCATCCTCTGTCCATGTTCGGGCTGCGCCATAGCAGCGGGGGCCACAAGGGACAGTGCCAAGGCCAGCGTCAGGGTCATCTTGCTCATCAGGTGTCTCGTCAGGGCTTCGCAAGTAGCGCAAGGCAGGAACGGCCAGATGATAATCAGTCCTGATTGAGGGTAAAGCGCATTAACTTTCTAAACAGTCCTGGCTACTGGCAATGTGATGTGCAGGCACAGGCCTGGGTGGCCATTGCTGGCCCACACACGACCGCCTTGTAGTTCGATGGCGCGGCGGGCGATGGCCAGGCCCAGGCCGAAGCCCGCGCCGCTGTCGGCCAGCCGCTGGTAGGGTTCGAAGATGCGTTCGAGCTCGGCGTGCGGGACCCCCGGGCCTTGGTCGCTGAGGCGCAGGTGCCAGCAGTCGCCGTCCAGCCACCCGTCCAGGCACACCCGGCCATCGCTCGGCGAGTGGCGGATGGCATTGCGCATGAGGTTTTCCAGGGCTTGGGCCAGGCTGTCGAGGTGTGCCTGTACCACACAGTCGGTGCCGAGCGAGCAGGGCAGGCGGGCGCGGTCCCAGCCGCTTTCGAAACAGATGTCCTGACTCAAGGCTTCCCACACCGAAACCATCAACACCGGTTCGGTCGGCAAGCTGGGCTGTTCGGTGTCCATCCAGGCCAGGTCCAGCGTATCTTCCAGCAGCTTCTGCATGTCGGTGACCTCGCGGTCCAGGCGCTCACGCAACTGGGCTGGCGGCAAGCCGCTGTCATGGGCGATGCGCAGCCGCGCCAGCGGCGTACGCAGTTCGTGCGACAGCGTGCGCAGCAACAGGCGCTGCTGCTCCAGGCTCTGGCGCAGGCGCCCGGCCATGTGCTCGAAGGCCTGCGCCAGTTCACCCAGCTCATCGCGCCGTTCCAGCAGGGGCAGGGCGGGGCTGGCAAAGTCGTCGGCACGCAGCGCGTCGGCGCGGTCGCGCAGGCGATTCAGGGGCACCACAAGGTGGCGGTACAACGCCAGACCCAGCAGCAGGGCGAGCAGTGTGGGGGCCACGCCATGGGTGATTACATGGGTCCATGGCGTCAGCCCGGTGGGCAGCAGGTGCTCGGGCAGTTGGATTACCAGGCGGCCGTGCTCGGGGTGTTGCGGGAACTCGATGCTGACGTAGGGCAGTTCATCCTGCAGGCGCCGGCTCATCGGCCAGTCGAGCTTGCGCATGAAGGTCAGGTGGCTGGCTTCCTCGGCGCTCAGCGGTGTGCTGCCAAGGCTTTGCAGGTGCGGCCCGACCAGCGCCACCCAGGTGCCCTCGGCCTGTGCCAGTTGCCTGCGCCAGGCCTCGGCCCCCTCCGCGCCGCCTTGCTCCCAGGCTTGTTCGGCTTGCTGTGCAAAGCGCGCCAGGTAGTCCTGGTCGGCCTGGGACAGGAAGTAGGAACTGCGTTCCACCGACAGGCCCCAGGTCCAGATCAGCCAAGTCAGCAACAGGCAGAAGCCGACCTGCAGTACGGCCAGTTTCCACAGCAAGGGATGACGGCGCATCAGGCCTGGTCCGCTTCGACCAGGATGTACCCTTGGCCGCGTACGGCCTGGATCTGCAGGTGCTGGGCCGCGATGTCAGCCAGCTTGCGGCGCAGGTTGCACACATGCACATCGAGGCCTCGGTCCAGGCGGGTATAGGCCCGGTGCAGCACGGTCTGGTAGAGAAATGGTTTGCTCAAGGCTTCGCCGGGGTGGGCCAGCAGGGTGGCCAGCAAGCGGAATTCGGAGGCAGTGAGGCCGGCAGACTTGCCGTTGTGGATCAGGTCCTGGCGGTCCTGGTCGAGCATCAATTCGCCGACGTCGGCACGCAACGCCGTACCCCGATCGAAGGCCACACGCCGCAGCAGGGCATCGGCCCGGGCGTCCAGTTCGGCCAGGCTGAAGGGTTTGGGCAGGTAATCGTCCGCGCCACGGGTAAAGCCAGTGATGCGGTCCTGCTCGGCCCCCAGCGCCGACATCAGCATGACCGGCACCGCCTGCTGCCGACGCAACTCGTCGAGCAGGCTGAGGCCATCGATACCCGGCAGCATGATGTCCAGCAGCACCAGTTCGAAGCGTGATTGCTGTATGGCGTTCAGGGCCTGGGCGCCAGTGGCGCAGGCGTGTACCCGGAACCCGCGGTTGAGGAAATGGCGTTCCAGGTCCTGACGCAGGCGTGGGTCGTCTTCGGCAAGGAGGAGTGAGGTGGACACGGCGAGCCTTGAATGAGAACTCATATCAGTTGCGAATCATCCCATTGCCAATAGGGTTCGGGCAACGCCTGGATACGTTAAGAAGGTTAATCCTGCTGCACCCGCAGTTTCCCTTCGGTATCGTTCGCAAAAAGCAACTTGTTTCGTTTGCGAATTATTGTCATTGGGGCGAGGGTGTGACATGAGCAGTTTCAGGAGTATGGGGTGCCGGCGACCGGTTCGGGGCTGGCTGGTGCTGGGGTTGCTGGCGCCGTTTTCATTGACGGCACTGGCCGAGACGGTAGCAACCCGGGCGCCGGCCGACGACAGCGCGCTCGACTTGCCGGCATTGACCATCGAAGGCAATCGCCTGTACGACATGCTGCCGTCGGAAGAAACCGGCGGCTATAGCGTGGATGCCGCCACCGTGGGCACCAAGACCCCTGCAGCGCTCAAGGACATCCCGCAATCGATCACCGTCTACACCCAGGACTATGTAAAGGACCGCCAGTTCGTGCACCTTGATGACCTGGCCAAGTACACCGCCGGCCTGCGAACCCTGACCAACGACAGTGGCCGTTCGTCGATCTACGCCCGTGGCTACGAGTACAGCGAGTTCAATATCGACGGCCTGCCGGCGCCCATGGCCAGCATCTTCGGTACAGTACCGTCGCTGGCGGCTTTCGACCGTGTCGAGATCATGCGTGGCCCGGCCGGGCTGTTCAGCAGTACCAGCGAACTGGGCGGCATCGTCAACATGGTGCGCAAGCGCCCGACCGCCGAGTTCCATGGCCACGTCGAAGGCAGCTATGGCACCTGGGACACCAACCACGAAGAAATCGACCTGAGCGGGCCGCTGGATGATGCCGGCCGCGTACGCGGGCGCTTCATCGCCTCGCGTGACGACAGCAATGGCGAGGTCGACTACAACGCCAACACCAGCAACAGCTACTACGGTGCGCTGGACGTCGACCTGGACGAAGCCACCACCCTGTCGTTCGGCCTGATTCACGAAGTGAAGAACATCACGCCGCACAACGGCTACCCGGCTACACTGGGCGGCGAAGTGCCCGACTTCAGCCATTCCCGCTTCCTTGGCGCGGACTGGAACTACTTCGACGGCAAGACCACCGACCTGGTCGCCGAGTTGACCCACCGCTTCGACAACGGCGGCTATGGCCGTGTCGCTGCCCGTGGCTCGCACCGCGACACCAATTACCTGTACGCCTTCACCGCGACCAACGGCAGCACTGGCGCCAACTCCGAGCGCGCCAGCGCCCGCGATTTCACCCAGGACACCTACTCGCTGGACGCCAGCTACAGCCAGCCGTTCGAAACCTTCGGCCAGGTCAGCGAGTTCGTGGTCGGCAGCGACTACAAGAACTACGACACCGAGTACCTCAACGGCACCACCAACCTGGGCGCCATCAACGTCAATACCTACTCGCCGAAGCAGTTTGCCAAGCCATCGCCCAACTACAGCACCGAGACCGGCACACAGGAAGAGGAATACGGCCTTTACTCCAAGGTCACCTTCCGCCCGGTCGAGCGTCTGGCGCTGATCGCCGGGGGCCGCTTCAGCTGGTACCGCGGTGATTTCTACACAACCACCCTCAGTAGCGGCGCTACCACCAACGACAGCAAGCGCGTGGATGGCCACTTCACCCCGTATGGCGGCCTGGTCTACGACCTGACCGAGAACCATGCGCTGTACGCCAGCTATTCGCAGGTGTTCAAGCCGCAGTCCGACACCGACAGTAATGGCCGGGTGCTCAAGCCGCGTGAGGGCGAGCAGTACGAGTTCGGTCTCAAGAGCAGCTACTTCGGCGGCGACCTGAATACGCGCCTCTCGGTGTTCCGCCTGACCGACAGGAACCGCGCGACCACCGTGTATGACGCCGACGGTGTGGCTACCAATGACGCTGTTGCATCCGGCAAGACCCGTGTGAAGGGCGCCGAAGTGGAAGTGAGCGGCAAGCTGACGCCGAACTGGGAAGTGCTGGCCGGCTACACCTGGATGGAAACCGAAACCCTCAAGGGCGACGCCGAAACCACCTTCTTCATCATGCCGCGCAACCAGGCATCGCTGTGGAGCAAGTACACCATCAGCCAAGGTTTGCTGAACGGCCTGGCCATCGGTGGCGGTATTTCGGCGATGAGTAACTTCTACTCCGAGAACGGCGGTGTGCGTATCGACGCGCCAGGCTATGCGACGGTGGATGCAATGCTGTCGTACCCGGTTACCTCGAAGCTGACGGCCACCTTCAACATCAACAACCTGTTCGACCGGGACTACCTGTCGCGGGTGGGGTCGACCTCGACGTTCAATTTCTACGGACCATCGCGGAGCATGATGGTTGGGGCGCGGTACGACTTCTGATAATCAGAATTTTCCCGGTGCGTGCAGGCGCCATTTTCGGACCGGGTGGCCTTCAGTTTCCATGGACGTGCTGCTTCCCATCGCGGTGCGTGTGTGTCTTCGGCACTGGAACACCGGGCGCCGGATGATGCGCTTCTGAACCGCCCGTCGCGTGGCTGTCGTTCTGGTTTTCATGGTTGTGCATTTCGCTTTCGCCACCGCCATGGCGGTGGCCGCTGCTGCTCGCTACCAGCGCGCTGTACTGCTGGGCGTCGAGCTTGGGCAACTGGTCGAGGAAGGCCACGATGCCCCAGATGTATTCGTCGCCCATGCTCTTGCCCCAGGCCGGCATGCCGGTGGCCTTGATGCCATGCTTGATGATCCAGAAAGCTGCGGCAGGGTCGCCGTCGATGCCGCCGGTGGCCAGGTTGGGCGGCGAGGGGTACAGCGCCTGGCTGAGCTCGGTCTTTTCCACGCCCGGGGCCAGGTGGCAGCCGATGCACATGGCGTTGTAATTACCGGCGCCGGTGCGGATCAACGCCTGGTCTTGCAGGTCTGGCACCACGATGTCCCGGGCACGAACTGCAATGGAGCGGTCCCGTGCCATTGCCAGAAATGCATGTACGGCAGGGAAGTGGGGATCGTCGGCCCCGACATTGACCAGGCCTGAGTACGCGGCACCCAGGGCTGCCGCGCAGGTGACCGCGCCAGCCACAACAAGCGTTGTTATTGCTCTTTTCATGGCAGGTTCTCAAAACCACATACGGATACCGGCGACGAAACGCGCTTCATCTACATCACCACCTTCATCACGGATGAAATCGGCGGTCTTGCCATAGGAGCGGTTCCAGGTGATGCCAATATAGGGGGCGAACTGGCGGACAATCTCATAGCGCAGGCGCAGCCCGACCTCGGTGTTGGCCAGGCCGGAACCCACGCCGCGCGTCGGGTCGTTCTTGCCGTAGAAGTTGGCTTCAGCGGTTGGCTGCAGGATCAGGCGGTTGGTCAGCAAGATGTCATAGTCGCCTTCCAGGCGAGCAGCAGTCTGGCCGTTCTCGCCAATGAATGCGGTGGCTTCGGCTTCGAAATCGTACAGCGCCATGCCCTGAACACCGAATGCCGCCCAGGTCTGGGGCGATTCGGGCTTGAAGTCCTGGCGCACCCCGGCAACCACATCCCACCAGGGGCTGACCGAGCGGCCGTATAGCAGCTGCAATTCCGCATCCTCGGTCACGCCGCTGGTACGTTCGCCTTCGGAACGGACCCACAGCCGGTTGATATCGCCGCCTATCCAGCCGGATGCATCCCAGGCCAGCGTGCTGCCTTCGTCCGCATCCTGGTACTCCAGCTGATCCAGCAGCAGGAAGCCGTTGATCGCGCTGTCATGCATCTGGTGCCCAGCCAACGGGGGGAAGGCTGCCTGGCGGTCCGCATCGGTCAATACGGGGATCGGGGTACGGCTGGTCGTCGTCGCGTCTTCTGCCGAGCCGGTGGGCATCGTCGAATGGTCCATGGCGCCATGGTCCATGCCCTGCATGCTGCCATGTTCCATCTCGCTGTGGTCCATACCCTGCATGCTGCCGTGGTCCATCGTGCCGTGGTCCATGCCTGGCATCGATTCCCGCCCCATGGCCGAATGGTCCATTTCGCCAGCGGCGAAACTGGGCGCAATGCCCAGTACGCCGAGGGCAACGCTCAATGCCAGCAGCGATGGTCGTGCCAGGCTATTGAGCATCTTTCCCTGCCTTAGCTTTGTCGCTGCCATGCGATTCCATCATCTTGCCGTGGTCCATGCCTTTCATCGCGCCATGGTTCACGTCATTCATGGCGTCATGGTTCATACCCTTCATCGTGCTGTGATCCATGCCTTTCATAACGTCATGGCTCATGCCTTGCATGTTGCCCTGATCCATGCGGTGTGCGCCTTTGGCGCTTTCAGCGTTGGCCGGCTGCTTGCTGGTGTCGCCTGACCACGAGGAGGGTGCATGGACAGCAAACAGGCCTGCCATCGCGGCAGATAGGAAAAACGCGCTTGGTTTCATCGGTTTGCTCATCTCGGATCTCCAGTTCATTCGTCGACACGGACTTCGCGGAACATGCCCATTTCCATGTGGAACAGCAGGTGACAGTGATAGGCCCAACGCCCCAAGGCATCTGCAGTGACGCGGTAGCTCCGTTTCGAGCCAGGCGGCATATCGATGGTGTGCTTGCGCACCATGAAGTTGCCTTGCTCATCCTCCAGGTCGCTCCACATGCCGTGCAGGTGGATGGGGTGAGTCATCATGGTGTCGTTGACCAAGGTGATGCGCAGGCGCTCGCCATACTTGAGGCGCAGTGGCTCGGCATCGGAAAACTTGATGCCGTCGAAGGACCAGGCGAATTTTTCCATGTGCCCGGTTAGGTGCAGCTCGATCGTGCGGCCGGGCGCGCGGCCGTCCGGGTCCGGGAAGGTACTGCGCAGGTCGGCATAGGTGAGTACGCGGCGGCCATTGTTGCGTAGCCCAATGCCGGGATCGCTCAGCTTTGGCGTCGGCGTCATCGTCTGCATGTCGACCAGCGGGTTGTTGGTCTCGGAGTCCGGGTGACGCTGAATGGTCCCGTTCGTGCCAGTCATGCTGCCATGGTCCATGCCAGGCATGCTGCGGTGATCCATGCCGGCCATGCCGCCATGTTCCATGCCCATGTCGTTCATGGAAATGACGGGACGTGGGTCCACGGCCGGAACAGGGGCTTGCAAGCCCTCGCGGACAGCCAGGGTGCCGCGGGCATACCCGGTACGGTCCATGGACTGGGCGAAAATGGTGTAGGCCTGCTCGCTGTCGGGTTCGACGATGACGTCGTAGGTTTCGGCAACGGCGATGCGGAACTCGTCGACCGAAACGGGTTTGACGTGCTGCCCGTCTGCCGCGACAACGGTCATTTTCAGGCCGGGAATGCGCACATCGAAATAGCTCATGGCAGAGCCGTTGATGAAACGCAGGCGGATTTTCTCGCCCTGCTTGAACACGCCCGTCCAGTTGCCATCCGGGGCCTGGCCATTCATCAGGTAGGTGTAGGTGTAGCCGCTCACGTCGGCGAGGTCGGTGGGGCTCATCTTCATCTCGGCCCACATCTTCCGGTCGGCTAGCGCAGCAGACCAGCCCATTTCGCTGACGTCGTTGACGAAGTCAGCCACCGTGCGCTTGTGGTAGTTGTAATAGTCCGACTGCTTCTTGAGCTTGGACAGCACCCGGGCAGGGTCCTCATCTGTCCAGTCGCTGAGCATTACCACGTAGTCCCGGTCGTAGGTGAACGGCTCGGGCTCCTTCGCATCGATGACCACGGCGCCGTAAACCCCGACCTGCTCCTGGAAGCCGGAATGGCTGTGGTACCAGTAGGTACCGTTCTGCTGGACCTTGAACTTGTACTCGTACATGCCGTCGGGGGCGATGCCGTGGAAGCTCAGGCCCGGTACGCCGTCCATGTTGGCCGGCAGGATGATGCCGTGCCAGTGGATGGAGGTGTCCTGCTGTAACCGGTTACGCACACGCAGGGTGACGGTGTCGCCTTCGCGCCAGCGCAGGATGGGGCCGGGCACGGAACCGTTGATGGCCATCGCCGTGCGTTTCGCGCCGGTAAAATTCACCGGCAGTTCGCCGATGTACAGGTCAAACTCGGTGCCTGTCAGCACATTCGCCTGGCCAGGGCTGGTCACCGCCCAGACCGGCGCGCGCCACATGCCCAACCCGCCAAGCAGTCCGGTGGCGACCAGGCCTTTGACGAATGAGCGTCTCGTGGTTTTGCTTTGCATGCCGTTGCGTCCAGTCAGTCGATTGTTTTCGATAAAGCACCAACAGCTTGCAGGCTAGTCGGCCCGGGCTGTCATCTGGCTGAGCGCGACATTACTTTTCAGTCAGCTTGCGCAGGCGAGGTGTACGCGTGGCTCTGGAGGCGGGGAGGGGGCTAGGGAGGGGCATTAAAAAGCCGGCTTGTGGCCGGCTTCTCGGGGACGCTTCCGGCTAATTTATGGTAAGCCGCAATCGCCTTAACTGTGTGGCCATCAAGGGCCTGAAAGGATGGCAGATGCCCGTGTGGGATATCGCCGAGCCCTCTGGACCGCGGCATGCGCCGGTCGGGGCTGAAGGTGCGGCGTAGCATACAAGGGTGCGCACGGGATGCCCAGCAAAAAATGGCACAGGTTGTTTCAGCCTGGCCGTTGCTGACGAAAATACGACCAGTGAAAGACCCAGCCCAGAATTTCCAGCCCCTGCGCCTGACGCTGCGCGGCGGTATAGCGTTCGACGGCATAGCTGTGCCGGTCATGGCTGTGCAGGTACAGCGTGCCGTGTTGGCCGAGGCTGAGGTTGTTCACCCTGAGCGCGCCGTTATGCAGCAGGGCATAGGTTTCGCCCTCAACCACCCGGATCATCCCCAGGTCGATGGCAAGGGTGGCCTGCTGTGGAATCAGCGGGGCCATGTTGTTGCCGGGCATGCCCAGGCAGATGGCGTTGTCGGCCTGCACCCCCAGGCTTTTCAGGGCATTGAGGGGCAGGCACAGGTGTTTGCCGGGTTCGGGCGAGAGCAGGCCGTTGCGCACCTGGTAAAAGGGAACTTTCAGGGCCCGTCCACCATGCGCCGACAGTGGCGTGGGCGAGTCGACGGGCACCGGTACCGGGGCAGGGTTGCGCGGGATCGGGTTGATATGTTTGGGCCCTTCGCCGGTGTGCAGCCAGCGCCGGTGCACGCAGAACAGGTCGGCCAATTCGTCCAGTCGGGCCAGCGGCACACCGCGGTTGAACCAATTGTTGACGTGCTGGGGGGTGACGCTGCGCAGGGCGGCGAAATCGGATGGGGTCAGGCCACATTCGTGGAGGAGGGCCTTGAGGCGGTCACCGGATGTGTTCATGGCGGCGAGTGTAGCGGCGGGGTGCCAGCAAGGATATCAACCGGATGTTGACGAGATTTGTACGAAACCCAAAATTTGTAGGGTGTTGGAGTAGGACTCTGTGAGAATTTTTACGGCTGCGCGCGGCGGTCGGCCAATTGCGACTGCCTATAAAAAACCCCGCCAGGGCGGGGTTCTTCAAGCAACCGGTATCAGCCCTTGTAGGCAGCCACCGATTTGGTGATCGCGGCACGGGCGGCGTCGGCGCCTTCCCAGCCTTCGATCTTGACCCACTTGCCCTTCTCGAGATCTTTGTAGTTGGCAAAGAAGTGCTCGATCTGCTGGATCAGCAGGGCTGGCAGGTCGGTGTATTCCTTCACGTCGACGTACAGCTGCGACAGCTTGTCGTGAGGCACAGCGATGACCTTGGCGTCGCCGCCGCCGTCGTCGGTCATGTTCAGCACGCCAACCGGACGGGCGCGGATAACCGAACCTGGGGCAACCGGGTAAGGGGTAACAACCAGCACGTCCAGCGGGTCACCGTCGTCAGCCAGGGTGTTCGGGATGAAACCGTAGTTGGCTGGGTAGAACATCGGGGTAGCCATGAAACGGTCGACGAACAGGGTATCGCTGTCCTTGTCGATCTCGTATTTGATCGGCGCGTGGTTGGCCGGGATCTCGATGGCGACGTAGATGTCGTTCGGCAGGTCTTTGCCCGCCGGAATCTTGCTGTAGCTCATTGGGCAGTGCCCCCGTGTTTGACCAAAAAAGTGGCCGCGATTATAGGCACATTCTGCCGGGGCATGCCACGCCTGGCCTGATGTGCGGCCCCGTCAGGCGTGGCTTGCGCGGTACTCCAGGTGTTCGGCCTGCAGCCGGCACAGGCGTGCCAGCGGGTCCTGGCGGTAAAACTGCGACAACTGGTGGTAGACCTTTGGATAAGCCTGCTGCAGCAGGTCGGGGGCACTAAAGAAGTACTCGCTGGTGACAGCGAAGAACTCGGCCGGGTTTTCCGCCGCATAAGGGTCGATGGCGGTTTCGGCGTCGGGGTCATTGTCCAGCTGGCGATTGAGGTCGTCATAGGCCTGTTGCATGGCGCTTGCCCATTCTTCCACAGACATGCCGCTGTGCAGTGGTGGCAGGCCGTTGGCATCGCCATTGAGCATGTCGAGCTTGTGCGCCAGCTCATGGATGACCAGGTTGTAGGCTTCCCAGCCACCACTGGCCAGCACGCCATTCCAGGCCAGGATGACCGGGCCCTGTTGCCACGCCTCGCCGCTGTGTTCGCCATCCCAGACATGCTCCACGCCACTGGCATCGCGGTGGCGCTGGGGGCTCTTGAAGTCGTCGGGGTAGAGAATGATCTCGTGGAAACCCTGGTACCAGTTCAGCTCGCCCAGATGTAGCAACGGCAACTGCGCCTGGACGGCCAGCAGCAGGCGCTGCTCGTCGTCCAGTTCGACGCCGGGCAGGCAGGTGAGGTGTTTGTCCAGCAAGAACAGGATGCAGGCTTCACGCAGCCAGCGGTCCTCTTCGTCAGTGATGCCGTCCAGGATCGGCAGGCGTGCGCGCACGGCCTGCCATTGCTGGGGGGCGATAGGGTAGCGCGCCAGGGTGCGCTTGCGCCGCCAGGCGCTGAACGACCACATCGGCCGGCTTCAGTGGGCCTTGGCCGTGCGGCCCAGGCGGCCACGCAGCAGGCCGAGGATCATCGGCACCAGCGACAGGATGATGATGCCCACAACCATCAGCGACAGGTGTTGTTTGATGAATGGCACGTTGCCGAAGAAGTAACCCAGGGTTACCAGACCACCGACCCACAGCAGCGAACCGGCAACACTGAAACCGAGGAAGCGCGGGTAATGCATGTGGGCGATGCCGGCGACGAAGGGGGCGAAGGTGCGCAGGATCGGCAGGAAGCGCGCCATGGTCACGGTCTTGCCGCCGTGGCGTTCGTAGAAGTCATGGGTGCGCTGCAGGTAGTCGCGGCGGAAGACCTTCGAGTTGGGCTTGTTGAACAGGCGCTCGCCGACCGTACGGCCGATCACATAGTTGGTGCTGTCGCCGAGGATCGCCGCAGCCATCAGCAGGCCGGCCAGCAGCAGCGGGTCCATGCCGCCACCCGCGGCTACGGCCCCGGCGATGAACAGCAGCGAATCGCCTGGAAGGAAGGGCATCACCACCAGCCCGGTTTCGCAGAAGATCACGGTGAACAGGATGGCGTAGATCCAGGGACCATAGTTGGTGACCAGCAGATCGAGGTAGGCATCGAGATGCAGGATAAGGTCCAGCGGGTTGAAATCCATGTACAGCACCTGTGTTCTTGGGGCGTAGGCTCGGTTACCTGGCGATGGGTAAAATTTCACACATGACAGATGGGCCATTATACGGCGAAGTCGGGAACATGCCCGGGGAGTTTGTAGCGGGGGGTTACGGCAGGGGGGTATTCCTGTACCGGCTTTGTCGCGGGCGTGCCCGCGACAAAGCCGAAAGGTTCAATCCTGGCTGATCGGCAGGATATAGCTCTTGAACTCATTATCCTCACGAAAGCCGATGGATTCGTAAGTCTTGTGCGCCACTGCGTTATCGCTGCTGGTCGATACCCGCATGCGCACCGCGTTGGTGTCCTTGGCCATCTTCTTCGCTTCGCGCATCAGGCGGTCGGCCACCAGCATGCGCCGCGAATCCTCGGCCACATAGATGTCGTTGAGAATCCACACCCGTTTCAGCGACAGTGACGAATAGCTCGGGTAGAGCTGGCAGAAACCCAGCAGCTTGCTGTCGTCGTCATCCGGCAAGGCCAGGTAGATCACCGACTCATCCCGCTTCAGGCGCTTTTCCAGGAAGCTGCGCGAGCTGTCGGGGTAGGGAAGCTGCCCGTAGAACTCACGATATTTGACGAACATCGGCGTGAGCAGGTCGAGGTGTTCCAGGGTTGCCTTGATGATGCGCATGTGCGGCCCTCATAGTCCATTAGAAACAGCGGATTGCCAGCAGCCTTCCCGGGCATGCTGCCCAATGCGCGGCGCAAGTGCAATCGGCGTTCCGTTACAGGTTTCTTACCCTTCGCCGAGCAGGAAGTTGGCCTTCTGGTCGGCGCCATGTTCACTCTCGAGGCTATGGACTTCGGCTTCGTCCTTCAGATTCACTCCGGAAAGCTGACGCCGGCAGGCTTCGCGCATCAGGTACAGCAGGCGGTGCGCCGCCATGCCGTAGCTCAGCCCCTCCAGGCGGATGTTGGAAATGCAGTTGCGGTAGGCATCGGTCAGGCCGACCTTCGGCGCGTAGGTGAAATACAGGCCGAGGCTGTCGGGCGAGCTGAGCCCCGGGCGTTCGCCAATCAGCATCACCGTCATGCGCGCACCCAGCAGTTCACCAACCTCGTCAGCCACCGCCACACGGCCCTGCTGCACCAGCACCACCGGTGCGCTGGTCCAGCCGTCGGAAGCGGCCTGCTCCTCGAAGCGGGCCAAGAACGGCAGGGTGTGGCGGTGCACGGCCAGGGCCGAGAGGCCGTCAGCGACGACGATGGCCAGGTCGACACCGCCGGGGTTGGCCTGGGCGTGCTGGCGCAGCGTCGCTACCGAGTCCTCGTTCAGGCGCCGCCCTAGGTCCGGGCGTTGCAGGTATTGGTTGCGGTCGCTGGCAGCGCTGTGCAGCACCAGGCTTTCGCGGCCGCGGTCAGCCAGCTGGGCAGCCAGGCTGGCGTGATCGAACGCCAGGTGCACGGCGTCGCGCGCCTGGGCATGGGCGAACTGGAAGTCCAGCTGCGCGTCGGTTGGCAGGCTGGTGCCGGCTCGGCCCAAGGCTATGCGCGCCGGGGTGAGGTTGCGCAGGGCCAGCCAGGGGTTGTCGGGGTTAGGCGTGCGATGGTCCATGGTCATCCCTATGCAAGCTGTGCCAAGGCCTGGCGGAACGCCGGCGGCAGGTTGTCACCAAAGCGTACCCGGCCATCGGCCTGGGTGAAGATGCCGGTGCGGGCCAGCCAGGCCTCGAATTCCGGCCCGGGTTTCAGGCCCAGGGTCTGGCGCGCGTACAGCGCATCGTGGAACGAGGTGGTCTGGTAGTTGAGCATGATGTCGTCGGAACCAGGGATGCCCATGATGAAGTTGATCCCGGCCACGCCCAGCAGGGTCAGCAGGGTGTCCATGTCGTCCTGGTCGGCTTCGGCGTGGTTGGTGTAGCAGATGTCGCAACCCATCGGTACGCCCAGCAGCTTGCCGCAGAAGTGGTCCTCGAGGCCGGCGCGGATAATCTGCTTGCCGTTGTACAGGTATTCCGGGCCGATGAAGCCGACCACGGTGTTGACCAGGAACGGCTTGAAATGGCGGGCCACGGCATAAGCGCGGGTTTCACAGGTTTGCTGGTCGACGCCGTGGTGGGCGTTGGCCGACAGCGCGCTGCCCTGGCCGGTTTCGAAGTACATCAGGTTCTGCCCGAGCGTGCCGCGCTTCAGCGAAAGGCCCGCTTCGTAGCCTTCCTGCAGCACATTGAGGTTGATGCCGAAGCCGGCGTTGGCCGCTTCGGTACCGGCGATGGACTGGAACACCAGGTCCAGCGGCACGCCACGGTTGATCGCCTCGATCGACGTGGTCACGTGGGTCAGTACGCAAGCCTGGGTGGGTATGTCGTAGCGCTGGATGATGGCGTCGAGCATTTCCAGCAGCGCGCAGATCGAAGCGATGCTGTCGGTGGCCGGGTTGATACCGATCATGGCGTCGCCGTTGCCGTACAGCAGGCCGTCGAGGATGCTGGCGGCGATGCCGGCCGGCTCGTCGGTCGGGTGGTTGGGCTGCAGCCGGGTCGACAGCCGCCCGCGCAGGCCCATGGTGCCGCGGAAGCGCGTGACCACGCGGATCTTCTGCGCCACCAGCACCAGGTCCTGCACACGCATGATCTTCGACACTGCTGCGGCCATTTCCGGCGTCAGCCCGGGCGCCAGGGCGCGCAAGCTGTCCTCGTTGGCGGCATCACTGAGCAGCCAATCGCGCAGGCCGCCCACGGTCAGGTGGCTGACAATCGCAAACGCCTGGGCATCGTGGGTGTCGATGATCAGCCGGGTGACTTCGTCTTCTTCGTAAGGAATCAGTGCTTCATTGAGGAAATGCGTCAGCGGAATATTGGCCAAGGCCATTTGCGCGGCGACCCGTTCGCCGTCGTTGCTGGCGGCGACGCCCGCCAGGTAGTCCCCCGAGCGGGCGGGGCTGGCCTTGGCCATCACTTCCTTGAGGCTGTCGAAGCGGTAGACCAGGTGGCCCACCGTGTGTACGAAACTTGCCATACAGACTCTCCAGAGCCGCGGGTTGCCCCGCGGCGGGTGGCGGCGATCAGTGCAGGGCCTCTTCGGCCTTCTGGATCGCGGCGAATTCCTCTTCCGGTGTGCCCGCTACCAGGTGGTGGCGGCTGTACAAAGCAAAGTAGGCAATTAATACCGCATAGATCACTGCGGCGCCAATCACCACCCGTGGGTCGACGAGGAAACCGGCGACCACGGCGATGCAGGCCAGTACCAGGGCCACGCCCGAAGTGAAGATGCCTCCGGGGGTACGATACGGGCGCTCCATCTTCGGCCGACGGATACGCAGGGTGATGTGCGCAGCCATCATCAGCACGTACGACAGTGTGGCACCGAACACCGCCACCAGGATCAGCAGGTCGCCCTGGCCGGTCAGCGACAGGGCGAAGCCGATGATGCCGGGGATCACAAGGGCCATGACCGGGGCCTTGCTCTTGTTGGTTTCCGACAGCTTGCGCGGCAGGTAGCCTGCGCGCGACAGGGCGAAGATCTGCCGGGAATAGGCATAGATGATCGAGAAGAAGCTGGCGATCAGCCCGGCCAGCCCGACCAGGTTGACGAAGCCGCCCATCCAGGTGGAGCCGCCATAGGCCTTGGACAAGGCTTCAACCAGCGGGTTGCCGGAGGCCTTCAGCGCCTCGGAGCCCGCGCCACCCGGGCCGACCACCAGGATCAGCAGGGCGAAGGCCAGCAAGACCAACATGGCGCCGATCAGCCCGCGTGGCAGGTCGCGCTTGGGGTTCTTGGTTTCTTCTGCGGCCAGCGGCACACCTTCGACGGCAAGGAAAAACCAGATGGCGTAGGGAATGGCTGCCCACACGCCGACGTAGCCGAACGGCAGGAAGCTGCTGGCGCCCACGGCGTCCGTTTTTGCGATGTCGAACAGATTGGCTGCATCAAAATGGGGCACCATGCTCACCAGGAATACGGCGAGGGCAATGGCGGCGATGGCGGTGATGATGAACATCAGCTTCAGTGCCTCGCCCACGCCGAAGATGTGGATGCCGATGAACACTATGTAGAACGCCAGGTAGATCATCCAGCCGCCGACACCGAACAGTGACTGGCAATACGCGCCATGAACACCGCGATAGCGGCGGGGGCGATGGCGTATTCGATGAGGATTGCCGTGCCGGTCAGGAAGCCGCCCCACGGGCCGAAGGCGCTGCGGGCAAAGCCGTAGCCGCCGCCTGCGGTGGGGATCATCGACGACAGTTCGGCCAGCGAGAAGCACATGCACAGGTACATGGTGGCCATCAGCAGGGTGGCGAGGAACATCCCGCCCCAGCCGCCCTGCGCCAGGCCGAAGTTCCAGCCGGCGTAGTCGCCGGAGATGACATAGGCTACGCCGAGGCCGACCAGCAGCACCCAGCCGGCGGCACCTTTTTTCAGTTCACGTTGCTGGAAATAGTCCGAGCCGACCTTTTCGAAGTCGACGGAAGAACCTGCCGGAGAGCCGGCGGAATGATCGCTTGGCATAGTTTCACCTGTTGTTTTTCTTGGTGGCCGGAAGGGTTCCGGGCCGATGGTGATAGGTATTGCAGGAAGCGAGCCAGAGGCTATGGGGGCCGCTTTGCGGCCCATCGCGATGCAAGGCTGTTCCGCCAAGGGGGGCGGTACCCGCAGGCGCGGCCTCGTGTCGCGATGGACTGCGCAGCAGCCCCCAAATGCGCCGGTTTAGAAGAAGCCCAACGGATTGATGTCGTAGCTCACCAGCAGGTTCTTGGTCTGCTGGTAGTGGTCGAGCATCATCTTGTGGGTTTCACGGCCTACACCGGATTTCTTGTAGCCACCAAACGCCGCATGCGCCGGGTACAGGTGGTAGCAGTTGGTCCACACACGGCCGGCCTTGATCCCACGGCCCACGCGATAGGCACGGTTGATGTCGCGGGTCCACACGCCAGCGCCCAGGCCGAACTCGGTATCGTTGGCGATCGCCAGCGCTTCGGCTTCGTCCTTGAAAGTGGTAACGCTGACCACCGGCCCGAAGATTTCCTCCTGGAACACGCGCATGCGGTTGTTGCCCTTGAGCAGGGTCGGCTGGATGTAGTAACCGGTGGCCAGCGAGCCTTCGAGTTTTTCCACCTTGCCGCCAGTCAGCAGCTCGGCACCTTCCTCCTGGGCTATGTCGAGGTACGACAGGATCTTCTCGAACTGCTGCTGCGAAGCCTGGGCTCCAACCATGGTGTCGGTGTCCAGCGGGTCGCCACGCTTGATCTGCTGCACCTTCTTCATCACCGCTTCCATGAACTGCGGGTAGATCGACTCCTGGACCAGGGCGCGTGACGGGCAGGTGCACACTTCACCCTGGTTGAAGAACGCCAGCACCATGCCTTCGGCGGCCTTCTCGATGAAGCTCGGCTCGGCCTGCATGATGTCTTCGAAGTAGATGTTCGGCGACTTGCCGCCCAGCTCCACGGTGGATGGAATGATGTTCTCGGCGGCACATTTCATGATGTGCGAACCCACCGGGGTCGAGCCGGTGAAGGCGATCTTGGCGATACGCTTGCTGGTGGCCAGCGCCTCGCCGGCTTCGCGGCCATAACCTTGCACCACGTTGAGCACGCCTTTTGGCAACAAGTCACCGATCAGTTCCAGCAGCACGGTGATGCCCAGTGGGGTCTGCTCGGCTGGCTTGAGCACCACGCAGTTGCCAGCGGCCAGGGCCGGGGCGAGCTTCCAGGCGGCCATCAGGATCGGGAAGTTCCACGGGATGATCTGCCCGACCACGCCCAATGGCTCGTGGATGTGGTAGGCCACGGTGCCTTCGTTGATTTCGGCGGCACCGCCTTCCTGGGCACGGATGCAGCCAGCGAAGTAGCGGAAGTGGTCGACCGCCAGCGGGATGTCGGCATTCAGGGTTTCACGCACCGGCTTGCCGTTGTCCCAGGTTTCGGTGATGGCCAGCAGTTCGAGGTTCTGTTCGATACGGTCGGCGATCTTCAGCAGGACGTTGGATCGATCTTGTACCGAGGTGCGGCCCCAGGCATCTGCAGCCGCATGGGCGGCATCCAGGGCTTTTTCGATGTCTTCGGCAGTGGAACGGGGGAATTCGGCGATCGGCTGGCCGTTAACCGGCGACGTGTTGGTGAAGTACTCACCCTTTACCGGAGGAACGAACTCACCACCGATGTAGTTACCGTAGCGGCTCTTGAAAGAAACCTTCGCCCCTTCGGTACCGGGATGTGCATAACGCATGGTGTGTCTCCTTGGTTATTTATTGTTTAGGGAGTTGAAAAGCGTAGAGCAAAGGTTGGGCCAGCGTCTGTAGGAATAGGCAAATCAATGGCTTGGCCTGCTTCCCAGGGCCTGGTCAATGGGCGTTGTGCCAGTGCCGGTACAGGCAGGGGGTGACGCTTTGTGTCACTTGCGATACGTAACCGGAGCGCGCGTTGCAAAGGCTGCCAGGGTGGAGGATGCTGGCGGTACGCTCTATCTGCGGAGAACGACAATAATGCAGAGCAACCATTTCAGCCGTCATGCCCAGCAAGTCCATACCGTCGCCCATGGCCGGGCCGGGGAGGGTGGCAGTGACCCTTCCATCGCCCGCTCATGGCTGCGCTGCCTGGAGGACTACCACCTCGACCCGGCGGTGATCGAGGCGCCGCTGGTGCTCGAGCACGGGCGCCTGCTGGAAAGCCGCGAGCGCCTGCGCCAGGTGCTGCAGATTGCCGACCATGAGATGAACAGCCTGCACCAGCAGCTATCCGGGGCCGGCCATGCGGTGCTGCTGACCGATGCGCGCGGGGTCATCCTCAACTGTGTCAGCGCCCCGAGCGAGCGGCGCAGCTTCGAGCGCGCCGGACTGTGGCTGGGCGCCGACTGGAGCGAAGCACGCGAAGGTACCAACGGCATCGGTACGTGCCTGGTCGAGCGCCAGGCGCTGACCATTCATCAGAACGAGCACTTCCGCAGCCGCCACACCGGCCTGACCTGCTCGGCCAGCCCGGTGTTCGACCCGCATGGTGAGTTGCTGGCGGTGCTGGACGTGTCTTCGGCACGGCCTGATGTTTCGCGGCAGAGCCAGTTCCACACCATGGCTCTGGTCAACCTGTCGGCGAAGATGATCGAAAGCTGTTATTTCCTGCGTCATTTCGAACAGCAGTGGTTGCTGCGTTTTCATCTACAGGCCGAGTCGATTGGCCTGTTCAGCGAAGGCCTGCTGGCCTTCGACGGTGACGGGCACATCTGCGCGGCCAACCAGAGCGCACTGAACCTGTTGGGCACGGTGCGGGGTGGCGTGCTGGGCAAACCGCTGGAGTGCTTCTTCGCCTGCAGTCATGACGAGCTGTTCAGCCGTGCCACGCCCACCGGTAGCATGACCTGGCCACTGCATACCCTGGACGGACGCCAGGTGTTCGCCAGCCTGCGTGGCCAGGCCCGTGCGCCGGTATGGTCGGTGCCCGCCGCGCAGCCGCGGCCGGCGCGGGAGGTCGAGCCGCTTATCTGTCTGCTCGACCCAGCCTTGCAGAACGACTTCCGGCGCAGCGTGCGGGTGTTCGAGCGCGACGTGCCGTTGTTGCTGCGTGGCGAGACCGGTTGCGGCAAGGAGGCGTTCGCCCAGGCCGTGCACCAGGCCAGCGAGCGGCGCGGCAAGCCGTTCGTCGCCATCAACTGTGCGTCGATCCCGGAGAGCCTGATCGAAAGCGAGCTGTTCGGTTATCGCGGCGGCAGTTTTACCGGGGCGCGCAAGGAAGGCATGCGGGGCAAGCTGCTGCAGGCCGACGGTGGCACGTTGCTGCTGGACGAGATCGGCGACATGCCGCTGGCCCTGCAGACCCGGCTGCTGCGGGTTCTTGAAGAGCGCCAGGTGGTGCCGATCGGTGGCGAGCCGCAGGCGGTCGACGTGCGTATTGTCAGTGCTACCCACCGCGACCTGCTGGAGCGGGTGGCGCAGGGCAGTTTCCGCGACGACCTGTATTACCGCCTGAATGGCCTGGAAGTGACGTTGCCGGCGGTGCGCGAGCGCAGTGACAAGGCGCAGTTGCTGGACTTTCTGTTACGCCAGGAAGCGCAGGGGCAACTGATCGACATCGAGCCCAGGGCGCGGCAGGCGCTGCTCGACTTCACCTGGCCGGGGAACGTGCGGCAGATGCGCAACGTGCTGCGCACGCTGGTGGCACTTTGCGAAGATGGCCGGATTACCTTCTCGGATCTCCCCGCCATGGTCCGCAGCACACCGGCCCTTGCAGCAGCAACCTTGTGTCGCGACAGTGCCGTAGAGCGGCCCCAGGATGCGAATCCGGCAGCTCAAGCCGCCAGGGCTGCTGCGCCGCGCGATCGCGACGCAAGGCTGCTACAGGATGCTGAACGCAGTGCCTTGCTGACCACCCTGGAGGCAAAACACTGGCACCTCACCCGGGTCGCCGAGCAATTGGGCATCAGCCGCAATACCTTGTATCGAAAACTGCGCAAACACGGCATCACCAGGGCCGACTGAGCGAAACATCTGGTGCGATTTGTCGCGCCCTGGGCTACCCTGCCTCGATGTTTTGCGAGGTTGACCATGCATATTCACATTCTCGGTATTTGCGGCACTTTCATGGGCTCGCTGGCGGTGCTGGCCAAGGAACTTGGCCACCGTGTCACCGGCTCTGACGCCAACGTCTATCCGCCGATGAGCACCCAGCTCGAAGCCCAGGGCATCGAGCTCACCCAAGGCTATGACCCGGCCCAACTGGAGCCGGCACCGGACCTGGTGGTCATCGGCAATGCCATGTCGCGCGGCAACCCGGCGGTGGAGTACGTGCTGAACAAGGGCCTGCCGTATGTTTCCGGCCCGCAGTGGCTGGCCGACCACGTGCTGCAAGGCCGCTGGGTGCTGGCTGTTGCCGGTACCCATGGCAAGACCACCACCAGCAGCATGCTGGCCTGGGTGCTGGAGCACGCCGGCATGAGCCCGGGCTTCCTGATCGGCGGTGTACCGCAGAACTTCTCGGTGTCGGCGCGCCTGGGCCATACCCCGTTCTTTGTGGTTGAAGCCGATGAATACGACAGCGCCTTTTTCGACAAGCGCTCGAAATTCGTCCACTACCACCCGCGCACCGCGATTCTCAACAACCTCGAATTCGACCACGCGGACATCTTCCCCGACCTGGCTTCGATCGAGCGGCAGTTCCATCACTTGGTACGCACCATCCCCAGTGAAGGTCTGGTGATTCACCCAACCACCGAGCAGGCGCTGGAACGCGTGATCGGCATGGGTTGCTGGACCCCGGTGCAAACCACCGGCGAAGGTGGCCAATGGCAGGCCCGCCTGCTGAGCCCGGACGGTTCGCGTTTCGAAGTGCTGTTCGAAGGCGAAGTGCAAGGTGTTGTGGACTGGGCGCTGACCGGCCAGCACAACGTCGCCAATGCCCTGGCAACCCTGGCAGCGGCCCGCCACGTCGGCGTGGTGCCGACCATGGGCATTGAAGGCCTGAGCGCCTTCAAGAGCGTCAAGCGGCGCATGGAGAAGGTCGCCGAGGTGCAAGGCGTGACCATCTACGATGACTTCGCCCACCACCCGACCGCCATTGCCACCACCCTCGACGGCCTGCGCAAGCGCGTCGGCGAGGCTCCGGTCATCGCCGTGATCGAGCCGCGCTCCAATTCCATGAAGCTCGGCGCCCACCGTGATGGCTTGCCGGAAAGCGTCAGCGACGCCGACCAGGTGATCTGGTACGCCCCGGCCAACCTCGGCTGGGACCTGGCCGCCACGGCCGCGCAGTGCAAGGTGCCGAGCGTGGTGGCCGACAGCCTCGATGCAATCATCGAGCGGGTCAAGGGCCAGGCGCGTCCGGGCACCCATGTGGTGATCATGAGCAACGGCGGTTTCGGTGGCCTGCACGGCAAGCTGGCCGAGGCATTGCAGTGAACGGGCCGGAACGCGTCACACTGGCGATGACCGGGGCATCGGGCGTCCAGTATGGCCTGCGCCTGCTCGATTGCCTGGTGCGCGAAGATCGCGAGGTGCACTTTCTGATCTCCAAGGCCGCGCAACTGGTGACGGCCACCGAGACCGACGTGGTGCTGCCGGCCAAACCTCAGGCAATGCAGGCGTTCCTTACCGAATACACAGGTGCCGCCGACGGGCAGATCCGGGTGTATGGCAAGGAAGACTGGATGTCGCCGGTAGCCTCGGGCTCGGGCGCGCCGGCGGCGATGGTGGTGGTGCCCTGTTCCACCGGCACCCTGTCGGCGATTGCCACCGGCGCCTGCAACAACCTGATCGAGCGTGCCGCCGACGTTACCCTCAAAGAGCGTCGCCAGCTGATCCTGGTGCCGCGCGAAGCGCCGTTTTCCACCATCCACCTGGAGAATATGCTCAAGCTGTCGCAGATGGGCGCAATCATCCTGCCGGCAGCGCCGGGCTTCTATCACCAGCCGCAGACCATCGACGACCTGGTCGACTTTGTCGTGGCACGCATCCTCAACCTGCTGAACATTCCCCAGGACATGTTGCCGCGTTGGGGCGAGCACCACTACGGGGTGGATGATTGAGGCGCACATTGTGCGGCGTGCTGGCGCTGGGGCTGCTGAGTGGTTGCGCCACGGTGCGGACGCTGGATGCCAACAAGCCTGGGGCGCCGGTGGTATATGCCGGTACCCGGTTGGATTTGTATGTCATGAATGGCGGCTGTTGCCCGCGCGATCATTACGGGGCTGATGCGCCGGCGTATCCGCGGCTGGACCTGCCGGGAAGCCTGTTGCTCGATACCTTGTTGTTGCCGTTGTCTCTGCTCACGGCAGCCGGTATAGGCTTCCAGGCTACCGGCGGCCTGTGATGGCCCTTTCGCGGGTGAACCCGTTCTCTGGTCTGTGAAGTGCCTGTGGGAGCGGGTTTACCCGCGAAGAGGCCCTGACAGGAAGCCTATTTCCTGCCCAACCTGCGCAATTCATCCGACTCCACAATCCGCACCCCGTCTTCTTCCTCCAGCGCCAGGCGCCACAACGCCCGGGCCAATGTACAGGCCTCGATGCCTCGATACTTCCCAGGTATCAGCCTGGAGAACGGCGAAATCAGCTGCTCGCCCAGCCGCGGCTCTATGCGCTCGCCCAACAGCAATGACGGCCGCACGATGGTCAACTGCGGCCAGTCCTGGGCCTTGAGCGCCTCTTCCATCTCGCCTTTGACCCGGTTGTAGAAAATCGACGATTTCGGGTCGGCCCCCAGCGCACTGACTACCAGCAGGTGCCGCGCGCCCATCTCCCGGGCACGCTTGCTGAAGGCCACCACCATGTCCAGGTCCACCGCACGGAATGCCGATTCGGAGCCGGCCTGCTTCAGCGTGGTGCCCAGGCAGCAAAACGCGATATCAACGCGCCCGGCCAGCTGCGGAAGAAACATTGCCGGGTCGCCTACCGGGTTTTCCAGGTGCGGGTGCCCGGCCAGTGGCCGGCGGGTTGGCGCCAGGACGCGGGTGATGGTGGGCTCGTTGAGCAGACGGTCGAGCAGGTGCTCACCTGTCAGACCCGTGGCACCGGCAAGCAGGACATGTTGAGGCGTCAAATACATGATGTCTCTCCCTTGTTACACACAAGCTTAGTGGTTGGCAGGCGTTTTTGCCTGTCCCCCCACGTCGGCCTGTGCGGCGTTACGCAATGCTTCTTCGGCCTGTTGCCGACGCAGCTGCTGCCAGCGCGCGAGTACCGCCGGCGGTGCCCACAGCTGCGGTTCGGAGGCCTCGAAACCTTCCCTTTGTTCTCTTTCGGCAACACTGCTGCGGGCCAGTTCAAACGCCTGTTTCAGATCGTCGGTCTGGTTCAGCGCCTCGGCGAACAAGGCGTCGCCAAAATAGGTGAAATCCGCTTCTTCCGAGCAGCCGAAGGACACCCGATCGGCCCGCGCGGCCGTCATGATGAGCGTGCGCTCATCCTTGAGCGGGGCGATGTAGCCCCCTGAATAGCAGGCGGATATGACAATCACTTTGTCGCGGTTCTTCAGCGGTGCCAGGGCGCTGGCCAGCTCGTCGGCGGACAGGTCGGCCAGTTGCAGGCGTGGCTGGTCGAGCACCAGCTGGTGGTCCTGGCTGCCGTGGCTGGTGAGGTAGATGAACACCAGGTCCTCGGGGCCGCTGCGCTCGGCCAGGGTGCGGGCGGCACGGGTGAGGTTCTCACGGGTGGCCATGGGGCGGCTGGCCATCTGGTCGCGGTGATTGACCAGGGTGACCTGGCCCGAAGCCCCAAAACGTACCTTGAGCATGTTGCTGACGTAGTCGGCCTCGCGCAGGAACACGCTCTGCTGGCCATCGCCGGCTACCACCAGGCTGTACAGCTGGACAGGCGGCGCCGAGTGTGGCACCTGGGCCAGCGCCTGCTCCAGCAGCCGACCCTGGTTGAGCAAGGCCAGGTCCAGCGGGTCGGGCAGCAGCTTGCCGTTCTGGTCACGCACCCGCACACCGTTGGCCCAGGTGCCGCTCAGCACCTTGCCGCTGGGCAGGATCAGCCGACCCTGCCCATGGTAGGCATCGTCGAGGAAGCCGCCGATGTACTTGCTGCCATCGGCCAGCTGCAGGCTGCCCTGGCCTGACAGGCGCCACTCGCTGAAAGTGCCCTTGTAGTGGCTGCCATCGCTGCCCAGCAGTTCGCCTTCGCCGACCAGTGCGCCATCCTTGAACTGGCCGATCCACACATCGCCATCGGCATTTTCGTAGCGGCCACGGCCCTCCAGGCGGTTGTCCTTGAATTCGCCGATGTACTGCTCGCCGTCGACGCTGTCGTAGGTGCCGGCGCCTTGCAGCAGGCCGTTGACGAAGCGGCCGCTGAACTGGTTGCCACTGGCATCGCTGCGCACGCCGGCGCCATTGGGCTTGCCTTTGGCGAACAGGCCCTGGTAGCGGCTGCCGTCGGCCAGTTCCAGTTCGCCGGCGCCTTCGTACAGGTCATCCTTGAACTGGCCGCGGTAGGACTGGTCGGCCTGCTTGAGAGTGCCTTCGCCGTCGCGCCGACCATGGCGGAAGGTGCCGGAATAGTGGCTGCCCGGAGTAGTCAGTTCGCCCAGCCCCTGGAACAGCCCGGCGGCGAACTGGCCACGGTACACCTCGCCATTCTGGCCGTGCCATTCGCCCTGGCCGTGCCATTGGCCGTCCTTGAAGCCGCCGGCGTACCAGCTGCCGTTGGGGTAGTCGATACGGCCCTCGCCTTGCAGCAGCCCATCGACTACCTGCCCCCGGTAGCGTCCGCCGTCAGGCAAGCGTGCGTCGGGCGGCAGCAGCGATTCGCCATCGCCACAGGCGGCGAGAAGCAGGACCAGGGAGAGGGGGAGCAGTAGACGCATGGCGAAGACCGGGCAATAGGTCTGCCGAGTATGCCGCAGAATGGGATCCTGAAACAGCGAGCGCATGAGCCGGGGCATTCCTCCGTGGGGCCAACGCTATTGTGTTGCCTGCCATGGCCCCATCGCCGGTCGACCCGGCTCAATGCCAGGTGCTATCGCCGGTCTGTCGGTGCAACAGCATCTCGGCCAGTGCCTTGGTCATCTGCACGTGATGGGCCGCATTGACCAGCATGTTGATGCCAGGCTCACCGGCATTGGCGCAGATGTACTCGTCCAGGGTGTCTTCGATGCCGGTCATCAATTGCAGAGCATGGATCACAGCGTCGAGCGAGGGCATGTCGTGGTTTATGGTGTAGAAGGGGCGGGAAGTCAGGATTCTGGGTGGATCGGGGACGATTTTTTTCATGATCAGGCCTCGTGTGGTTTGCTGTAAGCAACCACCTCATCCTTTCTCACGGGATAAAGGCGGCAGCCGTACGAGGGTGAGAATCCGAGACACGAGCACTCGGCCAGACCGAAGCCTGCCTGCGTACGGCTGCCATAACGTACTGCCGTAAGTCGTGTTTTCGGGTTTCTCACACCCGCTCACCAAACATGGCGACCCCGAGACGGTATCCCTGAGATGTTTCCCCGACAATGGAGCGACTTCCGACAGCCTCGTAGGATGATTCGCGAGATGGTCCAGGCTGAAGCATTTAGTTTCAGGTTCGGAAATGTCTTACATCTTTAAAGCCCTGAGCGGTTCCTGTGGTAGCGACAAAAACCGCTACCACAGGTTTGTGAGCTGCCACTGCGGCTCAGCGCAGGCCTGGCGAAACGATGATTTTCACGTTCTTCTCCTTGTTGTTCACCAGCTCCTCGAAGCCCAGCTCGACGATTTGCTCCAGCCCGATCCGCCCGGTTACCAGCGGGCGGATGTCCAGCCTGCCATCGGCGATGAAGGCAATCACATCAGCGAATTCGCCGTTGTAGGCCAGCGCCCCCAGCACCTGCTTCTCGGTGGACACCAGCTCGAAGAAGTTGAACTCGCTGGGCTCTTCGAAGATGCCCACCATCACGCATTTGCCGGCCTTGCGGATGGTGTCGATGGCCAGTTTGGCGGTGTGCTTGTTGCCGATGCACTCGAAGCTCACATCCGCACCCAGCCCGGCGGTGAGCGCGCGGATCTCTGCCAGGGCGTCGCACTGGCTGGGGTCGAGCACCACGCTGGCGCCGACTTCCTTGGCCTTGGCCTTGCGCGCCGAAGACATTTCCAGGGCGATCACCTGCGCTGCACCGGCCGCCCTGGCGCACATGATGGTGCACAGGCCGATGGTGCCGGCGCCGACCACCACCACCGTCTGGCCCAGCAGGCTGCCGGCCTTTTTCACCGCATGCATGCCCACCGCCAGCGGCTCGATCAGCGCCCCGGCTTCGGCCGGGAAACCCTGCGGCAGCCGGTACAGCAAGTTGGCCGGCACGTTGACCAGCTCGGCAAAGGCGCCGTTGTTCATCAAGCCGGTGAAGGCCAGGCGTTCGCAGATGTTATACAGGCCATGGGTGCAGTAATAGCAGGTACCGCAATGCTGGCAGGCATCCGCCGCCACCGGGTCACCGACGGCAAAGCCTTGCACGCCTTCGCCCAGCTTGGCGATCTGGCCGCAGAACTCGTGGCCGAGGATGCACTGGCCCTGGATGCCGGTCAGTGGGTGCGGTGCCTCGACCGGGATGAACACCGGGCCGGCGACGTACTCATGCAGGTCGGAGCCGCAGATGCCGCACCAGTCCACCTTGATCTGCACCCAACCGGGTGCGGGGTCGGCTGGCAGGGGTACCTGTTCGACGCGGATGTCGTTGCGGCCATGCCAGACGGCCGCGCGCATGTGGGTGTGGCTCAGGTCGTTCATTGTGTTTGTCTCCAGGCTCACGGAATGGGCTCAGTGCTTGCGCAGGAAGGCGAGCAGTTGCTGGTTGACCTGTTCGGCCGCCTCCATCTGCACCATGTGGCCGGCCTCCGGCAGCACCAGCACTTCGGCTTCCAGCCCTTCGGCATGGCTGGCCGGGATGATTGCGTCCTTGCCGCCCCACACCACCAGTGCCGGGTGTTGCCCCAGCACCCCGCGCAGGTCGTGGCGCTGCCGGTCACCGTCAGCGAGTGCCGCTGCCAGCTGCTGCAGGGCCTGGTCCACCCCTTCCAGGCGCTTGAACTTGAGCATGTCTTCGAGCATCTGGCGGGTGACTAGCGCCGGGTCGGCAAACAGCTGCACCATCTGCGGCTTGAGGGCATTGCGGTTGGCTGCCGCGACGAAGCCTTGCAGGTACTGGCCGTTGATCGCTTCGCCCAGGCCGGCACTGGCCACCAGGCTCAGGCTGGCGACCCGCTGCGGTGCCAGGCGCGCCACGTTCAGGCTGACCGCGCCACCCATGGAGTGGCCGGCCAGGTGCGCCTTGGCGATGTCCAGGTGGTCGAGCAGGGCCAGCACGGTTTCGCTCAGCTCATCCAGGTCGCCGCGTTGCAGCGCCTTGGCCGACTCGCCATGCCCTGGCAGGTCGAGGGCGATCACCCGGCGCTCGGCCGCCAGCGCCGGGTGGTTGAACAGCCAGTTGTTGAGGTCGCCGCCAAAGCCGTGCACCAGCACCAGCGGCGTGCCGCCTTCACCCAGCTCGAACCAGCGCAGTTGCCGGCCAGCCACTTCAGCCTTCTGCGGTGCCGGCCCCTGCGCCTGCTCGGCGCCACCGTCGGCGACGAACTCGGCCTGGAAGCGTTGCACCACCGCATCGATCTCGGCTTCCTCGGCTTCGCCTTCCACCACCACCGCCAGCAGTGCGCCGACCGGCAGGGTTTCATCGGGCCTGGCCACCTGGCGACGCAGCACGCCGCTGAACGGGGCTTCGACGCTGCTGCTGATCTTGTCGGTCTCGACGTCCAGCACCTCGTCACCCTTGTTGATCACGTCGCCTTCCTGCTTGAGCCAGGCGTCTACCCGGCCTTCGGTCATCGACAGGCCCCACTTGGGCATGGTCAGGGTATGGATCTGGCTCATGCGGCACTCCTTGCAGCTTCGATCACTTTGCGCACGGCAGCCTCGATCTTCGCCGCATCAGGGATATACAGGTCTTCCAAAGCGTCGGAGAACGGCACGGGAGTGTGCGGCGCGGTGACCATTTCGATCGGCCCCTTGAGGGCGGCGAAGGCCTTCTGCGCGACCAGGGCGCTGATGTCGGTGGCCATGGAGCAGCGGGGGTTGGCTTCGTCGATCACCACCAGGCGGCCAGTCTTTTCCACGCTTTCCAGAATGCTGTCTTCGTCCATCGGGCTGGTGGTGCGCAGGTCCAGCACCTCGCAGTCGATGCCCTGGCGGGCCAGGTTGTTGGCGGCTTCCAGCGCCACGTGCACCATGCGGCCATAGGTGACCAGGGTCACGTCGTCGCCATCGCGCAGGAAGTTGGCCTCACCGAACGGCACGGTATACACCTCTTCCGGCACCTCGCCCTGCATGCCGTAGAGCAGCTTGTGCTCGCAGAAGATCACCGGGTCGTTGTCGCGGATTGCCTGGATCAGCAGGCCCTTGGCATCGTATGGCGAGGACGGGCACACCACCTTCAGGCCAGGGATATGGGTCCACAGCGAGGTGAGCATCTGCGAGTGCTGGGCCGCCGCGCGCAGGCCGGCACCGTACATGGTGCGCATCACCAATGGGGTGACTGCCTTGCCGCCGAACATGTAGCGGAACTTGGCAGCCTGGTTGAGGATCTGGTCCAGGCAGCAGCCGGCGAAGTCGACGAACATCAGTTCGCACACCGGGCGCAGGCCCTGGGTGGCCGCGCCGACGGCGGCACCGACGTAGCCGATTTCCGACAGCGGGGCGTCGAGCACGCGTCCCGGGAACTGGTGATACAGGCCCTTGGTCACGCCCAGCACGCCACCCCAGGCGTCGTCCTCGCCCGGTGCGCCGGCACCGCCGGCCACGTCTTCGCCAATGATGAACACGGTGTCGTCACGACGCATTTCCTGAGCCAGGGCTTCGTTGATTGCCTGCTGGTAGCTGATCTTTCTTGCCATGGTGGTTCTCCTGTTGTTCTTGTAATCCGCAGCTCAGGGGTAGGCGACGTAGACGTCGCTGAGCAGGTCGGCGGGCTGTGGCTTGGGATCGGACTTGGCGCGGCGCACGGCGTCTTCGATCAGGTCCTCGACGCGGGCGTCGATGGCATCCAGCTGGGCAGCCGTGAGCAGGCCGGCGCGAGTAGTCTTGTTGCGGAACTGCAGCAGGCAGTCGCGGGACTCGCGCAGGTTCTTCACCTCATCGGGGGCGCGGTAGGTTTGCGCATCACCCTCGAAGTGGCCGTAGTAGCGGCTGAGCTTGACCTCGATCAGCGATGGGCCTTGCCCGGCACGGGCACGTTCGATGGCGGCACCGGCAGCCTCGTAAACGGCAAAGAAATCGAAGCCGTCGATGGTGACGCCGGGCATGCCGAAACCGGCAGCGCGGTCGGCGATGTGGTCGCAAGCTACCGACCAGGTCGAGGCGGTGGCTTCGGCGTAGCCGTTGTTCTCGGCGACGAAGATGCACGGCAAGTTCATGATCGACGCCATGTTCATGGCCTCGAACACCGCACCTTCGTTGGAGGCGCCATCACCGAAGAAGGCCACCGACACATCGTCGCGGCCCTTGATCTTGGCCGCCAGCGCCGCGCCGGCCACCAGCGGTGCGCCGGCACCGACGATGCCGTTGGCACCGAGCATGCCTTTTTCCAGGTCGGCGATGTGCATCGAGCCGCCCTTGCCGCCGCAGACGCCGGTCTTCTTGCCGTAGATCTCGGCCATCATGCCGTACACGTCCACGCCCTTGGCGATGCAGTGGCCGTGGCCGCGGTGGGTCGAGGCGATGCAATCGCTGTCGCGCAGGTGGGCCATGACCCCGGCGGCGGAAGCCTCTTCGCCAGCGTACAGGTGCACGAAGCCAGGGATCTCGCCGGTGGCGAACTCGACGTGCAAGCGTTCTTCGAAGGCACGGATGGTGCGCATCACTTCATAGGCATGCAGCAGTTGTTCGGTACTGAGTTGATTGGACATCTTGTTGTTCTCCGGGGTTGTCTCAACACGGGTTTGCAGGGTGCAGCCGGTGGCCACGGGGCACGGCCAGCAGGTGATGGCGGGCGGCGTGCGCCAGTACCGCCTCGACATCCACGCTCAACGGGCCTTGGTGGTCGAGGGTGATGGTGGGGCTGTCGTGCTCGGCGAATTCGATCTCGCGCTCGCCGTCCAGGGCCAGGGTGCCGCTGGCCAGGCTCAGGCGATGGGCGACACCGGGGGTCAGGGTGCCGCTGGCGGTGATGCCACAGCCCTGCAGCAGGCCCGGCGCCAACGGTGCCAGCAGTGCCTGGTCGGCACCGGGGTTCAGGCGGACCCAGGCGCCGTGAGGGTCCTGGCGGGAAACCGGGCTCCACAGGCCACACAGCGCCGAGAGGCCGATAGCATGTGGCTCGGCGAAACAGGCGAACACTTCGCTCAGGTCTTCGCTGCGGCTGAGCGCGCGGGCGCCGATGAAACGCTGGGGCGACACCGCCACTTCCACCAGAGCCCATTCGGCAAGCCGTTGCTCGGGCACTTTCACCAGCAGGCGCTTGTTGCGGCGCAGGCCGATGCTGGTGGGTATCCGGCCGCTGGCGAGCAGACCGCCGGCCAAGCCGGCACTGGTGGCTTCGCGCAGCTCGGGGAAAGCATTGTTGGTGCCGGTGGACAGGGTCAGCAGCGGCACGTCGCCTGCCTCGGCGGCGACCGCCTTGTGCGTGCCGTCGCCGCCGAGTACGGCGATCATCGCCACGCCGCGTTCGACCATGCGGCGGGTGGCCAGGCGGGTGTCGGCAACGGTCTGGGTCAGTGGCAGGTCGAGGATCTCGATGGCCGGCCAGTGCTGGTCGAGCGCGACCGGGCCCTGGCTGGCCTTGAGCACGGCAGCGGCGATGCCGGTCATGTCGCTGGGCAGCAGCACCTGGCCGATACCGGTGGCACCGAAAGCGGCGAGCAGGCGCTGGATCGCCGATGCCTTGTCGGTGCTCGAATAGAGCCCGGCATTGGCAGTCAGGCGGCGCAGGTCGCGACCAGAGGCAGGGTTGGCAATGATCCCGACAGTCGGGGCGGGTAGCGGCATGGCGCACCTCGTTTCTTGTTTGCCAGTGCCGGAGCAAGCGCGGTGCCAGTTTTGTCGAAGTCGGCTGGAATGTCCGGGGCAGAGGGGTTTGCTCGCGCCAAGGTCGGCGTGCATGGCCAGGCCGGCGAGACGCCGGGTGCCAGCCGCGCAGTGGCCCGGCCGAGACGCTGAGACGCTGCGTCTCAGGGCGGCCGGTAATCACGCAGTGCTTGTCGGGGCATGCCCGGAGGCGCTTAATGGCCGGACAACGATAAAAACAGCAACGAGAACCGGAGGGCCTGAATGCTTGCCGCGAACTCCCGAGCGCATGTGGATTGCGTCAGCAGGGTGCTGAAGAATGCCGATCGCCTGCCGCAGGCGCCGGTGCCACCGCTGATCCTCGATTCATGGCGCCGTTCCATGGAGCTGTACCGTCTCGACCCCGGTTCCCAGCAGGGGCCGCGTATTCTTTCCCAGAGCCTGCTCAACGAATGCCGCGAACGGGCCGAGCTGTTCCTGCGCATCGCCAGTGATGCCGTTGCGCGCCTGCATGAGCGGGTGCGCGGGGCCGATTATTGCGTACTGCTCACCGACGCCCAGGGGCGCACCATCGACTATCGGGTCGAGTCGGCCATCCGCAACGACTGCCGCAAGGCCGGGTTGTACCTGGGCACTTGCTGGTCCGAGGGCGAGGAGGGTACCTGCGGGGTGGCTGCGGTGCTCACCAGCAAGGCGCCGGTCACGGTGCACAAGCGTGACCATTTCCGCGCTGCGTTCATCGGTCTCACCTGCACCGCGGCGCCGGTGTTCGACCCGCTGGGCGAGTTGCTGGGCGTGGTGGATGTGTCGGCCTTGCAGTCACCGGACGACCGCCGCAGCCAGCACCTGATCCGCCAGTTGGTCGAGCAGACCGCGCGTGAGATCGAAAACGCCTTCTTCATGCACAGTGCCCAGGGCCATTGGGTAATGCGCGCGCATGGCACGCCGGGCTATGTGGAAAGCCAGCCCGACTATCTGCTGGCCTGGGATACCGACGGCCGCCTGCAGGCCATCAACAGCCTGGCGCGGCAGCGCCTGGTGGAGCGCCTGGGGCGGTTGCCCGAACACATTGGCGAGTTGTTCGACATCGACCAGCTGCGCCGGGTCAATGGTGCATCGGCCCAGCCCCTGCCTGGACTGGGCGGGCTGTATGGCCGGGTCAGTGCGCCACAGCAGCGCCAGCGCGCGCAGCCCTTGCGCCAGGCCCAGGATGCCCGCATCGAGCAGCACCTGCGGCTGGCCACGCGGGTCAAGGACTGCAACCTGGCGGTGCTGGTGCAGGGCGAGACCGGGGCCGGCAAGGAGGTGTTCGCCCGCCAGTTGCACCAGCAGAGCCTGCGCCGAGACGGCCCGTTCGTCACCCTCAACTGCGCGGCCATCCCGGAAAGCCTGATCGAGAGCGAACTGTTCGGTTATGTCGCCGGAGCGTTCACCGGGGCTTCCAGCAAAGGCATGCAAGGGCTGTTGCAGCAGGCTGACGGTGGCACCTTGTTTCTCGATGAGATCGGCGACATGCCAGTGAACCTGCAGACCCGCCTGTTGCGCGTGCTGGCCGAAGGCGAAGTGGCACCGCTGGGCGCTGCGCGGCGGCAGCGGGTGGACATCCAGGTGATTTGCGCGACCCACCGTGACCTGGCGGCGATGGTCAAGGAGGGACGTTTCCGTGAGGACCTTTACTTCCGCCTGGCCAACGCCCGCTTCGAGCTGCCCCCGTTGCGTGAGCGCGATGACCGGCTGGGGTTGATCCACCAGCTGCTGGCGGAGGAAGCTGCGGCCTGCGGGGTCGAGGTGGTACTGGCGGATGATGCGCTGCAGGCGCTGTTGCTGTACCGCTGGCCGGGTAACCTGCGCCAGCTGCGGCAGGTGCTGCGTTATGCCTGTGCGGTCAGTGAGGGCGGCCAAGTGTGCCTGGAGAGTCTGCCGCTGGAGGTGCGGGGTGATGCCGTACCGGCGGCTGACGCCGGGGTATCGAGCCCGGCCCGGCAGTTGCTGCTCGATGCCTTGATACGGCATCGCTGGAAACCGGCGGAAGCGGCGCGGGCCTTGGGGATATCGCGGGCCACTTTGTATCGACGGGTGCATGCGCACCGGATCGAGATGCCGAGGATGAAGGGGATTGAGTGAGGGCTGACAGGGGTTCGCCGCGACATCTCACAGGCGCCAAATCACTGAAGACGGACAATAAAAAACCCCGGAACAAGTCCGGGGTCCTGGTGCATCACACTACACGATCACTCCTGGTTGGCCAGTTTGTGCTCGAGGTAGTGAATGTTGACGCCGCCTTTGCAGAAACCTTCATCACGCACCAGGTCGCGGTGCAACGGGATGTTGGTCTTGATGCCGTCGACGACAATCTCGTCCAGGGCATTGCGCATGCGCGCCATGGCTTCGTCGCGGTCCTTGCCGTAGGTGATCAGCTTGCCGATCAGCGAGTCGTAGTTCGGTGGAACCGAGTAACCGCTGTACAGGTGCGAATCGACGCGCACGCCGTTGCCACCCGGGGCGTGGAAGTGCTTCACCTTGCCAGGGCTCGGGATGAACTTCTTCGGGTCCTCGGCGTTGATACGGCATTCCAGCGCGTGGCCACGAATAACCACGTCTTCCTGGCGGAACGACAGCTTGTTGCCAGCGGCGATGCTCAGCATCTCCTTGACGATGTCGATACCGGTCACCATCTCCGACACCGGGTGCTCAACCTGCACACGGGTGTTCATCTCGATGAAGTAGAAACGGCCGTTCTCGTACAGGAACTCGAAGGTACCCGCACCACGGTAGCCGATCTCGATGCACGCATCGACACAGCGCTTGAACACTTCCTGACGGGCTTTCTCGTCGATGCCCGGGGCTGGTGCTTCTTCCAGTACCTTCTGGTGACGGCGCTGCAGCGAGCAGTCACGGTCGCCCAGGTGCACGGCGTTGCCCTGGCCGTCGGACAGGACCTGCACTTCCACGTGACGTGGGTTGGTCAGGAACTTCTCCAGGTAGACCATCGGGTTGCCGAAGGCAGCACCGGCTTCGGTACGGGTGAGCTTGGCCGAGGCAATCAGGTCCTCTTCCTTGTGCACCACGCGCATGCCGCGACCACCACCGCCACCGGCGGCCTTGATGATCACCGGGTAGCCGACATCACGGGCAATCGCCAGGGCGACTTCTTCGTCTTCCGGCAGTGGGCCATCGGAGCCCGGTACGGTCGGTACGCCCGACTTGATCATCGCTTCCTTGGCCGAAACCTTGTCGCCCATCAGGCGAATGGTGTCGGCTTTCGGGCCGATGAAGGCGAAACCGGATTTTTCCACCTGCTCGGCGAAGTCGGCGTTTTCCGCCAGGAAGCCGTAGCCCGGATGAATCGCGGTGGCGCCGGTGACTTCGGCGGCAGCGATGATCGCCGGGATATGCAGGTAGGAATCCTTGGACGATGCAGGGCCGATGCAGACCGACTCGTCTGCCAGGCCCAGGTGCATCAGTTCACGGTCGGCAGTGGAGTGCACGGCGACGGTCTTGATACCCAGCTCTTTGCAGGCACGCAGGATCCGCAGGGCAATTTCCCCGCGGTTGGCGATCAGGACTTTTTCGAGCTTCCCAGACATCGTTGGCTCTCCGCGATTCAAACGATGGTGAACAGCGGCTGGTCGAACTCAACCGGCTGGCCGTCTTCTACCAGGATGGCGTCGATGACACCGCCAACATCGGCTTCGATGTGGTTCATCATCTTCATGGCTTCGACGATGCACAGGGTGTCGCCTTTCTTCACGCTCTGACCCACTTCAGCGAAGTTCGGCGAAGTTGGCGAAGGCTTGCGGTAGAAGGTGCCGACCATCGGCGAGCGGATCACGGTGCCTTTCAGGGCTGGGGCGGCAGCTGCGGCTTCGGCGGCCGGGGCAGCAGCAGCGGCAACCGGGGCAGCGGCAGGCGCAGCGGCAACCGGGGCCGGTGCGAAGTACTGCTGGGCAGCAGGGGTCTTGCTGTGGCGGCTGATACGGACCGACTCTTCGCCTTCCTTGATCTCCAGTTCGTCGATGCCAGACTCTTCCAGCAGCTCGATCAGTTTCTTGACTTTACGGATATCCATTAATCATCAACTCCCAAAGGTTCGGTCAGGGGGCGAAATACAAAAAACGTATCTGAAACGTTTCTCTCGAACCCTGGCCCACCGAGGCCAGGGTTTTCATCATTTGGGCTGTGCGTTGGCAGCCAGCTGTTCCAGTGCAGACTCCAGGGCCAGGCGATAACCGCTGGCGCCCAGGCCGCAGATCACCCCTACGGCAACATCGGAAAAGTAGGAGTGGTGGCGGAACGGTTCGCGTTTGTGCACGTTGGACAGGTGCACTTCGATGAATGGGATGCTCACCGCAAGCAACGCGTCACGTAATGCAACGCTTGTGTGCGTGAAAGCAGCCGGATTGATCAGGATGAAGTCCACACCCTCGTTGCGTGCGGCGTGAATACGGTCGATCAGTTCGTACTCGGCATTGCTCTGCAGGTATTGCAGATGATGGCCGGCGGCGCGGGCACGTTGCTCCAGGTCCTGGTTGATCTGGGCCAGGGTCACGGCGCCGTAGTGGCCAGGCTCGCGGGTACCGAGCAGGTTGAGGTTGGGGCCGTGGAGCACCAGTAGCGTTGCCATCTGCGATTCCTTGGGTTGTAGGGCAATTCGACACAGCGCGGCGAGTGTGCCGTAAAGCGACGGCAAGTGTCCAGTTCCCGGCAATAGGCAGCACGATGACCGAGGTTCGCGCGAAGTATGTGACCAAATGGCTTGATCTGGTCACTGATTTGAGATTTTTAACTGCGCGCGGGAAGTTATAGACCGACTTTGCTGCGTACGCGTGTAAGAATTTGCGCAAATTCACCGGTGTTTATCTCACCGATGACCCGATCAGCGGTAATTTCGCTGCCGTTCGCAGCAAAAAATAGCAGAACAGGCGGGCCGAACAGCTTGTAGCGGTCGAGCAGTGTGCGTTGCTCGGCATTGCTCTCGGTGATATCGAAACGCAGTAGCTTGAAACCGGCCAGCTGGGCTTGCACTTGCGGGGCGGTCAGCACTTCGCGCTCGATCACCTTGCAGCTGATGCACCAGTCGGCGTACCAGTCCAGCAATACCGGTTGGCCGGCTGACCTGGCCTGGGCCAGGGCCGCGTCCAGGGCAGCAGGGGTGGTGACGGTTTGCCAGGCCTGCTCCGGTGTCGCCGAGGTGTTTCCGGTATTTGCAACGGCTGGCGGTGGCAACGGTCGCAGTGGGTCGCCTTGGCCGCTGAGGGCGCCGTACCAGCACGCCAGCGCATACACCAGCAAAGCCAGGCCGAGCAGTTGTGCCAGGCGCTGGCGCGTGGTCTTGACCACGAACTCCAGGGCGCCAAGGAACAGTGCCACCCCCGCTGCCAGGAAACCGACCAGCAGCAAGGTCAACGGGCCCGGCAGCACACGGCTGAGCAGGCCGATGGCCAGGCCCAGCAAGAGCACACCGATCGCATTTTTCACTGTGTTCAGCCAAGGCCCGCTTTTCGGCAGCCAGGCCGCGCCACCGGTGGCTACCAGCAGCAGCGGTGCGCCCATGCCCAGGCCCAGGGCGAACAGCTTGAGGGCGCCGCCCAGGGCGTCGCCGCTGGCGCTGATGTACAGCAACGCACCGGCCAGGGGAGCTGAAACGCACGGCGACACCAGCAGGCTGGAGAGTACGCCCAGAATCGCCGCGCCCAGCAGCGAGCCCCCCCGGGTGTGGTTGGCGACATTATTCAGGCGCTGGTTGAGGGCCTGAGGCAGCTTCAGCTCGAACAGGCCGAACATGGCCAGGGCGAATACCACGAAGAACAGTGCGAAGGGCACCAGCACCCAGGCCGATTGCAAGCGTGCCTGCAGGTTCAGGCCGGCGCCGAACAGGCCCATCAGGGCGCCGAGTACCGCGAAGCTGGCCGCCATCGGCAGCACATAGGCCAGTGACAGGGCCAGCCCGCGCAGGCCGCCGGCCTGGCCGCGCAGCACCACGCCGGAGAGGATCGGCAGCATGGGCAGCACGCAAGGTGTGAAGGTGAGACCGACCCCGGCAAGGAAGAACAGCAGCAGCGACTTCCAGCTCCAGCCCTGTTCGGTGCTGGCCGGTGTGCCCGCGGCGGCTTCGCCATCGATGCTCAGGCGTGCGGTTTCCGGTGGGTAACAAAGGCCTTTGTCGGCACAGCCCTGGTAGCCCACCAGCAAGGTGAAGGCACGTGGGTCGTTGCGCGGCAGTTCGATGTCGAGCACACCGTGGTATACCTCGACGTCGCCGAAGAACTCATCGTGCTTGGCTTCGCCCTTTGGGATGTTCGGTGTGCCCAGGGCGACGTTGGCTGGTTCCGTACGGAACTGGAAGCGGTGGCGGTACAGGTAATAGCCATCGGTGGCGACGAAGCGCAGCTTGATGGTTTGCCCATCGGCCTGGACCAGGTTGAGCTTGAACGCTTCGTGCACCGGCAGGAAGTCGGCATTGTTGGACAACGAAGCGGCGCCGAGGGTGGCGCTGGGACGGTTGTCGAGCAGGCCCGTGGCGAAGGTGGGGCTGGCCAGCAGCAGGAACAGCAGGAAAAACAGGCGGCGCATGGCGGACTCGCGAGGTCGAACGTGCCGGGCATGATAGCGGAGTTGCTGCTGATTGGGGCCATGCGGGTACAGCGGGCGATACATGGCCGCTTCGACAAAGGTACAGCGTAGGTCTGCTCAGACCCTGAACGCCCGTACCGCCCGGTTCAGTTCGCCGCCCAGGCTCAACAACTGCTCGCCTTGCTCGCGCCCCTCACCGATACGCTGCAGGTTGTCCTCGCCCAGCGCGTGAATCCGTTGGCTGTGGTCGCGGATTTCGCTCACTGCGCCACTCTGCTGCGCCGTGACGTCGGCAATCCGCACTGCGGTATCCAAGATGGTGCGAATGGCGCGGACAATCTCGTCCAGCGCGCCGTCTGCGGCCTGGGCCTGGCTGGCGGTGGCCTCGGCATGTTCGAGTTGCGCACGCATCCCGGTCACCGAACTTCTGGCGGCCTGCTGCAGGCGGTCGATCAGCGCCTGTATCTCACCGGTTGCCCCGGTGGTGCGCTGCGCCAGCGAACGCACCTCATCGGCCACCACGGCAAAACCGCGGCCCATCTCGCCGGCACGCGCCGCCTCGATTGCGGCGTTCAGCGCCAGCAGGTTGGTCTGCTCGGCAATCGAGCGTATCACCGTCAGCACGCCACCGATCGTGGCCGACTCTTCTGCCAGTTGCTCGATCATGCGGGCGTTGCCCTGCACTTCATTGACCAGGTCGCGCAAGCCCGCAAGGCTCTGGCCAATCACCGCCTGCCCCTGTTCCACCGCGCGACCGGCATCGCGGCTGGCGTCGGCGGCTGCGCTGGCATCACCGGCCACCTGCTGGATGGTCGCTTCCAGCTCACCCAGGGCATCGCGGATCTGCCCGGTGTCGCCAGCCTGGCGTTCGGCGCCGTCGTGCAGAGCGGCGCTCATGCCGGCAAGGGCGTGGCTGCTGCCGGCCACCTGTTCGGCGTTGTGGCGGATGGTGCCGACCAGCTCAACCAGATACTGGCGCAGGCGGTTGAGCGAATCCTGGATGTCGTGCAGTTCGCGGTTGCTCTTGCCCAGGGCGATGGCCTTGGCGAAGTCGCCTTCGGCCCAGCGCGACAGGGCCGGGGCCAGGCCGGTCAGAGTGCGCGCCAGGCGCCGTTGCAACGTGTCGATCAGCAGCGCGATCAGCAGGATCAGGCCAATCATCAGGCTCTGGATGCTGCGCACTTCGGCGGCTATCGTCGCGTGCTGGCTGCGTACCTCAGGTTCCAGCGCCGCTATGGCCTGCTGCACCGCCTGCAGACGCTGCCCGGTGCTGGCGGCCAGGGCGGCTCGGCGCTCGATCTGGTCGCGGGTGCGTTGCAGTTCGGCCGGGTAGCGGCTGAGCAGGCTTTGCAACTCACGTTTCAGGCCAATGGCGACGTCTTCCTGCTGGGTGCTGGCTTGAGTCTCCAGGCCCATCATCGATGCGAAGTCGTCGGCGCCGGATTCGGCTGCACGGGTTACCCCGAGCAGCGGCAGGCTGTCGATGATCTGGGCCTGGGTGCGAATAAGCTGCAGTTCACGTTCAACTTCATCGGCCAGTTCCGGGCGGCGGCTGCTGACCAGCTTGTCCCGGGCCAATGACAGGCGACCAAGGTGCACGGTGGCATCCAGCAGGGGCAGCAGGTAGCGGTCGGCGTTGGCGTTGCCGCTGTCGCGAGCATAGCCGGCCAGTTGTTCTAAGTTGGCCCCCAGTTCCCGCTCGGCCTGCAGCAGCAACGCCTGGGGGTCGCCAGCCAGCTTGCCGGCGGCCAGCAGTTCCTCGGTGGTGAAGGCTTGCAGGCTGTCCAGGCTAGGGCGCAGTTTGCCGGCCATTTCCTCGGGCCATTCGGCCAGCGCCGCTTGCAGTTGCTGGTTGGCTTGCATGGCCGCAGCGTGGCGCAGCGCATCGCCGCTGGCCAGGTAGGCCTGGATGTTGTCGGCTGCCTGCTGCTGGAACTGCTGGGACAGGCCCAGGTAGCGCTCCATCAATTGATAGGGGCGCTCCAGGGCCCGCTGCGACCACCACAGGGTGGCACCCAGGGCGATACACACGGTTACCAGCAACAGGGTGTTGAAATTGGTCAGCCACTTCAGGCGCATAGCCACGAGCTTCCTGCGGGAGGGGAGTCGGTGGCTGAAGTTATTGCGGTTGTGTGAAGGAGTGATGACGAAAGGGGCCGGTACCAGAGAAAAAGTGGCACAGTGCCTCTGTTCTTTCCCTGGGTCGGCATCTGCCCGGGCTTGTCCGCAGAAGGCCGGTACAGTCAGATCTCAGGGCTCAACACGCACCACGCAATTACGCCCCGCATGCTTGGCACGGTACAGCGCCTCGTCTGCCGCGCTGGCCATGGTCAGTGCATCCAGCCCCTCATCCAGCTGTACCACCCCGGCGCTGAAGGTACACCTCAGATCCTGCGGCTGGGCCGGGTAGAGAATTTCGGCAAAGCGCCGACGGATTTCATCCAGTACCCTGTGCGCCGCATCCAGCGCGGTATTGGGCATGACGATGGCAAATTCTTCACCACCATAGCGGCCAATGAAGTCGGTCTTGCGCAGGCGCTGCTTGAGGAACAAGGCCAGGCTCTTGATCACCCGGTCGCCCATCGGATGGCCGTGGCGGTCGTTGATCTTCTTGAAGTGGTCGATGTCGAGCATGGCGAAGCTCAACGGTTGTTGCTCGCGGCGGGCGCGGAAGCTGCAATCTTCAAGCAGTTGCAGGATGTGCGTGTGGTTGTACAGCCCGGTCAGGCTGTCGCGCACCATGCGCGCCTTCAGGTGCCGGGCACGGGCGGCACGGTTGCGCACGGTGGTAATCAGCTGGCGTGAGCGAAACGGCTTGGTCAGGAAATCATCCCCGCCTTCACTCATGGCATCCAGTTGCTTGTCCAGGTCGTCCTCGGCAGACAGGTAGATGATCGGCACGCTCACATAGCGGTCGCTGTGGCGGATGACCTTGGCCAGCTCGGGGCCGGTGCAGGCGGGCATGTACAGGTCGAGGATGATCAGGTCGGGCTGGAAGTCGGCCAGCTCGGCCATGGTGCGGATCGGATCGGTCAGGCTGCGGGTGAGCATGCCGGCGCTGGCCAGCACGCGCTCGGTATACAGGGCCTGGGTGCGCGAGTCGTCGATGATCAGCACGCGCAGGGGGTCGTGCGGGGCGGCATTGGTCAGTCGCTCGACCTTTTCCAGCAGGCTGGATGCTTCCAGGGTCCCGGTGAGAAAGTCCTGGGCGCCGGCGCGCACGGCGGCCAGGCGGGTCGGGGTGTCGGTCTCGTGGTGGCTGAAGAACAGCAGCGGAATGTGCCGGGCCAGACCTTGCTGCACCTGGGCCGCCAGCAGCAGGCCATGCCCGGGGCCGGTGAAATCGACATCCATGATGATGGCCGACGGTGGGTATTCCTCGATCGAGGCGTGAAAGGCCGCGGCGCTGGCCAGCGCCTGCACCACGAGGCCAAAGAATTCCAGTTGCTGGGCCAGGCGCTGGGCACGTTCGTGGTCCTGCAGCAGGATGTACACCGGCTTGCGCAGCGGCGGCCGCAGCAGTTGGCCAAGTGGGTCATCCTTGCGCAGGCCGCTACGCGTCAGCTGTTGGACGGGGCACTGCGGGCTCGGCTCGACTGCTTGGCTCATGACCTGGCTACTTTGTAGGGTGGGGAGGTGCAGGGGCGATGATGGCTCTATGCTAGCAGTTCTTTCCTGCTGCGCGAGTGCTGTGCATCAACAAAGCGGACAGAACGAATATTCAGTTGCCGACCGATTGGTCGCTTATGCGTAAGGCGGTGTCTGCTTTATAGTGCTGCGACACGGGCTTGCCGTGGCACCCTGGCACAGGCCTGTGGTCCAAGCCCCTGAACCGTCGTGACTGATTAAGGACAAAGCCATGCTGGACTGGAAAAACCGCGAGGCCCAAGCCGAGCCCCGTGAGCGTGTCGACGGCCGTGGTGCCGCCGCCCGTAGCTACCTTGGCGGCCTCTGGAGCCGTGCGCTGGGGACCCTCATCGGGTTGTACCTGCTGGTGTGCATCGGCCTGGGTTGGTACTGGAGCCAGGAGCCGGCCCTATTCCCGGTGCAGCAGAACGCCCAGGCTGCCGCTGAGCGTACCGGCCAGCAGATGGTGGTGGGTTACACCACTCTCGAAACCCTCAAGACCGTAGCTGGTACCCTGCTGAACAAGCCGGGTGGCTACATCTCCAACGACCGCTTCCCGCCAGGGCTGTGGATGGACAACATGCCGAGCTGGGAGTACGGCGTGCTGGTTCAGGTGCGCGACCTGTCCCGTGCCCTGCGCAAGGACTTCGCCCGCTCGCAATCGCAGTCGACCGAAGATGCCGACCTGGCCAAGGCCGAGCCGCGCTTCAACTTCGACAACAAGAGCTGGATCCTGCCATCGAGCGAATCGGAGTTCGAGGAGGGCATCAAGTCGCTCAGCCGCTACCAGGCCCGTCTGGCGGCCGGCGACAAGGGCGCGATCTTCTATACCCGTGCCGACAACCTGAACAACTGGCTGGGTGACGTGGCCACCCGCCTGGGTTCGCTGTCGCAGCGCCTGTCGGCGAGTGTTGGCCGGGTCAAGCTCAACAGCACGCTGAAGACTGAGTCGGTGGTTGCCGGCCAGGCGCCGCAGGTGGACGAGGAGTTGGTGGAAACTCCATGGCTGCAGATCGACAACGTGTTCTACGAGGCCCGTGGCCAGGCCTGGGCGCTGTCGCACCTGCTGCGCGCGATCGAGGTCGACTTCGCCGATGTGCTGGCGAAGAAGAACGCCACGGTCAGCGTGCGCCAGATCATCCGTGAGCTGGAAGCCTCGCAGGAAGCCCTGTGGAGCCCGATGGTGCTCAACGGCAGCGGCTTCGGCATGTGGGCCAACCACTCGCTGGTCATGGCCAACTACATTTCCCGGGCCAACGCCGCAGTGATCGACCTGCGTCAGCTGCTGTCGCAGGGTTGATGATGGCTATCAGCCTTGGCGAGGCCGCCCATCGGGCGGCTTCCGACCGCGAGCTGGTCACCTGGGTAGATGAAGCCGACCAGGTGCTGGGGGCCTTGCCACGTGCCGAGCTCCGCGAGCGCGGCCTGATCGGGCGGTGTACCTTCATTCTGCTGTTCAATAGCGCCGGCCAGCTGTGTGTGCACCGGCGTACCCTGAGCAAGGCACTGTACCCGGGCTATTGGGATGTGGCGGCAGGCGGCATGGTCACGGCCGGGGAGGCCTATGCCGATTCGGCGGCGCGCGAGCTGGCTGAAGAGCTGGGCATCGATGGTGTCGAGTTGCGCTTCCACGAGCGCTTCTACTTCGATCAGCCGGATAACCGCTTGTGGTGTGCGGTGTATTCGGCAGTGTCGGATGCGCCGTTGCGGCTGCAGCCGGAGGAAGTGATCGAGGCACGCTTCATTGGCCTGGAGCAGGTCGAGCAGGAGCGCCAGGCAAAGCCGTATTGCCCGGACTCGCTGGCCGCGTTGCAGCGCTACAAGGCCAGCCAGGGATAGCTGTGTTGGCAGTACCGGCCCGCGGATAGTCGCAAAACTTTCGCAAAATGGCGCAATCCGGTACTTAGCAACGGCCGCATTTATCGTTAAACTGCGCGCCCTTTTCGGGCTGCCGCAGGTCTTGCGGCAGTAGCGCCGCCCCTGCCAGAGTGGGGCTTCGCGGTCGGCTCCCGCCGACCAGTTTTTGTCCTCAGCACAGAGGAACAAAAGTGGCCAAGAAAGCTTCTTCCTTCGCCGCCCTTGGCGGTCTTGTTTACTCCACCGACGCCGGTCGGCACTGCCCCGACTGCAGCCAGCCGGTGGATGCCTGTATCTGCAAGCAGCAGGCTGTCCCCGAAGGGGATGGCATCGCCCGCGTGCGCCGCGAAAGCAAAGGGCGCGGCGGCAAGACCGTGACCACTGTCAGCGGCGTGCCGCTGCCGCTCGAACAGCTCAAGGAGCTGGCCTCCACCCTCAAGCGCCGTTGCGGTACCGGTGGCGCCCTGAAGGATGGGGTCATCGAAATCCAGGGCGACCATGTCGAGCTGTTGATCGGCGAACTGATCAAGCAGGGTTTCAAGGCGAAAAAGTCCGGTGGCTGATGCGGCCACGCACTTTTTTGCCCAGCGCTTTCTAAACTCGTTGCCGTGACCAGGGTCTACCTTGGGCACGGATGAATCGTCATTTTTGGCTTTTACACTGCGCCCGCCTCGTTGCGGGGCAGTGTCTTCGACTTATCTATAGGGGACTTGAATGTCCGTACGACGCACACGCAAAGACGATGGTAGCCAATGGACTGTGGCCGACAGCCGCAGTGTTTATGGCATCCGCCATTGGGGCGCTGGTTATTTCGCCATCAATGAAGCCGGGCGCGTCGAAGTGCGCCCCAATGGCCCGCAAAGCGCACCGATCGACTTGTTCGAACAGGTTGACGAACTGCGCCAGAGTGGCCTGTCGCTGCCATTGCTGGTGCGCTTCCCCGACATTCTGCAGGACCGCGTGCGCCAACTGACCGGTGCCTTCGATGCCAACATCGCGCGCCTGGAATACCAGAGCAAGTACACCGCGCTGTATCCGATCAAGGTCAACCAGCAGGAGGCGGTGGTGGAAAACATCATCGCCACGCAAAACGTTTCCATCGGCCTGGAAGCCGGCTCCAAGCCCGAGCTGCTGGCGGTGCTGGCACTGGCGCCGAAGGGCGGCACCATCGTCTGCAACGGTTACAAGGACCGCGAGTTCATCCGCCTGGCGCTGATGGGCCAGAAGCTTGGCCACAACGTGTTCATCGTCATCGAGAAAGAGTCGGAAGTAGCCCTGGTGATCGACGAGGCCGCCGAGCTCAAGGTCAAGCCACAGGTCGGCTTGCGTGTACGCCTGTCGTCGCTGGCCTCGAGCAAGTGGGCCGACACCGGTGGCGAGAAGTCCAAGTTCGGTTTGTCCGCTGCCCAGCTGATCTCGGTGGTGCAGCGCTTCCGCGATGCTGGCCTGGACCAGGGCATTCGCCTGCTGCACTTCCACATGGGTTCGCAGATCGCCAACCTGGCCGACTACCAGCACGGTTTCAAGGAAGCCATCCGTTACTACGGTGAGCTACGTGCACTGGGCCTGCCGGTGGACCATATCGACGTCGGCGGTGGCCTGGGTGTGGACTACGACGGTACCCACTCGCGCAATGCCAGTTCGATCAACTACGACATGGACGACTATGCCGGCGTGGTGGTGGGCATGCTCAAGGAATTCTGCGATGCGCAAGGCCTGCCGCACCCGCACATCTTCTCCGAGAGTGGCCGCTCGCTGACCGCGCACCACGCCATGCTGGTGATCCAGGTAACGGATGTCGAGAAGCACAACGACGACGTGCCGACCATCGAAAACAAGGAGTCCCTGCCCGAAACCGTGCAGTGGCTGGCCGACCTGCTTGGCCCGACCGACATCGAGATGGTGACCGAAACCTACTGGCGCGCGACCCACTACATGGGTGATGTGGCCGCGCAGTATGCCGATGGCAAGATCAGCCTGGCCGAGAAGGCCTTGGCCGAACAGTGCTACTTCGCCGTGTGCCGCCGCCTGCACAACTCGCTGAAAGCCCGCCAGCGCTCGCACCGCCAGGTGCTGGACGAACTCAACGACAAGCTGGCCGACAAGTACATCTGCAACTTCTCGGTGTTCCAGAGCCTGCCGGACACCTGGGCCATCGGCCAGGTACTGCCAATCATCCCGCTGCATCGCCTGGACGAAGAGCCGATGCGCCGGGCCGTGCTGCAGGACCTGACCTGCGACTCCGACGGCAAGATCAACCAGTACGTCGACGAGCAGAGCATCGAGACCAGCATGCCGGTGCATGCGGTGAAGGAGGGTGAGGACTACCTGCTGGGCGTGTTCCTGGTCGGCGCCTACCAGGAAATTCTCGGCGACATGCACAACCTGTTTGGTGACACCGACTCGGTGAACATCTACCAGAACGCCGACGGCAGCGTGTACCACGCCGGTATCGAGACCCACGACACCATCGAGGACATGCTGCGCTACGTGCACCTGTCGCCCGAGGAGTTGATGACTCACTACCGCGACAAGGTCGCCAGTGCCAGGATCACCGCGCGTGAGCGGACCCAGTACCTGGATGCCCTGCGCCTTGGCCTGACGCGGTCGTCGTACCTGTCGTCGTGATCGACATGCAAGGGGCCGTGGCTGGCCCCTTGCCTGATTTATCGTCAACCGGCTCGCGCATCACTGCAGATGTGATAGCCCGGCCGATGGCGGCAATGGCGGCGTCGCGCTGCTGCAGGGAAGCTGGCGTCTCGGTCAGGTAGACGGCAGCGACAATGGGCGCTCGTCCCGGCGGCCAGATGACCGCAATTGCACCCCGCGTACCAAAGCCCCCGTTACCGGTTCTGTCCGCAATACGCCAGTCGCTCGGAATGCCGGCTCGAAGAAGTGCGCCACTGACCGTGTTGTTTTCCATCCATTCGGTCAGTTGCGCTCTTGCTGTGCAGTCCAGAGCATTGCCCAGCAACAGTGCCTCCAATGTCTGTTGCATGGCCCGCGGAGTGGTCGTATCGCGTAAATCGCCAGGTCGACCTTCGTTCAGCTCAGGTTCGGTGCGGTCGGTGCGTGTGGTCTGGTCGCCGATACTTCGCAGAAAAGCAGTCACGGCCTGCGGCCCGCCCAAGACTTTCAGTACGCCATTCAGTGCCGTGTTGTCGCTGGTCGCAAGGGTTGCGGCACAAAGCTGCGAGGCTGATACATTCTTTCCGACCCAGTTCCTGGTCACCGGTCCGTAGGGCAGGATGTCTTCCTGCTGCAAGAGTACCGTCTGGGTCATTGCAGCCTGCCCTTGCTTGAGCAGGGCGCCACACGCCAAGGTCTTGGCGGTGCTGGCCATCGGAAAGCGTTCGTAGTCCCGATAGCGCCATTCACGGTCATTACCGGTGTCATGGATGGCATAGCCAACTCGTGCCTGAAGTTCGCGCTCGATAAGCTGGGCGGTTTCGAGGACGGGGTCCTGGTGCTGGGCGGCAAGCCGGGGTGATACCGAGAGCGCTGCACTCAGCACGCCGAAAACAAGCGATAGTCTGAATTGGCAAAAGGTCATGGATTTTTCCGAAGGGGTGAGGAATGGCGACAGTGACTCCGTCGGAACAATCGGTCTGTAGGGCTTTGCGCCATGGGTTGTAAGCCGGATCTGATAGACCGGCTATCGCATTTTCGCGCCGGTCGCCTGGGCTTTCGCAATCCATTGGTTCTGTCGGTGCAGCCTCCATCCCACCCAGCCCAAGGTAATTGCGCGCAACGCCATGAACCCGAGAAACGCCAACCACAAGCCATGGTTGCCCAGACCGCCCATGAGCATTCCCGAGGGCAGCGCAATCCCCACCGATACCAGCATTGCATTACGCATCTCGCGCGCTCGGGTCGCGCCTATGAACAATCCGTCCAGCAAATAACTCCACACGGCAATCAATGGCAGCAATGCCAGGTACGGCAAATAGGGATAGGCCGCAGCCCGCACACTCTCGATGTCGGTCTGCAAATCAATGAACAGGTGCCCACCCAGCAGGAACAACCCGGCAAACCCCAGGCTGGTGATAAGCGACCAGCCACAGGCCACCACCAGCGAGCGGCGCAGGGTATCGCGCTCACCGGCGCCTATGGCGTGTCCGCACAAGGCCTCCACCGCATGCGCCAGTCCATCGAGCGCATAGGCAGTCAGCAGCAGGCCATTGAGTAACAGCGCGTTGGCCGCTACGGTCGCTTCACCCAGGCGCGCGCCTTGTACGGTGAGCAGCAGGAACACGAGCTGCAGCGCCAGGCTGCGCAGGAAGATGTCGCGGTTTACCGCCAGTAGCGGGCGCCAGGCCTCCCAGCGCTTGAGCGCCGGCCAGACGATATGCCCCGGGTAGGCCCGCAGGGCTGGACGGGTGAGAGCCAGGCCGAGCAGGGCGGCACTCCATTCGGCGATCACCGAAGCTCGCGCCGAGCCCAGTACGCCCCAGTCCAGACCAAGCACGAACCACAGGTTCAGAGCGATATTCAGCAGGTTGGTGGTCAGCAGGATGGCCAGCGGCGCCCTGGCGTTCTGGGTGCCGAGGAACCAACCAACCAGCGCATAGCTGGCCAATGCCGCCGGCAGGCCGAGCAGGCGGGTGTGGAAGAAGTCCTCGGTGGCTTGCTGCAGGGCTGCGCTGGGCTGCATCGCGTGCAAGGCCAACTGGCTGAAGGGCAGCGCCAGCATGCCGATCAGCAGGGCGAAGGCCACCGCCAGCAACAGCGCTTGCACCAGCACCTGACGTAATGCAACACCATCGCCACGCCCGGCGGCCTGGGCGGCGAAACCGGTGGACCCCATGCGCAGGAAGCCCATCAGGCCGACCATGAAGGTGAACAGCGTGGCGCCTACGGCCACGGCGCCAAGCTGGTGGGCGTGGGGCAGGTGGCCGATGACGGTGCTGTCGACCAGGGCTACCAGCGGGACGGAGACATTGGACAGGATCATCGGCGCAGCCAGCGCCCAGACGTTGTGGTGAGTGGGGCGGTGCTGCCAGTCGGTGGCCAGTTGCGACATTGGAGTCCCTGTTCAGTCTGGGGCGCGAAGAGGCCCCGCTTCAACTAATGGCCATAGTGTAACGATCGGGCCAGTCATTCGCGCGACCCGAGTCACACCTCACGCGCTGCACCGGGTATTACGCAAGCATTTGCGCTATAGTTGCTGCCCTCACGTACACCCTGCCCAAGAGTTTCTACTCCATGCTCAACAAAGGATTGTTGCTGGCCTGTGCGCTGGCCTTGCTCAGTGCTTGTGACTCTTCGACACCGGACAAGCCTGTACCGGCCGAAAAACCTGCAGCCAGCGCACCCGCTGCTGCCCCGGTAGCCCAGCGCGAAGACCCGGCCAAGCTCGCCAAACGCTACGAGGGCCGCGAGCTCACGGTACTGGATGTATCCGAAGTGCAGCTCGATGGCGCTGCAACATTGTCGGTCAGTTTTTCCGTGCCGCTGGACGCCAAGCAGGACTTGGCCACCAAGGTGCAGCTGGTCGATACCGTCAAAGGCAAGCTCGAAGGGGCCTGGGAGCTCTCCGACAACCAGATGGAGCTGCGCCTGCGCCACCTTGAGCCGCAGCGCAAGCTGGTGCTGACCGTCGACAAGGGCCTGCTGGCGGTCAACGGCAAGCAGCTGGAAGAGGAGTCGATCACCCGCCTGGAAACCCGCGACATGCAGCCGACCATCGGCTTCGCCAGCCGCGGTTCGCTGCTGCCCACGCGTCTGGCCGAGGGCCTGCCGGTGATTGCCCTGAACGTGGACAAGGTCGATGTCGAGTTCTTCCGGGTCAAGCCGGAAATGCTCTCGACCTTCCTGGCCAACTGGGGGCGTAACAGCAGCCTGTACTACTACCAGTCCAAGGAGACCCTGGACATGGCCGCACTGGTCTACAGCGGCCGCTTCGATCTCAACCCCACGCGCAACACCCGCGAGACCGTGCTGCTGCCGATCGCCGGCATCAAGCCGCTGCAGGAGCCAGGCGTGTACCTGGCGGTGATGCGGGCCTCGGGCACCTACGATTACTCGCAGCCGGCGACGTTGTTCACGCTCAGCGACATCGGCGTGTCCGCGCACCGTTACCGCGACCGCCTCGATGTGTTCGCCCAGGCCCTGGAAGGCGGCAAGGCGATGAGCGGGGTCAACCTGGAAATCCATGACGACAAGGGCAAGCTGCTGGCACAGGCCAGCACCGATGGCGATGGTCACGCCCAACTGCCAATCACGCCCAAGGCCGACACCCTGATCGCCACCCAGGGCGTGCACACCACCCTGTTGCGCCTGAATACCGCGGCGCTGGACCTGGCCGAGTTCGATATCACCGGGCCCCAGGCCAACCCGCTGCAGTTCTTCATCTTCGGCCCACGTGACCTGTACCGCCCAGGCGAAACCGTGCTGCTCAATGGCCTGCTGCGCGACCAGGACGGCAAGCCGGTCAAAGCCCAGCCGGTAAGCGTGGAAGTGCGCCGACCTGATGAGCAGGTCAGCCGCAAGTTCGTCTGGGAGGCCGACAGCAATGGCCTTTACCAGTATCAGCTACAACTGGCCACCGAGGCCCCGACCGGCCGCTGGCAGCTGTTGCTGGACCTCGGCGGCGGGCGCAAGCAGGTGCATGAATTCCTTGTCGAAGACTTCCTGCCTGAGCGCCTGGCGCTGGAGCTCAAGGGCAGCAGTACACCGCTGTCGCCTGACGAGAATGCGCGCATCCGGGTCAATGGTCGTTATCTCTACGGTGCCCCGGCAGCCGGCAATCGCCTGAGCGGCCAGGCCTATGTCCGCCCGCTGCGCGAGGCGGTACCTGCGTTACCCGGCTACCAGTTCGGCTCGGTCACTGAAACCGAGCTGAACCAGGACCTGGAGCTGGACGAGGTCACCCTCGACCAGGCCGGCAAGGCCGTGGTCGAAATCGAAAGCCGTTGGGCTGAAGCCCGCTCGCCGCTGCAACTGACCGTGCAGGCCAGCCTGCAGGAGTCGGGTGGCCGGCCGATTACCCGGCGCCTGGAACAACCCATCTGGCCGGCCGAGCGCCTGCCAGGGCTGCGTGGCCTGTTCGACGGTGAGGAAACCGACAGTGACGCGCCGGTGGAATTCGAGTTCCTGGTGGCCGACCGCGACGGCAACAAGCTGGCCGCCAAGGACCTCAAGGTGCGGTTGATCCGCGAGCGCCGTGACTATTACTGGAACTACTCGCAAAACGATGGCTGGAGCTACGCCTACAACGAGAAGTTCCTCACCCAGAGCGAAGAGACCGTCAGCGTCAAGGCCGGCTCCACCGCCAAGCTGAGCTTCCCGGTTGAATGGGGGCCGTACCGCGTCGAAGTGGAAGACCCGCAGACCGGCCTGGTGTCGAGCGAGCGCTTCTGGGCTGGCTACCGTGCCCAGGACAACGCCGAAGGCGGCGCGGTGCGCCCGGACCAGGTCAAGCTGGCGCTGGACAAACCATCCTATGCCGACGGCGCGACCGCGAAGGTCACCGTTACCCCGCCGGCCGCCGGCAGTGGCTACCTGATGATCGAGTCGAGCGACGGCCCGCTGTGGTGGCAGGAAATCGACGTGCCCGCCGAAGGCAAGACCTTTGACGTGGAGCTGGACGAGAAGTGGGCGCGCCATGACCTGTACATCAGCGCACTGGTGATCCGCCCCGGTGAGCGCAAGGCCAATGCCACGCCGAAACGTGCGGTGGGCGTGCTGCACCTGCCGCTGGACCGTGCCGAGCGCAAGCTGGCGGTCAGCCTGCAGGCCCCGGAAAAGATGCGCCCGAAACAGCCGCTGACGGTCAAGGTCAAGGCCGCCAACGCCGATGGCAGTATTCCCAAACAGGTGCGTGTGCTGTTGTCGGCGGTGGATGTGGGCATCCTCAACATCACCGACTTCAAGACCCCCGACCCGTTCGCCAGCCTGTTCGGGCGCAAGGCCTATGGTGCCGACCAGCTGGATATCTACGGCCAGTTGATCGAAGCCGGCCAAGGCCGCCTGGCCAGCCTGGCGTTCGGCGGTGACGCGGCGATGGCCAAGGGCGGCAAACGCCCCAATACCACCGTGACCATCGTTGCCCAGCAGAGCCTGCCGGTGACCCTCGACGACAAGGGCGAGGGCCAGGCCACGGTCGATATTCCCGATTTCAACGGCGAGCTGCGGCTGATGGCCCAGGCCTGGACCGAGGAACATTTCGGCATGGCTGAAGGCAAGACGGTGGTCGCCGCGCCACTGATTGCCGAGCTTTCGGCGCCGCGCTTCCTCGCTGGTGGTGACCGCACCAGCCTGGCGCTGGACCTGTCCAACCTGTCTGGCCGTGCCCAGCAGCTGAACGTTGAAATCACTACCGAAGGCCAGCTGAGCCTGGCGGCCAGTGCCCAGCAGAACGTCACCCTGGCCGAGGGCCAGCGCTCGACGCTGATGATCCCGGTACAGGCCCAGGGTGGCTTGGGCCAGGGCAAGGTGCATGTACGGGTCACGGGCCTGCAACTGCCGAACGAGCCGACCGGCGCGTTCGAGCGTGAGTGGACGCTGGGCGTGCGCCCGGCCTACCCGGCGATGCTCAAGCATTACCGTGTGGCCTTGAAGGACCAGCCGTGGAGCCTGCCTGAAGCGGACCTGGCCGCCTTCGAGCCTGCCGGCCTGGAAGCCACCCTGGCTTTGTCGAGCCGGCCGCCGCTGAACCTGGGCGAGCAGATCCGTGCCCTCGAAGCCTACCCGTACGGATGCCTGGAGCAGACCACCAGTGGCCTGTACCCGTCGCTGTACGCGGACGCCGACAGCCTCAAGCGCCTGGGCATCAAGGGCGAACCGGCGGATGTGCGCAAGCGCAAGATCGAAATGGGTATCGAGCACCTGTTGGGCATGCAGCGCTACAACGGTAGCTTCGGCCTGTGGAGCTCGGACAGCGAAGAAGAGTACTGGCTGACCGCCTATGTTACCGACTTCCTGCTGCGTGCCCGTGATCAGGGTTACGGCGTACCGGCTGAAGCACTGAAGAAGGCCAGCGAGCGCCTCCTGCGTTATGTACAGGAGCGCAACCTGATCGAAGTCGACTACAGCGACAACGCCGAGCACACCCGCTTTGCCGTTCAGGCCTACGCCGCATTGGTGTTGGCGCGTAGCCAGCAGGCGCCGTTGGGCGCCCTGCGTGGCCTGTTCGAACGCCGCGCCGATGCTCGCTCTGGCCTGCCGCTGGTGCAGCTGGCGGTGGCACTGGACAAGATGGGCGACAAGCCACGCGCCAACCAAGCCTTGCAGGCTGGCCTGGCCATCAGCCGCAGCAAGGGCTGGATGGCCGATTACGGCAGCTCGCTGCGTGACCAGGCGCTGATCCTGGCATTGCTGCAGGAGAACGACATGGCCAGCAGCAAGGTCGACCAGCGGCTGTTCGCCTTGTCCGACGAGCTGGCAGCCAACCGCTGGTTGTCAACCCAGGAACGCAATGCGCTGTTCCTGGCTGGCCGTGGCCTGCTGGGCAAGCCGGAAGGCCAGTGGCAGGCACGTCTGGACAGCGCTGGTGAGGTGCGTGAGTTCAACAATGCCGAGTCCGGCATGAAGCTGGAAGGCCCGCTGCTGGCCTCGCCGCTGACTGTACAGAACCAGGGCAGCGAGACGCTGTACCAGCAACTGACCCTGTCGGGTTACCCGCGCCAGGCACAGCCAGCGGGTGGCAACGGCATGCAGATCCGTCGTGAGTACCTGGGCATGAATGGCCAGCCGCTGGACCTGCACGGCCTGCGCAGTGGTGATCTGGTGCTGGTGCACCTGGCGCTCAAGGCTGACAGCCCGGTGCCGGATGCGCTGGTAGTGGATTTGCTGCCGGCTGGCCTGGAACTGGAAAACCAGAACCTGGCGCAGAGCGCCGCCAGCCTGGATAACGCCAGCAGCGCGGTGAAGGAGTGGCGCGATTCGATGCAGAACGCCAGCCTGGTGCATCAGGAGTACCGTGATGACCGCTACGTCGCCGCGCTCAAGCTCGATGGCTACGGCACCACCCACCTGCTGTACCTGGCGCGCGCGGTAACTCCGGGTACCTACCGCGTACCCCCGCCGCAGGTCGAGTCGATGTACCGGCCTAACCTGCAGGCCGTGGGCGATGGGCAAGGGGAAATGACCGTCAGAGCCCGCTAGGGCGATGCGGTCTGGTGTAGGAGCGGCCTTGTGCCGCGAAAGGGCCGCAACGCGGCCCCATTGCCTGCGTACGCGAAACGGCAGATAGACCGCGTCGCCAGGTTGTGCGGCCGTTGCGCGCCCGATCGCGACGCAAGGCCGCTCCTACACGATCGGTGCATCAATCAGTGAATCACCCAGCTCATCACCCATAAACCCAAGACCAGCCAGATGATCCCGAGGATGATCGAGGCACGCATGAACGCCCGGATTGCCGAGTACAGCAGCATCAGCCCGATGATCAGGGCGAGAATGCTGAGCAACGAGGTATCCATGCCCAAGGTGCGGGCCAGGCCATCGATGAAATTGCCACCGGCGTTGGCCAGCAGATTGAACAAGCCGCTGAATATGTCGACGATGAAGCGTATCAACGAGCCCAGTGCCTGGCCCAGCCACTCGAAAAAACCTTCTACATGCATAGTTGCTTCCTGATGAACGAATCGGCGAGGTTACCGTCCCCAAGCCTTTGGCCATCACCTGGCCAGGTCGGTTCCCGATGCCAAGCTTAACGCGGCCACGTGGCCGTGCGCGCAGGTTGTTGCGCGTTGCCGTGCCAGGCATGCTGATGGTGCTCGGTCTGTTGTGGCTGGCCGACCGCCTGTGGCCGCTGCCCATGCCTGGCGATGACCTGGCGCGGGTGGTGCTGGCCGAGGATGGCACGCCGTTGTGGCGCTTTGCCGACGCCGATGGCGTGTGGCGTTATCCGGTCAGCCCCGAAGAGGTTTCGCCGTTGTACCTGCAGGCGCTGCTGACCTACGAGGACCGCTGGTTCTACCGCCACCCTGGGGTCAACCCGCTGGCCCTGGCCCGCGCCGCCTGGCTCAACCTGCGCGGCGGGCGGGTGGTGTCGGGCGGCAGCACGCTGTCGATGCAGGTGGCGCGCCTGCTCGACCCGCATGACCGCACCCTGGCTGGCAAGCTGCGCCAGTTGTGGCGTACCGCGCAGCTGGAGTGGCATCTGTCGAAACGCGAGATCCTGCAGATCTACCTCGATCGCGCGCCCTTCGGTGGCACCCTGCAGGGCGTTGCCGCTGCGAGCTGGGCCTACCTGGGCAAGTCGCCCATGCACCTGACCCCGGCAGAAGCGGCGTTGCTGGCCGTGCTGCCGCAGGCACCCAGCCGCCTGCGCCCGGACCGCCACCCCGAACGTGCCCAGCGTGCCCGTGACAAGGTGTTACAACGCCTGGCCGAATACCAGGTATGGCCGGAACGGCAAATCAGCGAGGCAACCGAGGAGCCGTTGGTGCTGGCGCCACGCCAGGAGCCGGCCCTGGCGCCGCTGCTGGCGCGGCGCCTGAACAGCGCCGACAGCCCGCCGCTGATCCGCACCACGCTCGACGCCGCGTTGCAGCGGCGCCTTGAAGACCTGCTGCTGGGCTGGCGCGCCCGGCTGCCGGAGCGGACCTCCGCCGCCATCCTGGTGGTCGAGGCGCAGACCATGGCGGTGCGCGCCTACCTGGGGTCGATAGACCTCGCCGACGAGCGCCGGTTCGGGCATGTCGACATGGTGCGCTCGCTGCGTTCGCCAGGCTCCACGCTCAAGCCATTTCTCTACGGCATGGCGCTGGATGACGGCCTGATCCATTCCGAGTCGCTGCTGCAGGATGTGCCGCGGCGCTATGGCGACTACCGCCCCGGCAACTTCTCCATGGGCTTCAGCGGGCCGGTCTCGGCCAGTTCGGCATTGGCGCTTTCGCTCAATCTGCCGGCCGTGCAGTTGCTCGAAGCCTACGGCCCGAAACGCTTCGCCGCGCAGTTGCGCATGGCGGGCATGCCGCTGACCTTGCCGCCCTTGGCCGAGCCCAACCTGTCGTTGATCCTCGGCGGTGCGGGCAGCCGCCTGGAAGACCTGGTGGGTGGCTATGCCGCGTTGGCACGGGGTGGCAACAGTGCGCGGGTGCGCCTGCAACCGCAGGACCCGTTGCTGGAACGGCGCCTGCTGTCACCCGGGGCGGCCTGGATCATCCGGCGCATCCTCAGCGGGCAGGCGCGTCCCGACCGCGACCCGCATGCCGAGCTGGTGCAACGTCCGCAACTGGCCTGGAAGACCGGCACCAGTTACGGCTTCCGCGATGCCTGGTCGATCGGCGTGGGCCCACGCTACCTGATCGGTGTGTGGATTGGCCGACCCGACGGCACGCCAGTGCCCGGGCAGTTCGGCCTGGCCTCGGCGGCGCCGCTGATGCTGCAGGTGCACGACTTGCTGAGCAACCGCGACAGCCAGCGTGGCATCAGTGTGCCGGTCGAGCGGGTACCGGCGAATGTCGGCGTGGCGGCGATCTGTTGGCCGCTGGGTCAGCCATTGAACAGACATGACCCCAATTGCCGACGTCAGCGCTTCGCCTGGACGCTGGACGGCACTACACCGCCCACCCTGCAGGCGGCCGACCAGCCGCTCGGCCTGGGCCTGCGTGAAAACGTCTGGGTCAATGACCAAGGGCTACGCGTGGACGGTAGTTGCCCGGGCGCCCAGGCCCGCGACATCGCTTTGTGGCCGGCCCCGCTGGAACCTTGGCTGCCTCGTGTCGAGCGGCGTGCGGCGCGCCTGCCTGCCATCGACCCGGCCTGCCCGCCGCAGGTGCCGGCCAGTGCGCCGCCGCTGTCGATCGTGGGGGTGCGTCCAGGCGACAACCTGCGTCGTCCGGCGACCAGCAGCGAGCCGTTGCAGCTGCATGTGTCGGCGCTGGGCGGCGGCGGCCGGCGCTGGTGGTTCCTCAACGGCCAGCCATTGGGCGAGACCCTGGGCCAGGACAGCTTGCTGGTCCGCTTCCAGCAGGTCGGTCAGGCCGAAATCAGCGCGCTGGATGAAAGCGGCGAGACGGCGCGGGTGGCGTTCCAGGTCAGCGAGTAGTGCTGGACTCAATGAGCGGTGAAGCGCTGGTGGATCGGTGATGAACTGGGCGTCAGCGCCAGCGCCAACTGCGTGCGGTTGTGCATGTGGGTCAGGCGCAGCACCTGCGACACATACAGTTTCACGGTATTTTCGGTAATGCCCAGTTCGCAGGCGATCTGGTAATTGGTCTTGCCCGTGCTCACCAGCCGCGCCACTTCCAGCTGGCGCGGTGACAGCTTCTCGAATGCCGCTGGCAGCTCGCTTTCGTTTTCTTCGACATCGTTGGCGCGCCGGTGCACGCCCTGGCCTCGGGCCTTCTCCAGGTCCCGGTACAACTCGTCCACCGATTCGGCCAGCTCCTGCAGGCGTTGGTTCAACCCGCCCAGGTCGCGGAAGCTGCGTTGGCGCTCCAGCACGATCTCTTCCTGCCGGCGCACCCCTTCCAGCAATTCTTCGAAATCCATGGGCTTCTGGTAGTAGTCGGCAAAGCCTTCACGCAGCGCACGGATGACGTCCTGCTTTTCTGCGCGGCCGGTGAGCATGATGGCTTCGAAAATACGTTGCCCGCCCAGTGCCTTCAAGGCACGGACGAGGTCGACACCGTCTCGCCCAGGCATGTGCAGGTCACAGATGACCAGGCCGATGGCCTCGTCGGCCTGATAGTGTTCTATGGCATCATCAGCGCAATGGGCTGGCAGGCAGTGATAACCCTGGGTTTCGAGAAACTCACACAGTTGCTCGACGATCACGGGTTGGTCATCGACCACCAATATTTTCACTTCGCTGAATGCTCTGGACACAATCGACTCCCTGTTGTTATACGGTCCTGCTCCCGGGCCAGACGCTGCGGCAAGGTAAAAATAGACGTGGGGAGCGATTTTGTACAACTTCTGTACAGGTATCGGACCAAGAGATTGCTCATTGGATCCATACAGCAGTCAGAAGAAAACCGCTGAGCACATAGGGGACGAACGCCTGCTTGTCGCCCATTTCCTCGGTCAGGGCCTGCAGGCGCTTTTTCACCTTGGGGTTGAGCAGGGTCCACAGGCGCCGACGGGTGAGCAACCACACCAGCACGCTGACGCCGGCACCGATGAAGGTGCCGAGCACATAGTGCGGGCTGGTGGCCAAGGCCAGGGCACCCATCAGCTTGACGTCATCGGCGCCGAAACGGCCGAGCATGTAGCCGGGCAGGGTCAGCAACATGACGATGGCCAGGGCCCAGCCGGCATCGCTGGGCTCGGCGCCGATCCAGCTGCGGCCAGTGGCGAACAGCCACACCAGGGCGCTGGTTGCCGCGCCCAGGGTCAGCAGGTTGGAGATCTGGCGTTGACGCACATCCTGTTCGGAGCACAAGGCAAGCCACAGCAGGAGAACAATGCTTTGCATTGGCAGGTCGCCTTTCCCAATGTTGAACACAGCTACCCGGTCAGTCAGGTTTCCTTAAGTGAAGATAGACCTGCAGTGGCCGGCTTGCCCGTTCCGGCCATGCATCACTTCCTGCTGGCGGGTGGATAGTTGCCCAGCACCTTGGCCACGGTGCTCCGGATGGCGCTGTTGCGTTCCTCCGGGCTTGGCGGGTAGTTGTTCATGATCTGCTCGGCACTGCCGCGCCAAACCAGCTTGCCGTCACGCCCGTCGAACAGGTCGATCTGGATGGTGGCGACCTTGTAGTCGACGCTGCGGGTTTCGTTGTACATGGGCCCGCCCCAGTAGCCACCCCAGTAGCCGCCCCAGCCACCGCCGTAGTTGGTGGTGATCTGTTGCTGGCGCTGTTCGACGATCAGGTAGGCGCGCACGGCCAGGTCGGGACGCGCGCCACCTTGAACCGGGCGCAGGCCGCGCTGGTCCAGCTGGTCGGCGACCGCCTGGCGAATACGCTGCTCGGTCAGGTCGCTCTTGATTCGTGGGTCGTCGGGGCGATACTGCAGGCCCGGTTCCTGCCATGCCCAGCTGCGGTAGGCGGCAAAATCGCGGCTGGCGTCGAAATCCTGCTGGACGTTATTGCTGGAACAGGCCGCCAGCAGCAACGCGAATGACAGTAGAACGAGACGGCGCAACATGATGGTTCTCCGTTAGGCATTAACTGGGAGGATAGCCGCTGAGCGCCTTGTACACTGAGTTGCGCAAGGCGCTTTCGCGTTCACGCGGCGAGTCCTTGTCGCTGCCGCTTTCGGCGCTGGCACTCCATACCGGCTGGCCGTTGCGGGCGTCGTACAGGTCGATGCGTACCACCATCACCTGCACTTCGTAGGTCCGTACGATGGGCACGCTGGCATAGGCACCATAACCATTGCGGTAACCGCCGTAGCCGACACCGCCGTAGGGGTACGGGCCGTAATAGGGGTCGTAGGCATCGTAGTCCCGCACCTGGCGCAAGCGTTTTTCCAGGCGTATGTCAGCACTCACCAGCAAGTCGCCAGGGCCGCCCCGGGCGGGGCGCAGGCCATGCTGGTCCAGCGCGCCGCTGACGGCATCGGCCAGTTGCGCCGGGTCGGTATCCGCCGAGCCGTTGGGCAACTGGCCGTTGCGCCAGCTCCAACTGCGGTAGTGCCCATAATCACGCGCAGGCGCCGGGTAGGCACTGGCATCGAAGGTAGTGGCCGCCTGGGCCGGGGCAGGGGGTAACGGGCGGCTGCTGGCCACGTACGGGTTGCTGCCCTGGCAGCCAGCCAAGGCAAGCGGCAGCAGTGCCAGGCACAACAGACGGTACGGCATGTGGTCCTCCGACGGGTTAGTCAGCGGGGGCGGCAAACCCAGTGCAGGTAACGGCCAAGCCCGGCGAAACCGGGATGGCGACGATAGGCCAGTTCCATTTCCAGCAGGTCGAGCAACTCGGCCTTGCCCTGGAATTCCCTGGGCATGTAGTCGTGGAACACTCGCACGCCGCTTTCGCTTTCCACCTGCCACTCAGGATCAAGTTGCGCCCTGAGCTGGCGCGGATCAAGTGGTTTTTGTGGCGTAAGGCTCTGTTTTTCACCTTCCAGCCGGTTGCTGCGCAACTTGCGGAAGTGGCCTTTGAGCAGGTTCCGATAGACCAGCGCGTCTCGGTTGTAGAAAGCCAGCGACAGCCACCCGGAAGGAGCCGTGAGCTGGTGCAACACGGGCAGGATGCTTTCCGGCTCGGCCAGCCATTCGAGCACGGCATGGCACAATACCAGGTCGTAGGGTTCGGTGAGCTGGCCGAGCAGGTCTTGCCAAGGGGCCTGGATGAAGGTGGCCGCCTGGCCTGCTTCGGCAAAGCGTGCCCGGGCGCCATCGAGCATCGGCGCTGCGGGTTCGGCCAGGGTCAGCTGGTGGCCGCGCTGTGCCAGCCACAAGGCCATGTGGCCCAGCCCGGCGCCAATGTCGAGGATACGCAGGGGGCGGTCGGGCAAGGCCTCGGCCAGATCGGCCTGGAGCACGGCCAGGCGGATGGCGCCTTTGGCGCCGCCATAGATCTTCTCGGCAAAACGGGTGGCCAGTTCATCGAAGTGACGGTCGTTCATCGGGCGAAGCGCCTCTCGCTGTCGGCCAGCTTGGCCCGCACCACCTGGTCCATGTCCAGGCCAAGCTCGCTGCACAGCAGCAACAGGTAGAGCACCACGTCACCGATTTCCTGGCCGGCATGGGCCAGCTTGTCGGCGGGTAGCTGGCGCGACTGGTCTTCGCTCAGCCACTGGAAGATTTCCACCAGCTCGGCCATTTCGACACTGGCGGCCATGGCCAGGTTCTTCGGGCTGTGGAAGCCGCGCCAGTCGTTGTTGTCGCGGATGTGGTGCAGCCGTTGGGTGAGTTCTTGCAGGTTCATCGGGGTCTCCTAGTGCTGCATAGCTTCAGCGCAGGCCCGAGGCAAAGCAAGCGTTTCCACCAAGGCAGACGAGGCCGCTCCTACAAGGGTTCCCAGCGCCCGACCATATGCAGCACGTTGCCATGTCCGTCCAGCCGCAGCGTGCCCTGCGGCCCCGCCTCACTGGCACCGAGCACCACCTCGGACGGCAACCGCACCGGCTTGCGGAACCCCACCTCGAAGGCATAGCCACTGTGCGGCAGATGACCACGCAAGGCTGCCATGGCCATGGCCTTGCTCCACATGCCATGGGCAATGGCCGTGGGAAAGCCGAACAGTCGCGCGCTGGCGGCACTGAGGTGGATCGGGTTGTAATCCCCGCAGACCTTGGCATAACGCCGGCCGATATCGCTGTCAGCGTACCAGCGGGTCGCCTCCGGCAACCCAGCCGGTTCGTCCTCGACCGGCACATCCGCCTCGCTTTCGAGCTTGAGCCCACGCACCAGCATGCGGCTGCTCTCGCGCCAGAGCAGGCCGATGCCGTCTTCGGCTTCGGTGACCAGGTCGAAGGTGGCGCCCTTGGCGTGGGGTTGCAGGTTGTCCGTATACACCGCAAAGCGCAGCGCTTCGACAGCGCCGAGCGGGCGCAGCACTTCGATGCGATTATGCAGGTGCACCAGGCCCAACAGCGGGAAGGGGAAATCGTCGGCGGTCATCAATTGCAACTGCAAGGTGAACGCCATCACGTGAGGGTAAGCCGCCGGCAGCCGGCCATCGTCGGCGAAATGGCACAGCCGCCGATAGGCCGCCAGGTTGTCCGGCTGGACGTGGATGAGGCTGCGCAGGCCATCGCCCGGCAGGCGGTCACCGCTGATCTTGCGCTTGCTGGCGGCGCGCAGGTACAGGCTGGCGCGCGAAGCCGGGCTGTGCAGGTCGTGCCAGTGTCGGCTCATGTTCAGGCTCCCATCAAAGCCTGGCCGCAAACGCGCAGCACCTGGCCGTTGATCGCCCCGGAGCCGGGCTGGCTGAGCCAGGCGATGGCCTCGGCGACGTCCTGCGGGCGACCGCCCTGGCCCAGCGAACTCAAGCGTCGCCCGGCCTCGCGCAGGCCCATGGGCATGACGGCGGTCATGTGGGTTTCGATGAACCCGGGGGCCACGGCATTGATGCTGCCGCCACGCTCGGCAAGGCGCGGCGCCCAGGCCTGGGCCAGGCCGATCAACCCGGCCTTGCTGGCGGCATAGTTGGCCTGCCCGCGGTTGCCGGCGATGCCGCTGACCGAAGCCAGCAGGGTGATGCGCGCGTTCTCACCCAGGGCGCCGTGCTCATGCAGCGCCTGGGTCAGTACCTGCGGTGCCTTGAGGTTCACTGCCAGCACCGCATCCCAGTACTCCGGGGTCATGTTGGCCAGGGTCTTGTCGCGAGTGATGCCGGCATTGTGCACCACGATGTCGATGCCGTCCGGCAGGGCTGCGAGCAAGCGGCTCGCCGCGTCACCCGCGCAGATATCCAGCGCCAGCGCCTTGCCCCCCAGGCGCGCGGCCAGGGCGTCGAGGTCCTGGCTGCCCTGCGGTACATCCAGCAACAGCACGTCGGCGCCGTCCCGTGCCAGGGTTTCGGCAATCGCAGCGCCGATGCCGCGTGCGGCGCCGGTCACCAGCGCACGGCGGCCCGCCAGCGGCCGGGTCCAGTCCTCGACCTGGCTGGCGCAGGCTTCCAGGCGCAGCACCTGGCCGGAAATGAAGGCGCTTTTCGGCGAGAGGAAAAAACGCAGTGCGCCTTCCAGCTGGTGGTCTGCGCCGGGGGCGACATACAGCAGCTGGGCGGTCGCGCCATTGCGCAGTTCTTTGGCCAGCGAGCGGCTGAAGCCTTCCAGGGCCCGTTGTGCAATGCTGGCCAGCGGGTCATCGAGACTTTCCGGCGCGCGCCCCAGCAACACCACGTGGGCGCAAGGCGCCAGGCTGCGCAGCAGTGGCTGGAAAAACTCGCGCAACTGCTTCAATGCATCGCTGTCGGACAAATGCGTGGCGTCGAACACCACCGCCTTGATTTTCGGCCCCAGGCCGGCCACCCAGGGCTCGGCCTGGAGGGCGTCGGTGTTGAAGCTGTAAAGCGTGTCGGTCAGGCGCGGCGCAAGCGTTTCGACCTGGCTCGCCAGGGGCCCGCCACCCAACACCAGGGCACCCTCGACCGGGCGCAGGCGGCCGGCCTGCCAACGCTCCAGCGGAGCCGGGTGCGGCAGGCCAAGGGCATCCACAAGACGGCGGCCAAGGTTGGAATTGGCAAAGCCGAGGTAGCGATCGCTCATGAGTGGTCTCCCGGAAGGCAAGCTTGAAAGTGTGGACCAAGTTTGTGCCAAGGTCGTTCGAATGCGGTAAAAACACCTAGGCTGTACGGATCAAATTGTTTCAGGAGGAATCAGCGCATGCGTTCACCTCGCCGGGTCGCGATCCTGGGCGGCAACCGAATTCCCTTCGCCCGCTCAAATGGTGCCTACGCCACGGCCAGCAACCAGGCAATGCTGACAGCCACGCTCGAGGGGTTGATCGAGCGCTACCGCCTGCATGGGCTGCGCATGGGCGAAGTGGTCGCTGGTACTGTACTCAAGCACTCGCGCGACATGAACCTGACCCGTGAATGCGTGCTGGGTTCGCGCCTGTCACCGCAAACGCCGGCCTATGACATTCAGCAAGCCTGTGGCACCGGGCTGGAGGCGGCGCTGCTGGTGGCCAACAAGATTGCCCTGGGGCAGATCGACTGCGGCATTGCCGGTGGCGTGGACACTACCTCCGATGCCCCGATTGCGGTCAACGAAGGCTTGCGCCACATCCTGCTGCAGGCCAACCGTGGCAAAAGCCTGGGTGAACGGCTCAAGCCGCTGCTCAAGCTGCGCCCCCACCATCTGAAACCCGAGTTGCCGCGCAATGGCGAGCCGCGTACCGGCTTGTCGATGGGCGAGCACTGCGAACGCATGGCCCAGTCCTGGCACATCGGCCGTGCCGAGCAGGACCAGCTGGCGTTGCTCAGCCACCAGCGGCTGGCCGCTGCATACGCCGAAGGCTGGCAGGATGACCTGCTGACCCCGTTCCTGGCGTTGACCCGCGACAACAACCTGCGCCCCGACCTGAGCCTTGAACAACTGGCCAGGCTCAAGCCGGCCTTCGACCGCAGCGGCCAGGGCACGCTGACGGCCGGTAACTCCACACCGCTCACCGACGGTGCTTCGCTGGTGCTGTTGGGCACTGAGGAGTGGGCGGCGCAGCAAGGGCTGTCGGTGCTGGCGTATCTGGTCGATGGCGAAACGGCTGCGGTGGATTTCGTCACTGGCCGCGAGGGGCTGCTGATGGCGCCGGTGTATGCGGTACCGCGCCTGCTGGCGCGTAACGGGTTGAGCTTGCAGGATTTTGACTATTACGAAATCCACGAAGCCTTTGCAGCCCAGGTGCTGTGTACGCTGAAGGCCTGGGAGGATGCCGATTATTGCCGTCAGCGGTTGGGGCTGGATGCACCGCTCGGGGCAATCGAGCGCAGCAAGCTCAACGTCAAGGGCAGTTCGTTGGCGGCCGGGCATCCGTTCGCGGCGACCGGTGGGCGGATTCTGGCCAACCTGGCGAAGCTGCTGGCGCAGGCGGGTCAAGGACGAGGGCTGATTTCGATCTGTGCCGCGGGCGGGCAGGGGGTGACGGTCATCGTCGAGCGGTGAACGAGCTGTTAGGCTTGTCTGTTCGGAACTACAAGAAACCGCCATGCCGACTATCGGACAACCCCGTGCCATCCCGGCGCTGGCTCGCCTGCCCAGGCCTTTGTATGCCCGCGCCGAAAGCCTTGGCGCTGGCTCCTGGACCACTCGTCACCAGCACGACTGGGTGCAATTTTCCTACGCCATCAGCGGTGTTCTAGGCGTCTATACCCAAGAAGGCAGCTACTTCGCCCCGCCTCAGTGGGGGGTGTGGATACCTGCCGATGCCGAACATGAAGTGGTCACCTCGATGCAGGCCGAAATGCGCAGCCTGTATGTGCGCCGTGACGCCTGCGCGTGGGCACCGGAGCGATGCCGGGTGCTGGAGGTGACACCGTTGGCGCGCGAACTGATCAAGCAGTTCTGTCTGTTCCCGGCAGATTACCCGGAAGGCGACAGCGCCGAAGCGCGGTTGGTGGCGGTGCTGCTCGACCAGTTGCGCACGCTACCCGAGGTGGGCTTCTCACTGCCGTTACCGCGCCATCCGGGGTTGCTGGCATTGTGCAACGGCTTGATCGCTGCCCCGGAGCAGCCGCAGACATTGCAGCAATGGGCGCGCCGCCTGGGCTGTTCGGAAAAGACCCTGATGCGGCTGTTCCAACGGGAAACGGGCTTGAGTTTTCGTAACTGGCGCCAGCGCATGCGGCTGTTGTCATCGCTGGCGTTGCTGGAGGCGGGGGAGAATGTGACCGAGGCGGCGTTGGGCTGTGGCTATGATTCCACTTCAGCCTACATTGCGGCGTTCAAGCAGTTGTTCGGTGCGACACCGGGTGAGTTGAAACTCTGATTGTCGGTCGCCGGTACTGACTGCTCGCGGGTGATTCCGCTAAGCAGCCAGTGCCGGCAAGGCATCAGGTGCGGAACCTGCGCACCAGCGCATCCAGTTCGTTGGACAACCCGGCCAGGCTCTCCGAATCCACCCGCGCCGCCTGGGCCAGTTCGGCGACCAGCTGCGCATCCCCGTGAATCTGGCTGATGTGCCGGTTGATGTCCTCGGCGACCTGATGCTGCTCCTCGGCCGCCGTGGCAATCTGGGTGTTCATGTCACGGATCACGTCCACCGATTCGCGAATCTGCCCGAAGCTGTCACGGGCCATGCCGATGCGGCTTACCGATTGTTGCGACACTTCCAGGCTGGCGTGCATTTGCGCGGCCACTTCGGCGGTGCGGCTGGCCAGGTTGCCAAGCAGGCCGTCGATCTCGGCGGTGGAATCGGCGGTGCGCTTGGCCAGCGCCCGCACTTCGTCGGCGACCACGGCAAAGCCGCGGCCCTGCTCACCGGCGCGGGCCGCCTCGATGGCGGCGTTGAGGGCCAGCAGGTTGGTCTGTTCGGCAATTGAGCGGATGGTACCCAGGATTGACTGGATGGCATTACTGTCGCGCTCCAGTTGCTGGATCGACTGCGCCGACTGCTCGATCTCCTGGCTCAGGCGGTCGACGCTGTGCACCGCTGCGTCGATCTGCTGCTGGCCTTCACGGGCCTGCTGCTGGCCGCTGTCGGCCGATTGTGCCGCCTGGCTGCAGGAGCGCGCCACTTCGTTGGCAGTGGCGACCATTTCGTGGAAAGCGGTAGAGACCATGTCCACGGCTTCGCGTTGGCGGCCCGCTGCTTCGGCCATGTCGCTGGACACACGGGTCGAACTGGTCGATGTGCTGAGAATCTTGCCGGCTGCGGCCCCGATGTGCTGGATGAGGCTGCGAATGGCGCCGAGGAACTGGTTGAACCAGCTGGCCAGTTGTGCGGTTTCGTCGCGGCCGCGAATTTCAAGGTTGCGGGTCAGGTCACCTTCACCTTGGGCAATGTCTTCCAGGCCGCTGGTGACGCTGTTGATCGGCCGCACGATCAGCTTGGCGAAAGTCGCCCCTACCACGGCGAACAGCGCCGCCAGTACCAGCGCGACGATGCCGATCAGCCAGGTCAGGCGGGTGGTGGTCTGCATCACTTCGCTTTGCTCGATCAGGCCGATCAAGGTCCAGCCCAGCTGTTCATCCGGGTAGATGTTGGCCATGTAGCGCACGCCACCAAGCTCCACTTCGGCCAACCCCTTGCCATGCTTGGCCAGCTCGGCGTAGCCGTCGCCAAAACTCGCCAGCTGCTTGAAATTGTGCTTGGCGTCACGCGGGTCGACCAGCACGTTGCCGTTGTTTTCCACCAGCAGCACGTAGCCGCTGTCGCCCAGCTTGATCTGCTGCACGATCTCGGTAAGCCCTTTGAGCGAGACGTCGACGTTGACCACGCCGCCGGGGTTGCCCAGCTGGTTGGCCACGGTACGCACAGTACTGACCAGCACGGCGTCGTCAGGTGCCCAGTAGTAGGCTTCGGTGCGCAGGGTCTTGCCAGGGTTGGCCATGGCCAACTGGTACCAGGGGCGGGTGCGTGGGTCGTAATTGACGAACTTCTGCCCGGCCGGCCAGCCGACGTAACCACCGTCATTCACCCCGTAGGACAGGTAAGCATAGGCGGGGTGCGAGGTAGCCAGGCGGGTCATGAACTCCAACAGTTTGCTGGCCTGGTCGCCCAGTTCATAGGATGGGGTCGCGCTCATGTACTTGTTCAGTTCGCTACCAGTGGCGGCGACCAGTGGCTGCGATGCCATGTACTCGACGTTCTGGTTGATACCCTGGAAGAAGATGTTCATCGCGTTGCTGACCTGGCGGATCTCCCGGCTGCTGCCGTCCAGGAACCCGTCGCGTGCCTCGCCACGCAGGTTGAGGACCACCAAGGTGGCCACCAGGACGATGGGCAAGCCGGCAATGACCGCGAATGCCCAAGTCAGTTTCTGTTTGATGCTCATCGACGCCCCCGGTTTTTATTGTTGCTACTCGAAGCAGGTAATAACTGCATCGGCAGCGTCCGGGTTTAATGTAGGAAAAATACCCGTGTTTATGGGGCTATGTCGCGGTTGGTGTCTATTCGGTCGTGTCTGACGTATATGGCATACCAAAGCGCCGGTAATCAGTGACAACAGCTGCCTGCAGCGCCATTTGCCAGGTCTCTGAGGATCGGACAATCCGGGCGGTCGTCGCCATGGCAGTGCGAAACCAGCTCGCCAAGGGTGTCACGCAGGCTCACCAGCTCCTCGATACGCCGGTTCAGCTCATCGATGTGTTGCAGGGCCAGCGCTTTCACATCGGCGCTGGCGCGCTGGCGGTCCTGCCACAAGGTCAGCAGCTTGCCGACCTCCTCGAGAGAAAAACCCAGGTCGCGGGAGCGCTTGATGAATGCCAGGCTGTGCAAGTCTTCCGCCTGGTACAGGCGGTAGCCGCTGTCGCTGCGCGTGGCGGGCTTGAGCAGGCCGATGGACTCGTAGTAACGGATCATCTTGGTACTGAGCCCGCTGCGCCGGGCGGCCTGGCCGATATTCATGAAGCCTCCTGGGTATCACGGGTGGGTTTCCAGGCCTTCAGCCACAAAGCGTTGCTCACCACGCTGACGCTGGACAGGGCCATGGCGGCGCCCGCCAGTACCGGGTTGAGGTAACCCAGCGCGGCCAGCGGGATGCCGATGAGGTTATAGATGAACGCCCAGAACAGGTTCTGGCGGATCTTCGCGTAGGTCTTGCGGCTGATCTCCAGTGCGGCTGGCACCAGGCGCGGGTCACCACGCATCAGGGTAATGCCGGCGGCCTGCATGGCCACGTCGGTGCCGCCGCCCATGGCAATGCCGATATCGGCGGCGGCCAGCGCCGGCGCATCGTTGATGCCGTCGCCGACCATGGCAACCACGCCGTCGCGCTTCAAGGCAGCCACGGTCGCCGCCTTGTCGGCCGGCAGCACTTCGGCATGCACATCGTCGATGCCCAGCGCGTCGGCCACCACCTTGGCACTACCGCGGTTGTCGCCGGTCAGCAGGTGGCTACTGATGGCTTGTGCATGCAGCTTCTCGATCGCCTGCGCGGCGCCGGGCTTGAGGCTGTCACCAAAGGCGAACAGGCCCAGCACACGGGGCTGCGTGCCACGTTCGATCAACCACGACAGGGTGCGCCCTTCGGCTTCCCAGGCCTGGGCCTGGGTGACCAGGTCACCGGCTGGCAGGGCGCTTTCGTCGAGCAGCCGACGGTTGCCAAGAGCCAGCTCGCGGCCTTCCACGCGCCCGGCGATGCCACGTCCGGCCAGCGCCTGGCTGTCGCTGACGCTGGGTAGCTCCAACCCTTGTTCGGCACAGGCGGCCAGCACCGCCTTGGCCAGCGGGTGTTCGCTGCCACGCTGCAGGGCGCCAGCCAGGCGGTGCAGGTCGGCGCTGCTGCCTGCCTGCGCCTGGCTGTGCACTACCCGAGGGCTGCCGGAGGTGAGGGTGCCGGTCTTGTCGAACACCACGCGGCTGACCGCATGAGCACGCTCCAGGGCTTCAGCGTCCTTGATCAGGATGCCGTGGCGGGCGGCGACCCCGGTGCCGGCCATGATCGCGGCAGGGGTGGCCAGGCCGAGGGCGCAGGGGCAGGCGATGACCAGCACGGCAACAGCATTGATCAATGCTGTTTCCAGTGACGCACCGGCCAGCCACCAGCCGACCAGGGTTATCAGTGCCAGCACCAGCACGGCCGGGACGAACACCTGGCTGACCCGGTCGACCAGCTTCTGGATCGGGGCCTTGGCGGCCTGGGCGTCTTCCACCAGGCGGATGATGCGTGCCAGCACGGTCTCGGTGCCGAGCGCCTGGGTGCGTACCAGTAACCGGCCTTCACCATTGATAGCACCGCCGGTGACGCTGTCGCCAGGCTGCTTGGGTACTGGCAGGCTTTCGCCACTGATCAATGCTTCATCGGCATGGCTGCTGCCGTCCTCGACCCTGCCGTCGACCGGGAAGCGCTCGCCAGGCTTGACCAGCACCAGGTCGCCGAGGCGAAGCTGGGCGATGGCTACCTCTTCTTCCCTGCCATCGACTACGCGCACCGCACGTTCCGGGCGCAGGGCTTCGAGGGCGCGGATGGCGCTGGCGGTCTGGCGTTTGGCACGGCTTTCCAGGTACTTGCCCAGCAGCACCAGGGCAATCACCACGGCCGAGGCTTCGAAATAAAGGTGCGGCGCCATGCCCGCCGGAGCCTGCGCCCATTGGTACAGGCTCAGGCCGTAGCCGGCACTGGTACCCAGCGCCACCAGCAGGTCCATGTTGCCAGCGCCGGCACGCACGGCCTTCCAGGCCGCCACGTAGAAACGGGCGCCGAGCACGAACTGCACAGGCGTGGCCAGCACGAACTGCACCCAGGCAGGTAGCATCCAGTGCACACCAAAAGGTTGCAGCAGCATGGGCAGCACCAGCGGCAATGCCAGCAACAGGGCCGCAGCAACGGCCAGGCGTTCATTGCGCAAGCGCCGTCGGGCGACAGCTTGGTCGTCCCTGGCCGTGTGCGGCAGGCTGGCGCTGTAGCCGGCCTTCTGCACCGCGTCGATCAGCAGGTTGTCGTCGACGGTCGGGAGCACTGCGAGGTGTGCCCGTTCGCTGGCCAGGTTGACACTGACCTGCTCCACACCTGGCAGCTTGGCGAGAGCACGCTCCACACGCCCGACGCAACTGGCGCAGGTCATGCCGCCAATCTGCAGTTCGAGGGCGCGGGTGGGCACGCTGTAGCCGGCGTCGCGTACGGCATTGACCAGGGCCGGCAGGCTGTTGGCCGGGGCCTGGACCCGCGCCTGTTCGGTGGCAAGGTTGACACTGACCTGCTCGGCGCCGGTGACCTTGCGCAGGGCGCGCTCGACCCGACCAACACAGCTGGCGCAGGTCATGCCGGTGATCGGCAGGTCATAAATGGTAGATGCGGGCATGGGCTCTCCTCCTTGGGCATGCCGCCAGCATCAACCTTGCCACGCGGGTAAGGTCAATAGCCCAGGCCGGCTCGTTGCAACTCCAGTCCATGTTGCCCCATGGCGATGCGGTATTTGTTGATCTGGCCCGCTTGCAGGTTCAATCGTGTGCTGCGTTGGTCCTCGATACCCGGCGCGCAGCCCGGCATTTGCCCAGGCAGTACGCGCAGGCGCACGTCCACCGGGCCTGCTGGCAGGTTGAACGAGGTGGACTGCTCCTGGAATACGCGTCCGGAGAGCTGGTCGTTGAGATAGATGCCGATTTCGCAGCTGGTGGCCACTTCCAGGCGCTCGCGGGAAATGATCAGTACGCTGTAGTCCGCGTTGCCCTCGGCGCTGGCCGGTGGCACCGCAGACAGCGTGCTCAACAGCCCGACGACGCCCAATACTGCCCTGAACATGAAGAATCTCCTGCTTGCCTGATCATCAAAGGCGCAGCTTGGCCGACGCGCGCGCGGATTTCCACCCCGGCAGTTGTCGGCAGGACTTGACCTTGCCCCGGTGGCAAGCTTGAGACTGACGAAAACTGAAGGAGGTAACCCCCATGCAAGTGTTCAATGTACAAGGCATGACCTGTGGCCACTGTGTGAAAGCCGTGACTCGGGCCGTGCAGGAGCAGGATGCGGCGGCCGAGGTGGAAGTCGACCTGGTGGCCAGGCAGGTACGGGTGCAGAGCGAGCTGGCGCAGGAGCAGATCCTCAGCGCCATTCGGGAAGAAGGCTATCAAGCCGAAGTGGCGTGATCGGGCCCATGCTGGAGGTTGCGGGAGTGCCTTTCGTCGCGATGGACAGCTCCTGCACGGGCCGCTTTGAACAGGCCAGATTGTTGCAAATGTTTTCGTACTGGGGTGCATAGCAGGTAGAATCAATTACTTGCTTAGCCTGCTATGGATTCCTGATGAACCTGCGAATGGTGCTCATCCTGGGTGCACTCAGTGCGTTCGGGCCGTTGGCGATCGACTTCTACCTGCCCGCCTTCCCGGCCATGGCGCAGGCGTTCGCCACCGATGAAAAACACGTCCAGACCACCTTGGCCGCCTATTTCCTCGGCTTGTCCATCGGCCAACTGGCCTACGGTCCGGTGGCTGACCGCTTTGGTCGGCGTAAACCGCTGATGTTCGGCGTAACCCTGTTCACCCTGGCGTCGCTGGCCTGTGCCTATGCTCCCAACCTCGACACCCTGGTGCTGGCGCGCTTTGTCCAGGCACTGGGCGGTTGCGCCGGCATGGTGCTGTCGCGGGCCATCGTCAGTGACAAGTGCGACCCGGTGGCCTCGGCCAAGGTCTTTTCGCAATTGATGCTGGTCATGGGCTTGGCGCCGATCCTGGCGCCCATGCTGGGCGGTGTGCTGGTCAACATGGCCGGCTGGCAATCGATCTTCCTCGCCCTGAGCCTGTTCAGTGCCGGTTGCCTGCTGGCAGTCGGCCTGGGCCTGCCGGAAAGCTTGCCCGAGCATATGCCGCGCCAGCCACTGTCTGGCGCCCTGCGCCAATACCTGCGCCTGTTCGCTGACCGGGTGTTCCTCGGCCATGCCCTGACCGGTGGGATAGCGATTGCCGGCATGTTTGCCTACATTGCCGGTTCACCTTTCGTGTTCATCAAGCTCTACGGCGTACCGGCCGAGCATTATGGCTGGTTGTTCGGCACCAACGCTGCCGGTTTCATCCTCGTGGCGCAGGTGAATGCCCGTTTGCTGGCCAAACGTGGGCCGGCATTCCTGCTGGCGCGGGCGGTCTGGCTGTACCTGGCGGCTGGCCTAGTGCTGCTGGGCGTGGCGGCGCTGCACCCGGCGCAGTTGTGGCCGCTGCTGGTGCCATTGTTCATCTGCATCGCCAGCCTCGGCTGCATCATCCCCAACGCGTCGGCCTGCGCCATGAGCGGGCAGGGCGCGCGGGCTGGCAGTGCCTCGGCGCTGATGGGCTGTCTGCAGTTCAGTGTCGCTGCCGGCGCGGCGGCGCTGGTCGGCTTGCTGCATGACGGCAGTGCGGTACCGATGGCGTTGGTAATCGGCTTGTGCGGCGCACTGGTCGTCAGTGTCGCGCTGTTGACCCGGCGCTTGCAGGCCACGGCTCCCGCATGAGCGGGTGAGGTGCCTGGAGGCGGGTTTCCAGGGTGGCGACGAAGGCACGCGCTTCGGCCTCGCTGCGGAAACTGACCACGTGCTGATCGAGTTGGACCTGCCACGGGCAGGCCGGGTTTCGGCTCGACGGACTGACGACAATTTTCATCGCGGCATACCTCCACAGGGAAACAGCCGCTGTAGTGTAGCGCTGCCCCTTCCGCCTGCCATGACCTGCAACAGCGTCCTGACTGACGGTTGGGCAGGCTGGTTCGCCAGTCCTTTTTCACCTTGGGGCGCAACGCCCATGAGCCCGTGGAACCTTCGCTTTGGTTTGCGTTATTTGTGGAAGGCAACTGTCGGGCACATCCGAAGTTGTGTCTGGTGTTTCTACCGTGGGAACTCCCTGACCAACAGGGTGTGCAAGCCGGCTGTTTCAGCGCGCGGCTTGGGGTGGATGTGCAGGTTTGTTCACGGTTCGCCATGGGTACCCCTACCCAGTTGTTTTCGGGGGAGGTGCCGCCGCGGCAGGGCTGCCTGAGTGGCGTTTTTTGCGGCTTATACTGGCGAACCAGGCCAGTGCCAGCGAGAGGCGCTTCCCTGCCAGGGTTGGCCATCGCATCCACACAGTGAACTTGCAGGGAGTTACAGGGACATGAACGCAGCCAGCAGTATCAGCCAGATCGCCAGCCTGATGGCCGACCCCAAGCGCAGTGCCATGTTGTGGGCATTGATCGATGGCACACCACGTTTGGCCAAAGAGCTTGCGGTGATGACCGGCCTTACCTCGTCATCGGCCTGCGCGCACCTTTCCCTGTTGTCGTCTGCCGGCTTGCTCCGGCATGAAGCGCGGGGCCGCAAACGCTACTTTCGCTTGGCGACGCCGCAGGTCGGGGCCGCAGTGGAGGCGCTGGCCAGTGTCCAGCTGGAAAGTGCCAAGGGGACGCAGGCCAAGGCACCGGTGGCTACCTTGCCAATGTCGGTACGCCGGGCGCGCCGCTGTGGTGATCATCTGGGCGGGGAGCTGGCCAGTGAGCTGTATCACCGCCTGGTGGTCGCCGGTTGGTTGGAGGGCAGTGGTCGACAGCTGATGGTCAGCGGTGAAGGGCGGGCGCAGTTGGCGCTGGTGGGGGTCTATATCGATGCGCTGGCGCCCCACCAGCAACGTGGCTGTGTAATTTGCCACTGCACCGAGCGCAACGACCAGGGGCCGCATCTGGGTGGCGTGTTGGGGCAGGCCTTGTTCAGGCTGTTCCTTCAATCCGGCTGGATGCGCGAGGCCGAAGACACACGGGCTTTGCATATTTCAGCGCTGGGCATCCAGCAGATCAATCGCATTGCCCGCGTGCCGACGTTGCAGGTCGGTTGACCGCAACGCCGCCATTCATTCAGACCAACCGCGCATCCAGGCTGTTCTGGGCCAGGCGACGGGCCTGGGTTTCGCTCATGCCCAAGTCGGTATACAAGGCGTGGAAGTTTTCGGTGACGTAGCCACCGAAGTACGCCGGGTCGTCCGAGTTGACCGTCACTTTTACGCCGCGCTCGAGCATGTCGAGGATGTTGTGCTGGCTCATGTGGTCGAACACACAGAGCTTGGTGTTCGACAGCGGGCACACCGTGAGCGGGATCTGCTCGTCGATGATGCGCTGCATCAGGCGCTCGTCCTCGATAGCGCGCACGCCGTGGTCGATGCGCTTGACCTGCAACAGGTCCAGGGCCTCCCAGATGTACTCGGGTGGGCCTTCTTCACCGGCGTGGGCGACGGCGACGAAGCCTTCGCTGCGAGCGCGGTCGAACACTCGCTGGAACTTGCTGGGCGGGTGGCCCATTTCCGAGCTGTCCAGGCCAACGGCGATGAACGCTTCGCGGAACGGCAATGCCTGGTCGAGGGTTTTCTGGGCTTCGTCTTCGCTGAGGTGGCGCAGGAAGCTGAGGATCAGGCCACTGCTGATGCCCAGTTGCTTGCGGCCATCCTTGAGCGCCTGGTCGATGCCATTGAGCACCACTTCGAAGGGGATACCGCGGTCGGTGTGGGTTTGCGGGTCGAAGAACGGTTCGGTGTGGATGACGTTCTGTGCCTTGCAGCGTTGCAGGTAGGCCCAGGTCAGGTCGTAGAAGTCCTGCTCGGTGCGCAGCACGTCGGCACCCTGGTAATACAGGTCGAGGAATTCCTGCAGGTTGTTGAAGGCATAGGCAGCACGCAAGGTTTCCACGTCGGCCCACGGCAAGGCGATCTTGTTGCGCTCGGCCAGGGCGAACAGCAACTCGGGCTCCAGCGAGCCTTCCAGGTGCAGGTGCAGTTCGGCCTTGGGCAGGGCGTTCAACCAGTCATACATAGTGGGTCATCTCGATCAGGTACGGTTGCCGCCATTCTACAGGGCCTGGCCGGGCAATGTGCCCGGCCAGATTGCAAGCTGGTGAGTCACCAGACCAGGGGTTCGCCCTTGTAGTTGATGAAACGCAGGCCGCCGTGTCCGCTCTGGGCCTTGATCTGCTCGAGCATGCCGCGGGTGCTGGTCAGCACATCGATCTCGGCGTTTTCGCCGCCCATGTCGGTCTTTACCCAACCCGGGTGCATGGCCAGTACACACAGGTCAGGGCGTTGCTGTTCGACGACGAAGCTGTTGATCATCGAGTTGAGCGCTGCCTTGCTGGCCTTGTACAGGCAGATTTCGCCGCCGTCGGGGATGGTCACGCTACCCAGGATCGAGCTCATGAAGGCCAGCACGCCGCTACCTTCCCGCACCTGGCCGACCAGGCGGCGGGCCACGCGGATCGGTGCCACGGCGTTGGTCATGAACAACTCACCGAGGTCCTGGGTCTGTACCGTTTCCAGGTCTTGTGGCAGGGGCCCCATGACACCGGCGTTGACGAAGACCAGGTCGAACACCTGGCCTTGCAGACGCTGCTTGAGGCCATCCAGCTGGGCTGTGTCGTTCATTTCCAACTGTTCGATACGCACGCCGGGCACATCGGCAAGCGCCCCAGGCTGCTGCGGGTTGCGTACGGTGGCGGTAACGTTCCAGCCGTCCTCATGCAGGCGTTGCACCAGGCCAAGGCCCAGGCCGCGCGAGGCGCCAATGATGAGGGCCGATCTTGAAGAAGCCATGGAATCACTCCTTTATCAAAGCAAAGAAAAGGTAATGAGCATACGTCACAGTGGGCACTGGCGCCTGTCTGCCGAGTGTATAAAAAGTGAGCAGTCGTTTCGGAGCCGTGCATGGCTTGGCCCTGGGCCTGTTGGCGCACGGGTTATCCACAGGCTGTTCCACAGTTATTGTGCGCAAGGCGCATGGCGTAGCTGAATTTTGTGGCGTTCCGTTGGGGATAACGCTTGGGTAAACAGCGGTCTGCGTTCAGTACAATCGCTGATCAAAATATGATCAATAGCATGCAGGGCTTGAAAACACTGGCTTGCAAGCGAATGCCCCAAGCTTATCCACAGGCCGGCCCACAGTTGTTGTGGGCATGTTCAGCGCGCTTCGAGCAGAATGCGCCCGCGGCTCAGGTCGGCCAGTTGCTGCTGCAAAGACTCCAGGTGGGCATCGCCGAGGGCAATCACCAAGTCAACACCGTTGGCAGTGAATTGCTCGTCAAGGACCAACCCGTCAACCTCTGCCAGGCGCAACTTCACCAGCGCCAGTTCACTGAAACCACAGCTACAGGCGAATTCGCTGCGCTGCACCAGCAGCCGCTTGGGGGCCTGTTGCAGGCACTTGTTGGCACCGCCACCGTAGGCCCTGGCCAGGCCACCAGTGCCCAGCTGGATACCGCCGTACCAGCGGATCACCAGCACCACCACCTGGTCGCAGTCCTGCGCTTCGATTGCAGCCAGGATCGGTCGCCCGGCGGTGCCCCCCGGTTCGCCGTCATCACTGCTGCGGTACTGGGCGCCAAGCTTCCAGGCCCAGCAGTTGTGAGTCGCGGCCAGGTCGCTGTGGCGCTCGATGAAACTCATCGCTTCGGCGGCACTGCTGATGGGGCCGGCGAGGGTGATGAAACGGCTTTTGCGAATTTCCTCGCGGTATTCGCACAGGTCGAGCAGGGTAGAGGGCATAGATGACGGTCAGGCAGCCGGCTTGATGCCGCAGCCTTTCAGGATGATGTGGATAAGGTTGTTGCTGGCGTCTTCCATGTCCTGCTTGGTCAGGCGGCTGCGGCCGGTAACCTGGCAGATCTGGGTGGCGAAGTCGGCGTAGTGCTGGGTACTGCCCCAGAGCAGGAAGATCAGGTGCACCGGATCGACTGGGTCCATCTTGCCGGCTTCGATCCAGGCCTGGAATACCGCGGCACGGCCGCGGAACCATTCGCGGTAGTCGGCACTGAAGTATTCGGTCAGGCAGGTGCCGCCGCTGATCACTTCCATGGCGAAGATGCGCGAGGCTTGCGGGTTGCGCCGGGAGAATTCCATCTTGGTGCGGATGTACTGGCTCAGGGCTTCGGCCGGGTCGTCATCGACGCTCAAGGCGTTGAAGGTACTGTCCCACAACTCGATGATGTTGCTGAGCACGGCGATGTACAGGCCCAGCTTGTTGGTGAAGTAGTAATGCAGGTTGGCCTTGGGCAACCCCGCCTTGAGGGCGATGGTGTTCATGCTGGTGCCCTTGAAGCCGTGGCGGGCGAACTCGTCTTCGGCGGCCTGGATGATGGCCTGTTCGTTTTTCTGGCGAATGCGGCCCGCGGGTTTGCCCGAGGTGGCGAGGCGATGCGCAGGGACTTCTAGGGTCATGGACGATTCCGTACGGGTCAATGGCTGCGGCTGTCGGACAAGATTACCTGCCTGCGCCGAAGTGACAAGCGTTTCGGCAAAGACTGGCATCAGCGTGTCGCAGCCAGGCTCTCGAGGAAGCTTTCCAGCACCAGGTTGGGCCGCCGCCCCTTGCGTGTTACCCAACTCAGGCTCAGGTCATAGAAGCGCTGCCGGGGTTTAAGCGCACGCAAGCGGCCTTGCTGTACCCAGAACGTGGCGTAGTGGTCAGGCAGGTAGCCGATATAGCGCCCGGTAAGGATGAGAAACGCCATTCCCTCGCGGTCCGAAGCGCTCGCCGTGCAGTTCAGGGCCTGATAGTGCGCCTGGATCTCGGCCGGCAGGCGGAAGGTAGGGGCGATGGCTTCCTGGCTGTTGAGGCGGTCGTCATCTATCTGCTGGTCATCGGCATAGAACAGCGGATGGCCGACGGCGCAATACAGCAGCGAGCGTTCGCTGTACAACGGCTGGTACTCCAGGCCCGACAGCGGACTGGTCTGCGGCACCACGCCGACGTGCAGGCTACCGTCGAGCACGCCGTGTTCGACCTGGCTGGGCGCGATCATGCGGATCTGGATGCGTACATCGGGGCCACGGTCCTTGAGTTCGGCCAGGGCATGGGTGATGCGCATGTGCGGCAAGGTGACCAGGTTGTCGGTCAGGCCAATGTTCAGCTCACCACGCAAATGCTGGTGCAGGCCATTGACTTCGGTGCGGAAAGTTTCCAGGGCGCTGAGCAGTTGCAGGGCCGAATGGTAGACCTCGCGGCCTTCCTCGGTCAGCGAGAACCCGGCGCGACCGCGCTGGCACAGGCGCAGGCCCAGACGTTGCTCCAGGTCGTTCATTTGCTGGCTGATAGCCGAGCGACCAATGCCCAGCACGTTCTCGGCAGCCGAGAAGCCTCCGCACTCGACAACGCTGCGGTAGATCTTCAGCAGGCGGATGTCGAAATCGCTGACCTGGGCGAGTGGGTCGGGGCGTCTGCTCATCAGTTTAGCGGGGGCCTGTCTGAAGGTTAGAAATGTTGGCTTTTTCAGACTTTATCGCCGTGCCACTTTAGCTGCAACAACATCCATCGTTGCCTAGTCGTCTTCCGAGGAACCGCCGATGAACATGCCCGAAACCGCTACCGCCGGTATCGCCAGCCAGCTCAAGCTGGATGCCCACTGGATGCCCTACACCGCCAACCGTAACTTCCAGCGCGACCCACGCCTGATCGTGGCGGCCGAAGGCAACCACCTGGTCGATGACAAGGGGCGCAGGGTCTTCGATGCGCTGTCGGGGCTGTGGACATGTGGCGCAGGGCATACCCGCAAGGAGATCACCGAGGCGGTAGCACGTCAGGTCGGCACCCTGGACTACTCTCCGGCCTTCCAGTTCGGCCACCCGCTGTCGTTCCAGCTGGCCGAGAAGATCACCGAGCTGACCCCGGGCGACCTGAACCACGTGTTCTACACCAACTCCGGTTCCGAGTGCGCCGACACCGCACTGAAGATGGTGCGCGCCTACTGGCGCCTGAAAGGCCAGGCGACCAAGACCAAGATCATCGGCCGTGCCCGCGGCTACCACGGCGTGAACATCGCCGGCACCAGCCTGGGGGGGGTCAACGGTAACCGCAAGCTGTTCGGCCAGTTGCTGGATGTCGATCATCTGCCTCACACCGTGCTGCCGGTGAATGCCTTCTCCAAGGGCTTGCCGGAAGAGGGTGGCATCGCCCTGGCCGAGGAAATGCTCAAGCTGATCGAACTGCACGATGCGTCCAACATCGCTGCCGTGATCGTCGAGCCACTGGCGGGTTCCGCCGGCGTACTGCCGCCGCCCAAGGGTTACCTGAAGCGCCTGCGCGAAATCTGCACCCAGCACAACATCCTGCTGATCTTCGACGAAGTGATTACCGGTTTTGGCCGCATGGGCGCAATGACCGGTGCCGAAGCCTTCGGCGTGACCCCGGACCTGATGTGCATCGCCAAGCAGGTAACCAACGGCGCCATCCCGATGGGCGCGGTTATCGCCAGTAGCGAGATCTACCAGACCTTCATGAACCAGCCGACCCCGGAATACGCCGTGGAATTCCCGCATGGCTACACCTACTCGGCCCACCCGGTGGCTTGCGCCGCCGGTATCGCGGCACTGGACCTGCTGCAGAAGGAAAACCTGGTGCAGTCGGCTGCCGAGCTGGCGCCGCACTTCGAGAAGCTGCTGCACGGCGTGAAAGGCACGAAGAACATCGTCGATATCCGCAACTACGGCCTGGCCGGTGCCATCCAGATCGCTGCCCGCGATGGTGATGCCATTGTTCGTCCGTACGAAGCGGCGATGAAGCTGTGGCAGGCCGGCTTCTATGTGCGCTTTGGTGGCGACACCCTGCAGTTCGGCCCAACCTTCAACACCACGCCGCAGCAACTGGACCGCCTGTTCGACGCCGTGGGCGAGACCTTGAACCTGATCGACTGATCTGTCCGATTCTGAGGCCAGGCACGCGAGCAGTTCGCGCGCCTGGCTCAACCTTCTTTATCTGGAGTTTTGCATGAGCATTGTTCAGCACCTGATCCACGGCGAACTGGTTACCAAGGGTGAACGCAGCGCCGATGTCTTCAACCCGTCCACTGGCCAGGCTGTGCGCAAGGTCGAGCTGGCCAGCCGCGCAACCGTGCAGCAGGCGATCGACTCGGCCAAGGCAGCCTTCCCGGCGTGGCGCAACACCCCACCGGCCAAGCGCGCCCAGGTCATGTTCCGCTTCAAGCAGCTGCTGGAACAGAACGAAGCCCGCATTGCGCAGATGATCAGCGAAGAACACGGCAAGACCCTGGAAGACGCTGCCGGCGAACTGAAGCGTGGCATAGAGAATGTCGAGTTCGCCTGTGCAGCGCCAGAAGTGCTGAAAGGCGAGTACAGCCGCAACGTCGGCCCCAACATCGACGCCTGGTCCGACTTCCAGCCGCTGGGTGTGGTTGCCGGTATCACCCCGTTCAACTTCCCGGCCATGGTGCCGCTGTGGATGTACCCGCTGGCCATCGCCTGCGGTAACGCGTTCATCCTCAAGCCTTCCGAGCGGGACCCGAGTTCGACCCTGTACATCGCCCAACTGCTGCATGAAGCTGGCCTGCCGAACGGCATCCTCAACGTGGTGCATGGCGACAAGGAAGCGGTGGATGCGCTGATCGAAGCGCCGGAGGTGAAGGCCCTGAGCTTCGTCGGTTCGACCCCGATCGCCGAGTACATCTATGCCGAGGGCACCAAGCGTGGCAAGCGCGTGCAAGCCCTGGGCGGCGCCAAGAACCACGCAGTGCTGATGCCCGATGCCGACCTGGACAATGCGGTCAGCGCGCTGATGGGCGCGGCCTATGGTTCTTGCGGCGAGCGTTGCATGGCCATTTCGGTAGCGGTGTGCGTGGGTGATCAGGTGGCCGATGCGCTGATTGCCAAGCTCGAACCGCAGATCAAGGCATTGAAGATCGGTGCTGGCACCTCGTGCGGCCTGGACATGGGACCGCTGGTGACTGCTGCCGCTCGCGACAAGGTGGTGGGCTACATCGATGAGGGGGTTGCTGCCGGCGCCAGGCTGGTGGTGGATGGTCGTGGTTACCGAGTGGCCGGTAATGAGGATGGCTATTTCGTAGGTGGTACGCTGTTCGACAACGTGACGCCGGAGATGCGCATCTACAAGGAAGAGATCTTCGGCCCGGTACTGTGCGTGGTGCGCGTCAACAGCCTGGAACAGGCCATGCAGCTGATCAACGACCACGAATATGGCAATGGCACTTGCATCTTCACCCGTGACGGTGAAGCGGCGCGCCTGTTCTGCGACGAGATCGAAGTGGGCATGGTCGGTGTGAACGTACCGTTGCCGGTGCCGGTGGCCTACCACAGCTTCGGTGGCTGGAAGCGCTCGCTGTTCGGTGACCTGCATGCCTATGGCCCGGACGGGGTGCGTTTCTATACCCGTCGCAAGGCGATTACCCAGCGTTGGCCGCAGCGGGCCAGCCATGAGGCTTCGCAGTTTGCCTTCCCTAGTTTGTAAATAATGAACAGGAAGCGGGGAGGCCGTCAGGCCTCCCCGCTTGTTTTTCAGGAACGTTAAAGTTTCTTGAAATTAAAGGTTGACGCGATTTCGAATGCCCTTATAATGCGCCCCACTTCCAGCAACATCGGAACGAAAAACTCCTTGTTCATCAATGGGTTAAGTAGTTGCGGAAAAGCTGGAGGGGCTACGGTCGAATGATCGCAGCGGTCGAGATGAAGCTTGACAGCGGTTTTGGACGCTGTATGATTCGCCTCCCGCTACGAGCGATCGCAGCGAGTCAAGTGTTTGAAGCTAAACGAGTTTCTCGCGAAAAACTTCAAAATAAACGCTTGACAGGCAGTGAGGAAAGCGTAGAATGCGCGCCTCGGTTGAGACGAAACGCTCTTGACCAAACGCTCTTTAACAAATCGAATCAAGCAATTCGTGTGGGTGCTTGTGAGTACGGGTTGATAGTCACAAAGATTATCAGCATCACAAGTGGCCATGCGAGAAATCACATAGTCATTTGAGATTGCTGAGCCAAGTTTAGGGTTTCTTAAAAATCCAAGCAGTATTGAACTGAAGAGTTTGATCATGGCTCAGATTGAACGCTGGCGGCAGGCCTAACACATGCAAGTCGAGCGGATGACGGGAGCTTGCTCCTTGATTCAGCGGCGGACGGGTGAGTAATGCCTAGGAATCTGCCTGGTAGTGGGGGACAACGTTTCGAAAGGAACGCTAATACCGCATACGTCCTACGGGAGAAAGCAGGGGACCTTCGGGCCTTGCGCTATCAGATGAGCCTAGGTCGGATTAGCTAGTTGGTGAGGTAATGGCTCACCAAGGCGACGATCCGTAACTGGTCTGAGAGGATGATCAGTCACACTGGAACTGAGACACGGTCCAGACTCCTACGGGAGGCAGCAGTGGGGAATATTGGACAATGGGCGAAAGCCTGATCCAGCCATGCCGCGTGTGTGAAGAAGGTCTTCGGATTGTAAAGCACTTTAAGTTGGGAGGAAGGGCAGTAAGTTAATACCTTGCTGTTTTGACGTTACCGACAGAATAAGCACCGGCTAACTCTGTGCCAGCAGCCGCGGTAATACAGAGGGTGCAAGCGTTAATCGGAATTACTGGGCGTAAAGCGCGCGTAGGTGGTTCGTTAAGTTGGATGTGAAAGCCCCGGGCTCAACCTGGGAACTGCATCCAAAACTGGCGAGCTAGAGTACGGTAGAGGGTGGTGGAATTTCCTGTGTAGCGGTGAAATGCGTAGATATAGGAAGGAACACCAGTGGCGAAGGCGACCACCTGGACTGATACTGACACTGAGGTGCGAAAGCGTGGGGAGCAAACAGGATTAGATACCCTGGTAGTCCACGCCGTAAACGATGTCAACTAGCCGTTGGAATCCTTGAGATTTTAGTGGCGCAGCTAACGCATTAAGTTGACCGCCTGGGGAGTACGGCCGCAAGGTTAAAACTCAAATGAATTGACGGGGGCCCGCACAAGCGGTGGAGCATGTGGTTTAATTCGAAGCAACGCGAAGAACCTTACCAGGCCTTGACATGCAGAGAACTTTCCAGAGATGGATTGGTGCCTTCGGGAACTCTGACACAGGTGCTGCATGGCTGTCGTCAGCTCGTGTCGTGAGATGTTGGGTTAAGTCCCGTAACGAGCGCAACCCTTGTCCTTAGTTACCAGCACGTCATGGTGGGCACTCTAAGGAGACTGCCGGTGACAAACCGGAGGAAGGTGGGGATGACGTCAAGTCATCATGGCCCTTACGGCCTGGGCTACACACGTGCTACAATGGTCGGTACAGAGGGTTGCCAAGCCGCGAGGTGGAGCTAATCTCACAAAACCGATCGTAGTCCGGATCGCAGTCTGCAACTCGACTGCGTGAAGTCGGAATCGCTAGTAATCGCGAATCAGAATGTCGCGGTGAATACGTTCCCGGGCCTTGTACACACCGCCCGTCACACCATGGGAGTGGGTTGCACCAGAAGTAGCTAGTCTAACCTTCGGGGGGACGGTTACCACGGTGTGATTCATGACTGGGGTGAAGTCGTAACAAGGTAGCCGTAGGGGAACCTGCGGCTGGATCACCTCCTTAATCGACGACATCAGCCTGCTGATGAGCTCCCACACGAATTGCTTGATTCATTGTAAAAGACGATGTTGCACGTGACCCTGTTATAGGTCTGTAGCTCAGTTGGTTAGAGCGCACCCCTGATAAGGGTGAGGTCGGCAGTTCAAATCTGCCCAGACCTACCATTACATGGTTCAGCCGTAGAATACGGGGCCATAGCTCAGCTGGGAGAGCGCCTGCCTTGCACGCAGGAGGTCAGCGGTTCGATCCCGCTTGGCTCCACCACTTTCTGCTGTTGTGAAATTGTTGCACTTGATCAAACTCAGAAATGAACATTCGCATCGAATGTTGATTTCTGGCTTTTGTCAGATCGTTCTTTAAAAATTCGGATATGTGATAGATATAGACTGATGACCAGTTTCACTGCTGGTTATCAGGCTAAGGTAAAATTTGTGAGTTCTGCTCGAAAGAGCAACATGCGAATTTTCGGCGAATGTCGTCTTCACAGTATAACCAGATTGCTTGGGGTTATATGGTCAAGTGAAGAAGCGCATACGGTGGATGCCTTGGCAGTCAGAGGCGATGAAAGACGTGGTAGCCTGCGATAAGCTTTGGGGAGTCGGCAAACAGACTGTGATCCAGAGATCTCTGAATGGGGGAACCCACTCAGCACAAGCTGAGTATCTTGTACTGAATACATAGGTGCAAGAGGCGAACCAGGGGAACTGAAACATCTAAGTACCCTGAGGAAAAGAAATCAACCGAGATTCCCTTAGTAGTGGCGAGCGAACGGGGACCAGCCCTTAAGTTGGTTTGAGATTAGTGGAACGCTCTGGAAAGTGCGGCCATAGTGGGTGATAGCCCCGTACACGAAAATCTCTTGTCAATGAAATCGAGTAGGACGGAGCACGAGAAACTTTGTCTGAACATGGGGGGACCATCCTCCAAGGCTAAATACTACTGACTGACCGATAGTGAACCAGTACCGTGAGGGAAAGGCGAAAAGAACCCCGGAGAGGGGAGTGAAATAGAACCTGAAACCGTATGCGTACAAGCAGTGGGAGCCTACTTTGTTAGGTGACTGCGTACCTTTTGTATAATGGGTCAGCGACTTATATTCAGTGGCGAGCTTAACCGAATAGGGGAGGCGTAGCGAAAGCGAGTCTTAATAGGGCGTTTAGTCGCTGGGTATAGACCCGAAACCGGGCGATCTATCCATGGGCAGGTTGAAGGTTAGGTAACACTGACTGGAGGACCGAACCGACTACCGTTGAAAAGTTAGCGGATGACCTGTGGATCGGAGTGAAAGGCTAATCAAGCTCGGAGATAGCTGGTTCTCCTCGAAAGCTATTTAGGTAGCGCCTCATGTATCACTCCAGGGGGTAGAGCACTGTTTCGGCTAGGGGGTCATCCCGACTTACCAAACCGATGCAAACTCCGAATACCTGGAAGTGCCGAGCATGGGAGACACACGGCGGGTGCTAACGTCCGTCGTGAAAAGGGAAACAACCCAGACCGTCAGCTAAGGTCCCAAAGTCATGGTTAAGTGGGAAACGATGTGGGAAGGCTTAGACAGCTAGGAGGTTGGCTTAGAAGCAGCCACCCTTTAAAGAAAGCGTAATAGCTCACTAGTCGAGTCGGCCTGCGCGGAAGATGTAACGGGGCTCAAACCATGCACCGAAGCTACGGGTGTCATCTTTGATGACGCGGTAGAGGAGCGTTCTGTAAGCCTGTGAAGGTGAGTTGAGAAGCTTGCTGGAGGTATCAGAAGTGCGAATGCTGACATGAGTAACGACAATGCGAGTGAAAAACTCGCACGCCGAAAGACCAAGGTTTCCTGCGCAACGTTAATCGACGCAGGGTTAGTCGGTCCCTAAGGCGAGGCTGAAAAGCGTAGTCGATGGAAAACAGGTTAATATTCCTGTACTTCCAGTTATTGCGATGGAGGGACGGAGAAGGTTAGGCCAGCCTGGCGTTGGTTGTCCAGGTTTAAGGTGGTAGGCTGGAATCTTAGGCAAATCCGGGATTTCAAGGCCGAGAGCTGATGACGAGTTGCCTTCAGGCGACGAAGTGGTTGATACCATGCTTCCAAGAAAAGCTCCTAAGCTTCAGATAACTGGGAACCGTACCCCAAACCGACACAGGTGGTTAGGTAGAGAATACCAAGGCGCTTGAGAGAACTCGGGTGAAGGAACTAGGCAAAATGGCACCGTAACTTCGGGAGAAGGTGCGCCGGCGAGGGTGAAGGACTTGCTCCGTAAGCCCATGCCGGTCGAAGATACCAGGCCGCTGCGACTGTTTATTAAAAACACAGCACTCTGCAAACACGAAAGTGGACGTATAGGGTGTGACGCCTGCCCGGTGCCGGAAGGTTAATTGATGGGGTTAGCGCAAGCGAAGCTCTTGATCGAAGCCCCGGTAAACGGCGGCCGTAACTATAACGGTCCTAAGGTAGCGAAATTCCTTGTCGGGTAAGTTCCGACCTGCACGAATGGCGTAACGATGGCGGCGCTGTCTCCACCCGAGACTCAGTGAAATTGAAATCGCTGTGAAGATGCAGTGTATCCGCGGCTAGACGGAAAGACCCCGTGAACCTTTACTATAGCTTTGCACTGGACTTTGAATTTGCTTGTGTAGGATAGGTGGGAGGCTTTGAAGTGGGGACGCCAGTTCTCATGGAGCCATCCTTGAAATACCACCCTGGCAACTTTGAGGTTCTAACTCAGGTCCGTTATCCGGATCGAGGACAGTGTATGGTGGGTAGTTTGACTGGGGCGGTCTCCTCCCAAAGAGTAACGGAGGAGTACGAAGGTGCGCTCAGACCGGTCGGAAATCGGTCGTAGAGTATAAAGGCAAAAGCGCGCTTGACTGCGAGACAAACACGTCGAGCAGGTACGAAAGTAGGTCTTAGTGATCCGGTGGTTCTGTATGGAAGGGCCATCGCTCAACGGATAAAAGGTACTCCGGGGATAACAGGCTGATACCGCCCAAGAGTTCATATCGACGGCGGTGTTTGGCACCTCGATGTCGGCTCATCACATCCTGGGGCTGAAGCCGGTCCCAAGGGTATGGCTGTTCGCCATTTAAAGTGGTACGCGAGCTGGGTTTAGAACGTCGTGAGACAGTTCGGTCCCTATCTGCCGTGGACGTTTGAGATTTGAGAGGGGCTGCTCCTAGTACGAGAGGACCGGAGTGGACGAACCTCTGGTGTTCCGGTTGTCACGCCAGTGGCATTGCCGGGTAGCTATGTTCGGAAGAGATAACCGCTGAAAGCATCTAAGCGGGAAACTTGCCTCAAGATGAGATCTCACTGGAACCTTGAGTTCCCTGAAGGGCCGTCGAAGACTACGACGTTGATAGGTTGGGTGTGTAAGCGCTGTGAGGCGTTGAGCTAACCAATACTAATTGCCCGTGAGGCTTGACCATATAACACCCAAGCAATTTGCTGACGCAGATTGCGGTGGTGAAGATGATACGAACCGAAAGTTCGCAACGAACCACGAACATCACATATCCGGATTCGCTGGAGTGTCTACCAGGACCTTCTGGCAACAGAATTTCTTGACGACCATAGAGCATTGGAACCACCTGATCCCATCCCGAACTCAGCAGTGAAACGATGCATCGCCGATGGTAGTGTGGGGCTTCCCCATGTGAGAGTAGGTCATCGTCAAGATTCATTTCGCAAAACCCCTATCTGCGCAGGCAGGTAGGGGTTTTGTCTTTGTCACGCAAAAAAACCTGCATGCATGGTCCCGTGTGGGAGCGCGCCCGCTCCACACCTCCCACAATCCGGGCAAGCACACTAGAATAGCCCCACGCACCTATTCAGAAGCGCTATATGCCCAATCCTGTCGAACCCGAATCATTGGCACGCTTGCCGCTGGAGGAGCTTGTCGCCTGCCATGAATGCGACCTGCTGCTACGCAAGCCCGTACTCCAGCACGATGAAAAGGCCCTGTGCCCGCGCTGCGGCTACGAGCTGTACGCCCACCGGCACAATGTGGTCAACCGTAGCCTGGCGCTGGTACTGACGGCGCTGCTGCTGTTTGTGCCGGCCAATTTCCTGCCAATCATGCAGCTGCATCTGCTTGGCCAGACATCAGACGATACCGTCTGGAGCGGCGTGCTGGGCCTGTACAACTCGGAAATGCGTGGCGTGGCTGTCGTGGTGTTTCTCTGCAGCATGGCCATACCCTTGGCAAAGCTCCTCTGCCAACTGGCCGTACTGTTGAGCATCCGGCTGAACATCGGGCGCGATTACGGCTTGCTGTTCTACCGCATCTATCACCACTTGCGTGACTGGGGCATGCTCGAGGTTTATTTCATGGGCGTGCTGGTGGCCATCGTCAAGCTTGTTGACCTGGCCGAACTCACCGTAGGCCTGGGGCTGTTCTGCTTCATCAGCCTGTTGTTGATCCAGGTATGGCTTGAAGTGGTGATGTCGCCGCACCAGATCTGGAGTGCGCTATCGGGGGAAGATCTGCATGCGGGCGATTGATGCGGGCATTCTGGTCTGTAATGAATGTCACGAGCTGAACCGGCAAGAGCCGGGCAGCGCTTCACAAACCTGTACACGCTGCGGTGCCATCGTGCATGCCCGTCGCCCGAACAGCATCGTGCGTACCTGGGCGCTGCTGATCGCTGCATCGATCTTGTACATCCCGGCCAACATGTTGCCGATCATGACCGTGAGTACGCTCGGCCAAGGTAGCCCCGACACGATCATGTCCGGCGTCATCACCTTGCTCAAGCATGGCATGGTGCCCATTGCTGCCGTGGTGTTCATTGCCAGCATCCTGGTGCCCACCTTCAAGCTGGTGGGAATCGGCCTGTTGTTGTATTCCGTTCAGCGGCGGCAGCCGCTTTCGGCGCGGCAACGGATATTGATGTACCGCTTCATCGAATTCATCGGACGCTGGTCCATGCTGGATATCTTTGTCATCGCCATCCTGGTGGCGGTGGTGAATTTCGGCCGAATCGCCAGTGTCGAAGCCAACCTGGGCGCTGTCGCCTTTGCAACTGTGGTGATTCTGACAATGCTTGCTGCTTTAACTTTCGATCCCCGACTGATCTGGGATAACACGGAGTCGGATGACGACCATGAGTGACCTGCCAACGGCTAAAACCCGCCCTGCCTCGAACTGGTCGGCCATCTGGATCCTGCCTTTGATCGCCTTGATGATCGGTGGTTGGCTGGCGTGGCAGGCTTACCGTGATGCCGGCGTGGAAATTGAAGTCCGCTTCGAGTCGGGCGAGGGGATCGTCGCCAACAAGACCGAGGTCATCTACAAGGGCATGCCGGTCGGCAAGGTGACCCGCTTGGTGCTGGACGCCAAGGGCGAGAACCAGGGGGTGATCGCCACCATCGAGATGAACAAGGCCGCCGAACCCCACCTGACCAAAGGCACGCGCTTCTGGCTGGTCAAGCCAAGTGTCAGCCTGGCGGGTATTTCCGGTCTTGAAACACTGGTGTCCGGTAACTACATCGCCGTCAGCCCGGGAGAAGGGGAGCGTACCAAGCGCTTCACTGCGTTGAAGGTGGCGCCGCCGTTGTCGGACACCGAGCCGGGCCTGCACCTGACCCTAAAGGCCGACCGGCTCGGTTCACTCAACCGTGACAGTCCGGTGTTCTACAAGCAGATCCAGGTTGGCCGGGTGAAAAGCTATCGCCTCTCCGACGACCAGAGCACCGTCGAAATCAAAGTCTTCATCGAGCCGGCATACGCCAGCCTGGTGCGCAAGCACACGCGTTTCTGGAACGCCAGCGGCGTCAGCATCGATGCCTCGCTGTCGGGGGTGAAGGTGCGCAGCGAGTCGCTGTCGAGCATCGTGGCTGGTGGTATCGCCTTCGCCACGCCGGAACATCGCCAGGACAGCCCGCCCACAGACCCCAGCCTGCCGTTCCGCCTGTATGAGGACTTCGATGCGGCCCAGGCCGGTATCCGCGTGAAGCTGAAGCTAAGCGATTATGAGGGCCTGCAGGCGGGCCGTACGCCGGTCATGTACAAGGGGATCCAGGTCGGCTCGCTGAAAACCCTGAAGATGGAAGACAACCTGGCCAGCGCATCGGCCGAATTGACGCTGGACCCATTGACCGAGGACTACCTGGTCGAGGGTACGCAGTTCTGGGTGGTCAAACCATCGATTTCGCTGGCGGGTATCACTGGCCTGGAAGCACTGGTCAAAGGCAACTACATCGCTATCCGTCCCGGCGAGAAAGGCGCACGTCCCGAGCGCGAGTTCGAGGCCCGCGCCAAGGCGCCGCCACTCGACCTCAAGGCGCCTGGCCTGCACATGGTGCTGTTCGCCGACACCCTGGGTTCGCTGGAGATCGGGAGCCCGGTGATGTACCGCCAGGTGAAGGTGGGTAGCGTGCAGAGCTACCAGTTTGCGCGTAACAGCAACCGCATCCTGATCGGCGTGCATATCGAGAAGGAATACGAAAAGCTGGTCAACGGCTCGTCGCGCTTCTGGAACGTCAGTGGTATCACCCTCACCGGTGGCCTGTCGGGCATCAAGATCAAGAGTGAGTCGCTGCAGACGCTGATGGCCGGTGGTATCGCCTTCGACACGCCGCGACCCAATGTGGCGCTCAAGCGTCATATTCCGCGCTTCCGTCTGCACGACAGCCAGGAGGCGGCCAACCGTGCAGGCACGCTGGTCACCATCCGCGTCGACCGTGCCGATGGCCTGAAGCCGGGCACGGCAATCCGCTTCCGCGGCCTGGATGTAGGCAGCGTCGAGAGCGTCGACCTCACCACTGACCTGCAGGCGGTGTTGCTGCGGGCGCGCATTACCGAGGCAGCGAACCGTATTGCCCGGGTCGGCACGCAGTTCTGGGTGGTCAAGCCGGCCTTTGGCCTGGTGCGTACACAGAACCTAGATACCCTGGTTGGCGGGCAATACCTGGAAGTGCAACCGGCAACCAAGGACCGCGGCCCGCAGCATGACTTCATCGCGCTGGCCGAAGCCCCGCAAGTGGCAGGGCCGGAAGTCGGCCTGCCGTTGACGCTAAGTGCCCCGCGTCGTGGTTCGATCAAGCCGGGTGTACCGGTTACCTACCGCGAAGTAGCGGTGGGCAAGGTGACGGGCTTCGAGCTGGGCCAGAATGCTGACCGCGTGCTGATCCATATCCTGATCGAACCGCGCTATGCGGCACTGGTGCGCAACGGCAGTCGTTTCTGGAACAGCAGTGGCTTCGGTTTCGACTGGGGGCTGTTCAAGGGGGCTACGGTGCGTACCGAGTCGGTGGAAACCCTGATCGACGGTGGTATTGCCTTCGCCACGCCGGATGGCGAGCAGATGGGTAACCCGGCGCGGCCGCAGCAGACCTTCGCCTTGTTCGACCAGGCCGAAGAAGAATGGCTGAAATGGGCGCCGAAGATCCAGATAGCCAAGTAATACCGGGCTAACGCAGGCATGCCTCATTTTGCAGGAGCGGGCTTGTGTCGCGATGGGGCTGCCTAGCAGCCCCTCAACTGCAGCTGCAATGCCTATGCTGCAGCCCGATCATGACCCAAGTCCGCTCCTGCAAAAAGCGGTGCGGCGATGGGTTGGTGCTGAAGCACAAATCGCAGGCAACAAAAAACCGACCCTAGGGTCGGTTTTTCGACTAGCGCGTCGCTTAGGCAGCTGCAGCTTCTTTCAGCGCCTTGATGTGGCCATTCAGACGGCCTTTGTGACGAGCAGCCTTGTTCTTGTGGATGATGCCCTTGTCGGCCATACGGTCGATTACAGGCACAGCCAGAACGTAAGCGGCTTGCGCTTTTTCGGCGTCTTTTGCGTCGATGGCTTTGACTACATTCTTGATGTAGGTGCGGACCATGGAACGCAGGCTGGCGTTGTGGCTGCGACGCTTCTCAGCCTGTTTTGCACGTTTCTTGGCGGAAGGTGTGTTGGCCACCGTCGAGCTCCTCGAAAGACTTTAGGTAAATAGCAAACAAAATAGGCCGCGAATCATGCCGATCAGTCGAGCGGATGTCAAGGCCACCTGCAAGGTTCCGCCGAGCGGTGCGCCAACAGGATGGAAAGATTCCTTTCTGCTGCGCGACCTGTAAACTCGGGAATTTTTGGCTCCCCTGCGAAGGCGCGGGAGTATCGCACATTCGGACGCTGTCTGGCAGCGTCCTCTGCCCTTGGCGTGAATCTTTTCGATGAACCTGCTCAAATCCCTGGCTGCGGTAAGCTCGATCACCATGATTTCGCGGGTGCTGGGCTTTGTCCGCGACACCATCCTGGCGCGCATCTTCGGCGCCGGCATCGCCACCGATGCCTTCTTCATCGCCTTCAAGCTGCCCAACCTGCTGCGGCGCATCTTCGCCGAAGGTGCGTTTTCCCAGGCGTTCGTGCCGATCCTGGCTGAATACAAGACCCAGCAAGGCGAGGAGGCCACCCGTACCTTCGTCGCCTATGTCAGCGGCCTACTGACCCTGGTCCTGGCACTGGTCACCGCCATCGGTATCCTGGCCGCACCGTGGGTGGTCTGGGCGACTGCCCCGGGCTTTGTCGACAGCGCCGAAAAGTACCAGCTGACCACCGCCCTGTTGCGGGTGACTTTTCCTTATATATTGCTGATCTCGCTGTCTTCGCTGGTTGGGGCCATCCTCAATACCTGGAACCGTTTCTCGGTGCCGGCCTTCACCCCGACCCTGTTGAACGTGGCGATGATCGCCTTCGCCGTGCTGCTCACGCCGTACTTCGACCCGCCGATCATGGCCCTGGCCTGGGGCGTGCTGGCCGGAGGCCTGGCGCAGCTGCTGTACCAGCTGCCAGCGCTGAAACGGATCGGCATGCTCGTGCTGCCGCGCCTGAACCTGCGCGACGCCGGGGTCTGGCGGGTGCTCAAGCAGATGCTGCCGGCGATTCTCGGGGTGTCGGTGAGCCAGATTTCGCTGATCATCAACACCATCTTTGCCTCGTTCCTGGTGGCTGGCTCGGTGTCCTGGATGTACTACGCCGACCGCCTCATGGAGCTGCCTTCAGGTGTGCTGGGCGTGGCTCTGGGCACCATTCTCCTGCCGACCCTTGCCAAGACCTACGCCAACAAGGACCGTGAAGAGTATTCACGGATCCTCGACTGGGGCCTGCGCCTGTGCTTCCTGCTGGTGTTGCCGTGCACCCTGGCCCTGGCCATCCTCGCCGAGCCGCTGACCGTGGCGCTGTTCCAGTACGGCAAGTTCACCGCCACCGACGCGGCCATGACCCAGCGGGCATTGATTGCCTATTCCGTGGGCTTGCTGGCGATCATTCTGATCAAGGTGCTGGCCCCCGGCTTCTATGCGCAGCAGAATATCCGCACGCCGGTGAAGATCGCGGTGTTCACCCTGGTCTGCACCCAACTGTTCAACCTGGCCCTGGTCGGCCCGCTGGCACATGCCGGGCTGGCCCTGGCGATCAGCCTGGGCGCCTGCCTGAATGCCGGCCTGCTGTTCTGGAAACTGCGCAGCCAGCAGCTGTTCCAGCCACAGCCTGGGTGGGCGATGTTCCTGCTCAAGTTGCTGCTGGCGGTGGGGCTGATGTCGGCGGTGTTGCTGGCCGGCATGCACTACCTGCCAGCCTGGGAGCAGGGCAGCATGCTGGCGCGCCTGGTTCGCCTGGGGGCGCTGGTGCTGGCTGGGGTGGTGAGCTATTTCGGCTGCCTGTACCTGTGCGGTTTCCGGCCTCGGCATTTCGCCCGCAAGGCCTTGCACTGAGGCATCGGGCGGGTCAGGCGTCGGTTTTTCGCATTCCACGCCGCCCTTGGGCGCTGCTGCCTGTCACCGGCGCCCGGGTGTGGTTATAATCGGCCACTTTATGAGCAAGAAGCGCGTTATGCAGCTGGTTCGAGGTCTTCACAACCTGCGCCCCGAGCACCGGGGCTGTGTCGCCACCATTGGCAACTTCGACGGGGTTCACCGCGGCCACCAGGCTATCCTGGGGCGTCTGCGCGAGCGCGGCCAGGCCTTGGGCCTGCCAACCTGCGTGGTGATCTTCGAGCCCCAACCACGCGAATACTTCGCCCCCGATACCGCGCCGGCGCGCCTGGCCCGCCTGCGTGACAAGGTCGAGCTGCTGGCGGCCGAAGGCATCGACCAGGTCCTGTGCCTGGCATTCAACCAGCGCCTGAGCAAGCTCGGCGCCGATGCCTTCGTCAAGACCATCCTCGTCGACGGCCTGGGGGTACGCCACCTCGAAGTCGGCGATGACTTCCGCTTTGGCTGCGACCGCGCCGGCGATTTTGCCTTCCTGGTCGATGCCGGCAAGCAGTACGGCTTCAGCGTCGAGGCCGCCAATACGGTGGTCCAGGACGGCCTGCGGGTCAGCAGCACCGAAGTGCGCAAGGCGCTGTCCGAGGGCAACTTCGAACTTGCCGAGCACCTGCTGGGCCGCCCCTACAGTATCAGCGGCTGCGTGCTGCACGGCCAGAAGCTGGCCCGCCAGCTCGGCACACCCACTGCCAACATCCAGCTCAAACGCCGCCGCGTGCCGCTGTCCGGGGTCTACCTGGCCAGCATCGAGATCGACGGCAAGGCCTGGCCGGGTGTCGGCAATATCGGCGTGCGTCCCACCGTTGCCGGTGACGGGCGCCCGCACCTGGAAATTCATCTGCTGGACTATGCCGGCGACCTGTATGGCCGGCGCCTGACGGTGAAGTTCCACCACAAGCTGCGTGAAGAGCAGCGTTTCGCCTCCCTGGAGGCGCTGAAGTCGGCGATCGATGCGGATATCGCCGCCGCACGTGCACATTGGCACGCTCAACCGCTAACGAAGAGCCTGAAATGACCGACTACAAAGCCACGCTAAACCTTCCGGACACCGCCTTCCCCATGAAGGCCGGCCTGCCTCAGCGCGAACCGCAGATCCTGCAGCGCTGGGACAGCATTGGCCTGTACCAGAAGCTGCGCGAAATTGGCAAGGATCGTCCCAAGTTCGTCCTGCACGACGGCCCGCCCTATGCCAACGGCAAGATTCACATCGGTCATGCGCTGAACAAGATCCTCAAGGACATGATCGTCCGTTCCAAGACCCTGGCCGGCTTCGATGCGCCGTACGTGCCGGGCTGGGACTGCCATGGCCTGCCGATCGAGCACAAGGTCGAGGTTACCCACGGCAAGCACCTGTCCGCCGACCGCACCCGCGAGCTGTGCCGCGAGTATGCCGCCGAGCAGATCGAAGGGCAGAAGACCGAGTTCATCCGCCTGGGCGTGCTGGGTGACTGGGACAACCCGTACAAGACCATGAACTTTGCCAACGAGGCCGGTGAAATCCGCGCCCTGGCCGAGATGGTCAAGCAAGGCTTCGTGTTCAAGGGCCTGAAGCCGGTGAACTGGTGCTTCGATTGCGGCTCGGCGCTGGCCGAAGCCGAAGTCGAGTACGCCGACAAGAAATCGCAGACCATCGATGTCGCCTTCCCGGTTGCCGACGAGGCCAAGCTGGCCGCCGCGTTCGGCCTTGATGCGCTGGTCAGGCCGGCCGCCATCGTGATCTGGACCACCACGCCGTGGACCATCCCGGCCAACCAGGCGCTGAACATCCACCCCGAGTTCAAGTACGCCCTGGTCGATACCGGCGCGCGCCTGCTGGTGCTGGCCGAAGAACTGGTCGAGTCGTGCCTGAAACGCTACAACCTGGAAGGCTCGGTCATCGCCACCGCCCCGGGTTCGGCACTGGAGCTGATCAACTTCCGTCACCCGTTCTACGATCGCCTGTCGCCGGTGTACCTGGCCGACTACGTCGAACTGGGCGCCGGTACCGGCGTGGTGCACTCCTCGCCAGCCTACGGTGAAGACGACTTCGTCACCTGCAAGCGCTACGGCATGGTCAACGACGACATCCTCACCCCGGTGCAGAGCAACGGCGTGTATGTGGATTCGCTGCCATTCTTCGGCGGCCAGTTTATCTGGAAGGCCAACCCGGCCATCGTCGACAAGCTGAGCGAAGTCGGTGCGCTGATGCACACCGAAACCATCAGCCACAGCTACATGCACTGCTGGCGCCACAAGACCCCGCTGATCTACCGCGCCACCGCGCAGTGGTTCGTGGGCATGGACAAGCAACCGTCCACCGGCGAGCCGCTGCGTGAGCGTGCCCTGAAAGCCATCGAGGACACCAGGTTCGTGCCTGCCTGGGGCCAGGCGCGCCTGCACGCGATGATCGCCAACCGCCCGGACTGGTGCATCTCGCGTCAGCGCAACTGGGGCGTGCCGATCCCGTTCTTCCTGCACAAGCAGACCGGTGAGCTGCACCCGCGCACCGTCGAGCTGATGGAAGAAGTGGCCAAGCGCGTCGAGCAGCAGGGCATCGAGGCCTGGTTCAAGCTGGACGCTGCCGAACTGCTGGGCGCCGAGGCCGAGCAGTACGACAAGATCGCCGACACCCTCGACGTCTGGTTCGACTCCGGTACCACTCACTGGCATGTACTGCGTGGTTCGCACGACATCGGTCACGCCACCGGCCCGCGTGCCGACCTGTACCTGGAAGGCTCCGACCAGCACCGCGGCTGGTTCCACTCTTCGCTGCTGACCGGCTGCGCCATCGACGGCCATGCGCCGTATCGCGAGCTGCTGACCCACGGCTTCACCGTGGACGAGAACGGCCGCAAGATGTCCAAGTCGCTGGGTAACACCATCGAGCCGGAAAAGGTCAACAACACCCTGGGTGCCGACATTCTGCGTCTGTGGGTCGCCGCCACCGACTACTCCGGCGAGATGGCTGTTTCCGAGCAGATCCTGCAGCGTAGCGCCGACGCCTACCGCCGTATCCGCAATACCGCGCGCTTCCTGCTGTCCAACCTGTCCGGCTTCGACCCGGCCCGGGACCTGCTGGCCCCGCAAGACATGCTGGCGCTGGACCGCTGGGCGGTGGACCGCACCCTGCTGCTGCAACGCGAACTGGAAGAGCACTACAGCGAGTACCGTTTCTGGAACGTCTACTCCAAGGTGCACAACTTCTGTGTGCAGGAACTGGGTGGCTTCTACCTCGATATCATCAAGGACCGCCAGTACACTACCGGTGCCAATAGTGTCGCCCGCCGTTCCTGCCAGACCGCGCTATACCACATCAGCGAAGCGCTGGTGCGCTGGATCGCCCCGATCCTGGCGTTCACCGCCGACGAAATCTGGCAATACCTGCCGGGCGAGCGCAACGAGTCGGTGATGCTCAATGGCTGGTACGAGGGCCTGAGCGAATTGCCGGAAGGCACCGAGCTGGACCGCGCCTACTGGGACCGCGTGATGGCGGTGAAGGCTTCGGTCAACAAGGAGCTGGAGAACCAGCGTACCGCCAAGGTCATCGGCGGCAACCTGCAGGCCGAAGTTACCCTGTATGCCGATGAAGGCCTGAGCGCCGACCTGGGCAAGCTGGGCGATGAACTGCGCTTCGTGCTGATCACCTCGGCCGCCAGCGTGGTGCCATTCGCCCAGGCGCCGGCCGAAGCCGTGGCCACCGAAGTCGAAGGCCTCAAGCTGAAGGTGGTCAAGTCCGGCCACGCCAAGTGCGGCCGTTGCTGGCACTTCCGCGCCGACGTTGGCAGCCATCCGGAGCATCCGGAAATCTGCGGCCGTTGCGTCGACAACCTGAGCGGCTCGGGTGAGGTGCGCCACTATGCCTAACCCTGCAGCGGGGCGCTTCGGGCGCCTTGCATGGCTTTGGCTGAGCCTGTTGGTCGTGGTCCTCGACCAGGCCACCAAGCTGTATTTCAACAACGCCCTGACCATGTACCAGCAGATCGTCGTGATTCCCGACTACTTCAGCTGGACCCTGGCCTACAACACCGGCGCGGCCTTCAGCTTCCTGGCGGAAAGCTCCGGCTGGCAGCGCTGGTTGTTCGCCCTGATCGCCGTGGTGGTCAGCGCCGTGCTGGTGGTGTGGCTCAAGCGCCTGGGGCGCAACGAGACCTGGCTGGCCGTGGCGCTGGCGCTGGTGCTGGGTGGGGCGATCGGCAACCTGTACGACCGCGTCGTGCTCGGCCATGTGGTCGACTTCATCCTGGTGCACTGGCAGAACCGCCATTACTTCCCGGCCTTCAACCTGGCCGACAGCGCCATTACCGTTGGTGCGGTGATGCTGGCGCTGGATATGTTCAAGAGCAAGAAGTCCGAGGATCCGGTCCATGACTGACACCCGTATCGGCCAGAACACCGAAGTCACCCTGCACTTCGCGCTGCACCTGGAAAACGGCGATACCGTCGACAGTACCTTCGACAAGGCCCCGGCCACTTTCAAGGTGGGCGATGGCAACCTGCTGCCAGGGTTCGAGAATGCCCTGTTCGGCTTCAAGGCAGGTGACAAGCGCAACGTGGTAGTGGCCCCGGAGAACGCCTTCGGCCAGCCCAACCCGCAGAACGTGCAAGTCATGCCGCGGTCCCAGTTCGAGGGCATGGAGCTGTCCGAAGGGTTGCTGATCATCTTCAACGACGCCGCCAACACCGAGCTGCCGGGTGTGGTCAAGGCATTCGATGACGACCAGGTGACCATCGACTTCAATCACCCACTGGCTGGCAAGACCCTGACCTTCGAGGTGGAGATCCTCGAGGTCAAGGCCCTGTAAGCCTGGAGCCGAACATGCAAATCAAACTCGCCAACCCTCGCGGCTTCTGCGCGGGGGTCGACCGGGCGATCGAGATCGTCAACCGCGCGCTGGAAGTCTTCGGCCCGCCGATCTATGTGCGTCACGAAGTGGTGCACAACAAGTTCGTGGTGGAAGACCTGCGCAACCGTGGTGCCATCTTCGTCGAGGAGCTGGACCAGGTGCCGGACGACGTCATCGTCATCTTCAGTGCCCACGGGGTTTCCCAGGCCGTGCGCCAGGAAGCCGCAGGCCGTGGCCTGAAAGTGTTCGACGCGACTTGCCCGCTGGTGACCAAGGTGCACATCGAAGTGGCCAAATACAGCCGCGATGGCCGTGAGTGCATCCTTATCGGCCACGAAGGGCACCCGGAAGTCGAGGGCACCATGGGCCAGTACGACGCCAGCAACGGTGGCGCAATCTATCTCGTCGAGGACGAGGAGGATGTCGCCAACCTGCAGGTGAAAGACCCGGACCACCTGGCCTTCGTCACCCAGACCACGCTGTCGATGGACGACACCAGCCGCGTCATCGACGCCCTGCGCGCACGCTTCCCGAACATCGGCGGCCCGCGCAAGGACGACATCTGCTACGCCACCCAGAACCGCCAGGATGCGGTGAAGCAACTGGCGGACGAGTGCGACGTGGTACTGGTGGTTGGCAGCCCGAACAGTTCCAACTCCAACCGCCTGCGCGAGCTGGCCGAGCGCATGGGCACTCCGGCCTACCTGATCGACGGCGCCGAAGACCTGCAACGTGGCTGGTTCGAGCAGAAGGCGCGAATCGGCATTACTGCCGGCGCTTCGGCCCCCGAAGTGCTGGTGCGTGGCGTGATCGAGCAGCTCAAGGCCTGGGGCGCTACCGGCGCTGAAGAGCTGGATGGGCGTGAAGAGAACATCACCTTCTCCATGCCCAAAGAGCTGCGGGTTCGTTCGCTGATTTGACGTGACCCAGTCCCGGGCTCATTGCTGGCTTGCCGGCGATGAGCCCGGTTCAGGGCCGGGCGGCCGGGCACTGGGTGTGTGGGGCGGCCTCTGTATCCAGCCTGACTCTGCCGGTCGATGCCAGCACCACCTTATAGCGGCTCTCGCCTGACGCCCGTTCGCAAACACGCAGCGTGGCCGCCAGCAACTGGTTGCCCGGGCCCAGCGGAACACCCAGCGCGCTGAATTTCACCTGCCCGCCACTATTGCCTGCAATCTCCAGCGGCCGTGAAAGACGCTGTTCACGCAACACTTGCTGGTTATGTTCCAGCAGCACCCGCCATCCGTTCCCCCACTTACCGTCCAGCGGCTGCACCAGCACTGGCTGGCTTTGCAACATGGCATGGCTGCGCGCACTGCGCAGGGCCTGCGCCAGGTCGCGGGCGGCAGCCGCCCTGTGCAAGTCGTCGCTCAACCGGGCATAGGCCGGCATGCCTAGCTGGGTCAGCAATACCGCCACTGCCAACGCTGACAACATTTGAATCAGTGTTACGCCTCGTTGCTTCACCGTGCATTCCTCCATGGAAGTGCTTGGCTATAGCTTCTCGGTCGTTGGACAGGAGCACCAGTCGCCCGAGTTCAAGGCAATTGCGGGAAAAGTCTCAGGAGGTGCAGGGATGCAGGTAGTTCAACGAGGCATGACACTGCTGGAAGTGCTCCTGGCGGTGGTGGTAGTGGCGGTCGGCCTGTTTGCTGCGGCAGGCCTGCAACTGCAGGCATTGCAGGCCGTGGAAGGCGCGCGCCGCGATGGCCAGGCGGCCATGGCCGCGCATAGCGAACATGAACGGGGGCGACAGTGAAGCGTCGCCAGGACGGGTTCGGCCTGCTGGAGATGACGTTGGCGCTGGCCCTCGGCCTGATGCTGATGGCAGCGGTCGGCCAGCTGTTCGTCTCTGCCCACCAGAGCTGGCGCCTGCAAAGTACCGCGGTGCGCATGCACAGTGAGGCCCGTCTGGCGCTGCTGCGCATGGCTCAGGACATACGCATGGCAGGGATGTTCGGTTGCCTGCGCTTGCAGCCCGGCGATATCAGGAGTCCGGCAGCACGACAGGCTTTTGCTCGTCCCCTGGAAATCGAGGGGGCCACACTTCGCCTGGTGGTGGCAGAGATGCGCGGCCACCCCGGGGCGCCGGAATGGTTCGTGCAGACTGATTGCGCCAAGGAAGTGGTGGTGGAAAAAGAACGCGACGAGGGCAAGTTCTACCCGCTGGCCTACCCCATCAGCAGATACGTCTACCAGCTGCAGGGCAACACCCTGAAGTTCAAGCGGGCAGCAGGCAGCCTGCAGCCGCTCGTGGAGAATGTGCAGGACATGCGTATCGAACGTGTACAAACGTCGGGCGGGGAGCGGGTCGATATCGCTCTGACGTTGCACGAGCCGTCCTCGGGCATCCGCCAGCAGCACGCGTTGAGCGTGGCAATTCGCAACCCGGTAGCGTCGCCATGAGCCGCCAGCGTGGCGTGGTTATGCTGTTGGCCCTGGTGCTCAGTCTGTTGCTCGGCCTGCTTGCGGCATCAGCGCTGCGTGAAGCGTTGGTGGAGACACGGCTGACCGGCTACCAGCGCGATGGCCTGCTGGCGCTGGAGCAGGCTGAGGCAACCTTGCTGGCAGGGGAGGGGGAGCTGCGGCGGGCTCCCCCGGAGCTTTGTTCTGCGTGCCTACCGCCTGGCCGACCGCACGACCTGGTCGGGCCCTGGCAGCGCGCCCGGGACGGTTTTTTCCAGGTACAGAACCTGGGTACCAGCGGCCGTGCCGTGCATGTGCCAGAAGGGCAGCAGGTCACCCTGTTCAGGGTCACTGCGGTCAGCCTGCAAGCCGAGCCGCGATATGTGCTGGAAGCGGTCTATGCCGTGGTTGACGGCACAACCCGCCGTGTTACCTGGCGGCAAAGATTGCGAGGAGACTGACATGCAGCAAGGCTTTAGCCTGATTGAATTGTTGATTGTGCTGGCGGTCATCGGCATTCTGGCAGCCATTGCCTACCCCAGTTACCACGACCAGCTCCGGCGCGCTGCACGCAGCGAGGCGGTCGGCCTGCTGCAAGATGCCGCCCTGCGCCTGGAGCGCCACCGCGTGCTCACCGGCCAGTACGCCGAAGGCGAGCCAGGCTTGCCAGTTGGTAACCGCTACTACGACCTGCAGGCCCAGCGCGACAAGGACATTTTCACCTTGCGCGCCCGGCGGCTGCCGGGCGGACTGATGGCGCAGGACCGCTGTGGTGACTTCCAGCTCGACCAGGCTGGCGTAAGGAGCAATCCGGGCGCCGTTGGCGACAGTGCACACTGCTGGGGAAGCTGAAGGTTGAATGATGCCGGGTGCATCGCGGAATTACTTCAGATGTTGGATCGACAGATGAGCAAGCAAGTAGTGGTGGTCGGCGGCGGGGTGATCGGCCTGCTGACGGCATTCAACCTGGCCGCGAAAGTCGGGCAGGTGGTGGTGTGTGACCAGGGCGAGGTCGGCCGCGAGTCGTCCTGGGCCGGCGGCGGCATCGTTTCGCCGCTGTACCCGTGGCGCTACAGCCCGGCAGTGACGGCGCTGGCGCACTGGTCGCAGGACTTTTATCCACAGCTGGGCGAGCGCCTGTTCGCCAGCACTGGCGTCGACCCGGAAGTACACACCACGGGGCTGTACTGGCTCGACCTGGACGACGAAGCCGAAGCGCTGGCCTGGGCCGTGCGCGAACAGCGGCCGCTGAGTGCGGTGGACATTTCCGCGGCCTATGACGCGGTACCGGGCCTGGGCCCGGGCTTCCGCCGGGCCATCTACATGGCCGGCGTGGCCAACGTGCGCAATCCACGCCTGGTGAAATCCCTCAAGGCGGCCTTGCTGGCGCTGCCCAACGTGACCTTGCGTGAACATTGCAAGATAACCGGCTTCGTCGAGCGCGACGGCCGGGTGACCGGTGTGCGGACGGGCGACGGCGTGCTGGCGGCGGATGAGGTGGTGCTCAGCGCCGGTGCCTGGAGTGGCGAGCTGCTGCGTACGCTTGGCCTGGCGCTGCCGGTGGAGCCGGTGAAAGGGCAGATGATTCTGTTCAAGTGTGCCGAAGATTTCCTGCCAAGCATGGTACTGGCCAAAGGTCGGTATGCGATCCCGCGGCGCGACGGCCACATTCTGGTGGGCAGTACGCTGGAGCATGCCGGGTTTGACAAGACGCCCACGGTTGATGCGTTGGAGAGCCTGAAGGCATCGGCAGTGGAGTTGCTGCCAGGGCTTGAAGGGGCTGAGGTGGTGGCGCATTGGGCCGGGCTGCGGCCGGGCTCGCCGCAAGGCATTCCCTACATCGGGCCGGTGCCGGGGCACCAAGGGTTGTGGCTGAACTGCGGGCACTACCGTAACGGGTTGGTGCTGGCGCCTGCCTCATGCCAGCTGTTTACCGATTTGCTGACCGGGGCCGAGCCGGTCATCGACCCGGCGCCGTATGCACCGGCTGGGCGGTTGGGCTGAAATCATCGGGGCTGCACGGCAGCCCCGGGGGCCTAGCGGGATTGCCCCGGCCCTTGCTGCAGGTGCGCCTGGCTGCAATACCACTCGTTGCCCTGCTGCAGCGCCCGGTCATTGGGCAGGTGCACGCCACAATGGGCACAGCGCACCATCTTCAGCGGCGCATCCAGCCTGGCGTCGGGGCGCGACTGTTGGCTGACTTTGAATTTGCGCCACAGCCAGAACGCGGCGGCGATCAGGGCGATCCAGAAAAGTAAGCGAACCATGGTGTCCAGCTTGTCGGTTGAAGAAGCCGACAGTCTAGGGCGCGGCCAATAAAAAAGGGAGACCCAGGGCCTCCCTTTCACCTACCGCAGCAGGTCAGTCGAACAGACCAAAGGTCATGTAGCTGAACCAGGAGCGGTCCTGCTCGGCTTCCTTCGGCCCTTCCGGCACGATCGGGTCACCGTTCTCGTCTTTCGGCAGCAGTTCTTGCGGCATCTCGTCACGCGCGTCCTGGAACTGTTTGACCACATCCTGGTTGGCGCGGGTTTCGCCCGGCGGCAGCGGGGTGTCGGTTTCGATCAGGCCCAGGGTGGCCTTGGACAGCCAGCCACGGCCGTCAGACTCGGTCTGTTTGGGCTGGAACTGGCCATCGACCAGGCTCGGGTGGTCCGGGTAGTTGAGCTTGAGGGTTTCCAGGCTGGTGGCCGCCAGTTCGTCCAGGTGCATCTTCTGGTATGACTCGACCATTACCGCCAGGCCATCACCGACCGACGGGGTTTCCTGGAAGTTTTCCACCACGTAGCGGCCACGGTTGGCCGCGGCCACATAGGCCTGGCGGCTCAGGTAGTAGTCGGCCACATGGATTTCGTATGCGGCCAGCAGGTTGCGCAGGTAGATCATGCGCTGCTTGGCATCAGGCGCGTAGCGGCTGTTGGGGAAACGGCTGGTCAGCTGGGCGAACTCATTGTACGAGTCGCGGGCGGCACCCGGGTCACGCTTGGTCATGTCCAGCGGCAGGAAGCGCGCCAGCAGGCCGCGGTCCTGGTCGAACGAGGTCAGGCCCTTGAGGTAGTAGGCGTAGTCGACGTTCGGGTGCTGCGGGTGCAGCCGGATGAAGCGCTCGGCGGCCGACTTGGCAGCTTCGGGCTCCGAGTTCTTGTAGTTGGCGTAGATCAGCTCGAGCTGCGCCTGGTCGGCATAGCGGCCGAACGGATAACGCGACTCCAGGGCCTTGAGCTTGTTCACGGCGCTGGTGTAGCTGGAGTTGTCCAGGTCAGCCTGCGCCTGCTGGTACAGCTCGGCTTCGCTGAGGTTCTCGTCAATGACTTCCTTATTGGAGGAACAGGCCGCGGTGAGCCCGAGGATGGCGATCAGCAGCAGGTGTTTCACTTGCATGGCGGCTTGCGTCCCTTTGACGGCCGCTGTCTTGGGCGGTGCCGTCCTGTTATGATGAGCGCCCCGGCCAACCCCGGGACAAAAGAAGCCGTATTTAACCACAAGCTCGCAGCCGAAACCAAAGGCTGTGCGCCCGCCGAATCGAGCATGTCCGAGATCATTCAACTTAGCGCAGAGGTGCCGTCCGAACTGGGCGGTCAACGCCTCGACCAGGTCGCCGCCCAATTGTTCGCCGAGTACTCGCGTTCGCGGCTAACTTCGTGGATCAAAGAGGGCCGCCTGACGGTCGATGGCGCGGTAGTGCGCCCTCGAGACCTCGTCCATGGTGGCTCGCAGCTTATCCTGGAGGCCGAGCAAGAGGCCCAGGGTGAGTGGGTCGCAGAAGATATCGAACTGGATATCGTCTACGAGGACGACCACATCATGGTGATCAACAAGCCTGCCGGGCTGGTTGTGCACCCGGCCGCCGGGCATGCCAGTGGCACCCTGCTCAATGCGTTGCTGCACCATGTGCCGGACATCGTCAACGTACCGCGCGCCGGTATCGTGCACCGCCTGGACAAGGACACCACCGGTCTGATGGTGGTGGCCAAGACCTTGCAAGCGCAGACCAGGCTGGTCGAGCAGATGCAGGCGCGCAAGGTCAGCCGCATCTACGAGTGCATCGTGATTGGCGTGGTGACCGCAGGCGGCAAGATCGATGCCCCGATCGGTCGCCATGGCGGCATGCGCCAGCGCATGGCGGTCACCGACGGCGGCAAGCCGGCGGTCAGCCACTACCGTGTGCTCAAGCGCTTCCGCTCGCACACCCACGTGCGGGTCAAGCTGGAGACCGGTCGTACCCACCAGATCCGCGTGCACATGGCGCATGTAGGGTTCCCGCTGGTCGGCGACCAGACCTACGGTGGCCGCTTCCGGATTCCACCAGCTGCCAGCCCGACCATGGTCGAGGCGGTGAAAACCTTCCCGCGTCAGGCGCTGCATGCGCGCTTCCTCGCGTTGGCCCACCCGATTACCGGTGAAGTCATGAAGTGGGAATCGCCACTGCCGGATGACTTCGTCTGGTTGCTGTCGCTGCTGAACCAGGACCGCGAGAGCTTTATCGGATGAGTGGCCTGACGCAGACGCTGCTGTATCCCGACTGGCCGGCCCCGGCCTCGGTGCGCGCCTGCGTCACCACACGCCAGGGCGGCGTCAGCGTGCCGCCCTACGAAACCTTCAACCTTGGCGACCACGTTGGGGACGACCCGGCGGCGGTGGCCGAGAACCGTCGCCGTCTGAGCGATGAGCTCGCCATCCAGCCGGCCTGGCTCAAGCAGGTGCACGGCCTGGTGGTGGCCGATGCCGACCCGGGCGTGGTCGCCGAGGCCGACGCCAGCTGGACCGACCAGCCAGGCATTGCTTGCGCGGTGATGACTGCCGATTGCCTGCCGGCGCTGTTCTGCGACCGTGCCGGTACCCGCGTGGCCGCGGCGCATGCCGGCTGGCGCGGGCTGGCTGGGGGTGTACTGGAAGCCACGCTCGGCCGCCTGGCTTTGCCGCCTGAAGAGGTGCTGGTATGGCTGGGCCCGGCGATCGGGCCGCAGGCTTTCGAAGTTGGCCTGGAAGTGCGCGATGCCTTTACGGCGGTGCACCCCGAAGCGGCGCGGGCCTTTGTCGATGGCGAGCGGCCAGGCAAGCTGGTGGCCGACATCTATCAACTGGCACGCATTCGCCTGGCGGCGTGTGGGGTGACTGCCGTTTATGGCGGTGGCTGGTGCACGGTCAGCGACGAGCGGTTCTTCTCCTATCGGCGCACCCCGCACGGTGGGCGCTTTGCGTCCCTTGTGTGGCTGGCGCCGCGCTAGCCTGTAGCACCTCTTCGCGGGCACGCCTGCGAACTGCCCCATCGCTAATCCAACAGGTTGACTTCGGTCAACCCCGCTACGCTTGAATCTTCCACAATCAGCCTTATCTATAAGGTCATCTCAGGCAGGTTTCTTCATCAACAGGCGCTGTCCATCGCTCCGACCTGCCCTTTAAAAGGAAGGTATCCCATGCGAATAGACCGTTTGACCAGCAAGCTGCAGCTTGCCATATCCGATGCCCAGTCCCTGGCCGTTGGCATGGACCACCCAGCCATCGAGCCCGTGCACCTGCTGCAGGCGCTGCTCGAGCAGCAGGGTGGTTCGATCAAGCCGCTGCTGATGCAGGTAGGCTTCGATATCAACAGCCTGCGCCAGGCGCTGGTGAAGGAACTCGACCATCTGCCGAAAATCCAGAACCCGACCGGCGACGTGAACATGTCGCAGGACCTGGCGCGCCTGCTCAACCAGGCCGACCGTCTGGCCCAGCAGAAAGGTGACCAGTTCATCTCCAGCGAACTGGTGTTGCTGGCCGCCATGGACGAGAACAGCAAGCTCGGCAAGTTGCTGCTCGGCCAGGGCGTCAGCAAGAAGGCCCTGGAAAACGCCATCAACAACCTGCGCGGCGGTGCGGCAGTCAACGACGCCAACGCCGAGGAATCGCGCCAGGCGCTGGACAAGTACACCGTCGACCTGACCAAGCGGGCCGAGGAAGGCAAGCTGGACCCGGTGATCGGCCGTGACGACGAAATCCGCCGTACCGTACAGGTATTGCAACGCCGGACCAAGAACAACCCGGTGCTGATCGGCGAACCTGGGGTCGGCAAGACCGCCATCGCCGAAGGCCTGGCGCAGCGCATCATCAACGGTGAAGTGCCGGACGGCCTCAAGGGCAAGCGCTTGCTGGCGCTGGACATGGGCGCGCTGATCGCTGGCGCCAAGTACCGCGGCGAGTTCGAAGAGCGGCTCAAAGGCCTGCTCAATGAACTGTCCAAGCAGGAAGGCCAGATCATCCTGTTCATCGACGAACTGCACACCATGGTCGGCGCTGGCAAGGGCGAGGGCGCCATGGACGCCGGCAACATGCTCAAGCCGGCCCTGGCCCGAGGCGAGCTGCACTGTGTCGGCGCGACCACACTCAACGAGTACCGCCAGTTCATCGAGAAGGACGCGGCGCTGGAGCGGCGTTTCCAGAAGGTACTGGTCGAGGAGCCGAGCGAGGAAGATACCATCGCCATCCTGCGTGGCCTGAAGGAGCGCTATGAAGTGCACCACAAGGTCGCTATCACCGACGGCGCCATCATCGCCGCGGCCAAGCTCAGCCACCGCTACATCACCGACCGCCAGTTGCCGGACAAGGCCATCGACCTGATCGACGAAGCGGCCAGCCGCATCCGCATGGAGATCGACTCCAAGCCGGAAGTGCTCGACCGGCTCGACCGTCGCCTGATCCAGCTCAAGGTGGAATCGCAGGCGCTGAAGAAGGAAGAAGACGAAGCTGCGAAGAAACGCCTGGAGAAACTGACCGAGGAAATTACCCGGCTGGAGCGTGAATACGCCGACCTGGAGGAAATCTGGGCGTCGGAGAAAGCCGAAGTGCAGGGTTCGGCGCAGATCCAGCAAAAGATCGAGCAGGCTCGTCAGGAACTGGAAGCCGCCCGTCGCAAAGGCGACCTCAGCCGCATGGCCGAGCTGCAGTACGGAGTGATCCCCGACCTGGAGCGCAGCCTGCAGATGGTCGACCAGCACGGCAAGTCCGACAACCAGTTGCTGCGCAACAAGGTGACCGAGGAAGAAATTGCCGAAGTGGTGTCCAAATGGACCGGTATCCCAGTGGCCAAGATGCTCGAAGGTGAGCGTGAGAAGCTGCTGAAGATGGAAGAGCTGCTGCACCAGCGGGTGATCGGCCAGGGCGAGGCGGTTACTGCCGTGTCCAACGCCGTGCGCCGCTCGCGTGCCGGGTTGTCCGATCCGAACCGGCCCAGTGGCTCGTTCCTGTTCCTCGGCCCGACCGGTGTGGGCAAGACCGAGCTGTGCAAGGCGCTGGCCGAGTTCCTGTTCGACACCGAAGAGGCCATGGTGCGCATCGACATGTCCGAGTTCATGGAGAAGCACTCCGTGGCGCGCCTGATTGGTGCCCCGCCAGGCTATGTGGGCTATGAAGAGGGCGGTTACCTGACCGAGGCGGTACGGCGCAAGCCTTATTCGGTGGTGCTGCTGGACGAGGTGGAAAAGGCTCACCCGGATGTGTTCAACGTGCTGTTGCAGGTGCTTGAGGACGGCCGCCTGACCGACAGCCACGGGCGCACCGTGGACTTCCGCAACACGGTGATCGTGATGACGTCCAACCTGGGCTCGGCGCAGATCCAGGAACTGGTGGGAGACCGCGAGGCACAGCGGGCAGCGGTGATGGATGCGGTGGGTGCGCACTTCCGCCCGGAATTCATCAACCGTATCGACGAAGTGGTGGTGTTCGAGCCATTGGGCCGTGAACAGATTGCCGGTATTACCGAAATTCAGCTGGGCCGCCTGCGCAGCCGTCTGCAGGAGCGCGAACTGTCGCTGAGCCTGAGCCCGGAAGCCCTGGACAAGCTGATTGCCGTGGGTTACGACCCGGTGTATGGCGCACGGCCGCTGAAGCGGGCCATCCAGCGCTGGATCGAGAACCCGCTGGCGCAGCTGATCCTGGCAGGCAAGTTCATGCCCGGTACGGCGATTACCGCCAAGGTGGAAGGCGAGGAGATTGTCTTCGCCTGACCCCTAAGCCCCGCTTCGGCGGGGCTTTTTTCATCCCGCTGCAGGTGAGGTGATAAGTTTCTGAAAATTTTGAAATTTTTGCTTGCATCCGAAATCGAGTGCCCCTAATATACGCCGCGTTGTCAGGCACTAAGCGAATCACCAGCACCATCGGGGATCGCAAAACAACTTACAAATCAGTAAGTTGAACGAAAAAAAGTGGTTGACAAGCAAAACGAAGAATGTAGAATAGCCGGCCTCAGCAGCGACAACGCGAAAGCGGATAGCCAAAGAGACCGAAGCTAACACGGCTTCGAAGTAGTAAAGGTTGTACCGAAGTTCAGTTCCGCGATAGCTCAGTCGGTAGAGCAAATGACTGTTAATCATTGGGTCCCTGGTTCGAGTCCAGGTCGCGGAGCCAATCTCGGGGTGTAGCGCAGTCCGGTAGCGCGCCTGCTTTGGGAGCAGGATGTCAGGAGTTCGAATCCCCTCACCCCGACCATTTTCCGGGTCGTTAGCTCAGTTGGTAGAGCAGTTGGCTTTTAACCAATTGGTCGTAGGTTCGAATCCTACACGACCCACCATGTAAAAAGGGCATCTCGAATGAGATGCCCTTTTTCTTTTGCCTCGAATTAATCCCCAAAGAATGTGCCATCAACGCGGCCTGGCCAGGCCGACCGTCAGGCATTTTTCTGTGGGCGCAACTGTCTTGCTCAAAAGTTCAAAGCTGGCGTTATTCCGGTGGGAGCTGCCTTACCCCGCGAACACGGGCAAAGCCCGTGCCCAGCACCGGCCTCGCCAAGCCGACCGCCAGGTATTTTCCTGTGGGCGCAACTGTCTTGCTCAAATGTTCAAAGCTGGCGTTATTCCTGTGGGAGCGGGCTTGCCCCGCGAACACGGGCAAAGCCCGTGCCCAGCACCGCGACGCCTTCTTCGCGGGCAAGCCTGGTCTTGCAGGTGGAGCCAGATGCCTGTCAGTGCAGCTTCAGGCGCGGCTCGGTACCCCGGCCAATCTTGCTGCCCAGCATCATCAGCGCAGTGCGGAAGAAACCGTACAGCGCCATCTGGTGCATCCGGTACAACGACACATAGAACATGCGCGCCAGCCAGCCTTCCAGTTTCACACTGCCCATCAGGTTACCCATCAGGTTGCCCACCGCCGAGAAGCGCGACAGCGACACCAGCGAACCGTAGTCCTTGTACGCGTAGGTCGGCAGCGCCTTGTTCTCCAGCCGTGCCTTCAGGCTCTGCGCCAGCATCGAGGCCTGCTGGTGCGCGGCCTGCGCCCGTGGCGGCACGTTGCGATCGCTGCCAGGTTGCGGGCAGGCGGCGCAGTCGCCGAAGGCAAAGATGTTGTCGTCCCGCGTGGTCTGCAGGGTGGGGCGCACCACCAACTGGTTGATGCGGTTGGTCTCCAGGCCATCGATGTCCTTGAGGAAACCCGGCGCACGGATACCCGCCGCCCATACCTTCAGGCTGGCCTGGATCACTTCGCCATCCTTGGTTTTCAGGCCATCCTCGGTCACTTCACTGACGGCCGCGTTGGTCATTACCTTCACCCCAAGTTTTTCCAGGGTCTTGTGCACCGGCACGCTGATGCGCTCGGGCAGTGCCGGCAGCACGCGCGGGCCGGCTTCGATCAGGGTGATGTGCATATCCTTGGGCTGGATACGGTCCAGGCCATAGGCCGCCAGTTCGTGCGCTGCGTGGTGCAGCTCGGCCGCCAGTTCCACACCGGTGGCACCCGCGCCGACGATGGCCACGCTGATTTTTTCGCTGGCCACGTCACCGGCATGGGCGCGCAGGTAGTGGTTGAGCAGTTGCTGATGGAAACGCTCAGCCTGCTTGCGGGTATCGAGGAACAGGCAGTGCTGCGCCGCGCCCAGGGTGCCGAAGTCGTTGGTATTGGAACCCACGGCAATCACCAGGGTGTCGTAGCCCAGGGTACGCGCAGGCAGCAGCTCGCGGCCCTCCTCGTCGAGGGTGGCGGCCAGCTGGATCTGTTTGCCCTCGCGGTCCAGGCCGCTCATGCGCCCCAGCTGGAAGTTGAAGTGGTTCCACTTGGCCTGGGCCACGTAGTTCAGTTCGTCTTCAGAGGAGTTCAGCGAGCCTGCGGCCACTTCGTGCAGCAGTGGTTTCCAGATATGCGTGAGGTTGGCGTCGACCAGGGTGATCTCGGCCTGCTTGCGCTTGCCCAGGCTTTTACCCAGGCGGGTCGCCAGTTCCAGGCCGCCGGCGCCGCCGCCGACAATCACAATGCGATGAGTCATGGGAATATCTCATAAGGTTTACGGAATTCTTGGCCCAGGGGGCCGGCCGCAAACTGCGCGAGGGGCGGGCGAGCGCGAAGCAGCTCATAGCACCAGCCCACTCAGCAGGCGGCTGATGAGACCCAACCCGATGGTCACGGCCACCACCAGCACAAGGAGCAGCCACGGCCGGAAGGGCCTGCGCTCGACTTGGTGCTGGGGGGCTCGCAGATACTCATCGACACGACGCTGATCTTCCGGATTCAAGCGGCTGGTCATGGTGTGGCCTCGTCAGGTAGACGTTTGTGACTGCGCAAACGCTACAGCGTTCACGCAGGCGCTTGGAACAAATGATAATGCCTTCTATCTCCGGCGCCGAGTGTACGCCATCGCAAACACTCGCTGCACTGGATCAAAGACTGATGCCCACGTCGAACACGATGCTGCGGCCCAAGTTGCCGCGCAGGAAGTCCGGCGCATCCGGGTGGGCGAACAGCACCCGGGCGAAGGTCGGCCCGACCAGCGATAGCGAGCGCCAGCCCTGGCGCAGGTATTCGGTGGGTGGCGGGAAGTGGGTGTTGAGGTCGAGCACCTCGCGCTTGAGGCTGGCGAAGGCGATGATATCCAGCTCGTTCAGCTCCAGCCCGCGTTCGCGGTAGTTGTGTGCCTTCTTGCGCAAGGTCGGCGCCAGGCGCCCCAGCAGTTCGGTGGCACTGATGCGCCGCGGGCGCGCTTCGCGGCGCACCAGTTGCGCCAGGGAAAACGCACTGCGCCGACGTTGCAGCTCTTCGCGCCATTCATCGTTCAACCGGCGGCCCTCGTCGAGTACGAAAAACACCTCGAAGGCGGCGTCGCGGAACAGCACGTCTGGCGGCTCCTGCCCGGCCGGGGTGAAATCCTCGCTGCGGTAGGGAATGTTCAGCCCCTGCAACAGGCGTTGGCACACCCAACGCTCCCGCTCCCACTTGCGGGCATTGGAGAGAAAGGCATTGGCTTGTTCGGCCTGGATGGTAAGCAGGCGCAGGTAATCTGAGTCATCCATGGGGCAAGCTTAGACCCTAATCGATGACGGTAAGATGCTGTTTGTGCGGAAAAATCAGTGCAGCACCGGCCACTGCTGCCGGCCATGCGAATTCAGCAGGCCAAAGCCCGCCACGGCGTTGATGGCGCGCAGCGCTGCGACCCGCAGCCGAATGACGCGGAGAATAGGTGTAGACTCGGCCTTATCCACACGAAGGCAGGGGGCATGGTTCAGGTGATCAGCGCGCAGGTGTTGTCCGGCACCACCCTTACCGTTGGCTGGCTCGGTTACGTACCGTTGCTGATCTGGGCGACCAGCCAGGTGCGCTGGGTGGAGCTGTTCACCGACCGGCGCCGCCAGCACCTGCTGTTCGGCACGGTGTTCTGCCTGTTTGCCCTGTGGCTGGTAAGGCGCGATTTCGATACTGGCGTGTCGTACCACTTCATCGGCATGACGGCGGTAACGCTGTTGCTGGACTGGCCGCTGGCCGTACTGGGCGGTTTCATGGCGCAGCTCGGCTTGCTGGTGCTCGGGCGCCAGGACCTGGCCGCGCTGGGGGTCAATGGCTTGTTGCTGGTTGGCTTGCCGGTGTTGATTGCCGAGGCGTGCGCGATAGGGGTCGAGCGCGCCCAACCCAGAAACCTGTTCGTGTATATCTTCTGTTCCGGCTTTTTTCCTGCAGCGCTGACGGTGCTGGCCTGCCTGTCGGCCGGGTTGGGCTTGCTGTGGTTGAACGGGCGCTTCGCCATGCCGGAGTGGCTGAGCGACTTTGTCGGCTACCTGTGGCTGATGATGTTCCCCGAGGCGTTCATCAATGGCACGGTGATCAGTGCGCTGGTGGTGTTTTGCCCGGAGTGGCTGGAAACCTTCAACCGCACGCGGTATCTGCAGGCGCCATGGAAGGAAGAAGAGCGATAGCTGCGCAACCACATGCCCCGGTGGAAGCAACTGTCTTGCTCAAATGTTCAAAGCTGGCGTTATTCCTGTGGGAGCGGCCTTGTGCCGCGAAAGGGCAGCGAAGCAGCCCCGGCAGTAGTTGCCATGACGCGATGGAAGGGGCCGCGTAGCGGCCCTTCCGCCACACAAGGCCCAGCCTCCAGCGGCGTGCGGTGGGCTCAGTGGCGCGGCTCCAGGTCCCCCGAATACAGTTCATCCTCGGACTCGTCCGAACCCGGGATCTTGTGTTCCTCCGCCGCCCAGGCGCCCAGGTCGATCAGCTTGCAACGGTCCGAGCAAAACGGCCGGAACGGGCTTTTCTCGTTCCATTCCACTGGTGCGCCACAGGTCGGGCAATCGACGGTCAATGGCTGGCTCATGGCTGGCCTCCTCGTAAAGTCAGGTAAAAGTGGTGCAGGCGGTCAATCTGCTCATGCAACCCGGCGAGGTCGCCATCATTGACCACCACATCGTCGGCATGGCGCAGACGCTCTTCACGCGCCAGCTGGGCCTTGAGTATGGCCTGCACCTGCTCGGTACTGGTGTTGTCCCGCGCCAGGGTTCGCGCCACCTGCAGCTCTTGCGGCGCATCGACTACCAGCACCCGTTGGGTTTTCTGGTATTGCCCCGACTCGATCAACAGCGGCGAGACATACACCGCATACGGCGACTCGGCCTTGGCCAGGTAAGTGAAGATTTCCTGGCCGATCAGCGGGTGCAGCAATTGTTCCAGCCATTTGCGTTGCGCCGGGTCGGCGAAGATCAGCTGGCGCAGGGCCGTGCGGTCTAGCTGGCCGTCGGTTTGCAGCACGCCAGGGCCGAAGCGCTCGACGATGCTGGCCAGCGCCGGGCGGCCAGGTTCGACTACCCAGCGTGCCGCCTGGTCGGCATCGACCAGGTGCACGCCAAGCTCGACGAAACGCTCGGCAGCGGCGCTCTTGCCGCTGCCGATACCGCCGGTCAGGCCGAGAATCCAGGGGGTAAAGGCCGCAGTGGTCATCAGAATCCAAGCAGTTGCAGGTATGAGGCGTATATTTCATCACCCCAGAGCACAGCAATCCACCCCGCGATCGCCAGATAGGGCCCAAACGGCATCGCCGTGCCCAAGGCATGCTGGCGCAAGCGCAGCAGGCACAGCCCCACCAGCGCCCCGACCAGCGACGACAGCAGCAACGTCAACGGCAATACCTGCCAGCCACCCCAGGCCCCGATCAGCGCCATCAGCTTGAAGTCGCCATAGCCCATGCCTTCCTTGCCAGTGGCCAGCTTGAACAGCCAGTACACCGTCCATAGGCAGAGGTAGCCGAGCACCGCCCCCCACAGCGCACTGGCCAGGGGGACATAGAGGCCGAAGGCGTTGACGATCAGCCCCAGCCACAGCATCGGCAGCACCAGCACATCTGGCAACAGCTGGTGCCTGGCATCGATCAGGCTCAGCGCCAGCAGGCACCAGGTCAGCGGCAGCGCCAGCAAGGCTTCGGGCGAAGCACCAAAGTGCCAGGCCACCACCAGCGAAAGCAGCGCGCTGGCGACCTCCACCAACGGGTAACGCGGGCTGATGCGGGCCTTGCAAGCCGAACAGCGCCCGCGCAGGGCCAGGTAGCTGATGAGCGGAATGTTCTCCCACGCGCGTATTCGATGGCCGCAATGCGGGCAACGCGAGGCCGGCAGCCACAGGTCGAAGCGCTCATGCGTCGTTGTCGGCAGCCCCAGCACCTCCTGCGCCTCACGCTGCCATTGCTGCTCCAGCATGATCGGCAGGCGGTACACCAGCACATTGAGGAAACTGCCCACCAGCAGCCCGAGCAGCGTGGCCAGGGTGAGGAAGTACGCTGGCTGCTCGGCCAGCAAAGTCCATGAAGTCATGTTCAGATCAAGCTACCCAACTGGAAGATCGGCAGGTACATCGCTACCACCAGGCCGCCAACCAGCACGCCCAGGATCAGCACGATGGCCGGCTCCAGCAGGCTGGTCAACTGGTCCAGCGCCTGGCTGACCTGTTCCTCGTAGTGGCTGGCGGCTTTCTCCAGCATCTGGTCCAGCGTACCGCTGGTTTCACCGATGGCCGTCAGTTGCACCAGCAACGGCGGAAACAGCGGCTCGGCGGCCATCGCCTGGTTCAGCCCCTGCCCATTGGCCATGCCCTGGCGCAGCCGCAATACCGCCTGTTCGTGCAAGTCGCCACCACTCACCCGCGCTACCGTGCCCAACGCATCCAGCAACGGCACCCCGGCGGCATAGGCTGTTGCCAGGCTACGCGCAAAGCGCGCCAGTGCCGCCTGCCCCAACAACCTGCCAAACACCGGCAAGCCCAGCGCCTGCCGCGCTAGCCACAGGCGCGTCGGTGCGTGCTGCTGATATAGCCGGCGCATGGCGAAACCGAGCGCAGCGCCCAGCACCACCAACAGCGGCGCAAACCGGCTCAGTACCGTGGACAGATCAATGACCCATTGGGTGAATGCAGGCAGTGCCGCGCCCATGCCTGAAAACAGGTTCTCGAATTCGGGTATCACCTCCAGCAGCAGAATCGCCGATACCCCCAACCCGGTCAGCAACAGCAGCAGTGGGTAGATCATCGCCTTGCGCACTTTCCTGCGCAGCATGTGGCGTTGTTCCAGCATGCTCGCCAGCTGTTCCAGCTGGCGGTCGAGCGTGCCGGATTGCTCACCTACCCGCACCAGGTTGCAATACAGCGCATCGAACCAGCCTGGATGGCGCTGCAACGCGTCCGCCAGCCCCAGGCCCGAGGCCACATCCTGTTTCAATCTGTCCAGCAAGGCTGCCTGCCCCGCATCGCAGCCACTGCGCCCCATCACCTCGAACGCTTGCAGCAGCGGTACCCCGGCCTTGAGCAAGGTCGCCAGTTGCCGGCTGAACCCCGCCGGGTCGGCTTTGGCCTGGCGTTTCGGCAAACTGAAGGTCAGCCCGCCAGCGGGCCGCAAACCTGCCACTTTTATGCCCTGACGAATCAGCCCGGCGCGCACGTGGGCCGGGCTGCGCCCGGGCGTCTGGCCGCTGACCGGCTGGCCGTTGGCGTCGGTGCCGTGCCAGGTGTAGAGAGGGGTCGATGGGTTCATGCCAAGGTCCTTTTTCCTGCCCGTGCGACAAGCTTCGAAACAGCTTGCCGCGTCCATGCCAGGGCGTGCGTCCATGATGCTCACTAGAGTAGTTCAGCGAAGATGACGCCCAAGCGGGCAGGGGTGACAAAAGGTGTCTGTTCAGGCCTACTGCGCCGCTGCCGGTTGGGGCGAGACAGACCTCAACGAGTACGCGTATCAAAAAGGAAACTGTTCATGAAAGGGCAACGCGGTATCACCCTGATCGAACTGATGATCGTTGTCGCGATCATCGGCATTCTGGCGACCATCGCCTTACCGATGTACACCAACCACCAGTCCCGTTCGAAGGCTGCGGCCGGGTTGCTGGAGATCAGCGCGCTGAAGACAGCGATGGACTTGCGCCTGAATGATGGCAAGGACGTGGCGGCGGTGGCCGAGCTGGGTGGGCAGCCGGCTACGGCGCATTGTGCGATCACGGCCAGCGGCAAGGCGGCGGACGGCACCGGCAGCATCGTTTGTACACTGGTGGATGCGCCGGCTACCGTGCTCGGCAAAGCCATTACCCTGACGCGTGCGGCGGCTGGCTGGGCGTGTACCACCGACATTGAGGAAGACCTGGCACCGAAGGGCTGCAAGGCGCCTTGAGGGTGGGGTAATAAGGTAGGCGAAACAGGGGTTTGCGTAACGGGTGCGAGCAGTGGTACGTTGCGCTACACGCCGGTGTAGCTCAGTCGGTAGAGCAGCGCACTCGTAACGCGAAGGTCGCAGGTTCGATTCCTGTCTCCGGCACCACATCCAGCTCCACTGCATTCCGCTGAATGCTTTGGAAGCCCTCTAAACCGGCATTCTGGCCGGTTTTTCGTTTCCACGACCCTCCGTCGGGAACCAACAAAATCCCCAATAACCGGGGGTATTTTTGGGGTACAGCGTCTTTCCTGAATGGAGAACGTACCCCTATGCCACGTCTAGCCATTCCGCTCAGCGACCTCAAATGCCGCACGGCCAAACCGCGTGATCGTGCTTACAAACTGTTCGACGGCGGGGGTATGTACCTGTACGTCGCGCCCAGTGGCTCGAAGACTTGGCGGCTGCGGTATTTCAAACCCAGCGGCAAGGAAGGCACGCTGATCATCGGCAAGTACCCCATCGTTTCGTTGGCTGTCGCACGGACAAAGCGTGATGAGGCCAAGGCACTGTTGCTCGACAACCTTGATCCGATGGAAGAAAAGCAGAAGGCCAAGATCGCAGCCCAGCGGGCGAGCCTTCTCTTTGAAACCGTTGCCCTGGAGTGGCACATCGAAATGTCTCGGCGTTGGACTGAGGGGCACGCCAAGACGGTGCTGAGCAGGTTACGCACCCACGTGTTTCCACTGATTGGCCAGCGACCTATTGCTGAACTCGACACCCATGATCTCCTGGAGGTCACCCAGCGGATCAAGGATCGCGGCACCATGGATGTAGCCCTGCGTGTTCAGAACTATCTATCCACGATCATGCGGGGCGCGAAGCGGGCGCGGCAGATCACTCAAAACCCGGCGCTCGATCTGGCCGGCTCGATTCAAGCGCCGCGCACCGTGCACCGTCCTGCGCTCTCGCTGAACCGCCTTCCTGAATTGTTGAGCCGAATCGACAACTACACCGGTCGCGAGCTGACCCGGCTCGCAGTGCTGCTGACGCTGCATGTGTTCGTGCGCTCCAGCGAACTGCGCTTCGCCCGGTGGGATGAATTCGACCTCCAGCGGGCGATGTGGGAGATCCCCAATACCCTAAGCCGATTGAAGGCGTCCGCTATTCCACGCGCGGGACCAAGATGAGTGGGGACATTCAGATAGTGCCGCTGTCGCCTCAAGTCATCGAGATCCTTGAACAGCTGCGCAGCTTGAATCGCTTCTCTGAACTGGTTTTGCCCGGTGACCACAGGTACTGGAAACCCTTGTCGGAGAATACGGTTAACCAGGTGCTGCGCAATATGGGCTACGACACCACCAAGGACGTGTGCGGGCATGGTTTCAGGACCATGGCTTGTAGTGCCTTGCTCGAATCAGGGCTATGGACGGACGCGGCGATTGAGCGGCAGATGAGCCATCAGGAGCGTAACCGCGTGCGCGCCGCGTATATCCACAAGGCCCAGTTTCTGGAGCAGCGTCGGTTGATCATGGCGTGGTGGAGTAACTACATCGATGCCAACAGATCGGGCCATGTCACCCCACATGAGTTTGCCCATCTGGTAGGCGACAACGTCACAGCCTTGCCAAATGGTCATGGCGCATTCAATCGCGGGTGAGCCTGTAAGATCGGCGCTGGCTGCTCTTTCACGCGGGTCCATCCAAACAGGGCTGCAAAGCCGCCCTGTTTGGATGGACCTCACTTTGAAGAGCTAAAAGCTACGACGTTGTCCGGGATTTACCACGGAACTCCGCCGGTGGATAACCGATTCTCACGTCTCCCATAACGCTGAATTTCGATCCTTGACCGGGTTTATCCACAGGCGTAGAACTGGCCGTGCAAGCGCTGTCGATGACAGCACCCCAGGTGGCCCGAACCTTCAAGGTCACGCCGCTCCTCCGGTGGTTCTCCCCCCAAATGGCGATTCGCGTCCGGCAGCTCGCCCGGTCACCTCCCCGGTGATGGATGCCTACTTCAGATCATGGCCCTCGTGCGCCAGACAACACCTTCTACTTCGCTGCCCTGCAGCAACTTATCCGTTTGGCCGAATCTTGCGCCAACCTGCGCCCGTCTCTTTTCCTGGAAAGAGACGGGCGCGTCTAACACTGCTGCAGCCCTTATCGCACATGGCTTTGCGGCATTCCCCCTCGTGACAATTGGCGTGACAAACGCCGATGTCACCAGCAACAGCGCTGTAGATGATGGTGCCGCAGACCAAGGAATGGACTGCACCTGACTGACAGTCAGGCATGCCCGGTCATCGCATTGCTGCTTGCACATGGCTCAGGATCTCGCGGCACTGGTGTCGTCAGCCAATGCAGCCTCCACCCGCCCACCGGTAACGGTGCTCAGGGGGCTAGATCATGAGATGCCCTTGCTCCCGGTCGTAAGGAGCCGCCAGTCCCGCGTAGTGGACATCCCCATAGGTCGCAGGGGCCTTGATCCCTGATAACACTCAGCATTCTTGGCGGGATGACGTGGGGAGAGGATCGGAGAGCGGCAGATGAGGTGACCGATATGGCATTGGTGGGTAGATGCGATGGTCGTAATTTCGGCTATGGCAGGCAATTGAGTTATGCAGGGCCGCAGGCGCTGAAAGACATGTTTGGTGGTGGCCACTACGGCACGGTCAAGGCGCACTGTGATCGGTGGCAGGCAGTCGTGAGGTGGTGCCGTTCCGAACAGGGGCCCGGTATCAATGATGCGCGGCAGATTGATCGAAATGTGTTGGCCGACTACGCGGCGTATCTACGCAGCGTGGTTGCTCCATGCGGTGTTTGCGACATCTCTTTTCGTACAGAACCTAGGCATGGAAACCAGTCTGCAATTCAGGCCGTGCCCTGGGCCCAGGCACTACTACCAGTGCACCTGCCGACCGGTTTTCATAGAATTTTTCCTTTAAAAATCATTGATATATCGTCGACCTGGATTGATGCATCTCAGGAAAAACCTGAGTGAGAGCTAGGATGATTGAGCGTCCTCCTCCTTCGGTAGCGCCGCCATGCAAAAGTCAGTGACACAGACTGCAAGCAATGTCCCGAACGGCGAAACACTCCCGCCCGACGTATAGACTGCTTCAGCCCCCTTGCCTTGAAGCACAAGCAAAGACAGAATGATGGCCAAACATCATCTATGTTTGAAGGCATAAACATGCTTGCAAAAGTCACATATTTATCGAACGTGACAGCATACACACGCTATTTGCAGCGAGAAATCAAAAAGTTTGAGTATGCGCTTGAATCTCCTCGCACTACTGACCAACTGACAGTAGAAATTATGCGTCTGTAAAAATTTATTAGATCCAAGCCAGAAATGTAAGGATATAGAAATATGGCTGAAAATGAACACATTGCTAAACAAGCTGAGAACTTAGCAAGCGATTTATTTGCAGAATTTTTTTGGGATCGGGTAGGCCCTACCAACCACGACTGGCCTTGCGAAGCAAAAGAAGAGCATGAGGTGACAACACATCCGTGCGATGTCGTGTACTACTATGACGAACCGTACTCAGCTCAACGAACCTATGTTCACTGCGACCTCAAGAGCTACGCAAAAGGTTCGATCAAGTCGCCAGCTATCAAGGCAGCGTTGATTAGCTTAGGCAAACAAATTGCGTGTGCTGACAAAAGTGCAGACTGGCAAGAAAAACATGCTCATGACAATGTAACCTACTCAATCTGCGGCTTACTATTCGTATACAATCACGATGGCGAATATGATGCAGACTTCAATGCCTCATTGTCCTTCGTAGCAAATGAAAGCTTACAACTTCCGAAAGGAAAGCGAGTTTTCGTCCTTGGGCCAAAAGAAATATTCTGGCTCGACAATGTCAGCAATGAAATCCGACGCATGCGGGGAAAACGAGTCCCTGAGTTACCAGGGCAAGAGCATTGTTATTATTACCACCCCCAATTAGTGCGCAAAGCTAACCTGCAAGTCAAAAAGGCCAAAGGTGCAACACTCGAGACATTAACTTCCCCTGTGATAATCTTAGAAGCACGAGATCCTAAAGGCAGTGCTCAGAGAAAGGTAGTAATATTCTACTCTCGAAAAGGCGAATCTAGCGACGAATTCATTTATCTTATCGACATCCTAAGAAAATATGAACTCCTAGACGAGAGAACTGAAGTAAAGATAAAAACTCTCAATCCTTCAGAAAACTCATCACCAACTTTCCAGAAATCACAGCAGCAGTATATTGAAGGATTGGCAGGCACGAGCACCGACCTGAGCGAGTATGTGCTTGCAATAAAATATGAGCCCATCAGCGAAATAAAGACCTCCTACTCTACAGTAGACCTGGGAACCTGGTCATGAATGACTACTTAAATCACATCAGCGCTAATGACAATGACATCTACGACCTCTTAATCTCCGGAAAACAACGCATGACAGTCGCTGTTTTGCGTGAACTGCTTAAGGATAGAGGAATTTTCTGCTCGACAAAAGATGAACGGGATGACCTATGTGACTATATAGCGATGCTTCCTCATGGCTTCCATGATATTGAAGCGATAGTTGATAAACGGGAGCCTCCGGGGCGGCGAGAGAAAACAACAAATGTCCAATTTGGAAATGAGATCCCTATTGAAGATATAAGGGCTGCAGTAGAAGCCTACATCAAAGAAGCAGGCCCAAGCGAAGCAGTCACACATAGGATCGTAAAGGATGGTGGCTACGCAATAAAAGTTGAGTATGACGAGTTCAACCACAACCGAACCAAGCTTCTCCAGCGTGAACGAAATGAGGCAAAAATTGATTTCTTAGTCGAGGGTGGAAAGACGATCGTTCGCCTGCCTGCCACAGACAAAGCAAAACGTGTGGTTGAAGCAATCAAAGAGTGTGTAGAGCAACGCCGGAAGGCACCGCTCAATCAGGAAAAAGTAGAGCTATCCGAACTGGCAACACCTGAATTGCGGTCGAAATTTTTCACATCGCTAATTTCGCAACTTCCGGGCTTTAAACTTCGAAACGTTATGAATCTCAAAGTATCCTCACTCAACAGAGGAGAACAGGCCAGCGATTCGCTAGATTTAGATATGGAAGCGGCTGAAAGCGAAGCTGGCATGGAAATGTTCGCCGTAGTCCACAGCATGGCTTTGAGCGGGCAAAATCTTGTTCAGTCCAAAGAATACAAAGAGCTAAGCCAGCGTGGATTTTACATAACTCACATTCGTGGAAATCTGAGCAAATTCAAAACCCGCCCAACATAATTCGCTTTGAAGCCGGCTTTGAGGACAAGCAGAACTGCTTAGGGTTTAGGTACGGCGTGCAGGGAGAGTTCAAGTATCACAAAGGTGCGCATCGTAAGACCATGACTGCCGTGGACACTATTGACCGGGCCAGGTACTTTTCGATAATTGAACAAACAGCCCTCAAAATCAAGAATGATTTAATCTCCGAGTCGGAGGCTTAATATCATGCGTTATCGATGGATGGATATAGACTGGCCTTGCTCTATCGATCAATTGGCGGCACGCATAAAATCCCTGAGCTTCAGCGACACGCAGCAGCACGGCTTTATCATAGATAAAATTCGAAGTGGGGAATCATCGGCAAGGTATATTGAGAAAATCACCTATACCGACACAGTCACCGACCCATTCGGCAACGAAACCTTCTTTGATCGCACCGAATACAAAGAGTCTGCTTTCACAGTATCCAACGAATCGCCCACACTCGAGCTAATCAACCCGCCACGCAGCGTACAAGCTCTGCTGAATAGATTTTCAGAAATAACAAATTTCAGTATAACCATCGAACCACTTAAGATTGATGTAGCGTCCTGGGCTACGGAGACCTTAGCTACAAACAACCTCTCCGGCAATTTAGATATGATTCAAATATCCAAGCTTGAACTCAAGAACAAAGCACTTGCCAAAGTTCTTATCTCGGGCGACACAAAAATACAAGGTGCGTGCTCAGACCTAATTGGAGAAAGAAAACACATAGTTGAGAAAGTTAGAATTCGTCTCGACGACCAATACTCTGGGACGATAGTTTTATCTAACACAGGGGCAGCGACTATCAGCCTGAACGACGTAGATGAATCACTTAGCAAAGTGTTGCGAGAATCCTTAATGCGAACTCTTGCAAATGGCAGTCGATGAGGCTGTCCACCCTTTAATTTTACGGTATAAATAAAAATGCGAACTTGCGCGTATTGTGGTCCGACTGAAAGAAGGATTACTAGAGAGCACATTATTCCGGAGTTTATTTATAACTTCCAGGGGGATCGAAAGAACATCTCAGGATGGAATGAGGTAGCTAAGAAAACAATGCACGGCGAGATAAAGGTCAAAGACGTTTGCGACTACTGTAACAACGTTCTTCTTGGTAAGCTGGATGATTATGCCAAAAAGTTCCTTGAACAAAGCGGAGTGTTGGTCGACGTATGTCTTTTAGAGAAACTGGAGTTGGTTTATGACTGCGACATGCTACTTCGCTGGCTGCTAAAAATTTCTTATAATGCTGCTCGTCAAGATGGAGTTCAGGTCTCGCTCTTTAAGGATTTAGTGCCATACATGCTACATGGGCTTGTAGAGGCGCCAGACAATATTGATCTTGTGTTGCAGTTACAACCGCCAGTGCAACACTCAGCTCAGGAGTTGAATCAGATGTCCGGCGTACCTGTTTCCGCATGTGGGAAGTCAAACCCGTTCATCGCTCGAATAGGGAGAGCGCAGATGGTTGGTTTCACAGATCAATTCGTAATCAGAACCGTGACCATGGGGGCGTTCATATTTTACATGTTTGTGCATCATCCTCTTACTACCCAGGGAGCACGCGAACAGTTATTACGTCTGTTTATAAAAAATCTCAAGGCAGGAACAATTTTGACAAGGAATTGTCCTTCTGTAACTATCACGGCCGGGGGAATGGATTGGATTAACGCTTATGGCCCCGCCGTGTTGAGAGCAAAATCTTATGAGGTCTAATAGATTTTTTATTAGCCGTACTATGGCGGGTACGCAGCTACAATATAGCGGCTGGAGAGCAATAATTCGCTCTCCATGCACAGAGCAGGTGGGCTTTGGCCTCTATTAAAATCAGCGGACCAATCATAACTCTACAGTCTCGAAGCTATGTTCCGTTTTTCATTCCTTCCAAATTCTACATAATGACCATCAAACTGGCTCGGACTCAAAGGGGACATATTTATTTTTTGTGGAACTCGCTGATGAGACATGAAGTTTTGGACTGTGCCGTGTCAATGGATGCCAAGAGGCGATACTCGAATCGTTCTCTTGAAGGTTGTGAAGTTCACTCGAACCTACGGTAAAAATAAATCTGTCCCCTTTTTCGGGCCCGCCAGGCTGAGGGCCACGCAAGCGGCCTATTACCAATCGGTGAAATCGAGAACATTTTCCTCCCTAACGAGATCAAAATGCTCCGTGCGCAGAATCCGTTGCCAGAAACGCTCTCGTTCCCTTTGAGTACCAGCGCCTCGCCACTCAACAACCCTGATTGCAGCTGTTCTGGCATACGCTGCAAGAACCTCATTCAGGTGGGTATCCCCACCTGAATATCCGAAGACAATTATTTCCTCCACTTCATGGCAGCAGTCGTGGAGATAATCCCAGTAAGTGGAAAGCACGTCCGAAGCGTCTATAACGGATCGTTTGTGAGTAACATGAGTCAAGACAATGTGGTTGGATATTTCAGCTGAGTTCATCGTCAGCCTGTCCCGTGTCATCTTACGAGCATTGCCCCATCTATCATCGTAAAAAAGCGGCGAGCCATGCAAGTGCAAGTAATACCCAAAGTTGTTGCCATAACGACGTTCGAGGGTATCCGCGCCGAAGCCCCCATCTGTCATGCCGTCGACTAAAAGGCCTCTGTAGCCGTTCATAAATCCATGATCAATAAACGCACCGTAGAGTAATCGGTCATAGTTTAATGTAGCAATGTTTGATCTGGTTTCACGGACAAAATCAAAAAGCGGATTGAGAAATGCGTCAGGCAGAGGGTCGTCATACAAGTGTAAATTTGAAGCGACCCGATGGATATATTTAGCTACAGCGGCAGGAAATTCCTGCCCATCTTCTGATAGCCAATGGACTTCTTCGTCACCAATTTTGTTGAGCATGTTACATGCTGCGACAACGACATGAAGCGTATCGAGCTGATCTTCGCCCTGAGGAGCCTGACCGCCATCCCCAACACAACGGGCAATTAAGTCCTTTTGTGCGACTGGAAGGTGGTGGGGGTTTTCCCACACGTCGCCGAGGGCACGATTTAACGAGAAGTGTCGAGGGTCCAGCGCCATTCCTAGGCCGTTCCCAAAAATTAGTGTTTTCCTTGGCATTTGGCCTCCTGAACTCAGCATCTGCTGTGCAGAGGATGCTAAATCAAAACGCCATCACTTCACAGGTCATTTGACAGCACTTCGGCATGCATAGACCTTCGAGCGAGGACCTGCTCTGCAAAAGAGAAACCTGGATCGCCCACAACTCGGAGGGGGGAGCAGTTCTACAACACAGACGCCAAACTGGCTGCGTCGAAGAATACCAAGGGTTACGCAGGCAGTCCTACGCCGATGGCCCTATAAACCGTCGAACCATGCACACCGAACAGGTTTGCGATCTCAGTGATCGCTTTCCCACCCTCACTCAACTCACGTGCGTGAGCGATTTGAGAGGGTGTCACATGGCCGATTTCTGCCCTTCGCGAGAGACCGCTTTGGGTCGTCTCTGCCGTTCCTTACGTACCATTTGAAGCGGGTGGGAGGAGCCTCCGCAATTCCCGATTCGATTCCACTGAAAGCCATAACTAGCTGATTTTTTTATAGATACCCTATGAGGTACATCAAAAAATCCACCAAAATCCAGCCCCGCGCAATCTGGGCCCTCACGTCCAACAACCGTCCGTCTGTCTCCGGCACCAGAGACCAGTTTCCAGAAGTCTATGACTGTCTACGAAACACCCCGAAAAGCCCGCCTAGTGCGGGCTTTCTTGCGCCTGTCTTTTCTCAGCAGGCCTGCGAGCATTGGACTTAACCGTTCCAACCCCTGTGGTCAGCGCCACCACTCGCCCCATTTTCACAGGCAGCTCCCGCCCTGTAAGAGCGGGTTTTCCCGCGATCACGGACGAAGACCGTGCCATCCAACACCTGACCAGCGCAAATATACTGGGTCCTATAAACCATAGGCCGAATCACAGGCAGTTTCTGCTTGCCAGGCGCAGCGACCTCCAGCCCTCCAGCGCTCGGCGAATACGTAACCGGTAGTGCGGTGCCGATTTTGCCTGGGCCAGAGCTCGTAATCAGCAAACCATTGCCGGTTTATGCCGTGCTCACTATGATAATCAGCATCCAAATACTGATTAATGGTATGGCCATGCCGCTCAGAGTCACGATCCAGGCTTTCTCCGATGGTGCATGGAGCGATGCCGCGACACTCACGGTTGAGAACCCGGAGCGCGTTGCTGATGGAAGGTGCCTTGTCGCATACGACGGCGACTACATCATCGCGAACATTGATCGCATGGAAGATCGTTGCGAACTGGCCCTGAGCGTTAACCTGCCGTTGAACTGGGACCACCATGGCGTCAAAGGGTATCCAGCATTCCTCTACGACATCATTCCCTCTGGTGCTGCCAAGGACTCTCTTGAATCCCGCTACGGGCGTCTTAAGCCCGATGGCGTGGAAATGGGGCTGTACCTTCTGGAGCGCTTTACGCCGGCCCCTGTTGGGCATCTGCGCATCAAGGAGTCAGTGGAAGGCCTCCAGCCGGATCGGCACGAGGCTTTCGCGCATGCCGAGGTCGTGGACAGGACGAACGAGTTTCTTGAATACGCCTACGAAACCGGCGCGGCGTTGGGCGGTGCTACCGGTGCCAACGGGCAAGCCCCCAAGCTGGTCATGACCGAAGCCCATGACGGTGCTCTCTATGCTGACGCGATGCTCCCCGATGACCAGGCGTGCCGTCACTGGCTGATCAAGTTTGCGCGTAATCGAGGCGGCGAGCGCGACAAAGACATTCTGCGAACAGAGTTTCATTACTACAAGGCGGTTGCTGCCCTCGGTCTTGATACGGTTCCCACTGATGGTTTGGCCCTTGAAGAAGCAGTGAAGCCAAGCCTCTGGATGCCACGATTCGATCGCCGAATAGTGGATGGCGTGGTGGAGCGGATACCGCTGGAATCGGTGTACTCGATCTGCGGCATTACCGGCTACGCGCAACCGATGGCGCATGCCGAAGTGGTTCACCGACTGGTAGGTCTATGGATCGACAACGGCCAGCAGGATGAAGTGGACGACCTGGTGTTCGAGTACGTGCGGCGCGATCTGCTGAACCGCATACTAGGCAATACCGATAACCACGGCCGCAACACCTCCATCATGCGTGTGGGTGGGAAGTTTCGTTTGGCGCCAATCTATGACCTCGCGCCAATGATCCTGGATGAAGAGGGCATCACACGGACGACGAAGTGGGCGGCGGAGCGCAAGGGGTCTTCTGATTGGAGCGACAACTGCGCTGAGCTGGCTGGTTACACCGACCCCAATATTCTACTGCAACGGTTGAAGAAGGCGGCTGAGGAATTCAGGGCGTTGCCCGATCTACTGACCGATGCTCCAGAATCGATGCGCAATGCAGCCTCTATACCCGTGAATAACCTTGATAAGCGACTCGTGGAGTGGGGACTGCGATGAGAAAACTACAGCCTGAAGAGCGCGCTCAGCTCGTAGAGGATATCGTCAGGCGCAACGCGGCTGGGCTCGATTCAGTTGGGGCATCCATCCGCCGTCTGCGGCTCGAAGTCACCGGGCTTGACCAAGAGACCTTCGCGGCCATGTGCAAGATATCCACGAAAAGCCTGTACGAGCTGGAAAGCGGGAAGTCGAATCCAAAGCTCAGCACTTTGGAGGCCGTGTTGCGTCTGTTTGGCGTGCGGATGGGTATGGTGATGACTGCCAAGGATAAGCCCACTGCAACGGTCGTCGCCAACAATGTCGGCCAGTTGAAGGCTGGTGGGCCAATCGCTGTGGCCGCGCCACTGGTGGCGAATCTTTCGCCGCTGGCCAGTTCCAACGTGGTGGCCGGACCGAAACGAGGGAAAAGCCCTGCGGCAGCCAAGGCGAAGAAGGCAGTGTCGAGGCCGGCATCGCCACGGGCACGGAAAAGCACTCAGGAAAAGTGAGATTGATGAGCTCCGCGAAAACCGGGCCCTCACGACCAACAACGTCCGTCTCATTCTCTGGGCCGGCAAGATCATTCGGCGCGCTCACGCGGTGGCGGCCTGTGACATAAAAAACGTCCGGTTTGGACAAGGCCCTGTCGTTCCCGAACAGTTGCACAAGCCAGCCACCATCAATAATTCACATAACGGCCCGCCTCGCGCCACAGGCCAGCCGTTGCGGTTTCGCGAGTAAGCAGCCTCGTCTCACAATTCCAATGCTGCGGCGCCCCTTGCACCGGCAATCCGGTAGCACACCATAAAAGATAAAACCTTATACGTACCCAACGCCGCGCCGCGCCGCGCGGAACGCCCTCGTGCGCCTATTGAAGACTTGACTGCCATGATCGCTACTTCCGCTCCCAGCACCGGTGTTTCCACCGGTCATCGCAATGCTTTGCTCGCCGCGCATGTCGCTGCGGTACTGTTTGGGCTCACTGGTATCCTCGGCGCTTTGATTCTCGCCGATGCCAGTGTCATCACGTTCGGCCGGGCAACATTTGCCTTCATCGCTCTCGGTTTTGTTGCAGGCCTCAAGGGCACCCGCCTCTTGGATGCCCTGAGCTGGCGCAACTTACCGGTCATTGGCCTCACCGGTACCTTATTGGCCGCCCACTGGGTTACCTTCTTCATCGCTGTGAAGGTGGGGGGCGTAGCAGTCGCTACGCTCGGCTTCGCCAGCTTCCCCGCGTTCATCGCGCTTGTAGACTTGCTGCTGTTTCGTGAGCGCATCGGTACCACCGAAAGCCTGCTACTGCTGATGGTGACAGCCGGGCTGGTGCTGGTGGTTCCGTCGTTCGACCTGCTCGACAACGGCACAGTCGGTTTGGTCTGGGGGCTGGCTTCGGGCTTGTCGTTCGCTCTGCTGGCGGTGGCTAACCGTCGCCATACGGCGGGCATGAACGCCTTGCAGATCGCATTCTGGCAGAACGTGGTGGTGGCGGCATTGATGATGCCATTTGCCTTCGGCCACCTCGCTAACGCCAGCCTGCGGGCTGACGATTGGGTGAACCTGGCGCTCCTGGGCGTTTTCTGCACCGGGCTTTCGCAATTTCTGTTCGTCAAGAGCCTGGATGGCCTGCAGGCTCGCACGGCGGGGATGATCATTGCGTTGGAGCCGGTGTACGCCATTGCCTGTGCCTGGTGGCTATTTGGCGAGCAGCCGTCGTTGCGCATGGGCGCGGGAGCGGCGCTGGTAGTCCTGGCAACTGTACTGGGTGCCCGGCGCAAGCCATCGCCTCACTGACGCCGCGCCCGCAGAGGTATGTCCGGCTCACTCCATTTGATGTCCGACCCAGTCAATTGAGCCCTGTTTTCGCTCTCTATGGTTGAACGGTGCAGTGCCTTTGGCACTGCACCCTACCCATAACAAGAGCAAGAGCAGGGACCATAATGACTATGACGACGTCTGGGAAAGCCAGCGATCAGTTGGCGCAGGGATTCAAGCCTCGACATGTGACCATGTTGTCGATTGCCGGTGTCATCGGCGCGGGTTTGTTCGTAGGTTCGGGGCAAGCGATCGCCGCGGCAGGCCCGGCAGCAATCATTGCCTATGCGCTGGCTGGCGCACTGGTAGTGCTGGTAATGCGGATGCTCGGCGAGATGGCGGTGGCCAGCCCAGACACCGGTTCGTTCTCCACCTACGCCGATCGCGCAATCGGCCGCTGGGCGGGGTTCACCATTGGTTGGTTGTACTGGTGGTTCTGGGTGCTGGTGATTCCGATCGAGGCAATTGCTGCCGGCGTCGTGCTGAACAACTGGTTCCCAGGGGTTCAACCCTGGTGCTTCGCACTGTCGATGACAGTGCTGCTGACGGCCACCAACCTGTTCAGCGTAGCCAAGTACGGCGAGTTCGAATTCTGGTTCGCCATGCTCAAGGTGATCGCCATTGTCGGCTTCATCGCACTTGGTGGATTGGCCCTGGCAGGCGCGTTGCCGGCGCGCGAAGTCAGCGGCCTGGCAAGCCTGATGAGCGCACATGGCGGCTTCATGCCCAATGGCTGGACGGCCATCATTGGCGCCTTGCTCACTACCATGTTCAGCTACCTGGGTACCGAAGCGGTCACCATCGCCGCTTCCGAGTCTGCCGACCCTGCCCGCAACATCGCCAAGGCGACACGCTCGGTGATCTGGCGGATCAGCGTGTTCTACCTGGTTTCCATCTTCATCATCATCTCGGTGGTGCCGTGGAATGATCCGCTGCTGCCAGTGCATGGCTCCTATCAACGGGCATTGGAAATCATGAATATTCCCTATGCCAAGCTGATGGTGGACATGGTGGTGCTGGTGGCCGTGGCCAGTTGCCTGAACTCGTCGATCTACATCGCTTCGCGCATGTTGTTTTCCTTGGCCAAGCGCGGCGATGCACCGGCAGCCATCGGCCGTACGTCGGCGGCCGGGGTACCGCGTGCTGCCGTGATAGGCAGCACCCTGATCGGCATGGCGACCACCATCGTCAACTACTTCGCACCGTCCGAGGTGTTTGCCTTCCTGCTAGCCAGTTCGGGTTCGATCGCGCTGCTGGTGTATCTGGCGATCGCTTTCTCACAGCTTCGCATGCGCGCGGTGCTGGAAAAGCAGAACCAGGCTATTGCCTTCAAGATGTGGCTCTACCCTGGGCTCACCTATGGGGTGATCTGCTTCATCATCTTCGCTTTGGGTGTGATGTTCGTGATGCCGCAACATCGACTGGAAGTATCGCTAACCATCGGCCTGGCGTTGCTGATCTTGCTGATTGGTGTGATCAACAGCCGACGCCATGGGCAGGTAGTGGCGTTGTCGACGACAGAGGTTGCGTGACATAAAAAGCCCGTTCGCAGCACGCCTGCGAGCGGGCTCCCGTCAACTCGCTTCGCGCTGCTTGCTTTTCACGCAGGCAAAGCGTTTTTCCTTTGATGGGCTGTACCCAAAGAACGAGGCATAACACTTGCTGAAGTGGCTTGCAGAAACGAACCCGCAGGCCACCGCCACACCCAACAGGGGCAGGTCGGAGTATTGCAGCAAGCGTCGGCTTTCGGTGATACGAAGCTCCAGGTAATAGCGCACGGGGGTCGTGCCCAGTTGATGCTGGAACAAGCGCCCGATCTGGCGCTTGGAGCGGCCAACGTACTCGGCGATCTGATCCTGGCTCAGCGGCTCTTCGATGTTTGCGGCCATCAGGCTGATCGCTTCACGTAGCGGTTCGCTGATGTTGGTGTGGGGGGCCGGGATGGTGCGCCGGTAACGGGAGGCTTCGAACGCAAGGATGGCGGTAATGCCCTCGGTCAGTGCCGTGCCCCTTCTTTGCCCTAACCATTCCAGCACCATGTTGAACGCACCGGCAGGGCTGGCCGCGCTCAAGCGGTCGCGGTCGACCACGAAGCTGTCGGTGCTCACGTGACTGTGCTGGGCGATTTCTGCCACCGCCCCGCGGTGCTCTGGATGAACAGCGCAGCGGTAGCCATCAAGCAATCCGGACTGCCCCAGGAACCAGGCGCCGTTCCACAGCCCAGCCAGGGCAACGCCCTTCTTTGCCAAGCCTTGCAGGCAGGTGCTCAAGTCTGCCGAAGCTACCAGCGCGGTACGCAGGCCGCCGCAGATCACCAGTAGGTCCAGAGGTAGCTTGAGGCTTGATTCCAGCGCTGCGGCAGGAGAAATGTCGATACCTAAGTCACTGATAACCGATTGGCCGTCCAGGCTGAAGGTGGTGCTCACACAGGCCTGTGGCTGAATCAGATTGGCGGTGACCAGGGTATCCAGGGCTTGGGTAAACGCTAGCAGGGAGAAGTGCTCGAGCAGAAGAAAGCCCACGCGCGTCTGTTGAGGGATGGGCTGCTCGGCCGAGCGGGTAAAACGTGAATTGTGCCCATTCAGGGCGTTGCTGAAGCTACGAGTCGGGCGCAACGGGTGTTTCTCTTTCATCTGGCAAGGAGTAGGGGCGGGCCACAACGGCCCGCCGTGTTTTCAGGGGTTACTGCAGTTGCAGGCCTGCGCGACGGCTGAGCAGGCCACGTGAAAGCCGGTCGAGCAGTAAAGCCACAGCGACGATGGCCAAGCCCGCACGCAGGCCAAGGCCCATTTCCATGCGTGTCAGGCCGCGGGTGACTTCGGCGCCAAGGCCGCCTGCGCCAACCAACCCGGCCAGTACCACCATGGCCAGCGACATGAGGATGCACTGGTTGAGGCCCACCAGCAGGGTGGGCATGGCACTGGGCAGTTCGATCTTGAACAAGATGGTGCCGGGCTTTGCACCGGTGGCCTGGCCGAGCTCAAGCAGGTCTTTGGGTACCTGGCGAAAGCCCAGGGTAGTCAGACGCAGCATTGGTGGAATGCCATAGATGATCGTGGCCATGATCGCCGGCACCTTGCCCAGGCTGAAGATGATCACTGCCGGGATCAGGTACACCCATGGCGGCACGGTCTGCATCACGTTCAACAGCGGGCTGACAGCGTTGTCGAAGCGTTTTACCCGCGCCGCCAGGATGCCCAGCGGGAAGGCCACGGCAACCGCAATCATTACGGCCACCGACACCAGGGCGATGGTCTGCATGGAAGCGGTCCAGAAACCACTGAGCCAGCAAAAGCCCAGCAGTACGCCCGCCAGCCCCGCGCTGCGTAGGTTGATCACCAGCCCCGTCACAATGCATACGCCGGCAATCAGTGCGTAAGCCGGTGGTAGCAACAGCAACGCCTCGATCGCGCCCAGCATGCTCTCGACGAAGCGGCTGATGACGGCGAACAGCCCATGCAAGTTGGTATTCAACCAATCGAACACGGGCGCCAGGTAGGCGCCGGGGGAGAGGTTCATTTCAGTGAGCGCCATGACGTGCCTCCTCGGCAGTGCGGATGCCACTCTGTGCCAGCCGGTCGAGGATCAGGGTGAGGATCACGATGGCAATGGCGGCGTTGATCGAACGGGCGATGTCCAATGTCCGGATGGCGCTGTAGATCACTTCTCCAAGCCCTCCAGAGCCAACGATCCCGGCGATGACCACCATGCCGAAGGCCATCATCAGGCTCTGGTTGATGCCTGTCATGATGCTCGGTATGGCGAACGGCAAGCGGATTTTGACGAATTGCTGCCAGCCGGTAGTGCCGCTAGCGTTGCCCAGCTCCAGAAACGCTTTTGGTGTCATGCGGATGCCCAGCGCAGTGAGGCGTAGCACTGGCGGCACGGCCACGATGACCGTGGCCACCAGTGCTGTGCCGGTGCCGTAGCCGAGCAATGCGATGGCCGGCAGCAGATAGATGTATGGCGGTAACGTCTGCACCAGGTCCATGGCCGGTTCACAGATGCGATTCACCGCAGGCGAGAGGCCGGCCGCTACCCCGCAGGGAATACCGATTATCAGCGCCAGGCTGGTGGCGGTAAGCACCAACGCCAGGGTGCTCATGGTTTGCGGCCACAAGCCCATCAGCGCGCACATTAGCAATGCCAGGAAGGTGCCAAGCGAAAAGCGCCACCCGGCCAGGCGCCACGCCAGCAGGGCGAACACCAATGCCACAGCATAAAAAGGTGGTACTTCCAGTACCGTGTACACAGCCTGGTACAGCGCTTTGAGAAGGTCGTTGAACAGGTCGAACAAGCCAGCGGCATTGTCTGACAACCACATCAAGGCGTTGTCGACATGTTCATCGAAGGCGGAAGCGAAGTCTTCGGGGTTCATGCCAGACCCTCCACCGACGTACGTTCCTGGGCATGGGATTCGTCGTCCCGTACGCCTTGGACGGCGCGCAGCAAGTCACGCTGGCTTATCACCCCCAGCAATGTTCCGTTCTCGCGCACGCCTACGGCATCGTGGCCTGAGCGAATCAACAGGTTGATAAGCGAGTCCAGGTCGCTCTCGGGGGTAGCGCATTGCAATTGCTCGGGGTTTTCGTGCGGGTGGCGGGCACTGTATTCCGCAAGCGGCTGCATGATGGAATGGGCTTTCACCAAGTGCAGGCGTGAAATCCCAGCGACGAATTCGGCGACATAGTCGTCGGCCGGGTTCAGCACGATATCTTCGGCGGTGCCTTCCTGGATGATCACCCCATCTTTCATGATGGCGATACGGTCGCCGATGCGAATGGCCTCTTCCAGGTCGTGGGTAATGAATACCGCGGATTTGCCCAGAGATTTGGTCAGTTGCCTGAACTCGTCCTGCAACTGCCGACGGATCAGCGGGTCCAGGGCGCTGAACGGCTCGTCCATGAGGATCACCTCAGGGTCGGAAGCGATCGCACGGGCGAGACCGACACGCTGCTGCATGCCGCCGGACAGTTCGGCGGGGTAGCGGTTGGCCCAATCGCTCAAGCCAACCTTGGCCAAGGCGCGCCCGGCCACTTCATGGCGTTTGGCCTTGGACAGGCCTTGCACTTCCAAGCCGAAGGCCGCGTTTTCCAGCACTGTGCGATGTGGCAGCAAGGCGACGCTCTGGAACACCATGCCGATATGCTTGGCACGTACTTCCCGCAGCGCGGCAGCGTCCAGTTGGGCGATATCGCGGCCCTTGACCAGAATTTCGCCACTGGTAGGAATGATGAGACGGTTGAGAAGCCGGATCAGCGTGGATTTGCCACTGCCAGAAAGCCCCATGATGCAGAAGATCTCGCCGCGGCGTACCTGCAGGTTGACGTCGGAGACGCCTACCACGCAGCCGTAATCCTGGAGGATCTGGGTTTTCGTCAGGCCGCGCTCGCGGTAGGCCTGCATGGCGGCCGGCGCGCGGTCGCCGAAGATCTTCCAGACACCGCGGCAATCGACCAGTGTTTCAACAACATTGTTGGTATTCATGTGTGCACCCGAACCAGAGTTTTTCTGGTGTGTTCTTGTTTCAAGTTCGGCAGTGGCAAGGTGAAACGCTGCTGTCAGTATTTTTTGATGTTTTCCCAACGCTTGAGCAGATCGGCATGACTGTCGGTCCAATCCTTCACGGCTTGGTCCATGGTCTTGCCATCGTTCACTGCGCTGTTGATCGCACTGATGTCGGCCAGCGGTACATAAACGCTGGCGATAACCTCACGGGCCTGGGGGTTTTCCGCTGAGAAGCCTTTCTGGCCAATCCAGTAGTAGCCTTGCGCTGGAGCGAACACGCCTTTCGGATCCTTGAGGAACTTGGTGTCGTACTTGAGGGCCATCCAGGTAGGCTCCCAGAGCGTCACGGCTACCCATTCCTTGCGATCGACCGCCGATTTCAGCGCGGCGGTCATGGCCGCGGTGCTGCCTTCGAGCAGGTTGAGTTTCAGGTCATAAGCCTTGACCGCTTTGGCTGCATCACTCATCAGGCCCGACCCGGGTTCAATCCCGACGATCTTGTTGCCGAACTTGTCAGCGTTTTCGTTGAGCTGCTCGATCGAGTCGATTGGCACGTACTTGGGCACGGCAATCGCCTGGTACAGCCCGTGGGAAACCGGCGAGATTTTTTCCAAGCGGTTCTTGTTGCGGTTCCAGAAGTCCTGGGCCACGTAATCGATCTGCGAGGCGAGGATCTGCACATCACCCTTGCTCAGGGCCGCGTAAGCGATGCCCCACTCGGAAAACGAAGTCACCTTGACGGTGTAGCCGGCGTCTTCCAGCACTTTCTTGGTGATTCCGGTGATGGGCGTGAGGTCTTCCCAGGACAGGGTGCCCATATTGATGACCTTTTCTTCGGCATGGGCCTGACACAGCCCTAAACCGATCATTGCGATAGCGCACAGTGCCTTGCGGATACGATTCATGTTGAACTCCTGCATTGTGGTGGCTGGGCGTTGTGCCCTGTTTTTGTTGAATTTCACCTGCGTGCATCCGTGGTCGGCCAACGTCCGTCCATGGCGGTACTGCAATACTGTCTTACGGGCGCCTGTCAGCCGCTGTTGATATCGCGTGCCACGTCTTCAACCAGGCTTTGCGGGGCGATAAACAGCTGCATGTTGCAGCGCGAAAGCTCCCAGTGTTCAAACACCAAATCGACGACAGCGCCTTCGTCATGCCGGCTGAAAGCTTCAATGAAACTGTCGTGATGCTCGACGGCCAAGCAGAGGTGGCGCTCCATTTCGCTGTTGCGCGGACGGAAGAAGGTGTGGCCGATACGCGCGTGGTCGATCAGTAGGCGACCCAAACTGGGTTCGAGATAAGGGTTGCCCGACATCTCGCCCATGATCTCGTGGAAGCGGTTGTTCTCAACGACCATTGCCCGAGGGTCGCGAACTTGGCTCGCCGTGCGAAAGCGCTCCTGGGTGGCGTGCAGGTCGCGCAGCTGAGCGGGTTTGTAGTTTTGAACTGCGAGCCGCCCAATGGCGGCATACACCATGGGCGCGACCAGAAAAAAGTTGCGCAGGGTGTTGTGGTTCATCGGTGCGACTCGGGCGCCACGATGTTCCTGTATGTCCAGATAGCCTTCGCCCGCCAAGCGACGAAAGACTTCCCTGACCGGGGTTCGCGAGAGCCCGTAACGTTCGCTTAGTCCCAGCTCGTCCAGCAATTGGTCGGGGCTGAGCTCCATGGTCAGAATCTGGCTTTTCAGATCATCGTACAGCTCGTTCTTGCCGCCTCTCATGGAACCCCCCACCGTTCACCAAAACCCGGAGTGATCACTGTTTCAAGCAGACTGGCACGGGATCAGAACCCCGTCAATGCAATTGTATTCTTTGTGTATACCAAGATAATTTCGAAAGAATACCGCGAGCCCAGTGATCATCCGGGTTTGCGCCGGGCGCGTTGCGCTCCGCTTTGGTCGTGGGTTGGCATGATATTGTCGCGGATGGAAATGTGCGCTTCACGCCATCGTGATCACGCTTTACCGATGGTCGAAAAACCAGTAGACACATTGTCTAACGACCCCTATATTCATTATACAAATTGTAGACACAACAATATGAAAACCAAGAAAGCCGCCATGAAAGCCATTGCTGAGGCTCATCCACTGATTGGTGACGTGCCGCTGGACCGCAAGGGTGTCCTCGCTGATGCCTTGCGCCGGCGCATCCTGAGCATGGAGCTGGCACCTGGCGCGGTGGTCGATGAGCTGGCCTTGAGTGAAGAGTTCGGCCTGTCCCGCCCGCCGGTTCGCGAGTTGCTCAGACAAATCGCTGCAGAGGGCTACATCGAGTTGGAAGCTAATCGGGCACCTCGCGTGGCTGCGATGAACCATGATTCCCTGCATAGCTTTTTCTTGGCCGCGCCGTTGATCTACATCGCCACTACCCAGCTGGCGGCAACACACGCGACCGCGCGTGAGATCGAGGGGCTCAAGGTTATTCAGGCGATGTTTCGCCAGGCCATTGAAGAGCGCGACGTGGAAAACCGTGTGCTCTACAACGATGCCTTCCATCTCGAGATCGGCCGGATGGCGCATAACGACTACTTGTTGCCCAGCCTGCGGCGCCTACTGATCGACCACACACGGCTGGGCAAGATTTTCTACCGTCATCCGACCACCGATGACATGCAGCGCGACTTGGAAGTCGCCTGCCAGCAGCACGATCAAATGATCGAGGCGATCGAGCGTCGAGATCCTGAAACTGCCGGACAACTGGTGCGCGAGCACTTCGAGTTGTCCCGTCGCCGCATGGCCGAATACGCGGCGCCCCAAGGGATGGAAGTGGCACTGGCCTTATGAAGTAATGCTCACCGCACGCCAATACCCTGCAGGATGCCGGGTATGGCGAGGCGTGATGAGGAACAGACGCTAACAACAATATCTGGTTCCTGAAATGACAAAGATCACCTCGTTGCCCGCTGACGACACTACGTGTGGCTGGTATCACCTGAGCAAAGGACGGCAGATCAAAGCTCCACACCGTGGGCACACCGCCGCTCGCTGGGTTGTCGTCGGCGCCGGCTTTACCGGGCTGGCCGCTGCCCGCCAGTTGGCGTTGAATTTTCCGGATGACCAGGTCGTGCTGCTGGAGGCCCAGGAAGTGGGGTTTGGCTCGTCGGGGCGCAATGCCGGTTTTGCCATCGACCTGCCCCACGACATCGGCGCCGATGATTACATTGGTGATATTGCCATCGCCAGGACCACGCTCAAGCTCAATCTCAGCGGACAGTCCTTCCTGAAGGAACTGGTGGAGCGCTACCAGATCGATTGCCAGATGAAGCATTGCGGCAAGTACCAGGCAGCCGTAGAGCCGCGCGGCATCGCCGTCCTGGATGCCTACCGGCGCGGCTTGGACAAACTCGATCAGCCTTACGAGATGATCGACGCCGATCAGCTCCCAGACCATATCGGCACCCATTTCTACCGTAAGGCCCTGTTCACTCCGGGTACTTCCCTGATTCAACCCTCGGCATTGGTAAAAGGGCTCGCCGATAATCTTCCGCCAAATGTCACGCTGTACGAACGGACGCCGATCACCGAAGTCGAGTACGGCGCAAAGACCGTGCTCAAGCATGCCAATGGCTCGATCACGGCTGACAAGCTGGTGCTTACCACCAACGCCTTCGGTATGAGTTTCGGTTTCCTCAAAGGCCGCATGCTGCCCGTGTTCACTTATGCCAGCCTGACCCGGCCGATGAGCGAAGAAGAGCAGGCGAGGCTGGGCGGCAAACCCTACTGGGGCGTAATCCCCGCTGATCCATTCGGTACGACTGTGCGTCGCACGCCGGATAACCGTTTGTTGATCCGTAACAGTTTCAGCTTCAACCCCGACGGCCGAGCCAATCGCAAATACCTCGAACGTTTCGTGGTTCGTCATCGTGACGCCTTCGAACGTCGTTTTCCGATGCTGCCAGACATGCCCTTCGAATACACCTGGGGCGGTGCACTGGCCATGTCGCGCAACCACATGGGTTATTTCGGCGAGTTGGCGCCCAACGTTTACGGTGCCCTTTGCTGCAACGGCTTGGGTGTTACCCGCGGCACCGCGACCGGCAAACTGCTGGCTGACTGGCTGGCCGGTGAAAAGAATGAACTGATCGATTTTGTTCGGCAGGCACCGGGACCGTGCGCGAACCCACCGGCGCCCTTGGTGTCGCTGGGTTTGAATGTGAATTTGAAATGGGGACAGTACCGCGCCGGAAAAGAAAGTTAAGTTGGTTCAAAGCTAAATAACTTATTGATATTTGCCAGGCAACGATGTGCCTGGCCTGCGGTTTCTATTGCGTGCTGTTTGGGGTCGAAGCGCACTTCGACAACACGGAGCTGAATACGATTTTCAGCTTCGCGGAGTCGTTCGTCCTCAAACAGGCTGCACTTTGGTCGTGGCAGGAGAAAACAATGACAAATTCCAATGTATCAATCGAAGACGTCCCTATTAATCGGTTTCATCAGTTTCTGACGGTACGCTCTGGCGGTGGATCGTTCGTTGACGGTTATGTGCTTAGCATCATTGGCGTAGCCATGGCGCAAATGTCCGTCGGGCTTGGCCTGTCCAGTTTCTGGCAGGGCATGATCGCCGCCTCGGCGTTGATCGGCATTTTTTTCGGCGGCTTCTTCGGCGGGTGGTTGACCGATCGTTTTGGTCGCAAACGCGTTTTCTTCGTCGGCCCCACCCTGTTCGTTCTGTCATCCGTCGCGCAGTTCTGGGTCGAATCGGCGCTAGCACTGTTCTTGTTGCGCTTTGCCATTGGCATCGCGGTCGGCATCGAATATCCGGTAGCCACTTCGCTGCTGGTAGAGTTCCTGCCCAAGAAGAACCGGGGGCCCCGCCTGGCCACCCTCACTGTGCTGTGGTTCGCAGGTGCGGCCATGGCCTACATGGTCGGGGAAGCGATTCTTCACCACGGCGGTGATGATGCATGGCGCATGGTCCTGGCCAGCGCAGCAGTAGTTGGTAGCGTGTTGTTCATGTTGCGCCTGGGTACCCCTGAGTCGCCACGCTGGCTTATCAGCAAGGGCCGCAGCGCCGAGGCTGAGCAGGTTATCAAGCGTGTATATGGCAATGATTTCTCGCTGCGCAACCTGCCAGAAGAGCCAAAAACGCGAAAACTGTCATTCCTCAGCCTGCTGCATTCCGGCTACGGCAAGCGCATGTTGTTCGTCACCATGTTCTGGACGTGCTCGGTCATTCCAGTGTTCGCCGTCTATGCCTTCGCCCCGAAGGTGCTCGGCGCGCTCAACCTCAAAGGCGAGTGGGCGTCGATCGGCTCCGTCGCAATCACTTGCCTGTTCGTGGTCGGCTGCATCATTGCTACACGCCTGATCAACGGCCTTGGCCGGCGTACCACGCTGCTGCACAGCTTCCTGTGGTCGGGGCTGGCGCTGCTGGGCCTGGGCGCATTCAGTCACGGTTCGGAAATGCTGATCCTGGCCTTGTTCGGCGCTTATGCACTGTTCATTGGCGGTGCCCAAGTGCTGCAGCTTGTTTACCCCAATGAACTTTTCCCTACCGAAATCCGCGCTGGCGCGGTGGGTGTGGGCACCTCCATGTCGCGCGTCGGCGCTGCGGTCGGTACCTGGTTGGTGCCGATTGCCCTCGATACCTACGGAATCGGCGCAACCATGTATGCCGCCGCGGCAGTGACCTTCGTCGGCCTGGCGTTCTCCTTCGCGCTGGCACCCGAAACCCGATCGATGAATCTGCAACAGGCCGCCTCGCTCGCCTGATTTGAACCACAGCTGTCGCGGCGCGCAGCGTCGCGGCTTTCACTTGTATCCCTGGAGAACCTACCGTGAAATTTGAAGGCATCTACACCCCGGCAATCACTCCATTGGCAGCGGACGGCTCGATCGACAAAGCGGCCTTCGCCGAAGTGCTCGAGTATCTGGTCGAGTCGAAGATTCACGGTGTGATCATCGGCGGCTCGACCGGTGAATACTATGCTCACACCACTCAAGAGCGCATCGAACTGGCCGCCCAGGCCAAGGACGTGCTCAATGGCCGCCTGCCGCTGATCGTTGGTACCGGTGGCATTCGCACCGAAGACGCCGTGGCCTTCGCCCAGCATGCCAAGGAAATCAAGGCCGATGCGCTGCTGGTCGGTACCCCGCCGTATGCGCTGCCGACCCAGCAGGAAATTGCCCTGCACGTCAAAGCAGTCGACGCTGCCGCCGGCCTGCCGATCATGCTCTACAACTACCCAGGCCGCATGAGCGTGAGCATGGGCGAGGAGTTCTTCGACGCCGTCGCCGACGTGAACAACATCATTGCCATCAAGGAAAGCTCCGGTGACATGGCCCAGCTCCATCGCCTGGCCATCAAGCGCCCGTACATCCAGCTGTCGTGCGGCTGGGACGATCAGGCCCTGGAGTTCTTCGCCTGGGGCGCCAAGAGCTGGGTTTGCGCCGGCTCCAACTTCATCCCGCGCGAGCACGTGGCCCTGTACGAGGCCTGCGTGGTCGAGAAGAACTTCGACAAAGGCCGCAAGATCATGGCCGCCATGATGCCGCTGATGGACTTCCTCGAAGGTGGCAAGTTCGTCCAGTCGATCAAGTACGGCTGCGCCCTCAATGGCCTGAGCACCGGCGGCGTACGCAAGCCGCTGTACGACCTCGACGCTGCCGAGAAGCAGGAACTGCAGCGCGTGGTCAGTGAACTGAAGGCCACCATCGCCCAGATCAAGTAAGGAGGTTGTGAAAATGGCTGAATTGCTGAGCAAGGAACAATACGCGGCCATCGCCGCCGACCTGCAATTGCGCACCCAGGCGTTCATCGACGGTGAATTCCGCGATGCCATCTCAGGCCGCACCTTCGTCACCACCAACCCGGCCACCGGCAAGCAGCTGGCTGAGGTCGCCGCCTGCGACGTCAACGACGTCAACGTTGCCGTGGCTGCAGCCAAGCGCGTTTTCGAAGCGGGCACCTGGTCGAAGATGCAGCCGAACGACCGCAAGCACGTGTTGCAGAAGTTCGCCCAACTGCTCGAAGACAACGCCCACGAGCTGGCGGTACTGGAAGCGCTGGACAGCGGCAAGCCGGTCAGCGAGTGCCAGACCGTCGACGTGCCGGAAACCATCCATACTATCCGCTGGCATGCCGAGCTGATCGACAAGATCTACGACGCCACTGCCCCGACCGGCAATGCCGCTGTGACCATGGTGGTGCGTGAAGCCATCGGCGTGGTCGGCCTGGTGCTGCCGTGGAACTTCCCGCTGCTGATGCTGGCCTGGAAGATCGCCCCGTCGCTGGCCGCCGGTTGCTCGATCGTGGTCAAACCAGCGAAGGAAACCACCCTCAGCGCCCTGCGCGTGGCCGAACTGGCCCACGAGGCTGGTATTCCCGCAGGCGTATTCAACCTGGTACCAGGCGGTGGCCGTGAAGTGGGCGAGGCCATCGGCCGCCACATGGACATCCCGATGGTCAGCTTCACTGGCTCGACCGACACCGGCCGCCTGTTCCTCAAGTATGCCGCCGAGTCCAACCTCAAGCGCATCGTCCTGGAACTGGGGGGCAAGAACCCAGCCGTGGTCATGAACGACTGCGAAGACCTCGACGAAGTGGCCCAGTACGTCACCGCCGGTGCATTTTGGAACATGGGTGAGAACTGCTCTGCTTCCTCGCGCCTGATCGTGCACAAGGACGTAAAGGACCAGCTGCTGGGTCTGATCGCCAAGCACCTGAAGGACTGGAAGCTGGGCGACCCGCTCGACCCGGACAACCGCCTGGGCGCCATGGTCAGCAAGGCGCACTTCGAGAAGGTGAAGTCGTACCTGGAATACGCTGCCGAGCAGAAACTCAGCATCGTTCAGGGCGGCGAAACCGAGGAAGGCGTGTTCGTGCAGCCGACCATCGTCGACAACGTTGATCGCGACAACAAGCTGTTTGTCGAGGAAATCTTTGGCCCGGTGCTGAGCGTGACCAGCTTCGAGACCATCGATGAGGCGATCGAGCTGGCCAACGACACCGTCTATGGCCTGGCCGCTTCGGCCTATACCGGCAGCCTGCGCAATGCACTGCGCCTGTCGCGAGAAATCCGCGCCGGTGTCGTCACGGTCAACTGTTTCGGCGAGGGCGATGTGACCACGCCGTTCGGTGGCTACAAGGAATCTGGCTTCGGTGGGCGCGACAAGTCCATCTGGGCTCATGATCAGTACACGGAGCTGAAGACCATCTGGATCAACGCTTCGTGACTGGTAGGACGCGGGTGGTGCAATCGCCTGCGTCCTGATCCCGCGCTGTTCTGACGGAGTTCGGTGCGGACCCGGCCACTGCCCCTCCGGGCAGTGGCTTTTTTTGCATCAGTGGCGAGCGAATGGATGACCGGCATTGCATGCATCCAGCGATTCGGCGCCGTCAGGTCACGCATGGCTTCAAGTAATTCCTACGAACTTGTGAATAGGGCATGTCAGATGGCTCACGTCGTTTCGCTGTTCCGCTATCCAATAAAGGGCTTCGCAGGTGAAAAGCTCGACAGTGTCTCGCTGGAATACGGTAAAGGTTTTCCAGGCGACCGTGCGGTAGCCATTACACGAAGTGGAGCGGCTGCTGGCGCCGCCCCCTATCAGCAGCTCACGACCAATCCGGCGCTTGTTCATTTTCTACCTGGCAAAAGCCTCGGCGCAGCGACGCTCCATGAAAGGCAGCCGGTGCCTCGTGGAGACTTGCTGACCGATCCAGAACTACTGGCCGAATTCTTTGGTGCACAAGCACGCGTCGTTGATCGAAACGATTGTCTCGGCCATTGGGATTTTGATGACTCGGCACTGTCCATCATCAATGTCAGGACAGTACAGGCGCTGTCTACGCTAATGGGCGTAACGATCGACCCCATGCGTTTTCGCGGCAACATCTATATCGATGCGGAACCCTTCTCGGAATTCGGATGGCTTGGTAAAGGTGTAGATTTTGGTCAGTCCCGTCTCTCGATTATCCGGCCAATCAAGCGCTGTCGCGCGACCTCGGTAAACCCGCAGACGGGCGATCTGGACATGAACATTCCCGCCCAACTGAACCGACATTTCGGTCACATGTATTGCGGTGTCTATGCACAGGTCGAGCAAGCAGGAACGCTATTACCTAACGATAGGATTGCAGCGACGCAGGCGCATTACAGCGAACGGCTGGCAATAGCTGCCAAGGTTCCCAGGGCACCTGCGTTGGTTTCCTGGCCGCGTCCTGCAGAAGTCGTTGAGATTTTTGAGGAAGCACCGGGCATTCGCTCAGTATGGCTCCGAGATCCCCTGGCCATGCTTGGCTCGCTGGAGAGCTTTGTGGCTGGGCAGCATGTTGCAGTGCATCACCTGGCCGTAGATGGCACGTGGCGTCGCTACACCGTGTCAGGTATCAAGGACGATCGGTTACGAATCACGGTGAAGCAGGGGAGGGGTGCCGGCTCCCAAGCTATTCATGCTTTAGAAACAGGGCAGCGTCTGCATCTGACAGGACCTTGCGGCCCAGATACCTTCAGTCTGGACGCTCCAGCTAATCTCTTTCTTACCGCGGGGATAGGCATAACCCCTACGATCACCAAGCTTAGAGCACTCGTGGAAGCGGGTTACCCGCATCCTGTGCGTGTCGTGCATACCGTGAAATGCAGCGACGATTTAGCGCTGTGGAATGAGGTTACCAAGCTGGTTGGGCAGCTGAGCCAAGGTTCTATCGCTTTGCATGTGACCCAGGGGAAGAGGGGCATTGAAGGCGCGATCAAATACAGGCCGGACCTATCCGCGTTGGTTACCGATGCTGCCGATAGTGGAGCTGCCATCCATGTTTGCGGGCCTGAAGGCTTTCAGAGGCAGGTACACAACAGCGTGATTCAGGCGGACGCTGCCGATCGGCTGCACATGGACAGCTTCGCAACCCCCGATAGTCCAGTTGAGATGCGCAAAATTCCTGAATGTGGTCCATTCACCGTCACTTTTAGCAGAACAGGCCTTTCGGCGACTTGGCATCCTTCGGACGGCCCCCTCCTCAGCTTCGCAGAAGCCAAAGGGCTCGTACTACCGGCCCATTGCCGTGCCGGGTTATGTCAAACCTGCGGGTGCGCGGTGTTGGAGGGAAAAATTCAGAATCTCACTGATTCACCAGTGACAAATGATGGCTATGCCTACTTATGCGCAGCAGTACCTGCAAGTGACGTCACATTAGACTGTTGAAGGTGAAAACTGCCGGATCGATTCGGCAGGTTGCAGAATGACCCGGGTGTCGCGTTGCTGCGGGGATTCCCATTGTGAATCGCCCCTGCTTTCAAGCCCGCAGCAAATGCACCACCAGGCCAAGCACGGCACAGCCAAACAGCACCTGTATCACCCCCCGCTTGAAGCGGAACAAGGCCACCGCCGCCGCAACCGCAATCACTGCCGAAGGCCAGTCGAACGCGCCAGCGAACCCCTTCGGCCAAAGCACGTGATAGCCGAAGAACATCGCCAGGTTCAGGATCACCCCGACCACCGCCGCCGTAATCCCGGTCAGCGGCGCAGTGAACTTCACCTCGTTATGCGTCGATTCCACCAGCGGCCCACCGCCCAGAATGAACAGGAACGACGGCAGGAAGGTGAACCAGGTGACCAGGCTGGCCGCGACCGCGCCAGCGAGGAACGGGTGTTCCGCGCCAAACATCGGGTGCAGTTAACCCCCAACGAAACCGACGAAAGCCACCACCATGATCAGTGGCCCTGGCGTGGTTTCACCCAGGGCGAGCCCGTCGATCATCTGCGCCGGTGACAGCCAGCCGTAATGCCCGACTGCGCCCTGGTAGACATAGGGCAACACGGCGTAGGCCCCGCCAAAGGTCAACAGCGCCGCCTTGGTAAAGAACCAGCCCATCTGGGTCAGGGTCGCACCCCAGCCAAACGTCAGGGTCAGCAGCGCCATGGGCAGGCACCACAGCGCAGCACCGACCAGCAGCAGGCGCAGCAGGTGACCCCAGCTGAAACGGGCATGTTCGGGCGTCGGTGTGTCGTCATCGATCAGCGCCGGGCCATAGCTGTTCTCCGCTGCGCCATGGCCACCACCGATCACGAACTTGTCCGGGGCAAAGCGGCCGCCTGCATAGCCGATCAGCGCGGCGGCCAGCACGATCAGCGGGAATGGCACGTTGAGCGCGAAGATGGCCACGAACGAGGCCGCGGCCATGGCCCACAGCCAGGCGTTCTTCAGCGCCCGCGAGCCGATCCGGTGGGCCGCGTGAACGACGATGGCGGTGACCGCCGGCTTGATGCCATAGAAGAGACCAGCCACCACCGGCACATCGCCGAAGACGATGTAGACCCAGGACAAGCCAATCAGGATGAACAGTGAAGGCAGCACGAACAACGCGCCGGCAATCACGCCGCCCCAGGTGCGGTGCATCAGCCAGCCGATGTACGTGGCGAGCTGCTGGGCCTCGGGGCCGGGCAGCAGCATGCAGTAGTTCAGCGCATGCAGGAAACGCTTTTCGCTGATCCAGCGGCGGCGCTCCACCAGCTCCTGGTGCATGATCGAAATCTGCCCGGCGGGCCCGCCAAAACTGATGAAACCCAGCTTGAGCCAGAACAGGAAGGCCTCGAACAGGCCGACCGGCCGCAAGGCGGCGTGCGGCTTTGACTGTTCGCTGGCGGCGGAGGGGCTATCAACCATTTTCGATTTCCTTACTTGCGAAAGCCGTCAGCAGCCCATCGAAGATGCCCCCGGCAACTGTAGTCAGTTGGCTGTGATTGCCATTGCTTTCTCACAAGTTTGCGAGGATACGCTCTATACCCGGTCCCTCGGAAGGTTGGTTGCCTCCTCAGGCAAGTACAGGCCATGTCGCGTTGACCCTCTCCCCAAGGGGGGCTAGCATCGCCAGCGAAACGTCCCGCTGGCCGAGCCCCAACAGCAATCGGCCGCTCCTCAAATGCAAGCAGATCACCAGGTACCTGTAGCGCCGTGTTCGAACTCACCAGCTACCTCGGGCTGTTCCTGGCCGCGTTTGCAGCGGCAACCGTGTTGCCCATGCAATCGGAAGCGGCGCTGGTCGCGATGCTGGTGTCCGGGCACTACCTGGCGGTGCTACTGGTCGCGGTGGCCACTGCCGGCAACGTGCTTGGCTCAGTGGTGAACTGGGTGCTTGGCCGGGGCGTCGAACATTTCCGCCACAAGCGCTGGTTCCCGGTCAGCGAGGCCAAGCTGGAGAAGGCGCAGGCCATGTACCGGCGCTACGGATACTGGTCACTGCTGCTGAGCTGGGTGCCGCTGATCGGCGATCCGATCACCCTGGTGGCCGGGGTCATGCGCGAACCGTTCTGGCGGTTCCTGCTGCTGGTCATCCTGGCCAAGGGCGGGCGTTACCTGGCGCTGACGCTTGTGGTGCTTGGAGGCATGCCATGACGCCGGACCCCGTTTGCCCGGTGGCAGCGCGGCACACCGGCCAGGACCTGATCAAGTGGATCGCCCTGGTCACCATGGTGCTCGACCACATGCGGTTGGCCTGGCCAGCGACCGCTGGCCTGTTCGTGCTCGGCCGCCTGTCCTTTCCCTTGTTCTGCCTGGCAGTGGCGATCAATGTCTCGCGAAACCCGCAAGGCGAGTTGTTCACCCGCAGCAACGGTCGCTACCTCGCACTTCTGCTGCTGTTCGCTGCGCTTTCCGAAGTGCCTTACCGGCTGGCCGGCAGTTCGGGAACCTTCAACGTGCTGGTCACCCTGGCGCTGGGCCTCATGGTCGCTTGGGGAGTGCAGCACCGCACCCTCGAAAGCCTGCTGGTGGCGGGAGCTGCGATGGTGGCGGGCTATGTGTTGAGCGAACCATTGATGTACGGTTTTTACGGAGTATTGCTCCCTGCGGCCCTGGTGCTGGCAATCAAGCGCCCCGAGCGGTTTCTGGTCATCCCGGTCGCCTTGTGCGTGCTGATCAACACGCGAACCGACCTCTTCGAGCGGGCTGCGCAGCTTGAGCCATTCGCGATCCTGGCGCTGCTGACCGCAGCCCTGGCGCCGCTGCTTGGGTTGGCCCTGTTCCGGGCCCGCCTGCCGTTCAAGGTCTGGCCCGTCACGCAGTGGAGCTACTGGTTCTACCCCGGTCACCTGCTGGCGCTGTCGGGCATTCGCCAGCTGTTGTAGCGCTTATCACTGAATCGCAGGCCGCTCATTGAACGCGCCGGCTGTCGGCCACGCCTCGGCCTGGGCAATTGCTGGTCGTTGGGGACTCTGCGTTCGTCAGGGGTATACGGCACGATGCACCGCGCCGACATCGAGCGGCAGATGATAGGCACTCCCCAGCGCATGTTGAGCAAGCCCCTGCGCTGGCTGGAGCGCGCTGAGCTGGTCAGTCGTCACTACCGTGCATCGTCCCGCCACTGGCCATTCAGCCCCGGCAGGCAATACTTCATCTCTATATGCAGGCGTGTTCCTGGTGGCGCGCGCCGCTGGGAGGTGTCAGGTGAACAAACTGTCAATCGTAGGCGCCGGCATTGTCGGCGAGGCGGCGGCGCAGATCATTGCCCGGGACGAGCTGTGCCGTGAACTGGTGCTGATGGACGTGCAGGGTGAAATGGCCAAGGGCAAGGCGCTGGACGTGTGGCAAGCGGCAGTCGAATCAGGTTCCGATACCCGCGTGCATGGTGGCGGCCACGCCGAGTTGTTGCAGGGTTCCGAGCTGGTGGTGATCACCGCAGGCGTGCCACGCAAGCCGGGCCAGTCGCGTCAGGATGTACTCGCGACCAACCTGCCCATCCTCGACGGCATCATGGCGGACATCAAGCATCATGCGCCGGCGGCTACAGTGCTGGTAGTGTCCAACCCGGTCGACGTGCTCACCTACCGCGCCTGGAGCCTCAGCGGGCAAGGGCGCAACAAGGTGTTCGGCCAGGCCGGTGTGCTGGATACCGCGCGGATGAAGTGCTTCATCGCCGAGCAGACCGGTTTCTCGGCCCGCGATATCACCGCGCTGGTGCTGGGCGGGCATGGCGACAGCATGGTGCCGCTGATGCGCTACTGCCAGATCGGCTCGGTGCCGTTGTCGCACTTGCTGTCCGGTGAGCAGATCGAGCAGATCGTCGAGCGCACGCGCAAAGGTGGCGGCGAGATCCTTGGCTTGAAGAAACTGGGCAGCGCCTGTGATGCGCCGGGTGTGGCCATTGCGCAGATGGTGGATGCGATCGCCAACGGGCGAAACCGCATCTTGCCGGCAGTGGCGATTCTGCAGGGCGAGTATGGGCGCAAGGATATTGCCATGGGCGTGCCTTGCGTACTGGCAGAGGAGGGGCTGGCGCGGGTGATCGAGCTGCCGTTGGATACGCAGGAGCAGGCGATGTTCGACCAGTCGGCCGATCAGGTGGCGCGGGATATCGCCGAAATGAAAGCGCTGTGACTCTCTGTGGGAGCGGGCGCACCCGCTCTCACAACAAGCTGCCTACCGAGCCTTGCCCTCAGCGCTGGTAAGCCCGGCCAAAATGCCGCTCCAGCCGCGCCTGCACCAGTTCCAGCAGTATCGACAGCATCCAGTAGATGACTGCTGCCGTGGTCAGCATCTCCAGGTAGCGATAGCTCGAGCGCCCGTACGACTGCGCCAGGAACATCACCTCCCAGACGCCCATCACCGAGATCAGCGACGAGTCCTTGAGCATCGAGATGAACTGGTTGGCCGTCGGTGGAATGATCACGCGCATGGCCTGGGGCAGGACGATGTGCCAGAAGATCTGTGGCGTGCGCATGCCCAGCGCCAGCGCCGCTTCACGCTGCCCGCGGGCGACACCGAGGATGCCGGCGCGGAAGATCTCGCTCAGGTAGGCGCCGTAGTTCAGCGACAGGGCGATGATGCCGGCACTGATGGCGCCCGGCACCAGGCCCAGCTGTGGCAGCCCCAGGTAGATCAGCAGGATCTGGATCAGCAGCGGCGTGCCGCGGAAGAACGAGGTGTAGAAGCTGGCGATGCCCACCAGCACCGCACTGTTCGACAAGCGCGCCAAGGCCGCGGCAAAGCCGAACAGCACCGACGCCAGCATCGAACACAGGCACAGGAACAGGGTCAGCGCCGCACCCTGGAGAAAGCCGTTGGGCCCCAGCTTGAAACCGGCAAGGTTGGGGAACTTCTCCAGGACGATCGAGAACTTCAGGTCGAAGCTGAGGAAAAACGCGACGAACAGGCCGAACAGCGCCAACCAGGTCAACAGCAAGCGGGTACGAAAGCCTAACAGGCTGGCACCCGTGGTTTTCACCACGGGCTTGAGGGGCGGGGGGAAAGTGCTCATTTGCTGATATCGGCGCCGATCCATTTCTGCGACAGCTTGGCCAGGGTGCCATCAGCCTTCAGCTCGGCAAACACCTGGCGTACCTTGGCATCCCACTCGGGGTCGCCTTTTTCGATGGCCACCGAGTTCGGCTCTTCGTACAGCGGGGCGCCGGCCAGCTTGAAGCGCTTGTCCTGGTCCAGGCGCGGCTGCGCGGTCACCAGGTTGGTGAGGATGGCGTCCAGGCGCACGCCGGCGCCCAGGCCCAGGTCCTGGAAGGCGACGTTGTCGGTGTCGTACGGCGCGATCTGCACGAAGTCGAAGGGGTAGTCGATCTTCTGCTCTTCCTTGCCTTCGATCACCAGGTTCTTGTTCAGGTAGCTCTCGTAGCTCGATGCACTGGTCAGGCCGACCTTGCGGCCGTCCAGGTCCTTCGCACCGTGGATGCGCTCATCCTTGGCGTTGACCACGATCACTGCAGGCGAGGCGTAGTACTCCACCGGGAAGTCGAACACTTCGGCGCGGGCCTTGCTTGGGGTCATCGAGCAGATGCAGATGTCATAGCGGCCACTCCAGCGGCCAGCGGCGATCACGTCCCACGACGGGGTCTCCAGGCGCAGCTTGACGCCCAGCTTGTCTGCCACGGCCTTGGCCACATCCACGTCGAAGCCAGCCAGCTGGTTCTGCTCGTTGACGAAGGAGAATGGCGGGTAGCTTTCCATCAGCACGTTGACCAGTTCCTTGCGCGATTCAACCCGCTCCAGCGTGGCGCCAGCAAAAGCCTGGGAAGCAGCCGCGAGCAGCACGAGGCCCGTACCGAGCACAGTAGAAAAACGCATGTACATACCTGAAATGTTGGCCAATGAGGAGAAAGTGTATTTAATAGTTATAAACCAAACTCACATAATGAATTTAATTCATAAGAACCTGCAGAGTAGTTATATGAAACAGCGAGCGATGGTGATTCTCGACGGTGGCATGGGCCGTGAACTGCAGCGCAGTGGGGCGCCGTTTCGCCAGCCTGAATGGTCGGCCCTGGCGCTGAGCGAGGCGCCCGAAGCGGTGGTTGGCGTTCACGCCGCATTCATCGCCGCAGGTGCCCAGGTCATTACCAGCAACAGTTATGCGGTAGTGCCTTTCCACATTGGCGAGGAGCGTTTTGCCAAGGAAGGGCGCCAGCTGGCCAATATCGCAGGGCAGCTGGCGCGGCACGCGGCCGATGTTGGCGCGCACCCGGTCAAGGTTGCAGGTTCGCTGCCGCCGCTGTTCGGCTCCTACCGCCCGGACCTGTTCCAGCCCGAGCGCGTCGAGGAAGTGCTGTCGCCGCTGTTGCAGGGCCTGGCTCCGCATGTCGACCTGTGGCTGGCCGAAACCCAGAGCTCGGTTGCCGAAGTACGGGCTATCCACGCCCACTTGCCGGAAGACGGCAAGCCGTTCTGGGTATCGTTCACCTTGCAGGACGAGGACGTGGACGAAACCCCGCGCCTGCGTTCCGGCGAGCCGGTGGCCGAGGCCATCGAAGCTGTGGTTGGCCTGGGGGCGGCGGCCGTGCTGTTCAACTGCAGCCAGCCCGAGGTCATCGGCGCTGCAGTGGATGTGGCGCGCTCGCTGATCGAGCGACACAACGCTGACGTGGCCATCGGCGCCTACGCCAACGCCTTCCCGCCGCAACCGAAGGAAGCCACCGCCAATGATGGCCTGGATGAGCTGCGCGAAGACCTCGACCCGCCCGGTTACCTGGCCTGGGCTGCGGACTGGCGCAAGCGTGGTGCCAGCATGGTCGGTGGCTGCTGTGGCATCGGCCCGGAGCACATTGCCGAGCTGAAGCGCAATCTGCTGTGAAGCCATGAAGGGGCCGGACGGCTGCCGCACCCGCCTGGCCCCAGCCATTAAAGAAATGCCACTCAGGCCCCAGATCGACAGGCTGATGGCTGAAGCCAGGGTAGGCAAGGACCAGTTGACCCGGGTGCAGCTGTAGATCGCCGCCTACCGGCACTTCGACCTGGGGCAACGAGGTGTACGACCCCTGGTTGCAGGGCTGTGCCAAACCGGCGCGGGCCGGTGTCGGCGTCGACCTGGGGGAGGGCTAGCTGGCCGAGGTGCAGCGTGTCTGGTAGCGAGCGCATGTGACCGGCGGTGGCCGATACCCGCGGCGTCAGCGCACCAGCCGTGGTACAACCCGTACGTAGGCGAGCTCGCTCAGCAGCTCGATCAATGTCTGGGTAATCACGGCTGCCGCTGCCAACCCGCGCATCTCGTCCGGCAACGCCAACGCCAGCGGTAGCACCACCAGCGAGTTGCGCGTGGCGGCGCTGAAGGTTACCGCGCGTGCTTCGCTGGCCGGCAGGCGCAACAGGCGCGCCGCGAGCATGCCGAGCCCCGGTGCCGCAAGCATGAAACCCAGGTATACCGGAATCACAGGCAGCAAACGCTCGAAGTCATCGAACACCACGGTGATCTGCGAAGCGATCACCACCATCAGCACCAAAGCCATCGCCGGTACCGGCAGCCATGCCCAGGCGCTTTTCCACGCTGCGACCATGCGTGAGCGACGGGCGCCGGCGCTGGTGAGTACGGCCAGCGCCAGCGGTAGCACGATCAGCACCACGAAGGCCTCCACGAACGGGGTGATGGCGAGCGGCACGTTGTCACCCAGCAGCAGCGCCAGGTACAGCGGCAGCAGCGCCAGTTGCGCCAGCAACAGCACAGGTGTGGCGGCCAGGGTCAGGCGTGCATCGCCTTTGCCGATGTGGGTGAACACCACCACATAGTCGATGCACGGGGTCAGCAGCACCAGCAGTGCGCCGACGAGGATTGCCGGCTGGTCGCCCAGCCCGCGGGTGATGGCCCAGACCAGCAGCGGCACAAGAATGAAGTTGGCCAGCAGCAGGGCGGCGATGAAGCGGCGGTTACCCAGGCCTTGGCGCAGGTCGAGGAAGGGAATCTGCAGGAACATCGTATACATCAGCACGGCGATGGCAGGCGTGATCAGGGCTTGCAAATGGCCAGCGGTGTCGCTGGCCAGCAGGCCGAAGGCGACGGCGGCGAGTACGGCGACGAAATAGATCGGGATCTGCCGGGTTTCGAGTTGCTCTCTGGTCAAGGTACGGCCTGTGGTTGCTGGCTGAAAAAAGGCATACAGGGTAATACGCGCCAACAGCGGGGTGTCGCGCTTTATTGTAGGTGCGGCGCCAGTGCGAAAACGAAAAAGCCCGGCACTGGGCCGGGCTTTTTGCTGTCAGGCAATCGCCAATCAGTTGCCGTAGACCGGCAGCTTCTTGCAGATGGCCTTGACCTTCTCACGTACGGCGTCGATGACCGCTTCGTTGTTCAGGTCAGCCAGGATGTCGCAGATCCAGCCAGCCAGCTCGCGGCACTCGGCTTCCTTGAAACCACGGGTGGTCACGGCCGGGGTGCCGAAACGCAGGCCCGAGGTGACGAATGGGGAACGTGGGTCATTCGGTACCGAGTTCTTGTTCACGGTGATGAAGGCTTTGCCCAGTGCGGCGTCAGCATCCTTACCGGAGATTTCCTGCTTGATCAGCGACAGCAGGAACAGGTGGTTCTGGGTGCCACCGGAAACCACGTCGAAACCACGCTCGATGAACACGCTGGCCATGGCCTGGGCGTTCTTCACCACCTGCTGCTGGTAAGCCTTGAACTCAGGCTGCAGGGCTTCCTTGAAGCAGATGGCCTTGGCCGCGATGACGTGCTCCAGCGGGCCGCCCTGGGCGCCCGGGAAGACGGCGGAGTTCAGCTTCTTCTCGATCTCTTCGTTCTTGCGAGCGAGGATCAGGCCGCCGCGCGGGCCGCGCAGGGTCTTGTGGGTGGTGGTGGTGACCACATCGGCGAACGGCACTGGGTTCGGATATACGCCAGCGGCAACCAGGCCGGCAACGTGGGCCATGTCGACGAACAGGTAGGCTCCGACCTTGTCGGCAATGGCGCGGAAGCGGGCGAAGTCCAGAACCTGCGAGTAGGCCGAGAAGCCGGCAACGATCATCTTCGGCTTGTGCTCGACAGCCAGGCGCTCGACTTCGTCGTAGTCGATCAGGCCGTTGGCATCGATGCCGTACTGGATGGCGTTGTACAGCTTGCCCGAGGAGCTGACCGAAGCACCGTGGGTCAGGTGGCCACCGTGGGCCAGGCTCATGCCCAGGATGGTGTCACCGGCTGACAGCAGGGCCAGGTAGACAGCGGCGTTGGCCTGGGAGCCGGCGTGCGGTTGAACGTTGGCGTAGTCGGCGCCGAACAGTTGCTTGGCTCGGTCGATGGCCAGTTGCTCGACGACGTCGACGTACTCGCAACCGCCGTAGTAGCGCTTGCCCGGGTAGCCTTCGGCGTACTTGTTGGTCAGGACCGAGCCCTGAGCTTCCATGACTGCCGGGCTGGTGTAGTTTTCCGAAGCGATCAGCTCGATATGCTCTTCCTGGCGCAGAGCTTCTTGCTGCATGGCTTCGAAGAGCTCGGCGTCGTACTTGGCAATGGTCAAATCACGGCTGAACATGGCGGTCCTCAAGGATCGGGGTGAATTGGGGGGGCATTCTAACCGATTGATTCGCCGCTGGCATATGAAGTGGCATCAAGTCGCGGACCAATGGGCTTCATGTTGTATCCCGCGCCGTGTCTGGGCTGGGCGGGGGTCGGAGTTGACTCTCAGGTCCGTTTTCAGGCCCAGGCGCCCAGGCGCGGCACGGTCCGCTTCTGCAAGTGCCCGGGTATGCCGGGAGAGGGCGGCTCAGTTGAACATGAACAACGTCTCGTTGGCGAACTGCGCCTCGAACTGATGCGCTGGCATCGGCCGCCCGAACAGGTAGCCCTGCACCTCGTCACAGCCATGCTCGCGGAGGAATTCCAGTTGCTCGTGGGTTTCCACGCCTTCGGCGATCACTGCCAGGTTGAGGCTGTGGGCCATGGCGATGATTGCCCGGGCAATCTGTGCATCCTGCTCGCCTTCCGGCAGGCCGTCGACGAAGGTGCGGTCGATCTTCAGCACGTCGATGGGGAACTGCTTGAGGTAGTTCAGCGACGAGTAGCCGGTGCCGAAATCGTCCACCGCAATGCTCAGGCCAAGGTTTTTCAGGCCGGCCAGAATCTGCAGTGCTTCATTCACCTCGCGCATCAGGATGCTTTCAGTCAGTTCCAGCTCCAGACACGCCGGTGGCAGGCCGGTTTCTTCCAGGACCCTGGCGATGCGCGTACCCAGCTGGCCGTCGGAAAACTGCCGTGCGGAAATGTTCACCGAAACCTTCGGCACGCGCACCTTGGCCTTGTGCCAGGCATTGAGCTGGCGGCTGGCTTCACGCAGCACCCAGTCGCCCACGTCGACCACCAGGCCCAGTTCCTCGATCACCGGGATGAAGTCGCCCGGCGGCACCAGGCCGCGAGTCGGGTGGCGCCAGCGCAGCAGGGCTTCGGCGCCGGTCAGGCGCTTGCCGTCGCCGCTGAACTGCGGTTGGTAGTAGAGGATGAACTCGTTCTGCTCCATGGCGTGGCGCAGGTCGCTTTCCAGTTCCAGGCGCTCCAGGGCGCTGGCGTTCATCTCGGCCTGGTAGAACTGGAAGTTGTTCTTGCCGCGTTCCTTGGCGTGGTACATGGCGGTGTCGGCGTTTTTCATCAGCTGGCTCAGTTCGCTGCCGTCCTGTGGGCTGAGGGCGATGCCGACACTGGCGGTGACGAAGAACTCGCGGTTCTCCAGCACGAACGGCCGCACCAGGCTGGCGAGGATGTTCTCGGCCACATGAATCGCGCGGTTGAGCGCCATCTCGCGGGTAGCGCGCGGTTGCAGCAGCAGGGTGAACTCGTCGCCGCCCATGCGCGCCACGGTATCGTCGTCATCCACGCAGGCCAGCAGGCGCTGGGCCATGTCCTTGAGCATGCGGTCGCCGGCGGCGTGGCCGAGGGAGTCGTTGATCGGCTTGAAGCGGTCCAGGTCGAGGAACATCAGCACCACCCAGGCCTTCTGCCGCTCGGCCTGCTGCAGGGCGTTGTACAGGCGGTCCTGGAACAGCGTGCGGTTAGGCAGGTGGGTGAGGGCATCGTAGTAGGCCAGGCGGTGAATGCGCTGTTCGCTGGCCTTGCGCTCGCTGATGTCGGTGAAGAAGCACACGTAGCTGGCCAGGTCGCCCTCGTCGTCGAGCACCGCAGTGATGCCGACCCAGGCCGGGTAATGGTCGCCGTCACGGCGCTTGAGCCACACTTCACCTTCCCAGCTGCCGCGCTGGTGCAGCTGCTTGACCACATAGCGCAGGTGGCCTTCCTGCTGCTCGTCGACGGTGAGCATGCCCGGCAGCTGGTCGAGCACCTCGCTGACGGCGTAGCCACTGACGCGGCTGAACGCCTCGTTGGCCTGGACGATATAGCCGGCCGGGTCAGTGATGATAATGGCCGAGGTCGAGTGCTCGAATACCGTCGCAGCCATGCGCAGGTCTTTTTCGGCGCGGCGTTGCTGGCTGATGTCGCGGCCCACCCCGAGCACGCCTTCGAAGTGCTGGTCATCGTCCCACACCAGCACCAGGCGCAATTCGATGGGGATCTTGCGACCATCGGCGCGCAGGCAGTCGAACAGGAACAGCTGGGTCGGCAACTGGCTGCGCAGCAGGGCCAGCTGCGCGGGGTCGCCCATGGCCTTGCTGACACGCTCCATCAGGCTGTAGATGCCGGTGAGCTGGGCCGGGTTGGCGATGATCGACTGCCAGCCGTTGGTGAAGATCCAGTCGGCCTGGTAGCCCAGCACGTTCTGCACCGAGGGGCTGACGTAGTTGAGCTGGAGCCGGTTGTCGGTGGAGAAGATCACGTCGCTGATGCTTTCGGCGAGCATGCGATAGCGCTGCTCGCTGTCGCGCAGCGACTGGCTGGCCTCGATCTGTACCGTCACGTCCTTGCCCACGCCGATTATGCGTGTGACTTGGCCATCGGCGTCACGGGTCAGCACCTGTTCGCGAATGTCGTAGCAGCGCCAGCCGCCATCGCGGTGGCGGAAGCGCAGCTGGCAGTGCAGTGGCTGGTCATGGCCGCTGTCGCGCTGTTGTTGGCGCAGCGCCTGGTAGTGCGTGGCGTCTTCGGGGTGCAGCAGCAACTCCCAGAAGCGGTCGCCCATCTGCGCCAGCTCGGTACGGTCGTAGCCCAGGGTCTGGCCGAGATGACGGTTGCTGAAGATCATCCGCTGGCTGAGCACATCTTGCACGTACAGCTGGTCGGGCACGGTGCGCACGACGTCCGACCAGAAACTCTCACGCTCCAGCAGCGACAGCTCCACCTGCTTGCGGCTGGTGATGTCGCTGATGCTGAGGATCACTGCCTGGTAATCATTGCGCTGTTGCGGCAAGCGGGCCATCAGCCACAGGTGCAGCTCGCCGCCCAGCGGGGCCGCCAGGCGCACTTCCAGTTCCAGCGACGGGCGTTGCTCGATCAGCGCATCGATCAGCTGCATGCCCACGCTGTCGCGACCGTCGCCGCTGCCTTCGATCAGGCGCTGCCATGCCCCCTGGTGGCACTCGATGTTCAACAACTGGCGTGCCACCTGGTTGATCTCGGTGATCTTCAGCTCCAGCAGCAGCGAGCGGCGCAGGTTCGGGTCGAGGGCCAGGCTGTGCTTGAGCGCGGTGCGGTTGCGCAGGTGGTAGCGGTCGAGTTGGCCGGGCAGGCTGGACAGGTCGAGCACGCACAAGGCCACGCCGGTACCTTCGAAGATTTCCTGGTAGCGTCGACGGTCTTCATGCAGCGCCCGTTGGCGACGGCGCATGTTGAGCAGCGCCAGCACCGGCAACATTGCGCAGAACAGCACCAGCAGGCATTTGCCCAGCAGCGCGGGAAGCAGCGTCTGGCGCGCCAACCTGGCGTCGAACAGGCCGCGCAGTTGCCAGGTGCTGTTGTCGATGAAGGCCAGCATCACGCTCTGCGGTGCCGTGTCGCTGGTCGGGGTTGGCGCATGGCGTTGCAGTATCTCGCCGCTGCGGCTGTTTTCCAGCAGCCATAGCGGCCGGCCAGGGCCATCCAGGTAGGTGACCAGGGGGCGGTAGTACGCTGGCGCCAGGCGCAACAACCAGTAGCCGCGGTTCTCGCCGGCGGCCTGGCGCAGTAGCAGGTAGATGGTGCTGTTGTCGGGCGAGTTGCTGAAGAAATACGGGCGGCCCTGGCCCAGCTTCAGCAATTCGTCAATCAACTGGCGGTCAGGGCTGCCGGCAAGGCTGTCGGCCTGCACCTGCCCGGCAGCATCCAGCCAGGCCAGGCCCTGCAGGTCCGGCAGCTGCCCGCGCAGGCTGGCCAGCACGGCGGGCAAGGCTTTCAGCGCCGGTACATTGGCGTAGGGCTGGAGCACATTCACGGCCTGCTGCGCCTTGAACGCCAGGTTCAGGCTCAGGTGGTCGGCCAGTTCGGCGGTGCCTTCCAGGGTTTTCTTGCGCAGGTCGGCCTGGGTATGGCTGAACTGGGCGAACAGTTGCCACGCCAGCAAGCCCAGCAGGATCAGGGCCAGCAGCGCCAGCGCACCCTTGATCGACCCGCGCAGGGAGCCCGCAGGCGCTTTTGGCACGGAACGCAATGACGGCGGATGAGTAAGATTGGTCAAGCGTTGATCCTGCGATTGGGCTGGCGATGGCAGGGGTTAATGATGCACGGTATGTGCCGGTGTCTGGTTGCCAGACCGCAGTGGCGCACTATAAGGCCGGACACCCGAAACGGGCTAGCATGCCTAGGATTATGGCAAAGTGCCAGCCAATGTGACCGATGGTGCCTGCCCAGGTGGTTCGGCAAGCCCCTGCGAGCTGTGCGAGAATAGCGCCCGCTTCACATGACAACGCATCGGAGATGTTCGGTTTTGGTTACTCACTTTTCCACCAATGGCCTCGATTCCGCCTGCGGGCGCAGCAGTCAGACCCTTGTCAGCACTGCCGTGACCGAGGACGTATCGTGCAAATCCTGCCAGCGTTCGCTGAGCAAACCTGAGGTGGCCACAGCCGCCAAGAGCAAGAGCCCGTCGCTGGCTGAACTGCGCAAGACCGCCAAGGCGGCAGCAGAGCCGGCATTTGCCGTAGCCGCGGTCAGCAAGCCGGCCACCAAGGTGGTCAACGTGCCTGCTGCCCAACTGTCGAAGGTGGCGCAACAGCCGGCCCGTGCCGGTGGCTTCAGTGTAAAGGCAGCCTGGGCCGCGCGCCTGGCCGAGCAGGGCGACCGTTGCCGCCTGCCACGCGGCAAGGCCAAGCAGCGTCACGTCTGAGCCATCTTTGGCTGCTGTACCGGCCCCGTCACGGGCTCTCCCGCGAAGGGGCCGGTACCGGCAACCATCCTCCCCCGGGGGATCACCCCACCATCGGCCCCTCCTGTGCAACGCTGCGCGTTGGCGTAGAATGGTCGACTTTGTTCAATGACACCCCGTAAACACATCCCCCTGGCCAGCGTGCCGGGGCGATCGTCGATGTCTTTATCTATCTGATTAGAGGGCTTGGTTTTGGCTCAATACGTCTACACCATGCATCGGCTGAGCAAGGTCGTGCCGCCGAAGCGGGAAATTCTCAAGAATATTTCCCTGTCGTTCTTCCCGGGCGCCAAGATCGGCGTGCTCGGCCTGAACGGCGCCGGTAAATCGACCCTGCTGCGGATCATGGCGGGCGTCGACAAGGAATTCGACGGCGAAGCCCGTCCGATGCCCGACATCAACGTTGGCTACCTGCCGCAGGAACCACAACTGGACCCGAACAAGTCGGTACGTGAGGTGGTCGAGGAAGCGGTCAGCGTCATCAAGGACGCCCAGGCACGCCTGGACGAGGTCTACGCGGCCTATGCCGAACCGGATGCCGACTTCGACAAGCTGGCCGCCGAGCAGGCCAAGCTCGAGGCCATCCTGCAGGCCGCCGATGGCCACAACCTCGAGCGCCAGCTGGACGTTGCCGCTGACGCCCTGCGCCTGCCGGCCTGGGATGCGCGCATCGAGCACCTGTCTGGTGGTGAAAAGCGCCGTGTGGCCCTGTGCCGCCTGCTGCTGTCGGCCCCCGACATGCTGCTGCTGGACGAACCGACCAACCACCTGGATGCCGATTCGGTGGCGTGGCTGGAGCGTTTCCTGCACGATTTCCCGGGCACCGTGGTAGCGATTACCCACGACCGTTACTTCCTCGACAACGTCGCCGGCTGGATCCTGGAACTGGACCGCGGCGCCGGTATCCCTTACGAAGGCAACTACTCGGGCTGGCTGGAAGCCAAGTCCGAGCGCCTGGCGCAGGAATCGAAGCAGCAGAGCGCTCATGAAAAGGCCATGAAAGAGGAACTGGAGTGGGTGCGCAAAGGCGCCAAGGCCCGCCAGTCCAAATCCAAGGCCCGTCTGCAGCGCTTCGAGGAAATGCAGTCGCAGGAATTCCAGAAGCGCAGCGAAACCAACGAGATCTACATCCCGGCCGGTCCGCGCCTGGGTGACAAGGTCATCGAATTCAAGAACGTCACCAAGGGCTACGGCGACCGCGTGCTGATCGACAACCTGTCGTTCTCCATGCCGAAGGGCGCCATCGTCGGTGTGATCGGTGGTAACGGTGCCGGTAAGTCGACCCTGTTCCGCATGCTGATGGGCAAGGAGCAGCCGGACTCGGGCAGTATCGAGATCGGTGAAACCGTGCAGTTGGCCTGCGTCGACCAGAGCCGTGAAGACCTGGACGGCAGCAAGACCGTATTCCAGCAGATTTCCGACGGTTCCGACATGATCCGCATCGGCAACTACGAGATCCCGTCGCGTACCTATGTGGGCCGCTTCAACTTCAAGGGTGGCGACCAGCAGAAGTTCGTCAAGGACCTGTCCGGTGGTGAGCGTGGCCGCCTGCACCTGGCCCTGACCCTGAAGGAGGGCGGCAACGTCCTGCTGCTCGACGAACCGTCCAACGACCTCGACGTCGAAACCCTGCGTTCGCTGGAAGAAGCCCTGCTGGACTTCCCGGGCGCCGCGATCGTGATCTCCCACGACCGTTGGTTCCTGGACCGTGTGGCTACCCACATCCTGGCGTACGAAGACGACTCGAACGTGGTGTTCTTCGAAGGCAACTACACCGAGTACGAAGCCGACCGCAAGAAGCGCCTGGGCGATGCCGCTGCCCAGCCACACCGAGTCCGGCACAAGAAGCTGGCCCAGTAAGCCGGATTCTGCTGCACAAGAATGGGGCCCTGCGTGGCCCCATTTTTGTGCCTGTTGGAAGGTGGTCAAGGGGCTCTGGCGAAGCGTTTTGTATACAGTTACATAAAACGCACCAAATAATTTCAAATAAACGACATTTCGCCCTGTTCCGGTGCGATTGCTTCTTGGTACATTCGCTGAAAAACCAATAAGTCCAATCCTGGGTGAGACGTCTACCATGATCGAATCTGTCGACAATTTCCTCGCACGCCTGAAGCAACGCGACCCGGCCCAGCCCGAATTTCACCAGGCGGTGGAAGAAGTGCTGCGCAGCCTGTGGCCGTTCCTGGAAGCCAACCCGCATTACCTGCAAGCCGGCATTCTCGAGCGCATGGTCGAGCCGGAGCGCGCCGTGCTGTTCCGCGTGTCCTGGGTCGATGACCAGGGCAAGGTGCAGGTCAACCGCGGCTACCGCATCCAGATGAGCAGCGCCATCGGCCCGTACAAGGGCGGCCTGCGCTTCCACCCCTCGGTCAACCTCGGCGTGCTCAAGTTCCTGGCGTTCGAACAGGTGTTCAAGAACTCACTCACCTCGCTGCCCATGGGCGGCGGCAAAGGCGGCTCGGACTTCGACCCGAAAGGCAAGAGCGACGCTGAAGTGATGCGCTTCTGCCAGGCGTTCATGAGCGAGCTGTACCGCCACATCGGCGCTGACCTGGACGTACCGGCCGGTGACATTGGCGTGGGGGCTCGCGAAATCGGCTTCATGTTCGGCCAGTACAAGCGCCTGGCCAACCAGTTCACCTCGGTGCTGACCGGCAAGGGCATGACTTACGGCGGCAGCCTGATCCGCCCGGAAGCCACCGGCTACGGTTGCGTGTACTTCGCCGAGGAAATGCTCAAGCGCCAGGACAAGCGCATCGATGGTTGCCGAGTGGCAATTTCCGGCTCGGGCAACGTGGCCCAGTATGCCGCGCGCAAGGTCATGGACCTGGGCGGCAAGGTCATCTCGCTGTCCGATTCCGAAGGCACCCTGTATGCCGAGGCCGGCCTGACCGACGCCCAATGGGAGGCGGTCATGGCGCTGAAGAACGTCAAGCGTGGCCGCATCAGCGAGCTGGCCGCCCAGTTCGGCCTGGAGTTCCGCCAGGGCCAGACCCCATGGGACCTGCCGTGCGACATCGCCCTGCCGTGCGCCACGCAGAACGAGCTGGACGCCGAAGACGCGCGCACCCTGCTGCGCAATGGCTGTATCTGCGTAGCGGAAGGCGCCAACATGCCGACCACCCTCGCGGCTGTGGATATCTTCCTGGAAGCCGGCATCCTGTATGCGCCGGGCAAGGCCTCCAACGCCGGCGGTGTGGCCGTGTCGGGGCTGGAGATGTCGCAGAATGCCATGCGCTTGCTGTGGACCGCCGGCGAGGTGGACAGCAAGCTGCACAACATCATGCAGTCGATCCACCATGCGTGCGTGCACTACGGTGAAGAGGCCGATGGCCGGATCAACTATGTGAAGGGCGCGAACATCGCCGGTTTCGTGAAAGTGGCGGATGCGATGCTGGCGCAAGGCGTGGTCTGATTCGAGCGTGCCGGGGCCGCTTTGCGGCCCTTTCGCGACGCAAGGCCGCTGCTACAAGCGCCGCGTCAATCAGGTGGTCGCGGGCCGCTGTAGGAGCGGCCTTGCGCCGCGATGGGCTGCAAAGCAGCCCCTGCCCTTCAGTCCTCAACCTCGATATCAACTATCTCGATCACCTGCTCTCCCGCCGGCCGTCGCCACAGCACTTCATCGCCAGGCCCGGCCCCGAGCAATGTCCGCCCCAGCGGCGAGCCCCAGTTGATCAGCCCGCGCCCCGCATCTGCCTCGTCCTCACCCACCAGCCGCACCACATGCTCCTGGTCCTGGGCATCGACAAACCGCACCCGGCTACCGATCTGCACCTTGCTCCGCGACGTCGCCGCCGGTACCACCTGGGCGCTCTGCAGCCGCGTGTTGAAATAGCGCAGATCGCGCTCGGTATCGGCCAGGCGCTGCTTGTCACCATGCTCACCTAGCGCCTGCAGCTCGCTGCGCAGGGCATTCAGCTCGGCCACGCGGTCCTGCAACTGGCGCAGGCCACTGGCGGTCACGTAGTTGGGTTGTTCGCTGACCCGTCGCTCCACGGGCTGGTCGGCCTGGGCGGCGGTCTGGTCTTCGTTGACGAATGCTCGGCTCATGGCTACCTCCTTGTGCAGGAGACCATCATGGCAGGCTACGGGTTTCAAGGGATGTCCGATTGCGACTCAATCGTGGCGATAAGCCTTGGCAGCGCCGCGATCCTTTTCCTGTTCCCAGTCACGGTCGCGCTGGTCCCGGAAACGCTCTTGGTACTGGCGCTGTTGCTCACTGTTCTGCATCGCCTGGCACTGGCGGAAGCCGTCGTCCCAACCCGCTTCGTACTGACGCTCATGCAGGTAGCGTTGCACATCCTTGCGAAAGTCACCGACCATCAGCCCGGTCGCCTGGCGACCGCTGCTGCAGCCATCCTCATAGCCGTCGGCGAACGCCGGGGGATAACCGCGGGCGACCATCTGTTCACGGGTCGTTTCGCAACCCGCCAGCAACAAGGCAATGCACAAGCCCGACCAATACCGCGACATGACCACCTGGACCTTCGGAGGAATACCGGAAAGTCTAGGTGGCGGTTTGTCGGGGAGCTGTCAAAACAGTGTCAAAGAGTCGGTTGGTTCACAATCAATAGTGGTACCACTTCAGTTCCAGCATCACCTCGTTCTGCGCCGTCGCCAGGTGACTGAACTCGCGCGAAGCGCTCAGACGCAGCCCCAGGTTCTGGCTGATTTCCCACTGCTGGTTCAGGCTCACGCTGCGTCGAACCTCGCCATTGCTGAAATAGTCGCCCTTGGCCTCGAGCGTCATGTTGCCGAGCCCGTTGCGCCATAGCAGCCCGCCGCTGAACCCCGCCGCCGGGGCGATGAACTGGGCAAAGTCATTGTGGTGCTCGACCCGCAGCGTGCCCAGGGCAAAGCCCAGCAACCCGTCCGCCAGCTGCCAGGTGCCACCGGCTCCGCCATTCACATGACTCACCAGCACTTCGTCATCATGCTTGCCCGGCACTCGTTCCAACCCGCCGGCTACCTGCCACGACCACGGCTTGAGCAACTCGTTGCGCGGGGTCAGCGAGCGGATGGTGGCCAGGTCCAGGCGCTGTACCTGCCAGTCGTTGCCTTCGTACTGGCGTACCTTCAATTGCAGGATCTCGATCTGCGCCCCCAGCGGGAAGCCATAGGCGTTGTCATTGAGGTCGTGGTAAGCCATGCGCAGGCCATACTCGGCATAGGCGCGGTGCTCACGGGTGCCTGCGCCCAGTTGCCAGGTGCGCGAATCGTGCCCGTCCTCGGGCAGCCCCGGGCGCTCGATATCCAGCGCCGGTGGCGGGTTGCGGTTGATCGCCTGCAGCAGCTCGAAGCTGCGCCGGGCCTGGCCAGCGTCGCGTTCCTGGCCGTTGGCGCGGTAACGTTCCAGGCGATACGCGGCATCCTGCACCAGTGCCTGGCGCGGGCGGGGCAGGGCGGTGAATTCAGGGTTCTGCAATTGTGCGGTGTCGGCACTGATGGCCAGCACTTGCTGCTTTTCCTGATGGTCCAGCGGTTCGGCCCGGGCCAGCAACTCGCGCTCGCGCGAAGGGCGATATTTCACGCTGGAGACCAGGCCGGACTGGCGCACTGCCTTCACCGTGTCGGTGGGGATGGCGGTCAGCGGGAACTGTGAGGTCAGGTCCAGGCTCGGTCGGGCGACCTGCAGCAGCTCCAGCAGGCGATACGAGCAGTTTTCGTCGAAGAAGAAGTAGTCGAACTGGATCTGCTTCAGCTCCCACACATGCTCGACCATGCGCCCGGTCTCTTCTGGCGTCAGGTCCAGCTGGTATTCCCACAGGTCGCGGTTTTCCAGGCTGCGGTACTCGGAGAGCTTTTCCTGGTAGGGCATCAGCGCGAACAGGCCCGGATAGCCGCCCATGAGGCCTTTCCATGCATACAGGATGCTGTTGTCGCTGCCTTCGATATAGGCGCCGAAGTTGATCGCGTAGCTCAGCAGGGTGGTGTCGTCGCTGCGGGTTTTCGACTGGTCGATGCGCAGCAAGGTATGGCCGAACATCGAGGACGGGCTGTTCAGGTAGGCCGCCGGGAAGATCAGCGCCGCGCTGTGTGGGTCGACCGACTGGTACCAGCCGTTGAATTCCTGGCAGGCCGGCTGTGGCAAGTCTTGCAGGTCGAGCTGTTCGCGCAGCCAGCGGGTGCGCGCCGGGAACCGGCACTGGGCGTGCTGGTCGCCGAGGCTGGCCGGGGCGTACAGCGCTTCGACCGTGGCTTGCAGCTCGTCGTCGGGATGGTGCGCGCCGTCCTGGGCAAGAAAGAACGCGTCATCGTCCACATAGCTGCGCCAGCCACCAAGCTTGGCGGTTTCGTAATGGCCCAGGGCAATCCAGTAAGGGGTATTGGCCAGTTGCTGGAGACGGCCGTGGTCCAGCAGTGGTGCGGCATGTACAGGGGCGCAGGCACACAGCGCCAAGGAAGCGAGGCGTTTGAGCATGTCGGGCAACTACTTCTCAACGATGCCGAAAAAAAGGCGAAACCCGCCCCGGAGCCGGGGCGGGAGCAGCTGCGCTTAGGCCTCGGTAGCGTATTTGGCCAGGCGTGGATCGTTCTTCAGAACGGCCAGGGTGTTGCTGTGGACCGTTTCGGCAGTGACGTCGGCACTGCTGAAGATCTGGTTGAAGTGCTGGTGGGTGACGGCTGCGAAGTAGCCACGGTCTTCCGGAGCCACGCCGAGTACCACGGCATAGGTGGTCAGTGCTTCGCCCTGGCCCATGGCCATGTCTTCGGACAGTTCGTTCATCATGCCGTTCATGGCGAACCAGGACTTGCCGCCGTAGGTCAGCGAAGCCTTGGTCGAGCAACCGTTGGTGCCGGACGTCATGCCGAACGTGGCGTTACCGGAGGTGCCGTTGGTGGTGGAAGCCAGGAAGTGTGCCGGAGTGCCGCGCTGGCCTTCGAACAGCATGTTGCCCCAGCCGCAGTTCGGGCCGCCTGGCGCTTCGGCCATGGCGTTAAGCGAAACCACGGTGAACAGAGTACCCAGAAGAATCCGTTTCATAGCATTTGTTCTCTATTTGACTTAACCAAGGGTCAGGGTTTCTGGCAACTCGGTTGCCAGGTCGGGGAAGCTTTTCACCCACCCGCGCAGCTTGGAGTTTAGGCACGATCTAAAGGTTGCGTTGCTGATTGCGAAAAATTTGCTGTCGGATGACCCGCTGCGGCTGGAGATAAAGTCCCGTGGAGCCTTGCAAGGCGCGCGCGGGCAGCGCCAGAATGCTGCGTATCTGCCCCGCCGAAGTAAGGAAACCCAATGCCCGATCCTGTCGCTGCGCGCCTGCGTCTCGCGCCTGAAGCCCTGACCCGGCGTTTCTCCCCCGAGCAGTTTGCCTTTACCAACACCGACGATCTGGAGCCGTTTCGCGGAGTCCTGGGCCAGGAACGTGCTGTCGAGGCCCTGCAGTTCGGCGTGGCCATGCCGCGCCCCGGTTACAACGTGTATGTGATGGGCGAGCCTGGCACCGGCCGTTTCTCGTTCGTCAAGCGCTACCTCAAGGCCGAGGGCAAGCGCCAGCAGACCCCGGCCGACTGGGTCTACGTCAATCACTTCGATGACACCCGCGAACCGCGCGCGCTGGAATTGCCGTCCGGCAGCGCCGGGGCATTCATAGCCGACATGAACGGCTTGATCGACAACCTGTTGGCGACGTTCCCGGCGGTGTTCGAGCACCCCTCCTACCAGCAGAAGAAAGGCGCCATCGACCGCGCCTTCAACCAGCGTTACGACCGCGCCCTGGATGTGATCGAGCGCGCCTCGCTGGAAAAGGACGTTGCCCTGTACCGCGACGCCAGCAACGTCGCCTTTACCCCGATGGCCGACGGCAAGGCGCTGGATGAAGCCGAATTCGCCCAGTTGCCGGAAGAAGTACGCGAGCAGTTCCACGAAGACATCGCCCTGCTCGAGGAACGCCTGAACGAAGAGCTGGCCAGCCTGCCGCAATGGAAGCGCGAGTCGAATAACCAGTTGCGCCAGCTCAACGAGGAAACCATCACCCTGGCCCTGCAGCCGTTGCTGGCGCCGTTGTCGGAAAAATATGCGGAAAACGCGGCGGTCTGTGCCTACCTGCAGTCGGTGCAGCTGAACCTGCTGCGTACCGTGGTCGAGCAACTGGTGGACGACAGCAAGACCGACGCCGTCGCGCGCAAGCTGCTGGAAGAGCAATACGCCCCCAGCCTGGTGGTTGGCCATCACGCTGACGGTGGCGCACCCGTGGTGTTCGAGCCACACCCGACCTACGACAACCTGTTCGGCCGTATCGAATACAGCACCGACCAGGGCGCGCTGTATACCTCGTACCGCCAGCTGCGGCCGGGTGCGTTGCACCGCGCCAACGGTGGTTTCCTGATTCTCGAAGCCGAGAAGATGCTCGGCGAGCCATTCGTATGGGACGCGCTCAAGCGTGCCCTGCAGTCGCGCAAGCTGAAGATGGAGTCGCCGCTGGGCGAGCTGGGGCGCGTGGCCACTGTCAGCCTGACGCCGCAGATGATCCCGCTGAACGTCAAGCTGATCATCATCGGTTCGCGCCAGTTGTACTACGCGCTGCAGGACCACGATCCGGACTTCCAGGAGATGTTCCGGGTGCTGGTGGACTTCGACGAAGACATGCCCATGGTCGACGAGAACCTCGAGCAGTTCGCCCAGTTGCTGCGCACCCGCACCAATGAAGAGGGCATGGCGCCGCTGACCAGTGATGCAGTGGCGCGCCTGGCCACCTACAGCGCTCGCCTGGCAGAGAACCAGTCGCGCCTTTCGGCGCGTATCGGCGACCTGTTCCAGCTGGTCAGCGAAGCCGATTTCATTCGCCAGCTGGCCAGTGACGAAATGACCGACGCCGGCCATATCGAACGTGCACTCAAGGCCAAGGCCACCCGCACCGGGCGAGTTTCGCAGCGGGTACTGGACGACATGCTGGCCGGCATCATCCTGATCGACACCGAAGGCGCGGCCATCGGCAAGTGCAACGGCCTGACCGTGCTGGAGGTGGGCGACTCGGCGTTCGGCATGCCGGCGCGTATCTCCGCCACCGTGTACCCGGGCGGCAGCGGCATCGTCGACATCGAACGCGAGGTCAACCTCGGCCAGCCGATCCACTCCAAGGGCGTGATGATCCTCACCGGCTACCTGGGCAGCCGTTATGCCCAGGAATTTCCGCTGGCGATCTCGGCGAGCATCGCCCTGGAGCAGTCCTACGGCTATGTCGACGGCGACAGCGCCTCGCTGGGCGAAGCCTGTACGCTGATCTCGGCCTTGTCGCGCACGCCGCTCAAGCAATGCTTCGCCATCACCGGTTCGATCAACCAGTTTGGTGAAGTGCAGGCGGTTGGTGGGGTCAACGAGAAGATCGAGGGCTTCTTCCGCCTGTGCGAGGCACGTGGCCTGACCGGCGAACAGGGGGTGATCATCCCGCGCGCCAACGTCGCCACGCTGATGCTCGACGAGCGCGTGCTGCAGGCAGTGGAGAACGGCATGTTCCACGTCTATGCGGTGAGCCAGGCCGACGAGGCCCTGAGCCTGCTGGTGGGCGAGGAGGCCGGCGTGCTGGATGACAAGGGCCAGTTCACCGAAGGCAGCGTCAATGCCCGGGTGGTGGAGCGCCTGCGCGAGATCGCCGAGATGATCGGTGAGGAAGAAATCGAAAAGGCGGAGAAGGAGCGTCTTGAAGAGGTGATTGCCCAGGCCAAGCCGGCCTGAGTCAATAAACCGGCGCTGGCGGCGAAGTGCTACCGTTCAGCGCCGGTTTTCCAACTTTTGCTGCTGTTCTTCTATGCTGGAACTTAAGGACGGTATCAGCGTTCAGGATGGAAACAGCCTGAGTCCAGGCTGAACAAGGCTCTTTGGAGGGGACGCGGCCATGCGCAACCTCAGCCTCACGCGCCAGTGCCTGGGCCTGGTGACCCGTATCGAATGTTGCATCCGGCCGCTGGCCGGGGACAACGGTATGTGGACGTTGCTGTTCGCTGCCGGAATGGCTGGTGAACAGCCTTCGGCGATCAAGGCCCAGGGGCCGTTTCATGGGCCGCTGGTGGCCGAATCGGTATTGAATGCCATTGTCGACAGCCTGACCTTGCATGGCTATCAGGTGGCCGAGGACCCGCAGATCTGGTGTTTGCACCTGCAGGCGCAGTTGCGGCGGATCAATGGCGACCGGTGCCGTAACCTCGGGGATTACCAGTTCCATCCTGAAACCTGAACGAATTGCCGGGGCTGCAGCGCAGCCCCGTTCACCGGGCTTTTGCTGTAACAGGTGGCTGGCTATACTCGCCCTCGCTTTTTAGTCACCTGATGAGTCCCGATTCTCCATGGAACGTATCCTCGAAAACGCGATGTATGCCTCGCGCTGGCTGCTCGCACCGATCTACTTCGGCCTGTCCCTCGGCCTGCTGGCCCTGGCGCTGAAATTCTTCCAGGAAGTGGTTCACGTCCTGCCCAACGTCTTCGCGCTGAGCGAAGCCGACCTGATTCTGGTGATCCTGTCGTTGATCGACATGTCGCTGGTCGGTGGCCTGCTGGTGATGGTGATGATCTCCGGCTACGAAAACTTCGTCTCGCAGCTGGATATCGACGAGAGCAAGGAAAAGCTCAACTGGCTGGGCAAGATGGATTCCTCGTCGCTGAAGATGAAAGTGGCGGCGTCGATCGTGGCCATTTCGTCCATCCACCTGCTGCGGGTGTTCATGGATGCGCAGAACATCTCCACTGATTACCTGATGTGGTACGTGATCATCCACATGACCTTCGTGGTCTCGGCGTTCTGCATGGGCTACCTGGACAAGCTCACCAAACACTGAGCCGCGGCCCCTTAAAGGAGCGGCCTTGCGTCGCTCCTGGAGGAATTGCGCTACGTGGCGCTGGCAACTGACGAGCGGCGTCAGTCGTGTCTTGTGTATTCTCCGTTTCTGTACAAAAAATGAGCTTCATGCGTGGTTCCCGTCCCGAGGTGCTCTCATGAACCTGCATCAGCTCAACACTGAGGCCAGATCCGGCCATGTCGACGAACTGAACCTGATCGCCATCGAAGGCGGTGACTACTTGCTCGAGGCCCGGGTCAAAGGGCGCGCCCATCCACTCTCCGATGCCCACGGTCAACGCTTGCGCGTGCGTTCGGTGGAGGATGCGCGCAAGCTGCTGCAAACCATTCCCATGGTTTCGATGAACCTGGTGCACTGGTCGGTGCAGGATGAAATGTGTGGCATGGGCACGCACCCGGAAGAAGACTTGAAGGTGCCGATTTCCCAGCGCTCGGCCTGGTAGCTGCTCGCAGCGCCCCAGTGTGCTAGGCTGCTCGCCCTTTTCATCAAGGGCGCGGCTTCACTGCGCCCTGCAGTGGAGCATGACAATGTCCGAACTCAACCTGTCCACCGACGAAACCCGCGTCAGCTACGGCATCGGCCGTCAGCTGGGCGGCCAGCTGCGTGACAACCCGCCACCAGGCGTGAGCCTGGAAGCCATCCTGGCCGGCCTGACCGACGCCTTCAACGGTGCCGACAGCCGCGTCAGCGAAGCCGACCTGTCGGCCAGCTTCAAGGTCATCCGCGAAGTGATGCAGGCCGAAGCGGCCGCCAAGGCCGAAGCCGCTGCTGCCGCGGGCAAGGAATTCCTGGCGGAAAACGCCAAGCGTGAAGGCATCACCACCCTGGCCTCGGGCCTGCAGTTCGAAGTGTTGACCGCAGGTGAAGGCGCCAAGCCGACCCGCGAAAGCAACGTTCGCACCCACTACCACGGCACCCTGATCGACGGCACTGTGTTCGACAGCTCCTACGATCGTGGCCAGCCGGCTGAATTCCCGGTTGGTGGCGTGATCGCTGGCTGGACCGAGGCCCTGCAGCTGATGAACGCCGGCAGCAAATGGCGTCTGTACGTACCGAGCGAGCTGGCTTACGGCGCTCAGGGCGTCGGCAGCATCCCGCCGCACAGCGTGCTGGTGTTCGACGTCGAGCTGCTCGACGTTCTGTAATACCGCTGAGGCCGCTCTACAGGGATATGCGTTGTCCTGTAGAAGCGGCCTTGTGTCGCGATCGAGGGCGAAGCCCTCGCCAGGTTCGTCAGTTCCAGTCTGTTCCCCCAGGGCGCAATGCCCGCGCATAGCAGAACAGAAACAGGTTGCGCACCAGCTCCTTGAGCACCCCCGGTTCACTCGAGTTCAGCCCGCTCATGTCCAGGTCGCCCTGGTCACGCAGCTCGTCGAGCGCTTCTTGTTCAAGCACCGCGCACACTTCGCCGGTTTCCCGATGAAGGATGCGCAGGTAGGGGTGTGGGCGGTCCAGCCAGGCGTCGATCAGATAAGTCATGGCTATTCTCCTTGGATAGCGGCTCCAATGAGAATAATTCTTATTATCTAAATAGCAAGCGTCAATTGGCGGTTTTTGCGTTATCAGACTTTACGCACGAACTCGGACTTCAACTTCATGGCGCCGATGCCGTCGATTTTGCAGTCGATGTCGTGGTCGCCATCGCACAGGCGGATGTTCTTGACCTTGGTGCCGACCTTGACCACCAGGGAAGAGCCTTTGACCTTGAGGTCCTTGATCACGGTGACGGTATCGCCGTCCTGCAGGATGTTGCCGACCGAGTCCTTCTTCACCACCTCGTCGCTGGCTGCCTCGGCATCGCCGCTGGCCGACCATTCGTGGGCGCATTCAGGGCAGATCAGCTGGGTGCCATCCTCGTAGGTGTATTCGGAGTTGCATTTCGGGCAGGGTGGCAGAGTGCTCACTTCGGTTCCTCGACAGACAGGCAATAAAAGCCCGACATTGTAAGAGGTATTGTTGCAGAAGGGATTATGTCCGGACAAAAGCGTTCGCGGGCGTGCCCCGCGAACGGCATTGACGCGATCTATCAGTGAGTACGCGCTACGGCAAACTCGCTCAACTCGACCAGCGCTTCACGGTATTCAGTGGCCGGCAGTACTTCCAGGCACTCGATGGCACGCTTGACGTAGTCACGCGCCAGCTCGGCGGTGTAGTTCAGGGCGCCGGATGCCTCGACCGCCACGCGAATCTGCTCAAGGTCTTCCAGGCCACCCTTCTGGATCGCCTGGCGCACCAGTGCAGCCTGTTCGGCGGTGCCTTCGCGCATGGTGTAGATCAGCGGCAGGGTAGGTTTGCCTTCGGCCAGGTCGTCGCCGACGTTCTTGCCCAGGGTCTGCGAGTCGCCCTTGTAGTCCAGCAGGTCGTCAACCAGCTGGAAGGCCACGCCCAGGTGGTCGCCGAAGGTGCGCAGGGCCTCGCGCTGCTCGTCGCTGGCATCGGCCAGCGCGGCGGCGCTGTGGGTCGAAGCCTCGAACAGCATCGCGGTCTTGCCGCGGATGACCTCCATGTAGACTTCCTCGGTGGTACTGGCGTCGCGTACCCGCGACAGCTGCAGCACTTCACCCTCGGCAATTACCCGGGTGGCCTTGGACAGGATCTGCATGACCGGCATCGAGCCGAGCTCGACCATCATCTCGAACGAGCGCGAATAGAGGAAGTCGCCCACCAGCACGCTCGGCGCATTGCCCCACAAGGCATTGGCGGTGGAGCGGCCACGGCGCATGCCGGACATGTCGACCACGTCGTCGTGCAGCAGGGTGGCGGTGTGCAGGAACTCGATGGTGGCGGCCAGCAGGCGCAGGTCGTCGCCTTCGCGGCCCAGGGCCTTGCCGCATAGCAGGACCAGCAGCGGGCGCAGGCGCTTGCCACCGGCGGACGTGATATAGTCGCCGATCTTCGATACCAGCGGCACGCGCGAGGTCAGCTGCTTCTTGATGATCTCGTCGACGGCGCTGAAATCATCAGCCACCGCTCGGTAGAAGGCTTGGGGTTGCATCGGCTGCTCCAGTGAGGTTGCGCGGCATGCTAGGTCGCGGGTCCCGGTGTGTCAAGGCGCGGTGCCGCCTGCCCGGGGGCGGGACTTGCAAGCAAAACCGCGGTTGCGTACAATCGCGCACCCTAACTTCCTGGGCAGCACCTGCCTTACGCAATTGCACCGGGCCGTTCCAGCCCTGTGCAGCCATGCCAGCCAATACTCATCATATAAAGCGCTGGGTGAGCAGGATTATCGGAGAAATACCATGTCTTACGCAGTAATCGTTACCGGCGGCAAGCAGTACAAAGTCGCTGAAGGTGAATTCCTCAAGATCGAAAAACTGGAAGTCGCCACTGGCGAATCCGTGACCTTCGATCGCGTTCTGCTGGTCGCCAACGGTGAAGAAGTCACCATCGGTGCTCCAGTTGTTGCTGGCGCTAAAGTAGTGGCCGAAGTCGTTTCGCAAGGCCGCCACGACAAGGTTCGCATCATCAAGTTCCGTCGTCGTAAGCACCACATGAAGCGCATGGGCCACCGCCAGTGGTTCACCGAGATCAAAATCACCGGTATCCAGGCTTAATCCCCTAGATCCCCTGAATTTATTTGGAGAATTGAACCATGGCTCACAAGAAGGCTGGTGGTAGTACTCGTAACGGTCGCGACTCAGAATCGAAACGCCTTGGCGTGAAGATGTATGGCGGCCAGGTTATCAAGCCAGGCAACATCATCGTCCGCCAGCGCGGCACCGAATTCCACGCCGGCTACGGTGTTGGTATGGGCAAGGATCACACCCTGTTCGCCAAGATCGAAGGCGTGATCAAGTTCGAGAAGAAAGGCGAGTTCAACCGCCGTTACGTGAGCATCGTCGCAGCTTAATCGCGACGTCGCTCCAGAAGCCCCGTCATGCGACGGGGCTTTTTCGTTTGTGGTGAGCCTCTTGCAAAGCTGTTTGTATGGGCTGCCGGCGTGGGTTTCTACGGTCGTACGGGGCCGCCGCGCTCATTTTTGCAAGAGCCTCAGGTTTATCAGTATTCAGCTCGTCGGAAGACGAGAGGCGGTTTTGAATGAAGTTTGTTGACGAAGTATCCATTCGGGTCAAGGCCGGTGACGGTGGCAACGGTTGCATGAGCTTCCGTCGCGAGAAGTTCATCGAGAACGGTGGTCCCAACGGCGGTGATGGTGGCGATGGCGGCTCGGTGTACATGGTCGCCGACGAAAACCTCAACACCCTGGTCGACTATCGCTATACCCGTCACCACGAGGCCCAGCGTGGCGCCAACGGTGGCAGTACCGATTGCACCGGCAAGAAGGGCGACGACCTGTTCCTGCGCGTGCCGGTCGGCACCACCGTGATCGACGCTTCCACCCAGGAGGTGATCGGTGACCTGGTGACCCCGGGGCAGAAGCTGATGGTCGCCCAGGGCGGCTGGCACGGCCTGGGCAATACCCGTTTCAAGTCCAGCACCAACCGTGCCCCGCGCCAGACCACCCCAGGCAAGCCGGGTGAGCAGCGCGACCTGAAGATGGAAATGAAAGTGCTGGCCGACGTCGGCCTGCTGGGCTTGCCGAACGCCGGCAAGAGCACCTTCATCCGCTCGGTTTCGGCGGCCAAGCCGAAAGTGGCCGACTACCCGTTCACCACCTTGGTACCGAACCTCGGCGTGGTCAGCGTCGACCGCTGGAAAAGCTTCGTCATCGCCGACATTCCCGGCCTGATCGAAGGCGCTTCCGAAGGTGCCGGCCTGGGTATCCGCTTCCTCAAGCACCTGGCGCGTACCCGCGTGCTGCTGCACCTGGTGGACATGGCGCCGCTGGACGGCAGCAGCCCGGCCGATGCTGCCGAAGTCATCATCAACGAGCTGACCCAGTTCAGCCCGTCGCTGGCCGAGCGCGAGCGCTGGCTGGTGCTGAACAAGGCCGACATGCTCATGGATGACGAGCGCGACGAGCGCGTCAAGGAAGTGGTCGAGCGCCTGCAGTGGGAAGGCCCGGTCTATGTGATTTCGGCCATCGCCAAGCAGGGCACCGAGAAGCTCAGCCACGACCTGATGCGCTACCTTGAAGATCGCGCCGACCGCCTGGCCAATGACCCGGTCTATGCCGAAGAGCTGGCCGACCTCGACCAGCGCATCGAAGACGAGGCGCGTGCCCAGCTGCAGGCCCTGGACGACGCGCGCACCCTGCGTCGGACTGGCGTCAAGAGCGTGCACGACATCGGCGACGATGACGGTTGGGACGATGATTTCGAGGACGACGAAGACGGCCCGGAAATCATTTACGTGCGCGACTGACCGGTTGCAGTACACTAAACGCCGCTCTCGGGAGCGGCGTTTTTGTATCCACGGTATCTACAGATTCGACATAGGTTGGAAGAAGATGCGAAGCAAGGTGACGGGCGCCAGGCGCTGGGTCGTGAAGATTGGCAGTGCTCTGCTGACCGCCGATGGCAAGGGTCTCGACCGCGGTGCCATGGCCGTTTGGGTCAAGCAGATGGTTGCGCTGCGTGAGGCAGGCGTGGAGTTGGTTCTGGTCTCCTCCGGGGCCGTGGCTGCCGGCATGAGCCAGCTGGGCTGGACTTCGCGACCGAGTGCGATGAACGAGCTGCAGGCGGCCGCCTCGATTGGCCAGATGCGCCTGGTACAGGCTTGGGAATCGAGCTTCGGCGAGCACGGCAAGCACACTGCGCAGATTCTTCTCACCCATGACGACCTGTCCGACCGCAAGCGCTACCTGAACGCGCGCAGCACCCTGCGCACGCTGGTCGACCTGGGCGTGGTGCCGGTAATCAACGAAAACGACACCGTGGTCACCGACGAGATCCGCTTCGGCGACAACGACACCCTGGCGGCGCTGGTGGCCAACCTGGTCGAGGCCGACCTGCTGGTGATCCTCACCGACCGCGATGGCATGTTCGACGCCGACCCGCGCAACAACCCCGAAGCCCAGCTGATCTACGAAGCCCGCGCCGACGACCCGGCGCTGGATGCGGTGGCCGGCAGCACCGGTGGTGCGCTGGGCCGTGGCGGCATGCAGACCAAGCTGCGCGCCGCACGCCTGGCGGCCCGTTCCGGTGCCCATACCATCATCATCGGTGGCCGCATCGAGCGTGTGCTGGACCGGCTCAAGGCCGGCGAGCGCCTGGGTACCCTGCTGTCGCCAGAGCGCGGCATGCTCGCGGCGCGCAAGCAGTGGCTGGCTGGCCACCTGCAGACCCGTGGCACCCTGGTGCTGGACGCGGGTGCGGTGCAGGCCCTGCGCCAGGCCAACAAGAGCCTGCTGCCGGTCGGCGTGAAGACCGTGCAAGGCAGCTTCCGCCGCGGCGAGATGGTGGTATGTGTTGGTCCGGACGGCCATGAAGTGGCGCGTGGCCTGGCCAACTACAGCGCCCTGGAGGCGCAGAAGATCATCGGCCAGCCATCGGATGCCATCGAAGGTATTCTCGGCTACATCGCGGAGCCCGAGCTGGTGCACCGCGACAACCTGGTTCTGGTCTGAGGAAGCGTACGTGCTGAAAAGGATGATTGCCGTGGCGGCATTGGCCTTGCCGATGCTGGCCGGAGCCGAGGAAATCGGCCAGGTGTCGACCGTGTTCAAGTTCCTCGGGCCGAACGACCGGATTGTCGTCGAGGCGTTCGACGACCCCAAGGTCGAGGGTGTGACCTGTTACCTGTCGCGGGCCAAGACCGGCGGCGTGAAGGGCGGGCTGGGGCTGGCGGAAGACCGGGCCGAGGCGTCGATTGCCTGCCGTCAGGTGGGGCCGATCAACTTCAAGGGTGAGCTGAAGGATGGCGAGGAAGTGTTCAAGGAGCGCACCTCGCTGGTGTTCAAGACCATGCAGGTGGTGCGCTTCCTGGACAAGAAGCGCAATACCTTGGTGTACCTGGTGTACAGCGACCGCATGATCGAAGGCAGCCCGCAGAATGCGGTGACGGCGATACCGATCCTGCCTTGGGCTCACTGACAACATGCTAGATCGCCGGAGGCCTTTGGCCTCCATTCGCGGGTAAACCCGCTCCCACAGGTACTGTACTGCCCTTGAGGCTTGCACAACACCTGTGGGAGCGGTTTACCCGCGAATGGGCCGCAAAGCGGCCCAATGCTTCCTGTCAGGCCAACTCCTCGGCCTGATCCTCGCGCACAACCGCCTTCACCTCATCCCGACGGCTGATGTACTTCCAGTCTGCCTCGTCAATGTAGATGCCGTTCGGCCCGCTGCCACCTTCCAGGTCGATTGCCACGCGCGCCGACACCTGCGGCTTCACGCTCGCCAGAATCGGCACGAAACCCAGCTGCAGGCTGGTCTCCAGCAGCGCAGCCTGGTTGCGTTCGTCGATGTCCGCCGCTTCGTCCAGGTAGTACGGCAGGCGGATGCGCCCGGCCAGGTCACGGTCCATCAGGTGCAGCAACAGGTACATGTTGGTCAGCGCCTTGATGGTCATGGTGGTGCCGTTGGATGCCGCGCCGTCGATGTCGGCATGGATCACCGGCTGGCCGTTGACCTTGGTGATCTCGAACGCCAGCTCGAACAGGTCCTTCAGGCCCAGCTGGTTGTGGTTGGCCGCCACCAGCCGTGCCAGGTATTCCTTGGCCTCTTCGTTCTTGTTGTCCTGCTCGGCGCTCTGGGTCAGGTCGAACACCGACAGGGTTTCGCCCTCTTCGTACTGGCCGGCGCTGTGGATGATCTGGTCGATGTGCTTGAGCGCTTCCTTGTTCGGCGCCAGCACCACGCGGAAGCTCTCCAGGTTGGATACCTGGCGCCGGTTGATCTCGCGGTTGAACAGGGCCAGCTGATGTTCGAGGCTGTCGTAGTCGCTACGGATGTTGCGCAACGTCCGGGCGATGTCGGTGACCGCGGCACGGCGGGCCTTGGCCAGGGTCAGGGCCTCGTCGGTGCGGTGCGCGTAGGCATTCACCAGCAGCTGCAGGCGGCGTTCCATGTCGTCTTCGCTATCGAACTTGGCCACGCCTTTCAGGCGCACCTGGGCGTACAGCGCCTCGATCTGGTTGTCCACCCGCTGCAAGCTCTGCCAGCTGTCCTGGTAGTCGTTGAGCAGCGGCAGCAGGTTGTCCATCGAATCGTCGATGGCCTCCATGTACGGCGTGCCGTAGGGCAGGTCGGCCGGCAACAGCTGGCGACGGCGCAGGGCGTCTTCCAGCGTGCGCTGCTTGGCCTCGAGGTCGCCGATCTGGCGGCCAACCAGCTGCAGCTTGGCCGACAGCTGCTGGACGCGTTCGGTGAAGGCATCGCTGGAGCGCTTGAGTTCGTCCTGGGCGGCTTCCAGCTGTGCCAGCTGTTCCAGTTTCTCGGGCTCTTCGGCAGCCAGGGTTTCGCTGCGACGGAAGTCTTCCAGCGCTTTCTGCGCGTCCAGCACCTCCTGGTACAGGGTTTCGGTCTGGGCCTTGGATGCGGAGCGGTCAGCGGCTACGGCTTGCTGGGTCTTGAGCTGCTTGAGCTCTTTTTCCAGGCGTTCCTTCTGGTCGCGCAGCGCGGCGCGGTCGGCCAGGGCCTGTAGCGCCGGCGGGTCGATGTGCGACAGGTCGATGGACAGGCCGGGCGCCTCGAAACGCTCGCCCTTGAAGCCTTCGAGCACCGCTTCCAGCGATTTTACCCACAAGTCGCTGTCATCCAGCTCGATACCCCGGTCGCCCAGCGGCAGGCTGAACAGTGCCCCGTTGAACAGGCGCATCAGGCGGTCGACGTCCTGTTGCGAGAACTCTTCGCGCAGGCGGGCGTAGCTGTTGTTGTCGGCGTGGTCGAGCTGCTGGCGTACCTGCTTCAGGCGCTTTTCCAGGTCGCGTACGCGTTCGTCCAGGTCCTCGGCGCTGAACTGCCGGGACTGGGCCAGGGCGCCGGCCAGTTCGTCGTGGGCGTCCTTGGCCGCCAGCAACTGCTGTTCGAGGACCTTGACGTCATCGACCAGGGCAAAGCGGTGCTTGAGCACCGACAGCTCGCCCAGCCAGCGCTGGATGCCGGTGATTTCCCGCTCCAGGCGCATCAGTTCCTGGGTGCCGCCGCGCTGGTCGTTCTGCAGGCGGTCCTGCTCGCCACGATAGTGCTCGGCCTGGATCACCAGTTCTTCCTTGCGCGCCATGGCGTATTCCTGCCAGGTCGCCAGCAGGGTGTCGAGCACCGGCGAAATGCGGTGCAGCTTGCCGCGCAGGATGTCACGCTGCGCCACACCACCGGCCAGCGCCTCGACCAGTGGGCCGGCGGCGACCAGGGCGTTGTAGTCCTGTTCCATGCGGCGCACGTCGCGGAAGGCCTCTTCGCACGCGGCGATGTAGTCGACACTGCCGGAGCGCAGGCTGTGCTCGAAGGCGTCGAGGAACAGCTGCTTGAGCTTGGCGGCAGTGATCTCGCGCATGTGCAGCAGGTTGATGAACAGTGCGCGGAAGGTTTTCAGGCTTTGCTCGCTGGTCGAGCGCAGCGGGATCATGGTCAGGTCCAGCGGCACCGAGGTATGGCCGCCGACCAGCAGCCGGCGCAACTCGTCCGGCTTCACTTCATAGGCTTTGATGCCCAGGCGCTCGAGGTTGGTGAACAGCTCTTTCTGGCGCAGGCAGGTGTCGTTCTTCTGGTAGTGGGCCAGGTCCAGTTCGCCTTTGTAGGCGAAGAACTGGTGGCCGAAACCGCCGCCCGGACCACGCCCGACCACGCCGATCACGTGCGGGCCGTGGGGCAGGCTCAGCTCGCAGAGAATGTACGAGGTGTCGCTGGCGAAGTAGAAGCGGCGCGACTGCTCCAGGCTGTACTTGCCGAAGCTCATGTCCGACATGCGTGCCAGGATCGGGAACTGCAGGGCGTTGATCGACGCCGATTTACCCAGGTTGTTGGCACCGTAGACCGACAGCGGCTGTTCCAGCGGGAACAGGCCAAGGCTGTAGCCGGCGGTGTTGAGCAGTGCGAAGCGGCGGATGCCGTAGCGTTCCTGGCTCATGCGTCAATCTCCTGTTGCTCTTCGCGGATCGCCCGGGCCAGGGCTTCCTCTTCGCTTTCCTCGCCCTCGAAGGGGCTGAGGTCGAGCGGGTCGTCGGTGCGGTTGAGTTCTTCGGGGCTTTCTTCCTCGACCAGCACCGGGGTCGGCAGCGGCAGGTCGCTGTGCAAGGTGGCCGCCAGGTCGCGGTCCTGCTGCACGGCCAGGCAAACGTCGAGGAAGCGGTGCATCGGCGGCAGGAAGCGGTAGATCCCGCCTTCCTCGAAGGCGAAACCGAGCTGGGTCATGCGCCGCAGGATTTTTTCTTCCAGCTCGTCCACGGTCTGCACTTCGGCCTGCAGGAACAGGTCGCGGTACTTGTCCAGCAGCGATGGCAGTTCATCGCGGCCGATGCTGCCGCCGTCGAGCACGGCCATTGGGTCGCGGCCCTGGTCGGCCAGGTGCTCGACCAGGATGAAGGTGAACAGCGACAGGCGCTGCGCGGTCTTGTTGACCTGCGCGGCGCTCATGTCCGGCACGAAGTAGTAGAAGCCTCGGGTGTCGCACACCAGTTCGAAGCCCAGGGCCTTGAACAGGGTGCGGTACTGGTCCTGGAAATTGGACAGCTGGGCGTATAGCTCGGGGTCGCGGCGGCTGACGTGGAAGCCTTTGAACAGCTCGCGGAAGATCGGTGCGAGCTGGGACAGTTCGGAAAGATCAAGATGCATGGGCTGGGCTCGCGTTGGTTTCGGTAGACGCAGTGGCGTCTTCGCGGCTGGAGGTCAGGGCGAACGAGCGCAGGCTGACCAGGTGTTCCTGGGTGGTGTACTCGCGGCGGTCGAGGCGTTCGCGCTTGAAGCGCTTTTCCCGCGACAGGCGCGAGAACCAATACAGCAGCTCGTCGGTGGCGCTTTCCGGTTCCTGCTCCAGCAGCCAGACCATCAGGTCGGGCAGCGGCAGGGCCTGTTCGCAGCGTTCGGCCATTTCCTTTACCGTGCGCGGTGCACGGGGCAGGGCGCCGGACTGGGTCTTGTGGGCCTTGGGGAAGCGCGCCGGCTTGGGCTCGAAGCGCGCCAGGGCGTAGACGTAGGCTTCAACCTGGCTGGCACTGCCGAGGAAGGTGCTTTGCGGGCGGGTGAACAGCGGCATCGCGGCTTGCGGCACGGCGTCGATGCCCTTGCGCCGGATCACCGACAGGGCCAGCGCGGCGCCACGGGTCACGGCGTTGTGGCGGCGGGCTTCTTCACGCAGCGGCAGCAGCAGTTCGCGGGCGTGGCGCAGGGTCAGCTGGGCGCTGGTCTGCATTTCCAGGATGCGCGCATGGGTGCGCAGCAACATGTCGTCGTCGACCAGGTGACCCAGGCGCGCCTGTTCGCCGAGCAGTTTCAACAGCACCGTCTCGACCTTGCGCACGCCTTGCTCGAAGGCGCCGTCGGCGTTGACCAGCTGGATCATCGGCTCGACGTATTCGTCCCAGGTGGCGAGCACTTCGGCATAACGCTGGCGCAGCGGGATCTGGCGGTTGCTGGTCTTGGCCCGTTCGGCCACGGCCACCAGCGCCTGCTCGTCATTGTCGAGTTTTTTCAGCACATCGCGCACGCGCATGTCGAGCAGGCGCAGCTGGCGCGCCAGGTCGTCGCTGTCGCGGTTGTCGAAGGCATCCTGGATATGCCCGGCCAGGCGTTCCAGGTGGCGCAGGTAGGCTTCGATCTCCAGGCACAGGCCCAGCCGGTGTTCGCGGCGCAGGTAAGCGAGGAAGTCGTGGATCTGCGCGTTGAGCTCGAAACGGTTCGGGCTCTTGGCCACCGGGACCAGAATGTCCAGGCGGATCCACACGTCGAGCAGCTGGGTGATGTCCTGCGGGGTGCTCTCGACCTGCTGACGGGCGACATGCTGGCGCAGTTCGACCAGGCTCAGGGTGCCCTGGTCGAAACGCTCGCACAGCGGCTCGATCAGGGCCCAGTGTTCGGCTAGGGCGCGCAGGACGCGCTTGGGTTCGATCATTGGCTTCGACTCGTTGCCAAGAAAAAGGGGGCGATTGTACTGCATCCTGGGGGGAGGTTTTCACCCCTTGGTCTGTAATGAAGGGGATAGCCTTGTGATGTGTAGGTGTACGGCATTGTTTTCAGGGTGGTTGCGAGATCGAGCGCCGCCCACGCGGCGCTCGGTCTGATAGGCGCTGCAAAATCCAAGGCATACCCGTTAGAATGGCCAATTGTCTTCACCCCTCGGGACCCCGCACCTTGCTCACCGAACCCCGTCGCCGCGCCTACCTTTCCGCCATGCAAGTGGTGCACTGGCTGCCGCGCGCCGAACTGCCGTTCGCCGCACCGTCGCGGCCCGAGTTGCTGCTGCCGGTGGCACCGGTCGAAGACCTCGGTGTCGAAGCCAGGCCCGCCCCCGCCGCCAACGACGTGCCCGTCACCCCACAGGCGCGTGCTGGCGAGCGCCCGAAAATCGAAATACCGCGCCCGGCCAGTGCGCCCAAGCCGGCTGCCCAGGCCGCCGAGGCCGAGGGGCCGGTCGCAGCTACCCGTCCGGCACCCGTGCCGCCCCCGCGCTTCTCGCTGCAGCTGCTGCGTGCCGGCAGCTGCTTGCTGCTGGTGGAATTGGCCACCGGCCAGCCGTTCCAGAGCCGCGATCCGTCCTACCTGCTGCTCAAGGACATGCTGCGCGCCGCCGGCCTGCCCGATGCCCCGCAGATCGTCGGCGAACCGGTGCGCTGGCCACTGCTGGTGCGCGGCAACCTCGACCAGGGCCCGGAAGCCGCCGGCGATTTTGTCCGGGGCTTTGTCCAGGCACGCCTGGAAGACGCCCCATGCGCCTGCCTGTGGCTGGTCGGCCTGCCGGCGCTGCGCTTTGCCGCCAATGCCGATAGCAACGCCTATTACCAAACCCTGACGCTCGACGGCCTGGGGGACGCCTGGGCCTTGCCGGGCCTTGAACTGTTGATGGACGAGCCGCAGCGCAAGGCGGACGTCTGGAAAGCCATGCGCCAGCTGATGGCGCGCTGGAAGAGCGTTGAATGAGTGACTCGATCAGCTTCCGCCGGATGACCGAGGCGGATCTGGATGCCGTACTTAAAATCGAATATGCCGCGTTCAGTCATCCCTGGACCCGTGGGATCTTTCAGGATGCACTCAAATCCTATGAAGTCTGGCTGATGTTCGACGGCCAGCAGCAAGTGGGGCATGGCGTGATCAACGTGATCATCGATGAGGCGCACCTGCTCAATATCACGGTCAAGCCGGAAAACCAGGGGCGCGGCCTGGGCCTGCGGCTGCTTGAGCACCTGATGGCCCGGGCTTACCAGCTCAACGGTCGTGAGTGCTTCCTGGAGGTGCGTGCCAGCAACCAGTCGGCCTATCGCCTGTACGAGCGCTATGGCTTCAACGAGATTGGCCGCCGTCGCGACTATTACCCGATCGCCGGCGGCCGTGAGGATGCGCTGGTGATGGCCTGTACCCTGCTCGAAGATTGAGCAGGCCTGCACGGGCCCCTTCGCGGGCATGCCCGCTCCTGCGAATGGGGTGCAAGGCCTGAGGCCTGTGGTTCACCCCGGGAGCGAGCGTGCCCGCGAATGAACGGTGTGCCGGTCACAAGCCCTGCGGCTGAATCTCGACCGGCTTGTCCAGCTCGCGCAGGCTGCGGGTCACGCTGGCGGTGTTGCATTTTGCTGCCGCCTGCTCCGGCGTGTACTTGCGCACCGTACGGAAGAACAGTTCACAAGTCTGCTTTTTCTGCGTTACCTGCCACTTGGTCGCGCAAGCATCCAGCGTCAGCTTGGCATCGGCCCGTTGATTGCGCCCCATCCCCGCCTGCCAGCAGGCCGCTGTCAGGTCCTGACCCATCATTTTCAAGCCGGCGGCATCGGCGGCGTCCTGGTTGCCACCGTGGCTGTCCTTGTCCGCTGCGTACCAGATGGCACTGGGGTGGTTGGCACCCAGCACCGGCACCTTGGCCCCGGCTTGCGGGCTGATCGTGACCAGGCCCAGTACATTCAGCTGCGCGCCATATTGCTGCTGGATCCAGCTGCGTACCGGCGCGCCGAAGGCAACCATCGGCAGGGGTTTGGCGGGGTTCTGCAGGGTCATCTCGCTGACCATGCGCACCTGGTAGTCCTTGAAGTAGCTGTAGGTGTCCTTCAGTGTTTCACCGGCGCTGGCCGGCGCGGCGATGGGGGCGATATCGATGATGGTCTGGTAGGCCGGGGTCTGGCTGGCGTCGACACCGTTGAAGGTCAGCAGCTCGGCCCAGCGGTCGGTGGTATTGGAGCGCAGGTAGTCCTGGGCCTGGGTCAGCGAGTAGTCCGGCGGGAAGTGCAGCAGCTCGATGCTGCGGCGGTTCTGCAGGGCCATGCCCAGTGGCAGGAACAGGTACCAGTCGTAGGACCATTTACCGTCCTTGTTCAGTTGTGTGGCGCCCTGGTAGGCCAGTTCGCCGGTGTCGAGCAGCTTGCGCAGGGGCTTGGCATAGCTGGCGGGTACACCGGTGATGGTCGCCTGCAGGCGGTCGTTGTCGCGGCTCACCTTCACCTGGGCATCGGCATGGCCATCGCGCCGCACGCTCTGGGTCAGGTAATGCTCGACGGTCTGTTCCAGGGTCCAGTCGCGATAACAGATGACGTGGCAGTTGTTGGGGAAGGCGAACAGGCGGGTGACGCGCTGCGCGTCGCCCAGGTCGATGCGTGCGTCAGCCGCGGCCAGGCCGCTGAAGGCGAGGGCGACGAGGCCCGGTAAGGCAATCTTGTGCATGCTTAACTCCTTGTCGTGCGCCGCCGTGTTTGGCAGCGTGCACATACTGGGGCAGGGGGAGCAGGGATGAAAGGGGCAAGATGGCTTCTGCTGGTGCTGGGCATGCTGGGTGCTGCGGCGCACGCTGATGAGCGTGATCTGTGGATGTTCGCGCAATGGGCCGGGGACCATCAGACCCGGCCATTTCGTCAGATGCTGGTGGATGCCCGCCTTTATGGCGTGGTGCCGATCCACCAGTTGCTGCGTTCGGCTTCGGACTGGCGGCTGTGCCGGGCTTCGCCTTTTGCGGTGCCGCCAGTGAGCAACTGGCCGGCGGTGCGTGCCACGCTGTCGCTGCTCAAGGTGCTCGACCAACAAGGCATCCTGCGCCAGTTCGAGGTGGTATCGGCCTACCGTGACCCGGGCCTGAACCGTTGTGCAGGTGGTGCCCTGGGTAGCGCTCATACTCGCGCCTTTGCGGTGGATATCCTGCTGCCGGCGTGGGCCGACCCCAGCCCGCTATGCCGTTTCTGGCAGCAATCCGGCCAGGCCTGGAACATGGGGCTTGGGCGCTACCCGAGCGGGCGCATTCACATCGATACCGCAGGCTATCGTACCTGGGGTGATGACGGCCGTTCGGGTTCGTCGTTCTGCGCCAGGCCCAGCTGAACCAGGCTGCTCTGGCATTCCTCGATCACCCATGCGGCGAAGCGCTGGCGCTTGCCAGCGTCTTGCAGGGGGCGAGGGCTGAGCAGGTGGTAGGCCGAACCGTCGCGCACAAAGCCGAAGGGGGCTTGCAGCTGCCTGTTGTCGAGTTCGTCGAGCACCATCAGGGCCGAAGCCATGGCCAGGCCGAGGCCAGCGCTGGCGGCCTGGATCGACAGGTAGAAGTGCTCGTAGTCGCTGCGCTCGGCATGCCGGGCCTGCTGCCCGCTCAGGCGCAGCCAGGTGGGCCAGGCAGCCGGGCGGGTGCTGCTGTGCAGCAGGCGCTGGCCGTCGAGACTTGCGCAGGCGGCGGGGTGGCCCACCGGGCCGATCCATTCGTCACAGATCTTCACGCTGTGCAGCAAGTTGCCCCAATGGAAGTCGTCGCGGCGGATGGCCAGGTCGACACCGCTGCGGGTGAAGTCCAGCGGTCCCCCGGCAGCCACCAGGTGCAACTGCAGGTCGGGGTGGACGGCATGGAAGCGCGGCAGGCGCGGGATCAGCCAGCGCATGGCGATGGTGGGCTCGCAGGACAGCACCAGCACATTGTCGCGGCCTTGTTGTTGCAGGCGCTGCACGGTGCCTTCGAGCTGCTCGAAAATCGCCTGGGTGGTGCTGTGCAAGGTGCGCCCTGCCGCGGTCAGGAAAATGGCCCGGTTACGGCGCTCGAACAGTTCCACGCCAAGGCTTTGCTCAAGCAGGCGCACCTGGCGGCTGACCGCGCCATGGGTGACATGCAGGTGCTCGGCGGCGCGCACGAAGCTTTCGGTCCGGGCGGCGATGTCGAAGTAGCGGAAGGTGTTCAGCAGCGGCAGTTTCATGGCGTCCCTGTTTGCCTGCAGCCGCGAGGAGAGCGGCGCAGTTTCTTGTCATGAGTGAGAAAAACTAGCAGATTTACCTCACGATAAATCGATTTTGCCGGGTTCAGAAGCTCTCGATAATCAGTGTATCCGTGCATTTCCATCGCTTATCGAGAGCCCCCGTCATGACCGAACTCATTGCCATCGCCCTGTTCACCCTGCTGGCTGTCATCAGCCCCGGCGCGGATTTCGCCATGGTCACCCGCAGCAGTTATGCACAAGGCCGCAAGGCCGGGCTGGCTGCCGCCGTGGGCATTGCGTTGGGTGTGCAGGTGCACGTGCTGTACACGGTGTTGGGGATTGCCCTGATCATCAGCCACAGCCCGCCATTGTTCCTGGCCATGAAAGTGCTCGGTGCGGGTTACCTGGTGTTCCTGGGTTACCTGCTGCTTACCCGCAACAGCCAGGTAAGTGCGGACGGGGAGGCGGGACAAGCGGGCTTGCTGGTTGCACTGCGTACCGGTTTCCTGACCAATGCGCTCAACCCCAAGACCATGCTGTTCGTGATCAGCGCCTATACCCAGGTGGTTCAGCCGGGCAGCTCGCTGGCACTGGACTTCGCCTATGGTGGGTTCATGTCATTCGCTCACTGGGCCTGGTTCAGCCTGGTGGCGGTGTTCTTTTCCAGTGCGGTAGTGCGCGAGGCGATGCTGGCAAGGCAGCAACTGGTCGACCGGATGATCGGCGTCGCGCTGATCGGTCTGGGTCTGGCCGTGGCGTTGGCCGGGGTGAAGTGAGGGAGGGTGAATTTTCTGCAGGCAAAGAAAAAGGGCTTACCTTGCGATAAGCCCTTCGTCTTTGTTTGGTGGCTACACAGGGACTTGAACCCCGGACCCCAGCATTATGAATGCTATGCTCTAACCAACTGAGCTATGTAGCCGATGGCGCGCATTATTCTCTTGAACGCCCCCCCTGTCAACATTCATTTCAAAAAAAATTTGCACGCTTTCAAAAACTTAGCGGCCAGGCTGGGTTTCTGCTGGCCTGATGGGTTCACTTCGGCCGCGACAGGGGCATTTCGCCCACTGCTGGCGGGGGATGTTTGCAAGAAAAGCGCGCCTGGGTTGTAAAAAAGGTAGCTAGGTAGCTATCTATTTCCTGATAATCGGATCCCAAATTGCGGACGGAGACTCAGGGACATGGCCATCAGTAGCGCCCCCACGGCATCCACCACTGCGGCGGCGAGCCAAGCCACGCCACTGGTGATGCGCATCATCGGTTTCTGTGCGCTGGCGCACCTGATCAATGACCTGATCCAGGCGGTGTTGCCGGCGATCTACCCGATGCTCAAGGCCAACTACGACCTGAGTTTCGCCCAGATCGGCATGATCACCCTGACCTTCCAGATCACTGCCTCGTTGCTGCAGCCCTGGGTTGGCTTCTTCACCGACCGCCGGCCCGCACCCAACCTGTTACCGCTCGGCACGCTGTGCACCTTGGTCGGTATCGTGATGCTGGCTTTCGTCGGCAGCTTCCCCATGATCCTGCTGGCTTCGGCGCTGGTAGGCATCGGCTCCTCGACGTTCCACCCCGAGACTTCACGCATCGCCCGCCTGGCTTCGGGTGGCCGTTTCGGCCTGGCCCAGTCGACTTTTCAGGTGGGTGGCAACACCGGTTCGGCACTGGGCCCGCTGCTGGCGGCAGCCATCGTCATTCCGTTCGGCCAGAGCCACGTCGCCTGGTTCGGCCTGGCCGCGCTGTTCTTCCTGTGCGTAACCTTGATGCTGCGCAGCTGGTACAAGGAACACCTCAACCAGGCCAAGGCGCGCAAGGCGGTACAGGCAACCCACGGCATTTCCCGCACGCGGGTGGTCGCAGCGTTGATCGTGCTGGGCTTGCTGGTGTTCTCCAAGTACTTCTACATGGCCAGCTTCACCAGCTACTTCACTTTCTACCTGATCGAGAAGTTCCAGGTGTCGGTGGCCAGCTCGCAGCTGCACCTGTTCCTGTTCCTCGGTGCAGTGGCGGCGGGCACGTTCTTTGGCGGGCCGATCGGCGACCGCATCGGGCGCAAGGCGGTGATCTGGTTCTCGATCCTGGGCGCGGCGCCGTTCACCCTGGCACTGCCCTATGCCGACCTGTTCTGGACCACGGTACTGAGCGTGGTGATCGGTTTCATCCTGGCTTCGGCGTTTTCCGCCATCGTCGTCTATGCGCAGGAGCTGGTACCAGGCAGCGTCGGCATGATCGCCGGGATCTTCTTCGGCTTGATGTTCGGTTTCGGCGGCATTGGCGCGGCACTGCTGGGGTATGTGGCGGACTTGCGCGGCATCGAGTATGTGTACGGGCTGTGCTCGTTCCTGCCATTGTTCGGACTGCTGGCGGTGTGCTTGCCAAGTACCGGTAAGCGCTGATATTGGCGGGGCGCGCAGCGGCCCCGACGATTGACGGCCCGACCCCCTTGACCTAGAGTGCCGCCTCTTTTTCCAATCACCTGCGTAGTAGCCACCGCAATGTGCCGTACCCAGCCCCTGCCACACGCCCGCCAGCCTGCCCTCCAGGCCCTGCGTCGTGCGTGGCCGAGCGACACCGTGCTCAAGCGTCGCCGCAGCGTGCTGTTTGCCTTCACCTTCTCGCCACACCTCGCCTGAGCTGATCTGCGCTTTTGCGTCGCACGCCGCCCTGGCGTGCGCACCTGTGTCTGCACGTCTTTTCGGTTTGCAAGGAGTGGTACATGAACATGCGTTTGCTGGCGGGCCTGTTGTTCGCCGTCTCGGTGGTGGGCTTCAGCCTGGGGGCCAGCCTGCCACTGGTGTCGTTGCGCCTGCATGAAGCGGAGGCGAGCACGCTGGAGATCGGCATCCTTTCGGCCATTCCGGCTGCGGGCATGATGCTCTCGGCGTTTCTGGTCGATTTCTGTTGCCGCCATTTCACCCGCCGCACCCTCTATCTGCTGTGCTTCAGCCTGTGCACGGTCAGCATCGCCCTGCTCGAATCGGCGTTCGGTTCCCTCTGGCTGCTGGCGCTGCTACGCCTGGGCCTGGGGCTGGGCATGGGTATCGCCATCATCCTCGGCGAATCATGGGTCAACGAGCTATGCGTGGAACATAACCGCGGCAAGATCATGGCCCTGTACGCTACCAGCTTCACTGGCTTCCAGGTGCTCGGCCCGGCCATGCTGGCCGTGCTGGGCGCCGACAGCCCCTGGATCATCGCCGTGGTCACTGCTTGCTATGGCCTGGCATTGCTGTGCATCGTGCTGACCGTGCCCGACGACCATGTCGAACATGAAGAAGGCGAGAAAAGCTTCGGTCTGGCCGGTTTCTTCCGTGTCGCGCCGGCGTTGTGCGTAGCCGTGCTGTTCTTTTCGTTCTTCGATGCGGTGGTGCTGTCGCTGCTGCCGGTCTATGCCAGCAGCCATGGCTTCGCCGTGGGCGTGGCGGCGCTGATGGTGACAGTGGTGTTTGCTGGCGACATGCTGTTCCAGCTACCGCTGGGCTGGTTGGCCGACCGGGTCGAGCGTACCGGGCTGCACCTGGCCTGCGGGCTGGTGGCGATGGCGATCGGTATCGGCTTGCCCTGGCTGCTGAACCTGACCTGGCTGCTCTGGCCGCTGCTGGTGCTGCTGGGTGCCGTGGCCGGTGGCATCTATACCTTGGCGCTGGTGTTGATCGGGCAGCGCTTCAAGGGTCAGGACCTGGTTACCGCCAACGCCAGCGTGGGCTTGCTGTGGGGCGTCGGCAGCCTGGTCGGGCCGCTGCTGAGCGGCGCAGCGATGGACGTGGCGCCGCATGGTCTGCCAATGGCACTGGCACTGATGGCCGGCTTGTTCGTGTGCTTTGCCCGGCAGTCGTATCGGCGCGCAGGGCGTTTGCGCGCATTGGCCGACTGAGGTTGTTCAGGCCGCGCCGATGCTTACCCAATAGCGCGTGTGGTAATCGACCCGCACCGGCAGGCTGCGGGTGAGCAACTGCAGGATCTGCCCGGTGTCGTTCAGCTGGTAGGTGCCGGAAACAGCCAGCCCGGCAACCTCGGGGGCGCAGCGCAGCAGGCCCGGGCGGTAGCGCGCCAGTTCGGCGATGAACTCGCCCAACGGCATTTGTTGCACGCTGAGTACGCCGTCGGTCCAGCCCCACGGGTCGCTGCGCAGCGTCACCGCCTGGAAGCTGCCGCTGGGCCACACCTGCAAGGTTTCGCCAGGCAGCACCCGGCGTGGCGAAGCAGAGGCGGGGAACAACGTGACAGCGCCCCGACGCACTGCCAGCAACAGGCCATGGTCGTTCTCGCGCAGCAGCAGTTGGCCATCGAGGGTAGTCATTGGGCCGACGCGAGTGTCGATGCGGAATGGGCGGTTGTCGTTGGGGTTGCTGTCCAGGCTCGCCTCGCCGCGCAGCAGTTGCAGCCGGCGTTGCCCAGCCTCGTAATGCAGGTCGATGGCGCTGGCGGTGTTGAGCTGGATGCGGCTGCCGTCGTTGCCTTGCAGTTGGCGGCGTTCGCCGGTGGCGGTACTGCTGTCGGCCAGCAGCTGAGGCAGGCCCAACGGTTCGCGCGCGGCCCAGCCCAGGCTGCCGCCCACGGCCAGCACGGCCAATAGCTTGAGGTGGTCGCGACGGCTGCCGTGCTGCCGCTGGCAGGTATCCAGGGTGCGTCGGCTCAGGTCGTTGGGCAGCCCGGCGAGCTCGTCGCCGAGGCGGCTGACCCGTTGCCAGGCCAGGGGATTATGCGGATGGCTGGCCAACCATTGCTGGAACTGCTGCTCCAGACGCGGACTGGGGCGGTCGAAGCGCAGTTTCACCAGCCAATCGATCGCCTGGTCGACATGCGCCTGCGCGGGCCTGCTGTCAGGCGTCGGCATAGCGCAACCGGTAGCAGGCGCCCAGGGCCTTGGCCAGATCGCGCTCGACCGTGGCCCGCGACACATTCAGCCGTTGGGCAATCCGCACGATGCTCAACCCGTCGAGCTGGGCCAGCAGGAATGCCTGCCGGGCACGCGGTTTGAGCTGATGCAAGGCTTGGTCGAGGCGTGCCAGGGTATCGAGTATGAGCAGTCGATCTTCTTCACTGGGCACGTCGGCTTCCGGCAGGTGCGCCAGGCTTTCCTGGAAGGCCCGTTCCAGCGCGCGGCGGCGAAACTGATCGATCATCAGGCCTCGGGCGATGCTGCTGAGGTAGGCACGCGGCTCCTTCAGTGGCGACACCTGACGCGCCCGCAACAACCGCACGAAGGTATCCTGGGCCAGGTCGGCGGCCTGTTCGCGGCAACCGACCCGGCTGCGCAGCCAGCTGCGAAGCCAGGAATGGTGGGCCTGATAGAGCACAGCGACCTCGGCGGGCTGGAGCATGTCGTTGGTCTGCATCGTAGTGAAGGGCCGGTCCCGTGTGCATGCGATTGTGAATGGTTCTCAATTCTATGCGGGACGATGCCGCTGAGCAACGTTATGCGAGCAATTACCGCGCAAGAACCGGCGTTTGCCCATGGCGCGGCTGCGCTAAGCTGGACCTGCACTCGACCTGATGGAGGTGTCATGATCCTCGCCGACCTTTCGCCTGATGCCTACCGTGAGGCCACCGCCTATCTGGCGGCGCTCGACCCGGACTGGGCACGGCACATCGCTGCGACCGGGCCTTGCCTGCACCAGGCCACGCCGGGTCGTGAACCCTATGAAGTGCTGGTGCGGGCGATTGCCTACCAGCAGTTGCATGCGCGTGCCGCCGAAGCCATTCTCGGGCGGTTGCTGGCACTGTTCCCGGACAACGCGTTCCCGGGGCCGGAGCAATTGTTGGCGGTTGCCCCGGAAACGATGCGCGCCTGCGGTTTTTCGGCAAGCAAGATGGCCACGCTTCAGGGCATCGCCCGGGGCCGGCTGGAGGGCCTGGTGCCGACCCGGGAAGAAGCCATGGCCATGGCCGACGAGGCGTTGGTCGAGCGCCTGGTGGCGCTGCGCGGGGTAGGGCGGTGGACCGTGGAAATGTTGCTGATCTACAGCCTGGCGCGTTCGGATGTACTACCGGTTGACGATTTTGGCGTGCGTGAGGGATACCGCCGGCTGAAGGGGCTGGACAAGGCGCCGACGCCGGCGCAGATGCGCTCGCTGGGGGGCGGCTGGCGGCCGTACCGCACCGTGGCAGCTTGGTACCTGTGGCGGGCCTGAAGCCTTGCAGGGCCTGCACAGGCAACAACTTATCTGGACACTGACCGATGAACCGCTACACCACCCCCGAACAGCGCTGGCAAGCTGTAGAAGCCCGTGACATCAGTGCCAGCGGCCACTTCGTCTACGCCGTGCGCACCACCGGCATCTATTGCCAGCCCGGCTGCAAGTCACGCCTGGCCAAGCGCAGCAATGTCGCGTTCTACGACACCCCGGCCGCTGCCGAAGCGGCCGGTTACCGCGCCTGCAAGCGCTGCACCGCGACCGCCACCCCCACTCGCCACAGCCAGCTGGTCACCCGCGCCTGCCGCCTTATCGAAGCCTGCGACTCCGTGCCCAGCTTGGACCAGCTCAGCACCGAGCTGGCCATCAGCCCGTTCCACCTGCACCGGCTGTTCAAGGCCGAAACCGGCCTCACCCCCAAGGCCTACGCCACGGCTTTCCGCGCCCGGCGCCTGCGTGCGCACCTGGCGGACGGCCAACGCTCGGTCACCGAGGCCATCTACGACGCCGGGTACAACTCCAACAGCCGCTTCTACGAAAGCGCCGAGCAGCGCCTGGGCATGCACCCGCGGCAGTACCGCGCTGGCGGTGCCGGGGCGAGCATTCATTTCGCCCTTGGCCAGTGTTCACTGGGCGCGATCCTGGTGGCCCAGAGCGACAAGGGCATCTGTGCGATCCTGCTGGGCGACGACCCCGAAACCTTGTTGCGCGAGCTGCAGGACCAGTTCCCCAAGGCCCGGCTGATCGGCGGCGATAGCGCCTACGAACAGCTGGTTGCCGAAGTGGTGGGCTTCGTCGAGGCGCCGTCATTGGGCCTGGCCCTGCCGCTGGATGTGCAGGGCACCGCCTTCCAGGAGCGGGTATGGCAGGCTCTGCGCGAGATACCGGCCGGCAGCCGGGTCAGCTACACCGAGATCGCCGAGCGCATCGGTGCGCCCAAGGCGGTACGCGCGGTGGCCATGGCCTGCGCGGCCAACCGCATCGCCGTGGCAATCCCTTGTCATCGGGTGGTGCGCCGCGACGGCGACCTCAGCGGCTACCGCTGGGGAGTGGCGCGCAAAGCGCAACTGCTCAAGCGAGAAACGGCACTCTCCTGATCGCGTGAAGCCGCGTAGAATCCCCCGCCAAATCGAATTGCAAGAGGAATATTCGATGAGGCGTGTCAGCCTTGCCCGTTACTGCCCAGGACTGATGGTCCTGATGGCTTTTCTGCTGCTGGTTGCCAGCCCCGCCTGGTCGGCCCCGGCCACGCCGTTATCCAACCTGGCAGTCGCCGAAGCGCCGGAGCTGGATGAAAACGCCAGCATCGAACAACTGAGCGAGCGCCTGGACCAGATCCGCCAGGGCGTTACCAGTGAAGCCAACGACGATCTACTGTCGCAACTACGTCTGGGCGCCGTACAGGTTCAACGCCAGGCCGATGCGTTGAGTGCCCTGCGCACTGCGGACGTGGAAAAACTCGACGACCAGCTCAAGGTCATCGGCCCGCGCCAGCCGGACGAGGCGGCAGCCCTGACCCAGCAGCGCAAAGAGCTGGAAGCTGAGAAAAAGGCGCTGGTGGCGCAGCAGGACCAGGCCATCAAGCTGACCCAGTCGGCTCGCGACCTGTCCACGCAGATCGTCAACCTGCGCCGCAGCAAGTTCAACTCGCAGATTACCAGTCGCGCGGCGTCGCCACTCAGCCCGGCCTTCTGGCAGAGCATCATTCGTCCTACCCAGGACGATGTGGCGCGCCTGCATGACCTGCGTGCCGAGGCGGCCGACGCCATTGGCAGCGCCTTCAGCGCCGAGCACCGCTGGCTGTTCATCACCAGCCTGGTTGCCGCCATCCTGGTCTGGACCTTGGTGCGCCGCGTATTCGAGCGCCTGTTGGCCAGCGCCATGGTCAACTGGCTGCCCGAAGGCCGCCTGCGTCGCAGTTCGTTGGCGCTTGGCGTCAGCCTGGCGACCCTGGGTACCATCGCCGGGTCGGTCTCGCTGCTGCGCTGGGGGCTGGAGAGCAGCGCCGAACTGGGCTCCGATATCGCCAGCCTGGCCAACCATGTGCTCGCCCTGGTAGTGTTCAGCGCCTTCATCACCGGCCTGGGCCGCGCCATGCTGATGCTGCAGCGCCCGTCCTGGCGCCTGCCGCCGATCCATGACGAAGTGGCCAGCGCGCTGGGCTGGTTCCCCAAGGTCCTGGCGCTGGCGCTGATGGTCATGATGACCATGGAGCGCATCAACAGTGTGATCGGCGCCAGCCTGGCATTGACCGTGGCCGTCAACGGCCTGACCGCGCTGGTGGTGGCGTTCACCTTCGCCGGTGCGCTGCTGCGTTACCGCCGGACCCTGCGCAAGCATGACCTGGAGCGCCCGAAAGGCCTGGCCGGGCTGATTCCGTTCGTGATGGTGATCTGGCTGACGCTGATCCTGCTGGCGCTGCTTGCCGGCTACCTGACGCTCGCCTACTTCCTTACCGGCAAGTTGCTGTGGGTCAGCCTGGTCATCACCTGTGCCTACCTGCTGACCACCTTCTTTGGCGACCTGTGCGAAACCCTGTTGTCGCCGCGCCAGCCTGGCGGCCTGGCGCTGGCCTCGACCTTGGGCCTGGCGCCGCGTCACCAAGCCCAGGCCAGCACCATCCTTGCCGGTATCGGCCGCACCGTGGTGCTGTTCCTGGCGCTGCTACTGGCGCTGATGCCGTCGGGCACCAGCCCCAGCGAGCTGCTGTTGAGCCTGGCTGACTGGGACGGCACCGGCGGCAAGCTGCTCGGCAACCTGAATATCGTGCCCCAGGACATCCTGCTGGCGCTGGTGATTTTCTTTGGTGGCCTGTTCGCCATCCGCGTGGTCAAGCGCTGGCTGAGTGAGCGCCTGCTACCGGAAACCGACATGGACGCCGGCATGCGTGCCTCGTTGGTCACCCTGGTGGGTTACCTGGGCTTCATCTTCCTGGCCATGCTGGTGATGTCGACCTTGCGCATCAACCTCACCAGCCTGACCTGGGTAGTCAGTGCCCTGTCGGTGGGTATCGGTTTCGGCCTGCAGCAGATCGTGCAGAACTTCATCTCCGGCCTGATCCTGCTGACCGAGCGCCCGGTGAAGGTTGGTGACTGGGTCAGCCTGGCCGGTGTCGAAGGCGACATTCGCCGCATCAACGTGCGTGCTACAGAAATCCAGATGTCCGACCGTTCGACGGTGATCGTGCCCAACTCGCAGTTCATTTCCCAGAACGTGCGCAACGTGACCATGGGCAATGCGCTGGGGGTGGTCGGCATCACCCTGACCTTGCCGCTGGAAACCGATGCCAACCGCGTGCGTGAGCTCTTGTTGGCGGCGTACCAGGAGCATGAGGCGATTCTCGACGCACCGGCCACCTCCGTGTCGTTCAAGGATCTGACCAGCAGTGGCATGGTGATCGGCGTGAGTGGTTACGTGGCGGGACCGCGGCAGGTGTCGGGTACCCGCAGCGATCTGCTGTTTACCATCCTTGGGCGCTTGCGTGACGAGGGCATTGCCCTGTCTTCGCCGCAGAGCATGGTACTGCTGCAAGAAAGCGCGCGGTCGGCTGACGCAACGGCGTGAATGCCGAGGGCTGCTGTGCAGCCCATCGCGGCGCAAGGCCGCTCCCACAGGTACTGCACAGCAATCACTGGCGGCGCCGTTCCTGTGGGAGCGAATCGCCGGCAAGCCAGCTCTCCCAGACATAGCGCATGGCTTGAGGCAAATACGGTCGGGGTAGAAAGCAACGGTCTTGCTCAATTTCTAAAAGCTGGCGCGGTCCTGTGGGAGCGGGCTTGCCCGCGAACACGGGCGAAGCCCGTGCCATCCACCGCGGTGTCTTCTTCGCGGGTAAGATCCTGATGCCTGGGGCCGCACCAAGACACAAGCTGGCTTGCCGGCGAATGGGCCGCATGACGGCCCCTTGCGCTATCAGCCCAGGCACCGCGTTACATGCTTGACCGACTGGTACGCCGACAACCCCCACGGCCCGAGCTCGCGGCCGATCCCGCTGCCCTTGGTGCCGCCCCAGGAGGTCTCGACGAACACCGCCTGCACCGAGTTGATCCACACATGGCCAACCTCAAGTGCATCGGCCACCCGCTCGGCGCGCGCCAGGTCGGCAGAGCACACTGTCGCCACCAGCCCGAAACGGCTGTCGTTGGCTTCGGCAATCGCCTGCTCCTCGGTAGCGAAGCGACGTGCGCACAGCACCGGGCCAAAAATCTCCTCGGTCCACAAGCGGCTGTCTTTCGGCACATCGGCATACAACGTCGGGCTGACGAACCAGCCGTCCCGGTCCAGTGCCCGGCCACCGGCCAGGCACTGCAAACCTTCTTCCCGCGCCGTGGCAAAGTAACTGGCCACCTTCAGCCACTGCGCCTGGCTGGTCAGTGGGCCCATGTCGACCTCTTCGCTCAACGGGTTGCCCACCCGCAGGCTTTCCAGGGCCGCCTGCAAGCGTGGCAACAGCGCATCGGCAATGCCTTCCTGCACCAGCAGCCGCGACGTGGCCGAACACATCTGCCCGGCGTTCCAAGTGATGCCGGCGACGATCCATTCCACCGCCTGGTCGGCATCGCAATCATCGAACACCACGATCGCCGACTTGCCGCCCAGCTCCAGCGTCACCGGCCGGCATTGCGTCGCAGCGCTGCGCATCACCTGGCTGCCGACGCTGTTGCTGCCGGTGAAGGACAGCTTGTCCAGGCCAGTGTGGGTGCTCAGCGCGGCACCGGTCTCGGCCTTGCCATTGACGATGTTCAGCACCCCGGCGGGCAGGCCCAGGGCATCGGCGATCTGGCCGTAGGCCTGTTCGACCAGCGGGGTGACTTCCGAGGGCTTGAGCACCACCGTGCAGCCCGCTGCCAAAGCCGGCGCGAGCTTCCAGGCGCTGGTCACCAGGGGGAAGTTCCACGGCACGATCAGGCCGACCACCCCCACCGGCTCCAGGCGGGTTCGCGCAGTGAAACCTGGGGCAGCCAGGGGGACCTCACGGTTTTTCGAGGGCAGTTGCGCGGCCAGCTCGGCATAGTAGTTGAACGTGGCAATGGCATCATCCAGGTCGATTTCCGCCTCGTGGCGTGGCTTGCCGTTGTTGCGCATCTGCACGCTGATCAACGCTTCGCGGCGCTGGCCCAGTTGCTCGGCAAAGCCGCGCAGGTAGCCAGCGCGCTCGCTGGCGCCGGTGGCTTTCCAGGCGGGCAGGGCACCACGGGCGGCAGCCACGGCCTGGTCGACCTGGGCTGCGCTGGCTGCCATCAGTTCGGCGAACGGTTGCCCCAGCGCAGGGTCGTTGACGCTGATGCAGTCGCTACCCTGGCCTTCGACCCAGCGGCCGGCGATATAGTGGGAAGTGGTCATGGTCGGTTTCCAGTCAGGCCATTTCGGCAGTGGTTACCGGCGTATGCGCGGCGCTTTTGCAACGCACCCAACGCGGGCCCTGGGGGCCATACACGCCAGCAGGTTCGGGGAACAGGTTGAGCAGTACCAGGTACAGCACGCCGGCCAGGCCCAAGGTGACCGGCAGGCTCAGGTCGATGCCACCCGCCAGGTCACCCAGTGGGCCGACGAACTGCCCCGGCAGGTTGACAAAGCACAGGCCGACTGCCGCGCTGGGGATCCACGCGCCCATGCCGCGCCAGTTCCAGCCATGCAGGAACCAGTAATGGCCGCCACGCTGGCCGCGGGTGAACACCTGCAGGTCGTCGGCATGGTAGAAGCCGCGGCGGGTGACCAGGCCGAGGATCATGATCACCATCCATGGGCTGGTGCAGGTGATGATCAGCACGGCGAAGGTCGAAACGCTCTGCACCAGGTTGAAGGTGAAGCGGCCGATGAAGATGAAGCCGATCGCCAGCAACCCGATCAGCAGGGTGGCGCCGGCACGGCTGAGCAGGCGCGGGAACACGCTGGACATGTCCAGGCCGGTGCCATACAGCGCGGTGGTGCCGGTGGACATGCCGCCAATCACGGCAATCAGGCACACCGGCAGGAAGAACCAGCTTGGCGCCACTGCCAGCAGGCCACCGACGTAGTTGTTGGCGGTAATATAATCGGGGGCCTGGGTCGCCACCAGCGTGGCCGTGCACAGGCCGAACAGGAACGGGATCAGCGTCGCGGCCTGGGCCGCGATCACCGCCAGCATGATGCGCGCCTTGGGCGTTTCTCGCGGGATGTAGCGCGACCAGTCACCGAGGAACGCGCCGAACGACACCGGGTTGCTCATGGCCAGGATCGCCGCACCGATGAATGCCGCCCAGAAGCCCGCCTGGCCGAGGTTGACGCTGCCGGCGTAACCGGCGTCGAACGGCCCGGCAAAGGCGACGATGCCGAGCAGGAACAGCAGGCTCGAAGCCCACACGGCCACCTTGTTGACCCACAGCATGAAGCGGAAGCCGAAGATGCACACCACCAGCACCAGTACCGCGAACAGGCCGTAGGCCAGGCCCAGGGTGAGGTCGGTTTCCGGCAGGCCGGCCAGGCGCTTGGCACCGCCCACCAGGGCGTCCCCGGAGCTCCATACCGACAGCGAGAAGAACGCCACCGCGGTGAGCAGCGATAGGAACGAGCCGACGATGCGCCCGTGCACGCCAAAATGCGCGCCCGACGACACCGCGTTGTTGGTGCCGTTGAGTGCGCCGAACAGGCCCATTGGTGCAAGGATCAGGGCGCCAACGCCGACGCCAAGCAGGATCGCCCACACCCCGGCCTGGAACGACAGCCCGAACAGTACCGGGAAGCTGCCCAGCACCGCCGTGGCAAAGGTATTGGCACCGCCGAAGATCAGGCGGAACAGGTCCAGCGGGGAAGCGTCGCGTTGATCTTCAGGGATCTGTTCGACGCCGTTGGTCTCGATAGCGGTCGAGTGGCTCATGGTGATGCTCCAGCGCGGTTGTTGTGGGCCGGCGCGGTGCGCGGGCCTTCTTGTGGGTGCGATGGCAGGGCGGCAAGGCCGCAGGAAGAATGAAGATCAGCTCGCAGACACGACCGACAGGTGCTCGTGGCACGCCAGCCATTGTTCACCGTGGCGGCGGAAGACGATGGTCTCGCGTTCGCTCAGCTGGTGCTCTTCGCCGGCACTGCGGATGTGCGTGGCAACGTCATGCATGAAGATCGCCACCTCGCCTTGCAGGCTGATCTGGGCATTGCCTGATTCACAGGCGAGCACGGCAAAGCCCTCGGCCTGCCACTGCGCCCACAGTTCTTCATAGGCACGGCGTGACAGCAGGGGCTGCGGCAAGGTGTGGAACAGGAAGGTGGCGTCTTCGCTGAAGCAGGCGAAATAACGGGCGGTATCGTTGCTGGCGAACGCGGCAACGAGTTCGGCGGCGGCTTGGCGTACCTGGAGTGTCTGGTCCACGGAAGTGGCCTCACGGTTCTTGTGATTATGGTGAAGCGATTCTGGTGGCGCTCGGCGGGCGGAAAAATCGCTATCGGCAAATAATCAGTTCAGGAATTCGTGAAGTGATGGCTGCGTTACCTTTAGCCTCGCGCGCGCAGGGGATTAAGGTGACGCCTGATTCCAACGGGCTGCAGGCAATGAGCGATTACCCACACCACCGTTGACGGTGACGCTGACCGACCCTGAGTCTCCTCGCAGTCCCAAACAGCGGTATCGGCGGGTTGCGAAATAGGTTGCTTGCGCCGCTCCTGGATCCACTTCAGTTATTCATGCGTCGGCGGCTGGCGTGGCGGCGCTGGTCGTTTCGCAAGCCGTGCGCGCAGCGCCCCGTGCTACCGGCCCCGGGCAACCGACTGGCGGTATTCTCTGCGGCTGAACCTTGCCTACGCTGATAGTCCCAACCTGCCGAAGCAAGGAGACCCGTCATGGCCTTCCAATACAAGCGTCTGGACAAGAACAACACCGCTGTGCTGCTGGTCGATCACCAGACCGGCCTGCTCTCGCTGGTGAGGGACATCGACCCCGACCGCTTCAAGAACAATGTGCTGGCCCTGTCAGACCTGGCCAAGTACTTCAAGCTGCCGACCATTCTCACCACCAGTTTCGAAACCGGCCCCAACGGCCCGCTGGTGCCTGAACTGAAGGAACAGTTCCCCGACGCCCCGTACATTGCCCGCCCCGGCAACATCAATGCGTGGGACAACGAGGACTTCGTCAATGCGGTCAAGGCCACCGGCAAGAAGCAGTTGCTGATCGCTGGTGTTGTCACCGAAGTGTGTGTGGCCTTTCCCGCACTGTCGGCGCTGGAGGAGGGCTTCGAGGTGTTCGTCGTCACCGACGCCTCCGGGACCTTCAACGAACTGACCCGTGACTCGGCATGGCGGCGCATGGAGGCAGCCGGGGCGCAGTTGATGACCTGGTTCGGCGTGGCCTGCGAGCTGCATCGCGACTGGCGCAACGACATCGAAGGCCTGGGCACCCTGTTCTCCAACCATATTCCGGACTACCGCAACCTGATGACCAGCTACAACAAGCTGGCCGAGTAAACCCGCCTCGCGGCCACACCGTACCCTGTGGGAGCGGGTAACCCGCTCTTGCAGTCAGCCGAACGCCCACCAGATCAATCGGCTAGGCGCAAAACCTGGGGTCACAACAAGCGAAGCGGCAAATCGCCATGGATCGACCATACTGACTCCTCAACCGCCCCAGGAGCGCGCCATGCCGAAGCCGTCCAGGAATAAAACCACCCTTGAACAACCGGAAAAGCTAAGCAGCAAGGCATACGAGAAGCAACTCAAGCGCCTGCATGTGGAGCTGGTGAAACTGCAGGAGTGGGTGGTGGCCAAGGGCCTGAAGGTCTGCATTGTCTTCGAAGGCCGCGACGGCGCTGGCAAGGGCGGCACCATCAAGGCCATCACCGAGCGCGTCAGCCCGCGGGTCTTCCGGGTGGTGGCGTTGCCGGCACCGACCGAGCGGGAAAAGACCCAGATGTACCTGCAGCGCTATGTCGGTCATCTGCCGGCCGCAGGTGAAGTGGTGATCTTCGATCGCAGCTGGTACAACCGTGCCGGGGTCGAACGGGTGATGGGCTTCTGCTCGAGCGAACAGGCCGACCGCTTTCTCGCTGGCGTACCGCTGTTCGAGAAGGTCATGGTCGAGTCGGGCATCATCCTCATCAAGTACTGGCTGGAGGTCAGCGCCGAAGAGCAGACCCGGCGTCTGCAGGACCGCATCAATGACGGCCGCAAGCTGTGGAAGCTGTCGCCCATGGACCTCAAGTCCTACACCCGCTGGGATGACTACACCCAGGCCCGTGATGAGATGTTTGCCGCGTCGGACAGCGCCTGGGCGCCCTGGTTCATGGCCCACTCCAACGACAAGCGGCGCGCCCGACTGAACATCATCAGCCACATGCTCGGCCGCATCCCCTACAAGGACATCACCCAGGAGCAGACGGTGAAGCTGCCCAAGCGCGGCAAGATCGGCAAGTACAAGGCCGTTGCCTACCCGTTCAAAGTGGTCGAAGAGCGTTTCTGATCCCTCCCTGCGGGGAGCAGCAAGGGTGCAAACCTATGCCACATGACGGCAGCCTGCTACAGGCGACGGTGGTGTTCCTGCTGGCCGTGGTGCTTCTGGTACCGCTGGCTCAGCGTCTGAAAATGGGTGCAGTGCCGGGCTATCTGCTGGCCGGCATCCTCATCGGCCCCTCCGTGCTCGGGCTGCTCGACAACCCCGAGAACGTGGCGCGGTTATCGGAAATGGGCGTGGTCATGCTGTTGTTCGTCATTGGCCTGGAGCTGTCACCACAGCGCCTGTGGACCATGCGCCGGGCGTTGTTTGGCGTTGGTTCGCTGCAGGTCGGGCTGACCGCCGTAGCGCTGGGCATGGTGGCGTATTTCGCGTTCGGCCAGTCGCAGGCCGCCGCCATCGTGCTCGGCCTCGGGTTGGCGTTGTCGTCGACGGCCTTCGGCCTGCAGGTGCTGGCCGAGCGCAAGGACCTTGGCAAGCCACACGGGCGCCTGGCCGTGGCCATCCTGCTGTTCCAGGATATCGCTGCCATTCCATTGATCGCCGTGGTACCGCTGCTCGGTGGCAATGTCAGCACTGCCGATGAAGGCGCCTGGCCGCTGCTGGCGGTGGCGGTAGGCCTTGGCACATTGATCGTCTTTGGCCGCTATCTGTTGAGCCCGGTATTCAAGTGGACGGTCGGCTCCGGCCTGCCGGAGTTGTCGACCGCTACTGCCTTGCTGGTGGTGCTGGGCACGGCCTGGGTGATGGAGCATGTGGGCGTGTCGATGGCCCTGGGAGCCTTTCTCGCCGGCGTGCTGATGGCCGAGTCGCCTTTCCGGCATGAACTGGAGGCCCAGATCGAGCCGCTCAAGGGCCTGCTGCTGGGGCTGTTCTTCGTCGGCGTTGGCATGAGCGCCGACCTGCGACTGCTGTTCGACCTGCCGCTGCTGGTGCTGGGGCTGACGCTGTTACTGGTAGCCATCAAGCTGCCGCTGCTGTATGGCCTGGGGCGTACGGCCGGTGGCCTCGACAAGGCGCAGGCGCTGTGCCTTGGCGTGGTGCTGGCCTCTGGCGGCGAATTTGCCTTCGTGGTGTTCAAGTTGGCGCTGGAGCATCAGGTGCTGGCGCAGCAGGTGCACGACCTATTGGTACTGGCCATCACCCTGTCGATGGCAGTGGTGCCTTTGATAATGCTGGCCCTGGCGCGGCGACTGGCTGACGACAGCCCCGCCCGGGCAAGCCCTGGAACGGGCAAGTGAATCGCGCCACACGGCTTGGCTGAAGTTCGGAGGTGAAGCATGCAAGCGGGTATCAAGCTGGACAGCGGCCTGTCGCGGGGCTTGCTCGATGTGCTCATCAAGGCTGGCCTGATAGCCGCCTTGGTGATGTTTGCCTTCCAGACGTTTCAGCCATTCCTGGAACTGATGCTGTGGTCGGTGATCCTGGCGGTGACCCTGTATCCGCTGTATTGCCGTATCCAGCGCCGCACGGGCCTCAAGGACGGGCTGTCGGCGACCCTGGTCGTGGTGCTGGTACTGGTCGTGCTGCTGGTACCGATCTACCTGGTGGTGATGTCGATCGGCGAATCGGTGGACAGCCTGGTGACCTTGCTCAAGAGCGGCGCCTGGAGCGTGCCGCCACCGCCTGAATCGGTGGCGACCTGGCCAATGATCGGGCCGAAAGTCCATGCCCTGTGGCTGGCGGCTTCGGAAAACATGGCCGGTGTGCTGAACCAGTGGATGCCGCAACTCAAGGGCGCCGGGCGCACGGTGCTGGGGGCTGCTGCCAGTGCCGGGGGCGCGTTCCTGCTGTTCATCGCAGCGATCATCATCTCGGGCATCATCATGGCCTTCGGTGACCGTGGCGAAATCGCCGCGCAGCGCATCGCAATGCGGGTATCGGGCGAGGAGCGCGGCAAGCCGCTGGCCAAACTGTGCACCGCCACCATTCGTGCCGTGGCCCAGGGCGTGATCGGCATTGCCTTCATCCAGATGTTGCTGATCGGTGTCGGCTTCGTTGTCAAAGGGGTGCCAGGTGCCGGGATGCTGGCCATCGTCATTCTCATGCTGGGGATTGCCCAGGCACCAGCCACGCTGATCACCCTGCCGGTGATCATCTATGTCTTCAATGCCGAAGGCTTCACCGTGGCGACCATCGTGTTCGCCATCTACACCTTCGTCGCCGGGCTGGCCGACAACGTGCTCAAGCCGTTGCTGCTGGGGCGCGGGGTGGATGTGCCGATGCCGGTGGTACTGATCGGTGCGCTCGGTGGCATGGTGGTCAAAGGCATCATCGGCTTGTTCATCGGCCCGGTAATCCTTGGTGTCACCTATGTTCTGTTCTGGCAGTGGGTGGCGCTGCAGGTGCCGGAAAACCCCGCCGAGCCGACCGCCTGAAGCAGCGTTCGCCATGCCCGGACGCGCCTGCGGTTGTGCCCTGAGCCTGGTTGCCGTGTTGGCCGGCTGCAGCCAGGTCGGCCCGGATTTCCAGCCGCTGCAGGACCCCTGGCTGCACAAGTGGGATAGTCCCTTGCTGAAGCAGGCCGGCCAGCAGGGCACCGTGCCCGACCTGCGCCAGTGGTGGGCGGTGTTCGCCGACCCGGCACTGGACGCCCTGATTGCCGAGGCCGACGCCAACAACGCCAACCTGCGCGTGGCCGGCCTGCGCATCGTCGAGGCGCGCGCCCAGCTGGCTATCGTGCAGACCGGGCGTTATCCACAGCTGCAGCAACTGCGTGCCCAGAGCCTGTACCTGAAGCAGGACCAGTCCGGCAGCGCCAACGCCCGCGATTCGGTGTTCTGGCAATCCAGCGCAGGCTTCGACATCGGCTGGGAAATCGACTTCTGGGGGCGCTTCAGCCGCGCCATCGAGAGTGCCGATGCTGCCTACTTCGCCTCCCAGGCCAATTATGCCGATGCCATGCTGCTGTTGCGGGCGCAAGTGGCTGACACCTACTTTGCCCTGCGCACTGTCGAGGCGCGGCTGGATATCGCCGAAGAAAACGCCCGGCGTCAGGCGCGCAGCCTGGAAATTACCGAACGGCTGTTCCGCCATGGTGAAAACGACGAACTCGACTGGCAACAGGCGCGTACCCAATACCTGGCCACCCAGGCCACCATCCCCGAGTTCCACAACCAGCTCAATGCCCTGCGCAACGTGCTGTGTGCGCTGCTCGGCCGGCCACCCGGGCCGTTGCCGCAGCTGGACGCAGGCCACGGCCAGTTGCCGTTGCCGGACCGTGCCGTACTGCAGGACGTACCCGCCAACCTGCTGCAGCGCCGCCCGGACATCCGCGCCGCCGAGCAGGCAGTGGCCGCACAATCGGCATTGGTCGGGGTGGCCGAGGCCGATCTGTATCCCCAGCTGAGCCTGCTGGGCAGCATTGCTTGGAGCTTCGTCACGACCAGTCACCTGCCTGACACCTTCGACCTGGCCGCCGGGCCCAGCCTGATCTGGAGCCCGTTCGACTACGGCCGGCGCAAGAACGCCGTGCGTGTGGAGGATGCTCGCTTGCAGCAGCTCATCGAGCGCTACCACCAGGGTGTGCGCGAAGCCGCGCGCGAGGCGGACGATGCCGCCAGCGGGCTGGTGCGCTCGCTGCAGAGCGCGCGCATCCGCGAGCAGGCCTCGCAGGCCGCACAACGCTCGTTTAGCCTGGCCAGCTCGCAATACCGTGAAGGTTTTGCCGACTTCCAGCGCGTGCTCGACGCCCAGCAACTGCTGTTGCAGCAACAGGACGGTTACCTGGTCAGCCGTGGCAATGCCGTGAGCAGCCTGGTGACCCTGTACAAGGCCCTGGGTGGCGGTTGGGACGCCAGCCGCGCGCCGATCGACCCGGCCACGCGCCGGCAGATGCAGCAACGGACCGACTGGGGCGAGCTGCTCGACGAGCCGGCCCCCAGCGCACATGCACAAGGTGAAACGAAATGAGTGACGCTGCGCCGACGCCGCCCCCGGCCGCCCCCGATCGCGGCATGCGCTGGATATTGCTGCTGATTGCCGTGAGCCTGCTCTGGTACCTGCTGGCCGACCGCTTCACGCCCTACACCCAGCAGGCCCGTCTGCAGGCCTATGTGATACCGGTCAGTGCCGAGGTGGCCGGCCAGGTGAAGCGCGTGGCGGTGGGCAACAACCAGGAAGTGCGCCGGGGCGATGTGCTGTTCGAGCTGGACCAGGAGCAGTACCGCATTGCCCTGGCGCGTGCCGAGGCCGACCTGGACGCGGTGCGCCGGCAGATCGGCGCGCACACGGCTGGCATCGATTCGGCACAGGCGGCGCTGGTCGCGGCGCAGGCCAACGAGCGCAAGGCGCGGCAGGACGCCGAACGGCTCAAGCGCCTGATCGATGAAGACCCGGGGACGGTATCGGTGCGCCGCCTGGAAAGCGCCCAGGCCACTCGCGACCAGGCTGTCAGCCAGGTGGCGGCAGCCCGTGCCGAAGTGGAGCGGGCGCGGGAGCAGCAGGGTGGGGCGCAGGATGACAACGCCCAGTTGCGCAGTGCCGCGGCGAATGTGGAAAAGGCCCGCCTGGACCTGGCACGCACGGTGGTGCGTGCCGATGCGAACGGCTTGATCACTGACCTGCGTACCGACGTCGGCCACTATGTCGGCGCCGGCAGCCCGATGCTGACCCTGATCGCCATCCATGACGTGTGGATAACTGCCGACATGACCGAGAACAATCTCGGCCGCCTGCGCCCCGACACTCCGGTGCTGGTGGTGCTCGACGGACTGCCGGGCACGGTATTGAAGGGCCACGTTCGCAGCATCGGCTACGGTGTGAGCGTGGGCCAGAGCACCCCGCCGGGCACGCTGCCGACCGTGCAGAACAGCCGCGAGTGGCTGCGTTCGGCGCAACGCTTCCCGGTCATCGTCGAACTCGAGCGTGACCAGTTGCAGGACAAGAGCGGGCTGCGGGTTGGCGGACAGGCCGAAGTCATGGCCCTGCCCAGCGAAGGTAACCCGTTGAACCTGCTGGCCCGGTTGTTCATGTGGCTGATGAGCTGGCTGTCGTATGCCTATTGAGTTGCGCCGCCTGCGCGCGCTGCGCCTGGCCTGGGGCGTGGCGCTGAGCCTGGCGTTGAGTTTCGGCATCGGCCTGCCAGTGCCGATCCTGGCGCCGGTGTTCGCGGTACTGTTGCTGGCCAAGCGCAGCCAGCCCTTGCCGCTGCGTGCGGCACCGGCCCTGGCATTACTTGTGCTGCTCAGTTGCGGCAGCGGGCTGTTGCTGATTCCGCTGCTGCGCCATGCGCCGGTGAGTGGAGTGTTGCTGGTGGGCGTGGGCGTTTTCCTGACCTTGCGCTACGCCCTGAAGGGCGGCAACGGCTTGCTGGCGAACCTGCTGGTGATCGGCCTGACCATGATCGCTGCCGCCGGTACCAGCGACTTTACCCTGGCCTTGTCGGTGGTCGAAGCAATGGCCAAGGGCATGCTGCTGGCGGTACTGGGCACGGCTTTGGCCCATGTGCTGTTTCCCGAACCAGCCGATGCTCCGGCGCAACCAGCGCCGCCGTTGCTGGGCAGTGAGCAGGTAAGCTGGGTGGCGCTGCGTGCCACGCTGATCGTGATGCCAGCGTTCCTGCTGGCGCTGATCGCCCCGGACCAGTACATGCCGCTGATCATGAAGGCGGTGAGCCTGGGGCAGCAGGCTGGCGAGACCCGCGCGCGGCATGCCAGCCGGGAGCTGATCGGCTCGACCTTGCTGGCCGGCTTGTTGGCGATCCTGATATGGGGGGCGCTGAGCCTGTTCGTGCACCTGTGGATGTTCTTCCTGTGGGTGCTGCTGTTCGCACTTTGGCAAGGGCGGCGGATGTACCAGGCCGTGCCGAACCGGCAGGGCCCGGCCTATTGGCTGAGCTGCCTGATGACCATGCTGATCTTGCTGGGGCAGTCGGTGCAGGACAGTGCCGGTGGGCAGGATGTCTACCGCGCCTTTGCCGTGCGCATGGCGCTGTTTGTGGCGGTGTCGGTGTATGCCAGTGCCATGCTCATCTGGATCGACCGGCTTCGGCTACGGCGTGGCGTTCTTCGCGGGTGAACCCGCTCCCACAGGTATCGTGTCGCCTATGGGATCACGCAATCCTTGTGCGAGCGGGTTTACCCGCGAAGAGGGCAGCCCAGGAAACCCTAGGGCTTCCAGTCAACCCCACTCTCTTCCAGGTAGGCATCCACCGCCGCACCGACAGTGGGATGAAATGCCGACTCCCCCATGTTCTCGAACAACTCGAACTGCCGCATCTTGTCCTTCACCGGGTCCTTCATCTCGGCAAACTGCAGCTCCACCCCGCGCGCCTCCAGCGTCCGGTCCAGCTCGGCGAGCATGTCCGCCGAGGTGACATCAATGCTGGTCACCGGTTCTGCCGCGATCACCAGCCGTTGCACCGGGGTAGGCGATGCGGCCAGCGCCGCCATCACCGTGCTCTGGAACTGCTCGGCATTGGCAAAGAACAACGGCGCATCCCAACGCAGCAGCACCAGCCCCGGGATGCGCCGGGCCTGTGGATAACGCTGCACGTCATGGTACCCGCGGGTGCCATCCACTCGACCCAGCACCGCATGGTGCGGCCGCCAGCCGTCCCACAGGAACTCGATCACCGATATCACCACGGCAATGCCGATACCAGGGATCGCACCGAACACTGCGACCCCGACAAAGCAGGTGATGGACAACCAGAACTCCCACTGTTGCATGCGGAAGATGCGCTTGAGGTCGGCGAACTCGAACAATCCCAGTGCGGCTGCTATCACCACCGCTGCCAGGGCGCTGTTGGGCAGGTATTGCAGCAGGTTGGGCGCTACCAGCAGCAACAGGGTCACCGCCAGCGCACCGATGATGCCGGTGAGCTGCGTCTGCGAGCCGGCCGCTTCGGCCACGGGGGTACGTGACGAACTGCTGCTGATGGGGATGCCCTGGAACAGCCCGGAGGCCAGGTTGGCCATGCCCAGGCCGAACATTTCCTGGTTCGGGTTGACCGGCATCTTCATGCGCGCGGCATAGGAGCGCGACAGCACGCTGGTATCGGCGAAGGACACCAGCGCCACGGCAATGCCGCCCAGTACCACTTCGACCATGTCGATGTCGGAGACCCAGGGGAACACCAAACTGGGCAAGCCTTGGGGCAGTTGGCCGAGCACCTTGACGCCCATCTGCTCAAGGTCGAACAGGCTCACTGCCAGCGTTGCCAGGACCACGGCGATCAGGATCCCTGGCAGGCGCTTGAAGGGTTTGAGCAGCATGATCAGCAACAGGCTGCCGGCACCGACAATGAAACTGGGCCAGTGCCCTTGGCCGGCAAGCAGTGCTTCACCCAGCTGCCAAAGGTCGCGCAGCGGCCCCTGGCTATCGACCTTGATGCCGAACAGCTTGGGCAACTGGCTGATCAATACGGTGAGGGCAATGCCGTTCATGTAGCCATAGCGGATCGGCTTGGACAGCAGTTCGGTGATGAAGCCCAGGCGCAACAGCCCGGCGATCACGCAGAAGGCCCCGGCGACCAGGGCCATCAGGCTGGCGATGGCGATGGCCCGCTGCGGGTCGCTGGCGGCGTACTGCACCACCACCGCCAGGATCGGTGCGGCCAGCGCCGAGTCCGGGCCCAGTACCAGGATGCGGCTGGGGCCGAACAGGGCATAGGCCAGTAGCGGGATGATGGTGGCGTACAAGCCGTAGATGCCTGGTACTCCAGAGGCCTCGGCGTAGGCGATGCCCACCGGTACCAGCATGGTGGTGAGTACCAGGCCGGCGGCGATGTCCTTGGGCAACCAGGCGGGTTGATAGTGGAGCAGGGTGACCAGGCCGGGTAACCAGCGTTGCCAGTCGAAGCGGTGCTTTTCCGCCATGGTGCGCTCCGAGGGAACAGTGCTGAATCACAGCTTAGATGCTGTTTTTTTTGCCTGCTGGCAAACGCTGCCGTGTCGCGACAGCACCAGGCTGCTTCCTGCTTGCCGCCATTTGCCTTTACCTCGGATGGCGCCCGGGCTGTTCAACACCAGCCGAATTTCCAGCGTTGGCTATCCCTGAGTTCTCGCCAGTCGAGCACCTGCTTGCGCTGGCTGTGGACGGCCTCCAGTTCAATCTGCAGAGGCGTACCGTCTTCGTCGCAAATCAGCTCGGTCACCATGAAGTGCTTTTCCCGATTTACAGGCTGACACGCCGTCCACTTGGACGCCCCCAGTTTGCGCGGATTGAATCTGTTCATCTGGTGTGGATCCCCTGATCACCTTCACGTTGAGGTGCGATGACGCTCTCCGCTCGTCCGCGTCCGGGCGGGCAAAGCTGCTGGCGACATTTCATGCTCGAGGCCGGAGCGGCTATTGCTTATTGCTGGCTTTCGGCTAAATTGTACAAAACCTGTACAAGAATTCAATCTTGTACATATTTTATGGTCGTCGCCGTAGCGGTGAGGAGTCCAAATGTCCCATTCGTTAGCTGCAAACTATCGCGAAATTCTGCTCGAAGTAGGCGAAGACCCGCAGCGAGAAGGGCTGTTGGACACTCCCCAACGCGCGGCCAAGGCCATGCAGTACTTGTGCAACGGCTACAAGCTGAATATCGAAGAGGTCATCAACGGAGCGCTGTTCGAGTCCCAGAACGACGAAATGATCGTCGTGCGCGATATCGAGCTTTATTCATTGTGTGAGCACCACATGTTGCCCTTTATCGGCAAGGCTCATGTTGCCTACCTGCCTACTGGCAGGGTGCTGGGGTTGTCGAAGGTCGCGCGCGTGGTCGATGTATTCGCCCGCCGCCTGCAGATTCAGGAAAACCTCACCCGGCAAATTGCCTGTGCCATACAAGACATCACCGATGCGGCAGGGGTGGCTGTGGTCATCGAAGCAAAGCATATGTGCATGATGATGAGAGGTGTGGAAAAGCAGAACTCGGTGATGGTTTCCTCCGTGATGCTGGGTATGTTCCGCGACTCGGCGACCACGCGCCAGGAGTTCCTTCAACTGATTGGCCGAAACAAATGACAGGCGTTCAGATGAGCGGGTCTGGCACGTTATTGCCAAGGCGCTTTGCCATCCTCGGTTATGGCGGCTTGCTGCCGTTCGTTGGCTTGATGCTGCTGGTGGTCTTTTCTCCCGAGTACCGATCATTGTCGGCGATGATGCTGGTGAACTATGGGGCCGTCATTTTGAGTTTCGTCGGCGCCTTGCACTGGGGCTTCGCGATGTCCCTGCCGGAGTTACCCGCCGAGCAGCGTCGCGAACGGCTCATGTGGAGCGTCGTGCCGGCTCTGCTCGGTTGGGTCAGCACTTTGCTGCCTGCTTCCCTGGGTTGTCTGCTGTTGCTTGGCGGTTTTGCTGTTCATTATTGGCAAGATCGAAAGTTGCTGCAGGTCGTGCCAGGCTGGTACCTGCCGATGCGATTGCAGCTGACCACCGTGGCGAGCATTTGCCTGCTGCTGGGCGCGATGGCTTTGGCGAGCGATTTTTGAATCTACGTGCCATCGCGACACCAAGCCATGCCTGCAAAGGGAGCGTTAGCCCCGGGCCTCTAAGCCAGCGTCACCAGTGCCGCGCACTCGACCGGGAAATTGACCGAATTGGCAATGAAGCACTCATGGTGCGCCTCCTCATGCCGGCAACCAGCAGGTCTTCCGGGTCCCAGCGCAGGGGGTTACCGCGAAAAGCCGGGTCGGCCGAACCTTCCAGAGTCGACTTGCCCGGGGCTTCGACACTGAAGTCGCGGGCGTAAGCGGTGTAGCGGGATGTGCCATTGCCATTGTTGCCGGTCCAGGTCACCTGGACCTCGTACTGGTGTTCTTTCATGGTTCTTCCTTGAATCGATCTTTCAACAACGGACAGCGCTGACCAGAGCGCTTTTTAACGGTTGTTGCATGGAGTTGCTCAGCGCTGTGGGCTTCGCTGCCATGCAAGGACCAGATCCTTGGCGCGCATTTTGTCAAAGTGACAACGACAACCTTGAAACCATAGAATATATCGATAGGCGAAACCAAGGACGTTTCTAAAAAATTGTCGATTCTGGGTGCCGCTCAGGTTTCCTTGAACTGTAGGCGGCGCACATTTCGTGCGCCTTTATTGGCGCCATATTCAAACGATGATCCTAGCGAGGGACTGCAATGAAAATGTACGAGCTTTAGCGCTTCTGCCTTTTTTTGTGACGGGTTGTTCGTCAACAGAAATGCAGGGAGCGTTGAACTCGCTCAATGGTGTAGGGCAATCGATCAGTGCCAATCTGAAGCAGGTATCCCCCGCATCGGCTGGCACAACCAGCAAGAACAGCTTGCTGCGTACACCGCTTTACAACGCTTTGCGGCAGAATATCTCTACGGACGGACGCGCACCTGAGTGGCCAAAGGTAGTTATCACGAACCTCGACATTCCGGCCGATCAACGTAGCCTGTCCCGCAGTCTAACTCTCAAGGCAAACGACTGCGTTCATTTCGACGCAGTGCTTTGGCACGATGCCAGACGCTCCGAACATTTCGAGAACCTTTCCCTGTGCGCGCCGGACCTGCCCAAGCAGTCCAACAACTTTGTGTTGACCTGGAAGAGCTTTTCCGTGTCAGGAAAGACGACAGGCCAAGCCCGTACGGATGGACCAACGCCTCCGTACAGCAAGTTGCCCAGTGATGCGGTCATGGACAGTTGGGTGATGAACCAGTTTGGCCTTTACTATGTGGGCTCGATGCTGACACTGGTTGGCTACGACCCCAACTTCAGCGTTGATGATCGACGTTTCTGGATCAAGAACATCAAGTGAGCTAATAGAAACGAAAGAGCCGCGCTATTGCGCGGCTTTTTCGTATCGAGCTGTTTGGGGTGGCTAATTATACGGAATGGAAGGCGTTGGCTCACGCACACGTTGAAGCGCACGAACAAAACAAAACCCCTTGAAGCCATGGGCCTCAAGGGGTTTGTCAGTACTGCAAACTGCCGCTTAGACGTTGAAGCGGAAGTGCATCACGTCGCCATCCTTGACGATGTAATCCTTGCCTTCCAGGCGCCATTTACCGGCTTCCTTGGCACCGCTTTCACCCTTGAACTGGATGAAGTCGTCATAGGCCACCACTTCAGCGCGGATGAAACCCTTTTCGAAGTCGGTGTGGATAACCCCGGCCGCCTGCGGCGCGGTGGCACCGACGCGCACGGTCCAGGCGCGTACTTCCTGCACGCCGGCAGTGAAGTAGGTTTGCAGGTTCAGCAGTTCGTAACCGGCGCGGATCACACGGTTCAGGCCAGGCTCTTCCAGGCCCAGGGCCTCGAGGAACATGTCCTTCTCTTCACCGTCTTCCAGCTCGGCGATTTCTGCTTCGATCTTGTTGCACACCGGTACCACGACCGCGCCTTCTTCCTCGGCGATGGCCTTGACCACGTCCAGGTGCGGGTTGTTCTCGAAGCCGTCTTCGGCCACGTTGGCGATGTACATCACCGGCTTGCTGGTCAGCAGATGGAAGCCGCGAATGACCGCCTTGTCTTCGGCGCTCATGTTCTTCATCAGGCTGCGCGCTGGCTTGCCTTCGGTGAAGTGCGGGATCAGCTGTTCGAGAATGGCCTTCTGCGCCAGGGCGTCCTTGTCGCCGCCCTTGGCGTTACGGGCAACCTTCTGTAGCTGCTTCTCGCAGCTGTCGAGGTCGGCGAAGATCAGCTCGAGGTCGATGATCTCGATGTCACGCTTGGGGTCGACGCTGTTGGAAACGTGGATCACGTTCTCGTCTTCGAAGCAGCGCACCACGTGGGCAATGGCGTCGGTCTCGCGGATGTTGGCGAGGAACTTGTTGCCCAGGCCTTCGCCCTTCGACGCACCGGCCACCAGGCCGGCGATGTCGACGAATTCCATGGTGGTTGGCAGGATGCGGTTGGGCTTGACGATTTCAGCCAGCGCATTCAGACGCGCATCGGGCATCGGCACGATGCCGCTGTTTGGCTCGATGGTGCAGAAAGGGAAGTTCTCCGCCGCGATGCCAGACTTGGTCAGGGCGTTGAACAGGGTGGACTTGCCGACGTTGGGCAGGCCGACGATGCCGCAATTGAAACCCATGGGTATTCCCCTCTCTAAAGGAAATCAGGCCTTCTGGCTGTGCAGCTCGCGCATCGCCTTGGCGAAGTCGCCGGCAAGCACGTCCGGCAGCACGCCGAGGGCAAAATCGATGCTGGCGTCGAGCTTCTCCTGCTCGGCGCGCGGCGCGCGGCCCAGGACGAAGTTGGAGACCAGTTTGGCGTCACCCGGGTGGCCGATGCCAAGCCGCAGGCGGTGGAAGTCGTTCTGGTTGCCGAGCTGCGCGATGATGTCGCGCAGGCCGTTGTGCCCACCATGGCCACCGCCGCGCTTGAGCTTGGCGACGCCCGGGGGCAGGTCGAGTTCGTCATGCGCCACCAGGATCGCTTCCGGCTTGATGCGGAAGAAATTGGCCAAGGCCGCCACGGCCTGGCCGCTGCGGTTCATGTAGGTGGTGGGGATGAGCAAGCGAACGTCGTTGCCCTGATGGCTGAACTTGGCCGTCAGGCCGAAATACTTGCGGTCAGCGGTCAACGAGACGCGCTGGGCGCTGGCAATGCGTTCAACGAAAAGAGCCCCTGCGTTATGCCGGGTCTGTTCGTATTCGGGGCCGGGGTTACCCAGGCCGACGATCAACTGGATGGCGGTCACGTCAGGGGCTCTTCCTTGGAGTTGGTGGGTTACAGTGCGCGCGGCACTGTAACCCGATCAACGCCGGCGCGCGAGTGGATTACTCGGCAGCGCCTTCTGCTTCTGGAGCAACGCGTGGAGCGTGAACGTTGGCAACAGCTTTGTCATCACCGTGGGCCAGAGCGACGAACTCTACGCCTTTCGGAGCTTTCAGGTCCGACAGGTGGATGATGGTGCCGATTTCAGCGTTGGCCAGGTCGACTTCGATGAACTCAGGCAGGTCCTTGGCTTCGCAGGAAACTTCGATCTCGGCCTCTACGTGGGAGATCTCGCCGCCTTTCTTGACCGGGGCTTCTTCGTTGATGAAGTGAACCGGTACCTTGGCGGTCAGTTTCTGGCCAGCAACGACGCGAACGAAGTCGGCGTGCATGATGAAGCCTTTGGCCGGGTGACGCTGCAGGGCCTTGACCACGACGTTCTGCTTGGTGCCGTCGACGTTCAGTTCCAGAACGTGGCTGAAGGCAGCCTCGTTTTCGAACAGCTTGGTGATTTCCTTGGCCAGGATGGTCAGGGACTGAGCGTCCTGGTTACCACCGTAGACAACGGCTGGGATGTTCGCGGAGTGACGCAGGCGGCGGCTCGCACCTTTCCCCAGGTCAGTACGCGCTTGGGCGTTCAGAGTGAATTCGGTCATTTTGTTTCTCCAAAATAGCCCCCCGAGGGCGTTTGCGACCAGCGCCAACGGGGATGGCAAAAAAGCCCCGCCCCAACAACCAGTGTTGGGGCGGGGCGCTTTTCGTCAGCGTGTGTTCCGCTTAGCGGAACATCGCGCTGATCGATTCTTCGTTGCTGATGCGGCGTACCGCTTCAGCGACAACCGGTGCGATATCCAGCTGGCGGATACGGTCACAGGCTTGAGCAGCGGCGGACAGCGGAACGGTGTTGGTCACCACCAGCTCGTCCAGTACCGACTTCTCGATGTTCTCGATCGCGCGGCCCGACAGGACAGGGTGCGTGCAGTAGGCGTAAACCTTGGCAGCGCCGTGTTCTTTCAGGGCTTTGGCCGCGTGGCACAGGGTGCCGGCGGTGTCGACCATGTCGTCTACCAGGATGCAGGTGCGCCCTTCGACGTCGCCGATGATGTGCATGACCTCGGAGTGGTTAGCCTTCTCGCGGCGCTTGTCGATGATACCCAGGTCGACGCCCAGGGACTTGGCGACGGCACGTGCGCGCACGACACCACCGATGTCCGGGGAGACGATCATCAGGTTCTCGAAACGCTGGTCTTCGATATCGTCGACCAGCACGGGCGAGCCGTAGATGTTGTCGACCGGGATATCGAAGAAACCCTGGATCTGGTCAGCGTGCAGGTCGACGGTGAGTACACGGTCGATACCGACGACAGTGAGCATGTCAGCGACGACTTTGGCGCTGATGGCTACACGTGCCGAACGCGGACGGCGGTCCTGGCGGGCGTATCCGAAGTAAGGAATCACGGCGGTGATTCGGGATGCTGAGGAGCGGCGGAAGGCGTCGGCCATCACTACCAGTTCCATCAGGTTATCGTTGGTCGGGGCACAGGTCGGCTGAATAATGAAAACGTCTTTACCACGAACGTTTTCATTGATCTCAGTGCTGATCTCGCCGTCGGAGAATTTACCGACAGAGACGTCACCGAGAGGGATATGCAGCTGACGTACTACACGCCGAGCCAGATCGGGGTTGGCATTCCCCGTAAAGACCATCATCTTGGACACGCGCAGTACCTGGAGGCTGAGGGTAACCTGGATGAGTATAAGGAAAATGGCAGGGGCGGCTGGATTCGAACCAACGCATGGCAGGATCAAAACCTGCTGCCTTACCGCTTGGCGACGCCCCTGTATCTGTTGCTGCGAACGCTTATGCGCTCGACTTCTTGATCAGACTTTGCAGCTTGCGATGCAACATCGAAATATTGCTTCCTTTCGCCACAAACCCTGTTTGGGTCGCTGAAAGAAGGGCCAGAACTTTATCAGCTTCGGCTTTGCTTGGGAAGGCCCCAAACACACAACTTCCAGTTCCGGTTAGCCGAGCTTCAGTGAATTTGCCCAAAGAATTCAACGCATTGCGAACTTCCGGGTAACTCTGCTCTACCACCGGTTGGCAGTCATTTCGACTGTTTCCCTCGGGAACGGGGCGCATCTTAAGGGGCAGTGAATCACGTGTCAACTGCGGATGTGAAAAAATTTCTGCTGTGCTGACAGACACTTGCGGCACCAGCACGACATACCACGGCTCGCTCGGGTCGACCGGGGTCAGTTGTTCGCCCACGCCTTGAGCGAAGGCCGCGTGGCCGCGCACGAACACCGGTACATCGGCACCCAGGCTCAGGCCCAGGGCGGCCAGGCGGTCTTCGTCCCAGCCCAGTTGCCACAGGTGGGCGAGGGCCAGCAGGGTGGTGGCGGCGTCCGAGCTGCCACCACCGATGCCACCGCCCATGGGCAGTACCTTGGTCAGCCAGATGTCGGCGCCCAGCGTCGTGCCGGATTGCGCCTGCAGCATACGTGCGGCACGCACGATCAGGTTGCTGTCGTGCGGTACGGTCTCGATTTCGGTGTGCAGGCGAATCACGCCATCGTCTCGCACGGTGAAACTCAGCTCGTCGCCGTGGTCGAGAAACTGGAACACGGTTTCCAGTTCGTGATAGCCGTCAGCGCGGCGGCCGATGATATGCAGCCACAGGTTGAGCTTGGCCGGGGCGGGCAGGGTCAGCGTGTGCATGGATCAGTGCCCCAGCTGGCGCGGCTGCCAGTCCTTGACCACCAGGGTAACGTCGAGGTCCTTGCCGTGCAGCTTCAGGCGTTCGGGCAGCCAGTAGCCGTTCTGTTCGGTGTAGCTCAGGTACTGCACCTGCCAGCCGTCCTGGTCAAGGCTGGCCAGGCGGCTGTCGCCATCCAGGGTCAGTTTGCTCTTGCTGTCTGGGGCAGGCAGGCCGCGCACCCACCAGACCAGGTGCGAGACCGGCAGTTGCCAGCCCAGTTGCTCTTCCAGCAAGGCCTCGGGGCTGCTGGCCTCGTAGCGGCCCTGGTTGGCCACTTCCAGCACCACGCCGCCGGGGCGGCCGGTCAGGCGTGCGGCGCCACGGCCCAGCGGGCCGGCCAGGCGGATGTCGTAGTAGTCCTGGCGTTGCAGCCAGAACAGCGTGCCGCTGCCGGAATCACGCGGGGCGCGGATGCCGACCTTGCCGTTGATCTGCCAGCCATCGAGGCTGCTCAACTGCTCTTTATGGGCGCGCCACTGCTGCGGGTTGCCGTGGCCCTCCAGGGCCTCGCGGCTACCGAAGCCGGCACAGCCGGCCAGCAGGGCGATCAGGGTGAAGGTGATGCAATGGCGCAGGAACATGGCGTTAAAGAGTCTCGGATCCGGTCAGGCGCAGGAGGGTCTTGCGCAGGATGGGGCTGTCGGCCTGGGCGGCGAAGCCCTTGGCCCAGACCTGGCGGGCTTCGCGGCGCTTGCCGTTGGCCCACAGCACTTCGCCCAGGTGGGCGGCCACTTCATGGTCGGGGAAGCTGGCGAATGCCCGGCGCAGGTACGACTCGGCCTCGTCCAGGTTGCCCAGGCGATAATTGACCCAGCCCAGGCTGTCGAGTATCGCCGGGTCATCCGGGGTCAACTGGTGGGCCTTGTCGATCAGCGCCTTGGCTTCGCTGTAGCGGGTGGTGCGGTCTGCCAGGGTATAGCCCAGGGCATTCAGCGCCATGGCATTTTCCGGTTCGCGGGCGATGATCGCGCGCAGATCCTTTTCCATCTGCGGCAGGTCGTCGCGTTTTTCCGCCAGCATGGCGCGGGTGTACAGCAGGTTGAGGTCGTCCGGGTAGCGCTGGATGGCCTGCTGCAGGACCTGGCTGGCCTGGGCGTCCTTGTTGTTGTTGCTGTAGCTTTCCGACTCGATCAGGTACAGCTGGATGGCGTAGTCCGGCTGCGCTTCGCGGGCTTCGGCGAGCAGGCGCGAGGCTTCGCTGCCGCGGCCGTTGGCAACCAGTATGTCAGCCTGGCGCAGCTGCGCCGGCAGGTAGTCGGGGCCGGGGCCGACCAGGGCGTATTCACGCAGGGCGCCGGCTGGGTCGTGGCGTTCCTCGCGGATGCGGCCCAGGTTCAGGTGCGCGGCGTCGACATTGCTGTCGCGCTCGATCAGCTCCTGCAGGTAGCCCTCGGCTTCATCCCAGTCTTTGTTTTCCAGACATACCAGGGCCAGTGAATAGCGCAGTTCGTCGTCGTCGGGGTATTGCTGGACCAGGCTGAGGAATTCGCCCTTGGCATCAGCAATACGGTCCTGTTCGACCAGGGTCCGTGCGTAGGTCAGGCGCAGGCGTTTGTCATCTGGGTTGTCGCGGATCGCCCCGCGCAGCAGTGGCAGCGCTTCCGGGCCGCGGTTCAAGGCCTGGAGCAAGCGGGAGCGCAACAGGATCGGGGCGATTTCGCCATTCTGCGCCGGGTGCGCTTCGAGCAGGTCGAGGGCTTCCTGGGCCTTGCCGTCCTGGTTCAGCAGCAACGCCTTGCCGAACACCAGCTGGCTGTTGTCCGGATATTTGACCAGCAGGCGGTCGAAGCTCTGCATCAGGCCATCGCGGGTGCTCTGGTCGGTTTCGGCGGCGGACAGGGCGAGGAAGTCGAAGTGGGTGTCCCCCTGGCCTTGCAGCACCTTCTCCATATAGTTCATGGAATCGTCATAGCGGCCGGCACGTGCCAGCTGGATGGCGGCGGCGCGTTGGGCGTCGAGATTCTCCGGGGCGTTCTTGGCCCAGATCAGCGCGCTGTCCAGGGCCGGCTCGTCGGCACCGAGGTATTCGGCGATCCGATAGGCGCGTTCGGAGACGCCCGGGTCCTGGGTCTTCTCGGCCTGGTCGGCGTAGTTGGCCAGAGCGATGTCGAAGCGGTTGCGTTGCCCGGCCAGTTCCGCCACCAGCAGGCTATAGAGCGTTTCCTGCTTGAACGAGCCATACACCACGGGCTTCTCCGCCTCGCGCTTGGCAGCCTCGGCAATGGGAGGCTCGGCCTTTTGTGGAGCCAGGCTCTGGCAGCCCTGGAGCAGGGCGAAGGCAAGCAGCAATGCGTATGGTTTGTTCATAAAAGGCTTTAGAAAGACTCACCGGCGGTCGGAGCATGATGACACAAGCGCGGGGGCAAACCCACCCGTGCCGTGGCTGGTTAACTGCGACCTTTGAGGGGGGGAAGGGTTCCGGGAGCGGGCGTGGCTGTGCCGTGTGCATTTCTTGAATGGTGTGGTGGCGTTCGATTTCCGCGCCAGCGCAACTCCATCGGTATACACCACCGGTTCCCCCAACGCCAACGACATGCCCCTGCGATGAGCGCAATAGCGAACGGTGGTTGTCCTGAAACCTGTGAAAGAGGACAATTATCGGCTTCCCGTCACAACCAGCGACCTTGCATGGCCTTTCTTGCACTTGGTATCAACCATAAGACTGCCTCGGTAGACGTACGCGAGCGCGTGGCGTTTACCCCAGAGCAGCTGGTAGACGCCCTGCAGCAGCTCTGCCGGCTGACCTCCAGCCGCGAAGCGGCAATCCTGTCGACCTGCAACCGTAGCGAGCTCTACATTGAGCAGGACCAGCTGTCCGCCGATGCCGTGCTGCAATGGCTGGCCGACTATCACCGGCTCAGCCTGGACGAGCTGCGCGCCAGCGCCTACGTGCACGAAGAACACGAGGCGGTGAAGCACATGATGCGCGTGGCCTCGGGCCTGGATTCGCTGGTGCTCGGCGAGCCGCAGATCCTCGGTCAGATGAAGTCCGCCTATGCCGTGGCGCGCGAAGCCGGTACCGTCGGCCCGCTGCTCGGGCGCCTGTTCCAGGCCACCTTCAGCGCCGCCAAGCAGGTGCGTACCGACACCGCCATTGGCGAAAACCCGGTGTCGGTGGCGTTCGCCGCGGTCAGCCTGGCCAAGCAGATCTTCAGCGACCTGGGCCGCAGCCAGGCGCTGCTGATCGGTGCCGGTGAAACCATCACCCTGGTGGCCCGCCACCTGCACGAGCAGGGCGTGCGCCGCATCGTCGTCGCCAACCGGACTCTGGAGCGGGCCAGCATCCTCGCCGAACAGTTCGGCGCGCATGCCGTGCTGCTGGCCGACATCCCCCAGGAGCTGGCCAACAGCGACATCGTCATCAGCTCCACCGCCAGCCAGCTGCCGATCCTCGGCAAGGGCGCTGTAGAAAGCGCGCTGAAGCAGCGCCGGCACAAACCGATCTTCATGGTCGACATCGCCGTGCCACGCGACATCGAAACCGAAGTCGGTGAGCTGGACGATGTCTACCTGTACACTGTCGATGACCTGCACGACGTGGTGGCGGAAAACCTCAAGAGCCGCCAGGGCGCAGCCCAGGCCGCCGAAGAGCTGGTGGCCGTCGGGGCGGAAGATTTCATGCTGCGCCTGCGCGAGCTGGCCGCAGTGGACGTGCTCAAGGCCTACCGCCAGCAAAGCGAGCGCCTGCGCGACGAAGAACTGCAAAAGGCCCTGCGCCTGCTGGCCAACGGCGGCAACCCCGAGGATGTGCTGGCCCAGCTGGCCCGGGGGCTGACCAACAAACTCCTGCATGCGCCCAGCGTGCAACTGAAAAGGCTCTCGGCCGAGGGCCGCCTCGATGCGCTGGCCATGGCCCAGGAACTCTTTGCCCTCAACGAGGGCTCGACGGACAAATCCCCGCAATGAAAGCGTCGCTGCTGAACAAACTGGAAATCCTCCAGGACCGCTTCGAAGAACTCACCGCATTGCTCGGTGATGCCGAGGTCATTTCCGACCAGACGCGCTTCCGCGCCTATTCCCGTGAATACGCCGAAGTCGAGCCGGTCTACGCTGCATATAAAGAGTGGCGCAAAGTCCAGGACGACCTCGAAGGCGCCCAGGCGCTGCTCAAGGACAGTGACCCGGACCTGCGCGAAATGGCCGTGGAAGAAGTGCGTGAAGCCAAGGAGCAACTGCTGACGCTGGAGGCGCAGCTGCAACGCATGCTGCTGCCCAAGGACCCCAACGACGGCCGCAACGTATTCCTCGAAATCCGCGCCGGCACCGGTGGCGACGAGGCGGCGATTTTTTCCGGCGACCTGTTCCGTATGTATTCGCGCTACGCCGAAAAACGCGGCTGGCGTCTGGAAATCCTCTCCGAGAACGAAGGCGAGCACGGCGGTTACAAGGAAATCATCGCCCGCGTCGAGGGTGACAGCGTGTACGGCAAGCTCAAGTTCGAGTCTGGTGCGCACCGCGTACAGCGGGTGCCGGAGACCGAATCCCAGGGCCGTATCCACACCTCCGCATGCACCGTGGCGGTACTGCCCGAGCCGGACGAACAGGCTGCCATCGAAATCAACCCGGCCGACCTGCGCGTGGACACCTACCGTGCGTCCGGTGCCGGTGGCCAGCACGTCAACAAGACCGACTCGGCGATCCGCATCACTCACTTGCCGACCGGCATCGTGGTCGAGTGCCAGGAAGAGCGTTCGCAGCACAAGAACCGTGCCCGCGCCATGTCCTGGCTGTCGGCCAAGCTCAACGACATGCAGACCAGCGCCGCGCAGAACGCCATCGCTACCGAGCGTAAGCTGCTGGTCGGTTCGGGCGACCGTTCCGAGCGTATCCGCACATACAATTATCCACAGGGCCGGGTCACCGACCACCGTATCAACCTGACCCTGTACTCGCTGGACGACATCCTCGCCGGTGGCGTGGAGGCCGTCATCGAACCGCTGCTGGCCGAATACCAGGCCGATCAGCTGGCCGCGCTGGGGGACTGATGACCATCATCGCCAGCCTGCTGCGCAACGCGCAGTTGCCAGAGTCGCCCACCGAGCGGCTGGATGCCGAGCTGTTGCTGGCAGCAGCCATCGGCAAGTCGCGCAGCTACCTGCACACCTGGCCCGAGCGGATCGTCAGCAGCGAAGATGCCGAGACCTATGCCAGTTACCTGCAGCGCCGCCGCGACGGCGAACCGGTCGCCTACATTCTCGGGCAGCAGGGCTTCTGGACGCTCGATCTGGAGGTGGCCCCCCACACCCTGATTCCGCGGCCGGATACCGAGCTGCTGGTCGAGACCGCCCTTGAACTGCAACCCGCCACGCCGGCCAGGGTCCTTGACCTGGGCACTGGTACCGGCGCGATTGCCCTGGCCCTGGCCAGCGATCGCCCGGCCTGGCAGGTAACCGCAGTCGACCGGGTGGAGGAGGCCGCTGCCCTGGCCGAGCGCAACCGCCAGCGCCTGGGCCTGGCAAACGTCCAGGTGCGGGTCAGCCACTGGTTCGACAACCTTGCCGGCGAGCGTTTCGACCTGATCGTCAGCAACCCGCCCTACATCGCCGCCGCCGACCCGCACCTGGTCGCCGGCGACGTCCGCTTCGAGCCCAGCAGCGCACTGGTGGCCGGCGTCGATGGCCTGGACGACCTGCGTGTCATCGCTGCCCAAGCCCCCGCGCATCTGGTCGCAGGCGGCTGGCTGTTGCTGGAACACGGCTATGATCAGGCAGCGGCGGTCCGCGCCTTGCTGGCTGAACAAGGCTTCATCGAGGTCGCCAGTCGCACTGACCTGGGCGGCCATGAACGCATTACCCTGGGACGCCTGCCATGCTGAGTGATCAGGAACTGCTGCGTTACAGCCGGCAGGTATTGCTGGCCCAGATCGACATCGACGGCCAGTTGCGCCTCAAGCAGAGCAAGGCGCTGATCGTCGGGCTCGGTGGCCTGGGGTCGCCGGTCGCCTTGTACCTGGCCGCTGCCGGTGTGGGCGAGCTGCACCTGGCCGACTTCGATACCGTCGACCTGACCAACCTGCAACGCCAGGTGATTCATGACAATGCCAGCGTCGGCATGAGCAAGGTCGATTCGGCCATGCAGCGCTTGCAGGCGATCAACCCGGAAATCAGCCTGGTCGCCCATCGCCAGGCCCTGGACGAGGACTCGCTGGCCGCTGCCGTGGCGGCAGTCGACCTGGTGCTGGATTGCTCGGACAACTTCAGCACCCGCGAGGCGGTCAATGCCGCCTGTGTCGCGGCGGTCAAGCCGCTGGTCAGCGGTGCCGCGATCCGCCTGGAAGGGCAGCTTTCCGTATTCGACCCACGGCGCGACTACAGTCCTTGCTACCACTGCCTGTACGGCCATGGTAGCGAAGCCGAACTGACGTGCAGTGAAGCCGGCGTGATTGGGCCCCTCGTTGGCCTGGTGGGCAGCCTGCAAGCGTTGGAGGCCATGAAGCTGCTGGCCGGCTTTGGCGAGCCGCTGGTCGGGCGCCTGCTGCTGATCGATGCCCTCGGCACCCGCATCCGTGAATTGCGGGTCAAGCGTGATCCCGCCTGTGCAGTGTGCGGCAAGCGCGATGGCTGAGCGCTCGGCGCCGATCGGCGTGATGGATTCGGGGGTCGGTGGCTTGTCGGTGCTCGCCGAGATCCAGCGCCTGCTGCCTGGCGAGACGCTACTGTACGTGGCCGATTGCGGTCACGTGCCGTATGGCGAAAAGACCCCGGACTACATCCGCGAGCGCTGCCGGCGAATTGCCGGGTTCTTTCATGAACAAGGCGCCAAGGCCATGGTACTGGCTTGCAACACGGCGACGGTGGCGGCGGTGGCCGATTTGCGCGAACTTTACCCGACCTGGCCGCTGGTTGGCATGGAGCCGGCGGTGAAGCCCGCTGCGGCTGCCACGCGCTCGGGGGTGGTCGGTGTGCTGGCGACCACCGGTACCCTGCAGAGTGCCAAGTTCGCCGCCTTGCTCGACCGTTTTGCCAGCGACGTTCAGGTCGTGACGCAGCCTTGCCCCGGGCTGGTAGAGCGGATCGAAGCAGGCGACCTGGCCAGCCCGGCATTGCGCCGGTTGTTGCAAGGCTACGTGCAGCCTTTGCTGGCGGCGGGCTGCGATACCCTGATCCTCGGCTGCACCCATTATCCCTTCCTGCGCCCCCTGCTGGCCGACCTGGTACCAGCTGACGTGGCGATCATCGACACTGGCGCCGCGGTCGCCCGTCAACTGCAGCGCTTGTTGGGCGCCCATGACTTGCTAGCCGAAGGGCCAGCCGGCGCCACCCGCTTCTGGACCAGCGCTGATCCGCAGTTGATGAGAAAAATCCTACCTTTGCTGTGGCATAAGTCCGACAGTGTGCAAAGCTTTGCGTTGTGAAAAAAACGTGAAATCGAGCTGAACTATCGTACCAATGCCGCTTTCTACCGTGTGCCTGAAATGAGGCGGACACTAACAACAGCATCAGGAAGAAGGATGTTTCTCATGAAGAAACTGCTGTGCTTGGCGGCGGCTGCCGTCGTGACCTTGGGGCAAGCACTATCGGCGCAGGCCGCCGACGTTTCGTTTTCGGTGGGGCAGACCGGCGACTCGACCATGGTCTACCGGCTGGGGCTGCAATCGAACTGGGAGGCGAGCTGGTGGCAAACCAGTGTCGGTCGCCTGACCGGGTACTGGGATGGGGCCTACAGCTATTGGGACGGTGACGAGACCGCCAGTAACCACAGCCTCTCGTTCGCGCCGGTATTCGTCTATGAGTTTGCCGGTGACTCGGTGAAGCCCTACATCGAGGCGGGGATCGGCGTGGCGGCGTTCTCCAGCACCGAGCTGGAAGACAACCAGCTAGGCTCGTCGTTCCAGTTCGAAGACCGTATCGGCTTTGGTTTGCGTTTTACCGGTGGGCATGAGATCGGAGTGCGGGCGATCCACTATTCCAACGCCGGCATCAAACAACCGAACGACGGTGTGGAAAGCTACAGCCTGCATTACCGCATGGCGCTGTGAGTCAGCGATAGCGGCCCTGTGGCCGCTGCCCGCATGCAGATTCATCGTCTTGTAGGCAGCGGCCACAGGCTGGCCGGGTCCAGAGCTTCCAGCACCAGCTCCGGTGCATTCTGCGGCCACCGCCGTAACAGCTCTTCTGCCGCGCTCTGCGGTGTCCAGGCCTCCGGTATTGCCTGCGCCGAGATCACGGGTGCCTTGAGCGACTGTGGGCCCACCACGGTCAGCGCGACCCCCTGAGCCTGCAACGCCTGGCGCCGCTCGCGCAGCCACTTCGGCATGTTGTTCCAGCCTGCGCTCGGCTGCGTCGGCGCATACAACTGCAGCGCAGAATAACGATTGAAAACCGCCATTACCTGCGGGGAGTCGCCGTTGGCCAGCAAGGGCAACGCCTGGGCCAGGCAATGTTCGCCGGCCAACTGGTTGCTGGTGACGATCGCTTCGAACAGCTGGCTGTCGGCCACGTCAGCCGGCAGGTAGTCGCAGGTCCCCGCATTGAGGATCAGGCCATCCAGCGCGCACCAGGCATGGCAAAGCATCTCGCCGGCCTGCGCCGCCTGCTGTTCTTCATGCAACTGCCAGGGCAGACGCAGCAGTCGGCGCCCATAGCGTGCCGCCAGGGCATCCAGTACCTCGCCATGCTTGCCGCTTGCCGCTACCCGGTGTCCTTGGCCAAGCAAGCTTTCCACTAACGCCAACCCTAGTCCATTGTCGGCACCCGTTACCCAGATACGACGCGCGTTGTTCACGATACTGCCCTCTGATCCTGCCGGTGCGGGAGGCTTCTGAATGCTTCCAGTACACGCTGGCGACTACTGTCGAGATCGACAATCGGACTGTGATACGAATGTTTAGCAAAAAGATCGGCATTCTTCACGGGTAAATGAATGGATTTTTCACCCAGGCCCTGCAATTCCGGCAACCAGTGGCGAATGAAGCGCCCCTCAGGGTCGAAACGCTGCGACTGCGAAACCGGGTTGAACAGGCGGAAATAGGGTACGGCGTCGGTGCCGGTGGACGCGCTCCACTGCCAACCGCCATTGTTGGCGGCGAGGTCGCCATCGATCAGGTGACGCATGAAGTGGCGTTCGCCCTTGCGCCAGTCGATCAACAGGTTCTTGCTGAGGAACATGGCCACGATCATGCGCAGGCGGTTGTGCATCCACCCGGTGTGCAGCAACTGGCGCATCGCGGCGTCGATGATCGGGTAGCCGGTGCGTCCCTGTGCCCAGGCTTCGAGATCGGCCGGCGCGTCGCGCCAGGGCAAGGCCTCAGTCTGGGCGCGGAAGGCACGGTGGCGCGAGACCTGTGGATAACCGGTCAGGATGTGTTTGTAGAATTCGCGCCAGAGCAGTTCGTTGATCCAGGTCTGCACGCCGCTGCTGCCAGTGTCGAATTCGCCCCGGTTGCTGGCCAGGGCAGCGTGCAGGCATTGGCGCGGCGAGATCACTCCAGCGGCCAGGTAAGGGGAAAGCTGGCTGGTGCCGGGCTTGGCGGGCAGGTCGCGCAGTTGCTGGTAATCGTCGATGGTTTCGTCAACAAAGCGGGCCAGCCGCGCCTGTGCCTCGGCCTCACCGGCCGGCCAGTGTTCGCGCAGGGCGCGGCCCGGCTTTTCGAAGCCATCCAGCTGCTCGGGTATGGGGTCGCTGGCAACCTGTAGCGGTGCCTGGCGCTGCACCCGCCGGGCCAGGGCCGGCAGGCCGCGGTGCAGGTGCTCCAGGCAGCTCTTCTTGAACTGGCTGAAAACCTGGAAGTAGTCGCCACTGCGGGTGAGGATGGTGCCGGGACGAAAAAACAACTGGTCGAGATGGCTGTTGGCATGGATGCCTGATCGTTCCAGCAGCGCGCGGGTGGCGTCGTCGCGGCGCTGCTCGTTGAGGCCGTATTCTTCGTTCCAGTGCACGCTGTGCACCCGATGCTGGCGGCATACCTCGAGCACGGCCTGTGGCGCCTGGTCCCAGGTGTCGATCGTGCGGATCAGCAAGGGGATGTTCAGCCGCGCCAGCGACTGCCTCAGGTCACGCAGGTTACGCAGCCAGAAATCGACCTTGCAGGCGGCGTCGTCGTGGGCTCGCCACTGCCCGGGGCTGACCAGCCACAGGGCGATGGTCGGGCCACGTTCAGTGGCGGCACTGAGTGCGGTGTTGTCGTCGATGCGCAGGTCACTGCGCAGCCAGGTCAAGTGCATGATGAGTCCGGTCCTGAAGGCGGCCTGTCAGTGCCCTGAAGCAAGCGCAGGGCTGCGTGTGGGGTGTCGAAGAAGGAGAGGGCGCGATGGTCGAGGTTGGCCAGCGGCACTTCGTGCATGGCCAGTGTCGAGCCGCCCAGCAGGGCGGGAACTGGCAAGCTGCGCAGCATGCGTTGCAGCGCCTTTGCATCGATGCGCGGGCCAAGGTGCAGGATGACCGCGCGCACCTTGAGGGAAGTGGCGGCATGGCTGAGCTGTGCAGCGCCGATGGGATGCTCCAGCACTTCGACCGCAATACCATTGTTGGTCAGCAACCAGGCGCATAACCACAATTCGGGGTTGAAGCCGCGCTGGTAGTCATCGGCCAGCAACACCGCCGGGCCTGGCAACAACTGGTTGTCGTGATAGACCCGGGCGCCGAGCTTGCTGCGCAACCATGTGTTGAAGAAAATCTGCTCCAGCCCGGCATTGAAGTAGTTGCGCCAGCGCAGTTCAAGAATGTCGAGCAGCGGTAGCAGCAGTTGTTCACACAGGGTAACCGCCGGGTATAGCGCCATGGCCTGGTTGAGCTGCTGGTCGAGCGCACGTTGTGAAAGATTGGCGATGGCATCGACCAGCTGGAACTGCCTGGCTTGCCAATCCCCTTTGGGCGGCGTGGCGGTGGGCTTGTCGAGAAGCTCGCCGACCTGGCTGACCGATGCGCCACGTTGCAGCCAGGCGAGGATCGCCTCCACTCGTTCGACCTGGGCCAGTGGGTACAGGCGGTGCCCCTTGGCCGTGCGCTGGGGCTTGAGCAAACCGTAACGCCGCTCCCAGGCCCGCAAGGTAACCGGGTTGACGCCAGTACGGCGGGCAAGCTCGCCGATGGGCAGGAGGATCTCAGACAGCATTGCGCAGCCCCAGGCTCTCTGGGTGCGGCTGCAGGTAGGTCTGTTGCAGCAGATACGGATCGGGGTGCTTGCGCAAATGGTGCTTGAGCAAGGTCAGTGGCACGACCAGCGGTACCATGCCTTGCTGGTACTGGCCGATGATGGCCTGCAGTTCGGCCTTGTCCTGTGGCGTCAGGGCGTCCTTGAAGTAGCCACTCAGGTGCCGCAGTACATTGCCATGTGTGCCGCGGCTGGCGCAGCGGCGCAGCGCCTGCATCAGCTGGCTGAAGTAGCGGGGGCCTATGCTTTGCGGGTCGTCTTCGCGGCGCATGCTGCCAAGCAGGCGCCCCAGGGTGCGGTAGGCCTGGGGATTGTTGGCCATCAGCAGGTACTTGTAGCGCGAATGGAACTGCACCAGCGCTCCGCGGCTCAGGCCCTCGGCCAGCAAACGCTGCCAGTCGGCATAGGCATACACCCGGCTGATGAAGTTCTCGCGCAGCACGGCATCATGCAGGCGGCCTTCCTCTTCAACGGGCAGGTCCGGGCGCTGTGCGCAAAACGCCTGGGCATACGCGCCACGCCCGCTATTGATGGCCGGGCGGCCATTGTCCTGGTACACCTTGACCCGCTCCAGTCCGCAGGACGGCGACTTTTGCATGAAGATGTAGCCACAAATTTCATCGAGTTCCGCAGCCATTTGCTCACCGTAGCTGCGCAGCGGGCCGGTCAGGTCGATGTCGGCGTTGCGGGTACCGACCACTTCCGGTCGCTCGGGGTCGCCGACCAGGCGAATGGGGTCGCGCGGTGTGCCGAGGCCAATGGCCACCTCCGGGCATACCGGCAACCAGTCGAAGTGTTCCTCGAGCTGCGTGCGACACAGGTCGGAAGCCTTGTGGCCGCCGTTGTAGCGCACGCTGTGGCCGATCAGGCAGGCGCTGATGGCAATGCGCGGCTTGCGATGAGTGGAGGGGTCGTGCATGGCTGTCTCCATAAACCTGTACGAGAAAAGAATCTTGTACAGGTTTATTCCAGCACAGCCGAGCCGTTATGCAAACTAGTATTTTTGTATAGCTTCGTCACTCAAGGTGTTCAAGCAGCCGCCGTGCGGCTTCCTGGCCACTCAGCCAGGCGCCCTCGACACGCCCGGACAGGCACCAGTCGCCGCAGGCATACAAACCTTGGTCGGCATCGGCCAACGCCCCCCACTCGTGGTTGCTGGTTGGGCGGGCGTACAGCCAGCGGTGGGCCAAGGCAAAGGTCGGCGCCGGCACCACGCAGCCGACAAGCTCGGCGAATTCGCCCCACAGCTGCTCGATCACCTCTTCCTTGGGCAGGTCGATATGTTGTCGGCTCCAGGTCGAGGTGGCGTGCAGCACCCAGGTGTCGAGCTGCTCGTCACGGCCTGGTTTGCTTCGGTTGCGGGCCACCCAGTCGAGCGGGTTGTCCTGCACGAAGCAGCCTTGCATAGGCGTGTCGAGGGAAGGCTGGAAAGCCACGGCCACGGCCCAGGTGGGTTCCATCTGCACCCCCGCTGCCACTGCGGCGAGCTTCGGGGTAGCAGCCAGCAGTGGCGTGGCCTGTGGAGCCGGCACGGCGATGACCACGCGGCTGAAGGGGCCATGACTGCAGCCTTCGGTATCCTGCAGGTGCCAGTACTGCTTGCCGCGGAACACCTCGGCGATGCGGCAGCCAAAGTTGACCGTCACATCCTTGAGCAGGCCGCGGGTAATGGCGCTCATGCGCGGCACGCCCACCCAGCGCGTCTGTTCGTCCGGCGAGGGGCTGAGTTGACCATCGCGATAGTTGTACAGCTGCGGCTTCCATTGCTCGGCCCAGCCGGCGGCGACCCATTGCTGTACCTGCTCGACAAAGCGCCGGTCACGGGCGGTGAAGTACTGGGCACCGAGATCCAGCGCGCCCGCTTCGCTGCGCTTGCTGGCCATGCGCCCGCCACTGCCATGGCCTTTGTCGAACAAGTGCACGGATTGCCCGGCCTTTTGCAAGGCCTGGGCGGCAGACAGGCCGGCGATACCGGCCCCGATGATGGCGATTGGTACTGTCATGATGGCCTCTTTAAACCGTGCTGTAAGCAGACTACGCTGTCAAACAAACCTGTACAATGCATAAATACTGTATAAGGTTATGCCGCTTTGGCGGGCAGCTTGGCCTATGTTTATCCGAGAGCGTCGGGTCAAAAAAGTGCCTTGTCGTTAAAAATAGACCACCGCCGCATTCTGCGAGGACACAGCCATGCATATATTGCTGACAGGCGGCACCGGGTTGATCGGCCGGCACCTGTGCCGGTACTGGCTTGGCCAGGGGCATCGACTGACGGTGTGGAGCCGGCGACCTGAACAGGTGCCGGCAATCTGCGGGGCCGGTGTGCGCGGTATCGCCCGGCTGGAGCAACTGGAGGCAGACGAGCGGCTGGATGCGGTGGTCAACCTGGCCGGTGCTCCGATTGCAGACCGGCCTTGGACGGCGGCCAGGCGCAACCTGTTGTGGGCCAGCCGCGTCACCCTTACCGAGCAGTTGCTGAGCTGGCTGGGCACCCGTGAGCAGCGCCCGGAAGTGCTGATTTCCGGTTCGGCGGTAGGCTGGTACGGGGATGGTGGCGAACGCGAGTTGAGCGAGGATTCACCACCGGTGCGGGAAGATTTCGCCAGCCAGTTGTGTATTGCCTGGGAAGAAACCGCGCTGCGTTCCCAGGCCCAGGGCATTCGCGTAGTACTGGTACGCACCGGGCTGGTCCTGGCCGCTGATGGTGGCTTTTTGTCGCGCCTGCGCACGCCCTTCAAGTTGGGGCTGGGCGGGCCTTTGGGCAACGGGCGCCAGTGGATGCCATGGATCCATATAGACGACCAGGTCGCCCTGATTGATTTTCTCTTGCAGCACAAGGACGCCAGCGGTCCTTATAATGCCTGCGCCCCGGAGCCCGTGCGCAACCGCGAATTCGCCACGCGCCTGGGCCGCACCTTGCACCGCCCGGCGTTGCTGCCAATGCCGGCACTGCTGCTCAAGGCCGGCCTGGGCGAGCTGTCGGTCCTGCTGCTCGGCGGCCAGCGCGCCCGCCCGGTACGCTTGCTGGCGGCAGGCTTCATCTTCCGCTTCAACGATCTGCAATCGGCCCTGGACAACCTGTCCGGCCAACTCTGACATAGGACGCTGCATGACCGATCACGCCCTGCTGCTGGTCAACCTGGGTTCCCCTGCCTCCACTTCGGTGGCCGATGTGCGCCGCTACCTCGACCAGTTTCTCATGGACCCGTATGTGGTCGACCTGCCATGGCCGCTGCGGCGCCTGCTGGTGTCGCTGATCCTGATCAAGCGCCCGGAGCAGTCGGCGCATGCCTATGCCTCTATCTGGTGGGACGAGGGTTCGCCATTGGTGGTGCTGACCCGGCGTCTGCAGGCGGCGATGGTCGGGCACTGGCCGCATGGCCCGGTGGAAATTGCCATGCGCTATGGCCAGCCGGCGTTGCCTGAAGTACTGGGGCGGCTGGCGCAACAAGGCGTGCGCAAGGTGACCTTGGCACCGCTTTACCCACAGTTCGCCGACAGCACGGTAACCACGGTAGTGGAGCAGGCAAGCCAGACCATCGCTGAGCAGCGGCTTGCGTTGCAGATGCGCGTGCTGCAGCCGTTTTATGCGCACCCGGACTATATCGAGGCGCTGGCCGCCAGCGCCCGTCCCTACCTGGAGCAGTCTTATGACCACGTACTGCTCAGCTTCCACGGCCTGCCGGAGCGACACCTGAAAAAGTTGTTCCCCAAAGGTAGCAAGCACGACCTGCGTGCTGCCGATTGCTGTCACGGTGCGCCCGCCGAAGTGCGGGCGGTCTGCTACCGTGGGCAATGCCTGGCCACGGCCAACGCTTTTGCGCGGAAAATGGGCATTGCCGATGGCAAATGGTCTGTCTCGTTCCAGTCGCGGTTGGGCCGGGACAAGTGGATCGAACCCTATACCGAGACACGCTTGGACGAGCTGGCCAGGGCCGGGGTGAAGAAGCTGCTGGTGATGTGCCCGGCGTTCGTCGCCGATTGCATCGAAACGCTGGAAGAGATCGGCATGCGTGGCCGTGAGCAATTTGTCGAGGCGGGGGGGCAGGAACTGGTGCTGGTGCCGTGCCTGAATGATCATCCGGAGTGGGTGAAGGTGCTGGCTGATATGTGCGAAAAGGCCTGATTCTCAGGGCGTCTGTGCTGGCCTCTTCACGGGTAGAGCCGCGAAGAGGCCAGATCAGGTCAAGGCTGATCGTCCCGTTTCTTGTGCTTCCAGCCATCATTCCCCGGCAGAATCAGGTTCAGGGCGATAGCCACGATGGCGCACAGGGCGATGCCTTTCAGGCCCCAGTCATCCGGGCCGTCGCCGCTGCCGATGAGCACGCCGCCGATACCGAACACCAGGGTGACCGAAACGATCACCAGGTTGCGCGCTTCGGCCAGGTCGATCTTGTGACGGATCATGGTATTCATGCCCACCGCTGCGATCGAGCCAAACAGCAGGCACAGGATGCCGCCCATCACCGGTACCGGAATGCTCTGAAGCAGCGCGCCGAACTTGCCGATGAAGGCCAGGGTAATGGCGAAGATCGCCGCCCAGGTCATGATTTTCGGGTTGTAGTTCTTGGTCAGCATCACCGCGCCGGTCACTTCGGCGTAGGTGGTGTTGGGCGGACCACCGAACAGGCCGGCGGCGGTGGTGGCCAGGCCGTCACCCAGCAGGGTGCGGTGCAGGCCGGGCTTCTTCAGGTAGTCGCGGCCGGTCACGCTGCCGACCGCAATCACCCCGCCGATGTGCTCGATCGCCGGTGCCAGGGCGACCGGGACGATGAACAGGATGGCCTGCCAGTTGAATGCCGGCGCGGTGAAGTTGGGTAGCTCAAGCCACGGGGCGGCGGCGATTTTGCCAGTGTCGACCACGCCAAAGGCGAACGACAGGGCAAAGCCGACCAGCACCCCGGCAATGATCGGCACCAGGCGGAAGATGCCCTTGCCGAACACGGCGACGATCAGCGTGGTCAGCAGCGCGGGCATGGAGATCAGCATGGCGGTCTTGTACGGCAGCAGCACGCTGCCGTCCCCGGCCTTGCCCATCGCCATGTTGGCGGCGATCGGTGCCATGGCCAGGCCGATGGAGATGATCACCGGGCCGATTACCACCGGCGGCAGCATGCGGTCGATGAAACCGGTGCCTTTGATTTTCACCATCAGGCCCATGAAGGTGTAGACGAAGCCTGCGGCCATCACGCCGCCCATGGTCTCGGCCAGGCCGAACTGGCCCTTGGCGAGGATGATCGGGGTGATGAAGGCGAAGCTCGAGGCCAGGAACACCGGGACCTGGCGGCCGGTGACCAACTGGAACAGCAAGGTGCCGATGCCGGCGGTGAACAGCGCGACGTTCGGGTCGAGGCCGGTGATCAGCGGCATCAGCACCAGCGCGCCGAATGCCACGAAGAGCATCTGCGCGCCCGAAACGACCTGGCGCCAGAGCGGGTCGTTGAAGCCGTCCTGCATGGTCAGGCGTCCTTTTGCTTGGTGCCGAAGATCTTGTCACCGGCATCGCCCAGGCCTGGCACGATGTAGCCGTGTTCGTTCAGGTGCTGGTCGATCGACGCGGTGTAGATCTGTACGTCCGGGTGGGCTTTTTCCACCACTTCGATGCCTTCTGGCGCGGCCACCAGGACCATGGCACGGATCTCTTTGCAGCCAGCCTTCTTCAGCAGGTCGATGGTGGCGACCATCGAACCGCCGGTGGCCAGCATCGGGTCGATGATCAGGGCCAGGCGCTGGTTGATGTCCGGCGCGAGCTTTTCCAGGTAGGTGTGGGCTTCGAGGGTTTCTTCGTTGCGCGCAACACCGACCGCGCTGACCTTGGCCCCCGGGATCAGGCTGAGCACACCGTCGAGCATGCCGATGCCGGCGCGCAGGATCGGCACCACGGTAATCTTCTTGCCAGCGATCTTTTCAACTTGCACCTTGCCACACCAGCCGTCGATCTCGTAGCTTTCCAGCGGCAGGTCCTGGGTCGCTTCGTAAGTCAGGAGCGCGCCGACTTCCTGGGCGAGTTCGCGAAAATTCTTGGTGCTGATATCGGCACGGCGCATCAGGCCGAGCTTGTGGCGGATCAGCGGATGGCGGATCTCACGAGTGGGCATAGGGGGCTCCGAAAGGCGGGCAAAAAAACCGCGCTAGATTAATCTATTCAGCCTGTGCTGTCGTCTGGTCATTTGGACGTTAGTCCATAAATGCTTGATCTGTGACGAGCGGATGCGTACCTTTGCCCGCTTTTCCAAAATGCCACCCGGAGAGCGCCATGTCCGCCGATCTCGAGCATATCCGTCAAGTCATGCGTGAAGCTGACTGCCTGTACACCGAAGCCGAAGTCGAAGCGGCCATCGCCAAAGTCGGCGCGCAGATCTGCAACGACCTGCACGACAAGAACCCGGTGGTATTCTGCGTGATGAACGGCGGCCTGATCTTCTCCGGCAAACTGCTGACCCACTTGCATTTCCCGCTGGAGGCCAGCTACCTGCACGCCACCCGCTACCGCAACCAGACCAGCGGCGGCGAGTTGTTCTGGAAGGCCAAACCGGAAGTGTCGTTCATCGACCGTGACGTCTTGATCGTCGATGACATCCTCGATGAAGGTCACACCCTTGGCGCCATCATCGAGTTCTGCAAGCATGCCGGCGCGCGTTCGGTGCACACCGCAGTACTGATCGACAAGGACCATGACCGCAAGGCCAGCCCGGACCTCAAGGCCGACTACGTGGGCCTGCCCTGCGTCGACCGCTACATCTTCGGCTACGGCATGGACTACAAAGGCTACTGGCGCAACGCCAACGGCATTTTCGCCGTCAAGGGGCTGTGACCATGCGCCAGCCTGCGTTCATCGACCAATCGCTGTTCGCCGGGCTGGCCGCGCAGGCTGCCGCCAGCCCGAGGCAGCGGCAGCACCACACCTTCCATGACATGGAAGAACCCTGCCACCGCATGGCTGTCGGCCTGCAGCCGGGTACCTACATCCCGCCACACCGCCACCTCAGCGCCGACAAGGCGGAAACGCTGCTGGCCCTCAAGGGACGCTTCGGCCTGCTGCTGTTCGATGAACAAGGCGTGGTGACCGACAAGCGGGTGCTGCAGGCGGGCGGTGACTGCCTCGGGGTGGACCTGGCGCCAGGCATCTACCACGGGCTGGTAGTGCTGGAGCCGGACAGCATCCTGTTCGAATGCAAGGCCGGGCCGTACCGTCCGGTGGGCGAAGGCGAGCACGCGCACTGGGCACCGCGCGAGGGTGAAGAGGGAGCTGCCGGTTACCAGGCCTGGATGGTCGCGCAGTTCGCTTGATGTACCTGCCCTGGCCCGGTTGCCGGCAAGCCAGCTCACGCCGGAATCGCCCATGGCTTGCCGGCGACCGGGCCGCTACAGCCCACACCCGGCATGCTAGAGTGCTCCTTCATACAAGGAGCCTCACATGCGTGCGTTTCTTCCCTTGCTGCTGGCGGTCAGCCTGCCACTTGCTGCCGCACCACTGCACAGCCAGTTCCTGCCACCTGACGACCAGTCCCTGCGCCAGGAAGCGCCGACCGGCCAGCAATTGCTGCAGGTGACCGACTATTCGGTGGTCGTCGGCGCCCAGCGCCAGTCCGACCAGCAGCCGATCCCGATCACTTCGTCGTTGCAGGTGCGCCTCAAGGGCAAGCCGTTGAACAAGGGCGCGACCATCGCCCAGGTGTTGCTGACCTTCGACGGGGAAGCGGCCAAGAGCCTGAAAAAACCCGTGTACGACGAGAAAACCCGTACCCTGAGCCTGAATTACCCGGTCAGCGACTACCGGGTGATCATGGACCTGCTGCGCAATGAAACGCTGTATGTGCAGTTCCTCACCTACGGCAACGGCCACATCTGGGCCGACCTGCACACCGGCACCGTACGTACGCGTTGAGGCGCGCGGGCTGAGGGGGGTACACTGCCGGCCTTCGAAATCCCGTGATGGTCCAGTTGGAGTCGGCAATGCGTAAAGACAAGAAACAGGTAATCGGCGACGAGATCAGCGACGACTACATCAAGACGTTCCTTCAATTCGAGCCGGCCGACGGGGTGACCTCACCTTCGCTGCACAAGCTGGTCAAGGCCTACCGGGGCCTGCGCGTCGACGACTTCGCGCGCTTTGTCGGCTTCTTCGTCGAAGCGGGCCTGGACCTGGATGGCAAGGACGAGCATGGCAAGACCTTCGTCGAGCAGATTGCCGACCAGCGCAATGCGGCTGAATACATCGAGATCATCGCCAACGCTCGCGGCTGATAAGATCCAGGTAACAAAAAAAGCCCCGAGGGGCGTTTTTTGTTACCGCTGCAATCAAGCGTAATGCTTGGCCGCCGGGCTGCTTTCCACCAGGTCCAGCGCCACGTCGTTGTCGGCACTGATCTTGTGGTACAGGGCTGCGTCGGTCGCCAGGGTCTTCTCGCGAGCCGGGAAGATTTCCTTGAGCTTGGCAGCCCAGGCACCTTTGGCCTGCTCGGGGAAGCAGCGCTCGATCAGTTCCAGCATGATCGACACGGTCACCGAAGCACCCGGCGATGCGCCGAGCAGTGCCGCCAGGCTACCGTCCTGGGCCGAGACCAGCTCGGTACCGAACTGCAGCACGCCACCTTTCTTCGGGTCTTTCTTGATGATCTGCACACGCTGCCCGGCCACTTCCAGGCGCCAGTCTTCGGCCTTGGCCTGCGGGTAGAAGCGCCGCAGGGCTTCCAGGCGCTGCTCCATCGACTGCATCACTTCACTGACCAGGTACTTGGTCAGGTCCATGTTGTCGCGGGCCACGGCCAGCATCGGGCCGATATTGCCCATGCGCACCGACAGCGGCAGGTCCATCAGCGAACCGTGCTTGAGGAACTTGGTGGTGAAGCCGGCGTACGGCCCGAACAGCAGCGATTTCTTGCCGTCGACCACGCGGGTGTCCAGGTGCGGTACCGACATCGGCGGGGCACCGACCGCGGCCTGGCTGTAGACCTTGGCCTGGTGCTGCTTGACGATTTCCGGGTTGTCGCAACGCAGCCACTGGCCGCTGACCGGGAAGCCGCCGAAGCCCTTGCTTTCCGGAATGCCGGACATCTGCAGCAGCGGCAGGGCAGCGCCACCGGCACCGAGGAAGACGAAGCGGGCGTCCACTTCGCGGCTGCCGCCGCTGTTCACGTCCTTGATGCTCACGGTCCAGCCGCTGCCATTACGGCGCAGGCCGACGACCTTCTTGCTGTACTTGACCTGGGCGTGCTCGGCGTCGCCCAGCAGCTTCAGCAGCTTGTTGGTCAGCGCGCCGAAGTTGACGTCGGTGCCCTTGATTACGCGGGTGGCGGCGATGCGCTGGTCGGCCGGGCGGCCTGGCATCATCAGCGGCATCCAGTCCTTCATCACCGCCTTGTCTTCGGTGTATTCCATGTCGGCGAAGGCATGGTGCTGCTTGAGCAGTTCGAAGCGCTTCTTGAGGAAGGCAATACCCTTGTCACCCTCGACATAGCTCAGGTGCGGCACAGGGTTGATGAAAGCACGCGCCGAGCCGAAGTTGCCCTTCTTGCTCAGGTAGGCCCAGAACTGGCGCGAAACCTCGAACTGGGTGTTGATGTGCACGGCCTTCTTGATGTCGATGCTGCCATCGGCGGCCTGCGGCGTGTAGTTAAGCTCGCATAGGCCGGCGTGGCCGGTACCTGCGTTGTTCCAGGGGTTGGAGCTTTCCGCGGCTCCGGAGTCCATCGCCTCGACCACCTCGAGTTTCAGGGCCGGGTCGAGCTCCTTGAGCAGTACGGCCAGGGTGGCACTCATGATGCCCGCGCCAACCAGTACCACATCAACCGATTCGTTCTGCGCCATTTAACGCGTCTCCACAATCTACAGCTACCTAATTGACAGCATAGGACCTGGGGTCGCCAGGATCGCCATGTCCGACTTCTCGCAGTTCTTGCAACTTCCGCGGGCACCGCCAATCAGTCTTCGGGTTCGGCTATTGAACGCCGTTTGCCACGGGTGCGGCAATTCGACTTATGGTCAAGGTGTCGTGCGTGCGTTATGGAACGGCTCAGATACTCATCCGGGATGAGCGCATTTGCCGCCTGTTCAGGGCTGTTCGGGACACATCTGCCGCTTTTGCACATGCCAGACTGTTCATTTGCTCGCCACACTCTTGTGAAGTTGTGAAAACCGTTTTTTCACGCTCTTTTGGAGACGTGAACCTCAAAAGGGACTGCGCGATGGCAACCCGCAGGTTCATGCAGTGTGAAGGGCCGGAAAAGCAGGCACGACAGCCGATGCAAGACCTGAGTGGAAGGCTCTCTGTGGGCGAAGCGGTGAAGTTGCCGGGGTCAATCGGCGATGCGGGGCCCGATCAGGAGACGTCCTTATAATCGGGGGGAGATTATAGCGAGGTCGCGCGCAGAAATGTCGCCATTCGTGGTTTTTATTGCAGCGTTTGTCAGGCCGCGAGGATGCGCTGGTGCCAGCGGCGGCTTGCGCGTGCGCAAACCCTGGCACTGGCGGGCAGCTCGCGGCCCAGCCAGGCAAGCTGGATTTCCCCGATCCGGACCCAGCCGCTGCCGCTGGGGGCCTGGCTGCATTGCTTGAAGGCCAGGCATTTGCCTTCGGCATCGAGGCGCGCATAGGCGTTGTGGCGCGGGCGTGGGAAGAGCAGGGTCCAGAGCGAGGCCATGGCAGCGGGTCCTGTGCGTTGGGGCTTGGCGCAAGAATAAGGGCGCGGCGATGAAACCATTGTGACAACCGGGCCGGACCGATGACTGGTCGGTGGGTCGCTAGGTATACTGTGGGCCTTCGCCGTATATTCTGGAGTAACGCGCATGTTGCAACGTCTGTTGTTCGGTTTGATCGCCGTGGCCAGTCTCAGCCTGGCCGGTTGTGCCCACAGCCCGCAACAACTCAGCCCGCAACCCACGCTCAAGGCCCAGCTCGCCCCGGTCGGCCATGGCCAGCCGGTGGTGGTTCGGGTCGTTGACGGCCGGGCGTCGCCGTCCCTGGGCACTCGTGGTGGCATGTATCCTGAAACCAGCACCATCAGCGTCAGCGGTAACGACATCGTGCCCAAGCTGCAGGCCCAGGCCGAAGCCGCCGTGCGCCTGCTCGGCTTCACCCCGACGCCGAACGCCTATAACGCGCCGAAGCTGACCGTGACCCTGGCCGAGTTGAAGTACCAGTCGCCGAAAGACAAGCTGTACGTCACCGAGGCGACCATCGGCGCTACCTTCCGTGCCGACGTTGCCAACGGCGGCCGTACCTACAGTGGCCGTTACGGCGCTTCGCTGGACCAGCGTTTCGGCATGGCACCGAACCAGGAAACCAACAACCAGCTGGTGGGCGATGTGCTGAGCGATGCCCTGACCCGCCTGTTCAAGGACCCGAGCATCGGGCAGGTGCTGGGGCAGTAAACCTTTTACTGGCATGAAGAAAACCCGCTGCCTGTGCTTCAGGCAGCGGGTTTTTTGTTGGCTGTAGCTGCCTTGCGGGTGAACCCGCGAGCAGTTCGGTCCAGGCTTATGCCGCTTCTATCTGGAAATCCAGCACGCTGAGGCCGGTATGGGTATCGATATCCGGTAAACCGTCATGCACATGCCCACCCAGCGCGCAATACACCAGCCACTGGCGGTCTTGCACGTTGATGGCAAGACCATCGATCAGCGCCTGCTGTTCGTCGCTTTGGGCAACGAGGTAAAGACGGTCCTGGTTTTCGGCGTGCAGCATGAACTAGCTCCGGGTCATTGAAAGGCCGACAGGGTGGCCTGTTCAGATGACGAGCACATGACAGATGAAATTTAATGACACTTTGTCGCCCGGGCCGGGTGTCAGGGCTTGACTTGGGTAGAATGCGGGCCTCGTCGCTCACACCGAGGTTGCGTGATGTCCTTGCAAGTGCTCTGGGGGTTCCTGGCCGCTCACCCGGCCAAACTGATCAATCTGCTGGCGCTGCTGCTGACCTGCCCGGGCGGGCTGCTGCTGCACGGTGCGCGGCGGCGCGAGGCCGAGACCCGCGAGTACATGGCAATGGGCGAGGGGGTAGTGGACGCGTTCGACCTTCGGGTGCCGCGCTATTTCTACATTCTCGGCTTTTCCTGCCTGGCGATGGCGTTGCTGCTGTCCTGGTTCAGCACCTGGGTCTGACAAACCGGGGCTGCGAAGCAGCCCCGATGCCATCAGGCGACCGGTGCCTGCTGCCTGACCTGGTACTGGTTACGCACCGGCGTGGCATACTGCAACACCAGGTACGGCCGCTGCTCTTCAGGGCAGGCATCCAGGCGGCGTTGCCATTCCTCTCTGGCCCGGGCCAGCTCATCGGCCGGGAATACGTTCTCGGCGCTCGGTACCTGCAAGGACTCATCCTTGCCTTCCCACATCGCATACGCCAGGTAGTGGACCGGGAACAGCCGGTAGCCGCCGAGGATCTGACGGTCGATTTCCGCCGCCAGCTGCTTGGTGTCTTCGTAGTACTCGGTCACCGGAGGGGCGAAGTTGATATGCACCCTGCCTTTGTAGCCGGTAATGCCCTTGGCGATGCTGTTGTCATCCTCACCCGGCGCCTTCTTGTAGGTGCCGGTGGTGGCGCGGATATACAGCTCGCGGGCCTTGGCCTGGTCGCACGGGTCGTATTCATAGCTGATCGACACCGGCGTCAGGTTCAGGCTCTGGATCACCGCGCCGAACGGTTCGTCCTTGCGGCTCATGTGGAACATCTTGAGAATCGCCGAGTCGGTGCGGTCGTCACCGTCCTTGGCGCGGCCTTCGGCCTGGGCGATCCAGATCGATGTCACGTCGTTGCGGATCGAGTGGTTGATGTACGCCGAAAGCAACTGGTAGGCGGCCAGCTTCTCGCGACGCCCGCTGAGCGACCGGTGCACGATGAAGCTCTTGTTCAGGCGCATCATGTCGCTGACGAAGGGTTTCTGTAGCAGGTTGTCACCAATGGCGATGCGCGGCGTGGGCAGGCCGGCGTGGTAAACCGCGTAGTTGACGAAGGCCGGGTCCATGACGATGTCGCGGTGGTTGGCCAGGAACAGGTAGGCGGTACCGGCCTTGAGCTGCTCCACGCCCGAATAGGTGACGCCGTCGGTGGCGCGGTCGATGGTCTGGTCGACGTAGTATTCGACTTTGTCCTGCAAGGTCGAGACACAGCTGACGCCGGCGAATTCCTTGCGCAGGCGGCGTGCGATCAGCGGCTTGAGCAACCAGCCCAGGGCGCCGGCCGCACGCGGGAAGCGGAAGTGGGTGAGGATATCGAGGAATGCCGGGTCGCTGAGCAGGCGTGCCAGAACGGCAGGGACCTCAGCGTCGTCGTACGGTCGGATGGCATCGAATTCGCCCATCATGCTCTCTTGTTGGAAACGGCTAGGGTAATAAGGTAGGGACGGGCTCCGAAAAACGGCTCGGACGCACACAGGCCCTGTAAACAGACCGGCAATTATACGCATAAGTCACTGCGGAGGCCGCGATGCTGGAAACCGACTTCTATGATTGCCCGTATTGTGGCGAACGGGTGGAGACCACCGTCGATCTGTCGGCTGGCGACCAGGTCTATACCGAGGATTGCCAGGTGTGCTGCCAGCCTGTGGTGTTCATTCTGCAGGTCCATGGCGACGAATGGATGCTCGAAGTCCGCCGCGAGGATGACGCCTGATGCAGCGAATCTACGAACCGGAAAGCCTGCTCGAGGCGGAAATGCTGGCGGGCATGCTTGCCAGCGAAGGCGTTGAAGTACACGTGGTCGGCCGCGACCTGGTCGGTGCCGCCGGCGAGTTGCCGCTGCAAGGCCTGCTGGGGCTGGCCGTGGCTGATGAGCAGGCCGAATACGCACGACAGCTGATCGATGCGTACAATGACGCCCAGCCACTGGTTGGCGACGAACCGGAGAGTTTTCCCGGTACCTTGATCTGTTAGGTTCTGAATTCGCCCATGTGTGGACGTTACGCGCTGTTTCGCTGGCCCCAGGCGCTGGCCTGCCTACCGGGCTTTCCTGCCGGGCAGCCAGCCCAATGGAACATCTCGCCAGGGGCTTCGGTACTGATCCAGCGGCAGCTGGACGGCCAGTTGCAATTGGCCAAGGCGCGCTGGGGGCTGACTCCGGCCTGGCTCACCGACCTGTCCCGTACCCCGGCCCATGCCCGCGCCGAGACCCTGGCCGAACAGCCGATGTTTCGCGATGCGTTCCGCCAGCGGCGCTGTCTGATGCCGGCCAACGGCTTCTACGAATGGCGTGGCAGTGTACGCAAGCGCCCGTACTGGTTGACCCCAGGGGAGGGCGCGTCGCTATACTTCGCCGCCATATGGGAGGCTTACCCCGTGCAGGACCAGGTGTGGCTGAGTTGTGCGGTGGTGACTCAGGCGGCCATGAACCAGCGTCGGCCGTTGATTCTGGATGAAGCAGGGCAGGCGGCCTGGCTTGACCCGGACACGCCACTGACGCGCCTGCACGAGCTGCTGGCCAGCCCGTCGGCACAGTTGCGTGAGCGGGCGTTGGCCAACTTCGTCAATGACCCGAAGCTGGATGCACCAGAGTGCCTGACCCCGGCCTGATGGCCTGCCTGAGCCGGCGTATTGAGGCTTCAGTGAAAATCTTCTCTACGGCTATGGCGGCCCACAGGCCAGTCAGCCTAGGATACGGCGCATGTAGGAAAGGGAGTGTTTTCATGCGTAAGTCTTTTGTCGTCAGCCTCTTGAGTGCTGGCATCCTGCTGGCCGGCTGCCAGGCGGTGAATACCACCAGCGGCGGTGCTGTCGGCGTCGAACGCCAGCAATACATGTTCAGCATGCTTTCGGCCGATGAAGTCAACAAGATGTATGCCCAGTCGTACCAGCAGACCCTCGGCGAGGCATCCAGCAAAGGCGTGCTCGACAAGTCCAGCGCCGATGCCAAGCGTGTGCAGGCCATCGCCAACCGCCTGATCGCCCAGACCCCCAAGTTCCGCCCGGATGCCGCGCAGTGGGACTGGCAGGTCAATGTGATCAAGAGTGACGAACTCAACGCCAACTGCGGCCCGGGTGGCAAGATCATCGTCTACACCGGGCTGATCGACCAGCTTCAGCTCACCGATGCGGAAATCGCCGCGGTGGTCGGCCACGAGATCGCCCACGCCTTGCGTGAACACAGCCGCGAAGCGATGTCCAAGGCATATGGCGTCGAGATGGCCCGCCAGGGTGCTGGCGCCATCTTCGGCCTGGGCCAGAGCAGCATGGCCCTGGCCGACACCGTGGTGAACTATGCCATGACCCTGCCCAACAGCCGGGCCAACGAGAACGAGGCCGACCTGATTGGCCTGGAACTCTCGGCGCGTGCCGGTTACGACCCGAACGCCGCAATCACCCTGTGGAACAAGATGACCAAGGCTTCCGAAGGTGCACCGCCTGAGTTCATGAGCACCCACCCGGCGTCGGCGAGCCGTATCGCTTCGTTGCAGGCGGCGATTCCGAAGGTCATGCCGCTGTATCAGGCCGCCAAAAAGTAATGACTGTCATGGGGCCGCTTCGCGGCCCCGTCTTCCTGATTATCCGACCCAGCCACTGGCCTTCATCGCCGAGTAGACGGCCACGATCGCCAGCACGAAGAACGCCGTCGCGGCGAGGCGACGAATCAGCGTCAGCGGCAGTTTGTCCGCTGCGAAGTTACCTGCCAGCACCACCGGCACGTTGGCAATCAGCATGCCCAGGGTGGTGCCGATGATGACCATGATCAGGTGCGGATACTGAGCCGCCAGCATCACCGTGGCGACCTGGGTCTTGTCACCGATTTCCGCCAGGAAGAAGGCAATCAACGTCGTCAGGAACGGCCCGAAGCGGCGTGCCGGGCTCTCGTCGTCATCCATCTTGTCCGGTACCAGGGTCCACAGCGCGGTGGCGGTAAAGCTGGCGGCCAGGACCCAGTGCAATGCCGAATCGCTGAAGAAGCTGCCGACCCATGCCCCCACGGCACCGGCCGCAGCATGGTTGGCCAGGGTCGCGGCGATGATGCCGGCGATGATCGGCCACGGCTTGCGGAAGCGGGCAGCGAGAATGAGCGCGAGCAGTTGCGTCTTGTCGCCAATTTCGGCGAGCGCAACGATTGCGGTGGGGACCAGCAGAGATTCCAGCATCAGGATTCCTACGGGGGCGGGTCGACACGGCTATGACACGTACAGCCTCCCCGCCCCGGGTAAGGTGTGCGTGTCATAGGTCTTGTCAAACCCTGGATCCGTCTACGCGGATCTCGCCATGCAGGCTGCATGGTGGGTCGCACGCGCCATGGTCTGTGGACCAAGTATGTTGACGCGTACCGGGCGAGCTGGGCGCTCGCGGGAGACTACTCCCCTAGGACGGTGCGGATTCTGCCTAGGCAAAACGCTTTCGGCAAGCGCTGTTTTTATCCGCGTGTTGCCCGGTAGATGCGAAAGCCATCGGCCTCGTCGCACACCTGGCAGTTGCCCAGCGCGCCTTCGATCAGCGGCTGGTAACGCAGGAAACTGTTGGCAACCAGGCGCATTTCGCCGCCTTTTCGCAGATGCTTCGCCGATCTTGTCAGCAAGTTCTCCGATGCCTGGTAATTGGTATGAACCCCTGTGTGGAACGGCGGGTTGCTCAGAATCAGGCTCAGTTCGGTAGGGGCAGCGTCAATGCCGTCACCGCTGATCACTTCACCTTCCAGGCCGTTGGCGGCCAAGGTCAGCCGGCTGGCAGCCACCGCGAAGGCATCCACGTCCAGCAGGGTTACCCGGCTTTGTGGATAACGGCGTTTGACCGTAGCGCCGAGCACCCCGGCACCGCAGCCGAAGTCCAGCACATGCCCGCTCGGCAGGCCGTCGAGGTGCTTGAGCAGCAGGGCGGTACCGCGATCGAGGCGGCCATGGCTGAACACGCCGGGCAGGCTGACCACCTGCAGCGGGCCGTCTTCGAGGGCCAGCTCGAAGCGTTCGGCCAGGCTTGCCAGGGGGGTTACCTGTGGCACCTGCGCGATGGTCACTTGCCAAAGCTGGCAATGGCGGGCGCTGTCGAGCTTGCGTGGCTTGCCGAAGGCCTGCAACTGTTTGGCAGCGCCTTCGATGCCACCGCGCTTTTCGCCTACCAGGTACAGTTCACGGCCGGCCAGGCGCGACGCCAGTGCATTGAGCAGGTAGCCAGCCAGTTCGCGGGACTTGGGCAGGAACAGCACCGCACGGTCGAAGGCCACGTCCGGGGGTTCGACCCCGTAGTGGCTGCGGCCGATGTAACGGCTCTGCAGCATGCCCTGATCGCCCGCATGCCAGGTCCAGGCCTGGGCCTGGGGCAACTGGCCGAGCAGGTCGTCGGCAGGGGCGCCGGCAATCAGCAGCGACCCTTGGAACAGCTCTGCCTGGCGGAGCAACACTTCACTGCGCGGGTCCATGGACGATGCCTCCGGAAAAAGTGGCGCAGTGTAGCAGAGCCGGGCGCCGCGCTCAGCTGACCACGCGGCGCGGCTGCCCGGCGAAGAAAGCCTGGGCGTTTTCGCTCAGCTGGCCGACGATGCGCTGGCGCGATTCCACCGCACCCCAGGCACTGTGCGGAGTGATGACCAGGCGCGGAATACCGGGTTCAAGCAGCGGGTTGCCATTGACCGGCGGCTCTGCGCTCAGCACGTCGGTGGCGGCGCCACCCAGGTGGCCGCTGCGCAGTGCGTCGGCCAGCGCCTGCTCGTCGATCAGGCCGCCGCGAGCGGTGTTGACCACCAGTGCGCCGGGCTTGAGCAGCGCCAGTTCGCGCGCACCGAGCATGTGCCGGGTGTATTCGTTCAGCGGGCAATGCAGGGTCAGGGCGTCGACTTGCGGCAGCAGTTCGTCCAGCGGCAGCCGGTCTGGCCGTTGCGGGCGGCCGGGGATCTGCCCGCTCAGCACGCGCATGCCAAAGGCTTCGGCCAGCCGCGCCACCGCGCCGCCCAGTTCGCCGTGGCCGAGCAGGCCCAAGGTCTTGCCTTCGAGTTCGACGATAGGGAAGTCCAGCAGGCAGAACTGGCTGGCCTTGGCCCACCGGCCGTCGGCCACCGCCTGGTTGTAGTCGCACAGGCGAGTGGCCAGGGCCAGCAGCAGGGCGAGGGTGTGCTGGGCCACGGACGGTGTGCCGTAGCCTTGGCAGTTGCACACGGTGACACCCTGGGCGCGCGCTGCCGCCAGGTCGACATTGTTGGTGCCGGTGGCGGCGACCAGGATCAGCTTCAACTGCGGGTTGGCGCCCAGCGTTGCAGCGTCGAGCATGACCTTGTTGCTGATCACCGCCACCGCACCCTGCAGCCGCTCGGCAACCTGCTCCGGGCGAGTGGCGGCGTAGAGCTCGAATTCGTCGAATTGCTGCTTCAAGGGCGAGAGGTCGAGATCACCCAGGTCCAGGGACTGGTGATCGAGAAACACGGCACGTCGCGGGCTGGGCATGGGGCTCTCCGTTGCAGGGCATGGGTATCGGTGTTCTGGCCGCGGAAGGGTTGTAGATCCGGGGACAAGTCCTGAAGCTGTCGGCGCAGTGTCTAGCCCGCGGTTACCGCCCGTCAACGCCTCCACTCATACCTTTGGCGCGCAAATCATTCCTTCGGCTGATTTGGCCGTCACATTGGCGGACTACAGTAATTGCCAGAGTTGTCCGGCCCGCCTTTTCCGAAAAGGGATACCCATGTTGCAGACCCGCATCATCAAGCCCACCGAGGGCGCCTACGCCTACCCGCTGCTGATCAAACGCCTGCTGATGTCCGGCAGCCGCTATGAAAAGACCCGCGAAATCGTCTACCGCGACCAGTTGCGGTTGACCTACCCGCAGCTCAACGAACGCATCGCGCGCCTGGCCAACGTGCTCACCGAAGCCGGCGTGAAGGCGGGTGACACCGTGGCCGTGATGGACTGGGACAGTCACCGCTACCTGGAATGCATGTTCGCCATCCCGATGATCGGTGCGGTGGTGCATACCATCAACGTGCGCCTGTCGCCAGAGCAGATCCTTTACACCATGAACCACGCCGAAGACCGCTTGGTGCTGGTCAACAGCGACTTCGTCGGCCTGTACCAGTCGATTGCCGGGCAGTTGACCACTGTCGACAAGACCTTGCTGCTGACCGATGGCCCGGACAAGACCGCCGAGCTGCCTGGCCTGGTCGGCGAGTATGAGCAATTGCTGGCCGCCGCCAGCCCGCGCTACGACTTCCCCGATTTCGACGAAAATTCGGTGGCCACTACTTTTTACACCACGGGTACCACCGGCAACCCCAAGGGTGTCTACTTCACTCACCGGCAACTGGTGCTGCATACCCTGGCCGAAGCGTCGGTGACCGGCAGCATCGACAGCGTGCGCCTGCTGGGCAGCAATGACGTGTACATGCCGATCACCCCGATGTTCCACGTGCATGCCTGGGGCATCCCTTACGCCGCGACCATGCTCGGCATGAAGCAGGTGTACCCCGGCCGCTACGAACCGGAGATGCTGGTCAGGCTGTGGCGTGAGGAGAAGGTCACGTTCTCCCATTGCGTGCCGACCATCCTGCAGATGCTGCTCAACTGCCCGACCGCGCAAGGGCAGGACTTTGGCGGCTGGAAAATCATCATCGGCGGTAGCGCGCTCAACCGTTCGCTGTATCAGGCTGCCCTGGCTCGCGGCATCCAGCTGACCGCGGCGTATGGCATGTCGGAAACCTGCCCGCTGATCTCCGCCGCGCACCTGAACGACGAGTTGCAGGCCGGCAGCGAGGATGAGCGCGTCACCTACCGCATCAAGGCTGGCGTGCCGGTACCGCTGGTCGAGGCGGCGATTGTCGATGGCAATGGCAACTTCCTGCCCGCCGATGGCGAAACCCAGGGCGAGCTGGTGCTGCGTGCGCCGTGGCTGACCCTGGGCTATTTCAAGGAGCCGGAAAAGAGCGAGGAGCTGTGGCAGGGGGGCTGGCTGCACACCGGTGACGTCGCCACGCTGGACGGCATGGGTTACATCGACATCCGCGACCGGATCAAGGACGTGATCAAGACCGGCGGCGAATGGGTATCTTCACTCGACCTCGAAGACCTGATCAGCCGCCACCCGGCGGTGCGCGAAGTGGCGGTGGTCGGGGTGGCCGACCCACAGTGGGGCGAGCGGCCGTTTGCCCTGCTGGTGGTGCGTGACGGCCAGGCCATCGACGCCAGGACGCTCAAGGAGCACCTCAAGCCGTTCGTCGAGCAAGGCCATATCAACAAATGGGCGATTCCCAGCCAGATCGCCGTTGTTACTGAAATTCCCAAGACCAGTGTCGGCAAGCTCGACAAGAAACGTATCCGCCAGGACATCGTGCAGTGGCAGGCCAGCAACAGCGCGTTCCTTTCCACGCTGTAACCGCCCTGCGGGTCGCGGTGCGCAGCACCCGGCCCGCATCCTAGAGCGGTCAGGTCCTTGCCAAATGGCGGAAATACGCCATCCTTTAGCACTGTCAGCCCGCTACCGATACCAGATTGCAGCGCGTTGGCAGCACGGAGCGCAAATCACACTTTAGAGGGATCAAGCGCCTGTGCCTTGCTGGCTATAGTCGGGGCCAGGGGATTTTCAGGAATGGGGGTTGGCGGCATGCGCAAGCCATGTCGTCGCGGGCGCAAGCCTGCATCCGGTCGCTCGGGCCGTTCTTGAAAGGACTCACTGCCATAACAAAAAAAGTACATGGAGTAGCGTCGATGAAATCTGCAAACCTGTTCTGGCGCCGGGCCAAGTTGCCCCTGGCCGTCAGCCTTGCTTCCACGCTCGCAAGTCCTGCTTTCGCTGTCAGCTTCAACATTGGTGAAATCGAAGGCCAGTTCGACTCGTCGCTCTCCATCGGCGCCAGCTGGTCGACAGCCAATCCCAACAAGAACCTGATCGGGGTGAACAACGGCGGCAAGGGCCTGTCGCAGACATCGGACGATGGCCACCTGAACTTCAAGAAGGGCGAAACCTTCTCCAAGATCTTCAAGGGTATCCATGACCTGGAACTCAAGTACGGCGACACCGGTGTGTTCGTCCGTGGCAAGTACTGGTACGACTTCGAGCTGAAGGACGAAGGCCGGGAGTTCAAGGACATCAGCGACTCCAACCGCAAGGAAGGCGCCAAGTCGTCCGGCGCCGAGCTGCTCGACGCCTTCGTCTACCACAACTATTCCATCGGCGATCAGCCGGGCTCGGTACGCCTGGGCAAGCAGGTCGTGAGCTGGGGTGAAAGTACCTTCATCGGTGGCGGCATCAACTCGATCAACCCGATCGACGTGTCGGCGTTCCGCCGTCCGGGGGCCGAGATCAAGGAAGGCCTGATCCCGGTCAACATGTTCTACATTTCGCAGAGCCTCACCGACAACCTGTCGGCCGAGGCGTTCTACCAGATCGAATGGGACCAGACGGTCGTCGACAACTGCGGCACCTTCTTCTCCCAGCCGGACATCATTGCCGACGGTTGTACCGACAACCTGCGCGTGCTCAACAGCAGCCGCACGGTGCCGGGCGCGGCGCAGCAGTTCCTGGCCAGCCGGGGCGTGAATATCAACGAAGAGGGGGTGATGGTACGCCGTGGTGCTGATCGTGATGCACGCGACAGCGGCCAGTTCGGCGTAGCGATGCGTTACATGTTCGAGCCGCTGGATACTGAGTTCGGCGCTTATTTCATGAACTATCACAGCCGTGCGCCGATCTTCAGCGCGACAGGTGCTCCGCCTTCCGTGTTTGGCGGGTTGAGCGCCCTGCCTGCACCGCTGCGTGCGCTGGCACCGCTGATCGTGGCTGGCAATTCCGAGTACTTCGTCGAGTATCCCGAAGATATTCGCCTTTATGGCTTGAGCTTCTCCACCACCCTGCCCACCGGGACCGCCTGGAGCGGCGAACTCAGCTACCGCCCCAACGCACCCGTGCAGCTCAATACCACGGATATCCTGTTTGCCGGGGTGCGTCCGATTGGCGGCGCCTTGAGCAATGCATCGCTGCTGAGCGGTACGCCAGGGCAGGACTTGCACGGCTACCGCCGTAAGGAAATCACGCAGTTCCAGACCACCCTGACGCATTTCTTCGACCAGGTGATGGGCGCCAGCCGCATGACGGTGGTCGGTGAGTTGGGGGTCACTCATGTCGGCGGCCTGGAGAGCGCGCACGATACCCGATACGGTCGTGACCCTGTATTCGGCCCCGGCCCGCTGCCATCCACCGGTGGTGCCGATACTTGCCAGGCGCTCAATGCCAGCACCATCGCGGGCGCAGGCGCTGGAGCCTCTACCGCCAACCTGTCTCGCAACTGCGAGAACGATGGCTTTACCACCAGTACTTCCTGGGGTTACCGCGCTCGGGTCATCTGGGACTACAACGACGTTTTCGCCGGGGTCAACCTGAAACCCAGCGTGGCCTGGTCGCATGACGTTTCCGGCTACTCGCCGGGCCCTGGCGCCAACTTCGAGGAAGGCCGCAAGGCGTTCAGCCTGGGCCTCGACGCCGAGTACCAGAACACCTACACGGCAAGCCTGTCGTACACCAACTTCTTCGATGGCGAGTACACCACCGTGGATGACCGTGACTTCGTCGCGCTCAGCTTCGGCGTGAACTTCTAAGCACACAGATCCAGGACGACACGACATGAACAAGACCAGAAGTCTGCTGCAGGCCGGTGTACTGGGCCTGTCCCTGCTGGCGACCAGCGTCATGGCTGCAGTATCTGCCGACGAGGCGGCCAAGCTGGGTAGCACCCTGACCCCGATGGGCGCCGAAAAGGCCGGCAACGCCGACGGTTCGATCGGCCCATGGGAGCCGTTGTCGAAGAGCGCGGGCAGCGCCGACGGCAGGGGCTTCCTGTCCGACCCGTACGGCAGTGAAAAGCCGCTGTTCACCATCACCGCGCAGAATGCCGACCAGTACAAGGACAAGCTTTCGCCGGGCCAGCTGGCCATGCTCAAGCGCTACCCGGACACCTTCAAGATCCCGGTATACAAGACCCATCGTGGTTCCACGGTACCGGCTGACGTGTTCGCCGCCATCAAGGAAAACGCCACCAAGACCACCTTGGTCGAAGGCGGCAACGGCTTGAGCAACTTCCGCACCGCCGTGCCGTTCCCTATCCCGAAAAGCGGCCTGGAAGTGATCTGGAACCATATCACCCGTTACCGCGGTGGCAGCGTCAGCCGCCTGGTGACCCAGGCCACGCCGCAGCAGAATGGCTCGTTCAACCCGGTGTACTTCTCCGACCAATTCGTCTTCCGCGAAAGGATGAAGGACTACGACCCGAACAACCCGGGCAATATCCTGTTCTACTTCAAGCAGGAAGTGACCGCGCCTGCACGCCTGGCCGGGACCGTGCTGCTGGTGCACGAAACCCTCGACCAGGTGAAGGAACCGCGCAAGGCGTGGATCTACAACGCTGGCCAGCGCCGTGTGCGGCAGGCGCCGCAGGTATCCTATGACGGCCCGGGTACCGCCGCCGACGGCCTGCGCACGTCGGATAACCTGGACATGTTCAATGGCGCCCCAGACCGCTATGACTGGAAGCTCGAAGGCAAGAAGGAGCTGTACATCGCTTCCAACGCCTTCAAGCTGGATGACCCCAAGCTCAAGTACACCGACATCATCAAGGCCGGGCACATCAACCAGGACCTGGCCCGTTACGAGTTGCGCCGCGTGTGGCACGTGGTTGCGACGTTGAAGCCGGGCCAGCGGCACATCTACGCCAAGCGTGACTTCTACATCGATGAAGACACCTGGCAGGCTGCGGTGATCGACCAGTACGACGGCCGTGGCCAGCTGTGGCGGGTGTCCGAGGCCCATGCCCAGCCGTACTACAACGTGGATGTGCCGTGGTACACCCTGGAGGCCATCTACGACCTGCAGTCGGGCCGTTACCTGGCCCTGGGCATGAAGAACGAAGAGAAACGCGCCTACGACTTCGGCTTCAGCGCCAGCAAGGCGGACTTCCAGCCAGCGGCATTGCGCCAGTCGGGTATCCGCTAAGTATTGCGCTACCGTGAAACGCCCCGGCTTGTCCGGGGCGTTTCCATTGGCACTTGCGGCCTGATAAACCTGCTGAATACCTCACCAAACCCCCGCTCCAGCCGCTGTCCAACAGCGTTGTTGCTTTTTGTCGTAGTCTTTTCCGGGGCAACTGCGCCCATCATCTTCAAATGCGCAGCGTTACCGGCTAGTCTCGCAAGCATCCATACCGCCGTAGTCTTCCAAACAGAACGAGCCGGCCATGACAGATCTGTCCCGTACGCATGGATTCGCCAGCCAGGCCCTGGGCCTGCTGGACGGGCGTTTCTTCCGCCCACCCTTGCCGGACGGCCATGTACCGCGCCTGCGCCTGTGTCAGCGGCTGCAAGCCGGCCTCGGTGGGCGGCTGTTGCTGGTGAACGCGCCTGCGGGGTTTGGCAAAAGCTCGCTGGCCATCGAATTCTGCGAAGCACTACCCGAGCACTGGCGTAGCCTGTGGCTGGGCCTGAGCCAACGCGATGCCGACCCTGGCCGCTTCCTTGAGCGCCTGCTCGAAGGCTTGCAGCAGTACTGCCCGGCGTTGGGCGGCCAGGCCATGGGCCTGCTGAAGATGCGCCAGCGCCACCAGCCGTTCGCCTTCGAGGAATGGCTCGATGGCCTGCTCGACGAGCTGGCGCTGTACCTGCAGGCCGATACGCCGCTGTTGCTGGTGCTGGATGACTATCACCTGGCTCAGGGGCCGGTGCTCGACCGCTGCCTGCAGTTCTTCCTCAATCACCTGCCGCCCGGGCTGGTGCTGCTGGTTACCAGCCGCCAGCGTCCGGACTGGCACCTGGCGCGCCTGCGCCTGTCGCGGCAACTGGTCGAGCTCAGTGAGCAGGACCTGCGCCTTACCCCCGAAGAGTCCCTGGCGGTGATCGGTCGCCAGCCCACCGGCCTGCGTGGCCAGGCCCTGGACAACCTGATCCAGCGCAGCGACGGCTGGGTGGCCGGGTTGCGCTTCTGGCAGCTGGCGGCCAGCGAGTCGTCTGACGAGCAGGCCCTGCCCCAGGCGCTGCATGGTGGCGAGGGCCTGATCCGCGACTACCTGCTGGAAGAAGTCATCGACATGCTGCCCGCCGACGTGCAGGCGTTCCTGTACGACACGGCCTGCCAAGAGCGCTTCTGTGCCCCGCTGTGCGACGCCGTGCGTGGCCGCCAGGACAGTGCCGCGATCCTGCGTTTCCTGCAGGCGCACCAGGTGTTCCTGGTGCCGCTGGACGAACATGGCCACTGGTTTCGCTACCATCACCTGTTCTCCGACCTGTTGCGCAGCCGGCAGGCCAGCGAGCCGCTGGCAGGGCTGCAGTTGCGCGCCTGCCGCTGGTTCGAGAGCCAGGGCCTGCTGGACGAGGCGGTAGAGCAGGCGCTGCGGGCCGGCCACCTCGATGTCGCCGCCAACCTGGTGCAGAGCCTGTCCGAGGAGCAATTGCTGGCCGAACAGAACGTCGGCATGTTGCTGCGCTGGAAGATGGACCTGCCCGACAGCCTGCTGATCAGCACACCGCGGTTGATCGTGCTGTACAGCTGGGCGTTGGGCCTGGCCTGCCAGCTGGACGCTGCAGAGGAACTGGCGAGTTACCTCAGCCGCTTCCTGCCCGCGCCTTCGGCGACCGCGCAGAAGTCCATGCTGGCGCAGTGGCTGGCGCTCAGCGGCGTGATCGCCCGTGGCCGTGGCGACCGCGAGCGCACCCTGGCCTATTGCGGCGAGGCGCTGCAGAGCTTGCCGAGCAAGCGTTATGGCCAGCGCCTGGTGTGCCTGTCGACGTTGTCAAACCTGGCGATCGCCGATGGTGATTTCTGGCGGGCCCGTGGCTGGAACCGCGAGGCACTGGAGCTGGCGCAGCGTGTCGGCAACCCGTTGTTCGAGGCCCTGGCTTACTACGACCGCGCACGGGTGCTGCACGCCCGTGGCGAGGTGCTGCGCGCGCTGGACGAAGTGCGCCAGGGGCTGCAACGCCTGCAAGGGCTCTCGGCGCAGCGCCTGTATGCCGTGCGTGCGCGCCTGACCCTGTACGAAGGCTACCTGCTGGTCTCGCGCTTGCAGCCGGCCCAGGGCCGTGCACGTTTGCGTGCGGGGCTGGGCGAGGCGCGCGCCTGCCGTGATATCAGCGTGCTCATCGGTCATTGCGTGATTGCGACGCTGGATGGCCGCGAAGGGCAGTTTGCCGAAGCCTTTGCCGAACTGGCCGAAGCCGAGCGGCTGATGCATATCTGGGATGTACCACCGGTCTACTACCTGGCCATGATCACCCTGGTCAAATGCGAGCTGTGGCTTGCCCAGGGGCGCATGGACCTGGCCGAGTCCTGGCTGCTGCGGCTGGGCCAGACCTATGGCGGCGAGCAGCCGGCGGCGGCGCCTGAGTTCCACCCGTTGCTGCCGTTGCACATTGCCTTGCAACAAGCGTCGCTGGACCGTACCCAGTCGCGTCGCGACGAAGCGGAGCAACGCCTGGCCGGCCTGGTCGAGCGCGGCCAGGCCAGTGGCGGCAGGCTGCTGACCGTCAATGCCCTGTGCCAGTGGCTTGCCTTGCTGCTGGACGAGGGCCGCGAAGGGCAGGCCGCACAGTTGCTGCCCAGGCTGCTGGAAGCCGCCCAAGGCGGCGTACTGCAACCGTTCCAGCCACTGCTGGAGCAACATCCGCAATGGCTTCACGAACAGTTGCAGGCAACTGTCGCCAGCCCGGTGCAGGCCGAGTTGCTCAAGCGCCTGCCGCCGATGCCCAACGCCGGGAACGCCGGCAGTGAAACGCTGAGCAGCCGCGAATTGGCAGTGCTCGAACTGATTGCCCAGGGGTGTTCCAACCAGCAGATCAGCGAGCGGTTGTTCATTTCCCTGCACACGGTGAAGACCCACGCCAGTCATATCAACAGCAAGCTTGGGGTAGAGCGGCGCACCCAGGCAGTGGCCAAGGCCAAATCGCTGGGGCTGCTGGCCTGACACTGGCTGCGCCGGGTATTGCCCGCTAAAGTCATGATCAAGGGCCCGGGTTACCGGCAGCCAATGCTCTATCCTCATCTTTCCCGGCCAGCTGCCGATACAGCTAGCGGTGGCATCGCTTCGCGCGATTTTTCAATTATTCCAAGGCAGGTCGTGTTGATGCTGCAGTACGGGCAAAAGAGCTTTCTGATCGTCGACGACTTTACCGACTTTCGCACGTCGACCCGTTCCATGCTGCGCGAGCTGGGTGTGCGTGACGTGGACACCGCCGACAGCGGCGAGCAAGCGTTGCGTATGTGCGCGCAGAAGCGCTATGACGTGATTCTGCAGGACTTCCACCTGGGCGACGGCAAGAAGAACGGCCAGCAGGTGCTCGAAGACTTGATCCTCGACAAGCACATCAGCCATGAGTGCATATTCATCATGGTCACGGCCGAGAGCAGCCAGGCCATTGTCCTCAGCGCCATCGAGCACGAGCCCGATGCCTACCTGACCAAGCCGTTCAACCGGGTTGGCCTGGCCCAGCGCGTCGAGAAGCTGTACCAGCGCAAGAACCTGCTGAAGCCGATCCTGCAGGCCCTGGACCGCAATCGGCCGGGCGAAGTGCTGGCGGCCTGCGCCGAGCTGTGCAAGCGCGACCCACGCCTGGCGCCGCTGTGCCTGCGGTATCGGGCCGATGCCTTGCGCAATCTCAGCCGCTTCGAGGAGCTGGAGAAGTTCCTCAAGGCCATTCTCGCCAGCCGCCCACAGCCATGGGTGTACGCGGCACTGGGCAGCCTGATGCACAAGCGTGGCCAGAACGCCCAGGCCCAGGGCGTGTACGAGCAGGCACTCAAGGCCTTCCCGATCATGCCGGGCCTGTACGATGGCATGGCCGAGGTGCTGGTGGCCCAGGGCGAAACCAAGCGTGCGCAGAACATGCTGGAAGAAGCCGTGCGGCTGTCGCCGTTGTCGGTACGCCGTCAGTCGACGCTGGGCAAGCTGGCGTTGGAAAACGAAGACTTCGAAAGTGCCTCGAAAGCGTTTCGCCATGCCGTCAACCAGGGCCAGAGCTCACGCTACAAGGACCCTGAGAACAATCTTGGCCTGGTGCAGGCGCTGATGAGCAAGAATGCCGGTTTTGGCCTAGATGCGCGCACCCGGGTCGAGATCAACGCCACGCTCAGCGAGGTGGCCAAGGAAAATCCGGAAGACCAAGGGTTGCAAGTGCGCGCGCGGATGATGAAGGCCGCCAGCCTGCAGCAGGCCGGGGACCCGGAAACGGCGGCCAAGCTGACCGAGCAGGCGATCCAGCGCCTGGACAAGATGAACCAGTTCTTCTCGGTCGATTCGGCCCTCACCGTCGCCGCGCAATTGCAGGCCATGGGTCAGGAAGCTGCCGCCATCAGTGTGCTGAGGGGCTGCGTGGAAAGTTACGGCGATGATCCCAAGGTGATGGAGAAGGTGGGCAAGCTGACCGACGACCCGAGCGTGCTCAACGCCATTACCGAAGCGGTCACCCTCAACCGTCAGGGCGTGCGCAGTTACCAGGGCGGGCAGCTCGGCGAGGCACTGCAGCTGTTCCGCAAGGCGCTGGGGTTGCAGCCTAAGAACATCAGCATCGCCCTGAATACCGCCCAGGCGCTGCTGCGCATCGGCGGTGACAACCCGCAGCCGGCAATCATGCAGGAGTGTCGCGACGCCCTGACCAGCGTGGCCGGTATCCCTGTCAGCGACAACCGTTACGACCGTTACCGCAAATTGCATATCCGGGTGTTCGGCGCATGAATCAAGACAACCAGGGGCTGGATTTTTCCACGGTGATCGCCTCCACCGTGCACGACCTGAAGAATTCCCTGTCGGCGCTTATCCAGTCCCACAACCAGTGGGTGGAGCGCTTGCCCGAGGAACTGCGCGGGGGGGCCGAGCAGGGCGTGATGGAGCATGAGTTTCGCCACCTCAACGGCATGCTGGTGCAGCTATTGGGGTTGTACAAGCTGGGTGTCAACCAGCTGCCGGTGTGCCCGGACTACCACGAGCTGGACGACTTCATCGAAGCCCAGCTGGCGGCCCACGAGGAAGTGCTCAGGCACAAGGACATCCTCGCCACCTGGCGCATCGACACTGATAACCCACTGGGCTTCTTCGACCGCGAACTGGTGGCCTCGGTGGTCGCCAACGTCATCACCAACGCCACCCGCTTCGCCGCGCATGCCTTGCTGATTACCATCGAGGAAGCCGACAACCAGCTGGCCATCTGTGTCAACGATGACGGCCCGGGCTATCCACAGCGCATGCTCGAACGCCAGGAAGAGTTCAGCCAGGGCATCGATTCGAACAGCGGCAGCACCGGCCTTGGCCTTTATTTTGCCGCGCGCATCGCGGCGCTGCATGAAAGTGGCGGGGTGCGCGGGCGCATAGAGATCTCCAATGGCGGAGCGCTTGGAGGGGGGCTGTTCAAACTGTTCCTGCCGTGAACTGGCAGGATTGCAGTGCGAACTTCTTGCGGATTTGTCATGCTCGACGCACTCGCACGCGTGCAAACGCTCTTCGACTAACCGGTCCCCCTATTCCCATGCACAATCCATCGTCAGCGCTTATTCGCGAAACCTTCCCTGTAGGCCCCTTGCAATGTAATTGCACCCTGATTGGCGACCCGCTGAGCAAGAAGGCCATCGTCGTCGACCCGAGTGGTGATCCGGAGAAGATTCTTGCCCGCCTGCAGGCCCATGGCCTGGCGCTGGTGAGCATCATTCATACCCACGCGCACTTCGATCACTTCCTGGCGTCCGGCAAGCTCAAGGAGCTGACCGGCGCGACCCTGCACCTGCACAAGGACGACCAGGTGCTGTGGGACAACCTGGAAATGCAATGCCAGATGTTCGGCGTACCCTACACCCCGGTCCCTGCGCCCGACCGCTGGCTGGGTGACGACGAAGAGCTGGCCTGCGGTTGTGGCGTAGCCCTGCATACGCCCGGCCACACACCGGGCTCGATGAGTTTCTGGTTTGCCGACGCCAAGTTGCTGATTGCCGGTGATACCCTGTTCCGCCGTGGCATCGGCCGCACCGATTTGTGGGGCGGCGACCAGCGGGCTATCGTGCGTTCGATCAAGGAGCGGCTATACCGGCTGGATGAAGAAGCCATTGTGGTGACGGGCCATGGGCCCGATACCCGCCTGGGCGACGAGATGCGTGAGAACCCCTTCGTACGTGCGTGATGGCACATGAAGGCACTTTCACGGAATTTTTCGTTGCCTGTGCGATCCAAGGCTGGCATAGATCCGTTCGCGGTCTGTCGCATTCATGAATTCAGTAGGAGCTTGTCCATGTTCACCATGCGTCGTCTGATTATCGTCGCAACCGCCGCTGCCCTGATGACTGGCTGTGCCGGTCAGAACCCTTATGACAGCCAGGGCCAGGCGCAGGGCTCCACAGGGATGAGCAAGACTGCCAAATACGGCGGCCTGGGCGCGCTGGCCGGTGCCATTGCCGGTGCCGCCATCGACCACAACAACCGGGGCAAGGGTGCGCTGATCGGCGCCGCCGCCGTGGGTGCCGCTGCAGCCGGTTATGGCTACTACGCCGACAAGCAGGAAGCCGAGCTGCGCGCGCAAATGGCCAACACCGGTGTGGAAGTGCAGCGCCAGGGTGACCAGATCAAGCTGATCATGCCGGGCAACATCACCTTCGCCACCGACTCGGCCAACATCGCGCCAAGCTTCTATTCGCCGCTGAACAACCTGGCCAGCTCGTTCAAGCAGTTCAACCAGAACACCATCGAAGTGGTCGGCTTCACCGACAGCACCGGCAGCCGCCAGCACAACATGGACCTGTCCCAGCGTCGCGCGCAGGCGGTCAGCACCTACCTGACCTCGCAGGGCGTGGACGCCTCGCGAATTTCGGTGCGCGGCATGGGCCCGGATCAGCCGATCGCCAGCAACGCCGATGCCAACGGGCGTGCACAGAACCGTCGGGTGGAAGTGAACCTGAAGCCGATTCCGGGTCAGCAGTATGACCAGCAGGGCCAGGTTCAGCAGTATCCCTGACCGATACCTGGGGCTGCAAAGCAGCCCCGGTTTCTAACCCGTCACGCTGGCCTGGATCGCCGTAAGGGCGATGGTATGCACGATATCGTCTACCTGCGCCCCGCGCGGCAAGTCGTTCACTGGCTTGCGCAGCCCCTGCAGCATGGGCCCCAGGCTGACGCCGTCGGTGCTGCGCTGCACCGCCTTGTGCGTGGTGTTGCCGGTATTCAGGTCGGGGAACACGAACACCGTGGCACGCCCGGCCACCGGGCTGTCTGGCGCCAGCTGCCGGGCAATCGCCGGGTTGGCTGCGGCGTCATACTGCAACGGCCCATCGATCAGCAGCGCCTCTGTCGCAGCCTGCGCCAGGCGGGTCGCTTCGCGCACTTTCTCGACTTCCTCGTCGCTGGCCGAATCGCTTGAGTAACTGATCATCGCCACCCGCGGTGCGATGCCGAATGCCTGCGCCGAGTCGGCGCTCTGCCGGGCGATTTCGGCCAGTTCGGCAGCGCTCGGGTGCGGGTTCATCACGCAGTCGCCGTACACCAGCACCTGTTCCGGGAACAACATGAAGAACACCGACGACACCAGGCTCGAACCGGGTGCGGTCTTGATCAGCTGCAGGGCCGGGCGGATGGTGTTGGCAGTCGAATGCACCAGGCCCGAGACCAGGCCATCCACTTCGTCCAGCGCCAGCATCATGGTGCCGATCACCACCGGGTCTTCCAGTTGCTGCTCGGCCATCGGCGCATTGAGGTTCTTGCTCTTGCGCAGTTCGACCATCGGTTCCACATAGCGCCCGCGGATCAGCTCCGGGTCGAGGATTTCCAGGCCTGGCGGCAAGGTGATGCCCTGGGCACGTGCCACGGCGTCGACGTCCTCGGGCTTGGCCAGCAGCACGCAGCGGGCGATGCCACGGGCCTGGCAGATGGCCGCAGCCTGTACCAGCAGCGGCTCGGCGCCTTCCGGCAGGACGATACGCTTGTTGGCTTGCTGCGCCCGCTGGATCAACTGGTAGCGGAACACGGCCGGTGACAGGCGTAGTTCGCGCGGAGTACCGCAACGCTGGTGCAACCAGGCCGCGTCGAGGTGGCTGGCGACGAAATCGGTGATGAACTCGGCGCGCTCGCGGTCGTCCACCGGGATTTCCCGGTTCAGCGAGTTGAGCTGGTTGGCGGTGTCGTACGAACCGGTACTGACCGACAGGATCGGCAGGCCTGCCTGCAGGGCGCCACGGCACAGGCCCAGGATGCGTGCGTCAGGCTTGCTGTCGCTGGTCAGCAGCAGGCCGGCCAGCGGTACGCCGTTGATCGCCGCGAGGCTGACGGCGAGGATGATGTCGTCGCGGTCGCCCGGGGTGACCACCAGCGTGCCCGAAGTCAGCAGCGGCACCGTATTGGCCACGGTGCGTGCGCAGATGATGATCTTGCTCATGCGCCGCTGCTCGTAGTCACCGGCGTTGAGTACCTGGGCGCCGAGCAGGTCGGCCACGTCGCGGGTGCGCGGGGCGTTCAGTTCCGCTTGGTAGGGGATGCAACCGAGCAGGCGGAAGTCGTCGCCGCGCAGCAGCGGCGAGTGCTCGCGCAGGCGCGCGGAAAACTCCGCCATGCTTTCGTCGGTGCGCACCTTGTTGAGGATCACCCCGAGCACTTTCGGATCACGCGGGCCGCCGAACAGCTGCGCCTGCAGTTCGACCCGGCCAGACAGCTCGCTGAGTACTTCGTTTTCCGGTGCCGAGACCAGGATCACCTCGGCATCCAGGCTCTTTGCCAGGTGCAGGTTGACCCGCGCCGCATAACTGGCGTGGCGCGTTGGCACCATGCCTTCGACCACTACCACGTCGTTGCCGATGCAGGCTTGCTGGTACAGGCGGATGATTTCCTCGAGCAGTTCGTCCAGCTGGCCTTCGCCGAGCATGCGCTCGACGTGGGCCAGGCTCAGCGGTACCGGTGGCTTGATGCCGTGGGTACGGGCGACCAGTTCGGTGGAGCGTTCGGGGCCGGTATCACCGGGGTGGGGCTGGGCGATCGGCTTGAAGAAGCCAACCTTCAGGCCGGCGCGTTCCAAGGTACGTACCAGGCCGAGGCTGATGGAGGTGAGGCCGACACCGAAGTCGGTCGGCGCAATGAAAAATGTCTGCATGCGTGCTTCTCGAAATAAGCGGTGCAAGAAATCAACGGCCAAGGGTAGCGCTATCGGCCCCCTGTGCGCACCAGCCACACGTGAAAGGCTGGCCGATGCGCTGCGCGCGCTGGGCCGGGTCCAGCACCCAGGGGCGTGCCTGCCACGGCGGCTGGTGGCGCAGATGCTGGGTATGGCCGCAGGACAGTTCGGCCACCCAGTGGCCTTCCTCGTCCTGGTGGAAGCCGGTGATCCGACTGATGGGCCGCTGCTCGTCCGCAGTGCGGTCGCAATCGGACGATGGCTTGGTTACACTTGTCCGCTCTACATTCTTTTGCAAAAGGTCTTGCCCCATGCTGATCGCCGCCAACAAGGCTGTCTCCATCGACTATACCCTGACCAACGACGCCGGGGAGACCATCGACAGCTCCGCCGGTGGCGCGCCGCTGGTTTACCTGCACGGTGCCGGCAACATCATCCCGGGCCTGGAAAAAGCCCTGGAAGGCAAGCAGGCCGGTGACGAGCTGAACGTTTCCGTCGAGCCGGAAGATGCCTACGGCGAATACCTGGCCGAGCTGGTCAGCACCCTGAACCGCAGCCTGTTCGAGGGTGTCGACGAGCTGGAAGTGGGCATGCAGTTCCACGCTTCGGCGCCGGATGGCCAGATGCAGATCGTCACCATCCGCGACATCGACGGCGACGACATCACCGTTGACGGCAACCACCCGCTGGCCGGCCAGCGCCTGACCTTCCAGGTCAAGGTCGTCAACGTGCGTGACGCCAGCGATGAAGAAATCGCTCACCGTCACATCCACGGTGAAGGTGGCCATCACCACTGATTTTCTGCGCTAAGCTCAGAAAGTCGCCAGGCGCTCGGGCAAGCCGACTTGTCTTCCTTCGGGAGGTGGGCGGCTTGGACGGGCGCCTTTTTAATGGGCGCAATTCGCCTGTGCGGCAACCGGCAACCTGAGAGGGATTCATCATGAGTGCATTTCACGACCTGAAACTGGACGCGCTGAACGGCGGGGAGCTGCCTCTCGCCCCCTTCAAGGGCCAAGTGGTGCTGGTGGTCAACGTTGCTTCCAAGTGTGGCCTCACGCCGCAGTACAAGGCCCTGGAAAACCTCTACCAGGACTACAAGGACAAAGGCTTCAATGTGCTTGGCCTGCCGTGCAACCAGTTTGCCGGGCAGGAGCCGGGCAGTGAAAAGGAAATCCAGGAGTTCTGCAGTCTCAACTATGGGGTGAGTTTCCCGCTGGGGGCCAAGCTGGAAGTCAACGGGCCGCACCGCCATTCGCTGTATCGCCTGCTGGCGGGGGAGGGTGCCGAGTTCCCCGGCGACATTACCTGGAACTTCGAGAAGTTCCTGGTGGGCAAGGACGGGCGGGTGCTGGCGCGCTTCTCGCCACGCACCGCACCGGATGATCCGGCAGTGGTGCAGGCCATCGAAAAAGCGCTTGCCTGACCAGCGCAGGGCCGCTTTGCGGCCCATCGCCGGCAACCCGCACCTGCCCTGGGCATCATGTGATCACGAGTCGAGCTGGCTGGTCGGGAACGGGCGCACGCATCCGTTGATCGTTCAGCTGCGAGGTGCAGTTGAGCCAGGCTTGACCCTGAGCGTGGCTGCTTCGGTTTGTCCAGGTGCCGGGCCGGTTTGCTGGCAGGCGCTATACAGGTAACCCTCGAACTGCTCGACAATCGCCGGCCAGCCCTGGCGGCTGGCATGCTGCCGTGCATTCAGGCGCACCCGGCGCAAGGTTTCCGCTTCTTCCAGCAGCCAGCAGGCGGCATCGACGAATGCCGCCTGGTCCCCGGGCATGGCCAGTGCACCGCTGTGGCCATGGCGAATATGCTGCGCTGCGGCCGCCTCGTCATAGGCGACCACCGCCAGCCCCGAGGCCATGGCTTCGAGCACCACGTTGCCAAAGGTCTCGGTCAGGCTCGGGAACAGGAACAAGTCACCGCTGGCGTAGTGCTCGGCCAGCAGCTCGCCGCGCTGGGCGCCGCAGAACACGGCCTCGGGCAACTGCTGGCGGAGGGCGGTACGTTGCGGGCCATCGCCCACCAGTATCAGGCGCAGGCGTTTGTGTGGATAAGCCTTCTGCAGGGCGTCGAGGCAGGGGCGCAGCAAGCCCAGGTTCTTTTCCACTGCCAACCGACCGACATGCAGCACGGCGATATCGTCCGGGGCAAGTCCCCAGCTGTCGCGCAATGCCTGGCTACGCCGCGCCGGGTTGAACAGGCAGGCATCGACCCCCCTTGCCAGCAGTTCCAGGCGTTCGAAACCACGGCGTTCAAGCTCCAGGCGCTGGCTGAGGCTGGGGACCAGGGTGGTGGCTGTACGCCGATGGAACCAGCGCAGGTAATGGGTAAGCAAGCGCGCCAGCAGGCCCAGCCCGTACTGGCCGGAATACTGTGGGAAATTGGTATGAAAGCCACTCACCACTGCCACCCCCAGACGGCGCGCGGCGCGCAGGGCGCTGAGCCCCAGCGGCCCTTCAGTGGCGATGTACAGCACGTCCGGGCGCTGCCGGCGCCAATGCCGTAACAGTTTGTGCATCGATACTTCGCCCCACTGCAAGCCAGGGTAGCCAGGCAGCGGCCAGCCACGGCACAGCATCAGCTCCGGGTCGTTGTACAGCGGCCCTTCACCGGCCTGGCGCGGGCGCACCACCTCGACCTTGTGGCCGCGCTGGCGCAGCCCCTCGCTGAGGCGGCCAAGGGTGTTGGCCACGCCGTTGATTTCCGGTGGGAAGGTTTCGCTGACCAAGGTAATGCGTAGGGCGGGTGTATTCATGACAAAAGTTTCCACCTGCCAGGTTGCGCCGATGTGACCGCTGCGTGACGTCCGGATGACGCTTGCTCGCTGACGCCTTTCGCTTTGTGAAATATTCCTTTCAAGGCGCTCAAGAAGGTCCCACGGGCAGCCGATGAAGAAGCATATGACGACCTGATGCGCTCCGGGAGAGCGGTGATGTTCAACAACAAGCTCAAGCAAGAAATCCGCCAGCTGCGCGAAGACCTGATGTCCATCGAACAGGTCAAGAGTAGTCTCGACAACGAGATGCTGGTGCTGCAACTCGACCCCCAGGGGCGGATCGAGATGGTCAACGGCAACTTCGAAAGAGAAATGCTTTACCGTGCCGATCAACTGCTTGGCCGCAACATCGAAGAGATTGTCCCGGCACAAGTGAAGTCACTGGATTTCTACCAGCGCATGAAAGGTGCAATCAGCCGCGGTGAACACCTCCACGGCGCCTTCCGTCTGCTGCGTGGCAATGGCCAGGAAGCCTGGTTGCGGTCGATCCTGCAACCGGTCAGGAACAGCGAGGGGCGTATCAAGTATTTCACGCTGCACTCCAGCGACCTTACCCGCACCATCGAAACCTCCCGCGAGCATGAAAGCCTGATCAAGGCGCTGATGCGCTCGACCGCGGTGATCGAATTCGACCTCGATGGCACCATCCTCACGGCCAACGAACGATTCCTGGCCACCGTCGGCTATCGCCTGGAGCAGATCCGTGGCAAGCATCACCGCATGTTCTGCGAGCCGGAGGAGGTCAATTCGCCGGCCTACCAGGCTTTCTGGGAAAAGCTGCGCCGTGGCGAGTACATTGCCGATCGCTTCAAGCGTATCGATGCCCACGGGCGGGTTATCTGGCTGGAAGCCTCGTACAACCCGATCTTCGACGCCCACGACGTGCTTTACAAAGTGGTCAAGTTCGCCACCGTGATTACCGACCAGGTCAACCAGGAGATGGCGGTGGCCGAGGCGGCGGATGTGGCCTTCAACACCTCGGTAGGCACCGACGCCAGTGCACGCAAGGCCACCGAAGTGGTCACCCAGACCGTCAGCGTGATGCGCGGCCTGGAAGCCTCGATGCAAGAAGCGGCCGAAGGCATCCAGGCGCTGGACACCCAGTCGCGGGTGATCGGCTCGATCATCAAGACCATCAGCGACATTGCCGGGCAGACCAACCTGCTGGCGCTCAACGCGGCCATCGAGGCGGCCCGCGCTGGCGAGCAGGGCCGTGGCTTCGCCGTGGTCGCCGATGAAGTGCGCCAGCTGGCCTCGCGCACCAGCACCGCCACCGAGGAAATCGCCCGGGTGGTGCAGCAGAACGAGCAGCTGGCCCAGGCGGCGGTGGCCATCATCGACACCAGCAAGCGCCAGGCCGAGCAGGGGCTGGCGCTGGCTGATGAAACCGGCGGGGTGATTGTCGAGATTCAGGAAGGAGCGAAGCGGGTGGTGGACGTGGTGGGGCAGTTCTCCAGCCGGTTGGGGCAGTGAAGCCTGTGGGAGCGGGTGAAGCCGTTCCCACAGGGGCGGTGTTACATCGCGATCAGTTGCGCTCCCGCACCCAGAACAACGTGGCGCCGGCCACCGCGGCCGGCATCATCAGCACGTTCACCAGCGGTATCATCAGCGCCAGGTAGGTAATCCCGCCAAAACCCAGCGACTGCCAGCGCTTCTGGCGCAGCCAGGCGAGCATGTCCTGCCAGCTCATCTTGTTGTTGTCCGCCGGGTAGTCGATGTACTGGATCGCCATCATCCAGACCCCGAAGATCAGCCACAGCGGCGCCGCCACCACGTTGACCACCGGGACCAGCGACAGGATGAACAGGCCGATGGCTCGCGGCAGGAAGTAGCCCAGCTTGCGCATTTCGCGGCCGAAGGTGCGTGGCACCATGGCTACCAGCTCACCCCAGCTGAAGGCCGGGAAGTTGTCCTGGCCACGCAGCACCACCTCGACTTTTTCCGCCAGGAAGCCATTGAACGGCGCGGCAATGATGTTGGCGACCAGGGTGAAGGTGAAGAACACCATCAGTACCACCAGGGCGACGAACAGCGGCCAGAGGATATAGGTAAGGAAACTCAGCCAGTTCGGCAGGGTGGGCATCAGGGCATCCACCCACAGGCTGAACTGGTGGCCGGCGAAGTAGATCAGGCCACCGAACAGCAGCAAGTTGACCGCCAGCGGCAACAGCACGAACAACCGCAGGTTGGGACTCAGCACCAGTTTCAGGCCTTCGCGCAGGTACTGGGGGCCGGACAGGACAGGGGCTTGCATCGGGAGACTCCGCAGAGAAGGAAAACGCGCTGACCTTACCGAGTTTGCCGCGCCGACGAAAGGCGGGCAGCGGTCGGGAAACGGCGCGTAACAAATAGGCCAGCCAAGCTATCCGAACAAATCCCTGAATAGGCGATGCCTATGAGGTGGATTGTCTAAGGATATTTCCTTAATCTTTGCCACCTCGCTACAGTGCGTTCAACTTTCCGCTTTTCGGGCCTGCGCGTTGTAGCCTTCCCCAAGTGCTGCGTGGGTCCTTTTTAAATTCCAGCTGGCCCAGCCGGCGCACACGCTGCCGGCCCATGCGGCCCGCTCGACAGGAGTTCGACATGTCTGAAGTACGTCATTCGCGCGTCATCATTCTCGGTTCCGGCCCTGCCGGCTACAGCGCCGCGGTGTACGCCGCCCGGGCCAACCTCAAGCCGGCTGCTGATCACCGGCATGCAGGCCGGCGGCCAGCTGACCACCACCACCGAAGTCGACAACTGGCCGGGTGACCCCCATGGCCTGACCGGCCCGGCACTGATGCAGCGCATGCAGGAGCACGCCGAACGTTTCGAAACCGAAATCGTCTTCGACCACATCAACGCTGTCGACCTGGCCAACAAACCCTTCACCCTGCAGGGCGACAGCGGCAAGTACACCTGCGATGCACTGATCATCGCCACCGGTGCCAGCGCCCGCTACCTGGGCCTGCCATCCGAAGAAGCGTTCATGGGCAAAGGTGTGTCGGCCTGCGCCACCTGTGACGGTTTCTTCTACCGCAACAAGCCGGTTGCCGTGGTAGGCGGCGGCAATACTGCCGTTGAAGAGGCGCTGTACCTGGCCAACATCGCCAGCAAGGTGACCCTGGTGCACCGTCGCGATACCTTCCGCGCCGAGAAGATCCTGGTCGACAAGCTGCACGCACGTGTCGCCGAAGGCAAGATCGAGCTCAAGCTCAACGCCACCCTGGATGAAGTCCTGGGGGACAACATGGGGGTGACCGGTGCGCGCCTGAAGAACAACGACGGCAGCAGCGACGAAATCAAGGTCGACGGCGTGTTCATCGCTATCGGCCACACCCCGAACACCTCGCTGTTCGAAGGCCAGCTGACCCTGAAGGACGGCTACCTGGTGGTCAACGGTGGCCGTGAAGGCAATGCCACCGCCACCAACGTCGAGGGCGTGTTCGCTGCCGGTGACGTGGCCGACCACGTTTACCGCCAGGCCATCACCTCGGCCGGTGCCGGTTGCATGGCGGCGCTGGACGTCGAGCGTTACCTGGATGGCCTGGCCAACGCCTCGTTCTGATCCGCAAATGCAGGGGCCGCTTTGCGGCCCATCGCGACACAAGGCCATTCCAACAGCATGGCTGCGCCCAGATGTCGCATAAAGGAACCGGCCAGAGGCCGGTTTTCTTATGCCTGCAATTCGATTAGAGGCTCAGTCGCATCGACAGGTCCACGGCCTTCACATCCTTGGTCATGGCGCCAATCGAGATGTAGTCCACCCCGGTCTCGGCAATCACGCGCAAAGTCTGCTCATTGACCCCGCCGCTGGCCTCGAGCTTGGCCTTGCCGGCGGTAATGCGCACCGCTTCGCGCATTTCCTCCAGATCAAGCTCGTCGAGCATGATGATATCCGCACCGGCGGCCAAGGCCTGGCGCAGTTCGTCCAGGCTTTCCACCTCGATCTCCACCGGTTTGCCCGGTGCAATGCGGTGCGCGGCTGCCACTGCCTCGGCCACGCCGCCACTGGCTGCGATGTGGTTTTCCTTGATCAGGAAGGCGTCGTACAAGCCGATGCGGTGGTTGTCGCAGCCTCCACAGGTCACTGCGTACTTCTGCGCCAGGCGCAGGCCGGGCAAGGTCTTGCGGGTATCCAGCAAGCGTACCTGGGTGCCTTGCACCAGGTCGGCGAGGAAGCGTGCACGGGTGGCCACCCCCGACAGCAACTGCAGGAAATTCAGCGCACTGCGTTCACCGCTGAGCAGCGAGCGTGCCGGGCCTTCCAGGTGGAACAAGGCCTGGTTGGCCGTGGCGCGTTCCCCGTCGGCCACCTGCCAGTGCACCGCCACGCGCGGGTCGAGCTGGCGAAACACCGCATCGACCCAGGCAGTGCCGGCAATCACGCAGTCTTCACGGGTGATGATGGTCGCCTTGGCCAGGCGTTCGGCCGGGATCAGCTGCGCGGTTATATCGCCACTGCCGATGTCTTCCAACAGTGCGCGACGCACGTTGGCTTCGATTTCAGCGGTCAGGTCGGCGAGGCGTAGGTTCGGCATGGTCGGCTCCACAAGCTAGATGCCCGCGATTATAGGGCAGGGGGCTTGCGTGTACAGCCGCCCTGGCAGCGACCTTTGGTCGGTCGCATTGAGCAAGTGGGGCAAACAAGGGTCATTAGCCAGCGAGTGAAACTGCGCTGGCAGCGATTTGGATTTTTGCCGATAATGGCGACCAGTATTTGGCGTCATGGCTTTGACGATCTCCAGCCCCTTCGGGCGAGACACCCTGCAAGGAGTCCGGGATGCAAAAAGAAGGCAAGGTGGTGCCCTTGGCGGCAGCCATCGATCGAGGGGGGCGTACGCCTCTGCCTTGCCTTCCGGTATTGCTGCTGCAGGTACGCGACAAGGCGGCCTTGCAATTGCGCCAAGGGCTGCAGGACCTGTTCGACAACGCTGACGATACCCTTTTCGAGATGGCCGACAAGGCGTTCGACCGCGGTGACCAGAACCTCTATTTCGAGGCCATGCGCGACCTGCGCCTGAAACGCAAGAGCATCGAACGTGGCTTTCTCGATACCTTCTACGATGCCTATGCGCGTATGGGCCAGGTCGACCCGCTGGCACGCCTGGCGGAGCCCGGCGACTTGCGCAGCAAGGCCCAGGCAGAGCGCACCGCCGCCATCGAAGGCATGGTTGCGCGGGTGCTGTCGCGTGACGGCATCGCCCTGCAGCAATTGGGCTTGCGCTTGGAGGCATTGCTCGACCGCCCCCTGTACGAGCAGCACAACCCGCTGGGGCCTGCCGCGTTGTGTGGCTACTTCCTCGAGGCAGGACGTAACCTGGGGGTCGGCCTGCGGGTGAAACTGGTGCTGCTCAAACTGTTCGAGCGCTACGTACTGCGCGATGCCGATATCATCTATGGCGAAGCCAACCAGTTGCTGGCGGCTGCGGGCGTGCTGCCCGAGCTGCCGCCGGCCCCGCGCCGGCGCGCCGAAGACCGGCGCATGCGGGCTCGACGCGGGGTGGCGAAGCTGGGGCAGGCAGTCGGTCCGGACGCGGCAGGGCAGGCGTTATTTGCCTCGCTGCAAACCCTGCTGGCGCCGCTGCGCGGGCAGTTCGCGCCTCGCCTGCAGGCCGTGGCCACGGCGCAGCCGATCAGCACCGCCGACTTGCTGCGCCTGCTGTCGCATTTGCAGCATTACGTGCCGGCTACCCACGAAGATGAAGACTTCGAGCTCGGCCAGCAGCTTGAACAGTTGTTGCTGCGGGTCAGCGTGCGCAGCGGCACCCGTCGGCGCATCGAGGTGGCCGACGAGGACATGATCAACCTGGTAGGGCGGCTTTTCGCGTTCATCCGCAACGACGACAACCTGCCAGCCAGCCTGCGCGCGTTGATCGCCCGCCTGCATATTCCGCTGCTGAAAGTCGCCCTGCTGGACAAGGGGTTGTTCAGCCGGGCCAGTCATCCGGCCCGGCGCCTGCTCAACGAGATCGCCGGCGCAGCCATTGGCTGGGAATGCCCCGGCACCAGCCTGCGCGACAGCCTGCACCTGCGGGTGGAGCGGACCATCCAGCGTCTGCTCAATGATTTTGCCGAAGATACCAGCCTGTTCGCCGAGTTGCTCGAAGACTTCCTGGCCTTCAACCAGGACGAGCGTCGGCGCAACGAGCTGCTCGAACAACGCACCCGCGATGCGGAAGAAGGCCGTGTCCGTGCCCGGCAGGCCAGGCACCAGGTGCAACAATCGCTCAACCAGCGCCTGCGTGGCCAGGTGTGGCCGCAGGTGGTGGTGCAGATGCTGGTGCAGTCGTGGAGCCAGGTACTGTTGCTGGCCTGGCTCAAGCAGGGCGCCGCTTCCCAGGCCTGGCGGGACGCGTTGCAGACCATGGACACCCTGCTGGCCAGCATCACCCCGCCGCAGGCGCCACAAGCCTTGCTGCAAAAGGTGCCGGGCCTGCTCAAGGCATTGCGCGATGGCCTGGCCAGCGTGGCTCTTGACTCGGCTGCGACCCGTGAGTTCTTCCTGCAACTGGAGCAGTTGCACCTGCGGGCCTGCGCAGGTACCGAAGGGCAGCCTGGTAGTGAGGGGCAGCGCCTGAGCGAAGTGCTGGTGGCCGAGGATATCGTGCTGGCCATTGCCGAGGAACCCGCCTGCGCACCGTTGCACGTTGCCCATGCCCAGGCCGCTGCGTTGCGCCAGGTGCAGCGCCTGCGCATCGGTACCTGGGTCGAGGTGCTCGACGAGGATGAGCCGCTGCGGTGCAAGCTGGTGGCACGCGTCGACAGTAGCGACAGGCTGGTGTTTTCCAACCGCACCGGCATGAAAGTGCGGGAGTGGAACGCCGCCAGCCTGGCCCAGGCATTGCACCGGGGCGAGGTGCGGGTACTGGATGACGGCTTGCTGTTCGAACGTGCGCTGGAGGCAGTACTCGACGAGCTGCGGCAACCACGGGGCGTGTAGGCGTAAACATTACAATCATTCACATGCAAACGGCCTTGGCCACAGGGCATACTGGTGCTCTGTTCACGGCACTTTCAGGATTCGCCTCATGCAATTGGACCGTGCCACTGGCTGGTTCCACGGAAACGGAATCACCCACTGCCCCTCGCCGAACTTCAATGCCCGCCCCGAAGGCGAATCGATTTCCCTGCTGGTGATCCACAACATCAGCTTACCCCCGGCCTGTTTCGGTACCGGCAAGGTTCAGCAGTTCTTCCAGAACCGCCTGGATCCTGACGAGCACCCCTATTTCGCCAGCATCAACCACCTGACCGTGTCGGCGCACCTGTTCGTCGAGCGCGATGGCGCGGTGACCCAGTTCGTGTCATTGCTCGAGCGTGCCTGGCATGCCGGCGTGTCGTGCTTCGACGGGCGCGAGGGCTGCAACGACTTCTCCATCGGTATCGAGCTGGAGGGCACCGACGACCTGCCCTACACCGATGCCCAGTACGCGGTGCTGGAGCAACTTACCCGGCATATCCGCCGCGCGTGGCCGGCCATCGACCTGGACCGCATCCAGGGCCATTGCGACATTGCCCCGCAGCGCAAGAGCGACCCTGGCCCGGCTTTCGACTGGCCGCGTTACCGCGCAGCGCTGCTGCACAATGAGGACAAGGCATGAGTTTTCTGGTGTTGTTGCTGGCGCTATGGGTCGAAAAGTTCTCGGCCTTGCGTCATCAGGTACAACGTGACGGGTTCTTCATTGCCGAGCTGGTGCGCCTGGAGCGTAGCGGCAAGGTACACCCGTGGTGGACACTGGCCATTCTGGTGCTGGCCCCGGTCGCATTGCTGGTGTTGCTGCTGCACGTGCTGGACCCTGTGGCCTATGGCCTGCTGGCTTTGCCAGTGCACCTGCTGGTGCTGATATACAGCCTGGGCCGCGGCGACGCCAAGGCATCGCTGGGGCCGTTCCGCGACGCCTGGCGCAGGGGGGATGACCAGGCCGCGTTGCACGTGGCAGAGCGTGACCTGGGGCTGGCCGCCGATGATTCACGCAGCCTGCTGGTCAGCGTTCAGGGCAACCTGTTGTGGCAGGTGTACCAGGGCTTTTTCGCGGTGATCTTCTGGTACTTCGTGCTCGGCCCGGGGGCAGCGCTGGCCTACCGCCTGCTGGCGCTGTGTGGCGAGCACGGCAGGCAGCCGGCGCTGAAGGCGCGTGCCGAGCAGCTACGGCATGTCATGGACTGGCTGCCGGTGCGGGTATTGGCATTGAGCTTTGCCTTGGTGGGCAATTTCGTCGCGGTGACGCGGGTGATGCTGCATGAATTGCTGAATTGGCATATCAGCGCCGCGCACCTGGTGGCTCGGGTGGGCCGCATTGCCGATGACATTCCTGGGGAAGAAGACGATCAGCGTGGGCTGGGGCGGTTGGACAGCCTGTGGGAATTGCTGCTGCGCTGTGCGGTGCTGTGGTACGCCGGGTTTGCGCTTTGGACGGTACTGGCCTGAAACCAGGCGCGTCGCTTTTGTGGGCGTGTGGAAACCCTGCGACAGAGGCGATTCAGCTGCTACCAGCCAAATACCTCGTACGCATTGCGGCTGCTGGCTTGCGCCAGCTCACCGACGCCCACCCCCATTATCTCTGCCAGCACCGTGGCAATCTCCGGCAGGTGCTCCGGGCTGTTGCGTTCTCCCGGGTACATCACCGGTGCCATGTCCGGCGCATCGGTCTCCAGCACCACGCTGTCCAGCGGTAAGCGCGCCAGGGTCTTGCGCAGCCGCAGCGCCTGGGGCCAGGTAGCTGCTCCGCCCAGCCCAAGCCGGAAGCCCAGCTTGATGTATTCGCGGGCCTCTTCGTAACTACCGGCAAAGGCATGAATCACCCCCGCCCGCGCAGGCTTGTAGCGCTTGAGCGTGGCAATGACCTGGGCGTGGCTGCGGCGTACGTGCAGCAGGGCAGGCAGCTCGAAGTCGCAGGCCATTTGCAGTTGCGCTTCGAACAGGTCCTGCTGGCGCGCCTTGTCCAGCTGTTCAACGTAATAGTCCAGGCCAAACTCGCCCACGGCACACAGGCGAGGGTGACCGCGCAGGCGTTCCAGCCACGCGCGTAATTGCGCCAGGTGCTCCGGGCGATGTTGGTCGAGGTAGACCGGGTGCAGGCCCAGTGCCGCGAACAGGCGCTGGTCGCTGCAGGCCAGCTCCCATACCCGTTGGAAATTCGCCTGGTACACCCCCAGCACCACCATCCGCTCCACCCCGCGCGCCGCCGCATTGGCCAACAGACGCGGGCGGTCGGCGTCGAAATCCGGAAAGTCGAGGTGGGTGTGGGTGTCGATGAGGCGCATGTTCAGGCCGCTGTGATGCGTTGCTTGAAGGTTCGAGCGACCGCGTGCACGCCAGGTTCGTAACGTTTTTCCTCGATCGCGGCCAGTGCCAGTTCCAGGGCGGTGGCGGCAATCAGGCCATGCTGTTGGGCCATGGCGTTCACCGGCAGTGGCAGGAAGTCGAGCAACTGGTTGTCGCCAAAGGTACCCAACTGCAGCTGGCGGGAGTCGGCCGGGCGCGCCTGCAGGGTGTCGAATACCCCTTGCAGCAGCACGTAGGAGGTGGTCACCAGGGCGTCCGGGAGGCCACCAAGTTCGTCGATCAGCTGCTGCATCAGGCGCTGGCCGCATTCACGGCTGAATGCTTCGCCCTGGTAGCGGCGAACTTCGCCGGCATAACCTTGCAGGGCTTCGTCGAAGCCGCCGGCACGGGCCTGGCTGACCGACAGCTCCGGGCGGGCGCCGATCAGGGCGATGCTGCGCGGGCCGGTGGCGAGCAGGCTGGCGGCCAGCTGGCGGCTGGCATCGCGGTCGTCGCTGATGACCGAGCAGAAGTGCGCCGGGTCCAGGCGGCGGTCGATGGCGATCACCGGCAAGCCTTTTTCCTGCAGCTCGCGGTAGCTGTCGTCTCCCGCCGGCAGGCAGCTGGCGACGAACAGTGCATCGCAACGGCGTGCACGGAACAGCTGTTGCAGCTGGCGTTCGCTGTCGGGCTGGTCATCGCTGCTGGCGATCAGCAACTGGTAGCCACGGGCACGGGCGCCTTGTTCGAGCTGCTTGGCGATGCGGGCGTAGCTGGGGTTCTCCAGATCGGGGAGAATGAAACCCAGGGTACGGGTGTGCCGGCTGCGCAAGCCAGCGGCCTGCGGGTTGGGGGTGAAGCCATGGGCCTCGACCACCGCACGTACCCGCTCGACGGTGCTGTTGCTGATGCGCTGTTGTTCGGCCTTGCCATTGATGACGTAGCTGGCGGTGGTCACGGACACACCGGCCAGACGGGCGATATCGCTGAGTTTCACCGAATTTTCCTTGTTATTACCGGGGCTGGCAGTGAAGCCTGACCGGGTAGTTTGACCCGGCAGCGGCGCCACGCGCAGACGACCATTGTCGCAATTGTCCGACAGGATGGGGCTTTTTCCCCGGCAGATTATCGAGTAACGTGGCCGCCTGGTCAGGTTAAACGTTTCAGCCGCCGAATTTTCTGCCTCGGCTGCCACCCGTGCAAGGCTGTCGAACTGGCCGTTCCTGTGAATTTCACAACAATACTCCAGTACCCGACCGGGAACTGCAAAAGGAGAAGGTCATGCTCGAGCTCGCCAAGGAGCAGATAGCCATGGGCCAGAAGGCCGCCAACAAGGCCGAGGCATTGTGCCTGCTGGCCGACCGGCTGGTCGCTGACGGCCTGGTCGCCGAGGGATACCTGCAAGGGCTGCAGGCCCGTGAGGCACAAGGCTCCACCTTTCTTGGCCAGGGCATTGCCATCCCGCACGGCACTCCGCAGACGCGTGACCTGGTGTACGCCACCGGCGTGCGCCTGCTGCAGTTTCCCGAAGGTGTGGACTGGGGTGATGGGCAGATGGTTTACCTGGCCATCGGCATTGCCGCCCGCTCCGACGAGCACCTGCGCCTGTTGCAACTGCTGACCCGCGCCCTGGGTGAGACCGACCTGGCCGAAGCGCTGCGCCGCGCCGGTAATGCCGAGGCCTTGCTCAAGCTGTTGCAAGGTGCGCCCCAGGAGCTGGCGCTGGATGCGCAACTGGTCGGCCTGAACCTGCCTGCGGAGGACTTCGACGAGCTGGCCTGGCGCGGCGCCCGCCTGCTGCAGCGGGCCGGGTGCGTCGACAGCGGGTTTGCCGCAGTGCTGCAGCAGGCCGAAGCACTCCCGCTGGGCGAGGGCCTGTGGTGGTTGCACAGCGAGCGCCTGGTGCGCCAGCCGGGCCTGGCCTTCATCACCCCGCAGCAGCCACTGCGCTACCGCGACCAGCCGCTCAACGGCCTGTTCTGCCTGGCCAGCCTTGGCGCTGCTCACCAGGCCTTGCTCGAACGCCTCTGTGAAGTGCTGATCGAAGGCCGCGGGCAGACGCTCTACCAGGCCACCAGTAGCCGTGCGGTGCTGGAAGTGCTGGGCGGTGAGGCGCCGGCGGACTGGCCCAGCGCGCGTATCGTGCTGGCCAACCCGCATGGCTTGCATGCCCGCCCGGCCAAGGTGCTGGCGCAACTGGCCAAAGGCTTCGAGGGCGAGATCCGCGTGCGCCCGGTCGACAGCGCGCAGCCTGCAGTGTCGGTGAAGAGCCTGAGCAAGCTGCTCAGCCTCGGTGCCCGCCGTGGCCAGGCGCTGGAACTGCTGGCCGAGCCAGGCATCGCCGCCGATGCCTTGCCGGTGCTGCTGGCTGCCATCGAACAAGGTTTGGGCGAGGAAGTGGAGCCGCTGCCGCAGGCTGACGCGCCTGCCCCTGGTACTGCCGCCGAAGTGCTGCAGGCGCCGCCGGCCGGTAGCCGTGTCCAGGGCGTGGGTGCTGCCCCGGGCATTGCCAGTGGCCCGGCGCACCTGTGTGTCGAGCGCGAGTTCGACTACCCGCTGCGCGGCGAGTCACTGGTCCAGGAGCGGCAGAAGCTGCGCGAAGCGCTGGCGACTGTAAATAGCGAACTGCAGGCCCTGGTCCAACGCAGTGACAAGGCCATTGGCGAGATCTTCGTGACCCACCAGGAAATGCTCGCCGACCCGGCCCTGAGCGATGACGTCGAGCAGCGCCTGGCCCAGGGCGAAAGCGCCGCGGCGGCATGGATGGCGGTAATCGAGGCGGCGGCGCGTCAGCAGGAATCGTTGCATGACGCCTTGCTGGCCGAACGTGCCGCCGACCTGCGCGACGTCGGCCGCCGTGTGCTGGCGCAACTGTGTGGGGTGCAGGCGCAGCCTGAACCGGAACAACCGTATGTCCTGGTGATGACCGAAGTCGGCCCGTCCGATGTCGCCCGGCTCGACCCGAGTCGTGTGGCTGGTATCGTCACTGCGCAGGGCGGCGCCACCGCCCACAGCGCCATTGTCGCGCGGGCCCTGGGCATTCCGGCAGTGGTTGGCGCTGGCGCCGCAATGTTGCTGCTGGAGGCCGGTACGCCGTTGCTGCTCGATGGCCAGCGCGGGGTGGTCAGCGTGGCACCGCCGACAGACGAACTGCAACGTGCCCTGGCCGAGCGTGACCTGCGCGAGCAACGCTTGCAGGCTGCCTGGGCCAACCGCTTCGAGCCGGCAGTCACCCGCGATGGACATGCCATCGAAGTGTTCGCCAACATCGGCGAAAGCAGCGGCATCGCCAAGGTGGTAGAGCAGGGCGCCGAAGGCGTGGGCCTGCTGCGCACCGAGCTGATCTTCATGGCTCACCCACAGGCGCCGGACGTGGCCACCCAGGAGGCGGAATACCGACGCGTGCTCGACGGCCTCGACGGCCGCCCGCTGGTGGTGCGTACCCTCGATGTCGGCGGCGACAAGCCACTGCCGTACTGGCCGATCGCCGCCGAGGAAAACCCGTTCCTCGGCGTGCGCGGGGTACGCCTGACCTTGCAGCGCCCGCAGGTGATGGAGGACCAGCTACGCGCCTTGCTGCGGGCTGCCGACCAGCGCCCGCTGCGCATCATGTTCCCGATGGTTGGCCAGGTGCACGAGTGGCGCGAAGCGCGGGCCATGGTCGAGCGCCTGCGGGCGGAGATCCCGGTGGCCGACCTGCAACTGGGCATCATGGTCGAGGTGCCTTCGGCGGCCCTGCTGGCCCCGCAACTGGCGCGCGAAGTCGACTTCTTCAGCATCGGCACCAATGACCTGACCCAGTACACCCTGGCCATCGACCGTGGCCACCCCAGCCTCTCGGCCCAGGCCGACGGTCTGCACCCGGCGGTGCTCAGCCTGATCGACATGACCGTGCGCGCAGCCCATGCCCATGGCAAATGGGTAGGGGTGTGCGGCGAATTGGCAGCTGACCCGCAGGCGGTCGCCGTGCTGCTCGGCCTGGACGTGGACGAGCTCAGCGTCGCGGCGCGCAGCATTGCCGAAGTCAAGGCCCTGGTCCGCCAGGCCGATCACCAGACGGCCCGCGCCCTGGCGCGCGAGGCCCTGCAACAGGACAGCGCCGCAGCGGTTCGCGCGCTGGTGGAGCGTTACTGAATGGCCAAGATCCTTACTCTTACCCTGAACCCGGCGCTGGATATCACCATCGGCCTGGATACCTTGCGCCCGGGGCAGGTCAACCGCAGCCAGGTGCAGCACAGTCACGCCGCGGGCAAGGGGCTGAACGTTGCCCAGGTACTGGCCGACCTGGGGCACAGCGTCACGGTAGGCGGTTTCCTCGGCAGCGATAACCTGCAGCCATTCGAAACGCTGATCCAGTGGCGTGGCTTTGCCGACTGCTTTGTTCGCGTGCCCGGCGAAACCCGCAGCAACATCAAGCTGGTCGAGGCTGATGGCCGCGTCACCGACATCAACGGCCAGGGCCCGGAGGTGGACGAGGCCGCACGCAGCGCCTTGTTGCGCCTGCTGGAGCAGGTCGCTGCCGGGCATGACGCGGTAGTGGTGGCGGGCAGCCTGCCGCGCGGCATCAGTGCCGAGTGGTTCCGCCAATTGCTTGAGCGGCTCAAAGCCCTGGGACTGAAGGTCGCGCTGGACAGCAGTGGCGAAGCCCTGCGGGCTGGCTTGCAGAGCGCTCCGTGGCTGGTCAAGCCGAATACCGAAGAGCTGGGCGAAGTGCTGGGCCTGGCGGTGGAGAACCCGCAACAGCAGCGTGCCGCTGCCGCGCGCCTGCTGGCCAGTGGCATCGAGCACGTGGTGGTGTCGGCCGGCGAACAGGGCGTCAGCTGGTTCAGCCGCGACCTCGACCTGCATGCCTGCCCGCCCAAGGTGCAGGTGGCCAGCACGGTCGGTGCAGGGGATTCGCTGGTGGCCGGCATGGTCCATGGCCTGCTGCAGGGCGAAGCGCCGGCCCAGACCTTGACCCGTGCCACCGCCATCGCCGCGCAGGCGGTGACCCAGTTGGGTTTCGGCATCCGCGACCGGGAGCAACTGGCGCGCCTGGAAGCCGCTGTGCAACTGACAGAACAACAAGAGGGTTGCCGATGAACATTGCCATTGTCACCGCCTGCCCCAATGGCCAGGTGTCGAGCGTGCTGAGCGCGCGTCTGCTATCCGCCGCCGCCCAGCGGCGCGGCTGGAGCACCAGCGTCGAGGTGCAGGACGTCGAGCACCCTGAGCGGCAACTGAGCGCCGCGCAGATCGCCGAGGCTGACTGGGTACTGGTGATCAGCACCGGGCCGGTCGACCTGTCCCGTTTCGTCGGCAAGCGCGTCTACCAGAGTACGCCGTCACAGGCCCTGACCGACCGCGAGGGCTTCCTTGATGAAGCGGCGGTCAATGCCCAGCTGCTGGCGTCCGTGGCAGACAGCCCGGCCGAAGTCACCAGTACGGGGGTACGCATCGTAGCGGTCACCGCCTGCCCGACTGGTGTTGCGCATACCTTCATGGCCGCAGAGGCGCTGCAACAGGCTGCGCAGCAACTGGGCTACCAGCTCACCGTAGAGACCCAGGGCTCGGTGGGTGCGCGCAACCCTCTGTCGGCCGAAGCCATCGCCGCTGCCGATGTGGTGTTGCTGGCTGCCGACATTGAAGTGCCCACCGCGCGTTTCGCTGGCAAGCGTATCTACCGTTGCGGCACCGGCATTGCCCTCAAGCAGGCTCGTACCACCCTGGACAAGGCCCTGGCCGAAGCCAAGGTGGAAAACAGCGCCGATGCCGCAGCGGCGGCTGGCCCGACCAAGGGCGAGAAAACCGGGGTATACAAGCACCTGCTTACCGGTGTGTCGTTCATGCTGCCAATGGTGGTGGCTGGCGGGCTGCTGATAGCGCTGTCGTTCGTGTTCGGTATCGAAGCCTACAAGCAGCCGGGTACGCTGCCGGCGGCGCTGATGCAGATCGGTGGCGAGGCTGCATTCAAGCTGATGGTGCCACTGCTGGCGGGCTACATCGCCTGGTCGATCGCTGACCGCCCCGGGCTGGCACCTGGCATGATCGGCGGGCTGCTGGCCAGCACCCTGGGTGCTGGCTTCATCGGCGGCATCATCGCCGGCTTCCTCGCCGGTTACAGCGCCAAGGCCATTGCCCGCTGGGCACGCCTGCCCAGCAGCCTGGAGGCACTCAAGCCGATCCTGATCATCCCGTTGCTGGCCAGCCTGTTCACCGGCCTGGTGATGATCTATGTGGTTGGCCAGCCGGTGGCGGCGATGCTCGAAGGCCTGACCCACTTCCTCGACAGCATGGGTACCACCAACGCCATCCTGCTGGGCTTGTTGCTGGGCGGCATGATGTGCGTCGACCTGGGCGGGCCGATCAACAAGGCCGCCTATGCCTTTTCGGTGGGGCTGCTGGCTTCGTCGAGCTACGCGCCGATGGCGGCGACCATGGCCGCGGGCATGGTGCCGCCGATCGGCCTGGGTATTGCCACCTTGCTGGCGCGCCGCAAGTTCGCCCAGAGCGAGCGCGAGGCGGGCAAGGCAGCCCTGGCGCTGGGCCTGTGCTTCATTTCCGAAGGGGCAATCCCGTTTGCCGCCAAGGACCCGCTGCGGGTCATCCCCGCCAGCATCGCCGGTGGCGCGCTGACCGGGGCCTTGTCGATGTACTTCGGTTGCAAACTGATGGCACCCCATGGCGGCCTGTTCGTGTTGCTGATCCCGAATGCGATCAACCATGCGGCGCTGTACTTGCTGGCAATCGTGGCTGGGAGCCTGCTGACCGCAGTGGTGTATGCACTGATCAAGAAGAGCGAAGGGGTAGAGCTGGCGGTAGCACCGGCGAAAGGCTAGAGGTCTGGGTTGGCCGCACAGGCTCTTTGCGGGTTTACCCGGCGAGGAGTCTGTGCCGGCTAGCGCCGATGTTTCTGCCGCAACGGCACCAGCAGATCGCCCAGCCCGTTATGGTCGATCTCGTGCATCAGCGCCAACAACCCGCCCAGCTCCCCCGACGGGAACCCTTTGCGCGCGAACCACGCCAGGTAGTCGCCCGGCAGGTCGGCGATGACCCGGCCCTGATATTTGCCAAACGGCATGCTGCGGGTCACCAGCAGTTCGAGGGTTTCCGGCTTCATCATCGGCACACCTGGCCATAGGGAGCGCCGACCATACTGCAATCTGCACGAATGCCCAAGCGGCAATCATGCAGAACGCCGCTTGCCGGCGTTACGGTGTTTCGCCTAACTGTTTGATATTCTTAGGTTTCCTGTTTTGAAACGGGTTGGCACGATCGCTGCTCCTGTCTTGTGGACTATCACCTGCCAAGGAGTTTTGCCATGAGCAACCCGAACAAAGATGTGATCGATGTACTGAACGACCTCATCGAGTACAGCAAGGACGGCGAAAAGGGTTTTCGCGAATCGGCCGATGATGTCAAGAACCCGGAACTGAAGGCCTTCTTCGTACAGCGCGCTGGCGAATGTGGCAACGCCGCAGCCGAGCTGCAGAGCGAGGTGCGCCGCCTGGGCGGTGACCCGGAAACCTCGACCAGCCTGAGCGGCGACCTGCACCGTGGTTGGGTCAACTTCAAGTCCATGCTCACCGGCAAGAGCGAAGAAGCCGTGCTGAACGAGGTCGAGCGTGGTGAGGACTATGCGCTCAAGGCCTACAAGGATGCCCGCGAAAAACTGGTCAAGCTGGGCCGCACCGCCAGCGACCAGACCTACAACCTGGTGGAGAAGCAGCTGCAGGGCGTGCAGCGCAACCATGATCAGGTCAAGGCGCTGCGCGACGCTGCTCGCGCCCGGTCCTAATCGGCCGGCCCCTCTACCCGGTTGCGGCCCTTGGCCTTGGCCCGGTAGAGCGCCTCATCTGCAGCACCCAGCACCCTTGCCAGGTCGTGCTGGGTGCCTGACAGGCCGATGCCGATGCTTACCGTGACCGAGCGGGCGTCATCGGCAAACGGCGCCAGCGCCTCGACACTGGCGCGTATGCGCTCGGCCAGCAGCTGCGCGCCGGCGAGATCGGTTTCCGGCAGCACCACCTGGAATTCCTCACCGCCATAGCGTGCCGCCAGGTCGGCGGGGCGGCGGATGCATGCCTCGATGGTTTTTGCTACCTCGCGCAAGGCATGGTCGCCACCAGCGTGGCCATGACGCTGGTTGAATGCCTTGAAATGGTCCACATCCACCATCAACACTGCCAATGGCTTGCGGCTACGCTGCGCGCGCGTCCACTCCTGGCGCAACACCTGGTCGAGGCGGCGGCGGTTGGCCAGGCCGGTCAGGCTATCGGTGGCGGCCAGGGTTTCCAGGCCTTGTTCAGCTTCTTGTCGGCGGCGCAATTCGCGGCCCAGCAACAAAGTCAGCCAGAGGATGCCCACGCACAGCAGCCCGGTGGCGACACTGACCATGATCGCAGTGCGGCGCCATGACTGGAACACTTCATCGGCCGAATGCGCAACCAGCACGATCAATGGCAACTGGTGGACGCGCGCAAAGGTATAGATGCGCAGCTTTGCGCTGCTGCCGGAGCGGGCGGTGAAGCTGCCGCTCTGTTCGTTGAGGATACGTTTGAAATTGGGTCGGTCGGCGTAGTTGCTGCCGATCAGCGGATCCTGTTTGCGCGATGGCTGGCGCGCGAGCAGTTGGCCGTCCGTGTTGAGCAGGTTGATGCTGCTGTCGTCGCCTATATCCAGGCGGCGAAACAGCTCGCTGAAGTACGACAGGCGTAACGCGCCCGCGGCCACCCCGGCGAACTCGCCATTGGGCCCGGAGATGCGCCTGCTGAAACTGATGCACCAGTCCAGATCGCCGAGCAGGGCCTTGAACGGTGGGCCCACCAGCAAGCCGAGGTTGGCATTGCGCTGGTGCGCCTGGAATACCCCGGTGTCGCCGAAGTTGGCTTTGCGCGGCACACTGCTGGTGGAGTCGCCTACCACGTTGCCCTGTTTGTCCAGCCACAGCACATCCCCGCGCTTACGGTCGACAAAGGCTTCATTGAACAGGAGGCGTTGGCGCAGTGGGCCGGGTATCTGCGCCAGCTCCTTGCGCCCGACCGCCCAGATCAGCCCCTGCAAGGACTGGTCGTAAAGCTCGGCGTTGCGCAGGATGTCGCTTTCGATCAGCTCGACGATGTTGCTGGACGAGCGGATCGCCGACAGCTCGACGCTGTCGCGCTCACGGGCCAGCAGGTAGCTGACAATGGCTACAATGGCGAGCACGGCGAGGCAACTGCCCAGGTTGAGGAACAGCTCGGGGTGTGACCTGTAGAGTGCGAAACGCGGGGGTCGGGGGATCATGCTCGCTACTGCGTGGGCAGGGCCATTCGCGGCGGCGCCATTCTAGGGAAGTGAGGATTGTCGAACAAGATTTGTCCGACGGAATCACGCAAGCGATTCTGCGCAGCCCATCGCCGCCAAGCCAGCTTCTACAGCTACCGCCGCCGCCTGCTTCGCGGATAAATCCGCGCGAGGTTTTGTGCCGGCTTCGAGTTGACGCGGTAGCTGTAGGAGCGGCTTCAGCCGCGATCTATGGCGAAGCCGGTGCCATCCACCGCGTCGGCGAACCGAGGGCAAGGCCCTCGCTGGCGGTTTCGAATCAGAACACATTCAACGGGTAATCGACGATCACTCGCAATTCATCGTTATCGCTGTTGCTGTCGATCGAGGCATAACCCTGGCTGCCACGGTGCACGGCATAGCGTACCAGGACCGACAAGTCCTTGAGGTCGCCCTCCTGGAATACGTACTTCACATCCAGGTCACGCTCCCAGTGCATCGCGTTCTCGCCGTCGGCACGGTAGTAGTCGTAGTGGCTGGTGTCCTGGGTAGCCTTGGTCAGATCGGCCTCACCGCGCGAATATGAAAGCGAACTGGTCAGGCCTGGCACACCCATGCCGGCGAAATCATAGTTGTACTGCAGCTTCCATGAGCGCTCGTTCGGCGCGTTGAAGTCCGAGTACATGCGCGAGTTGTCCAGGTAGATGCTGTCACCAAGGTTGATGTAGTCGAACGGCGTGTCGCCATTGACCCGCTGGTAGGCGGCGGTGACGCTGTGGTACCCGGCGTTGACGGTGAAGTGCACGCTGTAGGTATTGTTGTCGATCTTGCCCAGTAGCGCCTGGCCGGTTTCCTGGGTGTGGTAGAAGTGGATGCCCGGGTTCAGGCTGACCAGGTCGTTGACCACGTAGGTGTAGTCGAAGTCAGCGTAGTACTGGTTCCAGATGTCCTTCAGCTCGGCGGCATACAGGTTGGTGGTGATGTCCGGTGTGCCGCTCCACGACACGCCGGCCCAGTTCAGGTGCTTGCTCTTGTCGTGCTCGTCCAGCGCGCCGTAGTAGGTGTCGATGCGGCGGTGGCCGCTCTGGTTGTAAGGCTTGGTGAAGCTCACCTGGCCGCCTTCGAGCAGCAACCCGTCGATGCTGGTATTGGTCAGGCTCACGCCACGGAAGGTCTGCGGCAGCATGCGGCTTTCGCCCCCGGCAATTACCGGGTTGGTGAGGAACAGGTCACCCGCCTTGAACTCGGTGTCGAACGCCTTGAGCTTGAGCGCGGCCCCAGCAGTGGAGAACGAATGCGGGGCTGCGCCCAGCTCGCCGTCGTCCTTGATGTGCTCGGGCAGGATGCTGGTGCCGGCGTGGCCGCCACCGCCATCGAGCTTCAGGCCCAGCATCGCATGGGCATCCAGGCCAACGCCAAGCACACCCGGGGTGTAGCCCGACTCGAAGCGCGCCACCGCGCCCTGACCCCACTCGCGGGTGTCACGCACGCTGGCGTTGTGGTTATCGCGATTGAAATAGGCATTACGAAAGTGCAGGTTGAGGGACGACCCTTCGATGAAGCCATCAGCCTTGTCTTCATCTGCCTGGGTGGCGAAAGGGATCGTTGCAGTCAACGCAATGAACAGCGGGGTAAAACGAAACGCGGTAGGCACCGGTACTAGCTCCTTGGGTCGGGCGGTGGGGCAGTTTTTATTTTCGAATGTGCGTGTTTTTATAGGTAAAGGTTACAGCCGGGCTGATAGTTGAAGCACATAAAAAAAGCCGCTGATTGGCAGCGGCTTTAAAAGGCTAACATATCGGCACCGGTGGTGCCCATGGCGTAGCCAAGGGAAATCGGGAGCAGTAACTGCGCTCGCTCAGCTGTCGGCATTGGTGTCGACAGAAACTTTGGAAGCTGTCTGGTTTGCGTCTTTGGTGCTATCGGACTGCTGCGCGGCGATGGCGTTGCGAGCTTCCTGATGAACGGCGGCCAACTCGGCATTACGGGTGATGAAAGCCTGGGATTCTTCGGCCATGGCCAGCGGCGACAACAACAGGGAAGACAGGACGAAGACGCTGGCAATACCCTTACTGTTGGACATTTGAAACTACCTTCTTGCAGTGCAAGTGCTAATGAGGACAGGGCTAAAGTTAGCCCTTTCAATACACTTGAAACAGAGCGAAGTGCGATAAGCACTGTTGCGCAAAAGGTAATGATTGCACAGCAAAGCAATCGCACATTCGCCGTGAACCCCCGTGCTAGGCGGGACGGCTTGTTCAGAAGCCGATGAAGGCGTAGTACAGCGAGGCTTGTTGAGTTATGTGCAAGCCGTACCCCTGCAAGCTCGACCCTAGCGCTTGGTCCTCCACATGCAGGGCCCAAGCTGCCCCGTCATCTTCCGGCAGTTGCGCCAGGGCGGCGGCAAACGCGCCCATGTCGGGCAGGTAAGCCGTAAAGCCATTGCCTTTGAGCGCACTGGTAGTCATACCTAGCGCCTGGCATACCTGCACCTTGGCCGCGACGTCGTTTCTGTCGGCCTCACGCGAGGCGTGCACCAGTGCCTGCAACCCGGCATCGAGCAGTTGCGTGCCGTGAATCAGCTCAGGCCCCTGCTGCCAGGCTTGCGGCGGACAGTCCTTGCTTGCTGGCCGCAGCGGGATATGCGGGTTGATCTCTACCGGATAAATGCGGCAGACCAGCGGGCGGCGGTCATAGATGGTGCATCGGTCATTGTCGTCGAGGTTGCGGCAGCGCCCGGGGTTGAACGCGGCAAAGGTCACCGCGACGCGTACCTCGCCGGTGCCACAGCGCACGGGATGGGAACGGCGCATCACATGCTCACGCTGCTCCAGCGGCATGCCAGGGCCATCGGTCACGAAAGCTTCGATCAGGACCACCACCTGGCCGCCATCCGCCGCCCAGTGACGGGCTTCGGCCAGGGTCAACGGCACGTGGTGGCCGGTGCAGCACTTGCCGCAGCCGGTGCAGGCGAAACGCAGGCTGTCGGTCACTTGACCTCCGGGCTCCATTCGCTGACGAAAGCCCGTTGCTGGCGGCGGTCGTACAGGCACAGTTCGGTGCCGGTACGCTGCTGCATGTGTGGCTGTGGGTAGACGCCCTCGATCAGCAGGGCACTCATGCCGACCTGGTCATCGAACTCGGCAGGCTTGCTGCGAACGTGGGCGTCCTTGAACTGGCTGGCGGCCAGGCAGGCCTTGAGCATCTGCTGGCGCTGCTCGTTCCAGGCCTGGCTGCTGGAGGCTTGGGCGATAGCGCTGAACAGGGCACAGGTGATCAGGATAGCGCTGAAGAACTTCATGGACGACTCCGGCAAGTGGCTTGCGAGAGGCGCGATTATGCCCATCTCAACCCCTATGACAAGCCGGGGAGTTTGTCGCAGGATTTGTCAGCGCTCGGCGAACACCACGGTACGCGCTGCCACTACCAGGCAATCGGTCAGTTCCGGCGAGGAGAACTTGGTGAGGATTGCATTGGCCCCGGCCAGCCTGGCCTTCTCGGCGCTCATGGTGCTGTCGAGCGAGGTATGCAGCAGGATATAGAGGTGCTGGAAGTCCGGGGTCTCGCGCAGGGTGCGGGTGAACGCGTAGCCGTCCATCTCGGACATTTCGATATCGGAGACGATGATGTTGATCTCCTGTGCGGTGCCCTGCAGCTCCAGCAGGACATTGATGGCGTCCCTGGCACTGCGCGCGGTGTGGCATTCCATGCCGAGGTTACGCAGGGTGTGCACCGACTGTTGCAGGGCCACCTGGCTGTCGTCTACAACCAGGATGTTGGCGGCAGCCAACAGGCTGACGTCTTCTTCGCTCAGGGGGCTTTGGGGGGGCTCGGGTGCCGGCGGGGCAATGGCGTGGATGACTTTTTCGATATCCAGCACCTGTACCAGGGTATTGTCGACCCGGGTTACACCGGTGATGAACGAGCGGTTGCCCGAGCCGTAGGGCGGCGGTTTGATGTCGGTGCTCAGGCAATGCACGATGCGGCTGACCGCCTGCACATGCAGGCCCTGGCGCGAACGGCTGATCTCGGTGACGATCAGGCAGCCACCGTCCGGGTCGGCCAGTGGCCGTTCGCCGATGGCGCGGGACAGGTCGATGACCGACAGCGGGTTGCCGCGCAGGGTCGCCACGCCTTTTACGTGGGGGTGCGACTCGGGCAGCTTGGTCAGCGGTGGGCAAGGGATGATCTCGCTGACCTTGAGCAGGTTGATTGCCATCAACTTGCCGCTGCGCAGCGTGAACAGCAGCAGGGACAGCGAGTCCGCGCGGGCATTTTGCGTGGCCATGGTGACCTTCGTCGGGAACAGGGGTAACCGGTTATCGGCCTGATCTGTTCGGGCTTTAGCGACACCCCGTCAGCGTAACCCCAGGCGGCGGGCCAGACGGCTGAGGTTGGCCCGGTCCAGGCCAAGTTCCCGGGCGGCAGCCGCCCAGTTGTGCTGGTGCCGTTGCAGGCAGGCTTCGATCAGTTGGCGCTGGTACAGGTCGACGGCTTCGCGCAGGCCGCCCTCGGGCAGCGCCGCTTCCTGCATTGGCGCGGCAGGGGAGGCGAGCGTGGTGGGCGTTACCGTTGCGCGCAGGTCCAGGTCCATGGCTTCAAGGGTGAGAATGCGTGGCCGGTCGGCGTGCTGGCCCAGCGCCTTGAGCGCAGAGCGACCGATCAGGTGTTCCAGTTCCCGCACGTTGCCCGGCCAGTCGTAGGCCAGTAGTGCCGCCTGGGCGCCGCTGCTCAGGCGCAGGCTGTTCAGGCCCAGGCGCGAACGGTTCTGTTCGAGGAAGTAGCCGGCCAACAGCAGCACGTCGCGGCCTCTTTCGCGAAGCGGTGGTACATGCAGCGGGTAGACACTCAGGCGGTGGTAGAAGTCGGCGCGGAAGTTGCCGCTGCGCACCTCTGCCGCCAGGTCGCGGTTGGTGGCGGCGATCAGGCGCACGTCCACCCGGTGTTCGCGGTCCGAGCCAAGGCGCTGCAGCTGGCCACTCTGCAATACCCGCAGCAACTTGGCCTGTACTGCCAGCGGCAGTTCACCCACTTCATCGAGGAACAGTGTGCCGCCGTTGGCCAGCTCGAACTTGCCGCGGCGCTCGCCGTGGGCGCCAGTGAAAGCGCCGCGTACATGGCCGAACAGTTCGCTTTCCACCAGCGTATCGGGCAGTGCGGCGCAGTTGAGGCTGATCAGCGGCTTTTCGGCGCGGTTGCTGGCCCGGTGCAGGGCCTGCGCCACCAGCTCCTTGCCGACACCGGTCTCACCGGTGATCAGCACGGTCAGGTCGCTGCCCCCGACCAGGCGAATTTCTTCTACCAGGCGCTTATGGGCCGGGCTCTGGCCTATCAGTTCCCTGTCCTGGCCGCTGGCCTGGCGGTAGATCTCGGCACGGTGGTGCTCGTCTTCGGCGCGCAGGGCCAGGTGTTCGATACGCTCGGCCACGGTGACCGTGGCAGCGGCCAGGCTGGCAAAGGCCTGCAGGGCATCCAGTTCCAGGCTCTGGAATTGCCCTGGGGTAAGGGCGTCGAGCGTGACCAGGCCCCAGGGGCGCTCATCGACCATCAGCGGGCAGCCCATGCAGTCATGAACTTCCAGGTTGGCATCGGCGGCGTTGACCAGGCCGTCATAAGGGTCGGGCAGTTCGGAGTCACTGGCGAAGCGGGTGGGTTCCGGGCGGCTGAGCAGGACCTGGAAGCGCGGATGCTCGCTGACCCGGAATCGCCGGCCGAGGGTATCCGCGCTCAGGCCGTCCACCGCCAGTGGCACCAGCCACTCGCCATCCAGACGCAGCAGCGCGGCGGCGTCGCACGGCAGAAGTCCACGCATGGCCTGCAACAGGCGCCGGTAACGTTCCTGGTCCGGCAGGTCGCGGGACAGGTCGCTGACCAAGGGCAGAAGGGTGGTGAGCAACGGCTTTGCAGTCATATGGACTCCTATAGGTCGATATGACTATACGCTGCGCCGGGTCGTTTTGACATGATCACTGTCAAACCCTTGATTTTACTGAGGTTAGAACCTGGCACGATTGCTGTAATAGCCATGGCAGTCATTCGAAGCCACAGGCTCAGGAGTTGCTGCAATGCTCAATGCCGAACAACGTGCAATCATCAAGGCCACCGTCCCCCTGCTGGAAAGCCGCGGCGAAGCGCTGACCACCCACTTCTACCAAATGATGCTCAGCGAGTACCCGCAGGTGCGCCCGCTGTTCAACCAGGCCCACCAGGCCAGCGGGGATCAGCCACGCGCCCTGGCCAACGGCGTGCTGATGTATGCCCGCCATATCGACCAGCTGGAGCAGCTGGGCGGCCTGGTCGGTCAGATCATCAACAAGCACGTCGCCTTGCAGATTCTGCCGGAGCACTACCCGATCGTCGGCAGTTGCCTGCTGCGCGCCATCGAAGAGGTGCTGGGCAAGGACATCGCCACCCCTGCCGTCATCGAGGCCTGGGGCGCGGCCTATGGCCAGCTGGCCGACATCCTGATTGGCGCGGAAGAGAACCTCTACCAACAGAAGGAACAAGCCGAAGGTGGCTGGCGCGGTACCCGGGAATTCCGCCTGGTACGCCGTGAGCAGGAAAGCAGCGAGATCGTCTCGTTCTACTTTGCGCCAGTGGATGGCAAGCCGGTACTCAAGGCCGAACCTGGCCAGTACATCGGCCTGAAGCTGGACATCGACGGCGCCGAGCAGCGCCGCAACTATTCGTTGTCGGCACTCTGCGACGGCAAGGAATATCGCATCAGCGTCAAGCGCGAGGCGGGCGGCAAGGTCTCCAACTACCTCCACGACCAGCTGGCGGTGGGGGATACCTTGCAGTTGTTCCCGCCAGCCGGCGATTTCACCCTGGCTGCCAGCGACAAGCCGCTGGTTCTGATCAGCGGGGGTGTAGGCATCACCCCGACCCTGGCTATGCTGCAGGCGGCCTTGCAGACCCGGCGCGAGGTGCGTTTCATCCATTGTGCGCGTAACGGTGCCGTACATGCCTTCCGTGACTGGGTAGACGGCTTGGCTGCGCGTCATCCACAGCTCAAGCGCTTCTATTGCTATGCCGAGCCGCAAGGGGCTGCTGCGGCCGATGCCGTTGGTTTGCTCAGTGAAGAGCTGTTGGCCGAGTGGCTGCCGCGCGAGCGTGACGTGGACGCCTATTTCCTCGGGCCGAAGAGCTTCATGGCGGCGGTCAAGCGCCAGTTGAAAGGGCTGGGGGTACCGGAGCAGCAAAGCCGCTACGAGTTCTTCGGGCCGGCGGCTGCGCTGGAGTGATGTGGCGCCTGTACCGGACTCTTCGCGGGTCTACCCGTGAAAGAGCCGGTACAGGCTTGTAACAAGAATTCATCCCAGCCGCTGGCAAGCCAGCTCCCTCGCAGCTGCTCCCGCCCGTGGGTAATCGAGAACGAAACGGTCGATTGCATTCGCTGCCTGGGGGCTGGCTTGCCAGCGGCTGGGCACGCATCACCTTAATGCCTATATAAGGAGAGGTGAAAACCGCTGTACAGTTTTCATCTTTAATTCTCCTTTAATCACGGTATCCTTCACTCCCGGGTGTCGAGGGGCCTGGCCCTGCGCGGCACCTGGGCAGCCGCTTTTTGCCGCCCGACGTTGAACCGACGTCGCTGCGGCCGGTCTCAGCCACACCGGATAGCCCCGCGCCGCGCTATCACGCCGCTTCCTCGGCACGCTCACAGGCCTTGCTCTGCGTGTAGACTTGCGCCCAGGCAGGCGGACCACGCTGCGACTATCCATCGAAGGAACCGGCAATGAACGAACAAACATCGCGCCTTAATCGGGAACGGCGCTTCCTGGTGCTGTTGGGTCTGATCTGCATTTCGCTGATCGGCGGCGCTCTCTACATGCAGATCGTGCTCGGCGAGGCGCCGTGCCCTCTGTGCATCCTGCAGCGTTATGCTTTGTTGTTCATTGCCCTGTTCGCCTTCATCGCGGCGGCGATGCCCGGGCGCCGCAGCCTGACCTTCTTCGAGGCGCTGGTGGTGCTCAGCGCAATCGGTGGAATCGTTGCGGCCGGCAACCATGTGTATATACTCGCCAACCCCATGGTCAGTTGTGGCATCGATACCCTGCAGCCGATCGTCGACGACCTGCCGCTGGCCAAGCTCTGGCCGCTGGTATTCCAGGTCGACGGTTTCTGCAGTACGCCGTATCCACCGATCCTCGGCTTGTCGCTGGCACAATGGGCACTGCTGGCGTTCGTCCTGACAGCAGTTCTGGTTCCGCTCGGGATCTACCGCAACCGACGCCAGGCTTAGACAAAAGTACCGAGCTGCAAAGGTTCTTTTGCGCCGCATGAGAAGAGCGAAAAGTTGCTCCCCGCTTGATCCAGATCAACCTCCAGGCCTTGCAGAATGCGGCTTCGAGGGCTAGCAAGCGGGGTGCGACAAACTGTCGCGAAGTTGAATTTTCGAGCTGTATTGTTGCAGATCCTGTAAAAGACTGTTGCTCAATAAGTCATAGTCAAGGGTTGGCGACCTATCTACAATCGCCCCCAATTTCCGTTCGGCACTGCTTGCGAGTCGCAGGATTGAAGGAAGCCCCAGCGCTCCTTTTTGCTGACTTCGTCAAGTTTCGCCAAACGGCGATACCGGGCGGACCCCCCTCCGCGTTTTCCCGCACCAAATGGACTTGGTCTGAAGTACAGGCCTGTTGCCTACGAAACCATAAGCACCGCTAACCCGCTTGACGCCAAGGCCCTGCAGTCGGACCCGGGCAGGAGCGAGTACGGGCGCGAAATGCCGCACTTGGCAGGACGAAGTGTTGGCTACCAAAACACAAATTGCATTGAAGCAAGCTGATCTAGAGGTCGTGAGATGAGTAAAAAGCGTTACCCCAGACTGTTTGGCATATTGCCCTTTTTAGGCATGCTTTTACTCAGTGGGTGCAACTGGACCCTGCTCGACCCGAAGGGCCAGGTCGGCATTGAGCAAAAGAACCTGATCCTCATCGCTACCGGTCTGATGCTGCTGGTGGTGATTCCGGTCATCATCATGACCGTGGTTTTCGCCTGGAAGTACCGTGCTTCCAACAAGGCCGCCACCTACACCCCCGACTGGTCGCACTCGACCAAGATCGAAGCCGCGGTGTGGATCATCCCGATCCTGATCATCATCGCCCTGGGCTACTTCACCTACCACTCCACCCACAAGCTGGACCCGTATCGTCCGCTGGATTCCGATGTGAAGCCGGTGCAGATCGACGTGGTCGCGCTGGACTGGAAATGGCTGTTCATCTACCCGGAGCAGGGCATTGCCACGGTCAACAAGATCGTCTTCCCGGCTAACACCCCGGTCAATTTCCGCGTCACTTCCGACGCCGTGATGAACTCGTTCTTCATCCCGGGCCTGGGCGGCCAGATCTACGCCATGGCCGGCATGACCACCAAGCTGCACCTGATCGCCAACGAAAACGGCGAGTTCGACGGTATCAGCGCCAACTATAGCGGTGCTGGCTTCACCGGCATGAAATTCAAGGCTACTGCCACCTCCCAGGAAGACTTCGACAAGTGGGTCGCCGAGGTCAAGCAGTCGCCGAAGAAGCTGGACAAGGCCGAATACGACGCCTTGGCCAAACCAAGCGAAAACAACCCGGTCGCGCTGTACAGCGAGGCTTCGCCTGACCAGTTCCAGCTGATCGTCGACAAGTACGAAGGCATGAACCGCGGTCGTCCGAGCCACGAAGAAGCAGGCAGCAAAGATCTGGCCACTACCAAGGGTGTGGAATCGAGTATGCAACCAGCTGCCGGTGCAGAGGAGTAAGAGATGTTCGGTAAACTAAGCCTGGAGGCGATACCCTATCACGAGCCGATAGTCATGGTGACACTTGCCATGATTGCGCTCGGTGGTATCGCTGTCGTCGGTGCTATCACCTACTTCCGCAAGTGGACCTACTTGTGGACCGAGTGGTTGACGACTGTCGACCACAAGAAGATCGGGGTGATGTACATCATCGTCGCGATGGTCATGCTGCTGCGCGGCTTCGCCGACGCCATCATGATGCGTACCCAGCTGGCTGCCGCTACCGGTGGCTCCGAAGGCTACCTGCCGCCTGAACACTATGACCAGATCTTCACCGCTCACGGTGTGATCATGATCATCTTCATGGCGATGCCGTTCTTCACCGGCCTGATGAACCTGGCGGTTCCTCTGCAGATCGGTGCACGTGACGTTGCCTTCCCATTCCTGAACTCGCTGAGCTTCTACCTGCTGCTGGCAGGCGTGCTGCTGGTCAACATCTCGCTGGGCGTTGGTGAATTCGCCAAGACCGGCTGGGTTGCCTACCCGCCGCTCGCGGGCATTCAGTACAGCCCTGGGGTGGGTGTCGACTACTACATCTGGGCGCTACAGCTATCAGGCCTGGGTACGACGCTTACCGGTGTGAACTTCCTCGTCACCGTGATGAAGATGCGCGCACCTGGCATGAAGCTGATGGACATGCCGATCTTCACCTGGACCTGCACCTGGGCCAACGTGCTGATCGTTGCTTCCTTCCCGATCCTGACCGCTGCACTCGCCCTGCTGACTGTTGACCGTTATCTGGACTTCCACATCTTCACCAACGAGCTTGGTGGGAACCCGATGATGTACGTCAACCTGTTCTGGGCCTGGGGTCACCCTGAGGTTTACATCCTGATCCTGCCGGCCTTCGGTGTGTTCTCGGAAGTCACCTCGACCTTCTCCGGCAAGCGTCTGTTCGGCCACCACTCGATGATCTATGCATCGGGCGCCATCGCCGTGCTGGGCTTCGCTGTATGGCTGCACCACTTCTTCACCATGGGTGCCGGCGCCAGCGTCAACACCTTCTTCGGCCTGGCGACGATGCTGATCTCCATTCCGACCGGTGTGAAGCTGTTCAACTGGCTGTTCACCATCTACCAGGGCCGTCTGCGCTTCACCGCGCCGATCATGTGGACCCTGGGCTTCATGATCACCTTCTCCATCGGTGGCATGACTGGCGTTCTGCTGGCTGTTCCGGGGGCTGACTTCGTCCTGCACAACAGCCTGTTCGTGATTGCCCACTTCCACAACGTGATCATCGGTGGTGCGGTATTCGGCTACATCGCCGGCTTCGCCTACTGGTTCCCGAAAGCCTTCGGTTTCACCCTGAACGAGAAGTGGGGCAAAGCTGCCTTCTGGTTCTGGATCTCGGGCTTCTACGTAGCGTTCATGCCGCTGTACGCCCTGGGCTTCATGGGCATGACCCGTCGTCTGAACCACTCCGACAACCCGCTGTGGGAACCCTACCTGTACGTAGCCGTGGTCGGCGCCGTGCTGATCCTGTTCGGTATCGCCTGCCAGCTGATCCAGCTGTACGTATCGGTTCGCGACCGCAACCAGAACCTGGACGTGACCGGCGACCCATGGGGCGGCCGTACCCTGGAATGGTCGACTTCGTCGCCACCTCCGTTCTACAACTTCGCCCACATGCCTGAGAAGGTTGGCCTGGATGCCTGGCACGAAGCCAAGGAAGCCGGTGTTGCCTACAAGCCAGCGGCCAAGTACGAAGCGATCCACATGCCGAGCAACACCTCCACCGGTTTGTTCATGGGCCTGTTCCTGACCGTCTTCGGCTTCGCCTTCATCTGGCACATCTGGTGGCTGGTTGGCGCGAGCCTGGTTGCAACTATCGCTGTCTTCGTTCGCCACGCGGCGCGTGACGACCAGGGCTACATGGTTCCGGCCGAAGAAGTGGCGCGCATCGAAGGCGAGCGCATGAAAGCGCTGGCCAAAGCAGGTGCTCTGCCTGCCGGCGCACGTGTCGAATCGTTTGAGCGGGTGTAATCAATGTCCAGTCAAGTAATGCACGGTGCTGCTCATGGTCACGACCATGGGCATGACGACCACCACCACGACTCGGGCCAGATGACCGTACTGGGTTTCTGGCTGTACCTGATGACCGACTGCATCCTGTTTGCGTCGCTCTTCGCCACCTACGCGGTGCTGTCCGGCAGTTTTGCCGGCGGCCCGTCGGGTCATGACATCTTCCAGCTCGATTTCGTAGCTGTTGAAACGCTGTTCCTGCTGCTGTCCTCGATCACCTTCGGCTTCGCCATGCTGAAGATGTTCGATGGCAAGAAAGCTGGCGTACTGGGCTGGTTGGCTGTGACCTTCCTGTTCGGTGCAGCCTTCATCGCGATGGAAATCTATGAATTCCATCACCTGATCGGCGAAGGCTTCGGCCCGAACCGCAGTGGTTTCCTGTCGGGCTTCTTCGCCCTGGTAGGTACCCACGGCCTGCACGTGACCGCCGGCCTGATCTGGATGGCAGTCATGATGTACCAGATCAACAAGCACGGCATCACGCCGACCGCCAAGACCCGCATGAGCTGCCTGAGCCTGTTCTGGCACTTCCTGGACGTGGTCTGGATCTGCGTATTCACCGTCGTCTACCTGCTGGGAGTTCTGTAATGGCTAACGCACACGACACTCATCACGAAGGTAACCACGGCAGCGTCAAGTCGTACATGATCGGCTTCATCCTGTCGATCATCCTGACCGCGATCCCGTTCGGCCTGGCCATGTCGCCAAGCCTGCCGAAGAACCTGACCGTTCTGATCATTGTTGCCATGGCCGTGATCCAGGTAGTGGTACACCTCGTGTACTTCCTGCACATGGACCGCTCGAAAGAGCAACGCAACAACGTATCGACGTTCCTGTTCACCACTTTGGTGATCGCTCTGCTTGTCGGCCTGTCGCTGTGGATCATGTTCAGCATCCACTTCGAAATGTTGGCCAAGTGAGGTAAGACTGCATGTCCGTTAAGCACTTTATCCAAATCACCAAACCGGGGATCATTTTCGGTAACGTGCTTTCCGTGGCAGGCGGTTTCTTCCTTGCCGCGAAGGGCCATGTGGATTTCGCCCTGTTCCTGGCGGTAGTAGTGGGAACCTCCCTGGTCGTCGCCTCCGGTTGCGTGTTCAACAACTGCATCGACCGCGACATCGACCAGAAAATGGAGCGCACCAAGAACCGCGTCATGGTCCAGGGCGGCATGCCGCTGCCCCTCGCGCTGATCTACGCCACCCTGCTCGGGGTGGCGGGTTTCAGCCTGCTGTATGTCCAGGCCAACCCGCTGTCGGCGTTCTGCGCGCTGGTCGGCTTCATCGTCTACGTCGGTTTCTACAGCCTGTGGCTGAAGCGTAAATCGGTGCACGGCACCCTGGTCGGCAGCCTGTCGGGTGCCATGCCTCCAGTGATCGGCTACTGCGCCGTGAGCAACAGCTTCGACCTGGCTGCGGTCACCCTGCTGGTGATGTTCAGCCTGTGGCAGATGCCGCACAGCTTTGCCATCGCGATCTTCCGCTTCAAGGATTACAGCGCAGCCAACATTCCGGTCCTGCCGGTGGCGCGCGGTGTTCTGGCGGCGAAGAAGCAGATCGTGCTGTACGTACTGGCCTTCGTTCTCGCCACCCTGATGCTTACCCTCGGCGGTTACGCCGGCCTCGGCTACCTGGCCGTGGCAGCCGCCATGGGCCTGTACTGGCTGTACATGGCCTGGGGTGGCTACAAGGCCGAGGACGACAGCAAGTGGGCGCGCAAGGTGTTCGGCTTCTCCATCCTCACCGTCACCGCGCTTAGCGTGATGATGGGGGTGGACAGCCAGACCGCTGCGGACGTGCTGATGACTTACGCACGCTGAGACTGCTGCCTGTTTCACGAAAACCCCGGCCATGGTGCCGGGGTTTTTTTATGCCTGTATCGGGCCCCGTCGCTGGCTCGTCGGCGATAGGGACAGGCCTGGAAACAATAATCAGCACATTTTCAAATGATAGATCTGAAAATGTCGGTAAAAACGGGAAATTATCCTTTACAGGATCGCTCATTCGGGACTATCTTCTGTTCCAGGCCGCCACATCGGCCAACGTCGCTCGGACGGTTCCGGGCGCTTACGTACTCAGAGGAAGCCATGGCCAACCCAGGTTCGCCGCGCCGCTTTGCGCGCATCGATCGTCTCCCCCCTTACGTCTTCAACATCACCGCCGAGCTCAAGATGGCGGCCCGCCGCCGTGGCGAGGACATCATCGACCTGAGCATGGGCAACCCCGATGGCGCCACGCCGCCGCACATTGTCGAGAAGCTGGTGCAGGTCGCCCAGCGCGAAGACACCCACGGCTATTCCACCTCTCGCGGTATCCCGCGTCTGCGCCGGGCCATTTCCAACTGGTACAAGGAACGCTACGAGGTCGCCATCGACCCGGAAAGCGAAGCCATCGTCACCATCGGCTCGAAAGAAGGCCTGGCGCACCTGATGCTGGCCACGCTCGACCAGGGCGATACGGTGCTGGTGCCCAACCCCAGCTACCCGATCCACATCTATGGTGCGGTGATCGCTGGGGCTCAGGTGCGTTCGGTGCCGCTGGTGCCGGGGGTGGACTTCTTCAATGAACTCGAACGGGCCATTCGCGAGTCGATCCCCAAGCCGAAGATGATGATCCTTGGCTTCCCGTCCAACCCCACCGCGCAGTGCGTGGAGTTGGATTTCTTCGAGCGCGTGGTGGCCCTGGCCAAGCAGTATGGGGTACTGGTAGTGCATGACCTGGCCTATGCCGACATCGTCTACGACGGCTGGAAAGCGCCGTCGATCATGCAGGTGCCGGGGGCCAAGGACATCGCCGTGGAGTTCTTCACCCTGTCCAAGAGCTACAACATGGCCGGCTGGCGGATCGGCTTCATGGTCGGCAACCCCGAGCTGGTCAGTGCCCTGGCGCGGATCAAGAGCTACCACGACTACGGCACCTTCACCCCGCTGCAGGTAGCCGCAATCGCTGCGCTGGAGGGTGACCAGCAATGTGTGCGCGACATTGCCGAGCAATACCGTCAGCGCCGCAACCTGTTGGTGAAAGGCTTGCACGAGCTGGGTTGGATGGTCGAGAACCCCAAGGCCTCGATGTACGTGTGGGCGAAGATTCCAGCGGAGTATGCGCACCTGGGTTCGCTGGAGTTTTCCAAGAAGCTGCTGGCCGAGGCCAAGGTGTGTGTGTCGCCGGGGATCGGCTTCGGTGACTACGGTGATGACCACGTACGCTTTGCCCTGATCGAGAACCAGGACCGCATCCGCCAGGCGATCCGCGGGATACGGCAGATGTTCCGGGCCGATGGCCTGGCCCGCAGGTAATCACTGTTGGGGCTGCACAGCAGCCCCGATTCCGCAGCAGGGGTGAGCTTTCCGCCTGCGTTGCGTCAGTATGCCAACTTATTTTCAGCACTCATTTCTCACTACAGAGACTGCCCATGAGTGTTTTCACCGCCTATTTCTGCGGCACCGGCTCCCACCGCTTCGACCACGCCAACCCCAATTTCTGGAACGGCGAGCTGGTATCTACCTTGGCCAGCAACGACCAAGGCCGCGAGTTCGCCCATTGGATCGCCGTGGATGGCCCCGGCAGCGGCAACCTGCAGGATGACAACCTGTTCGTCGAGCCCGGCGGTTATTTCAACTGGACCGGCCAGCTGTTTGGTCTTGGCTGGGAAGAGAACGTCAAACATGTGCTGCAGGTGATCAAAGGCGAAAGCAACTGGCAACGTACCAAGCTGAGCGAGCAAGAGTACCAGCGCCTGAAAGATGCCGGGGTATCTGTTCCGGACCCTTCTTCCTCAGCTTCCTGGTTCTGGCGCACCTACGACTATGGTGACCGCCATCCGACGCCCCAGGAGCTGCAGGAACAGATCATCAGCATGTTCCGCAAGCCGCGCATCCCGACTCAAGTCAATCTGGTTGGCTGGAGCAGGGGAGGGATAAGCTGCCACATGTTGGCCAATGCCATGGCTCAGGATCCGGTGTTGCGTGACATACCCGTGAACATCTTCGCCATCGATCCGGTGCCCGGGGTCGGCAATGTCCAGGCCGAGCGCGTGACGCTGGCGGATAACGTCAGAGAATACGTAGGTTTCTACTCGCGGGATGAGCGCTCCAAAGGTTTTGCCTGTGTGATCCCTTCGGTCGCAAGCGGGACGCAGATCAGCATCTACCCCATGCCAGGCCGCCACGCCACGCTCGTCGGCAACGCTTCGGTGGACGGCGCCGGTGCCGGCGAGGTGCTGGTGGAACCGGGGCTGATCGTTCGTCATTTCGCCGAGGTGTGCCTGACCCGCTGGGGTGCGCAGCTCGACAAGCGCCTGGCACTGGACGACAGCCAGCTGATGAAATATCACCAGGTGATGGCGGCAGCGGACAGCCAATATCAGGCCATGCGCAGCAAGTCCTACACCGTACTCACCGAGGGTGAGCCGAACGACCGCCTGGTGCACTGTGGTGAAGCGCGCACCTACTTCAGCAAAGTGCAGGGCAGTGATTATGACCCGAGCGCAGGGCTTGCTCTGCAGCGCGTGGATGCCGCGACCTACAAGGCCATCTGCTGACAAAAACGGGCGATCGGCAGCGCTGCCGGTCGCCGTTGGCAGGCCGCCGGATCAGCGGCAAATATTTTTGCATTGCCCCCCTATCCAGCAGCCCCGGCTTGGATTGAAAATGGCGCCGCGGGCCAGCCCCGATAACAACAACCTTCCCTCCGTGCCATCATGTCCGAATATAACCCTTGCCTTGACTGCGGCGCCTGCTGCGGGTACTTCCGTGTGTCCTTCTTCTGGGGCGAATGCCAGTCTTCAGGCGGCCTGGTACCGGACGACCTGGTGGTTCAGATCAATCCCACCCGTGTTGCCATGATCGGCACCGACGCCAAGCCATGCCGCTGTATCAGCCTGCAGGGCGAGATCGGCCAGCAGGTGGCGTGTACCATCTACGCCAACCGCTCCAGCCCCTGCCGCGAGTTCGAAGCGTCGTGGGTGGGTGGGGTACATAACCCCAGCTGCGACGATGCGCGGGCCGCGTATGGGCTGCCACCGCTGACCCCGCCGGGGGCCAACGAGCCGCACTGGCCGGATGATGGGGCCGAGGTGGCCTGACCGCCAGCCTGTGCCGGCCCCGGATGCCTGGACCCTGTGCTTGACGTTAAACTGTCATTTCCCCAGCCATGGACAGGAGATCCGGCGTGACCCCACCTCGCAGTTTCCCCAGTGACCTCTGCCTTGAAAGCCCACGCCTGCAATTGCGCCCGATGCGTCATGCCGATGCCGCGCAATGGCTGGCGATCATGGCCGACCCCGAAGTCATGCGTTATTGGCATCATGCCCCCTGGCAAGACCTGGCCGAAGCTGAAAGCGCCCTGGCCGCAGATCGCGAAGCCTATGCCAACGGTGACCAGCTCAAGCTGGGCATGTACCGGCGCGACAACGGTGAACTGATCGGCATGGTCCAACTGTTCAACATCGACGATGTCTCGCGTCGTGGCGAGATCGGTTATTGCCTGGCCAGCGCAGTGCAGGGCCGAGGCTACATGGACGAGGCGCTGACCTGCTTCATCGACTACCTCGCCAACACCCTGCACATGCGCCGCCTGGAAGGCGAAATCGACCCGCGTAATCAAGGGTCGGCACGTACCCTCGAACGCCAGGGCTTCGTGCTCGAGGGTACCCTGCGCGCGCGCTGGTGCGTGGCTGGCGAGCTGTCCGATTCCGGTATCTATGGCCTGCTACTGGAGCCGCCGGTTGCCTGACCGCATGACATCTCATCGAAGGTTTGGAAGCGCGGCAGGGCCTGGGTTATGGTCGCAGCCTGTTCCTTTCCCCAGGTATGCCCCTTGCCCGTTTTCTACCTGAGCGCCAGCTTGCTGCTGTACCTGCTCGCACTGTTCTTCGATGGCGCGCTGATGAGTGGCGACCGTCACATGCCGGCCTTGCAGATGCTGTTGTACGGGCCTTGGGGCCTGCCTTTCGGGATGTATCAGTGGTTCGCCAACCCATTGCTGGCGCTGGCGATCCTGGCCCATCGACGATTCCGCCGGCTGGCGTTCCTGGCTGGGCTGGTTGCGCTGTACCTGGCTGCCAGCAGTTTCGGAATTGACCGCTTGCCGGACAACCAGAGCTACGCGTTTCATGAGCGTACCGGCTTTGGTGCCGGGTTCTACCTGTGGCTGGTGGCGATGATGGTGTTTTGCCTGGGACAGGCCTGGTATTGCTGGAAGGCGCGCAGTGCCGCCGATATGCCGGGGTGGAGCTGGCTAGACGTGGTGCTGGTTGCGGCGTTGGGCGTGGTGCTCTATGCCGCGACTCAGATGCCGACGTTGCGCTTTGAGCCGGGCAGGGTGCTGATGCCGCCGGAGCAGCCGCAGACGCTTTGAAATCCCACAAGGAGAGTTTGCATGATCAAGCATTACCTGGCAGGTCTGGCATTGGCCTGCTCGCTGTCATCGGCAATGGCCGATGACTACACGGCGGCCTATGGCCAATGCATGGACAAGGCCTCCAGCACCGTGGCCATGAGTGACTGCATCAAGACCGAAACGCATGTGCAGGACCAACGCCTGAACCGGGTGTACAAGCAACTGATGGGCAAGCTCGATGCCGGGCAGCAGAAGAGCCTGCGGGATGTGCAGCGCACGTGGCTGGCTTACCGCGATGGCAATTGCCAGTTCCATGTGCAGGCCAGTGGCGGAACCATGGCGGCACTGCAAGGTGGTACTTGCCTGATGGACATGACCCGTGACCGCGCCGCGGAGCTGGAGCGGTTGCTCAGCCCCGGGCAGTGAGTAGCCGACCGAGGCCTCTTCGCGGGTGAACCCGCTTCCACAGGGACTGTGCGGGCGCCAGGTGGGAGCGGGTTTGCCGGTGATGGGGCGCAAGGCTCCCCGGCTTCTACTTGTGCGGTGTGCGTAGCGCCCGGGCCTTTAGGTACTCGCGTACTTCCACGGCATCTCCGGCAAACTCGATACGCTCTGCCTTGGCTGCGCGCTGGTAGGCGTACATCGGGTCGTAGTACTCGTTCAGCAGGCCTTCGATCCAGCCTCGATGCAAGTCCACCGCACCGCTGCGCTGCTGCTCCTCAAGGGCCTGCCGCAGGATGTCCGACAGGCGCTGATAGCGTTCGCCGCCCAAGCGCTTGTAGATGTTCGCCATGCTCTGCAGCAGACGCTCGGCGAACAACCGGCGGCCGTCTTCTTCGCCATGCACGCTGACGAACTCGGCGCTCAGGTTGATCACATAATCACGCAGGATGCGCTCCACGCGGTTGGCGAACGTATCTTCCAGCCACACCAGTGGGTACTGCTGCATGCCCTGGTATAGCTCCAGCGGTACCGTGCAACTGCCGACAATGCGGCCTTCATCTTCCAATACGAACTGCTCGATGCCGCGGGCACGTTTCTTCAGTACATCGATGGCCAGCTGGTTCTCGAAGTCGATCTGTGCCGGCTGTGCGGTGGCGCGCTTGCCGAAGCTGGAGCCGCGATGGTTGGCGTGGCCTTCCAGGTCGAGCACATTGCCCAGCTGGTGCAGCACATCAGTCTTGCCGGTACCGGTCAGGCCGCCAATCAGCACGAAATCACATTGCTTCACGGCCTGCTGAGTGGTTTCCAGCAGGAAGGAACGCATGGCTTTGTAGCCACCTTTGACCCGCGGGTACTGGATACCTGCTTCATCACGCAGCCAGCCCTGCACGATCTGCGAGCGCAAGCCACCACGGAAGCAATACAGGTAACCCTCCGGGTGAGCCTGGGCAAATGCCGCCCAGGCCTCCAGGCGCGCCTGTCTGGTGGCGCCACTGACCAGCTGGTGGCCCAGGGCGATGGCGGCGGCCTGGCCCTGCTGCTTGTAGCAGGTACCGACCTTCTGGCGTTCCTGATCGGTCATCAGCGGCAGGTTGACGGCGCCGGGGAAGGCGCCCTTGGCAAATTCGATGGGCGCGCGCATGTCCATCATCGGCACGTCATCGAGGAACAGCTGGCGGAAATCGGTGCAGTCGGGGCGCATCAGATCACCTCGACCGCGTGGCTCTGTCGCTCGACCAACTGGCCGATCGCTGCCAATTGCAGGCCCAGCCTGTCGGCTTCGGCGAGGAACTCGGCTTCCCCGTCAGGGGCGACCGCCACCAGCAGGCCGCCGCTGGTTTGTGGGTCGCACAGCAGGTGTTTCTGGTCGTCAGTGAGGGCGCCGATCTTGTGCCCGTAGCTGTCGAAGTTGCGCAGGGTACCGCCAGGGATGCAGCCCTCGGCCAGGTAGTGTTCGACACTCGGCAGCCGTGGCACTTTTGTGTAGTCCAGGTGCGCGGTAAGGCCACTGCCTTCGACCAGCTCCACCAGGTGGCCGAGCAGGCCAAAGCCGGTGACGTCGGTCATTGCCTTGACCCCGTCGAGCTTGCCGAAGCGGCTGCCAGGGGTGTTGAGGGTGCACATCCAGTCGCGGGCCAGGCCCTGGTCCTGTGGGCGCAGCTTGGCCTTTTTCTCGGCGGTGGTGAGGATGCCGATGCCCAGCGGCTTGGTCAGGTACAGGCGGCAGCCTGCGCTGGCGGTGTCGTTGCGCTTGAGGTGGCGCTTGTTCACCACGCCGGTGACAGCAAGGCCGAAGATCGGTTCGGGGGCGTCGATGGAGTGGCCGCCGGCCAGCGGGATACCGGCTTCGGCGCACACCGCACGGCCGCCGCGGATCACTTCGCGGGCTACTTCCGGCGGCAGCACATTGACCGGCCAGCCGAGGATGGCAATGGCCATCAGCGGGTCGCCGCCCATGGCATAGATATCGCTGATGGCGTTGGTGGCGGCGATGCGGCCGAAGTCGTAGGGGTCATCGACGATCGGCATGAAGAAGTCGGTGGTCGAGACCACGCCACGCTCATCGTCCAGCGCATACACGGCAGCGTCGTCACGCGAGGCATTGCCGACCCACAGCTTCGGGTCCAGTGCCTGTGCGCCGCTTTCGGCGAGGATCACATCCAGCACCTTGGGGGAGATCTTGCAGCCACAGCCGGCACCATGGCTGTACTGGGTCAGGCGAATCGGCTCGCTCATGTGTACCTCGGCAGGTCAAATTATTGCGCGATTGTAGCAAAGCTGGCCTTTGTGCCTGCGCCTCTTATAATCCACGTGGTCGGCTCAAAGGCCGGCCTTTCCCCGCTATTGAACCGGAGAACACCCATGCTCAAACGCCCCCTGGCGCTCGCCGCCGGCCTCGTGCTGTCCTGCTGTGCCGTAGTCGCCCAGGCTGCTGAAACCCTGCGGGTCAGTGCCATTCCCGACGAAGCGCCGACCGAACTGCAGCGCAAGTTCAAGCCATTGGGCGAATACCTGGCCAGGCAGCTGGGCATGGAAGTGAAGTTCGTGCCGGTCGCCGACTACCCGGCAGTGGTGGAGTCGCTGGCCTCCGATCGCCTGGACCTGGCCTGGCTGGGTGGGTTCACCTTCGTCCAGGTACACTTGAAGGACCCGACCGCCACGCCACTGGTGCAGCGTGAGCAGGATGCCCAGTTCACCTCCAAGTTCATCACCGCCAACCCCGACGTGAAAAGCCTGGCCGACCTCAAGGGCAAGTCGTTTGCCTTCGGCTCCATCTCGTCCACCTCGGGCAGCCTGATGCCGCGTTACTTCATGCTCAAGCAGGACGGCATCAAGCCTGAGACCTACTTCAGCCGAGTGGCCTATTCCGGCGCCCACGATGCGACCGTGGCCTGGGTGCAAGCCGGCAAGGTCGATGGCGGCGTGCTCAATGCCAGTGTCTGGCAGAAGCTGGTCGATGCCGGCAAGGTCAACACCGCCAAGGTGAGGGTGTTCGCTACCACCCCGACCTACTTCGACTACAACTGGACCGTGCGCGGCAACATGGATCCGGCGCTGAAGGAAAAGATCAGGAAGGCATTCCTCGACCTCGACCCGGCCAACCCGGAGCACAAGGCCATTCTCGACCTGCAGGCGGCCAGCCGCTTCATCGAGACCAAGCCTGAGAACTACGTGGGCACCGAGCAGGCTGCACGCGAGGCCGGCCTGCTCAAGTGACGGTCTCCGGCGAAGTGGCTATCCAGCTGTACGGCGCCGGCCTGTGCCATGGCCAGGTGCGTGCGCTTGAAGCGGTGAACCTGCACATCTGCCAGGGCGAACGCGTCGCCATCATCGGGCCGTCGGGGGCCGGCAAGTCCAGCTTGCTGCACCTGATGGCCACGGCGCTCCAGCCCAGCAGCGGGCGCCTGGAGCTACTGGGCCAACAGCCCTGGGCGTTGTCTGCCAGGGCGCGGCAGCGCCTGCGTGCGCGGGTCGGCCTGGTGCATCAGGCCCCGCCGTTGCCGCCGCGCCAGCGCGTGGTGACGGCGGTGCTGGCCGGCCGCCTGGGGCAGTGGGGCGTGCTGCGAGGCTTGCTCAACCTGTTGTACCCCAGCGATGTGCCTGGCGCGCGCCAGGCCCTGGCCGAGTTGGGGCTGGCCGACAAACTGTTCGTGCAGTGTGGGCAATTGTCCGGCGGCCAGTTGCAGCGTGTGGGCATTGCCCGGGCGTTGTACCAGCAGCCGCAAGTGTTGTTGACCGATGAGCCGGTGTCGGCCATGGACCCAGTGCTGGCTGACCACAGCCTGGCCTTGCTCAACCGTCACGCCCAGGCCAATGGCGTGACCCTGGTGGCCAGCCTGCACGCGGTGGAACTGGCGCTGGCGCACTTTCCGCGAGTGATTGGCATTCGCGAAGGGCAGGTGGTGTTCGACTGCCCGGCGCAAGCGGTGACCGAGCAGTTGCTCGATGCGCTGTATGCCAATGAACAGCTGGTGCCGACGCCGCCTCAGGGGCCGACGCTGACCGTGCAGATTCCGCGATGCTGAAGGCTGACGAGCGCGACCCGGCCTTGCTGCCGAGGTTGCTGCTGGCCCTGCTGGCGGTTCTGGTGTTGTGGCCGGGCGTGCAACTGAGCGAGCTCAACCCCGGGGTACTGCTACAGGCGCAGAACCGCCAGCAGATCGCCAGTTTTACCAGCGCCTTCTGGCCGCCGGCTCACACTGCAGACTTCCTGGCGTTGCTGTCTGAAGCCACCTTGCAGACCCTGGCCGTGGCCACCGCCGGAATGGCGTTGGCCTTGTTGCTGGCGGTCCCTGCCGGGCTGCTGGCCAGCCGGGCCCTGTCGTTGCGCGCGGCCTCGCGTGGTGGTCGTGCGGGGCTGTGGTCACGCATGCTGCGCCTGCCGGTGCGCTGGCTGCTGATATTCCTGCGCAGCGTGCCGGAAATCGTCTGGGCGTTGTTGTTCGTGCGGGCTGTCGGGCTTGGGCCGACCGCCGGTGTGCTGGCTATCGCCATTACCTACAGCGGCATGCTCGGCAAGGTCTACGCCGAAATCTTCGAGTCGGTCGACCAGCGCCCGGCCCATGCGCTGCTGCAGGCGGGCAGTGGCAGGCTGGCGGCATTTCTCTACGGCATCCTGCCCAGCGCTGCATCGGAAGTGGTGTCGTATACCGTGTATCGCTGGGAGTGTGCGGTAAGGGCCTCGGTGGTGATGGGCTTCGTCGGTGCCGGTGGGCTAGGGCAGCAGATCGACCTGTCGATGCGCATGTTCGCGGGAGCGGAAGTGGCGAGCATGCTGCTGACGTTCCTGCTGCTGGTGATGCTGGCCGACCTGTTCAGCCGCTTGTTGCGCTGGAGGCTGGCATGAACCGGGCGATCAACCTGCTGCTGCTCGGGGCCATGATCGCCGCGGTGGTGGCCTCGTTCGCGTACCTTGAGCTGGACTGGCAAGCGCTGTTCGGCAATGGCGGGCTGGGGCAGATGGCGGAATACGCCGGGCGTTTTCTGCAGCCGGACCTGTCTGCCGGGCATTTGCGCGCGGTCGCGCATGGCGCGTTGGAAACCTTGGCCATGTCGGGGCTGGGCACTTTGTTGGCCATGTTGTTGGGCCTGGCGCTGGCGCTACCGGCCGCGGGCCGCTTCGGTTGGCCGCTGCAGGGCTGTGCGCGGTTGCTGCTCAATGCCCTGCGGGCCATTCCGGAACTGGTGTGGGCCGCGCTGACGGTGCTGGCAGCTGGGCTGGGGCCCAATGCCGGTACCCTGGCCCTGGCGCTGCATACCGCCGGGGTGCTGGGGCGGCTGTTTGCCGAGGCCCTGGAGAACGCGCCACCAGAGCCGGCGACGGCCATCCGCCTGCAGGGTGGCAGCCAGCTGGCAGCGTTCTGTTTCGGCACCTTGCCCAACCTGTGGCCGCAGTTGCTGGCCTACAGCTTGTACCGCTGGGAGAACAACATCCGCATGGCCAGTGTGCTGGGGTTCGTCGGGGCGGGTGGCCTGGGGCAGATGCTCTACACCACCTTGAGCCTGTTCCAGGAGGCCCAGGCCAGCACGGTGATCATGGGCATGCTGGTGCTGGTATTGCTGGTGGATGCCTTGAGTGATGTGCTGCGCCAGCGCTACGTGCGCGCCTGATCGGTAGCCGGGGCGCGTTGCGCCTGCATCCAGGCTGGCACCGGCTCTGGTGTGCGCGGCTGAAGCCGCTTTTGCAAGGATCAGGCAAGGTTTTGGATCCCGAGCAAGACAGATGCGTGCCTGGTATCAATCATTCAGGCACCCACCGCTTCGGCGCATTGCGCTTCCCGCTGCATCGACTCCAGGTTGCGTTCGATCGTCTCGCAGATGCTGTCCATCTGGATCTGGTGCTCACTGAAGCGGAACGGGCTCTGCAGGTCCGTGCCGATCCGCTCGATCGCCAGCAGCATGAACCCCACCACCGTGGACGCCAGTGGCGTGAACCAACCCAGCGACTCCACCAGGCCCACCGGCACGATCAGGCAGAACAGGGTAATGAACAGCCGCGGGAAATACACATAGGGGTAGGGGAGCGGGGTGTTGGCGATCCGTTCCATGCCCCCCTGGGCGTTGGACAGGTCTACCAGCGTCGACTCCAGCCGCGCCAGACGGATGCTGTCCAGCCTGCCGGCCTGGTATTCTCGCGCGAGCAGGGCCGCCGAGCCGCTGAGGATGTCGTTGGCGAAGTTGTTCGAGCGGTTGCGCCGTTCGAACTCTGCGGGCGGGATGAAGGCCATCAGCTCATCCGGGCAGCTCTCGCCCTTCAGGTGCGCCGCCAGGCAGTTCACATAGGCGATATGCCGGCGCAGCAGGCTGGCCTTGACTGGGTTGAGCGCGCCATCCGGGTCGTCGATCAAGGTCAGGGTCTGCCGGGCGAAGCTGCGCGAACTGTTGACCAGCGCCCCCCACAACGTGCGAGCCTCCCACCAGCGGTTGTAGGCGCTGCTGTTGCGAAAACTGACCAGCACTACCAACGCAGAACCCAGCAAGGTCAGCGGGATCAGCGGCAGGGTGAACTTGCTGTTGAAGAACAGCATGAAGTCAATGGTGACCAGCACATCCCAGATCAGCAGCCAGAACAGCGACCAGCCGATATAACCGATGGTCTTCACGGCCAGACGGTACTTGCGGACGATGATCTCTTTCACGCGGGGTACCTCGAAAATGGGCAGATGCAGGATCCGACGTCGAGGCAGGGCGAAGGTTCGGTGGGTGATTGTTGCAAGGGATTTTTGATTATACGGTCCAGCCCCAACGCGGCCTCGCTGGCTCAGCCGGGCTGAATCAACACCTGTTTCATCTGCACCAACGCCACTCGCGACCCCTCCCACGCCTGCCGCTCCTCGATACCGAACGGTACGAAGCCCAGCTGTGGATAGAGCAACAGGCCCGCAGTGTTGTGGTTGAAGCACGACACCCACACCTCCCGTGCTGCGAACTGTTGACGAGCCAGTTCGAGCATGGCTGTCACCAGGTACTGCGCTACGCCCTGGCCGCGCGCGGCGGGGGCCACGACCACGTTGCCCAGGGCGCACACGCCGCCGTGTTCGGCCTTGTAGAAGTTGGCGAAGGCCAGCACCGTGCCGTTGCCTTCCACCACCGTGGAGCCGCTGCGTTGGGCGATGGCATCGCTCAATTGCGCAGGGGTCAGGGGATAGGTGGCTTTGGGGAACATATAGAACAGTTCGGCCGGGCTTTGCGGGAAGCTGCAGATTGCGGGGATGTCGTCGGGCCGTACCGGGCGGTGGTTCAGGTGCATGGCGAGTCCTTGTGTGCTGGCTGATCGGAAGTCGCTACTGCGCCGCTGACGCTTCGCAATAGCGACCTGTGGCAGTGACACACGTTGTTCACTGCCGCTCTCGGATGTTCACCGAGGGTGGACGCCGGGCTGCAGCTATTGCACCGGATCGCTTACCGGCTTGGCAAAGATGGCCTTGAGTTCGCTGGTCATCGGGAATTCGAGGTTCAAGCCTTTAGGCGGAATCGGCTGCTGGAACCAGCGTTGGTAGATCCCGTTGATTTCGCCTGAGCTATACAGCTCGCCTAGCGATGCATTCACCAGGGCGAGGAACTGCGGGTCATCCTTGCGCACCATGCAGCTGTAGATTTCCCGCGACTGCTCTTCTCCGACTACCACCCAGTTGTGCGGGTCGCGCGCCTTGGCGCGTTCGCCGTAGAGCAGCGCATCGTCCATGTAGAGCGCCGCCGCCCGTCCGGACTGCAACATCTGGAAGGCTTCGCCATGGTCCTTGGCGCTGATCACGTACATGTCCATCTTGTGATCGATGTTGTAGCTTTTCAGGTAGCGCTCGTTGGTGGTGCCGGCGGTGGTCACCACATTCTTGCCACGCAAGTCGGCGAAGCGCTTGATCCCGCTGTCCTTGGCCGTCAGCAACTGGCCTTTGACATAAATGAACCCGTAGGAAAACGCCACCTGCTTCTGTCGCTCTGCGGTGACGCCGGTCGAACCGCACTCAAGGTCGACGGTACCGTTCTGCACCAGCGGAATACGGGTTTGCGATGTCACCAGGTTGTACTTCACCTTGAGCTGGGGCATTGCCAGCTTCTGCTGCACCCGCTCGACGATCTTGCTCGCCAGGTCTACCGAATAGCCCATCGGTTGGCCCGAGTGATCGCCCACGTAGGAAAATGGCACTGACGCATCGCGATAGCCCAGGGTAATGCTGTTGGCTTTGGCGATCTTGCTCAGGGTAGGCCCCAGTGCTGCTTCGTCAGCATGGGCCTGGGTGCCCAGCAACAGGGCGAGGGTACAGCCGATCAACGTGATTTTTTGCATTGTTGTTCTCCGTTGTGGGTAAGGGGTCAGCGACGTGCCGCAATCACGGATATTTCCACCAGCACCTGCGGGCGCGCCAGTTCGGCCTGCAAAGTGGTGCGGCTGGGCGCCTGGCCAGGTGACAGCCAGGCAGACCAGACGTCATTCATCGCATCGAAATCCCTGCCGATGTCCTTCAGGTAAATGGTCGCGCTGAGCAAATGGTCTTTGTCGCTGCCTGCCTCGGCCAGCAGTGCGTCGATTTTGTCCAGTATCTGGCGAGTCTGGCCAGCGGCATCGGTGGCGTCACCCGGCACCTGGCCGGAAAGAAACACCAGGTTGCCGTAGGTCACGGCGGCGGACAGGCGTGGATTGGGCTGGATGCGGTCAATGGTCATAGGGTAGTCCTTCAAGGGGGAGGGGATCACGCCGCACGGGGTGTGAAACCCTGCAGGTCGATGGAGGGGCGGCGTTGGCCGATCAGTTCACTCAGCAGGCGAGCGCTGGCGCAGGCCAGGGTAAAGCCCAGCGCACCATGACCAAGGTTCAGCCACAGGTTGCGATACGCCGTTGCGCCCAGCAGCGGCACGCCGCTAGGTGTGGCCGGACGCATGCCGGCCCATTCGACGGCGTAGTCATAATTACCGGCGTTGGCGAAGGTCTCGCGGGCCTGGCGTTTGAGCAGGGCCAGGCGCTTGGGGTCCAGCGACGGGTCGAAACCGACGATGTCGACCATCGCCGCCACCCGCAACTGCTCGCCGATCCGCGCGTAGACGATCTTGCGGTCGTAATCGGTGATGCTCAGGTCCGGCGCCCGGTGCTCGGCGCCGATCGGGACTGTCAGGCTATAACCCTTGAGCGGATACAGCGGCAGGTCGACACCCGGCAGTGCCAGCAACGCACTGCGATGGCCGGCGGCGACCACCAGTTGCTCGACCGGCAGCACTTCATCGCCCAGTTCGACCGCATTGACCACGCCATGCGCATGGCGGATGCCGGACACGGCCTGGCCCAGGCGGAACTGGCAACGTCCCGACGCCTGCAGGCGTGCCGCCAGTTGCTGACAGAAAGCATGGCAGTCACCTACCTCTTCATCCGGGGTATAGATGGCGCCGACAAAGGGGGTTTCTGCCAGCGCCGGGTCCAGGCGGGCGCAGTCGGCGTGCGACAACACCTGTTGCTGCTGGGGCGCGGCCAGGCTTTTGCGTGCATGTTCGAAGCTGCCGGCCTGGCGGAAGGTGACCAGCTTGCCGTTGCGCCGCCAGTGGAACCCCTCCAGGCCATCCTCCTCACGCCAGGCTTGCAAGGTCGACTGGCTCAACAGCGCCAGGCGCAACAGATGGCCTGCGTTGGCGCGATTGACCGAGGCGCGGCAAGCCCCGAGGAACGAGGCCATCCAGCGCCACTGTGCCGGGTCGAAGCGCGGGCGCAGCCTGAGCGGGGAGTCGCCGCGCAGCATCCAGCCAATGGCCTGCAATGGCACGCCGGCGTCGGCCAGCGGCGCCACGTAGCGATAGGACAGCTGGCCGCCGTTGGCGAAGCTGGTTTCGCTGCCCAACGTATCGCGCGCCTCGATCAGCGTCACGTCGAAGCCGTCGCGTACCAGTGCGTAAGCGGTTGCCAGGCCAATGACGCCACCGCCGATGATGCATACCTGCCGAGCCATGTCAGTCCTTGGTCGTTATTGGAACGAGCCTGAGGTTATGGCCAGGTGACAGGTGGCGGAAAATGAATAAAGATCGCTGAGCCATAAACAAAGGTTATGGACTGACCATGCGCCTTCGCCATATCGAGATTTTCCAGGCCATCCGCCAGACCGGCTCGGTCAGCGGTGCTGCGCAGTTGCTGCACGTTTCCCAGCCTGCCGTGACCAAGGTGCTGCAGCACGCCGAGCAGCAACTGGGTTTCCCACTGTTTTTGCGGGTGCGTGGCAAACTGCAGCCGACCCCCGAAGCGCTGGAGCTGGAGCGTGAGGTGGACAAGGTCACGGAGAGCCTGCAAGGGGTGCGCCGCCTGGCACAAAGCCTGCGTCGCGAGCCGGGCCACAGCCTGCGCATCGGTGCCACACCGGCACTGGCCCTGTCACTGTTGCCGCCGGCCATTCATGAGTGGATCCAGCGTTATCCGGACATCGCCTGTGAGCTGTCCAGCGCCCACAGCCGCGAACTGGTGCAGAACCTGCTGATGCGCGAGATCGATGTCGCCCTGACCCTGCAACAGCCCGATCACCCGGCGCTGAAGGCCCAGGCGCTGGCCAGCGGGGTGCTGGTGGCGTTGGCACCGGCCGGTTATTGGCCGCTGGAAGAGGAAGGCAAGCCGCTGCCGTTGACGGCCTTGGCCGATGCGCCCTTGATCGGGCTGTCCAGCGCCGACCCGCTGTCGGCCCGCCTCGACAGCTACCTCAAGGCAGTCGAGCCGCCGCCCCGGGTGAGCATCGCGGTACAGACCTATTCGCTGGCCAGGGCGATGGTCGAATCAGGTGCGGGGTTGGCGGTTATCGACCCGTTCACCGCGCTTGGCGCATTGCCTGGGGCGACCACGATTCGTCCGTTGGCACCGGCGCTGCCGATCACCTTGTATGCCGTGACCCGCGCTGCCGAGCCCTCACCGCATACCTTGAGTGAGTTGTTGACCGTCTTCAGCAGGCGTGCCCAGGGGCAGCTGGACCGTTGGGCTGATTGAAAACGGTTCGGGCAGGCACAAAAAAACCGGCTCAGTGGCCGGTTTCTCTGGTGTTCCGGGTCTGGAGGGACCGCTTGGAACGATGTGATGGTGCCCCGAGGGAGACTCGAACTCCCACTCCTTTCGAAAACGGATTTTGAATCCGCCGCGTCTACCAATTCCGCCATCAGGGCTTGTGGCGCGCAGTATAGAGAGGCTCCGCTGGTCGGTCAATCGGCTTTCATGGTCAATTTTCACACATTGGGCTAAACTTCCCGGCCCTGCCGAACCGAACATCATCATGCGCGTCGCCGATTTTTCCTTCGAACTCCCTGATTCCCTGATCGCCCGCCACCCGTTGGCCGAGCGCCATGGCAGCCGTCTGCTGGTGCTCGATGGGCCAACCGGTGCGCTGGCGCACCGGCAATTCCCCGACCTGCTCGAATACCTGCGCCCGGGCGACCTGATGGTGTTCAACAACACCCGGGTGATCCCGGCGCGCCTGTTCGGCCAGAAGGCTTCCGGCGGCAAGCTGGAAGTGTTGGTCGAGCGCGTGCTCGACAGCCACCGGGTGCTGGCCCATGTGCGTGCCAGCAAGGCGCCGAAAGAAGGCGCGGTGATCCTCATTGATGGCGGTGGCGAGGCGGAAATGGTCGCGCGCCACGACACGCTGTTCGAGCTGCGCTTCAGCGAAGAGGTGCTGCCGTTGCTCGACCGCGTCGGCCACATGCCGCTGCCGCCCTATATCGACCGCCCGGACGAGGGCGCCGACCGCGAGCGCTACCAGACCGTGTACGCCGAACGCGCCGGCGCGGTCGCCGCGCCCACGGCGGGCCTGCACTTCGACGAGGCACTGCTGGAGAAGATCGCCGCCAAGGGCGTCGAGCGCGCCTTCGTCACCCTGCACGTGGGCGCTGGCACCTTCCAGCCGGTGCGGGTCGACAAGATCGAGGACCACCACATGCATAAAGAGTGGCTTGAAGTGAGCCAGGATGTGGTGGATGCCATCGACGCCTGCCGCGCCCGTGGCGGTCGCGTAATCGCGGTCGGCACCACCAGCGTGCGTTCGCTGGAAAGCGCGGCGCGCGACGGCGTGCTCAAGGCCTTCAGCGGCGATACCGACATCTTCATCTACCCGGGCCGGCCGTTCCATGTGGTCGACGCCCTGGTCACCAACTTCCACTTGCCGGAGTCCACGCTGCTGATGCTGGTCTCGGCCTTTGCCGGCTACCCCGAGACCATGGCCGCCTATGCGGCGGCGGTGGCGCAGGGGTACCGCTTCTTCAGTTACGGTGATGCCATGTTCATCACCCGCAATCCGGCGCCACGCGGGCCCGAGGATCAAGCATGAGTCGCACCTGTCGAATGTCCTTCGAACTGCTGGCCACCGACGGCAAGGCCCGTCGTGGCCGCATCACCTTCCCACGTGGCACCGTGGAGACCCCGGCTTTCATGCCGGTCGGCACCTATGGCACGGTCAAGGGCATGCTGCCGCGCGATATCGAGGCCATCGGCGCCGAGATGATCCTGGGCAACACCTTCCACCTGTGGCTGCGTCCGGGCACCGAGGTGATCAAGAAGCACAACGGCCTGCACGACTTCATGCAGTGGAAAGGCCCGATCCTCACCGACTCCGGGGGCTTCCAGGTGTTCAGCCTGGGCGCCATGCGCAAGATCAAGGAGGAGGGCGTGACCTTCGCCTCGCCGGTCGATGGCGCCAAGGTATTCATGGGCCCGGAAGAGTCGATGCAGGTGCAGCGCGACCTGGGCTCGGATGTGGTGATGATCTTCGACGAGTGCACCCCTTACCCGGCCGAGCATGATGTGGCGCGCGCTTCCATGGAGCTGTCGCTGCGCTGGGCCCAGCGCTCGAAGAATGCCCATGCCGACAACACCGCGGCGCTGTTCGGTATCGTCCAGGGCGGCATGTACCAGGACCTGCGCATGCGCTCGCTGGAAGGCCTGGAAAACATCGGTTTCGACGGCCTGGCCATCGGTGGCCTGTCGGTCGGCGAACCCAAGCACGAAATGATCAAGGTGCTGGATTACCTGCCGGGCCAGATGCCGGCTGACAAACCTCGTTACCTTATGGGGGTAGGCAAACCGGAGGATCTCGTTGAGGGTGTGCGCCGCGGCGTCGACATGTTCGACTGCGTGATGCCCACGCGTAACGCGCGCAACGGTCATCTGTTCGTCGATACCGGGGTAATCAAGATCCGCAACGCGTTCCATCGCCACGATGATTCGCCGCTGGATCCGACCTGTGACTGCTATACCTGCAGCAACTTCTCCCGCGCCTATCTCCACCACCTGGACAAGTGCGGCGAAATGCTGAGTAGCATGCTGAATACCATCCACAACTTGCGCCATTACCAGCGCTTGATGGCCGGTTTACGCGAGGCTATTCAACAGGGTAAATTGGCCGCCTTTGTCGACGCCTTCTACGCCAAGCGCGGGCTTCCCGTACCGCCCTTGGACTGACTGTCCGCATCCATTATTAGAACATTACATTAGGAGTGCCCAATGAGCTTCTTGATCCCCGCCGCATACGCGGACGCCGCAGCACCCGCCGCCGGCCCAGCCGGTACCGGCTTCGAGTGGATTTTCCTGGTCGGTTTCCTGGTCATCTTCTACCTGATGATCTGGCGCCCGCAGGCCAAGCGTGCCAAAGAGCAGAAGAACCTGCTGAGCAACTTGCAGAAAGGTGACGAAGTTGTCACCAACGGCGGCATCGCCGGCAAGATCGTCAAGGTTTCCGATGATTTCGTGGTCCTGGAAGTTTCCGACAGCGTCGAGCTGAAGTTCCAGAAGGGTGCCATTGCGGCCACCCTGCCAAAAGGTACGCTCAAGGCTATCTGAGTTACCAGTTTCATTTTTCCAGTCGGGGCGCGCAAAGCGCCCCGCGTCTTGAACGGGCGGCGTGATGCTGAACAAATACCCTCTGTGGAAATACGCACTGATCGTGCTGGTACTGGCGATCGGTTTTATTTATTCCGCTCCCAACCTCTACCCGGATGATCCGGCGGTACAGATCAGTGGTGCCAGCTCGGCGCTGCACGTGAGCCAGGCCGACCTCGACCGCGTCAGCAAGGCGCTGGTCGATGCCAAGATCGCCGTCAAGGGCGCGAGCCTGGGTGAAAAGGGCAGCGGGCTGATCCGCCTGACCAATCAGGAAGACCAGCTGCCAGCCAAGGATGTCGTGCGCAAGGCACTCGGCGATGACTATGTCGTGGCCCTGAACCTGGCCCAGACAACCCCGCAATGGCTGCGCAACCTGGGCGCCAGCCCGATGAAGCTGGGCCTGGACCTGTCCGGTGGTGTGCATTTCCTGCTGGAAGTGGACATGGACAAGGCCATGAGCGCGCGCATGAAAGTCTACGAAGGCGAGGTCAAGACCTTGCTGCGCAAAGAGCGCGTCCGCTACCGCAGCCTGCCTCAGCAGGATGGCGGCATCATGCTGGGCTTCGCCGACGATGCCACCCGCGAGCAGGCGCGTGCCCTGATTCGCAAGAATTTCAATGATTTCGACCTGACCACCACCGAGCGCAACGAGCTCGCCGTGCTGCGTCTGGCGCTGACCCAGGCGAAAGTCGCCGAGATCCGCGAATACTCGATCAAGCAGAACCTCACTACCGTGCGCAACCGGGTCAACGAGCTGGGCGTGGCCGAGCCGCTGGTACAGCGCCAGGGCGCCAACCGCATCGTGGTCGAGCTGCCAGGCGTGCAGGACACTGCCGAAGCCAAGCGCATCCTCGGCAAGACCGCCAACCTGGAGTTCCGCTTCGGTGCCGAACCGGGTGCCTCCAGGGCCACTACCGAAGTGTTCGAGTTCCGTGAAGGCGGGCGTTCCGCCGCGGTCGAGCGCGGCCTGATCATCACCGGTGACCAGGTTACCGACGCCCAGGCCAGTTTCGACGAGCACGGCCGCCCGCAGGTGAACATCCGCCTTGATGGCCACGGTGGCGAGCTCATGAGCCGTGCTACCCGCAGCAATGTCGGCCGCAGCATGGCGGTGATTTTCATCGAGCAGAAGCCGGTCACCCGCTACGTCAAGCAGACCGTCGATGGCGTCGAGAAGGACGTTGCCGTCCAGAGCTTCCAGGAAGAGAAGAAGATCATCAGCCTGGCGACCATCCAGTCGCCCCTGGGCAGCCAGTTCCGCATCACCGGCCTGAACGGCCAGGGCGAATCGTCCGAACTGGCCCTGCTGCTGCGTGCCGGTGGCCTGGCCGCTCCGATGTACTTCGCTGAAGAGCGTACCATCGGCCCAAGCCTGGGTGCCGATAACATCACCAAGGGCATCGATGCGTCGCTGTGGGGCATGCTGTTCGTCTCGCTGTTCATCATTGCCATCTACCGCGGCTTCGGTGTGATCGCCACCGTCGCCCTGGCGGGCAACATGGTCCTGCTGCTGGCGCTGATGTCGCTGCTGGGCGCCACCCTGACCCTGCCCGGTATCGCCGGTATCGTGCTGACCATGGGGATGGCGGTGGACGCCAACGTGCTGATCTTCTCGCGTATCCGCGAAGAGCTGAAAGCTGGCATGTCGGTACAACGCGCCATCCATGAAGGCTTCAACCGCGCCTACACCGCGATCATCGACGCCAACCTGACCAGCCTGCTGGTCGGTGGCATCCTGTTCGCCATGGGTACCGGCCCGGTCAAGGGCTTTGCGGTCACCATGTCCCTCGGGATTTTCACCTCGATGTTCACCGCCGTCATGGTGACTCGCGCAATGGTCAACCTGACCTGCGGCGGGCGTGACATCAAGAAGCTGTGGGTTTGAGGGAGCTGCGATGAAAACCATCAATTTCATGGGCGTGCGCAATGTCGCGTTCGCCATCACCGTGCTCCTCACCGTGCTGGCGCTGTTCAGCTGGTGGCAGAAGGGCCTGAACTTCGGCCTCGACTTCACCGGTGGTACGCTGATCGAGCTGACCTACGAGCGACCCGCCGATCTACAGGCGGTGCGTAGCGAGCTGGTCAGCTCCGGCTTCCACGAGGCGGTGGTGCAAAGCTTCGGCGCTACCACCGACCTGTTGGTGCGCATGCCGGGCGATGACCCACAGTTGGGCAACAAAGTGGCCGAAGCCTTGCAGAAGGCCGGCGGCGACAACCCTGCCACGGTCAAGCGGGTCGAGTTCGTCGGCCCGCAAGTGGGTGAAGAGCTGCGCGACCAGGGTGGCATGGGCATGCTCCTGGCCCTGGGCGGCATCCTCATCTACCTGGCCTTCCGCTTCCAGTGGAAGTTCGCCGTGGGCGCGATTGTCTCGTTGATCCACGACGTGGTGGTGACCCTGGGTATCCTGTCGTTCTTCCAGATCACCTTCGACCTGACCGTGCTGGCTGCGGTGCTGGCGATCATCGGTTACTCGTTGAACGACACCATCGTCGTGTTCGACCGGGTGCGCGAGAACTTCCGCGTCATGCGCAAGGCCTCGCTGATCGAGAACATCAACGTTTCCACCACGCAGACCCTGCTGCGTACCATCGCCACCTCGGTTTCGACCTTGCTGGCCATCGCCGCATTGCTGTTCTTCGGTGGTGACAACCTGTTCGGCTTCTCGCTGGCACTGTTCATCGGTGTCATGGCCGGTACCTATTCGTCGATCTACATCGCCAACGTGGTGCTGATCTGGCTGAACCTGAGCAGTGAGGACCTGATCCCGCCGGCCAAGAGCGACGGTGTGGACGACCGTCCATAAGGCATGCTGCATGCCGCCTGGCGGCCCGAAAGGCGCAAGTACTGAACTTGCGCCTTTTTTTTTACTCCAAGGCTGGGAGAAGGCGGGTCGGACCCGCCGGTATGATCAGGAGGTTCATGTGAACAAATCAATGCTGGTAGGTGCGGTACTGGGTGCTGTCGGTGTGACTGCCGGAGGTGCTGTCGCGACCTACAGCTTGGTCAACAAGGGGCCTGAATATGCCCAGGTCACCGACGTGCAACCGATCAAACAACAGGTTAAAACCCCGCGTGAGGTCTGCAAGGACGTCACCGTGACGCGTCAGGCGCCAGTCAAGGACCAGCACCAGATCGCCGGTACTGTGGTAGGCGCCCTTGCCGGCGGTCTGTTGGGTAACCAGATCGGCGGTGGTACTGGCAAGAAGATTGCCACTGTGGCCGGTGCGGTCGGTGGCGGTTATGCCGGTAACAAGGTGCAGGAAGGCATGCAGGAGCGTGATACCTACACCACTACGCAAACCCGCTGCAACACGGTCAATGACATCAGCGAGAAGGTGGTGGGCTACAACGTCAAGTACACCATCGGCGACCAGGTAGGCCAGGTGAAGATGGATCACGAACCCGGTTCGACCATTCCGGTGGACAAGAATGGCAAGCTGATCCTCAGCGAAGCCGTGCAGTAAGGCGCATGCGGCCTGTTCTAGATGTGAGGAGCGGCCTTGCGTCGCGAAAGGGGCGCGTAGCGGCCCCGGGGTCTGTGAACCATTAGAGATCGTCGGGGCTGCTTTGCAGCCCTTTCGCGGCGCAAGGCCGCTCCCACAAGAAGCAGATTGCGCATGGCTTCGAAAGGCAAAAAAAGCACCCCGAGGGGTGCTTTTTTTTGCCTGCAATCCGCGCTTAGCGCTTCATGCTCTCTGGCAGGTGCGGCTGGATGGCAGTCAGCACCGCCTTGAAGCACTTGATGTTGCCAGCAACGATATGGCCTTTCTCGAGGAAGTCATGGCCACCGTTGAAATCGCTGACCAGGCCGCCCGCTTCCTGGATCAGCAGCACGCCGGCTGCCATGTCCCATTCGGACAGGCCCGATTCCCAGAAGGCATCGAAACGGCCTGCAGCCACGTAGGCCAGGTCCAGGCTGGCGGAGCCGGCGCGGCGGATGCCGGCGGTCTGGCCAGTCAGTGCGCGGAACATGCCCAGGTAGTTGTCCAGCTCGGCCATCTGGCTGTCACGGAACGGGAAGCCGGTGCCCAGCAGGGCGCCTTCCAGGCTGGTGCGCGAGCTGACGCGCAGGCGACGGCCATTGAGCTGGGCGCCACGGCCACGGCTGGCGGTGAATTCTTCCTGGCGAACCGGGTCGACGATCACGGCGTGCTCAAGGCGGCCACGGTATTTGCAGGCGATGCTGACCGCGAAGTGCGGGATGCCACGCAGGAAGTTGGTGGTGCCGTCCAGTGGGTCGATGACCCACAGGTAGTCCTTGCCTTCTTCGCCGCTGCCCGCGTGCAGGCCGGTTTCCTCGCCCTGGATGGAGTGGTTCGGGTAGGCCTTGCGCAGGGCGTTGACGATGCTTTGCTCGGCGGCGCGATCGACTTCGGAAACGTAGTCCTTGGCCTCTTTCTCATCGACCTTGATGCTATCCAGGCGTTCGATGGAGCGGAAAATCAGTTCACTGGCGCTGCGAGCGGCGCGCAGGGCGATATTCAGCATAGGCTGCATGGGCGGGTCACCTGGAGATGTTAAAGAAGAAAGCCGATTATTCTAGCAGAAATCTTTGGCGGCAGAAGTGTGACATTTGCTTTCGTGGCGTTACGTCTGTCGGTTCTGTAAGATCGAAAGCCCTGATTCCTGCATCTGTGAGCACGACACCTTGCTGCAAAATATTCGTGTTGTTCTGGTCAATACCAGCCACCCCGGCAACATCGGCGGCGCTGCGCGTGCCATGAAAAACATGGGCTTGTCGCGTCTGGTGCTGGTGCAGCCGAAAGAATTTCCCGCCGTGGATGCAAGCGCCCGAGCCTCGGGGGCCGACGATGTGCTGGACAACGCCCAGGTGGTCGACAGCCTGGAGCAGGCGCTGGTCGGCTGCAACCTGGTGATGGGCACCAGCGCCCGCGAACGGAGCATTCCCTGGCCGCTGATCGGCCCGCGTGAATGCGGGGCCAAGGCGGTGGAACATGCCAATGGTGGCGAGGAGATCGCCCTGGTGTTCGGGCGCGAGCACGCCGGCCTCACCAACGAAGAACTGCAGCGATGTCACTTCCACGTGCACATTCCCTCCAACCCCGACTTCAGCTCGCTGAACCTGGCTGCCGCCGTCCAGGTGCTCGCCTACGAGGTGCGCATGGCCTGGCTGGCGGCCGGTGAGGTAGCGGGCAAGGTCGACAAGGTTGACGCCAGCGAACTGGCGACCATGGACGAAATGGAGCTGTTCTACGACCACCTGGAAAAGACCCTGGTCGGTATCGGCTTCCTCGACCCCGAGAAGCCCAAGCACCTGATGCCGCGCCTGCGCCGGCTGTACGGGCGGGTCGCGGTCGAGCGTTCGGAAATGAGCATTTTGCGCGGCATCCTCACCGAGACCCAGAAGGTGGTTCGGGGCGAGCCGCATAAACGGAAGGACTGACAGATGTTCGAACGCCTGCGTGAAGATATTCAAAGCGTATTCCACCGTGACCCGGCTGCGCGCAACGCCTTCGAGGTACTGACCTGCTACCCCGGCATGCACGCCATCTGGCTGCACCGCCTGGGCCATGCCCTGTGGAAGCGTGATTTCAAATGGCTGGCGCGCCTGGTGTCGAATTTCGGGCGTTGGCTGACCGGCATCGAGATTCATCCCGGCGCCACCATCGGCCGACGCTTCTTCATTGACCACGGCATGGGCATCGTCATTGGTGAAACCGCCGAGATCGGCGATGATGTCACCTTGTATCAGGGGGTGACTTTGGGCGGCACAAGCTGGAACAAGGGCAAGCGCCACCCCACCCTGGAAAACGGCGTGGTGGTAGGGGCGGGGGCCAAGGTGCTGGGCCCGTTCACCGTCGGCGCCGGGGCCAAGATCGGCTCCAATGCAGTGGTGACCAAGGCGGTGCCGGCGGGCGCCACGGCGGTGGGTATCCCGGGGCGGATCATCGTCAAGAGCGAAGACACTGAAGTGGAGGCCAAGCGCAAGGCCATGGCCGAGAAAATCGGTTTCGATGCCTACGGTGTCAGCGGCGACATGCCCGATCCGGTGGCCCGTGCCATCGGCCAGATGCTCGATCACCTGCAAGCGGTCGACGAGCGGCTTGAGGGGATGTGCGGGGCCCTGACCAAGATGGGCAGCGACTATTGCGCCAAGGAGCTGCCCGCGCTGCCGGAAGATGACTTCAAGGATGTCGCCCAGGTGGCCCAGCGCGACACTCAGACGCATTGATTGCGCCGTGTCCGCGGTGCAATGACATACGGGGCGTGTGCTGGCGCCCCTGGTCTGCTACACTCGCGCCCGCCTCCCAGATGCAAACCCGACTAAAGCAGTAGGTCTAATAGTTGACTTAAATGCTCGGGAATCGCATACTCGCACACATCCCGAAACTCCCGTGGTACCCAATAGCCATGCGACTGACTACCAAAGGCCGATACGCCGTGACCGCCATGCTCGACCTGGCGTTGCACGCGCAGCATGGGCCGGTGTCTTTGGCCGATATTTCCGAGCGCCAGGGCATTTCCCTTTCTTATCTGGAACAGCTGTTCGCCAAGCTGCGCCGCAGCAGCCTGGTTTCCAGCGTGCGCGGTCCAGGCGGTGGCTACCAGCTGTCGCGGGGCATGGAAACCATCCAGGTAGCCCAGGTCATCGATGCGGTCAACGAATCGGTCGATGCCACGCGCTGCCAGGGCCTCGGGGACTGCCATGCCGGTGATACCTGCCTGACCCACCACCTGTGGTGCGACCTCAGCCAGCAGATCCATGAATTCCTCAGCGGCATCAGCCTGGCCGACCTCGTCATGCGCCGCGAGGTGCAGGAAGTCGCCCAGCGCCAGGACCTGCGTCGTGTCGCAGGCCGAGTCGCCCAGCTGGACAAGATTGAGACGTCCGCCGTCGATTGATCCCGCTGGGACGACGAGCGACGCCACCGCCTGATAGGAGAGACAAATGAAGTTGCCGATCTACCTCGATTACTCCGCGACCACTCCGGTCGATCCACGCGTGGCCCAGAAAATGGCCGAGTGCCTGCTGGTCGACGGAAACTTCGGTAACCCGGCTTCCCGCTCCCACGTCTTCGGCTGGAAGGCCGAGGAAGCGGTCGAAAACGGCCGCCGTCAGGTTGCCGAACTGATCAATGCCGATCCGCGCGAAATCGTCTGGACCAGCGGTGCCACCGAGTCCGACAACCTCGCGCTGAAAGGAGTCGCGCACTTCTATCAGACCAAGGGCAAGCACATCATCACCTCCAAGATCGAGCACAAGGCAGTCCTGGACACCGCCCGCCAGCTGGAGCGTGAAGGTTTCGAAGTCACCTACCTGGAGCCGGGCGAAGACGGCATCGTCACCCCGGCCATGGTAGAGGCAGTGCTGCGTGACGACACCATCCTGGTCTCGCTGATGCACGTGAACAACGAAGTCGGCTCGATCAACGATATCGCCGCCATCGGCGAACTGACCCGCTCGCGCGGCGTGCTGTTCCACGTCGACGCCGCCCAGTCGGCCGGCAAGGTCGAAATCGACCTGCAAAAGCTGAAAGTCGACCTGATGTCGTTCTCGGCGCACAAGGTCTACGGTCCCAAGGGTATTGGCGCGCTGTACGTCAGCCGCAAGCCGCGGGTACGCCTGGAAGCCATCATTCACGGCGGTGGCCATGAGCGGGGCATGCGTTCGGGCACCCTGCCGACCCACCAGATCGTCGGCATGGGCGAAGCCTTCGCCATCGCCAAGCAGGAAATGGCCGCGGAAAACGTACGCATCAAGGCCCTGAGCGAGCGCTTCTTCAAGCAGGTTTCCAACCTTGAAGAGCTGTACGTCAACGGCAGCCAGACCGCCCGCGTGCCGCATAACCTGAACCTGAGCTTCAACTACGTCGAAGGCGAATCGCTGCTGATGTCGCTGAAGGACATCGCCGTATCGTCCGGTTCGGCGTGCACCTCCGCGTCGCTCGAACCGTCCTACGTATTGCGCGCCCTGGGCCGCAACGACGAGCTGGCGCACAGCTCGATCCGCTTCTCCTTCGGCCGTTTCACCACTGAAGAAGAAGTCGACTACGCCGCGCAGAAAGTCTGCGAGGCAGTGAACAAACTGCGTGAGCTGTCGCCGCTGTGGGACATGTACAAAGACGGCGTTGACATCTCCAAGATCGAGTGGGCCGCCCACTAAGCAGTCGCCGGCAAGAGCGGCTCCCTGATGAGGAAGGAATTGCACCATGGCATACAGTGAAAAGGTCATCGACCACTACGAAAACCCGCGCAACGTCGGCAAGATGAATGCCGAAGACCCGGACGTCGGCACCGGCATGGTCGGCGCCCCGGCCTGCGGTGACGTGATGCGCCTGCAGATCAAGGTCAACGAGCAGGGCGTGATCGAAGACGCCAAGTTCAAGACCTACGGCTGCGGTTCGGCCATCGCTTCCAGCTCCCTCGCCACCGAGTGGATGAAGGGCAAGACCCTGGACGAAGCCGAAACCATCAAGAACACCCAGCTGGCCGAAGAACTGGCGTTGCCGCCGGTCAAGATCCACTGCTCGGTACTCGCCGAAGATGCCATCAAGGCAGCGGTACGCGATTACAAGCAGAAGAAAGGCTTGATCTAAGTCGCCTGTTGCGAGGTAAGGAGTCCAGATGGCTATCAGCATGACAGAAGCCGCCGCCAACCACGTGCGGCGTTCCCTGGAAGGGCGCGGCAAGGGTGAAGGCATTCGCCTGGGCGTGCGCACCACCGGTTGCTCGGGCCTGGCCTACGTGCTGGAGTTCGTCGACGAACTGGCGGAGGAAGACCAGGTGTTCGAGAACCATGGCGTCAAGGTGATCATCGATCCCAAGAGCCTGGTCTACCTCGACGGCACCGAGCTGGACTTCGTCAAGGAAGGGTTGAACGAAGGCTTCAAGTTCAACAACCCCAACGTGCGCGGTGAGTGTGGCTGCGGCGAAAGCTTCAACGTTTGAGGCTGGCTGTGGGTACTCCTTGTCATTTCGCATTGTTTGACCTCCAGCCAGGCTTCCGTCTGGATCTCGAAAAGCTGGCCACTCGCTATCGCGAGCTGGCCCGCGAGGTCCATCCCGACCGCTTTGCCGATGCCTCCGAGCGTGAGCAACGCGTAGCGCTGGAAAAGTCCGCAGCCCTTAACGACGCCTACCAGACCCTGCGCAGTGCGCCGCGTCGCGCCCGCTACCTGCTGGCCATCAGCGGTCATGAAGTGCCACAGGAAGTCACGGTCCACGACCCGGACTTCCTGTTGCAGCAGATGCAGTGGCGCGAGGAGCTCGAAGAGCTGCAGGACGAAGCCGACCTTGACGGTGTAGCTGTGTTCAAGAAGCGCCTGAAGGTCGCCCAGGACACGCTGAACGAGGACTTTGCCGCCTGTTGGGACGCCCCGGGCGAGCGCGACAAGGCCGAGCGCCTGATGCGCCGCATGCAGTTCCTCGACAAGCTCGCCCACGAAGTGCGCCAACTGGAAGAGCGCCTCGACGACTAACCCGGTGCTGCCCGTGATGGCACCTAAGGTATTCAGATAAGCATGGCCCTACTGCAGATTGCCGAACCCGGTCAAAGCCCTCAACCGCATCAGCGCCGCCTGGCGGTGGGGATCGACCTGGGTACCACCAACTCCCTGGTCGCCGCACTGCGCAGCGGCCGTAGCGAGCCCCTGCCCGATGCGCAGGGCAACGTCATTCTGCCGTCCGCGGTGCGCTACCTCGACGGGCGCAACGAGGTGGGGCAGGCTGCGCGTGACGCCGCTTCCCTCGACCCATTGAATACCGTGCTGTCGGTCAAGCGTCTGATGGGGCGTGGCCTGGCCGACGTCAAGCAATTGGGCGAGCAGCTGCCGTACCGCTTCGTCGGCGGTGAATCGCACATGCCGTTCATCGATACCGTGCAGGGGCCGAAGAGCCCGGTTGAAGTGTCCGCCGATATTCTCAAGGTGCTGCGCGAGCGTGCCGAAGCCACTCTGGGCGGCGAGCTGGTCGGGGCGGTGATCACTGTGCCTGCCTATTTCGACGACGCCCAGCGCCAGGCCACCAAGGACGCTGCGCGCCTGGCCGGCCTGAACGTGCTGCGCCTGCTCAACGAGCCGACCGCAGCCGCCGTGGCCTATGGCCTGGACCAGAACGCCGAAGGCGTGGTGGCCATCTATGACCTGGGGGGCGGCACCTTCGATATCTCCATCCTGCGCCTGACCGCCGGCGTGTTCGAAGTACTGGCCACCGGTGGCGACACCGCCCTGGGTGGTGACGACTTCGACCACGCGATTGCCGGCTGGATCATCGAGCAGGCCGGCCTGTCGTCCGACCTTGACCCGGCCACCCAGCGCGCACTGCTGCAAACCGCCTGTGCCGCCAAGGAAGCCCTGACCGACGCCGACGTGGTCAGCGTCAGCCATGGCGCCTGGCAGGGCGAACTCAGCCGTGCCGGTTTCGAAGCCATGATCGAACCGCTGGTTGCCCGCAGCCTCAAGGCCTGCCGCCGCGCCGTGCGTGACAGCGGCATCGAGCTGGAAGAAGTCAGCGCCGTGGTCATGGTCGGTGGCTCGACCCGCGTGCCGCGTGTGCGCGAAGCTGTGGGCGGCTTGTTCGGGCGCACCCCGCTGACCTCGATCGATCCTGACCAGGTAGTGGCCATCGGTGCCGCGATCCAGGCCGATACCCTGGCCGGGAACCGCCGCGAGGGTGGCGAGTTGCTGCTGCTCGATGTTATCCCGCTGTCGCTTGGCCTCGAGACCATGGGCGGGCTGATGGAGAAGGTGATCCCGCGCAACACCACCATTCCGGTGGCGCGTGCCCAGGAGTTCACCACCTACAAGGACGGCCAGACGGCCATGATGATCCACGTGCTGCAAGGTGAGCGCGAGCTGATCAGCGACTGCCGCTCGCTGGCGCGTTTCGAACTGCGCGGCATTCCGGCCATGGTCGCCGGTGCGGCAAAGATCCGCGTCACCTTCCAGGTCGATGCCGACGGCCTGCTCAGTGTCGCTGCCCGCGAGCTGGGTTCGGGCGTGGAAGCCAGCATCCAGGTCAAACCGTCCTACGGCCTGACCGACGGCGAAATCGCCCGGATGCTCAAGGACTCCTTCGAACACGCAGGTTCGGACAAGCAAGCCCGCCAGTTGCGCGAGCACCAGGTGGATGGCGAACGCCTGCTCGAAGCGGTACAGGGCGCCCTGGACGCCGATGGCGAACGCCTGCTCAGCAGTGACGAGCGCGAAGCCATCGAATTCCAGATGCAAGAACTACGTGATTTGCTGGCCGGCACCGATGGCGCAGCCATCGAGCAACAGACCAAGCGTCTGTCGCAGGTGACCGATGCATTTGCCGCCCGTCGCCTTGATTCGACGGTCAAAGCCGCACTGGCCGGGCGCAACCTGAATGAGATCGAGGAGTAACCGATGCCGCTGGTGACATTCCTGCCGCACGAGAAGTTCTGCCCCGAAGGGCTGACTGTGGAGGTCGAGCCCGGGACCAACATCCTGGAGCTGGCCCACGACCATCACATCGAGATGGAAAGCGCCTGCGGCGGCGTCAAGGCCTGCACCACATGCCACTGCATCGTGCGCAAGGGCTTCGACTCGCTGGAAGAGGCCGACGAACTGGAAGAGGACATGCTGGACAAGGCCTGGGGCCTGGAGGCGCAATCGCGCCTCGGCTGCCAGGTGGTCGTCGCTGACCAGGACCTGGTCATCGAGATCCCCAAGTATTCGCTCAACCACGCCGCCGAAGCGCCGCACTGAGGTTTGTTCCATGAGCCTGAAATGGATTGATGTACTTGAGATCGCCATCCAGCTTGCAGAAAGCAAGCCGGACGTCGATCCTCGTTATGTGAATTTCGTCGATCTGCACCGCTGGGTGCTGGCCTTGCCAGAATTCAGCGACGATCCGTCACGCGGCGGTGAGAAAGTGCTCGAGGCCATCCAGGCGGCCTGGATCGAAGAAGCCGACTGAACGCGTCCTGCAGGTTAGGCAATCCCCTGGAACCCGCGTATAATTCGCGGGTTTAATTTTTCGCAACACTCATTTTTCTGGAGTTTTCCATGGCTGTTCAACGTACTTTCTCCATCATCAAGCCTGACGCTGTCGCCAAGAACGTCATCGGCGAGATCACCACTCGTTTCGAGAAAGCCGGCCTGCGCGTCGTCGCTTCGAAAATGAAGCAGCTGTCCAAAGCCGAAGCCGAAGGCTTCTACGCCGAGCACAAAGAGCGCGGCTTCTTCGCTGACCTGGTTGCCTTCATGACTTCCGGCCCGGTCATCGTCCAGGTTCTGGAAGGTGAAAACGCCGTTCTGGCCAACCGCGAGCTGATGGGCGCCACCAACCCGAAAGAAGCTGCTGCCGGCACCATCCGTGCTGACTTCGCCGTTTCCATCGACGAGAACGCCGTTCACGGTTCCGACTCGGAAGCTTCGGCTGCCCGCGAAATCGCTTACTTCTTCTCCGCTACCGAGCTGTGCGACCGCATTCGCTAAGCGAAGCAGGTCTTGGGTGATTCCATGAGTGACATGACTGGCAAGATCAACCTGTTGGGCCTGACCCTGCAGGAAATGGAAAAATTCTTCGAGTCGATCGGAGAGAAGCGTTTTCGTGCCGGTCAGGTCATGAAATGGATTCACCACTATGGCGTCGACGATTTCGCCGCCATGACCAATGTCGGCAAGGCCTTGCGCGAAAAGCTCGAGGCCGTTGCCGAGATTCGGGGCCCGGAAGTGGTCAGTGAAGACATTTCCGCCGACGGTACCCGCAAGTGGGTGGTGCGCGTTGCTTCCGGCAGCTGCGTCGAAACCGTCTACATCCCCACCGACGACCGCGGCACCCTGTGTGTCTCGTCGCAAGCCGGCTGCGCCCTGGACTGCAGCTTCTGCTCCACCGGCAAGCAAGGCTTCAACAGCAACCTCACCGCCGCCGAAGTGATCGGCCAGGTATGGCTTGCCAACAAATCCTTCGGGACCGTTCCGGCCAAGATCGACCGCGCCATTACCAACGTGGTCATGATGGGCATGGGCGAACCCCTGCTGAATTTCGACAATGTCATCGCCGCCATGAAGATCATGATGGAAGATCTGGGCTATGGCATTTCCAAGCGTCGCGTCACCCTCTCGACTTCGGGCGTCGTGCCGATGATCGACGAGCTGGCCAAGCACATCGATGTGTCGCTGGCCCTGTCGCTGCACGCGCCGAACGACGAACTGCGCAACAAGCTGGTACCGATCAACAAGAAGTACCCGCTGAAGATGCTGCTGGAATCGTGCATGGGCTATATGGCCACCCTGGGCGGCAAGCGCGTGCTGACCATCGAGTACACTTTGCTCAAGGACGTCAACGACCAGCCCGAGCATGCAGCGCAAATGATCGAACTGCTGCGCGACGTGCCGTGCAAGATCAACCTGATCCCGTTCAACCCGTTCCCGCATTCGGGCTACGAGCGGCCAAGCAACAACGCCATTCGCCGCTTCCAGGATCTGTTGCACCATGGCGGCTTCAATGTCACTACCCGTACTACCCGTGGTGACGACATCGATGCTGCCTGCGGCCAGCTGGTTGGCCAGGTCAACGACCGCACCCGCCGCAGCGAACGCTACATCGCTGTGCGCCAGCTGTCTGCGGATGCCGACCTGCCAGACAGCGCTGCGCAGCACTGACCGGACCTTGCCCATGAGCCTGCGCGCCGCGCTGTCGATCCTTGCGCTTTCGCTGCTGGCCGGCTGCGTGTCAGGCGGCGCGGGCGATCCGCTGGCCAGCCGCCAGGGCAGGGCGGAGGCGGGGCGGGCTTATGTGCAGCTAGGCCTGGGTTATTTGCAACAAGGTTTGACCGAGCAGGCCAAGGCGCCGCTGGGCAAGGCCTTGGCCCTGGACGAGGATGATGCCGATGCGCACGCCGCCCTGGCCCTGGTACTGCAGGCCGAGGGCGAGCCGGAAACGGCCGAAGGCCATTACCGCAGGGCACTGCAGCTGCGCAGCGGCGACACGCGAATTCGCAACAATTACGGCAGTTTCCTTTATGCTCAGGGGCGATTCGCCGAGGCTGAGCAGATGTTTCGCCTGGCCAGCGCCGATACCCTGTATCCTGAGCGTTCACGGGTTTACGAGAACCTGGGCCTGACTGCCCTCAAGCTCGAACGCCGCGACCAGGCGTACGCCTATTTGCTGAAAGCTTTGCAACTCAACCAGCGGCAACCGAAAGCGTTGCTGGAAATGGCTGAGTTGTCCTACGAAAACAGGCATTATGTGCCGGCCCGGGACTACTACGATCGTTTCAGCCAACTGAGCGAACACGATGCCCGTAGCCTGCTGCTGGGCAGCCGCCTTGCCAGGGTGTTCGACGAGCAGGGCAAACTGGCCGAGCTGGGCCAGCAATTACAACGACTTTATCCCGGTACGCCGGAATATCAGCAATACCTGTCGGAGCAACGATGAAAGCCGCGCACCCCGAAGTAGCCGTAGCGCCTGGCCAGAACCCCGGTGAGCTTTTGCGTCAGGCCCGTGAGAACCGGGACTGGTCACAAGCCGAGGTGGCCCGCAAGCTCAACCTCACTGTCAGCTCGTTGAACCACGTGGAAACCGGCGCCTTCGACAAGCTGCCCGGGCATACTTTCGCCCGTGGCTACATCCGCGCCTATGCCAAGCTGATGGACCTGGACCAGGCCGCCCTGGTGGATGCCTTCGACCGCTACACCGGCACCCACGCCAAAGGCAGCGACGTGCACTCGCTGGGCCGTATCGAAGAGCCCGTGCGTCTGTCGCACAACATCCTGCGTGGCGTCAGTCTGCTGCTGCTGGTGGCGGTGGTCGGTGGTGGTTTCGTCTGGTGGCAGGACCAGGGCAGCCTGCGTGGCAAGGACCTGGCCAAGATCGCACTGGAACACGTCGAAGTCGAAAGCGCCGACGGTACCACCCAGATTCACCCGCTCGATGAGCCAGAAGACCAGGCCGTTTCGGCCGGCCAGCAGCCCGAAACCGCGCCGCTGCCGCTGGAGCAAGGCGCCGCCGGGCAGCCCGATGCCGTCGCCGAACAGGCTCCGGCAAACCCGGCATCAGCCGCTGCCACAGCACCCACCGCGGCGCCCGCGCAGCAGGCTCCAGCGCAGGCAGCAGCCAGCGCACCGGTAGTCACGCCTGCGCCGGTAGCACCGGTCGCTGTGCCCCCGGCGGCTGCACCGGTCGCTCCTGGGCCGGCCGTAGCCGCCGCCGAGCCAGCCTCGCCAGCCGTGCCCGCCCAAGTGCCGGCCGGCAGCGCCAAGGTGGCCATCCAGTTCAGCGCCGATTGCTGGACCCAGGTCAGCGACGGTAATGGCAAGGTGCTGTTCAGCGCCATCAAGCGCAAGGGGGACAACCTCGAGCTGACCGGCAAGCCGCCGTTCGCGGTACGCCTGGGCTTTGCCCGTGGCGCCCAGGTCAGCTACAACGGCCAGGCCGTCGATGTTGCCCCGTTCACCAGTGGCGAAACCGCTCGCCTGAAGTTGGGACAGTAAGTCATGCACGGCGAATCTCCGATCAAACGTCGCGAATCCCGCAAAATCTGGGTCGGCAATGTGCCGGTGGGTGGTGATGCGCCTATCGCGGTGCAGAGCATGACCAATACCGACACCAACGATGTGGCCGCCACCGTGGCGCAGATCCAGCGCCTGGTCGATGCCGGCGTGGACATCGTGCGGGTCTCGGTGCCGGACATGGACGCCGCCGAGGCGTTCGGCCGCATCAAGCAGCAAGTCAGCGTGCCGCTGGTTGCCGATATTCACTTCGACTACAAGATCGCCCTGCGTGTAGCCGAACTGGGCGTCGACTGCCTGCGTATCAACCCAGGCAACATCGGCCGTGAAGACCGCGTGCGCGCAGTGGTCGATGCCGCCCGCGACCGTGGCATCCCGATCCGTATCGGCGTCAACGCCGGCTCCCTGGAGAAGGACCTGCAGAAGAAGTATGGCGAACCGACCCCGGCGGCGCTGGTCGAGTCGGCGCTGCGCCATGTCGAGCACCTCGACCGCCTGGATTTCCAGGACTTCAAGGTCAGCGTCAAGGCTTCCGACGTGTTCATGGCCGTCGAAGCCTACCGTCTGCTGGCCAGGCAGATCGTGCAGCCGCTGCACTTGGGCATCACCGAGGCCGGCGGCCTGCGCTCGGGGACGGTGAAATCCGCTGTCGGCCTCGGTATGCTGCTGGCCGAAGGCATTGGCGATACCATCCGTATCTCGTTGGCGGCCGACCCGGTCGAAGAAGTGAAGGTTGGCTACGACATCCTCAAGTCGCTGCACCTGCGTTCGCGTGGCATCAACTTCATCGCCTGCCCGAGCTGCTCGCGGCAGAACTTCGATGTGGTCAAGACCATGAACGAGCTGGAAGGGCGCCTGGAAGACCTGCTGGTACCGCTGGACGTAGCGGTCATCGGTTGCGTGGTCAATGGCCCGGGCGAGGCCAAGGAGTCCCATGTCGGGCTGACCGGCGGTACGCCGAACCTGGTCTATATCGACGGCAAGCCGGCGCAGAAGCTGACCAACGACAACCTGGTCGACGAGCTGGAAAAGCTCATCCGCCAGAAAGCGGCCGAGAAGGCCGAAGCCGACGCGGCGCTGATCGTCCGTGGCTGACACCCGAATTCGTAAGGACTTTTCGTGAGCAAATCGCTGCAAGCCATCCGTGGCATGAACGACATCCTGCCTGAACAGTCGCCGCTGTGGCGCTACTTCGAAGGCACCGTGGCCGGCCTGCTGGATACCTACGGGTATAGCCAGATCCGCACGCCGATCGTCGAGTTCACCGAGCTGTTCAAGCGCTCGATCGGCGAAGTGACCGACATCGTCGAAAAAGAGATGTACACCTTCGAGGACCGCAACGGCGACTCGCTGACCCTGCGTCCGGAAGGCACGGCCGCCTGCGTGCGTGCCGTGCTCGAGCATGGCATCACTGGCAACGGCCAGGTCCAGAAGCTGTGGTACATCGGCCAGATGTTCCGCCACGAGCGCCCGCAGAAAGGCCGCTACCGCCAGTTCCACCAGATTGGCGTGGAAGTGTTCAACCTGGACGGCCCGGACATCGATGCCGAGCTGATCATGCTGACCTGGCGCCTGTGGGGCCTGCTGGGCATCCAGGACGCGGTCAAGCTGGAACTCAACAGCCTGGGCACCAGCGAAGCCCGTGCGCGCTACCGGGATGCGCTGGTCGAGTTCCTCTCGGCACGCCTGGAGCAGCTGGATGAAGACAGCCAGCGCCGGCTGAAGAGCAACCCACTGCGCATCCTCGACAGCAAGGACCAGAACACCCAGGCGGTGCTGGTCGGTGCGCCGAAGCTGGAAGACTACCTCGACGAAGAATCGCGCGTGCACTTCGAGGGCCTCAAGGCCCGCCTGGACGCTGCCGGTATCCCGTTCGTGATCAATACCAAGCTGGTGCGCGGGCTGGACTACTACAGCAAGACCGTGTTCGAGTGGGTTACCGACAAGCTCGGCGCCCAGGGCACGGTCTGCGCCGGTGGCCGCTACGACGGCCTGGTCGAGCAGATGGGCGGCAAGCCGACTCCGGGCGTCGGTTTCGCCATGGGTATCGAGCGCCTGATCCTGCTGCTGGAAACCCTGGGCAAGGTGCCCGAGTCCATCAGCCGACAGATCGACGTCTACCTGTGCGCCTTCGGCGAACAGGCCGAACTGGCTGGCCTGCGCTTGTCCGAGGGCCTGCGTGACCGCATGCCGGGCCTGCGCCTGGCGGTCAACGCCGGTGGTGGCAGCTTCAAGAGCCAGTTCAAGAAAGCCGACAAGAGCGGCGCGCTGTTCGCGCTGATCCTCGGTGATGACGAACTGGCCAAGCAAGAGATCGGCTTCAAGCCCCTGCGTGGTCAGGGCGAACAACAGAACATTGCCTGGGATGCTCTGGCTGAGCACCTGGAAACCGCGATCGCGCAGGCGTAACGCGGTTCAACAAGCGAATAGGCGAAAAGGAGTATTGGGGTGTCGAGTACCGATGATGAACTGGCAGGGGTCAAGGACTGGTGGAACCGCAACGGCAAGCCGCTGCTGACCGGTGCCCTGCTGGCTGGCGTGGTGGTATTGGGCTGGAATACCTGGCACAAGTACCAGAACAATCAGTCGCAAGGTGCCTCGCAGCTGTACCAGGCCTTGCTGGAAACCAGCCTGACGCCCACTGGCCAGCCTGACGCGACCAAGGTCGCGGAACTGGCCGGCAAGCTCAAGAGCGAGTTCGGTGGTACCGCCTACGCCCAGTATGGCAGCCTGTTCGTGGCCAAGGTCGCGGTCGAGAGCGGCAAGCTCGACGACGCCGCTGCCGAGCTGAAAAGCGTGCTGGACAAGCCGGCCGATGCCACCCTGGGCGAAATTGCGCGGCAGCGCCTGGCACGCGTGCTGGCGGCCCAGAACAAGGCCGAGGACGCGCTCAAGCTGCTTGACGGCGACGCCGAGCAGGCCTTCCTGGCCAGCCGTGAAGAGTTGAAAGGTGACTTGCTGGTGCAACTGGGGCGTGCCGACGATGCGCATAGCGCTTACGAGAAAGCCAAGGCTGCGTTGTCCGATGAGGCGGCGGTCGGTGGCCTGCAATTGAAGCTGGATGACTTGGCCAAAGGGGACGCGTAAGTGATCGGTTGGAAACATGCAGCAGTGCTGACCCTGGCCGTCCTGGCCGCAGGTTGCAGCAGCAACAGCAAGAAGGAACTGCCCCCGGCCGAGCTGACCAAGTTCACCGAGGAAGTGGTGCTGAAGAAGCAGTGGAGCCGTTCGATCGGCGACGGCCAGGGTGAAACCTACAATACCCTGGTGCCGGCGATCGAAAACGACCGTATCTATGCCTCCGACGTCAACGGTGAAGTCTTCGCCCTCGACCGCATCACCGGAGACGTGGTGTGGAAGAAGGACCTCGAGCTGCCGGTTTCCGGTGCTGTCGGCGTCGGCTATGGCCTGGTCATGCTGGGTACCCTCAAGGGTGAAGTGATTGCCCTGGACTCCAGCACTGGCGAGGAACGCTGGCGCTCCCGCGTGACCAGCGAAGTGCTGGCCCCGCCGGCCAGCAACGGTGACGTGGTGGTGGTGCAGACCCAGGACGATCGCCTGATCGGCCTGGATGCCGCCACCGGTGACCGCCGCTGGATCTACGAGAACAGCCCGGCTGTGCTGACCCTGCGTGGTACCGGCGCGCCGATCGTCACCAACCGCCTGGCCGTCGCCGGCCTGTCCACCGGCAAGGTGGTAGCGGTGGACATCAACAACGGTGTACCGGTGTGGGAAAGCCGTGTGGCGATTCCGCAGGGTCGTTCCGAGCTGGACCGTGTGGTCGACATCGACGGCGGCCTGCTGCTGTCGGGTGGTACCCTGTACGTCAGCACCTACCAGGGCCGCGTCGCGGGCCTGGACCTGGAAAGCGGCCGCGTGCTGTGGCAGCGCGATGCCTCCAGTTACGTGGGTGTCGCCCAGGGCTTTGGCAACGTCTACGTCAGCGAAGCTTCCGGCACTGTCGAAAGCGTCGATGAACGCTCTTCCAGCGCGCTGTGGAGCAACGACACCATGGCGCGTCGCCAGCTGACCGCGCCGGAAGTGTTCTCCAGCTACGTGGCGGTGGGTGACTTCGAGGGCTACCTGCACCTGCTGAGCCAGGTCGATGGCCGCTTCGTCGGCCGTGAGCGTATCGACAGCGATGGCCTGCGTGCCCGTCCACTTGTGGTCGGCGACACCATCTACGTCTTTGGCAACAGCGGCAAGCTCGAGGCACTGACCATCCGCTGAAGCTATGCTTGAAGCCTTGGCGGGCTTCAAGCCGCGGCGTAGGACACGCCGCCCGAACTCCGGCCGCTGCCTTGCAGCGGCCTTTGCATTTTCAAGAATTCAAGAGTGGAGAGCCGAATGGTTCCCGTAATCGCCCTGGTGGGCCGCCCGAACGTCGGCAAATCCACCATGTTCAACCGCCTGACCAAGACCCGCGATGCCATCGTCGGTGACCTGTCGGGCCTGACCCGTGACCGCCAGTACGGTGATGCCACCTGGCAGGGTCGTTCCTTCATCCTGATCGACACCGGCGGTATCACCGGTGACGAAGTGGGCATGGACGAGAAAATGGCCGAGCAGTCGCTCATGGCCATCGAAGAAGCCGATTATGTGCTGTTCCTGGTTGACGCCCGTGCTGGCATGACCGCCGCTGACCAGATGATCGCCGAGCACCTGCGCAAGCGGAACAAGGAAGCGATCCTGGTTGCCAACAAGATCGACAACATCGATGCCGACGTTGCCCGCGCCGAGTTCTCGCCGCTGGGCATGGGCAATGCCATTCCGGTGGCGGGCTCCCAGGGCCGCGGCATCAATGCGTTGATGGAGGCCGTGCTCGGCCACCTGCCGCGCGACCAGGTCGAGGAAGCGCTGGACGCGGAAGTCGCCGAAGGCGAAGAAGCGGTGCGCATCCCTGGCCCGAGCGAGAAGGACGGCATCAAGATCGCCATCATCGGCCGCCCCAACGTGGGCAAGTCGACCCTGGTCAACCGCATGCTCGGCGAAGAGCGCGTGGTGGTGTACGACCAGCCGGGCACCACCCGCGACAGCATCTACATCCCGTTCGAGCGCGACGACGAGAAGTACACCTTCATCGACACCGCCGGCGTGCGCAAGCGCGGCAAGATCCACGAGGAAGTCGAGAAGTTCTCGGTGGTGAAGACGCTGCAGGCGATCAAGGACGCCAACGTGGTGATCTTCGTCATGGACGCCCGCGAAGGCGTGGTGGATCACGACCTGAACCTGCTGGGTTTCGCCCTGGAAGCCGGCCGCGCCATCGTCATCGCCCTGAACAAGTGGGACGGCATGGAGCCGGGCGAACGCGACTACGTGAAGACCGAGCTGGAGCGCCGGCTGTTCTTCGTCGACTTCGCCGACATCCACTTCATCTCCGCCTTGCACGGTACCGGCGTGGGCCACCTGTACAAGTCGGTACAGGCTGCGTTCAAGTCGGCCGTGACCCGTTGGCCGACCAGCCGCCTGACGCAGATCCTCGAGGATGCCGTGAGCGAGCACCAGCCGCCGCTGGTCAATGGCCGCCGCATCAAGCTGCGCTATGCCCACCTTGGTGGTGCCAACCCGCCGCTGATCGTGATCCACGGCAACCAGACCGACAAGATTCCGAAGTCGTACTCGCGTTACCTGGAAAACACCTACCGTCGTGTACTGAAACTGGTCGGGACGCCGATTCGCATCGAATACAAGGGCGGTGAGAACCCGTACGAGGGCAAGAAGAACACCCTCACCGACCGTCAGGTCAACAAGAAACGCCGCCTGATGTCGCACCACAAGAAGGCCGAGAAGAAGCGTCGCGACAAGAAACGCTGATTCCGCGTCAGCTTCTTCGCGGGTAGGCCCGCTCCCACAGGTACTGCGCAGTGATCGAGTCTGTCGAGAACCTGTGGGGGCGGGATCACCGGCAAAGGGGCCTTTGATCCAGCGCAATGCCCCCATCGTTTCAACCTTTTTCCTGACCGCTCGATCCGCTATGCTCGGACTCCACCCCGTGCCGGATACACCCCAGGAAAGAGGGCTTCATGATCCGCAGCAAACTGCCGAACGTCGGCACGACCATCTTCACCAGCATGTCCCAGCTCGCCGCGCAGACCGGCGCGCTCAACCTGTCGCAGGGCTTCCCCGACTTCAATGGCCCGCAGGCGCTGCTCGATGCGGTGGGCCGGCATGTGGCTGCCGGACATAACCAGTACTCACCGATGACCGGCCTGCCGGCCTTGCGCCAGCAGGTGGCGGCCAAGGTCGCGCGGCTATACGGTGCACAGGTGGATGCCGACCAGGAAGTGACCATCACGCCCGGTGCCACCGAGGCGATTTTCTGTGCCATCCAGGCGCTGGTCCACGTGGGCGACGAGGTGATCGTCTTCGACCCGAGCTACGACAGCTACGAGCCGTCCGTTGAACTGGCCGGTGGCCGTTGCGTGCATGTGCGTCTGAGCGATGGTGACTTCCGTATCGACTGGCAGCAGTTTGCCGACGCGCTCAGCCCGCGCACGCGCATGGTCATTCTCAACTCGCCGCACAACCCCAGCGGTGCGCTGATCAGCCGTGCAGACCTGGACCAGCTGGCGCAGCTTATCGCCAACCGCGATATCTACCTGATCAGCGACGAAGTGTATGAGCATCTGGTGTATGACGGTGTGCGCCATGCCAGCGTACTGGCCCATGAGCAGCTGTACTCGCGCGCTTTCGTGGTCAGCTCGTTCGGCAAGACCTATCACGTTACCGGCTGGAAGACCGGTTATGTGATTGCACCGCCGGCGCTGAGTGCTGAGCTGCGCAAGGTGCACCAGTACGTCAACTTCTGCGGGGTGACGCCGTTGCAGTGCGCGCTGGCTGACTTCATGGCCGAGCATCCCGAGCATATCGATGAATTGCCGGGCTTCTACCAGGCCAAGCGCGACCTGTTCTGCGGTTTGCTCGACACTTCGCGGTTTCGTTTCACCCGCACGGCGGGCACCTATTTCCAGCTGGTGGACTACTCGCAGATCCGCCCGGACCTGAACGATGTCGACATGGCACTGTGGCTGACCCGTGAGCACGGTGTGGCGAGCATCCCGGTGTCAGTGTTCTACCAGCAGCCCATCCCCGCGCAACGCCTGGTCCGCCTGTGCTTTGCCAAACGAGAGGAGACGCTGCGTCAGGCAGCGGAAAGACTATGCGCGATCTGAGCACACTGCCCAACCTGAAAGTCGCCCTGGTGCAAACCACCCTGGTCTGGCATGACCGTGAGGCCAACCATGCACACTTCGAGGAGCTGCTGGCCCAGGTAGGCGAGGTGGACCTGGTGATTCTGCCGGAAATGTTCACTACCGGTTTCTCTATGCAGTCGCAGAGCCTGTGCGAGCCTGAGAACGGCCCGACCTACAAATGGTTGAAGGCGCAGGCGAAGAAGTGCAACGCAGTTGTCACCGGCAGCGTGATCATCCAGGCCGCCGATGGCAGCCACCGTAACCGCCTGCTGTGGGCACGACCGGATGGCGAGATCCTGCACTACGACAAGCGCCACCTGTTCCGCATGGCCGGTGAGCACAAGCATTACACCCCGGGCGAGCGCCAGGTACAGTTCGAGCTCAAAGGCTGGCGGATCCGCCCGCTGATCTGCTACGACCTGCGCTTCCCGGTGTGGAGCCGCGATGCCCAGGACACCGACCTGCTGCTGTATACCGCCAACTGGCCGGCTGCGCGCCGCCAGCACTGGAACCGCCTGTTGCCGGCCCGGGGTATCGAGAACCTGTGCTATGTGGCGGCGGTGAATCGGGTGGGCACCGATGGCAAGGGCTTTGCCTATTCGGGCGACAGCCAGGTGCTGGACTTCCAGGGCGAGAGCCTGCTCAGTGCCGGGGAGGCGGACGGGGTGTTCACCGTCGTATTGAGCGCAGCGGAACTGGCGGCATACCGGGCCAAGTTTCCGGCCAACCTGGATGCTGACACCTTCGAGCTGCACTGACAGTCGGTACCGGCCCCTTCGCGGGTAAACCCGCTCCCACAGGTACCGCACAGTATTCAAGATCTGTGAGGACCCTGTGGGAGCGGGTTTACCCACAAAGAGGCCGGTGCTGGTTACATCAGTTTCCGATCAGTACACATCCCGCCGATAGCGCCCATCCTCGATCAGTTGCTGCACGACTGCTTCGCCCAGGATGCCGTTGAGCGCCGCGTCGACACCTGCCGCCATACCCTGCAGGCTGCCGCACACATACACACAAGCCCCGTCCTGCACCCAGCGCTTGAACTCATCGGCCTGCTGCAACAACACATCCTGCACATACACCTTCTCGGCCTGGTCCCGCGAAAACGCCAGGTCCAGGCGCGCCAGGTCGCCGCTTGCCAGCCAGCCTTGCAGTTCCTCGCCACACAACAGGTCGTGCGCCCGGTTGCGTTCGCCAAACAGCAGCCAGTTGCGTTGCTCACCTGCACTCACCCGCGCGCGCATCAGGCTGCGCAGGCCGGCCAGGCCGGTGCCGTTACCGATCAGTACCAACGGTGCCGCCGTTTCCGGCAGGTGGAAGCTGCTGTTACGCCGCACCCGCAGGCTCAGCATGCCGTTCAGCGGCAAGTACTCGGTCAGCCAGCCGGAGCCCAGGCCCAAGTGGCCATCGGCGTGGCGCTCCTGGCGCACGATCAACTCCAGCAGGCCATCGCTGGCGATCGAGGCGATCGAATACTCGCGGCTGCCGATCGGCGCCAGTGCATCGACCAGCGCTTGCGGCTGCAAGCCGATCAGGTGCTCGCGCCGGGCCGGCAACTGCCGACCGGCCAAGGCCTGGGCGAGGGTTTCGGTCAGCCCGTTCACCTGCACCTTGGTCCCGGGGTCCAGTGCCATGCCAGTGAGGAAGGCGTCGATCCGAGGCTGGCCATTGAGCGGCAGGATTTCCACCAGGTCGCCGGCTTCCCAGCTGGCGGGGTGTTGCGGCTGCAGGCCGAGCAGGTACACCGGTTGGCCCTGACTGCCCGGGTTGAGCAGTTCGCGGCGAACCAGTGACCAGTTGCCAAAGCTTGGCGGCTGCCAGGCGGCCACCGGACGGGCGCCAGTCAGTTGCGCCAGTTCCTGTTGCCACTGCAGCAGGGCGGCCTGGTCGGCATTGTCCACTTCCACCGAGCTGAATGCACTGCTGGCTCCGCGCTCACCCAGCCAGGCCTGCAGGCGCCGGGCAAAGCCGCAGAAGTGCGGGTATTGGCGATCGCCCAGGGCAAGCAGGGCATAGCTGAGGTTATCCAGCGCCCACGGCTGGCCAAGCACCTTGCGTTCGAAGACGCGGGCGCTGTCGGGGGCTTCGCCATCACCGAAGGTACTGACCACGAACAGCGCACGACGGGCCTGGCGCAGGTCGCTTTCACTCAGTTCGGTCAGGGCGCGTACCTGTACCGGCAGGCCGGCAGCCTGCAACTGACCGGCGCTCTGCCAGGCAAGCTGCTCGGCCAGGCCGCTCTGGCTGGCAAAACCGATCAGCCAGCTGTCACCACTGCCATGGCTGTCGAGGACTTTGCCACGGGCCGCGCGCACCTGGCGCTTCTTGCGGCGACGGTCGAGGTACAGCAGCCAGCCGGTGATGAAGAACAGCGGCATGGTCAGGCTGGCAAGGGTGACGATGATGCGCCCCGGCAGGCCGAAGTACTCGCCGACATGCAGGGCATAGACGCTCTGCAGCAGCTGGGCCTTGAAGGATTTGTCGGTGTAGCGGTCATGTTTTTTCACCTGGCCGGTGGCCGGGTCCAGCACCAGGGTATTGAAGGCGCGGGGGTGGTCGGCGTTGTCCAGCAGGTAGAAAAGATTGGCCGGCTGGCCGCCCACCGGTGGCAGGCGCAGGTTGTACATGGCCAGGCCCGGGCCGGCGTTATCCTTGAGGTTGGCCCAGATCGCGTCGTAGTCGACCACCAGTGGCGGGGCGTTTTTGTCGATCTTCTGTGGCCCATGGCGGCCACGGCCTTCGCCGCGCTTTTGCTGCTGAGCGGCGGCCGGAGTATCTGCCAGCAGCTTGTTCAGGCCGTTGCGGTACCACTCGTAAGACCAGAACAGCCCGGTCAGGGCGAACAGCAGGTAGAACAGCAGGCACCAGGTCCCGGCCACGGCATGCAGGTCCCAGTTGAACGCGCGGCCCGTCTTGGCCCAGTCGAAGGTCAGCCAGGCGCGCCAGTCCAGCGCCTTGCGCGGCCAGCGCAGGTACAGGCCGGAGAGGCAGAAGAACACCAGCATCAAGGTGCAGGCACCGGTGATCTGCCGGCCAGTGTCGCCCATGGCCAGAAAACGGTGCAGGTTGAGCATGAGGTTGAAGAAGGCTTGGCCGGTTGCTTCACCCTTGAGTTCACCGGTGTAGGGATCGGCATAGCGCAGCTGGCCACGGCGCTCGCCCGGTGGGGGCGTGAAGAAGATTCGTGCGGCATTGCCGTCGCGCACGTCAACCCACAGCATTGCCACTTTGTCCTGTTGCTGGGCCTCGACCCGCCGTACCAGCTCGGCCGGCGGCAGCACGCCTTCGGCGCGCACTGCTACCTTGAGAACATCGGCATTGACGGCGCGCAGCAGTTCCTCCTGAAACGAGTAAAGCGCCCCGGTGATACCCATCAAGGCCAGCACCAGGCCAGCGGTGATGCCAAAGAACCAGTGCAATTGAAACAGCGTTTTCTTCACCACATGATCACCTTGTATGCAGCAACTACCGGGGCGGCGGGCATTATGCCCTGATACGCAAAAGCCCCGCTCACGGGAATGAACGGGGCTCGGCGGCGTTTGGTCAGAAGTGGACGCTGGTGGTCAACAATGCAGTTCGCCCGGCCGCCTGGTTGGCGAAGTGGGTGGAGAAGGCCTTGTCGTAATACACCTCGTTGGTGAGGTTCTGCACGTTCAGTTGCAGATCGACGTTCTTGGTCAGCTTGTAGGCAGCCATGGCGTCGTAGCGCACATAGCTGTCGACCATGGTGGTGTTGGCCACGCTGCCGTACACCTCATCCACGTAGAATGCACCGCCACCGACGGTCAGCTTCGGGGTGATGGCGTAGGTGGTCCAAAGGCTGGCGCTGTTGTTCGGCGTGTTCGGCAACTGGTTGCCGTCATTGGCCTTGCCCAGCGGTCCGCCGTCGACCTGGCGGGCTTCCATGTAGGTATAGCCGGCGAACACCTGCCATTTGTCGGTGAGCTTGCCGCTGGCTGACAGTTCGATGCCCTGCACGCGGGTTTCGCCGACGTTCTCGTAGGTGGTGGTGTCCACCTGCACGCGGGCGTTTTCCTTCTCGGTGCGGAACAGCGCGGCGGTCAGCGACAGGCGCTGGTCAAGCAGGTCCCACTTGGTGCCGATCTCGTAGTTGGTGGTTTCTTCCGGCTCCATGTCGCTGCTCAACAGGTTGCCGGCACGGTCGGTGGTGTTGCCCAGCGGGTTGGCCTCCATGCCTTCGCCCAGCATCGCACCGGGTGGGGTAGCGGAGGTGGCGTAGGACACGTAGATGCTGCCGTTGTCGGCCGGCTTCCAGACCAGGCCCAGCTGGCCGGTGACGAACTCGCTGGTGTCCTTGCCTTTGGAGGCAATGCCCTTGGCGTTGACCACGGTAGCGCCAGAGGCGTCGTAGGCGCGGTACTGGGTATCGAAGTGGTCGTAGCGCAGGCCCATGTTCAGCAGCCACTGCGGCGACAATTCGAGGGTATCGAACACGTAGAGGGCGCGGGTGTTGCTCTTGGTGTCGGTACCGGCGTAGTTGCGCGTGATGCTGCCGTTCCACGGGTCATCCGGGTTCGGGTTGCCCAGCGAAGTGCAGTTGTAGCCGCTGCTCGCGCCGATCATGCCTGGAGTGCAGTTGGTGTTGGCGGCGCCGCCGGGGACGGTATCGGTATCGACGTTGTAGCTCGAACGTTTGCTCTCTTCACGGCTTAGCTCGATACCAGTCGAGAAGCTGTTCTTCATGCCACCCAGGTAGAACTCGCCGAACAGGTCGGTCTGATTGGTGGTGGTAGCGGTGTTGCCCACGCGGGTGTTGGCACGGCGCCAGACACTGCCGTTGTTGACGTTGCCCTTGCTGTCGTCAGGCTGGGTCAGGATGTAGTCCTGCATGCTGTTGCCGTGGCGCAGGGTGTTCTTGATGGTCAGCGAGTCGGTCAGGTCGTGCTCGATGGCGAAGGTGGCGATATCCACGCGGCTCTTGCGGAAATCGCGGCCGGTCAGGCCATAGAAATTGTCGCTATCGCCGCCATCGTAGGGCTTGCTCGGGTGTGCCGAGGTCCGTGCAGCGCTGCCGCCGGTCGGGATGGTGTATGGGATGCCCGAATCCGGCAGGTCGTCGCTTTCCAGGTGGTAATAGTCGAGGTTGATGCGGGTCGGCGTGCCCAGGCCGAAGGCCAGCGACGGGGCGATACCCCAACGGTCGTAGTTGACCTTGTCGCGGCCGGCGACGTTGCTCTCGTGGGTCATCAGGTTCAGGCGCCCGGCAACGCTGTCGCTGAACTGGTAGTTGCCATCGAAGGTGTAGCGCTGGGTCTGGTCGCTGCCCCAGGTCCAGGCGCCGTCCAGCGAGTTGCCCAGGTGCGCGCGCTTGCTTACCAGGTTGATGGTGCCGCCCGCGGCGCCGCGGCCACCGATGGCCGAATTCGGGCCCTTGGCCACTTCCACCGATTCGATGGCGAAGATTTCGCGGGTTTGCGCGCCGGTATCACGCACGCCGTCCAGGTAGGTGTCGCCCTGCGCATCGAAACCGCGGATGAACGGGCGGTCACCTTGCGGGTTGCCGCCTTCGCCGGCACCGAAGGTGATGCCCGGCACGGTGCGCAGGGCATCCTGCAGAGTCAGCGCGCTGGTGTCCTTGATCACTTGTTGCGGGATCACGGTGACTGAGCGTGGGGTGTCTACCAACGGCGCGGTGTACTTCTGCGAGGAGGCCTTCTCGACCTTGTAGTCGGTGCTGGCCTGTTCGGCCTTGCCATTGACGCTGGTGGCGTCCAGGGTGATCGCGTTGCTGGCGGCCGGGTCGGCGGCGTAGGCCGTCGAGGCGCTGAGGGCAACGCCGATGGCGGAGGCGATCAGGCGTGGTGAGCTCACTGCAGATGGTACGGATTGGCGCATTGCTAAGGACCTTCCCCAAGGTATCAAGGCCGCGGATCTTAATGTAAGCAATTTGGACTCTCAATTGAGAGCAGTTACCATTCGCGAATAATTTACAAACTTTACAATTTACCTTTACGGTTTCATCCGCATGACGCGTCTTGGGTAGCGCATGGGGCTTGTGAAGCGCAAAAGGGAATCAATATCATTGTTGCCTGTTCTTTTTCCAACGGTGCTGCCGCCATGCTGCTTCACATCCCCGGCCTGTTCGACGCCGATGAACTGGCCCGTATCCGCGAGGCGCTGGAACAGGCCGACTGGGCCGATGGCAAGATCACCGCTGGCTACCAGTCGGCCAAGGCCAAGCACAACCTGCAGCTGCCGGAAGGCCACCCTTTGGCCAAGGAGATCGGCAGTGCGCTGATCGAGCGCCTGTGGAAAAACCCGCGTTTCATGTCGGCGGCTTTGCCGCACAAGGTGTTCCCGCCGCTGATCAACTGCTACCGCGAGGGCGGCAACTTCGGCTTCCACATCGATAATGCCCTGCGCCAGCCCAAGGGCAGCCCGGAGCGGGTACGCACCGACCTGTCCTCGACCTTGTTCCTCAGCGACCCGGGCAGCTACGACGGTGGCGAACTGGTGATCCAGGACACCTTTGGCGAGCAGCAGGTCAAGTTGGCCGCCGGTGACCTGGTGTTGTACCCGGGTACCAGCCTGCACAAGGTCAACCCGGTCACCCGTGGCCAGCGCTTCGCCGCGTTCTTCTGGACCCAGAGCCTGGTCCGCGAGGACAGCCAGCGCGCCTTGCTGTTCGAGATGGACACTGCCATCCAGCAACTGACTGCCGATGTCCCGGAGCATCCTGCCTTGCTGCAACTGACCGGCACCTACCACAACCTGCTGCGCCGCTGGGCGGAGGTCTGAAACGTGTCCTACCCGTTGCGACGTGAGGAAGTGGTGGATGTGGCTGGCTTGCAGGCGATGCTCGAAGCAAGCCCCGGCAAGGCTGCACAAGCGATCCTGGCGGCAGCGGGGCAGGGTGTGGTCGAGGCCCAGTTGCTGTTGGGGCAGATCCTGCTCGACGGTCGGGGTATCGAAGCGGATGCCAGCGTGGCCCGGCGCTGGTTCGGCATCGCTGCCCAAGGCGGTAGCGCGATGGCGCACAACATGCTGGGGCGGTGCCTGGAGCATGGCTGGGGCGGCAGCGTAGACCTTCCGCTGGCTGCCATCCACTATGCCCGGGCAGCCGATGCGGGGCTGGACTGGGGGCTCTACAACCTGGGCAACCTGTTGGCCACTGGTCGTGGCGTAGCGGCCAACCAGGCGCAGGCCCTGATGTGTTACGAAAAGGCGGCGCAGCTTGGGCACGCCAAGTCGATGAACCTGTACGGGCGTTATCTTGAACAGGGCATTGCCACCGCGCCCAGCCCGGCGCGGGCGGTGCGCTGGTATCGGCGTTCAGCCGAGGCGGGGGATTTCCGCGGCATGTTCAGCCTGGGCCTGGTGCTGGTCGAACGCGGGCAGATGGTCGAGGCCGGGCGTTGGCTGGAGCAGGCTCGGGTCGAGGGGAACATGAACTTCCTGCGCAGTGCGCTGGCGACCTTGCAGGGCGCTGGGCCGGTGCTGATGGCCTTTGCGGCGCGCTATGCCGAAGAGATCGAACGGCGCGGGAGCTGAGGTTTGGCTGTGCTGGCCCTGGCGCCGGCGCAGGAACGCACAAATGAAAACGGGGCCTCGCGGCCCCGTTGTGCATTACAGGTAGTAAGCCTTCAGCGGCGGGAAGCCGTTGAATTCCACGGCGCGCTGTAGCTGGTGGTATAGGCGCCGGTCGACAGCCAGTACAGGCGGTCGCCGATTGCCAGGTTCAGCGGCAGGCCGTACTTGTAGTGCTCGTACATGATGTCGGCGCTATCGCAGGTCGGGCCGGCGATGACCACTTCTTCGGTTTCGCCTTTCTTCTCGGTCCAGATCGGGAACTTGATGGACTCGTCCATGGTTTCGATCAGGCCGGAGAACTTGCCCACGTCGGTGTAGATCCAGCGCTCGACGGCGGTGCGCGACTTGCGTGCCACCAGCACCACTTCGCTGACCAGGATCCCGGCGTTGGCGATCAGCGAACGGCCCGGTTCGAGGATGATTTCCGGCAGGTCGTCACCGAAGTCTTCCTTGAGGAAGCGGATGATCTCTTCGGCGTAGGTTTCCAGGCTGTTGGTACGGGTGATGTAGTTGGCCGGGAAGCCGCCACCCATGTTGATCAGTTTCAGCTCGATGCCGTCTTCTTCCTTCAGGCGTTCGAAGATCACCTTGACCTTGGCGATGGCGGCGTCCCACACGCTGATGTCGCGCTGCTGCGAGCCCACGTGGAAGGAGATGCCATACGGCACCAGGCCCAGGTCGCGGGCGAGGATCAGCAGATCCATGGCCATGTCGGTCTGGCAGCCGAACTTGCGCGACAGCGGCCAGTCGGCAGTGGTGGAGCCTTCGGTAAGGATGCGCACGTACACTTTCGAGCCCGGCGCGGCCTTGGCGATGTTGCGCAGGTCGGCTTCCGAGTCGGTGGCATACAGGCGCACGCCCTTCTCGTAGAAGTAGCGGATGTCCTTGGACTTCTTGATGGTGTTGCCGTAGCTGATGCGGTCGGCGCTGACACCGCGGCCCATGACCTTGTCCAGCTCGTAGATCGAGGCGATGTCGAAGCTCGAACCTTTATCCTTGAGCAGATCGATGATCTCGACGGCCGGGTTGGCCTTGACCGCGTAGTACACCTTGGCGAACTCGAAACCGGCGCGCAGGTCGTCATAGGCCTGGCTGATCATCTGGGTATCGATGAGTACGAACGGGGTTTCCTGCTTGTCGGCGAACGCCTTCATTTTCTGGAAAGTGTCACGCGCGAAATAGTCTTCGACCTGGATCGACATGCTCAGGGACTCCATGGGCAAACTGAAAGATTAAGTGGCTGCAAACTGAACGTCCTCCGTATCCCCACTTTGGTTCGCCTACTCAGTACTTGAGCCGGATGGATCGTTTCCAGCATGGACGTTCGGCGCGCACTTTAGGGTGTGAAGAATGCAGAATCAACAGGCAATCCGGGCGTGATCGACGCGGATCGACGACCAGCCATTTGAATAACCGACTCGTATGACCGGCTGATGTTCCCCTGCATGTTTGAAGCGTAAAAAATTGTGGAATAGGCCGCGTTAGCCTGTTTGCGGGTATGCCCGCTGCCACAGGCATCGCGTGATTCCTGCGGCAGCGGGCGTGCCCATGAAGGGGCCTGGGGTGTTCATATTTATGGCCACAAAGTCGTGGCACGCCCGTACCTGAAAAAGCCGATAAATTTTTTGTTACCGACTGACGGATTTGCCGGTTTTGATGCGAAACATTACTATTCGCACCCTTGTCCGCCTCCTGATGACCATCGACCGTGTCCGGACCCAAAGGTTTTCTCGACCATTACCACGAGCTGATCGGCACCTGGACGCGCAAGCTGCGCAGTCGTCAGCAGGCCGAGGACCTCGCCCACGATGCCTTCGTCCGGGTCCTGGAAAGCCCGGGCCAGCAGGTCGAACAGCCTCGCGCCTACCTGCACCAGACCGCACGCAACATTGCCGTGGATGGTTTCCGTCGCGAGGACCGTCGCCAGGCCCTGGAGCTGGAAGCCTTCGACGAGAGCCCGGCCGGCAGTGGCGACCCCGAAGCCTACGTGCACGCCCTGGAACTGGCCGACAGCGTCGAGCGGGCGTTGGCCGAGCTACCGCTGAACTGCCGCCAGGTGTTCATCTGGCAGAAGCTGGAAGGCCGCACCCAGGCGGAAATCGCCGCGCGCATGGGGTTGAGCAAGAACATGGTCGAAAAGTATATGATTCGCACGCTCCGGCATCTGCGTGAGCACCTGGATGTGTCGGCATGATGAGTCAGGAGACCTTTTCGATGGAACAGCACGCTAGCGAAACCGTCCGCGAGCAGGCGGCTGCATGGTTCGCCCGCGTGCAGGATGCGCCTCGGGATGCCGCGCTGCAGGCGCAGTTGCTGGCCTGGCTGGAGGCCGACAGGCGGCACCGTGAAGAGTACGAGCAACTCGCCCGCCTGTGGCAGGCGGCCGATTTCATCCCCCGCCAGCACCTGGAAGCGCTGGCCCGGCCGGCCCCGGTACCGCAGCTGCCACGGCGACGCTTTGTGCGCGTGGCTTTGGCTGCCACGCTGGGCGCAGTGGCGGTGGGGCTGGGCTGGGGCGGCTGGCAGTATCAGCAACTGAACCACCAAGGCGGCCTGCAGACTGCCTTCAATGAACGCCGCCAGGTCGAATTGCCGGATGGTTCGCACCTTGAACTCAACGGCAGCACGCAGGTGCGGGTCGCATTCAGTGCGGGCCAGCGTCATGTGCAACTGATCACGGGCGAGGTGATGTTCAGCGTCGCCCACGACCGTGCCAGGCCATTCGTGGTCGACACTGCCCAAGGCAGCGTGACCGTCACCGGTACCCGCTTCGACGTCCGCCTGGACTCGGCCAGTACAAGGGTGGCGGTGGAGCAAGGCTCGGTGCGGGTGCAGGGCAAGGGGGCGTCGCTGGCGCAACTTGCGGCTGGCCAGGGTTCGCACATCGACGCGCAAGGCCAGGTCGCCGCACCCTATGCGGTGAATGCCGCCGCGCTGACCGCCTGGCGCCAGGGCAAGCTGGTGTTCGACAATGTCACCCTGGCCGAGGTGGTGGCGGAAGTTTCGCGCTACCGCAGCCAGCCGCTGCGGGTCGCCCCGGGCAAGGTTGCCCAGTTGCGCCTGTCCAGCACGTTCCGCACTGACGACACCGACGCCTTGTTGCGCGCCTTGCCAGGCATCCTGCCGGTGGCCATCAAGACCCATGCCGATGGCTCCAGCGAAATAATCGCGAAATAGATTCAGGTTTTTTTCCGCTCGTTCGTCTTCCCCGCCAGCTGCAACTGCCAAGCATTTCCATTTGCATGCGGTTGGCGTTTATCCGTATCCCAGGAAGTTTCGACGACGTGAACAATAACAAGCCCTTTCCACGCTTGCGCGCCCTGGCACTGACCCTGGCGGTCACTGCCGTGGCCGTCGGCAGCCAGGCCGCAGAAACTGGCAACACCATTCAGATCCAGGCGCAACCGTTGGCTTCGGCGCTGAACCAGCTGGGTCAGCAGACCAACCTGCAACTGTTCTTCAGCCCCGAGCTGGTAGCCGGCAAGCAGGCGCCGGCGGTGGTCGGCCAACTGGCGCCCGAGGAGGCGCTGCAGCAGTTGCTGCAAGGCAGCGGCCTCACTTACGAAATGTCCCAGGGCACCGTTGTGGTCAAGCCGGCCCAGGCCGATGGCACCCTCACCACCGGCAGCCTGGAGCTGGCGCCCACCGATATCAAGGTGGTCGGTGACTGGCTGGGCGATGCCCAGCAGAGCGTGGTACAGAACCACCCTGGCGCGCGTACCGTGGTGCGCCGCGAAGCAATGGTGGAGAAGGGTGCGATGAACGTGCGCGATGTGCTGCGCGGCATCCCGGGGGTACAGGTGCAGGACTCCAATGGCACCGGTGGCAGCGACCTGTCGCTGAACGTTGGGGTACGCGGCCTGACTTCGCGCCTGTCGCCGCGCTCCACGGTACTGATCGATGGCATCCCGGCCGCTTTCGCACCGTATGGCCAACCGCAGCTGTCGATGGCCCCGATTTCCTCGGGCAACCTCGACAGTATCGATGTGGTGCGTGGTGCCGGCTCCGTGCGTTATGGCCCGCAGAACGTAGGCGGGGTGATCAACTTCGTGACCCGGGCAATCCCGGAGAAAGCCTCGGCAGAGCTGTCCACAACCCTGGAAACTTCCCAGCATGGCGGCTGGAAGCACACCGAGTCGGCCTTCGTCGGTGGCACGGCGGACAACGGCATGGGCGTGGCGCTGTTGTACACCGGGGTGAATGGCAACGGCTACCGCGAAAGCAACAATGGCAACGACATCGATGATGTCATCCTCAAGACGCACTGGGCACCCACCGAAGTTGACGAGTTCTGGCTCAACTTCCACTACTACGATGGCCGTGCCGACATGCCCGGCGGCCTGACCCAGGCCCAGTACGACAGCAACCCGTACCAGTCGCTGCGCGACTATGACTACTTCGCCGGCCGGCGCAAGGATGTGTCGTTCAAGTGGCAGCGTCAGCTCGACGACGCCACCCAGTTCGAAGTGCAGACCTACTACACCGACAGCTTCCGCGGCAGTGCCATTGCCGCGCGTGACATGAAGACCCTGTCGTCGTACCCGCGCAACTACCACACCTTCGCCATCGAGCCGCGGCTGTCGCGTATCTTCTTCGCCGGGCCCACCACCCACGAAGTCAGCGTGGGTTATCGTTACCTGAAGGAAGCGATGCGCGAACAGTCGACCCGCCTGGGCCTGGTCGACAACGTGCCGACCCCGGTGCCAGGCTCCGACGGCCATGTGTTCCAGGACCGCAGCGGCGGGACCGAGGCCAGCGCCTACTACGTCGACGACAAGATCGACGTGGGCAACTGGACCATTACCCCCGGCCTGCGCTTCGAGCACATCAATACCGACTGGCGCGACCGCCCGGTGCTCGGTGCCAACGGCAAGCCGGTACCGGAGAAGAACCGCAGCATCACCAGCAACGAACCCCTGCCGGCGCTGAGCGTGATGTATCACCTCTCCGATGCGTGGAAGCTGTTCGCCAACTACGAGACCTCGTTCGGCAGCCTGCAGTACTTCCAGCTGGGCCAGGGCGGTACCGGCAACAGCACGGCCAATGGCCTGGAGCCGGAAAAGGCCAAGACCTACGAAATCGGTACGCGCTATGACAATGGCGGTTTTGCCGGTGAGCTGACGGCGTTCTACATCGACTTCGATGATGAGCTGCAGTACATCAGCAACGACGTGGGCTGGACCAACCTTGGGGCGACCAAGCACCAGGGTATCGAGGCCTCGGTGCGCTATGACCTGGCCGGGCTGGACCCGCGCCTGGACGGGCTGTCGGTGAGCGGAGGCTACACCTATACCCGTGCGACTTATGAAGGGGAAATTCCCGGGTTCAAAGGCCGTGACCTGCCGTTCTATTCACGCCAGGTGGCCACGGCCGGGGTGCGTTACGCAATCAACCACTGGACCTGGAACCTGGATGCCTACGCCCAATCCAGGCAGCGCGCGCCGGGTACCGGGATCAATGCCGATGGCAGCTTCAATGGTGACTACATTACCGAGCCGAGTGCCGATGGGCAGTATGGCGACATTCCGGGTTATGTGACCTGGCATGCCCGTGGCGGCTACGAGTTCGGTCCGGAGCTGTCCAACCTGAAGCTGGCGGCGGGGGTGAAGAACCTGTTCGACAAGCAGTACTTCACCCGCTCCAGTGACAACAATGCCGGCCTCTATGTGGGTGAGCCGCGGACCTTCTACGTGCAGGCCAGTGTAGGGTTCTGATCGGCAATTGCCGGGGGCGCAAAGCGCCCCCTTTTCAAGAGGTTAGCGCCTCTGCCGGCGAGACAATGCTGGTCTTGGCCCCACGAGACCGCCCCGAACTCAGATAAGCCGCAATCGACTCCTGGGTCACCTCGCCCAGGAACACCTGCCCGGCATCCAGCACCGGCAACCATGCCCGGTTGTACTCGTACATCCGCGACAACAGGATACGCAGGTGCTCGTCATGTGACGCCGTGGCATTGAAGGGGCGCAGGAAGTCGCCACAGCTGCCCTGCTGGCGATGCATGTCGCGCCGGCGCACATAGCCCAGCGCCTTGTTCTGCCCGTCAGTCACCACCACATAGCGGCGGTCGTGCTCGTCGAGCAGTTCCAGCGCCTCGCCCACCGGCGTCTCCGGGCTCACCGACGGCGCGTTGTCCGCCGCATCCTCGGCACGCACCAGCAGCAGGCGCTTGAGGGTGCTGTCCTGGCCGACGAAATTGCTCACGAATTCATCCGCAGGATGGGCCAGCAAAGTATCCGGGTGGTCCAGTTGCAACAGCTTGCCGGCGCGGAAGATGGCGATCTTGTCACCCAGCTTGATCGCTTCGTCGATATCGTGGCTGACCATGATCACGGTCTTGTTCAGGGCCCGCTGCATTTCGAAGAATTCGTTCTGGATCATCTCGCGGTTGATCGGGTCGACTGCCCCGAACGGCTCGTCCATCAGCAACACCGGCGCTTCGGCAGCCAAGGCACGGATCACGCCGATACGCTGCTGCTGGCCGCCGGACAGCTCGCGCGGGTAGCGTTGCAGGTACTGCTTGGGCTCCAGCTTGATCATGTGCATCAGCTCGCGGGCGCGTTCGTGGCACTTGTGCCTGTCCCAGCCGAGCAGGCGCGGTACCACGGTGATGTTCTCCTCTATGGTCATGTTCGGGAACAGGCCGATCTGCTGGATCACGTAGCCGATGTGCCGGCGCAGCGTCACTTCGTCCAGCCCGGTGGTGTCCTCGCCATTGATGAACACCTGGCCAGAGGTGGGCGTGATCAGGCGGTTGATCATTTTCAGCGTGGTGCTTTTGCCGCAGCCCGAGGGGCCGAGGAACACGCAAATCTCGCCTTCGTTGACGGTGAGGCTTACCGAGTCGACGGCTTTGACGTCCTTGCCGTTGACGTTGAAGGTTTTGCTGAGGTTCTTCAGTTCGATCATGGGCGCAGTCCTTCTGGAGTCAGGGCACGTTGCAGGGTTTGCAGAAGCAGGTCGGCGACGATCGCCAGCAGGCTGACCAGTACGGCGCCGACCAGCAGCATCGACATGTCGCTGCGGCTGATGGAGGTAAGGATGAGCACCCCCAGCCCGCCAGCGCCGATGGTGGCGGCAATGGTCATGACGCCGATGTTCATCACCACGGCGGTGCGCACGCCGGCGAGGATCACCGGCACCGCGATCGGCAGCTCGACCATGCGCAGGCGCTGGCCGAAGGTCATGCCGATGCCGCGCGCGGCCTCGCGGATACCGGGTTCGACGTTGGTCAGGGCGAGGTAGGTGTTGCGCAGGATTGGCAGCAGTGAGTAGAGGAACACGGCGGTGATCGCCGGCAGCGGCCCCAGGCCCTGGCCGAACTTCGAGTAGAACGGCAGCAGCAGGCCGAACAGGGCGATCGAGGGGATGGTCAGCAGCACCGTGGCGCTGGCTTGCACCGGGCCGGCGACGGCGGGGAAGCGGGTCATCAGGATGCCCAGCGGCACGCCGACGAGGATGGCCAGGCCGACGGCAACGCCCACCAGCATGATGTGCTGCCAGGTCAGCTGCAGCACCTGGGCCCAGTCCAGGTGACTGAAAGTATCGATCAGGTTCATGGCTGGCCCTCGCTGTTCAGTGGCTGCTCGCGCAGAAAGGCTGCCGCTACGGCGGTCGGGTTCTGGTGCTCGACATCGACCTTGGCGTTGAGCTGGCGCATGGTTTCATCGTCCAGCTGCTCGGCCAGTGGCTTGAGCAGGCTGGCCAGTTGCGGGTTGGCGTCGAGCACGGCCTTGCGCACCACGGGGGCGGCGGTGTAGTCGGGGAAGTAGTGCTTGTCGTCTTCCAGCAGTTTGAGCTTGAACGCATTCAGGCGGCCGTCGGTGGTGTACACCAGGCCGGCGAACACCTGGTTGTTGTGCATGGCGGTGTAGACCAGTCCGGCGTCCATCTGGCGGATATTGGCGCGGTTCACTTGCAGGTCGTACATCGCCTTCAAGCCCACCAGGCCATCCGGGCGGTTGGCAAACTCGGTGTCCAGTGCCACCAGGTGATGGCTGTCGCGCTCGTTGCGCAGTACCTGGTTGAGATCGCTGATCGAATTGACCTGCGGATAGGCCTCGGCAACCTGCCTGGGCAGGCCAAGCGCGTAGGTGTTGCTGAATTTCGACGGGGTCAGCCAGATCAGGCCCTTCTGCGCATCCAGTTCCTTGACCTTGGCATAGGTGGCGGCCGCACTGGGCATGCGTTGGTCGACGTGGTTGTACGACACCAGCGACACACCGGTGTACTCCCACATCAGGTCGAGCTGGCCGGTCTCCTGGGCCTGGCGCGCGATGTTGCTGCCCAGGCCACTGGTGACACGCACGTCGAAGCCATTGGCGCGCAGGTATTGCGCAGTGATCTCGGCGAGTACGGTCTGTTCGGTGAAGACCCGCGCGCCGATGCGGATCAGCGGTTTTTCCGCTGCCTGGGCAAATCCTGCGAACAGCAAGGCCGCGCCCAGCAGCAAGGCGATTTTCTTGTTCATCGGTTCCCTCTCGTTTATCCGGCCAGGCCACGTTCCAGCCAGCGCTTGCTGGCGAAGCTCACTGCGGCATCCAGCACCAGTGCCAGCAGTGCGGTGCAGGCGGCACCCAGCAGCAGCTGTGGCTGGTTGTTCAGGGCGATGCCGGGGAAGATCAGGCTGCCCAGGCTGTTGGCGCCGATCAGGAAGGCCAGTGGTGCGGTGCCCACGTTCAGCGCCAGGGCCACGCGCACACCGCCGACGATGATCGGCACGGCATTGGGTAGCTCAACCTGCCAGAGCTGCTGGCGCGGGGTCATGCCGATGCCGGTGGCGGCTTCCTTGAGCGCGGCGGGGACGTTTTTCAGGCCCTCGTAGGTGTTGCGCACGATGGGCAGGAGCGAGGCGAGGAACAGGGCGAAGATCGCAGGCCCGGCGCCGATGCCCAGGATACTGAGCGCGATGGCCAGAACGGCCAGGGGAGGGATGGTATTGCCCACGTTGAACAACTGCATGAAGCGCTCGGCCTTGTCGACCCGTTGCGGTCGACTCAAGGCAATGCCGGCGGGGATGCCCACGGCCAGCGCCGCCGCCATCGAAGCCAGCACCAGTACCAGGTGCGCTTGCAGGTAGAACCCAAGATCGTCGCGATAACGGGCGATCGTGTCGATGCCGATCCAGTGGACCAGCAGGGCCAGGATGACGAGCACGGTGGCCCATCCCAACAGCCCTTTTCCGTAGCGTTTAGCCACAGGCGGACTCCTTGTGTTGTCGGCGAGCACACTTCTTGATAGCCGGCCAGTCCTGGCGGCGGGTGGTGTGTTCGCGAGTAGCAGCGTGAGGCAGCCGAAGGCTGCGCTCAGGCCATGAGCCGAACCCCGTCGGGCTCGAAATGCTGATGAAACAACCCCCCCCAAGCGAAGCGGGTTGCAGGGGAATGGACGTCTCCATGAGCGTAAAGGTTCCCATCTGAAGCGGCATTTGGCCAGCGTTAATCACTGCCTGCCTGGAAAATTGACGAGAAAAAGCAGCGGGTTAGTGCGCTGTAGGCGTTGAAATAACTGCTCTTGGGCTATTTGTCGTGATAAAGCGATTGCCTGGCGAACTTGTGGCGTCTGGACAGGCCCTTTTGCGGGAAAACCCGCTCCCACAGGCCCTGCACAGGGTTCAAAGACGGTGTGATACCTGTCGGAGCGGGTTTACCCGCGAAGAGGCCGGAGCAAGGCACCGCCGCTTCAGTAGGTTTTGGTACTGGCCCAACATCAGGTATGATATCGCCCCTTTTTAATCCCCCAGTCAGGCGATTTCCCATGACCAACCAGGCCGCCGAAGTCGCGAAGCGCCGCACTTTCGCAATCATTTCCCACCCCGATGCCGGTAAGACCACCATCACCGAGAAGCTCCTGCTGATGGGCAAGGCCATTGCCGTCGCCGGTACCGTGAAGTCGCGCAAGTCCGACCGCCATGCCACTTCCGACTGGATGGAGATGGAGAAGCAGCGCGGTATCTCCATCACCACCTCGGTGATGCAGTTCCCGTACCGCGAGCACATGATCAACCTGCTCGACACCCCCGGCCACGAAGACTTCTCGGAAGACACCTACCGCACCCTGACCGCGGTGGACTCGGCGTTGATGGTGCTCGACGGCGGTAAAGGTGTAGAGCCGCGTACCATTGCCCTGATGGATGTATGCCGCCTGCGCGACACGCCGATCGTCAGCTTCATCAACAAGCTCGACCGCGACATCCGTGACCCGATCGAACTGCTCGACGAGATCGAAGCAGTACTGAAGATCAAGGCCGCGCCAATCACCTGGCCGATCGGTTGCTACCGCGACTTCAAGGGCGTGTATCACCTGACCGGCGACTACATCGTGGTCTATACCCCGGGCCACGGCCACGAGCGTACCGAAGCCAAGATCATCCAGAAGCTGGACTCGGATGAAGCCCGCGCCCACCTCGGCGACCAGTACGATGCGTTCGTCGAGCAGTTGGAGCTGGTGCAGGGTGCCTGCCACGAGTTCAACCAGGACGAGTTCATCAATGGCCAGCTGACCCCGGTGTTCTTCGGTACCGCGTTGGGCAACTTCGGTGTCGACCATGTGCTTGACGCGGTGGTCGACTGGGCACCGCGCCCGCTGAGCCGGGTCGCCCACGAGCGCACCGTGGAGCCGGTGGAAGAGAAGTTCAGCGGCTTCGTATTCAAGATCCAGGCGAACATGGACCCGAAACACCGCGACCGCATTGCCTTCATGCGCATCTGTTCGGGGAAGTACGAGAAGGGCATGAAAATGCGCCACGTGCGGATCAACAAGGACCTGCGCATCGGCGATGCACTGACCTTCTTCTCCTCCGAGCGTGAGCAACTGGAAGAGGCCTACGCCGGCGACATCATCGGCCTGCACAACCACGGCACCATCCAGATCGGTGACACCTTCACCGAAGGCGAGGCGCTGGGCTTCACCGGTATCCCGCACTTCGCCCCGGAACTGTTCCGCCGGGTGCGCCTGAAGGACCCGCTGAAATCCAAGCAGCTGCGCCAGGGCCTGCAGCAGTTGGCCGAAGAGGGGGCGACCCAGGTGTTCTTCCCCGAGCGCAGCAACGACATCATTCTTGGTGCGGTCGGCGTGCTGCAGTTCGACGTGGTCGCCAGCCGACTGAAGGAAGAGTACAAGGTCGAGTGTGCCTACGAGCCGATCACTGTATGGTCGGCCCGCTGGATCACCTGCGATGACAAGAAGAAGCTCGAGGAATTCCAGAACAAGGCCATGGAGAATCTGGCCATCGACGGCGGCGGGCACCTGACCTACCTGGCACCGACCCGGGTCAACCTGTCGCTGATGGAAGAGCGCTGGCCGGACATCAAGTTCCGCGCTACCCGCGAGCATCACTGATTTTGCAAGCCCTCACCGGAGCCCTGTGGGAGCGGGTTCACCCGCGAATGCGGTGTTGCATCTACCGACGCATTCGCGGGTGAACCCGCTCCCACAGTGATCGTGTAACGCCAGAAATCAGTTCCCGGCCTTGATACTGGTCCAGATCCGCGTGCGAATGCGGTCGATCCTCGGCGGCATCGCCTCCAGCGCGTAGAGCTTGCCCATCACGTCGTCGCTCGGGTAGATCATCGTGTTGCTTTTAAGCGCCGGGTTCACCAGTGCGTCGGCCTCGAGGTTGCCGTTGGCGTACTGCACGTGATTGCTGATGTTGGCCATCACCTCCGGCTGCAGCAGGTAGTTCATGTAGGCATACGCAGCCTTCTCGTCCGGCGCATCGGCCGGCATGGCCACCATGTCGAACCACATCGGCGCCCCTTCCCTAGGTATCGAATACCCCACCTTCACCCCGTTGTTCGCCTCTTCGGCACGGTTCTTCGCCTGCAGCACATCCCCCGAGAATCCCACCACCACGCAGATGTCGCCGTTGGCCAGGTCACCGGTGTACTTCGATGAGTGGAAGTAGCTGATGTACGGGCGCACCTGCATCAGCAGCGCCTTGGCCTTGTCGTAATCTGCCGGGTTCTGGCTGTGGTGTGGCAGGCCGAGGTAGTGCAGGGCGATCGGCAGCAATTCGGGGCCGTTGTCAAGCACCGCGACGCCGCAACTTTTCAGCTTGCTCATATACTCGGGCTTGAAGATCAGGTCCCACGAATCCACCGGCGCGTTGTCGCCAAGCACGGCCTTGACCTTGTCGATGTTGTAGCCGATGCCGGTACTGCCCCACAGGTACGGGAAGCCGTACTGGTTGCCCGGGTCGTTGACTTCCAGTGCCTTCAGCAGCACCGGGTTGAGGTTGTGCCAGCCGGGCAGTTGCGACTTGTCCAGGCGCTTGAGGGCCTTGCCCTGGATCTGCCGCGCCATGAAGTGGTTTGAAGGGAATACCACGTCATAGCCGGAGTTGCCGGTCATCAACTTGCCATCGAGGGTTTCGTTGCTGTCGTACACGTCATAGGTAGGTACGATGCCACTGGCCTGCTGGAAGTTTTTCAGCGTGTCGGGGGCGACATAGCTGGACCAGTTGTAGATCTTCACCGTTTCGGCGGCGCTGGCCACGCTGGCGGCCAGCATCAGAGGGGCGAGAAGGTGCGTGCGCATGTCGGGTTTACCTTGCTTTGTCTGTTGTTATCGAAGGCAGGCGATCAGCGGATCAGAAGATAAGGACGTAGGTCTTGCGTACCGTCTCCTGGATGTCCCAGGTGCCGGTGCTGTTGGCCGGTAGCATCAGTGCGTCTCCGGCTTCTATATGCAGCGGCTCGCCGTCGTCGGGGGTGAAAGTGCAGCGGCCCTTGATGAAATGGCAGAATTCCTGCTGCACGATCTGCCGACGCCAGCGCCCGGGGGAGCACTCCCAGATGCCGGTCTCGACGCCGTCGCTGCGTGCCACACAGGTGGCCGAGGTCACTGCCACGGGGGCGCCGAGGGGGACCGCGACCGGGCTGGAACTGTCGAGCACGGCGGTGTCGGTGTTCTTGAACTGGGTGATGCTCATGACCGCTTGATCCTGTGTCGGGTGATGGGAAATCAGTGCATGAAGCCTTCCATGAAGTCCGCCAGCGAGCCGGCCAGGCGCCGTCTCCAGGGCGCGCTGGCGGGGTTGGCGAGGGTGCGGTCCTCGTGGACGAAGCTGTGGATGATCGCGTTGTAGCCCAGCCAGCGGCAGGGCTCGGGGGGCCAACTGGCCAGGCTCGACAGCGGGCGGTTGTCGAGCACCCAAGGTTGCCCGGTCAATTCGTTATGCTGATTGAGGATCAGCGCCGCCAGGGTGCGCCCGCCGAGGTTGCTGGCGCCGACGCCCTCGCCACCGTAGCCACCGGCCAGGGCGATGCCACGCTGGCGGTCGCAGAGCATGTGCGGGCGAAAGCGCCGCGCCATGCCCAGGTTGCCACCCCAGGTGTGGGTAATGCGTACGTGCTGCAGTTGCGGGAACAGTTCGCTGAACAGGTAGCGGCGCAGTTCCACTTCGTGTTCGTCCAGGTTGAAGTCCTCACGCAGGCGCCCCCCAAAGCGGTAACCGCCACGGGCACCGAACACCAGCCGGTTGTCGGCGGTGCGCTGGCCGTAGGTGACCTGCCGGCTGCTTTCGCTGAAGGCCTGGCCCTGGCTCAGGCCGATCTGTGCCCAGGTGGCTTCCGGCAACGGCTCGGTGGCCACCAGCAGGCTTTGCACCGGCAACTGGTGTTTGCCCAGCGGCGGCAGGTTGGTCGCGTAGCCTTCCACGGCAGGCACTGTCCATTGGCAGCGCACGCGTGCCAGCGGGGTACGCACCTCGCCAGGTAGCCAGTCGATGGCCGGGGTGTTTTCGTAGATCGGCACGCCCAGCGCTTCCACGGCCCGAGTCAGGCCACGCACCAGCCTGGCCGGCTGGATGGTCGCGGTGTGCGGGCTGTAGATGGCACCGTAGGCGTTGTTTACCCGTAGCTGGGCCTCGAGCTGTTCAGGGCGTAGCCAGCGATAGTCATCCTCGGTCATGCCCTGGCGGTACAGGTCGTCAAGGTGAGCGCGCAGGCTGCGCTCCTGTTCCGGGTAGCGCGCGGCGCAGTACAGCACACCGCCCTTGCGGTAGTCGCAGTCGATGCCTTCACGTTGCAACACGCGGTGCACTTCCTCGGGGATGCCGTGCAGCAGGTCGATGCTGGCCCGGCGCTGTTGCGGTGACAGGGTGGCCAGCAGGCGGTCTTCTCCGAGCAGGTTGCCCATCAACCAGCCGCCATTGCGCCCCGAGGCACCGAAGCCAGCGATATTGGCGTCGATCACCGCGATGTCCAGCTGCGGTGCCTGGCGCTTGAGGTAATAGGCCGTCCACAGGCCGGTATAGCCGGCGCCGATGATGCACACATCCGCTGTCAGGTCTTCGCGCAGGGCCGGGCGGGCGCACAGCGGCTCGTCGAGCTGGTCCATCCACAGGCTGAGCGTGCGCAGGGGTTGCATCGGCTTCGGCTCCACATCCGTCAAGGTCTGTGGGCGATCCTAGTGGGGGCGGGCGATGGCTGTCTTACGTGCGTGCACGCAGGGAAATTTGCTTCAGGTAGGCCTTGGGCGTAAGCCCGGTGTGTTCACGGAAGCACTTGTAGAACGCCGACAACGAGTTGAAACCGGCGTTGAACGCCAAGTCGTCGATCGTCGCCTCGACACTGTTGTCGCCCAGGCTGGCCATCAGGTGTTGCAGGCGGGCCTGGTTGACGTAGCGGTAGAAGCTTTTCCCGAGCACCTGGTTGAGCAGGTAGGAAATCTGGTTGCGGCTGTAGCCGCTGGCGTCGGCCACTTGCTGCAAGTCCAGTTCCGGGTCCAGGTACGGGCGCTGGCGCTGGAAATAGTGCTCCAGGTCCTGGGCCATGGTCGACAGCTGCCTCGGCGACAGCCCCAGGCGGCTGGTTGCCGGGCGCGGGCCGGACTGGGTATGGCCTGTGCCGTTCTGGCGGACCAGGGCAGCGTATTCATTGACCCGCCAGATCAGGCTGTCCTTGACGGTAATCGCCTCGCTGGACTGGAACGCCACCAGGCCATCACCGCCCTGGACCGTGACCTGGTACTGGATGAACGCGGTACAGCCGTCGACGCGGATGCGGTCGTTATGGACGATATCCTCGCCGGCCTCATGGGGCAGGCAGGCGCGCACATAGTCGCGAAGGTCGTGGTAGCCGAGCACGCGGTTCTGGAAGAAGTCGTGGTATTGGATGTCGGGATGGTAGAGCGCGATGACGCCGTCGAGGTCCCGGTGCTTCCAGCACAGGTGGTAGCGCAGCACGGTGTCGGCGGTGAGCGGAGTCTGCTCGGGTCCGTCGGGGAGGGTGGTGGCGGTCATGAGGCCGATAGTGCATTGCAGAACACCCAGGTGCAAGGGCGTCGATCCGGCATATTGCATGGTTCTGGCAAGCGGCTGCGCAGGCAAGGCATTGATTTATCGCAGCTTGGCTTTCTGTGGCCGATGGCATGGAGGGTGCACCGGTTTGTTCACCATTGAACAAGGAGAAAAGCCATGCGCTCGATATTGCTGTGGATGATCGGGGTTCCGATTCCGGTGATCATTCTGATCTGGTTTTTCATGCATTGAGGTTATCGGGGCCGCTTTGCGGCCCATCGCGGATAAATCCGCTCCTACAACGGTAGCGATGCAGGGGCGGGTTTATCCGCGATGGATTTCATGCCGATCTAGAGAAACTGCTCGGCATAGTGACAAGCCACCTGCCGCGTACCCACCTGCCTGAACGCCGGCACTTCCTTGGCACAGCGCTCGGTCGCATACGGGCAACGTTTGTGAAAGGCGCAGCCATCCGGTGGATTGAGCGGGTTGGGCAGCTCTCCGGCGATGCGGATCTTCGGTTTCAGGGGATCGGGATGGATTGCCGGCGTCGCCGAGAGCAGCGCCTGGGTATATGGATGCAGCGGCCTCTCGTAGATGTCCTCTTTCGGCCCCATTTCCGCCGGTCGGCCCAGATACATCACCAACACCTGATCCGCGACGTGTCGCACCACCGCCAGGTTGTGCGAGATGAACACGTAGGCGGTGTTGAACTCCTTCTGCAAATCCATGAACAGATTGAGCACCTGAGCCTGGATCGACACGTCCAGTGCCGAAGTAGGTTCGTCCGCGACCAGTACCTTGGGTTGTAGCATCATCGCCCGGGCCAGGGCGATACGCTGACGCTGGCCACCCGAGAACATGTGCGGGTAGCGCTGGTAATGTTCAGGGCGCAGGCCGACCTGTTCCATCATCTTCTGCACCTTTTCACGCCGCTCGGCCTTGCTCAGCGAGGTGTTGATCAGCAGCGGCTCGGCCAGCTGGTCGCCGATCTTCTGCCGTGGATTGAGCGAGGCGTAGGGGCTCTGGAACACCATCTGCACGTCGCGGCGCAGTTGCTTGCGTTCGGTTTTGCTGGCGCCTTTCACCTCGGTACCGGCGATCTGCAGCGAGCCGGACGACGGCTCTTCGATCAGGGTCAGCGCGCGGGCCAGGGTCGACTTGCCACAGCCGGATTCGCCCACCACGGCCAGGGTCTTGCCAGCCTCCAGCTCGAACGACACGCCATTCAGTGCACGCACCAGGGCATGGCCCTTGAACAGCCCGCGGGAGACTTCGTAATGCCGGGTAAGCTCCCGGGCGGAAAGAACGACGGCCATTACGCCACCTCCTGGTTCAGCGGGTAGAAGCAACGTGCCAGGCTATTGGCCTGGGGATCGAGGGGCGGGCGCTGGTGCCGGCAGTTGTCCTGCACATACGGGCAGCGCGGCGACAGCAGGCAACCTGCCGGGCGGTCGTAGCGCCCGGGGACGATGCCGGGCAGGGTGGCCAGGCGCTCGGCACCGAGGCTGTGCTCGGGAATCGCCGCCAGCAGCGCTTCGCTGTAGGGATGGGCGGGCAGGTCGAACAGCTCTGGCACCTGGCCGACTTCCACGGCCTGGCCGGCGTACATCACGCACACCCGCCTGGCGGTTTCGGCCACCACGGCGAGGTCATGGGTGATCAGGATGAGCGCCATGTTGCGCTCCTTCTGCAGGTTGACCAGCAGCTCCATGATCTGCGCCTGAATGGTCACATCCAGCGCCGTAGTCGGTTCGTCGGCGATCAGCAGCTTGGGCTCGCCAGCGATGGCCATGGCGATCGCCACACGCTGGCTCATGCCGCCGGATAATTGATGCGGGTAGGCATCCAGGCGGCTTTCCGCCGCCGGGATCTCGACCTTCTTCAACAGCTCCAAGGCACGCTGGCGCGCCGCCTTGCCCTTCAGGCCCAAGTGCTGACGCAGCACTTCCTCGATCTGGTAGCCCACGGTATAGCTGGGGTTGAGCGCGGTCATCGGGTCCTGGAAGACCATGGCGATGTCCTTGCCCACCACCTTGCGCCGCTGGCGCCCGCTGAGCTTGAGCATGTCGGTGCCATCGAAGGTCAGCGCGTCGGCGGTGATGCGCCCGGGGGCGTCGACCAGGCCCATCAGGGCCATCATCGTGACCGACTTGCCCGAGCCGGACTCGCCAACGATGGCCAGGATTTCACCGGCTTCCACCGTCAGGTCCAGGCCATCGACTACCGGTACCGCACTGGCGTCGCCGAAGCGCACGTTCAGGTTGTTGATCTGCAACAGTGACATGGCGTTCTCCTCAGGCGGCGTTCTTGAGTTTCGGGTCCAGCGCATCGCGCAGGCCGTCGCCCATCAGGTTGATTGCCAGGACACTGAGCAGAATGGTCAGGCCGGGCAGGCTCACCACCCACCAGGCGCGCTCGATGTAGTCACGGGCCGACGCCAGCATGGTGCCCCATTCGGGGGTCGGTGGCTGCACGCCGAGGCCGAGGAAGCCCAGGGCGGCGGCGTCGAGAATGGCCGAAGAGAAACTCAGGGTGGCCTGCACGATCAAGGGCGCCATGCAGTTGGGCAGCACGGTGACGAACATCAGCCGTGGCAGGCCGGCACCGGCCAGGCGCGCGGCAGTGACGTAGTCGCGGTTCAGCTCGCCCATCACGGCGGCGCGGGTCAGGCGCACATACGATGGCAATGAAACGATGGCGATGGCGATCACCGTATTGATCAGGCCTGGGCCGAGGATGGCGACGATGGCTACCGCCAGCAGCAGCGAGGGCAGGGCCAGCATCACGTCCATCAGGCGCATGATCGACGGGCCGAGCAATTGCGGGAAGAAACCGGCCAGCAGGCCCAGCAGGATCCCCGGGATCAACGACATCACCACCGACGACAGGCCGATCAGCAGCGACAACCGCGCGCCCTGGATCAGCCGCGAAAGCAGGTCGCGGCCCAGTTCGTCGGTGCCGAGGATGAACTGCCAGCTGCCACCTTCCAGCCACACCGGCGGGGTCAGCAGGAAGTCGCGGTACTGCTCGCTCGGGTCGTGCGGGGCGACCCACGGTGCGAACAGCGCGCAGAACACCACCAGGCACATGAAGGCCAGCCCCATCACCGCGCCTTTGTTGCGCGCGAAGGCTTGCCAGAATTCTTTGTACGGCGAAGGGTAGAGCAGGCTCTGGTCCACCGGACTGGCCGGTGTGACGGATTTCGGAATCGGGCTAGTCATGGCGAAGGCCTCAGCGCTGATGACGGATGCGTGGGTTGGCCAGGCCGTAGAGGATGTCCACGACGAAGTTGACCAGGATCACCAGGCAGGCGATCAACAGGATGCCGTTCTGGACCACGGGGTAGTCACGGGCACCGATGGCTTCGATCAGCCATTTGCCGATGCCCGGCCAGGAAAAGATGGTTTCGGTCAGCACCGCACCGGCCAGCAGCGTGCCGACCTGCAGGCCGAACACGGTCAGCACCGGGATCAAGGCATTGCGCAGGCCGTGCACGAACACCACGCGGGCGGGCGACAGGCCTTTGGCGCGGGCGGTGCGGATGTAGTCCTCGCGCAGCACTTCGAGCATCGACGAACGGGTCATGCGGGCGATTACCGCCAGCGGGATGGTACCGAGCACGATGGCTGGCAGGATCAGGTGCATCACAGCATCCTTGAACGCCCCTTCCTCGTCGCTGAGCAGGGTGTCGATGAGCATGAAGCCGGTTTTCGGCTCGATGTCGTAGAGCAGGTCGATGCGCCCGGATACCGGGGTCCAGCCCAGGCTTACCGAGAAGAACATGATCAGAATCAGGCCCCACCAGAAGATCGGCATCGAGTAACCGGCCAGGGAAATGCCCATCACCCCGTGGTCGAACAGCGATCCGCGCTTGAGCGCAGCGATCACGCCGGCCAGCAGGCCGACGATGCCGGCAAACAGCAGGGCGGCAAAGGCCAGTTCGAGGGTGGCCGGGAACAGCGTGAGGAACTCGTGCCACACGCTCTCGCGGGTGCGCAACGACTCACCCAGGTCGCCCTGGGCCAGCTTGCCAACGTAGTCCAGGTACTGGGCCGGCAGCGGTTTGTTCAGCCCCAGACGCTCCATGGCCTGGGCATGCATTTCGGGGTCGACCCTGCGCTCGCCCATCATCACTTCCACCGGGTCGCCGGGGATCAGGCGTATGAGCGCGAAGGTCAGCAAGGTGATGCCGAAGAACGTCGGTATCAACAGGCCCAGGCGCCGGGCAATAAAACTCAACATTGTCGGGGTTACCTCATCAGGCCGTGGGGCTATCAGCCCGTTACGGCGGGGCCGCCGGGCCCCGTGTGGGCGGCCGGCGGTCGTTGTTGTTCTACTTCACCTTGGTAGTGGCGAAGTTGTTGTTGGTCAGAGGGTTGATCACGTAGCCCTCCACGTTGTCACGCATGGCGGTGAACATCTTCGGATGAGCCATGCTGATCCAGGGTTGTTCGTCATCGTACACCTTCAATGCCTCGTTATAGAGCCTTGCACGCTCGTCGTTGTCGATCACTTCGCGGGCGCGGCTGATCAGCTCCTGGAACTTAGGGTTGCACCAGCGCGCATAGTTCTCGCCGCTTTTCACGGCATCGCAGCTGAGCAGTGGGCTGAGGAAGTTGTCCGGGTCGCCGTTGTCACCAGCCCAGCCAGTGGACACCAGGTCGGCTTCGCCCTTTTTCGCCCGGCGCAGCATTTCGGCCCATTCCATGATGCGGATATCCAGCTTGAGGCCGATCTGCTTGAGGTCGGCCTGCAGCATCTCGGCCGACAGGCGCGGGTTGGGGTTGGTCGGGCCACCGCCGTTGCGGGTGAACAGCGTGAGCACCGTGCCGGGTGGTACCCCAGCTTCCTTGAGCAGTTCGCGCGCCTTGGCCAGGTCGCGGGGCGGGTTCCTGTTCTCGTTGTTGTAGCCGATCATGGTCGGCGGGTAAGGGTTCACGCCTACCAGCGCATTGCCCTTGCCGAACAGCTGGTCGACGTGGGTCTGGCGGTCGAAGGCCATGTTGATGGCTTTGCGCACACGCACGTCGCTCAGGTATTTGTGTTCGGTGTTCATCGAGATGTAGCCGGTGACCAGGGCCTCGATCTCCTCGACCTTGAGTTTCGGGTCCTGCTTGATCGACGGCACATCGTCGGGCTTGGGATAGAGCGCCACCTGGCACTCGTTGGCGCGCAGTTTCTGCAGGCGCACGTTGCTGTCGGTGGCGATGGCGAACACCAGCGCATCGGCCGGCGGCTTGCCGCGGAAATAGTCCGGGTTGGGCTTGAAGCGGACCTGGGCGTCCTTGTTGTAGCGCTGGAAGATGAACGGGCCGGTGCCGATCGGCTTGCTGTTCAGCTCGGCGGTGTTGCCAGCCTTGAGCAACTGGTCGCCGTATTCGGCGGAGTAGATCGAGGTAAAGCCCATGGCCATGTCGCGCAGAAATGGCGCTTCCGGTCGGGTGAGGGTAATCACTACGGTGTGCTCATCAACCTTGCTGACCGACTTGAGCAGTTCCTTGAACCCCATGCTTTCGAAGTACGGGTAGCCAACGCTGGTCTTGCGGTGCCAGGGATGGTTCGGGTCGAGCTGGCGATTGAGGCTCCACAGCACGTCATCGGCGTTGAAGTCGCGGGTCGGCTTGAAGTAGTCGGTGGTGTGGAACTTCACCCCTTGACGCAGATGGAAGGTGTAGGTCAGGCCGTCGGCGGAGATGTCCCAGCGCTCAGCCAGGGCCGGCTGGATATCGGTGGTGCCAGGCTTGAAATCGACCAGACGGTTGAACACCGTCTCGGCCGAGGCATCGGCGGTGACCGCAGTGGTGTACTGGACGATGTCGAACCCTTCCGGGCTGGCTTCGGTGCATACCACCAATGGTTTGGCCGCCAGTTGCGTGGCACTGCCCAGAAGCAGCGCGGCCAGGGCCAGGCGCAGTGGCCGCGATTTCATGAAAGCTCTCTGCATGGGTTGAAACTCCCTGCTTGCATTGATTCCAGCGTAGCCGCCACGGCCCGCAGCAAAGCAGGCCGTGGCGCTGGCGGTCAGAGAATGTTGAATGGAATGGTGGTAACCACCCGGAACTCATCCAGGCTGCCATCGCCCTGGGCCTTGCTGGCGCGGTGCGCGGTGTAGGTGGCACGGATGCTGGTGTCTTTCAGCGGCCCGCTCTGTACTGCGTAGCTGGTGCCGAAGCCCCACTCGTAGTGGGTTTCGCCATCCAGGCCGTTCACGTCGTAGGCGGTACCGCGGTAGTGGGTACCATCGATACCCCAGCCGCGGGCGTTGTACAGATTGAACTTCAAGCCCGGCACACCGTATGGCGCCATGTTCAGCACGTAGGAAAGTTGCAGCGATTTCTCGTTGGGGCCGTTGAAGTCCGACAGCAGCGAGTTGGCCAGGTAGATGCCGTTGGTTTCGTGCAGGTAGTCGAAATACTCGTTGCCGTTGACCTGCTGCCACGAGGCACTGACGGTGTGGGCCTGGTGGGTCAGGCCGAACGACAGGCTGTAGGTGTCGTTGTCGATTTCGCCCATCTTCTGGCCGCCGGCGTCGACGGTCTTGTAGTAGTTCAGGCCGGTGCTCAGGCTCAGCACTGCACTGTCGCCGAGCACATGGTTGGCGCCGAAGTAGTACTGGTTCCAGAAGTCGTCGACCTTGGTGGCATACAGACTGGTGGTCAGGCTCTTGAACGGCTGGTAGTTGATGCCGGCGGTGCTGGCGCGGTCGGTTTCAACGCCAGTGGCGCTGTACTCGCTGCGGAACTTGCTGAGGCTCTGCTCGGTGCGTGGCGAGACGCGGTCGAAGGTGCCCAGGTCGAAGCTCAGGTTGTCGAATTCGGCGCTGTGCAGGAATGCACCCTGGAAGCTCGAGGGCAGGGCGCGGTTGCCGATGTAGGCGATCATCGGTGTGTCCACCGATTGACGGCCAACGGTCAGGGTGGTGTTGGACACGCGTGCCTTGATGTTGGCCAGGCCCATCTTGCTCCACTGGCCGACCGGGTCGCCGTCGCTGTGGGTCAGGGTGCGGTTGTTCGGCCCGGCGATTGCGGCACGGCCCTGTTCCAGGGCGATGGCGTTGTAGCCGGCAGCCTCGACGGCAAAGCCGACGGTGCCCTGGGTGAAGCCGGAGCTGTAGTTGAGGATGGTGCCCTGCACCCAGTTGTCACGGCTGTGGGTGTCGTGGCGGGTGCCGTCGCTCTTGTAGTACTTCCAGAGCGGGGCGCGCGTGGCGCGTTCGCGCGCGTACCAGTTGCGAGTGCTGCCGGACAGGCTCTGGCCGTCGATGAAGCCGCTGGCCTGCTCCTGCTCGCTGCTGCCTTTGAGGGTGACGGGCACATAGTCCTGGCTTTGCGGGTCGGCCTGGGTCACGGTGGATAAGGCACTGATGGATAACGCCAGTGCGGTCAAGGTGAATAGTCTCAAGGTAAAAGCTCCCTTTCTGTTCTTCTAGTTATTCCCTGGCTTTGTGGGCCGGGGCTCTTGCTGCGGTGTTGCCGGGGTTGCCCGGGGTCGCCGGGCTGAATCGGGGCGTTGCGCTGCTGGCCCTATCGCCGGCAAGCCAGCTCCCACAGGTACGGCGCAGACGCCGAAACCTTTGCTGACCCTATGGGAACGGGCGGGGCGAGCGAGAACCGCTGCAGGCTGGAAATCAATCAACACTCACGCCGGAGAAATCATTGCGCCCGAACGGGCTGACCTTGAACTCGGAAACCTTGACGCTGAGCGGCTGGTTCACCGTGGAATGCGCCACCGGGGTAATCGGGACCTGTTGCTTGAGGCGTTGCTGGGCCTGCTGGTACAGCGCCGTGCGTTGGGTGCGGTCGGTGACCTGCTTGGCCTGCTTGACCAGGCGGTCGTACTGCGGGTCGCACCACAGCGAATAGTTGTTGCTGCCGATCGCGTCGCAGTTGTAAAGGGTGCCCAACCAGTTGTCCGGGTCGCCGTTGTCGCCGGTCCAGCCGATCAGGGCGATATCGTGCTCGCCGCTTTTCATGCGTTTGAGGTACTCACCCCATTCGTAGCTGACGATGCGCACCTTGAAGCCGAGCTTGCTCCAGTCGGCCTGGAGCATTTCTGCCATCAGCTTGGCGTTGGGGTTGTACGGGCGCTGCACCGGCATGGCCCACAGGGTGATTTCGCTGCCGGGCTTCACGCCGGCCTGCTGCAGCAGCTGGCGGGCTTTGTCCGGGTCGTAGGGCGCATCCTTGATGCTGCTGTCATAGGACCACTGGGTCGGCGGCATGGCGTTGACGGCCAGTTGGCCGGAATCCTGGTACACCGCCTGGAGGATCGCCTGTTTGTTCACCGCCATGTCCATCGCCTGGCGCACTTCCAGGCGGTCGAACGGCGGGTGCTGGGTGTTGTAGGCGATATAGCCGAGGTTGAAGCCCGGTTGCTGCAGTACCTGCAGCTTGCTGTCGGCCTTCAGCGCAGGCAGGTCGGCCGGGCGCGGGTGCAGGGTGACCTGGCATTCGTTGCGGCGCAGCTTCTGGATGCGCACCGAAGGGTCGGTGTTGATCGAGAACACCAGGTTGTCGATCTTCACCTCCTCTGGTGCCCAGTAAGCCTGGTTGCCCTTGTAGCGAATCTGCGAGTCCTTCTGGTAGCGCTGGAACGTGAACGGCCCGGTGCCGATCGGTTGCTGGTTGATGTCGCTGGCGCGTCCGCTGGCTAGCAACTGCTCGGCGTATTCGGCGGAAAGAATCGAGGCAAAGCTCATGGCCAGGTTCTGGATGAAGGCAGCATCGACCTTGTTCAAGGTGAAGACGACGGTCATGGCGCCGGTCTTCTCGACACGGGCGATGTTCTTGTCCAGGCCCATGCTGACGAAATAGGGGAACTCGGTCGGGTAGGCCTGGCGGAACGGGTGGCCCTTGTCGAGCATGCGGTTGAAGGTGAACAGCACGTCGTCGGCGTTGAAGTCGCGGCTGGGGGTAAAGGCCTTGTTGCTGTGGAATTTCACCCCCTCGCGCAGGTGGAAGGTGTAACGCAGGCCATCGTCGGACACCTCCCAGCGTGTCGCCAGGGCTGGTTGTACGGCGGTGCCACCACGCTCGAACTCGACCAGGCGGTTGTAGATGGGTTCGGCGGCGTCGTTGTCGGTTGCGCTGGTGTATTGCGCGGTGTCGAAGCCGGCGGGGCTGCCTTCGGAGCAGAACACCAGGTTGTTGGCCAGCACGGCCGGGGCCTGGCTGATCAGGCCCAGAGCAAGCAGGGTGGAAAGACGAGTGACAGGGCGCATGGCAAGTCCTTTTACGTCTGTTGGCGCCGCCTCTCGGTACGAATGGCGGCAACAGTTCGCCGACCCCGCCACGCGTAGCGGCGGGACGGCATGAAGGGGTGGTGGAGCTGGTGGGGCACCCGCCGCTCAGCGGGTGCCGTGGCTAGCCTATTTGTCCACGCTGACGCCGTAGAAGGAGTTCAGTCCGAACGGGCTGATCTTGAAGTCCTTCACCTTGGCGCTCATGGGCTGGTATACCGTGGAGTGGGCGATCGGGGTGATCGGCACCTGTTCCTTGAGCATGCGCTGTGCCTGCTGGTATAGCTCGGTGCGCTTGGCCTGGTCGGAAGTGGCCTTGGCCTGCTTGATCAGGTCATCGTAGGGCTTGTAGCACCACTTGGAAAAGTTGTTGCCGTTCATGGCATCGCAGCCGTACAGGGTGCCCAGCCAGTTGTCCGGGTCACCGTTGTCACCGCTCCAGCCGATCAGCATGGCGCCCTGCTCGCCACCCTTGGAGCGTTTGATGTATTCACCCCATTCGTAGCTGACGATCTTCGCCTTGATGCCCACCTTGGCCCAGTCCGATTGCAGCATTTCTGCCATCAGCTTGGCATTGGGGTTGTATGGGCGCTGTACCGGCATGGCCCACAGGGAGATCTCGGTACCTTCCTTGATGCCGGCTTCCTTGAGCAGCTGCCTGGCCTTTTCCGGGTTGTACGGGGCGTCCTTGATGCTGTCGTCATAGGACCACTGGGTTGGCGGCATGCCGTTGACTGCCAGTTGGCCTGCGCCCTGGTAGACCGACTCGATGATCTTCTTCTTGTCCACGGCCATGTCCAGCGCCTGACGGACTTTCAGCTGGGCCAGCGGGTTGGCTTCGTTGCTGCCCTTGATCTTGTCCATCACGTTATAGGCGATGTAGCCGAGGTTGAAACCGGCCTGGTCCGGCATCTGCAGCTTGGGGTCCTGCTTCAGCGGCTGGATGTCTGCCGGGCGCGGGAACAGGGTCACCTGGCACTCGTTCTTCTTCAGCTTCTGCATGCGCACCGAGGCGTCGGTGGTAATGGCGAAGATCAGGTTGTCGATCTTCACCTCATCAGGCTGCCAGTAGTCCTTGTTGCCCTTGAAGCGGATCTGCGCGTCCTTCTGGTACTTGCTGAACACGAACGGGCCGGTGCCGATCGGTTTCTGGTTGATATCGGCAGCCTTGCCGTCCTTGAGCAGTTGGTCGGCGTATTCGGCGGACTGGATCGAGGCGAAGCTCATGGCCAGGTTCTGGATGAAGGCGGCGTCGACCTCGTTGAGGGTAAACCTCACCGTGTGTTCGTCGAGCTTCTCCACTTTGGCAATGTTCTTGTCCATGCCCATGTCGGTGAAGTACGGGAACTCGGTGGGGTAGGCCTTGCGGAACGGGTGGTCCTTGTCGAGCATGCGGTTGAAGGTGAACAGCACGTCGTCGGCGTTGAATGCGCGGGTGGGCTTGAAGTAGTCGGTACTGTGGAACTTGACCCCTTCGCGCAGGTGGAAGGTGTAGGTCTTGCCGTCGTCGGATACTTCCCACTCGGTCGCCAGGCCCGGGATGACGGCGGTGCCGCCGCGTTCGAACTGGGTCAGGCGGTTGAACACGGTCTCGGCAGAGGCGTCGAAATCGGTCCCTGTGGTGTATTGCCCTGGGTCGAAGCCGGCCGGGCTGCCTTCGGAGCAGAACACCAGGTTGGACGCGGCGAGGGCCGACGGTGCCCCGGAGAGCAAGCCTGCACCCAGCAGGAACGGAATGACTGCGTGTTTGAGCATGGTGGCCTCATTGTTGTCATTTTTCGATTTGAGGTGGCCTCGTGAGCCGACCTGCGGATACTTATGCAGGGGGTATACCCATTGCAATATGGCAAGTGTTCATTGACGCCAGAAAAGTGGTACGACCGTACATGGATGTCGCATTGGTATAACTTTTCAGCAAGTTGAACGTTTGCGAGGGCAAAATGATGGCTTTTTACGGGATGTTTCGGGGCGGGAGAAGCTGTAGGAGGCACCGTATTGGTGCGTAGGAATGTTCTGAAAGGCGTGAAACTGACGCGGCCTTCGAGGGAGCGGGCTTACCGCTCCCTCGAACGGATCAAGGCATCTGTACCTCGATCAGGCCATCGGCATTCATGCTGACTTCACTGGTACCGGCCTCGATATCTGGTGCCGGTGCCGCCTCATCAGCCCCCATCGCCTTCATTGCCATTGGTGCACTGCGCAGGTATGGGCGCGGGTAACCACTGCTGTTGAGGTTCAGGCTGACCACCTTGTAGCCTTTGCCGCCCAGCGCCTCGGTCGCCAGTTGTGCACGTGCCTTGAATGCATCCACTGCATCCTTGAGCAGTGCATCCTCGCTGGCCTTGCGCGTGGCCGGGGCGATGGAGAAGTCCATGCCGCCCATCTTCAGCTCTTGCAGCAGGTCGGCAGTCAGTTGCGACAGGGCCGGGAAGTTGGCGCTTTCCAGACGCAGCTCGGCACGCTCGCGCCAGCCGGTGATCTTCTGGCCCTTGCTGTCATACACCGGGTAGCTGTTGCGGCTGCCCTGGCTGATCTTCACGTCCTTGACCTGACGCGACTGCTGCACCGCCTTGTTCATGGTCTCGGTGATCTGCTGGGCCAGCTTGCCGGGGTCGCTGTTCTGCGCTTCGCTGTACAGGGTCACGACCATCAGGTCACGCGCCACTTCCTTGCTGACTTCGGCACGCAGCGATACCTGGTTGTAGCGCGGTTCATCGGCAGCCAATGCCGGCAGGCTGGCGAGCAGGCCGCAGGACAGGATCAGCGCGGCGCCGCGACGAGGGTTTTGCATGGGATACTCCTTGGCAATAAAAGGCGTGGGCTCTGGCCATCCATTCCACGCATGGGCCTTCAGACCGGCAACAGTGTAGTGGGTTCAAAAGTGCCATCATGGACTTGTGACAAAGTGTGGCGCTTTGCCGCATCACTGCAGCGCGGCGCCGGGCTTCGGTATACTCCAGCCGATTTTCTGGAGCACTCATCAGGAGAGCTCATGCTCGCCGCCGTACAACCGCTGTCCGCTACCCGCCAGAACCTCTGGCGCCTGACCGTCATTCGGGTCCTGGTCCTGGCTGCCCAGGCTGGCTCCGTGGGCGTCGCCTACTGGACCGAACTGCTGCCGCTGCCCTGGCTGTCGCTGGCCGGCACCTTGGCCTTGTCCTCGCTGTTGTGTGCCTTCACGGCCCTGCGCCTGCGCCTGTCGCTGCCGGTCACCGAGCTTGAGTATGCCCTGCAGCTGGCCTGTGACCTGCTGATCCACAGTGCCTTGCTGTACTACTCCGGCGGTTCGACCAACCCGTTCGTCTCGTATTACCTGGTGCCGCTGGCGATTGCTGCGGTGACCTTGCCGTGGCTGTATTCACTGATTCTCTCCGGCATTGCGCTGACCGCCTACAGCCTGCTGCTGGTGCAGTTCTACCCGCTCGAAGGCTTGCCGATGGCGCGGGACAAGATGCAGGTTTACGGCATGTGGCTGAGCATCGCCCTGGCCGCTGCTGTGATCACCTTCTTTGCCGCACGCATGGCCGAAGAGTTGCGCCGCCAGGAGCAGTTGCGCTCCGAGCGGCGCGAGGAAAGCCTGCGCGACGAACAACTGCTGGCCGTGGCCACCCAGGCCGCCGGCGCGGCCCATGAGCTGGGCACGCCGTTGGCGACCATGAGCGTGTTGCTCAACGAGATGCGCCAGGACCACGCCGACCCGCTGCTGCAGGAAGACCTGCAGATCCTTCAGGACCAGGTCAAGCTGTGCAAGGAAACCCTGCAACAGCTGGTGCGTGCTGCCGAGGCCAATCGGCGCCTGGCGGTGGTGGAGCAGGAGGTGACCGCCTGGCTCGACGAAGCGCTCAACCGCTGGCACCTGATGCGTCCGGAGGCCAGCTACCGCTTCCAGCGCCTGCGCGACGGCCAGGTACCGCGCCTGACCCCGCCACCTGACCTGACCCAGGCGCTGCTGAACCTGCTGAACAACGCCGCCGATGCTTGCCCCGATGACCTTGAAGTGCGCCTGGACTGGGACGCCCATGACATCGTCATCAGTATCCGCGACCATGGCCCCGGCGTGCCGCCGGCCATTGCCGAAGCCATCGGCAAACCCTTCATTACCACCAAGGGCAAAGGCTTCGGCCTTGGCCTGTTCCTGAGCAAGGCCAGCGTGACCCGTGCGGGCGGCTCGGTGAAACTCTATAGTCATGAACAGGGTGGCACCCTGACCGAACTGCGCCTGCCCCGTGGCAAGCGAGGAGATGAATGATGAGCGAAGAAAACCAGGTCGAAAGCGAAGAGCTCCCGCACCTGTTGCTGGTGGACGACGATGCCACCTTCACCCGGGTCATGGCCCGTGCCATGAGCCGCCGCGGTTTTCGTGTGAGCACTGCCAGCTCTGCCGAGGAAGGGTTGCTGCTGGCCCAGCAGGATTTGCCGGACTATGCCACGCTGGACCTCAAGATGGATGGCGACTCCGGTCTGGTGCTGCTGCCCAAGCTGCTGGAGCTGGACCCGGAAATGCGTGTGGTGATACTGACCGGCTACTCGAGCATTGCCACCGCCGTGGAAGCGGTCAAGCGTGGCGCCTGCAACTACCTGTGCAAACCGGCCGATGCCGATGATGTGCTGGCGGCGTTACTGTCGGAGCACACTGACCTGGATACCCTGGTGCCGGAAAACCCGATGTCGGTCGACCGCCTGCAGTGGGAGCACATCCAGCGTGTGCTGAACGAGCACGAGGGCAATATCTCGGCCACTGCGCGGGCGCTGGGCATGCACCGCCGGACCTTGCAGCGCAAGCTGCAGAAGCGCCCCGTCCGGCGCTGACTGCCTGCTTCGGTACCGGCCTCTTCGCGGGTAAACCCGCTCCTGAAGGTATTCACGGGGCTCTCGAGACCTGCGCAGCCACTGTGGGAGCGGGTTATCTGCGGAGGCCGGTATTGGCAGAAACTTATTGATATAGCCCCCTCGATCCCCGCAATTCCTGACGCGTTGGCGTATCATTAGCCGCCTAACGGCAACTCCTCCAGGATCGCTTGCGCATGCTCGCCCTTCTTATCCAGACGCTGAACATCACGGCACCGGTATTCGCCATGCTGTTCATGGGTGTGCTGCTCAAACGCATCCGTCTGATCGATGACAATTTCAACCGCGTTGCTTCGCAGCTGGTGTTCAACGTGTGCATGCCAGCGCTACTGTTCCTCGGCATCTACCACGCCGACCTGGGCGCTGCGGTCAAGCCTGGGGTTCTGCTGTATTTCATCGCCGCCACTCTGGTCGGTTTCGCCATCGCCTGGGGCCTGGCCATCTGGCGCTGCCCCGAGGAAGATCGGGGCATCTACACCCAAGGCGCCTTCCGGGGCAACAATGGTGTGATCGGCCTGGCCCTGGCCGCCAGCCTTTACGGCGACTACGGCATTTCCCTGGGGGCGGTGCTCGCCGGCCTGGTGATCCTCCTGTACAACTCGCTGTCGGCGGTGGTGCTGGCGGTGTACAGCCCGTACCTGAAGTCCGATCCGTGGAGCATCTGCAAGAGCATCTTCAGCAACCCGTTGATCATCAGTGTGCTGGTGGCCACGCCGATGGCCTACGCTCAGGTGCCGCTGCCCAACTGGCTGCTCACTTCGGGCGACTATCTGGCGCAGATGACCTTGCCGCTGGCGCTGATCTGCATCGGTGGCACCCTGTCGCTGGCGGCGCTGCGCGACAGCGGCAGGCTGGCCATGGATGCCAGCCTGGTGAAAATGGTCTGGCTGCCGCTGGTCGGCACCCTGGGTGCCTGGTTCTGCGGCTTCCGCGGGGCCGAACTGGGCATCCTGTTCCTGTACATCGCTAGCCCGACCGCAGCTGCCAGCTACGTCATGGCACGGGCAGCCAACGGCAACCATGAGCTCGCCGCATCGATCATCGTGGTTACCACGCTGATGGCGGCGATCACCACCAACATAGGCATTTTCATCTTGCAGTGGGGCGGATGGATCTAGATCCTTCACTGCAAATAACACAACAACACTGCCTCACTGAGCTAAAGGACACTTCATGCAAGACCAGAGCACGCCCGAGCGGTTGCAGCGCGGGCTGAAGAATCGCCATATCCAGCTGATTGCGCTGGGCGGGGCTATCGGCACCGGGTTGTTCCTGGGCATCGCCCAAACCATCCAGCTGGCCGGTCCCTCCGTGCTGCTGGGTTATGCCATTGCCGGCCTGATGGCCTTCCTGATCATGCGCCAGCTGGGCGAAATGGTGGTGGAAGAGCCGGTGGCCGGCAGTTTCAGCCACTTCGCGCACCAGTACTGGAGCGAGTTCGCCGGTTTCGTCTCGGGCTGGAACTACTGGGTGGTGTACGTGCTGGTCGGCATGGCCGAGCTCACCGCAGTGGGCATCTATGTGCAGTACTGGTGGCCGGGCTTCCCCACCTGGGCCACGGCAGCAATCTTCTTCGTGGTGATCAACCTGATCAACCTGACCCAGGTGAAGGTCTATGGCGAGATGGAATTCTGGTTCGCCCTGGTCAAGGTGGTCGCTATTGTCAGCATGATCGGTTTCGGTGCCTGGCTGCTGACCAGTGGCCATGGCGGCCCGGATGCCAGCGTGGCCAACCTGTGGCAGTACGGTGGCTTCTTCCCCAATGGCGTCACCGGCCTGGTAATGGCGCTGGCGGTAATCATGTTCTCGTTCGGTGGCCTGGAGCTGGTGGGCATCACTGCTGCCGAGGCCGACAACCCGCGCCAGAGCATCCCCAAGGCCACCAACCAGGTGGTGTACCGTATCCTCATCTTCTACATCGGCGCCCTGGCGGTGCTGCTGTCGCTGTACCCGTGGCAGAAGGTGGTGCAGGGCGGTAGCCCGTTCGTGATGATCTTCCACGAACTGGACAGTGACCTGGTGGCGACCATCCTCAACATTGTGGTGCTCACGGCCGCGCTGTCTGTGTACAACAGCTGTGTCTACGCCAACAGTCGCATGCTGTTCGGCCTGGCCAGCCAGGGCGACGCGCCACGGCAGTTGTTGAAGGTCAGCCGCAGTGGTGTGCCGCTGACCGCGCTGGGCGTGTCGGCGCTGGCTACCGGGCTGTGTGTGGTGATCAATTACCTGATGCCGGGCGAGGCCTTCGGCCTGCTGATGGCGCTGGCGGTATCGGCGCTGGTGATCAACTGGGCGAGCATCAGCATTACCCACCTGAAGTTCCGCAAGGCCAAGCTGGCGGCCGGGATCATCCCGTTCTACAAGAGCTGGGGGCACCCGTTGACCAACTACCTGTGCCTGGCGTTCATCGTACTGATCCTGGTGGTGATGTACCTGACCCCGCCGATTCGCATTTCGGTGATGCTGATCCCGGCGTGGATCGCCGCGCTGTGGGTGGCCTTCAAGCTGAAGAAGGCTCGCCAGGCCAACTGACGCGGCCGGCCCTTGCAGGAGCGCCCTTCGCGATACAAGGCCGCTCCTGCAGCTTTCAGCCTTGATCGCTGTCGATCACTTCCTGCGCGGCCCGGAACGCGTCGATGGCCGCCGGTACCCCCGCATACACTGCGCAATGCAGCAGCGCTTCGCGAATCTCCTCCACCGTACAACCGTTGTTCAACGCCCCGCGTACATGTCCCTTGAGTTCTTGCGGGCATTTGAGTGCCGTGAGCGTGGCCAGGGTAATCAGGCTGCGCGTCTTCAGCGGCAAGCCGTCGCGCGCCCACACGCTGCCCCATGCATGTTCGTTGACGAACTCCTGTAGTGGCCGGGTAAAGTCAGTGGCATTGCCCAGGGCGCGGTCAACGAACGCATCGCCCATTACCTGGCGGCGAATCTGCTCGCCGGTCTTGTTGTTATCAGCCATGTTGTTTTCCTCAGTGTTGGCGGCGCCAGGCACGCACGGTGGTAAACAGCAACACCACGGCGAGCACCGGCAGCACGTAGTACATCAACCGTTCCAGGCGACCGGCCAGCGGCAGGCCCATGGTAAACGCCGCTACATGCAGCCCATAGGCCAGGTACAGGCAGAGGAACACCATGCCCTCGGCGCGGGTGATGCGGTAACCGGAATAGAACACCGGCAGGCTCAGCGCGGCAACGCCGAGCATCACCGGCAGGTCGAAGGCCAGGGCGTTGGGTGAAATCGACAGCGGTTCGGGGGTGACCAGCGCGGTAAGGCCCAGTACGGCCAGCAGGTTGAACAGGTTGCTGCCGATCACCGTACCCACGGCGATTTCCCGTTCCCCTCGCAGGGCGGCGATCAGCGCGGCGGCCAGTTCCGGCAACGAGGTGCAGATAGCGACCACGGTCAGGCCGATGATGCGCTCGGACAGGCCGAGGTCGGTAGCCACTTCCACGGCGGCTTCCAGCAGCAGGTGGCCGGCCAGGCTCAGCAGGCCCAGGCCTGCCAGTACCTGCAGCAGCGTGCCTGACCAGAAGCGCCCGACGCTGGCGACGACGGTGGCCGGGGCAGGGTAGGTGCGCGCGTAGTGACGGGACTGATGCCAAAGCGTTGCCAGGTAAGCGGCCAGGCCGACCAGCAGCAATGCGCCTTCGGTCCGGCCCAGGTGGCCGTTGGCGGATAGCCCGTAGATCAGCCCGCTGGCTGCGATCATCAATGGAATGTCAAGGCGTACCAGTTGCCGCGAGACGCGCAGCGGAATGATCAGCGCGGCCAGGCCGAGAATGACCAGCACGTTGAAGATGTTGCTGCCGATTACGCTGCCCACCGCTACATCCGGTGCTCCCTGGTAGGCGGCCTGCAGGCTAACCGTCATTTGCGGCGCGGTACTGCCGAAGGCTACCAGGCTCAGGCCGATGATCAGTGGGCGTACGTGCAGGCGCTGGGCCAGGCGCAAGGCTGCGCGTACCAGCAGTTCGGCGCCAGCCACCAGCAACAGCAGGGCAATGCCCAGTTGCAGAAGGCTGAAGGTAGCAAGGGTGGCCAGGTCGAAAATGGGCGGACTCCTGTCGGGTCAGTCGCTAAGCCCTTGTACGCGCACCCGCGCGGTTCCGCTACGGACCATGCCGATTTTTTCCGCCGCGGCGCGTGACAGGTCGATGAGGCGGCCCCGGGTATGCGGCCCACGGTCGTTGATTCGCACCACCACGCTGCGCTGGTTGGTTGTGTTGGTAACCAGTACGCGGGTGCCGAAGGGCAGGCTGCGGTGGGCGGCAGTCAGGCCATTCTGGTTGAAAGGTTCGCCGCTGGCGGTGCGTTTGCCGTGGTGGCGCGAGCCGTAGTAGGAGGCGGTGCCGGTCTGGTCATAGCCGCGCGGGTCGATGTCATGGCTGGCGCAGCCGGCCAGCAGGGAATAGAGGGCGAGGGTGCTCAGGGATCGTTTTAGCAAGTCAGATGCTCCGCTGTTGCATTTGGGGCCGCTGTGCGGCCCATCACCGGCAAGCCAGCTCCCACAGGGACCCACGGCCGTTGAGGGCGGTGCTGTAGCTGTGGGAGCTGGCTTGCCGGCGATCGAGGGCGGAGCCCTCGCCGCATTTTCAAATCACCCTTCGAGCTTGGCCTTGAGCAATTGGTTCACCTGCCCGGGGTTGGCCTTGCCTTTGGAAGCTTTCATCGCCTGGCCGACGAAGAAGCCGAACATCTTGCCACGCTTGGCCTCGTCGGCGGCGCGGTACTGTTCGACCTGCTCGGCGTTGGCTGCCAGCATCTCGTCGAGCATCTTGTCGATTGCACCGGTATCGGTGACCTGCTTCAGGCCTTTGCTGTCGATGATGCTGTCGGCATCACCTTCACCGGCGGCCATGGCTTCGAACACGGTCTTGGCGATCTTGCCGCTGATGGTATTGTCGCGGATACGCAACAGCATGCCACCTAGCTGCGCGGCGCTGACCGGTGCCTGGTCGATCTCGATGCCCAGCTTGTTCAGCAGGCTGCCCAGTTCGACCATAACCCAGTTGGCAGCCAGCTTGGCGTCGCCACCAATCTTCACCACTTCTTCGAAGTAGTCCGCCTGTTCGCGGCTGGATGCCAGCACGTTGGCGTCATAGGCCGACAGGCCGTACTGCTTCTGGAAGCGCTCGACCTTTTGCGTCGGCAGCTCTGGCAGGCCGGCGCGGACGGTTTCCAGGAAGCTGTCCTCGATCACCACCGGCAGCAGGTCCGGGTCCGGGAAGTAACGGTAGTCGTTGGCTTCCTCCTTGCTGCGCATGGAGCGGGTCTCGTCCTTGTTCGGGTCGTACAGGCGGGTTTCCTGAACTACCTTGCCGCCGTCCTCGATCAGGTCGATCTGGCGCTGGATCTCGCTGTTGATCGCGCGCTCGATGAAGCGGAACGAGTTGACGTTCTTGATCTCGCAGCGGGTGCCGAATTCGGTCTGGCCTTTCGGTCGGATCGATACGTTGCAGTCGCAACGCAGCGAGCCTTCGGCCATGTTGCCGTCACAGATGCCCAGGTAACGCACGAGCGCGTGGATAGCCTTGACGTAGGCCACGGCTTCCTTGGCGCTGCGCATGTCCGGCTCGGAAACGATCTCCAGCAGCGGGGTGCCGGCACGGTTGAGGTCGATGCCGGTGGAGCCGCTGAAGTCTTCGTGCAGGCTCTTGCCGGCGTCTTCCTCCAGATGCGCACGGGTTACCCCGATGCGCTTGATGGTGCCGTCTTCCAGGGCGATGTCGAGGTGGCCCTTGCCGACGATGGGCAGGTCCATCTGGCTGATCTGGTAGCCCTTGGGCAGGTCGGGGTAGAAGTAGTTCTTGCGCGCGAACACGTTGCGCTTGCCGATCTCGGCGTCGATGGCCAGGCCGAACATGCACGCCATGCGCACGGCTTCCTGGTTCAGCACCGGCAGTACGCCGGGCATGCCCAGATCAACCAGGCTGGCCTGGGTGTTCGGCTCGGAACCGAAGGTGGTGGCGCTGCCGGAGAAGATCTTCGACTGGGTGGCGAGCTGAGTGTGGATTTCCAGCCCGATCACAACTTCCCATTGCATGTGTGAATTCCTCAGAAGCCGTTGGGGGCGCGGGTGTGCCAGTCGGTCACTTGCTGGTAGCGGTGCGCGACATTGAGCAGGCGGCCTTCCTGGAAGTACGGCGCCAGCAGTTGCACGCCGACCGGCAGGCCATCGACGAAGCCGGCTGGCATCGACAGGCCCGGCAGGCCTGCCAGGTTGGCGGTGATGGTGTAGACGTCTTCCAGGTAGGCGGCGACCGGGTCGCTGCCCTTGGCGCCGAGCTTCCAGGCCGGGTTTGGCGTGGTCGGGCCGAGGATCAGGTCGACGTCGTTGAATGCGGCCATGAAGTCGTTCTTGATCAGGCGGCGGATCTGCTGCGCTTTCACGTAATAGGCGTCGTAGTAGCCAGCCGACAGGGCATAGGTACCGACCATGATGCGGCGCTGCACTTCCATACCGAAGCCTTCGCCCCGGGAGCGCTTGTACAGGTCGGTCAGGTCTTTCGGGTTTTCGCAGCGGTAACCGAAGCGCACGCCGTCGAAACGCGACAGGTTGGACGAGGCTTCAGCCGGGGCGATCACGTAGTAGGCCGGAATGGCGTGCTGCATGTTCGGCAGGCTGATTTCCCTGACCACCGCGCCGAGCTTTTCCAGTTCCTTGACGCTGGCCTGGACCAGATCGGCGATGCGCGGGTCGAGGCCGGCACCGAAGTACTCCTTCGGCAGGCCGATGCGCAGGCCCTGCAGCGAGGCGTTGAGGCTGGCGCTGTAGTCCGGCACCGGCTCCTCGATGCTGGTGGAATCCTTGGCATCGAAGCCGGCCATGCCTTGCAACAGCAGGGCGCAGTCTTCGGCGGTGCGTGCCAGCGGGCCGCCCTGGTCGAGGCTGGAGGCGTAGGCGATCATGCCCCAGCGCGATACGCGACCGTAGGTTGGCTTGAGGCCGGTAAGGTTGGTCAGCGCCGCCGGCTGGCGGATCGAACCGCCGGTGTCGGTGCCGGTAGTGGCTGGCAGCAGGCGCGCGGCCACGGCTGCGGCCGAACCGCCCGACGAGCCGCCGGGGACGTGCTCGAGGTTCCACGGGTTCTTCACCGCGCCGTAGTGGCTGGACTCGTTGGCCGAACCCATGGCGAACTCGTCCATGTTGGTCTTGCCCAGGGTAACCATGCCGGCTTCGGCCAGCTTGGCGACCACGGTGGCATCATACGGTGCCTTGAAGTTGTCGAGCATCTTCGAGCCGCAGCTGGTGCGTACGCCGTTGGTGCAGAACAGGTCCTTGTGGGCGATCGGGGCACCCAGCAGCGCACCGGTGTCGCCGGCGGCGCGACGGGCGTCGGCAGCACGCGCCTGGCCCAGGGCCAGGTCTTCGGTGACGCTGATGAAGCTGTTGATCTGTGGGTCGAGCTGCTTGATGCGCGCCAGCAGGGCGCCGGTCAGCTCTTCGGAGGAAAACGACTTGTCGGCGAGTCCGCGGGCGATCTCGGCCAGGGTCAGTTGATGCATGGCAGGCTCTATCCCTTACTCGATGACTTTGGGTACCAGGTACAGACCGCTCTCGGTCGATGGCGCGATGGCCTGGTAGGCGTCGCGCTGGTTGCTCTCGGTGACCTGGTCGGGGCGCAGGCGCTGGCTGGCCTCCAGGGGGTGGGCGAGGGGCTCGATACCTGTGGTATCGACCGCTTGCATCTGGTCGACCAGCCCGAGAATGCTGTTGAGGGCGTCGGTAATTCGTGGCAGTTCGCCATCATTTAGCCCCAGACGGGCCAGATGGGCGATCTTTTCCACGTCGCAGCGTTCAAGCGCCATGGGGATCTCCAGGGGAAACAAAGAACGGAATTTGGGTCCGCAGTGAGGAACATGTCAGCTTTCTGACGGTCTATCGGCCGCGATCATCTGCTGGCTTGCTCGGAAAAACAGCCAATTTAACATATTGGCTCCTTGCCCAAAATCCCTGCCATTGTTAGAGTTTGCCGCACTTTTTTACCCACGCTTTCCCCAGGGTCACTTTCCCATGTTCAAGAAACTGCGTGGCATGTTTTCCAGCGATCTGTCCATCGACCTGGGTACTGCCAACACCCTTATTTACGTGCGTGAGCGCGGTATCGTCCTGAATGAGCCCTCGGTTGTTGCCATCCGTACCCATGGCAACCAGAAAAGCGTCGTCGCCGTCGGTACCGAAGCCAAGCGCATGCTGGGCCGTACGCCTGGCAACATTGCTGCCATTCGTCCGATGAAGGATGGCGTCATCGCCGACTTCAGCGTTTGTGAAAAAATGTTGCAGTATTTCATCAACAAGGTTCACGAGAACAGCTTCCTGCAGCCGAGCCCGCGCGTGCTGATCTGTGTGCCGTGCAAGTCGACCCAGGTAGAGCGCCGCGCCATTCGCGAGTCGGCCCTGGGTGCCGGTGCGCGTGAAGTGTTCCTGATCGAAGAACCGATGGCCGCCGCCATCGGTGCCGGGCTGCCGGTTGAAGAAGCGCGCGGTTCGATGGTCGTCGACATCGGTGGCGGTACCACCGAAATCGCGCTGATCTCGCTGAACGGCGTGGTCTATGCCGAATCCGTCCGCGTTGGCGGCGACCGCTTCGACGAAGCCATCGTCACCTATGTGCGCCGCAACTACGGCAGCCTGATCGGCGAATCCACCGCCGAGCGCATCAAGCAGGAAATCGGTACCGCCTACCCGGGCGGCGAAGTGCGCGAGGTCGATGTCCGTGGCCGCAACCTGGCCGAAGGCGTCCCGCGTGCCTTTACCCTGAATTCCAGCGAAGTGCTCGAAGCGCTGCAGGAATCGCTGGCGACCATCGTCCAGGCGGTCAAGAGCGCCCTGGAGCAATCGCCGCCGGAGCTGGCCTCGGACATCGCCGAGCGTGGCCTGGTGCTGACCGGTGGCGGCGCACTGCTGCGTGACCTGGACAAACTGCTGGCCCAGGAAACCGGCCTGCCGGTAATCGTCGCCGAGGATCCGCTGACCTGTGTTGCCCGTGGCGGCGGTCGCGCCCTGGAAATGATGGACAAGCACGCGATGGACTTGCTCTCCAGCGAGTGATTCCGCTCGCTGTTCACGAGCGCCCGGTTTACAGGTAGCACGCGCAGTGCTACCTGTATGTGCTGGGCTGGCGCCCTGGGGGGCGCCGTATCCATCAACCCGCAACCAGGCTGGTGCGTTGTCCCATGTCCAATGACCTCCTGAGTCGTCCACGAGGAACGGCCCATTAAACCGCTTTTCTCCAAGGGCCCTTCGCTGGGTGTTCGCCTGCTCGTCCTGGTGGTGCTTTCGGTCGCGCTGATGGTTGTCGACGCGCGCTTCGACGTGCTCAAGCCGGTACGCAGCCAGATGGGTCTGGTACTCATGGAATCGTACTGGATCACCGACCTGCCGCAGCGTGCCTGGCAAGGTGTGGCCGGCCAGTTCGGCAGCCGCACCGAACTGATCGCGGAAAACGAAAAGCTCAAGACCGAAGCCCTGCTGCTGCAGGGGCGCCTGCAGAAGCTGGCGGCCCTGACCGAGCAGAACGTGCGCTTGCGCGAGCTGCTCAACTCGTCGGCGCTGGTCAACGAAAAGGTCGAAGTGGCCGAGCTGATCGGGGTCGACCCCAACCCCTTCACCCACCGCATCCTGATCAACAAGGGCGAGCGTGATGGCGTGTTCCTTGGCCAGCCGGTGCTCGATGCGCGCGGCCTGATGGGCCAGGTGGTCGAGTTGATGCCCTACACTTCGCGGGTGCTGTTGCTGACCGATACCACCCACAGTATCCCGGTGCAGGTCAACCGCAACGGCCTGCGCGCGATTGCCAGCGGCACCGGTAACCCGGAGCGCCTGGAGTTGCGTCATGTGGCCGACACCGCCGATATCAAGGAAGGCGACCTGTTGGTCAGTTCCGGCATGGGCCAACGTTTCCCGGCCGGCTACCCGGTCGCCACGGTCAATGAAGTGATCCACGATTCCGGCCAGCCGTTTGCCATCGTGCGCGCCATCCCCACGGCCGCGCTCAACCGCAGCCGCTACATGCTATTGGTATTCAGTGACCGACGGAGCCCGGAGCAGCGTGCCACCGATGCTGCCATTGCCCAGGAAGAAGCTGACCGCAAGGGCGCCTCGGCTTCTGGCCAGCCGGCACCGGCAAGCGGCCAAGGGGCACCAGCCGCTGGCGCGCCGGCCACGCCAGCGGCCCCGGTAACTCCGACAGCGCCGCCTGCAGCCCCGGTGGCCGCACCCGCCACGCCGACTGTCGCACCTGCTCATACCCGGAGGCAATGATGGCTGTATCGCGCCGCAACCACGGCTGGGTCATCTGGCTGACGTTCGCCATCGGCCTGCTGCTCAGCGTCTCGCCCATGCCGCAGTTCATGGAAGTGTTCCGGCCCATGTGGCTGGCCTTGCTGGTGTCGTTCTGGACCCTCGCCGTGCCTGGCAAGGTCGGCATGACCACGGCGTTCGTACTTGGCCTGGCCGAGGACGTGCTGTATGGCACCCTGCTTGGGCAGAACGCGCTGATCCTCACCCTCATTACCTTCCTGGTGCTGTCTTTGCAGCAGCGCCTGCGCATGTTCCCCATGTGGCAACAGAGCCTGGTGATCCTGGTGATCTTTGGCATTGCCCAGTTGATCCAGCTGTGGCTCAGTGCGTTGACCGGCAATCGCCTGCCGACCCTGGCGCTGGTCTGGTCGGCGGTGATCAGTGCCTTGCTCTGGCCGTGGATCAGCTTCGCCTTGCGCGACCTGCGCCGACGCCTGCATATCAACTGACGGCTGCCACGCCTGACAGGGAGATGTCTGCATGACCCCGCTATTCCTGGCCTCCGGCTCGCCCCGTCGTCGTGAACTGCTGACCCAGATCGGCGTGCCGTTCAGCGTCGTCAGTGCCCCCATCGATGAAACCCCGCTAGCCGCCGAGGGCGCCCCGGCCTATGTCGAGCGCCTGGCCAGGGCCAAGGCTGCCGCCGGCCTGGCCAGCATCGCAGGCCCGGGCGTGGTGCTGGGGGCCGATACCGCCGTGGTGCTCGATGGTCGCATCCTCGGCAAGCCTGAAAATCGCGAACAGGCCTTGGCCATGCTGGCCGGCCTGTCGGGCCGCGAACACCAGGTACTGACTGCAGTCGCCCTTGGCGATGGCCGGCGCATGCACAGCGTGTGCGTTACCAGCACGGTGCGTTTCCGCGCGATCAGCGCCGATGAAGCGCAACGCTACTGGGCCAGCGGCGAGCCGGCGGACAAGGCCGGTGGCTATGCCATCCAGGGCCTGGGCGCGGTATTCGTCACCGGCCTTTCGGGCAGTTATTCGGCGGTGGTCGGCTTGCCCCTCAGTGAGACGGCTGACTTGCTTGGCCAATTCGGTATCGCTTGCTGGCAATCCCTCGCGCATTCGCCTGAGGTAACAAACCAGCGGTAGCCAGCACTGCATACGCCGTCCATCATTACAAAAGACCTTTGACGAGAGCCTGCCATGAGTGAAGAGATCCTGATCAACATCACCCCGATGGAGTCACGCGTGGCGGTGGTGGAAAACGGGGTGCTGCAGGAAGTACACGTCGAGCGTACCCAGCGCCGGGGCATCGTCGGCAATATCTACAAAGGCAAGGTCGTGCGCGTGCTGCCAGGCATGCAGGCGGCTTTCGTCGACATCGGCCTGGAACGTGCCGCGTTCATCCACGCCTCGGAAATCTCCCAGCGCGAAGGCTCGGCGGTAGAGAACATCACCGCCCTGGTGCACGAAGGCCAGGCCCTCGTGGTACAGGTGACCAAGGATCCGATCGGTACCAAGGGCGCGCGGCTTACCACCCAGCTGTCGATCCCGTCGCGCTACCTGGTATACATGCCGCGCAGCAGCCATGTCGGCATCTCCTTGAAGATCGAAGACGAAACCGAGCGCGAACGCCTCAAGCAGGTGGTCAGCGACTGCATGGACAGCGAAAACATCAAGGACGCCGGTGGCTTCATCCTGCGCACCGCTGCCGAAGGGGCGCGCGCTGAAGAAATCCTGCAGGACATCCGTTACCTGCGCCGCCTGTGGGAGCAGATCGGCACGCAGATCAAGACCTGCGGTGCGCCCACGGTCATCTACGAAGACCTGGGCCTGGCCCTGCGTACCCTGCGCGACCTGGTCAACCCGAAGATCGAGAAGATTCGCATCGACTCGCGGGAAACGTTCCAGAAGACCACGCAGTTCGTTGGCGAGCTGATGCCGGAAATCGCCGATCGCCTCGAGCACTACCCGGGCGAACGCCCGATCTTCGACCTGTACGGTGTCGAGGACGAAATCCAGCGCGCCCTGGAGCGCAAGGTGCCACTCAAGTCCGGTGGCTATCTGGTGGTCGATCCGGCCGAAGCGATGACAACCATCGACGTCAACACCGGTGCTTTCGTTGGCCATCGCAACCTTGAAGAGACCATCTTCAAGACCAATCTCGAGGCCGCCACCGCCATCGCCCGGCAGCTGCGCCTGCGCAACATCGGCGGCATCATCATCATCGACTTCATCGACATGGAAGACGAGGAGCATCAGCGCCAGGTGTTGCGCACCCTGGAAAAACAGCTGGAGCGCGATCATGCCAAGACCAACATCATCGGCATCACCGAGCTGGGCCTGGTGCAGATGACCCGCAAGCGCACCCGCGAAAGCCTCGAGCAGGTGCTGTGCGAGCCCTGCCTGGCTTGCCAGGGCCGCGGCAAGCTGAAAACCCCGGAAACCATCTGCTACGAGATTTTCCGCGAGATCCTGCGTGAGGCCCGGGCCTACCAGGCCGAAGGCTACCGCGTGCTGGCCAACCAGAAGGTGGTCGACCGGCTGCTGGATGAAGAGTCCGGCAACGTGGCCGAGCTGGAGGCATTCATCGGTCGAACCATTCGCTTCCAGGTCGAGTCGATGTATTCGCAGGAACAATACGACGTGGTGCTTCTCTGAGTCCTTCTGAAATGCGCCGCGGGTGGGCCCGCGTGGCCCAACCGGTACGACCGGCAATCATCGCTAAACGACCTGGAGGGCATTGGCCATGGGACGTCTGAACCGCGTTCTGGTCGCCTTGACCCGCTGGGGGCTAGGCATCTGCGCCCTGCTGGCAGTATTGGTGGCGCTGTATGTCAGCCTTGGCCGCGAGCTGGTGCCATTGGTGGCCGAGTACCGTGCCGATGTGGAAAGCAAGGCTGAACAGGCCCTGGGCCTGCCAGTGCACGTGGGTGGCCTGGAAGGCCATTGGAGCGGGCTGGCGCCGGTGTTGCGGGTGCGCGACCTGCAACTGGGCGAGGGCGGTACGGCCCTGCGCCTGGACGATGTCAAGGTCGTCCCTGACATCTGGGCCAGCCTAACCGCACGTGAGGTGCGCCTGGCACGCATACAGCTGGGCGGCCTGCAGTTGATCCTGCGCGAGAACGAGCAAGGCCAATGGGCCCTCGAAGGCCTGCCGAAGAAGGACGATGCGCCACTCGACCCCGCCGAGCTGTTGCAGCGCCTGCGCCAGCTCGGCCGCATCGATGTGTTCGACAGCCAGGTCACCCTGCACCCGTGGCAGCGTGACCCTCTGACCCTCACCTATGTCAGCGCCGGCCTGCAAGCCGGTGCTTCGCGCCAGGCCCTGGACCTGCGCGCGACCTTGCCCGATGGCCAACCCATGGCGCTGAACCTGCGCAGCCGCGCTTCGGCCAGTACCTGGCGCGACGGCCAGATCGAAGCCTACCTCAGCTTGCCGCAGAGCGATTGGGCGCGCTGGTTGCCGCCACAGCTGCTGGGCCAGTGGCGTGCCGACGCCTTGCGGGCGGGGGGCGAGTTCTGGGTCGACTGGCAAAAAGGGCAGTTGCAACAGGCCGTGGTGCGCCTGAATGCCCCGGCGCTGCAGGGCGCTTATGCCGGGCGCCAGGCGGCCAAGCTGAACAACCTGGCCCTGGGGGCCTGGTTCCAGCGTCGCGAGCACGGCTTCGACATGGTGTTCGACTCGCTGGCCATGGATATTGGCAAGACCCGCTGGGAATCGCACCTGCAATTGCAGCAACGTCCTGGCGACAACCCTGCCGAGGAAAGCTGGCGGTTACAGGCCGACCGCCTCGACCTCACGCCGCTGACCCCGTTGATCGATGCCCTGGCGCCGTTGCCGGACAAGGTCATGGCTGTAGTCGATGGGCTCAAGGTGACCGGCGCGCTGCGCAATGTGCGCCTGGAGGCTCGGCCCAGGGCCGAGGGAGACCAGCGTCTGCAGTTTGAAGCCAACCTGGACAGGGTCGGCTTCGACGCCTATCACAATGCCCCGGCTGCCGGTAATGTCAGCGGCAGCATCAGCGGTGATCTGGGCCACGGTGAGCTGCGCCTGGACACCGATGCGTTCATGCTGCATCTGTACCCGATATTCGCCAAACCCTGGCACTACCAGAAGGCCAATGCACGCCTGACCTGGACCCTCGACCAGCAAGGTTTCACCCTGGTCGCGCCTTACCTCAAGGTGCTGGGCGAGGAAGGCAAGATCGCCGGTGACTTCCTGATCCGCCTGCTGTTCGAAGAGGGGCGCGAGGACTACATGGACCTGCGCGTCGGCCTGACCGAAGGTGATGGCCGCTACACCGCCAAGTACTTGCCCGAGGTACTCAGCCCGGCGCTCGACGAATGGTTGCGCAGTGCAATCGTCAAAGGCACGGTGGACGAAGGCTACTTCCAGTACCAGGGTTCGCTGAACCATGGGGCCGCGCCGGAAGCGCGCAGCATCAGCCTGTTCTTCAAGGTGCGGGATGCAGCGCTGGACTTCCAGCCCGGCTGGCCGCAGGTGCAGCACGTGGATGGCGATGTGCTGATCGAGGACAGCGGTGTGCGCATCAAGGCCCGGCGTGGGGTACTGCTCGATACCAAGGTCAGCGATGTGAGCGTCGATATCCCGCATGTCGAGGCGGGCCAGCCCAGCCACCTGTACCTTGATGGCGACTTCGATGGCAGCCTCGGCGATGGCCTGAAGATCCTCAAGGAAGCACCTATCGGCACGGGCGAGATCTTCGCTGGCTGGGAAGGCGAGGGGCCCCTACTAGGCAAGGTCAAGCTCGACATTCCCCTGGCCCATGGGCAGCGGCCGAAGGTAAAGGTGGACTTCACCACCCATGATGCCCAGCTGAAAGTTGCGCCGCCGAGCCTGGAACTGAGCCGCCTGAAAGGCGATTTCAGCTTCGATTTCGACAAGGGCCTGAGCGGCAAGGGCATCAGCCTGCAGGCCTTCGGCAGGCCGGTGACGGCGCAGATCAGCGCCGAAGGCCAGCCCGGGCAGATGCAGACCCGCATCAACGCCAATGGCCAGGTGTCGCTCAAGGCGCTGACTGACTGGTTGCAGTTCAAGCAGGCCTTGCCGGCCTCCGGCGAGCTGCCGTACCAGTTGCAACTAAGCCTGGGTAGCCGGGACAACCGCCTTAGCGTCAACTCCAGCCTCAAAGGGCTCGCCATCGACCTGCCAGCACCGTTCGGCAAGGCATCGGCTGAAACGCGTGACAGCCGGTTCAGCATGACGTTGCAGGGGCCGGAGCGGCGTTTCGATGCCGCGTACGCCGACCTTGCCCGCTTTGCCTACGCTGCGCCGGCCGGCAAGCTGGCTCAGGGCCGCGGCGAGCTTCTGCTCGGCACCGGTGATGCGCAGTTGCCGGGTGGCCAGGGCCTGCGTGTGCGTGGTCGCCTGGAGACGCTGGACCTGGCGCCCTGGCAAGAACGGGCCGCGCGCCTGGCTGGCGGCGACCCGGGCGGCAGCGCGCGGCAGAATCTGCAGGGCGTCGACCTGAGTATCGGCCAGTTGAAGGCGTTCGGCATGGACCTTAACCAGGCCGTGGTTCGCCTGGCGCGCAGCGGCCCGGCGTGGGACCTGCGGCTGGACAGCAAGGAAGTCATCGGAAATGCCCGGCTGCCGGATGCCAAGGGCGCGCCACTGGTGGTACGCATGCAGACCTTGCGCCTGCCGGCTGCCAGCGCTGCCGAACAGCAGGCCGAAGAAGGACCGGACCCGTTGGCCGCGTTCGACCCGCGCAAGGTCCCGGCGCTGGACCTGAGCATCGACAAGCTGTACCGCGGTGATGACCTGTTCGGCAGCGCTTCACTCAAGTTGCGGCCAACCGCGCGTGGCGTCAGCGCCAGCGATATCGACCTGTCCTTCAAGGGTCTGCATATCAATGGCGGCGGCGCCTGGGAAGGCGAACCGGGCAGCACCGGCAGCTGGTACAAAGGGCGCCTGGACGGCAACAACCTGGCCGACGTGCTCAAGGCCTGGGGCTTCGCTCCGACAGTGACCAGCCGCGACTTCCGCCTGGATGTGGATGGCCGCTGGCCGGGTTCGCCGGCAGCAGTCGGCCTCAAGCGCTTCTCCGGCAGCATGGACGCGGCGCTGCGCACCGGCCAGTTCGTCGAGGTCGAAGGCAGCGCACAGGCGCTGCGGGTGTTCGGCCTGCTCAATTTCAACTCGATCGGCCGACGCCTGCGCCTGGACTTCTCCGACTTGTTCGACAAGGGTTTGGCCTACGACCGGGTGAAAGGCTTGCTGGTCGCCAGCGATGGTGTCTACGTGACCCGCGAGCCGATCACGGTGACCGGCCCGTCGAGCAATTTCGAACTGGATGGCACGCTGGACATGGTGAACGACCGGGTCGATGCCAACCTGCAAGTGAGCCTGCCAGTGACCAACAACCTGCCCCTGGCGGCGCTGATCGTCGGCGCGCCAGCGGTTGGCGGTGCGCTGTTCCTGGTCGACCGGCTGATTGGTGACCGGGTGTCGCGTTTTGCCAGCGTGCACTACCGTGTCGAAGGGCCGTGGAAAGAGCCTAGAATCACATTTGTGAAACCGTTCGAGAAACCCCGTCAGGAGTCCCCATGAAGGCAGCGGTCATCCAGATGGTCAGCCAGGACGATGTGCTGGCCAACCTGCAACGCGCCGGTGCCCTGCTGGAGCAGGCAGCATCCGGCGGCGCGCGCCTGGCCGTGCTGCCGGAAAACTTCGCCGCCATGGGGCGCAAGGATGCCGCTGCCATCGGCCGCGCCGAAGCGTTGGGCGAAGGGCCTGTCCTGCCATGGTTGAAACGTACCGCCCGCGACCTCAGGTTATGGATTGTCGCCGGTACCTTGCCGTTGCCACCGGTCGGTCAGCCCGAGGCCAAGGCCCATGCCTGTTCGTTGCTGATCGACGAACATGGCGAGGTGGCGGCCCGGTATGACAAGCTGCACCTGTTCGATGTGGACGTCGCCGACAACCGAGGCCGCTATCGGGAGTCCGATGACTATGCCCATGGCACCCAGGTGGTGGTTGCCGATACGCCGGTGGGACGAGTGGGCCTGAGCGTATGCTACGACCTGCGCTTTCCCGAACTCTACAGTGCACTGCGCGCCGCCGGTGCCGAGCTGATCACGGCACCGGCTGCCTTTACCGCGGTAACAGGGGCGGCGCACTGGGAAGTGCTGGTGCGCGCCCGGGCCATCGAAACCCAGTGCTACCTGCTGGCAGCAGCGCAGGGCGGTGCCCACCCGGGGCCACGGGAAACCCATGGCCATGCGGCGATCGTCGACCCCTGGGGGCGCATCGTCGCGGAACAGGCGCAAGGCGAAGCAGTTTTGCTGGCCGAGCGCGACATCGACGAACAAGCGTCCATCCGGGCGCGCATGCCGGTGCTGTCGCACCGGCGCTTCTTCTCGCAGGACGCATTGCGGCCTGCGTACACCTCGGAGTGACTATGAGCCAGATGTTATCCACCGTCAGCGAACAGCTCCTGGCCCCAGGCGGCTTGACCCTGGACAGCCTGCAGAGCGTGCTGGGTGAGTTGGCCGGCCCCGGCATCGATGCCGCCGACCTGTATTTCCAGGGCCAGATTTCGGAAACCTGGGCGCTGGAAGACGGCATTGTCAAAGAGGGCAGTTTCAACCTGGATCAGGGCGTGGGCGTGCGTGCCCAGTCCGGCGAAAAGACCGGCTTCGCCTACAGCAATGCGATCAACCTCGAGGCGCTGACCTCGGCGGCTCGCGCCGCCCGTTCGATTTCGCGCGCCGGGCAGAACGGCAAGGTTCAGGCCTTTCGCAGCCAGGATGTAGCCGCGCTGTACCCCGCGGACAACCCGCTGGATGTGCTCAGCCGTGCCGAGAAGGTCGAGCTGCTCAAGCGGGTCGATGCCGCCACCCGCGCCCTCGACCCGCGCATCCAGCAAGTCAGCGTGAGCATGGCCGGGGTCTGGGAGCGCATTCTGATCGCTGCGGCCGATGGCAGCCTGGCCGCCGATGTGCGCCCGCTGGTGCGTTTCAACGTCAGCGTCATCGTCGAACAGAATGGCCGCCGCGAGCGCGGCGGGCAGGGCGGTGGCGGGCGTACCGATTACCGCTTCTTCACCGAAGAGCGCGTCATGGGCTACGCACGCGAAGCCCTGCGCCAGGCCTTGGTGAACCTGGAGGCGATCCCGGCGCCGGCCGGTACCTTGCCGGTGGTGCTGGGGTCGGGCTGGTCGGGCGTGCTGCTGCACGAGGCTGTCGGCCATGGCCTGGAGGGCGACTTCAACCGCAAGGGCAGTTCGGCGTTCAGTGGCCGCATCGGCGAGAAAGTGGCATCGAGCCTGTGCACTATCGTTGACGATGGCACCCTGGAAGGCCGCCGTGGTTCGCTGAGCGTGGATGATGAAGGCACACCGACCGAGTGCACTACGCTGATCGAAAACGGCGTGCTCAAAGGCTACATGCAGGACAAGCTGAACGCCCGCCTGATGGGCATGGCGGTGACCGGCAACGGACGCCGGGAATCCTACGCCCACCTGCCGATGCCACGCATGACCAACACCTACATGCGTGCTGGCGAAAGCGACCCACAGGAAATCATCGCCTCGGTGAAAAAAGGCATCTACTGCGCCAACCTGGGCGGTGGCCAAGTGGATATTACCAGCGGCAAGTTCGTGTTCTCGACCAGTGAGGCCTATCTGATCGAAGACGGCAGGATCACCGCGCCAGTAAAAGGGGCGACCCTGATTGGCAATGGCCCGGAGGCGATGAGCCGGGTGTCGATGGTTGGTAACGACCTGGCGCTGGACAGTGGAGTCGGGACGTGCGGCAAGGACGGGCAGTCGGTGCCGGTCGGGGTCGGGCAGCCGACCTTGAAGCTGGATGCGATCACGGTGGGCGGTACCGGGGCGTGATGGCCTTGGGGGCCGCAAAGCGGCCCCATGGGGGTCAGCGCAAGCCGCGCTGCAATTCGTCGAGGTCGCGGATGTACTTGAACACCTTGCGCGCAGCGGCTGGCGGCTTGTTCCGCGCCTTTTCGTGCTGGGCATGGCGCACCAGCGAGCGCAACTGCTGGCGGTCGGTATCGGGGTACTCGTTGACGAAGCGTTCGAGATCTTCGTCGTTACCGTCGATCAGCCGGTCGCGCCAGCGCTCCAGGCTGTGGAAACGCTCGTTGTACTGGCGCGTGGAGCTGTCCATCTGTTCGAGCAAGGCGTGGATGGCATCCAGGTCCTGCACACGCATCAGCTTGCCGACGAACGACATGTGCCGTTTGCGGGCGCCGTGAGCGGTGTGCTTGCTGGCCTCGGCCAGGGCCTTGCGCAACTCGTCGGTCAACGGCAGGCGGGCCAGGGTATCGGCCTTGAGTGTGGTGAGGCGCTCGCCGAGTTCGACCAGCGCATGTAGTTCACGCTTGATCTGGGTTTTGCTTTTTTCGCCGTCGAAGGCGTCGTCGTTTGAATCAACCATGGTGGCAGTCCGCTAGAAATCGCCGCCATGATAACCAGTCGGGGGCCGCTTGTCCGGCCCGGTCGTAGAATGATCCTTGCCGAACGCAGAATTTGAGTGGAGAGAACCATGAGTGCAGTCCAGAGCGTAGGTCCCAAGGACCTGCCAGCATTGCAGGAGCAGGTCGAGGCGATCATCGCCGAGGCACGCCGCCAAGGGGCCAGCGCCTGCGAAGTGGCGGTGTCGCTGGAGCAGGGCCTGTCCACCACGGTACGCCAGCGCGAGGTCGAAACGGTCGAGTTCAATCGCGACCAGGGCTTTGGCATCACCCTCTATGTCGGCCAGCGCAAAGGCTCGGCAAGTACCTCGGCCAGTGGCCCGGAGGCCATCCGCGAAACCGTCGCCGCTGCCTTGGCAATTGCCAGGCATACGTCCGAGGACACATGTTCCGGCTTGGCTGATGCGGCGCTGATGGCCCGCGAAATTCCCGACCTTGACCTGTACCATGACTGGGATCTGGAGCCCGAGAAGGCAATCGAGATGGCGCTGGCCTGCGAGGCGGCGGCATTCGACGCCGACCCGCGCATCCAGAACGCTGATGGCACCACCCTCAATACCCATCAGGGATGCCGCGTATATGGCAACAGCCATGGCTTCATCGGTGGCTATGCTTCGACCCGGCACAGCCTGAGCTGCGTAATGATCGCCGAAGACGATGGGCAGATGCAGCGCGACTACTGGTACGACGTGAACCGTCAGGGCAACCTGCTGGCCGACCCACGTAGCATTGGCATGCGTGCTGCCCAGCGTGCCGCCAGCCGCCTGGGTGCGCGGCCAGTGCCGACCTGCGAAGTGCCGGTGCTGTTTTCCGCCGAGCTGGCCGGCGGCCTGTTCGGCAGCTTCCTGTCGGCCATTTCAGGTGGCAACCTGTACCGCAAGTCGTCGTTCCTCGAGGGCACCCTCGGCCAGCGCCTGTTCCCCACCTGGTTGACCCTGGACGAGCGTCCGCATATTCCGCGCGCATTGGGCAGCGCGGCGTTCGATGGCGACGGCCTGGCGACCTATGCCAAGCCGTTCGTGGACAAGGGTGAGCTGGTGTCCTACCTGCTGGGTACTTATTCCGGACGCAAGCTGGGCCTGCCAAGTACGGCCAATGCCGGCGGGGTGCATAACCTGTTCGTCAGCCATGGTGTCGAAGACCAGGCGGCGCTGATACGGCGCATGGGGCGCGGTTTGCTGGTGACCGAGCTGATGGGGCACGGCCTGAATATGGTGACCGGGGACTATTCACGTGGTGCGGCGGGCTTTTGGGTAGAGAACGGCGAGATCCAGCATGCGGTGCAGGAAGTGACCATTGCCGGCAACATGAAGAACATGTTCCAGCAGATTGTGGCAATTGGTAGCGATCTGGAGACCCGTAGCAATATCCACACCGGCTCGGTGCTGATCGAGCGGATGACCGTAGCGGGTAGCTGATTCGCAGCTTGTACTGGCGTTTTAACGGGTTAAACCGCGAAGACCAGTACACCTGGAGGACAATCCGATCCCGGCCTTCGAGCCGGGATTTTGGTTTGCGCATCTTTCCCTTGAAGTAATACAGTTTCTCAATTAATAATGAATATCATTATCTAGAAGCCCGGCGATGATGTTCATGAAACCTGTCTTGCGCGAAGTGCCCTACCTGGACAACTGGCGTTGGCTCAGCCTACGCATCCGCTGCGCGCTCGAGCCCGACGAGCCGCGCCTGATCGAGCACTACCTGGCTGAATGCCGCTATCTGGTGCGCTGTACCGAAACCTCGCCGTGGACAGTGGCACTGAGCGCCTTCCGCCTGCTGCTGGATACCGCGTGCGACCGCATGCTGCCCTGGCATTGGCGCTGCCAGTGCCTGGACCAGGCTTGGCGCCCGCTGCTGGACCTACGCAACCTCGACCGCCAGGCCACCAACCAGCGGTGGCAACCTTACGCTCTGCAGCTGGCCACTTGCCGCCTGCTACCGTCGATTTCCCAAGATGAACTGATGCAAGGATTCTGAAGATGAGTGATACCCGTATCGAGCGTGACAGCATGGGCGAACTGCAGGTACCGGCCCAGGCCCTGTACGGTGCCCAGACCCAGCGCGCGGTCGACAATTTCCCGATCAGCGGCCAGCGTATGCCGGCCCAGTTCATTCGTGCGCTGCTGTTGGCCAAGGCTGCGGCGGCCAAGGCCAACGTCGAACTGCAACAGCTGTCCACGGCGCAAGGGGAGGCTATCGTCAGCGCCGTTGAACAACTGCTGGCGGGGGACTTCATCCAGCATTTCCCGGTGGATGTGTTCCAGACCGGTTCCGGTACCAGCTCGAACATGAACGCCAACGAGGTGATCGCCACCCTTGCCAGCCGTGCCCTGGGCGACGCTGTCAGCGCCAACGACCATGTCAATTGTGGCCAGAGCAGCAATGACATCATTCCCACCACCATCCATGTCAGCGCTGCCTTGGCCCTGCACGAGCAGCTGTTGCCCGCCTTGGGGCATCTGGTCCAGGTGATCGAGGTCAAGTCGAGGCAGGTGCATCAGTACGTCAAGACTGGCCGCACGCATCTGATGGATGCCATGCCAGTGCGCATGAGCCAGGTGCTGGATGGCTGGGCTGCGCAGCTAAACGGTGCCAAGGCACATATCGAAGCCACCCTGCCGAGCTTGCAGGCGTTGGCCCAGGGTGGGACCGCAGTGGGTACCGGCATCAACGCGCACCCGCGGTTCGCTGTCGGCTTTGCTCGCCAGCTCAGCAGCCTGACCCAGATCGAGTTTTCCCCCGGGCAGAATCTGTTTGCCCTGATCGGCTCGCAGGACACCGCCGTAGCCCTGTCCGGCCAGCTCAAGACGGCGGCGGTGGCGTTGATGAAGATCGCCAACGACCTGCGCTGGATGAACTCCGGGCCTTTGGCCGGCCTGGGGGAGATCGAACTGCAAGGCCTGCAGCCGGGCTCTTCGATCATGCCAGGCAAGGTCAACCCGGTGATTCCGGAGGCCACCGCGATGGTCGCCGCCCAGGTAATCGGCAATGACGCCACCATCGCCATTGCTGGGCAGTCCGGGAACTTCGAGCTGAACGTGATGCTGCCGGTAATCGCCCGTAACCTGCTGGAAAGCATCGAGCTGATGGCCAATGCCAGCCGCTTGTTGGCCGACAAGGCCATCGCCAGCTTCAAGGTCAACGACAGCAAACTCAAGGAAGCCCTGGCGCGCAACCCGATCCTGGTCACGGCGCTGAACCCGATCATTGGTTACCTGAAGGCCGCCGAAATCGCCAAGACTGCCTACCAGCAGGGGCGTCCGATCATCGATGTGGCGCTGGAGCATACCGACCTGTCGCGTGAGCTACTGGAAACGCTGCTGGACCCCGAGAAACTCACCGCTGGCGGTCTCTGACCCAGCACAAGGCCCAGGGCTGTCAGGCGTCGAGCCGCTGCCCTGGGCGGGTTTATTCGCCTTCGTCGAAATAGTTGTTGATCAACTCGACCAGCGCGTCCATGGCTTCGTTGTCCTGATCCCCTTCGGTATGCAGGTACACCGGGGTACCTTTGCCTGCCGCCAGCATCATTACCGCCATGATGCTTTTGCCATCCACCAGCTTGTCCGGCGCGCGGCCGACCCTGACCTGGCAGGGGAAGCGGCCGGCCACGCCGACAAACTTGGCTGCCGCCCGGGCGTGCAGCCCCAGCTTGTTGATGATGGTGATTTCACGGGCGGGCATCGTGGGGCGGATCCTTGGGCTAGAGGTCGCGGTGGCGGACCTGGACGTTTTTCAGGGATTGCTGCAACAACTCGCCGAGGCGTTCGGTGAGGTATACCGAACGGTGGTGGCCGCCAGTGCAGCCAATGGCAATGGTGACATAGGCGCGGTTGCTGGCAGCGAAGCGGGGCAGCCACTTGAGCAGGTAGCTGGAAATGTCGTTGAACATTTCTTCGACGTCCGGTTGGGCGGCCAGATAGTCGATCACCGGTTGCTCGAGACCGGAGTGCTCACGCAACTCGGGCTTCCAGTAGGGGTTGGGCAGGCAGCGCACATCGAACACCAGGTCGGCATCGACCGGCATGCCGCGCTTGAAACCGAACGACTCGACCAGGAATGCCGTGCCAGGCTCGGGCTGGTTGAGCAGGCGCAGCTTGATCGAATCCCGCAGCTGGTAGAGGTTCAGGCTGGTGGTGTCGATTTTCAGGTCGGCCAGGTCGGAAATTGGCCCAAGCAGTTCGCTCTCCACGCGAATTGCCTCTGCCAGCGAACGGTCGGCATTGGTCAGCGGGTGGCGTCGGCGGGTTTCCGAAAAGCGCTTGAGCAGCGTGTCTTCGTCCGCATCCAGGAACAGTACGTCGCACTTGATATGCCGGGCGCGGGCTTCCTCGAGCAGCTCGGGGAAACGGGACAGGTGGCTGGGCAGGTTGCGTGCGTCGATCGACACGGCGACCTTGGGTTGCAGCAGCTCGGTATTGATCAGGGCATTTTCCGCCAACTGCGGCAGCAACCCGGCGGGCAGGTTGTCAATGCAGTAGAAACCATGGTCTTCCAGGACGTCGAGGGCGGTGCTCTTGCCGGAGCCGGACCGGCCGCTGACGATGATCAGGCGCATGTTCAGTGCTCGTTCTGTACGTCCAGGACAACCTGGAACAGGGCCTCGCTGCTGGTGGCCGCACGCAGGCGATCACGCACGTCCTTGCGATCAAGCATGCTGGCAATCTGGCGCAGCAGTTCCAGATGAGCATCGGTGGCGGCTTCTGGCACCAGCAGGACGAACAGCAGGTCCACCGGAGCACCATCGATGGCGTCGTAGTCGATAGGGGCTTGCAGGTGCAGCAGGGCGCTGACCGGGGCTGAGCACCCGTGAAGCCGGCAGTGGGGAATGGCAATGCCGTTACCGAAACCGGTCGAGCCGAGTTTTTCCCGGGCAACCAGTTTTTCGAAGACGTCCTGCATCTCCAGTTCAGGCACTTGTTCGGAGATGATGGTGGCGACCTTTTCCAGGGCGCGCTTCTTGCTGCCACCCGGCACGTTCACCAGGGAACGGCCGGGGGTCAGGATGGTTTCAAGTCGGATCATGGATGAGGGGGATCAGCGGGCTGCTGCACCTTGCAGCAGGCTCTGCTGTTTTTCCTTGTGTTTTTTCAGTTGGCGGTCGAGCTTGTCGGCCAAGGCATCGATCGCTGCATACATGTCTTCGTGTTCGGCGTTGGCAACCACTTCGCCGCCGGGAATCTGCAGGGTCGCCTCGACCTTCTGTTGCAGCTTCTCGACCTTCATGATGACCTGCACGTTGGTGATCTTGTCGAAGTGACTTTCCACGCGGGCGAGCTTTTCAAGCACGTAATCGCGCAGTGGCTGGGTAACTTCTACATGCTGTCCACTGATATTGACTTGCATACAGCTTCTCCTTTGTTGCCCGTGCATAAAGAGGCAGGTCTTGCACCTGCCCCACAAACGCTGTGGCGCATCTCAGGGGCTACATCAGTCGCTTGCGTTCGCTCGACGGTGCGATGCCGAGAGACTCGCGGTACTTGGCGACGGTGCGACGGGCTACCTGGATGCCTTGTGCCTCCAGTAAACCAGCGATCTTGCTGTCACTCAATGGCTTTTTCTGATTTTCCGCCGCAACCAGTTTCTTGATGATCGCGCGGATCGCCGTGGACGAGCATTCGCCGCCTTCGGAGGTGCTGACGTGGCTGGAGAAAAAGTATTTCAGTTCGTAGATGCCACGCGGCGTGTGCATGTATTTCTGCGTGGTAACCCGCGAAATGGTCGACTCGTGCATGCCCACAGCCTCGGCGATGTCATGCAGCACCAGGGGTTTCATCGCTTCGTCGCCGTGGTCGAGGAAGCCGCGCTGGTGCTCGACGATCTGCGTGGCCACCTTCATCAGGGTCTCGTTGCGGCTTTGCAGGCTCTTGATGAACCAGCGCGCTTCCTGCAGCTGGTTGCGCATGAAGGTGTTGTCGGCACTGGTATCGGCCCGGCGCACGAAGCCGGCGTACTGCGGGTTGACGCGCAGACGCGGGATGGCCTCCTGGTTCAGCTCCACCAGCCAGCGGTCGCTGTCCTTGCGCACGATGACGTCAGGGACCACATACTCAGGCTCGCTGGACTCGATCTGCGACCCCGGGCGCGGGTTGAGGCTCTGCACCAGCTCGATGACCTGGCGCAGCTCGTCCTCCTTGATTTTCATGCGCCGCATCAACTGGCTGTAGTCGCGGCTACCGAGCAGGTCGATGAAATCGGTGACCAGGCGCTTGGCTTCGTTCATCCACGGCGTGTTGGCTGGCAGCTGGCGCAGTTGCAGCAACAGGCATTCGCCCAGGTTGCGAGCACCGACGCCGGCCGGCTCGAACTGCTGGATGCGGTGCAGTACCGCTTCGACCTCGTCCAGCTCGATATCCAGCTCGGGGTCGAAACCGGCGCAGATTTCCTCGAGGGTGTCTTCCAGGTAGCCCTGGCCATTGATGCTGTCGATCAGGGTGACGGCGATCAGGCGGTCGGTATCCGACATCGGTGCCAGGTTCAGCTGCCACAACAGGTGGCTTTGCAGGCTTTCGCCAGCCGATGTCCGCGTGGTGAAGTCCCATTCGTCATCGTCGCTGCTCGGCAGGCTGCTGGCACTGGTCTGGTAGATGTCTTCCCAGGCGGTGTCGACCGGCAGCTCGTTGGGAATGCGCTCGCTCCACTCGCCGTCTTCAAGGTTGTCGGCACTGGTGGTGCTTTCCTGGAAGCTGTTGTCCTGGACTTCGGCGGCCGGTTTGTTCTCGGCGTTGTCCGCCATCGGGTCGCTGTTGTCGAAGTCGTCGCCGTCTTCCTGACGTTCGAGCATCGGGTTTGACTCCAGCGCTTCCTGGATTTCCTGTTGGAGGTCCAGGGTGGAGAGCTGGAGCAGGCGGATGGCCTGTTGCAACTGCGGCGTCATCGTCAGTTGCTGGCCCATTTTTAGGACGAGCGATGGTTTCATGGCTGGGGCTTAATACCTTGTTCGCCGGCGCGCATGCGCCATCCACTACACGAGGGCGCCGGAGCGCCAGATCAAGCAAGTTTTATGCCTTAAATTGTAGCGTTTGCCTAGAGCACCGTAACAACTTTACCCCCCATTCCAGGGCGAATCGCCAGTGCACCAGGCGCGTGCCGGGGTCAGAGCCGGAACTCGTGGCCCAGGTAAACCTCTTTGACCAGGTCATTGGCCAGGATGGTCTCGGCATCGCCTTCGGCGATGAGGCGGCCATCATTGACGATATAGGCGGTTTCGCAGATATCCAGGGTTTCGCGGACGTTGTGGTCGGTGATCAGCACACCGATGCCCTTGGCCTTGAGGTGGTGGATGATCTGCTTGATGTCGCCGACGGAGATCGGGTCGACACCGGCAAAGGGTTCGTCCAGCAGAATGAACTTGGGCGCGGTCGCCAGTGCACGGGCAATCTCGACGCGGCGGCGTTCACCACCGGACAGGCTCATGCCTAGGTTGTCGCGAATGTGGCTGATGTGGAACTCCTGCAGCAGGCTTTCCAGTTCCTTGCGCCGGCCTTCGCGGTCGAGGTCCTTGCGGGTCTCGAGGATCGCCATGATGTTGTCGGCCACCGACAGTTTACGGAAGATCGAGGCTTCCTGCGGCAGGTAGCCGATACCGGCGCGGGCGCGACCGTGCATGGGCTGGTGGCTGACATCGAGGTTGTCGATCAGCACGCGGCCTTGCTCGGCCTGGACCAGGCCGACGATCATGTAGAAGCAGGTGGTCTTGCCGGCGCCATTGGGGCCGAGCAGGCCGACGATCTGGCCGCTGTCGATCGACAGGCTGACGTCACGCACGACTTGCCGCCCCTTGTAGCTCTTGGCCAGGTGCTGGGCTTTGAGGGTTGCCATTTACTCGGCCTTCTTCTTGGGCTGGATCACCATGTCGATACGCTGACGCGGCGAAGTCACGTTGCCACCACGACCAGCGGTCGCCACCTGGGTCTGGGTGTTGTAGACGATCTTCTCGCCTTCGGTGGTGTTGCCTTCGTTCTCGACCTTGGCGCGATCGGTAAGGATCACCATGTCCTTCTGCGACTGGTACTGGATGGTGACCGCCCAGCCCTTCATCTTGTCCGGCTTGGCTGCGCTCTGCTGCTGCTCGAAGTAGGCCAGGTTGCCCACCGAAGTGACCACGTCGATGTCGCCAGAGGCGGAGCGGGTGATAGTCACGGTGTTGCCTTTGATCATCATCGAACCCTGGGTGATGATCACGTCGCCGGTGTAGGTAGCCACGCCCTGCTTGTCGTCCAGGTGGGCGTTGTCGGCCTGGATGCGGATAGGCTGGTCACGATCATTCGGCAGGGCGAGGGCGCTCGCGCTTCCCAGTGCTGCGCTCAGGCTGAGCAAAAGGGGGAGGGTTTTAACGAGCCTCATACTGTCCTCTTACGTTAGAGAGCAAGTCCATCTTGCCTTCTTTCAAATACGCTTTCATTCCTTTACCCGTAGTCGTGCCACCGGCGCCGTCGATTCTAACGGCTTGCTCGGTCTGCGCATATTGCTTCTGCGGGAACACGGTCATGCGTGAGCTGGTAATGATGGTTTCACGCTGCTTTTCGTCGGTGCGGGCAACCCGTACGTTGTCGATCAGTTCGACCTCACTGCCGTCCGGGTTGACCTCGGCGCGGGTGCTCTGCACGTGCCACGGGAACGTGGTGCCGCGGTACAGGTGCAGGTCCGGCTTGGTCAGCAGGGTGATTTCGCTGGCCTTGAGGTGTTCGACCTTGTCGGCGGTCATTTCGTACTGCAGCTTGCCGTTGGGCAGGAACTGCACGCTGTGGGCGTTCACCGCATAGTAGTCGATGGCGCTTTCGTCGGTCTGGGCCACCGGCTTGTCGAGGAAGCTTTCCGGGCTGACATTCCAGTAGCCGATCGCCACCAGCAGGGCGGCGATCACTGCGAGCAGCGCAATGTTGCGGGCTTTCTTGCTGAACATGGGCAGCCTTACAGGTAATTGGCGTTGGCAGCGTCCAGGGTGCCCTGGGCCTGCATGATCAGTTCGCAGAATTCACGGGCTGCGCCTTCGCCGCCACGTGCCTGGGTCACGCCATGGGCGTGCTGGCGAACGAATGGAGCGGCGCTGGCGACCGCCATGCCCAGTGCGACCCGGCGAATCACCGGCAGGTCGGGCAGGTCGTCGCCGAGGTAGGCCACTTGAGCATAGCTCAGGCCCAGTTCGGCGAGCAGGCCGTCAAGCACCACCAGTTTGTCCTCGCGGCCCTGATAAAGGTGCGGGATACCGAGGTTCTTCGCCCGGCGCTCGACCACCGGGGTCTTGCGCCCGCTGATGATCGCGGTGGTCACGCCCGAGGCCATGAGCATCTTGATGCCCTGGCCGTCGAGGGTGTTGAAGGTCTTGAATTCGCTGCCGTCCTCGAGGAAGTACAGGCGCCCGTCGGTGAGCACGCCGTCCACGTCGAACACTGCCAGCTTGATGTGCTTGCCACGTTGCATGAGGTCCTGGTTCATTCCATCGCTCCTTTACATTACGCCGGCGCGCAGCAGGTCGTGCATGTTCAGGGCGCCGGTCGGACGGTCCTCGCGGTCTACCACAACCAAGGCGCCGATCTTGTGGTCTTCCATGATCTTCAGGGCCTCGGCCGCGAGCATTTCGGCGCGGGCCGTCTTGCCATGCACGGTCATGACCTGGTCGATCAGGGTGGTGCGGACGTCGATGTTGCGGTCCAGGCTGCGGCGCAGGTCGCCGTCGGTGAAGATCCCGGCCAGCTTGCCGTCGGCTTCGACGATCACCGTCATGCCCAGGCCCTTGCGGGACATTTCCACCAGGGCGTCCTTGAGCAGGGTACCGCGCGGGACCTGAGGCAGTTCGTCACCGGCGTGCATCACGTTCTCGACCTTCAGCAGCAGACGGCGACCCAGCGCACCACCCGGGTGCGAGAAGGCAAAGTCCTCGGCGGTGAAGCCGCGGGCCTCGAGCAGGGCGATGGCCAGGGCGTCGCCGAGTACCAGCGATGCGGTGGTGGATGAGGTGGGGGCCAGGTTCAGCGGGCAGGCTTCTTGCTCGACGCGAGCGTCGAGGTTGACCTCGGCAGCCTGGGCCAGGGGCGAGTCCGGGTTGCCGGTCAGGCTGATCAGCTTGATCCCCAGGCGCTTGATCAGCGGCAGCAGGGTGACGATTTCGGCGGTGCTGCCAGAGTTCGACAGGGCAAGAATCACGTCGTCGCGGGTAATCATGCCCATGTCGCCATGGCTGGCTTCGGCCGGGTGCACGAAAAACGCCGGCGTACCGGTGCTGGCCAGGGTGGCGGCGATCTTGTTGCCGATGTGCCCGGACTTGCCCATGCCGACCACGACGACCCGGCCCTTGCTGGCCAGGATCAGTTCGCAGGCCTTGACGAAATTGTCGTCGATGCGCGCCAGCAGGGCCTCTACGGCCTCGAGTTCCAGGCGCAGGGTGCGTTGGGCGGATTGGATCAGCTCGCTGGATTGGCTCATGTCGAAAAAGCAATGCCTGATGAAAAGGCGGCGATTATAGCTGCAATGAAAGAAACCCTCACGCTTTCGATTGCCGTGGCGAATATCCTGCCTGCCTGTCACTGGGCTGAACGAGTCGTTTGCCGACCTTGGGGCGACGCTGTCAGCGGTGCTATAGTTCGCCGCTATTCGGCCCGCCAAGGGGCGCGTGTGCCTTCCAGGTGGAGGCCGGCGTCCATTAGGACGAGGCTGCATCAGCAAGGAGTCTAGATGAGTGTGGATAGCGCCTACGCGGTCGAGTTGAAGGGGGTTACCTTCAAACGCGGTTCGCGCAGCATTTTCAGCAACGTCGACATTCGCATCCCGCGCGGCAAGGTCACAGGTATCATGGGGCCATCGGGGTGCGGCAAAACCACGTTGCTGCGCCTGATGGGCGCGCAGTTGCGCCCTTCCAGCGGTGAGGTCTGGGTGGCCGGGCAGAACCTGCCGACCCTGTCGCGCAGCGACCTGTTCGATGCCCGCAAGCAGATGGGAGTGCTGTTCCAGAGCGGCGCGCTGTTCACCGACCTCGATGTGTTCGAGAACGTCGCGTTCCCGTTGCGCGTGCACACCCAGCTGCCGGATGAAATGATCCGCGACATCGTGCTGATGAAGCTGCAGGCCGTGGGCCTGCGCGGTGCCATCGACCTGATGCCGGACGAGCTGTCCGGTGGCATGAAGCGCCGGGTAGCGCTGGCCCGGGCGATTGCCCTGGATCCGCAGATTCTCATGTACGACGAACCGTTCGTCGGCCAGGACCCGATCGCCATGGGCGTGCTGGTGCGCCTGATCCGCCTGCTCAACGATGCGCTGGGTATCACCAGTATCGTGGTCTCCCACGACCTGGCGGAAACCGCCAGTATCGCCGACTACATCTATGTAGTGGGTGACGGCCAGGTGCTGGGCCAGGGGACTCCTGACGAACTGATGGGCTCGGACAACCCGCGCATTCGCCAGTTCATGAAGGGCGATCCGGACGGCCCGGTTCCTTTCCATTTTCCCGCGCCTGACTACCGCGCCGACCTGCTGGGGGCGCGTTGATGCGCAGAAAATCCTTACTCGAACGTGTGCGCCTGCTCGGGCGTTCGGCAATCGACGTGCTGGCGGTGCTGGGGCGTTCCTGCCTGTTCCTGTTCCATGCCCTGGTCGGCCGCGGCGGCATCGGTGGCGGCCTCCAGCTGCTGACCAGGCAGCTGTATTCGGTAGGCGTGCTGTCGCTGGCGATCATCGTCGTGTCCGGCGTGTTCATCGGCATGGTGCTGGCGCTGCAGGGCTACAGCATCCTGACCAAGTACGGCTCGGAGCAGGCCGTGGGGCAGATGGTTGCCCTGACCCTGCTGCGTGAGCTCGGCCCGGTGGTGACCGCCTTGCTGTTCGCCGGCCGTGCCGGTTCCGCGCTGACTGCCGAAATTGGCAACATGAAGTCGACCGAGCAGCTGTCGAGCCTGGAAATGATCGGCGTCGACCCGCTCAAGTACATCGTCGCACCGCGCCTGTGGGCCGGTTTCATCTCGCTGCCGTTGCTGGCGCTGATCTTCAGCGTGGTCGGCATCTGGGGCGGCTCGTGGGTCGCCGTGGACTGGCTGGGCGTCTACGAGGGCTCGTTCTGGGCCAACATGCAGAACAGTGTTTCGTTCACCGACGATGTGCTCAACGGGTTGGTCAAGAGCCTGGTATTTGCCTTCGTCACGACCTGGATCGCCGTATTCCAGGGGTACGACTGTGAGCCCACCTCAGAAGGGATCAGCCGTGCCACCACCAAGACCGTGGTCTATGCCTCGTTGGCAGTGCTGGGTCTGGACTTTATTCTGACCGCCTTGATGTTTGGAGATTTCTGATGCAAAACCGCACCCTGGAAATCGGTGTCGGCCTGTTCCTGCTGGCCGGGATCCTGGCGCTGCTGCTGCTGGCCCTGCGTGTCAGCGGCCTGTCGGCCAGCCCGAGCAGCGATACCTATAAAGTTTATGCGTACTTCGACAATATCGCCGGTTTGACGGTCAGAGCTAAAGTGACCATGGCCGGAGTGACCATCGGCAAGGTGACCGCCATCGACCTGGATCGTGATTCCTACACCGGTCGGGTGACGTTGCAGCTGGACAAGTCGGTGGACAACCTGCCGGTCGACTCCACTGCCTCGATCCTGACTGCCGGGCTGCTGGGTGAGAAGTACATCGGCATCAGCGTTGGCGGTGAAGAACAGGTACTCAAGGATGGCGCAACCATCCATGACACCCAGTCGGCACTGGTGCTGGAAGATCTGATTGGCAAGTTCCTGCTCAACTCCGTTGGCAAGGAACCGAAAGAAGCGCAACCGGCAAATTGAGGAGTTTCCATGATTTCGATCCTGCGACGTGGCCTGCTGGTCCTGCTGGCGGCCTTCCCCCTGATGGCAATGGCCGCGCAGTCGCCGCACGACGTGGTGCAGAGCACCACCACCGAGCTGCTGGGTGAGCTCAAGGCCAACAAGGAACAGTACAAGACCAACCCGCAAGCTTTCTACGACACCCTTGACCGGATCCTCGCGCCCGTGGTCGATGCCGACGGTATTTCCAGAAGCATCATGACCGTCAAGTACTCGCGCAAAGCCACGCCTGAGCAGATGCAGCGCTTCCAGGAGAACTTCAAGCGCAGCCTGTTCCAGTTCTACGGTAACGCGCTGCTTGAGTACAACAACCAGGGTATCGTCGTAGATCCGGCCAAGGCCGATGACGGCAAGCGCGCCTCTGTCGGCATGAAGGTCACCGGCAACAACGGTGCTGTCTACCCGGTGCAGTACACCCTGGAAAACATCGGCGGCGAGTGGAAGGTGCGTAACGTGATCGTCAATGGCATCAACATCGGCAAGCTGTTCCGCGACCAGTTTGCCGACGCCATGCAGCGCAACGGCGGCGACCTGGACAAGACCATCGACGGCTGGGCTGGTGAAGTGGCCAAGGCCAAGCAGGCCGCCGATAACTCGCCAGAGAAGACCGTGAAATGAGTGAGGCCGCTGTTAGTATGGCCGAGCCGGGCGTATTGCACCTGGCCGGTGTGCTGGACTACCGCAGCGGGCCGGCCCTGCGCAAGCAGGGCAGGGCGCTGATCGGCGCCTGCCGCGAGGCACAGCTGGTGCTCGATTGCTCGGCGGTGCAGCATTCCACCAGTGTTGGCCTGTCCTTGCTGCTGGCCTTCGTGCGTGATGCCCAGGCCGCTGGCAAGGGCTGCGAGGTGCGCAATATGCCTGACGACATGCGCGAAATTGCCGAGGTCTATGACCTCGACGAAGTGCTGGCAACCTGATGGTGCGACAGGAATGATGGCCCCTCGGTCAGCGAAGCCCTCGTTGGGCTTCGCAGGCGAGGGGCTTTTTTGTATGATGGCCGACCCGTGCGCATCGGGCGCCGATTGAGGTTGAGCATGCAGGCCGTAGAAGTTAAAAGCTTCCTTGAAGAGAAATTGCCGGGTTCCCGGGTCGAAGTTGAAGGCGAAGGCTGCAACTTCCAGTTGAACGTGATCAGCGACGAGTTGGCTGGCCTGAGCCCGGTCAAACGCCAGCAGGCGATCTATGCTCACCTGAATCCGTGGATCGCCAATGGCAGCATCCATGCGGTAACCATGAAATTTTTCAGCAGCGCAGCCTGGGCTGAGCGCACCTGAGCCAACGTGGCGGCGAGATTCCAATGGACAAACTGATTATTACTGGCGGCGCTCGCCTTGATGGCGAGATCCGCATTTCGGGCGCGAAGAACGCAGCCCTGCCGATCTTGGCGGCGACCCTGCTGGCTGACGGCCCGGTCACCGTAGGCAACCTGCCACACCTGCACGACATCACTACCATGATCGAGCTGTTCGGGCGCATGGGCATCGAGCCTGTGATCGACGAAAAGCTGGCGGTCGAGATCGATCCGCGCACCATCAAGACCCTGGTCGCGCCGTACGAACTGGTCAAGACCATGCGCGCCTCGATCCTGGTATTGGGCCCGATGGTCGCCCGCTTCGGCGAGGCCGAAGTGGCCCTGCCTGGCGGCTGCGCCATCGGCTCGCGGCCGGTCGACCTGCATATCCGTGGCCTCGAAGCCATGGGCGCGAAGATCGAAGTGGAGGCCGGCTACATCAAGGCCAAGGCGCCTGAAGGCGGCCTGCGCGGTGCGCACTTCTTCTTCGACACCGTCAGCGTCACCGGTACCGAGAACATCATGATGGCCGCGGCCCTGGCCAAGGGCCGCAGCGTGCTGCAGAACGCCGCGCGCGAGCCGGAAGTGGTCGATCTGGCCAACTTCATCAACGCCATGGGCGGCAAGATCCAGGGCGCCGGTACCGACACCATCGTCATCGATGGCGTCGAGCGCCTGACTTCGGCCAGCTATCGGGTGATGCCGGACCGTATCGAGACCGGTACCTACCTGGTTGCCGCTGCCGTGACCGGTGGCCGCGTCAAGGTCAAGGACACCGACCCGACCATCCTCGAAGCGGTCCTGGAAAAGCTCAAGGAAGCCGGCGCCGACATCAACACCGGCGAAGACTGGATCGAACTGGACATGCACGGCAAGCGGCCGAAAGCCGTCAACCTGCGTACCGCCCCCTACCCGGCATTCCCGACCGACATGCAGGCGCAGTTCATCTCGCTCAACGCTATTGCCGAAGGCACTGGCGCCGTGATCGAGACGATCTTCGAAAACCGTTTCATGCACGTCTACGAAATGCACCGTATGGGCGCGCAGATCCAGGTCGAAGGCAACACCGCGATCGTCACCGGCGTGAAAGCGCTCAAGGGCGCCCCGGTCATGGCCACCGACCTGCGCGCTTCCGCCAGCCTGGTGCTGTCGGCACTGGTTGCCGAAGGCGATACGCTGATCGACCGCATCTACCACATCGACCGTGGTTACGAGTGCATCGAAGAGAAACTGCAGATGCTGGGCGCGAAGATCCGTCGCGTACCGGGCTAGTCGTCTGCCGGCCCAGGCGCGGTAGTGGCCAACCCACTCCATGCCTGGGCCTGATGAATTGAATGCGGTCGGGCTTGTAGCCCGGCCGGCAGTAGCCGCTTGAGGACCGACGTTCCAATGTTGACCATCGCGCTTTCCAAAGGCCGTATTCTCGACGATACCCTGCCCCTGCTGGCGGAAGCCGGTATCGTGCCGACCGAGAACCCGGACAAGAGCCGCAAACTGATCATCCCCACCACGCAGGACGATGTGCGCCTGCTGATCGTGCGTGCCACCGACGTGCCGACCTATGTCGAGCATGGTGCCGCCGACCTGGGTGTGGCCGGCAAGGACGTGCTGATGGAGTACGGCGGCCAGGGCCTGTACGAGCCCCTGGACCTGCAGATTGCCCGTTGCAAGCTGATGACCGCCGGCGTGGTCGGTGCACCCGAGCCCAAGGGCCGTCTGCGCGTAGCTACCAAGTTCGTCAACGTAGCCAAGCGCTACTACGCCGAACAGGGTCGTCAGGTCGACATCATCAAGCTGTATGGCTCGATGGAGCTGGCGCCGCTGATCAACCTCGCCGACAAGATCATCGACGTGGTCGACACCGGTAACACCCTGCGCGCCAACGGCCTGGAACCGCAGGAACTGATCGCCACGATCAGCTCGCGCCTGGTGGTCAACAAGGCCTCCATGAAAATGCAGCACGCCCGTATCCAGAGCCTGATCGACACGCTGCGCCAAGCAGTCGAGTCGCGACACCGCGGTTGACTCCTGCGCGCGACCTTCGCTGTCGCGCCCGTCTATCCGCGTCATAGCCATTTTTCTCGGGTGCCCGCGCGGATGGACTGGTAGCCTAGGGCGCCTGAGCATTCGCCATTAATCGAGGCCCTCGCCATGACCGTGTCCACTGCAATTGCCCGTCTCAACGCTGCTGATCCGGATTTCGCCCGACATCTGGATCATCTGCTGAGCTGGGAAAGTGTGTCCGATGACGCGGTCAACCAACGCGTGCTCGACATCATCAAGGCTGTACGCGAGCGCGGTGATGCGGCGTTGGTGGAGTTCACCCAGCGTTTCGATGGTGTAGATGCCAAGTCGATCGATGACCTGATCCTCAAGCGTGACCGCCTGGAACTGGCACTGACCCGCATTACCCCGGCCCAGCGCGAAGCCCTGGAAAAGGCCGCCAACCGTGTGCGCCTGTACCACGAGCGGCAGAAGCAGGATTCCTGGCAGTACACCGAAGCCGACGGCACCGTGCTCGGGCAGAAGGTCACCCCGCTGGACCGCGCCGGCCTGTACGTGCCGGGCGGCAAGGCGTCGTACCCGTCGTCGGTGCTGATGAATGCCATCCCGGCCAAGGTTGCCGGTGTGGCCGAAGTGGTCATGGTGGTGCCTACCCCGCGTGGCGAGGTCAACGAGCTGGTGCTGGCGGCGGCCTGCATCGCCGGTGTCGACCGGGTGTTCACCGTCGGAGGCGCCCAGGCCGTCGCCGCGCTGGCGTACGGTACCGAAAGCGTGCCACAGGTGGACAAGATCGTCGGCCCGGGCAACATCTACGTCGCCACCGCCAAACGCCACGTGTTCGGCCAGGTGGGCATCGACATGATCGCCGGCCCGTCGGAAATCCTCGTGGTGTGCGACGGCCAGACCGACCCGGACTGGATCGCCATGGACCTGTTCTCCCAGGCCGAGCACGACGAAGATGCCCAGGCTATCCTGGTCAGCCCGGATGCCGCGTTCCTCGACCGTGTTGCCGCCAGCATCGACAAGTTGCTGCCGACCATGGAGCGTGCCGCGATCATCGAAAAATCGGTCAATGGCCGTGGTGCGTTGATCCAGGTGCGCGACATGCAACAGGCCATCGAAGTGGCCAACCGCATCGCACCGGAGCACCTGGAGCTGTCGGTAGCCGACCCGCAGGCCTGGTTACCGCACATCCGCCACGCCGGCGCGATCTTCATGGGCCGCCACACCAGCGAAGCGTTGGGCGATTACTGCGCCGGCCCCAACCACGTACTGCCCACTTCCGGTACCGCGCGGTTCTCTTCGCCATTGGGGGTATATGACTTCCAGAAGCGTTCGTCGATTATTTTCTGCTCCGAACAGGGCGCGTCCGAACTGGGCCACACGGCTTCGGTTCTGGCCCGTGGCGAGTCGCTGACCGCCCACGCCCGCAGCGCTGAATACCGTATCCTGACCCAAGAGAAGGGGAACTGAGCATGAGTCGATTCTGGAGCCCCTTCGTCAAGGACCTGGTGCCTTATGTACCGGGTGAGCAGCCCAAGCTGGCGCGTCTGGTCAAGCTGAACACCAACGAGAATCCCTATGGCCCGTCACCCAAGGCGCTGCAAGCCATGCATGGCGAGTTGAACGACAACCTGCGCCTGTACCCGGACCCGAACAGTGACCGGCTGAAGCAGGCGGTGGCCGAGTACTACGGCGTAACCCCGGCGCAGGTGTTCGTCGGCAACGGCTCGGACGAGGTGCTGGCGCACATCTTCCACGGCCTGTTCCAGCACGCCCGTGGTCCGTTGCTGTTCCCCGATGTCAGCTACAGCTTCTACCCGGTGTACTGCGGACTGTATGGCATTCCGTTCGAGCAGGTGGCGCTGGATGAGCAGTTCCAGATCCGCGTTGCCGACTACAACAGGCCCAACGCCGGGGTCATCTTCCCCAACCCTAACGCACCGACCGGTTGCCTGCTGCCGCTGCAGGCGATTGAACAGTTGCTGCAAGCCAACCGCGATTCGGTGGTGGTGGTGGACGAAGCCTACATCGACTTCGGCGGCGAGACCGCCATCAGCCTGGTGGACCGCTACGACAACCTGCTGGTGACCCAGACCCTGTCGAAGTCACGTTCGCTTGCTGGCCTGCGTGTTGGCCTGGCAGTCGGCCATCCGGACCTGATCGAGGCGCTGGAGCGGATCAAGAACAGCTTCAACTCCTACCCGCTTGATCGCATGGCAATCGTGGGCGCTGCAGCTGCCTTCGAGGACCGGGCCTACTTCGAAGCTACCCGCCGCAAAGTGATCGACAGCCGTGAAGCGCTGGTCGGACAACTGCTTGCCAAAGGCTTCGAAGTGTTGCCATCGGCCGCGAACTTCATCTTCGCCCGCCACCCTGGGCAGGATGCGGCCCAACTGGCGGCACGCCTGCGCGAGCAAGGCGTGATCGTGCGCCACTTCAAGCAGGAGCGGATCGCCCAGTTCCTGCGCATCACCATTGGCACGCCGGAAATGAACCAGGCGTTGATCGATGCGTTGAGCTGAGCCTGGTGTCCTGCAGGGCTGAGCCACTCGCCCCTGCAGGGCATACCCACAGCTGAGTACTCAATGCGTGCTGGCTGGCCGGGTGCGTACCGCTACCGGCGTCTCATCAAGTTCAAGCACATAGTCGTTGGCCTGGCGCATCCCCTCGGGATCGGTCCACTGCTGCAGGAAAGCCTGCACGTTGGCAACGACCTGGCCGTTTTTGTGAATGGTCACGGTCCCTTGCGAGTCGCTGTTCCACAACAACTTGCCTTCGCTTTCGATCGCCCGAGCCTTGCGCACGCCCGTAGCTCCCAACAGTGGCGTGCCATCGAGCATCCATTCCGGGCGCAGGTCGAGCCCCATGTGTCTGAGCACGGTCGGCGCCAGCGACACCTGCGCCGCATAGCCATACAAATTGTTCGGGCCCGGATTGTCCTCTGGAATGCTTGGCTGGTTCAGCTCTTCATTCAACGGTTTGTTGCTGGCGATGAAGACCGTCTTTTCCTGCTCGGTCACGCCGCCATGGCCACTGCCCTGCTCATCGCGACCGTGGTCGGTGCAGACGATTACCAGCCAGTCTTCTTGCGGATGCTCGTTGGCACGTTCCTCCACCTTGTCCAGCAATAGCCCCAGCCGCTGGTCAGCCTCGCGCAAGGCCAACTGATAGGCCGGTCCGAAACCGCCGGCGTGGCCGGCCTGATCGGGTTCATCGAGCTGGATGAAAGTGAAGTCGGCCGGGGTATTGCCGAGAATCTGCAGGGTTCGCGCGGTGACCTGTGCATCACTCAAACCGCTTTCGCGAACATTGTTGCCTTGCGCGTCCACCAGCAGAAAAGCGGTGTTGATCGGTGACCAGTTGATCACGCTGGCGAGGTAGGCATTCGGCAGTGCGTCACGGAGCCGCTTGAACAGGCTGGGGAAACCGGGGTTGATCCGCAAGGCTTCCGAGTTGGAGACAACCTGGTGCTTGTTGGCCCACACCCCCGACAGCAGGGTGACCCACCCCGGACCACTGACGGTGGCTTGCTCGCTGGCGCGGCCGGTTATACCGCCGGCATAGGCCTTGCCATAGAGCAGGCGTTTGCGCAGGTTGGTATCGTCACCCAGCTGTTCGTAGTGTTGAAGCTGGACGCCGTCCATGCCGATGACCAACGTCTTGGGTTGCGTTTGCAGCGGTTTGCCGTCGCAGCCATTGACCAGCAGTGCAGCCAGCAGCAGGGCGGTCCAGCGTATGGTTCTCCTGATCGACATAAGTCATGCCTTGATGAGGTCGGGATGAAGCGTTGCAACAACCCCGTGCGTTGGCAACTGGTAGAAATGCCAGTTGAATTGCTGGGCGGAAGGCTTTCCATTAAGCTCCCCCAATTCATCGGATGATTGGTTGAGTGAAATGAACAGCGAACTGACCAGGCGCTCACTGGTCGAGCTGGCCGTCGAGCGCATGCGCGAACGTATCCTCCAGGGCGACTGGCAAATCGGCCAACGTCTGCCCACCGAACCGGTGCTGGCCGTGGAGCTGGGCATCAGCCGTAATACCGTGCGTGAGGCCATGCGTGTGCTGGCATTCAGCGGCTTGGTGGAGATTCGCCAGGGCGATGGCAGTTACCTGCGCACGGCCCAGGATCCGCTGCAGGCCGTGCAGGCGATGTCACGCTGTTCACCTGAACATGCCCGTGAAACCCGGCACATTCTGGAAGCAGAGGCTATCGGCCTGGCTGCACTGCGGCGTACCGATGCCGACCTACAGGCGTTGCGTGATGCCCTGGCAGTCAGTGCCGGGCATTTTCATCGGGACATCGCTGCCTACGTGGCTTGCGACCTGGTCTTTCACCAACGGCTGGTGGACGCCGCCCACAACCCGGCCCTCAGCGAGCTGTATCGCTACTTTTCCGGCGTGGTAGCTGCCGCGCTGCAACACAACATGACGACTGTGCCGCGCTGCCAGGCCACGTTCGACCTGCATGGGCAGATCCTCGATGCCGTCGAGCAACGTGACGCAGAACGGGCCAAGCACCTGAGCCGTACCCTCATCGAATCCTGATCCGAGAACGCCATGGCTGAATCAATCACCCGCAAAACCCTATCCCCCGAACGGGAGCTCGATGAGCTGCTGATCGACGCCGAGGCTGACGATGAGCAAGTCCAGCGGCAACCCGTGCTGCTGCGGCGGCCCTGGCTGCTGTTGCTTGGCCTGGTGCTGGTGGCGCTGAACCTGCGCCCGGCGTTGTCGAGCATGGCGCCAGTGCTGGGCCAGGTGTCCCAAGGCCTGGGGCTTAACGCTTCGCAGGCCGGCTTGCTGACCACCTTGCCGGTGCTGTGCCTGGGCTTGTTCGCCCCGTTGGCGCCGCTACTGGCACGCCGCTTCGGCAGCGAACGGGTAATCCTTGGGATCCTGGTCACCCTGGCGCTGGGCATCGTGGTGCGCAGTAGCCTGGGCGTCGTCGGGGTGTTCCTCGGCAGCCTGATGGCCGGGGCCAGCATCGGCATCATCGGCGTGCTGTTGCCGGGTATAGTCAAGCGCGACTTCCCGCAGCACGCCGGCACCCTGACCGGCGTGTACACCATGGCGCTGTGCCTGGGCGCGGCCATGGCCGCGGGCGCCACGGTCCCGCTGGCGCAGCATTTCGACGGCAGTTGGGCGCTGGGCCTGGGCTTCTGGGCAGTGCCGGCCCTGCTGGCCATGCTGGTCTGGCTGCCCCAGGCACGCCAGGGGCATGGCATGCACAAGGTGTCCTATCGGGTGCGGGGGCTTTGGCGCGATCCGTTGGCGTGGCAGGTGACGTTGTACATGGGGCTGCAGTCGTCATTGGCCTACATCGTGTTTGGCTGGTTGCCGTCGATCCTGATTGGCCGTGGCCTGGGCCCGACCGAGGCGGGGCTGGTGCTGTCAGGGTCGGTGATCGTGCAGTTGGCCAGTTCGCTCAGTGCGCCGTGGCTGGCCACCCGCGGCAAGGACCAGCGGCTGGCCATCGTGCTGGTCATGCTGACCACGCTGGCTGGCTTGTTCGGTTGCCTGTACGCGCCGATTTCCGGGTTGTGGGGCTGGGCGGTACTGCTGGGCCTGGGGCAGGGCGGTACCTTCGCCCTCGCGCTGACCTTGATCGTGCTGCGTTCGAAAGACGCGCATGTGGCAGCCAACCTGTCGAGCATGGCCCAGGGCGTGGGCTACACCTTGGCGTCGATGGGGCCGTTTGCGGTCGGGCTGGTGCATGATCTGAGCGGGGGCTGGGCCGCCGTAGGCTGGATTTTTGCCGTGCTGGGGCTCGGCGCCATCGTATTCGGGCTGGGGGCTGGGCGGGCTTTGCATGTACGGGTGACCAGCGAGAGGGTTTGAAGGTGAACATGCCAGTACCGGCCTCTTCGTGGGTACTGGTATAAGCCTTTAGGGCAGATTATCGTGCTGCTTTCGACCCTAGGACGGACCAGCCCTCATGAGCGACGCCAACCGCGAACTCATCACCCGCTTCTACCAGGCCTTCCAGCGCCTTGACGCCGAGGCCATGGTGGCCTGCTACAGCACCGATATCGTCTTCAGCGACCCGGTATTCGGAACCTTGCGCGGCAAGGACGCGGGTGACATGTGGCGGATGCTCACCACCCGGGCGCAGGATTTCACCCTGACGTTCGACGGCGTGCGCGCTGATGAGCGCAGTGGTGGTGCACACTGGGTCGCCACCTACCTGTTCAGCCAGACCGGCCGCACCGTGGTCAACGATATCCAGGCGCGTTTCGTGATCCGCGATGGGCTGATCTGCCAGCATGACGACACCTTCGACCTGTGGCGCTGGTCGCGGCAGGCACTGGGTGTTCCAGGTCTACTGCTTGGCTGGTCGCCACTGGTACAGAACAAGGTACGCCAGCAAGCGTTCAAGGGCTTGCGGGCGTATCAGCATGCTCAGGGCAGCGCCACTGCCTGATCACTGTCGTGGTAGCTGAAGGTGGCACGCTCATTGGCCGTGTCCGGTAGCCGAATACGAATCACCGGAATGAAACTGCCATAAGTCTGGTGCCAGTCCTTTTGCTCGGCCTGAGCTTGCTGCAGCGCACCATACGCGCCCTCGATGTGGAAAAACGACTGGATCGGCAGGCGACTGGCGCTCGCCTCGTCCCAGGCGCCAATCACTACTTCGTTCCAGGGAAACGGCAGCTCGTGGGCGAACAATTGTTTGGCGCGCAGGCTTTGATGGAAGGCCTCAGCCCGTTCCGGCACCCGCGCGCGGCGGATGTCGAAGGCGCATTGGCGTTTATAATCCCCGCTCTGCCTGAAGCGCGCCATCCATTGCTCGGCGGTGAACACCCCCTGTTCATGGCAGGCTACCTCGGTTTCGGCTGTTTGCCGGTTATCGCCGCAGCCTCGAGTATCGCGTTCCCAGGTGTCGCCGTCCGTGGGCCAGGCGCACAGCATTTCGTAGCGTAGGGAGCCTTGCGGGCGTTGCAGAATCGGGTACAGGGTGAAGCCGCTACGGCCATCGGCAGCCAGCCGGGTCGTGGGGATATCGCTGCGCAGGTAGGAGAACGATACGCCGCCCTTGTCTTTGCTGTTCTGGCTATGATGCCAGGTGTGGTAGTGCGGTGACGGCTTGGTCGAGCGAAGCAGCACACCCGAACAGGCGTGGGCCGGTACGGCTTTGCCCTCGCACTGGGCTGGGGTGGCGTCGTAGTTGTTTTGCATCTGTCTGGCGGTTGCCGCGCCAGTCGATGCCTGTGTGGCGAATGCAGCCACAAGCAGTACAGCACCCAAGCCGATGTGGGGAAGCGAAACAAGCATGATGAAGCCCTCGATGAGTGGGCCCACCAAACTAATGATGAAAAGAGCAGGCGTCGTGAGTGAACAAGTGCCGGATCAGGCAATGAAACCCTGGTATGTCTACCTGGTACGGGCTGCCAACGGTTCGTTGTATTGCGGCGTCAGCGATGATCCGCAGCGGCGCTTTCTGGCGCACCAGAAAGGGCAGGGCGCACGTTATTTCAAGACCAGCCCGGCCCAGGCGCTGGTGTACATGGAGCAATGGCCGGACAAGGGCGAGGCGTTGCGCCAGGAACGGCTGGTGAAGCGACTGCGCAAGTCGGCCAAGGAGGCGTTGGTGGCCGCCTATGACAGCGCTTCGGCGCCCTAGGGCCGCTGCGCGGCAGCCCCTTGGAGCATCAGTCCTTGCGCCGCTTCAGCTGGTCCACCAGGGTGGTCGGCAGCCCCTTGATGATCAAGGTTCCGGCCGCTTCGTCATACTCCACCCTGTCCCCCAGCAGATGCGCCTCGAAGCTGATCGACAGCCCTTCAGCACGCCCGGTGAAGCGACGGAACTGGTTGAGGGTGCGTTTGTCCGCGGGAATTTCCGGTGACAGACCGTAATCCTTGTTACGGATGTGGTCGTAGAACGCCTTCGGTCGGTCCTCGTCGATCAGGCTGGACAGCTCTTCCAGGGTCACTGGCTCGCCCAGCTTGGTCTGGGTGGTGGCGTAGTCCACCAGGGTCTGGGTCTTTTCGCGAGCGGATTCCTCCGGCAGGTCTTCGCTCTCGACGAAGTCACTGAAGGCCTTGAGCAGGGTGCGGGTTTCGCCCGGGCCGTCGACACCTTCCTGGCAGCCGATGAAATCGCGGAAGTAGTCCGAGACCTTCTTGCCGTTCTTGCCCTTGATGAACGAGATGTACTGCCTGGAGTTCTGGTTGTTCTTCCATTCCGACAGGTTGATGCGCGCCGCCAGGTGTAACTGCCCCAGGTCAAGGTGGCGCGAAGGCGTCACATCGAGCTCGGCGTTCACTGCGACGCCTTCGCTATGGTGCAGCAGGGCGATCGCCAGGTACTCGGTCATGCCTTGCTGGTAATGGGCAAACAGAATGTGGCCGCCGGTGGACAGGTTGGACTCTTCCATCAGCTTCTGCAGGTGCTCCACGGCTACGCGGCTGAAGGCGGTGAAATCCTTTTCTTCGTCAAGGTACTGCTTCAGCCAGCCGCTCAGTGGGTAGGCGCCGGACTCACCGTGAAAGAAACCCCAGGCTTTGCCTTGCTTGGCGTTGTAGCTGTCATTCAGGTCGGCCATCAGGTTTTCGATGGCATCGGAGGCGGCCAGTTCGGAATCGCGGGCATGCAGCACGGCGGGGCTGCCATCAGGCTTTTTGTCGATCAGGTGAACGATGCAATGACGGATTGGCATGGAATTCTCGGCGGGCTGCAAAAGGTGCCAAGTTTACCCCAGACGCCAGGTGATGCAGTGGCCGGATGTTGGCAGAAATGCCGGTTGTTCGTTTTTTGTTCAAATTTCCGCGTTGGAGGCTAAAACCCCCGAAAAACCTGCATTTAATCGAAGGGCGCAGCGGATATTTATCCGTTCCTGTGGTAGCTTTGCGCGGTCTTGCGCCCAGCACGTGGCGCATTGCTGGCAACGTGCTGCCGTCGTGTCGAACCAAACGCCGATTTGCGTATCTACATACGCGATTGGCGCGGCCCTCCACTTTCAGGGGCTGGCCCGATAACGTCGTTAGCCCGCTGCATAACCATCGAATTTGATAGGGAAGGAACACCACCATGGCATTGACCAAAGACCAACTGATTGCCGACATCGCCGAATCGATCGCCGCGCCTAAAGCCACCGCCAAGAACGCTCTGGAGCAACTGGGCCAGATCGTTGCTGACCAGCTGGAAAACGGCGCTGAGATCACTCTGCCAGGCATCGGCAAGCTGAAAGTCACCGAGCGTCCTGCCCGCACCGGCCGCAACCCTTCGACTGGCGCCGCCATCGAAATCGCTGCCAAGAAAGTCGTCAAGTTCGTTCCGGCCAAAGTGCTGACCGACGCCATCAACAAGTAATTGTTGAAGCTTTGACGAAACCGCGCCCGGCTTGCCCGGGCGCGGTTTTTTCATGCCTGTTGTTTTCGCCGGGCGTGCCAGGCCTGGCGCGCTGCATCGTCGAAAAAGCTCCAGGCGACCATGCGGCTCTGTTTCTGCCCCTGGCCCATTTCGATGATACGCACGGCCTTGGCGCCTGCCTTTTTCAGCGCGGCCTCGATCCCAGGCAGGTTGCTGGCCTTGGACACAAGGCTGGTGAACCACAGCACGCGTTCTGCGTACTGCACGCTTTCGCCAACCAGTTGAGTGACGAAACGGATCTCGCCGCCCTCGCACCACAGTTCATTGTTCTGGCCACCGAAGTTGAGCACCGGCAGCTTGCGCTTGGGGTCCTGCTTGCCGAGGTTCTTCCACTTGCGCTGGCTGCCGCGGGTGGCTTCGTCGCGTGAGGCATGGAAGGGCGGGTTGCACAGGGTCAGGTCGAAGCGTTCGTCGTCCTGCAGCAGGCCGCTGAGGATGTGTGCACGGTTGGCCTGCTGGCGCAGGGTGATGGCCTTGTCCAGGCGGTTGGCCTGGACGATGGCCTTGGCCGAGGCCAGGGCCACCGGGTCGATGTCCGAACCCAGAAAGCGCCAGCGGTAGTCGCTGTGGCCGAGCAGCGGGTAGATGCAGTTGGCGCCGACGCCGATGTCCAGTGCGCGGACCTGCGCGCCTTTGGGAACCTCGCCGGCGTTATCGTCGGCCAGCAGGTCGGCGGCCACGTGGATATAGTCGGCACGGCCGGGGATTGGCGGGCACAGGTAGTCGGCAGGGATGTCCCAGTGCTGGATACCGTACTGGGCCTTGAGCAGGGCGCGGTTGAATACCCGCACGGCTTCGGGGTTGGCGAAGTCGATGCTGGGCTTGCCGTGGGGGTTGGTGATGGTAAAGCGCGCGAGGTCAGGGTGGGCCTTGATCAGGCTGGGGAAGTCGTAGCGGCCCTGGTGGCGGTTGCGCGGGTGCAGGGTGGGTTTGTCGGTCATGGTTGGGTCCGGTGTTGCTGGCCGGGGGCTGCTTTGCAGCCTTTCGCGACACAAGGCCGCTGCTACAGGATAGCGGCGCCTCTCAAACCGGCGCCATCCCCTGTAGGAGCGGCCTTGTGTCGCGAAAGGGCCGCATAGCGGCCCAACGGTTTAACAGATTGTCACAGCGCAGCGATCCGCGCGTGCTGCTCGGTGAAGTTGGCCAGGGCCTGTTCCGACTCGGCCAGCTTGGCCCGTTCCTTCTCTATCACCGCAGGCGGTGCCTTGTCGACGAAGGCAGCGTTGGACAGTTTGCCGCCGACACGCGCCACTTCGCCCTGCAAGCGCTGGATTTCCTTGTTCAGGCGCGCCAGCTCGGCATCCTTGTCGATCAGGCCGGCCATCGGTACCAGCACCTGCAGGTCACCGACCAGGGCGGTGGCCGACAGCGGTGCTTCGTCGGCCTCGCTCAGCACGGTGAACGACTCGACCTTGGCCAGCTTCTTCAACAGGGCTTCGTTTTCCTGCAGGCGACGCTGGTCGTCGGCGTTGGCGTTCTTCAGGAACAGCGGCAGCGGCTTGCCCGGGCCGATGTTCATCTCGGCGCGGATGTTGCGCAGGCCGACCATCAGCTCCTTGAGCCATTCGATATCGCCTTCGGCGGCCGGGTCGATGCGGCTTTCATTGGCCACCGGCCATGGCTGCAGCATGATGGTCTTGCCGCTGATGCCCGCCAGCGGCGCGATGCGCTGCCAGATTTCTTCGGTGATGAACGGCATGAACGGATGCGCCAGGCGCAGTGCCACTTCCAGCACGCGCACCAGGGTACGGCGGGTGCCACGGGCGCGCTCGACCGGCGCGTTCTCGTCCCACAATACCGGCTTGGACAGTTCCAGGTACCAGTCGCAGTACTGGTTCCAGATGAACTCGTACAGTGCCTGGCTGGCCAGGTCGAAGCGGAACTGTTCCAGTTGGCGGGTCACTTCGGCTTCGGTGCGCTGCAGCTGCGAGATGATCCAGCGGTCGGCCAGCGACAGCTCGACGGCTTCGCCGTTCTGGCCGCAGTCCTCGCCCTTGTCCAGCACGTAGCGGGCGGCGTTCCAGATCTTGTTGCAGAAGTTGCGGTAGCCTTCGACGCGGCCCATGTCGAACTTGATGTCGCGACCGGTGGAGGCCAGCGAGCAGAAGGTGAAGCGCAGGGCATCGGTGCCGTAACTGGCAATACCTTCCGGGAACTCGGCCTTGGTCTGCTTGGCGATCTTCTCGGCCAGCTTCGGCTGCATCATGCCGCTGGTGCGTTTTTCCAGCAGGGCGTCGAGGGTGATGCCGTCGACGATATCCAGCGGGTCCAGCACGTTGCCCTTGGACTTGGACATCTTCTGGCCCTGGCCGTCACGCACCAGGCCGTGCACGTACACGGTCTTGAACGGTACCTGCGGTGTGCCGTCCTCGTTCTTGATCAGGTGCATGGTCAGCATGATCATGCGCGCAACCCAGAAGAAGATGATATCGAAGCCGGTCACCAGCACATCGGTGGAGTGGAACTTCTTGAGGAATTCGGTCTGCTCCGGCCAGCCCAGGGTGGAGAAGGTCCACAGGCCCGAGCTGAACCAGGTGTCGAGCACGTCCTCGTCCTGGCGCAGGGCAATGTCGGCGCCCAGGTTGTGCTTGGCGCGCACTTCTTCCTCGTTGCGGCCGACATAGACCTGGCCGGCCTCGTCGTACCACGCCGGGATGCGGTGGCCCCACCACAGCTGACGGCTGATGCACCAGTCCTGGATGTCGCGCATCCAGGAGAAGTACATGTTCTCGTACTGCTTGGGCACGAACTGGATGCGGCCATCTTCCACGGCGGCGATGGCAGGTTCTGCCAGCGGCTTGGTGGAGACGTACCACTGGTCGGTCAGCCACGGCTCGATGACGGTGCCCGAACGGTCGCCTTTCGGCACCTTCAGCGCGTGGTCATCGATGCTCACCAGCAGGCCCTGGGCGTCCAGGTCGGCGACGATCTGTTTACGCGCGACGAAGCGGTCGAGGTTGGCATACTGGGCCGGCAGGCGGGTGTCGACCTGCTCGTTGACGCTACCGTCGAGGTTGAAGGCCTGGGCGCTGGCCAGCACGAAGGCGTTCTTGTCGAAGATATTCAGCAGCGGCAGGTTGTGGCGCTTGCCGACTTCGTAGTCGTTGAAATCGTGGGCCGGGGTGATCTTCACGCAGCCGGTACCGAACTCCGGGTCGCAATAATCGTCGGCGATGATCGGGATGCGACGGCCGACCAGCGGCAGCTCGACGAACTTGCCGATCAGGGCCTGGTAGCGCTCGTCGTTCGGGTTGACCGCCACGGCGGCGTCACCCAGCAGGGTTTCCGGACGGGTGGTGGCGACGACCAGGTAATCCTTGCCTTCGGCGGTCCTGGCGCCGTCGGCCAGCGGGTAGCGCAGGTTCCACAGGTGGCCCTTCTCGTCGTGGTTTTCCACTTCGAGGTCGGAGATGGCCGTGTGCAGCTTGGTGTCCCAGTTGACCAGGCGCTTGCCGCGGTAGATCAGGCCGTCCTCATGCAGGCGCACGAAGGCTTCCTTGACCGCTTCGGACAGCCCGTCGTCCATGGTGAAGCGCTCGCGGCTCCAGTCCACCGACGAGCCCAGGCGGCGGATCTGCCGGCTGATGTTGCCGCCGGACTGGTCCTTCCATTCCCAGACCTTTTCCAGGAACTTTTCGCGGCCCAGGTCATGCCGGTTCTGGCCCTTGGCCTCGAGCTGGCGCTCGACCAGCATCTGGGTAGCGATACCAGCGTGGTCGGTGCCGGGCTGCCACAGGGTGTCGCGACCTTGCATGCGACGGAAACGGATCAGGGCATCCATGATCGCGTTGTTGAAGCCGTGACCCATGTGCAGGCTGCCGGTCACGTTCGGTGGCGGGATCATGATGGTGTAGGACTCGCCTGCACCTTGTGGGGCGAAATAGTTCTCGGACTCCCAGGTGTTGTACCAGGAAGTTTCGATGGCGTGCGGCTGGTAGGTCTTATCCATGCGCGGCGGGACCCTGTGCATTTATTCGGGAAAGCCGGGAAGTATAACCAAGCTGGGGGGTTGAGGCGACAGCCGCTGGGGCTGGTTTGCAGCCCTGTCGCGACACAAGGCCGCCACTACAGGGATTGCATGTGCCTGTAGGGCGGCCTGGTGTCGCGACAGGGCTGCGAAATGCCCCGGGGATGTCACTCGGAACGCTTGATCAACCGCTCGATCCGCGCATCCAGCCGGCGTTTGATCTCGTTCTCGATATGCGGGGTGAAGTCGTTGATCACGTCCTGCATGATCATCTGCGCGGCCGCACGCAGCTCGCTTTCGAGGTGCAGCAGGGTGTCCTGGCGGCGGGTCTGCGGGTCGTCCGCGGCCTCGGGTTGGACCGCTTCGGCTAGCGCTGCGGTGTCGTCGGGTGCGGCTTCCAGCAGCAGGGGGATCTGCTCGACTGTCTCGGTCAGCAGTGGCGGTTGCAGGTCGGCGTCGCCAAGCAGCTGGCGGATCGACTCGAGGTCATCGAGCAGATGGGCGGAATCGGGTAGCGGGGAGGGTTTGTCCATCGTCGTCAAAGTCGCTGTAAGCGGTGGTCTTGCAGAGCATAGCCCTGTTCGCGGTAGAAACGGAATCGCTCACGTGCCGATTGGCGGACGCCAGGTTCCTCGACGACGATCTCGGCCACCCGCTCGAACTGGCCGACGAAACCCGGTACACCGGTGCCCAGGTTGATCAGCAGGTCGCGATGGTCGCCGGCGTCGTCGGCCAGGCCCAGGGCCACGCGCGCGTCGGCATGCAGCTCTGCCATGTCGTGGGGCACGAAGGCCTCGCCCTTGAAGCGCCACAAACGTTGGTCCAGCTGGTCACGCTGGTCGGCATCCTGGCAATGCAGGTAGACCCGGTGGCCAAGGCGCCAGGCCTTTTCACACAGCTTGCAGGCGAAATCCAGCCGCGCCGGCAGCGAATCGGTGGGCAGGATGTAGAAGTCGACTTTGCTCATGGTGGTATCGCCGGCCGATGGCGCGCAAGGCGCCATCGGCTGCCCGGCGTCAGGCGCCAGCGCGGTCCAGCAGGTACTGGGTCAGCAGCGGTACCGGGCGGCCGGTCGCGCCCTTGTCCTTGCCACCGCTGACCCAGGCAGTACCAGCGATGTCCAGGTGCGCCCAGTCGTAGGCCTTGGCGAAGCGCGACAGGAAGCAACCGGCGGTGATGGTGCCAGCTTTCGGCCCGCCGATGTTGCCCATGTCGGCGAACGGACTGTCCAGCTGCTCCTGGTACTCGTCGAACAGCGGCAACTGCCAGGCACGGTCGTCGGCCCGCTTGCCGGCGTCGAGCAACTGACCGACCAGGTCATCGTTGTTGCCCATCAGGCCGGAGGTGTGGCTACCCAGGGCAACGATGCAAGCGCCGGTGAGGGTGGCGATGTCGATCACCGCCTGCGGCTTGAAGCGTTCGGCGTAGGTCAGGGTGTCGCACAGCACCAGGCGGCCTTCGGCGTCGGTGTTGAGGATTTCCACAGTCTGGCCGCTCATGGTGGTGACGATGTCACCCGGACGGGTGGCGCCGCCGCTGGGCATGTTCTCGGCGCAGGCCAGCAGGCACACCAGGTTGATCGGCAGCTGCAGTTCGAGCACCGCACGCAGGGTGCCGAGCACGCTGGCGGCGCCGCACATGTCGTACTTCATTTCGTCCATGCCGGCACCGGGCTTGAGGCTGATGCCGCCGGTGTCGAAGGTGATGCCCTTGCCCACCAGCACGAACGGCTTGTCGGCCTTCCTGCCGCCCTGGTAGTTGAGCACGATCAGGCGAGGTGGCTGCTCGCTGCCCTGGCCGACGGCGTAGAACGCGCCCATGCCCAGGTCCTTGATCTTCTTCTCGTCCAGTACTTCGACCTTCAGCGCCTTGTGCGCCTTGCCCAGGTCCTTGGCCTGTTCGGCGAGGAAGCTTGGGTGGCACAGGTTCGGCGGCAGGTTGCCGAGGTCGCGGGTGAAGGCCATGCCGGTGGCGATGGCGCTGGCGTGCCTGACTGCGCGTTCGACGTCGGCCTGGCCGGCCTTGTCGGCGAGCAGGGTGACCTTTTTCAGGGCGCGCGGCTCGGCCTTCTGGCTCTTGAAGCGGTCGAACGCGTACTCGCCGTCGAGCAGGGTTTCAGCCAGCAGGCGGTACTTGCCGTAGTGGGCATCGCGGTTGCTGACTGCAATGTCATCCAGGGCCAGCACCGCATCGCTGCCGTTCAGGCCCTTGAGCACACCGGCGACGCTGCTGACCAGTTTGCGCCAGGCACGGTCGCCCAGGGCTTCGTCCTTGCCGCTGCCGACCAGCAGCACGCGTTCGGCCTTCAGGCCGGGAAGGGTCTGCAGCAGCAGGGTCTGGCCCGGCTTGCCGGCCAGGTCGCCACGCTTGAGCACGGCACTGATGGCACCTTCGCTGGCCTGGTCGATGGCCTTGGCCACGGCGCCGAGCTTGCGGTTTTCACCCACCGGAATGACCAGGGTGGCGGTTTTTACGGATGCAGCAGCTACGCTTTTTACAACCAGTTCCATGTCAGGATCCCCGAATGATCGATACGGTTGGCGCTGTGTGTTCCAGCGCTCTGGACGGGCCTGGCTGCGTCATCGCGCGCCAGCGGAAAAGCTGCCAGTTTGAGCCTGCGGCGAGTGTGCTGACAACCCCGTTGTATGCCTTCATGCGCGGCGAAGTGACAGGGGCGTTCAATCACAGGATAATGCGCGCACTTTACATGGAGGTTCGCCGTTGGCGAACCGGCATCGGTCTTGGATGTACTAAGTCATTGTCTGGCGCCATTGCTTGGCAGTCCGCCCTGACAACCCAGGAGTGTCTGGTTTGATCGTCTTTCGTTATCTGTCCCGCGAGGTCCTGGTGACCTTGAGCGCCGTCAGCGCCGTGCTGCTGGTGATCATCATGAGCGGGCGCTTCATCAAGTACCTGGCCCAGGCTGCCCAGGGCGTGCTCGACCCGAGCGTGCTGTTCCTGATCATGGGCTTCCGTCTGCCGGGGTTCCTGCAGCTGATTCTGCCTTTGGGCCTGTTCCTCGGCATTCTTCTGGCGTACGGGCGCCTGTATCTGGAAAGCGAGATGACCGTGCTCTCGGCCACTGGCATGAGCCAGCAGCGCCTGCTTGGCCTGACCATGGCACCGGCCGCCCTGGTCGCCCTGCTGGTGGCCTGGCTGAGCCTGAGCCTGGCGCCACTGGGTGTCGCCCAGGTGCAGCAGATCATCAGCCAGCAGGATGCCCTGACCGAATTCGATACCCTGGTGCCGGGCCGCTTCCAGACCCTGCGCGACGGCTCGCGGGTGACCTACACCGAAGAGCTGTCTGACGACCGTATCAACCTGGCCGGGGTGTTCATCTCCGAGAAGCGCTTCAACCAGGACAAGACCAAGGACCGCGCGCCGTCGGTGCTGGTCGCGGAAAGGGGCCACCAGGAAATCCAGGCCGACGGCAACCGTTACCTGGTGCTGGAAAACGGTTACCGTTACGACGGCAACCCGGGTCAGGCCGACTACCGCGCCATCAAGTACGATACCTACGGCGTGCTGCTGCCCAAACCGGAAGTCAGCGAGGAAGTGACCGAGCGCGAAGCCATTCCTACCTCCGAACTGATCGGCAAGAAGGGCCTGCGTGAGCGTGCCGAGCTGCAATGGCGGTTGTCGCTGCCCATCCTGGTGTTCGTCGTCACTCTGCTGGCGGTACCGTTGTCCCGGGTCAACCCGCGCCAGGGTCGCTTCCTCAAGCTGCTGCCGGCAATTCTTCTGTACATGGCCTATCTGACAATGCTGATTTCCGTACGCGGCGCCCTCGAGAAGGGCAAACTGCCAATCGCCCTGGGCATGTGGTGGGTCCACGGCCTGTTCCTGCTGATCGGCCTGGGCCTGATGTACTGGGAGCCGCTGCGCCTCAAGCGCGCCGCCCGCCGTGCGGGGGTGGCTCATGGCTAAGCTCGACCGTTATATCGGCCAGAGCGTGCTGCTGGCCATTCTTGCCGTGTTGGGGATCATCCTTGGCCTGGCCTCGCTGTTTGCCTTCATCGATGAGATGAGTGACCTGAGCGATACCTACACGGTGATGGAGGCAGGCAATTTCGTCCTGCTGACCGCGCCACGGCGTCTGTACGAGATGTTGCCGATGGCGGCCCTGATCGGCTGCCTGATCGGCCTGGGCAGCCTGGCCAGCAGCAGCGAGCTGACCATCATGCGTGCGGCCGGGGTGTCCATCGGCCGCATCGTCTGGGCAGTGATGAAGCCGATGCTGGTACTGATGCTGGTCGGCCTGCTGATCGGGGAATACGTGGCACCGGTAACCGAGAACAAGGCCCAGGCCGACCGTTCGCTGGCCCAGGGTGGCGGTGAGGCACAAAGCTCCAAGCGTGGCATGTGGCACCGCCAGGGTGAGGAGTACGTGCACATCAACGCCGTGCAGCCCAACGGCTTGCTGCTGGGGGTGACCCGCTACCGCTTCGACAGCGAGCGCAAGATCGTCACTTCGAGTTTCGCCCGCCGTGCCCAGTACCAGGACGACCACTGGATGCTGGCCGACGTGCGTACCACGTTCTTCCGTGGCGACCACACCGAAGTGGTGAACACACCGCAGGAGCGCTGGGACGTTTCGCTCACCCCGCAGTTGCTCAATACCGTGATCCTGGCGCCGGAGTCGCTGTCGATTACCGGCTTGTGGGATTACATCCACTACCTGTCCGACCAGGGCTTGAACAACGCCCGTTACTGGTTGGCGTTCTGGACCAAGGTACTGCAACCGATGGTGACCGCGGCGCTGGTGCTGATGGCGATCTCCTTCATCTTCGGCCCGCTGCGTTCGGTGACCCTTGGCCAGAGGGTGTTCACCGGTGTGCTGGTGGGCTTCGTGTTCCGCATCGCCCAGGACCTGCTGGGGCCATCGAGCCAGGTGTTCGGCTTCCCGCCGCTGTTGGCTGTGGTGATTCCGGCTGGCATCTGTGCGTTGGCAGGGATGTGGTTGTTGCGCCGGGCCGGTTGATGGTTCCAGCTGCACAAGAAAGCCGACCTCAGGGTCGGCTTTTTGATGGGCGTTTACCTGGACTGCTTCTGCTTCGGCACCCGCACCAGCTGGCTTTCTGAATAGATGTCATGCCAGCCGCGCTTACGCTTGTCGATCAATGCCCAGAAAAAACCCAGCCCCAGGCACAGCCACGAGGCGATCGACACCACGAAGCGCAACAGCGCCTGCCACAGGCTGATGGCGGTGCCGTCGGCATTCTGCACCCGCACCCCCCACACCTGCATGCCCAGCGTCTGCCCGCCGTGGGTCCAGAACTTGGCAAAAAAGCCGAACAGGGCAAACAGCAGTACCGTCGACAGCAGCGGGTCGCCATCCAGTGCGCCGGCCTCGGTCAACTCGCGCATGCGTGCTTCGCCGATGATCGCCATCTGGATCATCTTGTAGGCACCAGCGGTCACGATCAGCAGCGCCGTGCACAACAGAAAGTCGTAGAACATTGCTGCCAGGCGTCGGCCCATGCCGACTGGCGGAAAATCCCCATGGGGGACGAGCAGAGGCTTGGACATGCAAGGCGGCTCCAGAAAACGAAGCGGCTATTCTACGGGCAAAAAAAAGCCCCTGCACTTGGCAGGGGCTTTTTTCGAAGTCGGGTTCGGCTTAGCCGGCAACCTGAACCTTGTCAGCTTGCATGCCTTTCTGGCCCTGAACTGCTTCGAAGGTTACTTTCTGGCCTTCTTTCAGGCTCTTGAAGCCGTTGCCTTCGATAGCGCGGAAGTGCACGAACAGATCCGGACCGCTTTCTGGGGTGATGAAGCCGTAACCTTTTTCGTCATTGAACCACTTGACGGTACCGTTCTGACGCTCAGCCATTGTCTTATTTCCTATGAAGCTTGAATTTTGATGACAGTTTCTTTTGCAATAAATTGGCAGCAAAAGATTACTGGGCTGGGTTGCAGGAAAGTAAGAGACGTCAAACGGGTTGTAGCAGATTGCGGCTACTGGCCCAGGTCACGAACTGTTGCGACCCATGCAAACACAGTGCAGTGACTCTACGCCAACTCCCGAGCGAAAAACAAGCCCTTGGTCGTATGGAAAATCGACCGTCTGCCGTTAACCGACCGGTTTGTCGGAAACGGCATGGCGCCTGGCCTGGCGCCATGTTCAAAAGTTATTGAGCAGGTTCGAAAACGAATAAGTCGAACCTGCCCGCACGCTTCACAAAGCTGTTTCAACCCCGATAGTAACGTTGCGTCACGAAAGGCATTTTGCTGACTTTAAGGGCCACCTTCTTGCCACGCACCACGGCAAACAGCGCTGTGTCGATTGCCGCATGTTCACTCTCGATATAACCCATCGCCACAGGTGCGTTGAGCGAGGGGCCAAAACCACCACTGCAGACTTTACCGACCGGTTTGTCGTTGGCATCGACAATATCCGCGCCTTCGCGTACCGGCGTCCGCTCCTGCGGCAACAGGCCTACGCGTTTGCGCGCCACGCCGTCGCGCTGTTGGGCAAAGATGGCCTCGGCGCCGGGAAAGCCGCCGGCTCGCGCGCCATCGGCACGGCGTACCTTGGAGATGGCCCACAGCAGGCTGGCTTCGACCGGGGTGGTTTCGCTGTTCATGTCGTGGCCGTACAGGCACAAGCCAGCTTCCAGGCGCAACGAGTCGCGCGCGCCGAGGCCGATCGGCTGCACTTCCGGCTCGGCCAGCAGGCGGCGGGCCAAGGCTTCGGCGGCCTGTACCGGTACCGAAATCTCGTAGCCGTCTTCGCCGGTGTAACCCGAGCGGCTGACGTAGCAGTCTTCACCCAGCAGTTTCACCGGACGGAATTGCATGAAGGTCATGCTCGCCACTTCCGGGGCCAGGCGCGCCAGCACCTCGACTGCCGCCGGGCCTTGCAGGGCCAGCAGGGCGCGCCGCTCGAACAGCGCTTGCACCTCGCAGCGGCTGCCGATATGCGCTTGCAGGTGGGCCAGGTCCTGGTCCTTGCAGGCCGCATTAACGACCAGGAACAGCGTGTCGTCGCCCAGGTTGGCAACCATCAGGTCGTCGAGGATGCCGCCTTGCTCATTGGTGAACATGGCATAGCGCTGCATGCCCACCGGCAGGTCGATGATGTCGACCGGCACCAGGCTTTCCAGGGCCTTGGCGGCGTCGCTGCCGCGCAGGGTGATCTGGCCCATGTGCGAGACATCGAACAGGCCGGCCTGCTCGCGGGTGTGCAGGTGTTCCTTGAGCACGCCCAGCGGGTACTGCACCGGCATGTCGTAGCCGGCGAACGGCACCATGCGCGCACCCAGTTCCAGGTGCAGGGCGTGCAGCGGGGTCTTGAGCAGTGTTTCGGACATCGGTGACTCCTTGTTGTAGTTGTCGGGTCAACATTCGATGATGTTGACGGCCAGGCCGCCACGGGCGGTCTCTTTGTATTTGCTTTTCATGTCGGCGCCGGTCTGGCGCATGGTGCGGATCACCTTGTCGAGCGACACGTAATGCTGCCCGTCGCCGCGCAGGGCCATGCGCACCGCGTTGATTGCCTTCACCGAGCCCATCGCATTGCGTTCGATGCACGGCACCTGGACCAGCCCGCCAATCGGGTCGCAGGTCAGGCCCAGGTTGTGTTCCATGCCGATTTCGGCGGCGTTTTCCACCTGTTGCACACTGCCGCCCATCACTTCGCACAGCGCCCCGGCGGCCATCGAGCAGGCCACGCCGACCTCGCCCTGGCAACCCACTTCGGCGCCGGAGATGGAGGCGTTTTCCTTGTACAGAATGCCGATGGCCGCAGCGGTGAGCAGGAAGCGCACCACGCCGTCTTCGCTGGCGCCAGGCACAAAGCGCATGTAGTAGTGCAGCACCGCCGGCACGATGCCTGCCGCGCCATTGGTAGGCGCGGTGACCACGCGGCCGCCGTTGGCGTTTTCCTCGTTCACGGCCAGGGCGTAGAGGTTGACCCAGTCGAGTACTGACAGGGCATCGCGCAGGCTGGCTTCCGGATGGCTGCTCAGCTGCCGGTACAGCGCCGGTGCCCGGCGCTTGACCTTCAGCCCGCCCGGGAGGATGCCTTCATGCCGGCAGCCGGCGTCAACGCAACCCTGCATCACCTGCCAGATGCGCAACAGGCCGGCACGGGTTTCTGCCTCCGGGCGCCAGGCTGCCTCGTTGGCCAGCATCACCTGGCTTATCGACAGGTTTTGCGCAGTGCAATGGCCGAGCAGCTCCCTGGCGGTCTTGAACGGGTAGGGCAGTGGCGTACTGTCTTCGACGATGCGGTCGTGGCCGGCAGCATCCTCGTCGACCACGAAACCACCGCCCACCGAGTAGTACTCGCGGCTGCGGATCTGCAGGCCGGCCTCGTCGAAGGCGCGGAAGATCATGCCGTTGGGGTGGTAGTCCAGTGGTTTGCGGATCATCGCCAGGTGCTGCTTTTCGATGAACGCAATGCTGTGCTCGCCGAGCAGGCTGATGTGGCCGCTGTCGCGGATCGCCTGCAGGCGGGCGGGGATGGTGTCGGTATCGACGCTGTCGGGATGTTCGCCTTCAAGGCCCAGCAGCACGGCCTTGTCGCTGCCGTGGCCCTTGCCGGTGGCGCCGAGCGAGCCATACAGCTCGGCCTTGACGCTGGCGGTACGGGCAAGCAGGCCATCACGGCGCAGCCCCTCGGCGAACCGCGCAGCGGCGCGCATCGGGCCGACCGTGTGGGAGCTGGAGGGGCCGATGCCGATCTTGAACAGGTCAAAGACGCTGAGTGACATGCTGGTTCCTCCTGAAGATGCCGGGGCCGCTTTGCGGCCCTATCGCGACACGAGGCCGCACCTACAGGGCCAGCGACCGCCCTTGCAGCAGCGGCCTGGTGCCGCGAAAGGGCTGCGCAGCAGCCCCAGCGTTGCTACAAGCCGCCTCAGGCGTCCTGATAGCTCTCGATCGACGGGCAGGCGCAGACCAGGTTGCGGTCGCCGAACACGTTGTCGACCCGGCCGACCGGCGGCCAGTATTTGCCTTCCACCAGGCTCGGCAGCGGGTACACCGCCTGCTCGCGGCTGTAGCCGTGGGCCCATTCGCCAACCAGCTCGGCCGCTGTATGTGGCGCGTTCTTCAGCGGGTTGTCGTCCTTGTCCAGGCTACCATTCTCGACCGCGCGGATTTCTTCGCGGATCTGGATCATCGCGTCGCAGAAACGGTCCAGTTCTTCCTTGGACTCGCTTTCGGTCGGTTCGATCATCAACGTACCGGCCACCGGGAAGGACATGGTCGGGGCGTGGAAGCCGAAGTCGATCAGGCGCTTGGCCACATCGTCGACGCTGATGCCGCTGGTGTCCTTCAGCGGGCGCAGGTCGAGGATGCACTCGTGGGCCACTAGGCCATTGCCGCCGGTGTATAGAACAGGATAGTGCTCTTCCAGGCGGCGGGCGATGTAGTTGGCGTTGAGGATCGCCATCTGCGAGGCACGCTTGAGGCCGGCTCCGCCCATCATGCGAATGTACATCCAGGTGATCGGCAGGATGCTGGCGCTGCCGAACGGTGCGGCACAAACCGCGCCTGCGGTGTTGTCCAGCTGCGCGTGGCCGGGCAGGAACGGTGCCAGGTGCGACTTGACGCCGATCGGGCCGACGCCTGGGCCACCGCCACCGTGCGGGATGCAGAAGGTCTTGTGCAGGTTCAGGTGGGACACGTCGCCGCCGAACTTGCCCGGGGCGCACAGGCCGACCATGGCGTTCATGTTGGCACCGTCGATGTACACCTGGCCGCCGTTGTCGTGGATGATCGCGCAGATTTCGCCGATCGCTTCCTCGAACACGCCGTGGGTCGACGGGTAGGTGATCATGATTGCGGCGAGGCGCTCGCGGTGTTCGATGGCCTTGGCGCGCAGGTCCTCGACATCGACGTTGCCGCGGGCGTCACAGGCGGTGACCACCACGCGCATACCGGCCATGTGCGCGGTGGCCGGGTTGGTGCCGTGGGCCGACGACGGGATCAGACAGATGTCGCGGTGGCCTTCGCCGCGGCTGCGGTGGTAGGCGCGGATGGCCAGAAGCCCTGCGTACTCGCCCTGGGAGCCGGCGTTGGGCTGCAGCGACACGGCGTCATAACCGGTGGCGGCGCAGAGCATGGCCTCCAGTTCGCTGGTCATCTGCAGGTAGCCCTGGCTCTGCTCGGCTGGGGCGAACGGGTGCAGGTTGCCGAACTCGGCCCAGGTGACCGGGATCATTTCGCTGGCGGCGTTGAGTTTCATGGTGCACGAGCCCAGCGGGATCATGCTGCGGTCCAGCGCCAGGTCCTTGTCGGCCAGGCGGCGCAGGTAACGCATCAGCTCGGTTTCGCTGTGGTAGCGGTTGAACACCGGGTGCTGGAGGATGGCTGACTGGCGCAACAGCGCGGCAGGCAGCAGCGAGCCGGTGCTGTTGGCCAGGGCGTTGAAGTCTGGCTGGGCCTGGTCGCCGCCGAGCAACTGCCACAGGGCCTCGACATCGGCCTGGCTGCTGGTTTCGTCAAGCGACAGGCCGAGGTGCTCGGCGTCGATCTGGCGCAGGTTGATGCCTTGGGCGCGGGCCTTCTCATGCAGGCGGGCGGTGGCGTTGCCGGTGGCCAGGGTCAGGGTATCGAAGGCGCTGCCGCCGACTACTTGAAGGCCCAGTGCCTTCAGGCCGGCGGCGAGGATTGCGGTCAGCGCATGGGTGCGTTCGGCGATGCGCTTGAGGCCGGCCGGGCCGTGGTACACGGCGAACATGCTGGCGATGTTGGCCAGCAGCACCTGGGCGGTACAGATGTTGCTGGTGGCCTTCTCGCGGCGGATATGCTGTTCGCGGGTCTGCATGGCCAGGCGCAGGGCGGTCTTGCCGAAGCGGTCGATCGACACGCCGACCAGGCGGCCCGGCATGTCGCGCTTGAACGCATCGCGGGTGGCGAAGTAGGCCGCATGCGGGCCGCCGAAGCCCAGTGGCACGCCGAAGCGCTGGGCGCTACCGATGGCCACGTCGGCGTCGAACTCGCCCGGCGGGGTCAGCAGGGTCAGGGCCAGCAGGTCGGCGGCCACGGCGACCAGGGCATTGGCCGCGTGGAAGCGCTGCACCACCTCGCGGTAGTCGAACACTTCACCATTGCTGGCCGGGTATTGCAGCAGGGCGCCGAAGAACGCGCTGACATCACCCAGTTCGCGCTCGTCGCCGACCACGATCTCGATACCCAGCGGCTCGGCACGGGTGCGCAGCACGTCGAGGGTTTGCGGGTGGCAGTGCACCGAGGCGAAGAAGGCATGGCTGGCCTTGTTCTTCGACAGGCGCTTGCAGAAGGTCATGGCCTCGGCTGCGGCGGTGGCTTCGTCGAGCAGCGAGGCGTTGGCGATCGGCAGGCCGGTCAGGTCGCTGATCAGGGTCTGGAAGTTCAGCAGCGCTTCCAGACGGCCTTGGGAGATTTCTGGCTGATAGGGAGTGTAGGCGGTGTACCAGGCCGGGTTTTCCAGCAGGTTGCGCAGGATCGGGGCCGGGGTGTGGGTGTTGTAGTAGCCCTGGCCGATGTAGCTTTTGAACAGCTGGTTCTTGCCGGCAATGGCCTTGAGCGCAGCGAGCGCGTCGGCTTCGCTCTGGCCGTCGTGCGCGCCCAGCACGCTGGTGCCCTTGATGCTGTCGGGGATGACCGCGTCGGTCATGGCTTCCAGCGAGTCGAAGCCGAGGGCGGCCAGCATGGCCTGTTCGTCAGCGGCGCGCGGGCCGATGTGGCGGGCGATGAATTCGTTGGCGGTGCCGAGGTTGATGGTCATGGCGGGGTTCCTCAGGCGTCGTCGTTGGCTTTGATCAGGCGGTCGTAAGCGTCCTGGTCGAGCAGGGCGGAGATGGCGCTGGCATCGGCGGGAATGAAGCGGAAGAACCAGCCTTCACCCAGCGGGTCTTCGTTGACCAGTTCCGGGCTGTCTTCGAGCTGGTTGTTGATCTGCACCACTGCGCCGGTCAGCGGCATGTACACGCCGCTGGCGGCCTTGACCGACTCGACGGTGGAGGCTTCGCTGCCTTTCTCATACTGCTGCAACTCGGGCAGTTGCACGAAAACCACGTCGCCAAGGGCGTTCTGGGCGTAGGTGGTAATGCCCACGGTAACGCTGCCATCGGCTTCGACGCGCAGCCATTCGTGATCTTCAGTGAAACGCAACTCGCTCATGGGGAATCCTCGGGAAGCAGGGCGTTGGGCGCGGTGGCTCCGCGCTCTTGGGTTGGGATTCCCATAGCAATAATGCGGCCAATATCAAAAAAATCCTTATTAATCAATGTCTTGGTTGATCTAGATAGCCGATTCGCCATTTGTGTGTAACGAAAGCGCTACAGTAGGTCCGGCATGTAAAAGGGTTTGGGGATCAAACCCTTGCACAGCCGTACCTGTGTGCGGGTGTATCGATATAAGTACGCTGTAATGAAATGAATACATCAGTGGCTGCGCGTGACCAGGTCCTTCAGTGCTGGTTGCTCCAGCAGCCACTGCACGATGGCCTTGCTTCCTTCCGCCCCCGGATGCAGATGGTCGCCCGAGTCGTAGCTACCGTGCAGCCGCCCCGGATGCTGCGGATCACGCACAAGCGCATCGATATCCAGTACGGCGTCAAAACCACTTTCTTCGCGGATCCAGCGATTCAGGCGCTGGCGCAGGCGTTCTTTCTCTGGTTGATGGAACGCAGCGAATGGCGTGCCGGAGAAGGCGCCTTCGAACGGGCTCAGGGTCATGCCCAATACCCGGACGCCCTGTGCATGGGCCGCCTCGACCAGCCAGGTATAAGCGTTGATCAGGGCTTCATGGCTTGGCAGGCTGGATCCCGGGTCCACCACCGAGTCTGCCCAGCCCAGGTCATTCAATCCAACCTGAATGATCGCCAGGGCAACCCCGGGCTGGAGCAGCACATCGCGCTCGAAACGGCCCAGTACACTGATGCCGAGCCGATCGCGCAGGAGCCGTCCCCCGGATTGCCCGGCATTGATCAAGGCCAGCCCATGCGGGGCCAGGTGCCTGGCCAACAGATCGCTCCAGCACCCATGCGTGTTCTTTTCCAAACCATGGCCATTTACCAGCGAATCACCGATCACTGCCAACGCTTTGCCTTCGCCCTGGACTTCGACGGCATGGACCAGTATTCGCACATTCAAGGGCTGGGCATCGGCCAGGGCGAAGTTATTGTCGGTACGATCGCCAGGCTCGATGCTGCCGGTTTGACGGGGGTCCCAATGAAACGTCCTGACAGGGGTGGCTGCTGGCAGATGGATCGTGACCATCAGGTCCGCAAGGTCGGGGATGGTCAGCTCGAGTGGGTCACTGTGCAGGCGCTGGCCGGCTGCCAGGGTTGTCGATGATCGCCCGGAAAATGTGATCTCGCCCCAGGCGCCGGGATGGCCGTGGGCCTGCAGCGACAACCGGCAGCGACCGAGCATCAACGGGCTATCGCCATACTCGTTGGAGAACACCAGTCGCACGGCTTTGCCACCCCGACTGATGCGCATGGGCTGGCGCACGGTGCAGTTGCCGGTCACTACCGGGAGCTGGGTTGGAAACGGCAATTCGGCTCCCCAGGCAGGTTGAGCCGGGGCAGTCCAGGTAGACAGCCAGGGAACAGCGCCCGCGCTTGCGCGTGGGTCAGAAACAATGGAGGCAGACACAGAAGAAAATCCCTTTCGCAAAAGCTGGCACTCCGGCCAACGGTGCCGTATGCAACCGTGGCCAGAGGCTAATGCAGATGCAGTCAAAACGCTACTAGCTGGCGTGAAAGGTCACGCGGTCAACGCTGTCAGCACGCCTGCGTCGGCAGCAACGGCGATGGATGTCAGGTATTGCCCATAGCTGGTCTTTTTCAGTGCCGCAGCGCGTGCCAGCAATTGAGCCTGGTTGATCCAGCCATTCTGGAACGCGATCTCCTCCAGGCATGCCACTTTGAGCCCCTGGCGGCTTTCGATAGCCTGGACGAAATTGCCGGCCTCTAGCAACGACTCATGGGTACCTGTGTCGAGCCACGCGAAGCCACGGCCGAGTACATTGACATTCAGCGTGCCCTGTTCCAGGTAGGCATTGTTGATGTCGGTGATTTCAAGTTCGCCGCGGGCCGACGGTTTGACCTGCGCTGCAATCTCCAGGACTTTGTTGTCGTAGAAGTACAGGCCGGTAACCGCGTAGTTGGACTTCGGTACCCGGGGCTTTTCCTCGATGCTGATGGCCTTGCCGTTGTTGTCGAACTCGACGACACCAAAGTGTTGCGGTTCAGCCACGTAATAGCCGAACACGGTCGCGCCATGCTCGCGGCTGGCCGCCTGACGCAAGGTGCTACCGAACTGGCTGCCATAGAATATGTTGTCGCCCAACACCAGGCACACGTTGTCGTCGCCGACGAACTCCTTGCCGATGATGAACGCCTGGGCCAGCCCGTCTGGTGAAGGTTGCTCGGCATAACTGATCTGCACGCCGAACTGGCTACCATCACCCAGCATGCGCTGGAAGCCCGGCAAGTCGTTGGGTGTGGAGATCACCAGTATCTCGTTGATGCCGGCGAGCATCAGTACGGACAGTGGGTAGTAGATCATCGGCTTGTCGTAGATCGGCAACGATTGCTTGGACACTCCCAGGGTTATCGGATGCAAGCGTGTGCCCGATCCACCGGCCAGCAGGATGCCTTTGTACTTGGTCTGGTTCATGAAACAGCTCCCTTGAAACATGAGTGAGATGTGAAAAATCAGGCAGCGCTTCCGAGTCGCTCCAGGCGGTAGGCGCCATTGAGCACCCGCTGCCACCAGCCGCGGTTCTCCAGGTACCACTGGACGGTTTTGCGCAGACCGGTCTCGAAGGTTTCCTGTGGCACCCAGCCCAGCTCGTCGGCAATCTTGCCGGCGTCGATTGCATAGCGCTGGTCGTGCCCCGGGCGGTCGCTGACAAACTCGATCAGGTCGCTGTAGGCCTTTACGCCCTCCGGTTTGTCGGGGTGCAGCTCCTCCAGCAGGGCGCAGATGCCGAGTACCACATCCAGGTTGCGTCGCTCGTTATGACCGCCGATGTTGTAGGTCTGGCCGACGACGCCCCGGGTCAGGACGGTATGCAAGGCACGGGCGTGGTCCTCGACGTGCAACCAGTCGCGGACCTGCGCGCCGTTGCCGTATACCGGCAGCGGTTTGCCGTGCAGGGCGTTGAGGATGATGTGCGGAATCAGCTTCTCGGGAAAATGACAGGGGCCGTAGTTGTTCGAGCAATTGGTCACCAACACCGGCAAACCGTAAGTGCGTCCCCAGGCGCGGACCAGGTGGTCGCTGCCAGCCTTGCTCGCCGAGTAGGGCGAGCTGGGCGCGTAGGGAGTGTCCTCGGTGAAGTAGTCGTCGGTGCCTTCCAGGTCACCGAAGACCTCGTCGGTGGAAATGTGGTGGAAGCGGAACGCCAGGCGGGCGTCGGGCTCCAGGCCGTTCCAGTAGGCCCGCGTGGCTTCCAGCAGTGTCGCTGTTCCAAGCACGTTGGTTCGCACGAACGCCTCGGGCCCTTCAATGGAGCGATCGACATGCGATTCTGCTGCCAGGTGCATGACAGCCTGAGGCTGGAAGTCACTGAAAATCCGCTGCAGCTGGGCTTTGTCGCAGATGTCGGCCTGGTAGAAGCGATAGCGCTCGGAGCTGGCAATGCTGGCCAACGATTCAAGGTTGCCGGCATAGGTCAGTGCATCGACGTTGGCCACATGGCAATCGGTATGTTCGATCAGGTGACGAACCACGGCGGAGCCGATGAAGCCCGCACCGCCAGTAATCAAGATTTTCACGCAAGCACTCCTGTGATGATTATTACGAATCCGTTCGGCGGGCTCAGTTGACCAACGCGACCCAGTACTTGCTGAGCGCTCCCCGGAGGATCAGCAGTGACTGGATGCAGGTGAAGCTTTCATCGGTGGTGGCCGAGGTCGTGTTCAGCGGCCCGAATCCGCCATCTTGCTTCTGATGCCGTGAGATCCAGGCCTCGATGCCCTGTATGTCCCGTGGGCGCGCATCGAGCAGGTACAAGGCGGCAATCGCCATGTAGCTACCGACCAGGCTGACTGCCTTGCCCGGGCGGTAGAGGAAGGCCCCATGCGGTTGTTGCAGCCCCTGCAGCCATGCCACGGTGCTGGCGGCGTCGACCAGTTCGTGGTCCAGCGCGTGCAGCAAGGACACGGCACGATAGGTGGAGAATGTGTCCGGCGGGTTGCCTGGCCGGTTGGCAAAGCCACCGTCGCCGTGGCGGCAAGCGAGAATGAAGCCCAGCAGTGCTTGCGGCTTGGCCGCTTCGGCGCCCAGGACATGCAGCGACAGTGCGGCCAGGTTGCTGTGCCAGATATCCGACTGGTAGCCCGGCACATTGCCGAAGCCCCCATCGTCCTGCTGGCAGCGCTGCAGGTAGGCCACGCAGGCCGGCCTCGACAGCGGCTCGCTGCCCAGCAGGCGCAGGGAAATCACGGCGCAATAGGTGGCGAATACATCACTGAGCTGACCGGGTTGCTCGGCAAAACCACCGTCTGCGTTCTGCGATGCCTGGATGCAAGCGATCAGGCTGGCCTTGTCGTCGATTGCCGCTTTCAGTGCGTACAGGTCGGAAATCACATGCAAGGCGGAGAAGACCTGCCAGCAACGGTCAGCGCGGAAGCCCTGCGGGGCCATTTCTGCGGTCAGCCCGTACGGAACAGCCAGTGACGCCCGCGCTTGGCGCAGCCACTCGAAGTAAGCCGGCAAGTTCACATTCAGCTCCGGCAATGGGCCAAGATGCGGCTGCTCCAGTCGACTGCGGTTGTTCACCCTGCGCAGTGAGCCGAGGTCCACTTCGTGCGGCGCGGCTGCCGGCGGCAGATTCGCAGCGTGCCTATGCAGTGCGCCAAGGCAGGCCAGTTGCCCCTCAAGGCTCTTGATATGCAGCGGCAGATACGAAAGGTTGCCGATGTGGAACACACCTAGCTGACGGGGAGGGGCCCAGAACTGACGAATGAACGGCACGGTCGGATCGACTGGGGTCGACCAGAAATACCCTTTTCCAAGGAAGAAACCACCGTGGTAGCTGTCATGGAAATCCGCCATCGCCTTGAGCAATTGCTCGCGTCGTTGCTGGCTTTCACGCGGCCTGGCCAGTTCCACGGCCTCGAGCAGCAACGCCACATCCAGGCTGGTCTTGATCGGGAATGGTGACTCGTTGCGCTTGAATGAGGTCAGCCAGTCAGCACCCACGCGCTGGTCGTAACGGATGCGGTCCCAGTAGCCGCCATAGGTGTGATCGTGCAAACGCTCGAAGGTGTCATCGAGCAGCATGCAGGCCAGTTGCAGCATTTCCTGGTGGCTGTTGCCCCGTGCCCAGCGTGCCAGTGCCGAGGCAGCCCGGGCGCGGCTGGCCGTCTGGCGCAGAGCGCCCGCCCCCAGGCCATTGAGCTCGGCGCGCACTTCGTCTTCAAGCTTCCATACATGCTGCTGCAAGTGCGCAGGCAGAGGGGCCTCGGTTTTGCAGTTGCACAGGCTGCACAGCAGGTTCACTGCGGCAATGTCCAGCTCGATCGGCATGTGGCTATCGATCACCGTCCCCCAGTCACTGGCCAGGACACCACCGAGCAGATGGCCGTCGTACACCTGCTGAAAGCGCTGCAGAATGCCTTCGCTGACCTGCTGCAGCGGTGCGCTGTCATGCCGCTGGCGGCGGAACTCCAGCAGCGCCCGCAAGGCGTCGAACTGCAAGGCCAGGGTCCTGCACCGCCCGGAGCCGTGGGCGTTCCATTGCCGGTCGCTGAGTTCGGTAAACCCCTGGTGCTCGGCATCGTGCAGATCGAGCAACCCGGCCAGCGCGAACTCGGCCTGCCAGGTATCGCCGTGCTGAGCGAAGAACAGGGTGGCAGCCACCTGGTCCTCCAGGCGTTTGTCACTGCTGATACGCAATGTGCCGGTCGCGTCCGTGATGGCGAGAAAGCCACCTGCTTCCTTATCCATCAAGGCTTCAGCCAAGAAGGCAGATGAGGTGCTGTGCATGGCACCCTCCTTTGAAAAATGCTGTGGATGTTCTCGCTTAGTGCGTCAGGCTGAGGATCCGGCTGGCGGCCCGCTGAGCGCCAAGCCCGTCAGGGGCGGCAACGCGCTGGTGGGCGCCGAAATAGCTGGGGACGTCAGTGTCCTTGTCCAGTTCGGCATCGATCAGTCCGGCAATGGCGGTGGCCTCGCAACCGAGATAGGTCGGGAAACCGAGGCGTGCCAGGCGGTCAAGGGCTTCGGCTTCGTGGTACTCGGATTTCGACGGCAGCACGAACAGGGTCGGAATGCGCAGTGCAGCGATTTCGGTGACCGTGATCCAGCCTGGCGCCGATACCAGCAGGCTGGCCTCACGCAGCAAACCCATCCAGTCGGGGTAGTAAGGCACGCTGATGAGGCCTTCCCGCGGGGCGATGTCCTGGCGACCCAATAGCACCATCTTCAGCTCGGGGCGCACGGTGCGCAGTTGTTCGAATGCTTCCAGGTAGGCGTTGAGCAGGTTCTGCTTGCTCTCGGCGAACATGGTGGTGCCGCTGATGGACGCGACGATGAACGGCCCGTCGCCCAGGCCTAGGTCAGCCCGCACAGTGGAGGCGTTGGTCTGGGTGAAGTCACGAATCATCGGGCCGACAAAGTGCGCCTTGCCCTCCAGCAGCGCGCTGGCCACCGGTGTGCCGTTATCCATTTCAGGAATGTAGGGTTTGTCGGTGAGCACCAGCTGGCTCTGCTCGATCATCCATGAGAACTGTTTGTGCAATGCGGTGCGCGCACGCTTGAGATCTTCGGCATTGAGCTCGAAGCCGCCTTCGCTCAGATCCTGATCGGTCAGTTGGCACAGGGTGAAGTCGTATCGCTCGGTGACGAATACAAAAGGCGTGCGACTGAAGATGGCCGCCAGGCAGGCCGCCATGTTGAAGTCGGAAATGACCACCCGAGGCTTGTGTTCTTCGATGATTGCCAGGTAGGCCAGCATGCGCTCACTGGACAGGAAGGTGTTGGAGATGTACCCGGCGATGTAGCTACCCCAGTCGAGCTGACGCGACAGATTGCTCTTTTTCGAATAGTCCATGAGTTGTCCGGCAACATCGATCACTTCAATGCCGGAACTTTCGAACATCGGGGTGAACACATCCTGCAACGAGGCCAGGGCGACCTTCATTTCGAGGTCCGGGTTGTAATTGCGCAGGGCCCGTCCAATCGACAGCACGCGCATGTTATGACCAGAACCGGTGGGGGCGGGGGCGAACAGGATCATGCGACTTCCTCTTTGAGTTGAATGACGCCTTTAACGACAGAATTTGCGGGTACATCGCGGATGACGACGGCATAGGGTTCCACCCTCACGCCGTCGCCGAGGGAAACGGGACCGACGATCAGAGCGCCAGTGCCGATGTCGCAACGCTTGCCGATGCGGATCGGCGCGGCCTGCCAGGGCAGCGACCGAAACCGATGATCATGGGATGAGGAAACCAGGGTGACCTGGTCGCCGAGCCGGCTTTGGTCGCCAATGCTGACACCGCCGGCACCCTCGATGACGACCCCGCGCCCGAGCACTGTCCGCTGGCCAAGCGTGATGCCACCGAATTCGTGTATGCCCCCATGCCGGCTACTGCGTCCGATCAATATGCAGCCCATGCCAACCTGCACCGCAGAGCCACCGGAAAGCTCGGCGTCGATCAGCGAGTGCTCGCCGAAATGCCAGGAGTCAAGTTGCGGATTGAGCTGGTGGATACGGTTCAGCGTGCAGGATTCGGGATCGAGAAAAGAGGGCAACCCGTCACGCTGGCGCTTCAGCACTTTCTGCAGGACGGGAGCGGGGTCTGGCCAGCCGTCTTCATTTACCTGCCGGCGGGCGATGACCCGGGCGGGCCGGCCTACGACGATGCAGTCCTGTTCGACGTGCTCGGTGACCAATGCCCCCGCGGCCACCACGGCACCGGCACCAATGCGAACGCCTGGTGCAAGGGTTGCCCGAGCGCCGATCCAGGCACCTTGACCAATATGGATCGGGTGTTCGTAGGTACCTCGTGCAATGACCCCTGAGGCCAGCATGCCGCGATCGGCCACGTCCAGGTATTCGAGCTGGCAGTTGAAGCCGATGAAGCAGCCTTGCCCCAGTGCCACTGTCTGCAACCGGTTGCCGGCGCGGACCCAGGTCGCATCGCCAATGCTGCTATCGGGTGATACATGCGTCCTTGTTTCGACAAGCCATGTCGTCTGCATCACACACTCCTTGCGTGTACAGATTCAGCCCCGCCACTGACTGGGCGGGAACGTGCGTCTGTGTCCTGTTTACTGCGTCCTGTCAGCGGCCAGGCTGAATGCGAGGGGTAAGCAGGCGGCCGTTGAACAGAATTAATGTACTAGTCATTTCGTACTGTTCGCACATCCTAGTACAGACATATTTGCTAGGCAATACGTTTTCTGTGCCGCCTGTTAAAAAAATTGCCGGCCAGAAATGCGCACTAAATGGTTTCAAAATTGTGGATCTGTAGAGCAAATGGTAGGGAAGGCGCGGCGACGCCAGGACGAGGCCGGCCACATGGGTGGCCGGTATCAAACAAAATATACGGGAAATGATGGCCACTTGCTGGCCTGGCAGGGCGTCAGTGCGCGGTCGGATAGGGGACGATCTTGTCCCAGGTGCCCATGGCATGACTCGCCACTTTTTCCAGGGTGTCGCGTGGCGAACCGTCGCGTGCCACCATTGCCATACCGCGCTGGACGATGCCGTAGTAGTGGGCCACGCTCTCGCAATCGACATGTTGGCCGATCTCGCGACTGGCCTGGCCGAGGCGCAAACGGTTCTTGAGCATTTCGAACGGCTTGCATCGCAGCACTTTCAGCCCCACCCGAAGATTGGGCAGCGGCGACTTCAAGTCGGTCTGGGTAACGAAGCAACCGTGTGGGCGATCTTCCCGGGTCAGGATTCTCGCTGTTGCCAGCAAGACGGCCTGGATTGAATCTTGCGCCCGTTCATACTTGTACAGCTCGCTCCAGATTTCCTCGCCAACCGTCGACCAGTAGAGCTCCAGGGCCTCGAGAAACAGATCCTCCTTGGAACCGAAGGCGGCGTAGAGACTGGGAGACTTGATCTTCATGGCGGTCATCAGCTCGTTCAGCGATGTCCCGTCGTATCCTTTGTCCCAGAACAACAACATGGCCTGGACCAGCGCCTGATGACGATCAAACTCCCGAGGTCTTCCTCGACCACTCATATCTACCTCTCCATTCTCACAGCGGATGGGGCCGTAACCCGAGCGGTTGCGCGCCCTGTTCCGTCATGTCCATTCAAGTACACCTGGAGCCGGCACACCTTGTACCGCGTGGGCTGGCCAGGCATTAACTGAACTGCAACACAAAAAGACTTGAATTGTACTAATACATCCGTACAATCAATAATACGCGCCAGCCTCCAGGGTTCGTCAACCCTGGCTTACAAACTGTCAGAAATGGCGCACATTCATGATTGCCAAAGGTTTTTTCGCACGGATAGCTACCCACTGGAGCGTATCAACAATGGATGTTGCCACTTACAGAAATGCCATGGCGCGACTCGGCGGCGCCGTATCGATCATCAGCACGGACGGCCCTGGTGGCCGCCACGGTTTCACGGCCTCGGCAGTCTGCAGTGTCACCGATACCCCGCCGATGCTTCTGGTATGCATGAATAACCAGTCTCGCCAGCGCAGCAGTTTCGAAGAGAACGGTGTGCTATGCGTAAACGTTCTGCGTGGTGATCAGCAAAGCCTGTCGAGTGTGTTCGCCGACCGGAACCTCGACATGGAGCAGCGCTTTCTCGCCACTCGCTGGACTACCGGCGCGAGCGGTGCACCGCGGATGGACGAGGCGCTGGTGTGCTTCGATTGCCGGATCAGCGAAATACACACTGTCGGTAGCCACAGCATCTTCTACTGCGAGGTCCTGGGTATCGACAGTGCCCAGCATCCGGAAGGCCTGATCTATTTTGACCGGGCTTATCACCGGGTTGCCGTGGCCCAGCCCACCGCTTGAGTTGATCGGGAGCACGCGTTATGGACGACCTCTGGACTACGAGGCCGCTACCTGGCCTTTCCGACGACCAACGGCAATGGCTATCGGCACCGGGCTCCCTGACCTTGCGCCTGAAAGCGCTGGGGCAGTTCAGCCTGGACCTGGTCGGGCAATCGGTAGTGAGTGCGGAACCGAGTGATGCATGTGCCTTGGGCGTTGCCCAAGGGGAGGCGGTTTGGCTCCGCGAAGTGGCGTTGCGCGTCGATGGCGAGGTCATGGTTTGCGCACGCAGTTTCACTCCCCTGCAGGCCAGTCAGCCGGCCTGGCCGGAGCTGGCAGGCCTGGGTGATCAGCCACTGGGAAGCATGCTGTACAGCTCGCCAGAGATCCATCGCGAAGCCTTCGAGTGCCAACGCCCGCAAGCCGATTCGCCGTTGTCGCGCCTCGCGCAGCGGCTAGGCCAGCCCGGCCGTGGCCTGCTGGCTCGCAGGTCGCGCTTCATGCGCGGTGGCAAGCCCCTGCTGATTGCAGAGTGCTTCGTTCCGCAGTTCTGGGGCCTTGTGCAACAAGGCAGCGCGCCCTTCAAATTGGCTATTTGAACCGGGCGCGCGCCTTGCGGCGGTGAGCGGGGTGCGAATCAGGCTTCTTCCAGGCGCATTTCGTTTTCACGAATGACTTGCGCGGTATACGGATCATTGGCCACGGCTTCGAGCAGCGAAGTCAGCAGGCCAGGGAAACGCGTTTCCAGGTCATCCCGGCGAATCGACAGCAAGTTCTCCCGGCCATAGGGGCGTTGCCAGATCACACCGCTGTCGCGCAAGACGCGCCAGTGGTGGGTCATGGTCGACTTGGACGCACCCTTGAGAATTTGCCCACAAGGGTGCTCTTCACCATCGGAAAGAACCTTCAGTACGGTCAGGCGCAACGGATTGCCGAGCGCTGTCAGGACGTTTTCCAAGCGAATCTGTTCAATGCTGGGATGGTTGGCAGTGTACATGCGATTACCTCAATTGATTTACAGGGATCACTTGGCCTGAGGCACGATTGCCATCTGGTCCAGCAACTTCCCTGTAGCGATCAGGCGCGCTTCCATCTCGCGCTCTTGGAAATCAGAAATCCGAGCCTGGCAGTACCCAGGAGGATGACAATCTACCCATTACCCTGGGCCATCATTCGATAGCTGCTTGCACTCGGGACATGGATTGTTTGTTAGTACGAGCAGTGTGGAACTATATACCAATTTGCCGGGTTTCGTGAGCCGGATGGGATGAACGTGCTATGAAAATGACAAAAGCTCAACGCAGATGAGCTTTTAAAACAACAGGTTGGCGTGCAGCGGGGCAGGTGAAGGGCAATTATTTCAAACTGTGAAGCCGGCACCAAGGACTGACCCAGGTGCCGGAAGGCGCGTTCATTGAGCGTTCGAAGTTGCCGGTTGGTAACCACCACCAAGGGCCGTTACCAGTCCTACCGCCGAGTCGATCTGCTTGCTGCTCAGCAAGGCCAGGCGCAGCTCGTCCTCGATCAGTTGTTCTTCGATGTTGAGCGAATCGAGAAAGTTGTTCTCGCCGATTTCAAACCGCTCTACGGCCAGGTCGAAGGACGATTGGGCCGTGTCGCGGGCAGTGCGCTGCAGGCCTATCTGCCGATTGACGGCCTGCAGCTCGGTCACCGACGTGGCTACCTGATGCAACGCCGCATTCAGGGCGGTGTTGTAGCTGGCAATTGCCATATCCAGGTCGGCATTGCTCTGCTTGAGGCTGGCCCGTAGGCGGCCGGCGTCGAACAGCGGCACTGTCACGGTCGGCGTGATGTTCCAGAAGCGGCTGACCGTGTCGTTGAAACTGTCGCCGGACAGGGCATGCACACCACCGGCGGCACGCAGGTTGATGTTGGGGTAGAAGCGGGTCTTGACCGAAGCCACCGTAAGGGTCTGGGCTTCGACACGCCAGCGGGCCGCAACGATATCCGGACGCCGCCCCAGCAGTTCCGCGGGCAGGTTTTCAGGCAGCGCCGCGTCATCGCTTTTCAGCGGTCTGGGCCGCACGATATCACGGGCACCGTCGACCCCTGAGCCGAGCAAGGCCGAAAGCTGCAGGCGGGCGATTTCCATGTTGCTACGGGCACCCAGCAGGCTCGCTTCGGCGCGTGCTACCAGACCATCGACACGTTGCAGCTGGGATTTGTTGTCCAGGCCATTGTTGAAGCGATCACTGGTCAGCCCCTGCAGGCGTCGCAGGCGCTTGAGATCACGTTCGCTCAGGTCCACCACATCCCAGGCATAAGCCAGCTGGTTGTAGGCTTTGACGACATTGGCTGCCAGCAGCAGACGCGCTGATTGCAGTTCGACTTCCGCAGCCTTGGCCTGGCTGACCGAGGCCTCCCACGCGCTGCGCTTGCCCCCCCACAGATCGAGGTCGTAATCGAATGTCACGCCCAGGCTGCGCACAGTGATGTAGCGATTCCCCTGGCCGTCGAAATCTTCGCTGCGCGACAGCCGCGAGCGCGAGACACCACCCGAAGCGTCGAGCTGCGGGGCCTGGTCCGCGTCGTAATAGGCCTGCAAGGCATTGGCCTTGTCAGCCCGAGCCTGCACTTCCTGAAGCCCTGGATTGTGATTCCAGGCTTTGGCTACCAGGCTGTCCAGCTGGGCATCGCCGTAGCGCTGCCACCAGTTGTCAGTCGGCCATGGCGCGGTCGGCAGCCGCGCGTCGGCCAAGGATGCAGAAGGTGCCCCCTCGGGGGTCAGCAAGTGCTGACGATGGTCGATGCCGGCGTAATTCACGCAACCACTGGCGACCATCGCGGCCAGCAGCGGCAGCGGCAGTACATAGCGTGTCTTTTTCAACATGGGATTATCCTCGCGCCGCGGCATCGATGGCCTGGCTGTCGTCAGCCGTGACGGGCAGCGCCTTGGGCTGCCTGGCGGAACTGAGCAAGCTGTAGACCGTTGGCAGGATGAACAGGGTGAACAATGTGCCGATCAACATGCCCACGACAATGACCAGGCCCAGACCGAAGCGGCTGTTGGCGCCCGCGCCGGTCGCGAAGATCAGCGGAGCGAGGCCCACTACCATGGCGGCGGTGGTCATCAGGATCGGTCGCAGGCGCACCTCGGCCGCATGGCGGATGGCTTCCAGCTTGCCCATGCCGTGGTGTAGCTGCAGTTCGTTGGCAAACGCCACCATGAGGATGCCATGTTTGCTGATCAGGCCGATCAGCGTGATCAGGCCGATCTGGGTATAGATGTTCAGCGAGGTGTAGCCCAGCGCCAGCGGCAACAGTGCCCCACAGATCGACAATGGTACGCTGATCAGGATGATGAACGGATCGATGAAGCTCTCGTACTGGACGGCCAACACCAGGTAGATGATCACCAGGGCGAAGGCGAAGGTCAGCATCAAGGTGTTGCCTTCCTGCACGTATTGCCGGGTGTCGGACTGCCAGTCATAGGTGTAGCCAGCCGGGAACCCCCTGGCCTGCTCGCTGAGGAAGGCCACGGCGTCGCCCAGCGTCACGCCAGGCATCGGAATTGCCTGCAACGTCGCGGCGTTCTGCTGGTTGAACTGAGGGCGCAGGTTGGGCTCGACCTTCACCTTGATCGTGGCCAGGGTGGAAAGCGGTACCAGGTTGCCGTGCTGATCCTTGACGTAGTAGCGGTTGAGCGCCTCTGGCGTCAGGCGGTCCTGCGGTAGCGCTTGCGGAATCACATCATAGGAACGGCCATGGTAGGCAAAACGGTTGATGTATTTCTCGCCGATCAGGCTGTTGAGGGTCTTGCCGATATCGCTCATGCGGATACCCATGGCGTTGGCCTTCGCCCTGTCGACCTGCACCTCGACCACCGGGTTGTTGAAGTCCAGGTCGCTGTCGACCACCGCGAACAGACCGCTGCTGCGGGCGCTGCTCTTGAGCTTGTCCATTACCTCGAACAACGACTGGTAGTCCTGATCACTGCGCACGACCATCTGCACGGGAAGGCCGCCCGTGGATCCCGGTAGCGGCGGCATCTGGAAGACGAAGATGCTGGTGCCCTCGATCTGGCTAACCCGCTGCTGCAGCAATGGCTGGATCTGGTTGGCGCTGCGTTCGCGTTGCTGCCAGTCCACCAGGTTGATGCCGCCAACGCTGTTGGAAATACCGTCGGTGCCGTTGGCCACCCAATCGCTGTAGCCTTCGGGGAATTCCTGGAATACCTCGTGGAGCTTTCGGGAGAACGCTTCGACGTAGTTGATGTTGGCATGTTGCGGCGCCTTGATGGCGGTCAGCAGGATATTCTGGTCCTCCATCGGTGCCAGTTCGCTCTGCGCCGACTTGTACAGCACCGGCAGGCTGAAAAAGATCACCAAGGCGATGGCCAGGCTGATCCAGCGGCGGGATAACGACATTCCCAGCAACTTGCCGTAGCGGTCAGCCAGCCAGTTGAAGAACGTTTCTGCCTTGTGCGCCATGTAGCCTTCGCTCGACTTGGAATCGAGCAGACGGGTACTCATGATCGGCGACAGTGTGAGCGCTACGATACCGGACACCACCACCGAGCCGGCGAGGGTCAGCGCGAACTCCTTGAACAGTGTTCCGGTCAAGCCGCCCATGAGGCCGATCGGGGCATATACCGCAGCCAGGGTGAATGTCATCGCCACCACCGGCCCGGCCACCTCGCGGGCACCGAGCAAAGCCGCCTCGAAGGGTGTCTTGCCCTCCTCGATGTGGCGGTGGACGTTCTCCACCACGACGATGGCGTCATCCACCACCAGACCGATGGCCAGCACCATTGCCAGCAGCGTCAGCAGGTTCAGGCTGAAGCCGAACATCTGCATCAGCACGGCGGCACCGAGCATCGACAACGGAATGGTTACCAGGGGGATCAGCACCGTGCGGAAAGTGCCCAGGCACAGGTAGATGACCAGGACGACGATGACCAGCGCTTCGATCAGGGTATGGGTGACCTCGTCGATGGACGACTGGATGAAGTGAGCCACCTCGAACGGGATCTGCACCTTGACGCCTGGCGGCAGGGTCTTCTCGATCTCGGGGATCAGGGCCTTGACCGCATTGACGATGGTCAGCGGGTTGCCAGTAGGCGCCGCATCGAGACCCAGGAACATGGCCGGCACCGCGCTCATGGCGCCGCTGGTGTCGAACGAGGCTGCGTTGAGCTCGACGGTGCCGACGTCCCGCACACGAATGAGGTTGCCATTGTCGTTGCGCAGGACCATGTTCTTGAAGTCGTCGACGCTGGTCAGATCGGTGTTGACCCGCAGGTTGCTGACCACGTACAGGCCCTTGACCTGACCTGGAGCGGCCTGGAAGTTGTTTTCCCGGATCGCGTCAGCCACGTCCTGGCCGGTGATGCCATAGCCCGCCAGCAGATCGGGGTCGAGCCACAGGCGCATGGACAGGGTTTGCCCACCCAGTACATTGATCTTGGCCACCCCATCGATACCCGAGAACATCGGCTCGACTACTCGCGAAATGTAGTCGGCCACCTCGGGCATGGACAGTTGTTCGCTGGAAAACGCCACGTAGGCGACGCTGGTGAAACCGCCCGAGGTACGCTCGATCACGGGGTCATAGGCTTCTTCGGGCAGCTTGTAGCGGATCTGGTTGACCTTGGCCATCACCTCGGTCAGCGCGTTGATCGAGTTGCTGTTGAGCTGCATGCGCACAGTCACCAGGCTCTTGCCCTGGGTCGAAGTGGACGACAGGTAGTCGATACCCTCGACCGAGGCCACGGCCTGACTGATCGGCTGTGTCACGAAACCCTGCATCAGTTCCGACGAGGCGCCTGGATACTGGGTAGTGATGGTGATAGTGGAGGTTTCCAGCATCGGGTACTGACGTACCGGAAGCTTGTTGAAAGCCATGATCCCGAACAGCAGGATCAGCGTGCTGACCACCAGGGCCAGGACCGGCCGGCGCAGGAAAACATCAGTGAAGTGCATGGTCGTTCCTCAGCGCTGGACGTTCAGGCGCACGGTGTCGGTTACCGGCTCGATAGCGACACCGTCCTGCAGTTTGATTTGCCCGGAGGTCACCACCTCGTCACCGGCCTGCAGCCCCTTGAGCACTACCGCCAGGCCATCCCTGCGCTCGCCGATGCTGATGTTCTTGCGTCGCACCTTCTTCAGGCCGTCTTCGGTGTAGGTGACGAACACGCTTTCGCCATAGGCGTTGTAGGTAATCGCGGTCTCGGGAATGACCAGCTCGTCCTTGCCTGGCAACTGCACTTTCACCTTGGCGTACATGCCGGGCCGCAGTTTGTCCTGATGCTTGTCGAGCAAGGCCTGAACCCGAATGACATGGGAATTGTTGACCTGCGGATCGATGGCGCCGATCACCCCTTCGAACTTCTCGTCGCCCCATGCATCGACGGTCACTTCCACATGCTGGCCCTTGACGATACTGGCGCTGTCACGCTCGGAAACGGTGAAGTTGACCCGCAGCCGGTCAAGATCGGTCAGCGTGGCCAGTGGCCGGCCCGCCTGCACGTAATCGCCCAGGTGAACCTGGCGGATGCCCAGCTCCCCGGAAAACGGTGCACGGATGGTCTTCTGCGCGATCTGGGCCTGCATGTTCTCCAGGTTGCCTTTGGCGGCATCGAACTGGGCACGGGCGCTGTCCAGTGCCCGCTGGCTCTCGGCGCCGTTTCGCGCCAGAGTCTGCAGACGGGTGTAATGGGTTCTGGCGGCATCGAATTCGCCGCGCAAACGGGTCAGTTCACCCTCTTCGGGCGATGTATTGAGCTTGACCACCACATTGCCGGCCTTGACCTTGTCACCCGAGTCGAAGGCCAGCGCGACCACCTGGCCACTGACTTCCGCCGTCAACAGCACCTGCTGGCTCGCTTCGATCTGACCGATGGCGACCTGATAATAGGTGTAAGGCACCTGTTTGACCTGCGCCAGTGCCGCCGGTACCAGTACGGGGGCAGGCGCCGGCTCTTCTCCATGAGCCATGTAGCGCAGCGTGAAGCCTCCCAGTACGGCAAGTGTCACCACCGATGCCGTTACCTTTCCGAGATAGTGTTTCGCACGCATGACTTACCCCCTGTCGCCTGGGACGGCGACCTCCTGGAAATTCAACATTCAAGAAACTCCAACCTGCATCAGTCCTGGCCCGGCCGGCCTGGCCGGGAGCTGCTTGACTGACTGTCAGTAATTCGCGACCACGGTCGCGATCAATAGATCTTGCTGGTCTGTGCCTTGCCCAGATACAGCTTGCCCAGGCCGAAGAGGTTCAACGGCGAGAGGACAAAATGCTTGGAACCGACATGGATGTCGCGAAGGCAGCGTTCCAGTTCGCATGCTTTGTAGACCGCCTTGGAGCCGGTCAGCCCGTGCAGTTGGTTCACCGCATTGACGGCGTACTCGTTGAGGAGCGATCCGGCCAGTGCGACGCGGACGTTGAGGCCATCACCATCAGCCTGCTCGGCCTGTGTGATGGCATCCTCTAGCAACAGTTGCGCGGTGTGCAGCTGCGCCAGCACGATACCGGTCTTCTCGCTGGTCAGTGCCGCCACGCCTTCATCGCCCGGCAGGGTGCGCTCGTCACGGAAATACGCCAGGGCGGCCTTGGCCACGCCAAGCACGGTGCCCATCGCGGCGATCGTGCCGAAGTCGTAGTACCCCACCTTGTAGGCCAGGGAGTCACGAGGCGCTGGCGCCTTTCTCAGTGCCTCGGTGTTGACGCAGTAGTGCGCCGGAACCCAGACATTGCTGCATTCGAAATGATTGCTGCCCGTTCCCCGCATGCCCAGTACGTCCCAGGTCTTGATGATGCGGCAGTCGCTGCGTGGTACGAAGAACATGCGCACCTGGGGCTCCGTGCCATCGGCAACTTCCTGGTGGAGTGTTGCCGTGCACACTAACCAGTCAGCATGTGCCGAACCGCTGGCAAAACCCCACTTGCCGCTGACCCGGTAACCACCGTCCACCGCGATCGCCTCGCCACCGGAATGGATCGCACCGACGACGAAGCCATTGCAGGAACTGTAGATTTCACGAGCCGCCTGCTCTGGCAGGTAATCGGCGAGCCGCCCCATGGCGACCTGCACCATGACCTGCCACGAGACCGAGGCGTCAATTGCAGCAAGACGCTGGATAATTTGCGAGATGACGCGCATGTCCAGCTGCTGGCCACCAAACGCCTTGCTGACGCACAGGCGGGAAAAGCCCAGCTTGAACAGCTCGGCCATCACCTCGGGGTGGGTTTCACCTTGCACTTCGGCGTAATCACGGTGCTGCAGAATCAGCGGCCGGACCGCTTCGATACGCGCCATCCATTCTTCTGCCTCGGCAGGCAGGTCACGCCACTGCATCAATGTCTTCATGTTCAGCTCCTTGCTGTGAGGGATGAAACCTTGGGTCCGTATCGACATCGAACAAGGCCAATGTACGCATACAGTCGTACTGTTGCAAGTCTTTCGTACAGTCCTTCTGTAAACGGCGTTTTCGAATGACATTGGTGTGATCGAGGCGCAGAACACGGTGAACCGTCGGTTCACGCAGGCAATTGGCGAATATATGTAAGGCTTTGCATAGAAAGGGCACGGTGCAATGCACCGTGCCTGTGGCAGGCTTCAGCGCTCGTCGAAAGGTATTCCGCCCTTGGCCTTGTCGCCAGGTGGTGCTTCCACGATCTGCACTACCACGTGCTCGCGGGCTATCTCGAAGCTGCTCGCGACGGCCTCGGTCACCGAGCGCAGCAGATGCTTCTTCTGCTGTTCGGAACGGCCTGCGGTTGCGTAAACAATGACCTCTGGCATGACGTATCTCCTTTGTCCGGCTATCCATGAGTGTCGCGGCGAGGCGCCGGCGACGTGATGATCATACGCCCGGGAAAAGGAGTTGAACAGTTCGCGTACATGCGTACAATCGAAAAAAACGTTAGCCCTGGAGGCAAGGATGCAATTCGGAATCTACAGTGTCGGCGATGTGACCCGCGACCCCAGCACCGGTCGTACCCCGAGCGAGGCTGAAAGGCTGCAGGCCATGGTCCGCATAGCACTCAAGGCCGAAGAGATCGGCCTCGACGTGTTCGCGACAGGGGAGCACCATAACCCGCCATTCGTGACGTCGTCGCCCACCACGCTTCTGGCCTTCATTGCCGCGCAGACTTCGCGGCTGATCCTTTCCACCTCGACCACGCTGATCACCACCAACGACCCGGTGCGCCTGGCAGAGGAATATGCCGTGCTGCAGCATCTCTCGGGCGGGCGCATGGACCTGATGCTGGGGCGCGGCAACACGGCGCAGGTCTACCCCTGGTTCGACAAGGACATCATGCAGGCGCTGCCGCTGGCGCTGGAGAACTACGACCTGCTGCACCGCCTATGGCGCGAGGAAGAAATTGACTGGGAAGGGCGTTTTCGCGCACCGCTTCGTCGTTTCACGTCCATTCCCCGCCCACTGGATGGGCTGCCGCCGTTCGTCTGGCATGGTTCGATTCGCACACCGGAAATCGCAGAACAGGCGGCGCGCTATGGGGACGGCTTTTTTGCCAGCCATATCCTCTGGCCAAAAGGTCATTTCCAACGCCTGGTCGCGTTCTACCGCTCGCGCTACGCCTACCACGGCCACGGTACGGAGCAGGACGCTATCGTCGGCCTCGGGGGGCACATCTTCGTCAACCGTCAGTCCCAGGTCGCACGCGAGCGTTTTCGTCCGTTCTTCGACAACGCACCGGTGTATGGCCACGGTCCATCGCTGGAAGGATTCATGGAACAGACGCCATTGTCGGTCGGCAGCCCTCAGGAGATCATCGACAAGACCTTGACTTTCCGCGAGCAGTTCGGCGATTACCAACGGCAACTGTTCCTGTTCGACCATGCCGGTATCCCACTGCCCGAGGTGCTGGACATGCTTGAGCTTTTCGGTAGCGAGATCCTTCCGGTGCTGCGCCGTGAAACAGCCAGGGCACGGGACTCCAGAGCAGCCCCGGCGCCGACTCATGCGGGGCGCCTGGCAAGCACGACCACGCCCCAGTAGTGCTTGCCGTTGCGGCTTCGGCGAGAGCAGCCTTGCGCCATGGGAAAGGGCAGAAAAGCATTCGATCAAGCCTTGCCCGGTATTCCATATTTACGCAGGCGCTGGGCAATGGCGGTATGTGAGGTTTGCAGGCGCCCGGCCAGTTGTCGCGTCGAGGGGTAGCTGGCGTACAGGCGTTGCAACAACTCGCGCTCGAAATCGGCCACGGCCTGTTCCAGGCTCGCCACTTCGCCATCCTGTCCGCGGGCTACCGAGGTGCCGGCGATGTCCAGGTCGCCGATATCCACCAGGTTGCCCTCGCAGATGGCCGCAGCGCGGAAGATCACGTTCTGCAGCTGGCGCACATTGCCTGGCCAAGGGTTGGCCAGCAATGCGGAATGGGTGGCCGGGGTCAGCCGGCAGGGCGGGCGCTGGATCTGCGTGCAGGCCTGCTGCATGAAGAAATGCGCCAGCATCAGGATATCCTGGCCACGGTCGCGCAGCGGTGGCACCTGCAGGTTGAGCACGTTGAGGCGGTAGAACAGGTCTTCGCGGAAGCTGCCTTCGGCGACCATGCGTTCCAGGTCACGGTGGGTGGCGCTGATGATGCGTACGTCCACCTTGACTTCACGGTCGCCGCCCACCCGGCGGAAACTGCCATCGCTGAGAAAACGCAGCAGCTTGGCCTGCAGGTACGGCGACATCTCGCCGATTTCATCGAGAAACACCGTGCCCTGGTTGGCCAGCTCCATCAGCCCGGGCTTGCCCCCTCGTTGCGCGCCGGTGAAGGCGCCCGGGGCATAGCCGAACAGTTCGCTCTCGGCCAGGCTTTCGGGCAGCGCGGCACAGTTCAGCGCCAGGAAAGGCGCTGCGTGGCGACTGCTGATGGCGTGGCAGGCGCGGGCTACCAGCTCTTTGCCGGTGCCGGTTTCGCCGTGCACCAACAGCGGCGCATCGAGCGCCGCCACGCGCAAGGCACGGGCCTTCAGGGTGCGGATCGCCGACGATTCGCCAAGCAACGCATCGAAGCCCTCGGCATGGTCGTGGTGCAGGGCCGACAGGCGTTCACCCATGCGCGTGGGCGGGTACAGCGTCAGCAGGCCACCGGCGTTGGTGATCGGCGTGGCATCCAGCAGCAGGCTCTGGCCGTTTAGCTGCATCTCGCGCATGGGCAGGTGGAAGTTGTTGTCCTGCAGCGCCTGCAGCAGTGCCGGGTCGCCGAACAGCTCATCCACCGAACGCCCTGCGGATTCGCGGCCGCACAATTCGATCAGCGCCGGGTTGGCCAGCAGCACCTTGCCGGCACTGTCCACGGCCAGTACCGGGTCGCTCATCGCCGCCAGCAGGGCATCGAGCTGCAGGTGGCGGCGTTGCCCAGGGAGAATGTCGACCACATCCACCGACTGCACGCCCTGGACCTCGAACAGTGCGTCGTGCAGTTCTTCGAGTACGGCGGGGCTGAGGGTGGGGGCGTCGATGTAGACGTTCGGCGGGACCATCTCCACGGCGTCCAGGTTGAGGTTGCGGGCACCGAGCAGGGCGAGTACTTCCTGGGTGATGCCGACGCGGTCGATGAAGCTGACGTGGATGCGCATGGGGAGCTGCGGTGGTGGCTGGGGAGGGGGGTAGTATGCCCTAACATCGCCGGGGCCGCAGAGCGGCCCCGGAATGACATCACTCCAGATGTTCAGGCTTGATCGGGTCGCCCGACTTCACATCGAGTTTTTCGCGAATGTCCGCGAACATGTGGTCATAGAGCTTGTGCGGCGAACCCAGATTTTCAAATTTTTTGGACGGTGGCAGGTAGGACTGGGCCTTGCGGCTCAGAAGCATGAGAAAGCTGGGTAGTACCTGGTCCTTTGCCAGGAAGAATCTTTCATCGACTGTCTTGCCTTCGATGCTGCCATGCATCTTGAACTCGATGCCTCGGCCTTCCTTGGGGTCCGACACTGCCGCGTATTCGATGTTCAGGTCATAGCTGTGGTCATTCTGGTTCAGCGCGGTGCGCTCGATGTGTACACGACCGGGGTGGTACTGGGCCATGGCAGGTTCCTCTGGAAGATCGAAAATGGCGGGCATAGCGCCCGCCCACTGCATTCAACGGTAGCTGATACCCGGCTTCGCGGTGGAAACCCGTGTACCGGCGGTGCCTTTGACGATGTCTTCGATGTTCTCCAGCGAACTGATCACCGCCACCTTGCCGGTGTGGCGGGCAAAATCGCAGGCAGCCTGCACCTTCGGCCCCATGGAGCCGGCGGCGAAGCCAAGGCGTTCGAGTTCGTCGGGGTGGGCCTGGGCGATGGCCTTCTGCGAGGGTTTGCCCCAGTCGATGTAGGCGGCATCGACGTCGGTAGCGATGATCAGCAGGTCGGCATCCAGCTGCTCGGCCAGCAGGGCCGAGCACAGGTCCTTGTCGATCACCGCCTCGATGCCCTTGAGCTTGCGGTTTTCGTCGTACATGGTCGGGATGCCGCCACCGCCCGCGCAGATCACGATGCTGTTTTTTTCCAGCAGCCACTTGATCGGGCGAATCTCGAAGATGCGCTTGGGTTTCGGGCTGGCCACCACGCGGCGGTACTTGTCGCCGTCGGCCTTGACCACCCAGCCTTTTTCCTTGGCCAGACGCTCGGCCTCTTCCTTGGCATAGACCGGGCCGATGAACTTGGTCGGGTCCTTGAAGGCGGGGTCGTTGGCGTCCACCTCCACCTGGGTCAGCAGGGTGGCGAACGGCACTTCGAAGGCCAGCAGGTTGCCCAGCTCCTGCTCGATCATGTAACCGATCATGCCCTCGGTCTCGGCACCGAGCACGTCCAGCGGGTACGCCTCGTCGGGCTTGTAGGAGAGGCCCTGCAGCGACAACAGGCCGACCTGCGGGCCGTTGCCGTGGGCGATGACCAGCTCGTTGCCAGGGTGGATCTTGGCGATCTGCTCGGTGGCGGTGCGGATATTGGCGCGCTGGTTCTCAGCGGTCATGGGCTCGCCGCGACGCAGCAGGGCGTTGCCGCCCAATGCAACAACGATACGCATGGGGAATGTCCTTTGCGGATAGGGGGGCGCCTCGATCCGGTGTGGGAGCTGGCTTGCCAGCTCCCCACAGGGGCGAGGTGGTTGTCAGAGATCAGCCAGGGTCGATACCAGGATCGCCTTGATCGTGTGCATGCGGTTTTCCGCCTGCTCGAAGGCGATGCAGGCCGGCGATTCGAACACGTCGTCGGTCACTTCGATACCGTTGGCCAGGTCCGGGTACTGTTCGGCAATTTGCTTGCCCACTTTGGTTTCGGAATTGTGGAACGCCGGCAGGCAGTGCATGAACTTGGTCCGCGGGTTGCCGGTGGACTTCATCAACTGGGCGTTGACCTGGTACGGCTTGAGCAGCTTGATGCGCTCGCCCCAGGCTTCGATCGGCTCGCCCATCGATACCCAGACGTCGGTGTGCACGAAGTCCACCCCCTTGACTGCGGCAACCGGATCTTCGGTGAGAGTGATGCGCGCGCCGCTTTCCTCGGCGTACTTGCGGCAACGCTCGACCAGGTCGTCATGCGGCCACAGCGCCTTGGGTGCGGCGATGCGCACGTCCATACCGAGCTTGGCACCGATCAGCAGCAGCGAGTTGCCCATGTTGTTGCGGGCATCGCCCAGGTAGGCGTAGCTGATGTCATGCAGCGGCTTGTCGCTGTGCTCGCGCATGGTCAGCACGTCGGCGATCATCTGGGTCGGGTGGTATTCGTCGGTCAGGCCGTTGAACACCGGCACGCCAGCGTACTTGGCCAGCTCTTCGACGATTTCCTGCTTGAAGCCACGGTACTCGATGGCATCGTACATGCGCCCAAGCACGCGGGCGGTGTCCTTCATGCTTTCCTTGTGGCCGATCTGCGATGAGTTGGGGTCGATGTAGGTGACGTTGGCACCCTGGTCATAGGCGGCCACTTCAAAGGCGCAGCGGGTACGGGTGGAGGTTTTTTCGAAGATCAGGGCGATGTTGTTGCCCTTCAGGTGCTGTTGCTCGGTGCCGGTGTATTTGGCGCGCTTGAGGTCGCGGGACAGATCCAGCAGGTAGCGCAGCTCACGGGTGGTGTGGTGTTCCAGGCTGAGCAGGTTGCGGTTGTGAATGTTGAACGCCATGACGTATCTCCTTGAGTTTGGTGAACGCACCGGCCGCCGCTGGGTGTGGGCGGCCGGGGGTGATGGTCGTTAGTAGTCGATGGGGTCGCGCACGATCGGGCAGGTCATGCAGTGGCCGCCGCCACGGCCCCGGCCCAGCTCACCGGCACTGATGGTGATGACTTCGACCCCGGCCTTGCGCAGCAGGGTATTGGTGTAGGTGTTGCGGTCGTAGCCAATGACCACGCCCGGCTCGATGGCCACCACGTTGTTGCCGTCGTCCCATTGCTCACGCTCGGCGGCGAAGCTGTTGCCGCCGGTTTCAACCACGCGCAGCTTGACGCCCAGTTGCTCGCCTACCACTTCGATGAACGACTTGTGTTCGCGGCGCACGTCCATGCCGTACGGCTTGCTCTCGTCCGGGCGGATGATGAATGGCACGATTTCCTTGACGACTTCCGGGAAGACCGTGACCAGGTCGCGGTCGCAGAAACTGAATACGGTATCCAGGTGCATGGCGGCACGCGATTTCGGCAGGCCGGCAACAATGACCTTTTCCACCGCGCCCTTGGCGAACAGGTTCTGTGCCAACTGGCCGATAGCCTGGCGCGAGGTGCGCTCGCCCATGCCGATCAGCACGATGCCCTTGCCGATCGGCATGACGTCGCCGCCTTCGAGGGTGGACTGGCCGTGTTCCTTGTCCGGGTCGCCGTACCAGACCTGGAAGTCGGCGTTGGTGAACTGTGGGTGGAACTTGTAGATGGCGGTGGTCAGCAGGGTTTCCTGACGTCGCGCCGGCCAGTACATCGGGTTCAAGGTCACGCCGCCGTAGATCCAGCAGGTAGTGTCACGGGTGAACTGGGTGTTCGGTAGCGGTGGCAGGATGAAGCTGGAGTGGCCCAGGTAGTCGTTGTACATCTTGACCACATCGGCACCTTCGCTTTGCGGCAGATCCTGCCCGGCGACGCCGCCAATCAGGAACTCGGCCAGGTGGCGCGGTTCGAGGCCCTCGAGCCAGCTGCGCACTTCGTTGGTCAGGCCGACACCGACGGTGTCTGGGGTGATCTTGCGGTCGAGAATCCACTTCAGCGCTTCGGGTTGCTGGACGATGTCGGTCAGCAGGTTGTGCATTTCCAGCACGTCCACGCCACGTTCGCGCATCTTGGTAACGAAGTCGAAATGGTCACGCTTGGCCTGGTCGACCCAGATCACATCGTCGAACAGCAGCTCGTCACAGTTGCTCGGCGTCAGGCGCTTGTGCGCCAGGCCCGGCGAGCAAACCATCACTTTGCGCAGTTTGCCGGCTTCGGAGTGGACACCGTACTTCTGTTTTTCAGCGGACATGGTTTCATTCCTCCAATTGAGCGAAGACGTGGGTCAAAGGGTCAGGAAGCCGTCGTACAGGCCGAAGGCTGCCACCAGGGCACCGATGACCACGGCTGCGAAGATCAGTTTCTCCACGGTGGTGAAGACAGGTTGGCCCACCTCATGCTTGGCCTTGGCGAACAGGATCACGCCAGGGGCGTAGAGCAGGGCCGAGAGCAGCAGGTATTTCACGCCGCCGGCGTACAGCAGCCAGATGGCGTACAGCAGGGCGATGGCACCGATGAACAGATCCTTCCTGCGTTCGGCCAGGGCCTGTTCGTAGGTTTCGCTGCGCAGCGCGAGCAGGAAGGCATAGGCCGCCGACCACAGGTACGGCACCAGGATCATGGACGTGGCGAGGTAGATCAACGACAGGTAGGTACTGCTTGAGAACAGCGTGATCACGAGGAAGATCTGCACCATGGCGTTGGTCAGCCACAGGGCGTTGGCCGGCACCTGGTTGGCGTTTTCGCGGCGCAGGAACTCCGGCATGGTGTGATCCTTGGCCGCAGCGAACATGATCTCTGCGCACAGCAGCACCCACGACAACAAGGCCCCGAGCAGCGAGATGATCAGGCCGACGCTGATCAGCACCGCGCCCCAGTGGCCGACCACGTGTTCAAGCACGGCAGCCATCGACGGGTTCTGCAGCTTGGCCAGTTCCGGTTGGGTCATGATGCCCAGCGACAGCACGTTGACCAATACCAGGAACAGCAGCACGGTGACGAAGCCGATGACCGTGGCCTTGCCCACGTCGGAACGCTTTTCCGCCCGCGACGAGAAAATGCTCGCGCCCTCGATGCCGATGAACACCCACACGGTGACCAGCATCATGTTGCGCACCTGGTTCATCACGCTGCCCAGCTCGGGCGTGCCCAGGCCCCAGATGTCGGCGGTGAAGATGTCGAGCTTGAATGCGAACAGACAGATCAGGGCGAACAGCCCCAGCGGTACTACCTTGGCCACGGTGGTGATCAGGTTGATGAACGCCGCTTCCTTGATGCCGCGCAGCACCAGGAAGTGCACCGCCCACAGCAGCACCGAGGCGCCAATGATGGCGGCCGGGGTGTTGCCTTCGCCGAAAATCGGGAAGAAGTAGCCCAATGTGCTGAACAGCAGTACGAAGTAGCCGACGTTGCCCAGCCAGGCGCTGATCCAGTAGCCCCAGGCCGAAGAGAAACCCATGTAGTCGCCAAAGCCGGCCTTGGCATAGGCATACACCCCGCCATCCAGGTCAGGCTTGCGGTTGGCCAGGGTCTGGAACACAAACGCCAGGGTCAGCATGCCGACTGCGGTGATGGCCCAGCCGATCAGGACTGCGCCGACGCCCGCGCTGGCCGCCATGTTTTGTGGCAGCGAGAAAATACCGCCGCCAATCATCGAGCCGACGACGAGTGCAACTAACGCGCCGAGTTTTAATTTTCCGGATGCATCAGACATTTAACAACTCCTGCCAGGAGAAAGTTGACGACAGGGTAAAACCGTCGCCGCTGCCATGCGCTGACTTGGATCAGTTCATGGCGACGTGAAGTGGGAAATTTCCTTCACGTTGCTCCTGGAGAGTGCCGACAGCTTGTGCTGCAGGCCTTGCACGCTGGCACCTCCATGTCCCTCTAGAGTAAACGCTCTGTTCAGCCTGCGATGCTTGAAGCTAGCCGCTTTTGCCGCATTCGCAAATTTTTTCTGGAATTCCGGTTTTATCCAGTTGCTTTGCTAGTTGCGTTCCAGCTGCTAGTTTTATCTCGAAGGTGTTATAGCCAAAGTAGTTATGAGTGCTATAGCAAGCTGGCAGTATCATTATAAGTAGCGAATATCTATATGGCCCGAGTGGCTGTTTCAAACCTATTACAGCGCGCAAAAAAGGAGGCGCATGAGCGAACCGGGACAGAAGCTGCGCCTGGGCGCGCTGATCGCGTTGGTGGTCGGCTCGATGATTGGCGGCGGTATTTTCTCGCTGCCGCAGAACATGGCGGCGCGTGCGGAGGTGGGCGCGGTGCTGATCGGCTGGGCCATCACCGCGGTCGGCATGCTGGCCCTGGCGTTCGTGTTCCAGACCCTGGCCAACCGCAAGCCTGAGCTGGACTCGGGGGTTTACGCCTATGCCAAGGCCGGGTTTGGCGACTACATGGGGTTCTCTTCAGCCTGGGGCTACTGGATCAGCGCCTGGCTGGGCAACGTCGGCTATTTCGTGTTGTTGTTCAGCACCTTGGGCTTCTACTTCCCGGCGTTTGGCGAGGGTAACACGCCGATCGCCATCGGCTGTGCCTCGCTGCTGCTCTGGGCTGTGCACTTCCTGGTGCTGCGTGGCATCAAGGAAGCGGCGTTGATCAACCAGGTGACCACCGTGGCCAAGGTCGTGCCGCTGCTGATCTTCGTGGTGATCGCGACGTTCGCCTTCCGTGCCGATATCTTCACCCGGGACATCTGGGGCATGGGCAACCCGCAGTTCGGCAGCGTGTTGGAGCAGCTGCGCAACATGATGCTGGTGACCGTGTTCGTGTTCATTGGTATTGAAGGTGCCAGCGTGTATTCCGGCCGTGCCCAGCGCCGTTCGGATGTGGGCAAGGCCACGGTGATCGGCTTTCTCGGGGTGCTGGCGCTGCTGGTGCTGGTGAATGTGCTGTCGCTGGGGGTGATGACCCAGCCGGAGCTGGCCGGGCTGCAGAACCCGTCGCTGGCTTCGGTGCTGGAGCATATCGTCGGGCCTTGGGGAGCCCTGCTGATCAGCATCGGCCTGGCGGTTTCGCTGCTCGGCGCCCTGTTGTCCTGGGCGCTGCTGTGTGCCGAGATTCTCTACGCCACCGCGCGGGACAAGACCATGCCGCGGTTCCTGGCCAAGGAAAACGCCAACCAGGTGCCGGCCAATGCCCTATGGCTGACCAACTGCATGATCCAGGGTTTTCTGCTGATCACGTTGTTCTCTGCCGGTACCTACACCAGCCTGATCTACCTGGCTTCTTCGATGATCCTGGTGCCGTACCTGTGGTCGGCGGCCTATGCCGTACTGCTGGCGGTGCGTGCGGAAACCTATGCCGGGCAGCCGGCGCTGCGTCGCAAGGACCTGCTGGTGGCGCTGGTTGCCTTGCTGTATGCCATCTGGCTGCTCTACGCCGGTGGCCTCAAGTACCTGTTGTTGTCAGCGCTGCTCTATGCCCCCGGGGTAATCCTGTTTGCCAGGGCCAGGCATGAGCAGGGGCAGGCTTTGTTCACCCGTTGGGAAAAACTGATTTTCGCCGCCGTGCTGGCAGGCGCCGCGTTTGCTGCCTATGCCCTGTATTCAGGGCTGCTGAGCCTGTGATGGGGCAGGGCAAGGATGTTCCGGGCGTGACCAGATCCACAGGTTGCCCAGGGTCATGCCGGCGATGGCCAGGTACACCGGCCAGTGGTGGTCCAGAAGCGCCAGCATCAGCCCTGCGCACAGCAACATGCTGAGTGTCGCGCTGACTTTCGCGTGCCGCCGGATCACCTTGCCATTGCGCCAGTTGGACAGGGTCGGTCCGAACAGCCGGTGGTTCTCCAGCCAGGCCGACAGGCGTGGCGAACTGCGGGTAGCCGCCCAGGCGGCGAGCAGGATGAACTCGGTGGTTGGCAGGCCGGGAATCACAATCGCGACCAGGCCCACGCCCAGGCTGACATAAGCCAGGATCGCATACAGCACGCGGGCAAGTTTCGAGCGGGCGGGTCGGGTCATGGTCTCACTGCATAAAAAGCGGTTCGGCCACCGACAGGGTGGCCGGGTATGGCGTATCAAGCCAGCGCGGCATCCGTAGCATAGGCGTACCTGAGCAGCTCGGTGAAGCGCTCGAAGGCAGCCACTGCGCCGCGTTCGGCCGCAGCCTCGTCGTCGGCCGACAATGTCAGGCCATCAACAATACGGGTGAACTGTTTCCAGCCTTCGGCCCGGCCACCGGCCGGCTCGCCCAGGTGGCGCGCACCGAAACTGTCCGACAGCCCCAGGGCCATGGCACGCTTGATCAGAAACGCCGCGCCCAGTTTGGAGCCTTCGGAGACGAAGATCCAGCCCATTGCCTCGCCCAGGCCTGGATTGAGCAGCGCACCGGGTAGCGCGGGCGGCACTTCGGTGTCCAGGTCGGCGAGGTCCAGACGGGCCTGTTCGGCACGGCAGCGCTCGGCCAGGTCGGGGACGATGGCGATCAGTTGCGGGTCGTTGTACAAAGGCTGCAACTCGGCCTGGAACAGGTATTGGGCGACCACGAAACGGGCAAAGCTTTCGCGGCTGTCAAAGGGCGCGTGGGATTTCACCAGCGCATCCAGCTCGGCGTGCGGGGCATGGGTGATCTGGTTGAGGCGCTGGGAGCGCAGGGCGGGGCGGTCGGTCATGGGAATTCCTTGGAATCGGGGCTCTAGAGACGAGACGAAACAGTGCGGGGGCGACGGTAAAAAAATCTGCGATATGTGCGGCAGTACCGTCCTGTCGCGCTGAGCCCGCGAACAGGACGGCACAGATGTCAGCCGCAGCCCAGGTCAGATATCCCAGACCACATTGATGGCGAAGTTGCGCCCCGGCATGCTCAGGCGGTCGATGTTGGCCGGCTGGGTCACGGCCGCTTCACCCTGGCCGTCGTAGCTGCGCACCGAGTCCCACTGCCAGTACTTCTTGTCGCTCAGGTTGTACAGGCCGGCATTGACCGTGATGTCGTCGCTGACCCGGTAGTAACCGGTCAGGTCCAGCACGCCGTAGCCAGGGGTGCGAAACTTGCTGCTGGAGCCGTCGGGCGAGTGGAAGGAGCTGTCGTCGACGCGGGTCTTGCGCTTGACCAGTGTCCAGCTCAGCAGGCCACCGTACTGCTGCTGCTCGTAACCCAGGCCGAACACACCCTTGAGCGGATTGATGCTGTTGAGCGGCGCGCCGGTGTCATCATTGCGACCGTAGGTGTAGGCAATCGAGCCCTGGCCATACAGACCCTGCGGCGCGCCGAAGCGGTCGAGGTTCAGGCGGCCCTTGAACTCGGCGCCCTTGATGGTGGCGTGCTTGATGTTGTTGGCGCGGAAAGTCTGCTCCAGGTTGGCGCTCTGCACGGCGTCCTCATCGATGAAATCGCGGTACTTGTTGTAGAACACCGCCACGTCGAAGCTGCCGGCGTCGAAGTTGCCTCGCAGGCCGGTTTCATAGCTTTTGCTCTTCTCCGGCTCCAGGCCCGGGTTGCCTTCCACGCGGTAGCCTTGTTCAAGGTTCTGGAACTTGCCGAACATGGCTTTGGCCGTTGGCGTGCGGAAGCCTTCGGCGTACTGGCCGTACCAGGTGTAGTTGTCATCGAAGGCGTAGGTCAGGCCGAACTTGGGCGAGACACGGTGCCACTTCCTCTCGGAGTCATCCTGGGAGGTGGGCGCAGTACCGGTGGCTTCCAGGCCACGCAGGAACTCCTCGGTGAACCTGGGCTCCATGCGCGTGTAGTCATAGCGTGCACCGGGCAGGAAGGTCCAGTCGCGCCAGCGGATTTCATCCTGCACGAACAAGCTGTAGGTGTTTACGGTCGGGTCCGGGAAGTCGCTGACCAGGGCCTGCCCATCGGCCGGGCGGTCAGCACCGGCGGCGGGGCAACCTGCGCCAGCGGCCAGGCAGGTACCAGTGCCGCTGCGCGAGCCGGTGACCTTCTCATGCCTGAGGGTGGTGCCGTAGGTCAGCAGATGGTCGGTGGCACCCAGGCTGAAAGCCTTGTCCAGTTGCGCGTCGAACACCCATTGGCGGTCCTTGTAGGTGGTATCGCGGGTGCGCAGTACCTGGCGGGTAAAGGGCGCATAGATTTCCTCGGTGTGCTGGTCGGTCTTGGCGATCTGGTAATTGAGGCTCCACTTCATGTGGTCGGCAAGCGTCGATGCCAGGTCAAACTCGTGACTGATGCCGAAGCGCTCACGGGTGATGGTGTCGTTGCCGGTACGCGCCTTGTAGAAGCCCATGCCATTGGCGCCGCCGGTGAACGGCCCGCCCACTGCGCTGAGGATGTTCTGGTCGCGGTCATCCTTGTAGCGCTCGTAGGTGAAGCCCAGGCGAGCATCGTCGGCGTAATTCCAGCCCAGCTTGGCCAGCACGTTGGTAGTGCGTGCGTCCATCGGGTTGGCTTCGCTACGCGACAGCCCTTCGCCGCTGTGGCCGCCGTGGGTCTCGGTTTCGTGGCCGTTACGCTGGCTCAGGTGCAGCAGGCCGTCGAAGTCCCCCTGGCGAGCGGCGACAGTGGCGGAGGTCAGCCAGCTTTCGTCGGCCGAGCTGTAGCCGCTCTTCAGGCGGGCACCCACGTCCTGGCCGGGCTTGATTATATCGTCTGGGTCGAGGGTGAAATAGCTGACCGCGCCGCCGATGGCATTGCTGCCGTACAGCACCGAGGCCGGGCCGCGCAGGATCTCCACACGTTTGACGATTTCCGGGTCGACGTAGTTGCGCTGGGTCTGGGCGTAGGGGCCGTAGAAGAAACTGTCGGGAATCGACACGCCGTCGACCTGAGTGAGGATTCGTTCGCCATCGATGCCACGGATGTTGTAGCCGTTCAGGCCGCTGCGCTGGCCGGTGCCGGCCACTGACACCCCGGGTTCGTAGCGCACCAGGTCCTGGATAGTGTTGACGTTCTGCCGGTCCAGTTGCTCGCGGGTCTGCACGCTGACGGTGCTCGGCACCTGGCTGACGTCCTGGGCGCTGCGGGTGGCGCTGACGGTGACCTGCTGCAGGGCGACCACGTTGCTGCCAGCCTGGCGCTCGAGCACCACATTACCGTTGCCGATCTTGCGTACGCCCAGGCCGGTGCCGTGCAACAGGCGCTTGAGTGCGGCTTCCGGCAGTAGCGAACCCTGCACCCCAGGCGAGACTACGCCGTCGGCCAGCTCGGCGCTGAAGCCAACTTGCCAGCCGGTGGCCTGGCTGAACGCATTGATGGCCGTCACCAGCGGCTGCTGGCCGATGTTGAAGCGGTACTCACCCATGCGCGGGCTGGCCTGGGACGGCTCGGCGGCCAGTGCCGGCAGGCTGCAGGCGCCGCTGGCGAGCAGGGCCAGGGTGAGCAGGGACAGTTGCCCTGTACGGCGGGCAAGGGTGGAGGGGCGGGTAGGACCTGTGGACATCGAAAGCGCTCCCTGACGCGCGGACTGTTATAGGTGTTGGCTGTTCCTGTCATCAAACAAGAATCAGTCGCATTGGCTATAACGAGACGGGCGAGGCGGCGCGAGCGCGTAAAAATAAATACGAGACTGTGATCCCTGAGGCGTGTCAGGGGCCTGTCACCGGCGAGCCAGCTCTCCAGGTAAGGCATTATGCGAAGCCAGCGCGTTATCTGGCGATCGGGCCGGCACAGGCAAAGGATCAGTTCAGGATGACCAGCGCCGGGTACTCGTGCAGCCGGGCCGAGGTGATGTGGGCCAGCGCACGCAGGGTTTCCAGGGGCTGATCGAGGCGGTAGTTGCCGGTCACCGTCACGTTTTCCAGCTGCCTGCTGCGGTTGATGATCCAGCCTGGGTAATAGCGCCGCAGTTCGGCCAGCACCTGGCTGAGCGGGCAATTTTCAAATACAAGGCGGCCATCGACCCAGGCCAGATCCCTGTGCATGTCGGGGCGCTGGCGCTGGCCGAAGCCATGGGGGCCGACACTGATACTCTCGCCGGCACCCAGGCTGATGCGTTGGTCGCGCTCGCCCTGCAGGTCGATATCGCCGCGCTGCACTCGCACTTGTGCCTCACCGTCGAGATAACGCACGGCAAAGTCGGTGTCGCGCACCTGCGCGCGCAACGGCCCGGCCTGCACTTCCAGCGGAAGTCGTGCACCCTCGGCAACCTGGAAATAGGCCTCGCCTTGCAGCAGACGGGCGACCTGGCGGCCGTCGTGGTACTCGCTGGCCAATGCCGTATCAGTATTGAGCAGCACGTTCGCCCCGTCGCCCAGTTGCAGGCGCTGGCGTTCGCCGACCACCGTCAGGTGGTCGGCCTGCAGGCGCATGGGCAGGTTGCCGAGCGTGCACAGCCCTACCAGCAACAGCGCCGCCGTAGCCAGTGGCTTCCAGTGACTGCGTAGGCGTCCGCGCCATGAGCGGCGCTGTTGCTGATGCATCTGCGTGGCCAGCTGATGCAGCGGTGCGCCATTCCACAGGGCTTCCGCGGCCACATAGGCTTCGGCGTTTTCCGGCGCCGCGCTGAGCCAGGCTTCAAAGGCCAGGGTATCCTCGGCATCCGCGCATTGCAGGCGCACCAGCCAGTCCAGCGCCTCGTCCATGGCACGAGCACGGGCGTTGGGCCCAGCGGATGACGGGCGGGGGGCAGGGCTATCGGTCACGGTGAATCCCTGAATGGACTTTTTGCAGATGATCAAGGCTGGGACGGGCAGTGGCAAGGGCTTGGCTTGCGTTACCTGAGTCGGTCGGCAACACCCATGCAGATCGCCATGATCAGTTTCAGTTCCTTCTGCACCGTGCTGGGGGAAACCTTCAGCTGTTCGGCAATTTCCAGATAGGTGGCGCCATGCAGGCGGCTGAGGATGAAGATACGCTGCTGGCGTTGGCTCAGTTGGCCAAGGCTGACGCTCAGTTGCCTGAGCAATTGTTCGGCATGGGCGGCGTCTTCGTTGCTGCTGGCTGGCGCAGCCACGCTGTGCAAGACCTCGTCGGGCACATCGTCAACCAGCATGCGCGACTGCACCCGGCGTGCACGCAGGTGGTCGAGGGCCAGGTTGCGCGCGGTCTGGAAGACGAACGGTTCGATGTGTTCGACCGGCCGCTCAGCGAGGGCGCGGGACACCCGCAGGTAGGTCTCCTGCAGCAGGTCCTCGGCCGTGTTCGGGTTGCCGACCATACGCTGCAGGGTGCGCAGCAGGCTCAGGCGCTGGACGAGGAAGACGGAATTGAACCGGGACTGACTCACGAGGGGACCTGGCCGACAAAAGGCTAATGATAATGCTTATCATCCGTGTCGAAGGTCAAGCTTGAAAGTGTCGGGAAAAGGTAAAGATTGTGAATGCCACGCCTTGCCCGACCCGGTCCAGGCGCGGCCTGGCCTCGCGATGGGGGCAAGGCGCCCGCGGCAATCTGTGCCGGGGCGTGATCCATCGCGACGCAAGGCCGCGCCTACATGGCGCGAGCTGGGGCTCAGCCGGCGTGGCACAGCGCCAGGCAGTTATCCAGCATACGGTTGGAGAAGCCCCATTCGTTGTCATACCAGGCCAGCACCTTGAGCATGCGCCCGTTGGCCCGGGTATGGTTGGCATCGAAGATCGACGACAGCGGGTTGTGGTTGAAATCGCAGGAAACCAGCGGCAAGGCGTTGTAGCCCAGTACTCGCGAATGCTTGCTGGCTTCGAGGAACAGCTGGTTGACCTGCTCGGCCGTGGCCTCGCGCCTGAGGTTGACGGTGAGGTCCACCAGCGACACGTTGATCACCGGTACGCGCACCGCCATGCCGGTCAGTTTGCCGGCCAGTTCCGGCAGCACCAGGCCCACCGCCTCGGCGGCGCCGGTCTTGCTGGGAATCATCGATTGGGTCGCCGAGCGTGCGCGATACGGGTCGCCATGGTACACGTCGGTCAGCACCTGATCGTTGGTATAGGCATGGATGGTGGTCATCAGGCCTTGCTCGATGCCGAACTCGCGGTGCAGCACCTGGGCGATCGGCGCCAGGCAGTTGGTGGTACACGAGGCGTTGGAAATGACCTGGTGCGAGGCCCGCAGCACGTCATGGTTGACGCCATATACCACCGTGGCATCGGCGCCCTTGGCGGGTGCCGAGACGATCACCTTGCCTGCCCCCGCAGCCAGGTGTGCTGCAGCCTTGGCGCGCTCGGTGAACAGCCCGGTGCATTCGAACACCACGTCGATCGCCTCGGCCTTCCAGGGCAGTTCGGCCGGGTTGCGGATGGCGCTGACGGCGATACGGTCGCCATTGACCGTCAGGCTTTCATGGTCGGCCTCGACGCTGGCGTCGAAGATACCGTGCACGCTGTCATACTTGAGCAGATGGGCGTTCATGGCGCTGTCACCCAGGTCATTGATGGCGACGACCTGCAGGTCCTGGCGGTAGCCTTGGGTATACAGTGCGCGCAGGACGTTGCGCCCGATGCGGCCGAATCCATTGATGGCGATGCGTAGAGTCATGGCAGTACCTCTGGCAGTCCGAGTGAAACCTGTGGCACAAAGGAGCTTCACTGAAACGGTTTTGTTGTTGGAATTACAAGATTATTCACTGGCGGATAGAAAACAAGCCTTTTTAATGGCAGTATTTTGTTTAAACATACAACGAGTGGTTGGGCAGCATGCCTCCGCCGATGCAGCGGGCTCCTCTACCTGAGCCTAGGCCGCAATCGTTTGGAGGGAAAATGCCTGGTAAACCGCCCTTACAATTAGCCTGGAGTCCAGTACATGCATCCGCGCATCCTTGAGGTCACCCAGCGGCTGGTCGAGCGCAGCCGTGCCACCCGCGAACGCTACCTGCAGCTGATTCGCGGCGCGGCCAGTGAAGGCCCCATGCGTGCCAGCCTGCAATGCGCCAACTTCGCCCACGGCGTGGCCGGTTGCGGCAGCGAGGACAAGCAGACCCTGCGCCTGATGAATGCGGCCAACGTGGCCATCGTCTCGGCCTACAACGACATGCTCTCGGCGCACCAGCCGTACCTGCACTTCCCCGAGCAGATCAAGCAAGCCCTGCGCGAGGTCGGTTCGGTCGGCCAGTTCGCCGGTGGCGTACCGGCGATGTGCGACGGCGTGACCCAGGGCGAGCCGGGCATGGAGTTGGCGATTGCCAGCCGTGAAGTGATCGCCATGTCCACCGCCGTGGCCTTGTCGCACAACATGTTCGACGCCGCGCTGATGCTGGGCATCTGCGACAAGATCGTCCCCGGGCTGATGATGGGCGCACTGCGCTTTGGCCACCTGCCGACCATCTTTGTCCCCGGTGGGCCGATGGTTTCCGGTATTTCCAACAAGCAGAAGGCCGACGTGCGCCAACGCTACGCCGAGGGCAAGGCCAGCCGCGAGGAACTGCTGGAATCGGAAATGAAGTCCTACCACAGCCCGGGCACCTGTACCTTCTACGGCACGGCCAACACCAACCAGCTGGTGATGGAGGTGATGGGCCTGCACCTGCCGGGCGCCTCCTTCGTCAACCCGTACACACCGCTGCGCGACGCGCTCACTGCCGAGGCCGCGCAGCAGGTCACGCGCATGACCAAGGCCAGCGGCAACTTCATGCCGTTGGGGGAAATCGTCGATGAGAAGGCGCTGGTCAACTCCATCGTTGCCCTGCACGCCACCGGCGGCTCGACCAACCATACCCTGCATATTCCGGCGATTGCCCAGGCGGCGGGGATCCAGCTGACCTGGCAGGACATGGCCGACCTTTCCGAAGTGGTGCCGACCCTGTCCCATGTCTACCCCAACGGCAAGGCCGACATCAACCACTTCCAGGCCGCTGGTGGCATGGCTTTCCTGATTCGCGAGCTGCTCGATGCCGGGCTGCTGCACGAGGACGTCAACACCGTGGCCGGCCATGGCCTGCGTCGCTACACCCAGGAGCCGTTCCTCGACGACGGCAAGCTGGTGTGGCGCGAAGGGCCGCAGCACAGCCTGGACGAAAGCATCCTGCGCCCGGTGGCCCGACCATTCTCGGCCGAAGGCGGCCTGCGGGTGATGGAAGGCAACCTTGGCCGAGGCGTGATGAAGGTTTCCGCGGTCGCCCCGGAACACCAGGTGGTCGAAGCCCCGGCCCGCGTGTTCCACGACCAGCAGTCGCTGGCCGATGCCTTCAAGGCCGGCGAGCTGGAGCGTGATTTCGTCGCCGTGGTGCGCTTCCAGGGCCCGCGTTGCAACGGCATGCCGGAACTGCACAAGCTCACGCCGTTCCTCGGTGTGTTGCAGGATCGCGGCTACAAGGTCGCGCTGGTCACCGACGGGCGCATGTCCGGCGCCTCCGGCAAGATCCCGGCAGCCATTCATGTCTGTCCCGAGGCGTATGACGGTGGCCCGCTGGCGCGGGTGCGCGACGGTGATATGGTGCGGGTTGATGGTGTCGAAGGCACGCTGCGGGTACTGGTGTCGGCCGAAGAACTGGCCAGCCGCGACCTGCCGCCAGCGCCCCAGGGCAACGACCTGGGCTGCGGACGCGAGCTGTTCGGCTTCATGCGCATGGCGTTCAGCCCGGCAGAGCAGGGCGCCAGCGCCTTCACCTCGGCTCTGGAGAACCTCAAATGAAGGACCTGCTGGTTGGCGACATCGGCGGCACCAATGCCCGTTTTGCGTTATGGCGTGACAACCAGCTACATGCCGTGAAAGTCTTCGCCACCGAGGACTACACCAGCCCGGAACAGGCCATCGAGGCTTACCTTGAAGGCCTGGGCATCGCCCGCGGCGGCGTGACTGCTGCCTGCCTGGCGGTGGCCGGGCCGGTCAATGGCGACGAGTTCCGCTTCACCAACAACCATTGGCGCCTGAGCCGTCAGGCGTTCTGCCAGCGGCTGCAGATCGAGCAGTTGTTGTTGATCAACGACTTCACCGCCATGGCGCTGGGCATGACCCGCCTGCGCGATGGCGAGTTCCGCGAAGTGTGCCCGGGCCAGGCCGACCTTTCACGCCCGGCATTGGTCATTGGCCCAGGCACCGGTTTGGGTGTCGGCTCCCTGTTGCGAGTGGGTGAGCGTTGGTGCGCCTTGCCAGGCGAGGGCGGGCACGTCGACCTGCCGGTGGGCAATGCCCGCGAAGCAGCAATCCACCAACAGATCCACGCCCAGATCGGCCACGTCAGCGCCGAAACCGTGCTCAGTGGCGGTGGCCTGCTGCGCCTGTACCAGGCAATCTGTGCACTGGACGGCGACACACCCCGACACAAGACCCCGGCGCAGATCACCGATGCTGCGCTGGCCGGCGAACCGCAGGCGCTGGCGGTGATCGAACAGTTCTGCCGATTCCTTGGCCGAGTGGCGGGTAACAATGTGCTGACCCTGGGTGCGCGCGGTGGGGTTTATATTGTCGGCGGTGTAATCCCGCGCTTTGCCGAGCTGTTCCTGCGTAGCGGGTTCGCCACCAGCTTTGCCGACAAAGGCTGCATGAGTGGCTACTTCGCCGGCGTGCCGGTTTGGCTGGTGACGGCCGAATTTTCCGGGTTGCTCGGGGCAGGAGTGGCCTTGCAGCAAGCGCTGGATCACGGATAGGTGACTGGAGGCCGCCCAGCAGCCCCGATAGCAGGCAACCAAGACCTGTAACCAGACAAAAGGAAGGACCACCTTGAGCACTGCCGGTAAATCGATCCTGATGGTCGACGACGACCAGGAAATCCGCGAACTGCTGCAGACCTACCTGAGCCGCTCCGGCTTCCAGGTACATGCCGAAGCCGACGGCAGGGGCTTTCGCCGCGCCCTGGAGACCACCCCCTTTGATCTGGTCATCCTCGACGTCATGTTGCCCGACGAAGACGGCTTCAGCCTGTGCCGCTGGGTACGCCAGCACCCGCGCCAGGCACGGGTACCGATCATCATGCTCACTGCCAGCTCGGACGAAGCCGACCGAGTCATTGGCCTGGAACTGGGCGCCGACGACTACCTGGGCAAACCGTTCAGCCCGCGCGAACTGCAGGCGCGGATCAAGGCCCTGCTGCGCCGGGCCGAATTCGGCCAGGCGGCGCCGGGCGGTGCGGTGCTGGCTTTCGACGACTGGCGCCTGGACACGGTCAGCCACCGCCTGTTCCATCGCGATGGCGAGGAGGTGATGCTCTCCGGTGCTGATTTCGCCCTGCTCAAGCTGTTCCTCGACCATCCCCAGCAGATCCTTGACCGCGACACCATCGGCAACGCCACCCGCGGCCGCGAGCCGATGCCGCTGGACCGTATCGTCGACATGGCAGTGAGTCGCCTGCGCCAGCGCCTGCGCGATACCGACAAACCCCCCCGGCTGATCCGCACCGTGCGCGGCAGTGGCTACCTGCTGGCTGCCCATGTCTGCAGTGGCTCCTGAGCGGCGCTGGCGGCTGCTCCCGCGCTCCCTGCTGGGGCGCATGCTGCTGCTGACCTTGCTGGTGGTACTGCTGGCCCAGGGCCTGTCCAGCATCATCTGGGTCGCCCAGTTGCGCGCCAGCCAACTGCAAGGCCTGCGCGCCAGCGCCAGCAGCCTGGCCCACTCGATGAGCGCCAGCGTCAGCTACTTTCGCTCGTTGCCGGTGGGTTACCGGCCCATGGTGCTCGACCAGCTGCGCAGCATGGGCGGCACGCGCTTCTTCGTGTCGCTCAACGCCAAGCCGTTGGACATGCCGGTGCTGCCCGTCACCCCGCGCAAGCAGGCGGTGATCGACGTGTTCCAGCAGGTGCTGCATGAGCGCCTGGGTTCGCAGATGGAAATTTCCGTGGCATTCGTCGGCCCCGACGACCTGCGCATCTTCAATAGCGGCCTCAAGCTCGACGAGCTGCCACGCTCATGGGCGCACTACTCGTTGACCCTGGAACCGCTCAATCCGCCGGTGCTGGTGACCCAGATCCGCCTGGGCGAGGGCGAGTGGCTGTACATTGCCTCGCTGCTGCCCGAACCCTATACCAGCCTGGAAGCCGAACGCCTGCCGCGCCAGCAGATCGGCTTCATCGTGCTGACCACCGTCTTGCTGCTGTTGTTCATCGGCCTGCTGGTGCACTGGCAGAGCTGGCCGCTCAAGCGCCTGGCACGCGCCGCGCGAGAGATGTCGCTGGGGGCCGATGTGGCGCCGGTGGCTGAAGGCGGGGGTAGTGAGGTGGTGGAAGTGGGGCGGGCGTTCAACAGCATGCGCGAACGTATCAGCCGCTACCTGACCGAGCGTAGCCAGCTGTTCAGCGCCATTTCCCATGACCTGCGCACGCCGATCACCCGCCTGCGCCTGCGCGTCGAGCTACTGGAGGACGAACGTCTGCAGGCCAAGTTCAGCCAGGACCTGGATGAACTTGAGTTGCTGGTAAAAGGTGCCTTGCAGTGCGTGAAGGACACCGACATCCACGAAAACATCGAGCCGGTCGATCTCAACCAGGTACTGGAGATCCTTGCCGAGCCTTACCTGGGCGATGGCCGCATCAACCTCGAAGGTCGGGCGCTGGCGCCGTACCCGGGCAAGCCGCTGGCGCTGCGACGTTGCATCGGCAACCTGATCGACAATGCCATCAAGTACGGCGAGCGGGCTCGGTTACGCATCATCGACACTGCCGAGGGCTTCGTGCTGCAGGTAGACGACCAGGGCCCGGGGGTGCCCGAGCAGCAGCTGGAGCAGGTGTTCGAGCCGCACTTTCGCCTGGCGGGGCAGCAACAGGGCTATGGGCTGGGATTGGGAATCGCACGCAACATTGCCCATAGCCATGGTGGGGAGGTAAGTCTGCTCAACCTTCGCGAGGGCGGGTTGCGGGTGACCTTGTACCTGCCGCGAGGCATGGACTGAGCGCTCGTAGTACCGACGCCGGCAAGCGAAATGTCACCGCATGGTGACAATCCTCCGGCCCTTCGTGACATCCCGCCCAACCCCACTGACTAGAATTCGCACACGACTGGCAAGGATCAAGCTGGCCCATGAACACCTGCAACCTGCCTGCCATCCGTTGGCTCGATACCCCGGCCCACAACGCTTGGCGCCTGGCTGAAGCGCAGCGCCTGCTGGCTTTCGCCAAGGCTGCGAAACTGCCCGAGGGCTATGGCAGCCTCGATGCCAGGGGGCAGCTTCCTCCTGGCGCCTGCGCCGACACCCTGAACACTGCGCGCATGACCCACTGCTTCGCACTGGCCCACCTGCAGGGTCTGCCCGGTTACCTGGACTATGTCGAACACGGTGTCGCCGCCCTGCGCGGCGCCATGCAGGATGCCAGCTACGGCGGCTGGTTCGCCCACCCCGATGGCGATACCGACAGCGGCAAGGCGGCCTACCTGCATGCCTTCGTTGCCCTGGCTGCCAGCTCGGCCGTGCTGGCCGGCGCCGCCGATGCCCCCGCTCTGCTTGCAGATGCAGTGCGGATACTCGACACGCATTTCTGGAGCGAAGAGGAGGGGGCCCTCAGGGAGGCCTTTTCCCGCGCCTGGCAACTGCCCGAGCCCTACCGTGGCGCCAACAGCAACATGCACGCGGTCGAGGCCTTCCTGGCCTTGGCAGACGTCACGGGCGACAACCTGTGGCTGCAACGTGCCTTGCGCGTTGCCGAGCGCATCATCCATACCCATGCCGCGGCCAACGGTTATCGCGTCATCGAGCATTTCGACGCCTTCTGGCAGCCATCGCCGCACTACAACCAGGAACACCCGGCTGATCACTTTCGGCCTTATGGCACCACGCCGGGGCATGCCTTGGAATGGGCGCGGTTGCTGCTGCACCTGGAGGCCAGCCTCGAACGGGCCGGCCTACAGGCGCCGGGCTGGCTGGCGGACGACGCCCGTGCGCTGTTCGATGCAGCCTGCCTGCAGGCCTGGAATGTCGATGGCGCGGAGGGGTTCGTTTACACCCTGGACTGGGCCGATCGGCCGATGGTGCGGGCGCGCCTGCATTGGGTGCACGCCGAAGCCTGCGCCGCAGCGGCGGCGCTGTTGCAGCGCACCGGCGAGGCGCAATACGAGCAGTGGTATCGGCGCTGCTGGGACTTCATTGCCAGTCATTTCATCGACCTGGTTGGGGGCAGCTGGTACCACGAACTCGATGCGCACAACCAGCCGGCCGGGACGCTGTGGCCGGGCAAACCCGACCTCTATCACGCTTACCAGGCATTGCTGCTGCCGGGCTTGCCGCTGGCGCCGAGCCTGGCCAGCAGCCTGGCTGGCAATGTAACCAAACGATGACATTCACGCATCGCTTCGTTACCTGACGAGGCGCGCACGCTGTTTAGACTCAATGCAACGCAAGCGACCGACTTGCACGGCATAACAACAAGAAAGGTGCTTCGATGAACTCCACGTTTCGTCTCGCTGCCGCTGTTTCCATCGCCTCGCTCGGGGCTTCGCTGTTTCCACTGATTACCCTCGCTGCCGATTCCAAAGGCAGTGTCGAGGTGGTGCACTGGTGGACATCCGGTGGTGAAAAAGCGGCGGTCGATGTGCTCAAGGCCCAGGTCGAGAAAGATGGCTTCACCTGGAAGGACGGCGCTGTCGCCGGCGGCGGTGGTGCCACGGCCATGACCGTGCTCAAGAGCCGCGCCGTGGCGGGCAACCCGCCGGGTGTCGCGCAGATCAAGGGGCCGGACATCCAGGACTGGGCAGCCACCGGCCTGCTCGACCCCGATGTGCTCAAGGATGTGGCCAAGGAAGAGAAGTGGGACACGCTGCTCGACAAGAAAGTGGCCGACACCGTGAAGTATGACGGTGACTACGTGGCCGTACCGGTGAACATCCACCGCATCAACTGGCTGTGGATCAACCCCGAAGTCTTCAAGAAGGCCGGCATCGACAAGGCGCCGACCACCCTCGACGAATTCTATGTCGCCGCCGACAAGCTCAAGGCTGCCGGCTTCATCCCCCTCGCCCACGGCGGCCAGCCATGGCAGGACAGCACCGTATTCGAAAGCGTGGTGCTGGCGGTGATGGGTGTCGATGGCTACAAGAAGGCCCTGGTCGACCTCGACAATTCGGCGCTGACCGGCCCGCAGATGATCAAGGCGTTGACCGAGCTGAAGAAGGTCGCCACCTACATGGACCCGGATGGCAAGGGCCAGGACTGGAACCTCGAAGCGGCCAAGGTCATCAACGGCAAGGCCGGCATGCAGATCATGGGCGACTGGGCCAAGAGCGAATGGACCCTGGCGAAGAAAACCGCCGGCAAGGACTACCAGTGCGTGCCATTCCCTGGCACGGACAAGGCGTTCCTGTACAACATCGACTCGCTGGTGGTGTTCAAGCAGAACGACGAAGGCACCGCTGCCGGCCAGCAGGCCATCGCACGCAAGGTGCTGGGCCAGGACTTCCAGAAAGTTTTCAGCATCAACAAGGGCTCCATTCCGGTACGCAACGACATGCTGGCCGACATGGACAAGTATGGCTTCGATGCCTGCGCGCAAACCTCCGCCAGGGACTTCCTCGCCGACGCCAAGAGCGGCGGGCTGCAGCCGAGCATGGCGCACAACATGGCCACCACGCTGGCCGTGCAGGGCGCGTTCTTCGATGTGGTGACCAACTACATCAACGACCCGAAGGCCGACCCGGCCGATGCGGCGAAGAAGCTGGCGGCGGCGATCAAGGCTGCCCAGTAAAGCAGCCGCTGCTGCCGTTGTAGGAGCGGCCTTGCGTCGCGACGGGCTGCGCAGCAGCTCCAAATACCTGTGCACTCGATCCTCCCGTCAGGGGTTGGCCTTGAGTCCCTTGGGTCTGCTGCGCAGCCCGTCGCGACACAAGGCCGCTCCTACGGGCGAGTGCAGCGCCTTCGAGGTGAACCATGAGCACAATTACCGCCCAATTGCGGGCCTCACCCCTGGACGCGCTTCAGCGCTGGCTGCCCAAGCTGGTGCTGGCGCCGAGCATGTTCATCGTCCTGGTGGGCTTCTACGGCTACATCCTCTGGACCTTTGTCCTGTCCTTCACCACGTCGACCTTCCTGCCGACCTACAAGTGGGCCGGCCTGGCCCAGTACGCCCGGCTGTTCGACAATGACCGCTGGTGGGTGGCGAGCAAGAACCTGCTGCTGTTCGGCGGCCTGTTCATCGCCATCAGCCTGGTCATCGGCGTGCTGCTGGCGGTCCTGCTGGACCAGCGTATCCGCCGCGAAGGCTTCATCCGCACCATCTACCTGTACCCCATGGCGCTGTCGATGATCGTTACAGGCACTGCCTGGAAGTGGCTGCTCAACCCGGGCATGGGCCTGGACAAGCTGCTGCGTGACTGGGGCTGGGAGGGGTTCCGCCTGGACTGGCTGATCGACCCGGACCGGGTGGTGTACTGCCTGGTGATTGCAGCGGTCTGGCAGGCATCGGGCTTCATCATGGCGATGTTCCTCGCCGGCCTGCGCGGTGTCGACCCGTCGATCATCCGCGCCGCCCAGATCGACGGCGCCAGCCTGCCGCGCATCTATTGGCGTGTGGTGCTGCCCAGCCTGCGCCCGGTGTTCTTCAGCTCGCTGATGATTCTCGCGCACATTGCCATCAAGAGCTTCGACCTGGTGGCGGCGATGACCGCCGGCGGACCGGGTTATTCGTCCGACCTGCCGGCGATGTTCATGTATTCGTTCACCTTCAGCCGCGGGCAGATGGGCATGGGTTCGGCCAGCGCCATTCTCATGCTCGGGGCGATCCTGGCGATCCTCGTGCCTTACCTGTACTCGGAGCTGCGGAGCAAGCGCCATGCATAGCCCTGTCGACAAACCGGTGCTGAGCCTCAGCCGCATCGCCATCCACGCGGTATTGTTGCTGGCCGTGTTGCTGTACCTGGTGCCGCTGGTGGTGATGCTGCTGACCAGCTTCAAGACCCCGGACGATATCAGCACCGGCAACCTGCTGAGCTGGCCGGTGGTGTTCAGTGGTATCGGGTGGGCCAAGGCCTGGGCCACGGTCAGCGGTTACTTCTGGAACTCGATCATGATCACCGTGCCGGCGGTACTGATCTCCACCGCGATCGGTGCGCTGAACGGCTATGTGCTGTCGATGTGGCGCTTCCGCGGCTCGCAGCTGTTCTTCGGCCTGCTGCTGTTCGGCTGCTTCCTGCCGTTCCAGACCGTGCTGCTGCCGGCCTCGTTCACCCTCGGCAAGCTCGGCCTGGCCAGCACCACCAGCGGCCTGGTACTGGTGCACGTGGTCTATGGCCTGGCCTTCACCACACTGTTCTTCCGCAACTTCTACGTCAGCATCCCTGATGCGCTGGTCAAGGCTGCGCGGCTGGATGGCGCCGGGTTCTTCACCATCTTCCGCCGCATCATCCTGCCGATGTCCACGCCAATCATCATGGTCTGCCTGATCTGGCAATTCACCCAGATCTGGAACGACTTCCTGTTTGGCGTGGTGTTCTCCAGCGGCGACTCGCAACCGATCACCGTGGCCTTGAACAACCTGGTCAACACCAGTACCGGGGCCAAGGAATACAACGTCGACATGGCAGCGGCGATGATCGCCGGCCTGCCAACCCTGCTGGTGTACGTGGTGGCAGGCAAATATTTCGTTCGCGGCCTGACGGCTGGCGCGGTAAAGGGGTAAGTCATGGCAACGCTCGAACTTCGCAATGTGAACAAGACCTACGGCAGTGGCCTGCCGGACACCCTCAAGGATATCCAGCTGTCGATCAAGGATGGCGAGTTCCTGATCCTGGTCGGCCCGTCGGGCTGCGGCAAGTCGACCCTGATGAACTGCATTGCCGGCCTGGAGCAGATCACCGGCGGTGCGATCCTCATCGACCAGCAGGATGTCAGCGGCATGAGCCCGAAGGACCGCGACATCGCCATGGTGTTCCAGTCCTATGCGCTGTACCCGACCATGAGCGTGCGCGAGAACATCGAGTTCGGCCTGAAGATACGCAAGCTGCCCCAGGCTGCCATCGACGAGGAGGTGGCACGGGTGGCCAAGCTGCTGCAGATCGAGCATCTGCTGGCGCGCAAACCGGCCCAGCTGTCTGGCGGCCAGCAGCAGCGCGTGGCCATGGGCCGGGCGCTGGCGCGGCGGCCGAAGATCTACCTGTTCGATGAACCGCTGTCCAACCTCGATGCCAAGCTGCGCGTCGAGATGCGCACCGAAATGAAGCTGATGCATCAGCGCCTGAAGACCACCACCGTGTACGTCACGCATGACCAGATCGAGGCCATGACCCTGGGTGACAAGGTGGCGGTGATGAAGGACGGCATCATCCAGCAGTTCGGCACTCCGCAACAGATCTACAACAACCCGGCCAACCAGTTTGTCGCCAGCTTCATCGGTTCGCCGCCGATGAACTTCATCCCGGCCCGCCTGGCCAAACAGGATGGTCGCCTGCTGGCGCTGCTCGACAGCGGCCAGGCACGCTGCGAACTGCCTTTGGGGCTGGCGGCCGACGAGCTCGAGGGGCGCGAGATCATTCTAGGCATCCGTCCCGAGCAGATCGCGCTGGGCAACGGGGAGGGCAACGGCTTGCCTGGCATCCGTGCCGAGGTGCAAGTGACCGAGCCTACCGGGCCGGACCTGCTGGTGTTCGTCACCCTCAACCAGACCAAGGTCTGCTGCCGCCTGGCGCCGGATGTGACGTGCCAGGTAGGTGACAACCTGAACTTGCAGTTCGACCCGGCCCGGGTGCTGCTGTTCGACGCCGACAGCGGCGAGCGCCTGCACCTGGCCAGCTCCGCCGCCGCAGTAAAGGACAACGTGGCTCACTTCAAGGGCCGTTGATTCGTCTACACCATCAATAAGAAAAAAGAGGACGCAAAGGGATGGAACAGCGCAAACGCATCAGGACATTGGGCTCGCTGGCCTTGCTTGCCATCGTTGGCAGCAGCGGCGCGCAGGCTGCCGAGGCCTTTTCCAGCGAATCGAAGTGGATGACCGGCGACTGGGGCGGCACCCGCACCGAGTTGCTGGAAAAGGGCTATGACTTCACCCTGGATTACGTCGGTGAGGTAGCCGGTAACCTGCACGGCGGCTACAACGATGACAAGACCGCGCGCTACAGCGACCAGTTCGCGCTTGGTGCACACCTGGACCTGCAGAAGATTCTCGGCTGGCACGATGCCGAGTTCAAACTGGCAATCACCGAGCGCAGTGGCCGCAACCTGTCCAACGACCGCATCAGCGACCCGCGCGCCGGGCAGTTCAGCTCGGTGCAGGAAGTGTGGGGCCGCGGCCAGACCTGGCGCCTGACCCAGATGTGGATCAAGCAGAAATACTTCGACGGCGCGCTGGACGTGAAATTCGGCCGCTTCGGCGAAGGCGAGGATTTCAACAGCTTCCCTTGCGACTTCCAGAACCTGGCCTTCTGCGGCTCGCAGGTGGGCAACTGGGTCGGTGGCATCTGGTACAACTGGCCGGTGAGCCAGTGGGCCCTGCGGGTCAAGTACAACATCACCCCGGAATTCTTCGTCCAGGTCGGTGCCTTCGAGCAAAACCCTTCCAACCTGGAAACCGGCAACGGCTTCAAGCTTAGCGGCAGCGGCACCAAAGGCGCGATACTGCCGGTGGAAGCGGTGTGGTCACCCAAGGTCAATGGCCTGCCCGGTGAGTACCGCCTGGGTTACTACTACAGCACGGCCAAGGCCGATGATGTATTCGACGATGTCAACGGCAACCCGCAGGCGCTGACTGGCGAAGCCTTCAAGTCGCACTCCAGCAAGCATGGCTGGTGGGTCGTGGCCCAGCAGCAGGTGACTGCCCACGCTGGCGATGTCAACCGTGGCCTGAGCCTGTTCGCCAACTTCACCGTGCACGACAAAGCCACCAACGTGGTCGACAACTACCAGCAGGTCGGGTTGGTCTACAAAGGCGCCTTCGACGCCCGGCCCAAGGACGATATCGGCTTCGGCGTGGCACGCATTCATGTGAATGACGATGTGAAGAAGCGCGCCGAGCTGCTGAACGCCCAAAGCGGTATCGACGATTACGACAACCCCGGCTTCGTGCCGCTGCAACGCACCGAGTACAACGCCGAACTCTATTACGGCTTCCACGTCACCAACTGGCTGACCGTGCGGCCCAACCTGCAGTACATCAAGAGCCCCGGCGGGGTCGACGAGGTGGACAATGCGCTGGTCGCAGGGTTGAAGATTCAGTCGTCATTCTAAGGGCAATTGTTGTAAATTTACGCCAATCCCATTTCGGCCCCCGGCACCCACTGGCTTGCAGTGGGTATCGGGGATAGGCCGAGATAGCGCTGTCTCAAACAACAAGAGCCCTGAACATGCCCGAACATCCGCTTCATCGCTTCTTCACCTCGCAGCGGCCTCGGCCGACATTCGAGTGGGAGCGTTACCAGCAGCGCGATGTGCTGATCATCGACCACCCACGCTGCCAGGCTGTGTTCAGCCGCCAGGGCGCGCAACTGCTGCATTTCCAGCCAGCCGGCGAACGGCCCTGGCTGTGGTGTGCCGAGCAGTGGCCACAGGTCGGGGCGATCCGCGGTGGTGTGCCGGTGTGCTGGCCTTGGTATGGCCGTCATCCCAGCGAAGACCTGTGGCCGGCCCATGGCTGGGCGCGCCTGCTGGACTGGAAACTGGTCGACAGCCGCGAGGACGAGGAGGGCGTTACCCTGAAATGGCGGCTGGACCTGTGCGACTGGCAGGTCGACCTGCATGCCCGGCTGGGCAGTCGCATGGAGCTGAGCCTGAGCACCGAGCACCAGGACAGCGAACCCTGCCAGTTGAGTCATGCCCTGCTGGCCTACTGGTGTATCAGTGACGTGTCCGAGATAGCGCTGTCCGGGCTCGAGGACATCGAAGGCTACGACCGCCTCAACCGCCAGGCATGCCGCGAGGATGGCGCGCTGAAGCTCAAGGGCGGCTGCCAGAGGGTCTACCCCGGTACGCCACGGGTACAGCTGCAGGACCCGGCCTGGCAACGTGAATTGTGCATCGATACTGGCGACAGTGACGACACCGTGGTCTGGCACCCGGGCAATCGCCCGCTGATGGGGGTGAGCGGCCGCGAATGCCAGCGTTTCGTCTGCGTCGAGGCCGCCAGCGGCAGTGGCGAAGGCCTGAGCCTGGCGCCGGGGCAGCGTGCCCACTTGCGTTTGCAGGCGCACCGGCTCAGTTGAGTTCGTCGTCCTCGATCGGGTAGCGGCTGGCGTTGAGGCTTTCCTTGATCTTGCGCAGGTGTGGCTGGAAGTCCACGCCACGGCGCAAGGTCATGCCAGTGGCCAGCACATCGAGCACGGTCAGCTGGATGATCCGCGAAGTCATCGGCATGTAGATATCGGTGTCTTCCGGCAACGGAATATGCAGGCTCAGGCTGCAGGCATTGGCCAATGGCGAACCGGCGGCCGTCAGGCCCAGCACCGAGGCGCCGTTTTCCCGGGCAAGGCGCGCCACCTCGACCAGTTCGCGGGTGCGTCCGGTATAGGAAATGATTACGAACAGGTCGCCAGTGTGGGCAACCGAGGCCAGCATGCGCTGCATCAGCACGTCGGCGTGGGCCGACACCGCCAGGTTGAAGCGGAAGAACTTGTGCTGGGCATCCAGCGCCACCGGGGCAGAGGCGCCCAGGCCGAAGAAATGGATCTGCCGCGCCTGGATCATCATGTCCACGGCACGGCTGACCTGCTGTGGGTCCAGTTGCTGGCAGGCGCTGTCGAGCGAGGCGATGGCGCTGGCAAAGATCTTCTGGGTATAGGCTGCCGGATCATCGTCGGCCTCTACCGCGCGGCTGACGTATGCGGCGCCGCTGGCCAGGCTTTGCGCCAGTTGCAGCTTGAGCTCGGGGTAGCCGCTGACGCCGAACGAACGGCAGAAGCGGTTGACGGTCGGTTCGCTGACCTTGGCCGCCTGGGCCAGCGCAGCGATGCTGAAACGGGTGGCTTGTTGCGGGTTGAGCAGGATGACTTCGGCGACTTTGCGTTCGGCCTTGTTCAGCTCGTCGAGGCGTCCCTGGATCTGTTCCAGGAGGTTTCGCACGCGGTCCATGGGGTGTGTCCTTGGGTCGGGAAGACAGCCGGCTGTGGGAGCAGCAGGCTTTTTGCACGGTCGTCTATCGTACTGTCGGCGCGGTTGGCGTACCACTTGTCTGTAACACTAGTGTCGAATGTTGTGGTTTTTACTACATTATCCCTTGAAAACCGTATGTGAAAGCGGTATTCCTAGACCAACTTTGGGAAAGAACCAACATCATGGCTGCGATCAGTGTCGAACCTTGCACCTTTGCCCTGTTTGGCGCCCTCGGCGACCTGGCATTGCGCAAGCTGTTTCCAGCGCTTTACCAGCTCGACCGGGCCAACCTGTTGCACCCGGATACCCGCCTGCTGGCATTGGCCCGTGAGGCCGGAACGGCACAGGACCACCTGGACAGTATCGAAGCGCACCTGCGCCGGCATGTGCCCGAGGCTGACATAGAGCCCGCCGCGCTAGGGCGCTTCCTTGCCCGCCTGAGCTACCAGCACCTGGACTTCCTCCAGCCCGAGGGCTATCAAGCCCTGGCCGAGCAGTTGCAGGGCGAGCTGCCGCTGATTGCCTATTTCGCCACGGCGGCGGCGGTATATGGCGCCATCTGCGAGAACCTCGACAAGGCCGGTCTGGCCGAGCGCACCCGGGTAGTGCTGGAGAAGCCCATCGGCCACGACCTGGAGTCGTCGCGCCGGGTCAACGACGCCGTGGCGCGGTTCTTCCCCGAGAACCGGGTCTACCGCATCGACCATTATCTGGGCAAGGAGACGGTGCAGAACCTGATCGCCCTGCGCTTCGCCAACAGCCTGTTCGAAACCCAGTGGAACCAGAACTCCATCTCCCATGTGGAGATTACCGTCGCCGAGAAGGTCGGTATCGAAGGCCGCTGGGGTTACTTCGACAAGGCCGGTCAACTGCGCGACATGATCCAGAACCACCTGTTGCAGCTGTTGTGCCTGATCGCCATGGACCCGCCCAGCGAACTGTCTGCCGATGCTATCCGTGACGAGAAAGTCAAGGTGCTCAAGGCCCTGGCACCGATCACGGGTGAGGGGCTGAGCACCCGTGTGGTGCGCGGCCAGTACATTGCCGGCTACAGCGATGGCAAGCCGGTGCCCGGCTACCTCGAGGAAGACAACGCCAACGCCCAGAGCGACACAGAAACCTTTGTCGCCCTGCGTGCCGACATCCGCAACTGGCGCTGGTCCGGCGTGCCGTTCTACCTGCGCACCGGCAAGCGCATGCCGCAGAAACTGTCGCAGATCGTCATCCATTTCAAGGAAACCCCGCACTATATCTTCGCTCCGGAACAGCGTTTGCAGATCGGTAACAAGCTGATCATCCGCCTGCAACCGGACGAAGGCATTTCCTTGCGGGTAATGACCAAGGAGCAGGGCCTGGACAAGGGCATGCAACTGCGCAGCGGCCCGTTGCAACTGAATTTTTCCGACACCTGGCGCAGCGCGAGGATTCCGGATGCCTATGAGCGGTTGTTGCTCGAGGTGATGCGCGGCAACCAGAACCTGTTCGTGCGCAAGGATGAAATCGAATATGCCTGGAAGTGGTGCGACCAGTTGATTGCCGGCTGGCGTAATGCGGGCGATGCGCCCAAACCTTATGCGGCCGGTTCCTGGGGGCCGATGAGCTCGATTGCTCTGATCACACGCGACGGGAGGGCGTGGTATGGGGATATCTGAACTGAAACTGCCAGGCTCGGTGAACGTGCACGAGCTGGCCAATGCCGAGGCCCTGGCCGTGCGCCAGGCGCATGACGTGGCTGCACGCCTGCGCGAGGCGATCGCCAGCAAGGGGCAGGCCTGCGTGGTGCTGTCTGGCGGTCGCAGCCCGGTACCGTTCCTCGAACAGCTGGCCAGTGAAGACCTCGACTGGGCCAGGGTCACCGTCAGCCTGGCCGATGAGCGTTGGGTGCCGGTGGAGCACGCCGACAGCAATGCCGGCCTGCTGGCTCGCCATCTGTTCAAGGGCGCAGCGGCCAAGGCCCGTTTCGTTGGCTTGTACCAGCAGGCGGAAAACCTCGACGCCGCCGCCATCAAGGCCGACCAGGCCCTGGCCGAGCTACCGCCGATCGATGTGCTGGTGCTGGGCATGGGTGACGATGGCCATACCGCTTCGCTGTTCCCCGCCAGCCCCAACCTGGAGGCCGGCCTCGACCTGGCCAACCCACGTCGCTGCCTGCCTATGCTGGCACCGAGCGTACCGCGCCAGCGCTTGTCCATGAGCCGCGCGTTGCTGGCCAGTGCTGCTTTCACTGCACTGTCCGTGCAAGGGCAGGGCAAACTCGCTACCCTGCGCGCCGCGCTGGCTGGCACCGACCTTACGGAAATGCCGATTCGCGCTTTTCTTCACGCCCCCCTGGACATCTACTGGTGCCCATGAGCCAAGGATCCACAGTCATGACCACCCTCGAACGCCCACAGCCCAAGCTCTCGATGGCCGATAAAGCCGCACGGATCGATGCCATTTGCGAAAAGGCGCGCATCCTGCCGGTGATCACCATCGCCCGCGAGGACGACATCCTGCCCTTGGCTGATGCCCTGGCCGCCGGCGGTATCCGTACCCTGGAGGTGACCTTGCGCTCCCAGCATGGCCTTAAAGCCATCCAGGTATTGCGCGAGCAGCGCCCGGAGCTTTGTGTCGGTGCCGGCACCGTGCTCGATCGCCGCATGTTCGCGGCAGTTGAAGCTGCCGGAGCGCAGTTCGTTGTCACCCCCGGCATTACCCAGGACATCCTCGAAGCAGGCGTAGACAGCGAGATCCCGTTGCTGCCGGGCATCAGCACGCCATCCGAAATCATGATGGGCTACGCCCTGGGTTATCGCCGTTTCAAGCTGTTCCCGGCGGAAATCTGCGGCGGCGTAGCGGCTATCAAGGCCTTTGGCGGCCCATTCGGCGACATTCGCTTCTGCCCGACCGGCGGGGTCAACCCAGGCAATGTGCGCAACTACATGGCGCTGGCGAATGTGATGTGTGTAGGGGGCACCTGGATGCTCGACAGCAGCTGGATCAAGAACGGCGACTGGGCGCGGATCGAGGCGTGCAGTGCGGAGGCGATCGCGCTGCTGGACGCCAACTGAATTTGTTGTGTGCTTTTACGGCTTGTGGGGCGCTTGGTCGGCGCCCCTTTTTTTCGCCTGAGGTTTTTGCATTGCCTGTGCCGGCCTCTTCGCGGGTAAACCCGCTCCCACATGGGATGCAGCGCTTTCAGGCCTTGTGCAATTCCTGTGGGAGCGGGTTTGCACGCGAAGAGGCCAGCACAGGCGTACAAAAAAGCCCGCATCAAACGATGCGGGCTTCTTCATTCCTCACACCAAGGCTCAGGCCGCCTTGGCTTCCTGCTGGCTCAGCGAGCGGTTCAGTGCGCTGAACAGGGCTTTGAAGCTGGCGGTAGTGATGTTTTCATCAATACCCACGCCATGCACCGGGCGGCCACCGGCCACGCGCAGCTCGATGTAGGCAGCAGCCTTGGCGTTGGTGCCCGCGCCAATCGCATGTTCGTTGTAGTCCATGATCTCGACGGCAATCGGCAGGCCGGCTACCAGGGCTTCCAGCGCGCCATTCCCCTTACCGCGCCAGTGCAGGGTGGTCTCGCCTTCGCCGGCGACTTCCACTTCCACGGCGCTGTGGCCGTTCTCTTCCTGCAGGCGGTGGCTGACCAGTGCATACGGCGCGTTGGCCTGGAGGTATTCCTTGTGCAGCAGGTTGTAGATCTGCTGCGCAGTCATTTCCAGGCCCAGGCGGTCGGTTTCACCTTGCACCACCTGGCTGAATTCGATCTGCATGCGGCGCGGCAGGCTGATGCCGTATTCCTGCTCGAGCAGGTAGGTGATACCGCCTTTGCCCGACTGGCTGTTGACGCGGATCACCGCTTCATAGCTGCGGCCGATGTCGGCCGGGTCGATCGGCAGGTACGGCACTTCCCACAGCTCGCCTTCCTGTTGCTTGGCGAAGCCCTTGCGGATGGCATCCTGGTGCGAGCCGGAGAAGGCGGTGTGGACCAGATCGCCCACGTACGGGTGACGCGGGTGCACCGGCAACTGGTTGCACTCTTCGACCACCTTGCGTACGCCATCGATGTCGGAGAAGTCCAGCAGCGGGTCGATGCCCTGGGTATAGAGGTTCAACGCCAGGGTCACCAGGTCAACGTTGCCGGTGCGTTCGCCGTTGCCGAACAGGCAGCCTTCGGCGCGGTCGGCGCCGGCCATCAGGCCGAGTTCGGTGGCGGCGATGCCGGTGCCACGGTCATTGTGGCAGTGCAGGCTGATGATCACGCTGTCGCGACGGCTGATGTTGCGGCAGAACCACTCGATCTGGTCGGCGTACACGTTCGGCGTGGAGACTTCCACGGTGGCCGGCAGGTTGAGGATGATCTTGTGCTCAGGCGTGGGGTTCCATACTTCGATGACCGCGTCGCAGACTTCCTTGGCGAACTCCATTTCGGTGGCGCTGAAGGTTTCCGGCGAGTACTGGAAGGTCCACTGGGTTTCCGGCTGCTGCGCGGCATATTTGACGAACAGCTTGGCCGCGTTCACCGCGATGTCCTTGACGCCTTGCTTGTCCTGGTTGAAGACGATGCGGCGGAACGACGGGCTGGTGGCATTGTACAGGTGGACGATGGCCTTCTTCGCGCCGCGCAGCGACTCGAAGGTGCGGGCGATCAGGTCTTCACGGGCCTGGGTAAGCACCTGGATGGTGGTGTCGTCCGGGATGTGGCCGTCTTCGATCAGCGTACGCACGAAGTCGAAATCGGTTTGCGAAGCAGACGGGAACGAGGCTTCGATTTCCTTCACGCCTACCTGCACCAGGGTCTTCCAGAAGCGCAGCTTCTTCTCCGAATCCATCGGCTCGATCAGCGACTGGTTGCCATCACGCAGGTCGGAGCTGCACCAGATCGGCGCGGCGGTGATGGTCTTCGACGGCCAGGTACGGTCAGGCAGGTCGATGGTCGGGAAAGCACGGTATTTCTTCGAAGGGTCTTTGAGCATGGTCATGGAAGCAATCCTTTTGTGTGCGGCCGAGATCGGGCCTGCCGAGCGATAACGAGATGAATGGGCGAGGCGACGCGATTCAGCCTGGTAGTCGGGCGCTGACCAGGCAGAGGCTGCAATGTTGTCGGAGCAGGATGAGGGTGCTGAAGGTTTTCATGCCCTCAACCCTAACCAGTGGGGTGGGGGATGGCAAGCGTTCAGAAAAAATTGAGAGGAATGCTTAAAAAAAGCTATTTCGCGAGATTTTATTTCAGGTTTTTCTGTGTGGCGTGTTTATTTTTGCGCAGTATATTTAGAAGGCGCAACACAGTGAAAATCGATCTGGCAGTGCCGTCCTCTTCCCGGGTAGACCCGCGTTCACAGGCGGCGATTGCAGTGGGAACGGGTTTACCCGCCCCAGGCAATACGAGGCTCAGGGCTGGAATGCCCCAATGAAAATCGCCGGGTCCACCCGCGCATCATTCAGGCTGACATTCCAGTGCATGTGCGGCCCGGTAGCCCGCCCGGTAGAGCCTACCCGGCCGACCACGTCACCCCGGCGCAGTGGCTGGCCCACCTGCACGTCGATCTTCGACATGTGGCAGAACATGCTGATGAAGCCCTGCCCATGGTCAACGAACACGGTGCGGCCATTGAAGAAATAGTCCCCCACCAGGATCACCTTGCCATTGGCCGGGGTCTTGATCGGTGTACCTGCCGGCACCGCGAAATCCAGCCCGGCATGCGGGTTGCGTTCTTCGCCATTGAAGAAGCGCCGCACGCCGAACTTGCTCGACAGCGGGCCATTGACCGGCTTGTCGAGGATCAGGTTGCTCGGCAGGACCGGGCTGAAGCTGCGGTAGGCCGCGATCTGCTCGGCCAGCTCGCGGTCGATGCGTTTGAGGTCGTCCGGGTTCGGGTTGACCTGGCGGGTATTCTTCAGGGTGATGCGCTGTTCGGGGTACTTCTTGCTGCCGACGGTAAACGGCAGGGTGCGGTCGCCCTGGCTCAGCAGCGCAGTACCCGGTTTCTGGGTCAGCGGGATGCCGACGATGGCCAGCCAGTTGTCCTGCTCCTTAACCACCAGCACCGGCTTGCCGTCGAAGCGGGCGTGCGGTGCGCTGGCGGCGGGGCCGAGGTCGACTACTGCAACGCCGCCGGGTACCGGCTTGTTCAGCGTGCGGGTGATATAGCTGGCCTGGGCGCCGCCGGCCAGCAGCAGGAGGGAAAGAGCAAGCAGGGGCGCGAGCAGGCGAGGCATGTGTCAGTCCAGTAGTGAGAGGGTGACCGGGGTCAGGTAGTTGTCTTCGACCCGCACCGACAGCTCGCCTTCGTTGAGGCGGGCGGTCAGGCGCTGGCCGTTGCGGGTCTGCTGCGCGCTGCGGATAGCCCGGCCCTGCTCGTCCAGCAGGATGCTGTAGCCGCGGGCGAGGGTGGCCAGCGGGCTGACCACCTGCAGCGTCTGCAATTGGGCCTGGAAGCGCTGGCGGCGGTCCTTGAGCACCTCGCGCATGGCCCGCGGCAGGCGTTCGGCCAGGCTGTCCAGGCGCTGGCCCAGCAGCTTCAGGGTGCGCCCGGGGTGCTGCGCAGCCAGGCGGGTATCCAGCCGGGCCAGGCGTTCGTGGCGCTTGTTGAGGCTGAGCATGAACGCCCGGCGCAAACGCATGTCCAGGTCATCCAGGCGCTGTGCCTGCTGGCGCAGGCGCTCGCCCGGGTGACGCAAGCGCCGGGTCAGCGATTCGAGGCGCAGGCGGTCGTGGGTCAGGCGGTTCTGCATGCGCAGCAGCAGGCGCCGCTGCAGACCATCCAGGCGCTGCTGCAAGCCGCTGTTGTCGGGCGCCAGCAGCTCCGCGGCGGCCGACGGCGTGGGGGCGCGCACGTCGGCAACGAAGTCGCTGATCGAGACATCGGTTTCATGGCCCACGGCGCTGACGATCGGCGTGACGCAAGCCGCCACGGCCCGCGCCACGGCTTCTTCGTTGAAGCACCACAAGTCTTCCAGCGAGCCGCCACCCCGGGCCAGGATCAGCGCATCGAAACCGAGGCTGTCGGCCAGGCGGATGGCGCGCACGATCTGGGCAATCGCTTCGCGACCCTGCACGGCGGTGGGGATCAGGTTCAGTTCCACTTGCGGGGCGCGGCGGCCGAACACGCTGATGATGTCGCGGATCACCGCGCCGGTGGGCGAGGTGATGATGCCGATGCGCTGCGGGTGGGCGGGCAGCGGCTGCTTGCGTTCGGTGCTGAACAGGCCTTCGGCGCCGAGCTTTTCCTTCAGCGCCTCGAAGGCCAGGCGCAAGGCGCCGTCGCCGGCCGGCTCGACGGTATCGAGGATCAGCTGGTAGTCGCCGCGACCCTCGAACAACGACACCTTGCCACGTACCCGCACCGCCAGGCCGTCGCGCAGGGCCTGGCGCACCCGCGTGGCGTTCTGCCGGAACAGCGCGCAGCGCACTTGCGCGCCGCTGTCCTTGAGGGTGAAGTACATGTGGCCGGACGCCGGGCGGGCGAGGTTGGAGATCTCGCCTTCCACCCACACGCTGCGGAACACGTCTTCCAGCAGCACGCGGGCGCGGCCGTTGAGTTGGCTGACGGTGAGGACCTCGCGGTCCAGGCCGAGTCGTTCAAAGGGGTCTCTGATCATGCCCGGCATCATAAAGGACATCGGCCCCGGTTGTCTGTCCCGGCCTCGTGGTCGGATTCGCGCAAGCCCTGCGGGAGCGGGTTTAACCAAGAACACCAGCGTAGCCGGTGCCATCAACCCCGCATCGCCGCCACGAACTGACTAACCATCTGCCCCGCATCTCGCCGGCAAGCCAGCGCCACAGTGCTCTTGCAGCCGCCCTCCAAAGCAACAAAACTGACCGACGCCGGCGCAATCTCACGCATGCATTCCGGCAACAACGCCACCCCGAAGCCCGCCTGTATCAACTGCAACTGCGTGGTCTTGCGCGACAGCACCTGCGCCGCCTGCGGAAAGAAACCTGCCGCCATGCACAACGAAGCCGACAGGTAGCTCAGCCCGCCACGGTCGCGGTGCGGGATGGAAATGAAGCGCTCCTCGCGCAACTGCTCCAGCTTCACCTGTACCGCGCTGGCCAGGGGATGCCCGGCGGCGACCGCCAGCAGCAGGGGCTCACTGAACAGTTCCTGCAGCATTACCCCTTCATGCTGGCGCAGTACCGGCAAGCGCAGCAGGCCAACATCCAGCCGCCCCGCAGCGATATCCTCCAGCTGCGCCTCCGACGATTGCTGGGCGATCTCCAGCGAAATACCCGGATTGCCGCTGAGGTAGCTGCCCAGGCGAGCCAGCAGCAGGCCGCTCAGCGGCACCGTACTGGAGTGGTTCAGGCGCAGGCTGCCTTGCCGCCCCTCGCCAATGTCGCGGGTTACCCGCTCGGCCTGCGCCAGTTCCGCCAGCAGCCGGCGCGCCCGGTGCAGGAAAACCTGGCCAGCCGATGTCAGGCGTGGCAGGCGTGCCGTGCGCTCGAAAAGCGGAGTGCCTAATTGCTGTTCCAGCTCCTTGATCTGCCGGCTCAGTGCCGACTGAGCGATGTACAGCCGTTCGGCCGCTGCACTGAAGCTGCCGCACTCGGCGATTTCCACGAAGTAACGCAACTGGCGGATCGACGTCATGTCATGCCTTTTCGAGATGGCTGTGGCGATAAAGCCATATTAGTCGGCATGACTCATGGCTGGCTAACCTTTGCCTGTCCTTCCTGGAACTGCTGCCATGCTCACGCAATTGTCGTTTTCCGGCCTCGACTGGCTACCCGTCCTGCTTGGTGTAGGCGCCGCCTACATCGTCTTCGGCATTGCCGGGTTCGGCACCGCGCTGGTGGCTGGGTCGATCCTCATCCACTTCATGCCGTTGTCGCGGGTCATCCCGTTGCTGGTGCTGCTCGACTTCGTCGCCGCCTTCGGCAACCTGCTGCCCTCGCGCCGCGACGTGGTGCGCGGCGAGCTGCTGCGGTTGCTGCCGTTCATGGCCATCGGTTGCACGCTGGGCGTGGTGTTCCTGTTGCAGCTGAAGTCCGACCTGCTACTGCTGCTGATGGGGCTGTTCGTGACCGCCTATGCGCTGTACGGGCTGGCAGTGAAGGTGCGGCCGGCCAGTCTGTCCGGCTTGTGGGCGGCGCCGATGGGCACTGCCGGCGGAATGTTCGGCGCGTTGTTCGGCAGCGGCGGCTTCCTCTACGCGCTGTACCTGAGTGCGCGGCTGGAGGCAAAGGAGCAGGTCCGCGCCACCCAGAGCGCGTTGATCAGCTGCAGCACCGTGGTGCGCCTGACGCTGTTCCTGGTCGCCGGCGTGTATGCCGACCAGAGCCTGCTGCTGCTCGCCGCCTGCCTGCTGCCGGTAATGGGCGCCGGGCTCTGGGCCGGTCGCAGGCTGACCCAGCGCCTGTCCCATGAAGCCTTCGTGCGCCTGGTCACCTGGCTGGTGCTGGCCAGCGGCCTGGCGCTGATCGGTCGCTACCTGAGTACCTGAGCAGGCGGTAGAATTGCAGCACAACCGCAGTTTTCAGGCTTGCCCCGTTCATGAACACCCAGAGCATCATCGTTCCCAAACTGTCCACTGTCCCGGTGCACGAAGCCCGGGCCCGCGCCATCCTGCGCTGGCTGGTGCGCGAAAAGGTCGTCGAAGAGCAGTTGACCACCTGTGGTCGTACCGGCAACCGCATGGGCCATGCCTTGGCCGAAGGCGCCCGCAAAGTGGCCCTGCACCCGGAAAGACTGCCCTTCGGCGAGCCGGTCAACGGCCTGGAAGTGATGCTCAAGCGCTGCATCTATACGCCCACCGAAGGTTTTCTCGAAGAAGCCGGTTGCCCGGAGTGCCGACGCGAGGTAGGGGAGCCGCTGTTCGAAAGCCTGGAAGAATGGATGCCGGCGGTTAGCGACAACTTCACCTGCCCGCTGTGCGGCTTCGAAGACGACATCAATGGCTTCATTTTCTTGCAGCCATGTGCCTTTTCCAACCTCGGGTTCATCTTCAACAACTGGGGCGAGGCCGGGTTCACCCCGGCCTTTCTCGACAGCTTCGCCGACTGGCTCGACCAGCCGGTGGCGGTGGTACAGGTAAAACTGCCACGAGGCTGACCGAAGGCCCTTATTTTGCATTGAGCGGCGCGCCGTGCATGAGTATAATGGCGCGCTTCCATTTTTCCCGCCCGGGAGCCCCCGCGATGCTGCGTATCAGCCAAGAAGCCCTGACCTTCGACGATATCCTCCTTGTACCTGGCTATTCCGAGGTACTGCCCAATGAAGTCAGTCTCAAGACCCGTTTGACCCGCGGCATCGAGCTGAACATTCCGCTGGTTTCCGCCGCCATGGATACCGTGACCGAAGCGCGCCTGGCCATTGCCATGGCCCAGGAAGGCGGTATCGGCATCATCCACAAGAACATGACCATCGAGCAGCAGGCCAGCGAAGTCCGCAAGGTCAAGAAGTTCGAGGCTGGCGTGGTCAAGGACCCGATCACCATCGACGCCGATGCCACCGTGCGCGACCTGTTCGACCTGACCCGCCTGAACAACATCTCCGGTGTTCCGGTGCTGGCCAATGGTGATCTGGTCGGTATCGTCACCTCCCGTGACGTGCGCTTCGAAAGCCGCCTGGAGGCCAAGGTTCGCGACGTGATGACGCCGAAAGAGCGTCTGGTCACTGTCCGCGAAGGCGCCGACAAGAACGAAGTCCGCGAGCTGCTGCACAAGCACCGCCTGGAAAAGGTCCTGATCGTCGACGACAAGTTCAACCTCAAGGGCATGATGACCGTCAAGGACATCGAAAAGGCCAAGGCCTACCCGCTGGCCAGCAAGGACGACCAGGGTCGCCTGCGCGTCGGCGCCGCCGTCGGTACCGGCAAGGATACCGGCGAGCGCGTTGCCGCCCTGGTTGCCGCCGGCGTTGACGTGGTGGTTGTCGACACCGCCCACGGTCACTCCAAAGGCGTTATCGACCGCGTTCGCTGGGTGAAGGAGAACTACCCGCAAGTGCAGGTGATCGGCGGCAACATCGCCACCGGCGCTGCGGCCAAGGCCCTGGCCGAAGCCGGCGCCGATGCCGTCAAGGTCGGTATCGGCCCAGGCTCGATCTGCACCACCCGTATCGTTGCCGGTGTCGGCGTGCCGCAAATCAGCGCCATCGCCAACGTCGCCGCAGCACTGGAGGGCACTGGCGTGCCGCTGATCGCCGACGGCGGCATCCGGTTCTCCGGTGACCTGTCCAAGGCCATCGTCGCCGGTGCTTCGTGCGTGATGATGGGTTCGATGTTCGCCGGTACCGAAGAGGCCCCGGGTGAAGTCGAACTGTTCCAGGGCCGTTCCTACAAGGCCTACCGCGGCATGGGCTCGCTGGGTGCCATGGCACAGGCGCAAGGCTCGTCCGACCGCTACTTCCAGGACTCCTCGGCCGGTGCCGAGAAGCTGGTGCCGGAAGGCATCGAAGGCCGTGTTCCCTACAAGGGCGCCCTGGCCGCGATCATCCACCAGCTGATGGGCGGCCTGCGTTCGTCCATGGGCTACACCGGCAGCGCGACCATCGAAGAGATGCGCACCAAGCCGGAGTTCGTGCGCATCACCGGTGCCGGCATGGCCGAGTCCCACGTGCATGACGTGCAGATCACCAAAGAAGCCCCTAACTACCGCGTAGGCTGAGGCTTCCGGCAATACCTGTTAGCGGGGCTGTCACGACAGCCCCGCGTCGTTTCCGATTTCCACTGACGAGATTGAGTCATGGCCCTCGACATTCACGCTCACCGCATCCTGATCCTCGATTTCGGTTCCCAGTACACCCAGCTGATCGCCCGCCGCGTGCGCGAAATCGGCGTGTACTGCGAACTGCACCCGTTCGACATGGACGATGAAGCGATCCGTGCATTCAACCCGCGCGGCATCATCCTCGCCGGCGGCCCCGAGTCGGTCCACGAAGCCAACAGCCCACGTGCCCCGCAGGCCGTGTTCGACCTCAACGTTCCGGTGCTGGGCATCTGCTATGGCATGCAGACCATGGCCGAGCAGATGGGCGGCAAGGTCGAAGGTTCCGACCTGCGTGAATTCGGCTATGCGCGCGTGGACGTGGTCGGCAAGAGCCGCCTGCTCGACGGCATCGAAGACCACATCGACCCCGACGGCCTGCTGGGCCTGGACGTGTGGATGAGCCACGGCGACAAGGTCACCCAGATGCCGGGCAACTTCCACGTACTGGCCAGCACCCCGAGCTGCCCGATCGCCGGCATGTTCGACGACGCGCGTGGTTACTACGGCGTTCAGTTCCACCCGGAAGTGACCCACACCAAGCAGGGCGGTCGCATCCTGTCCCGCTTCGTGCAGGACATCTGCGGCTGCGAAGCCCTGTGGACGCCTTCCAACATCGTTGAAGACGCCATCGCCCAGGTACGTGAGCAAGTCGGTTCGGCCAACGTGCTGCTGGGCCTGTCCGGCGGTGTCGACAGCTCGGTGGTTGCCGCACTGCTGCACCGTGCGATCGGCGACCAGCTGACCTGCGTATTCGTCGACAACGGCCTGCTGCGCCTGCACGAAGGCGACCAGGTAATGGCCATGTTCAAGGAGAACATGGGCGTCAAGGTGATCCGCGCCGATGCTGAAAAGCAGTTCCTCGACAACCTGGCCGGCGAAGCCGACCCGGAGAAGAAGCGCAAGATCATCGGTCGCACCTTCATCGACGTGTTCGATGCCGAAGCCAGCAAGCTGGAGAACATCCAGTTCCTTGCCCAGGGCACCATCTACCCGGACGTGATCGAGTCGGCTGGCGCCAAGAGTGGCAAGGCCCACGTGATCAAGTCGCACCACAACGTGGGTGGCCTGCCGGAGGAAATGAACCTCAAGCTGGTCGAGCCGCTGCGTGAACTGTTCAAGGACGAAGTGCGCAAGATCGGCCTGGAGCTGGGCCTGCCGTACGACATGGTCTACCGCCACCCATTCCCGGGCCCAGGCCTGGGCGTGCGTATCCTCGGTGAAGTGAAGAAGGAATACGCCGACCTGCTGCGTCGCGCTGACCACATCTTCATCGAAGAACTGCGCAAGGCGGACTGGTACCACAAGACCAGCCAGGCCTTCGTGGTGTTCCAGCCGGTCAAGTCGGTGGGTGTCGTCGGCGATGGCCGTCGCTACGCCTGGGTCGTGGCCCTGCGTGCCGTTGAAACCGTGGACTTCATGACCGCGCGCTGGGCGCACTTGCCGTACGAGCTGCTGGAAACCGTCAGCGGCCGTATCATCAACGAAATCGAAGGTATCTCGCGCGTTACCTACGACGTGTCGAGCAAGCCGCCGGCAACCATCGAGTGGGAATGATCCCGCCTCGCGGTTGAACGAAACGGGCCTGCATTGCAGGCCCGTTTCTTTTTATCCGGGCAACTCTACTCGGCCCCGGGCGAGTGCCCGAAGTATGCCTTGTAGGCATGGCAGAAGTTCGCCGGGTTGGCATAGCCAACATGATAGGCAATCTGCGAGACCTGCCAGCGACGTTCCTGCAGCAGGGCACGGGCCAGTTCCAGGCGCTGTTGCCGCACGTATTGCAGGATCGAGCGGCCAAATTCCTGGCTGAACGCGCGGCGCAAGGTGGTCTCGCTCACACCCAGCTGGCGGGCAAGGGCTGCAGCCGTCGGTGCGGCGCTCAGGTTGGCATCGAGCTGACGGCGCGCTTCGATGGCCAGGTCGCGCCACCCCCGGTCCCGGGTTGTCCCGGTGAACCGGTGGCCAATGAGGTGGTTGGCCAGCTCCAGCACGATGGCCAGGCTCAGGCTTTCGCAATGCAGGCGCCGGAGCCCGCCTGAGTAGGGCGATAGGTACATCTGCTGGAACAGGCGGCTGACCGTTGGCCATTGCGGCAACTGGTCGAAGCGCATGCCATCGGCGGACAGTGCCAGCAGCGGCTTCAGCTGCACGTCGTCGCGGACCAGTTCGAGCAGGTACTCACCGGCAAGACGAACCCCGGCCATGCGGGCGTGGCTGTTGGCAGGTAACTGGTCCTGCGCTTCCAGGGTTTCACCCAGGCCCAGCATGTGCAACCGGCCAGGGGCATAGCTGTTGAGCTGGCCATCGATCTTGTGCTGCCACGCGCCGTCGAATACCTGCACGAAACACAGGCTCTGTGGCAGCACCTTGTCGATCCTCAACGGCTCGGGGAACTGCAGGTTGCAGTCGAAGTACTGCAACCCGCCGTGCACCGTCTGTGCCTGATAATGGCCGGTCGCGCTGCCCATCACCCGCGCGCTGCGCGCATCCAGCACCCCGGCCTCGGCAAGTGAGCCGGGGCTGTCGAAGGAAAAGGCGGTGTCGAGGTAGGGGCTGTTTGATCGCATGTGCGCTTCGCATCCTTGGCTGAGGGCGGCATGGCCGGAAATGGTAACGCGTGCACACATTCAGCGACAGCCATTGTGCGCAAGGCGCTGTTTGTTGTGCGAACCGGTCAGCGGGGTTGGCAGCGCGGACGAGGCTTATTTCAATGTGCGTTTGTTCCAATCCAGGATGAAAAAACATGCTCGCTTATCGCAAATTCGCAGCCCTGCTGGTGGCATCGCTCACCCTGTGGCTGAGCCAGGCTCACGCTGAACAACGGCCGCAAGTGGCCGACCAGGTGGTGGCTTACACGGGCGCGCAAGGGGCCAAGGTATGGACGCTGCGCATTGGTGAACGCGCCGCCAACGAGGCGCTGGTGCAGGTTGAAGGCGTCGATCACGACTGGAACATGCGCATCCAGAAAATGCAGGTGGAGAAGACCAGCCGGGATACCCGTTATTCCACCACCGTGGATGGCAAGAAATTCGTCGTCCTGATCGTCCAGGGCAGCTGGGGGGGCGAACTCTACCTGCCGGGCGAGGCGCAAGCGCTGCAAGTCGGCTATTCGCAAGAGCTGTCGCAGCAGGGTAATGCGCAGGCATTTCTTACCGATTACCTGGCGGCACAGAACCAGGAGGGGCAATGACCATGGGCGAATTCACCGACCCGTTGTCTGACCTGTCCGGCTCGCTCGGCCAGGACTACGAGCATACCCGGGCCGCCCAGCGCGACCGGGTGATTGCCGAGCTCAAGCAGGTGATCGAGCGCGTGCCCGAGCAGAGCGAGTTCACCAACTCCCGGCGTTACCGGGTGTGGGGGCCGATACTGTTGCTGGGCTCTCTGATTATCACGGCTGTCACTTTCAACCCGGAACGCTTGGGGGCGGTCGCAGCCGGTGTCTTCATAACCCTGATCGCTGCGGCAGTGACTTGGCAACACCGCAATGCCGGTACCCAGGTATTCATGCGCCTGACCCGCAGGCAGTTGTTTGTCGATACGCTGGATGCGCCGGTGGACCTGGCGGAAGTGGAGGATATTTCGGTCAAGGATGAAGGGCTGGTCATGGTGCAGACGCTGGAGATGAGCAGCGAAGCCGCCTTGCCGAAGCACCATGTGGTGAAGCTGCAGTTCTTCGGTAACCAGGCCATGGTGCTGAAAAAACCGCGACCGCAGATCCGCATCATGTCCGCCGGCCTGGCCAGCAACGGGCGCAAGCTGGATAACGAAGAAGTGCTGGCGGTGCTGGCAGCCTACCGCAATGCGGCGCATGCACAACGGCAACTGGAGCTGCTGCAGGCTGATGGATAACGCCGAACGCGAAGCTCACCTGGCGTACCTGCAGGCGCAGGCCGACGGCCCCACCGACAGCTTCGAACTGCTGGAGCACTCGCTCGGCAAGGCGCTGGCCTGCGCCGTGATTGGCCTGTTGCTCGGCGGACTGGGGGCGTGGCTGATCGCCCTGGCGCTGCAGTTCAGTGCCAATGCCAGCAGCGGTGTCACCTGGCTGATGTCTGGTTTCGGCCTTGCCCTGGCCGGCGCCGGGGTGGCGGCGCTGGCTTGCGCCGCCGTGCTCCATCGCCGGCACGGCAAGCGGGCGCTGAGCGTGACACCCGATACGCTGTGCTTTGCCAACGCGCAGGCACCGACACCCCTGCATGGCTTTGATGGCTTCGAGGTCGAGCAGGGGTATTTCACCACCCGGCTGATCTTTACCGTGTCGGCGTTCAGTCACGCGCCAAACCTGGCGCCGGCCTGTTTCAAGGCGCTGGCCTCGCCTGACGCGGTGGCCATCGCGGGCGGCTTGCGGGTCAGCCTGTGGTTGTGCACGCCCGTCGTGGGCGGGCGTCGCGCGAGCCTGCAGGAACTGGTGGATCTGCTTTACGCCTATGTGCAGGCGGCCCAGGCCAGGCGTAGCCTGGCGCAGCTGTTTCCGGGCGTGGCGCGGCTGGGTGCAACGGCCGGATGAGGCGCCTGGGCTGGGGCTTGGCCCTGCTGTTGCTACCGCTGGCGCTGTACGGCTGGGGTCAGGTGCAACTTTGGCGCGCCGACACGGCGCAGGAGCAGGCACAGGTCATCCGCCAATGGCTGGCTGCACCCAGCGATGCCTTGCTGCAAAGCCTGCCTTGGGCCGCGCGCAAGCAGCTCAACGGGCGGCTCGACAGGCGAGAAGCGCTGCAGGCGCAGCTGGCTGTGCTCGACGCCGACCGCCACTGGCTGGGCGTACGCGAATGGATGGCCGGCCTCAGCGGCTGGTTGGCACTGGGGGCTTTGTTCACCGGTGTCGGCGCCTGGCTCCGGCTGAAAGTCGACGCCTGGCGGGCGCTGCGCTCGGCACATTACTTGTACGGCCGGATGAGCGCCAGCTGGTTGGCGCTGGGCCGCTGGCTGAGTGCCTACCTGGTCCTGCTCGCGGGCTCGCTGAGCCTGTCATTGCTCTATGAGACCAGCTTCGGGCTGAGCCATATGGCGCAAGGCGGCCTGACCGTCCTGATCGTGGTGCTGCCGCTGACGTCTGTGCTCCTCGTGTGCATGCGCACCTTTTGGCGATTGCGCCAACAATGGCCGGGCATGGGCGCGCCAAGTGCAAGCTTTCTTGGCCGGCAGCTCCACAGGCAGGCGGCGCCGGCGCTGTGGCGCTGGGTCGAAGGCTTGGCTGCGCAACTGCATGCGCCTGTGCCCGACCATATCGTGGTCGGGCTTGACCAAGGCTTTTTCGTCACCTGCGTGCCTGTCGTGCTGCAGCCCAGCGGGACGCAGCTCAGCGGGCGGACCTTGTATCTGCCGCTGCCATGCCTGGCGGCCATGAGCCAGGCGGAGGCGGCCTCGCTGATCGGCCATGAGTTGGGCCATTTCCGCCGCCGTGACACCGAGCGAGGCAGCGAAACCTGTGCACGTTTCAGCCTGATGTGCGCGCACTATCAGGCCATGCTTGGCGCCGACAGCGCCCCGCCTTGGGCTGTGCGCCCGGTCCTGTGGATGGCCGGCCAGTTCCTGCATCATTTCCAGGTCGCGGTGCACCACTGGGGGCGGGCGCAGGAATTGCTGGCCGACCGGGCGGGTGCCGAGGTCGGTGGGCCGAAGCTGTTCGTCCAGGCGCTGCTGCGGGCCATTGCCCTGGGTAGGGTGATCGATGGGTTACTGAACGCTCGCGGTGGCGAAGGTCTGCCGCAGGCGTTGGCGTTGCACTTGCAACGCACCCCGTTGCAACTGGGCGAAGAGGCGCTGGCGCTGACCATTACCCACCCGTTCGATACCCACCCTGACACCGCCACGCGCTTGCAGAACCTGAACATCCTGCTCGACCCGCAATTGCTGCAGGCGGCCTTGCGCGCGCCGTCCAGCGATGACCAGCGGTGGTTCAACGAGCTTTGCCTGGCCCCCGGCGGCAGCGCCGATGGCAAGGCTGCGGGCGGCGTTGCCAGAGACTTCACTTAATATTTCCCATTTGCAGGTGTATCGTATTCGCCCTTCATCGCCAGCCATGCTGGCAGCTTGATTGCGCAGAACATGAGGTACCCGCACCAATGTCCTTCACCCGTCGACAAATGCTCAAGGGCCTGACCGGCCTGGTTGTGGTTGGCCTGGGCGCCGGGGGCGCGGCGCGTTACTGGTTGGGCCGGGTCGAGGACGACAATGCCGGGCATGATTACCAACTGATCGCCGCACCGCTGGACGTGGAACTGGTGCCGGGGTTCAAGACCGAGGCCTGGGCATTCGGCCCCTCGGCCCCAGGCACCGAGCTGCGCGTGCGCCAGGGCACCTGGCTGCGGGTGCGCTTCATCAACCACCTGCCGGTGGAAACCACCATCCACTGGCATGGCATTCGCCTGCCGCTGGAAATGGACGGCGTGCCTTATGTGTCGCAACTGCCGGTCAAGCCGGGTGAGTACTTCGACTACAAGTTCCGCGTGCCGGATGCCGGCAGCTACTGGTACCACCCGCATGTCAGCAGCTCCGAGGAGCTGGGACGCGGCCTGGTCGGCCCGCTGATCGTCGAGGAGCGCGAACCCACCGGGTTCCGCCATGAGCGCACGCTGAGCCTGAAGAACTGGCATGTGGACGAGCAGGGCGCCTGGCTGCCGTTCAGCATCCCCCGCGAGGCCGCGCGCAACGGCACCGCCGGGCGGCTGATCACCATCAATGGCCAGGCTGATTCGGTCACCGAGCTGCCGGCCGGGCAAGTGGTGCGTGTACGCCTGTTGAACCTGGACAACACCTGGACCTACCGCATCAACCTCAAGGGCAATTGCGAGGCAATGGTCTATGCCCTTGACGGCAACCCGGTGACGCCTCGGCCGCTGGACGACGATTACTGGCTTGGCCCGGGCATGCGCATCTGCCTGGCTATCCGCATTCCCCAGGCGGGCGAGGAGATTTCCCTGCGGGACGGCTTTGTCCGCCTGGGCACGCTGCGTTCGGTGCCCAGCAGTGATGCACCAGGGGACTGGCCGCCGGCACTGCCGCCCAACCCGATTGCCGAACCGGACCTGGAGAACGCCGAAAAGCTCAACTTCAATTTCGAATGGGCGGCCAAGGTTTCTGTCAGTACAGACCAAGACAAGCCCTCGAGCATGTGGCAGATCAACGGCCAGGCCTGGGACATCACCGACAAGACCTGCGCGGAACGGCCGATCGCCACGTTGAAGAGGGGCAAAAGCTACATCTTCGAGCTGAAGAACATGACCCAGTACCAGCACCCGATCCACCTGCATGGCATGAGTTTCAAGGTAATCGCCTCGAACCGCCACGACATCAAGGAGCCGTGGTTCACCGACACCTACCTGCTGGGCCGGAACGAGCGCGCCCAGGTGGCGCTGGTGGCGGATAACCCGGGCACCTGGATGTTCCACTGCCACGTCATCGACCACATGGAAACCGGCCTGATGGCCGCGATCGCGGTGGTCTGATGCGCCCGCAGATCATCGACCGCAGCCGCGATCAGGAATTCATGCGCCTGGCCCTGGCCCTGGCCGCCGAGGGGGCGGCGCTGGGCGAAGTACCGGTGGGCGCGGTGCTGGTGCAACATGGCCAGGTCATCGGGCAGGGTTTCAACCGGCCGATCATCGACAGCGACCCCAGCGCGCATGCCGAGATGGTAGCGATCCGGGCGGCGGCCAGGTCGGCCAGCAATTACCGACTGCCTGGCAGCACCCTGTACGTGACCCTGGAACCGTGCAGCATGTGTGCGGGGCTGATCGTGCATTCGCGGGTCATGCGCGTGGTGTACGGTGCGCTGGAACCCAAGGCGGGGATCGTGCAGAGCCAGGGGCAGTTCTTCGGGCAGGGCTTCCTGAACCATCGGGTGATGGTGGAGGGCGGGGTGCTGGCCGAAGAATGCGGGCAGATCCTGACGGAGTTCTTCAGGGCGCGCCGGGCCAAGGGTTGACCTGTAGCGGACTACATCGGCGGCGACTGTTCCGCCGGCTTGTCCTTGTTCACCCCGGGTACATGCAGGTTGCCCTCGGCCACCTGGCCTTCGAGCTGCGGCTGGGTCACCCAGGTAAGGATGTCGTAGTAACGGCGAATGTTGGCCACGAAATGCACCGGTTCGCCGCCGCGGGCGTAGCCATACTTGGTTTGCCGATACCACTGCTTCTGCGACAGGCGCGGCAGCATCTTCTTCACGTCCAGCCATTTGTTCGGGTTGAGCTTCTCGCGCTTGGCCAGGGTGCGGGCGTCTTCCAGATGGCCGGTGCCGACGTTGTAGGCGGCCAGGGCGAACCAGGTGCGGTCCGGTTCCTGGATGCTGTCGTCGAGCTCCTGCTTGATCTTCATGAAGTACTTGGCGCCGCCCTGAATGCTCTGTTTCGGGTCCAGTCGGTTGGACACGCCCATTGCCTGGGCGGTGCGCTGGGTCAGCATCATCAGGCCACGCACGCCGGTCTTGGAGGTGACTTCCGGCTGCCACATCGACTCCTGGTAACCGATGGCCGCCAGCAGGCGCCAGTCGACCTGCTCGACCTTGGCGTAACTCTTGAAGTGCTTCTCGTACTTTGGCAGACGCTGCTGCAGGTGCTGGGCGAAGGTGTAGGCGCCGACATAGCCGAGTACGTCGACATGCCCGTAGTAGCGGTCCTTCAGGCGTTGCAGGGTGCCGTTCTTCTGCGCCTTGTCGAGGAATTCGTTGACCTCGTTGAGCAGGCTGTTGTCCTCGCCTGCGGCTACCGCCCAGCGCTGGTCGCGGGTGTCGCCCAGGTCGAAAGCCACCCGCACGTTGGGGAAGTACACCTGGTTCATTGCCAGCTCGTTGGAGTCGACCAGGGTCAGGTCGATCTGCCCTTCGTCGACCATGCGCAGCAGGTCGACCACCTCGACGGCATCGGATTCTTCGTATTCCAGGCCCGGGTACTGTTTTTTCAGTTCGGCCAGTTGGTCGGCATGGCTGCTGCCCTTGAGCACCATGATCTTCTTGCCGACCAGGCCTTTGGCGTCGGTGGGGCGCGGGCGGCCGTTGCGGTAGATGACCTGGGGCGTCACTTCCAGGTAGGGGTGGGAATATTTCACCTGGGCCTGGCGCCGTTCGCTGCTGACCAGGCCGGCCGCCGCCAGCACCGGGCCGGAGGGCTTGCCGAGGGCGTCGTACAACTCGTCGAGGTTGTCGGCGGTCTCGATCTGCAGCTTCACGCCGAGATCATCGGCGAAATGCTGGACCAGCTCGTACTCGAAGCCGGTTTCGCCGTTGCGGTCCTGGAAGTAGGTGGCCGGGCTGTTGCGGGTGATCACGCGCAGCACGCCATCCTCCTTCACGCGCTCGAGGGTGCTGGGTTTTTCAACGCAGGCACCGAGCAGCAGAAAGAGTCCGGTTGCGAAAAGCCATCTGGCGCAACGCTGGCGCAAAGCAGTGTGGGCGAACATAGGTTGCAGTATACGCAAAGGACTGGCACAGCCATATCTCGACAACTGTTAGCTTGTCTGGTAGCGGGTTGTGTGGTGGGGTGGGGGGATTGCGTGAAGGCCTCAGGGTGCCCGCCTCAAGATATTCAGCGCCTGTGAGATCGAGCGCCGCCCGCGCGGCGCTTCGCGGGGCAAGCCCGCTCCCACATTTGTTTAGGGCCAGTTATTCCTGAGGTATCGGCGCGCGGTCCCTTGTTTGTCCCTTTCAATATCGCGTCGTACAAACAAGGGACCGAGCGCCAATGGCGGCAGGAGATACATGTGGGAGCGGGCTTGCCCCGCGAAGCGCCGCGCGGGCGGCGCTCGATCTCACAGGCGCTGAATCTGTCATGCCGAGCCCTTGGAAATCTGACCCCGAAGTCCGGTTCCACCGCCCGGCAGTCGTGGCTTAGAGCGGGTGCCGAAACCCTTCGAATTAGGCTAGAATGCACGGCCTCTAAGCACACCCCTTCCTGAGGCTGTCCCGACGATGTTGATCCTGCGCGGCGCTCCTGCCCTTTCTGCCTTTCGCCACGGTAAATTACTCGAGCAACTGAGCCAGAAAGTCCCCGCTGTTACTGGTTTGTATGCCGAATTTGCCCACTTCGCCGATGTCGACGGCGAGCTGACCGCCGACCAGCAGCAGGTGCTGGGCCGTCTGCTCAAGTACGGCCCGAGCGTGCCGGTACAGGAGCCGAGCGGCCGCCTGTTCCTGGTCGTACCGCGCCTGGGCACGATTTCGCCGTGGGCCAGCAAGGCCAGCGACATCGCCCACAACTGCGGCCTGCAGGCCATCCAGCGCCTCGAGCGCGGTATTGCCTACTACGTCGCCGGCGACCTGAGCGCCGCCGATGCCGAGCTGATCGCTGCCGAACTGCACGACCGCATGACCCAGCGCGTGCTCGGCCAGCTGGAGCAGGCCGCTGACATGTTCAGCCACGCCCAGCCCAGGCCGATGACCTCGGTGGACATCCTGGCCGGTGGCCGTGACGCCCTGGCCAAGGCCAACATCGACCTGGGCCTGGCCCTGGCCGAAGACGAGATCGACTACCTGGTCAATGCCTTCCAGGGCCTCAAGCGTAACCCGAACGACATCGAACTGATGATGTTCGCCCAGGCCAACTCCGAGCACTGCCGCCACAAGATCTTCAACGCCAGTTGGGACATCGACGGCCAGGCCCAGGAAAAAAGCCTGTTCGGCATGATCAAGAACACCTATCAGATGCACAGCGAAGGCGTGCTGTCTGCGTACAAGGACAACGCCTCGGTGATCGTCGGCAACGTGGCCGGCCGTTTCTTCCCGAACCCTGAAACCCGCCAGTACGGCGCAGTGCAGGAGCCGGTGCACATCCTGATGAAGGTGGAAACCCACAACCACCCGACCGCCATCGCGCCGTTCTCCGGTGCCTCCACCGGCTCGGGCGGCGAAATCCGCGACGAAGGTGCCACCGGTCGTGGCGCCAAGCCCAAGGCTGGCCTGACCGGTTTCACCGTATCCAACCTGCGCATCCCTGGCTTCGAACAGCCGTGGGAACAGAACTACGGCAAGCCAGGGCGCATTGTCGATGCCCTCGACATCATGGTCGAAGGCCCGCTGGGTGGCGCCGCATTCAACAACGAGTTCGGTCGCCCGGCCCTGACCGGCTACTTCCGCACCTTCGAGCAGGCCATCAACACCCCGCGCGGTGAAGAAGTGCGCGGCTACCACAAGCCGATCATGCTCGCCGGCGGCATGGGCAACATCCGTGAAGACCACGTACAGAAGGGCGAGATCACCGTCGGCGCCAAGCTGATCGTGCTCGGTGGCCCGGCCATGCTGATCGGCCTGGGCGGCGGCGCCGCTTCCTCGGTGGCCACCGGTGCCAGCTCGGCTGACCTCGACTTCGCTTCGGTACAGCGCGAAAACCCTGAAATGGAGCGCCGCTGCCAGGAGGTGATCGACCGTTGCTGGCAGTTGGGCGACAAGAACCCGATCGCCTTCATCCATGACGTTGGCGCTGGCGGTATCTCCAACGCCTTCCCCGAGCTGGTCAACGACGGTGGCCGTGGTGGCCGCTTCGAACTGCGCAACGTGCCCAATGACGAGCCGGGCATGGCCCCGCACGAAATCTGGAGCAACGAGTCGCAGGAACGTTACGTGCTGGCCGTCAGCGCCGAGGACTTCGAGCGCTTCCAGGCCATCTGCGAGCGCGAGCGCTGCCCGTTCGCGGTTGTCGGCGAAGCCACCGCAGAGCCGCACCTGACCGTTACCGACAGCCACTTCGGCAACACCCCGGTGGACATGCCGCTGGACGTGCTGCTGGGCAAGCCGCCGCGCATGCACCGTTCGGTTACCCGCGAAGCCGAGCTGGGCGATGACTTCGACCCGAGCCAGCTGGACCTGGACAACGCCGTACAGCGCGTGCTCAGCCACCCGGCCGTGGCCAGCAAGAGTTTCCTGATCACCATCGGCGACCGCACCATCACCGGCCTGGTGGCACGCGACCAGATGGTCGGCCCGTGGCAGGTACCGGTGGCCGACTGCGCCGTCACCGCCACCAGCTTCGATGTCTACACCGGTGAAGCCATGGCCATGGGCGAGCGCACCCCGCTGGCCCTGCTGGACGCCCCGGCATCGGGCCGCATGGCCATTGGCGAGGTACTCACCAACCTGGCTGGCGCGCGTATCGAAAAACTCTCCGACATCAAGCTGTCGGCCAACTGGATGTCCGCTGCCGGCCACCCCGGTGAAGACGCCCGCCTGTACGACACCGTCAAGGCTGTCGGCATGGAGCTGTGCCCGGAGCTGGGCCTGACCATTCCGGTCGGCAAGGACTCCATGTCGATGAAGACCAAGTGGAGCGAGGACGGTGTCGAGAAGAGCGTCACCGCGCCGATGTCGCTGATCGTCAGCGGCTTCGCCCCGGTGGTCGACATCCGCAGCACCCTGACCCCGCAACTGCGCATGGACAAGGGCGAGACCGACCTGATTCTGATCGACCTGGGCCGCGGCAAGAACCGCATGGGCGCCTCGATCCTGGCCCAGACCTACGGCAAGCTCGGCGCCGAGGCTCCGGACGTCGACGATGCCGAGGACCTGAAGGCGTTCTTCGCGGTGATCCAGGGCCTCAACGCCGACGGTCACCTGCTGGCCTACCATGACCGTTCCGACGGCGGCCTGGTCACCACCGTGCTGGAAATGGCCTTCGCCGGCCACTGCGGCCTCGACCTGCACCTCGACCCGCTGACCGACAGCAAGGCCGACGTGCCGGCCATTCTCTTCAACGAAGAGCTGGGCGCGGTCATCCAGGTTCGCCAGGATGCCACCCCGGACGTATTGGCACAGTTCAGCGCCGCTGGCCTGGGCGAAGAATGCGTCGCGGTGATCGGCAAGCCGGTCAACAACGGTGAAGTGTCCATCAGCCTGAACGGCGAAGTGCTGTTCGACGACGACCGCCGCATGCTGCAGCGCCAGTGGGCTGAAACCAGCTACCAGATCCAGCGCCTGCGCGACAACGCCGACTGCGCCGACCAGGAATTCGACCTGCTGCTCGAGGAAGACAACCCGGGCCTGTCGGTGAAACTGGGCTTCGACGTCAACGACGACATCGCCGCGCCGTACATCAAGAAAGGCATTCGCCCGCAAGTGGCCATCCTGCGCGAGCAGGGTGTCAACGGCCAGGTCGAGATGGCTGCCGCCTTCGACCGCGCCGGCTTCGCTGCCATCGACGTGCACATGAGCGACATCCTGGCCGGCCGTGTTGACTTCGAAGCGTTCAAGGGCCTGGTCGCCTGCGGCGGCTTCTCCTACGGCGACGTGCTGGGTGCCGGTGAAGGCTGGGCCAAGTCGGCGCTGTTCAACAGCCGCGCCCGCGACGCCTTCCAGGCCTTCTTCGAGCGTACCGACAGCTTCGCCCTGGGCGTGTGCAACGGCTGCCAGATGATGTCCAACCTGCACGAGCTGATCCCGGGCACAGAGTACTGGCCGCACTTCGTGCGCAACCGCTCGGAGCAGTTCGAGGCGCGCGTGGCCATGGTCGAGGTGCAGAAGTCCAACTCGATCTTCCTGCAGGGCATGGCCGGTTCGCGCATGCCGATCGCCATCGCCCACGGTGAAGGTCATGCCGAATTCGCCAGCGAAGAGGCGCTGCTGGCTGCAGATGTGTCCGGCTGCGTGGCCCTGCGCTACGTCGACAACCACGGCAAGGTCACCGAAGCCTACCCGGCCAACCCGAACGGCTCGCCGCGTGGTATCACCGGCCTGACCAGTCGCGACGGCCGTGTGACCATCATGATGCCGCACCCGGAGCGCGTGTTCCGCGCCGTGCAGAACTCCTGGCGCCCGGACGAGTGGCAGGAAGATGCCGCGCTGATGCGTATGTTCCGTAATGCCCGGGTGTGGGTGAACTAAGGCGTGTACAAGCTCGCCTTCTTCGTCCCTGCCAGCCACGTCGAAGTGGTCAAGGCTGCTGTGTTCGCCGCGGGTGGCGGGCGCATCGGCGACTATGATCACTGCGCCTGGCAAACCCTGGGCCAGGGCCAGTTCCGCCCGTTGGACGGCAGCCAGCCGTTCCTCGGGCAAACCGGCCAGGTCGAGGTGGTGGAGGAGTGGAAGGTGGAGCTGGTGGTCGCCGACGAGCTGATTGCCCAGGTCGTCGCTGCACTCCGGCAGAGCCACCCGTACGAGACGCCAGCCTACGAGGTCTGGCGGCTAGCCGAGTTCTAGTCCGCATCAAGGCTCTTCGCGGGCAAGCCCGCGAAAGGGCCCTACAAATCAGCCACAATCGCCTTGCCTGGCTCAGGCCGCTTCAACCAGGCGCAAGCCAGCAGCCCCGCCTCGAACAGCAGCCACATCGGCACCGCCAGCATGGTCTGCGAAAACACATCCGGCGGCGTCAGGATCATCCCCACCACAAAGCAGCCAACGATCACGTAGGGTCTGCTACGGCGCAATGTCGGCACATCGGCCAACCCCACCCAGACCACGATGAAGGTCGCCACCGGGATCTCGAAGGCCAGCCCGAACGCCAGGAACAGCGCCAGTATGAAGTCCAGGTACTGGCTGATGTCGGTCATCATCGCTACGCCTTCTGGCGTCACGCTGGCAAAGAAGCCGAACATCATCGGGAACACCAGGAAGAACGCGAAGGCCATGCCGGCATAGAACAGCACGATACTCGACACCAGCAACGGCAGGGCAATGCGCCGTTCGCGGCGATACAGCCCGGGCGCCATGAACCCCCAGGCCTGGTGCAGCAGCAGCGGCATGGCGACGAAAAGCGCGCACATCGCAGTCAGCTTGAACGGCGTCAGGAACGGCGAAGTGACGCTGGTGGCGATCATGCTTGCGCCTTCCGGCAAAAAGCGTCGCAGCGGTTCGGATATCAGGGTGTACAGCGTCTGGGCGAAGGGGAACAGGCCGGCGAACATCAGCGCGACCAGCCCCAGGCAGCGCACCAGGCGCTTGCGCAGGTCGCGCAGGTGTTCGGTCAGCGGCATGCTGGCCGTCGGGTCCATTGCCATGCTCATTCAGGCATTCTCCCTGGCTGTGTCGTGGCCGCTCCATTGGTGGAATCTGCGCTGAGGCGGACGCCCTGGCGGAGCTCCTGCTCCAGGCGCTGCAGGGGCGCGTTATCGAAGCCAGGCAGCTCGATCTCCCGTTCCACCTGCGCGCGCAAGGCCTGCATGGCCCGACGCGCCCGGCCCAGACCACGGCCGAGGGTACGTGCCGCCAGCGGCAGGCGTTCCGGACCCAACACCAACAGTGCGACGACGCCTACCAGCAACAGTTCGCTGAAACCTACCTCGAACATCAGGCCTGGGGGTCCGTGTGCTGTTGTGCCGCCTGGCCTGTCAGCGGGCATTGCGGCACCTGCGTGCGGCCAGCCGCGTTGGCGTCGTTGTCGCTGCCCATGGACTTGCGAAAGCCCTGGATCGCCTCGCCCACGTCGCTACCCAGGCCCTTGAGGCGCTTGGTACCAAACAGCAGGAACACGATCAGTAGTACGATCACCAGTTGCCAGATTCCAATGCCACCCATTGCGACCACTCCTGTAAGGTCATGAAAAGGAAGGGCAATCGTGCCTTGTGTAGATGACGGGCACATGACGAACGGCTGCTGCCATCTACCTGCAACACCTGACGTGTTGACTGGCGTTTTCATTCGCTTGTGGGTGTGCATGAATGGGTGGCAGGCAACAGCGGGGCGCGGCCCTGCTGATGGTAATGGTGGTACTGGCCATGCTGGCTGCGGGCATGGCCTGGCTGGTGGAAGATGGCCGCCGTCAGGTCGACGAGGTGCGCCTGCTGCACCAGCGGGTACAGGCGCGGGCCATGGAACAGGCAGGCCTGGCCTATGCCGGGCAGGCCCTGCGTGACCCCGCCTGGCGGCTCAGTCCGCTGTTCTGGCAGGCCTTGCGTGGGCAGCCGTTGAATTACGACTTTGCCGCCGGCCAGGCGCAGCTGAGGGTGCGCGACCTGCACACCTGCTTCAACGTCAATGCCTTGCTCGGTGCCGATGGTGAACGCGCCGAGCGCCAGTTGCGTTACCTGCTGGGCAATGACATTGCCGCCGAACGCCTGGTCGATGCCCTGGCCGACTGGCTCGATGCCGATAACGACACCCGCCTGCAAGGCGCCGAGAGTGCCCAGTACCTGCGCCAGCAACCTGCGCGGCTGGCGGCCAACCAACCGATGCTGGACACCAGCGAACTGAACCTGTTGCTGGCGCCGGATGCCGGCCGCCAAGGGCGTTACCCCATGTTGTGTGCCTTGCCGCAGACAACCGGTTGGCGGCTGAATGCCAATGCCCTGGGGCTGGAGCATCTGCCCTTGCTGGAGGCGCTGTACGAAGGGCGTTATCCACGCTCGCTGCTGAGCCGTATCGTCAGCGGCCGGCCGGCGTCCGGCTATGTGGATGCCGCCGCGTTGCGCCAGGCGCTGGGGGCGGTGGATGACGAGACGTTCGAGCGGCTGAGCGAAGGGTTGCTGTTGAACAGCGGCTATTACCTGTTGCAGCTGTCCTTCGCGGAGGAGGGGCGGGTGATACGCAGCGAGTTCCAGGTGGAGGCGCTGGGGGTGGTGCAGTGGCATGCCCGGGTGCCGGCGCAGCAGGTGCGGGTGCGTAGCCGCGAGCCGATGGTTTGGTAGTATTCACCGGCCTCTTCGCGGGTAAACCCGCTCCCACAGGGACCGCACGGTTTTTTAACCCTGTGCAGTACCTGTGGGAGCGGGTTTACCCGCGAAAAGGCCGGTACAGCCAGCGCAAGGCTGACTGACCGGCACCATGTCAGGCGGTCCCGATCTCGCCGCCATCAATCCGCTGAATCACCACCGTCGCCGCCCGCGGCCTTACCGTGGTCCCCGCCGGGGTGGCATCGGTGGCCTGGTCGGTATATGGCCAGTTGTCCGGGTGCTGGATGTTCACGAACAGCGTCTTGTTGTCGGGGGTGAAGGTAATTCCGGTCACCTCGCAACCATTCGGGCCGACGAAGAAGCGGCGCAGGTCCACCTGGTTCTGGGCGTTCACCGGCACCTGCTTGCCGCTGGCATCGACCAGGTTGGTCGGGATCACTGCCAACAGCTGGTCATTGGTGTAGTCGGTCACGCTGCTCTCGCCGTTGTCGGTCTCGAACCACAGCACGCCACGGCTATCGAAGCTCATGCCGTCAGGGCTGGCGAACTGGTTCAGTTCGGTCAGGCCCGAGCGGTTGATGTCGGCAGTGCCGGCTGCATTGGCGCCGAACACGAAGATGTCCCAGGTGAAGCTCAGTTGGTCGTCGCTGTCGTGCCAGCGAATGATGTGGCCGTGCCGGTTCGGGCCGCGCGGGTTGGCTGCATCGACCTTTTCCGGGGTGCGCGCGCTGTTGTTGGTCAGGGTCAGGTACACGTCGCCATTCAGCGGGTTGACCGTGGTCCATTCCGGGCGGTCCATTGGCGTTGCGCCTACGGCATCGGCAGCGCCGCGGGTGTTGAGGATGATCCCCGGCAGGTCGCCATACAAGGCACCCAGGGTGCTGCCGGCAGTGGTCGTGGTGGCAACGTCCAGCAGCAGCCAGGCCCCGGTGCCGTCGGCATTGAAGCGCGCCACGTAGAGCTTGCCCTGGTCGAGGTACTTGGCGCCGGTGGCCAGGCGGTCGGCCGGGTTGGCGTCGGCGGCATCCCATACGGCGGTGGACACCCACTTGTACAGGTATTCGTTGTTCGAGTCGTCACCCATGTACCAGACCAGAGGCTTGCCGGCGACCGGCAGGCCCGGGGCGCAGCCCTCGTGACGGAAACGGCCCAGCGCCGTGCGCTTGGTGGCCAGGGTAGCGCTGTTGTACGGGTCGATCTCGACGATGTAGCCGTAGGTGCTGGCTTCGTTGCGATAGTCGTCGGTGGCGCTGGCACCTTTGACGGTGACGTCGAAACGGGCGAATTCGTCGGCTACCTCGCTGCTGTCGCCCGCCGCGGTTTCCCATTTGTACTGGCCGCTGGAAGTGCTCACGCCAATGCGGCGCTGGTCTTCAGGGCGGGTGCCTTTGTTGACGAAAATGCCTGGCCAGTTCTCTTCACAGGTCAGGTAGGTACCCCATGGGGTGTAGCCGTTGCCGCAGTTGTTGTTGGTGCCGCGGCAGTGGGTGCCGTCCGGCGAGTACTTGGTCTTTACGTGATCGGTGCCGCGCAGGGGGCCGGTGATTTCCATGCGCGAGGCTGTGGTGAAACGGCGGTTCAGCGGGTCGTTATCGACCACCTGCCAGCGACCGCCGACTTTCTGCAGGCGCACTACACCGGCACCGTGGGCGTTGATTTCCTTGCGTACTTCCTCGGCCGGGCGCTTGCCGTTGATATCGGTGGTCGGGCCGGCCGGGTGCAGGGCCGCGGTGTCGATGTACTCGAAGTTGATCGCCAGCAGGCCATCTTCCGAGCTGCCGTTGATGGGGAAGAAGTGCATGCCGTCGTGGTGCATGCCCATGGCGTTGGCCTGGTCGGTCGAGGTATTGCTGCCGTCGGCCTTCCACGGGTTGCCGTTGCGGTTGATCGGCGTGCCCCAGGGCGCCAGTACGTAGGCGCTGTAGCCAGCTGCAACCACGCAGGCGTCGGTGCGCGAGCCGGGGATGGACTGGAAACCCAATGCCAGTTTTGGCTTTTCCGGCTCAGTCACCGGCGGTTCGGTGACGGGATCATCGTGATCCGAACCGCCACCGTCGAAACAGCCTGTCAGGCCGGTACCGGCAATCATGGCGATGGCGGCGCCCAGGCTGCCGCGCATCACGCTGCGACGGCTCAGGTAAGCGTCCATGACGCTGGCCATCGGCAGGTTGCCGCTTTGGTTCCGGTCAAGGTTGTCGCCGGTATCTCGACTCATCAGGGTGTCCTTATGTTGGCTGAGTTAGAGGAAACCGCGACTTTAGAGGGCAAATATGATGATTCCTTGGCAGAAATGTTAACGGGCGCTTAAAACCTTGCGCGCTTAAAAACCTGAACTACAGATCAGTCTGGAATGTTGTCTGATTTCTGCCATCAAACTGTAATACCAACGCCGCAACATCCGGGGCCCGGAATGGACATGGAAAAGGATGGCGGCTTCGATGGCAAGCAGTGTGCACAGGCGCGAAGTGATCGGCTGGATGGGTGTCGGTGCCTTGGCGCCGTTGCTCGGCGCCTGCTCCGCCTTTCCTGGGCAACGGGGCGGCAATGCCAGCCTCGACCTGCTGTATGTGGCCGATACCCTCGATGCTCGCCAGCCGGGCCAGGCCGTGGTGCCAGCCACGCGCCTGGGACCGGTCAGCCACCTGGGCCGCGCGCCATGGATGACTGGCAGCAACGCCAGCCTCGCCTATCCGCAGCTGGCACCCCTGCTCGATGCCAGCCAGGCGGCATCTGCCCAGCTGGGCGGCTACGCCGTGCTGGCGGCGTTGCTCGAGCAGTTGCGCGATGAGGCCGGGGCAGGTAACAGCCTGACCCTGGAGAACGGCCAGGGCTGGAATGGCAGTGGCCTGGCCTACCTGACCCAGGGTGACAGCGGGGTGCAAGGCAGCCAGTTGCTGGGAATCGAAGCGCGGGTCAGCAGTGATGAACGCGTGCTGTGGCCACAACGCTGCCCGGGCCTGTATCGCCAGGCCAGCGCCATTACCCTGGGGGCCGGGTTGGCAGACGCACAGCGTCAGACCCTCGGCCTGGAAAGCCTGCACCTGTTCGAGCGTGGCGGTGCACGGATTGCCGTGGTCGGCGTGACCGACCCCTACGCCCAGGACCAGAAGGCCTCCCTCAAGCAGTGGTACCAGGCGCTGCAGCCAGTGTTCGAGCAGGCACGCCGCGAGGCCGACCTGGTGGTGGCCTTGGCCGATGCTGGCACAGGCCCCGGACTGTGGCTGGCCGAGCGGGTGCCGCAGATCGACGTGCTGTTGTGCGCCCGTGGCCAGGACCTGTGGCCGGCTCCGGTCGAGGTGAGCCAGGCCAGCGGCCGCCGGGTACCGGTGCTGTTCGCCGGTTGCCGGGGCAGCGGCGCCTTCCGCCTGCGCTGTCGACGTGTGGCCGGGTTGTGGCAGTTCGACGGGCGTTTTTTTCCTGCCTTCGAGCAGCAGTTGGCCCCCGCTGCGCAGCTGCGTGTCGCACCATTGCAGGCCGAGCTGCGTCGACAGCGCGCCGGCCATGCGGCCTGGCTCGATCAACCCCTGGCCCGTGCGCCCCAAGCCCTGTGGCGCCGTGATACCCGCGGTGGCAGCTGGGACCGCCTGTTGCACCAGGCCTTGGCCGGCGACAGCGACATGCCGGTGCTGCTGCCCGGGCTGCGTTATGACTGCCCGCTACCCGCCGGAGCGGCCATCACCCGCGAACATCTGATCAGCCTCACCGGTGGTTACCCGGCCCCGGTGGTCGAAGCGCCGGCCCGGCAAGTCGAGCAGGTGCTGGAAAACGCTGCGGAGCAATTGTTCGGTGACCCGTTGTTGCTGGACAACAGCCAGGACCTGCCGCGCTGGCTGGGCCAGCCCTGGCGGGTCAGCTACAGCCCGCAAGGCAAGCGCATCACTGGCCTGGCACCGGTGCAAGGCCTTTGCCGTACCTTCGGCCTGCAATTCCAGGCCCAGGCTGGTGAGCCATTGTGGCAAAGCGTTGAGGCCTGGCTTGCCCGCCAGCCAGCAGACTGGCAACTCGCGCCGCTGCAGTTGCCCGAAGTGCGCTACGTGCAAGGACACCCAGGTTGGCACCCGCGGCAGCTGGCTTCGTGATACTCGCCTCGCGCCTGCTCACTGGCGCTGGGCTGACCCTGGCCGGCTGGCTGGCCGCCCAGTGCGTGCTGCAACTGAGCCGTCAGCCGCAACCAGCCATTGCGCCCGGCATGGCCGACATGCCGCTGCCCGGGTTGATGGCCGGCCATTGGCAGGCGCCCGTCGACGATGGAGCCATCGCCCTTACCCGCCTGCCTTTGCAATACCTCGGCGGCCTCAAGGCCCAGCCATTGGCCGCCAGCGTGGTGGTGTTGCGCTATGGCGAGCAGGTGCGCACCTTGGCCCGTGGCCAGCGCCTGGCGCCCGGGATCGTGCTGCAGGACATCGACAACGATGGCCTGATTTTCAACAACCAGGGGCGGCGTGAACGCCTGCCCTGGCCGCCACGCCCCGTCGTGACCGGCTTCAAGCGGCAAGGATGAACGATGCCTGTCAGATATTGCGTTGCGGCCGCCTTGGGCCTGGTCTTGTCCATGGGCCTGCCTGCCGCCAATGCCGAAGAACCGGTTTTCGACGACAATGGCACGCCCCTGTACGAGGTGAACTTCGTCGACACCGACCTGGGCGAGTTCATCGACAGCGTGTCGCGGATCACCGGCACTACCTTCATCGTCGACCCCCGGGTCAAGGGCAAGGTCACCGTGCGCACCGTCGACATGCACGACGCCGATGCGATCTACGACATCTTCCTGGCGCAGTTGCGCGCCCAGGGCTATGCCGCTGTCGACCTGCCCAACGGCAGCGTGAAGATCGTCCCGGACCAGGCCGCGCGCCTGGAGCCGGTACCGGTGGAACCCGCCGGGCAGCAGGGGGAGGGCAGCGACAGCGTGGCCACCCGGGTTTTCAATGTGCGCAACGCGGCCAGCGAACAGGTGCTCGGCATTCTCAAACCTCTGATCGACCCGCGAGTAGGGGTGATCACGCCGTATCCGGCAGCACAGCAACTGGTGGTGACCGACTGGCGCAGCAACCTGGATCGTATCGCCAGCTTGCTGCAACATCTCGACCGCCCAGGCGAAGTGACGGACAACACCGGCACCCAGGTGATCTACCTGCGCCACGCCAGTGCCAGTGAAGTGGTCAAGGTGCTGCGTGGCCTGAGCCAGGAAGGCATGGTGCCGGCCGAAGACGCCAATGCAGCCGAGGCCAAGGACAGGCCGGTGACGGCTGCCGGCGGTGGCAGCGGTATCCGCCTGGAATACGAGGAAGGCACCAACGCCGTGGTCATGGTCGGCCCCGACAGCGAGCTGGCTGCCTACCGCAGTATCGTCGAGCAACTGGATATCCGTCGTGCCCAGGTGGTGGTGGAGGCAATCATCGCCGAGGTCTCCGACAGCAGTGCCCAGGAGCTGGGCGTACAGTGGCTGTTCGCCGACGAGAAGTTTGGCGCTGGCATCGTCAACTTCGGCAGCAATGGGGTAAACATCGCCAGTATCGCCGGGGCGGCCGCCAGCGGCGACAGCGAGGCACTGGGCGACCTGCTGTCATCTACTACGGGGGCCACCGCGGGCATCGGCCATTTCGGTGGTGGCTTCAACTTTGCCATGCTGGTCAATGCGCTGAAGGGCAAGAGTGGTTTCAACCTGCTGTCCACGCCCACCCTGCTGACCCTGGACAACGCCGAGGCGTCGATCCTGGTTGGCCAGGAAGTGCCCTTCGTCACCGGCTCGGTGACCCAGAACAACGCCAACCCGTACCAGACCATCGAGCGCAAGGAAGTCGGCGTGAAACTGCGCATCAAGCCGCAGATCAACATCGACAACAGCGTGCGCCTGGATATCGTCCAGGAGGTGTCGTCGATCGCCGACTCGAGCGCCGCCAGCGACGTGATCACCAACAAGCGCGAAATCAAGACCAAGGTGATGGTCGAGGACAACGGCCTGGTGATCCTTGGTGGCCTGATCAGTGACGAGCTGAGTACCAGCAACCAGCGTGTGCCGCTGTTGGGCGATATCCCTTACCTTGGCCGGCTGTTCCGCTCCGATGCCAGCAAGAACACCAAGCAGAACCTGATGGTGTTCATCCGCCCGCGTATCCTGCGTGACGGGCCCAGCCTGGCAGGGCTCAGCGAAGGCAAGTACCGCAGCCTGCAACAGACCACACCGCTGCAACTGCCGGACCTGGCAGCAGGCAGCCCGCAGTTGCTGCAGGTATTCCCCGCCAGCCGCGCGCGCCTGGAAGGCGGTGACTGGTGATGTTGCCTTATCGCCAAGCGCGCCAGAGTGGGGTAGCCATGGCCCCGGCCGAGCAGGGCTGGCAGCTGTGGCTGCGGCCCGATGCCGACAGCGCACAGCTGCAAGAGCTGCTGCGTGTGCATGGCCAGCCCAGCCTGCTCGAATATCTCGAGCCTGCGCTGTTCGATGAACGCCTGGGCCAGCTGTACCAGGCTGAGGCCAACGCCACCGAGGCACTGATCGAAGGCATCGGCGAGCAGGTTGACCTGGACAGCCTGATGAGCGAGATGCCGCGCATCGAGGACCTGCTGGAAAGCGACGACGAAGCCCCGGTGATCCGCCTGATCAACGGCCTGTTCGGCCAGGCACTGCGCCTGCGCGCCTCGGATATCCACATCGAAACCTTCGAGCAGAGCCTGGTGGTGCGCCTGCGGGTGGACGGCCACCTGCGCGAGGTGTTGCGCCCACCCCGTGCGCTTTCAGCGATGCTGGTGTCGCGGATCAAGGTCATGGCGCGCCTGGACATTGCCGAAAAGCGCCAGCCCCAGGATGGCCGTATCACCCTGCGTGCAGCCGGGCGCGAGGTGGACGTGCGGGTCTCGACCCTGCCTGGCATCCATGGCGAACGGGTGGTGATGCGCGTGCTCGACAAGCAGGCCAGCCTGCTGGCGCTGGGCAACCTGGGCATGCCGCCGGCGGTGCTGCAGGGCCTGCGCGGTTGCCTGGCGCGGCCCAACGGCATCGTACTGGCCACCGGCCCGACCGGTTCGGGCAAAACCACCACCCTCTACGCCAGCCTCAATAGCCTCAACGACGGCAGCCGCAATATCCTCACTGTCGAGGACCCGGTGGAGTACGCCATCGCCGGCATTGGCCAGACCGCCATCAACCCGCGTGCCGGGCTGACCTTCGCCAGCGGCTTGCGGGCAATCCTGCGGCAGGACCCGGACGTCATCATGCTCGGCGAAATCCGCGACCAGGAAACCGCGCAGATTGCCGTGCAGGCCAGCCTCACCGGCCACCTGGTGCTGTCCACCCTGCACACCAACAGTGCGGTGGGCGCAGTGACCCGCCTGCGCGACATGGGCATCGAACCGTTCCTGATCGCCTCGTGCCTGCGCGGCGTACTGGCCCAGCGCCTGGTGCGGCGCCTGTGCAGTTGCGCCGTGGCGCACCCGCTGCAGGCGGCTGAACGGGGGCTGTGGCCCGAGCTGGCGGCGCTCGGCAGCAGTTACCACGCGGTGGGCTGCGAGCAGTGCCAGGGCAGCGGTTACCGGGGGCGCCTGGGCTTGTACGAATTCATCGAATTGGACGCCGGTCTGGTCGGCCTGCTGTATGACGGTGCCAGCGAACTGGCCATGCACGACTACCTGGCCGAACGCAGGCAGAGCCTGGTGGCGATGGCCAGCGACTGCCTGGCGCGTGGCGAGACGAGCCTGGCCGAAGTGCTGCGTGTGGTGCAGGGCTGAGCCATGCCGACCTATCGCTACCAGGCCGTCGACCTCGCCGGCAAGACCCGCAAGGCCAGCCTGCAAGCCGACAGCGAACGCCACGCGCGCCAGTTGTTGCGCGAGCAGGGGCTGTTCGCCCGCCAGTTGCAGCGCCACGAGGCCGGTACCCGGCAACCCCGGCGCCAGCGCCTGAGCCGCGCCCAGCTATGCGAACTGACCCGTCAACTGGCCACCCTGACGGCTGCCGGCATCCCCCTGGTCGACGCCCTGGCCACCCTTGAACGTCAATTGCGCCAGCCCGCCCTGCACAGCGTGCTGGTGGCCTTGCGCGGCTCGCTTGCCGAAGGCCTGGGCCTGGCCCGCAGCCTGGCGCGCCAAGGCGCACCGTTCAGTGGCCTGTACTGCGCATTGGTCGAGGCCGGCGAACGCTCCGGGCGCCTGGCCCAGGTATTGACCCGCCTGGCCGATCACCTGGAACAGGTGCAACGGCAACAGCACAAGGCGCGCACTGCGCTGATCTACCCCACGGTGCTGATGGGCGTGTCGCTGGCGGTGGTCATCGGCCTGATGACCTTCGTCGTGCCCAAGCTCACCGAGCAATTCGCCCATGCCGGGCAGAGCCTGCCGCTGATCACCTCGCTGTTGATCGGCCTGAGCCAGGGGCTGGTCCAGGCCGGGCCTTGGCTGCTGGGGCTGGCCGTGGTGCTCGCGGCGCTCGGTGGCTGGTTGCTGCGCAAGCCGCAATGGTGCCTGCGCCGTGACCAGTGGCTGTTGCGCCTGCCACGTGTCGGCAACCTGCTGCAGGTGCTGGAAAGCGCGCGCCTGGCACGCAGCCTGGCCATCCTCACTGGCAGCGGCGTGGCCCTGCTCGAAGCCCTGCAGGTGGCCACCGAAACCGTCGGCAACCGGCGTATCCGCCAGGCCATGGAACAGGTGCGCCTGCAGGTGCAGGGCGGCACCAGCCTGCACCGCGCGCTGGATGCCAGCCAGCAATTCCCACCACTGCTGGTGAACATGGTCGGCAGTGGCGAGGCCAGCGGCACCCTGGCCGACATGCTCGAGCGGGTGGCCGTCGACCAGGAGCGCGGCTTCGCCCGCCAGGTCGACACCGCCATGGCGCTGTTCGAACCCCTGATGATCCTGGTGATGGGCGCCGTGGTGCTGTTCATCGTGCTGGCGGTGCTGCTGCCGATCATGCAACTCAACCAGGGCCTGCAACTGTGAACGCAAGGAGTATTGCCATGCAGCATCGACGCCACCGCCAGCGCGGTTTCACCCTCATGGAAATCATGGTGGTGATCTTCATCATCGGCCTGCTCATCGCCGTGGTCGCGCCCAGCGTGCTCGGCAACCAGGACAAGGCCATGAAACAGAAGGTCATGGCCGACCTGGCCACCCTGGAGCAGGCGCTGGACATGTACCGTCTGGACAACCTGCGCTTTCCCAGCAACGAGCAGGGCCTGGCTGCGCTGGTGAAAAAACCGGTTCACGAGCCGCTGCCCCGGGCTTGGCGCAGTGACGGCTACGTGCGCCGCCTGCCGGAAGACCCGTGGGGTACCCCGTATCAGTACCGCATGCCCGGCGAGCACGGCCGGGTCGACGTGTACTCGCTGGGCGCCGACGGCCTGCCGGGAGGCGAAGGCCAGGATGCCGACCTGGGCAACTGGGAGCTGTAACGGGTGCGTCGGCAGCGGGGTTTCAGCCTGATCGAGTTGCTGGTGGTGCTGGCCATCGCCGGGCTGATGACAGGGCTGGCGGTGACCGCTCTCGGCAACGGCCAGGCCGCTGTCGAGCAAGCCTTGCAGCGCCTGGCGGCGGAGATCCGCAGCCAGGCCGTGCTGGCCCGGCATGCCGGGCAACTGCGCGGCCTGCGCTGGAACGGCCAGCGCTTGGAGTTCGTGCGCCGCCAAGACGATGCCTGGGCGCTCGAGACGGTTGCCCTGGGCGACTGGCCCAAAGGCCTGCACCCGGATTGGCCAGCCAGCTCGCAGCCTCAGCTGCTGTTCACCCCGCACGGCTGGGCACAGCCGGGCAGCGTGCACTGGCGCTGGGCCGATGGTAGCCAACGCTGGGCCTGGGGCCGTGATGGCCGCTTGCATATAGCGGTGGCGCCATGAAGCGGCATCAGCGCGGCTTCACCTTGCTCGAGGTCACCGTGGCCCTGGCGATCGCCGCCGTGCTGGCAGTGATCACCAGCCAGGTGCTGCGCCAGCGCTTGGCCGTGCAGGAGAACCTGCAGCAACACCGCTTCGGCCTGCTGTGTGCACGCGAGTTGCAAACCCGCTTTGCGGTCGAGCAGTTCTGGCCCAGCAACGATCAGGTGAGCGGTGAACTCAGCCAGGGTGGCCAGGCCTGCCACTGGCAGTTGCAGCTGCGCCGCACCGGTGTGCGCGACTTGCGTCGCGGGGAACTACTGCTGTCCGCCGATCGTGACCAGCGCCTGCCGCTAGGTCAGTACACCGTGTTTCTGGAGCGCCCATGAGTTACGGAAACCGTGAAGCCTGTGCGGTCCCTGGGGGAGCGAACACGCCCGCTGCAACACCGGTTCAGCCCTCTCATCAGCGCAGGCGTTTGCCGCTGAAACGCCGCCAGGCCGGCCTGACCCTGATCGAGCTGATGGTCGCCCTGGCCCTGACTGCCGTGCTCGGCATTCTGCTTGCCGCTTTGGTCAATGGCTGGCTCAAGGTGCGCGAGCGCTTGCAGGCCACCACCCAGGAAACCTCGGTGCTGGACTTTTGCCTGGCCCTGGAGCGGCGTTTCGACAGCCCGGTAATGCGCCGTATCTACGAACAGCGCCTGCCCCTGGCCAGCCGCTGGCTCGACTGGCAGCCAGCCAGCAACCAGCTGCTCTGGGTCGCCTCCACCGGCCTGCCGGAAGCCGAAGGCGGCGCACGCCTGCAACGTCAGCGCCTGCGTTTCGAGGCCCGTGAGCAACGCCTGCTGCTGGAAAGCTCGGCCGACCTGTACGCCGCTGCCGCTCCGCGCTGGCTCGAGCGTGAACGGCTCGAGCGGGTCAGCGCCATGAATGTTCTGTATTACCAGGGCGGCCGCTGGCTGGCCTGGCCTTCCGACCAACCCGCGCACCCCGGCCGTGGCGTGCGCCTGGAATTGCAGCGTGACGGGGCTCCCTATGTCTGCACCTTCGCGCTCCCATGGGGGCGCTCATGAAAGTTGAATGGCGCCGGCGCATAGCGGCCCGGCCTTGGCTGTTGCTGCGACCAGGTGCTACCTGGCACTGGGCGCTGGTCGATGGTGGTGTAGTGCAAGACCAGGGGCAGGGCAAGCCGCCGCTGCACCTGCAGGCGCGCGCCGCGCTGATTGTGCCTGCCGAGGCCTGCAGCCATTTTCGCGTGCCGGCGCCGCCCGGGCTCAGACGTGAAGAATGGCCGCTGCTGCTCGAAGACCGCTTGCTGCAGGCCCCGGATGAAGTGACTTGTGCCTGCCTGGCGCGTGAGCCCGGTTACCTTCGTTTGCTGGTGGTGGCGCGACAGCGGCTGGACAGCTGGCGAACTCAGTGCGCCGAATGGGACTTGCCGGTGGAACGTTGCTGGGCAGAGCTGCAGCTACTGCCGACACCTGAGGCGGGCACTGCCTGGCACTGGCAGCGCACAGCCGATCTGCGCTTGTGCAAAGGGCTGGGCGCAGATGGCCAGGAACATTGGCTGGCCTGGCCGGAGGCATTGGGTGATGCGCTTCCACAACCGTGGGCGGAGCTGCACACGGTGTCGCTGGGCGGTGCCTGGCCAACGGCGTTGCCATCGCTCGATAAATTGCCGGGCCTGTTCGAGGCTGCCCGCAAGGCGCGTGCGCTGCCGCTGGTATCCCGACCGCAGCGCCGCCTGCTTGCCGCTTGCCTGGTGTTGGCTGCTGCATGGGGCGGGCTGTGGATGACCCAGCAATGGCGCCAGGCGCAACTCTGGCGCAGCCAGGTCGTTGCCGTGACCGGCGCCCAGGCCAGCCCGCGTCACGCCGCGCAGGCGCTCAAACGGCTGCGCGAAGGTGAGTTGCAACAACGAGTGCGCCTGCGCCAGCTCGAAGACCTGCAAGCGGCATTGCAGGCCTGGCTGCGTGAGCACCCCGGCTGGCACCTGCGCGCGGTGCGCTTCGATGGCCAGCGCTGGCACGTGCGTCTGGCGGGTGAGGGTAGTGCACCGCCTTGGCAGGACATGGCCAGCGCTGCCGGTGCGACTGTTCAGGTGCAAGCTGGCCAAGTGGTATTCGATCTGGGGGCGGCCTCATGAACCGGTACTGGATACAGCGTCACCGTTTCAAGTTCGCCTGGGCAGTGATTGCCCTGTTGTTGGCCGTGCTGGCTCTGCGCACCGGCCTTGCGCAATGGCGCGAGCTCAGCCAATGGCGCGGGCTGGCGGAACAGGCCGCCAGCCTGCACGGCGGCCCGGGGTTGAACCTCGAACGGCTACGCCAGTCGGCCCAGGCCCGGCGCATCGAACTGGCTGAGGTCGATGCGCAAGGCAAGGTCTGGCAACTGCGTGGCCAGGTGGTTGACGAGCTTCAACTGCAAGGCTGGCTGCAGAGCCTGCGTGCCGAAGGCGTACAGCCACTGCAATGGGGGCTGGAACACGACGGCAAGGGGCTGCGCTTCGAGCTGGTGGTGCAGCCATGAGCCGAAGAAGTGTGGCCTGGGTGCTGCTGGTTTTCGCCGTGTCGCTGCTGCTGGAACTGCCGGCCAGTTGGGTGGTGCGTGCGTTCGGCCTGCCCATGCGCGAAGTCAGTGGCAGCCTGTGGCAAGGCCAGGCCCAGCAGCTGGGGGGGGTAGGGCCGCTGCGCTGGGCGCTGCAGCCTTGGCGCCTGCAGGCGAGCGCGCAGGTCGGCTGGCAGGGTCAGGCTTGGCAACTGCGTGCTGAAGGCTGGCCATGGCAGTGGCAGCTGGCGGCGACGGCCATGGGGCCGCAGCTGACGACATCCACGGATTACCGCCTGGCTGGGCAATGGCAGGGCGCATTGCGCGTCGAGGGCGCTGGGCGCCAATGCCAGGGCAGCGACGGCCGCCTGCTGGTGACCGACCTCGCCATGAGCGAGCCGTGGTCGCTGGGCCTGGGGCAGGGCTGGTTGGAAATGGACTGCGGCAACGGCTGGCGCCTGCGCGGGCAACTGGCACAACAGGGGCAGCATCAGCTGGCAATGGACGCAGACTTGCCTGGGCGCCGGGCCCGGTTGGTGTATGAATTGCAGTCCGAGGCGGCGTTGATACCATTGCTGCGGGGTATGCAGTGGCTCGGGCCGCAGGCACTGGCCGGGCAGCGGGACTTTCGCTGGTAGGGCGCCCAGAGAACGCCGAGCCTCCCTTCAGCCTGTTGCAAGCCGCTCATATCGCCGCCCATATCAAGGGCGGATCTCGATCAGCGTACCATCGCGCACCAGGTCCCACACTTCCTGCATGTCGCGGTTACGCATGGCAATGCAGCCATCGGTCCAGTCCAGCGTATGGAAGTACCACTCCGGATACTCGTCGTTGATCGGCGTACCGTGAATCATGATCATGCTGCCGGGACTCACCCCTTCACGGGTCGCACGGGCGGCATCGCTGACGTTCGGGTAGTTGATGTGAATGGCCAGGTTGAAGCGGTCGCTTTGCTTGCGCCAGTCCAGCCAGTAAAGCCCCTCGGGGGTTTTCTTGTCACCCTCCCGTTCCTTGGGCCCCTTGGGCTGCTTGCCCAGGGAGATGCGGTAGGTTTTCAGGGGTTCGCCACGGCTGATCAATTGCAGACGGCGCTCGGACTTGATCACCAGTACCTTGTCGATCAGCGGCTGCATGGCCTTTTGCGAAGGCGACTGAATCTGCGCTGCCGGCTGGGGTTTGCGGATGATGGTCTCGGTGAACGCCGCCTGTGACACCGAGGTAACGCAAAGGCAGAAAAGGGCAAGCAACCAGCGCATGTAACGGTATCCCTGAAGGCTTCTAGGTAATGGTCGAGACAGTCATCGGCGGCAGGTATTCATGGCCTATGGGGTAGTGCTGCCCGATGCGGTCACGATAGTAGCATTCTAGTGTGCGTGTGACTGTGCGGAAAGCCAGCTCGCCCCACGGTATCTCGTGTTCTTCGAATAGCCGTACCTCCAGGCTTTCGACACCAATGGCAAAGTCGAGGTCCGCCAGCTCGGCACGGAAGAACACATGCACCTGATTGATGTGCGGCAGGTCGAACAATTGGTACAGGGCCAGGCTGCCGACCCGGGCGCAGGCTTCCTCGACGGTTTCGCGACGGGCGGCCTGGTCGAGGGTCTCGCCATTTTCCATGAACCCGGCGGGGAGGGTCCAGAAGCCCCGGCGCGGCTCGATGGCGCGTCTGCACAGCAGCACCTGGCTGCCCCAGGTCGGCAACACGCCCGCGACAATGTTGGGGTTCTGGTAATGAATGGTCTGGCAGGACTCGCAGACATAGCGCAGGCGGCTGTCGCCTGCAGGGATTTGCTGAGTCACCAGCTGGCCGCACGTGCTACAGAATTTCATGTCGGGTTCCTTTCGCTCAGGCTTATCTTGGCGCGACAGCCTGGGCACCGCAAGCGTCCGGGGCTTGGGTGCTGCGCGGCTTTGGTGCATCATGCAGAGCAGGTCTTGAATACGAGCGTGCGCAATGCTGGACGAGCTACTTCGCCGAATGAGCAACCACCAACCCGCGTCACTGGAAACCGACCGACGGTTCCCCGAAGCGGCGGTGCTCCTGCCCATTACCCGTAGCGAAGCGCCCGAACTGGTTCTTACCTTGCGCGCCAAAGGCCTGTCCACCCATGGTGGCGAAGTGGCCTTTCCTGGTGGCCGGCGCGACCCGGAAGACCCGGACCTGGTGTTCACCGCATTGCGCGAGGCCGAAGAGGAAATCGGCCTGCCGCCCGGCCTGGTGGAAGTCATCGGCCCGCTCAGCCCGTTGATTTCGCTGCATGGCCTGAAAGTGACGCCATTCGTCGGGCTCATTCCGGATTTTGTCGAATACCGCGCCAATGACGCCGAGATCGCGGCAGTATTCACTGTGCCGCTGGAATTTTTCCGTCAGGACCCGCGCGACCACACCCACCGTATCGATTACCAGGGGCGCAGCTGGTATGTGCCCAGCTATCGCTATGGCGAATACAAGATCTGGGGCTTGTCGGCGATCATGATCGTCGAGCTGGTCAACCTGCTGTTCGATGCCGGCATCAGCCTGCACCAGCCGCCTGAGCGTTACATCGAAAACTGAGCGGGGGCCTACCCCGCCATCTGCGTCGCAGCCTGAGGAGCAAGCATGAAATACCGCCTGGGCGACCTGCGGGTCGAAAGCCACCCCACCAGCTGGGCCGCACCCACCGCTACCCTGATCGGCAAGGTCCGCCTGCAGGCCAATGCCAGCGTGTGGTTTGGCGCGGTGCTGCGCGGCGACAACGAGCTGATCGATATCGGCGAAGGCAGCAACGTGCAGGATGGCACCGTGATGCACACCGACATGGGCTCGCCGCTGACCCTGGGCAAGGGCGTGACCGTAGGCCACAACGCCATGCTGCATGGCTGCACGGTGGGCGACTACAGCCTGGTTGGCATCAATGCGGTCATCCTCAACGGCGCGCGTATCGGCAGGCACTGCATCATCGGCGCCAATGCGCTGATTGCCGAGGGCAAGGAAATTCCCGATGGTTCCCTGGTGATGGGCTCACCGGGCAAGGTCGTGCGCGAGCTGACCGAGCAGCAGAAGCGCATGCTCGAGGCCAGCGCCGCGCACTATGTGCACAACGCCGAGCGCTATGCTCGCGAGCTGGTGGTCGACGATGAGTGACACGCTTGTGGCGGAGCGGCCGGTACCTTCACCCTGTGTGAGTATCTGCGGCCTGGACGAGCAGGACATCTGCACCGGGTGCCAGCGTACGGTGGCTGAAATCAGCCGCTGGTCGAAAATGGACAACAGCGAACGCCGTGCGGTGCTCAAGCTTTGCCATGAGCGGGCGCTGGCGGCCGGGGTGATCTTCGGCGTCTGATCAGTGGTGGCCTCTTCACAGGGCAAGCCCGCTCCCACAGGTTGGATGCTGCATCGAAAGCGCTGGTGTACCTGTGGGAGCGGGCTTGCCCCGCGAAGAGGCCACCGCTACTCTGTGCGCCTTGCCCACAGACCACTCACCATGTTCTACCTGTTTGCCTACATCAGCAGCGTAGTGCTGATCAACTACGCCTTCTCCAGCGCCCCGCACCTGGACATCATCTGGTCCGCCTGGGGCGGCCTGGTGTTCATCCTGCGCGACATGGTGCAGACCCGCTTCGGCCACGGCGCGCTGGTCGCCATGCTGGTGGCGCTGGTGTTGTCCTATGTCACCTCGGAACCGGCCATCGCGCTGGCCAGTGCCACTGCGTTCTTCATTTCCGAACTGATTGACTGGCTGGTGTTCAGCATCACCCGCCGCCCGCTGCGCGACCGCCTGTGGTTGAGCTCGGCGTTGAGCATCCCGGTGGACACGTTCATCTTCTTCGGCATGATCGGTGCCCTGGTCCCGGCCGTGGTCGGTACGGCCATGGCTTCGAAGTTTGCCGGTGTCACCGCGGTGTGGCTGGCCATGGCATTTCGCGCCCGGCGGGCCGCTGCCGCCGGTTGATGGTGTAGAATAGCGGTCCTTTTTCAGCGGGCGGCGCCAAGCCTGGTGCGGCCCCGGATGCCTTCGAGGACCTGAAATGACCCGTATCGGAACCCCTTTGTCGCCCACCGCGACCCGTGTACTGCTTTGCGGCTGTGGCGAACTGGGCAAGGAAGTGGTGATCGAACTGCAGCGCCTGGGCGTCGAAGTGATCGCCGTCGACCGCTACGCCAATGCCCCGGCGATGCAGGTGGCGCACCGCAGCCACGTGGTCAACATGCTCGATGGCGTTGCCCTGCGCGCCGTGATCGAGGCCGAGAAGCCGCACTATATCGTCCCCGAAATCGAAGCTATCGCCACCGCCACCCTGGTCGAGCTGGAAAACGAAGGTTTCAACGTGGTGCCGACTGCCCGCGCCACCCAACTGACCATGAACCGCGAAGGCATCCGCCGCCTGGCCGCCGAGGAGCTGGACCTGCCGACCTCGCCATACCACTTCGCCGACACCTATGAAGACTATGCCAAGGCCGTGGCCGATGTCGGTTACCCATGCGTGGTCAAGCCGGTTATGAGTTCGTCGGGCAAGGGCCAGAGCCTGTTGCGTAGCGCTGCCGACCTGCAGAAGTCGTGGGAATACGCCCAGGAAGGCGGCCGCGCCGGCAAGGGCCGAGTGATCGTCGAGGGCTTCATCGACTTCGAATACGAGATTACTCTGCTGACCGTGCGCCACGTAGGCGGCACGACCTTCCTTGAGCCGGTCGGTCACCGCCAGGAAAAAGGCGACTACCAGGAGTCCTGGCAGCCGCAGGCCATGAGCCCGAAGGCGCTGGCCGAGTCGCAGCGTGTGGCCAAGGCGGTCACTGATGCCCTGGGCGGCCGTGGCTTGTTCGGTGTCGAGCTGTTCGTGAAGGGTGACCAGGTGTGGTTCAGCGAAGTGTCGCCACGCCCGCATGATACTGGCCTGGTCACCCTGATTTCCCAGGACCTTTCGCAGTTTGCCCTGCATGCCCGGGCAATTCTTGGCCTGCCGATTCCGGCAGTGCGCCAGTTCGGCCCGTCGGCCTCGGCGGTGATCCTGCCGGAAGGCCGGTCGCAGCAGACCAGCTTCGCCAACCTGGGCGCAGCGCTGGGCGAGCCGGATACCGCCATTCGCCTGTTCGGCAAGCCGGAAATCAACGGTACGCGGCGCATGGGTGTGTGCCTGGCGCGGGATGAATCGGTCGAGCTGGCCCGGGCCAAGGCGACCCGTGCTGCGCAGGCGGTCAAGGTCGAGTTCTGACCTGCGATCGCAGGGGGCCGCATAGCGGCCCCCATCATTCAAAGCGCAGTATCGCGAGTTTCTTTCAGGCACAGTACGGCAAGCAGGCTGATCACCGCTGCCGCCGACACGTACCCCCCGACCCAGCTCAACCCACCCATGCTCACCAGTTTCTGGGCAAAGAACGGTGCCGCCGAGGCCCCGACGATACCGCCCAGGTTATACGCAGCCGACGCCCCGGTGTAACGCACATGGGTCGGGAACAGTTCCGGCAGCAGTGCCCCCATCGGCGCAAAGGTCACGCCCATCAGGAACAGTTCGATGGCGAGAAACAGCGCCACGCCTGCGGTAGACCCCGAGGTCAGCAGCGGTTCCATGGTAAAGCCCGAGGCCACCGCCAGCAGGCCACCGACGACCAGCACCGGCTTGCGCCCGTAACGGTCACTGAGCCAGGCCGACAGTGGCGTGGCCAGGGCCATGAACACTACCGCGAAGCACAGCAGGCCGAGGAACGTTTCGCGGCTGTAGCCCAGCGTGGTCACGCCGTAGCTCAGCGAGAACACTGTCGAGATGTAGAACAGTGCATAGCACACTACCATGGCCGCCGCGCCCAGCAGGGTCGGCCTCCAGTGTCTGGCAAACAGGTCGACCACCGGCATCTTCACCCGTTCCTGGCGGGCGACTGCCTTGGCGAACACCGGGCTTTCCTCGAGTTTCAGGCGCACATACAGGCCGACCAGCACCAGCGCCGCACTGAGCAGGAACGGAATACGCCAGCCCCAGGCACGGAACTGCTCATCGCTGAGTACCAGGGCCAGGGTCAGGAACAGGCCGTTGGCGGCCAGAAAGCCGATCGACGGCCCCAGCTGCGGGAACATGCCGAACCAGGCACGCTTGCCTTGCGGTGCGTTCTCGGTGGCCAGCAACGCCGCGCCACCCCATTCTCCACCCAGGCCAAGGCCCTGGCCGAAGCGCAACAGGCAGAGGATGATCGGCGCCCATACACCAATGCTGTCATAGCCCGGTAACACACCGATGGCCGTGGTGGACACGCCCATCAGCAACAGTGAGGCGACCAGGGTCGATTTGCGGCCGATGCGGTCGCCGAAATGGCCGAACAGTGCCGAACCCAGCGGGCGCGCCAGGAAAGCGATGCCGAAGGTGAGAAAGGCCGCCAGCATCTGCGCGGTGCCTGACCCCGAAGGGAAGAACACCGGGCCGATCACCAGGGCTGCGGCAGTGGCGTAGACGTAGAAATCATAGAACTCGATGGCGGTGCCAATGAAACTGGCGGTGGCGACCCGCGCGGGCGAGTTGACCGGCGCGGCAGGTGCTTCGGCATAAGTGCTGCTGGTTGTCATTAAGTAGGTCCCTGACAGTCTGATCCGGCTCCATGGGCGTGGCCGGCGACGGCGTGCGAAGCAGAAAAGCCAGCACGGCTGCGCGGGCGCCGGAGCGTTTTGTTGTTGTGCACGCCAGACTGACGATAGCCCAAGGGGGATAGGGGCGGGGACGGCCACTGTTCGGGGTGTTGAAGCAGGACCGCGGGGCGTGTCAGTGGGGCGGACTGGCCGTGGAGCGCCGGGTGCGGATAGCAGGCGGGACGGCGAGGCTGGGTAAGCGTGGCCCGAGTATAGCTATCGGGTCACGGTCCATACCAGTACCTTGCTGGCACAATTGTCCTCTGTTTCGAGGATTTCCAGGCGGTAGCGGCCAATCTTCAGGCAGACGGCGCTTTCCGGGATGCTTTCCAGCGCTTCGGTGACCAGCCCGTTGAGGGTTTTCGGCCCGCCGTCGCAGGGCAGGTGCCAGCCCAGGGTGCGATTGATTTCGCGCAGCGAAGCGGTGCCGTCGATCACGAAGGTGCCATCAGGCTGGGGGTGGACGTGGGGGTTGTCCAGGGTGTGCTCGTCCTCGAATTCGCCAACGATTTCTTCGAGGATGTCTTCCAGGGTGACGATGCCCAGTACTTCACCGTATTCATCCACCACCACGCCCAGGCGGCGTTGCTGTTTGTGGAAGTTCAGCAGCTGCATCTGCAGGGGCGTACTTTCCGGTACGAAATAGGGCTCGTAGCAGGCGCTGTGGAGCTTCTCCAGGGTCAGCTCGGCCTTGGGCAGCAGGTGGCTGATCAGCTTGGTGTTGAGGATCGCTTCAACCTGGTTGATGTCGCTGTGGTACACCGGCAGGCGGGTGTGGCGGCTGACGATCAGTTGCTCGATGATGCGCTCGATCGGCTCGTCGAGGTTGATGCCGTCCACTTCGTTGCGCGGCACCAGAATGTCATTGACGGTGATCTTGTCCAGTGACTGCAGGCCGTCAAGCAGGCCATGGCGCGGCGCTTCGTGTGCGTCGTCCTCGTCGAAATCATCCACTTCCGGCGGATGCACGGCCACTGCCTTGGGTTGCACGCGGAACGGGCGCAGGACCAGCCTGGCAATGCCATCCAGCAGGCAGGCCAGTGGTTGCAGCAGGGCCAGGGGCATTCTCAGCAGGCTGCCACCGAGGCTGACGAAGGCCTGCGGGTTGCGCCGGGCCAGGCGGCGTGGCAGGTACTCGGCAAACACCAGCAAGGTGAGGGTGGCAGCCAGGCCAGCCAGCCAGAAACCGTGTTCGCCACTGTGGCGCTGGCCGATCAGGCAGGCCAGGCCCAACACCAGCAACTTGCCCAGGCTGGCACACAGTACCAACGCCTGGGCGGGCAGCGCGGGGCTGTCATCGCCGTTGCGCGAGCCATTGAGCTGCTGGCGGGCAGCATCCACGGCGCTGAACAGTGCCGACCACAACAGTGCCAGTGCCAGGGTGCCGAATAGCGGTGCGTACGGCAGGGTATCCATGGGCGGCCGTCAGATATGCAGGATGAATTCGCGAACCAGCTTGCTGCCGAAATAGGCCAGCATGAGCAGGCAGAAACCGGCCAGTGTCCAGCGGATGGCCTTGTGGCCACGCCAGCCCAGGCGGGTGCGGCCCCACAACAGCACGCTGAATACCACCCAGGCGACACAAGCCAGCAAGGTCTTGTGCACCAGGTGCTGGGCGAACAGGTTGTCGAGGAACAGCCAGCCGGAGATCAGCGACAGCGACAGCAGGCACCAACCGGCCCAGAGGAAGCCGAACAGCAGGCTTTCCATGGTTTGCAACGGTGGGAAGTTGCGGATCAGCCCGGATGGGTGCTTGTTTTTCAGCTGGCGGTCCTGCAGCAGCAACAGTAGCGCCTGGAACACCGCGATGGTGAACAGGCCGTAGGCCAGGATCGACAGCAGGATGTGTGCGAGGATGCCCGGTTCCTCGTCGATCAGCGGCACTGTGCCGGGGGGGGCGAACTGCGCCAGCAGCGCGGTCACCGCGCCCAGCGGGAACAGCAGCACCAGCAGGTTTTCCACCGGTATGCGCAGGCAGGCCAGCAAAGTCAGGGTGATGACTGCCACGGCGATCAGGCTGGCGGCGCTGAAGAAGTCCAGGCTCAGGCCCAGCGGGGTGATCAGCTGGGAGAACAGCGCACCGCCCTGGGCGAGCACAGCGAAGGCGCCCAGCAGGGCGAGCAGGCGCTTGTCGGCCTTGCGGTTGCGGGCCAGGAACGAGCCCTGGTAGACGGCCGCGGCTATATAGAGGACGGCGGCGATCAGGTTGGGGATGAGGCTGGGTGAGGAGACCATAAGTCCTGGTTGGCGAGCCTTTAAAGAGACGGAGTTTGGCATAGATCCCGGCGCTCTAGGAAGACTGGCAGACCGCGGCGTGGCATTCGCGGGTCAACCAGCTCCTGCAGGGTTGGTGCAGGCCTGCAGGCAGCGGAGGATCCGCTGGAAGCGGGCATGCCCGCGAACAGACCGGCACCGCCACCGAATATCTCCCAAGGTGTGCGCCGCCGCCGCACTTCGCTATAATCGCCGCCTTGCTGTGCCCGGCGGGTGTGCATTCCGCCCTGGGCGCCTGACAAACCTCGGCTTTTACTGGGCCTGAAAGGATCACCATGTTCGAAAACCTGACCGACCGCCTGTCACAGACGCTGCGCCATGTCACCGGCAAGGCCAAGCTGACCGAAGACAACATCAAGGACACGCTGCGCGAAGTGCGCATGGCCCTGCTCGAGGCCGACGTTGCCCTGCCGGTGGTCAAGGATTTCGTCAACAGCGTCAAGGAGCGTGCGGTCGGCACCGAAGTGTCGCGCAGCCTGACCCCGGGCCAGGCCTTCGTGAAGATCGTTCAGGCCGAGCTGGAAAGCCTGATGGGTGCGGCCAACGAAGACCTCGCGCTGAACGCCGCACCGCCTGCCGTGGTGCTGATGGCCGGCCTGCAGGGTGCGGGCAAGACTACCACCGCCGGCAAGCTGGCGCGCTTCCTCAAGGAGCGCAAGAAGAAGAGCGTGATGGTGGTGTCTGCCGACGTCTACCGCCCGGCGGCGATCAAGCAGCTGGAAACCCTGGCCAACGACATTGGCGTCACCTTCTTCCCGTCCGACATCAGCCAGAAGCCCGTGGCCATCGCCGAAGCGGCCATTCGGGAAGCCAAGCTGAAGTTCATCGACGTGGTCATCGTCGATACCGCCGGCCGTCTGCATATCGATGCCGACATGATGGACGAGATCAAGGCGCTGCACGCCGCGGTCAAGCCGATCGAAACCCTGTTCGTGGTCGATGCCATGACCGGCCAGGACGCTGCCAACACCGCCAAGGCGTTTGGCGAGGCGCTGCCGCTGACCGGCGTGGTGCTGACCAAGGTCGACGGTGACGCCCGTGGCGGTGCCGCCCTGTCGGTGCGGGCCATCACTGGCAAGCCGATCAAGTTCATCGGTATGGGCGAGAAGACCGAAGCGCTCGAGCCGTTCCACCCCGACCGCGTCGCCTCGCGCATCCTCGGCATGGGTGACGTGCTCAGCCTGATCGAGCAGGCCGAGCAGAACATCGACAAGGCCAAGGCCGACAAGCTGGCCAAGAAATTGAAGAAGGGCAAGGGCTTCGACCTCGAAGACTTCCGCGACCAGTTGCAACAGATGAAAAACATGGGCGGCCTGGGCGGCCTGATGGACAAGCTGCCGAGCATCGGCGGGGTCAACCTGTCGCAGATGGGCAACGCCCAGGGCGCGGCCGAGAAGCAGTTCAAGCAGATGGAAGCGATCATCAACTCCATGACCCCGGCCGAGCGCCGTGATCCGGAGCTGATCAGCGGCTCGCGCAAGCGCCGTATCGCCATCGGTTCCGGCACCCAGGTGCAGGACGTGGGCCGCCTGATCAAGCAGCACAAGCAGATGCAGAAAATGATGAAGAAGTTTTCCGCCAAGGGCGGCATGGCCAAGATGATGCGTGGCCTGGGCGGGATGCTGCCTGGCGGCGGCATGCCCAAGCTGTAACCCCTATTCCGGGTGCCTGCCGTTTGTTCGGAGGGCGCCCTGAACCCCTGCCTTGGTGGGGCAACGGCCGCGAATTTCGCGGCTCAACCGGCGAATCTGGACGGCAGGGCACGGCCTTGCCGAAAAAGTCATTTGCAAATGTCCGTGTATTCCCCGAGAATATGCGGCCTTTTGGGCACCCGTGTGCCTATTTGGCATTCAGATTTGCAGTACCAGCTGCTGTATCAACTGCAGCACCGACTATAGGAACGATGTTCACATGGTAACCATTCGTCTGGCCCGTGGCGGCTCGAAAAAGCGCCCATTCTACCACCTGACCGTGACCAACTCGCGTAACGCCCGTGACGGCCGTTTCGTTGAGCGCGTAGGTTTCTTCAACCCGATCGCTGCTGGCGCCGAAGTCAAGCTGTCGGTCAACCAAGAGCGCGTCAACTACTGGCTGAGCCAGGGTGCACAGCCGTCTGAGCGCGTTGCTCAGCTGCTGAAGGACGCTGCCAAGGCTGCTGCCTGAGCAGTATGAACGCGACGCCAGAAAAGGCTGACGACCTCATCGTCGTTGGCAAGATTTTTTCGGTTCACGGCGTTCGCGGCGAGGTGAAGGTGTATTCCTTTACCGATCCGATTGAAAACCTGTTGGATTATCCGCGCTGGACGCTTCGGCACGAAGGCAAGGTAAAGCAGGTCGAGCTGGTCAACGGTCGTGGCTCCCAGAAGGGCCTGGTCGTGAAGCTGAAAGGTCTCGATGACCGTGATGAAGCCCGTCTTCTGAGTGGTTACGAAATCTGCATTCCGCGGAGCCTTTTGCCCAGCCTGGCTGCCGACGAGTACTACTGGTACCAGTTGGTAGGCCTTAAGGTCATCAACCAGGACGAACAGCTGTTCGGCAAGGTCGATCACCTGCTGGAGACCGGTGCGAACGATGTCATGGTGGTCAAGCCCTGCGCAGGCAGCCTGGATGATCGCGAGCGTCTGTTGCCCTATACGGCGCAATGCGTGCTCGATATCGACCTGGAAGCAGGCGTGATGCGGGTTGAGTGGGACGCGGACTTCTAGACGATGGGTAACCTTCGCGTAGACGTCATCACGTTGTTCCCCGAGATGTTCTCGGCCATCACGGAGTACGGCATTACCAGCCGCGCGGTGAAACAGGGGTTGCTTCAGGTGACTTGCTGGAACCCGCGGGACTACACCACAGATCGTCACCACACGGTGGATGATCGGCCGTTTGGCGGTGGTCCGGGCATGGTGATGAAAATCAAGCCTCTGGAAGACGCCCTGGTTAGTGCCAGGCAGGCAACCGGAGCAGCGGCGAAGGTCATCTACCTTTCGCCACAGGGCCGCAAGCTGACACAGCAGGCGGTCAAAGGCCTGGCCGAACAGGAATCGTTGATCCTGATCGCCGGTCGTTATGAAGGCATCGACGAGCGCTTTATCGAGGCTCATGTCGATGAGGAGTGGTCGATTGGCGACTATGTGCTTTCCGGTGGCGAGCTGCCGGCCATGGTACTGATCGATGCGGTTACACGGCTGCTGCCCGGAGCTTTAGGGCATGTGGATTCGGCGGAAGAAGATTCCTTCACCGACGGTCTGCTCGATTGCCCGCACTATACCCGACCTGAGGTGTATGCGGATCAGCGTGTTCCCGACGTGTTGCTAAGTGGCAACCATGCACACATCCGGCGTTGGAGAATGAAGCAGTCCCTTGGTAGGACCTTCGAACGACGCGCCGATCTTCTGGAAAGTCGCTCGCTTTCTGGAGAAGAGAAGAAGCTGCTCGAGGAATATCTCCGCGAGCGGGACGATAGTTAAACGTATCGATGGTGGATCACGTATCCATCTTAGGAGCACAGCATGACCAACAAGATCATCCAGCAGCTCGAAGCCGAGCAGATGAGCAAGGAAATCCCGGCCTTCGCACCAGGCGACACCGTTGTCGTCCAGGTTAAAGTGAAGGAAGGTGAGCGTTCCCGTCTGCAGGCGTTCGAAGGCGTCGTTATCGCCAAGCGTAACCGCGGTCTGAACAGCGCCTTCACCGTGCGCAAGATCTCCAGCGGCGTTGGCGTAGAGCGTACCTTCCAGACCTACAGCCCGCAGATCGACAGCCTGGCCGTGAAACGTCGTGGTGACGTGCGTAAAGCCAAGCTGTACTACCTGCGCGACCTGTCCGGCAAAGCCGCTCGCATCAAGGAAAAACTGTCCTGAGTGCAGTTTGCCCGGTGGCCGAGGCCGCCTAGCGAGAAAAAAGCAGCCTTCGGGCTGCTTTTTTGCGTTTTGAACCCTACAGATGTGTGTGATTGTCATGACCCCCCGAGACCAGGAAATCCAGCGCCGCACCGAGTTGTCGGTGACCCGCGTGACCAAGGCGGTGTTCCCCAACACCACCAACCACCACAACACCCTGTTCGGCGGCACTGCCCTGGCCTGGATGGACGAAGTGTCGTTCATCGCCGCCACGCGCTTCTGCCGCCTGCCACTGGTGACCGTGTCTACCGACCGTATCGATTTCAAGCACCCGATCCCGGCGGGTTCGATCGTCGAACTCGTGGGCTCGGTGATCAAGGTTGGCAATACCAGCTTGCAAGTACAGGTGGATGTGTTCGTCGAGAACATGTATCTGGACGGGCGCGAGCGGGCGATTCATGGGGTATTCAGCTTCGTCGCCATCGACGAGGACAAGCGCCCGGTGCCGGTCCTGCCCCAGGTCTGAGTGGTTTTGTGCCGGCCTCTGGCGGCTAAAGCACCGCTCTCAGGGCCTGTGCGATCCCTGTAGGAGCGACTTTGGCCGCGAAGAGGCCAGTACAGACAAAAATCATGTGGCTGTGAAACACTAAGCCCACCTCCAACACCCAGCAGCCCCGCATGCCCGCCCTAGACCATCCCCTGATCGACCAGTTCCTCGATGCCCTGTGGCTCGAAAAAGGCCTGTCCGACAATACCCGCACCTCCTACCGCAGCGACCTGGCCCTGTTCAACGGCTGGCTCCAGGAGCATTCGGTAGCGCTGCCCGACGCCGGCCGCGATATGATCCTCGACCACCTGGCCTGGCGCCTCGACCAAGGCTACAAACCACGTTCCACTGCACGCTTCCTGTCCGGCCTGCGCGGTTTCTTCCGCTACTTGCTGCGGGAAAAGCTGGTGGCTGTCGACCCGACCCTGCAAGTGGACATGCCGCAACTGGGCAAGCCCCTGCCCAAGTCGCTTTCCGAAGCCGACGTCGAAGCCTTGCTGCAGGCCCCGGACCTGGGCGAAGCCATCGGCCAGCGCGACCGGGCCATGCTCGAAGTGCTCTACGCTTGCGGCCTGCGCGTCACCGAACTGGTCAGCCTGACCCTCGACCAGGTCAACCTGCGCCAAGGCGTGCTGCGGGTGATGGGCAAGGGCAGCAAGGAGCGCCTGGTGCCGATGGGTGAGGAGGCGGTGGTGTGGCTGCAGCGCTACCTGCGCGATGGCCGGGCCGAATTGCTCAACGGCCGCCCCAGCGATGTGCTGTTCCCCAGCCAGCGTGGCGAGCAGATGACCCGCCAGACCTTCTGGCACCGCATCAAGCACCACGCCCGGGTGGCCGGCATCGACAAGCCGTTGTCGCCGCACACCCTGCGCCATGCTTTCGCCACCCACCTGCTCAACCACGGCGCCGACCTGCGGGTGGTGCAGATGCTGCTGGGCCACAGCGACCTGTCGACCACGCAGATCTACACCCATGTCGCCAAGGCCCGCCTGCAACAATTGCACGCCCAGCATCACCCGCGTGGATGAATGTTTTTCATGTTCCGCCGACCGGTCCTTGCAAGGCCCTTCATCGACGGTGTGATGTGGTAGGCTTGAGCGGTTTGCACCAAGGGCCGCATTGCACCGCGCATTTTTGCGCAGGTGACGCCCTCCGGCCCCTGTCCGCCTTCAGGAGTTCCCATGCGCGTGACCCAGTTTTTCGCCGCCGCCGCGTTGGCGCTGGCCAGTACCTTTGCCGTTGCCGCGGTAACCGACAGCACTGCTGGCGCCGAGCAGGCCATCCGTAAATCGTTGCAGAACCTCGAACTGGAAGTTCCCGTCGAAAGCGTGGCCAGCAGCCCGGTCAGCGGCCTGTATGAAGTCAAGCTGCAAGGCGGCCGCGTGCTCTACGCCAGCGCCGACGGCCAGTTCGTGATGCAGGGTTACCTGTTCCAGATCCAGGACGGCAAGCCGGTCAACCTGACCGAGAAGGCCGAGCGCCTGGGTATCGCCAAGCTCGTCAACGGCATTCCAGCCGCCGAGATGGTGGTTTATCCTGCCAAGGGCGAGACCAAGTCGCACATCACCGTCTTCACCGACACCACCTGCCCGTACTGCCACAAGCTGCACGCCGAAGTGCCCGAACTCAACCGCCGTGGTATCGAAGTGCGTTATGTCGCCTTCCCGCGCCAGGGCCTCGGCTCGCCGGGTGACCAGCAGTTGCAGGCCGTGTGGTGCTCCAGCGATCGCCGGGCGGCGATGGACAAGATGGTCGAAGGTGAGGAGATCAAGGCTGCCAAGTGCGCCAACCCGGTCAGCAAGCAGTTCCAGTTGGGCCAGTCGATCGGTGTCAACGGCACGCCAGCGATCGTGCTTGAAAGCGGCCAGGTCATTCCGGGCTACCAGCCGGCACCGCAGGTGGCCAAGCTGGCACTGGCCAGATAATCCAATTCAGTGCGCCGTCGTCATGGGGTGACGGCATGTTTCACGGCCGGCAAAGGTGTCGGCCGTTCAATGGGGAGTTCACAGTGAAACCGGTCAAAGTAGGCATCTGTGGGTTGGGGACCGTCGGTGGCGGAACCTTCAATGTACTTCAGCGCAACGCCGAGGAGATTGCCCGCCGTGCCGGGCGCGGTATTGAAGTGGCACAGATCGCCATGCGCTCGCAGAACCCGAACTGCCAGATTACCGGTACCCCCATTACCGCTGATGTGTTCGATGTTGCCAGCAACCCGGAGATCGACATTGTCATCGAGCTGATCGGTGGCTACACCGTGGCGCGCGACCTGGTGCTCAAGGCCATCGACAACGGCAAGCACGTGGTCACCGCCAACAAGGCGCTGATCGCCGTGCACGGCAACGAAATCTTCGCCAAGGCGCGCGAGAAGGGCGTCATCGTTGCCTTTGAAGCAGCCGTGGCCGGCGGTATCCCGGTGATCAAGGCCATCCGCGAAGGGCTGTCGGCCAACCGTATCAACTGGCTGGCCGGCATCATCAACGGTACCGGCAACTTCATCCTTACCGAAATGCGTGAGAAGGGCCGTGCCTTCCCCGACGTGCTCGCCGAAGCCCAGGCGCTCGGCTACGCCGAGGCCGACCCGACCTTCGACGTCGAAGGCATCGATGCCGCTCACAAACTGACCATTCTCGCCTCGATCGCGTTCGGCATCCCGCTGCAGTTCGACAAGGCCTACACCGAAGGCATCACCCAGCTGACCACTGCTGACGTGAATTACGCCGAGGCCCTGGGCTACCGCATCAAGCACCTGGGCGTGGCCCGCCGTACCGCCGACGGCATCGAGCTGCGGGTCCACCCGACGCTGATCCCGGCCGATCGCCTGATCGCCAACGTCAACGGTGTGATGAACGCCGTCATGGTCAATGGTGATGCTGCCGGCTCCACCCTGTACTACGGCGCCGGTGCCGGCATGGAGCCTACCGCTTCTTCGGTGGTCGCTGACCTGGTCGACGTGGTGCGGGCGATGACTTCCGACCCGGAAAACCGCGTACCGCACCTGGCCTTCCAGCCGGACTCGTTGTCGGCCCACCCGATCTTGCCGATCGAAGCCTGCAAAAGCGCCTACTACTTGCGCATCCAGGCCAAGGATCACCCGGGCGTACTGGCCCAGGTGGCCAGCATCCTCTCGGCGCGTGGCATCAACATCGAGTCGATCATGCAGAAGGAAGCCGAGGAACAGGACGGCCTGGTACCGATGATCCTGCTGACCCATGGTGTGGTCGAGCAGCACATCAACGATGCCATCGTCGCCCTGGAAGCCCTGCAGGACGTGGTCGGCAAGGTCGTGCGCATTCGCGTCGAACAGCTCAATTAATTTTGCCGTCGGGCCGCCTGCGCGGTCCGGCCCCAGTATCGAAGGTTTGCACCCATGCGCTATATCAGCACCCGCGGCCAGGCACCGGCCCTGAATTTCGAAGACGTCCTGCTGGCCGGTCTGGCCAGTGACGGCGGCCTGTACGTGCCAGAGAACCTGCCACGCTTCACCCAAGAAGAAATCGCCTCGTGGGCCGGCCTGCCGTATCACGAGCTGGCCTTCCGGGTCATGCGCCCGTTCGTCGAAGGCAGCATCGCCGATGCCGACTTCAAGAAGATCCTCGAAGAAACCTATGGTGAGTTCGCCCATGCTGCCGTGGCGCCACTGCGTCAGCTGAACAGCAACGAGTGGGTGCTCGAGCTGTTCCACGGCCCGACCCTGGCATTCAAGGATTTCGCCCTGCAACTGCTGGGTCGCCTGCTCGACCACGTACTGGCCAAGCGCAACGAGCGCGTGGTGATCATTGGTGCTACCAGCGGCGACACTGGCTCCGCCGCCATCGAAGGTTGCCGCCGTTGCGACAACGTCGACATCTTCATCCTGCACCCGCACCAGCGCGTTTCGGAAGTGCAGCGTCGGCAGATGACCACCATCTTCGGCGACAACATCCACAACATCGCCATCGAAGGCAACTTCGATGACTGCCAGGAAATGGTCAAGGCCAGCTTCGCCGACCAGTCGTTCCTCAAGGGCACTCGCCTGGTTGCGGTGAACTCGATCAACTGGGCGCGGATCATGGCCCAGATCGTCTACTACTTCCATGCCGCCCTGCAGCTGGGTGGCCCGGCCCGTTCGGTCGCGTTCTCGGTACCTACCGGCAACTTCGGCGACATTTTCGCCGGCTACCTGGCGCGCAACATGGGGCTGCCGGTCAGCCAGCTGATCGTCGCCACCAACCGCAACGACATCCTGCACCGCTTCATGAGCGGCAATCAGTACGTCAAGGAGACCCTGCACGCGACCCTGTCGCCGTCGATGGACATCATGGTGTCGTCCAACTTCGAGCGCCTGCTGTTCGACCTGCACGGCCGCAATGGCGGCGCGATTGCCGAGCTGATGGCGAACTTCAAGCAGGGCGGTGGTTTCAGCGTCGAACAGGACCGCTGGAGCGAAGCCCGCAAACTGTTCGACTCGCTGGCGGTGACTGACGAGCAGACCTGTGAAACCATCGCCGAGGTATTCGCTGCCACCGGTGAGGTGCTCGACCCGCACACCGCGATTGGCGTCAAGGCCGCGCGCGAATGCCGGCGCAGCCTTGACACGCCGATGGTGGTACTGGGGACCGCGCATCCGGTGAAGTTTCCGGAAGCGGTGGAAAAGGCCGGTGTTGGCAAGGCGCTGGAACTGCCGGCGCACCTCAGTGACCTGTTCAGCCGTGAAGAGCGCTGCACGGTGCTGTCCAATGACCTGAAGGCCGTGCAGAGCTTTGTCAGCCAGCACGGGAACCGCGGCAAGCCGCTGTAATCGCATTACTTGGGGCTGCGCAGCAGCCCAGCACGACCCAAGGCCGCTCTGCAGAAACCTCGCGTTTCCTTGTGGGAGCGGCCTTGTGCCGCGATGGGCCGCGAAGCGCTCCAACATCTCGGCTTTTTCTCACGCCCCACTCAGAAACATCCTATTCAGGTCAACCTGTACAGCGCCTAGATTAGCCGGTCCTCCCACCAGGAGCGGCTCATGCACCAGCCCTACGTGGTGATCCACCAGGCTCGCCCATCTCACCAGATTCTCCTGCACCAGGCCCTCAACGCCCAGGGTGTGTTCGACGTGCGAGTCAGCGCAACCAGCACTGAACTCGATGCTTGCCTGGCGCTGGAGCGTCGCCCCGACCTGCTGATCCTCGACCACGCCATGCCAACCCAGGCCGGCCTTGCCTTGCTCGAACAGCAGCAGCGTGCACGCGCTCTGTTGTTTGTCGGCCATGCTAGCGACAAGCAGCAAAACCTTGCCCAGGAAGCGAGAAACCGCGGTCTGTGGGTACTCGCGGAATTACCCTGGCCGCTGTCGATGCCACACCTGCAGCGTGCCTTGCAGGCACTGCAGGTACGCCCCTGGCGACATATTCAAACTGTCACCTGCACCCCGCATGCTCACTGATGCAGGCGCGATGTGACGAACTTTCCGCTGCGTCTGTTGGTCAGTTCCTATATATCCCACCATGCAGCGAGTGATCCGGATGGAAAGAATCTGCAGACTGCTCAACGAAGCCCTGACCCCCTACCAGGCCGACCTTGGCGCCGCCGATGCCCAGGGTAATCGCCAGTTGACCGTGCGCGACCCGTTGGCCGACGTGATCTTGCGGCGTACGGTCAGCGAGCGCCAGTTGCAGGAGCATCGCCTGTTGATAGACCTGGTAGATGGCTTGCACCGTGACTTGCAGATCGCCGAGGGGCGTTTGCAGCCTTGTGTCATCGCCGCATTGCAGCAGCGCCAGCAACCCCCAGGAACCTTTGCCTGACTGGCTGATCAGACTTTGCAGGGCAGCCAGCCAATGCTTTGCTCCGGCGTTGGCAGGGTTGCCGCAGGAAGTCCCCAAGGACTTTCGTTTGGCCCCGGACGTGCTCCCCAGCGTCCGGGGTTTCTTTTGTGTGGACCGCCCGTTCCTATACGATCGGTGTGCTTTTTTTCGCGGGTTGTCACAGGCGGGACGGGTTTGCCGGGCCTGCCGGCCTCGCGGATGACCTTTGGCCAACGTAGTCGCCAGCACAGCAGCAGGCTGAGCCAGTGGCCGGTACCGATGATGACGAAGGCGGGCCAGACCATGAGCAGCACGACTTTGAACAGCCAACTGCTCTTGTGGAAAAAACGACCGAGGCCCTCGAACTGTGCACTGAATGCCTGAATGGGCGAAGGTAAGGGAGTGCTCAGGCGCGGGCGGGGGACGGCTCCCGGACCTTCTTCCATATACCGGCGGATAAAATCCCACTCGTCACGCAATTCGCTGCCGCCTTGGCCTTGCTTGCCGAGCAGGGCTATTTCCATGTGCGGGAGGCCGGTGCGGCTGGGGTGCCAGACCAAGTCAAGTCTCATGCCGAGGCTGATAGAGTCATCTTCGGGGTAACGAGCCGTGCTCCCGGTGGTTTTCCATGGAAATGCTACGATACCGCCGCCAATAGCTAGGTCGTTGGAGGTGGACTTGCTGGGTTTTTCGGTTGAAGCTAATTAACAGGTGCCGGCTGGTTAGCATTTCCAGTCGAGTATAGGCTACGCCATATTTTGTGTATATATAGTACCAGTGGTTGATGTCATAATCACTGTGAGAAATATCATGAAAAGAGAGGGTGTCTCGTGATCTGTTATGGCTGTCCAAAGGGAATTTAACGCGGATATCGTCAAGACGCTTATTGTGGGTATGATCCCGCCAATTGTTGCAAGCGTAAGAAGGCCGCGCTTTTCCTCTGATCCACCGCATCGCATCTCCATGAAGTATCGTTGAATGCGAATACTGGTCCGCGCGCATGGGGCTTTTCGCTGACAGGCTGAAAGTGAATGTCTTCTAGATTACTTTCATAAAAATCTCCATCAGCGAACTTTTCTTTGGGCGACATCTAAGCTTCATGGGCTTTTCGCTTGGCTTCCGACTCGGTCGCCATTTGCCATAAACCCCATTCAATAAAATACATTTATAAGGCCTCGCTAGAGAAAATAATTCTCGCCGCTCTTCTTAGGGAGCAAGTTTCCTTCAGTTTGGGTAAACGCCTGATGCAAGGGGGATGTGCTTCAATTGATCTTCTTGGGTCTTTTAGGTGTACGGGGTTTGCGCGGCTTCTTTTCAGGCCGCTTGCCGGGTTTAAGCTGCCAACGATCTGCATTGGCGAGCAGGCGCTCCTGGATCGCTGGCGGGTAATCGGCCAGGGTTGTCACAGGCGGGACGGGTTTACCGGGCCTGCCAGCCTCGCGAATCACCTTTGGCCAACGTGGTCGCCAGCACAGCAACAGGCTGAGCCAGTGGCCGGTACCAACGATGACGAAGGCGGGCCAGACCATGAGCAGCACGACTTTGAACAGCCAGCTGCTCTTGCGGAAGAAGCGGCCTAGGCCCTCGAACTGGGCGCTGAATGCCTGGATGGGCGAAGGTAACTGCGTGCTCAGGCGGGGGCGGGGGACGGCGTCCGGACCTTCTTCCATGTAGCGGCGGATGAACTCCCACTCGTCACGTAATTCGCTGCCGCCTTGGCCTTGCTTGCCGAGCAGCGCCATTTCCATATGCGGGAGGCCGGTACGGCTGGGGTGCCAGACCAGGCCAAGTCTCATCCCCGCGCTGAGTGAATCATCTTCTGGATATATCGCAGTGCTTCCGGTGGTTTTCCATGGAAGCGTCACGATGCCGCCGCAGTTAGTGGGGCGGTGAAGGTACACCTGCTGGGTCTTTCGATTGAAACGAATTAACAAGTGGCGACTGCTAAGCATTTCTAGGCGTGTAAATCGGAGGCCATACTTTAGGTAGAGGTAGATGATGCCACTTCCGACTATGAATGATAGGGTATTTAGGATAATCAGGAGTATACTGAATTCTGGGAATATGGATAAGTTAAGCTTTAAAATGCTATAGGTTAACTCTGACCATGCATTGATGGTAGGTGCTACGGCGCCTAGGGTCATTATAGTTATTAAGCCTCGTTTCTCCTCTGAACCGCCGCAGCGCATTTCGAAATAGGTATCATTGAAAGCAAATACTGGCCCGCGAGTGCGCGGACTCCCGCTCACGGGGTTGAAGTGTATTTCCTGGTCAAGATCGCCGTGATAAAAATGCTTTTTATTTTTCTTATCAGTTTTCTTGCTTTCGGCTTCTGATTCCGTGGCCATTTGCCAAAATCCCCACTCAAGCAAGAACATTCACAATACCTCACCAAAAGCTGAATGAAGCTCTACCAATTCCTCTTGTGTGTCGTAGACTTTCGTGTTTTTCTTGACGCGGAAGGTGCTTCGTTTGCACCATTTTTCTAAGGCGTCATCTTCAAAAATAAAAATAATTATCGTCAATACTAGCCCCAACCAAAAAGCTCCCAAGACCAATCGTGAAAGTAAAATTCTGGCGGATTGTGTGCCAAGCTTCTCCGCGAGAGTGCTCGCCGAGCGACTTAATAACTGAACTAGCTTGGATTGGCTGCTGTGCGATAAGTGGTCGAACAATGGCTTTGCAATCGCTACGGCGGTACCAAATTCGGCTAGAGAAAGAACGATGGTTGCTGTTGCTCGGGCATAATATGTGACAGCCAAGCCTACAGGTTTATATGTTGAGTTTCTATTGTCAGAAGATTGGGAGTCATTTAGATAGCGGGAGCCGTCTGTATAATCCCACCACGCGAGAATCAACCCCCCCATCCCCGCCAAATTCGCTCCCCACAGCTTTAACTTTCCCACAGCCGCTGATGCCCCGTGCCCCGTTACGCTATTCACGCCATAACGAGTCACCACTTGATCTACATAACTGGCTCCAATCTCAAACCCAGCCGCAGCCGTGGTCATGGCAGCCGCCATCAGTTCGGTCTTAACCCGTGCATCGCTATCGGGCAGCTCCCGCGCCTTGAAGGCCATCAACATCCCTTCGATCAGGCAAACCACGCCAGCAGCGCGAACCTTATAGAAGTCGCTTTTTTTGCTGTCAGCCTGCATCAACCCTTCAGCCCAAGCCTGATCCAGATATCTCGATACTTGGCCAGCGCTTCGCTGTGGGCTTAAGACCTCTCCGTTGCGGGCGGCTTCGCCCAGCCGGATATCAACCGCTGCTTCGTGTACAGAAGCAAACAGGGTCAGGCGCAAACCTTGGTGCAGGGCGCGATCCACGCTGTTCGGCGCAGCAGTACGCAGCACTTGGCGCCCGAGTGCAACGTACCAGGCATACAAGCCGATGCTGGGGGTGCTGTTTCCCTTTTGCAGTTCTTCGTACAGTGCATTGATGCGATTGAAGGCATTGGCAGCAGCGTGCGCCCGTTTGGCAAGGCCTTCTGCCAGCGTGAAGCTGGTTTCCGACGACGCAGGTGCGGCCTTCGCCGCCTCCAAAAGCGCTGCAAGCTCTTCTCGAAGGTCTTCCTGATTGTATGTAGTGCCGCGTATCGCCAGGTTGGCCCGGTCCGCCACGTCACTGCGCCACCAGTGGTCCAGGACGGTCGAGCCCCATTCACTGAGTTCCATGCCAATCACACACTGGCCGGTCTGTTCGGCAAAGGCCAGGCCATTGATCAGGTCGGCATTGTCGTAACGGTCCAAAGCCTCTAGCAGTCGCTCGCTGATTATCCAGCGAGCATGATCCTTGGCCCGATCTTCCGCAGCCTGCTGGGCCCGTTGCATGGCCTGTTCGAAGCTTTCGAGCTGATTGTGCATCGCCTGGCGGTCGACCAGGTGCCCGTATTTCTCGTCGAATTTCTTGCTGAACTCGCCGGCATCCTGGCGGGCTTGAACCTTGGCACGAACGTCGCGCTCGAACTGCGCGAGATACGGTTTCATCTGCTCGTCATGCGCGTCAGCCTGCTGCCTGGCCCGTTTGGAAAAAGCGTAGATTTCCGGATGCGTGAACGGCTGGTTGCGAATGGTTTCGGCCATGACCTCGCGTTGGACGATTCGGTCTGCCACCATCTGCGGGTAGAGTTTTTCGATCTCTAGGAACGACTGCGCGACCAGCAACCTGCGTTCGTTGTCCACGCCGGGCTCAACGGTGCGTTGCAGCCATTTCGCCTTTACATCCTCGACCGCCGCGTTGCGCCAGGCGTTGAGCTCCTGGGTGATACCGATGGCGTCTTCGATGACGATGGCGGCGCCGCGGGGCTTGGTTTGATCAACGAGTGGCGCCAAGGCTTGACGTGACGCGTGTGGCGAGACGATCTGGTTGCTATTGAACGGTTGCTGGTCGAGCAGCGCTTGCAGCTCTGGATCGTCCTGGGCCTTGAAATCAGCGACCCAGCCAAGCTGGTCATGCTTGAGTACGTGAGGTTGCGCTGGCGCATCGGAGGGCTGGATGAAGCGAGCGATATCGATGGCAGGCAGGCTGCTGCGGTACTCGTCTTCAAGCAGGCGATAGTTGTCGAGCATGCGCGACGTGAGCGGGGAAGGACTGAACAACGGTCGCAATTCCTGGATGTCATCCAGGTCATACAGGGTGATGGTCCAGCCAAAACCCCGCACGATTTCCTCCAAGTTGCCTGCGCTGGGCGCCGGCTCCCACGGGGTGTCGGCGCTGATGTACAGCAGCGAGCCGTTGGGTGCCACGCGGTACTGGCTGTGCCATTCGTAGGCAGCTGCGCTGTGACGCTTGATCAGCAGGTAGAGAAAACCTTCGCGCAACGGGCGGATGGCATAACTGGAATGGGTAAGTTCGCCGACATCCCGGAACGGGCTGAGATAGCCTGGCAACTGGGGCAAGCGAGCACGTTGCGCCGGGTTGCCACCGACGGCGGCGTAGCGCAGCGGCAGGAGCTCGAAGCGGCGGGTGCAGTCGGCGACGGGGCTGTTGCGCAGAGCAGGGCGATAGCCGCTGGTAACGCGCCTGCACAGTTCCAGGGTTTCGGTGAGCGAGTCCATGTTGTGTGTCTCAATCCTTGTTGTGCAGGCGTTGCTGCAGGTTTTCCAGAAGAGGGGTCAACTGCTCCCGCGTAGCAGTGATAGCGTCCTGCCAAGCCGCTGATTGACTGAGTTGTTCACCTTCACGAGCCATCATGAGTACAAAAATGAGGAGATCTTCCTCACGTGCCAGGCCCTGTTCACGTGCCTGGTTCAGGTAAAACTGGATCAAGCCAAGCCGCGTTCCGTGGCAATTGGCAGACAAGGCTGGGTACGCTTGTTCATCCTTGAGCAACTCGGCCAGTTGATAGCTCAAAGGGTCGCCCGCCAGCGCCGCCCAGCAGTCTTCAGTCAAAGTGATAGGCGTGGCTTGTATGCTTTGCGGTTGGTCACCACCGGTGATTTGCAGCCACAACCGCTTGTCTGGGTGTGCTACGGGCACCCACCAGTGGCAGACAGGGGCCAGCCACTCGCTGACGCCTGGTAAGTCGCGGTGGTTGTCGAACATTTGCAGAGCTGCTGCCGTGTGGTAGCGCAGCAGGTAGGAATGCCCGTCTGCGCCAGTAACTATATTGGCCTGGCTCAAGTGCTGGGCGAGTCGGACTGGGGGCAGCGCGCTGACGATCCAGCCACACACCGCACCCGGTGCGCCCTGCTCGAGCTGCCATTGGAAATCGTACTGGGCCGCCACATCGGAGCCGGGCCTTGAACCGAATAGCCAAGGGCCGGCTGTTCGCAGGTTGCTGAACTGGGCTTGTTGCAACAGGGGCCAACAGCGGCCTGAGTAATGCTGGGTCAGTGTTTGCCGTATTTCAGGTGACAGTTTGGCCATCTCTACCACGGCGCTCAGACGATAGCGGTCGGATGTGCGCAGTGCTTCTACCATTGCTCTGACGAATGGACTGGGCATCAGCTTGCTCCTTCCATGCGCATCAGGTTCTGGTCGTCCGCGATCGCTTTGAGCAAGCAGCTGAGGCAAATGGGGTCGCCGGGCTCGGGTATGCCAGAAGTTGAAGTCGTGCGCTGGCTGCCTTCTGCCAATTGACTGACGGGCCCTTTGAATGCCAGTGCCAGGCCATCCAGCGTGATACCTGCCCCATCGATGCGCAGCAGACCAGCCGGGCTCCTGATCGTCAGGCTCTCGCTGACCTCGATGTCATAGACCTTGGTGGTGTGCCGGATTGCCTCGCCGGTTTGCAGAGTGCTGTGACCGGCCACGACCTGCTCGCGGTGACCGCCGATTTCCACGGTGTGGTTGGCTTTGGTGATGTCCTGGCGATGGTTGCCGACCTGTTCGATGCGGTCCTGGCCAGTGATGATGGTATGGGTCCGGCCGATGGTCAGGCTGTCGTCGCTGCCTATTTCCTGTACCCGGTTCTGGCCAATACTGACGGCCTCGTCTCGCGCAACCTCTTCCCGACGGTCCTGCCCGATCGAAATCGTCTCGTCCCTTGCGACACGTTCGAGGCGATCGTTACCGATTTGTGTGGTTTCGTCATGTTTGACGACGTTGTTCTGGTCCCTTTCTGCGTGGATGAAGACTTCCTGCCGGCCCAGCTCGTCCTCGAAACGCAGCTCGTTGAAGCCGTTGCCCTTGTGGGTCTGGCTCTTGATGGTCATGCGTGTCTTGTGCTGCGGCAAGTCATAGGGCGGCAATTGGTCGCCGCAGTAGGTACGCCCGATGATCAGTGGCTGGTCGGGGTCGGCGTTGACGTACTGGATGATCACGTCCTGGCCGATGCGCGGGATGGCCATCGAGCCCCAACTGCCGCCCGCCCAGCCCTGCGACACGCGCACCCAGCAGGAGCTGAATTCGTTGTCCCGGCTCTCGCGGTCCCAAGGGAAGCTGACCTTGACCCGCCCCCATTCGTCGCAATAGATCTCTTCACCCGGCGGGCCGACCACGGTGGCCATGTGCGGGCCGTCGATACGTGGTTTGGCCAACGGCGCCGGGCGCCATTCGCCTCTTCCCGGCACCAGCACCGCTGCCTGCTGGTAGCGCGTGCCTTGCTCACTGCCAGCAGCCTCTTCCTGCAGGCTGGTGAACTGGATGCCCTCGTGGTGCACGCGGATAGTGCGCCAATGCACATTGAGGTCCTCGCGAGGATGTTCGACCAGGGTGAAGCTCAACCCCGGTTGCAGGCGCACATCGTCACCCTCCACCTCGGCGAGGCGGGCGTCATGGCGCAGGGCCGTGAGGCGGGTGGCGGTGAAGGGGACACCGACCGCATCGCGCTTGTAGCGGCCTGGATAGTCGAAACGCTCATAGTCCAGCGACTGATGGGTGATGCTGCTGTCGCTCGCGCGATGTTCCTGGCGGTACTGCGGGTTGGTGAAGGTGTAGTCCCGTTGCACCTGCTTTGCGGTACGCACCTGCTCGCTGTAACGCAGGCTCCACAGGCAGGGTCGGGCCTGATCACCACCGCTGTTGGCGCGGTACAGCACCCGGTCGGGACCGACGTCGTCCTCTTCATGGAAGCCTTCGTCATCGTCTTCGCATGTGATGGCACCACGACTGAGCTGACCCAGCGCCAGCAGCCGATCGCTGATGACCAGCTGGTGATATTTCGGCGTGTGTTCGAAGCGGTAGACGAAACCCTCCTCGGCGGCCAGGCGGGCCATGAAGTCGAGGTCGGTTTCACCGGCCTGTACGCAGAACTCTCGCACCTGATGTGCGCTGGTACTGTTGATTTCGAAGCGGCTGATGCCCTGGCGCTGGAGCATCAGTTCGAGAATCTGCGGCACGCTCTTCTGCTGGAAGATGCGCCAGTTCGAACGCAGCCCGGCCCGCGCCAGCACGGGTTCGACCAGCGCGCGGTAACGGGTGCGGAAATGGCCTGTCTCACCCTGGCTGAAGCGGCTGACCAAGCCGTGCACATAGCGTAGCGGGCGTTTGCCGCGCCACAGGGTGAACAGTGCCGGTTTGTCGAGCACCGCGCCGAAGTCGACGTCGCTGTCGAAACTGATCAGCTCCAGGCTCAGCTGGAACGGTGAGCTGAGCGCTTCGTCGAGTTCGAACGAAACCACTTCGAACTCAAGCCGGCTCGCCAGCGGCTGAAAGGTAAAGCGCAACTCGGATTGGCTAGACATGCAGGTTACCCCTGGCTACGGCTGCAGGATGATGCTGTCGAGCGATTCCAGGACCTCGCCGGTGATCAGGCTCAGGCGGTAGCTGTAGTAGCAGTAGGCGCACACCATGGCGACGGCAGACACCACCAGCGGGCTCCACCAGGGCCAGGTCCGGCGTCGCCGGCGATAGGGACGATCGACAACGTTGGTGTAGGGGTCGCAAATGCTTGCGGGGGTGGGACCACGCAGTTCGCGAAGAACCTTGTGCATGCGTGAAATCAGCGCATTGATGATTTCATCGCCCTTGGGATCGAGCGCGTACTTGCCCTTCAGGCCCAGGCAGAAACAGAAGTACAGGAACTCCAGCACATCCTGGAACTCCGCAGGCGACTGCATCATTCGCTCCAGCAGCACGAAGACCTTTTCGCCACCGTGGGTTTCATGGTGGAACACACTCAATAACGGTTCCTGGCTCCAGCACGAATTGCAGCCCCAGGGGCGGCTCATTACCGCCTCGTCCAGGTACAGGCACAGCGCGTAGGAGTACGCTTCGAGATGCGCAGCGGGATAGCCGTGCTGCTGGATTTCCTCGCGGATGGCGCTGATCTGCGTTTGCAGGGTCTTGTGCACGTATTCGATGTTTGGCAGGTCATCCAGGGTGCGCAGGCGAATGACCAGGCCGAACAACGGGTTTGCCGCGTCGAGCATCAGGTTGTCGAAGCCGCCGCGTAGCTGGAACTCATGGTCGGCCGGGTAACCGGGTAGATCTGCTGGGTGTTGAGGGCCGGCGCCAGTGCGAGGTAGCTGGCCCTCTTTCAGATCCTCAAGCAGTATCGTCTTTTTCTTCGTGGGCACTGGTTGTTCAGTACCCTTGGACTCGTTGGACATCCTTAATCCTCGTCTCTTACCGGGGCGACTTCACGCAACGGCTGCGGACTTTCCAAGCAGTCGGACGCAAGCAATCTGTGGAACGCGAAGATTAACGAGGAATCAATTCACATGGGAGATTGAAACTTCCTAACGCTTTGTAGGAATTCTCTTTTTGGCTATGTTTTTATTATTTAATGCCAATTAAAATAATATGAATCCCGTGTGGTTTTAGATTAATCGAAGTTGGCAGAAAGTTGCCAAAGAAGGATGCGGAAGACTTGCTCGGCGCTCACTGGTGTGGAAAAAAACCTTTGCTGTCTTCCAGGTAGCCGCCTCGCAACGCCGGGTCCAGCCAGCGCGCATATTGCGCCGGCAACACCTCCTGGCGCAGGGGCGGCAGCAATTGGTCGATATGTGCGATGGCTGCACGGCCCAACTCGGAGTCCGAGCACCCCACATGCAGAAACTGAAAGCGCTTGACTCCCTGCACAGGATAGAACCGATAGTCATCCAGTGACCGGCCTTGCCGCTGGACCAGGTAGCGCACTTCATGCCAGTACCCAAGCACCAGGCGCAAGCGCCCCAGTTGCTGCATCTGCAGCAGGTTGGCGGTGGCGTCGTTGCCATAGTGGCGGTTGAGCACGGTGTCGGGAAGCTGGCGCAGGATCGCGTCGATCTGCGTGCCGTAGCTGCGTTCGGCAACCACCCCCAGCTGCAGCATGGTCTTGCTCAGCAGGGCATGCAGATCTACCTGCTGGTCGTCCAGGTAGGGCTCAACCAGCGCCTGGCTGTCCTTGCGCAGCACCAGGCCACCGCTGAGCACGCCCAGTGACGGCATGGAAAAGCGCACGTATTTGGCGCGCTCCGGTGTCCATAACAAGGTCGGGTCACAGGTGAAGCTGTTGCGGTCTTGCAGCATCTGGATACCGCGGGCGCGGTTGACCCGCACGATGCTGTGGTCGTACTCGGGCATCTGGGCGATCAGCCGCGGCAACAGTTGGTCGATCACCCCCTGGCCCTTTTCCGGCCCTTCGAGGATGGTGAACGGCGGCAGGTCGCGCACCAGCCAGAACAGGCGCTCCTTGGCGCTGGCAGGTTGCAGCAGCAATGCCGGCAACAGCCCGCACAGCAGGACCAGGCGATGTAGGTAACGGGCAGCGCACATGAGCCGGGCCAGCGTCGGGGTCAGACCGTGCCGGCTGCGCGCAGGTTGGCGATGGCAGTCGCGTCGTAGCCCAGCTTGTCGAGCAACACCTCGGTGTGCTCGCCCAGCGCCGGGCCAACCCACTCGGCCGAGCCGGGGGTATCCGACAATTTGGGCACGATGCCGGGCATGCGGAACGGCTTGCCGTCCGGCAGCCGGGCCTGCAGGAACATCTCACGTGCCAGGTACTGTGGATCGTTGAACATGTCTTCGGCGGAATAGATGCGGCTGGCCGGTACTTCGGCGGCGGTCAGCACCTGCATCAACTGGTCCAGCGGCAGGCTGTTGGCCCAGCGGTCGATCACCCCGTACAGCTCGTCGCGACGCAGGTCGCGGCCATCATTGGTAGCCAGGCTCGGGTCGTCGGCCAGGTCGGTGCGGCCAATAGCCTGCATGAAGCGCTTGAAGATGGCATCGCCGTTGGCGCCGATCTGCACATGCTTGCCGTCGGCACTGGTATGAATGGAGGAAGGCGTGATACCCGGCATGATGTTGCCGGTGCGCTCGCGGATGAAGCCGAACACGTCGAATTCCGGGACCATGCTTTCCATCATGGCGAAGATGGCCTCGTACAGTGCCACATCCACCACCTGGCCTTCACCGCCGTTGATCTCTCGGTGGCGCAGGGCCATCAGCGCGCCGATCACGCCCCACAAGGCGGCAATCGAGTCACCGATGGAGATGCCCGTGCGCACCGGCGGGCGGTCGTCGAAACCGGTGATATAGCGCAGGCCGCCCATCGACTCGCCCACGGCGCCGAAGCCTGGCTGGTCCTTCAGTGGCCCGGTCTGGCCAAAGCCCGACAGGCGTACCATAACCAGGCGCGGGTTGAGGGCATGCAGCACGTCCCAGCCCAGGCCGAGTTTTTCCAGCACGCCCGGACGGAAGTTCTCGATCAGGATGTCAGCCTCGGCCAGCAACCGCTTGAGAATCTCGCGGCCTTCGGGGTGCTTGAGGTTGAGGGTAAGCGACTGTTTGTTGCGGGCCTGCACGAACCACCACAGCGAGGTGCCCTCGTACAGCTTGCGCCATTTGCGTAGCGGGTCGCCGCCATCGGGCGATTCGACCTTGACCACCTCGGCGCCGAATTCGGCACAGATGCGCGAGGCGAACGGCCCGGCGATCAGGGTGCCGAGTTCGATGACTCTAAGGCCGGCGAGGGGTTTGCTGGGCGTAGGCATGGGGCATCCGTGGCAACTGGGCAGAGCCGTGGTTTTATCATAGCTCGCAAGCGGCAGATACTGCCGCGGCGCAACCAAGGGCAGGATCGGTTAGACTGTGTCACTTTTCTTTGCGCAAGAAGCCCGTCGACCATGGCCCAGCCGTCCACCACCTACAAATTCGAACTGAACCTGACCGACCTCGACCGCGGTGTATACGAAAACGTCCGCCAGACCATCGCCCGCCACCCCTCGGAAACCGAAGAGCGCATGGCCGTGCGCCTGCTGGCCTATGCGCTTTGGTACAACGAGAACCTGGCGTTCGGCCGCGGCCTGTCCGATGTCGACGAGGCAGCCCTGTGGGAAAAGAGCCTGGACGATCGCATCCTGCACTGGATCGAGGTGGGCCAGCCGGACGCCGAGCGCCTGACCTGGTGTTCGCGCCGTACCGAACGTACCAGCCTGCTGGCCTACGGCAGCCTGCGCGTCTGGCAGAACAAGGTGCTGGACGCGGTCAAAGGCCTGAAGAACCTGAGCATCGCCGCCGTTCCGCAAGAAGTGCTGGAAACGCTTGCCACCGACATGCCCCGCAGCATCAAGTGGGATGTGATGATCAGCGAGGGCACGCTGTTCGTCACCGATGACCGGGGCCAGCATGAAGTGCAACTGGAATGGCTGCTGGGTGAGCGTGGCTGAGACACCCCATGCGTATCGAACCTCGCCCGCTGCCACCGACCCTGCCATTCCTTGGTAATCTGCCCCCCTTGCTGACCCGCCTGTATGCTGCCCGCGGCGTGCAGAGCGAAGCCGAACTGGACAAAAGCCTGGCACGCCTGCTGCCGTTCCAGCAGCTCAAAGGGATAGAGGCCGGTGTCGACCTGCTGGTCGAGGCCATCGACCAGCGTCAGCGCATCCTGATCGTCGGCGACTTCGATGCCGACGGTGCCACCGCCAGTACGGTCGGCGTGCTGGGCCTGCGCCTGCTGGGCGCGGCACATGTCGATTACCTGGTGCCTAACCGCTTCGAGTATGGCTACGGCCTGACCCCGGAAATCGTCGCGGTGGCGCTGCAACGCCAGCCGCAACTGCTGATTACCGTGGACAACGGCATTTCCAGTGTCGACGGGGTGGCGGCGGCCAAGGCGGCGGGGCTCAAGGTGCTTGTGACCGACCATCATCTGCCCGGTGAACAGTTGCCCGCTGCCGACGCCATCATCAATCCCAACCAGCCGGGCTGCACCTTTCCGAGCAAGGCGCTGGCCGGGGTTGGCGTGATCTTCTATGTGCTGATGGCCCTGCGTGCACGCCTGCGCAGCCTTGGGCGCTACGAGACGCAGCCACAGCCGAACATCGGCGAACTGCTCGACCTGGTCGCCCTGGGCAGCGTCGCCGACGTGGTGCCACTGGACGCCAACAATCGCATCCTGGTCCACCAGGGCCTCGAGCGTATCCGCGCCGGCCGCGCCCGCCCGGGGCTCAAGGCCATTCTCGAAGTGGCCCGTCGCGACCACCGGCGCATCACCTCGACCGACCTCGGCTTTATCCTCGGCCCGCGCCTGAATGCTGCCGGGCGCCTGGATGACATGAGCCTGGGTATCGAATGCCTGCTGTGCGAGGATGCGGCCCTGGCGCTGGACATGGCCCAGCAGCTGGACGACCTGAACCAGGACCGCAAATCCATCGAGCAGGGCATGCAGCGTGAGGCCCTGGCCCAGCTCAAGGACCTGCCGATCGAGTCGATGCCTTACGGCCTGTGCCTGTTCGATGCGGACTGGCACCAGGGTGTGATCGGTATTCTGGCCTCGCGCCTGAAGGAGCGTTACCACCGGCCGACCATCGCATTCGCCGATGCCGGCGAGGGCATGCTCAAGGGGTCGGCGCGTTCGGTGCCAGGCTTCCATATTCGCGATGCGCTGGATGCCGTGGCCGCGCGTCACCCGCAACTGATCAGCAAGTTCGGCGGCCATGCCATGGCCGCCGGGTTGTCGCTGCCCGAGGCGAATTTCCCGGCATTTGCCCAGGCGTTCGACGAAGAAGTGCGGCGCCACCTGGCTGAGGACGACCTGACCGGCCGCCTGTTCTCGGATGGCAGCCTGGCAGTGGAGGAATTCCACCTCGACCTGGCCAAGGCCCTGCGCCATGCCGGCCCTTGGGGCCAGCATTTTCCCGAGCCGCTGTTCCATGGCGTGTTCCAGCTGGTGGAGCAGCGCGTGGTCGGCGAGCGGCACCTGAAGGTGGTGCTCAAGAGCGAGTGCGGCTCGGTGCGGCTGGACGGCATTGCCTTCGGTATCGACCGCGAAGTGTGGCCGAACCCGACGGTGCGTTGGGTTGAACTGGCATACAAGCTGGACGTGAACGAGTTTCGTGGCAATGAAAGCGTGCAGTTGATGATTGCCCACATGGAGCCGCGCTGACGGTAACGACGCCATCGCCCCCGAATTTCGAGGGAACCTTCCCCCCAAGCATTCTGGTCTAGTCTGAATATTGACCGGACCCGGGCCAGGGACGTGCAATTGAGTGTCCGGGCCGGATCACCATTGGAGTCCTTGGGAGGTGCCCTCATGAGCCTGCTGCTCGAGCCTTACACCCTGCGTCAGCTGACCCTGCCCAACCGCATCGCGGTTTCGCCGATGTGCCAGTATTCCGCTGTCGATGGCCTGGCCAACGATTGGCACCTTGTTCATCTAGGCAGCCGCGCCGTGGGTGGCGCGGGCCTGGTCATCACCGAAGCGGTGGCGGTGACCGCCGATGGCCGCATCACCGCCGAAGACCTCGGCCTGTGGGATGATGCGCAGATCGCCCCGTTGCAGCGCATCACCCGCTTCATCACGGCCCAGGGCGTGGTGCCCGGCATCCAGCTGGCCCACGCCGGGCGCAAGGCCAGTACCTATCGGCCATGGCTGGGCAAGCAAGGCAGCGTCAAGCCGGAAGAGGGCGGCTGGCAGCCGGTGGGGCCCTCGAGGATTGCCTTCGACCCGCAGCACACCACGCCTCGTGAGTTGAACCAGGACGAAATCCGGGGTGTGATCGACGCGTTCGTCGCCGCGACCGAGCGCGCCCTGAAAGCCGGATTCAAGGTCGTTGAAATCCACGCCGCGCATGGCTACCTGCTGCATCAGTTCCTGTCACCACTGAGCAACCAGCGGCGTGACGAGTACGGCAGCTGCTTCGAAAACCGTATCCGCCTGACCTTGCAGGTGGTGGAAGCGGTGCGCAAGGTGTGGCCGGCCGAACTGCCGGTGTTCGTGCGGGTATCGGCGACCGATTGGGTCGAGGATGGCTGGAACCCGGATGAAACCGTCGAGCTGGCGCGCCGCCTGCGTGGCCTGGGTGTCGACCTGATCGACGTGTCCTCCGGCGGCACCTCGGTCAATGCCGAGATCCCCACCGGCCCTGGCTACCAGACCCGTTTCGCCGAGCGTGTGCGCAAGGAATCGGAAATCGCCACCGGTACCGTGGGCATGATCACCGAACCCGCGCAGGCCGAGCACATTCTGCGCACTGGCCAGGCCGACATCATCTTCCTTGCCCGCGAACTGCTGCGCGATCCGTACTGGCCGCTGCACGCCGATGATGACCTGGGCGGCAACAAGGCCACCTGGCCAGCGCAATACCAGCGCGCGACCAGCCGGGCCAACCCGATTCACGAGTCGGACCTGCGGGATTGACCCAAGCCTGACGCGGCCCCGGCAGTTCATGTGGCGAAGCTGGAAGCCTGAGGCCGCCGCACGGCCCTTTCGCGAGACAAGGCCGCTCCTGCAGCGACCGCGTTGGCGTGTTGATTCAGCTATAGGCAGCCTTGCTGAGGATATCGCTTACCCACTGATTGATACTCTTCTCGGCCAACTCGGCCTTGGCCGCCACGCTGGCGTGGAGGTTAGGCTCCAGGCGCAGGCTGAGTTTGCCAGAGTAAGTTTTCTGCGGTTCACGGCCTAGGCGTTCGCACGTTTCAAGATAATCGTTTACGGCGTCTTCGAATGCCTGGCGCAACTCACTGATCGATTCGCCATGGAAACCGATCACATCGCGAATACCTGCGACATGGCCGATCAGCAATTGATCTTCGTCGCTGTATTCGATACGAGCGGCGTAGCCGCGGTAGGTCATGACATTCATGGTATTACTCCTGCCTGCTCAAGGAACTGGCGGGCGTCTCGTGGTTGATAGGGTTTGGCGTGCCTGTCCGGATGAGGGCGATGGAAGGTTGCCACTGCTCCATTGAGCTCAAAGCGAACCCGTGAACCTCTTCCTTCGATGACGCAGGCACCCGGCGATACCAACAGTGACTCCAGTCGCGCCCAATCCAGGCTCCTGGGAACCGGCCTTTTCAGTACTGCTTCAAGTGTGGCTTGCTGATGGTTATTCATGGTATCAGATTATGATACCAGTGGAGTGGGCTCAACGGATGAGCTGTAAAGGAGGGGGATTGTGATTGAAGGAAATGTCTGAGATGTTGACCGAGGGGAGATAACGCCCCTCGATCAACATAAGCGCTTAATGCTTGATCATCACATGCCGCACACAGGTGTAATCCTCCAGCCCATACATCGACATGTCCTTGCCATACCCCGAATGCTTCTGCCCGCCATGGGGCATTTCGCTGGCCAGCATGAAGTGGGTGTTCACCCAGGTGCAGCCATACTGCAGGCGCGCCGCCAGGCGGTGGGCGCGTCCGGTATCGCGGGTCCATACCGATGAGGCCAGGCCGTAGTCGGAGTCGTTGGCCCATTCCAGCGCCTGCGCTTCGTCGCTGAAGCGGGTGACCGAGACCACCGGGCCGAACACTTCGTTACGCACGATCTCGTCGTCCTGCAGGGCATCGGCCAACACCGTCGGCGCGAAGAAGAAACCGTCACCCTCGATCGCCTTGCCGCCGGTCACCAGGCGAATATGCGGCTGGGCAATGGCGCGCTGTACCAGGCCAGCGACCTTGTCGCGGTGCTGGGCGCTGATCAGTGGACCCAGTTCGGTGTCTTCGGCTTCCTGCAGCCCGGTCTTGAGGCTGGCTACCGCTTCACCCAGGCGTTCGACGAAGCGCTCATAAATGCCATCCTGCACGTACAACCGACAGGCAGCGGTGCAGTCCTGGCCGGCATTGTAGAAGCCGAAGGTGCGGATGCCGTCGATGGCCGCGTCGAGGTCGGCATCGTCGAACACCAGCACCGGCGCCTTGCCGCCCAGTTCCATGTGCATGCGTTTCACGCTGTCGGCGGTGGCGCTGATGATGCGCGCGCCGGTGGGAATCGAGCCGGTCAGCGATACCATGCGCACCTTGGGGTGGCTGACCAACGGGGTGCCAACGGTCTGGCCGCGGCCGAAGAGGATGTTCAACACCCCCGGCGGCAACAGGTCCAGGGCCAGTTCGCCCAGGCGCAGGGCGGTCAGCGGGGTCAGCTCGGAGGGCTTGATCACCACCGTGTTGCCGGCGGCCAGGGCCGGGGCGATCTTCCACGCCAGCATCATCAACGGGTAGTTCCATGGCGCGATCGAGGCGACCACGCCCAACGGATCGCGGCGGATCATCGAGGTGTGCCCCGGCAGGTATTCGCCCGCTGCCGAGCCGCCCAGGCAACGCGCTGCACCGGCGAAATAGCGAAACACATCGGCAATCGCCGGGATCTCGTCATTCAATGCTGCGCTCAGCGGCTTGCCGCAGTTCTGTGACTCCAGCCGGGCCAGTTCATCGGCATGGGCTTCGATCGCGTCGGCCAGTGCCAGCAACGCCTGTGAACGCTCCTTGGGGCTGGTTTGCGACCAGCTGTCGAAGGCTCGGTCGGCGGCGCGCACGGCGCTGTCCACCTGGGCTTCGGTGGCTTCGTTGATTTGCGCCAGGGCACTGCCCAGCGCCGGATTGAGCACGGTCCAGGCCGGGCCTTCACCCGCAACCAGTTGGCCATTGATCAACATCTGCGTTTGCATCGGGAACTCCTCCAGGGTCATTTGCCACTGCCCGCGACACTTTCGCCGCCACGGGTCAGGTAATAGGCGCCAAGGATTGGCAGCATGGTCACCAGCATCACCAGCATGGCGACCACATTGGTCACCGGTACGTCACGCGGGCGGCTGAGCTGGTTGAGCAACCAGATCGGCAGGGTGCGTTCGTGGCCGGCGGTGAAGGTGGTGACGATGATTTCGTCGAACGACAGGGCAAAGGCCAGCATGCCGCCGGCCAGCAGCGCCGAGCCGAGGTTGGGCAGGATGATGTAGCGGAAGGTCTGCCAGCCATCGGCGCCCAGGTCCATCGAGGCTTCGATCAGGCTCTGCGAAGTACGTCGCAGACGGGCAATGACGTTGTTGTAGACGATCACCACGCAAAAGGTGGCGTGGCCGACCACGATGGTGAGCACCCCGGGCTCCATGCCCAAACGCTTGAACGCCGAAAGCAGGGCGATACCGGTGATGATACCGGGCAGGGCGATGGGCAGGATCAGCAGCAGCGAGATGCTCTCCTTGCCGAAAAAACTGCGCCGGTACAGCGCCGCCGAGGCCAGCGTGCCCAGCACCAGGGCGATCAGCGTGGCCAGGCAGGCCACCTGCAGTGACAGTTTGATCGCCTCCAGCACATCGGGCCTGGCCAGGGCCACGGCGAACCACTTCAGGGTAAAGCCCTTGGGCGGAAAGCTGAACGCCGCGTCTTCAGTGTTGAAGGCGTACAGGACGATGACCAGGATCGGAAAGTGCAGGAACAGCAGGCCGCCCCAGGCCGCCAGGCGCAGCCCGAGCGAGGCTTTTTCAGAGTGCATCGAAGGCCCCCAGGCGCTTGACCAGAGACAGGTACACCGCGATCAGCACGATCGGCACCAGGGTGAAGACGGCGGCCATCGGCAGGTTGCCGATCGCCCCTTGTTGGGCATACACCATGCTGCCGATGAAGTAGCCGGGCGGGCCGACCAGTTGCGGCACGATGAAGTCGCCCAGGGTGAGCGAAAAGGTGAAGATCGAGCCGGCAGCAATGCCTGGGATCGACAGCGGTAGAATCACCTGCACGAAGGTTTGTCCAGGCCGGGCGCCGAGGTCTGCAGAGGCCTGCAGCAGAGAAGGTGGCAAGCGTTCCAGCGAGGCCTGGATGGGCAGGATCATGAATGGCAGCCAGATATAGACGAACACCATGAAGCGCCCCAGGTGTGATGTCGACAGGGTACTGCCGCCCACTCCCGGCACTGCCAGCACGGTTTGCAACAGGGCATCCAGGTGCAGCTGCTGGACGAACCATTGGGCCACGCCACCCTTGGCCAGCAGCAGGGTCCAGGCGTAGGTCTTGACGATATAGCTGGCCCACATCGGCAACATCACCGCGATGTAGAAAAATGCCTTGGTCTTGCCGCTGGTGTAGCGCGCCATGTAATAGGCGATGGGGAAGGCCAGCACCGCGCTGGCCAGCGACACCGCCACCGCCATGCCCAGGGTGCGCAGGATGATGTCGAAGTTCGACGGGTTGAACAGGGCGGCGAAATTGCCCAGGGTCAGGTCCGGGGTAACCGCCATGGTGAAGTCGTCGAAAGTGTAGAACCCTTGCCACAGCAGATTGAGCAGCGAGCCCAGGTAGATCGCACCAAACCAGGTCAGTGGCGGGACCAGCAGCATGGCCAGATACAGGTTGGGGCGTCGGTACAGCAGGTTGGACAGGTCGCGCAATGCACTCATGTCAGCGGCCTCCACCTTCCTGCAATACGGTCATGGCTTCGCGTGGCCAGTGCGCCTGGACCCGCTGCCCGGTTTGCCAGGCCTGTGCCTCGACCTGCCAGCGGTCGTTGGCCTGGCTTACCGCCAACAGCTGGCCACTGTCGAGCTGCAGCTCGTAACGGGTGGCACTGCCCTGGTACTGGATATCGCGCAGCACGCCACTGACCTGGACCGCCTGGTCGTCTGCAACCGGGCCACCCAGGCGGATGTGCTCGGGGCGGATGGAGAACGGCGCCGGGCTGCCGTGGAGCGCCATCGCCAGTTCGCCGCGCAGCACGTTGGAGGAGCCGACGAATTCGGCGACAAAGGGCGTGGCCGGTTGCATGTACAGGTTGCGCGGTGTGTCGACCTGCTCGATCCGGCCGCGGTTGAATACCGCCACCCGGTCGGACATCGACAGCGCTTCAGTCTGGTCGTGGGTGACGAAGATGAACGTGATCCCCAGCTGGCGCTGAAGCTTTTTCAGTTCGCCCTGCATCTGCTCGCGCAGTTTCAGGTCCAGCGCGCCCAAGGGTTCGTCCAGCAGCAGTACCCGTGGCCGGTTGACCAGTGCGCGGGCCAGGGCCACGCGCTGGCGTTGCCCGCCGGACAGTTGTGCCGGCTTGCGGGTACCGTAGCCGGCCAGGGCCACCATCGCCAGTGCTTCTTCGGCGCGGCCGTGGCGTTCGGCCTTGGCCACGCCTTTCACCTTCAGGCCGTAGGCGATGTTGTCCAGTACGTTCATGTGCGGGAACAGTGCATAGTCCTGGAACACCGTGTTGACGTCACGCAGGTATGGCGGCACGCCGGCGGCCTCGATACCGTGGATGCGGATCGAGCCGCTGGTGGGTTGTTCGAAGCCGGCAATCAGGCGCAGGCAGGTGGTCTTGCCCGAGCCAGACGGGCCAAGCATGGAGAAGAACTCGCCATCGAGGATATCGATGCTGACCTGGTCGACGGCGGTGACCTCGCCGAAAGTACGGGAAACCTGGGTGAACTGGACGGCTAGGGGCATGCATAGGCTCCGGACAACTGGCTTACTCGTATGCCGGGCTCTTCGCGGGCATGCCCGTCCCACAGGTAAAGCACCACCCTTACAGGCAGTGATGAACCTGTGGGAGCGGGTTCACCCGCGAAGAGGCCGGCACAGGCATTCAGGCAACCTCAGCGGCCACCCATGATCGCGATGTAATCCTGGGTCCAGCGGCTGTAAGGCACGAACTTGCCGCCCTGTGCCTGCGGGGTTTTCCAGAAGGCTATCTTGTCGAAGTTGTCGAAGCCGTTGGTCTTGCAGCCCTGTGCCCCCAGCAGTTCGTTGCCGCTGCAGGCTGCCGGTACCGCCGGTAACGAGCCGAACCAGGCCGCCACGTCACCCTGCACCTTCGGTTGCAATGACCAGTCCATCCACTTGTAGGCACAATTGGGGTGCCTGGCCTCGCTGTGCAGCATGGTGGTATCGGCCCAGCCGGTAGCTCCTTCCCTGGGAATGGTCGAAGCCACCGGTTGCTTCTCGGCCCTCAGGCCATTGACCATGTAGCCCCAGGAGCTGGTTGCGACCACGCCTTCATTCTTCACGTCGCTCATCTGCACGGTTGCATCATGCCAGTAGCGGTGGACCAGCGGTTGCTGCTGGCGCAGCAGCTCCAGCACGGCCTTGTACTGGGCTTCGTTCAGTTCGTACGGGTCCTGGATGCCCAGCTCCGGCTTGGCTGTTTTCAGGTACAGCGCCGCATCGGCGATGTAGATCGGCCCGTCGTAGGCCTGCACACGCCCCTTGTTCGGCTTGCCGTCGGGCAGGTTCTGCGGCTCGAACAGCACGCCCCAGCTGGTGGGTGCCTGCTTGAACACCTCGGTGTTGTACAGCAGCACGTTCGGCCCCCACTGGTAAGGGGTGCCGTATACCTGCTTGTCGACCACGTACCAGCCGCCGTTCTGCAAGCGTGGGTCGATAAGTTTCCAGTTGGGGATCAGGGCGGTATTGATCGGCTGCACCCGCTTGCCCGCGATCAGCCGCAGCGACGCGTCACCCGAAGCGGTGACCAGATCGTAGCCGCCCTTGGTCATCAGGCTGACCATCTCGTCCGACGTGCCGGCGGTCTTGACGCTGACCTTGCAGCCGGTTTCCTTCTCGAAACCGCTGACCCAGTCGTAGGCCTTGTCGCTTTCACCGCGCTCGATGTAGCCCGGCCAGGCGACGATGTCCAGGCGCCCCTCACCAGCGCCCAGGGCCTTGGGCGGTTCGGCAGCCTGCAGACTGGCGCTGGCGAGCACGGCACCGGTAATGGCGCCGAGCAATGCGGTCTTGTGCACTGACATGGTGTTCCCTCTTTTTTGGAGATCTTGTTGGGGGCAGTCATCAAGCAAGCCGTGAAGCAGTTGTTATAAGCGTAGTGCGCGTGCGCGGGGTATTGGCGATATCGAGTCTAGTTGGCTTTTTGCCAGCCAATGCAACATCCGGAAGCAAATCCACGGTGGCGTACATTTGGCCAAGCCTTACTCTGGCGTATGAATTTTCTTGCGTGGAGAGCCGCGAATGAACACCCGCAACCTGCTCGATCAGCTTCTCAAGTCCGGCCAGCAACTGCTCGACAAACAGGGGGCTGCCGGCAAGCCCGGCAATGCTGCCGGTGGGCTTGGCGGGCTGTTGTCCGGCAGCGGTGGCGGTTTGTTGGGCGGGGGCGCGCTGGGGCTGTTGCTCGGCAGCAAGAAAGCCCGCAAGTACGGCGGCAAGGCGCTGACTTATGGTGGCCTGGCCGCGCTGGGGGTGTTGGCCTACAAGGCTTATGGCAACTGGCAGGCCAGTCAGCGACTGGCTGCAAGCGAGCCCCAGACCGTCGACCGCCTGCCGCCGGCCCAGGCCGAACAGCACAGCCAGGCTGTGCTGCGGGCATTGGTGGCGGCGGCCAAGTCCGATGGCCATGTCGATGCGCGCGAGCGGGCGCTGATCGAGGGCGAATTCACCCGCCTGGACAGCGACCGCGAGCTGCAGCACTGGTTGCACGATGAGTTGAACAAGCCGCTGGACCCGGCCGAAGTGGCCCGTGCCGCGCAAACGCCGGAAATGGCGGCCGAGATGTACCTGGCCAGCGTGATGGTGGTCGACCAGGAGAACTTCATGGAGCGCGCCTATCTGGACGAACTGGCCCGCCAGCTGCGCCTGGACCCGGGCCTGCGTCAGGAGCTGGAAAGCCAGGCAAGGCTTGCAGCAAGCTGATTTGAGCGGATGGGGCTGCAACGCAGCCCCAATGACCGGACCATCACCTGCCTTCCATTCAGCCGCAAAGCGCCGGGCGCCTGAGCTATACTCCGGCGGTTTTTCCCACTTGTTGCGAATTCCTGAGGGCTGAATGTGAAGAACTGGACCTTGCGCCAACGGATCCTGGCAAGTTTCGCCGTGATCATCGCCATCATGCTGCTGATGATCGTGGCCGCCTACTCGCGGTTGGTGGCCATCGAAGCCGCCGAAGAGGCGGTGGGCAGCGACAGCATTCCAGGGGTCTACTACAGCTCGATGATCCGCAGCGCCTGGGTCGACAGCTATGTCACCAGCCAGCAACTGGTGGGCCTGTCCAACCGCCGCGAAATCACCTCGGCGGACATGGAGTTGTTCAAAGGTTTCGAGGACCGGCTGAAGCAACACATGGCGAGTTACCAGGGCACGATCCGGACCAAGGACGACCAGACTCGCTTCGACTCCTTCGTGCAACTCGAAGAGAACTACATGAAGATCGTTGGCCAGGTGCTGGACGCCTACCGCCAGCATGACTACGACGGCGCCCAGCGGCTGATCAACGACCTGCTCACCCCGACCTGGGTGGATGGGCGCAAGCACCTGACCCAGGTCATCGAGGATAATCGCGCTGCAGCCGACGCCGCCACCAACGACATCGTCAACGCCGTGAGCACGGCCAAGGGCAGCATGGTGGTTTCACTGTTGCTGGCCATCATTGCCGCGGGCGTCTGCGGCCTGCTGTCGATGCGCGCCATCTCGGGGCCAATGCAGCGCATTGTGCATGCCCTCGACAAACTGCGTTCAGGCGACCTGAGCATGCGCCTGAGCCTGGAACGCCAGGACGAGTTCGGCGCCATCGAAAGCGGCTTCAACGAAATGGCCGAGGCCCTGGCCAACCTGGTGGCCCAGGCCCAGCGTTCGTCGGTCCAGGTGACTACCTCGGTGACCGAGATAGCCGCCACCTCGAAGCAACAGCAGGCCACCGCCACCGAGACGGCTGCTACCACCACCGAAATCGGTGCCACTTCGCGGGAAATCGCCGCCACCTCGCGTGACCTGGTACGCACCATGACCGAGGTGACTTCGGCGGCCGACCAGGCTTCCAGCCTGGCCGGCTCCGGTCAGCAGGGCCTGGCGCGGATGGAAGAAACCATGCACCAGGTGATGGGCGCCGCCGACCTGGTCAACGCCAAGCTGGCCATCCTCAACGAGAAGGCCAGCAACATCACCCAGATGGTCGTGACCATCGTCAAGGTCGCCGACCAGACCAACCTGCTGTCGCTCAACGCCGCCATCGAGGCGGAAAAGGCTGGTGAATACGGCCGTGGTTTCGCCGTGGTCGCCACCGAAGTGCGCCGCCTGGCCGACCAGACCGCGGTGGCCACCTACGACATCGAGCAGATGGTGCGTGAGATCCAGTCGGCCGTGTCGGCCGGAGTCATGGGCATGGACAAGTTCTCCGAGGAAGTGCGCCGCGGCATGTTCGAGGTGCAGCAGGTGGGCGAGCAACTGAGCCAGATCATCCACCAGGTACAGGCCCTGGCGCCGCGCGTGCTGATGGTCAACGAAGGCATGCAGGCCCAGGCCACTGGTGCCGAGCAGATCAACCAGGCGCTCGCCCAGCTCAGCGATGCCAGCACCCAGACGGTCGAGTCGTTGCGCCAGGCCAGTTTTGCCATCGATGAGCTGAGCCAGGTGGCCGCTGGCCTGCGTGGCGGCGTGTCGCGCTTCAAAGTCTGACTGCGATGAATGACATGCAACCGCGCACCGCGCGGGAGGACAACGCCAAAGGGGTGTTGTACCTGCAGTTCCGCATCCAGGAACAGCGCTTCGCCTTGAGCGTGCACGAGGTGATCGAAGTACTGCCGCGCCAGCCGCTCAAGCCGATTGCCCAGGCGCCTGGCTGGGTCGCCGGCATCCTCGCCCACCGTGGCCTGCTGGTACCGGTGGTCGACCTGGCGGCATTGAGCTTTGGCCAGCCGGCAGCGCAACGCACCAGTACCCGGCTGGTGCTGGTGCATTATCGTGGCGGCCTGCAGCTTGGCCTGATCCTGGAACAGGCGACCGAAACCCTGCGCTGCCACCCCGACGAATTCCAGCCTTATGGCGTGGACAGCGGTGAAGCCCCCTACCTGGGGCCGGTGCGCCAGGACGAGCAGGGCCTGCTGCAGCGCATCGAGGTCAACGACTTGCTGCCCGACGCGGTGCACCGACTGCTGTATACGGGTGAGCCGACAGGGATGCCGACATGAACGAGCAACACTTTTTCCGCTTCCTGCGTGAACGTATCGGCCTGGACGTGGAGTCGGTGGGGGCGTCCATGGTCGAACGTGCGCTGCGTCAGCGTTGCGTAGCCGTGAACGCCGCCGACCTCGACGGTTACTGGCTGCGCCTGCAGCAATCGATGGAAGAGCAACAGGCGCTGATCGAGGCCGTCATCGTCCCGGAAACCTGGTTCTTCCGTTACCCAGAATCCTTCACCGCCTTGGTCAGCCTGGCGCAGAAGCGCCTGGCCGAACTTGCCGGGGCGCGCCCGCTGCGCTTGCTCAGCCTGCCATGCTCGACCGGCGAGGAGCCTTATTCGCTGGCCATGGCCCTGCTCGACGCTGGTATCGCACCGGGTGCATTTCTGATCGATGGCATGGACATCAGCCCCAGTTCGGTGGCCAAGGCCGGGCAAGCCATCTATGGGCGCAATGCCTTTCGTGGCAGCGACCTGAGTTTTCGCGAGCGCTATTTCGATGCCGTCGACGATGGCCACCAGCTTCACCAGCGGGTACGCGAGCAGGTCAGCTTGCAGGTGGGCAATGTGCTCGACCCGGCGCTGGCCAGTCGCGATGGTTTGTACGACTTCGTGTTCTGTCGCAACCTGCTGATCTATTTCGACCTGGCAACCCAGCAACGGGTGTTCGAGGTGCTCAAGCGCCTGCTGCACGCGCAAGGGGTGCTGTTCATCGGCCCGGCCGAAGGCAGCCTGCTGGCGCGGTTGGGTATGCGCCCGGTGGGGATTGCCCAGTCGTTCGCCTACGTGCGCGAGGATGGCAGCGCTGCTGCGCCGGCTGGCGCCCCGGCATTGCCGACGCGACGCCGGTTGCCAGCGCCACCGACGCCAGGCTATTCGTTGCCCGGTGCGGCACGGCCACTGCGCGTGCTGCCCGTGCCAGCCAGGCCAGCGCCGGTGCGCGAGCACCAGGGCGAGCAGCCTGGCGAAATGCTGGCCAGCATTGCCCGGCTGGCCAATGCCGGTGCCAGTGAGCAGGCCCGCGCCGAATGCCAGCGCTACCTCGCCCAGTTCCCACCTTCGGCGCAGGTGTATTACTGGCTGGGGTTGCTCAGCGATACCGAGGGCGACGCGCAGCAGGCACTCAGCCACTATCGCAAAGCCCTGTATCTGGAGCCGCAGCACCCCGAGGCATTGGTGCACCTGGCGGCCTTGCTGGCGGCCCAGGGTGACCTGGCCGGTGCCCGGCGCTTGCAGGAGCGTGCTGCGCGGGCGGGACGGGAGTCTGAACGATGAGGAATGAGTCCGCGATGCAACTGCTCGCCGAGGATGATGCGCACATCGACGACTGCTGGAACCGCATAGGGGTACACGGCGACAAGCGATGCCCGCTGCTGGCGCGTCACGTTCACTGCCGAAACTGCGAGGTCTATGCTGCCGCCGCCACGCGCCTGCTCGACCGTTATGCGTTGATGGAGGACCATCAGGCGGTGGGCGCAGCGCCTGCCGAGGAAACCACGGGCCGTTCGATGCTGCTGTTCCGCCTGGGTGAAGAGTGGCTGGCGCTGGCCACTGCCTGCCTGGCCGAAATCGCTCCGCTGCAGGCGGTGCATTCACTGCCGCATCAGCGCTCGCGCGTGCTGCAGGGTGTGGCCAACGTACGCGGTGCGCTGGTGCCGTGCCTGTCGCTGGCCGACCTGCTGGGTGTACAGGCCGGTGCCACCGAGCAACGCGCCGGCCGGGTGATGCCACGCATGCTGATTCTGGCCACCGACGGTGGGCCGGTGGTGCTGGCAGTCGAGGAAATCGACGGCATTCACCGGCTCGACCCGCAGCTGCTCGACAGCGGCCAGGATGCCACCCGTTTCACTGCTGCAGTCCTGCAATGGCGTGGCCGCAGCGTACGGGTGCTGGATGAACAACACTTACTGTCTGCCGTGCAGCGGAGCCTGTCATGACCCCGGAGCAAATGCGCGACGCATCGTTGCTCGAGCTGTTCAGCCTGGAAGCCGAGGCGCAGACCCAGGTGCTCAGCACCGGCTTGATGGCACTGGAGCGCAACCCTACGCAGGCCGACCAGCTCGAGGCGTGCATGCGCGCTGCGCACTCCCTGAAGGGCGCGGCGCGGATCGTCGGGGTGGACGCTGGCGTCAGCGTCGCCCACGTCATGGAGGACTGCCTGGTGGCCGCCCAGGAAGGTCGCCTGCAGCTGAGCGCCGAGCATATCGACGCCCTGCTGCAAGGCACTGACCTGCTGATGCGCATCGCCACGCCTGGGGATACCGCGGCACAGGCGACCCTGCCGGTATTTCTCGCCCAGATGGCCAGCCTGCTGGTCCCGGCGGGCGCGGCCATGCCTGCCGTAGCGCCCGGCGTGCCAGCAGCGCCGGAGGCGCCAGCCGTGCAACCCGAGCCAGCGCCGCTGCCCGTCGCTGCCTCCGCGCTTGAGCCCGAAGCCGAGTCGGCGCCACGTCGCAAGGCGGTCAAGCCTGCCGGCGAGGGTACGGAGCGGGTGCTGCGGGTGACCGCCGATCGCCTCAACAGCCTGCTCGACCTGTCCAGCAAATCGCTGGTCGAGACCCAGCGTCTCAAGCCTTACCTGGCCTCCCTGCAACGCCTCAAGCGCATGCACGGGCAAGGCATGCAGGCGCTCGACGGCCTGCGCAGGCAGCTGGAAGACAGTGGCCAGAGCAGCGAGGTGCTCGAAGCCCTGGCGCAGACCCAGCGCCTGCTGGCGGAAACCCAGCAGATCCTGCAGCAGCAGGCTGCCGACCTGGATGAATTCGGTTGGCAGGCCAGCCAGCGCGCACAACTGCTGTACGACACGGCGCTGGCCTGCCGGATGCGGCCGTTTGCCGATGTATTGGCCGGCCAGAGCCGCATGGTCCGTGACCTTGGCCGGTCGCTGGGCAAACCGGTGCGGTTGCTGGTGGAAGGGGAAAAGACCCAGGTCGACCGTGAAGTGCTGGAAAAGCTCGAAGCGCCGCTGACCCACCTGTTGCGCAATGCGGTCGACCACGGCATCGAGCTGCCCGAGCGGCGTCTGCTGGCAGGCAAGCCGGAGGAGGGCGTGATCCGCCTGCGCGCCTCGCACCAGGCCGGCATGCTCAGCCTGGAGCTGATCGACGATGGCGCCGGCATCGAACTCGAGCGCCTGCGCAGCAGCATCGTCGAACGGGCCCTGTCACCCGCTGACACGGTGGCGCGGATGAGCGAGGCCGAGCTGCTGACGTTCCTGTTCCTGCCTGGGTTCAGCTTGCGCGACAAGGTCACCGAGGTGTCCGGGCGTGGTGTCGGCCTGGATGCGGTGCAGCACATGATCCGTGAGCTGCGCGGTTCGATCGAACTGACCCAGACGGCCGGGCAGGGCTGCCGTTTCCACCTGCAGGTGCCGCTGACCCTGTCGGTGGTGCGCAGCCTGGTGGTCGAGGTGGGGGGCGAGGCCTACGCCTTCCCGCTCGCCCACATCGAACGCACGCTGGACGTGGCTGCCGAAGCGATCGTGCAGATCGAAGGGCGCCAGCACTTCTGGCACGAAGGCCGCCACATCGGCCTGGTCGCGGCCAGCCAGTTGCTCAACCGCCCGGCCGGGCAGGCCGAAGAGAGCCGCTTGCGGGTGGTGGTGATTCGTGAGCGCGAGCAACTGTACGGCGTGGCCGTGGAGCGGCTGGTAGGCGAGCGGGTGCTGGTGGTGATGCCACTCGACCCGCGGCTGGGCAAGGTACAGGACATTTCTTCCGGCGCCCTGCTCGACGATGGCTCGGTGGTGCTGATCATCGATGTCGAAGACCTGTTGCGTTCGCTGGACAAACTGCTCAGCACCGGCAGCCTTGAACGCATCGCACGCGGTAGCAGCGGTGCCCGCGGCGTGGTGCGCAAGCGCATCCTGGTGGTCGACGATTCGCTGACCGTGCGGGAACTGCAGCGCAAATTGCTGGGCAACCGTGGCTACGACGTGGCCGTGGCGGTGGATGGCATGGACGGCTGGAACGCCCTGCGTGCCGAGGACTTCGACCTACTGATCACTGACATCGACATGCCGCGAATGGACGGCATCGAGCTGGTCACCCTGGTGCGCCGCGACCAGCGCCTGCAATCGCTGCCGGTCATGGTGGTGTCCTACAAGGACCGCGAGGAAGACCGACGGCGTGGCCTGGATGCCGGCGCCGACTACTATTTGGCAAAGGCCAGTTTCCACGACGATGCGTTGCTGGATGCAGTGGTCGAGCTGATCGGGGGGGCGCAAGGATGAAGATCGCCATCGTCAACGACATGCCCATGGCCGTCGAGGCACTGCGCCGGGTGGTCGCCTTCGAGCCCGAGCACCAGGTGATATGGGTGGCCGGCAACGGTGCCGAGGCGGTGCAGCGCTGCGCGGAACAATTGCCAGACCTGATCCTCATGGACCTGATCATGCCGGTGATGGACGGCGTCGAGGCCACCCGCAGGATCATGGCCGAAACCCCTTGCGCCATCGTCATCGTGACCGTCGACCGCAAGCAGAACATGCATCGGGTGTTCGAGGCCATGGGCCACGGCGCCCTCGACGTGGTCGACACGCCGGCGCTGGGGGCGGGCGACCCGCGCGAGGCAGCAGCGCCACTGTTGCGCAAGATCCTCAACATAAGCTGGTTGATCGGCCAGCAGAATGCCCCGGCCGCGCGGCCGGTTGCCGCGCCGGTACGGGCGGTGTCGCAGCACCGCGGGCTGGTGGCGATCGGCTCGTCCGCGGGTGGCCCGGCGGCTCTCGAAGTGCTGTTGAAGGCCCTGCCGGCAGCGTTTCCGGCGGCCATCGTGCTGGTCCAGCATGTGGACCAGGTGTTTGCCGCGGGCATGGCCGAATGGCTCAGCAGCGCAGCCGGCCTGCCGGTGCGCCTGGCCCGCCAAGGCGAACCGCCGCAGTCTGGCCAGGTACTGCTGGCCGGCACCAACCACCACATCCGCCTGCTACAGAACGGCCAACTGGCCTACACTGCCGAACCGGTCAATGAGATATACCGGCCCTCGATCGACGTGTTCTTCGAGAGCGTTGCGCGCTACTGGACCGGCGATGCGGTGGGCGTGCTGCTCACTGGCATGGGCCGCGACGGCGCCCAGGGCTTGAAAACGATGCGCCAGCGGGGGTTTCTCACTATTGCTCAGGACCAGGCCAGCAGCGCGGTGTATGGAATGCCCAAGGCTGCTGTGGCCATCGATGCCGCGGTGGAGGTCCGCCCGCTGGAACGCATAGCCGGGCGCTTGATGGAATTTTTTGCTAAATGACGAAGTGTATTGAATCACGCCGCCAGGCCGGTAGTGATCGGGTGAACAGCCATGAATGACTTACCGATCGAAGGTTTCACGACCACCAACGAAAACGCGGCGATGGTACTGCTGGTCGACGACCAGGCCATGATCGGCGAGGCGGTGCGGCGTGGCCTGGCCAACGAGGACAACATCGACTTCCACTTCTGCGCCGACCCGCACCAGGCGGTGGCCCAGGCGGTGCGCATCAAGCCCACGGTGATTCTGCAGGACCTGATCATGCCTGGCCTGGACGGGCTGACCCTGGTGCGTGAATATCGCAACAACCCGGCCACCCAGGACATTCCGATCATCGTCCTGTCGACCAAGGAAGACCCGCTGGTCAAGAGCGCAGCCTTCGCTGCCGGCGCCAACGACTACCTGGTCAAACTGCCGGATACCATCGAACTGGTAGCGCGCATTCGCTACCACTCGCGCTCCTACCTGACCCTGCTGCAGCGCGACGAGGCCTACCGCGCCCTGCGCGTCAGCCAGCAACAGTTGCTCGACTCCAACCTGATGCTGCAGCGGCTGATGAACTCCGATGGCCTGACCGGGTTGTCCAACCGCCGTCACTTCGACGAATACCTCGAACTGGAATGGCGCCGTGCCATGCGTGAGCAGCAGCAGTTGTCGCTGCTGATGATCGACGTGGACTTCTTCAAGGCCTACAACGACAGCTTCGGCCACCTGGCCGGTGACGAGGCCTTGCGCCAGGTGGCCGAGGCGATCCGCGGCGCATGTTCGCGGCCGACTGACCTGCCGGCGCGCTATGGCGGCGAGGAATTTGTCCTGGTGTTGCCCAACACCTCACCGGGTGGGGCCCGCCTGGTGGCCGAAAAGCTGCGTCAGACCGTATTGGGCCTGGGTATCCCGCACACCGCGCCGACGGCTGACTCGTACCTGACCGTGAGCATTGGCCTGGCGACCCAGACCCCGGCCATCGGCAGCCATAGCCGGCAGCTGATCTCGGCCGCCGACAAGGGCCTGTATCAGGCCAAGAATAGCGGGCGCAACCAGGTGGGTATCGCCTGAGCGGCTCGCCATACCGTGCAGGAACGGCCTTGTGGCGCGATTAGGGCGCCCCTGCACTGATGGTTGGGGCTATTCGGGTGCCCGGCGGGTCTGCCGCCCTGCGGCGGAGTCGGTTATACTCGCAGGCTTTTCACCGAATTCGCACGAGAGCCGCCCGCCCATGGAAATCCAACCGATCCTGAACACCATCAAGGACCTTACCGAGCGTTCCCAGTCCATTCGGGGGTATCTTTGACTACGATCACAAGCATGACCGCCTGATCGAAGTCAACCGCGAGCTGGAAGACCCCAACGTCTGGAACAAGCCCGAGTACGCCCAGGCCCTGGGCCGCGAGCGTGCCATGCTGGCCCAGGTCGTCGAGACCCTGGACAAGCTGTCCGGCGGCCTGGCCGACTGCCAGGACCTGCTCGACATGGCCGTCGAGGAAAATGACGAAGGCGCCGTCGGCGACGTCGTGACCGAGCTGGAAGGCCTGGAAGAAAAACTGGCCCAGCTTGAGTTCCGTCGCATGTTCAGCGGCGAGATGGACATGAACAACGCCTACCTGGACATCCAGGCCGGCTCCGGTGGTACCGAGGCGCAGGACTGGGCCAACATCCTGCTGCGCATGTACCTGCGCTGGGCCGACAAGCGTGGTTTCGATGCCACCATCATCGAGCTTTCCGAAGGTGAAGTCGCCGGGATCAAGGGCGCCACCGTGCACGTCAAGGGCGAGTACGCCTTCGGCTGGCTGCGTACCGAAATCGGTGTGCACCGCCTGGTGCGCAAGAGCCCGTTCGACTCCGGGGCCCGTCGCCACACTTCGTTCTCGGCGGTGTTCGTGTCGCCCGAAATCGACGACAAGGTCGAGATCGAGATCAACCCGGCCGACCTGCGCATCGACACCTACCGCTCCTCCGGTGCCGGTGGCCAGCACGTGAACACCACCGACTCGGCGGTACGTATCACCCACGTGCCGACCAACACCGTGGTGGCGTGCCAGAACGAACGCTCCCAGCACGCCAACAAGGACACCGCCATGAAAATGCTGCGGGCCAAGCTGTACGAGCTGGAAATGCAGAAGCGCAACGCCGCCTCGCAGGCACTGGAAGACAGCAAGTCGGATATCGGCTGGGGCCACCAGATCCGCTCCTACGTGCTGGATGACTCGCGCATCAAGGACCTGCGTACCGGTGTCGAGCGCAGCGACTGCCAGAAGGTCCTGGACGGCGACCTCGACCAGTACCTGGAAGCGAGCCTCAAGCAAGGGCTGTAAACCGCACACAACTGCCGCGGTACCTGGCCTGGTGCCGGTACCGCGTGCCCTGCCCGAAAGGGGCACCGAACACCTGATGGAAAGAATGACGAAATGAGCGACCTCAAGACCGACGTGCAAGACCTGCAACAGGAAGAAAACGCCCTGATCGCCCTGCGCAAGGAAAAGCTTGCCGCCGAGCGCGCCAAGGGCAACGCCTTCCCCAATGACTTCCGTCGCGACAGCTACTGCAACGACCTGCAGAAGCAGTACGCGGACAAGACCAAGGAAGAACTGGAAGCTGCAGCGATTCCGGTCAAGGTCGCTGGTCGCATCATGCTCAACCGTGGCTCGTTCATGGTCATCCAGGACATGACCGGGCGCATCCAGGTCTACGTCAACCGCAAGACCCTGCCCGAAGAAACCCTGGCAGCGGTCAAGACCTGGGACCTGGGCGACATCATCAGCGCCGAAGGCACCCTGGCCCGTTCCGGCAAGGGCGACCTGTACGTCGAAATGACCAACGTGCGCCTGCTGACCAAGTCGCTGCGCCCGCTGCCCGACAAGCACCATGGCCTGACCGACACCGAGCAACGCTACCGCCAGCGTTACGTCGACCTGATGGTCAACGAAGAAACCCGCCACACCTTCCGTGTGCGGTCGCAGGTGATCTCGCATATCCGCAAGTTCCTCAGCGAGCGCGACTTCCTCGAAGTCGAGACGCCGATGCTGCAGACCATCCCTGGCGGTGCCGCGGCCAAGCCGTTCGAAACCCACCACAACGCCCTGGACATGGCCATGTTCCTGCGTATCGCGCCGGAGCTGTACCTCAAGCGCCTGGTAGTGGGTGGCTTCGAGAAAGTGTTCGAGATCAACCGCAACTTCCGTAATGAAGGCGTTTCGACCCGACACAACCCAGAATTCACCATGCTCGAGTTCTACCAGGCTTACGCCGACTACCGCGACAACATGGACCTCACCGAGGAACTGTTCCGCGAGCTGGCGCAGCTGGTACTGGGCAGCACCGACGTGCCGTACGGCGACAAGGTGTTCCACTTCGGCGAGCCGTTCGCCCGCCTGTCGGTCTTCGACTCGATCCTCAAGTACAACCCGGAACTGACCGCTGCCGACCTGCAGGACGTCGACCGTGCCCGCGAGATCGCCAGGAAGGCCGGCGCCAAGGTGCTGGGCCACGAAGGCCTGGGCAAGCTGCAGGTGATGATTTTCGAAGAGCTGGTCGAGCACAAGCTGGAGCAGCCGCACTTCATCACCGAGTACCCGTTCGAAGTGTCGCCTCTGGCCCGTCGCAACGACGACAACCCGGCGGTTACCGATCGTTTCGAGCTGTTCATCGGTGGCCGCGAGATCGCCAACGCCTACTCCGAGCTGAACGATGCCGAAGACCAGGCCGAGCGCTTCCTGGCCCAGGTGGCCGAGAAGGACGCCGGGGACGACGAAGCCATGCACTACGACGCCGACTTCGTGCGTGCCCTGGAGTACGGCATGCCGCCGACCGCAGGTGAAGGCATCGGTATCGATCGCCTGGTGATGCTGCTGACCAACTCGCCATCGATCCGTGACGTGATCCTGTTCCCGCACATGCGTCCGCAAGCCTGAGTCGCTTGAATCAGCCGCCTTTCGAGGCGGCTTTTTCTTGTCTGAAGCTTTATGTTGCCTGTACCAGCCCATGCGGGCTTGTGTCGCGACTGGGCTGGTACAGGCCGCAGATGACTTTGAACCATGAGGTACCCCCCGTGACACCCGCAATGCCTCACCAGGGCGCCGCCGGCATCGCCACCGCCGTCGCCGAAAGCGTGCAATACCAAGGCCGCAAGACTGCCCGCCAAGGCAGCGAACAGCGCCGCCAACTGATCCTCGACGCCGCGATGCGCATCGTCGTGCGCGATGGCGTGCGCGGGGTGCGCCACCGCGCGGTGGCTGCCGAGGCTGGCGTGCCATTGTCGGCCACCACCTACTACTTCAAGGACATCGAGGACCTGCTCACCGATACCTTCGCCCAGTACGTCGAGCGCAGCGCTGCCTACATGGCCAAGCTGTGGGCCAACACCGAGGTGGTGTTGCGCCAGTTGCTCGCCCAGGGCGATGGCAGCCCGCAGGCGCGGGCACGGCTGGCGGACGAAGTGGCGCGCATGACCGCCGACTACGTGCAGCGCCAGCTGTTGAATCGCCGCGACTTCCTGATGGCCGAACAGGCCTTCCGCCAGGAGGCGCTGCTGTGCCCGCGCCTGGCCGAGCTGGTGTGCGCCCACGACCAGATCCTGCTGCATGGCACCCGGCAATTGCTGCAGGTGGTCGGTTCCAGGCAACCGGAACAGGACGCCCAGATGTTGACGGCGATTATCGAGCAGATGGAATATCAGGGCCTGCTCAAGGACGCGAACGCGCAAGCCGATGGGCAGATGCTCGCTATGCTTACCCGATACCTGCAGCTGGTGCTGGCATCGGCCTGAGCCGAGACTGACTTTTCAAGGAGACCCGGATGAAAGCCTGGCGTATGGTGCTGTTGACTTTGTCATTCCTGCTGCTGGGTGGTTGTCTGGTGACCTTCCACGAGCCGTTGCCCAGCAACCAGGCGGCACCCAAGGCGCTGCTCGGCAAGTGGAGCAGCAAGGATGCCTGGGGCGAGCCACTGAAGCTGGTGATCAGCCGCAGTGGCGGCGGTGCTTACAAGGCGGTCGCCACGGCCAAGGGCAAGGCCCCCGAGGAATACGTATTCACCGTGTCGCGTCACGGCAACCGCTGGTACCTGTCGGCCGGTGCGCCCAAGCGCCTGGGCGGCAATTTCCTGATCGGCGGTTTTGATATCGTCGATGGCAAGGAACTGGTGATCTACAACCTGGACGTCGAGCAGGTGCAACAGGCGGTGGACAAGAAGGAACTGATCGGGCGCAGCACCGATGTGCCGGAAGACAACGGTGAGGGCGTGCTGATCGACAGCCCGGCGGCGCGGGTGCTGGCGTACCTGGACGACCCGGCCAACTCCGACCTGTTCGTCGAAGTGGCGCGGTTCCAGCGCTCCGGCAAATGACCGTGCTGGCTTGTTCGCGCTGAAGCCGCTCCCACAGGGACCGCACCGGTTTCGAGCCTGATGCAGTACCTGTGGGAGCGGCTTCAGCCGCGAAGAGGCCGGTACAGGTTTCCTGTACTAGAAAGGAGTCCCCGGTGGACGAATACCAGCAAACCATCCGCGCCCTGTCCGACCGTATCGTCGCGGCGCAGACCCCGATCCGGGTCCTGGACGCGGTGAAGTGGGACGACAACATTCGCCAGGGCTTCCTCAAGGCCAAGGGCAAGGAGCCGCCAGCGGTCGACCATGCCTACTACCAGTCGCGCCCGCTGTCGTTCGACTCCAGTGCGGTCAAGGCCGAGTTCCAGGGTATTGAACGCGACATCATCCGCCAGCTTGGCCAGTTCAACCCGGTCGGGCAGATCATGAAGCGCATGTGCCGCGAGTACCGCATGGTGATTCGCATGCTCGAGGCGCGCGGCACCGAGGACTTCGGCCTGATTTCCCAAGAGCTGTACGGCGCGGCCTCGGATGCCTTCCACGCCGGTGACCCGACCCTGGCCGACCTGGGCCTGATGCTGTCGGACTACCTGAACAACATCGATGGCCGTGGTGACCTCAAGGACGAACCGAAGAACCTCACTGCCAAGGAAGCCGTGGCCATCCTCCAGCGCCGGCTGAACAAAGTGTTCGGCGAAGCGGAGGAAACCATCCGCGTGTTCGAGTCCGACGGTATCGTCGCTGACGCCGCGGCCGGGGCGGACTATATCAAGGTGCGCGCCGACGCCATGTTCAACGCGCGTGACGTACGCGCCCTGGAGGTGCACGAAGGGCTGGTGCACGTGGGCACCACGCTCAATGGCCTGAACCAGCCGATCTGCACCTTCCTGGCCAAGGGCCCGCCCTCGTCGACGGTGACCCAGGAAGGCCTGGCCATTCTCATGGAAGTGATCGCCTTCGCTTCGTACCCCAGCCGCCTGCGCAAGCTCACCAACCGCACCCGCGCCATTCACATGGTCGAGGAGGGTGCCGATTTCATGCAGGTCTACAGCTTCTTCCGTGAGCAGGGCTTCGAAATGGCGCAAAGCTACAGCAACGCCAGCCGCGTATTTCGCGGCTCGGTGCCCAACGGCCTGCCATTCACCAAGGACTTGTCCTACCTCAAGGGCTTCATCATGGTTTACAACTACATTCAGTTGGCCGTGAAGAAGGGCAAGCTCGAGCAGATCCCGCTGCTGTTCTGTGGCAAAACCACCCTGGAAGACATGCGCACCCTGCGCCAACTGGTCGAGGAGGGCCTGGTCGAGCCGCCCAAGTACCTGCCTGAACAGTTCCGTGACCTCAACGCGCTGTCAGCCTGGATGTGTTTCTCCAACTTCCTCAACCACCTGAGCCTGGACCGGATTGAAGCCGACTACGCGAACATTCTCTGAACGCTGCCGCCTGCTGGCCCTGGGCCTGGCTGTGGTGATGCTGGCGGGTTGCAGCAGCTTGCTGTTCTATCCCGAGCGCGGCCAACCGTTCACGCCCGAGCGGGCCAGGCTCGAATACCGCGATATCACCCTGACCACGGCCGACGGCATTCGCTTGCACGGTTGGTGGCTGCCGGCCAAGGCTGGGGTCGCGGTCAAGGGCACGGTGCTGCACCTGCATGGCAACGGTGGCAACCTGCCTGGGCACCTGGGCGGCAGTTACTGGCTGCCGGAGCAGGGCTACCAGGTGCTGATGATCGACTATCGCGGCTATGGCCTGTCCCAGGGCGAGCCGAGCCTGCCTGAGGTGTACGAGGACATTGCAGCGGCCATGGCCTGGCTGGACCAGGCGCCCGAGGTCGAGGGCAAGCCGCTGGTGCTGCTGGGGCAGAGCCTGGGCGGGGCCATGGCCATCCACTACCTGGCGGCACATCCTGAACAGCGCCAGCGCTTCAGCGCCCTGGTGTTCGATGGGGTGCCGGCCAGCTACCAGGCGGTCGGGCGCTTTGCCCTCAGTACCTCCTGGATGACATGGCCGTTGCAGGTGCCGCTATCGTGGCTGGTGCCGGATGGCGACAGCGCGATTCACTCCATCGAGCAGTTGAGCAGCCCGCCCAAGCTGTTCTTCCACAGTATCGACGACACCCTGGTGCCGCTGGACAACGGTATTCGCCTGTACCAGCACGCGCCACCGCCGCGGGTGCTGCAGCTGACCCGCGGGGGCCACGTGCAGACCTTCGCCGACCCGACCTGGCGCCAGGTGATGCTGCGTTTCCTGGATGATCCCGAGCATTTCAACGGTCTGCGGCGGCTGGCCGAAGTGCCCAACTACCCTGACGAGAAAAACAAGCAATGAGTGAAGAACGCAACGCCATCCCGCTGATCCTGACCGGCATCGGCAGCATCATCGTGACGGTGGGAGCCTTGTGGTATTACGGTTACCTGCATTTCGCCAAACCCGAGGATGCCCTGTTGCTGCAGGACTTCACCATGCTCAAGACCATCCCGGGCGAGGACTACAAGGTTTCGCTGGACCCGGCAGCGCAAGTGGCCCAGTGCGTGGACGGGGTGCTGGTGCTGTTCGATACCCAGCAGAAAGGCCTGACCGGCGTGCTGGTCGACAACCGCAAACGGGCGGTGCGCTGCATGGGCGAGGAAACCCCGCAACAGGCTCAATGAACCGGCCAAGGTTCAAGCGGGCATCGCGTACAGCCGGCCTTGGACAAGCGTCGGGCAAAGCAAAGCCCCGCGGCGAGCGCGGGGCTTGTGCTTGCAACTAGCCAGCCTTACTGCTGCATCTGGCTTACCGAGCGCGGGGCTACCGGCTGGTTGTCGTTGGAGATGGTCACCTCCACGCGACGGTTCTGCGCACGCCCCGAGTTGCTCGAGTTGTCCGCGACCGGGTACTCCTTGCCATAACCCTGGGAAACGATCCGCGCCGGATCGACGCCGGCACGCACCAGCGCCATGCGCACGCTGTTGGCGCGGCGTTCGGACAGGGTCTGGTTGTAGTTGGCCGAGCCGACGCTGTCGGTATAACCCTCGACGATCACCTTGCGCTCCGGGTTTTCCTGGAGGAACTGCGCCAGCTTGGTGATGTTCGGGTAGGCGTTGCTCTTGAGTTCGGCCTTGTTGAAGTCGAACAGCACATCGCCGAAGGTGACCAGGGTGCCGCGGTCGGTCTGCTTGGCGTTGAGGCTTTCCTGCAGCTTGGCGATCTGCGCGTCGCGGGCATCCAGCTTGGCCTGGGCACGCTGGGCCGAGGCGTTTTTCAGCTCGCCTTCGGCAGTACGCAGGGCGATGGTCTGCTTGGCCACCTCGACGCGCTGGTTGGTCAGGTAGGCCAGCTGGTCGACCTTCTGCTCGTCCTCACGCTCCATGTAGGCCTTGTCGGCCTTGTTCAGCCAGTCCTGGGCGTCCTTGGTTTCCAGCGCCGCGACCTTGCTCGACTGCGGGTCGCTCTGCAGCGCGGAGAAGTTGCTACGGGCTGCTTCCAGGTTGGCATTCGGGTCGTGCGAGCAGGCGGCAAGGCCGACGCTCAGGGCCAGCAGGGCGGGAATCATGACGTGGTTGCGCATAGTGTTCATCCTTTGATCGTGTGCGAAGGCAGAGGTTGGCGGGGCAGGGCTCACTGAGCGCTGCGCAGGCCTTCCTCACGTACGTCCTGAACGCCCTGGCGGGCATCCTGCACGGCCTTCTGGGCCTTGGCCGCCTGTGCCTTGCGTTCGGCGAGGCGGGCGTCCCACTCGGCCTGTTCGGCCAGGCGCCTGGCTTCGTCGTACTTCTTGTCGTGCATGGCGATTTCGGCCTGCTTGAACTTGTCCTGGGCCGCTTTCATCTCCACGGCGGCAAACTCGGTGCCGCCAGCGCTGACGGCAGAGTTCACGGCAGACTGGGTCACCGCATACTGCTCGGTTGGCGGGTTGCCTGCACAGCCGGCTAGGACCAGGCTACTGCCCAGGGCCAGCGCGGCCAGCCTGAACCCGCGCAGCTGTGTGGATGAGGGTTTGCTGATGCGGGTTTTCTTGATGGTCAGTTCCATTGGATCACTCCTGTTTACGACGTTGTCCGTAGCAGTCCATCGCTATTCCCTGACACCCCCGCGCGCTTCAGCTCAACGGTGCACAACGGTCGGTGTGCAGGGTTTTAGCGTGATGGCTATTGGCTGTGACTGAGTCGTTTTTCGGATAGTTCAGAAAAAAGTGCCGTTGCAGGCAACTATTTCTGACTGATCGGTCAGTGCTGGCATGACCGGAACTTTCCGCTACTGACGCGGTATTCCGGGCCTTGCGGGCCCGGAACAGGCCGCAGGAGGTCATTTATCGCTGTCGGCGACGGGGTTGCTCAGGTCGTGCAGATGCTGGCGCGACAAGGACAGGAAGCGCGGTGTAGGGCCGATGTCCTCGTACAATGGGTCGCCTTCCTCGTCGGTGGCGATGACCTGCCGGCCTTGCACATAAGGGAAGCTGGCTTCCAGCTCCTCCAGGGCGGCAGCGACCAGTTCACCGAGCAGTTCCTCTGCGGTGCGCTTGGGGTACATGTCGATCAGCGCGGCCAGGCGCGCTTCGGATTCCAGGTCCAGGTGCAGTACATGGCCGGTGCGGCTAAGGGGCCCGGCGGCATTCTGTTCCCAGTGCTGGACAAGTTCACGGATTTTCATGATGGCCTCTGTTTACGCCTGCTGGTCTGCATGGCATGGGAGTGCTGTGCTTTCACTTTAGTTTGCTTTGGCCGACCACGGCTTGCCATTGGCGCCCGGCTGTGGGCACTCTTCAGCAGAAGGGGTGCCACAGCCGCGGCGGAGAAAAGGCCAATGACCGATATCGATGTGCGTTTGCGAGAAGATGTCCATGTGTTGGGTGAGCTGCTAGGCGAAACCATTCGCCAGCAGCATGGCGAGGCGTTCCTGCAGAAGATCGAGGACATCCGCCACAGCGCCAAGGCCGACCGTCGTGGCGCTGCCGAGCAACTGAGCTCGACCCTGGCCGACCTGGCCGAAGAAGACCTGTTGCCGGTGGCCAGGGCCTTCAACCAGTTCCTCAACCTGGCCAACATGGCCGAGCAGTACCAGTTGATCCGCCGCCGCGATGCCGACCAGCCCGAGCCGTTCGAGGGCCGAGTGTTGCCCGAGTTGCTGGCGCGCCTGAAACAGGCGGGGCACAGTAACGATGCATTGGCCCGGCAGCTGGCCAAGCTCGATATCCAGCTGGTGCTCACCGCGCACCCCACCGAAGTGGCGCGTCGCACCCTGATCCAGAAGTATGACGCGATTGCCGGCCAGCTGGCCGCCCAGGATCACCGCGACCTGACCGCGAGCGAACGCCAGCAGGTGCGCGAGCGCCTGCGTCGGCTGATTGCAGAAGCCTGGCATACCGAGGAAATCCGCCGCACCCGGCCAACACCGGTGGATGAGGCCAAGTGGGGCTTCGCGGTGATCGAGCATTCGCTGTGGCATGCCATTCCCAGCCACCTGCGCAAGGTCGACAAGGCCCTGCTGGAGGCCACCGGCCTGCGCCTGCCGCTGGAAGCCGCGCCGATCCGCTTCGCTTCCTGGATGGGCGGCGACCGCGATGGCAACCCCAACGTGACCGCAGTGGTCACCCGCGAGGTGCTGTTGCTGGCGCGCTGGATGGCTGCCGACCTGTTCCTGCGCGACATCGATGCACTGGCGTCGGAGTTGTCCATGCAGCAGGCCAATGCGGCCCTGCGCGAGCGGGCGGGCGACAGCGCCGAACCCTATCGGGCGCTGCTCAAGCAACTGCGCGAGCGCCTGCGGGCAACCCGGGCCTGGGCGCATGCGGCCCTGGCCGGTAGTCAACCGGCCGGTGCCGACGTGCTGGTGGACAACCGCGACCTGATCGCACCGCTGGAGCTGTGCTACCAGTCCCTGCACGAGTGCGGCATGGGGGTGATTGCCGAAGGCCCGCTGCTCGATTGCCTGCGCCGCGCGGTGACCTTCGGCCTGTTCCTCGGCCGCCTGGACGTGCGCCAGGACGCGGCCCGCCACCGTGATGCGCTGAGCGAAATAACCGACTACCTGGGCCTGGGCCGTTATGCCGACTGGGATGAAGAGCAGCGCATCGCATTTCTCCAGGCCGAGCTGAACAACCGCCGGCCACTGCTGCCGGCACATTTCCGGCCACAGGCGGACACCGCCGAGGTATTGGCCACCTGCCGGGAAATCGCCGCGGCGCCGGCGGCCTCGCTGGGTTCCTACGTCATCTCCATGGCGGGTGCCGCTTCGGATGTGCTGGCGGTACAACTGTTGCTCAAGGAGGCCGGCCTCACCCGGCCCATGCGCGTGGTGCCTTTGTTCGAGACGCTGGCCGACCTCGACAACGCCGGCCCGGTGATGCAGCGCCTGCTCGGCCTGCCGGGCTATCGCGCCGGGTTGCGCGGGCCGCAGGAAGTGATGATCGGCTATTCCGACTCGGCCAAGGACGCCGGTACCACCGCAGCGGCCTGGGCGCAGTACCGGGCCCAGGAAGAGCTGGTACGCATCTGCGCCGAGCACCAGGTCGAGCTGTTGCTGTTCCATGGCCGCGGCGGCACGGTTGGCCGCGGTGGCGGCCCGGCCCATGCGGCCATCCTGTCGCAGCCACCGGGGTCGGTGGCGGGGCGGTTCCGCACTACCGAGCAGGGCGAGATGATCCGCTTCAAGTTCGGTTTGCCGGGCATCGCCGAGCAGAACCTGAACCTGTACCTGGCCGCCGTGCTCGAAGCCACCTTGTTGCCACCGCCGCCGCCACAGCCGGCCTGGCGCGAGGTGATGGACCAGCTGGCCGCCGATGGCGTCAAGGCCTACCGCAGCGTGGTGCGCGACCACCCCGATTTCGTCGAGTACTTCCGCCAGGCAACGCCGGAGCAGGAACTCGGCCGTCTGCCGCTGGGTAGCCGCCCGGCCAAGCGTCGTGCCGGTGGCATCGAAAGCCTGCGGGCGATCCCGTGGATCTTCGGCTGGACCCAGACCCGCCTGATGCTGCCGGCCTGGCTGGGCTGGGAAACGGCGCTGAGCAACGCTCTGGCCCGGGGGCAGGGCGAACTGCTGGCGCAGATGCGCGAGCAATGGCCATTCTTCCGTACCCGCATCGACATGCTCGAGATGGTCCTGGCCAAGGCCGATGCGCAGATCGCCGAAGCCTACGACGAACGTCTAGTGCAACCGCACCTGCTGCCGTTGGGCGCGCACTTGCGCGACCTATTGTCGCAGTCGTGCCAGGTGGTGCTGGGCCTGACCGGGCAGCCGGTGCTACTGGCGCACAGCCCCGAGACGCTGGAATTCATCCGCCTGCGCAACACCTACCTGGACCCGCTGCATCGCCTGCAGGCCGAGTTGCTGGCCCGCTCGCGCAGCCGCGAAGCCGCTCTGGACAGCCCGTTGGAGCAGGCCTTGCTGGTCACGGTGGCGGGCATCGCGGCGGGCCTGCGCAATACCGGCTGAGGGCCGGCGCGGGGTATCCCGGGCGCCTGCCAGGCATGGCATGCAGCAGTACGAGGAGGGCGGTTGCGCCGGGCGCAACCGCCAGCCAGGCAAGCCATAGGTGGCGCATTCCTGCAACTTTGGGACGCTTGTCTGGCTGCCGGGCGCTGTGTATCTTGAGCAGCCTTCTGACCGATTTATGGTCATACCCGATTTTCCGGACTTGGCCCTGGTCGCCGAATCCATTGAATTTCATAAAAAAATTTGAGGAGCACGAGATGCGCGTAATTCTGCTGGGAGCTCCCGGGGCCGGTAAAGGTACTCAGGCAAAGTTCATCACCGAGAAGTTCGGTATCCCCCAGATTTCCACCGGTGACATGCTGCGTGCCGCCGTCAAGGCCGGTACCCCGCTGGGCCTGGAACTGAAGAAAGTCATGGATGCCGGCCAGCTGGTCTCCGACGAGCTGATCATCAGCCTGGTCAAGGAGCGCATCGCCCAGCCTGATTGCGCCAAGGGCTGCCTGTTCGACGGCTTCCCACGCACCATCCCGCAGGCCGAAGCCATGGTCGCTGCCGGTGTCGACATCGACGCCGTGGTCGAAATCGCTGTGGACGACGAAGAAATCGTCGGCCGCATGGCTGGCCGTCGCGTGCACCTGGCCTCGGGCCGCACCTACCACATTCAGTACAACCCGCCGAAAGTGGAAGGCAAGGACGACGAGACTGGCGAAGACCTGATCCAGCGCGACGACGACAAGGAAGAAACCGTTCGTCATCGCCTGTCGGTCTACCACAGCCAGACCAAGCCGCTGGTGGACTTCTACCAGAAGCTGTCGGCTGCCAATGGCGGCAAGCCGAAGTACAGCCACATCGAAGGCGTTGGCTCGGTCGAGGCCATTACCGCCAAGGTCCTGGCCGCCCTGAGCTGATCAGCACCTGACGCACCCCACCACGGCCCGCTTGCGGGCCGTGGTCGTTTTCGGCCGCACAGCGGCCCTTAGGGACACGACGCCGCCACTGTTCTATACTGCCGCTCTTTTTTCGCACCTGGAAACCTGTTCGATGACCACCCTGCTGGCCCTGGATACCGCTACCGAAGCCTGTTCCGTCGCGCTGCTGCATGACGGCAAGGTAACCAGCCATTACGAGGTGATCCCGCGCATGCATGCGCAGAAGCTGCTGCCGATGATCAAGCAGCTGCTGGCTGACGCCGGCGTGGCCCTGAATACGCTGGATGCCATCGCCTTCGGTCGCGGTCCGGGCGCGTTCACTGGCGTGCGTATTGCCATCGGCGTGGTCCAGGGCCTGGCCTTCGCCCTGCAGCGCCCGGTGCTGCCGGTGTCCAACCTGGCCGCCCTGGCCCAAGGCGCCCTGCGCGAGCAAGGCGTGCAGCAGGTGGCTGCCGCCATCGATGCGCGCATGGACGAGGTGTACTGGGGGTGCTACCAGGCCACGGCGGGCGAAATGCGCCTGGTTGGCCGCGAGGCGGTGTTGCCACCCGAGCAGGTGGCGCTGCCCGCAGGTGCCAGTGGCGACTGGTTCGGTGCCGGCACCGGCTGGGGCTATGCCGAGCGCCTGGCGGTGCAAGTCGCGGCCAGCAATGCCAGTGCCCTGCCCAACGCCCTGGATATTCTCAGCCTGGCCAGTTTCGCCTGGGCGCGCGGGGAGGCGATCGCCGCCGAGCAGGCGCAACCGGTGTACCTGCGCGACAACGTGGCGACACCGAAAAAATCCTGATTACTGTTCGTCGGTTAGCGTCCGGTGGCAGAAAACCTTTTGCCCGATCTGTGGTCCAGTTATCACTCAAGCATTAGCGATGGATTCCTGATGCTGCTAAATTGCCATCATCGATCCTGAGTGCTGATGCCATGCGTATCGACGGTTTTACCCCACAGTCCTACCCGATCAAGCGCACGCCGCGCAAGGCTGCGGTGCGCGACGAGGCGATCGACGATGCCGAGCTGGTCGAAGAGGCCGAAGTCGCTCCTCAGGAAGCCACTGCACGCCGTCGCAGCGGTGGCCTGCCGGCGCGCCAGCAGGACATGATCTTCCCCCGCGCACGGGACCGCCGTACCGCCACGGCGCTGGCCAGCTACCTGAGCACCGCCGGTTTTACCGACTGGGACATGGAAGTACTGGGGCTGGACCTGTACATTTGAGGGATGACGCCATCCCCCCTGCCTTATTTTCTTGGTTGTCCGTCCTGGAGCGAAAACGCCTGGCGTGACTACCTGTACCCCGCCGACGCCAACAGCAATGAGATGCTTGGTTTCTACAGCCAGGTGTTCAATGCAGTCGAGGGCAATACCACCTTCTATGCACGCCCGGCTCCTGGCACCATCGCCCGCTGGGCGCAGGTGATGCCCGAGCATTTTCGCTTTACCGCCAAGTTTCCCCGGGATATCAGCCACGCCGGCGACCTGCGCGAGCAACTCGAGCCCGCCTTCGCCTTTACTCGCCTGATGGCCCCGCTGGGCCCGCGTGTATCGCCGTACTGGCTGCAATTGCCGGCCCAGTTCGGCCCCGCCCGGCTGGGCGAACTTTGTCAGTTTCTCGACCAGGCTGTGGTACCGGTGGCGGTGGAAGTGCGCCATCAGGCCTTCTTTGCCAAGGGTGAAGAAGAGCGGCTGCTTAACCGCCTGCTGCACGAGCGTGGCGTGGAGCGCATCTGCCTGGATCCGCGTGCGCTGTTCAGCTGCACCTCGCGCGACCCGGCAGTGCTGCATGCGCAAGCGAAAAAGCCCAGGGTACCGCCACGCCCCGCGGCCTTCAGCCAGCACCCACAGGTGCGCTTCATCGGCCATCCGCAGCTGGAGGCCAACGAGGCGTTTCTCATTCCTTGGGTGGACAAGGTGGCCGGTTGGATCGAGGAAGGCCGCAGTCCGTACATCTTCCTGCACACTTCGGACAACCGCCTGGCTGCCGCCCTGGCCCAGCATTTTCACCAACGCCTGATGCGGCGCCTGCCAGGGCTTGCCGCGCTGCCGGAATTGCCGCGTGCGCCCGAGGTCGAACAACTGGGACTACTTTGAGTACCCCTGACTTCCGGAGGTTGAACCATGGATGTGCAAACCCTGCGAGCCGAAGCCTTCAAGGCCTTGCATGAGCGTGACAGCGCTTTCGTCATCCCCAACCCCTGGGATGCCGGCTCTGCCAAGCTGCTGGCCAGCCTGGGCTTCGAAGCGCTGGCGACTACCAGTGCCGGCCTTGCCTTCAGCCTCGGCCGGCCCGACGCCGAAGGCGCCTTGAGCCTGGACGATACGCTGAGCAATGCCGGCGCAATCGTCGATGCCACGGCATTGCCGGTGGCTGCGGATCTGGAAAACGGCTTCGGCGACCTGCCGGAAAATTGCGCCCAGGCCGTTTCGCGCGCTGCCGAAGTGGGCCTGGTGGGCGGTTCCATCGAAGATGCCAGTGGCCGTAGCGACATGCCGATCTATGACCTCGGCCTGGCGGTAGAGCGTGTGCGCGCAGCCGTGCATGCCGCGCGCAGCCTGCCGTTCCCGTTCACCCTCTGCGCCCGGGCCGAGAACCTGTTGCACGGCCGCCTGGACCTGGACGACACCATCCAGCGCCTGCAGGCCTATGCCGAAGCCGGTGCCGATGTGCTCTATGCGCCGGGGCTACGCACTGTCGAGGAAATCCGTGCGGTGGTGCAAGCCGTTGCGCCGCGGCCGGTCAACGTGCTGATGGGCATGCCAGGCGTGCCATTGAGCGTCAACCAGCTGCAGGACCTCGGTGTACGCCGTATCAGTGTCGGCTCGTCGCTGGCCCGGGCCGCGCTTGGGGCTTTCCACCGGGCTGCGCTGGAAATTCGCGAAGAGGGCACGTTCGGCTACGCTGAGCAGGCCTTGCCGTTCGCCCAGCTCAACGAGCTGTTGCGCCGCTGATGCGGGGCGTGCTGGCGCTGCTGGTCGGCCTGCTGGCACTGGCCGGCCTGGCCTGGTACTTCGGCTGGCGGCCGCCGCCGGCGTGGAACCCCTGGGCTCCACTGGACGTGCGCCAGCGGCCCAACCTGCTGACCCCGTACAAGCTGTCACGCCTGCGGGATGACCCGCTACTGTGTCGCCAGGCGCTGGAAACCAGCCGCCTGCGCTACCGCGCGCAAGCCGACAGCCCTGCGTCAGCCGACTGCCCGCTGCACAACGTCTGGCGCATCGAAGGCGGCCAGGCGCGGCTCAGTAGCAGCTTCCTCGCCAGTTGCCCGCTGGCAGTGGCCTACGCGCTGTTCGAGCAGCACGGCTTGCAGCCTGTGGCGCAGCGGGTGTTGGGCCAGCCCGTGATGCAGGTCGACCACCTGGGCAGTTTTGCCTGCCGCAACCTGTACCATCGCAAACAGGGCAGCCTGAGCCAGCACGCCACGGCCAACGCCCTGGATATCAGCGGTTTTCGCTTGCAGGACGGTCAGCGTATCGCGCTGGCGCGCGACTGGCAGGCGGGCGGACGCAAGGCGGACTTCCTGCGCGAGGTACAGCAGGCGGCCTGCGAGAGTTTCAGTACGGTATTGGGGCCAGACTACAACGCGGCGCACCGCGATCACTTTCACCTGGACATGGGGCGCTGGCAGATCTGCCGTTAGCCTCAGGCTCTCAGGCGTGCACGCGCACGTTGTTCAGCACCACCGGGCGTGCCCAGTGCAGGTCGAACGCCAGCTCGGTCTGCTGCTTGGCCAGGGTGGTGTCGTCGTACGGTTCGGGCGCCGGGTCCAGCAGGTCGGTCTCGAATTCGGCGATGGGCAGGAACAACGGCCGTGGGGCTGGGCCCGGGCCAGGCTCGGCAACCGGCTGGCCCTGGCTCATCACCACCGGGCGTAGCCAACTGTTGCTGATATCCAGTTGACGCTGCTGCTCGATCAGTTCGACCGCGCTGAACGGCTCGGGGGCAGGCGGTAACAGGTTGGCCTCGAGTTCGGCCTTGGGCAGGAACAAAGGCTCGGGCGGTGCCACCACCGTGTCATGCACCGGGCAGGTTCGTTGGGCGTCGATCAGCGCCAGGGCACGTGCGCCACCGATGGGTTCGCCACTGTCCTGGTCATATCGGACGAACGACTGGCTGACGCTATCCGCTGGCTCTTCCTGCTGCTCGGCCATGGCCTGGGCAAAAAAATCCTGCCACAGGTGGCTGACGCCCCCGAGTGCCTGGGTGTTGTGCTGACTGTAGTTGCCGACAGGCGACAGGTAGGTCAGGCCGATGGGAAGAGTATCTGTCATGGGCAGTCGCGCGCGTTGTGCTCTGGCAGAATAGCGGAATATTGCCTGTATCGGCCGTGATGGCCGATACCTTAATGGCTGGGTTCAATTTTCAGGTGTGAATGATGGAAGAGCAGGGCACAGGTATCCGGGTCGAGGCACTGTCGGCGGAATTCGAGGGGCGAGCTGCGGCATGGGCCGAGCGCCTCGGCCTGCCGCTGCAGGACGAGGCCGCCGGGTTTGCCGTGCAGGTCGGTGTCGATGGCCTGCAGATCCAGCAGTTGGGCCCGCAGGCACCGGGGCCGGTACGGGTGGACTTTGTCGAGGGCCAGGCTGCGCACCGGCGCCAGTTTGGCGGTGGCACCGGGCAAATGATTGCCAAGGCCGTGGGCGTTGCCCAAGGGGTACGGCCGCAGGTGCTCGATGCCACGGCGGGGCTGGGCAAGGATGCCTTCGTGCTGGCCAGCCTGGGCTGCCAGATGACCTTGATCGAACGCCAGCCGTTGATCGCCGCGCTGCTGGAGGACGGCCTGGCGCGGGCCCAGGCTGATGAAGAAGTGGCGCCGATCGTCGGGCGCATGCGCCTGCTGAACGGCAATGCCATCGAGCGCATGCGTGCCTGGGAAGGGGAGGCGCCGCAGGTGATCTACCTCGACCCGATGTTCCCGCACCGGGACAAGAGCGCCTTGGTGAAGAAGGAAATGCGCGTATTCCGGCCACTGGTGGGGGATGACCTGGACGCCCCGGTCCTGCTTGAAGCGGCCCTGGCCCTGGCCAGCCACCGGGTGGTGGTGAAGCGTCCACGCAAGGCACCGATCATCGATGGGCCGAAGCCGAGCCACAGCCTGGAGGGCAAGTCGAGCCGGTATGACATTTACCCGAAGAAGGCGCTCAAGGCCTGAACCAAGGGTTGCAACACCCCTGCAGGAGCGGCGCGGCTCAGGGTTGGAACGCTCGCAAGAACACCCCGACCACCTCGCGCACATGCGCCTCGGCCTCATCGCCCTCCAGCGGCCCCGCACATCCGAGCAGCAAGCGATAATCCGGGGCGCCCTTGACCAGGCAGAAGAAGTGCTCCGCCGCCCGTAGCGGGTTGTCGATATGCAGCAGCCCGCGCGCATGCGCCTCGCGCAGCAGCGTTTCCATCCCCGTCAGCACACGCTTGGGCCCGGCCTCGTAGAAATATTCGCCGAAACTCGGGTCCAGGCTGCCCTGGGCCATGATCAGGCGGCTGAGCTTGACTGCTTCGTCACTGCTGATCAGCGCCTGGAAGCCACGGGCAATGCTCAGCAGCACCTCTTCCACCGGGGCGCCATCGGGGTACTCGAACAGCAGGTCGGGCAGCTGGATCTGGCAAGTGGCCATGACCGCTGAGCCGAACAGCGTCTGCTTGTCGGTGAAGTGGCTGTACACGGTAAGTTTGGAAACACCTGCCGCCGCAGCGACCGCATCCATGCTGGTGTTGGCATAACCAAGGCTGAGGAACAGCGCCTTGGCCGCTTCGAGAATCGCTTCGCGCTTGGCCAGGTCCTTGGGCCGGCCTGGGCCTATGGGTGCGTCGTGGGACATGGGAACCCGCATTTTTTCAAAAGGTTGCTCATCTTACCGGCTCGAACGGCTTGCGGCTGCAGGTAAAACCATGTGACAGCAAAGTCATGCCATGCGTCGTTGTTTGGTTGATATCAGATTGTAGGCCTAATAGCATCATCGGCTTTTTCGCCCTACTGCTTTGCATTCGAAGGATCGAATATGCTTCCCCCCTCCTTGAGCCAGCGTGCGGTTGGCCGGCTCGCATGCGCCCTATTGGCCATTTTCGTGGATGCTGCCAGTGCAGCGCCGATGGGCACTCCCGGCGACCAGGACCTGATTCGCGAGCGCCAGAACCGCCTGTTGGAAGAGCAGCAACGGCGGCTGGAACAGTTGAAGGAACTGCCTGGCAAAGGCGCCGAAACGGCCGCGCCGGCCAAGCCCGTCGACAGCCGTTGTTTTCCGATCGACGATATCGTGCTGGACGGCGCCGATGCGCTTTCGTCCTCGGAGCGCGAGCGCCTGCTCAAACCCTATCTTGGCCAGTGCCTGGGTGTCGCGCAGCTGAACGCGCTGCTCAAGGACATCACCGACCTCTACATTGGCAAAGGCCTGGTCACCAGCCGCGCCTACCTGCCCCAGCAGGACCTGTCCAGCGGCCACCTGAAAGTCATCGTGGTGGAAGGGCGCCTGGAAGGCCTGAAACCGGCGCCAGGCAGCAAGCTGTCGGTGCGCGAACTGGACATGAGCTTTCCTGGCCGGGTTGGCGACCTGCTGGACCTGCGCCAGATCGAGCAAATGGTCGATCAGCTCAACCGCCTGCCGTCCAATCAGGCGCAAATGGAGTTGACCCCGGGCCAAGCGGTGGGTGGCAGCGAGGTGGTGGTGCGCAATACCCCACAAAAGCCCTGGCGCGTGGGCCTGTCGCGCAGTAACGACGGCCAGCGCAGTACCGGTGAGCAGCAGTGGGGCAGCAGCCTGGAATGGGACAGCCCGCTGGGCCTGGCCGACCAGCTGCTGCTGCGTGGCAGCCACGATGCCATCAGCGACCACCAGAAAACCTCGCACAGCGCCATGCTCTACTACAACCTGCCGTTCGGCTGGTGGAACCTCAGCTACAGCTACAGCCAGAGCGAGTACCGCTCGCTGGGCGAGGCTTCGGGGTTCAACTTCAAGCAGACCGGTGACAGCCAGAACCACCAGTTGCGCCTGGAACGCGTGATCCACCGCGATGCCCAGAGCAAGACCTCGCTCAACACCGGCCTGAGCTACCTGCGCACCAACAACTTCATCGAAGACAGCAAGCTGGACACCAGCAGCAACCGCCTGAGTGAAGCGCAATTCGGCATCAACCACGGGCGGCGTCTCGGCAACGCCTTCGTCAACATCGACCTGGGCATGCAGGACGGCATCGGCGCCTTCGATGCCCAGCGTGAAGACCAGCGCAGCATTACCGGCAAGCGCCAGCCCAACGCCCGCTACCGCAAGTACACCGCCACGGTCAGCTACCTGCAGCCGTTCACGATGTGGGGTGAGCAACTGGTGTTCAGCAGCCTGGTCACCGGCCAACGCAGCGAAGACCTGCTGTTCAGCCCGCAACGCATGAGCCTGGGCAGCCAGTCGTCGATCCGTGGTTACAAGGACCAGAGCCTCAATGGAGACAGTGGCTACTACTGGCGCAACGATGTGCGCTGGAGCCGGCCGGTGGCCTGGGACTGGTTGCGACCGGTGCTGACCGAGTATGGCCTGGGCCTGGCCTACGACGTCGGCGCCATTCGCCATGATCGCTACAACAGCGGGCAAAGCGGCCGGCTGTCCAGCGATGCACTCGAGCTGTTCGCCCGCGGCAAGCACCTGGCCGCCAGCGTGACCTTCGCCCACTCGCTCGAGCGACCCGCGGCCATCGAGGCGCGAGAAACGCCGGTCTACTTCCGCCTGGACTTCTTCCTTTAACACCGTTTTTCCCGAGTACTGACATGGACGTTCGTCAATTCGCCTTCCTGGCCCGCCAGCCTTCGGCTGCCCTGCAACCACGCCAGACCTTCTGGGGCTTGTCCAAGCGTGGGCTGGCTTTCATGCTGGCCAACATGATGTTCTGGCAGCCGCTGGTGGCCATGGCCGACGGCATCGTGGTCAACGGCAGCGGCACCCACCTGGGCCAGGCCGGCAATGGCGTGCCCATTGTCAATATCGCTGCGCCCAGCGCTGCCGGGCTGTCGCACAACAAGTTCAGTGACTACAACGTCGGCCAGCAAGGCGTCATCCTCAACAACGCTACCGACCGCGCCCAGGCCACCCAGCTGGGCGGCATCATTCTCGGCAACAGCAACCTCGACGGCCGTGCGGCGAGCACCATCCTCAACGAGGTCAATGGTGGCAACCCGAGCCAGCTCAAGGGCTATACCGAGGTGGCCGGGCGCTCGGCCCATGTCATCGTCGCCAACCCTTATGGCGTCACCTGCAACGGCTGCGGTTTCATCAACACGCCGAAGGCCACGCTGACCACCGGCAAGCCAGTGATCGAGAACGGGCAACTGCAGCGCTACCAGGTGGAGCAGGGCAGTGTCGCCATCGAAGGCGCCGGGCTCAACGCCAGCAACGTCGACCAGTTCGAGATCATTACCCGCAGCGCCAGCATCAACGCCGAGATCCAGGCCCGCCAGCTGGCGCTGGTGGCCGGCAGCAACGACGTGGATGCACACAGCCTGGCCGCCACTGCCCGTAGCGCCGACCCGGCTCAGGCCCCGCAGTTGGCCATTGACTCCTCGGCATTGGGCGGCATGTACGCCAACACCATCAAACTGGTGGGCACCGAGGCCGGCGTGGGGGTGAAGCTGGACGGCAAGCTGATTGCCAGCGGCGGCGATATCCAGCTCGATGCCAACGGCCAGTTGCGTATGGCCGAGGCCATCGCAGCCAAGGGCTCGGTAGCGATCACGGCTGGCCAGCTTGATGCCCAGGGCGCGGTGTATGCCGGCAACGAACTGAAGGTGCGCACCCACGGGGACCTGAACAACCGCCAGGCCCTGGCTGCCGGGCAACGCATCAGCCTCGACAGCGGTGGGCGCCTGAGCAACCAGGGCATCATCGAAGCGGGTGTCAACGCCGACAATAGCCGCAATGCCACGGGCGACGTGCGTGTGAACGCCACGCAGGTGGACAACCATGGCCACACCGTGGTGGCCAGCCGCGACCTGAGCGTCACGGCACGGCAAGGTCTGAACAACCAGGGCGGCACCCTCGCTGGCCAGCGGCAACTGGCCGCCAGTGCCGGCACCCTCGACAACCGCAACGCCGGCCGCGTGCTCAGTGGCAGCCAGGCCGACGTCACTGCCTCGAGCCTGCTCAATGGCCAAGGCGGGCTGATCGACGGCGCGACCGTGAACGCCAAGGTCGGCCAGCTGGACAATACCGCCGGCACACTGCGCGCCGGCCAGCACCTTGGCCTGACGGCCAGCGCTGCGCTGGATAACCGTGGTGGTCAGCTCACCAGCCTGCAGACCCTCAGCCTCGAGGCTGGCCAGGTGAACAACAGCGATGGCGGACGCATCGCCAGCAACCAGGCGCTGCGCGCCAGTGTCGCCGGGCTCGACCAGCATGATGGCGGCCGCCTGACCAGTGCCAGCGAGCTGAGCCTGGACCTGAACAAGGGCCAGCTGAACAACCAGGGCGGCCTGATCAATGCGCCGCGCCTGACCCTGAGCAATCTCGACAGCGTGGATAACCGCCAGGGCGAGATTTCCAGCGCCCAGGCCTTCGCACTGGTGGCCCGCAGCCTCGACAACAGCCTCGGCAAGCTGCTCGGCAACCAGAACCTGACCGTGCAGCTGGAGCAGGCGCTGAACAACACCGGCGGCCTGGTTTCCGCAAGCGGCGTTGATGTGCGTGCCGCCAGCCTGGACAACCATCAGGGGACCCTGACCAGTCGTGCCAACCTGGCGCTGCAGGTGGCAGGTGCCAGCAACAACCAGGCAGGCGAGATTTCCAGCGTCGGCACCACCAGCCTCAAGGGCGGCCGCCTGGACAACCGGGCAGGGCAGGTGACCGGTGATGCGGCACTGCAGGTGGCCCTGGCTGGCGCCCTGGACAATCGCCAAGGCTTGCTCGGCGCTGGCGGGGCGATCGACCTGCAGGCCGCCAGCCTCGACAACCGCCAGGCCGGCAGCCTGGTCGGCGACGCTGGCCTGGCTGCCCGGGTCGCCGGCCTGCTGGACAACCAGCAAGGCGAGATCAACGTCAAGGGGGGCCTCGACCTGCGCGCCGGCAAACTCGACAACCGCGCCGGCAAACTGCGCGCAGGCCAGGAGGCGCGGCTGGATGTCGACCAGCTGGACAATCGCCAGCAAGGGCTGCTGAACAGCCTGGCGGCGTTCAGTTACAAGGGCAAGCAGCTGGACAACCGTGGCGGCCTGCTCAGCGCCGCCGGGCCGCTTCGCCTGGAGGGCGACAGCCTGGACAACAGCGGCGGCAGGGTTTCCAGCCAGCGCGCGCTGGTGGCCCAGCTTGGCCGCATCATCAACCAGGGTGGCGAACTGGTCGCGCAGGGCGACCTGCTGCTCACCGGCACCAGCCTCGACAACCGCAGCAACGGCCTGGTCGGCGGTACCAGCGCGTTGCAGCTGAATGTGGCCGAAATCGACAACCGTGGCGGGGAGATCTCCACCAGTAAAGGCGTGACGCTGCAAGGCAGCCGTCTGGACAACAGCGACAGTGGCAAGGTCCTTGCCGGTAGCCACCTGCAACTGCAGATGGCCGAGGTGATCAACCGTAACCTCGGCCTGCTGTCTGCTGCGGGCCCGCTGACCCTGGTTGGCCAGCAACTGGACAACAACCTCGGGCGCCTGGTCAGTGGCGGCAACCTGGACATCGGCTTGGCGGGCGGGCTGGCCAACCAGCAAGGGCTGATCACTACCGAAGGGCGCCTGGGCGCCACTGTCGGTAGCCTGGACAATAGCACTGGCAAGCTTTCCAGCGCTGCCGACCTGACCCTGGCCAGCGCCGGGGCACTGCGCAACCGCAACGGCTCGATCACCACCGACGCCGGGTTGGCCCTCACCAGCCGCAGTCTCGATAACGGCGAGGCCGGCCTGCTCAGCAGCAAGGGCGCGGCCAGGCTCGACACCGGGACCTTCGACAACGGCCAAGGCGCACAGCTGCTCAGCGGTGATCGCCTCGACCTGAAAGCCGGCCAGCTCAACAACGGCCAGGGCAGCCGCATCGCCAGTGAAAAGGCACTGGTCGCCAGCATCACTGGCCTGGCCCAGGACGGTGGCCAGCTGTTCAGCAAAAGCGCCTTGACCCTCGACCTGAACCACGGCCAGCTGCGCAACCGCCAGGGCCTGATCAACGCCCCCCTGCTGGTGCTGAACAACCTTGCCGAGGTGGATAACCAACAGGGCGAGATCTCCAGCGCCCAGGCCTTCACCGTGGCCGCGCGCAGCCTGGACAACAGCAATGGCCGGCTGATCGGCGAGCACGGCCTGACCCTGCGCATCGAGCAGTTGCTGAACAACCTCAAGGGCCTGGTATCGGCCGATGGCCTGGACCTGCACAGCGGCAGCCTGGACAACAGCCAAGGCCTGATCAGCAGCCGTGCCGGCCAGGCACTGGTCGTCGACGGCGAGCTGCTCAACCAAGGCGGTACGCTGATCGCTGACCAAAACCTGGACATGCAGGCCAATAGCCTGGTGAACCAGCAGGGGCAGGTTTCCGCAGGGGGTGAGTTACAAGCGCAAGTCGACGCCCTCGATAACCAGGCCGGCATACTGGTTGCCTCTGGGCGCCTGAAGCTGACCGGTGGCACGCTCGACAACCGCCAGGGCGGCCTGGTAGGCGCGACCCGAGGCCTGAACCTGCACGTCGCGGCGGTAGACAACCGCGCTGGCGAGCTGTCGAGCAAGATGGATGTCGTGTTGGGCGGCTCCCGCCTGGACAACAGTGACGGCGGCAAGGTGCTGGCCGACGGCAAGTTGCAGCTGGCCGTCGCCGACGTGATCAACCGTAGCAAAGGCGTGCTCTCGGGCAAAACCGGCGTGAGCCTGAGCGGCGACAGTCTGGACAACGCCGGCGGCCTGCTGTTCAGCCAGCAAGCCTTGGATGCGACGCTGCAAGGCAAGCTGGACAACCGCCAGGGCCTGATCAGCGCCGAGGGCACCCTGGGGTTGACGAGCAACGCACTCGACAACCGCGCTGGCAGCGTTTCCAGTGCCGGGGCATTGACTCTCAAGCACACCGGCAACCTCCTCAACCAGGGCGGTGAACTGGTCACCGATGCTGCGCTGCAACTCAGCGCGGCCCAGGTCACCAACACCGACCAGGGCACCCTCAGCGCCAAAGGGCCGGCCAACCTCGCGGCCGGTAGCCTCGACAACAGCCGCAACGGCCGCATCGACAGCGGCGCCAACCTTGGCCTGACTACCGGCCAGCTGAGCAACCACGACGGCGGGCGCATCGCCAGTGTTGGCGCCCTGGAGGTCAATGCCACTGGGCTTGACCAGCAAGGTGGCAAGCTGTTCAGCAACAGCGCCCTGACCCTGGACTTGAACCACGGTCAGCTGGACAACCGTCAGGGCCTGATCAATGCCCCGATGCTGGTGCTCAAAAACCTCGATGGGGTGAATAACCAGGGCGGCGAGATCTCCTCGGCCCAGGCCTTCACCCTGGCTGCGCACAGCCTGGACAACGGCAGCGGCAAGGTGCTGAGCAATCAATCGCTGACTCTGCGCATCGACCAGGCCTTGAGCAACATCAAAGGCCTGGTAGCCGCCGCGACCCTCGACACACGCGCTGCCAGCCTGGATAACACTGGCGGCACGCTGACCAGCCGTGGCGGCCTCGGCCTGCAACTGGCGGGCGGCCTGAACAACGGCCAGCAAGGCCTGATCAACGCTGCTGGTCTGCTGGATATCGCGGCCCGCTCCGTCGACAACCAGGCGGGTTCGCTGCTGGGCAGCGTCATCCGCATCGACTTCGGCAGTGCCACCGGCGATCTCAACAACGACGGCGGCCTGATCACCACCGATGGCCCGCTGACCCTCGCCCATCTGCGCGACCTGAGCAACCGCAGCGGTGAAATCTCCACCCGCCAGAATCTCGACCTGGCCGGCCGCAACCTGGACAACAGCACCGGCAAACTGATCAGCAGTGGCCAGCTGGACGTCACCGCCCAGCGCCTGCTCAACCAGGGCGGCCTGGTCTCCGGTTGGCAGGGCCTGGGCGTGAATCTGGGTAGCCTCGACAACCGCAACCAGGGCACCCTGTCCAGCCGCAACGGCGCGCTGCACGCACAGGTCAGCGGCGAGCTGCTGAACAGCGCCGGTGGCGCCTTGGTCAGCCAGCAAGCCTTGAACGTGACAGCGGCGAACCTGGACAACAGTGGCGCCGGCATCCTCTCCAGTGCGGGTGGGCAGCGCCTGACCGTCAGCGGCCTGCTGAACAACGCCCAGGGTGGCTTGATCGACAGCGCCGCGGCCCTGACCCTGAACGCCATGGCCCTAGGCAATGGCAGCGGCAGCATCAGTGCCGGGCAGGCACTCGAAGTAAATGCCGGCAGCCTGGACAACAGCGCCGGCAGGCTGATCGGTAACGCCGCCGTTACCCTCAAGCTACTCGGCGCCCTGACCAACCGCAACGGCAAGCTCGCCAGCGCCGGCCCCCTGCGCATCGACAACGCCACTCAGATCGACAACCAGGGCGGCCAGATCGCCAGTCAGGGGCTGCTGGGCCTGTTCGCCGCCAGCCTGGACAACCGCAATCGCGGCACCGTGGCGGCCAACCAGCAGCTGACCCTGGCTGTTGACGGCCAACTGCTGAACAGTGCCGATGGCCTGATCTACAGCCAGAGCGGCGGTGTCGATGTGCGCGCCGCCAGCCTGGACAATGCCAGGGGCACCCTGCAGAGCCAGGGTGCCTTGCGCCTGGCCAGCGGTGATATCGACAATCAGAGTGGCCGCATCCTGGCCGACGCTGGCGACCTCGACGTCACGGCCGGCAACCTGGACAACCGCGGTGGCGTGCTGGTCAGCCTGCAAGGCAAGTTGGCCGCTGATCTGCGCGGCGTGCTGAAGACCGGTTACGACCTGAACAACAACCGCCAGGGTGGCATCACCCAGGCCCAGGCCCTCGACCTCAAGGTGCTGGGTGGCATCGACAACTATGGCGGGCGGATTGCGGCACAGGCCGGCGACGCCCTGGTCACCACCGGCGATTTCGACAACCGCAACGGTGGCCTCTACGCCCAGGGGCTGGTCAAGGTTACCGGTGGCAATTTCGACAACAGCGGCGACAACGATGGCCAGATCGCCGGCCAACGCATCGATCTCGACCTCAGCGGTGCGCTGAACAACCGCCTGGGCATCATCGAAAGTGACAGCACCCTGGCGATCAAGGCGGCCAGCCTCGACAACCAGACCGGCCAATTGCGTGCACTGGGCACCAGCGGCGCCACGCGCTTCCAGATCGGCGGGCTGTTCGACAACCGCAACGGCACACTGGAAACCGCCAATAGCGACCTCGGCTTCACAGTCGGCAACTTCTTTAACGCGGGCGGCAGCCTGCTGCACGTCGGCAGTGGCAACTTCGACATCAGCACCGCCAATGTCACGGGCGCCGGCGGCAGTATCGTCACCCGCGGCGGCCTGACCCTCAACGCTGGCAGCTGGAGCAATAGCAACGTCATCCAGGCCGGGCGCCTGACGCTCAATGTCGGCAACTTCAGCCAGACCGCCAACGGCCAGTTGCTGGCCAGCGAAGCGCTGGTCGGCAGCGGCAGCGACTGGAGCAACGACGGCCTGATCGCCAGTGACGGCAGCTTCAGCCTCAACCTTGGCGGCACCTATGCCGGCAATGGCCGTCTGAGCAGCCGTGGCACCCTCGGCCTCAGCGCCGCACAGGTAAACCTGGGCAGCGCCAGCAGCATTGCCGGCGGAGGCGCCACCAGCGTCTCGGTAGCCGGCCAACTGAACAATACCGGGCGCCTCACTTCTGCTGCCGCGCTCAATCTCGGCGCGGGCGGCGTCAATAACCAGGGTACTTTGGGTGCTGGCGAAGCACTGACCGTGACCACTGGCGCCCTGGTCAACAGCGACCACGCGCTGATCTTCAGCGGCAAGGACATGGGCCTGCGGGTCGCCAGCCTGAGCAACAGCTATGCCGACGTCTACAGCCTGGGCAGCTTGACCATCGACCGCGACGGCCAGGGTGGCCTGGCCAGCAGCATCGTCAACCGTTCCGGCTCGCTGCAGAGCGACCTGTCGATGAGCCTGGCGGCGAGCACCATTCACAACGTGCGGGCGGTCCTGCAGACCGAGGACAAGGGCATTTACACTGCCCGTGTCGGCGAGGTGGCCTGCATCGAGGGCTATAACGCCGGCGACTGCGGTGGCAAGCGCAACCACGTCTGGGAAATCGTCCAGCGTGACAAGTTCGAGGTGCTCGACGCCAGCGCCGCCTCCAGCATCACCACCGGCGGCAACCTGACCATCCACGGCGGTGACTTGCTCAACAGCAGCAGCACCATCGGCGCTGCTGGCAACCTGGTAGCCACGGTCGGCAGCCTGACCAACAGCGGCGTGGAAACCGGCGAGACCGAGACCACACGCATTTTCCGTTCCGAGCGCACCCGCAACGCCGGTGCCTGGTACCAGCTCGCCAGCTCCATCACCAGCCAATACTGGTATGAAAGTGTCGGTTACAACCCTGACAACCTGGGTGGGCTGCAAGCTGACCTGGCCAGGTTCATCGGCATGACCGAAGCGGAGCTGGTGAGCCTGGGCAGCACCCGCAAACTGGCGGCTGGCGACCAGAGCTACGCCGCCGTGATGCAGGCCAATGGCGCAGTGAACATCAGCGCTGGCAATGGCATCGACAACAGCGTCGTGCGCCCGGGCTATGCCTACATCGGCAGCGGTGCGCGTACCGATACCACGGCGCCCGGCACGGCATTCTCCACCCGCATCACCCTCAACCAGCAGTTGCCGCCAGACCTGGCCCAGCAGCAGGTCAACCCGCTGACGCTGCCCGGCTTCAGCCTGCCCAGCGGGCAGAACGGCCTGTTCCGCCTGAGCAGTGAGGCTGGCAGCACACCCGCCAGCGGCCCGCAAAGCTGGAGCATGGGCGGCGCGAGCCTGAGTGTGGCGCAGCGTCAGCAGCCGTTGCCGCTGGCCCAGGGGAGTGCGCTCAGCATCGGTGCTGCCGACCAGGCAATTGCTAGCAGCACCACCCTGAGCACTGCCGACCGCACGCAGGCTAACGTCGCCGGCAATGCCAGCGTCGTCGACACCAGCCTGCCTGGCAACGTGGGCGGCCCCGCGCTGCCAGGTCGCTCGGCCGTGGACGACGGCATCAGCCAGGCCGCCACGCTCAATGGCCAGGGCCCGCTCACCCTCGAGCGCGTGCAAGGCCTGCCCGACAGCAGCGTGCGCAGCAACCCGCACAAGTACCTGGTCGAAACCAACCCGGTGCTCACCGACCTCAAGCAGTTCATGAGTTCCGACTACCTGCTGGCGAACCTTGGCTACAACCCGGATGAAAGCGCCAAGCGCCTGGGCGATGGCTTCTACGAACAGAAGCTGATCCAGCAGGCCGTGGTCGCCCGCACCGGGCAGCGCTACATCGATGGCCAGAACACCGACGAACAGTTGTTCAAGTACCTGATGGACAACGCCATCCAGAGCAAACAAAAGCTCAACCTGGCGGTGGGCGTGAGCCTGACCTCTGAACAGGTGGCGGCGCTGACCCACGACATCGTCTGGCTGGAAAGCGCCGAGGTGAACGGCGAGCAGGTGCTGGTGCCGGTGCTCTACCTGGCCCACGGCAACAACCGCCTGGCGCCCAACGGCGCGCTGATCGCCGGCAACGATGTCAACCTGATCGCCGGCCAGAACCTCGACAACGTCGGCACCCTGCGCGCCAGCAACAAGCTCTCGGCCAAGGCCGGCAACAACCTGGTCAACAGCGGCCTGGTCGAGGCTGGCAACCGCCTCGACCTGCTGGCTGGCAACAACCTGGTGAACAAGGCCGGCGGCATCATCGCCGGGCGCGACGTCAGCCTGTCCGCCGTACAGGATGTGATCAACGAACGCACCCTGACCTCGCACCAGAGCAGCAACGGCAGCTACGCCCAGCAGCGCGACTTCGTCGACAACGCCGCCCGCGTGGAGGCCGCGAACAACCTGGCGATCAACGCCGGGCGCGACCTGAGCAACCACGGTGGCGTGCTCAGCAGTGCTGCCGACACCCGCCTGCAGGCTGGTCGCGATGTGAAGCTGACCTCGGTCGAGCAGGTCGTGGTCAACGACCGCGGCGTGCGCCACACCGACAGCAGCGTGACCCAGAACGGTTCGAACGTGCAGGCCGGGCGTGACCTGACCGTCAGCGCCGGGCGCGATATCAGTGCGGTGGCCAGTGCGATCGAGGCCAAGCGGGATGTGGCGATGGCGGCGACGGGCGATCTGCAGCTGACAGCGGCCGCCAACGAGCAGCACTCGGCCAGCAAGACCCGCAAAGTCACCAGCCAGGAGGACCATGTCCAACAGGTCGGCAGCACCGTGGTAGCTGGTGGCAATGTGGCCTTGAAGGCTGGAGACGACCTTGCCCTGAGCGCCAGCCGCGTGACTGCGGGCGATGAGGCATACCTTTACGCCGGCGGCGATGTGCAACTGGTCGCGCAGGAGAACAGCGACTACAGCTACTACCGCAAGACCAAGACCAGCCACTCCGGGCTATCCAGCAGCCAGAAGACCCGCATCGACAGTTCGACGGCCATCACTCAGCAAGGCTCGTCGGTCAGTGGTGACACGGTGGTCGTTCGCGCCGGGCAGGATATCGGCGTGTCGGGCAGCAGCATCGTGTCGACCAACGACACCAGCCTGCTCGCGGGTCGCAACGTGCAGATCGACAGCGCGACCGAAACGTTCGAACAAAGCCACGCCAGTTCGAAGATGAAGTCGGGCCTGCTCAGCAGCGGTGGCATCGGCTTCACGTTGGGCTCGACCAGCCTGGAAAAAACCTCGACCAGCACCAGTGAGAACGCCAAGGCCAGCACTATTGGCAGTGTGCTGGGCAATGTCACCATCGAGGCGGGCAAGGACCTCGGCATCAAGGGGTCGGAGGTTATCGCCGGCAAGGACATCACCCTGGTCGGGCAGAACGTCGAGATCATTGCTGCCGAAAACCACAACAGCAGCGAGCAGACCTCCAAGAGCAAGAGCAGCGGCTTGACCCTGGCGCTGTCCGGTACGGTTGGCAGTGCCATTGACACCGCTTACCAGATTACCAAGCAAGCGACCCGGGAAGAGGACAGCCGGCTTTCTGCCCTTCAGGGCATCAAGGCCGGCCTGACCGGTGTTCAGGCCTGGCAGGCTGCCCAGCAGAACGGCGGCATGACGGCGGCTAATGCTGGCCAGTTCGTGGGCGTCGCCGTATCGCTGGGCGAGCAGAAGTCGAGCTCGCGGCAGACCCAGGAACAGACCGTCAGCCAGGGCAGCAGCCTGACCAGTGGCAACGACCTGAGCATTGTGGCCACCAGCAACGGCGCCGGCAACGGCGGCGACATCCGGGTCCAAGGCAGCCAGCTCAAGGCCGGCAACGACCTGCTGTTGTCCGCTGAACGCGACATCCAGCTTGAGGCTGCGGCCAATACGCAAAAGCTCGATGGCAAGAACAGCAGCAGCGGCGGCGCCATCGGCGCCAGCATCGGTGTTGGTTCCGAAGGTGGTGGCCTCAGCATCTTTGCCAACGCCAACAAGGGCGCTGGCAACGAGAAAGGCAACGGCACGACCTGGACCGAAACCACCTTGGATGCCGGTAATGAGGCGACCCTGCGCAGCGGCCGGGATACCGCGCTCAAAGGCGCGCAGGTCAACGCCGCGAAGATCACCGCCGACGTGGGGCGCGACCTGACTCTGCAAAGCCTGCAGGACACCGACAACTACAAGTCCAAGCAGAGCAATGTCAGCGGCGGGCTGAGCGTCACCATCATCGGTACCGGCGGGGCGAGCGGCAGTCTCAGCGCCAGCAAGACCAAGCTCGACTCCAAGTACCAGAGCGTGCAGGAGCAGACCGGTCTGTTCGCCGGCAAGGACGGTTATCAGGTCGATGTCGGCAAGCACACCCAGCTCGACGGCAGCGTCATTGCCAGTACCGCCGATGCCGACAAGAACCGCCTGAGCACCGGCACCCTGGGCTGGAGCAGTATCGAGAACAAGGCCGAGTTCAAGAGCCAGATGGCCAGTGCCAGCATCAGCGGTGGCAATGGTGGCACTGACAGGTTCACCAGCAACATGCCAAGCGGCACGTTGATCGCCTACAACCACAGCGGCAGTGCCAGCGGCACCACGGCTTCGGCCGTTTCCGAGGGCACGCTGGAAATCCGTGACCCGGGCCGGCAGCAGCAGGATGTGGCCAGCCTCAGTCACGACGTCGAGCATGCCAACGACAGCATCAGCCCGATCTTCGACAAGGAGAAGGAACAGCGGCGGCTGCAGCAGGTGCAGCTGATTGGTGAAATCGGCACACAGGTATCAGACATCGTCCGTACCGAGGGTCAGCTGAAGGCCGACAAGGAGGCGCGTGCGGAACTGGATGCACGCGGCATCGCGGCGCCGGGTGAAGGGGCAAGCGAGGCGGCGGTCAAGGCGTACCAGGAACAACTGGTCGCCACTGAGGCTTACCAGCGCATCATGGGTAAGTACGGCACCAGTGGTGATTACCAACGCGTGACCCAGGCCGTGACAGCGGCACTGCAAGGTCTGGCGGGCGGTGATATCGGTTCTGCGCTGGCAGGCGCATCGGCACCATACCTCGCGCAGGTAATCAAGAAATCCACTGGCGACAATAAAGCACTCAACGTCATGGCCCATGCGGTTTTGGGTGCCGTTGTCGCCCAGGCGCAGGGCAACTCGGCGGCGGCCGGTGCAGCGGGTGCGGCCGGCGGCGAGCTGGTTGCCCGCCTGATCACTCAGCAATTGTATGGCACCAGCGACAGCAACTCGCTCAGCGAAGAACAGAAACAGACCGTTTCTGCGCTTTCGACGCTGGCAGCCGGGCTTTCGGGTGGCCTGGTGGAAGGTAATAGCGCTGGGGCGGTCGCAGGTGCTGGTGCGGGGCGTAACGCGGTTGAAAACAACCTGCTGGCGAACAAGTACGGCGTTGAACGGCTGGATGCAGCCAGCCGGGCGTTGTACGAGAAGCTCAAGGCTGCTGGTATTGGCAGCATTGATGAGTTGCACGAGCGGCATAAAGCCTGTGGAGGAAATAGCGGCTGCGAGGTTGGTATTCGTGATGAGTACCGGCAGCAGGAGAAACAGGCTGGGGAAAAGCTTGTTGAGCTGTACCAGAGCGGCAGGCTGAGCAAAGCGGAATACGATGTTCTGGTAACGGATTACGCCCTTGCGATGATGAGGGGGGTAGTGGACGCGCAGAAGAGCGACGCGGACGCGAGCTTCCTTGATGTCTATGCGCTGTCGGGCAGCGACTGGTCGCCTATGGGCGTTGTTGCCAATCCGTATGTGAAGGCGATCAGAGCGAGTGAGCTGATTGCGGAATGGAGTCGGCAAGGGTTAAGTGAAGAGGCAATCATTGAGCGGGCACGTCAGGATGGCTTGCTCGGCTCGACTCTGGCGCCGGTGGATGTGCCAGGGATCATCAGCCTTGTCGATAAAGGTGCTTCGCGGGATGATGTAGTAAAATTGGCGGCGGTGCTGATACTAGGCAAAGCTACCAGCGGTCCAAAAGGAACTGCTAGCGCGCTGGAAACTACGAATCCCATCGTAGTGAGTGGTAGTCGAGCCATTGATAAGGCACAGAGCTATGAAAGTGGTGTGCGTGGGATGTATGGCGGCACTAAAGCATTCGATGAGCGTCAGTTTAGGGCTGTGGTTGATGGAAAAGTTGTAAGCGGTGTTGCTGACGATGTGGCTATTATTGGCGGAAAGAAAACAGCCGTTGAAGCTAAGTTTGTAGATGATTGGGGTGGTTCTCTTCGGAATCCCGCAAGCCCAGCGGGTTCAAAACCGTGGTCAGTTGCGGAACAGACCAAGATGGTAGATCAGGCGAAGAAGTACTCTTCAGGCTTTGATGGTGGGGTCGTTTACCACACCAATAGTCCAGAGTTAGCCAGCTACTATTCGAAATTATTTACTGACGCAGGTGTGACGAAGTTTAAGTTTGTGATCACGCCGGCGAAGAATTGAGGCAAAGAGATGAGTAGTCAGTTAGAAGATTTAGAAAGAATTCTTGGCGGAAGAGTCGAGCAACGTGATCAGCGAGCCATTCCCGGCTTGAACCCAGTGGAAGGTACTGAGTTCGTATATTACGAGGATGATGGAAAGAATAAGGCGAAGAAGCAGTTTAATTTGCTCTTGGACTCTGCTGGCACAATAGCTGCTACCAGTGGAGGGGTTGTCTCTGATAGCTGTTGTATTAGTTTGCCAACAGGGAGTGTGTTTCATGCCCTGTCTTATCACGGTGACATAGCGGGTTGGAGAGCCTCCGTAGAAGTGGGCGCAAGCACTAGGGGGTTGTTACTTGCTCGAATAGAGGGCGATCAATTTGTTATCTCAGACGGACGCTCATTCCCTCTGTCAGAATGCAAGATAGAGTTCACCTGAATTACATAGCCCCGGCACTGCCGGGGCTATTTATTTCACTCCGCCGTAATCACCAAACACCCCTGCATCACCCGGATGCGTATTCGCTTGTTGACCTCGAACCCCGCCTGCTGCAACCACAGGCCACGCAGCTTGATGCCGGGGACGATGCGGTCGCAGGTGTATGAGGGTTCGCCCAGCAGCGGGTAGTAATCCGCTGCGACGGTGGCGAAACGTTCAGTTCTGGGCGTGACTGCCCTATGATCGGCCTTAGCCATATTCAGCTCCTTTTTAGCTGCTTGTGGTTAGCGGACCGTGGGTGTTGGTAGCACCTGCGGTCCGCGTCTTTTGGGTACTTGCTGCGCAGGCCGCAAGAATTACTGCCCCAATTGACTTTGACGTTCACATTATTCGGGCCGAGGTAAAGGCCAACGGAAATGTAGTGGGTGGGCACTCAACTGTGACGGGCGATGTCCGCGTTATTCCGGGGACTGAATCAGCGCCAAACGCAAAAGGTGTTTATAGCGCAAAGATCGAAGTGGCTGACCCAAGCAATCCTGGAAGCTTTTTGCCAAAAACGAACAATGGAGGTGTGTCTACGATGTTTCCGAAATCGTGGTCTTCCGATAGGATAAAAGTAGAAGTTGATGTTGCTTTCAAAAACAAGACGATAACAGGTAATGAGTGGACGGGCACTACTCCAAGTGGCGTGAAAGTTGAGGGCTATCTTAACCCTAAGACGACAGTTATCCGAAGCTATAGGTGCTAGGCTTATATGAAAATAATTTTCTTCTGGGATGGCGAAGGTAACACTCGCGAGCCTTGCTGTCGGTCTGATGTGCTAGGCCGTGATGGAATAGATTTCTTAGCGTGCTTACTGACTGATCATGGCGGCCAAAGATATGAAAGCACCATAGCTTGGCTGGATGAAGGGCTATCTAGAGTCGCCTCAGTAAAGTCTGGAGCTATTAGTAGTTGTGATTGGAGTCGTGATAGTTGGGGTGGAGCTTAATGATGGAGTTGCAAAAATATATTCGCTATATGATGAGGATTATTCTTCAATTATGGCAATTGACGACTTTGAGAAGGCTCTATTAGACTGGAATAAATTCATTTTGACTATCTGAAGATGCAAAAGTAACTGGGAGGAATTACGTTGATATTCTTTCTCCTGAAACCAAGCAACATATTCTGTATGGCGATAAACCTGGCAGCGGTGGACATATGTGGCCAGGCAGCAAGGGAAGACCTTTTTTCCTAAAAGCAAGGCCTGGCGGGCGGTGATATCGGTTCTGCGCTGGCAGGCGCATCGGCACCGTACCTCGCGCAGGTAATCAAGAAATCCACTGGCGACAATAAAGCACTCAACGTCATGGCCCATGCAGTGTTGGGTGCCGTTGTCGCCCAGGCGCAGGGCAACTCGGCGGCGGCCGGTGCAGCGGGTGCGGCCGGCGGCGAGCTGGTTGCCCGCCTGATCACTCAGCAGTTGTATGGCACCAGCGACAGCAACTCGCTCAGCGAAGAGCAGAAGCAGACCGTTTCTGCGCTGTCGACGTTGGCAGCCGGGCTTTCGGGTGGCCTGGTGGAAGGTAATAGCGCTGGGGCGGTCGCAGGTGCTGGTGCGGGCCGTAACGCGGTTGAAAACAACCTGCTGGCGAACAAGTACGGCGTTGAACGGCTGGATGCAGCCAGCCGGGCGCTGTACGAGAAGCTCAAGGCTGCTGGTATTGGCAGCATTGATGAGTTGCACGAGCGGTATAAAGCCTGTGGAGGAAATAGCGGCTGCGAGGTTGGTATTCGTGATGAGTACCGGCAGCAGGAGAAACAGGCTGGGGAAAAGCTTGTTGAGCTGTACCAGAGCGGCAGGCTGAGCAAAGCGGAATACGATGTTCTGGTAACGGATTACGCCCTTGCGATGATGAGGGGGGTAGTGGACGCGCAGAAGAGCGACGCGGACGCGAGCTTCCTTGATGTCTATGCGCTGTCGGGCAGCGACTGGTCGCCTATGGGCGTTGTTGCCAATCCGTATGTGAAGGCGATCAGAGCGAGTGAGCTGATTGCGGAATGGAGTCGGCAAGGGTTAAGTGAAGAGGCAATCATTGAGCGGGCACGTCAGGATGGCTTGCTCGGCTCGACTCTGGCGCCGGTGGATGTGCCAGGGATCATCAGCCTTGTCGATAAAGGTGCTTCGCGGGATGATGTAGTAAAATTGGCGGCGGTGCTGATACTAGGCAAAGCTACCAGCGGTGCAAAAGCGACTGGAAATCCGGTAGTTGATGCTGAAAAAACAGCCTTGGATCGCATTGGACAGAACCCTAAAGGTCCTGATCTGACAGGCAAGCAGCCTGGCACTGTACTGCAAGCGCAATCACAGAAGAGAATTGATGATCTCGCTGTGCAGTTCAACACCAAATCAATTGAGCCGAAAGATTTTCAATTGAATTTGGGCGGTAAAGTTTTGAAGACCGATCCGCAGGTTAGCAAGGGCGCACCAGTCTATGTGGGGGCTACCACATCGGATGTGATGTCTTACTTTAGACAGTTAGCCGGGGCTGGGAATATGCCTTCAGCCAAAGTAATTCCTGGGAAGGGGACAATATACACAGCCAAAACTGACGCAGGGGCTAAAATAACCCTTCGAGACTTTTCCACATCTTCGCAGCGGACGGGAGCTTCCTGGACGATAGATGTTGTGGATAAGTCTATTAATGGCGGAAGAATGGTGGAGATTAAATTCAAGTGATTGACAGTCTCTATAAGTCGGTTCTACGGAGCGCGTTTGGGCTTCCAATGGGAGCCATATGGCAGCATATGACAGTTGAGCTTATTGGTTCGTCTGTTGATTACGCACGCCGAATCGAACTGTTCTTTTCTCTGATGGATCGCTTGATGTCGGAGGGGAATATAAGACTTGCACATGATGGCCTTTTCCTTGTGGGTGCTATTCAAAATCAGCTCGATGTGCTCAAGGAGGCATGGCCTGAAGAGCCGGGTGAAGACGATCTTGATGGGTTCGGGCTTTGGTTTATAACAGAGGCCCCTGCTGGGGTTGTGTGGATAGACTCGGATGGGAAGGAGTTCTGGACGTAGCTTGTAAGCTGGGTTTGGTTCAAAAGCGACTGGCAATCCGGTAGTTGATGCTGAAAAAGCAGCTCTGGAGCGAATTGGATAAAATTCTAAAGGTCCAGATCTTACAGGCAAGCAACCAGATACCGTACTTGCTGCGCAGGCCGCAAAAATTACTGCCCCAATTGACTTTGACGGTCACATTATTCGGGCCGAGGTAAAGGCCAACGGAAATGTAGTGGGTGGGCACTCAACTGTGACGGGCGATGTCCGCGTTATTCCGGGGACTGAATCAGCGCCAAACGCAAAAGGTGTTTATAGCGCAAAGATCGAAGTGGCTGACCCAAGCAATCCTGGAAGCTTTTTGCCAAAAACGAACAATGGAGGTGTGTCTACGATGTTTTCGAAATCGTGGTCTTCCGATAGGATAAAAGTAGAAGTTGATGTTGCTTTCAAAAACAAGACGATAACAGGTAATAAGTGGACGGGCACTACTCCAAGTGGCGTGAAAGTTGAGGGCTATCTTAACCCTAAGACGACAGTTATCCGAAGCTATAGGTGCTAGGCTTATATGAAAATAATTTTCTTCTGGGATGGCGAAGGTAACACTCGCGAGCCTTGCTGTCGGTCTGATGTGCTAGGCCGTGATGGAATAGATTTCTTAGCGTGCTTACTGACTGATCATGGCGGCCAAAGATATGAAAGCACCATAGCTTGGCTGGATGAAGGGCTATCTAGAGTCGCCTCAGTAAGGTCTGGAGCTATTAGTAGTTGTGATTGGAGTCGTGATAGTTGGGGCGTGGAGCTTAATGATGGAGTTGCAAAAATATATTCGCTATATGATGAGGATTATTCTTCAATTATGGCAATTGACGACTTTGAGAAGGCTCTATTAGACTGGAATAAATTCATTTTGACTATCTGAAGATGCAAAAGTAACTGGGAGGAATTACGTTGATATTCTTTCTCCTGAAACCAAGCAACATATTCTGTATGGCGATAAACCTGGCAGCGGTGGACATATGTGGCCAGGCAGCGCAAGGGAAGACCTTTTTTCCTAAAAGCAAGGCCTGGCGGGCGGTGATATCGGTTCTGCGCTGGCAGGCGCATCGGCACCGTACCTCGCGCAGGTAATCAAGAAATCCACTGGCGACAATAAAGCACTCAACGTCATGGCCCATGCAGTGTTGGGTGCCGTTGTCGCCCAGGCGCAGGGCAATTCGGCGGCGGCCGGGGCGGCGGGTGCGGCCGGCGGCGAGCTGGTTGCCCGCCTGATCACTCAGCAGTTGTATGGCACCAGCGACAGCAACTCGCTCAGCGAAGAGCAGAAGCAGACCGTTTCTGCGCTGTCGACGCTGGCAGCCGGGCTTTCGGGTGGCCTGGTGGAAGGTAATAGCGCTGGGGCGGTCGCAGGTGCTGGTGCGGGCCGTAACGCGGTTGAAAACAACCTGCTGGCGAACAAATACGGCGTTGAACGGCTGGATGCAGCCAGCCGGGCGCTGTACGAGAAGCTCAAGGCTGCTGGTATTGGCAGCATTGATGAGTTGCACGAGCGGTATAAAGCCTGTGGAGGAAATGGCAACTGCGAGGTTGGTATTCGTGATGAATACCGGCAGCAGGAGAAACAGGCTGGGGAAAAGCTTGTTGAGCTGTACCAGAGCGGCAGGCTGAGCAAAGCGGAATACGATGTTCTGGTAACGGACTATGCCCTTGCGATGATGAGGGGGGTAGTGGACGCGCAGAAGAGCGACGCGGACGCGAGCTTCCTTGATGTCTATGCGCTGTCGGGCAGCGACTGGTCGCCTATGGGCGTTGTTGCCAATCCGTATGTGAAGGCGATCAGAGCGAGTGAGCTGATTGCGGAATGGAGTCGGCAAGGGTTAAGTGAGGATGCAATCATTGAGCGGGCACGTCAGGATGGCTTGCTCGGCTCGACTCTGGCGCCGGTGGATGTGCCAGGGATCATCAGCCTTGTCGATAAAGGTGCTTCGCGGGATGATGTAGTAAAATTGGCGGCGGTGCTGATACTAGGCAAAGCTACCAGCGGTGCAAAAGCAACTTCGGGAGGCTATCCAGCACTTGCTAGGCCGAGTCAAACTACACCTAGCAATGTAATTCTGGGTGATCTTGACTCGCTAGGTCGTCCTACAGGGGTAACTGCAGTAATTAAGCCGGAAACATTGGGTGGCGGTTCCAGTGCTAATCCTGCGATTCGCCCGCCGGGCTTTGAGGGGCAGGGAGCCAATCATGCGCGTGGGCATTTGCTCGCAAACTCACTTGGTGGAGCTGGTGATGACGCAAGGAACTTGGTGACGCTTTTTCAGCGCAATACTAATCATCCGAATATGAGTTCATTCGAGCGTCAAGTAAAAGCTGCTATTCAGGGCGGAGAGACAGTTAGTTATAGGGCAATTCCGATTTATACAGGGAGTAATCCGATACCTACAGGAGTTACATTGACTGCCCGCGGCTCAGGAGGTTTTAATCTTGATGTTTCAATTCCAAATATAAATGGGGTTAGATGAATATGATTGATGAATTAGTCCGTATTCTTCCTCCCCCGCAAGCGCGGCGCTCTTTTGATAATGCTGCTTGGTCTAGCTTTGAGTCTGAGTGGCAAATAAGATTGCCTGAAGATTTTAAGGGTTTTATATCTATATATGGCGGTGGGGTGATTGATGATTTTGTGTGGGTGCTTAGCCCGTTTTCGGCTAATTCTAATTTAAATTTTGAAAAGAGTAGGTATTTCCAAGAATCGTATCTTGTGATGCAGCAAGATTTTCCGTCTGACTATCCTAGGCCAAGTTATCCCGCGCCAGGTTCGTTCTTGCCTTGGGCGGTAACGGATAATGGAGAAACTTTTTTTTGGGTTGTGAGTGGTGGGGCTGACTCATGGAAGGTTGGTGTTCATAGTGTGGATCAAGGAGAGGAGGAGATTTATGACTTGGGATGTGTCGAGTTTTTGCTGGGCCTTCTCCGTCGGGATATTTTTTCAAAAATTCTGCCCTGCCAATTTCCTCCAGCAAGTCTAGAGAGGCATATTTTTACAGCGGTTGATTAGGTGCAAAAGGAGCAGGAACCACAGGCCAAAAGCTGCCATCTGCTTTACCAGATAACTTGACTGGTTATGCGAACCCGAAAGATATCCGGTTCACGCAAGATAGTGTTTCGAATACCTTCAAGGAGGGCCAAACTCTCCAGTCAACAATTGACGGACTGAAGTCAGGGAAGATTTCTCCAGATGACTTGCCTCCTATCCGGATATTTGAGAAGGATGGAGCGGTTACAGCTTGGATAAAAGACGATTGCTTGCTGCGTGAGGCGGGTGTTCCAATCAAAGTTGTTCCGGCTACGCCAGCAGAGGTTGCCAAGGAAGGATGGAAAATATCTACGCCCAATAATTGTTCGATTATCTGTGTTCGAGGCGTTTGTAAGTGAGGGTTGTATAAGTTTTGAACGAGTTAGAGATATACAAACAAAAGAAGATCTTGCGGATTTTGTTGGAGAGTTCAGGGAGGGGTTGGTGCTTAATCCCGATGACTGGGAAAATCCGGACTTGGAGAGATTTTTAGCTGCAATGGAGGCCTGGATTAGGTCAATAGAGATGTATGCAAAAACTCTGGCGATAGTGATGTTGTTAGCCCTAGCTGGGGTACTTTTGCAAAGATATTTTGTGCATCGAAATTTTATGAGTAGTTGTTCTGCACAAACTTCACTCAACACCGGCCTCGCGCCGGTGTTGTTTTATCTGCTTGCTGCAAAACCTCCCGTCCCTCGCTGCTCGCCTTGGTCGTGGCCTGAGCGATCAAGGCATCAAGCATCTGCGCAACGAATTTCTGTTGGCTCTTAGGTAGCTGGTCGATGGCTTCCAGTTCAAATCTACCCTGACAAGAGTCGGGATCAACTGAGTGAAGAAGAGAAACAGACCATTTCTGCGTTGGCAACGCTTGCATCAGGGTTGGCAGGTGCTGCAACGGGCGGAGGCTTGACAGACGCTGTCGCAGCGGGCCAGGCGGGAAGGAACGCCGCGGAAAACAACGCGCTGAGCGATATTGCTGAGGCATTGGCGGCAGGCAAGACACCGGAGGTGGTGGCCGAAGAGCATGTCAAGGCAGAAAACGAACGCTACAGGCAGCAGAACTGCGCCGGGTTAAGCTCGGATGCCTGCTCGGTCAAGATGTACAAGGAGCGACGGGAACACCTAAAAGATACACTGTCGATGGGGGCTGATTTTGTACCCGTAATTGGTGATATAAAGAGCTATGCGGAAGCGGAGAGCGCGCTGGATTATCTCGCCGCAACCATGGGTGTCTTCCCGGGCGTAGGGGATGCTGCGGGCAAGGCGATTAAAGCGGCTGAAACAGCGCTGAAGAGGAGGCACCTTGCTGAAGCGTCTCGGCTGATTAATGAGACTAGTCAGTACATAGCGGCTGGTGCAAAAGGGGCGGGGACAGGGAAGGCACCGTATACTTCGACTGTGTCGACGGATGCTGAAGCTGGCATGCCGTATACCCACCGGGTGAAGGACGCCGGTACAAAAGGGACAGGGAATGTTTCTAGCGGTGCTGAAACGTAGCAACGTATCCGAAGCTGAAAGATCAACTTGCACAGCAGAACTTGGCAAATATAGCGGCCCAAGACTCGCGCTTGGCTGCCGCTGTAAAAGGCAGTGGCACGGCTAACCCCAATTTCTCTGTTGGACGCGGCACTGCTGCTGAAGCAGATCAGTTAGGGAAAATTTGGGTTGGGGATGGAGCCAAGAAAACTGCCGATGGCACTGGTTGGATCAGTGCTGATGGTACGCGTGTCTATAGGGCTCCTACTGTTAAGTCATCGCAGTATGCTACTACTGGCGTGCAGGCAAACTTTGAGACCTATTCAATCAATCCAGTGACTGGTCAGAAAATTAAAGTCAGTAACGGGCATCTGAATGTCACTGATTAAGAGGTGTTCCATGCGTGCGGAGCTAAAGGGGATTTCGTCTGATGAGGTGGTTATTCACTCGTATGCGCCAGATGATCCAGAATGTTTTTTTATAACTCTAAGGCTTCGCATTGGCCCAGAAGGTGATAATGGCGGGGACGATTTCGAAGTGTTCGTTTGCACTCCGACATGGCTTCAGAACAATGTATGGGAGCCCATGTGGGGTAGGCACTTTTTGATGGTCAAAGAATTTAACTATCAGTTAATTGTTGACACGATAATTAAGGCTATATCGCAATATGAAGGGGTGGGTTGGTCTGAGATTGCGTGCAAATTGGCAAGGCTTTACGCTTGGGAGTTTGAAGACTACCAAGCCTGATCCGGCCCCGCGCCGGTGTTGTTCTATTTGAAGTCTGCGGCAGGCGGCAGTAGCCGCCCCTCCACGATCCTACCCCTGAACCCTTCCAGAATGCCCCCGATGCCGAGCGTGCCCTCGGCAAAGGCCTCCAGCTGCCGAATCACCTCGGCATTGGGTTCCAGCCCTTCCAGGCGCTGACTGGCGATGGCATTGGCCACGGCCTGGCGGCGTTCGGCTCGCTCGGTCTCACTCAGGGGCATGGCTGTCCCAGGCTTGTCCTGTTTACGTCCCATCGGCTCGGTTTTCCCTATGCGTTGTCGCATGCTTGGGGCAATGCCGTCCTAGGGTTGTCCCACTCGGCCGGCAGCAGCCGATTTGCATCATTGGCGCATCATTCGTAAGCGCTCCATAAACCCCACCTAACCAAAGATGGGCAGCGCACCTAGCTGTGTATTTGAGGTGTGCAATTCCATGGCAGTAGCGCTTCGTAGTCTTCCACTGAGCACGCCTGCGGCAGGCGTTCCAGTGCGTGGCGCAGCCACGCATAGGGTTCTTGGCCGTTGGCTTTGGCCGTTTCTACCAAGCTGTAAAGTTGTGCGCTGGCAGTGGCACCTTTGGGCGTGTCACTGAACAACCAGTTCTTTCTCCCGATGACAAACGGGCGGATCGCACGCTCGGCCGCGTTGTTGTCCATCGGCAAGTAGCCGTGCTCGACGTAGCGTTCCAATTTGCTCCAGTTGCTGGCCAAGTAACCGATGGCCTTGCCCAAGGCATTCTGCGTCGTGACCTGAGGTTGCGTTTTCTCTATCCAGTTTTTCAGCTGAATCAGCAATGGCAGGCTGCGCTCCATGCGGGCAACCTCACGATCTTCGTCGTCACTGTCCTTCAAGTCGCGCTCGACGCCATAGAGCTTATTGATCAGGTTCAATGTGATGTCAGCGCGTCCTGTTTTGCCCTTGGGCTGTACTTTCTGCGCTTCGACGAACTTGCGGCGCGCGTGCGCCCAGCAGCCCAATCGCTCCAGTCCGTCCTGTGCAGCCAGCGCGTTGTAACCGGCGTAGTCGTCGGTCATGACATAGCCGCGATAGCCGTCCAGCAGGCGCACCGGCACCTCCTGCGCTCGGCTGGTGGCGTAGTCGAAAAGGATCACTGGCCGATCAGGTGGGCCGCCGGTTTGTACCCACATCCAGGATTGGCTGCTGGGCTCACGCCCCGGCTCTTTCAACACCTGCACACGTGTTTCATCGCAGTGGATGATCCGACTGTTCAACAGGCTTTCGCGCATCAGGTTCAGCAGCGGCTGGAAATGTTCAGAGCACTGGATGACCCAACGCGCCAACGTTTGCCTTGGAATATCGATGCCGTGACGGCCCAGTACCTTTTGGAAACGATGAAGGGGCAAACCATCGACGTATTTGGTGGTCAGCAGCATGGCCAGCACACTCGGGCTGGCCATGCTCTTCTCAAGCAATTGAGCGGGCTTGTCGGCTGTCACTGGTGCGGCTTCGCAGTCACGGCAACCGTAGACCTTACGGATGTGCTTGATCACACGGATCTGCATCGGAACGATTTCGAGCTGTTCGCTGATCTCTTCACCGATGGCATGCTTGCGGCAACCGCAAGCGCAGGTCAGTTCATGCTCGGGCAGTTCGTGGACGACTTCTATGCGCGGCAAATCGGCTGGCAGCGGCTTGCGCTTGCCACGGCGCTTGGCGGTGGCAACTACCTCTTCATCAGCGGCTTCGTATGCCAGCTCTACCTCGTGCTCCGCTTCGTTGAACAACGCCATTTGAGGCGTTGCCGGGTCGACGGTCTGCTCCGATTGTCGACCGAACAGGCGCTGCCTTAGCAGGGCAACTTGTTCTTCGAGCACACCCATCCGGGATTGCATCTTTGCAAGCATCTGCTTGAGCAATTCAGCATCATCTGGGAGGTTGTCGGGCACGAAATTCATGCCCCGGATTATACCGAATCAGGCCATGAATCGTGGCGTCAAAACCTGATGAGGACGGTTACGCCAGAGGTCGAAGCCATCGAGTAACCAATTCAGTTCCTGGACAGTCAGTACAATCGCTTCGTCGGTGGCGTCGGGCGAAGTTTTGAAACGTTCGGACTCCAAGCGCTTGAGCCAGAGACAGAAGCCGTTTCGCTCCCAATAAAGGATCTTTAACAGCAGCGAGCAGACCTCCAAGAGCAAGAGCAGCGGCTTGACCCTGGCGCTGTCCGGTACGGTTGGCAGTGCCATCGACACCGCTTACCAGATTACCAAGCAAGCGACCCGGGAAGAGGACAGCCGGCTTTCTGCCCTTCAGGGCATCAAGGCCGGCCTGACCGGTGTTCAGGCCTGGCAGGCTGCCCAGCAGAACGGCGGCATGACGGCGGCTAATGCTGGCCAGTTCGTGGGCGTCGCCGTATCGCTGGGCGGGCAGAAGTCGAGCTCGCGGCAGGCCCAGGAACAGACCGTCAGCCAGGGCAGCAGCCTGACCAGTGGCAACGACCTGAGCATTGTGGCCACCGGCAATGGGGCTGGCAGCGGCGGCGACATCCGGGTCCAAGGCAGCCAGCTCAAGGCCGGCAACGACCTGCTGTTGTCCGCTGAACGCGACATCCAGCTTGAGGCTGCGGCCAATACGCAAAAGCTCGATGGCAAGAACAGCAGCAGCGGCGGCGCCATCGGCGCCAGCATCGGTGTTGGTTCCGAAGGTGGTGGCCTCAGCATCTTTGCCAACGCCAACAAGGGCGCTGGCAACGAGAAAGGCAACGGCACGACCTGGACCGAAACCACCTTGGATGCCGGTAATGAGGCGACCCTGCGCAGCGGCCGGGATACCGCGCTCAAAGGCGCGCAGGTCAACGCCGCGAAGATCACCGCTGACGTGGGGCGTGACCTGACGCTACAAAGCCTGCAGGACACCGACAACTACAAGTCCAAGCAGAGCAACGTCAGCGGCGGGCTGAGCGTCACCATCATCGGTACCGGCGGGGCGAGCGGCAGTCTCAGCGCCAGCAAGACCAAGCTCGACTCCAAGTACCAGAGCGTGCAGGAGCAGACCGGTCTGTTCGCCGGCAAGGACGGTTATCAGGTCGATGTCGGCAAGCACACCCAGCTCGACGGCAGCGTCATTGCCAGTACCGCCGATGCCGACAAGAACCGCCTGAGCACCGGCACCCTGGGCTGGAGCAGTATCGAGAACAAAGCCGAGTTCAAGAGCCAGATGGCCAGTGCCAGCATCAGCGGTGGCAACGGTGGCACTGACAGGTTCACCAGCAACATGCCAAGCGGCACGTTGATCGCCTACAACCACAGCGGCAGTGCCAGCGGCACCACGGCTTCGGCCGTTTCCGAGGGCACGCTGGAAATCCGTGACCCAGGCCGGCAGCAGCAGGATGTGGCCAGCCTCAGTCACGACGTCGAGCATGCCAACGACAGCATCAGCCCGATCTTCGACAAGGAGAAGGAACAGCGGCGGCTGCAGCAGGTGCAGCTGATTGGTGAAATCGGCACACAGGTATCGGACATCGTCCGTACCGAGGGTCAGCTGAAGGCCGACAAGGAGGCGCGTGCGGAACTGGATGCACGCGGCATCCCGGCGCCGGGTGAAGGGGCAAGCGATGAGGCGGTCAAGGCGTACCAGGAACAACTGGTCGCCACTGAGGCTTACCAGCGCATCATGGGTAAGTACGGCACCAGTGGTGATTACCAACGCGTGACCCAGGCCGTGACAGCGGCACTGCAAGGTCTGGCGGGCGGTGATATCGGTTCTGCGCTGGCAGGCGCATCGGCACCTTACCTTGCCGGGGTTATCAAGAAAGTAGCGGGTAATAACGACAACGTCCGGGTCATGGCCCATGCCGTATTGGGTGCTGTGGTGGCCCAGGCCCAGGGTAACTCGGCGGCTGCGGGTGCGGCCGGTGCAGCTACGGGTGAGTTGATTGCTGCCCAAATCTACCCTGACAAGAGTCGGGATCAACTGAGTGAGGAAGAGAAACAGACCATTTCTGCGTTGGCAACGCTTGCATCAGGGTTGGCAGGTGCTGCAACGGGCGGAGGCTTGACAGACGCTGTCGCAGCGGGCCAGGCGGGAAGGAACGCCGCGGAAAACAACGCGCTGAGCGATATTGCTGAGGCATTGGCGGCAGGCAAGACACCGGAGATGGTGGCCGAAGAGCGTGTCAAGGCAGAAAACGAACGCTACAGGCAGCAGAACTGCGCCGGGTTAAGCTCGGATGCCTGCTCGGTCAAGATGTACAAGGAGCGACGGGAACACCTAAAAGATACACTGTCGACGGGGGCTGATTTTGTACCCGTAATTGGTGATATAAAGAGCTATGCGGAAGCGGAGAGCGCGCTGGATTATCTCGCCGCAACCATGGGTGTCTTCCCGGGCGTAGGGGATGCTGCGGGCAAGGCGATTAAAGCGGCTGAAACAGCGCTGAAGAGGAGGGACCTTGCTGAAGCGTCTCGGCTGATTAATGAGACCAGTCAGTACATAGCGGCTGGTCCAAAAGGTATTGAAATTGCGCCGGGTAAATTTGACTACCTCTTTGGTAGAGTGGCCAGTACCTCCCATAATGCTGCTCGTTCGAATCAGCTTGCGCTGGAAATGAAGAGGCTTGGTGTTCCTGACAACGCCGCTGGTCGTCAGATGCTAACGGACCACTTGGCGCTTTCGGCTAAAACTGAAGGTAATGTGATAAATAAGTTCTCAAACCAGTACGGAAAATTCGAGGTTAAGGAGTCATTATTCGTGGGTCCGTCGGGTAAGGCTGCTAACTTCCAGAGCACGTTCCAGATTCTTGATGATGGAACTCGTAAGCTAAGCACGGTCATACCGCTTCACTGAGGATTTAGTAATGGAATTTCCTAACGAAAATGATTTTTTAGAGGAGTTTGGTATCGAACCTATCGAGGTTGACCAAGATTTGGCTTTATGTCGCTATAAAGTAAAATCCCAAAATAGCGATCTTGAGTTGGATTTCTCTTTTAGCGCGGTTATGGAGTCGTTTCAAGTTGTATTGAAACTCGCTAAGCAGGAGCTAGCTATCATTTCGTCAGAAAATGTGAAGTCTATCGAATTTGTACGGGGTGGTTCAGAGGCTGGAATTCGTGTTGTCTTTGATATCGGTGATTCAATTTCGGAGGCTATGGTTACATTTGAACCTGATTTGAGCTGTAGGTGGTGGACGTTGCGTAAAACGTAGCTGCGATCTTTCAATTTTTCTGCCTGATTGGTCCAAAAGACGCAGGGAACGCTACAGAAGCGGGTTTGGTTTTTACTCAACAGCGTATTTTTTGGTCAAAAGATCCCATTCAGTACAACGGGAATAAGGTTTATCAGTGGAATGACTTGATTGACCCAAGTAGGGTTGATTCGCAAGCTGGATTAACCAATAAGCAGGTTACGTAGAATGGATTGGCACCATATGGAACAGATGGGTAGAAAATAAGCCTCCATCATATGTTGCAGACTCAGGATGGTCCTATTGCGGAAGTGACTCAGAGTTTCCATTAGAATAATACAGCGGTTATTCATATAAACTCTGGCTTAGATATTCCATCTGGAATTAACAGGGCGCAGTTCGAGAAGTGGTAGAAAGGCTATTGGAAAGCTAGGGCATCTGATTTTAATTGATTTGGTGATATATGATTTCTGATATAAATTCCTTTGTCATAGAGTTAAAGAAATTACGATTGCCATTACCAAATGCTCAGGTGTTGCCAAGTGATGAGTTCTTGGATTCGTATGAGAAAGAGTTGGGCTTTATCTTTTCGGAGGATTATAGATATTTTCTGAAGGAGGCAAGCGATAGTCTCTTGAACGGAAAGGATTCCCTTAGGGTTACATTTGATAGAGATAGCCCGAGAGAACTAATTACTAACGCGAATGAGGCGTGGAGGCTAGGCGTTCCTCGTGACTGGTGAATCGCCCCTGGTTTTCTAGACACTCTCCAAGCTCAGAAAATAGCGTTTCTCATACTCTACTGGCGACAGCTGCATAGCACTGCTGTGTCGGCGTTTAGGGTTATAGAACATCTCGATGTAATCGAAAATATCACTTCGGGCTTCGTCACGCGTTGCGTAGATCCTTCATCGGATTCGCTCCCGCTTCAAAAATTGGAAAAAGCTCTCGGCTACGGCATTGTCTTGGCAGTTTCCCTGTCGGCTCATGCTGCTGACCACATTGTTGGCCTTAAGGAAACTTTGCCAATCTGAGCTACTGAACTGGCTGCCTTGGTCTGAGTGAATCATCACTTGCTGCTGTGGCTTGCGTCGCCAAACGGCCATCAGCATGGCGTCGATGGCCAGGTCGCTGCACATCCTGGGCTTCATTGACCAACCGATGGCCTGGCGAGAGAACAGATCCGCACCACCGCCAGGTACAGCCACCCTTAATAGGTGCGGATGTAACTGATATCTATCACCCAGACCTTGTTCGGCTCACTGACCTTGAACTGCCGCGCGGGGTGGTTGGGCGAGGCCACTGTTGGTTTTCCACCATAAAACCCTTGGACGCCGCCGATAGCCCGTTCGAGAACGCAGCCCCTCCGCCTGCATCAAGCGGCCGACTCGATTTCGACCGCATTCCTTTCCCAGCTCACGCAGGTCATCGTGAATTTTACGCTAGCCGTACACACCGCCATTCTCCAGCCAAGCATGCTTGATCAAGCCAAGTAGCCGTTGGTCTTCTTGGGCTCGGGCGGACTGAGGCTCGGCCAGCCAGGCGTAGTAGCCGCTGGGGTGCACCTTGAGGGTTTGGCAAAGGCGCCGTACCGGATAATCAGTCGAGTGCTTTTTGATGAAGGCGTACTTCAGCCACACTCCTTGGCAAAGTACCCGGCGGCCTTTTTTAAGATGTCTCGCTCTTCCGTCACGCGCTAAGGCAGGTGAAAAGCCACGGATTTTTCTGTCGGCCCTGGCTTCCCGGCTCCGGTTCGCTGATTTAATATACTTGCCAGTATAAATATTCAGACGTGCACCCTCGCGAAAGGATTCATCATGTTGCGTCATGCCTTGTCCCTCGCCCTGCCCGCCGCCGCCGTGCTGTTCCTGGCAGCCTGCGGCCAGGAAGCAGCCCCACCGGCCACGCCCCGTCCGGCGCTGGTGGTGCAGCCGCAGCCGGCCGAAGCCGCTGCCGACAGTTATCCCGGCGAAGTGCGGGCGCGCTTCGAGCCGGAGCTAGCCTTCCGCATCGCTGGCAAGGTCAGCAAGCGCCTGGTCGAAGAAGGGCAGCGGGTCAAGGCGGAGCAGCCGCTGGCCGAGCTCGACCCCCAGGATGTACGTCTGCAACTGGAAGCCAACCGTGCCCAGCTGGCGGCGGCCGAGGCCAACCTGTCGCTGGTGCGTGCCGAGCGCGATCGCTACCAGAAACTGCTGGACCGGCAGATGGTCAGCCGGTCGCAGTACGACAATGCGGAAAACCTCTACCGCGCCGGGCTGGCCCGCCTCAAGCAGGCCAAGGCCGAATTCGACGTCGCTGGAAACCAGGCCGAATATGCCGTGCTACGAGCGCCGCAGGCCGGGGTGATTGCCAAGCGCCAGGTGGAGGTGGGCCAGGTGGTTGCGGCCGGGCAGACCGTATTCACCCTCGCTGCCGATGGCGAACGGGAAGTGCTGATCAGCCTGCCGGAGCAGCAGTTCGCCCGCTTCGCCGTGGGCCAGCCGGTCAGCGTGGAGCTGTGGTCGCACCCACAGGAGCGCTTCCAGGGGCGCATCCGCGAGCTGTCACCGGCCGCCGATCCGCGTTCGCGCACCTTCGCGGCACGTATCGCCTTCACCTCCGCTGCCACGCCGGCGGAACTGGGCCAGAGCGCCCGGGTATTCATTGCCCATGAAGGGCTGATCCCGTTGTCAGTGCCGCTGTCCGCGGTTACTGCAGAGAACGGTCAGGCGTATGTCTGGCGGGTCAACCAGGACAGCCGCCTGGAGCGGGCGATGGTGCGCCTGGGGGCCTACGGGGCCGACAGCGTGCCGGTACTCGAAGGCCTCAAGGCGGGGGACTGGATAGTGGCCGCCGGCGGCCACGTGTTGCGCGAGGGCCAGGAAGTACGCCCCGTGGACCGCACCAACCGTGTGGTGAACCTGACGGTCAAGGAGTAAGTCCGATGGGTTTCAACCTTTCTGCCTGGGCACTGCGCAACCGCCAGATCGTCCTGTTCCTGATGGTCCTGCTGGCGGCCATTGGCGCGATGTCCTACACCAAGCTCGGCCAGAGCGAAGACCCGCCGTTCACCTTCAAGGCCATGGTCATCCGTACCCTGTGGCCGGGCGCCAGCGCTGAGGAAGTGTCGCGCCAGGTTACCGAGCGCATCGAGAAGAAACTGATGGAAACCGGCGAGTACGAAAAGATCGTCTCGTTCTCCCGTCCCGGCGAATCGCAGGTCACCTTCATGGCCCGCGATTCGCTGCACTCCAAGGACATCCCCGAGCTGTGGTACCAGATCCGCAAGAAGGTCGCGGACATCCGCCACACCCTGCCGCCGGAGATCCAGGGCCCGTTCTTCAACGACGAGTTCGGCACCACCTTCGGCAACATTTATGCGCTGACCGGGCAAGGTTTCGACTATGCCGTGCTCAAGGACTATGCCGACCGTATCCAGATCCAGCTGCAGCGGGTCAAGGACGTGGGCAAGGTCGAGCTGGTCGGCCTGCAGGACGAGAAGGTCTGGATCGAGCTGTCCAACCTCAAGCTGGCCACCCTCGGCGTGCCGATGGAGGCCGTGCAGCAGGCGCTGCAGGAGCAGAACGCGGTCAGCACCGCCGGCTTCTTCGAAACGCCCACTGAGCGTCTGCAACTGCGGGTGAGCGGGCGTTTCGGCAGCGTCGAGCAGATCCGCCAGTTCCCTATCCGGGTAGGTGACCGTACCTTCCGTATCGGTGACGTCGCCGAGGTGCACCGGGGCTTCAACGACCCTCCCGCACCGCGCATGCGCTTCATGGGCGAGGATGCCATCGGCCTGGCTGTGTCGATGAAGGACGGTGGCGATATCCTGGTGCTCGGCAAGGCTCTGGAAGCCGAGTTCGAACGCCTGGCGCGCAGCCTGCCGGCCGGCATGGAGCTGCGCAAGGTTTCCGACCAGCCGGCGGCGGTCAAGGCTGGTGTGGGCGAATTCATCCAGGTGCTGGTCGAGGCGCTGGTCATCGTGCTGCTGGTGAGCTTCTTCTCGCTGGGCCTGCGCACCGGCCTGGTGGTGGCGCTGGCCATTCCGCTGGTGCTGGCCATGACCTTTGCCGCCATGCACTACTTCGGTATCGGCCTGCACAAGATCTCCCTTGGCGCGCTGGTGCTGGCGCTGGGCCTGCTGGTGGATGACGCGATCATTGCCGTGGAAATGATGGCGATCAAGATGGAGCAGGGCTATGACCGGCTCAAGGCGGCCAGCCATGCCTGGACCAGCACCGCCTTCCCGATGCTCACCGGCACCCTGATCACCGCGGCCGGCTTCCTGCCAATTGCCACGGCAGCTTCCAGCACGGGCGAATACACCCGTTCGATCTTCCAGGTTGTGACCATCGCCTTGCTCACCTCCTGGGTGGCCGCCGTGGTATTCGTGCCTTACCTGGGCGAGCGCCTGCTGCCCGACCTGGCCAGGTTGCATGCCACGCGGCATGGCAAGGACGGCCACGCGCCAGACCCTTACGCTACGCCGTTCTACCAACGCGTGCGGCGGGTGGTGGAGTGGTGCGTACGGCGGCGCAAGACCGTCATCCTGCTGACCCTGGCCGCCTTTGTCGGCAGCATTCTGCTGTTCCGTTTCGTGCCGCAGCAGTTCTTCCCGGCCTCCGGGCGCCCGGAGCTGATGGTTGACCTGAAGCTGGCCGAAGGTGCCTCGCTGGCCAACACTGCCGAGCGGGTCAAGCAGCTGGAAGCGCTGCTCAAGCAGCAGGACGGCATCGACAACTACGTGGCCTACGTGGGTACCGGCTCGCCGCGCTTCTACCTGCCGCTGGACCAGCAACTGCCGGCGGCCAGCTTCGCCCAGTTCGTGGTGCTGGCCAAGTCGATGGAAGACCGCGAGCGCCTGCGCAGCTGGCTGATCAGCACCGTCGACCAGCAGTTCCCCGACTTGCGCGCCCGGGTCACCCGCCTGGAAAACGGCCCGCCCGTGGGCTATCCGGTACAGTTCCGGGTGACCGGCGAGCACATCGAGAAAGTCCGTGCGTTGGCTCGCGCAGTGGCCGACAAGGTGCGCGAGAACCCGCATGTGGTGAACGTGCACCTGGATTGGGAGGAACCGAGCAAGGCGGTATTCCTGGAAATCGACCAGGACCGAGCGCGTGCCTTGGGCGTGACTACCGCGCACTTGGCGGGCTTCCTGCAAAGCTCGCTGACCGGTAGCACGGTCAGCCAGTACCGCGAGGACAACGAACTGATCGAAATCCTGCTGCGTGGCACCCGCCAGGAACGCAACGAGCTGGGCAACCTCGGCAGCCTGGCGTTGCCCACCGACAATGGCCAGAGCGTGGCGTTGTCGCAAGTGGCAACCCTGGAGTACGGCTTCGAGGAAGGCATCATCTGGCACCGCAATCGCTTGCCGACGGTGACCGTGCGTGCTGACATCTATGACCAGCAGCAGCCGGCGACGCTGGTGAAGCAGATCGAGCCGACCCTGAAGGAGATCCGCGCCAACCTGCCTGACGGCTACCTGCTGGAGGTGGGAGGTACGGTGGAGGACTCCGAGCGCGGACAGAAGTCGGTGAATGCCGGCATGCCGCTGTTCGTGGTGGTGGTGCTGAGCTTGCTGATGATTCAGCTGCGCAGCTTCTCGCGCACGGTGATGGTGTTCCTCACCGCGCCGCTGGGGCTGATTGGCGTAACCCTGTTCCTGCTGGTGTTCCGCCAACCGTTCGGCTTTGTCGCCATGCTCGGCACCATTGCCCTGGCCGGGATGATCATGCGCAACTCGGTGATCCTGGTGGACCAGATCGAGCAGGACATCGCGGCGGGCCTGGACCGTTGGCAGGCGATCATCGAGGCCACGGTGCGGCGTTTCAGACCGATCGTGCTGACCGCACTGGCGGCGGTGCTGGCGATGATCCCGTTGTCGCGCAGTGTGTTCTACGGGCCGATGGCGGTGGCGATCATGGGCGGCTTGATCGTGGCGACGGTGTTGACCTTGCTGTTCCTGCCGGCGTTGTATGCGGCGTGGTTCAGGGTGAAGAAGGGCTGAAGTTCGCAGGGGAGGGCTTCGCCCTCCTTTCGCGACACCAGGCCACTCCTACAGGTGTGGCGCTGCCCTTGGGAGGTGGGCAGGAGCGGCCTTGTGCCGCGATGGACTGCAAGGCAGCCCATCGGCCATCACAGCGCGCCAAACACTTTCTTGGCCAGGCTGGTAGCCGCTTCAGCCGGGTTCTGGCGAATGCTCTGCTCTTGCTTGGCGATCATCTCGAACAGGCCGTCCAGCGCCTTCTCGGTCACGTAGTTCTCGATATTGGCGTCGTCCTTGACCAGCCCCAGGCCTTTGGCCTGGGCCGCGAAGGCATTGTACTGCTGGGCCACGCCAACCTTGTCGGTGGCCTGCTTGACGATCGGCAGGAACCTGGCGCGGATCTGCTCACGGCTGCTCTTGTTCAGGTACTGGGTCGCCGAATCGTCACCACCGCTGAGGATGCCCTTGGCATCGGTCACGCTCATGTTCTTGACGGCATCCACCAGAATCGCCTGGGCCTGCGGCACGGCAGCCTCGGCGGCCTTGTTCATGCTGGTTTCCAGGGCTTCGACCTGTTCACCCTTGCCGAACATCTTCATCGCCTTGGCGGCCTTGCCCAGGTTGCCCGGCAGCTCGATGCGCACGTCCGGGTCGTTGCTGAAGCCACCCGGGGCGCTCAGCTGCTTGACGGCCAGTTGCGCGCCTTGGGTCAGGGCATCCTTCAGGCCGCCGGTGGCGTCTTTCTGGCTCAGGTCGCCCAGCGACAGGGCCAGTGCACTGGCCGACAGCAGCAGGCCGGCGCACAGGGTGGTAAAACGCAGGGTGGTGCGGAACATGAAGCTTTCCTTGTAGACAGATGAATACGGGTATCAGCGGACCGGATCGACCTTTATCCGCACGGGCTGCGGGTCATTGCCGTCAAGCCTGACGCCATGGTGCTCGGTGTTGATGAACAGCAGCCTGCCATCCAGTTCGATGCGCGCGCTGACCGCATAGCGGTGGCCGGGCTTGACCTGGGACGGGTCGTAGGCGAGGTGGAAGGGCAGCGGTACGTTGCCTTTGACCGGGCCGGCCTGGCGGGCCAGCACCACCGCCGGGGCGTCCATCAGCGACACATCCTGCAGCTCCACACTGAGGGTGGCGGTCGCTGGCAGGGCGCTGCGCTGCAGGTAGAAGACTTCGCCATCCAGGCTGGCCTGGCTGGGCGGGGTGTGGCTGGAACAGGCTGCGAGCAGGGATGCGCAACACAGCATAAAGAGCTTTTTCATGGAGTCTCCGTTTTCCTTGGGGCTGGCTTGTGGCCAACCCCAGGGACTTTAGCGGATTTTGCTGGCCGCCGAACCCTTTACAGGGTCGAACTTTCCAGGCCGTCATCGCGGTGCAGCGCCACCTGACGGATCGACAGGCGCAGTTCGGCCGACAACACCCGCTTGGCCACGCCTTCGGCCAGCTCGCCAAGCTTGTCGTGGTAGCCCAGCTTGCCTTGGCTGTCGGCCTGCAGCACGCCCTGCTCGAGCAAGGTGTGGATGAAGTGGCGGAACAGCGTCTTGTCGAAGAATTCCGGGGCGTTCAGGCCATGCAGGATCGACAGGCGCTGAGCCATCATCACGCACAGGTCTTCCAGTGCTTCGGCGCTGAGGCTGTGCTGCCCGCTGTTGAGCAGTAGCGAGGTAGCCATGTAGAAGCGCTGCAGGGTCTGGGTGATGCTGCGGGCGAGCAGGGTCAGCAAGACGAACTGCCTTGAGCTGGGTGCGGGGCGGATGTACAGGTTCTGGTCCTGGCGCAGCAGGCCCTGTTCGACCAGTGCGGCCAGCCACTGGTCGATCACTTCGTCCAACTGCTCTGGTGCCCAGCGCAGGAACAGTTCGCCCTGCAGGTATGGGTACAGCGCATGCACATACTCGCCCAGGAGTTCACGGCTCAGGCGTGAGCTGCTGAGGAAGAAGCTGGCCAGCAGGGCTGGCAGGGCGAAGATGTGCAGCACGTTGTTGCGGTAATAGGTCATCAGCACCGCGTTGCTTTCATCCAGATACAGGATGCGGCCCAGGGCATCCTTCTGCTCGGCCACCAGGCTCATGCTGCGCACGTGTTCGATCAATGCCTGGCCGTCGCCCTCGGGCAAGGTGGTGTGCGGCGAGTAGGGCACCTGGCGCAGCAGCGCCAGGTACAGGTCGAGCACGCGGGTCAGGGCGCGTTCATCCAGGGCCAGGCGGCTGGTCGACAGCAGTGCCAGGGCCACCAGGTTGACCGGGTTGATCGCCGCCGCCTCGTTGAGGTGGCGTGCCACGGTTTCGCCCAGGCGGGTGGTGGTGGCATTGAGCCAGTCCGGACGATACTGCGGACCATGGTCCTGTTCCCGCCAGCCCGGCTGCTGCTGATCGAGGAAACCGGCCAGGCGGATCGGTTCGCCGAAGTTGACGTAGACCTGGCCAAAGCGTTGCTTCAGCGCGCCGAACACCTTGAAGATGTCGAAGATCGACTCCTTCTTCTTGCTGGCCCCGCGCAGTTCGCCCAGGTAGGTCCGGCCTTCGAGCACGCGCTCGTAGCCGATGTACACCGGCACGAAGACGATCGGCGTGCGCGATGAGCGCAGGAAGCTGCGCAGGGTGATGGCCAGCATGCCAGTACGCGGTTGCAGCATGCGCCCGGTACGCGAACGACCACCCTCGACGAAGTATTCCACCGGGAAGCCCTTGGTATAGAGGGTGTGCAGGTACTCGTTGAACACCGCGGTATACAGCGGGTTGCCCTTGAAGGTACGGCGCATGAAGAAGGCACCGCCACGGCGCAGCAGGTTACCTACCAGCGGCATGTTGAGGTTGATGCCTGCGGCCACGTGCGGCGGGGTGAGGCCATTACGGAACAGCAGGTACGACAGCAGCAAATAGTCGATGTGGCTGCGGTGGCACGGCACGTAGATCACTTCGTTGCCAGGGGCGATGCCTTGCACCTGCTCGATGTGGTTGACCTTGATGCCGTCGTAGATCTTGTTCCAGAACCAGCTGAGCACCACTTCGAGGAAGCGGATGGCGGTGTAGGTGTAGTCCGAGGCAATCTCGTTGCCATAGCGCAGCGCCTGCGCTTCGGCCTTGGCCAGCGGCAGGTTCTCGCGCTGCGCCTCGTCGAGGATGGCCTGGCGTACCTGCGGCGCATGGATCAGGCCCTTGACCAGCGTGCGTCGATGCGAGATGTCCGGGCCGATGACGGCAGTCTTGAGGTTGCGAAAATGCACGCGCATCAGGCGCTGGGCCATGCGCACGGTACGTTCGTGGCCCTTGTTGTGCTGCACCAGTTCGCGCAGGTGGATTGGTGCCGAGAACTGCACGCGGGTCTTGCGCCCCAGCACCAGCACGGTCAGCAGGCGGCGCAGGCGCCCGGTTACCGCCCAGCTGTCGGCGAACAGCAGCTTCCACGGGCTGGACTCACTGGCCGGGCTCTGGCCCCAGAACACACTGACCGGGATGATCTGCGCGTCCTCTTCGGCATGCTGGCTGATGGCGGTTATCAGGCGCTCCAGGGTAGGTGGCGCGCCACGCTTGTCGTGGCGGCCGAGCCAGTCCGGGTCCGGGGTGAGGTAGAAGAATGCAGCCGGTTCCTGCAGCGGGCCCACCGCCACCGGCAGCACCGGGCGCGGCAGACCCGCCTTGGTGCATTCGTGGTCAAGCACGGCCAGGTCGGTGAGGGCGGGCGAGGGCAGGGCATAGAACACCGGACGGCTGCGGTCGAGCTTGAGGGTGACGGAGGACTGGTTGATGGTTTCGGAGCGCACCCACAGGTACAACAGGCGACGCAGGGCGCCGAAGATCAGGCGGCGCAGGGGGGAACGGGTCATGGGGTGTGTGCCCTGGGTGTGAAGTTCAGTGGTTATCTGGCCAATTAGTCTGCCGTATCCGCGCAAGTTCAGCAAAAATCGCCGAACGGCGCGACGGTCATCAAATTTTTTTGTTCTGTGTCATATACTCGGCCTGCCACTTGCAGGATATTTGCGCAAGCGGCGTCGGCACGTGGCGGAGGCCTCGTGTCTGCAAGGCGATCTTCACAATAAAAATCCGGAGTAGTTCAGATGTCGTCTCGTGAGACTGGGAATGTAAAGTGGTTCAACGATGCCAAGGGTTATGGCTTCATTCAGCGCGAAGGTGGTGCGGATGTGTTCGTCCACTATCGGGCGATTCGCGGTGAGGGGCATCGTACCCTGGTCGAAGGGCAGCGGGTCGAATACGCCTGCGTGCAGGGCCAGAAAGGCCTGCAAGCCGAAGACGTAGTAGGGCTCTGAGCCTCATGCTGTAAGGCTTGTTGTGGGAGCTGGCTTGCCGGCGATTACCGGCGAGGCCGGTGCCAGGTACCGTGTTGCCTGCATCGCCGGCAAGCCTGGCTCCCACAGGAATACCCCGTGTTCAGGTACGCCAGGTGATCTCCTCTTCACCGTCGGCACTGATGCGGATCCAGCGGTCAGCATCCTCTTCCCCGTCCTCTTCCACCCAGCCACCGGGCGCGCAGCGCACTTCCACACCCAGCGCGGCGAAAGCGGCGCGGGCGCAGGCAACGTCATCGGCCCAGGGCGTCTGGTCGCTTTCCAGGTAAAGGCTGTTCCATTTCCCTACAGCTTTGGGTAACCAGGTGACCGGAATGTTACCGGCCTGGCATTTGAAGGTCTGGCCTTTCTGCTGCCATTCGCTGCACGGGCCGATCGCCTGGCCAAGCCACTCGGCAATCTGCTTGTGGTCGACGTCGGCGTCCTTCAGGTAGATCTCGATATCAGGTTGGCGCATAAGGGCTCCGGTGTGCTCAGTCTTGGCGCAGGAAATAGTCGTAACGCATGGAAACGGTGACTTCGAACGGCTCGGGCTGGTCGATCACCCGGGCACGCCTTTCGGCACTGGCGCGCCAGCCGTGCGGGGTCATGGCCAGCAGGTCGGCGCGGGCCTTGGGCGCGACCAGGCTCAGGCGAAACTCGAGGGTTTCGCTGTGGGCATGGGCCATGCCCTCGGGGACCAACGCCAGGTGCTTGTCATCGGCGTAAGGGCGTACCTCATCGTAGAGCACTTCGCGCAGTTCCATCAGGTGGCCGCTGGTGGGGCCGACTCGCATCAGGCCGCCGCCGGGGCTGAGCAGGCGCTTGGCCTCGGCCCAGTCGAGCGGGCTGAACACGCTGGCGATGAATTGGCAGCTGGCGTCGGCCAGTGGTACCCGGGCCATGCTGGCGACCATCCAGGTGACTTCGGGCGCGCGGCGGCAGGCGCGCTTGACCGCCTCGCGGGAGATGTCCAGGGCATAGCCCTCGGCGGTCGGCAGGGCCTGGGCGAGCTGCGCGGTGTAATAGCCCTCGCCGCAACCGATGTCCAGCCAGGCAGAGGGCTGGCGCTCGGCGGCCAGCTCGGCCAGGCGGCGGGCCACCGGGGCGTAGTGGCCGGCATCGAGGAAATCGCGACGAGCCTCGACCATGGCCTGGTTGTCACCCGGGTCGCGGCTGTTCTTGTGCTGCACGGGCAACAGGTTCAGGTAACCCTGGCGGGCGCGGTCGAAGCGGTGCCCGGCCGGGCACACCACGCCGTTGTCGAGCCGGCTCAGCGGCGCCTGGCAAAGGGGGCAGGCGAGCATCAGGCGAGCAACCGGACCAGGGTCTGGTAGTAGATTTCGGTCAACAGGTCGAGGTCGCTGGCCAGGATCCGCTCGTCAACCTGATGGATGGTGGCGTTGACCGGGCCGAGCTCGACCACCTGGGTGCCCATGGTGGCGATGAAGCGGCCATCGGAAGTACCACCGCTGGTGGACGGCTGGGTATCGCGGCCGGTGACGCCCTTGATGCTGGCCGAAACCGCGTCCAGCAGCTCGCCGGGTTCGGTGAGGAACGGCAGGCCCGACAGAGCCCAGTCGATCGACCAGTCCAGTTGATGCCTGTCGAGAATGGCCGCCACCCGCGCCTGCAGGCCTTCGACGGTGGACTCGGTGGAGAAGCGGAAGTTGAACAGCGCGGTCAGTTCGCCCGGGACCACGTTGGTGGCACCGGTGCCAGCGTTGAGGTTGGAGATCTGGAAGCTGGTCGGCGGGAAGAACGCGTTGCCCTCGTCCCAGTGCTCGGCAGCCAGTTCGGCCAGGGCCGGGGCGGCCAGGTGGATCGGGTTGCGCGCCAGGTGCGGGTAGGCCACGTGGCCCTGCTTGCCGCGCACGGTCAGCTTGGCGCCCAGCGAGCCACGGCGGCCGTTCTTGACCACGTCACCGAGCAGGGTGGTGCTGGACGGCTCGCCGACGATGCACCAGTCCAGGCGTTCGTTGCGCGCTTTCAGGCGCTCGACCACCGCCTTGGTGCCGTGGTGGGCCGGGCCTTCCTCGTCGCTGGTGATCAGGAACGCGACCTTGCCCCGGTGGTTCGGGTAGTCCTGCACGAAGCGCTCGCAGGCAATCACCATGGAGGCCAGGCTGCCTTTCATGTCGGCGGCACCACGACCGCAGAGCATGCCGTCGGCGTCGATCAGCGCCTTGAACGGTTCATGCTGCCATTGCTGCACCGGGCCGGTGGGCACCACGTCGGTGTGGCCGGCGAAGCACAGCACCGGGCCGTCCTGGGTGCCGTGGGTGGCCCAGAAGTTGTCGACGTCCTCGATACGCATCGGTTCCAGCTGGAAGCCCACGGCGCCCAGGCGGTTCATCATTTGCGCCTGGCAGTCGGCGTCGACGGGGGTGACCGAGGGACGACGGATCAGGTCGCAGGCCAGTTGAAGGGTGGGCGAAAGCTCGGCTGGGGCCGTCATGGGGGACTCCGGGGCAAGGCAAGGCGAGGAAATCTGAGGGGCGTTATCTTATATCAAACCGTCAGGCCAATGGGGCGCAAAGCGCCCCAATTAACTCAAGCCTGTTGCGCCTCGGCGGCCTTTTCCCCGGGTTTGGGCAGCGATGACAGGAACGCCATTACCAGCGCCGCCACATAAGGCAACGATTGCACCAGCAACATCGCCACCCAGAAACGCATGTCCGAACTCGGCAGGCCCTGCACCAGATAGATGCCCAGCGCCGCACCCCACAGCAGCAACATGATGAACAGCTCTTCCCGGGCCTCGGAGATCGCTACCAGCAAGCCATGGCTGTCAGCGTTCTTCGGCGTGCGGAAGAACGGCATGCTGCTGGTGAAGAAACCGTACAGCACCGCCTTGGCGATGGTGTGCGACAACGCCAGCCCGGCCAGCGCCGCGGCAAAGGCGTCCTTCAGGTTCACTCCCACTGCGCGCCGGTAGAGGAAGATGATCTTGCCGACCTTGAAGAAGAACAGCGCCAGCGGCGGGATGGCGAAGATCATCAATGGCGGGTCGACCCGGTGGGGCACGATGATCATCGCCGCCGACCACAGCAGCGCGCCGACGGTAAAGAAGATGTTCATGCCATCGGCGATCCATGGCAGCCAGCCGGCCAGGAAGTGGTAGCGCTGGCCACGGGTCAGCTCGCTGCCCTTGCCGCGCAGCAGCGCGCTGGCGTGGTGCTTGATGATCTGGATGGCGCCATAGGCCCAGCGGAAACGCTGCTTCTTGAAGTCGATGAAGGTGTCGGGCATCAGGCCCTTGCCGTAGCTGTTGTGGGCGTAGGCCGCCGACAGGCCCTTCTCGAACACGCGCAGGCCCAGCTCGGCGTCCTCGCAGATGCACCATTCGGCCCAGCCCAGCTCTTCCAGCACGCTGCGCCGGGTCATGGTCATGGTGCCGTGCTGGATGATCGCGTCACGGTCATTGCGGGTAACCATGCCGATGTGGAAGAAGCCCTTGTACTCGCTGTAGCAGAGCTTCTTGAAGGCGCTTTCGTGCTGGTCGCGGTAGTCCTGTGGCGACTGCACCACGGCGATTTTCGGGTCGGCAAAATGCGGCACCATGTGCTTGAGCCAGTTGCGGTCGACGCAGTAGTCCGAGTCGATCACCGCTATCACTTCAGCGTCCTTGGCGGTATGCGGAATCAGGTAGTTCAGCGCGCCACCCTTGAAGCCGGCCAATGGCGCGACGTGGAAGAACCTGAAACGCTCGCCGAGCTTTTCGCAGTGGGCCTTGAGCGGCTCCCACACGGCAGGGTCCTTGGTGTTGTTGTCGATCACCAGCACTTCGTAGTCGGGGTAGTCCAGGGCGGCCAGGGCGTCGAGGGTCTGCTTCACCATCTCGGGCGGCTCGTTGTAGCACGGCACATGCACCGAAACCTTGGGCCGGTAGGCGCTGTCGGCCTGCACCGGCAGGAATTCGCGGCGACGCTTGTGTATCCATACCGCCTCGGCCAGTTCGTGGGCCTCGGTGAGCAGGACGATGAATACCCCCAGCGCGCCGAGGGCCAGCAGCACGCCCACGGTCAGGCTGAACCAGGTGCTGTATTGCTGACTGTAGTCGTAGGCAATCCACACCAGGACCGACCCGCACAGGAACGTGATGAAGGTCAGGAAGGTGCGGCCGCGCTGGCGCAGGGCAGAACCGTCGATGAACAGCACCGTGAGCGCAATCAGGGCCAGGACCACCGAGGCCACCGCCAGCGCCCGCCATTGCGGGATCGCCACCACCGGGCCGTCGAAGTTGAATTTCTGCTGGCGCTCGGCGTTGTACACGCCCCAGTAGGCGCCCACCGAGCCTTCGTCGCTGGCCTTCCACGGCTGGTCATAGGCTTCGATGACGAAGTAGTTGTAACCACGACGGTTGAGGGTATTGACCAGGGTGCGCAGGTAGATGGCCTGGTCGGCCTGGGTGGCATCGGCACCACCGCGCATGCGGCCGTTGCTCGGCCAGCCGACTTCCGACAGCAGCAGGGGCTTGCGCGGGAACTGGTGTTTCAGTTCGCGGGCCCGGTCGAGGACGAATGCGACCGAATCCTGCATCGGCACGAACTCCCAGTACGGCAGGATGTGCGCGGCGATCAGGTCGACGTGCTTGGCCAGCTGCGGGTTTTCTTTCCAGATGTGCCACTGCTCGCTGGTGGTCACCGGTACCTTCACCGCTGCCCGTACCCGGTCCAGGTACTTGATCAGGTTTTCCGGGGTGACCTCCTCGCGGAACAGCGCCTCGTTGCCGACCACCACCCGGACCACGCTGCGCGAGGTGTTGGCCAGCTGGATGGCGGTGGCGATCTCGCGCTCGTTGCGTTCCAGGTCCGGGCTGATCCAGATGCCCAGCGTGACCCGCAGGCCGAACTCCTCGGCCAGCCGCGGTATATCGGCCTGGGTGCCTTCCACGGTATAGGTACGGATGCTGTCGGTCAGTTTGCTCAGTTGCTCCAGGTCCTGGCGCATCTCGTCATCTGTGGGGTACTGGCCTTTTTGTGGGCTTTCCCCCAGACGGAAGGGCGAATAGGAAAACCCAGAGATCTGCTCTGGCCAGGCAGGCGCGGAAACCGGGCGATTGATCAGTGCCCAGAAACCGGTGAACAACGCGGCAATGGCCAGGACCACGACCAGGTTCAGGCCGAATTTACGTGAAGACATTGTCGTCCATTTGTGTCGAAGTGGTAGGACATTAAAGCAGGGTTGGTAGCCTCTTTCCTAACGATGCAGGTCATGGGCCCGTTGGCATATAATGCGCGCCGGTTTTTTGGGGTATGAGCATGAGTACAGAAGATCCACGCTTCGCCGGCGTTGCCCGGCTGTATGGCGACCAAGGCTTGCAGCGCCTGGGCCAGGCTCATGTGGCCGTGGTCGGTATTGGCGGGGTTGGCTCGTGGGCGGCCGAAGCGCTGGCTCGCAGCGGCGTGGGCGAGATCACCCTGTTCGACCTCGACGACGTCTGCGTCAGCAATACCAACCGCCAGGCCCACGCCCTGGAAGGCCAGGTGGGGCGGCCCAAGGTCGAGGTCATGGCCGAGCGCCTGCGCGCGATCAACCCGTCCTGTACAGTGCATGCGGTAGCCGACTTCGTCACCCGTGACACCATGGCCGAATACATCAGCGAAAACCTCGACTGGGTGATCGACTGCATCGACAGCGTCATGGCCAAGGCCGCGCTGATCGCCTGGTGCCGTCGGCGCAAGATCGGCATTGTCACCACCGGTGGCGCTGGCGGGCAGATCGACCCGACGCAGATCCAGATCGCCGACCTGAACAAGACCTTCAACGACCCGTTGGCCTCGCGGGTGCGTTCCACCCTGCGCCGCGACTACAACTTCTCGCGCAACGTCAGCCGCAATTACGGCGTGCCGTGCGTGTTTTCCAGTGAGCAGCTGCGCTATCCCAAGGGGGATGGCAGTGTGTGCCTGCAGAAGAGTTTTGTCGGTGAAGGCGTGCGCCTGGATTGCTCGGGTGGTTTTGGCGCGGTGATGATGGTGACCGCGACCTTCGGCATGGTGGCAGCGAGCAAGGCGGTTGAGAAACTGGTGGCCGGTGCACGACGGCCGTCGGAGCGGGTCAAGCCTGAGTAAAACCTTTCCGGTTGGCTTGGCCGCTCCGGCAGGCTTCGGGTTCAGCCTGCCGATGCCAGCTCCGCCATCCGCTGCAATACTGCATGCAACCCATTGCTGCGCGACGGCGACAGCTGGCGCTCCAGGCCCAGTTGGGTAAACCACTCACGCAGATCAAGCGCGGCCAGCTGTGCACTGGCCAACCCCTGCACCCGCACCAGCAGCAGCGCCAACAGCCCGCGCAGCAAACGTGCATCGCTGCTGGCCTTGAACCGCCACACGCCGCCGCTTTGCTCGGCCACCAGCCACACCAGGCTTTCACAGCCATGCACCCGGTTGGCCTCGGTCTTTTCCGCCTCGGCCAAGGGCTCCAGGCGGTCGCCCCACTGCATCACCAGCCGTGCACGCTGTTCCCAGCCCTTGCTTTGCGCAAACGCCTCCAGCGCCTGACAGGCCTGTGCCGGCAGGTTCATCGCAACAGCTCCAGGCCCTGGTCCAGCGCGTCGAAGAAACGCTGCAGGTCATCGCTGTCGTTGTACAGCCCCAGCGACACGCGGATGGCGCCCTCCAGCCCCAACCCCTTGAGCAGTGGCATGGCACAGTGGTGTCCGGCACGTACGGCAATGCCTTGCTCGGTCAGCAGGTGGGCGATGTCGGCGTTGTGCATGTCTTCGATGACGAAACTGGCCAGGGCTACCTGTGGTGCGCCAAGGACGCGCACGCCATCCCGGTCCGCCAGGCCACGCAGCAACTGCTGGTGCAAACTGGTTTCATGGCTTTCGACCGCCGAGGCATCGAGGCTGGCCAGGTAGTCCAGGGTCGCGCCCAGGCCGATTACCCCGGCGATCGGTGGCGTACCGGCCTCGAAGCCCAGCGGCGCCGGGCGGAAGCTGGCGCTTTGGTACTCGGCCAGTTGCACCATCTCGCCGCCGAACTGCCAGTGGCGCAGCAATTCCAGCGCCTGGCTGCGACCGTACAGCACGCCGACGCCTTCCGGGCCGTACAGCTTGTGGCTGGAGAACACATAGAAGTCGCAGCCCAGCTGCTGCACGTCATGCCGCCCATGCACCACCCCTTGCGCACCGTCGACCACGGTCAGGGCGCCTTGCGCGCGGGCATGGGCCAGCAGCGCCGGCAGCGGCTGCCAGGTACCCAGCACGTTGGACAGCTGGCTTACCGCCAGTACCCGGGTTCGAGGCCCGAGCAGTTGCAGTGCCTGGTCCAGGTCGATGTGGCCATTGGCATCCAGCGGCAGCACCACCAGGCGCAGCTTGCGCCGCTGCGCCAGCTGCTGCCAGGGCAGCAGGTTGGCGTGGTGCTCCAGGGCGCTGACGGCAATTTCGTCCCCGGCCTCGAAGCGGTGTTCCAGGCCATAGGCCAGCAGGTTCAGCGCCGACGTGGCACCGTGGGTGAAGACGATCTGCCGTGAGTGTGCCGCATTGAGCCAGGCGGCGACCTTGTCGCGGCTGGTTTCGAAAGCCTGGGTCGCGAGTGCGCCGGGCAAATGCTGGGCACGGTGCACGTTGGCAGCGCCATGGCCGTAGTAATGGCTCAGGGCATCCAGCAGGGCTTGCGGCTTCTGGGTGGTGGCGGCGCTGTCCAGGTAGGTCTGGTGCTGCCGTTGCAGGGCGGCGATCGCGGGGAAATCGGCACGCCAGGGGGAGGGCTGGAACATGGTCGCGGGGCCTGGAAGGAAAATCGGGTCTGGCGTGGTGCCAGACCCGATCTTAACATTTCAAGCGCTGAGAATCCGCTGCTGCAGGCAGCAGGGTTCTCAGTTGTGCGCGTGCAGCGCTTCGTTCAGCTCGATGGCCGACTTGTGGGTCTTGCACTCCACCGCACCGTTCAGCGAGTTGCGGCGGAACAGCAGGTCGGTCTGGCCGGCCAGGTCGCGGGCCTTGACCACTTTGACCAGCTGGTTGTTCTCGTCCAGCAGGTTAACCTTGGTGCCAGCGGTGATGTACAGGCCGGCCTCGACGGTGTTGCGATCGCCCAGCGGGATACCGATACCGGCGTTGGCGCCGATCAGGCAGCCTTCGCCAACCTTGATGACAATGTTGCCGCCACCGGACAGGGTGCCCATGGTCGAGCAGCCGCCGCCCAGGTCGGAACCCTTGCCGACGAACACGCCAGCGGAAACACGACCTTCGATCATGCCCGGGCCTTCGGTGCCGGCATTAAAGTTGACGAAGCCTTCGTGCATGATGGTGGTGCCTTCGCCGATGTAGGCGCCCAGGCGCACACGGGCGGTGTCGGCGATACGCACGCCGGCCGGGACCACGTAGTCGGTCATTTTCGGGAACTTGTCCACCGAGAATACTTCCAGCAGCTCGCCCTTCAGGCGCGCTTCCAGTTGCAGCTCGGCCAGTTCGGCCAAGTCGACCGCACCCTGGTTGGTCCAGGCCACGTTCGGCAGCAGCGGGAAGATACCGGCCAGGCTCACACCGTGTGGTTTGACCAGGCGGTGCGACAGCAGGTGCAGCTTGAGGTATGCCTCCGGAGTCGAGGTCAATGCAGCGTCTTCGGCCAGCAGGGTGGCGACCAGCGGCTTGTGGCTCTCGGCCAGGCGGGTCAGCAGCGCCGCCTGGGCGGCGTCGACGCCTTTCACCGCCTCGGCCAGTTGTGCGGCCTGGGCAGTGGTGAAGGCGATGGCCTGATTGCCACCTGCATAGCCGAGCAGCGGCGCCACGGCAGCGACCAGTTCGGCGCTCGGGTTGAGCAGTGGTTGTGCGTAGAACACTTCCAGCCAGGCGCCCTGGCGGTTCTGGGTGCCGACACCGAAGGCCAGGCTGAACAGGGTATTGGACATGTGATTACCTCGTGCGAAATAGGGTGGGGACTCAGGCCAGGGCAGCGGCGTACAGGTCGGGCTTGAAACCGACCAGGGTGCGGGTGCCAAGGTCCAGCACCGGGCGCTTGATCATCGACGGCTGGGCCAGCATCAGTTCGACGGCCCTGGCCTGGTCAAGGCCGGCCTTGCTGGCGTCGTCCAGCTTGCGGAACGTGGTGCCGGCACGGTTGAGGATGACTTCCCAGCCGTGTTCGTCGCACCAGCGGTTCAGGCTGTCACGGTCAATGCCTTGGGTCTTGTAATCGTGGAATTCGTAGGCGACGGCTTTTTCGTCGAGCCAGGTACGCGCTTTTTTCATGGTGTCGCAGGCTTTGATACCGTAGAGCGTGTAGGTCATTGTGTGCATTGAGGCCACAGGCTGCCTCAACTTCTCCGTTTTCGAATGTCAGTCGCGGGATTATGCGGGAACCATCCTTTGAGCGCCACGGGGAGCATGCCTTGGGGGTTGTAGCGCCCGTGAGATCGAGCGCCGCGCGGACGGCGCTGGATCTCAAAGACGCTCAAGGCTCAACGCATGCGTCCCACGTCTCATCATGTTACATATTCATCCTTCACCTGCGACTATCGTGCAGCGGCCTCGCCGCACGCTGCCCCGCTAACATATTGTTTCAATGGCGCTCTCTCGCCCCGCTGTCGATTTTGGTTCACAAAGGAAGCCCTACCGGATGCAGTCCGCCTATACCGTCCTCATCCTGCTGACGCTGGTCAGCGTGTCGAAGCTGGTCGGCCGTATGATCCCGCTGCCCTTGCCGCTGGTGCAGATTGCCGCCGGTGCCTTGCTGGCCTGGCCGACGCTGGGCCTGCATGTGGCCCTGGACCCCGAACTGTTCCTGTTCCTGTTCCTGCCACCCTTGCTGTTCGCCGATGGTTGGCGCATTCCCAAGCGCGAGCTGTGGCGCATCCGTGGGCCAGTGGTGGCGTTGGCCGTGGGGCTGGTGTTGTTCACCGTGGTCGGAGCCGGTTATTTCATTCACTGGTTGCTGCCTGGCATTCCGCTGCCGGTGGCTTTCGCACTGGCGGCAGTATTGTCGCCGACCGACGCCGTGGCGGTGTCGGCCATTGCCCAGGACCGCCTGCCCACCCCGCTGATGCACATGTTGCAAGGCGAGGCCCTGATGAACGATGCGTCCGGCCTGGTCACCTTCAAGTTTGCCCTGGCGGCGGCGATCACCGGGGTGTTCTCGTTGGCCGACGCCAGCTTCAGTTTCGTCCTGGTCGCCCTGGGCGGCCTGGCCGTGGGTGTCGCCCTGAGCTGGCTGATCGGCCGCCTGCGGGCGTGGATGATCGCACGCGGCTGGGACGACCCGGCTACCCACGTGGTGTTCATGTTGCTGCTGCCGTTCGCCGCCTACGTACTGGCCGAGCGCCTGGGCGTGTCGGGCATCCTCTCCGCGGTAGCGGCCGGCATGATGCAGAGCTGGCTCGACCTGCTGCCGCGGCAGACCAGCACCCGCTTGCTCAACCGCAGCGTCTGGTCATTGCTGGAGTTCGCTTTCAACGGCCTGATCTTCCTCCTGTTGGGCCTGCAGCTGCCGGACATCATCAAGGCAGTGGTCAGCCACGAAACCAGCGTCTGGCCGACCCTCGCCTGGCGTTGCCTGGATGTGGTGGCAATCTTTGCCGCGTTGGTCCTGCTGCGTTTCATCTGGGTGCAGAGCATCTGGCGCTCGATCGGGTTGGTGCGACGCTGGCGCGGCAAGCCGGCGTTGGTACTGATGCCCACGGCGCGCTCCTGCTGGCTGCTGACCCTGGGCGGTGTACGCGGAGCAGTCACCCTGGCCGGTGTGATGTCGATCCCGCTGTTGATAGGGGCGGACAAGGTGTTCCCTGAGCGTGACCTGCTGATCTTCATCGCTGCCGGGGTAATCCTGCTGTCGCTGATCACCGCCTGTATTGCCCTGCCGCTGCTGCTGCGCGGGGTGACCAAGAGCCCGGACGAGCGCTTGCATCAGGAAGTGCAGGAGGCCTGGCGGCGTACTGCCGAGGCGGCGATTCATGCCCTGGAGGCAGAAGAAGTGATCGACAGTAATGCGCCGCAGGATGCCGCGCAGGCGACCTTGGCCACCGAGCTCAAGGCGCGCCTGATGGCGGAATACCGGGATGAACTGGACAGCTATAACGACAGCGCCGAAGCCAAGGCCCTGGCGCAACAGATGGACCAGTTGGAGCGACGCCTGCGCCTGCGTGCGCTGCGGGCGCAGCGGCTGGAGCTGTACGACCTGCATCGTCAGCATCTGGTAGGTGACGAGGTGGTGCGGCAGGTGCTGGGGGAGCTGGATATGAGTGAGGCAAACCTGGGGCCGGACAAGTAGATCTCGCTGATGCCCTTCGCGCGGCAGGCCCGCTCCCACAGGTCCCCATCAACCTCAGATGCAATGAAGAGCCTGTAGGAGCGGGCTTGTCCCGCGAATGCGGCGCAAAGCGCCCCCAATCCCACAGGTCCCCATCAACCTCAGATGCAATGGAGAGCCTGTGGGAGCGGGCTTGTCCCGCGAATGGGGCGCAAAGCGCCCCCATTCTCACAGGTCCCCATCAACCTCAGATGCAATGGAGAGCCTGTGGGAGCGGGCTTGTCCCGCGAATGGGGCGCAAAGCGCCCCCATTCTCACAGGTCCCCATCAACCTCAGATGCAATGGAGAGCCTGTGGGAGCGGGCTTGTCCCGCGAATGGGGCGCAAAGCGCCCCCATTCTCACAGGTCCCCATCAACCTCAGATGCAATGGAGAGCCTGTGGGAGCGGGCTTGTCCCGCGAATGGGGCGCAAAGCGCCCCAATCCAGTCAGCGGTCTTGCAGGAACGCGCGAATCCGCTCCGCCGCCTCGATGCACTCGGCCAGCGGCGCAACCAGCGCCATGCGCACACGCCCGGCACCCGGGTTCACTCCATCCACTTCGCGCGACAGGTACGACCCCGGCACCACCGTCACATGCTGGGCCTCGAACAGGTCACGGGTGAATTCGGCATCGTCACCGGGCACCTTGGCCCACAGGTAGAAGCTGCCATCCGGGCGCTGCACGTCCAGCACCGGTTGCAGGATGTCCAGCACGGCATCGTACTTGGCGCGGTACTGGTCGCGGTTCTCGCGCACATGCGCCTCGTCCTGCCAGGCGGCAATGCTGGCCAGTTGGGTTTGTACCGGCATGGCACAGCCATGATAGGTGCGGTACAGCAGGAACGGTTTGATGATCTCGGCATCACCGGCGACGAAGCCCGAACGCAGGCCCGGCAGGTTGGAGCGCTTGGACAGGCTGTGGAACACCACGCAGCGCTTGAAGTCGCTGCGGCCCAGCTCCGCACAGGCAGTCAGCAGGCCCGGTGGCGGGGCGTCTTCATCGAAGTACAGCTCGCTGTAGCACTCGTCGGCGGCAATCACGAAGTCGTGCTGGTCGGCCAGGGCAATCAGCTTTTTCAGGGTGGTCATCGGCACAAGCGCGCCCGTGGGGTTGCCCGGCGAGCACAGGAACAGGATCTGGCAGCGTTGCCACACCTGGGCCGGCACGGCATCGAAGTCGGGGTTGAAACCGTTGCTTTCCAGGCACGGCAGGTAGTGCGGGGTGGCACCGGCCAGCAGTGCTGCACCTTCGTAGATCTGGTAGAACGGGTTGGGGCTGACCACCAGGCCATCATCGGCGCGGTTGACCACGGCCTGGGTGAAGGCGAACAGCGCCTCTCGGGTGCCGTTGACCGGCAGGATATGGCGCTCGGCGTCCAGCCAGCCGGCCGGGACGCCAAAGCGGCGCTCGCACCACTGGCCGATCGCCTGGCGCAATGCCGGCAGGCCGATGGTGCTGGGGTATACCGCCAGCTTGTCGAGGTTGTCGGCCATGGCCTGGGCGACGAACGCCGGCGATTCATGCTTCGGCTCACCGATCGACAGGGCGATGGCGCGTTTGTCCGCCGCCGGCTTCACGCTGCCCAGCAGGGCGCGGAGTTTCTCGAACGGGTAGGGCTGAAGCTGGGTCAAGGCATGGTTCATCGGCGCAAGGTCTCGTCAATCGTCTGGTCGTTAAAAGGTCACGCGGGTCGGGCTGGTATCGCTGGCCTGGCCGGCCTGCAGTTGCTGGACAATGGCCTCCTGCAGGCGGCTGCACAGCTGTGGGTCGGACAGCGGCTGGTTGTCGGCGTCGGTGATGAAGAACACGTCTTCCACCCGCTCGCCAAGGGTGGCGATCTTGGCATTCTGCAGCGACAGGTCGAACTCCAGGAAGATCCGCCCCAGCCGGGCCAGCAGGCCTGGGCGGTCGGGCGCGGTGATTTCGAGGATGGTCACCGGCCGCTGGGCATCGTTGAGGATGGTTACCTGCGGCGGGAAGTCGAAGTGCTTGAGCTGGCGCGGGACCCGGCGCTGGATGATGGTCGGGTAGTTCTCGGGGTTGCGCAGCGCTTCGGTCAGGCCGTCGCGAATCTGCTTGACCCGCTGCGGGTTGTCGCCGATCGAGCCGCCATCGTTGTCCAGCACGATATAGGTGTCGAGGGTGAACTGGCTGCTCGAGGTGATGATCCGCGCGTCATGGATGTTCAGGTTCAGTTGCGACATCGCCGCCACCGTCACGGCAAAGAAGTCGTGCTGGTCGGGGGCGTAGATGAAGATCTGCGTGCCACCTTCGAATTCGCGCTGGGTGGTTTCCTTGATCAGCACCAGCGGCCCGCCGTCGGCCGGTTGCTGCAGGATCGCGTCACTGTGCCAGGCCACGTCGGCGGCGGTGTGCTTGAGGAAGTAGTCATCGCCCAACTGCGACCACAATTGCTCGACGTCATCCGGGTCGGTGCCCTCGCGTACCAGGATATCCAGTGCTGCGGACTGGGTCTGGCGAATCTGCTCCTCGCGGTCCAGCGGGTTTTCCAGGCCACGGCGCAGGGCGCGCTTGGTCTCGGTGTACAGCTGGCGCAGCAGGCTGGCGCGCCACGAGTTCCACAGGCTGGGGTTGGTGGCGTTGATGTCGGCCACGGTCAGCACGTACAGGTAGTCCAGGCGCGTTTCGTCGCCCACGTGCAGGGCGAAGTCGTTGATTACCTGTGGGTCGGACAGGTCCTTGCGCTGGGCAGTGGTAGACATCACCAGGTGGTTCTGCACCAGCCAGACGATCAGGCGGCTGTCCCAGGCCGGCAACTGGTGGCGTTCGCAGAACTTCTGCGCATCCAGCGCGCCCAGGTCCGAGTGGTCGCCCTGGCGGCCCTTGCCGATGTCGTGGTACAGGCCGGCCAGGTAGATCAGCTCGGGCTTGGGCAGGCGCCCCATGAGCTTGCTGGCCAGCGGGAATTTCTCGGATACCGGCGTGTATTGCAGCTTGCGCAGGTGCTTGATGAGATTGAGGGTGTGCGCGTCGACCGTATAGATGTGGAACAGGTCGTGCTGCATCTGCCCGACGATCAGGCCGAATTCCGGCAGGTAGCGGCCCAGGATGCCGTAGCGGTTCATCCGCCGCAGGTTGCGGTGGATGCCGATTTCACACTTGAACAGCTCGATGAACAGGCTGGTGTTGCGGATGTCGGTGCGGAAGGTGTCGTCGATCAGGTGCCGGTGTTCGCGCAGCAATCGCACGGTATCGGCGCGCACGCCCTTGATCTCGGGGTGCTGGGCCATCAGCACGAAGATCTCCAGCATGGCGAACGGGGTGCGCTTGAACACGTTCGGCCGGGTGGCTTCTATATAGCCATCATGCAGGCGGAAGCGCGCATTCAGCGGCTGGGTAGTACCGCTGTCGTCATCGGCCAGGATGACCTCTTCGAAATGCTGGATGATCAGGTCGCACAGCTGGCTGATGCTCATCACTACCCGGTAGTACTGCTGCATGAACTGCTCGATGGCCCGCTTGGGGTTGTCGTCGCTGTAGCCCAGCAGCGTGGCGATGCTGCGCTGGTGGTCGAACAGCAGGCGGTCCTCGGCACGCCCGGCCAGCATGTGCAAGGCATAACGCACCTTCCACAGGAAGTCCTGGGAAGAAGCCAGCAGTTCGTTCTCGCTTTCCAGCAAAAAGCCTTCGTCGGCCAAGGCGTGCAGGTTGAGGGTGCCATACTGACGACGCGCCACCCAGAGCACGGTCTGGATGTCTCGCAGGCCACCGGGCGAACCTTTCACGTTGGGTTCGAGGTTGTATTCGGTGTCGTTGTACTTGTGGTGGCGGGCCTTGAGCTCGGCGCGTTTGGCCAGGAAGAAGTCCTTGCTCGGCCACATGTGCGTGGTGTCGGTCACCTCCAGCATGCGCTGGCGCAAGGCCTCGGGGCCGGCGATGGTGCGGCTTTCCATCAGGTTGGTGATGACCGTCAGGTCGGCGCGGGCCTGCTCGGCACACTCGTCGACGGTGCGCACGCTCTGGCCCACTTCCAGGCCGATGTCCCACAGCAGGGTGAGAAAGCGCTCGATGGCGTCGCGGTACTGCTCGTGTTCGGCGGCACCCAGCAGGATCAGCAGGTCGATGTCCGAATGCGGGTGCAGCTCGCCGCGCCCGTAGCCGCCAACCGCGACCAGGGCAATGCCGCTGTGGTCGCCCCAGTCGAACTGGTTCCATGCCTGTTGCAGGATATTGTCGACGAGCCAGGCGCGGGCCTCGATCAGCGGGCGGATTTCGCCGCCGCTGCGAAAACGCCTGTCAAGCACCTCGCCGGCCTGGCGGATGGCCTTCTTGAAGGCGGCGATGGGGCTCGCCTTGAGGGCCAGTTCCGCCTGGAACTGGCCACGGTCGAACAGCTCGGAATCCACCTGGGGCATCGCGTCAGGTTCCTGTCGAGGGGTGGCCGTTGGCTGAGTACGCTCAGGCCGAGGTGCGCGGGATGGTGTCGTCCTTGCGCAGGGTGAAGATCTCGTAGCCGGTCGCGGTCACCACCAGGGTGTGTTCCCACTGGGCCGAAAGCTTGCGGTCCTTGGTGATGGCCGTCCAGCCGTCGCCCAGTACCTTGGTGTCGGCCTTGCCCTGGTTGATCATCGGCTCGATGGTGAAGGTCATGCCTTCCTTCAGCTCCATGCCGGTGCCGGCGCGGCCGTAGTGAAGGATCTGCGGCTCTTCGTGGAACACCTTGCCGATACCGTGGCCGCAGAACTCGCGTACCACCGAGAAACCGTTCTTTTCCGCGTGCTTCTGGATCACTTCGCCGATGTCGCCCAGGCGGCAGCCCGGCCTGACCAGCTCGATGGCCTTGTACATGCACTCCTGGGTAACCTTGGACAGGCGCTCGGCCCATACCGGCACGTTGCCGACGTGGAACATGCGGCTGGTGTCGCCGTGGTAGCCGTCCTTGATCACGGTGACATCGATGTTCAGCGTGTCACCGTCCTTGAGCGGCTTGTCGTTGGGAATGCCATGGCAGACCACATGGTTGATCGAGGTGCAGATCGACTTCGGGTAGCCCTTGTAGTTGAGCGGCGCCGGGATAGCCTGCTGGACATTGACGATGTAGTCGTGGCACAGGCGGTCCAGCTCTTCGGTGGTGACCCCGGGCTTGACGTGTTCTTCGATCATTTCCAGCACTTCGGCGGCCAGGCGGCCGGCGATGCGCATCTTCTCGATGTCTTCTGCAGTCTTGATGGTGACGGTCATTACAGGCTCTCTACAGCGCCGCATGCGGCGCGAACAAACGGGAAAGGCCGGATTCTAGCAGAGCAGGGCGCCGATCGGTCGGGATAAAGACGCTTATGCTGCTGTCTATAGCTGGCATTCTGGCGCGAAAGCCGGGGTGCTGCAAAAACCGCTGACGGACGCAACAGTATCCGGGTTCCGTTCGGCCGCTGTCTGTGGTATAAAATGCGCCGCTTTCGGGGACGACCCCGTCAGCACTTAACCCACACACGTGTCGACACGATGACCTGGGTGCCCCGAGTTGCAGAATTCGCGGGTTGGTCATTGGGATGCGTGGAGGCCCAACCCGACTTATCAAGGAACTATCATGTCCCAAGTCAACATGCGCGATATGCTGAAGGCCGGTGTGCACTTCGGCCACCAGACCCGTTACTGGAACCCGAAAATGGGCAAGTACATTTTCGGCGCGCGCAACAAGATCCACATCGTCAACCTGGAAAAAACCCTGCCGATGTTCAACGACGCCCTGGCGTTCGTAGAGCGCCTGGCCCAGGGCAAGAACAAGATCCTGTTCGTCGGCACCAAGCGTTCCGCTGGCAAGATCGTCGCCGAGCAGGCTGCTCGTTGCGGTTCGCCATACGTTGACCACCGTTGGTTGGGCGGCATGCTGACCAACTACAAGACCATCCGCGCTTCGATCAAGCGTCTGCGCGACCTGGAAACCCAGGCCGAAGACGGCACTTTCGCCAAGCTGACCAAGAAAGAAGCCCTGATGCGCTCCCGCGACCTGGAAAAACTGGATCGCAGCCTGGGCGGTATCAAGGACATGGGCGGTCTGCCTGACGCTCTGTTCGTTATCGACGTTGATCACGAGCGCATCGCGATCACCGAAGCCAACAAACTGGGCATTCCGGTTATCGGCGTTGTCGATACCAACAGCAGCCCGGAAGGTGTTGACTACATCATCCCAGGTAACGATGACGCCATCCGCGCTATCGAGCTGTACATGACTTCGATGGCTGACGCAGTCATCCGTGGCCGCAACAACGTTGCCGGCGGCACCGAAGTTTACGCTGAAGAAGCGGCTGCACCTGCTGCCGAGTAATTAGACGCTAGCGTCGACTTGGCACGCAAAAAGGGGGCTCTGCCCCCTTTTTGCCACCTTGAAATCCTGCTGTCAGCATCGCCCCCGCATCATGGGCCTTGCTGAGATAGACACAGTGGATTTGCAGAATTGAACGCCCGTGAGCAACGGGTGGAATGGTTGAAAAACTTTCCAAGAGGATTTTGAAATGGCAGCAATTACTGCAGCGCTGGTCAAAGAACTGCGCGAGCGTACCGGCGAAGGCATGATGGATTGCAAGAAGGCCCTGGAAAAGGCCGGCGGCGACATCGAGAAAGCCATTGACGACATGCGTGCCTCGGGCGCCATCAAGGCCGCCAAGAAGGCTGGCAACGTCGCTGCTGAAGGCGCTATCGCGGTCAAGACCGACGGTAAATCCGCCGTCCTGCTGGAAGTGAACTCGCAGACCGACTTCCTGGCCCTGCAAGACGACTTCAAGGCTTTCGTAGCCGACAGCATCGAAGAGGCCTTCGCCCAGAAGCTGACCGACGCCGCTCCGCTGATCGCATCGCGTGAAGCTGCGCGTGAAGCGCTGGTCGCCAAGTGCGGCGAAAACGTCAACATCCGTCGCCTGGTGCGCGTTGAAGGTGACGTGGTCGGTGCCTACCTGCACGGCAACAAGATCGGCGCTGCCGTTGTCCTGAAAGGCGGCGACGTCGAGCTGGCCAAGAACATCGCCATGCACGTTGCCGCTTCGAACCCTGAGTTCCTGCTGCCGTCGGAAGTTTCGGCCGAAGCGATCGAGCGCGAAAAGGGCGTCTTCCTGCAGCTGAACGCTGACAAGATCGCCGGCAAGCCAGAGAACATCGTCGAGAACATGATCAAGGGTCGTATCTCGAAGTTCCTGGCCGAAGCCTCGCTGGTCGAGCAGGCCTTCGTCATGAACCCGGAAGTCAAGGTTGGCGAGCTGGCCAAGAAAGCCGGTGCTGAAATCGTTTCCTTCACCTACTTCAAAGTCGGCGAAGGCATCGAGAAGCCAGTCGACAACTTCGCTGAAGAAGTTGCCGCCCAGGTCGCTGCTGCCAAGCAGTAAGACAGCCCCGTCTGTCGCCCCGAAGAGGCTGCCCGCTCACGCGCGCAGCCTCTTTGTCAAAACGGAGAGGGGTTTATCCGACTCTCTCTTCGCTGGCACCGAAGCGGTGCCACGCTACAGTTAGCAGGCTGAAAACAGCCCGCACGAATTTTCTAAAAGTACGCCGCAGGAGAGACTCGCAATGGCTCAGCAGGTGAGTGGTCGCCAACCTCGCTATAAACGCATTTTGCTCAAACTTAGCGGCGAGGCCCTGATGGGCTCGGAAGACTTCGGAATCGACCCGAAGGTGCTGGATCGCATGGCCCTTGAAGTTGGCCAGCTGGTAGGGATCGGGGTCCAGGTCGGCCTGGTGATCGGCGGTGGCAACCTGTTCCGCGGCGCCGCGCTCAGCGCAGCCGGTATGGACCGCGTCACCGGTGACCACATGGGCATGCTGGCCACCGTGATGAACGCCCTGGCCATGCGCGATGCGCTGGAGCGCTCGAACATCCCGGCCCTGGTCATGTCGGCCATTTCCATGGTCGGCGTCACCGATCATTACGATCGTCGCAAAGCTATTCGCCACCTCAACTCCGGGGATGTGGTAATTTTCTCCGCCGGTACCGGCAACCCGTTCTTCACCACCGACTCCGCGGCCTGCCTGCGCGCCATCGAAATCGATGCCGACGTGGTGCTGAAGGCGACCAAGGTCGATGGTGTGTACACTGCCGATCCATTCAAGGACCCGCACGCCGAGAAGTTCGATCACCTGACCTACGACGAGGTGCTGGATCGCAAGCTGGGTGTGATGGACCTGACCGCAATCTGCCTGTGCCGTGACCACAAGATGCCATTGCGGGTATTCAACATGAACAAGCCTGGCGCCCTGCTGAACATCGTGGTGGGTGGCGCTGAAGGCACTCTGATCGAGGAAGGCCAAGCATGATCAACGACATCAAGAAAGACGCGCAGGAGCGCATGACCAAGTCCCTCGAGGCCTTGGGCCGCAACCTGGCGGCAATCCGTACCGGTCGCGCGCACCCAAGCATCCTGGATAGCGTCAAGGTCCCGGCCTGGGGCAGCGAGATGCCGCTGAACCAGGTGGCCGCGATCACCGTCGAAGATGCCCGCACCCTGAAGATCGTCGCCCACGACAAGAACCTCAGTGCTGCCATCGAGAAGGCCATCCTCACCTCCGACCTGGGCCTGAACCCGTCCAGCGCCGGCACTACCATTCGTGTGCCGATGCCGGCCCTGACCGAGGAAACCCGCAAGGGTTACACCAAGCAGGCCAGCGGCGTTGCCGAGGATGCCAAGGTCGCAGTGCGCAACGTGCGCCGCGATGCCCTGGCCGAGCTGAAGAAGCTGACCAAGGACAAGGAAATCAGCGAAGACGAAGAGCGTCGCGCCGCCGACGAGATCCAGAAGCTGACCGACAAGTTCGTTGCCGAGGTCGATGCCGCCTTCAAAGCCAAGGAAAAGGACCTGATGGCCGTCTAAGGCCGGGGCTTTTTAATGGAAAAGACCAAGCCAGCGGTGCCGTCCTCGGTGCCGCGTCATGTCGCGATCATCATGGATGGCAACAACCGCTGGGCGAAAAAGCGCCTGCTGCCCGGCGTTGCCGGGCACAAGGCGGGTGTCGACGCCGTTCGCGCGGTCATCGAGGTATGTGCAGAATCCGGGGTCGAGGTGCTGACCCTGTTCGCGTTCTCCAGCGAAAACTGGCAGCGCCCCGCCGAAGAGGTCGGTGCGCTGATGGAGCTGTTCTTCTCGGCCCTGCGCCGCGAGGCCAGGCGCCTGAACGAGAACAACATCAGCCTGCGTATCATCGGTGACCGTTCGCGTTTCCATCCGGAACTGCAGGCTGCCATGCGCGAGGCCGAGGCGCTGACTGCCGGCAACAACCGTTTCATCCTGCAGATCGCGGCCAACTACGGTGGCCAGTGGGACATCGCCCAGGCCGCCCAGCGCCTGGCGCGGGAAGTGCAAGCCGGGCACCTGCGCCCGGAGGACATTACCCCGGGCCTGTTGCAGACTTGCCTGGCAACCGGCGAACTGCCGCTGCCGGACCTGTGCATCCGCACCGGTGGTGAGCACCGCATCAGCAATTTCCTGCTGTGGCAGCTGGCTTATGCCGAGCTGTACTTCTCCGACTTGTACTGGCCGGATTTCAAACACGAGGCCATGCGCAATGCCCTGGCCGATTTCGCTTCGCGCCAGCGCCGCTTCGGTAAGACCAGCGAGCAGGTCGAGGCTGGAGCTCGTGCTTAATGCTTAAACAACGCATCATTACCGCACTGATCCTGCTGCCGATCGCGCTGGGTGGCTTCTTCCTGCTCAATGGCGGGGATTTCGCCCTGTTCATCGGCTTTGTGGTAACCCTCGGCGCCTGGGAGTGGGCACGCCTGGCCGGGCTGATGGCCCAGCCGCTGCGTATCGCCTATGCCGCGGTGGTCGCCGTAGCGCTGATGCTGCTGTATATCCTTCCCGAGCTGGCGCCCTGGGTGCTGGGCGCTGCGGTGATCTGGTGGGGGCTGGCCACCTGGCTGGTGCTGACCTATCCGCGCAGCAGCGAACTGTGGGCCAGCGCCGCCTGCCGCCTGCTGATCGGCCTGCTGGTGTTGCTGCCGGCCTGGCAGGGGCTGGTGCTGCTCAAGCACTGGTCGCTGGGTAACTGGCTGATCCTGTCGGTCATGGTGCTGGTGTGGGCTGCTGATATTGGTGCGTATTTCTCCGGTCGTGCCTTCGGCAAGCGCAAGCTGGCCATGCAGGTCAGCCCGGGCAAGAGCTGGGAAGGCGTGTATGGCGGCCTGGCGGTCAGCCTGGCCATCACCGTGGTGGTCGGGGTCAGCCGCGACTGGAGCGTCGGCCAGATCCTGCTGGGCCTGCTGGGTGCCGCGCTGGTGGTCATGTCGTCGGTGGTCGGTGACCTGACCGAAAGCATGTTCAAGCGCCGCTCCGGTATCAAGGACAGCAGCAACCTGCTGCCCGGTCACGGCGGGGTGCTGGATCGCATCGACAGTCTGACTGCCGCCATCCCGATTTTCGCCGTGCTGTTGTGGGCTGCAGAATGGGGTGTGATGTGAGCCGTCCGCAGCGCATTACCGTGCTTGGCGCCACTGGCTCCATCGGCCTGAGCACGCTGGATGTCATCGCGCGCCATCCTGACCGCTATCAAGTGTTCGCCCTGAGCGGCTATTCGCGTATCGACGAGTTGCTGGCCCTGTGTTTGCGCCATCGCCCGGCGTTTGCCGTGGTGCCGGTGGCCGAGGCGGCCGGGCGTCTGCGCGAAGGCCTGGCTGCGGCGGGTTGCGCCACCGAAGTGCTGGAAGGCGAGGCCGGGCTGTGCCAGGTGGCTTGCGCGGCGGAAGTCGACGCCGTGATGGCGGCCATCGTCGGTGCCGCCGGCTTGCGCCCCACCCTGGCGGCGGTCGAGGCCGGCAAGAAGGTGCTGCTGGCCAACAAGGAGGCGCTGGTGATGTCTGGCGCGCTGTTCATGGACGCGGTGCGGCGCAGTGGTGCTGTGCTGCTGCCGATCGACAGCGAGCACAACGCGATCTTCCAGTGCATGCCTGGCGACTATGCGCGCGGCCTGAGTGCCGTAGGTGTGCGCCGGATCCTGCTCACCGCTTCCGGCGGCCCGTTCCGCGAGACGCCCGTCGAGGCGCTGCTCAACGTCACGCCGGAACAGGCCTGCGCGCACCCCAACTGGTCCATGGGGCGCAAGATTTCCGTGGACTCCGCCAGCATGATGAACAAGGGGCTGGAGCTGATCGAGGCCTGCTGGCTGTTCGATGCAGCACCGGCCAGGATCGAGGTGGTGGTGCACCCGCAGAGCGTGATTCACTCCCTGGTGGATTACGTCGACGGTTCGGTGCTGGCGCAGCTGGGTAACCCGGACATGCGCACGCCTATTGCCAACGCCCTGGCCTGGCCCGAACGGATTGATTCCGGGGTGGCCCCGCTGGACCTGTTCGCCATCGCCCGTCTGGATTTCCAGGCGCCCGACGAACAGCGCTTCCCTTGCCTGCGCCTGGCGCGGCAGGCTGCCGAGGCTGGCAACAGCGCGCCGGCGGTGCTCAATGCGGTCAACGAAGTCGCGGTCGAGGCATTTCTCCAACGGCGTATCCGCTTCCCGGAAATCGCGGGTATGATCGAACAGGTGCTCGATCAGGAGCCCGTCATGCCGCTGCCGTCGCTGGATGCGGTGTTCGCCGCCGACCAGCGTGCCCGGGAGCTTTCCCGTGAATGGCTGAGGCGCCACGGTCGCTGATGCAGGCCCGCCATGGTTAACGAGGGAGGGCGGCACGACGCCGGCCCGCTGAACATCATTCGGAGATGGATATGACAGCGCTCTACATGATTATCGGCACCCTCGTGGCCTTGGGGGTGCTGGTCACCTTCCATGAGTTCGGCCACTTCTGGGTGGCGCGTCGCTGCGGGGTCAAGGTACTCCGCTTCTCGGTGGGCTTCGGCACGCCATTGCTGCGTTGGCATGATCGCCATGGCACCGAATTCGTGGTGGCCGCAATCCCGCTGGGTGGCTACGTCAAGATGCTCGACGAGCGCGAAGGCGAGGTGCCGCCGGCGCTGGTCGACCAGTCGTTCAACCGCAAGCCCGTGCGCCAGCGCATCGCCATCGTCGCAGCCGGCCCGGTTGCCAACTTCCTGCTGGCCATCCTGTTCTTCTGGGTGCTGGCGATGCTGGGTACCCAGCAGGTCCGTCCGGTGATCGGCGCCGTCGAAGCTGGCAGCCTGGCAGCTTCGGCAGGCCTGGCCGCAGGTCAGGAAATCGTCTCCATCGATGGCAAGCCGACCAATGGCTGGTCGGCGGTCAACCTGCAGCTGGTCCGACGCCTGGGCGAGAGTGGTACCTTGCAGGTAGGCGTGCGCGACGAGGGCGCCACTGCCGAGCGTCAGTTGCAGGTGAAGCTGGACAGCTGGCTCAAGGGAGCCGACGAGCCCGACCCGATCCAGTCCCTGGGCCTGCAGCCCTGGCGCCCGGCGATCGTGCCGGTGCTGGCCGAAATCGATCCGAAGGGGCCGGCTGCCGCTGCCGGCCTGAAAACCGGTGACAAGCTGCTGGCCCTCGATGGTATTGCCGTGACCGAGTGGCAGCAGGTGGTCGATGCCGTGCGCGCCCGCCCGCAAGCCAAGGTTCTGGTGCGTATCGAGCGTGACGGCGCTGCGCTGGAACTGCCGGTGACCCTGGCGCGCAAGGGCGAGGGCAAGGCGTCCGGTGGCTATCTCGGTGCCGGGGTAAAAGGTGGCGAGTGGCCTGCCAGCATGCTCCGCGAAGTCAGCTACGGCCCGCTGGAAGCGGTGGGTGAGGGCTTGTCGCGGACCTGGAGCATGAGCGTCCTGACCCTTGAATCGCTGAAGAAAATGCTGTTCGGGGAGCTCTCGGTAAAAAACTTGAGCGGACCGATAACCATTGCTAAAGTGGCGGGCGCTTCAGCCCAGTCCGGCGTGGGGGATTTCCTGAATTTCCTGGCCTACCTGAGCATAAGCCTGGGGGTTCTTAACCTGCTGCCCATTCCGGTTCTGGATGGGGGGCATTTGCTGTTTTACCTGGTCGAGTGGGTGCGCGGTCGTCCGCTGTCGGATCGGGTGCAAGGTTGGGGGGTCCAGATCGGTATCAGTTTGGTCATAGGGGTGATGTTGCTCGCCCTGATCAACGATCTGGGTCGACTATAAAGCTTCGCTCAATTGCGAACCTGCCGTTTAGTGACGGCGGGTTGTTTATTGCCAGTTGGAATAAAAGGACTTCATGAAACGTCTGCTGCTAACTGCGGTCATGTCCGCACTGATGATCGCTGAAGTTCACGCCGAGTCCTTCACCATCTCCGATATCCGCGTCAACGGCCTGCAGCGGGTTTCCGCCGGCAGCGTGTTTGGTGCGCTGCCGCTGAACGTCGGCGACCAGGCCGATGACCGCCGCCTGGTGGAATCGACCCGTTCCCTGTTCAAGACCGGCTTCTTCCAGGACATCCAGCTGAACCGCGATGGCAATGTCCTGATCATCAATGTGGTTGAGCGCCCGTCGGTGTCGAGCATCGAGATCGAAGGCAACAAGGCGATCAGCACCGAAGACCTGATGAAGGGGCTGAAGCAATCGGGCCTGGCCGAAGGCGAGATCTTCCAGCGAGCCACCCTCGAAGGCGTGCGTAACGAGCTACAGCGCCAGTATGTGGCCCAGGGCCGCTACTCGGCCGAGGTCGACGCCGAGGTGGTGCCGCAGCCGCGCAACCGTGTGGCGCTGAAGATCAAGATCAACGAAGGCACCGTCGCCGCCATCCAGCACATCAACATCGTCGGCAACAACGTGTTCGACGACGAGACCCTGGCGCAGCTGTTCGAGCTGAAGACCACCAACTGGCTGTCGTTCTTCAAGAACGACGACAAGTACGCCCGCGAAAAACTGTCCGGTGACCTGGAGCGCCTGCGTTCCTACTACCTGGACCGCGGCTACATCAACATGGACATCGCTTCCACCCAGGTGTCCATCACGCCGGACAAGAAGCACGTCTACATTACCGTCAACATCAACGAAGGCGAGAAGTACACCGTTCGCGACGTGAAGCTGTCCGGTGACCTCAAAGTGCCGGAAGACCAGGTCAAGTCGTTGCTGCTGGTGCAGCCAGGCCAGGTGTTCTCGCGCAAGGTGATGACCACTACCTCCGAACTGATTACCCGCCGCCTGGGTAACGAAGGCTATACGTTCGCCAACGTCAACGGGGTGCCGAAGCCGAACGATGAAGACCATACCGTCGACATCATGTTCGTGGTCGACCCGGGCAAGCGTGCCTACGTCAACCGCATCAACTATCGTGGCAACACCAAGACCGAAGACGAAGTGCTGCGTCGCGAAATGCGTCAGATGGAAGGTGGCTGGGCCTCGACCTACCTGATCGACCAGTCCAAGACCCGTCTGGAGCGTCTGGGCTTCTTCAAGGAAGTCAACGTCGAGACCCCGCCGGTGCCAGGCACCGACGACCAGGTCGATGTCAACTACAGCGTCGAAGAGCAAGCCTCCGGCTCGATCACCGCCAGCGTCGGTTTCGCCCAGAGCGCCGGCCTGATCCTCGGTGGTTCGATCAGCCAGAGCAACTTCCTCGGTACCGGTAACAAGGTATCCATCGGCCTGACCCGTTCGGAATACCAGACCCGCTACAACTTCGGCTTCGTCGACCCCTACTTCACTGCCGATGGCGTGAGCCTGGGTTACAACGCCTTCTACCGCAGCACCGACTACGATGACCTCGACGTCGACGTGGCCAGCTATGCGGTGGACAGCTACGGTGCCGGTGTCAGCCTGGGCTACCCGATCAGCGAAACCTCGCGCCTGACCTATGGCCTGAGCGTGCAGCAGGACAAGATCAAGACCGGCAAGTACACCGTCGACGAGATCTTCGACTTCCTTGAAGAGGAGGGCGACAGCTTCCTGAACTTCAAGGCCTCGATCGGTTGGTCGGAATCGACCCTGAACAAAGGCGTGCTGGCAACCCGTGGTCACTCGCAGAGCCTCACCCTGGAATCCACCATTCCAGGTAGCGACCTGTCGTTCTTCAAGCTTGACTACCGTGGCCAGCTGTTCAAGCCGATTACCAATGAATACACCCTGCGCCTGCACACCGAGCTGGGCTATGGTGACGGTTACGGCAGCACTTCGGGCCTGCCGTTCTACGAGAACTACTTCGCCGGTGGTTTCAACTCTGTCCGTGGCTTCAAGGACAGCAGCCTGGGCCCGCGCAGTACGCCAAGCCGTGGCGAGGCCAACGGTGGCAAGCCTGGTACCATCGCCGACCCGGACCAGGATCCGTTGCCGTTCGGTGGTAACGTGCTGGTGCAAGGTGGTGTCGAGCTGCTGTTCCCGCTGCCGTTCGTCAAGGACCAGCGTTCGCTGCGCACCTCCGTGTTCTGGGACGTGGGTAACGTATTCGACACCAATTGCGGCAACAAGCCTGATTGCGAGAAGGTCGGTTTCTCGGGCATGGCCAGTTCGGTCGGCCTCGGCGTGACCTGGATCACTGCACTGGGCCCGTTGAGCTTCAGCCTGGCAATGCCGGTGAAGAAGCCGGACGATGCCGACACGCAGGTGTTCCAATTCTCTCTGGGCCAGACCTTCTGAGGTCGGCCCTCGCTTAACGACAACGGTTTATCCAGGAGTGCATCGTGCGTAAGTTGACTCAACTGGCCGTAGTGGCCGCGGCGCTGGTCGCCACCCCGGCTTTCGCCGAAATGAAGGTTGCCGTCCTGAACTATCAGATGGCCCTGCTGGAATCGGACGCCGCCAAGAAATACGCGGTGGATGCCGAGAAGAAGTTCGGCCCGCAACTGACCAAGCTGAAAAGCCTGGAAAGCAGCGCCAAGGGTATCCAGGACCGCCTGATCAAAGGCGGCGACAAGATGCAGCAGCAGGAGCGTGAGCGCCTGGAGCTCGAGTTCAAGCAGAAGGCTCGTGACTTCCAGTTCCAGTCCAAGGAGCTGAACGAAGCCAAGGCCGTTGCCGACCGCGACATGCTCAAGCAGCTGAAGCCCAAGCTGGATGGCGCAGTCGAGGAAGTGATCAAGAAGGGTGGTTATGACCTGGTCCTCGAGCGTGGTGCGGTCATCGATGTCAAACCTCAGTACGACATCACCCGCCAAGTCATCGAGCGCATGAACCAAGCCCGTTGATATGACCGTGACCATGACGCTAGGCCAGCTGGCCGAGGCTCTCGGCGCCACCCTCAAGGGCCCCGAGGCGCTGCAGATTACCGGGCTGGCCACCTTGCAGGAGGCAGGCCCCGGTCAGTTGAGCTTCCTCGCCAACCCGCAATATCGCAAATACCTGGACAACAGCCAGGCGGCCGCGGTGCTGCTCAAGGCGGCGGATGCCGAAGGCTTTGCCGGCAACGCACTGATCGTGGCCGATCCGTACCTGGCCTACGCACGTATTTCCCACCTGTTCGATCCCAAACCCAAGGCTGTGGCGGGTATTCATCCCAGCGCCGTGGTGGCTGAGGACGCACAGGTGGATGCCAGCGCCAGCATCGGGCCGTTTGCGGTCATCGAAAGCGGCGCGCGTATCGGCGCCAATGTCAGCGTGGGCGCGCACTGCGTGGTCGGTGCCCGTTGCGTGATCGGCGAGGGCGGATGGCTGGCGCCAAGGGTCACTCTGTACCATGACGTGACCATCGGTAAGCGTGTGGTCATTCAGTCGGGGGCGGTGATCGGCGGCGAAGGCTTCGGCTTTGCCAACGAGAAAGGTGTGTGGCGCAAGATCGCCCAGATTGGTGGCGTGACCATCGGTGATGATGTGGAAATCGGCGTCAACACCGCGGTTGACCGTGGTGCATTGTCGGATACGCGCATCGCTGACGGGGTCAAGCTCGACAACCAGATCCAGATCGCCCACAACGTTCAGATCGGTGAGCATACGGCCATGGCCGCCTGCGTCGGTATTTCCGGCAGTACGCGCATCGGCAAGCATTGCACCATCGCCGGCGGTGTCGGCATGGTGGGTCATATCGATGTCTGTGATAACGTTTTCGTGTCCGGAATGACCATGGTGACCCGTTCGATCACCGAACCGGGTGCCTATTCTTCCGGCACTGCCATGCAGCCATTGGCTGAATGGCGCAAGAGCGCCGCGCGTATCCGCCACCTGGACGACATGGCCAAGCGTCTCCAGCAGCTGGAAAAACGCGTCGATACCGTGACCTCAGGTGGCCAGCCGACATCAGAAGGCTGATACCATTCCCTGAGCAAGAGTGAACAGTCGCTAGCTGGCTTCTCTTTGGATTGCAAAAGGAGCGTGTGGTCAGCACCTGCGCTCCCTATTCTTATTACAGGCTTCCCCCCGAAATGATGGACATCAACGAGATTCGCGAATACCTGCCTCACCGTTACCCGTTCCTGCTGGTGGACCGTGTAACGGATCTGGACTTCGAGGCCCAGAGCATTCGTGCCTACAAGAATGTCAGCATCAACGAGCCATTCTTCAATGGACATTTTCCGGCGCACCCGATCATGCCCGGTGTTCTGATCATCGAAGCCATGGCCCAGGCAGCCGGTATCCTTGGTTTCAAGATGCTCGACGCCAAGCCGGCCGATGGCACCCTGTACTACTTCGTCGGTTCCGACAAACTGCGCTTCCGTCAGCCGGTGCTGCCGGGTGACCAGCTGGTGCTGGAAGCCAGGTTCCTCAGCCGCAAGAGCATGATCTGGAAGTTCGAGTGCCGTGCGCTGGTCGACGGCAAGCCGGTTTGTTCGGCCGAGATCACTTGCGCGGAACGCTCCCTATGAATTCGATTGATCCTCGGGCCATTATCGATCCATCGGCCAAACTGGCCGATGGCGTCGAGGTCGGCCCCTGGTCGATCGTAGGCCCCGATGTGGAAATCGGGGAGGGCACCGTTATCGGCCCGCATGTTGTGCTCAAAGGGCCGACCCGCATCGGCAAGCACAACCGTATCTTTCAGTTTTCCTCGATCGGCGAAGACACCCCGGACCTGAAGTACAAGGGTGAGCCGACGCGCCTGGTGATCGGTGACCATAACGTCATCCGTGAAGGGGTGACCATCCACCGCGGCACCGTCCAGGACCGCGCGGAAACCACCGTGGGCGACCACAACCTGATCATGGCCTATGCCCACATCGGCCACGATAGCGTCATCGGCAACCACTGCATCCTGGTCAACAACACAGCGCTGGCCGGGCATGTGCACGTGGGCGACTGGGCGATCCTGTCCGGCTATACCCTGGTGCACCAGTACTGCCACATCGGCGCTCATGCGTTTTCCGGCATGGGCACGGCGATCGGCAAGGACGTCCCGGCTTTTGTCACCGTGTTCGGCAGCCCGGCCGAGGCCCGCAGCATGAACTTCGAAGGTATGCGCCGGCGCGGTTTCAGCGACGAAGTCATCCATGTGTTGCGCCGTTGCTACAAGATCGTCTACCGCCAGGGCCTGACCGTCGAAGACGCGCTCAAGGAACTGGCCGAACTGGCTGTGCAGCACCCTGAGGTCGAGCTGTTCCGTCAGTCGATCGTGAATTCTGCCCGCGGCATCACCCGCTGACATGGCCCGGCTTTGCGTAGCGTTGGTCGCCGGTGAGGCCAGCGGTGACATCCTCGGTTCAGGCTTGATGCGTGCCCTCAAGGCACGCCACCCAGACGTGCGGTTCATCGGCGTCGGCGGCCCGCTGATGGAGGCCGAAGGGTTGCAGTCCTATTTCTCCATGGAGCGCCTGGCCGTCATGGGCCTGGTCGAAGTACTGGGGCGCCTGCGCGAGTTGCTCAAGCGCCGCAAGCTGCTGATCGAAACCCTTGTTGGCGAAAAGCCTGATGTGTTCATCGGCATCGATGCTCCCGATTTCACCCTGAATATCGAGCTGAAGCTGCGCCAGGCCGGCATCAAGACCGTGCACTACGTCAGCCCCTCGGTGTGGGCCTGGCGGCAGAAGCGTGTGCTGAAGATCCGCGAAGGCTGCGACCTGATGCTCACGCTGTTGCCGTTCGAGGCGCGCTTCTATGAGGAAAAGGGTGTGCCGGTGCGCTTCGTTGGCCACCCATTGGCTGACACCATCCCGCTCGTAGCCGACCGTCCGGCGGCGCGCGCCGAGCTTGGCCTGGGCGAGGGGCCGGTAGTGGCACTGATGCCGGGCAGCCGGGGCGGTGAAGTCGGGCGCCTGGGGGCGCTGTTTCTCGATGCCGCCGCACGGCTGTGCCAGCAGGTGCCGGGGGTGCGTTTCGTGCTGCCTTGTGCCAATGCCGCGCGACGCGCGCAGATCGAACAGATGCTCGAAGGGCGCCAGCTGCCGTTGACCCTCCTCGATGGTAAGTCGCACCAGGCCCTGGCGGCCTGCGACGCGGTGCTGATCGCCTCGGGTACCGCTACACTCGAAGCACTGTTGTACAAGCGGCCGATGGTGGTGGCCTACCGCCTGGCGCCGTTGACCTACTGGATCCTCAAGCGCCTGGTCAAAAGCCCTTACGTGTCGCTGCCAAACCTGCTCGCCCAGCGTGCGCTGGTGCCTGAACTGTTGCAGGACGATGCTACCAGCGAAGCGCTGGCCGATACCCTGGCGCCTCTGGTGGCCGACGGCAGCCAGCAGACCGGGCGTTTCGACGAAATTCACCGCACCCTGCGCCGTGACGCCTCGAATCAGGCCGCCGAGGCGGTGCTGGCGCTGTTGAAGGACCGCTGACATGCAGATTGGACTGGATTTCAACCTGGTCGAAGACCTCGTCGCTGGCGTCGACGAGGTGGGCCGTGGCCCGCTGTGCGGCGCGGTGGTGACGGCGGCGGTGATCCTCGACCCGGCGCGCCCGATCCTCGGCCTGAACGATTCGAAGAAACTCACCGAAGCCAGGCGTGAGGCGCTGTTCGATGAGATCTGCGAGAAGGCCCTGAGTTTTTGTATCGCCCGTGCCGAGGTCGAGGAAATAGACCGGTTGAACATCCTCCACGCCACCATGCTGGCCATGCAGCGTGCAGTCGAAGGGCTTCACGTTACGCCGAAACTGGCCCTCATCGATGGCAATCGCTGCCCGAAACTGGCGGTGCCTTCGGCGCCGGTCGTACAGGGTGATGCAAAGGTGCCAGCCATTGCTGCGGCTTCGATCCTGGCCAAGGTGACCCGAGACCGTGAGATGAGCGCATTCGAGCTGATCTATCCGGGCTATGGCATTGGTGGGCACAAGGGCTACCCGACACCGGTGCACCTCGAGGCCCTGGCGCGCTTGGGGCCTACGCCCATTCATCGGCGTTCCTTTGCCCCGGTGCGGGCTGCCTGGGATGCGCGCGAAGGCGTCATGGAATCCCTGATCTGACCTCGGGGCCTGCTTCGCGGATAAATCCTCTTCTGCAGTGGGCGCCGTACCTGTAGATACTCTGTTCGCGATCACCGGCATCGCCGGTGCGATCCGCCGCGTAGCCTGCTCCGCAGGTCTATCCGCGCCCACAGAAACAACGCCAGTGCTGGAGAACAGCGCGACGCGTGTGAGCGCCTTGTGTCGCGACAGGCTGCAACGCAACCCAAAACCTCGCCTCATTTACGCTACAATCCCGCCCTTGTCGTTCAGCACTGCTACAGGATCTTCCATGTCGGTTCCCTTCGTTCACCTGCGCGTCCACTCCGAATTCTCGCTGGTCGACGGCCTGGTGCGGATCAAGCCGCTGGCCAAGGCACTGGCCGGGATGAACATGCCGGCGGTGGCAATCACCGACCAGAGCAACATGTGCTCGCTGGTGAAGTTCTACAAGACCGCCATGGGTGCCGGCATCAAGCCGATCTGCGGTGCCGACCTGTGGCTGGCCGGCGCCGACCCGGAAGCACCGCTGTCGCGGATCTGCTTGCTGGCCATGAACCCGAAGGGCTACCGCAACCTCACCGAGCTGATCTCGCGTGGCTGGACCGACGGCCAGCGCAACGGCCTGGTGATTCTCCAGCGCGAATGGATCGCCCCGGCCAGCGAAGGCCTGATCGCCCTCTCTGCAGGCAAGGAGGGCGACATCGGCATGGCCTTGCTGGCCGGCAAGGACAATGAAGCCGCGGCCCTGCTGCAAGACTGGATGGGCATGTTCCCGGAGCGCTTCTACGTTGAAGTGCAGCGCACCAACCGCGCCCGCGACGAAGAGTACGTGCATGCCGCCGTAGCCCTGGCGGACAAGTTCGGCGCTCCGCTGGTAGCCACCAACGACGTGCGTTTCATCAAGCAGTCCGACTTCGACGCCCATGAAACGCGGGTGTGCATCGGTGAGGGCTGGACCCTCGACGACCCGCGCCGCCCAAGGATGTACAGCGACCAGCAGTACCTGAAGTCGGCTGAGGAAATGGCCGAGCTGTTCAGCGACCTGCCCGACGCCATCGCCAACACTGTCGAGATCGCCAAGCGCTGCAACATCCAGGTACAGCTGGGCAAGTACTTCCTGCCCGACTTCCCCACGCCCAATGGCATGGGTATCGATGACTACCTGCGTCACGTCTCCCACGAAGGCCTGGAAGAGCGCCTGGCGGTGCTGTGGCCGAAAGAGACCACGCCCAATTACGAAGAGAAGCGCCAGGTCTATCTGGACCGCCTGAAGTTCGAACTGGACATCATCATCCAGATGGGTTTCCCCGGTTACTTCCTGATCGTGATGGACTTCATCAAGTGGGCCAAGAACAACGGCGTCCCGGTGGGCCCGGGCCGGGGTTCGGGAGCCGGCTCGCTGGTGGCCTACGTGCTGAAGATCACCGACCTCGACCCGCTGGCCTACGACCTGCTGTTCGAACGTTTCCTCAACCCTGAACGTATTTCCATGCCCGACTTCGACGTCGACTTCTGCATGGACGGGCGTGACCGGGTAATCGACTACGTGGCCGAAACCTATGGCCGCAACGCGGTCAGCCAGATCATCACCTTCGGCACCATGGCCGCCAAGGCGGTGGTGCGTGACGTGGCGCGGGTGCAGGGCAAGTCGTACGGGTTGGCCGACCGCCTGTCGAAGATGATCCCGTTCGAAGTCGGCATGACCTTGGAAAAGGCCTACGAGCAGGAAGAAATCCTCCGCGACTTCCTCAAGGGTGACGAAGATGCCCGCGAGATCTGGGACATGGCCCTGAAGCTCGAAGGCGTGACGCGGGGCACCGGCAAGCATGCCGGTGGTGTGGTGATTGCCCCGACCAAGCTCACCGACTTTTCGCCGATCGCCTGTGATGAAGAGGGTGGCGGCCTGGTAACCCAGTTCGACAAGGACGATGTCGAAGCCGCGGGCCTGGTGAAGTTCGACTTCCTCGGCCTGCGTACCCTGACCATCATCAAGTGGGCCATGGAGATCATCAACCGCGAGCAGGCAAAGAAGAACCTGCCCGAGGTCAACATCGACTTCATCCCGCTGGACGACCGCAAGACCTACGAGCTGTTGCAGAAAGCCGAAACCACGGCGGTGTTCCAGCTTGAATCGCGTGGCATGAAGGAGCTGATCAAGAAGCTCAAGCCCGACTGCCTGGAAGACCTGATCGCCCTGGTGGCACTGTTCCGCCCCGGCCCGCTGCAGTCTGGCATGGTGGACGACTTCATCAACCGCAAGCACGGCCGCGCCGAGCTGGCCTACCCGCACCCGGACTACCAGTACGAAGGCCTGCAGCCGGTGCTGGCGCCAACCTACGGCATCATCCTGTACCAGGAACAGGTGATGCAGATCGCCCAGGTGATGGCTGGCTACACCCTTGGCGGTGCCGACATGCTGCGCCGGGCCATGGGCAAGAAAAAGCCCGAGGAAATGGCCAAGCAGCGCGGCGGCTTCATCGAAGGTTGCGCCAACAACAATATCGATGCGGACCTGGCCGGCAACATCTTCGACCTGGTGGAGAAGTTCGCCGGTTACGGCTTCAACAAATCCCACTCCGCCGCCTATGGCCTGGTGTCCTACCAGACGGCCTGGCTGAAGACCCATTACCCGGCGCCGTTCATGGCCGCGGTGCTGTCTGCGGACATGCACAACACCGACAAGGTGGTGGTGCTGGTAGAAGAAGTACGCAGCATGAAGCTGCGCCTCGACGCACCGGACGTGAACTTCTCCGACTTCAAGTTCACCGTCAACGATGACGGACGCATCGTCTATGGACTGGGCGCCATCAAGGGTGTGGGCGAGGGCCCGGTGGAGGCGATCGTCGAGGCACGTGCCCAGGGCGGCCCGTTCAAGGACCTGTTCGATTTCTGCGAGCGTATCGACCTCAAGCGGGTCAACAAGCGTACCCTCGACGCGCTGATCCGCAGTGGCGCGCTGGACCGTCTGGGCCCGCATTTCCATGACGAGATCAAGGCCTATCACGCCCATATCGACATCAACCGGGCCACCTTGCTGTCGGCGCTGGGCGAAGCCATCAAGGCCGCCGAGCAGGCCGCCCACACCGCGGACAGTGGCCACGTCGACCTGTTTGGCGGCATGTTCGACGCTGCCGATACCGACGTCTACGCCAACCACCGCAAGGTACGCGAGCTGACCCTCAAGGAACGCCTGAAAGGCGAGAAGGACACCCTTGGCCTGTACCTCACCGGCCACCCGATCGATGAGTACGAGGCCGAGATCCGCCGCTTCGCCCGCCAGCGCATCATCGACCTCAAGCCGTCGCGCGACACCCAGACCATCGCCGGCATGATCATCGCCTTGCGGGTGATGAAGAACAAGAAGGGCGACAAGATGGGCTTCGTTACCCTGGATGACCGCTCCGGGCGCATCGAGGCGTCGCTGTTTGCCGATGCCTTCATGGCGGCGCAGTCCTTGCTGCAGACCGATGCCATGGTGGTGGTCGAAGGCGAGGTCAGCAACGACGACTTCTCCGGCGGCCTGCGCCTGCGGGTGAAGCAGGTGATGACCATGGAAGATGCGCGTACCAAGCTGGCCGAGAGCCTGCGCCTGAAGGTGGCCCACGAAGCGCTCAAGGGCGACCGGCTGAAGTGGTTGGGCGAACTGATTACCCGTCACCGTGGTGCTTGCCCGATCACCCTGGAATATACCGGCAGCGACGCCAAGGCCATGCTGCAGTTCGGCGACCAGTGGGCGATCGACCCGGCCGATGGGCTGATCCAGGCACTGCGTGACCAGTTCGGACGTGAGAACGTCTTCCTGCAATATCGTTGAACCGACAAAAAATTTAATCTCGACCTGAATGCGCCTGATCCCTTAAGGTAGGGCGCCAAACGGATCAACCGGCCGGCCGCCTGGCCGTAGACCCAAGACGGATGACTATGAACCCGAATTTTCTCGATTTCGAACAGCCGATTGCCGACCTGCAAGCCAAGATCGAAGGCCTGCGTCTGGTGGGCAACGACAACTCGCTGAACATCAGCGATGAAATTGCCCGTCTGCAAGACAAGAGCAACACCCTGACCGAAAGCATCTTCGGCAACCTGACCAGCTGGCAGATCGCCCGCCTGGCCCGTCATCCACGTCGTCCTTACACCCTGGACTACCTGGAGCATATCTTCACCGAGTTCGAAGAGCTGCACGGCGACCGCCACTTCTCCGACGACGCCGCCATCGTCGGTGGTACCGCCCGCCTGGACGGCAAGCCGGTGATGGTCATCGGTCACCAGAAAGGCCGTGAAGTACGCGAGAAGGTGCGTCGCAACTTCGGCATGCCGCGCCCTGAAGGCTATCGCAAGGCCTGCCGCCTGATGGAAATGGCCGAGCGCTTCAAGATGCCGATCCTGACCTTCATCGACACCCCGGGCGCCTACCCGGGCATCGACGCCGAGGAGCGTAACCAGAGCGAGGCGATCGCCTGGAACCTGCGCGTGATGGCGCGCCTGAAAACGCCGATCATCGCCACCGTGATCGGTGAGGGTGGTTCCGGCGGCGCGCTGGCCATCGGCGTGTGCGACCAGCTGAACATGCTGCAGTACTCCACCTACTCGGTGATCTCGCCGGAAGGCTGTGCGTCAATCCTGTGGAAGACCGCCGACAAGGCCGCCGACGCGGCCGAGGCCATGGGCATCACGGCCGAGCGCCTGAAGAGCCTGAACATCGTCGACAAGGTCATCCAGGAGCCGCTGGGCGGCGCCCACCGTGACCCGGTCAAGATGTCGGAAAGCATCCGTGCCGACCTGGTACAGCAGCTGGACATGCTCGGCAAGCTCGACCACGACGCGCTGCTGGCTCGTCGTTACGAGCGCCTGATGAGCTACGGCGTCTGATTCTCTGATTTGACCCGGGGTCGCTTTGCGGCCCCTGTGGGAGCGGGTTCAGCGGCGAAGAAGGTGACGCGGTGCCTGGCACCAGCTGCGCCCCTGTTCGCGGGGTACACCGCTGCCACAGGGTTCTCGATCTTCCCGGCGATGTGAGGCCCAGATGATCAACCTCACCCCCTGGCTCAGCGCCCGTACCTGGTACGTCGCCTTCTCCGGCGGCCTCGACTCCACTGTGCTCCTGCACCTGCTGGCCGAGCACGCCCGCAACCACGCCACCCCCGCGCTGCGCGCCATCCATATCCACCACGGCTTGCAGCCTGCCGCTGACGCCTGGCCTGCACACTGCCAATCCGTCTGCGACCAGCTCGGTATCGTACTCCAGGTCATCCACGTCCAAATCAGCCCCGGCGCCAGCCTCGAACAGGCCGCCCGCGCCGCCCGCTATGCCGCCTTCAGCCAGAGGCTGGACCCGGGCGATGTCCTGTTCACCGGCCAGCACCGCGACGACCAGGCTGAAACCTTGCTGTTCCGCCTGCTGCGCGGTGCCGGCCTGCGTGGCCTGGCGGCGATGCCGGGGCAACGACGGCTAGGGCAGGGCAACCTGGCCAGGCCTTTGCTGGGGTGGTCCCGCCAACAGTTGCGCGACTACGCCGAGGCGCACCAACTGGCCTGGATCGAAGACCCCTCCAACGCGGACACCCGATTTGCCCGCAACTACCTGCGCGCCGAGGTATTCCCGCACCTGCAGCAGCGTTGGCCACAAGCCAGCCAGAACCTCGCCCGCGCTGCCGAGCACCTGGGTGAAGCCCTGAGTCTGCTGGACGAGCTTGCCCAGGGCGATCTGGCGCTTGCCGAGGAGGGTGCTCCGCTGGCCTGGCCCGGGCTCGATTCGCTCGACCTGGCCGCCCTGGTTGCGCTGTCGCCGGCCCGTCAGCGCAATGCCTTGCAGTACTGGCTGAGTCGGCGTACCCGCTTGCCCGACACCCGGCACTGGGCGGGTTGGGCTGACCTGCGCGATGCCGCCGCCGATGCCCGGCCGGTATGGCGGCTGGGCGATGGGCAGCTGCTGCGCAGCCACGGACGCATCTGGTGGCTGAGCGGCGACTGGCTGCAGCAGCCTGGTGCAGGGCCGACGTGGCCCGATCCCGGCAAGCCCTTGCGGCTGCCGGGTAACGGTAGTGTGCGGCTGGTCGGCGCAGTACCTGTAGGTGACCTGCGCATTGCCTACCGCCAGGGTGGCGAAGTGCTGGACATCCCCGGCCGTGGCCGACGCGAACTCAAGCGCCTGCTCAACGAGCTGCAAGTACCCCACTTCCTGCGCCCGCGCCTGCCATTGCTGTACCAGGGCGAGCGCCTGCTGGCGCTGGCCAACCTGCCCGGCCTGGTACAGGCGGATTGCCAGCTGGATTGGCAGTTGCCGACGAACGCGCAAGGTTTGAGCTGAAGGGTACATTCGGGTAGACTACCCTCCCTTCTTGATACAGCTTCTGTGGGTTCCGCGAAAACACAGGAGTTGCCGATTACCAAGCAGTTTTTTGCTGGGCTGATTCTGAAAATGACGAGCGAGCTCCATGCCGGGGATGCCCCTGGTCTGTACAGACGCGGCAGTTTTTCGAGATGCACTGTGATTGACGCAGGTGATCGGGGGCTTCGGCCTTCCTTCGCTTTCTCCGGCGGCGCTGGCCGCCTTAACGCAGACTTCTAGGGTTTTTCATGACGCGCTACATATTCGTCACGGGCGGTGTTGTTTCTTCATTGGGGAAAGGCATTGCCTCGGCTTCCCTGGCGGCCATCCTGGAAGCGCGGGGCCTGAAGGTCACCATGCTCAAGCTGGATCCGTACATCAACGTCGATCCGGGCACCATGAGCCCGTTCCAGCATGGTGAAGTGTTCGTCACCCACGATGGCGCCGAGACCGACCTCGACCTGGGCCACTACGAGCGGTTCATCCGCACCACCATGACCCAGAACAACAACTTCACCACCGGGCGTATCTACGAGCACGTGCTGCGCAAGGAGCGCCGTGGTGACTACCTGGGCGCGACCATCCAGGTCATCCCGCACATCACCGACGAAATCAAGCGTCGTATCATCAAGGGCGCCGGCGACGCCGACGTGGCCCTGGTGGAAATCGGCGGTACCGTGGGCGACATCGAATCGCAACCGTTCCTCGAGGCCATCCGCCAGCTGCGCGTCGAAGTGGGCTCCAAGCGCGCCATGCTGATGCACCTGACCCTGGTCCCGTACATCGCTACCGCTGGCGAGACCAAGACCAAGCCGACCCAGCACTCGGTCAAGGAGCTGCGCTCCATCGGCCTGCAGCCTGACGTGCTGATCTGCCGCTCCGACCACCCGGTCGATGCCTCGTCGCGTCGCAAGATCGCGCTGTTCACCAACGTTGAAGAGCGTGCGGTAATTTCGCTGGAAGATGTTGACACCATCTACAAGATCCCGGGCGTGCTGCATGCTCAGGGCCTGGACGATTTCGTCGTCGAGCGTTTCGGCCTGCAGTGCAACGGCGCCGACCTGTCCGAGTGGGACAAGGTGGTCGATGCCAAGCTCAACCCGGAGCACGAAGTGACCATTGCCATGGTCGGCAAGTACATGGAACTGCTGGATGCCTACAAGTCGCTGATCGAAGCGATGAGCCACGCTGGCATCACCAACCGCACCAAGGTCAACCTGCGCTACATCGACTCGGAAGACATCGAGAACCAGGGCACCAGCCTGCTCGAAGGCGCCGATGCCATCCTGGTGCCGGGCGGTTTCGGCCTGCGCGGCGTGGAAGGCAAGATTACTGCGGTGCAGTACGCCCGTGAGAACAAGGTGCCGTACCTGGGTATCTGCCTGGGCATGCAGGTGGCGGTGATCGAGTTCGCCCGTAACGTGATGGGCTGGAAAGACGCCAACTCCACCGAGTTCGACCGCAACAGCGGCCACCCGGTGGTCGGCCTGATCACCGAGTGGGCCGATGCCACGGGTGCCGTCGAGACCCGCAGCGAGGCCTCCGACCTGGGTGGCACCATGCGCCTGGGCGCACAGGACTGCCAGCTGATCGCCGGTTCCAAGGTGCACGACTGCTACGGCAAGGACGTGATCACCGAGCGTCACCGCCACCGCTACGAAGTGAACAACAACCTGCTGCCACAACTGGTCGACGCCGGCCTGGTGGTTTCCGGTCGCTCCGAAGACGGTGCGCTGGTGGAAGTGGTCGAGTCCAAGGACCACCCATGGTTCGTCGCCTGCCAGTTCCACCCGGAATTCACCTCGACCCCGCGTGACGGCCACCCGCTGTTCAGCGGTTTCGTCAAGGCAGCCCTGGCTCAGAAGAACAAGGCCTGATCAATGACCCAGAAGATCATCCGCGTCGGTAACATCGAGATCGCCAACGACAAGCCGTTCGTCCTGTTCGGCGGCATGAACGTCCTGGAGTCCCGTGACCTGGCAATGAAGGTCTGCGAAGAGTACGTGCGGGTCACCGAGAAGCTCGGTATTCCGTACGTGTTCAAGGCCAGTTTCGACAAGGCCAACCGCTCGTCGGTAACCTCCTACCGCGGCCCGGGCATGGAAGAAGGCTTGAAGATCTTCGAAGAGATCAAGCGCACCTTCAACGTGCCGGTCATCACCGACGTGCACGAGCCCTACCAGGCCGAGCCGGTGGCCAAGGTGTGCGACATCATCCAGCTGCCGGCCTTCCTGTCGCGGCAGACCGACCTGGTGGTGGCCATGGCCAGGACCGGCGCGGTGATCAACATCAAGAAGGCGCAGTTCCTCGCACCCCAGGAAATGAAACACATCCTGACCAAGTGCGAGGAAGCCGGTAACGACCAGCTGATCCTCTGCGAGCGTGGTTCGAGCTTCGGCTACAACAACCTGGTTGTGGACATGCTCGGCTTCGGCATCATGAAGCAGTTCGAGTACCCGGTGTTCTTCGACGTGACCCACGCCCTGCAGATGCCGGGTGGCCGCGCCGATTCCGCCGGTGGCCGCCGTGCGCAGGTCACCGACCTGGCCAAGGCCGGCATGAGCCAGGGCCTGGCCGGCCTGTTCCTCGAAGCCCACCCCGATCCGGACAACGCCAAGTGCGATGGCCCATGCGCCCTGCGCCTGGACAAACTGGAGCCATTCCTGGCCCAGCTCAAGCAACTGGATGACCTGGTGAAAAGTTTTCCGACGGTAGAAACCGCGTAAAGCTCGATTCTCGGGTAAAGTACCGTCCGATCCACCCCTGACCAGTCGGTCAGGGGTCCCCTTCACTGGGCCTGCCCACTGCACGTCCGCCTGGTGAACGGCAAGATTTCCCAAGCTAAGTTGTTTTCGTCAATTCTGGAGTGCTTACAACAATGGCAAAAATCGTCGACATCAAAGGTCGTGAAGTTCTCGATTCGCGTGGCAACCCCACCGTGGAAGCCGATGTACTGCTCGACAACGGCATCATCGGCAGCGCTTGCGCGCCGTCCGGTGCTTCCACTGGCTCGCGCGAAGCGCTGGAGCTGCGAGATGGCGACAAGAGCCGTTACCTGGGCAAGGGCGTGCTGAAGGCCGTCGCCAACATCAACGGCCCGATCCGTGACCTGCTGCTGGGCAAGGACCCTGCCGACCAGAAGGCCCTGGACCGTGCCATGATCGAGCTCGACGGTACCGAGAACAAGGCCAAGCTGGGCGCCAACGCCATCCTGGCCGTCTCCCTGGCTGCAGCCAAGGCCGCAGCCCAGGACCTGGACCTGCCGCTGTACGCGCACATCGCCAACCTGAACGGTACCCCGGGCCAGTACTCGATGCCGGTTCCGATGATGAACATCATCAACGGTGGCGAGCACGCCGACAACAACGTCGACATCCAGGAATTCATGGTGCAGCCGGTTGGCGCCAAGACCTTCTCCGACGGCCTGCGCATGGGTACCGAAATCTTCCACCACCTCAAAGCCGTGCTGAAGGCCCGTGGCCTGAACACCGCCGTGGGTGACGAAGGTGGTTTCGCCCCGAACCTGGCCTCCAACGAAGACGCCCTGGGCGCCATCGCCGAAGCGGTCGAGAAAGCCGGCTACAAGCTGGGCACCGACGTGACCCTGGCCCTGGACTGCGCGGCGTCGGAGTTCTACGAAGACGGCAAGTACAACCTGTCCGGCGAAGGCAAGTCGTTCGACGCCGAAGGCTTCGCCGAGTACCTCAAAGGCCTGACCGAGCGCTTCCCGATCATTTCGATCGAAGACGGCCTGGACGAGTCCGATTGGGCAGGCTGGAAGATCCTCACTGACAAGATCGGCGCCAAGGTGCAGCTGGTGGGCGACGACCTGTTCGTGACCAACACCAAGATCCTCAAGGAAGGCATCGAGAAGGGCATCGGTAACTCGATCCTGATCAAGTTCAACCAGATCGGCTCGCTGACCGAAACCCTGGAAGCCATCCAGATGGCCAAGGCTGCTGGCTACACCGCGGTGATTTCGCACCGTTCCGGTGAAACCGAAGACTCGACCATCGCCGACCTGGCGGTAGGTACCGCTGCTGGCCAGATCAAGACCGGCTCGCTGTGCCGTTCCGACCGCGTTTCCAAGTACAACCAGCTGCTGCGTATCGAAGAGCAACTGGGTGCCAAGGCGGTTTACCGTGGTCGTGCCGAGTTTCGCGGCTAAGCAAGAGATGGTAAAAAGACAGCAGCCGGAGTTGTAGGGGCTTTCATACCGAAATTCCTACGTTCCAACGGGTTTCTGTCGACGAAGCCTGGCCTCGGCCAGGCTTCGTGCTATTCGAGACCCCGAATCGAACATTCTGCGACGGTCTTTTTTAACCTGGATACCTAGATGCGCAGTCCTTATTGGTTGTTCCTTGTCCTGCTCCTGCTGCTGGGTGGTCTGCAATACCGCCTGTGGGTGGGTAATGGCAGCCTGGCGCAAGTGACCGAGCTGAAGCAGCAGATCGCCGAGCAGCATGCCGAGAACGAGCGCCTGCTTGAGCGAAACCGCGTGCTCGACGCCGAAGTGCTGGAGCTGAAAAAAGGCATGGAGACCGTTGAAGAACGGGCTCGCCACGAATTGGGAATGGTCAAAGAGGGCGAAACCCTCTTCCAGTTACCACAGAAATGATCGATACGTTACCGGCCTTCTGGGCCGTGATTCCTGCTGCGGGCGTTGGTGCCCGCATGGCTGCCGACCGCCCCAAGCAATACCTGGAGCTGGCCGGGCAGACTCTTCTCGAGCATAGCCTTGACTGTTTTCTTGGCCACCCGGCGCTCAACGGCGTGGTGGTCAGTGTTGCCGAACACGATCCCTACTGGCCGACCTTGCGCTGCGCCAGAGACCCGCGCATCCGCCGCGCGGCGGGTGGCCGTGAGCGTGCCGACTCGGTACTCAACGCCTTGCTGATGCTGCATGCCGAAGGGGCAGCGGACAGCGACTGGGTGCTGGTGCACGATGCTGCGCGCCCGAACCTGGCGCGCAGCGACCTGGACAAGCTGCTTTCGGAACTGGCGGACGACCCGGTGGGGGGGCTGCTGGCGGTGCCGGCACGCGATACCCTCAAGCGGGCTGACGCCAGCGGGCGGGTCAGCGCCACGGTTGACCGCAGCACCATCTGGCAGGCCTATACGCCACAGATGTTCCGCCTGGGGGCGCTGCACCGGGCGCTGGCCGAGTGCCTGGTGTCGGATGTGCTGGTGACCGACGAGGCCTCGGCCATTGAATGGTCCGGCCAGGCGCCAAAGCTGGTGGAAGGGCGCAGTGACAACATCAAGGTGACCCGCCCGGAAGACCTCGAATGGTTGCGCCAGCGCTGGGCCGGGCGCCGCTGAATTTCGTACACCTGTACCGGCCCTTTCGCGGGTGAACCCGCGAAGAGGCCTGTGCAGCCAGTACAAGGTTTCAATTCAGGCGATACTCCGGCAACCCTGCCAAGCCTTCCTTCAGGTAATCCACCAACCGTCGTACCTTCGGCGACAGGTGCCGCTGTTGCGGATACAGCGCCCACACTGCCGTGTTCGGCGGCTGGTGCGCTTCCAGCAACGACACCAGGGCACCACTGTTGAGGTGCTCCAGCACGTAATAATCCGGCAGCTGACACAAACCCATGCCCAGCAACGCCGCATCCAGCACTGCCTGACCGCTGTTGCAGCGCCAGTTGCCCTGCACCCGCTGGCTGATCTCACGACCGTCCTGCTGCAGCGCCCACAGGTCCGAGCTGCCCACCAGGCAATTGTGCCGCGCCAGCTCCGACAGGCTGTGAGGCCGTCCATAACGTTCCAGGTAGGCCGGCGAGGCGCATAGGTACATGCGCCTTGGCGCCAGGCGCGTGGCCACCAGCCGAGAGTCGGCCAGCCGGCCCAGGCGGATGGCCAGGTCCATGCCCTCATGCACCAGGTCGAGGGTGTGGTTGCTCAGTTCCACGTCCACCCGCAATTGCGGGTATTGGGCCATGAACCGCGTCACCAGCGGCACGATGAAGCGTTCGCCATAGGCCACCGCGCAGGTCATGCGCAACAGGCCCTTGGGCTCGCTGGCCAGGTCGCCCATGGCGCGCAAGGCTTCCTCGCGGCCATCCTGCAGGCGCTGGCAGTGCTGTAGAAAGGTCTGCCCGGCTTCGCTCAGGGTCACGCGCCGGGTGCTGCGGTACAGCAAGCGGGTCTGCAGGCGTTCTTCCAACCGGGCGATCTGCCGGCTGACATGCGACGAAGAAACCCCCAGGCGTTCGGCAGCCGCAGTGAACTGGCCGGTTTCTGCCACGGCGACGAATTCATCGATGCCTTCCCAGCGGCTGCTCATGGATTATCCCTGCATGGCAATAATGTTTTGTCTTCGGCCGGATTATTCCTCAAATGGCAGTGAATTACACTGCCAGACTGAATCGACCTTCTGTCTGGAGACCTTTGATGATCAAGTCCCGTGCTGCCGTAGCCTTCGAAGCCAAGAAACCGCTGGAAATCGTCGAGGTCGACGTAGCCATGCCCAAGGCCGGGGAAGTGCTGCTGCGCGTAGTCGCCAGCGGTGTCTGCCACACCGATGCCTATACCCTGTCCGGTGCTGACCCGGAGGGCATTTTCCCGTCGATCCTTGGTCACGAAGGCGGTGCGATCGTCGAGGCGGTAGGCGAAGGCGTCACGTCGGTCGCCGTCGGTGACCACGTCATCCCGCTGTACACCCCGGAATGCGGCAAGTGCAAATTCTGCCTCTCGGGCAAGACCAACCTGTGCCAGGCGATTCGCGCCACCCAGGGCAAGGGCCTGATGCCGGATGGCACCACGCGTTTTTCCTACAAGGGCCAGCAGCTGTTCCACTACATGGGCACCTCGACCTTCTCCGAATACACCGTGCTGCCGGAAATTTCCGTGGCCAAGATCCAGAAAGAAGCGCCACTGGAAAAGGTCTGCCTGCTGGGTTGCGGCGTTACCACCGGTATCGGCGCGGTGCTCAATACCGCCAAGGTCAAGGCGGGTGATACCGTGGCCATCTTCGGCCTGGGCGGCATCGGCCTGTCGGCAGTGATCGGCGCGGTGAAGGCCAAGGCCTCGCGTATCATCGCCATCGACATCAACCCGGCCAAGTTCGAGATTGCCCGCCAGCTGGGTGCCACCGACTGCATCAACCCGAAAGACTACGACCGCCCGATCCAGGAAGTGATTGTCGACCTCACCGACGGCGGCGTGGACTTCTCCTTCGAGTGCATCGGCAACGTGCAACTGATGCGTGCCGCGCTGGAATGCTGCCACAAGGGTTGGGGTGAGTCGGTCATCATCGGTGTGGCCGGTGCCGGCCAGGAAATCGCCACCCGTCCGTTCCAGCTGGTCACCGGACGCGTCTGGCGTGGTTCGGCGTTCGGCGGCGTGCGTGGCCGCAGCGAACTGCCAAGCTACGTGGAAATGTCCGAAAAGGGCGAGATCCCGCTGGACACTTTCATTACCCACACCATGGGCCTGGAAGACATCAACAAGGCCTTCGACCTGATGCATGAAGGCAAGAGCATCCGCAGCGTGATCCACTTCTGAGGTACGCCATGAGCCTGGATAACATCTCCTGCCAGAAGAGCTTCGGCGGCTGGCACAAGCGTTACCGGCATCATTCCAGGGTGCTGGGCTGTGACATGGTGTTCGCCGTGTACCTGCCACCGCAGGCCGAGCAGGGCGAGAAGCTGCCGGTGCTGTACTGGCTCAGCGGCCTCACCTGTACCGACGAGAACTTCATGCAGAAGGCCGGCGCCCAGCGCCTGGCCGCCGAGCTGGGGCTGATCATCGTCGCGCCGGATACCAGCCCGCGTGGCGAGCAGGTGCCGGGCGACCCTGACGGTGCCTGGGATTTCGGCCTGGGGGCGGGTTTCTACCTCAACGCCACCCAGCAACCCTGGGCGCAACACTACCGCATGCACGACTATGTGGTGGAAGAGTTGCCGGCCCTGATCGAGGCGCATTTCCCGGCATCCGCCGAGCGCAGCATCAGCGGCCATTCCATGGGCGGGCATGGTGCGCTGGTGTGTGCCTTGCGTAACCCTGGGCGGTACCGCTCGGTGTCGGCGTTCTCGCCAATCAGCAACCCGATGGATTGCCCTTGGGGTGAAAAGGCCTTCAGCCGCTACCTGGGCGAAGACCGTGCGCGCTGGCGCGAATGGGACGCCAGCGTGCTACTGGCAGAGACGCCGGCGGGCGAATGTCCGCCGCTGCTGGTCGACCAGGGTGACCGGGACGACTTTCTCGAGAAGCAGCTCAAGCCCGAAGCGCTGGAGCAGGCGGCACGCAAAGGCGGGCATGCGCTGACCCTGCGCCTGCAACCCGGTTATGACCATAGCTACTACTTCATCGCCAGCTTCATCGAAGAGCACCTGCGCCATCATGCGGTGGCGCTGGGACGGGTGTAGCCTTGGCTGCGGCCGCGCCCACATGGCGGCCCCAATAGCGGCTAAAGCAGGTAGAATCACGCCCTGACTCATTCAGGGCGTTTTTCTATGCGTATTGGCCACGGCTACGATGTGCACCGTTTCTGCGACGGTGATTTCATTACCCTGGGCGGGGTGCGTATCTCCCATAAATACGGCCTCCTGGCTCACTCCGATGGCGACGTGCTGCTGCACGCCCTGAGCGATGCCTTGCTGGGCGCGGCGGCGCTGGGAGACATCGGCAAACATTTCCCCGACACCGACCCGCAGTTCAAGGGCGCCGATAGCCGCGCTCTGCTGCGCCACGTGGTCGGCATCGTCCTGGCCAAAGGCTGGAAGGTCGGCAATATCGACGCCACCATCGTCGCCCAGGCGCCAAAGATGGCCCCACACATCGAGACCATGCGCCAGCGCATCGCCGAAGATCTGCAGGTCGAACTCGACCAGGTCAACGTCAAGGCCACCACCACTGAAAAACTGGGCTTCACCGGTCGTGAGGAGGGTATCGCCGTGCATGCGGTTGCCCTGCTGCTGCCAGCATGACCGAAGTGGAACTGCTGGGCCCGCGCGCATCGGGCGAACCCTTGGGCACTGCTGTACTCAAGGCGGTGGCCGAAGACTTCCAGGTCGACGAAGTGCTGGACATTCCGTTGTCGGGGCAGGGCGAGCACTTGTGGTTGTGGGTCGAAAAGCGTGACCTCAACACTGAAGAGGCGGCCCGCCGCCTGGCGCGCGCTGCCGGCGTGCCGGTGCGCAGCATCAGCTACGCCGGGCTCAAGGACCGCCAGGCACTGACCCGCCAATGGTTCAGCCTGCACCTGCCGGGCAAGGCCAACCCGGACCTGTCGCGTGCCGAGGATGCCAGCCTGCGTGTACTCAGGCAGGTACGTCACCAGCGCAAGCTGCAGCGCGGTGCGCATTCGGCCAACGGCTTCACCCTGCGTCTGACCGCCTTGGCCGCCGACCACCAGGCGGTGAACGCGCGCCTTGAACAGCTCAAGCAGCACGGGGTGCCCAACTATTTCGGCAGCCAGCGCTTCGGCCACGCCGGCGGCAATGTCCATGACGCGCTCGACTGGGCCGCGCGCAAGGCCCTGCCCGAACAGCGCAACGTACGTTCGCGGCTGCTGTCGGCCGGGCGCAGCTACCTGTTCAACCAGCTGTTGGCCGCCCGTGTCGCCGATGGCAGCTGGTCGCGGGCGCAAGTGGGCGACCTGCTGGCGTTCACCGACAGCCGCAGTTTCTTCCCGGCGGGGGAGGCCGAATGCGCCGACCCGCGCCTGGCGATCCTGGACCTGCACCCGACCGGCCCGCTGTGGGGCGCGGGCGATTCGCCAGCCGGCGCTGCCGCCGGGCAGCTGGAAAATGCCATCGGCGCACGCCAGCCAGCTCTTTGCCAATGGTTGGCCCAGGCGGGCATGGATCACGAACGGCGTATTCTGCGGCTCCCTATTGGCGGCCTGACGTGGCATTATCCCGAGCCTGATATCCTGCAACTGGAATTCGTCCTTCCGGCCGGATGCTTCGCCACCGTGGTGGTGCGCGAAGTCGTGGATCTGGTGTCGGCAGGGCAGACGGACAGCCCATGCGTATTCTGATTTCGAACGACGACGGTGTTACCGCACCCGGCATCGCCGCGCTGCACGCTGCGCTGGCGGATTACGCCGAGTGCGTGGTGATCGCCCCGGATCAAGACAAGAGCGGCGCCAGCAGTTCGCTGACGCTGGACCGCCCACTGCACCCGCAGACCTTGGCCAATGGCTTCATCAGCCTCAACGGCACGCCGACCGACTGCGTGCACCTGGGGCTCAATGGGCTGTTGCCGCAGACGCCGGACATGGTCGTGTCGGGGATCAACCTCGGTGCCAACCTGGGCGATGACGTGCTCTACTCGGGCACGGTCGCCGCCGCGCTGGAAGGCCGTTTCCTCGGCGGGACATCGCTGGCGTTTTCGCTGTTGTCGCGCCAGCCGGACAACCTGCCGACGGCGGCCCATATCGCCCGCCGCCTGGTCGAGGCGCAGTCGCGCCTGAGCTTGCCGCCACGCACCGTGCTCAACGTCAATATTCCCAACCTGCCGCTGGAACACATCCGCGGTATCCAGCTCACCCGCCTCGGTCACCGGGCGCGGGCGGCAGCGCCGACCAAGGTGGTCAACCCGCGCGGCAAGGAAGGCTACTGGATCGCCGTGGCCGGGGATGCCGAGGACGGCGGGCCGGGCACCGATTTCCACGCCGTGATGCAAGGCTACGTGTCGATCACGCCGCTGCAGCTCGACCGCACCTTCAGTGATGCCTTCGAGCAGCTCGACGGTTGGCTGGAGGGCCTGCTCTGATGCGCGAGGACGATATGCTGCGGCGTGGCATCGGCATGACTTCCCAGCGTACCCGGGAGCGGCTGATCCAGCGCCTGTGCGAAGAGGGGGTGTCGAACAGCAAGGTGCTCGACGTGATCCGTCGTACCCCGCGCCACCTGTTCGTCGACGAGGCGCTGGCGCATCGTGCCTACGAAGACACCGCGCTGCCGATCGGCCACAACCAGACCATTTCCCAGCCGTTCATGGTTGCCCACATGAGCGAGCTGCTGCTTGAAGCCGGGCCGCTGGACAAGGTGCTGGAGATCGGCACCGGTTCGGGCTACCAGACGGCAATTCTGGCCCAGCTGGTCGAGCGGGTGTTCTCGGTGGAGCGCATCAAGGTCCTGCAGGACAGGGCCAAGGAGCGTCTGGTGGAGCTGAACCTGCGCAACGTGGTGTTTCGCTGGGGCGACGGTTGCGAAGGCTGGCCGGCGCTGGCGCCGTACAACGGCATCATTGTCACTGCCGTGGCGCCGGAAGTGCCGCAGGCGCTGCTCGACCAGCTGGCGCCCGGCGGCCGCATGGTGATCCCGGTGGGGCCGGCTGGCGAAACGCAGCAGCTGATGCTGATCGTGCGTGAAGAACATGGGTTCTCCCGCCGTGTGCTCGGGGCTGTGCGCTTCGTGCCGTTGCTCAACGGTCCACTGGCCTGAGCGCTGCGGGCAGGCACCAGCGGTATTTTTGCGCGAGTGGCGAATTCCTGTTGCTTCGCCCTGTCTATCTGGCGGGGTGAAGCGCTGGCGCACAGATCGCCATGGCTTGCAGCAGTCATTGAACCTGCCTGCGAGGAATGGCCGGCTTGGTTATAATTGCAACATTATTGCATTTCTTGTCTTCATATCGTTTTCGGCACCATGAGGGGAGCGCGGGTGGGTCACACAGTCATTCGGCAGCGCAAGGACGGGTCGGGTTTCACGCTTCTGGTGATTGCACTGGCCATGAGTACGCTACTGGTGGGTTGCTCGAGCACCAGCAGCAACAGCGCGCGGGTGGTCGACCGCAACAATACCGTGCCCAAGCGCCCGGCGGTGACTTCCGGGCAGTACATCGTCAAGCCCGGCGATACACTGTTCTCCATCGCCTTCCGTTATGGTTGGGACTACAAGGAACTGGCCGCGCGTAACGGCATCGCGGCGCCTTATACCATCCGCCCGGGGCAGGCTATTCGTTTCAGCAGTGGTTCGGCCGGCAGCACCACGGTGGTGTCCAGCCCCTCATCGTCGAGCAAGACCACGGTTATCCGCCGGCCTGCGGGCAGTGCGGCTACACCACCTGCCAGCCCTGGCAAACCGGCCGCGCCGGCATCTTCAAGCAGCGCCCCGGTGGTCGCTACCGTACCCGCCGCGGAGCGTGCGGTGGGTGGCTGGACCTGGCCAGCCAATGGCGTGCTGATTGGAAAATTCGCTTCAAACGGTAGTTTGAATAAAGGCATTGATATCGCCGGTGATTTGGGACAGCCTGTTTTTGCTGCGTCTGATGGTGCAGTGGTCTACGCCGGGAGTGGGCTGCGGGGCTACGGCGAGCTGATCATCATCAAGCACAGCGACACCTACGTCAGTGCTTACGGTCATAACCGCAGGCTGTTGGTTCGGGAGGGGCAGCAGGTCAAGGCAGGGCAGTCGATTGCTGAAATGGGGTCCACGGGCACAGATCGGGTGAAGCTGCATTTCGAGATTCGCCGCCAGGGCAAACCCGTCGATCCGCTCCAGTTCCTGCCACGTCGTTGACTGTTGTACCTGGCCTGTTCCGCTGATGTAGAGGGGACAGGCTCCAGCGCTGCCAGGGAGACAGGTGCCGCTCGAGTCTGAGTTCGAACTCAGCAAAGGACTATAACAATGGCTCTCAGTAAAGAAGTGCCGGAGTTTGACATCGACGATGACGTCCTCCTGATGGAGACGGGCATCGTTTTGGAAACGGATGTGGTGTCAGACGAACCTGCTGTATCTTCGGTTCGGACGAGGGCCAAATCGGGCTCTTCGCTCAAGCAACACAAGTATATCGATTACAGCCGTGCGCTCGATGCCACCCAGCTGTATCTCAACGAGATCGGATTCTCGCCTCTGCTTTCGCCGGAAGAAGAAGTGCACTTTGCGCGCCTGTCGCAAAAGGGCGACCCTGCCGGCCGCAAGCGCATGATCGAAAGCAACCTGCGCCTGGTTGTAAAAATCGCCCGTCGTTACGTGAACCGCGGCCTGTCGCTGCTCGACCTGATCGAGGAGGGCAACCTGGGGCTGATCCGTGCTGTCGAGAAGTTCGACCCGGAGCGTGGTTTCCGGTTCTCGACCTACGCGACCTGGTGGATTCGTCAGACCATCGAGCGGGCGATCATGAACCAGACCCGCACCATTCGCCTGCCGATCCACGTGGTCAAGGAACTGAACGTTTACCTGCGGGCGGCGCGGGAACTGACGCAGAAACTCGACCACGAACCGTCGCCAGAGGAAATCGCCACGTTGCTGGAAAAACCGGTTGGCGAGGTCAAGCGCATGCTGGGCCTGAACGAGCGGGTATCCTCCGTGGATGTGTCGCTGGGCCCGGACTCGGACAAGACCCTGCTCGATACCCTGACCGACGATCGGCCGACCGACCCCTGCGAACTGTTGCAGGACGACGACCTGTCGCAGAGCATCGATCAGTGGCTGGGCGAGCTGACCGACAAGCAGCGCGAAGTGGTGGTGCGTCGCTTCGGCTTGCGCGGGCATGAAAGCAGCACGCTCGAAGATGTCGGCCTGGAAATCGGTCTGACCCGTGAGCGGGTGCGGCAGATCCAGGTAGAAGGCCTCAAGCGCCTGCGTGAGATCCTCGAGAAGAACGGGCTGTCCAGCGAGTCGCTGTTCCAGTAGCGAAGGCCTGCACCAGCAAACGCCCCGATGACCTCGGGGCGTTTTTGTTTGTCTTGCGTGTTGGTCAGGGCCTAGTAGCAGCCTGGGTCCAGGCTCGAAACATTATGTACAGCGCTACCCTGTTAACATTGCGTGTAAGCCTTTGCTTACTTGTTCTGTAAGCCTTCTATGTAGCCGACAGTAAATCAATAGCTCCTTAAAAGCCCGATATTCTTCAAGCCTTTGAAAAATATGGATTATTCAGGCATGAAGAAATGTGTCACCGGCAACACGCTGTGAGGTTTTGCGGTTGCCTGCCGTGCCCAAGCCGCTAGTATTCGAACTGTGCACAGGGACATGCACAGGCTTTCAGGATGAAGGCCAAGGACATCGCAAGAAGCGATTTCATCAGGATGATGTCAGGGACAAGCAGGGACTACGGAAAAAAATGTGGGCGGGTCAAACCGCCCCTTTTTTTGCCCGCAGAAAACCAAAAAGGCCCAGAAGGGCCTTTTTCGTATCGGCGCTATCAGCGCTCCAGGTGTTCGATCTTGCCGGTCTTGCCATCCCACTCTTCAGCGTCTGGCAGGGCGTCCTTACGCTCGGTGATGTTCGGCCAGATTTCCGCCAGTTCGGCGTTCAGCTCGATGAAGTTCTCCATGCCGGCAGGCACTTCGTCTTCCGAGAAGATGGCTTGCGCCGGGCATTCCGGCTCGCACAGGGCGCAATCGATGCACTCGTCCGGGTGGATGACCAGGAAGTTCGGGCCTTCGTAGAAGCAGTCCACCGGACAGACTTCCACGCAGTCGGTGTATTTGCATTTGATGCAGTTGTCGGTGACGACGAAGGTCATTTCTAGTTCTCTCCTCAGGCGACGGCGGCGGCCCTTCCTCTCAGGGCCGCGCGGTTTACAGGCATGTGGCTGCAGGCCAGGCTAATAACCTGCAGCACCAGCAAACCGCGGCGGATTCTACCAGCTTGTAGTGGGCGCCGTTATAACAGGTTCTTTAGTTGATATAGCGTTTCGATAGCTTGACGTGGGGTCATGTCGTCCAGCTGCAGCTTGCCCAGCTTCTCGATGGCCGGGTGTGGCAGGCTGGCGAACAGGTCGCTCTGGTGCGGTACCTGTGGCACATCCTTGGCCTTATGGGCTGGCGGTTGTTCATGCGGCAGGCTGGTGGTCTCCAGGCGTGCCAGGTGTTCGCGGGCCCGCTGGATGACTGCCGTCGGTACGCCTGCCAGCTGGGCCACGGCCAGGCCGTAGCTCTGGCTGGCAGGGCCCGGCAGCACATGGTGCAAGAATACGATGCGTTCATTGTGCTCGGTGGCATTCAGGTGCACGTTGGCTACCAGAGGCTCGCTTTCGGGCAGCACGGTGAGCTCGAAGTAGTGCGTGGCGAACAGCGTGTAGGCGCGCAGCTGGGCCAGCCGCTCGGCGGCAGCCCAGGCCAGCGACAGGCCGTCGAAGGTACTGGTGCCGCGGCCCACTTCGTCCATCAGCACCAGGCTGCGGTCGGTGGCATTGTGCAGGATGTTGGCGGTTTCGCTCATTTCGACCATGAAGGTCGAGCGCCCGCCGGCCAGGTCGTCGCTGGAACCGATACGGGTGAAGATGCGGTCGACCAGCGACAGTTCGCAACTGGCCGCTGGCACGAAGCTGCCGATATGTGCCAGCAGCACGATCAGGGCGGTCTGGCGCATGTAGGTGGACTTACCGCCCATGTTCGGGCCGGTGATGATCAGCATGCGCGTGTTGTCGTCCAGGCCCAGGTCGTTGGCCACGAACGGCGTGGTCAGTACCTGTTCCACCACCGGGTGGCGGCCTTGCTCGATACGCAGGCACGGCTCGTCGACGAAGCGCGGGCAGTTCAGATCCAGGTTCAGCGCACGTTCGGCCAGGTTGCTGAGCACGTCCAGTTCAGCCAATGCGGCCGGCGCTGTCCTGCAGTGGCGCCAGGTGGCTGATCAGGGTTTCCAGCAAGCCGTCGTAGAGCATCTTCTCGCGGGCCAGCGCGCGGCTTTTGGCCGACAGCGCCTTGTCCTCGAACGCCTTCAGCTCCGGGGTGATGAAGCGCTCGGCACCTTTGAGGGTCTGGCGGCGGATATAGTCGCCCGGCGCCTGCTCCGCCTGTTTGGTCGGCAGCTCGATGAAATAGCCGTGCACACGGTTGTAGCCGACCTTCAGGTTGGCCAGGCCGGTGCGGGCTTTTTCCCGCGCTTCCAGGTCGATCAGGAACTGGCCGGCGTTCTCGCTGATCGCCAGCAACTCGTCCAATTCGTTGTCATAGCCAGGCTTGAGCACGCCACCGTCGCGGATCACCGCCGGCGGGTTGTCGATGATCGCCCGCTCCAGCAGGCTGGCCAGCTCCGGGTAGGTACCGGTAATGGCGGCCAGGCGCGCCAGGTGCGGCGCCTCCAGTTCGGCCATGGCGTTCTGCAGCTCGGGCAGCGCACCCAAGGCATCGCGCAGGCGTGCCAGGTCGCGTGGGCGGGCGTTGCGCAGGCCGATACGGGCGAGGATCCGCTCGATATCGCCAATTTCCTTGAGCTGCGGCTGCAGTTTCTCGAAGCGGTAGCCGTCGAGCAGGCAGCGGATCGAATCCTGGCGGGCCTGCAGCACCTTGAGGTCGCGCAACGGGCGGTTCAGCCAGCGGCTCAGCAGGCGGCTGGCCATCGCGGTCTGGCAGCGGTCGATGACCGACTGCAAGGTGTTGTCACGCCCGCCGGCGAGGTTGATGTCCAGCTCCAGGTTGCGGCGGCTGGCGCCGTCGAGGATGACCGTATCGTCCAGCCGTTCGTGGCGCAGGCTGCGCAGGTGCGGCAGGGCAGTGCGCTGGGTTTCCTTGGCGTAGATCAGCAGGCAGCCGGCGGCGCCGATGGCCAGGGTCAGCTTGTCGCAGCCAAAGCCCTTGAGGTCCTTGGTCGCGAACTGCTGGCACAGGGCCTTGCGCGCCGAGTCGCGGTCGAAGTCCCACGGCGCACGGCGACGGGCGCCAGGGCGCTTTTCCGCCGGCAAGTCGCGTGGCCAGTCGTCGGGGATGAGCAGCTCGACCGGGTTGAGGCGCTCGAGTTCGGCCAGCAGGTTTTCCCAGCCCTTGATTTCCTGGACGCTGAAGTTGCCGCTGGTGATATCCAGCACCGCCAGGCCGAACAGGCGTTCGTCACCCAGCAGCGCGGCGATCAGGTTGTCGCGGCGCTCGTCAAGCAGGGCCTCGTCACTGACCGTGCCGGGGGTGATGATACGCACCACCTGGCGTTCCACCGGGCCCTTGCTGGTGGCCGGGTCGCCAATCTGTTCGCAGATCACCACCGATTCGCCGAGCTTGACCAGCTTGGCCAGGTAGCCCTCCAGCGAATGGAACGGAATCCCGCACATGGGGATCGACTGGCCGGCCGACTGACCGCGTGCGGTCAGGGTGATATCCAGCAGTTTCGCGGCCTTTTTCGCATCTTCGTAGAAGATTTCGTAGAAGTCGCCCATGCGGTAGAACATCAGCTGGTCCGGGTGCTGGCTTTTCAGCTTCCAGTACTGCTGCATCATCGGGGTGTGTGCGGAAAGATCAGACATTCAGGGCCTTACAGCGGGTGATCTGGTTGGCGTTTGTGAAACCGGCAATGGTACAGGCTTTTTCGCGCAGATGCAGGCGCAGCGCCGCATGCATCATCGCGCTGCCCATGCGTTGCATTTCCTCGCGCATGCCTGCATTATGCATGCTATGCAAAAACGCAACGTAGCCTCCGTACTCAGAGAACTGCTCGACCGCCACGGCCTGTCCCCGACGGAGCTGTACCGGCGCACGGGTGTTCCTCAATCCACCTTGTCGCGGATTCTCGGCGGCAAGATCGTCGACCCCTCCGACAAACACGTGTCGAAGATCGCCGAGTACTTCGGTGTGAGCACCGATCAGCTGCGTGGCCGCGCCGAGCTTGGCGAGTCTCGCGAGGCCGCGCTGCCGGCTCACGGCCATGCCGATCTCAGTGACATCAGCCTGTGGGATGATGAAACCCCCGTCGAGGATGACGAGGTGTCGGTACCTTTCCTTCGCGAGGTCGAATTGGCAGCAGGATCAGGAAGATTCGTCATTGAAGAAAGCGAGCACGCGCGCCTGCGCTTCGGCAAGCGCAGCCTGCGCCACAACGGTGTGCAGTTCGACCAGGCCAAGTGCGTGACCGTGCGCGGCAACAGCATGTTGCCAGTGCTGCGTGACGGCGCGACGGTTGGGGTGAATACCGGCAAGTGCTCGATCGGCGACATCATCGACGGCGACCTCTATGCAATCAATCACAACGGTCAATTGCGGGTGAAGCAGGTCTATCGCCTGCCTACCGGTATCCGCCTGCGCAGTTTCAACCGCGACGAACACCCCGACGAGGACTACAGCTTCCAGCAGATGCAGGACGAGCAGATCAGCTTGCTCGGGCATGTATTCTGGTGGGGCATGTACGCTCGCTGACAGCCCTCGCTTCGCAGAAACCCGCTTCGGCGGGTTTTTTTTCGCCTATTGAAAAGTCCTACAAACCAGGCCACGCATGGCTTTCATGCATTGCAGCAAAAAATAGCGCATAGAAATTTTCAGAAATGCATTGACTGCATATGCACAAATGCATAGCCTGTGTCTCAAGCCGGCCGTAACCGGTTGTTACACAGGCAGCGATGGACAGGCCTCAATTGTCCAGAGGGTTGGCAACTGGCCCGGGTGTGCAGCGTAAAGCACCACGAACAGTTATCCGGCGGGCAGATGGCCGCGGCCGGAGTCATCAATCAGTAGCGGAACCGCACGGCGTCACCAGACGTGGCCGGCGGTTCGCCAACGCATTACTGAAAAGCCTGCGAGCCGGGCTTTTTGGAATGCCGAGGTATTCACGGCAAAGCATCCATAACCGACCTGTTGGCCTGCGCCAACAGGCATTACACAGGAGACAGGACAGTGACGAACGAGCAACAGGCGTTACTCGAGATGCCGCTCTGGCTGGTAATCGTCCTGGCATTGCTGGGCGGTGTGAGCGGCGAAATGTGGCGGGCCGACAAGGCCGGCGCCACGGGTTGGTCGCTGCTGCGACGGCTGTTGTTGCGCTCTGGGGCCTGCATGGCCTGCGGTGTGTCGACGGTGATGCTGTTGTATGCCGGCGGCCTGTCGATCTGGGCGGCCAGTGCATTGGGCTGCATGATAGCGGTCGGCGGCGCCGATGTTGCCATGCGGCTATATGAACGCTGGGCGACCCGACGTCTGGGCCTGCGCGACAGCACACAGCGCGACGAGCGTTAAGGAGGATTATGCATGAGCGAACTGGCCACGTTACATGGTGCGGTGACGGCAACCATCCGTGAGGCAATGCCGGAGTTGGCATCGGTAGATGCTTATACCGCCGTAGGAAATGTTCCAGAACGGCCTTCGCTGCGCCACGGCATCGTCCGCATGACGGCCGATGCGGCACCGCGGGATGGCCGCTCGGTGTTGATTGCAACCTTCGAGGCGGATATCACCGCTGACAGTGCCAATCCAGAGGCGCGTCTGCAGGGCAGTCTGCTGGCTGCCCAATTGATGGACCTGCTGCGCCAGCAGCATTGGGCGCTGGATTTCGTCGAAGCCAGCCGCAATGTGCAGGCGCAGTTCCTGGGCACCGCCTGGACCGTGCGCTGGGACCAGCCGGTACTGCTCGGCGAGCCACGCTGGAACTGGCCCGACCAGCCGCCCGGCAGCCTGGTTCTGGGCTTTGCCCCGGACATCGGCCACGGTAACGAAGCGCATTATGTCGCCCCGGAGGATCTGTCATGAGCTACGTCAGCGCCATGCATGACCGTATGCTGGCGTGCATGGTGATTCCCTGCCGGGTGGTCGCCCTGGACCTTGCCGCCGCCCGCGTTCGGGTGTCCGACGGCAGCGGCTGGACCAGCGCCTGGCTGCGCTGGCACACCCAGGCGGCCGGCCAGGCCAGGCACTGGCGGGCGCCGAGCCTGGGCGAGCAGGGGGTGCTGCTGAGCCCCAGCGGCGAACCGGCCCAGGGCACCTTCCTGCCCGGCCTGTATGGCGATGCCGGTAGTGCAGCGGACAATCGCGGGCACACCGAGGTCTGGCGTTTTGCCGATGGCGGTTCGATCAGTTACGACTGGCAGGCCAGCCACTACGACATCCGGCTGCCGGCTGGCAGCGCGACCATCAAGGTCGGCGCTGCCACGGTGCAGGTCAGTGACGGTGCGATCAGCCTGCAGGCCGCCACAATCAAGCTCTCCGGCAACGTCACAGTCGATGGCCCGTTGCAGGTCAGCGGCGATATCAACGGCGGCGGCCGGATCATCGACACCGCCGGCAACACGGCCAACCACAAACACTGAACCGAGCCCGCCCATGCGGGCTTTTTCATACCAGGAGAATGCCATGCATAGCCATGAACAGGGCGGTGCGCCATGATCGGCATGGACCGCCGTACCGGCCAGCCTCTGGCCGGCCTCGATCACCTGCGCCAGTCCATCGAAGACGTCCTCAGCACACCGCTGGGTAGCCGGCGCATGCGCCCGGAGTACGGCAGCCAGCTGCGGCGTTTCGTCGACCTTCCGGTCAACGAAGGCTGGAAAAGCGCCGTGCAGGCCGAAGTGGCGCGCGCGCTGGGCCGCTGGGAGCCGCGCCTGCAGTTACAGCGGGTCAAGGTAGTCGCGGTGCTCGACGGTCAGGTCAGCCTGGCGCTCAGTGGCCGTTACCTGGGCGACGAAGCGCTGCTGGAGATCAGCGTATGAGCCAGGTCGACCTGTCGAAACTGCCAGCGCCGCAGCTACTGGAGGACCTCGATTACGAAGCGCTCTACCAGGGCGACCTGGACACCTTCCGGGAATACCTGGGCGAAGCCTGGAGCGCCAATCTGGAAAGCGACCCGGTCACCAAGCTGCTCGAGGTCGGTGCCTACCGCAAGCTGCTCAACCGGGCGCGTATCAACGACGCCGCCAAGGCGTTGCTGCTGGCCTACGCCCAGGGCACCGACCTTGACCAGTTGGCGGCCAATGTCGGTCTGCAGCGCCTGGTGATCCAGGCCGAGGACCTGGCCAGCGTCCCGCCGGTCGAGGCGTTGCTGGAATCGGACGATGCCCTGCGCGAGCGGGTGCAACTGGTTTACGAAGGCCTGACTACGGCCGGTCCGCGCAACAGCTACATCCTGCATGCCCGCAACGCTTCGGGACAGGTGGCTGACGCCACCGCCGAAAGCCCGTCGCCGGCGGTGGTGGATGTCACCGTACTGAGTCTGGAAGGTAACGGCGAAGCCAGTGCCGAACTGCTGGCGCAGGTAGCGGCCTACCTCAACGACGACGATATCCGCCCGGTTGCCGACCGGGTCAACGTACGCAGCGCTGAAGTGCTGCCTTACCGCATCGATGCCGTGCTGCATCTGGCCGACAGCGGCCCCGAGTACGAAGCGATACTGGCCGAGTGCCAACGCCGCCTGCAGGCCTGGATCAACCCCCGGCGACGCCTTGGGGTGGAAGTGGCACGTTCTGGCATCGATGCGCAACTGCACATCGATGGGGTCAGCCGGGTCGAGTTGAATGGCTGGGCCGACCTTCGCCCGAGCAAGGCGCAGGCAGCCTGGTGCAGCGGCTTCAGCCTGAAGCGGGGGAGCTGACATGCACAGCCTGTTGCCGCTCAACCGCACCGCGCTGGAGCGGGCCATCGAAGTGGCTGGCGACGAGGACCTCAAGGTCAGCCTGCGTCAACTCTACAACCCCGATAGCTGCCCGGCGCACCTTCTGTACCAATTGGCCTGGGCCTGGTCGGTGGACCGCTGGGAGGACAGCTGGAGCGATGAAATCAAACGCTCGGTGATCCGCTCGGCGTTCTTCGTCCATGCCCACAAAGGCACCTTGGGTGCACTGCGGCGGGTAGTGGAGCCGTTCGGCTACCTGATTGAGGTAGAGGAATGGTGGCAGACCACACCGCCGGCCCCGGCGGGCACTTTCGCGCTGAAGATCGGCGTTTCCGATTCCGGCATCAGCGAAAGCACCTACCAGGAACTGACTGCGCTGATCGACGACGCGCGCCCGGTCAGCCGCCACCTGACCGGCCTGGTGATCAGCCTCGAAAGCCGTGGCGCCCTTCATTTCGGCTGCGCGATCCAGGACGGCGACGAACTGGACATCTACCCGCTGACGCCCCGTGACATCGAGGTCATCGGCGTGGTGGGGCGAGGCGGCCGTGAACACACAATCGATACCTTGGACATTGCACATGGTTGACCAGACTTCTCAGTTCTACGCCATCCTCACCAACGTGGGCGCGGCGAAACAGGCCAATGCCGATGCCTTGGGCATTGCCTGGAAAATCACCCAGATGGGTGTCGGCGATGCCAACGGCAGCGACCCTACCCCGAATGCCACCCAGACCCGCCTGATCAACGAATGGCGCCGCGCGCCGTTGAACCAGCTGAAGGTGGATGACAAGAACAGCGCGATCATCATTGCCGAGCAGGTCATCCCGGCTGACGTCGGCGGCAAGTGGATTCGCGAGATCGCGCTGTACGATGCCGATGGCGACATGGTTGCCGTGGCCAATTGCGCACCCACCTACAAGCCGCTGTTGAGCCAGGGCTCAGGACGGACCCAGGTGGTGCGGATGAACCTGGTGGTCAGCAGCGCCAGCAATGTGCAACTGAAGATCGATCCGGCGGTGGTGCTGGCGACTCGGGAGTGGGTGACCGAGGAGCTGGCCAGGCAGGATTTCAAGCATTCGGTGCTGGCGGCGACTACAGCGAACATTGCCTTGACCGGATTGCAGACGGTTGATGGCGTGGCGCTTGCTGCCGGGGCGCGGGTGTTGGTGAAGAACCAGACCGCAGCCAAGGATAACGGGATCTATAAAGTAGCCGCGGGGGCCTGGAGTCGCAGTAGCGATGCGGATACCGATGCCAAGGTGACACCAGGGTTGTTGGTGTTGGTGGAAAAGGGCTCGATCAACGGCGATAGCGCCTGGCAATTGACCGGTGACGTTTCTATTGCGCTGGGCGTCACTGCGCAAGTTTATGAAATGGCTTTTGGTCGTACCGGTGTAGCCGCGGGTATTTATCGCAGCGTGACTGTAGATAAATACGGAAGGGTGACTGCGGCAAGTAATCCAAACACTGTTGCCGGCTATGGCTTGACGGATGTGTACACCAAGGCGCAAGTAGATACAGCGCTGTCGTTGAAGGCTCCGCTGGCAAATCCAACCTTTACCGGAGCCGCGAAAGCGCCGACCCCTGTGTTAACGAGTGACGATACGACTGTGGCTACCACAAACTTTGTCCAGCGGGTGATCGGTTCGCTGGGCTGGGGAAGTTATGGTGTATCGACGAGCAATATACTGGCAGGCACTGACCTTAACAGTATGGTCACACCTGGCTCCTACGGCCAGACAGCAAATGCCAACGCAACGCTTTCATTGAATTATCCCGCAACGTCAGCTGGAACACTGTTGGTGCAAGCTGCAAATACGGCGATTATAACTCAGATTTATTGCGTTTATAATACGGGGCAGGTGTTCAGTCGTTCATGTTACGCTAATGTCTGGTCCAGGTGGTCGGAACTTTGCGTGACCGATTCTCCAGCACTGCGTGGCGTACCCACAGCGCCAACGGCTGTGAAGGGAAACAGCACCAAGCAACTTGCAACTACTGAATTCGTTCAGGAAACGGTTGCCGGTTTGGTGGATTCGGCGCCCGCGGCGCTTGATACACTGAATGAACTCGCTGCAGCGCTGGGTAATGATCCGAGTTTTGCCACAACTATGACAAATACACTGGCGACGAAAGCTGTAAAGGCGACAACGTTAGCTGGTTATGGTATTGTCGATGGCTATACCAAGGTTCAAGTAGATAGCGCACTTGCGCTCAAAGCACCTTTGTCTAGTCCTGCACTCACAGGAACTCCAACAGCGCCGACTGCGGCCAACTTTACCAGCACGAAGCAGTTGGCAACCACTGATTGGGTAAAGGGGCGTGGGGTGCAATACTCCAATATCACGACGCGTTCGGTTCCAGGCACGCTGGCCGGGGGGGTGGCACATGTGGGTGGAATAGTCCATTTTTGGGGTGCCTATTCTATGGGGTATACGCTGCCTAATAGTGCGACCTTGAATATCCCAGTTGGTGCTGTTGTACGTGTCCAGAACTGGAGTCCCTATAGCCTTTCGATTGGCGTTCAAGGTAATGATAAAATTCAAACCGGGCTCAATGTTGGTCAGGTAAGCGCCATAACCATTTCTCCTGATACATTTGTTGATGCAAGATATTATGGGGAAGAAACCTGGATAATGGATGGCACAGGAGTTGAGAGTACCAGACTTCCTTGGCTATTTAATGGCGTCAGTGCCAACGGGTACCACAAGTTTCCAAGCGGTCTGATTATCCAATGGGGCCGTTCCGCTATTGCCACTCCTGCAGCACCCGTTGTGGTCGTCACATTTCCTGTCGCTTTCCCGAACCGCTGTACGCACTTAAATGAGCACGACACTACCGTTGCGGATGGGTTAACACGTTCGTTCTGGCAGTTTAGAAATTCAGGTAATAGCGGATTCGAAGCCTTTAATTTGTGCTCGATAACTGCGGGCTCACCGCCGAGCTTGAATCCTCCGGTCAGTGCGGCTTGTGCATGGTATGCAGAAGGCTTCTGAGGGTAATTATGAATAAAATCTATGCAAGCGTAGCCAATAAAGCGTTCTATGATAGTGCCGTTCACTCGGAAGACCAGTTGCCCGCCGATGCAGTGGAAATTAGCAAAGAGCTTCATCAGTCATTGTTGGAGGGTGTTAGCAGTCAATCAAAGATGATTGACTTTACTTCCATGCCGCCTGTGCTGGTTGATTTGCCCGAGCCCTCAGGACAAGTGCTAGCTATGTTAGAGGCGGGATGGCGGGACAGTCAGTTGCGCCGCACTGACGAAATTGTCATGCGACATCGAGACGAACGCGAAATGGGAGGGCCAACAACATTGACCAGTTCGGAGTTCATGACATTGATGGGTTATCGGAAAACACTGCGGGACTGGCCGCAGTCAGATCTATTTCCGGATAGCCGGTTTCGCCCAGCAGAGCCACAACTTATCTCTTCCCTCACTCAGTAACGCCCCGCACCGCGGGGCGTTTCGTTTTCTGGCAACACCTCTGAGGCCCTGCACCCGCAGGGCCTTTTCATACCTGAACCCGGAGTAAACCTACATGAGTGGATTCTTCCACGGCGTCACCGTAACAAACGTCGACACCGGCGCCCGCAGCATAGCGCTGCCTTCTTCTTCGATCATCGGCCTGGTCGACACCTTCACCGAGGGCGCTGGCGTCACGGCCAAGGCCAACGAACTGGTGCTGATCACCAGCGAGCGTGAAGCGGTTGCCGCCTTCGGCGAAAACGCCGCCATCACCAAGGCCTGCCGTGCCATCTACACCCGCGCCAAGGCGGTCATCGTCGCCTGTGGCGTGGCCAAGCTGGACGATGCAGCGGAGCAGACCGCCGCGATCATCGGCACGGTGCAGGCCGACGGCAAACGCACCGGCCTGCAGGCGCTGCTTGACGGCAAGAGCCGTTTCAATGCCCAGCCACGCCTGCTGGCAGCGCCGCGCCACAGCGCCACCCAGGCGGTGGGCACGGCACTGGTGGCCCTGGCCGACAAGCTGCGCGGCATCGCCATCATCGACGGCCCCAACACCACCGACCAGGCGGCAATCGACTACGCGAAGAGTTTCGGCGCCAAACGCGCCTTCCTGGTCGACCCGGGCGTGCAGTACTGGGACAACGGCGAGGAAGCCACCCTCGATGCACCCGGTTCGGCCTGGGTCGCCGGCCTCTTCGCCTGGACCGACCGCGAATACGGTTTCTGGGCCTCGCCCTCGAACAAGGAGTTCGTCGGCATCACCGGTACCACCCGCCCCGTGGAGTTCCTCGATGGCGATGACAGCTGCCGCGCCAACCTGCTGAACAACGCCAACATCGCCACCATCATCCGCGATGACGGCTTCCGCCTGTGGGGCAACCGCACCCTGTCGAGCGATCCGAAATGGGCGTTCGTCACCCGCGTACGGACCATGGACATCGTCATGGACGCGATCCTCTACGGCCACAAATGGGCCGTCGACCGCGCCATCACCGCCACCTACGTCAAGGACGTCACCGAAGGCCTGCAGGCCTTCATGCGCGACCTGAAGAACCAGGGCGCGATCATCAACTTCGAGGTCTTCGCCGACCCGGAGCTGAACACCGCCAGCCAGCTCGAGCAGGGCAAGGTGTACTGGAACATCCGCTTCACCGACGTGCCACCTGCCGAAAACCCCAATTTTCGCGTCGAAGTCACCAACCAGTGGCTGACCGAAGTCCTCGATTCCGCCGCTTAAGGAGCGCATCCACATGGCAATGATTCCCGAAACCCTGGCCAACCTGAACCTGTTCGTCGATGGCGTAAGCTTCCAGGGCGATGTACCCAGCCTGACTCTGCCCAAACTCACCCTGAAGATGGAAGAGCACCGCCCCGGCGGCATGGACATGCCGGTCGAGATGGACCTGGGCATGGAGAAGCAGGAGGCGGCCTTCACCACCACCGGTGTGCGCCGCGAAGCGCTGAAATTCTTCGGTCTGGCCGACGGCAGCGGCTTCAACGGCACGTTCCGCGGCGCCTTCAAGGGCCTCAAGGGCAAGATCAACCCGGTTGTGGTCACCCTGCGTGGCACGCTCAAGGAAATTGACATGGGCGACTGGAAGTCCGGTGACAAGGCCGAGATCAAGCACAGCGTCGGCCTGACCTACTACAAACTCGAAGTCGATGGCCGCCTGGTCTACGAGATCGACGCGCTGGGCATGAGGCGCGTGATCGATGGCGTCGACCAGCTGGCCGCCCAGCGCGCCGCGCTTGGCTTGTAAGGAGACAAACATGGCTCAAGCGAAAAAGCAGCCGCAGTGGCTGACCCTGAGCGCCGACCGCGTCAGTGTGCGCCTGTCACGCCCCAGCGAAGCCAACGGCGTTCAGGTCGACTGCCTGTCGCTGCGGGCACCGACCGTGCGCGATATCCGCAACGCCCAGGCCGGCGGCGTCGACGATGACGAGCAGCGCGAACTGAACCTGTTCGCGTCGCTGGCCGAAGTCGGCATCAAGGACCTCGAAGGCCTGACCCTGAAGGACTATAGCCGCCTGCAAAGCGGTTATTTTCGCCTGGTGCAGGACGACGAACTTTGACCCGGCCCGGCAAAAGGTCGCCGCTCGGCGGCTGGCCAGGGAGCTGAATTTTTCCGCGAGCGAGATCATGACCATGTCGTACAGCGACATGGTCTGGTGGCTCGCCCCGTGACAAGGAGGAACCTATGGCGAACACACAGCTGTTCTCGCTCGGGCTCGGCGTCACCGCCATCAACCCCTTGGGCCAGGCCATCGGGCTGCTGCGCCGGGATGTCGAACGCCTGCGCAGGCAGGCTGACGGCACCCGGCTTGGCCGGCTCGTCGGCGAAGTGAAGCGGCTGGGGTTGGAGCTTGGCAAGCTACGCCAGGTCGAACGCGAGCTGGCGCCGGACCAGGCAGCGCAAGGCCAAGACCCGACTGTGAGGCTGAGGGATGAAGCCGATGCCGTTGAGCGTTTGCGCCAGCATTACCTGATGCTGGACCGGGTCATCGCCGGGCTGGCGCAGCTCAAGCCATTGCCCGGCCAGATGACAGTCAATGTCTTTCAGCAGTGGCATACGCTGGTGCAGGGGCAAGGCGCCGTTACACCTGGCAAGGTGCAAGCGCCTGTGCAGGCTGCCAGGCCGGCCCCCGGCGCCGATGCAGGTGGCGACACCGGCATCCTTGCCGGCGGGCTCGCGCTGCTTGCTGGGGGGAGTGGCGCTGCTATCGCAGACGTCGTACGCAAACTGCCACCGGAAAGACAGCGCGCGATACGCGAGCGTGCTTCGAAGGAATGGCGGGACAACCGTGTCGAAACCTTTGGCAAGGTGGCCAAGGCGGTAATCACTGCTGAGGACGGCGAAGAAAGGGCGCGCGGCGTCGGCGCTGCTGTCGGCGAAATCGGCGGTCGCGTGCTGGGCGCCATGGCACCTCTGCTGTTCAAAGGCAAGGGCAAAGCGATAGGCAAAGCCTCGAGCACGAGCATGAGCAGAGGTAAACGTCAGCGCCGGCGCCAAGGTCAGCGGGCCAGCAAGCAGGCGGCGCAAAAGGACGCAGATAGAACGCAAGACGACGCCGCGCAGGAGCGATGGGCCAAATTTGGCGCCCAGGTGGGCGAGGCTGCGGGTGGTGAGGCCGGCGCTGCGTTGTTCAACTGGATCACCGAGGAGGAAGAGCCGGCGCCGCAAAGCAGCGGGGCGTCTGTGCCAGAGCCGGCGCAAACCATTGCCCAAGGCGTCGCTTCCCTACCTTCGCTCGGCACAGCAAAACAGCTGCCATTGGCAGGAAAACTGTTCAAGCGCGTGCCACTGACGGCGGTGCTGGATACCTCGCTGCAGGTGGCCGACATCTACCAGAGTGACGGCACTCCCGCAGAAAAGCTGCAAGGCTATGGCGAGGTTTTCGGCGGGTTGAGTGGCAACCTGGCCGGCACCTCGGCCGGGTGGCTCGGTGGCGCGGCAGCAGGTGCCATGCTTGGCTCGGTGGTACCGGGTGTAGGAACCGTGATCGGTGGCGCGGTCGGTGGCCTGCTGGGCAGCATGGGTGGTGGTTATCTGGGCGGCATCGGTGGTGAATGGGTCGGGGGCGCGTTGGGCAAGGCCGTGGCAGCCGTCGTCGGCTCCGATGCGCCAGCGGCGAGCCGGGATGTTGCCGCTTCCGCAGAACAGCCAAGCCGCTTGCAGAAAGACGTCAGCACACCTGCACCGTTGCTTGCCAGTTCGACAGCGCAGTTGCTTGGCAGCCTGGCCGGTTCATCGGTCGGTGGGCTCGGTGGTGCGGCAGCCGGCGCCATGATCGGCTCGGTGGTACCGGGTATAGGAACCGTGATAGGCGCCGCGGTTGGTGGCCTGCTGGGCAGCCTGGGTGGCAGTCAACTCGGCAGCATGGGCGCCAAGCTCATTGGCGAAGCGTCGGGCAAGGCCGTGCAGTCTGTCGCCGGCTCCGATGCGCCGGGGGCGAGCCTGGAGGTTTCCAGTCTCTCCGAGCAGGCGACCCGAGCGCCGAGAAACGTCGGCCCGCCTACGTCGTCGCCTGCTGTTTCGATACCGCCGTCATCGGCTGTGTCGCCACCCGCCATCAACCAGCAATTCACTTTCACCGCCAATATGCCGGTGACCTTGCACAACAGCCTCGATGACCCGACCACCCTGCAACAACTGGAAACCATCGCTCGCCGCGTGCTCGACGACCTGATGCGTCAGGCGCGCGCGGTACAGATGGTCGATCAACCACAGCCATGAGGAGCACCCATGACCTACCTGGAACAGTTGCAAGGCGGCTTGCATGCGCTGGTCAAGGCGGGCGAGGCGGGGCGTCGGCGTGCCGACGCCATGCTCGACCCGATGAACCAGGCGGTCGGCCATGCCAGGGAGGCGGCCGCCGAGCTCGAAGCCCTGCCATGGATCGGCCCGCAAATCGGCAAACGCCTGCAGCGCACCCTGCGCGCCATCGACTCGGCCAGGCAGCGCGTCGACAAGGTGATTGCCAAGTACGACCAAGCCCTCGATGTGGTACGCAAGGTGCGCGCCCGCGTCGAAGCCTTCACCGAGCATCTGGGCAAGGCCGGCGCGGCTGTGCGACGGGTGATCGGAGATGTGCGCTCGGTCGCCAACGGTGTGTTGTCAACCTTCGGCTTCGCGCCGGATGCCACGCCGACGGCGCAAGCGATCAAGCCGTTCCCGCACCTGCTGGTACTGCAGCCGCTGAAGGCCAACAGCGCGCCGTATTACTTCAACCTCGACACCGCCGCCTTCGACCAACTGCGCCGGCAAACGCGCTTTCGCTGGGCCGGGCAAGAGCGCCTGGGCCGCGAGAATGCCCAACAGGCGGTGAGCCAGGGTGAAGAGAGCATCACCATCCGTGGCGCGATCTACCCGGGCTTCAAAGGCGGGCTGGGCCAGCTACAGGCCCTGCGTGGCATCGGCCGCCAGCTGCTGCCGTTGTCGTTGACCACCGGCTATGGCGAAGTGCTCGGCACCTGGTGCCTGACCCGCATCGAGGAAGAGCAGGGCGCATTGCTGGCAGGCGGCATACCGCGCAAACAAGGTTTCTCACTGGAGTTCGTCAGTTATGGACAAGATTTGCAAAACGTCTGAGGGCGACCTGCTCGACACCCTTTGCCAGCATTATTACGGGCACCTCGACGGTAGCGTCGAAGCGGTGCTGCGAGCCAACCAGGGGTTGGCAGACGAGCCTCAGCCATTTCGCAGCGGCGTGACGTTCCGCTTGCCGGGACTGGTGCTGACAGCGGCTGGCGTCGTGCAGCTGTGGAGCTGATGCCATGCAGCCACTATTTAGCATCCAGGCCGATGGCAAGGATATTACTGCGCTGATCAACGATCGCCTGTTGCTGCTGCGGACCACCGACAAGCCGGGCATGGAAGCGGATGACTTCGAGCTGCGCATCGATGCCCGGGACGGCACCATAGCCGTGCCCGCTCGCGGTGCACTGATCGAACTGCATCTGGGGTATGCCGGCCAGCCGCTGACCCGGCTGGGGCGTTACACCGTCGATGAAGTCGAGTTGTCCGGCCCGCCGGATACTCTGGTGATCCGGGGCAAGGCTAGCGACCTGCGCGGCAGTGGCCGAACCGTCCGCAGCGGCAGCTGGGAAGCCGTGCCCCTGCAACGTATCGTTGCCGAAATCGGTGCGCGCAATGGCTGGCAGGCAATCTGCCCGGTGCTCACGCTGGTACCTCGGGTCGACCAGGTCAACGAATCGGACTTCAACTTCATCACCCGCCTGGCGCGCCAGTACGACAGCACTGCCAAACTTGCCAATGGCCAGTTGCTGGTGTTGCCGCGCCAGGGCGGGCAGAGCGCCAGCGGCAAACCTCTGGGCGTGGTAGGGATTGCCCGTGGTGACGTCAGCCAATGGCACTTCCGCCTCGACGACAAGGCCGCGCGCAAGGCCGTGCGTACCCGTCATCTCGACGCCGCCACTGGCGAGTCCAAGGTCATCGAGCTGGTCAACGATGAGGCCGCCGAGGGGCAGCGGCCGGTGCATACCGACCGTCATCTCTACCCCAGCCGCGCTGCCGCCGAGCAGGCCGCCAAGGCCCGCCTGGCCAGCTTCAACCGCGCTACGGCTCACGTGCGCCTGGACTTGCCGGGGCGCACCGACCTGTTCGCCGAGCGCAGCATCGAGCTGCACGGTTTTGTCGACGGCCTCGACGGCCAGTACCAGATCGACGCGGTGGAGCATGTGTTTACCAGGTCGGGCTGGCGCACCACCGTGCAGGGCAATGGCGGCAAGGCGGGCAAGGTGCAGGCCAAGGGCGCGGCCCCGCGCCGCCAGGCCGCGATCAAGGCGTGAAGAGCGATACAGGGAGGGAAGTTACCCATGCTCACTGAAACACAATTGCTACAGATTTTGCCGAACGCCCGCCCCGTAGCGGGCGTTTTTCTTTCTGCACTGAACGTCACCCTGCCACGTTGGGAAATCGATAATCCCAAACGCGTGGCGGCGTTCATCGCCCAGGTGGGCCATGAGTCAGGCCAGTTCCGTTATGTGAAGGAGCTGGGCAACGAACGCTACCTGGCCCGCTACGACACCGGCAGCCTGGCCCAGCGCCTGGGCAATACGTCCCAGGCCGATGGCGATGGCCAGTTGTACTGCGGGCGTGGCCTGATCCAGGTGACCGGGCGCAACAACTACCAGGCCTGCAGCCGCGCCTTGTTCGGCGACGAGCGCTTGCTGGCGCAACCGCAACTGCTCGAACAACCACGCTGGGCCTGTGAATCGGCGGCGTGGTTCTGGCATTCACGCGGGCTCAATGCCCTGGCTGACCTGGGCGAGTTCAACCGCATCACGCGCCATATCAATGGTGGGCTCAATGGGCTGGAGGAGCGTCTCAAACTCTGGGCGCGGGCGCGCGAGGTGTTGTGTTGAGCCGATGGCAACTGGCGCTGGGCGGCTGCTTGCTGATGCTGTCGGTAGCGCTGGCCTGGCAGATTCAGGGCTGGCGCCATGGCCGCCAGCTGGCACAGCTGGCGCAAGCCCAGGCCGAAGCCGAGGTCGCCCGAGTGCTGGCCGAACGTGAGCGGCGCCAGGTGCTCGAACGACGTCTGGAAGAAAATGAAACCCGTTATTTCAAGGAACTTGCCGATGCTCAGCAGTCTCAGGCTCGCCTGCGTGATCGCCTTGCTACTGCCGATCTGCGCCTGTCGGTCCTGGTCGAACGCGACACCCTCCTTTCCGCAGTGCCTGCCACCGCCACCCCCGGCAGCCTGGATCATGCAACCGTACGTGCCGGACTTGAGCCGGCGCATGCTCGACGAATTATCGCCATCACCGATGAAGGGGACCGGGGGCTGATTGCGTTACAGGCTTGTCAGGCTTATGTGCGGGAACTGCGTAGCGGGCGTTAGGGCAAAACGGACGCGTCTGTGCCTGTGAGGCATGCACTTGAAAGGCGCAAAAATGCTACGGTGTTTTCACCCCCTTCAAGGAACCCGTCATGGACCCGATCACCGTCCTCGCCACCCGTCTCGGCGAACACCTGCGTCGCTTCAATGCTCAGGTCACCACCGCTGAATCCTGTACCGGCGGCGGTATCGCCGAAGCCATCACCCGGATACCTGGCAGCTCTGCCTGGTTCGAGGCCGGCTATGTGACCTATTCCAATGCCCAGAAGACCCGTCAGCTGAATGTACCGGCGGCATTGTTTCCCGAGGTGGGCGCAGTCAGCCAGGAAGTGGTCGAGGCCATGGCCCGTGGCGCCCAGGCCGCCAGTGGTGCGCGTTTCGCCGTGGCGGTCAGTGGCGTGGCCGGCCCCGACGGCGGTTCGCCAGCCAAACCAGTGGGCACCGTGTGGCTCGCCTGGGCCGATGGCAGCCATGTCACCAGCGAACGGCGGCACTTCGAGGGCGACCGCGAAGCGGTGCGGCGACAGACGGTGATCGCCGCGTTAGACGGCTTGTTACAGCTTGGTGCCGAGTAAATCGACAACAGGGGTTTGCTCGCGCGCTCGCCTGTGGAATAATACTGGCTACTTATACAGGTATTCCGGCCATCAGGGCCAAGTCGAACACGTGAGGATTGCAATGGACGACAACAAGAAGCGCGCCTTGGCTGCGGCCCTGGGTCAAATCGAACGCCAATTCGGTAAGGGCGCGGTCATGCGCATGGGCGACCACGAGCGCCAGGCGATTCCGGCCATCTCCACCGGCTCCCTGGGCCTGGATATCGCCCTCGGCATTGGCGGTCTGCCGAAAGGCCGTATCGTCGAAATCTACGGCCCGGAGTCGTCGGGTAAGACCACGCTGACCCTGTCGGTCATCGCCGAAGCCCAGAAGAATGGCGCCACCTGTGCCTTCGTCGACGCCGAGCACGCCCTCGACCCCGAGTATGCCGGCAAGCTGGGTGTCAATGTCGACGACCTGCTGGTTTCCCAGCCAGACACCGGCGAACAGGCCCTGGAAATCACCGACATGCTGGTGCGCTCCAACGCCGTTGACGTGATCATCGTCGACTCCGTGGCTGCCCTGGTACCCAAGGCTGAAATCGAAGGCGAGATGGGCGACATGCACGTGGGCCTGCAGGCTCGCCTGATGTCCCAGGCACTGCGCAAGATCACTGGTAACATCAAGAACGCCAACTGCCTGGTCATCTTCATCAACCAGATCCGTATGAAGATCGGCGTGATGTTCGGCAGCCCGGAAACCACCACCGGTGGTAACGCCCTGAAGTTCTACGCCTCGGTGCGTCTGGACATCCGCCGTACCGGTGCAGTCAAGGAAGGCGACGAGGTGGTCGGCAGCGAAACCCGCGTCAAGATCGTCAAGAACAAGGTGTCGCCACCGTTCCGCCAGGCCGAGTTCCAGATCCTCTACGGCAAAGGCATCTACCGGAACGGCGAGATCATCGACCTGGGTGTGGCCCAGGGGCTGGTCGAGAAGTCCGGTGCCTGGTACGCCTACCAGGGCAACAAAATCGGTCAAGGCAAGGCAAACGCTGCCAAGTACCTGGCTGAGAACCCTGCCATTGGCGCCGAGATCGAGAAGCAGATCCGCGAGAAGCTGCTGACCGCTGGCGCTGTTGCTGCTGCCGGGAAGGCTGCGGCTGCCGAAGCTGATGCCGATGACATGGCCGACGCTGACGCCGGCTATTGATTGCACGGGTACCGAACATGTCCGCCGAACTCGACACCCCCGTCGCTATCAGGCGGACAGCCATGGACCTGCTCGCGCGACGTGAGCACGGTCGTGTCGAGCTGACGCGCAAATTGCGTCAGCGCGGCGCTTTGGATGAGCTGATAGAGCCCGAACTCGATCGGCTTGCCGAAGAAGGGCTGCTCAGCGAAGCCCGCTATCTCGAAAGCTTCATCCGTTATCGTTCCGGCTCTGGCTATGGCCCTGCGCGAATTCGCGAGGAGCTGAGCCAGCGCGGCTTGGCGCGGGCGGATATCGAGCAGGCGCTGCGTGACAGCGGGGTAGAGTGGAGCGAGCGCATGCGTGAGGTGTGGCAGCGCAAGTTTGCTGGTCAACGCCCCCACGACCCGCGTAGCCGTGCGCAGCAGACGCGTTTTCTTGCTTACCGTGGATTCCCCATGGACATGATCGGTCGTCTGCTCAGTGGACGTGATCTCGACGACTACTGAAGATCAGGGGCGCAAAACGCCCCTCCAAAGCAGCACGGTATCAATTGGCTTTCAACGCCTCCCGGGCCCGCTGGGTGGTATGCATGGGTTGCGGCTTGGCCCAGTTCTCCGGCAGGTTGATGAAATCCACCAGTTCGCGCAGCCGGCCCTGATCCCGGCCATTGAAGGCAAATGACAAACGGGTCAGGTGGCTGAAGTTGCCCACTTCGTGCTCGGCACTGCTGTCAGGTTGTTGGTGATACTTGCCGCTGAGGCGCAAATCGGCGAAGCCTTCCTGAATGTCATACAGCGCCGCCTCGCTGAGCGGGTGATGCATGCGGATCACGAACTGGCTCTTCAGCCAGCGGCTGGAATGGTAGTTACTGTAGAACTGGTTGATTTCCTCGACCGCCTCGTCGGCGCTGTGCACCAGGCGCAACAGCTTCAGGTCGCTGGGCAGGATGTAGCGGTTTTCTTCGAGCTGGCGGCTGACGAAGTCCAGGCAATCGCGCCAGAAGCTGCCGCCCGGCGAGTCCAGCAGCACTACCGGTACCAGCGGGCTTTTGCCGGTCTGGATCAGGGTCAGCACCTCCAACGCTTCATCCAGGGTGCCGAAACCGCCTGGGCACAGCACCAGGGCATCGGCTTCCTTGACGAAGAACAGTTTGCGGATGAAGAAAAAGTGGAAAGGCAGCAACTTGTCGGTGCCGTCCACCGTGGGGTTGGCGTGTTGCTCGAAGGGCAGGGTGATATTGAAGCCCAGGCTGTGATCGCTGCCAGCGCCTTCGTGGGCTGCAGCCATGATGCCGCCGCCGGCGCCGGTGATGACCATCAGGTCCGAACGCGCCAAGGTCGCGCCCAGCTCGCGGGCCAGGGCGTACATCGGGTGTTCCAGTGGTGTGCGTGCCGAGCCGAACACGGTTACCTTGCGCCGACCCTTGTAGCGTTCCAGGGCGCGAAACGAGTGGTCCAGTTCGCGCAGGGCCTGCAGGGTGATCTTGGCGCTCCAGCGGTCGGTGTCGTCATGGGCCATGCGCAGGATGGTCAGCATCATGTCGCGGTACAGCGGCAGGTTGGGGCTGTCCGGTGCCACCAGTTGCAGTTGTGCGTCGATGTTACTCAGGTCGATGTTGTTGTCGCGAAAGTGGCTGAACAGCAGTTCGTTCGATTGGTAAGGCATGCAACGTCTCCTTCTGCACCAATACCTCTGACCTCAATCTAGACCCTTGCGTCCGATCGTGCCGGGGTGTTTGGCCTGGCCGCTCGTCAGCAGGCAACCACTGGCGATGCGGGTTTGGTTAACTGGATAGGCGAAACGTGTCGATGCAGGAGGTGGCGGTATGCATCGCTTGATCATCGAGGTGGACCGGCAGCTTTACCAGCAGCTGGAAAATGCGGCCCGGGCGCATCACCTGAGCCTTGAGGCCGAATGCCGACGCAGGCTGTCGGGGCTCGAATGCCAATCGCGCTACTTGCAGGCGTTGCTGGCAGAGATGCGCGCCGATGCCGCTGAAGGATGTTGGCGCGCCCGGGAGGACGAAAAGGCGTAGCGATTACCGGTTGTCGTTACTTCTTCTTGTTGCCGGCCACGCAGCTGGCATTGTCGAAGGCCTGGTCCATGATCGGCTGGTTGGTCTTGTGTACCGTGAAACGGTAGACCATGACTGCGCCCTTGGACATCAGGTTGCGGAACCCGTTGTTGCGGCAGACGCTGTCACCCAGCTGGCTGCGAACCTGTTCCGGGTTGGCCTGCATGCGCTCGGCATGGCTCTGGCGCACGCTCAGGTGGTTGATCAGTGCCTTGCCTTCCACGGTATAACCCTGGTCGAGGATATCCTCGTTGATGGCCCGCGGGGTGCCGACACTGCTCTCTTTGGCGACCTTCTGCAGCATGTTGTTCAGGTCGTAGTCCTGCTTGGAAGCCGCCTGGGCTGCCAGGGGCAGGGCGAGCATCAGGCTCAGGACGGGGGCGATACGGCGCAGCATGGATCTCTCCTGGTTCGGTGACTGGCGCTTTGACATGCGCGGGTCGACAGCGTTCCGTTACTATCGCGAAGGGGCGAGGTTCAGGCACGCCAAAACCCGATTATAAGGACCGCCTTGCCGGCTGCACAGCAATTGCGCCCTGTTCTGGTAGACTGGCGACCTTGTTTTCACCGAGCAATCCGAGTGTCCGTACCCAATCTCTCCAGAGGCCTGCCGGCATGAGCCATGCGGTAGCGCGCCTGCGCGCCGAACGCCTGGCGCGCAGCAACAAGCCTTTCATCGCCCGGGGGTCGCGTGCCGAACGTTGCCCGGATTGCCGGGTCATCGCCAGCCATTGCCTGTGCGCCTGGAAGCCGCGGGTGCAGGCCGATTCCGGCATGTGCCTGCTGATGCATGACACCGAGCCGCTGAAGCCGACCAATACCGGATGGTTGATCGCCGACCTGATCGAAGACACCTTCGCCTTCGGCTGGCTGCGCACGTCGGTCGACCAACGCTTGCTGGCATTGCTGGACGACCCGCGCTGGCAGCCCTACATCGTCTTCCCAGGCGAATTCGTTGCCCAGGAACGGGTGGTCAGCGGAGTGCGGCGTGAACCGGGCAAGCGCCCCTTGTTCATCCTGCTGGACGCTACCTGGACCGAGGCGCGCAAGATGTTTCGCAAAAGCCCGTACCTCGATCGCTTCCCGGTGTTGAGCCTGGCGGCCGAGCAGATGTCGCGCTACCGCCTGCGTCGCTCGCGGCGCGATGATCACTTCTGTACGGCGGAAGTGGCTGCCATGTGCCTCGACCTGGCTGGCGATACCCAGGCCTCGCAGGCACTGGATGCCTACCTGGATGTGTTCAGCCTGCATTATCTGAGCGGCAAGCGGCGCCTGCCACTGGATGAGCAGGACGACACCCATCAGCGTTTGCATACCTTCCTATAGTCCAAGGGGCACAACCCCTGCTTTGGTTCATAATGACCCTACCCGAGTGCCCGACACAGAACAGGATCCCCAGATCGATGGCCACTTATGAAATCCTGATTGCCGATGACCACCCGCTGTTCCGCGGCGCCCTGCGCCAAGCCGTTACCCTCGGCCTGGGCCCGGATGTGCGCCTGGTGGAGGTTGCCAGCATCGCCGAACTGGAAACCCGCTTGAGCGAAAAGGCCGACTGGGACCTGGTGCTGCTGGACCTGAACATGCCAGGCGCCTACGGTTTTTCCGGGCTGGTGCTGTTGCGCGGGCAATACCCGCAGATTCCGGTGGTAATGGTTTCGGCGCAGGAGGAGGCCGCCGTGGTAGTCAAGTCCCGCGAATTCGGTGCCAGTGGTTTCATTCCCAAGTCCAGCACCCTGGAAGTGATCCAGGATGCGGTGCGCAAGGTGCTCGACGGCGAAGTCTGGTGGCCGCCGCAGGCATTTGAAAAGGTGGATGTCTCGGCCGAGGCCAAGGCCGCCAGCGAAGGCCTGGCCAGCCTCACGCCGCAGCAGTTCCGGGTACTGACCATGGTCTGCGAAGGCTTGCTGAACAAGCAGATCGCCTATGAGCTGAATGTGTCGGAAGCGACCATCAAGGCCCACGTCACCGCGATCTTCCGCAAGCTCGGCGTGCGTACCCGCACCCAGGCCGCGCTGCTGCTGCAACAACTTGAATCGGTTGCCAGCAACTGATCGCGCGTGCCTTCACGCTTTTTTTACCCTTGCCGCTCTAGGCTGCTGGCCTTTCGGTTGTTAAGTGACTCACATGACATCGCCATTCAAGGGCCAGACCGGCCTCAAACGTATCTTCAACGCCGCCGGCTATTCGCTGGACGGCCTGCGCGCCGCCTTCAAGGGAGAGGCCGCGTTCCGTCAGTTGGTCCTGCTCAACGTGCTGCTGATCCCAATCGCCTTCTGGCTACCGGTCAGTCGCGCGGAGCGGGCGATCATGATTGCCGTGTGCCTGTTGGGCCTGATCGTCGAGTTGTTCAACTCGGCGGTGGAGGCGGCCATCGACCGCATCTCGCTGGAGCGCCACCCGCTGTCGAAGAACGCCAAGGACATGGGCAGCGCGGCGCAACTGGTGGCGCTGACCATGGTGGCGTTGGTGTGGGGCGTGATCCTGCTTTAAGCGATTGGCGGCAGCACGATCTCGTCACTGCGGGTAAAACCCGCGGTGAAGTTGCGGCACAGTTCGAGAAATTCGCGCATGGCCGAGGTCTGGTACTTCTGTTTGTGCCAGATGAAGTAGAACTGGCGCCTCAGGTCCAGCTCCGGGGTTTCCACCGCGACCAGGCTGCCGCGGCGGAAGGCGTCGCGCAGGGCCAGGCGCGAAATGCAGCCGATGCCCAGGCCTGATTCCACTGCGCGCTTGATGGCCTCGGTGTGCTCCAGTTCCAGGCGGATGTTGAGGTTGCTGCGCTGATGGCGCATGGCCTGGTCGAAGGTCAGGCGTGTGCCGGAGCCCTGTTCGCGCAGTATCCAGGCTTCCTGGGACAAGGTCTGCACATCGGCGCGGCCCAGCCTGGCCAGTGGATGCTGCGGCGCGCAGAACACCACCAGTTCATCTTCTACCCAAGGTCGAACTTCCAGGTCCGGGTGGTTGCAGTCGCCTTCGATCAGACCCAGGTCAATTTCGTAGTGCGCAACCTGTTGCACGATATGTGCGGTGTTCTGTACATGCAGCTTCACCTGGCTTTCCGGGTGCACCTGCATGAAGCTGCCGATCAGCAGGGTGGCCAGGTAGTTGCCAATGGTCAGCGTGGCGCCGACCGCCAGCGAGCCGAAACCGGACTTGCCATTGAGCAGGTCTTCGATTTCCTTGGCCTGGTCGAGCAGGGCCACGGCCTGCGGCAACAGCTGCTGGCCCAGGGCGTTGAGGCTCAGGCGCTTGCCGGCACGGTCGAACAGCTGGCAGCTGGACTGGCGTTCAAGTTCGGTGATCGAGGTACTGGCAGCCGATTGCGACAGCGCCAGCACACTGGCGGCGCGGGAGACGCTCTGGTGCTGGGCCACGGCAACGAAGACCTGCAGTTGACGAAGTGTGAATCGCATATCGATATAACCGATAACACATATCTTGATAATCCAGTTAACAGATATTGTCGCTGCCCCTAAACTATCGCGCAACTGCGCGTCTTGCGCGCGCCGCGTCTTTCTTCAGGAGCCCCATTAGATGAGCAACATGAACCACGAACGTGTCCTCAGTGTGCACCACTGGAACGACACCCTGTTCAGCTTCAAGTGCACCCGTGACCCGGGCCTGCGCTTCGAGAACGGTCAGTTCGTGATGATTGGCCTGCAGCAGGACAACGGCCGTCCACTCATGCGCGCCTATTCCATCGCTTCGCCGAACTGGGAAGAGCACCTGGAGTTCTTCAGCATCAAGGTGCCGGACGGCCCGCTGACCTCCCAGCTGCAGCACCTGAAGGAAGGCGACGAGATCATCATCAGCAAGAAGCCCACCGGCACCCTGGTGCTCGACGACCTGAACCCGGGCAAGCACCTGTACTTGCTGAGCACCGGCACTGGCCTGGCGCCGTTCATGAGCGTCATCCAGGACCCGGAAACCTATGAGCGCTTCGAAAAGGTGATCCTGGTGCACGGCGTGCGCTACGTGAACGAAGTGGCCTACCGTGAATTCATCACCGAGCACCTGCCACAGAACGAGTTCTTCGGTGAAGCGGTACGCGACAAGCTGATCTATTACCCGACCGTGACCCGTGAGCCGTTCGAGAACCAGGGCCGCCTGACCGACCTGATGCGCAGCGGCAAGCTGTTCAGCGACATTGGTCTGCCACCGATCAACCCGCAGGACGACCGCGCGATGATCTGCGGCAGCCCGAGCATGCTCGACGAGACCAGCGAAGTGCTGGACAGCTTCGGCCTGAAGATCTCCCCGCGCATGCGCGAGCCGGGCGATTACCTGATCGAGCGGGCCTTCGTCGAAAAGTAAGGCGCAGGTTGGTGCAAGAAGGCGACCTCCGGGTCGCCTTTCTTATGCCTGAAATTATTGCAGGGTCTGTTCCGGCAATTTTCACAAGTAAACGCGCCAAGAGGCCGGAACAGCAAACACAACCTACTCGACGCGCATCTCGCCGCTATATACCAATATCTCCCGACAGCGTTTGCACAGGTAGCGCCGTCCCTGACGCACCAGCTTGTGCCGCTGCGCGGTAAACGGGAAATCGCTGTGCGGGCAGGGGCAGCGGTAGATATAGCGGGTGGCCACGCGTCGCTGCACCTCGTAGTTGTGGCAGCGGTTGGGTGGCAGTTCATAGACGCCGCGCATGATCAGTTGCCATTCCTCGCCATGGGCCTGAATGCGGTCGCCGAACAGCTGGTGGGCCACCAGATGCGCCACTTCGTGAGCCACGGTCTGGCGCAGGAAGTCTTCCTGGTTCTCCCGGTACAGTTGCAGGTTGAAGCGCAGCAGGTTTTCGTGCAGGTGGGCGACACCGGCTTTTTGCCCACGCAGCTTGAAGCTGACTTCCGGGCGCGGGAAGGTACGTTTGAAGAAGGTTTCGGCTTGCTGGTAACAGGTTTCGACGCGTTGTAATAGCAGCTCGGGCATGGCGGGATGGTTCTCCTGGCCGAGCATTATGCCGCAACCCTGGGCAGCCTGCCGAGCCACCGGTCAGCGCACAGGCAGAGGCCGCCTTGCGGCGGCCCCTGGCAGATGCCCCAGTGTTGGTCACGTTCTAGTTGGTGTACACGGGCCCCACGCCCAGGCCCCAGATGATCACCGTGGCAGCCATGATCGCCACCAGTACTACCAGGCCCACCGCCAGCACCGAGCTGGAGAACAGGAAGCCTTCGTCGGACGGGATGTTCATGAACGTCGGTAAACCGACGTACAGCAGATACACCGTGTAGCAGATGGCTGCGGTTCCTATCAGCATGCCCAGCCACAGGTGCGGGTACAGCGCCGCCAGGCCGCCGATGAACAATGGCGTGGCAGTGTAGGTGGCAAAGGCAACGCACTGTGCCATGGACGGGTTGGCATCGTAGGTGCGCGCCATCCAGTGGATGAATGCGCCCATCACCGCGACCCCGGCAAGCATTGCCAGGTACGACATGATGCTCATCCAGATGGCGCTCTCCATGGTCAGCATCACCGCCGGTCGATCGCCGATCACCCAGCCGACCTGGGTGGTACCGATGAACGCTGAAACAGCGGGAATCGCCGCCAGGATCAGGGTGTGCGTCAGGTACATGTGGCTGATGGTTTCTTCTTCGCCACGAATTTCCCGCCATTCCTGGTCGGGATGGGTAAACAGCCCCACAACGTGATGAATCATGCCGATCACTCCTCTCAATGTTGCCAGATGCCCCCAAATGGAGCGCAGCGGCCCGAGGCCGGAACACCGATGCAAGCGGTAATGTGGCCTTATGTCGCAGTATAGGAAGCCGTTACCTACATAAACCGTGCTTTTTAGAGCAAATCGCGCTGTCAGTGCGCCTCTTGATTACATTGAAGTCTTTGTCGGAATGCCTACAGCAGCGGCGCGTTTGTGCGTAAAATAGTCGGCTTTTGTCACACCTCGCGGATCCAAGCGCTATGGGCACCCTCTCGGTCAACCAGAACAAACTGCAAAAACGCCTGCGTCGTCTCGCCGGCGAAGCCATCACCGACTACAACATGATCGAGGATGGCGACAAGGTCATGGTCTGCCTGTCCGGCGGCAAGGACAGCTACACCATGCTCGACGTTCTGTTGCACCTGCAGAAGGTGGCGCCGATCAAGTTCGAGATCGTCGCGGTGAACATGGACCAGAAGCAGCCGGGCTTCCCGGAGCATGTGCTGCCGGCCTACCTCAAGGAACTGGGCGTCGAGTACCACATTGTCGAGAAGGACACCTACTCGGTGGTCAAGGAGCTGGTCCCCGAGGGCAAGACCACCTGCTCGCTGTGTTCGCGCCTGCGTCGCGGCACCCTGTACACCTTCGCCGACGAAATCGGCGCGACCAAGATGGCGCTGGGGCACCACCGCGACGACATCGTCGAAACCTTCTTCCTCAACATGTTCTTCAACGGTGCGCTGAAGGGCATGCCGCCGAAGCTGCGTGCCGATGATGGCCGCAACGTGGTGATCCGCCCGCTGGCCTACTGCAGCGAGAAGGACATCCAGGCCTATTCGGACATGAAGGAATTCCCGATCATCCCGTGCAACCTGTGCGGCTCGCAGGAAAACCTGCAGCGTCAGGTAGTCAAGGACATGCTGGTGGAGTGGGAGCGCAAGCATCCGGGCCGTACCGAGAGCATCTTCCGCGCTCTGCAGAACGTGGCACCGTCGCAGCTGGCCGACCGCAACCTGTTCGACTTCACCAGCCTGAAGATTGACGAAAACGCCACGCCGCGTTTCCTTGATGTACTGAATATCTGACCCATGCGCGACTATCAGTGGCTGCACGAGTATTGCCTGAATCGCTTCGGCTCGGCCAAGGCCCTGGAGGCTTTCCTGCCGCAGCCGCGTACGCCGCCGCAACTGCGTGACATCAGCGACGACCGTTACCTGTCGACCCTGGCCCTGCGCGTATTCCGCGCCGGGCTCAAGCACAGCCTGGTGGATGCCAAGTGGCCGGCGTTCGAGCAGGTGTTCTTCGGCTTCGACCCGGAGAAGGTGGTATTGATGGGCGCAGAACACCTGGAGCGGCTGATGCACGACGAGCGCATCATTCGCCACCTGGGCAAGCTCAAGAGCGTGCCGCGCAATGCGCAGATGGTGCTCGATATCACGAAAGCGCATGGCAGCTTTGGCGCGTTCATCGCCGACTGGCCGGTGACCGATATCGTTGGGCTGTGGAAGTACCTGGCCAAGCACGGCAACCAGCTGGGCGGGCTATCGGCGCCGCGCTTCCTGCGCATGGTCGGCAAGGATACCTTCATCCCCACCGATGACATGGCGGCGGCATTGATTGCGCAGAAGGTGATCGACAAGCCGCCGACCAGCCAGCGTGACCTGGCCCTGGTGCAACAGGCGTTCAACCAGTGGCATACCGAGAGTGGCCGGCCGCTGTGTCAGTTGTCGGTGATGCTGGCGCACACCGTCAACCATTGAGATCCGGGGGCCGCAAAGCGGCCCCGAATTCAGCTGCCTTCGCCCGCCAGGCGCCGCTCGTGCTGGAACTTCCAGCGCACATACAGCAACCCGGCGATGAACAGCCCCAGGCTAACCAGCACCTCAAGCCAGCCAAACACCGACCGCGCCGGGTCGAATGCCGCCAGCACGCCCTTGATGAAGTAGATATTCACCACGAAACAGGTCCACGCATGCGCGCGGGCGCTGCCTGCCAGCATGCCCGGCAGCAACAGCAGCAGCGGCACCAGCTCGATCGCCAGAATGACCTCGACCCGAGCCCCATGCAGGTTGGCGAAATACAGATTGTTCACCAGCAGCAGGGCGACCAGGCCAAAGAAAAATGCCAGGCTCAATACTCGCGTCAGGCGCAGGCGCGGGGCCAGCCATTCCAGCGGCGGCAACACCTTGGGCTTTCTAGCCACGTGCGGCCTCCAGGGCCTTGGCGGTAGTCGCCAGGCGTTGACCCAAGGCGCGGCACAGGGCGATTTCGTGCTGGTCCAGTTCGCGCTTGCCATCGGCCCCGGCATGATGACTGGCGCCATATGGCGTGCCGCCGCCGCGGGTTTCGAGCAATGCCGATTCGCTGTATGGCAGGCCCATGACCAGCATGCCGTGGTGCATCAGCGGCAGCATCATCGACAGCAGGGTGGTTTCCTGGCCGCCATGCAGGCTGGCGGTGGAGGTGAACACGCCCGCCGGCTTGCCGACCAGCTCACCGCCCAGCCACAGGCTGCTGGTGCCATCCAGGAAGTACTTGAGCGGCGCCGCCATGTTGCCGAAGCGGGTCGGGCTACCCAGTACCAGCCCGGCGCAGTGGCGCAGGTCGTCCAGGGTGGCGTACAGCGCGCCACTGGGCGGGATGTCCGGGGCTACCGCTTCGCATTCGGTGGAAATCGCCGGCACCGTGCGCAGGCGAGCCTCCAGGCCGGCCAGCTCGATGCCGCGGGCGATGTGCCTGGCCATCTCGCTGGTCGAACCATGGCGGCTGTAATACAGCACCAGGATATAGGGCGCGGTCACGGCAGGATCTCCAGCACTTTCTCCGGCGGACGGCCGACCACGGCCTTGTCACCGGCGACCAGGATCGGCCGCTCGATCAGCTTGGGGTGGCGGGCCATGGCCTCGATCAGTTGCGCGTCGGTCAGCGCCGGGTCGGCCAGGTTCAGGTCCTTGTATTCGTCTTCGCCGGTACGCAGCAACTGGCGCGGGCCGATACCCAGCTCTGCCGAGCAGGGCCGCGAGGGTGGCGATGTCGGGCGGGGTGTCGAGGTAGCGCACGATGGTCGGTGCCAGGCCGCGGGCTTCGAGCAGTTCCAGTGCGCCGCGGGATTTCGAGCAGCGCGGGTTATGATAGAGCGTCAGGTCGGTCATGTCGGGTCGCTTCCAGCAGGGTGTGGCGGCTATTCTAACCGCAGCGACTGACCATTTTGCTTGAAAACTCGAGAAGGATTGACCCATGGCAAGGCGTCTGGCAGCAGTACTGGCCATCACCGCGAGCCTGTTGCTCGGTGGTTGCGGTGCCGATTATGGCGTGGACCAGCACGGTAATACGGTTAAGGCCGAACAGCTCGACGGGCACTGGCTGGTGCTCAACTACTGGGCCGAATGGTGCGGGCCGTGCCGTACCGAAATCCCGCAACTGAACGCGGCGGCCAAGCAATGGGCGGGCGACGGCATCAAGGTGGTGGGGGTGAATTTCGACGGCTTGCAGGGGCAGGACCTGAAGCAGGCTAGCGAAACCTTGGGCATCGATTTCACCGTGCTGGCCCAGGACCCGGCCGAGCGTTATGACCTGCCGCGCAGCGAGGCGCTGCCGGTCACCTATATCATCGATGACCAGGGCAAGGTGCGTGAGCAGTTGTTGGGTGAGCAGACGCTCGAAGGGCTACAGGCCAGGATCAAGGCCCTGAAGGGCGCCTGATGTACCCGGGGCCGCAAAGCGGCCCCGGCAGTCCTCAGCCTTCTTCAGGCCAGAAGCGCAGCGGCTTGCCCTCGGCCGGCCAGAAACGCATCTGCTCGATCGGCGACACGTCCCAGCGTTGCACGGTTTCCAGCGCCTGCAAGAAGCGTTTTTCCTGCTCCATCAAGGCCGGCGCGCACAGTTTGCGGGTCTTGCCGACCTTGCCGAAGCTCAGGTGCTCGCCCTCCAGCGTGTATGGTGCAAACCAATGGTTGCAACCCGCGTTGCCATAGGCACGGCCATCGCTGGCCAGGGTCAGGGTCAGGTGGCTGTAATCGACCAGCGGCCGTTCGCCAATCCACTCCAGAACATAGCTGCGCTCCTGCTGCAGCCTGGCAGGTTCGGCGGCGCAGCCCAGCAGGCCGGAGGCAATCAGCACGCCGGTCAGCAGATTCTTCACTCGGCGCTCTCCTGGCAACGCGGGCACAGGTGTTTTTCGCCACGGCAGGCCCAACCCAGCTCGGCAATACGTGCACTGGCGGCAGGCTGGCGGGCTTTCTTGCCCAGCTTGGCATCCACTGCAAACTCGAACTCGAGCACCGCGTCGCAGCTGTCGCAGGCGACCTGCCAGGCAAGGATTTCCAACTCGTTGAATACCGGGCCACTGGCCACGGCAACCCACTGGCCGCGCGGGTTGATCAGGTGACGCACGCTCTCCACGGTCAGGCGCATCGACAGGTCCTTGCTGCCCTTGAGGGTGACCAGCAGGGTATCGCCTTTGTGCATCGAACCACCGTTGCCGGTGACCTGGTAACGGCCCGGCACCAGGGCGCGGCACTCGATCAGGGTGTGTTGCGGGTTGAAAAGGGTGTAACGGAAATCGTGCTCGACCATGGGTCCTCCAGAAATGCCGCGTATCCTAGCACTAACCCATCACCAGATTCTGTGGTTTGCCTGCCGCCCAGCGGTCGATGTTGTCCAGTGTGGTCGCAGCGATGGCATCCAGGGCTTCACGGGTCAGGAAGGCCTGGTGAGCCGTGACGATCACGTTGGGGAAGGTCAGCAGGCGGGCCAGTACGTCGTCCTGTAGCGGCAGGTCGGAGCGGTCCTCGAAGAACAGCTGGGCCTCTTCCTCATAGACGTCCAGGCCCAGGTAGCCGAGCTGGCCGCTCTTGAGTGCGTCGATCAGTGCCGGGGTGTCGACCAGCGCGCCGCGACCGGTGTTGATCAGCATGGCGCCGGGTTGCAGCCGGGCCAGGCTGTGCGCATTGATCAGGTGGCGGGTGTGCTCGTTCAACGGGCAGTGCAGGCTGATGATACGGGCTTCGCGCAGCAGCTCGGCCAACGGCAGGTAGCGCGCGCCCAGCGCTAGCAGCTCTGGGTTGGGATGAGGGTCGTAGGCCAGCAGCTGGCAGCCGAAACCGGCCATGATGCGGGCGAAGGCGGAACCGATCTGGCCGGTGCCGACTACGCCGACGGTCTTGCCGTGCAGGTCGAAGCCGGTCAGCCCGTGCAAGGTGAAATCACCTTCGCGGGTACGGTTGTAGGCTCGGTGCAGGCGCCGGTTGAGGGCCAGGATCAGCGCAACGGCATGTTCCGCCACGGCATGCGGCGAGTAGGCCGGCACGCGCACCACGGTCAGGCCCAGGCGCCGGGCGGCGGCCAGGTCGACATGGTTGTAGCCGGCCGAGCGCAAGGCGATCAGGCGCGTGCCGCCGGCGGCCAGGCGCTGCAGAACCTGGGCGTCGAGCTCGTCATTGATGAAGGCGCAGACCACCTCGTAGCCCTCGGCCAGGGCCGCGGTGTCGAGGGTCAGGCGGGCAGGCTGGAAGTGCAGGTCCACGCTGGTGCCGCTGGCGGCCTGGCTGAAGCTTTCCTGGTCGTAGTGCTGGCTGCTGAACAACAGGGCGTGCATGGTAATGCTCCTCAAGATTCACTCGGCTGCGGCCCCAGGCCGCTCTGCTCAGGCGCTCAATCTGGCCTGGACAGCCAGGCGGTCGATGGCAGCATCCAGTTCATCCAGCGCCTGCTGCGCCTGGGGGTGTTCCTGCTTGAGCAAGGTCTCGCTGCGTTGGCACGCGGCGCGCAGCTGCGGGACACCGCAGTAGCGCGAGGCGCCGTTCAGCCGGTGCACCTGCTCGATCAGCGTGGTGCGGTCGTCGGCCTCGCGGGCGGCGCGTATGGCTTCGCGGTCAGCCTCCAGCGAGGCCAGCAGCATGCTCAGCATGTCGGCCGCCAGGTCCGCCTTGCCGGCGGCCAGGCGCAGGCCTTCTTCGGGGTCGAGCACTTGCAGTTCATCGCCGCTGGCCAGTTGTTCGGTCAGGCGCTCCTGCCGTGGCGTGCCCAGGCTCAGCCCGGTCCATTTCATCACCACCTGGGCCAGTTGCCGTTCGCTGATCGGTTTGGTCAGGTAGTCGTCCATGCCGCCATGCAGCAACGCACGTTTCTCGTTGGCCATGGCGTGGGCGGTGAGGGCGACGATCGGTAGCGGGTTGCCGCTCTGGGTGTTTTCCCACAGGCGGATCTGCTCGGTGCAGGCGCGGCCGTCCATGCCGGGCATCTGCACGTCCATCAGCACCAGGTCGAAGGGCTCGTTCTGCACTGCCTGCACCGCAGCATAGCCGTTGTCAACGGCCAGCACTTCGGCCCCTAGGTCTTCAAGCAGGGTCTGCACCAGCAGCAGGTTGGCGGCATTGTCGTCGACACAGAGGATCTTCGGCTGGCGTTGTCCGTTGACGCTGTTCGCCTCGCCCAGGGGACGGCGCGGTTGCACCAGCTCCAGCAACAGACGCCGCAGTTTGCGGGTGCAAGTCGGCTTGGACAGCAGTTGGCCATGACCGTTGGGCAGGTAGGGATGATACAGCGCCTGCTCGGTAGTCGGGCACAGCACCACGCACTGGCAATGGTAACGTTCCAGCTGCTGGTGGTAATGGCCCAGCTGTTCGGGGGACAGGTTGCCCAGGTTGGCCCCGAGCACGGCGAACTCGAATGGCTGGCCGGCCTGGCTGGCGGCCTGTACGCCCTGCAGCAACTGGGCATAGGAGGTGAACAGGCTGACGCTGAGCCCGCAGTCTTCCAGCTGGTGTTCCAGCGCCTGGCGGGCCAGTTCGTGACCATCGACAATGGCTGCGCGGCGGCCCAGCAGCGGTTGCAGTGGCGGCTCCTGGAGATCGTCGTGGGCCTTGGGCAGGTTGAGGCTGATCCAGAACTGCGAACCTTCGCCCGGGGTGCTGTCGACGCCGATCTCGCCGCCCATCTGCTCGATCAGACGCTTGGAAATCACCAGGCCCAGGCCGGTGCCGCCGGGCTGGCGAGCCAACGAGTTGTCGGCCTGGCTGAACGCCTGGAACAGCGTGCGCACATCCTGGGGCGACAGGCCGATACCAGTGTCCTGCACGCTGATGCGCAACTGTGCGCTGTCTTCGTGCTCGTCTTCGAGCATGGCGCGCACGACGATGGTGCCCTCGCGGGTGAACTTGATGGCGTTGCTGACCAGGTTGGTGAGGATCTGCTTGAGCCGCAGCGGATCGCCGATCAGCGACGACGGGGTGTCGCGGTAGATCAGGCTGAGCAGCTCCAGCTGCTTGGCATGGGCAGCCGGGGCGAGGATGGTCAGGGTGTCCTGGACCAGGTCCCGCAGGTTGAACGGGATGCTGTCGAGCACCAGCTTGCCGGCCTCGATCTTGGAGAAGTCGAGGATCTCGTTGATGATACCCAGCAGGTTGTCGGCGGATTTCTCGATGGTGCCCAGGTAGTCCAGCTGACGCGGGGTCAGTTCGCTTTTCTGCAGCAGGTGGGTAAAGCCGAGGATGCCGTTGAGCGGGGTGCGGATTTCATGGCTCATGTTGGCCAGGAATTCCGACTTTATGCGGCTGGCCTCCAGAGCCTCCTTGCGCGCCATGTCCAGCTCGATGTTCTGGATCTCGATGGTTTCAAGGTTCTGGCGCACGTCCTCGGTGGCCTGGTCGATGCTGTGCTGCAGTTCTTCATGGGCATTGTGCAGGGTTTCAGCCATACGGTTGATGCCGCGCGCCAGTTCGTCCAGCTCATGGCTGCCCATGGTCGGCAGGCGTTCTTCCAGATGGCCGTCCTTGAGCTGGTTGACCGCGTGCTTGATGCGCTCGATGGGATCGTTGATGGTACGGCTCATGCGCAGCGCCAGCAGACCGCTGAGCACCAGGCAGGCGAGGATCAGCAACAGGCTGGTGAACAGGTTGCGGTAGCCGCGCAGTAGCGTGCCGTCGTGGGACAGCTCGATCTCGACCCAGCCCAGCAGGCGTTCGGCTTCGGCCGGCACGGCGTCGGTCGCCAGGTCGCGATGGTGGCCGAACACCGGCATCAGGTAGCGCGTGGCGTCATTGCCGCTGCGCTGCAGCAGTTGCATGCCGGTGCCGCCGCTTGGCGGCTGGTTGAGCATGCTCGGGCCGGCGTGGGCCAGGCGTGTGCGGTCCGGGGCCAGGAAGGCGACGGCGCGCACATCGGCTTGCTCCAGAGTCTGTGCGGCGATGCGCTCCAGTTGCGCCGGTGCCAGCCTGGCCATGGCGGGTGCGGCCAGCGGTGCCAGTTGTTCGGCAATCATCTTGCCGCGTTGCAGCAACTGGGTGCGCAGGTCGTTTTGCTGCAGCCAGGTGAAGTAGCCGCCCAGCACCAGCGCCATCAGACTGGCTGGCAGCAGGGCCAGCAGCAGGACCCGGCTGCGTATTCCCAAGCGATCGAGCACACTCGCCTCCTGTCATGTGCCTGGACGCCGTCAAGCGATGACGGCCAAGGCGGGAAGTTACTCCGCCTGCGGCAGCATTGCACCTCTTTAGTCGGTGTTTCATGCCAGTTGCCGCGCATTGGTCGCAGCGCGGTTGCCCGGCGGGCGGCGGATGCTCGATAATTGCGCAATTGAGAATGCATGGCAGTTGCCAATGAATCCCGAAGCTTTTCACAACTGCAATATCCTCGCTATCGAGGATGACCCGGTGCTGGGTGCCTACCTGCACGAAACGCTGCAATGCGGCGGCTTCCAGGTGACCTGGTGCCGCAATGGCCTGGAGGGCCTGGAAACAGCAGGGCGTCACGCCTTCGATGTGGTGCTGCTGGACATCCTGCTGCCCGGGCTCAATGGCCTGGATGCCTTGGCGCAGTTGCGCAAACGCAGCGCCACGCCGGTAATCCTGATGTCGGCACTGGGGGCCGAGGCCGACCGCATCAACGGTTTCCAGCGCGGCGCCGATGACTACCTGCCCAAGCCGTTCAGCATGGCCGAACTGCAGGTGCGCATCGAGGCGATCCTGCGCCGGGTCGCCCTCGAACGGCGCCACCGCGCCCCGCAGGCGCAGCCCGCCAGTGGTGAATTGCACTACGACGAAGGCCTGTGCGATGTACGCCTGGAGGGCCGCCTGGCTGGCCTCACGCCCAGCGAATACCGTCTGCTCGACATCCTCAACCGCAACCCCGACGAGGTGTTGAGCAAGCCGTTCCTGTACCAGCAGGTCCTGCAACGGGGCTATTCGCGGCATGACCGCAGCCTGGACATGCATGTGAGCCAGATCCGCCGCAAGCTCAAGGCCATCGGTTATCACGCACGGCAGGTCCGTACCGTGTGGGGCAAGGGCTATGTGCTCAGCGCCAGCGAGGCGCAGTGAGCCATGCTCGACCGTCATTCGTTGTTCTGGAAACTGGCCATCCTGCTAGTGGGCTTCTGCCTGCTGATGATCGGCCTCAGCTACACCTGGGGGCGGCACATGGAAACCCAGGACGCCTTTCTTTCGGCACCGGCGCAGCAGGTGTTGCGTGGTTATGCCAGCGAGGCCGAGCAGGCCTGGCGCAGCGGCGGGCGGGCAGGGCTGGACCGTTGGGTGGCAACGATGCGCCAGCGCGAACGCGGCTGGGTTGGCGTTTTCGACCTCAACCTGCGGCCACTTGACAGCGCCAGCCTCGACCCGCAGATCATGCAGCGCTTGACCCGCCTGCGCGGCGTCGACTGGCCGATGAGTCAGCGCACCGTGGGTCAGCCATGGCTGCGCATACCGTTTCCGGGGGCAGCGGAGCAGGGCTTGCTGGTGATCGAACTGCCGCAGCGCTTCAACCCCGGCCAGCACCGGCTGTTATGGCGGGTCGTCACCAACGGCATCATCCCTGGTCTGTTCACCCTGCTGCTGTGCGTGGGTCTTTACCGCATGCTGATCGTGCCGTTGAACCAGTTGCGCGAGCAGGCCAACGCCTGGCGCGCCGACCAGCTGTCGGCGCGCCTCGACTCGCGTACCATCGCCCGGCACGACGAACTGGGCGAGCTGGCCCGCGCCTTCGACCAGATGGCCGAGCGCCTGCAAGGCACCGTGGCCATGCAGCAGCAATTGCTGCGCGACCTGTCCCATGAAATGCGCACGCCGCTCAGCCGGTTGCGCGTGGCCTGCGACGGTGAAACCGACCTGCCGCGCCTGCGCGAACGCCTGTCGCGAGAGTTGGCCTGCATGCAGCAACTGGTCGAGGATACCCTGCAACTGGCCTGGCAAGACGCCGAGCGTGCGCCGCTGAACCTGGAGCCGATCGAGATCCACGCCTTGTGGGACTTGCTGGCCGAGAACGCCAGCTACGAAAGCGGCTGGTCGCTGGCGCGGCTGCGCTGTGAGGTGCCGGCCGACTGCTGGGTGCGGGGCAACCTCAATCATCTTGCCCAGGCGCTGGAGAACCTTTTGCGCAATGCCATCCGGCATTCACCGGCCGAGGGTGTGGTGCGCTTGGGCGGGCAGCGTGACGGCAGCTATTGGCGGCTGTGGCTGGAGGATGAAGGTGGCGGCGTAGGTGACGAGGACCTGGAGCGGATCTTTGCGCCGTTCTCGCGGCTGGACGGCTCACGGCCCGGGGATGGGGGCTTCGGCCTGGGGTTGAGCATCGCCCGCAGTGCCATTCAGCGCCAGGGCGGCACCTTGTGGGCAGAAAACGGTAAACGCGGGCTGCGGTTGTGGATGCGCTTGCCCTTATATGCAGAGGACACCCAACAGGCAAAGCTGCCCTGCAGGACAACCACAACAGGCACATATAGCTTGTAGCTATATTCATCACAGATTGCGTGATATGGCCGCGCAGGGTTTGCCGGTATGATAGGCGCCCCTGCCGTCCGGATTGTGAAATACGCCATGACCTTGCAGTACCCAACCATCGCCGATTGCGTCGGCAATACGCCTCTGGTTCGCCTGCAGCGCATCGCTGGCGAAACCAGCAATACCCTCCTGCTCAAGCTCGAGGGTAACAATCCTGCCGGCTCGGTGAAGGACCGCCCGGCATTGTCGATGATCACCCGCGCCGAACTGCGCGGCCAGATCAAGCCCGGCGACACGCTGATCGAAGCCACCTCTGGCAACACTGGCATCGCCCTGGCGATGGCAGCGGCGATCAAGGGCTACAAGATGATCCTGATCATGCCCGACAACTCTACCGCCGAACGCAAGGCCGCCATGACCGCCTACGGCGCCGAGCTGATCCTGGTGACCAAGGAAGAGGGTATGGAAGGTGCCCGTGACCTGGCCGAGAAGCTGCAAGCCGAAGGCCGTGGCCTGGTGCTGGACCAGTTCGCCAACGGCGACAACCCGATCGCCCATTACACCAGCACCGGCCCGGAGATCTGGCAGCAGACCCAGGGCACCATCACCCATTTCATCAGCTCCATGGGCACCACCGGTACCATCATGGGCTGCTCGCAGTACCTCAAGGAACAGAACCCGGCGGTGCAGATCATCGGCCTGCAGCCGATGGAAGGTTCGGCCATCCCCGGCATCCGCCGCTGGCCCGAGGAGTACCTGCCGAAGATCTTTGACGCTACCCGCGTCGACCGGGTGGTCGACATGTCGCAGCAGGAAGCCGAGGACACCACCCGCCGCCTTGCCCGTGAAGAGGGCATTTTCTGCGGCGTGTCGTCCGGTGGTGCGGTCGCGGCCATGCTGCGCCTGTCCCGCGAGGTGGAAAATGCCACGATGGTTGCGATCATCTGCGACCGTGGCGACCGTTACCTGTCCACCGGCCTGTTCGACCTGAGCTAAATGTCCAAGAAGAAAAGCAACAGCGGTCTGCGTTTCCAGCCGGCCGGCGGCAACCGTACCTCCCAGGTGCCCGTGGGCAAGAAACAGCGGCTGGACATCGAGCGTCTGGCCGGTGACGGCCGCGGTATCGCCTTCTTCGAGGGGCGCACCTGGTTCGTCAGTGGCGCCCTGGCCGGAGAGGCGGTGGAGGCGCGGGTGCTCAACGCTCGTGGCAAAGTGGTCGAGGCCCGCCTGGAGCGGCTGCTGCAGGCCAGCCCCGAGCGCCGTGAGGCCCCCTGCCGGTACTACGGCCGTTGCGGTGGCTGCAACCTGCAGCACCTGCCGCACGAGGCACAGCTGGCGCTCAAGCAGCGTACCCTGGCCGAGCAGTTGCAGCGGGTGGCCGGCGTGCAGCCCGAGGAATGGGCCGCCCCGCTGAGCGGGCCTGAATTCGGCTACCGGCGCCGGGCCCGCGTGGCGGTGCGCTGGGATGCCAAGGCACGCCAGTTGCAGGTAGGCTTCCGCGCCGAAGCCAGCCAGGACATCATTGCCATCGATGATTGCGCGGTGCTGGTACAGCCCTTGCAGTCGATTCTGCGCCACTTGCCGACCGTGCTGCGTTCGTTGAGCAAGCCGCAGGCGCTGGGCCATGTCGAATTGTTCAGCGGCACCGCCGAGGCGCTGCTGGTGCGTCATGTCGCGCCGCTGCCAGCAGAAGACCTGGCCAGGCTGCAGGCGTTCTGCGCGCAGGCCAGGGCGCAACTGTGGCTGCAAGGCGAAGGCGAGCCGGCACCGGTGGAGCCGACAGCGCAACTGGGCTTCGCCCTGCTGCCATGGCAACTGGAACTGGCCTGGCGCCCAGGGGACTTCGTGCAGGTGAATGCCCAGGTCAACACGGCAATGATCGAGCAGGCCCTGGCCTGGCTTGCACCGCAGGCCGACGAGCGTGTGCTGGACCTGTTTTGCGGCCTGGGCAACTTCGCCCTGCCGCTGGCGCGCCGGGCGCGTGAGGTGGTGGCAGTGGAAGGCGTGCAGGCCATGGTCGATCGGGCCGCAGCCAATGCCCGGAACAACAATGTGCATAACGCACGGTTTTTTCAGGCCGATTTATCGCAGCCTTTGGCAGGCACCGGATGGGCCGCCGAGGGCTTTTCTGCGGTACTCTTGGATCCACCGCGCGACGGTGCTTTCGAGGTGGTGCAAGGCATCGCCCGCCTCAAGGCCAGACGGCTGGTCTATGTATCGTGCAACCCGGCCACGCTGGCGCGAGACGCCCAGGTGCTGGTCGGCCAGGGGTACCGGTTAAAAAGGGCCGGGATTCTCGACATGTTTCCTCAGACGGCGCATGTCGAGGCCATGGCGTTATTCGAAGCGGGCTAGCTGACTGGCCCCTTGGTGCGGCTTTCACGGAATGGCAGCCGCACGGTGATCGCCAGCGCACCTGCGTGGTGCGCTGTATGGAAAGGTAAAACAAAGATGGTACAGGTGAGAGTGCACCAGCCGGTCAACACTGACGGCAGTATCAATCTCGATGCATGGTTGGACCATGTGGTGAGCGTCGATTCGGCACTGGATCGCGCAGCGCTGAAAGAGGCCTGCGAGTTCGCCCATGAGGTCGAGAAAAAAGGTAACCCGGCCAAGCATTCCTGGGCAGACGGGACGTCCAGCTTCCAGGCGGGCCTGGAAATCGCCGAGATCCTCGCCGACCTCAAGCTCGACCAGGATTCCCTGGTAGCGGCAGTCATCTATCGCTCGGTGCGCGAGGGCAAGGTGACCCTGGCCGAGGTCAGCCAGCGTTTCGGCCCGGTTGTGGCCAAGCTGATCGACGGCGTGCTGCGCATGGCGGCCATCAGCGCCAGCCTCAGCCCGCGGCAGTCGCTGGTGCTGGGTTCGCAGGCGCAGGTCGAGAACCTGCGCAAGATGCTCGTGGCCATGGTCGATGACGTGCGCGTGGCGCTGATCAAGCTGGCCGAGCGCACCTGCGCGATCCGTGCGGTCAAGGCCGCCGACGACGAGAAACGCCTGCGTGTTGCCCGCGAGGTGTTCGATATCTATGCGCCGCTGGCCCACCGCCTGGGTATCGGCCACATCAAGTGGGAGCTGGAAGACCTGTCCTTCCGCTACCTTGAACCCGATCAGTACAAGCAGATTGCCAAGCTGCTGCATGAGCGGCGGCTGGACCGCGAGCGCTTCATCAGCGACGTGATGAACCAGCTGCAGAACGAACTGCTGGCCACCGGCGTCAAGGCCGACATCAGCGGTCGGGCGAAACATATCTATTCGATCTGGCGCAAGATGCAGCGCAAGGGCCTGGAGTTCAGCCAGATCTATGACGTGCGTGCGGTGCGCGTGCTGGTGCCGGAAATCCGCGACTGCTACACCGCACTGGGTATCGTGCACACGCTGTGGCGGCACATTCCCAAGGAGTTCGACGACTACATCGCCAACCCCAAGGAAAACGGCTACCGCTCGCTGCACACCGCGGTGATCGGCCCCGAGGGTAAGGTGCTGGAGGTGCAGATCCGTACCCACGGCATGCACGAGGAAGCCGAACTCGGGGTTTGCGCCCACTGGCGCTACAAGGGCACCGACGTCAAGTCCAGCTCCAACCATTACGAAGAAAAGATCTCCTGGCTGCGCCAGGTGCTGGAATGGCACGAAGAACTGGGTGACATCGGGGGCCTGGCCGAGCAGTTGCGGGTCGATATCGAGCCGGACCGGGTCTACGTGTTCACCCCGGACGGCCACGCCATCGACCTGCCCAAGGGGGCTACCCCGCTGGACTTCGCCTATCGCGTGCACACCGAGATCGGTCACAACTGCCGCGGCGCCAAGATCAACGGGCGCATCGTGCCGCTCAACTACAGCCTGCAGACTGGCGAACAGGTCGAGATCATCACCAGCAAGCACGGCAACCCCAGCCGTGACTGGTTGAACTCCAATCTGGGCTATGTCACCACCTCGCGCGCGCGGGCCAAGATCGTGCACTGGTTCAAGCTGCAGGCGCGCGACCAGAACGTCGCTGCCGGCAAGACCTTGCTCGAGCGCGAGCTCAGCCGCCTGGGCCTGCCTCAGGTGGACTTCGAGCGCCTGGCCGAAAAGACCAACGTCAAGACCGCCGAAGACATGTTCGCCTCGCTTGGCGCAGGCGACCTGCGCCTGGCTCATCTGGTCAACGCGGCCCAGCAACTGTTGGAGCCTGAGCGCATCGAGCAGATCGAACTGGTGCCGCGCAAGCCAACCGGGCCACGGAGCGGCAAGCGTGGCGACATTCAGATCCAGGGTGTCGGTAACCTGTTGACGCAGATGGCCGGCTGCTGCCAGCCGTTGCCGGGCGACGCCATCGTCGGCTACATCACCCAAGGCCGCGGCGTCAGCATCCACCGTCAGGACTGTGCCTCGGTGCTGCAGTTGGCAGGCAAGGAGCCCGAGCGCATGATCCAGGTCAGCTGGGGGCCGATTCCGGTGCAGACCTACCCGGTCGACATCGTCATCCGTGCCTACGACCGCCCGGGTCTGTTGCGCGACGTGTCGCAGGTGCTGCTGAACGAGAAAATCAACGTGCTGGCGGTGAATACCCGCTCGAACAAGGAAGACAACACCGCGCTGATGTCATTGACCATCGAGATTCCCGGCCTGGACGCGTTGGGGCGCCTGCTGGGGCGGATCTCGCAGTTGCCGAACATCATCGAGACGCGGCGTAATCGTACGCCTTGACACTGCGGCGCCTGCTTCGCGGGGTGGGTTGAACCGCGAAGCAGCCACCACCGAAGGACTCCTGCTCAGATGACCTACACCCTTGACGACCTGCTGCACCTCATGGCCCGCCTGCGCGACCCGCAGTACGGCTGCCCATGGGACCTGCAGCAGAACTACGCGAGTATCGTCCCGCATACCATCGAAGAGGCCTACGAGGTCGCCGATACCATCGAGCGCGGCGATTTCGAGCACCTGCAAGGCGAGCTGGGCGACCTGCTGTTCCAAGTGGTCTACTACAGCCAGCTGGCCCGCGAAGAGGGGCGCTTCGAGTTCGATGGCGTGGTCGACAGCATTACCCGCAAGCTCATTCGCCGCCACCCGCATGTGTTCCCTACTGGTGAGTTGTATGCGCCGGTAGACACGCCAAGCCTGACCGAGGCCCAGGTCAAGTCACGCTGGGAAGAAATCAAGGCCGAGGAGCGCGCGGAAAAAACCCAGCCCGAGCAGTTGTCGCTGCTTGACGACGTACCGGCGAATTTGCCGGCATTGTCGCGTGCCGCCAAACTGCAAAAGCGCGCGGCCACCGTCGGTTTCGACTGGCCTGAGGCATTGCCGGTGCTGGACAAGGTCCGCGAGGAACTGGACGAAGTGCTGCAGGCCATGGCCGACGGCGATGCCAATGCGCTCGAAGATGAAATCGGCGACCTGCTGTTCGCCACGGTCAATCTGGCCCGCCACCTCAAGCACGACCCGGAACACGCCCTGCGCCGCGCCAACCGCAAGTTCGAACAGCGTTTTCGCTTCATCGAACAGGCCTTGCGCGACAGTGGGCGCCCCATCGAGGATTGTAACCTTGACGAGCTGGACGCCCTTTGGGGTGAAGCCAAACGTCAGGAAAAGAACCTGCCCAGCTGCGGCTGAGCTGTTGCATAAGTGAGTGAACATTCATGAGCCTTTCCCTTCGCGACCAATTGCTCAAAGCCGGTCTGGTCAACCAGAAACAGGTTTCCCAGGCCAACAAGGCCGAGAAGAAACAGAAACGCCTGGAGCACAAAGGCCAGGTCGAGGTGGACGACAGCCAGCAGCGCCTGGCCAAGGAAGCCATGGCCGAGAAAGCCAGGCGTGACCAGGAACTGAACCGCCAGCAGCAGGAAAAAGCCGAGCAGAAGGCCCGTGCCGCGCAGATCAAGCAACTGATCGAAGCCACCCGGCTGCCCAAACTGAACACCGAGGACTACTACAATTTCGTCGACGACAAGAAGGTCAAGCGTATTGCCGTCAACGCCCTGATGCGCACCAAGCTGAGCAACGGTGCGCTGGCCGTGGTGTCATTTGCCGGTGGTTACGAGGTCATCCCTCGCGAAGCGGCGGTGAAGATCCAGGAGCGCGACCCCAGCCGTATCCTGCTGCTCAACACCCATGTCGAGGAAGCGGACGAGGATGACCCGTATGCGGCGTACAAGATCCCCGACGACCTGATGTGGTAAACAGCAAAAACCCCGCCTTGGCGGGGTTTTTCATGGGTAGCGGATTCATTGCGTGGTGCGCTGGTTTTCCAGGTTTTCCAGCTCGGCCCGGTACTGGTGTGCTTCGTGTTCATTGTGGAACATGCCCACCAGCTGGCCTTGTTGGTGCACATCCCAGATCCGCACGCCAGCGGCCAGGCCTTCGTGGGACATTTTCGATTCGTCGCGTTCGGTTACTTGGACTGTCATCGTTAAACTCCACTTCTTGAGTTGGCTGCGACACTCTGTCGCACACCCTCTTTATAGAGTTTGTTAGCAGGCTAAGTAAATAAAACAGCCATGAAACAAGTTTCATGAAATGGGATACGTGTTGCCTGTACCGGCCCACGGTCTACCAGGCAAAAAAAGCCCCGCACAAGGCAGGGCTTCGGGTGCTGCGGGCAGCGCGGATCAGTTACCCTTCACCGGTTTGCCGTCGACCGTGCCATCCTGCAGCACGATCACGTACTCCTTGCCGTCGGTCTCGACCTGACGCAGTTGCACCAGCAGGTAGTCCCAGTTCTTGGCAAACCACAGCTCGGTGATGCGCTTGCTCTGGCTTGGGTCGCGTACACGCTCGACCTTCACCGCATCCACCTGGCCGGTCTTGGTGGTGACCTTTTCGGTACCCAGCACGCGGAAGTCGTAGGTGTCGATCTCGTCACCGTCGACCACCTGGTAGGTCATGCTCTTCTTGCCGGCGGCCACGTCATGCTGCAGGGCCAGCTGGTAGGACGACTTGTCGAGCACGCCACGGTTCAGCGGCAGGTTGATGGCATCGCCACGATCGCTGCCGGTGACCTTCTTGGCGTTCCAGTCGAAGTTCAGGTCGACCTTCTTGGCCTTGCCCAGGCCGCCGCGCTCGAAGTGATACTGCTGCGGCAGCAGGGTATCGTTGTCCATGCGCAGGGTGCTTTGCTCGGTCAGGCTGGCAATCATCATGGAAGCCTTGAAGTTAAGGTCCCAGGTACCGTTGGCATTCTTGACCAGGCTGCGCTCGGCGGTGCCGCTCATGGGCAGCTGTTTCCAGTCGGCGGTGTAGCTGGCCGAGAAAGGCTTCAGATCAGCTGCCTGGAGGGGCAGGGCGAGCACGGCGAGAGCCAAGAGCAGGGCGCGACGCATAAATTCTCCTAGGATCGAATCAGGTGACCGCTGGCCGCCAGGGGTTGGCCATCCAGTAATGCGCCCTGTTCGCCGAGGCGCAAGCGCCCCTCAGCGTACCAGCGCACTGCCAGCGGGTAGATCAGGTGTTCCTGACGGTGAACCCGCTGGGCCAGGCTTTCGACGGTGTCGTCAGACGCCACCGGCACTACAGCCTGTACGACCAATGGGCCGCCATCGAGTTCCTCTGTCACGAAGTGTACGCTGCAGCCATGCTCGGCGTCGCCTGCCTCCAATGCCCGCCGGTGGGTATGCAGGCCCTTGTACTTGGGCAGCAGCGACGGATGGATGTTGAGCAGGCGGCCCTGGTAGTGGCGTACGAATTGGCCACTGAGGATGCGCATGAAGCCGGCCAGTACCACCAGGTCCGGAGCAAAATCGTCGATGCGCGCCATCAGCGCGGCATCGAAGGCTTCACGGCTGTCGAACTGGGTGTGCTCGAGTACCACGCTGTCGATGCCGGCCGCCGCGGCGCGTTGCAAGCCGTAGGCGTCAGCGCGGTTGGAAACCACCGCACGGATACACACCGGGCTGTCGGCGCCTTGGCAGCTGTCGATCAGGGCTTGCAGGTTGCTGCCGGAGCCCGACAGCAGTACCACTACATTGCAGGTCTTGCTTGGCATCAGTGTGCCTTGAGGTTCTGCAGTTCGACCTGGGCAGCGCCCTCGGCGGCTTCGGCGATGTGGCCGATCACCCATGGCTGCTCACCGGCGGCGCGCAGTTCGTTCAGGGCGGCTTCTACCTGGTCCTGGGCCACGCAGATGACCATGCCGACACCGCAGTTCAGCACGCGGTGCATTTCATGCTCGTCGACGTTGCCCTTTTCCTGCAGGAAGTCGAACACTGCCGGGCGCTGCCAGCTGGCCACGTCGATCACCGCCTGGGCGTTGGCCGGCAGTACGCGAGGAATGTTGTCCAGCAGGCCGCCACCGGTGATGTGGGCCATGGCCTTGACCGCGCCGGTGTTCTTGATCAGTTGCAGCAGCGGCTTGACGTAGATGCGGGTCGGCGCCATCAGCAGGTCAGCCAGCGGCTTGCCGTCCAGCTGGGTGTTTTCGATGTCGGTGGCCGACACTTCGAGGATCTTGCGGATCAGCGAATAGCCGTTGGAGTGCGGGCCCGAGGAGGGCAGGGCGATCAGCGCGTCGCCAGTGGCGACCTTGGAACCGTCAATGATCTCGGCCTTTTCCACGACGCCGACGCAGAAACCGGCCAGGTCATAGTCTTCGCCTTCGTACATGCCCGGCATCTCGGCGGTTTCACCACCGACCAGCGAGCAGCCGGCCAGCTCGCAACCGGCGCCGATGCCGGTGACCACGGTGGCCGCCACATCGACGTTGAGCTTGCCGGTGGCGTAGTAGTCGAGGAAGAACAGCGGCTCGGCGCCGCACACCACCAGGTCGTTGACGCACATGGCGACCAGGTCCTGGCCGATGCTGTCGTGCTTGTTCAGGTTCAGTGCAAGGCGCAGCTTGGTGCCGACGCCGTCGGTGCCGGACACCAGCACCGGTTGCTTGTAGCCGGCCGGGATCTCGCAGAGGGCGCCGAAGCCGCCCAGGCCACCCATGACTTCAGGGCGTGCGGTGCGTTTTGCCACGCCCTTGATGCGTTCGACCAGTGCTTCGCCGGCGTCGATGTCTACACCGGCGTCCTTGTAGCTCAGGGAGGGTTGCTTGCTCATTGATCCAGGCCTTTAGGAGGGAGGGATTCTAAAAAACGACCATGACGGCCAAGGCCGGCTGGTAAGCGGCGGCTGCCTGAAACGTCAGTGGTCTGTGAAGGCGCGCGATTTTATCAGGGTTGCCGTGCAGCGGCCATCCTCAGGCCGACGGGCAGGGCGGTAATTGTTGAAAAAAGCCTTGGGGTGGTTGATGCGGTTGCATGTGTATAAGCTGCAAGCAACGAGCTGCAAGCTGCTTCGCAAGGCAGCCTGACGCTCGGCCTGCTTTTTCTTGCCGCTTGAAGCTTACGGCTTGAAGCTCGACTGGACAGGAATCCTCCATGCGTTTGTTCAATATTCTGGCAGCCGGTTGCCTGGCCCTGATCTCCGCCACCGTCCAGGCTGAAAATGTCTCCGGCCTTTACCAGGTGCGCGAAGCGGTGTCCGGGCCGGGCGCCGAAGCCCGCGCCGCGGCTACCGCCAAGGCGCTCGACACCCTGGTGCTGCGTCTGACCGGCGACCCCAAGGCGGCGCAGAACCCGGCGTTGGCCGAGCTGCGCAAGGACCCACAGCAAATCATCAACCAGGTGGGCAGCGAGGCCGGGCCACCCGAGTCGGTGCTGGTCGAATTCGACCCCGGCAGTACCGAGCGGGCCCTGCGCAAGGCCGGCCTGGCCTTGTGGGGCAGCAACCGCCCGTCGATCCTCGGTTGGTGGCTGAACGACAGCGCCGAAGGCAGCAGCCTGGTCGGCGATGGCCAGGCCAGCGCCCAACCGCTGCGCCGCGCAGCCCAGCACCGTGGCCTGCCGCTGCGCCTGCCGCTGGCCGACCTGCAGGAGCAACTGGTGGCCAACGCCGGGCAGATCGAAAGCAGCAACCCGGCGCCGCTGCGTGAAGCCTCCGAACGCTACGGTGCCGATGCGCTGCTGGCGGTGCACGCCCGCGAAGCCGACGGCAAGTGGCAAGGCAAGTGGCAGCTGTGGCTGGGTGACCAGCGTGAGCAAGGCACTGCCGAGGGGGCCGACCCGGCAGCCTTGGCGGACGCCGTGATGCAGGCGGTCAGCGTCCGTCTGGCGCCGCGCTACGTCACGCGCCCCGGCGCCAGCAGCCAGTTGCAGGTGCAAGTGCAGGGCATGAACCTGCAGCGCTACGCCGAGCTGGCCCGCGTGCTCGAACCTTACGGCCCGCGCCTGCAAATGGTCGAGGGCAGCACCCTGACCTATGCGCTGACCGCCAGCCGTGAACAGCTGCGGGCCCAGCTTGGTCTGGCCAGGCTGCAGGAAGTACCGGCCGAGCAGGCGTCGGCGTTGCCGGCCCCGCCAGTTGCGGCAGGGGCGCCGGGCGTCCCACCGTCCACGCCGGCCCAGCCTGCGGCCTCGCCGTTCGACGGCCTGCGTTTTCGCTGGTAAGGGGAGGCACACAGCATGACCGACGTACGTCGTTGGATCTGGCTGGGCGTTGCTTTGCTGGTCGCTGTGCTGCTTTATAGCCTGCACAACATCCTCACCCCGTTTCTGGTCGGCATTCTGCTGGCTTACCTGGCCGACCCGCTGGTCGATCGCCTCGAGCGCCTGGGGCTGTCGCGCACCTGGGGCGTGATCGCGGTGTTCGGCTTGTTCACCCTGCTGCTGCTGGCCCTGCTGCTGGTGCTGGTGCCACTGCTGGCCAAGCAGCTGTTGCGTCTCTACGAGCTGGCGCCACAGATGCTCGACTGGCTTGAACACATGGCGTTGCCCTGGGTGCAGAGCCGCCTGGGTCTGGCTGACGGCTTCTGGAAATTCGACCGGATCAAGGCCGCCATCGGCAGCCACATGAGCCAGACCACCGACCTGGTCGGCATGCTGCTGTCGCATGCCACCGCCTCGGGCCTGGCGCTGATGGCCTGGTTGGCCAACATGGTGCTGATCCCGGTGGTGGGCTTCTATCTTCTGCGTGACTGGGACCTGATGATGGCCAAGCTGCGCAGCCTGCTGCCGCGCCAGCGCGAGGCGCAAGTGATGGGCCTGGCCGGGGAGTGCCATGAAGTGCTGGGTGCTTTCGTCCGCGGGCAGTTGATGGTGATGGTGGCACTGGGCGTCATCTATTCGGCCGGGCTGATGCTGGTGGGGCTGGAGCTGGGGCTGCTGATCGGCATGCTCGCGGGGCTGGCGGCCATCGTGCCGTACATGGGGTTTGTCATCGGTATCGGCGCGGCACTGGTGGCTGGCCTGTTCCAGTTCGGTGGCGACTTGTACCCGATGCTGGGCATCGTCGCGGTGTTCATGGTTGGCCAGGCGCTGGAAGGCATGGTGCTGACGCCGTTGCTGGTGGGGGACCGCATCGGCCTGCACCCGGTGGCGGTGATCTTCGCCATCCTGGCCGGCGGTGAGCTGTTCGGCTTTACCGGTGTGTTGCTGGCGCTGCCGGTGGCGGCGGTGATCATGGTGCTGCTGCGGCATGTGCACGACCTGTACAAGGAATCGGACATGTATGCCGGGGGCGTCGACCCGGAGCTTTGATGCCAGGCTGCTCCTGCACGGCGTGCAAGCCTTGCTTGCACGCAACTCCTTGATTTTGCTTGTGCTATCCGCTGCCGTGATTGTGCGCCCCGCGCTGCGGGTATAGACTTTGCAGATTGTTCACCAAAGGCCCCCCTGCGGTCCTGCGACCGCCCGCGAGCATGAAACCACCGATCCAGTTGCCCCTGGGTGTGCGCCTGCGCGATGACGCCACCTTCATCAACTACTATCCGGGCGCCAATGCTGCGGCATTGGGCTACGTCGAGCGGCTATGCGAAGCCGACGCCGGCTGGACCGAAAGCCTTATCTACCTGTGGGGCAAGCAGGGTGTTGGCCGTAGCCACTTGCTGCAGGCGGCCACCCACCGCTTCCAGCAACGCGGCGAGCCTGCCGTGTACCTGCCGCTGGCGCAATTGCTCGACCGTGGCGTCGAGCTGCTCGATTACCTGGCCCAGTACGAGCTGGTGTGCATCGACGATCTGCACGTGATCGCTGGCAAGGCCGACTGGGAAGAGGCCATGTTCCACCTGTTCAACCGCCTGCGTGACAGCGGCCGGCGGCTGCTGCTGGCGGCCTCTGCGTCGCCGCGCGAACTGCCGGTCAAGCTGCCGGACCTGAAATCGCGGCTGACCCTGGCCCTGGTGTTCCAGATGCGTGGCCTGTCCGACGAAGACAAGCTGCGCGCTCTGCAATTGCGTGCTTCGCGCCGTGGCCTGCACCTGACCGACGAAGTCGGCCATTTCATCCTTACCCGCGGTGCACGCAGCATGAGTGCCCTGTTCGACCTGCTCGAACGCCTCGACCAGGCCTCGTTGCAGGCACAGCGCAAGCTCACCATCCCGTTCCTCAAGGAAACCCTCGGCTGGTAAGTGCCGAAAACGCTGGGCCAGAGCGGCAAAACAAAAAAGTCACATCTTTTTCGATAAAATTTGCAAATGGCCATGATAGAGGGCATAGTTTCACCCTTCTAAAGGATTACAGACACGGTCGTGCCCATGCTCAAGCGCTTCGCACCCCTCGTGCCACTCGCACTCGTGACCCTGCTTTTTGGCTGCGCGGCCCATGGCCCGGCTTCTCATTCCGAGCAGCAGCCCCAGGATCACAGCCCGATCGCCGCAGAATCGGCGTTCAAGGCCAAAGCCTCGTCCTCGTCGGTGTTCGGCGAGCCGCAAGAGCTGGCCACCGAAGATGACCTGGAGGCCTTCTCCAGCAGCAAGCCTTACCAGTTGCCAGCCTTGGCTGACAGCATTCTCGAGCGTGGCATGTCGCTGATCGGCACCCGCTACCGTTTCGGGCGGCACCTCGGAGAAGTCCGGTTTCGACTGCAGTGGTTTCATCGGCTACCTGTTCCGCGAAGAAGCGGGCGTGACCCTGCCGCGTTCGACGCGTGAAATGATCAACGTCGATGCCCCGAAAGTGGCCCGCAACAAGCTCAAGCCTGGCGACCTGCTGTTCTTCAGCACCAACGGCCGCGGCCGCGTCAGCCACGCTGGCATCTACCTGGGTGACAACCAGTTCATCCACTCCAGCAGCCGCCGCAGCGGTGGCGTGCGCATCGACAGCCTCGGCGACAGCTACTGGAGCAAGACCTTCATCGAAGCCAAGCGGGCCTTGGCCATGGCGCCGACCAATATCGCGCGCAACTGATAGCAGAATGATGTACCTTGCCACGGCGGCGATGCTTTGAAAAAAGCTCGCCGCCGTGCGCATTTATAGAAAGCGTCTAATCTAAATTCTCAACTCTTTTCGGCTGCGGCCCCGCGACCTCAGACAGGATGTTCTGGCCATGGTAAGAATGGCGCGCTTCGCATTGATTTCCCTGGCAGCCTTGCTGGCTGCATGCTCCAGCCGCGCGCCAGCGCCGGCCCCTGTGGTACAGCCGCAGGTCACCTACAGCCAGCCCAGCCCGTCGCCGATTGCCGATGACGTGTTGATGCGCGCCATCGGGTTGGTGGGCACGCCTTATCGCTGGGGGGGCAATACCCCGGATTCCGGCTTCGACTGCAGTGGCTTGATCAAGTATGTGTACCGGGATGCGGCTGGCATCAGCTTGCCCCGTTCGACTCGGGAGATGATTGTGATGCGGGCGCCGACAGTGGATGTCGGGTCGCTGCAGTCCGGTGACCTGGTGTTCTTTGCCACTGGTGGCGGTTCGCAAGTCAGCCATGCCGGCATCTATGTCGGGGAGGGTCGTTTCGTGCATGCACCATCCACGGGCGGCACGGTACGCCTGGACTACCTGTCCAACAGTTACTGGGCCAAGGCCTACCTGCAGGCCAAGCGGGTGATTCCCGCCGGGCATCTGGCGCGGAATCCCTGACTGTTCCCGCACACTCCACGGTTTGACCTGTCTGGCCTCAGGGGCTATGCCGCTACCACCCGACAGTGGCAGCACAGGTCAGCATCGCTACAGGATCAAGTAAACCTGGAGTGATGATGAGTACTGTTTTGCAAAGAGTCGAACGTGGCCTGGATGCGGCTGACGCAGCCCATCCACTGGTGCAACTGGTGGACGAAGTCATCCGTGACTATCCCGATGCCTCCGCACTGGCCGCCGAGAAGGCTGCTGGCATACTGCTCAGGCGCACCGGCAGGGCGATGGACCCGCGTTTCGTGTGGTGGCATCAGTTCGAGGGTACCAGCGTCAGCAGCCCACGCAGTTTCACTGGCTGGCAGCATGCCGGGCCGCCAAGCAAATCGTTGCGGCTGCCGGAACTGGTCATCGAGCGTTTCGACTCTGGCTTCCAGGAAGCCGGTGACGAGTTGAACACCTACGGCGGTTTCTACCGGCAGGGCGCGCATGCCCCAACGTTCGACGAACGTAACGAAGTGCCGATGCTGCCTAGCGATGTGCATGACGACTTGTGGGCGCTGGACTTTGCCGCCTTCTATCGCCAGCGCATCACGGCGTTTTGGGAGAAGCATGGCCGGCATTTTCGGACTTTGGCCAAGGTCAATCTGCTGGGGCAGGCTGCCAGTGCATTGCGTGTCGGGCGCATCGGCGGGCTGGACCATTCGCGATTGCGGGCCATGGTGGCCGATGACCTGCCAGTCGATGGCTTGCCCACCCCGGCCATGCTGGCACGTGACAGCCGCCGCAGCCCCCTGCAGGTTTGCCGCTACGCGTTGCATCAGGATGACCGCGGCTGCCTTTACAGCCTGCACGCCGAGGACGGCCGGGTAATCCTGTACCTGCCATGGGCCGAGGAAGCGCTGAGAGCATTTGAGTCGGCACAAGCCATGGCGCAGTGGCTGCGGGCTGAACTCCAGGTATCGCAACGCTTGCAACTGTTCATCGACGCCAGCCGGATACACGATCCAGATAGCAACAGGACCGCCGCCGCGCACCTGCGCGCCATAGCCGATAGCCAAACGGAACAGGCGGCGCTCACGCTGCTCGACGTTATCAAACGGCCGCTCAATCAGGAATTCTTCGCTTACCTGGCAAGCCTGGCGTCTGCCGAGATGCAGCAACAGGCGACATTGATGGTCGGCAATGCCGAGTTGCGCAAGGCCCTGTGGCAAGGTTACCTGGCTGCCTTCCTGAAGGTTTTTGGCAGTTTTGCGCCATTGGGGCGTCCCTTGCTGTGGATCATGCTGGGAGTGACAGTCGGCAAGCTTGCGCTGGAAGTGGATGCGGCGGTGTACGAGCCGGACGCGCAGACGCGCAAGGCTGAATTGCGGGCGGCCATGATCGACACCCTGCTGGCTGCCTTGGGCCTGGCCGACCTTGGTTTCCAGACCAGCTTCGATTCGCTCACCTATGAGGTGCCCGAGCATGAATCAGGGGCATCGCTCGCGGATTGGCAAGTGCAGGGGTCGGCAACGCTGCCGGTAGAAGGGCTGGAAAGCAATGGCCTGCTGTCCGGAGACGTGGGCGAGGCGGGGCGCCTGCAAGGCGTGCTGGTGCAAAGCAATGGCAGTTGCTGGATCTCGCTGAACGGTCTGTCTTACCGCGTACGCTATAGCCACGACCTGGGCTGCTGGTTGATTGTGCCGGCTGACAACCCTTACGCATTTGGCCCCCTGCATCCCGTGCGGCTGAACGCGAATGGCGAATGGGAGTTGCTGGTCCCACCGCGGTTGACAGGGGGCAACCCGCCGCCGATCGAGGGGGTGGCAGATGTCAATTCTGCATTCTGGGATACTTATACGCGCCTTGATGGGCTGCGCAGCAAGCGGCTGGCGGCAAACGCCTTGAGGCGGCAGAAAGCGTTGCTGGAGTCGTGGCCGATTCCTGCCCTCGAGCCGGAGCGTGTCCCCGACCTGGATGAACATGGCCTGGACTGTGTCATGGTCAACGGCGCGCCCGAGTATTCCTATCGCCACGGCCGGCAATACTTCAACTCGCTGATCGAGTACTACACCAGCGACGAGTCGCAAGTGAACGATGTGTTTCGCCATGGGCAATACCGTTATGGCGATGAGGACAGCTACATCGCCAACCTGGCCGACTCGCTGCAGCGGCTGCCGGAAAGCAATGCGGTGACATTGTATCGTGGTGGCCATGCCACGCGTGGTACCGGAGCCGGGCTATACCGTAGCGGCCAGTTGCGGGTCGGGGATGTGCTGATCACTACCGATCTCACTGCATTTACCGAAAACCCTTATACAGGTGTCGAATTTGCCACCCGTACTGCCAGCCAGCAGGCTGCGAGCGTGGCGAGAACATTCGACGACAGTTCGGTGATCTTTCAGCTCCCTGCCGGTCGCTATGGCGGCGGTACGCCGATCAGCCCGTTTTCCCTGTACTGGGATGAAGCTGAAACGCTGTTCCTGCCGGGCCAGTATTTTCGCGTCGACAAGCTTGAGCAGGTGTATGGTGCCGACTATCACTTCATCCTGGTAACGCTCAGCCGTACGGCCAGGCCCGCATCGGGCGTGGTCCACGACCTGCGAACCGGCGAAGCATTCGATGCCCAGCGGTATCGCGAGCGCTTCAGGACACCGGCGCTGGCACAGCGGTTCTTCCCCGTGTTTTAGCGCAAGGCCTCGTTCGGCAGCAAAGGCGCCCGCTTCGATTGACGCTCCCGGTGCAACCCTCTAACCTTCGCGCGTGTTTCAGGTGTCCTGCCAGCGCTGTCTGGGCAGGGTGAAACTGGGAAGCCGGTGGGCGCCAGCAAGGTGCGATTCCGGCGCTGCCCCCGCAACGGTAGGTGAGACGCGGCCGCGCAGGGCCACTGGGTGCCAGCACCCGGGAAGGCGCGCAGGTTTGGGCGAACGCCCGCTCACAAGCCCGGAGACCGGCCTGATACTGCCAACGGCATCACGGAGGGTGATGCGCGGTGCACCGTGGCTCGCGGCCATGGCCTCTGCGCGTTCTCCGTCTGCCCGCCTATTACCTGTCGTCGCGCGTTGCCGTGGCGCCAGCCAGCGGAGAACCTGATGAGCGAGTCCACCGAACGCGACGAACGTCACTTGGCGCGCATGCAGCGCAAGAAAGCGATCATCGACGAACGCATCGCCAATTCCCCCAACGAATGCGGCCTGCTGCTGGTGCTGACCGGCAATGGCAAGGGCAAGAGCAGCTCGGCCTTTGGCATGCTCGCGCGCGCCCTGGGGCATGGCATGCAGTGCGGTGTGGTGCAGTTCATCAAGGGCCGCAACAGCACCGGCGAAGAGCTGTTCTTCCGTCGCTTTCCGGAGCAGGTGCGCTACCACGTGATGGGCGAGGGCTTTACCTGGGAAACCCAGGACCGCCAGCGCGACATTGCCGCCGCACAAGCGGCCTGGGCCGTGTCGCGCCAGTTGCTGCAGGACCCGGGCGTCCAGTTCGTGGTGCTGGATGAGCTGAACATCGCCCTCAAGCATGGCTACCTCGACCTTGACCAGGTGCTATCCGACATCCAGGCGCGCCCACCGATGCAGCATGTGATCGTCACGGGCCGCGCCGCCAAACCTGAAATGATCGAACTGGCCGACACCGTGACCGAGATGGGCATGCTCAAGCACGCGTTCCAGGCCGGTATCCGTGCACAGAAGGGCGTCGAACTGTGAGCCAGCCCCGTCATTGCCCCGCCGTATTGATCGCGGCACCGGCCTCCGGCCAAGGCAAGACCACCGTTACCGCCGCCCTGGCCCGCCTGCACCGCAACCGCGGGCGCAAGGTGCGGGTGTTCAAGTGCGGGCCTGACTTTCTCGACCCGATGATCCTCGAACGGGCCAGTGGTACGCCGGTGTACCAGCTCGACCTGTGGATGATCGGCGTCGAGGAAAGCCGCCGTTTGCTCTGGGACGCTGCCGGCGAGGCCGACCTGATCCTGATCGAAGGGGTAATGGGGTTGTTCGACGGTACCCCGTCCAGCGCCGACCTGGCCCGCCATTTCGGCGTACCGGTACTGGCGGTGATCGACGGCACGGCCATGGCGCAGACCTTCGGTGCCCTGGCCCTGGGCCTGGCGCGCTACCAGCCCGACCTGCCGTTCGCCGGCGTGCTGGCCAACCGGGTGGGCAGCCTGCGCCATGCTCAACTGCTGGAAGGTAGCCTGAGCGAAGGGCTGCGCTGGTATGGTGGTTTGTCCCGCGAGCGCGGCATCGAGCTGCCCAGCCGTCACCTGGGGCTGGTGCAGGCCAGCGAACTGAACGACCTGGATGCACGCCTGGACGCCGCCGCCGAGGCACTCGGTGCGAGCTGCGACGCCGCCTTGCCACCGCCGGTGGCGTTTGCCGAGCCTGTACCACAACCCCGCGCCACGCCGCTGGCCGGTGTGCGTATCGGCGTGGCACGGGACGAGGCGTTCGCCTTCATCTATGGTGCCAATCTTGACCTGTTGCGCACGCTTGGCGCGCACCTGGAGTTCTTCTCGCCATTGCATGACCGCGCATTGCCAGCGGTGGATAGCCTGTACCTGCCCGGTGGCTATCCTGAGCTGCACCACCACGCCCTCGCCGCCAATGCGCCGATGAACGAAGCGATCCGGGCTCATCACGCCCAGGGCAAGCCCTTGCTGGCCGAGTGCGGCGGCATGCTGTACCTGCTCGATGCCTTGACCGACGTAGCCGGCGCGCGGGCCGAGCTGCTCGGCCTGCTGCCAGGCGAGGCGACCCTGCAAAAGCGCTTGGCAGCCTTGGCGTTGCAGGCCGTGGAGCTGCCGGAGGGCACCTTGCGTGGGCACACCTATCACCACTCGTTGACCACTACCGCGCTGGAGCCGATTGCCCGTGGCCTGAGCCCCAACGGTGGGCGTGGCAACGAAGCGGTGTACCGCCTGGGGCGGCTGACGGCTTCCTACGTGCATTTCTACTTTCCCTCCAATCCGGATGCGGTGGCGGCGCTGTTGCGACCATGAGCGAACACGCCTACAGCGATGCCGAGCGCGCCGCGATCTACCGCGCCATCGGCGAGCGCCGGGACATGCGCCATTTCGCCGCTGGCGAGGTGGCTCCGGAGCTGCTCGGCCGCCTGCTGGCAGCTGCGCACCAGGCGCCCAGCGTCGGCCTGATGCAACCCTGGCGATTCATTCGTATCAGCCGGCGTGACCTGCGCGCGCAGATCCAGGCGCTGGTGGAAGCCGAACGGGTGCGCACTGCCGAGGCCCTGGGCGAACGCTCCGACGCCTTCATGAAGCTGAAGGTGGAAGGTATCAACGACTGCGCCGAATTGCTGGTGGCCGCGCTGATGGACAACCGCGAACCCCATATCTTTGGCCGCCGCACGCTGCCGGAAATGGACCTGGCCTCGCTGGCCTGCGCTATTCAGAACCTGTGGCTGGCGGCCCGTTGCGAAGGGCTGGGCCTGGGCTGGGTGTCGCTGTTCGACCCGCAGGCCTTGGCCAGGCTGCTGGGCATGCCGGCTGGAGCCAAGCCGGTCGCGATACTGTGCCTGGGCCCGGTCACCGAGTTCTACCCGGCACCAATGCTGGTGCTGGAAAACTGGGCTGAGGAACGGCCCTTGAGCGAAATGCTGTTCGAGAACCAATGGGGAGAGCGCCAATGAGCGTGGCCTTGCTGACCGTGGCCGGGGTGGCGCTGGATGCCCTGCTGGGTGAACCGCAGCGGCGCCACCCGCTGGTGGCTTTTGGCAACCTGGCCGGCAACCTCGAGCGCCGCCTGAATGCCGGTGGGCGCGGCTGGCGCAGCCACGGTGTGAGCGCGTGGTTCCTGGCGGTGGTTCCGTTGACCCTGGTGGCCCTGATCCTGTCCTGGTTGCCGTACATCGGCTGGCTGGTCGACGTGCTGGCGCTGTACTGCGCCGTCGGCCTGCGCAGCCTGGGCGAGCACGTGTTGCCCGTCGCCAATGCCTTGCGCCAGGGCGATCTGGAAGAGGCGCGGCGCCGCGTGGGTTTCCTGGTCAGCCGCGAAACCCGCGAGCTGGACGAGCCCGCCGTGGCCCGGGCGGCCACCGAGTCGGTGCTGGAAAACGGTAGTGATGCAGTGTTCGCCGCACTGTTCTGGTTCGTCGTGGCCGGCGCGCCGGGCGTGGTGCTGTATCGCCTGAGCAACACGCTCGACGCCATGTGGGGCTATCGCAACGAACGCTTCGAACGCTTCGGCTGGTGCGCGGCACGTGTCGACGACGTGCTCAACTATCTCCCCGCCAGGCTGGTGGCGCTGACCTATGCGCTGCTTGGCAGGACCCGCCTGGCCCTGGCCTGCTGGCGCCAGCAAGGCCCGCTGTGGGACAGCCCCAACGCCGGTCCGGTGATGGCCGCTGGTGCGGGCGCGCTGGGGGTGGAACTGGGGGGCGCGGCGGTGTACCACGGTGAGCTGCATGAGCGACCGCGCCTGGGGCAAGGGCCAATGGCCGATGCCGAGGCCATCGAGCGTGGCTGGGGGCTGGTGCAGCGCGGTGTGTGGCTGTGGTTGCTGGTGATCTGCCTGGGGGCTTACATCAATGCTTGAACATGGTGGCCGCCTGCTGCGTGCGGTCCGGCAATACGGTATCGCCCGGGAACAGTGGCTGGACCTGTCCAGCGGCATTGCGCCGTGGTCTTTTCCGATCCCGCCGATTCCGCTGGAGGCCTGGGCTCGCCTGCCGGAAACCGAGGACGGCCTGGAGCAGGCTGCGCGCGCCTATTATGGCGCCCGCCAATTGCTGCCGGTAGCCGGTTCGCAGGCCGCGATCCAGGCCCTGCCGTTGCTCCGTACAGCGTGTCGTGTGGGCGTGCTCGCACCGTGCTATGCCGAGCACCCGTACGCCTGGCAACGGGCTGGGCACCAACTGCTGGAGCTGGACGAAGCCAAGGTCGAGGCGACGCTGGACAGCCTCGACGTGCTGGTGCTGGTCAACCCGAACAACCCGACCGGCTGCCGGGTGCCGCCTGAACGCCTGCTGCAGTGGCACGCGCGCCTGGCTGCCCGCGGTGGCTGGCTGCTGGTCGACGAAGCGTTCATGGACAACACCCCGGCCGACAGCGTAGTCGGCGATGCCGAGCGCCCGGGCCTTATCGTGTTGCGCTCGTTCGGCAAGTTCTTCGGCCTGGCCGGCGTGCGCCTGGGCTTCGTCGCCGCCGAACGCAGCCTGCTGCTGCGCCTGGCCGAGTTGCTCGGCCCGTGGACTGTCAACGGCCCGACCCGGGTACTGGCCCAGGCCAGCCTTGCCGACCATGCCAGCCAACGCATGCAGGTTGAACGCTGCGCCGCCGCCAGCCAGCGGCTGGCCGTGCTGCTGGAGCGCGCCGGCCTGGCGCCCAGCGGCGGTTGCGAGCTGTTCCAGTACGTGCGCTGCGAGCGCGCATCGCAACTGCACGATTTTCTCGCCCGCCGTGGCATCCTGGTACGCCTGTTCGAGCAGCCATCGGCGCTACGCCTGGGGCTGCCTGCCTGTGAAGCAGATGAACTGCGCCTGGCCCAGGCCCTGGCGGCCTATCAGAAGGAAATGGCATGACCACCCTCATGGTGCAAGGCACCACCTCCGACGCAGGCAAGAGCACGCTGGTGACTGCGCTGTGCCGCTGGCTGTTGCGCCAGGGTGTCGGCGTGGTGCCATTCAAGCCGCAGAACATGGCCCTGAACAGCGCGGTGACCGCAGATGGCGGGGAAATCGGCCGGGCTCAGGCAGTACAGGCCCAGGCCTGCCGGCTGCAACCGCACACCGACATGAACCCGGTGCTGCTCAAGCCCAACAGTGATACCGGCGCCCAGGTGATCATTCATGGTCGCGCCGTCACCAGCATGAACGCGGTGGCCTATCACGACTACAAGGCCGTCGCCATGCAGGCGGTGCTGGCTTCGCACCAGCGCCTGAGCGCTGCCTGGCCGATGGTCATGGTCGAGGGCGCGGGTTCGCCGGCGGAAATCAACCTGCGAGCCGGCGACATTGCCAACATGGGCTTTGCCGAAGCGGTGGACTGCCCGGTGATCCTGGTCGCCGACATCAACCGCGGCGGCGTGTTTGCCCACCTGGTGGGCACGCTGGAGTTGCTGTCGCCCAGCGAGCAGGCGCGGGTCAAGGGCTTCGTCATCAACCGCTTCCGTGGCGACATTGCCTTGCTGCAGCCAGGGCTGGACTGGCTGGAACAGCGCACCGGCAAACCGGTGCTGGGTGTGCTGCCCTATGTCAGCGATCTGCACCTGGAAGCCGAGGACGGCATCGATGCACGCCAGGGAGCCAAGGCCGGGCGCGTGCTCAAGGTAATCGTCCCGGTGCTGCCACGCATCAGCAACCACACCGACTTCGACCCGCTGCGCCTGCACCCGCAGGTGGACCTGCAGTTCATCGGCCCGGGCCAGGCGATCCCGGCTGCCGACCTGATCATCCTGCCGGGCTCGAAAAGCGTGCGCGGCGACCTGGCGCAGCTACGCGAACGCGGCTGGGACAAGGCCATCGCACGGCACCTGCGCTATGGAGGCAAGCTGATCGGAATCTGCGGCGGCCTGCAGATGCTTGGCCGCGAAGTGCATGACCCGCTCGGTCTCGAAGGTGCTGCCGGCTCGAGCCCCGGGCTTGGCCTGTTCGATTACGCCACGGTGCTCGAAGCCGACAAGCAGCTGCGCAACATTGCCGGCACGCTGACGCTTGAAGCCGTCCCGGTTGCCGGTTATGAAATTCACGCCGGCGTCACCAGTGGGCCGGCACTGGAGCAGCCTGCCGTGCAGTTGGCCGATGGCCGTTGCGATGGTGCCATCAGTACCGATGGCCAGGTGCTTGCCACCTACCTGCACGGCCTGTTCGAAAGTAGCCAGTCGTGCGCTGCGCTGCTGCGCTGGGCTGGCTTGGAGGACGTGCAGAGCATCGATTACCAGGCCCTGCGCGAACGCGACATCGAACGCCTGGCCGACCTGGTGGAAAAGCACCTGGACACTGCGCGCCTGCGCCAGCTTTGTGGGGTCGCCTGACATGCTCAACCTGATCCTCGGCGGTGCCCGCTCTGGCAAGAGTCGCCTGGCCGAACAGCTGGCCAGCGCCAGTGGCCTGCCGGTGACCTACATCGCCACCAGCCAGCCGCTGGACGGTGAAATGAATGCCCGCGTGCGATTGCATCGTCAGCGCCGCCCCGCAGACTGGGGCCTGATCGAAGAGCCCCTGGCCCTGGCTGCCGTGCTGCGCGCTGAAGCGGCCGAAGGGCGCTGCCTGCTGGTGGATTGCCTGACCCTGTGGCTGACCAACCTGCTGATGCTCGAAGACGACCAGCGCCTGGCCGAGGAGCGTGATGCGCTGCTGGCCTGCCTGGAGCAGTTGCCGGGTACAGTCATCTTGGTCAGTAACGAGACCGGCCTGGGCGTCGTGCCCATGGGCGAGCTGACCCGGCGCTATGTCGACCTGGCCGGCTGGTTGCACCAGGCCGTCGCCGAACGCTGCCAGCGCGTGGTGCTGACGGTGGCTGGCCTGCCTTTAATGCTCAAAGGACCTGCACTATGACTCAAGCCTGGTGGCGTGACGCCTGCCAACCCCTCGACAACGCCGCCATGGAGCAGGCCCGCGCCCGTCAGCAGCAGTTGACCAAACCCGCCGGTTCACTCGGCCAGCTGGAAAGCCTGGCCATCCAGCTGGCTGGCCTGCAGGGGCGTGAAAAGCCAAACCTGGATCAGCTTGCCATCAGCCTGTTTGCCGGCGACCACGGCGTAGTCGAAGAGGGCATCTCGGCCTACCCGCAAGCGGTGACCGGACAGATGCTGCGCAACTTCGTCGGCGGCGGCGCGGCAATCAGCGTGCTGGCGCGCCAGCTTCAGGCCAGCCTGGAAGTGGTCGACCTGGGTACCATCGACCCGCATCTGCAGCTGCCTGGCGTGCGCCATCTGTGCCTGGGCGCTGGCACCGCCAACTTCGCCCGCCAGCCAGCGATGACGGATGACCAGTTGCAGGCCGCACTGCAAGCCGGCCGCGACAGCGCCCTGCGCGCTGCCGACCAGGGCGCACAGCTGTTTATTGGCGGCGAGATGGGTATTGGCAACACCACCTCCGCCGCAGCCCTGGCCAGCGTGCTGCTGGGCTGCCCGGCCATCGAGCTGAGCGGCCCGGGCACCGGCCTGGATGACGCCGGTGTGCGGCACAAGGCCGAGGTCATCGAGCGGGCGCTGCGCCTGCATCGCCTGCGCGCCGAAGCGCCATTGCAGGCGCTGGGTTGTGTAGGCGGCTTCGAGATCGCCGCGTTGGCGGGGGCCTACCTGGGCTGCGCGCAGGCGGGTATCGCGGTGCTGGTGGACGGTTTCATCTGCAGCGTTGCCGCGCTGCTGGCGGTGCGCCTGAACCCGCAGTGCCGGGCCTGGCTGCTGTTCGCCCACCAGGGCGCGGAGCCTGGGCACAAGACGGTGCTGGCGGCCTTGCAGGCCGAACCGTTGCTGGCTTTGGGCCTGCGCCTGGGCGAGGGCAGTGGTGCGGCTTTGGCGGTGCCGTTGTTGCGCCTGGCCTGTGCCCTGCACGGGCAGATGGCGACCTTTGCCGAAGCAGCAGTGGCGGACCGCCCGGCATGATCCTCGACCTGCTGCGCCATGGTGAAACAGTGCACGGCGGCTTGCGTGGGAGCCTCGATGATGCCCTGACCGACAAAGGCTGGGCGCAGATGCGCGATGCCGTGGCCGAAGCCGGCCCGTGGCAGGTGCTGGTCAGTTCGCCGCTGCAGCGGTGTGCACGTTTTGCCGATGAACTGGGTGCACGCCTGAACTTGCCGGTGCAGCTTGAGCCGGCCCTGCAGGAGCTGCATTTCGGTGATTGGGAAGGCCGCAGCGCGGCGCAGATCATGGAACACCAGGCGGATGCACTGGGGCGCTTCTGGGCAGACCCGTACGGGTTTACCCCGCCCAATGGCGAGCCGGTGGCGGCGTTTGCCGAGCGTGTATTGGCGGCTGTCGAGCGGCTCAGCCTCGAGCATGCCGGCAAGCGTGTGTTGCTGATCACCCATGGCGGCGTGATGCGGCTGTTGCTGGCCCGTGCCCGTGGCTTGCCAAAGGCCCAGTTGCTGCAGGTAGAGGTCGGCCACGCTGCATTGATGCGGCTGGTGCCGGGTGATAACGGCCACTGGATCGAAGGGCGCTGAAATGTTGCCGTTCTGGATTGCCTTGCAATTTCTCAGCAGCTTGCCGGTGCGCCTGCCGGGCATGCCCGCAGCAGCCGACATGGGGCGCTCGCTGCTGTGCTATCCGCTGGTGGGGTTGCTGTTCGGTCTGTTGCTGTGGCTGGTCAGCCATTGGCTGCAGGGGGGCCCGGCGCCGCTACATGCAGCGTTGCTGCTGGCGTTGTGGGTGCTGCTCAGCGGTGCCTTGCACCTCGATGGGCTGGCGGACAGTGCCGACGCCTGGCTGGGCGGTTTCGGCGACCGCGAACGCACCCTGCAGATCATGAAAGATCCGCGTAGCGGGCCGATTGCCGTGGTCACCCTGATTCTGGTGCTGTTGCTGAAGTTCTGTGCCTTGTGGGTGCTGGTTGAGCAGGGTACCGGGGCGCAGTTGCTGCTGGCACCGCTGATCGGGCGGGCGGCGATGCTCGGGCTGTTCCTGAGTACACCCTACGTGCGCCCAGGCGGTCTGGGACAGGCGCTGGCCGAGCATCTGCCCCGCGCTGCGGCCGGTTGGGTGCTGTTGGCTTGTGCACTGTTCTGTCTGGCCCTGGGTGGGTGGATCGTGGTGCTGGCGCTGGCCGTTTTCGGCGGGTTGCGGCAACTGATGTGGCGGCGCCTCGGTGGAACCACCGGCGATACCGCAGGGGCACTGCTGGAGCTGCTCGAACTGGCCGTAGTGCTGGGATTGGCGTTGGGCCTGTAATTTGCGCGTAAGGCGTTTCTGTAGGCCCTTTCTGGTCTGAAGGTGGCGGTAACCTCCCGAAAAAGCTTGGCAGACGCCGCTATCGTTCGCAGGCGTATGCTCTGCCTTGCGCAAACGTGCGAGGAGGGGTCGCATGCGTCACGTCATACTTGGGATAGTATTGTTGGTCGTCGGGCCTGTTGTTACCGCTGCGGATCTCATTGCGTTCTGGAACACCCCGCGCCACGGTGGCAACAGCTTCAACCGGCTACCCCCTGACCAAGCTTACTTCGATGCCTTGCGCGGCTATGGCGCGACCTGGGTGCGGCTGTCCTACGACAAGTGGCAACCGGCAAGGCGTGACTTCCTGCTTGGCGATGCCGATGCCTATCAAGGCCTGCCGGCTGCTGACCTGGCCACGCTGCGCGCCACGCTCGACCGTGCCCATCTGGCCGGGCTCAAGGTGGTCATCACACCACTCTCGCTACCCGGCATGCGCTGGTCGCAAAACAACCAGGGCCGGTTCGACGACCGCCTCTGGCAGGACAAGCGCTACTGGCTGCAGGCTGCCGCCTTCTGGCGTGACTTGGCCCGCGAGTTGAAGAGCCATCCCGCCATCGCGGCGTACAACCTGGTCAACGAACCCGCTCCAGAGAAGCACGGTGGCCTGGCCGAGCATGCCGACGCCGGGCAAATGCAGCAGTGGTATGCGCGGGCGCAGGGTAGCGCGCGTGATTTGCCGGCACTGTATCAACAACTGATAGCGGCCATTCGTGAGGAAGACGCCGAGACGCCGGTCATGCTCGATGCCGGTTGGTTTGCTGCCGCCGACGCCTTTGCCTACTGGCCAGCTCCCTTGGGCGACCGGCGGCTGCTGTACAGCGTGCACATGTACGAGCCATACGCAGTCACCAGTGCGCCGAACATGACGCGCAAGCGCCCCTTGGCTTACCCCGGCCCGGCACCGTTCGCAGGGCAAACCCAACAGTGGGACGGCCAGCGGGTGGCACGCTACCTGCGCCAACCGCTCGACTGGGCCGAAACCATGAAGGTGCCGCGTGAGCGCCTGGTGGTGGCTGAGTTTGGCTGCATGCGTAGGTTGCCCGGGTGCCGGCAATACCTGGAAGACGTGCTCGGCGTGCTGGAGCGCAATCGCTTGCACTGGGCGTTCTACAGTTTTCGGGAAGACAACTGGGATGGCATGGACTACGAACTGGGCTCAACCAAGGTGCCATGGCGCTACTGGGCGCACCGGACCCGCTGCCGCGCAAGGCCACTGCGGAATTCGAACCGATCCGCAAGCGCTTGAAGCCGGATTGAGTTCGCCGGTAGACCACGAAATATGTTGCAACGCCCAGTATGCGGGTATATACACGTATCCATGCTGACCAGTGAATGTATTTGTACCCATCTGCGTCGCGCCGCCCGTGGGGTGAGCCGGCATTACGACGAGGCCCTCGCCGGCTTCGGAGTGAATGTTGCGCAGTTTTCCCTGTTGCGCCACCTGCAACGGCTCGACCGTCCCAGTATCACCACCTTGGCCGAGGCCATGGGCCTGGAGCGCAGTACCTTGGGCCGCAACCTGCGAGTGCTGGAGGCCGAAGGGCTGGTAGCCCTGGCTGATGGCGATGACCAGCGCAACCGCGTTGTGTTGTTGACCGATGCCGCTACGCAACTGCTACAGGCTGCCCATCCGGCCTGGGAACGAGCCCAGGCCGGACTGGTGGAGCGCTTGGGAGCGGGGCAGCGGGATGAACTGGTGCGGCTGCTGGGCCTGCTGGCTTGAACTGATGCGACCTTAAGCGGGTATATACCCGTAAAACCTTGCGATGTGCTGGAGATAACGACAATGACTTCGGTGTGGCGAACCAGCGGGTGGGTGTTGTTGGGGGCGGCGTTGATCCTGGCGCTGTCCTTGGGTGTGCGGCATGGCTTCGGCCTGTTCCTGGCGCCGATGAGCGCCGACTTCGGTTGGGGGCGTGAGGTGTTCGCCTTTGCCATCGCCCTGCAGAACCTGATCTGGGGCTTGGCACAGCCCTTTGCCGGTGCGCTGGCCGACCGCCTCGGCGCGGCGCGGGTGGTGATCATCGGTGGCATCCTCTACGCCGCGGGCCTGATCCTGATGGGCATGGCCGACTCGGCCTGGTCGCTGTCGCTGAGTGCCGGCCTGCTGATCGGCATCGGCCTGTCCGGCACTTCGTTCTCGGTCATCCTCGGTGTCGTCGGGCGCGCCGTGCCGGCAGACAAGCGCAGCTTGGCCATGGGTATTGCCAGTGCCGCCGGCTCGTTCGGCCAGTTCGCCATGCTGCCGGGTACCCTCGGCCTGATCCAGTGGCTGGGCTGGTCTCTGGCGCTGCTGGTGCTGGGCCTGCTGGTTGCACTGATCGTGCCCTTCGTCGGCTTGCTGCGTGACCGCCCGTTGCCCAGCCATGGCACGGAACAGACCTTGGGCCAGGCCTTGCACGAAGCCTGTTCGCATACCGGCTTCTGGTTGCTGGCCCTGGGCTTTTTCGTCTGCGGTTTCCAGGTGGTGTTCATCGGTGTGCACCTGCCGGCCTACCTGGTAGACCAGCATCTGCCCGCGAGCACCGGGACCACGGTGTTGGCGCTGGTCGGCCTGTTCAACATCGTCGGTACTTTCACCGCAGGCTGGCTCGGCGGGCGCATGTCCAAACCGCGTCTGCTGACCGGGCTGTACCTGCTGCGTGCGGTGGTCATCGTGCTGTTCCTGTGGGCGCCGGTGAGCGCGTTCAGTGCCTATCTGTTCGGCATCGCCATGGGCTTGTTGTGGCTTTCCACGGTGCCGCTTACCAACGGTACCGTGGCCACGCTTTTCGGTGTGCGCAACCTGTCCATGCTTGGCGGTATCGTTTTCTTGTTCCACCAGCTGGGTGCGTTTCTCGGGGGCTGGCTGGGCGGGGTGGTGTATGACCGCACCGGCAGCTACGACTTGGTCTGGCAGGTTTCCATCCTGCTCAGCCTGCTGGCCGCCGCCCTCAGCTGGCCCGTGCGCGAGCGCCCGGTCGCACGCCTCCAGGCCCAGGCCGCATGAACCGCTACCTGGCCCGTGGGCTGTTGGCCGTTGCCGCGTTGTTGCTGCTGGCGTTGGTCTGGTGGGGCTGGCACGAGGGCGGGATGGCGTTGATGCAACTGGGCATGAGTGTTTGTTAGGCGCTACCCTGCAAGCTCAAGGATTGGTTTGCAGGAGAAACGAACCATGCGTGCACATTGCTTGACGGTACCGTTACTGGCCCTGCTTGCCAGCGCCTCGAGTTGGGCTGCCGATTGCCCGGCCTTGCTGCAGGGCAGCCTGCCAGAGTTGCGCGGCAAGGGGCAGGTCGACCTGTGCCAGCGTTTTGCCGGCAAGCCGCTGGTGGTGGTCAATACGGCCAGCTATTGCGGCTTCGCGCCGCAGTTCGAAGGCCTGGAGGCGACGTACAAGGCGTATCACCAACAAGGCCTGGAAATGCTTGGCGTGCCCTCCAACGATTTCAAGCAGGAAGATGCCGATAGCGAGAACACGGCCAAGGTCTGTTATGCCAACTATGGGGTCACCTTCACCATGACCAAGGCGCAGCCGGTGCGGGGCAAGGATGCGATTCCGCTGTTCGCAGAACTGGCCAGCCAGAGCAGTGCGCCGAAGTGGAATTTCTACAAGTATGTTGTCGACCGCAAGGGCAAGGTGATAGGCAATTTCTCCAGCCTGACCAAGCCGGATGATCCGGAATTCCGGGCCGCCATTGAAAAGGCTATCGCCTCGCAGCCGTAATGTAGCCGCGCTTGCATGCGCGCGGGCTTTTGCTTCCAGGTGCGCGATAGCCTCTGGCTGAAAGCGAATCAGCGCTGGTTTGTATTGCCAGCAGGTAGCGTGGCGGGTTACGGGTTATTCACTTCGCATGCACCGTGATCGCCACTAACCGCACCACCAACGGCCTGACCATCAATACGCAAACGAACGCCACCGGCATCGCCAATTGATAAGCCTTCAATACATTACTCAGGTAATCCGGGGTTATCCCGGCATTGGCCGCCGTAATCACGAAGCACATCAACAGCGCCATGATCGACGACATGTAAAAGGCAAAAACGTAGGGCGTGGCGCCCGGGTGCAATTTTCGTCGGCTGCGCGCCAGCGACAGGTTACTCATGCGAACTCCTGAAAGGTAGGTGGAGGCACAGGTTAGCAACGCACCTGGCTGCAACTGTAGACCAGCCAAAGTGAGTTCTTTATAAAGAGATTCTTACGAATCCAAGAGCCAAGCATGGATCTGCTCAATGCCATCCGCAGCTTCATCAAGGTGGTCGAAGCCGGCAGCATCGCCGCCGGCGCTCGCAACCTGGGCCTGAGCCCGGCTGCGGTCAGCCAGAACCTGGCACGCCTGGAAAGCCACCTTCAGGTGCGCCTGCTCAGCCGCACTACCCGCAGCATGGCGCTGACCCCCGCCGGAACTCAGTACTATGAGCGCGTCCGGCACGTCGAACGCGACCTGGCCCTGGCCGAGCAAGCCATTACTACCCCCGACAGCGAGCCCCAGGGACGTTTGTGCATTGCCTCGACCTCCGCCTTCGGCCGCCACGTGCTGGCGCCGCTGATACCCGCGTTCAGTGCCCGCTACCCCCTGTTATCGATAGAACTGGTAACGACTGATCGTCGGGTCAATCATGCGCGGGAAGACGTGGATGTAAGCCTGCGCATTACGCCGCAGCTGGAAGACCACATCCTGGCCCGGCACATTGCCCGTATACCGTTCGTTTGTTGTGCCTCGCCCGGTTACCTGCGTAGCGCCGGCGTGCCGGCCACACCCGAAGCCTTGCGTGATCACCGGTGCCTGGTGTTCCGCTACCCCGTGGATGGACGTTTCCTGCGCTGGGGGTTCATGCGTGACGGGCTACGTTTCGAGGCTGAGTTCGGTAGCGTATTGATCAGCGATGACATCGATGCCCTGACCCAGATGGCACTGCACAATGGTGGCATCACCCGCTTGGCCGAGTTCATCGTACGGCCGCACCTGGCCTCTGGCGCGCTGGTACCGTTGTTCGAATACCGCGACAGCGGCCAGGCCTATGCCCAGACTGAGCCGATGGATATCTACCTGTGCCTGGCCGACCGTTTTGCCATGACCGCAAAAGTCCGCGTGTTCATGGACTACCTGCGAGAATGCCTGGGTGACAGCTGGCAATCGCAGGCATGAAAAAACCGCCACCAGGGCGGTTTTTCATGTGGCGCATACGAATCAGAAGCGGTAGGTGAGGGATGCACCAATACCGTGTGCACTGTTCTCGTACTTGGCCTGGTAGGTGCCTTTCAGCGCCTGCTGTGTCGGCGAGCCCGACACGTTGTTGACCTTGGTATCCTCTTCCCACAGGTACGAGTAGGCCACATCGATGGTCATGTCGTCGTTCGGGCTCCAGCCGGCACCAAAGCTGACCGCTTTACGATCGCCAGTCGGAATGCGTGGCGAGCGATCGTGGTTGTTGGTAGGCGACTGGTCGACCGAGAAACCTGCGCGCAGGGTCCACTCCTTGTTCACCTTGTAGGATGCACCAATGGCGTGGGCCCAGGTGTCATGCCAGTTCTGCTCTTCGGTGATGGTTTGCAGCGGGTAGGCCGATGGTGCGTCGTTCTTGACGATGATGCTTTCCAGGCGGCTCCAGCGCGTCCAGGTGCTACCTGCGTACAGCGTCCAGTGGTCATCCAGTTCATGGGTGATCGAGAAGTCCACCGACTCCGGGGTTTTGACCTTCAGACTGGCGTCGAACCTGCCGCTGAGGCCAAGCTGTGGAATCGGGTAGGAAACACGGGTGTTGCCTTCAAGCTCGTAGTCGACCATCGAGTGGTAGGTCAGGCCCAGGCGGGTACGGTCGGTAGCCTGCACCAGAACACCGATGTTGTAGCCGACCGCGGTGTCGTCGCCCTTGATCTTCACCTCGCCATCCGGGCCGTTGGGGCCCAGCAGGGCCTTGCTGCTCAGGTTGGAGCCGAGTTCACCCTTGATGCGGTTGATGGTCGGGCCAAAACCGATCGATACCTTGTCGTTGAAGGCATAGCTGATGGTTGGCTGGAAGGTGACGACCTCGACCTTGCTCTTCTTGCCCCAGTAGCGCGCCGCGTCACCGCTGCCGTAGTCGGTGATCAGACCGAATGGCACGTAAACGCCGAAGCCCACGCTCCAGTGTTCATCGAGCGGTTTGACGTAGTAGCCCATTGGTACGCCCACGAGCGGGACCATGTCGCCATCGGTTTCCCCCCCGAAATTGCTACCACGGCCCGAAATATCAGTCTTGGCAATGACGGCTGCGCCACCCACGGTGACCTGTTCGCGCTTCAGGCGCGACATGCCGGCAGGGTTGCCGTACACCGTACTGGCATCTTCGGCAGAAGAGGAACGCCCTGCAAAACCGGTTCCCATGCCGCTGATGCTTTGTTCGTTCAGCGCGAACCCGGCGGCCAGCAACTGGCTCGAAGCAAGAGCAACGGCAATGCCGAGGGAGGTTTTGAGCATTACTTTTTTCATTATTAGAAAACTCCTTGGGATCTCCGGGGCGAAACGCTACCAACAAATCACGCGTCGCGCTATAGCCTCGATCGAGGGAGATAGAGCGGTTTTGTAGGACAATCCGACCAAAGTTCCCTTTTTTTCGGGAATCTTGTAGGAGGAGTCTTAAGATGCCTGCGGCAATTTCTGATTTATGCAGGTGTGCCAAGCGTGGGTGAAATCGCGCAGGCGGCCTTGTGGGTTGAAAACCTGGCGCCAGATTCGCGCCTGCGCCAGCAGGTCATCGGCGGCAGGCAAGGGGGCGGCCTGCGCTTCGACCAGCATCCAGGCAATGGCGGTGGAATAACGCAGGTTGACCGCAAGTTCCAGGTGCGGGCCGCCGAGGAAGGCGTGCTGGCTGGCGAGGCCGCGGACCAGGCTGGCCAGGTCGGGATCGCGGGCCAGGTAATCGTCCCACAGCGCTTGATGACGATGTTCGCCGATGCGGTACAAGCCATGTCCGCGCCGGTCGTGCAGGGCCGAGCCCAAGGCCGACTGGCTGGCGGCGATGCCCAGCAGCAAGGCTTCGGCGCTGGCGCTATGACGATTCAGGTAGACCAGGGTGGGTCGGATCACATACTGACACAATTCATTCGCCGCGATACCCATGATGCCCTCGACCAGTTAAGGGCCGGACGGGCGCTGGAGCTTGGCAGCTAGTTAATGATCAGGCCCGCCGGAAGCGGCAAGCACCGCTCGAGTTGAAGTGTAGTGTGATAATGGTCGTGTAAAAGGCTGTTTTTAAATCGATTGCTGCCTGACGTACCGGGCTATATGCCTTACGGCAATTACGCCGGCATCGTTCAGGCAGGCTTGCGATGGGATGATTCAGCGCTTGAATGCCGCCGTATTCATCGTTCACGCGGTGAGCGACTGACGGGTGCGGTCGATGACCGCTTGCAGCGGTTCACTGCGGCTGTACTGCTCGGGGTACAGGCGCTCGGTGTGGCAGGCGACGCCATGTTCGTCTACCAAGGTAAAGCTGAAACTGCCCTTGCGGGGGGCAACGATCAGGCACTTCAGCGGCGAGAAGGCCTGGGAAAGGGTGCCAATGGCAGCCTGAATTTGATGATGGGTTTGCATATTGTTGGAGGTTCCTGCTTTAAACACGGGGGTTATGATCCGTGCATGATAGAAACGTTCCAGTGACGCCTTTATTAAGGGACGAACGAACCTGACTGGAACAGGGCAGCCAGAGGGGGCGCAATCAAAAAGTGGGCGCTTGGGCTGACTGGTAGGTACTTCAGAGGGCAGGCAGCACGCCGGGGCCAAGGTTCTAGGCCGTCGAGGTGGGATCCTGATCAATCTGTCACGTGATTCGTGCTTGGGCAGCTAAGGCTGGCGAGTGAATCATCGAATGGGCCGGTCCAGGTTTCAGCAGCTCACACTTGGGCGGTGTGGGTCTGCAAGGACGCTTGAGGCCAGAATTGACTTTCAGCTTGGTACTAACGAGGCGCACCTTACCGGAAACGCAGGCGCTTGGCAAGCATCACAGGCTTGTTCAGGTGAGCCGCGCAGTATGGCGCTTATTTTCCATGCCTGGAAGGGGGGCCAGATGACCCGGAACCGATCTGATGTCCTGTCCCTGCACCCAAATGAGGGTTCCAGGGTGGACTTGTTCACACTCGCAACGGCGCTTGTAACGGCTTGGCAACAGGCTGCGATGCGCTCGCCAATGCCTTGACTGGGCGGTTAAGTCAATGAAAAAAAACACTATTTTCAGCTGGTGAAAAAATCGTCAGTTTGACCGAAAGCCCCGATCTGCGGGGGTTTGCGGGGTATGGGAGGGGGTTGTCCACCGAGTTATCCACAGGAACTGTGGATTGTCCGAAGCGCTTGCTCTAGCACGGGCGTGCCAGCAAGGTAATGAACTGTTCGACAATCGCCAGGCTCCAACAGGGCCTCGATCCATTCACTTGAAAACGTCAAGAAAAGATCGCTGAAAACTTTTTGCAATGTTGTGGAAAATGCCCCATCTGGACGCAGCAAGAGGGGGTGGCCCTCTGCTGTTGCGTAATCCGCGCCGCAAGCGTTTGCTGATAAGCTGCGCAGCAATCATCCAGGATCATTCGGGGTAAGCATGGCAGTGGATCTGGCCAGCGTTCTGCTGGGCTTGGTGGCGGGGGCCTTGCCCTGTCTGGGGTGGATCATGCAGCTACAGCGCCGCCAGGCGGCGCGGCAGGCCGAGCAGGCCTTGCTCGAAGAACGCCTTGGCGCCGCCCTGTTGGCCCAGACTGGCTTGCAGGCGCAGCTGGACGCCAGCCGCGACGAGATCAGCGATCTAAGTGAAGCCAACTCGGTCAAGCAGGCCCAACTGGCGGCCCAGAGTCGCGAGCTGGAATTGCTCCAGATCGACCGCGACAACGCTCGCGATGCTGCCCATGCGTGGAGCCTCGAGCGCGCCAGCCGCGAAGCCGAACTGCGCCGTCTGGAGGCCCAGACTGCGCGCCTGGAGGCCGAATTGCGCGAACAGCAGGAAAGCCACCAACAGCGTCTGGAAGACTTGCAGGAAGCCCGCGACACCTTGCGTGCACAGTTTGCCGACATGGCCACCAAGATCTTCGATGAGCGCGAACAGCGCTTCGCTCAGACCAGCCAGCAGCACCTGGGCCAGTTGCTCGACCCACTCAAGGAGCGGATTCAGGCCTTCGAAAAACGCGTGGAGGAAAGCTACCAGCAGGAGGCCCGTGAACGCTTCTCGCTGGGCAAGGAGCTGGAGCGCCTGCAGCAGCTGAACATGCGCCTGTCCGATGAAGCCACCAACCTGACCCAGGCGCTGAAGGGCCAGAAGACCCAGGGCAACTGGGGTGAGCTCATTCTTGAACGGGTGCTGGAGCATGCCGGCCTGGAAAAGGGCCGCGAGTACCAGACCCAGGTCAGCCTGAAGAGCGCCGACGGCGAGCGCTTCCAGCCTGACGTGCTGATCATGCTGCCCGGCGACAAGCAGGTGGTGGTGGATGCCAAGGTCAGCCTCACGGCCTACCAGCAGTTCGTGGCCGGCAATGACGAGGCTGCGCTCAAGCAGCATGTGCAGTCGCTGCGCAGCCACGTCAAAGGCTTGTCGAGCAAGGATTACAAGCGCCTCGAAGGCTTGCACAGTCTGGATTTCGTGCTGCTGTTCGTGCCGATCGAGGCGGCCTTCTCGGCGGCCTTGCAGGCCGAGCCGAACCTGTTCCAGGAAGCCTTCGACCGGCATATCGTGATCGTCAGCCCGACTACCTTGCTCGCCACCCTGCGGGTGATCGACAGCCTGTGGAAGCAGGAGCGCCAAGGCCAGAACGCCCGCGAAATTGCCGAACGTGCCGGCTGGCTGTACGACAAGTTCGTGTTGTTCATTCAGGACCTGGACGAGCTGGGCAGCCGCCTGCAGCAGGTGGACAAGGCCTATGCCGCCGCGCGCAACAAACTGTGCGAAGGGCGCGGCAATCTGGTCAGCCGCAGCGAACAGCTGAAACTGCTAGGTGCCCGCGCCAGCAAGAGCCTGCCGGCCGACTTGCTGGAGCGGGCATTGTCCGACGAAGCGATGCCCGAGGAAGTGCTTACTGAACCAGGCTCAGATGGCGATTGAGCAGGGCGCGCAAGGCCGCCGGCTTGACCGGCTTGGCCAGGTAGTCCAGGCCCGAAGCATGCACCATCGCGAGGGTTTCCTTGCTGCCGTCGGCGCTGATCACCACGCCCGGCACCGGCTCGCCAAGGCGCGCGCGTAGCCAGCCCATCAGCCCGATACCGGTCTCGCCGTCGTCCAGGTGGTAGTCCACCAGCGCCAGGTGCGGGCGCATGCCCTTGGCCAGCAGGGCTTCGCATTCGGCCTGGTTGCGCGCGGTCCACACCTGGCACCCCCAACGGCTGAGCAGGCTGTTCATGCCGATCAGGATGCTGTCTTCGTTGTCCACGCACAGCACCTGCAGCCCCGCCAGTGGCTGACCGGCCTGTTCCACCGGGGTGCTGGCCGCCGGCGCCGCCTGACGGGCAATCGGTACGCTGACGCGGAACACCGTACCCTGGCCCGGCCACGAGCGTACTTCCAGCCTGTGGCCCAGCACCCGACACAGCCCGTCGGCGATCGCCAGGCCAAGGCCCAGGCCTTTCTCGGCTCGGGTCTGGTGGCTGTCCAGGCGCTTGAACTCCTGGAAGATCACCTGCAGCTTGTCGTCAGCGATGCCTGGGCCGCGGTCCCACACTTCCAGCCACAGCCGTTCGCCCTGGCGTCGTACCCCCAGCAGGATCGGGCTCTTGCCATAACGCAGGGCGTTGGTCAGGAAGTTCTGCAGCACCCGGCGCAGCAGCTTCATGTCGCTCTCCACCCGCAGGCGACTGCCGCGCAGGCGGAATTCCAGGCCTTTTTCGGCGGCCAGCAGCTTGAACTCGGCGCCCAGGGTGTCGAACAGTTCGTTGAGGGCGAAGGGCTTGGGGTCCGGGGTGATCTTGCCGTTTTCCAGGCGCGAGATGTCCAGCAGGTCGCTGATCAACTCTTCGGCCGAGCGCAGCGAGCTGTCCATATGCTGCACCAGTTGCCGGGCCTCTTCGTTCATGCCTTCGGCCTGCTGCGACAGGGCCGCGGAGAACAGCCGCGCCGCGTTCAGCGGTTGCATCAGGTCATGGCTGACCGCGGCCAGGAAGCGGGTCTTCGACTGGCTCACGGCTTCGGCATGGCTCTTGGCTTCGGACAATGCCTGGTTGAGTTGCGACAGTTCGTGGGTGCGTTCGGCAACCCGTTGCTCCAGGCTTTCGTTGGCGTCACGCAGGGCCTGCTCGGCCTCGCGGAACGGCGTGATGTCGGTGAAGCTCATGACGAAGCCGCCGCCCGGCATCGGGTTGCCGATCAGCTCGATCACCCGGCCATTGGGGAACAAACGCTCCGAGGAATGCGCGCGGCCCTGACGCATCCAGTGTAGCCGGCGCGCTACGTGCACTTGCGCTTCGCCCGGGCCGCACAGGCCGCGTTCGGCGTTATAGCGGATGATATCGGCAATCGGCCGGCCTACGCTGATCAGCCCGTCGGGGTAGTTGAACAGCTCCAGGTAACGGCGATTCCAGGCCACCAGGTGCAGGTTCTGGTCAACCACGCTGATGCCCTGGTTGATGTTCTCGATGGCACCTTGCAGCAGGGCGCGGTTGAACTGCAGCACCTCACTGGCTTCGTCGGCGATGCGCACCACGTCTTCCAGCTGCATGTCGCGGCCTTCGATGGCGGCCTTGACCACCGCGCGTGTCGATGAGGTGCCGAGCACCCCGGCCAGCAAGCGTTCGGTGTGTTCGATCCAGTCACCGTCGGCGTTCTGGTTGGGGTTGAAGCCCTTGCCCTGGCGGTAGGCGAAGCGGATGAAGCTTTGCCGCGCGCGCTCTTCGCCGACAAAGCGCGAGGCCAGGGTCAGCAGGTCGTCGATCTGCACCGCCAGCAGCGGCTTGCTGCTGGGACGGGCACTGGTCTGCTGGCCGATGAAGCGGCCGGCCTGCCAATGCTCGGAAACCCGCGTGCGCGACAGCACCGAGACCCAGGCGAAGAGGGTGAAGTTGCCCGCCAGCGACAGCACCACGCCTTGGGTCAGCGGGCTGATCGGCAGGTTCAACGGGTTGCCGTGCAGCCACGCCAGCCCCGGAAACAGTTGCAGTGACCAACCCACACTGTGCGCGGCAATCGGCAGCACCAGGGTATAGAACCAGAGGAAGATGCCCGCCGCCAGGCCGGCGAACACGCCGCGGCGGTTGGCCTGCTTCCAGTACAGTGCGCCGAGCATGGCCGGGGTCAACTGGGTCACGGCGGCGAAGGCGATCTGGCCGATGGTCGCCAGGCTGGCGGTGGAGCCGAGCAGGCGGTAGCTGACGTAGGCCAGCAGCAGGATCACCACGATGGTCACCCGGCGTACCGACAGCATCCAGTGGCGGAACGCCTCGAACGGCCGCTCGGCGTTGGTCCGGCGCAGCAGCCAGGGCAGCAGCATGTCGTTGGAAACCATGGTCGACAGCGCCACGGCCTCGACGATGACCATGCCGGTAGCCGCCGAGGCGCCGCCGATGAACGCCAGCAGGGCCAGGCTCGGGTGGGCCTCGGCCAGTGGCAGGCTGATGACGAACGAGTCTGAAATCACCGTGCCCGGCAGCAACATCTGCCCGGCCAGGGCGATGGGCACCACGAACAGCGCGGCCAGCGCCAGGTACATTGGAAACACCCAGCGCGCCAGGCGCATGTCCTGGGGTTCGATATTCTCCACCACGGTGACGTGGAACTGCCGTGGCAGGCAGATGATTGCCATCATCGCCACGGCGGTCTGTACCACCATCGACGGCCAGTTGATGGTTTCTTGCCAGTAGTCCTGCAAATGGACCGACTGGCGCGCCTGGTTGAACAGGTCGTCGAAGCCGTCATACAGGTTGAAGACGACGAAGATGCCCACGGCCAGGAAGGCCAGCAGCTTGATCAGCGATTCGAAGGCGATCGCCAGGACCATGCCACGGTGGTGTTCGGTCACGTCCAGGCTGCGGGTGCCGAAAACGATGGCGAACAGTGCCAGCACCAGCGACACCACCAGCGCGGTGTCCTGCACACGCGTACCGGTGGCGTCGGCACTGGCGCCGATCAGCAGGTTGACACCCAGCACGATGCCCTTCAGTTGCAAGGCGATGTAGGGCAGTACGCCGACCAGGCAGATCAATGCCACCACGACTGCCAGGGTCTGCGACTTGCCATAGCGTGCGGCGATGAAGTCGGCGATCGAGGTGATGTTCTGCTGTTTGCTTATCAGCACCATCTTCTGCAGCACCCATGGCGCGAAAATCAGCAGCAGCACCGGGCCCAGGTAGATCGGCAGGAACGCCCAGAGCTGTTCGGCGGCCTGGCCGACCGCGCCGAAGAAGGTCCAGCTGGTGCAGTACACCGCCAGCGACAGGCTGTAGACCCAGGCGCGCAGCTTCGGCGGCAACGGCGTGCTGCGGCGGTCGCCGTAGAAGGCGATGGCGAACATGATGGCCATATAGGCCAGGGCGACCACGGCGATCAGCCCGCTGGACAACGACATGAAGACTCCGAAGCAAAAAAGATAACGCGGTCCCGATCAATCAGTCTGGCACGCAGGTGCCGCTTCGTCAGCGCAGACCATGGTCGCAGTGGCAGGTGGTCGCAGGGTGCATTTCAACCTGTGTGAGTACCCAGCCAATAGAACACCCCTGCCAGTATCACCGACAACACCAGCAGGTAGAAGATCGACCCGGGCCACAGATGCACCAGGGCAAATCCCACCATCACCGGCCCCAGCGCCGCGCCCAGGTTGGATAGGTTCTGCGCACCGTAATACACCCCGCGCAAGTGTTCCGGTGCAATCAGGTCGATGAACATGTACTCGGCGGGGATGACGATGATTTCGCCCAGGGTGAACACCAGCATCGCCAGGCACCACATCAGCGTCGACCCGGCCAGGGCAAAGCCCAGCAGCCCGGCAATGAACAGGCTCATCCCGGTCAGCAGCCAGGGCATCAGGCGCTGGCGGCTGATACGTCGGCCGATCAGGTACTGCAAGGCAATCACCGTCACTGCGTTGGTGGTCACCAGATAACCGACCAGGCGTGCTGCCTCGCTCGGGCTGCTGGTCACCACCAGGTACTGCGACAGGTAGGCGGTGAACTGGCCGAACACCACCGCGCTCAATACCCCGCCGAGGGTGAAGCACACCAGCCGACGGTCAGCGGCCAACCCTAGCGCCACCTGACCAAAGCCGGCACCGGGTTTGCTCGGCGCGCGGGCCTGCAGGCCGCGGTCGCCAAGGCGCCAGTAGGCCAGGCTCATGGCCAGGCCAAGCAGGGCAGAAACGATGAACGGCAGGTGGTTGTCCAGCTCCAGCATGGCCACGCCCAGCAGCGGCCCGGCGGCATAGCCGACGTTGCTGAGGGTGTATTTGATGGCGAACACCTCGGCCCGCTCTTGCACTGGCAGCAACGCGCAGAAGCCCGCCTTGGCGGCGATGTCAACCACTGCCAGGGCCAGGTTGATCAGCACCAGGCAGATGAAGAAGAGCATCGCTGCGCGGCTGGCAACGGCACCCACGAATGCCAGCGCGAACAGCAGCGAGCACGCGCTGACCAGCGTGTGGTTGCGCAAGGTATCGACCAGGTGGCCGCCATACAGGCTCAACAGCGAGGCGACAATCAGCGCACCGCCTATCAGCAGGCCGATCTGGCTGATCGGCAGCTGGAAGTTATCGGCCAGATACACCACCAGGTAGGGCAGGGTAAGGGCGCGGGCGACGGTGAGCGTGAAGGTAGTGAGCAGCAGAAGGCGAACGGTGTGCGGGTAGCGTTTGATGGCGGCGAGCATTGCCACGTCCTTGTTGTGCTGGTTTGCCGGGCTCAAGCATATGCCAACAGTGGCCCGCTGCGCAGGCAATTCGCGGACGTGCCCGCGAAGGATGTCGGAACAGGCGATCGCTGAGTCTCAGGGCACCAATTCAAAGCTGGCTGTCTGTACTGTTTGCGAGTCCAGACCGACCATTACGTCGAATCTGCCGGGTTCGCTGACCCAGCGCAGGTTACGGTCGACGAAGCTGAGCGCGGAAGGGGGCAGATGAAGGTTTATCTCTCGCACCTGTCCAGGTGCCAGCCACAGTTTTTCGAAGCCCTTCAGTTCCTTCACCGGCCGGCTTATCGAGGCGCTCCGGTCACGGAGGTACAGTTGCACGACCGTTTCCCCTGCGCGCAAACCGTCGTTGCGGACAGTCACTTGCACCTGAAGGGCTTGTCCGGAGAGCAAGCGAGTGCTCGACAAGCGCGGCGAAGAAACGCTGAAGTGGGTGTAACTCAGGCCGTAGCCGAAGGGGTAGAGCGGCGTATCGTCGATGTCGTAATAGCGTGAGCGGTAGGCTGATGGCCTGGCCGGATCGAACGGCCTGCCTGTGTTGAGGTGGTTATAGTAAAGAGGGATCTGGCCCACGCTGCGTGGGAACGTGACAGGTAGTTTGCCTGAGGGGTTGTACTCGCCAAAGAGTACGTCGGCGATGGCGTTGCCACCTTCGCTGCCACTGAACCAGGTTTCCAGTACAGCATCGGCCCATTGGCTTTCCTCGTTGATGGTCAGTGGCCGGCCATTCATCAGCACCAATATCAGCGGTTTGCCGGTCGCCTTCAATGCTCGCAGCAGAGCCCGTTGCTGCCCAGGCAGGTTCAGGTCGGTTCTGCTGGCGCCCTCATGAGACATGCCGCGCGCCTCACCCAGTGCCGCCACCACCACATCGGCCTGACGAGCCGTGGCCACGGCCTCGGCAATCATGGTTTCAGCGGGACGTGAGTCGAAGCTGACCTGGTTGTCTGCAAGCAGGATGAAAGCCTGCGGGTCGTCACTGATGTTTGCCCCCTTTGCATACAGCAGGCGTGCGCCGGGGGACTGGGCACCTTGTAACCCTTGGCGCAGTGTCACGGCCTGCTCGGGTTGGCCATTGGCGTGCCAACTGCCTAGTATATCCACGGCATTGTCGGCGAGGGGGCCGATCAGGGCGATGGTTGCTTGCCGGCTCAAAGGGAGCACCTGGTGACTGTTCTTCAGCAGTACCAGCGAACGGCGTGCCATATCTCTGGCCTGGGCACGGTGCAGTGTTTGTTCGGCGTTGTCCGGGGTAGCCCGCAGACGGCGATAAGGGTCATCGAACAGGCCGAGTTCGTATTTGGTGGCCAGCACCTGGCGAACGGCGTTGTCGAGGTGTTGCTCAGGCACCTTTCCTTGCATGACCAGGTCCGGCAGGTCGTGGACGAAGTAGCGGTCGCTCATGCTCATCTGCGTGCCGGCCATGAGTGCAGCCTGTGCGGCTTGCCTGCCGTTTTCGGCCACACCATGGGCGATCAGTTCCTCGACGGCGCCATGGTCACTGATAACCAGGCCGTTGAACTGCCATTGCTGGCGTAGTATGTCCTGCAACAGCCAGGCGCTGGCGGTGGCTGGAACACCGTTCAGGGTGGTCAGCGTGGTCATCACCGCACCTGCCCCGGCATCCAGCGCTGCCTTGAACGGCGGAAGGTAGTCTTGTACAAGGCGCCGTTCACTGATGTCCGTGGTGTTGTAGTCCCGGCCGCCTTCCACCGCGCCGTAGCCGGCAAAGTGCTTGACGCAGGTCATCAGGCTATCCGCCGCGCCCAGGGCCGGCCCCTGCAGTGCAGGTATCACCGTCCTGGCGATACTTGTCACGAGGTAGGTGTCTTCGCCATAGCCTTCAGACATCCTGCCCCAGCGCGGATCGCGGCTGAGGTCCAGCACTGGGGCGAAGGTCATGTCCAGGCCGTCAGCGGTGGCTTCGCGTGCGGCGGAATGCGCACTCTTGGCAATCGCCTGCAAGTCCCAGCTGGCGGCCTGCCCCAGGTTGATGGGGAATATCGTTCGCCGGCCGTGCACCACATCCCCTGCAAAAAACAGTGGGATGTGCAGTCGGCTGCGCTGAACCGCGGCATCCTGCAGTTCACGCAATGCTGCCGGGTCTGCTTGCGCCGCTGTGAACATGGCACCGACTTGGCCATTGGCAATGCTGGTGAGCATGGCCTGCGGGGGCGGGCCTGCGTCTGCATACACCATACGTAACTGGCCGACCTTTTCGTGCAGGGTCATCTGCGTCAGCAGTTGATCGATAAAGCGGTCCTTGCCTGTCTGCGTGCCGCTGGCAGGGGCGTCGGCAGCCATCGCGCATGCAGCCAGTGCTGGCATGAGCCTCGTCATGACCCAATTCAGGCGGGCGAGCAGCGGTTCCATCCGATCGATTCGCGGCTGATAAAAGCCGACAATGGCGCCTGGACGCTGCAACGCGCTACTGGTAGTTCTGTCAGTTGACGTCGACGATGTGGCTTGGCATGGCCCGAGCGCATTCTAATAAGACAACTGCCATCCATGGCTGACCAGGACCAAGGACGATGAGTCATTCCTCGCAATTCACCTTGCTCGGCAAGCGGCGTTTCCTGCCGTTTTTCATCACCCAGTCGCTGGGTGCGTTCAACGACAACCTGTTCAAGCAGTCGCTGATCCTGGCGATCCTGTTCAAGCTCAGCCTGGGCGACGGTGACCGTTCGATCTGGGTCAACCTGTGCGCCTTGTTGTTCATCCTGCCGTTCTTCCTGTTCTCGGCGTTGGGCGGGCAGTTTGGCGAGAAGTTCGCCAAGGATGCGTTGATCCGGGCAATCAAGCTGGCCGAGATCGCGATCATGGCGGTCGGCGCGCTCGGCTTCGTCACCAACCACCTGGTGCTGATGCTGGTGGCGCTGTTCGGCATGGGCACGCATTCGGCGCTGTTCGGCCCGGTGAAGTACTCGATCCTGCCGCAGGCGCTACGCGAAGAAGAACTGGTCGGCGGCAACGGGCTGGTGGAGACCGGCACCTTCCTGGCCATCCTCGCTGGCACCATCGGCGCCGGAGTGATGATGTCGGCCGACAGCTATGCCACGGTGGTGGCCGGCGGCGTGGTCGGCACGGCGGTGCTGGGCTACCTGGCCAGCCGCTGGATTCCGCACGCCGCCGCCGCGTCGCCGCAAATGCCACTGGACTGGAACATCTTCAGGCAGTCCTGGGCGATCCTGCGCATGGGCCTGGGGCAGCCGCCGGCGGTGTCGCGTTCGATCGTCGGCAACTCGTGGTTCTGGTTCGTCGGGGCCATCTACCTCACGCAGATCCCGGCCTATGCCAAGGACTGGCTGCACGGTGACGGTACGGTGGTGACCTTGGTATTGACCCTGTTCTCGGTCGGTATCGCCCTGGGCTCGCTGCTGTGCGAGCGGCTGAGCGGGCGCAAGGTGGAAATCGGCCTGGTGCCGTTCGGCTCGTTCGGCCTGAGCCTGTTTGGCCTGCTGTGGTGGTGGCACTCCGGCGATGTGCCGGCTGCCGCCGCCGCGCACGACTGGCTGGCGCTGCTGGGCATGGGCCAGGCCTGGTGGATCCTGCTGTCGATCGTCGGCCTTGGCGTGTTCGGTGGCTTCTATATCGTGCCGCTGTATGCGCTGATCCAGGCCCGCACTGCCGAAGACCAGCGCGCCCGGGTGATCGCCGCCAACAATATTCTCAATGCCTTGTTCATGGTGGTATCGGCGCTGCTCACCATGGTTCTGCTGGGCCTGGCCAAGTTGACCATCCCGCAGCTGTTCCTGGTGGTATCGCTGCTCAATATCGTGGTGAACCTGTATATCTTCAGGATCGTGCCCGAGTTCACCATGCGCTTCCTGATCTGGCTGCTCAGCCATTCGATGTACCGCGTGCAGCACCGCGACCTCGAGCGCATTCCCGAGCAAGGCGCGGCATTGCTGGTGTGCAACCACGTGTCGTTCGTCGACGCGCTGCTGCTCGGTGGGGCGATCCGCCGGCCGATCCGTTTTGTCATGTATTACAAGATCTACAACCTGCCGGTGCTCAATTTCGTGTTCCGCACTGCGGGTGCGATTCCGATTGCCGGGCGCAATGAAGACCTGGCCACCTACGAGCGCGCTTTCACCCGGATTGCCGGGTACCTGGCTGATGGCGAACTGGTGTGCATCTTCCCGGAGGGCAAGCTGACCGGCGATGGTGAAATCGATGTGTTCAAGGGCGGCGTCAACCGCATCCTCGCGGAAACCCCGGTGCCGGTGATTCCGCTGGCCTTGCAGGGGCTGTGGGGCAGTTTCTTCAGCCGTGACCCGGCCAAAGGCTTTTTCAAGCGCCTGTGGTCACGGGTAACCATCGTGGCAGGCGCCGCCATCCCGGTAGAGGCCGCACAGCCGGAAGCGTTGCGCGAGCAGGTGAGCCGCCTGCGCGGCGACCTGCGCTAGGGAAAAACGTTAGCTGGCGCTGACCTTCAGGCCGACCAGGCCGGTAACGATCAGCGCCACGCTTACCAGGCGGACCAGAGCCATGGATTCGCCGAACAGGATGATGCCGGCGATTACCGTGCCAACGGCGCCGACCCCGGTCCAGATGGCGTAGGCGGTGCCCAGCGGCAGCTCTTTCATGGCCAGGCCCAGCAGGCCCAGGCTGATGGCCATGGCGGCGACGGTCAGTGCGGTGGGCAGCGGCTTGCTGAAGCCGTCGGTGTATTTCAGGCCGACGGCCCAACCGACCTCGAACAGGCCGGCGAAGAACAGGATGATCCAGGACATGGTGGGTCTCCATCGTTGCAAATGATGGGGCCGTCCCCGGAATGGTCACGCGCTGCGTCGTGAGGTCGTCCTCACCGTGGGCACCATGGTGCACATATGCGGCCCACTGGGCAAGCCTGTGCGGCCTCCGCGGGTAAACCCGCTCCCACAGCGATCTCCACAATTTTCAGACCTGTGCAGTACCTGCGGGAGCGGGTTTACCCGCGAAAGGGCCCGTACAGGCAACATCAATGCCTGGCCGGCTCCCCGCCTTCAGCTTCTGCCACCGGTTCCCCCAAGCGCCGGAACCAGGTCGACAGCAGCGCCCCGGAAATATTGTGCCAGACACTGAACAACGCACTGGGTACCGCCGCCAACGGCGAGAAATGCGCCGCTGCCAGCGCTGCGCCCAACCCTGAATTCTGCATGCCCACCTCCAGCGCCAGTGCCTTGCGTTGGGCCAGCGGCAGCTTGCACAGCTTGCCGGTCAGGTAGCCGAGGAGATAGCCGAAGCTGTTGTGCAGCATGACCACTGCCATGATCAGCAGCCCTGACTCGGCGATTTTCGCCTGGCTGGCCGCCACCACTGCGCAGACGATCATCACGATGCTGACCACCGACACCAGCGGCAGCACCTGCACTGCCGCCTGCACCTTGTTGCCGAGCAGGCGCTGGGCCAGCACGCCGAGCACGATCGGCAGCATCACCAGTTGCAGGATCGACCAGAACATGTCCATGAAGGACACCGGCAACCAGGCCGATGCGAGGAGCCAGATCAGCGCCGGGGTCAGCAGCGGGGCGAGCAGCGTGGTCAAGGCGGCGATTGCCACCGCCAGCGCCAGGTCACCCCGTGACAGCCAGACCATCACGTTCGACGCCGTGCCACTCGGGCAGCAGCCGACCAGGATCACGCCCACGGCGATTTCCGCTGGCAGCTGGAACAACTGGCACAGCAGCCAGGCCATCCCCGGCATGATCACGAAGTGCGCGACCACGCCCAGCATCACCCGCCACGGCTGGCGGGCGAGGGCGGCGAAGTCGTCAAGCTTGAGGGTAAGGCCCATGCCGAACATCACCAGGCCCAGCAGGGGCAGGATGGCTACCTTCAGGGCGATGAACCATTGCGGTTGCAGGAAAGCCAGCACGGCAAACACCAGCACCCACAGGGCGAAGGTGTTGCCGACGAAGCGGCTGAGGGCGGCGATGGCAGGCATGGGGCAAGTCCTTTTCCAGTAATTGTCCTGGCACTTTCATGGGCCCGATCGCCGGCAAGCCAGTGCCCGCAGATACGGCACACACTTCAGAACCTGTGACGTAGCGGTGGGCGCTGGCTTGCCAGCGATCGGGCCGGTGCTGTCTGGAGGTTTCCTCATCCCAGCACCGGCGTTTCAAACCAGTCAGACCCCTTGCGGGATCTCTTCGCCACCCAGCGCCTCGAACAGCGCCGGCAGGAACTCGGCAAAGGTCATCATCATCAGCTGGAAGCTGGCGTCGAACTGTTGCGCAGCTTCATCGCCGCCATCCTGTTCAGCCTGCTCCTGCAGCAACTCCTCGAACTTGACCCGCTTGATCACCATCTTGTCGTCCAGCACGAACGACAGCTTGTCCTGCCAGGCCAGGGCCAGCTGGGTGACCACCTTGCCGGTGCTCAGGTGCAGCTGGATTTCTTCGCTGGTCAGGTCCTGGCGCTTGCAGCGCACGATGCCGCCGTCTTCAGCGGTGTCGCGCAGTTCGCATTCGTCCAGCACGTAGAAGCCTTCGGCGGCCTGCTGCGACTTGACCCAGTCGGTCATGGTGGCGGCTGGTGCGATCTTCACCGTCGCCGGGCGCACCGGCAGCGAGCCCATCACTTCACGCAGGGTGGAAAGCAGGTCTTCGGCACGCTTGGCGCTGGCCGAGTTGACCAGGATCACCCCCAGGCGCGGGGCGATGGCGGCGAAGATCATCGAGCGGCGGATGAACGCGCGCGGCAGGAAAGCCTGGATGATTTCGTCCTTGATCTGGTCGCGTTCCTTTTTATAGACCTTGCGCATCTGCTCGGTCTCGATCTCTTCGACCTTTTCCTTGACCGCGTCGTTGACCACGCTGCTGGGCAGGATGCGTTCTTCCTTGCGCGCAGCAATCAGCAGGTACTCGCCGCTGACATGCACCAGGGGAGCGTCTTCGCCCTTGCCGAATGGCGCGACGAAACCATAGGTGGTCAGCTCCTGGCTGGCGCAGGGGCGGGCCGGCTTGCTGGCCAGGGCCGCTTCCAGCGCTTCAGGCTCGAACGGGACTTCCTGGGTCAGGCGGTAGGTCAGCAGGTTCTTGAACCACATGAGGGGCAATCTCTCCTTAATGCATAAGGCGGGCATTATTCTCCGAGCGGTGCTCCGAGGCCAACCCTGTCAGAGGGCCAGCAGCCATCTGGATGCCGGGAAAATGCCCGGCAGCGCTAGGTCTTTGAAAGATCTGGAATTTTTTTTGAAAAAAGTCGAAAAAACGCTTGCCAGGGTAGCGGGGCGTCCGTAGAATGCGCGCCACACCGAGACGAAGGGTGATTAGCTCAGCCGGGAGAGCATCTGCCTTACAAGCAGAGGGTCGGCGGTTCGATCCCGTCATCACCCACCACTCGATGTTTAGCGCAGCGGTAGTTCAGTCGGTTAGAATACCGGCCTGTCACGCCGGGGGTCGCGGGTTCGAGTCCCGTCCGCTGCGCCATATTTCGCTTCCAGGGCCCACTGAACACCCGGAAGCAACAGAGAAAGCGACCTTAGGGTCGCTTTTTTTGTGTCTGCTTTTTGGTGTTTCTCGAAATTTGCAAAAACTTCGAGAAATGCTTGCCAGCTCGCGAAGTCGTCCGTAGAATGCGCGCCACACCGAGACACATGGGTGATTAGCTCAGCCGGGAGAGCATCTGCCTTACAAGCAGAGGGTCGGCGGTTCGATCCCGTCATCACCCACCACTCGATGTTTAGCGCAGCGGTAGTTCAGTCGGTTAGAATACCGGCCTGTCACGCCGGGGGTCGCGGGTTCGAGTCCCGTCCGCTGCGCCATATTCCACTTCCAGGGCCTACTGAACACCCGGAAGTCACAGAGAAAGCGACCTTAGGGTCGCTTTTTTTGTTTCTGCTGTTGAACCAGCCCATCGCTGATGTTGCCATGCCGGTCAGTGCCCCAGCCTGGCGCCAGGGCGGGCAGGGATGCCGTTGCATGGTGCATGCCCGTCCTGGCCCTTTCGCCGGAAAGCCGTGCCTAAGGGGGCCCACGTCAGGATGGCAGGCTGTGCAGTAGCTGCGGACGCGGGCTTGTCCGCCAACGGGTCGGCACGGCTGGCCCGCAAATTGCTGATAAACGCCTGTCCAGGGCTGTCAACGTCGACCGCCCGCAAACCTTCACGACAAAGGCGCCGTGTTGCCCCGCTTGCCAAGCAAGCCGGGCAGCCGGCGCCTTTTTGCGTTTTCACAGGAGCCCGCCCCATGGCCAACAGCGAAGTACGCAGCGTCTGCCCCTATTGCGGCGTTGGGTGCGGCATCGTCATGAGCGTTGTCGATGGCAAGGTCGGCAAGATCAGTGGCGACAAGCAGCACCCTAGCAACTTCGGTCGCCTGTGCACCAAAGGCCTTACCGCACACCTGCCGCTGGGCGCCGCCGGGCGCATGGCAGACGCCTATGTCCGCCAGCGGCGCAACCAGCAGCCGGCGCGCACCAATATCGACCAGGCCATTGCCGAGGCTGCCGCACGCCTGCGCGGCATCATCGACCAGCACGGCCCTGACGCCGTGGCACTGTACGTGTCCGGGCAGATGTCGCTGGAAGCCCAGTACCTGGCCAACAAGTTGGCCAAAGGTTTCATTCGCACCCGTCACATTGAGTCCAACTCGCGTCTGTGCATGGCCAGTGCTGGCAACGGCTACAAGCTGTCGCTCGGCGCCGATGGCCCGCCCGGCAGCTACCAGGACTTTGACCATGCTGATGTGTTCCTGGTGATCGGGGCGAACATGGCCGATTGCCACCCTATCCTGTTCCTGCGCCTGCTCGACCGGGTCAAGGCCGGCGCCAAGCTTATCGTCGTCGACCCGCGGCGCAGTGCCACCGCCGACAAGGCCGACCTGTTCCTGCAGGTACGCCCTGGCACTGACATGGCCTTGCTCAACGGGCTGCTGCACCTGCTGCAGCGCAACGGCCATACCGACCCCGATTTCATCGCCCGCCATACCGAAGGCTGGGATGAACTGGCCGGCTTTCTCGACGACTACCCCCCGCAACGCGTGGCCGCGATCACCGGCCTGGCTGAGGCCGACCTCATCAAGGCCGCCGAATGGATCGGCACCGCCAACAACTGGATGAGTTGCTGGACCATGGGCCTGAACCAGAGCATTCACGGCACCTGGCACAGCAATGCCCTCTGCAACCTGCACCTGGCCACCGGTGCCATTTGCCGCCCCGGTAGCGGGCCGTTTTCGCTGACCGGCCAGCCCAATGCCATGGGCGGCCGCGAGATGGGCTACATGGGGGCCGGTCTGCCGGGCCAGCGCTCGGCGCTGGTGGCGGCGGACCGCGCCTTCGTCGAGCGGCAGTGGAGTTTGCCGCCTGACAGCCTGCGGGCGGAAGAAGGCGAGGGCACCATCGCCCTGTACCAGCAGATGAAAGCGGGTGAAGTCAAAGCCTGCTGGATCATCTGCAGCAACCCGGTGGCCAGCGTTGCCAATCGCCAGCAAGTGATTGATGGCTTGCGTCAGGCCGAGCTGGTGATTGCTCAGGATGCCTTCCTCGACACTGAAACCAACCGCTACGCCGACATTCTTCTGCCAGCCGCGCTGTGGGCCGAAGGCGAGGGCGTGATGATCAACAGCGAGCGCAACCTGACCCTGATGCCGCGCGCTGTGGCGCCGCCCGGGCAGAGCCTGCCGGATTGGCAGATCATTGCCCGGGTTGCCTGCGCGATGGGCTACGCCGATGCCTTCGACTACCCTGATGCCGAAGCGGTATACGAAGAGATCCGCCGCTTTCACAACCCCGCAACCGGCTACGACCTGCGTGGCATCGGTTATGCCGAGCTGCGCGAGCAACCGCGCCAGTGGCCCTGCGCGCCCGGTCGCGACGACCCGCGCAGCCCGTTACGCTACCGCAACGATGGCAGCAGCCAGGCGCTGCTGCACGATGCCTGCGGTGAACGCCCGGCACTGGCCTTTGCCACCAGCAACGGCAAGGCGCGCTTCTTCGCCCGCCCCTGGCTGCCGGCGGCGGAGTTGCCCGATGCTGATTACCCCATGGTGCTGAATACCGGCCGTGTGCAACATCAGTGGCACACCCTGACCAAAACCGGCAAGGTGCCGGCGCTGAACAAGCTGGAGCCTGGCCCTTTTGTCGAGCTCCACCGCGAAGATGCCGCACGGCTGGGTATCGCGGAAAAGGACCAGGTGGCCATCCGCTCGCGCCGGGGGCAAGCCGTGTTGCCCGCGCGTATCAGCGACCGGGTGATGCCGGGCAACTGCTTTGCCCCGTTCCACTGGAACGACCTGGTTGGCGATCAGCTGGCGATCAATGCGGTCACCTGCGATGCGGTCGATCCACTGTCGTTGCAGCCAGCGTTCAAGCACTGCGCCGTGGCCCTTGAGCGGGTTGCCGGTGAACGCATCGAAGCCTCAGAACTGAGCGCTGCCGTTGCGCAGCCAGCCCGCAGGCCGACCGCTGTGCTATCACAGGTGCTTGGTCTGGACGCGCTGCCAGTTCCGGCGCTGGCCGAGCAAGAGCGCCACTACTTGCAAGGGTTCCTGCTGGGCCTGGACCAGGTCCACGCCGAAGGCGTGCGCTGCCTGCCGGCCAATGCACCGCTGGCCAGCAATAGTCGGCTGTTCGTCGATGGCTTGCTGGCCGGGCTGTTCGCCCAGCCTGCGCCAGTGCAGCAAGCCGCGCCGGCAGCCCCACGTCACCAGGTACTCTGGGCCTCGCAGACCGGCAACGGCGAGCGGCTGGCCGAGCGCTGTGCCGCATATTTGCGCAGTGCCGGTCTCGTTGTGCAGCTCAACTGCATGGATGCGGTCAGCCCGCATCAGCTGCAGGGCGCGGCCAGCGTCGTGCTGATTGCCAGTACGTTCGGTGATGGCGATGCGCCGGATAGCGCAACGGCGTTCTGGCGTGCCTTGCAAGGCGAGGAGGGCGCCCGTTGTGCCGAGCTGCCCTACGCCGTGCTGGCCCTGGGCGATTCCAGTTACCAGCAATTCTGCGGTTTCGGTCGCAAGCTCGACCAGCGCCTGGCCGAGCTGGGTTGGCGACGCCTGCTGCAACGGGTCGATTGCGAGCCGGATTTCGACGATGCCTTCGCTGCCTGGCTCGATGCGCTGCTGCCAACCCTGGGCAGTGTGGCTGCACCGCAGCCGCGCAGCGCAACCGCACCGGCGGCGGCCTGCAGCAAGCAGCAACCCTGGGCCGCCACCGTCCTGGAGAACCGCCTGCTCAACGGCGCAGGCGCCGCCAAGGAAACCCGTCAGTTGGTCTTCGACCTGAGCGGTAGCGGCTTGAGCTATGCCCCAGGTGATGCATTGGGGGTATGGCCGCGCAACTGCCCGGCGCTGGTCGATGAACTGCTGGCGCTGATGCAGCTCGATGGCCAGACCATCATCGAGCTGAAAAACCAGCCTCCCATGCCGTTGGTAGAAGCCTTGCAAGCGCACCTGGAGATTGCCAAGGTCACCCCGCAACAGTTGCAGGCTTTTGCCGGCAATGCCCCGGACCTGCAGCGGCTGCTGCAGCCGGAGTGCAAGGCCGAGCTGCAGGACTGGCTGTGGGGCCGGCAACTGGTCGATGTGTTGCACGCGTTCCCGCAGCAACTGCCGCTGGCCAGCTGGCTCGAACTGCTCAAACCGCTGCAGCCGCGGTTGTATTCGATCAGTTCCAGCCCCCTGGCGCACCCTGGACAAGTGCACCTGACCGTTTCCACGGTGCGCTATGGCTCACGCAAAGGCGTGTGCTCAAGCTTCCTTGCCGACCGCGCGCAGTCACTGAAGGTGGCGATCTTCCCGCAGGTGTCGCAGCACTTCCGGCTGCCCGAGGACGACAGTGTGCCGCTGATCATGGTCGGCCCCGGCACCGGCATTGCGCCGTTCCGGGCCTTCCTCGAGGAACGAGAGGTGCGTGGAGCCAAAGGCGCCAACTGGCTGTTCTTCGGTGAACAGTTCGCGGCAACCGATTTCTATTACCGGGAGCAATTGCTGGCCTGGCAAGCCACAGGGCACTTGCGCCTGGACACGGCCTTCTCGCGGGACCAGGCGCAGAAAATCTATGTGCAGCAGCGCATGCTGGAGCGCGGCGCGGAGCTCTGGCAGTGGCTGCAGGCGGGGGCTTACTTCTATGTGTGTGGTGATGCGCAGCGCATGGCCAAGGATGTGGAGGCGGCGTTGCGGGTGATCGTGGCCGAGCATGGGGGCATGGATGCGGCGGCAGCTGCGGCTTATGTCGAGGCGCTGGGCAAGGCCAAGCGGTATCGGCGGGATGTGTATTGAATGCGCCAAGATGGGGAGTGATGCACTTGGAGTGTGCATTTACTACGCTGGCCCCATCGCTGGCAAGCCAGCTCCCACAACTAGTTCGCCAGCTTGTGGATCTGTGATGGCCCTTGTGGGTGCTGGCTTTCCGGCGATAGGGCCAGTTCTGGAAACAGCTTTGGCACAGTCCCTGCTTTAACCTGGTTACAACAATGCCCACCGATCAACGGCGATCAACCGGGCCCCCTACCGTGATGAATACAGGCAAAGGCGCCTGGAGCTTCGGCTCCAGGCGCCTTTTTTTTGATCGAGGATCGGCTTATGAAGGCAACAGCGAGCAGCGGGCAACGAGAGCGACTGATCATCGTCGGCAACGGCATGGTCGGCCATCACTGTGTAGAACAACTGGTCAGCCGCGGCGCCCTGCAGCGCTTCGAGCTGCACGTGTTCGGCGAAGAGCGGCAACGCGCCTACGACCGTGTGCACCTGTCCGAGTACTTCGGCGGCAGCTGCGCCGAAACCCTGGCCCTGTGCGGGCAGGACTTCTACAGCGCCAGCGGGGTACACCTGCACCTCGGTGAGGCGGTGCTGGAGATCGACCGGGAGCGCGGCGAAGTGGTCACTGCCGAGGGCCGCTACGGCTATGACCAGTTGGTGCTGGCCACCGGCTCGTACCCCTTCGTACCGCCGATCGAAGGCTCCAGCGGTAATGCCCGTTTGGTCTACCGCACCCTCGATGACCTCGACGCCATTCGCGCTGCCGCCGCCAGTGCCCGCCGTGGCGTGGTGGTGGGCGGTGGCCTGCTCGGCCTGGAAGCGGCCAACGCCCTCAAGTCGCTGGGCCTGGAAGCCCACGTGGTGGAGTTCGCCCCACGGTTGATGCCGGTGCAACTGGACGGCGAGGGCGGTGCCGCGCTCAAGGCCCAGATCGAAGCCCTCGGGGTGGGCGTGCACCTGTCGCGCGCCACCCAGTCGATCAGTGCCGGTGAAGATTACCGCTACCGCATGAAATTCGAGGGCGGCGAGCACCTGGAAACCGACCTGATTGTGTTTTCTGCCGGTATCCGCCCGCAGGATGCCCTGGGCCGAGCCTGCGGCCTGGAAATCGCGGTGCGTGGCGGGGTGGCGATCGATAACCACTGCCGCAGCAGCGACCCACGCATCTTTGCCATCGGTGAGTGCGCCTCCTGGAATGGCAGCGTCTTTGGCCTGGTCGCCCCGGGCTACAGCATGGCACGCAACCTGGCCGCGTTGCTGGTGGGGGACGCCGCTGGCGAATTCACTGGTGCCGACATGTCGACCAAGCTCAAGCTGCTGGGCGTGGATGTCGGCTCGATCGGCGATGCCCACGGCGCCACGCCAGGCTCGCGCAGCTACCGCTTCATCGATGAAGCCAACAGCGCCTACCGCCGGCTGGTTGTGGACGCCAGCGGCAAGCGCGTGCTCGGCGCGGTGCTGGTTGGCGACAACAGCTATTACGATACCCTGTTGCAATACGCCCAGAACGGCATCGCCCTGCCGGCCGACCCGGCGACGCTGATCCTGCCGCAAGGTGGCGCAGCACCAGCCCTGGGCGCCGATGCGCTACCCGATAGCGCCACCCTCTGCTCCTGCCACAACGTCAGCAAGGGCGCGGTCTGTGCTGCCATCGACAGCGGCTGTGGCGACCTTGCCGCGGTCAAGGGCTGCACCAAGGCCGCGACTGGCTGTGGTGGTTGTGCGGCCCTGCTCAAGCAGGTAGTCGAGCATGAGCTGGGCGCCCGTGGCGTGGCCGTGGACAAAAGCCTGTGCGAGCACTTTGCTTACACCCGCCAGGAGCTGTACGGGCTGGTGCGGGTGGAGGGGATCCGCACGTTCAGCGAGCTCCTCGAGCGCCATGGCCAAGGGCAGCTTGGCTGCGACATCTGCAAGCCCGCAGTGGGCAACATCCTCGCCTCGTGCTGGAACCAGCCGATCATGGACCCGGCGTTGGTGCCGCTGCAGGACACCAACGACACCTTCATGGCCAACATGCAGAAGAACGGCACCTATTCGGTGGTGCCACGCATCCCCGGCGGTGAAATCACCCCCGACAAGCTCATCGTGATCGGCCAGGTGGCGAAGAAGTACGACTTGTACACCAAGATCACCGGTGGCCAGCGTATCGACCTGTTTGGCGCCCAATTGCACGAACTGCCGTTGATCTGGGGCGAGCTGATCGAGGCCGGGTTCGAGACCGGCCACGCCTATGGCAAGTCGACCCGCACGGTGAAGTCGTGCGTGGGCAGCACCTGGTGCCGCTACGGGGTGCAGGACAGCGTCGGCATGGCCCTGCGCCTGGAAGACCGCTACAAGGGCCTGCGCAGCCCGCACAAGCTCAAGTTCGCAGTGTCCGGCTGCACCCGTGAATGCGCCGAGGCGCAAAGCAAGGACATCGGCGTGATCGCCACCGACAAGGGCTGGAACCTTTACGTGTGCGGCAACGGCGGCATGCGCCCGCGGCACGCCGAACTGTTTGCCACCGACCTCGACGACCAGACCCTGGTGCGGCTGATCGACCGGGTGCTGATGTTCTACATCCGCACCGCCGACAAGCTGCAGCGCACCTCGGTGTGGCGCGAGAACCTGGAGGGCGGGTTGGACTACCTGAAGCAGGTGGTCATCGATGACAGCCTGGGCCTGGCCGGCGAACTGGAAGCGCAGATGCAGCATGTGGTCGACCAGTATGAATGCGAGTGGGCCAACGCCCTGAACGACCCCGAAAAACTCAAGCGCTTCCGTACCTTCGTCAACGACCGCCGCGCTGACCCGGACGTACACTTCGTGCGCGAACGCGAACAACGCCGGCCTGCGGCGGCGCTGCACCTGATTCCGACCGTCGAGGAGGCTGTGTGATGAATACGTCCAATGCTGCTGTGAAAGCCCAAGTGAACTGGCAAACGGTGTGCCAGGCCGACGACCTGGTAGCCGATTCCGGGGTGGTGGTATGGCTCGATGGCGCCCAGGTGGCTTTATTCTACCTGCCGGCGCAGGCACAACCGCTGTACGCGGTGGACAACCGCGACCCGCGTTCCGGGGCCAATGTCATTGGTCGGGGGCTGGTGGGCACGGTGAAGGGCGAGCTGGTGGTGGCGGCGCCGTTGTACAAGCAGCACTTCAGCCTGCACAGTGGTGAGTGCCTGGAAGACGCCGGGCAGCGCTTGCGGGTATGGCCGGTACGCATGAATGGCGAGGCGGTGGAACTGGCGCTGGCCTGATCGTCGATTGCACGCAACATCGGCTTCTTCGCGGCCAGCATGTCCGCGAAAGGGCCGGAACAGCCCGAACATCCCAGTTGGGCTATTGAGGCTTCGGGGATACGGCGATCAGGCACGGGGCTGCGTAGCCGGCCTGGCGCTGTTCGTTGCGTCCGCTTACCAGCATGCGCAGTTTCCCGGGGTCGATCGCCAAGCTGCCCGTGTCGGTGGGCAGTCGGCCGGGCGCCTGCAATTCCCGCGAGGCAGACGATGGGGGCGGGCTTGCTTGCGAGTGATGTTCATCAGGGTATGGTGCCTTGAGTGGTATCCGAACCGCAGCAAAGCCATTGAGCGGCGTGCTGCTGGCCTCAGCAACTGGCAGAAATGCCAGTTGCGTTGGGGTAAGCTTCAGGCCATGAACCTCGACACCCGCATCAAGTACCGCCACCTCCTGTGCTTCCTGGAGATTGCCCGACAGGGCAGCCTGGCCAGGGCTGCCGACGTGCTCGCGATCAGCCAGCCGGCCATCTCCAAGACCCTCAAGGAACTCGAAAACCTGCTGCAAACGCGGCTGTTCGCACGCAGCCGCCAGGGCGTTGAACTGACCGCGGACGGCACGCGCTTCATGCGTTATGCCGGGCCCAGTGTGCAAGCCCTGCGCGATGGCGTCAGCAGCCTGCGTGGCGAAGCACGGGCTGCTGCGCAGGTAAGCATTGGCGTGTTGTCCACGGTCGAAGGCCTGCTCATGCCCGAGGTGTTGTGTCGCCTGCACCAGCGCCACGACGCGCTGGTAATCAATGTGGTTACCGGGGTCAGTGCGCAGTTGCTCGGCCAACTGCGCCTGGGCGAGCTGGAGCTGGTGGTCGGGCGCATGACCGACAGCCCACAGATCCAGGGGCTGTCGTTCGAACACTTGTACAGCGAGTCGATGAGCCTGGTGGTACGCCCGGGCCACCCGCTGCTGGCCAGCGCGCCGGTTGAACGGACCCAGGTCGGGCGTTACCCGCTGGTGTTGCCGCCGGCCGGTACCACCATTCGCCAGCATGCCGACAGCCTGTTCGTGCAATGCGGCATCCAGCTGCCGGCACAGCGCCTGGAAACTCTGTCCCTGGCCTTGAGTCGGCGCTACCTGCTGGGCAGCGATGCGCTGTGGGTGGCGCCGCGCGATGCGGTACTGCTCGACCTGCGGCGTGGCGAGCTGGCCGAACTGGACCTGGGCGTGTGCGAGCGGGGCGGCTCGGTAGGCATCTGCCGCAACGCGGCCTTGCCACAGAGCCTTGCCGGGCAGTGGGTGTGCGAGGTGCTGCGCGAAGTGGCAGGGCAGTACCGCGACGGCGCCTACCCCTGAAGCGGTGCGGTCAGCAGGGCGTTGATGGCCTTGAGGCTGTCATCGCTGAGGCTGCCGCTGGCTGCCATCAGGCGCAACTGCGCCTGCACGATGGCGTAGCGCTGACGGGCCAGTTGCAGGCGGGTGCGGGTCAGCTGCTGCTCGGCATCCAGCACATCGTTGCTGATCCGCGCACCGGCCTCGAAGGCATGCGTGGTGATCTTCAGGTCACTCTGGCTGGAGCGCAAGGCCTGCTGCAGGGCCTGGTACTGGCTGATCCCGCCCGTCAGGTTGAGGTAGGCCTGGCGGGCCATGAAATCCGCCTCGCGCCGGGCATCTTCCAGCTCATTCTCGGCGGCGCCCTGCAGCGCGCGGGCTTCGCGGGCAAGGGCCTGGGTACCGCCACCGGCATACAGCGGCACGCTGAGTTGCACGCCAACCACCGTCTGGGTGTACTTCTCTTCCGGCACGGTAACGTCGTACAGGCTGCCACCGACCGAGGCAAAACGGCCATGCGCGGCCACCAGGTCGAGGGTTGGCAGGTGCCCGGCCTGTTGCTTGTCCACTTCCTGCTCGGCGATCAGCTGGCGCACTTCGGCGGCCTGCACCTTCAGGTTGTGCTGGCGTGCCTGTTCGGTCCAGGCATCCAGGCGGGCCGGCTGCGGGCCGCCGAACGCCACGTGGTCGTCAAGCCTGGCCAGTTCGCCCGGCGTGCTGCCGGTCAGTCGGGCCAACGCCTGCTGGTTCAGGCGCAAGGCATTGCCGGCGGCGATCTGCTCGGCCTGCGCCAGGTCGTATCGCGCCTGGATGCGCTGCACCTCGTTATCGGTACCGGAGCCCTCGCGCCGGAAGCGCTGCGCCTTGTCCAGTTGCTGGGCCAGGGTACGCACCTGCTGGCGGCTGGTGGCCAACTGGTCCTCGGCCAGCAGCAGCTCGAAGTAGGCGTCGGCCACGCGCAGCATCAGGTCCTGGCGTGCAGCGAGCAACTCTATTTCGCCCGCCGTTGCCAGGGCCTTGCCCTGTTCATGGCCGATCACGTTCTGCCAGCGCAGCAGCGGCTGGACCAGTACCAGCGCGTAGGCATTGGAATTGTCGCGGTCGCGACTGGCCGCCCCGCTGTGTTCGCGGTCGACCCAGGCTGCGCCGCTTTCCAGGGACAGCTGCGGCAACAGTCTGGCCAGCCCTTGCGGAGCCTTCTGTGCAGCCGCCAGCTGGCGTTGCTGGGCTGCGGCATAGGCCATGTCGTGCCCCAGGGCCTGCTGGTAGCTCTGGTACAGGTCGCGGGCGTGGACTGGGCTGGCGCCGACCAGGGAGAAGGCCAGCACGACTAGGCAGGTTCGTGTGCTTTGTCCGAACACGTCACGGACTCCTTTGCAGGTGAGGGCTTGGGTTGGCGGGGGTTGCGCATCAGCAGCACCATTGGCACGCCGATCAGCATCACGGCGCCGAGCAGACCGAAGAGCATGCTGAAGCCGAGCATCTGCGCCTGCTCCCGGGCCTGGAGAAAAGCCAGCACGGCATTGGCCTGGTCGGCACCCAGCAAGTCGGTGGAGAGCCGCCGCGGGTCGAGGTTGGCCAGGTCCCAGCCGCTGGCGAGCAGAGTGTTTTCGTCGACGTGCTCGGAAAGCTGCCGGTAGCGTGCCCAGGAAAACCGTGTCAACAGCGTGGCGGCGATGGCGATGCCAACACTGCCGCCTAGCTGGCGCATCAGGTTGAGCACGCCGGAGCCCACCGAAATCAGCTGCGCCGGCAGTTGGCGCATGGCCAGGTTGGTCAGCGGCACGAAGATCATGCCCAGGCCAAAACCACGGATGATCAGCGGCCAGTACAAGGTGTCGGGGTTGCTTTGCAGGGTGAACTGAGTGTGCAGGTACATGGCGTAGCCGTAGACCAGGATGCCCACGCAAATGAAGTAGCGCTCATCGATGCGGTTCTCTTGCGACAGCTTGCCGATCACCAGGGTGCTGACCGCGCTGGCCAGCGCCCCGGGGAAGATCACCAGGCCACTTTGGTAGGCGCTTTGTTCCAGCAGCGTCTGCAGTAGCAAGGGCACCATGAACAGCGTGCTGTACAGGCCGAAGCCGACGCAGAAGGCGCAGACCGAACCCAGCAGGAACTCGCGGTTGTTGAACAACGCCAGGTTGACGATCGGGTTGGCTACCCGCCGCTCCCAGTAGCAGAACCCCAGCAGGCCGAGCAGCGCCAGGGCCAGGCACAGCAGGCTCAGGTTGGACTCCAGCCAGTCCCAGTGCTCGCCACGCTCCAGCAGGATCTGCAGGCTGCCGACACCGACGGCAAGCAGGACAAAGCCCAGGTAGTCGATGCTTTGTGGGCGCCGTTCGTTGGGCGAGTCGCCCACGCACAGCCAGGCCAGCAGCAGCGCCAGCGCACCGATCGGCAGGTTGATCAGAAAGATCCAGTGCCAGGAGAACTCGTCAATCAGGTAGCCGCCCACTGACGGGCCGAGGGTCGGCCCCATCATCACCCCGACGCCGTACAAGGCCAGGCCGGCACTGACCTTTTCCTTGGGGAACACGTCGTAGATGATCGCCTGCGAGATGCCCAGCAGGCCGCCGCCGGCCAGGCCCTGCACCACGCGCCACAGCACCATCTGCCACAGCTCCTGCGACACTGCGCAACCCAGCGACGCCAGCACGAACAGTGCCGATGACACCAGATAGTAGCGGCGCCGGCCAAACCAGGCCGACAGCCAGCCGCTGGCCGGGAGTATCACCACGTTGGCGACGATGTAGCCGGTCGAGACCCAGGAAATTTCGTCCACCGAAGCGCCAAAACTACCCATCAGGCTTGGAATGGCGACGTTGACGATGGTCACGTCGAGCAGCTCCATCATCGAGATCAGGGTGACCGTCACGGCCACCAGCCAGGGCGATTTCATAGTGTCTGGCCGTTATCGCGGGTATCGACCTCGACGAACACGCTCATGCCTTGGCTGAGCGCCTGCTGCATGGCGGTGGGCAACTGGCGGAACTCGATGCGCGCCTGGATACGCTGCACCACCTTGGTGAAGTTGCCGGTGGCGTTTTCCTGTGGCAGTAGCGAGAAGCGCGCGCCGGTGGCCGGTACCAGGCTGTGCACCACCCCTTCGAACTGCTGCCCGGGGAAGGCGTCGACGCTGATGCGTGCCGGTTGGCCCACTCGGATGCGGGCGATCTGGGTTTCCTTGAAGTTGGCCACTACCCACATGTGCTCGGTGCTGACCAGGCTCAGCAGCTTCTGCCCGGCCACGACGAACTGCCCGGGCTGTACGTCCTTGTGCACGATGACCCCGGCCCGCGGTGAAGCCTGGCGGGTATCCTGCAGTTCGATGCGGGCCAAGGCCAACGCCGATTCGGCGGCCTTGATCCGGTACTCTTCCACTTTCAGGGCAGCCTTGTTGGCCAAGGCGCCTTCGCGGGCCGCGGTGGAGTTGTCGCGGGCTGCCTGCAACTGGTGGTTCAGGGCATTGAAGCGGGCCCGTGCAGCTTCCAGGTCCTGGGTGCTGACCACGCCTTGCTCGGCCAGGCGTTGGCTGCGCTGGTAGTCACTGCGCGCCTGCTCGACATTGGCCACCAGCTGACCGATGGTGGCCTGCGCCGCCTGGCTGCGTGCTGCGGCGCTGCGCACCTGGCTGTCGATCAGGCCGGGCATGCCGCCCTGGCCGGTAGCCACCAGGGCGCCGAGGTAATTGGCCTGGGCTTGCTCGACCCGCTGCAGGTATTCGTCCTCGCGCACCTGAAACAGCAGGTCACCCTTGTTCACCCGGGTGTTCTCGTGGACTGGCACCTGCACCACCACGCCACTCAAGCGGGCCCGGATGGGAATGATCACGCCTTCCACTTCGGCGTTGTCGGTGCTGACGTACTGCCTTGCGTATTGCCAGCGTTGCAGCCCCAGCACTGCCAGGCCAGTGATGACCAGCGCCGATACTGCCAACTTGGCGTACTTGCCTTTCACCATGTCACACGCTCTCGTCCTTGTGGTTACGGGGCCAGTGCCCCTGCCCGCAGCTGGCGCAGGCAGGGGCCGCTACTCAGCTGGCTGCAGCCGTGCAAGCGGCCTGCCCACTGGCACTGGCCCGCTGTTGCAGCAGTTCGAGCACGCCGTCCCACAGTACCGTGCGGGCCACCAGTGCATCGGCGGCGCTTTTGGCCAGGGCCTGCTGCTGTGCCGGCTCGCTGACGATCTCGGTGATGATGCGTTTGGCTGCCGGGCCGTGATCGTCGCCGTCCATCTCGATGTGGCGCTTGAGGTAGTAGGTGAGCATCGGCACGCTGGTTTCATCGATGGCCCAGCGCTGCAGCAGGCCGGTGAACATGTCCGGGATGATGTCTTCGCGGCCGAAGAAGAAGTACGCCAGTACCTGCTCGGTCGAGCCATGCAGGGCAACGTCGAGGGTCTTGCTGACGAACACCTTGGCCGGCAACGGGATGTCGACGTTGGTCAGCGCCTGGGCCAGTGGCACACCCGCTTGCAGCAGGGCCTGGAACTGGCGGAACGGGCCGGTATCGGCACCAATTTCATCCATCGCGCTGAGGTACAGGTCCAGGTGGCTGATGAAGCCACCGTCGGGGTGTTCGTCGGTTTCCTCGCCGGTGACGATCTCGTTGATCAGTCGCGCGGCAATGATGTGCCGGGGTGGCAGCCAGGGCAGGCTGACGCAGGTCAGGTCGCGCTGGATGCGTTTGAGCAGGGTCATGAAGTCCCACACCGCGAAAACATGGTTTTCCATCAGCAGGCGCACGTCATCCAGTGTGCTGATGCGGGCGAACAGCGGGTGTTCCAGCAGGGTGCGGCGTTCATTTTCAATCAGTTCATCTACGTCAAAAGACATACTCGGCTCCTTGAGTGTGTTGTGAGGCTGCGGGCGGATCACTGCCCGGAGCGGCCGGGTGGTGGCATTGCATGCCAGGCACCGGCATAGGGGAAACGTGCCTTGCAGTAGCGCAAGGCGCCAAAGAAACGCGGTTCGAGCAACGCCTGACGGCCTTCGTACCAGCCGCTGGCGAGCAACTGGCGATGCAGGCGTGGCAGCCGCCAGCACGGCACCCGCGGGTACAGGTGGTGCTCCAGGTGGTAGTTGGAGCCCAGGTGTAGCAGGGTGCTCAGGCAGGCCGTACGCGAGCGTGCCACCGGCAGCGCAACGCTGGCCTCGAAGGCATGTTCCTGATAGGCATTGAGGGCCGAAACCAGCAATGCCAGCAGCAGGCACCCGGCCACGGCGGGCAGCAGCAACGGCCACCGGGTTGCCAGCGCCAGCCACAGCGTCGGCCACAACAGCAGGCAGGCCAGGTTGACCCGGGCCAGCAGGCGGATCTGCTGGTCCGGTAGCGGCAGGGTGCCGCTGACCTTGGCGCCGGGCAGGGCCAGGCGGACGGTTTGCAGCAGGTACCAGGCAGTAACATGCAGGCGCGACAGCAGCAGCCGGGTGAGCGCCAGGCGATAACGCCGCAGCAGGCGCCAGTCGGGGTCCTTGGGGCCGCCGTTGTAGCGATGGTGCTGCCAGTGGTCGACGAAGTAGCCGGTGACGCAGAAGCCGGTGAGCATCGAACTCAGCAGCACCGCCAGCAGGCAGCTGTACAGGCGGTTGTCACTAAGGTTGAAGTGAAACCCCTCGTGGCCGAGGATGCCCTGCAGGAACAGGCCGTAGCCGGCCAGCACTAGCAGTGGCAGGGCCAACGGCCATGCCTGTGGCGCCTGGCTGAGCAGGGCCACCACCAGCGCCAGCGGTACAGCGAACAGCAGCAGCGCGTAACCGACCACCAGGGTGGTTTCCAGTGCCGATGGCTTGAGCAGGCTGCGGTCCGGGCGCAGCGACGGCTTGTCCAGTGCCAGTTGCGTCATCGGCCTGGCCTCAGTCGATCAGTTCTGGCTTGAGCGACAGCTGCCCGGCCTTGCTCAGGCTGCGCAGGCGCAGGCCGATGAAGGCATCCACCAGGCTCGGCAACCAGCGGGCGGTATACATGGCCACGCTGCCGAGGAAGGTCAGGCCGCGATTGCGCAGGCCACGCTGGGTGCAGGCACGCACCAGGCCGTTGCTGGCGTCATCGAGCTTTTCTTCCAGCGACAGCAGCACGCGGTCGCCGCGCTTGAAACTGACCAGGCGCTTGACCGACAGGCCGACCCGTTCCGCCGGGTCGTGAATGGCAGTGTCGATGAACCCGGGGAACACCGTCACCACGTCCAGTTGCCCCGGGTACTGCATGCGCAGCACATCCGAATAGGCACTCATGGCGCGCTTGCTGGTGGCGTAGGCAGCGACGTAAGGCGCGTTCACCAGGGCGAACAGCGAGGACACGTTGACCACCTTGCCACGGGTGCGCAGCAGCGCCGGCAAGAACCGCGAGGTCAGTTGCCAAGGCGCCAGCAGGTTGACTTCCAACGCGCGACGCACGTCTTCGGTTACCCCGGTCTCGCCGCGCTCGAGGGTCAGCACCCCGGCATTGTTGACCAGGATGTCGATGTCGCCGAAGCGCTCCAGGATCGAGGTGGCGGCTTCATCCAGGCGTTCGCGGTCGCACAGGTCGAGCACGTAGTAGGCATCGAAATTCAATGCCGTGTGCGGCTCGAGGCGGTCGATGCCGACCACGGTCGCACCCTGGCGCTTGAGTTTGCGTGCGGTTTCCAGGCCCAGGCCACGTGCCGCGCCGGTAATGACGACGATCTTGTTGAGCAGTTTCACGGGGTGACTCCATTGGCAATGCTGAAGGTGGCGCCTTGCAGGTAGCGGTCGAGGTTGGCGGTCATGCTGAATCGCCCAGGCGGGTGGAACTGCAGGCCCCGGGTGCTGGCCAGCCAGTCGCAGCCCTGGTTCGAGCGGATGAAGGCCAGGCCACCGAGCATCTGGTGGGCCAGGTCGGAGGCGCTGGCCAGTTGTTGCTCGATGCCGTAGCGGACCAGCAGCAGGCGCGCCAGCAGGTCGTCGGCGTCGCCTTGCAGCTGCTCTACTTCGTGGGCCAGGCCTTGCAGCGCGCTAAGGCACAGTTGCAGCTGGCAGGCCAGTTGCACGCGCTGCTGGTCGCTCCAGCGGCGCTCGTCAACAGCCCGTTCCACCAGGCCCATGCACGCCCCCAGGTAACTGGCACTGATCAGCAGCTCGAACCAGATGAAACCGATGGTCTGTACCTCGCCCAGCTGCGACTTCAGCCCGGCGGAGAAAATCATCTTGTCGTTGACGTACACATCTTCCAGGCGCAGTTCCAGGCTTTGCGCCGCCGCCAGGGCACTGTTGCCCCAGAACGGGTGGTGGCTGATGCCCGGGGCATTGGCGGGAATGAGCGCAATCATCAGTTCCTCGCCGTGCTCGCTGGCCCGGCTGAAGCTGGCGGTCAGCAGGTCCATCGAGGTGCTCAGGCTGCACGGTTGCTTGCTGCCGCTCAGACGCACGCCATCGGCCAGCTGCACGGCCTCCATGCCGGCATCTAGGATGCCGCCACCGGGCACACCTTCGGCGAAGCCCGAGGCCAGCAGCAGACGCTGCTGGGCGATGGCCGACAGCAGCAGGCCTTCGGCGCCCGCGCCATTGGCGGCAACCGCGACCAGGCTGGCCACGGAAAACTGATGCATGGTGCTGGCCACCGCCAGCGAGGGCGACAACGCCCCTAGGGCGAGCTGCACCTGCAGCGCTTCGCTTGCGCTGGCGCCCAGGCCGCCGCCGGCCTCGGGTACCAGCAAGGCAACCGGGCCGCTGTGCTTGAACCAGTCCACCACCGGGCTGGCGGCGGCCTCGCGTTGCTCGAATGGCAGTTCCAGCAGCAGGTTGGCGAAGCCTGGGGCAAAGCGCTGCAGCGTGTGACGGGCGTTGTTCAGCAGGGACAAGGGCATGGCATCACTCCTTGATCCGGCTGTTCGGGAACAGGCCCTGGATGATGGCGCTGATATTGTCGTGAATCGCCTGCCGGGCCACCGGGTCGAGCATGTCGGCCAGCATCGGCAGGCCCAGGTCGAAGCAGGAGCGGAAGGCGATGCTGGCGCCTCCGTCGGTTTCGCTGACTTGCCACGAGCCGGAGAAATGCTCGATGTCGCCAGCGGTCTGGCGGAAGTGGATGTGCAGGTTGTCCCGGTCGAAGACATCGCGTTCCTGCCACTTGAGAATGCCGCTATGGAAATTCACCTCCCAGTGGCTCAGTACTTCGTGCTCGGCGATGGTCTCGATCTCGATGTTGCGCACCGACTCGCACAGCTGCGGGTAGACGCTGAAATTGCTGATGGCCGCGTAGACCTGCTGGGCGCTCTGGCTGGGAACATGGGCGTTCAGGCTGACTTCATTCATTTCGGTGTCCTATTCGAAGGTGCAGGCAAGGGCGCGGGCGAAACCGCCCAGCAGCCATTCGACGTCGCTGTCGCTGTACAAGGCTGGCGGTGTCAGGCGGATTACCCGGTGATCGTTGAGCGAATGGTTGACCACGATGCGTTGGTCGATCAGGTGCATGACCATGTTGGCCGCCAGCCCGGCGTCGGCGAACTCCAGGCCCAGCAGCAGGCCGGTGCTGCGCAGCTGCACCTGGGCGCCACGCGGATGCTGGCGCAGCACCGCCTGCAGGCCTTGGCGCAGGCGTTGCCCCAGTGCTGCGGCGCGGCTCACCAGCTGGTCGCGCTGCATCACGTCCAGGGTCGCCATTACCGCGGCCATGGCCAGCGGGTTGGCGCCAAAGGTGGAGGTGTGCATCAGCGGGTTGCGATTGAGCGGTGCCTGCATTTCGGCAGTGCAGACCATGGCGCTGACCGGCACGCAGCCACCGGACAGGCTTTTGCCGACCAGCAGGATGTCCGCGATCACGCCCTCGTGGTCGCAGGCCCACCAGCGCCCGGTGCGGCCCATGCCGGACTGGATCTCGTCGGCGATCAGTACCGCGCCGTACTGGTCGCAGAGCTGGCGCACCTGCTGCAGGTAGCCGGCCTCGGGCACGATCACCCCCGCTTCGGCCTGGACCGGCTCGAGGATCACGCAGGCGCGGGCGGGCTGGGCCTGCAACTGTCGGCGCAGCGCTTCGGCATCGCCGTAGGGAATGAAGTGGCTGTCGCCCAGGCGCTCGGCAAACGGTGAGCGGTACAGCTCCCGCCCGGTGACCGCCAGCGAACCGAGGGTCTTGCCGTGATAGCCGCCCTGGGTCGAGATCACCTGCTGGCAACCGTTGAGCCAGGCCAGCTTGAGTGCGGCCTCGGTGGCTTCGGTACCCGAGTTGCAGAAATACACGTACTGCAGCGGGTCGGGGCATACCGCAGCCAGCGCTGCAGCTGCCTGGGCCTGGAACGGGTTGAGCAGCAGCTTGCTGGCCATCGGGTGGCTGTGCAACTGGCGGCTGACCTGTTCGACCACCTGCGGGTGCGAATGGCCGAGCAGGAACACGCCATAGCCACCGGCATCCAGATAGCGGTTGCCGTCCATGTCGAACAGGTAGACGCCTTCGCCAGCCACCTCGATGGGCAGGTTCATCATCGACGCCAGGCGGGCATAGCCGGCATTGACATGGTCACGGTACTGCGCGCGCACGCGCTCGGCGTCGAGCCCTTCGGGCAAGGGAGTGAAGCTGTTCATCGTCTCAGGCCTCCATGGCCAGTTCGCCACGGCGCTCGCCGGCTGCCGGGATCTTCAACATGCGCTGCATGGCCGATAGCTTTGGCGACAGGCGTGCCAAGGTCAGGGCCAGCTCCTGGCGTGGCGAACGGCGGGCCAGGCGCTGCGCCGGCAACAGTTGCTCCAGCGAGCTGGGCAGCGGCTGCAGCAGGCTGGCGTAGCGGCACAATTGGGTGGCGCGCCCGAGGGCAGCGCGGATGTTCTCTTCCAGGGCAGGCAGGAATACCGGGCGCACCAGCCGTTCGTAGATGTCCGGGTTCATGCAGCGCGGGCGCTGGAAGGGCTTGCCCTGATCCTGCATTTCCGCACACATCAGGTCGAGCAGGGTACGGATATCCAGCGCCTGCGGGCCGTTGCTGAGGAAGTAGTCGTCACCGATCAGGCGTTGGTCGAGAGCGCTGGCAATGCCGGCCGCTGCCACATCGCGGGCGATCACATCGACCCGCCCGGCTTCCGGGCAAGGGATGATCGGCAGGTAGCCCGACATCATCAGCCCCATGGTCAGGTGGAAGCCCTGCAGGATGGGCATGTGGCCGCTGTGGCTGTCGCCGATGATGATCGACGGGCGGAAGATCGACACCGGTACGCCTGCCTCACGTACCAGGGTTTCGGCCTGGCGCTTGACCTCTTCGTACGGGGTCGAAGGCATAACCCCGGGGTGGTAGTCACATGGGTGGGTGAAGGCGGTGCTGATGTGATACAGCGGTACGTCGGCGTCGCGAACGAAGTCCAGCACCTGCTCGGTGCCTTGGTAGTTGACCGAGAACACGGCTTCGGCGTGGCCATCCAGGCGGGTGATGGCCGCGCAGTGGATGACCCAGTCGACCCGCTTGGTCAATGCCAGGTAATCCGTGGCGGACAGACCCAGGCGCGGTTGGCAGATGTCACCGCGCAGGGTCTCGACCCCGGGGTGGTTGATGCTGCTGCGGCGGGTCAGGCAGATCAGGTGATAGCGCTCGGCCAGTTGGTCGATCAGGGTATCGCCCAGTACACCGGCTCCGCCGGTTAGGAAAACGGTCAGCCGCGAGGGTCCTGACATCGGCTAGCACTCCTTGCTCGCTAAGGTTGATGAAGTGGCATGGCACCCGTCCGCCTGGCAGCCGCCTAGGGTCGCCAGGAGCGGAACGATTAAAAAAGCCGACTGTGGTCACACAGCCGGCAAGCGCCCCTGCGCCTGGTGGTGGAGACCCCGGTTGGCGCGGGCTGGAGGGATAATGGCGTTTTACAACTGGTGATTCTTGAACGAATCGCTTGTATTGCGCAGCACCGCGGCAACGCGGCTCGGCGACATGCCGACCATGCGCCGCATCATGCGGGTGAGGTGGGCTTGGTCAGCGAAATCGCCGGCGATCGCGGCATCGCTGAGGCTGGCGCCGTTGGCCAGGGCATGGCAGGCCCGTTCGAGTTTGCGCCAGATGATCCATTGCGACAGCGGCACGCCCATCTGCCGCGTGGCGAAAAAGCGCAGGCGAGGGCTGGACAGGCCAACCGCATTGGCCGCACGCGATACCGCACCGATGCCGGCGCAGTCCTGGCGCAGCAGGTGCAGGGCGTTGGACAAACGTGGGTCGAAGCTGTCGAGCGGTACCAGCCTGAGTTCCAGGGCACTGACCACGTCATTGAAGTTGGCCGCGTTTCGCACACAATCGACGATATCCTGGCTGATCGCTGCCGTGCCGCTGTCGTCGAGCAGGGCCTTCAACGCGCGGCCAAGGGGGGCGTCGGGGTAGAAGTAGAGGAACGCCACACGGCCGGGGTTGGGCAGCGAGCGATGGTCGACAGAGGGCCCGATCAATACCCCCGGTGCGGTGAGGACGTGGTTGCCGAACTCCACCGTGATGTCGTAGCGCAAGCCGATGCACAGCTGAATGGCAACGTGGGCATGGGCAGCAGTCTGGTCGGTCTTGCCGATATAGCCCAGCCAGTAATCACCGAAGGTTACGGCTCCATCCCATCTCATCGTGCATCCCTGAAGGCTGTGCCAGATGGCCTGGCCGCGCCCGGGCCAGTATCCCGAAAGCGGCAGATGATAGCGTTATGGTATATCTTGGTCGACACAAAACGTAACGAAGCATCTTTTGCCTTCCTCAACGCCTTTCTGCCGCGTGCACGGCTGTGGAACTATTCCCTGTCTGCCGGCTCTTATGCCGGTAGCCATGGGTCGGGGACGCCTGATAAGCTCGCGACTTTACCCTGATTGCCCTTATGGCGCATGAACAAGGAAATCACATGAAACAGCATCGTTTGGCGGCTGCGGTTGCCCTGGTAGGCCTGGTACTGGCTGGCTGTGATCAACAGACCAGCAGCCCCGAGCTGAAGACTCCGGCGCAGAAAGCCTCCTACGGTATCGGCCTGAACATGGGCAAGAGCCTGGCTCAGGAAGGCATGGAAGACCTTGATTCGAAAGCAGTCGCCCTCGGCATCGAAGACGCCGTCGGCAAGAAAGAACAGCGTATCAAGGACGAAGAGCTGGTCGAGGCTTTCACCGCATTGCAGAAACGCGCAGAGGAACGTCTGACCAAGGCCAGCGAAGAAGCCGCTTCTGCCGGCAAGAAGTTCCTCGAGGAAAACGCCAAGAAGCCTGGCGTGGTCACCACGGCCTCGGGCTTGCAGTACGAAGTGGTCAAGAAGGCTGACGGTCCGCAGCCCAAGCCGACCGACGTGGTCACCGTCCACTACGAAGGCAAGCTGATCGATGGCAAGGTGTTCGACAGTTCCGTCGAGCGCGGCAGCCCGATCGACCTGCCAGTCAGCGGTGTGATCCCGGGCTGGGTCGAAGGCTTGCAACTGATGCACGTTGGCGAGAAATACAAGCTGTTCATTCCGGCCGAGCTGGCCTACGGCGCACAAAGCCCGAGCCCGCTGATCCCGGCCAATTCGGTACTGGTGTTCGACCTTGAACTGATCGCTATCAAGGACCCGGCCCAGCTGCAGGGCGCCGAGCCGGAAGCCGAAGCACCAGCCGAGGCACCTGCCAAGTAATACTGGCTGGCCCATGCAAGACGCCCCGTCCCGACGGGGCGTTTTCGTTTGTGGCGGATACTTGGACGAACCCGCAACTGCAGATACTGTCCCAGCAAATGCAGCGTGACGAAGCCGGCCCCGTCTGGCCCAAATGGTTTGCTCCGCAGCCATGGGCACGCTGTGAAACGACTGTGTAAAAAACGCCCGATCTGACCGGGGCCCTTGCCTGGCAGGCACCTGCGGTCGGAAACGTCGCCCTGTTCACAAGGTTATCCACAATAAATGTGGATAACCTTTCCGCCCCGGAGGCTACATGAGCGCACCCTGGAATTTCACCCGTTTCCTGCCTCTGGCCGAGCGTCTGCTCAGCCGTGGCCGGTTGCCGGCCCTGTTGTTCGCGGTGGCCCGCAAAGGGCCGCGCCTCGGCAAGCTGCGTGAAGACGTGAAGCTGTTGCAGTCGCTGTGCCTGGCTTGGTGGCGTGGCGAGTACCGCGCCATCAGCGCCAAGGCCCTGGTCACCATCGTCGCCGGCCTGTTGTATTTCGTCAGCCCCATCGATGCCATCCCGGACTGGTTGCTCGGTGTTGGCTTGCTCGACGACATCGCCGTGCTGGGTTGGGTACTGAAGACCGTGGCTGACGAGCTGGCGCGCTTCAAGGCCTGGCGCGACAGCCAGGCGCCCGAGCGGCTGCGGGTGGTCGAACGCCTGCCGACCACGCCGCAAGCCCTGCAGCTGGAGCGCAAGACGCAGTGAAACCGGCCTGAGCGACACCTCGGTTGCAGCTCGACTGCACAGACCCCGGAGTTGGTCATATAATTGGCATAAGGGTTATGCCTACGGATTACATGCAGTAATCCTTACTGAGGGGGTTGTATGGGTATTCAGGTCATCAGCCGGGACGGTCAACCCGAGTACGCCGTGGTTCCCTGGGAGGACTACCAGGCGCTGCTCAAGGCAGCAGGGCAGGCGCCCGCCGAGGCGGCTGCGCGGGATGCGGGCAGCGCTGCCATCAGCGCACCCTTGCCGGCATTCAGTGAGGTTGCACAGATCCGCCAGGCCAAGGGCATCGCGCCTGAGCAACTGGCGCGCAACGTTGGTGTAAGCCCGGCTTACTTGGCCATGATCGAGGCGGGCGAACGCCAACCGGATGCCGCCATCCGCCGCGCCCTGGCCTGGCATCTGGGCGTGGCCGGCTGGAGCGAGCCATCATGAGCCAGGTCAGGATCAGCCGTCAGCACTGGGATAACCTGCTGGGCGAGCTTGACCTGGCCCGTCGTCAACGTCACTTGCTGACTTACCGTGCACTGATCGAGCGCTTGCAACTGCCCAGCCCGGCCATGCAGACACTCACCGCCGCGCTGGAATACCTGGCGGTGCTGGATGCCCGTGCCGAGCAGCCATTGCGCAGCTCGCTGGTCATCAGCCAGGGTGCCAGCCGCTTGCCGCGTACCGGTTTTTTCGAATGCGTGGAGCGCCTGGGCCGGTTCTCCGGGCCGGTCGATGGCATGGAGGCGGCATCGTGGCATGCTTCCGAAGTTGTCCGGGTGTTCGAGTACAGCTATCCCGAAACGGCTTGATTTACCGCCTGCTCAGGCCTCTTCGCGGGTAAACCCGCTCCCACAGGTTCATCACAGCGATTGAGCCTTGTGCTGCACCTGTGGGAGCGGGTTTACCCGCGAAGAGGCAGGGGCAGGCAGTGCATGCCGGTGAATCAAGCCACAAGCTCTGCCATCGGCGTCCACCACCTCCAAGGCCTCCAGGTGCCGGTGACGACCAAACAGCTCCAGGAGCTGCCCGATCGTGGCATTCAGCTGCACCGTAGGCTGTTCGGCCAGCCGCACACTCGTGGACACAGGTAGCGTCCGGCTTTCGCGAACACCCAACTCCTGTGGCCGTCCCAGCAGGTAGCCCTGCACCAGGTCCACCCCCATCTCGACCAGCACCGCCAGTTCTTCCGCCAGCTCGATGCCTTCGGCGATCACCTGTGCCTTCGACGCCCGGGCAATCTGCAGGATCGAACCGACGAACTCGCGCTTGAGCGGGTCACGGTGGATGCCGTCGATGAAGTGACGGTCGATCTTGACGTATTCGGGGCGCAGTTCCGACCACAGGCGCAAACTGGAATAGCCTGCCCCGAGGTCATCAATGGCAATCGAAAAGCCCATGTCGCGGTAATGGTGCAGGGCATTGGAAAGCAGCTGGAAGTCGTCGGTCGGGGTGTGTTCGGTCAGCTCGATGACCACCCGGCTGGGCGCCAGGCCGACCTGGTCGAGCAGTTTCAGGGTCTGGCCGGACGGATAGTCCGGTTCCAGCAGCGACTCGGGCGAGACGTTGAGGAACAGCTGGCCCTGCAGCCGCTGTTCACTGAACCGCCGGCAGGCACTTTCCCGGCAGGCGGCCTCCAGCTCGGTCAGGCGGCCGGCCTGTCGAGCGATGGTAAACAGGTTCAGCGGAGCGTGCAGCGGGCTGTTGGACGGGCCGCGGCTCAGCGCTTCATGGCCGAACACCCGTTGTTCGCTCAGGCGCATGATCGGCTGGAACAGACTGTGAATGCTGCGTTGAGCCAGGATGGCACTCAAGGCGCTGAGCTGTTCGGCGACGGTCATGACGAATTCCTGAAAATGAAAGGGCCGGACGCTTGCACGTCCGGCCCCTCTATTTCACGACAGCGCGATGACTGTTTGATGACAGGTCACATTAATTTGCTATCATTGCTGTCGTTTCTTACTTCTTGGCCACCTTGGTGCTTGCACTGAGGTAGTCGATCAGGATGCGACCGGTCTCCGCCAAGTAGGCGTCGTCTTCCGGCTTGGTGTTTTCATCCTCGGTCGGCAAGGCGTCCTCATCCTCTTTTTTCAGCTCTTTCAGCGGCTCTTCACCCTTGGCTTTGCGGCGGATGTTTTCCAGTGCCAGCTGCTTGGCCTCGATTTCATCATGGCGCGCGCGGCGTTCCTGCTCGTTGAGGCTGACAGTTTTCTCGTTCAGCAGCTTCTGGGTCAGCGCCAGGCGGTCGCGAATATAGGTGAATTCCGCGTCCTTGTCGCTGCGCGCTTCATGCTGCGCCTTGAGCTGGGCCAGGAACGGTTTGAACGGGTCGGCCGCTGGCTTGACCACTGGGCGGATGGTGTCCCACGGCATCGCTTCGGGCAGGGCGCTCTCGCCGATTTCCTTGGTATCGATGATCGACGGGTAGTCGATGTCCGGCAGCACGCCCTGATGCTGGGTGCTCTGCCCGGAAACCCGGTAGAACTTGGCCAGGGTCAGCTTCAGCTCGCCATGGTTGAGCGGCTGGATGGTTTGCACGGTGCCTTTGCCGAAGGTCTGGCCACCGATGATCAGGGCCCGGTGGTAGTCCTGCATGGCGCCGGCAAAGATCTCGGACGCCGAGGCCGACAGGCGGTTGACCAGCAGTGCCAGCGGGCCCTTGTAGAAGGCGCCGGGGTTTTCATCTTCCAGCACGTCGACGCGGCCGTCGCTGTTGCGCACCAGCACGGTCGGGCCTTTCTCGATGAACAGGCTGGTAAGCTCGGTGGCTTCCTGCAGCGAGCCGCCGCCGTTGTTGCGCAGGTCGATGACCACGCCGTCGACTTTTTCCTTCTGCAGTTCGGTGAGCAGCTTCTTCACGTCACGGGTGGTGCTCTTGTACTCCGGGTCACCTGCGCGGTAGGCCTTGAAGTCGAGGTAGAAAGCCGGAATCTCGATGATGCCCAGCTTGTAGTCACGCCCGTCCTGCTTGAGCTTGAGCACCGACTTCTTCGCCGCCTGCTCTTCAAGCTTCACCGCCTCGCGGGTGATCGAGACGATCTTGCTGGTCTGGTCGCTAGGGGCGTTGCTGGCCGGAATGATCTCCAGGCGCACCACCGAACCTTTCGGGCCACGGATCAGCTTGACCACTTCGTCCAGGCGCCAGCCGACCACGTCGACCATTTCCTTGTTGCCCTGGGCCACGCCGATGATCTTGTCGGCCGGGGCCACCTGCTTGGTCTTGGCTGCCGGGCCTGCCGGTACCAGGCGCACGATCTTGACCTGGTCGTTGTCGCTTTGCAGCACCGCGCCGATGCCTTCGAGCGACAGGCTCATGTTGATGTCGAAGTTCTCGGCATTGTCAGGCGACAGGTAGTTGGTGTGCGGGTCGTAGGACTGGGCGAAGGTATTGATATAGGCCTGGAAGATGTCTTCGGCACGGGTCTGGTCCAGGCGCGCCAGCTGGTTCTTGTAGCGTTTGGTCAGGGTTTCCTGGATCTGCTTGGGTTCCTTGCCGGCGATCTTCTGGCGCAGCACCTCGTCCTTCACCCGCTTGCGCCACAGCTCGTCGAGTGCGGCCTGGTCCTTCAGCCATGGGGCGTCCTTGCGGTCGATCAGCAAGGTCTCCCTGGCGCTGAAGTCGATCTTGTCCACGCCCTTGTCCAGCTCGGCCAGGGCGAAGTCCAGGCGTTGCTTGACGCGGTCCAGGTAGCGTTTGTAGATGGTGAAGCCCGGGTCCAGGTTGCCGCTCTTGAGGAAATCGTCGAATTGCGTTTTCCACTTGTCGAATTCAGCGATGTCGGCGGCGGTGAAGTAGCTGCGCGCCGGGTCCAGCAGCTTGATGTAGCTGTCATAGATGATGACCGAACGGGCGTCGTCCAGCGGCGGCTTGCTGTAGTGGTGGCGCTTGAGCAGTTCCACCACGTTGAGGCTGGCGACGATCTCGTCACGGTCTGGCTGCAGGCTGTCCCACTTGTTGGCGGCCGCCGCATTGCCGCCGAGCGCGAGGCTACCCAGGCCGATCATCAGCGCCAGGGCGGTGCTTGGGAGGAAATGCTTCATGCTGATTCGACGTGGAGGCAATTGATCACGCATAGTAGGCCGTCTTTTCCGTTCGCCGGTTCCAAAAAACCGGACGCATACTGCAAAAAGCCTGGACATAGCATTCCCAGGCTCGGTCATATGATTCAACTATGGAGGCACTGTGAAGGCATTGCAAGGCGTTGACGGACATGTGGCCTGGGTAGAGGCCGAACGCCCGGCCTGTGACGCGGGCCAAGTGCGCATTCGCGTGGCCGCAGCGGGGCTGAACCGCGCCGATCTGCTGCAGATGAAGGGCCTTTACCCGCCGCCGCCAGGCGCCAGCCCCTACATGGGCCTGGAGTGCGCCGGGGTGGTCAGCGAGGTGGGGGCAGGCGCCGACTGGCGGGTGGGCGACCGGGTGTGCGCGCTGCTGGCCAGCGGCGCCATGGCCGAAGAAGTAGTGGTGGACGCTCGCCACGTGCTGCCGGTGCCCGAGGGCCTGAGCCTGTATGAAGCCGCAGCGTTGCCGGAGGTCTATGCCACCGCCTGGTTGAACATCTTCCAGCTTGGGCGGGTGAAGGCTGGCGAGAAGGTGTTGGTGCACGCTGGTGCCAGCGGCGTTGGTTCGGCCGCCATCCAGCTGTGCAAGGCGTTCGGTAGCCCGGTGTGGGTCAGCGTCGGTTCGCAGGACCGCCTGGCCTATTGCGAGGCGCTGGGGGCTGCCGGTGGTGTGGTACGCAACGAGAACCTGGAGGCGCTGGAAGCGATCGGCCCGTTCGATGTGATTCTCGACCCGGTGGGGGCCAGTTACGGTGAGCTCAACCTCAAGCTGCTGGCGCGCGATGGTCGCTGGGTGATCATCGGCCTGATGGGCGGGCGCAAGTTCGAGCTGGACCTGGCACAGGTGCTGGGCAAGCGCCTGGAAATCACCGGCTCCACGCTGCGCAACCGCGACGACGGCTTCAAGGCAGAGCTGCTGCGCGAGTTGCAGCAGCAGGTGTGGCCGCTGTTTGCCGAAGGGCGCCTGTCGCCGCAACTGGTCGATACCTACCCAGTCGAATTTGCCCAGGCGGCGTATGCCGAGCTGGAGAGCAACCAGGTGTCGGGCAAGCTGGTGATGGTGATCGACCCTGCTCTGAGCTAGTTCCTGGTGTAGTGCGCTCATTAACCGGCCGCCCCATGCGTGGCCGGTTCTGTTTCATTCCCTCCTCATACAGTGGCCCCTGCGGCTGAATCGTACGATTGCCGATACTGGAAAGTACCGCCGATACACCGGCCCGCATCGGCAAGTTCGAATGTTTTTCCATCTCCCGCACCTAGCATTTCTACCAGTAGGCGGCTTCGACTCGTGCGTATTGAATAGGCGTCAAGCACAACACCTTGACAACCTATTCAGGAAGTACCTGCATGGCAAATCGCGAAATCCCATTGCTCGGTCCCGACGCGGACTTGAGTCATTTCGCTCCTCTGGACGCCCCTGACATCCCAGCCGTTATCGATCCGGACGACCCGGACGGACTGTTGCGTGCAGGGGATTGGGAAAATGGCCTCGATGTCATCGTGCCCATGTGGCCGGTATCTCCCCCTGATGGCGAAACTGACACGCTGAGGCTGTTCTGGGGCACGCCTGCCGTCGAAGTAGATTCCCTTCCCGTGACTGGGCCGGTCGACCCGGGTGTAGTCGAGTTCCCACTCCAGGTCCCCAAAGCTTACCTGGACGCAGATGGTCGCTTTGAACTGAGCTACAAGGTCGATAGCTGGTCAGGCGTGCCAGTAGAAAGCATCCCTCGCACCGTCACCCTGGATAGCCAACCACCCGGCGCTGGTAAACCTCTCGAAGCCCTGCTGTTGCCAGTCGACCTCGAGCATGGGCTGATCGACCCGGCCTATCTGGATGGCCATGGCGGAATCGTCGAACTGAGGCTGCCGCTGCCTCTGTATGCCGGGGCCAAAGACCGCGATGAGCTTTCGCTGTACTGGACGCAAACCCTCCCGCCGAGCAATGGGGTACTCAAGACCAAGACCATTACCCAGGCCGAACTCGATGCCCAGGACGTTCGTGTGCAGCTGCTCGCCACCGAGATCGCTGGGCCTGGCACGGACGGGGTGTTTTATGCCGTCTACACGATCCGTGATCTCGCTGGCAACGAGGCCCCGTACTCCCTGGAAACTGCGGCAATCGTTGCCCTGGGCCAGGGGCAGGGCACCTACCCGGAAGTGGCGTTCCCCGATGCCGACCGCAATGGCTACTACCTCTGTGAGCAAAAACCATGGGAAGGCATCAGGGTGCGCGTGCCACTGGCGAGGGGGTTCGATTTAAACGACCGGGTGATCCTGCTATGGGAAGGCTTTGAGTCCTTCAACGGCGTCGGTCCTATCGCCGGGACCAAGGGGCGCTTCGAGGATCGCGTCGAAGCGGCCGACTTGTCGGCAGGGTTTCTGGATATCAGGGTTCAGCCCTACACGCCCTACATCGAGCCGATCGTGACCGGGTCGGCGATCGCTCGCTATGTGGTGATCAAGGACACCGGCCTACCCGGCCTTTCTCGACCGGGCCTGGTGAAGATCGACCGCACTTGGCCAGGTGGCGGCCTATGCGGCCCTGCGGGCTCGCAGCCCCAGGCACGCGAAACGTTATGGCGCAGGCTGCTGCGCGGGTTTTGGCGCGCCTTTGAATGATGCCTCGCCGCTTGGGCGGCGAGGTGTAGTGAACGCAGTAGATTCGCGACCCGGCCAGCAGGCCAGGCTCGTTTTTGACAGGAGTGAAATCATGAGCAAGAAACAAGACGCACGCAATCGCATTGAATATGCCCAAAAGATCAGGCAGGCACAGCGTGCCCCTTCGACACTGCGGGCGGATCCAGAACCAACGCTTCCGAAGCCCATTACGCCGGTTTGGTGGGAAGGGGACCCTGACTTTGCCGGGCTGGTACCCAAGGATCAGCAAGGCGTGAACATGGAACTCAAAGTCGATTTATGGCCTGGTGCGTCGCCAATAGCCGATGAATTCGACATATTCACCTTCGAGTGGAAGCGATCAGACGAGACGGTCTGGAATTCCGATACCCCACAACGAATCCCCGGCCCTCACAACCCTGGCGAGCAAGTTGATGTCGATTTTGACATGAAATACTTCGAACGGCATGGCACCTACAACCTGCGCTACCGGGTTAACGGTTGGGCGGGGGGAGAAGAGCTGTCTCATCCGACCGATATGATTATTGACAAGGAGGCGCCTAACCGCGACGGGCAATCGCCGGCTCCGGCGGAATACGATGCCGAAGCAGCTGCGGGCATTACTGATGAGTATCTGAAAGCAAATGGCAACGTTGTGTTGGTAACCATTCCTGCGTACGAAGGGGAAGCGAAGGGCGACACCGTCCAGGTGAAACTCTCCACTGCGGAAGGGCCTGTTCCTGGCTGGGCTTACAATGACGAGCTGCCGGCAGACAGGAGGATCCCGATCGACGGTGATCTGCTGCGCAAGCTGCAGGACGGCCACCTGTACCTACACTATCGGCTTTCCGACAAGGTCACCAACCAAGGGCAACCGAGCCCTGAACTTACCACCTCACTGTTACTCAAGCCGCTACCGGTCACGCCGATGCAGGCTCCCCGGATCGAGCTGGCCGAGGCCGATAACCTTATCGACCTTGAAGATGTGCGTACTACGCTCTTGTTGGTCGCTGTCCCGCGTTATGAAGGCTGGCAAGCGAACGATAACATTTATGTCACTTGGGGAGGTGTTGAAACGCCTTCGCCTCACAAAGTGGGGGCGACTCCAGGGGAGTGGATCTACGTCCAGATTCCGTTCAATGAGGTGCTCAAACCGGCCTATGAAAGCACCCCCGGCATCGGCCCTAAAAACACTGTGGTGAAATACCGGGTAGAGCGCGGCAGCGCACCATTTGAATCAGCTGATGCCCAGGTCTTCCAGACTGACCTCTCCGTGCCTGGCCCGGAAAACCCGGAACGGCCTGAGCCGGAGAACCCCAACTTGCCTCCCTTGTTAGTGCGCGGTGCTACCGATGTGGACCCGACTCCAGCCAGGCCTAACAAATTGGTGGCTGCGGATGTCAATGGGGAGGTCTCCATTGAGGTGAATCTGTATGATCCGATCGGCGCCGGTGAGAGCATGTGGTTTTACTGGGCGGCGGCTGATAACCTGGTGCATACCTATTCCCCGCCGCTGGGGGATGAAAACAAATCCTATCCATTTAAAATCACGTGGGACAAGGTCGCATCTCACGCGTCGGCTGAAGTGGTGCCCGTCTACTACGAAATTGGTCTGACCGCTGGCGGCAACCGTGAGAAAAGAATCACCCAGGTGGACATCAGTGAAGCTCTGCCTGTGGTGCTGGCGGCACCGGAGTTCCCGGACGCAGGTACCACTTCCAGTGGCCGACCGATCCTGAACTGCCAGTCGTACAAGCCGGACCCCGAGGGTGCACCGACCGACTATTACTGGCGCGTGTTCTTCCCTGCCAACCCTGGGAACTTGAGCAATGGAGACGTTGTAACCGTCACCTTCCAGGCCTACAAGAATCTGGACCTTACAGATCCATTGCCGGACTCCTTCACGGTCGAGTACACCTTAAGTGGGACCGATGAGGCGGAAGGTTTTACCATCAAGGTCAATGACTACGCCAAGAATATCGAACCCGTCGGTAAGCTGGGCATTGCCGTAGCTTCCTATTCCAAGAAAAACACGACTGCACAGGGAAGCACAAACATCTGGGCCACGTCCATGGACTCGTCGGGGGCTTGCTTCATTAACCCGGCTCCGTGATGCAACGCAGCAGGCAGGCCACTTCGGTGGCCTGCCTGCTGCCTCGAGGGCCCGCTTGGGCAGCGCTGGCCTAAGTGGCTTTGTAGGGATTCTCCTGCCTATTAGCTGATTTTTCCCACATAAAAAAAGGGAGGAAATCTCTACCGTTCGTGGCAATTTCGTACACGACCTGGAGGTTGAGATGAGTATGTCCCATTTGCCTGTCAATTGGCCTGCGGTATTCGCCCTGAGCCTGACAGCGCTAGCCCCGATGGTTCAGGCAGACGTGGTACCACCCGGGGAAACCGTCGATCTGGGGCCGGGTGACCCAGTGGAAAGCTGGACCCTTGGCACTGGCGCTACCTTGAACGTCAACGGTGCAACTACGCAAGCCATCAACGCCACCTCAAGCGTTACCCTCAATGTCAATGCAGGCAGCACCACTGGCAGCATCCAGCTGTCCGGTAGCGGTGCCGATGCCAGGATCACCGGTAGCACCATTGTCGGCGAAAGCGGGGCCGCGAGCGGTTTTGGCATCACCAGTGGCACGGCCGACATCCGCGATTCGCATATCAGCAATGACGGGGTAGGCATGGCCCTGGCCAGATTCTCAGGCCAGAGCGGCGCGGTGGTCAGCATGACGGGAGGCTCTGTAACGGGTGGCACTGGCGGTGTAACGGTTTCGAACGGCAGTGAGCTGACGCTTGATGGGGTGAGCGTGCGCGGGACGTCGAGCGCCAGCTATGGCCTGCGCGCGTTCAACGCCGATGTCACGGCGCGCAACAGCAGCATTTCCGGCGGCCTCAATGGCATCCAGTATCAAGGCAACCCCGGTAGCAGCAACCTGGGCACATTGGTCCTGGACAACACCCAGGTGCAAGGGCAGAGCGGCGCCGCGCTATTGGTCAGTGGCCAGTTCAGCCCAGGTACCCGTACCCGCGTCGAACTGCGCAATGGCTCGACCCTCGAGGGTGGCAATGGCAATGCCCTGGAAGTCGATAACGATGCCAATGCCGATGTGCTGGTCAGCGCCAGCCGGCTGACCGGCAACTTTGCGGTGAGCAATGGCAGTTCTGGCCAGTTTGCCTTCGACAATGCCTCGCTGACCGGGGATATCACGGCTGATGCGAGCAGCACCGGCACCCTTGCGCTTGCCAACAGCTCGCACTTGAAGGGCAATGTCAGCAACCTGTCCAGCGTCACCCTTGATGGCAGCAGCCTGGAAGGTGACATCGGCGTGACCGATGGCCGTGACGCCCGTGTGCAGTTGAGCAACGGCTCGCTGTTCACCGGTCGTCTGCAGGGCGTGCAGGACATGGCCATCGAATCGGGCTCGGAGTGGAAGCTGATCGACAACCAGCAGGTGGAAAACCTTTCATTCGACCAGGGCAAGGTGAGGTTCGGCGATGCGGGGCAGTTCTACACGCTGACGGTCGACAACCTGTCCGGCAACGGTACCTTCGTGATGGACGTGGACTGGGCGAGCAACCAGCATGATGTGCTTGATGTTACCGGCACAGCCACGGGCAGCCATGTGCTGGCGGTTGCCGGCTCGGGGCTTGACCCGCGCGACCCCCAAGCCTTGACCCTGGTGCAGGCGGCTGCCGGCGATGCCTCCTTCAACCTGGCGGGCGACCAACCGGTGGACGTCGGTACCTATTCTTACAAACTGGGCTCCCGCAGCGACGGCACTGGCGGCACCGAATGGTTCCTGGACCCGGAGTCTAAGTCCGTCAGCCCCGGCACGCGCTCGGTGCTGGCCTTGTTCAACACTGCGCCCACGGTGTGGTATGGCGAGCTGACCTCGCTGCGCAGCCGCATGGGTGAAATGCGTTTCAACGGTGCCAAACCCGGGGCCTGGACGCGCGCATACAGCAACAAATACAGCGTCTCGGGGATGTCGGGCGTTGGTTACGATCAGGTGCAGAGCGGCTTCTCGCTGGGCGCCGACGCGCCGCTGCCGTGGGGGGACGGCCAATGGCTGGTGGGGGTGCTGGCCGGCCACAGCCGCTCCGACCTGGACCTGACCCGCGGTAGTTCGGGTACGGTGGACAGCTATTACGCGGGCCTCTACACCACCTGGCTCGATCAGGCCAGTGGTTACTACTTCGATGCCGTGCTCAAGGCCAACCGTTTCCATAACAAGGCCAAGGTCAGCATGAGCGACGCCACTCGCGCCAAGGGCGACTATGACGCCACCGGCCTGGGTGGCTCGGTGGAGTTCGGCCGGCACATCACCCTGGCCGACAACTGGTTCGTCGAGCCTTATGGCCAGTTGTCGGCAGTGGTGATCGAAGGCAAGGACTATGACCTGAACAACGGCATGCGCGCCGAAGGCGACCAGACCCGCTCGCTGCTGGGCAAGGTTGGCAGCGTGGTCGGCCGTAACCTGCAGCTGGCCAACGGTACCCAGGTACAGCCCTACGTCAAGGTAGCGGTGGCCCACGAGTTCGCCAAAGCCAACCGGGTGCAGGTCAACGACAACCTGTTCAACAATGACCTGTCGGGGTCGCGCGGCGAATTCGGCGCGGGCGTGGCCGTGGCCTTCAGCCAGGCGTTTTCGGTGCATGCCGAGATCGACGGCATGAAGGGGCAGGATATCGAGCAGCCGTATGGGGTGAATGTGGGGCTGCGTTACAGCTTCTGATTGATCGAAGCCCACCCGGCAACCTGTGCCGGGTGGCTTTTTCATGGCCGTGTGGCCGGCGCGCTGCTCGTCGTTGCATCACCGACGATGCGGACGCGCGTAGGCCAGGACGGCAAGATTGGGTCGTTATTGACGGGATGCAGGGTATACGACACGATCACGTCCTTGTTCGCACCCTCGCGCACGATCCGGTTGGGGATGGACACCTCGTACTTGTAGGGCAGGTTGTCGATTTTCTGCTCCGTCTCATGGGCGGGCACGCCATCCTGCTGGGTTGCCCAGCTGACGATAACGGTATCGCCGAACTTGAAGTCTGGTGAGCGGGCTTCGAACTCCACGGTCGCGTCCTTGTCGCCAAGCATTCCCAGGTCGACCTCGCCATCCCTGGCTTCCTTCACCACCGGAGCAGTGAGCCTGGTGATACTGCTGTCCACTCGTACATACGTCTGCAGCGAACGTTTTTCAGAAACGTTGCCCACTTCGTCAGTGACGTCGTATTCGAGCAGCAATTTCACTGAGTCACCCACTGCCAGAATGGTCTCCTTGTCCGCCGTGAGGGTGATGGGGGCGTGCCCGGCAGCCTGCTCCTCGGTCACTTCATGGGGGGCGAGCGCTTTCCCGCCCCAGAACAGCCGTATGATGTCCCAGGCCGAGCGGTAGTCATACCAACCGATGTCGAGGGGCACACCGCGCTCTGTCCACCTGGCGTCCACGCCGCCATCGATGACCTCTTGAGGCGGAAGGGGGGCCGGTAGCTGCGAATGCCCGGGCAAAGCTGGGTTCTGATCGTGCCCCCCCGGCAGTTCACGCTTGATGCGCAGGCGCAGTGGAGGCGAGTCTTCGAAATCTTCGGCGGGGCTGCCGACGCGGGTCAGCCGGTAAAACACCTTTTCCACCCAGCCAGTCTGCATCAGGGCGGTATCGAGGTACAGGAATACTCGCTCATCCACCTCTTCGAGTAGTACCTTGTGATCAGCCAGCCTATTACCGTCCCACAGGACTTCCAGCCGGTCGTCGAGCTTCATGCCTAGGTAGGGGTCGATCGCCACCAGCAATCCCTGTTCGAATTGCGTCAACAGTTTGCAATTGATACCGCCATCCGCATCACGCACTGGCGTGACCATGCCGGCGATCAACAGGGGCGCCAGGGCCTTGCGGGCAAGCGGTGGAAAGTAGCTGTTCAGTTCATCTCTGTTCATGGTTTTTCCTCAATCATGGCAGCCGATTGCCTCGGAGCAGGAGCCATGGGTGGCGGCCGGGGCACCGATGGCAAGTTGCTCGGCCGGGTCGTAGCTGAAAGGGCTGCGGGTGTCGTTCAGGCTCATCCGCAGCAGTGGCAGGAAAGTGATCGGTACGGGTGGAGTAATCGTGCTGGATGAACTGCGCCTGGGGCAGGGCGCTGCTGCCAGTGACATAGAACACCGACTCCAGCGGGATCTGCGTGGGGATATCGTCAGGCCAGGCGGCCATCATGATTTCGTTCCAGTCGGTCCTGTTCGGAAACTGGGCGCGCACCTCGATGCTCAACTGGAATTGTTTGGCGGTATTAGCAAAAGCGCAGCCCTGCCCTGGGGCGCTGGAATACCTGGCCATCCAGGCAGCAACACTGTTGACGCCGAGTTTTTCGCATTCGCCCCGGTGTGTGCAGGGATCGGGTGTGCCTGAGGTGCCGGCATCGTATGGATAAGCGCAGCGCAAGGTCGGGCGATACGCCATCGGGGCCGCCAGCTCACGGAAGGTGAACGCATAGGGGCGTGAATAGACCACCGTGCGAATGTTGACGTCGGCGCGTGCATAGCTGAACGACACCCCGTTGTTGGTGTGTGAGGGCGGGCTCGGGTTCCACGCCCGAAACCTGGTGGTTGCCAGGTTGGAGCGAAACAGCACGCCATTGCAATTGAAGGCGGCGCTGCCATCGTGGCAGGCAGCGGCGGTGTCGGCGAAGCGCTGGTTGAGCTTTTGCGCCAGCTGGTAGCCGATGTACAGCTGATCCTGCAGGTTGAAGCCGAACACCTGGTCGGCGGGCTGGCTGGGGTCGATGCGCAGCACCGGTAGCCATTGGCCGGTGGCGTTGAACCAGTCCCGCTGGTCCTGCTGCGCGGCACGCAGCCCACCCTGGCTGCGGCTGTCGTAGACCAGTGCCTGGATCGCCAGACGCGCCGGGGCTTGCGCATCCCAGTTGCGTACCAGCAGCTCGACGGCGTTTTCGCCGGGCTTGCCGAGCAGGGCGTGGGCCTGCAGCGTGGCGCGGAACTGGGCCATGTCGTCGGCGTTGAACGCGCATTGGGCGGCAGGCTGCTCGCCCTGCTGGCGGAAGTGCGCCAGCCAGCCGTCCGCGTCGTTCACGCCCAACACCGCACAGGAGCCATGGTCGGCCCTGGTAGCAGGGGCATTGCTGGGCGGTGCGCAGCCGTAGTCGGGGCGTGCCGGGTTGTCAGCGGTGGGCAGCGGGTGGCTGCACAGCGCTTCGTAGGGTTTGCCCTGGCTGACCGCGCCGAACAGGTCGTCGACCACGGCACCGTGGTTGCTCGGCAGCAAATCGCTGCCCAGGTCGGCGCGCAGGAACAGCAGGCGTTCGCTGCCACGTGCCGTTGCCGCCGGGTCGTGTTCCCAGAAACGCCCGGTCGCCCCGTCGGCGCGCATGCGCAACAGCACGCCGGCGCATTGCCAGGCCGGCTTGTCGATGGCGCAGCGGGTGGCGCTGGCGCGGTAGCGGTTGTTCAACAGCTGCGCGGTTTCCGGGCCGCTGACCGCGCAGACGCCGGCCTGGCGGCACAGGCTGGTCGCCTGGCTGGGTGCGGGGCCGCTGTGGGAGGCGCATCCGGTCAGCAGGAGCAGGCCGGCAAAGCACAGCAGGCGTTGCGTCAGAGACGGTTTCATGGGCGCTTTTTCTCGTACGAGGTCAGGTGGCCAACCCCAGGGCTTGCAATTGGGTTTCGATGTCGTGGCTACTGGCATTGGCGTTGATATCGTCGCCATTGAGGTCGTATGCCCACGCGGTTTGCGCACCCAGTACATCTGCCGTCCAGAAGGGATAATCGAGCCAGCCGGCATATTCGGCGACCGGCCCGGTATCGGGGTAGTAGCCTTGCCACAGCCGTTTGAGGTCGGCTAACGGCACAGGCACCAGCCCCGCCGCCGCACAGGCTGCCTGCATGCCCTGCCAGTCGGTCGATGCGCTGAGGAAGTGCACCACGCGCATGCCCGTGATGGTCAGAGTGTAGGTTTGCGCTTGCTGGTTGTTGTCCGTGGCGGTGATCTGGCAGGTGCCGTTGGCCAGTGCGGTGACTTCGCCGTAGCGGTCGACCTGGGCGATGTCCGGGTCACTGCTGGTGTATTGATACGGCGCGCTACCCCAGTCGGCCTCTCGGCGCAGGCGGGCCCGTTCCGGTACCTGCACGGGTGGCAGGCCGGAGATGGACACGTAGTTGCTGCCGGTGAGGTCGATTTGCGCCGCCCGGTCGAAGCCGCCGAGGATTGTCAGGATGGTTTTTGCGGTATCTGTGCCACCCGCCGCGAAGGTCACCGTGTAGCTGATCTCCAGTTCGCCGCCTTGGGCGGCCTCGAACAACGTTTTCGGAACCTGGTAGAACACCACATCCTTGTTGCCCCAATTGCTGCTAATGACTCGATAATCGCTGTAATCGGCCACCGTCAGGTCCACCCGGTCGAGATACTGGGGAAGTTGAGGGTCTTCCCACGCGGTAATGCGTACTGTTGCACCGCTGGCAGGCACGTCCTTCGGGTCGAGGATGTTGTCGTCGGCCTCATCCACGCGGGGTGGGTGCAAGGCTTTGTGGCTGGAAGCGGGACGTGCCTCTGCACCGGCAAGCCTGCGCAGCAGGCGCCTGAACCATGCAATCAACATGGCCTTTCTCCTGGATGTGTGGTTGACCGGGCCTGATCGGCCCGGTTGGCTGGCTTAGGTCAGCGGGCCTTCAAGGCGCGGGAGGCTGGCACTTTGGCGGGCAATGCGTGGTACGAAACCAGGCCCTGCAGGCGCTCGTCGGCGCTGCTGCTGTCGCCGCCGCCGGCCCCGTGGCCCCAGGTGACGACTTTTTTATCGGCGGTCAAGGCGGCGAAACCGTGGCTGTTGGCGTAGATGGCCCGCACATTCCTGAGCTTTGCGCTGACCGTCGCGTCGATCTGCCCACCCACTGTGGTGTCACCCCAGGCCACCACTTCCCCCGTGCGGCGCAACGCGGCGAAGGCCTTGGAAGACCCTGCGACCTGCACGATGTCGGTCAGGGCGCTGATGGCATCGGGCACCACGCCGCCTGTCCCTGCCGTTCCGCCCCAGGCGACCACCCGGTTGACCTGCCCATTGCCGCGAATGGCAGCAAATGACTGCCAGGTACTGACCACCGTCAGGATATCGTTGAAGCCGCCGATGATTGGGTCGACTGTGCCACCATAGGCCTCGGCGCCCCAGGCCTTGACGAAGTAGCCGCGTGCTGCGGAGCCGTGGCGCAAGGCGAAGGCCTGGGCGTTGGCGCAACTGAGTTCGACCACGTCGGTCAGCGAGGCAATGGCATCTGGCACTGTGCCCCCGGCCGTCGCCACACCCCAGCCGACCACGCGGTTGGCGCCATGCAAGGCCGCGAAAGCCTGGTTGTTGCCGATGACCTCGGTGATGTCCTGGAAACTGTCGATTGGCGGTGGCACCGTGCCGGTCGCGGCAGGAAGGCCCCAGGCCACTACGGCACCGGTCCTGCGCATGGCGGCGAAGGCAGTGCCGGTGGAGATGAGCGTCGAGAGGTCGTTTGCCGTCGGCGGGGTCGTGGCCTTCCCCCAGGTGATCACCTGGCCCTGGTCATTGATTGCCGCGAATGTCGTACTGGCGCCAACCACCTGCACGTAGGCGCGCCCAGGCACCGGTGTCGTGCCGCCCTGGGTAGGGGCGCCCCATGCCACTACTTGCCCACTGTGGGTGCGGGCAGCAAAGGCCGAGCCGGTGCAGCTCAGCTCGGCGATATCGGTCATGGTACCAATGGCCCCCAGCGACCCGCCGCCGTAGGCTGGGTTGCCCCAGACCACCACATCACCAGTGTCACGGTGAGCGGCGAAGGCGGCATAGCCGGTGACCGTGGTGTCGACACCGTTGCCGATCAGGTTCGGCGTGTTGATCACCACCAGGTCACTGCCGGATTGCACCCGCAATGGCCGAGTGGGGTCGGTGTCGCGCCAGGCGAAAGCAGGTTCGCTCCACGTGGTATCGCCCAGGTATTGCCATTGCGCGCGCAGTGGCTGGTTGGTGTTGTTGTCGAAGGCCATGAGCAAGCGCGACGCACCTGACGCACGGTACGACCCTCTTGACCAGCGTGCGCCCATGACTTTCAGGGTGCCGGGTTGCAGGCCGCTTTTCACGCTGTAGATGCTGCTCGCAGAGGGGCCTTCGGGGTCGCCGCCGTTGCGTTCGATGCTGTACTCCAGCGTGGCACTGAAGCCATCGTAAGCCACTACCAGTTCATAGGATGCGGTGATGTCCAGCGCACCATCCTGCTTGGCGGTTTCACGCAGTACAGTCGGATCGGCGCCCGGTTTGCCCTTCCACGTGAGCACAACCGTTTCGCCGATCTTGACCAGGGCCTCGGCGCCGATTCGCACGGTGGCGCCATTCGGGACCCATGCAGGGTCGAGCACACCCTGCTGCGCCTCGACAATTACCGGGGCCACCAGTTCAGGCTTGGTATTCGAGCCCACGGAGAAACTCAGTTTTTTTGACGGTATCATTGGCGTTTCCCAAACGGTGTGACAAAGTATTGGACATTCACGGCACGGCCATCCGAAGCTTCGGCGGTGGCTTTCTTGAAGGTACGTTCGATCTTTGGCTTCAGAAGGTCATTGCCGCTGACATCCCAGTCGATGGTTTCGACCGGTTCAGCCTCTCCGTCAATTGTCCATACGACTTTCAGGCCGTCGCCAACTGTGGCACCTGACCACTTGGTAATCAGTGTGAGCACACCGCTTTCAGTTACCTTCGCAAGGTCGAGGATACCGTCCTCGATCAGTTCGATCTCAGGTTCGGGCAGCTCACCTTCTGCGGGTTCGCCGATGGTAAAGTCGAAATAATCCGACCTGGGCCTCTCGCCGCTGCTTGCGCGAATCACGTAATAGGAAACAAAAAGCTTCTGGCCTTCGTATTTCGAAAAGTCGAAATCCGACTTCTGGATATAGAACTTGATGGGGTCTTTTTCGTTGAGGTATGAAACCTTGGTCCAGTCTGTGTACAGCGCATCAGCCTGTGGATCCAGCCTCCATTCGATATGTATCTCGTCCAGACGTATCTTGCCTATATAGTTGGGCACGACCATGGTCGCTTGCAGCAAGGCGGGGTCGAGTGTGCCATCCTTTACTTCTTCGACGCTGGGTTTTTCCAGTTCTCCGCGAGGCTCGCCGACCCTGAACAGTGGCGTATGCGCAGACTCGCGGTATGCTGTTGCTCGCTGGCCCACATCGTGCAGCAGATAGTAGAGCTCCAGCGTACCGCCATCGATCTCCTTGAGATGATGGCCGTCGACGTAAATCGGCCGCAGTCGCTTGTTTTCTTCTTCGCTGCCGCTGATGGGATGAACATCCAGCGCTGGCAGATAGACGCTGGTATCCGGGCGCGTGCCCAGCCATTTGAGCTCGATTACCATGCCATTGCGCATGCTCTCATCCCACTCGATCTGTACGGTTGCCGTTGGCAGATCAGGGTCGATCACATTTCCTTCGGCTTCGTTCACTGAAGGGGCCGCCAGTACCGGCAGTTCGCCTACGATCGCTACGTGCAAACCTTTGGATGGAATGTTCGGTGAATTGTCCTTTTTGATGACTTCGAAGCTGAAAATAGCCTGTGAAGTGGCCAGGCTGCGCACGTGTTCGAAATTGAGCGGAATATTCAGGAAATAGCCCAGGCGTTCGACTTCAGCGAGGGGGTATTTCTCGTCTACCACTTCGCCTTCTGTGGTAGTGCCACGCAAACGCATTTCGATCTTGTCACCGACTGCGAAGTTGGGCCCGGAAGCGGGAACATAGACCCCAGCCGTGATGGTGGTATGTTTGCTAAGGTCGATGGACTGGCGCCCGGTTTGTTCGTCGTAATCCGTTTCCTCGATGGTGGGCGAGTCGAGACGCAAGTTCGCCACATCAACCAGGATTCGTGTTTCCGGTGACCAGTCCTCGGAGCGGTTCTGCACCGGGTCGTACACTTCGAAGGCTACTGCCAGGCTGGTGGAATCGTCGGCCTTCTCGATGGTGGTTCGGTCCACGTTGATGACGATTGGCACGGTACCCGCCGCTTGTGCGGCAGTTACCGTATGCAGGACGATGACCCAACCCCAGGCCACACGGATTTCATCATTCTCGACGGCGTTCGGATACGGCGGCTTGCCAGGCGTATAAATGGTGATATCCACACCTTTATCGAGGTCGCCCGGGCCCACACCGTTCTCGATGATTGCCTGCGGCAGCTCGAACTTGAGTTCCGAATGCCCGGGAATATCGCCGTTCTGATCCCGGCCACCGGGGCGGTTCAGCTTGACGTAAATAGTTTGCGAAGGTGAGTCTTCGGGATTACCGTTAAACGGGTTGATACGGTACTTGATGTCGTGTTTGCCATCGCTGAGCCGCTCTGGTTTGACGAACATTGTGAGTTGTTCACCGACTTCGATACGATGCACTGGCTTGGACGATACCGGCAGCTCGTCGATCAAGATGTCGACTGTGTCGAACTCGGCCATTCCGTCCCAGGGTTCGATGAAGATCTGCAGGCCGTTGTGGGGGAAGTTATCCATGGCGGCTGCGATATTGATGCCCCACGCGCCATCGGGAAGCGGGCCGGTGTGGCCAGGGATGATGATGGGGGCCAAGGCGAAATTGGTCTGGATGGTACCGTGGGGCACGATGGCGCGCTTGATCCGCAAACTCAGCGTGGTGCGGCTGAAATGTTCGTCCACCAGGCACGTCCCGACCCGCGTTTCATCGACATAGATGTCGATCTGGTCGCCTGGGTTGATGCCCGTTCGGGGCCAGACATAAGTCACGCCATCGGACAGGCCGACAGGTTCGGATAACGGTTTGTTCACTGCGAACGTCCTTCTCGGGGGGCAAGTGGACGTATTGCATAACGGCGGCGGCAGGCCGACAACTGGCAGAAATGCTAGGTGTCGGGCCGCACTTTAGCGCTTGGGCATCATTGCCAGTGGTGTATCGGCCAGCCATTGATCGCAGCGTGTTCGCGTAAAATGGCGTCAGGGTTGACCACGTTCGGCTGATCGACTTTCAATAATAACGGTAGGTCATTGCGTGAGTCGGAATAGAAACTTGCCCCTTCAAGATTCTCCTGCTCTTGATCCAGCCACTCCAGCAGCCGGGTGATCTTGCCCTCGCGGTAGGTCAGCACCCCATGGGTCTGGCCGGTATACACCCCGTTCACCGCCTCCAGCTCGATCGCCAGGTACTCATCCACCCCCAGCCGCGCCGCAATCGGCCCGACCAGGTGCGTGCCTGAAGCCGAAATGATCAGGATGCGGTCCCCGCGCTTGCGGTGCTCGGCAATGCAGCGGCAGGCGTCGCCGTAAATGATCGGCTCGATCACTTCCTCGACCCACGGCTCGACCAGGTGCCGGACCTCTTCCAGGGTGCGCCCGGCAATCGGTTCCAGGCTGAAGGCCATGTACTCCTCCATTCTCAGGTGGCCTTTGCCGTAGGCCTCCATCAGCTCATGGTCACGGCGCAGGAAGGCCTTGCCGTCGACCCAGCCCAGCCGGGCCATCTGCTCGCTCCACAGCGACGCGCAATCGCCGTTGATCAGGGTTTCGTCCAGATCGAATATTGCCAGTGCCATTGGGTAACTCTCCTTAGGCCACTTCCCGTAGCGCCGTGGGGTCGATCGACAGGCTTACCCGCTGCCCGTCCGCGTGCAGGTCGGCTGCCGAGCGATTGAGTACGTCGACCACCAGATCTACCTCGCGCACGCGTACCCGGTAGCGGATCACGTTGCCCAGCAGGCTGTGGCTGCGTACTTCCGCGTCCAGTGCGCCGTCGCGGCCGAGGGTAATCGATTCCGGGCGGATCGCCAGGCGGCTGGCCACCGGGCGCTGCAGCAGGCGGCTGGCGCTGTCGGCGTCGAGCAGGTTGTAGTTGCCGATGAAGCCGGCGGCAAACAGGTCCACCGGCGCGGTGTAGAGGGTTTCGGCGTCGCCACTCTGGACGATACGCCCCTGGTTCATCAGGAAGATGCGGTCGGACATGGTCAGCGCTTCTTCCTGGTCGTGGGTGACAAAGATGGTGGTCAGGCCCAGTTCACGCTGGATGGCCCGGATCTGCTCACGCAAATGCTTGCGGATGCGCGCATCCAGCGCCGACAGCGGCTCGTCGAGCAGCAGCAGGCGTGGGCGGGTCACCAGTGAGCGGGCCAGGGCCACGCGCTGACACTGGCCGCCGGACAACTGGTGCGGGTAGCGCCCGGCGAAGTTGCCCAGCTCCACCAGTGCCAGCGCCTCGCGCACCCTGGCCTGGCTTTCATCGGCCTTGACCTTCTGCATGCGCAGGCCGAAGGCAACGTTCTGCTCCACGGTCATGTTGGGGAACAGCGCGTAGCTCTGGAATACCATGCCGATACCGCGCTTCTGCGGGTTCAGCGGCACGATGTCGTCGCCGTCGAGCAGGATCTGCCCGCTGTCCACCGGGGTCAGCCCCGCGATGCAGCGCAGCAACGTGGACTTGCCGCAACCGGACGGGCCGAGCAGGGTGACGAACTCGCCGCGCTCGATGTAGCAGTCGATGTTCTCGAACACCGGGCTGCCGGCGTAGCTCTTGTGCAGTTTCTGTACGCTGACGAAGCTCATGTCAGGTTTTGTCCTTGTTCAGGCGGTTGGCGACCCAGGTCAGCACCAGCACGAAGGCGAAGTACGAGATCACCAGCGCGCTGTTGAAGTGGCCACTGCTGTTGCGCATGTTGTTCAGGTACACCTGCAGGGTCTCGTAGCGGGTACCGACCAGCAGGTTGGCGAACACGAACTCACCGAACAGGAACGAGAACGACAGCAACAGGGCTACCATCAGGCCCTTGCGCAGGTTCGGCAGCACCACCAGCAGCGCCGCCTGCCAGGTGCTGGCACCGAGCAGTTGGGCGGCGTCCATCAGGTCGCGCAGGTTGATCGCCTGCAGGTTGTTGGTAATGGCCCGGTACATGAACGGCAGGGCGATGGTGAAATAGCAGCCGATCAGGATCCACGGTGTACCGACCATCGCCATGGGGCCGCTGCCGTACAGTTGCAGCAGCCCCACCGAGGACACTACCGGTGGCACCGCGAACGGTAACAGGATGAGGATGTTCATCAGCGCGTCGAGCCTGGGGAAGTGGTAGTGGACCACGAACAGCAGCGGCAGAATCAGCACCACCGACAGCAGCAGCGCGCCCACGCACACCAGCAGTGATTGGGCAAAGGCGGCCAGGAAGCGTGGCTCGCTCCACAGCGCGATGTACCACTTGAAGGTCAACCCGCTGGGCAGCAGGCTGGCAGACCAGCTGGTGGCCAGCGAATAGAGCAGGGTGCCGGCCAGTGGCAACAGCAGGATCAGAAACAGCAGGTAGACTACGGCGCGGTGGTACCAGCCGCCAGAACGCGTGTCAGCGCGCATGGTAGCTCCTTTTCAGTAGCCATTGATGCACCACCGTGACCAGCGTCATCAGCCCCACCAGGACCATGGCCAGAGCGCTGGCCAGGTTGGGGTCGAGGCTGATGTCACCGGCCACCAGGCCAGCGATGCGGATCGGTAGCACGTTGAAGTTGCCAGTGGTCAACGCGTATACGGTGGCATACGCACCGAGGGCATTGGCCAGCAGGATGACGAAGGTGCCTAGAAGCGCCGGGGTCAGCACCGGCAGGCCGATGTGGCGCCAGAATTGCCAGTGGCTGGCTCCCAGCAGCGCGGCCGACTCGCGCCAGTCTTCACGCAGGGCGTCGAACGCCGGGTACAGCAGCAGCACGCCAAGCGGGATCTGGAAGTAGGTGTACACCAGGATCAGTCCGCTTTTGGAATAGATGCTGAAGTCCTCCAGCAGGCCGGCCTGTTTCAGCAGCAGGGTCAGCGCACCGTTGAAGCCGAGCAGGATGATGAAGGCGAAGGCCAGCGGCACCCCGGCGAAGTTGCTGGTCATGTTGGCGAAGGCGCTGACGAAGTCGCGCAGCTTCGAGTCCACCTGGCGCAGCGAGTAGGCGCCGAGGGTGGCAATCACGATGCCGAACAGGCTCGACCAGAAGCTGATCTCCAGGCTGCGTTGCAAGGCCTGCAGGTAGAACTTCGAAGCGAATACCTTGCTGAAGTTGGCCACGCCCCAGCCTGCTTCCGATTGCAGGCTGTTGATCGCCACCCAGGCCAGCGGGGCAATCTGGAAGATGACGAAGAACACGGCGAACGGTAGCAGACAGAGCAGGGCCAGATAGCGGCCATGGTTGCTGCTGCTCTTGGCTTTGGTCACTTCAGCAGCTCCCGGCACACGCTCTTGTCATGCGGCGCGCCAAGCAGCTCGCAGATGGTCCCGCACAGCTCGGTCTGCAGCGGCTTGGCCGCCGGGTCCAGGCTGAAGGCATCGCCGAAGACGAACAGCGGCACTTCGCGTTCTTCGGCAAGCAGGCCGTTGTGCGAGCGGTCGTTGTTCATGCCGTGGTCGGCGGTGACCAGCACCTGGTAGCCCTCTTCGAGCCAGCCTGGCAGGTAGTCGGCCAGGAGGATGTCGGCACTGCGTGCGGCGTTGCGGTACTGGCTGCTGTCCAGGCCGTGATGGTGGCCGACGTCGTCGATGTTCATCGGATGTACCAGCAGGAAGTTGGGGGTATGACGGCGGCGCAGGTATTCGCCATCGGCCAGCAGGTGCGAATCGGGGTAACGGTCGTCCCAGTAGAACAGCCCGTGCTGGATCGGCAGCTTGGGTGCGTGGGTATGGCGGTCGCGCTGCGCGTCGAAGGGCGAGCGGTTGTACAGCTCGCTTATCCAGTGGTAGGCCGCCGCGGCAGTGCTGAGGTTGGCTTCGCGGGCGTAGTGGAACACGCTGCGCTGGTTGGACAGGCGGCTGACCTTGTTGTGCACGATGCCGCTGTCGATTGGCGGCACACCAGTGAGAATGCACTCGTACAGCGGCCGAGACAGTGATGGCAGCTCGCATTCCACGCGGTATAGCGCGGCGCGGTCAGCTTCGACATAGGCATGCAGGTGGCCCATGGCATGGTGGGCCACCTGATAGTTGAGGCCGTCGAGCAGGACCAGGATGACGTTGTGGCTCATTCGATACTCCGCAAAGGAACCGGGGAGGGCTTCGCCCTCCTTTCGCGGCACGAGGCCGCTCCTACAGGGACAGCGAAACCCTCCAGGGCGACGCAGGCCCAGTGGGAGCGGCCTTGCGTCGCGATGGGCTGCGCAGCAGCCCCAGGATGGTCCCGCCTTACTCCATCTCGATGATCACTTGCTCCTGCCACATCTGCGGCAGCTTTTTCGAGGTCGCTTCCCAGGCCTCGGCGTTCTTGATCGGCTGCGCCGGCTTGTACTGCTCGTTGGGCAGCAGCTTGGCCTGGACATCGTCCGGCAGCTTCAGGTGCTCGGCACGGATCGGCCGCGCATGCCCTTTGGCCAGGTTGATCTGCCCGGCATCACTGAAGATGTATTCACGCGTCAGCTTGGCTGCATTCGGGTGCTTGGCGTACTTGTTGATGATGGTGGTATAGCCAGAGATCACCGAGCCGTCCGATGGGATCAGCACTTCGAAACGCTTGGGGTCGATCTGTTCGCGGTAGCTCAGGCCGTTGAAGTCCCACACCACGCCGACCTCGACCTCGCCTTTCTCCAGCGTCTGGATGGTCGGGTTGGCCAGCGACAGGCGCTTCTGCTGGGCCAGTTTGGTGAACAGTTGCAGGCCCGGCGCCACGTTGCTCTCGTCGCCCTTGTAGGCGATGGCCGCAGCCAGCACGCCGTTGGCAGCCTGGGCAGCGGTCCCGACATCGCCGATGGCTACCTTGTACTTGCCTTTTTCCAGGTCATGCCAGGTTTTCGGGCGCTCGTCTTCCTTCACCAGATCCTTGTTGATGATGAAGGCGATGGTGCCGGTATAGGCCAGCGCCCAGTGTCCGTCCTGGTCCTTGGCCCACACCGGCACCTGGTCCCAGGTGCTGGGCTTGTAGGGCTGGCTCACACCCTTGGCCACGGCGATCGGACCGAACGCGGCACCCACGTCGCCGATGTCGGCGCTGGCGTTATCCTTCTCGGCTTCGAACTTGGCAATTTCCTGGGCCGAGCTCATGTCGGTGTCGCTGTGCTTGAGGCCATACTTGCTGGCCAGGTCTTCCCAGGTGCCTTTCCAGTTGGCCCAGGCATCGGGCATACCGACGCTGTTGATATTGCCTTCCTTGCGGGCCGCGTCTTCCAGGGCCTTGAGGTCGGTACCGGCGGCCATGGCAGTGGTACACAGGGCGATGGCCGAACCAAGCAGTGACGCCATGAAGAACTTTTTCATCCGAAGCTCCTTTGGGTGAGTGCCTTTGCGAATTCTTGTGATGAGTAAAGCCGTTGCCCGAGACCCCTGGTCTAGGTCAGCAAACCTTGAGCCAAGGTAGGCCGCTTGCGTGACAATTTGATGTAGGGCTATGCCGGCGCAGGTGTAAGCGGGTTCCTGGCACTACAGCGTAGACCATGCTCGATCCTTGGTTTTGCGGGGCTGGCCCGATTCTGGCACTGCGTCTGTTGCAGCTTTGTCACAGGATGTTCATCAGCCCTGCCTAGGCTTGCACTATTCTCCAGGTGCCCTGTTATGGGGCTGGACTAGTCCACATAGGTAACCTTTGATGCAGTCGATGCCACCGCGTGCGGTAACAGCCATCTGCCATGCGCTGCAGGAGCAGATCGAGCACGGCCTGTTGGCGCCGGGCGGCAAGCTGCCGGCTGAGCGCAGGCTCAGCGAGGTGTTCGACACCACGCGCATCACTCTGCGTGAGGCGCTGGTGCAGCTGGAGGCCCAGGGCCTGATCTACCGCGAAGAACGCCGCGGCTGGTTCGTTGCACCCGAGCGGCTGACTTACGATCTGATCCAGCGCAGCCACTTCCACGCCATGGTGCGTGACCAAGGGCGGGTGGCCAGTACCGAATTGCTCTCCGCGCGGCTGCAGCCGGCCTCGGCCGCCATTTGCGCGCGCCTGCAGTTGCCGGCGCTGTCCAGCGTGGTGCGCATCTGCCGGTTGCGGCGGATCGACGGGCGGGCGGTGCTGTATGCCGAGCATTACCTCAATCCGCGGTATTTCCCGGCGATTCTCGAACAGGACCTGGCCCAGTCGCTGACTGAGATCTATGGGCGGGTGTATGGCATCCAGTATGGGCAGGTGTGCTTCGAGATCTGGCCGACGGCGTTGCCGGTCGAGGCGGCCAGTGTGCTGAAGGTATCAGCGGGCAGCCCCGGGTTGCATATCACTCGGGTCAACAGCGACCAGCATGGACACCTGATCGACTGTGACCTGGAATATTGGCGGCATGATGCCATCCGTATCTGTGCCCAGGCCGGGTAAGCAGGGTACCGGGGCTGCGAAGCGGGGCCTAGTTCGATGCGCTGCTACCTTCTGCCATCCCCCCGCCGCCGGCCGTCACCACCTGCACCGACAGGCGTGGTGTCGCCAGGTCCAGCCCGGCCTCATCCAGCTGCCGCTTCAGGGCCAGGTTGAAGGCCCGCGACACTTCCCACTGCTTGATCGGCGCGGTCTTGAACCGCGCCCGCAGGATCGCCGAGCCTGACTCGAAGCTTTCCACGCCCTGCAGCTCCAGTGGCGACCAGATATTGCGGCGCATCAGCGGGTCGTTGCGCAGTTTCTGCCCCACCTCGCGAACCAGGCTGATCGCCTGGTCGATGTTCATGCTGTGCGGGATCGCCACGCGGAAGATCGCGTAGCCGAACTCGCGCGAGTAGTTCTTGATGCTCTTGATCTCGCTGAACGGGATGGTATGCACGATGCCGTCGATGTCGCGCAGACGTACGGTGCGGATGGTCAGCCCTTCGACCGTGCCCAAGTGGCCGCCGACATCCACGTAGTCATCGATGGCCAGCGAGTCTTCGATGATGATGAACAGCCCGGTGATCAGGTCGGCCACCAGCGATTGCGCGCCGAAACCGATGGCCAGGCCGATCACCCCGGCACCGGCCAGCAGCGGGGTGACGTTCATGCCCATGTTGGCCAGGGCGACGATGACCGCGATGATGAAGATGACCACGAACATCACGTTGCGGATCAACGGCATCATGGTTTGCGCACGGGCGTTGGCCAGGCCCCGACGCGAGCGCACCAGGGCGTGGTGCACGGCGGTGTCGGCGAGGATCCACACCAGCCAGGCGACGATCAGTGTGCCGGCCAGGCCCAGCAGGCGCAGGCTTATGTCGTGGCCCTCGCCCTCGGCGAAGCTGATCATCGACAAGCCCCACACGCGCAAGCCCAGTTCGATGAACACCAGCCAGATGAACAGGTGCACCAGCAGGTAGGCGAAATTGCGCAGGCGTTCGGCGTATACCGCCTGGCGCTTGGTGGCCCGCTTGGGGTTGGCGGCATGGCGGCGCACCAGGCCGTTGAGCACCATGCACACCACCACCAGCACGGTGCACATCAGCGACTGGCGCAGGGCGGTGCTGGTATCGCCGGCGGAAACGAAAGTGGCGAACAGCGAGATGGCTACCAGGATCAGCGCCGGCACGAACCAGAAACTGCCGAGGATCTCGATGGTGTCGCTGAGGGTGCGCCGGGTCAGGCGCCGTGACAGCGGCTGGTTGCGGATCAGATGGGCGATGGGCCGGCGAAAACGCAGGATGAACAGCCCGGTGCACAGCGCTGCAATCACGTTGGCCAGGGTCGCCAAGGCATGGGCCAGGTGGGTGCCGAGGGCGACCGTCAGGCGTGGGTCGCTCATGGCCTCGCCAAACGCGGCGAAACTGCCGATCAGCCACAACGGGCGGAATGCCTGGTGGCGCAGGATGTACAGGGCGCGGTGGCGGTGCGGGCCGTCGAGCAGCGAAAAGGCGATCACGCAGATCGCCGAGAAGCAGGTGCCCACCACCAGCGCATAGGCCAGCACCATGGCCAGCGACTTGCCCAGCGACGGTGGCAGCACGACGCTGAGGTAAACGGTGAACACCAGCGCCACCAGCCATGGGCCCAGCTTACGCAGGGCGAAACGCACCAGGTCCCAGGTGCGCGGGTGTTGCGGCAACTCCTCGCTCAGGCCGAAGCGCAGGCGTACCCGGTGGCCGACCCAGTTGAAGGCGAAGGCCAGCACGCTCCATACGGCGATGACCGCAGCAAAGCCGAACAGGATCGCCGGCCACTGGTGCACCGGCACGACCAGCTCGGTCAGTTCGGCCTGGGCCTGTTCGATTTCCGCCGCCCAACGGTGGAACGGGCTGGCGTCGCCGCTGAACTGCTTTTCAAAATCATGCAGGGCGCCACCGATCAGGCCGAGCACGCCTTGTTCGACGTTGGGTTGCGATTGTTGAGTGGCATCGCGCAGCTTTTTCAGGTCGGCCAGCAGCTTGGCCCGCTGCTGGTCGTTTTCCAGGTTCTTGATCACCTCGTCCAGCGACTTGCCCAGCGGTTCAGTGGCTTCCGCTTGCGCGGGCGCGCTACCGCCAAGCAGGCCAGGCAGGCCGGCGGCTTGTACCGGAGGGAGGATTAGCAACAGCAGCAGGAACAGGCAACGCAGGAAGGCGGGCACGGGTAAAACTACCTCAGGTCAAACGATGGACCGAGTGTAGAGCTTTACGACGGCAGTTGCTCCAGGATCTTCCAGCAGGTGAGGCCGAAGATGCCCAGGGTGCCGACCCACATCATCACCACGCCAATGTTGCGTTCGCGCAGGCTGAAGCCGACTGTCAGCAGCAACAAGAACAGGAACACCGGCACGAACAGGGACAGGAACGGGGACATGGACAGCAATCCTTTTGCAGTGGGGCCATGTGACAAGCATAGCGGGTAGCGGGCGAAGCGGGATTGACCTTGAGCAGGTGCAAGCCGGGCCGGCCTCTTCGCGGCTTTGCCCGCGTAGAGGCCGGCCCGGCTTGCATCAAGGCAACTCGCGGCAACGATAGAAGGCGGTCAGCACCTTCACCAGGTGCGCCAGGTCATGGCTGCCGCACAGCTCGCGAATCGAATGCATGGCAAAGGTCGGCAGGCCGATGTCCACCGTACGCACGCCCAGGTGACTGGCGGCAATCGGGCCAATGGTCGAACCGCAGCCCATGTCGCTGCGCACCACGAAGCTCTGCACCGGCACTTCTTCGGCCATGCACAGGTGACGGAAGAAGCCGGCGGTTTCGCTGTTGGTGGCGTAGCGCTGGTTGTTGTTCACCTTGATCACCGGCCCGGCATTGAGCTTGGGCCCGTGATTGCCGTCGTGCTTGTCGGCGTAGTTGGGGTGTACGCCGTGGGCGTTGTCGGCCGACACCATCAGCGAGCGCTGGATGGTGCGCACGTAGGCATCGCCATCCGGCAGCAGGCGCTGCAGGGTCTGCTCCAGCATCGGGCCGTCTGCGCCGCAGGCCGAGCAACTGCCGACTTCTTCATGGTCGGTGCACACCAGCACGCAGGTTTCATCGCTGTCTGCGGTGAGCAGGGCCTGCAGACCGGCATAGCACGACAACAGGTTGTCCAGTCGGGCGCCGGCAATGAAGTCGCCGTTCAAGCCGACCAGCGCGGCGTCCTGGGTATCGTAGAAGCTCAGCTCGTAATCCAGCACCACATCGGCGATCAGCTCGTGCTCGCGGGCCAGCTGCTCGGTGAGCAGGGCGCGGAAGTCGATGCGCTCGTCACCCGCGACCTGGGCAAGGATCGGTGGCAGCTCGTTCTGCGGGTTGATCGCCCAGCCTTCGTTGGCAGTGCGGTTGAGGTGAATGGCGAGGTTGGGAATGACCGCGATCGGCAGCTTGAAGTCGATCAGCTGGCTTTCCACCTTGCCGTCACGACGGTAGGTGACCCGGCCGGCCAGCGACAGGTCGCGGTCGAACCACGGCGCCAGCAGCGCCCCGCCATACACTTCGACGCCCAGCTGCAGGAAGCCCTGGCGCTGCAGCTCGGGCTGCGGCTTGACCCGCAGGCACGGGCTGTCGGTGTGCGCGCCGACCATGCGGATGCCATTCAGCAGCGGCGCTTGCTTGCCCAGCTTGATGGCGATGATCGACGAATCGTTACGGGTGACGTAGTAGCGACCGCCAGGCACGGTGGCCCAGCTGTCACGCTCGTCCAGGCGCTGGTAGCCGGCAGCTTCCAGGCGCTGAGCCAGGCTGGCGGTGGCATGGAAGGGCGTAGGGGAGGCCTTGAGGAAGTCGATGAGGCCAGAATTCAGTGCGTCGCGCATAGCTCACTCCAGACAGCAGTGGCGCGAGTTTAGCGTATTAGGTCGACGAATTGTGCTTGCCTCTTCGCGGCTAAAGCCGCTCCCACAGGGACTGCACCACTCTCGAAAGCGGTGCAGTCCACCCTGTGGGAGCGGCTTTAGCCGCGAAGAGGCCAGTTCAGACCGTACAAATTCAGAAGGGCGCCGGGCACTCGAACTTCATCCGCTCGCCGGAAACCGGGTGGGTAAAGCTCAGCATCGACGCATGCAGGCACAGCCGCTCATGGGCTGCCAGCGCCTCGGGGTTGGCATACAGGCGGTCGCCCAGCAGCGGATGGCCGATCGACAGCATGTGCACACGCAGTTGGTGCGAGCGCCCGGTGATCGGCGTCAGCTCTACCCGGCAATGGTCGCCACAGCGCTCGATGATGCGCCAGAACGTCAACGCGTGCTTGCCCAGTTCGTGGTCCACCACATGCCGTGGTTTGGTCGGCGGGTCGTAGCGCAGCGGCAGGTCGACGCTGCCGCTGTCCAGTACCGGCTGGCCCCAGCAAAGCGCGGTGTAGGCCTTTTCGGTTTCACGGTCGTGGAACTGGCGCGACAGCTCGCGGTGGCTGTCAGCATCGCGGGCCAGCAGGATGATGCCGGAAGTTTCCCAGTCCAGGCGGTGCACGATCAGCGCATCGGGATAGCCGTTTTCCTGCAGGCGGGTGATCAGGCAGTCCTTGTTGTCGTCGGCACGGCCCGGTACCGACAGCAGCAGGGTCGGTTTGTTGATCACCAGGATGGCGGCGTCTTCGTGCAGGATCTGGATGTTGGACAGCGGCATTGCTTGGTCTCGGTCAAATCGGGGAAAACCAGAGGGGCCGCCTTGCGGCCCATTCGCGGCACAAGGCCGCTCCTACAGGGGCAATGCATAACGCCTGCAGGAGCGGCCTTGTGCCGCGAACGGGCTGCAAAACAGCCCCAGCTTTCAGCCAGATCAGCGATCGGGCAAGGTAATGTTCAGCTCCAGAATCGAGCAGCTGCCCTGGTTTTCCAGTTCGATATGCACGTCATCGTTGCCGATGTTCACATACTTGCGGATCACCTCCAGCAGTTCTTTCTGCAGCGCTGGCAGGTAGTCCGGCTCACTGCGTTGGCCGCGCTCGTGCGCCACGATGATCTGTAGACGCTCTTTCGCTACCGACGCGCTGGTCTGTTTCTGTCTGCCACGAAAGAAGTCAAAAAGGTTCATGGTTTACTTGCCTCCAAACAGGCGCGCGAAGAATCCTTGCTTCGGCACTTCGATGAACCGCAGTGGCTTCTCTTTGCCCAGCAGACGGTCGACGGTATCGCTATAGGCCTGGCCGGCATCGCTCTGGTCGTCGAGAATGACCGGGATACCCTGGTTGGAAGCCTTCAGCACGGCCTGGGATTCCGGGATCACGCCCTTGAGCTTGATCGCCAGGATCTCTTCGACGTCGGCGATGCTCAGCATCTCGCCTTTTTCCACGCGCTCCGGGTGGTAGCGGGTGATCAGCAGGTGTTCCTTGATCGGCTCTTCGCCATTCTCGGAGCGGCGCGACTTGCTCGACAGGATGCCCAGCATGCGGTCGGAGTCGCGTACCGAGGACACCTCGGGGTTGGTCACCACGATGGCTTCGTCGGCGAAGTACATGGCCAGGTGCGCGCCTTTCTCGATACCGGCCGGCGAGTCGCAGATGACGAACTCGAAGTCTTTCTTCAGTTCCATCAGGACCTTTTCCACGCCTTCCTGGGTCAGCGCGTCCTTGTCACGGGTCTGGCTGGCGGCCAGCACGTACAGGTTTTCCAGGCGCTTGTCCTTGATCAGGGCCTGTTGCAGGTTGGCTTCGCCATTGACCACGTTGACGAAGTCGTACACCACGCGGCGTTCGCAGCCCATGATCAGGTCGAGGTTACGCAGGCCCACGTCGAAGTCGACGATGACTGTCTTGTGGCCACGCAGTGCGAGGCCGGTGCCGATGGCGGCGCTGGTGGTGGTCTTGCCCACACCCCCCTTGCCGGAAGTAACGACGAGAATCTTGGCCAAGGTGTTTCACCCCTAAATAAGGCGGGACAGTTGTCCCTGCAAAATGCAAAAAATGGCAACAGATGAAAAAGTTGCTCTAAAAATGACGGCAAGTATCCGTTAAAGACGGGTGATGTTCAACACGTCACCGGACAGGCTGACTTGCACGCCCGAACCCCAAAGCGGGTCGCGGCGCAGGTCTTCGCAAACCTTGTACTGGCCGGCGATGGAGACCATTTCGGCGGTCATCTGCTGACAGAAGATTCGCGCCTTGGTATTGCCCTTGATGCCGGCCAGGGCGCGGCCGCGCATGGCGCCGTACACATGGATGTTGCCATCGGCCAGAAGTTCCGCCCCCGGGCTGACCGAAGCGGTCACCACCAGGTCGCCACCCTGGGCGTAGATCTGCTGGCCGCCACGCACCGGCGCGGTGATGATGCGGGTCGGGCGCACCTCGGGCTCGAGGATCGGCGGCGGCACCGGGGCCGGCTCGGGCTTCTTCACCTCGGGCTCGGGCTCCAGCGGCCGTTCGCGGGCACCCGACGGCGGCAGCACCGGCAGGTCGATGGCTATGGCAGCGGCAATGTCCTCGATACGGTTGGCGCGGATGGCCAAGGTGCGCAGGCCGTGGTGACGGCAGATCCGCATCAAGCCGGGCAGGTCGATGGCGCCCACGTCGGCCGGCAGCTTGTCCAGCGCCAGCACCAGCGGTGTGTTGCTGAAGAAGTTCGGTGCCTGTGCGACTTTGGCCGCCAGCTGGCGGTCAAGGGCCTCGAGGTCATTGCGCGCCAGTTCCAGCACGGTGATGGCAAGCATGCTGCCCTTGAGCTGGAACGCGGAGGCGGAGTCGGGTGTGTGGTTTGGGCTCATGGTCTGCATAGACGGCTTGTTGCGAAAAAAGTGCCCTGACTTATAACGATAAGACCGGTTGCCCGCAACATGCGCTGATCCGTTGTAGAATGCGCGGCCTTTGTCTTTCCGGAAGCTTCAATGGAACGTCCGCGTTTTCGTCCCTATTTCCTTCATCCACGTTTCTGGGGCCTGTGGCTGGGCCTGGGCCTGCTGTGGCTGGTGGTCCAGCTGCCGTACCGGGTCCTGTTGAAGGTCGGTGCCGCGCTGGGGGCGGTGATGTACCGCTTTGCCGGTGAACGGCGGCGCATTGCCGCGCGCAACCTGGAACTGTGCTTCCCGGAGCTGTCGGTCGACGAGCGGCAGCGTCTGCTCAAGGCCAACTTCGCCTCCACCGGCATCGCCTTCTTCGAAATGGCCATGAGCTGGTGGTGGCCGAAGGCGCGGCTGGCGCGCCTCGCCCATGTCGAGGGGCTGGAGCACCTGCAGGCCGCGCAGCAGGCGGGGCAGGGCGCCATTCTCATGGCGGTGCACTTCACCACCCTGGAAATCGGTGCCGCGCTGCTGGGCCAGCAGCACACCATCGACGGCATGTACCGCGAGCATGGCAACCCGTTGTTCGATTACATCCAGCGCAGCGGCCGCGAGCGGCATAACCTCGATTCGCTGGCCGTAGAGCGCGAAGATGTGCGCGGCATGCTCAAGTTGCTGCGTTCGGGCCGGGCGATATGGTACGCACCGGACCAGGACTACGGCGCCAAGCAGAGTATCTTCGTGCCGTTGTTCGGCATTCCGGCTGCAACAGTGACGGCCACTACCAAATTCGCCCGGCTGGGCAAGGCGCAGGTAATCCCGTTCACCCAGAAGCGCCTGGAGGATGGCAGCGGCTATCGTCTGGTGATACACCCGCCGTTGGCGGACTTCCCCGGTGCCAGCGAAGAAGCCGACTGCCTGCGTATCAACCAGTGGGTCGAGTGCGTGTTGCGCGAATGCCCCGAGCAGTACCTGTGGGCGCATCGGCGCTTCAAGTCGCGACCCGAAGGGGCGCCGCGGCTCTATGACAAGAAGAAGCGCTGATTTTGCGCCAGGCCCACTCTCTTCGCCGGCCCCCCCGCGAAGAGGCCGGGCCTGAAAACAGCTGATTCAGGAAGGACCCTATGGCCCCACCACCGGTAACCGGTCTCATCCTTTCTGGCGGCGGCGCCCGTGCCGCCTATCAGGTCGGTGTGCTGGCCGGCATCGCCGAGCTGTTGCCCACGGAGGCGTCCAACCCGTTCCCGGTTATCGTCGGCACCTCGGCCGGGGCCATCAACGCCGTGACCCTGGCCAGTGGCGCCACGCACTTCCAGGACACCGTGCAGAAGCTTACGGCGTTCTGGCAGAACTTTCGCAGCCACCTGGTCATCCGCAGCGACTGGCCGGGCGTGGTCCGTCAGGCCAGTCGCTTCGTTGGCCACAACCTGCTGGGCCTGGGCGGCCCAGCGCCGGTGGCGTTGCTCGACAGCAGCCCATTGCGCAGCCTGCTGCAGGCGCATCTGAACCTGGACGGGATCGCCCATTCCCTGGCTTCCGAACAATTGCGGGCCGTCGCGGTGACGGCGTTCGGCTATGAGTCCGGCCAGGCAGTCACCTTCTACCAGGGCCGCGGTACCATCGAGGCCTGGTTGCGCCACCGCCGTATCGGCATGCCCACGGCGTTGACCATCGACCACCTGCTGGCCAGCGCCGCCATCCCGCTGCTGTTCGCCCCGGTGCAGCTTGGTGATGAGTATTACGGTGACGGCGCGGTACGCCAGTCGGCGCCGATCAGCCCGGCCCTGCATCTGGGCGCCAGCCGCGTCCTGGTGGTCGGGGTCAGTGGCAACCCGCAGCGGCCAGCGCCGCCGTTGCCGACCCAGCGTGTGTTCAGTGGGCAGCAGCCGAGCCTGGCGCAGATCGGCGGGCACATGCTCAACAGCACATTCATTGACAGCCTGGAAGACGACATCGAACTGCTGCAGCGCCTCAACCACCTGAGCCGCCTGTTGCCGGCGCACCTCGATGCCCGGCGCCTGGGGCTGGCGCCCATCGACGTGCTGGTGGTCGCTCCCAGCCAGCCGCTGGACGAGATCGCCGCACGCCACCGGCGCGAGTTGCCGGCGGCGTTGCGCCTGTTCCTGCGCGGGCCGGGGGCTACGCGGACGAGTGGCGCAGGGGTGTTGAGCTACCTGCTGTTCGAGGCCAGCTATTGCACTGAGCTGATCGAACTGGGGCGCAGGGATGCCTTGGCCAAGAAGCGGGAGCTTTGCCAGTTTCTGGGGATTTGATGTTGCCTGTGCCGGCCTCTTCGCGGTAAACCCGCTCCCCTAGCGACTGCACGCCCCTCAGGTATTGTGCGCTCCCTGTGGGAGCGGGTTTACCCGCGAAGAGGCCAGGCCTGCTTACTCGGCTATCTGCAGCTTGCGTGCCTGGGTATACACATAGCGCACCTTTTCATACTCGAACGGCGAGTTGAGCTGGCCGTAGCGGAAGTTGGTGGTGTAGCGCTTGTCCACCACGCGCAGGGCAAAGATTTCCGGATGGTCGCTGCTGGCTTCGGCCACGTTCAGGTAGTTGACTGCCTGCTCGCCGGCGTAGTCCACCACCAGCCCGGTGGTGTCGCGCAGGTTCGACGGGCCCAGCACCGGCAGCATGAGGTAGGGGCCGTCCGGCACCCCATAGAAGCCCAGGGTCTGGCCAAAGTCCTCGCTCTGGCGCGGCAGGCCCATCCTGGTCGCCGGATCCCATAGCCCACCTACACCAATGATGGTGTTGAACATCAGCCGCGCAGTGATCTCCGCCGAGCGCTTGGCCTTGAGCTGCAACACGCTGTTGAACAGGTTCGGCACATCGCCCAGGTTGTTGAAGAAGTTGCTCACGCCAGTGCGCACGAAGCGCGGTGTGACGTACTGGTAACCGCTGACCAGCGGCAGCAGCACCCATTGGTCGAGGCGGTAGTTGAAGTGGTAGATACGGCGGTTGATCGACTCCAGCGGGTCGTACACGTTCAGCGCTTCCAGGGTCGAACGTTCGAATTCGCGCTGGTCCAGCCCCGGGTTGAATTTCAACTCGCGCAACGGGTCGAGGAAGCCGTCGGACTCCGGCGTCAGCGGCGCGGTGGTGACCTGCGGGTCGGCCTCGATCACGCTGGCACGCGGGGCGGTTTCGGCAGCCAGGGCATGGCCGGCGGCGAACAGGGCAGTGGCGAAGAGGAGTTTGTTAACCACGGAAGAACTCCAGCATGGCGTCACTGTTGACGCGGTAATTGAGGTTGCCGCAATGGCCGCCGTGGGGGTAAAGGGTCAGGCGGTCGCCGAATACCTTGCGCAGGAAACCAATGTCGCCCGGGCCGAGGATGACGTCGTCGGCGTTGTGCATCACGGCGATCTTGTCGCTGCCGCGCAGGTAGTCTTCCAAGGCATACAGGCTGACCTGGTTGACCAGCTGGAGGATGCTGTTGCCATCGGTGCGGGCGCGCCACATGGGGATGACCTGCTCGGTCATGTAGCAGTCGAAGTCGCACTGCAGGGCGCGCTTGAAGAACGGCGTGAGGCTGCTGCCCTCGGTGATCGGGAACTTCGGCGGAATGATCAGGCCGCGGCGGTTGATCAGGTCCGAGGTGAAGGCGATGTCGGCTGCGGAGAAGCGGAACGACGTACCGATCAGCATGGCCATCTGTTCGTTGGACAGGTGCTGGCGCGACTGCTGGAAGTCGTAAAGCAGGGCTTCATTGAGGTCGATGTAGCCCTTTTCCTGAAAGTAGCGGGTCAGCTTGGCCAGCATCAACTCGTAGAACGTGGTACTGCGGTCGATCCCCTTGACCTGGGTTTGCACCAGCTTGTCGAGGTTGTTGATCGAGGTGTACAGGTTGACCGGCGGGTTCAACAGCAGCACGCGCTTGAAATTGAAGCTGCGGCGGGTTTCGTCCAGGTGGCTGACAAATGCCGCATCCAGTGCACCCAGGCTGTAGCCGGTAAGATAGAAGTCACTGACCGGCAGGCGCGGGTGCTGGGCACGCACCGCCTGCATCACCCGGTACAGGTCTTCGGCATCTTCCTGGCTGACGCCGGGGGTGGCGAAGCGTGAGGCAGCGCTCATGAAGTCGTAGCTGGTAGGTGACGACAGCTGCACCACATGGAAGCCGGCCTGGTAGAACAGCTTCTTCAGGTATTCGTTGATGCTGCTGCTGTAGGGAGCGCCCGTGCCGGCGATGATGAAGATCAACGGAGCCTGGCGGTCCTGACGGGCCAGGCGGTACTTGAGCTTTTTCACGGCCCAGAAGTTGTCGGGCAGGCTGAACTCACGCTCCGGGCGCAAGTTGAGGCTGTAGTCGGACTGGTTGATTTCGTCATCACCGGGCAGGGTGGGGCGCTGGTCCGGCGGCGTTGTGGCGATGGTGGCCTCGAACGGGTTGGTCAAGGGGTAGCCATAGCTCGCGGCGTCGATATCTCGCGCCGAAGCGGCCACAGCCATGAGCAGGCCGCCGAGCAAGGCAGCGAGGCGCAAAGATCGAAGCATGTAATCCCCCAAAAGAACGCAAGGTCGAGCAGTGTGCAGGCTAGGACCACAGCGGGCCGGGCAAAGTTGCCAAGCGTGGTGGCCTTTTGTGTACTTGTTATCTGCAACATAGCTGCAGGGTGGTGATTTTGCCTTACAACCAGGCATCAGCGATCATGGATGCTTTCGATTACCACTATTGGAGAACGGGATGTCTCGATCGCTGCCGGCTGCCGTGCTGGTGCTGTGCCTGGGGCTGTGGCTCGCGGCCAGCTATGGCGTGCGCTACGGGCTGATGGAGGATGGCCGGTGGGTGGAGCTGTGCACGTTGCCGGCCGCGTACTGGCAATGTGAAGTGCGGTCGTTGCTGGGGCTGGGCATTCACTACCAGGTAATGGCCTGGAGCGGTTTGGGGCTGGCGCTGCTGGCGCAGGTCATCGGCGGCCGTCGTGGCTGGTGGCTGGCACTGCTGGGGCTGGTCTTCGCGGTGCCGGCGCTGGTGCTGTATACCGCCAGCATTGCAACGTTTGCGCTGGTACTGGCGGGGTTGCGGTTGGTGCGAGACGCTGGGGCTACACGGCCCCTGTAGGAGCGGCCTTGCGAGTAATGCGCAAGCTCCGCCACAACGCTGCCGTCATCAGTAGACTGACCAGCGCCCACAGCCAGGCCTGCTGGTTCTCCAGCCCTTCCACGAACAACTGCGGCGCCACCCCGGCACCCACGATGAACGCCAGCAACGCCACTTCCGCACGCCGCGCCGGTACCGGCCATAGCGCGAACACCAGCGCCGGCAAGGCCAGCGCTGCGCTGGGGAAGCTGCGATAGCGTGGATCGAACACCATTGCCAGCTGGCTCACCGCGGCGGCAAAGCCAGCTGCCAGCAACAGCCAGCCCGCGCGTGCCTGCAGCCAGGCGCACAGCCGCTCGCGCCAGCCCGCACGCCGTGCCAGCGCCAGCATGACATGGGCCATTACCAGCAGGTTCAGCCCCGCCAGCAACAGCGCCCACAGCCATTCCCCGGCAAACCGTGCATGGGTGCGCATCAGCTCGCCCCAAAGCCCCAGGCAAGCTGCGCCCAATGCCGCCAGTAGCGGTAGCAGCAGGGCTGCGCTCGGGGTGGCGGGGCGCCCGGCGAACATCAGCATGACTGCCGCCAGCAAGGCGCTGGCCAGCCACCACTGCGGCCACTGCGGCAAGTTGCTCACCGGCCCTTCGAGCACGCCCTTGTCCTGCCGCTCGGCATCGTAAAGCCCCCAGTAGCCGCCGACCGCCCCCTCGTTGGCGCGTTTCCAAGGCTGGTCGAACGCCTCGATCAGGTTGTAGGACCAACCATTGCTCTGCGCCATGGCGACGAAGCCGCGAATGAAACGCGCCTCGTTGACCCGGCTCGGCACCGCCGTCTCGCGCTGACGGCCTTCGCTGGGCCAGCCGGTTTCACCGATGACGATGTCCTTGGGCGCGAAGCGCGTGCCGAACAGCCGACGCACATCGGCGACGTGGGCCAGGGCCTGATCGATGCCGCGCGGGTCATCTTCCCAGTACGGCAGCAGGTGGATGGTCAGGAAGTCCACTGCCGGCGCCACTTGCGGGTGCTGCAGCCAGAACTCCCAGACATCGGCGTAGGTCACCGGTACCTGCACCTGGCTTTTCACCCGGGCGATCAGTCTGGCCAGCTGGGCGCCGGTTACCTCTTTGCGCAGCAGCGTCTCGTTGCCGACGATCACCGCGCTGACCACGTCGGGGTTGGCGTTGGCGGCGGCGATCAGCAGCTCGATTTCCTTCTCGGTGTCGGCCGGGTGGGCGTTGACCCAGGCGCCCAGCATCACCTTCAGCCCATGTTTGCGGGCCAGTGCCGGAATTGCCTCAAGACCGGTCTGGGAATAGGTGCGGATGCACTGGAATCGCTCGGCGAGCAACGCCAGGTCGGCGTCCATGCGTGCCGGGCGCAGGCGGAACGGGCGGTCGTAGGGCGACTGATCCTTGTCGAACGGTGTGTACGAGGCGCATTGCAGCTTGTGCGTCGGGCTGGCGGCGTCGGGCAGTTGCACCGGCTTGCCGAGCCCGTACCAGAGCCCTCCCAGCGCGGCCAGGGCAAGCAGGCAGGCAAGCAGGTACAACGGCAGCAGGTGGGCAGAACGGGGCATCGGGCGGTCCATCGTCAGGCGCAAAAGGGTAGATAGTAGCCCGGCGCCAAACCTTTGGCATGCAAGGATCGCGCAGTTCGGCGCTGGGTGATGGCGCTAATGGCATAGTGCTGTCGCATATGGGGCAGGTACAGGTCGCAGTTGGAGCAGGTCGCCTTGTGTTGCAGGAAGATGATGCAATCTCCTAGACCTGACGAGGGGATGCTTTGATGGCTGCTTTGAGAAAAATGCGACGTTTCCTGGGTGTGGGCACCGCCCTGGTGATGGCCATGAGCGCTGCACAGGCAATGGCAAAAGAAGTAAGCATTGGTTACGTGGATGGTTGGGCCGACAGCGTGGCAACCACCAACGTGGCCGCCGAAGTGATCAAGCAGAAGCTCGGCTATGACGTGAAGCTGCAGGCTGTGGCCACCGGGATCATGTGGCAGGGCGTGGCCACCGGCAAGCTTGATGCCATGTTGTCGGCCTGGTTGCCGGTGACCCATGGTGAATACTGGGCCAAGAACAAGGACAACGTGGTCGATTACGGCCCGAACTTCAAGGACGCCAAGATCGGCCTGATCGTCCCCGAGTACGTCAAGGCGGTGAGCATCGCCGACCTCAAGACCGACGACACCTTCAAGCAGAAGATCGTCGGCATCGACGCCGGCTCCGGCGTGATGCTGAAAACCGAGCAGGCCATCAAGGACTACGACCTGACCGGCTACAAGCTGCAGGCCAGCTCCGGTGCGGCGATGACGGCAGAACTGGGCCGTGCCTATAACAAGCAGCAGTCGATCGCGGTGACCGGCTGGGTACCGCACTGGATGTTCGCCAAGTGGAAGCTGAAGTTCCTCGAAGACCCCAAAGGCGTGTATGGCGCTGCTGAAACCGTGAACAGCATCGGCAGCAAGGAGCTGGCGTCCAAGGCGCCGGAAGTGGCGGAGTTCCTGAAGAAGTTCAGCTGGCAATCGAAGGACGAGATCGGTGAGGTGATGCTGGCGATCCAGGAAGGGGCCAAGCCTGAAGCGGCGGCCAAGGACTGGGTGGCCAAGCACCCTGATCGGGTGAAGGAGTGGACCGGCAAGTAAATGCCGGAATCCCGGGGCCGCATAGCGGCCCCGTTTTTTTTTACCGATTTGGTAAAACACCGTTTCATCTAAGACTAAGGTCGTCTGGTTGGCGTCCGACAGCCGCATAAAGTAGGGGTCGTGGGTTCCGCCCCCTATCTGTGCTGCTAGGACAAAAACAATGAACGACAGCATTTACCTCTCGATACAAAACAGTCCCCGTTTCAAGGAGCTGGTCACCAAGCGCGAACGGTTCGCCTGGATTCTCTCGGCGATCATGCTCGGCCTGTACTGCGCCTTCATCCTCCTGATCGCCTACGGTCCGCAGATCCTGGGTACCAAGCTCAGCCCGGACTCCTCGATTACCTGGGGCATTCCCCTGGGCGTCGGCCTGATCGTCTCGGCATTCGTGCTCACCGCCATCTACGTGCGCCGCGCCAATGGCGAGTTCGATGAGCTGAACAAGGCCATCCTGAAGGAGGCGCAACAATGATTCGACATGCCAAAACCATGGCCGTACTGGCCTGCGGCGCCTTCGCACCCGCCGTGTGGGCCGCCGATGCCCTGACCGGCGAGGTGCAGAAACAACCGCTGAACGTGTCCGCCATTGCCATGTTCGTGGCCTTCGTCGCCTTTACCCTCGGCATTACCTACTGGGCTTCCAAGCGTAACAAGTCGGCTTCCGACTACTACGCCGCAGGCGGCAAGATCACAGGTTTCCAGAATGGCCTGGCAATTGCCGGTGACTACATGTCGGCGGCCTCGTTCCTGGGCATTTCCGCGCTGGTGTTCACTTCGGGCTACGATGGCCTGATCTACTCGATCGGCTTCCTGGTCGGCTGGCCGATCATCCTCTTCCTGATCGCCGAACGCCTGCGCAACCTGGGCAAGTACACCTTTGCCGACGTGGCCTCGTACCGCCTCGGGCAGAAGGAGATCCGCACCCTGTCGGCCTCCGGTTCGCTGGTCGTGGTAGCGTTCTACCTGATCGCGCAGATGGTCGGTGCCGGCAAGCTGATCGAGCTGCTGTTCGGCCTGGACTACCACGTAGCGGTGATCCTGGTCGGTATCCTGATGTGCCTGTACGTACTGTTCGGCGGCATGCTGGCCACCACCTGGGTACAGATCATCAAGGCGGTGATGCTGCTGTCCGGGGCCAGCTTCATGGCGTTGATGGTGATGAAGCACGTGGGCTTCGACTTCAACACGCTGTTCTCCGAAGCGATCAAGGTGCACGCCAAGGGCGAAGCGATCATGAGCCCGGGTGGCCTGGTCAAGGACCCGATCTCGGCCTTCTCGCTTGGCCTGGCACTGATGTTCGGTACCGCCGGCCTGCCGCATATCCTGATGCGCTTCTTCACCGTCGGTGACGCCAAGGAAGCGCGCAAGAGCGTGCTGTATGCCACCGGTTTCATCGGCTACTTCTACATCCTGACCTTCATCATCGGCTTTGGCGCCATCCTGCTGGTCAGCACCAACCCGGACTTCAAGGATGCCGCCGGCGCCCTGCTGGGTGGCAACAACATGGCAGCGGTGCACCTGGCCAATGCCGTGGGTGGCAGCGTGTTCCTCGGCTTCATCTCGGCAGTGGCTTTCGCCACCATCCTGGCGGTGGTCGCCGGCCTCACCCTCGCCGGTGCCTCGGCGGTATCCCACGACCTGTACGCCAGCGTATGGCGCAAGGGCAAGGCCAACGACAAGGACGAGATCCGCGTGTCGAAGATCACCACTGTCGCCCTGGGCGTGCTGGCGATCGGCCTGGGCATCCTGTTCGAGAAGCAGAACATCGCCTTCATGGTCGGCCTGGCATTCTCCATCGCCGCCAGCTGCAACTTCCCGGTACTGCTGCTCTCGATGTACTGGAAGAAGCTGACCACCCGTGGCGCCATGATCGGCGGCTGGCTGGGCCTGGTCAGTGCGGTCACGCTGATGATCCTCGGCCCGACCATCTGGGTACAGATCCTCGGCCACGAGAAGCCGATCTACCCATACGAGTATCCGGCGTTGTTCTCGATGCTGATCGCCTTCGTGGGTATCTGGTTCTTCTCGATCACCGACAAGTCCAAGGCTGCTGAAGACGAGCGTGCGCTGTTCTTCCCGCAGTTCGTGCGTTCGCAGACCGGCCTGGGGGCATCGGGCGCTGTATCGCACTGATCTTCACGGCAATGAAAAAACCGCGCTTCGGAGCGGTTTTTTCATGTCTGCGGCGCTAGATCATGCCTAGCAACAACAACACCAGCAGGATCACCAGCACCACGCCGATGATGCCGGACGGGCCATAGCCCCAGCTGCGCGAGTGCGGGAAGACCGGTAAGCCACCAATCAGCAGGAGAATCAGGATGATGATCAGAATCGTGGTCATGACGGAGTCCTTGCGTGGTTGAGGGTCAAGGGCCTCGGACTGCTGGCCTCTTGTAGATTGGGACCTGTGCCGCTTGTGAAAGATTCCATTGCTGTGCCGGCGACGCAGGCAGCATGCCAGCCCATTCACTACCCTGATGAACCCTGCCGTTACCCAGTGCCTTGTTTAGACTGCATTCACCCTTCATCGAAACAAGGCCAGCCACCATGCAAAACCGCATCATGATCACCGGCGCCGGGTCCGGCCTCGGTCGCGAGATCGCCCTGCGCTGGGCGCGAGAGGGCTGGCGCCTGGCGCTGGCCGACGTCAACGAAGCCGGCCTGCGCGACACCCTGGAAAGGGTGCGGGAAGAGGGTGGCGACGGCTTCGTCCAGCGCTGCGACGTACGCGACTACAGCCAGCTCACCGCCCTGGCGCAGGCCTGCAGCGAGCAGTTCGGCGGCGTCGATGTGATCGTCAACAACGCCGGTGTCGCCGCAGGCGGGTTCTTCGCCGAATTGTCGCTGGAAGACTGGGACTGGCAACTCGCGATCAACCTGATGGGGGTGGTCAAGGGCTGCAAGGCGTTCCTGCCACTGCTGGAGCGCAGCAAGGGGCGCATCATCAACATTGCCTCGATGGCGGCGTTGATGCAGGGCCCGGGCATGAGCAACTACAACGTGGCCAAGGCCGGCGTGCTGGCCTTGTCGGAGAGCCTGCTGGTGGAGCTGCGCCAGCTCGAGGTAGCGGTGCATGTGGTGTGCCCGTCGTTCTTCCAGACCAACCTGCTGGATTCGTTCCGCGGGCCGAACCCGGCGATGAAGGCGCAGGTGGGCAAACTGCTGGAAGGCTCGCCGATCAATGCAGCGGAAATCGCCGACTACATCCACCGCCAGGTTGCCGCCGGCGAATTCCTGATCCTGCCCCACGAAGCCGGGCGTCAGGCCTGGCAACTGAAACGCCAGGCGCCAGAGCGGCTGTATGACGAGATGGCCGACATGGCAATGAAGATGCGTGCCAAGGCCCATTCACGTTGATTGGTCTGTAAGAAAAATTACTTCGATATGTGGGGTGCTTCTGAATCGCTGCGGAACTGTTGAGTAGCCAGATGCCAGCAAGGCAGGCTCCGGTTTTCCCTTTCGCTGGAGGACAGGAGCATGTTGGTAATAGGACGCGAAGTGGGGGAGGTCATCGTGATCGGCGATGACATTCGACTCATGGTGGTGGAAACGCGCGACGGGGTGGTGCGCTTTGGCGTGGATGCACCGCGCGAGGTGCCGGTGCATCGGGCCGAGGTGTACAAGCGCATCAAGGAGGCCAAGCAAGGCAAAGCCTGATGCTGCTTCCTGCCTCTGCGCGGTTTTGCCTGCGAAGCAGCCAGGCCGGCTAGTCGAGCAACTCGCGCGGCACGTCATGCCTGGCCAGCAACTGGCACTGCTGGCTTTCCGGGTCGAACAGGATGAACGCCTGGCCCTTGGCCAAGGCCTGGCGCACCCGCAGCACACGGGTTTCCAGCGGGGTATCGTCGCCGTTGTCGGTGCCGTCGCGGGTGACGAAGTCTTCGATCAGACGGGTCAGGGTTTCGGCTTGCAGTTGGTCGTAAGGGATCAGCATGGTGGGCGTTGCCTAGGGTGTCGGTAGTGGCATGCTACGCGAAACATCCGGCCTTCGGGGCTGCAAAGCAGCCCCAGGGCCCTCAACCCTTTTGACCGACCAGGCTATCCACCGCGGGTACCCGAGTCTCGCTCTCCATCTGCGCATCATGTTCCAGCTGGTGGCTGAAGCGCTCCAGGGAGGTATTGGCCGGCTGCGAATCGCTGGCGAATACCGGCGGGCTCAACAGGTACGCCGACAGCAACCGGCTCAGCGCCGCCAGGCTATCGATGTGGGTGCGTTCGTAGCCATGAGTGGCGTCACAACCGAACGCCACCAGTGCGGTGCGGATATCGTGGCCTGCCGTGACCGCCGAATGAGCATCACTGAAATAGTAGCGGAACAGGTCGCGGCGCACCGGCAGGTCGTGGTCGCCAGCCAGTTTCAGCAGGTGTCGCGACAGGTGATAGTCGTAAGGCCCCGACGAGTCCTGCATGGCCACGCTCACCGCATGTTCGCTGGAAGCCTGGCCGGGCGCCACCGGGGCAATGTCGATACCGACGAATTCGCTGACATCCCAGGGCAAGGCACCGGCGGCGCCTGAACCGGTCTCCTCGGTAATGGTGAACAATGGATGGCAGTCGATCAGTGGCTGACGGCCGCTTTCCACCACTGCCTTCAGTGCCGCCAACAGTGCCGCCACGCCGGCCTTGTCATCCAGGTGGCGGGCGCTGATGTGGCCGCTATCGGTGAATTCGGGCAACGGGTCGAAGGCGACGAAGTCACCGATGCTTACACCCAGCGCCTCGCAATCGGCGCGGGTGGCGCAGTAGGCGTCCAGGCGCACTTCGACATGCTCCCAGCTGATCGGCATCTGGTCGATGGCGGTGTTGAAGGCATGGCCGCTGGCCATCAGTGGCAGCACGCTGCCACGGAACACGCCGGTGTCGGTGAACACGCTGACCCGGCTGCCCTCGGCGAAGCGGCTGGACCAGCAGCCCACCGGCGCAAGGGCCAGGCGGCCATTGTCGAGCAATTGCCGGACGCTGGCGCCGATGGTGTCCAGGTGGGCGGAAACTGCGCGGTCCGGCGAGCTTTGCCGGCCCTTGAGCGTGGCACGGATGGTGCCGCGGCGGGTCAACTCGAAAGGGATACCCAGTTCCTCCAGGCGTTCGGCCACGTAGCGCACGATGGTGTCGGTGAAACCGGTGGGGCTGGGGATGGCGAGCATCTCCAGCAGGACGCGTTTGAGGTAGTCGAGATCGGGTTCGGGATGTCGGTCGGACATGGTCGGACTCCTTTACTGCTGTGCCAGCCTCTTCGCGGCTTTATCCGCGAAGAGGCCGGCACTGGTTCACGCCAAAGGCCGGCTATGCGGAAACAGCAGGTCGATGAAACGCTCGGCGGTCGGCTGCGGCTCGTGGTTGGCCAACCCGGCACGCTCGTTGGCTTCGATGATCACGTACTCCGGCTGCCCGGCATCCCGCACCATGAAGTCCAGCCCCACTACCGGGATCTCCAGCGCCCGTGCCGCCCGTACGGCGGCCTCGGCCAGCGCCGGGTGCAGGCGTTCGGTCACGTCTTCCAGGGTGCCGCCGGTGTGCAGGTTGGCGGTGCGCCGTACATTCAGATGCTGCCCTGGAGGCAGCACATCGTCGTAGCCATGGCCTGCTGCGCCCAGGGTGCGTTCGGTCTCTTCATCGAGCGGAATCTTGCTTTCGCCGCCGGTGGCCGCCTGGCGGCGGCGGCTCTGCGCCTCGATCAGCTGGCGAATGCTGTGCTTGCCGTCACCCACCACCTGCGCCGGGTGGCGAATGGCGGCGGCTACCACTTCATAACCGATGACCACGATGCGCAGGTCATGCCCGGCATGGAAGCTTTCCAGCAATACCCGGCTGTCGTACTGGCGCGCATGCTCGACGGCACGGGTGATGTCCTCGATCGTGGTGAGGTTGACCGCGACACCTTGGCCCTGCTCGCCATCGACCGGTTTGACCACCACCGCTGCGTGCTCGTCGAGAAATGCCAGGTTGTCGTCGGCGTTGCCGGCCAGTTGCTGTGCCGGCACCTTGAGCCCGGCGTTATGCAGGGCCTGGCGGGTCAGGCGCTTGTCCTGGCACAGGGTCATGGTGACGGCGCTGGTCAGGTCGCTCAGCGATTCCCGGCAGCGAATGCGGCGCCCGCCCAGGCTGAGGGTGAACAGCCCGGCAGCGGCGTCATCTACCTGTACCTCGATACCCCGGCGCAAGGCCTCGTCGACGATGATGCGCGCATAAGGGTTGAGGTCCGCCTGCGGTCCAGGGCCGAGAAACAACTGCTCGTTGATGCCGTTCTTGCGCTTGACCGCGAAGGTCGGCAGGTTGCGAAACCCCAGCTTCTGGTACAGGCGCTTGGCCTGGCGGTTGTCGTGCAGCACCGACAGGTCCAGGTAGGCCAGGCCGCGGCTCATGAAGTGCTCGATCAGGTGGCGTACCAGCACTTCGCCGACGCCAGGGCGGGTGCAGTGCGGGTCCACCGCCAGGCACCACAGGCTGCTGCCGTGCTCGGGGTCGTCGAATGCCTTGGCGTGGTTCAGGCCCATGACGCTACCGATGACCGTGCCGCTGTCTTCGTCCTCGGCCAGCCAGTAAACGGGGCCACCCTGGTCGAGAGGGGTGAGCAGCTCGGGGACGACCGGCAACATGCCGCGCGCCTGGTACAGGGTGTTGATGGCCTGCCAGTCGCCGGGGTTCTGCGCCCGGCGCACGCGGAAGCCGCGGAACACCCGCTGCGCCGGGCGGTAATCGGTGAACCACAGGCGCAGGGTGTCGGACGGGTCGAGGAACAGCTGCTGTGGCGCATGGGCCAGCACCTGCTGGGGGGCGGCCACGTACAGCGCGATGTCGCGTTCGCCGGGGCACTCGCCGAGCAGGTCTTCGGCCAGCCGGGCCGGGTCGGCGTAGGTGTGGCCGATCAGCAGCCGGCCCCAACCACAATGTACGGCGCGCGGCTGGTCGTGCGGTTGGCTGCCATCGCCGGCCAGGCGCGCCTGCAGGCGCTCGTAGGAAGGCGCCTGGCCGCGCAACAGACGCTGGCCGTAAGCAGTTTCGTGGGCTTTCATCGGTCAGAGTCCTTGTTCGGTCAGCCACAGGTTCAGTGCCGCCAGTTGCCACAGCTTGGAGCCGCGCAGCGGGGTCAACTGGCCATGCGGGTTGCTCAGCAGGCGGTCTAGCATGGCCGGGTTGAACAGCCCCCGGTCCTGGCTGGGGTCGGTCAGCAGTTCACGTACCCAGCCGAGGGTGGCGCCTTCCAGGTGCTTCAGGCCTGGTACCGGGAAGTAGCCCTTCTTGCGGTCGATCACTTCATGCGGGATCACCCGCCGCGCGGCCTGCTTGAGTACCTGCTTGCCACCGTCGGGCAACTTGAAGCGCGCGGGAATGCGCGCCGACAGCTCCACCAGGCGGTAGTCGAGGAACGGCGTGCGCGCCTCCAGGCCCCAGGCCATGGTCATGTTGTCCACCCGTTTGACTGGGTCTTCCACCAGCATCACCGTGCTGTCCAGGCGCAGGGCCTTGTCCACCGCATCGGCGGCGCCGGGGCGGGCAAAGTGCTCGCGGACGAAGTCGCCTGCCGCATCGGTTTCCAGCAGCCAGGAAGCTTGCACGGTCTCGCGGTATTCGGCGTGGCTGCGGTCGAAGAAGGCCGCACGGTAGGCGCTGAAGGCATCCTCGGCGCCGTCCACCTGCGGGTACCAGTGGTAGCCGGCGAACAGTTCATCGGCGCCCTGGCCGCTTTGCACGCCCTTGCAATGTTTCGCCACTTCCCGCGACAGCAGGTAGAAGGCGATGCAGTCGTGGCTGACCATCGGTTCGCTCATGGCGCGAAACGCCGCCGGCAGTTGCTCGATGATTTCGTGCTCGGCAATGCGCAACTGGTGGTGACGGGTGCCGTAGTGCCGGGCGATCAGGTCGGAGTACTGGAACTCGTCGCCGCGCTCGCCGCCGGCGTCCTCGAAACCGATGGAAAAGGTGGACAGGTCGTCCACGCCTGCTTCGCGTAGCAGGCCGACCAGCAAGCTGGAATCGACCCCGCCGGAAAGCAACACGCCCACATCCACGGCGGCACGTTGGCGAATGGCCACGGCCTCGCGCGTGGCGTCGAGCACGCGGGTGGTCCAGCCTTCGAGGTCCAGCTCGCGTTCATCTACCGTGGCGCCGTAGTGCAGCTGCCACCAGGTCTGCCGTTCCACTTCACCATGGCGGTCGATGCGCATCCAGGTGCCGGGTTCGAGCTTCTGTACATTGGCCAGCAGGGTGCGTGGCGCCGGCACCACCGCGTGGAAGTTCAGGTAATGGTTGAGTGCCACCGGGTCGAGCACCGGGTCGATGTCACCGCCCTTGAGCAACGCCGGCAGGGTCGAGGCGAAACGCAGGCGCTCGCCATTGCGCGACAGGTACAAGGGCTTGACGCCCAGGCGGTCGCGGGCGAGGAACAAGCGCTGGTTATCGCGCTCCCAGATGGCCAGGGCGAACATGCCGTTGAGCTTTGGCAGCAAGGCGGCGCCCCAGGCGTGGTAGCCCTTGAGCAGCACCTCGGTGTCGCCGTCGGACCAGAAGGTGTAGCCCAGCGCCTGCAGTTCCTGGCGCAGTTCGGGGAAGTTGTAGATGGCGCCGTTGAACGCCAGCGACAGGCCGAGGGTGTTGTCGACCATCGGCTGCGCCGAACCGTCGGACAGGTCCATGATTTTCAGGCGCCGGTGGCCCAGTGCAATCGGACCCTGGCTATGGAAGCCCCAGGCATCCGGGCCGCGCGGCGCCAGGTGATGGGTAATGCGCTCTACCGCAGCCAGGTCGGCTGGGCGAGGGGCTTGGTCGATGGGGGTAAAACGCAACTCTCCTGCTAATCCGCACATAGGTCCTTACCGGTTTTTCCGTTGGGGAGGGAGTGCCCCGGATTAGGGCACTTGAAGGAACTGACCTGTGCGGTTTGTGAGAGTTTTAGATCGATCTGTTATATAGCACTGCGTCCCTTGTGAGCGCTGGCTTGCCGGCGATGGGCTGGGCAGCAGCCCCGGTCCGTTCATTTGCCTCGAATCAACCTGCGCAAGGCAAACCGGTTCGGATGACAAGCCTCGGCCACTGTCCGCGGCACCGGCAGCGGCTCGCCGCATACCCAGGCGGCTACCAGCTCGCCACTCAGCGGTGCGGTAATCAAGCCCCGCGAGCCATGCCCGCTGTTCACATACAGGCCGTCCAGCCACGGGCACGCCACCTCTGGTACTTGCCGCGCATCGCGGCCCAGCACCGCATAGGCTTCGCTGAACGCCAGGGCGTCGGCTATCGGGCCGACGATCGGCAGGTAGTCGGGGCTGGTGCAGCGGAACGCCGCGCGCCCATGCAACCGTGCCGGGTCCAGCCCGGCGGTACCCAGGCGCTGGGCCAGGTCGGGGGATATTTCATCCAGCAACGCCAGGTTGCCTTGGTGCTCGGCCACCGTTGGTGCCAGGTCTTCGCTATGAAAGTCGAAGCTCGCGCCCAGGGTATGTTCATCGTCGCGCGGTGGCGCCACATAGCCCTGCGCGCACACCACGGTGCGCAGCGCGCGGCTACCGGCAGTGGCCGGCAAGCGGGTGACTTGCCCGCGGATGCGCTTGAGCGGCAGCTGTGCGCACGGCTCGAAGCGCCGTACTTCGGCGGCCCCGGCGAGAACCACCACGGGGGCGCTGGCCAGCAACCGTTCGCCGGCCCAGGCTTGCCATAGCTCACCGACCTTGCGCAGGTCGAGCACCGTCTGGTGTGTCACCAGGCGAATGCCAGGGTGCTGCAACTGCTGCTGACACAGTGCCGGCGGGTGGACCCAGCCACCCTCCGGATAGAACAGCCCACCGGCCGGCAACGCCACACCAGCCATGGCTTCGGCCTCATCACGCTGGAGTGGGTGCAAAAGGTCAGGGGCGAAGGCCGCAGCCAGTTTGCCCTGGCGCTCGGCTTCCTTGCTGTCGAAGGCCAGTTGCAGCACGCCACAGGCATCCCAGTCGCGGCCTCGCTGCAGGCGCTCCAGCTGGCGCCGGGTGTAGCCGAAACCGGAAAGGATCATTTGCGACAGTGCCGTGCCATGGGCAGACAGCTTCAGGTAGAGCACCCCTTGCGGGTTGCCCGACGCTTCCCGTGCCGGCCCGTCGTGGCGTTCCAGCACGGTCACCTGCCAGCCGCGCCGGGCCAGGCTGGCGGCGCTGCAGCTGCCAGCCAGCCCGGCACCGATGACCAGCGCCTCGCGTGGCCCCGCTGCGGCCTCCGGGCGGGCATACCAGGGTGGGCTGGCGCTGGGCGCAGCGCCGACATAGGCGCCGTTCATCACTTCCCACTTCTTGCCGATGCCCGGCACTTTTTTCATCGCAAAGCCGGCGTCGACCAGGCTGCGGCGTACCCAGCCGGTGGTGGTGAACGTGCCCAGCACGGTGCCGGGATGCGACAGCCGCGCCAGCTGTGCGAACAGCGCCGGCGTCCACATGTCGGGGTTCTTGGCCGGGGCGAAGCCGTCGAGAAACCACACGTCGACCTGCGCATCCAGTTGTGGCAACTGCTCCAGCACGTCACCAATCAACAGGGTGAGGGTGACCCGCCCGTTGGCAAAGGTGAACTGCTGGTAACCTGGGTGCAGCGCCACGTACTGCGCCAGCAGGGGTTCGCTGTAGGCCGCCAGCTCCGGCCACAGGCGCATAGCCCGGGCCAGGTCGTCGCGGCCGAGCGGGTACTTCTCGACGCTGACGAAATGCAGGCGGGCCTCGGCGCCAGCCTGTTGCTCGAACAACTGCCAGGCGCAATAGAAGTTCATGCCGGTGCCAAAGCCGGTTTCACCTATCACCAGGCAAGCGTGCGGGGCGAGGGCGGCGAAACGTTCTGCCAGGCGGGTTTGCCCGAGGAACACATGACGGGTTTCCTCGATGCCTTCATTGACTGCGAAATAGACGTCGTCATATTGCCGCGAGTGGGGGCGGCCCTGGGCGTCCCAGTCGATCTGGGCCTGCTGGAGAAGCGTGGACATGGTTGGCTCGGTTGCAGCGGATGGGCGGATTTTAAGCTATCCGGGCGGTTTGCGCAGGCTGTGCCGAGCACTTCGCGGGTACAAATGAAATCCGCTAGTCTTGCTTATCCATTGAAGGAGCCAATGCATGTTCGAATCTGCCGAAATCGGCCACAGCATCGACAAGGAGACTTACGACGCCGAGGTACCCGCTTTGCGCGAGGCCCTGCTCGAAGCCCAGTACGAACTCAAGCAGCAGGCGCGCTTCCCGGTGATCGTGCTGATCAACGGCATCGAAGGCGCCGGCAAGGGCGAAACAGTCAAGCTGCTCAACGAATGGATGGACCCGCGGCTGATCGATGTGCTCACCTTCGACCAGCAAACCGATGAGGAGCTGGCCCGGCCACCGGCCTGGCGCTACTGGCGGGCGCTGCCACCGAAGGGGCGGATGGGCGTGTTCTTCGGTAACTGGTACAGCCAGATGCTTCAGGGGCGGGTACATGGCTTGTTCAAGGACGCGGTGCTGGACCAGGCCATCGCCGGCGCCGAGCGCCTCGAGGAAATGCTCTGCGACGAGGGGGCGCTGATCATCAAGTTCTGGTTCCACTTGTCCAGGAAGCAGATGAAGGCTCGCCTCAAGGCGCTGAAGGACGACCCTTTGCACAGCTGGCGCATCAGCCCGCTGGACTGGCAGCAGTCGCAAACCTACGACCGCTTCGTGCGCTTCGGCGAGCGCGTGCTACGGCGCACCAGCCGCGATTATGCACCCTGGCACATCATCGAAGGCGTCGACCCGAACTACCGCAGCCTGGCGGTGGGGCGCATTCTCCTGGAAAGCCTGCAGGCGGCGCTGGCCAGCGACCCCAAGGCCAAGCACCGCGGCAACGTCGCCCCGCTGGGCCGCAGCATCGACCAGCGCAGCCTGCTCGGCGCGCTGGACATGACCCTGCGCCTGGACAAGGCCGAGTATCAGGAGCAGCTGGTCACCGAGCAGGCGCGCCTGGCTGGCCTGCTGCGCGACAAGCGCATGCGCCGGCATGCCCTGGTGGCGGTGTTCGAAGGCAATGACGCTGCCGGCAAAGGCGGTGCCATTCGCCGCGTGGCGGCAGCGCTGGACCCGCGCCAGTATCGCATCGTGCCAATTGCCGCGCCGACCGAAGAAGAACGCGCGCAACCTTACCTGTGGCGGTTCTGGCGGCATATTCCGGCGCGTGGCAAGTTCACCATCTTCGACCGTTCCTGGTATGGCCGGGTCCTGGTGGAGCGGGTGGAAGGCTTCTGTAGCCCGGCCGACTGGATGCGCGCCTATAGCGAAATCAATGATTTCGAGGAACAGCTGGTCAATGCCGGCGTGGTGGTGGTCAAGTTCTGGCTGGCGATCGACCAGCAGACCCAGCTGGCGCGCTTCGAAGAACGCGAACAGATCCCGTTCAAGCGCTACAAGATCACCGAGGATGACTGGCGCAATCGCGAAAAGTGGGACGGCTATGTCCAGGCAGTGGGTGACATGGTCGACCGGACCAGCACCGAGATCGCGCCGTGGACACTGGTGGAGGCCAACGACAAGCGCTGGGCGCGGGTGAAAGTGTTGCGCACCATCAACCAGGCACTCGAGGCGGCGTTTGCCAGGGACAAGAAATAAGCGACATTGTTGCTGCCGGTTCTGGCCTTGTCGCGGGCACGCCCCGCGAAGAGGGCAGAACCGGTACCACGCCTTCCAAAGCCATGCCACAGAAGAATGACCTGATGAATTCTTTTCTCGGCACTCGCGCCCGCCCCAGCCCTCCAAGCCTTTAGAATTCAACCACCCCCACCACGGGCTTGATCGAGGACTTTATGCACACCACTTCCGGCCGCTGGGGCTATGGCCTGTTCCTGGCACTTCTGACGGCGTTGCTCTGGGGCATTCTGCCGATCAAGCTCAAGCAGGTGCTGCAAGTGGTCGATCCGGTCACTGTCACCTGGTACCGTCTGCTGGTTTCCGGTGGGCTGCTGTTCGCCTGGCTGACGGCCCAGCGCCGCCTGCCGTCCATTCGCAAACTGACGCCCAGGCGCAAGGGGCTGGTGCTGGTGGCCGTGCTCGGCCTGATGGGCAACTATGTGCTGTACCTGATCGGCCTGAACCTGCTGAGCCCGGGCACCGCGCAACTGGTGGTGCAGCTCGGCCCGGTGCTGTTGCTGGTGGCCAGCGTGTTCGTGTTCCGCGAACGTTTCAGCCTGGGGCAGGGCATGGGCTTGCTGATCCTGCTGGCGGGGTTTGGTCTGTTCTTCAACCAGCGCCTTGAAGAGCTGCTGACTTCGCTGGGCACCTATACCACGGGCGTGCTGACCATCCTGCTGGCCACCACGATCTGGGTGTTCTACGCGCTGAGCCAGAAGCAGTTGCTGACCGTATGGAATTCCCAGCAAGTCATGATGGTGATCTACCTCGGTTGCGCCGCTTTGCTCACGCCCTGGGTACACCCGCTGCAGGCGTTGCAACTGAGCCCGGTGCAGGGCTGGTTGCTGCTGGCCTGCTGCCTGAACACCCTGGTGGCCTATGGCGCATTTGCCGAGGCGCTGGCGCACTGGGAAGCGTCGCGGGTGAGTGCCACGTTGGCACTGACACCGCTGGTCACCTTTGTCGCGGTAGCATTGGCGGCCTTGCTGTGGCCTGCCTATGTACACGCGGAGGACATCAACGCCCTGGGTTATGTCGGCGCGGTCACGGTGGTGCTGGGTTCGGCGCTGGTGGCGCTGGGGCCATCGCTGGTGGCTAGCTGGCGGGCCCGCAAATTCCGCAAAGTCGCGCGCTCGGTGTAGGAGCGGCCGTGGGTTGCGATGGGCTGCCCAAGGCGGCTCCTGCAAGGAGCGCGGTGTCTGGATGTCAGCCCTTTCCACCTGGGGCCAGCATGTTCTCCGGCCGCACCCACTGGTCGAATTGCTCATTGGTCAGGTACTTCAACTCCAGTGCCGCCTCGCGCAAGGTCTTGCCCTCGCCGTAAGCCTTCTTGGCAATTTCCGCTGCCTTGTCATAGCCGATATGCGGGTTCAGCGCCGTTACCAGCATCAAACCGCGCTCCAGGTGCGCGGCCATCTGCTCGGCATCCGGTTCGATACCCGCCACGCAATGTTGTTGGAAGTTACGGCAACCATCGGCCAGCAGTTCGATCGATTGCAGGAGGTTGTGGATGATCACCGGCTTGAACACGTTCAGCTGCAAATGGCCCTGGCTGGCGGCAAAGCCGATTGCCGCGTCGTTGCCCAGCACCTGGCAGGCCAGCATCGACAATGCCTCGCACTGGGTCGGGTTGACCTTGCCCGGCATGATCGAGCTGCCGGGTTCGTTGGCCGGCAGGCGTATCTCAGCCAACCCGGCGCGCGGCCCGGAACCCAGCAGGCGCAGGTCGTTGGCAATCTTCATCAGCGCCACAGCCAGGGTCTTCAGGGCGCCGGCCAGGCTGGTCAGCGGCTCATGCCCGGCAAGCGCGGCGAACTTGTTCGGCGCAGTGACGAACGGCAGGCCGGACAGCGCCGCCAGCTCGGCCGCGATGGCTTCGGCGAAACCATGCGGGGCGTTCAGCCCGGTACCCACGGCAGTGCCGCCCTGGGCCAGCTCACAGACCGCCGGCAAGCTGGCGCGGATGGCGCGCTGGGCGTAGTCGAGCTGGGCGACGAATGCGGACACTTCCTGGCCGAAAGTGATCGGCGTGGCGTCCATCATGTGCGTGCGGCCGGTCTTCACCAGCTGGTGGTGACGCGCCGACAACTCGGCCAGCCCCGAGGACAATTCGGCAATGGCCGGCAGCAGCTTGTCGTGTACCGCCTGCGCTGCAGCAATGTGCATGGCGGTGGGGAAGCAGTCGTTGGAACTCTGCGAGCGGTTGACATGGTCGTTGGGGTGAACCGGTGCCTTGCCGCCACGGCCCTTGCCGGCCAGTTCGTTGGCCCGCCCGGCGATAACCTCGTTGACGTTCATGTTGCTCTGGGTACCGCTGCCGGTCTGCCACACCACCAGCGGGAACTGGTCGTCGTGCTGGCCAGCCAGCACTTCGTCGGCAGCCTGTTCGATCAGCCGGGCGATATCGGCCGGCAAGTCGCCATTGCGGTCGTTGACGCGTGCGGCGGCCTTCTTGATCAGCGCCAGGGCGTGCAGCACCGCGATGGGCATGCGTTCCTTGCCGATGGCGAAGTTGATCAGCGAACGCTGGGTCTGTGCCCCCCAGTAGGCGTCCTCAGGAACTTCGACCGGGCCCAGGCTGTCTGTCTCGATACGGCTCATTCTGTACGCACTCCTGTGTAGTTCGAAATCGCAGTTTAGGCCCTGATTCGACCGAGCGGTTCCGTCGCTCGTCGTGCCACTTGAGCACATCGCCACCACGGCGCAGAATGCTCTACTTTGAGGTACCTGCCTCTGTCTCTTCTGAAGGAAATGCAATGACCCGTCTCCGTGTCCTTTGTGCCGCCGTTGCCCTGGCTTGCGCCAGCGGCCAGGTACTCGCTGCCACCGCCAGCCACAACGCTGCTGCCGAGAAATTCCTGACCCTGGCCAACGCCGACAAGCTGGGCACCCCGGTGTACATGCAGGTCCAGCAGATGTTTGCCCAGCGTTTCGCCCAGACCAAGGCCCCGGCCGCCAAGCAGCCCGTACTGGAAAGCTACCAGGCCAAGGCCAACGCCGCCCTGGACAACGCCATTGGCTGGAACAAGCTGAAGCCGAAGATGGTCGACCTGTACACCCAGACCTTCACCGAGCAGGAGCTCAAGGACCTGGTCAAGTTCTACGAGTCGCCGCTGGGCAAGAAAGTCCTGCGTGAAATGCCCAAGGTCACCCAGCAGTCGGCCCAGCTGACCCAGCAGAGCCTGGAGCCTGCGGTACCGGTGGTGAACAAGTTGCTCGACGACATGACCAAGGAACTGGACCCGAACGCCGGCAAGGCCGCCGCCCCGGCGAAGAAGTGAGTACGCCGCGATGACCATGCAGCAGCGCATCGAACAACAGCTGGCCGCCCTGGCGCCGCAACACCTGCAAGTGCTCAACGAAAGCCACATGCACAGTCGTGGTCAGGAGACCCACTACAAGGCAGTGATCGTCAGCGAGCAGTTTGCCGGGTTGAACAGCGTCAAGCGTCACCAGAAGGTGTACGCCACCATGGGTGAGCTGATGGGCGAGATCCATGCCCTGGCCATCCATACCTACACAGCCGAGGAGTGGGCCAAGGTCGGCGTGGCACCGGCTTCGCCGGTGTGCGCGGGCGGCGGGCACTGAAACCATTCTGTTGTTCTGGTAGAATCTGCAGCACTCCGGAGGCCGCTTTGCGGCCCATTCGCGGCACAAGGCCGCTCCTACAGGGATAGCGCAGCCCGTCGGCTGGTGCATTCCCCTGTAGGAGCGGCCTTGTGCCGCGAATGGGGCGCAAGGCGGCCCCTGTTTTTTTGTCACACTGTCAAACCCGGTCCGCCCCTTACGAGGGCAACCACCTGGAGATTCTGCGTCATGTCCCAACCCATCGTCGTCGCGGCGTTGTACAAGTTCGTCACCCTGGAAGACTACGTCGAGCTGCGTGAACCGCTGCTCAAGACCATGCTCGACAACAACGTCAAAGGCACCCTGCTGCTGGCCCACGAGGGCATCAACGGCACTGTCTCGGCCACCCGCGAAGGCATCGACGGCCTGCTGGCCTGGCTGCGCAACGACCCGCGCCTGGCCGATGTCGACCACAAGGAATCGTACTGCGACGAACAGCCGTTCTACCGTACCAAGGTCAAGCTCAAGAAAGAGATCGTCACCCTCGGTGTACCCGGCGTGGACCCCAACAAGGCCGTCGGCACCTACGTCGAGCCCAAGGACTGGAACGCGCTGATCAGCGACCCGGAAGTGCTGCTGATCGACACCCGCAACGATTACGAAGTGGCCATCGGCACTTTCAAGGGCGCCATCGATCCGAAGACCGAGACCTTCCGCGAGTTCCCCGACTACATCAAGGCCAACTTCGACCCCAGCAAGCACAAGAAGGTTGCCATGTTCTGCACCGGTGGCATCCGTTGCGAAAAAGCCTCCAGCTACATGCTCGGTGAAGGCTTCGAGGCGGTCTATCATCTTAAGGGCGGAATCCTGAAATACTTCGAGGAAGTACCTCAGGAAGAAAGCCTGTGGGACGGCGACTGCTTCGTCTTCGACAACCGGGTCACGGTGCGCCATGACCTGAGCGAGGGCGAATACGACCAGTGTCACGCCTGCCGCCATCCGATCAATGCAGAGGAGCGCGCGTCCGAGCACTATTCGCCAGGGGTCAGCTGCCCGCATTGCTGGGACACCCTGAGCGAGAAGACCCGGCGTAGCGCCATCGACCGGCAGAAGCAGATCGAGCTGGCCAAGGCCCGCAACCTGCCGCACCCGATCGGTTACAACTACAAAGCCGAGGCTTGATGATGTCCGCGCGCCTGATCTATGTGATGGACCCGATGTGCTCCTGGTGCTGGGGCTTCGCACCCGTGGCCGAGGCCCTGATCGCTCAGGCGCGTGAAGCCGGCGTGCCCACTCGTCTGGTCACTGGCGGCTTGCGCACCGGTGGCAGCCCCCTGGACAGCGCCACCCGCAAGTACATTCTCGAACATTGGCAGGCGGTGGCCGAAGCCACTGGCCAGCCGTTCCGCTTCGAAGGGGCCATGCCCGACGGCTTCGTCTATGACACCGAGCCGGCCTGCCGGGCCCTGGTCACTGCCCGCGAGCTGGATGCCGAACGTGTCTGGCCGCTGCTGGCGTCGATCCAGCGCGCCTTCTACGAGCAGGGCAGGGATGTGACCACTGCGCCGCAGCTGGTAGAGCTGGCCGAGCAGGCGGGCTTCGACCGAGCCGTGTTCGCCGAAGCCTTCGCCCGTGCTGATACCCGCTCCGCCACGGCGGCCGATTTCGCCTGGGCACAGGACCTCGGCATCGCCGGCTTCCCGACCTTGCTGGCCGAGCGCAACGGCCAACTCGCCTTGCTGACCAACGGCTACCAGCCGCTGGAACACCTGCAACCTTTGCTCGGCCGTTGGCTGCAGCAGGCTGCCTGTGCTTGATCTGCCCGGCTCACCCGACCCGGTGCCGGGCAAGCCCAGCACTGCGGCTGACAGGCTGAGCTGGGCGGAAATCCGCCGCCTGGCCCTGCATCACAAGAAGAACCTCTGGTCTGCCAACCTCATCGCCGTGCTGGCAGCCTGCTGCAGCGTGCCCATCCCGTTGCTGCTGCCGCTGCTGGTGGACGAAGTGCTGCTGGGCCAGGGCGATGCCGCGCTGAAGTGGATGAACCACCTGCTGCCGTCCAGCTGGCAGGTGGCAGCCGGCTACATTGGCCTGATGTTGTTGCTGACCCTGTGCCTGCGCCTTGCCGCCCTGGCGTTCAACGTGACCCAGGCCAGGTTGTTTGCCGGCTTGGCCAAGGACATCGTCTACCGCCTGCGCGTTCGCCTTATCGAGCGGCTGAAGCGCATTTCGCTGAAAGAATACGAAAGCCTCGGCAGCGGCACGGTGACCACCCACCTGGTCACCGACCTGGACACCCTCGACAAGTTTGTCGGCGAAACCCTCAGCCGCTTCCTGGTGGCCATGCTGACCCTGACCGGCACCGCGGCCATCCTGATCTGGATGCACTGGCAGCTGGCCTTGCTGATCCTGCTGTTCAACCCGCTGGTCATCTACTTCACCGTGCAATTGGGCAAACGCGTCAAGCACCTGAAAAAGCTCGAGAACGACAGTACCGCACGGTTCACCCAGGCGCTGGCGGAAACCCTCGATGCCATCCAGGAAATCCGTGCCGGCAACCGCCAGGGCTATTTCCTCGGGCGCCTCGGCCTGCGCGCCCGCGAAGTGCGCGACTATGCCGTTGACTCGCAATGGAAAAGCGACGCCAGTAGCCGCGCCAGTGGCCTGCTGTTCCAGTTCGGTATCGATATCTTTCGCGCCGCAGCGATGCTCACCGTGCTGTTCTCCGACCTCTCGATCGGCCAGATGCTGGCGGTGTTCAGCTACCTGTGGTTCATGATCGGCCCGGTAGAGCAACTGCTCAACCTGCAATATGCCTACTATGCCGCCGGCGCTGCGCTCAGCCGTCTCAACGAGCTGCTGGCGCGTGCCGACGAGCCGCAGTACGCGGCCGCCAGCGACCCGTTCGCCGGCCGCCAGACGGTCGGCATCGAAGTGCGTGACCTGCGCTTTGCCTATGCCGAAGAGCCGGTCCTCGAGCACCTCGACCTGTCCATTGCTGCGGGCGAGAAGGTAGCGATCGTCGGCGCCAGTGGCGGTGGCAAGAGCACCCTGGTGCAACTGTTGCTGGGCCTTTATAGCGCCCAGGCCGGCACCATCCGCTTCGGCGGTGCCAGCTTGCAGGAAATCGGCCTTGAAACCCTGCGCGAAAACGTTGCGGTGGTGTTGCAGCACCCGTCGTTGTTCAACGACAGCGTGCGCGCCAACCTGACCATGGGCCGCGATTGCAGTGACGAGGCGTGCTGGCAGGCGCTGCACATCGCCCAGCTGGATGCCACTATCGCCGCCTTGCCGCAGGGCCTGGACAGCGTGCTGGGGCGTTCCGGCGTGCGTTTGTCCGGTGGCCAGCGTCAGCGCCTGGCGATTGCCCGCATGGTGCTGGCCGAGCCCAAGGTGGTGATCCTCGACGAAGCGACCTCGGCCCTGGATGCCGCCACCGAGTACAACCTGCACCAGGCCCTGGCGCGTTTTCTCAGCGGCCGCACCACCTTGATCATCGCCCACCGCCTGTCGGCAGTGAAGCAGGCCGACCGGGTGCTGGTGTTCGATGGCGGGCACGTGGCAGAGGATGGAGACCACCAGCAGCTGATTGCAGAAGGTGGGTTGTATGCCAAGCTTTATGGGCACCTGCAACAAAGTTGAACTTATACAAATTCGTCGATCTTCTGTCATGAAAAACCCCACCACAGCGATGGCATATGGCCTACGCTGTGCTTGTCTGGGTTGATCTGCGCCTTATCTGCTCTGTGACAGGGACTCCATGAAGGGACATCGCACTCTAGAAGCGCCAAAGCTGCTCGGCATCACCTGGCCCTTCATCGCCGTTGTGGTCTTCCAGGTGGCCCTGGGCAGCGTCAGTTTCTATGCGCTATCGGCCGTGCGCGCCTATGTCGCGGGTGAAAGCCTGTGGTCCAAGGCGCAGAAAGACGCCATCTATTACCTCGACCTGTACGCCGAGACCCGCGACGACAGTACCTACCAGCGCTATCGCCAGGCGATCACCGTACCCCAGGGCGACCAGCGCGTGCGCGAGCTGCTCGACCAGCCCGTTCCCGACCTGGACGCCGCGCGCCAGGCCGTGCTGCAAGGCGGCAATCATCCCGACGATGTCGAACGGATCATCTGGTTCTATCGCAACTTTCGCAACCTCAGCTACATGCAGACGGCGATCGACTATTGGAATATCGGCGACGACTACCTGGCCAGGCTGGACCTGCTCGCCGTCGAAATGCGCAGCAGGTTTGCCGCTGGCCCGGTAGACGCGCGTACGGTCAGCGAATGGAAGGCGCGCATCGTCACCATCAACGAGGGCGTGACCCCGGCTGCCAAGGCATTCAGCGATGCCCTGGGCGAAGGCTCGCGCATGGTGTTGCGGGTGCTGCTGATCACCAACCTGGTGACCGCACTGTTTCTGATTGCCATTGCCTGGCGCCGCTCCAGCAAGCTGCTGGCCCAGCGCGAGGCCTTTGCCAGTGCCCTGCAGGTAGAAAAAGAGCGCGCGCAAATTACCTTGCAGGCCATCGGCGACGCAGTGATCACCGCTGATGTGGAAGGCAGTATCGGCTACATGAACCCTGCCGCCGAACAACTGACCCACTGGCAGGCGGCCCAGGCCCAGGGCCTGCCGTTGTCGGCATTGTTCAGTTTGGTGGACGAGCAGGCCGCAGAGGATGGCCGCAGCCTGGTCGAGCAGGTACTCAGCGGCAGCCTCAAGGGCGGCGCCGAGCATGCCCGGCTGATCCAGCGCCTGGACGGCAGTACCGTGTCGATCAACCTGGTCGGTTCGCCCATCGTCAATGACGGCCAGGTCAGCGGCATCGTGCTGGTGCTGCATGACATGACCCAGGAACGCCAGTACATCGCCAACCTGTCCTGGCAGGCCACCCACGACGCCCTGACCGGGCTGGCCAACCGTCGCGAGTTCGAATACCGTCTGGAGCAGGCGCTCAATGATCTGGCGCGCCAGGCCGGGCGGCATTCGCTGATGTTCCTCGACCTCGACCAGTTCAAACTGGTCAACGACACCTGTGGGCATGCCGCTGGCGATGAATTGCTGCGGCACATCTGTGCCGTGCTGCAGTCTGGTTTGCGTGAAGGCGACACCCTGGCCCGCCTGGGCGGTGACGAATTCGGCGTGCTGCTGGAAAGTTGCCCGCCCGACCAGGCTGAACGGATTGCCGAGCAGTTGCGCCAGTTGGTGCAGAGCCTGCACTTCGTCTGGAAGGGCCGGCCGTTCGTCACCACCGTCAGCATCGGCCTGGTGCACATGGCCCAGGCCCCCGGTACTCTGGAGGCCTCGCTGCGCGCGGCCGACATGGCCTGCTACATGGCCAAGGAGAAGGGCCGCAACCGGGTGCAGGTGTACCATGCCGACGACAGCGAGCTGTCCATGCGCTTTGGCGAAATGGCCTGGATCCAGCGTTTGCATGTGGCGCTGGAAGAAAACCGCTTCTGCCTGTACGCCCAGGAAATCGCCCCGCTGAAAAGCTTCGAAGGGCCGGGCCACATCGAAATCCTGTTGCGCCTGCACGACGAAAGCGGTCGCACCATCCTGCCCAACAGCTTCATCCCGGCGGCCGAACGCTATGGCCTGATGACTGCGCTGGATCGTTGGGTAGTGCGCAATGTGTTCCTGGTCATCCGCCAGTGCCTGGACCAGGAGCGGGAAGGGCCGCTGTCGATCTGTGCGATCAACTTGTCGGGGTCGAGCATCGGCGACGACAAGTTCCTCGAATACCTGCAGCGGCTGTTCGTCGAATATGCCATCCCGCCGCGGATGATCTGCTTCGAAATCACCGAAACCAGTGCGATTGCCAACCTCGGCAGTGCCATCCGCTTCATCAACGAATTGAAGGGGCTGGGCTGTCGCTTCTCGCTCGATGACTTCTGCGCTGGCATGTCATCGTTCGCCTACCTCAAGCATTTGCCCGTGGATTACCTGAAGATCGACGGGAGTTTCGTCAAGGACATGCTCGACGACCCGGTCAACCGGGCAATGGTCGAGGTCATCAATCACATCGGTCATGTAATGGGCAAGCGCACCATTGCCGAGTTCGTCGAAACACCCTTGATCGAGCAGGCCTTGCAGGAGATTGGCGTTGATTACGCCCAGGGCTACCTGATTGAACGCCCCCAGGTGTTCACCTGTGACAGTCTGCAGCGCCAACGGATCGCCACCCGGCCTCTGTTGCAGCGGGCACCTGGCACGTTTCGTTAGCTAGTGATCGCAAGGATCAAGGAGCTCAAAGTGATTGATGCATTCGTTCGTATCGGCCCTCTGATGGACCCTGCCAGCTACCCTCAATGGGCCCAGCAACTGATTGAGGATTGCCGCGAAAGCAAGCGCCGGGTCGTGGAACACGAGTTCTACGCGCGGTTGCGTGATGGTCAGCTGAAGCAATCGACCATTCGTCAGTACCTGATCGGTGGTTGGCCGGTGGTGGAGCAGTTTTCGCTGTACATGGCGCACAACCTGACCAAGACCCGCTATGGCCGGCATCAGGGTGAGGATATGGCGCGGCGCTGGTTGATGCGCAATATCCGCGTCGAACTCAACCATGCCGACTATTGGGTAAGCTGGGCCCAGGCGCATGGCGTGCACTTGCATGAATTGCAGGCACAGAACGTACCGCCCGAGCTGAATGGCCTGAACGACTGGTGCTGGCGCGTGTGTTTCACCGAAAACCTGGCGATCTCCATGGCGGCGACCAACTACGCGATCGAAGGCGCGACCGGAGAGTGGTCGGCGGTGGTGTGTTCGACCGACACCTATGCGTTGGGCTTTGCGGAGGATGAGCGCAAGCGGGCGATGAAGTGGCTGAAGATGCATGCCCAGTATGACGACGCGCACCCGTGGGAGGCGCTGGAGATCATCTGTACCCTGGCCGGCGAGAACCCGACCCTGGGACTGCGCACCGAGTTGCGCAGGGCGATATGCAAGAGCTATGACTGCATGTACCTGTTCCTGGAGCGCTGCATGCAGCTGGAAGGTCGCCAGCAGGGGCGCATGCGCCCGGCGTTGGTCGCGGGGTAAGGCCCGAAGGCCGCTTCGCAGCCATTGCGGCAAGGCCGGTTCTGCAGGGGGCGAACCCTGCAGGACCGGCCTTGTGTCGCGATGGCTGCAAGGCAGCCCGGCAATCCCGAGCCCTACTGGGCGTCGAACGCCTGCCCGTTAACCCCTTTGCTGTCCGGCCCCATCAGGTACAGGTACAGCGGCATGATGGCTTCCGGCAGTGGGTTGTTCTGCGGGTCCTCGCTGGGGTACGCCTGGGCGCGCATCGCTGTGCGCGTGGCGCCCGGGTTGATGCTGTTCGAACGCACTGGCGCCACGCCGTCCAGTTCGTCGGCCAGCGTCTGCATCAGGCCCTCGGTGGCGAATTTCGACACGCCATAAGCGCCCCAGTAGGCCCGGCCCTTGCGCCCGACGCTGCTGCTGGTGAATACCACCGAAGCGTCTTCCGACAGCTTGAGCAGCGGCAGCAGGGTGCTGGTAAGCATGAACGTGGCGTTGACGTTGATGTGCATTACGCGCATGAAATTGTCACCCGACAACTGCTCCAGCGGCGTCCGCGGGCCGATGATCGATGCGTTGTTGAGCAGGCCGTCGAGGCGGCCGAACTGCTCCTCGATCATCACCGCCAGTTCGTCGTACTGGTGGGGCAGGGCGGTTTCCAGGTTGAACGGGATGACCACCGGTTGCGGGTGGCCGGCAGCTTCGATCTGGTCGTAGACCTCGTTGAGGTTGGCCTCGGTCTTGCCCAGCAACAGCACGGTAGCACCCAGTGCGGCGTAGGCCTTGGCGGCGGCGGCGCCGATGCCGCGGCCGGCACCGGTAACCAGGATCACCCGGCCTTGCAGCAGGTCGGGGCGGGCGGTGTAGTCGAACATTGTCCTGTCCTTCGGGTTCGTGCGGGCGACCTGCTCCCAAAGGGGCGGCGCCCGGCGCATCAGTCGGGGTTCAGCAGCCGCACAGCGCGCTGTCGATCACTTTGCGCAGCTCCAGCGGGTGGTCCACCACCACGTCGGCGCCCCAGTTGTTGGGGTTGTCCTCTGGGTGAATATAGCCGTAGCGCACCGCCGCCGTACGGGTGCCCGCATCGCGGCCGGACTCGATGTCGCGCAGGTCGTCGCCGACGAACAGGACGCTGGCCGGGTCCAGGTTCAGGGTCTTGCAGGCCAGGATCAGCGGCTCCGGGTCGGGCTTGCTGTTTTTCACATGGTCCGGGCAGATCAGCAGTGCCGAACGCTCGGCCAGGCCCAGCTGCTGCATGATCGGCTCGGCGAAGCGCACCGGCTTGTTGGTGACCACTCCCCACAGCAGGTTGCCTTTCTCGATATCGGCCAGCAGCTCGGCCATGCCGTCGAACAGCTTGCTGTGTACCGCGCAGTTGCGCTGGTAACGCTCGAGAAACTCCAGGCGCAGCGCCTCGAAGCCTTCGGCCTCGGGGCTGATGGCGAACGTGGCGGCAACCATGGCGCGGGCACCACCGGAAATCACGCCACGGATGCGCTGGTCGTCGATGGCCGGCAGGCCGCGCTCGGCGAGCATGGCCTGGCAGATGGCGATGAAGTCCGGCGCCGTGTCGAGCAAGGTGCCGTCCATGTCGAAGAGAACCGCTTGCAAACGCATCCTCATTCCTCGCGCAGGGTCTGGATCATGTAGTTGACGTCCACGTCGCTGCTGAGCTTGTAGTGCTTGGTCAGCGGGTTGTAGGTCAGGCCGATGATGTCCTTGACCTGCAGCCCGGCAACGCGGCTCCAGGCGCCCAGCTCGGAGGGGCGGATGAACTTCTTGAAGTCGTGGGTGCCGCGCGGCAGCATCTTCAGAATGTACTCTGCGCCGACGATCGCCAGCAAATAGGCCTTGGGGTTGCGGTTGATGGTGGAGAAGAATACCTGGCCGCCAGGCTTGACCATGCGATGGCAGGCGCGGATGACCGAGGACGGATCAGGCACGTGCTCGAGCATTTCCAGGCAGGTGACCACATCGAATTGCTCGGGCATTTCCTCGGCCAGCGCTTCGGCGGTGATCTGCCGGTATTCCACCTGCACACCCGACTCCAGCTGGTGCAGCTGGGCCACCGCCAGCGGCGCCTCGCCCATGTCGATGCCGGTGACCGTGGCGCCGCGCAGGGCCATGGCCTCGCTGAGGATGCCGCCGCCGCAACCCACGTCCAGCACTTTCTTGCCGGCCAGGCTGGCGCGCTCGTCGATCCAGTTGACGCGCAGCGGGTTGATTTCATGCAGCGGCTTGAACTCGCTTTCGCGGTCCCACCAACGGTGGGCCAGCGCTTCGAACTTGGCAATTTCGGCGCGGTCGACGTTGCTCATTGAACAGTCCTCTGAAACTTCGCAAAATTGCGCCGGAGTATACCCGAGCGCTCGGCCCCGAGGGTCGCTATAATCGCCGGCTTTTGATATCCGAACGACGGGGAGAGGCGATGCGCGAGCGACTTTTGGCGGCGGAGAAGGTGACCGCGATCCGCTGGCAGGGCGGCGTCTTGCACCTGCTCGACCAGCGCCTGCTGCCGTCGGAACAGCGCTGGCTGGCCTGCGACAATGTCGCGCAGGTGGCTACAGCGATCCGTGACATGGCCGTTCGCGGCGCCTCGGCCATCGGCATCGCGGCGGCCTACGGCCTGGTGTTGGCCGTGGAAGAGCGCCTGGCCCAGGGCGGCGACTGGGAAATGGACCTGGAAGAGGACTTCCTGTTGCTGGCCGAGGCGCGCCCCACCGCCGCCAACCTGTTCTGGGCGCTGAACCGCATGCGCGAGCGCCTGCAGCGCCTGCGCCTGGACGAAGATGTGCTGGAGGCGCTGGAAGCTGAAGCATTGGCCATCCACGAAAGCGACCGAGAAGCCAACCTGACCATGGCCCAGCATGGCATCGAGCTGATCCGCCGCCACCAGGGCAACGCCCAGGCCCTGCTTACCTACGGCAACGCCGGCGCTCTGGCCAGCGGCGGCTTCGGCACCGCGCTGGGGGTGATCCGTGCCGGTTACCTGGAGGGCATGGTCGAGCGGGTATACGCCGGCGAGACCCGTCCCTGGCTGCTGGGCTCGCGCCTGACTGCCTGGGAGCTGGCCAACGAAGGCATCCCGGTGACCCTGTGCGCGGACTCGGCGCTGGCTCATCTGATGAAGACCAAGGGCATCACCTGGGTGGTGGTGGGTGCTGACTGCGTGGCCGCCAATGGCGACATGGCGGGCAAGATCGGCACCTACCAGCTGGCGGTCAGCGCCATGCACCACGGGGTGCGCTTCATGGTGGTGGCGCCGAGCACCAGCATCGACTTCAACCTGGCCACGGGCGAAGACATCCCCCTGGAAGAGCGCGCGGCCGACGAGCTGCTGGACATTGGCGGCACCCGGGTCGCAGCGGATGTCGAGGTATTCAACCCGGTGTTCGACGTGACCCCGGCGGACCTGATCGACGTGATCGTGACCGAGCGAGGCATCGTCGAGCGGCCGGATACCGCCAAGCTGGCGCAGTTGCTGTGCCGCAAGCGCCTTCACTGATATTCGTAGCGCCTGTGCCGGCCTCTTCGCGGTCAAACCCGCTCCCACAGGGATGGCACAAGGCCTGAGGGCGGTGGTGTACCTGTGGGAGCGGGCTTACCCGCGAAGAGGCCGGCACAGGCGGTAAAATTTCCGGATTCAAAGCGCTTCGCGGCCGCCTGCCACATCTCCCCACCGCCCCCGCCTTTGTGATAACATCCGGCAGTTTCCAGGACCGTCCATCACGGCGGCCTTCATTGCGCAGATCCATGGCACAACTCATTGATTTGTCGTAAGTCGTCGCACCCTTATGCGCTGCGGCGGCGAGCTTCGTTCGGCCCTTGATGGAGCTGCGAAGTTTCACCAGAAAAAGGAATCAGGCTTCTCATGGGCGAACTGGCCAAAGAAATCCTCCCGGTCAATATCGAAGACGAACTGAGACAGTCCTACCTCGACTACGCGATGAGCGTGATTGTCGGGCGGGCGCTGCCCGATGCGCGTGACGGCTTGAAGCCCGTGCATCGTCGCGTCCTCTATGCGATGAGCGAACTGGGCAACGACTGGAACAAGCCGTACAAGAAATCCGCCCGTGTGGTCGGTGACGTGATCGGTAAGTATCACCCGCACGGCGACACCGCGGTCTACGACACCATAGTGCGTATGGCCCAGCCGTTCTCGCTGCGCTACCTGCTGGTCGACGGTCAGGGCAACTTCGGTTCGGTGGACGGCGACAACGCTGCGGCCATGCGATACACCGAAGTGCGCATGGCCAAGCTGGCCCACGAACTGCTGGCCGACCTGCACAAGGAAACCGTCGACTGGGTGCCCAACTATGACGGCACCGAACAGATCCCGGCGGTCATGCCGACCCGTATTCCCAACCTGCTGGTCAACGGTTCCAGCGGTATCGCCGTGGGCATGGCGACCAACATTCCGCCGCACAACCTCGGCGAGGTCATCGACGGCTGCCTGGCGCTCATCGACAACCCGGATGTCACCATCGATGAGCTGATGCAGCACATCCCCGGCCCGGACTTCCCGACCGCCGGCCTGATCAATGGCCGCCAGGGCATCATCGAGGCCTACCGCACCGGGCGTGGCCGCATCTACATGCGCGCCCGTTCCGAAATCGAGGACATCGACAAGGCCGGCGGCCGTCAGCAGATCGTGGTTACCGAGCTGCCATACCAGCTGAACAAGGCGCGCCTGATCGAGAAGATCGCCGAGCTGGTCAAAGAGAAGAAGATCGAAGGTATCACCGAGCTGCGCGACGAGTCGGACAAGGACGGCATGCGCATCGTCATCGAGCTGCGTCGCGGCGAGGTGCCGGAGGTGGTGCTCAACAACCTGTATTCGCAGACCCAGCTGCAGAGCGTGTTCGGCATCAACGTCGTCGCGTTGGTCGATGGCCGTCCGCGCCTGCTCAACCTCAAGGACCTGCTCGAAGCGTTCGTCCGTCACCGTCGCGAAGTGGTGACCCGCCGTACCGTGTTCGAGTTGCGCAAGGCCCGCGAGCGCGGCCATATCCTTGAAGGCCAGGCGGTCGCGCTGTCCAACATCGACCCGGTCATTGCCCTGATCAAGGCCTCGCCGACCCCGTCCGAAGCCAAGGAAGCCCTGGTGTCCACCGCCTGGGAGTCGAGCGCCGTGCAGGTCATGGTCGAGCGCGCCGGCGCCGATTCCTGCCGCCCCGAGGACCTGCCCGAGCAATACGGCCTGCGTGAAGGCAAGTATTACCTGTCGCCGGAGCAGGCCCAGGCCATTCTCGACCTGCGCCTGCACCGCCTGACCGGCCTGGAGCACGAGAAGCTGCTGGCCGAATACCAGGAAATCCTCGAGCAGATCGGCGAACTGATCCGCATCCTCAGCAGCGCCGAGCGCCTGATGGAAGTGATCCGCGAAGAGCTGGAGGCGATCCGCGCCGAATACGGCGATGCCCGCCGCACCGAAATCCTCGATGCGCGCCACGACCTCAACTACGGCGACATGATCCCGGAAGAAGAGCGCGTGGTGACCATCTCCCATGGCGGCTACGCCAAGACCCAGCCGCTGTCCGCCTACCAGGCCCAGCGCCGTGGCGGCAAAGGCAAGTCGGCCACCGGGGTGAAGGACGAGGACTACGTCGAGCACCTGCTGGTCGCCAACAGCCATGCCACCCTGTTGCTGTTCTCCAGCAAGGGCAAGGTGTACTGGCTGAAGACCTACGACATACCTGAAGCCTCCCGCGCCGCTCGCGGCCGCCCAATGGTCAACCTGCTGCCGCTGGAGGAGGGTGAACGTATCACCGCCATGCTGCAGATCGACCTCGAGGCCCTGCAGCAGAGCGCTGGCGCTGACGAAGAGCTGGAGGACGCGGAAGACACCGTGCTCGAAGGCGAAGTGGTCGAGGCCGAGGAAGTCGACGAAGAAGACGGCGACACCCCTGAGTGGGTTGCCGAGCCGACCGGCGCCTACATCTTCATGGCCACCGCTTCGGGTACCGTGAAAAAGACCCCGCTGGTGCAGTTCGCCCGTCCGCGCTCCAATGGCCTGATCGCCCTGAAGCTGAAGGAAGGTGACACCCTGATCGCTGCGGCCATCACCGACGGCGCCAAGGAAGTCATGATGTTCTCCGACGCCGGCAAGGTGATCCGCTTCGCGGAAAGCGTGGTGCGCGAAATGGGCCGTAATGCCCGTGGCGTGCGGGGCATGAAGCTGGGCAAGGGCCAGCGGATCATCTCCATGCTGATCCCGGAGTCCGGCGCGCAGATCCTCACCGCCTCCGAGCGTGGCTTTGGCAAGCGCACCCCGCTGTCCAAGTTCCCGCGTCGCGGCCGTGGTGGCCAGGGTGTGATCGCCATGGGTACCAAAGGGCGCAACGGCCTGCTGATCGGCGCCATCCAGGTGCAGGAAGGCGAGGAGATCATGCTGATCTCCGACCAGGGCACCCTGGTGCGGACCCGCGTTGGCGAAGTCTCCAGCCTGGGCCGTAACACCCAGGGCGTGACCTTGATCAAGCTGGCCAATGACGAGACACTCGTAGGCCTGGAGCGTATCCAGGAACCGTCCGAAGACGAACTCGATGATGTGATCGAGACGGACGAGGAGGGCGTCGTGGCTGAAGCACCAGACAACGACGAAACCGCTGGCGCTGAAGAGGCCCCGCAGGAGTAAGCGAGCGTTAAACCCGAACGGGGCGACCAAGGTCGCCCCGTTTGCCTGATGAAAGCAGGAAAGATTTTGTTCTATTTGGCAGAGCGAGAGTGGATGTGAGCAAACGAGCCTTTAACTTCTGCGCAGGCCCTGCTGCGCTTCCTGACGCTGTTCTGCAGCGTGCGCAGGCCGAGATGCTGGATTGGCATGGCAAGGGCTTGTCGGTGATGGAAATGAGCCATCGCAGCGACGACTACGTGGCCATCGCCGAAAAGGCCGAGCAGGACCTGCGTGACCTGCTGTCCGTCCCCTCCAACTACAAGGTGCTGTTCCTGCAGGGCGGCGCCAGCCAGCAGTTCGCCGAAATCCCGCTGAACCTGCTGCCGGAAAACGGCACCGCCGACTACATCGAGACCGGCATCTGGTCGAAAAAGGCCATCGAGGAAGCGCGCCGCTTCGGCAATGTCAACGTCGCCGCCAGCGCCAAGCCATACGACTACCTGGCCATCCCGGGCCAGAACGAGTGGAAGCTGACCAGGAACGCGGCGTACGTGCACTATGCGTCCAACGAGACCATCGGTGGCCTGCAGTTCGACTGGGTGCCCGAGACCGGTGATGTACCGCTGGTGGTCGACATGTCCTCCGACATCCTCTCGCGCCCGATCGATGTGTCGCAGTACGGCCTGATCTACGCTGGCGCGCAGAAAAACATCGGCCCAAGCGGCCTGATCGTGGTGATCGTGCGCGAAGACCTGCTGGGGCACGCCCGCAGCAGCTGCCCGACCATGCTCGACTACAAGATCGCGGCCGACAACGGCTCGATGTACAACACCCCGGCTACCTACTCCTGGTACCTCTCCGGCCTGGTCTTCGAATGGCTGAAGGAGCAGGGTGGCGTCGAGGCCATGGAGCAGCGCAACCGCGCCAAGAAAGACCGCCTGTACGGCTTCATCGACAGCAGCGCGTTCTACACCAACCCGATCAGCCACAACGCCAGGTCGTGGATGAACGTGCCGTTCCGCCTGGCTGACGAGCGCCTGGACAAGGCCTTCCTCGCGGGCGCCGATGCCCGTGGCCTGCTCAACCTCAAGGGCCACCGTTCGGTCGGCGGCATGCGCGCCTCCATCTACAACGCCCTGGGCCTCGAGGCGGTGGAAGCCCTGGTGGCCTACATGGCCGAATTCGAGAAGGAGCACGGCTGATGTCCGAGCACGAACTGAAGGCGCTGCGCGTTCGCATTGACAGCCTCGACGAGAAGATCCTCGAGCTGATCAGCGAACGTGCCCGTTGCGCCCAGGAAGTGGCCAAGGTCAAGACTGCCTCGCTGGCCGAAGGCGAAAAACCGGTGTTCTACCGCCCCGAGCGTGAAGCCGCCGTGCTCAAGCGCGTGATGGAGCGCAACAAGGGCCCGCTGGACAACGAAGAGATGGCGCGGCTGTTCCGCGAGATCATGTCGTCGTGCCTGGCCCTGGAAGAACCGCTGAAAATCGCCTATCTGGGCCCTGAAGGCACCTTCACCCAGGCCGCGGCGATGAAGCACTTCGGCCACGCGGTGATCAGCCGGCCGATGGCGGCCATCGACGAAGTATTCCGCGAAGTGGCGGCCGGTGCCGTCAATTTTGGCGTGGTACCGGTGGAAAACTCCACCGAGGGCGCAGTCAGCCATACCCTGGACAGCTTCCTCGAGCACGACATGGTGATCTGTGGCGAAGTCGAGCTGCGGATCCACCACCACCTGCTGGTGGGCGAGAACACCAAGACCGACAGCATCACCCGCATCTACTCCCACGCCCAGTCGCTGGCCCAGTGCCGCAAGTGGCTGGACGCGCACTACCCGAACGTGGAGCGCGTGGCTGTGTCGAGCAATGCCGAGGCGGCCAAGCGGGTCAAGGGCGAGTGGAACTCGGCGGCGATCGCCGGCGACATGGCGGCCAACCTGTATGGCCTGACCCGTCTGGCCGAAAAGATCGAAGACCGCCCGGACAACTCCACGCGCTTCCTGATGATCGGCAACCAGGAAGTGCCGCCGACCGGCGACGACAAGACTTCGATCATCGTGTCGATGAGCAACAAACCGGGTGCCTTGCACGAGTTGCTGGTACCGTTCCACCAGAACGGTATCGACCTGACCCGTATCGAGACCCGTCCGTCGCGCAGTGGCAAGTGGACCTACGTGTTCTTCATCGACTTCGTCGGCCACCACCGTGACCCGCTGATCAAGGCAGTGCTCGAGCAGATCAGCCAGGAGGCTGTGGCGCTGAAGGTGCTGGGCTCTTATCCGAAGGCGGTGCTTTGATTTGAGATGGTTGGGGGCGCTTCGCCCCCATCGCGGCGCAAGGCCGCTCCTACAGATACCGCGCAAGCGCTGCCGTTGTGTGGTTCGTGCGCAGTGGCTATCTACAGGTTCGCACGGTCGCTGTAGGAGCGGCCTTGTGCCGCGATGGGCTGCACAGCAGCCCCAATGGCCCTCACAGGCTGCCTAGATTTCTGAACAGGGTTCGCACCAGTGGTAAAAGCAGTAACAACCAAACCCGCGCCAATCATCAACCGCCTGGTCGTGGTCGGCCTCGGCCTGATCGGTGGCTCGTTCGCCAGGGGCCTGCGTGAAAGCGGCCTGTGCCGCGAAGTGGTCGGGGTCGACCTGGACGCCCCCTCGCGCAAGCAGGCTGTGGCCCTGGGCGTGGTCGACCGCTGCGAGGAAGACCTGGCCACCGCCTGTGTCGGTGCCGATGTCATTCAGTTGGCCGTACCGATCCTGGCCATGGAAAAGGTCCTGGCGCGTCTGGCCCGGCTCGACCTCGGCAACGCCATCATCACCGACGTCGGCAGTGCCAAGGGCAACGTCGTGCGTGAGGCGCGCTCGGTATTCGGCCAGCGCCTGTCGCGCTTCGTCCCCGGCCACCCGATCGCCGGTTCCGAGCAGAGCGGGGTAGAAGCGTCCAACGCCGCCCTGTTCCATCGGCACAAGGTCATCCTCACGCCGCTGGCGGAAACCGACCCGGCCGCCCTGGCCCTGGTCGACCGCCTGTGGCGCGCGCTGGAGGCCGACGTGGAACACATGTCGGTCGAGCGCCACGACGAAGTGCTGGCCGCCACCAGCCATCTGCCACACCTGCTGGCCTTCGGTCTGGTCGATTCGCTGGCCAGGCGCAATGAAAACCTCGAGATCTTCCGGTACGCTGCGGGAGGCTTCCGCGATTTCACGAGAATCGCCGGCAGTGACCCGACCATGTGGCACGACATCTTCCTCGCCAACCGCGATGCTGTCCTGCGCACGCTTGATACATATCGCAGCGATCTCGACGCCTTGCGCGACGCGATCGCTGAAGGGGACGGGCACCAGCTGCTGGGTGTATTCACCCGCGCTCGGGTAGCCCGCGAGCATTTCAGTAAAATCCTGGCCCGCCGGGCCTATGTGGACGCTATGAACGCCAACGATCTGATTTTCCTGGCCCAACCGGGTGGCCGCCTGTCCGGGCGAATCCGCGTACCGGGCGACAAGTCGATTTCCCACCGCTCGATCATGCTCGGCTCGCTGGCCGAAGGCACCACCGAGGTCGAAGGTTTCCTCGAAGGTGAAGACGCGCTGGCGACCTTGCAGGCTTTCCGCGACATGGGTGTGGTCATCGAAGGCCCCAACCACGGCCGCGTGACCATTCACGGCGTTGGCCTGCATGGCCTCAAGCCGCCACCCGGGCCGCTGTACGTGGGCAACTCGGGGACCTCGATGCGCCTGCTGTCGGGCCTGCTGGCCGGCCAGCCGTTCGATGTGACCATGACCGGCGACGCTTCGCTGTCCAAGCGCCCGATGAACCGTGTGGCCAACCCGCTGCGCGAAATGGGAGCCGTGGTCGAGACCGGCCCTGACGGCCGCCCGCCGCTGACCATCCGCGGTGGTCACAAGCTCAAGGCGCTGACCTACACGCTGCCGATGGCCAGTGCCCAGGTCAAATCCTGCCTGCTGCTGGCCGGGCTGTATGCCGAAGGCAAGACCACCGTCACCGAGCCCGCGCCTACCCGTGACCACACCGAGCGGATGCTGCGCGGCTTCGGTTACAGCGTCGAAAGCAACGGCCCGGTGGCCTCGCTGCAGTCCGGCGGCAAACTCACCGCTACCCGTATCGAAGTGCCGGCCGACATTTCCTCGGCAGCCTTCTTCCTGGTGGCTGCGTCCATCGCCGAAGGCTCCGAGCTGGTACTGGAGCACGTCGGCATCAACCCGACCCGTACCGGCGTGATCGACATCCTGCGCCTGATGGGCGGCGACATCACCCTGGAAAACCGGCGTGAAGTCGGTGGTGAGCCAGTGGCCGACCTGCGGGTGCGTGGCGCCCGCCTGAAGGGCATCGACATCCCCGAAGAGCTGGTGCCGCTGGCTATCGACGAGTTCCCGGTGCTGTTCGTCGCCGCGGCCTGCGCCGAAGGGCGTACCGTGCTGCGTGGAGCCGAAGAGCTGCGGGTGAAGGAATCCGACCGTATCCAGGTCATGGCCGACGGCCTGACCACCCTGGGCATCAAGTGCCAGCCGACCCCGGACGGCATCATCATCGACGGCGGCCAGCTGGGCGGTGGCGAGGTGCATGGCCACGGTGACCACCGCATCGCCATGGCCTTCAGCGTGGCTTCGCTGCGCGCCAGCGCGCCGATCCGCATCCACGACTGCGCCAACGTCGCCACTTCCTTCCCCAACTTCCTGGCACTGTGCGCCGAGGTGGGCATCCGCGTGGCGGAAGAGGGCAAGTCGTGAGTACCCTGGCGCCGGTCATCACCATCGACGGGCCCAGCGGCTCCGGCAAGGGCACCGTTGCCGGCCTGCTGGCCCGCGAGCTGGGCTGGAAGCTGCTGGACTCCGGCGCTTTGTACCGCTTGCTGGCGTTCAACGCCAGCAACCACGGCGTCGACCTGACCAACGAAGAGCTGCTGACCAAGCTTGCCGCCCATCTGGATGTGCAGTTCATTGCCGCCCAGCCCGGTAAGCTTCAGCAAACCATCCTCGAAGGCGAGGATGTCAGCCAGGTCATCCGTACCGAAACCGTCGGTGCCGGTGCCTCGATGGTTGCCTCGCTGCCTGCGGTGCGTGAAGCGCTGCTGGAGCGCCAGCGTGCGTTCCGCGAACTGCCCGGGCTGATCGCCGACGGTCGGGACATGGGCACCGTGGTGTTCCCGGACGCGCCGTTGAAGGTGTTCCTCACCGCCAGTGCAGAGGAGCGCGCACGCCGCCGTTATCTGCAGTTGAAGGGCAAAGGTGAAGATGTTAGTCTGTCGAGTCTGCTGGATGAGATTCGTGCACGTGATGAACGTGACACCCAACGTGCAGTGGCCCCGCTGAAACCAGCGGCCGATGCCATTCAGTTGGACTCTACCGAGTTGTCCATCGAGCAGGTGTTGCAACGTATCAAGAGTGAGCTCGCCCTGCGCGACCTGCTCTGATAGCCAGGAAAGCAGGCAGGGGCACCAGTCAACGTCCTGCCCGCTTTCCTTTACTTAAAACAGACCCACATTGTCTGGAATGTGGCGAGGGGCGTTTGTTTCGCCCGAATCTACAGGAATTAAAATGAGCGAAAGCTTTGCAGAACTCTTTGAAGAAAGCCTGAAAACCCTCAATCTTCAGCCGGGTGCGATCATCACCGGTATCGTTGTCGACATCGACGGCGACTGGGTTACCGTACACGCTGGCCTGAAGTCCGAGGGCGTCATCCCGCTCGAGCAGTTCTACAACGAAGCTGGCGAGCTGACCATCAAGGTCGGTGACGAAGTTCACGTTGCGCTGGACGCGGTCGAAGACGGCTTTGGCGAAACCAAGCTGTCCCGTGAAAAAGCCAAGCGCGCCGAGTGCTGGATTGTTCTGGAAGCAGCTTTCGCCGCCGAAGAAGTGGTCAAGGGCGTTATCAACGGTAAGGTTAAGGGCGGCTTCACTGTCGACGTTAACGGCATCCGTGCGTTCCTGCCGGGCTCTCTGGTTGATGTCCGCCCTGTGCGCGACACCACCCACCTGGAAGGCAAAGAGCTGGAATTCAAGGTCATCAAGCTGGACCAGAAGCGCAACAACGTTGTCGTTTCCCGTCGCAGCGTGCTGGAAGCCGAGAACAGCGCCGAGCGCGAAGCCCTGCTGGAAACCCTGCAGGAAGGCCAGCAAGTCAAGGGTATCGTCAAGAACCTCACCGACTACGGCGCCTTCGTGGACCTGGGTGGTATCGACGGCCTGCTGCACATCACCGACATGGCCTGGAAGCGCATCAAGCACCCGTCGGAAATCGTTAACGTTGGCGACGAAGTCGACGTACGCGTTCTGAAGTTCGACCGTGAGCGCAACCGCGTTTCGCTGGGTCTGAAGCAGATGGGCGAAGATCCGTGGGTAGCTATCACTGCCCGTTACCCAGAAGGTACTCGCGTACAGGCTCGCGTTACCAACCTGACCGACTACGGCTGCTTCGCTGAGCTGGAAGAAGGCGTTGAAGGTCTGGTACACGTTTCCGAAATGGACTGGACCAACAAGAACATCCACCCGTCGAAAGTCGTTCAGGTTGGCGACGAAGTGGAAGTCATGGTTCTGGACATCGACGAAGAGCGTCGTCGTATCTCCCTGGGCATCAAGCAGTGCAAGTCCAACCCATGGGAAGACTTCTCCGGCCAGTTCAACAAGGGTGACAAGATCACCGGTACCATCAAGTCGATCACCGACTTCGGTATCTTCATCGGCCTGGACGGCGGCATCGACGGCCTGGTTCACCTGTCCGACATTTCCTGGAACGAAACCGGCGAAGAAGCCGTACGTCGTTTCAAGAAGGGCGACGAGCTGGAAACCGTCATCCTGTCGGTCGACCCAGAGCGCGAGCGCATCTCCCTGGGCATCAAGCAGCTGGAAGACGATCCGTTCTCCAACTTCGTTGCTGTCAATGACAAGGGCGCTATCGTCAAGGGCATCGTGAAAGAAGTTGACGCCAAAGGCGCCATCGTCACTCTGGCCGACGACATCGAAGCTACTCTGAAAGCTTCCGAAATCAGCCGTGACCGCGTTGAAGACGCGCGTAACGTCCTGAAGGAAGGCGAAGAGATCGAAGCCAAGATCATCAGCGTTGACCGCAAGTCCCGCGTTATCAGCCTGTCCATCAAGTCGAAGGACGATGCTGAAGAGCGCGAAGCCATCCAGAGCCTGAAAAACGCTCCGGAAGCGGCTGCCGACACCACCATGGCTGCGCTGCTGCGCGAAGCAATGGCCAAGCAGAACTGAGTTCTGTTTGATCGGTAAAAAAGGGTGGCCTTCGGGCCACCCTTTTTTTGCGCTTCTACTGGGTAGTTTGGAGGGGCAGGAGGTGTTCCTCGTAAGGGGGGGTACGCCTGTGAGGCCGAGCGCCGCCCGCGCAGCAGGCGATCTCCCAAGCGCCACCTCTCGTGCGCCGAGCGCTAACCAGCCAAAACCCCACCCCGCCAAGCCCCGCCAGCTAGACCATTCCGACAAAACTTCAATCTTGAATTTTTTTATTAAGTCAAGAACCACCCTGTTCAAATCCTTCCCGGCGTGCTACAAACTGGTTAAGCAATGATCTAGCTGCTTGATAACGAAGGGAAAAATATGACGAAGTCGGAGCTGATCGAACGTATTGTCACCCATCAGGGGCTGCTCTCGTCCAAGGACGTGGAGTTGGCCATCAAGACCATGCTTGAACAGATGTCACAATGCCTTGCCACCGGTGATCGTATCGAAATCCGCGGTTTTGGCAGCTTCTCCCTGCACTATCGTGCACCGCGTGTCGGTCGTAACCCAAAGACCGGCCAATCGGTCAGCCTCGAAGGCAAGTTCGTGCCGCACTTCAAGCCCGGCAAAGAATTGCGCGACCGGGTCAATGAAGAAGAGCATGAGGCCCACACCTGATTCCACAAGGAGCAATCTGATGCGTAACCTCAAGCGCGCCCTGGCGGCGGTGTTCGTGCTGCTGTTGGCGGCTGTGGTGCTGTTCTTCGTGCTGGAGAACCAGCAAACCGTCTCGTTGGTCCTGTTCGGTTGGGCAGCCCCGGCCATGCCGGTCGCCGTGTTGGTCCTGGCCGCTCTGGTCATCGGCCTTGCAGTCGGCCCGCTGCTGGGGGCCTACAGCGTGCAGCGCAGCAAGCGCAAGATCAAGGCTTCTGCACGCCAGGCGGCATTGAACGGTAACTAAAGGCATTTCCTACATTAGTTTAGGAAAGTATCACCTATGCCAGCGCCAATCATCATGGAGTAATAGCGGACTACATTTTTCGGCTCAGGCGAGTGTGCGCAGCATGGAGTATCCGTTCCTTTCACATCACGGTGGTGTTCGCGGCGTCACCGGCTCCTGCCATCAACTACACCTCGCCCCGTCCAGCAGCCTGCTGATCGATTGCGGGCTGGAGCAGGGCGCCGATGCCGCGCCAGGCGCAGCATCGGCGCCGCTGGGCTTCGACGTGCAGGGTATCCAGGCCCTGGTCATAACTCATGTGCATCTCGACCACGTAGGGCGCATTCCGGCATTGCTGGCTGCGGGCTACCGTGGCCCGATCCTGTGCAGCGAGCCGTCCGCCCGGCTGCTGCCACTGGTGCTGGAGGATGCCTACAAGCTGGGCATCAGCAGCGAGCCCGCCCATGTAGCGAGGTATCTGGAATTCATCCACGACCTGATTGTGCCCCTGCCTTTCCAGCGGTGGCATACCCTGGTCGAGTGCCCCGACGTCACCTGCCGCATCCGCCTGCAGCGCGCTGGCCATCTGCTCGGTTCGGCCTATGTCGAATGCGACATGCAGTATGAACAAATCAGCACCCGCTACGTGTTCTCCGGTGACTTGGGGGCTTGCGGCAACCCCTTGCTGCGTCCCGTGCAACCCCCGGAACGGGCCGATGTGCTTGTGCTGGAAAGCACCTACGGTGACCGCCTGCACCCGCCTGCGGGCGATCGCGAGCAGCGGCTGGAAGCTGCCATCGACCGCGCCCTTGCAGACCAGGGCACGCTGCTCATTCCGGCCTTCAGCCTCGGCCGCACGCAGGAGCTGCTGTACGAGCTCGAGGGCATTCTTCACCGCAAGGCCTTGCTGAGCAAGGGCGGCCCGGCCCCCGATGACAACCCGCTTGACTGGTCGCAGTTCCCCATCATCCTCGACTCACCACTGGCCCAGCGCATTACCGGCGTATATCGGGAACTGCATGACTATTGGAATGACGAAGCCCGGGCGCGCTTTGCCGAAGGGCGCGACCCGTTGGGTTTCAGCCAGCTTATCAGTGTGGACACCCACGCCCGACACCACCAGGTGGTCAATTACCTGAAGAGCACAGGGCGGCCGGCGATCGTGATTGCCGGCAATGGCATGTGCTCGGGTGGGCGCATCGTCAATTACCTCAAGGCCATGCTGGGGGATCCACGGCATGAGGTGATGTTCGTCGGCTACCAGGCCAAGGGCACGCCAGGTGCGGTGATACAGGCCAGTGAAGGGGCGGAAGGGTTTGTGCAGATTGACCTGGATGGGCAGATGTATGAGATTCGCGCCAAAGTACTTACATTGGGTGGTTATTCAGGGCACGCCGATCAGGCAGGATTGCTCGCTTTTGCTTCGCGAGGTAAAGAACCCGCCGGGCTTGTGGTGCTGGTCCACGGCGACGCCGGTGCCAAGGTTGCGTTGCGCAGGGCTATCGAGACGGCGTTCAGTCAGCAGGGCCGTAAGGTCACGGTCAGCGTGCCATAGTGCAGATGCTGTAATGCGCGTAACAGGCGCAGCAGCCAGCGCATGCCGATCCATCCGATGGGTGGCAACTTTTTTTCGAGCGGTCGAGGAACTTGCCCGATGAAGGCACTGACTTACCAGGGATGCCTGGCCGGGGCTTGATGCGAGTCGCGCAGGATAGTAGTTTGATGACCGCGTCACAGCGGATACGACAAAACATAGCAAGCTACATACTTTTATGATGGCCAAAGGATGGCGGTCACCCGATAACTGCAATAACATGCGCCAACATCGGAATTGATCCCGGGGATGGTGGTGGGAGGCTTGTCTCCTGGTTTTCCGTGTTTCCTGGAATGGCGGCAAAACAGCCGCCCAGATTCAGTCTCGCCATCAAGCGGGGCCGCCGCGAGGGTTCAGGCATTTCATGCAGCACCGAAATCGCCACACGCAGAAGGATAAGTCAGTGTGACGCAAGTACCTTTGAAAATTGCTGTGGTCAGCCAGTATTTTTTTCCTGAGAACTTCATTATCAATGATATTGTTCAGGAACTGAGCGCGATGGGTGTGCATGTTGAAGTTTTTACCGGTAAGCCTAACTACCCTGCGGGTGAGGTTTTTCCCGGATATACCGCTCACGGTGCAGTTGAAGATCGTTTTGCCGAGAACGTGGTTGTTCATCGGGCGCCTTTGCGTCCGCGTAAAAAAGGCGGAGCAAAAAATCTAATTCTTAATTATTTTTCATTTGTCGCCAATGGCGTCAGGCATTTCACTCGTCATGCCAGACGCGGAAAATTCGATGTGTACTTCGTATTCGCACCGTCGCCCATCATTTCTGTAATTCCGGCATTGGCCATGAAGCGTGCCCATCCTGCCCCCGTCTTCCTCTGGGTGCAGGACCTGTGGCCGGAGAGCCTGGCTGCCACCGGTTTCGTACGTAACAAGTACCTGTTAACGATCGTGGGCTTGCTGGTACGCGGTCTGTACTGGGCCGTGGATGTGCTGCTGGTGCAGTCACGAGCATTCATTGACCCGGTCAAGCGCTACGCGCGGGCAGACAAAATAAGCTACTACCCCAACTCTTATCTGCAGCAGGATGATTCCGGCGAGATCGGCAGGTTGCCTGAGTCATTGACCACTTTGTTGCGTGATCACTTCTGCGTCGTGTTCGCCGGCAACCTGGGCAGCGCGCAAGGGCTGGCCACTGTTGTCGGGGCGGCGCGATTGCTGCAAGCCGAACATTCACAGTCCCGTATCGTGATGGTCGGTACCGGCAGCAAGGCTGAATGGCTGGCAGAGGAGAAGCGTAAGTGGGGCCTGGACAACTTGATCATTGCCGGTGCTTATCCACGCTCGGCGATGGCCGAACTGTTCGAACTTAGTGCCGTATTACTGGTTACACTCAAGCGAGACGAGATTTTCAGCTTTACCATCCCAAGCAAGGTGCAGGCCTACCTGGCAGCGGGCAGACCGATAATTGGCAGCCTGGATGGCGAAGGTGCCCGCGTCATCAACGAAGCCGGTGCCGGTATTACCTGCCCTGCCGATGATCCGACCGGGCTCGCGGCGTGCATCAAGTCGATGCTGGCCATGCCGCAAGCTCAGCGAGAGCAGATGGGCGCCAGGGCCAGGGACTACTTCTTGAAACATTTCGAACTCAAGGCCCAATGCAAGGCGCTGGTGCGTATGTTTGAACAACGGATTGAACAGGACAAGGCGACGCAATGAACATTTTGGTACTGGGTGTCTCGGGTATGCTGGGCAACGCCGTCTTCCGGTATTTCTCGGCCAATTCGCAACACCGGGTGATGGGCACGTTGCGTTCATCGTCCGGGTGCAGGTTTTTCACGCCAGATCAGGCCGAGCATCTGCTCTGTGGTGTAGATGTGCTCGATGCCGATGCGCTGATGGCGGCCTTCGCCAAGGCCCGGCCGGATGTGGTGGTCAACTGCGTGGGCTTGATCAAGCAACTTGCTGATGCCAAGGACCCGCTCACCGCGCTGCCGATCAACGCCATGCTTCCGCATCGTCTGGCAACGCTGTGCCGGGTAGCTGGTGCGCGCCTGATCCACGTCAGTACTGACTGTGTGTTTTCGGGTACCAAGGGCATGTATCGGGAACAGGATGAGTCGGACTGCACCGACTTGTATGGCAAATCCAAATACATTGGCGAATTGCATGACCTGGACCACGCCATAACCCTGCGCACATCAATTATTGGCCATGAGTTGCAGAGCAATGCATCGCTGGTCGACTGGTTCCTCTCTCAGCAAGGCTGCGTCAAAGGCTTTACCAAGGCAATTTTTTCAGGCCTGCCGACTGCCGAACTGGCTCGGGTGATGCTGGACTACGTTCTTCCCAATCCTTCGCTGAAGGGTCTTTACCACGTTTCTGCAGAGCCGATCGACAAGTATGAGCTGCTCAAGCAAGTGGCGAAGGTTTATGGCAAGGATATCCAGATCGTACCGGATGACAAACTGGTAATCGATCGTTCGCTGGACTCTACTCGCTTCCGCGCGGATGCGGGCTACCAGCCACCTTCCTGGCCGGCGCTCATACAATTCATGCACGCACAGCGTCAATAACGAACAACAAGGAGCGTACCCGTGTTCGATAACAAGATCCTGATGATTACTGGTGGTACCGGCTCTTTCGGTAATACTGTCCTCAAGCGTTTTCTCAACACCAACGTCAAGGAAATACGTGTTTTCAGCCGCGACGAGAAAAAGCAGGAAGATATGCGTATTGCCTTGTCCAACGACAAGGTGAAGTTTTATATCGGCGATGTACGTGACTATCAAAGCGTGTCAGAGGCCATGGTCGGGGTCGACTACATCTTCCATGCTGCTGCGTTGAAGCAGGTGCCGTCCTGTGAGTTCTACCCGATGGAAGCCGTGAAGACCAATGTCATCGGTACCGAAAACGTGTTGAACGCGGCCATCGCCAACGGGGTGAAGCGCGTGGTGGTGTTGAGTACCGACAAGGCGGTATACCCAATCAACGCGATGGGCATTTCCAAAGCCATGGCAGAAAAACTGATGGTTGCCAAATCGCGGATGATTCCGCAGAACGGCCCGGTGATTTGCGCCACCCGTTACGGCAATGTAATGGCCTCACGAGGGTCGGTTATTCCGCTGTTTGTCGATCAGCTCAAGGCCGGCAATGAACTGACCGTGACCGACCCGAACATGACTCGCTTCCTGATGTCGCTCGAGGACTCGGTGGATCTGGTGCTGCACGCTTTCGAGAACGCCCAGCAAGGTGATATCTTCGTGCAGAAAGCGCCAGCGTCCACTGTGCAGGAGCTGGCCGAAGCGCTGCGCCAGCTGTTCAAGCGGGAAAACCCGATCAAGGTAATCGGTACCCGGCATGGTGAGAAACTCTACGAGTCGCTCATATCTCGTGAGGAAATGGCCAAGGCCGACGACATGGGCCGTTACTACCGTATTCCGGCCGATAACCGTGACCTGAATTACAAGAAGTACTTTGTCGAAGGTGAGCAGCATATCTCCGAGCTGGACGACTACACCTCACACAACACCGAGCGGCTCGACATCGATGGCATCAAGGCTCTGTTGCTGAAACTCGACTATATCCAGGAACAACTCAATGCTTAAGGTCATGACCTTGGTCGGTACCCGGCCTGAACTGATCAAGATGAGCCGCGTCATCGCCGAGCTCGACGAGCAGGCCAACCATGTGCTGGTGCATTCCGGCCAGAACTACGATTACGAGCTCAACCAGGTATTCTTTGATGACCTGGGTATTCGCAAACCGGACCATTTTCTGGGGGCAGTGGGAGCCACGGCTGCCGGGACCATCGCCGAAGTCATCGCCAAGTCCGATGAAATCTTCGAGCTGGAAAAACCCGACGCTTTGCTGCTGTACGGCGACACCAACACCTGCCTGGCGGTGATCGCTGCCAAGCGCCGAAAGATCCCTGTGTTCCATATGGAGGCAGGTAACCGCTGCTTCGATCAACGCGTGCCGGAAGAGTTGAACCGCAAGGTGCTCGATCACCTCAGCGACATCAATATGGTGCTGACCGAGCATGCCCGGCGCTATTTGCTGGATGAAGGCATTCGTCCGGAAACCATCATCAAGACTGGTTCGCACATGCAGGAAGTGCTGGACTACTATCGGCCTCGGATCGACGCTTCCACGGTGCTCGAACGCGAGGGGCTGGAAGAGGGCAAGTACTTCATCGTCAGCACGCATCGCGAAGAGAACGTCGATACCCCGCAGAACCTGCGTGACCTGCTGGCCTCGCTGCGCGCCCTGGCCGACAGCTATGGCCATCCGATCATCGTTTCCACCCACCCACGTACCCGCAAGCGCCTCGAGGACCTGGGCGAAAGCCTGGACCACCCACTGATCCGCTTTGTCAAACCCTACGGCTTGCTGGATTACATCCGGCTGCAGATGGGGGCGCTCTGCGTGCTTTCCGACAGCGGTACCATCACCGAAGAGGCTTCTTTGCTGAACCTGCCGGCGGTCACCATCCGCAACGCCCATGAGCGACCGGAGGGGATGGATGAAGGCACCCTGATCATGTGCGGCCTGACACCGGGCCGTGTGCTGGACGCGGTGCGCGTGGTGATCAGCCAACATGACCGCAACCAGCGGGTGATCCCGGTGGTGCAGGATTACCTGGGCGGGCCGGTTTCCAAGCAGGTGGTACGGATCGTGTACAGCTACACCGATTACATCAATCGTACGGTGTGGTCCAAGTAAGCGACCCGAGGCTGATCCCGTCACCCCGCGCTGATCGGTGCTGCTCTGCAGCCCATTGCCCGGCAAGCCGGTGCCACAAGTAATGAGCAGAAATTGTCGATGGCGAGCTCTCTGCCGGGCTTGCCGACACTGGGCGGCGAAGTGGCCCTTCTGGTCTGCTGACAGGTATCAGGCCCACACTGTACCCCGCCTTGGCTGATGGAGAAGCGAACGGCCTATGAACACGCTGGTGGTAATTGGGGGAAGCGGCTTTGTTGGCCGACATTTCCTGGCTGTATGCGACGCGTTGAAAGACACGGAAGTCATCTATGCGGTCCACCGTACCGAACCCGAATGGTTGGCCAATGCCACGGTGCAAGTGGCCCGCTTTGACGTGAATGAATCCACGAGCCTCGCAGCCATACTGGTGCCCGGCTGCACAGTGATCAACCTGTTGCGGCCCGATGGCAGTGGCTGGTTCGAGCCGGCTATCGCCAATGTGCTCGCCGCTTGCAACGAAGCACGCATCAAGCGCTATGTGCACGTATCGAGTATCGATGTATTCGGTGCTGCTCCGGACGCCGTGGTCGACGCCGACACGCAGCTTGAACCCAGGACGCCTTATGAACGTGAGCACGCCGCTGCTGAAGCGTTGGCGCGCATGGTGCCGGCTGAGAGCTTCGAAGTGCTGGTGTTGCGTCTAGGCGCGGTGTTTGGTGATGGTGGGCTGAACATCGTGTCGTTTGTTCGTGAGGTGTCCGTCGCGCCCGTCTGGAAGCTGGCGTTGCGGCGGATCCTTTATGGCCCGCGCCGCATGCATCTGGTCAGTGTGGAAAAGGTCGCACAAACCTTGGCATTCGTAGCCTACGTGCCACAGGTAAGCCAAGGGGAAGTGGTGCTAGTAACGGATGATGCGGCGCCGGAAAACAACTTTGGTCACCTGCAGGATGCCTTGATGCAGGCGTTTGGCCGGCCCTCGATCAGCTACTTGCCGCATCTGCCGCCGGCATTGCTCGGGTTGCTGTTGCGTATGCGCCGTATCAGCAATGCCAACCCAATGCGTCGCTTCAGCGAGCAGCGGCTTGCCGAGTGGCAGCAGCCGCCCACGGCAGACTTCAAGCAACAATTGCAGCGCTACATTGCCCTGCTGAGGGCATCGGCATGAGGGTGTTGTTGGTGAATATTTCGCTGGATGCCAAGCTTGGCGGTGGTACAGCCGAGCGCACCCGGCACCTGGCGCTGCACCTGGCCAAAGCCGGTAGCACCTGCGAAGCCGTAGCCATGACCGGCAATTCATGGCAACGGGAGTTTGATGAGCAGGGGGTAAAAAGCTACATCACGGGGAGAATCGGTTCGCGCTTCCCGATCCCGTTGCTCAACCCTTGGCGAGCTTGGCGCGCTGTACGCAGGGCGGATGTACTGCACATCATGGGCTACTGGAACTTGTTGAGTATCGCCATGGGCCTGCTGGCGTTGCTGGGTCGGCGCCCTTATATCCTGTGTCCGGCAGGCGAATTCGCGTCAGTGGGTTCGCCGCGTCCGATCATGAAGGTGTTTCACCTGCTGCTGGGCCGCTGGTTGATCAAGGGGGCCGCAGGTTTTATCGCCATTACCGACCTGGAACAAGGGCTGATTGCGCAGGTGGCAGGCGTGCCGGCAGCTTCCATTCCGGTTATCGGCAACGCCGTGGCTGACCCAGGTCCGGCGCGACGGACAGAGGTTGTACAACTGCCGAGCGAGCCCTTTATCCTGTTCATGGGGCGGCTGGCACCAGTCAAAGGGCCTGACTTCCTGATCCAGGCCTATCTCGACACGCCTGCGGCGCAACGATACCCCTTGGTGATGGCTGGGCCGGACTTTGGCATGCAGCAGGACCTGCAGGCTCAAGTGGATGCCTCGGGGCTGGCTGGACGCATTCACTTCATCGGCTTTCTTGATGAAGCACAGCGTACCCAGGTGTACCGTCAGGCAATGATGCTGGTCATCCCTTCGCGTTCGGAGGCCATGTCGCTGGTCGCACTGGAAGCCGGGATTGTCGGGTTACCGGTTTTGCTCACCGACACCTGTGGTTTCAATCAGGTCGAGCAGGTGCAAGGAGGGCTGGTGGTTCCAGCCAGTGCAGCGGGCATCGCTTCGGGTCTTGAGCGTATGTTGGCTGACCCTGCCGAGCTCAGGGCAAAAGGCGGGCGACTCAAGGCTTACATTACCGAACATTACACCTGGTCAGCCATGGTGCAGGTGATGTTGCAGCGTTTTGCCCGGCTGTTGCGTACGGGGTCGATGGTGGAGTAGGCGCGCCCGACGGCTCCGCTGACGGCCATCGCCGCAGTGTGATCTTCGGCAACGCCGGATAAAGGGGCGCAGCTGTCCAATTAATGGTTCATGGCGGTCAGGTTTGAAATGTCGGTGCTTGAGCGTTGGTATAAAAGAGCTACCCAGGAGCACGTGCTGCTGGCGTTATTTTTCCTGGCGATATTTTATGGAAATGTCTATGCAAGGGTCACACTACCGCTTGCGATGTATATCCTGCCGCTCCTGGCGTTGCGCCTGAAGATCAGGCCGATCAGGTCGCTCAGGTGGCAGGCGGTATTGCCTGCGCTGGCTTGCCTACCGGTGGTATTCCAATTTTTCGGCGGGTATCCGCCTATCAAGAATGATATCTCCGTCTACTTTTGTTTTTTTTACTCTGCGGTAGCCATCATGGTGGTAAGCAGGTGTAGCGTCGGCGAGTTACTAGTGCAGAACTGCATGCTCTTCGGCTGTGTATTGATTGCGTTCATCATGCTGTCACATATCGGGCTCGGTTACCGTGAGCAACTCGATTTCTACACCTTGAAAAACCTGGTTGCGACGCCTCTGGGCAGCTCCAATTATCTGGCCGTATTCCTGCTGCTTGGCATTCTGGTGGCCTTGTATGCCAGGCAGTACCTCTGTGCCATTGCACTGGTTGGGGCGTTCATGTTCACATTTTCGCGTACCGGGTACGCGATGTTGGTCATCGCGGTGGCCATCTGGTTGCTCGACACCAGAACAACCCTGCTTTCCCGTTATCCGCGCTTTTTTGCCTTCGCGTTCATTATCTGCAGCCTGATGGTGTTCCTTACTGCTTTTTTCATGAAAGGCGGGCTGCCGGAGTCTCTGTCCATTCGCGTGGGCCTATGGCATGCAGCGGTATATCACATTGTCGATCATCCACTGATCGGCACACCACGCTCTGAATACTTTTATATTTTCAACGGTTTGGCATGGGATCCGCATAATTCGGTGTTGAACATGCTTCTGTTGCTGGGGGTAGGCGGTACTGCAGTGTACTTGTTTTACCTTTACTGCGTCATGCGGCTGTTTTCGCAATTGGCAAGCAGCTCGACATTCTGGCGCTCGGTGTTCATAGGGGCGGCCGTTACGCTGCTGTGGAGCCTTTTCGAGGTGGTTTTACTGACCCCGGCTTATGACACATTGCTGGCATCGCTGTTTGCGCTGGCTATCGCCAGAGGTCCGCACCCGGAAGTGGCCACGTCGCCAGCGTTGGCTGACGACGCAAGCGTCGTTCTGAGCGCTGCAAAATGAGGCTCAGCTTGCCGGTTGCGCTTCGCTGGTCGACTTGCGGCGCCCAGCCAGGGTTGAGCTGCAGATGAACATTGTGAATGCATAAGGCATCCATACTATCGGGCGCTGGTAGATGCTCAGTGCAAACAGCGCGAAGAACAGCAATACCCACAAGCGGCGCTTGGCGCTATGGGTTATGGCCAGGCTCAGGCTGATCATGGCCAGCGCGAACAGCAGGGCACCGATCAGGCCGAAGTCTGTGAGTATGCGAGTCACTACCTGTGATACGCCGCCATGGACCACACTGGAATCGGCACCCATGCCGAACAGCAGGGTGCGGGTGTCTGCACCCAGGTAGCGAGCGAAGAGCTTGTCCATCTCCGGTAACGAGCGGTTATTGATGTACTGGGTCTGGCGCAATTGTTGGTCAGGTTCTGGCTGTTGCACTGCAAGCGGTGCGATAGGCACTGCGGTGCCAGTGCTGGCCGCCGATGACGAGGCTGGTTTACCCAAGGGGTCAACCCGTTCTTCCTGCAGGGAAGGGTCCGGTTCCATTAACCGTGCCTGCGTTGCCACAGGCAGAGCTGGTTGCGGGTCTGGCCCCCTGGGCTTGAGGATGCCCAGTACCAGCAAGCCGAAAAGCCCGAGGATGGCGAGCGGCAGCAGGGGTAGTGGCGAGCGGGCTTGTACCAGGCGGAACAGGAAACCGAGGGAAGCCATGACGATGAAGGCAAGGGAAAACGACAGCACACCACCAATGAAGATGACGAAAAAGGGGAAAGGCTTGAGTCGGAAGCGGTTGCCCGCCAGCAAGAATGCTGACAACGTGCCGACCATGCCGGGTTCGTCATACACTGCGCACAGCCGGTAGAGTTCGCCCCCCCAAGGCAGCGACAAGTGGTTGCCAGACAACAACAGTGCCCCCGGCGCATGCAAGTAGAACCCCCCGGCCTCTGCCATTGCAGGGTTGAGGAGAGGCAGGTGGTCCATTTGCAGTGGCAAGCCGACAATCTTGCACAGCGACACCAAGATGCCCGGGATCAGGCTGAGCGCGAAGAACCAGCCAAACCATTGCAGTATCTTGCCGCGACGCTGGTCGGAGAATACTGCGAGGGCAAACAGGGTTGGTAGTACGAAATACCAGCGCGTTGTGCTGCCATCAATCTTTGGCAACATGCTTATATAAAGCACGAACAAACAGATCAGGATAAAACCGGGAACCTCACCCCGCCGCGGTCGGTCGCCGAGCAGCAGGGCAACAATGGCCAGGCAACCGGAAACCATGCCAGCGATGGCCATATGACGCAGCGAATGCCAGAGAAAATACGGATTCAACGTTACCCAAGCGCAAAGCGCAAAAAGCGGTGCCAGCATGACGTCAATGGCCGCGAAATTACCATAAGTCCTGATAGCTACTGTCATCGTGAGGGGTCCTGCCTTATCAAATCTGAGCCATGCCGACTACCGGACAATCTCGGGTTTGACCCGGCTCAGGATTGGGAGGTTGACCTGACTGTGACAAGGAGCGAGCGCAAGGGTGCAGTCTTCCACCCCACGTTCGTCGGATACCTACGGCAAAGCCTTTCTGTCTTTTAAAGGAATGAATGCACTAAAGGGTTGGTATGAGCGCGACGTTTTCGGTTGTCTGGGAGGTGACAATAATGCGTGCCAGATACAAGCCGGCGATGAACCCGAGTATTTCTATAAGAAAGAACATCTGCACCCGTGGGAAGTTGGTCTGTACTAGCAGATAGGCCAGGGCCACACCAATGGCAGCGCGAGTAAAGATATTACCGACCAGCAGGCTTGCAAACCGTTCGACAAGAATGCCAGCGAAGAACAACAGCGCCAGACCTACGACCAGTACGGCCAGGTTGCCGCTATAGAGCAAGATGGCCAGCGGGCCGGGGATGGTCATGAAAGTGAAGTTTTCGAAGGTCTGATACTGCGCGTTCGACATGCGCTGGTAGATGGCCTGAGTGCCGGCTTCCGGGCGTTCGGTCAGGCTGCGCTGAAATAGTGGCCAGCCGGTTTGTTCGTGGCTGACCACCGCCAATACACCCTCAAGGCCAACCCAACGGTCCACTACCAGCTTACTCAGTTCCAATAACATACCTTTCCAGCGGGCACGCTTTAGCTCAGTAGTTTCGGCAACGGGAGCTACCTTCACAGGATCCGGCTCCGCGCCGACAGGCGCGATTGTTACAGGATTGGCGATCATGGATAACAGAGGCATCGCCGGAACCAATACACCTGCGATCGCCTGTGCTGACTCGGCTGAGGTAATGAGCAGGCTGCTCACAGGGCGAGCAGCTGTCAGGCTGATATCGCTCGCCGGCTCCTCGCTGCTAATCACTGGCGTCGTGATTGGCCGGGCCTGGGCGAAGGAGTGCAGGCGGTCAGCAGACACCAGCAGCAGTGATGCCACGAACAATACCCCGGTCACCAGCAGGATCCTGACCCATTGGACCAGGCGCAATGCCGCTGCCAGATCGCGACCATGTACCAGATAAACCACCAACGGTGCGGCCACGTGCAGAATCATCTGCGCCCGGCTGCCCATGGACACCGCCGTAACCGCGCCTTCAACGATGAGAATGTAGAAAAGTGTTTCCAGTTTCATCTGGCGCGTCTGTACCAACCAATAGCCCAGCGTGGCGAGCAGGATCAGGTTGCCCCAGGCAATCATGAACGAAACCAGTACGTAGACGTAGCTGTGTAGCTTGAGCGTAGGCTCGGTACCGACCTTTAGAACAGCGAACCTGAAATTGACGGCCAGCAGCACGACGGTGAGCAAAACTGCCAACCACATGGACGGTTTGAGCAACGCGCGTGGCCGATCGATGGAAATGGTCGCAGGCGGTTGCAGGCGCGCGGCAAAGGCCTGACAAGCCAGTAATGTGGCAAATGCAGTGTTCAGGGCCAGCATGGCCGAGTCCCAAGCCTGCGGTGTGTTATCGAAGGCACCGATCGGCTCGATGAACTGCGTGGCAAAAATGAAGTGCAGAACCAGCTTTGCCCAGCAACCGAGAATCAGGAAAGTCAGCAGGAAGAGCGAGAAGAAGCTGGTGCGGTTGGTCAGCACGCTGCGTACCAGCAAGCCGGCCAGAACACCATTGAGCAGCAGCGGTGTCAGGGACGCCGGGTAACTTGCGGCTGCGGCAAGGGTCGCCATGGCAATCAGCAGTAACGCACTGGCTTGCAGGTAGCGGTTATCCAGCGGGTGAGCCTGCACGATCTGATTCATCCGCGCACTCCAAGTGGGGAATAGCTGTTTAGATGTGTCTCGGTACCTGTGGGACCGCTGCACCCACAGATACTGCAGCAGGCTTCAGGCTTTGGACTTGGGCCTGAAAATGGTTAGTACGTAACTGACCATTTTGCGTGAAAGAATCGACGGAGGATCCAGCAGAGCGGCTTTGCCCATACGTACCAAGAACATCGCATAGCGCCCGGAAAACCCGTGCATGAAGCCGGAAAGCATATGGGCATTGGCAATGGCCTTGCGTTTCCAGCCAAGAATGGAGGGCGAGAGGCCATTGGTCTGGTAAAGGCTGTTGATTACCTTGAGTGGCTCGTCGGAGCGTTCGGCGTTGCACGGGTTATAGGTGGTCGAGCCTGAGTGAATACGGAAGTCCGCCAGGGGTTCGGCTACTCGAATAAATGGCCCGTACTGGCAAAGACGCAGGAAAAAGTCCATGTCCGGAATGTTGCGCAGCCCGGTGTTCCAGCCACCGACCTTGTCCCACACGGCGCGGCGGAACAGCGCACCGGGGCCAGGCAGGCACTGGAAGTTGGCGATCAGCAGCCGCTCTTCGTAATCGGGAGTTTGAACTGTTCGCACATGTTTGGAATGTTCATCAATGACGCAGAAGTCCGGGTAGGCCAGCACAGCCTCAGGGGCCTTGGCCATGGCTGCGACGATGGCCTCGACGGCACGCGGGTGCAAGCGGTCATCGGCGCTCAGATAGCCAAGCAACTCGCCCGTACTCTGCTGCCAGCCGAAGTTCATCGCCGCGCTCTGCCCAGCGTTGGCCTGACGGTGGCGAATGAAATGGCCCGGGTGTTGCTCCAGCAGCCCAGGAGTGTCGTCTGTGGAGCCATCATCGACGACGATCAGTTCCACGTTCGGATAGGTCTGCTGCAGCACGCTGTCGATCGCATCCAGTACATAGCGCCCGGTGTTGTAGGTAGGAATGACGATCGAAACCTTGGGCTGTATGTTGCTAGCGACCATGAGATACCTTTCGACGGTAATAGAGGTGCACGAACCGGCGCAATGAAACGTAATCGGCGGTGGTGCTGAGGTTGAATATCCGTTTCACGCAGTGAATCTGTGCCAGCGACTGGCAGATACCGCCGAGGCTGTATACCACGGCCAAACCGATGATTCCATACAACCACATTGCCAGCAGTCCGGCGGTAATCATGCATAGCCCGCTGATGACCGAAATACGCATGGCCACGTGCTGTTTCTGTAGCATCATCAGCACGAAGCCGGCAGTACCGGCGTAAGTCTGCGCCAGTTGCGAAATGCCCAAGATGGCAAATATATAGTACGCATCGGCATATTCACTGGACCACACATGCGTCAGCACGAACTGGCCACACGCAATGAACAGCAGATAGCCTGCAAGCCCCAATAGCGTCGCCGCTCCCGCACCTACCCCCATTACGCGCTGCAGATAACGTTTCTTGCCGCGCACCCAGATACGCCCAATCGAGGGCGCGACGACGGTGTTGATCACTGCCAGCGGGATCAGTACCAAGGCTGCCAGGCGTGAAGCCAGACCATAGATGGCCAGCCCGGGCGCATCACCGAACCAGGCGATGATCCACAGGTCGGCCTGCGACATTACGAACAGCACTGCGGTGGTTGTCAGATTGGGCCGGGTTTCTCGCAGCAACGTACTATAGCCGATACTGGTATTCGGCTTGCCCCGGGGTTGCGCCCGATACCATTGGCACAGGCTCCAGGCCCCGAGCAAGGTGGTGCAGCCGGCGCCCACGGCGCCAGCCAGGATCAGCGTGCTCAGTTCAATGTGCAGCTCGCCGCGCCAGGCCAGGATAACCGTAGCCGCGCTGGCCAGACTGGCCCCGGTGGTCAGGAAGCTGGCCTGCACGAAATGGCCCAAGGCACGATGCTGCTCGGCCAGAACGGTGCTGATCGCCGCCAGGATCATGCTTAGCGACACCAGCGGGGCAATGCCATGCAGCATCCGCAGCAGGTCGTCACCTTCGTAACGTGACAGTACCTGCATAAAAATATTGAACCCCACTGCCAGGGCAATGGTCGACAGCACCGCCAACAGCAGAGTGCGGCGTAACAGCTGCTTTACCTGGCCCCCGTCGCGGTGCCCCTGCGCGGTGGAGATGCAGGCAGGCGCGGTAATGCTCAGGCCGAGCTGGCCCAAGGTGGCCAGTGCAGCGATAAGCGATTGGGCCAGGAAGAACAACCCGACCGAAGTCTGCGACATGGTCAGAGGAATGATGATGCCGGTCAGGGCGCCGGTGCCCAACAACAGGAATCGGCCAAATATCGCAGCTATGCTTGCCGCGATCGGAGAAGAAAGCGCGTTGGTGACTTTCCCTGTGGACATGAGTTCTTATAGATACCTTTGGGGGAGGACGGATTCTGTTTTGTTTTGCATGGGCTGTCCATGCTCTGGACGCTTCGACATCAGGGGAGTTGATATCGATCAGGGCCAGGCCGGGTATTCGGACAGCCGATTTGTAGTTTTGCTCCAGATTCATTAGGGTCTCGAGTAACTACCGTGTTCACCCCGCGCTACACACTGCCGTGTTGGCGTTTTCGAGGAATATTTGTCAGTAATTTCTGAGAGTTGCCGACGTGTCTTCCGTTGGCATGCGATCTGTCCGATAGTAGACATCAATAAACCCAATAAGCGATCAGGTGAGAATGAAAGTAATTTTGACGGGTGCGTCCGGCTTCGTCGGAGGGGCGGTTCTGAAAGCGCTCAGTCGCAACGCAAACGTTGAAACGGTCCTACCGTTGCGTTCACCTTTGCTGGAGATGCCTGCCGGCGTTGCCAGTTACCCGATTGGCGACCTTGCCGATGACCAGAGCGCCGAGTTACAGGTTCACCGCCCCGATGTTGTGGTGCACTGCGCATCGCGCGTGCACGTCATGAGCGATACCGCCAGCGACCCGCTGGCAGAGTTTCGCCGCATCAATGTTGACGGTACCCTGGCCTTCGCCCGGGCCGCCAGCGCGGCCGGCGCCCGCCGGTTCGTGTTTGTCAGTTCAATCAAGGTCAATGGCGAACAGACCCGCCCTGGCGCTGCCTACCGTGCCGACGACACCCCGCACCCGGTCGATCCCTATGGCATTTCCAAGCATGAAGCGGAACAAGGTTTGCTGGCGCTCGGCGCGCAAACAGGGATGGAAATTGTCATCATTCGTCCAGTGTTGGTATACGGGCCGGGGGTGAAAGCCAATTTTCTCAGCATGATGCGCTGGTTGGACCGTGGTGTGCCATTGCCCTTCGGTGCCATACATAATCGTCGGAGCCTGGTGGCGCTGGACAATCTGGTAGACCTGGTTCTGAGGTGCATTGATCACCCGGGCGCAGCCAACCAGGTGTTTCTGGTCAGTGATGGAGAGGACCTGTCCACGACCGAACTGCTTACTCGCATGGCAAGGGCGCTCGGCAAACCGGCCCGCCTGCTACCGGTGCCAGCCTGGTTGCTAAGCAGTGGCGCCAAGGCGCTCGGCAAAGGGGCGCTTTCCCAGCGATTGTGCGGCTCGCTACAGGTCGATATCGGTAAAACCCGCGAACTGCTTGGCTGGCAGCCTCCGGTTCGGGTGGATGCGGCGCTTCTGGCTGCAGCAAGGCATTTTCAGGAAAACAACCACCAATGACGCTTTTCTTGGCTTTACCCGCAGTACTGCTGCTGTCCTTGTTGATGACTGCCGGCCTGCGTCGATACGCGCTGGCGCGCAGTATCATCGACGTGCCTAACGGGCGTAGCTCGCACACAGTGCCTACGCCTCGCGGTGGCGGGGTTGCAATCGTATTGACATTCCTGCTGGCCATCGCCGGTCTCATGCTAGACGGCGCGGGGGATAGCCGCACCTTGGTGGCACTGGGCGGCAGCGGTGCGCTGATTGCCGTTATCGGCTTCATGGACGACCACGGCCATATTCCGGCCCGCTGGCGTCTGCTCGGGCATTTCATTGCCGCCGCCTGGATGCTGGCTTGGATGGGAGGATTGCCGCCATTGGCCCTGTTCGGCTTGCAAGTGGACCTGGGCTGGCTGGGGGGCGTACTGGCTGCGGTGTACCTGGTGTGGCTGCTCAACCTTTACAACTTCATGGATGGGATTGACGGCATCGCCAGTATCGAAGCCATCACTGTGTGCCTGGGTGGCGCCTGGCTATACTGGATGGCGGGTCTTGGCAGCCATGCAGTGCTGCCATTGCTGCTGGCCGCCGCAGTTGCCGGGTTTCTGTTCTGGAATTTTCCCCCGGCAAAGATCTTCATGGGCGACGCTGGCAGCGGCTTCCTCGGCATCGTTCTGGGCGGTCTTTCGCTGCAAGCCGCCTGGGTGGCACCTGAGATGCTCTGGTGCTGGTTGATCCTGCTCGGCGTGTTCATTGTCGACGCTACCTACACCCTGGTTCGTCGTTTGTTGCGGGGCGACAAGGTGTACGAGGCTCACCGCAGCCACGCCTACCAGTTCGCTTCGCGTGAGGTTGGCAGGCACTTGCCAGTCACATTGGCTGTTGCGGTATTGAACCTGTGCTGGTTGCTGCCGATAGCCTTTTGCGTTGCACGGCTCGGCCTGGATGGTGCCGCAGGTGTAGTGCTGGCCTATATCCCGTTGTTGCTGCTGGCCGTGCGTTTCCGCGCAGGTCAAATCGAAGATAGACACCAAAGGTAAAGTGAGCGACTTGATGTCAGGGAATTTCTGGAAACGTTTCAGAGGAGCGATGGACACCGTGCGCGCTAAACTGCTTGCTCTACCACGTAGACACAAACGCTTGCTGCAGGTATTGACCGACGTTGTCCTGATCTGGGTTGCCCTGTGGATGGCATTCGTGGTTCGGCTTGGTATTGATGACCTGGCCAACCCAATCCTGGATCATAGCTGGCTGTTCCTCACAGCGCCGGTCGTAGGCATTCCTCTGTTCATCAGGTTTGGTCTGTACCGTGCGGTGTTGCGCTATTTCGGCACCGACGCGCTGATTGCAATCACCAAGGCCGTAACCCTGTCCGCACTGATCCTCGGTTTTATCATCTATTGGGCAAGCAACCACCAGAACGTGGTGCCACGTTCCATTACCTTCAACTACTGGTGGTTGAGCCTGATCATGGTGGGCGGCCTGCGCCTGGCCATGCGCCAGTACTTCCTCGGTGACTGGTTTGCCGCCGCCGTACAACACGTCCCCTTTACCGGCAACAACCGTGATGGCTTGCCCCGGGTGGCCGTGTATGGCGCCGGTGGTGCCGGCAACCAGCTGGTAGCGGCGCTGCGTGCGGATAGGGCGTTGCGCCCGGTGGCGTTCATCGACGACGATCCCAGCATTACCGACCGGGTAATTGCCGGCTTGCAGGTATATCGCCCCGATCAGTTGCAGGAGATGATCGATGCCACCGGCGCGCAGGAAATTTTGCTGGCCATTCCATCTTCCACCCGCACTCGCCGACGGGAGATTCTCAACTTCCTTGAAGGCTTCCCGTTGCATGTGCGCAGTATTCCCAGTTTCATGGAACTGGCCAGCGGCAAGGTGAAGGTCGATGATATTCAGGAGGTGGACATCGCCGACCTGCTGGGCCGCGATGCCGTGCCAGCGCAAGCTGACCTGCTGGCGCGCTGCATCGTTGAGCAGACGGTGCTGGTAACCGGAGCCGGAGGCTCGATCGGGTCGGAGCTGTGCCGGCAGATTCTGGGCCAGACGCCGAAAACCCTGCTGCTGTTCGACCACAGCGAGTTCAACCTGTACAGCATCCTGTCGGAACTGGAACAGCGCATTGCCCGCGAGTCGCTGTCGGTGTGCCTGGTACCGATCCTCGGCTCGGTCCGTAACCAGGCGCAGTTGCTCGACATCATGCGTACCTGGCGGGTTGACACCGTCTACCATGCCGCCGCCTACAAGCACGTGCCGATGGTAGAGCACAATATTGCCGAAGGCCTGATGAACAACGTCATCGGCACCCTGTACACTGCCCAGGCTGCATTGCAGGCAGGCGTTGCCAACTTCGTGCTGATTTCAACCGACAAGGCCGTACGCCCGACCAATGTGATGGGCAGCACCAAACGCCTGGCGGAAATGACCCTGCAAGCCCTGAGCCGCGAAGTGGCGCCGGTACTATTCGGCGACAGCGGCAATGTCTCGCAGGTGAACAAGACTCGCTTCACCATGGTCCGCTTCGGCAATGTACTGGGCTCGTCGGGTTCGGTAATTCCGCTGTTCCACAAGCAGATCAAGGCCGGTGGCCCGCTGACCGTCACCCATCCGAAGATCACCCGCTATTTCATGACCATTCCCGAGGCAGCACAGCTGGTTATCCAGGCGGGTTCCATGGGCAAGGGTGGTGATGTGTTCGTGCTCGACATGGGCGAACCAGTGAAAATCGTGGAGCTGGCCGAGAAGATGATTCACCTGTCCGGTTTCAGCGTGCGTTCCGAGCGTAACCCGATGGGTGATATCGCCATCGAATTTACCGGGTTGCGGCCAGGCGAGAAGCTTTATGAGGAACTGCTGATAGGCGATAACGTGATTGCTACCCGCCACCCGATGATCATGAGCGCCAACGAAGACTTCCTGCCCTGGGACACACTCAAGGACACGCTGCGCCAGTTGTTGGCGGCAGTGGAAGCAGACGATTTCATGCGGGTACGCCAGTTGCTGCGTGAAACCGTCAGCGGCTATGCACCGGAAGGCGAGATTGTGGACTGGATTTACCAGCAACGACGTCTCGAGCCCTGACCCGCCGAAGTGCAACGCCAGGGTCACCAGTTGTCCCCGGCGTTGCGCGGCGCCTTCGGGGGGCAGCCGGCATGTAACTATTTTTCAAGGCAGTTAAATGAAAGCAACCCCCCTCGCAATACCCGAAGTCCTGCTGCTTGAGCCAAACGTATTCACCGATGACCGCGGGTTCTTCTTCGAAAGCTTCAACCACACAGTTTTCGAGCGCCTGGTACAGCGCCCCGTCAATTTCGTCCAGGATAACCACTCCAGCTCGCGCCGACATGTACTGCGCGGCTTGCATTACCAAGTGCATCAACCACAGGGCAAACTGGTAAGGGTAGTCGCCGGTGATGTGTTCGATGTCGCGGTAGACTTGCGCCGTTCTTCGCCTACGTTCGGCCAGTGGGTCGGGGCCCGTCTTTCAGCGCACAACAAGCAGCAGATGTGGATTCCGGAAGGTTTCGCCCACGGTTTTGTCGTGTTGTCCGATCATGCGGAATTCCTGTACAAGACCACAGATTACTATGCCCCCAAGTTCGAGCGTTGCCTGGCTTGGAATGACCCCAATGTCGGTATTCAGTGGCCTGTCGAGCGGCCTTTGCTGTCAGGCAAGGACCAGGTTGGCACAGCGCTGCGGGATCTGGATTGCTTCGATTGAGCAAACAGTCCATGCAGGGGTAGGGAAGTAGCACGACGATATCATCTTCCTGCTCGGCTGCAGCGCCGAGCGGCTAGAATCCAGAAGATGCAACAGCAGACCATGACAGCGGAAGCAGACGAACATGACCATTCTGGTAACCGGCGGCGCAGGCTTTATCGGCGCGAACTTCGTGCTGGACTGGCTGGCCGGCAGTGATGAGGCTGTGGTCAACCTCGACAAACTTACCTACGCAGGCAACCTGCAGACCCTTGCGAGCCTGCAAGGCGACCAGCGGCACATCTTCGTACACGGTGACATCGGCGACTCCGCGCTGGTAGCCCGTCTGCTGCAGGAGCACCAGCCGCGGGCCATCGTCAACTTTGCTGCCGAGTCGCACGTCGACCGCTCGATCCACGGCCCCGAAGACTTCATCGAAACCAACATCGTCGGTACCTTCCGCCTGCTGGAAGCGGTACGCGCCTACTGGGGCGGCCTGGATGACCAGGCACGCCAGTCATTCCGCTTCCTGCACGTGTCCACCGACGAAGTCTACGGTTCGCTGGCTGCCGACGAACCCGCCTTCACCGAAACCCACCAGTACCAGCCCAATAGCCCATACTCGGCGAGCAAGGCGGCTAGCGACCACTTGGTGCGTTCGTACCACCACACCTATGGCCTGCCGGTGCTTACCACCAACTGCTCGAACAACTACGGCCCGTACCACTTCCCGGAAAAGCTCATCCCGCTGATGATCGTCAACGCCCTGGCCGGCAAGCCGCTGCCGGTGTACGGTGACGGCCAGCAAATTCGCGACTGGCTGTACGTCAAGGACCACTGCAGCGCCATCCGCCGCGTACTGGAAGCCGGTAAAACCGGCGAGGTGTACAACGTGGGCGGCTGGAATGAAAAGCCCAACCTGGAAATCGTCAACCGCGTGTGTGCCCTGCTGGACGAACTGCGCCCGCGCCCGGATGGCAAACCCTACGCCGAACAGATCACCTACGTGACCGATCGCCCCGGGCACGACCGCCGCTACGCCATCGATGCCCGCAAGCTCGAGCGTGAACTGGACTGGAAACCTGCCGAAACCTTCGAAACCGGCATCCGCAAGACCGTGGCCTGGTACCTCGACAACCAGGAGTGGGTGCAGAACGTGCAGTCTGGCAGCTACCGAGACTGGGTCGAGAAGAACTATGCAGAGCGCTCGGCATGAAGATTCTGCTATTGGGCAAGGACGGCCAGGTCGGCTGGGAGCTGCAACGCAGCCTGGCCCCGCTGGGCCATTTGCTGGCGCTGAACTCCCGCAGCCAGGCGCACTGCGGCGACCTGGCCAACCTGCCGGGCCTGGCCGAAACTGTACGCGCCTACTCGCCTGATGTAATCGTCAACGCTGCCGCCTATACCGCCGTGGACAAGGCGGAAAGCGAGCGCGAGCAAGCCTTCAAGGTAAACGCCGAAGCTGTCGGTGTACTGGCCCGCGCCGCAGCCGACTGCGGTGCTTTGCTGGTGCATTATTCCACCGATTATGTGTTCCCGGGGCAGGGGAACCGGCCTTGGCATGAAGAAGACCTTGTCGGCCCTGTGAATGTCTATGGCGAAAGTAAACTGGCCGGCGAGCAGGCCGTTCAGGCTGCCGGCTGCCAGTACCTGATCTTCCGCACCTGCTGGGTGTATGCCGCGCGTGGCAACAACTTCGCCAGGACCATGCTGCGCCTGGCTGCGGAGCGTGACAGCCTGGGGGTGATTGACGATCAGCATGGCGCCCCGACCGGCGCCGAGCTGATCGCCGACATCACCGCCCACGCTATCACTGCCACCCAGGCCGATCCGGCCCTGGCCGGTCTTTACCACCTGGCGGCTGGCGGCGAAACCACCTGGTGTGGCTATGCCCGCTACGTACTGGAACATGCAGCTGCCCAGGGCGTGCCCCTGAAAGCCCATGCAGAACAGGTCAACCCGTTGACCACCGCTGCTTATCCGACCCCGGCCAAGCGGCCGGCCAATTCGCGTCTGGACACCCACAAACTTCAGAGAGCGTTTGCCCTGACCCTGCCAGACTGGCGCCTGGGGGTGGCTCGCATGCTTACGGAAATACATGAGAAATGAACACTATCAAGCGTAAAGGCATCATTCTGGCGGGTGGGTCAGGTACCCGTTTGCATCCGGCGACGCTGGCAATTTCCAAGCAGCTGCTGCCGGTGTACGACAAACCGATGATCTACTATCCGCTGACCACGCTGATGCTGGCGGGTATCCACGACATTCTGATCATCTCCACCCCGCAGGATACCCCGCGCTTCGAGCAATTGTTGGGCGACGGCCACTGCTGGGGTATCAATATTACCTATGCTGTACAACCGTCCCCCGACGGCTTGGCCCAGGCTTTTTTGATTGGCGAGCACTTCATTGGCAGTGCACCCACCGCGCTGGTGCTAGGGGACAATATCTATTACGGCCACGACTTCCAGCAGTTGCTGTGCAGCGCCATGAGCCGGCAGGGCAGTGCAAGTGTCTTTGCCTACCACGTGCAAGACCCCGAACGTTACGGTGTGGTCGAGTTTGACGCGCTGGGCAAGGCCATCAGCCTGGAAGAAAAGCCAGCCAAACCCAAGTCCAACTACGCCGTCACCGGTTTGTACTTTTACGACAACGATGTGATCGAGATTGCCAAGGGAATCCGGCCGTCTGCGCGGGGCGAGCTGGAGATCACCGACGTGAACCGCGCCTATCTGGAACAGAACCGGTTGTCGGTGGAGATCATGGGGCGCGGGTATGCCTGGTTGGATACCGGGACGCATGATTCATTATTGGAGGCCAGCGGGTACATCGCTACCATCGAGCGGCGGCAGGGGTTGAAGGTGGCTTGTCCGGAAGAGGTGGCGTTTAGGCAGGGGTGGATTGGGGCGGAGCAGTTGCTGAAGCTGGCTGAGCCGTTGGCCAAGAATGGCTATGGGCAGTATTTGAAGAGGTTGGTGCAGGACCGCGTTTATTGAAGGGCGTCTTGAACTACCCCAGGGCGACCAATCGATAAGGCGGTAAATCACCGCCTTTGCTCCCGCAGCAGAGCCAATGAGCATGTCTGATTCACCCATGCCGCCTCGATACGCCAACGCATGATCAGCCACCATTTTTGAGAACAGAGCCGCTTTTCTAAAAAAGAAAGGTAGTAAACGCTGCCAAATCTGTATATTTGCAGGTTCACCGTAAGACCTATGAAAGGGAATTCCCAGATGCAAGTCGCAAAAATGTCTTACCGCCCAGATATAGACGGTTTAAGGGCTCTGGCGGTATTGGCGGTTGTAATTTTTCACTTTGACAAACGGTGGTTGCCAGGTGGTTTTGTCGGCGTAGATATATTTTTTGTAATTTCAGGGTATTTGATTACGGGTATTATTCTTAAAGAGGTTCGTAGAGGCGAGTTTTCTTTTTCGAATTTCTATCTGAGGCGGATGAAAAGAATCTTCCCTGCTGCGTTCTTTCTTATTTTTATTACCACGCTGTTCGGGTTGGTCTTCATGGTGCCGATGGATGCCAAGGATTTGGCTTCATCGGCAATCGCTTCAACCGTTTCGCTTGCAAATATATATTTCTGGAAGTATTTGGATATAAGCTATTTTGCAGCCTCTTCAGATATGGTGCCGCTTCTGCATATGTGGTCACTGGGTGTAGAAGAGCAGTTCTATCTGATTTGGCCTGCATTGCTGATGATGCTGTATAGGTTAGGGGGGCGGAAAGGGGTGGTCCTGACTGCTCTGCTATTAGCCTCGGTGTCGGTTCTATATGCTGAAAGCAAGCTGGTTTCCGATCCTAAGTTTGCTTATTATATGCTTCCTTCGCGTGCGGGCGAATTGCTGATAGGTGCGCTTGCATTGTTCGCAAGCGAGGCATGGAAAGGCCGCGTTAATAAAAAGATTTCCCAGGTTTTGGCCGTCATTGGCATGCTTGCAGTCTGCTTGTCAATGGTTTTTCTAACGGAGGCAGGTGGTTTCCCTGGCGTCAATTCGCTGCTGCCGGTAATAGGCGTCGCCTGTGTGATTTTTGCCGGGGCGGTGGGTAACAACATAGTCAGTGCGTTGTTGTCTACGCGTCTTCTTGTGTTTGTCGGGCTTGTATCATTTTCATTATATTTGTGGCATTGGCCAATTTTGGCGTTTTATCGTTATGCCTATGGTCAACCGGCAGGCGCTGGCTATTTGATCTGTGTCGTGTTGCTGGTAACTATGACGTTGATCTCCTATTACCTGGTTGAAGTGCCATTCCGGCGCCCTGCGCAAAGGCCGCTAAATCTCAAAGGCTTTGCGGTAGCGCTGGTTGCTGTACTGACCGTTTCCGTTAGTTATTACGCTATCAGTACCAAAGGCCTTGTAAAAGAGCTTTCGCCGGAGGGTTATCATGCCAAGGTGACTGAGCACTTCAATCAGACCAAAGCGGCTTACCGCTATGAGTACAACTGTCAAACCTCTCGCTACGATGCCAGTTTGATTGAGGAAGAGCGATGCATTATTGGCCCAGGCGGGAAAAAGCCAAGTGTGCTGATTTTTGGTGACTCGAATTCAGCCCAGTACGTTGGCTACTGGAAAGTCATTGCTGAGGACCGTGGTATCGCCATGCGCAATATCTCCCACAATTCTTGTGTGCCCTTTGCAGGTAGCACGAGTCTTCCTTATGTAAAGGCGGCTAGCCGGGCCTCGTGTCAGAAGTTCAATTCGCAAGTCAGGGAACGTTTTGATGATTACGATACCATCATTGTGAGTGCGGATTGGCAAGGTTACAGGTACAGAACAAAAAACTATGTGGAAGACATTAGTGGCCTGATCAGGGAACTATCAGCTACCGGGAAGAACATCATCATTGGCCTGAAGGTCCCGATCTTCAAGTCCTATGATAGGTCGTGTGACCTCAAAGCTATGAAGATTCCAGGGGTCGATTGCCTGACACGGGGTCAGTACGCCGATACGGGTGAAACCGAGATAAATAACCAGATTATCGAAATTGCCCAAAACTACAACAATGTGAAGACTTTTACGTTGCGAGACTATATATGCAATAACGGTACGTGTTCTGTTTATTTACTAGGGAAACCAATCTATTTTGACCTTGGCCACTTGAGCATGGCAGGCTCAGAGCAGATTGGGCGCCTATCCATTGCCGATAAAAATGTGCCTGGATTGCTTTCTAAAAAATAGAAACTGAAAAGGCGGCTGGCCAGCCGCCTTTGTCGTCCGGGAGGAGTTAGCACTTAAAGTTTAGCAAACGCCTCGTTTACAGTATCGCCAGGGGTCATTGAAATTCGCCGATCTGTTCCACCGTGCATTTTGCGGATATCTGATCTTCGGCTGCATCTTTGTAGAAAGCCATAATTTCCAATGTGTCGTACTTCCCAGGAATCCGAAAACGGGCGTCCGGCGAGGCTTCGTACCAGCGTACATCACTACGCGCGCCATCAATGACAAGGTAAAAAGCAAAATTCCCGTTTTCCTGGAGCTGTCCGTCGATTACTAACGAGCAATGTGCAAAGACTTCTTCGTCGGCTTGGAATGCGGCTACGGTCAGCTTTGCATCGCCGGAGATCAGTGGCAGATGTGGCCGGGGAACGAAAGAGGATTCGGCAACTGCCTCGTGCAGATTCGCAAATTTGCTTCTGATTTGGGTGAGCGCTTCTATGTAGTAGCCTTCGCAGTAATGAAAAGGCGAAACGCCCCATTTGTGTTGTTCATCAGCAGTTAGAAGTGAAGGCGAAAAACTGATGAATTGCTGCTCCGCCAATTCATGCGCCAATGCATTATACATCCAGTTCAGTTCGGCATTGGCTTTTTCAACGACCGTGGGGGCTACCGGAAAGGGGGTGTCGGTTTCCTTCTCAAACCGCGATGACCAGAAAACTTTATTGACAATGACACGGTCAAGCTTGTTCCGGTCCTTTAAAAAGGAAAATAACTTTTGCATTCCTTGGAGCCAAAGTTTGCGGCGCTCCGGGGACCCGTGAGAAATTATTTTGTAACCCGTTATGGAGGGATCTTCGAGGAGGCCGCTCTCGGTGAGTTCATTCGAAAGCGTTATCAACTGGCCAGAAGGTAAAGCTATTAAATCAAATCTTTCATCGATAAGATCAATTAAAATTATATCCGAGTCGTTGAATTGGTTGGCCTCGGAAAACATTGCTTTGGAAAAATCGTAGGCGACCATGCGGCGCCGAAAGGCAGAAGGAATACGTTGTAATGCGTCTTCGTTGGCATAAGCCTCGCTGCAAAGCGAAGCCATGGAAGATCTGGCGTAGTATTCCAGCAGATTGAAGTCGCTGTTTTCTTCGAGGTTGAATATATCCCGGGAAACGCAGCTGCCGTAAATAATTAAATTCTTAGTCACTGTCTTGTTTTAGCCTTCTGGAGTGATGCAGCTTGGGCATGCATCAAACGACGCTACTACGAAGCTGATAAGGCTGTGAGGCGTAACCGAACGGGCAATCTTGGCGCAGGGCTTACGCGTTCGATACTCATTGGGCTGCATAGTAGTGGCGGTCATATTAGGATCCAATTTTCACCCTTCGGGATCTGGTAAAGCATTATCCCGAGCAGGAACAGGGAATGCAACGACCCTGCGGCGCCTGCGAGGCACTCAAAATTCATGGTACGTCACAATAATAAAATCGGGTGCGACCAGGCCCTCAGGTCGGTCTGGTGAACTCTCGATCGCGTGATACCGGCACAGCCGTCAGGATGAGACCCACGAGAGGGCTAAGAGTTCACTTCGGCCCTGGTTGAAAGTGCTGGTGCGGGTGCTTATCCTGAGCTTTCACGAGCGCTGCAGCGGTGAAGGTAGGGCGGGGGTAAGCTGGAGAGCACAAATAATGATATCAAGCCAATAAAATTGGTGGCGACTCAGCACGAACTGTTCGTATTCATCAAAATAACTGATCCGCTACAATTGGCTTTTGGTCACTTGGCAGGTGGGTCGAGCTGCGTATTTGGACGATAGTTGCAGTATGTCCTTGGCCATCTCCTTCTTGATATTGTGGCGGGAGAACTGCTCGACAAATTCAGATCGTGAGATCTGCTGCATTTCCAAACGCTGGAATGCTTCAATGGCATCCTCAACATCGCAAGGTCCAAAGATTGCAGCGTTTTTAATTCGCTTTTGTGCAAAGCGAGCCGCGTAACCGGAAAGGCCACCCCAGATCGGTTTATGCGTGGCGGCGTATTCAAATAATTTCGAGGGGAGAACGCGGCGAAAAGCTTTCAGGTTATTCAGGTGCAAAAAAAGGACGTCTGCTTGATGATAAACACGAAGCAGTTCATCTCGCTTCATCGGTGGCGAAATGGATACATTATCAACCTGGGCCTGCTTCAAGGCATTTTTCAGGTGTTCTAATGTGCTGCCGTCCCCGATCAGATGAAAGTCCACCTGGTCGGCAAGCCTTTTTGCAAGTTCGGGAAGTATCTGGTGAAGCCCTTGTCCGGTTCCGATGTTGCCGGCATACACTACTTTGATTCGACGAGGTGGAGTCTTGGGCTCCGGCGCCTGCAAGGCCGAGAGTTGGTTGATGAATAAATCATCGACGCCGTTAGTGTAAAGCGTAAAGTCTCGCCCGGGGTAACGGGTATTAAAGTAAGGCAAAAAACCTGGTGAAATCAAATTTACCCGGGTTGCACTATTGATCGTCCAGCGTTCGAGTGGCGAAAAAATTGAAGCTGCGAAACGGCCCCAGCGGGAAGGCAGAAAATCGCGTAGGGTATCCACGAATATGTCACGAATATCCAAGTATAGCGCACACGCATTTCGCCGGGCGATAAGGGCACCAAGCGATGCAGTCATTAAGCGCGACGATGTGGCGAAGACCAGATCGTAGTGCTGATTTCGCGTAATCTTCAACGCGTTGTTCGCAAAACTGACGAAGGCTTTGGCCTGGTCTTTGATCCCGCTTCGATGTGTCGGAATATCGATCCGTCTTATACTCAGCAGCGGTGAACGTTCGAGGCTCACTGCATTGGCTACAAAAGAATGGTATCGGTTAGGACGTGTCGTGATCACGTCTATGTCCACCTGCTCACCCAATTCGGCCCGTAGGGCGCTGACCAGCGCTTCTGCACGAAATGAGCCGGCCGAAAGGTCTGGCGGATAATAGAAACTCAGCAGAAGAATCTTCGTAGTCATCATCAGGCCTGTTTTTCTGGTGTGGCTACTGGGAGTATTTGCTGGTATAGATTTACCAGACGAGCCTCCTGCTCTTCCCAATTCAAGGTGTTTGCGGTGCGTTGCGCGTTGTCGGCAAAGCGTTTGCGCAGGTCAGGGTTTGTGACCAGCTGGTTTAGCGCCTGCGCTAGCGCAGCATGATTGTTTGCGGGGACGAGAATGCCAACGTTATTGTTGCGCACGATGCGACGTATTTCAGGGAAGTCAGTCGCTACAACAGGCAAACCAGCGATCAGGTACTCGAACAGCTTGTTGGAATCAGTCGTGTAGTGATTAAGGCAAGTGTTTTCGATTGGCTGGACGCCAATATCGGCGGAGGCCGTATATTCTGGAAGTTCTGACAAGGCTACTGTCGGAATGAAATGCACCCGTTCCTGCAGGCCGAGTTCTCCGCAGCGTTGGATCAGGCTTTGAGTCAGCCTACCGCCGCCGATTAGCACAAAGTAGGCATTCGGCACCGCTGTCGCTGTTTCGATGAGCTTTTCAAGCCCACGGCCTTGCTGCAGACCACCTTGATAAATAATTATTGGCCATGGCGCTTTCAGTCCCAGCTCGTTGCGAATGCGGTTGGATCCGCGGCAATGAGTAAGTCTGGGACGGTTCTGTAGAACCGTAGGTCGCGCTACGCCATAGGCGCGGGCGAAGTACTTCGCCCGGGCGTCGGTGGTAGTTATGCTTCCATCTACCTTCGGCATCAGCTGCTTTTCGACGAAGCCCACCACGCGACGAAAACTTTGATAGCCTTCGCGGCTGGTACTGATTTCATGGGCGTCATAAATCAGACGAGCCCGGCTTAAACGCGCTGCCAACCAGGCTGTTGGAAGCGTGTTCACGTCGTGGGCGTGCACCAGGTGAGGGCGATACCGGACCATATGCCAAAGAAGGGCGGCGTGCGTCCAGGCTCGGGCGACAAGTCGTAGCACTTGATGTCTGAGCGACAGTTTTCCTACGGGGTTCTGAATCTTGCTTGCTTGAGCGGGCTGCTGGGAAACATTTTTACCCTTACGCCAGCGCCATAATGGGCTACGCGCAACACGAAAGACGCTGATGCCATCTTTTAATCGTTCTTGTTGACGGGTAACGCCCGGCGTGTGCAAAGCAAAGACATTAATCTCATAGCCAGCGTGCCGAAGGGTTTGGGCTTCTTTCAGCACACGAGCATCATTAAGAAATTCATTCCAGACGATCATGGCTATACGTTGCATGCGGCCCCCTCTGGCACGGCTTGGTTGAGTGCACTTACCAAATGTGAAATTTGCGGAAGTAGTTCCGCCGCCGATAAGTAATTTTGCTTAACCAGCCATTGATCGAGCTGGAAGCACAATGCCGAAAGGTGCAAATGCTGTCCGGTAACGTCCTGCATGTCTGCACGTTGCTCCTTCAAATCAAACAGTAGTTCTGGTAGCAACGGTTCCAGCTTCCTGGATACTTGCAAACTGGCGCCGACGGGTTCTAGGCTCCAATTGCCCCAATAACTGGCAGTCAGGACGCCGGTATCGGAAATGAATATCTGGTCCTTGCCTATCTGGGCGTTGCAAACATGGAGCGGAAGTGTGCGGAGCAGAACGCGAATGCTTTCTACGTCTCGCATAAATGCCTCGAATGCGGCTTGGTGCTTGCTGATGTCGAGTGCCTCGCCGAGATTGGCGAGGGCCGCATCGCTGAGGCGATCCCATAGCAGGGGCCTGGAGCGGGTATATTTTTGTACCAGTGCTGCAGAAGGCGTACTTCTCATTAGCAGCTTGGTCAGTTCAAGGTGGTGTATGCCGAACTCCACCGCAGGTATTTTGTTGAGATGCTCTGGGCGGAAGACATGACAATGGAAGCCATCAAGGATAGTTGCGTGGATGAAAGGAACGGTACGCAGGTTGCGGACATTGGGCTCGGAAAGCAAAGTGGCTTCGTTGATAGCCAAAGTACTTCGGTTGGTGTTGAATATCTTGATAAGGTGTGTGTCCACACTTCCAAGGCGGCACGTGGAGATGACCTCGAGAGCGAAAACGTCATGCACGCCGCTTTGATGCCAGTTCACATGGTGTTCAGTATATGATTTCTGTGTGGCTTGATTGAGTAGAGCGGGTACCCACTCGTCAATCTGGCTTCGGGTGAAAATGTTCCAGAACTTTGTGGCTTTAGATTTGGATTCGATGGTCAGTTTATGACCATTAAAAAACAAGGCTGAGATCTGCAATTTCTGTTCTTTGAGCAACATCACGTCCTGGATGAGCAACGTGGCACGCTGCATGATCTGACGGGTTAGCAATACGCCGATGATGGCGGGCAGCAGACTGGGAGGCGTATCGGAGAGCAGGTCATAAGCGAGATACGAAAATGCTGCCAGGAAACCAAAGGACCCCATTGAGTTGATAAGATCGTGGGTGCCCTCGGTCATGGGTGCTGGATGGCCCTTTTTTATTGCGGTTATCGCTTTGGCTGCAACGCCCATGCATAGCCAGAACGCGATGACTGCAACCGTAAGCTCTAGATAGATGAACCCGAGAGCCGCGATGGTCAGTGCGAGAAATACGACAGCGGCCAAGCTACGTGTCAGACGGAGGTATGCCTTACGTGCGACATCGTCCTGTCCATCAAATACAATGAGTTTGCTGCTATTGCTGACAAGCTTTTCGCTGCCGAGAGTCGTTAATTTTTTAGTAATCGATTCAGAGGCAAGGTAGAGCAGGTAGAATGCAATGGCGGCAACGCAGAGTACAATGAATAATTCCTTTTGTTCAAATTCCTTGAGGTAGTCAGGAAAGTACGAAGGAATGGAGGGCGAGCCGATAAGAATAATGGCTTTCAACGGCAGGTAGGAAGCCGCCAATAAGCTGATCTGCGCCGCTAAAGTGCAGGTGATGATCGTTAAAGTCAGCCCCGGAATGTTGCGAGTTATTTTGGAAGCAACGGAATAGATCCAGCGGCCTGAATTGAGGGGTGCGCTTTTTGCTTCGCTCATGGTAACTGGCCTTGTTTCATATGCATCTGAACATACCGGGGCATTACATTAGTTTACGGCCCAGGAAATTACTGCCTGGGTGGATGCCTTATTCGGGTTGGATTGCTTGAAGTTAGCAACAATCATGGCGGCGTTTGGCTTTCTGAAATAAGCCTGAAGACTTGAGTCGTCTTGTTTTTTAATGGTTGCCTTGTAACCGCTTTTTTCCAGTGTTTGACTGAAATCCTGGTAAACGGTCTTCAGGTCGGCAGTGGTTTCGAAGTAATGGAACTGACGATCTTTATCATCCTTGGTTGCCATGTAGCTTTTCGTGCTTTTGACATTGCTGAAGGAAATCTTGTTGCCTTCCTTGAGGTTGATGTCTGCCGTGTCAGGTGCATTACAAGCAGTCAGGAAAAGGGCCAAAATCGAGTACAGAGCAATCTTCTTCATAACTATTTCCGAAGCTTTAGTTTTGGTGAGCAGTAATGGTGAATTGCGCTTTGATAGCATTCTTCATTTCAAATGCAACCATCGTCGTATCCATCTGTTGCATGAAACCAATGCCGCTTACGCCTTTGACAAGTTCATCATCATTCCAGCCAGTGACAATCTTGCAGGGGCAGTTCGAGACGATGGTCATTCGGTAGTTTGAGGCCGGATGACGAAGCTCAATGCCGTCTTGTGTCTTTGTCACTTGTGTGCCGTCACCACAATGGAAAAGGCTGAACATAAGCTTGTCCTTGACCGCTGTATGGATCTCGTCGCTGATATCGAGCTGCAAGCGGTCCAGGTGACCTGTGATACTGCGTTTGACGACGGTATCGGCAAAGGCGTCATGCGAGCCATGCAAGGCAAAGCTGCTGCCAATGACTTCCCCCATAAGTTGAGCGTGCCCAGGTTCAATACTATAGGGTACATCGCCGATAACCGGGTTGTTGTGCGAATAGGGACCCCTCAGGAAACTCTGTACTGGCTTGAGATACTCGTGCGAGTAGAAGCTTGGGTCGATGAGCCACTCGATACCATCCATGAACAATGTGAAAGACAGATTGTCCTGGTGCTTGTGCGTTTTACACAGCGAGGTCGCAAACAGGGTCAGCATGTAAGCGGTCTGTGCGTGGTTGCCCTTGATGATCGCGTATCCTGCGGTTGGCAGTATCGTTGCGGAGGGTGTTGGGTAATTGCTGCTGTTACGGACCGTTTCCAGGTCCGGATTAGCCCGGCGGAACGTGTCGCCCTGTGCCGGGGAGCGATTGTCCGGATAGCGCAAGAAGTCAGAGAACTTGAGTAGCTCTTCAGCGACCGTTGGAATGGTTGTGGTATGGGCGCTCTGCTGAGCCAGTTCGCCAGCGAAGGCGATTAACCGCTGCACGCCCTGGTGGTAACCGATGGAATTTTCTACAAACACCGCATAACCGTTATCGCGAACGATCAAGGTGTCCAGCTGATCGGTCAGGCGTGACAAGGCTAGTGACTGCCAGCGTTCGGAGCATGGGAAGTCGGGCATGGCCAGGCTGGTCGCCAGCAGCGCCATGTCTTGGAACCAGGCGTGATTGTGGTAGCGAGATGCCTGGTGAGAGGCGTAGAACATCTCCGAAGCCAGCAACTGGGCATGCTTGAAGATGGCTGCGCGCAGGCGCACCATGAAGCGGTTGTCGAACTGGTGCAGGGCACCAACATCCCAGATCATCAAGAATGCCAGCAATCGCTCGGCGGTGCCGTGGTCATACCAGGCAAACTTCCGGTCCTCATCAGCGTTGAAATAGCTCCGTTCCAGCCAGTTGCTGACGAATTCACGCGCCGGGAACAGCGGCGCGATGCTGCCTTCCTGCCGTGCGTGCAGCATCAGGATGATTGCTGGATGCAGCGAATGCCACGAAAAACGATAGGTGCCAACCGAATCAAGGTCGTCCGGCAGAGTCAGCTGCCAGCCCCAGTCCAGACCAATGTTTCCGTAGAGTGGGCAAACGCCTTTTTGCAGGTAATCATTGGCCTGAGTCGGTACGTCCTTGAAGCATTTCTCCATGTAGGCATACAGGGAATCGCGAAGTGCTTCGGGCAGTGGCTCTTTGGCGAACCCTTCGGTCAGCCAGGCAGGGGGCTTGTCGTTTTCGTACCAGCAGGTGAGGCGCTCGATTTCCACTGTCGAGCCTTCATGTCGCGGCTGACCTTTGAAATAGAGCTTTATTTCCTCGAAATCGCAGGCGGTTGGGACATCCCAGTCATTTTGGATGCCGAATGCCAAATCGTTGTGCCCGATAGTGAAATCGACCCACTCGCGTCGAGCGGCATTCACGATCTTCACATGGCGGTAGCTGCCTTTGAAGGTGTAGCCCACGCCGACGTAGTTAAGCTTTTCCCAATCGGAGATGCGGAACCGCAGGTGTAGACCATTTCCATGGAAGCTCCGTGGCAGCTTGAAACGAAGCTGGTAAACGCTCGCGTTGCCATTGAAAGTGAACACCGGATTGCCATCCAGCATGGCGGCGCGCGCATTGCCACTGAAGCCTTGAAGGTTAAAAGGCTCGTCGATTTCGCTGCCGTGATTGCAGAACGATCTGTAGTCGAGAATGTCCCGGTCGGAAAGGAAGTCCAACGCCGGCTTGTCCAGCGCGGGTATGGGTGTAGCCTCGATTTCATCTTCCTTCAAGAAGTGGTCGCGGATTATCTTAAGCATGTCTTTGTAGTGTTTTCTGAAAGTAAAAAAAGGGCACTGCCCCCAGTGGCGCTACAAGGCGCTGACAGCTGCTCGAGGGCAGGTGCGGCAGTGTTGCTGCCGCGCGGCCGAGGGTACCTGCAGTTGGCTAGGCACCCGGATCACTTATCGAATCAGCTCAAGTTCACGGGTGATGATTGAATGCTTGGCAGTTTGTTTTTCAACACGCATACGAGCCGCAGCGGACAGTCTGCGGAACAGTTCCGGTGATTCGATCACCCGGGCGATACCGTCTGCCATCGCCTGGGCATCTTCACCGGGTGCAAGAACCCCACATTCGTCATCGACGAATTCAGGGATAGCCGTAACAGCGTTGGTCACGGCGACCAGACCGGAGGCCATCGCTTCATCCCGTGAAACCCCCTGGGCATCCATACGGGTCGGGCAGAGGAACAGGCCGTACTGTTTGTGCAGTGCTGCAATTTCCTGATGCTTGAGGAAGCCGCGCTCGATGGTCACGTTGCTGAATTTGCGCAGTGGGGCGAGGGTATCCTCGAACAAGTTGCCATCACCAATCATGCGGAACTCAAGGTCCTTGAAGTAGGGTTTTCCGGCAAGCAACTCAATCGCTTTGACGCTCAGGTCGTTCGCGTACTTGGCCGACGCATAGGGGCGAATGGACAGCAGTTTCATACGCTGCGCATCTGGCTTGGCCTGGTACGAGAAGAGTTCCGTATCAATCGGGTTATGAATGATTTCGTAGCGATCCTCAGGAATGCGGAAGCCCACATCCTCCATGACCTCTTCAGCGAAGTAGCGAGATACGAAGACGAGCTTCAGGTTGGCTGGCATATTGGTCAGCGTCTCACGCCAGAACGCCATACGTTTTTCGCTCTCGACTTTCGCCAAGGCCAACTGAAGTTCGTCCGAATAGTTGTACTCGCGACGCCACCACGGCTGAATCTCAGCGCCGTGTACCCACACCACTATCTTGACAAGGTGGGTGAAGCGCTTGAGCACTGCCCACATATCGGGATCCAGGAAGTGCACCAGTACGCTCTTGTATTGGCCACTTTCCAGCATCTTGACGAGTGTGGTCTGGCATCCGGTTACCACGTCCACGTTCTGGAACTCGTGATAGCTGACGGCTTCATTCTTGCGCAGGCGGAAAATGTCAACGTTCAGGTTCTGTTCCTGATACGCCATTACTCGGCTGTGCACAAAGCCATTGCGATACAGGTCTTTATAGGCCGGGTAATGATTGGTGACTACCAAGTGTTGCGAACGGCCAAGCATCTCTGAAGGTTGCAAGTTGCGGTGGCCAAGCACCAAAGCCTTGATTTCGGTATTGCCGGAGGCATAGGCGCGCAGGCCGAAACGCACGAAGGCGGCCTCGGGCGGCACTTCGGAAGTCTGATTACGGTTGGCATGCTGCATCACGTGGCTGATTCGCTGCTTTTCGGCATCGAGGAACAGCACCACCAATTGCAGGTTCAGGCCAGGCGAGCAGTCGAGGTACAGCTTGAGCTTTCGGTCCTGGATATTCAGCTCGTCCAGGCTGATTTCGTTCAGTGCATATACATATTCATGTTTGCCATCTGCCAGCTTGGAATTTACACGCCAGCTATCCACATCGACACTCAGGTCGAGGAATTTGTTGTGCTTGGCGCCGAAGATGTCGGCCAAGGCCCGGCCACTAATTTCCGGCGAGTCATGGTTGACTTTCAACGGCGCAATGGCTTGGGCGCGAGCCTGCAATTGATCGATGGTCATGCCCAGGTCCAGTGGCAGGTCATCGACCTTGACACTGATCTTTTCGTGTTTCGCCGCACCATTCTCGCAATAGTTGAATGGGTCGATAGCCAAGCCTTGCTCATGCGCATACGTCAGCGATGGCAGGCTCTTCAACCAGGTGAGTAATGGCTGACCGGCAACGATTTCGGTCGCCACCAACGCGCGTCGTGCACTCAGGGACGGAACCGGATGGTATGCCAGTTCAGCCGACAGCAGCTCAGCATTCGGCCCCTTGCAGGTGAAATGAGCGGCTTTACCAATCACCTGTGCATTGCTGTAGCGTGTCGCCAGCGCCAGGTCCATCAAATAGTTGGGGCCGTAATAATCGCCCGGTACAAACGCGGCAATCCACGGCGTACTACCGACCAGCTCGCCAAGGCTGGATTTTTTCAGTTGGGCCGGTTTGAGCACAAGAATGCGAGGGTCATCACTGACAATGCTGCTTTGATAGGCATCGGTGATGATGACCATGCGGACCTGGCTGTAGGCCTGGCGGTCAAGGTGGGCGCGCAGCATGTCGAACTGCTGACGATCTTGCGCTTCGCAGACGACGACGATCTCCGGCAGGCGCTGGGCCTTGGCGGTGCCTGTCACCATGCTGAGCACATAATCCAGGCGCTGGGTGTAGGTGTGCTCTTGCATCACTTTGCGCAGGGCGGCGAGCTTGAGCTTGTCACTGTTGAGCGGGTCTTCTGCCAGTAATTGCAGGCGGCGCAACATCTCTTCGCCATTGTCAGTAGTGACAACAAGGTCGCCGAACAGCAAGCGTACACCGCGCGAGAAGTTGCTGACAGTAATAGTGTTGCAACCCAGCAGTTCGAACACCCGACGCGCGAACATCGACTGCGACTGCTTGATCGAGTTCAGGTTGATTGCGTAGCGGTAGCCTTTGTATGCCGTGTCGATTCTTTCGAAGGGCAGGGTGCCTACGATATACGGCTGGTATTCCTCAGGAAACTGGTAGTTGATGTCGTTCTTACCGAAGTTTCGGTCGAAAATTTCCAGCGGACGGAACTTCGGCAACTCGCAAACGAAGTTGCCCAGGTCACGGGTGCGCTCCGGGTAACGAGCATAGTAGGCGCCAGCGAAACAGAAGGCGTCTTTGCGCTTGTACAGTTCGATCGGGTTATGCAGCGCGGGCTGGCAGGCAAAAGGCAGCAGGTAGACACGCTCGTGACCGAGAGCGCCTTTATAGCGATGAATGCAGTCGATATCGGTGGTGAACACATGGTCGAACTGCTTGGCGGTGGTCAGGAAGGTCTCGAAATGAACGGGATCCTCCTTGTTCCAGAACACGGTGGGCACCTTGTTCTGACGGCACCAGGTGAGGATGTCCTGCAGTTCCTGGCTGTTATGGCCAACCTTGCTGCCCCACAGATCATCCTTGCCACGCCAGGCTGATTCGATGAACAGCAGTTCCGGGCGGAAAGCTTCAAGTTCTGCTTTCCAGTTGTTCGGGGTGAGCTGCATCAGGTCGCATTCGTAGCGATAGGAGCCGAAGGTGAATTCGTCCATCACGCAGGCCATTTTCAGGCGGCTTACCGGCTGATCGGCCTGGCGTAACAGCGCAGAGCGGCTTTGTGCGCTGGTCTCCAAGGCTTCTGGCAGTTTCAGGTAATTCTCATCCTGGACGACTGGCGCTGGCGGCAGCAGGGCCTTCAGCGGTTCGCTGGCAATACGTTTCTGTTCACTCTGCTGGCGTTGCTGGTTGGCTTTGCGGTAGAGACGTAACAAGCGCACTGGCAGTTTTACCAGGCCGCTCAATGAAGTGGCGCTGTTCTTTATTTGGTAGCCGAGCTGGTAAGTCATGCTGGCCCGTGTCTTGACCAGCCGCTGTTCAGCCAGATGGCGTTGCGTGTTGGCACGCTCCAGATTTGCGTTGAGCTCGTCGATCTTGCGCTGTTGTGCCGCGCTGCGCTCCAGCAACTGATTGAGGTTGGCCTTCAGTTGCGGAATCTGTTCACTGCTCAGGGCACGGTACTTCATATTTGCGGCGCCCAAGCCTGCTTTTGACGAGTTCAGCTCGCTTTCCAGCTGCATCCGCAGGACCTGCCATTGTTCATTGGTAGCCGCCAGGCTCGCTTCCGCGGCCTGGCGACTGGCAGTTTCGAGTGCCAGCTGTTCGACCAACTCATCTTTTGCCTGATTCAGCAAGGCAATGGTTTCTGCCTGTTCTGCCTGGGCTTGTTGTGCTTGGGTGCTTGCCTGCATCAGTACATGCAATTGCTCCTCCAGGCCATTGCGCACCTCCACCAAGGTATTGATGGTGTTGGCTTGGGCGGCATGCTCACGCTCGCTGCGTGCCTGTGTTTCGCTCATAGCCTGCAACTGGCCCTCCAGCTCGGCTTGACGTGCTTTCAACAGGGCAATGGTTTCGGCCTGTGCGGCGTCGGCCCGTTGGGTTTGGGCCTGCAATTCATTCATATACTCCAACTCGCTTTCAAGTTCGGCTTCCAATTCCGCTTGGCGCATGCGCAGCGTAGTGATGCACTCATCTTTCTCGGCAATCTCCTGATTGCTCGCGTTTCGCAGCTGGCTCATTGCCTGCTCTGCCTCGGCCTGCGTTGCGGCTGACATTTGCCGCTGGCTTTCGAGGGCAGCTTTCAGCGCTGCCTGTTGAGCACGAAGGGCGGTGATGGTATCTATGTGGCCAGCATTGGTTTGCTCGGCCTGAGTCCGCAGCTCAGTGGTCGCTTGCAACTGATTTTCCAGCCTGGCTTGCAAGGCGGCTTGCTGCGCACGAAGTCTGGTGATGGTTTCTACCTGTCCGTCGTTGATCTGGCGGGCCTGCAGCAGTTGCTCGGAGGATGCTGCTGCCAGTCCTTCAGCCGCAACACGCTGCTGGTTTGCGCAAGACAGTTGTTCTTCAAGGTTGCGGAGGGACTGCTGCAGAGTCTCCAGTTCCTGATTCCGCTGTCCCAGCAGGTCGTTGGTTACGGCGTTTTGCTGTTCCAATTGAGCACACTGCTGGGCAGTAGCGAGGGCCTTTTCATTCGCCTCGCTCAACTCGGCCCTGAGCGAATTGAGTACTTCATTGAGCTCTTGAATACTGCGCGCACTGGACTGTTGCAGTGCCGCAAGGTCGGCATCGCGGTTTTGTAGCTGTCTGGAAAGCGCTTCAGCCTTCTGGGCTTCGGTCTTGAGCTGGGCAATCTGCTCGTTGGCGGTACGATACTTTTTGTTCGTATCTTCCAGTTGCTTAGCGATCGCACCAAGATTTCCACGCAAAGCGCGCTCGATGGATTCGAAGGCTTTTTCAAGCTCACGCACGCGTTCAATAGCCAGCGAGTCGATAACGCCTGGCTTGTGCGTTTCGCTCTTCACCGCAACGATACCCAGCCATTTGCCAAGCATCTTCACTTCGATGATTTGCAGATGCTCAGCCAGCAGCCGGAACGGTTCCATCAGGTAGAACGTGTGTTTGTGGTCAATGAACTCATTGACCCCGAACGGCACGGTGATCACCAACCGGCCACCCTGCTTGAGCAGCTCATGGGCTTTTTCAACGAACAGTTCCGGGCGTACCAGATGTTCGAGCACTTCACTGATGACGACGGTGTCCGGTTCAACCTCGAGCGTGTCCAGCGCGAGGAAGTCTGAATTGATGTACGTGACGTTCTGCTGGATATGGGCCGGTTCGGCGGACAAGTAGCCCTTGGCTTCTTCGATGGCCTGGGGGCTGGTGTCCACACCGATGACCTGACAGCCTTCCCGTGCCAGCAGCAGGGGCACGATACCCTGCGAGCAACCGACATCCAGGATCCGGCGCCCTTTGACCTGGGCGCAGATCCAGTGGATGCGGGACTGCGTTTCGCGCATGAACTGATCCCCCAGCTTGCCGTAGTAGGCTTCCATCACGCGGTCATGAATGTCGGCCAAAGGTGAAGGCAGCTCAGTGTTCACGGTAGGGGTCTCAAGCGTGGGGTTGTTCATGCGGTTCGGTCCATCAAGCCTGGGTAACGCCAGCGGCGTCGATCACGAATGCTGCGTCACGCACGTTGAAGGTGCCGCGGAACTCGCGGTGTTTCACCAGCAGTACGTGAATGTCTGCGCTGTCCTGCGCATAGTCGAATTCCACGTGCGCGTGGCGCGCCAGGCGCTGCGGCAGGGCTTCGATGTTCGGCTCGACCAGTTGCAGGGTGGCTTCCAGCTCGTTGCCCAGGCGCTCGGCGATGCTCAGCGCCGGGCTTTCGCGCAGGTCGTCGATGTCGGCCTTGAAGGCCAGGCCGTAGCAGGCGATTTTCACTTGCTGGGCCGATTTGCTCGGGTTCTTGATAAGGAAGTTGGCCAGGGCCATCTTGACCTTGTCGATCACCCATTCGGGCTTGCTGTCGTTGACCACGCGGGCGGTGCGGATCAGGCGCGCCTGCTCCGGGGTCTGGCTGACGATGAACCAGGGGTCGACGGCAATGCAGTGGCCACCCACGCCAGGACCAGGCTGCAGGATATTGACGCGCGGGTGGTGGTTGGCCAGGCGAATCAGCTCCCAAACGTCGATGTCCAGCTTGTCGCAAATGATCGACAATTCGTTGGCGAAGGCGATGTTCACATCACGGAAGCTGTTTTCGGTCAGCTTGCACATTTCGGCAGTGCGCGCGTTGGTGACGATGCACTCACCCTCAACGAAGGTGCGGTACAGGCGCACGGCCGCTTCCGAGCACTTCGCGGTCATGCCGCCGATGATCCGGTCGTTTTCCACCAGTTCGCGCAGCACATGGCCTGGCAGTACGCGCTCAGGGCAGTGGGCCACGCGGATGTCGGAATCTTCACCGTGAGTTTGCGGGAAGCTCAGGTCCGGGCGGGCCTGGGCCAGCCAGAAGGCCATCTGCTCGGTAGCGCCGACCGGCGAGGTGGATTCGAGGATAACCAGGTCACCCTTCTTCAGCACTGGCGCAATGGCCTTGCTGGCGGACTCGATATAGCTCAGGTCCGGCTGGTGGTGATCCATGAACGGGGTTGGCACGGCAATCAGGAAAGCGTCGGCTGCTTCCGGAACGGTAGAGGCGCGCAGGTAGCCTTCGGTGACGGCAGCATGTACCACCATGTCCAATTCAGGCTCGACGATATGGATTTCGCCGCGGTTGATCGTGTCGACCGCATGCTGGTTCACATCGATACCGATCACGTGCTTCTTGCGGGCGGCGAAAACGGCAGCGGTTGGCAGGCCGATATAGCCCAGGCCTACGACAGAAATCTTGTTGAAGCTCATGCAGCGTCCTTGGGGTTAGAGAAAGCGGAGAGTGCGTCGAGGATTCGCGCGCACGCTTTTCCATCGCCGTAGGGGTTATGGGCAAAGCTCATCTCGCGATAGGTCGCATCGTCGGTTAGCAGTTTCGCCAGGTGCTCGGTGATCGACTCGACGTCGGTGCCGACCAGCTTGACGGTACCGGCGGCGACGGCTTCAGGGCGCTCGGTGGTATCGCGCATCACCAGTACCGGCTTGCCCAGCGCAGGGGCTTCTTCCTGAATGCCACCGGAGTCGGTCAGGATCAGGTACGAGCGGGTCATCAGGTAGACGAACGGCAGGTAATCCAGTGGCTCGATCAGATGAATGTTGCTGACATCAGCCAACAGCCGGTTGACTGGCTCGCGTACGTTGGGGTTGAGATGCACCGGGTAAACGATGTCCACGTCAGGGAATTGACGCGCGGTTTGTACCAAGGCCTGGCAGATGCGCTCGAAGCCACCCCCGAAGTTTTCGCGGCGGTGGCCGGTGACCAGCACCATGCGGCGCTGCGGGTTAAGGAAGCTGAACCGGGTTTCGAACTGGCTTTTCAGCTGGGGGCTTTCCAGCTTGCGCACCACTTCCAGCAACGCGTCGATCACGGTGTTGCCGGTGGTATGAATGGCCGCGGCGTCGATGCCTTCTTTCAGCAGGTTGTCCTGCGAAGTGGAGGTTGGTGCGAAATGCAGGGCGGCCAGGGCACCGGTCAGGCGGCGGTTGCCTTCTTCCGGCCAGGGCGAATACAGGTTGCCGGTCCGCAGGCCAGCTTCTACGTGAGCGATAGGAATTTGCTGATAGTAGGCGGCCAGGCTGGTGGCCAAGGTTGTTGCGGTGTCGCCGTGGACCAGCACCACGTCGGGTTTGAACTCGGCCAGGACGGGCTTGAGGCCCTGCAGGATGGCAGTGGTCACATCGGTCAGATCCTGGCCTGGCTTCATGATGTTCAAATCATAGTCGGGCGAGATCTCGAACAGCTCCAATACCTGGTCGAGCATCTGGCGGTGCTGGCCAGTGACGCAGACGCGCGACTCAAAACGGGCATCTTGGGCAAGGTTGAGGGCCAGCGGGGCCATCTTGATGGCTTCTGGGCGGGTGCCGAATACAGTGAGGGTCTTGAGGGGCACGGCGACGGTCTTCTGTGTATGGGGGTAAAGGCGGTTGGATCGGGTGCTACGGGTGAAGCTCGAGGGTGTTACACAAAACGGCCAAGGGGGGTGGCCTGGGCTACTCCATGCACGCCGAAGCGAACTGGAAGCCTGGAGGGGCATGAAGAAAAATTCATCTGAGCTCGGATCCTTCAAGCGTGGCGGTCGTCCAATGAACGCAAATTTATCATTTCGTCATCTCTGTGACACCCTCTCTGGCACGTTTTTTTCCTTCTTGTGTAGGAAATTGGCCATTGCTATCGGATAATTGGATCCAATTTTGTTAGGTTGAATCAGGAAAAACGATTGTTTGATGTTATTCAGGCATCATGCCAATAAGGTTGATACGACGAAAACATACGACGAATGGATGGAAGCCTTAACCGATAAGGGTTGTAGGAAAAGCAACGGCTTTTGGTCTGAATGAAACGGTGGTTAAACGAGAATTTAACTGCAGGCGATTTGCCATCGCGCCGGTTTCATGAAGTTAACCGGAAATATGGCGTAATGCCATTGTTTTTGCAGTGGTCGAACTTGGTTTCTTTATTGTCGGATTCAGTAACGAATAACCCGAGCGCGAACCTGTTTGCATTATCGAACAACCGCTAGGGTTGATTACGCAGCCGAAGGAGAGCGGCTGCTGGAAAAGACCAACCCAAGGAGTGTTCACCATGCGTAACAACGTACTGTCGTATCTTTTGCTGCCCCTGTTCGCCAGCCTGTCCTTTTCCGTCAGCGCGGCCCCCGCCAGCGCAACGGCAACGCCCGAGCCGGTACCCATGGTCAGTGAGCAACAGGCCCAGCAGCCGCAGCGGCTGGACCTGAACACGGCTGATGCAGCGGTTTTGCAGAAGGAGCTGAATGGCATTGGTAAGGCCAAGGCCGAGGCCATCGTGGCCTATCGGGAGGCCAATGGGCCCTTCGCCTCGGTGGATGAGCTGCTTGAGATCAAGGGCATTGGCAACGCATTGCTGGAGCGGAATCGGGACAAGCTGACGGTGAAGTAAGCGGAAGGGGGAGGCGGCTGTTGCGTTGAGGTTGCCTTTAACCTCAGGCCGCTTTACAAGCCAGTCCGGTGCAAGGCCGCTCTCGTAATGGATCATCATTCTTTTGCAGGAGCGGCCTTTTGTCGTGGCAGGGCGCAAAGCACAGGCAATAAATATCAGGTAAAACAAGGAGTTATTTTTACCTGCACAGCGCGTCAAAGTGCTGTCTGACACGTCGGGCTTTCAGTCCATTGGCTTTGGTCTTCAGCGATCCTGTGCATCCTTGGCATCCGCTTCGGCATTGCGCTCGTGCACCTTGCGCAGCTGCTCCTCGGTCAGCGGCAGCTTCTTGGCCGTGTCGCGCAGCAGCATCAGCCCGCCAACGATAGAGCCGAGGGCTATGATGAGTATCAGCCAGGCATACCAGGGCATGTGTCGTTCTCCTTTACCGATGAGGGGCAGCGCTTGTACGAATTTTGAGCAATTACCCGTTCCGTTGGTTCAATTATAGGAGCCAGGCCGTCCCGGGCCAATTCCGTGACCCGCGGGCCCCAAAGCCTGCGCCACTTCGTTTACAATGCGCGCCGTTTTCGACTTGCCAAGAGACCCTGCCATGTCCGCCTGCCAGACGCCCCTGATCGTCGCCCTGGATTTCCCTACCCGTGAGGCCGCCCTGAAGCTGGCTGACCAGCTTGACCCTGCGCTGTGCCGGGTCAAGGTCGGCAAGGAGCTGTTTACCAGCAGCGCTTCGGGCATTGTCGAAACCCTGTGCGACAAAGGTTTCGAAGTATTCCTGGACCTCAAGTTCCATGACATCCCCAATACCACCGCCATGGCGGTGAAGGCAGCGGCCGAGATGGGCGTATGGATGGTCAACGTGCATTGCTCCGGTGGCCTGCGCATGATGGCGGCCTGCCGTGAGGAGCTGGCCAAGCGCAGCGGCCCGCAGCCGTTGCTGATTGGCGTGACCGTGCTGACCAGCATGGAGCGTGAAGACCTGGCCGGTATCGGCCTGGATGTCGACCCACAAGAGCAGGTGCTGCGCCTGGCCGCGCTGGCCGAGAAGGCCGGCATGGACGGCTTGGTGTGCTCGGCGCTGGAGGCCCCGGCGCTGAAGGCAGCGCACCCGTCGCTGCAATTGGTCACTCCGGGCATTCGCCCGGCGGGCAGTGCGCAGGATGACCAGCGCCGTATCCTCACCCCGCGCCAGGCGCTGGATGCCGGTTCGGATTACCTGGTGATCGGCCGGCCGATCAGCCAGGCCGCCGACCCGGCGCAGGCGCTGGCCGCGGTGGTGGCGGAGATTCGTGGGTAAGTTGCCTGCCTGAGGTGCTCGCCTTCAGCGCCGCAGTGCCGGCGAAACCGAGCGCCGCCAGCGCGGCGCTCGATCTACCAGGCGCAAAACCGCCCAAGCCCTACACCTACAGGCCCAACCCCGCAATCAAACCTTCAGCACCAACTTGCCAAAGTTCTCGCCACTGAATAGCTTCAGCAGCGTCTCGGGAAAGGTCTCCAACCCGTCCACCACATCCTCCTTGCTCTTCACCTGCCCACTGGCCAGCCACCCGGCAATCTCCTGCGCGGCCTTGCCATAGTCCTTGGCGTGGTCCATTACCACAAAGCCTTCCATGCGTGCGCGATTGACCAGCAGTGACAGGTAGTTGGCCGGGCCTTTCACTGCCTCCTTGTTGTTGTACTGGCTGATCGCGCCGCAAATCACGATGCGTGCCTTGAAGTTGATGCGGGTCAGCACGGCGTCGAGGATGTCGCCACCCACGTTGTCGAAATATACATCCACGCCTTTGGGACATTCGCGCTTGAGGCCGGCCAGCACTTCTTCGGCCTTGTAGTCGATCACCCCGTCAAAGCCCAGTTCGTCTTTCAGGTACTGACATTTCTCGGCCCCGCCGGCAATGCCGACCACACGGCAGCCTTTGATCCTGGCGATCTGTCCGACAATGCTGCCCACCGCGCCAGCCGCACCAGAAATCACCACTGTGTCGCCGGCCTTGGGCTGGCCGACTTCCAGCAGGGCGAAGTAGGCGGTCATGCCAGTCATGCCCAGTGCCGACAGGTAGCGGGGCAGGGGGGCCAGGCTGGGGTCGATCTTGTGCAGGCCCTGGGCATCGCCAGTGAAGTAGTCTTGCACGCCAAGGGCGCCGCTAACATGGTCGCCCGGCTTGAAAGCGGGGTGGTTGGAGGTGACCACCTCGCCAACACCCAGCGCTCGCATCACCTGGCCCAGCGCCACGGGGGGGATGTACGACTTGCCTTCGTTCATCCAGCCGCGCATGGCCGGGTCCAGCGACAAATACAGGTTGCGCACCAATACCTGGCCTTCGCCGGGTTGTTCGACGGGAACCGTCTCGAAGCTGAAGTCATCACGGCGCACGGCGCCGACCGGGCGTTTGGCGAGCAGGAAGCGACGGTTGGTCTGGGTCATGGCAGGTCCTTGTGGGCGGTGTGGAGGTTAGGCATCCAATCTACCCTGTTGATGTAGGCAGGTCCGAAACATCACTGACAAGCATGGTAGCTCAACCGGAGGGGTGATGATGCTGCCCGGCCGGGTGCTGGCTGACTATGCTCTGGACCCCACCCAGTACTCTCAGGAGCACGCGATGAGCATGACCTTTTCCGGCCAGGTCGCCCTGGTCACCGGCGGTGCCGCCGGCATCGGCCGGGCAACCGCCCTGGCATTCGCCCAGGCGGGCCTGAAGGTGGTGGTGGCCGACCTCGATCCGGCCGGCGGCGAGGCCACCGTGGCGTTGATCCGTGCGGCGGGTGGCGAGGCGCTGTTCATTGCGTGTGACGTCACCCGCGGCGCCGAGGTGCGCCAGTTGCACGAACGCCTGATTGCCGCCTATGGCCGGCTCGACTATGCCTTCAACAATGCCGGTATCGAGATCGAGCAGGGCCGCCTGGCCGAGGGGAGCGAGGCCGAGTTCGATGCCATCATGGGCGTCAATGTCAAAGGCGTGTGGCTGTGCATGCGCTACCAGCTGCCGCTGCTGCTGGCCCAAGGCGCTGGTGCGATCGTCAATACCGCTTCGGTTGCCGGGCTCGGCGCGGCACCGAAAATGAGCATCTACAGCGCCTCCAAGCACGCGGTGATCGGCCTGACCAAGTCGGCTGCCATTGAGTATGCCAAGAAGGGTATTCGTGTGAACGCGGTGTGCCCGGCGGTCATCGACACCGACATGTTCCGCCGTGCCTACCAGGCCGACCCGCGCAAGGCCGAGTTCGCCGCTGCCATGCACCCGGTGGGGCGAATTGGCAAGGTCGAGGAGATTGCCAGCGCCGTCCTGTACCTGTGCAGTGACGGCGCAGCGTTTACCACCGGGCACTGCCTGACGGTGGATGGCGGGGCTACGGCGATCTGAGCCGCTGTATCGCAGGCTCCTAGACCGAGCGTGCCGCCTGGGCGGTTTTCAGCGAGCCGGACAGCAAGGCCAGCCCAAGCGCCACGCACCCAACCGTCAGCACCCCACCGAACACCAGCAAGGCCAACCGCGATCCGAGCCGGTCACTCAGCAGCCCGGTGAAGATCACCGGCAAGCTGAACCCCAGGTACGCCAGCAGAAAGAACCCGGCACTGGCCCGGGTCTTCTCGCTGCCAGCCAGCTGGTTCACCGCCGCCAGCCCGCCCAGGTAGATAAACCCGTAACACGCACTGCTGGCCGCTATCGCACCCAGCAGCACGGCCCCCAGCTGCCCGCTGGCCGCGCCCCAGGCCAGAACGGCATAGCTGCACGGCAATATCAGAAGCCCCAGCAAGGTTGCCTTGCGGCTGCTCAGGCGGCGTGCCATCGGCTGAAACAGCAATCCGCAGCTGATGACACAAAAGGTCGAGAACCCCGACCAGACGCTAAGCCCATGCTCGCGCAGGATGCCGGGGAGCAGGGCGATGACCAGCCCCGAGCAGGCCCACGCCAGCAGGATGGCCAGGCCATAGCCCACGCTGCCGCGCGGGTAGCAGGGCAGGCGCAGCATGGGAAGGCGCTGTGCCGGCCGAGGGTCGGGCAGGCGCCACACCAGCGACATTGCCGACGCCGCCAGCAACAATTGCAGATAGAAGCTGCCCGGGGTCAGGCTGGGGCCGCGCAGCAGGAACAGGCTGGTCAGCGCTGCGCCCAGGCCAAAGCCCAGCGAGGTGCTGGCCGTCACCCAGGTGGCGGCGCGCGGGCCATGCTCGCGGCCCATCAGCTCGCCCATGTAGGCGGTTGCCGTAGCGGTGGCCAGTGCCGTGCCCAGGCCCAGGCACATGCGCGCCAGGCCCAGGGTTTGCAAGCCGGGGGCCAGCAGCATCAGCCCGGTGGCGACCATCGACAGGGCCAGGGCGGTCAGGATCAACGGCCGACGTCCGACCCGGTCTGCCAGGCCGCCCAAGACCAGCAGCACCGGCAGTACCCCGAGTACATAGCCGGCGAATGCGACTGCCGTGGCCCCGGCGCCCTGGCCGGAAAGGTCGGCGTAGGTGATATAAAGCGGGGCCGGCAGGTTGACGGCCATGGTGATCAGGCAGAGAGCGAAGGCCAGGCGGGCCGGAGCTAAGGGCATGTGTAGGGTCCTGGTTTTGTCTTATTTGCGCCGGCACCTTGGTGGGTTTACCCGCGAAAGGGCCAGCCCTGCCTACTCTGGTGCCTGCCCATTCCACTCGCCAGATACACCCTTACCGCATTTATGCTTAACTGTTCGCTCAAAACCAGCAAACAGTTTGCCCAATGCACCTGACCCTCGACCGCACCAGTCCCACGCCCTTGGTGCAGCAGCTCACCGACCAGTTGCAAACCTGGATTGACCAGCAGCGCCTGCGCCCTGGCGCACGCCTGCCGTCGATCCGCGCCCTGGCCGGCAGCCAGGCGGTCAGCGCGTCCTGTGTGATCGAAGCGTACGACCGTCTGGTTGCCAGTGGCTGGCTGGAAGCGCGTCACGGCACCGGTTTTTTCGTCGCCGAGCGCAAACCGGGCCTGGCAGCAGACGACACCCAACCTTGGGGCGAAGCCGCAGACGGCAGTTGGCGGCAATTCCGCGAAGGCCATGACGAACTGCTCAAGCTGGGTTGTGGCTGGCTGCCAAGCAGCTGGCGCGCCGCCACCGAGCTGGCCCAGGTGGTGCGCCAGGTCAGCCGCGGCAACCCCCAGGACCTGTTCGACTATTGCCCACCCCTGGGCCTTGCCAGCCTGCGCCAGCAGTTGCACAAGCGCCTGGCGCAACAGGGCGTCGCCGCCGGCCCTGAACGAATCCTCACCACCCAAGGCGCCAGCCATGGCCTCGACCTGCTGGTGCGCAGCTTTCTGCGTCCTGGCGACACGGTGCTGGTGGAAAACCCCGGTTACTACAACCTCTACAACCTGCTGCGCCAGCACCAGGTGCAGATGCTGCCAGTTCCGCGTGGCGCCGAGGGGCCCGACCTGGCAACCCTGGAAGCTCTGCTGGACACGCACAAGCCACGCTGCCTGTTCATCAACAGCCTGTACCACAACCCCACTGGCACCAGCCTGACGCCCAAGGTGGCGTACCGCCTGCTGGAGCTGGCCCGTGAGCACGACCTGCGCATCATCGAGGATGATATCTACGCCGACTTCCAGGAAGGGCCGGCTACCCGCCTGGCCACCCTCGACAGCGAGCAGCGGGTCATCTATATGGCCAGTTTCTCGAAAACCCTCAGCAGCTCGCTGCGGGTCGGCTATCTGGTCGCCGACCCGGCATTGGTGGCGCGCCTGGCCGAGTTGAAGATGGTCAGCGGTATCGGCACCTCGCGTTTTGCCGAGCAGGTAGTGGGGCAGATGCTGGCCAGCGGCAGCTATCGCAAGAGCATGCAGCGCCTGCGCGTACGCCTGGGGCAGCACATGGCGAAAATACTTGGCCAGCTGGAACTGGCGGGCTGGCAAGTGTTCTGCGAACCTTATGGCGGCATGTTCGTCTGGGCGTGTGTGCCAGGCCGCGATTTTGCCAGCCTGGAGCGCCTGGCGCTGCAGCATGCGGTACTGCTGACCCCGGGCAGCGCCTTTGATTACCAGGGCACTGCCAGCGCCTGGTTGCGCATCAATGTCGCCTATGGGCAGGACGCCCGCGCGCAAGCCTTCTTTCAGCACGCAGGGCGACCTCTGCAAAGCTGATAGCGACACGCTCATAGCTATTTGACACTATTCTGACGTCAGGCCCTTGTTCAGCGGCTGGCAACGTTGCCACCCTTGGACCTTCAAGATAACCTCGCCAGCAGAAGGGGAATCGGCAATGGGCGCGAGCAAGCACGGTGTGCTGGCCAACCTGGGCATGGCCCGCAAACTCAGCCTGGGTTTTGCCCTGGTGCTGGTGCTGACCCTGGCGGTGGCGGCCATCGGCATTGCTGCGCTGCACAGCGTTGGCCAGCGCTTCGACAGCCTGCGCCAGTTCGCCCAGTTCAATACCGACCTGCTGCGCCTGCGTCAGCATGAGCAGGCGTTTGCCCTGCGCTCTGACATAAAACAGGCCGAGGCCTTGCGCAGCGGCCTGCAAAGCCTGGCCGAACGCGCGCGGGGCCTGCCGGCACTGGCTGCTGCGGAGGCCGACCTGACGGCGTATGGGCAGGCGTTCGAAGCCTTTGTCGAGGCGGTGCAGGCCAAGGAGCTGGCGCTGGACATGGCCAGCTGGTCGGTGTCCAGCGTGGCCAACAACCTCGATGTGCTGCAGGCCGGACTGGCCGACGATGGCGTCTATACCCTCAAGCAGTCCCAAGGCCAGGAGGGGGGTACCTTCCTGGAACAGGCTGCGCAGGTGGCGCAGGTGTCGCGGCTGATGCTGCAGGCCATGGACGAAGCGCGTGTACGCCTGGAAAAAAGCCGCAAAGGTGAAGAGGGCGTCAGCCAGGAGCGCATCGCCCAGACCGTAGAGGCTGCCAGCCTGGTCGGCCAGTTGCAGGGCGCGGTCAGCGACGCCGGCTACCAGAGCGTGCTGGGTGAAGTGGCCGGGCACATTGGCAGTTTCTCGGAAAAACTCAACGAATACACGGACCAGCTGGCCCGCGAGCAAGGGCTGAAGGCGCAATTGCAGGCCAGTGCCGAGCGGGTCACCGGCCGCGTCGACCAGGCCTACCAGGCACAGGAGCAGGCGCTGCAGGGCGAACTGCAGCGCAACGCCGTGGCCATTGGCCTGGCGACAGCCCTGGCGCTGCTGGTCGGTGTGTTGGCCGCCTGGTTGATTACCCGTGCCGTGGTCGGCCCGCTCAAGCATGTGATCGCCCGTGCGCAGCGCATTGCTGCCGGTGAGCTGGGCTTTGACGCCCCGGCGCCCCGGCGGGATGAAGTGGGCCAGCTGATGCAGGCCATGCAGCAGATGGCGGAGGGGCTGTCGGGGATCGTCAGCGGTTTGCAGCAGGGGATCGAGCAACTGGCCGGTAATGCCCAGGCGCTGTCGGCGGTGACCGAGCAGACCAACCGCGAGGTGGGTAGCCAGAAGGATGAAACCGAACAGGTGGCGACGGCCATGCAGCAGATGACCGCCACCGTTCACGATGTCGCGCGCAACGCCGAGGAGGCGGCCCAGGCGGCCCAGGCGGCGGATGAAAAGGTCGATTCCGGGCAGCAGGTGGTGCGCCAGAGCATGCAGCGTATCGAGCAATTGGCAGCGGCAGCGGAAACGGCCAGCGCCGGCATCGACAGCCTCAGTGCCGAGATTCATACCATTGGCGACGTGCTGGAAGTGATCAAGAGCGTGGCCGAGCAGACCAACCTGCTGGCGCTCAATGCGGCTATCGAAGCGGCCCGGGCAGGTGAGCAGGGGCGTGGTTTTGCCGTGGTGGCTGATGAAGTACGCGCCTTGGCGCGGCGTACCCGGCAATCGACCGAACAGATCGAGACCCTGGTCGCCAGCCTGCGCGGCAATGCCCAGCAGTCGGTGGCGCAGATCCGTGGCAGTACCGAGTTGGTGCGCCTGGCAGTAGCCGATGCATTGCAGACTGAAAGCGCGCTGGGCAGCATTGCTGCGGCAGTGTCATTGATTCAGCAGATGAACCAGCAGATTGCGGCAGCGGCCGAGCAGCAGAGCTCGGTGGCGGAAGAGATCAGCCGCAGCGTCACGCAGATTCGCAGCAGTGCCGACCAGGCGGCCCTGGCAATGCAGGACAATGCCAGGTCGAGTGTCGAGCTGGCGCAGTTGGGCACCGACCTGAAGGGGATGGTGGGGCATTTCAGATTGTGACTTGTGCCTGAACTGTGTGTTGCCTGTACCGGCCTCTTCGCGGGTAAACCCGCTCTCACAGGAATACCAAAAGGCTGAATAATGAGTGATCCCTGTGGGAGCGGGTTTACCCCGCGAAGAGGCCGGTACAGGCAACAAACACCTTCAGGCCCTGCGCGGGTTGAGAATCATCAAGGCCAGTACCCCCGCCACAATCCCCCAGAACGCCGAACCGATCGAGAACAAGGTCAGCCCCGAAGCGGTAACCATGAAGGTAATCACCGCCGCCTCCCGTTCACGCGCCTCGCTCATGGCCACGGTCAGCCCGTTCATGATCGAGCCGAACAACGCCAGCGCAGCAATCGACAGCACCAGCTCTTTCGGCAACGCCGCAAACAGTGCCGCCAAGGTTGCGCCAAACACCCCGGCAATACCATAGAAAATCCCGCACCACACCGCCGCGGTATAACGTTTGGCCGGGTCCTCATGGGCATGTGGCCCGGTGCAGATCGCCGCGCTGATCGCCGCCAGGTTGACCCCGTGCGAGCCGAATGGCGCCAGCAATAGCGAGGCAAGGCCGGTGGCCGAGATCAGCGGCGAGGCCGGTACCTGGTAACCATCTGCGCGCAGCACGGCCACCCCGGGCATGTTCTGCGAGGTCATGGCCACCACGAATAGCGGAAGGCCGATGCTGATGGTCGCCGCCAGCGAGAAGCTCGGCGTGGTCCACACCGGCGTGGCGGCCTCCAGGCGGAAGCCGCTGAAGTCCAGCAGCCCCAGGGCGCCGGACAATGCCGTGCCGACCAGCAGCGCGGCCAGCACGCAGTAGCGCGGCGACAGGCGCTTTACCAGCAGGTAGCTGAAGAACATGCCCAGTACCAGCAAGGTGCGGTGCTGGGCGGCCACGAAGATTTCGCTGCCGATCTTGAACAGGATGCCGGCCAGCAGTGCCGAGGCCAGTGAGGCCGGGATGCGTTTGACCAGGCGTTCGAAGCTACCGGTCAGGCCGCAGACCAGCACCAGCACGGCGCAGGTGATGTAGGCGCCGATCGCTTCGCCGTAGCTGACCCCGCCCAGGCTGGTGATCAGCAGGGCGGCACCCGGGGTGGACCAGGCCACGGTGATCGGGGTGCGGTAGCGCAGCGACAGGCCGATGCTGCACACCGCCATGCCGATCGACAACGCCCAGATCCACGAGGAAATCTGCGCATTGGTCAGCCCGGCCGCCTGGCCGGCCTGGAACATCAGCACCAGCGAACTGGTATAACCGGTGAGCATCGCGATGAAACCGGCGACGATCGCCGACGGAGAGCTGTCCGCCAGTGGCCGCAGGCGAGCGGAAGTGGCATCGGTCATGAACAAAATCCTTGTAAAGGTGTAAGCAGTTTTTTCAGACTACCGCGCGCAAGAATGATCCTTGCCATACAGCGGCCATTGCTTTTAGCCGTACAGTCGCCAACTATTGGGCGCAAATGCAGAACTGCTTGGGAGTGAAGGGGCGATGTACAAGGTCTATGGCGACTACCAGTCGGGCAATTGCTACAAGATCAAGCTGATGTTGAGCCTGCTGGGCCGGCCGTATGAGTGGCACCCGGTGGACATTCTCAAGGGCGAGACGGAAACGCCCGAGTTTCTGGCGATGAACCCCAACGGCAAGGTGCCGGTACTGCAGCTCGAAGACGGCAGCTACCTGTGGGAGTCCAATGCCATTCTGAACTTCCTGGCCGACGGCAGCGAGTTCCTGCCTGCCGAGCCGCGCCTGCGTACACAGGTACTCCAGTGGCAGTTCTTCGAGCAGTACAGCCATGAGCCGTACATTGCCGTGGCGCGTTTCATCCAGTTCTACCTGGGCTTGCCGGATGAACGCGTGGACGAGTATCGCAAGCTGCACAAGGGCGGCTACAAGGCGCTGAGGGTGATGGAGCGGCAGTTGCAGATGACGCCATACCTGGTCGGTGAGCAGTACTCGATTGCCGACGTGGCGTTGTATGCCTATACCCACGTGGCGCACCAGGGCGGCTTCGACCTGGCCGATTACCCGGCGGTGAGGGCCTGGCTGGAGCGGGTCAGCAACCATCCGCGGCATGTGCCGATGGCGGGCTGATCTTTAACGTGTGCCGGCCTCTTCGCGGGTGAACCCGCTCCCACAGGGATAACACTGAACCTGAGGTCAGCGAGATACCTGTGGGAGCGGGTTTACCCGCGAAAGGGCCGGCACAGGCTGCCTACAAAGCGTCAGGCCGACGCGAACCGCTCATTCAGGTAGGCAATGATCGCCTTGGATTCATACATCCAGGTCACCTTGCCGGCCTCTTCAATGCGCAGGCACGGCACCTTCACTCGGCCACCGCCTTCCTCCAGGGCCTGGCGGTGGACCGGGTCGTTCTTTGCATCACGCAGCGCCACCGGCACGTTCAGGCGGTGCAGGGTGCGACGGGTCTTGACGCAGAACGGGCAGGCATGGAACTGATACAGCGCCAGGCCCTTGGCCGCCTGTTCGACGCGGGCCTGGGCAGCGGCGTCGCGCTTGCGCTTGGCCGGGCGGCTGATCCAGTCACCGAACACGATGAGCTGGCCGAGGCCAACCCGCAGGGCTTTGACGATCATGGGCAACTCCTGAACATGAAAAAGCCGACCCGGCGGGGTCGGCTTGGGGCGACAGCCGGTCACTTGATCAGGCTGAGGAACTCGCTGCGGGTGGCGGCGTTTTCGCGGAATTCACCCAGCATCACTGAGGTGATCATGGTCGAGTTCTGTTTCTCGACACCGCGCATCATCATGCACATGTGCTTGGCTTCGATGACCACGGCCACACCCGCCGCACCGGTAACCTGTTGCACGGCCTCGGCGATCTGGCGGCTGAGGTTTTCCTGGATCTGCAAGCGGCGGGCGTACATGTCGACAATGCGTGCCACTTTCGACAGGCCCAGGACCTTGCCCTTGGGCAGGTATGCAACGTGGGCCTTGCCGATGAACGGCAGCATGTGATGTTCGCACATCGAATACAGCTCGATGTCCCGGACCAGCACCATTTCGCTGTTGTCAGAGCTGAACAGCGCGTTGTTGGTGACTTCTTCCAGTGTTTGCTCATAACCGCGGCAAAGGTACTTCATCGCCTTTGCAGCCCGCTTGGGCGTGTCGAGCAGGCCCTCACGGGAGACGTCCTCGCCAAGCTGGCTGAGGATCTCGGTGTAGTTCTGTTCCAGGGACATGGATCTACCTGTGGGAAAAAATCGCAAAGGCGAAGGGTACGGCGGCGAGGGCGGCGCTGCAAGCGCGGCGTTACTCGTCGCGGCCTTCGAGCATGGTTCGCTTGAGCATCACATAGACTGCGCCGGTGCCGCCATGGCGGGCGTTGCACGAGGCAAACCCCAGTACCTGCGGGTGCTGGCGCAGCCAGGTGTTGACGTGGCTCTTGATCATCGGGCGCTTGCCGTCCAGGCGCGCGGCCTTGCCGTGGGTAACCCGCACGCAGCGCACCTCCAGCCGGGTGGCTTCGGCGATGAAATCCCACAGGGTTTCGCGGGCTTTTTCCACGGTCATGCCGTGCAGGTCGAGGCTGCCCTCGAACGGAATCTGCCCCAGCTTCAGCTTGCGCAACTGGCCTTCCTGCACGCCGTCGCGACGCCACAGCAGCTCGTCTTCGGCGCCGACGTCGATGACGAACTGGTCAGACATGCCATCGATCACCAGCGCCTTGTCACTGCGCACGGTCGCCGCCTGACGCAGGCCGGCCAGCTGCTGGCGGTCGGCCTTGGGCTTGCCGACGTCGGCGCGGTCGTGCCTGATCGGCTTTACGCCACGCACTTCAGCCTTGAACAGGGAAAAATCGTCGTCTTGCATGATGCCTCCACGTGGGCGGCGTAGTTTACCCGAGAGGCGGTGAGTGCGCAGCCTTGTGTCGTCAGTGCGGGCCTCTTCGCGGGACAAGCCCGCTCCCACAGGTTACAGCGCTATCTTCGGGCGGTGCGCTTGACCTGTGGGAGCGGGCTTGTCCCGCGAAGAGGCCCGCACTGGCGATAAAAAACGGTCAGTCATGCTTTTTCATCAGGTGCGGCGCCAGGTTCAGCTCGCGCCCACGCCGCAGGCGAATGCGGCTGCGGCGCCAGAAGCGCACGCCCAGCCACAACAGCAGCAAGCCAGCCACGCTCAACAACCCGGACAACGGCTTGTTGGCATTGAGTTCCGCCAGGGCAGGGTAGTTGCCCAGCAGGCCGGCGACACCGGCCATCGCCAGCAGCACGCCCAGGGTGGCCAGCAAGGCCGACAGGCCGGCCGCCAGCCGCGCGCCCCAGTTACGCGGTTCGCGCGGGCGCAGGCGCTTGGCGTCGAAACTGCCTTTGAGCTTCATTCCGCTCTCCTCTGTGGATATCCGGAATTCGACCTGGGGCTCACCATCGCGTTCAGATCAGGCTGGCGGTGGGGGCCACGCAAGCGAAGTTGTCGGCCATCACGGCCATTTCGCACTGGTGAATCTGCGCGGCCGGGATCACCCCATCCTTGAATGCCAGGTCGCGGGTCGCCGAAGCGTCTTCCACCAGGGTGCAGCGGTAACCATAGTCCTTGGCACGGCGTACGGTGGTGCTGACGCTGGAATGGCTCATGAAGCCGCACACGATCAGGTCCAGATGGCCCAGTTCCTGGAGGGTCTCGTGCAGCTTGGTGTTCTTGAACGCGTTGGGCATGCGTTTTTCAATGACGATTTCGCCTTCCAGCGGCTCCAGCCCCGGGATGAACTGGCCGGCCGGCCCCTGTGGGTCGAAGCGACCACCGACGGTGCCCAGGTGGCGAACATGGATGATCGGACGGCCGCTCTTGCGCGCGGCGTCGAGCAACCTGGCGATGTTGGCCACGGCCTCGTCCATGCCCGACAGCGCCAGGGGCCCGCTGAGGTACTCCTTTTGCGCATCGATGACGATCAGGCTGGCGTGGCTCAGCTTGGCCGGCGGGTAATCGCGGCCAGTGAGGCGGAACATCGTGGTTGGAACGGACATCAAGGGCTCCTTGGATAGGGCTTTTGTATACCTATTGTCCCCTGCCTTGGCGCCAATGGGAATGGTTGACAATGCAAGCAGCATGATTACTGGCCTGTGGCCGGACGGCAGGCAGCCGGAAGGAACAAATGTGCGGTCGGGGCTGTTAGACTTTTGTCCGGTCTGAATTAGGAGTACCCCGTGATCACATCCCGCCTGCGCACGCTGCGCGACTACATCCGCTGGGCGGTCAGCCGCTTCCACGAGCACGACCTGTTCTTCGGCCACGGTGCCGACAACGCCTGGGACGAGGCCCGCCTGCTGGTGCTCGGCGCGGTGCATCTGCCGTGGGAGGTGGCCGACAGCTACCTGGACTGTCGCCTCGAGGACGACGAGCGGGTGCGCCTGCAGCACCTGCTGAAGCGCCGTATCGAAGAACGCGTACCGGCCGCCTACCTGTTGGGCGAGGCTTGGTTCTGTGGCATGTCGTTCATCGTCGACCCGCGCGTGCTGGTGCCGCGTTCGCCGATTGGCGAGCTGATCGAGAAGCGCTTCGAGCCATGGCTGGCCAGCGAGCCGGCGCGCATTCTCGACCTGTGCACCGGGTCGGGCTGCATCGGTATCGTTGCAGCCGATGTGTTCCCCGACGCCGAGGTGGTGCTGGCCGACCTGTCCTTCGACGCGCTTGAGGTGGCCAACCAGAACATCGAGCGGCATGGCCTGGACGGGCGCGTGTACACCGTGCAGGGCGACGGCTTTGCCGGTTTGCCTGGGCAGCGTTTCGATCTGATCCTGTCCAACCCGCCGTATGTCGATGCCGAGGACTTCGACGACATGCCCGCCGAGTACCACCACGAACCCGAACTGGGCCTGGCCTGCGGCAACGACGGCCTGGACCTGGTGCGGCGCATGCTGGCCGAAGCGGCCGACCACCTGACCGACAAGGGCTTGCTGATCGTCGAAGTGGGCAACAGCCAGGTGCATGTCGAGGCGCTGTACCCTGAGGTGGACTTCGCCTGGCTGGAGTTCGAGCGCGGCGGGCACGGCGTGTTCATGCTGACCGCCGAGCAGTGCCGTCAGCACCAGCAACTGTTCAAGGCCCGCGTCTGACACCTGGCCCCCCACCGCCACAGTTACCGCGCTGCCGTTGAATGCAGTGCGGTCCTGTGGGAGCGGGTTACCCGCGATGCAGTCTCAGCGGGTAGCGATCCAGATCAGCAACCCAGCCTGAAACACCGCAAAGGCCACCAGGCACGTAATGGTAAAGCGCAGGCCACTGTCTTCGCGCTGGTACTTGGCCACCCGTTCATCACGCTCACGCAGTTGCCCTTCCTTTTCCTGCAACTGCTGGTCAGCTTGCTGTAGCAAGCCGGCAGCGTCCAGGATCTCCACCCGCTGCACATGCTCGCTGTTCCAGGCGCCTTTGAGCTGACCCACCGTCGTTTCCACGGTACGGCCCTTCAGGTGCTGGCTGTCTTCGTACTCCACCTCGATGCCCATCGCGCGCAGGCAGTGGTCGCGGCGCAGGCGCGAGTCTTCGTTCAGCGCATCCTTGCTCGGCAGCGCCACACCCTCGACGCGGTAATGCGACCACTTGCGCTGCAGCCACTGCACAGCCTGGGCCAGCAGGAAGCGGCCCAGGCCACGGTTCAACGGTTCCAGTTGCAGGCCGGTTTCAGCGCCAATGCGCACCAGGCGTTCGGTGTGGTCGACACGGATGTCCAGGCGGTTCTGTTCCTTGTGCACCTTCTGGCCCGGCAGTCTGATTTCCATGCGCAGCAGGCTGTGGGCCTTGTCATGGCGCTCGGCGTGGCCGAACTGCACAAAGCGCAGCGGCCGTGCGCCGGTGCTGCGGTCGGTAGGCAGGGCGGCCAGGCGCAGCAGCTGGAAATGTTCGGTGGTCAGCTCGGCCCAGGGCAGGGCCGGGCTTTCCTGTAATTCTTCGGCCGGCTCTGCGGCAGCGGGGGTGGTGGTCATCAGGGCTTGTCCTCGGCTATGCCTGCTGTATCGGCAGGCAGGCCCCAGACCTGAGCCCGTTCACCTCACGCCGAAGGCAAGTGCTGGATGAACGTCACGATCCGTTCACCCAGCTCGCGCGCCAGCGGCAGCTCGGGGTTGAGGTAGCTGTCGCGCTGCTGGCTCATGCCCTTGGGACTGATGCGCAACATATGGTTCATGCCGTCGATCAGGACCAACTGGGCATCCGGCTTGGCTGCCTTCAGCCGTTCGGCATCGTCCACATCCACCTGCACGTCGTTGCGCCCCTGCACGATCAGCGCGGGCATGGGCAGGCGTGCGAAGGCCGCCGCCGGGTTCTGCCGGAACAGCGAAATCAGGTAGGGCTGCACGCTGGGGCGAAATACCTGGCGCAACGGAGCCGGTACTTCCAGGCTGGTCTGCCCGGCCTGCAGGCGGTCGAGCAGGGCGCTGCCACCGGCCAGTTGCGCCGGCGGCAGGCGCTGGGCCAGCTGTTCGCGCAGCACCTCGGCCAGTGGCCGGCCACTGCCGGCCAAGGTAATCACCGCGCTTGCGCCGGCCTGCTCGGCAGCCAGGCTGGCGATCAGCGCACCTTCGCTGTGGCCGACCAGGATCAGCGGGCCAAAGCGCGGGTCGGCCTTGAGCTTGTGGCTCCAGGCGACCACATCAGCCACGTAGCGCTCCACGCTGAGGTCGCGCTCGTCGGGGGTGGCCGGCTGGCTGGCGGCAACACCGCGCTTGTCGTAGCGCACGCTGGCGATGTGTTCGTTGGCCAGCAGCAGGGCCAGGCGCTTGAGGTTGTCGATCCGACCCGAGGCCGGGTTGTTGCCGTCGCGGTCGGTGGGGCCGGAGCCGGCGATGATCAGCACGACTGGCGGCGGGGTGGCTTGCTGCGGCAACAGCAGGCTGCCGTGCAGCACGCCCTGGCCGGTATCGAGGTCGATCGGGCGTTGCAGCACCGTGGGGGCGGCCTGGGCCAGGCTGGTGCACAGCAGGAAGAACAGGGCGACGAGGCGCGACATCATGCGGTACTACAGTAGGGAGATGTCACTTTGACCCTATGTTCGGGCGAAGGTTCTCGGCCTGGGCATGGCAGGCTCGGCCGCTTCGCGGACAAACCCGCTGCCACAGGTTCACGATGCCCAGCACAGGCAAGCAATCCATCTGTATACTGCCGCTTTCGTTCACTTCAGGCAGATCTCGCGGAGCGTCCATGTCCGGCAATACCTACGGCAAGCTGTTCACTGTCACCACCGCAGGCGAGAGCCATGGCCCGGCGTTGGTCGCCATTGTCGATGGATGCCCGCCGGGCCTGGAAATTTCCCTTGCCGACCTGCAGCGCGACCTCGACCGGCGCAAGCCCGGCACTAGCCGGCACACCACCCAGCGCCAGGAAGCCGACGAGGTTGAAATCCTCTCCGGCGTGTTCGAAGGCCGCACCACCGGCTGTTCGATCGGCCTGCTGATCCGTAACACCGACCAGAAGTCCAAGGACTACTCGGCGATCAAGGACCTGTTCCGCCCGGCCCACGCCGACTACACCTACCACCACAAGTATGGTATCCGCGACTACCGCGGCGGTGGTCGCAGCTCGGCGCGCGAAACCGCGATGCGTGTGGCCGCCGGCGCCATCGCCAAGAAGTACCTGGCCACCCAGGGCATCACCGTGCGTGGCTACATGAGCCAGCTGGGGCCGATCGAGATCCCGTTCAGGAGCTGGGAGGCGGTGGAACAGAACGCTTTCTTCAGCCCCGACCCGAGCAAGGTGCCGGAGCTGGAGGCCTACATGGACCAGCTGCGCCGTGACCAGGACTCGGTAGGCGCCAAGATCACCGTGGTCGCCGAAGGTGTGATGCCGGGCCTGGGCGAGCCGATCTTCGACCGCCTGGATGCCGAACTGGCCCACGCGCTGATGAGTATCAACGCAGTCAAGGGCGTGGAAATCGGCGCCGGCTTCGCCAGCGTGGCACAGCGTGGCACCGAGCACCGTGATGAGCTGACCCCGCAAGGCTTCCTCAGCAACAACGCTGGCGGCATCCTCGGCGGCATCTCTTCGGGCCAGCCGATCGTTGCCCACCTGGCGCTGAAGCCGACCTCCAGCATTACCACCCCCGGCCGCTCCATCGACATCGACGGCAACCCGGTGGACGTCATCACCAAAGGCCGCCACGACCCGTGTGTGGGCATTCGCGCCACACCGATCGCCGAGGCAATGATGGCCATTGCGCTGATGGACCACCTGCTGCGTCATCGCGCGCAGAATGCCGAGGTGAAGGTGAACACCCCGGTGCTGGGCCAGCTCTGATTCGCCAGTACCGGCCTTTTCGCGGGTAAACCCGCTCCCACAGGTACCCACGGCCCTCAAGCCCAGTGATATTCCTGTGGGAGCGGGTTCACCCGCGAAGAGGCCGGCACAGGTCCCCAAAAGGCCACCCCATGCAAGCAGTTCCGTACTGGCGCCTGTCCAGCTTCTACCTGTTCTACTTCGCCCTGCTTGGCTCCACCGCGCCGTTCCTGGCGCTGTACTTCGACCACCTGGGTTTCTCCCCGGCGCGTATCGGCGAGCTGGTGGCCATACCCATGCTCATGCGTTGCGTCGCGCCCAACCTGTGGGGCTGGCTGGGCGATCGCACCGGCCAGCGCCTGATGATCGTGCGCCTGGGCGCGCTGTCGACCTTGGCCACCTTCGCCCTGATCTTCTTCGGCAAGAGCTATGCCTGGCTGGCACTGGTCATGGCCCTGCACGCATTCTTCTGGCACGCAGTGCTGCCGCAGTTCGAGGTCATCACCCTGGCTCACCTGCATGGGCAGACTGCGCGTTACAGCCAGGTACGTCTGTGGGGCTCGATCGGCTTCATCCTCACGGTGGTCGGCCTGGGCCGGCTGTTCGAGTGGCTGAGCCTGGATATCTACCCGATGGCCTTGGTCACGATCATGGCCGGCATCGTCGCCGCCAGCTTGTGGGTGCCCAATGCACAGCCGCTGGAGCAGGGCGGGCGCCGTGGCACCGGCGGCTTCCTGCAGCAGTTGCGTGCCCCCGGGGTGATCGCGTTCTATGCCTGCGTGGCGTTGATGCAACTCAGCCACGGGCCTTATTACACCTTCCTCAGCCTGCACCTCGAACACCTCGGCTACAGTCGCAGTGCCATTGGCTTGTTGTGGGCGCTTGGGGTGGTGGCCGAAGTGCTGGTGTTCATGCTCATGAGCCGGATCTTCGCGCGCTTTTCCGTGCATCGGGTGTTGCTTGCCAGCTTCGTGCTGGCGGCGCTGCGCTGGCTGCTGCTGGGTAACCTGGCCGGCGAGCCGACAGTGCTGGTATTCGCCCAGCTGCTGCACGCCGCCACCTTCGGCTGCTTCCACGCCGCCAGCATCGCGTTCGTCCAGGCCAGCTTCGGCGCCCGCCAGCAGGGCCAGGGCCAGGCACTGTATGCGGCGCTGTCAGGCACCGGCGGGGCGCTGGGGGCGTTGTATTCGGGCTACAGCTGGAAACTGCTGGGGCCCACATTCACCTTTGGTATGGCCAGTGCCGCAGCCTTGGCCGCAGCCGTTATCATTACCCTTTGTTCGCCACCGACCAGGACCCGCCCCTGATGAGCACTCTCAGCGTTTTCCACATTTCCAGCCCGGACCTGCCGAACAAGGTGCTGACCCATCACGCTGACATCGCCGCCACCCTGGCGGAACAGGGTGTGCGTTTTGCCTATGGCGAGCATGGCCTGCGGGTGCGCCCGGGCACGGCCGAGGAAGAGGTGCTGAACGCCTGTCGGGCACATCTGGACCAGTTGATGACAGCGCACGGCAGCAAAGCCTTCGTGGTGCTCAACCGTGACGGTGCCGACCCGGCGCAGGTAGACATGCGCGATGAGCACGTACATGACGCTGACGAGGTGTTTGCGGTGATCAGCGGGCGGGCGCAGATTGGCCTGCGTCTGGGCGACTGGGTGTATTCGCTGCTTTGCGAGAAGGGTGACCAGCTGGTGGTGCCGGCGGGGGTCCGGCGCTGGGTGGAACTGGGAGATACGCCATTTTGCCTGGCGCTACGCCTGTATGCCAGCGAGCAGGGTGCACAGCCGCGCTTTACCGGGGATGAAAGTGCCAGGGCGTTTCCGGGGATCGACGAATTCTAGTGGCCCTTGCCGGCTGTTCACCGGCCGTCCGCGAGCTTGCCCGCGAGGCGGCCGGTGAAGCCAATCCAAGACTCAGCGATAGGTTGGCAAGGCGAAGCGCTGCTGGCTTTGCAGCATGGAAATCACCGGCAACTCGCTGGCCTGCTCGGCCAGGTCACGGCGAATGGCGCTGATCGCCCACGACAGCTGTTCGGCGCTGTGCAGTTGGCCGTAGGTCAGCACCCGACGGGTGACCTTGCCGTCGGCCGCGCGCAGGGTCAACAGGATGCCGCCGTCCGGGCGGGGTTGGGTGGTGACTTGGTAGGCCGGAAACACCGAGACGAACTTTTCCTGGATGAGGTCCATATCAACTCCTGGCAGGTTAGTGGCAATCGTGAACAGGTAGATTGCAGTGAGCGTGCCAAGAGTTTTGTTTTGGAAAAGTCCTTTAAAATCAGTAAGTTAATAAGATATTGAAAGCGCTTGGCCGTGCAATCTGCAAGGTCGTGCATTTTGCACAGTGCATTTTGCACGGCCCACCTGTTGCCTATCGGCTCGATAGAAACTGAACCTTTGACCGATAACCGGGGCCTGACAAACACTTGGGCAATGATTGATGCCAGGAGGTTCCCGATGTCCACCCAAACTGCCCCCGCCACCATGAGCGAAGACGAAGCGGCTGCATTCGCCGAGCAGGTGTTCGAGCGTGCCCGCCAAGGCGATGCCGAGATGCTCGGGCGCCTGCTGGCCAGCGGCCTGCCGGCCAACTTGCGCAACCACAAGGGCGATACCTTGCTGATGCTGGCCAGCTACCGCGGCCATCATGAGGCTGTGCGGGTGCTGTTGGCACACGGCGCCGACCCGCTGATTGCCAATGACAACGGCCAGTTGCCCATCGCCGGTGCCGCGTTCAAGGGCGACCTGGCCATGATCCGCCTGCTGCTCGAGCACGGCGTGCCGGTAGATGCCGCCGCGCAGGATGGCCGCACCGCCTTGATGCTGGCGGCCATGTTCAACCGCGGTGAGATTCTCGATTACCTGCTGGCCCAGGGCGCCGACCCGGCGCGCCAGGATGCTCGCGGGGCCACTGCGCTGATGGCGGCGCAAACCATGGGTGCAATGGACGCCGCAGCACGGCTGCAAGCGCTGGCCGGCTAACCGCAAGGGGGCGTTTGCGGCTATCCTTGGCGACTTTTCACCCGTCGCAGGCCCCTTTCATGAAAACTCAGTTGCGCGAATTCATCAGCCTCATTGGCGCTGGCTGCATGCGCGAGGAAGACATCGAGCGCATCGCCGACGAGGCCGCCCAGGCCTACGCCGACCCGGCCGCCTTCCTGGCCGCCAACCCTGACATCAACTACGACGACAGCTTCCCCATTCCGCTGGGCGAATGGGTGGTGCTGGGCAGCCTGCCGGACACCGTGGTGTTCCAGGCCGACAGTTACCAGGACCTGTTCCAGCAGATCAGCGCTTCGTTTGACCAGAGCGTACCGTTCACCCTCAAGGCCAAGCAGCTGGCCCGCACCGAGCCGCTGACCGCGCTCAACCGCATTCAGGTGCAGATGGGGGCGCTGAATAAAGAAGCGGGTGGGTATGTCCTGCTCAATTTCAGCCAGTTGCTGGACGACGAGCTGCAGATGGTGATGGTGGGGCAGAACGACCTGGCACGGGTGCTGGAGCTGGGGGCAGAAGTCGGCATCAGGGTCGAGCCAGCCCTGGAAGCCTTGAAGGTAGCGGTACACGTCTGATTGCATCTTTGTCTCTGCGCGGATCAATCCGCTCCTGCAGGCCCGGTGGTATCCCTGTAGGACCGGATCATCCGCGATGAGGCCGGCCCAGGCAGCTGATAACTTCAGCCTAGCGCCGTATCCAGAAACATCATCACCGCAAAGCCACCCATCAGCCCCAGGGTGGCCGTGGTCTGGTGCCCGTTGCGGTGGGTTTCGGGAATCACCTCATGGCTTACCACGAAGATCATCGCCCCCGCCGCCAGACCCATGCTGATCGGGTAGGCCAGGGCGAAGCCGGTCGAGATGCCCAGCCCGATCACCGCGCCGAGCGGCTCCATCAGCCCCGACCCGATCGCCACCAGTGCCGCTTTCAGGTTCGACAGCCCCGTGGCCCGCAGGGCCAGTGCCACGGCCAGGCCTTCGGGAATGTCCTGGATGGCGATGGCGGTAGTCAGCGGCAGGCCGGTGCTCATGTCACCGTTGGCGAAGCTCACGCCGATCGCCATACCCTCCGGCAGGTTATGCAGGGTGATCGCCAGCACGAACAGCCACACGCGGCTGAACCGTTCGGTTTCCGGCCCGGCGACGCCGATGCGTTCATGCTCATGCGGGGTGAAACGGTCCAGGCCGAGCATCAGCAGCACGCCCAGGCCCATGCCCACGACCACGGTAAACGCCGCAGCAGGGCCGTTGCCGGTGATTTCCCGGGCGGCATCCAGGCCCGGTAGAATCAGCGAGAACGAACTGGCCGCCAGCATCATGCCGGCGGCAAAGCCCAGCATCACGTCCTGGCTGCGCGTGCTGACGTCACGCAGGACCACTGCCAGCATCGCACCCACGGCGGTCGCGCCGAAGCCGGACAAGCCGCCCAGCGCTGCCAGGTGCAGGTGCTGGGCATGGTCCCCCTGAATCGCGTTCCACAGGCTTGCCCCCAGCAATACCAGCACCGCCAGCAGGCTCAGCGCCAGCCCGGCGCCGATCCACGGGCTGCTGTGCATCTGTTGGCGCCAGGCACTGACGGGTGAGGGCGGGGTGATACTGTGGGTGTGTGCGGGTGGCATGGCAACCTCGAAATCGGTGGATGCTTCAGTTTATGCAGTGACCCGCGCAAATGGCCAAGGATTCCCTTCTATCGATGTAATAGCTGGCTATGCTGTGCGGTAAAGCCTCTGGACAGGAGTTTGGGCATGGGGTCGACTTTCAACAGCCTGGTCGGGCTGATCATCCTGGCACTGGATATCTGGGCCATTCTGAATGTCATCAAGAGCAGCAGCGAGGTGGGTATCAAGGTGCTGTGGATCTTGCTGATCGCCTTGCTGCCGGTGGTAGGGCTGGTGATCTGGGCGATAGCCGGGCCACGGGGGAATGTGCGTATCTGAGCGCCGTTACAGTCAAAAACGGCAACACCTTCGTGACAAAATTTTCACATCGGGTTAAAGAGAATTCGCCCCCGCACAAAGCTGCGTTGGTAAACTCCTGCACCATTTTCGCAAACCCGCCATCCTAGGACCTTCCCATTCATGGCCAACCCTGACGCCTTGAAGCAACGGGGCGCGCGAGCTCCGTTCACGCCGACCCTGAAATCCCACCTGGCCTTTACCCTGCTGAGCGGCCTGGTGATCATGTTGATGCTCAGCCTCGTACGTCTGGCGTTGCTGGTCTACAACAGCGACATGATCGGCGAAACGCCCTATGCGACTGTCGCCGAAGGCTTCCTCAACGGCCTGCGCTTCGATTTGCGGGTGGTGGTGTACCTGAGCATTCCGTTGCTGCTGGCCATCCTCAGCCCCTGGGCCATGGCCCGGCGTGGCGTGTTCCGTTTCTGGCTGACCATCACCTCGAGCGTGGTGATGTTCCTCGGCCTGATGGAAATGGACTTCTACCGCGAGTTCCACCAGCGCCTCAATGGCCTGGTCTTCCAGTACATCAAGGAAGACCCGAAGACCGTGCTGAGCATGCTCTGGTACGGCTTCCCGGTGGTGCGCTACCTGCTGGCCTGGCTGTTCGGCACATGGTTGCTGAGCCTGCTGTTCAAGGGCATCGACCGCATCACCCGAGGCACTGGCACCGGCGATGTCACCCTGCAGCGCCGCGTGGCGCCGTGGTACAACCGCCTGGCAGTGTTCATGGTGATTCTGCTGGTGGCGGTGGTTGCCGCGCGTGGCACCCTGCGCCAGGGCCCACCGATGCGCTGGGGTGACGCCTTCACCACCGACTCCAACTTCGTCAACCAGCTGGGCCTGAACGGCACCCTGACTCTGATCGATGCCGCCAAGAGCCGTTTCGGCGAAGATCGCGCCAACATCTGGAAGCCGGTGCTCGAGCAGGATGTGGCCACGCAAAGCGTGCGCGAGCAGCTGCTGACCGCCCACGATACGCTGGTCGATGCCGACGAGGCAGCCATCCGCCGCGATTTCGTGCCGCCGGCCGAGCGCACCCTGCCGATCAAGAACGTGGTGGTGATCCTCATGGAGAGCTTCGCCGGCCACTCGGTCGGTGCGTTGGGCAGCCCCAACAACATCACCCCGTACTTCGACAAGCTGGCCAAAGAGGGCCTGCTGTTCGATCGCTTCTTCTCCAACGGCACCCATACCCACCAGGGCATGTTCGCCACCATGGCCTGCTTCCCCAACCTGCCAGGCTTCGAATACCTGATGCAGACCCCGGAAGGCGGGCACAAGCTGTCCGGCCTGCCGGCCCTGCTCAGCGCCCGCGATTACGACGACATGTACGTTTACAACGGCGACTTTGCCTGGGACAACCAGTCCGGGTTCTTCGGCAACCAGGGCATGACCACCTTCATTGGCCGTAACGACTTCGTCAACCCGGTGTTCTCCGACCCCACCTGGGGCGTGTCCGACCAGGACATGTTCGACCGTGGCGCCGAAGAGCTGGCCAAGCGCGACGGCAAGAAGCCTGTCTATGCACTGCTGCAGACCCTGTCCAACCACACGCCGTACGCGCTGCCCAAGGACCTGCCGGTAGAGAAGGTCACCGGGCAAGGTCGCCTGGACGAACACCTTACCGCGATGCGTTATTCGGACTGGGCGCTGGGGCAGTTCTTCGAGAAGGCGCGCAAGGAGCCGTATTTCAAGGAGACCCTGTTCGTCATTGTCGGCGACCATGGCTTTGGCAACCACCAGCAGGTCACCGAGCTGGACCTGGGCCGCTTCAACGTGCCGTTGCTGCTGATTGCCCCGGGCATCCAGGAGAAGTTCGGTGCGGTCAACCACACCGTAGGCACCCAGGTCGACATCGTGCCGACCATCATGGGCCGCCTGGGTGGCCAGGCCCGGCACCAGTGCTGGGGTCGCGACTTGCTCAACCTGCCTGAGGGCGACCAGGGCGTGGGCATGATCAAACCATCGGGCAGCGAGCAGATCGTCGGCCTGGTGCAAGGCGACCGCATCCTGATCGAGTCCAAGGACATGACCCCGCGCATGTACCGCTACCAGCTGGGCCGCGAGTTCAAGGCCGAACTGATCGAGAGCCCGGACCAGCCGGAAATGCTGAAGAAGCTCGAGGCGTACATCCAGACTGCGACCAAGAGCCTGCTGGACAACACTGCTGGTGTAGTGCACGGTACACCGAAGTAAGGCTGCAATCAGGGCCGCATTGCGGCCCATTCGCCGGCAAGCCTCCCGACTGAACATTCTTCCTGCCCCAAGGTCATTTATTCAGGCATCACACACCTGTGTTCCTTGAATTGAGAGGGCTCGTTCAATGAAAGAGTGGGAAGTCATCTTTGCCGACCAGAAAGGCGAACCGTCCTCGCTGGTGCTGCATGCCGAGTATTGTCCCAGTGAAGAGGACGCTGCCCGGGCGATACGCTCGCAGCTGTTCCCGGTAATGGATGAGCTGGACCTCAACGACTTCCAGGACCGTACCATTTCCCCCACCGCCCGCTGGCTCAGGGAGCAGAGCGGCGTGACCATCACAAGTATCCACGAAGTGCCCTGATCCGCTCGTTTGCGTGGTGCCCTGGCAGGCACTACGCTGGTGAAAGGTGTCTGTTGTTGTGCAGGTAGGCGCCGCATCCCTTCGCGTCTTGCATCAGCTCGAACTGCCCGGCCACTGCCGGCAGGTGCGTAGTGCACGGAAAGTCTATCCATCGCATTATTCAGGAGGACGATTCATGAGCAGCCAGAACGACGATATCAGCAGCAACGTCTTGCGCCAGATGAAAGCAGGCGGTTTCGACTTCACCCAGATCCACCCTATCGAGTTCTACGCGGTGTTTCCCGACGAGGACGGGGCTCGTCGCGCCGCCGGGCAGTTTCGCGGCGAGTCACTCAACGCCCAGGTGAAGGAGCGGGGTGACGGGGCCTGGCACCTGGAGCTGAGCAAGGTCATGTATGCCACCTACGGTGGGATAGGCGACTTCGAAGAGACCTTCGAACAGCTGGTAACGCCCTATGGCGGCGAGGTGGAAGGCTGGGGGGTCAAGCAGGAGCGGGTCATCGCCTGAACGTATTGTGCTACTGCTTCGCGGGCAAACCCGCGAAGCAGGTCGTGCAGCGCTCAAGGCTTGCGCTTGGCCATGTGCGCCAGGTAGGCCAGCAGGTTATCCAGTTCCTGTTCGCTCAACACACTTTGCGCAAACCCCGGCATTTTCGCCTGCGGCCATTGCCTGAGGCTCTGCGGGTCGCGAATCAACTGCCGCAGATATCCCGGCTGGAAGTACTCGGTCGGGTTGTGCGGCACATTCAGGTCTGGGCCCAACTGCGCATCACCCGCGCCGTTGAGCCGGTGACACGCCAGGCAGTTCTGCTGGAACAAGGCAAAGCCCCGGCGGACCGGGCTGTCGGCTGGCAACCTCGGGTCGGGCAGCAGCGCCGGGAAGCGCGCCTCGACGGAGGCGAGCTTGCGAATCGTGGAAATCTGGAACGGCCACTGTTCCGGGCGGATACCGCTGGCCTGCGGTGCGGTCCACACCAGGTAGAACGGTCCGGCACTCGGTTTGCCCTGGCCCAATGCCGGCCACGGCTTGCCCGGGTCCTCCACTGCCAGCCAGGCCTGTGCCGGGCCGTGTTGCAGCAACGGCGCGGCCGGCATTTCGGCAGCAAACCCGTCCAGCGCTACCGCCTGCAGATGGTCGCTGGCGCTGACACCTTCGAGCAGCACGGCCAACGGTACCGCCCGATAGAGCATGGGCCGCTGATAGGAAACGTCCTGGTCAATGCGGATGTCCCGCGCCTGCGGGTGGGCCAGCAGTTCGGCACTGCTCCACTGGCGCGGCGTGGCGCCCAGTTCGAGCTGCAGTTGCGCCGCCGACAGCGGCAGGCTCAGGAACAACGCTAACAATACCAGGCAGTGGCGCATAGGTGATCTCCGACCATCAAGGCCGGCAGGTTACCTGTACGTTGCCTGTTGACGCCACAGCGGCAATCAGCCGAACAGCCGTGTCAGGTTCGGCAGGATCAGCAGCAGCGTCGTGGCGAAAAGAATGAGCCCAGCTTGGCGAATTTTCGATTGTGTGAACATGGCGGACCGCCTTCTTGTTGTTATTCCTGAATACCCGTTGGCTTCCCTGTCGAGCGTCGGGTCGATCGCAGTGGCGTTGCGTGACGCCAGAACTGCCTGCCTCTTGAAAGTGGATATACAACCAACAGTAGGGTGTGCGTCATCCATGTTTGAGAACCCTTTGTTCTAATAATTTTCAGTCGCAGCTCTTTCAGCTATGAGGCCATGTGCCATCCGGCTGGCATCCTCTCGCTAGACAGTGGCGCAAGTACCAGCAGGGCGCCGACGAAATGTGACCGTTCGTCAGTACGCCCTACTTGCTTGTACGTGTCTTTCGCGTCAGTCTCTACAGCAGATTTCCACCCATGTCGTTCAGGACTATCCCTATGTCGTTACGCATCTGCATCCTTGAAACCGATGTCCTGCGACCGGAGTTGATCGCGCAGTACCAGGGCTATGGCAGGATGTTCGAGCAGCTCTTCTCGCGTCAGCCAATCGCTGCCGAATTTCGTGTGTACAACGTGATGAACGGCGACTACCCCGCCGACGACGAAGTGTTCGATGCGTACCTGGTGACCGGCAGCAAGGCAGACTCCTTTGGTACCGATCCATGGATCCAGACGCTCAAGGCCTACCTGCTGAAACTGTACGAGCGTGGCGAGAAGCTGCTGGGGGTATGTTTCGGCCACCAGCTGCTGGCGTTGACCCTGGGCGGCAAGGCCGAACGCGCCGAGCAGGGTTGGGGCGTGGGTATTCATCGCTATTCGCTGGCGGCCCATGCGCCCTGGATGGACCCGGAAGTGTCGGAGCTGACCCTGTTGATCAGCCACCAGGACCAGGTTACCAAGTTGCCCGAGGGTGCCACGGTGATTGCATCCAGCGATTTTTGCCCGAACGCGGCGTACCACATCGGCGACCAGGTGCTGTGCTTCCAGGGCCACCCGGAATTCGTCCACGACTATTCTCGTGCGCTACTGGACGCGCGCCAGCAATACCTGGGGGATGAGGTGTACCACAAGGCAGTGGCCAGCCTGGCCACCGAGCACCAGGGTGACCTGGTCGGGGAGTGGATGCTGCGCTTCATCCAGCACCCCATCAGCAAGCACGACGCGGCGTAACGGTCGGCGCCGTACTGCGGCCCCGGCTTCTATAGCCAGCCCGACTTCTTGAAGCTGGCATACAACCCGGTGCAGCCCAACCCGATCACCGCCAACACCGCGAAATACCCGTAGTGCCAGCCTAGCTCCGGCATGTTCTGGAAGTTCATGCCGTATATTCCGGCAACCGCTGTGGGGAACGCCAGGATCGCCGCCCAGGCGGCGAACTTGCGCTGCACGATGCTCTGCCGCGACGACTCCAGCAACATGCCGATCTCGATGGTCTGGCTGGCGATGTCGCGGATGCCGGCCAGGTCTTCCATTTGCCGTGTCACGTGGATCTGCACATCGCGGAAGTACGGGCGCATGTTCTTGTCGATGAACGGGAAGCTCAAGCGCTGCAGCTCCTCGCTCACCTCCACCATCGGTGCCACGTAGCGGCGCAGGCGCAGGATGTCGCGACGCAGGCTGTGCAGGCGGCGGATGTCGTCCTCCTGCAGGGAGCCGCCCAGCACGCTCTGTTCCAGCTCTTCGATCTCGCCATGAATGGCCTCGCTGACCGGCTGGTAGTTCTCGGTGACGAAATCGAGCAGGGCGTAGAGCACGAAATCTTCGCCGTGCTCCAGCAGCAGTGGCCGCGCTTCGCAGCGCTGGCGCACCAGGGCGTAGGATTTCGAGTGGCCGTTGCGGCAGGTGATGATGTAGCCATTGCCGGCGAAGATGTGGGTTTCGATGAACTCCAGTTTGCCCTCGTGGCGCACTGGCGAATAGGTGACTATGAACAGGGCGTCGCCGAAGGTTTCCAGCTTGGGTCGGCTGTGCTTTTCCAGTGCGTCTTCGATGGCCAGTTCGTGCAGGTTGAACTGCCGCTGCAGGTTGGCCAGTTCTTCGGCGTTGGGCTCTTCCAGGCCGATCCACACGAAATGCCCCGGCTTGCGTGCCCACTCGCTGCCTTCGTCGATGCTGATGTTGGTAACCTTTCTGCCGGCGCTGTACACCGCCGATGCCACGACTCGACCCATGGTTGTTCGCTTATTCCGGTTGGACACGGTGTACAGCTTGGGCTGTACCTGGCGCAAGAGCAACCTAGCCTTCGCTCAGTTCGCCGTCCATTCGGTCAATACACTGCTGCATCTGCACTCGGCACTGGTCGATCAATACCGGCAGGTCCTGCTGGGTCATGCCGGGCAGTGGCGATCGGCGGCAGCGAACGCACGATCACCGTGCGCCGACGCCAGCTATTCAGGCTCAGGCGCCCTGCATAGCGGCTGACGCACACCGGCACGATCGGTACACCGGCCTCGATGGCCATGTGGAATGCGCCCTTCTTGAACGCCAGCAGCTGTTCGCCGGCATTGCGTGTGCCTTCGGGGAAAATCCAGATCGAGGTTGCGTCCTGCAGTACCCGGGTGGTCTTCTGCAGCGCCTTGCGTGCCTGGTAGGCGTTGCTGCGGTCGACCAGCACGTTGCCGCCCAGCCAGAACAGCTGGCCGAACAGCGGGATCCAGCCCAGGCTCTTCTTGCCGATGGCTACGGTGCGCTGGGGCACCACCTGGCCCAGCACGAACAGGTCGAAGTTGGACTGATGGTTGGCAATAATCACGCAGCCGGGCGGCTGGTCCCACAGCGGGCCCACTTCAGCCCTGATCTTGATTCGCATCAGCCAGGTGGCAGGCAGGCTGTAGAGGCGGGCGAACAGGCGGCTGTTGTCGGGGTTGAACGGGCGGCACAGGCCAATGACCAGGCCCATGGCACCAACTACGAGAAAATGCAGCGCCAGCAGAAGCATGCGAAGGGAGTAGAGCATGGTACGACTCACACCAGACAGTCGCGCGCAGTGTACGGCTGTGCACTGGCTGGGGCAAACCCCGGTGTGAGTCGGTACCCGCGAAAGGGCCCGTGCGGCTAGCCCATGTGCTGCTGGTCCAGCTCGATCGCCTTGTCCAGCGCTTCCAGCAACCCTTTGCGCACCTTCAGCTTGGTGTTCTTGTGTGCCAGCATGTTCAGCTTCTTCAGCTCGCGAGCCGCTGACAGTGCGGCCTCCTGCAGTTGCTCGGCAGGCACCACTTTGTCGAGGAAACCGGCGTCTACTGCGCCTTGCGGGTCAAACACCTCGGCATTGATCACCGCGCGGTGGAAGGCCGAACGGCGCAAGCGGTCGCGGGCCAGCTCGATACCGGCGTGGTGCATGGTCATGCCGATCTGCACTTCGTTCAGGCAAACCTTGTAGGGGCCTTCGACACCAATGCGATAGTCGCCCGACAGTAGCAGGAAGGCGCCCTTGGCCACGGCATTGCCCGGGCAGGCGACCACCACCGGGAACGGGTGCGCGAGCAGGCGGCGGGCGAGGGTGGAGCCGGCGGTGACCAGGCTGATGGCTTGTTGCGGGCCGCTGGTCATCACCTTGAGGTCGTAGCCGCCCGACAGGATCCCCGGCTGGCCGGTGATGATCACCACCGCGCGTTCTTCAGTGGCGCGGTCGAGCGCGGCGTTGAACGCTGCGATGACGTCTGGCGAAATGGCATTGACCTTGCCGTTGTTCAGGGTCAGGGTGGCGATGCCGTCTTCGGCGTGGTAGTTAATCAGCTCGCTCATGGCAGAGTCCTTTTGTTGGCGTGGCGACGACGTTACCCAGCGCCAGGGGCGAGGTAAAGCAGCAAGGCTGACCGGTCGGTCAGCGTTCGCTGCGGCGCAAATGCAAATACATGAAAAAACTGAAAAAAATGCTTGCCAAAGGAAAGACCTTCCACTAAATTAGCGCGCCTCGACAGGCTGAAAGGCTTGAAGAGAAAACGGTGAAGTGTCCGAGTGGTCGAAGGAGCACGCCTGGAAAGTGTGTATACGAGAAATCGTATCAAGGGTTCAAATCCCTTCTTCACCGCCACATTCTACGAAGAGCCCCCGCGCTGAAAAGCCGGGGGCTTTTTGTTTTCGGGGATTTCCTCGCAACCCATCGTGTTGGGCCTGACGCGGTCCGCGAAGCGGTCGGGTGCCGCGATGGGCCGCAAAGCGGCCCGAACCTTTCAGAAACTCACCGAGGCCGAAAGCCGGGCAGTCCGCGGAGCCCCCTGGAACAGGTAGTTGTCCCCCAGGTAATCACCCACATCGCGCCAGTAGCGCTTGTCGAACACGTTATCCACCGTCAGCCGCAGCACCGTTTCATACCCTCCGACCTGCAGGCGGTATCGGCTGCCGAGATCGAACACGGTGTAGCCGCCTACTTCCACGTTCCCCGCCTGGCTCGCGTACTTGCTGGCGCTGTAGCGCGCGCCGCCGAGCAAGGCCAGGCCCGGTACCGGCAGGCTGTATTCCGCCTGCAGTGCCGCGCGCAACCTCGGCACGTTGATCGCTTGGTGCCCTTCGTAGGCATCGGTACCGCTGTTCTGTACCCGCGCACGGATGGCGGCGGCGCTCGCCAGCACTTGCAGGTTCGAGGTCACCCAGCCGCTGGCAGCCAGTTCCAGGCCGGTGTTCTTCTGCTGGCCTTGCTGGACGTAGGTGTAGTTGCCAGCACCGTCCGGGCGTGCGTACTGGTATGCCTGGCGGATTTGGAACAGCGCGGCGCTGAAGCTCAGGCCTTGCCAGTCGTGCTTGAGGCCCAGTTCCAGTTGGTGCGAGGTAGTAGGCGCCAGGATTTCCGAAGCGTTGCCGGCAAACCAGGGGGCGGTGCCACCGGCAGACAGGCCCTTGGCGTAACTGGCATAGACCGTGGTTTCCGGCAACGGCTTGTAGATCAACGCGGCATTGGGAAGCAGTTCGTACTGCCGGGTATGGCGGCCGGCCACACCGTTTTCGTCCCAGGTCTTTTCTTCCAGGCGAACTTCGCGAGCGCCCAGCATGGCCTGCCACTGCTCGTTGAAGCGGATACGGTCGCTGATGAACAGGCCATACTGGCGGCTGTCCAGGCGGCGTTCGCTGGCACCGACAGGCTTGTCGGACGGGACGAGCGCTGGTGCACCGGTCTGGATGTTGCCGGTGCCAAGCCACTCGTTGTAATACGGGCGCTGATCGAGGGTGCGGCGCTGCGCGCTGGTCCCTAGCGTCAGCTCATGCCCCAAGCCCAGCGCATCGAAGCGGCCATTGAGCAGGGCCTGCGCCTCGTCGGTGCGTCGTGTATCGTCGGGGCTGCGGAAATCGTAGATATCGTAGTCGCCGTCGCTGCCAAAGAACGCGCCCTCGCTCGACCCCCAGGCAAATGCGCTGTAGTCATCGATTACCACCTTGCTGCGCGAAGCACTCAAGGTTCCGCTCCAGGCTTCGTTGAAGCGGTACTCGAAGCGCCCGCCCAGGTTCAGCGAGTCGTTCTGCACCGGTTTGGCCCAGCGCTGGTAGGCGAGGCGCTCGTCGGGGTCGATGCCGTGGGGCACTTCGCTTCCACCGAGCAACTGATAACCCGGGACCGAGTACTGTTCACGGTGCTGGTATTCGGCATCCAGCTGCAAGGTGGCATCAGCGTTGAGCTGCCAGTCGAAGGCCAACGAAGCGAAGTCGCGTTTGCCGTCGGCATGGTCGACATAGCTGCGGATGTCTTCATGGGCCAGGTTGGCGCGCAGGCCGAACTGCCGTTCGCTGCCGAACCAGCCGCCCAGGTCCGTAGCCAGGTAGCGTTCGCCTTGTTCATTGGTCGATACGCTGACGCTACGCACGTCTGCGGCGCGCTTGGTCACGTAGTTGACCAGACCACCGGGCTCCGACACGCCGCTCTGCAGCCCGGACAGCCCTTTGAGCAATTCCACCTGCTGCTTGTTCTCCAGGGCGACGTTCTGCTCGCCGGTGATGGTCTGGCCGTTGATGCGGTAGCTGCTGGCCGCATTCAGCTCGAAGCCGCGGACATTGAAGTTTTCGTAGTAGCCGATGGGGGCATAGCTTTCGCCCACCGAGGCATCGCTTTGTAACAGCTGGCTGAGCGTGCGCACCTGGCGGTCTTCCAGCAGCTGCTGGTTGAACACGCTGATCGCAGCCGGGGTGTCGAGCAAGGGCGCGGGCTGGAAGCCGCCTACCGCCGCCTGGCGTGCCTGATAGCCGTCGTTGTCGTAGGTCTCGGACACCTGCACCGGGGCCAGCAGCACGCTGGCTTCGGCAAGCGCATGGGGGCAATGCAGGGCCAGGCCCAGGCTGAGCAGGCTCAGGGGCAGGCGAGGGGGACGCGGGGGCATGCAGTGGGCTCCTGGAGGCGCAACTGCTGTGCCGGGTGTACTCCGCTTGGGGGTCGGCACAGCCATGAAAAAGGCGGCATCTTACCGCCGCCTTCAACATAAAACGATCCGCGCCTTGTGCGATCCAGTCAGCCTTTGCCGGCGGGCCGTCTGTGCTGTCGCCAGTTGTCATCGATCTTCGACCAGGTCTTGCCATCGGTAATGGCCATGAGCTTGCGTCCGTCCTTGAAGGTCGCCAGGAAGGTGGCTTCTTCTTCCTTGCCGCCTAGCCACAGCCCGGCCAGCAGCCCCACCGGCCCTGCCACCAGCGCGCCGGCCACGCCCCAGCCCAGGGCGCTGCCCAGGCTACGGCTGGATTCGAGGCTCGCCAACCGCAGGTCGCTGATGCGCGCCAGGGAAATCCGCTCGCCCGGAGAAGGGCTGCGCGGGGTCTTGAGCGTGAGCGATCCGTTGCGATACTCGCCTTCACCTTGCAAGAAATCGCCGGATTGCACCGTGAGTCTTGTCATAACGTCGTCCTGTCAGTGAAAGGGCATTGACCAATGCTTACTGAGCGCTGGCCGGGCGGGCAAGTCAACGGCCAGACGACGGAGGGTAGTGCGGTCGTTTGTCGCCATGGCCGATGCCCGCCCTCAACCCAGCGCGGATTTTCAGGCCATCTGCAACAGATGCTTGCGCTTGCGCTCGGCTAACCCCCACGCCAGCAATGCCAGCGACCCAATCACCAGCCCTGCGACCACGATGCCCATCCAGCCCTGATACTGGAACAGCTGCGTGCCCAGCAACGAGCCAAGTGCCCCGCCGATGAAGTAGCAGGTAATGTAGCCGGCGTTCAGCCGTGTACGCGCTTCGGGGCGCAGGGCGATCACCGCATTCTGGTTGCTCACGTGCACCAGTTGCACCGCCAGGTCGAGCATCAGCACGCCCAGCAGCAAGGCCAGCAACGACTGTTCGGCAAAGCCCAGCGGTACCCAGGACAGCAGCAACACCACCAGGCCAACCGTGGTGCCCAATGCGCCCTTGCCGCGGTCGGCCAGGCGCCCGGCCCAATTGGCCGACAGCGCACCCGCCGCGCCGGCCAGGCCGAACAGGCCGATCACTGCATCGGAATAGTGGTACGGGCCTTTTGCCAGCAAAAACGCCAGCGGCGTCCAGAACAGGGCGAACAGGCTGAACGCCAGCAGGCCGAGCAGCGAGCGCAGGCGCAGCACCGGCTCTTCGCGGAACAGGCGGAACACCGAGCCGATCAGCGCCGGGTATTTGAGCCCGGCATGGCTGTGGTGTTGCGGCAGGCTCCGGTGCAGCGCCACGGCGGTGATGGCCATCAGCGCGGCGGCCAGTACGTAGATGCTGCGCCAGCCGCCCAGCTCAGCCATGAAGCCGGCGGCGGTGCGCGCCAGCAGGATGCCCAGCAGCAGGCCGCTCATCAGCGTGCCGACCGCGCGCCCGCGTGAATGAGGCTCGCTCAGGGCCGCAGCCATGGGCACCAGAATTTGCGCCACCACCGAGAACAGCCCGGTCAGCGCCGTGCCGAGGATCAGCCAGGGCAGGCTCGGTGCGCAGGCACTGATGACCAGGCCCAGGGTGGCAATTGCGGTCATCACGGTAATCAACCGCCGCTGCTCGAACAGGTCGCCCAGCGGTGCCAGCAGCAACAGGCCGGCGCCATAGCTGAGTTGCGCGGCAATGACGATGCTGCCTGCGCTGGCGGTGCTCAGGCCAAACTGTTGGGCGATGCTGTGCAGCAGGGGTTGCGCGTAGTAGTTGCTGGCCACGGCCAGGCCGGTGGCGGTGGCCATCAGCAGAATGAGTGCGCGACTCAGGGTGGGGTTGTACATGCGGTTCTCGTGGCAGTGAGGTGGAGGGCAACCTGCGCCGGCCTCTTCACTTGCCGGGAAGAGGTCGGTACAGGAAACCGTTGAATCAGGCTGCAAACCCGCCGTCGACAGTCAGGCTGGCCCCGGTAATGTACCCTGCCTCAGGCCCCGCCAGGTAAGCCACGAAGCTGGCGATCTCGTCTGCCTCGCCATACCGCCCGATCGCCATCAGTGGGATCAGGCTTTCGGCGAACTCACCGCTGGCCGGGTTCATGTCGGTGTCCACCGGCCCAGGCTGCACGTTGTTCACGGTAATGCCCCTGGGCCCCAGGTCACGGGCCATGCCGCGGGTCAGGCCGACCAGTGCCGACTTGCTCATGGCGTAGGGCGCGCCACCGGCAAACGGCATGCGCTCGGCGTTGGTGCTGCCGATATTGATGATGCGCCCGCCCTGGCCCATGTAGCCCGCCGCCGCCTGGCTGGCGACGAACACGCTGCGCACGTTCACCGCCAGCATGTGGTCGAAGTCGGCGAGGTCGAACTCGGTCACGGGCGCCACCGCCAGGACACCGGCGTTATTGACCAGGATATCGAGCCGGCCGAATGCCTTCACCGTGTCATCCACTGCCAGTTGAACTGCCGCCGCGTCGGCGCTGTCGGCCCGCAGTGCGAGGGCTCGGCCACCGTTTTCGGTGATTTCCCGCGCCAGTGCTTCTGCCGGGCCGGCGGAACTTACGTAGGTGAAGGCTACCTGCGCGCCTTCACGGGCCAGGCGCCGCACGATGGCTGCGCCGATGCCGCGGGAACCGCCCTGTACCAGGGCCACTTTGCCTTCGAGGGTGTGTTGCTTGGACATGCTGATCTCCTGCTGGAAGCCAGGCTGGGATGCCTTGGATGGGCGCAGTATCGGCGCTCGATTACCTGCTGATAAGATGGCAATCACTATCAGCAGAGTAAACCTTTGGTTGCTAATCATGGCCATGGAGTCGTTCAACGCTTTGGAGTGTTTCATCCGCAGCGCCGAAGTCGGCAGCTTTGCCGAGGCTGCCAGACGCCTGAGCATCACCCCGGCGGCGGTAGGCAAGCATGTTGCCCAACTGGAGGCGCGCCTGGGGGTGCGGTTGTTCCAGCGTAGTACCCGCAAGCTGACCCTGACCGAGGCAGGGCAGCGATTTCTCGGGGAGGTCAGTGACAGTTTCCGCACTATCCAGTACGCCGTGGCCAACCTGGCCAGTGCCGAGGGCCAGCCGGCCGGGTTGTTGCGGGTCAGCATGGGCACGGTGTTCGGGCGTTTGTACGTGCTGCCCCTGCTGGGCGAGTTCCTGCTTCGCTACCCGGGCATTATCCCGGACTGGCATTTCGACAACCGCCAGGTCGACCTGATCGGCCAAGGCTTCGATGCGGCGATTGGCGGGGGCTTCGAACTGCCGCCGGGCGTGGTGGCGCGCAAGTTGACCCCGGCGCATCGGGTGCTGGTGGCGGCGCCAGCTTATCTGGCCCGCCATGCACCGGTCACCCAGCCGCAGGCCCTGCAGCGGCATGACGGTATCCTGATCCGCTCGCCGCAGACCGGGCGCGTGCGATCGTGGCCGTTGACCAGCCGCTGGCAGGAGCAGCAGCCTTTGGCGTTGCGTCAGGCGATGACCATGAGTGATTCGGATGCGGCTTGTGCGGTGGCCGAGCAAGCGCTGGGGATTGCCCTGGTGAGCCTGCCGTTTGCGGTCCCGTATCTGGAAAGTGGGCGGCTGCGCCGGGTGCTGCCGGACTGGTATGTGGACGATGGGCATATCAGCCTGTATTTCGCCGAGCACAAGCTGTTGCCGGGCAAGACCCGGGCGTTTGTCGATTTTGTGGTGGAGCGGTTCGCTCAACAGGGCCTGGCCGGGCGGTTCGATGCCTTGCAGGCGCTTTGATGTCCAGGTTTGAAGCGCCCCTACGACGACCGCATTGGCCGCGCCTTGGCGAAGGAACCCCTCAGGCTACATCGACAATCCACAATGTCTGCGTCCCCAGGCCCACCTCATCTTCCACACGCTTGCCGACCAACTGCTGCCCCAGCGGCGATCGCGGGGTAATCACCGTAACCAGCCCATCCGCCTCGCCAATCTTCAACCCTGCCGCCTCGGGCCCCAGGAACAGACGCCGCTGCCCGCCAGCTTCATCTTCCAGCGTCACCAGGTTGCTCAACTGCACGCCGCGCGCCGGGTCATAATCGCGCAGCAGCAATTGCTGGTAGGTTTGCAGCGCCGATCGTATCTCGGCACTGCGGCGGGCCTGGCCGGTGGCCAGGTACGAGGCTTCCAGGCCCAGGGTGTCGTACTTGTTCTCGGCGATGTTCTCCTCGGCGGTAGCCGCTTCATACGCAGTCTGTGCCGCGCGGGTCAGCACAGCCAGGTCATGCTCGAGGGTGGCGACGATCTGCGCCAGCAGGCGGGTCTTGTCCATGATCAGTAACAGAACTCCAGCACATTGGCCTGGCTTTTGTCAGTGGGCGCAGTGCGGTTCTGCTGCAGCCAGAACTGGCACTTGGGGCTGTTGAGGTTGCGCGGGTTGCCCTGGGCGGCCTCGGCGGCCTGTTGCTGTTCCTGCTTGTGCAGGATGACCTGGTAGCGCTCGAACATTTCAGTCTGGGCATCCGCCGCCGGGGCTGGCGGTACAGCTGGCCGGGAAACGCCGGGCACTACCGCCTGGGCCAACGGCTGCACCTGCTCTGGCCATAGCTGCAAGGCCAGCCACAGGCTGGCGGCGATGGCCACGGCGCCCAGCCACAGGCCCAGGGCAACGCACAGGATCAACGGCAACGGCTTGAGGGAGATCTTCAATTCACGGTGGCGGGTCATGGCACTGTCCTGGCGGGGGGGGGGGGGCGGGGGCATTGTCGCATGCGTTTGGGCTTTTTTCCCCGCAGGTGCTTTTGTCGGCGACAATTTATCCGCAGAATTTGCGGTTTTTCCGCTGGGCGAGGGCAGGGCACATGAAAGTCACCTGGGACATCTTCTGCACCGTGGTCGACAACTATGGCGATATCGGCGTGACCTGGCGCCTGGCGCGCCAGCTGGTTGCCGAGCATGGCCTGGCGGTGCGCCTGTGGGTGGACGACCTGGGCGCGTTCGTGCGCCTGTGCCCGGGGGCCGATGCTGCACTCGACCAGCAGTGGCAGCAGGGCGTCGAGATACGCTGCTGGCCGGTTGACTGGCAGCCGGTGGCTACTGCCGACGTAGTCATCGGCGCCTTCGGCTGCCGCTTGCCGGTTGGTTACATCGAAGCGCTGGCCATACGACCGCTGCCAGCGCTATGGCTGAACCTGGAATACCTCAGTGCCGAAGACTGGGTGGAGGGGTGCCACGGCTTGCCGTCGCCGCAAGGCAACGGCTTGCGCACGGTGTTCTTCTTCCCTGGCTTCACCGCGGGGACTGGCGGCCTGCTGCGCGAGGCGCCCTTGCTGGTCCGTCGCGCCGCATTCGAGGCCGACGCGGCGCAGCGCGCTGCGTTTCTCGCCGGGCTGGGTGTGCAGTTGCACACCGGCGCTCGGCTGATCTCGCTGTTCGCCTACGAAAACCCGCACCTGGCCGGCTGGCTGGACGCCCTGGCCGAGGATACCCGGCCCAGCCACCTGCTGGTGCCGGAAGGGCGCATTCTCGGTGACCTGTGTGCCTGGCTGGGCGAACCTACGCTGCCGGTGGGGGCGGTACGCCAGCGTGGTGCGCTGACCGTGCAGGTGCTGCCTTTCGTCAGCCAGGACGATTACGACCGCCTGCTCTGGTGCTGTGACTTCAACGCCGTGCGCGGCGAGGATTCGTTCGTGCGTGCGCAATGGGCGGGGCGGCCACTGCTGTGGCACATCTATGTGCAGGAGGAGAACGCACACTGGGAAAAACTCGAAGCGTTCCTGGCGCTTTATCGCCAGGGCTTGCCGGACGCTGCCGCCGAAGCCCTGGTCGATCTGTGGCGCGCCTGGAACCTCGACAGCCGCACGCAGCGCGACATGCACGCGGCCTGGGCCAAGGTGCTGGCGCATTGGGACGAGCTGCAGGCGCATGCCCGCCACTGGTGTGCCAAACAGGCCGCTCAGCCGGACCTTGCCATGACGCTGGTACAGTTTTACCGAAATTGGCTATGATACGCGGCCTCGATTTTTATAAATCCATCCAGATTCGGATACTGCGTAATGAAAACTGGTAAAGAACTGAAACCCGGCACCGTACTGCGGATCGACAACGACCCGTGGCTGGTACAGAAAGCCGAATTCACCAAGTCGGGTCGCAACAGCGCGATCATGAAGACCAAGCTGAAGAACCTGCTGACCGGCTACAAGACTGAAACCGTCTACTTCGCCGACGACAAGCTGGACGACGTGATCCTCGACCGCAAGGAAGTGACCCTGTCCTTCATCAGCGGTGACGCCTACACCTTCATGGACACCACCGACTACACCATGTACGAGCTGAACGCCGAAGACATCGACGCCGTTCTGCCATACATCGAAGAAGGCATGCAGGACGTCTGCGCCCTGACCATGTACGAAGAGAAAGTGGTATCGGTAGAACTGCCGACCACCATCAGCCGCCAGGTTACCTACACCGAGAACGCTGCTCGCGGCGACACCTCGGGCAAGGTCATGAAGCCTGCCAAGCTGGCCAACGGTACTGAAGTACAGGTTGCCGACTTCATCGAAATCGACGAGTGGATCGATATCGACACCCGCGACGGCTCCTTCAAGGGCCGCTCCAAGAAGTAATACTTCTTGTGGAACGCAAAAACCCGGCCTTGGCCGGGTTTTTTTGTATCTGGATCGTTACCTGCAGACGCAAGTCTCTAGAAGCGGCCTTGCGTCGCGATGGGCTGCAAGGCCGCTCCTGCATGTGAGCCTCAGACAGTGACGTGAAGGCGTACGTCCACGTTACCGCGGGTTGCGTTGGAATACGGGCACACCTGGTGCGCCTTCTCCACCAGCCCTTCGGCCTCGGCCTGTGCCAGGCCCGGCAGGTTGATGTGCAGGTCGATGTCCAGGCCGAATCCGCCCGGAATCTGGCCGATGCCGACCTTGGCGCTAATCGAGGCATCCGCTGGCAAGGCTTTCTTCTCTTGCCCGGCCACGAACTTCAAGGCGCCGATGAAGCATGCCGAGTAACCGGCGGCAAACAGTTGCTCGGGGTTGGTGCCGTCCCCGCCAGCGCCACCCAGTTCCTTCGGGGTGCTGAGCTTGACTTCCAGCTTGCCGTCGCTGGAGCGGGACTTGCCGTCGCGCCCACCGGTGGAGGTAGCTTCTGCGATGTACAGCGGATTGACCTTTTGCATCTTGAGCCTCGCTAACGTGTTGTGCGCTTCCGCTCTGGGAAGGGCGCGGGTTGGTGTGGGGATTAAGTTAGCGCGCAATTAGTTAGTGCGCAAGATAAATTATGACCGTTCGTCCGGACAGCCCTTTCTCAGCCCGATTGTCAGAGGGTCTTCTGCAGATTCTCGCGCAATGTCAGCAGGTCGGTCTGCAGCTGTTGCAGTTGCTCCAGGCTGCGGCCACTGGCCTTGAGAATGCATTGTGGCACCTCCCTGGCCCGTTGTTGCAGAGCGCGGCCTTTGTCGGTCAGTTGCACCAGCACCACCCGTTCGTCTTCGCGGCTGCGGTTGCGCTGCAACAGGCCTTCGCTTTCCAGGCGTTTGAGCAACGGGGTCAGTGAGCCGGGGTCGGTAAGCAGGTGCTGGCTGATCTCGCCCACGGTCAGGCCGTCGTGCTCCCACAGCACGAGCATGGCCAGGTACTGCGGGTAGGTCAGGCCCAGGGCCTGCAGCAGCGGTTTGTAGACCTTGGTCATCAGCAACGAGGTGGAGTGCAGGGCGAAACAGACCTGGTTGTCCAGCAGCAGCTCGTCACAGGAGGCTTGGGTGTCGGCGTTCATGCAGGTCCTTGAAAGTAATCAATGGGTAAGTCTGGCACGCTGATCATCAGTGCGCGCGTTACTTGTGCAGTTCACTGTGCAAGGCCAGGTCCCAGGGTGGAATCGGACTGAACCGGCTCTTGAGAAATTCGAGCAGCAAACGGCTGCGAGAGTTCGTTTCATGTTCCAGACGTAGCGCGTAGATACCGCTGGTTTCAGCCGGGGGCAAGCCGCCGTCGCAAAACAGCGGTATCAGCTCGCCGCGCAGCAGGTATTCGCTGATCAACCAGGTAGGCAGGTGAGCGATGCCCAAGCCGGCGAGAGCACCGAACAGCAAGGTTTCGGCGTTGTTCGCGGCCATGCGCATGCGCGCGGGGCGGTACAGGCGGGTTTGCCCGGCTACATTGAAGCGCCAGGCAAAGGGTGGCGCCAGGCCATCCCAGTCCAGGCCGTCGTGCCCAGGCAGTTCACTGGGGCAGGTGGGTATGCCGCGGCTGGCCAGGTAGGCGGGGCTGGCGCAGGCAATACGCACCATGTACGCGAGTGGCGTGGCGACCAGTCGGGTGTCGGCCAGAGGGCCGGCGCGCAGTACCAGGTCGACTTCGCCGAGGTGGCTGCCATGCAGGTCGACGAAGCTGTCGATCAGGCGCAACTTCACGTCCAGCCCCGGGTAGGCCACCAGGAAGTCGGCAATTGCCGGTGCCAGGTGGCGACGACCGAATGCGGCAGGGGCGTCAATGCGGATCAGGCCTTCAGGGGCACTGCTCAGCGACACCGCTTCGGCGCGAGCCAGGCGCAGCTCTTCGATGATGCGCCTGGCCCGTTCGGCGAAGGCGTTGCCCGCGGGGGTGACGCGTACGGCGTGAGTACTGCGGGTGAACAGGCGGCTGCCTACGGCGCTTTCCAGGTTGTCGATACGCCGGGCTACGGCGGATGGAGTCAGCGGGTGGCGGCGGGCGGCAGCAGAAAAGCTGCCGGTTTCAAGCACATCGAGGAACAGGCTCAACTGGTCGGTCAGAATATCAGGGCTCATGGCTGCCTTGCTTATGCGGATAGCGCACAGCCATTTTGCGCTGCTGTGCGTTTCCCCGCCAGCCCGCAATGGTTAGCATGCTGCATCATGTGAACAGGTAGTGAGGCCCTGATGATCGAGTGGGTGTTGTATGTCGTGCTGGGCGCTGCCTTGGGGACCATGGGTGGCCTGTTCGGCATTGGCGGCGGGTTGATCGCGATTCCGGCGCTGGGCGTGCTGTTTGGCCTGGACCAGCAACTGGCGCAGGGTACGGCGCTGGTGATGGTGGTGCCGAACGTGCTGCTGGCGCTGTGGCGCTATCACCAGCGTAACCGTATCGAATTGCGCCATGCCGTGCCGTTGTCGTTATGCAGCTTCGTGTTCGCCTGGCTGGGGTCGATCTGGGCAGTGGGGCTGGATGCGCATTCCATGCGTCTGGGCTTTGTCGGCTTCCTGGTGGCGCTGGCGGTATGGAACGTGGCGCGGATGTTCATGAAAGTCTCGCCGCCAAGCGCCGAATTGCGTCATGCCTGGCCGTGGCTGGGCGTGCTGGGCAGCTTTGCCGGCACCATGGGGGGCTTGTTCGGCGTGGGTGGGGCAGTGGTGGCCACGCCGATCCTGACCAGTGTGTTCGGCACAACCCAGGTGGTCGCGCAGGGGCTGTCGCTGGCGCTGGCGGCGCCGAGTACCCTGGTCACCTTGCTGACCTATGGGGTGCACCACAGCGTCGACTGGGGCGTGGGCATCCCGCTGGCGGTGGGCGGCTTGCTCAGTATCAGCTGGGGCGTGAAGCTGGCCCATGCGTTGCCGGAGAAGGCACTGCGGACGATGTTCTGCGTGTTTCTGGTGGTGTGTGCAGTGATGCTCGGGTTTGAGCTTTGAGGGCTTGGGGCCACTTTGCGGCCCTATCGCGACGCAAGGCCGCTCCCGCGGCAGCCCCAGCTCACTTGAACCCTTCGACGATGTAATCGGCCATGCAATCGGTGATCGGCGATGCGCTCTGGGTACTGCGCACCAGCATCACATTGGCCACCGGCAGTTGCGGCAGCCCTTCGCTCTCGCCCAGTATGCGCAGGTTCCCGCCAATCAGGCTCTGCAACTGCGCCGTTACCGCCAGCCCGGCCGTGACGATGGCAAAGATTGCTGCCAGGCTCGGGCTGGTATAGGCGATGCGGTAATCGATGCCCTGGGCCTCCAGGGCGTTGCAGGTCCAGGCCCGGCAGAAACAATCGCTGTTGAACAATGCCAGCGGGATGGGCCGTTGCTCTTGCGGGCAGAAACCCTCGGCGGCAGCCCATGCCAGGCGTTCCTGGCGCAACAGCTGGCCAATCTCGTTGCCCGGCTCGCGGGTGACGATGGTCAGGTCCAGGTCCTGGCGCAGCATCAGTTGCTTGGACGATTCGCAATGCACCTCTACCTGCACCAGTGGGTAGGCCTGGGCAAAGCTTGACAGAATGGTCGGCAGAAAGCGCATGGCATAGTCGTCCGGCGTGCCGATCCGCACCATCCCGACCATGTGCGGCATGCGCAGGGTATTGAACACCTCGCCGTGCAGTTTGAGGATACGCCGGGCATAGCCCAGCAGCACCTGGCCTTCGGCAGTCAGCCGTACCTGACGGCCGTCGCGCTCGAACAGCTGCCGCTGCAAAATGTCTTCTTCCAGGCGTTTCATCTGCATGCTCACCGCCGACTGGGTGCGGTTGACCACCTCGCCGGCGCGGGTGAAACCGCCTTGCTCGGCGATGGCGACAAAGGTGCGCAGGACGTCGGCGTCGAGACTCTGGTACTGGGACATTGCATCAATCTCCGAGATGCATGGCATCAGAAACATTCGTTGGATTGATCTTATGCCTGGCGGCAGACTGGAGCCAACAACACGGAGGGCTTCACGATGAAAGGTCTTGTCAGCAGCATCCAGCAACCTGGCTTTTCCCTGAACCATCTGTTGCATGCGGCCGCACAGAAGGTGGCGCGGTGGCTGCAGCTGTACCGCCAGCGCCAGCAGTTGGCCAGCCTCAGCGATGCCACCCTGCATGACCTGGGGTTGAGCCGGGCCGACATCCAGCAAGAAGCCGAGCGGCATTTCTGGGATGATCCGCTGCGTAAGTAGGGCAGCCGATGCTGGCTCTTCGCGGGCTCGCCCGTTATCACAGGTACTGCACTGCTCTCGAAGCGTGTGCCCCTGTGAAAGCGGGCGAGCCCGCGAACGCTTCTAGCGCCGCACCTGCTTGAGGGTTTCGGCGATCAGGAACGCCAGCTCCAGCGACTGGTCGGCATTCATGCGGGGGTCGCAGTGGGTGTGGTAGCGGTCCGACAACGCATCTTCGGTAATCGGCCGCGCACCGCCGATGCATTCGGTCACGTTCTGCCCGGTCATCTCGATGTGGATGCCACCGGCATGGCTGCCCTCGGCCTGGTGCACCTGGAAGAACTGCTTGACCTCGTCGAGTATCTGCGCAAAGTCGCGGGTCTTGTAGCCACTGCTCGCCTTGATGGTGTTGCCGTGCATCGGGTCGGAACTCCACAGCACCTTGCGCCCCTCGCGCTCGACCGTGCGGATCAGCCCGGGCAAGTGGTCGCCGACCTTGCCGGCGCCCATGCGCACGATCAGGTTCAGGCGCCCCGGGTCGTTGGCCGGGTTCAGCGTGTCGATCAGGCGAATCAGCTCTTCGGGGTTCATGCTCGGGCCAACCTTGACCCCGATCGGGTTGTGCACGCCGCGCAGGAACTCCACATGGGCACCGTCCAGTTGACGGGTGCGGTCGCCAATCCACAGCATGTGCGCCGAGCAGTCGTAGTAATCGCCGGTCAGGCTGTCCTGGCGCACGAACGCTTCTTCGTAGTTCAGCAGCAACGCTTCGTGGGCGGTAAAGAAGCTGGTTTCGCGCAGTTGCGGCGCGCTGTCCAGGCCACAGGCGCGCATGAACGCCAGGGTTTCGTCGATGCGGTTGGCCAGCTGGTGGTACTTGTCCGCCAGCGCCGAGTTGGCGATGAAGTCCAGGTTCCACTTGTGCACCTGGTGCAAGTCGGCAAACCCACCCTGGGCGAAGGCGCGCAGCAGGTTGAGACTGGCGGTGGCTTGATGATAGGCCTGCAGCAGGCGCTCCGGGTCGGGGATTCGGCTCTTGGCGTCGAAACCGATGCCGTTGACGATATCGCCCCGGTAGGCCGGCAGGGTGATGTCGCCGATGGTTTCATCGCCCGAAGAGCGCGGTTTGGCAAATTGCCCGGCCATGCGCCCGACCTTCACTACCGGACAGCCGGCGGCAAAGGTCATGACGATGGCCATCTGCAACAGCACCTTGAAGGTGTCGCGGATTTTCGCCGCCGAAAACTCGGCGAAGCTTTCGGCGCAATCGCCGCCCTGCAACAGGAATGCGCGGCCTTCGGTGACCTCGGCAAACTGCCGGCGCAGCTCGCGCGCCTCGCCCGCAAACACCAGCGGCGGGTAGCTGGCCAGGGTCTGTTCGACCTTCAGCAGGTGCGCCGCATCGGGGTAGGTCGGTTGCTGCTGGATCGGCAGGGCGCGCCAGCTGTCAGGGCTCCACGGTTGGTTCATTTCAGGCTCGGTCTCAGTTGTAGGCTACGGGCCATGTTAACAGTTGGCGCTGTGCTTGTTGCATCGGGGGCGTTGGCGGACAATGCGCGTTTTGCGGGTTGGATGGTGAGCATGGCGGAACGGCAAGAGCGGCTACTGGCACGGGTGGAAGATGCCTTTGGCGTCATCAGCGTGTACGAAGTGGACGACTACCGCTTTCTGGAGTTCGGTGATGCGATCGAGCAGAGCTGCGTGTTCACTGCCGACCCGAGCTGGCTGGAGTACGACTATACCCGCGCCATGCTGGTCGGGGCGTTGTGCCATGAGCAGCCGGAAAGCGCGCTGTTTCTCGGCCTGGGTGCCGGCACGCTGACCCAGGCGTGCATGAAATTCCTGCCGCTGGACGACATCGAGGCCATCGAGCTGCGCCCGGACGTGCCACGCCTGGCCATGGAGTACCTGGGCCTGGACGATGACCCGCGGCTGTATGTGCGCATCGGCGATGCCCTGGAGCTGCTGCCCACGGCGGAGAAGGCCGACCTGTTGTTCGTCGACCTGTACACCGACCATGGGCCTGGGGTAGGGCACCTGGCATGGAATTTCCTTGAGAACTGCCAGCAGCAGCTCAACCCGGGCGGCTGGCTGGTGATCAACCAGTGGGCTACCGATGACGGCAAGCCGCTGGGTGCGGCCTTGCTGCGCGGCCTGTACCACCGGCATTACTGGGAACTGCCGGTGAAGGAGGGCAATGTGATCCTGCTGGTGCCGGCGGACCTGGAACAGAAACTGGACCTCGGCGGGCTGCGTGCACGCGCCGAGGCCCTGGCGCCGCGGTTGGGCTACAGCCTGGAAGGGTTGATCCGCGAGATTCGTCCGGCTACCTGAGTGGCTGCGCATCCTTTGGCGACACAGGGTCGCTCCCGCAGCGACACTGTCAGTGTGCGAAGGATTATCGATTCAGCTTGCGCTGATTGGTGGCCCGATACTGGCCGCAAATCGCGAAAATTTTCCTCACTTCTTTGCACCATTTCGGGTATAGTACGCGCCGGTCTTTTAGCGGGCCGCAAAATCAGGTGGTGCAAACCCTCCGAGTCCAGCTTCGGCTGCGCGTCCGCTAGGCGGACCTTCCCACGTTTTCTTTTTCAATCGTTTTCGCAAATCCCCGCCGCCAAAGCTGCCTGGGTGACCTGTCGGTCTTTCATGGCTTGTGCAGCTTTGGAGCATGGGTCTTTGCGGATGCACCTAGAGGCAGACCCATGACCCAGGAAACCGGCGGCTTCGCCGCTCTCGATCTCAATCCGAACATTGTTGCTGCCGTTCTGGCGACCGGCTATGAAGAGCCATCCGCCATTCAGCAACAATCGATCCCGATCATCCTCGCCGGTCACGACATGATCGGCCAGGCGCAGACGGGCACCGGCAAGACCGCTGCCTTCGCCCTGCCGATCCTCAACAAGATCGATGTGAGCAAGCGCGAACCGCAAGCCCTGATCCTGGCGCCGACCCGTGAGTTGGCGCTGCAAGTTGCTACCGCTTTCGAAACCTACGCCAAGCAGATGCCGGGCGTGAACGTGGTCGCCGTCTACGGTGGTGCCCCGATGGGCCCACAGCTGCGGGCGATCCGCAATGGCGCGCAAATCGTCGTGGCCACCCCGGGTCGCCTGTGCGACCACCTGCGCCGTGACGAAAAGGTGCTGTCCACCGTACAGTACCTGGTCCTGGACGAAGCCGACGAAATGCTCAAGCTGGGCTTCATGGACGACCTCGAAGTGATCTTCGATGCCATCCCGGCCAGCCGCCAGACCGTGCTGTTCTCCGCCACCCTGCCGTCGTCGATCCGCTCGATCGCCGAGCGTCACCTGCGTGAGCCCAAGCACGTCAAGATCCAGAGCAAGACCCAGACCGTCACCGCGATCGAGCAGGCCCACCTGATGGTCCACGCCGACCAGAAGATCCCGGCTGTGTTGCGTCTGCTGGAAGTGGAAGAGTTCGACGCGCTGATCGCCTTCGTGCGCACCAAGCAAGCCACCCTGGATCTGGCCGCCGCGCTGGAAGCCAAGGGTTACAAGGCTGCCGCGCTGAACGGCGACATCGCCCAGAACCAGCGTGAACGCGTCATCGACTCGCTCAAGGATGGCCGCCTGGACATCGTCGTCGCCACCGACGTCGCCGCCCGTGGCCTGGACGTACCACGCATCACCCACGTATTCAACGTGGACATGCCGTACGACCCGGAGTCCTACGTGCACCGTATCGGCCGTACCGGCCGCGCCGGTCGCGATGGCCGCGCACTGCTGCTGGTCACCCCGCGTGAGCGCCGCATGCTGCAGGTCATCGAGCGTGTTACCGGGCAGAAGGTGGCCGAAGCGCGCCTGCCGAATGCCCAGGCCGTGCTGGATGCCCGTATCAAGAAGCTGACTTCGAGCCTGGCGCCGCTGGTAGCCGAAGCCGAAGCCACCCACGGCGACCTGTTCGACCGCCTGACCAACGACCTGGGTTGCAGCGCTCGTGCCCTGGCTGCGGCCCTGCTGCGCAAGGCCACCAATGGTCAGGCGCTGGACCTGGCTGCAGTCGAGCGTGAGCAGCCGCTGGTGCCGAGCTTTGCCCCGCGTGGTGAGCGAACCGAGCGTGGTGAGCGTGGCGAACGCCCGGAGCGTGGTGACCGCGAGCGCCGTGCGCCGATGCCGCTGGCCGAAGGCCGCGTGCGTTGCCGTACCGCCCTGGGTGCCCGTGACGGCATCGCGGCCAAGAACCTGCTGGGTGCGATCCTCAACGAGGGTGGTCTGGCGCGTGACGCCATCGGCCGCATCCAGGTGCGCGACAGCTTCAGCCTGGTCGAGCTGCCGGAAGACGGCCTGGAGAAGCTGCTGTCCAAGCTCAAGGACACGCGCGTGGCTGGCAAGCAGCTGAAGCTGCGCCGCTACCGCGAGGATTGATCCTGGCGCAATGAAAAAATCCCCGGCCTAGTCGGGGATTTTTTTTGCCCGCCAGGGCCTCATCGCCGGCAAGCCGGCTACCGGTACAGCGTCAAGTCGAAGCCATGTTGAAGCGGATTCATCCACGAAGCAGACGACGCAGTGGATGGCACAGGCTTCGCCGTGTTCGCGGGGCAAGCCCGCTCCCACAGGTAGGAGCAACTGTCTTGCTCAATTTCCAAAAGCTGGCGCGGTCCCTGTAGGAGCGGGCTTGCCCCGCGAATACGGGCGAAGCCCGTGCCATCAACCGCGGTGTCTTCTTCACGGGTAACCCGCTCCCACAGCAACCCAATGTTCAAGCCTACGGTACTCCTGTGGCAGCTGGCTTGCCGGCGACAAGGCCCTTCAGCCGAACCGATAGATGTCCATCCCCAGCGCCCCCAAGGTAAACCCTTGGTGCACCACCGCAAATTTGCCACCCGCCCCAAGGGCAAAGAACAGCGGCAGCAAATGCTCATCGCTGGGATGGTTACGCACCGCATTCGGTGCCAGCTGTCGATAGCCCAGCAGCGCTGCCTGGTCATCCGCTTGCAGCTTTTCCACCACCCAATCCCTGAACGCGCGTGCCCAAGGCTCGACCACCTCCGGCCCGGCGTGCCAGTCCAGTTCACCCAGGTTGTGGGTGATGCTGCCCGAGCCGATCAGCAGCACGCCCTGGTCGCGTAGCCCTGCCAGCGCCTGACCCACCTTGAGTTGCAATGCCGGCCCCAAATGGCTGGGTAGCGAAACCTGCACCAGGGGAATGCTCGCATCCGGGTACATCAGCGACAACGGCACCCAGGCACCGTGGTCGAACGGGCGCTGCGTGTCCAGGCGGGCCGGCAGCCCGGCAGCGCTCAGCAAGGCGCTGACCTGCCCGGCAAGGGCGGGCTTGCCCGGCGCCGGATACTGCACGGCATATAGCGTCTGCGGGAAGCCATAGAAGTCATGCCACGTCTCGGGTCGTTCACTGCCGGTCACCAGCAGTTCGCGGCTTTCCCAGTGCGCCGATACCACTACGATCGCTTTCGGCCGTGCCAGGCTGGTGGCCAGCCCCGCCAGCGCCGGCCCGCTGGCCCCGGGTTGCAGGGCAAGCATGGGGGAACCATGGGAAATGAACAGGCTGGGCAGCATGGCGGGGTCCTGGCGGTTAAGATGTATTCATCTTCGAACAACTACAGATCGAAATCCAAACCAAGTTTTACCGAGCAATCATCTAAAAAACTGGAGTGATCATGGAGCCAGCGTTCTGGCAGCAGCGGTGGGCCGACAACCAGATCGGTTTTCATCAGGCGCAGGTGAACCCCTACCTGCAAAAGTATTGGGCGCAGCTGCAGCGGCTGCCGGGTAGCCGCGTGCTGGTGCCGCTGTGCGGCAAGAGCCTGGACCTGGCCTGGCTGGCCGGGCAGGGGCATCGGGTGGTGGGCATCGAGCTGTCGCGGCGGGCGGTGGAGGATTTCTTCCGCGAACATGGGCTTGATGCCGAGGTGCGGCAGCGCGGGGCATTCGAGGTCTGGCGCAATGGTGATCTGGAGCTGTGGTGCGGTGATTTCTTTGCTCTGCAGCCGGAGGATGTTGGCGACTGTACAGGAGTGTATGACCGGGCGGCGGTAATCGCGCTGCCGCCGCAGATGCGTGCGCGTTATCTGCAACGATTGTCGGCATTGCTGCCGGTGGGGTGTCGCGGGCTGGTGGTGACCCTGGATTATGACCAGGTGCTGCTGGACGGGCCGCCATTCTCGGTCGGGGATGAAGAGCTGCGTCAAGGCTTGGCCGGATGGCAGGTGAACGGGCTGGAGGTTGCAGAGGTCATCGAGCAGAGCCCGAAGTTTATGCAGGCGGGCATTACCAGCCTGTTGGAGAGGGTGTACCAGGTAAGCCGCTGATTGCTGTGTTGCCGGTGCCGGCGTGTGCAAAAAAGGGCGACCGAAGTCGCCCTTTTTTGTCACTGGGTGGATCAACCGCGACGGCGCAGGGCCTCGATACGGTCTTCCAGCGGCGGGTGGCTCATCAGCAGGCCGGCCAGGCCGTGCTTGAGGCCGCCATTGATGCCGAACGCCTTCAAGGTGTCGGGCATGTGCACGGGCAGGCCTTGCTCCACGCGCAGGCGCTGCAGGGCACCGATCATCGCTGCGGTGCCGGCCAACTGGGCACCAGCCTCGTCGGCGCGGTATTCGCGGCGGCGCGAGAACCACATGACGATCATGCTGGCGAGGATGCCAAGGATCAGTTCGGCAACGATGGTCGCCACGTAATAGGCAATACCCTGGCCTTCTTCGTTCTTGAAGATGACCTTGTCGACAAAGTTACCGATGATGCGGGCGAAGAACATCACGAAGGTGTTGACCACACCTTGCACCAACGCCAGGGTGACCATGTCGCCGTTTGCCACGTGGCCGATCTCGTGAGCCAGTACCGCGCGCACCTCATCGGGCGAGAAGCGCTCCAGCAAACCCTGCGATACCGCAACCAACGCGTCGTTGCGATTCCAGCCGGTGGCGAAGGCGTTGGCTTCGTACGCCGGGAAGATACCTACCTCGGGCATCTTGATGCCGGCCTCACGGGACAGCTCCTCGACGGTTTGCAGCAACCACTGCTCGTGGCGGGTGCGCGGCTGGCTGATGATCTGGGTGCCGGTGGTCATCTTCGCCATCCACTTGGAGATGAACAGCGAGACGAGGGAGCCGGCGAAGCCGAACACGGCGCAGAACACCAGCAGGCTGCTGAGGTTCAGGTCGACCCCGTTGGCGGCCATGAACCCGTTGAAACCAAACAGGCTCAGGGTAATGCTTGCAACCAGCACCACCGCGAGGTTGGTGGCTACAAACAACAGAATGCGCATCATGGTTGTTACGTTCTCCTGACGGATGAGTTGTCGCTTACTGCGGGGTATATAAGGTGCCGGCCGTGCTGATTCAATCGGGTGACTATTTCAAACTGTGTACGGCGGAGTATGGCAGAGGATGGCAGGGGGGCTGTGGGATAGAGCGTTGCAGGATGTAAGAAGCGGCTTCATGCCTTGAGCGTTCCGGCGGCGTTCAGATCGAGCGCCGCGCGGGCGGCGTCCGATCTCCCGGACACCGCAAGGCCCAAGCCATGCACCAAGGCTGACTACCCTGGCGTAGGTCCGGCACGTGGGCGGCGCGCGATCTCGCCCCCCCAACACCCCGTCGAACCTTACTGCGAATACCCCTTCAGGAAACTGCCAATCCGCCCGATCGCCGCTTCCAGGTCATCCACCCGCGGCAAGGTCACCACCCGGAAGTGGTCCGGCCATGGCCAGTTGAACGCCGTACCCTGCACGATCAGCAGCTTTTCCGACAGCAGCAGGTCGAGCACGAATTTCTCGTCGTTGTGGATCGGACACACCTTCGGGTCGATCTTCGGGAACGCATACAGCGCGCCCATCGGCTTCACGCAGCTCACCCCCGGGATATCGTTGAGCAGTTCGTAGGTGCGGTTGCGCTGTTCCAGCAGGCGGCCCGGTGGCAGCACCAGGTCGTTGATGCTCTGGTAGCCGCCCAGCGCGGTCTGGATGGCATGCTGCGCCGGCACGTTGGCGCACAGGCGCATGTTGGCCAGCATGTCGATGCCTTCGATGTAGCTCTGGGCGTGGTGCTTGGGCCCCGAGATGATCAGCCAGCCGGAACGGAAGCCCGCCACCCGGTACGACTTGGACAGGCCATTGAAGGTCAGGCACAGCAGGTCGGGAGCCAGCGAGGCGGTGCTGATGTGCACGGCTTCGTCGTACAGGATCTTGTCGTATATCTCGTCCGAGAACACCACCAGGTTGTGCTGGCGGGCCAGCTCGAGCATGCCCAGCAGCAGCTCCCGGGAGTACACCGCGCCGGTCGGGTTGTTCGGGTTGATGATCACCAGCGCCTTGGTGTTTGGGGTGATCTTGGCCTTGATATCGTCAAGGTCGGGGAACCAGTCGGCCTGTTCATCGCACAGGTAGTGCACCGGCTTGCCGCCGGCCAGGCTCACGGCAGCGGTCCACAGCGGGTAGTCGGGGGCCGGGATCAGTACTTCGTCGCCGTTGTTCAGCAGCGCCTGCATCGACATGACGATGAGCTCGGACACCCCGTTGCCGAGGTAGATGTCTTCGATGGTGACGCCTTCGATACCCTTCTGCTGGCAGTACTGCATCACCGCCTTGCGTGCACTGAACAGGCCCTTGGAGTCGCTGTAGCCCTGCGCGGTGGGCAGGTTGCGGATCACATCCTGGAGAATTTCGTCAGGCGCCTCGAAGCCAAACGGCGCCGGGTTGCCGATGTTCAGCTTGAGGATGCGATGGCCTTCCTCTTCCAGGCGCTTGGCGTGCTTGAGCACTGGGCCGCGAATGTCATAGCAGACATTGGCGAGCTTGTTCGATTTACTGAACTGCATGATGGGATCCCGATTGAGAAAACGCGCAACGCCCCGCCGAAAGGTTTGAAAGGGCAGGAAGCGGGTGCCAGACTGAACGCCTGGCACACGAAGCCAACTAATATACGTGCCACCCGCGCCCCGGAAAAGACGGTGCGCGGTGAAATTCAGCCTGCCGAGGTCCCTACATGCAAAAGATCGAGAAAACCCTGGAAGAATGGCGCTCGATGCTCGACCCCGAGCAATACCAGGTATGCCGCCTCAAAGGCACCGAGCGGCCATTCAGCGGCAAGTACAACAGTGAACGCCGTGATGGCATCTACCACTGCATCTGCTGCGGCCTGCCCCTGTTCGATGCACAGACCAAGTTCGATTCGGGCTGCGGCTGGCCGAGCTTCTATGCGCCCATCGAAGACAGCGCAATGATCGAGATTCGCGACACCTCCCACGGCATGATCCGCACCGAGGTCACCTGCGCCCGCTGCGATGCGCACCTGGGCCACGTGTTCCCGGACGGCCCGCCACCGACCGGCCTGCGCTACTGCATCAACTCGGTGTGCATCGACCTGCGCCCGCGCGACTGACCGGAGCCCGCCACATGGCTGAATCGATGCTGGATATCAAATGCGTGACCCTGGGTGGCGAGCACAAGACGCTCGGCGACTTCCCGGGCAAGGCCCTGTTGGTGGTGAATACCGCCAGCCAGTGCGGCTTTACCCCGCAATACAAGGGCCTGGAGCAACTGTGGCAGGCCTATCGGGCACGTGGCCTGGTGGTGCTGGGCTTCCCCTGCAACCAGTTCGGCCAGCAGGAGCCGGGCGATGCGCGGGAGATCGCCCAGTTCTGCGAGCGCAATTTCGGCGTGAGTTTCCCCTTGTTCCGCAAGGTCGAGGTCAACGGCCCGGGTGCCCACCCGCTGTTCGTCGAACTCAAGCAGCGCGCCCCAGGCCTGCTCGGTTCGCAGAAGATCAAGTGGAACTTCACCAAGTTCCTGGTCGACCCGGCCAGCGGCCAGGTCAGGCGCTATGCCCCCACCACCAAGCCGCTAGCCCTACAGGCAGATATCGAGCGCCTGCTCAGCCGTTGACCGGCACCCAGTGGTCGATCAGCGCCAGCAGCTCTTCGCGGCGGAACGGCTTGGCCAGGTAGTCGTTCATGCCTGCCGCCCGGCAGCGCTCGCGCTCCTCGGGCATGGCATTGGCGGTCAGGGCGACGATCGGCAGGTCGGGCCAACGGCCGCTCTGGCGGATACGCCGGCTGGCCTCGTAGCCGTCCATCACCGGCATGTTGCAGTCCATCAGCACCAGGTCGAACGTGTCCTGCTCGAGCATTTCCAGGGCCTCGGCGCCTTGGGTCGCCAGTTGTACCTGGCAGCCCAGCTTGGCCAGCATGCCCTTGGCCACCAGCTGGTTCACCGGGTTGTCCTCCACCAGCAGGATCCGCGCGCGGCCTTGTTCCACGGTGATGACCGGACTGGCAAGCGGGTGTTCGGGCTCGAAGCCTTGCAAGGTGCGGCGCAGGGTGTGGTACAGGGCGTTGCGCGCCAGTGGTCGGGCCAGTTGATGCAGCGGGGCGAGGGCGACCGATTGTTCACTGGGCAGGAAGTTGCCGTAGGCGGTCACCAGCAGGATCGGGATCTTCAGCGCTGGGCGCAGTTCAAACAGGCGGTCGAGGTCATCGGTGATCAGCAGGTCGATGTCGGCGGCATCCAGCGTGGCGCTGCTGTCATGGCGCTGATAGGTCAGCCCCCAGGCGGGCAGCAGGTCCTGGAGCAACTCATCAAGCCCGCTGCCGGCCATGCTCAGTGCCGCCACCCGCCCTTGCAACGGGGCCGGGGCGATGGCCTCGGTGTGCACGGCCAAGGGCAGCTCGGCACTGAAGCGGCTGCCAAAGCCTGGCCGCGAATCAATGTGCAGGCGGCCCTGCATGGCCTTGCACAGGTTGTGTGTCAGCGCCAGGCCCAGACCGGTGCCGCCAAACTGGCGGGTAATGCCGGCGCCGGCCTGGGTGAATGGCTGGAAGATCCTGGCCTGGGCTTCTTCGGGGATGCCGATGCCGGTATCGCGCACTTCCAGGCGTACGCCGCCGACAATGGTGGTCAGGCGCACATCGACGCGGCCGAAACGGGTGAACTTGAGGGCGTTGGACAGCAGGTTGCTGACCACCTGGCGCACCCGCGTCGGGTCGCCCAGCACACTGCTGGGAAAATCGCGGGCAATCAGGCAGGTCAGCTCGACACTCTGCGCGGTGTTCTGCGACAGCAGGTTGGCGGTGTCCTCTACCATCGAGCCCATGTCGAACGGGATACGCTCCAGTTCCAGCTGGCCGGCATCGAACTTGGACAGATCGAGAATATCGTTGAGCAGCTCGACCAATACCTTGCCGGAGTCATGGGCGATGGCCAGTTGCTGGCGCTGCTCGCTGGGCAAGGGGCTGTCCAGGGCCAGGGCAATCATGCCGAGCATGCCGTTGAGCGGGGTGCGGATCTCGTGGCTCATGTTGGCGAGGAACGCGGAACGCGCCTGGGCCATGTCCAATGCCCGGCGGCGGGCCTCTTCCAGTTCCTGGTTGGAGCGGCTCAGGCTGTTGTTGCTGGCTTTCAGCTCATTGGTGCGCGCCGAGACGATGTCTTCCAGCTCGTTGAGGTATTGGGTCAGGCGGTTTTCCGCGTTGCGGCGCTGGTCGATCTCGGTGGCCATGCTGACGAACTGCTGGTTGGCGACTTTCACCAGCACACCGATCTCATCGTTTTCGTGGCCGTGCGGGCAGTCCAGGCGGGTTTGCCGAGGCTTGCGCGGGTCGCGCCCACTGAGCGCGCCGATCACGGTCACCAGCGGCTTGGTCAGCATCATGTAGAACAGCCCCAGCAGGATGCCGGTCAGCACCAGGCTGCGCGCGAAGCCGTTGACCAGGGTGACACCGGCGCGGTCGAGGAAACGGGCGCCGAAGGCGTAGGTGTCCACCTCCAGGTACAGGTTGCCGAGGTCGTCGTCAGGCATGTGGGTCAGGTACAGGCGATCCTCGAACTGGCGCTGCTCGCCGAACAGGAAGTCGCTCAGCGAGCGGTAACGGTCCTCCATGCGCGGACGCTCGACATCGGCCAGCACCATGCCGTTGTTGTCGCTCAGCCGCGCGCGGATGACCGCCGGCGATTGCAACAGGCCGCTGGTCAGCTCCAGGGCCAGTTCCGAGTCGATGTTGTAGGCGATGCGCGAGGCCGGATTGTGGCTAATTTGCAGCAAGGCGCGCACTTCTCGGTTGATGGATGCGTCTTCGCTGGCATAATCGATGCCGATCTGGATGAGACTGAGCAATGTTCCCAGGATGAAGCCGACCAGGACTGTCAACCGGGCTTGCTTGTATGACAGGCGATTGGTGAACTTGATATCCATGAGTGCCGAGCCGGTTCCACGTTCCTTGCGCAGCGCAAGCATAGCCGATCACACCCGGCTTCTGGTGGGTCTGTCTGTTCATTTCAGTTGGTCGCCAAGCGGGGGCCGCTTTGCGCCCCCTAATAACTGAAATTTGTAGGAGTCTTCATGGACGCCCGCTTGATAGCTTTCCTGGACCGCGCCGAATCGGTACTGGCGCGCCTTGAGCCCCTGTTGCCGGCACAACGCCCGGACATCGACTGGGGCACCACCTTGGCCGCGCGCTGGCAGCGTGATGGCCGCAGCGGCTACCTGCTGCCGCTGGAGGTCAGCCTGGACATCCGCCTGAGTGACCTGATCGGTGTCGACCAGCAGCGTGACCAGCTGGGCCGCAACACCCACCAGTTCATCAACGGCCTGCCCGCCAACCATGCGCTGCTGTGGGGCTCGCGCGGCACCGGCAAGTCGTCGCTGGTGCGGGCCCTGCTGGCCGAACATGCCGGTGCCGGCCTGCGCCTGATCGAAATCGAACGCGACCACCTGGCCGACCTGCCGCGGGTGGTCGAACAACTGCAAAAGCTGCCGCAGCGCTTCATTCTGTTCTGCGACGACCTGTCGTTCGAAGCCGGGGAGGGCGACTACCGGGTGCTCAAGAGCGTGCTCGATGGTTCGCTGGAACAGGCCCCGGACAACGTGCTGCTGTACGCCACCTCCAACCGCCGCCACCTGGTGCCGGAAAAACAGAGCGATAACGAAAACTGGAAAATGGTCGACGGCGAGCTGCACCCCAACGAAGCTGTGGAGGACAAGATTGCCTTGTCCGACCGTTTTGGCCTGTGGCTGTCATTCTACCCCTTCAGCCAGGAACACTTCCTCAACGTGGTCGAGCACTGGATCGGCCAGCTGGCGCGCCCGGCCGGCCTGCGCTGGCAGCGTGACGAAGCCCTGGACATCCTCGCCGTGCGCTGGGCTACCGGCCGCGGTAACCGTAATGGCCGCTGTGCCTATCAGTTCGCCCGCTACTGGGTCGGGCTGCAATTGCTGGAGCAAAGTAAATGATCGACCTCAATGCCAGTGGCGCCGGACTCGACGGCTACGACCTGCTGGCGGCGCAAGTGCAGGCGCTGTTCGCCGACGAGCGCGACTTCATCGCCAATGCCGCGCAGTTCTCGGCGTTTCTGTACAACCAGGTGGACGACCTGAACTGGGCGGGGTTCTACCTCAATCGCAACGAAGAGTTGGTGCTCGGCCCGTTCCAGGGCCAGGTCGCCTGCGTGCGCATTCCGTTCAGCAAGGGCGTGTGCGGGGCAGCGGCGGCTACCCGCCAGACTCAACGTGTGGAAGACGTGCATGCGTTCCCGGGGCATATCGCCTGTGACAGCGCGTCGAACAGCGAGCTGGTGATCCCGCTGGTGAAGGAGGGCAGGTTGATTGGTGTTCTGGACCTGGACAGCCCGAAGATCGGCCGTTTCAGCGAGGCGGACCAGTTGGGGCTGGAGCGCTTGGCGGCGCTCTTTCTGGAGTTGACTGACTGCTGATTGTGGTTACCTGCACTGGCCCTGTCGGCGCTGAACCCGCTTTCACAAGTCCATCACCGGTTTGCAGGCTTGTGCAGTAGCTGTGGGGGCGGGTTTGCCGGCGAACGGCGACAGGGTCGTCAAACCCGCAGCGGTTTTCCGATCAGTCGTAGATCACCCGCTTCTTCCAGGTCTCTTCGTCATCGGTCTTGAGCCCCTGGGTCAGTTCGTTCTGCTCGTTCTCTGCCGGCTCCATCTTTTCCAGCACCTGGGCATTGGCCCGGGCCAGCAGTTTCTCCAGATAGGTCAACTGCTCTTCATAGGCCTTGGGCTCCGGCTGCTTGCGCAGGTACTGCACGCCGCGCTCGAAGGCCAGGCGCGCCTGGCCCGGCTGGCCATTCTGCAGGGCCTGCTGACCCAGGTTGTTGAAAAACTCGATATGCAGCAGTACCAGGATATGGCGAATCTCCCTGACCCAGTGCTTGGCCTCGGGTGTGGGCAGGAAGCCCTCCTGGGCGGCGCGGGTCACCTGGCTGTGCAGCGCCTCCAGCAGAAAGCGCACGTCCTTGGCCTTGACCTCGGTCTGGATCGGGCCGGGCGGGTTGCTTACCGGAATCTTGGCGCCCAGGGCAATCAGCCCCTCAAGTTCGGCAATGCGTGCCTTGAGTTCGGCGTTGTGCTTGTCCAGCGCCAGCTGGCGCTGGTTGAGGTTGAGCTCCAGGCGGGTCAGCAGCAGCTTCAGCGCCGGGGTCATGAACTGGCCGGGGAAGGTCTCGGTGATTTCGCCACAGCGGCGCAGGCGGTCGGCCAGCTCGATCTTCAGCCGGGCGCGCTCGAGCTTGTTGTTCTCGACGACATTGTTGAGGTAGCCGATCACGATCAGCAACGCGATACCCGCCACGATGAGCAGGGTGATCAGAAGTGGGGTCACCGTTAATGCCTCGTTGAAGATGAATCACACCCTTGAGTGTAGTAAGTTCGCCTGGGGACGAACAGCCACCGTGTACCTGTGCCGACCTCTTTACAGGCAGGCCTTCCTTATATCGGCCGCGGCTTCCGGATCTGCACCCCGCGTCCGGAAGTCGTTGATTTAAATAAATTTCTACAAAGGGGTTGACGCCCCTACGAAGCATCCATAGAATGCGCGCCACTTGCAGCGTAAAGCACACAGCGAAACGCGGCAGGGAGTGAAAGCAGGCAGTAATGCCAGCAGCGTGTCCCCTTCGTCTAGTGGCCTAGGACACCGCCCTTTCACGGCGGTAACAGGGGTTCGAGTCCCCTAGGGGACGCCAAGTTGCGGGAATAGCTCAGTTGGTAGAGCACGACCTTGCCAAGGTCGGGGTCGCGAGTTCGAGTCTCGTTTCCCGCTCCAGTTTATCCGGCAGCGCCTTGCGGCGAGGCAGGAAAAGAAAATCCAGGCTGAATCGTGAGGTTCATGTTCTGGTGCACTGAAAAGTGTTGTGTCCCCTTCGTCTAGTGGCCTAGGACACCGCCCTTTCACGGCGGTAACAGGGGTTCGAGTCCCCTAGGGGACGCCAAATGCGGGAATAGCTCAGTTGGTAGAGCACGACCTTGCCAAGGTCGGGGTCGCGAGTTCGAGTCTCGTTTCCCGCTCCAGTTTAAATACTGTGGCGTTCGTACGGTGCAGTGGTGGTGAAGGTCGTAAAGGCGCTTCACGCCGATTAGCGGTAAAGCTTCAAATTGCGGGAATAGCTCAGTTGGTAGAGCACGACCTTGCCAAGGTCGGGGTCGCGAGTTCGAGTCTCGTTTCCCGCTCCAATTCAGAAAACGCCACCTCTTTTGAGGTGGCGTTTTTTTGTCTCTCGAAAAATGCTGCGGCTAAACAGGCCGCGCATGTTTCATCGCAGCCTGTGCATTGCGGTCAGTGTGTGCTGGCGGGGCCTTGTTGGGCGCCCAGCAGCTGCTTTTCCAGGTTCCAGTCGAACGGCTCGCCGGCCTGCTCGGCTTCGTAGCGGCGTTCTTCCAGTTGCTGGTACAGCTCCAGTTCTTCGTCAGGCATGAAGTGCAGGCAGTCACCGGCAAAGAACCACAGCAGGTCGCGGGGTACCAGGTGGGCGATCTGCGGGTAGCGCTGGATCACCTGGCAGATCAGGTCCTGGCCCAGGTACTGGCTTTGCAGCGGGTCTTGCGGCAGCAGGGTCAGCAGTTCGTCGAAGCGCTCGAGGAACAGGGCGTGGCTTTCCTCCGGTACCTGATCCGCTTCACCCAGGGCGACCAGGATGGTGCGCAGGTGGTTCAGCAGTTGCAGGTGGTATTCCAGATGGGGGTTGGCCATGGTGGCGGTCCTCGGTGTGGTCGAAACGGGCGCGGAGTATACGCGGGATGGGGAAGGGGCCGCAAAGCAGCCCTTCCCGGCAGTGCAGATCAGCGAACCTTGCCCGGTTCCGCCAGCAACTGGGCCTTGTCGAAGGCATCGACATCGATCACTGCGCGGCGTGCCTGTTCCGCTGCGTGCAGGCGTTGCCCTTCGCCTGGCTGCAGCACAGCGCTGTCGACCGCTGCGTCGATGGCCGACTGGCCGGGTGCGGGTTGCACTCGGCCTTCCTTGATTGCCTGATGCAGCGCCTTGTACAGCGGGGCGGTCTCGTCCAGCAGGTCGCTGGCGCGTTGCAGCGCCGCCACCGGGTCGCCGTCGGCCTGTGGTCTGAAGCAGCCGGCAAGCAACTCCTCCAGTGCCGGGTCGCCTTTGTTGCGGCCGATCAATGCTGCAACCTCGGCATCCAGCTCGTCGCTCGGCCCGGTATGGCGGCGACCGAAGGGGAACACCAGTACCCGCAACGCACAACCGACAAAGCGGTTTGGGAAGTTGTCGAGCAGGCGGTCCAGGGCCTTTTCTGCCTGGCCCAGGCTTTCTTCCATGGCCCAGCGCAGCAGCGGCTGCATGTGCTCCGGCGAGCCCAGGTCGTGGTAACGCTTGAGCGCGGCGCTGGACAGGTACAGGTAGCTGAGTACATCCCCCAGCCGCGCGCTCAGGCGCTCACGGCGCTTGAGTGCACCGCCCAGCAGCATCATCGACAAGTCCGCCAGCAGTGCAAAAGCTGCAGCCTGGCGGTTCAAGGCGCGGAAGTAGCCTTGGCTCAGGGTGTCCCCAGGCACGCTTTCCAGGCGGCCCAGCCCCAGGTTGAGTACCAGCGTGCTGGCCGCATTGCCGGCAGCGAACATGATGTGTTGCATCAGCAGGTCGTCGAACTCGCGCAATGCCTGGCCGCGGTCCTCACGCCCGGCCAGGGCCATTTCCCTGAGCACGAACGGGTGGCAGCGGATGGCACCCTGGCCAAAGATCATCAGGTTACGCGAAAGGATATTGGCACCCTCTACCGTGATGAAGATCGGCGCACCTTGCCAGTTGCGACCCAGGTAGTTGTTGGGGCCCATGATGATGCCCTTGCCGCCGTGCACGTCCATGGCGTGCTGGATGCATTCGCGACCGCGCTCGGTCAGGTGATACTTGAGGATCGCCGACAGCACCGAGGGCTTCTCGCCCAGGTCGACCGCCTTGGCGGTCAGCAGGCGCGCGCTGTCCATCAGCCAGGCGTTGCCACCGATGCGCGCCAGCGATTCCTGAATGCCCTCGAAGGCCGCCAGCGGCACATTGAATTGTTCGCGGATGTTGGCGTACTGGCCGGTGACCAGGCTGGTGTACTTGGCCGCGCCGGTGCCCACCGCGGGCAGGGAGATGGAGCGGCCGACCGACAGGCAGTTCATCAGCATCATCCAGCCCTTGCCGAGCATGGCCTGGCCGCCGATGAGGAAGCTCAGCGGCACGAACACATCCTTGCCGCTGTTGGGGCCGTTCATGAATGCGGCGCCCAGTGGCAGGTGACGCTTGCCGATGTCCACGCCGGGCGTGTCGGTCGGGATCAGCGCCAGGCTGATGCCAAGTTCTTCCTGTTCACCGAGCAGGTGGTCCGGGTCGTAGGCCTTGAAGGCCAGGCCCAGCAGGGTAGCGACCGGGCCGAGGGTGATGTAGCGCTTTTCCCAGTTCAGGCGCAGGCCGAGCACTTCCTCACCCTGCCACTGGCCCTTGCACACCACGCCGCTGTCGGGCATGGCGCCAGCGTCAGAGCCGGCCAGCGGGCCGGTCAGGGCGAAGCAGGGGATTTCCTCGCCGCGGGCCAGGCGCGGCAGGTAGTGGTTGCGTTGCTCGTCGGTACCGTAGTGCAGCAGCAATTCGGCCGGGCCGAGAGAGTTGGGCACCATCACCGTGGACGCCAGGTCACCGCTGCGGGTCGCCAGTTTCATCGCCACCTGTGAGTGGGCGTAGGCCGAGAAACCTTTGCCGCCATATTCCTTGGGGATGATCAGGGCGAAGAAACCATGCTGCTTGATATGCGCCCAAGCTTCGGGCGGCAGGTCCATGTCCTGACCAATCTGCCAGTCGCTGACCATGGCACACAGTTGTTCCGTCGGGCCGTCGATGAAGGCCTGTTCTTCTTCGGTCAGCTGTGGTGCCGGGTAGGCAAGCAGGGTGCGCCAGTCAGGGCGGCCGCTGAACAGCTCGCCGTCCCACCACACGGTGCCGGCGTCGATCGCCTCGCGTTCGGTCTGCGACATGGGCGGCAGGGTGTGCTGGAACCAGTCGAACACCGGGCCGGTGAAGACCTTGCGACGCCATTCTGGCAGCGCCACCAGGGCAATTTTCAACGCCAGCACTATCCACAGCAGGGCCAGCAGCCAGCCGGGGGCACTGCTGAAAATGCCCATCAGCAGCACGTAGGCGGCCATGCTGCCAAGAATCTGCAAGGGCGCCAGGCGCCGGTGCGTAAGGTATGCCGCGCCGACCACCAGTACCACCAACCACAACAGCAACATAATCGGTCCTCCTTGGAACCAGGGGCTTGAGCCGTCCCGGTTAGCTTAGACGCAACGCTGTGGACGACAGGGTCAGAACAGTGACAAGGGTGGGACGTCGGGAGTTTCAGTGCGCCTTGTGCGATGCCGTTGATTGGGTCGGTACAGGCGACGAAAGTCTGGAGTAGACTGTGCCACCTCCGCATTTCATAAGGACGTTGCCATGCTGAAGATCTGGGGCCGCAAGAATTCGAGCAATGTGCGCAAGGCGCTGTGGATCGCCCACGAGCTGGGCCTGGCATTCGAATCAATCGACGCCGGTGGCGCTTTCGGCGTGGTCAATGAGCCGCATTACCGGGCGCGCAACCCCAACGGCCTGGTGCCAATGCTCGAAGACGGTGACCTGACCCTGTGGGAATCCAATGCCATCGTCCGCTACCTGTGCGCCGAGTACGGCGCGGAGCAGGGCTGGTATCTCCAGGACCCACGCCAGCGCGCCTTGGCCGACAAGTGGATGGACTGGGCCACCTCGTCCTTCGCCGGCCCGTTCCGCCCGTTGTTCTGGGGCCTGCTGCGCACCCCCGAAGACCAGCGTGACTGGGTGGCGATCAATGCCGCGCACAAGCAATGCGCCACGTTGCTGGCCATCGCCGACGAAACCCTGGCGAGGCAGCCGTACCTGTCCGGCGAGCGCATCGGCATGGGCGACATCCCACTGGGCAGCTTCATCTATGCCTGGTTCGAAATGCCCATCGAACGCCCGGCCATGCGCCACCTGCAAGCCTGGTACGAGCGCCTCAAGGAACGCCCGGCCTACCAGGCGGCGGTGATGACAGCGCTGACCTGATCGAACACCACGCATGCCTCGATAGTCATTATCAATAGATGTGACTGTACTTGTGCGTCCGGGCCAAGCACCATTGGCCGCACTCACTGCGCCAGTGACTTTGCCTGGCGTGTCCTGCACCTTTTTTTCTGGTAAGTGACCCGCTATGAGTTCTGCCCTGTCGATCCGACAGTTGACCAAGACCTACGGCAACGGCTTCCAGGCCCTCAAGGGCATCGACCTGGATGTTGCCGAAGGCGACTTCTTCGCCTTGCTCGGCCCCAACGGCGCCGGCAAATCCACCACCATCGGCATCCTCTCGACCCTGGTCAACAAGACCAGCGGCACGGTCAACGTATTCGGCCATGACCTCGACCGCGAACCGGCCGCGCTCAAGCGCTGCCTGGGCGTGGTGCCGCAAGAGTTCAACTTCAACCAGTTCGAGAAGACCTTCGACATCGTCGTGACCCAGGCCGGGTACTACGGCATCCCGCCCAAGCTGGCCAAGGAGCGCGCCGAACAGTACCTGACTCAGCTGGGCCTGTGGGACAAGCGCGACGTGCAGTCGCGTTCGCTGTCCGGCGGCATGAAGCGCCGGCTGATGATCGCCCGTGCGCTGATTCACGAGCCGCGCCTGCTGATTCTCGACGAGCCCACCGCCGGCGTGGATATCGAGCTGCGCCGCTCGATGTGGAGCTTCCTCACCGAGCTGAACCAGAAAGGCATCACCATCATCCTCACCACCCACTACCTGGAAGAGGCCGAGCAGCTGTGCCGCAACATCGGCATCATCGACCACGGCACCATCGTCGAGAACACCAGCATGCGCCAGCTGTTGGGCAAGCTGCATGTCGAAACCTTCGTCCTCGACCTCAAGCACGACCTGGCCATGGCGCCGGCGCTGCAGGGTTACCCGTGCCGCCTGCTGACCCCGCATACCCTGGAAGTGCAAGTGGACAAGGACATCGGCATCACCGCCTTGTTCGGCCAGCTGGCGCTGCAGAACATCGAGGTCCAGAGCCTGCGTAACAAGACCAACCGACTCGAGGAGCTGTTCGTGTCCCTGGTGGAAAAAAACCTGTCGAAGGTGGCGGTATGAGTGTCGAGCTGCGCACCAACTGGGTCGCCCTGAATACCATCGTCTACCGCGAAGTGCGGCGCTTCCTGCGCATCTGGCCGCAGACCCTGCTGCCGCCAGCGATCACCATGGTCCTGTACTTCGTCATCTTCGGTAACCTGATCGGTCGGCAGATCGGCGACATGGGGGGCTTCAGCTACATGGAGTACATCGTGCCGGGGCTGATCATGATGTCGGTGATCACCAACTCCTACGGCAACGTGGTGTCGAGCTTCTTCGGCAGCAAGTTCCAGCGCTCGATCGAAGAGCTGATGGTATCGCCGGTATCGCCGCACACCATCCTCATCGGTTATGTGCTGGGTGGGGTGCTGCGGGGCCTGGCGGTAGGGGTGATCGTGACCTTCCTGTCGCTGTTCTTCACTCACCTTCAGGTACACCACCTGGGCGTGACCGTGGTCGTGGTACTGCTGACCGCTACCATCTTCTCGCTGCTGGGCTTCGTCAACGCGGTGTTCGCACGCAACTTCGACGACATCTCGATCATCCCCACCTTCGTGCTGACGCCGCTGACCTACCTGGGCGGGGTGTTCTATTCGATCAACCTGCTGCCGCCGTTCTGGCAGACCGTGTCGCTGGCCAACCCGGTGCTGCACATGGTCAACTCGTTCCGCTACGGCATCCTAGGGGTGTCGGATATCAGCATTGGCACGGCGATTACCTTCATGCTGGTCGCCACTGCGCTGCTCTACCTGCTGTGCGTTCGCCTGCTGGTCAGCGGCCGCGGCATGCGTGCGTGAACAGCGGAGTTTGCGCCGGCGCCATTGCCGGCCAATCCACCAGCGCCAGTACAGCAGGGTGGTGAAGTAGCCGGCGATGCCGAGCACCACCCCGCACACCACCGACCCCAGCAGGAATGGCTGCCACAGGGTGGCCAACTGGTCGGTGATCCAGTCGAAGGTCAGCGCGTCGGGCAGCGTACGTGGCGGAACCTGCATCAGCCAGGCGCCGGTCATGTAGGTGACGAAGAACACCGGTGGCATGGTCAGGGGGTTGGTCAGCCAGACCAGGCTCACCGCGATCGGCAGGTTGCCACGTACCGGAATCGCCAGCGCGGCCGCCAGTAGCATCTGCATGGGAATGGGGATAAGGGCGGCGAACAGGCCGACCCCCATGGCGCGGGCTACCGAGTGCCGGTTCAGGTGCCAGAGGTTCGGGTCGTGCAGCAGCTTGCCAAAAAAGCGTAAGGACTTGTGTTCGCGAATGCTGGTCGGATCCGGCATGTAGCGTTTGAAAAGTCGGCGCGGCATGTAGGCTCCCGGAGCGTTGATCCGGTCAGTATGCCCTGATTCCCGATCAGCCTCGTTTAGAGTTTGTGACAATTGTTGAGCAAGCGCTGTCGGCAAATGAGCTATGCCTCAGAAGGTGATTGCGCTTCTGGAGCCCTACCTCATGCGCACAGGGATGTTTGCGCTCGCGCTCGGGCTGTTGTGCCTGGGCTTTCTACCCATGTTGCCGTCGGTCGGGTGGCTGGTGCTGCTCGCGCTTGGCGGTGCCGTCTGCCTGTTCACCCGCCTGTGGCCGCTGGGCTGTTTCCTGCTGGGCCTGTGCTGGGCCTGTGGCTCCGCTCAGGCGGCCCTGGCTGATCGCCTGGCAGCCGGCCTGGATGGCCGTACCTTGTGGCTGGAGGGCCGCGTGGTCGGGCTGCCGACGCGCACGGCGCAAGGGGTACGCTTCGAGCTGCAAGGTGCCCGCTCGCGACGGGCCGAACTGCCGCAGCGCCTGCAATTGAGCTGGTTCGACGGGCCAGCGCTGCGCGCGGGCGAGCAATGGCGGCTGGCGGTGACCTTGCAGCGCCCGGCCGGGCTGCTCAACCCACATGGGCCGGACCTGGAGGCCCGGTTGCTGGCGCGGCGGGTCGGGGCCAGCGGTACGGTCAAGGCCGGGCAACGGCTGGCACCGGTTGACGGTGGCTGGCGTGACACCCTGCGCCAGCGCCTGCTGGCGGTCGAGGCTCACGGCCGCCAGGCAGCGCTGGTAGCCTTGGTGCTCGGCGACGGCTCCGGCCTGCCGCGGCAGGACTGGCAGACATTGCAGGCCACCGGCACGGTGCACCTGCTGGTGATTTCCGGCCAGCACATCGGCCTGGTTGCCGGCTTGCTGTATGGCCTTGTCGCCGGGCTGGCGCGCTGCGGACTGTGGCCGGCCCGGCTGCCCTGGCTGCCTTGGGCGTGTGGCCTGGCCATGGCCGCGGCACTGGCTTACGGCTGGCTCGCCGGTGCCGGCATACCGGTGCAGCGTGCCTGCCTGATGCTAGCCGTGGTGCTGCTCTGGCGTTTGCGCTTTCGCCACCTTGGCGCCACCTTGCCGTTGCTGCTGGCGCTGGTGGCCGTGCTGCTGGTTGAACCGTTGGCCGCGCTGTTGCCCGGTTTCTGGCTGTCGTTTGCGGCTGTGGCCACGCTGGTCTATTGCTTCAGCGCGCGGCTGGGCGGCTGGCGCCCCTGGCAGGCCTGGACGCGCGCCCAATGGGTGATTGCCATTGGTTTGCTCCCGGTGCTGCTGGCCACCGGCTTGCCGGTGAGCCTGAGCGCGCCGCTGGCCAATCTTGTGGCAGTGCCGTGGGTCAGCCTGGCAGTGTTGCCGCTGGCGCTGCTGGGAACGTTGCTGCTGCCGCTGGGCGGGGTAGGGGAGCTACTGTTGTGGCTGGCGGGCGGCTTGCTCGACGGGCTGTTCCGGCTGCTGACACTGGCGGCGCAGCAGCGCCCGGCGTGGCAGCCGCCAGCTCCGCCGCTGTGGGCCTGGCTGCTGGTCTGCCTGGGCACGTGGCTGTTGCTGTTGCCCCGAGGTGTGCCGCTGCGTGGCCTGGGTGGGGTCATGCTGCTGGCACTGTGGGTGCCGAGGGCGACAGTACCGCTCGGGCAGGTCGAAATCTGGCAACTGGATGTCGGCCAGGGCCTGGCGGTGCTGTTGCGCACCCGGCATCACAACCTGCTGTACGACGCCGGTCCGGCCAGGGGCGAAACCGACCTGGGCGAACGGGTGGTGCTGCCTACCCTGCGTAAGCTCGGGGTGGGTAGCCTTGACCTGATGTTGATCAGTCACGCCCATGCCGACCATACTGGCGGCGCAGCGGCGATACAACGTGGCATGCCGGTGCGGCGGACGATCGGTGGCGAAGCGCTTGAAAATGTTCCGTTGCAGCCTTGTAGCAGCGGCGAACAATGGGCCTGGGATGGCGTGCGTTTCTCGCTGTGGCGCTGGGCTGACGGGCAAAGCAGCAACGACCGATCCTGCGTGTTGCTGGTCGAGGCGCAGGGCGAGCGCCTGCTGCTGGCGGGTGACATGGAGGCCGCTGCCGAGCAGGCCTGGTTGGCGGCCACCGACACCCCCCGTATCGATTGGCTGCAGGCGCCGCACCATGGCAGCCGGAGTTCCTCCACCGAGGCCTTCATCCGGGCCACGGCGCCGCGCGGGGTGCTGGTTTCGCGAGGACGTAACAACAGCTTCGGGCACCCGCATGCGCAGGTGGTCGAGCGTTATCGGCGGCATGGGGTGATGATGCATGACACGGCCGAGCATGGCGCGTTGCGGTTGGTATTGGGGAGGCAGGGGAAGGTTGAGAGCGTAAGAGAGCAGCGGCGGTTTTGGCGGGTTCCGGCACAGTGAGGTGCAGGGGTTTGCAGGTGCTTGCCTTTACATTTTCAGCGCTTGTCCGAGCCGATACCGAACCCCAGGCATACCCTTTTTGCCCTCCAACAATTCCCTGACCTTCGGCAGATGAGCCTCCGGCGCGCCTATGGTAGAGTGGCGGCCTTTTTCCGAGGGGGCGTTTACTGTGTGGGAATTGGTCAAGTCCGGTGGTTGGATGATGCTGCCGATCATTCTGAGTTCCATCGCCGCCATGGCTATCGTCGTCGAGCGCCTGTGGACCTTGCGTGCCAGCCGCGTCACTCCGCCGCACCTGCTGGGCCAGGTCTGGATGTGGATCAAGGACAAGCAACTGACCAGTGACAAGCTCAAGGCCCTGCGCGCCGATTCGCCGTTGGGCGAAATCCTCGCCGCCGGCCTGGCCAACTCGCGCCACGGCCGCGAAATCATGAAGGAATGCATCGAGGAGGCCGCCTCGCGCGTCATCCACGAGCTGGAACGCTACATCAGCACCCTTGGCACGATTGCCGCCATGGCCCCGCTGCTGGGCCTGCTAGGCACCGTGCTGGGCATGATCGACATCTTCAGCGCCTTTATCGGCTCGCAGATGACCGCCAACGCGGCAGTGCTGGCAGGCGGTATCTCCAAGGCCCTGGTCACCACCGCGGCCGGCCTGATGGTCGGTATCCCGGCGGTGTTCTTCCACCGCTTCCTGCTGCGCCGCATCGATGAGCTGGTGGTGGGCATGGAACAGGAAGCGATCAAGCTGGTGGAAGTGCTGCAGGGCGACCGTGAAGTGGAAGTGGCCGGAGGCAAGGCGTGAAGTTCCGGCGCAATCGCCAGCGGGAGAACGTCGACATCAACCTGGCGTCGCTGATCGACGTGGTGTTCGTGCTGCTGCTGTTCTTCGTGGTCACCACCACCTTCACCCGCGAGACCCAGCTGCGCGTGGAGCTGCCCGAGGCCACCAGCGCCGAGCCGACGCCTGCCGAGCAGGGCAAGCTGGTGGAAATCACCATCAGCGCCGACGGCGTGTATTCGGTGAACAACCACCTGTTGCCCAAGAGCGACCTGGCCACCCTGAGCGAAGCGATCGAGCGTGAATCAGGCGGCGACAACAAGCTGCCGCTGGCCATCAGCGCCGATGGCAAGACCCCGCACCAGGCTGTAGTCACCGCGATGGATGCCGCCGGCAAGCTCGGCTTCAGCCAGTTGCGCATGACCACGGTCGAGGCGGCCCAGGGCACGCCCTGATGGCTTTCACCGACCGCTTGCTCGCGGCCTGGTACGCCGGGCACCCGGCCCTGGCGCTGCTGCGCCCGCTGGAGGCGCTGTACCGTTGCGTGGTGATCCGCAAGCGGGCGCGTTTCGTACGTGGCAAAAGCGCCAGCTACCGGGCCCCGGTGCCAGTCATCGTGGTGGGTAACATCACTGTGGGCGGTACCGGCAAGACACCGATGATCCTCTGGCTGATCGAGCACTGCCGCCGACAGGGGCTCAAGGTCGGCGTGGTCAGCCGTGGCTATGGCGCCAAGCCGCCGCAGCTGCCATGGCGCGTGCAGGCCGACCAGCCCGCCGAACACGCCGGCGACGAACCGCTGCTGATCGTGCAGCGCAGCGGCGTGCCGCTGATGATCGACCCCGACCGCTCCCGGGCGGTGCAGGCCTTGCTGGCCAGCGAGCCCCTCGACCTGATCCTGTGTGACGACGGCATGCAGCACTATCGCCTGGCCCGCGACCTCGAACTGGTGTTGATCGACGCCGCCCGTGGCCTGGGCAATGGCCGCTGCCTGCCGGCGGGGCCGTTGCGCGAGCCGGCCGAGCGCCTGCGTGACGCAGATGCGGTGCTGTTCAACGGCAGCAGCGAAGACCGCACCGATGGTTTTGGTTTCTGCCTGCAACCCTCCGCCCTGGTCAACTTGCGCAGTGGCGAACGCCGCGGGCTTGACCATTTCCCCGCGGGCCAGCGCCTGCATGCGGTGGCCGGCATCGGCAACCCGCAACGTTTCTTCAATACCCTGCTGGGGCTAAACTGGCAGCCGGTGCCGCATCCCTTTGCCGACCATGCGCGGTTCAGTGCCGAAAGCCTCGCCTTCGCCCCGCCGCTGCCACTGGTCATGACCGAGAAGGACGCGGTGAAATGCCGGGCCTTCGCCGCCGACGACTGGTGGTACCTGGCCGTCGAGGCACAGCCTACGGCGGCTTTCGGCACCTGGTTCGACAACCAGTTGCAACGCTTGCTGCGCAAGCCCTGAGCCCGTTTTCAATGTTCGGCCACCTGGCCTGAAGGAAACCTCCAATGGACACCAAACTGCTCGATATCCTGGCCTGCCCGATCACCAAGGGCCCGCTCAAGCTCAGCGCCGACAAGACCGAGCTGATCAGCAAGGGTGCCGGCCTGGCCTACCCGATCCGCGACGGCATTCCGGTCATGCTGGAAAGCGAGGCACGCACCCTGACCGACGACGAGCGTCTGGACAAATGAGCCTGAACTTCACCGTGGTGATTCCTGCCCGCCTGCGCTCCACGCGCCTGCCAGGCAAGCCGTTGCTGCCGATCGCCGGCAAGCCGATGGTCCAGCATGTGTGGGAACAGGCGCGCAAGAGCAGCGCCGGCCGCGTGGTCATCGCCACTGACGATGCCAGCATCGTCGAGGCCTGCCGGGCCTTTGGCGCCGAGGTGCTGCTGACCCGAGCCGACCACGAGTCGGGCACCGACCGCCTGGCCGAAGTGGCCGCGCACCTGGGCTTGCCGGCCGATGCCATCGTGGTGAACGTGCAGGGCGACGAGCCGCTGATTCCGCCAGTGATCATCGACCAGGTGGCAGCCAACCTGGCCGCCCATCCGCAGGCCGGCATCGCTACCTTGGCCGAGCCGATCCATGAGCCGGAAACCGTGTTCAACCCCAATGCAGTCAAGGTGGTCAGTGACAAGCATGGCCTGGCCCTGACCTTCAGTCGCGCGCCGCTGCCCTGGGCGCGCGACGCATTCGCCAGCGACCGTAACCAGCTGCCGACGGGCGTGCCTTACCGCCGCCACATCGGCATGTACGCCTACCGTGTCGGCTTCCTGCAGGACTTCGTCAGCTGGGGGCCGTGCTGGCTCGAGCAGGCTGAATCGCTGGAACAGCTGCGCGCCCTGTGGCACGGCGTACGCATTCACGTCGAGGACGCCATCGAGGCGCCTGCCGTAGGCGTGGATACCCCGCAAGACCTGGAGCGCGTACGGCGCTTGCTGGAGGCCTGATGCGCGTTCTGTTTGTCTGCCTGGGCAACATTTGCCGTTCGCCCACGGCCGAAGCCGTGCTGCGCCATCAATTGCAGGCTGCCGGGCTCGCCGACAAGGTACAGGTGGCTTCCGCCGGCACCGGTGACTGGCATGTCGGCAAGGCGCCTGACAGCCGTACCTGCAAGGCGGCGCTCGCGCGCGGCTATGACCTGTCGCAGCAGCGCGCCCAGCAGGTCAAGGCCGCGCATTTTGCCGAGTATGACCTGATCCTCGCCATGGACGAGAGCAACCTCAGCCATCTGCGCGCCCTGCGCCCGCACACGGCAACAGGCGAGCTTGACCTGTTCCTGCGCCGCTATGGCGCAGCGCTGGATGAAGTGCCAGACCCGTACTATGGCGGCGCCGAAGGCTTCGAGCAGGTGCTCGACCTGGTCGAGGCGGCGTGCCAGTCGCTGGTGCTGGAAATCAAGGGGCGGCTATGACACTGCAGTGGCAGGAGCAGGTATCGCTCAAGCCTTACAACACCTTCGGCATCGATGTGAAGGCGCGCTATTTCAGCCCGGCACATGACGACCAGGAAGTGCGTCAGGCATTGAGCCAGGCGCAGCAGCACGGCTTGCCGCTGCTGGTGATTGGCGGTGGCAGCAATCTGTTGCTGACCAAAGATATCGACGCCTGGGTATTGCACATGGCCAGTCGTGGCCGGCGTGTGCTCAGTGACGATGGCGAACGGGTCGTGGTCGAGGCCGAGGCTGGTGAGCCCTGGCATCCGTTCGTGCAATGGACCCTGGCGCAGGGCTATTGCGGGCTGGAGAACCTCAGCCTGATCCCTGGCACGGTTGGCGCCGCGCCGATGCAGAACGTCGGCGCCTACGGGGTGGAAATCAAGGATGTGTTTGTCGGCCTGACCGCCCTGGACCGCGAGACCGGCGCGCTGCGTGACTTCGGCCTGGCGGAATGTGCGTTCGGGTATCGCGACAGCCTGTTCAAGCGCAACCCTGGGCGCTGGTTGATCCTGCGCGTGCGTTTTGCCTTGAGCCGCACCTTGCACGCCCGCCTGGACTACGGCCCGGTGCGTCAGCGCCTGGCCGAGCAGGGCGTGACCGAGCCAACCGCACTGGCGATCAGCGAGGCGATCTGCAGCATTCGCCGCGAGAAGTTGCCAGACCCGGCAGAGCTGGGCAATGCCGGGAGCTTCTTCAAGAACCCAGTGGTAGCGGCGGCCCAGGTCGAGCGTATTCGGGCACAGTACCCGGGCGTGGTGGCTTATCCCCAGGCCGACGGGCAGGTGAAGCTGGCAGCCGGCTGGTTGATCGAGCAGGCCGGCTGGAAGGGCTATCGTGAGGGCGATGCCGGGGTGCATCGACTGCAGTCGCTGGTGCTGGTCAACCATGGCCAGGCGAGCGGGGCGCAGATGCACGGGCTGGCGCGGCGGATCCAGGCCGATATCCTGGAGCGCTTCGGCGTCGAACTGGAGATGGAGCCCAACCTCTACTGACCGCCCTGGCCTGTCAGGTTCACTGTATCCCTGTGTAGGAACGGCCTTGTGTCGCTAAGGGCCGCTCCTGCAAGGCGGCGTGCAGGCGCTGACATGCAACAGAAGCCCAAGAAAAAGCCCCGCCAGTTCGCACTGGCGGGGCTTTTTCATTCAGCCTTGGCTATCAACCGTGATGAGGCTTTTGCTCATCGGTGGATTCCAGGGCTGGTTCTCCGGCCGCTGCAGCAGCTTCCTGTGCAGCCTTGGCTGCCGCCTCGGCCTCACGCTTGCGGCGACGCACTTCACGTGGATCGTTCGGCGCACGGCCGTTGGCCAGCATGACAGTGGCAGGCTCTGCCGCGACAGGGGCTGCGACCGGTGCAGGCTCGACGATCATCGGGGCAGGCTCGGCGGCCTTTACTTCTGGCTGGGCTTCGACAACCGGCGCAGGCTGCTCGGCAACCGGGGCGGCTTCGACCACGACCGGTGCCTGTTCGATTTCACCGGCCTCGACGGCAGGCGCTTCGGTAACCACAGGCTCGGCAGCAGGAACCACAGGCTCGGCAGCAGGCGCGGTTTCGACCACTGGCTGCGGGGTGACCTCGACCACTGGTTCGGCGCTCGCTTCGACTGCAGCCACAGGCTCGTTGAACGGTTGCTCGACCACAGGTGCCACGGCGACTTCTTCCGCTTTGGCTGCTGCTTCGGCCTGTTGTACAGGCTGGGCAGCTTCGCTGTTGTCGGTTTCTGCGGCGGCGACTTCAGCGGTAGCCTGCTCGGCCTGTTGGTTGGCCTGGGCTTCGGCTTCGGCGCTGATGTTGCTGCTGGCAACAGCGGCGGTCACGGCCAGGCCGGCGGCCAGCTCGGCACCCAGCTCGGTGGCCTGATGCTGTTGTGGCTGCTCTTCGTGGCTTTCTTCTTCGCTGCCTTCGATCAGCTCGCCATTGACGTTGCGCTGACGCTCACGACGGTTGCTGCGACGACGCTGGCCACGGGAGCGGCGGCGTGGGCGCTCGCCATCGGTGCCTTCCTGGTCGTCCTGCAGCAGCTCCTCGTTCGGCAGTTGCTCTTCGGTCAGCTCGGCAGCCTGCACGGCCGCTTCTTCGGCTGCGCGTGGCTGGCGCTCTTCACGGGGTGGGCGTGGGGCGCGTTCTTCCCGTGGTGCACGTTCTTCACGCGGAGCCCGCTCTTCGCGAGGGGTGCGTTCTTCACGTGGAGCGCGCTCTTCGCGAGGGGCGCGTTCTTCACGCGGAGCGCGCTCTTCGCGAAGGGCGCGTTCTTCACGCGGGGCACGCTCTTCACGTGGTGCACGTTCTTCACGCGGAGTACGCTCTTCGCGGGCTACACGTTCTTCACGCGGCTGGCGATCCTCGCGCTCGACAGGGGTGGCGTCCAGCGGCTCACGCAGTTCACGCACGCGCTCTTCGCCGCGGTTGCCGCGGCGGTCTTCGCGTGGCTGGCGTGGGGCGCGCTCTTCACGCGGTGCACGCTCTTCGCGTGGGGCGCGTTCTTCACGTGGTGCACGCTCTTCGCGCGGTGCACGTTCCTCGCGTGGCTGGCGCTCTTCACGTGGTGCACGCTCGGCACGCTCTTCGCGTGGCTTGCGTTCCTCGTCGCGGCGGCCGTTGCGGTTGCGGCTCTGCTGGCGGCCGTTGCGGCGTTCTTCGTTGCGCGAGCTGCGCTCGGTAGCCGGTTTCTCTGCGGCTGGTGCGACCGGCGCGGCGGCAGGCTCTTCCTTGCCGGCGAACAGGCTGACCAGCGATTTCACCAGGCCCTTGAACAGGCTCGGCTCCGGCGCGCTCGGCGCAGGTGTGGCCGGTGCGGCTGCCTGCGGCTCTTCAACGGCGGTCGGAACCGGCGCATTGGCGCGTGCCGGGGCGGTCTTCACCGCGGCTTCCTGGCGCACCAGGGTGCGGGTCGCGGTGGGCTGCGGCGCCTCTTCGGCTTCGGCAGCGGCGATTTCGTAGCTGGACTGGTTGCTCAGCACTTCCGGGTTGTCGTCGCGCAGGCGCTGGACTTCGAAGTGCGGGGTTTCCAGGTGGTCGTTCGGCAGGATGATGATGCGCGCACGGGTGCGCAGTTCGATCTTGGTGATCGAGTTGCGCTTCTCGTTGAGCAGGAACGCGGCGACCGGGATCGGCACCTGGGCGCGCACTTCGGCGGTGCGGTCTTTCAGGGCTTCTTCTTCGATCAGGCGCAGGATGGCCAGCGACAGCGACTCGACGTCGCGGATGATGCCGGTGCCAGAGCAGCGTGGGCAGACGATGCCGCTGCTTTCGCCCAGCGACGGACGCAGGCGCTGGCGCGACATTTCCAGCAGGCCGAAGCGCGAGATGCGGCCAACCTGCACGCGGGCGCGGTCGGCCTCCAGGCATTCGCGGACGCGTTCTTCCACGGCACGCTGGTTCTTCGCCGGGGTCATGTCGATGAAGTCGATGACGATCAGGCCGCCGATGTCACGCAGGCGCAGCTGGCGGGCGATTTCCTCTGCCGCCTCCAGGTTGGTCTGCAGGGCGGTTTCTTCGATGTCGCTGCCTTTGGTCGCACGCGCCGAGTTGATGTCGATCGACACCAGGGCTTCGGTGGGGTCGATCACGATCGAACCGCCGGATGGCAGGTCGACCACGCGCTGGAAGGCGGTCTCGATCTGGCTTTCGATCTGGAAGCGGTTGAACAGCGGCACGCTGTCTTCGTACAGCTTGACCTTGCTGGCGTACTGCGGCATCACCTGACGGATGAAGGTCAGCGCTTCTTCCTGGGCGTCGATGCTGTCGATCAGCACTTCGCCGATGTCCTGGCGCAGGTAGTCGCGGATGGCGCGGATGATGACGTTGCTTTCCTGGTAGATCAGGAACGGCGCGGCGCGGTCCTGGGACGCTTCCTTGATGGCGGTCCACAACTGCAGCAGGTAATCGAGGTCCCACTGCATTTCTTCGCTGCTGCGGCCAAGGCCGGCGGTGCGCACGATCAGGCCCATGTCACCCGGTACGGTCAGGCCGTTCAGGGCTTCGCGCAGTTCGTTGCGTTCCTCGCCTTCGATGCGGCGGGAGATGCCACCGGCGCGCGGGTTATTCGGCATCAGCACGAGGTAGCGGCCGGCCAGGCTGATGAAGGTGGTGAGGGCGGCGCCTTTGTTGCCGCGCTCTTCCTTCTCGACCTGGACGATGACTTCCTGGCCTTCGCTCAGCACTTCCTTGATATTGACCCGCCCTTCGGGGGCCTTCTTGAAGTATTCGCGGGAGATTTCTTTCAGCGGCAGGAAGCCGTGACGTTCGGAGCCGAAGTCGACGAAAGCGGCTTCGAGGCTGGGTTCGATGCGGGTGATCTTGCCTTTGTAGATGTTGGCCTTTTTCTGCTCACGCGCGCCGGACTCGATGTCCAGGTCGTAGAGACGTTGGCCGTCCACCAGGGCTACACGCAACTCTTCGGGTTGAGTTGCGTTAATCAGCATTCTTTTCATGTTGTACCGTCGGTTTCCGGGCTGCCGGAAACGGCGTTCGGCACACACGACGTCTCATGGTCGGTGCCAAGGTGCGCAAAGGGTGGCCGGGCCACCCCCGTGTCGAGCAACGTTCGGCACCAGCCGGTTGCCCAGCCTGCCGTTGTCGCGACGACGCGTCCTGTTTGCTGCGGTGCCAACAAGGCCCCGGTGGCTTCGAATTGGAATCCGAATCAACCAAGCGGGCCTTGTGCACTCAGTCAGGAGGAGGAATCAACCGTCAGCCGTGGACGCCCGGAGGCATCTGTTCAGGACCTTATCCGCTCGCCAGCCGTCAGTGGCTGGTGGCCGGACGCGGTGCTACACGGTCCGAGGGCTGTGCATCTCCACCCTGCACGTATCCCTGATAATTCGGGTGCTGCCGCGCGCTGAATCCGCAACGGGTTGCATTTTTCGCCAGCGCAGGTTCTGCGCTGGCGCCATTCATGTCCAAGGCAGGTATTTCCGAAGCATTCGCCGGGCGTTACGTGGAAGCGACGGGCGGGCAGAGGTGCAGCGAAAAGAATCGGGTAAGCAGGTGAAACACCGCACTTGTCGTTTTTTTTCGGTCTTCTCTACACGGCGCTGGTGGCGATTCCAGGCAATTCGGTAAACTGGCGAAAACCCCGTAGGACGGCCTCGCGTCCTGGAGAATTGCGTTGGTCAGGGACCGGCTCGGAGCCTGGTGCCACTGGCCTGCCGCTTTTGGCGGCGTTCGCGACTATAGCAGCAATGATTAAGTGCTTCAATTCCATAAAAAATTGTTATGATCCCGCCATGACGACCAATACCCCTCCGACTTCCGGCGTTCAGCTGATCGAAGTCGCGCCGGAACTTGCCGGCCAACGCATCGACAATTTCCTTATCACGGCCCTCAAGGGCGTGCCCAAGACGCTGGTCTACCGCATCCTGCGCAAGGGTGAAGTGCGGGTCAACAAGGGGCGGGTCAAGCCGGAGTACAAGATCCAGGCTGGCGACATCGTGCGGGTACCGCCCGTCCGCCTGCCTGAGCGTGACGAGCCGGCGCCGGTGGCCCAGGGGCTGCTGCAGCGTCTGGAAGCCGCCATCGTCTACGAAGACAAGGCGCTGATCGTGATGAACAAGCCAGCCGGCATCGCCGTGCATGGCGGCAGTGGCCTGAGCTTTGGCGTGATCGAGGCACTGCGCCAGCTGCGTCCGGAGGCCAAGGAGCTGGAGCTGGTGCATCGCCTGGACCGCGACACCTCCGGCCTGCTGATGATCGCCAAGAAACGCAGCATGCTGCGCCACCTGCATGCCGCATTGCGCGGCGACGGCGTCGACAAGCGCTACATGGCGCTGGTGCGCGGCCACTGGCCTACTTCGAAGAAGCAGGTCAGCGCGCCGTTGCTCAAGAGCAACCTGCGCTCCGGCGAACGCATGGTCGAAGTGAATGACGAGGGCAAGGAGGCGTTGACCCTGTTCCGCGTGCTGCGCCGCTTCGGTGAGTTCGCCACCATTGTCGAGGCGCGACCGATCACCGGCCGTACCCACCAGATTCGCGTGCACACCCTGCATGCCGGGCACATGATCGCCGGCGACAGCAAGTACGGCGACGAAGACTTCAGTCGCGAAATTCGCGAGCTGGGTGGCAAGCGCCTGTTCCTGCATGCCTATGCGCTTACCGTGCCGCTGCCGGACGGTGGCGAACTGAAGCTAGAGGCGCCGGTGGATGAGGTGTGGGCGAAAACCGTTGAGCGTCTGAGTGCATCCTGACCTATGAAAAAGGGCTATGAGCTACTGATCTTCGACTGGGATGGCACGCTGGCCGATTCCATCGGGCGCATCGTCGAGGCCATGAACGCCGCCGCCGAGCGTGCCGGCGAGGCGCAAAGCAGCGATGATGCGATCAAGGGCATCATCGGCCTGGCCCTGGGCGAGGCGATCCACACCCTGTACCCGCACCTGGCGCCTGCGCAAGTCGAAAGCTTCCGTCAGCATTACGCCGATATCTACATGGCCCTGGACCAGCAGCCTTCGCCTCTGTTCGATGGCGTGATCGAGTCGCTGGATGCCTTCCGTGCCGGGGGTTACCGCCTGGCGGTGGCCACCGGCAAGGCGCGCCGCGGGCTGGACCGGGTGCTCAGGGCCAATGGGCTGGAGCAGTTCTTCGACATTACCCGCGCTGCCGACGAGACCCGTGGCAAGCCGCACCCGCGCATGCTCGAGGAAATCCTTGGTCATTGCGGTGTCGAACCAGAGCGCGCGCTGATGGTTGGCGATTCGGCGTTCGACCTGCAGATGGCCAGCAATGCCGGCATGCATTCGGCGGCCGTGGGCTATGGTGCCATGTCGCTGCAGGCGCTGGCCGAGTTCGGGCCGCAGGTATGCCTCGATCACTTTTCCCAGTTGCGCGAGTGGCTGGGTGGTTCCGCAATCCCTTTTCCAAGGTAGGTAAGCATGGCTGACGAATGGAAGGCCCCTGAGGCCGAACCCGAGGAGCGCGAAGCGCGCAAAAGCTGGCAGTTACTGGAAAAGACCCTGTTGGCGAACGTTCAGGAGCATCGCCGGGCGCGTCGTTGGGGGATCTTCTTCAAGCTGCTGACCTTCGTCTACCTGTTCGGCATCCTGGCGTTGTTCACGCCGCTGATGGATATGGACAAGGCAGCGTCGCGTAGTGTCAACCACACCGCGCTGGTCGAGGTGCGCGGGATGATTGCCGATCAGGAGCCCGCCAGCGCCGACAATATCGTCAAAAGCCTGCGCGAGGCGTTCAGGAACAGCAAGACCAAGGCCGTTGTGATGCGCATCAACAGCCCGGGTGGCAGCCCGGTGCAGGCGGGCTATGTGTATGACGAAATCCGCCGCCTGCGCGGCGAGTACCCGGCCATCAAGCTGTACGCGGTCATTGCAGACCTGGGCGCTTCCGGTGCCTACTACATCGCCAGTGCGGCGGACGAGATCTACGCCGACAAAGCCAGCCTGGTGGGGTCCATCGGCGTGACGGCGGCGGGCTACGGTTTTGTCGGCACCATGGAGAAGCTGGGTGTCGAGCGGCGTGCCTACACCTCGGGCGAGCACAAGGCTTTCCTTGACCCGTTCTCGCCGGAAAAGCCCGACGAAACCCGGTTCTGGCAGGGGGTGCTGGAAACCACCCACAAGCAATTCATCGCCATGGTCAAGCAGGGGCGTGGCGAACGCCTGAAGGACAAGGAACACCCGGAACTGTTCAGTGGCCTGGTCTGGTCGGGTGAGCAGGCCAAGGAGCTGGGGCTGGTCGATGGGCTCGGCAGTGCCAGCTACGTGGCGCGCGAGATCGTCGGCGAGAAAGAGTTGGTAGATTTCACTGTGCAGGAATCGCCGCTCGACCGCTTCTCCAAGCGCGTAGGGGCCAGCGTGGCCGAGCACCTGGCGATGTGGATGGGGTTCCAGGGCCCGCAGTTGCGCTGAGCCGAGATTATCGGGGCCGCAGCGCGGCCCCAGAGTCAAGGGGTGACCACGCCTTCCCTGGACAGCATGTCCACCAGCCGAATCAAAGGCAGCCCGATCAGGCTGGTCGCATCGCACCCATGCGTACTCTGAAACAGGCTCACCCCCAGTCCCTCCGCCTTGAAGCTGCCAGCGCAATCCAGCGGCTGTTCTGCCGCCACATAGCGCTCCACCTGCTCGCGGCTCAGTTCACGTAATGTCACGGTAAACGGCACGCAGTCCACCTGGCATGCTCCCGTGGCGCTGTTCAGCAATGCCAGCCCGGTCAGAAAGCTCACTTGCTGCCCGCTGCACTCCAGCAGCTGTTCGCAGGCGCGCGCGAAGGTATGCGGCTTGCCCAGGACCTGTTCGCCCAGCACCGCAACCTGGTCCGAACCAATGATCAGGTGCGCGGGGTGGCTGCCCGCCAGCGCCTCGGCCTTTTGCCTGGCCAGCCGGCGCACCAGTTCCGCCGCCGGTTCGCCATCCAGGCGCTGTTCGTCTATGTCAGGGCTTGCCCAGGTGAAAGGCAGGCGCAGGCGTGCGAGCAGTTCACGGCGATAGGCAGAGCTGGAAGCCAGTAGCAGGGGAAGCATGGTAGACTCCTGAATCGGTTGAACCAAATTCTATCACGCACGATGCCGCCGAATTTCCTTTGACAGGGACGGGGGGCATCCCTAGAATGCTGCGCCTATGTTGAATGACCCGATTCCACCTCACGTTGACCCGCGCAAATTGGCTGATCGTGGCGTAACCCTCAACGGTTCGCTGCAACTCGCTGATTTGGAAAGACTCTGCGACCCGCTTTCCGACAATGTCGGTACGGTGCAGGCGAAGTTCGATTTTGAACGAGATGAACAGCACGTGGTGGTTATCCACAGCGAACTGGACGTCGAGGTCAAGATGGTTTGCCAGCGTTGTCTTGAGCTGGTCACCCTGCCGATCCACAGCGAATGTACGTACGCCGTGGTGAAGGAGGGTGCGAATACCCAGTCGTTGCCGAAAGGCTATGACGTGCTGGAACTGGGCGAAGATCCATTGGATCTGCAGGCACTGATCGAGGAAGAGCTTCTGCTCGCCTTGCCGATCGTGCCTGCTCACCATCCGGAAGAATGCCAGCAGCCGGCGGGCGCAGACGAGCCCGAATCGAGCAAGGACGAGGTATCGCGGTCCAACCCGTTCAGTGTTTTGGCGCAGTTAAAGCGTGACCCAAACGTTTAGGAGTTAATCAATTATGGCTGTTCAGCAGAACAAAAAATCCCGCTCTGCCCGTGACATGCGCCGTTCGCACGACGCCCTGTCGGAAAACGCGCTGTCGGTAGAGAAAACCACCGGTGAAGTACACCTGCGCCACCACGTTTCGCCAGAAGGCGTATACCGTGGTCGCAAAGTGATCGACAAGGGCGCTGACGAGTAATCCTTGTCCGCTCAGATCATCGCGATCGACGCAATGGGCGGGGACTTCGGTCCCCGCAGCATTGTCCAGGCTAGCATTGCCTGCCTTTCGGCTACCCCCTCGCTGCACCTGACCCTCGTCGGTCAACCCTCCCTCCTTGAAGATCTTGTCAGCGGCCTTGCAGCTGCGGATCGCGCGCGCCTGCAGATTGTGGCCGCCAGCGAGGTGGTCGGCATGGACGAGCGGCCCTCCCAGGCGTTGCGCGGCAAGCCCGACTCGTCGATGCGCATCGCTCTCGAACTGGTGCGCGACGGCAAGGCCCAGGCCTGCGTCAGTGCTGGCAACACCGGGGCGCTGATGGCGCTGTCGCGGTTCGTGCTCAAGACCCTGCCGGGGATCGATCGGCCCGCCATGGTGGCGGCGATCCCGACCCAGTCTGGCTATTGCCAGCTGCTCGACCTGGGCGCCAACGTCGACTGCAGCGCCGAAAACCTCTATCAGTTCGCCGTGATGGGTTCGGTGGCCGCGCAGGCTTTGGGTGTGCTCAGGCCGCGTGTGGCGCTGCTGAACATCGGTACCGAAGACATCAAGGGCAACCAGCAGGTCAAGTTGGCGGCCAGCCTGCTGCAGAACGCTCGCGGGCTCAACTACGTGGGTTTCGTCGAAGGCGATGGGTTGTATCGCGGCGAAGCCGATGTGGTGGTCTGCGACGGGTTCGTTGGCAACATCCTGCTCAAGTCCAGCGAGGGCTTGGCAACGATGATCGGTGCGCGCATCGAGCAGTTGTTCAAGGGGGGGCTGTTGTCGCGGGCAGCCGGCGCCATGGCCATGCCGCTGCTCAAGCGCCTGCAGGCCGATCTGGCGCCGGCGCGGCACAATGGGGCGAGCTTCCTCGGCTTGCAGGGCATCGTCATCAAGAGCCATGGCTCGGCAGGCGTGCAGGGTTTCCAGAGTGCCATCCAGCGGGCGTTGATCGAGATCCAGGAAAACTTGCCGCAGCGCTTGCACGGGCGGCTGGAGGACTTGTTGCCTTGACCTGTGCCCGGCCCCTGCATTGGTAGACCCGCGCAGGGGTCGGGCACAGGCTGATAAAGACCTTAGGCATATCGCCGATGAAGTGCTTAAATGTGACCGCTTGGTCCGCGTCTCCATCCAAGCTTTCAGATTCCGCGCCTGGCCCAGGGCCTGGCGCACCCTATCCGACGACAAGATCATAAGGGCTTGTTCAATGTCTGCATCTCTCGCATTCGTCTTTCCCGGTCAAGGTTCCCAGTCGCTGGGCATGCTCGCCGAGCTCGGCGCCGAGAAGCCAGTGATCATCGAAACCTTCAAGGAAGCTTCCGAGGCACTCGGTTACGACCTGTGGAAGCTGGTCCAGGAAGGCCCGGAAGAACAACTCAACCAGACCGACAAGACCCAGCCGGCCATTCTCACCGCGTCCATAGCGCTGTGGCGCCTGTGGCTGGAAGAAGGCGGCGCACGGCCAGCTTTCGTTTCCGGTCACAGCCTGGGTGAATACAGTGCCCTGGTCGCGGCAGGCAGCATCAGCCTGAAGGACGCCGTGCGCCTGGTCGAGCGCCGTGGTCAGCTGATGCAGGAAGCCGTGCCGGCCGGCCATGGTGCCATGGCCGCCATTCTTGGCCTGGACGACGCCGTGGTCGTTGAAATCTGTGCCGAAGCGGCCGAAGACCAGGTGGTCAGTGCGGTCAACTTCAACTCGCCAGGCCAGGTGGTCATCGCCGGCAACAAGGCTGCGGTAGACCGTGCCATGGAGCTGTGCAAGGCCAAGGGTGCCAAGCGCGCCCTGCCGCTGGCGGTCAGCGTACCGTCGCACTGCGCGCTGATGAAGCCGGCTGCCGAGCGCTTTGCCGAGGCGGTCAACGCCATCGAGTGGAAGGCTCCGCAGATTCCGGTGGTGCAGAACGTCACCGCTGCCGTCGCCGCTGACCTGAACGCCCTCAAGCAAGACCTGCTGGCGCAGCTGTACCAGCCGGTGCGCTGGGTCGAATGCGTGCAGACCCTGGCGGCGAACGGTGCCGTCAATCTGGTCGAGTGCGGCCCAGGCAAGGTTCTTGCCGGCCTGAACAAGCGTTGCGCCGATGGTGTGACCACCTACAACCTCAATACCCCTGACGCCGTCGCCGCCACCCGCGCGGCGCTGGCCTGATTTGGAGAAGCTTGCATGAGCCTGCAAGGTAAAGTTGCACTGGTCACCGGCGCCAGCCGTGGTATTGGCCAGGCCATCGCCCTCGAGCTGGGCCGCCAGGGCGCGACCGTGATCGGTACCGCCACTTCGGCTTCCGGCGCCGAGCGCATCGCGGCCACCCTGAAAGAGCACGGCATCACCGGTACCGGCATGGAGCTGAACGTGACCAGCGCCGAATCGGTCGAGGCCGTGCTGGCTGCCATCGGCGAGCAGTTCGGTGCTCCCGCCATCCTGGTCAACAACGCCGGCATCACCCGTGACAACCTCATGCTGCGCATGAAGGACGACGAGTGGTTCGACGTGATCGATACCAACCTGAACAGCCTCTACCGTCTGTCCAAGGGCGTGCTGCGTGGCATGACCAAGGCGCGTTGGGGTCGTATCATCAGTATCGGCTCTGTGGTCGGTGCCATGGGTAACGCCGGTCAGGCCAACTACGCGGCCGCCAAGGCGGGCCTTGAAGGTTTCAGCCGCGCCCTGGCACGTGAAGTGGGCTCGCGTGGCATCACCGTCAACTCGGTGACCCCGGGCTTCATCGATACCGACATGACCCGCGAATTGCCGGAAGCGCAGCGTGAAGCCCTGCAGACCCAGATCCCGCTGGGCCGCCTGGGCCAGGCCGACGAAATCGCCAAGGTGGTTTCGTTCCTGGCATCCGACGGCGCAGCCTACGTAACCGGCGCTACCGTGCCGGTCAACGGCGGGATGTACATGTAACACTGCAACTCAATGTGACGGATTTCGTAAAAAATGAGTCATACTGCGAGCCTAAAATCCGTTATAAAGCTGCAACCGAATTTTGGGCAGCGGGTAGGGCGACTAGTCGGAAAATGCGTTTAGCTTGAAAAGCGAACGTCTTTCTATAAAATTAGCCACCGGCCAGCTGCCTGACATATATCCATTAGGAGTGAAAACTAGGTATGAGCACCATCGAAGAACGCGTCAAGAAAATCGTCGCCGAGCAACTGGGCGTCAAGGAAGAGGAAGTGACTGAGCCCAAGTCCTTCGTCGATGACCTGGGTGCCGATTCGCTTGACACCGTTGAGCTGGTGATGGCTCTGGAAGAGGAATTCGAGACCGAAATCCCTGACGAAGAAGCCGAGAAGATCACTACCGTTCAAGCTGCTATCGACTACGTCAAAGCCCACCAGGCCTAAGACGCTCTAGTCGACGCTACTTGTCGGGGAAAACCGCACTGCCTTCGCCGGCGTGCGGTTTTTTCTTTGCGAGCGCCCGTATTTTCCAGGCTGCCTCGTTCACCGCGTACCAAGAGCCTGTTGCCATTTCATTCCTGCGCTTGAATGCAATGGCAAGAGACTCTGTTATTAGAAAAGGAGAGTACTGTGTCGCGTAGACGCGTCGTGGTCACCGGTATGGGTATGCTATCGCCACTGGGTACGGATGTACCGAGCACCTGGCAGGGCATTCTGGCTGGCCGCAGTGGCATCGGTCCGATCGAGCATACGGACCTGTCTGCCTACTCCACCCGTTTTGGCGGCTCGGTGAAAGGCTTCGAGGTCGAGCAATACCTGTCGGCCAAGGAGGCCCGCAAGCTCGACCTGTTCATCCAGTACGGCCTGGCGGCCGGTTTCCAGGCGGTGCGTAATGCCGGCCTGGAAGTCACCGACGCCAACCGCGAGCGGATTGGCGTAGCCATGGGCTCGGGTATCGGCGGCCTGACCAACATCGAAGAAACCAGCCGCACCCTGCACGATTCGGGGCCGCGTCGCATTTCGCCGTTCTTCGTGCCGGGCTCGATCATCAACATGATCTCCGGCTTCCTGTCGATTCACCTGGGCCTGCAGGGGCCGAACTATGCCATCGCCACGGCGTGCACCACCGGCACCCACTGCATCGGCATGGCCGCGCGCAACATCGCCTACGGTGAAGCTGACGTGATGATCGCCGGTGGTGCCGAAATGGCTGCCTGTGGCCTGGGCATGGGCGGTTTCGGCGCCTCGCGTGCGCTGTCCACCCGCAACGACGAGCCAAGCCGGGCCAGCCGCCCGTGGGACAAGGGTCGTGACGGTTTCGTACTGTCCGACGGTGCCGGTGCCCTGGTGCTTGAAGAACTGGAGCACGCCAAGGCGCGCGGCGCGACCATCTATGCCGAGCTGGTCGGTTTCGGCATGAGCGGCGATGCCTACCACATGACGTCGCCACCCGACACCGGCGAAGGCGCTGCCCGCTGCATGGCCAACGCCCTGCGTGATGCTGGCATCCAGCCGGAAGAGGTCAGCTACATCAATGCCCACGGCACCTCGACGCCGGCAGGCGACGTGGCCGAAGTGGCGGCGATCAAGCGCGTGTTCGGTGAGCATGCCTACAAGCTGGCAGTCAGCTCGACCAAGTCGATGACCGGCCACCTGCTGGGCGCTGCCGGTGCCGTGGAGGCGATCTTCAGCGTCCTGGCAATCAACAGCCAGATGGCGCCGCCCACCATCAACCTGGACGAGCCGGACGAGGGTTGCGACCTCGACTTCGTGCCCCACCAGGCGCGCAGCATGCCGATCGACGTGGTGCTGTCCAACTCGTTCGGTTTTGGCGGTACCAACGGTTCGCTGGTATTCCGCCGGTTCGCCGGCTGATGCACAGCTGGATCGACGGCCAGCCCGCAGCAGCAGTCAACCTGCAGAACCGCGGCCTGGCCTACGGCGATGGCCTGTTCGAGACCATCGCCGTGCACGGTGGCCGGCCCAGCCTGCTGGACGGCCACCTCGCACGCCTGGCGCTGGGTTGCCAGCGTCTGGCGATCCATGCCGACCTGGCACTGGTGCGCGACGAACTCCTGCGCTATGCCAGCCAGCTCGGTGATGGCGTTGTCAAGCTGATCATTACCCGTGGCGACAGCCAGCGCGGCTATGCCCCGCTTGCCGATGCCGCGCCGCGGCGTATCCTGCAGGGCAGCCCGTTGCCCAGCTATCCTGTCGAACATGCCGAGCAAGGTGTGCGTCTGTTCCTGTGCCAGACGCGGCTTGGGGAACAACCGCTGCTGGCCGGCCTCAAACACCTCAACCGCCTTGAGCAGGTGCTGGCCCGTGCCGAATGGCAGGACAGCGAACATGCCGAAGGCCTGATGCGTGATGGGCAAGGCAGGGTGATCGAAGGGGTCTACAGTAATCTGTTCCTGGTACGCGATGGCGCGCTGTTCACCGCCGACCTCAGCCGCTGCGGCGTCGCTGGCGTGATGCGGGCCGCGTTGCTGGAACAGGCAGCGCTGCTGGGCATACCGCGGCAGGTGTGCGACCTGCCGTTCGACGTGCTGGAACAGGCAGATGAAGTATTTGTCTGCAACAGCGTCTACGGTGTCTGGCCCGTGCGCGGTGTGGCCGCGCTAAACTGGTCGCCGGGCCCGCTCACTCGTAAACTGCAGGCCGTTGCCCGTACGTTACTGGAAACCTGAATTCGTGAGACGCAAATTCCTGCTGCTGCTGGAAATGAGCCTGATCCTCGCCGGCCTGGCCGTGGGCTGGTCGGCCTGGAAGGTCAACTCGGTGCTGGAGCAGCCCTTGCACGTGACGCAGGAGCGCCTGCTCGACGTGCCCAATGGTACCAACCCCAACCGCATGTTCTACCGCATGCAAAGCGAAGGGTTGCTGGACGACGCCGTCTGGTTGCGCCTGTACTGGCGCTTCAACATGGCAGGCACGCCCTTGCACACCGGCGAGTACCGCCTGACCCCCGGCATGACCGTCAAGCAGCTGCTCGATGCCTGGCGGCGAGCCGACGTGGTCCAGTACAACCTGACCCTGGTCGAAGGCTGGACCTTCCGTCAGGTGCGTACCGCCGTGGCCAGGCATGAAAAGATCAAGCACACCCTGGACGGCCTGTCGGATGCCGAAGTCATGGACCGGCTCGGCCATACCGGCGTGTTTCCCGAAGGGCGCTTCTTCCCCGACACCTACCGCTTCGTGCGCGGCATGAGTGACGTCGAGCTGCTGCAGCAGGCGTACATGCGCCTGGATGAAGTGCTGGCCAAGGAGTGGGCGGAGCGTGCTACCGATCTGCCGTACCGCGACCCGTACCAGGCCCTGATCATGGCCTCGCTGGTGGAGAAGGAGACTGGTATTCCCCAGGAGCGCGGGCAGATTGCCGGCGTCTTCGTGCGGCGCCTGCGCCTGGGCATGATGCTGCAGACCGACCCGACGGTGATCTATGGCATGGGTGAACGCTACAACGGCAGGATTACCCGCGCCGACCTGCGCGAGCCGACCCCGTACAATACCTACACCATGACCGGCCTGCCGCCGACGCCGATCGCCATGGTCGGCCGCGAGGCGATTCATGCGGCGCTCAACCCGTCCGCTGGCACCAGCCTGTACTTCGTTGCCCGTGGCGATGGCAGCCATGTATTCTCCGACGACCTCGACGACCACAACTCGGCGGTGCGCGAGTTCCAGCTCAAGCGCCGCACGGACTACCGTTCCAGCCCCGCGCCACAGTCCCAGCCAGGTACCGACGAGGCCGCCGCCCCCGAAGCGCCGGCGGATGAGCCGGCGCAGCAGCCAACACCCGATCAGCCGCCCGCGCAGGATGCACCTGTTGGCGGCGCGCAAGCGGCCGAACGGCCAACGCCTGACGACCAGCCATGAGGGCTGCCGGCGCGCCTGGCTAACCAATCGTCGAGTAACGGTGTCAGCATCGGCTGTACCTGGCGCTGGCTCACCCTCATGCTGCCTCCAGCAACTGCGTGTGGGGCTGCGAGTCGGGCCGCTTCAACATAGCGGCCGGGATCGCCATGACTAATGCTCCACTGACGAACAGGCACAGGCCCAGCACATAGGTGCCGTTGTTGATGTCGCCGGTGAGGTTCTCCGCCACGGCTGTAATCATCGAGCCGGTGAAACCGGACAGGTTGCCGAACGCGTTGATCATGCCGATGCCAGCCGCAGCAGCGACACCTGAGAGTACGGTGCCCGGCAGCGTCCAGAAGATAGGCATCAGGCTGAGCACCCCCGATGCCGCGATGGTCAGGAACACGATTGAAAGCACGACGTCGTGTGCGAAAGCTGCGCTGAGGATCAGCCCGCAGCCACCGATGAACGCCGGGATCGCAGCATGCAGCCGACGTTCGCCCGTGCGGTTGGAGTGGCGTGCATTGAGGAACATGGCAATTACCGCCACGCCATAGGGAATGGCGGTCAGCAAGCCGATTTCCAGGCTGCTGGTCACTCCCGCGCTCTTGATGATCGACGGCATCCAGAAGGCCAGGCCGTAGAAGCCGGTGTTGAACGTCAGCAGGATGAATACGAGCAGCCAGACCCGTGGGCTGAAGAAGGCATCCTTCAGGCGCGATACCTTGCCATGCTCATCCTGCTTAAGGTTGGCCTTTAGCAGTTCCTTTTCTTGCCGGGACAACCAGGTAGCCTTGTCGATGTTGTCGCACAGGCAGCAAAAAACGATTGCCGCCATGACCACCGAGGGTACGCCCTCGATCAGAAGCATCCACTGCCAGCCGGCCATACCGTGCCAACCGTCCATGCTGGTCATGAGCCAGCCCGACAAAATACCACCTAGCGTCAGACTGACAGGCAGTGCCATCAGGAAACCAGACATCACTCGGCTTTGCCGATGGGTTGGGAACCAGTAGTTGAGGTAGAGAATCACGCCTGGGAAGAAGCCGGCCTCACAGATGCCGAGCAGAAAGCGCAACGCGTAGAACATTGTGCTGGGCTCGACATGGAAGAACGAGGCGAGTGGCTGGGTAAATGCGACAGCCATGGAGACGATGGCCCAGCTCAGCATGATGCGGGCGATCCAGAACCGTGCGCCGTATCGATGCAGTAGCAGATTGCTTGGGACTTCAAACAGAAAATAGCCCCAGAAGAAAACACTGGCGCCAAGGGCGTAGACGGTATTACTGAATTGCAGATCCTCCAGCATGCTCAGTTTCGCGAATCCGATATTCACCCGGTCGAGATAGGCGGCCATGTAACACAGCAACAGCACCGGCAGGATGCGGACGATGACTTTGCGATAGGTGCGATCCTCGAAAGCCTGATCGCGCACGGGGTCGACAACTTGATGATCCATAACCAGCCTCTTGGCATGTCGTGCATGCCTGATTGTTGTTATTGAAAGAGCACCGGGCATGAGCACACCCGGTGGTATTGTGCCTGCGAGTAACAGTGTTCAGCGGATCGGTTCGCGGGTGGGCTGACCATCGACCAGTCTCAGCAGCCCCAGTGGGTTGGCGTCGCGCAATGCCTCGGGAAGCAGTGCGTCAGGGAAATTCTGGTAGCACACCGGACGCAGGAAGCGATCTATTGCCAGCGTGCCGACCGAGGTTCCGCGGCTATCCGAGGTAGCCGGATACGGGCCACCATGAACCATCGCCTCACATACCTCGACGCCAGTCGGGTAACCATTTACCAGCACCCGGCCAACCTTCTGTTCAAGCACCGTGACCAAAGACGCGGCTTGCGCCAGGTCGCCGGGCTCGCCAATCAGCGTGGCGGTCAGTTGGCCGCCAAGCGCGTGCAACGCTGCAACCAACTGGTCTTGATCAGCCAGTTCGACCACCACCGTGGCCGGGCCGAAGATTTCTTCCTGCAGTAACGGTTCACCGTCCAGCAGCAATTTCGCATCGGCCTGGAACAGCTGCGGCCAGGCCTGGTTTCCCTGCTGCTCGGCGCCGGCAAGGAGGCGGATGCCGGCCCGCGCCTTGAGGGTGGCGACACCGCGGGCGTAGCTGGCCAGGGTGTCGGTGTTGAGCATGGTTTGCGGCGCCTGTTCGGCCATGTGTGCGCTCAAGTGCTCAACGAACGCGCTGAAGTGCGCTGAGCGCACCCCCAGCACCAAGCCAGGATTGGTGCAGAACTGTCCGCACCCCAATACCACCGAAGCCGTCAGTTCACGAGCCACGGCCTCTGCGCGAATAGCCAGCGCCTGGGGCAGGACCAGCACCGGGTTGATACTGCTCATTTCGGCGAATACCGGAATAGGCCGAGGTCGCGCCGCTGCCATATCGCACAAGGCCCGTCCGCCCTTGAGCGAACCAGTGAAGCCAACGGCCTGAATATCCGGGTGCTTGACCAACGCCTCGCCGACCCTGCCGCCAAACACCATGTTGAATACACCCGCAGGCATCGCGCAGCGTTCAGCGGCGCCGACGATGGCCTCGGCCACCCATTGTGCTGTGGCCATGTGGCCACTGTGGGCCTTGAATACCACTGGGCAACCGGCGGCCAACGCTGCGGCGGTGTCGCCACCGGCCGTCGAGAATGCCAGGGGGAAGTTGCTGGCGCCGAAGACCGCGACCGGCCCAAGGCCCATGCGGCATTGGCGGATGTCCAGGCGCGGCAGTGGCAGACGCTCGGGCTGTGCACGATCGATACGAGCGCCCGTGAAATCACCTCGGCGCAGTACCGTGGCGAACAGCCTCAGCTGGCCACTGGTTCGCGCCCGCTCGCCCTGGATACGCGCTGGCGGCAAGGCCGTTTCATGGCATACGGTTTCGATGAAGTCGTCGCCCAAGCCATCCAGCGCCTCGGCGATCGCGTCGAGGAACTCGGCGCGGCGCGCGGCGGGCAGTGCCCGGTAGACTGGATAGGCTGCAGCCGCTGCCCGGGCAGCGGCGTCCACCTCTTGTTCAGTGGCTTGATAAAACGCTTCGGGCAGGGCCTGCCCGGTGCGCGCATCGATGCTGTAAAGAGTCGCCTGGCCAGTAGCGCGGCGGCTCCCGCCGATGAATTGTTGGCCTGCATATGACGTCATGGATGATTCCTCGGCGTTACGGAAGAACATGGGGCGCTAATCTAGGCGGGTCAGCGATGCTTGCCCAATGGCTTTTAGGGATCATCTGATAACGCAGGGTTATCAATCCTCCGGAGCGCGACGTGCATGTGCCAGGAGAATCTCGGCAAACTCCAAGGCCGCGCCGCTCAAGGGCTCGCCTTTGCGCGAGAGAATGCCGTAGTCCTGGGGGCTCAGGTGCAGGGGCGTGTCAAGGTTGACCAGTACGCCACTGGCCAGGTGCGGCTCGACCATCGCCTGGGGCAGCATGCCGATCATCGGCCCACCCAGTAGCACCTTGAGGAAGGTCTGCATGGAAATGGTATCGATGGTATTGCGCGGCACCGCCACGCCCGCCTGGGCGAAGGCTCGCTCCATGCGTCCGCGGATGGGCGTGCCCTTGGGGTAGAGAATCCATGGCCACTCCAGCAGCTGTGGCAAGGTCACAGGCCCGGCCTTGCTCAACGGGTGCTGGTTGTTGACCACGAAGCAGAAGGGTTCCGGCGCCAGCGGCTGGAAGTCGAAGCGCTGGCCCTGCGACACGTCGGTGAAGCGGGCCACGGCCAGATGCAGTACCTTGTCCTCGAGCATGGCCATCAAGTGATCGCTGGTCTGCTCCACCACCTCGATCGACAGCAATGGCTTGCGCCGCTTGATCTCGATGATGGCATCCGGCAGCGCCACGGCGGTGGCGGCAAAAATGCCGCCCACTTTCAAATGGCCGTGCCCCCCCTGGCGCAGGCTGTCGATCTGATCGACGAAATTGCGCGCATCGTTGAGGGCGACCTGGGCATAGCGCAATACCTGCTCGCCCAACGCGGTTGGCGGCATGCTACGTGGCAGGCGGTCGAACAGGGCGAAACCGAGCAGGTTTTCGATTTCCTTCAGCATCTTGCTGATCGCGGGCTGGGTGAGGTTCATCTGCTGTGCCGCCAGGTGCATGTTGTGGGTGCGCCCAAGCGTGTCGATAAGCAACAGGTGGCGGAATTTGAGCCAGTTGCAAACGTGGGAGAAAGACAGGTCCGACATGTGAGCCACCTTTGTTGCAATAACTCTGAGTTATCGAATAGTGAAAAGATGCCATTGGAGTTTATCGCGTGGCTTGCCTAGCGTGCAGTTTTCCTGTTCCGAGAGATCTGATGCCATGCCGATGACCCTCACGCCCGCCAATACCCTGCCCGAGGATGGCCTGACCGGCACTCTGATCGGTCGCGCCTGGACCCCCGGCGAACCTGGGGGGCCTTCATTGATCACTTTGCGTGCCGACGGCGTGTTCGATCTCAGCGAACGTTTCGCCACCCTCAGCCAACTGCTGGAAAGCCAAGAGCCGGTGCAGGCCGTGCGCAGCACCCCAGGCCGCTTCCTTTGCAGCGTCGAGGCCCTGTTGGGCAATAGCGGCGAAGCATTCGACGCCAACCTGCCTTACCTGCTCGCACCGGCCGACCTGCAGGTGATCAAGGCAGCAGGCGTGACCTTCGCTGCCAGCATGATCGAGCGGGTGATCGAAGAGCAGGCCGGTGGCGATGCCAGCAAGGCCGAGGCCGTGCGCGCCACGGTGCGCTCGGTGATCGGCGATAACCTGCGGGCAGTACGCCCCGGTTCACCACAGGCCATGGCGCTCAAGTCACTGCTGATCGAACAGGGCATGTGGTCGCAGTATCTGGAAGTCGGCATCGGCCCGGATGCCGAGGTGTTCACCAAGGCCCCGGTGCTGGCGGCGGTGGGCAGTGGCAGCGCTATTGGCGTGCATCCCCATTCGGCCTGGAACAACCCCGAGCCCGAGGTGGTGCTGGCGGTGGACAGCCGCGGTCGCATCCACGGCGCAACCCTGGGCAATGACGTCAACCTGCGTGATTTCGAGGGGCGCAGCGCACTGCTGCTGAGCAAGGCCAAGGACAATAACGCCTCGTGCGCGGTGGGCCCGTTCATTCGCCTGTTCGACGAAACCTTCGACCTGGATGCGGTGCGCCGCTGCGTGGTCGACCTAGAAGTCGTGGGCAGTGACGGCTACCGCCTGGTCGGCAGCAGTTCGATGGACCAGATCAGCCGCGACCCAGAAGATCTGGTCCGGCAGACGCTCAATGAAAACCATCAATACCCCGACGGTTTCCTGCTGTTCCTTGGCACGCTTTTCGCCCCGACCGAGGACCGTGACCTGCCGGGTGCGGGTTTCACCCACAAGCCTGGCGACCAGGTGCGCATCGCCAGCCCCTTGCTGGGCCAGTTGCACAACCAGGTGACCACGAGTGACAAGGCCCGCCCCTGGACCTTCGGCCTCGGCGCGATGATGCGCAACCTGGCTGCCCGAGGGCTGCTGCAACACTCTGTCGGGGAAGCCTGCCCTTGATCACAGGGTTGGCAGCGGCGCCCAGTGGTGCACAGCTCTGCACATGCCAGCGTGTTGCAACGCTGACGGTTGCCAATAAATACAAGAGAGAACGACATGACCGATACCCCGAAACGCCCGTTGCGCAGCCAGCAATGGTTCGACGACCCGAGCCACGCCGACATGACCGCGCTGTACGTCGAGCGCTACATGAACTACGGCCTGACCCGTGAGGAACTGCAATCGGGCCGGCCGATCATCGGCATCGCCCAGACCGGCAGTGACCTGACGCCCTGCAACCGCCACCACCTGGAACTGGCCCAACGGGTCAAGGCGGGGATTCGCGATGCCGGAGGCATCCCCATGGAATTCCCGGTGCACCCGATCGCCGAGCAGAGCCGCCGGCCTACCGCCGCGCTGGACCGCAACCTCGCCTACCTGGGCCTGGTGGAAATCCTCCACGGCTACCCGCTGGATGGCGTCGTGCTGACCACCGGCTGCGACAAGACCACCCCGGCTTGCCTGATGGCCGCTGCCACCACGGACATACCGGCCATCGTGCTGTCCGGCGGCCCGATGCTCGATGGCCACCACCAGGGCCAGCTGATCGGCTCGGGCACGGTGCTGTGGCATGCGCGCAACCTGATGGCCGTGGGCACAATCGACTACGAAGGCTTCATGGAGATGACCACCGCCGCCTCACCGTCGGTAGGCCATTGCAACACCATGGGCACGGCACTGTCGATGAATGCCCTGGCCGAGGCCCTGGGCATGTCGCTGCCAGGCTGCGCAAGCATCCCCGCGCCCTACCGCGAACGCGGGCAGATGGCCTACGCCACCGGGCGGCGCATCTGCGAGCTGGTGATGCAGGACGTGCGGCCGTCGTCGATCATGACCCGCGAGGCGTTCGAGAATGCCATCGCCGTGGCTTCGGCCCTGGGCGCTTCGAGCAACTGTCCACCGCACCTGATCGCTATCGCCCGGCACATGGGCATCGAGCTGTCGCTGGACGACTGGCAGCGCATCGGCGAGAACGTTCCGCTGCTGGTCAATTGCATGCCGGCAGGCAAGTACCTGGGTGAAGGCTTCCACCGCGCGGGCGGCGTTCCGGCGGTGATGCATGAACTGCGCAAGGCCGGCCGTCTGCACGAGGCATGCGCGACGGTCAGCGGCAAGACCATCGGTGAGGTGGTTCGCGACACAGCCACCAGCAATCGCGAGGTCATCCTGCCGTTCGATGCGCCGCTCAAGCACAACGCCGGTTTCATCGTGCTCAGCGGCAATTTCTTCGACAGCGCGATCATGAAGATGTCAGTGGTGGGCGAAGCCTTCCGCAAGACCTACCTGGCCGAACCGGGCAAGGAAAACAGCTTCGAGGCCAGGGCCATTGTGTTCGAGGGGCCGGAGGACTACCACGCGCGCATCGACGACCCGGCACTGGACATCGACGAGCGTTGCATCCTGGTGATTCGTGGCGCCGGCACCGTGGGCTACCCGGGCAGCGCCGAGGTGGTGAACATGGCGCCGCCGGCGGCACTGATCAGGAAAGGCATCGATTCGCTGCCGTGCCTGGGCGATGGTCGCCAGAGCGGCACCTCGGCCAGCCCGTCGATCCTCAACATGTCGCCGGAAGCGGCGGTGGGCGGTGGCCTGGCATTGCTGCAAACCAACGATTGGCTGCGCGTGGACCTCAACCAGCGACGGGTCGACCTGCTGGTGGACGAAGAAGAGGTGGCACGCCGCCGTGCGGCGTGGAAGCCGAACATCCCGGCCTCGCAGACACCCTGGCAGGAACTCTATCGTCAACTCGTGGGGCAGCTGTCCACCGGTGGCTGCCTGGAACCGGCGACGCTGCACATGCGTGTGATTGCCCGTGAAGGGGGGATGCCGCGGCACTCCCATTGAGTGGCCCACCCGGGGCTTGGAGCTGCCTCGTGACCGGCAACGCTGGCAGTTCCACCCTGCGGCAATTCACAGTCCATGTGCCGGCATGGCCTGGTCGCGATCGTTCTGTATTTCCTTATTGCCTTGCGAGCGATTTCTCACAAGCCGTTACGGGCTTGCTTTGCTGCCATGCGTGCTGGACAGCTGCCTGCAGGTCACCCAGAGAACCTGCGTTGGTGATCAGCAGGTCGCCGGGTGCCTGGGCAATGCCGTGCTCGGAAGAATGTGCGTTCACCCTCTGAAGGTTTGGCCGAACGATGTGCCAGATCAGGCCGTTGTGGCCGCGAAGAAATGCGGCTTCGTTTTCAAAGCGGATGTCTTTGAAGATCACGGTCGTAGCGTCAGCAGGGATCTTGCTGCGCGGTTTCAACTGTTCGAGAGGGCGTTTGGCGCGCCGGGCGTCATAGTCCGGGTACAAGGCGTATGCGTGGCCTTTGAGTAGCTCGATGGCTTCCGCGGGTGAAAGACCCCAGGTGGGGTCCTGGCTGGCCAGGAGCTTTGGGTCTGACAGCTGCTCATCAGTGAAATCGAAGATGGCTTGGGCGGCCAGGGTAAATGGGGTGTGGTTTGGCTTCGAAGGTGAAGCCTTGATCGCACCGCTCTGTGCGGCCGCAGGTGGATTGATTTCGCGTTCCGCTCGGATCAGCCAGTGGTCTGGGTTATGATTGCGCATCCATTCGGTACCAACCGTCTGGAAGAATTCTCTTGGGGAGCGAGCCCACAGATCGATGCGCTGCTCCTTGATGTCATCGCTCCATGTCTCGGCCTCGGTGAGACCAAACAGCGCCTGGCAACCAAGCTTGAGAGGATCGGCAAGCGCGTAGGCAGCAACCCCTGGGTAGCTCAGCAGCATTGAAGCTACGGTGTCCTTACCAGACCGAGCCAAGGCTGCAAGGCCGATGATTGTTCGCATGTCGTACTCCCCGTTTGCTGCCCGAACTCCTGTATTTACTGGGCTTCAAGGGCGTTTACGTTTTCGAGAAAGGATTGTAACCCACAGTGTTTACGTTTGGTGAAAACCGAAAACATGATGCCATCCATGCCTGTCAGGGCGGCGGGCGCGGTTTGCCTGTCGAGCGTATTGCCACCCATGGCTGAAGTCTTTCCCTGGCAGCAGGCCCTGTGGCAACAACTGGCCGGCCGCAGCCGGCACGCTCACGCCTACCTGCTGCACGGGCCGCAGGGCATCGGCAAGCGGGCGCTGGCCGAGCGCCTCATGGCGCGTCTGCTGTGCCAGCAACCCCAAGGCCTGGAGGCCTGTGGTGGGTGCAAGGCCTGCCTGCTGCTGAAGGCCGGCAGCCACCCGGACAATTTTGTCCTCGAACCCGAGGAAGCCGACAAGCCGATCAAGGTCGACCAAGTGCGCGACCTGGTGGCTTTCGTGGTGCAGACGGCACAGCAGGGCGGGCGCAAGGTGGTGCTGATCGAGCCGGTGGAAGCGATGAACGTCAACGCCTCCAACGCCCTGCTCAAGAGCCTCGAAGAGCCTTCCGGCGATACCGTGCTGCTGCTGGTTTCCCATCAGCCCAGTCGCTTGCTGCCTACCATCAAGAGCCGCTGCCAGCAGGTTGCCTGCCCGCAGCCCAGCCTGGCGCAGAGCCGGGCCTGGCTGGCGAGTGCGCTACCGGAGAGTGACGAGGCCGAGCGTGATGAATTGCTGACGCTGGCTGCCGGCTCACCGTTGATGGCAGTCAGCCTGCAGGCGCAAGGTGTGCGCGAGCAGCGGGCGCTGGTGACTGACGGGGTGAAGAAACTGCTCAAGCAGCAGCAATCGCCCAGCCAGCTGGCCGAAGCCTGGAACAACGTGCCGCTGCTGCTGCTGTTCGACTGGTTCTGCGATTGGGCGCAGCTGATCCTGCGCTACCAATTGACCCAGGACGAGGAGGGGCTAGGCTTGGCCGATATGCGCAAGGTAGTCCAGTACCTGGCGCAGAAGAGCCGTCAGGCCAAGGTGCTGGAGGTGCAGGCGTGGCTCCTGGAGCAACGCCAGAAGGTACTGGGCAAGGCCAACCTCAATCGCGCCCTGTTGCTTGAGTCGCTGCTGGCCCACTGGCTGCAATTGCCGGGCGCCCGCTGATTTTCATTTTTTCATGTGTGCCGTTATCTCATGCTCGTAGATTCCCATTGCCACCTTGACCGGCTTGACCTCAGCGCCCACCAGGGCTCTCTCGATGCTGCCTTGCAGGCGGCGCGGGAGCGCGGGGTCGGGCATTTCCTGTGTATCGGCGTCAGTGCCGAAAATGCCGGCGCGGTGAAGGCGCTGAGCGAGCGGTATGCTGATGTCGACTGCTCGGTGGGCGTGCACCCGCTGGATCTGGCCCCGGGGGAAACCCCGGCGCTGGAGTGGCTGCTGCGCGAGCTGGCCCACCCGCATGTGGTGGCGATTGGCGAAACCGGGCTGGATTACCACTACGAGCCGGAGGCTGCCGAGCTGCAGCAGGCTTCGTTCCGCCTGCACCTGGAGGCTTCGCGGCAGACCGGCAAGCCGGTGATCGTGCATACCCGCGCGGCGCGCGCCGATACCCTGGCGCTGCTGCGCGAAGCTGCTTTGCCGCAGGCGGGCGTGTTGCACTGCTTCACCGAAGACTGGGCGATGGCCAAGGCTGCGCTGGACCTGGGGTATTACATCTCACTCTCTGGCATCGTCACATTCCGTAATGCCGATGCCCTGCGTGAGGTGGCGCGGCAGGTGCCGGTCGATCGGCTGCTGGTGGAAACCGATTCGCCGTACCTGGCGCCGATCCCTCATCGTGGCAAGCCAAACCTGCCACAGTACGTGCGTGAGGTCGCGGAGTATGTGGCTTCGTTGCGGGGGGCCAGTTATGAGCAGCTGGCCGAACAGACCACGGCCAACTTCAAGCGGCTGTTCCCGCTGGCACGCGTGGCTTGATTCACAAAGCAGGGGCCAGTCGCCCCCGCCCTGATGCCCCGCGCAAGCACACAAAAAAAACCCGGGTTCTGGGGGGGAATCCGGGTTAAGACCATTAGGAGTAAAACAAAGGTACGCGGTCCCTGAGCACCTTTATCGGCGCGCCACTTGGGGGGGATGCGCCGCGCCAACACTTGAAGTATTGGCCAGGTTTGGCGCAGTGCCAGTGTCTGTTGGTCGTTTTTTAAACAGATTTGGAATACGCCGGCGTTTCATTCCTCCCGCAGCGCATGGCTGTATGCATCATGAAACATAGACATGCGTGGATGATCCGTGCAATTTCCCGCAAGTTAGGCATAATAAACCGCTTCGATTGTCATCCAGTCCTTCCTATGCAGAAAGAACCTCGTAAGGTCCGTGAGTTTCGCCGTCGCGAACAGGAAATCCTCGATACCGCGCTCAAACTGTTCCTCGAACAGGGTGAAGACAGCGTCACCGTCGAGATGATCGCCGACGCCGTGGGCATCGGCAAAGGCACGATCTACAAGCACTTCAAGTCCAAGGCGGAAATCTACTTGCGCCTGATGCTCGACTACGAGCGCGACCTGAACGCGCTGTTGCACTCGGCCGACGTTGACCGCGACAAGGAAGCCCTGTCGCGCGCCTACTTCGAGTTCCGCATGCGCGATCCGCAGCGTTACCGGCTGTTCGACCGTCTGGAAGAAAAGGTGGTCAAGGGCAACCAGGTACCGGAAATGGTCGAGCAATTGCACAGCATCCGTGCTTCCAACTTCGACCGCCTGACCCAGCTGATCAAGGGCCGTATCAGCGAAGGCAAGCTCGAAGACGTGCCGCCGTATTTCCACTACTGTGCAGCCTGGGCGCTGGTGCATGGCGCCGTGGCGCTGTACCACTCGCCGTTCTGGAGCAACGTGCTGGAGGACCAGGAAGGCTTCTTCCAGTTCCTCATGGACATTGGCGTACGCATGGGCAACAAGCGCAAACGCGACCCGGAACCCTCGAACTGACGCATTTCGAGGGTTGCACCTGAAACCGGCATGAAGTGGGGGCTTGCAAAAACCTGATTTATAAGTCAGGTTTTGTCGGCCCCACCACCCATGCCGGAGTCATTCATGATCGTCGATCGTCAAGGCAGGCGATTTCGCAACCTGCGTGTCAGCCTGACGGCTGCCTGCAATTATGCCTGCACCTACTGCGTCCCTGACGGCAAGCGCCTGGTGGCGGCGCAGGACGAGTTGCCGGCAGCTTCTCTGGCCCGTGGTGTCGCCTACCTTATCGAGGCAGCTGGCATCGAGCGGTTGCGTATCACTGGCGGAGAGCCACTGGTCAGCCCGCGTCTGGGGGACTTTCTGACGGCTGTGGCCAGACTCGACCTCAACGATATCTCGCTGACCACCAATGGCCAGCTGCTGACGCGCAAATTGCCACAGCTGCAGGCGGCGGGTATTCGCCGGCTCAATATTTCCCTTGATACGCTGGACCCTCGGGCCTTTCGCCGCATTGCCCGCGGGGGTGACCTGGCCAGTGTGCTGGCGGGCATGGAGCAGGCTGGCGCGCTTGGCATGCAGGTCAAGGTGAACATGGTACCGATGCGCGGGCACAACCTCGACCAGGTGCTGCCGCTGCTGGACTACTGCCTGGCGCGCGGTTTCGAACTGCGTTTCATCGAGCTCATGCGCATGGGGCACCTGGCCCGTGACCACAACGCCTTTTTGCAGCAATTCGTCGGCCTTGATCAGTTGCTGGCCTTGATCGCTGAAAAGCATGCCTTTGCCCAGGTGGACGCGCCGCTGGACGCCACCGCCTTGCGTTATCAAATCTCGGGCAAAGGCCATTTCGGTGTAATTGCCAACGAGAGCCTACCGTTCTGCCGCAGCTGCTCACGGCTGCGCCTGTCGTCTACGGGCTGGTTGCATGGCTGTCTGTCGTCGGGGAATCGCCACTTCGTTGGCGATTTGCTGGAAAAGCCGCGCCACCAGGCGCTCCCAGCCCTGCAGCGCCTGCTGGTCAAGGCCCTGGCAGACAAGCAGGATGTAGCCTTTTCCGGTGACGTGATGGTGATGAAGGTGATCGGCGGCTGAAGCTGGCGCAAAAGCTGCATCCGCCGGCTATCCGCCGGTTTTTCGTCGCCGGCAACTGGAGGAAAGATGCGTAGCCTGGTTTTGCTGCTGGCGCTGATGGCGCTGGGCGGTTGTATGAATTTCAGCGATATGGGCGAGGGCGTCCGCTATCACTTGAGCGATGCCGGTTTGCTGGACCACAGCGATACCCGTCGCACCCTGTCGATTCGCCTGCAGCCCGATTCGTTCATCTTCATCGGCCAGGGCGCGTTCGTGCCGCCGGGCAAGGGGCCGGTGCCACGGCAGAACGCAGTGGCCGAGCAGGCGTTCAAGAGTTTCGTCGAATACTTCCCGCTGGTACGCCGTGCCCAGGGCCCGCTGGGCCTGGAGGAGGCCATCGCCCAGGCACGCTCGGTGGGGGCCGATTATGTGCTGTACACCCGCTTTGCCCGTACCGACGACCGAATCGGGAACGGCGACGAATGGTACGACGAACAGGCGGTCGACCGCCTGGGCTGGGACACCGGCGTGGTGCAGATGATGCTGATCGAGACCAACACCCGTTACCTGATCGACACTGCGCGTATCAAGAGCCGTGGCGGTTTGTTGACGCTGCACGATAATACCCCGGAAGATTTGCTTGCGGCGCCGATGCGCGAGTACGCTCGTAGCCTTCTGGGCATGAGTGAATGAGGCAGGCGCGATGAGCGATTCCGGCAAGGCCAATGATCTTCTTGCGCAGCTTCCCAAGGTCAAGGGCCTGCCGCCAGTGCATCTGTGGAACCCGGATTTCTGCGGTGACATTGACATGCGCATCGCCCGCGATGGCACCTGGTATTACCTGGGCACCCCCATCGGGCGCAAGCCGATGGTGCGGCTGTTTTCCACCATCATCCGCCGCGATGGCGATGCCTATTTCCTGGTGACCCCGGTGGAAAAAGTGGGCATCCGCGTGGACGATGCGCCGTTCGTGGCGGTGGCGCTGGACGTTCAGGGGGAAGGGGAGCAGCAGGTGCTGCGCTTCACCAGCAATGTCGAGGATCAGGTGGAGGCCGGGCCTGCCAATCCGCTACGCGTGGTGATCGACCCGAAGACCCAGGAGCCGTCGCCGTATGTGTTGATGCGCAGCAACCTCGAAGCCCTGATCCATCGCAACGTGTTCTACCAACTGGTGGAACTGGCAGTACCGCGGGAGATCGATGGCGAGGAGTGGCTGGGTGTGTGGAGCCACGGTGTGTTTTACCCGATCGGGCGCTGCTGACGGCGATGCAACGAAAAAGCCCCCGGTGCTTGCGCATCCGGGGGCTTTTTCAGTGTTTGGCTCCGCGACCTGGACTCGAACCAGGGACCCAATGATTAACAGTCATTTGCTCTACCGACTGAGCTATCGCGGAATCTGCGCGTATCTTACTGATTGCCAGGGGGAAGTCAAGCCACCCCCTGCCAAATCAAGCAGTTACAGCACTTCGACGATGGCTTTGGTGACCACGTGGATGTTGCTCTGGTTCAGTGCGGCTACTGCAATGCGGCCGGTGTCCAGGGCATAGATGCCGAAGTCGTTCTTCAGGCGGGCAACTTGCTCCACGGTCAGGCCCGAATAGGAGAACATGCCGACCTGACGGCCAACGAAGCTGAAGTCGCGCTTGGCACCGTACTGGGCCAGCAGCTCGACCATCTGCTTGCGCATGCCATGGATGCGCTCGCGCATTTCGGCCAGTTCGGTTTCCCACATCTGGCGCAGTTCGGCACTGTTCAGCACGGTGGCGACGATGGTTGCGCCATGGGTCGGCGGGTTGGAGTAGGTGGTGCGGATCACGCGCTTGACCTGCGACAGCACACGGGTGCTTTCGTCCTTGGACGCGGTGACGATCGACAGCGCACCGACGCGCTCGCCATACAGCGAGAACGACTTGGAGAACGAGCTGGACACGAAGAACTCCAGGCCAGACTCGGCGAACAGGCGTACGGCAAAGGCGTCTTCGGCGATGCCGTCACCGAAGCCCTGGTAGGCCATGTCGAGGAATGGCACGTGGCCCTTGGCCTTGACCACTTCCAGCACGTTTTTCCAGTCGTCCAGGTTCAGGTCGACACCCGTTGGGTTGTGGCAGCAGGCGTGCAATACCACGATCGAGCCGGAGGGCAGCTTGTTCAGGTCTTCCAGCATGCCGGCGCGGTTGACATCGTTGGTCGGCGCGTCGTAATAGCGGTAGTTCTGCACCGGGAAGCCGGCCGATTCGAACAGGGCGCGGTGGTTTTCCCAGCTCGGATCGCTGATGGCGACCACGGCGTTCGGCGAGATACGCTTGAGGAAGTCGGCGCCGATCTTCAGCGCGCCGGTACCGCCCACGGCCTGCACGGTGACCACGCGGCCAGCGGCCAGCAGCGGCGACTCGGCGCCGAACAGCAGCTTCTGTACAGCCTGGTCGTAGGAGGCGATGCCGTCGATCGGCAGGTAGCCGCGCGAGGCGTGCTGGGCAGCACGCTGGGTCTCGGCTTCGATCACGGCACGCAGCAGCGGAATGCGGCCTTCCTCATTGCAGTAAACGCCCACGCCCAGGTTGACCTTGTCGGTACGTGGGTCGGCGTTGAATGCTTCGTTGAGGCCCAGAATAGGGTCGCGGGGTGCCAGCTCGACAGCGGAAAACAGGCTCATTGTTACCTTGGCTCTGATTGGAGTGTGATAGGACGTACACGCTCCAGCCGAATGCACTGAAGCGGTGCACAAACGGGGTGTCAGTATAGTGATACCGGCCGGTCACCGCGACACTATGGCGCAGCTTTTCCAGCCATTTGCGCAAATATTTTACAACCATTGGTCTAAATGCCAGGTCCACCGTAACAAGCATTCACGGCCATGCCGTCAAAGCACCCCCGGCGTCCGCATTTAGGTATAGACTACTGGCTAAATTTACAGTTGCCGCAACACCGCGAGGTCCGTCATGTCCGAGTTCCAGCTCGTCACCCGTTTCCAGCCGGCCGGCGACCAGCCCGAGGCCATTCGCCAGATGGTCGAAGGCATCGAGGCGGGGTTGTCGCACCAGACGTTGCTCGGGGTGACCGGCTCGGGCAAGACTTTCAGCATTGCCAACGTCATCCAGCAGGTGCAGCGCCCGACCCTGGTGCTGGCGCCGAACAAGACCCTGGCCGCGCAGCTGTATGGCGAGTTCAAGGCGTTCTTCCCCAACAACGCGGTGGAGTACTTCGTTTCCTACTACGACTACTACCAACCCGAAGCCTATGTGCCGTCGTCCGATACCTTCATCGAGAAGGACGCGTCGATCAACGACCATATCGAGCAGATGCGCCTGTCGGCAACCAAGGCGCTGCTGGAGCGGCGCGATGCGATCATCGTCACCACGGTCTCGTGCATCTACGGCCTGGGCAGCCCGGAGACCTACCTGAAGATGGTCCTGCACGTCGACCGCGGCGACAAGCTCGACCAGCGTGCGCTGCTGCGACGCCTGGCCGACCTGCAATACACCCGCAACGAGATGGACTTCGCCCGCGCCACCTTCCGCGTGCGTGGCGATGTGGTCGACATATTCCCGGCCGAATCGGACCTCGAGGCGATCCGCATCGAACTGTTCGATGACGAGGTGGAGAACATCGCCGCCTTCGACCCGCTGACTGGCGAGGTCTTCCGCAAGCTGCCGCGTTTCACCTTCTACCCCAAGAGTCACTACGTAACCCCGCGGGAAACCCTGCTGGATGCGGTCGAAGGCATAAAGGAAGAGCTCAGGGACCGTCTGGAATACCTGCACAAGGCCAACAAGCTGGTGGAGGCGCAGCGCCTCGAGCAACGGACCCGCTTCGACCTGGAGATGATCCTGGAGCTGGGCTACTGCAACGGCATCGAAAACTACTCGCGCTACCTCTCCGGGCGCCCGGCCGGTGCGCCGCCGCCGACCCTTTACGACTACCTGCCGCCTGATGCTCTGCTGGTCATTGACGAGTCCCACGTCAGCGTTCCGCAGGTAGGCGCCATGTACAAGGGCGACCGCTCGCGCAAGGAAACCCTGGTCGAATACGGTTTCCGCCTGCCCTCGGCGCTGGACAACCGGCCCATGCGTTTTGACGAGTGGGAGGCGGTCAGCCCGCAGACCATTTTCGTGTCCGCCACGCCGGGCCCATACGAGGCCGAGCACGCCGGGCGCGTGGTCGAGCAGGTGGTGCGCCCGACCGGCCTGGTCGACCCCCAGGTGGAAGTGCGGCCGGCGCTGACCCAGGTCGACGACCTGCTGTCGGAAATCCGCAAGCGTGTGGCACAAGGCGAGCGGGTGCTGGCCACCACGCTCACCAAGCGCATGGCCGAAGACCTCACCGACTACCTGGCCGACCACGACGTGCGGGTGCGTTACCTGCACTCGGACATCGACACCGTCGAGCGGGTGGAGATCATCCGTGACCTGCGCCTGGGGACCTTCGACGTGCTGGTTGGCATCAACCTGTTGCGCGAGGGCCTGGACATGCCCGAGGTGTCGCTGGTGGCAATCCTTGATGCCGACAAGGAAGGCTTCCTGCGCTCCGAGCGCTCGCTGATCCAGACCATCGGCCGCGCGGCGCGCAACCTCAATGGCCGGGCCATTCTGTACGCCGACCAGATTACCGGTTCGATGCAGCGGGCCATCGACGAAACCGAACGCCGTCGCGAGAAGCAGATCGCCTTCAACCAGGCCCATGGCATCGTGCCCAAGGGCGTGGTCAAGGACATCACCGACATCATGGAAGGTGCCACCGTGCCTGGCGCGCGCAGCAAGAAGCGCAAGGGCATGGCCAAGGCAGCGGAGGAGAGTGCCCGTTACGAGGCCGAGCTGCGCACGCCAGGCGAGATCACCAAGCGCATCAAGCAGCTGGAAGAGAAGATGATGCAGTTCGCCCGCGACCTGGAATTCGAGGCGGCGGCGCAATTGCGCGACGAGATTGCCCAGCTGCGGGAGCGGTTGATTACCAGCTGAAGCCTGGCGGGGGCGCTCCAACAGGACCGCGCCGCATCTGTAGCAAGCCTAATGGGCTTCCCCGGCCTTCAGCCCCTCCGGCAGCTTGCGGGTCATCAGCACCGCCACCATGCTCACCGCCAAGCCGATGCCGACAAAGTGGAAGGCATCGTTGTAGGCCATGATCAACGCCTGCTGATGGGTAATCTCGCTCAATTTACCCAGCGCGGCGTTGTCATTTCCCAGTCGCTCTGCCAGTTGTGCCAGGCGCTCCGCCACCTGAGGGTTGCTTGGCACCAGTGCTTCCCTCAGGTAATCGAAGTACACCTTGGTCCGCGCATCCAGCAGCGTGGCCAGCAGCGCAATGCCGATCGCCCCGCCCAGGTTGCGCAGGATATTGAACAGGCTCGACGCCGACCCGGCATCCTGCGGCTGGATATACGCCGTAGCGATCAGGGAGATGGTCACCATGATCATCGGCTGGCCGATGGCGCGGATGATCTGGATATGGTTGAACTGCGGCCCGGCGAAATCCGGGTTGAGCACCCCCGAGCCGAAACTGGCGGCACCGAACAGGCAGAACCCCAAGGCGCACAACACCTTGGGCGACACCACTTTCATCAACTGCGGCACCAGCGGGATGAGGAACAGCTGCGGGATGCCCATCCACATGATCACCTCACCGATCTGCAAGGCGTTGTAGCCCTGTATCTGTGCCAGGTACAGCGGCAACAGGTAGATCGAGCCATACAGGCCCACGCCCATGCCCAGGCTGGCGATGCTCGCCAGGCCGAAGTTGCGGTTGCCGAGGATGCGCAGGTTGATCAGTGACTGTGGTCTGGAAAACTGCAGGATGATGAAAGTGATCAGGCTGACCAGGGCGATGCTGCCGAGGCCGACGATCAGTTGCGATTCCAGCCAGTCCTTGCGGTGGCCTTCTTCCAGAAACACCTGCAGGCAGCCCAGCCCCAGCCCCAGGGTGACGATACCGGCGTAGTCGGTACTTTTCAGCAGCTCCCAATGTGCGTCCTTCTTCTCCAGCCCGTACAGCAGGCCGGCGATCATTACCAGACCGGGCGGGATATTGATGTAGAAGATGTATTCCCAGCCCCAGTTTTCAGTCAGCCAGCCACCCAGGGTGGGGCCGATCGAGGGGGCGAAGGTGGCGGTCATGGCAAACATGGCCATGCCCTTGGCACGGTGGTGCTCGGGCAGCTTGATCAGGGTCAGGGTGAAGGCCAGCGGGATCAATGCTCCGCCGGTAAAGCCCTGCAGGGCGCGGAACAGGATCATGCTTTCCAGGTTCCAGGCCATCGAACACAGCAGCGACGACAGCAGGAAGCCGCCGGATACCCACACCGCCAGGCGCCGCGCCGACAGTAGTTGCACCAGCCAGGCGGTGAGCGGAATCATGATGATCTCCGCCACCAGGTACGAGGTGGAAATCCACGAGCCTTCCTCCAGCGTCGCCGACAATGCGCCTTGGATGTCCTTCAGCGACGAGTTGGTGATCTGGATGTCCAGCACCGCCATGAAGGCGCCGAGCATCACGCTCATTACCGCGATCCAGTCGCGCCGGGTCGGCTCCGCAGTGGGCCTGAGCAACACGTCACCGGCCATTTCGGCCTTCGTCTTCGCTGCGCAGGTCGACGGTGGCGGTCACCGACATGCCCGGGCGGATGCGCCCGTGCAGCGGGTTGTCGGCGCGGAAGGTCAGCTTGACCGGAATGCGTTGCACCACCTTGGTGAAGTTGCCGGTGGCGTTGTCGGGCGGCAACAGGCTGAACTGGGCGCCTGAGGCGGCGAACAGGCTGTCGACCCGGCCTTCGATCGGTGTGTCGGGATAGCTGTCGAACAACAGTTCGGCGCGTTGCCCGGGCTGCATGCGGCCGATCTGGGTTTCCTTGAAATTGGCCTGCACCCAGATGTCTTCGTCCGGCACGATCGACAGCAGGTAGGCACCGGCCTGCACCACCTGGCCGTCACGTGCATTGCGCTGGCCAATGGTGCCACTGATCGGCGCGCGTATTTCACAGCGGGTCAGGTTCAGTTCGGCCTGGGCCAGGTCGGCGCGGGCATTGGCGATTTGCGCATCGAGGCGCTTGAGTTCAGCGCTCAGCGCGTTGACCTGCTGGCGCTGGCTTTGCAGGTCGGCGCGGGCCTTGTCGACCTGCGAGCCGGCGACATGGCTGTCGGCCGACAACGTGGTGACCCGTTCCTCCGAGACGAAGCCCGGCTTGCGCAGCTTCTCGGCGCGGCTCAGGTCCAGGCGCGAGCGGTCGAAGGTGGCCTGGCTTGCCGCCACCTGGGCCAGGCCTGCGGCAATCAGGCTGGCCTGCTGGGTGAGGCGGCTTTCTGCCTGCAGCTGTTCGGCCTCGCGGGTGGCCAGGGCGGCGCGAGCACGTTGCACGGCAAGTTCGAAGTCGGCAGCCTCCAGGCGCACCAGCAGGTCACCCTTGTTCACGTGCTGGTTGTCCTCGACCGCGACGGCATCGATACGCGCGCCCAACTGGCTGGAGATGCGCGTGATCTCGCCCTGCACGTAGGCGTTGTCGGTGCTTTCGTAGAAGCGCCCCTTGAGGTACCAGTGGCCCAGGAAGGCGAGGGCAACGGTCGCCACCAGGATGAAGAAGGCCAGCAAGCGACGTTTGAGTTGGGCAGGCATGGGCACTATCGTTCGGGAAAATGTAAACAAATTTAACAGCGGCATGGTGGCTATCGACAAGTGTCGTTCGCGCCATTGCTGGAGCCCGGTGCCTGCCTCCTGCTAACATCCCGCCTTTGTTTCATCTTTCGTTCGAGACCTTCCATGACCACCGTACGCACGCGTATCGCGCCATCGCCTACCGGCGACCCCCATGTCGGCACTGCCTACATCGCCCTGTTCAACTACTGCTTTGCCAAGCAGCACGGCGGTGAGTTCATCCTGCGCATCGAAGACACCGACCAGCTGCGCTCCACGCGCGAGTCGGAACAGCAGATCTTCGATGCCCTGCGCTGGCTCGGCATCGAATGGAACGAAGGCCCGGACGTCGGCGGCCCGCACGGCCCGTACCGGCAGAGCGAGCGCGGCGAGATCTACGCGAAATATGCCAAGCAACTGGTTGACGCAGGCCATGCCTTCTATTGCTTCTGCACCGCCGAAGAGCTGGAGCAGATGCGTGCCGAACAGCAGGCTCGTGGCGAAACCCCGCGCTACGATGGCCGCGCGCTGTTGATGAGCGCCGAGGAAGTGCAGCGTCGCCTGGACGCTGGCGAGCCGCACGTGATCCGCATGAAGGTGCCGAGCGAAGGCGTGTGCGTGGTCCCGGACATGCTGCGTGGCGATGTAGAGATCCCGTGGGACCGCATGGACATGCAGGTGCTGATGAAGAACGACGGCCTGCCGACGTACTTCCTGGCCAACGTGGTCGACGACCATCTGATGGGCATCACCCACGTGCTGCGCGGCGAAGAGTGGCTGCCATCGGCGCCCAAGCTGATCAAGCTGTACGAATACTTCGGCTGGGAGCAGCCCAAGCTGTGCTACATGCCGCTGCTGCGTAACCCGGACAAGTCCAAGCTGTCCAAGCGCAAGAACCCGACTTCGGTGACCTTCTACGAGCGCATGGGCTTCATGCCCGAGGCGATGCTCAACTATCTGGGCCGCATGGGCTGGTCGATGCCGGACGAGCGCGAGAAGTTCTCGCTGGCGGAGATGGTCGAACACTTCGACCTGTCGCGTATTTCGCTGGGTGGCCCGATCTTCGACATCGAGAAGCTGTCCTGGCTGAACGGCCAGTGGCTGCGCGAGCTGCCAGTCGAAGAGTTCGCCGCGCGCCTGCAGAAGTGGGCGTTCAACAGCGACTACATGATGAAGATTGCCCCGCACGTGCAGGGCCGGGTGGAAACCTTCAGCCAGGTTGCCCCGCTGGGCGGGTTCTTCTTCGAAGGTGCGCTGAAGCTCGACGCCAAACTGTTCGAAAGCAAGAAACTGTCGGCCGACCAGGTGCGCCAGGTGATCCAGCTGATCCTGTGGAAGCTCGAAAGCCTGCGCCAATGGGAAAAGGAGCGCATCACCGGTTGCATCCAGGCGGTAGTCGACGCGCTGGAACTGAAGCTGCGTGACGCCATGCCGCTGATGTTCGCCGCCATCACCGGCCAGGCCAGCTCGGTGTCGGTGCTCGATGCCATGGAAATCCTTGGCCCGGACCTGACCCGCTACCGCCTGCGCCAGGCCCTGGACCTGCTGGGTGGCGTGTCGAAGAAAGAAAACAAGGAATGGGAAAAGCTTCTGGCGTCCATCGCCTGATAGCGCTCCAAAGGCCTTGGCTGAGCCCGGTAGGAGCGGCCTTGTGCCGCGAAGGGACCGCAACGCGGTCCCGCGATTTCAGTTGTAACGCAAAAATTGCTGGGGCCACTTTGCGGCCCTTTCGCGACACGAGGCCGCTCCTGCACGGGCGCGGCGCTTCGATTTACCGGGGTAGGGTGGTAAGTGATTGTTATCTGTGAAAATTTTTTTGAATATTTTGAAAAATTAGTTTGACAGCCCTGCAATCCGATCTTAATATGCGCCCCGTCCACAGCGATGAACGAAAACGAAACGCCAGGCACCCAGCCAGCGCTTCGGTTCAGAGCGACATTGTGGGGCTATAGCTCAGCTGGGAGAGCGCCTGCATGGCATGCAGGAGGTCAGCGGTTCGATCCCGCTTAGCTCCACCAAATTCCGTTTGACAGCCAAGGCTGTCGAGCAAGATCGGGTCCAGCAACCGGGTCTTGAAGGTAAGAAGGTTCGTCCCCTTCGTCTAGTGGCCTAGGACACCGCCCTTTCACGGCGGTAACAGGGGTTCGAGTCCCCTAGGGGACGCCAGTTTTGCACAAGCGATGTTTCAGGATGTCGCTGGGCCGAGAGGCTAGAAATCCGGGGCTATAGCTCAGCTGGGAGAGCGCCTGCATGGCATGCAGGAGGTCAGCGGTTCGATCCCGCTTAGCTCCACCATTTATGCCAGGGTCCACGTACGTGGGTCTTCGCGAAGGTTACGTCCCCTTCGTCTAGTGGCCTAGGACACCGCCCTTTCACGGCGGTAACAGGGGTTCGAGTCCCCTAGGGGACGCCACTTTTCCTGCGTTTTGCAGGGCTTAAAAAGGCTCGTCGATTATTGATGAGCCTTTTGTTTCGGGGCTATAGCTCAGCTGGGAGAGCGCCTGCATGGCATGCAGGAGGTCAGCGGTTCGATCCCGCTTAGCTCCACCATTTATGCCAGGGTCCACGCACGTGGATCTTCGCGAAGGTTACGTCCCCTTCGTCTAGTGGCCTAGGACACCGCCCTTTCACGGCGGTAACAGGGGTTCGAGTCCCCTAGGGGACGCCACTTTTACCCGCGTATTGCGGATCTTTAAGGCTCATTCGCTTATTGAATGGGCCTTTTGTTTTTCTCCCCCCTAAAAAAAGCCTGGCCGACAAATGGCAGTTGAATCCACTTGCGGAAAAATATGATGAGAATAATATTACGGTCATCATATCCCATCGGCGAGTCTCTGATGAGCGACAAGAAAAACAGAACCCGTGAACGCATTCTCGAAGCGGCGCGCAGCGCCTTGATCCAGCATGGCCCGGCTGAGCCCAGCGTCAGCCAGGTGATGGGGGCGGCAGGGCTGACTGTCGGTGGTTTCTATGCCCATTTCGACAGCAAGGACGAAATGATGCTCGAGGCGTTCCGCCAGTTGCTGGTCGAGCGCCGGGCGTTGCTGGCCCAGCTCGATCCCGGCCTGGAAGGTGCCGAGCGACGGACATTGGCCGGCGCCTTCTACCTGTCGCGCAAACATCGCGATGCCGAGGTGCATGCCTGCCCGTTGCCCAACTCACTGGGCGAAATGCAGCGCCTGCCGGAGGCTTTTCGCGAAGTGCTGGCCGAACACATCGAGTTGATGACAGCCGCCATGGTCGACCGCCCTGAAGACGCCGACAAGGCCCTGGCCGACCTGGCCCTGATGATAGGCGGCCTGGCCCTGGCCCGTGCCCTGGGCACCAGCGAGCTGTCTGACCGCATTCTACGCGCTGCCAAATCGGCGGTGCTCTGACGGGAGCATGGCGATGACGACCCTGAGCTGGATTCGTGGTGTCAATGGCACCTTGGGCCACCTGGCCCCGGAGCACGTTGCGGGCAAGATGCGCCGTGCATTCATGACCCCCCGCAACCTGCCGCCAAGGCAGTGGGAGCTGCCTGTGCTGGCCAGCGCCGAGCGCATTACCCTGCGCTTCGGCTTGTCCGCGTTGCGTTGGGGCAACGGGCCCACCGTGCTGTTGATGCATGGTTGGGAAGGGCGCCCGAGCCAGTTTGCCGCCTTGATCGAGACCTTGGTCAAGGCCGGGCACACCGTGGTCTCGCTGGAAGGGCCGGGGCATGGTCGTTCACCTGGCGAGCAGGCGCATGTGGTGCTGTTTGCCCGGGCATTGCTGGAGGCTGCCGCCGAATTGCCGCCGCTGCGCGCGGTGATTGGCCATTCCATGGGCGGTGCCAGTGTGTTGCTGGCGTTGCAGATGGGCCTGCGCGCCGAAGCGGCGGTGAGTATCGCTGCGCCGGCGCAACTGCTCGGCGTACTGCGTGGTTTTGCCCATCGCCTGGGGTTGCCTGCACGGGCGCGGGCCGCGTTCATTCGCCAGGTGGAGCGCGACGTCGGCATGCAGATTGCGCGGCTCGATGTCAGTGGTTATCAGCTGGAGCTGCCGGGGCTGGTGGTGCATGCCGCCGATGACGAGCTGGTGCCTGTCAGCGAAGCCCAAGCCATTCACAAGGCCTGGTTCGACAGCCGGCTGTTGCTGCTGGAGGAGGGCGGGCACCAGCGCGTGCTGGCTGACCCGCGCCTGGGTGAAGCGGTGCTCGAACTGCTGGCCCAGGCAGCTGCGCCAGCGCGGCAAAGTGCTTGATCGACGCGCCGGGCCCCGAGGCAGGCACAGAAGCTCTGGACATTCCCCCGCAGGTCGCTGCTAAATCCACTTTTGCGTCAAGGAAGCGAACATGAGCTGGGACCTGGCAACACCATTCGTCATCGATCTGCGCGTCGGTGGCGAGGATATCGATGGCCTCGGCCACGCCAACAACGCCGTTTACGTGACCTGGCTGGAGCGCTGCGCCTGGCGCCACTCGCAACGCCTGGGCCTGGACCTGGCCGAATACCGCCGGCTGGATCGGGCCATGGCCGTGGTCCGCCACGAGATCGACTATCTGGCCGCCGCCTATGAAGACGACGAGTTGCAGCTGGCCACCTGGATCATCGACTGGGACCAGCGCCTGCGCATGACCCGGCGCTTTCAGCTCAAGCGCCCGCGCGACGGCGTGACCCTGCTGCGCGCCCAGACCACCTTCGCCTGCATCGAACTCTCCAGTGGCAAGCCCAGGCGCATGCCGGCGGAATTCCTCGACGGTTACGGCCCGGCGCTGATCGGCGCCTGAAACGCCGGCAATCTTTGCTAGACTGCCGGCTTTTTCCGCCGAGACCCCGACATGCAAATTGCCCTGGCCCCCATGGAGGGGCTGGTCGACAACATCCTGCGCGACGTGCTGACCCGCGTCGGCGGTATCGACTGGTGCGTCACCGAGTTCATTCGCGTGTGCGACCGCCTGCTGCCGCCTGCTTCGTTCGACAAGCTGGCGCCCGAGTTGCGCAACGGCGCCCGGACTGCCGCCGGGGTACCCATGCGCGTGCAATTGCTGGGCTCCGACCCGGTGTGCCTGGCGGAAAACGCCGCGCTGGCGTGCGAGCTGGGGGCGCCGGTGATCGACCTGAACTTCGGTTGCCCGGCCAAGACTGTGAACAAGTCGCGCGGCGGTGCGGTGCTGCTCAAGGAGCCGGAATTGTTACACGCCATTGTGCGCGAGGTACGCAGCGCCGTGCCGGCGCATATCCCGGTGACGGCGAAGATGCGCCTGGGCTTCGACAGCCCCGACGGCGCGCTGGACTGTGCCACCGCTCTGGCCGAGGGGGGGGCGGCGCATCTGGTGGTGCATGCGCGGACCAAGGTCGAAGGTTACAAGCCGCCGGCCCATTGGGAGTGGGTGGCGCGGGTACAGGATGTGGTCAAGGTGCCGGTGTTCGCCAATGGCGAGATCTGGACCGTGGACGACTGGCGGCGCTGCCGTGAAGTCAGTGGTGCCGAACACATCATGCTCGGCCGCGGGCTGGTCTCGCGTCCCGACCTTGGCCTGCAGATAGCCGCAGCGCGGGATGGGCGGGAATACCTGCCGATGGCCTGGAGCGACCTGCTGCCGTTGCTGCGCGAATTCTGGCGCCAGGCCCAGGCCAAGCTGTCGCCGCGTTATGCGCCGGGACGGATGAAGCAGTGGTTGGCGATGCTGACCCGCAGTTACCCCGAGGCGGTGGTGCTTTTCGCCGAATTGCGTCGGGAAGACGACTGCGCACGTATCAGTCGCCTGCTGGGGGGTGAAGCGCAAGCGGTGACGGCCTGCGTTGCCTGATCCGGCGCTTGCACGGGCACTGATTCAAGATTTTTTTGCTGTGCCTCTTGAAAGCCGTTCTCCCGACCCTATCTCTTGAGTACGCGATGCCGAAGTCGGGTCGCGTAGTGACTTTACTTGCTGAATCTCAGGAGTTAATGACCATGAACACTGCTTTCTCTCTCGCTCCACTGTTCCGCCATTCCGTAGGGTTCGACCGTTTCAACGACCTGTTCGAATCTGCGGCGCGCAACGAGGCCGGTAGCAGCTACCCGCCCTACAACGTGGAAAAGCATGGCGATGACCAGTACCGCATCGTGGTAGCCGCAGCCGGCTTCCAGGAGCAGGACCTCGATCTGCAGGTCGAGAAAGGTGTCCTGACCGTGTCCGGTGGCAAGCGCGACAACGGCGCCGAAGAGGTGACCTACCTGCATCAGGGTATTGCGCAACGTGCCTTCAAGCTGTCCTTCCGCCTGGCCGACCATATTGAAGTCAAGGCTGCCGGCCTGGCCAATGGCCTGCTCAGCATCGACCTGCTGCGCATCGTGCCTGAAGAAGCCAAGGCCAAGCGCATCCCGATCAACGGCGAACAGCCAGCGCTGAACTGATCGCACCGATGTGAAAAAGGGCGCCCCCTTGGGGGTGCCCTTTTTTTGTTCCACTGTTGTAAGCCTTGCGCGCAGCGTCGCGTAGGGGCGGCCATGTCAGTTTCAGTAATTTGCCGGCGCCTCCAGCAACATCTGCCGAAACTCCGGCAATGGTAACGGCCGGCTGTGCAGGTATCCCTGGTACAAGTGGCACCCCAACCGTTCCAGAAACTCCAGCTGCTCGCTCAACTCCACCCCTTCGGCAATCACCGCCAGGTCCAGGCTGCGCGCCATGGCGACGATGGCGCGGACGATTTCGGCGTCGTTGGGGTCCATCGGCGCATCGCGTACGAAGGTCTGGTCGATCTTCAGGGCGTCCACCGGCAGGCGCTTCAGGTAGGTCAGCGAAGAATAGCCGGTGCCGAAGTCGTCCATCGCGAAACTCACCCCGTAGCGCTTCAGCTCGCGCATCTTGCTGATGGTGTCCTCCAGGTTCTGGATGACGATGCCTTCGGTAATCTCCAGTTTCAGCATCTGCCGAGGCAAACGGTAGTCGTCCAGGCTGCGCAGCACCCGTCCGACAAAGTCGTTCTGGCGAAACTGTCGTGGGCTGATGTTCACGCACAGGCTGAAACTGTCTGCCTCGACCAGCCCGTCGGCCAGCATGCGGGCACAGGCGTCGCAGGCTTCATCGAGAATCCAGCTGCCGACTTCCAGGATCAGGCCGCTTTCTTCCAATACCTGAATGAATTGTGCCGGTGGCTGCTGGCCCAGTTGCGGGTGGTGCCAGCGTAGCAATACCTCGGCCCCGATGATGCGGTTGTCACGTGCATCGACTTGCGGCTGGAAGTGCAGCGCCAGTTCGCCGCGCGCCAGGGCCAGGCGCAGGTCGTTCTCCATGCGCAGGCGTTCGCTGGCGGCCTTCTGCATGGTGGTGTGGAACATTTGGGTGGTGTTGCGCCCGGAATCCTTGGCCCGGTACAGGGCGATATCGGCACGCTTGAGCAGGTCGGCCGGTGTGGCGCCGTGGTCAGGGATCAGCGCGACGCCGATGCTGGGCGTCACCTGCAGGCGCTGGCCGTCCAGTGACATCGGTTCGGCCAGCAGTTCACGCAGGGTATCGGCCAGTTCACGAACTTTTTCTTCGACCGCATCACGGCTGCCCTCCAGGCCGCTCAGCAACACCACGAATTCGTCACCACCCAGGCGTGCCACGGTGTCTTCCAGGCGTACGCTGGCTTCCAGCCGCGCGGTGATGATCTTCAGCACCGTGTCGCCCACCGGGTGGCCCAGCGAGTCGTTGATGTGCTTGAAATGGTCGAGGTCGAGGAACAGCAGCGCGCCGCGCAGGTTGTGGCGCTTGAGCAGGGCGATCTGTTGGCTCAGGCGGTCCATCAGCAAGGCGCGGTTGGGCAGGTTGGTCAACGGGTCGTGGTAGGCCAGGTGGCGAATCTGCGCTTGTGCGTTCTTCAACTGACTGACATCGCGGGCGTTCAGCAGCAGGCAGTCGACCTCGTTGAGGGTGATGGGCTCGACCGACACCTCCACGGTGAGGATATCGCCACGCTTGTTGCGCCCGAGCATCTCGCGGTGGTGCACCCGGCCGCGCTCGCGCAGTTCTGCCAGCAGGGCGCTGCGTTGCTTGTCGTCAGCCCAGATGCCCACCTCGTACACCGTGCGGCCGACCACTTCGGCGGCGCTGTAGCCAGTCAGCCGGCAGAAGCCGTCGTTGATTTCCAGGTAACGGCCGCTGTAGCGTTCGGTGATGGTGATCGCGTCGGGGCTGGAGTGGAAGGCCTTGGCGAACTTCTCCTCGCTGGACTTGAGCGCTGCCTCGGCCCGCTGCTGCTGGGTGATATCGCGCAGGGTCGTCACGCTGCAGGGCTGGCCATCGACAGTGATGAGGCGGCTGGAAATCACGCAGGTCAACGGTGCACCGTTGCGGTGGTTGACCACCACGGCTACGTTGCTCAGGGCCTGCTCACGGATCACTCGCTCGATGCGTTGCGCACGCTCGAAGGTCTCGGCCCACAAGCCGATTTCCTCGGCGGTGCGGCCGATGACCTGGTCTGCGCCCCAGCCGAAGGTCTGGGTGAACGCCGGGTTGATCTCGATGAACTGGCCGGTGTCCTGGCGGTTGACGCAGATGGGGTCGGGGCTGACCTGGAACAGGCTGGCGAACTTCTCTTCCGAAGCGCTCAGGCGCTGCTCGCGTTCCACCTGGTCGGTGATGTCGAGCAAGGTGCCGGCCATGCGCAGCGGGTTGCCCTGCTCGTCGCGGTACAGCCGGGCGCGGCTTTCGATATAGCGCGAAACGCCGTTTTCCAGTTGAACCTGGTAGGTGATCTGGTAATTGCCGGCGGGCCCTTCGCGCAGGCTGCGGTAGGCCTGGCGCATCACGTTGCGCTCCTGCTCCGGCACACCTTCGAAAAACGCGTCGAACGATTCGTGAAAGGGGATCGGCGGCAAGCCGTGCAGCTGTGCGGCGCGGGCCGAGCCATAGAGCATGCCGCTGGGGATATGCCAGTCCCAGGTACCCAGCTGTGCCGAGTCCAGGGCCAGATCGAGGCGCTCCTGGCTGTCCTTCAGGGCCTGCTCGGCGCGTTTGCGCTCGGTGGTGTCCATGAAGGTACTGAGGAGATAGGTCACACCCTCCAGCTCAATGCCCTGGGTGCAGAGGATGCCGTCATGTATCTTGCCGCCGACGGCGCGGAACTGGACTTCCAGGCTCAGCGGGCCGCTGTTGTGACGGGCCAATTCCAGCAGTTGGTGGCGCTGTTCGGGGTTGGCCCACAAGCCCAGTTCCAGGCTGGTCTTGCCGATCACCTGGCTGCCGGGCCAGCCGAACATGTTTTCGAAGTGCTGGTTGACCTCGAAAATCATGCCGTCGTCGCGACGGGTCAGCAGGATGGCGTTGGGGCTGAGGTGAAACAGGGTGGCGAAGCGCTTTTCCGAGTTGATCAGCGCCGTTTCCCGTTCGCGCTGGCGGGTGATTTCACGAATGACTCCGATCATCTGCGGGCGACCTTGCCGGTCGTGGGTCAGGCTGCCGTTGATTTCCAGCCAGTGCAGGCTGCCATCGGGCCAGCGGATGCGGTGGCGCATGGCTTTTTCTGCCGGCTCGCCGTTGACCACGGCCTGGAACAGTTGGCGGGTACGGGCGCGGTCCTCCTCCGGCAGCAGGTCGAGGTAGTCGATATCGCTGGGTAGTGGCTTGTGCGGGTCGAAGCCGAACAGCGCCTGGGTGCCCCGCGACCAGCTCACCCGGCCGGTCTGTATGTCCCACAGCCAGGCGCCCAGCCGGGCCCCGTTGAGTGCGGCCAGCAGTTGCGGGGCGTTCTGCCAGGCCTGTTCCGACTCTTGGGGATCGACCGCCGGGATACGCGGCAGGCGCGGAAAACGGTTCGCTGATTTGGGCATCGGTACCAGACCTTTGGCGTATGACGCGTCCTTGGGATGAAAAAACCGGGCTGACGACCGGTCAGGCGGGCCCCGCGTGGCTGTCGAGCAAGGCCATGAAAGCCCTCGCTGCGTTCGATAGCGTACGCTCCGTGTGCAAAATGTAGCCTAGCTGGCGCGACAGCTGTATGCCCGGCAAAGCGATGGGTGCAACCTGTTCGTCGAGCATGGTGCGCGGCAGCACGCTCCAGGCCAGGCCGATCGACACCATCATCTTGATGGTTTCCAGATAATTGGTGCTCATGGCGATATTCGGGGTCAGGCCCTGGCTTTCGAACAGGCGCTGGACGATATGGTGGGTGAAGGTGTTACCGCCCGGGAACACCGCCGGGTGACGGGCGACGTCGGCCAGGCTGACCGCCTGGTTGGCGGCCAGTGTGTGCTCAGGAGCGGCCACGAAGTCCAGGGCGTCGTCCCACACCGGGATGGCCTTGATCAGGTGGTGTGGCTCGGGCGCAAGCGTGATCACGGCAATCTCGGCGCGGCCATGCAGAATTTCATCGTAGGCCTGTTCCGAATCCATGAACTGGATATCCAGTGCCACGGCCGGGTATTGGCGGGTAAACGCCCGCAACAGCGGCGGCAGCCGGTGCAGGCCGATGTGATGGCTGGTGGCCAGGGTCAGGCGACCGCTGACTTCGCCAGTCAGGTTGGTCAGCGCACGGCGGGTATCATCGAGGACATTGAGGATCTGGTAGGCACGGGGCAGCAAGGCGCGGCCAGCCTCGGTCAGGGTCACCTCGCGGCCCAGCCGGTCGAACAGGCGCACGTCCAGTTGCTGTTCCAGGCCGGCGATGCGCTTGCTGACCGCCGGCTGGGTCAGGAACAGGCGTTCCGCTGCCCCGGAAAAGCTGCCGGTCTCGGCAATCGCGATGAAGGCGCTCAGGTTGGCGAGGTCCATGGGCAGAATTCCTGTTGGTTATCCAAAGCATAAAAATTATGAATTTGAGTTATTCAATCTAACGCCCTAGCATCGACCGCACAAGCCAAGGGGTCTTTGGCATAGAAAGACGCTGATGAGGAACAGTCTGATGGCTGGCAAAACGCTCTACGACAAACTCTGGGAAGCCCATGAGGTCAAGCGCCGTGATGACGGCTCGTCCCTGATCTACATCGATCGCCACATCATTCACGAAGTGACGTCGCCCCAGGCCTTCGAAGGCCTGCGCCTGGCCAACCGCAAGCCCTGGCGCATCGATGCCAATATCGCCACGCCGGACCACAACGTGCCGACCACGCCGGAGCGCAAGGGCGGTATCGAAGCCATCGTCGACCAAGTGTCGCGCCTGCAGGTGCAGACCCTCGACGAAAACTGTGACGAATACGGCATCGTCGAATTCAAGATGAACGACGAGCGCCAGGGTATCGTCCACGTCATCAGCCCGGAGCAGGGCGCCACCTTGCCGGGCATGACCGTGGTCTGCGGCGACTCGCACACCTCCACCCACGGCGCCTTCGGTGCCCTGGCTCATGGCATCGGTACCTCCGAGGTCGAGCACGTGCTCGCGACCCAGTGCCTGGTCGCCAAGAAAATGAAGAACATGCTGGTGCGTGTGGAAGGCCAGTTGTCTGCCGGCGTTACTGCCAAGGACATCGTCCTGGCGGTGATCGGCAAGATCGGCACCGCCGGTGGCAATGGCCACGCCATGGAGTTCGCCGGCAGCGCCATTCGCGAATTGTCGATGGAAGGCCGCATGACCATCTGCAACATGTCCATTGAAGCCGGTGCCCGCGTAGGCCTGGTGGCGGTGGACGATACCACCGTCGCCTATGTCGAAGGCCGCCCGTACGCGCCCAAGGGCGAGCAGTGGAAGCAGGCGGTCGCAGCCTGGAAAGGCCTGGTTTCCGACGCTGACGCGGTGTTCGACACCGTGGTCGAACTCGACGCTGGGCAAATCAAGCCGCAGGTCAGCTGGGGTACCTCGCCGGAAATGGTCCTGGCCGTCGACCAGCGCGTGCCGGACCCGGCTGCCGAGCCTGACCTGATCAAGCGTGGTTCGATCGAACGTGCCCTCAAGTACATGGGCCTGGCCGCCAATCAAGCGATCACCGACATCAAGCTTGACCGCGTTTTTATCGGCTCGTGCACCAACTCGCGCATCGAAGACTTGCGCGCCGCGGCCGCGATCGCCAAGGGCCGCAAGGTCGCTGCCAACGTCAAGCAGGCGCTGGTGGTGCCGGGCTCGGGCCTGGTCAAGGCCCAGGCCGAGCGCGAAGGCCTGGACAAGATCTTCCTCGAAGCCGGTTTCGAATGGCGTGAACCAGGCTGCTCGATGTGCCTGGCGATGAACCCGGACCGCCTGGAGAGCGGCGAGCACTGCGCGTCCACCTCCAACCGCAACTTCGAAGGCCGCCAGGGCGCCGGTGGCCGTACCCACCTGGTCAGCCCGGCCATGGCCGCCGCCGCCGCGGTGACCGGCCACTTCATCGATGTCCGCGAGTTGATCCAAGGGAGCGCAGCATGAAAGCCTTTACCCAGCACACTGGCCTCGTCGCTCCGTTGGACCGTGCCAACGTCGACACCGACCAGATCATCCCGAAGCAGTTCCTCAAGTCGATCAAGCGCACCGGTTTCGGCCCCAACCTGTTCGACGAGTGGCGCTACCTGGACGTGGGCCAACCCTACCAGGACAACAGCAAGCGCCCGCTGAACAAGGAGTTCGTACTCAACCACGAACGTTACCAGGGTGCCAGCGTGTTGCTGGCGCGGGAGAACTTCGGTTGCGGTTCCAGCCGTGAACACGCGCCGTGGGCGCTGGACGAGTACGGCTTCCGCAGCGTGATCGCGCCGAGCTTTGCCGACATCTTCTTCAATAACAGCTTCAAGAACGGCTTGCTGCCAATCATTCTCAGCGATGAGGAAGTCGACGAGCTGTTCAAGCAGGTCGAAGCCAACCCGGGCTACCAGCTGGTCATCGACCTGCAGGCGCAGGCGGTGACCCGTCCGGATGGCAAGGTGCTGCACTTTGAGATCGACGCGTTCCGCAAGCACTGCCTGCTCAACGGCCTGGATGACATCGGCCTGACCCTGCAGGACAGCGACGCGATCAAGGCCTTCGAAGGTAGACACCGCGCAGCGCAGCCCTGGTTGTTCCGGGATGCCTGAATGATGGCGTTGGGTTTGCTGGCCTCATCGCCGGCAAGCCAGCGGCCACAGGATTACCGCAGGTTTGGATACTGTGGGTTTCCTGTGGCAGCTGGCTTGCCGGCGATAGAGGCAGTGAAGCAACCCGAAACCAAAAGGATCGAGACATGACCAGCAGTCAACACACCGATGTGGTCCAACGCCAGTTCGGCGAACAGGCCAGTGCCTACCTCAGCAGCGCCGTGCACGCCCAGGGCAGTGAATTCGCCCTGCTGCAGGCCGAACTGGCCGGGCAGGGCCACGCCCGCGTGCTGGACCTGGGCTGTGGTGCCGGTCATGTCAGTTTCCAGGTCGCCCCGCTGGTGGCGGAGGTGGTCGCCTACGACCTCTCGCAGGCCATGCTTGAGGTGGTCGCCAGTGCTGCTGCCGAGCGCGGCCTGGCCAATATCACCACCGAGCGCGGTGCTGCCGAACGCCTGCCGTTCGCCGATGCTGCGTTCGACTACGTCTTCAGCCGCTACTCCGCCCACCACTGGAGCGACCTGGGCCTGGCCCTGCGCGAAGTGCGCCGGGTGCTCAAGCCGGGCGGCGTGGCAGCCTTCATCGACGTCATGTCGCCGGGGAGCCCGTTGCTCGACACCTATCTGCAAACGGTGGAAGTGCTGCGCGATACCAGCCACGTACGTGACTATTCCGCCGCCGAATGGCAGCGCCAGGTCAGCGAGGCCGGCCTGCACGTGCGCAGCCACACCCGCCAGCCGCTGCGCCTGGAGTTCGGCAGTTGGGTCGAGCGCATGCGCACCCCCGAGCCGATGCGTGTGGCCATCCGCCAGTTGCAGCAAGCCATGGGCGAGGAAGTACGGCAGTATTACCAGATCGAGGCCGATGGTTCGTTCAGCACGGATGTGCTGGTGTTGTGGGCCGAGCGTTGAGAACTTTTCGGTGCGGCCCGCTTGGCCGCACCGCGTGAATGGATAGAGGAAAGCATGAGCAAGCAGATTCTGATTCTCCCAGGTGATGGTATCGGCCCGGAAATCATGGCCGAGGCGGTCAAGGTCCTGGAACTGGCCAACGACAAGTTCCAGCTCGGTTTCAGCCTGGCCCACGACCTGATCGGTGGCGCCGCCATCGACAAGCACGGCGTGCCGCTGGCCGACGAAACGCTGGAGCGTGCGCGCAAGGCCGACGCCGTGCTGCTGGGCGCCGTGGGCGGGCCGAAGTGGGACAAGATCGAGCGTGACATCCGCCCCGAGCGCGGCTTGCTGAAGATCCGTTCGCAACTGGGGCTGTTCGCCAACCTGCGCCCGGCCATCCTCTATCCGCAACTGGCTGATGCCTCGTCGCTCAAGCCGGAGATCGTCTCGGGCCTGGACATCCTCATCGTCCGTGAACTGACCGGTGGTATCTACTTCGGTGCGCCGCGTGGCCAGCGCGAGCTGGAGGGCGGCGAACGCCAGGCCTACGACACCCTGCCATACAGCGAAAGCGAAGTGCGTCGCATTGCCCGGGTCGGCTTCGACATGGCCCGCGTGCGGGGCAAGAAGCTGTGCTCGGTGGACAAGGCCAACGTCCTGGCGTCCAGCCAGCTGTGGCGTGAAGTGGTCGAGGACGTGGCCAAGGACTACCCGGATGTCGAACTGAGCCACATGTACGTCGACAACGCTGCCATGCAGCTGGTGCGGGCGCCCAAGCAGTTCGACGTGATGGTGACCGACAACATGTTCGGTGACATTCTGTCGGATGAAGCTTCCATGCTGACCGGTTCCATCGGCATGCTGCCTTCGGCGTCGCTGGATGCCGACAACAAGGGCATGTACGAGCCGTGCCACGGCTCGGCGCCGGACATCGCCGGCCTGGGTATCGCCAACCCGTTGGCGACCATCCTGTCGGTGTCGATGATGCTGCGCTACAGCTTCAACCAGGCGGTTGCCGCCGAAGCGATCGAGAAGGCCGTGAGCGTGGTCCTGGACCAGGGCCTGCGCACCGGCGACATCTTCTCGGAAGGCTGCCGCAAGGTGGGTACGCAGGAAATGGGCGACGCAGTAGTCGCAGCGCTGCGGAATCTGTAATCTCTCTGGCCCGCCACCCCAAATTCCTGGTGGCGGCCCACTTTTAGCAAAGGTGTAGTTGCGATGAAACGTGTAGGTCTGATCGGTTGGCGCGGTATGGTCGGTTCCGTGCTCATGCAGCGGATGCTGGAGGAGCAGGACTTCGACCTTATCGAGCCGGTGTTCTTCACCACCTCCAACGTCGGTGGCCAAGGCCCGAACGTGGGCAAGGATACTGCTCCCCTCAAGGACGCTTATTCGATCGAAGAGCTCAAGACCCTCGACGTGATCCTGACCTGCCAGGGCGGCGACTACACCAACGAGGTCTTCCCCAAGCTGCGTGAAGCCGGCTGGCAGGGTTACTGGATCGATGCCGCTTCGTCCCTGCGCATGCAGGATGACGCGGTGATCATCCTCGACCCGGTCAACCGCAAGGTCATCGACCAGCAGCTGGATGCCGGTACCAGGAACTACATCGGCGGCAACTGCACCGTCAGCCTGATGCTGATGGGCCTGGGTGGGCTGTTCGAAGCCGGCCTGGTCGAGTGGATGAGTGCCATGACCTACCAGGCGGCCTCGGGTGCCGGCGCGCAGAACATGCGTGAGCTGATCAAGCAGATGGGCGCAACCCACGCCGCCGTGGCCGATGACCTGGCCAACCCGGCCAGCGCCATCCTCGACATTGACCGCAAGGTTGCCGAAACCATGCGCAGCGAAGCGTTCCCGACCGAAAACTTCGGTGTGCCGCTGGCTGGCAGCCTGATCCCGTGGATCGACAAGGAACTGCCGAACGGCCAGAGCCGCGAAGAGTGGAAGGCCCAGGCCGAGACCAACAAGATTCTCGGCCGCTTCAAGAGCCCGATCCCGGTGGACGGCATCTGCGTGCGCATCGGCGCCATGCGTTGCCACAGCCAGGCGCTGACCATCAAGCTGAACAAGGACGTGCCGCTCGCCGACATCGAAGGCATGATCAGCCAGCACAACCCCTGGGTGAAGCTGGTGCCGAACCAGCGTGAAATCAGCATGCAGGAGCTGAGCCCGACCAAGGTGACCGGCACCCTGAACATTCCGGTTGGCCGTTTGCGCAAGCTGAACATGGGGTCGCAGTACCTCGGCGCGTTCACCGTGGGTGACCAGCTGCTGTGGGGTGCTGCCGAACCGCTGCGCCGCATGCTGCGGATCCTGCTGGAGCGCTGATCGTTCCGGTTTGACCGAAAACCCGTGCTGGCGACAGTACGGGTTTTTTTATGCCTGCATTTGTGCAGCCCCTGTCAGGCTTCCGCGAAGCGGCCAGCACAGACAAAACACTACAATCCAAGTAAAGTGCCGCCCCCGCCGTTTCAGCAAAAGGATCTCCTCCATGACTGCACCTCTGGACATCGCCGTCGTAGGCGCTACTGGCAGCGTCGGTGAAGCCCTCGTACAAATCCTCGAAGAACTGGCCTTCCCGGTCGGCACGCTACACCTGCTGGCCAGCATGGAATCGGCCGGTAGCAGCGTGATGTTCGCCGGCAAGAAGCTGAAAGTACGCGAAGTGGACAGCTTCGACTTCGCCCAGGTCAAGCTGGCCTTCTTCGCCACCGGCGCCGCTGTCAGCCGCAGCTTTGCCGGCAAGGCGTTGCAGGCGGGTTGCACGGTCATCGACCTGTCCGGCGGCCTGGACGATGCCCTGGCCCTGGTGCCCGAAGCCAACGCCGATCGCCTCGCCGGTCTCGCGCTGCCTGCGCGCATCGTCAGCCCGTGCTCGGCCGCGGTGGCCGTGGCCGTTGCGCTGGCGCCGCTCAAGGGCCTGCTGGATATCGAGCGGGTGCAGGTGATGGCGGCGCTGGCGGTATCCGCGCAAGGCCGTGAAGCAGTCACCGAACTGGCCCGGCAAACCGCCGAGCTGCTCAATGCCCGGCCGCTGGAGCCGCGCTTCTTCGACCGCCAGGTGGCTTTCAACCTGCTGGCCCAGGTCGGTGCCGCCGATGAACAGGGCCATACGGCGCTGGAGCGGCGCCTGGTCAACGAATTGCGCGTGCTGCTGGGCATGCCTGAACTGAAGATTTCCGTGAGCTGTGTTCAAGTCCCGGTGTTTTTTGGCGATAGCTTCAGTGTGGCGGTGCAGAGCCGCCGCCCGGTCGATCTGGAGGCGATTCAACAGGTACTCGAGGAGGCTGACAGTGTCGAACTGGTGGAGCGCGATGATTATCCGACCCCGGTTGGTGACGCAGTGGGCCAAGACGTGGTCTATGTTGGTCGTGTACGGCACGGTGTTGATGAGCAGCAGCAGCTCAACCTCTGGCTGACCACCGACAATGTGCGCAAAGGTGCCGCGCTAAACGCTGTGCAAGTGGCGCAATTGTTGATTAAACACATGCCGTAAAAGATACTGGCGAGCACTTTTGTCCTGCTCCGCATGCAGGTTTCAGGACGCTTCATACAAGGGAAGAGGTCATGCTTCGAATTCGCAAACTGGTTCTGGCCATGGCTGCAGCATCGGCGCTGTCGTCGGGCATGGCGAATGCCCTGGGCCTGGGGGAGCTGACTCTCAAGTCGGCACAGAACCAGCCGCTGGACGCCGAGATCGAGCTGCTGGACGTGCGCGACCTTACCGCCGCCGAAGTGGCGCCCAGCCTGGCGCCGCCGGAAGAGTTCAGCAAGGCCGGGCTGGCGCTGCCACCTTACCTCGAAGACCTGACCTTCACGCCGGTGATCAACCCTAACGGCAGGAGCGTGTTGCGGGTTACCTCCAGCCAGCCGCTGCCGGGCCCGGTAGTCAAGTTCCTGGTTCAGGTGATGTGGCCGCAGGGCCGCCTGCTGCGTGACTACAGCGTGCTGCTCGACCAGGCCAAGGCTCAGGGCGACGCGCCAGCGGCGGGCAATGTCGCCCCGGCAGTGACCGCTGCCGGCAGCTACACCACCCAGCGACGCGACACCTTGTGGCAGATTGCCGCGCGCAACACCCACGGCGGCTCGATCCAGCAGACCATGATCGCGATCCAGGCGCTGAACCCGGACGCCTTCATCGGCAACAACATCAACCAGCTGAAGGTGGGGCAGGTGCTGCGCCTGCCTGATCAGCAGCAGATCCAGAGCATCCCGCAGGGCGAAGCGATCAGCGAAGTAGCCGAACAGTATGCCGCCTGGCGTGACGGCCGCCGCCTGGGGCCGCGTGCCCGACAGCTGGATGCTACCCGTCGTGGAGCCGCCGAGGCGGCACCGGCGCGTATCGCCCAGGGCGACAACCTGCGCCTGGTCAGCCCGGGCAACGCCGGTGCCGACCAGGCCAAGGCACTCAGCGACAAGCTGGCCGTGGCCGAGGAAAGCCTGGACACCAGTCGTCGCGACAACGAAGAACTCAAGAGCCGCATGGCCGACCTGCAGAGCCAGCTGGACAAGCTGCAGCGTCTGATCGAACTGAAGAACAACCAGTTGGCTCGCCTGGAGGCCCAGGGCGCAGTTGCCCCGGCCCAGCCCGCCGCCGATGCTCAACCGGTGGACAAGCCGGCGCCAGCCGCCGTGGCTACCGCACCCGAGCCGGCGCCCGCCGCCGAGCCCGCGGCCGGCGGGCAGCCTGGCAGTGTACTGGATGAAATCACCGCCAACCCGTTGCTGCTGGGGCTGATTGCCGGCAGTGCGTTCCTCGTGCTGCTGCTTCTGCTGTTGCTGCTGGCGCGCAAGCGCAAGGCCCAGCAGGAAGCCGAAAAGCACCTGCGCATGGCGCGCGCGCTGGAAGAAGAGCAGGGCCCAGGCTTCGACAACGACAGCGCCAGCCTCGATGGTGTCGACGTTTCGGCCCCGACCGTGACCCTGTCGCCAGCCGTGGTCGCCGCTTCGGCCGCCGCTGCCGCAGCAGCAGAAAAGCCGCTGGCACCCGCCGTCGAAGCGCAGCCCGAGGCACAGGCCGACCCGTACGCCGCGCTGCTGGAAGAGGTCGGGCAATGCCTGGCCGCAGGCCGCCTGAACCGCGCTGCCGACCTGCTGGAGCCGGCCGTGGCTGCTGCCCCGCAGCGTGATGACCTGCGCCTGCAACTGATGGACGTGTACGCCCGCCAGGGAGACCAGAGCGCGTTCATCGAGCAGGAGCGCAAACTGCCCGCCAGCGAGCAGAACAGCGCCGCGGTCGCCGGGTTGAAAGAACGCTACCCGGCCATGCTCGGCCTGGCCGCTGCTGGCCTGGGGGCTGCGGCCCTGGCTGCCGAGATGGATGAACAGTACGTGCAAGGGTTGCTGCAGGACCAGCCCGAAAGCCCGGCAGTTACCGAGGTCGAACCTGACGTGTCGGCCCCCGGGCCGCAGGTGGGGGATGAACCGCAGGCTGTCGAGCCAGCGCAGCCCGAAGCAGTAGGCGAGCCGGAAGCAGGGCTGGATGCCTTCGATGAAGTGCCGACCCTCGACGTACCGGGCCTGGACGAGCAGGACCTGGACAGCTTCGACCTGAGCCTGGCTGATGACCTGTCAGGGGAAGGCTCGTTGGCCGCGCCGGTGCTGGACGAGCCGGTACTCGACGAGCCCTTGCCGCAAGTGGCGCAGGAAGAACAACAACCGTTTGCCGTCGATGCCGAGCTGCAGGCCGACGCCGACGCCGATTTCGAGGCCATGCTGGCCCAGGCCGAAGCACAACCCGCTGTCGACCTGTCCGATTTCGACCTCGATGTCAGTGAGCCGGTTGCCCCGGCTGCGCCGGCTGCCGACGAAAACCCGGTGGATGTCGCCGCGGAACTGGCTGCTTTTGACAGCGTGCCGGCGTTCGACCCGTTGTCCGAATTCGACCTGCCATCCGACTTCGACCTGTCGTTGTCACTGGAAGATGATTCGCCTGCGGCGAAGAACTTCGCCTCCGAGCTGGACGATGTCAACGCCGAGCTGGACAAGCTGTCGCAGAGCCTCGAGTCGCCCTCGCTGGAGCCGCACTTCACCAGCGAAGACGCCGTGGCCCAGCCAGAGCCCGAGCCACTGGACGACCTGGACTTCGACTTCTTCTCCGGCAGCGACGAAGTGGCCACCAAGCTTGACCTGGCGCGTGCCTATATCGACATGGGCGACAACCAGGGGGCGCGGGACATCCTCGATGAAGTGGTCAAGGATGGCGATGAAAGCCAGCGCCAGGAAGCCGAGGACATGCTTTCCCGTCTGGTTTGAGGCAGACAAGGCTGGCCTCTTCGTGAAGTCCGCGAAGAGGTCATCAGAGACAATGCGGATCCGACGGCAGCCCAACACGGCTGCCGTTGTCGTTATAATCCCCGCCATTCCGTACACCCACAGGTTTCCTGCTCTTGGACATCATCGACACCGCTGCCGCCGAGTCTGCGGCCGAAGGCTACTCTCGCATCGCCCTGGGCGTGGAATACAAGGGCGCGCGCTACCGGGGCTGGCAGCGCCAGGCCAGCGGCGTGCCAAGTGTCCAGCAAGCGCTCGAGCAAGCGTTGTCCAAGGTGGCCAACGAGCCGATCTCGGTCATTTGCGCCGGGCGCACCGACGCCGGCGTACACGGCTGCGGGCAGGTCGTGCATTTCGACACCCGCGCCGTGCGCGACGAGCGCGCCTGGACCATGGGCACCAACTTCAACCTGCCGCATGACATCAGTGTGGTCTGGTCGCGGCCGATGCCGGCCGACTTCCATGCCCGTTTCAAGGCCTGCGCCCGGCGTTACCGCTACGTCATCTACAACGACCCGATCCGCCCGGCGCACCTGGCCGAGGAGGTCACCTGGAACCATCGCCCGCTGGATGTCGAGCGCATGGCCGAAGCCGCGCAGTACCTGCTCGGCACCCACGACTTCAGTGCCTTCCGTGCCAGCCAGTGCCAGGCCAAGTCGCCGATCAAGCACATCTACCACCTGCGCGTTACCCGGCATGGCCAGATGATCGTGCTGGACGTACGCGCCACGGCATTCCTGCACCACATGGTGCGCAACATCGCTGGTGTGCTGATGACCATCGGCGCCGGCGAACGCCCGGTGGCCTGGGCGCGTGAGGTGCTGGAAGGGCGCAACCGCCGCGAAGGCGGGGTCACGGCGCACCCGTATGGGCTTTACCTGGTGCAGGTGGAGTACCCCGAAGAATATGCATTGCCCAGCCGTTACATCGGCCCACACTTTTTGACCGGCTATGAATCATTGGCTGACTGACGGGCCAAACGTCATTTGTTAACATCCGGCCTTTCACTGCAACCGGCAGGGTTCGCTGTCCATGAGCAACGTTCGCAGCAAGATCTGTGGTATTACCCGCATCGAAGACGCACTGGCCGCTGCCGAGGCGGGGGCCGACGCCATCGGCCTGGTGTTCTACGCCAGGAGCCCGCGGGCAGTGGACGTGCGGCAGGCGCGGGCGATCATCGCCGCGCTGCCGCCGTTCGTGACCACGGTGGGGTTGTTCGTCAACGCCACGCGCTGCGAGCTGAACGAGATTCTCGAAGCGGTGCCGCTGGACCTGCTACAGTTCCACGGCGATGAAACGCCGCAGGACTGCGAAGGCTACCAGCGTCCCTGGATCAAGGCCCTGCGCGTGCGCCCGGGCGACGACCTGGAGGCGGCCTGCCAATTGTATGCAGGGGCTCGTGGCATTCTGCTGGACACCTATGTGGCTGGCGTACCCGGGGGTACCGGTGAGGCGTTCGACTGGTCGCTGGTGCCGGCGCGGCTGAGCAAACCGGTGATCCTGGCCGGAGGGTTGTCTGCCGACAATGTCGGCCAGGCCATCGCCCAGGTGCGGCCTTACGCGGTAGATGTCAGTGGCGGCGTGGAGCAAGCCAAGGGCATCAAGGATGCGGCGAAGATCGAGGCCTTCCTGCAGGCGGTGAAACAGGCGTGATGGCAGATGTGACGGCTGGCTGCGCGCCATCGTCCATAGCTTTCGCAGCCCTGTAGGGCAGCCGTCAGCGTCTGTGGCGGCAGTACATACATTAGCGGTGGAGCGGCGCGCCGGAAGCCCCGGCGGTCGGTCCATCATCGTTCCATGAAAGATTGTGAGCTCAAGGGCAGGGCCGGCGCTAGCGGGCCCGCCTGCCGATACTGGAGAAAGAAAGCATGAGCAACTGGTTAGTCGACAAACTGATCCCTTCGATCATGCGTTCCGAGGTGAAGAAGAGCTCGGTGCCTGAAGGCCTGTGGCACAAATGCCCGGCCTGCGAGGCCGTGCTGTATCGTCCGGAGCTGGAAAAGACCCTGGATGTCTGCCCCAAGTGCAACCACCACATGCGCATTGGCGCACGTGCGCGTATCGACATCTTCCTCGACGCCGATGGCCGTGCCGAACTGGGTGCCGAGCTGGAACCGGTCGACCGCCTGAAGTTCCGTGATGGCAAGAAGTACAAGGATCGCCTGGCCGGCGCGCAGAAGCAGACCGGCGAGAAGGACGCGCTGATCTCCATGAGCGGCACCCTGATGGGCATGCCGATCGTGGTCAGTGCCTTCGAGTTCTCGTTCATGGGGGGCTCCATGGGCGCGATCGTCGGCGAGCGTTTCGTGCGCGCCGCCAACTACGCCCTGGAACACCGCTGCCCGATGGTGTGCTTCTCCGCCTCCGGCGGCGCGCGCATGCAGGAAGCGCTGATCTCGCTGATGCAGATGGCCAAGACCTCGGCCGTGCTGGCGCGCCTGCGTGAAGAAGGCATCCCGTTCATCTCGGTACTGACCGACCCGGTGTACGGTGGCGTTTCCGCCAGCCTGGCGATGCTCGGTGATGTGATCGTCGGCGAGCCGAAGGCGCTGATCGGTTTCGCCGGCCCGCGGGTGATCGAGCAGACCGTGCGCGAGAAACTGCCGGAAGGCTTCCAGCGCAGCGAGTTCCTGCTGGAGCATGGTGCCATCGACCTGATCATCCCGCGTGGTGAACTGCGCCCGCGCCTGGCTCGCCTGCTGGCGCAGATGACTGGCCAGGAAACCCCGGCGCAGGCGCGTGAGGCGGCTGCCGTCGCGTGATGACACAACGATCCCTGGGCGAATGGCTCGCCTACCTCGAGCAGTTGCACCCCACGGCCATCGACATGGGCCTGGAGCGGTCGCAGAAGGTGCTTGCCCGGCTGGCGCTGGGCAAGCTGGCGCCGCGCGTGGTAACGGTGACCGGCACCAACGGCAAGGGCTCGACCTGCGCCTTCGTGGCTTCGCTGCTGCGTGCCCAGGGGTTGAAGGTCGGCGTGTACAGCTCGCCGCACCTGTTGCGTTATAACGAGCGGGTGCTGATCGACGGCCAGGAAGCCAGCGATGAGCGCCTGTGTGCAGCCTTCGCTGCCGTCGAGGCGGCGCGGGGCGACATTTCGCTGACCTATTTCGAAATGGGTACGCTGGCCGCGTTCTGGTTGTTCTACCAGTCGCAGCTGGACGCGGTGGTGCTGGAAGTGGGCCTGGGTGGCCGCCTGGATACCGTGAACGTGGTGGATGCCGACCTGGCCCTGGTGACCAGCATCGGCGTCGACCATGTCGACTACCTGGGCGATACCCGCGAGCAGGTGGCCTTCGAAAAGGCCGGCATCTTCCGTCAAGGCAAACCTGCCCTTTGTGGTGACCTGGATCCGCCCCAGCCGCTACTGGACAAGGCCGCCGAGCTGGCTGCGCCTTTGTTCCTGCGCGGGCGGGATTTCGACCTGGCCGATGCCGATGGCCACTGGAGCTGGCGCGGTACGGCCGCGACGGGTGAGCCGGTAGCATTGCCCGACCTGCCTTTGCTCGACCTGCCGATGGAGAACGCCGCGCTTGCCCTGCAGGCCTACCTGCTGATGGGGCTGCCGTGGAGCACCGGGCAGATTCGCCAGGCGCTGCTGGATACCCGTATCACCGGGCGCCTCGATCGCCGGCAGCTGAGCTGGCAGGGCCGGCCGGTGGAGCTGTTGCTGGATGTTGGGCACAACCCGCATGCTGCCGAATACCTGGCGCGGCGCCTGGCAGCGCGACCGCTGAACGGGCGTCGCCTGGCGGTCTTCGGGCTGCTCGCGGACAAGGACCTGCACGGCGTTGTCGCGCCGCTGCAAGGCCTGGTCGACGACTGGGCGGTGGCGCCACTGGACACCCCGCGCAGCCGCCCGGCTGCGGAGTTGGTCGCGGCCTTGACGAACCTCGGCGCCGCGGTGAAGTCTTATGCCAGCGTCGACGCCGCCCTTGAAGGGCAATGCGCGCAGGCGACGGCGGATGACCAGATCTTGCTGTTCGGTTCGTTTTTCTGTGTTGCCCAGGCGCTGGAATGGCTGGAGCGGCACGCCCAGGAGGGTGGAGTAGATGGCAGTGCTGGATAAAGGGATGAAACAGCGCATGGTGGGTGCGTTGGTGCTGGTGGCGCTGGCGGTGATTTTCCTGCCGATGCTGTTCACCCGCGAGGACGAGATGCGCCAGGTGCATGTCGAGGCCCCGCAGGCACCGGCCATGCCAAGCCTGCCGGAAGTGAAAGTGGAGCCGGTCACCGTGCCGGAGCCGCAGGCCATTACGCAAGAGCCACAACAGCCACCGGTGGTGGTGGAGGAGTCCACCGCACCGGCGAGCCCGCCCAGCCAGCCAATCACCCCGTCGCCGCAGGTGCAGGTGCAGCCGCCCAAGGCGCAGGCTCCTGCGCCCAAGGTCGAGCCCAGGCCGACAGCTGCCCCAGCGCCGGCCGCAGCCGTGGCCAAGCCGGAAGCACCATCGAAGATCGACGTCAATGGCCTGCCGGTCAGTTGGTCGATCCAGCTGGCCAGCCTGTCCAACCGCGCCGGTGCCGAGAAGCTGCAGCAAACCTTGCGTAGCCAGGGCTACAACGCCTACATCCGCTCGGCGGGTGGCATGAACCGGGTGTACGTGGGGCCGTTGATCGAGCGCGCCGAGGCCGAGCGCATGCGCGATGCGATCAACCGCCAGAACAGCCTCAAGGGCTTTGTGGTGCGCTTCCAGCCCGAGCGCAGCTGATCCCGGTTGACTCGCTCCTGGGTAAACCGCGCATTTCTCTTCTGTGCGCGATCCCTGTGGGGGCGGGTTTGTCCGCGAATGATCCAGCCCCAATCAACCTGACATTCCGCTTACTCCCAGCCCGCTGCTCTGGTAAAATGCGCCGCCTCAAACGTCTGCAGGCAGCACCGTGGCATTTACCCTGGTTGATTGGGCGATCATCGCGATCATCGCCGTCTCCACACTGATCAGTCTCAAGCGCGGCTTCGTCAAGGAAGCCATGTCCCTGCTCATCTGGATCATTGCCGGTGCGGTTGCCTGGATGTTCGGCGGTTCGCTGGCGGTGTATCTTGAAAGCTACATCCAGACGCCGTCGATGCGTGTCATCGCCGGCTGCGCCATTCTTTTCGTCGCTACCTTGCTGGTAGGCGCCATGATCAACTTCCTCATCGGCGAGCTGATCCGCGTGACCGGGCTCTCCGGCACCGATCGTTTCCTGGGCATGGCCTTCGGTGCCGCGCGCGGGGCCTTGCTGGTGGTAGTGGCCATCGGGCTGATCAGCCTGGGGCCGGTTCAACAGGACACCTGGTGGCAGGAATCACGCCTGATACCACAATTTCTCTTGGTCGCCGACTGGTCGAAAAACCTGATCCTGGGGTTTACCGGCCAGTGGACACCCAGTGGGCTGATCGGCACTCCGGCTGATCTTCCGTTCAAGGAACAGTTGCTCGGGCCGGCAAAGCCCTGAGCGCTATTCACTCAAGTTTCGTCAAAGTAGGGGTTGCGTCGCATGTGTGGCATCGTCGGTATCGTCGGTAAGTCGAACGTCAATCAGGCGCTGTATGACGCGCTTACGGTCCTCCAGCACCGCGGCCAGGACGCTGCCGGTATCGTGACCAGCCATGACGGCCGGTTGTTCCTGCGCAAGGATAATGGCCTGGTGCGCGATGTCTTCCAGCAGCGCCACATGCAGCGCCTGGTCGGCAATATCGGCATCGGCCACGTGCGCTACCCGACAGCGGGCAGCTCGACCTCGGCCGAGGCCCAGCCGTTCTACGTCAACTCGCCTTATGGCATCACCCTGGCACACAACGGCAACCTGACCAATGTCGAGCAGCTGGCCAAGGAGATCTACGAGTCCGACCTGCGCCACGTCAACACCAACTCCGACTCGGAAGTGCTGCTGAACGTGTTCGCCCATGAGCTGGCCGTACGCGGCAAGCTGCAGCCGACCGAAGAAGACGTGTTCGCCGCGGTGTCCCACGTGCACAGCCGCTGTGTCGGCGGTTACGCCGTGGTGGCGATGATCACCGGCTACGGCATCGTCGGTTTCCGCGACCCCAACGGCATCCGCCCGGTGGTGTTCGGCCAGCGTCACACCGACGAAGGCGTGGAATACATGATCGCCTCGGAAAGCGTGGCCCTGGACGTGCTCGGCTTCACCCTGATCCGCGACCTGGCACCCGGCGAAGCGGTCTACATCACCGAAGAAGGCCAGCTGTACACCAAGCAGTGCGCCGACGCACCGAAACTGCAGCCGTGCATCTTCGAGCACGTCTACCTGGCTCGCCCGGACTCGATCATGGACGGCGTGTCGGTGTACAAGGCACGCCTGCGCATGGGTGAGAAGCTGGCCGAGAAGATCCAGCGCGAGCGCCCGGACCACGACATCGACGTGGTCATCCCGATCCCGGACACCAGCCGCACCGCGGCCCTGGAGCTGGCCAACCACCTGGGCGTGAAATTCCGCGAAGGTTTTGTCAAGAACCGCTACATCGGCCGTACCTTCATCATGCCCGGCCAGGCCGCGCGCAAGAAGTCGGTACGCCAGAAGCTCAACGCCATCGAGCTGGAGTTCCGCGGCAAGAACGTGATGTTGGTGGACGACTCGATCGTGCGCGGCACCACCTGCAAACAGATCATCCAGATGGCCCGCGAAGCCGGGGCCAAGAACGTCTACTTCTGCTCCGCAGCCCCTGCAGTGCGCTACCCCAACGTCTACGGCATCGATATGCCGAGCGCTCACGAACTGATCGCCCACAACCGCACCACCGAACAGGTGGCCGAGTTGATCGGCGCCGACTGGCTGGTCTACCAGGACCTGCCGGACCTGATCGAATCGGTCGGTGGCGGCAAGATCAAGATCGAGCACTTCGACTGCGCGGTGTTCAACGGTGAATATGTCACCGGCGACATCGACGAGGCCTACCTCGACCGCATCGAGCAAGCCCGCAATGACCTGGCCAAGGTCAAGAACCAGGCAGTCAGCGCGATCATCGACCTGTACAACAACTGATTCGGGAGCGACGGCATGACGGATCAATGGGATGCCGGGCGGCTGGACAGCGACCTCGAGGGTGTCGGTTTCGACACCCTGGCGGTGCGCGCCGGCCAGCACCGTACACCGGAGGCCGAGCACAGCGAAGCGCTGTTCCTGACCTCCAGCTACGTGTTCCGCACGGCAGCAGACGCCGCCGCGCGCTTTGCCGGCGAAACGCCGGGCAACGTTTATTCGCGTTACACCAACCCGTCGGTGCGCGCCTTCGAGGAGCGCCTGGCGGCCATGGAAGGCGCCGAACAGGCCGTGGGCACGTCCACCGGCATGGCCGCGATCCTCGCCGTGGTGATGTCGCTGTGCAGCGCCGGTGACCACGTACTGGTGTCGCAAAGCGTGTTCGGTTCGACCATCAGCCTGTTCGAGAAGTATTTCAAGCGCTTTGGCGTGCAGGTGGACTACGTGCCACTGGTCGACCTGGGCGGCTGGGAAAAGGCCATCAAGGCCAATACCAAGCTGCTGATCGTCGAGTCGCCGTCCAATCCGCTGGCCGAGCTGGTCGATATCACTGCCCTCAGTGAAATCGCCCACGCCCACGGTGCCATGCTGGTGGTGGATAACTGCTTCAGCACCCCGGCGCTGCAGCAACCGCTGAAGCTGGGTGCCGACATCGTGTTCCACTCGGCCACCAAGTTCATCGATGGTCAGGGCCGCTGCATGGGCGGCGTGGTTGCCGGGCGTGCCGAACAGATGAAGGAAGTGGTCGGTTTCCTGCGTACCGCAGGCCCGACCCTCAGTCCGTTCAACGCCTGGATCTTCACCAAGGGCCTGGAAACCCTGCGCCTGCGCATGCGTGCGCACTGCGAAAGCGCCCAGCTGCTGGCCGAATGGCTGGAGCAGCAGGAGGGCGTGGAGAAGGTGCATTACGCTGGCCTGCCGAGCCACCCGCAGCACGAGCTGGCCAAACGCCAGATGAGTGGCTTCGGTGCGGTGGTCAGCTTCGAGGTCAAGGGCGGCAAAGAGGGCGCCTGGCGCTTCATCGACGCCACCCGGGTGATCTCCATCACCACCAACCTCGGTGACAGCAAGACCACCATCGCCCACCCGGCCACCACCTCCCACGGCCGTCTGACACCGCAGGAGCGTGAAGCCGCGGGTATCCGCGACAGCCTGATCCGCGTTGCCGTGGGCCTGGAAGACGTGGCTGACCTGCAGGCCGACCTGGCGCGCGGGCTGGCAGCACTGTGATCGAGATCGGCGGTGCTGCGCCCGGCCACAACGGCCGGGTTGCCCTGGTCACGGGTGCCGCCCGCGGCATCGGCCTGGGCATTGCCGCCTGGCTGATCTGCGAAGGCTGGCAGGTGGTGCTCAGTGACCTCGACCGCCAGCGTGGTGCCAAGGTGGCCAAGGCACTGGGTGACAACGCCTGGTTCATTACCATGGACGTTGCCGACGAGGCCCAGGTCAGTGCCGGGGTGTCCGAGGTGCTGGGGCAGTTTGGCCGCCTGGACGCGCTGGTGTGCAACGCGGCCATCGCCAACCCGCACAACCACACCCTGGAAAGCCTGAGCCTGGCGCAGTGGAACCGCGTGCTGGCGGTCAACCTCAGTGGCCCGATGCTGCTCGCCAAGCACTGTGCGCCGTACCTGCGCGCGCACAACGGGGCGATCGTCAACCTGACGTCGACCCGAGCGCGGCAGTCCGAGCCCGACACCGAGGCCTACGCAGCCAGCAAGGGCGGCCTGGTGGCGTTGACCCATGCGCTGGCCATGAGCCTCGGCCCGGAGATCCGCGTCAATGCGGTGAGCCCGGGCTGGATCGACGCTCGCGACCCGTCGCAGCGCCGTGCCGAACCGTTGACCGAGGCCGACCATGCCCAGCATCCGACCGGCAGGGTAGGGACGGTGGAAGACGTGGCGGCCATGGTGGCCTGGCTGTTGTCGCGCCAGGCTGCATTCGTTACCGGCCAGGAATTCGTGGTCGATGGCGGCATGACCCGCAAGATGATCTACACCTGAGCATTCTGCATATCCTGTACTGGCCTCTTCGCGGGCATGCCCGCGAAGAGGTCGGTGCAGCAAACCGACCTTTTTTTGAAAAAAATTCAATGGGGCTATTGACTTAGCTTCACCACCTGCGTAAATTTCGCGGCCTCTGCGAAGCAAACGCAACAAGCAACATCGCGAGGGTGATTAGCTCAGCCGGGAGAGCATCTGCCTTACAAGCAGAGGGTCGGCGGTTCGATCCCGTCATCACCCACCACTTCCTGAGAGGTTCCTGGTGCTCAAGGTTTCGCAAGAAGCCGATAGCCAGAGAGGAGCGCACTGCGCAGCGGTAGTTCAGTCGGTTAGAATACCGGCCTGTCACGCCGGGGGTCGCGGGTTCGAGTCCCGTCCGCTGCGCCATTTTCAGTAACAGATGGGTGCCTGGCACCGGTCTGAGTCGCAAGGCAAGCTGCCTTGGGCTGATCCCAGTTTCAATCGGGCGCAAGCCTGAACGATACGCAGCGGTAGTTCAGTCGGTTAGAATACCGGCCTGTCACGCCGGGGGTCGCGGGTTCGAGTCCCGTCCGCTGCGCCATCTTCGTTTCAAGGTCCCTTGAACACCTTGAAGCAAACACAAGAGAAGCGATCCAGTCATCGCTTTTTTTGTGCCTGTCCTGAGGCCATCGAGCCGGAAGGGTAGACCCAGGTTTCAATCGGGCGCAAGCCTGAATGATACGCAGCGGTAGTTCAGTCGGTTAGAATACCGGCCTGTCACGCCGGGGGTCGCGGGTTCGAGTCCCGTCCGCTGCGCCATCTTCGCCTTGAGGCCCCTTGAACGCCTCGAAGCACGAAAAAGCGACCCCAGGGTCGCTTTTTTCGTTTCAGTGCCTGGCCATCGCCGGCCTTGGCCCAGATTTACACGAATCTGACAGACTCTTCACCGATCAGCGGTTCCTGTGCCTGCCTGCTGTGTTGCACAATAGGCACCTTTCTGACTTACCCGGAATACGCAATGACCAGATCTACCGTCTTTGGTGCGCTCGGGCTGGCCCTGGTGCTGGCGGGCGTGACCGGTTGTTCCTCGAAGAAAGCCGCCGTCTACGAGCATGAAAATTTCGATGACTCGGGCACCTTCTCGCGCAGCTTCCCGGTGAGCGATGCCGGCTCTTGCGAGGCCGCCCGGCGCGCCTTGCTCAGCCAGGGCTACATCATCACCAGCAGCGGTGCCAACCAGGTGGTGGGCAACAAGAGCTTCCAGCAGAACAGCGAGAATCACCTGCAGATCAGCTTCAACGTCACCTGTGCACCGGACGTGAGCGACGAGCAGCGCTCGACCATGTTCGCCAATGCGCTGCAGGATCGTTATGCCCTGAAAAAGTCCAACACCTCGGCCAGCCTGGGCGTTGGCGTGCTGGGTTCGGTGTCGATGCCGATCGGCTCCAGCGACGACTCCATGGTCAAGGTGGCCAGCGAGACGGTGACGGCGGCGCAGTTCTATGATCGCTATTTCGCCTTGGTGGAGAGTTATCTGCCCAAGCCCAAGCCGAAGCAGGCGAGCAAGGCCGAGGCCGAGGCGCCCGTGCAGAAGGTCGAAAAGCCTGCGGCGGACCTGGGGTTGCCGGAACAGGCGGCTGTCAACCCGGCGCCTGCCCCGGCAACTGCACCTGTTACTGAGGTTGCACCAGCGCCTGCAGCCACAGCCACTGAAGCGGTAGCGGCACCAGCGGTGGATGACAGCCAAGGCTCGCAGCCGGTGGCACCGCCGGCCGAGGCTGCACCGATTGAAGTGCAGCAACAGGCCCAGCCTGCCGAGGCTGCTTCCCCCGCTCTTTGACGAAGTACCTGCTATAGACGGCCCAGCGATAACTTTCGGAACACCTGCTACGTTTACCACTCATATGCTTGTCATCGTTCCTTCATCTCACCTGCTTAGGGTGAAGGCGACGGCTATCAAGAGAAAATGAGCAAAGAGGACGCAGGGTTATGGATGAATACCAGGAAGAACTTCTCGAATACCAGGCTTATGAACTGGACCCGCCGGAACCGGCTGACGACGCCACCGAGCTCTAGCCCGCCCGCCGCTGGCTGCGGCGGAACTCGCCCGGCGTAAGGCCTGTCCAGCGCTTGAAGGCGCGCTGGAAGGCCTCGGCCGATGCAAACCCCAACAGATAGGCGATCTCGCCAAAGGCCAGTTCCGTATCGCGGATATAGGTCTCGGCCAGGTCGCGCCGTGTTTCGTTGAGCAGGTCGCGAAAACGCGTGCCTTCCTCGGCCAGTTTGCGGCGCAAGGTCCAGGGCGGCAGTTGCAGGTGCAGTGCCACTTCTTCCAGGTCCGGTTCGCGACCGCCATTGAGCAATGGGCCTAGCAGATGGGTGATGCGTTCACCCAGGCTGCGTATGCGCGTGCGTTGCAGCATCTCCGCCTCGCACAACTGCAGCAGGTGCTGCCAGGTGCTTGGGCAATGCCGCGGGTTGGCCAGCTGCAGCGTGGCGCGGCCCAGGCGCAATTGATTGCTTTCGGCGGCAAATTGCACGGGTGCGCTGCACAATGGCTGGTAACGCTCGGCGTAGGCGGGGGCTGCAAACTCGATTTCCAGACGCTCGGCCTGCACCGGTGTGCCGGCGAGGTCGCTCAACTGGGCCAGCCAGCCAGCGAGCAGGGAGTCGACGACAAAGCGGTTGTAGGCGTTGTAAGGGCTGATCGAGTAGAAGCGCAGCCAGGCGCCCTGGGCATCTTCATGGAAGCTGGAATGGCCACGGTAGTTGGCCGCATATAGCGGCTCGAAGCGCAGCAAGGTACGCGCCGCTTCGCCCACGCTGGGCGCCTGGGCCGCCGTGACCCCGGCCAGCCCGGCGTGCGCCAGGCGGCTCAGGCGCCCCATGTGCAGGCCCAGCGCAGCCTCGCCGCACAGTTCGATGGCGGCGTGCCCCAGGTGCATGTAGCGGGGTATCGACAAGCGTGCATTGGCCTCGCCCAGGCGTGCCGCGTCCAGGCCATAGCGCTGCAACAGCGGCTCTGGGTCGTGGCCAAGCTCGCGCAGGGCCTCGTTCAGCGGCTGGACAAAGCCGACCGAAAGGTCGCCCAGGCGCACATGGGGGCGGGCCACTGGCCTACAACCACAGGTTCAGCAGGCGGGCGCCAGGGCTGGGCGTTCCCGCCAGCAGTTCGCCGGCATGGCGGGCAAAGCCCTGGCCGTCGCTGCCCTGTTCCCAGAACTGCCCGCGCATGAACACGCTCATGCTGCTGACACCGGTCCCGGCGGCCTCGGTCAGGCGCTGCCAGGCGGCCTGCTCGCTGACTTCGCCGCGCTGCAAGGGCAGCTTGGAACTGGCAGGCTGATGACGGTTGCCACGCCAAGGTGCCTGCCAGCTGCCCTTGCCACTGAGGAATACCGGGTTGGCGATCAATTCTACTGCCTGGCGGGCCAGTTGCTGGTGGTTTTCCGGGTACCAGCTATCGCTGCCCACCAGTACCCCCAGGCGCCCGGCAGGGGTCTGCACGACCTGCAGTGGCTGCTGGCGGCCATCGTGAACATAGCGGCGCATTTCGCTGTCAGGGAACTGTTGACGCTGTGGCTGGCCGAGCAGCGAGCCGTCGCCGGCGAACACCATGCTGCTGTTGAACAGAGGGCCGTTGCCGGCATGCAGCACGCCCTGTTTCACATAAGGGGCGGGAAGGACGATGGAGCCAGCCACCAGGGTTACATTGAATTCCTTGGCCAAGCCGCCGAACAGCTGCTGGTAGTCCGTGGCCATCTGTTCGGCCTTCATGCGCAAATGTGCATCGGCGCGGCGGTCGTCGCCGTCAGCACCGAGCATGGCCAGGCCATAGCGCAGCGGGTTGCTCAGCTCCAGCCATTGCAGGGCTTCACGACTTTGCGTGACTTGGTACAACTCATTCTTTTCGCCGCGCGCCCACAGCCAGGTGCCGATGTGCTCGGGCAGCACCACCACCGTGCGCGGGCCCACCAGGCCCTGGGCTCGTGCCTGTTCCAGATAGGCCGCGAGCTTGCGGTGCAGGCGTTGCAGGTTCTGGTAGTCGCCCGGGTACAGCAACGGCTCGACGCCGAGCAGGTTGCCGTGCTCGCCGGGTACGCCATGGTTCAGCGCCAGTTCGATGCGCAGGTCGGACAGGTAATGGCCTTCCGGGCGCTGCTGGGTCCAGAAACCGTAGCCACAGAGTGCGGCGGCCATCACCAGCGCCAGGGTGCTTGCCAGGAGTTTTCGCATCAAACTTCAGCTTTCACCTAAAAATTGAGCCGGCGGTGCAGAAAGCAAGAACATAGTGCGGCCTGATTCATCAGCTTTGGTGTCCTTGTTGCACTGCGTTTTGCAGAATAACGTCTGGATCATACCAAAGCTGCCATACGCTTATGAGTATTCTATGCTGCCGTTCATTGGCGTCCACCGCCATGCCCGGTCAGCGCTGGCGCAATTGCCGCGGGGTCGCATTCAGCAGGCGGCGCATCAAGCGCCGGAGCGCCGTTGCGTCCTGGTAGCCAACCTGTGCCGCGACCGCTTCGACGCAATGTTCGCCAGACTCGAGCAGCGCCCGGGCCTTGTGCAACTGCACCCGCTGGATCAGCTGCCGGGTAGAGTGCCCCGTTGCCTTGTGCACATGCCGCGACAGGGTCCGCTCGGACATGCCGACGCTTGCGGCCAGCGCCTTCACGCTGGCCGGCTCAGGCAGCGAATTCTCGATCTCGGCAGTTAACCGCAAGATCAGCGCATTACCTTGCGCCAACACAGCCGGGATGACAAAAGGCGCCTGCAGTTGCCGGCGGTCGAGCAGCAGCGCCTTGCCCACCGCGTCGGCGATTGCAGGTGACAGGCGCCGCCGGAGCAGGTGCAGCATCAGGTCGGTTTGTGCGAAGGCGGCACCTGCCGTGGTCACCGGGTGATCGGCCACCACCATGAAGTCCGGGTCCACGCGGCAACCGGGTGCCAGTTGCTGCAGATGCGCTGCCAGCCACCAGGAGGTAGTCACCCGCCGGCCCTCCAGCAGCCCGGCTGCCTGCAGCAGAAACACCGCCGAGCAGGAGGCGGCAATTTCCTTGCCGTTGGCGATATGACTGCGCAGCGCAGCGAGAAAGGGCGCTGTCCATGGCTCGGCGAGGCGGTGCTCAAGCAGTTCGATGTCACTGACGCCGATGCCCGGTATGACCCAGCAGGAGTGGTCATCGGCACTTGCTTCGAGCGGTTGCACCGGCAGTTGCAGGCCATGGCCCAGCGCTACCGGCCCCGGTTGCGGGCCGCAAACCCGCCAGCGTGGTGCGGCCAGGCCTAGTCGCTCGCTGACGGTGGCGGCGCTGGCGAGGATGTCCAGGGTGGCGGCCACGCTTGTCGCGAATGCCCCCGGTGTGACCAGGATGGTGAAATCGTACATTGTCGGATTATGCTCGAAACGGGACGGATCCGACACTTCTGCGCGCAACAGCTGGCAGGCCTAATGGCGCTTTCACTCATCATCAAGGTTTCCGCCATGCCCAACATACTGATCAAGGTACCTGCCGGGGCTTTCAACGAGGCGCAACGCGAACAGCTGCTCAAGCGCGTCAGCGAGGCCGCCATCGCCCACGAACACATCGGTAGCGCACTACCGCAGCGCAGCCTGTGCTGGGTGCTCATCGAGGAGCTGCGTGGCGCTGACTGGCTGTGTGGCGGGGTAAACATGCACGCCCAGGCCATTCCCTGCATCGTCACGGTGAAGGTGCCGGCTGGGGTTCTCGATGCCCAGATGCGCAAGGATTATGTGCAGGGCCTGCACCAGGCAATCGAACACTGCGTGGGGCAGGACGACGGGCGCATGCTGATGACGTCGATACAGCTGGTCGACGTCGCCGATGGTACCTGGGGCGCCAACGGCAACCTCTGGCATCTTGCCGATTTCACCCGCGCTGCCGGTTACGGCCATCTTCTCGCTCGCGCCCGGCAGCCATGAGCACCGCGCCAAGGCGCGACTGCAACTGCGTACCGCCGGGCCCGACTGGCTGGGCTACCCAGCCAGTCGGCACGGCCCTGTCAGGGGTGGGCTGGATAGTCGGTGTAGCCTCGTTCATCGCCACCAAAGAAGGTTGCAGGGTCGGGTGTGTTGAGTTCCAGGCCATCGCGGATGCGGCGTGGCAAGTCCGGGTTGGCCAGGAACGGTCGGCCGAAAGCCACCACGTCGGCACGGCCTTCGGCAATCGCTTTTTCGGCAGAGGCTGCGTCATACCCGCCTGCGAGCATCAGGACACCTTCCCAGGCATCACGCAGCTGCAAGATGATCTCGTCCCAGCGCGGGTCGAAGTTTTCGTCCTTGACGGTGCCGACGACCGCGGGCTCGACCAGGTGCAGGTAGGCCAGGCCGTGGCGGTTCAGCGACTTGACTATGTAGCTGAAAGTTTCGAAGGGGGTGTCATCGCCCATGCCCATGAACCGCCCCATCGGGGTGAGGTGCACACCGACGCGATCTGCGCCGATTTCCTGCGTCACTGCCTGGACCACCGCCAGCAGCAGGCGCGCCCGATTCTGGTACGAGCCGCCGTAAGGGTCGCTGCGCCGGTTGCTGTTGCTGTTGATGAACTGGTCGAGCAGGTAGCCGTTGCCAGCGTGAATCTCGACGCCATCCATGCCAGCCGCGATGGCATTGAGTGCCGCATTGCGGTAGTCATCGATGATTGCCGCGATCTCTTCGATTTCCAGGGCGCGCGGGACCGGCACATCACCCCACACGCCATTGCCGTCGTGGTCGACGATGAACGTCTTGCCGGGCGCGGCGATCGCACTCGGTGCAACGGGCAGGCCATTATCTGGCTGGAAACTGGGGTGAGAAACGCGCCCGACGTGCCACAGCTGCATGAAGATGCGGCCATCCTGTGCATGCACTGCCGCGCTCACCCGCTGCCAGGCTGCGATCTGTTCAGCCGTGTAGATACCGGGCGTCCATGCATAACCTTGCCCCTGTCGGGAGATTGCGCTGGCGCGCTGGGCGTAATATTGCGCCGCCATTGCCGTCGGGATATCGCCGGGTTGGCCTGCACGGGAGCGGGTCAGTGGCGCCATGGCGATACGGTGTGGCAGTTGCAAGGCGCCCACGCGAATGGGGTTGAACAGATGACGGGCCATTACTCAGTTCCTTTGCAAGTGGTTTGAATGCGGTTGGCAAGCGCAGCGATAGCGCGGCTGTTTGCTGGAGTCAGGTTAATGGCCGGCGCCCAGGCTGATAATCAGCACAACCAGGGCAAGTGCATTGCGCAACTCGCAATACCCGCGAACCTTCAAAGCGCCGTTCGCGCTTTGCCTCGATAGACCCGCAGCACATCAGCCATCACCGCCAATGCAATTTCGGCAGGGGTCCTGGAGCCGATATCCAGGCCGATGGGCATGTGCAGGCGCTCGACATCTGCAGGCGACAAGCCGCCGATCCGGCGCAATCGTTCCGCGCGTCTTTCCGAGGTCCGTTTCGAGCCCATGGCGCCGATGTAGAAGGCGGGCGTGTGCACGGCCTCCATCAATGCGAGGTCGTCGATTTTCGGATCATGGGTCAGCGCAACCACCGCCGTTGCTTCGTGGCAACCGCCGTTGGCGATGTAGATCGAGGGCAGTAGCGGAATCACCGTCACGCCCTCCAGCGCCAGCGCGGCCACTTCTTCTCGCGGGTCGCAAGCGATCACTTCAAAGCCCAGGGCCCGGGCGAATTGTGCACAGGCCTCGGCAACCGGTGACAGGCCAGCCAGCAGCAAGCGCAGGGCAGGGCCCAGGGCAATCTCCAGGCGGCTTCCCGTGCGCACCACGGTGTCGCTGCCGTCGCTGCGGCTGCGGGTGCTGAACAGGCCGCCTTCCAGGTCGATCACCCGGGTCAGCCGACGTTGACCGCGCAAAGCGTCGAGCAACTGGCTCAGGTGGGCTCGCCATTCGGCGCTCGGGCGCCTGTGCTCGACCAGCACCTCCAGGCTACCGCCACACGGCAATTGCAGGCGACTGCGCTGTTCGGCACTGGTGCCGTAGCAGACCACCTGCGCCGGTGCCGCATGCTCGCCACGGCTGAGCGCTTCGAGAAAGGCCTCCTCGACGCAACCGCCGGACAACGAGCCGCTGTGCGTGCCGGACCGGATGGCCACCAGCATTGCCCCAGGCGAGCGCGGTGCCGAACCGAAGGTGGAAAGGACCGTGCACAGCCACACGCTTTGTCCTTCGTCAGCCCAGGCCAGCGCCTGCTCCAGGACCCTCACATCAAGGTGTTGCATCTGCCGTTACCTCTGCAAAACACGGGTTCGAGCGCCGCCGCTTCACGCCTTGCGGGTCAGGGGCAGCGCCAGTCGGCGCTGGCCGGTGGCATCCGCCACCGCGTTGCCGAGGGCTGCCGCCATCGGCCCCTGGACGATTTCGGCTGCACCGAGGAAGGGCTGGCCAGGCTGGTCGATCAGGTGCACTTCAACGTGTTTCGGAAGTTGCGGGAAGCGCAGGATCGGATAGCCACTCCAGTCATAGCTGCGTACGCCACCGGCGTCATAACTGACTGCCTCGTAGAGCGTCCAGCTGCTCGACTGGACGATACCGCCCTCGACCTGGTTGCGTAGCCCATCGGGATTGACGATCTGACCGACGTCCACCGCCGTGACCACCCGCTCGATCTCGATCTCGCCGGTTTGCGGATGCACCTGGATTTCCACTGCCACCGCGCAGTAGCCCATGATGTTCTTGTAGCGGGCGAAGCCCAGGCCGATGCCCGTGCCCGGTGCAGACGAACGCCGTGGCCAGGCGAATTCATCGCGGGCCCGTTCGACCACGGCGCGGGCCCTTGGGTCGGTGAGGTGGCTCAGGCGAAATTCGACGGCATCCACGCCCGCCTGCGCCGCCAGTTCGTCCAGGCAGGCCTCGATGGCAAACACATTGATGTGGGCACCCAGCGAGCGCATTGCCGAAGTGCGAAACGGCATTTCGCTGATGAAATGCATGTCGATATCGCGTGCGCTCGTTTGATACAGCGGGATCGCGTTGCGGTCGCCGTCGCCTTCAGGCTGGGCAATCGGCACCGACGGCGCCGAGGCGAACGGGCGGGCAAGCATGCGCGCGGGCACCAGGCGGCCGGCGTTGGTGATGCGCTCGTTATGCGGCGTGGTCCATAACTGGTACTGCCAATGGTTGAGGCGGCCGCTGCTGTCCAGGTCGGCCTGCAGCTCGGTGAGCATGGCCGAGCTGTACGGTTCCCACAGGTTCTCCTGTTCACGCATCCACTGCACGCGCACCGGCACGCCCGGCATGCGCATGGCGATGAGCGCCGCGTCGGCTGCGGCATCATCGGCGCCGTTGTGGCCATAGCATCCGGAGCCTTCGGCATGGATGCAACGTACCGCTGTCAGCGGCAGGCCGAGCATTTCGGCGATGCCCGCACGCAGTGGGAAAACACCTTGGGTATGCGTCCAGACCGTCAACGTACCGTCCTTGAACCAGGCCACCGAACAGGAGGGGCCGATGGAACCGTGCATCAGATACTGTTTGGTGACGCGCGCCCGATAGGTCTTGCCACTTGAAGGCGCCGGCTGGCCTTGGTGGCGGATGGGGTAGCGCCTGGATTGCAGCTTGGGCAGCAGCTGGTGGATAACCGCCTGGTCCGGAATCACCTCGCCGGCGGTCCACGTCGCCGACCCGTAGCCCGCCCGCATGGCCTGGATGGCTTGCCATTCATCCTTGGCCACCACGGCAAGATAGTTGCCATCCTCGACCACCTTGACCACGCCCGGCAGGCGTTCGATCGCCTGGCTATCGAAGCCGGTGAGCTTGCAACCCGGCCTTGGTGGCCGGATCACCCGGGCATGGAGCATGCCCGGCAAGCGCATGTCCTGTACGAATGCCGCGCCACCGCTGACCTTGGCTGGAATATCCAGGCGTGGGATGGCGTGGCCGATGAGCTTGAACTGCTCAGGTGAAAGGTCCGGCGAGCTGGCCTTGGCATATTGATGCAGGTCCACGCCCGCCACCGCCTCGGCATAGCTCATGCGGGCGCCGGACGGCGCCGTGATCATCGCATCGCCTGTGCGCAGCGACGACACTTCCACGCCCCAGCGCCTGGCAGCCGATTCCATCAGCATCTGCCGCACCTGCGCAGCGGCGTTGAACAGCGCCGTGCCGCTGTCGAAGAGGGTATGGCTGCCGGCCGTGTAGCCTTCGTTCGGCGTCAGCGCCGTGTCCGCCGTGAGAAAGGTCACCGCCGCCGGCGAGACGTCCAGCCGCTCGGCTGCGATCTGCAACAGCGCGGTCTTTACCCCGGTGCCCAGCTCCACTTTCCCGGTGTACACGGTGATACCTTCCACGCCGACCCTGATCCACGCGTCGAGGTACGGGTTGGTGCGCAAGCTGCCCGGCAGGTCCGGGGCGAGCACGACAGTACCGAGGGTATCCACCTCGGTATCGGCCAGCGCCTTGCGGGCGGCCGGCAACAGCGCGAATGCCATCAGCAGGCTGCCGCCCTGCAGGAACGCGCGACGACCGAATTCAGTTGTGGACGACATGCAGGCCACCGTTTTCGACTACGCGGGTGATCGCTTCGATGATTCGCAGGTGCGTGCCGCAGCGACACAGGTTGCTGGCCATGTGCGCGCGGATGGTGGCTGCGTCGGGCTGCGGATTGTGCTCCAGCAGGGCCTGGGCGCGCATGATCATCCCGGCGATGCAGTACCCACATTGTGCGGCCTGGGTATCGATGAAGGCTTGTTGCAGCGGGCCTGGCCGTTCGGGCGTGCCCAGGCTCTCGACAGTGCGCACGTGGCGGCCTTGCATGCCGGCACACGGCGTCACGCAGGAGAATACCGGCTGGTCGTCGACGATGACGGTGCACGCGCCACACTGGCCCAGCCCGCAGCCGTACTTGGCGCCGTTGAGTTCCAGGTGGTTGCGCAAGGCATAGAGCAGCGGCATGTCCGGATCGATATCCAGGCTGTGCAGCTTGCCATTGACTGTAAGGTTCACGTTGCTCATGGGGTCTCCTCGCGCAGAGCCTGAATAGTCGAATGCAAATCCGTCCACGGCCGATCCGGGGCGGCTTGGCCACGGACGAAGGCCGCCAGGTCAGCGAGCTGTTGGTCGCTCAGGCTGGCGGCAAACGGTGGCATTGCCGGGCCGGGCTCACCGGGGGTGGGGGCAATGCCTTCCAGTACCGTCTTGATGAAGTTGCGTGGCGCAGGGGCCTGCACCGAGGACGTCGCCGTCAGCGCTGGCCTGCCGTCGATACTGCGCATCGGTGCGGCTGCGCCGTGGCAGCCCGCGCATGCAGCCTGGAACAGGTCACCACCCAGACTGGACGATTCGGCCGAGGCCACAGCCTTTGTTTCGAACCTGGCTGGTTGATGAGGAGATGCCGGCAAACTCAGCAGATATTCCGCCATGGCTTCGACGTCGCTTCGAGGCAGCCGTGCGAGTTCCTGGCTGACCGGGCGCATGGGGCCGGCCGCAGTGCCATGGCCGTCGACGACGTTGGCTTGCAGGTAGTCCACCAGTTGGGCTTGGGTCCAGGGCGTTTCGCGACTGGCCAGGCCGAGCAGGGAAGGGGCCTCCCAGCCGTCAACCACGCCACCGGCAAGCGCCTGGCCCGTTTTCTCGGCACCGAGCAGGTTCAAAGGGGTATGGCATCCGCCGCAGTGGCCCGCGCCTTCGACCAGATAGCGGCCACGGTTCCACTGTGGCGACGCCTGTGCTGTCGGCACGAACGGCGCTGAATGCAGGAACAGCAGGTTCCAGCCCGCGACCAGCGGGCGAAGGTTCATCGGGAACTTCATGCGGTTGGGGGTTGCCGGCTGGTCCACCGGAGGCCCGCTCATCAGGTAGGCATAGGCGTCTGCCAGGTCCTGATCGTCGAGCAGCCGGTAATGCGTGTACGGGAAGGCCGGGTAGAGGAAATGCCCATCGCGGGAAATCCCGTCGCGCATGGCTCGCTGGAACGCTTCGAGTGGCCACTTGCCGATACCGGTCTGGGCGTCAGGTGTGATGTTGGTGCTGTACAGCGTGCCAAACGGCGTCACCAGCGGCAGGCCACCCGCCAGGTACTTGCCGCCAGGGCGCGTATGACAGACCGCGCAGTCGCCGGCGGTGACGACCTTGGCACCGCGCGCAATCTGTGCGGGTTCGAATAGCATGGGCCGCTCGATCGGGTCGATTGCCGGTCGCCACATCAACCCGAACGCTGCGGCTACCCCGCCCACGCCCAGTGCAATAGCTGCCAATGCCCAACGCTTCCTGTGCGACATCGATACCCACCTCGTTCTGCGCCTTTAGCAACCAGCAACTCCCGGTATTGCCGGCTGCCGATCAGTTCAGGGCGAGCCTAAAGGAGCGCGGCTGGTGCGGGTATGGGGCGCTCGCGCAAGGCAGCTTTGCTCATTACGCAAGGCTGACAGCGCGTGTCGGATAGCACGTCTGTTCAATCCCGAGGCCGGGCAGGTGGCTATGCTGCAGGCTGGTGCAACCTCGACTGGTGATGCCACCAGCTTCCCTCATGGCAATCTTCGGCAGGGTCGGTCAATGGATAAGTTTCTCGCCTTGAGCATGTTCGTAGAGACGGTACGTTGCGGTGGCTACTCCGCTGCAGCGCGAAAGCTTGGCGTGGCAACATCGTCCGTGGCGCGTCAGGTTGCAGCACTGGAGGCGGAGCTGGGCACCACGCTCATTACCCGCAGCACACGCCAGAACCGCCTGACCGACCTGGGCCAAGCCTATTTCGACAACGCGGTGGGCATTCTCGATGCGCTCGCTGCAGCCGATGGCATGGTCACCGACAGGGGCAGCGAAGCCAAAGGCAAGCTGCGGGTCAGCGTGCCGGTGGAGTTTGGCCGACGCTTGATCTCTCCCCACCTGGGACGGTTTCTGGCGAGCCATCCGGAGCTGGAGGTCAGCCTCAACCTCAGCGACGAGCGGGTGGACCTTTACAAGGACCGTATCGACCTGACCGTGCGCCTGGGGTCGACTGTCTCCAGCGAAGATGTGATCTGCACCACCATCGGTCATTTCCAGCGCTGGCTGGTGGCCAGCCCGGCCTACCTGGAGCGGCACGGTGCGCCGACGCAACCGAGCGAGCTCACCCGGCATTCCTGCATGCGCTTCGATTACGGCGGGCCGATGCGCGACTGGCTGTTCGAGGTGGCTGACGAGACGGTGCCCGTAGCGGTGCAGGGCCGCATGCAGAGCAACAATGCCGACATTCTCAGGCAGGCAGCAGTCGCCGGGCAGGGCGTTGCGCTGCTGGCCGACTGGCTGGTTGCCGAGGATGTGCAACAGGGCCGGCTTACCCGCTTGCTGCCCGAATATGAAGTGAACCCGATGTCAGTCAATGCCTCGATCAATATCGTCTACCTGCCGATCAATCGCGCCTCGACGCGTATCAAGGCCTTTGCGCATTTCATGAAAGAGTTGGTCTGTGATGTCTAGCGACGTTGCGCAACGCTCTATTGCGTGCGGTGTGGCTTCTGCCTGGGCAGCTGACGACGTACGCTGGGGTGAACTACCTCACTCAGGGCCTGGATCATGCACATTCCCCCGCTCCTGGCATTCGACTTTCTTGACCCTTGGAGCTGGGTAGCGCAGCGCCGGCTTGCGCTCGCGATGAGTCAGGTCGGGCAACCCCTGAGCGTCACCTTTCAACCCTGCCGCTCGCCATGGAGCCATGCCGCCGCCGGCATGGCCTACCACGACTTTCTCGAGCGTCGCTTTGGCACCCAGGCGCTGATTCAGCTATCCCTGGTGGCTGCGGAAATGCGCCAGCTCGGCATCGAACCGGCGTTCAGCCGGATCGTCCACCTGCCCGACACGCGCCCCGCGCTGGCCGCTGTACTGTGGCTGCAGCGTAGCGGGAAACCCGCTCATCACTTTGTCGAAAGTGCGTTCGAGGCCGTGTATTGCCATGGCCAGGATATTGGTGATCCGGCGGTTCTGGAACAGCTGCTGCAGCGACAACAAGTACCTCTGGGCGAAGTCGTGCAATTCATGCACAGCGACACGTTCAGTGATGAATTGCAGGCCAGCGAAGCCACGGCTGTGGCGTGGGCGGGACGCGTCATTCCGTCTTTGTGCATCAACGGTACGGTGGTATTCGGTGCGCAGACACAGAGTGTGCTGGCGCCGATGCTTGCCTCCTGGGCACGCATGTCGTGAGGACTGTCTGAGGATCACGCGGGCAGACGGCGAATGAAGCTTCTCTTGTCGCTCGCAATGAATTTCGATTCGGACGCTTCATCCTCCAAACATGCGCATTCAAGTTCTACTTTTTCGCCAATGCGCATGAGTACCGCACCCGCTCACTTCCTTTGCAAGGCTATCAGGTTCGTCGTCGATTTCCGCCATGCTCAGCCGCGATGTTTCAGGCAACAACAACGAGCACAGCGCGACCAATGCCAGTGCGCCAGCACCATACCACGCCACGCCTAGCGGATCGTTGTTAGTAAGGATAAGGATTGCAGTGGCGATGCTCGATGCTGTGCCGCCTCCCAGTGCTGCACCGATCTGATAGCTGGCCGAGATTCCCGAGTAGCGCATGTCACGGGGGAACTGCTCGCCCAGAAACGACGGTATCGGACCCTGGGTTGCGCCCATCAGCAGACCGGTCAGGCTGTAGGCGAACAGGGCGATACCGAAGCTCATCATGCCTACCAGTTGGAAGAAGACGAACAGCCCGAGCGCCATCACCACGGCACCGAACACCATCACCGTGCGCCGGCCCAGACGGTCAGACAGGTAGCCGAACAGCGGCGCGGAGAACACGATGGCGATCGACAAGGTCAGGTCGAACATCAACGCCTGGGTGCTGCCGAAGCCCACCTGGGTGGCGTAAGTCAGGAAGAAGGTGCTGCCGATGTAGGCGATGGTGCAGTAGCCGAAGGCGATGCCGGTGCACAGCAGCAGCTGACGTGGACGTTGACGCAAGGCATCGGCCAGCGGTGCGCGGACCGGCCTGAGCGCCGGGGCGACGACCGGCATGGCGGCTTTCAGGCGTGCATACAGGCCGATCAGCACCAGTGTGCCGCCAAGCCAGAACGGAATGCGCCAGGCAAAGTCCACCAGATTGTCGTTGAAGGCAGCACTGACGATGGCGAACACCGCAGCGCCTAGGATGCCGCCGACGCCGATGCCCATGCTGGTGAAGCTACCCCACAACCCGCGCCTGCCCGGCGGCGCCGATTCAATGCCGAACAGCGCGGCACCGCCCCACTCGCCACCAGCGGCAAAGCCCTGGATCAGGCGCAACAACACCAGCAGGATCGGGGCAGCGACGCCGATACTGGCATGGCTTGGCAAGCAACCAATAAAGAACGTGCTCAGGCCCATGAGCAGCAAGGTCGCGACCAGCACCTTCTGGCGACCGATGCGGTCACCGTAGTGGCCGAACACCAAACCACCCAGCGGACGGGCGAAGAAGCCGGCGCCAAAGGCGCTGAAGGCCACCAAGGTCGCGGTCAGGTGGTCCATCTGGGGGAAGAACACCTGGGGAAACACCAGCGCAGCCGCAGTGCCGTAGATGATGAAGTCATAGAACTCCAGCGCAGTGCCCATGCCGGAGACACAGAAGGTGCGCAGCGCAGACCGGGACGACGCAGGGTTGGAATGTTCCGCATGCATTGTTGTTGTTCTCGTTGTCAGGGGCCCCGCCCTGTTCAGGCGGCACCGGGTGGGCTCAGAAACGTTCGAAGCCAGCCTTGGCCAGTTGCAGCGGCGTGCCCGCTACGTACTCCAGCGCGCAGCGCTCGGTATCGATCCCCACGCTCAGCAGGGTTTCCCAACGCTCGGTATCGGGCATGGCCATGTCCGGGTGGAAGCAGATCGGTGCACTGTCGCCTTGCGCGCCGCACATGGCTTCGGCGCGGGCGCGCAGATCGGCGCTTCCCATCTGGCCGATCACCTGCTCCAGATGGCCCAGGCGACAGTGGGTGTCGGCGCGGTCGGCAACCTGCTCGCCCAGGCTCAGCTGCGGGTCGAGGAAGTGGTTGGTGTGCAGCAACCAGCCGTCTTCACGCGGCAGCACCAGCGCCGTGCGCTCGGGGCTGAGTTCGATGCTGACGGCGCGCGGGCTGCTGTCCGCGCGGGAAAACACGGTGAGCACGGTGGAGGCGCTGACCCGCGCCGAACGGGCCAGTTCGATGGCTTCCTCGACACTGCTGGCGGTTTCGAGCAGACGGCGGGCAATCGCGTGCACCGGCACACCTCCGCTGTCGTTGTCGCTGACGTGATGGAGGATGTTGAAATGCAGGCCCAGACCTGCGCTGTTCACTCCCAGCTTGGCCAGCATGCCGAACTCGCAGAACAGCTTGACGTTCATGCCACGCTCGGTGCACAGCGCCAGCATCAGGCCGTGGGGGCACAGGCTGTCGTGCCAGTCCCAGGTCTGCAGGGTCTGTGGCGCACGCGGGCCACGGGGCGCATGCACAGTAGTGGAGCATTCGCTGTGTCGGGTGCGCGCCGCCAGTACCTCGGTTCGGGCGTTCAGGCTTGCCAGCTGCCACAACGGCAGGTCGGCGCCGCAGGCCATACCGATCACTTCGGCCGCCAGGTTCGGGCTCCAGGCTTCCAGGGCGGCCAGGCTGTTTTCGCCGATGCGCTGCGCCTCACGCAGGGACACGCCCACCCGCGCAAAGAAGTCCAGGTACAGCTGGGTGGAATGGCGGATCTGCTCGGCGAAGCGCTCGCCGATCTGGCGACCACGCTCAGCGGGCATGCGGATATCGGTGACTAGGGTGTGGATCTTCACTGCGGGGGAACTCCTGGTACAGCAGGCTCGAGGAATCGTTGCTGTTCTGGAACGAGTGAGGCCGCCTCGCACCCCTGGGGCCTGTACCTGCCGTGTGAACGACAGGGCCAGGGACCGGGCACGAAGTGGCCGCCGTGTTCAAGCAACCACCGCTAGCCTAGCGAGCCACTCCCGGTCGATCATCGGCACGACCCGCACAACTTTTGTGCCTGAATGGAACAATTGAACCCGCTGCGCGGTTAAAGCCCCTGGCTGCGCAGTTGCTCATGCAGCAAGGCGATGAAAGCCTGCACCTTGCGCGTGTTGCGCCGATGGGGCAGGTACAGCACGTGCACCCAAGGCCCGAAGGCACTCAACGCCTGCCAGTAGCCCGGCAGCACCTCCACCAGTTGCCCTTTGGCCAGATAAGGCGCGGCGCACCAGGTGGGCACGAACTGCAGGCCATGGCCATCGAGCAGGCAGGCAAGCAGGAAGTCGAAATTGTCGCTCACCAGGCGAGGCGTGGGTTGGCGCACGCGCAAGGTCTGGCCCTCATGCTCGACCCACCAGAAGCTGCGATTGAGCAGCGGATGGCGCAGCAGCAGCCAGTCGTGCTGGGCGTAGTTCTCCAAGGTGATGGCACCGCCACGCCGGGCCAGGTAGTCGGGGCTGGCGCAGAGGATCACCCGGTTCTCGATCAGCGGCTGGGCGATCAGCTCGGGCTGGTCGGTGGGGCCGTCGCGCAGCGACAGGTCGTAACCACCGTCGATCAGGTCTTCGTTGGCGTCGTTGAGGTTCACTTCCAGGCGCACCTGCGGATGTTCGCGCATGAAGCGAAAGCACACCTGGTTGAGAAACGCCGGGCCGAATGACGGCGGCGCGGTGATGCGCAAGGTGCCACGCAGTTCGTGCTGCAACTGTTCCACTTCCTCGGTCACCAGCTGCAGGTGCATCAAGGCCTGACGCGCGCCTTCCAGGTACAGGCTGCCGGCCTCGGTGAGTGCCATGCGCCGGGTGGTGCGCTCGAACAGGCGCACCCCGAGCTCGGTCTCCAGGTGGGCGACGGCCTTGGTGATGGCCGAGGGGGTCTTGCCCAGCTGCTCGGCTGCACGACTGAAACTGCCGTGCTCGGCGGCGGCGACGAAGATGGTCAGGGCCGTCATTTTGTCCATGGTTTCTTCCTGTTCGGCACAAGCGAGGCAGTGAGGGGAGCGCGTGATTGTCCGCGCCTTTTCAGCAAACCCGCAAATGGCGCCGATTTGAATAGGCGCTGAGCGGCCTGTGGCTTGCAGCAAGGCAATCTTGGGCCAGGGATTGTTTCCTGATTGCGAAGAAAGTTGTGCCTGCCTTCGCATTTAACCGGCCTTGCGCGTTGGCTAGGCTGCAGCTCCATCGCAACAAGAACGAGGCATCGAATGAAGCACCTCCTCAAGACAGTGGTCAGCGCGGGCCTGGCCTGCACCTCGTTGCACAGCTTCGCGGCAGTGGACGTTATCTTGCACAACGCCAAGGTTTACACCGCCGAACCAGGCCAGCCGCTGCAGCAGGCGGTGGCGGTCGAGGGCGAGAAGATCGTCGCCGTGGGCTCGGACCAGGTCGTGCTGGGCCTGAAGGCCGATGGCACCCGGGTCATCGATCTGGGCGGCAAGGTGCTGATGCCAGGCATGCTCGACTCCCATTCCCACGCCATAAAAGGCGGCCTGCAACTGGAGCTGGCCAACCTGATGGGCGAGCAGATCCCCCTCGATGAACTGGAACAGCGCCTGCGCGAATGGCGCAAAGATGGCAAGGCCGTGCGTGGTGAGTGCCTGGTCGTCGGTGGCGTGCCGGGGACCTACTGGGACGACATCCCGGCCCTGGAGCAACGTTTCAACCACGGCGAGTGGGCCGACCAGCCGATACTGCTGGCCGCCAACGACATGCACACCGGCTGGGCCAACCAGGCCCTGCTCAAGCTCGCCAGGATCGACGCCAAGACCATCGCGGCATTGCCCGCCGAAGCGCGCAGCACCATTGGCCAGCACCAGGACGGCACGCCCAACGGGTTTCTGGCCGACGCCAGCTATTACCCGGTGACCGACCTGCTGCCACCGCTGTCCCACGACACCCTGATGACCGCCGGACGCAGGGCCCTGGACTACTCCAGGCAGCTGGGCATCACCGGCTGGATGGACCCACTGGCCAACGAACTGCCAGGATCGGATGTGAAGAACGACTCGCTGGGAGTGCTGCCGGTCTACAAGGAGCTCTCCGAACGAGGTGAACTGACGGCGCACATCGCCGCACTGCTGATGGCTGGCTCCAAGGCCCGCCCAGCCGACCTGGATGAGCTGGACAAGGTGCGCCAGCAGTTTCTCGGCGTACGCAATCTCACCTTGCCCGGTGTCAAAGTGTTCGCCGACGGCGTGGCCGAAATGCCGGCGCAGAGCGCGGCGATGCTCGAGCCCTACAAGAACTCCGGCCAACGCGGTGAACTGCTGCTGGACCCGAAGCACTTCGCTGAATTGGTCGATGCCGCCGATGCCCGTGGCTGGCTGGTGCATGTGCATGCCATCGGCGATCGCGCCGTGCGTGAGGCACTCGACGGCGTGGAACAGGCACGACGCGCGCGACACAGTGGTGTCCCGCACTCGATTACCCACCTGCAGATGGTCAGCGCGAACGACTATCCACGCTTCAAACAGCTCGATGTGATCGCCTCCATGCAGTTGTACTGGGCCAGTGCCGACGAAACCAATGTCGACCTGGTCAAGCCGTATGTCGATGAGCATGCCTTCGCCCACAGCTACCCGGCCCACTCGCTGTCCAAGGCCGGTGCGACCATCGCCGGCGCAAGCGACTGGCCGATCACCACCCCGGAACCGTGGAAGGCGATCTACCAGGCTATCAGCCGCAAGGGCCCCAAGGGCGTGCTCAATGCCGACGAAGCCATCGACCGCCAAACGATGTTCCAGGCCTACACCCTCAATGCCGCTCGCGCCATGCGCCTGGAGCAGCAGGTCGGCTCACTGAAGGTGGGCAAGCAGGCCGATATGATTGTGCTCGACCGCGACGTGCTCAACGTCGATGCCGAGGCGCTGCGTGACACCCAGGTGCTGCAGACCTGGTTCGCCGGCAAGCAGATCTACCAGCGCTGATAACATCGCGGAGAAACATAGTTGCAAGTCGCAACAAGCTGTCCTGCTATTTTCAAGGTACAACAGCCAGGTCGCTCTTCTACACCAGCCGCATACCATCGATGATGCCAAAATGGTGGCCGATGAAAAACTGTGAGATCATCGGCTGGTAACCTTAGGTGGTTTGATGTAGAGGTCTTACCGGATACGCCATCAGGCGCAAGGAAAGCGTGTTTAGCCCAATGGCGACGCCGCTTCACCAAACCGCATGCCTTCAGCATCCGGACGCACCCAATGCCTACTCGGCCACGCCCCAAGCTCAACCTACGCATTCTCCTGTTGGCGTTCGCGCTCATCGCGGCTTTCTCGACGCTGGCAAACACATTTTGGGTAATGCTCTCGACTCAGAGAGCTGAACTGGTTGAAAACGCTCTTCAAACCAATGAGGCATACGCCGCTCGGGTCGCTGATAGTCTGCAAGGGGTCTTGACGTCAGACCTCGATCGCTTGCGTTATGCAGCTGACTCGATTGGAGAGAGTTTCTCGGACCAACGCTCGTTGAGAAAAGAGGCGTATCGCCTTCTGCGCCAGGACCGTAGCTTCAACTCGGTGCTCATCGCAGATGCCGACGGAAAAGTAGTCGTCTCTGCTCCTGGCAGCATGCGGTTGGAAGGGCAGCTGCTGCAGAATCGATTGCCGCTGTCGAAGCGGGAACCCATGATCAGCGATGCCTTCCAGTCATTGGCTGACCATCTGGTAGTGTTTGTTTCACATCCCGTTTTCGACCGCAACAAGCACTATCTTGGTTTGGTGGGCGGCAGCATAAGGCTCCAGCAAAAGAATACGATCCAAGCGCTGATGGACCAGAACGTACGCGAGGATGGAGCTTATATTTTTCTCGTTGATAGCCAGCGTCGAATCCTGTATCACCCCGACCCGAAGAGAATTGATGAAGTTTTGATCGGTAGCAGTCTTGTCGATGCCGCACTGGCGCACAGCAACGGATCGATGCAGGCGCTCAATGAAAGCGGCAACGAAGTACTGGCGGGATACGCAAGAATCCCTAGCAGCAACTGGGTGGTCGTGTCCCAGCAGCCGCTCGCCAGCATACAGGCGAGCTTGGAAGCCACAGCGAAGAGGGTAGCAAAAGGTGTTGCGCCACTTGGTCTGTTCGGCCTTCTGATGGTCTGGTGGATAGGGCGGAAAATCTCTGTCCCCCTTTCTCTCTTGGCCGAGAATGCCAAGCGTCTGGACGCACCAGCATCCTACGAACGAATAAGTGCGATACCAGCCGACTATATCGAAAGCTGGCAGATTCGCCGAGCATTGCTATTAGCAGCCAATCTTCTGCAAGAGAAGATTGGCAGGCTCAACCTTCAAGCTCAAAGCGATCCTTTGACCGGCCTGACGAATCGTAGGGGAATGGATGAAACGATCGGCTTGTGGCAAGAAACCCTCAGGTCGTTTGCCGTCATCTCGGTGGACATAGATCACTTCAAAGCGGTTAACGATACCTATGGCCATGGCGCCGGCGATGAAACTCTCCGCGAGGTGGCCAGGCTGATGAAACAAGCTTCGCGCCCCGATGACCTGGTCTGTCGCCTAGGAGGTGAAGAATTTGCTTTGTTACTCCCCAATAGCTCGATCTCAGTTGCGAAAGAAGTTGCGGAACGATTGCGAGCAGTGGTCGCATCGGCGCCATTTGAAACGGTTGGTCATATCACCATATCGCTAGGCGTCGCCCTATGGAAAACGGGTGAGCCAGTGACAGCCACCTTTGAAAAGGCAGATCAACTTCTTTACCGAGCCAAGGCTCTCGGCCGTAATCGTGTTGTTTGTGACAACCTGAACTTGCAAATAGCAGGCTGACGAGAAGCGCCGTCGTGCAGATGCGCCGCCCATGCGCTGGACCGTTTCCGACACCAGGCTGCGGGTCTACGTTTCAATGGGCAGATAAAAAAGCATGAGGGGCGCACTGCGACCGCCTCATGCAAAGGAATATCTGGCTACTGAGCGAGGCGCTCGATGGCCGCGGCAACCCCGGCGCCATAGGCCGGGTCAGCTTTGCTGCAATTGTTGATATGCCGTTCGATAACCTCATCAGCAGCCCCTCTGATTGCCCGCGCCGTGTTATCGAATAATGCCTGCTGCTGCGCCGGCGACATCAGGCGGAACAACGCGGCGGGCTGCGAGTAGTAGTCCTCGTCGGTACGGTGGTTCCAGTGATCGGCGGCACCCTGCAAGCTTAGCGGCGGTTCGGCGTACTCCGACTGCTCGGCCCACTCGCCGTAGCTGTTTGGCTCATAGGCCAGGCGCGCGCCCTGGTTACCGTCAACGCGCATCTGGCCGTCGCGGTGGTAGCTGTGGAACGGGCAGCGCGGCGCATTGACCGGGATATGCGTGTGGTTGACGCCAAGCCGGTAGCGCTGCGCATCGCCATAGGAGAACAGCCGGCCCTGCAGCATCTTGTCCGGCGAGAAGCCGATGCCGGGCACCACATGGGCCGGGTTGAAGGCGGCCTGCTCGACCTCGGCGAAGACATTCTCTGGATTGCGATTGATTTCCAGCACGCCGACCTCGATCAGCGGGTAGTCCTTGTGTGGCCAGACCTTGGTCAGGTCGAAGGGGTTTATCGGGTAGCTGCCGGCGTCTTTCTCCGGCATCACCTGCACGTAGAAGGTCCAGCGCGGGAAGTTGCCCTGCTCGATGTTGTCGTACAGGTCGCGCTGGCTGCTCTCGCGGTCGCCGGCAATTACTTGCCCGGCCTCGGCGTCGGACAGGTTGCGGATGCCCTGTTGGCTCTTCCAGGTGAACTTGACCCAGTGCCGTTCGTTGGCGGCGTTGATGAAACTATAGGTGTGGCTGCCGAAGCCGTGCATGTGGCGGTAACCGTCGGGAATGCCGCGATCGCTCATGACGATGGTGATCTGGTGCAGCGCCTCCGGTAGGCTGGTCCAGAAATCCCAGTTGTTCTGTGCGCTGCGCATGCCGGTGCGCGGGTCGCGCTTCACCGCGTGGTTGAGGTCGGGGAACTTGAGCGGGTCGCGCAGGAAGAATACCGGGGTATTGTTGCCCACCAGGTCCCAGTTGCCCTGCTCGGTATAGAACTTGATGGCGAAGCCGCGGATGTCGCGCTCGGCATCCGCCGCACCGCGCTCGCCGGCGACGGTGGAGAAACGCACAAAGATCTCGGTCTGCTTGCCGATCTGCGAGAACAATGCCGCGCGGGTGTAGCGGCTGATGTCATGGGTGACAGTGAAGGTGCCGTAGGCGCCTGAGCCTTTGGCGTGCATGCGTCGCTCGGGTATCACCTCGCGGTCGAAGTGGGCGAGTTTCTCCAGGAGCCACACATCCTGCAGCAGGGCAGGGCCGCGCGGCCCGGCGGTCTGGGTATTGTTGTTGTCGACGACGGGCGCGCCGACGGCGTTGGTCAGTTTGTTCTTCGACATCAGGGTTACTCCTCAAATCAGTTCACCAGGCAGCTCGCTGGTCGCGACAATGGCGCGGGCAAAGGTGGCCCGTTGATTTCATGGGCGGCGTGCAAGGCCTTCGCACCAGGCCTCCGTATGACTGCGGTGCAGAACGGAGGCCTGGCTTCGACCAATCAATAGTCCCAGTACGCCGCAATCCAGCGGAAAGCATCGCCGTCCAACGCCACGCGTCCAACCGAAGGGAATGGCAGGTGAGTTGCAACGAATATTTCGCCGCTCGACGCGGCTTCCTGTAGCAAGCGCACTCTGACGTGAACTGATTCCTCGGGATCATGCTCGAAGCCGTTGTGCCATTCCGGATGGTCGAAGGCCACCGGGAACAGCGCGTCGCCAGCGAAGGTCAGACGCTCACCGGCGGAATCGACGTAGACGATGCAATGGCCGGGGGTGTGACCGCCGGTAAGCTTCGCCACCACGCCCGGCGCAACCTGGCACTCGTCTTCGAAGATATGTAGCCGGCTTTGGTAGTGGGCCATGAATTCGTTGGCAGTACGCCGCAAAACATCCGGTACAGGCTGTGGCATTTCCGTCAGGCTGAAGTCGGGAATCTTCCAGAAGTCGACTTCGGTCGCCGTGACGTGGATGCGCACGTCCGGGCTCAGGCCGTTCTTCACTGTGTCGGTGAGGAGCCCGCCGATGTGGTCCATGTGCATGTGGGTGATGACGATGTCGGTGATCGATGACAGTTCGATGCCGGCGTCCTTCAGGCGCCTGGGGAACTGCCCGGCGCGGGGGAAGCCGGGGAACTGGTTGCCCAGGCCGGCGTCGACCAGGATGGTATGCTTGCCGCTGCGCACCAGCAGCACGTTCAGCGCCCAGTCGAACATGTCAGGGCCCAGGTACATGCCCTTGAACCACGCCGCGCGTTCTTCCGGGGTGGCATTGGTCGACATGGTTTCGGTAGGCAGCGGCAACACCCCGTCGCTGACCACCAGCACGTCGATTTCGCCGACACGCAGGGCATAGCGCGAAGGCACCAGTTCCTGGGCCGGGGTGGGGGCGTCTGGCTGAACGAAGGTATTGAGGTGCATGGTCATGGTCGTTCTCCTGTTGCTTTTGGGGTAGGGGCCATCGGCGAATCGCACGCCTGCCCTGAGGAGAGAATGCAGGTGCGGCGATCAGGCCACCGGGATCAGCGGGTCGGCAGCGGCAAGGGCGGCGCGGCGGTCGGCGGCCGGCGGATAAATCCACACGGTGTTGATCTGCGTCTTGAGCTCCTTGGCTTTGGCCTTGACCAGCTTCAGCTGGCGGTCCCAACCCTCGGTGTAAACGGCGCCCCAGGCGCCCAGGTCCAGGCAGGTCACGTACTTGGGCTGGCGGTACTGAGTTGGCGCGACGCCCAGCAGGTCGGCGGCGGCGTTGTTGCCGGCATGGCGCCCCAGGCTGATGGCGTGCTGGCAGGACATCACTGCGAAGTTGCCGATCTCGTCAGTGGCCGCGTAGGCCACGTCGCCCGCGGCGAAGACGTTGTTCAGCCCACGCACCTTGAGGGTGCCGTCCACGTGCAGGCGGCCCTGGCCGTCGCGCTCGGCATCCAGTTGTTCGGTCAGCGGGCTGGCGCGGAAGCCGACGGTCCAGATCACCGTGTGGCTCTCGATGTGGCGGCCGTCGGCGAGGGTGACGCCGTTGGCGTCCACGGCGGCGACCGTGGCACCGGTAATCCATTCGATCCCCAGGCTGTCGGAGGCTTCGATGATGGAGGGACGGATGCCATCGCCCATCACCGCACCGATGCGTTCGCCGCGATCAACGATGATTACCCGTACATCCTGGTCTTCACCCAGCACCGCGCGCAGGCGGGCCGGCATTTCGGTGGCGGTCTCGATACCGGTGAAGCCGCCTCCGGCGATGACCACGGTATTGCGTGCGCGGCTGGCCGGCTGGTTACGCAGCGACATCAGGTGGCTTTCCAGTCGCGCCGCCGATTCGATCTGGTCGACATCAAAGGCATATTCCTTCAGGCCCGGTACAGGCGGGCGGGACAGCTGGCTGCCGCTGGCCAGCACCAGGCGGTCGTAGCTCAGATTGCCAGTGCGGCCGGTTTCGTCGCGGTAGCCGACCTTGCGGGCCTGCTCGTCGATGCGCTCGGCGGTACCCTTGACGAAGCGCACGCCCACGGCGTCGAACAACTCGGCCAGCGGAGCGAACATGCTGTGCACATCGGGTTCGTAGAAACGCGGGCGGATGCGCAGTTCGGCCTGCGGCGCCAGCAGGGTGATCTCCACATCATTGCGGCCGTGCATGTCCAGCAGGCGGGCGGCGCTCAGAGCGCTCCACAGTCCACCGAAGCCCGCGCCAATAACCAGAAGTTGCTGTTTCATGATGTGCTCCTGACTCGAATGGATGAATTGCTTGAAATAACTGCTTCAAGTTCGGCGTGACGCTGACGAGGGCGCAAATTGCGGCTCGCGTTGTATTTCTGCAGTCGTCCGCTGTGAATTCATGCTACGGAGAATAAGGCGCTGGCGCACTTCTACATCGGTGTCTGGGAATTACGCATGTGGGGAAGGGAATTATACGAAGGTATCGACACGGAACTTGCACGATTCAATGGCTGAGTCATTCGGCGGGCAATTCCCGGCCGGAAACTCATGGCTACTGCCGTAGCGCGGTCTCGATGCTGGCGAGCAACTGTTCTGCTTCGAACGGTTTGGGCAGACAGGCAATCACCCCGGGCATGTCCGCACTGATGCGTGGCCTTTCGCCAGGGTAGGCCGTCATGAAAATCACCGGGATGTTCAGGCCCCGGGAACGCAGTGCCTCGTAGAGCTCCACACCGCACATTCCAGGCATCTGAATATCGGAGATCAGGCAGTTGGCCAGTTGTGGGCCTTCGGAATCAAGGAATTCGCGGGCGCCGCCATAAGTGCGCGCCAGGTAACCGGTAGCGCGCAGCAGGCCTTCCAGCGCGATGCGAAGGGATTCATCGTCGTCGACAATTGCAATGATAGCCTTATTGCGCATTTGCGTCTGTCGCATCCTGTGGGGCACTCGCGGCGGTGCCGGGCGTACTTTCACCATACGCCTTAGAACAAGTCGGAGAAGTATACCTAGGTATAGTCGGGCGACACCTGCGTATGGAAATTACCACTGCCAGTCTGAAGTTGATGCTATTTGCGGCGATCCCTTTTTCCGAACTATACCCAGGTATCAGTGCGAATAACCAACGCGTGACGATATTGCATCCATGTACAACTGACTCGAAGGTTTCGCCTGATTAATCTGCCATCATATCGCAAGCCTGGAGCATCGAGCGGGCGCAGCGAAAGGTTGGTCGGATGCAACTTCACCAGGCGGGCGGAACCATGAACAGAAATGACCTGCGACATGCCGATATCAACTTGCTGGTGGTCTTCGAAACCATGATGCGAGAGCGCAACGTGACCCGGGCGAGTGAACGCCTGTTCCTTTGCCAGCCCACCGTCAGTAGCGCGCTGAACCGTCTGCGCACGATGTTCGACGACCCGCTGTTCATCCGCAGCGGCAGAACCATGGAGCCCACCGCGCGGGCCAAGGAAATCCATGTGCGCCTGGGGCCAGCCCTGGAAGGCATCGCCCTGGCCCTGAGCTGCACGCGGGAGTTCGACCCGCGTAGCAGCGAAGAAACCTTCCATGTCGGGCTGTGCGACGAAGTCGAATGCGCGCTGTTGCCGCGGCTGATGCAGCAGTTTCGTGCCGAAGCGCCGAACATCACCCTGGTGGTGCGCCGGGTCGATGCCTGGCAACTGCCGCAACTACTGCTCGCCGGGGACATCTCCCTGGGCATCGGCCAGGCGCAGGAGCTGCCAGCCAGCGCCCATTGCCGCAGCCTGCGCCCGGTACAGCCGATGCTGCTGCGCGCGGATTCGGCGGCGGGGCCGGTGAGCCTCGACGAGTTCTGCCGGCGTCCTCACGTCGCGGTGTCCACACTGGGCAAGGTCACCGATGATGTCGACGGTGCGCTGGCCAGGCATGACCGGCAGCGCCGGGTGGTGCTCGCGGTGCCGCAGTTCAGCGCGTTGCCGGCGCTGCTGGCCGGCAGCGACATGCTCGCCATCGTGCCCGACTACGTGGCGCAGGCGATGGCGCCGGTCGCAGGGCTGCGCGCCGAATACCCACCGCTGCCGCTGTCGAGCCCGGACCTTTCCATGGCCTGGCGTGGCACCAGTCATGCCGACCCGCGCGAGCGCTGGCTGCGCGGCTATTTCGCCCGTCACCTGCAGTTGCCGCCGGAGCGTTCGCTGGCGCTGTCCGTGGCCTGAGCGCAACCGCAAGGCTCAGCGGGTGAAGCGGTTGCGGTAATCGCGCGGGGAGATTGACAGGTGGCGCTGGAAGGTGCTGCGCAGCCGCTCCTCGTCAGCGAAACCGCAGGCGCGGGCGATCTGCTCGATGTTGCGCGAGGAGTTTTCCAACAGGCGTTTCGCCGCCTCCAGCCGGAACAGCTCGATGGCCTTGGCCGGCGTGCGCCCGGTGCGTTCCTTGTACACACGGGAGAAGTTGCGCAGGCTCATCTTCGCCTGCTCGGCCAAACGTTCCACGGTGAGCTCCGCATCGCCCAGATTTTCCCCCAGCCACAGGTGCAGCTCTTCGAAGGCCGGGCTGTCCTGGGCCTGCAATTGCAGCAGGGTGCTGTACTGCGTCTGCCCGCCAGGGCGCTTGAGGTAGACCACCAGTTCCCGCGCCGCCTGCATGCTGATATCGCGGCCGCAGTCGGTCTCCACCAGCGCCAGTGCCAGGTCGATGCCGGCAGTGACGCCCGCCGAGGTCCAGACCGCGCCCTGCTGGATGAAGATCGCGTCGGCATCCACCTGCAGAGCCGGGAAGCGCTGTTGCAGGGTGTCGCACATGGCCCAGTGGGTCGCGGCGCGGCAGCCGTCAAGCAGCCCGGCCTTGGCCAGCAGGAAGGCGCCGCTGCACACCGAGGCAACCCGCCGCACTCTGGGCGCCGCTTGGCTCAGCCAGGCCGCCAGTTCGCCGTGGTCGTCGAGGGTTTCACAGATGTCCGGGGCCCCTGGAACGACCAGAGTATCGACATCGGCGAGGTCGAGTTCAGCCAGAGAACTTGTATTCACCGACAGCCCTTCGACGGTGCTCACCAGGCCGGGGTGCAGGCTTGCCGTCAGCAGTCGGTAGCCTGGCAGGCCGCGTTGTGCGAGGGCCTTGCTGGCGGCCCAGAACACAGTCTGGGCACCGCTCAGGTCTAGCAGGCCCATCTGCGGGTAGGCGACGAAGGCGATGGTGATCGGTGTTGTCGCCGGTAACGGGTAAGGAGGAGCAAAGGCGCTTGCCATCGGGGTTCTGCCTGTTCGGGTGGCCGGGTGGAGGAAAGACAGTGGCCGGGCGCCTCAAGCGCCACAGGTGGCCGATATTCAGGGGTTTTTGGCCTGGCGGCGCTTCGCTTCGCCAGGCTAGCCTTGCTCCCAGCAGCGGCGGGGCGCGCGCCATGGCCGAGCCGGCAGGCACCGCCCCGGGCCCCATGACCACTGGGCTGGCGTTTTGTCGTGAGCCCCATCATGGACCAGAATTTTAGACCTGCACACTGCGCGTGTCGCGGTCCCTCAAGGAGGCAAGATGAGCGCATCGGCGCATTCCAATCCGCCGCAAGACTCGAAGGAACCGGTGGTATATGTGGTCGATGACGACGAGTCCATGCGCCTCGCCCTCGATGGCCTGCTGCGTTCCATAGGCCTGCAGGTGCACTCCTTCGATTCCACCCAGGGCTTTCTCTCCTTTGTCCGGCGTGACGTGCCCAGTTGCCTGGTTCTCGACGTACGCCTGCGCGGCGAAAGCGGCCTGGCCTTTCAGGAGCAGATGGAGAAAAGCGGGGTGCGGATGCCCATCGTGTTCATGACCGGCTACGGCGACATCGCCATGACGGTGAAGGCCATGAAGGCCGGCGCTGTGGACTTCCTTGCCAAGCCCTTCCGCGATCAGGACATGCTCGATGCGGTGGCGAGTGCCCTGGTCCGCGACGGTGAGCGTTTGCGGGCCGAGCAGTCCGGCGCGGCGCTGCGCCAGGCGTTCGAGGCGCTGACCCTGCGTGAGCGCGAAGTGCTGCGCTTCGTCGTGGCGGGGTTGATGAACAAGCAGATCGCCGCCGAGCTCAACCTCAGCGAGGTGACCGTGAAGGTGCACCGCGGCCAGGTGATGAAGAAGCTGGCCGCACGCTCGGTCGCCGACCTGGTGCGTAAGGCCGAGGCCCTGGGCGTCGAGCCGTTGCTGCGGACGACCTGAACCGATTGCAAGACAGTCGCTGGCCGCCGCTCGGGGGGCAGCAGACTCCCCTCAGAGGTTGCCGAGCCGATGGCCAGCAAACAGAAGATCCTGTGGAACGACGGTGAGCGGGTGTTCTGCCGCGCCCGCCCCTCCGGCGGTGGTGGCGCCAGCGTGCTGCTGGTGCGCCCCGCCGCCGAACATCCCTTGCCCTCCACGCTGGAACGGCTGGCCCACGAGTACAGCCTGCGTGATGAACTGCACAGTGCCTGGGCACTGCGTCCGCAGGCTTTGCACCGCGAAGGCGGCAAGACCCGCCTGCTGCTCGATGACCCCGGCGGCGAACCGCTGTCACGCCTGCTGCGACAACCGCTGGAAACCGGCGCCTGCCTGCGCCTGGCCGTGGACATCGCCGTGGCGTTGCGCCAATTGCACCAGCGCGGCCTGGTGCACAAGGACCTCAAGCCCAATCACATCCAGGTAAACTGCACCGATGGCCAGGCGCGCCTGACCGGCTTCGGCCTGGCCTCGCGGTTGCCGCGCGAGCGCCAGGCGCCCGAGCCGCCGGAGACCATCGCCGGCACCCTGGCCTACATGGCGCCGGAGCAGACCGGGCGGATGAACCGCTCTGTCGACTCACGCAGCGACCTCTATGCCTTTGGCGTGGTCCTCTACCAGATGCTCACCGGTACGCTGCCGTTCACCGCCAGCGACCCGATGGAATGGGTTCATTGTCACATCGCACGCAAGCCGCTGCCGCCGGGCGAACGGGTTGCCGGCGTGCCACCGATGCTCTCGCAGATCGTCCTCAAGCTGCTGGCCAAGACCGCCGAGGAGCGCTACCAGAGCGCCGCCGGCCTCGAGCACGACCTGCGTCGATGCCTGGCTGACTGGCAGCGAGAAGGGCAACTCACGTCCTTCACGCCTGATGAGCAGGGCACGCCGGACCGCCTGTTGGTCCCCGAGAAGCTCTATGGCCGCGAGCATGAAGTCGAGGTGCTGGTCGATGCCTTTGCCCGCATCGTTGCCAGCAGCACGCCCGAGCTGGTGCTGGTGTCGGGCTACTCCGGGATCGGCAAGTCCTCGGTGGTCAACGAATTGCACAAGGTGCTGGTGCCGCCGCGCGGGTTGTTTGCTTCCGGCAAGTTCGACCAGTACAAGCGCGACATTCCCTATGCGACGCTGGTGCAGGCTTTTCAGGGGCTGGTGCGCACGTTGCTGGGCAAGAGCGGCGACGTCCTGGAGGGCTGGCGCAGCGCGCTGCTGGAGGCGCTGGAGCCCAATGCGCGGTTGATCACCGACCTGATTCCCGAGCTGCGGCTGATAATCGGCGACCAGCCAGCGGTACCCGAGCTGGAGCCACAGCAGGCCCAGCGCCGCTTCCTCCTGGTGTTCCACCGCTTTATCGGCGTGTTCGCCCGTGCCGATCACCCGCTGGCACTGTTCCTCGACGACCTGCAATGGCTGGATGCAGCGACCCTCGACCTGCTGGAAGACCTGCTCACCCATTCGGAGCTGCGCCATCTGATGCTGGTCGGCGCCTACCGCGACAACGAGGTGGACGCCAGCCATCCGCTGACGCGCAAGCTGCAGGCCATCCGCCAGGCCGGTGTGCGCATCGATGAGATACGCCTGGCGCCGCTGGCTCGCGCGCATATCGAGCAGTTGATCGCCGAGGCCCTGCGCTGCCCGCCGCCGAGCATCGTCGCGCTGGCCCGGCTGGTGCAGGACAAGACCGCCGGCAACCCGTTCTTCGTCATCCAGTTCCTCCAGGCGCTGGCCGAGGAAGAGTTGCTGACCTACGACCACGAGGCCCGGCGCTGGCGCTGGGAACCGGAGCGCATCCACGAAAAGGGCTTCACCGACAATGTCGTCGACCTCATGGTCGGCAAACTCGCGCGCCTGCCGCTGCAAACCCTCCAGGCCCTGCAGCAGCTCGCCTGTCTCGGCAACATGGCACAGATCGATACCCTGGCGACCGTGCTCGACCTGCCGTCGGCGAAGGTCCACTCGATACTCTGGCCGGCGGTTCGCCAGGAATTGGTGGAACGTCTGGAGGGCGCGTGCGCATTCGCCCATGACCGCATCCACGAGGCGGCATACTCGCTGATTGCCGAGGAAGCCCGTGCCGGAGCGCACCTTCGCATCGGCCGCCTGCTGGCCGAGCAGACCCCGGCGGAGCGGCGCGAAGAGGCGATCTTCGAGATCGTCGGCCAGCTCAATCGCGGTGCCAGGCTGATCGAGGCCCGCGCTGAGCGGGAGCAACTGGCCGAATACAATCTGCTGGCAGGACAACGCGCCAAGGCTTCCAGTGCCTATAGCTCGGCGCTCGCCTACCTGGGTGCCGGGGCGGAACTGCTCGGCGGCGATTGCTGGGAGCGTCGTCACGACCTGTGCTTCGCCCTGGAACTCAATCGTGCCGAGTGCGAATTCCTCACAGGCCAGCTGGCGCAGGCCGACGAGCGTCTCACCGCGCTGACGCCTCGCGCCATTACCACGGTGGAGCAGGCGGCAGTTGCCTGCCTGCAGATGGACGTATGCCTGCTGCAGGACCGCAGCGACAGGGCGGTCGCCGTGTGCCTGGGCTACCTGGAGGCGGTCGGCATCCATTGGTCGGCGCACCCGGATGACGACCAGGTGCGCATGGAGTACCAGCAGATCTGGACGCAACTGGGCGAGCGCAGTATCGAACAGCTGATCGACCTGCCGCTGATGGAGGATGCTGCTACCCTGGCCACCCTCGATGCCCTCGGCAAGCTGTTCGCACCGGCGTTGCAGAGCAACGCCAACCTGGCCAGCCTGACCGTCTGCAAGGCCGTCAGCCTGAGCCTCGCGCGCGGCAATTGCGACGCCTCCTGCATGCTGTATGCGAATGTCGGGCGCGTCGCTGGCCGCCGTTTCGGTGATTACGAAGCCGGCTACCGCTTTGGCCGCCTGGGCTGCGATCTGGTCGACCGGCGCGGCCTGAATCGCCATGAGGCGCGCACCTACCTGTGCTTCTCGATGTTCGTGGCACGCTGGATGCGTCCGGTGCGCGAGTGCCGGGAGTTGCTGCGCCGGGCTTTCGTCGCGGCCAACCGCGTCGGCGACCTGGCTTACGCCGCTTATGCCGGCAATGGCCATATCGCCGATGTGCTGTTCCTCGGCGAGCCGCTGGCGCAGGTGCATGAGGAGGCCGGGCAGGGCCTGGCCTATGCGCAGAAGGTGCGCTTCGGCCTGGTGGTGGATTTCATCAGCACGCAGCTGGCGCTGATCCGCACGCTGCGAGGGCAGACCCCGACCTTTGGCTGTTTCGACGATGAGCTGTTCGACGAGGCGCGTTTCGAAGCGCACCTGGACAGCACGCCGGGCCTGGCGCTGGCAGCGGCCAAGTACTGGATACGCAAGCTGCAGGCGCGCTGCATGGCAGGCGATCACGCGGCGGCCATGCACTGTGTGGCGCGGGCGAAGGCGCTGCTGTGGGTGGTGGAGTCTTTCACCGAGGAGGCCGAATACCACTTCCATGCGGCACTGACCCTGGCAGCCGGCTTCGATGCCATCGACGTCGGCGGGCAGCCCGGCATCCTGCGGGAGCTGGCCGGACATCACGCCAAGTTGCAGGAGTGGGCGCAGCAGTGCGCCGAATCCTTTGCCTGCCGGGGGACGCTGGTTGGCGCGGAAATCGCTCGCGTCGAAGGGCGGGTGGTCGACGCCGAGCTGCTCTACGAGGAGGCCATCCGGCAGGCTCAGGACAGCGGCTTCGTGCAGATCGAGGCGTTGGCCAACGAGCTGGCGGGGCGCTTCTACGGTGCACGCGGCCTGGCCAAGGTCGCCCGCGTCTACCTGCAGGACGCGCGCTACGGCTACCTGCGCTGGGGCGCCTACGGCAAGGTGCGTCAACTGGAGGGGCGCCATCGCTACTTGTGCAACGAAGAGCCCGCGCCCGGCCCGACCGCGACCATCGCCACCCCGGTGGAACACCTGGACCTGGCTACGGTGCTAAAGGTGTCCCAGGCCGCCTCGGGGGAAATAGTCCTGGAGAAACTGATCGACATGGTGATGCGCACGGCCATCGAGCAGGCTGGCGCCGAGCGCGGCGTGCTGGTTCTCGCCGAGGCGGGTGAGCCCCGCATAGCAGCTCTGGCGACCGTCGGCGATGGCGCGATGTTGCTGTGCAACGAACCGATCAGCGCGGCGGCGCTGGCCGAAACGGTGCTCTACCAGGTGCTGCGCACCGGCGAGAGCCTGTGCCTGGAAGACGCCATGGCCGAGCCGGCCCTCACCACCGACCCCTATGTCCGCCAGCACCGCGCGCGTTCGATTCTCTGCATGCCGCTGATGAAACAGGCCAAGCTCACTGGCGCGCTGTACCTGGAGAACAACCTCTCGGCCGGCGTGTTCAGCCCGGCGCGGATTGCCGTGCTGCGCCTGCTGGCCTCACAGGCGGCGACATCGCTGGAGAACGCGCGCCTGTATCGCGACGCCGCCGAGCGCGAGGCGAAGATTCGCCGGCTGGTGGACGCCAATATCATCGGCATCATCGTCTGGAGCGCCGGAGGCGAGATAGCCGAAGCCAACGACGCCTTCCTGCGCATGGTCGGCTACGAGCGTGACGACCTGCTTTCCGGCCGCGTGCGCTGGCACGACATAACGCCACCGGAATCCCTGGCGCTGAGTCAGGCGCATCTCGCCACGGCCATTCGAACCGGGCATGCGCAGCCCTTCGAGAAAGAATACATCCGCAAGGATGGCAGCCGCGTGCCGGTGATCGTCGGCCTGGCGGCCTTCGAAGCCAGCCTGCAGGAAGGCGTGGCCTTCGTGCTCGATCTTACCGAGCGCAAGCAGGCCGAGGAGCGCGTACGCGAGGGCGAGCGGCGCTATCGCGAGGTGCAGACGGAACTGGCCCATGCCAACCGCGTGGCGACTATGGGCCAACTGGCGGCGTCCATCGCCCACGAGGTGAACCAGCCGATTGCCGCCACGGTGACCAATGCCAATGCCGCCTTGCGCTGGCTGAGTGCGCAGCCGCCGGAGCTGGGCGAGGTCAGCCAGGTGCTTGGGCGCATCATCAAGGACGCCAACCGAGCCGCCGAGGTGCTGGGGCGCATCCGCCAGCTGATCCGCAAGACCCCGCCGCAGAAGCAGCCCGTGGACGTCAGCGCGGCGCTGCGCGAGATGGTCGAGTTCACCCGTGGCGAGGCGGCCAAGTGCGGCGCCGTGGTGCGCGTCAGACTCGCCGACGGCCTGCCGGAAGTGGAGGGCGACCGGGTCGAGCTGCAGCAGGTGATGCTCAACCTGATCGTCAATGCCCTGGAAGCGATGGGCAGTGTGCCCGCCGGCGAGCGCCACCTGCTGGTCAGCTCCGAGTACGACAAAGATGGTGTGCGGGTGAGGGTGTGCGACAGCGGGCCGGGATTCGCCGAGAGCAATGCGGACCTGCTGTTCGCCCCGTTCTACACCACCAAGGCCACCGGCATGGGCATGGGCCTGTCGATCTGCCGTTCGATCATCGACAGCCATGGCGGCCGGCTCTGGGCCAGCGCCAACCAGCCCCGTGGTGCGGTGGTGCAGTTCACCCTGCCTGTGCATCCCGCGAAAGATGCCTGAAAAAAGCCAAAGGGGGCTTGACCTTGACACTAGCGTCAAGCCCCCAGAGTTGTCCTACCGGAGGTTGACATGCAAATCGGAGAGCTGGCCTTGCGCGCCGGCGTCAGTGCACGGGCGCTGCGCCACTACGAGTCACGGCAACTGATCGAGTCGTCGCGGCTGGACAATGGTTATCGCGACTATGCCTCGTCCATGGTACAGCGCGTGCTGTGGGTTCGCGAGTTGCTCGAGTGCGGCTTCAGTACCCGGCAGATCCGCGGCCTGCTGCAGTATCTGGAGGAGGAGGAAGATAGCGAAGGCTTCCTCGCCTGCCTGCAGCAGCACCTGGAAAAACTGGCAGCGCTGGATGCCCTTCAGGCGCAACTTGCCGAGCGCCGCGAACGCCTGGCGGAAAAGATCGAGCGTTATCTGCCCCTGCACGGGAGCCTGCCGCGCGCCCCCGATCTGCGACCTCCCGGACCAGCTCATTCACAAGCCACGTTGGAGAGATGATGGGAAAGCTAAGCAACAAGGTCGCCCTGGTTACCGGCGGCAACAGTGGTATCGGTCTGGCCACCGCACAACGATTCGCCCTGGAAGGCGCCGAAGTGGTCATCACCGGACGCCGCCGGGATGCGCTGGAGGAGGCGGTCGGGCTCATCGGTGAAAGCGCCGTTGGTATCCGTGCGGACGCCAGCCGGCTGACGGATCTGGACGCGCTGTACCAAGAGGTGGGCGAGCGCTTCGGCCGCCTCGACGTGCTGGTCGCTAATGCCGGCATCATTCGCCCGGCGCCGGGTGATCAGGTTGACGAACAGCAGTTCGACGAGCAGTTCGACATCAACGTCAAGGGTGTCTTCTACACCATCCAGAAAGCGCTGCCGCTGCTGCGCGACGGTGGCTCCATCGTGCTGGTGTCGTCCATCGCCCACCTTAAGGCACTGGAAGCCCACGTGGTCTATGCAGCGACCAAGGCGGCGGTGCGCTCCTTCGCCCGCAGCTGGGCGGCGGAACTCAAAGGCCGCAACATCCGCGTCAACTGTCTGAGCCCCGGCCCGGTGCTGACCCCGATCATCGGCAAGATGGGCATCGGCGAGGCGCAGTTCGATATTTTCGAAAAGCAGCTGTCGGGGCTGATTCCGCTGGGGCGTCTTGGCCGCCCCGAAGAATTGGCGAACGCGGCGCTGTTCCTCGCATCCGACGACAGCAGTTTCATCACTGGTGTCGACCTGTGTGTCGATGGTGGCTTGTCGCAGCTCTGAACCGCAAAAGGCCCGGTGCGAACGCGCCGGGCCTTCTGCGTTGTGCCGGCGTCAGCTTTTGATGAAGGCCAGCAGGTCCGCATTGATAGTGTCGGCGTGGGTGGTGCACATGCCGTGGGGCAGGCCAGGGTAGGTTTTCAGGGTGCCGTGGCGCAGCAGCTTGATCGAAAGGCGTGCGGAGTCGTCGATGGGGACGATCTGGTCGTCTTCACCATGTAGCACCAGCGTCGGCACGGCGATCCGCTTGAGGTCCTCGGTGAAGTCGGTTTCCGAAAAGGCTGCAATGCAGTCGTAATGGGCCTTGGCGCCGCCATTCATACCCTGCCGCCACCAGTTGTCGATTACCGCTTGGGTGGCCTGGGCTCCCGGCCTGTTGAAACCATAGAAAGGGCCCGCCGCTACGTCGCGGTAGAAGTTCGACCGGTTGGCGGCGAGTGCTTCGCGGAAACCATCGAACACCTTCAGCGGCAAGCCGCCGGGGTTCTTCTCGGTTTTCAGCATGATCGGTGGCACGGCGCCGATCAGCACCGCCTTGACGACGCGGCCAGCGCCATGGCGTGCGACGTAGCGGGCGACCTCGCCACCGCCGGTGGAGTGGCCGATGTGCACGGTATTCTTCAGGTTCAGGTGCTCCGCCAGTTCCGCCACGTCGGCGGCGTAGGTGTCCATGTCGTTGCCTTGCGCCGTCTGCGAGGAGCGACCGTGGCCACGTCGGTCATGGGCAATAACGCGGTAGCCCTTGCTGAGGAAGAACAACATCTGGTTGTCCCAGTCGTCCCCGGACAGCGGCCATCCGTGATGGAAGACAATGGGCTGACCACTGCCCCAGTCCTTGTAGAACAGCTCAGTGCCATCGCGAAGTGTGAGGTAGCTCGACTGTCGCTCATTACGCCCACCAACCTTGGCCTGACTGCTACCCACTTGGCTTGCCAGGACTGGGGCTGCTACCGCAACTGCTGCAGCTGCCACGCCGGCGCCCATTATGGCGCGGCGGGAGGTTCCTTTGGTCTTGTCGCTCATGGTGAAAACTCTCGTCTGGTTACCGCTCGTGCGGCGAATGAGGGCCGGGGGACCAGGTCTCGCAAAGCTCACAGGACGATCGCGAGGTAGCCGGAGCACCGGTTCGCGAACCCTATTGCCACGGGAATTTTCGCACCATCGTCTATGGGTATCGGCTAACCGTACCTAGGTTCTGCGAGGGTTTCCAAAGGTGCTATAGCCGCTACTGCCCAGGCCATGTCTTCTATATCGCCAGGCCCATGTGCTTGAACCAATCGCCTGGTGCTCGCGACTGGCCGGTAGCGCCGTCGGCCAAAAGCCATTTGTGATCATCCATGTACTCGGCTGCAGCGTGAATTGGGTCCGCGCTTCACCTTCAGTGAACCGTTTCATGATCGTCCCCGCCAGGTTCTGAACAATCAGAAGGTGAGACAAGCGCAGGTGTTTCACACAGCCTGGCCCCCTTGCGGACCTGAAATGCTGTGCACCAGGATCATCAAGTTGTCAGTTTCGATCATTGAGCCGGTTCAAACGGCTGTTTAATGTCGCAGGCAGACAAACGACGGGGCCCGCCGCTCGGTGAGGCCGCCGCATCCCGTGATCACGCCACCTGGGGACCCTTCCATGGCCGCCGACCGCTACCCGCACCTGCTTGCCCCGCTGGACCTGGGCTTCACCACCTTGCGCAACCGTACCCTGATGGGCTCGATGCACACCGGCCTGGAAGAGCGCCCTGGCGGCTTCGAGCGCATGGCCGCGTATTTTGCCGAGCGCGCCAGGGGCGGCGTCGGCCTGATGGTCACGGGTGGGATCGCGCCCAACGATGAAGGCGGGGTGTATTCCGGCGCGGCCAAGCTCAGCACCGAGGAGGAGGCCGACAAGCACCGCATCGTCACCGAGGCGGTACACGCCGCCGGCGGCAAGATCTGCCTGCAGATCCTGCATGCCGGGCGCTATGCCTACAGCCCGCGGCAGGTGGCACCCAGCGCGATCCAGGCGCCGATCAACCCGTTCAAGCCCAGGGAGCTGGACGAAGCAGGGATCGAGAAGCAGATCGCCGATTTCGTCAACTGCGCCGTACTGGCCCAGCGTGCCGGCTACGATGGCGTCGAGATCATGGGTTCGGAAGGCTATTTCATCAACCAGTTCCTCGCCGCCCACACCAACCAGCGCACCGACCGCTGGGGCGGCAGCTACGAAAACCGCATGCGCCTGGCCGTGGAAATCGTCAGCCGGGTGCGTGTTGCGGTGGGGCCGAACTTCATCATCATCTTCCGCCTGTCGATGCTCGACCTGGTCGAGGGCGGCAGCACCTGGGACGAGATCGAGCAGTTGGCCAAGGCCATCGAGCAGGCCGGTGCGACCCTGATCAACACCGGTATCGGCTGGCACGAGGCGCGCATCCCGACCATCGCCACCAAGGTGCCGCGCGCGGCGTTCAGCAAGGTCACCGCCAAGCTGCGTGGCGCGGTCGGCATTCCGCTGATCACCACCAACCGCATCAACACCCCGGAAGTGGCCGAGGCGGTGCTGGCCGAGGGTGATGCCGACATGGTCTCGATGGCCCGACCGTTCCTGGCCGACCCGGACTTCGTCAACAAGGCCGCCGCCGGGAGCAGCGATGAAATCAATACCTGCATCGGCTGCAACCAGGCCTGCCTGGACCATACCTTCGGCGGCAAGCTGACCAGCTGCCTGGTCAACCCGCGTGCGTGCCATGAGACCGAGCTCAACTACCTGCCGGTGCGCACGGTGAAGCGTATTGCCGTGGTTGGCGCTGGCCCGGCCGGCCTGGCCGCTGCGACGGTGGCAGCCGAGCGTGGCCACGCGGTGACCCTGTTCGACGCCGCCAGCGAGATCGGCGGGCAGTTCAATGTGGCCAAGCGGGTGCCGGGCAAGGAAGAATTCCATGAAACCCTGCGTTATTTCCGCAACAAGGTAGAAAGCACAGGCGTGGCCCTGCGCCTGAACACCCGGGTCGATGTGCAGGACCTGGTCGCCGGGGGCTACGACGAGATCATCCTGGCTACCGGCATTGCCCCGCGCACGCCGGCCATCCCGGGTGTCGAGCATGCCAAGGTGCTCAGCTACCTGGATGTGCTGCTTGAACGCAAGCCAGTCGGCAAGACTGTCGCGGTGATTGGCGCGGGGGGTATCGGCTTCGACGTTTCCGAATACCTGGTGCATCAAGGTGTGGCCAGCAGCCAGGACCGTGAAACGTTCTGGAAGGAATGGGGCATCGATACCCAGCTGGAAGCACGCGGTGGCGTCGCCGGGGTCAAGGCCGAGCCCCATGCGCCGGCGCGGCAGGTTTACCTGTTGCAGCGCAAGAAATCCAAGGTGGGCGACGGCCTGGGCAAGACCACTGGCTGGATTCACCGCACCGGGCTGAAGAACAAGCAGGTGCAGATGCTCAACAGCGTCGAGTACCTGTGCATCGACGATGCCGGCCTGCACATTCGCGTGGCCGACGGCGAGCCGCAGGTGCTGGCGGTGGACAATGTGGTGATCTGTGCCGGGCAGGAACCGTTGCGAGAGCTGCAGGACGGGCTGGTGGCGGCGGGGCAGTCGGTGCATCTGATTGGCGGTGCGGACGTGGCGGCGGAGCTGGATGCCAAGCGGGCGATCAATCAAGGTTCGAGGTTGGCGGCTGAGCTCTGAGATTGCCGGGGCCGTGACGCGAAAAGGGCGCACAGCGCCCCCGGAGTTCACTGGTAAACTCGCGGCATGTGCCTCGACCTAGCCCAACCCCCCCTGCACCCGCTGCATCTGCCCTGGCTGGAAAGCGCCAGGGTCGAAGCCGCCATCCTGCGCCTGGACCTGATCGACCCGCTGATCAGCGGCAACAAGTGGTTCAAGCTGCGCCATCACCTGCAGCACGCCATGGCCAGCAACGCCGCCGGGCTGATCAGCCTCGGCGGTAACCATTCCAACCACCTGCACGCCCTGGCCGCCGCCGGCAAACGTTTCGGCTTCGCCACCGCCGGCCTGCTGCGCGGGCACGCCCAGGACACGCCGACCGTACGTGACCTGCAGGCGCTGGGCATGCAGCTGCACTGGCTGGGCTACGGCGGTTACCGTGCGCGTAACCAACCCGGTTTCTGGCAACCCTGGCAGGCGCGCTATCCGGGTTGGCAGTGTATTCCCGAAGGCGGTGGCGGGCTGGCGGGGGCGCAAGGCTGTGCCCTGATCCTCGATCAGGCCCGCGCACAACTCGCCGCACTCGGCTGGGCCGACTATGACGCCTGGTGGCTGGCCGCTGGAAGCGGGACGACCATGGCCGGCCTGGTGTTGGCCGAGGAGGGTAGGCATGTGGTGCATGGCGCATTGGCCGTGCCGCGGGGTCATGGGGTCGAACAAGCGCTGGCCGAGCTGGCGGGGACGCAGGGCTATCAGCTCCATGACGCCTGCCGTGGCGGCTTCGGCAAGATCGACGATGAACTGCTGGCGTTCATCGCCGACTGCGAACGGCGCACCGGCGTGCCACTCGAAGCCCTCTATACCGGCAAAGCCCTGCTGGCCCTGCAGCAACAGGTCGAAGCCGGGCTGTTCGCGCCCGGCACTCGCCTGATCGTGGTGCACACCGGCGGCCTGCAGGGCCGGCGCGGTTACTTGTAAGGCAGCATGCGCAATAGCGTGTTGTCGCGCTTGACGTAGTGGTGGTACAGGCCGGCCACGGCATGCATGCCGATCAGCCAGTAGCCCCAGCTGCCAATGCGTTCATGCCAGCCCTTGATGAACTTGGCCTGGTCCGGGTCCGGGCCGATCAGGTGTGGCAGCTCCAGGCCGAAGAACGGCACCGGTTTGTCGGCGGCACTGAGGATCAGCCAGCCGGCCAGCGGTAGGCCGATCATCAGCAAATACAACGCCAGGTGCACCAGGTGCGCCAGCCCGGTCTGCCAGGCCGGCGGCTTTGGTGTGATCGGGGGCGTCGGGTGGCCCAGGCGGATGGCCAGGCGCAGCCAGACCAGCACGAACACGCAGAGCCCAAGCATGAAGTGCAGGTCTTTCATCAGGTTGCGTTCGACACTGTCCTTGGGGAACAGGCCGCGGAATTCGATAAGTGCATAGACTGCGGCCAGCAGCACCAGCATCAGCCAGTGCAGCGCGATGGACAGGCGCGCGTAATGGGGCGCGGGGGTGGTTGAAACCATGAACGGTCCTCGTCATCAGGTGCGGGAAGGCGCTCTTGGCGGCGCTCAGGTACAACTGTACGGGTTATCGGGTGGCGAATCTTTGCGCTGGGTCTGTGAAAATTGTGTTGTCTGCACCGGCCTCTTCGCGGGTAAACCCGCTCCCACAGGGTATTGCACAGCATTCGGGACTTGTGCAGTACCTGTGGGAGCGGGTTTACCCGCGAAGGGGCCAGCACAGACAACATCAGACATCGGGCAGATGTGGCCAATCATCAGCCACTAGGAACACCCGTTCAGCCTCCTGCCAGGCGCCATCAGCTTCTTGCGCCAACCTCACCAGCAATTGCGCCGGTGCCTGCCGCTCCAGCAGGTGCAACCATGCGGCGAACTGCTCCACCTCCCAGCAACCATCCGCTGCGACCCGCGCCGGTGCCAGCCAGGCATGCCGCGGCAGCGGCTGCCAACGTTCACCTTCAGCCATTACCCAGTCCCGCCGCCGCACCCAGCGCCCCTGCAGGTGCTGCGGGTTGGCGCCCTGCGGTGGCTCGGCCTGGCCTGGCCACGGGTAGAACAGATACCCTCCCAGCCACACATGCGCCTGCACCTGGCCAACCCCCAGCTGCGCCAGCACTTCGCGACTGTGCGCATGGTTCGACATGGGCAACTGGTGCCTCGCCAGGTGCGCCAGCTTGGTACCCAGCCGGTCATGACAACCCGGCCCCAGCCAGGTGGCAGGGTCCCGCCCAGCGTGCTCCGGCCCCAGGTACAGCTTGATGGCCAGTTCCAGGTGGTGCACGCCATCGCGGTCGCGCAGCAGCACATCCAGCTCGCCCAGGGTGCGCCCGCCGTCGCGAATCGCCAGGTTCGCCGCCAGCACTTCGATGCCTGGTGCCTGGCCCAGGGCGAACTGCCACAGGCGTTCGTAGTAATGGCCCAGACGCCGGCTGCCCAGCTGTGCCAGCCAGTCGCGCAATGGCCGGTCATCGTCGTCCAACGCCCGCAACCAGCGGCCCAGGCGTTGCGGCTGGTCCGCCCACAGGCTGCCTGCCAGCGGGTGGCGCTGGGAGCAGGGCGGGGCATCGAGCAGCGGCGGCGACAACAGCGCCCAGGCCAGGTCGCGCACGGCGGGGCGGCGTAACTGTCGGGGCAGGTCGTGGAGCAGGGCGAATGGCATCATCCTGCGAGCATAGCCGGTTTGCCGCTGCCCGGTGGTTTCGCCCATAATCGGGGCATTGTCACCCGCCGCAGAGCCTCGCAGGAGCCCCATGGAGCAATTTCGCAATATCGGTATCATCGGCCGCCTTGGTAGCTCGCAGGTGCTCGACACCATTCGCCGACTGAAAAAATTCCTCCTCGAGCGCCACCTGCACGTGATCCTCGAGGACACCATTGCCGAAGTGTTGCCCGGCCACGGCCTGCAAACCTCCACCCGCAAGCTGCTCGGCGAGGTCTGTGACCTGGTCATCGTGGTCGGTGGCGATGGCAGCCTGCTGGGCGCCGCCCGCGCCCTGGCCCGGCACAACATCCCGGTACTCGGCATCAACCGCGGCAACCTGGGCTTCCTCACCGACATCCGTCCGGACGAACTGGAAGAAAAGGTCGCCGAAGTGCTCGACGGCCACTACCTGGTGGAAAACCGCTTCCTGCTGCAGGCCGAGGTGCGCCGGCACAACGAAGCCATTGGCCAGGGCGATGCCCTGAACGACGTGGTGCTGCATCCGGGCAAGTCCACGCGCATGATCGAGTTCGAAATCTACATCGATGGCCAGTTCGTCTGCAGTCAGAAGGCCGACGGCCTGATCGTCGCCACGCCCACCGGCTCCACCGCCTACGCGCTGTCGGCTGGCGGCCCGATCATGCACCCCAAGCTCGACGCCATCGTCATCGTGCCGATGTATCCGCACACCCTGTCGGGCCGGCCGATCGTGGTCGATGGCAACAGCGAACTGAAGATCGTGGTGTCCAAGGACCTGCAGATCTACCCGCAGGTGTCCTGTGACGGCCAGAACCACTTCACCTGCGCGCCCGGCGACACCATCACGGTGAGCAAGAAACCGCAGAAACTGCGCCTGATCCACCCGCTGGACCACAACTACTACGAGGTCTGCCGTACCAAGCTGGGCTGGGGCAGCCGCCTGGGAGGCAGGGACGACTGATGCTCGATCCGGCGCGAAGTTTCGACATCATCGGCGATGTGCATGGCTGTGCGCTGACCCTCGAACGCCTGCTCGACGCCCTCGGTTACAAACGCCAGGGCGGCGTCTGGCGTCATCCGTGGCGCCAGGCGCTGTTCCTGGGTGACATCGTCGACCGCGGGCCACGCATTCGCGAGGCGCTGCATATCGTCCATGACATGGTCGAGGCGGGCCAGGCGTTCTGCATCATGGGCAACCATGAATACAACGCCCTGGGCTGGGTAACCCCGGCGTTGCCTGGCAGCGGCAAGGCCTATGTGCGCGAGCACACGCCACGGCATGCCCGGCTGATCGACGAGACCCTGGCCCAGTTCGCCCAGCACCCGGCGGACTGGCACGACTTCGTCAACTGGTTCTACGAGCTGCCGCTGTTCGTCGACGCCGGGCGTTTCCGCCTGGTGCACGCCTGCTGGGACCCACGCCTGATCGAGCCGCTGCGCCAGCAATACCCCGACGGCTGCATCGACGAGCACTTCATCCAGGCTTCGGCGGTGAACGGCAGCTTTGCTGCCAACGTGTGCAACCGGCTGTTGCGCGGTACCGACATGCGCCTGCCGGACGGGCTGACCCTGACCGGCGGCGACGGCCTGACCCGGGCATTCTTCCGCACCAAGTTCTGGGAGGAAGACCCGCAAACCTACGGCGATATCGTGTTCCAGCCCGACGCCCTGCCAGCGGAAGTGGCCAACACCCCACTTAGCCACAGCCAGAAGAACGCCTTGCTGCGCTATGCCGAAGACGAGCCCATGCTGTTCGTCGGGCATTACTGGCGCAGTGGCCGCCCGGCGCCGATCCGTGCCAACCTGGCCTGCCTGGACTACAGCGCGGTGCTCTACGGCAAGCTGGCCGCCTACCGTCTGGATGATGAAACCCGCATCGACCCGCACAAGTTCGTCTGGGTCGACGTTGACCGCCCACAGGCCAGCCAATGAACATTATCGAAGTGATGCGCCTGCCGCTGTCGGTCGACCTCAGCGGCTTCGTCCACCTGCTGCAGCGCCTGCAGGTGCCGCACCGGGTCAGCGAGGAGGGCGAGGTCCAGGTGCTGTGGGCCCCCGAAACCCTGGCCGCAGACGTCCGCGAACTCTACCAGCGCTACCCCGACGGCAACGCCGACCTCGAACTTGCACAGGACCCTGTGGGAGCGGGTCTACCCGCGAATAGCCCCACACAACCCTCCCTGGCAGAACAGGCCAAAGCCTGCAAAGTCACCACGATCACCCTGCTGCTGTGCTTCATCGTCGCCGGCCTCACCGGGTTGGGCGACAACTTCACCACCATCAGCTGGTTCACCTTCCTCGACTTCCGCGTGCAGGGCGACTACCTGTACTTCAACCCGCTGGCGCAAGGCCTGGCAGAAGGCCAGTGGTGGCGCCTGGTCTCGCCGATGCTGCTGCACTTCGGCGTGCTGCACCTGGCCATGAACAGCCTGTGGTACTGGGAGCTGGGCAAACGCATCGAGCTGCGTCAGGGCCCTTGGGCGCTGCTGGGCCTGACCGTGCTGTTCAGCCTGGTGTCCAACCTGGCCCAGCACTACACCAGCGGGCCGAGCCTGTTCGGCGGCCTGTCCGGGGTGCTGTACGGCCTGCTTGGGCACATCTGGTTGTACCAGTGGCTGGCGCCCAACCGTTACTTCAACCTGCCCAAGGGCGTGCTGGCCATGATGCTGATCTGGCTGGTGGTATGCCTGACCGGCGTGGTCGGCACCCTGGGCCTGGGCCAGATCGCCAATGCCGCGCATGTCGGCGGGCTGCTCATCGGATGCCTGTCCGGGCTCTTGGGTGGGGCGCTGGCCAGGCGTAAACTGTCGGCTTGAATCAGGAGACACTATGTCCACTTTCGCGCAAATGATCGAAAACATCACACCCGAGATCTACCAGAGCCTGAAGCTGGCGGTGGAGATCGGCAAATGGTCCGATGGCCGCAAGCTCACCGCCGAGCAGAAGGAGCTGTCGCTGCAGGCCGTAATCGCCTGGGAGATGAAAAACCTGCCCGAGGACCAGCGCACCGGTTACATGGGCCCGCAGGAATGCGCATCCAAGTCCGCACCGATTGCCAACATTCTGTTCAAGTCGGACTCGGTACATTGATAGAACTCGCACGTGGCTCGTTGAGCAAGATGGCGGTAAGCCTGCAGGCGCCGGTGGTGCAATACAGCTTCCGCCTGGGTGACACCCAGGTGCCGGTCAACCCGCTGATCGGCCAGCGCCTGCGCCTTGAATACCTCGGCGCCATTCACTGCAGCCATTGTGGCAAGCGCACCAAGACCAGCTTCAGCCAGGGTTACTGCTACCCGTGCATGACCAAACTGGCCCAGTGCGACGTATGCATCATGGCCCCGGAAAAGTGCCACTACGACGCCGGCACCTGCCGCGAACCGTCGTGGGGCGAACAGTTCTGCATGACCGACCATGTGGTCTACCTGGCCAACTCATCGGGGATCAAGGTCGGCATCACCCGCGCTACCCAGCTGCCGACCCGCTGGCTCGACCAGGGCGCCAGCCAGGCCCTGCCGATCCTGCGCGTGGCCACCCGCCAGCAGTCCGGCCTGGTCGAGGACCTGCTGCGCAGCCAGGTCCCCGACCGTACCAACTGGCGCACCTTGCTCAAGGGCGATGCCGAAGAACTTGACCTGGTCGCGATTCGCGAACAGGTGTTCGCCGCCTGCGCCGATGGCCTGGGTGAACTGCAGGGGCGCTTCGGCCTGCAGGCGATCCAGCCACTGACCGACGCCGAAGTGGTGCAGATCAGGTACCCGGTCGAGGCCTACCCGAAAAAGATCGTCAGCTTCAACCTCGACAAGGACCCGGTGGCCGAAGGCACGCTGCTGGGCATCAAGGGCCAGTACCTGATCTTCGACACCGGTGTGATCAACATTCGCAAGTACACGGCCTACCAGTTGGCCGTACTTCAGTAAAAGGACCTGCACATGCGTACCGAACAACCGCAAGTGATCTACCTCAAGGATTACCAGGCGCCCGAGTACCTGATCGACGAGACGCACCTGACCTTCGAGCTGTTCGAGGACCACACCCTGGTCCACGCGCAACTGGTCATGCGCCGCAACCCGGCACGCGGTGCCGGCCTGCCGCCACTGGAACTCGACGGCCAGCAGCTGGAACTGCTGCGCGTTTCGCTGGATGACCAGGAACTCGGGCCGGATGCCTACCGGCTCGATGCCGACAGCCTGACCGTGCAGCCCAAGGCTGAGCGCTTCACCCTCGACACCAGCGTGAAGATCCACCCAGAAAGCAATACCGCACTGGAAGGCCTGTACAAGTCGGGCAAGATGTTCTGCACCCAGTGCGAGGCCGAGGGTTTCCGCAAGATCACCTACTACCTCGACCGCCCGGACGTGATGAGCACCTTCACCACCACGGTGATCGCCGAGCAGCACCGCTACCCGGTATTGCTGTCGAACGGCAACCCGATCGGCAGCGGGCCGGCCGAAGACGGCCGCCACTGGGCGACCTGGGAAGACCCGTTCATGAAACCGGCCTACCTGTTCGCCCTGGTGGCCGGTGACCTGTGGTGCGTCGAGGACAGCTTCACCCGCCAGTCCGGCCGCGACGTGACCCTGCGCATCTATGTCGAGCCGGAGAACATCGACAAGTGCGACCACGCCATGGTCAGCCTGAAGAAGTCGATGCGCTGGGACGAGGAAGTCTATGGCCGCGAATATGACCTGGACATCTTCATGATCGTCGCGGTCAACGACTTCAACATGGGCGCCATGGAAAACAAGGGCCTGAACATCTTCAACTCCAGCTGCGTGCTGGCCCGTGCCGAAACCGCCACCGATGCTGCCCACCAGCGCGTCGAAGGCGTGGTGGCCCATGAGTACTTCCATAACTGGTCGGGCAACCGCGTCACCTGCCGTGACTGGTTCCAGCTGTCGCTCAAGGAAGGCTTCACGGTATTCCGCGATGCCGAGTTCAGCGCCGACATGAACTCGCGCACGGTCAAGCGTATCGAGGACGTCGCCTACCTGCGTACCCACCAGTTCGCCGAAGACGCCGGGCCCATGGCCCACCCGGTGCGCCCGGACAGCTTCATCGAAATCTCCAATTTCTACACCCTGACCGTGTACGAGAAGGGCGCCGAAGTGGTACGCATGGTGCGTACCTTGCTGGGCGCCGAGGGCTTCCGCAAGGGCAGCGACCTGTACTTCGAGCGTCACGATGGGCAGGCGGTGACCACCGACGACTTCATCAAGGCCATGGAGGACGCCAATGGCGTCGATTTCACCCAGTTCAAGCGCTGGTACAACCAGGCCGGCACGCCGCGCCTGGAAGTCGGCGAGGCTTATGATGCCGCCGCGCAGACCTACAGCCTGACCTTCCGCCAGAGCTGCCCGCCGACCCCGGACAAGGCCGAGAAACTGCCGTTCGTGATCCCGGTGGAACTGGGCCTGCTGGACGCCGCCGGCAACGACTTGCCGTTGCAACTGGTAGGTGAAGCTGCCGCTCAAGGCACCAGCCGCGTGCTGTCGGTGACCGAAGCCGAGCAGACCTTCACCTTCCAGGGCATCCAGGCCAAGCCGCTGCCGTCGCTGCTGCGCGGCTTCAGCGCGCCGGTCAAGCTGAGCTTCCCCTACGACCGCGACCAGCTGATGTTCCTGATGCAGCACGACAGCGATGGCTTCAACCGCTGGGAAGCCGGGCAGCAGTTGTCGGTGCAGGTGCTGCAGGAGCTGATCGGTCAGCATCAGCGTGGCGAAGCGCTGCAGCTTGACCAGCGCCTGATCACTGCGCTGGGTACCGTGCTCGGCAACCAGGCACTGGACCCGGCCATGGTCGCCGAGATGCTCTCGCTGCCAGGTGAGGCCTACCTGACCGAGATCAGCCAGGTGGCTGACGTTGAGGCTATCCACGCAGCCCGCGAGTTTGCCCGCCGACAGATCGCCGAGCAGCTGTTCGATGCCCTGTGGGCGCGCTACCAGGCCAACCGCGAGGTGTCACGCAACACCGCCTACGTTGCCTCGGCCGAGCATTTTGCCCGCCGCAGCCTGCAGAACATCGCCCTGTCCTACCTGATGCTCAGCGCCCAGCCGCAGGTGCTGGAGGCGACCCTGGAGCAGTTCGAGCACTGCGACAACATGACCGAGCGCCTGACTGCGTTGGCGGTGTTGGTCAACTCGCCGTTCGAGACAGAACGGGCCAAGGCCCTGGAGGCCTTTGCCGAGCACTTCAAGGACAACCCGCTGGTCATGGACCAGTGGTTCAGCGTGCAGGCGGCCAGCACCCTGCCGGGCGGGCTGGCGCGGGTCAAGGCGCTGATGCAGCACCCGGCCTTCACCCTGAAGAACCCGAACAAGGTGCGTGCCCTGATCGGCGCCTTCGCCGGGCAGAACCTGGTCAACTTCCATGCCGCGGATGGCTCGGGGTATCGCTTCCTGGCCGACCTGGTGATCGAGCTGAATGCGCTGAACCCGCAGATTGCCTCGCGTCAACTGGCGCCGCTGACCCGCTGGCGCAAGTATGACGCTGCGCGCCAGGTGCTGATGAAGGGCGAGCTGGAGCGGATTCTGGCGTCCGGTGAGCTGTCCAGCGATGTGTATGAAGTGGTGAGCAAGAGCCTGGCTTGAAGGCCAATGGGGCTGCTTTGCAGCCCATCGCGGCATACAGGGATCCGCGTCAATCCGGCGTTTGCGGCCCCTGTAGGAGCGGCCTTGTGCCGCGATGGGCCGCACAGCGGCCCCCGGCTACACGCCGATAACAAAACATAACACCCCGCCCGTTGTCTTCCCGCGAACATCCCCGCTACGATCCCGCCAAGTTATTGCAGGCCTCTAGCTCAGGCTTTTCGCAGTACCTGCAATGCATTGACCCACCAACAAGAACACAACAGGGGGCAGTCATGGGGCAGCAGAACAGGCGTGGTGCCTGGCCATTGGCAACCAGTGCGATGCTGGCACTGGCACTGGGGGTTTGGGCCGAGGCGGCCCATGCCGCAGCGGCCGAGGAATATTCCACCGAATCGGCCAAGGCCAGCCAGAGCCTGTTGATCGACGCCGCCCAGGCCGGCAAGCGCCTGGTAGTGGTAGGCGATCGCGGTCATATCCTGTTCTCCGATGACCAGGGCCGCACCTGGACCCAGGCCCGCGTGCCCACCCGACAACTGCTGACAGCGGTGTTCTTCCTCGACGACAAGCGCGGCTGGGCCGTCGGCCATGATGCGCAGGTGCTCGCCAGCAACGACGGCGGCGCCACCTGGAGCAAGCAGTTCGAAGACCTCGCGCGGGAAGCACCCTTGCTCGATGTCGCCTTCCTCGACGCCGCGCACGGCTTCGCCGTAGGTGCCTACGGCGCCTTGCTGGAGACCACCGACGGTGGCCAGCACTGGCAGGATGTTGCCGAGCGCCTGGACAACCCCGACCAGTTGCACCTGAACGGCATCGCCGAGGTCCGTGATGCCGGGCTGTTCATTGTCGGCGAGCAGGGCAGCATGTTCCGCTCGGCCGACAACGGCCAGACCTGGAGCAAGGTCCAGGGCCCCTACGAGGGCTCGCTGTTCGGCGTGATCGGCACGGCCCAGCCTCGCACCCTGCTGGCCTACGGCCTGCGCGGCAACCTGTTCCGCTCCACCGATTTCGGTGACAGCTGGCAACCGATCGAACTCAAGGCCGCGCGTGGCAGCCTCGAATTCGGCCTGGCAGGCGCTACGCTTGTCGAAGATGGCAGCCTGGTCCTGGTCGGCAACGGCGGCAGCGTGCTGCGCAGCACTGACGATGGCCAGAGCTTCAGCGTCTACAACCGCGCCGACCGCATTGCCCTGGCCGGCGTCAGTGGCCTGGCCAATGGCGGCCTGCTGCTGGTCGGGCAGGGCGGGGTGCACCTGGCCACTGCCCAGGGTGCCGACCCGCAGGTGCAGCCATGACCAGCAGGGAGAGCATCACCATGCATCCGCATCATCAGGACAAGGCCACGCTGCTGGAACGCCTGATCTTCAACAACCGCCCGGTGGTCATCGCCCTGTGCCTGCTGGTCAGCATCTTCCTGTTCTGGCAGGCCACGCAGATTCGCCCGTCCACCAGCTTCGAGAAGATGATCCCGCTGCAGCACCCGTTCATCGAACAGATGATGGCGCACCGCAACGACCTGGCCAACCTGGGCAACACCGTGCGTATCTCGGTCGAGGCGGTCAATGGCGACATCTTCGACAAGGACTACATGGAGACCTTGCGCCAGGTCCATGACGAGGTGTTCTACATACCCGGTGTCGACCGTGCCGGGCTGAAGTCGCTGTGGAGCCCCAGCGTGCGCTGGAGCGAGGTCACCGAAGAAGGCTTTTCCGGGGGCGAGGTCATACCCAACACCTACAACGGCTCCCAGGACAGCCTCGACACCTTGCGCGACAACGTGCTCAAGTCGGGCCAGGTGGGGCGCCTGGTGGGTAACAACTTCAAGTCCAGCATTGTCGACGTGCCGCTGCTGGAGAGCTACCCCGACCCGCAGGATCCGGGCAAACAGGTGAAGCTGGACTACCAGCAGTTCTCGCACCAGCTGGAAGAGAAGATTCGCGACAAGTTCCAGGCACAGAACCCCAACGTCAAGGTGCATATCGTCGGTTTCGCCAAGAAGGTCGGCGACCTGATCGACGGCCTGGTAATGGTGGCGATGTTCTTCGGCGTCGCCCTGGCAATCACCTGGGTACTGTTGTACTGGTTCACCTGGTGCATCCGCAGCACCATCGCCGTGCTCATCACTACCCTGGTGGCGGTGGTCTGGCAGCTGGGCCTGATGCATGCGGTGGGCTTCGGCCTGGACCCTTACTCGATGCTGGTGCCGTTTCTCATCTTTGCCATCGGTATTTCCCACGGGGTACAGAAGATCAACGGCATCGCCCTGCAGTCCAGCGACGCCGACAACGCCCTCACTGCGGCACGACGCACCTTCCGCCAGTTGTTCCTGCCGGGGATGATCGCCATCCTCGCCGATGCCGTAGGCTTCATCACCCTGCTGATCATCGACATCGGCGTGATTCGTGAACTGGCCATCGGCGCGTCCATCGGCGTGGCGGTGATCGTGTTCACCAACCTGATCCTGTTGCCGGTGGCCATTTCCTACGTCGGCATCAGCAAGAAAGCCGTCGAGCGCAGCAAGCAGGACGCTACCCGTGAGCATCCGTTCTGGCGCCTGCTGTCGAACTTCGCCAGTGCCAAGGTGGCACCGGTGTCTGTGGCGCTGGCCCTGGTCGCCTTTGCCGGTGGCCTGTGGTACAGCCAGAACCTGAAGATCGGCGACCTCGACCAGGGCGCGCCGGAACTGCGCCCCGACTCGCGCTACAACCAGGACAACAACTTCATCATCAGCAACTACTCGACCAGTTCCGATGTGCTGGTGATCATGGTCAAGACGCCGCCGGAACACTGCTCGATCCACTCGACCATGGCGCCGATCGACGAGCTGATGTGGACCATGCAGAACACCCCGGGGGTGCAGTCGGCGATTTCCCTGGTAACCGTGTCCAAGCAGGTGATCAAGGGCATGAACGAGGGCAGCCTGAAATGGGAGACCCTGTCGCGCAACCCGGACATCCTCAACAACTCCATCGCCCGCGCCGATGGCCTGTACAACGGTGACTGCTCGCTGGCCCCGGTGCTGGTGTTCCTCAACGACCACAAGGCCGAGACCCTGGAGCGGGTTACTGCCGTGGCCAAGGCGTTTGCCGACAGCCACAACAAGGACGGCCTGCAATTCCTGCTGGCGGCGGGCAACGCCGGGATCGAGGCGGCAACCAATGAAGTGATCAAGTCGGCCGAACTGACCATCCTGATCCTGGTGTACATCTGCGTGGCGGTGATGTGCCTGATCACCTTCCGCTCGTTTGCCGCCACCCTGTGCATCGTCCTGCCGCTGGTGCTGACCTCGGTGCTGGGCAACGCGCTGATGGCCTACATGGGCATCGGGGTCAAGGTGGCGACCCTGCCGGTGGTGGCGCTGGGCGTGGGCATTGGCGTGGACTACGGCATCTACATCTACAGCCGGCTGGAGAGCTTCCTGCGGGCAGGCCTGCCGCTGCAGGAAGCCTATTACGAGACGTTGCGCTCGACCGGCAAGGCGGTGCTGTTCACCGGGTTGTGCCTGGCGATAGGCGTGTGCACCTGGATCTTCTCGGCGATCAAGTTCCAGGCCGACATGGGGCTGATGCTGACCTTCATGTTGTTGTGGAACATGTTTGGTGCGCTGTGGCTGCTGCCGGCCCTGGCCAGGTTCCTGATCAAGCCGGAGAAGATGGTGGGCAAGGAGGGCGGTTCGATCTTCGCCCATTGAAGAGCGCGGGCCGCTTTGCGGCCCATCGCAGTCCCAGGGTTATAATGTCGGCACATCCCTCACAGGTAACCCCATGTCTCCCCTCGCCACCGCCCTGCAGTCCTGCGACATGCTCCTGATCGACGGCCTGCATGCCTTCGATTTCACCGCCGACGCATCCGGCCTCACCGTCGAATGCATGGACGGCCGCCAGTTGCGTCGCTGGGTGTTCACTGCCGAACAGGTCGCCGCTGCCGTTGCCAGCGGTGACGAATGGCAACTCGACGATGCCGACGGCGCGCATCGACTAGTCTGTATGAGTGCCTTTCGCGCCCCGGATGATAATGACAATGAACCGGATCTGGACGAGCCTGCTGGCCGCTAGCCTGATGAGCCTGAGCCTCAATGCCCCTGCCGCCACCTTGCTGGTGGGCAGTTACACCGACGGTGCCAGCCAGGGCATCTACCGTTATCGCTTTGACAGCAAGGCCGGCCAGATCGACCCAACGCCGCTGCAAGTGGTGAAAAGCGTCAGCCCCTCGTGGCTGGTGCTTTCGGCCGACCAGCGCCAGCTGTTCGCGGTCAATGAAACCCCAGGCGGCCTGGTCAGCAGTTTCAGCGTCAGCGCCAAGGGCGAGATCAAGCCGCTCAACCAGGTGTCCAGCCAGGGTGACGAGCCGACCCATGCCAGCCTCAGCCGCGACCAGCGTTACCTGTTCGTGGCCAACTATGCGGTCAAGCCCGACCCCGGCGGCAGCCTGGTGGTGATCCCGGTGGCCAGGGACGGCAAGCTCAAGCCGGTGGTGCAACATGCCCGGCACCAGGCCAGCGGCGTAAACCCCGAGCGCCAGGCCAGTGCCCACGTGCATTCGCTGGTGCTGTCGCCCGACGGTCGGCACCTGTACGCCAGTGACCTGGGCGCCGACAAGGTGTTCATCTACCGCTACGACGGCGCCAGCGCCGACCACCCGTTGACACCGGCGATCCCGGCGTCGGTGGACCTGCCACCGGGTAGCGGGCCGCGCCACCTGTTGTTCGACGCCAAGGGCCGGCATGCCTACCTGACCTTGGAGATGAGTGCCGAGGTGGTCATGTTCGAAGTGCAGGATGGCAACCTGGTCGAACGCCAGCGCCTGCCCCTGGCCGAGCGTCAGGAGGCGGCGGCGAAAGCGGCCGGTGGCTTGCACCTGTCGGCGGACGGGCGCTTCCTGTATGTGAGCAACCGTGGCACGAGCAACGAGATCGTCGCCTTCAGCGTGGGCAAGCAGGACGGCCAGCTGACGCTGCTGCAGCGCCGTTCGGTGGAGGGTGATCACCCCCGGGAGTTCGCCCTCGACCCGAGTGACAACTTCCTGCTGGTGGCCAACCAGAAGAGCAACCAGATCGTGGTGATACGCCGCGACCCGCGCAGCGGCAAGCTGGGTGAAACAGTGCAGACGTTGAAGCAGGACGCTCCGTCAGACCTGAAATTCATCGAGTGATATCGATTGGCGTGATAACCGATACTGCCGCAATGAATTTTTGCCAGCGACCGCGGCGGCGTAAGTTTGACCCGAGGCCCGGATGGGCCACCGTCAAACCACCGCCGTCGAGGTCAACCCAGATGAACTTCAATCTCTTCCCGGTCATTGCCGCATCCGCCATTTCCGCTTCGGTCGTCCTGCCGACGCATGCCCATGCCGACAGCAGCGGCAAGGCGTCCGCGACCCACAGCTACACCGAACAGTACCTGCGCCAGAGTGCCCACTTTCATGCAGCGTTGAGTGGTAAGCACCACCCGTGAGTCTGACTCGGTCCCGTGTGGGAGCGGCCTAGTGCCGCGATGGGGCGCGTAGCGGCCCCGGTTTTTTGCGTTACAGCCGAAATTGCCGGGGCCGCTCTGCGGCCCTATCGCGACACAAGGCCGCTCCTACAACGGATCGTGTAAACCTATTTGGCCATGACGGCCTTGAACAGGTCCGAAGCCAACCAGCCCTGCAGCCAGCTCCGCAGCCGCGGATAAGCCGCCTCGGCGAACCACTGCGGTTCGACCCCGGCAAACTGGCGCATCAGGGGCAGCAGCGCGGCATCGGCAATGCTCGGGTGGTTGGCCAGCAGGTAAGGCCGGCCGGCGAGCAAGCCTTCAAGCTCGGCCAGCCAGGTTTCGGCCTGTTGCCGGTACTGTGCACGGGAATACGCCGGGTAGCGCTCGGCGTACTTGTACAGGTTTACCTGCGCCTTGAACGTGCTGTCGTTGCGCGCAATCAGTGATTCAGCCTGCTGCGCCGCGCTAGCGTCGGCTTGCAGCCGCCAATCCTGCGGGTCGTTGCGGGCCAGCGCCCAGCGCATGATGTCCAGGCTTTCTTCCAGCACCTCGGCACCGGTATCCAGCACCGGCACCGTACCCTTGGGCGACAAGGCCAGCAGCTCTGCCGGCTTGTTCTTCATCGCCACCTCGCGGATCTCCACCTCGCAGCCGGCATAGCGCAGGGCCAGGCGCGCGCGCATGGCCCACGGGCAGCGGCGGAACGAGTAGAGGATCACCCGCACACCTGCACGTCACTCAGGCCGTTGCCCTGGCGGCGCACCTGGATCTGCACCGGAATGCGCTCGTGCATTTCCTGCACGTGGGAAATCACCGCCACCTTGCGGCCCTGCGCCTGCAGGCCGTCGAGCGCATCCATGGCCAGTTGCAGCGATTCCGGGTCGAGGCTGCCGAAGCCCTCGTCGATGAACAGCGATTCGATGCGCAGGGTACTGGAGGCCATCGAGGCCAGGCCCAGCGCCAGGGCCAGCGACACCAGGAAGGTTTCCCCGCCCGACAGCGAGTGCACCGAACGCAGCTCGTCGCCCATCTCGGTGTCCAGCACCAGCAAACCAAGGGCACTGCCGCCGCGCTTGAGGCGGTAGCGACGGGCCAGCTGGCGCAGCTGGGCGTTGGCGTGGTGCAACAACAGATCGAGGTTGTAGCCCTGGGCGATCTTGCGGAACACGTCACCCGAAGCCGAGCCGATCAGCGCATTCAGGCGGGCCCAGCGCTGCCATTGCTGGTGGGCCAACTCGATTTCTGCTGCCAGTGCCTGGTGCGCCTGTTGGCGACGCTGGTCGTCGGCCTGCTGGGCACGTAGTTCGGCGCACTGCTGCTCCTGCCCGGCCAGGCGTTCACGCAATTCGGCCAGGGCCTGTTGCAGCGCTTCGGCCGAGGTATCAACGGCCATTTGCGCCGCGTGCTGCTGCAGGCGCTGCTCACGCTCCTGCAGCAGCACGCGGCCTTGTTCGATGGCTTTTTCGGCGCCTTGCAGGCGCTGGCGCAGTTCATTTACCTGGGCATCGTCGATGCCCAGCAGACGATCCAGGCCGGCATCATCCAGGTCCGGGTGTGCGCTGCGCCACTGCGCGATCTGCGCCTGCAACTGCTGGCGCTCGGCATCCAGTGCCTGCTGCTGGCGGATGTTGGCATTGAGTTCGCTGGCCAGCTGTACGTCCTGGTTGCGCAGCAGCTGCAGGCGCTGGACGGTATCCGCCTCAAGGGCACGGGCCTGTTCCAGCGTGGCGTCCATGTGCTGTTGCCAGGCTTCGGCGCTGGCGTGTTCGCCCAGCAGCTCGTCGAGCGAGCTGTGGGCGTGCTGGCGTTGTGCTTCGATGGCGGCAAGCTGTTGCTGCAACTGCTGCTGGGTTTGCACGCGCGTCTGTTGTTGGTCGCGCAGCTTGTCCAGCTGGGCCTGGCGGGCTTGCTGTTCCTGCTGTTCGTCCTTGCGTTGCACAAGTAGCTGCAAACGCTGGGCGATCTGTTGGTCCAAGGTGAGGAAGGCATTGGCCGGGTCGTCGCTGAGGGCCTTGAGCACCTCGTCGGGCAACACGCTGGCCAGGTCATTCAGGCTCTGCTGCAACTGCTGCTCGTCGCTGGCCAGGGCCTGGTGCTGGTGTTCGAGGTGGCGCTGGGCTTGCTGTTGCGCTTCGTGGGCGGCCTGCAGTTGCTGGCTGAGGCGGGCGGCATCCTTCTGCAAGGCGAGCAGGGCGCTCTGGCGCTGCTCGTCGTTGCCGATTTCCTGCTCCAGGCGCCGCAACTGAGCGTCCAGCCAGGCGCTGCGAGCCTTGTCGTCCTGCGGAGCCAGGGCCGGCCAGAGGCTATGCGCCTGCACCTGGGCCACCTGGGCTTGCAACTGCTCGGTCAGTTGCTGCTGTTGCTGCTGGTAGTCCTTGAGCTGGGCATTGACCACGCCCAGCTGGGTGCGCAGTTCCACCAGCTTGCTGTTGAAGCTGTCGACCTGTTGTTGTGCCGCGTCTTCTTCGGCCTGGTCGTGCCGGCCCAGGCTCTGCAGCAAGGCCTCGGGTTGGTGGAACGGATGCTCGACGCTGCCGCACACCGGGCAAGGCTCGCCATCGTGTAGTTGCTCGCGCAGCGCTTCGACGCTGGTATTGCGGGCCAGGCGCTGGCGTTCCAGCAACTGCCGGGTGAGGTTGAGGGCCTGCTCGGCGGCTTGTAGCTCGGCCTTGGCGGCGGTGCCTTCGGTAATCAGCTGCTGGCGTTGCTGCATGGCCTGCTGTTGCCGCTCGCGCACAATCGCCAGCTGCTCGCGCAGTTCCAGTTCGCGACCGTGCAGGCGCGACAGCGCTTCCACCGCACGCTGCTGCTTGCGGTTGTCCTGCAGCATGCCACCGAGCAGGTCGATCTGCTCGGCCAACGCGTGTGGCTCGGCCTTGGCTTCGCGGAACAGCAGGTCGAAGGCATCGCGCTCGGCCTGCAGCTGCGCATTGGCCTGGCTGGCCTGGGCCTGCAGGCCGGGCAGTTCCTCGCGGCCCTTGGCCAGGCGGCCACCGGTCAGCATTACCTGCTTCAATTGCGGCAGGTAGGCGTGCCAGGCATCGGCCAGGCCCGCCAGGTGCTGGCTGTCGGCAAGGGCCGTGTCGATCTGCGTCAGTTGTTGCAGGCTGCGCTGCTGGTGCTCCTCCAGCTGCTGTACCTGCTGCTGGCCTTCGGCGACCTGCTGGTCGGCCTGCTGGCTGGTGCTGCGCTGTGTCCCCAGCTCCTGATCCAGGCGGGCCAGGTTGTCCTGGGCGGCGAACGCCTGGCGCAGGCGTGGAGCGTTTTCGCCGTGTTGTGTCTGGCTGTCGGCCAGCGCCTGGCGTGCCACTAGCAGAGCCTGTTCGAGGTCGCCGGTACGGCCCTGCAGCTCAGCTTGTCGGCGCTGTTGCTCGGCAATTTTTTCGGCCAGCGGTGCCAGTTGCTCAGCCAGCATCTGCTGGCGATGGAACTGATGCCGCTGCGGCGCCAGGCGCTCCAGGCGCACGAGGTCCAGACGCTGCTCGGCCAGCAGCTGCCAGCCCTGTTCGGCGGCCTGCAAGGCGCTGCTGGCTTCGGCGTGCTGGGCCTGCAACTGGCGTTGTTCATTCAGCCAGTTGCGCTGCTGTTCCAGCTGGCGCTCGGCGGCCTGGTCGGCCTTGAACTGCTGCAGTGCCCGCTCCAGGCGCTGGTCGAGTTCGGCGCGGGCTTCGGTGGCCATCGGTAGCAGGTGGCTGGCACGCTCCTTCAGGGCGTTGTGGGCTTCGCCGGCCTCGCGCGCCTTGCTGAAGGCACGCTGGCCCAGGCGGGTATAAATGGCGGTGTTGGTGAGCTTTTCCAGCAGCTCGCTGCGCTCTTTGTCGTCGGCCTTGAGGAAGGCGCCAAACTCGCTCTGGGCCAGCATCACGGCGCGGGTGAACTGCTCGAAGTTCAGGCCCAGGCGGGCTTCGACCAGTTGCTTGTATTCGTTTTTGCCGCTGGCCAGCAGCTGTTCGCTGTCCAGGTCGTAGAAGCTCTGGCGGCTGAGCTGCAGCTTGCCGTTGGCCTTGTCGCGGGCGCGGTTGGCTTCCCAGCGGGCGCGGTAGCGGCGGCCATCGATGCCGACGAAGTCGACTTCGGCAAAACCGCTACCGGTACCCCGGCGCAGCAGGTTGCGCGGGTCGGAGGTGGGGATGTCACCGTCGGCGTCCGGCACCTTGGCCTCGCGGCCGATGTCGTTCAGCCGCGGTACGCTGCCGAACAGGGCCAGGCACAGGGCGTCGAGCAGGGTACTCTTGCCGGCGCCGGTGGGGCCGGTGATGGCGAACAGGCCGGCGCTGGCCAGTGGCTCGGCGGTGAAGTCGATGTCGATCGGGCCGGCCAGCGATGCCAGGTTCTTCAGGCGGATGGCGAGAATCTTCATGGCTGTTCCTCTTCCTGCTGCACGTCCTGCAACAGCAGGGCAAAGTCAGCCAGCGCCTGCTCGTCGACAGGGTTGCCGTAAGCCTGCTCCCAGGCGCGGCTGAACAGGTCCTGCGGGGTCATCCGGGCCAGTTCGACAAAGGCCAGGTCATCGTCTTCGGCGTTGTTGCGGCCGGCGTATTCGGCACTGATGCGCACCAGGCGCACGGCCTTGCCGTGCAGGGCGCCTTCGATCTGCTGACGCAGGTCGGGTTGCGGCTCGTCGAGGATCACCCGCACTTCCAGCCAGGGCTGGCGGTTGGGGTCTTCGAGCAGGTCGATCACCGGCAGTTCGCCGAGCTGCGCCAGCAGTTCGCCCAGTGGTGCCGGGCCAACCCGTTGCAGGGCCACCGCGCGCGGTACCGGGCGTGGCTCGACGCTGACCAGGCCGCTGCCATCCAGCTCCACTTCCAGTACCTGGTGCGGGTAGTTGATTTCGGCGAACGACAGCGGGATCGGCGAGCCGCTGTAGCGAATGCGTTCTTCGCGGTTGACCTTCTGCGGCTTGTGCAGGTGGCCTAGGGCGACGTAGCTGATGGCTTTGTCGAACAGCCTGGCCGGCAGCGCCTCGGCGTTGCCGATGATCAGGCTGCGTTCGGAGTCCTCCGACACCGCGCCACCAGCCATGTGCGCGTGGCTGATGGCGATCAGCGCCTGGTCTTTCCTGCGCTTCTTCTGCGCAGCGGCGATCAGTTGCTGGTGTACCTGGGTGATGCCTTGCAGGTAATCGTCGCCCAGTTGCGGGCCGGTCACCTCGGCCGGACGCAGGAAGGGCAGGGCCAGGCACCAGGCGGCAACCTTGCCGCGGCCATTGGTCAGCGGGATCAGCAGGCGTTCGACGTCCAGCTGGCCGTCGTCCAGCCAGTGCACCCGGCCCAGGGCATGGGTACGCAGGCGGCGCATGAGTGCAGCGGGCAGCTCGATGCGCGAGCCGGAGTCGTGGTTGCCGGCGATCATCACGATGTCGAGCTTGGGCAACTGCTCGTGGGCCTGGACGATGAAATCGTAGAGGCGCTCCTGGGCTTTGACCGGCGGGTTGACCGTGTCGAAGATATCCCCGGCGATCAGCAGCGCATCCGGCTGACGCAGGCGCAGCTGGCCGAGCAGCCATTCGAGGAAGCAGGCGTGTTCGAAATCGCGTTCCTGGCCGTGAAGGCTTTGGCCCAGGTGCCAGTCGGAGGTGTGAAACAGACGCATGGATGACCTGTTGGTGTCGAGTCGAGCAAGCAGGGGCTTGGCTTGGGTGATGGGCGTTGCGCAAGGACGGTATGGTACCCCAAGCGTGTGGGCAACGGTGCTCGGCTGGAGATCTTCAGTGTGGGTGAGACCGAGCGCCGCGCGGGCGGCGCTCGATCTCGCAGGCGCTGAACCTGTGTGGACGAACCCCTGGCAACCATGCGATCCCGTTTGCGGCGTGAACGGCTGCAGGCAGCAATTACTTGGGATAGAGCGGCGGCAAGCTGCCGTTCTCGCCAGCCGGCAGCAACACCTGCTCAGCCGGCGGAATGGTACCGATCGCTCGCCACAAATCCTCACCCTGCCAATACTGCCCGCTCTCGCTGTACAACGCCCCGTTCAACCCGTCCAGCGCATCCGACAGCGGCACGAAGCGCGCCGCCATCTCGGCCAGGGTTTCCGGCTGCTGCCGGGCCCAGGCGTCCAGTGCCTGGCGGGTGGCCTGCGGGTCGTTGGCCTGGCAGGCGCGCTTGAGGTCATCCAGCAGGGTACGCGGACTCGGCCCGCTCTGTGCGGCGCGCAGCACGGCCGGTTGCGAACGGGCGCGCCACCACAGGGCGAAGCCCAGCACGCTGGTCAGGGCAAACAGCAGGGTGGCCAGCTGCCACGGCCATAGCAGGCTGCTGGCGCTGCTGCCGTCACCCACCGGGGTGTCGGCGCTCAATGCCGGGTTGTCCTGCACGTTCAGCGTACGCGCCGGCAGGCTGCTGTGCTCCAGGTGGTCTTCGCGGGTGTTCCACCAGGCCACCTCCAGCACCGGCAATGCCAGCGCGCCACTGTGGGTCGGCACCAGCGCTTCGCGCTCTTCGCGGTTGGCGGTCATGCCACGCTCGCCGATCTCGTTGCGCAGCAGCGGCTGGTCGGGATAGCGGCGCAGTCCGGTGATTTCGGTGGCTGGCAGCGGCGGCAACTGGGTGCTGGACAAGCCGTCGGCTCGCAAGGTGATGTTGCGGGTCAGCGAGTCGCCAATCTGTACCTGCTGGCTGCCGGGGTCGGGGTTCCAGTGCTCTTCCAGGCTCAGGCTGCGGGCCGGTAGCCACGCCACGCCAGCCGGCCAGGCCGGCGGAATCGGCCGCACGGCCAGGCGCAGCGGCAGCGAGCTGACCTGCACCTGGCGGCCGGTACGGGCCGTGCCGTTGGCGGCTGCGGTGTCGTCCGGGCTGGCGGCAGCGGTGGCGGTGAATGTCAGCGACGGAATGTCGAGGGTGCCGCTTTGCTGGGCATAGATGGCATAGCGGGTTTCGATCACGCCATGGCGAACGCCATTGATTTCCTTTTCATAGGTGCGGGATTCACCCAGCGGTTCGACCTTGGCATTTTCCAGTTGCAGCGGGCTCAGGCTGCTGTCGTCATACAGCGCCACCGAGTGGTAGATACGCAGGGTCAGCACGGCCTGGGCCTGGACATAAACGTCGCTGCTGTCGAGGCTTGCTTCGATGAATACCTGAGAAGCGCTGTCCTGGCGGCTGGCGTCGGCTTGCAGGACCTGCAGGTCGATCGCCTGGCTGTGCGACTGGCCCAGTTGCAGTTCGGGAATACGCAGGCTGCCACTGCGCCTTGGCAGCAAGGTGATGATCCAGCGGGTGCTGGCGCGGGTTTCGCCATCGAGGCTGTGCAGGCTGTTCAGCTGGCGCGTGCCGCGCACTTCGAAGTCGTTTTCCAGCGCGCGCAGGTCGGGCTTGCCGAATTCGGTGACGTCCTGGCTTTCCAGGGTCAGCTCCAGGCTTTCGCCAGCCTCCAGCCTGGTACGGTCAACGCTGGCGCGCAGCAGCGGTTCGGCCTGGGCCAGTACGGCCCACAGCAGGCAGAGTAGAAAGACGCCGAAGCGACTCATTGTGGGTTTTCCTGTTGCAATTGCTGTTCATACCAGAATTTGCGCCGCAGCAGCTCGGCCGGGTTGTCGGGGATTTCGCGCAGCCATTGTTCCAGGGCCTGGCGTTGCTCGGCATCGAGGCTGGTCGACATCGGGCGCTGCGGCGGCTGGATGACGCTGTCATCTGCGCCCGCCTGGTTGCCGGACGGGGCCTGGCTGTGGCCGCTGCCTTCACCTGGCTGTTCGCTGCCAGGCTGTTCATCACTGCCGGGCGTCCCCTGGGCCAGGCTGCTGGCCGAGCTGCTGTTGCCTTCGGTTTCGCTGCCGGGGGGGCCCTGGGCCTCGCTGCTGGCCGGTTGCTCGTCGGCCTTGGCCGTGCGCTGTTGCAGCAGTTGCTGTACCAACGCCTGGTTGTCCAGCGCCGCTTGCAGGTCGGGCTGGCGTTCCAGGGCCTGCTCATAGGCGTCCAGCGCAGCTTCCAGCTCACCGCTGCGAGCCAACGCATTGCCTCGATTGTAGTGGGCTGCGGCCGTGTCGCCCTGGGAAAACGCTTCGGCGGCAGCGGCATAGTCGCCGGCCTGGTACAGGGCCATGCCGCGCCATTGCGGGTCGCGGAAGTGACGCGCGGCGCTGGCCGGGCGGTTTTGCTCGAGCAGGCGCTGGCCTTGCTGGTCGGGGCGCAGCCACAGGTCATTCAATTCGAAGGCGTGACCGGGCTGTGGCACGGCCAGTAGCAACGGCAGGCAGAACAGCCAGCCGCGGCGGCCGGCGCAGGCGGCCAGCAGCAACAGTGGCAGCAGCAGCCAGTAACCCTGGTCGGCCCAGCTGTCCAGTTGCAAGGTCTGGCCGTCATTGCGCCCGCTGCGCGGGCTGTCGAACAGGCCCAGGCCGCGCAGGTCGAGGTCGTCGACCCGGGCATGCCGGTAGCGCCCGCCGGTGCCGCTGATGAAACCCTTGAGGCTGGCGCTGTCCAGCCGCGGCAAGAGAATGCCGCCCTGGTCGTCCTTGAGGTATTCGCCGTTGGCCTGGCGCACCGGCGCACCTTCGCGACTGCCGATGCCCAGCATCAGCAGGCTCGGACCCTGGCGGCCAAGGGCCTGGGCGATGCCCTGGCGCTCCGGAGCACTGAGCGAGGAACCGATCAGCAGCAGACGGCCCTGGCCCAGGCCGCTCTGGGCCAGCAGGGCGAGGCCTTTCTGCACGGCGAGGTCGGCGCGTTGGCCGGGTTTGGGCATGATCGACGGGTCGATCGCCTCCAGCAGGTTGCGGGTGGTCGCCAGGTCGTCGGAGAGCGGCACCAGGATATGCGCCGAGCCGGCGTAGACCACCAACGCGGTCTGGCTGTCGCGGCGGTGCTCCAGCAGGTCGAGGATCTTGCGCCGCGCCTGCTCCAGGCGGTTGGGGGGGCTGTCCTCGGCGAGCATCTGCGGGGTCAGTTCGAGCAGGATCACCAGCGGGTCGGCCGGGCGCTGGCGGCCTTCCTCCACGCGCTGCCAGCTGGGCCCGAGCAGGGCCAGGACCACCAGCGCCCAGGCCAGGCCCAGCGCCACCCATGGCAGCTTGCTGGTGCTGCCACTGCCACCGCCGAGCAGCACGCCATGGAATGCCGGCGGCAGAATCATCTGCCAACGCCCGGCACGCTTGCGCCGATGCCAAAGCTTGTACAACAGCCAGCCGAGCAGCGGCACGGCCAACAGCCACAACGGGCGCAACCATTCAGGCCATAGTGCGCTCATCGCCGCCTCCTCAGGCGCAGGCGCTTCAGGCGTTGGCGCCACTCCGGGTGCGGCTGCAGGAAGCGCGGCTTGCGCAATACGCGCTGCAGCAGGTTGTCGGGCCATTGCACGGCCGCGACCAGGAGCACGCTCAGCAGCAGCGCCAGGGCCAGCGGCCAGGCGTACAGGGCCTTGGCCGCACGTGACTGGGTCGGTTGCTGGGCCACCGGTTCGAGCTGGTCGAGGGTGTCGCCGATGGCGTTCAGCTCGACGCCGTCGTGGGCACGGAAATAGCTGCCGTGGGTGATCTCGGCAATCTCCTTGAGCGAGGCTTCGTCCAGGTCGAGGCTCGGGTTGAGGCCGAGCAGGCCCGGGGTGCCACTGGCTTCGGGGTTGGCGCCGATGCCGATGGTGTAGATACGCACGCCTTCCTGGGCGGCCAGGCGGGCGGCGGTCAGTGGGTGGATCTGCCCGCCGTTGTTGGCGCCGTCGGTGATCAGTATCAGCACCCGGCTTTGTGCCGGGCGCTGGCGCAGGCGCTTGACCGCCAGGCCAATGGCGTCGCCGATCGCGGTATTCTTGCCGGCGATGCCGATCTGGGCTTCGTCGAGGAAGGTGCGCACGGTGCGCCGGTCGAAGGTGAGCGGGGCCTGCAGATAAGCCTGGCTGCCGAACAGGATCAGGCCCACGCGGTCGCCTTCACGGTCCTGCAGGAAGTCGCCGAGCAGCGCCTTGACCAGGTCGAGGCGGCTGATTTCTTCGTTTTGCCACTGCATGTCGGGGAAGTCCATCGACCCGGACACGTCCACTGCCACTAGCAGGTCGCGGCCGCTGGCGGCGACCGGGACCGGGTCGCCCAGCCATTGCGGGCGGGCGGCGGCGCACAGCAACAGCAGCCAGATGACGACGAACGGCGCCTGTTGGCGCCAGGTCGGCAGGTTCAGCCGCGCGCGGCGCCCGGCGAGGCTCTCCAGTTCGTTGAGGAAGCCGACCTTGAGCACCGGTTCGCCGCTGTCGGCGGCCGGCAGCACCAGGCGCGCCAGCCACGGTAACGGCAACAGGGCGAAGACCCACGGCCAGGCCAGTTCAAACATGCTTGCGAATCCAGGTTTCGACGGCCTGGCTGAGCCCGGCGATGGCCTTGTCGTCGAGCTTGCACTCGGGTTTGTAGGCGCCTTCGACCAGCACCATCCAGCGGGTCAGGCCGGCGGCCGGGCAGCGGTTGTCGAGAAACGCCAGCCACTGGCGGCCATTGAGGGTATGGCTGTTGGCCCCCGGGTAGTGGGTGCGGCACAGGCGTTTGAGCAGTGCGTTGATCTGTTGCAGCCAGGCGCCGGCGGGGGCGCCGTCATAGGGGCGCGGCAGGCGGGCCAGCTCGGCCAGCGCCTCCACGCGCACAGGGTCCAGCGGTTGCTCGGCGCGTACCACGCGGCGTTTGCCCGGGCGCCAGCGGCGCAACCGCCACAGGCCCCAGCTCAGCAGCGGCAGCATGGCCAGCAACACCCACCAGCCGGGGGCCGGTGGCCACAGGCCGATTGGCGCCGGGGCAATCAGCGGTTGCAGTTGGTCAAGCGGGTTCATTGGCCGCTGCTCTTCATGACGCGCTCCGCGGCCGCTGGGCATTCAGGTATTCGCGCAGTTGCTCGATCATTTCGCTCTGGGTGCTAAGTGGCATCAGCAGCACGCGCAGCTTCTGCGCCATCAGTTCCCAGCGCTCGATACGCGCTTCGGCCTGCTGGCGGTAGGCCTGGCGCAGGTTGGCGTCGAGGGTGTCGAGCTCCAGCTGCGCACTGCGCTGGGCAAAACGCAACAGGCCGGCGGCGGGCAGGGCGTGGTCGAGCGGGTCGGATACCGGCATCAGTAGCAGGTCGCAATGACGCGACAGCATGGCCAGGTGCTGTTCCACCTGGGCGGTGAGCGAGCGCTCGTCGCAGATGATGATGGCCAGGCTGCCAGGGCGCAGGACCTCGCGGGCGCGGCGCAGGGCCAGGCCGAGGCTGTCTGTGCCGGGGGTGGCCTCGGTGTGCAGTGCCTGGTTGACCTTGGCCAGGCGGTTGAGCAGTTGCAGCAGGCTCTGCTTGCTGCGTCGCGGCTTGATTTCGTGGTGTTCGTTGTCGCCGAACACCAGCCCGCCGATGCGGTCGTTGTGGCCCAGCGCGGCCCAGCCGAACAGCGCCGCAGCCTGGGCGGCCAGCACCGACTTGAACATCAGCCCCGAGCCGAAGAACAGCCGGTGGCTTTGCTCGACGAGGATGAAGATCGGCCGTTCGCGCTCTTCGTGGAACAGCTTGGTGTGCGGCTCCTGGGTGCGCGCGGTGACGCGCCAGTCGATGTTGCGCACATCGTCGCCGGCCTGGTACACGCGCACCTGGTCGAAGTCCACGCCGCGCCCGCGCAGCTTGGAATGATGCAGGCCCACCAGCGGGCTGCGCTGGCCAGGCCGGGAAAACAGCTGGATTTCGCGCACGCGGTGGCGCATGTCGATCAGCTCGGCAAGGCCGATGCGGATGCCGGGCTCGGCCAGCGAAGTGGTGGGCATGGGCTCAGGCAACGGCGACGACGTCGAGGATGCGCTGGACCACGCGGTCCTGGTCGATCCCGGCGGCCTCGGCCTCGAAGGAAAGGATGATGCGGTGGCGCAGTACGTCGAACAGCACCGCCTGGATGTCTTCGGGGCTGACGAAGTCGCGCCCGGCCAGCCAGGCATGCGCACGCGCGCAGCGGTCCAGCGAAATGGAGCCGCGCGGGCTGGCACCGTAGGCGATCCAGTCGGCCAGCTCGCTGTCGAACTTGGCCGGGGTGCGGGTGGCCATCACCAGTTGCACCAGGTATTCCTCCACCGCGTCGGCCATGTACAGGCCGAGGATTTCCTTGCGCGCGGCAAAGATCGCCTGCTGGCTGACCCGGCGCTCGGGCTTGGTCTCGCCGCCCAGGGCTTCACCACGGGCCTGCAACAGGATGCGCCGCTCTACCGCAGCGTCCGGGAAGCCGATTTTCACATGCATCAGGAAGCGGTCGAGCTGGGCTTCAGGCAGCGGATAGGTGCCTTCCTGCTCGATCGGGTTCTGCGTGGCCATGACCAGGAACAGCGGCGACAGGTCGTAGGTGCTGCGGCCAACGCTGACCTGGCGCTCGGCCATGGCTTCGAGCAGGGCCGACTGCACCTTGGCCGGGGCACGGTTGATTTCGTCGGCCAGCACCAGGTTGTGGAAGATCGGGCCCTGCTGGAACACGAAGCTGCCGGTTTCCGGGCGATAGATCTCGGTGCCAGTGATGTCGGCCGGGAGCAGGTCGGGGGTGAACTGGATGCGATGGAACTGCGCCTCGATGCCTTCGGCGAGCTCTTTGATGGCCTTGGTCTTGGCCAGGCCCGGGGCACCCTCGACCAGCATGTGGCCATCGGCCAGGAGCACGATCAACAGTCGCTCGACCAGTTTTTCCTGGCCCAGGATCTGGGAAGAAAGAAAAGTGCGCAGCGCGATCAGCGCTTCACGGTGTTCCATCGGCGACGGTTCCTGGTGTGAGGCCGCAGGCAACTGGAAGCAGCTGCCCTGGCAAGGGCTGATACTTTAATCCATCCGGGGGGGCGGCGACCAATGGCGGCAGGGAAAATTATCCTTGCCGGGGGCCATGCACGCGCGGAATTTTCCGGATCATGGCTGGCCATTGGCTGATGTTCCATCGCGGCGCGCTGGCGCTTGCTTGTGCTTCTTGAACAAGCAGGAAGCACGCTGATGGTACCGAACAGCTATAACAATGAATGTATGTCCCCGGTCGCCCTGCGTTTCGGGGTGTTCTTCGATGGCACCGGCAACAACCAGAACAATGCGACACAGCCGGAGGTGCCGGTGGGCATGGGCGCCAGTTATACCAACGCATTGAGCAATGTGGCCCTGTTGCATGCCCTGTATCCGGGGCAGGGGGCCGATGCCGAGGGCCGCATGGCGTTTCTGAAATATTATGTCGAAGGCGTGGGGACCTTGGCGGGCGAGGCGGACCAGGTGTATGCGTCTGCCACCGGGTGTGGGTCGACGGGGGTGAAGGCGCGGGTTGCCGAGGCGCTGGCCGCTATAACCGGGCAACTGCGCGGCTGGTGCCAGGCGCATCCCCGGGCCAGGCCTGAGCGCGTCGAGTTCGACCTTTTCGGCTTCAGCCGGGGGGCGGCGGCAGCCCGGCATCTGGCCAACCTGCTGCACGATGGCGGTGACTTGTTGTTACCTGGGCCCTGCGCCATCGTGATCAATTTCATCGGCCTGTTCGACACCGTGGCGGCAATCGTCGCGCCGTTGCAGGGTGACTTCGACCCGGCGGACGAACGTCACGCCGGCTTGCGCCTGGGGCTGGCCCCCGGCATTGCCCGGCAAACGGTGCAACTGGTGGCTCGGGACGAGCAGCGGCACAACTACCCGCTGGTGTGCAGCGGCCATGACATCGTGCTACCTGGCGTGCACTCGAACATCGGCGGAGGCTATCCGCAGACCACGCAGGAACAGGTACTGCTGTGCAAACCGCAATCACAGCGCGTGCCGCAGGGTATGCGTGCCGAGCAGACACGCGTATATGCCACGATGAATGCCTTGCTGGCCTCGATGCCGGACTTGCCCGGAGCGCGGGTGCTGGCCTGGGAGGTGCCAGCTGCCGGTGGCCGCTCGGATGAGGCGTACAAGCAGGTGTATGCGGCGGTATACCGTGAACGGGAAGTAGCGGGGCAGCTATCTCGGGTGTACCTGAGCATCATGCGTGAGCTGGCGGTGCGAGCGGCGGTGCCGTTTGCGTCGTTGGGCGGGCACGCTGAGCATCGGTTGCCGGAAGAATTGCTGGCGATTAGCCGCAAGTTGCATGCCTTCGCCTTCGGCGACCGGCAGCAGCCTGGGCTGACGGAAGAGGAGGAGCAGTTGTTGCGCCACCGGTACATCCATACGTCAGCGAACTGGAATGCCTTGAAGGGGTTGCGTAACAGTGTGCTGGATATGTTGTTCGTCAATCGGCCCGGGGTGCAGGGACGGGTGACGCATGCCAATCCGATCGCATGAGTGGTCTGTGGGGACGGGCTTGCTTGGCACCGGTTGTGCCGTTGCGCGAACAAACCCTCTCCCACAGGTCCTGCGCCAGCTGGGCAGCGCGCTAACTGTGGGGAGGGCAGATCCGGTCAGTTGCCCGCGCCGATTTCCTCCAGCAAGCCTTTCAGGTAGGCGCTGCCCTGCGCATCCAGTGGCTGCAGCGGAAGGCGGGGGGCGCCGACCTCCTGACAGAGCATCTGCAAACCGGCCTTGATGGTGGTGGGCAGGCCGCGACGGGTGATGTATTCCAGCAGTTCGTACTGCCGGTAGAACAGCGCACGGGCTTCGCCCAGGTCACCTTGCTGCACCGCGTCCCACAGCGCCAGATTCAGCGCCGGGATCAGGTTGGGCGCGGCAGTGCACCAGCCGCTGGCACCGGCCACCAGGGCTTCCAGGGCGAGCGGGTTGCAACCGTTGTAGAAAGCCACCTGACCATCGGTGGCGTTGAACAGGCGGTGCATGCGCTGGATGTCACCGGTGCTTTCCTTGACCATGGTCACGTTGGGCACTTCGTCGAGGATGCGCAGGATCAGCTCTACCGACAGGTCGGTGCCACTGGTACCCGGGTTGTTGTAGAGCATGATCGGAATGTCGATCGCCGCGCCCACGGCCCGGTAGTGGGCGAGCACTTCGGCTTCGGTGAGCTTCCAGTAGGAAATGGGCAGCACCATCACTGCGGTGGCGCCGCAGGCCTGGGCCAGGCGGGCACGCTGCACGGTGCGTGCGGTGGTCAGGTCGGAGACGCTGACCACGCTTGGCACACGGCCAGCGATGCGCGCCTGGCTGAAGCGCACCACCGTTTCCCATTCGCTATCGGACAGGTAGGCACCCTCGCCGGTGCTGCCCAGCGGGGCGATGGCGTGCACGCCGTCGGCGATCAGGCGGTCGATGGACAGGCCCAGGGCATCCAGGTCAGGCGTACTGTCTGCCATGAAAGGAGTGATGGTGTAGCCGATAACGCCGCGAATTACAGATGTAGACATGAGCAGGCACCTCTGCCGTTGTAGGAGATAGGGAGCAACATCGTCGATCAGCCCAGGCAGTCGCCATGGGCACGCAAGGCACGGCGCGCGTAATAGCTGAACGCGGCGCCATGACGTTTCGGGGTGGAGATCCAGTCGTGGGCTTCCTTGCCCAGTGCCTCGGGGATGGGACGGATGTCGCCGGCGCCCATGGCCAGCAGCTGCATCCGGGCCGCGCGCTCGAACAGCATGGCAAGCACACAGGCTTCCTCGATCGAGCGGCCGGCGATCAGCAGGCCGTGGTGGGAAAGCAGGATCGCGCGCTTGTCGCCGATCGCCCGGGCAATGATCTCGCCTTCTTCATTGCCCACCGGTACGCCGGGCCATTCCTTGAGAAACGCGCAGTCATCGAACAGCGGGCACAGGTCCATGTGCGAGATGGCCAGCGGCACCTCCAGCATCGAAAGGGCGGCACTGTGCAGCGGGTGGGTATGGATGATGCAGTTGACGTCGGCACGTGCGCGGTACAGCCAGCTGTGGAAGCGGTTGGCCGGGTTGGCCATGCCGCGGCCTTGCAGCACGTTGAGGTCTTCGTCCACCAGCAGCAGGTTGGAAGCGGCGATTTCGTCGAAGCCCAGGCCGAGTTGCTGGGTGTAGTAGGTGCCGGGTTGCTCGGCGCGCGCGGTGATCTGCCCGGCCAGGCCGGAATCGTGGCCAGCGTCGAACAGGATGCGGCAGGTGAGGGCGAGTTTCTGCCGTGGGGTGTAGGTGTTGTCGGCCAGCGCCGTCAGCATTTGCTGTTGGGCGTGTTTGACGAGCTGGTCCTTGGGGGTTTGCATGGTGGTCGTCATGGGCGGTACCTGCATGGGGTGGCGAACAGAGGCTGAGCGGCGCGGGGCGACGTCAGGACACAGCGCGATCTTAATGACACAATGTGTCATAAGCAAGCGCTGTGTCATCGCCGCCGTACTGTCGTGCGCTGCTATCCAATGCAGTAGTTGGTGGTCGATGAAATTGCGTCCGCTGCAGAGCCTGGCGGAGCTGCGATGTTAGTTTGACTCCCTAATGTTGAAGCAGACCATTGCTGTTGTTGATTGAAACGCTATTGAGCGTGGCGACAGAACCAAGGACGCGTCCCTGCTGGTTATCCAGCGATTCATCCACCGTCAGGCTCACGCCTTGCTGGGCCTCCAGCAATCCCTTCTGGTTGACCAGGCTGCCGACATGTATGTCCAGCTCTGCAGCTCTGACCAGGCCCAGGGTGTTGTCGAGGGCACGGGCTACGCGCAGGACCAAAGCTTGTTCGCTGAGAAGCTTGTCACCGTTATCCGGGTTGGTTGCCACCAGCTCATAGAACCGGTTTGCTGGAAATCTCACCGCCTTCGTTGGAGGCCTTGGCAAGATTCTTCAGAAACAACTGGCCCGGAGCGTTGATCAGACCACCCTGGTTGTTCAGATGGCTTCAGCCTTCCCACCACCCAGAACGGCCTGTTCTGCTTGAGTGGTCAGGCGGTCAGCGCGGTTGAGGTTGCCGCAGGCGATACCAGCTCACGCAACTGGACTTTGGGCGGAGCCACCATCGATCTGGCACAACGCGAATACCCCGTGACGGGGGCGGGGGGCGCACTATCCAGCTGGACACGGGGTTGAAGATTGATATCCGCGAGGTCAACCAGCAGACGGTGAGCCAGACCATCGACGCGATGGTGAAAGCCGACCCTCAACTTGCCTGGCTGAAAGAAGCCGAGGCACGCGGTGATGTGGACTGGCGCCAGGTGAAGGAGGTTCATGACGCCTTCAAGTACAGCCAGTCTGGGTTGGGTGCCGGTGCGCAATTGGTTATCGCGATCGTGATTGCGTACTTCACCGCAGGTGCAGCCAGTGGCCTGGTGGCCAGTGGCGCTTCGGCAGCAGGTGCCTCCACGGCGGCCAGTAGCGCATGGGCTGCCGGTGTTGGCTCCTCGTTGCAAGGCATAGGTTGGGCAAATGCTGCAGCCACCGCTGCGCTGACAGGCGCTGCAGGTAATGCTGCGATCAGTACCGTCAATAATCGCGGCAATCTCGGTGCAGTGGTAAGTGACATCACCTCGGAAGATGCACTGCGAGGATATGCCGTTTCCGGGATAACTGCTGGCTTGACTGCAAGTTACTTCAATGAATGGACCAAAACCCAGACGGGCACCGGCAACTCGCTGCAGAACGGCGTAGAGGTGTTGTCCAAAGGTGGCCTAGGCACTTGGAGCGGTGTCGGCAGCTTTGCTGGCAACCAGATGCTACAAAATACAACCTCGGCATTGATCGATAGGGCGTTGGGTGGAAACGCCGAGCTGGGCAAAGCCCTGCAGAACAGTCTGGTGACTACCTTTGCTGCGGCTGGTTTCAACCTCGTTGGGGATATCACCGCGCCAGACCGCTTGAATTTGCCTGATGGCAGTCTGGCCAAGATCGGACTGCACGCCGTGATGGGCGGGTTGGCTGCTGAGGCCGCTGGCGGTGATTTCAGTACTGGAGCGTTGGCCGCAGGTGTCAACGAAGCACTGGTTGACAGCCTGGCCAAGCATTACGGAGATATGGACCCCGCGCAGAAGAAGAGTTTGCTGGTAATGAACTCGCAGTTGATCGGCGTGCTGGCCGCCGCTGCGCAGGGCAAGGCGGATGCCGAGAGTTTGCAGACCGGGGCCCAAGTTGCCGGGAGTGCAACGCAGTACAACTATTTGCTGCATGAAGAACTCTTGGCGCGAGACAGGAAAGTCGCCGGCTGCGGCAGTGATGACAACTGTAGAGCGAAAATTCTCAAGTTCTATGCCGATTTGGACCAGCGCAGAAATGACGGGCTGCCGGGACTTTGTAAGGCCGATCCCGATCAATGCATGGGCGTGATGAGGCAATTGGCCTCGGAGCGTGGTGTGAATGCCGCGGCAGTCGACTCGTTGCGGTTTGAGGACATCAATGCGGCGATTGGAATCCAGATAGCCGCCGAGTCGAATGAGGTAGCGATAGATACCATCCAGTTGGAGCTCATTCGGCAGAAATATGGCGAGGGAACGGCCCTTGCGCTTGAGATGGCCCAGATCGCTGCAGCAGGAGGCGTGCCGAAACACGTGCTCAGCGCTGCGGGTCGGTCGGGGAAGGGCAGTGGTCAGCAGGGGGCCGGCTTGGAGGCTGGTCATGGGATTGGTGATGGAGTACCCTCTGGTGCAAAAGCAACTGCATCTTTCAGTGAAGTTAAGACGGTCCTTGAGTCTGCCCAAGCCCCTTACAAGGGCACCACGATAATCGGCCACGCACTTTCTAAGCATGCTGGTAGAAATCCAGATATCTGGGGCAAAACCACGGGGTCAATGAGTACCTGGAACGATCAGGCGATGAAGCACTTGCGAGAAATTGTACGAGCCCCTGGGGAGTTCAAGCCGGAGACAACCGATAAAGGGCTTATGTTCATGGAGAAGCGGCTGCCTGATGGTCGCGGTGTTCGGTTGAATATGAACGGAGCTTTCAAAGGCTTTATTGACTGAGGTATTTATGTCTGAGTCCTATGAGATTGTTCTTCAGCAAGTTGCGGCAGACGACTTGCATGTGTTGCTGAAATTAATAGAGATAGGGTCTCAAGATGTCTCTAACTTAGCTGTCTCTGAAGATTTTGGAGAGGTAGGTACGGTGGGGATTAGCAAGAGCTTGGTTGATGCAATTGTTGCCTCTGAGGGAGATGTATGCCTAACGGAGCAGTTGCATGGATTCAGGGTTTTGGAAACGATACGCCTTCCTCTAGTTTTGTTGAGGGTTGTTAAGTATGAGGGCAAATTTGATATTGAGCTTTCTTTCAATGAAGTCCCGTCGTTTGATATTGACAAGATAATGTTTGCTATGCAGAAGTATGCCGTTGCTCTGTCAAGAAAATTTAATATAAAGGAATTTTACGGCGGGCTTGAGCCTGCAGCGGATATTGATACTAGGTATTTCACTGGTAATGCTTTAGGATCTGTGAGTTGAAAGGGTAAGGTGAATAATTTCTCCCAAACCCTGCATGGAGGTAGTACCACCTGACACAAATTGCCCTTGCGCCGGTGTTGTTTGATCTGCGGTCATCGCCAAGCAATAACTGCCGAGTATGCTTCTAACCTGTCTGCAAACAGCCTGCAGTGATAAAGCCACCACCTCAATCGGGCAAGCCGATTGTCGATAACCGACCCTCTGTCCGCTTTGAACCTCTAATCCGGTGTGTATTCAGGGCTTTGTATCGCCCTTAACTGCTGTTGATCGGGCTATGCACCATACGCACCTTGCCGGTGCCGTCAATACCCCGGATTTACTGGGTTGCAGCGGTTTATTAGCAAACAGCTGTGGCCTCATACGGCCACGCTGTTGGCTACAGGCCCCGTACTGCCTGATGTCGTGTGCCGAGCGGTGTTCCGTGAGATTTTCTTTCTTCACCGGCTCCTAGTTGGGACTGCTTGATCTGTGCTCAGCATTAGGCGACCCGCCAGCATTTGTATTGTGCCTCGGTAACACCCAGCCACTGACAAGCCGCTCAAGGCGCACCAAACACCATCGTCCAATAAACCCCATCATCGCTACGCGAATTCTCGGCATATGCCGCCCCCACCTGGGTAAACATCGGGTTCATCAGGTTGGCGCAATGCCCCGGGCTGGCCAGCCAGCCTGCCATCGCCTTGCTCGCTGAGCCCTGGCCGGCAGCGATGTTCTCGCCGATCTGGCGCCCGCGATAGCCGGCATCCCGCGCCCGGTCCGCCGGCAGGTCACCGTCGAGGTCGCGGTGGGCGAAAAAGTTTTCGTTGGCCATCGCCCGGCTATGGCGCTGGGCGGCCGTACCCAAGGCGCTGTTCCAGCTCAGCGGGCGTGCGGCAGCAAAGCGCTGGCGCCCGCACAGGCGCGGTTTGGCCCGGGCCGCGTTGACCTGGGCCAGCAACGCCTGGCCCGTGCTGCGTCGGTCGCCGAGTTGCGCCTCCAGCAACGGGCGCGCCAGCACCACCTGCCACTCATTGCGGGCGCGGCGCACGCCAATATCGGCATACTGGCTATCGAGCAACGCAGCGCAGTAGTCGCTGCGCAGCATGTCGAAGGCCTCCTCGGCATCGTGCGCGCCGACCAGGCGGATAGCCCGCACCTTCACTGCCTGGTAGCCAACCGCCTTCAAGCCGTCGCGCAAGCCACCCCCATAGCCGATCGGTAGCGCCAGGTTCGCCTTCAGCGTCAGCGGCGTCGGGGCCCGAACCAGGCGCCGCTCGCAACGCTGTGGCTGGGCGCGGTAGTCGTTGATCGCCGCCACCAGCTGGCGTTCCCCGCTGGCATGGGCGGGATTGGTCACCAGCGGCAGGAAAGGCAACAGGCAGAGCGAGACAAGGCGGGAGCAGCAGGCAGCGTGGCGCATGGGACAGACAGCTCGGCAGGAGATTGGCAGTGAGGCCGGTCAAAGGGCCCGGCTATGACTGCGCCGCTCGACACTGGTTCACCAGCGAACCGTACATTTTTACTCGCTGGGAAACTGCCAGACGGTAGCGTTACAAACGCCAGAAAGGTGGCGCCCGGCTCGAAAACCCGGCTTTGCAGCGCTACGCTTATTCCACCCAATCGAAAACTGCCCTGGTCAAGCAGCGGAGGAATGACTGCATGCGGTTGTCTACGTTCATCATTGAGCGGATGGAAAGCATCCTCCAGGCTTGGGAAGACTTCGCCCGGACGGTTGACCTACCCAGGGAAACACTGAGCACATCGGGCCTGAGGAACCACGCCGCGCACATTCTTCTGGCCGTGGTGCGGGACATGCAAACCCACCAGACCGTACAGCAGGAAATAGACAAATCCCGGGGCCTCGCTCCGGTGTCGGCGCGCGAAAGTGCGGCAGAAACCCACGCAGTCATGCGCCTGATGGACGGCTTCAGCATGGACCAGATGGTGTCGGAGTACCGCGCCCTTCGCTCAAGCGTGTTGCGCCTGTGGCTTGCTCAGGAAACGTCGATCGACCAGCCCGAACGGGTGGCGGAGATCATCCGCTTCAACGAAGCCATCGATCAGGCCCTGGTCGAATCCATCGCGTCGTATGGCAAGGCCGTCGAGACCACACGCAAGATGGTGCTGGGTGTACTCGGCCATGACCTTCGCTCGCCACTGACAGCGATTACCATGGGGGCTGGTATGCTTGCCAAGAGCCAACAGCTGGGGCCCCGGGAACGGACAGTGGTCACCCAGATCTACGCGAGCGCCGGGCGTGCCAACGACCTGGTGAGCGATTTGCTCGACCTGGCCCGATGCAATCTGAGCCTGGGCATACCCATACAGCGTGAGCCGAGTGAACTCACTGCACTGTGTAGCGCTATCGTCAAGGAAGTCAGCCTGGCCCAACCGCAGATAGACCTGCGCCTGGAGCAGACGGCGCCATTGCCGGCCAGCTTCGACCCGTCACGCATGTCCCAGGCGGTGTCGAACCTGGTCAACAATGCCATACGCCACGGCGATACCCGCTTGCCGATCCAGATGCGGCTTGCGACCGAGAACGATTGCGCGGTGATCGAGATTCACAACTGGGGCAATCCCATTTCTCCAGACCGCATGATGTACCTGTTCAATCCCGAGGCACGCTTGGCCCGGGCGGGCCATGCCGAGGGTGGAAAACCGCATGGGCTGGGGCTTGGCTTGTTCATTGCCAACGAGATTGTCACCAGCCATGGCGGCGCGATCGAGGTCGTTTCCAGTGCAGAACGGGGTACGACCTTCAGGGTTGTCTTTCCTCTCGAGCCAGGTGCCGGTTGATGCGCGGTGCCTGGCACCGGCTGCGCCGGTGTTCGCGGTAGCGCCTGATCTAGGGCCGGGTAACGGCTCGACCGTGCCGGTAGTCGAATTGCACGCGGGCAAACTGGGCATCGAAGTGCCAAGCTGGGCTCAGCAGCGTCCCCTGGTTCAGGGCAACAGTGTTATCGTCAGGCCGCTTGGCGACCTGTTTTCGTTGAGCTTCGATGAGCGTGCCAGGCGCGGAGTCCACTTTCAGAAACTGGCTCTTTGCTGAGGATATTCGGGAGCGCAGGCATGGATGGCCTTGCAACATTGTTCACAGAGCGTCTGCTGCTGACGCCACTTCGATTGGAGGATGCCCAGGCAATACAGGCGTTGTTCCCCCAATGGGAGGTGGTACGCTACCTCGATCGTCGCGTTCCATGGCCGTATCCGCCGGACGGTGCGCTGAGCTATGTGCGTGATATCGCCCTGCCTGCGATGGCCGCCGGCCGAGAGTGGCACTGGATGATCCGGCTGCGCGACGAAGACGAGCGCACCATCGGCAGCATCAGCCTGTATGACCAGGCGGGAAACAACCGCGGATTCTGGCTGGCGCCGCAGTGGTGGGGCCAAGGCTATATGCGCGAAGCTTGCCGGGCCATCAATGCTTACTGGTTCGAGACCTTGTCGCGCCCCGTCATGCGCGTCCCCAAGGCGGTGGCCAACAAAGCGTCGCGCAAGGTTTCGGAACACGAAGGCATGTACCTGGTCGACGTGCGCGATGGCGATTTCGTTGCCGGGCCAATGCGCGTCGAGATCTGGGAAATGACCCGTAGCGACTGGCTGGCCAGGGTGAACCCAGACCGCTAGTGGCTTATGCCTGGCCGGCGGTTTGCTGGTCAGGCTGGCAAACCGGCCAGTTGCAGGCCCTCGGCCAGCCGGGCCAGGTCCTCGTCGCGATGGATCGGCAACCATTCACGCAAGGTCGATACACGCAGCCCCGGGTCTTGCTCGCGCAAGCGCGCCATGGCCCGGTAGGCGCTGTCCAGCCGCCCGCTCAGGGCATGGCTGGCGGCGACCAGGGCTACCGCGACCAGCAAGTTGGGCAGGTTGCCCAACGATTTTTCCGCACACTCCAGCGCTTGCTCCAGGCGCCCGGCAAAGAAGTGCGCCAACGCCATGCCCACCTGCATGCGGAACATCTCCGGGTCCAGTGGGCTCAGCCGGGTGGCATGGCTGAGGTTGTCGATGGCGGCCTGGGTCTCGCCACGCAACGCCCGCAACACCCCGCCCAGGTACCAGGCCGGCGCCAGGTTGGGGTTGAGCAGGCGTGCCCGGTCGAGCAAGGCGATGGCACCGTCCAGGTCGCCGGTCAGGTGGCCAAGGGCATGGCCACCGCGGGTCAGGGCCACCGCATCGTCACGCCCCAGCGTCACCGCGAGGCGCGCGAGCCGGGCGCCCTCGGCGATTTCCTCGGCGCGGTTGTCCATCCAGCCATTGAGCTTGCGCCAGAAGTAGCACCATGCCGCCATGCCATAGGCCGAAGCGAACTCCGGATCGCGCTCGATGGCGTGGTAATACAGTGTCAATGCCTCGGCGATCGCCTCGCGGCTGCCGTGGTGCAGCTTGGCCGTGCCGCGCAGGTAGAAATCGTAGGCGCCAAGGTCGGCGGTGGGCTTGCGCTTGGCCCGCTCGATCTCGGCCCGCTCCAGCTGCGGTGCGATCGCTCCTGCCACGCTTTCGGTGACCTGGTCCTGCAACTCGAACACATCATCCAGCGGCCCTTCGAAACGCTCGGCCCACAGGTGCTCGCCTGTGCTGGCGTCGATCAGCTGGCCGGTGATGCGCAGCCGCTGGCCGGCCCGGCGCACGCTGCCTTCGAGTACATAGCGCACGCCCAGTGCCCGGCCTACCTGCTGCACGTCGATGCGCTGGCCCTTGAAGGTGAAGCTGGAGTTGCGGGCGATGACGAACAGCCAGCGGTTGCGTGACAGGGCAGCAATGATGTCTTCGACCACGCCGTCGGCGAAATAGTCCTGCTCGGGGTCACCGCTGAGGTTCTGGAATGGCAGCACGCTGATCGACGGCTTGTCCGGCAGCGCAGGCCCGCTGGGCGTCGGCGCTGTTTCGGCCACGACTTGCGCCGGGCCGCTAGTGGGTTCGCGCACTTCGCCGACGAAGCGATAGCCCTTGCGCGGCACGGTGCGCAACAGCCGTTGTTCCTCGCCGGAGTCGCCGATGGCTTTGCGCACGGCATTGATGTGGCTGGTGATGGTCGATTCGGAGACCACCTTGCCGTTCCATACCCGCGCCAGCAATTCGTCACGGCCGAGCACCCGGTCGCGGTGGCTGACCAGTTGTACCAGCAGGTCGAACACCTGCGGGCCGATGGCCACGGCCTGGCCCCGGCGGGTCAGTTCCCGGCGCTGCTCGTCGAGCTGATAGTCGTCAAACACGAATGGCACGTGGCATCCCTCGCACGCCGTGGGCCTGGTGGCCGAGGCGCCTGGTTTCAGGTCTCCGTCGATGATACGGCAGCTGCCCTGGCGGCAATACTGGCCTGCGCCCGGCTTGAACAGTTTGGACGCAAATTGAAGCCTGCGTGGAGGCAAATCCAGGCAGTGAACAAGGACTCGCTGTGCCAGGCGGCGCATGCTGCAGCCAGGCGACGGCAGTGGTTGCGGTCGTGCACGTGGAGACAGCCCAGTGAAAATCGTGGTCATCGGAGGCACCGGCCTCATTGGTTCGAAGCTTGTCAACGGCCTGCATGAGCGCGGCCACCAGGCCGTCGCGGCGGCGCCGAGCACCGGGGTCAACAGCATCACCCGCGAGGGTCTTGCCGAGACGATGGATGGCGCGGATGTGGTGGTGGACGTGGCCAATGCACCGTCCTGGGAGGAACAGGCGGTGCTGGACTTCTTCGAGACGTCCACGCGCAACCTGCTGGCAGCCGGGAAAGCCGCTGGGGTGAAGCATCATGTGGTGTTGTCGATCGTCGGTAGCGAGCGCCTGCCGGACAACGGCTATTTCCGCGCCAAAGTCGCCCAGGAGGCGTTGGTCAAGGACTCCGGGCTGCCGTACACCGTGCTGCGGGCTACGCAGTTCTTCGAATTTGTCGAAGGCATCGCCCAGGCGGGTACTGTCGGTGATGAAATCCATCTGTCGCCGGCGTTGTTCCAGCCGCTGGCTGCCGATGACGTGGTGACGGCGCTGCTCGACGTGGCCCTGGCACCGGCAGCCAACGCTACGCTGGAGGTGGCCGGGCCAGAGGCGCTGCCGATGGACGAGCTGGTGCGCCGCTTCCTGCGCCTGCGTGGTGACAACCGTAAGGTAGTGGCCGACGTGCACGCCCGCTATTTCGGCGCCGAGCTCGATGACAGGGCACTCACCCCCGGCAGCGGCGCGCGGCTTGGCACCATCCGTTTCGAAGACTGGCTGGCGCGCCAGTGAGTCACCTGGCACCCACCCGTTAACTCAAGGAGCATCAGCATGTTCAATCGCACCCTCCTGGCCACCGCGTTCAGCGTGCTGGCCATCACCCCGACGATCGCCGCCGAACGCCCGCTGAGCAAGGTCACCGTGGTGTTCGACAAGCCGCTGCCGAATGTCCCAGGCAAGAGCATGCGCGGGGTCATCGTCGACTACGCGCCGGGCGCCGCATCACCCGCGCACCGCCACCCGAATTCCGCGTTCATCTACGCCACCGTGCTTGAAGGCGAAGTACGCAGCAGCGTCAACGGCGAGCCGGCCAAGGTCTACAAGCCCGGCGAGAACTGGTACGAGGCCCCGGGCGCGTTCCACGGCGTCAGCGCCAACGCCAGCGACAGCAAGCCGGCCAAGCTGATGGCGGTGTTCGTGCTCGACAGCAAAGAGACGGTACTGGTCACCCCGAGCGACAAGTAGGCCGCGAGCAGCCACCGATCCTGCGTACAATGCGGGCAGGGCAAGGGCATCGCGAGGTCAATGTGGAGTTACGCCAGGTTCGCTACTTTTTGAGTGTGCTGGAGCACGGCAGCCTGGGCAGGGCCGCGCTCGAGCTAGGGGTAGGCGCGTCCGCCCTGAGCCAGCAGCTGTCGAAGCTGGAAAGCGAGCTGAGCACACGCCTGCTGACTCGCTCGAGTACCGGTGTTACGCCGACAGCGGCGGGCCTGGCCTTCGAGTACCACGCGCGGCTGGCGCTGCGCCAGGCCGAGCACGCCATGCTGGCGGCGCAGAGCGGGCGCATGAGCGGCTATGTCAGCGTCGGCCTGGCGCCAACCACTGCATCGGTCCTGGGCCTGGCCCTGATCGAGCGGATGCGCCAGCGCTATCCGGACATCCACCTGCACCTGGTGGAGATGCTCTCGGGATATCTGTTCAGCCAGCTCAACGCCCGGCATCTGGACCTGGCGGTGTTGTTCCAGGCGGAAGCGGGGGCGCGGCTGGAGGTGCGCCCGCTGTTGCAGGAGCGCTTGTTCGCCCTGGTGCCGCAGCGCCTGGTGCAGGATGGCTGGGGCGATGCGCTGACCTTGCAGCAGATCGCCACGCTGCCACTGGTGATGCCCAGTACCCAGCATGGCCTGCGTTCGACCTTGCAGGCGGTCCTGGCCCGGGCCGGCCTGGAGGCCGACATCGTCATGGAGGTCGACGGTTTGTCGCTGCTCATGGATTGCGTGGCGGCCGGCCACGCTGCCACCCTGCAACCCGGTGCCGCGGTAGCCAGGGCAGCCCAGGCCGGCGTGCGGGTATTCGCCATCGACGATGCCCAGGCGCAGCGCCGCAACCTGGTGGTGAGCCTGAGTGAAGACGAGCTCTCGCCAGCTGCGCTGGCGACCCGGATCGTACTGCATGAGGTTGCCCGCGACCTGGTCGCCCAGGGGCAATGGCCAGGGGCGCACCTGCTCTGATCGGCGCGTGCGGCGCCGCCACCCTTTAGCAAAACTGAACACCCACCCTCGCTGATCGCGTTTCGTCACCCGCACGGGGTCCTTAGATTCCGTGGTCCGCGAGGAGCACACCGACCGTTCTGGCTCCTCGAGACCTGGAGGCAAAATGATCGATGTGCTTGTCATTGGCGGTGGCAACGCCGCCCTGTGCGCGGCCTTGATGGCACGTGAGGCCGGCGCCAGTGTGCTGCTGCTGGAGGCCGCGCCGCGTGCCTGGCGAGGTGGCAACTCGCAACACACCCGCAACCTGCGGTGCATGCACGATGCACCCCAGGATGTGCTGGTCGATGCGTACCCGGAAGAAGAGTTCTGGGAAGACCTGCTCAAGGTCACCGACGGCCAGACCGACGAAAAACTGGCGCGGCTGGTGATCAGGGCGTCGTCCGACTGCCGCGGCTGGATGCGGCGTCACGGTGTGCACTTCCAGCCGTCGTTGTCCGGGGCCTTGCACACGGCTCGGACCAATGCGTTTTTCATGGGCGGCGGCAAGGCGTTGATCAATGCCTATTTCCGCAGCGCCGAACGCCTGGGCGTGGAGGTTCGCTACGACACCCCGGTGTGCGACATCGAGCTGCAGGGCGACCGTTTCGTCGCCGCCCATGTACCGGCGCGCGAGGTAGGCGGGCGGCAGTTGCCGGCCGAACGCATCCAGGCACGCAGCTGCGTGCTGGCCGCCGGTGGCTTCGAATCCAACCGCAGCTGGCTGCGTGAAGCCTGGGGGCAGAACGAGCGCGGCGAATGGCCGGCGGACAACTTCCTGGTGCGCGGTACCCGCTTCAATGACGGCGTGCTGCTGCGGCGCATGATCGACCTGGGCGCCGACACCATCGGTGACCCGACCCAGGCGCACATGGTAGCTATCGATGCCCGCGCGCCGCTTTACGACGGCGGCATCTGCACCCGCATCGACTGCGTTTCGCTGGGGCTGGTGGTCAATCGCGAAGGCCGGCGCTTCTACGATGAGGGTGAAGACTTCTGGCCCAAGCGCTACGCGATCTGGGGCCGCCTGGTGGCTCATCAGCCGGGCCAGGTCGGCTTTTCCATCATCGACCAGAAGGCCCTGGGCCGCTTCATGCCACCGGTGTTCCCAGGCACCACGGCCAACACCCTCGAAGAACTGGCGGGCCTGCTTGGGCTGCCGCCGGCGGCCTTCGTGGACACCGTGCAGGCTTACAACCGCGCCTGCCAGCCCGGCACCTTCGACCATACCCGGCTGGATGACTGCCACACCGTCGGTCTTGTCCCGGCCAAGAGCCACTGGGCCCTGCCCATCGATACACCGCCTTTCTACGGCTACCCGCTGCGCCCTGGCGTCACCTTCACCTACCTGGGCCTGCGCACCGACGAGAGCGCCGCCGTTCACTTCGCCGGCCGGCGCAGCCCGAACCTGTTCGTGGCCGGTGAAATGATGGCCGGCAACGTGCTGGGTAAGGGTTATACCGCCGGTGTCGGCATGTCCATTGGCACCGCCTTCGGGCGTATCGCCGGTACCCGCGCCGCCGCTGCCGCGCGCATTCCATCCCCAGACGAGGCCCGCCATGACCGCGCAACTGCCTGACCCCCGCCAGTACCAACCTGCTGCAAGCGGTCCCGAACTGATCCCGTTGCTGAACCTGGAGGAACAGGAAGTGCAGCGGCAGATGAGCATCTGCAATGCCTGTCGCTACTGTGAAGGGTTCTGCGCCGTGTTCCCGGCGATGACCCGCCGGCTGACCTTCGGCAAGGCTGATATCCATTACCTGGCCAACCTGTGTCACAACTGCGGCGCCTGCCTGCACGCGTGCCAGTACGCTGCGCCTCACGAGTTCGCCGTCAACGTGCCGCAGGCGATGGCCAAGGTGCGCGGCCAAACCTACGCCGACTATGCCTGGCCAGCGGCGTTTGGCCGGCTGTATCGGCACAGTGGGGGCTATGTCGCCAGCGCGCTGGCCCTGGCGCTGTCGCTGTTCCTGTTGCTGGCCCTGGCGGTCAACGGCACCTTGCTGCCCGGGCGGCTGGCGGGGGATTTCTATGCGGTGTTCCCGCATAACACCCTGGCGCTGTTGTTCGGCAGCGTGTTCAGCCTTGCCGGTGTGGCGCTGGCACTGGCGGTGCGACGCTTCTGGCGCCAGATTTCGCCGGCCGGGCAGCAGGCAGCCTCGGCCGACGGCGCTGTGCTCGAGGCATCGGCGGCGGTACTGACGCTGAAGTACCTCGACGGAGGGCATGGCCAGGGCTGCAACAATGCCGACGACCGCTACACGCTGTGGCGGCGCCGCTTCCATCACCTGACCTTCTACGGCTTCCTGCTGTGCTTTGCGGCCACGCTGGTCGCCACCGGTTATCACTACCTGCTCGGCCTGGCAGCGCCTTACCCGGTGCTGAGCCTGCCGGTGCTGCTGGGTACGGTCGGTGGGGTTGGCCTGGTCATTGGCCCGCTCGGGCTGCTGGCGCTGAACCTGCGCCGGGCGCCGGCACATGGCGATGTCCGGCAAAGGCCCATGGACCGGGCATTCATCCTGCTGCTGTTGCTGGTCAGCGTCAGCGGGCTGGCACTGCTGGCGCTGCGTGACAGCGGGGCGATGGCCATGTTGCTGGCCATTCACCTGGGCACGGTGATGGCGCTGTTCCTCACGCTGCCCTACGGCAAGTTCGCCCATGGCGTGTTCCGCAGCGCCGCGTTGCTGAAATTCGCCATCGAGAAACGCCGGCCCGACCCGCATGGCCTGGGTGGGGACTGAAGCATGGGCGCGGCGCTGCTGGTTGTCTTGGCCGGGCATCAGCCTGGCGGCCCTGGCTGTTCAGCGGTTCGGCCACTTCTCCAGCAGGATCGAAACGAACTTTTCCGCGGCAGGCGACAGCGACGCTCCGCGCCGGTACACCAGGCCCAGGGTGCGCGTCACCTGGGGTTCGATCAGCGGCACGCTGACCAGTGTCGGGTGGTCGGCGCTGGGCATGGCCAGGCTGGGCATGGCGGATACCCCCAGCCCGGCCTCGACCATCCCCAGCGAGGTGGACAGGTGCTGTACCTCGTAGAACCACTTGGGGCGCAGGTTGAGGCCGGAAAGGGCATGGTCGAGCAGCATGCGGTTGCCGCTCAGGCGGCCAACGCCGATCAACCGGTAGTCGGCAAGCTCGGTCCAGGTAACGGCTTCACGCCCCGCCAGTTTGTGGTCGCGCCGGCAGGCCAGGACGAAGTGCTCTTGCACCAGCGAGACGAATTCGATGTCCGGGTGTTGCCCGCTCATCATGTTGATGCCGAAGTCGGCTTCGCCACGCAGCACGGCTTCCAGCCCGTCATTGGCGCTGAGGTCGAGCAGGCGGATACGGATTTTCGGGTACCGCTCGTTGTAGTCGCGAATCACCGACGGCAGGAAGTAGAACGCGGCGGTGGGTATGCAGGCGAGGGTGACCTGGCCGGTCTGCCGCTCGGCCAGCTCACGGATGCTGAGGATCGAGTCCTCGAAATCATCCAGCAGCCGCCTGGCCTTGGGCAGGAAGTCGCGCCCGACGCTGGTCAGGCTGACCCGACGGGTGGTGCGTTCGAGCAACGAGGTGCCCAACCCTTCTTCGAGCTTCTTGATCCGCCGGCTCAGCGCCGGCTGGGACAGGTGCAGGGCTTCGGCGGCTTCATGGAAGCTGCCGAGTTCGGCGATTTTCACGAAAGATCGGATGTCTTGCAGTTCATATTCCATAAATAAACCACAGCGCTTTTGACAGAGAATTATTTTATGAAAAGCAATAATGGCTACGATATTTGCATTGGATTGATTTATCCATCCCTGTCACTCTTTTGCTCACAGCATCAATGATGTCCATTGATCAACAAGAGTGCGAAATCATGCAACGAATTCCTTGCGTACTCATGCGCGGTGGCACCTCCAAGGGGCCGTTCTTCCACGCCTGGGACCTGCCTGCCAATGTGGTCGAGCGCGACGAATTGCTGATCAACCTGATGGGCTCCGGTCATGAACTGGAAATCGACGGCATCGGTGGCGGCAGCCCGCAGACCAGCAAGGTCGCCATCATCAGCCCGTCGTTGCATGCCGACGCCGACGTCGACTACCTGTTCGTCCAGGTCATGGTTGCCCAGCGCCGGGTCGACACAGCCCCGAACTGCGGCAACATGCTGTGCGCCGTCGGCCCGTTCGCCATCGAGCAGGGCCTGGTCAAGGGCCAGGACGGCAAGACGTTGGTGCGTATTCGCAACCTCAACACTGGCACCTTCGTCAATTCACTGGTGGAAACCCCCGGCGGTATCGTGCGCTACGAAGGCCGTACGGCGATCGATGGCGTACCGGGCACTGCCGCCCCGGTGCACCTGACCTTCCTCGATGCGGTCGGCAGCAAGACCGGCAAGCTGTTCCCCACCGGCCAGGCCAAGGATGTGATCGACGGTGTGCCAGTCACCTGCATCGACATGGCCATGCCGATGATGGTGGTCCAGGCCAGCGAACTGGGGGTCAGCGGCGCGGAAACCCCGGCTGAACTCGACGCCAACGGCGCGCTGCTCGCACGCCTCGAGGCGTTGCGCCTGAAGGCCGGCAAGGCCATGGGCCTGGGTGATGTCAGTGGCATGGTCATTCCCAAGCCGGTGTTGGTGTCCAAACCACGCTACGACGGCACCGTGCAGGTTCGCTACTTCATGCCGCACAACTGCCATCGTGCCCTGGCCATCACCGGCGCGGTAGGGCTGGCGACTGCCTGTGTCAGCCCCGGTACGGTGATCGGCGACCTGCTGGGCGAGGGCGCGGGGCAACTCACCGAGGTGCGCCTGGAACACCCGAGCGGTGGCATCGATGTGGCGCTGTCGCGCAGTGGCGCCAATGGCCAGACGATCCAGGCCTCGGTGGTGCGAACCGCCCGGCGGCTCTTCTCAGGGTTCGTCTACGCCCCTACATTCCGCAGGTTGGCGGGGTAAGCCCAGGGGTTATCCAGACCTGCACGATCGCAACAAGCGCATCCGCACAATTTCAACAATGGGTGATGCCACATGAAACTCGCCAAATCGCTGTATTTCCAGATCCTCTGCGCCGTCCTGCTGGGCGTGGTGGTCGGCCATTTCTGGGCGCAACAGGCGGTGGCCCTGAAGCCGCTGGGTGATGCGTTCATCAAGCTGATCAAGATGATGATCGCCCCGGTGGTGTTCTGCACCATCGTCACCGGCATCGCCGGCATGACCGACAAGCGCTCTCTGGGGCGCCTGATGAGCAAGACCTTGCTGCTGTTCCTGGGCCTGACCGTGCTCAGCCTGGTAATCGGCCTGGCGGCGGTGTACCTGTTCAAGCCCGGCGCCGGCATGAACATCGACCCGGCCACCCTGAGCAGCGCCGGCCTCAGCCAGTACACTGCGTCGGCCGCCAAGCTGAGCGTGGTGGACTTCTTCATGCACATCATCCCGGACACCTTCATCGGGGCCTTCAACAAAGGTGAAGTGCTACCGGTGCTGTTCATTGCCGTGCTCAGCGGTTTTGCCCTGTCGTCGATGGGCGAGAAGGGCAAGCCGGTACTGGATGTGCTGGAGTCGGCGTCGACCATGGTGTTCCGAATCTTCGGCTACCTGATGCGGTTTGCCCCGGTCGGAGCCTTTGGTGCGCTGGCGTTCACCGTCGGCCAGTACGGCGTCACCTCGCTCGGTTCGCTGGCCAAGCTGGTGGGTACGCTGTATATCGCCTGCGCGTTCTTCGTCCTGGTCGTGCTGGGTGGCATCTGCCGTGCCCACGGCTTCAGCCTGTGGAAGCTGCTGCGTTACTTCCGCGAGGAGTTCCTGGTGGTGCTGGGCACGTCCTCGACCGAGCCGGTGCTGCCGCGCATGCTCGAAAAACTCGAGAAGCTGGGCTGCAACAAGGGCGTGGTCGGCCTGGTGTTGCCTACCGGCTACTCGTTCAACCTGGACGGAACCGCCATCTACCTGTCACTGGCAGCGGTGTTCATCGCCCAGGCCTGCAACATCGACCTGAGCCTGGGCCAGGTGGTCACCATGCTGGCGATCATGCTGCTGTCGTCCAAGGGCGCCGCAGGCGTGACCGGCAGCGGCTTCGTGGCGCTGGCCTCGACCCTGACCGTGATCCACGACATCCCCCTGGCCGGCCTGGCCCTGCTGATCGGCATCGACCGCTTCATGTCGGAGGCCCGTGCCCTGACCAGCCTTGCCAGCAACGCGGTGGCAACGGTGGTGGTGTCGCTGTCGGAAAACGCCTGTGACCGCCAGACCCTGCTCAGCCGCCTGAACGGCGAAGCGCTGGCCGGCCCGGTTGCCGAAACGCCTGAATGGGCCGTCGAGCCGCATCGTCACGGCTGAACTGCGTTGCCCTGAACCTCTGTCGACACGTCCCCCACCCGCTTCTGCCGGGTGGGGTAGGGGGCCGTCTGCGCTGCACTCGGCCACACTGGAAAATAACAACAAGAGAACGAACCATGCTTGCACTTCTGGGCCTGATCATGGTGGTGACCTTCACCTACCTGATCATGAGTAAACGCCTGTCCCCGATCGTCGCACTGACCGTCGTGCCGATCGTCTTCGCCCTGATCGGCGGCTTCGCCCCGGAGCTGGGCAAGATGATGCTCGACGGGCTGAAGATGGTTGCGCCGTCTGCTGCGTTGCTGCTGTTCGCCATCCTGTTTTTCGGCCTGATGATCGACGCCGGCCTGTTCGACCCGCTGATCCGCAAGATCCTCAAGCGGGTGAACGGCGACCCGGTCAAGATCGCCATCGGCACCGCGCTGCTGTCGCTGCTGGTGGCGCTGGACGGTGATGGCACCACCACCTACATGATCACCTGCGCCGCCATGCTGCCGCTGTACAAGCGCATAGGCATGAACCCGATGATCCTGGCCACCGTGTCGATGTTGTCGCTGAGCATCATGAGCGGCATGAGCCCTTGGGGCGGCCCGGCCACGCGTGCCATTGCCGCACTGGGGCTCGATGCCACCGAATACTTCATCCCGATGTTGCCCACCGTCATCGGTGGCGCCGCGTGGGTAGTGTTCACAGCCTTCCTGCTGGGCCGCGCCGAGCGGCGGCGTATCGGCAACATCGCGCTGCAGTCCGGGGGTGGCAACTGCTACATCAAGGAAATCCTCGGCGAGAGCCCGCACAAGCGCCCGCGCCTCGCCTATGTGAACCTGCTGCTGGTGATTGTGGTGATGAGCGCCCTGGTGCTGGGGCTGATGCACGCCGCCATCCTGTTCATGGTCGGTTTCGTCGCTGCGCTGATGATCAACTACCCGCAGCTGGAATTGCAGAAAGAACGCATCCTCGCTCACTCGGGCAATGCGATGACCGTAGTGCTGCTGGTATTCGCCGCGGGCATCTTCGCCGGCATTTTCTCCGGCACCAAGATGGTCGATGCGCTGGCGCAAACCCTGGTGGACTGGATTCCGGAAGCCTGGAGCCACTGGTTCCCGCTGGTGGTGGCGCTGACCAGCATGCCGCTGACCTTCGTGCTGTCCAACGACGCCTACTACTTTGGCGTGGTGCCGATCCTGGCCAATGCTGCGGCGGCCTATGGCATCGACCCGGTGGAAATTGCCCGCGCCTCGGTGCTGGGCCAGCCGGTGCATCTGATGAGCCCACTGGTCGCGTCGACCCTGCTGCTGGTGGGCATGGTCGACCGGGATATCGGCGACTTCCAGAAAGCCACGGTGAAATGGGCAGTCCTCACTTCACTGGTCATCACCGCACTGGCACTGCTTACCGGGGCCTTGTCCTTCTTCGTCTAAGCGATACCGGGCGCTGACAGGCGCCCGCCATTACTCATTCTGAAAACAACAACAGAGTACCGACCATGTCCCGAGCTGTGTTCCGTGGGGCCACCTGTGGCCTGCTGTGCGGCTGGCTGCCCGTTGCCGGCGCCGCTGGTTTCGTCGATGACAGCAAACTCAAGCTGCAACTGCGCAATGTCTATTTCAACGAAAACTTCCGTGACGAGCAGGGCATGAGTGCCCGCGCCGCGGCCAATGCCAAGAGCGAGCGGGTAGAGTGGGCGCAGGGCTTCCTGCTCGACTATCAGTCGGGCTTTACCAACGGCACCTTGGGCGTGGGGCTGGATGCCCTTGGTCTGTGGGGCGTACGCCTCGATTCCGGTCGTGGGCGCAGTGGCACCGGGCTGCTGCCGGTGCACGACGACGGCCGTGCTGCGCACGAGTTCGCCAGCGCCGGGGTGACGGCCAAGGCACGCCTGGGCCAGACCGTGGTCAAGCATGGCACCTTGCTGCCGAAGATGCCGCTGCTGGTATACAACGATGCGCGCTTGTTGCCGCAGACCTACCAAGGCACGCAGCTCACCAGCACCGACATTGACGGGTTGGCCTTGACGGCTGGCCACCTGGACCGCTTCAAGCAGCGTGACGCTACCGACAGCACCGGCCTTTACCTGGATGGCTATGCCGGCGACAGGTCGGGCGACTTCAACTTTGCCGGTGCCGATTATGCGCTTAACAAGCAACTGCGCCTGAGCTACTACCATGGCCAGCTCGAACATTTCTATCGCCAGGATTTCGCCGGGCTGGTCCACGACCTGCCGTTGGCCGGCGGGGTGCTGACTACCGACCTGCGCTATTTCAAGAGCCGCGACAGCGGGGCGGCCTATGGCGGCGCCATCGACAATGACATGTTCAGCGGGCAGTTGGCCTATGCCCATTCCGGCCATACCGTCGGTGCTGGCTACCAGGTGCTCGATGGCGACGCGGGGCTGCCGTATATCAGTGGTGCAACGGTGTATTCGTTCAGCAACGTCGGTATCGGCAAGTTCATCGAGGAAGAGGAGAAGACCTGGATGGCCAGCTACGCCTACAACTTTGCCGCCGCTGGTGTGCCTGGGCTGACTTTCATGGCGCGCTACCTGAGTGGCGACAATGGCCGCTCCGGCAGCGCGGGGATCAAGGAGTGGGAGCGTGACGCCGAGCTTGCCTACGTAGTGCAGGCCGGGCCCTTGAAAGGCCTGGGGGTGAAGTTGCGCAATTATGTCTACCGTTCGGATTTCGCCCGCGGGCGGGACAGCAATCGCCTCTATCTGACCTACGATATCGCCATCTGGTAAGCGCGCGTACGGTTCCGCTGGGAGCTCAAGGGCAAGAGGCTAGCGTAGCCCCTGTAGGCGCGGCTTCAGCTGCGATCACCGGCGCAGCCGGTGCCATCCACCGCGTCGCCTGTGGGCGCATACCTCATCGGGTCTTGTTCTCCAGAATCCGCCCGCCGGTCCCTTGCTTGCCCAGTACATCTTCGGGGTTGCGCAGCGGGCATTCCTCCAGCGACAGGCAACCGCAACCTATGCAGTTGTCCAGGCTGTCGCGCAATGCCTCAAGCGTGCGGATGCGCGCGTTCAGGTCTTCGCGCCAGGCGCTGGACATTTCCCCCCATTGCGCCGCCGTCAGCTTGCTGTTCGGCGGATACCGGCTGAACGCCTGCCTGATTTCCTCCAGGGGAATGCCGGTGCGCTGCGCCACCTTGATGATCGCCAATGTGCGCAGTACCAGCGCGGGATAGCGGCGCTGGTTGCCTGCCGTTCGAGTGCTGGCAATCAGCCCCTTGGTTTCGTAGAAATGCAGCGCAGACACGGCCACGCCGCTGCGTCTGGCCACTTCACCTACCGTTAGCATTCGTGTGCTTTCTACTGCCATGCCTGTTGGCCTCACGTTAACCTGCAGAAGCTGACGGGTATTTGTATAAGTGCAGCGCGCTGATCGCTTCAACCCGCTGAACGATCTCGGCGCATCTGGCTGATCAAGGTAAAGCGATCAGCCGGAAGCACCGTCTCGGCCACAGCCATCAGGTCGCCGTTTTCCTCGCGGTAATGGCGGATGATGTTGAGCGCTGCGGCACCTGCCTCGGCCTTCAGTGCGTGGGCGATTGGCGCTGTCAGCAAGACCGCCCGAACCTGCTGTTCGACCCACGCGATTGCCCGGCCGTAGCGTTGCTCGATCAGCTCTGCGATCACCTGGTCGGGGTGTCCGCGGGCCAGTTCGATGACCTCGGCATAGTCCCGCGGTACGTAAACCTCGCTCCAGCACTGCGGCAAGCTATCATGCACGCAGTCGACACGGATGCTCGACACGCACAGATAGTGCTCACCCGGTACCAGGCCCAACCGCTCGGCCTCGCTCAGGTCGGCGACGAAGTGGCGCAGGTCCTGTATTTGCCGCTGCTGGTTTTGCCCGAGTTGCGCCAGCTCCGCCACGCTGGCCAGTGACTGGGAATAGCCGCCACGCGGACTGCTGGCCTCGACCCGGGTGCCCACGCGCTTGCGCCGCGACACCAGCCCCTGGTCGAGCAACTGGTCGATGGCCGCGCGCACCGTGTGCCGGCTGACACCGTACAGGTCGCACAGCTCGAGTTCGGTGGGCAGCAGGCTGCCCACCGGGTAACGGCCACTGGTGATGCCTTGCATCAGGTCCTTTGCCACACGGGCATAGCGCGTCGGGTTCATGCTTGCCCTGTCGGCAAAAACGAAAGCTGGGCAGTTTAGCAGAGCTCCCCGACGGGGCAGGTTACTTTGCCTGTCACTCCAGGCCCAGCAGATCCTGCACGGTCTGCCGGCGGCGAATCATGCGCAACGCGCCCTGTTCGATGAGGAACTCCGGCAGCAATGGCCGGCTGTTGTAGTTCGATGACATTGATGCCCCGTAAGCGCCGGCATCGTGGATCACCAGCAGGTCGCCCACCTGTGCCTGGGGCAGGTCGTGCGGGGTCAGTTCCTGGTCATCCTGGGTAAACACATCACCCGACTCGCACAGCGGCCCGGCGACCACGGTTGGCTGGCGTGGGCGGTCCACCGGCTGGCCGTTGGCGTCGAGCAAAGTCATGCGGTGGTAGGCGCCATACATGGCCGGGCGCATCAGGTCGTTGAAACCGGCATCGATCATGACGAAGGTGTTGCGGCCGGCCTGCTTCACGGCCCGTACTTCGGCCACCAGGTAGCCCGATTCCGCCACCAGGAAGCGCCCGGGCTCGATCTCCATGCGCACCGGGTGGCCCAGCATGGCTTCGATTTCCTGGCGCGCCACGGCCCAGGTGCGGGCGTAGCGCTGCAGGTCGACCGGCTTGTCGTTGCTGCGATACGGGGTGGAAAGCCCGCCGCCGATGGAGAAGGCTTCGATGTCCACGCCCAGCCGGCCAATCAGCCCGATCATCGCCCGGGCCACCTGTTCCAGGTGCTGGTAGTCCACGCCGGAGCCGATGTGCATGTGCACGCCCACCAGATGCAGGCCATGGGCCTTCACGCAGGCCAGCGCCTGGTCCAGCTGCTCGTGCCAGATGCCGTGCTTGCTGTTCTCGCCACCGGTGTTGGTCTTGCGGCTGTGACCGTGGCCGAAACCGGGGTTGATGCGCAGCCACACGCGGTGGCCAGGGGAGCGTTCTCCCAACTGGCGCAGCATGTCGATGGAGCCGGCGTTGATCTCGATCTTCGTCGCCACCACCCGCTCCAGGGTCGGCCGGTCCAGCGCATCGCAGGTCAGCACCACACCGGCGGGGTCGCCACCCACGCTTGCACCGGCAGCGAAGGCCCGCTCCATCTCGCCCAGCGATACCGCGTCCAGCACCAGGCCGTGGGCGCGCATCAGCCGCAGCACGTGCAGGTTGGGGTTGGCCTTCTGGGCGAAGCGCACGGTGTCGAACACCTTCAGTTGTTCGACCCGTTCGGCGATGGTGCTGGCGTCGTAGGCCCATAGCGGCGTGCCGTGCTGGCGGGCTGCCTCGGCCAGGAGGGGGAAGGGTGCGGTCATGGTGGCGCTACTCATATAAGGAAGGCGATGAGGATGGCCCAAAGCGCAAATTCAGAAAAATAGCTATTTTTCTGCTGGCCATTCATATCTGATATGCCTCTAGCCGAGTTACCGGGTGCCGCCATGAAATTGTCTGTTCGCCATATTGAAGTGTTCCGCGCCATCATGGCTGCTGGCAGCGTCACCGGTGCGGCGCGCCTGCTGTTCACCTCGCAGCCCACTGTCAGTCGTGAACTGGCGCGGCTGGAGCAGCTAACCGGCCTGAACCTGTTCGAACGCGAGGCTGGGCGCCTGGTGGCGACCGCCCAGGCGTTGCTGTTGATAGAAGAGGTGGAGCGCGCCTACCTCGGGCTGGAGCGGATCGAGCGCTTTGCCCAGGCCATTCGCAATTTCGAGCAAGGCCGGCTGGCTATCACTTGCCTGCCGCTGTTTTCCCAGACCTTGTTGCCCAGGGCGTGCCAGCGCTTTCATCAGCAGCACCGGGGCGTGAGCGTGAGCATTCTGGCGCAGGAGTCGCCGTTGCTGGAGGAGTCGCTGGTCGCCCAGCAACATGACCTGGGCCTGACCGAGGTCGAGCAGATACCCCGCGGCGCGTACGGCGAATTACTGTTCAGCGCCAACATGGTCTGTGTGCTGCCCGAAGGTCACCCGCTGCAGGCCAAGGCCGAACTGGAGCTGAGCGATTTCCACGAGGTCGACTTCATCAACCTGGCCAGCCTGGACACCTACCGGCAGCGCCTGGACCAGCACTTCCGGGCGGCGGGTGTGAACCGGCGCACGGTCATCGAGACCACCAGTGCCGCCTCGGTGTGCGCCATGGTCAGGCAGGGCCTCGGGGTGGCGATCATCAACCCGCTGAGCGGGCTGGAGGCCGCGCAGGGCGGGTTGCCAATCCGCCGGTTGCGGGTATCGGTGCCGTACCAAGTGATGTTGATACGGCCCGACCACCGGCCTGCGTCGGCGGCGGTGGAGCCGTTCTGTGAGGCGTTGCGGGTACAGGCACAGGAAATGCAGGCGGCGTTGATCTGATGCCCACCACGGCGGTCCCCGCAGGAGCGGCTTTAGCCGCGAACACCGGCGAAGCCGGTGCCATCCACCACGCTATCTGCTTGCCGGTGGGGCTTCACAGCTCGCAGACGAACGTGCCGGTCCCTTCCAGGATGTTCTCCAGGGTCTGCTTCACTTCATCCATGTCGCTCAGCTCGCTGGTCAGGTTGATCTCCAGCGTTTCATCCCCCTTCAGCGCATCGCGGTCGCCGGCCGCCACTTCGATCAGCAGGCGTTTGGCGCCCAAGGTCACTTTCAACCCATCCAGCGTCGACGGTTCGTCGTCCAGCGTCAGGTCGACGGTGTCTTCGTCCGGGTAGCGGGTCAGCAGGAACATCTGGCCCTTGTCGCTGTGGCAGCACAGGGTCGCCATGTTGTCTTCCTCGTCATCGCAAGGGGTGGCGAACAGCAGGGCAGTATCGATTTGCATGGACAAGGCTCGGATCAAAGGAAACGGAAAGGAATTCTGACAGTCTTGTCGCCAGGCATAAACGTAAAGTTACCGCCCCTTGACCGAAATTGTCGCAGCGCTGCAAGCCTGAATGACCGATCAGTCGGTAAGCTTCGGCGAGCCCTGGGCGTGCCTGCGCACGTTCAACGCCTGGTTTTACCGTTCGCCTCGCCACGGGTTGGCTATCGTTGATCCGTACATGGCGCACGCAGCGACGCTTCAACTATTACAAAGCCCAAGCGGAGTACCACAGATGGCGTTCTTCACCGCAGCCAGCAAAGCCGACTTCCAGCATCAACTGCAAGCGGCCCTGGCGCAGCACATCAGCGAACAGTCCCTGCCACAAGTGGCGCTGTTCGCCGAGCAGTTCTTCGGCATCATCTCTCTGGACGAACTCACCCAGCGCAGGCTTTCCGACCTGGCCGGCTGTACTCTTTCAGCCTGGCGCATCATCGAACGTTTCGACCCCGAGTACCCGCAAGTGCGGGTGTACAACCCCGATTACGAGCGCAATGGCTGGCAGTCGACCCACTCGGTGGTCGAGGTGCTGCACCACGATCTGCCGTTCCTGGTCGACTCGGTGCGCACCGAGCTCAACCGCCGTGGCTACAGCATTCATACCCTGCAGACCACCGTGCTCAGCGTGCGTCGTGGTGCCAAGGGCGAATTGCTCGAACTGCTGCCCAAGGGTACCCAGGGCGAGGGCGTGCGCCATGAGTCGCTGATGTACCTGGAGATCGACCGTTGCGCCAATGCCTCCGAGCTGACGGTGCTGGCCCGCGAGATCGAGCAGGTGCTGGCCGAGGTGCGCGTCGTGGTGTCCGACTTCGAGCCGATGAAGGCCAAGCTGCGCGAAGTGCTGGCGGAAGTGGAGCAGACCGCCTTTGCCCCGGCGCAGCATGAAAAGGGCGAGGTCAAGGCATTCCTCGAGTGGCTGCTGGACAACCACTTCACCTTCCTCGGCTATGAAGAATTCACCGTCCAGGGCAACGCCGATGGCGGTCAGATGGTCTACGACGAGCAGTCGTTCCTCGGCCTGCCACGCCGCCTGCGCGTGGGCCTGACCAGCGACGAGCTGCGCATCGAAGACTACGCCGTGGCCTACCTCAACGAGCCGCTGCTGCTGTCGTTCGCCAAAGCCGCGCTGCCCAGCCGCGTACACCGCCCGGCCTACCCGGACTACGTGTCGATCCGCCAGCTGGACGCCGATGGCAAGGTCATCAAGGAACACCGCTTCATGGGCCTGTACACTTCGTCGGTGTATGGCGAAAGCGTGCATGCCATCCCGTATATCCGGGTCAAGGTCAATGAAGTCGAGCGCCGCTCGGGCTTCGACCCCAAGGCCCACCTGGGCAAGGAACTGGCCCAGGTGCTGGAAGTGCTGCCGCGCGACGACCTGTTCCAGACCCCTATCGACGAACTGTTCAGCACCGTCATGTCGATCGTGCAGATCCAGGAACGCAACAAGATCCGGGTGTTCCTGCGCAAGGACCCGTACGGCCGCTTCTGCTACTGCCTGGCCTACGTGCCGCGGGAGATCTACTCCACCGAAGTGCGGCAGAAGATCCAGCAGGTCCTGATGGAGCGCCTGAAGGCCAGCGACTGCGAGTTCTGGACTTTCTTCTCCGAGTCGGTGCTGGCGCGCGTGCAGCTGATCCTGCGGGTAGACCCGAAGAACCGCATCGACATCGACCCGCAGCAGCTGGAACGCGAAGTTATCCAGGCCTGCCGCTCCTGGCACGACGACTATTCCACGCTGGTGATCGAGAACTTCGGTGAGGCCCAGGGCACCAACATCCTCGCCGATTTCCCCAAGGGCTTCCCGGCTGGCTACCGCGAGCGCTTCGCCGCGCACTCGGCGGTGGTCGACCTGCAGCACGTGCTGAACCTGTCGGAAAGCAAGCCGCTGGCGATGAGCTTCTACCAGCCGCTGACCCAGGTCGGCGAGCGCATCCTGCATTGCAAGCTGTACCACGCCGATACGCCGCTGGCGCTGTCCGATGTGCTGCCGATCCTGGAAAACCTCGGCCTGCGCGTGCTCGGCGAGTTCCCCTACCGGCTGCGCCATGCCAGCGGCCGCGAGTACTGGATCCACGACTTCGCCTTCACCTACAGCGAAGGCCTGAGCCTGGATATCCAGCAGCTCAACGACATCCTCCAGGACGCCTTCATCCATATCGTCCGTGGCGATGCCGAGAACGACGCCTTCAACCGCCTGGTACTGACCGCCGGCCTGCCCTGGCGAGACGTGGCGCTGCTGCGCGCCTACGCCCGCTACCTGAAGCAGATCCGCCTGGGCTTCGACCTGGGCTATATCGCCAGCACCCTGAACAACCACACCGACATCGCCCGCGAACTGACCCGGCTGTTCAAGACCCGCTTCTACCTGGCGCGCAAGCTCACCCAGGAAGACCTGGATGACAAGCAGCAGCGCCTGGAACAGGCCATCCTGACCGCCCTGGACGACGTGCAGGTGCTCAACGAAGACCGCATCCTGCGCCGCTACCTGGACCTGATCAAGGCCACCCTGCGAACCAACTTCTACCAGCCGGACGCCAACGGCCAGAACAAGTCTTACTTCAGCTTCAAGTTCAACCCCAAGCTGATCCCCGAGCTGCCCAAGCCGGTGCCCAAGTTCGAGATCTTCGTCTACTCGCCACGGGTCGAGGGTGTGCACCTGCGCTTCGGCAACGTGGCCCGCGGCGGCCTGCGCTGGTCCGACCGCGAGGAAGACTTCCGTACCGAGGTGCTGGGCCTGGTGAAAGCCCAGCAGGTGAAGAACTCGGTGATCGTGCCGGTCGGCGCCAAGGGCGGCTTCCTGCCGCGCCGCCTGCCGCTGGGCGGCAGCCGCGACGAGATCGCGGCCGAAGGCGTGGCGTGCTACCGCATCTTCATTTCCGGCCTGCTCGACATCACCGACAACCTCAAGGACGGTGGCGTGGTGCCGCCAGCCAACGTGGTGCGCCATGATGATGACGACCCGTACCTGGTGGTGGCGGCCGACAAGGGCACCGCGACCTTCTCCGACATCGCCAACGGCATTGCCATCGACTACGGTTTCTGGCTGGGCGACGCCTTCGCCTCGGGCGGTTCGGCCGGTTACGACCACAAGAAGATGGGTATTACCGCACGTGGCGCCTGGGTTGGCGTGCAGCGCCACTTCCGCGAGCGCGGCATCAATGTGCAGGAAGACCCGATCACCGTGATCGGCATTGGTGACATGGCCGGCGACGTGTTCGGCAACGGCCTGCTGATGTCCGACAAGCTGCAACTGGTGGCTGCGTTCAACCACTTGCACATCTTCATCGACCCGAACCCGGAGCCGGCCTCCAGCTTTGCCGAACGCAAGCGCCTGTTCGAACTGCCGCGTTCGGCCTGGACCGACTACGACACCAGTATCATGTCCGAAGGCGGCGGGATCTTCCCGCGCAGTGCCAAGAGCATCGCCATCAGCCCGCAGATGAAAGAGCGCTTCGCCATCGAAGCCGACCGCCTGACCCCGACCGAGCTGCTCAACGCGCTGCTCAAGGCCCCGGTAGACCTGCTGTGGAACGGTGGCATCGGCACCTACGTCAAGGCCAGCACCGAAAGCCACGCCGATGTCGGCGACAAGGCCAACGATGCACTGCGGGTCAACGGCAACGAACTGCGCTGCAAGGTGGTGGGCGAGGGCGGCAACCTGGGCATGACCCAGCTTGGCCGGGTCGAGTTCGGCCTCAACGGCGGCGCCACCAACACCGACTTCATCGACAACGCTGGCGGCGTGGACTGCTCCGACCACGAGGTCAACATCAAGATCCTGCTCAATGAAGTGGTGCAGGGTGGCGACATGACCGAGAAGCAGCGCAACCAGCTGCTGGGCAGCATGACCGACGAAGTGGCCGGCCTGGTGCTGGGCAACAACTACAAGCAGACCCAGGCGCTGTCGCTGGCAGCCCGCCGCGCCCGCGAGCGGATTGCCGAATACAAGCGCCTGATGGCCGACCTCGAGGCCCGTGGCAAGCTCGACCGCGCCATCGAGTTCCTGCCGTCCGAAGAACAGCTGGCCGAACGCCTGGCCGCTGGCCAGGGCCTGACCCGGGCCGAGCTGTCGGTATTGATCTCGTACAGCAAGATCGACCTCAAGGAGCAACTGCTCAAGTCGCTGGTGCCGGACGACGACTACCTGACCCGCGACATGGAAACCGCCTTCCCGCCGTCGCTGGTCAGCAAGTTCGCCGAGGCCATGCGTCGCCACCGCCTCAAGCGCGAGATCGTCAGCACCCAGATCGCCAACGACCTGGTCAACAACATGGGCATCACCTTCGTCCAGCGCCTGAAGGAGTCGACCGGCATGAGTCCGGCCAACGTGGCCGGGGCCTATGTGATCGTGCGCGACATCTTCCACTTGCCGCACTGGTTCCGCCAGATCGAGGCGCTCGACTACCAGGTGCCGGCGGAAGTCCAGCTGACCCTGATGGACGAACTGATGCGCCTGGGACGCCGGGCGACCCGCTGGTTCCTGCGCAGCCGCCGCAACGAGCAGGACGCCGGGCGCGACGCCGCGCACTTCGGGCCGAAGATCGCGCAGCTGGGGCTCAAGCTCGACGAGCTGCTCGAAGGGCCGACCCGCGAGCGCTGGATGGTGCGTTACCAAGGCTTCGTCGAGGCTGGGGTGCCGGAACTGCTGGCGCGCATGGTGGCCGGTACCAGCCATCTGTACACCCTGCTGCCGATCATCGAGGCGGCCGATGTCACCGGGCATGACCCGGCGCAGGTGGCCAAGGCGTTCTTCGCCGTGGGCAGCGCGCTGGACCTGACCTGGTACCTGCAGGAAATCAGCAACCTGCCGGTGGAGAACAACTGGCAGGCCCTGGCCCGCGAAGCCTTCCGCGACGACATCGACCTGCAGCAGCGGGCGATTACCATCTCGGTACTGCAGATGGCCGACGGGCCGGAAGACATGGACGTCCGAGTGGCGCTGTGGGCCGAGCAGCACCGGGTGATGGTGGAGCGCTGGCGCGCCATGCTCGACGACCTGCGTAACGCCACTGGTACCGACTATGCGATGTACGCGGTGGCCAACCGCGAGCTGGTCGACCTGGCCATGAGCGGGCAGGCGACGGTGCTGCCGTCCTGAGCTTGATGACGCGGTAAATAAAGCCCCGGCAGCGATGCCGGGGCTTTTTCATGGCGTCTGGCGCGGATTTTGTGGTGGTGCAGATATCGAGCGCCGCCCGCGCGGCGCGCGACCTCACTGACGATAAAAATCTTGTGGCGCGCCCTTCGCCTTACTTGAACCGGCGCTCCACCCCTTTCTCGACCAGGATCTTGGCCGAAATCTCTTCCACCGAGAAATGCGTGGAATTGATATGTGGAATGTTCTCCCGGCGGAACAGGCTTTCCACCTCGCGCACTTCGAACTCGCACTGGGCAAAGCTCGAATAGCGGCTGTTGGGTTTGCGCTCGTGGCGGATGGCGGTGAGGCGGTCGGGGTCGATGGTCAGGCCGAACAGCTTGTTGTGGTGCTTTTTCAATACTGCCGGCAACTGCAGACGCTCCATGTCGTCTTCGGTCAACGGGTAGTTGGCGGCACGGATGCCGAACTGCATGGCCATGTACAGGCAGGTCGGGGTCTTGCCGCAGCGCGACACCCCGACCAGGATCAGGTCGGCCTTGTCGTAGTAATGGGTGCGCGCGCCATCATCGTTGTCCAGGGCAAAGTTGACTGCCTCGATGCGCTCCATGTAGTTGGAATTGCCGCCGATCGAGTGCGATTTACCGACGGAATACGACGAGTGGGCAGTCAATTCCTGTTCGAGCGGGGATAAAAACGAAGAAAAGATGTCGATCATGAAGCCGTTCGAGGTCGCCAGGATTTCCCGGATGTCCTGATTGACGATGGTGTCGAAGATGATCGGGCGGACACCGTCGCGCTCGGCTGCGGCATTGATCTGCTGGACCATGGTCCGTGCCTTGTCCGGCGAATCGATATAGGGACGAGTGAATTTATTGAAAGGAATGCTCTCGAATTGAGCGAGCAGACTCTGGCCCAGGGTTTCGGCAGTGATGCCGGTGCCGTCGGAGATGAAGAACGCGGTTCGTTTCATTTGCGATCTGGGCCTTAAGCTGATGACGTTTCTTGGATATGATAAGTTCGGTTTGCCGAATGCGGCTGTCGGCATTCTCACTTATTTTCCATGTACAGGCCACAAGCGTCCGGCCAAGTCAATGAAGGCAGGCGGGCGCCCTTGAGCTTTTCCAACACAGTTAGTGGAGAGATCACCTTGGTAGAGTACGTAGTTTCCCTCGATAAGCTCGGCGTCCATGATGTGGAGCATGTGGGGGGCAAGAACGCATCCCTGGGCGAGATGATCAGCAACCTCGCAGGTGCTGGTGTATCGGTGCCGGGCGGCTTTGCCACTACGGCGCAGGCGTACCGCGATTTTCTCGAACAGAGTGGTCTCAACGACCGTATCCATGCGGCGCTCGACGCACTGGACGTGGATGATATCAACGCCCTGACCAAGACCGGCGCGCAGATTCGCCAGTGGGTCATGGAAGCCGACTTCCCGCCGCGCCTTGATAGCGAGATCCGCGCGGCCTTCGCCGAAATGGCCGCCGGTAACGACAACATGGCCGTTGCCGTGCGCTCCTCGGCTACTGCCGAGGACCTTCCGGACGCCTCGTTCGCCGGCCAGCAGGAAACCTTCCTCAACATTCGCGGCGTGGACAACGTGATCCGCGCGGCCAAGGAAGTGTTCGCCTCGCTGTTCAACGACCGCGCCATCGCCTACCGCGTGCACCAGGGCTTCGACCACAAGCTGGTCGCCCTGTCGGCCGGCGTGCAGCGCATGGTCCGCTCGGAAACCGGTACTGCCGGCGTCATGTTCACCCTCGACACCGAGTCGGGCTTCCGCGATGTGGTGTTCATCACCGGCGCCTACGGCCTGGGCGAGACCGTGGTGCAGGGTGCGGTCAACCCTGACGAATTCTACGTGCACAAGAGCACCTTGCAGGCAGGCCGCCCGGCGATCCTGCGCCGCAACCTGGGCAGCAAGGCGATCAAGATGGTCTATGGCGACGAAGCCAAGGCCGGCCGCTCGGTCAAGACCGTGGAAGTGGACCGCGCCGAGCGCGCACGCTTCTGCCTGACCGATGCCGAAGTCAGCGAGCTGGCCAAGCAGGCCATGATCATCGAGCAGCACTACCAGCGCCCGATGGACATCGAGTGGGCCAAGGACGGTGACGACGGCAAGCTGTACATCGTCCAGGCCCGCCCTGAAACGGTGAAAAGCCGTTCCAGCGCCAATGTCATGGAACGCTACCTGCTGAAGGAGAAGGGCACCGTCCTGGTCGAAGGCCGCGCCATCGGCCAGCGCATCGGCGCCGGCAAGGTCCGCGTGATCCACGACGTCTCGGAAATGGACAAGGTCCAGCCGGGCGACGTGCTGGTTTCCGACATGACCGACCCGGACTGGGAGCCGGTCATGAAGCGCGCCAGCGCCATCGTCACCAACCGTGGCGGGCGCACCTGCCACGCGGCGATCATCGCCCGTGAGCTGGGCATCCCGGCCGTGGTCGGTTGCGGCAACGCCACCCAGGTGCTGAAGGATGGCCAGGGCGTGACCGTATCCTGCGCCGAAGGCGACACCGGCTTCATCTTCGAGGGCGAGCTGGGCTTCGACGTCAAGCAGAACTCGGTCGATGCCATGCCCGACCTGCCGTTCAAGATCATGATGAACGTCGGCAACCCGGACCGTGCCTTCGATTTCGCCCAGCTGCCCAACGCCGGTGTCGGCCTGGCGCGCCTCGAGTTCATCATCAACCGCATGATCGGCGTGCACCCCAAGGCACTGCTGAACTACGCCGGCCTGCCAGCCGACCTGAAAGACAGCGTCGACAAGCGCATCGCCGGCTACCATGACCCGGTCGGTTTCTATGTCGAGAAACTGGTCGAGGGCATCAGTACCCTGGCGGCGGCCTTCTACCCGAAAAAGGTCATCGTGCGCCTGTCGGACTTCAAGTCCAACGAGTACGCCAACCTGATCGGCGGCAAGCTGTACGAGCCGGAAGAAGAGAACCCGATGCTGGGCTTCCGCGGTGCCTCGCGCTACATCAGCGAGTCGTTCCGTGACTGCTTCGAGCTCGAGTGCCGCGCACTGAAGCGCGTGCGCAACGAGATGGGCCTGACCAACGTCGAGATCATGGTGCCGTTCGTGCGTACCCTGGGCGAAGCCAGCCAGGTCGTCGACCTGCTCGCCGAAAACGGCCTGGCCCGTGGCGACAACGGCCTGCGCGTGATCATGATGTGCGAGCTGCCGTCCAACGCCATCCTTGCCGAGGAATTCCTCGAATACTTCGACGGCTTCTCCATCGGCTCCAACGACCTGACCCAGCTGACCCTGGGCCTGGACCGCGACTCGGGCATCATCGCCCACCTGTTCGACGAGCGTAACCCAGCGGTGAAGAAGCTGTTGGCCAACGCCATTGCCGCATGCAACAAGGCCGGCAAGTACATCGGCATCTGCGGCCAGGGCCCGTCGGACCACCCGGACCTGGCCAAGTGGCTGATGGAGCAGGGCATCGATAGCGTGTCGCTGAACCCGGATTCGGTACTCGAAACCTGGTTCTACCTGGCCGAGGGCCAGGACGAGGCCTGATGCAGTAGAACGCGGGGGAACGTCTGGCGTCCCCCGCCTGGTTTTTCCAGGGCGAGCTCCAGCAATGGATCCCGCCCTTTTTTATGCACCAAGCAACCTTATGCAAAGCAGCAGCACTCTATTTCCCGTGGCCCTGCTCAGTGCCGAACGCCGCGGCGACCTCAGCGAAGACGTGTATCGGATCAAGGCCGGCAACGGCCCGGATCCTACTGTCGAGCTGGCCGTGACCCGTCTTGGGCTGGCCGACCAGGGCCAGGCCCAGGGGGCGCCGGTCATCCTTTTGCACGGCAGCTTTTCCAACCGTCGCTTCTGGTATTCGCCCAAAGGGGTTGGCCTGGGAGCGTTTCTTGCCCGCGCCGGTTTCGACGTGTGGATCCCGGAGATGCGCGGCCACGGGCTGTCGCCACGCAACCGCGACTGGAAGCACAATAACGTTGCCGCCTATGCCCGAGATGACCTGCCGCTGATTGCCGCGTTCGTGTGCGAGCAGTCCGGCCAGGCGCCGCATTGGGTCGGTCATTCCCTGGGCGGCACGACCCTGGCAGCAGCCCTGGGGGGTGGTTTTCTGGACGCCGGCCAGGTTGCCAGCGTGGCCTTGTTCGGTACCCAGATCAGCCGTGTGTACTGGCCACTGAAGGTGCCGCCGCTGACCTGGGGAGCGAAGCTGCTGCTCAGGCGCTGGGGGCAGATCTCCGGGCCACGTTTCAAGCGTGGTCCGGAGGACGAACCGATTGGCCTGGCGCTGGAGAGCATGCGCTGGCATGGCCTGTTCGGGCGCTTTGGCGACAAGCACAACGACTGGTGGGCCGGCCTCGCCGGGGTGGATGTGCCGCTGCTGGCGGTGGCCGGTGCGGGCGACTTCCAGGACCCGGTATGGGCCTGCCGCAAGCTGTTCGAGCAGATGGGCGGGGAGCGCAAGCAGTTTCTGCGACTGGGCCGCGAGGAAGGTTTCGAGGCCTTCGGGCATGTCGACATGCTGGTGAGCAAGGCCGCACAGGTGCAAGTGTGGCCGATGGTGGAGCGCTGGCTGCGGGATCCGCTGCTGCCAGTACAGGCAGACATGACTGCTCAGTCCTGGATGACTGCGACAGCCTCCAGGGTGTAGCCTTGGCCGATAACCGCTTTCGTTGTGACTGACAGGAGTTTCCCATGCAGCATTACGTAACGCCCGACCTGTGTGACGCCTACCCGGACCTGGTGCAGGTGCTGGAACCGATGTTCAGCAATTTTGGTGGCCGTGATTCCTTCGGCGGCCAGATCGTCACCATCAAATGCTTCGAGGACAATTCGCTGGTCAAGGAGCAGGTCGAGCTCGATGGCAAGGGCAAGGTCCTGGTGGTCGATGGCGGTGGGTCGCTGCGCCGTGCCTTGCTTGGCGACATGCTGGCTGAAAAGGCCGCGAAGAACGGCTGGGAAGGCCTGGTGATCTACGGTTGCGTGCGTGACGTCGACGTGCTGATCCAGACCGATGTCGGGGTGCAGGCCTTGGCCAGCCACCCGATGAAGACCGACAAGCGTGGCATCGGCGACCTGAACGTGCCGGTGACTTTCGCCGGGGTGACCTTCCGCCCGGGTGAGTACGTATATGCCGACAACAATGGCGTGCTGGTCTCGCCAAGCCCGCTGAAAATGCCGGAGTGATGCGCCGCACGCGCTGATGGAGCTTTGATGTTCGAGGAAGACAACGCGCAGTGGGGGCTGGTGCATGCCCTGGTGCTCGATGGCAAGGGCGGCGCGCGCTCGATTGCCCGTACCGAACTGGACAGCCTGCAACTGCAACCCGGGCAAAGCCTGTGGTTGCACTGGGACCGCAGCCATCCGCAAACCCGCACCTGGCTGCTGCACGACAGCGGGCTCAGCGAATTTGCCTGCGAGCTGCTGCTCGAGGAGAACACCCGCCCGCGCCTGCTGCCCATGGCGCAAGAGCAACTGTTGCTGTTCCTGCGTGGGGTCAACCTCAACCCGGGTGCCGAGCCTGAAGACATGGTCTCGGTGCGCATCTTCGCCGAAGCGCAGCGGGTCATTTCGCTGCGCCTGCGGCCTTTGCGTGCCAGTGACGAGATTCTCCAGCAGCTCGAAGAGGGCAGAGGGCCGAAATCGGCCTCCGAGCTCTTGCTGCTGATGGGCGAACTGCTGACGGAAAAGGTTCAGGCCCTGGTCAGTGACCTGTCCGAACAGGTCGACCTGGAGGAAGAAAAGGTCGAATCCGACGAGCGGTATACACCGGAGAACGGTTGCCTGCAGCAGATTCGCCGGCGCGCTGCCAGCCTGCGTCGTTTTCTCGCCCCGCAGCGGGAGATCTACGCCCAGCTGTCGCGCAGCAAATGGAGCTGGTTCGCCAACGCCGACGCCGATTACTGGAACGAACTCAACAACAGCCTGATCCGCTATCTCGAAGAGCTGGAACTGGCCCGCGAACGCGCCGCGCTGGTGCTGGAAAGCCAGGATCGCCGGCGCAGCGAGCGGATGAACCGGACCATGTACCGTTTCGGCATCATCACATGCATCTTCCTGCCCATGAGTTTCGTCACCGGGTTGCTGGGCATCAACGTCGGCGGCATCCCGGGGGCGGAAAACCCCTATGGCTTCCTGTTCGCCTGCATCGTGGTGCTGGGGCTGGCGGTGGGGCAGTGGTGGCTGTTCCGCCGGTTGCGATGGGTATGAATGTGTGACCCATCGCCCGGCCATCTCGTCTCTGACTGACACTGCGCGAGGTGCCCATGCACGATCCGTTTGAAGAATCCCTGCGTGACCTGCTCAAGGCGTCACCCTCCGGCAATGACCGGGACGACCGGGATGACGCCGCCTGCCTGGGTCGCGTGCTGAAAACTGCCAACCGCCAGGTTGGTGCCGGTGATCTGTTCAGCCTGCTTGGCCGCTGGAGCCAGGCGCTGCTGATCGCCGTGAACAATGGCGCGGCGCATGTTGCGCCGGTGCGTCGACACTCTTCCCGCAACGCTGCCAGTGGCAGCAAAGCAGATAAGGCCGATTGAATATGGAACTCGATCTCTGGACCCAGAGCCTTGTCACTGCCATGACTGCCCTTTGGACCAAGGTAGCGAACTTCATCCCCAACCTGTTCGGCGCGCTGGTCGTGGTGCTGCTTGGTTTCGTGGTGGCCAAGCTGCTCGACACGCTGCTGTCCAAGCTGCTTGCCAAATTCGGCCTGGACCGCCTGATGGCCGGTACCGGGCTGACCAAGATGCTGGGCCGGGTCGGCATCCAGGTGCCGATCTCGACCTTGATCGGCAAGGTCGTGTACTGGTTCGTGCTGCTCATTTTCCTGGTCTCGGCCGCAGAGTCGCTGGGCCTTGAGCGAGTCTCGGCGACCCTCGACATGCTCGCCCTGTACCTGCCGAAGGTATTCGGCGCGGCGCTGGTGCTGCTCGCCGGCGTGCTCCTGGCCCAGGTCGCCAACGGCCTGGTGCGTGGCGCTGCCGAAGGCATTGGTCTGGAATACTCGGCAGGGCTGGGGCGCATTACCCAGGGCCTGGTGATCATCATCAGCATCTCGGTGGCCATCAGCCAGCTGGAAGTGAAAACCGACCTGCTCAACCATGTGATCGTGATCGGGCTGATTACCGTTGGTCTGGCCGTTGCGCTGGCAATGGGCCTTGGTAGCCGCGAAATTGCCGGGCAGATCCTGGCTGGCATCTACGTGCGCGAGCTGTACCAGGTCGGCCAGCAGGTGCGGATTGGCGAGGTCGAAGGGCAAATCGAGGAGATCGGTACGGTGAAGACCACGCTGCTGACCGATGATGGCGAACTAGTGTCGTTGTCCAACCGCGAGTTGCTGGAACAGCGAGTCAATAGCCGCTAACCGCACAAAAGCTGTTAATGTATGCCGCCGCGAAAATCGACCCACGGGGTCGCGCGGCGACATTGACCTGACTGTCGGCCAGATCCGTTTTGAATAAAGTTCATTCGCCGCCCATGCGCTATGACCCCCGCGAGCTCACCGACGAAGAGTTGGTGGCGCGTTCGCATGAGGAGCTGTACCACGTTACCCGCGCCTATGAGGAACTCATGCGGCGCTATCAACGGACCCTGTTCAACGTCTGTGCACGTTATCTGGGGAACGACCGTGACGCGGACGATGTCTGTCAGGAGGTCATGCTGAAGGTGCTGTATGGGTTGAAGAACTTCGAGGGCAAGTCCAAGTTCAAGACCTGGCTTTATAGCATCACCTACAACGAATGCATTACCCAGTACCGCAAGGAGCGCCGCAAGCGGCGGTTGATGGATGCCTTGAGTCTGGACCCTGTCGAAGAGGCGTCCGAAGAAAAGGCTCCGAAACCGGAAGAAAAAGGCGGGCTGGACAAGTGGCTGGTGCATGTGAACCCGATTGACCGGGAAATTCTGGTGCTACGTTTTGTCGCAGAGCTGGAATTTCAGGAAATTGCCGACATCATGCACATGGGCCTGAGCGCGACGAAAATGCGCTACAAGCGCGCGCTTGACAAGCTTCGGGAGAAATTTGCCGGCCTTGATGAAACTTAGGGGCGTGCAAATATCTCTAACGAACCGGCGAGTTCTGCTAGACTTGCCGTCGAGTTGTCCCCCTTGTTTGTGGTGGGACTGCTTAACTATCACCAGATGGGGATTTAACGGATGAAATTGAAAAACACCTTGGGCTTGGCCATTGGTTCGCTTGTAGCCGCCACTTCGATTGGCGCTATGGCGCAAGGCCAAGGCGCCGTCGAAACTGAAGTCTTCTACAAGAAAGAGTTCTTCGACAGCCAGCGCGACTTCAAGAACGACGGCAACCTGTTCGGCGGTTCGATCGGTTACTTCCTGACCGACGACGTTGAGCTGCGTCTGGGCTACGACGAAGTTCACAACGCTCGTGGCGAAGACGGCAAGAACATCAAGGGCTCGAACACCGCCCTGGACGCCGTTTACCACTTCAACAACCCGTACGACGCTATCCGTCCGTACGTTTCCGCTGGTTTCTCGCACCAGTCGCTGGGCCAGACCGGCCGTGGCGGTCGTGACCACTCCACCTTCGCCAACGTTGGCGCTGGCGCCAAGTGGTACATCACCGACATGTTCTACGCCCGTGCTGGCGTTGAAGCTCAGTACAACATCGACCAGGGCGACACCGAGTGGGCCCCGAGCGTTGGCGTTGGCCTGAACTTCGGCGGTAGCCCGAAGCAAGCTGAAGCTGCTCCGGCTCCTGTTGCCGAAGTCTGCTCCGACTCCGACAACGACGGCGTTTGCGACAACGTTGACAAGTGCCCGGACACCCCGGCCAACGTTACCGTTGACGCTGATGGCTGCCCGGCTGTTGCCGAAGTCGTTCGCGTTGAGCTGGACGTCAAGTTCGACTTCGACAAGTCGGTCGTCAAGCCAAACAGCTACGGCGACATCAAGAACCTGGCTGACTTCATGAAGCAGTACCCACAGACCACCACCACCGTGGAAGGTCACACTGACTCCGTCGGCCCAGACGCTTACAACCAGAAGCTGTCCGAGCGTCGTGCCAACGCTGTCAAGCAGGTCCTGACCCAGCAGTACGGCGTAGAAGCCAGCCGTGTTGACTCGGTAGGCTACGGCGAAACCCGTCCGGTTGCCGACAACGCCACCGAAGAAGGCCGCGCTATCAACCGTCGCGTTGAAGCTCAGGTAGAAGCCCAGGCCAAGTAATTGGTTTGAAGCTTCAAGAAAAACCCGGCTTTGGCCGGGTTTTTCTTTGCCTGTTTTTCGAGTTTGTATGGGCCTGGCGGGAGCGGCGCAGGCAGCACATCACCCAGCAACTGCCACCTGTTCCCGGGCTACCTGTGCCCCAACCACCTCTCCGATCACCAATATCGCCGGGCTACGCAAGCCAAACCCTCGCGCAACCTCCACCATCCCCTGTACATCGCTCCAGCACGCCCGCTGCTGCGGTAACGAGGCATTTTCGATCATCGCCACCGGCGTTCCCGGCGCCATGCCGCCGTCCAGCAGCCCCTGGCGCACCTGCTCCAGCCGCGCCACACCCATGTAAACCACCAGCGTCGTTCCGCCCTGGGCCAAGGCTTTCCAGTTCAGTTCGCTGTCGTCCTGGGTGTGCGCCGTCACCAGCGTCACGCCCCGGCTCACACCGCGTGAGGTCAGGGAAATGCCACACTGCGTGGCCCCGGCCAGCCCGGCCGTGATGCCATTGACCACTTCCACCTCGATGCCATGCCCCTGCAGCCACATCGCCTCTTCGCCACCCCGGCCAAAAATGCACGGGTCGCCGCCCTTGAGCCGCACCACGCAACGCCCTTGCCGGGCATGACGCAACATCAGGCGCTGGATGAACGCCTGCGGGGTAGAGCGGCAGCCACCGCGCTTGCCTACGGCGATCACCCGGGCCTGGGGGCAATGTTCCAGTACGGCCGGGTTGACCAGGTCGTCGATCATCACCACGGCGGCCTGCTGCAGGGCACGTACGGCCTTGAGGGTGAGCAGCTCGGGGTCGCCAGGGCCGGCACCGACCAGCCAGACTTTCGCATTCATCAGCATTTCCTCATCGGCAAGGTGCGTTCAGCCCTTGAGCAGGGTGAGCAGCAAGATCAGGTTGAACAGCAAGGACAACAGGGCCAGGGTGCGCCACACCTTCAGTGGCTCGCGTTCCAGCAGTGGGCGTGGCCGGTCGGGCAGTTCCTGGCGGTCGCCGCGCTCGAGCAGTAGTAACCAGTGTTCGGCGGTTTCGAAACGTTGCGCCGGGTCGGCCGCCACCGCCTGCTGCAAGTTGTGCTGCAGCCATTCCGGCAAGTCGGGGCGATAGCGCGCGGCACTGACCGGCTGGCCGAAGCGCGGGCGCTGGAAAGCCTCGACCTCGCCGTACGGGTAATGCCCGGTCAGCAGGTGGTACAGCGTGACGCCCACGGCATACAGGTCCTGACGCGGGCTCGGCGGTTGGCCATCGAACGCTTCCGGGGCAATGTACGAGGGCGTGCCCGGCAGCTCGTGCAGCGCGTCTTCGGACAGGCCGGGGCAGTAGGCCAAGCCGAAGTCCAGCAGGCGCAGCTGGCCGTCGCTGCCCAGGTGCAGGTTCTCCGGCTTGATGTCGCGGTGCAGCAGGTTGCGCCGGTGCAGCACGCCGACCGCCTGCAGCAGTTGCCGGGCCAGCTCCAGCCACTGCGACAGGGGCAGTGGGCCATGTTCGGCGAGCAGCGCCGCCAGGTTCTGGCCGGGGTATTCGCGCATCACGTAGTACAGGTGCTGGCGCTGGTTGGCCGCGTGCAGTTCGGGAAAGTGCCGACCGGCGACCCGGCGCAGGAACCACTCCTCCAACAGCAGGGCTTGCGCCGCGCCGGGCTCCTGCTCGCGCCCGGCGGGGAGGGTCTTGAGCAGCCAGGCTTGGCCTTGGCCATCGCGTACCCGGTACAGCAGCGACTGGCGGCTGTGCGCCAGCAGCTTTTCGGCGTGCCAGCCATCGATGAGCTGGCCCTCGCGCAGCGAGCCGGGCACAGGCCATTGCTGCAACTGTGCCAAGGTGTCGCCGAGGTTGGCCGTGCCCGTCTGCTCGACCTGCACCAGCAAGGCACTGGCGTTGTCCTGGCTGCCGTTGAGGTGCGCGCTGGCGACCAGGGTATCGACGGCCAGTTGCAGGTCGGGTTGCTCGCGCAACACCGCCTGGATGTGCTGGTCGCCCAGGCTGGCCCAGACCCCGTCGCTGAGCAGCAGGAAACATTCACCCGCCTGCAGCTCGCCTTCCAGGTAATCCACCAGCAGGTGCTGGTCCAGGCCCAGCGCACGCTTGAGCACATGCTGCATGCCGGGCTGGTCCCACACATGGTCTTCGCTCAGGCATTGCAGGCGCCCGGCGTGCCAGCGGTACACCCGGCAGTCGCCGACGTGGGCCAGGGTAAAGCGCCGGCCACGCAGCACCAGCGCGCTGAGGGTGGTCAGCAGCGGTTGACCGCTGCCTTGGGCACGCAGCCAGCGGTTCTGCGCCAGCAGCAGGCGGTCAAGGGCCTGGGCCACGCTCCAGGTCGCGGGCGTGGCGTAGTAGTCCAGGGCCAGCGCCTGCAGGCTGGCACGTGCCGCCAGGCCACCGTCGGCGCACTGGCTGACACCGTCGGCAAGGGCGAACAGGTAGCCCTTGCTGGCGGCCAGCTCCGGCGCCGGGGTGACCAGGCGCAGGGCGTCCTGGTTTTCCTCGCGCGGCCCGGTGGCGCTGGCCTGGGCGAAACGCAGTTGCAGGCTCATCGGCGTGCCTCAGACCCGCGCCGCAGTAACGGCTGCCGAGCCCCAGGTGGTGCGCCAGCGCTGCTTGACGCCATGCAGGCCGAACCAGGCCAGCAGACCCAGGCTGGCGAACAGCCACAGCCCCAGCTGGTAGTCGCCGGTGTGCTGCTTGATGGTGCCGAGGCCGGCCGCCAGCAGGAAGCCACCGATGCCGCCGGCCATGCCGATCAGCCCGGTCATCACGCCGATCTCCTGGCGGAAGCGTTGCGGCACCAGCTGGAACACTGCGCCATTGCCGGCACCAAGGCCCAGCATGGCACTGACGAACAACGCGAGGGCGGCGGCTGCGCTGGGCAGGTTGAAGCCGACCGCAGCGATACAGATGGCCGCCACGCTGTACATGCCCAGCAGGGTGCGGATACCGCCGAAACGGTCGGCAAGCGCGCCGCCGAGCGGGCGCATCAGGCTGCCGGCGAACACGCAGGCGGCCGTGTAGTAGCCAGCGGTGACCGGGCTCAGGCGGTACTGGTCGCTGAAGTAGCCGGGCAGGGCGCTGGCCAGGCCGATGAAGCCACCGAAGGTGACACTGTAGAAGAACATGAACCACCAACTGTCGCGGTCACCCAGGGCCTTGAGGTAGTCGGCCATGGCTTTCGGCTTGGGTCGCTGCGGGGCATTGCGTGCCAGCAGGGCGAACACCAGCAGCGTCAGCGCCAGCGGAATCAGCGCGAAGCCGAACACATTGTTCCAGCCAAAGCCTGCGGCTAGCGCCGGTGCCAACAGGGCGGCGAACACCGTACCGGAGTTGCCGGCACCGGCGATGCCCATGGCCTTGCCCTGATGCTGCGGTGGGTACCACTGCGATGCCAGCGGCAGCGACACGGCGAACGAGGCACCGGCAAAACCGAGGAACACGCCCAGCAGCAGCGCCTGTTCATAGCTGTGCACGCCCAGGTGCCAGGCCGCCGCAAGCGCGACGATGACCACCACCTGGCCGATCAGTCCGGCGCTCTTGGGGGACAAGCGGTCGACCAGCACGCCCATGGCAAAACGCAGGATTGCCCCGGCCAGGATCGGTGTAGCGACCATCAGGCCCCTTTGTTGTGCGCTCAGCTGCAGGTCGGCGGCAATCTGCACCGCCAACGGGCCGAGCAGGTACCAGACCATGAAGCTGAGGTCGAAGTACAGGAATGCGGCGAACAGGGTGGGCACATGCCCGGATTTCCAGAAGCTGGTACTCATCGAACACCTCACTTGGCACTGCAGCGGAACGAAAAAGACGCCGCTTCCCGCTCCACGGCTGTGGAGGGGAGAGCGACGTCTTTGTCGGGATCAAGTGGGCAACCGCCGTTGGTTACCGGTGCAATTCATTTAGCAATAGATGGGCCAACTGGTGCTGGTGATGGACTTAAGGTTTCGGCGCCTGTGCGACCGAGCGCCGCCCGCGATGCGCCGCGCGGGCGGCGCTGGATCGCACAGGCGGCGCAACCCTCAAAGCAAACCAGTCACCCAAGCATCTCGTGCATGGCGATGATCTGCTCGGCCACCTGGATCAGCTTCTGCTGCCGGCTCATGGCCTGGCGGCGCATCAGGGTGTAGGCCTGTTCCTCGTTGCAGTCCTTCATCTTCATCAGCAAGCCCTTGGCCTGCTCGACACGCTTGCGCTCGGCCAGCTGCTGGTCGCGGGCGAGCAACTGCGCCTTCAGCGCCTGGTCACTTTCGAAGCGGGCCATGGCCACATCCAGGATCGGCTGCAGCCGTGCGGCATGGATGCCCTCGACGATGTAGGCGCTGACGCCCGCCTGGATCGCCTGGCGCATCACCGCAGGGTCGTGTTCGTCGGTGAACAGCACAATGGGACGTGGCTGGTCCCGGCTGAGCAGCACCACCTGTTCCATCACATCACGGTCTGGCGAATCGGTATCGATCAGCACCACGTCCGGGCGCACTGTTTCGACGCAGGCAGGCAGGTCGATGGTCAGGCCTGGAGCTTCGATGACCTCGAAACCGGCCTCGCTCAGTGCCGCCTTGAGGCGGCCGAGCTTGTTCTGGGTATCGTCGATCAGCAGGATACGCAACATGGTCGTTTTCTCTCACGCGCCGACACGGGCATCGGGCAGCTCGCCCAAGGCATGCAGGCTGAAACTGCGGGCATAGGCGTAGGGGTCGCTGCCGTCCCAGCGGGTGCCGTCGATCAGCAGGCTGCTGCGCATTGCCTGCTCGGGGCAGGCCACGCCCAGGCTCTGTGCCGCTTCACGGTACAGGGCCAGTTGCTGGACCTGGGTCGCCACGCCGAGGTAGTCAGGGTCTTCGCGCAGCAGGCCCCAGCGGCGGAACTGGGTCATGAACCACATGCCGTCTGACAGGTATGGCAGGTTGGCCTTGCCATGGTCGTGCAGGCGCAGGGCATGCGGGTCTTGCCAGTGGTTGCCCAGGCCGTCCTGGTAATGGCCGAGCAGGCGCGGTTCGATGCGCTCCAGCGGGGTGTCCAGGTAGGCGTTGCCGCTGAGCAGCTGGGCGGTGCTGCGACGGTTCTCCGGGCTTTGTTCGATGAAGCGACTGGCGGCGAGGACCGCCTTGATCAGCGCGCGGGCGCTGTTGGGGTACTGCTCGATGAAGGCGCGAGCACAGGCCAGGACCTTTTCTGGGTGGTCCGGCCAGATCGACTGGCTGGTGGCCAGGGTGAAGCCTTGGCCCCTGGCCACCGCATCGGCAGCCCAGGGTTCGCCCACGCAGAAGCCGTCGATGCGCCCGGCCTGGATGTGCGCGGCCATCTGCGCTGGCGGCAGCACCACGCTGTCGACGTCGCGCAACGGGTGGATGCCCTGGCTGGCCAGCCAGTAATACAACCACATGGCATGGGTGCCGGTAGGGAAGGTCTGGGCAAAGGTCAGGCGTGCGCCGTGCTGGTGCACCAGGCGCGCCAGTGCCTCGGGATTGGTCACCCCCTTGCGTTGCAGGGCCGGCGACAAGTTGATGGCCTGGGCATTCTGGTTCAGCCCCATGAGCACGGCCATGGCGCTGGCCGGTACGCCGCCGATACCCAGGTGCACGGCGTAGGCCAGGCCATACAGGCAATGTGCGGCGTCCAGCTCGCCGCTGACCAGCTTGTCGCGCAGCCCGGCCCAGGAGCCCTGGCGCTTGAGGTTGAGAGTAAGGCCCTGTTGCTGGGCAAAACCCTGGGTGGCGGCGACCACCACCGAGGCGCAGTCAGTCAGGGCCATGTAGCCGATATTCAGGCTGGGCCTTTCCGGTGCGTCGCTGCCGTTGACCCAGGCCAGGGGCGTTGCTCGGGATACTGTGTTCACAAGGTTCCTCGCCCGTACTGATAAGGCTGTGGGCTTGTCTGGTGCAACCGATGTGCCCATCTGGCGGCAGCACTGGGGCAGCCACCCCACGATTTGCTGTCATGCCGGCTGCGCGCTGGCTATAATCGCCCCCTCATTCACCCCGAGCCTTGCCGCCCATGTATACCCTGGCCCGCCAGCTGCTGTTCAAGCTTTCTCCGGAAACCTCCCACGACCTTTCCCTGGACCTGATCGGTGCCGGTGGCCGGCTCGGCCTCAACGGCGTGCTGTGCAAGCAGCCGGCGGCCTTGCCGGTCACGGTCATGGGCTTGAACTTTGCCAACCCGGTAGGCCTGGCGGCCGGCCTGGACAAGAACGGTGCGGCCATCGACGGTTTCGCCCAGCTGGGCTTCGGCTTCGTTGAAATCGGCACGGTCACGCCGCGCCCGCAACCGGGCAACCCCAAGCCACGCCTGTTCCGCCTGCCGGAAGCCACGGCGATCATCAACCGCATGGGCTTCAACAACCTGGGCGTCGACCACCTGCTCGGCCGGGTGCGCGCGGCACGTTACAAAGGCGTGCTGGGCATCAACATCGGCAAGAACTTCGACACCCCGGTCGAGCGCGCCGTCGATGATTACCTGGTCTGCCTGGACAAGGTCTACACCGACGCCAGCTACATCACGGTCAACGTCAGTTCACCGAACACCCCGGGCCTGCGCAGCCTGCAGTTCGGCGACTCGCTCAAGCAACTGCTCGATGCCCTGGCCGAGCGCCGCGAGCAACTGGCTGGCACGCATGGCAAACGCGTGCCGCTGGCGATCAAGATCGCCCCGGACATGAGTGACGAGGAAACCGCCCTGGTGGCTGCCGCGCTGATCGAGTCGGGCATGGATGCGGTGATCGCCACCAACACCACGCTTGGCCGTGAAGGTGTCGAGGGGCTGCCGCATGGTGGCGAGGCGGGGGGGCTGTCGGGGGCGCCGGTATTGGAGAAGAGCACGCACATCGTCAAGGTGCTGGCGGGTGAGCTGGCTGGCAAGCTGCCGATCATTGCCGCCGGTGGCATTACCGAAGGCCGGCATGCCGCCGAGAAGATCGCTGCCGGGGCGAGCCTGGTGCAAATCTACTCGGGCTTCATCTACAAGGGGCCTGCGCTGATTCGCGAAGCGGTAGACGCTATCGCTGCGATGCCACGGGTTTGATCGGCAGGCAAAAAAAGGGCCCCTTCGAGGGGCCCCTGGGCTGCGCCCGCCGCCCGGATAGGGCGTGCATGGTAAATCGAATTCAGTGTCCTCGTTCAGCCAACGGCGTGATTTTCGTTGAGTCTATGGATGCCAGCGGTGCCAGTCATTCCGTCCCAGTTATCACCGCGACCTTCACGCCAGCCGTTGATCCAGGCTTGGCGAACAGATGGAAGATTGAAGGGGCAAAGTTCGCGGGATTTGCCGGTGACCCCGTATTGGTAGCCACGTGAATATGCTCTTTCCAACGGATCACGCTTAAGTCTTCTCATAGGGTGTTGCCCTCACTTGTTGACTGTAATGTCCCGTCGGCCTCTCCGAGGCCGGGCAGAGTCTTTCTGCCGGTGTGCGCTCGCTGCCGGCGTGGCGAGCTGAAAGTGCCGCCTCGTTGCGATGCGGCCTGAGACCAGTTCTATCGAATGCAGGTCACGGTGTGAATGATCGATTTGTCATAAGGACGTAACCTTTCCAAGGGTGAGGGGATAAGTAAATAAATGCGACTCAACCCTGTTTAGCGTTGAGCCCGCTGTGATCAGGGTTTGCCGATCATTGACGTCATTTCGCCAGCGCTGCTTGCAGATGACAGAAATAACTTGAAATGCGACGAAGGGTCACATCCGCCCCGGCATCGCCAGAATTTTACGTACTGCCTGATGATCTAAGCTGTCCTTGCCCTGGGCCAGGCGCAGGTCGGTCAGGCGGCCCGGCCTCCAGCACATGCTCGCATGCCATGGAAGGCCACCTGCACGCCTGCTGGAAAGGGGTGCGGGCAAACATCGCGGGGCGATGCGTCGCCCCGTCAGTCAAATAGCCAAGGCGCTGGAATACTCATGTCGGACCGTTTCGAACTCTACCTCACTTGCCCCAAAGGCCTGGAAGCCCTGCTCGCCGAAGAGGCCCGGGCCCTCGGCCTGGATGATGTGCGCGAGCACACCTCGGCCATTCGCGGCAGCGCCGACATGGAAACCGCCTACCGTCTGTGCCTGTGGTCACGCCTGGCCAACCGGGTGCTGCTGGTGCTCAAGCGCTTCTCCATGAAGAACGCCGACGACCTCTACCACGGCGTGCATACCGTCGATTGGGCCGACCACCTGGCCGCCGACGGCACCCTGGCGGTGGAGTTCAGCGGCCATGGCTCCGGCATTGACAACACCCACTTCGGTGCGTTGAAGGTCAAGGATGCGATCGTCGACAAGCTGCGCAACCGTGAAGGCCTGCGCCCTTCGGTGGAAAAGATCGACCCCGACGTGCGCGTGCACCTGCGCCTGGACCGCGGCGAAGCCATCCTGTCCCTTGACCTTTCCGGGCACAGCCTGCACCAGCGTGGCTACCGTTTGCAGCAGGGCGCCGCGCCGCTGAAGGAAAACCTGGCGGCGGCGGTGCTGATCCGCGCAGGCTGGCCTCGCATTGCCGCCGAAGGTGGCGCGCTGGCTGACCCGATGTGCGGTGTGGGTACCTTCCTGGTCGAAGCCGCCATGATCGCCGCCGACATCGCCCCCAACCTCAGGCGAGAACGCTGGGGCTTCAGTGCCTGGCTCGGCCATGTGCCGGCGCTGTGGCGCAAGGTGCATGAAGAGGCGCAGGCCCGAGCCGAAGCCGGCTTGGCCAGGCCGCCACTGTGGATTCGTGGTTACGAGGCCGACCCACGGCTGATCCAGCCGGGCCGTAATAACGTCGAGCGTGCCGGCCTGGGTGACTGGGTGAAGATCTACCAGGGTGAAGTCAGCACCTTCGAACCGCGCCCGGACCAGAACCAGAAAGGCCTGGTCATCAGCAACCCGCCCTACGGCGAGCGCCTGGGTGACGAGGCCAGCCTGCTGTACCTCTACCAGAACCTCGGCGAACGCCTGCGCCAGGCCTGCATGGGCTGGGAGGCAGCGGTATTCACCGGCGCACCGCAGCTGGGCAAGCGCATGGGCATTCGCAGCCACAAGCAGTACGCATTCTGGAACGGCGCGTTGCCCTGCAAGCTGCTGCTGTTCAAGGTGCAGCCTGACCAGTTCGTGACTGGCGAGCGCCGTGAGTCTGCCGCGCCAGGCGCGGACATCGACCTGCAGGCAGCGCTGGCCAGCGAGCCGGCGCGCCTGTCGGAAGGGGCGCAGATGTTCGCCAACCGCCTGCAGAAGAACCTGCGGCAACTGGGCAAGTGGGCCCGCCGCGAACAGGTCGACTGCTACCGTCTGTACGATGCCGACATGCCCGAGTATGCCCTGGCGGTCGACCTGTACCAGGACTGGGTGCACGTGCAGGAATATGCCGCGCCACGTTCGGTCGACCCCGACAAGGCCCAGGCGCGCCTGCTCGATGCACTGGCCGCCATCCCCCAGGCGCTGGGCATCGCGCCGCAGCGTGTGGTGCTCAAGCGCCGCGAGCGGCAAAGTGGTACCCGCCAGTACGAGCGCCAGGCCACCGAAGGCCGCTTCCAGGAAGTCAGCGAAGGCGGCGTCAAGCTGCTGGTGAACCTCACCGACTACCTCGACACCGGGCTGTTCCTCGACCACCGCCCGATGCGCATGCGCATCCAGCGCGAGGCCGCCGGCAAGCGCTTTCTCAACCTGTTCTGCTACACCGCGACGGCCACCGTGCACGCCGCCAAGGGCGGGGCGCGCAGTACCACCAGCGTCGACCTGTCGAAAACCTACCTGGACTGGGCGCGGCGCAACCTGGCGCTCAACGGTTTCTCCGAGCGTAACCGCCTGGAGCAGGGCGATGTGATGGCCTGGCTGGAAGGCAACCGCGACAGCTACGACCTGATCTTCATCGACCCACCGACCTTCTCCAACTCCAAGCGCATGGAAGGCGTGTTCGATGTGCAGCGTGACCACGTGCAACTGCTGGACCTGGCCATGGCCCGCCTGGCCCCGGGCGGCGTGTTGTACTTCTCGAACAACTTCCGCAAGTTCCAGCTGGACGAACACCTGATGACGCGGTACGCGGTGGAGGAAATCACCGCCCAGACACTTGACCCGGATTTTGCCCGCAACAACCGCATTCACCGGGCCTGGCGTTTGCAACTGCGTTGAGGCGACGAGGTACATTGCGCGGCTAATGGCCAATAGCTATAACTGACAGCAGGGCAGGATAATCCGCAGGACGCCGATGTGACGAGACGGGTGTATGTCGAAGGGTGGCGTGCGTGCGCGGTTGCTTGGCCTGTGCACAGAGCGGGTGCCCGCCTGGGCAGCGGCGCTGGTCGCGCTGCTGGTGGGCGGCCTGCTGACGGCCGTTCTGGCGCTTGCTGCGCAGGCCTTCCACCAGCAGCAGCTGCGTCAGCGCTTCGAGCTGCTCGCCAACGAGCGCTTCAGCCGTATCGCCGAACGCTTTGACGAACAGCAGCAGCGCCTGGACGGGCTGCGCCGGTTCTTCAGCTTTTCCAGGGTCATCACCCCGCGCGAATTCGAAGGCTACACCCGGCCATTGTTGCACCGGAACCTGGCTTATGCCTGGGCGCCGCGTGTCGAAGCTGGGCAACGCGCCGAATTCGAGCGTCAGGTGGGTGCGCATAACGGGCAAAGCTATGTGATCCGCGACCAGGACGAGCACGGCCGGTGGCACCCCGCCCCTTTGCGTGACCATTACTTCCCGGTACTTTACAACCAGTCCGGCGGATTGCCCGGGCTGCCCATCGGGCTGGACCTCGCTGCCCAGCCCAGCTCGCAGGCGGCGCTGGCGCGGGCGCTGGAGCCTGGCAGCATGGCGATTTCCGGGCCGCTACCCAGGCTCGATACCAGTACGGATGCGCGGGGCCTGTTGATGGTGGCGCCGGTATTTGCCGATGCCAGGCCCAGCGACCTGGCAGTGGGCTATGTCATGGCCTTGCTGAGCATGCGGGAGCTGGTCAGTGACGGGCGACCGGTGGCGGCAGATGACAGCCTGGTCGTACGCATTGTCGACCCCACCGGCTTGCATGGCCCCGAAGTGCTGTTCGATTCGCAGAACCCGGTCGCGCCCTTGGCGCTTGCCAGCAAACAGCTGTTGCACCTGGCCGACCATCACTTCCAGCTGAGTATCAGGCCGAGCCTGGTGTTCGTGCAGGGCAACCGCTCCTTGGCAGTGTTGGCGGTGAGCCTGCTCGGCGGGTCGTTGAGCCTGCTGCTCAGCGTTTTGCTCTATAGCCTGTTCAGCCAGCACCAGCGCGCCGTGGCCCTGGTCGAGCAGCGCACTGCCGAGCTGCGGGTCAGCGAGCAGTCACTGCGAGACACCCATAACCAGCTGCGCAGCGTGCTGGATGCCGCGACACAGGTGGCGATCATTGCCACCAACCTCAAGGGCGTGGTCAGCACCTTCAACGCTGGCGCCGAGCACATGCTCGGTTACCAGGCCAGCGAGGCGATCGGCCGCCTGCGCCTTGAGGACCTGATGCTGCCTGAGGAGTTGAGCCAGCGTGCCCACGCCTTGAGCCTGCGTTACGGCCGGCCGATCGCTGGCGGCCAGGCCATGTTGGCCGAAACGGCGCAGGCACACGGCGCGGAACCGGGGGAGTGGACCCTGTTGCGTGCCGATGGCAGCCAACTGGTGGCGAACATGCTGGTCACCGCCATGCTCGATGAACAGGGCCTGTGGACGGGCTACCTGGCGATCTGCATCGATGTCACGGAGCGGCGCCGGGTGCTCGAGGCCCTGGCGGCGCGTGACCGCCTTCTGGAAAAACTCAGTGCCGAAGTACCGGGGGGTATCTACCAGTACCGCCTGGATAGCAACGGCCATTCCTGTTTTCCCTACGCTAGCATGGGCCTGTACGACATCTACGAAATTGACCCGCAGCAGTTGCGCGAGGACGCGACGGTGGTGTTCGAGCGCATCCACCCCGATGACCTGGAGCGGGTGCGCCGTTCTGTGCGTTATTCGGCCGAGCACCTGTCGCCCTGGCGTGAAGAGTATCGGGTCTGCCTGCCGCGTGCCGGGCTGCGCTGGGTGCGTGGCGAAGCGACGCCGGAGGTGGGCGAGCAAGGTTGCACCTTGTGGCATGGCTACCTGACTGATATCTCCGACCTGAAAAGCGTCGAGGAGGAGTTGCGCAGGTTGTCGGTGACCGACTCGCTGACTGGCATCCATAACCGCCGCTACTTCCAGGAACGACTGAAATCCGAGCTGGAGCGGGCCCAGCGCGACGGCTTGGCGCTGGCGGTGATCATGCTCGACATCGATCACTTCAAACGTATCAACGATCGTTTCGGCCATGCTGTCGGCGACCGCGTGCTACGCAGTCTGTGCCTGCGCATCGGCCAGCGTTTGCGGCGTACCGACGTATTCTGCCGGCTGGGTGGCGAGGAATTCATGGTGCTGTGCCCCGGCAGCGATGCCGAGCAGGCGCGGTCGCTGGCGCTGGAGCTGTGGAAAGGGCTGCGCAATGTGCCGGTGGAAGGCGTGGGCAGGGTGACCGCGAGTTTTGGCGTGGCGGGGTGGCGGCCGGGGGAGGGGGCCGATGCCCTGCTGTTGCGCGCCGATGCCGGAGTGTATGCAGCCAAGCAGGCCGGGCGCGACCGGGTGGAGGGGGAGTCGGGCTGATGGGGCATGGCGACCGCTCCTGCAGCGAACCCCATCAGCCGACCCGGTGTGGCACGACGGTCAATTGGCCGCTGTGCTGTCGGCCAGCTTCGGCTGGCGGTACAGGTCCAGCAGCACCTGGTCGAGCACCTGCGATGCCCCCCACGGTTTCGGATCGTTGAGGATGGCCGCCACCGCCCAGGTATGACCATTGCTGTCACGGCTGAAGCCGGCGATCGCCCGCACGGTATTCAGCGTGCCGGTCTTGATGTGCCCTTCACCTGTCATTGCCGTGCGTTTCAGACGCTTGCGCATGGTGCCGTCCATGCCCACCAGCGGCATCGAGCTTATGAACTCGGCAGCGTAGGGGCTTTTCCAGGCGGCCTGCAGCATGGCGGCCATTTCCCGGGTACTGACCCGCTCGGCACGCGACAGGCCGGAGCCGTTTTCCATCACCAGGTGCGGTGCGGTAATGCCCTTCTTCGCCAGCCATTGACGCACCACGCGCTGGGCAGCGCGGGCATCGTCGCCATCGGCATCGGTGCGGAACTGCGCGCCGAGGCTGAGGAACAACTGCCGGGCCATGGTGTTGTTGCTGTACTTGTTGATGTCGCGGATCACTTCCACCAGGTCTGGCGAGAAGGCCCGGGCCAGCAGGCGTGCACCCTTGGGCACGTTCTCGAAGCGATTGCCACCCTGGATGCTGCCACCCAGCTCGTTCCAGATCGCGCGTACGGCACCGGCGGCGTAGGTGGGATGGTCAAGCAGCGACAGGTAGGTCTGCGAGTTGCAGCCCTCACCCAGCTGGCCGCTGACCGTTACGCTGATGCCATCGGCCTGTTGCACCGGGTTGTAGCGTACGTCACCCGAGCACTGCCTGGAGGCGACTGCCTTGACCTGGTTGTCGATGCGGATACTGGCAATCGGTGGTTCGACCGCGACGGTGACCTTGCCGCCGTCATTTCGGGCCACGAAGCGCAGGGCCTTGAGGTTGACCATCAAGGCATCCGGCTGGACCAGGAACGGCTTGTTCACATCGCCGCCGTCATCGTTGAACTGCGGCAGGTTGGGCTGCACGAAGTGGCTGCGGTCCAGCACCAGATCGCCAGTGACGGTGCGCACGCCATTGGCGCGCAGGTCACGCATCAACAGCCACAGCTTTTCCATGTTCAGTTTCGGGTCTCCACCCCCTTTGAGGTACAGGTTGCCGTTGAGCACCCCGTTGCTGAGGGTGCCGTCGGTGTAGAACTCGGTCTTCCACTGGAAGGTCGGGCCGAGCAGTTCAAGGGCTGCGTAGGTGGTAACCAGCTTCATGGTCGAGGCCGGGTTCACCGACACGTCGGCATTGAACACGGTCGGTGTGCCGGGGCCGTCCAGCGGCAGCATCACCAGCGACAGCGCCGAATCCTGCAGCTTGCTGGCCTTGAGGGCTTGCTGCACTTTGGCGGGCAGGGTGGTATTCACGGCAGCGGCATGGCCGGGCAGGGCGAATGGCAGCAGCAGGCCGGCAAGTACGAGGGGACGAAGCGTTTTGATCATAGTCAGTAAACACCCTACGGCGAGGGGGAAAGGGCATCGGGGCTGTAAAGGATGATGGCCCCAGGACGGAAGAATGCGCATTATGCCCCAAGCGCAGCGACGATGCGCCACGTTCGACGGAAAAGCACCAACCCGGGAAAAGCACGGCGCAAAAAAAAGGCCACCCGTGAAGGTGGCCTTTTCAGCGATCGGGCCGGTATTACTCGGCCTTGTTGATCGGTTTTTCCGGGTACCAGGCGTCCAGCAGCGGGCTGACTTCGATCTTGGTCAATTCGCTGCGGCCCTTGAGCCAGGCTTCAACGGCTGCACGCTGTTCTTCGCTGACCGAGCCGCGTTTGACCGAGCACACCAGGCCGAAATCGTCACCGCCTACATAGTCCAGGCCGTTGGCATCCATGGCTTCTGCCAGGAACGCGTCGAGGAAAGCATCGATTGCCTGGTCATCCAGATCTTCCTTGAATTCCAGGTTCAGCTCGAAGCCCAATTCCTGAAACTCGTCGACACACAGCTTCTTGCGCAGACGACGGGAGCGGTTTGTGGCCATGAAACAATCCTCTTAGGTAATAACGCCGCGCAGTCTACCAGTTAACACGCCTGGCTGCCTGTCTGTGTGCAGGTATCTGCGGCCAGTTCCCTGGCCAGGGCTCGTTCCACCCGGCCCATGTGCCGCGCCAGTGCCTGCCGTCGCAGGCGCAGTTGGACGGTGGACAGGCCGCCGGCTTCCAGGGCTTCGCAGGCTGCCATCAGCTCGGGCGCTTCCAGCATGCGTGCGGCGCTGAGTACCTTGTGTGCCTGTTCGGCGATGGCGTTGCTGTCGTGTTGCGGATCCAGCGACATCAACGTGGCCAGGTCGACCCGCAGGCTCTGCCGCAAGGTCTCGAGGAAGCGCTGGCGGTCGTTGGGGTCGTGCCCGACCACCGCGGCCAGACCATCCAGGTGATACAGCTTGCGCCGGCGTGGCTGCGTACGGCGCGGGCGAATGCCGGCCAGGCGCTGGCTGAGTGTGCTCAGGCTGATGGGCTTGAGCAGGCAGTCATCCATGCCGGCGTTCAGGCATTTGCGCCGTACCTCGGGCTGCGCGTTGGCGGTGTAGCCGAGAATGGTGCAGCGCGGGCGTTTGCCGTGGCTTTCCTCGGCCCGTACCGCGGACGCGAGTTGATAGCCGTTCATCTGCGGCATGTTGCAGTCGAGCACCAGCACATCGAAGTCGCCCGCCCGCCAGGTGGCCAGGCCTTCGTGGCCGTCGGCTGCGCTGGCATGTTCCAGGCCCAGGTAACCAAGCTGTTGTGCCATCAGTTGCAGGTTGGCCGGATGGTCATCGATCACCAGCACGCTCAGCCGTGGGTCAGGCACCTCGAGTTCCTCGGGCAGCGGGGCCGCCAGCGCGGCGCCGTCGACCCGCTGCAGCGGCATCTTCAGGCGTACCTGGGTACCGACATCTTCCAGGCTCCTGATACTCAGGGTGCCTCCCATCATTTCGCACAGGTTGCGGCAGATGGCCAGGCCGAGGCCGGTGCCGGCGCGGGCACCCTGGCTGTGCGGGTTGGCCTGGATGAACGGGTTGAACAGGCGTTGCAGGTCGTCAGCGGGTATGCCGATGCCACTGTCGCGCACTTCCAGCTCCAGCACGGCGGGGCTGCAGGCCTCATCCAGGCTGACGTTGATGCGCACCTGGCCGTGTTCGGTGAACTTGATGGCGTTGCTCACCAGGTTGGACAGCACCTGCTTGAAACGCAGCGGGTCGAGCTGTGCATGACAGCGTGCGGCGGGGTCGATCAGTACCTCCAGGGCCAGGCCTTTCTGCCGTGCCTGACCTTCGAAGATGCGCCCCACCGATTCGACCAGGCCCGCCAGGTCGACTACCTCAGGGGCAAGGTTCAAGTGCCCGGACTCGATGCGCACGATATCGAGGATGTCGCCGATCAGGCCCAGCAGGTCCTTGGCCGAATGGTGGGCCAGCTCCAGCGCGCTGCGGTCCACCCGGCCCTGGTCGGCACGCTTGACTGCCAGTTCCAGCATGCCGATGACCGCGTTCATCGGGGTACGGATCTCGTGGCTGATGGTCGCCAGAAACGTACTCTTGGCGCGGTTGGCATCGTCGGCCTGCTGCTTGGCCTGGCGCAGCTCCATCACCAGCTGGCGGCGCTCACTGATGTCGATCCAGCCGCCGATGATGCCCTGCACCTCGCCCAGGGAGTCGCGATAGGGAAGTATCCAGTGATAGATGGTCATCTCGCGGCCCTTGATCCGCAGCGGCCGGTCCATGATCAGCGGAGTGCCGGCTGCCATCACCCTCTGGTAATCCGCTTCGATCTGGCGGATATGCTCGTACTCTGCGAACAGGCTGTCGTTCAGACGTTTGCCTATGACCTCATCGGAGCAGGCCTGTACAGCTTCAAGGTAACTGAAGTTGCAACTTTGCAGGCAGCCGTCGCGATCACGTACGTACATGGGGTGGGGCGTGCCATTGAGCAGGGCGCGCATGAACGCCAGCTGGTCGTTCAACGCACGTTCGGCGCGTTGGCGTTGACTGATCTGCAGGCGCAGGCGGGCATTCCACAACAAGGCCAGCAGCAAGAGCACGGCAGCGCCCAGCACCAGTTGTACCGCGAGCCGACGGTAGTCCTGGCTGTTGCCGTCATCGTGCAGGCCGAAGCCGCGCCAGCGGTTGTTGATCACCCCCAGCTCCTCTGGCGAGATGCTCATCAGTGCCTTGTCGAGGATCGATACCAGCACTGCGGAGGAGCTGCTGGTGGCCATGGCGAAATTGGCCGGTTCGCTGCCAACGGTGGTGCGGATGACCAGCTCGGGGTTGCTGGCCAGGGCGTGGTTGGCGTCTACCAGGGGCGTGATCAGCGCGTCGACTGCACCGCTGTTGAGCAACGCCACGGAATAGAACGTACTTTCCGTCTCTACCCAGCCAACCTGCGGATAATTCCGTGACAGCATGGCGTCCATCGCGCTGTAGCGGTTGATGGCAATGCGGCGCCCGTGCATCTGGTCCAGCGAGGTCAGCGCTTCGCTGTCCTTGCGGCTGACCAGCACATAGACGCTTTCCAGGTAGGGGCGGCTGATTTGCAGGTTGCCCTCGGCCTGCCCGCCAGTGGCCAGTGCGGCAATGACGTCGGCGCGGCCATCCTTGAGGCGGGCAATCATGTCGGCGATGCCACTGGCGCGCTGCACGTCGAAGCGCAGGCCGGTACGCAGGCGAATGAGTTCCAGCAGGTCGGCGGTGATGCCACGGAAATAGCCGGCTGCATCGAAATAGGACAACGGCGCGGCGGTGTCATCGATCACCACGCGCATCACCGGGTGATCCCGTAACCATTGTTCCTCGGCCTCGGTCAGTTGCAGCTTGCGCTCACTCAGCAGCAGATCGCCGCCGGCGGTCCAGCGCTTGAAAATGCTGGCGCGTATGGCCGAAGGCTGGCTATCCAGCACGCCGTTCACCAGCTCCATCAGCAGCTTGTCCTGCTGGCGCATGGCAAAGCCGAAGCCGATGGCCTCGTGCTTGCCGAAACTGGCCATGCGCAGGCGCGGCAAGTGGCCTCGGTTCAGCTGGTAGTGGGTGGAAATGGTATCGCCGATGAACACGTCGGCTTGGCCGAACGCAACCGCGTTCAAGGCCTCGCTGGAAGAGCCGAAGGCCAGCAACTCAGCCTGCGGGTAGGCGTTGAGCACCTCCCGCCTGGGCAGGTAATGGTAGAGCATGCCAAGGCGCATGCCGGGCAGCCCTCTGTCGAGAGCGCGGCTTTCGTCTTCCCGTGTTACCAGCACCGGTTGGTCGATGGCATACGGTTGCGAAAGCGCCAGGCCGTCAGCAGCCGCCTCGTAGCCATTGGCACTGCCAAGCAGGTCGATATCGCCACGCCGCAGCGCTTTCACCGCCGCCTGCCGGCTGGGAAAGCGCAGCACCTTGACCGGCAACCGCAGAGCCTTGCCGATCAGGCTGGCGTATTCGGCTGTCAGGCCCTGGTATTCACGGCCGCCGCTGGTGATGTCGAACGGCGGGTAGTCCGGTGCCGAGGTGCCCAGCACCAGTTCCTGACGGTTTTCCAGCCACTGCCGTTGTTCGGCGGTAAGCGCTGGCTGGGTGGGCCGGGCGGTTGACCGGGCCAGCAGCGTGTAGGACGAGGCCCCTTGAGGTGTAGCCTGCGCCACGCTACTGAACAGGAACAGGGCGAGCAGCAGACGAGTGATGTGACACGCCATGACGACCTCAGACCAATGCGTTGCGCTTGGCCATTTCGATCAGGTCGACCAGCGTGTCGGCCTGAAGTTTGTGCATGAGGCGCTTCTTGTAGGTACTGACCGTCTTGCTGCTGAGAAACATGCCCTTGGCTATTTCCTTGTTGCTGCGCCCTTGGGCGAACAGCTGCAGTACCATCAGTTCACGATCATTCACCTGTCGGAAAAGTTTCAGGTCGGCATCTACCGCCTGGTTGTGCTTTATGGCCTGGCTGGGGAAATAGTTGTATCCGGCCAGCACGGCCTTGATTGCACTCAGCAGTTCGCTCAGATCCTCCTGCTTGCATACATAGCCTGCGGCACCCGAGTGCATGCAGCGCACGGCAAACAATGCCGGTGATTGCGCAGTCAACACCAGAACCTTCAGTGGCAACGCCATGGCCTGAAAGCGGGCAAGCACCTCCAGCCCGTCCAGCTTGGGGATGCTGATGTCGAGAATGACCAGGTCGGGGTTGGTTTCGCGAATCATCTGCATGGCGTCCACGCCATTATCCGACTCGCCGACAATCTTGTAGTTCTGGTTTTCCAGCAACATACGCACGGCCAGGCGGATGACAGGATGGTCGTCGACAATAAATATGGATTGCATGTTCAACTTCCCTGCGGGCTATTGAGGTGACAGGCGGCACCTTATCGCAGTTGGAAGTCATCGGGGGCGCGAGGAAGGGCTATTAGCCCCATATGGGAAATGGCTTACACGTTTATGCAAGTCTGGCTACGAAATATGGATTTTATAGCGGATGTCAAAGCGGGTTTGGTAACCAATCTTTAATATTTAGCCCCGTTGTTTATATTGCCGATTGTATATGTAGGAAGTTTCCTTCGGTCAGCGCTGGCAGCCCTGGGCAGGCCCGGGCTGCAGCGGCGCGGTTCAGGTCGGGCTGGAACGCCCGGTCATCTCGCGCGCCATTTCGCTGGCATAGCTGTCGGTCATCCCGGCGATGAAGTCGATCATGCGCAGGAAGGCACTGTACAGAGAACCGTGCGGGTCAGGGGCGTTGTTGCCGATCAGGTCCAGCACCCGGCGGCTCTTGAACGACGGCGTGCGCCCCCCGTGTTGCTCGAGCGCAGCGCCACAGAAGGTGTTCAGCAGAATTTCCAGGGTGGTGTAGGCGCCGATCTCGTGCAAGGTCTTGCGTTTGTCCTGGAAGATCTTGTTGCGCGCCATGGCCTTGGCCTGCAGCACGCAGCGTTTGGCCGGGCCATGCATATGTTCGACCAGGTCGCCCACCAGCTGGCCGGCCAGCAAGGCCTGCTGTTGCTCGACGAAGGCCCGCGCGGCGGCGTTGGTCAGGTGTTCGATGGCCTTGCCGCGCAGGATGGCCAACTTGCGCCGGCGGGAATCGCCCGGGCCGAGCTGGCGGTAGGTTTCCGGCAGGTCCTCGCCGACCAGGTCGAGCAGCAGCGCTTCGACTTCGGCGTATTGCAGCAGCTCCATTTCCAGGCCGTCTTCCAGGTCGATCAGCGCATAGCAGATGTCATCGGCGGCCTCCATCAGGTACACCAGCGGGTGGCGCGCCCAGCGTTGATACTCCATTTGCGGCAAGCCAAGCTTGCGGGCGATCTGCTCGAGCAGGGGCAGCTCGCTCTGGTAACTGCCGAACTTGTGTTTCTTGTAGCCCAGGGCGTCGGCGTGGCGTGCGCTCCACGGGTATTTCAGGTAGGTGCCGAGGGTGGCATAGGTCAGCCGGGTACCGCCGTCGAACTGGTGATACTCCAGCTGGGTCAGTACACGAAAGCCTTGGGCATTGCCTTCGAAGTTGAGGAAGTCGGCGCGCTCGTCGTCGCTCATGTCATCCAGCCAGCCACGTCCGGCGGCTTGCTGGAACCAGTGGCGGATCGCGTCTTCGCCAGAGTGGCCAAACGGGGGGTTGCCGATGTCATGAGCCAGGCAGGCCGACTGCACGATCATCCCCAGGTCGCTCGGGGCGCACCAGTCCGGAAGGTTGTCCCGCAGGGTTTCGCCGACGCGCATGCCCAGCGAGCGTCCTACGCAGCTGACCTCCAGCGAGTGGGTCAGGCGCGTGTGGATATGGTCGTTGCTGGAAACCGGGTGCACCTGGGTCTTGCGCCCGAGGCGGCGGAAAGCGCCGGAGAAAATGATGCGGTCGTGGTCTTTGTGAAAGGGGCTGCGCCCGAGCTCATCGGCGCTGTATAGCGCTTTGCCCAGGCGTTCGCGGGTGAGCAGGGTGTGCCAGTCCAAGGCGCGGTCTCCTGTGCATCGAAGGCAATAGCTTCCTGTGTCGGGCGTCCATGCGCAAGGGGCAGTTGTCTAACTGGGCTGTGGCAGCGGCCTTGTCCGCGATTGCGCCGGTGATTGTACTGCGCATTCGCGGATCGACCCGCTCTTACAGTGGCTGATGCCACAGGATTGATTGACCCGTCAGGGGCGGCGGCTGCCTTGCAGATACAGGCGCACCAACGGTAGCAGGGTGCTACCCAGGCGCAACAGCCGCGCGAGGTTACCGCTGCGCACGCCCTTGCCGGTGAGGAAACCCAGCGCGACCACGGCGCCAATTCCCCACAGCGGTGCATGCTTGATGCCGAGCCCGTCGTGCAGCGAGTTGCCCATTCCGCGCACGCGGCGCAGCGGCTCGAGCAACTGCCCGGACTCATGGCGGATTTCCTGGCGGTGCATTTCCATGCGCAGGCGCAACAGTGCCTTGCGCAGTTCACGAGGGTTACGCGTGTTTGGCAGTTCTGGCAGGCTCATGGCAACAGGCGCTCCCGGTCCTTGGCGAGTTCCTCGAGGGTGGCACCGAATGGTGACGACTCATCGAACACCGCAGCTTTCAAGCGCAATCCGCAGTACAGCGCGGCAATTCCGTAAAACACGCACAGGCCGATGATGCCAGCCAGGCGATAGCTGTCCCACAGCAGCACCAGTAGCAGCCCGGAGAGGGCCGTCAGCAGCAGCAAGGCGAACACCAGGGCCAGGCCGGCGAACAACAGCAGGCTCAAGGTGCGGCCCTTCTGCTCTTGCAGTTCGATGCCGAACAGTTCGATATGGCTGTGCAGCAGCCCCAGCGCGGCCGCACCCAGGCGCTTGCCAGCAGCGCTGGCGCCGTTGGCGTCGTTATCCATGGTATCCCCTCAGTGGCGGTTGGCCAGCAGGCCGATCAACAGCCCGACGCCCGCTGCGATGCCGATAGCCTGCCACGGGTTTTCCTGCACGTACTGTTCGGCGCTGCCCAACGCTGCCTGGCCGCGCTCGCGTACCGAGTCCTGGGTCAGCTGCAAGGTTTCGCGGGCCTGGGCCAGGCGCTCGTGAATCTGTCCGCGCAATTCGTCCGCCTGGTCACCAGCCAGGTTGGCAGTGTCAGCCAGCAGCTTCTCGGTGTCGCGTACCAGTGCCTGGAAGTCAGCCATCAATATCTCTTGTGCAGTCTTTGCCGATTTGCTGGCCATAGGTGTCTCCCTGTCGATGAATGTTGGTAGTTCGAGTGATAGCACATGCCGAAGGTTCAAGTGCCGCTGCTGGTATGGGCCTTGCTTAGGCTTTGCCACGTTGCGGGGCGCTCAAGGCAGGTATTGCGCCGATACAGGGCGTCAGCGCAGCGGCTACCGATAAACCTTAACCCAATCCACGACAAACCCAAGAAAAAACCGCGCAGGCTCCGCCGAGCTCACCGAAACAGGGCAAGGGGCTGGCACCGATCAGGTGCATCGATGCAGGTTCTTGAACTGTTCTGGTGCCTTTTCAGCAGGTCTGCCTACTTCATGGAAAACACGCACAGCGCGATGGACACTCTGGTCCACGGTTCCAATACCCTGTTCATTCTCATGGGCGCCATTTTGGTGCTGGCCATGCATGCCGGCTTCGCGTTTCTCGAAGTGGGCACGGTGCGCCACAAGAACCAGGTCAACGCCTTGTCGAAGATTCTCAGTGATTTTGCCATCTCGGCGCTGGTGTACTTCTTTGTCGGCTACTGGATCGCCTATGGGGTCAGTTTCCTGCAGCCGGCCGCCGCGCTGGCGGCCGACCAGGGTTATGCGCTGGTCAAGTGCTTCTTTCTGCTGACCTTCGCCGCAGCGATCCCGGCGATTATCTCCGGGGGCATTGCCGAGCGTGCGCGCTTCGTGCCGCAGTTATGCGCCACGGCGCTGATCGTGGCGTTTGTCTACCCGTTCTTCGAGGGTGTGGTGTGGAACGGCAACCTGGGGCTGCAGGCCTGGTTGCAGGCCCGCTTTGGCGCGCCGTTCCATGACTTTGCCGGCTCGGTGGTGGTGCATGCCATGGGCGGCTGGCTGGCCTTGGCGGCGGTCCTGCTGCTGGGCGCGCGACGCGGGCGCTATCGCGATGGCCGGTTGGTGGCGTTTGCGCCGTCGAGCATTCCCTTCCTGGCGCTGGGGTCGTGGATCCTGATCATTGGCTGGTTCGGTTTCAACGTCATGAGTGCGCAGACCCTGCAGGGAATCAGCGGCCTGGTGGCGATCAACTCGCTGATGGCCATGGTCGGTGGCACCCTGTCGGCCTTGCTGGCCGGGCGTAACGACCCGGGCTTCCTGCATAACGGGCCACTGGCCGGTCTGGTGGCGGTCTGTGCGGGTTCCGACCTGATGCACCCGATTGGCGCGCTGGTCACTGGGCTGGTCGCGGGCGGACTGTTCGTCTGGACCTTCACCGCGGCACAGAACCGCTGGAAGATCGACGATGTTCTGGGCGTGTGGCCATTGCATGGCCTGTGTGGTGTGTGGGGCGGCATTGCCTGTGGTGTGTTCGGCCAGGCGGCCCTGGGCGGCATGGGCGGTGTCAGCCTGGTCAGCCAGTTGCTGGGCAGCCTGCTGGGCGTGCTGGTGGCGCTGGCCGGTGGCTTTGCCGTGTACGGTGCGATCCGCGCGCTGCATGGCCTGCGCTTGAGCCATGAACAGGAGTTCCAGGGGGCCGATCTGTCGATGCACCGTATCGGCGCTACCAGTCAGGATTGAACCTGGTCAGGTGCGCAGGGGGCAGCAGCGGCCTAGAATAGGCTTCCCTTCATGCCAAAACCGGAACCTGCCCCATGCTGCCTGAATGCCAACTGTTCGGCACCCTCGGCTGCCACCTGTGCGAAGTGGCCGAGGCCGTGCTGATGCCCTTCGTCGATCATGGCCTGCTGGTGGAGCTGGTGGATATTGCCGAAAGCCAGGCCATGTTCGAGCGTTACGGCCTGATCATTCCGGTGCTGCGGCGCTGCGATAACGGCGCCGAGCTGCATTGGCCGTTCGATGCCGAGCAGGTCGTGGCGTTTCTCGCGCAATGACGGCACCAGGGGAGGCGCCTCCCTGCTCCATGGGGCGCGCTGGGTCGTGATGATCATCTGCCGGCACGCCGAGGCCGGCCGTTTCCACCGATCATCAGGACCCGCCATGCTCATTTCCCCCCATTTCACCCTCGCTGAAATGACCGTTTCACAGCTCGCCGCCAGGGAAGGGCTGGACAACGATCCGCCAGCCGAGGCGCGTGCCAACCTGCAACTGTTGTGCAATGTCCTGGAGCAGGTTCGCGCGCTGTTTGGCGCGCCGGTCATCGTCAGCAGCGGCTATCGCAGTCCGGCAGTCAACAGCCGCATTGGCGGGGCGCCGACAAGCAAGCATTTGCAAGGGCTGGCCGCCGACTTTACGGTGGTTGAAGTAAGCCCGTGCGAAGTCGTGCGCCGCATCAGCGAAAGCGCCATTCCGTTCGACCAGTTGATCCTCGAGTTCGAGCAATGGGTACACCTGTCGGTGACGCCAGGCGCGCCCCGGCGACAGGTGTTGACCATCAGCAGAGACAGCGGCTGCCAGGAGGGGCTGCAATGAAGCGCATTGACGAATGTAAGGGGATGTTCGTATGCTGTATATAAATACAGTGTCGAGGTAAAGCCATGCTCAACGTCGAGCAACTCAAGTACAGCGTCAACCGCATGCCCGTCGAACGGGTGGCGGACGCCGTTCTGGAACTGCGCCTCGAAGGCCTGGTCACCGACGACCGCACACCGTTCGGCAAGGTCCACTTCAATACCTGCTTTGCAGAAATTGAGGCCTTGTTTCAGCGTGCCGGCTATCACCGCGGGCTGGATGTCGTGGGTTATCAGGGGTTGCTGTATGCCCTGTACGACCCCGGCCGCTGGGAGCCGGTGCAGGTACTGCGTTGGCTGAAGGAACGCAGCGAAGCGATGGCCAAGGCTGGTTGAGGGTGCAAGCTTGGGGGATAATGCGCGGCCGTGAATGTTTCGAGCCCCGCCATGACCACGCCGTTCGACCCCGCCCGCCAGCAAGCCAGCACAGTGTGCCTGCCACCCGGTAATTGGGCGACGGTACTCGACTGCCTGTGTGACCATTTCAAGGCTATCGACCGGGATCAATGGCTTGATCGCTTTGCCCGGGGCCGGGTGCTGGATGCCGAGGGGCGAGCTATCTCGGCTGAGCTGCCGTACAAGCGGGGCATGCGTTTGCACTACTTCCGTGAAGTGCCGAATGAGCGGCCGATTCCGGCGCAGGAGGCGGTGCTGCACGTTGATGATCACCTGGTGGTGGCGGACAAGCCGCATTTCCTGCCGGTGACGCCGACCGGGGAATATGTCGAGCAGACCTTGCTGCGCCGCCTGATTCACCGCCTCGGCAACCCGCACTTGGTACCGTTGCACCGTATCGACCGGCATACGGCCGGGCTGGTGCTGTTTTCCGCCAATCCTCAGAGTCGCAGTGCCTACCAGCGGCTCTTCCCTGAGCGGCGTATCGAAAAGCGCTACCAGGCCATTGCCGCAGCCATGCCGCAACACGATTTTCCGCTGGTGCACAAAAGCCGCCTGGTGCATGGCGAGCCGTTTTTCCGCATGCACGAAGTGGAAGGGGAGGCTAACAGCGAAACCTGGGCCGAAGTGCTGGAGAAGCATGGCGACCTGTGGCGCTATGGGTTGTCGCCGGTCACCGGCAAGACCCACCAGTTGCGTGTGCACATGGCGGCATTGGGTGCGGGTATCAGCAATGACCCGTTCTACCCGCTGTTGCTCAACGAACAGGATGACTATCAGCGGCCGTTGAAACTGCTGGCGCAGAGCTTGCGTTTCGAGGACCCACTGAGCGGGGAAGAACGCTATTTCGAGAGCCGTTTGCACCTGGATTGGTGACCTGGAGGATTCAGGTACAGCGCCAACTTGTAGTCAGCGCAGTTCCCAAGGTAGCTACTCTGTTCACGGGCAAGCTTTTCTGAGGGGCTTAGCGGTTGAAGCGCTCCACCAGTGAGTACTGGGTACCCGCGGTACTGGTCAGCTCTTCGCTGAGCAGCGCCGAGTGCTGGGCCTGTTCGGCGGTCTGGTCGGCCAGCTCGGCAATGGTGCTGATGTTGCGGCTGATCTCGTCGGCTACCGCGGTCTGCTCTTCTGTCGCGGCGGCGATCTGGGTTGCCATGTCGGTGATGTTGGCCACCGCTTCGCTGATCCCGACCAGTGCCTCGTCGGCCTGCATCACGCGTTCGACGCCTTCCTGCGCCTGGCGGTGGCCGGTTTCCATGGTCAGTACGGCATTGCTGGCAGTCTGTTGCAGCTTGGCGATAAGCCCGTGAATCTGCCCGGTGGACTCGGCGGTGCGCTGTGCCAGCTGGCGCACTTCATCGGCCACCACGGCAAAGCCACGGCCCATTTCACCTGCACGCGCCGCTTCGATGGCTGCGTTCAATGCCAACAGGTTGGTCTGATCGGCGATGCCCTTGATCACATCGACCACGCCACCAATCTCGTCACTGTCCTTGGCCAACTGGGTGACTGTCTGGCCAGTTTCGCCTACCGCAGCCGACAGGCGCTCGATGGCTTCGCGGGTTTCCCCGGCGATCTGCCTGCCCTGGCTGGTCAGGCGGTTGGCTTCCTGGGTGGCATCGGCGGTGCGCTGCACGTGGTTGGCCACTTCCTGGGTGGTGGCGGCCATCTGATTGACTGCGGCGGCGACTTGCTCGGTTTCCACACGCTGACGTTCCAGCCCCGAAGAACTCCTGTGCGCCAGGGCGTCGGACTGGCGCGCCTGTTCGCTGAGGTGTTCGGCGCTGTCCTGCAGACGGGTCAGGCAGGTTTTCATGCGTGCGTCCTGGCTCAGCATGGCCATTTCCAGGCGTGCCTGTACCCCGCGGCTGTCAGTGTACATCTGTGCGATCAGCGGGTCGGAGGTGGTCTGTTCGGCCAGGCGCAGCAGGCGCTTGAGGCCGCGCTGCTGCCAGCCCAGACCGAGCAGGCCCAGGGGTACGGAAAGCCCGGCGGCCAGGGCGAAGCCCCAGGAATGGCCGAGCCAGTTGCCGATCAGGAAGCCCACCTGGCTGATCAGGATGAACGGCAGCCAGTCCTGCAGCACCGGTAGCCACTTGTCGCGGCGTGGTACTGGCGGCTTGCCCTGGTTGATCCGTTGGTAGAGCGCCTCGGCGCGACGAATCTGTTCGGCAGTGGGTTTGACCCGCACCGATTCGAAGCCAACCACCTGGTTGTTGTCGAAGATCGGCGTGACGTAGGCGTTGACCCAATAGTGGTCACCGGACTTGCAGCGGTTCTTGACGATACCCATCCACGGCTGGCCCTGCTTGAGGGTCTGCCACATGTGCGCGAACACGGCTGGCGGCACGTCCGGGTGGCGTACCAGGTTGTGTGGCGCACCGGTCAGTTCTTCGCGGGTGAAACCACTTATCTCGATGAAAGCATCGTTGCAGTAAGTGATCACCCCTTTGGCATTGGTGGTAGAGATCAACCGCTGCTGGGCAGGGAAAGTCCTTTCTCTCTGGGTAATCGGCTGGTTGTTACGCATGGGTTGATAGTCCGCAGGGCTTTCCAAAGCTATCGGCAAGGCCCTGGTTTTATTGAGTGAATATTTGCAAGGCTTGATCTGTGGCAATAGGCCATTATTCAGTCTGGGTTAGTCGCCGGGCATGTTCAGGCTTGTTTGCGTCATTATTGCGTTTTTACTGCGGATTAATGACGTAGAAGTCAGATGATGACCGATTAGCTAGCCAAGAGCCAGCATCGGGTAGCTGAACAGCGTGAAATGCATCAGGTTCAGGCCGAAGTGGCAAAGCACGGCTGCCGCCACGCCGCCCCAGCGGTATGCCAGGCCGTAGCCCAGACCAGCGAGGGTGGCCAGGTATACCCATTGCCAGCCAGCCCCCAGGTGGGCCAGGCCGAACAGCATGGCGGCGGCGAACAACGCCAGCCCCTGATGGCGCAGCATGCGCTGTAGGCTGCCTTGCAGATAACCGCGAAACAGCAGCTCTTCGGTCAGGCTGACCAACAACAGGTTGTTCAGCAACCACAGCCAGGCCTGTTCGGGCCATTTCGGCGCCCATGCAACCATGCCCAAGGCCCAGGCGCCGCCCAGGCAGGCAAGCAGGGTCAGGGGCAGCACGTACAGCAGGCTGGCCTGCAGGCCCTGGCCGCGCCAGATGATCAGCCAAGGGCAGGCCAACAGCAGCCAGGCGCCGATCAGCGGTTTGTCCAGGTTCAGGTACAAGGTGAAGGGCTGGGCGCCGGAGCTGAGGATGGCGCTGTCGATGACCTTGGCTGCGTTAAACCGGGCAGCCAGTGCAGCGCCAGGGCGATAGCCAACAGGATGAACAGTACATGGCCCAGGGCTCGTAGCCAGCGCTGCGGGCGACCAGCAAGCAGGGCGCAGACAAGCAGGGCGAGGAAGGTGGGCAGGGTGGCGATGCCAAGGTTGCCGAGGTTCAGGGCCAGCGTGTAACCGAGGGCCAGAAACAGGAGAACGATCAGGTGGAGGCGAGGCACGAGTGGTCCTTCTCGGGTAGATGGAAACGGGCCGCTACCCATCGCCTGCGGGAGCGGCCCAAGCATACCCGATTCAGCCGGCGATCAGCTGACGCAACACATAATGCAGGATTCCCCCTGCCTTGAAGTACTCCACCTCGTTCAAAGTGTCGATGCGGCAAAGCACTTCGATCTGCTCCTGCTGCCCATCCTCGCGGATGATGCGCAGGGGCAGGTTCATGCCTGGGTGGAGTTCCGCGCCGGTCAGGCCCAGGACATCGATCTGCTCCTTGCCGGTCAGCCCCAGTTGCTTGCGGTTGTGCCCGGCCTTGAACTGCAGCGGCAGCACCCCCATGCCCACCAGATTGGAACGGTGAATGCGTTCGAAGCTTTCTGCGAGCACCGCCTTGACGCCCAGCAGGTTGGTGCCCTTGGCCGCCCAGTCGCGGCTTGAACCGGTGCCGTACTCCTGCCCGGCAATCACTACCAGCGGAGTGCCGGCTTGCTGGTAGCGCATGGCGGCGTCGTAGATCGGCAATTTCTCGCCAGTGGGCACGTGCAGGGTGATGCCACCTTCTTCGCCCGGCAGCATCTCGTTGCGGATACGGATGTTGGCGAAGGTGCCCCGCATCATCACTTCATGGTTGCCACGCCGCGAGCCGTAGGAGTTGAAATCGCGTGGTTCCACGCCCTGTTCACGCAGGTAGCGCCCGGCCGGGCTGTCGGCCTTGATATTGCCGGCCGGGGAAATGTGGTCGGTGGTCACCGAGTCGCCCAGCAGCGCCAGTATTCTTGCGTTCCGGATATCCGTGAGCTGCGGTGGTGGCCCGCCGATGCCATCGAAGAAGGGGGGATGCTGGATGTAGGTGGAGTCAGCCTGCCACGCGTAGGTGGCTGCCTGAGGTACTTCGATGGCCTGCCACTGCGCATCGCCAGCGAACACTTCGGCGTATTCCTTGTGGAACATCGCCGTATCGACCTTGGCCACGGCCGCGGCGATTTCCTGCTGGCTGGGCCAGATGTCGCGCAAGTACACCGGCTGGCCGTCGTTGCCGGTCCCCAGCGGGTCGCTGGTCAGGTCCAGGCGCACGGTGCCGGCCAGGGCATAGGCCACCACCAGCGGCGGCGAGGCCAGCCAGTTGGTCTTCACCAGCGGGTGCACGCGGCCTTCGAAGTTGCGGTTCCCCGACAATACCGAGGCTACGGTGAGGTCGGCGCTGCCAATGGCCTTTTCGATCGCGTCATCCAGCGGGCCAGAGTTGCCGATGCAGGTGGTGCAACCATAGCCGACCAGGTCGAACCCCAGTTGGTCGAGGTAGGTGTCGAGCCGGGCGGCCTTGAAGTAGTCGGTGACTACCTTGGAACCCGGCGCCAGCGAACTCTTGACCCAAGGTTGGCGCTGCAGGCCTTTCTCCAGGGCCTTTTTCGCCACCAGCCCGGCGGCCATCATCACGCTGGGGTTGGAGGTGTTGGTGCAGGAGGTGATCGCAGCGATCACCACCGCGCCATCGCGCAGGGTATGGGTCTGGCCTTGATGGCTGTAGTCGATTTCTCCGGCCTGGTCGGCGTTGCCCACCGCCACGCCGCCGCCACCTTCGCTTTCCAGACGGCCGACTTCCTTGGCAAGGGGTTTGGGCTGCAGTTCGATAAAGTGGTCGAAGGCCTGGCGGACCTGGCCCAGGGCCACTCGGTCCTGCGGCCGCTTGGGCCCGGCCAGGCTGGCCTCCACCTCGTGCATGTCCAGCGCCAGGCTGTCGCTGAACAGCGGCTCCTGCCCCGGCAGCCGCCACAAGCCCTGGGCTTTGCAGTAGTGCTCGACCAGTTGCACGGTCGCCTCGGGGCGGCCGGACAGGCGCAGGTAGTCCAGGGTTACCTGGTCGACCGGGAAGAAGCCGCAGGTGGCACCGTATTCCGGGGCCATGTTGGCGATGGTCGCGCGGTCGGCCAAGGGCAGCTCGGCCAGGCCATCGCCATAGAATTCGACGAACTTGCCGACCACACCCTTCTTGCGCAGCATCTGCGTCACCGTCAGCACCAGGTCGGTGGCGGTGATGCCTTCGCGCAGCTTGCCGGTCAGCTTGAAGCCGATCACTTCCGGGATCAGCATTGATACCGGCTGGCCGAGCATGGCCGCTTCCGCTTCGATGCCGCCCACGCCCCAGCCGAGCACGCCCAGGCCATTGATCATGGTGGTATGCGAATCAGTGCCGACCAAGGTGTCCGGGAAGGCGTAGGTGCGGCCATCGGCCTCACGGGTCCAGACGGTGCGGCCCAGGTATTCCAGGTTGACCTGGTGGCAGATCCCGGTGCCTGGCGGTACCACGCTGAAGTTGTCGAAGGCGCTCTGGCCCCAGCGCAGGAACGCATAGCGTTCACCATTGCGCTGCATTTCGATGTCGACGTTCTCGCTGAAGGCCTGTGGCGTGCCGTAGCGGTCGACCATCACTGAGTGGTCGATCACCAGGTCCACCGGTGACAGCGGGTTGATCCGCTGCGGATCGCCACCGGCCTTGGCCATGGCGGCGCGCATGGCGGCCAGGTCGACCACCGCCGGCACGCCGGTGAAGTCCTGCATCAGTACCCGCGCCGGGCGGTACTGGATCTCGCGGTCGGAACGCCGCTCGCCCAGCCATTGGGCAAGGGCACGCAGGTCGTCGCCAGTGACAGTCTTGCCGTCCTCCCAGCGCAGCAGGTTTTCCAGCAGCACCTTCAGCGACATCGGCAGGCGCTGCAGGTCGCCCAGCTGTCGGGCGGCTTCGGGAAGGCTGAAGTAGTGGTAGGTCTGGTCACCCACCGTGAGGGGCTTGAGGGTGTTCAGGCTATCGAGCGAGGGCATTGCCAACTCCTTCTGCGCCGGTGGCCGGCAATGGCTCAGGCCTGCCGGGGCACCGCTCTGTGTCGGCCCGCACGCTGCGGACCTGGCTGAAAGGTCAGGTTAGACCGCTTTGCGCCACCTGACCCTTTTCTGGACCGGCGGGGCGTGTCGCAGGTTCCAATCTTCCTTTATCATCGCCGCCCTGCCGGCGCCTGTGGCGCGCCCGCCGTAGTGGAGTGAGAGATGAATACCCTGTTCATGCATTGCCGGCCCGGTTTCGAGGGCGAGGTCTGCGCCGAAATCAGCGAACATGCCGCCCGCCTGGGCATCGCCGGTTATGCCAAAGGCAAGCCGCACAGTGCCAGTGCCGAGTTTGTCTGCAGCGAGGAGGGTGGTGGCGAGCGCCTGATGGGGGAACTGCGCTTCAACCAGCTGATTTTCCCTCGGCAATGGGCCCGTGGCGGTTATGTCGAGCTGCCGGAAAGCGACCGCATTTCTGTGCTGCAGGCGTACCTGGCCGGGTTTCCGGTGTTCGGCAGCCTGTGGCTGGAAGTGCTGGACAGCAACGAGGGCAAGGAGTTGTCGACCTTCTGCCGCAAATTCGAGGTGCCACTGCGCAAGGCGCTGGAAAAGTCTGGTCAGCTGGTCGACGACGCCAGCCGTCCACGCCTGCTGCTTACCTTTCTCAGCGGCCGCCGCGTGTTCGCCGGCGTCGCCCCGGCCAATAACAGCGCGCTGTGGCCGATGGGCATCCCGCGCCTGAAATTTCCCCGCGAGGCGCCCAGCCGCTCGACCCTCAAGCTGGAAGAGGCCTGGCACCAGTTCATTCCCCGTGAACAATGGGCGCAGCGCCTGGGTGATGACATGACCGGTGTCGACCTGGGGGCATCGCCGGGTGGCTGGACCTATCAACTGGTGCGTCGGGGCATGCTGGTGACGGCCATCGACAACGGGCCGATGGCGGAAAGCCTGATGGATACCGGGCTGGTCCAGCACCTGATGGCTGATGGTTTCACCTGGCAGCCGAAGCAGCCGGTGGACTGGATGGTGTGTGACATTGTCGAGAAGCCGGCGCGCACCACCTCGCTGATCGAAACCTGGCTGGGCGAGGGGCTGTGCCGCGAAGCGGTGGTCAACCTGAAATTGCCCATGAAACAGCGCTATGCCGAGGTACGCCGGTTGCTCGAGCGCATGGAGGCGACATTCAAGGCGCGCAAGGTCAAGGTATCGATCGCCTGCAAGCAGCTGTATCACGACCGTGAGGAAGTGACCTGCCATCTGCGCCGGCTTGATCCGAAACCACGCTGATTGGCGGGGCCGCCCAGCGGCCCCTTGGTTCAGGCGGTACTATGCGCGACAATGGCGCATCACTTGCGGAGCCTTCCATGACCGAATTCACCCCCGACGCCATCCTCGACGCCACCGGCCTGAATTGCCCGGAACCGGTGATGATGCTGCACCAGCACGTCCGTGACCTCGCCGCTGGCGGCCTGCTCAAAGTCATCGCCACCGACCCCTCGACCCGTCGCGACATCCCCAAGTTCTGCAACTTCCTCGGTCACGAACTGCTGCAGCAGCAGGAGAACGCCGGCACCTTCCTGTACTGGATCCGCAAGAAAGCCGACTGAAGCGCTCTGGAACACGCCCGGCGTTGCGCCTACACTGCGTTCCCCAGACAGGAGAGCGCCATGCTGATAGTTGCCGACGAGAACATTCCGCTGCTCGATGCCTTTTTCCAGGGTTTCGGTGAAATTCGCCGTTACCCTGGCAGAAGCCTAGATGCCGCCAGCGTCAGGGACGCCGACATTCTGCTGGTGCGCTCGGTGACCAAGGTCGACCGCCAACTGCTCGAAGGTAGCCGCGTGCGCTTTGTCGGCACTTGCACCATCGGCACCGACCATTTGGACCTGGACTACTTTACCGAGGCCGGTATCCGCTGGAGCAGCGCCCCAGGGTGCAACGCCCGGGGTGTGGTCGATTACGTGCTGGGCAGTCTGCTGACCCTGGCCGAGCTGGATGGCGTGGCGCTGCCCGAGCGGGTGTATGGCGTGGTGGGCGCCGGTGAGGTGGGGGGGCGCCTGGTACGGGTACTGCACGGCCTGGGCTGGAAGGTGCTGGTGTGCGACCCATTGCGCCAGGCCGCCGAGGGCGGCGATTACGTCAGCCTCGATACTCTCCTGCAGCAATGCGATGTGATCAGCCTGCATACCCCGTTGCAGCGTGGCGGCGAGCACCCGACCTGGCACTTGCTGGGCCAGGCGCAACTGGCACGTCTGCGCCCGGGCGCCTGGTTGATCAACGCCAGCCGCGGCTCGGTGGTGGACAACCACGCGCTGCGCGAACTGCTGCTCGAGCGTGAAGACGTGCATGCGGTGCTGGACGTGTGGGAGGGCGAGCCGCAGGTCGACCTGCAACTGGCCGACCTCTGCACGCTGGCCTCGCCGCACATTGCCGGCTATAGCCTCGACGGTCGGCAGCGGGGCACGGCGCAGATCTATCAGGCGTTGTGCCGCTTCCTGGGCGTGGAGGAACAGGTGCAACTGAGCGACCTGCTGCCACGCCCGCCGCTGGCCCAGATCGAGCTGGATGCCGATGCCGACCCGGCCTGGGCTTTGGCCACCCTGTGTCGCGCCTTGTACGACCCGCGCCGTGACGATGCCGACTTCCGCCGCAGCCTCAGCGACGACCCGCAGCAACAGCGCGCGGCATTCGACCAGTTGCGCAAGCAGTACCCACCGCGTCGCGAAATCGAAGGGCTGGCGGTGCGCTTGCGCGGTGAGTCGCCGCAGTTGGCGCAGCTGGTGAGTGCCCTGGGTGGGGTGCTGGTCTGACAGCCTGTTGAACGCTGCCCCTGCCCTCATTACCTGTGCGGTCGCTGTGGGCGCCGGTTCACACGCGAAGAGGCCGGTGCAGGATTCAGCCCAATAAAAACCCGGCGCAAGCGCCGGGTCACTGGGATTCGCCGATCAACCCTTGCGTACGCGCTCGCCCCGGCTTTCCTCCAGGGCCTTGCAGGCCTGCTGGATCATCTGCTCGGTGATCGGTACTTCGCGCCCCTGGGCGTCGATGATCGAGCCGCACACCTGCGCTGGCGGGGTGGGCCGGGGCTTCTGATTGTCGCTGCCATGCTGCAAGCTCATGTAGTGCCTCCTTATCAGGTTCAAGCTCAGGTTAACCCTGCGGCGTGACTGGCCTGTGACTCCAAGCGCAGCGCCACGGCAAAGACAGTCCAACAGAAACGGCGGTAAAGCTCCAGCGCCTGGTTAGACCAATGGGCTATAGCTACCTGGCGGGGCACCCCAGAGGCCGATGAGTGGTAGGCTGCGCATTCCCCGACATTTTGGTCACCGCCATGCCTGAACCGGTTTCCCCGCGCCAACGCCGCGCCTTGCGCCTGGGTTGGCAGTTCCTTCGCCCCTACCGTCGCCAGGTGCTGCTGGCGCTGCTTGCCCTGGTGATCACCGCAGCCATTACCCTGTCCATGGGGCAAGGCATCCGCCTGTTGGTCGACCAGGGTTTCATGACCCGCTCCGTGCACCAGCTCAACCAGACCATCGGCCTGTTCCTGTTGTTGGTGCTGGCCCTGGCCGTGGGCACCTTCAGCCGCTTCTACCTGGTGTCATGGATCGGCGAGCGTTGCGTGGCTGACATCCGCCGGGCCGTGTTCGACCACCTGCTCGGCTTGCACCCCGGGTTTTTCGAAGACAACCGCAGCTCGGAAATCCAGTCGCGGCTGACCGCCGACACCACGTTGCTGCAGTCGGTGATCGGTTCATCGCTGTCGATGTTCCTGCGCAACGCGCTGATGGTCGTCGGCGGCGTGGTATTGCTGTTTATCACCAACGCCAAGCTCACCAGCATCGTGGTCGTGGCCCTGCCGCTGGTGCTGGCGCCGATCCTGCTGTTTGGCCGACGGGTCCGCCGCCTGTCGCGGCAGAGCCAGGACCGCGTGGCCGACGTGGGCAGCTACGTGGCCGAGACCCTCGGGCAGATCAAGACCGTGCAGGCCTACAACCACCAGGCGCATGACCGCAGGCTGTTCGCCAGTACGGTGGAGGCGGCGTTCGCCGTGGCCCGGCAACGCATCGCCCAGCGTGCCTGGCTGATCACCCTGGTGATCGTCCTGGTACTGGGCGCGATGGGAGTGATGCTGTGGGTAGGCGGCATGGACGTGATCGCTGGGCGTATTTCCGCGGGCGAACTGGCCGCCTTCGTGTTCTACAGCCTGGTCGTCGGCAGTGCCTTCGGCACCCTCAGCGAAGTGATCGGCGAACTGCAGCGGGCGGCGGGCGCAGCCGAGCGCATCGCCGAACTGCTGGCGGCCAGCTCTGCGATCCTCGCGCCCAGCAAGGCACGTGTGCTGCCGCAGCAACGGGCCAGTGGCCGTATCGAGCTGCAGGAGCTGGTGTTCGCCTATCCGTCACGGCCATCGATCGCGGCTATCGATGGCCTCAGCCTGACCATCGAGCCGGGGCAGACCGTGGCGCTGGTCGGGCCCTCGGGGGCAGGCAAGTCGACCTTGTTCGACCTGTTGCTGCGCTTCTACGACCCCCAGCAAGGGCGCATCCTGCTCGACGGCGAGGCGATTACCGAACTGGACCCCGATCAACTGCGCCGGCAGTTCGCCCTGGTGGCACAAAACCCCTCGCTGTTTCGTGGCACGGTCGAGGCCAATATCCGCTATGGGCGGCCAGAGGCCACCCTGGCCGAGGTCGAGGCAGCGGCCCGCGGTGCCCATGCCGATGCCTTCATCCGGCAACTGCCGCAGGGTTATCAGACCCCATTGGGCGAGGGTGGCACCGGCCTGTCTGGCGGGCAGCGGCAACGCCTGGCCATCGCCCGGGCATTGCTGGTCGATGCGCCGGTCCTGTTGCTGGACGAAGCCACCAGCGCCCTCGACGCGCAAAGTGAACACTTGATCCAGCAGGCGCTGCCCAGGCTGATGGCCGGGCGCACCACCGTGGTGATCGCTCACCGCCTGGCCACGGTGCAACATGCCGACCGTATCGCCGTCATCGACAAGGGCAAGCTGGTGGCGGTGGGAACGCATCGCCAGTTGATCGAGCACAGCCCGCTCTATGCGCGGCTGGCGGCGTTGCAGTTCACTGCGGGCTAGCTTGTCGTAGCCCTGTAACATTTCTGTAGTATTTGCCTGAGAGTATCTGCCTCGACTGTTGCGTGCTTGACCTGGCTGCCATTGCTTGATGGCAGCCTTTTTTTGGCCTGCCAGTAACCGGGGCTGCGTTGGCCGCCCCAGCCTTCCCCCTGGTTCTCGAGACCCAAGATGTTGCGTAAATCGCTCAGAGTGCAAATTCTCTCGCTGCTCGGCGGCAGCCTGTTGGCCATGCTGCTGATCGCCCTGGTGTGTTTTCAGTTTCTCTCGTCCAGCGTGCGCGGCTATGCCGAGCTGGTTGACGGGCCGCTGCGGGCCTCGCAATTGATCGACGAAGCCAACCTGCAGTTCAAGATCCAGGTGCAGGAATGGAAAAACGTGTTGTTGCGTGGGCGCCAACCCGCTGACATGGACAAGTACTGGCAGCAGTTCCAGGCCCGCGAGCAGCAGGTGCAGCAACTGCTCGGGCAATTGATCGAGAGCAGCGACGCGCGCCTCAAGGCACCGTTGCAGCAACTGCGTGACAGCCACCGGCAGCTTGGCCAGGCGTATGCACAGGGCCGCCAGGCATTCCTGGCGACGGGTGGCGACCCGGTTGCCGCCGACCAGGCGGTCAAGGGGGTGGACCGTGCCGCCAGCGAGCAGATGAGCGAGCTGGTCGAGCAATTGCGCGCCGATGCCCGCCAGCGTGCCGTCAGCCTCAGTGCTGGCGCCGAACGTACGGTATGGCTGGGCCTGTTGGTGATGCTTGCCTCGGCGGTGCTGGTGGGGCTGCTCAGCTTGTGGCTGGTCAACCGCAGCCTGATCGAGCCGATTCGCCAGTTGATAGAATATGTGGCACAGCTCAGCCAGGGCCGCTTTGTGGCGCGGGTGGACAGCCGCCGCGAGGATGAACTGGGGCGGCTGGCGCGGGCAGCCAATACCTTGCGCGATTTCCTCGCTGATACCGTCGGCCGCCTGCAGGACAACGCCCAGGAGCTGGAAGGTGCCAGCGGCCAGTTGCGCAGCATCGCCAGCGACATGGCCCGCGGCACCCACGACCAGTTCCAGCGCACCGATCAGGTGGCCACGGCCATGCATGAGATGTCTGCCACCGCCCAGGAGGTCGCGCGCCACGCAGCCGAGGCGGCGCGGGCAGCGGACGACGCCGACCACAGTGCACAGGCGGGCGAGCAGGTGATGCAGCAGACCATCGACATCATTGGCGTGGTCAACCGCGAAATTGCGGGCACGGCGGCGGTGATTCGCGACCTGGAGCATGACAGCACGCGCATAGGCAAAGTGCTTGAGGTGATCCGTGGCATAGCCGAACAGACCAACCTGCTGGCGCTCAACGCCGCCATCGAGGCGGCCCGCGCCGGCGAAGCCGGCCGTGGTTTCGCCGTGGTCGCCGATGAGGTGCGCAGCCTGGCCCAGCGCACAGCGGCGTCGATCGCCGAGATTCACCAGATCATCGAAGCGGTGCAGTCCGGGGCCGTGGAAGCGGTCAAGGCCATCGAAAGCGGCCGGCAGCGCAGCGAGGAGGGCGCCGCACAGGTGCAGCAGGCAGGCCATATGCTGCAGCGCATCACCCTGGCAGTGGAGGCCATCCGCGACATGAACCGGCAGATCGCCACGGCGGCGGAAGAACAGACCAGCGTGGCCGAAGACATTTCGCGCAACCTGATCGAGATCACCCGCATCGCCACAGCCAACCAGGAGGCGGTACAGCATACCGAACAGGCGGGGCAGCGCCTGCATGGCTTGTCGGGACAGCTGGGTGAAGTCACCTCGCGCCTCACTGCCTGACGTTTCCGCCTTCATGCGGTCCTTGCCCAAGCGGGGACCGGTTCTCGGACACAACAAAAAGCCCGCACGATGGCGGGCTTTCTGATCAGGATTTGGTCGGAGAGACAGGATTCGAACCTGCGGCCTTCTCGTCCCGAACGAGACGCGCTACCTGGCTGCGCTACACTCCGATGAAAGAAATCCTACTGCATCCAGTTTTTGCACGCAACCCCTTGTTGTTAAAAGGGCGTTTGCAAAAAAGCGAGCTGCAATCAGAGCTCTTTCACAGTGCGGACCTGGTCCTTGTTGAGGCGGGTGCGCTTGCCATCCAGCTGCTCGAATTCGTAGAAACCGGAGTCTTCATCGAATTTCGGGGTATCGGTGGCCTGGATTTCGCGGCCGTCGTTCAGGGTAATGACGGTCGGCGATGCGCAGCCAGCGAGGGCGCCCAGGCCCAAGGCGAGCAGAAAGGCGGGTAGGGTCCGTTGAATCATCGTGTTTCTCCAGTGCGATGGTGCTAGATGACATTAAGACGCAGGGCGTCCACGCAAGTTCCGTCTACAGTGCAGCATAGCGGCTCAGCCAAGGCATTGACCAAGCGCAAGGCCCAAGGGCGTCACGCTGAGTTGGTCGCATGCTGTGTTATAACTGCGGCCATCCCATCTTCTTGTGACGGACTTCCATGAAAGCCAAGGCAGATACCCCCTTCGTGCCGCTGAACATCGCCGTGCTCACGGTCAGCGACACCCGTACCTTCGACACCGATACCTCCGGCCAGCTGTTCGTCGACCGGCTGGCCGCGGCCGGCCACCGTCTGGCCGAGCGTGTGCTGTTGAAAGACGATCTGTACAAGATCCGCGCCCAGGTCGCAACCTGGATTGCCGACGACCGCGTGCAGGTGGTGCTGATTACCGGCGGGACCGGCTTTACCGGGCGTGACAGCACGCCTGAAGCCGTGGCCTGCCTGCTGGACAAGCAGGTGGAAGGTTTCGGCGAGCTGTTCCGGCAGATTTCCGTGGCTGATATTGGCACGTCCACCGTGCAGTCGCGCGCGCTCGCCGGGCTGGCCAACGGTACCCTGGTGTGCTGCCTGCCAGGCTCGACCAATGCGGTGCGCACTGGTTGGGACGGTATCCTCGCGGAACAGCTGGATGCTCGCCATCGCCCGTGCAATTTCGTCGCCCACCTGAAACAGGCAGCCGCCTGTGACAGCCGTGGCTGAGGCCAGCCCGGCCCGGCCACTGATGCCGGTGGAACAGGCCCTGGAACAATTGCTGGCATTGGCCGAAGCGGCGCCGATTCGCGATACCGAGCGCCTGCCGCTGGCCGAGGCCGAGGGCCGTGTGCTGGCCAGCGACCTGGTGGCCGCGCTCGACCTGCCGTCCTGGCCGAACAGCGCCATGGACGGTTATGCCCTGCGCCTGGCTGATTGGCAGGGTGAGCCGTTGGCGGTCAGCCAGCGGATCTTCGCCGGCCATGCGCCGCAACCACTGCAACCTGGTACCTGTGCGCGGATCTTCACCGGAGCGCCGCTGCCTGAAGGAGCCGACTGCGTCGAGATGCAGGAAAACACCGCAGCGGCGGACCAAGACCGGGTACGCTTTCTCGCACCGTTGAAAACCGGGCAGAACATTCGCCCCCAAGGCCAGGAAGCCCGCAAGGGCGAGCAGGTGATGAGCGCTGGCACCCGACTGGGGCCGATCGAGCTGGGCCTGGCTGCCAGCCTCGGCCACGAGCGCCTGGAGGTGGTGCGCAAGGTGCGGGTGGCTGTGCTGTCCACCGGTGACGAACTGGTCGAGCCTGGCCTGCCGCTGGGCCCGGGGCAGATCTACAACAGCAACCGCCGGCTACTGGTGAGCTGGTTGCAGCGGCTGGGCTGCGCTGTGCTCGATGCGGGCATCCTGCCGGATGACCTGGCGCGGACCCGCGCCTGCCTGGCCCGGCTGGGCGATGTCGACCTGATCCTGTCCACCGGTGGTGTTTCTGTAGGCGAGGCCGACTACCTCGGTGCCGCCCTGCGCGAAGCCGGTGAGCTGGCCCTGTGGAAGCTGGCAATCAAGCCCGGCAAGCCGCTGACCTTCGGCCACTTCCAAGGTGTGCCGGTGATCGGTCTGCCGGGTAACCCGGCGTCGACCCTGGTCACCTTCGGCTTGCTGGCCCGGCCCTACCTGTTGCGCCGCCAGGGCGTGGCCGAGGTCACGCCGCTACGTTTCGACGTGCCAGCGGGCTTCGACTGGCCCAGGCCCGGCACCCGCCGGGAATACCTGCGTGCCCGCATCGAGCAGGGCCAGGTACGCATCTACAAGAACCAGAGCTCTGGCGTGCTGCGCAGTGCGGCCTGGGCCGATGGGTTGGTGGAGGTGCGTGAAGGCAGCACGCCGAAGCAGGGCGATAGCGTGCCGTTCATCCCGTTCAGCGAGCTACTTGGTTGAGCGACCCAGCCAGGCACTGGTTGGCGCCGCGGCTTCGGCCGGTGCCGCCTGGGCCAGGCGCATGTGCACATTTTCCAGTTGCTGCGCGGCTACCCGCCAGTCGTGGCGCTGGCGGGCGAACTGGCGCCCGGCATCGCTCAACTGGCTCATGCGCCAGGGCTGGTTGAGCAGTTGGGTGATCAACAGCACCAGCTGGTCGCCTTCGTCACTGCCCAGGTAGTGCTCACCGTTGTTCACCGCCAGGCCTGAAACGCCTTTGCCCGTGGTGATGACGGGCAGGCCGGCGGCCATCGCTTCGAGGATCTTCACCTTGGAGCCACCGGCATAACGCAACGGCGCAAAGAACAGTGCCGAACGCCGCTGCAGCTCACGCAGGTCGGGGCGGTAGCCGAACCATTCGATGCGCGGGTCGTTCCAGTGCAGTTTCCAGCTGGCCGGCATGGCATGCCCGGCGATTGCCAGGCGAACCGCCGGGTTGCTCAGCCACACCTGCGGCATGATCTCTTCCAGCGCCCATTCGATCGCCTCGAGGTTGGCGCCGTACTCGAAATTGCCGACGAACAGCAGGCGCTGGCTGTGCAGCGCGGGCTGCACGTGCTGGTAGAAATCGCAGTCCACACCATTGACCACCACGTTCACCGGGCGCCCGCTGATCTGTGCGATCAGTTCGGCATCGTGGCTGCTGACCGCTACCAGTTCGGTGGGCTGGCGCAATACCCGCTGCTCCCAGCGCCGGTAGCGCCAGCGGTCGAAGGCGTTGAATGGGCGCAGCCACAGCGGCAGGCGATCGTGACTGGTGCCACCCATCACTGACTCCAGCGTGTGCTCGCTGAGCATGTAGGGTAACCGGCGTGCCTGCAGGGCTTTCTCGAAGGGCTGAAAGCTGTAGCTGTGTTCGATCTGGATCACGTCCCAGGGCTCGTCCAGCAATTGCTCGAAACGGTGCCGCAGGCAGGGCGCCAGGCCATTGATGATCGCCCGCATCGGGTAGTCGATGATGGGCGAGGCCAGCAGGTTCAGTGGGCTGTGCAAGGGCCGCCGGGGTAGCACGATCAGGCGTTCGAGCAGTGCTTCCAGGGCTTCGCGGGCCGCATCGTCGAGGGGGATTTTCGATTGCACCAGCAGGGTGATGCTGTGGCCCCGCTGGGCCATTGCGCGCAGCAGATGGTATTGCCGGGTCTTGCTGCCGCTGGTGGTCGGCCAGGGCAGGTAAGGCAGCGTCCAGAGAATGCGCATGACCCGGAGTCCTCGCTGAAGGCCGCGGAATGAGTGGGCGTGCGCCGCAGAGGGCACGTCCTTGGCCAAGGGTGCCACAGGCGCAGGTGCGCAGGCGTCAAACGGGCGACGGAGCTGGAAAACATCCGCGCCTGGGTCAAAAACCTGTCGCATGCATTAGCAGAGCATAGTCGGGCATTGCCGGATGTTGAAAAAATACCCGGTTCAGGCGATCAATTGCACAGGGGCATGCAACGATCGGCACTCGTCGAGGGTCGAGATCTGGGTGGGTCCATCCTGGAGGGGCGTAGATGCAAGGGCGCAAGGCAATGTTGATCCTGCACGGCAAGCAGGCGATGAACGAAGACGTGCGCAGCGCCGTGCACGGCCTGCGAGACAGCGGCTGGGTGCTGGATGTGCGGGTTACCTGGGAGGCCGGTGACGCCCAGCGCCTGGTCAACGAGGCGCTGGGTGCCGGTTACAGCCATATCGTTGCAGGGGGCGGGGACGGCACGCTGCGCGATGTCGCCGAAGCCATGGGGCTGGCGGGTACCGAGGCCAGCCTGGCGTTGCTGCCGCTGGGCACGGCCAACGATTTTGCCAAGGCTGCCGGCATCCCCCAGGAGACCGCCACGGCGCTGGCCTTGCTGAACGTTCCTGCCCAGCCTGTCGACCTGGGGCAGGCCGGCGAGCAGCTGTTTCTCAACATGGCCACCGGCGGTTTCGGCAGCCAGGTCACGGCCAACACCTCCGAAGACCTGAAGAAGGTGCTGGGCGCTGCCGCCTACCTGTTCACCGGGCTGTCGCGGTTCAGCGAGCTGCAGGCGGCTTCGGTGACGTTGCATGGGCCAGGCTTCGACTGGCAGGGGGACCTGCTGGCGCTGGGTATCGGCAATGGCCGCCAGGCGGGGGGCGGGCAGGTGCTGTGCCCCGACGCAGTGGTCAATGACGGTTTGCTCGACATCGCCATCCTGCCGGCACCCCAGGAAGTGGTGGGGACCCTGCGTGACCTGTTGGCCGGGGACGGCCTGTTCGTCCGGGCCAGGCTGCCCTGGGTCGAGATCAAGTGCTCGCAGGGGCTGGACATCAACCTTGATGGTGAACCGGTGCAGGCCCACTCCCTGCGCTTCCAGGCCAGGCCCGCAGCACTGCGCCTGCACCTGCCCGTCGGGTCGCCGTTGCTCAGTCGTCCAGGCTGATGATCTTCTCGCGTACGGCGAACAGCACCAGCCCGGCCACGTCATGAATCTGCAGGCGTTTCATGATTTGCGAACGGTGGGTTTCCACCGTCTTGATCGACAGGCCAAGGCCAGCGGCAATTTCCCGGGTCGATTTGCCGCGCACGATAAGGCGCAGGATCTCCAGTTGCCGCGCGGTCAGGCTATGCCGCTCGGCAGAGGGTTGCTTGCCCTGCCTGACGTGTTGCAGTGCCTGATTGATGACCGTATGGGCGATGGCCGGGCTGAGGTAGCGTTCGCCGTTGCGCACCGCCGCCAGGGCCTGTTCCAGTTCGGTGGCGCTGGCGTCCTTGAGCAGGTAGCCGTGGGCGCCGCTTTCCAGGGCGCGCATGATCAGGTCCGGGTCGGTGTGCATCGACAGGATCAGCACTTTGCAGGGGTTGCCGCTGGTGCGCAGTTGGGTGAGCGCATCCAGGCCGCTGGTCGAGCGCATGGAGATGTCCAGCAGGACGATATCCGGCGCCAGCATGCGCACCCTTTCCAGTAACTGACTGCCGTCGTCCGCTTCGCCGATGACGTCATACCCGGGAATGTCGCCGACCAGGGCGCGCACCCCGGCGCGGATCAGCGAGTGGTCGTCTACCAGCAGCAGTCTACAGGTCATCAGTAGCAGTGCTCCTGGCGCGTTGCTGAGTACGTGGTGGCCAGGGGAACACCGCCTCGATGTGAGTGCCCTGGCCGGGCTGGCTGGTGACGGCGAGGCTGCCTTGCAGTGCGGTCACGCGCTCCTGCATGCCGGCCAGGCCGCGCTGGCCGGCCTCGGCCGGGTCCCTGGCGGGTACGAAGCCGCGGCCGTCGTCGCGGATCGACAACGCTAGCCCCTCGGGGGTGCGTTGCAGGCCGATCACCAGGTTGCGTGCCTGGGCATGGCGCAGCATGTTGGTCACCGCTTCCTGGGTAATGCGGAATACTGCCATGGTCACGGCCTCGTCGATGCCGCCCAGGCGCTGGTTGCACGCCAGGCTCCAGTGCACGCCGCTGTTGGCCAGGGTACGTACCAGGTGCGCCCGCAAGCTGGCTTCCAGGCCAAGGCTGGCCAACTGCCGCGGGTTGAGCAGGGCCGACACATTGCGCACGTTGCCCAAGGTGTCATCCAGCGTGCTGCGCAGGGCGTCGCAGTGGCCCTGCAACTCGTCGGGCATGCGCCGCTGCAACCATTGCAACTGCAGCTTGGCAGCGGTGAGCAACTGGCCGATGTCGTCATGCAGTTCCCGGCTCAGGTGCTGACGCTCGTCTTCCTGGACCTTGAGCATGCGCTCGGCCAGCTCCGCCGGGCGCAGGCTGATCGAGCCGGCACCCAGGCCCAATTGCACGGCAGTGCCCAGTGTGGCTGCCAGCTGGAGCACCAGCAGGCTCACCGGGATCGCCTGGCTACTCAGGTAAAACGCTAGGTTGGCGACCAGCGAGGCCACGCACAGCCCGACTGTTGCCCAGCGCAGCAGGGCGGCGCGGGAGTGGCAGCGCAAAGGAGTCATCAAGCGTGCGAGCATAGGTAGGGAAGCCACTGAAGTATTGCTGATGGAGGGCGTTGCACAATGCTGGTCAGGAGCTTTGGCGCAGTTACTTTCGATGTTTTGTCGAACACATGAACTTGCAATCTTTCAACAGCTTGCAAGTGTTCATGGCTGCGCATATTACCACTTCGCATTGCAGCGGTCGCGGCTGGGTAACGCTTTGCAGTACCTGCTGGTCGGGTATTGTCGGGTGGCAAAGTGCTAGCCGTTTTGCCACGTCATACATGACTTGCGCGGCAGGGGGTCACCCTGGCTCCGCCAACTTCCTGCGCTTTCCCAAGTTCGCCTTGTCAGGTTTGGTGAGCGTGCCCAGTTGCACTTCACGTCGGTTCAGTACCCCGGCGATGGACCGCCGGTGTGCGTGTCGTCTGCCGCCTCGGTAGGCGGGTGGATGCACACGCGGCCCTGTTCATCGCAATACGTGCACGTTTGCGCGAACGGTTGCTGCACGACCTTGGCCAGCTCACCCAGCAACACCAGCTGCTCGCCGATGTCCAGGTTAAGTCGGCCGGTAAATGGGTCGACCAGTTCCAGTTGCCATGCAAGCAGGGTCAGGCACGCCCCTACCGCCGGCAAGGCTTCGCGCTGCAGGCAGCCGCCGTGACAGGCCGGGGCAAGCAGCTGTTGCAGGGCAGTCGTGTAATGGGCGACTTCACGCAAGCCCAGGTGCATGGCTTGCCGGGCCAAGGTATCGAGCGCGTTGTCGAGGCCGCGGCACGCATCCGGGTCGTTTTCGATCAGGTCCAGATGCTGCAGGCACTCCTGCGCCTGGGTCAGCAGTACCTGCGCGTCCAGAAGAAACCTCTGCAGCGCATCATCGAACGATAAGGCACTGTCCTTCATGATGCCCCCGCGCGTGGGACGTGTGCAGAGGACGGGCGCGCCGAAACGATAGCTAGCAAAAGCCTGACTCCATTCATGCAGTGAGAATGGCGTCACATTAATGGCTAAAGGATAGCGCGAACATCAGGTTGCACCCGATTGCCGCTAAGGGTTTCCCTGATGCATGGCTAAGGTAAGGAACTTTTGCCGAGCGGCTGGTTCGCGGTGGCTGTGCCCGCAGTAAAGCATGATGGTAAAGTGATATCAATTATCTTCGCGGCATTTTCCAGCAAGGGTCAAGCTGGGCCTGAAGCCGCCGATACAGGGTGGATGATTTCTATTTTTCCGACTCAAGCCTGGGGGTTTTCCAATGGCCGGCATTCTCGACACGGTAGACCAACGCACGCAACTGGTGGGTGAGAACCGCCTGGAAATCCTGATGTTTCGCCTGGCCGGTCGCCAGCTGTTTGCGATCAACGTGTTCAAGGTCCAGGAAGTACTTCAGTTACCCAAACTGACCTTGATGCCCCAGCGTCATGCGTTCGTCTGCGGTGTGGTCAACCTGCGTGGCCAGACCCTGCCGGTGATCGACCTGTCCCAGGCAATTGGCATGCGCCCGCTGCAGCCGGGGCCCGACAGTACCATCATCGTGACGGAGTACAACCGCTCGGTGCAAGCCTTCCTGGTGGGCGGTGTGGACCGGATCGTCAACATGAACTGGGAAGCCATCATGCCGCCGCCGACCAGTGCCGGGCGCCAGCATTACCTGACTGCCATCACCAAGGTCGACGACAAGCTGGTCGAAGTGATCGACGTGGAGAAGGTGCTGGCCGAGATCGTGCCCTACAACGCCAGGGTGTCTGGCGACAAACTCGCGGACCCGGTTCTGGCCCGGGCGCGCGGCCGCGAAGTGCTGCTGGTGGATGATTCCAGCGTGGCCCTGGCGCAGTTGCGCGACACCCTGTCCCAGCTGGGGGTGAAACTGCACGTGGCCAGTGACGGCCTCAAGGCGCTGCGCATGCTCAAGGGCTGGGCCGATGCCGGCGAGGATGTCTGTGAGAAACTGCTGATGATCTTTACCGACGCCGAAATGCCGGAAATGGACGGCTACCGGCTGACCACCGAGATTCGTGGCGATGCCCGTTTGCGTCGTCTCTACGTGGTGTTGCATACCTCGTTGTCGGGCAGCTTCAACGAATCGATGGTGAAGAAAGTGGGCTGCGACAACTTCCTGTCCAAGTTCCAGCCTGATCGCCTGGTCGACGTGGTCAAGCAGCGCCTGTTGCTGGATACCGCCACTGCGTGATCGCCGGCCCCATGCCGGTATAAGCTTGGCGTTTTGGACATGACGCAAGGCGGCAGGGATGTTTCTCAGTGAGCTGTATCGGTACCCGGTGAAGTCCGCGCAGGCGCAACGCCTGCAGGCTTCAGCGGTGGGGTTGTTGGGCCTGCAGGGCGATCGGCGCTGGATGGTGGTGGAGGAGGAGAACGGACGCTTCCTCACCCAGCGCGCCTGGCCACAGCTTGGCCAGATCAGGGCGAGCGATGACGACAGTGGCCAGTTGCTGCTCCAGGCGCCGGGGCAGCCAGCGTTGTCGGTGCCGGTACCGTCAGCCGACGATGCGCTGCGCGGCGTGACCCTCTGGCGCGACACCTTGCGCGTGCCGGATGCGGGCGATGCGGCGGCGGCCTGGCTAAGCGAGCTGCTGGGCAAGGCCGTGCGCCTGGTGCACTGCCCCGAGCAGCGCGCGCGTTATCTGCCCAATGGCTATGGCTTGAACAGTGACCGAGCGGCATTTCCAGACGGTTTTCCCTTGTTGCTGATCGGCCAGGGCTCGCTGGATGAGCTCAGCCGGCGTATCGGTCGGCCGATGGAGATACTGCGCTTTCGGCCCAACCTGGTGGTGCAGGGAACGGCACCCTTTGCCGAGGATGGCTGGAAACGGATTCGTATCGGCAGCCTGGAATTTCGCGTGCTCAAGCCCAGTGTGCGCTGCATCTTCACCACCATCGACCCGTCGACTGGCGAACGCAGTGCTGACCGCGAGCCGATGGCCACGCTCAGGACGTTCCGAGAGCGGGAGGGGGATGTGTTGTTCGGGCAGAACCTGGCGGTGGATGGCAGCGGCCAGCTTGAAGTAGGGATGGAAGTCGAAATCCTGGAATGACGGGTTGCCTGCACCGGCCGCGACGTGGGTCTACACGCGAAGAGGCCGGTGCTGTTTCAGCGTCCCTCACATGTCGTCAAAGTACCGCTCATGCCAGTCCACCAACGGCTGCGGCGAGTTGAGCTTCTGCCCGTAGATCACCGAATACGACAACACGTTCTGTACATACTGGCGGGTCTCGTCGAACGGGATGGACTCCACCCACACATCGAAACTGAGGTGCTTGGCACCTTTGAGCCACTGCCGCACTCGCCCTGGCCCGGCATTGTAGGCCGCCGAGGCGAGCACCCGGTTGCCGTTGAACTGGCTGTGCACCTGGCTCAGGTAGGCGGCGCCGAGCTGGATATTCTTGTCCGGGTTGAGCACCTGGGCCGGCGATGCCAGGGGGATGCTGAACTTGCGCGCGGTTTCCTTGGCGGTGGCCGGCATCAACTGCATCAGGCCGCTGGCGCCCACCGGGGAGCGTGCATCCTCCATGAAGGCGCTCTCCTGGCGGGTAATGGCGAATACCCAGCTCGAGTGCAGGCCGCGGACCTTGGCCTCACGCACCAGGGTGTCACGGTGGGCCATCGGGAAGCGGATGTCGAGGTCGTCCCAGTATTGCGCCTGGCTGATGGTGCGAATGGCCGGGAAATACCAGCGCAGGTCGTAGCCAAGGCGCGCCTGGGCGACCATTTCGTCACGGCTGAAATGGCGGCTGACGTGATACCACTCGCGGCGGCCTTCGACGATCTGGCCGCGGGCATGGAACTCCAGGGCGCGGCGGATGCCCGGGGTGTTGCGCACCTTGTTGACCAGTTGCGGGCTGAGCACCAGCGGCTTGTTGTTCAGCTGGTAGGGCGTCTGTGCCCGGTCGGCGGCAAGGAAGCCATAGAAGTCGCGCTCGCGCGCCACGCTCTTGTACAGCAGCGGGATTTGCGGGTTGTTCGGCTGCGCCAGTTCCAGGCTGCGGGCCTGCCAGTATTTCCAGCGGCTGCTGCTGGCCAGGTCCTGCGGCAAGCGCCTGGTCAGTTCGTAGGCGTCTTCCCAACGGCCCAGGCGCAGCAGCAGGCGCAGGCGCCACTCGCTGACGGTGTTGTCGCGCAGCTCCGGGTCGTAGCGGGTCATCAGGTCGAGTGCGCGCGGGTCGTAGCGACGGGCCAGGGTCAAGCCGATTTCGCGGGCGATGGCCACCTTCTCGTCGCGCGAAAAATGCATGCGCCGGGCGTAGTCGTCGAGCAGCGCCATGGCCCGCTCCGGGTCCTGCCGGGCCAGGCGGCGCAGGCCGAGGCTGACCACGTCGGACATGGCTTCGGTGGCCGGGGTGAAGCGCGATGGCTGATTGAGCAGTTCGGGCTTTTGCGCCACGTCGACCAGCAGACGCCCCTGCGGGCCGAGAGTGGGCAGGGTCTGGACCAGGTTGTTGGCCAGGCTGTAGTTGCGCGCCTGGGCCGCCAGCTTGGCGCGCTGCCAGCGCTTGGCTTCGGTCAGCTGGCCTTCGGCTGCCCACATTGCGAACAGCGTGTCGCAGGTGGCCGGCTGCGATTTGCCGACGTTCCACAGTTTTTCAGCTGTGGCGAAGCCTTCGGCGCGCAGGCCATGGCTGAGCTGGTACTGGCCGTTGAGGCAGTCCAGTTCGGTGAAGTTGAGTTTGGGGTCGTAGTACTTGACGAAGGTGTTCCAGTCGCCGCGTTCGGCCAGCCAGCGCAGCCAGCGCAGTTTCATCCAGTTGGCCTGGGGCAGGTCGCCGTGCTTGGCGAGGAAGTCTTCGATTTCCTGGTTACTGGCGCTTTTCAGGCGGGCGGTGAGCTCGTCATAGGCCAGGTAGGGTGTCAGCGGGTAGTCGCTGAGGGCCTGGGCATAGCGCAGGTATGGGCCCTTGTCGCCCTTGGCCAGCGCGCGCTTGGCCTCATCATAGTACTGGCGTTGCAGGGTAAGGTCGGCAGCCTGCGCCGCGCAGGTGGCGGCAGTCAGCAGCAGGCAGGATGCAATATGTAACAGGCGGCTGCGCATGATACGTCCGGGCAGTTGAACCATGGGGAAGTGACGGCGGAGCCAGCACTGTTGGAAGCTATTGCCTTAGCTTAGCTGTTTGCCGGCGGCGGGTGAAAGCACTGTGCTTGTATCGGGATATTAAGTTTGACCAGATGTCGCCAAACCCTCCTCCGCCGGCCAGGCAGATGCCGACCGGGGCCAAGTCAGGTAGAATGCGCGCCCGATTTATGGAGACCAACATGACCCTGCTCAAATTCAGCGATGTGTCCCTTGCATTCGGCGCCATGCCGCTGCTGGACCACGTGTCCTGGCAGATCGCTCGTGGCGAGCGGGTGTGCATCATCGGCCGCAACGGCACCGGCAAGTCAAGCATGCTGCGCCTGGTCAAGGGCGAGCAGAAGGGCGACGACGGCGAGATCTGGCGTGCCCCTGGGCTGAAGATCGGCGAGCTGCCACAGGAGCTACCGGTGGCCGACGAGCGCACGGTGTTCGACGTGGTGGCCGCGGGCCTGGATGGCGTCGGCGAATTGCTGGCGCAGTTCCATCACCTGAGCCTGAATATCCAGGGAGACGAGGACCTGGAAAAACTCATGCACGTCCAGCACGAGCTGGAAGCCCGTGACGGCTGGCGCCTGCAGCAGGTGGTAGAAAGCACCCTCAGCCGCTTGCAGCTGCCGGCCGACAAGACCCTGGCCGAGTTGTCCGGTGGCTGGCGGCGCCGCGTGCTGCTGGCCCAGGCGCTGGTTTCGGAGCCCGACCTGCTGCTGCTTGACGAGCCGACCAACCATCTGGATATCGGTGCCATCGCCTGGCTCGAAGAGGCCCTGCGCGGCTTCAACGGCGCGGTGTTGTTCATCACCCACGACCGTTCCTTCCTGCAAAACCTGGCCACGCGCATCCTCGAACTGGACCGTGGTGGCCTGATCGACTGGAACGGTGACTATGCCAGTTTCCTGGTGCACAAGGAGGCCGCGCTGGCCGCCGAGGAAACCGCCAATGCGCTGTTCGACAAGCGCCTGGCCCAGGAAGAGGTGTGGATCCGCCAGGGCATCAAGGCCCGTCGTACTCGCAACGAAGGCCGTGTACGTGCGCTGAAGGCGCTGCGCGTGGAGCGCAGCGAGCGCCGCGAACGTCAGGGCAAGGCCAACATCCAGATCGAGGCGGCGGAGAAGTCCGGCAAGCAGGTAATGGTGCTGGAGAACGTCAGCTTCCATCATCCGGACGGGCCGATGCTGGTGAAGGATTTTTCCATGGTCCTGCAGCGCGAGGACCGCATCGGCCTGCTGGGAGCCAACGGTACCGGCAAGACCACCTTGCTCAAGCTGATGCTCGGCGACCTGCAGCCGACCTCCGGCAAGGTCGAGCGCGGCACCAAGCTGGAAGTGGCCTATTTCGACCAGATGCGCCACCAGCTGGACTTGGAAAAGACAGTGATCGACAACCTGGCCGAAGGCCGTGACTTCATCGAGATCGATGGCCAGAACCGCCATGTACTGAGCTACCTGGGCGACTTCCTGTTCAGCCCGCAGCGTGCCCGTACGCCGGTCAAGGCGTTGTCCGGTGGTGAGCGGGCCCGGCTGTTGCTGGCCAAGTTGTTCAGCAAGCCGGCCAACCTGTTGGTGCTGGACGAACCGACCAACGACCTGGACGTGGAAACCCTCGAGCTGCTCGAAGAGGTGCTGTCCAACTACAAGGGTACCGTGCTGATGGTCAGCCACGACCGGGCCTTCCTCGACAACGTCGTCACCAGTACCCTGGTGTTCGAGGGCGAGGGCAAGGTGCGCGAATACGTGGGCGGCTATGAAGACTGGATCCGCCAGGGTGGTTCGCCGAAGCTGCTGGGGGTGACGGAGAGCAAGGGCGGCAAGTCCGAGCTCAACAGCGCGGTGGTCGAGAAGGTCGAGGCCGAGCCAGCACCGCTGGCGGTTGCTGCGGCGGCCGACAGTTCGAAGAAGAAGCTCAGTTACAAGCTGCAGCGTGAGCTGGAAATGCTGCCTGGGCAGATCGACGAGCTGGAGCGGCGCATGGCCGAAGCTCAGGAAGAGGTGAATGCGGCGGGCTTCTACCAGCGACCGATTGCGGAAACCTCGGCAGTGCTGGCGAAGCTGGAGCAGATGCAGGGTGAGTTGGATGCCTTGGTAGAACGCTGGGCTGAGCTGGAAGGTTGATCGGTTTTTAGTCTGTACTGGCCACTTCGCGGGGCAAGCCCGCTCCTACAGGTACCAAGCAATGTGCGGTACCTGTAGGAGCGGGCTTGCCCCGCGAAAAGGCCGGCACAGGCTAAATCATTCCTTCTTCTGCAACCGCACTGCCAGCACGTCGCACGGCGCGCCGTGCAGCACGTCATTGGCGGTAGACCCGAGCAACAACGCCAGGCCATGCCGGCCGTGGCTGCCGACCACGATCAGGTCGCATTTCTGATCCTTGGCCAGCTGGTGGATTTCCTGGCGCGGCTGGCCATAGGTCAGGTGCGAGTCGCCGCGGTTGATGTTTGGGTATTTGTTGAACAACCGCTCCATGCGTTCCTTGGCTTGGTCGAACTGCTGCTGTTGCAATTGCGACAGGTCCATAGGCACGTCACCGCCGAACGCCATGGCCATCGGCTCGACGATATGTACCAGCGACACCTTGGCATTCGACGGTGCCGCCAGCGCCATGGCGCGTTTGATCACCGGGTCGCATTCTTCGGTCAGGTCGACGGCGACCAGAAGATGTTCGTAGGACATGAGCGGAACTCCTGACAATCGCGATAGAAGAAGTATGGTCGCTTTCGGGCGGGTCTTCCGTGAAAAATGGCCAACCGGCTCATTTGCAACGTTTTATGAGAACTACTGATATGACGGTATTGCTGGTGGTGTCAATCCTTGCGCTGATTCTCAGCCCGCTTTCCTGGCTGCGCACCTCGCGCAAGCAGAATGAGCAGATGAAGCTGCGCCTGGAGGCACGGCGCATGGGCCTGGCCATGCAGCTGGCGCCGCAGCAGTGGCCGCACTGGCTGGAAAGGCAGCCGCCAAGCCCGTGCCCGCAATACCACCGGGCGCGCCGTCGCGGGCATGAGGACAGCTTCAGCTTCTGGCAGGTCAGCCCCGGGGTGTGGTGGAACCAGTGGCGAGAACCCTGTGAGGACCCGCGCTTCATGGAGCCCCTGGCGCGTTTGCCGGCCAGCGTCTACAAGGTCGAAGCCGATGCGCGGATGATCGCGCTGTACTGGACCGAGCGGGGTGATACGGCTGTGTTGCAGGATGTTGCCTACGTCCTCGAAACCCTGGCCTGAGACCTGGCTGCACGGCGCCTCGTCCAAGAGCATGCGGCGCTTTTTGAACCTCCATGACGACAAAGCGGCGGCTTGGCATACCCTGAAGGGGTGGGGTGCCAAGTCGCCGCTTTGCGTTCTGCTGCGCAGAAAGGCCAGGCAGGCCGGGTATCTTCGAGCAAGTGGCAGTGTAGCTGCCATGGATCGCCGTGCAAGTTAAAAAACGCAAGCGTTTTCCCATCGTTCGTGGTCAATCGCTGACATGAATGGTCAGCGATCACTGTCATCATGTTTTGTACCTGGGCGATACAAAATGACTGGAAAGTCGCGTTTTAGCCCCGCACGGGAGCATTTGACAACGTCGATCTTTTCGGAGAATGTGTGCACACCCAAATCAAACGGGCGTATGAATTGAGCGTTTGTATGTCACCACGCCAAGCCATACTTCCGACTAGCGCGCTGACGGGTGTGCCTGGGGCAGGGCAGCTAGGCCTGCTTTTGCTGCAGCGATCGGCGTGTACGTTCAGCTTCCATATCGTGGAGATCAGTTGATGATTTACGAAGGTAAAGCCATCACGGTTAAGGCTCTTGAAAGTGGCATCGTCGAGCTCAAGTTCGACCTCAAGGGTGAGTCCGTCAACAAGTTCAACCGCCTGACCCTGAACGAGCTTCGCCAGGCTGTCGATGCCATCCAGGCCGACGCCTCGGTCAAGGGCGTGATCGTCAGCAGTGGCAAGGACGTGTTCATCGTCGGCGCCGACATCACCGAGTTCGTCGACAACTTCAAGCTGCCCGAGGCCGAACTGGTCGCCGGCAACCTGGAAGCCAACCGCATCTTCAACGCCTTCGAAGACCTCGAAGTGCCGACCGTCGCGGCCATCAACGGCATCGCCCTGGGCGGTGGCCTGGAAATGTGCCTGGCCGCCGACTACCGGGTCATGTCCAGCAGCGCCAAGATCGGCCTGCCGGAAGTCAAGCTGGGGATCTACCCGGGCTTCGGCGGTACCGTGCGCCTGCCGCGTCTGATCGGTTCGGACAATGCCATCGAGTGGATCGCCGCCGGCAAGGAAAACCGCGCCGAAGACGCCCTCAAGGTGGGCGCGGTCGATGCCGTGGTCGCCCCTGAGCTGCTCATGGCCGGTGCCCTCGACCTGATCAAGCGTGCCATCAGCGGTGAGCTGGACTACAAGGCCAAGCGCCAGCCCAAGCTGGAAAAGCTCAAGCTCAACGCCATCGAGCAGATGATGGCCTTCGAGACCGCCAAAGGCTTCGTTGCCGGCCAGGCTGGCCCGAACTACCCAGCTCCGGTCGAAGCCATCAAGACCATCCAGAAGGCGGCCAATTTCGGCCGTGACAAGGCCCTGGAAGTGGAAGCCGCAGGCTTTGCCAAGCTGGCCCGGACCTCGGTCGCCGAGAGCCTGGTCGGCCTGTTCCTGAACGACCAGGAACTCAAGCGCAAGGCCAAGGCACATGACGAGATCGCCCGCGACGTGAAGCAGGCCGCGGTGCTCGGCGCCGGCATCATGGGCGGCGGCATCGCCTACCAGTCGGCGGTCAAGGGCACGCCGATCCTGATGAAGGACATCCGCGAGGAAGCCATCCAGCTGGGCCTGAACGAGGCCTCCAAGCTGCTCGGCAACCGCGTCGAGAAAGGCCGTTTGACCCCGGCCAAGATGGCCGAGGCACTCAACGCCATTCGCCCGACCCTGTCCTATGGCGACTTCGCCAACGTCGACATCGTCGTCGAGGCGGTGGTCGAGAACCCGAAGGTCAAGCAGGCCGTGCTGGCGGAAGTGGAAAGCCAGGTGAAAGACGATGCGATCCTCGCCTCGAACACCTCCACCATTTCCATCAACCTGCTGGCCAAGGCGCTCAAGCGCCCGGAGAACTTTGTCGGCATGCACTTCTTCAACCCGGTGCACATGATGCCGCTGGTGGAGGTGATCCGTGGCGAGAAGTCCAGTGAAGTGGCCGTCGCCACCACAGTGGCCTATGCCAAGAAAATGGGCAAGAACCCTATCGTGGTCAACGACTGCCCTGGCTTCCTGGTCAATCGCGTGCTGTTCCCGTACTTCGGCGGTTTCGCCAAGCTGGTCAGCGCCGGTGTCGACTTCGTACGGATCGACAAGGTCATGGAGAAGTTCGGCTGGCCGATGGGCCCTGCCTACCTGATGGACGTGGTCGGCATCGACACCGGTCACCACGGCCGCGACGTGATGGCCGAAGGCTTCCCGGACCGCATGAAGGATGAGCGGCGCTCGGCCGTCGATGCCCTGTACGAGGCCAATCGCCTGGGCCAGAAGAATGGCAAAGGCTTCTACGCCTACGAAACCGACAAACGCGGCAAGCCGAAGAAGGTCGCCGACGCCAGCGTGCTCGACGTGCTCAAGCCGATCGTCTTCGAGCAGCGTGAAGTCAGCGACGAAGACATCATCAACTGGATGATGATCCCGCTGTGCCTGGAGACTGTGCGTTGCCTGGAAGACGGCATCGTCGAAACCGCAGCCGAAGCCGACATGGGCCTGGTCTATGGCATTGGTTTCCCTCCTTTCCGCGGTGGTGCGCTGCGCTACATCGACTCGATCGGTGTGGCCGAATTCGTCGCCCTGGCCGATCAGTATGCCGACCTGGGGCCGCTGTACCACCCGACCGCCAAGTTGCGTGAAATGGCCAAGAACGGCCAGCGCTTCTTCAACTGAGCGGTCAACGAGCTAGAGCGAGAGATTTGATATGAGCCTGAATCCAAGAGACGTGGTGATTGTCGACTTCGGTCGCACGCCAATGGGCCGCTCCAAGGGTGGCATGCACCGTAATACCCGCGCCGAAGACATGTCGGCGCACCTGATCAGCAAGCTGCTGGAACGCAACGACAAGGTCGACCCGAAAGAGGTCGAGGACGTGATCTGGGGCTGCGTCAACCAGACCCTGGAACAGGGCTGGAACATCGCCCGCATGGCCTCGCTGATGACCCAGATCCCGCATACCTCCGCAGCGCAGACCGTCAGCCGCCTGTGTGGCTCGTCGATGAGCGCGCTGCACACTGCCGCCCAGGCAATCATGACCGGTAACGGTGATGTGTTCGTGGTCGGTGGCGTCGAGCACATGGGCCACGTCAGCATGATGCATGGCGTGGATCCTAACCCGCACCTGTCCCTGCATGCGGCCAAGGCTTCCGGGATGATGGGCCTGACCGCTGAAATGCTCGGCAAGATGCACGGCATTACCCGTGAGCAGCAGGACCTGTTCGGCCTGCGTTCGCACCAGCTGGCCCACAAGGCTACGGTCGAAGGCAAGTTCAAGGACGAGATCATCCCGATGCAGGGCTATGACGAGAACGGCTTCCTCAAGGTTTTCGACTTCGACGAAACCATTCGCCCGGAAACCACCCTCGAAGGCCTGGCGGCGCTCAAGCCGGCGTTCAACCCGAAAGGCGGCACCGTCACTGCTGGTACCTCGTCGCAGATCACCGACGGTGCCTCGTGCATGATCGTCATGTCCGGGCAGCGCGCCATGGACCTGGGCATCCAGCCACTGGCGGTCATTCGCGCCATGGCGGTGGCTGGTGTCGACCCGGCGATCATGGGCTACGGCCCCGTGCCGTCGACCCAGAAAGCCCTCAAGCGCGCCGGCCTGACCATGGCCGACATCGACTTCATCGAACTCAACGAAGCCTTCGCTGCACAGGCCCTGCCAGTGCTGAAAGATTTGAAAGTGCTCGACAAGATGGATGAGAAGGTTAACCTGCACGGCGGCGCCATTGCCTTGGGCCACCCGTTCGGTTGCTCCGGGGCACGAATTTCCGGCACCCTGCTCAACGTCATGAAGCAGAATGGCGGTACCCTGGGGGTGGCGACCATGTGCGTGGGTCTCGGCCAAGGTATCACCACTGTCTTCGAACGCGTCTGATCGCGTTGGCGGACAGCGACCGGGGCCTTGTGCCCCGGTTTTGTTTTTTCAGGTTTTTTCAAGAGGGTGGGCAACATGCAGATACAACCAGGCATATACCGGCATTACAAAGGGCCTGAGTACCGTGTCTTCAGTGTTGCGCGGCACTCCGAAAGCGAAGAGTGGATGGTTTTCTACCAATGCCTGTATGGTGATTACAGCTTCTGGGTACGGCCCCTTTCGATGTTCGAGGAGTCCGTCGAGGTTGACGGGGAACAGGTGCCACGCTTTGCTTTGGTCAAGGCCGAAGAGGGGCTTCCCGGGCTGCTGGGCAAGTCGCAAGCGTGACAGTCCGAGCTTGACCTCACACTTTTGCCACTATATATAGCGGTGCCGCGTCTGGCACCTGACGCGTTTTTCATCTTCAGATTCAGGAATACTCCGATCCATGGGCAAATCGCTGGTCATTGTGGAATCCCCGGCCAAGGCCAAGACCATCAACAAGTATCTGGGCAACCAGTACGTGGTGAAGTCGAGTATCGGCCATATCCGAGACCTCCCCACCAGCGGTTCGGCCAGCGCCAGCAAAGAGCCGGCCGCCAAGCGTGGCAAGGCCGCGGGTGAGGCTCCGGCGCTGTCGCCGAAGGAAAAGGCCCGCCGCCAGCTGGTGGCACGCATGGGCGTCGACCCGGAGCACGGCTGGAAGGCCAAGTACGAGATCCTGCCCGGCAAGGAAAAGGTGATCGAAGAGCTGCGCCGTCTGGCCAAGGACGCCGACACCATCTATCTCGCAACCGACTTGGACCGCGAGGGGGAAGCCATTGCCTGGCACCTGCGCGAGGCCATCGGCGGCGACGATAACCGCTACAAGCGTGTGGTGTTCAACGAAATTACCAAGAAGGCCATCCAGGATGCCTTCTCGCAGCCGGGCGAGCTGGACATCGACCGGGTCAATGCCCAGCAGGCGCGGCGCTTCCTTGACCGTGTGGTCGGCTACATGGTTTCGCCGCTGCTGTGGGCCAAGATTGCCCGCGGCCTGTCCGCCGGCCGTGTGCAGTCGGTGGCGGTGAAGCTGGTGGTGGAGCGCGAGCGCGAGATCCGCGCGTTCATCCCGGAAGAGTACTGGGAAATCCACGCTGATCTCGGCACGGCCAAGAACGCCAAGGTGCGCTTCGAAGTGGCACGCGAGAAGGGCGAGGCCTTCAAGCCGCTGAACGAAGCCCAGGCCATGGCTGCGCTGGAAAAGCTCAAGGCCTCCAGCTACAGCGTGGTCAAGCGCGAAGACCGCCCGACCAGCAGCAAGCCGTCGGCACCGTTCATTACCTCCACCTTGCAGCAAGCGGCCAGCAACCGCCTGGGCTTCGGTGTGAAGAAGACCATGATGATGGCCCAGCGCTTGTACGAAGCGGGCTACATCACCTACATGCGTACCGACTCGACCAACCTGTCGGCCGACGCCCTGGACATGGCGCGCAGTTACATCGAACGTGAATTCGGCAAGCAGTACCTGCCGGAGGCGCCGCTGGTGTATGGCAGCAAGGAAGGCGCCCAAGAGGCGCACGAAGCAATTCGTCCTTCCGACGTCAACACCCACCCGAGCAAGCTCAGTGGCATGGAGCGCGACGCCGAGCGCCTTTACGAGCTGATCTGGCGTCAGTTCCTGGCCTGCCAGATGCCACCAGCGCAGTACCTGTCCACCAGCGTCACCGTGGCTGCCGGCGACTTCGAGCTGCGAGCCAAGGGCCGTATCCTCAAGTTCGACGGTTACACCCGAGTGCTGCCGCAGCAGAGCAAGCCGGGCGAAGACGACGTGTTGCCGGAAATGGTCCAGGGTGAAGCGCTGAAGCTCATCCAGATCGACCCGAGCCAGCATTTCACCAAGCCACCGGCGCGCTTCACCGAAGCCAGCCTGGTCAAGGAAATGGAGAAGCGCGGCATCGGTCGTCCATCGACCTACGCGGCGATCATCTCGACCATCCAGGACCGTGGTTATGTGACCCTGCACAACCGCCGCTTCTACTCGGAGAAGATGGGTGACATCGTCACCGAGCGGCTGTCGGAGAGTTTCTCCAACCTGATGGACTACGGCTTTACCGCCGACATGGAAGAGAACCTCGACGACGTGGCCCAGGGTGAGCGTGACTGGAAGAACGTGCTCGACGAGTTCTATGGCGACTTCAGCAAGAAGCTGCAGACTGCCGAGTCCAGCGAAGACGGCATGCGCGCCAACCAGCCGACCATGACCAACATTCCGTGCAAGGAATGTGGCCGCCCGATGATGATTCGTACTGCCTCGACCGGCGTGTTCCTCGGTTGCTCGGGCTACAGCCTGCCGCCGAAAGAGCGCTGCAAGGCCACCGTGAACCTGGTGCCGGGCGATGAGATTGCCGCCGACGACGAGGGTGAATCGGAATCCCGTGTGCTGCTGGGCAAGCACCGCTGCCCGATCTGCGCCACGGCGATGGACGCCTACCTGTTGGATGAGAAGCACAAGCTGCACATCTGCGGTAACAACCCGGATTGCGCCGGCTATGAGATCGAAGAAGGCAACTATCGCATCAAGGGCTACGAAGGGCCGAGCCTGGAATGTGACAAGTGCGGCAGCGAGATGCAGTTGAAAACTGGCCGTTTCGGCAAGTTCTTCGGTTGCACCAACCCGGCCTGCAAGAACACCCGCAAGCTGCTCAAGAGTGGTGAGGCGGCGCCACCGAAGATGGACAAGGTGGATATGCCTGAGCTCAAGTGCGAGAAGGTTGACGATACCTACGTGCTGCGTGATGGCGCTTCGGGGCTGTTCCTGGCTGCCAGCCAGTTCCCCAAGAACCGTGAGACGCGCGCTCCGCTGGTGCTGGAGATCGTGCCGCACAAGCACGAGATCGATCCGAAGTACCACTTCCTGTGCGATGCACCGCAGAAAGACCCGGATGGTCGCCCAGCGGTGATCCGTTACAGCCGCAAGACCAAGGAGCAGTACGTGCAATCCGAAGTCGATGGCAAGCCGACCGGCTGGAAGGCGTTCTACGACGGCAATGCGTGGAAGGTTGAAGACAAGCGCTGATCCTTGAGTGCTGTAATCGGGGCCGCTTTGCGGCCCCAATCATTTATGATGCAGCTATCCGCCTTGCAGCCTCATGGGAGGGCACCGAGATGGCCCAGGAACTCTATACCCGCACCAACCAGAAACTGTTCTTCGCTGGCCTCGCCCTGGAGTCCATGGCCAAGGCCGAACAAAGCCAGGCAATGAACGCCCAGGGCCTGGTCCAGGCTGAGCGCGAATCGGCGCTGTTTCACCTGTACGGCGCGCTGCTGGGGTTATGCCATGAGATTGGTGGCTTCTACCGCTTGCCTGTGGTTGCTACTGTCGAGCAAGCACTGGCTGACGACGCCCTGAACGGCATCGCTATCCCGGAAGTGGCCGAGCTGCTGGAGTTGGCGCGCCAGCGTGAAACCTGGCTGGCACAAATGCTCAGTGCTTATGCCGATTTGTTCCGACCACCGGTCGCGAAGAAAACACCAAAAACCGACGTTACCCAGCCGCTGATTCAGGCGGTCAATCTCGATGAGCCTGAGCATCCGGCGCTGTCACGCGCGGAACTGGAAACCTGGCGCAGCAACCTCAAAGGTCTTGTAAGACGTTTCCGTGACGCGTTGAGTGAGTGCTGATAGCCGCTACGGCTGGTACAATACTGGCCTTTCGCGGAGAACTGCCATTTATGTCTACGTCGTTTCTGGAAATTGTCGAGTTGCCTGATGGCCGCATCGAACTGCGTCGCGCCGAGGATGAGGGCTCTCTGGTAACCCTGGATTTTTCGGAAGACGCCAAGGCGTTCCTGCAGGGCCAGCATGTGGAAGTAGCCAAGGCCATGCTCAGTGTGGGCGTGCAGATGGCCGGTCGCCTGATGGATGGCGAGCTCGAACGTGATGAAGGGCCACGCGTGCTGCACTGACAGGCAGCAGGTGTCAGGTGTTTAGCTACAGCAGGCAAAGCCTGAGCATCAGCCGAGGCGGATGTTCAGGCTTTGTGCGTTTCCGGTGCTGGCGGCACGCAGCAATTGCTGGCGTGCAGTGGCGTTGATATTGCCCAGCCAGCTGACCACGGTGTGGCTACGGCCCAGGCGCAGCGCTTCGCATGCCAATTGCAGCGGGCTTTGATTGCCGCGAGGGTGCAGCAGCAGGATGCGTTCACGGTTGAGCCCGGCGTCGCGCAGCCAGGCCTGGGTCAGGCTTGGCGGCGGGGCGATCAGGGTCAGCCAGCGGCTCTCGTCCTCTTCGCTCAACTCGCGCAGAACCGGCGCCAGCAGGCTGTGACAATGCCCGGGGGCGCCGCGCAACGACAGTTCGCTGAACAGCTCGGGCTGGGTGTTCTTGCGCGCCACTTCGCTGGCTTTCAGGCCTGGCAGTACGGGCTGGGCGAGGAATGCTTCGAACAATGGCAACTGGGCTTGCTCGGGTGCGTGAATGAACTGCTGCATGACGCCTCCTGGATCAGCGGCGAATGACGCCGACGCTCAAACCCTCGATCACCAGTTCCTGTTCTTTCAGGTCGACTTCGATAGGGGCGAATTCGGGATTTTCGGCAAGCAGCCAGACCTTGCTGCCTTCACGCTTGAAGCGCTTGACGGTGACTTCATCGCCGATCCGGGCCACGACGATCTGGCCGTTGCGCGCTTCACGGCAGGTATGTACCGCCAGCAGGTCGCCGTCGAAGATGCCGACATCCTTCATGCTCATGCCGTGCACGCGCAGCAGGTAGTCGGCCTGGGGATGGAAAAAGTCGGGGCTGATGTTGCAGGATTGCTCGATGTGCTGTTCGGCGAGGATCGGTGCACCGGCAGCAACCCGGCCGATGATCGGCAGGCCGCTTTCCTCGGCCTTGGCTTCCAGGCCGGGGATGCGGATGCCACGGGAGGCGCCCGGGGTCATCTCGATCGCACCTTTGCGAGCGAGGGCCTTGAGGTGCTCCTCGGCGGCGTTGGGCGACTTGAAGCCCAGCTCCTGAGCGATCTCGGCGCGCGTGGGCGGGAAGCCGTTGTCTTCCAGGCAACGCTTGATGAACGCGAGAATTTCGGCTTGGCGTGGCGTCAGTTTCAACATGGTGAGCGCTCTGTCTTTTTGTACAGTGACTGGAATTATATACAGTACTGGATGCGCTGCAACCTGTAACCCGCAATAAAAATGCCGGACGACGCAGCAACCCCCGCCTGCGCTATACCTGGCTGGGGCTTGCAGCTTGAGGCGCGGCGCTTTTAAATGGCGACCGGCCAGTCACCGAGCCTTGACAGAAGCAGGGCTGAAACGTATGTTTCAAACACCTGTTTGTCTGGCGGAGTAGTCGGAGTAGTCATGGCCCAATCGGAAACCGTTGAACGCATTCTCGATGCTGCCGAGCAGCTGTTCGCGGAAAGGGGGTTCGCCGAAACCTCGTTGCGTCTGATTACCAGCAAGGCCGGCGTCAACCTGGCGGCGGTCAACTATCACTTCGGCTCCAAGAAGGCCTTGATCCAGGCAGTGTTCTCGCGCTTCCTCGGGCCGTTCTGTGCCAGCCTCGAGCGTGAACTGGAGCGGCGCCAGGCCAAGCCGGAGCACAAGCCCAGCCTCGAGGAGCTGCTGGAAATGCTGGTGGAGCAGGCCTTGGCCGTGCAGCCACGCAGCAACAACGACCTGTCGATCTTCATGCGCCTGCTGGGCCTGGCCTTCAGCCAGAGCCAAGGCCACCTGCGGCGGTACCTGGAAGACATGTACGGCAAGGTGTTCCGCCGCTACATGCTGCTGGTCAACGAAGCCGCGCCGCGCATCCCGCCGCTCGAGCTGTTCTGGCGCGTGCACTTCATGCTCGGTGCCGCAGCCTTCAGCATGTCCGGTATCAAGGCCCTGCGGGCGATCGCCGAGACCGACTTCGGTATCAACACCTCGATCGAACAGGTGATGCGCCTGATGGTGCCATTCCTCGCTGCGGGCATGCGTGCCGATAGTGGCGTCACCGACGCGGCCATGGCCGCTGCCCAGTTGCGCCCACGCAGCAAGGCCGGTACCGCCACTGCCAAAGCCTGAAGGCTGGGCGGGGCAGGGCGCTTCGGCTAAGCTAGCGCCCATGTCCGATCTTGATCTGTTGCACATTTCCCTTGCCGACCAGCGTCTGTATGGCTTCGCCCGTGGTCAGCTGTGCCTGCGCCTGCCGGTTTCCACGGCGCGCAACGGTGCTGGTGAGCACAATGGTTCGGGTTGCACGCCGTGTGGCTTGCACCAGGTGCGGGCGAAGATCGGTGCAGGCCTGCCGCTGAATGCGGTGCTGGCCGGGCGGCGCTGGACCGGCGAGGTGTGGTCGCCGGCCTTGCACGCGCAGTATCCCGGCCGGGACTGGATCCTCACCCGCATCCTCTGGCTCAGCGGTTGCGAACCGGGGGTCAACCGCCTGGGTGCGGTCGATACCTTCCGCCGCTATATCTACCTGCACGGGACCCCGGATACGGAACCCATGGGCGTAGCGCTGTCCCATGGCTGCATACGCCTGCGCAACACCGATTTGCTCAACCTGTTCGAGCGGGTGCCGGCGCATTGCCTGGTGCGCATCGAGCAGGCCGCTTGCCCCCAGTGGGCTTCTCTCAGTCTTCAATGAAGGATTACCCATGACTGTCAGCCTGCAAGGCTCCTTGATGGTGGATATCGCCGGTAAATGGCTGACCGCCGAAGACCGTCACCTGTTGCGCCAGCCTGAGGTGGCCGGCCTGATCATCTTTGCCCGTAACATCGACAGCCCGCGCCAGGTGCGTGAGCTATGCGCCTCGATTCGTGCCATTCGCCCCGACCTGATCCTGGCGGTGGACCAGGAAGGCGGGCGCGTGCAGCGCCTGCGCCAGGGTTTTGTGCGCCTGCCAGCCATGCGTGCGCTGGCCGACAACGACAACGCCGAGTACCTGGCCGAGCAATGCGGCTGGTTGATGGCGACCGAGGTGCTGGCGGTTGGCCTGGACCTCAGCTTTGCCCCGGTGCTCGACCTGGATCACCAGCGCAGTGCGGTGGTCGGCAGTCGCGCCTTCGAGGGTGACCCACTGCGTGCCACGCAACTGGCCGGGGCGTTCATCCGCGGCATGAACGCGGCGGGCATGGCGGCGTGTGGCAAACATTTCCCGGGCCATGGCTGGGCCGAGGCGGACTCGCATGTGGCGATCCCCACGGATGAGCGCAGCCTCGCGCAATTGCGCCAGGCCGACCTGGTGCCGTTTGCCCGCTTGAGCGGGCAACTGGCGGCAGTGATGCCGGCGCATGTCATTTATCCGCAGGTCGACAGCCAGCCGGCCGGCTTCTCGCGGCGTTGGCTGCAAGACATTCTGCGGGGGGAGTTGGGCTTTGACGGGGTGATCTTCAGTGACGACCTGTCGATGGCCGGTGCACATGTGGTTGGCGATGCGGCCAGCCGGATCGAGGCGGCCTTGACTGCGGGCTGCGACATGGGTCTGGTGTGCAACGACCGGGCTGCAGCCGAGCTGGCGCTGACTGCGGCGCAGCGGATGAAGGTCAGGCCCTCGCCGCGGATTGCACGGATGCGCGGGCAGGGGTTCGCACGCACCGATTACCGCCAGCAGCCGCGGTGGCTGGAGGCGCTGGGGGCATTGAAAGAGGCGCAGCTGGTCGATTGACCGCGGCGGCCGGTTCGCCGGTCGGCCCACTGTCGCAGGAACAGCCTGTTGCTGGCGGTGCGATACCTGTAGCGGCAGGTTTACCTGCGAAGTGGCCGCAATGGCAACTCATGACGCGGGCTCTATCGCCCGCGCTTGCCCGGCAATGGCGCGAACAGCGCCTCGATCTCTTCATCCCCCAGCCGCCACTGCCCGGCTTGCCCACCATCCAGCAGGCCCGCTGCCAGCGCCGCTTTCTCCTGCTGCAACAGCTGGATCTTCTCTTCCACCGTGCCTCGTGTGATCAGTTTGTACACGAACACCGGCTTGTCCTGGCCAATGCGGTAGGCGCGGTCGGTGGCCTGGTTCTCGCTGGCCGGGTTCCACCAAGGGTCGAAGTGGATCACCGTGTCTGCAGCCGTCAGGTTCAGGCCCACACCACCGGCCTTGAGGCTGATCAGGAAAACTTCGCTGTCACCCTGCTGGAATTGCTGCACCGGCGTGCGCCGGTCACGGGTATCGCCAGTCAGCAGGCTGTAGCGGATCTTGCGTTTGTTCAGCTCTTCCTCGATCAACGCCAGCATCGAGGTGAATTGCGAAAACAGCAGCACCCGGCGCCCTTCGCTGAGCAGCTCTTCGAGCATTTCCAGCAGCGCGCCCAGTTTGCCTTTGTCGGCTTGGTTGCCTTTGCTTTCCACCCCTTTGACCAGACGCAGGTCGCAACATACCTGGCGTAGCTTGAGCAAGGCGTCGAGGATGACGATCTGGCTGCGGGCGGCCCCATTACGGGCGATTTCGTCGCGGACCTTCTTGTCCATGGCCACTCGCACGGCCTCGTAGGTGTCACGCTGGGCATCGCTGAGCTCGACCCAGTGCACCATCTCGGTCTTGGCTGGCAGTTCGGTGGCCACCTGCTCCTTGGTGCGGCGCAGCAGGAACGGGCGGATGCGGTTGGCCAGGTGGGCCATGCGCTCGCTGTCGCCGTGGCGCTCGATCGGGGTGCGGTAGTCCTGGTTGAAGCGCTTCAGGTCGCCCAGCCACCCGGGCATGAGGAAGTGGAAGAGCGACCACAGCTCGCCGAGGTTGTTCTCCATCGGCGTGCCGGTCAGGCACAGGCGCTGCCCGGCCTGCAGTTCGCAGACGGCAAGGGCGGCCTTGCTGGTGCTGCTCTTGATGTTCTGCGCCTCGTCCAGCACCAGCACGTGCCAGGTCCGGAGGCGCAGCTGTTCGAGGTCGCGAGGTACCAGGGCATAGGTAGTCAGCACCAGGTCATAATCGTGCAGGTTGGCGAAATGCTTGCTGCGCCCGGGCCCGTGCAAGGCCAGAACCCGCAGGCCGGGGGCGAAGCGTTGAGCTTCGTCGAGCCAGTTCGGGATCAGGCTGGTGGGCATGACTGCCAGCGCCGGTGTGTTCATGCGCCCGGACTGTTTTTCCAGCAGCAGGTGTGCCAGGGTCTGCAAGGTCTTGCCCAGGCCCATGTCGTCGCCAAGGATGCCGCCGGTGCCCATTTCCCGCAGCGCCTGCAGCCAGTTCAGGCCCTGCTGCTGGTAGGGACGCAGGCTGGCTTGCAGGCCGGCCGGCGGTGGCGCCTGCAGGTCGCGGGCATCGCGCAGGCGGCGACCGAGATCGCGCACACGCTCGCCGCCTTCCCAGTGCAGTGGCAGGCCTTCGATTTCGTTCAGGCGCGCGGCGTCGGCGCGGTCCAGGCGCAGCGATGGGCCCGCGGCATGGTCGTGCAGGTAGAGTTCGCCGAGGGTGCCCATGACCGCCTTGATCCGGCCGTACGGCAGGGCGACGCGCAAGGCCGGCGCGTCGAGGCGCCCGCGGTTGAGGTCGAGCAGCAGGTGCTCGTCGTCGCTGCGCCGGGCCAGTTCGCTGGGGCGCAGCAGTTCCGGGTTGCTGCGCAGCAGTTGCAGTACGATCGGCAACAGGCTGTGGCGCTGGCCATCGACCACGATGCCAAGCTCCAGGTCGAACCATTCATGGCCAGGTGCTTCGTCAACGCTGGCGTACCAGTCGTCCACTTCCTGCAGGTTGAAGGCAAAGTCGCGTTGGATGTCGATGTCCCAACCGGCCTCGCGCAAGCGTGGCAGGCCTGCGCGGGCAAAACGTAGCCAGGCTTCGTCGTCGGGAAGCTGGAGCATCTCGCCAGCGCTGTCGGGCAACGCCTTGCTCTGCCGGGTGGCGGGCGTGAAACCGAGGTCGCGCAGCACCTTGCGCAGCGCCTGCTCGGCCTGCGGTTGGCGACGGATGCGCTGGCTGGTGTCGCCGACCAGGCGGGTCAGCGGTTTGTCGTCGCTGCCGCTGGCGCGCAGGCCGTCGTAGTCGAATGCCAGCGCGGCACGGTGCTGCATCTGCCGTTGCATACGGCCGGTCTTGGGCATGTAGGCACTGAATTCCAGGCTGCCGAGGGTCAGCCTCCCTCTTGGCGTGAGGTCTTCGATTTGCCTGGTGCTCACGGCTGTGGGGGTGGGCACGTGGCGGTTCAGGGCGTTCAAGCGATGGCTCAAGGGAACGACCAAATGCTCGGGAACAACAGGCGCACGCGCGAGCTGGCTGGCAATGAAGGGGTCGAGGTCATGGCGCAGCTTGCCGGTCTGGTGCGAATGCCTGTCGACATAGTACATGGGTTCGATAGGCAGTACCTGCAGCTGCCGGTGGCCATCGTGATACCAGGCGCCGCGGTAGCTGCCATTGTCAAGCCTGACCCAGCGGAACTCGGCATGCAGCTCCGGCCCGGGAGACAATGGCGCAGCGTCGTCTTCGAACAGTAGGCGATCAGTGGCCAGGGCGTAGCTGTAGAGTTCCGCACCCTGCTTGCCTTCCAGTTGCACCACGGGCGTAATCGTCTTGCTGCGGGCATCGATCAGGCGCAACAGCCGGGCGTCGTCCTCGGTGACATAGCGAGGGGTGTAGTAGATCATCTCGGGCATCGACGTGATGCGGCCGATCTTCAGTGTGCCGTCTGTCTGCCGCGTTCCCTTGATCGGTTCGAGCCGCCAGTGCTCATGATCCAGTTGAATACGGTAATAGATTGCCGGGCCTTTGCGTGCGGGTTCGCGTGAGGCAGCGGGTTGGGACGGTGACTCGAGTGCCTGCACCCACAGGTTGAGGTCCGGTGGCAGCGAAAGCGCGGCCTGCTCCGATGGCGCTGCGGCCTCAAGGCGGTCGCTACCATCCTGCAACTGCAGTAATGCAGCAACGCAGTGCTTGCAGTTGAGGGCGACGGGACAGGAGCAGCGCCCGAACATGCGCAGGTCGCCGTGGTTGAGGACCAGCTGGATGGTCTGCTGGTAGGTCTGGCCGGCCGAGCCCTTGCAGCTTGCCTCGACCGTTGCGCCATGCTGCGACAGGATGCGCGTCCGCTCTTGCGCCGCATAATCGCGGCCTCGTGCCAGTACGCCGGCCTCGATGAACCTCACCCAGCCCGGGTGGGCCCTCAGCAGTTGCTGCGCATCGCCGCTGCTCACATCACTGCTCCATCATCTCCGGGTCCATTACCGGCATCTTCGGCGTGCCCGGTGGTGTCACCTTCAGCAGCAGCGCCAGGTGCCCGCCGTCAAGGAAGGTCAGTTGCCCACCCTTGACGTTGCTGTTGCTCTGCTTGAACTGCTCGCTTTGCAGCACGCTGCCGTTGCCGTCCAGCTGGTTGACCCAGAAATTGGCCTCGACCGCGATGAAGCGGCCCTCGGCAATGCTCAGGTTGCCTTCGATGGGGTAATGGCCGAACTGCTCGGCGCCTTCGCCCAGGGCGATACGGCTGGGTTCGCTGCCGACCCGCTGCTGCCAGGCCTTGTGCATCAGGACGGTGTAGTCGGCGGTGGCTTCCAGGCGGGTGGCTTCGTCTTCCAGCGCCAGGCGGCGCTCGGCGTCCTTTTCCAGGCGCGGGGCGCCGGCGCTCCAGTTTTCCGGGGCAAACGGGCTGGTGAAGGCGGGCACGCTGTTCTGCCGCACCAGGATCATTTCTACCTGATAAAGGCCTTCGGCGAAGGCAGCCGGGGCGAACAGCGCCAGCAGCAGGGTCAGGCAACGGATGGCACGCATGGGTCTTCCTTAAGCAGGCTGTGGAGTCAGGCGCTCGAACAGCGCCTCCAGGGTATTGAAGCGTTCGTCGGGGCGTTCCATCGGTACCAGGAAGCGGAACTGGGTGGCGCCTTCGAACTTGTAGCGTTTGGGCTGGCCCTGGATCAGCTTGATCAGGGTCAGCGGGTCGACCGGCGTCTCGGCCTCGAACTCGATCTTGCCGCCATTGGGGCCGGCATCGACTTTCTTGATGCCAAGCTTTTCCGCCTGCAGCTTGAGCGAGGTCAGGCGCATGAGGTTCTTGGTCGGCTCGGGCAGCAGGCCGAAGCGGTCGATCATCTCCACCTGCAGGTCCTTGAGGCCTTCTTCGTCGGCGGCCGAGGCGATGCGCTTGTACAGGATCAGCCGTGCATGCACGTCGGGCAGGTAGTCCTCGGGGATCAGGGCCGGCAGGCGCAGGTTGATTTCCGGGCCACCGCCCAGCGGCTGCTCCAGGTTGGGCTGGGTACCCTTGCGGATCGCCTTGACCGCGCGCTCGAGCATTTCCATGTACAGGGTGAAGCCCACCGCCTGGATCTGCCCGCTCTGGCCTTCGCCCAGCAGCTCGCCGGCGCCGCGGATCTCCAGGTCGTTGGTGGCCAGGACGAAGCCGGCACCGAGGTCCTGGGTGTTGGCGATCGCCTCCAGGCGTTTCTCGGCATCGGCGCTGACCTTTTGCCGGGTGGGTGTCAGCAGGTAGGCGTAGGCCTGGTGGTGGCTACGGCCAACCCGGCCGCGCAGCTGGTGCAGCTGGGCCAGGCCGAACTTGTCGGCACGCTCGATGACGATGGTGTTGGCGCTGGGCACGTCGATGCCGGTTTCGATGATGGTCGAGGCCACCAGCACGTTGAAGCGCTTGTGGTAGAAGTCGCTCATCACCTGTTCCAGCTCGCGCTCGCGCATCTGCCCATGGCCGATGCCGATGCGCGCCTCGGGGACCAGCTCGGCAAGATCGGCGGCGCATTTCTCGATGGTCTTCACATCGTTGTGCAGGTAGTACACCTGGCCGCCGCGCAACAGTTCACGCAGCAGCGCCTCCTTCACCGTGCTCTTGTTCTGCTCCATGACGAAGGTGCGAACCGACAGGCGCCGCGCCGGTGGCGTGGCAATGATCGACAGGTCGCGCATGCCCGCCACGGCCATGTTCAGCGTACGCGGAATCGGCGTGGCGGTGAGGGTGAGGATGTCCACCTCGCTGCGCAGGGCCTTGAGCTGTTCTTTCTGGCGCACGCCGAAGCGGTGCTCTTCGTCGATGATGGCCAGGCCCAGGTCCTTGAAGCGCACGTCGTCCTGCAGCAGCTTGTGGGTACCGATGAGGATGTCGATCTTGCCTTCGGCGAGGTCTGCGGCGGCGGCGGCCACCTCTTTGGCCGACTTGAAGCGGCTCATCACCTCCACGGTCACCGGCCAGTCGGCAAAGCGGTCACGGAAGCTGTTGTAGTGCTGCTGGGCGAGCAGGGTGGTGGGCACCAGCACGGCCACCTGGCGGCCACTGTGTACGGCAATGAATGCCGCGCGCATGGCCACTTCGGTCTTGCCGAAGCCGACGTCGCCGCACACCAGCCGGTCCATCGGCTTGGGCGCCAGCATGTCGGCGCGCACGGCTTCGATGGCGGCCTGCTGGTCCGGGGTTTCCTCGAACGGGAAGCCGGCGCTGAAGGTGGCGTAATCGGCGGCTGGGTCGGCGAACGCATAACCTTTGCGTGCGGCGCGGCGGGCATAGATGTCGAGCAGCTCGGCGGCGACATCGCGTACCTGTTCGGCAGCCTTGCGCTTGGCCTTCTGCCAGGCCTCCGAACCCAGCCGGTGCAACGGCGCCAGGGCATCGTCGCTGCCGGTGTAGCGGGCGATCAGGTGCAGGTTGGCCACGGGCACGTACAGCTTGGCGCCTTCGGCGTATTCCAGGGTGAGGAATTCGGCGGCCTGGCCTTCGATTTCCAGCGTGGCCAGGCCCAGGTAGCGGCCGACGCCATGGTCGATGTGCACCACCGGTGCGCCTTCACGCAGCTCGGTGAGGTTCTTGATCACCGCGTCGTTGGCGGTTTCGCCACGCTTGTCGCGGCGCCTGCGCTGCATGACGCGCTGGCCGAACAGCGGGCTTTCGGCGATGAGGGCGACGGCCGGGTCGTCCAGCAGCAGGCCATCGTCCAGCGGGGCGATGGTGATCGCCAGGCGCTCGGCGCCAGTGATGAAGTCGGCCCAGCCATCGACGCCCTGTGGGCGCAATTTCAGCCGCTCGAGCAGCTCCAGCAGTACTTCGCGGCGCCCCGCCGATTCTGCGGTGAACAGCACGCGGCCAGGGAACTGGTCGAGGAAGTTGGCCAGTTCGGCCAGCGGCTGGTTGGCCTTGGCCTCGATCGCCAGGTTGGGCAGCGCGCGCGCCGGGAAGCGTTCGCGGCCGACCCCGGGCTGGAGGTCCTCGCTGCTGACCACCACCCGTGGCCATTGCTTGAGCCGGGCAAAGCAGTCTTCCACCGGCAGGAACAGCTCGGCGGGCGGCAGCAAGGGCCGGCTCAGGTCGCCACGGCGGTCTTCATAACGCCCGCGCACGTCGTTCCAGAAATGCTCGGCAGCCTGTTCCACGCCGGGCAGCGAGAACACCTGGGTGTCGGCTGGCAGGTAGTCGAACAAGGTCGAGGTTTCTTCGAAGAACAGCGGCAGGTAGTACTCGATACCGGCGGGGATGATACCGCTGGCCAGGTCCTGGAAGATCGCGCTGCGGCGGAAGTCGACATCGAAGCGTTCACGGAAGCGCGCCTTGAAGCGGGTCACTTCCTCTTTCTGCATCGGGAATTCGCGCGCCGGCAGCAGGCGTACCGAATCGACCTTGTCGATCGAGCGCTGGGTCTCGGGGTCGAAGGTGCGCAGGGTTTCGATCTCGTCATCGAACAGGTCGATGCGGTAGGGCAGCTTGCTGCCCATCGGGAACAGGTCGATCAGCGCACCGCGCACGGCGAACTCGCCATGCTCGTAGACGGTATCGACACAGCGATAGCCGCTGGCTTCCAGGCGCGTGCGCATCTGTTCGACATCGATGGTCTGGCCGACGTCCAGCACCAGGCTGCTGCCCAGCAGGAAGCGGGTCGGCGCCAGGCGGTGCAGGGCGGTGGTGACCGGTACCACGAGGATGCCATGGCTCAGCTCCGGCAGGCGGTACAGGCTGGCGATGCGCTGGGAGATGATGTCCTGGTGCGGCGAGAACAGGTCGTAGGGCAGGGTTTCCCAATCGGGGAACGGCAGCACCGGCAGGTCCGGCGCAAAGAAGCGAAGTTCCTGTTCCAGACGATCGGCCGCCTGGCTGTCGGCAGTCAGCAGCAAAGTGAAGCGGCCCGCGCTGCTGGCGGCCTCGGCGATGGCCAGGCTGAGGGCGGCTCCGGGGAGATTACCCCAGGTTTGTTTGCCGGCCGTGGCCGACATTTGCGGTAGGCGCAGAACTGACACGGGAGATTGCACTCCAAGCGTTGCGGCAAAGAGATCGATTGTACCGGTGACGGTGCCGGCTGTCAGGCTCGAAAGGGCATGAACGCTGGCTTGCGTGACCGCGACAGGCGCTCATTGCCGGTTACGCGTTGGGGCGTCATAATGTAGCCCCTTTTTTCTGTCCCTACATGTGGAAGGTTCCCGTGACTCAGAAGCCCGACCAGTGTCTTGGTGAGTGGATCGATCGTGAAGCCCTGGCTGAAGCGATGATCCCGCTTATCGGTCAGCTCTACCGCAACAACAATGTGGTGAGCTCGATTTATGGCCGTAGCCTGATCAACCGTTCGGTTATCTCGATCCTCAAGGCGCACCGCTTTGCGCGTCATCGTCAAGCCGACGAGACCGAACTGTCCGTACACGAGACATTCCCCCTGCTGAAGGCCATGAGCGAGCTGAAGCTGGGCGCCGCCTCGGTCGACCTGGGCAAGCTGGCCAACAAGTTCAAGCAGGAAGGCAATGGCCGTACTGCCGAGCAGTTCGTCCGTGAAGAACTGGCCGAAGTGGTAGGTCAGCAGAACGCTTCGTCGCGCAAGGGCACCGACGTCGTGCTGTACGGCTTCGGCCGCATCGGCCGCCTGCTGGCGCGCATCCTGATCGAGAAGACCGGTGGCGGCGACGGCCTGCGCCTGCGTGCCATCGTCGTGCGCAAGGGCGCCGAGAACGACCTGGTCAAGCGTGCCAGCCTGCTGCGCCGTGACTCGGTGCACGGCCCGTTCGATGGCACCATCACCATCGACGAAGCCAACAACACCATCACCGCCAACGGCAACCTGATCCAGGTTATCTACGCCAAGAGCCCAAGCGAAGTCGACTACACCCAGTACGGTATCGAGAACGCGCTGATCGTCGACAACACCGGCGTATGGCGTGATGCCGACGGCCTGGGCCAGCACCTGGCCTGCCCGGGCGCTGCCCGCGTGATCCTCACCGCACCTGGCAAGGGCGCGCTGAAGAACATCGTGCACGGCATCAACCACGGTGACATCGCTGCCGATGACAAGATCATCTCGGCCGCTTCCTGCACCACCAACGCCATCGTGCCGGTGCTCAAGGCCATCAACGACCAGTACGGCATCGTCAACGGCCACGTCGAAACCGTTCACTCGTTCACCAACGACCAGAACCTGATCGACAACTTCCACAAGGGCAGCCGCCGTGGCCGTGCCGCGCCGCTGAACATGGTCATCACCGAAACCGGCGCCGCCACTGCTGCTGCCAAGGCGCTGCCAGTGCTCAAGGGCAAGCTGACCGGCAACGCCATTCGCGTACCGACGCCGAACGTTTCGATGGCCATCCTGAACCTGAACCTGGAAAAGCCTACCTCGCGCGACGAGATCAACGAGTACCTGCGCCAGACCGCCATGCACTCGGAACTGCACAAGCAGATCGACTACGTCAGCTCGCAGGAAGTGGTTTCGACCGACTTCGTCGGCTCGCGCCACGCCGGTGTGGTTGATGCTGAAGCGACCATCGCCAACGATAACCGCGTTGTGCTGTACGTCTGGTACGACAACGAATTCGGTTACAGCTGCCAGGTGGTTCGCGTGATGGAAGAGATGGCCGGTGTGAACCCGCCAGCGTTTCCGCGCTGATTCGCTTGTAAGGCAATGAAAAAACGGGAACCTTCGGGTTCCCGTTTTTTTATCCAGAATTTGTGTTGCCAGTACTGGTAATCGAGAGGCCGAAGCTTGCGCACAGCCTTGCTGTTCATTCTCATGCTCCTGACCGCTTGCAACCAGGGCCCCGCCCTGGAGCGCCTGGGCGGCCCGACCATGGGCAGCAGCTATAGCATCCAGTATGTGCGTGAGCCCGGCGGCCCTGCCCCGGCCCAGGTGCAAGCCGCAGTCGAAACCATTCTGCAGGGTATCGACCAGCACTACTCCACCTACCGCAGCGATTCCACCGTCAGCCAGTTCAACCAGTTGCCCGCCAATCAGTGCCAGACCCTACCGGCCGACATGCTCGAACTGGTCAGCCTGGGCCAGCAACTGGCCGAGCAGAGCGACGGCGCCTTCGACCTCACCGTCGAGCCGTTGCTCGACCTGTGGGGCTTCGGCCCACAGGCGCGCCACATGCAAGTGCCCGCCCCCCGGGCGCTGGCCCGGGCGCGCCAACGGGTAGGCTACCAGCACCTGCATATCCAGGGCCAGGCCCTGTGCAAGGACGCTCCGGTGCAGCTCGACTTCAACAGCATTGCCGCTGGCCATGCCGTCGACCTGATCGCTACACGCCTGCAGGCCATGGGCGTAGCCAGCTTTGTCGCCGAAGTGACCGGCGAGCTCAAGGCCGTCGGCCGCAAGCCTGACGGCAGCCCCTGGCGCATCGCCCTGGAGCTGCCCCGCGAAGACCGCCAGATCGCCCGCCAGGTCATTCCGCTCGATGGCCTTTCGGTATCAACCTCGGGTGACTATCGGCATTATTTCGAGGACAATGGCCGGCGCTATTCGCACACCTTCGATGCCCGTCTCGGGCGCCCGGTGCAGCATGACCTGGCCGCGGTCACCGTGCTCGATGCCTCGGCCCTGCGGGCAGACGGCTATTCGACGCTGCTGTTGATCCTCGGCCCGCAGCGCGGCTGGGATTTTGCCATTACGCATGGCCTGCCGGCTGTTCTGGTGACTCGGGCCGAGGGTGGCTTCGTCTCCCAAGCTACGCCCGCGTTCGAACGGGCAGTGAAAGGCGAGTGAAAGCACAAGCAGGGATGATCGCCGCCAGGGAGTGGGTGAACCACATGTAGTGCGGGCGAAACTGGCCTACGACGCGACCAAGGGTTAATGTGCGCGGCGTTCACGCTTGATTAGACTGCACCCGAATTTTCTCATGGCGCCCCGGCGGCATGATCGCGCCCCGCGAGCGACCGTGGCTTGCGGGCCAGTTCTGAAGGAGTACGCATGGCTGTCTACAACTACGACGTAGTGGTGCTGGGTTCCGGCCCGGCCGGGGAAGGCGCGGCAATGAACGCCGCCAAAGCAGGGCGCAAGGTGGCGATGGTCGACAGCCGTCGCCAGGTGGGGGGCAACTGCACCCACCTCGGCACCATCCCGTCCAAGGCACTGCGTCACTCGGTGCGGCAGATCATGCAGTTCAACACCAACCCGATGTTCCGTGCCATCGGCGAGCCGCGCTGGTTCTCGTTCCCCGACGTGCTGAAGAGCGCCGAGAAGGTCATCGCCAAGCAGGTGGCCTCGCGCACCGGCTATTACGCCCGTAACCGCGTTGATGTGTTCGTCGGCACCGGCAGCTTCGCCGACGAGCAGACCATCGAAGTGGTCTGCCCGAACGGTGTGGTGGAAAAGCTCAACGCCAAGCACATCATCATTGCCACCGGCTCGCGCCCCTATCGCCCGGCCGACATCGACTTCAACCACCCGCGCGTGTACGACAGCGACACCATCCTCAGCCTCAGCCACACCCCGCGCAAGCTGATCGTGTACGGCGCCGGTGTGATCGGTTGCGAGTACGCCTCGATCTTCAGCGGCCTCGGCGTGCTGGTGGAACTGGTGGACAACCGTGGTCAGCTGCTGAGCTTCCTCGATTCGGAAATTTCCCAGGCGCTGAGCTACCACTTCAGCAACAACAACATCACCGTACGCCACAACGAAGACTACGAGCGTGTCGAAGGCCTGGACAACGGTGTGATCCTGCACCTGAAATCGGGCAAGAAGATCAAGGCCGACGCCTTGCTGTGGTGCAACGGCCGTACTGGCAACACCGACAAGCTGGGCCTGGAAAATATCGGCATCAAGGTCAACAGCCGCGGCCAGATCGAGGTCGACGAGAGCTACCGCACCAGCGTGCCGAACATCTACGGCGCCGGTGACGTGATCGGCTGGCCAAGCCTGGCCAGTGCTGCACACGACCAGGGCCGCTCGGCCGCGGGCAGCATCGTCGACAATGGCAGCTGGCGTTTCGTCAACGACGTGCCGACCGGCATCTACACCATTCCCGAGATCAGCTCGATCGGCAAGAACGAGCAGGAGCTGACCCAGGCCAAGGTGCCATACGAGGTGGGCAAGGCCTTCTTCAAGAGCATGGCCCGTGCGCAGATTGCCGGCGAGCCGCAAGGCATGCTGAAGATCCTGTTCCATCGCGAAACGCTGGAAGTGCTGGGTGTGCACTGCTTCGGCTACCAGGCTTCGGAAATCGTCCACATCGGCCAGGCAGTGATGAACCAGCCGGGCGAGCTGAACAACCTGAAGTACTTCGTCAACACCACGTTCAACTACCCGACCATGGCCGAAGCCTATCGGGTAGCTGCCTACGACGGCCTGAACCGGCTTTTTTGAGCGGCTCCGACCGGTGGCCTGAGCCGGTCGGAGAGACCGATTTCAACCCTGCCCGAGGGTGGTCTTGGCCAAACCGGGAAAGTCTGTAATCAGGCTGTCCACGCCAAAGTCAGCGAGCCGGCGCATCAGTGCCGGTTCGTTGACCGTCCATACCGACACGTGCAGCCCCTGGCCCTGCGCTTTCAACAGGCGCTCCGGCGTGCACAGTGTCCAGTTCAATGCCAGCAGGTCGCAGCCGTAGTTCTGTGCCACCTTCAGCGGGTCGAGCCAGGCGTATTCGGCCACCAGCCCGCGTTGCACATCCGGCACCAGTTCCTGTGCGGCGCCCAGCACTTCGCGCGAGCTCGAGGTGATGGTCACCTTGTCCAGCAGGCCGTACTGCTGGGCCAGTTCACGGATCGCCAGCACGGTGGTGGCGGCGCGGGTGCGTGAGGCGCTTTTCACTTCCAGCTGCCAGTGCTCGAACGGGCATTTCTGGAACAGCTCTTCCAGCCGCGGGATCGGGCAGGGCTGGACGTGGCCAGGGCCGCCTTTGCGCGCGTCGATCCTGACCAGGTCGGCGGCCGCGTGTTCGACTACCTTGCCGCGCTTGCCGGTGGTGCGCTTGAGGGTGGGGTCGTGGATCACCATCAGCTCGTTGTCGGCCGACAGGTGCAGGTCCAGCTCGCAGCGGGTCACGCCGTGAGCCAGGCACTGCTGGAAGCTCTTCAGGGTATTCTCGGGCGCTTCGCCCTTGGCGCCGCGATGGCCGTAGATCAGTGTCACGTTCGTTCCTTCAAATCAGGGAAAAGTTGGGCTCAGGAGGCGGGGTCGTTCTGTTCCAGCTGCTGGCGCCGTTGTTGCTGCTGGCGCTGCAGGATGTAGCGGGCCAGTAATTGACGCTGGGCGTCGGTCATGTCGGTGAATTCGCTGCCGACCTCGAAGCCGCCCTGCGGGCGCGGGTCGCAATGGGTAATCTTGCCGCGCAGCAGCAAACCATGGGCGCGTGGCATCAGCACCATCTTCACTTTTACCCGGGTACCGGGGGCCAGCCGCGTGGCTTGCGTGAATTCGATGCCGCCCTCGGAAATGACCACCGGCTGGAGTTGGCCCACTTCGCCGATCAGGGTCTGGGCGACCACCGCGCTGAGCAGGTCGAGGCGTTTGTTCTGCGCACGCAGGAATGCGGCGAGGGTGCGGTCCTTTTCGCTCAACTGGCGTAGCAGGTGCTGCGACTCGAAGTCGGACAGGTGCAGCTCGCTGAGCAGGTTGAACAGCGGCGAATCATCTTGCAACACATCTGGGTCAAGGGCTTCGGCCGCGCTGAGGGGGCTGATTTGAAGTGCGATCTGATCTTCGATGCGGTAGTATTCGCGGCGATCTTCTTCGTCTAATGTCGTCATGGCGAACCCAAGGTAGCGGCGGTGGTCCGAGTGTAAAGCCGCCGTAGGCGCCTCGCCACAAGGACGTTCCCTTTCATCCGAACAAGCCCCGACATGTTCAGACCTCTTTTCGCATTCATCGGCACGCGTTATACCCGTGCCAAACGTCGCAATCACTTCGTCTCGTTCATTTCCCTGACCTCGATGATCGGCCTCGCCCTGGGCGTGGTGGTGATGATCGTGGTGCTCTCGGTGATGAACGGTTTCGACCACGAGATGCGCACCCGCGTGCTGGGCATGATCCCGCATGCCACGCTGGAGAGCGGCCAGCCCATAGCCGACTGGCCGGCCCTTGCCCAACAAGTAAAGCAGAATCCGCAGGTACTGGCGGTTGCGCCGTTCACCCAGATGCAGGGCCTGCTGACCCATGACGGCAAGGTGCAGAAGGTGCTGCTCAACGGCATCGACCCGGCTCGCGAGCGCGAGGTGTCGATCATCGACAAGTTCGTCCTGCAGGGCCGCCTCGACCAGCTGGCGCCGGGCGAGTGGGGCATCATGATCGGCGACAAGGCCGCGACCAAGCTGGGGGTTTCGATCGGCGACAAGCTCACCTTTGTCGCCCCCGAGGTCAGCGTGACCCCGGCCGGCATGTTCCCGCGCATGAAGCGCTTCACCGTGGTCGGTACCTTCCACGTCGGGGCGGGCGAGATCGACGGCTACCTGGGCCTGACCAACATCAGTGACCTGTCCCGCCTGCACCGCTGGAAACCCGACCAGGTGCAGGGCCTGCGTCTGAAGTTCGACGACCTGTTCCAGGCGCCGCGCGTGGCCTGGGACATCGCCCAGCGCCTGGGCGAGCAGGAGTTCTACAGCCGTGACTGGACCCGCACCCATGGCAACCTGTACCAGGCGATCCGCATGGAAAAGGCCATGATCGGCCTGCTGTTGCTGCTGATCGTCGCGGTGGCGGCATTCAACATCATTTCCACCCTGGTGATGGTGGTCAACGACAAGCGCGGCGACATTGCCATCCTGCGCACCCTGGGCGCCACGCCCGGGCAGATCATGCTCATCTTCATGGTCCAGGGCACGGTGATCGGGGTGATCGGTACCCTGATCGGCGCCGTGGTCGGGATCGTCGCCGCGCTGAATGTCAGTGCGGTGATCGCCGGCATCGAGAAACTGATCGGGCACAAGTTCCTCAATGCCGACGTGTACTTCATCGATTACCTGCCGTCGCAGATCCAGGCCCAGGACGTGTACATGGTCTGTGCCGCGGCGCTGGTCCTGAGTTTCTTCGCCACCCTGTACCCGGCCTGGCGTGCGGCGCGCACCCAGCCTGCAGAGGCGCTACGTTATGAGTGAGTCGCGCATGAGTGATAAAGCCGTTCTGAGTTGCCGCAACCTGGGCAAGTCCTACGACGAGGGCCCGGAGTCGGTGCAGGTACTGTCCGGTCTCAACCTCGAGCTGCACGCCGGTGAGCGCGTGGCTATCGTCGGCAGCTCAGGCTCCGGCAAGAGTACCTTGCTCAACCTGCTGGGCGGCCTCGACCGGCCGACCCAGGGCAGCGTCTGGCTGGCTGGCGAGGAGCTGTCGGCGCTGGGCGAGCGGGCGCGTGGCCTGCTGCGCAACCGGGAACTGGGCTTTGTCTACCAGTTCCACCACCTGCTGCCGGAATTCACCGCCATCGAGAACGTGTGCATGCCGTTGCTGATCGGCCGTACCCCGATTCCCGAGGCCCGCGAGCGTGCCGAGGCGCTGCTCAAGCGTGTCGGCCTGGCCCACCGTTTCAACCACAAACCGGCCGAGCTGTCCGGCGGCGAGCGCCAGCGGGTGGCGATTGCCCGGGCGCTGGTCAACCGCCCGGGTCTGGTGATGCTCGACGAGCCGACCGGCAACCTCGATCACCACACCGCGCAAGGCATCCAGGAATTGATGCAGGAACTTTCCAGTGCTTCGCGCACCGCGTTCCTGGTGGTGACCCACGACCTTAACCTGGCACGCCAGATGGATCGCGTGCTGAAGCTCGACGACGGTCACCTGGTGGCGATCTGATCGACTGCACGGGGTGGCGGCGCCGCCCCGTTTTCCTGTTTTCATTGGGTGTTTCCGTACATGTTCAGACCCTTGCCCATCTTCATCGGCGCGCGCTATACCCGAGCCAAGCGCCGCAACCACTTCATCTCGTTCATCTCGATGACCTCGATGATCGGCCTGTCGCTGGGTGTGCTGGCGATGATCGTGGTGCTGTCGGTGATGAACGGTTTCCAGCGTGAAATGAGCTCGCGCATTCTCGGCCTGGTGCCACATGCCGCCGTGCTTGGCGTGCAGCCGCTGGACGACTGGCACAAGGTGGCCGATGCTGCCCTGCAGGACCCGGCGGTGATGGCGGCAGCGCCAATTACCGAAATGGAAGGCATGCTCTCGTACAAAGGGGCGATGCAGCCGATCCAGGTCGGTGGTATCGACCCGGCCGAGGAGGGCAAAGTCTCGATCGTGGGCCAGCACATCGTCCAGGGCCGCCTGCAGGACCTGCAGCCGGGTGAGTTCGGTGTGGTCATCGGCGAGCTGACCGCGCGCCGCTTTCGCCTCAACACCGGTGACAAGCTGACCCTGATCGTGCCGGAAATCAGCAAGGAGCCCGGCGGCATCACCCCGCGCATGCAGCGCCTGACCGTGGTCGGCATCTTCAAGGTGGGGGCCGAGCTGGACGGCTCGCAGGCCTACATCCATGTGGCCGATGCTGGCGCCATGCAGCGCTGGGCGCCGGGCCAGGTGCAGGGCGTGCGCCTGAAGCTGCACGACCTGTATGCCGCGCCGCAGGTGTCCAAGGCCATCGCTGCCAGGCTGGGCGATGCCTACCGTGCCGATGACTGGTCCCATACCCAGGGCAGCCTGTTCAGCGCCATGAAGATGGAAAAGACCATGATCGGCCTGCTGTTGATGATGATCATCGCGGTTGCCGCGTTCAACATCATCGCCACCCTGGTGATGGTGGTGAACGACAAGGGCCCGGACATCGCCATCCTGCGCACCCTGGGCGCCACACCGGCGCAGATCATGGGTACGTTCATGGTCCAGGGCAGCCTGATCGGCATAGTCGGCACGCTGATTGGCGGCGTGCTGGGGGTAATTGCGGCGTTCAATGTCAGCCAGATCGTCGGCTGGCTGGAGCGGGTGAGCGGGCAGCACATCTTTACTTCGGATGTGTACTTCATCAGCAGCCTGCCATCGCAGTTGCAGTGGGGGGATGTGGCGATCATCTGTACGGCCGGGTTGGTGATGAGCTTCCTCGCGACCATCTATCCGGCTTATCGCGCGTCTCAGGTGCAGCCGGCGATTGGCCTGGCGGTCTGATGTCTGCTTGAGATACTGGGGGCGCAGAGCCGCCCCCGGTTTACCGCTTTTCAGTGAACACGATGACGAACCGTGTCCAGCCATCCTCGCACTCAGCTCGAATGCTTCCACCATGGGCCTGCACGATCGACCGCGTAATCGCCAGCCCCAACCCTGCATGTTCGCTGCTGCCCTCCCGCCGTGCGGGGTCCACCCGGTAGAAGCGGTCGAACAACCGCGGCAACGTTGACGGGTCGATGGCCGTCCCGGTATTGGCCACGCAAAGCGTCGGCCCCGGCGCCAGCGTCACCCGTATCTGCCCACCCGCCGGGGTAAAGCGCAAGGCATTGTCGAGCAAGTTGGACAACGCCCGGCGCAGCATGTGCCGGTCGCCCTGCAGCCAGGCCTCACCCTCGCGCGACAGCTGCACGTTGCTGTCCTCGGCCAGCGGGGCGTAGTACTCCAGCAGCGCATCCACTTCCTCATGCAGCACCAGCGGCGTGTGCCCCGGCATCAGCAGGCCATGATCGGCCTTGGCCAGGAACAGCATGTCGTTGACCATCTGCGCCATCCGCTGCAATTCCTCCAGGTTGCCATGCAGGGCCTCACGATATTCCTCGAGGCTGCGTGGGCGGGTGAGGGTGACCTGGGTATGGGTCAGCAGGTTGGACAGCGGCGTGCGCAGCTCGTGGGCAATATCGGCAGAGAATGCTGACAGGCGCTGGAAGGCATTGTCCAGGCGCTGCAACATGGCGTTCATGGCAGTGGCCAGCTCGGCCAGTTCTTCGGGCATCTGCGCCACCGGCAGGCGGGTGGTCAGCGACCGCGCCGACACGCTGGCGGCGACCTGGCCCATCTGCCGCAACGGGCGTAGCCCACGGCGTGCGGCCCAGGCACCGAGCAGCGCGGTGGCCAGCGCCGACAGGCCGACCGTCAACCAGATCAGGCGCTGCATGCCCTGCAGGAAGTGCTGGTGGTGGGTGATATCCAGGTACAGGGTCAGTTGCGGCGACTGCGCGGCGTCTTGTACCAGGTACCCGGCCAGGCTGCGGTAGTCCGTGCCTTGCTCATGCAAGGTCGCCAGCCCGTCGGGCAGCGGAGCCCGGGGCAGGCCCGTGCGGCTTTCGAACCAGGTAGCACCGTCGCGGCCACTGATGCGCAGGGCCAGGTCAGCCTGATGGCCCAGTTCATCGCGCAGGGCGGGCAGGCGCGCCTGCAGCTCGGCCGGGGTGGTGATGCCGGCCAGCTGGGTGCGGAACAGCGACAGGCGCGAGTCCAGCAGTTGCTGGTCCAGTTCAACGAAGTGCCGTGCGCTGGCCTGGCTGAAGACCAAGCCTGCGCCGAGCGAGACGGCGGCAGTACAGGCGGCGAACAGCAGGGCCAGGCGGCTGCCGAGGGACACCTGGCGGATCATGCCTCGCGCTCTTCGAGGACGTAGCCCATGCCGCGTACGGTGTGAATCAGCTTGTTCGGGTGCGGGTCGTCGATCTTCAGGCGCAGGCGGCGGATTGCAACCTCGATCACATTGGTGTCGCTGTCGAAATTCATGTCCCACACCTGAGAGGCGATCAGCGATTTGGGCAACACCTCGCCCTGGCGGCGCAGCAGCAGTTCGAGCAGGGCGAACTCCTTGGCGGTCAGGTCGATGCGCTGGCCGGCGCGCTCGGCGCGGCGACGGATCAGGTCCAGGCGCAGGTCGGCCAGGCTCAGGGTGGTGTCCTGGCAGGGGCTGCTGCCCCGGCGCAACAGGCTGCGCACCCGTGCCAGCAGTTCGGAGAAGGCGAACGGCTTGACCAGGTAATCATCGGCGCCCAGCTCCAGTCCGTGTACCCGGTCTTCGATGGCGTCGCGGGCGGTGAGGAACAGCACCGGTGTATCCATGCCGGCCTGGCGTACGGCCTGGAGAATCTGCCAGCCGTCCCGCCCGGGCAGCATCACGTCGAGAATCAGCAGGTCGTGGTCGCCGGTCAGGGCCAGGAATTGGCCGGTCTCGCCATCGGTGGCCAGCTCGGTGGCGAAGCCGGCTTCGTTCAGGCCCTGGCTCAGGTATTGGCCGGTGCGGGCCTGGTCTTCGACGATCAGCAGTTTCATTGGGTTGCATTAGCTCCAGGTAGCGGCGCTGTCACGGTGGGAGCCGCAAGCCCGCTCCCACAGTGACAGTACAGGGCTTTGGCCAAGATGATACGTGACCAGGCAGCCGCCCGCGCAAACTGACAAAGTTGTAATTCCCGCTAACCACCCGCTGACTTGCGCTGCAAGGCAGGGCGCAAAACCGGTAGACTAGGCGCAATTTCGAACTTTCAGGTCAGTTTCCATGCATCCTGCTGCCGAACATTCCCCGCTGGGCAAGTCCAGCGAATACATTGCCACCTATTCCCCGCAGTTGCTGTTCCCGATCCCGCGTACCGCGAAGTGGGCCGAACTGGGGGTCACTGCCGAGACCTTGCCCTGGCAGGGCGTGGATTACTGGAACTGCTTCGAGCTGGGCTGGCTGCTGCCCTCTGGCAAGCCGGTAGTGGCGATCGGCGAGTTCGCCATCCCGGCCGATTCGCCGAACATCATCGAGTCCAAGTCGTTCAAGCTGTACCTGAATTCCCTGAACCAGACTGTGTTCGCTTCGTCTGGCGAGCTTCAGGCCTGCCTGGAGAAAGACCTGTCCGCCGCTGCCGGCAAGCCGGTTGGCGTGAAGGTGCGCAGCCTGGCCGAAGTCGAGGCGCAGGGTGTGGTGCCCCTGCCGGGGCAGTGCATCGATACACTGGACGTTGCCATCAGCAACTACCAGCAGCCGCAGCCCGAACTGCTGCGTTGCAGCGCTGACCAGGTGGTCGAGGAAACCCTGCACAGCCACCTGTTGAAATCCAACTGCCCGGTCACCGGCCAGCCGGACTGGGGCAGCGTGGTGGTCGAGTACAAGGGCAGGGCGCTGGACCCAGCCAGCCTGCTGACCTACCTGATCAGCTTCCGCCAGCATGCCGACTTCCATGAGCAGTGCGTGGAGCGGATCTACCTGGATCTGAAGAACCTGCTGCAGCCGGAGTACTTGACGGTGTATGCGCGCTATGTGCGCCGCGGTGGGCTGGATATCAACCCATACCGCAGCACCCGCGCGATCAGCCCGCAGAACCAGCGTCTGGTTCGCCAGTAAGGTATCGGGGCCGCTTTGCGGCCCCGTTTTTTCAGATGCCCATGCTGTGCAGCGAGTTGGCAATGCTGCGCAGGGTGGCGGTGAGGTCGGGGTGGTCGGCCTCGAAGCGCTCGATCGCCAGGTTCACCCCGTCCACCAGGTTGTTGTCTGGCGTGGCTTCTTCAAGTTTCAGTTGCGCCTCGATCTGGCGTGCTTCTTCATGCAGCGCGGCCAGCTCTTCGTCCGAAAGCGGCAGGTTGCGGTCCAGTTGCTCGCGCAAGCTGTTCAGGCGCTCTTGCAATTCGCGGGCAGGCATTGGCAGTTCTCCATCAATGGCTTGGCAAGCCATGGACCTCAGCGAAGCGGCAAAGGTTCTGGCTTGTGTTCAGCGTAATCCACCTGTCGCAGCTTTGCATGATCCGTATCAACGGTGCTGTATCAGGGTTTTTCGCCCTTGTGCCGACGCTGGGCGATATCCTGCAGGCAGGTGTCCAGCGCTTCGAGATGGTCGATCACCGAATGCACGCCCAGGCTGAACAGTTCCAGCGTCGCCTTGCCACGGACCAGGTCCCGTTGCTGCGCGGTCATGGCCTGCCATTGCCGTGAATTGTGGTCGCAGAACGGGCTGCAGGCGGCCAACCCCACCGTCCACAGCCCCGCATTGAGGCCAGACTGCAGCAGGCGCGGCTCGCCGCTGACCAGCACGCAGCCATCCAGGCGCTCGCTCTGCAGCGTCATCAGTGCCTGCCAGCAGGCGTTCGGTGCCGGCCAGCGCGCGTCATTCACCGTATGCCCCGGCAACCAGTCGGGCAGTACATGGGCCAGGCGCTGGCTGTGGCTGGGATCGTGCTCATCCAGCCAGATGCACGGCACTTGGCGTTGGCGCAGGCTGGCGAGGGTGGCGAGTGCGCCTGGGGCGGGGGACGGCGCGCCATTGGCGGTTTGCACCAGGCAGCCGCGCAAGCCGAACAGCACAGCGGTGAAGGCGGGTGCAGCATCCATGGCAACGTCCCTCAAATACTCCGCAGGCTATTGGGCGATTGTTACCGCCCTGTGACAGCGTGCACGGCGCAACCGTTGTTCACAAATTATCGAGCAGCGCTGTGTAAAGCTGCTTATCAGCCCGCAAGCCTCTATACTGCCGCCGTACAGCAGCGCCCCGTTGCGCTTGCGGCCGAGAAATCCGATGGAGAAACACCTATGCGTAGGATCGGTGCCAGTGTGATCGAACGAGTCACCCAGGCCTGTGTCTGTGCCAGCATGCTGCTGGCGCCCGTGGCAGCTACCCAGGCCGCCACTGAGGAAGATCCCTGGGAAGCGGTCAACCGCCCGATCTTCCGCTTCAACGATACCCTTGACACCTATGCCCTCAAGCCGTTGGCCAAGGGTTACCAGGCGGTCACCCCGCAGTTCCTCGAAGACGGCATCCACAACGTCTTCCGCAACCTCGGCGACGTGACCAACCTGGCCAACGACCTGCTGCAGCTCAAGCCTCATGCCGCAGGCGTGGACACGGCGCGACTGATCGTCAACACCACCTTCGGCCTGGGCGGCTTCTTCGATGTCGGCACCCGGATGGGCCTGCAGCGCAACGATGAGGACTTCGGCCAGACCCTCGGCTACTGGGGTGTGCCGAGTGGCCCGTACGTGGTCATCCCGTTGCTCGGCCCGAGCACCGTGCGTGATGGCGTGGCCAGGTACCCGGACACCTATACCAAACCCTACCGCTACATCGACCATGTGCCGACGCGCAACTCGATCTTCGCCCTGGACCTGATCGACACCCGCGCCGACCTGCTGTCGGCCGAGAAGCTGATCCAGGGCGACAAGTACATCTTCATTCGCAATGCCTACCTGCAGAACCGCGAGTTCAAGGTCAAGGATGGCGAAGTCGAAGACGACTTCTGATCTGCCGCCTGCCTGGTCCTGCACGATCCCGTGCGCCAGGCAGGTGGATCATTGCATGGCCAGGATCCGCAGGCCGAACTTCTGCTGGCCATCCGGCTGGTCGGCAATCCACACGACTTCGGTACTGGCATGCAGCCCTTTCAGCGCCGGATGCTCGGATTCAATCCGCACCTCGATACGGTCGCCTACCTGGAAGCGTTGCGCGGCCTGCACTTGCATGCCGCTGCTGGACAGGTCCAGGCACACCGCCGCAATCACCTGGCCTTCATGCAACAGGCTGACCTCGGTGTCGATGCGCATGCGGATGAAGTCGCGTTTTTCGGCATGGCTGGAGGGCGTGTGGGGCATGCTGCATGCTTCCTGTCGGGTTACCCTGGACGACTTTCTTATAACTCTCGGTGATTTGCGCTGTAAAGTGCGGCGAGGTCGACCCTTGCATGCTTGAAACGCCTGCCGGATGGGAGTACCGTCTGCGCCTTACAAGGTACCTCTGACAGTTGCCGGGCAGGTGTTCTTGTCCTACAACTCAAGTAGAGCGTGACTATAGAGAATTCCCGTAGCTGGCCGTCTGCCTTGCCGACACCGCTGCACCAACCCAATCGGCGCCGTTCGCCCACATGCAGAAAACCAGTGCAACGCTGCTGATCATCGATGACGACGACGTGGTCCGTGCGAGCCTCGCCGCCTATCTTGAAGACAGTGGTTTCAGCGTCCTCCAGGCCGGCAATGGCCAGCAGGGGCTTCAGGTCTTCGAAGAACACCAGCCCGACCTCGTGATCTGCGATCTGCGCATGCCGCAGATGGGCGGCCTCGAGCTGATTCGCCAGGTCAGCGAGCGCGCGCCGCAGCTACCGGTGATCGTGGTGTCCGGTGCCGGTGTCATGAGCGATGCGGTGGAAGCGTTGCGCCTGGGCGCTGCCGACTACCTGATCAAGCCGCTGGAAGACCTGGCCGTGCTCGAGCACTCGGTGCGACGGGCTCTCGACCGTTCGCGCCTGGTGCTGGAAAACCAGCGCTATCGCGACAAGCTCGAGGCCGCCAACCGCGAGCTGGAGGCCAGCCTGCACCTGTTGCAGGAGGACCAGACAGCCGGTCGCCAGGTACAGATGAACATGCTGCCGGAAAGCCCTTGGGTGGCCGGCGAGTTCGCATTCGAGCACCAGATCATCCCATCGCTGTACCTGTCGGGTGATTTTGCCGATTACTTCCGTGTAGACGAACGGCGCATTGCCTTCTACCTGGCCGATGTGTCCGGGCATGGTGCGTCGTCGGCGTTCGTCACCGTGCTGCTGAAGTTCATGACCACGCGGCTGTTGTTCGAGTTCAAGCGCGGCGGCAAGATGCGTGAGTTCAAGCCTTCGCAGGTGCTCAGCCACATCAACCGCGGGCTGATCAACTGCAAGTTGGGCAAGCACGTGACCATGGTCGGCGGTGTGATCGACGAAGACACCGGCCTGCTGACCTACGCGGTTGGCGGCCATCTGCCGTTGCCGGTGCTGCATACTCCGGAGCATACCCGTTATCTGGAAGGCCGCGGCCTGCCGGTGGGGCTGTTCGACGAGGCCAACTATCAGGACCTGGTCGTGGAACTGCCGCCGCGGTTCAGCCTCAGCCTGATGTCCGATGGTATTCTGGACCTTTTGCCGGGTGACACGCTCAAAGATAAAGAAACCGCCCTGCCGGAAATCGTCAGGGCAGCAGGTGGTAGCCTGGATGGGCTGCGTCAACGTTTTGGATTGGCTACGCTTGGGGAGATGCCGGATGATATCGCCCTATTGGTGTTGAGCAGGAACCTTCAATGAGTACCGGTAGAATCCAGTTCGCCGAGCAGAGTGGTACCTTTGTACTGAAATTCGTCGGTGAAGTGCGTCTGACCTTGTGTTCGGCGCTGGATGCGACGATCGAGAAAATCTTCACGGCGTTGAATTTCTCGGCGATTGTCATCGACCTGACCGAAACCGAGAGCATCGACAGCACCACCCTGGGCCTGCTGGCCAAACTGTCGATCCTGTCGCGGCAGAAGGTGGGCCTGCTGCCGACCGTGGTCACTACCAATCCGGACATTTCCCGTTTGTTGCAATCGATGGGTTTCGATCAGGTGTTCAACATCGTTGATCGACCCATTCCATGCCCGGAATGCCTGACCGACCTGCCGTCGCAGGACCAGAATGAGGACGTGGTGCGTTCCAAGGTGCTGGAGGCGCACAAGATCCTCATGGGCCTGAACGACTCCAACCGCGAAGCGTTCCATGACCTGGTGAATGCGCTGGAGCGTAGCTGAGGCTCATATGAGCCTCGCTGCTGTCAGCTCAGCGTCCTTCTTTTTTCAGTTCCAGTTGTGCATTGCCCCGGTGCCTATGTGCCGCTGGGCACCCTGTTGCATTGTAACTTTCAATAACTACCGCCGCTTCGGGCCTTTCGGAGTGAGAATTTTCTAGTTTATGGCTAGTTATTCTTCCGCGGACGTGTAGCTATTGTTCGCTGGTGTTGAGTGTCTTTTCCGTGCCCTGTTTCAAGTATGCCTCTGGCATCAGTGTTTGGTCGCTGTGCAACAGGGCATTATTGCCGTTTGCCAAATAGGTTGTAACGGGGTGTTGTAAAATTTCAGTTACAGGTTGCGCGGGCGGCAAAGTTTTTCTGCGTGTTATGGTCATTGCTCTCACTAAGGGAGCAATTATCATGAATGCTGTAGTGCAGTCGGGTGATGATCAAGTTGGCAGCATGCTGGAGAAACTCGCCAAGCTTTGGAAGACACGAGCGGCGGTAAACAACGGGTTGCAAGATTACACCAACTTGGAGTTTGAACCTGAGCGCCACGATTTTTCGGAAGTGCTCTTGCCCTTCAGGGGCCACGCCGCATGGCTTGAGGCGAGCGCTGCGCAGAAATCCAAAGTGCTTAGTTATGCCTGGGTATTGTATAACGTCAAAACCATTTATATCGAAACGAATGTGGTTGCACCCGCTTGTGAAGATATCATCAAGTCACCGCCGGTAACCTCCAGGAACAGAGCGCTGCTGCAAACCGTCATGGCAGATGCCATGCTGGACGAAGCGTTGCACACGCGGATGTCGCTGGAAGCCTGTAATTACATATACGCGATGCGCGACATCGACTATCTGGATTTCTCTGATTTCAACCTGGTCAAGTGGCGTGCTCGGGTACTGGACGAGTGTCATGCAGAGTGGCAGCGGCGGCTCACGCGGTTCGCCATCGCTTGCGCCAGCGAGACGTTGATTACCGACTATTTGAAAGTCATGGCGGAAGATAGCAACATCCAATCGATTTGCCATCAAGTAACCAAAACCCATGCCGTGGACGAATGGAGCCATTCAAGTGTCTTTAGTTTCGTTGCCGCAGACGTGCTCGCTGACCTTTCCGAGCAGGAGCGCCGGTATTTCAGGACCATTCTCCTGCGCACGGTAGAGATGTTCGCGAACAATGAATTGGGCGGTTGGGCCAAAGCATTCACATTGTTTGATTTTCCGGGTGCGGAAGCGATGCTGGCCGACACGGGCGACAGTAACGAAGTGGCTATCTACCGTGCGTCGGTAGAGCGACTGATAGAACGTCTAGGTCTGGATGCACAGAGGGTGATTTATAGCCAGACTGCTCAGAGCGGAGCCTGATGCCATTATGGTTGCTACTTTGCAATTGGTCTGCGAAGGTGTTTCTCCTGTTGCAGATAAAATCAAGTGTTTGCGTTTTCGCATTCTTGGGCCGCGCGATGAACGCTGGACCCTGACCGCCGGCCGCTATGTTCAGATCATTTATCCAGATACCCAGGGCGTGCGACAACAACGTTGCTACTCGGTGACGCGCGTACTTTCAACCAATGTGTTCGAAGTGGTAGTGAAAAGAAGTGGGCACCAGCGTGTCTCAGACAATCTGTTCGACAAGATTGCCGGTGGCGACCTTTTACAGTTGTGTGGCGTCGGTGGAGCCATCACGGTCGAGCGCTTGACATCCTCCAAGACTGTACTTCTGCTGGCAGGCGGTATTGGTTTGACCTTGCCGATAGCCCTTGTCAGGGAACTCAAACAACTGAGTGACGAGGGCCAGCAAGTTCCGCACGTTACCCTGCTGGCGTGTAGTTCAGTTCAAGCCGAGATGCCATTCCAGCATGAGCTGACGGCGCTCGCTGCGAACGAAAATTGGTTTTCGGCAAACTTGCATGTAACACGCGAGCCTGCCTCTTTGCCCCTGAAGGAAGGGCGCCTGGACAGCACCTGCATCGCTGCCATGTCGCGCCCGGACACGGTGGTTATCTGCGGAAGTGGTGGATTCGCAAAATCCATGCGCGCACTGGTCCTGCAATCTTTCCCGCAAGCCGACATCTTGGTTGAAGCTTTTTCACCGGTGGCCTCCGAGGCTGTCCCCATTCCGGCGGCAATGGCTGAAGGCGCGCGCTTGCAGGTTGCTGGAACTGGGGTATCGCTGCCATTGCAGGCGGGGCGCAGCCTGCTCGACCACTTGCTCGACGAGCAAGTTGCAATTGCAAATGAATGCCGCTCGGGGATTTGCGGGAGCTGCAAGGTCAGGCTTGTGGAAGGCGAATGCCAGCACGAGATGGATTTCGCACTGGCCCAGCATGAGCGTGATCAAGGCTATGTACTGGCCTGTTGTTGTTACCCCAAGGACGGTTCTTTGACCATTGCCATCTGAACTCACTTCAGCACATCCAGAGGAAATTATGAAAACGCTGTTAGCGCTACGGCACGTTCATTTCGAAGATCTCGGTCAGCTTGAGCCCATGCTGGTCGAGCTGGGCTATCGCATCAGTTATGTCGATGCCTGCACGGCCGACTTGCGTCACCTGGACGTACGCAGTGCGGATCTGATGATTGTCCTGGGCGGGCCAATCGGCGCCCATGACGATGAGCGTTATCCGTTCCTGAGTGACGAACTCGAACTGATCAGGCAGCGGCTTGCGTCGAACAAACCTTTGCTGGGAATTTGCCTCGGCGCGCAGTTGATCGCGCGAGCCCTTGGGGCCGGCGTGGCGCCAATGCCGCAAAAGGAAATCGGGTTTTCCGAGGTGCATTTGACATTGGAGGGCGGTGGTTCTGCGCTTGTCGAGTTAGTGGGTGTGCCTGTCTTGCATTGGCACGGTGATCAGTTCGAGTTGCCCCAGGGTGCACAGTGGTTGGCAGAAAGCGATGTCTGCAAACACCAGGCATTTTCCGTTGGCAATCATGTGCTTGCGTTGCAATTCCACCTGGAGGTCGATTGCCAGGGCATTGAACAGTGGCTGGTCGGGCATGCGCACGAACTGGCTTGCGAAAACATCGACCCGAAAAAAATCAGGCGTGATGCCCAAGTGCTAGGGGAGCGGCTGCGTATGGCATGCTCCCGCACCTTGCTTGGATGGGTGAAGCGTTTTTCCTGATATTTTCAATCCGCAGGTGGCGCAATGAATTCCGCTTTTGAACTGCCATCCGCATTGAGCTGGAAAACCCGCTCAGGTTGCCCCTTCTCGTTGAAGAACACCTGACCCAACCCTGCACTGTTCCATAGCCGCTCCCCAGCCTTGCTACGGTTGGGGGTGCGTGGCACCACCTCCATCTGCCGACGCTTGGTAAACCAGTTCAGCGGCGAGCGCGGTGAATAAAGCCAGCGGTTGAGCCGATCCAGCACATCCAGCAAGCGCCGTGGGAACTCGTTCTTGATCCCGCTGCTGGTCACCTGCCACAGATGCGGGTTGCGCTGGCGATGGCGAATCAGTACCTCGTACACGAATGAATAGTGCACATCACCCGACAGGATCACGTAATGCCCGGGCGTGCGCGAATGGCGGAAGATGTTCAGGATCACCTGTGCCGCGCCACGGTGGGCCATCCAGTTCTCGGCATCCACCAGCAACGGGTAGCCCAGCCAGCTGAATACCCTCTGCACCGTTTCGATCAGCTTCACGCCAAAGAGCGGCGCCGGTGACACGATGATCGCCGAGGGGTGGTCCAGCAGCGCCTGTTGCAGCTCGCACAGTGCTTCCCAGTCGAGCAAGCCGGACGGGTTGGCCAGGTTGCCTTCGCTGCGCCAGCGGCGCGTGCGGGTGTCCAGCACCATCAGCGGTGGTTCGCTGGGCAGGCTGTACTGCCAGCCCTGGAAGCGCAGCAGCTCACCGATCAGCGCGTCCTGATGGCGGGGCAGCGCCTGGCATTGCCGGACCAGGCCGTTGCAGGCATCCGGGTCATTGCCCCAGGCCTGGCACAACAGGTAGCCGAGCAGCGCATTGCCGATGATCCGCCGCGAGAAGGGGTGGCCATAGGCGGTTTCTTCCCACTGCGCCGAGAGGTTCCAGTCGTCGGTGATGTCGTGGTCGTCGAAGATCATCAGGCACGGCAAGTGGGCCATTACCCGCGCTACCTGGCCGAGGTTGCTGGCAAACGCCTGGATCAGCGGCAGCTCCTGCCGGTAACGGGCCTGGCGCGGGGCGGTGAGCCCGCTGGGCATGTCCAGGCTCACCAGTTGCCAGGGCACCGGGGACCACACCAGCAGGTACATGGCCATGACCTCGGCGAAGGTCACCAAGTGGTTGTCAGCGTTGCTGGAAGAAAAGATCGGCTTGCGCTTGCCGCCGAAAAAGCGCTCGCGCAGGGTTTCGTTGCGCTGCTGGGCCGGCAGCAGGTCGGCGCGGTGGTAGTAGCAGGCCGGGTGCCGGTACAGCGCCTGGCTGTCGGCGACCACGGCGCCATCGAGGGTTTCGTCGAACAGGCCCAGGCGCGTGATCAGGGAATGGATGGCGCGCAGCATCGGGCCAGCGACGTCGTCGGCATACACCTGGTCGCCGGTCATCAGCAGCACGGCAGGGCGGTCCGCCGGTGCCGTGCAGGCCTGCAACAGGCGGTCGGCACACAGAAGGCCGTCGGCGGCCGGGTGGTGCGGCTTGCGACAGGAGCCGTGCAGGAGCTGGCCGAGGCGCTCGCGCAGTACCAGGTTTGGGCGGCGTGCGCCGGGGTAGAGCAGGTGCGGTGCCCAGTCGGCAATGCCCTGGCCATTGAGCAGCACGTCATAATCGAGCAGTTGATTGCAGGGCAGGGGGCGAGCAAAGTGAATGTCCAGCAGATGGATGAAGGCGTGCTGGCCCACTGCAACTACCTGGCAATCTGCCTGTGCTTCGCCTGCCGGGCAGGTGAATTCGGGCTGCAGTGGTTGGCTGGCGACCAGCCAGATGGCCAGGCGCTGGGGTTCCAGGCGGCGCAGGATCGGGCCGGCAAGGACGAGGGGCAATGGGGTAGAGGAGGTCATCGACAGCTCGGGTGGCTATGTGGGCCTCTCGCCGGCGAAGGGGCCCAGGAATTCAGTGCACAACTAACGCCAGATAAACAGACGGGCGGAAAATGCTGAACACTTCCCGCCCGTCAGGCAAACGCTAAATGTATCAGGCCTTTTCCGCCATCAACTTCTCCAGTTTTTCCTGGTCCCGGGCGAACTGGCGAATGCCCTCGGCCAGTTTCTCGGTACCCATGGCATCCTCGTTCATCGCCCAGCGGAACTGGCTTTCATTCAGTTGCTGCTTGGCCTCGCCAGCCTTGCCCGGTTGCAGTACCCGTGGCAATACGCCCTGGTCATCGCTCAGTTGCTGCAGCAGTTCGGGGCTGATGGTCAGGCGGTCGCAGCCGGCCAGTTGCTCGATCTGGCCGATATTGCGGAAGCTGGCGCCCATGACCACGGTGTCGTAGCCATTGGCCTTGTAGTAGTTGTAGATGCGCGTTACCGACTGCACGCCTGGGTCCTCGGCGCCCACGTATTCCTGGCCGGTGCTTTTCTTGTACCAGTCGTAGATACGCCCCACGAACGGCGAAATCAGGAATACCCCGGCATCGGCGCAAGCCTGGGCCTGGGCGAAGGAGAACAGCAGGGTGAGGTTGGTCTGGATGCCTTCCTTCTCCAGCTTCTCGGCAGCGCGGATGCCTTCCCAGGTGGAAGCCAGCTTGATCAGCACGCGCTCGCGGCCCACGCCGGCGGCCTCGTACAGTTCGACCAGCTTGCGGGCTTTGGCCAGCAGGGCCGGTTCATCGAACGACAGGCGGGCATCCACCTCGGTGGAGATACGCCCCGGGATGACCTTGAGGATGCCCGAACCCACGGCCACCGCGAAGCGGTCGCAGGCCAGGTCGACGTCGCCCTTGGCATCGGTTTTCACCTGCTTGAGCAGGTCGGCATAGCCGGGGATGGCGGCGGCTTTGAGCAACAGCGACGGGTTGGTGGTGGCATCGACCGGTTTCAGCCGGGTGATGGCATCCAGGTCTCCGGTGTCGGCGACCACGGTGGTGAACTGCTTGAGTTGTTCCAGCTTGGAGGTCATGGGCGTGCTCTGTCCTGTGCAATGACTCGACATTACCCGAGCCCCGACGGCCGCTCAAGGGCCTGGGCACGGGCATGCCCGGAAGGGCTGTGCGAAAGGTGAAGATTCGAGTCGCAGGCTGCGCTGAGGTTCCGCAGCGGTTGCCTGACAGTGGCCAGGCCGGTGCTCCCTGTCGCGTAGCCTGAACGCTCAGCGCCCCTGCAACAGCTCCACCGCCTGGTCGAACACCGCCAACGGCTCCGCCGCCTTGTGGATGTCCGCCGACAGCAACTGGCGGAACCGCCGGGCGCCTTTGAACCCTTGGGCCAACCCCAGGATATGCCGGGTGACGTGATGCATGGCCCCGCCCGCCTGCATGTGCGCGACGATATAAGGCCGCAACTGCGCCAGCGCCTCGCTACGGCTGACTACCGGCGCTTCGCTGCCGAACAGCTGCTGGTCCACCTCGGCCAGCAAGTAGGGGTTATGGTAGGCCTCGCGGCCGAGCATCACGCCGTCGAAGGTCTGCAGGTGCGCCTGGCACTCGGCCAAGGTCTTGATGCCGCCATTGAGCACGATCTCCAGGTCCGGGAAGTCCGCCTTCAACTGCGCCGCCAAGTCATAGCGCAACGGCGGGATCTCGCGGTTTTCCTTCGGCGACAACCCTTCCAGGATCGCGATGCGCGCGTGCACGGTAAAACTGCGGCAGCCGGCCTCGCGCACCTGGCCGACGAAGTCACACAGCTCGGCGTAGCTGTCGCGGCCATTGATGCCGATGCGGTGCTTGACCGTTACCGGGGTCGACACGGCATCGCGCATGGCCTTCACGCAATCGGCCACCAGCGCCGGGTGGGCCATCAGGCAGGCGCCGATCATGTTGTTCTGCACCCGGTCGCTGGGGCAGCCGACGTTGAGGTTGACCTCGTCGTAGCCGGCTTCTTCGGCCAGCCGGGCGCAGGCGGCCAGGTCGGCCGGCACGCTGCCGCCCAGTTGCAAGGCCAGCGGGTGCTCGGTGGTATCGTGGCGCAGGAACCGGTGGGCGTCGTTGTGCAGCAGGGCGCCGGTGGTGACCATTTCGGTGTAGAGCAGGGTTTGCCTGGAGAGCAGGCGCAGGAAGAACCGGCAGTGGCGGTCGGTCCAGTCCATCATCGGTGCAACGCTGAAGCGGCGTGACGGCTCAGGGCGCGTGGTTTGTGGCTTTGAGGCTGATTCTAGGGGCATTTGGGTCTACACGTTTTTGTGCCGCTTTCCGGGGTTGTGGGGCGTTTTGGTGCGGCATCGGCACGGTGTACCACCGCCAAAGACGCTTGTACCAACGGAAATCATGGCAGCGGTCAAAGCAAGGGGAAGGCGGATGGGACGGTCGGCTGTACCGTCCAGATCCGCCTCGGGAAACAGGTGGCTTAGTCTATCAAGAACCCCGGACGTTCGCTCGAAACCTGCCTGTTGACCCAATACCGTCTGAAACCGGCGGCTGGTACCGCCGAAAACGGTCACATGTCTTGCCGCTGGAAGCCCTCGACAGCCGACAGCATCAATGCCGGCTCCCGCCTGCTACAGGGCTCCCTGATATTGGGGGACGTCTGCTGGCCGACTGCTACTCGCGCAGCAAGCTCTTTTCCTGGGAAATGTAACCGACGGCCTGCTTCGGCAGCAGTAGCGACAAGACTTCGGTTGGAACAAGGTTGTGCTTGATCGCCTCGCCCCCCAGCATTTCCGAGCCTGGAATGCTCAGATGGCCCGGGTCGTAATACAGCGGTTTGCCATTCAGGTAGGCGGAGCAAGTTCCGTCCTTGCAAATCAGGTTACGAATGCTGAATGTCTGGACGTTGACGAAATCTTTCGCTATCAACCGAATCTTTTCGTTTGCGGAAAGGTCGCCTTCATCCGCGTAGGCAGAGCGCTTTTCACAATCGGCAAATGGTATTTTTACCGATTTACGGGTGCACTCTTTGTCGTAGTCGACAAAGCCGGGTGCGCGCAGCGCGACGATTACGTTTTTTCCGGTTGCCGTCAGTTGCTTGAGCGTTTCGCGCATGTCCGCTTCAAAATTTGGGTTCTGGGCATACACTTGCCAGGTTGCGCCAATAATGACCGTTTTGTATGGGGCGAGATTTTGCCGCACCATCTGGTTGAAGGCTGGGCAGCTTTCCTGATAGCCCTTGACCACATACTTTTGGCTCAGGTTTCCGGGGAAAGGCGGGCAAGAAGGGTGCTCAAGGTTTCGAAGCGAAAAGCCGTAGTGGTCCGCCACCACTTTGAAGTAGCCCATGAAATGAGCGGCATTGGAATCACCGAAGAGGATCGTATCCGTTGGGCCAGTGCCCACGACGCATTTCGGGTTCGAAATGATTGCAGGCTTTGGCATTCCTTGGCATACGTAGGGGTAGGAGTAAGCGGGACCTGTGTTGTCATCCAGCGCTTTGAGCTTTTCAGCATAGCCATTCGGCGTGAGTGGGCCGAACATCCCGTTCGATTGAATCGTCATTGCAGATACCGCACAGACCGAGGCGGCAGCCATGCCGATGGACAACGTTTTCAGGCTGCTTTTCGCATTGCGGAACGGTTTTTCGATATAGAAGTAAGACACCACCGTCAACGCACTCATCGCCGCAAAGCATGCCAGCCCACCGACAAGGGTAAGTTCGCCGAACGAATAGCGGTAAAGCGCCAGAACGGGCCAGTGCCAGAGGTACAGCGAGAACGAAATCAGGCCAACGGCAGTCATGGGTTTCAGCGCGAGCAGCTTACCCACCAGGTTCGAAGAGAATGCGCAGCCAGCAATGATCAGCGCTGCGCCCATGGCCGGCACCGCGGAGATGAAGCCAGGGAATCCGTCCTCTTCACGGATGAAGATCAAGGACAGAATCACCAATCCGGCGCCGGTATAAGCCAGGCCTGAGGCCGCGCGAGTGGAGATCCGATCGCGCGCTGCTTCACAGCTGAAGTAGGCCAGTGCACCGATCAAAAGCTCGCCGGCCCGCGAAGGAAGCATATAGTAGGCGAACGTAGGGTCTGCAGCGAGTTTGGACTGCCCGTACCAGAACGAGGCCACGGCAGCGAGACAGGCCGTCAGCACAACAAGTCTGCGCCCACCGAACTTGAGCGACAGCAACAGCAAGCCTGGCCATACCAGATAAAACTGCTCCTCGACGCCGAGTGACCACATATGAAGCAGTGGCACAGTGTCGGAGGATGCTGCGAAGTAACTGGTATCCAGAAACTTCCAGAAGAAGATGTTCGCTGCCGAGAAGGTCGCGGCTACAGCGGATTGGGAGAGCTGCAGCGCGTCTGCCGGCAGCATCAGGGCGGAACCGGCTATTAGTGTTGCCAATGTGACGAACAGTGCTGCAGGGAAAATCCGTCGAACGCGGCGCATGTAGAAGTCGGCGAGCGAGAAGGTTCCTGCAGCGATCTGCCTGGCCACGATGCCCGTGATCAGATAGCCGGAAATGACGAAGAAAATGTCGACGCCGACAAAGCCACCCGGCATCCACTGCTTGTTGAAGTGGAAGATCGTAACCGCCAGGACGGCCACGGCCCGCAGGCCGTCAATGTCCGGGCGGTACGCTAATGCTTTGCTCATGAAATCCCTTTCGGCGGGCGCAGCCCTGGTAAGGAGTAGAAGGTTGCGGATTCTACAACTGATGTCGTCATGATGTCAGGGACACATTGGGTGGAGCGTAAACACACGTCTCCCCTCTGCGTACCGGCGTTGGTATACGCTCAAGTGAAGAAAGAGCAACGGGCGGTTCCTTTTCGCCCTCCCTGTACCTGGCCAAGATTGCCTGTTTCAACTTCTCTCGCCTGGCACCATAGATCACAGCGCGCCGATGCGATCCAGCTCCTTCTGCAACCCGTCGCGATCCAATGAGGCAAACGGCAAGCTGAAAAACGCTGCGCAGCGCTTGCGGATATGCTCCAGGGTTGCGCGGAAGGCGGCGTCGATCAGCGTTTCGTCGCCCTCGACCTCGGACGGGTCCTCCAGCCCCCAATGGGTTTTCAGCGCGGTGCCGAAGTACACCGGGCAGGCTTCGCCGGCGGCTTTGTCGCACACGGTGATGACAATGTCCGGCGGGCTGCCTGCGAAGGCATCATTGCCCTTGCTGCGGAGGCCCTCGGTGGCTATGCCGGCCTGTTGCAGGGTAGTGAGGCTGCGCGGCAACACCTGCCCCCTGGGGAAGCTGCCGGCGCTGATCGCCTCGAACCCTGCAGGCGCCATATGGTTGAAAAGGGCTTCGGAAAGGATGCTGCGGCAACTGTTGGCGGTGCACATGAACAGAACTCGCATGGAAAACTCCTCGCGTGGGGCGGAATGTCAGAGGCTAAGGCGCAATGCCAGTGCCGACAGGGTGATCAGCAGCACGGGCAGGGTCAGCAAAATGCCGACCTTGAAGTAATACCCCCAGGTGATACGCACTCCCTTGCGTTCCAGCACATGTAACCACAACAGCGTGGCGAGGCTGCCGATCGGAGTGATCTTCGGCCCCAGGTCACAGCCGATCACGTTGGCGTAGACCATGGCGTCGCGCACCAGCCCCTCGGCGCCACTGCCCTGGATCGACAGGGCGCCGACCAGCACGCTGGGCATGTTGTTCATCACCGATGACAGCAGTGCCGACAGCAGGCCGGTGCCGATGGCGGCGCCCCACACCCCATGCTCGGCAAAGCGCTCGAGCCAGTGGCTGAGGAAGTCGGTCAGGCCGGCGTTCTTCAGGCCGTAGACCACCAGGTACATGCCAAGGGAAAAGACCACCACCTGCCACGGCGCTTCGCGCAGCACGCGGCGGGTGGAAATCCGGTGGCCGCGTGCAGCGACCGCGAACAGCAACGCGGCGCACACGTCCGCGACTGCACTGATCGGGATACCGAGCGGTTCCAGGGCGAACAGGCCGACCAGCAAGACCAGCAGCGTCCACCAGCCCACGACGAAGGTCGCCTGGTCGCGAATCGCCGCCCGCGGCGCCTGCAAGGCTTCGACGGCGTACTGCTTCGGCAGGTCGCGACGGAAGTACAGGAACAGCACCAGCAAGGTGGCGGCCACGCTCGCCAGGTTCACTGGCACCATCACCGAGGCGTACTCGGCGAACCCCAGCCCGAAGTAGTCGGCGGACACGATGTTCACCAGGTTGGACACCACCAGCGGCAGGCTGGCGGTGTCGGCGATGAAGCCCGCGGCCATGACGAATGCCAGCGTGGCTGCCGGCGAGAAGCGCAAGGCCATCAGCATCGACATGACGATGGGGGTAAGGATCAGTGCTGCCCCATCGTTGGCGAACAGCGCCGATACCGCAGCGCCTAGCAGGACGCAGAAGGCGAACAAGCGGTAGCCGCTGCCCTTGGCCCAGCGCGCCACATGCAGCGCCGCCCACTCGAAGAAACCGGCTTCGTCCAGCAGCAGGCTGATGATGATGACGGCGATGAAGGTGGCGGTGGCGTTCCAGACGATGGCCCACACGGTCGGGATGTCGCCCAGCGACACCGCGCCGGCCGCCAGCGCGATCAGCGCGCCGAGCGCGGCACTCCAGCCGACGCCAAGACCCTTGGGTTGCCAGATGACCAGGATGAGGGTGAACAGAAAAACGCTGAGTGCGACTAGCATGGCAGGCTCGATAGGCATTGGATTCAGCAGCAGGCGCTGGTTCGGACAGGGCGACCGTCCATGTTCTGCAGGCGCTCGGTGTTGGCTTGCAGCCATTGGGCATTGGCTTTCAGGGTCACCTGCAGCAGCTCGATGGCCCAGCTGGGCAGGGCCGGGTTGAGGCGGTAATACACCCATTGGCCTTGCCGGCGGTCCAGCAGCACGCCACTGCTGCGCAGTTGCGCCAGGTGCCGGCTGACCTTCGGCTGGCTGTCGCCGAGGGCGCACATCAGCTCGCATACGCAGAGCTCGCCAAGGCTGGCGATCAGCAGGGTGGCACGTGCGCGGGTTTCGTCGGCCAGGCTTTTGAAGAGTTCTGAAGGACTGATCATGCTGCGGCTCATTACATATGGATAGTCGAATATACGAATTTTCATATGTGTTGAGCAAGTAGCGGATAGCCAGCGAGCCAGACGGCTTGCAAGCACGACACGACCGTCATGAAGGCGAACGGACTTGACTCGTGAAAATTTCACTGTATTTTTTCATGAAAAATAACGCTAAAAATTTCACGGCAGTCCGAATCGATGAAGATGCACGAAGAGGTTGAAGCCCTCGCGATCCTTATTCACGACCTGCGCAATTTCAAGAACCTCACCCTGGGCGAGCTGGCCGTGCGCACCAACCGCTCGGTGGGCTTCCTGTCCCAGGTCGAGCGCGGGGTCTCGCGCCCGAGCGTGGCCGACCTCACCGCCATCAGCGAAGCGCTCGGCGTATCCACCGCGTACTTCTACAACCTGAGCAAGCCCCGTGGCATCAGCTGGGTCACGCGCCCTCACGAGCGGCGCACGCTGTACCTGGAATCGGGCATCACCGATGTTTTGGCTTCGCCGAGCATCACCGGTGCCTTTGCCATGCTCGACAGCCATCTCGAGCCGGGCGCGTGCAGTGGCGAGCCGTACCTGACCGACCGTTCCGAGCAGGGCTGTTTCGTGCTCGAAGGCGAACTCACGGTATGGCTGGACGACGGCGATGCCGTGACCCTGCTGGCCAACGACTGTTTCCAGCTGCAACCCTACGCGCAATTCCGTTACGCCAACCTGACAGAAAACCCCACCCGTGTGCTCTGGGTCTTCAACTGAATTCGTTCACCTAACAAGGACAAGAAGATGAGTGTCATCTTTCCGGATCTGCTGACAGAAGTGCGCGCGTTCCGCGCCAGATACCCAGAAATACGTTATGTCGACCTGATTGCGCTGGATATCCCCGGGCACTTCTACGGCAAGCGCTACCCCATGGACATGCTGGAAAAGGTGGCTGCCGGCACGCCGCTGAAACTGCCGCAGAACTGTGTGTTGCTCGGCACCCAGGGTGGTCTGTACCCGATCGGTGACTACTGCTTCGCCGACGGCGACCCGGATGCCGTTCGGCGCCTGGTGCCGGGTACCTTGAAGCCGGTGCGTTGGGAGCAGGAAGTGATCGCCCAGATGCTGATCACCTCCGACGGCACCGCCAGGCCGATCGAGTTCGAGCCTCGTGAGGTGCTGGCCCGCGTGCTGCAGCGCCTGGCCAGGCGCGGCATTCATCCGGTGGTGGCCTTCGAGCTGGAGTTCTACCTGTTCGACCGCCAGCTGGCCAACGGCCTGCCGCAGTACCCTCGCGACACGGCAAGCGGTGACCAGGACGACCAGCCGAACATGCACATCGAGCGGTTGTCGCGCTTTTCCTCGGTGCTGCACGAGATGGTCGACGCTGCCAACGAGCAAGGCGTGCCGGCCAATGTGATCACCGCCGAGCTGGGCCCGGGCCAGTTCGAGATCAATTTCTCGCACAGCGACGATGCCTTGAGTGCAGCCGACTGGTCGGCACTGTTCTGCCGCAGCACGCGTGGTGTCGCGATGAAACATGGCTATCGGGCCAGCTTCATGAGCAAGCCGTACCTGGATGCGCCGGGCAGCGGCATGCATGTGCATGTCAGCCTGTACGACGATGCCGGCAACAACATCCTGGCGGTCGACGAGCAACGCAAGCTGCGCCATGCCGTGGCAGGCTGCCTGGAGCTGCTGCCCCACTGCATGCCGATCTTCGCCCCGAACCACAATGCCTACCGCCGCTACGGCGCGATGGTCAATGCGGCGAGCAAGGCCAGCTGGGGCTTCGAAGATCGTGATGCGTGCATTCGCATTCCCGAGTCCAACCCGCGCAACCTGCGCATCGAACACCGCCTTGCCGGCGCCGACGCCAACCCGTACCTGGTACTGGCGGCCATTCTGACCGGCATGGAGCATGGCCTGGACAGGGGCGTCGAACCCATCGCCCCGCTCAACGACAACCGCCAGAGCGGCATCGATTTCCCCAAGGAGGCCTTCAGTGCCCTGGCTGCCATGCGCCACCACCCGGTACTCAACCAAGGCCTGGGCAGTGAGTTCGTGATGGTCTATTGCGAAAACAAGTACCAGGAGCAACAGGACTTCATGCGCCACATCGATGCCCGCGAATACCGCTGGTTCCTGTAACTGCCAAGGTGCCCCTGAGCCCTTTCTTTCTAGCGTTTCAATACAACGCGCAACCTGGATTTGCCGGAGGAAGATATGCCACGTGTGCCCGTGATCGGCATTACTGCTTGCACCCGCGTGATCGAGCAGCATGCCACCCAGACCATCAGCGAGAAGTATGCACGTGCGGCGGCCGAGGCGGCGTGCGGGTTGCCGATCGTGATACCCAGCCTTGCCGAGCTGATTGACGGCGCGGATATCCTCGACGTGGTGGATGGGCTGATTTTTACCGGTTCGCCGTCCAACATCGAACCGTTCCACTACCAGGGCCCGGCCAGTGCTGCGGGCACCCATCACGATCCGCTGCGGGACGCCACCACTTTGCCGCTGATGCGCGCGGCCATTGCCACGGGTGTGCCGGTGCTCGGCATCTGCCGCGGCTTGCAGGAAATGAACGTGGCCCTGGGTGGCAGCCTGCACCAGAACGTTCACGAGACCGGGCTGTTCATGGACCACCGCGAAGGCAAGGGCGAGCCCATCGACAAGCAGTATGGCCCGCGGCACGCGCTGCATGTCGAACCCGGCGGCATGCTTGAGCGCATGGGCCTGCCAGCGCTCATCGAGGTCAACTCCATCCACGGCCAGGGCATCGATGTGCTGGCCCCCGGGCTGCGGGTGGAAGCGCTGGCAGCTGATGGCCTGGTAGAAGCGATTTCGGTGGAGCACAGCAAGGGGTTTGCCCTGGCCGTGCAATGGCACCCGGAATTCCAGGTAATGGATAACCCGCATTACCTGACCCTCTTCCAAGCCTTCGGCAAGGCTTGCCGGCAACGTTCGGTAATGCGTCAGAAGCTGATGCTGTCCGCCTGAATGCGACCGTTCGCAACCTACAAAAAATACGGCGCAGCCCGGCTGCGCAAGCAGATGGAGTGAAGCAATGAGTGAACAGAATTCCCGCACCCTGGCCTGGCAGGCGATGAGCCGCGACCATCACCTGGCCCCGTTCAGCGATGTGAAGCAACTGGCCGAGAAGGGCCCGCGCATCATCACCTCGGCCAAGGGCGTATACCTGTGGGACAGCGAAGGCAACAAGATACTCGATGGCATGGCAGGCCTGTGGTGCGTTGCGGTCGGCTACGGCCGCGATGAGCTGGCCGAGGTCGCCAGCCGGCAGATGAAGCAGTTGCCGTATTACAACCTGTTCTTCCAGACCGCGCACCCGCCGGCGCTGGAGCTGGCCAAGGCCATCGCCGATGTCGCTCCACCAGGCATGAACCATGTGTTCTTCACTGGCTCCGGCTCAGAAGGTAACGACACCGTGCTGCGCATGGTTCGCCATTACTGGGCGATCAAGGGCCATAAGCAGAAGAAAGTGATCATTGGCCGCATCAACGGCTACCACGGCTCCACCGTGGCAGGCGCGGGCCTGGGGGGCATGAGCGGCATGCACCAGCAGGGTGGGCTGATCCCGGATATCGTGCATATCCCGCAGCCTTACTGGTATGGCGAAGGCGGCGACATGACCGAGGCCGACTTCGGCGTGTGGGCGGCCAAGCAGTTGGAGGAAAAGATTCTTGAGGTTGGCGCGGACAACGTCGCTGCCTTCATCGCCGAACCGATCCAGGGCGCCGGTGGCGTGATCATTCCGCCGGACACCTACTGGCCGAAGGTGAAGGAGATTCTCGCCCGTTACGACATCCTGTTCGTCGCCGACGAAGTGATCTGCGGCTTCGGGCGTACCGGCGAGTGGTTCGGCTCCGACTACTACGACCTCAAGCCGGACCTGATGACCATTGCCAAGGGCCTGACCTCCGGCTATATCCCCATGGGCGGGGTGATCGTGCGTGATGAAGTGGCCAAGGTGCTCAGCGAAGGCGGCGACTTCAACCACGGCTTCACCTATTCCGGCCACCCGGTGGCGGCTGCGGTGGGCCTGGAGAACCTGCGTATCCTGCGCGACGAGCAGATCATCGAGCAGGTGCGCAGGCAAACCGCGCCCTACCTGCAGCAGCGCCTGCGCGAGCTGGCCGACCACCCGCTGGTGGGCGAGGTGCGCGGCCTGGGCATGCTCGGCGCGATCGAACTGGTGCAGGACAAGGCCACCCGCGCCCGTTACCAGGGCAAAGGTGTCGGCATGATCTGCCGCCAGCACTGCTTCGACAATGGCCTGATCATGCGCGCCGTTGGCGATACCATGATCATTGCGCCACCGCTGGTGATCAGCATTGCGGAAATCGACGAACTGGTGGAAAAGGCCCGCAAGTGCCTGGACCTGACGTACGAGGCTGTTCGTTAGCGCCAGCCAGTGTCATCCGGGGCCGCAAGGCGGCCCCGGTCTGCCCACGTGAAGCCTTGCTTTGTGCCATGAATCCTGTACTTTTCAGGGCATCAATTTCCCTGTCCGATAGTCGCGATTCAACATGAAAGTGCACGAAGAGATCGAAGGCCTGGCCGTATTGATTCGCGACCTGCGCAAGTTCAAGGGCCTGACCCTGGGTGAGCTGGCCCAGCGCATCGGCCGTTCGGTGGGTTTTCTTTCCCAGGTCGAGCGCGGCGTCTCGCGGCCAACCGTGGCCGACCTAACGGCCATCAGCGAAGAACTCGGTGTCTCCACCGCCTATTTCTACAAGCTCGACAAACCGCGCGAACTTGACTGGGTCACCCGGCCACACGAGCGGCGTACGCTACACCTGGCCGGCGGCATCACCGATGTGCTGGCATCGCCCACCATATCGGGGGCGTTCTCCATGCTCGACAGCCACCTGGAGCCGGGCGCCAGCAGCGGCGAGGAGTACCTCGACGACAGCTCGGAACAGGGCTGTTTCGTGCTCGAAGGCGAACTGACCGTCTGGCTGGATGGCGGTGAGCCGGTAACGCTGCGCGCCAGTGACAGCTTTCAGCTGCAACCGCATGCCAGTTTTCGTTACGCCAACCTGACCGACAAGCCCACCCGGGTGCTCTGGGTGTTCAGCTGAGTCGAGAGCACTCAAGGCTGGTAACGCTTACCAACGCGTTTGGGCATCAAGTACAGAACCATGCGGCTGTCAGGAAGGCTGCCAGCACGCCAGGAAGGAACCTCTTATGGCCTACCGACTTGCCATTTTCGACTTTGACGGCACACTCGCGGATTCCTTTGCATTCTTCGTTGCGGTGTTCAATCAGGTTGCCGACAAGCATGGCTTCAACCGCATTCACCCGGAAGAGCTGGATGCCTTACGCAAACTCGGGGCCCGGGAGATCATGTCGCATATCGGCATGCCGCGCTGGAAGCTACCGCTGGTAGCGCGAACCTTCATCGGCCTGATGAAGAAACATCGCGGCTCGATCGCGCTGTTCCAGGACATCGCCGATACGTTGAGCCAGCTTGATGAGCAGGGGCTGATCCTGGCAGTGGTGTCTTCCAACTCCAGGGACAATGTCACGCAAGTGCTGGGCCCCAGCTGTCGCCATATCCGCGCCTTCGAGTGCGGGGCTTCCATTTTCGGCAAGGCATCGCGCTTGCGTCGGGTCATGCGCAAGTTCGGCGTGGCGCCAGAGCAGGTCATCTATATAGGCGACCAACCTACCGATGGTGAAGCCGCAGCGACAGCGGGTATCGCATTTGGCGCGGTTGCCTGGGGCTACGGTACCCCTGAAGCATTCCGCACGCTCCACGACCATGAGTGGTTTGCCGAGGTGGGCGAATTGCAGCGCCTGGCAGCAAGCCCCAGGGCGGTGAGTACGGCAAACGGCATACTGTAAATCACCCCTGATATGACGCGGTTTCGTACGAGACGAAATCGATCACGGGCAAAGGAGTGCATCAACATGAACAACACCGACCGGGCCTTGCTGGGCGCAGGGCTTTTGATTCCAGTCTGGCTCCTGCTTGGCGTATCCCTGACCGCGCTTGGCTATCCGGGCTACAGCCACCTCGATCAGGCGATGAGCCAGCTAGGGGCGACAGGCTCCCCGACTCATGCGTATTCCGCGTGGGTGAACAATTTCCCTCTGGGGCTGCTGTTCGCGCTTTTCGCGTTGGGTGTGGCGCGCCGTTTCGCCGGTTCGCGCCTGGCCCTGTTCAGCGCTGCGTTGATATTGCTTCACGGCCTGGCCAGTTTCGCCACGGGCCTGTTCGCCTGTGACGAGGGCTGCGTACCGGCACAGCCTTCCATTTCCCAGCACATCCACAATGCGGCAGGCCTGGTCATGTTCCTGTCGTTGACGCTGGCGAGCGCGCTGGGGTGTTGGCTGGGCAAGCGATTGCTCTGCTCGTCGGTGTTCGCAGGCTTCTCCGCGCTTTGTCTGGTCCTGGCAATCGCCACCGTGGCGATGATGGGCAAAGCCATGGCGGACGGGCACGGGTTTGGCTTGTATCAGCGACTCAATTACGGCGTGTCCGTGGTCTGGGTCGCTGCGCTGGCATGGGCTGCGCTGCGTGGCAACCAGACACAGTCCGCAGCGCTGCTCCAGCGGTAGCTGTGAGCGCCTGCCGGCCCTACATGGACAAGGCAATGGGCTGACGCCGGGGCCGGGCGGTTTGGCACCCTGCCAGTATTGTCTGATCAGCGCACAGGGTTTAGCTTGCAGGGCTCATTTCAAGGAAGATTTGCCAATGAAACGGACCCTGCCGCTGTTATTCGCCTGCGCTCTTTTCCCCCTGCAAGCCTGGTCGGCACTGGAAGTCGGCCAGTTCACCCTGGGCATGCCCAAGCCCCAGACCATGGCCATCCTGCAACAGCAGTTCGGCGAGGTCGAGCAGTTGACGGGCTATCACTATCAGGTACCCACCGAATTCGTTCAGGGGCGTAACCCGAAGGGTGATTTCAACCTTGGCGGTATTCCCATCACGCAGGTCAAGGCGTCGTTCAACGAGACCGACCAGCTTCGTCAGCTGGAGCTGCGCTTGGCCAGCACCGACGAGGCGCGGGTCCAGCAACTGCTGCCGATGACCCGGCAGGCCAAGCCTGTGCCCAACAGCGGTGGCCGGCTCGAGGCGTTTTCTGCCGACGGTGAACTGGTGTACTGGGTGTCCAGAGACCGGGGCTGGACGGTGGTGACCATCGCCGACCTGGCCAGCTCGGCACAGAACATCAAGGCGCGGGCCAAGAGCGATGAACGCTTCGCCCAGCCGAACCGCAAGTTCGACAAGCTGATCGAGACGGCCGAGGCGGCACAAGGGAAGCACTGATCACCAGGCAGGTCGTGTAGGAGCGGCCTTGTGTCGCGAACGGGGCGCGGAGCGGCCCCAGCACTATTTGTCCTGATGCAATTGTCCCGGGGCAACGCCGCAGCCTGATCGCGACACCAGGCCGCGCCAACAATAGCGCCAGCGCAGCCCGAACAGCGGTGCGAACCCCGCGTCGGTTTCAGGATGCGCCTGGTCGTTCGCACGCAACCCTCCGGCGCCACAAGTGCCATGCTTGCAGGATGCCTCGGACCAGTACGCGCAGACGTACGGCCGCAGGCAAGGAGGCCGCTGGACCACGCAACCGTGACGTGGCCGGCGCGCCGCAGCAGAACACGCCGGATACCTGCCCATACAAACCTTCAGGCGGGTCCGTGATGCCGAGGTCCGCTGTATGCCTGATGATTTGCTCCACCTGCCCGTGATCCACGACATCCTGGCGCGCGACAAGGATACCCCCGGCGCCCTGTTGCCGATCCTGCATGCCATCCAGCACGCCATCGGCTACGTCCCCGATGCCGCTGTCGGCGAAATTGCCCATGCCCTGAACCTCAGCCTGGCCGAGGTCCGCGGGGTGATCAGCTTCTACCACGATTTCCGTACTACGCCGCCGGCACGCCATACCCTGCGCCTGTGCCGCGCCGAGTCGTGCCAGAGCCGAGGCGCCGAGGCGCTGGCCGCGCAGCTGCGCGAGCAGCTGGCGCTGGACGACCATGGCACCAGTGCCGACGGCGCCATCAGCCTGCGCCCGGTCTATTGCCTGGGGGCCTGCGCCTGCTCGCCGGCCCTGGAGCTGGATGGCCAGGTACATGCGCGCCTCACCCCTGAACGCCTGCGGGCGTTGGTCGACGCCTGCCGGGAGGACACCGCATGCTGAAGCTCTACATCCCCTGCGATTCGGTAGCCCGTGCGGTGGGTGCCGACCAGGTCGCCGATGCCTTGCAGCGCGAGGCCGAACGCCGCCAGTTGGCGGTGGATATCCAGCGCACCAGCTCACGTGGGCTCTACTGGCTGGAGCCACTGCTGGAGTGCGACAGTGCGCAAGGGCGCCTGGGTTTTGGCCCGCTCACGGCTGAAGACGTACCGGCCTTGCTCGATGCTTTGGCTGGTGAACCCGCTGGCCACCCGCTGGCGCTGGGGCCGGTCGAACAAATTCCGTATCTCCAGACCCAGCAGCGCCTGTTGTTCGCCCGCGCCGGCATCACCCGGCCACTGTCGCTGGACGATTACCGTTCCCATGGCGGTTTCTCCGGCCTTGAAGCGGCTGTGGCCCTGGGCGGTGCCGATGTGGTCGCCGCCGTGCTCGATTCCGGCTTGCGTGGCCGCGGTGGCGCGGCCTTCCCCGCGGGCATCAAGTGGCGCACCGTGCGCGACGCCGGGGCAGGGCAGAAGTACGTGGTGTGCAATGCCGACGAAGGCGACTCGGGTACCTTCGCCGACCGCATGCTGATGGAAGGCGACCCGTTCCTGCTGATCGAAGGGATGATCATCGCCGGCCTCGCCGTGGGCGCCGACAAGGGCTATATCTACGTGCGCTCGGAATACCCCGACGCGATCCGCGTGCTCGACCAGGCCTTCGCCATCGCCCGGGATGCCGGCTACCTCGGCAGCGACGTGGCCGGCAGCGGCCAGGCCTTCGACCTGGAAGTGCGGGTCGGCGCCGGTGCCTATATCTGTGGTGAAGAAACCGCACTGCTCGAGTCCATCGAAGGCAAGCGCGGCATCGTCCGTGCCAAGCCACCGCTGCCCGCGTTGCAAGGCCTGTTCGGCTTGCCGACGCTGGTGCACAACGTACTGACCCTGGCCTCGGTGCCGGTCATCCTGGCCAAGGGCGCGGCGTTCTACCGTGACTTCGGCATGGGCCGTTCGCTGGGCACCATGCCGTTCCAGCTGGCTGGCAACATTCGTCACGGCGGGCTGGTCGAGCGTGCCTTCGGCCTGACCCTGCGCGAGCTGGTGGAAGGCTATGGTGGCGGCACCGCCAGTGGTCGGCCGCTGAAGGCTGCGCAGGTGGGGGGGCCGCTGGGCGCCTGGGTGCCGCCCAGCCACTTCGATACGCCGCTGGACTATGAAGCGTTCGCGGCCATGGGCGCGATGCTCGGCCATGGCGGTGTGGTCGTGGCCGACGACACCCTGAACATGGCCAGCATGGCGCGCTTCGCCCTGCAGTTCTGTGCCGAGGAATCCTGCGGCAAGTGCACCCCGTGCCGCATCGGCTCGACCCGCGGCATGGAAGTGGTCGACCGCCTGATCGCCACCAGCGACCTGACCGAGCGCCATGACCAGGCCCTGTTGCTGCGCGACCTGTGCGACACCATGCAGTACGGCTCGCTGTGCGCCATGGGCGGCATGACCGCCTACCCGGTGGCCAGCGCCCTCAAGTACTTCCCCGCCGATTTCGGGCTGACCCACACGGAGGCCGCGCAGTGATCAATATCTTCGACCCCGCTTCTGATAAAAGCAGCGACCTGGGCACCCCGGCGCGTGACAGCGAGGTGCAGGTCAGCCTGAGCATCGATGGCCGCTCCGTGACCGTGCCCGCCGGCACCTCGGTGATGCGTGCCGCCGCCATGCTGGGCACCAGCATCCCCAAGCTGTGCGCCACCGACAGCCTCGAAGCCTTTGGCTCGTGCCGCATGTGCATGGTGGAAATCGAAGGCATGCGCGGCTACCCGGCGTCCTGCACCACGCCGGTCAGCGAAGGCATGGTGGTACGCACCGAAACCCCGCGCCTGGCCGGGCTGCGGCGCAACGTCATGGAGCTGTACATCTCCGACCACCCGCTGGACTGCCTGACCTGCTCCGCCAACGGCAACTGCGAACTGCAGACCGTGGCCGGCCAGGTCGGCCTGCGCGAGGTGCGCTATGGCTACGACGGGGCCAACCACCTGGCCGAAAAGAAGGACGTATCCAACCCGTATTTCGATTACGAGCCAAGCAAGTGCATTGTCTGCAGCCGTTGCGTGCGTGCATGCGAGGACATTCAGGGCACCTTCGCCCTGACCATCACCGGCCGCGGCTTCGAGTCCCGCGTGGCGGCGGCGGGAGGGGAAAACTTCCTCGCCTCCGAATGTGTGTCCTGCGGTGCCTGCGTGCAGGCCTGCCCGACCGCAACCTTGACGGAAAAGAGCCTGGTGCAGTTGGGCCAGCCCGAGCGCGCGGTCGTTACCACCTGCGCCTACTGCGGCGTCGGCTGCTCGTTCCGCGCCGAAATGAAAGGCGACCAGCTGGTGCGCATGGTGCCGGACAAGAACGGCGGCGCCAACCACGGCCATGCCTGCGTCAAGGGCCGTTTCGCCTGGGGCTACGCCACCCACCCGGACCGCATCACCAAGCCGATGATCCGCAAGCGCCTGCAAGACCCTTGGCAGGAAGTCAGCTGGGACGAGGCGGTAAGCTACGCAGCCAGCGAGTTCCGCCGCATCCAGCTCAAGTATGGGCGCGATTCGATTGGCGGCATCACCTCCAGCCGTTGCACCAACGAAGAAGCCTACCTGGTGCAGAAGCTGGTACGCACCGCGTTCGGCAACAACAACGTCGACACCTGCGCACGGGTGTGCCATTCGCCGACTGGCTATGGTCTCAAGCAGACCATGGGTGAGTCCGCCGGTACGCAGAGCTTCGATTCGGTGATGCAGGCCGACGTGGTGCTGGTGATCGGCGCCAATCCCACCGACGCGCATCCGGTGTTCGGCTCGCAGCTCAAGCGCCGTCTGCGCCAGGGCGCGCGGCTGATCGTGATCGACCCACGCCGCATCGACCTGGTCGATTCGCCGCATGCCCGCGCCGAGCTGCACCTGCAGCTGCGCCCGGGCACCAACGTAGCCATGCTCAATGCCCTGGCCCATGTGATCGTCACGGAAGGCCTGCTGGCCCAGGACTTCATCGACGCGCGCTGCGAGACCGGGGATTTCACCCGCTGGCGCGACTTCGTCAGCCTGCCGGAAAACGCCCCCGAGGTGCTTGGCCCGGTCTGTGGCGTACCAGCCGAACAGATTCGCGCTGCCGCCCGGCTGTACGCCACCGGCGGCAACGCAGCCATCTACTACGGCCTGGGCGTGACCGAACACAGCCAGGGCAGCACCGCAGTGATGGGCATCGCCAACCTGGCCATGGCCACCGGCAACATCGGCCGTGAAGGGGTCGGGGTGAACCCGCTGCGCGGGCAGAACAACGTGCAGGGTTCCTGCGACATGGGCTCGTTCCCCCACGAACTGCCCGGCTACCGGCACATTTCCAACGAGGGCGTACGCGCCGAGTTCGAGCGTGCCTGGGGCGTGACCCTGCAGCCCGACCCGGGCCTGCGTATCCCCAACATGTTCGAAGCGGCGCTGGACGGCAGTTTCAAGGCGCTGTACTGCCAGGGCGAAGACATTGCCCAGAGCGACCCCAACACCCAGCATGTCACCGCGGCGTTGCTGGCCATGGAATGCGTGGTGGTGCAGGACATCTTCCTCAACGAAACCGCCAAGTTTGCCCATGTGTTCCTGCCGGGCAGCTCGTTCCTGGAAAAGGACGGCACCTTCACCAACGCCGAGCGGCGCATCTCGCGCGTGCGCAAGGTGATGGAGCCGTTGGCCGGCAAGGCCGACTGGGAGGCGACCATGGCCCTGGCCAATGCCCTGGGCTACCCGATGAACTACCGTCACCCGTCCGAGATCATGGACGAGATCGCCCGCCTGACGCCGACCTTCCACCGCGTCAGCTACGCCGAGATCGACCGCCACGGCAGCCTGCAGTGGCCGTGCAACGACGCTGCGCCGGACGGCACGCCGACCATGCACATCGACCAGTTCGTGCGCGGCAAGGGGCGGTTCATGCTCACCGGTTACGTGGCCACCGACGAGAAGGTCAACAACCGCTACCCGCTGCTGCTGACCACCGGGCGCATCCTTAGCCAGTACAACGTCGGCGCCCAGACCCGGCGCACCGCCAACGTCGCCTGGCATGACGCCGACCGCCTGGAAATTCACCCGACCGACGCCGAAAGCCGCGGCATCCAGGACGGGGACTGGGTCGGCATCGGCAGCCGAGCCGGGCAGACCGTACTGCGCGCCAAGGTCAGTACGCGGGTGGCGCCGGGGGTGGTGTACACCACGTTCCACTTCCCCGAATCCGGAGCCAACGTGATCACCACCGACAACTCCGACTGGGCCACCAACTGCCCCGAGTACAAGGTGACGGCGGTGGAGGTGGTGAAAGTGTTCCAGCCTTCGCAATGGCAGAAGCGTTACCAGGACTTCAGTGAGGAACAGCGGCGGTTGCTGCAGGAACGCCGTAGCGCAGAAAAGGCCGAGGTGCGCCGATGAGCGTCGACAGCCTGGTCAAGATGGCCAACCAGATTGCCCATTACTTCGACAGCGAGCCGGACCACGCGCTGGCGGTGCAGGGAGTACGCAACCACCTGCAGAGCTTCTGGACGCCGGCGATGCGCCGACAATTGCTGGAATGGATTGAAGCCCACGCGGGGGAGGGGCTCGACCCGAAGGTGCGGGAGGCATTGGGCTAGCCACCGGGGCTGCTGTGCAGCCCATCGCCGGCAAGCCAGCTGCCACAGGTATCGCGTCAATTGCAGGAGCGGATTTATCCGCGATACAGGCGACGCGTTGGCGCTGGCTTGCCGACGATAGTGCCCCGACAGGCTGAATTCAGCCGCGGGCCAGCTCAGCCAGGTGGGCAATGGCCTCTTCGCTCTTGAGCACCAGCACATCCCCCACCAGCGCATCCAGCACCACTTCCGAGGTATTGCCGATCAGCGCCCCGGAGATTCCCGTGCGGCACACCGTACCGATCACCGTCACCACCGCCTCGAGCTGCTGCTCGGTATGCGGAATCAGCACATCGGCTGGTCCTTCGGCCACGTGCAAGCGCTCCTCGCTGATGTCGTACTCGGCCTGGAACGCCATGCATGCATCGCGATAACGCTTTTCGATGGTCTCGCTCAACTGGTACACCGGGTCCGAGGCCGACAGCATCGGCGAAGGATGGGCGCTGATCACATGCAGCTCGCCGTGGGCCAGTTTGGCGATCTCGAAACCGTGGTCGATGATGCTGGCATGCAGGCGCTGGTGGTCTTTGTCCTGGTTGCCCACGTCCACGGCGGCGAGGATCTTGCCGCCCGTCCACGGTCGCTCGCTCTTGACCATCAGTACGGCGCTCGGGCACTGGCGTAGCAGTTTCCAGTCACTGGGGGTAAGCAGGGCCTTTTTCAGCGGGTTGTCCGGGCGGTGCTCCTTGATCACCAGTTCACAGCCTTCGGCCTGCTGCACCGCGATGATCGATTCATGCAAGCTTTCATGCCAGGCCTGTTCATGGGTGACCTTGTCGTAGCCGTCATCATGCAGCTGGCTGCCGAGCAGGCTCAGCAGTGCGCTACGGTCATGCTTCTTGTCGCACATCAGCAGGTGCAGGCGCGCGCCGGTGACACCGGCAATCAGCTTGGCCCGGGTCAGGGCCCGGCTGTGGGCGTGCGCGGGGTCGAGCACGACGAGGATGCTGCGGACGGCTTGCATGGGCGTGAACTCCGTTCAAAGGTGGCGAACAATGCCTGACTATAGTCGGCGCTTCCCCCAATGGCGCTTGATACACATCAAGCATAGTTGCTGGCGTCGCCCGTTGCCGCCGGTATAATCGCCAGCCCTGCCTGGCTTGTGTGGTTGCACGCTTATGTCCCTGATCCCCGAAATCGACGCCTTTCTTGGTTGCCCGACGCCAGATGCCTGGATCGAAGCGGCACTGGCCGACCAGGAAACCCTGCTGATCGACCACAAGAACTGCGAATTCAAGGCTGCCAGCACTGCATTGAGCCTGATTGCCAAGTACAACACACACCTAGACCTGATCAACATGATGTCGCGCCTGGCCCGCGAGGAGCTGGTGCATCACGAGCAGGTGCTGCGCCTGATGAAACGCCGTGGCGTGCCGCTGCGCCCGGTATCGGCGGGGCGCTATGCGTCGGGGCTGCGGCGGCTGGTGCGGGCCCACGAGCCAGTCAAGCTGGTCGATACGCTGGTGGTGGGGGCGTTCATCGAGGCGCGCAGCTGCGAGCGTTTTGCCGCGCTGGTGCCGCACCTGGACGAGGAGCTGGGCCGCTTCTACCACGGCCTGCTGAAAAGCGAAGCGCGCCATTACCAGGGTTACCTGAAACTGGCGCATCACTACGGCGATGAGGCAGACATTGCCCGCCGGGTGGAACTGGTCCGCGCAGCGGAAGTCGAGCTGATCCAGTCACCGGATCAGGAACTGCGCTTCCACAGTGGTATCCCGCTGGCGCAGGCCGCCTGATTCGCACCCGGCGGCCCGGGCATCAGTGACGGCGCCCCAGCAACAGGCCGACCAGCACACCGAGGCCGGCAGAAACCGCCACGGTCTGCCACGGGTGGCCACCGATGTAATCCTGGGTCGCCTCCACCACCGGTTGCGCCCTGTTGCGCACCCTGTTGGCGGCATGGCGCGCCTGACGCAGTTTCAGGCCCACCTGGGCGCGCAAGGTTTCTGCCTCGTCACCTACCAGGGCGGCGCTCTCGTTCAGCAGCCGTTCTGACTCTTCGATCAGTGCCTGTAGTTCACTGAATACCTGGTCCTTGATCTGATCGCTGTCACCCAGCGTGGCTTTTTTGCGGGCCATGAACGCGTCCTCGTCGATGGTTGGTTTGAACAATGGATACTGGTGCGCCAGAAAAGTTGCCTCGGCGCGTGGCTGAACTGTTGGTGTAAGATAGCCGCCATTTACGATCAGGCAGGTGATTCATGAGTTTCAATCTGGCCAACATGAGCTTCGAGGAACGGGCACAGATCGAGGCAGAGAAGGCCCGGCTGTTCGAGTTGTGGCAGAACAACCTGGGCAAGGCCAAGGGCGAAGCGGCGCGACTGATCGCCGAAAAGCCCCGGCGCAAGGGCAAGTGGGCCGAGTGGGTGCGTGCCGAGCTGGACGGCATGTCACCACCGGAATACGCCAGCATGGTGCGCAGCGAAGTCAACAAACTGATGGCCGCCGCCAGCGCCAACCGCTGAGCAGCCCTGGCCTGGCGCCTAGCGGTAGGCGCCCCTGGGCAGGTCCAGCTGGCCCTCGTCGGTAAAGCGCACCGTCCCCAGCGCGCCGCCGGCCAGCTTGCCGCGCAGTTTGTAAGGCAAGCCCTGCAGCGAATCCAGCTGGCCCAGCCCATAGGCCTGGCGCAGGAAGGCGAATGCGGTGATGCTCACCGGCACCACGACCACTGCTTCGCCATACCGGCCAATATGCCCTTGCTGGTCACTGACCCCGGCGGCCAGCGGCTGGCCGTTCACCTCCAGGTTCAGGGCAATGCCGTCGTAGTCGATCGGCGCTTCATTAGGGTTCTGCACGCGCATTTTCACGGCCATGCGCAGCTCCAGTTCCTGGCCTGGCAGTGGCTCGATGCCGATCACGCTGACAGTCACCGGGTCGCGTGGCTGGAACAGGGCACAGGCCGCCTGGGCGCAGGCCAGCAGCACGATCAGTAACAGGCGGGTGTAGCGATACAGACGGGCAGTCATGACGGGCGACCTTGCCGTAGTGAGCGGTCGGTCAGTGTGGCAAATGCGCGACGGCGTTGAAAGTGTCGGTACAGATGAAAGATACTGTTTCTCATTAACGTCCGATAATTTCTCTTACTGGCCGTAACCTAACCCATGCTGACTTCACCCGTGTCGGGCCTGTTGACGAGTTTCCAGGAACACTACGACGACCTGCTGCAGTTCTTGACCCGGCGCATGAGCGACCGCCAGCGCGCCGCCGACGTGGCCCAGGAAACCTACCTGAAGCTGGTCAACATCGACCAGCAGGCGCTACCGGTGCTGCACGCGCGGCGTTTCATCTTCCGCGTGGCCGGCAACCTGGCGATCGATGCCCTGCGTCGCGAACAGCGCATCGCGGCCAGCCACGGGTATGGCGACGAGGCCGGCGAGGTGGCCTGCCCGGCGCCAGCGCCGGAGGCTGCGTTGCTGGCCCGGGAGCGCTTGCAAGCACTCGACCATGCGCTGCTGCAGCTGTCCGACAATGCCCGCCAGGCCTTGCTGCTCAACCGCATCGAGGGCCTGACCCAGGCGCAGGTCGCACAACGGCTGGGCGTCTCCGAGAGCATGGTAGCCAAGTACATCGGCCAGGCCCTGCGCCATTGCCGCAACCACCTCAGGCAGGCGGGGCTGGCTGCCGCACTGTTGCTGGCCGTTGGTGCGGCCGCTTGGCAGCAGGCGCCGGTGCTGCTGGCGGATTATCACACCGGGGTAGGGGAGCGGCAGGTCATTATCCTGGCCGACGGCTCGCGGGTGACGTTGAACAGCGCCGGTGCCCTGAACGTCGTGTTCAGTGACCACGAGCGGCGGGTAGTGCTGGAGTCCGGGGAGGCCTTGTTCGAGACCCGCGATGATCCACGGCCGTTTGTGGTCGATACGGCCGGCGAGCCTGTGCAGGGCAGCGCGGCCACCTTCAGCGTGCGCCGTGATGGCCATGTGGTGCTGGCGCGAGGCGAGGCCAGGGTTGGCGAGCATGCACTGCCCGTCGCTGCCGATGCCGGCGCGCAGCTGGCCTGGCAGCGCGGCAAGCTGATCTTCAACGGCAAGCCGCTGGGGCTGGTGCTGGCGGAGCTTGAGCGTTACCGGCATGGACGGATCGTGTTGTCGGACAGCAAGCTGGTGGCGATGGAAGTCAGCGGGGTGTTCGACCTCGATGAGCCGCAAGCCCTGCTGCGGACCCTGGAGCAGCGCTATGGCCTGCGGGTGACCTACCTGCCATGGCTGGCCGTGGTTTATTGATCTGCCTGTGCGTGCCTGTTGGTGGGCAAAGGAATGGAATTATTTTTCATTTGCCACTGCAAGTTCCGGCACGCCAGATCGTCGTAGGGAGACTGATCAGCAACTCATTCTCATTTACGACTTGTCTGGAAGCTCATCCGTGCCTCTGATGCTCAAGCCCTTGCCCCGCCGCCGTGTCCCTTTTCATCACGCCCTGATCTCCTGCAGTGCCTTGGCCATGTTGCTCGGCCCGCTGCAGGCCGGCGCCGCGACTGCTGCCGACCAGGCCCAGGTCCAGGCGCGCCAGGTCCAGCTGGACCTGCCAGCCCAACCCCTGGATCAGGCCCTGACCAACTTCGCCGACCAGGCCGGTCTGCACCTGCTGTACACCACCGGCGATGTAGCCGGCCAGGCGAGCCCGGCCTTGCGAGGCAGCTACAGCATCGAGCAGGCGCTGCAACAGCTGCTGGCCGGCAGCGGCATGCACTGGCAGTTCAACGATGCCCGCACGGTGACCCTGCACAAAGCTGATACTGCACCCCAGGCAGTCAACCTCAAGCCGATCGAAGTCAGCGTGGCCTCGCGTACCAGTACCGCGATCAGTGAAATCCCTGGCACCGTATGGGTGGTCGACCAGCAGCAGCTGCGCGAGCAGATCGACAGCGGCGTCAGCCTGAAGGAAGCCATCGGCAAACTGGTGCCAGGCCTCGACCTGGCGCCGGAAGGGCGCACCAACTATGGCCAGAACATGCGCGGGCGCAACGTACTGGTGATGATCGACGGGGTCAGCCAGAACAGCTCGCGCGGCCTGTCGCGCCAGTTCGACAGCATTTCGCCGTTCAACGTCGAGCGGGTCGAGGTGTTGTCCGGCGCCAGCGCCATCTACGGCGGCGGCGCCACTGGCGGCATCATCAACATCGTGACCAAGAAAGGCGAACCGGGCCCGGCGCGCTTCGAGACCCAGCTTGGCGCCAGCAGCGGCTTCAACAACAGCGACGACCTGGCCACCCGTATCGCCCAGTCGATCAGTGGTGGCAATGAGCGGGTCAATGCCCGCCTGGGTATCTCCGGCGAGCAGAACGAGGCCTTTTACGACGGCGCGGGCGAGCAGATCTTCATCGACAACACCCAGACCGACCTGCAGTACAACCGCACTGTCGACGTGCTCGGTACTCTCGGGCTGCAACTGAACGACCAGCAGAGCCTTGACCTGCTGGCCCAGTACTATGACTCGGGCAACCATGGCAGCACGGGTATCTACTTCCCCAACCTGAACTACAACGCCCCGTCCGACCTGGAAGACGCCGAGCTGCGCAGCGGCTACTCGTCGGGCCTGGAACCGCGTACCCGGCGCCTGCTGCTCAACGCCAACTACCACCATACCGACGTGCTGGGCCAGGATTTTTACCTGCAGGCCTCGTACCGCAAGGAAGACGACAACTTCTACCCGTTCCCGTACTACAACCGCGCCACCCCCACGGGCTCGCGCGGGGTGTATTTTGCCGCCTCGCAGCAGAACTTCGAGGTCACCAGCCTCAAGGGCCTGTTCGCCAAGCAGTGGGATACGCTGAAGCTGACGTATGGTGTCGATCTGGACCATGAGCGTTTCAATGCCCAGCAGACCACCTTCAACGCCCAGACTTCCTCCGAGTCCGGTGGCCTGGAGCTGGACAAGGACAGCAAGGCCGCGCGCTACCCCAGCTATCAGGTCGACGGTGTTTCGGTCTATGCCCAGCTGGACTGGCATGCCAGCGACAACCTGACCCTGTCCGGCGGCGCCCGGCGCCAGCAGATGGACGTGGACGTCAGCGACTTCAAGGGCGTGCCGGGCGGCAGCAACGATTACCAGGTCAATCTGTTCAACGTTGGCGCCATCTACGACTTCAAGAACGGCCACCAGGTGTGGACCAACTACGGCGAAGGCTTCGACCTGCCCGACCCGGCCAAATTCTACGGCAAGCCAGGCCTGAGCGTCGCCGACAACCCTCTGGCCGGTATCAAGAGCCGCCAGGTGGAACTGGGCTGGCGCTATGCCGACCTGGACTGGGATGCGCAGGCGGCGCTTTACTACATCTGGTCGGACAAGATCATCAACGTCGATTCGCAAACCCTGACCATCGATGTGGAAGAGCAGAAGAGCCGTGACTTCGGTTTCGAAGGTGCGCTGACCCGTCACTTCCAGAGCGGCTGGGAAACCGGCGGCACGTTGCACCTGACGCGTTCCGAAGAAGAGGATGCCGATGGCGACTGGATCAAGCGGGATGCCCGCTATGCTTCGCTGTCCAAGGCCACCGCGTTTGTCGGCTGGAAGGGTGACGGGCGCACGGCGCGGTTGCAGGCCAACCACGCGTTCAGCTTGAAGGACGACGCCGACCACGAGATCGACGGCTACACCACCTTCGACCTGCTGGGTAGCCAGGACACCGGCTTCGGCACCTTCAGCGCCGGCATCCAGAACCTGCTGGACAAGCAGTACAGCACGGTCTGGGGGCAGCGCGCGACACTGTTCTACTCGCCGACCTACGGGCCGGCATACCTGTATGACTACCAGGGGCGTGGGCGCACCTACACCCTGACCTGGAGCATGGCTTACTGATGGTCGTTGCCTGAACCGGCCGTTTCGCGGGTTTACTCGGGAAGTGGCCGGTTCAGGCAAACGCTGCCAGCAGATCCTGCGCAAACGCCTGCTGTGCTTCGCCAACCCCTTGCGCCCGATGCCGGGCCAAGGTGAACGGCACGCCGAAATCCAGCCCCGGATCCAGCGCCCATGCCCGCCAGGGCACCGAGGCGGCGATCACGGCGATTCGCCAGCGGGTGGGTGAACGACCGGTGTACCTGACATTCGATATCGACTGTCTCGACCCGGCCTACGCGCCCGGTACCGGCACGCCGGTGTGCGGCGGCCTGAGTACCCTGCAGGCGCTGGAGATTCTTGGGGGATTGCGTGGTATCAATCTGGTGGGCATGGACTTGGTGGAGGTGGCACCGGCCTATGACCACGCCGATATCACCGCGCTGGCGGGGGCTACCCTGGCGATGGAAATGCTGTGCCTGTATGCGGCGCGGCACAAGGTGCAGGACCAGTAATCGGGGCCGAGGCGAACGCTTTCTCTTAGGAGCGGCCTGGTGTCGCGAAGGGCTGCGCAGCAGCCGCCGAAGCCCATACTGAAACATCAGGAATCATCTGCGCACGCATTCACACTTTTGCCGCGAACCCTTCGCGCCGTAGGCTATCAAACCCACCAGGCGCGGCCTTTTCGTACAGGAGGTGAAGCATGACCCCGACATTGCCCATCCTGGCACTCGGCCTGGCGCTGTGCCTGCCCGCGCACGCCGCGGCCCAGCCACCCGCGCCCGTCGCCGCTGGCAACAGCAACCCCTACAACAGCCCGATCCAGCGCGCCAACCCCAACAGCCGCCAGGGCAGCATGCCCGCCGCGCCGCCGCTGCGTGGCCCGTCCACCGAGCCTTACCCACGCCCGCCCACGCTGGATAATCGTGGCATTGGCAACGGCGACAATCTGCGCCGCCAGCAACAGCCCCCGAACCTGGAGCCCACCCGGCCGCCTCGCGACAATCCGCGCGCGCCTTGAGCCAAGTACGTAAAGGAATCCTGCATGCGCCAAGCAACCTGGCTTGTCACCGTGACTGCCGCCGCCCTGCTGCCCTTGTTGGCCCAGGCGGCGGCCGAACAGCAATTTCGCAGTGAAGAAGGTACCTTGACCGTCAGCACCCTGGCCGATGGCCTGCGCCACCCGTGGGCCCTGGCGTTCCTGCCGGGCGGCAAGGACATGCTGGTCACCGAACGAGCCGGCAACCTGCGGCTGGTCAACGCCGAAGGCAAGGTCGGCCCACCGATCAGCGGCGTGCCGAAGGTCTGGGCCGAAGGCCAGGGCGGCCTGCTGGATGTAGTGCTGTCCCCGGATTTCACCAAGGACCGCACCGTCTACCTGTCCTATGCCGAGGAGGGCAGTGATGGCAAGGCCGGTACCGCAGTGGGCCGTGGCCAATTGTCCTCGGACCGTGCCCGGCTGGAGCATTTCAGCGTAATCTTCCGCCAGCAGCCCAAACTGTCGGACGGCAACCACTTCGGCTCGCGCCTGGTGTTCGACCGTGACGGCTACCTGTTCATCGCCCTCGGCGAGAACAACCAGCGCACGACTGCGCAAGACCTGGACAAGCTGCAAGGCAAGATCGTGCGCATCCTGCCAGACGGTGAAGTACCCAAGGACAACCCCTTCGTCGGCCAGGACAATGTGCGACCGGAGATCTGGTCGTACGGCCATCGCAACCAGCAAGGCGCCGCGCTCAACCCCTGGACCGGCAAGCTCTGGACCCACGAGCACGGCCCGCGGGGCGGCGACGAGATCAACATCCCCAAGCCCGGCAAGAATTACGGCTGGCCCGTGGCGACCCATGGCATCAATTACTCGCTGCTGCCTATTCCCGAGGCCCAGGGCAAGCATGTGGACGCGATGGTCGACCCACACCATGTCTGGGAGCAGTCACCGGGGGTCAGCGGCATGGCGTTCTACGACAGCCCGACGTTCAAGGCGTGGGACCACAACCTGTTCATTGGTGCGCTGGCCACCCAGGAGCTGATCCGTCTGCAGCTGGATGGCGACAAGGTGGTGCATGAAGAGCGACTGCTGGGTGAGCTGAAGGCGCGGATCCGCGATGTACGGGTGGGCCCGGACGGGTACCTGTATGTACTGACCGATGACAAGGACGGTGCGCTGCTGAAGGTCGGGCTGGGCGACGGCACCTGACGCAGTCCCGGTAGGCGCGCCGGTCGGGTAGAATGCCGCGCATGGCTATCGACCCTCAATCCCTTTACCAGCAGGCCCTGACCCAACAGGGCTATGTTGCCGACCGTGCCCAGGCACGCGCCGTCGAGGCGTTGCAGGCCTGCTTCCAAGCTGTCGAACAAGGCCGCCCCAGCCTCGGCATCTACCTGTGGGGCCCGGTCGGCCGTGGCAAGACCTGGCTGATGGACCAGTTTCACCGGTGCCTGCAAGTTCCCAGTCGGCGCCAGCACTTCCACCATTTCATGGCCTGGGTCCACCAGCGCCTGTTCCAGCTCAACGGTACCGCCGACCCGCTGCTGGCGCTGGCCCGGGAGCTGGCCGCGCAGATCCGCGTGCTGTGTTTCGACGAGCTGTTCGTCAGCGATATCGGCGATGCAATCATCCTCGGCCGTCTGTTCCAGGTGCTGTTCGAACAGGGCGTGGTCGTTGTCGCCACCTCCAACCAGCCACCCGAGCAGCTTTACCGCGATGGCTTCAACCGTGAGCGTTTCCTGCCAGCGATCGCCGCCATCCAGCGGTACATGCAGGTACTGCCGGTGGCCGGCGCACAGGACCATCGCCTGCACCCCGGCGCCCCCCGCCAGCGTTACTGGGTGGCGCAGGCGGGGCAGGCCAGCCAGCTGGATGAAGTATTCCGCCGGCTCAGCCCGAGCGACGCCGGCGATGAGCGGCCCCTGGCCCTGGGGGCCAGGCAGGTGCAGGTGGTGCGGCGCAGCCAGCAGGCTATCTGGTGCCGCTTCAGCGACTTGTGCGAACAGCCGCTGGCAGCCATGGAATTCATGGCCTTGTGTGACCGTTTTCCAGCCATCCTGGTATCGAACATTCCGGCGCTCGGCGGTGAACAGCGGGCCGGGCGCATCGCCCGTGGCACCGAGGATGGCGCGCAGCGGGTGACGGCGGGCGAGCGTGAACTGCCGGCGCTGTCACCCAGGGATGATGCGGTGCGCCGCTTCATCGCCCTGGTCGACGAATGCTATGACCGCCGGGTGGCGTTGTATCTGGAGGCTCAGGTGCCGCTCGATGCCCTCTACACTCATGGGTATCTGGCGTTCCCGTACCAACGGACCCTGAGCCGGCTACGGGAGATGCAACTGCAACGCTTCGCCTGAAAAGGAGTGTAGCCATGGAGCCGTTGTCGCATTATCTGCTGACCCAGGCCTACAACAATGGCTGGGCCAACCACCGCCTGTACAAGGCTTGCCTGCAGCTGACCCAGGACGAATTCGTCGCCCCGCGCTGCAGTTTTTTCCCGTCGATCAAGGCCACCCTCAACCACCTGCTGACGGTGGACTGGTTCTACCTGCACATGCTCGAATGCGAGCAGCGCGGGGAGTTGCCCGACGCCGATGGCGAGCGTTTCTTCGAGCCGGAACAGCCGTTCGCCACCTGTACCGATCTGCATGCCGAGCAGGCCCAGGCCGATCACCGGCTGATTACCTATTGCCGAGGCCTGCGTGATGACGAGCTGGGGCGGTACGTGAACATCGTGCGGCCCGACCGGGTGCAACGTGAGCAACGCTTGCGCCTGCTGGCTCACCTGTTCGAGCACCAGGTGCATCACCGCGGCCAGGTGCATGCGATGCTCAGCGACACGGCAATCCGGCCACCGCAGCTGGACGAGTTTTTCTGCGAGGAGGAGGCGGGCCTGCGGGCAGGCGATTTTGCCGAATTGGGCTGGACCGAGGCGCAAGTCTGGAAAGGTTGAGGACAGCAGGGCAGCCCCTCGCTACCGGCTCATTTGTCCAGCCACTCGACCAGCGTCCGGTTGAACCGTACTGGCTCTTCGATCTGCGGCGCATGCCCCATGCCTTCGAAGGTGATCAATTCACCCTTGGGCATCAGCTTGGCGACCTGCGGCCCCAGCACGGCGTACCTGCCCAGCCTGGCTTTCACCTCCGGCGGCGCGATATCACTGCCGATGGCGGTGGTGTCCTGGTCGCCGATGAGCAGCAGGGTCGGCATCTGCAGGTCCTTGAACTCGTAATACACCGGCTGGGTGAAGATCATGTCGTAGATCAGCGCCGAGTTCCACGCCACCGCCTCATGCCCCGGCCCCTGGTTGAGGCCGACCAGCATCTGTACCCAGCGCTCGTACTCCGGCTTCCAGCGCCCGGCGTAGTAGGTCTTGCGCTCATACTCGCGCACCCCGTCGGCGTCCAGCTTGAGTTCGCGGGCAAACCACTGGTCCACCGTGCGGTAGGGCACACCCAAGGCTTTCCAGTCTTCCAGGCCAATGGGATTGACCAGCACCAGGCGTTGTACCTGCTGCGGATACATCAGCGCGTAGCGGGTGGCGAGCATGCCGCCGGTTGAGTGGCCGAGCAGCACGGCTTGCCTGACTCCCAGCTGTTCGAGCAGGGCGTGGGTATTGCTTGCCAGTTGCTGGAAGCTGTACTGGTAATGCGCCGGCTTGGTGGCGCTGCAGAAACCGACCTGGTCGGGGGCGATAACCCGGTAGCCAGCCTTGCTCAGGGCATCGATGGTGGTTTCCCAGGTGGCGGCGCAGAAGTTCTTGCCGTGCATCAGCACCACGCTACGGCCGTTTGCCTGGCCTTGTGCAGGCACGTCCATGTAACCCATCTGCAGGGCCTGGCCTTGGGACTGGAAATTGAAATGCCTGAGTGGGTACGGGTAGCTGAAGCCTTCGAGTTGGGGGCCGTAGGTGGGCGACTCGAAGGCGATGGCCGGGCTGCCGACAAGACAGGCCAGGGCCATGGCGGTTGCGCGCAGCATCGGGGCACTCCGTGTAGGACCATGTAGGAAGAAGCGACTTTAACAGTCGATTGACCACACAAAGCGCGAAAGATGTTACCGGGCGTGAAACCAGCCAGACCGGCCCGCGTCAGTTGCCATTACCAGCAGGACATCAGTAGCTGGCGATCACGCTGTCCTTGCCATCCTGGGTCACGCCGATGACCTGGTAGGCATCCTTGTGATCACCCATTTCCATGCCCGGCGAGCCCATCGGCATGCCCGGCACGGCCAGGCCCTTGAGGTCGTTGCGCTTGGCCAGCAGGCGTACCTGCTCGGCCGGCACGTGGCCTTCGACGAATTTGCCATCGATCACCCCGGTGTGGCAGGACGCCAGGCGTGGTGCCACACCCAGGCGCTGCTTGACCGCGCTCATGTTCGGCTCGACGTGGTCGTTGACGGTAAAGCCGCTGTCGCGCAGGTGACTGATCCAGGCTTTGCAACAGCCGCAGTTAGGGTCGCGGTACACGTCGATGGTTTCGGCGGCCTGGGCCAGGCCGGTGACGGCCAGCAGGCCCAGGGTCAGCAGGTGTTTGCGCAGCATGGGTGAAGCCCTCCTTTGGAAAACGCAGGCCAGCAGCATAGCGCAATCGGCCCCTGGCGCGGCGTGGCCTGTTGCAGCTGCCAGGGCTGTCGGGCACCCAGTTCCGCTTAGGTACAGGTTCCGGATGCAGCTGCGTGGCCGCGCGGGCTAACGTTTTGGTGTACCTATCTGAGAGGCTTTAGCATGACCCTATCATTAGAGAGTCTGTTGTACACCAAGAACAATCTGATTGGTATCGGCCCCGACCTGTCTGAACAGGAACGGCTGGACGTGCAGCTGTTGCTGGATCATGCCGATGATTTTGCAAGCCGCTTCCTTGATCGGGAGGAATTGTGGAAGAGCTGGCTCGACCGCTTTCGCAATCGTCTGGAGAAACACGGTTGCGTAAAAACGGATGTCCTGGCGCTGCCGCCCCAGGTCATCAAGGACTATGACGATTTCGCTACCAAGGTCGCGCCCATTGGGACCGGCAATACAGCGACGCAGTTGGCCCAACTGGCGGGTGCATCCATGCAGCAGCTGCGAATCAGTGCCCATGCCAAGAAGTTCTTGCAGTCGGGATGGAAAAACGACGTTGCCTCTTCGTTTCTGGTTACACCTTGCCAGAAAGACGAGACAGGCCAGATCCATCTGGCGGTGTACGACTTCCGTTTCAATGGCAGCGTCGAAATACGCGACTTTGGCTTCTGGAGCGAGACCCAGCGAGACATCGTCGTGTGGAATATTGGCACCGCCTACCGTTTCGATGTGCAACGTTTCGCCGGCTTTCGTGAGCAGATTCGTAAAGAGTTGGCCAGCCGACGGCTTCAGGCCGTTACCAGGATCGAACTGTAGTCATCCGGTTCAAGGCAGGTCGCGCATCAACAGGCCGTACGCCAGGGGCACCTGCTCAGGAACAGGAAGGTAGATGGTGTGGCCATCGCCGGGGGCGACCTTCACGGGTCGCCGCTGGCTGTCGCTCATGTGCTCAAGGTCGAAGTGGTAGTTGCCACGCGGGGTCATCAGCTCCATATGGTCACCCACGGCGAAGCGGTTCTTTACCTTGACCTCGGCCAGGCCATCGACACGCGTTCCGGTCAGTTCGCCCACGAACTGCTGGCGCTCGGATACCGAGTTGCCGCGCTGGTAGTTCTGGTATTCATCGTGCACATGGCGGCGCAGGAAGCCCTCGGTGTAGCCTCGTTGTGCCAGCGACTCGAGGTTGTCCATCAGCGCGCGGTCGAATGGCCGCCCGGCCACCGCGTCGTCGATGGCCTGGCGGTACGCCTGCACGGCACGCGCGCAGTAGAAATGCGACTTGGTGCGGCCCTCGATCTTGAGTGAATGCACGCCTATGCCGGTCAGACGGGCGACATGCTGGATGGCGCGCAGGTCCTTGGCATTCATGATGTAGGTGCCGTGTTCGTCCTCGAACGCAGGCATTTCGCTGCCGGGGCGGTTGCTCTCCTGGAGCAGGAACAGTTGGTCGGTCGGTGCACCCAGGCCCAGGGTCGGTTGTACTTCGCGCACGATGTCGCCGGTCGCATTCTCGATGGCGGGCGTGGCGTCGTACTTCCAGCGGCAGGCGTTGGTGCAGGTGCCCTGGTTGGCATCGCGCTTGTTGAGGTAGCCCGACAGCAGGCAACGGCCGGAATAGGCCATGCACAGGGCACCGTGGACGAACACTTCCAGCTCCATGTCCGGCACTTGCTGGCGAATTTCCTCAATTTCCTCGAGCGACAGCTCGCGCGACAGGATTACCCGGCTCAGGCCCAGCTGCTGCCAGAACTGCACGCTGGCCCAGTTGACCGTGTTGGCCTGCACCGACAGGTGCACCGGCATCTGCGGGAAATGCTGGCGTACCAGCATGATCAGGCCTGGGTCGGACATGATCAGCGCGTCCGGCGCCATCTCGATCACCGGCGCCAGGTCCTTGAGAAAGGTCTTCAGCTTGGCATTGTGCGGCGCAATGTTGACCACCACATAGAAGCGCTTGCCCATGGCATGCGCCTCTTGGATGCCCAGCGCCAGGTTGGCATGGTCGAACTCGTTATTGCGCACCCGCAAGCTGTAGCGCGGCTGGCCGGCGTAGACCGCGTCGGCGCCATAGGCAAAGGCGTAGCGCATGGTCTTGAGGGTGCCGGCTGGGGCCAGCAGTTCGGGCTTGGCGGTAGGGGTCATGTGCGCACCGGGGCAAAAGGCGCGGATGCTAGTGCTCCCGGACACTCCGGGTATTGATCTGCATCAAGCAAAGCGTGGCACTTTTACCCACGCGGTGCGCACTAATATCCCAGAAGCCACGCGAGGACAGGTGATGAACGAAACCGCTTTACAGAACCGAGCCCTGGCAGTGCTCCTGGCGCTGGTGACCATTGCCTTCGTGTGGATCCTGTTGCCTTACTATGGCGCGATTTTCTGGGCGGTAATACTCGGCATCCTGTTCGCCCCGTTGCAGCGCCACCTGTTGATCCGCTTCGGGCGCCGACGCAACCTGGCGGCGGCTACCACCCTGCTGGTGTGCCTGCTGGTGGCGGTGTTGCCGGTCATCATCACCAGCGCCCTGCTGGTGCAGGAGGGCGCCGTGCTGTACCAGCGCATCGAGAGCGGGCAACTGGACATCGCCGGCTATGTCGAGCGCGGCAAGGACATGCTCCCGACCTTCGTCCAGCGCGGCCTGGACAACATGGGCATGGGCAACCTGGACGGGCTGCGCGACAAGATCAGCAAGTGGGCGACCCAGGGCAGCCAGGTGCTGGCCAGCCGGGCGTTCAGCTTTGGTCAGGGCACGTTCGAGTTCGTGGTCAGCTTCGGCGTCATGATGTACCTGTTGTTCTTCTTCCTGCGCGAAGGCGCGGAGGTCGCGCGCCGCGTACGGCTGGCGGTACCGCTGCCCGAGCAGCAGAAGCGCCGCCTGCAGTTGAAGTTCAACCGCGTGGTGCGGGCGACGGTGAAAGGCAACGTGCTGGTGGCCATTACCCAAGGGGCGTTGGGCGGCTTCATCTTCTGGGTGCTGGATATTCCCAGCGCGCTGGTGTGGGCGGTGCTGATGGCGTTCCTGTCGCTGCTGCCGGCGGTGGGTGCGGGCATCGTATGGGCGCCGGTAGCGGCGTATTTTCTGCTGACCGGGGCGATCCTGCCGGGAGTGATCCTCACAGCGTTCGGGGTGCTGGTGATCGGCTTGGTGGACAACCTGCTGCGGCCGATCCTGGTGGGCAAGGATACGCGCATGCCGGATTACCTGATCCTGGTGTCGACCTTGGGTGGGCTGGCCGTGTTCGGCCTCAACGGTTTCGTCATCGGGCCGTTGATCGCGGCGCTGTTCGTGTCGAGCTGGGCGATCTTCGCCGCGACCAAGCCGCAGGTGCAGTTGCCGGAGTAGGGGATGGGCCGCAGCGCGGCCCCGTTGAAGGTTCAGGATGCCTGCGGCATCTCGCCCTTGGCCAGGCGCCGGTTGATATCGGCGACCACTTCGGGCAATTCGTTGATCGTATCGATCAGGTAATGCGGACGGGAGCCGGCAAACAGCGCGTGGATGCGCTGGCGTTCGCTTTCCAGCTTCTCTGCGCTCAGTGCACGGTAGCCCTCCCAGGTCAGCCCCAGGGCATTGCCCGAACACACCAGGGCCACGGTCCACATGCCGGCCCGGCGGCCTTCGAGAATGCCCGGCACGGTGTCGTCGACCTTCACGCAGGCCGCCACATCGTCGATGCCCAGCGCGATCACGTTGGCCAGGGCCTGGGCCGGCCAGGGGCGGCCGTTCGGGGTTTCGTCGGTGGCCACCACGTGGTCGGCCACGTAACCGTTCTGCGCCGCCAGCGCCACCACCTTGTCCATCACCACTTTCGGGTAGCCCGAGCACGAGCCTATCTTCAGCCCGTCGCGGCGCAGCCCGGTGAGCGTATCCAGCGCACCGGGGATCAGCGCCGAGTGCATGGCGATCTTCTCGATCTGCAGCGGCATGAAGCGGTTGTAGATGGCAGTGACATCATCGTCGGTCGGGGCGCGGCCGAAGACCTGGCGGTAACGCTCGGCAATTTCCGGCACATTGCACAGGGTGCGTATGTGGTCCCATTTGCCCATGCCCATCGGGCCGCGGGCTTCCTCGATGGAGACCTGCACATCGAATTCGGCGAACGCTTCGACAAAGATCTGGGTCGGAGCGAAGGAGCCGAAGTCGACCACGGTGCCGGCCCAGTCGAGAATGGCGGCCTGCAGTTGGTTAGGGTTGGTGTAGTTCATGTGCGCTGATTCCTGAATTCGGGTGGGCAACGGGTCAGATATCCAGTACTTCCATTTCCCGCAGCGCGTCGGCCACGGCATTTACGGCGGCTTGCATGCCGTCCACCCCGACCACGCCAATGCAGCCGACGCGGAAGGTTTCGACCTGGGTCAGCTTGCCAGGGTAGAGGATGAAACCCTTGGCCTTGACCCGCTCGTAGAAATCCTTGAACTGGTAGCGGGCATCGTGCGGTGCGTGGAAGGTGACAATGATCGGCGCCTGGATCTCGGCTGGCAGGAAGCTGCGCAGGCCGATGGCGGCCATGCCGGTGAGCAGGGTCTTGCAGTTGTCGGCGTAGCGCTGATGACGTGCTGGCAGCCCACCTTCCTCGTTGTACTGCTGCAGCGCTTCATGCAGCGCGGCCACCACATGGGTTGGCGGGGTGAAGCGCCATTGGCCGGTTCTGGCCATGTAGGCGTGCTGGTCGTGCAGGTCCATGGCCAGCGAGTGGGCATTGCCTTCGGCGGCAGCCAGGGCGGCTTTTTCGGCGAACACGAAGCCCATCCCGGGTACGCCCTCCAGGCACTTGCCGGAGGCGGCGATCAGTGCCTCGAAGGGAATTTCGCGGGCATCGATGGGCAGTGCGCCGAACGAGCTCATGGCGTCGATGATCAGGCGTTTGCCGTGGCCTTTGACCACCTGGGCGATCTCGCGCAGCGGGTTGAGGATGCCGGTGCTGGTTTCGCAATGGATCAGCGCGACATGGCTGATTGTCGGGTCGGCGGCCAGCAGGCGGTCGACATCGGCGGCGGTGGTCGGTTGGTCTTCAGCGGTTTCGAAAGTGCTGTAGGCGCGGCCGAGTACCTTGCAGATTTTTGCCAGGCGCTGGCCATAAGCACCATTGATCAACACCAGGACTTTGCCGTCACGTGGCACCAGGGTGCCGATGGCCGCTTCCACGGCGAAGGTGCCGCTGCCCTGCAACGGTACGCAGTGGTGGCTGGCGCTGCCAGCGATGATCGCCAGCAACTGCTCGCAGACGCTGGCAGTCAACTGGTTGAAGTCGCGGTCCCATGAGCCCCAGTCCACCAGCATGGCTTGGCGGGTGCGGATCGATGTGGTCAGGGGACCTGGAGTCAGCAGAATCGGGGCGTTGCTCATGCCGTTGTTCCTCGCAAGCGGTGGGCTGAAACTACGCGGCTAGGTTGCAATTCCGGCTCTCATCAATCAAATTGTTTGTTGTTATCCAAGCTATAAGTCAGGCCGATACCAATGAACCTGTTTCAGCTTCGCGCTTTTGACGCGGTAGCCCGTGAAGGCAGCTTTACCCGTGCTGCAGCGCGCCTGTTCATCAGCCAGCCGGCGGTGACCGGGCACGTGAAGGCGTTGGAGGAGCACTACCAGATCACCCTGCTGCGGCGTACTGCACGGCGGGTGGAATTGACTGAGGAAGGTACCCGCCTGGCGGCCATCACCCGCGCCATGTTCGGCCTGGCGGAAGAGGCGCAGACCATGCTCGAGGCCAATCGCCAGCTGCTGACCGGCCGCCTGGAGGTGGCGGCAGACGGCCCGCACCGGGTCATGCCGATGCTGGCAATGCTGCGCGAGCGTTACCCAGGCATCACGGTCAACCTGCGTTTGGGCAACGCCCAGGAGACCCTCGCGGCACTGCTTGGCGAGCACGCCGATGTGGCGGTGCTGACCGAGATCGAGCCACGCAAGGGCCTGCACTTGCAGCGCCTGTGCGAGTCGCGGCTGTGCGCCTTGCTGCCGGCGGGGCATGCCTGGGCCAGCAGCGAGGGCGAACTGCCGCTGGCCGCTTTGCACCAGCAGATCATGGTGTTGCGCGAACCGAGCTCGACCACCCGTCGCACCTTTGACAAGGCGTGCAGCCAGGCGGCTGTGCAGCCCCGGGTAGTGCTGGAGCTGGACAGCCGCGAAGCGGTGACCGAGGCCGTGGCCTGCGAACTGGGCGTCGGCGTGGTGTCATCGACCGAGGTGGCCAACGACCCACGGGTAGTGGCGCGGCCATTGGCCGGTCGAGGCCTGGTCAATCAGCACCTGGTCGGTTGCCTGGAGCGCCGTCGGGAGCTGCGCCTGATCCAGGCATTCCTCGGCCTGGCTGCGCAGCTGTGATGGCTGTTTTGCAAGGGGCGACCTAAGATGGCCGATATTGAGCGGACACCATCGTCGATGAGCGAAAAAGACACCATTTCCATGCAGCTGGTGCGTGAGGCACTGTTGCAGACCTGCCCCGCTGGCGAGCCCGACTGCGGCCTGCTGGCCAGGGCCGGCATCGCCGTCGAGCAACTGCACCTGCCACAAGCCCGCGTCAGCGCCGAAGCCTACGCCCGCCTCTGGCGCTTGCTGACGCGGCGCTGCAACGACGAATTCTTCGCCATGGACCCCCGTGGCCTGCGTAGCGGCAGCCTGGCCTTCATGTGCCGGGCCAGCATGGCGCAGCCGACGCTGGGTGCCGGCCTGGACACCGCGCTGGCGTTCCTGTCGCTGATGCTGGAAGACCTGCAGCCGAGCCTGGTGCGCCAGCAAGGCCTGGCCGAGATCGTCATCAACGAACCGCGTGACGCGCCGCGCCGGGCCTTCACCTATTTCACCTTCTGGATGATCGTGCACGGTGTGACCTGCTGGCTGGCCGGGCGGCGCATCCCGATCCTGGCCATCGACCTGCGTTGTGCCGAGCCGCCATTCTGCGATGACTACCGGGTGATGTTCTCGGAGAACTTGCAGTTCGAGCGCCCGCGCACGCGCATGATTATCGCCGCCGACAGCCTTGACCTGCCGATCAGGCGCACGCACGAGGAGCTGCAGCGTTTTCTTGCCGAAGCCCCCGGCAATATCCTGGTCAAGTACCGCGACCCGGCCAGCTTCGCCCGGCGTATACGCCATGACTTGCTGCATCAGGCCCCTGGGCAATGGCCGGATGGCGACACCCTGGCCCGCCAATTGTGCCTGTCACCATCGACGTTGCGCCGCCGTCTTGCCGAAGAAGGGCAGACTTACCAAGGCCTCAAGGACAGCGTGCGACGGGAACTGGCGATTGCCTGGCTGAGCGGGGAAGAGGCTGCCCTGGGCGAGATTGCCGAACGTCTTGGCTTTGCCGACAACAGTTCGTTCTACAAGGCATTCCGAAAGTGGTTCGGCTGCAACCCCGGGCACTACCGCGCCTTGATCCAGGCGCGCGCGCCAGGGCGTTGAGGTACAGGCCTGGCTGCCAGGCGGCAGCGTCCAGGTGCACGAGACGCTTCCCTCTGCGTTGTGCTTTGCCAGTTGTACAGCATGACCGGCTCTGCTCAATACTCAGGAGCCGCTCATGCCCGCTGTCACTGCCAGTCACGATCAATTCATAGCAGCCCGGTTGCCGGCCTGGCTCAAACGCGCTTCGCGAGCCCAGATCAATACCCTGCGTAACAGCCTGAACGCACACCATGCGAGCCAGGCCCGCCTGCGTGAACTGATGCCTGATCTGCTGCCGCCCCCGCAGTTTGCCGAAAAGCGCCTGTCGAAGTTGCTGGATGCACCCTTGCCGGACGGGGTGGCTTTTGCCCAGCTCGAATGGCTTCAGGTTGCACCACGGTTTGCCAGGCTTCCCGGGACACTGATACAGACCTACGAATACAGCGAAAGCCGTGAAAACGGCTTGCAGCGGCTAATGCGCAACTTTGCTGCAGGTACCAGCTACTTCAAAGGCACAGGGCTGGTGCTGCCAGGCCGGGATCAGCCATTGACCGCATCCCTGGAGACATTTATCGCCGCGTGTCGCACGTTGGATGTCGGCCAGCATTATCAGGATGAGCTGCAAAGGATCTTCAGCCCAGCCACCCGGGCGGTCCTGGCCGAGGACAAGCGTTCCGGGTTCAAGCTTGCAATCGAAGTGGCTGCGTTACAGGGCAACATCAGCGCCGATGTGCAGGTCGCCCTGCGTGAGGTGGCCGACGGTAGCCAGGTGCACCACCCGCAAGGGCTCAAGGGGGCGCCAAGGCTGCTGATGATCCTGGGGCAACCGGTGGCTGACGGCCTGCTGATTCAGTTACATGACAACCTTGGGGTGCAGCGAGGCACTGTGCTTTACCTGCCCAGCGATCCACACCAGGCCTTGCGTTATTTCGCCAATGCAGCAGCCATGAACGACGGCATGGCGCAGCAGTTGCAGAAGGCGGCCTACCGGCAGTATTTCACACAGCTGATAAGCCTCAAGCAACGCGCAGGTTTCGTGACTTTGCTGGGCCAACGTCTCAGTGACGAGCAGCCAGACATGCAGCTTGAATGCGTGCCGCAGGAAGGCGGCATCTTCGCCCAGCTGGCTGACTTGCAAGTCCAGCGGGTCAAGGATGACGCACGTCTGTTACTGGTAACGAACGCCGATGCCGATAGCCGCGCCGCAGCGGCTAGGCACGCGGAGTGGAAGGCTGTTGGGTTCGACCTGCTGAACCTGGCCGGGTTCTTCATTCCTGTCGTCGGCGCCCTGCTCATGGGGCAGCTGGTGGTCCAGGTCTGTTCGGATGTGTACGAAGGCGTGACGGATTGGTCCAGGGGGCACCAGCACGAAGCGCTTAACCATCTACTATGCGTTGCCGAGACCGTGGCGGCCACGGCGGCTACCGTAGCAGGTGCCAGCTTTCTGCGCAGCGCGTTCGTCTACAGCCTCGAACCGGTAAGTGTCGGAAACCAGAACAGCCGCCTGTGGCGCTACGACCCCGAGCAATATCAATCCATGCCAGACACCATTCACTTGCATGAGGATGGGCGCTTTGCCGTGGGTGAGCGCCGCTGGATCCGCATCGATGGACGCTATCTGGAGGTGCATGAGCCGGTTGCCGATGGGCCTTATCGCTTGCGCCATGCATCGATGGACCAAGGTTATGGCCCGGTAGTGCTGCATAACGGCGAGCGTAGCTGGCGTCTGCTGCATGAACAGCCGCTGGCCTGGGAGGAACCCGGGCGGATGCTCGATGTGCTGTGGCCACAGCATCCCGCTATCGAGCCTGGGCAGGCAGAGCAGATATTGCGGGTGGCGGGTGTCGATCTGGAGGAGCTGCGGGGTGTGCTGGTGGAGAACCGCTGCGCCCCGGTAAACCTGGGGCAAGCCTTGCGTGCTTTCCAGGCACAGGCACGTATCGAGGCGTTCTTTTCGCGCGCTCGCCTGAATACCCTGATGCCGCCCGACAGTGAGCTGCTGGCTTGGTGTGAGGGCCGGCCGCAGGTTGGCAAGGGGCTGGCCAAGGTGCTGGAGCAGGAAGCTGAATTACGACCGCAATTGTTCGCCCAGCTGACGCAGCAGCCATTTGCCGAGGACCCGCTGACGCTGTTGGTCAGGCGTGACTTTCCAGGGTTGCCTTCGGCCTATGTGAAAGAAGTGGTCGGGCAGGCAAGCCAACTTGAGCGGGATATGGCGCGCGTCGAACAACGCTTGCCGTTGAACTGTGCGCAAGCCGCACGTTCGTTGTTGCGCCTGGCGCGGCTGAACCGGGCGTTGGCCGGGTTATACCTGAGTAGCGGCTACAGCGATGAAACGGGGGAGCTTGCGCTGACGTTGCTCGATAGCCTTGAATTCGAGAACATCGCGATCGACCTGCGTGCGGGCGAGGTGGATGGGCGTTCGATCAAGCTCCTCGGTAGTGCTGGGCAAGGTCAGGCCGACAGGATACTGGTGCGCAGCAATGGCAGGTTCCAGCTTTACAACGGCCTGGGTGAGCAGCAAGCGGTTACCTTGGCCGACCCAGGCTGCATCTTCGAGGCCATCTTCGCAGCGCTGGCACCCGCGCAGCGGCCAGGTATCGACTCGGCGGAACAGTTGCGCGACCAGTTGCTGGCGCAGTTGCCTGCTTCGCATTGGGGCGTGACCCGCATGCTTGGCTGGCCCGAACAGCGCAACTGGTTCAACCCGGGCCGTCGGCTGCAGGATGGACGTGTGGGGTACCCCCTCAGCGACCGTCCTGCCGTCAACCCCAGGGACGAGCAGGCGATCGTTCGCGACCGGCTGCGCGCGCTGTACCCAGGCCTGGACGAGCCAGCGCTGGATGAGGAACTGGCGCGACTGCAGGAGGGCGAGCGCCCGATATTCGAGCGGCTGGTTGAACTCCAGGACGCCCACGACCAGCTGGTTCAGCAGCTGAACCGCTGGGTCGCCAGCGAGTTGCAGGAAAGTCGCCAGGTCGCGCGCAGGTTGAGCGCAGACAGCATTCTTCGGGCATGGCGATTACAAGGTGATGCGGTCGCGGCTGGCGAAGGTCGAGCGCAGGGGCAGCACTTGTCATTGTCAGGCACGCAATTGCGTACGCTGCCGTCGTTACCGCCGCAGATCGAGTTTCATCGGGTTACGGTGCTGAGCCTCCACGATACGCTGGTCAACGATATTCCGGTCGATTTCCTGCGCGCGTTCAGCGCCCTGACCGAGCTGAACCTGAGCGGCAACCAATTGCTACGCCTGCCCTTGGGCATCGCTTATCTGCCGGATGTCCAGGTGTTGCGCCTGGCACATAACCAGATCCGGCTCGATGCCCAGGCAACCGAGATTCTCCATGGTCTGCCCAATCTGGTCCTCCTCGACCTTAGCTATAACCGGCTGGAGGCGCTGGACCTGCGGCTTCACCATTTCCCCCGGTTGACCAACCTGAACCTGCGCCATTGTCGGCTTGGCACCTGGCCACAATCCCTGGAAATGTGTGTTTCGCTCGAGCGTGCCGACCTGCGTGACAACCAGTTGCGCACGGTGCCGGACGAGATCCAGCAAATGCCCTACGCATTCCGCCGCGCCGTCCTGATAGATCGCAATCCGCTGTCGAACATTGCGTTGCAGCGGTTTCATGCCCTTGACGTGATCAATGAACACGGGCACCTGCCTGAGACCGCCTGGCCGGTGGTAGACCTGCCTCGGACGCTGACGCTTCTGCTTGCTGATGCAGACGCAGCAGAACAACTGCTACGGCAGGGCCTGTGGCAGCGAATGCAGCAGCAACCGGCGAGCAACCGGTTGTTCAGGCTGTTGGCCCGTCTGGAATTCACCGCAGACTATCGTCAGGCGGGAGCGGCACGAACAGAAATGGTCGAGGGCGTGTGGAGATTACTGGGTGCGCTGGACGCCGACCCGGTACTGTGCGCACGGATCTTCGAACGTGCCGGCCTGCCCCTGTCCTGTTCGGATGCGGTCGCCAGCCACTTCAGTGCCCTGCAACTGGAAGTCATGCAGGCCCAGGCGGAAACCCAGGCGCTCGAACCGCAGAACAGAAACCGGTTGCTGGCACTGGGTCGACAGCTGTTGCGCCTGGAGCAGCTTGAGGGGATAGCTTATCGGGATGGTCGGCAGCGCCTCTTGGCTGGCCTGCATGTCGACGAACTGGCCTTGCCGCTGGCCTACCGAGTGCGCCTGCGTGTTCGCCTGGAGTTGCCCTGCCAACCCCATGCGATGAACTACCCCGATGCGGTGGAACTGGCAGATTCGCAGGTCGAGGAGGCATTCCGGCGGGTGACTCACGCTCAGACGATCAGCGCCCTGACCGATAGCCTGAGCCAGCGTGAATTCTGGCGCCGTTATCTGCGTCAGCACCACCAGCAGATGTTCGCCGCCCTCGCAGCTGACTACAGCCAGCGCTCGGTCCGGCTTCAAGCGCAGAGGCCTGCCCTGGGGCAGGCTGAATACCAAGCGCAACTGGGTCGGCTGCGCAACCGGGAAGTCGTGGATATCGAGCGCCTGATCAGCGGGCTGACCGAGTCCTATCTGCGCGCTGTTGAGCGCGGCGAGGGTTGAGCCAAGGCGGCCAAACCGGTCATCCAGTTTGACAGCTTTGGCCATTGTCGCCATGCCTTCGCGGCGCGAACATCGTCGGACCGATGGCTAACTCCAAAAACAACAAACCAGGAGTCCGACGATGCGTGATTACGCCGAGGCCGTTCGTGCATTCGACCATGACCAGGCAGCTGCTGCGGCGCTGCATGGTGACCTCGCTGCCCTCAATGCCTGTGTCGAATGCTGCGACCGCCATGCCGGGGACGGCAGGCTGGCACTGACCTGCATGGACCGTGACGGCAGCACTGCGCGGTACAGTTTCGACCAGCTCAGCGACCTGGCTGCCCGTTTCGCCACAGTGCTCAAGGCCCAAGGTGTGCAAGCGGGAGATCGAGTCGCTGGCTTGATGCCGCGTACTGCCGAACTGTTGATCACGATTCTTGCCACCTGGCGTCTCGGGGCTGTGTACCAGCCACTGTTCACCGCCTTCGGCCCCAAGGCCATCGAGCACCGTCTGGAACAGTCCCACGCCCGTGTGGTCGTCACCGACAGCAACAACCGCGTCAAGCTGGACGATGTTCACGGCTGCCCGACCGTCATCACGGTCAACGCCCGCAGTGGCGAGCTGGATTTCCAGCAGAGCCTGGCCAGCGCAACGGAGCGCTGCGAGCCGGTGATGCGTTCGGGTAACGACCCATTCCTGCTGATGTTCACATCCGGCACCACTGGCCCGGCCAAGCCGCTGGAGGTGCCGCTGCGCGCGATCGTCGCGTTCCAGGGCTACATGCGTGACGCCATCGGCCTGCGCCCGGAGGACAACTTCTGGAACCTGGCCGACCCGGGCTGGGCCTATGGCCTGTACTACGCCGTTACCGGCCCGCTGTCGCTGGGCCATGCCACTACCTTCTACGACGGCCCGTTCAGCGTCGACAGCTGCGCCCGGGTGATTGATACACTGGGCATCACCAACCTGGCCGGTTCGCCTACCGCTTACCGTCTGCTGATTGCCGCCGGCGACGACTTCGCCAGGCCGGTCAAGGGCCGCCTGCGCGTGGTCAGCAGCGCCGGCGAGCCGCTCAACCCCGAAGTGATCCGCTGGTTTGCCGACGCGCTGGGGGTGACCATCCACGACCACTATGGCCAGACCGAACTAGGCATGGTGCTGTGCAACCACCATGGCCTGCAGCACCCGGTGCACCTGGGTTCGGCCGGCTTCGCCATACCTGGCCACCGCATCGTGGTGCTGGACGAGCAGGGCAACGAACTGCCCGCCGGCCAGCCGGGCATCCTTGCCGTCGACCGCGAACAGTCGCCGCTGTGCTGGTTCGCCGGCTACCACGGCCAGCCGACCAAAGCCTTCGTCGGCAAGTACTACCTCAGCGGCGACACCGTAGAACTGAATCACGACGGCAGCATCAGCTTCGTCGGTCGCAGCGACGACGTGATCACCACTTCGGGCTACCGGGTTGGCCCGTTCGACGTGGAAAGCGCGCTGATCGAACACCCGGCAGTGGTCGAGGCCGCCGTGATCGGCAAACCGGATCCTGAGCGTACCGAGCTGATCAAGGCCTTCGTGATCCTGGCCAGCGGCCATGTCGGCAGCGCCGCGCTGGAGGAAGCCCTGCGCCAGCACGTGCGCCAGCGGCTGTATGCGCATGCCTACCCCAGGGAAATCGAATTCGTCAGCGAGCTGCCCAAGACCCCGAGCGGCAAGCTGCAACGCTTCATCCTGCGTAACCAGGAAGTTGCCAAACAACAAGCGCATCAGGCCACCCCTGCCGGCGCCTGAAAGGAAACCGAACATGCAAATAGTCAACAAGCACTTCATTGTCAGCGGCGCCGCCTCCGGGCTGGGCGCGGCCTCCGCGCAGATGCTGGTCGAGGCCGGCGCAAAGGTCATGCTGGTCGACCTCAATGCCCAGGCTGTCGAAGCCAAGGCCCGCGAGCTAGGCGAAAACGCCCGCTTCGCGGTGGCCGACATCAGCGACGAGCAGGCTGCCCAGGCAGCGGTCGACGCGGCTATCAGTGCCTTCGGCAGCCTGCACGGGCTGATCAACTGCGCCGGTATCGTCGGGGCCGAAAAAGTGCTCGGCAAGCAGGGCCCGCACGGCCTGGCGAGCTTTGCCAAGGTCATCAACGTCAACCTCATCGGCAGCTTCAACCTGCTACGCCTGGCCGCAGCGGCCATGGCCGAAGGTGCGGCCGACGAGGGTGGTGAGCGCGGGGTGATCATCAACACCGCTTCCATCGCCGCCTTTGACGGCCAGATCGGCCAGGCCGCCTACGCGGCCTCCAAAGGCGCCATCGCCAGCCTGACCTTGCCGGCGGCACGCGAACTGGCGCGCTTCGGCATCCGGGTGATGACCATCGCCCCCGGCATCTTCGAAACCCCGATGATGGCCGGCATGAGCGAGGAAGTACGGGCATCGCTGGCAGCCGGCGTGCCGTTCCCGCCACGCCTGGGTCGCCCACAGGAATATGCCGCGCTGGCCCGCCACATCATCGAGAACAGCATGCTCAACGGCGAGGTGATCCGCCTCGACGGTGCACTGCGCATGGCTGCCAAGTAAGGAGAACCAACATGACCCTTGCCAACGACCCGATCGTAATCGTCAGCGCCGTGCGCACGCCCATGGGCGGCCTGCAGGGCGACCTCAAGAGCCTGACGGCGCCACAGCTGGGCAGCGCGGCCATTCGCGCTGCCGTCGAGCGCGCCGGCATCGATGCCGGCAGTGTCGAGCAGGTCCTGTTCGGCTGCGTGCTGCCGGCCGGCCAGGGCCAGGCGCCGGCCCGCCAGGCGGCGCTGGGGGCCGGGCTGGACAGACACACCACCTGCACCACCCTGAACAAGATGTGCGGGTCGGGCATGCAGGCGGCGATCATGGCCCATGACCTGCTGCTGGCCGGCACCGCCGATGTGGTAGTGGCCGGTGGCATGGAAAGCATGACCAATGCCCCCTACCTGCTGGACAAGGCCCGTGGCGGCTATCGCATGGGCCACGGCCGGGTCGTCGACCATATGTTCATGGACGGCCTGGAAGACGCCTACGACAAGGGCCGGCTGATGGGCACCTTCGCCGAAGACTGCGCCCAGGCCAATGCCTTCAGCCGTGAGGCCCAGGACCAGTTCGCCATCGCCTCGCTGACCCGTGCCCAGGCGGCGATCAGCAATGGCCGTTTCGCTGCCGAGATCGTCCCGGTGGAAGTCACCGAGGGTAAGGAAAAGCGCCTGGTCAAGGATGACGAGCAGCCGCCCAAGGCCCGCCTGGACAAGATCCCGCAGCTGAAGCCGGCGTTCCGCGAAGGCGGTACGGTGACGGCGGCCAACTCCAGTTCGATTTCCGACGGTGCCGCGGCGCTGGTGCTGATGCGCCGCTCCGAAGCCGACAAGCGTGGCCTCAAGCCGCTGGCGGTGATCCATGGCCATGCCGCTTTCGCCGACACCCCGGCACTGTTCCCCACCGCTCCGATCGGCGCCATCGACAAGCTGGTGAAACGCACCGGCTGGAACCTGGCCGAGGTTGACCTGTTCGAGATCAACGAGGCCTTCGCCGTGGTTACCCTGGCGGCCATGAAGCACCTCGACCTGCCACATGACAAGGTCAACATCCACGGTGGTGCCTGCGCCCTTGGCCACCCGATCGGCGCCTCCGGCGCACGCATCCTGGTGACCCTGCTGTCGGCCCTGCGCCAGAACAACCTGCGCCGCGGAGTGGCGGCCATTTGCATCGGCGGTGGCGAAGCCACGGCCATGGCTGTCGAATGCCTGTACTGAGGTGAACCATGCTGGTAACTGACGAACAACAACAGATCGCCGACGCGGTGCGCGCCTTCGCCCAGGAGCGCCTGAAGCCGTTTGCCGAGCAATGGGACAAGGAACATCGCTTCCCCAGGGAGGCCATCGCCGAGATGGCCGAGCTGGGGCTGTTCGGCATGCTGGTGCCGGAGCAATGGGGGGGCAGCGACACCGGATATGTGGCTTACGCCATGGCCCTGGAGGAAATCGCCGCTGGAGATGGCGCCTGCTCGACCATCATGAGCGTGCACAACTCGGTAGGTTGCGTGCCGATCCTGCGCTTTGGCAGCGAGCAGCAGAAAGCACAGTTCCTGACCCCGCTGGCCAGCGGCGCGATGCTCGGCGCCTTCGCCCTGACCGAACCCCAGGCCGGCTCCGATGCCAGCAGCTTGAAGACGCGTGCGCGCCTGGATGGCGACCACTATGTGCTCAATGGCAGCAAGCAGTTCATCACCTCCGGGCAGAACGCCGGGGTGGTGATCGTGTTCGCTGTCACCGACCCGGACGCCGGCAAGCGCGGCATCAGCGCCTTCATCGTGCCCACCGATTCACCGGGTTACCAGGTGGCGCGGGTCGAGGACAAGCTTGGTCAGCACGCTTCGGACACCTGCCAGGTCGTTTTCGACAATGTGCGCGTGCCGGTGGCCAACCGCCTGGGTGCGGAGGGTGAGGGCTACAAGATTGCCCTGGCCAACCTAGAAGGCGGCCGTATCGGCATTGCCGCGCAAGCGGTGGGCATGGCTCGCGCGGCGTTCGAAGTGGCGCGCGACTATGCCAACGAGCGGCAGAGCTTCGGCAAGACGCTGATCGAACACCAGGCCGTGGCGTTCCGCCTGGCCGACATGGCGACGAAGATCGCCGTGGCCCGGCAGATGGTGCTGCACGCCGCCGCGTTGCGCGATGCCGGGCGTCCGGCACTGGTGGAAGCATCGATGGCCAAGCTGTTTGCCTCGGAAATGGCCGAAAAGGTCTGTTCGGATGCCTTGCAGACCCTGGGCGGTTATGGCTATCTGAGCGACTTCCCGCTGGAGCGTATCTACCGCGACGTTCGGGTTTGCCAGATCTACGAAGGCACCAGCGACATTCAGCGCATGGTCATTGCGCGCAATCTTTGAAGGAGCAGACTGCATGGCATTCGAAACCATCCTGTTGGACATCCACGGCAAGGTCGGCCTGATCACCCTGAACCGCCCGCAGGCGCTGAACGCGCTGAATGCGCAGATCGTCGGCGAGATCAACCAGGCCCTGGACCAGCTCGAGCGGGACCCGAACATCGGTTGCGTGGTGCTGACCGGTTCCGCCAAGGCCTTCGCCGCCGGCGCCGACATCAAGGAAATGGCTGAGCTGCAATACCCGCAGATCTACGTCGACGATCTGTTCAGCGATGCCGACCGTATTGCCAACCGGCGCAAGCCGATCATTGCCGCGGTGTCCGGCTTTGCCCTGGGCGGTGGCTGCGAGCTGGCGATGATGTGTGACTTCATCCTGGCGGCGGACAATGCCAAGTTCGGCCAGCCGGAAATCAACCTCGGGGTGCTGCCGGGCATGGGCGGCACCCAGCGCCTGACCCGTGCGGTCGGCAAGGCCAAAGCCATGGAACTGTGCCTGACTGGCCGCTTGATGGGGGCCGAGGAGGCCGAGCGCGCTGGCTTGGTGGCGCGTATCGTGCCGCAGGCTGAATTGGTGGAGGAGGCATTGAAGGTGGCAGCGACCATTGCCAGCAAGTCGATTCCGGTGAGCATGATGGTGAAGGAGAGCGTCAATCGGGCGTTCGAAGTGACGCTCAGCGAAGGCGTGCGCTTTGAGCGGCGGGTGTTCCATGCGGCATTTGCTACCGAAGACCAGAAAGAGGGCATGGCTGCGTTTATCGGCAAGCGTGAGGCGCAGTTCAAGGACCGTTGATTCCGACTGGAGGTTTGGACTGGGCCCCAGGGCATGGCTTGAGAGGTCTGGGGGCCTGTGCGGCCGAGCGCTGCCTGTGCGGCGCTCGGCCGCACAGGCGCTGAGCAGGTCGTCGCGGCGAGCCCCTGGTACCCCGAACCCGACGCCGACCGGCGGATTCCGAGCAACGAAAGCAAATTACCACCCGATTGCAGTTGCTCCACGCGACGTGGCGCCTTAGACTTCCGCCCCCTGTAAAAGAGTGCCGGTTGGCGCTTGAAGAATTCCGCCACCGATGCCAAGGCGTCGGCAGCATATGAATCGCCCAAATGCACATTTTTTCATAGAGAAATCGATGACCAAGGAACAGTTGCTGGCCATGTCGGCCGATGACTACATGAACGCTGAGCAGCTGGCTTTCTTCGCTAGCCTGCTGCAGGCGATGAAAGTCGAAACCCATGAACGCATCGAGCTGAGCCGCGCCACCATCGAAGGCCTGGACACCCCGTCGGACCCTGCCGACGTGGCTTCGGTCGAAGAGGAGCGTAGCTGGCTGGTAAACGCCATTGACCGCGACCAGCGCCTGCTGCCCCAGCTGGAAATGGCCCTCGACCGGATTGCCGACGAAAGCTTCGGCTGGTGCGATGACAGCGGTGAGCCGATCGGCCTGAAGCGTCTGCTGATCAGCCCGACCACCAAGTACTGCATCGAAGCCCAAGAGCGCCACGAGCAGCTCGATCGCCACCAGCGCCAGGTGTAACCCCGCGCGATGTGCCAAAGCCCCACGGAGCGATCCCTGGGGCTTTTTGCATTTCTTTGCCGGCGGCGGTTTTTGTTGCCCCGGGCGTAATACTGCTATACCGGGATGCGCTGTTTCTGCTCGGCGAGCGGGCGTATCATGGCTATATCGTTAGGGTGCTAATTAAATGTCGGAGGGAACGATGAATAGCCGGGTCGATGTAGCCGTGATGATTGGCTCGGGTGTGCCGGCCACGCTGCGGGCGCTGGGTAAACGCATCTGCTGGGTGGTGCTGGTCAATGGTGAGCGCCGCGGCACTGTCTTCGCCACGCGAGAAGAGGCAGTGCAGTGCCAGGCAGCCTGGTTGCAGCAGTTGAAGAAAGGCCTGGCCGCCTGAGCGCGTCGATTGCGCCGGGCTTGGTAGATTGCAGGGCAGGCTGTTTCAATGGCAAGAAATGCGCTTTGCCTCTCGACGGATTTCGGTGTTTTCGTGCATATTCTGCCCTCAGTAATGCACTGATGGATTGCCGGGCCCGTTCTCACGGGCGTTCCGGCATTACCTGTCGCACCTTTCTGGCGGGGGTGCTGTCAGACATTACACTTCCCGGATCGGGAATATGCCGAAAGCCTGTATTGAGGGCAGATCTGGCAAGCCAGAGTAAAGAATCCCGCACGCCGAATCGCCGGTGGGCGCAGACGCTTCGTATATCGCTTCATTACTCTTTTCGCTTATCGACAAGAAATGGCCGTGTTTCACCGAGCTTGGGTGAGCGCGGGATGTAACCGGTTGAGGATTACTTCATTGGCAGTTAGCACTCTTGATACCCATGCGTTATTCGCCTTGGGCGACTTGCGCGGTAAATTGGCCCAGCTGTTTCAGGGCCGCTTTGTCTATGTCACCGAACAGAATCCCGAAGGCCTGTACATGGCCGAGATCGACACCGAAAGCGCATTGGTGGTCGATGACAAGCAGCGCCTCGAACTGAAAGTCGGCGACCACTTCCGCGCCGCCGTACTGCCCAGCCGGGAAGGTGGCAAACTGGAAATGCGTTTTCGCGAAATCAAGCTGAACGTCTATGGTGTGGGCGATTACGCCTTTGTCTCGGTCCCAGAAGGCGAGGGCATCGTGTTCCGCGAGGGCCACGGTGTGATGCTGGTGTTCGCCGCGCAGCAGCAAATACAGGAAGGCCTTGGCAAGTTGCTGAAGGCGGTGACCGGCAAGGTCGCCAAATGGCGCAAAGGTGAACTGACCACCTTCAAGGCCAGTGAATGACCCACAGTGACGCCACGCCCGCCACGCGTGCCGAGTTTCATCGCCAGCATCAGGCTGATGCGGTGGCCGAAGCCGAGCGTTTGCTGGCAAGACGCGCGGAACTGCAAGGCACCTGGTTGACCTGGGTCGCAAGCGAATTGTACCGACTTGGCCCGCCGCCTTATGTGGCCATGGTCCGCCGCGAGTTGCAGCGCCTCACCCACGAGTGAGGCGACTAGTCAGTTGCCGCGATCGCGGCCGCTGCTGACTTCTTCCGGTACCGGCTCGTTGGCCGTGCGCTTGCGGAACAGCGCTGCCCGGGCCAGCAGCAGCGTGGTTACCGGCACGGTAATGGATAGCAGGACCGGAATCAGCCAGGCGTGCAGCACGGGTGCTTCCTTGAGCCAGGAAAAGTAGATGATCGAGGCCAGTGCCACGCACCAGGCGCCGATGGTCGAGGCCAGTGCTGGCGGATGCATGCGCTGGAAATAGTCCTGCAGACGCAACAGGCCCACGGCACCGATCAGCGCGAACAGGCTGCCTAGCAGCAGCAGTACGGCGATGGCCAGCTCTACCCAAAGCGGTAGTTGCAGGGCTTCAGTCATTCGATCACCTCACCACGCAGCAGGAACTTGGCCAGGGCAAACGAGCCCACGAAGCCGAACAGGGCAATCAGCAGGGCACCTTCGAAGTAGGTGTCACTGGCATAACGGATGCCCAGCACCAGCATGGTCAGCATGGCCAGGATGTACAGGTAGTCCAGCGCCAGTACCCGGTCCTGCGCGGAGGGGCCGCGGAACAGCCGGATCAGCGCCAGGGCCATGGCCAGGGCGAAGATGAACAGGCTGGCGAGGACAGCATTGGCGAGCAGGCCTGTCATTGGAAGATCTCCATCAGCGGGCGTTCGTAGGTGTCCTTGAAATGCCGGATGAAGGCCGCCTCGTCATCCAGGTCGAACACATGCAGCAGCAGCACGCTGCGGTCCAGTGCCAGCTCGGACCAGACCGTGCCGGGCACCACCGTGGTGATCATCGACAGCGCCGCCAGGCCATGCGCATCGCGCAGGCTCAGCGGGATGTGCACGAACGCCGAGCGTGGCGGCTGCTTGCCGGCACGCAGCACGCCGCGCGCCACCAGCAGGTTGGACAGGATCACGTCGATGCCGACCCGGCCGACCAGCCGGGCAACGGCCAGCGGCCGCCGCACGTGGGCATGCTGCGGGCGCAGCGGTGCCATTAGCAGCGGTGCCAGCACGCCGAGCACGGCACCCAGCAGCAGGTTGCCGGGGCTGAGCGAAAGGTTCAGCAACAGCCACAGCGCGAACAGCGACACCGATAACAGCGGGGCGGGGAACAGTCGGTTCATGGCTGCACCTGTACGTCGAGCGAGGTGGGGCCGGGGACCGGCCGGGCGGCCATGACTGCCTGGATGTAGAGCTCGGGAGCCTGCAGGCTGGCAGCGGTGTCCTGGGTATAGCGCAATAGCGGTTCGGCCCTGAGACTGAGGATGATGCACAGGCCGAGCAGGATGACGATGGGCAGGCATTCATAGCGGCGCAGTAGCGGCGATGGGCGCTCCTCGGGCTTCCAGAAACGCTGGATGCCGACGCGGCCGAAGGCGACCAGCGAGGCCATGCCTGACAGGATAAGCAAGGTCACAAGGCCCCAGCCCGACGCCCCCAGGGGGTGCCCGGGTGGCACACCCAGGCCTTGGGGGTTGATCAGTGCGCTGATCAGGTTGAGCTTGCCGATGAAGCCTGACAGCGGTGGCATGCCGATGATCAGCAGGGCACAGGCGATGAAGCTGAGGCCGAGGAACGCCATGGTCCATGGGATGATCTGGCCGATCACCACCTTCTGCTCGTCGTCGAGGTTGATGCCCTTGGGAGGGTGCAGTGACTCCAGCGGCGGCGGCATGGCGTCTTCCTCTTCCTCCAGCGGTGCCTCATTGGCTGAGCGCGAGCGTTCCACCAGCTCGGCGAGCAGAAACAGCGCGCATAGCGCCAAGGTAGAGTTGACCAGGTAGAACAACGCTGCACCGGTCAGCGCCGACTGGGCGAAGCCGACGGCAGCGAGCAGGGTGCCGGCCGAGACCAGGATGCTGAGGGCGGCCATGCGCTCCAGGCGCTGCGCGGCCAGGATCGACACCGCCGCTACCGCCAGGGTGACCAGGCCACCGGCTACCAGCCATTCGCCACCGAAGTGCGCCGAAGCCCCGGCCTGCCCTGAGAACAGCAGGGTCCACAGGCGCAACACTGCATACAGACCGACCTTGGTCATGATCGCGAATAGCGCCGCCACTGGCGCACTGGCAGAGGCATAGGCCGGTACCAGCCAGAAGTTCAATGGCCAGATGCCGGCCTTGGCCAGGAAGGCGATGGCCAGGATGGCCGCACCGGCATGCAGCAAGCCACGATCGGCCTCCGGCACCAGCGGGATCTTCACCGCCAGGTCTGCCAGGTTCAGGGTGCCGGTCACGCCATACAGCATCGCCGCGCCGACCAGGAACAGTGACGAGGCAAACAGGTTGATGGCGATGTAGTGCAAGCCGGCGCGCACCCGGGCACGGCCAGAGCCGTGCAGCAGCAAGCCATAGGAAGCGGCCAGCAGCACCTCGAAAAATACGAACAGGTTGAACAGGTCGGCGGTGAGGAAGGCGCCGTACAGGCCCATCAGCTGGATCTGGAACAGCGCATGAAAGCTGGCCCCGGCACCATCCCAGCGGGCCCGGGCAAACAGCAGGGCACTGAAACCGATGGTGCCGGTGAGTACCAGCAGCAGCGCCGACAGGTGGTCGACCACCAGTACGATGCCGAACGGCGCCGGCCAGTTGCCCGGCAGGTACGCGCCGATCGATTCTGCCTGGCCCTGAATGCGCACCCACAACAGCAGGCTGACCGCGATGGCCAGGCCGGTAAAGGTCGACAGCAGGTTCAGCCCGGCCTTGAGCTGCCGGTGTTTCTCGCCCAGCAGCAACATCACCGCTGCGGTTACCAGGGGCAGCAGGATGGGCGCGATGATCAGTTGGCTCATGCCGCTCATTCGTCACGCTCCCGGCCATCGACGTGGTCGGTACCGGTCAGGCCGCGCGAGGCCAGCAACACCACCAGGAACAGCGCGGTCATGGCGAAACTGATGACGATGGCGGTGAGCACCAGCGCCTGCGGCAGCGGGTCGGTGTAGTGCAGCAGGTCCTGGGGCAGGCCGTTCTTGATGATCGGTTCCTTGCCGATGAACAGGCTGCCCATGCTGAAGATGAACAGGTTGACGCCATACGACAGCAGGCACAGGCCCATGATCACCTGGTAGGTGCGGGGGCGCAGGATCAGCCACACCCCCGAGGCGGCCAGGACGCCGATGGCGATTGCAATCACTTCTTCCATCAGGCGGCTCCTGCTTGGCTGGTTTTCGCCGGGTTGCCCGGGCGGTAGGCGCGCACCGACTGGTGCGCCAGGGCGGTGAGGATCAGCAGGGTCGAGCCGACCACCACGGTGAACACGCCGACATCGAAGAACAGCGCACTGGCCACGTGCACATCACCGAGCAACGGCAGGTGCAAGTGGGCGGTATGGGTGGTGAGGAACGGGTAGCCGAACAGCATGGCGCCCACCCCCGTCAGGGTTGCACACAGCAGCCCGGTACCCATCCAGCGCAACGGCCGCAAGCTCATCTGCGCCTCGACCCACTGGGTACCGGCGACCATGTACTGCAGGATGAACGCCACCGACATCACCAGGCCGGCGACGAAGCCGCCTCCGGGCTGGTTGTGGCCGCGCATGAACAGGTACATCGATACCAGCAGGGCGATCGGCAGCAGCAGGCGCACCAGCACTGCGGGCACCATCATGAAGCCCAGCGCGGTGTCGGTGGCATGCCGCGGGTTGATCAGGTCGGTGACCACGTCGGGTGCCAGCTGGCGCTGCTGCGATGGCAGCTGCATGCTTTCCTTCGGCGGGCGGAAGCGCCGCAGCAGGGCGAACACGGTCAGCGCAACGGCCACCAGCACAGTGATTTCACCGAGGGTATCGAAACCACGGAAGTCGACCAGCATGACGTTGACCACGTTGGTGCCACCGCCCTGGGGCAGCGCACGGCTGAGGTAGAACGAGGAAATGTCGTTGGGCGTTGGCCGGGTCAACATGGCGTAGGACAGCACCGCCATGCCGCCGCCTACCAGCACCGCCAGCAGCAGGTCGCGCAGGCGGCGCATGCGCGCGCGGTCCAGGCTGCCCGGCAGCGGCGACACACCTTCGATCCGCCGTGGCAGCCAGCGCAGGCCGAGCAGGATCAGCACGGTCGTGACCACTTCCACCACCAACTGGGTCAGCGCCAGATCGGGCGCCGAAAACCAGACGAAGGTGATGCAGGTCATGAGCCCGCAGACACTGACCATGGTCAGTGCCGCCAGGCGGTGGTACTTGGCCTGGTAAGCGGCACCGATGGCGCAGGCGATGGCAATCAGCCACAGCGCGACGAACACGCCCGAACCGGGAATCTTCGGTCGTTCACCCCAGCTCAGGCCACTGTAGAGCATGGGGATGAGGCCAGCGAAGAAGGCGGTGAGCACCAGCATGAACAATTGCGACTGCAGGCGGCGAGTGGTGAGCAGGCGTTCGATGCGCCGCGCCAGCAGCATCAGTTGCACTTGGCCTTGCTCGAACAGGCGCTTGCCGTTGAAGCGCTCTATCAGCGGCGGGTACGGGAAACGGCCCAGGCGCAGTTGTTTGCGCAGTACCAAATACAGCGCGCTACCGCCAGCCATGGCCACCAGGCTCATGATCAGTGGCGCGTTCCAGCCGTGCCAGACGGCCAGGCTGTATTCCGGCAGGGTGCCGCCCACCACCGGTAGCGCGGCAGTGGCCAGTAGCGGGCCGACCGACTGGGCCGGGAAGATGCCCACCACCAGGCAGGTGAGCACCAGCAACTCGACCGGCGCGCGCATCCAGCGTGGCGGTTCGTGCGGGGTATGCGGCAGGTCCGTGGCGCTGGGGCCGAAGAACACGTCGACGGTGAAGCGTAGTGCGTAGGCCACGCTGAAGGTCGCGGCCAGGGTGGCGATCAGCGGCAGGGTGGCCTCGACCCAGGCGGTGGAACTGATGAATACCGTTTCGGCGAAGAACATTTCCTTGGACAGGAAGCCGTTCATCAACGGCACGCCGGCCATCGAGGCGCTGGCCACCATCGCCAGGGTGGCGGTGTACGGCACCAGGCGGACCAGGCCGCTCAGGCGGCGGATGTCCCGGGTGCCGCTTTCATGGTCGATGATGCCAGCGGCCATGAACAGCGAAGCCTTGAAGGTGGCATGGTTGAGAATGTGAAACACGGCGGCAACGGCGGCCAGCGAGCTGTTGAGGCCCAGCAGCAGGGTAATCAGGCCCAGGTGGCTGATGGTCGAATAGGCCAGCAGGCCCTTGAGGTCGTTCTGGAACATGGCGGCAAAGGCGCCAAGCAGCAGGGTGAGTGCGCCTGCGCCGCCGACGATCCAGAACCACTCTTCACTGCCCGATAGCACCGGCCACAGGCGCGCCAGCAGGAACACGCCGGCCTTGACCATGGTCGCCGAATGCAGATAGGCCGATACCGGGGTCGGTGCTGCCATGGCATGGGGCAGCCAGAACTGGAAGGGGAATTGTGCGCTCTTGCTCAGCGCGCCGATGAGGATCAGCGGCAGCAACACTGGGTACAGTGCATGCTGGCGGATGACGTTGCCAGCAGACAGGACCTTGTCCAGGTCATAGCTGCCCACCACGTGGCCGAGCAGCAGGGCGCCTGCCAGCAGGCACAGGCCGCCCGCGCCCGTGACCATCAGCGCCATGTAGGCACCGCGACGGGCGTCGGCACGGTGGTGCCAGTAGCCGATCAGCAGGAAGGAGAACAGACTGGTGAGTTCCCAGAAGAACACCAGCTGGATCAGGTTGCCTGAAATCACCAGGCCGAGCATGGCGCCCATGAAGGCGAGGAAAAAGGCGAAGAAGCGTGGTACCGGGTCTTGTGGCGACATGTAGTAGCGGGCATACAGCGACACCAGTGCACCGATGCCCAGCACCAGCAGCGCGAACAGCCAGGCGAAGCCGTCCATGCGCAGCACCAGGTTCAGGCCCAGGCTGGGCAGCCAGAGGAACTCTTCGCGGATCACGCCGCCGTGGGCAACCTGAGGGTATAGCAGTGCTACCTGGACCGTGCCGACCAGAGCGACGAGCCCGGCGAGAATGGACTCCGCGTTACGTGCGTTGTGCGGCAGCACGGCTGCCAGGCAACTACCAACGAATGGCAGAAGCAGTAGCACTATCAAAGACATAGCGGCCTATTCTGGAGAAGTTTGCCAGGAATCATACGTGCCAGAGGTTTGATCACCAACACACAAGGTGTCGCAGAATCCTACAAACAAGCTGTGAAGTGCTGGTTTTTTATAACACTTTCTTACAAAGCATAGCCGGTGGTTTAGAGACGGGCATGCCGTCAGCGTTCACTCTGCGCTGCCAGCGCTGTCTCGTTTTCGCCGGTGCGGCGTACCCTGAGTTCGCTGACCACAACCGCGATCACGATCAGCAGGCCGCCGAGCAGCGCCACGCCCGGCAAGCGTTCCCCGGCAATACGCCCGACGATCCCGGCCCACACAGGTTCGCCAGCATAGATCAGCGTGGCGCGGGTGGGTGATACCGATTTCTGTGCCCAGTTCATCGCCACCTGGATCACTGCGCTCATCGCACCCAGGCCCACCGCGCTGGCCAATAGCAGCCAGGAAAAATCGGGGATGTGCTCCTGGGTCGGCACGATCATCAGGAATGCCAGCAGCGAGGCGGTCGTCAGCTGCACTACCGTGACCCGGCGCACGTCGACCTGGCCGGCATAGCGGCTGATCAGGATGATTTCGCCGGCGATGGCCACTGCACTGACCAGGGTCACCAGCTCGCCCTCGCTGAAGTGCAGGCTGCCACCTTCCGGCCCGGCCAACAGCATCAGGCCGGTGAACGCCAGGCCGATACCGATGCTCGGCATCAGGCCTGGACGCCGGCCCAGCACCAGCCATTGCAGTAGCGGCACGAACGGCACGTACAGCGCGGTGATGAATGCCGACTGGCTGCTGCTGATGGTCTGCAGGCCCATGGTCTGCAAGCCGTAGCCGAGCATGATCGACACGCCGATCAACATGCCGGCCTTGAGTTCGGTGAACGTCAGCCCAGACAGTGCCCGTGCCGAGACCACGCCCACGAACAGCGCAGCGGCTGCGAAGCGCAGGCCGACGAAGAACATCGGCCCGCTGACGGACATCACGTTATGCACCAGCAGGAAGGTGCCACCCCACAGCATGGTGATGAACACCAGCACCAGCTCGGCCTTGCTCAGGCGAAAGGTTAGGGCGGGGGTCGGCTTGCTGCTGGGCTGGTTCATGGTCTTGCGCACTCGGAAAGGGCGGCGCACAATCGCCGCAAAGTGGGCAGTATACTGCGCAATCCCGACCAGTGAGCACTATAGTGCACAAAGAATCTTCGCACCGGGCTTCGGTGCTGCAACATGTCAGTCTCAATGTACGCAGGCTGCGCAACGCCGCAGGGACAAGCCAGGCCGCGCTTGCCGAGCGTTCCGGGGTCAGCCGGCGCATGCTGGTGGCGATCGAGGCGGGCGAGAAAAATGTCAGCCTGACGACTCTCGACCTGATTGCCGAAGCCCTTGGTGTGGCCTTCAGCACCCTGATCCAGGCACCGGACCAGCGTGACCCGGGCCGCATTGAAGAGCTGGCCTGGGCGGGTGAGCATCCGCAGAGCAGGGCAGTGCTGCTGGGCAGCAGCCCGGCGAGGCGCGAGGTGGAGCTTTGGGAGTGGACCCTGGCACCCGGGGAGTGCTACTGCAGCGAGGCCGATGCCGAGGGCTGGAGCGAGCAGATCTATGTGGCCGAAGGGCAACTGACACTGATCATCGAAGGGGCCGAGCACTGTCTGCGGCAAGGCCAGTTTCATGTGTTTCCCAGCAATTGCCGGTATGCCTATCGCAACGACGGGGCCTTGGCGGTGCGCTTTGTGCGTAATGTTGTCATTTGAGTTTGCAGGCGTGGGAGCCGCGCAGCAGCCCCCAGCGAATCCCGAGCCGGTCAGCTCTTGAGCAGCTCATCGGTCTTCACCACCTTGGCATAGGCAAAGGCCAATGCCGCCATTGCCGCCCCATGCACGTCCGCCGCCGGCACTTGCTTGCCATCGAACTCCAGGGGCAAGGTTGCACAGGCATCGTGCGCCACAGTTACGTGGTAGCCCAGATCCGCTGCGGCACGGGTAGCGGCGTCGATGCACATGTGGCTCATGCTGCCGACGATGGTCAGGGCGTCGACACCATGCTGGTCCAGCCTATGTTGGAGGTCGGTCCCGAGGAAGGCATTGACCTTGTGCTTGAGCACCACTGGTTCACCCGCTTCGGGCCGGACCTTGGCGTGGATGGCAGCCCCCTGCGAGCGCGGTGCGAAGAACGGTGCATCGGCACTCTCGAATTCATGCCGCACGTGCACCACCAGGTCGCCCCGTTTGCGCGCCGCCGCCAACAGGCGTGCGGCATTGTCGGCCGCCTGCTCAGCGCCATCGAGGGGCCATTTGCCGCCGGGGAAGTAGTCGTTCTGGATGTCGATGATGATCAGCGCCTGCTTGCTCATGCTGCCTCCTGTGGCAGTAGTCGTGGGATGACGTTAGTTATAGGCTGTGGCGACTGACCTGAGGATTGGCGCAAACGACACTATGCGGGCAAAAACTGACAACGCCACCAGCCTGGATATCGGCCTGCTGCTGTACCAGGGCGCGCAGCGTGCTGCCGTGCACGGCCTGGCCGACCTGTTTCTGGTGGCCAACCGGGTAGCTGCTGAATTGGGCGGCGTCGACTTGCCGCGGCTACGTGTCAGCTTCTGGGAGGTTGACGAGACGGGGCAATTGCAGCCTGCCCCCGAGACCCCGGGCGTCGCTTTGTCCGGGCTGCGTGTGCTGATCATACCGCCGAGCCTGGAGTCGGCGCCGCAAGCCGAGCTGCTGGAGCGCCACCGCGTGCCGTTACGCGAACTGCACGGGCGTGGCACGGTGCTGGCGTCGGTGTGCATCGGCGTATTCTTCATCGCGGCCAGCGGCGTGCTCGACGGGCGCCCGGCTTGTACCCACTGGAACTACGTGCAGACGTTGGCCCAGCGCTTTCCCGAGATTCGGGTCGAGGCCCAGCAGCCGCTGCTCGATGATGGCGACCTGATCACCTCGGCCGGTTTGATGGCCTGGACCGACCTGGGTCTGCGGTTGCTGGAGCGCTTCATGGGGGCGACCTTGGCAAGGGAAACCGCCCGTTACCTGGCAGTGGAACCGGTGGCGGCGCCGCTGCCGGGGGCCGTGTTCCGTCCGCGCCTGGATCATGGCGACGAGGCGGTACTGAAAGTCCAGCACTGGCTGCAAGGCAATGGCGGGCAGGATGCCGACCTGCCCGGCATGGCGGCATGCGCGGGGCTGGAGGCCCGCACCTTCCTGCGCCGTTTTCGTGCTGCAACCGGGCTACGGCCGACCGAGTACTGCCAGCATGTGCGGGTTGGGCGGGCGTGCCGCTTGCTGGAATTCACCCGGCGCAGCGTCGATCAGATCGCCTGGGGTGTCGGTTATCAGGACCCGGGCGCGTTTCGCAAGGTGTTTCAGCGCATCACCGGCATGACACCGAGTGATTATCGCCGCCGCTTTGCGGTATCCGGTCTGGGCGAGTGCGGCGCATCCGCGGCGGAAAAACGCTTGACCTTGACCTAACTTGAGGTTTTACCCTGCCCGGCATCGCGCAGCATGCGTCCGTAGCAAGGAGACTGCTCATGATCGCAACACCCCATGCCCTGTGGTTTAGCCAGTTGATCGAATATGAGGTGCCCGGCGTCTGCCAGCAGGCATTGGCCCAGGCGCTGGTGCTGCGCAGCGAAGAGCTGGCCACCCGCTGTGAAGGGCTACAGGGGGTCAGCATCCAGGCCAGTGACGATGGCAGCCGGGTGTTGCAGTACCTGCAATGGCAGTCCCGCCAGGCGTGGGCAGCAGCAGCCGTGCATTTCGTCGAGGAGCCGTTTCTCGAACTGCTTGCCCGGCATCAGGCGCGTGGCGTCAGGTTTGCCGCCTACCAGGCCCTGCGCAGCCTGGTGCGTGGTTCCGATGGCGGTCTGCATTGCCAACTGAGTGATGCTCAGGCATACCAGGGTGCATAGTGTGGATAGCGGTCCAACCGGGCGCCGATGACCATTTCGCTGATCCAGGACGCCAGAATCGAGCTGTAGGCTTTCTGGCTCGCTTCGCTGGACAACGCATGGTCGGCACCGTCGACGATGCGGTGGGTGAGCGAATGGGCGCTGACGAATGCCGAGCGATAGCTCATCAGCGTGCTGTGCGGCACGTAGTCATCCTGCTCGGACTCCACCAGCAGCACGTCGCCAGCGAACTCGGCGCAGGCCGCCAGTGCACGGTTGTCCGCCGGGCCGAGCGGGCGCTGGCGGTAAGCGTTCAGGCGCTGCCGGTCGAGGGTCTGCTTGGGAATCTCCCATTCTTCGTCCCAATACATGGCCGGTACGCGCAGGGCCAGCCATTTCACTGGCCGCTCGCGGGTCAGCAGGGTAGCCAGGTAGCCGCCATAGCTGCTGCCGATGATGGCGATGGCGCCGCTGTCGACAGCAGGGTGGCTGACCAGGCGGTCGTAGGCCACTATCAGGTCCATGAGGTTCTGTTCGCGGGTGACGGTCAACCGTTGGCTTTCGGTCTTCTCGTGGCCGCGCAGGTCGAAGGTCATGCACACGCAGCCCAGCCCGGTGATGTGCCGGGCACGTGCCAGGTCGCGTTGCTGGCTGCCGCCCCAACCATGCACGAAGAGAATGCCCGGCATCTTGCTGCCAGGGCTGACCAGGGTGCCGACGATGCTGTCACCTTCGACCTGCAGTTCAACGGTTTCACTCTGAATGGTCATATTCGCGAATCCGCGCAAATTTGCTGAGTTGTCCGAGTTCACTGTCGTTTCCTTGGTAGAAGAGGGTGGCGTCAGTGGGCAATTCGGGGGCACCGAATACTTCATGGGTGGAAGCTCGTACCTGTTGCAATGCCGGGTCGTTGGCAAAGGCTTGCAAGGCCAGCAGTTCGGCGCTGCTGGCGCCGCCCAGTCGCCAGGATTGCTCGAGTACGCCGCTGCGCAAGTGGCCCTGGGCGGTGACGCCGCGGGCGATGTCGTAGTTGCGGCGTGAGGCGATAAAGCCCGGCAGGTGCCGCTCGGCCGCCTGCTCGTAGACCATGGCCTGGTTGATGGCCAGGCGCAGGTGATCTTCGAGTGGTAGTTGCAGCAGCGCGTCGTAGCCGCCACGCACTACCACGAGGTCGGAGCCGCCATAGACTTCGACGCCCTGGTGATCGCGGGTAAGGTGCTGGATGCCGTGGTAACTGCAGGTCTGCCCGGCGACGCGGACTTGACCGACGCTGAAGGTCTGCACCTCGCTCAGGTCTTCTTCGAGCACCAGCCCCCACAGCGCCAGCTCCTGGTCATCCATACCGGCCAGCAGTGGCTCCAGCGCATCCAGCGTAGCAATGACCTGCTGCCCGCGCCCTGCACAAGCCAGCACCGGCTTGATCCGCAATGGGCCGTCCAGCAGCAGCAGGCGTGCGGCGTTGCGAGCGTCGGCTTTGCTGAACACTGTATAGCCGCGCAACAGGGCATCGCTGGCGTGCTGGGCGAAGGCATCGGTCCAGCCCGGAGGGAAACTGGCGCCGGCCGGCAATGGGTGCGAGATTGCCTTGGTCGCCATGTAGGGGTAGGCGACCAGGCCGCCAAACAGGTCGTGTTCGCTGCGGATACCCAGATCGGACTGGCGCCTGGGGTCGACCAAGGTTTCGGTGGGCAGGTAATAGTAGCCATCGGCGGCGGTCGGCGGCTGGCTGGGCTGCACATGCGGGCAACCCAGCAGGCGGGCCAGGCCTTCGGCAAGCTTGAGATGCACGGCATGCTCGTGGTCAGGGGTGCGCACCCGGGTGTCGAGCAGCACCACGCCGCTTTTAGGGGCGCAGGCATTGGGCATGGTCATTTGCCTTATGTAATGAATGTATCTGTGTGAAGCCGCTGATTTGGCGAAGTTCAGCGGGAATTGATCGGTGGTCCTGGCCGTGCTGTAGGAAATGTCCGGCTCGCGCAGGGCGTGGTGGGCAATGCATGCCGTGTGTCGGTCGCCGTGATTGCAGGGCTTCGATGGCTGTTCCATTATCGGCACACTGGATCAACCGTGATGTAGCCGCAGGAGAGCGCATGAACGTTCAGACCACCCTTGAGCAGGGCGTGCCGCAGCGCTTGGCGCAGATTCGCCAGGTCATGGCCGCAGAGGGCATCGATGCCTTGCTGATACCCTCGGCCGACCCCCATCTTTCCGAATACCTGCCGGCCTACTGGCAGGGGCGGCGATGGCTGTCTGGCTTCCATGGTTCGGTGGGCACGCTGGTGGTCACGGCTGGGTTTGCCGGATTATGGGTCGATAGCCGTTATTGGGAACAGGCGGAGCGTGAGCTGTCAGGCACTGGCATCGAGTTGATGAAGCTGCTGCCAGGCAAGCCTGGCGCGCTGGAATGGCTGGGCGAGCACGTCGAACGCAACGGCAGCGTGGCGGTGGATGGTGCGGTCATGGCTGTGGCTTCTGCACGCCAGCTAGGCGACCGGTTGAAGCTGCGCGGGGCACAGCTGTTGACGGGCAAGGACCTGCTCGAACAGGTCTGGGACGGGCGCCCGGCGTTGCCGGGCAACCCGGTTTACCAGCACCTGCCGCCGCACGCCACGGTGAACCGGGCAGAAAAACTCAAGCAGTTGCGCCAGAGCCTGCAGGCCAAGGGTGCCGACTGGCACTTCATCGCCACCCTGGACGACATCGCCTGGCTGTTCAACCTGCGCGGCAGTGATGTGTCCTACAACCCGGTGTTCCTGGCCTTTGCCCTGATCAGCCAGCAGCAAGCCGTCCTGTTCGTTGGCCTGGACAAACTCGATGGCCATCTGCGCCAGGTGCTGGCCGCCGATGGCATCGAGGTGCGCGACTACGCCGAAGCAGGCACGGCCCTTGGTGCCCTGCAGGCCGGCAGCCGCTTGCTGGTCGACCCCGCCCGGGTCACTTGCGGCCTGTTGGACAACCTGGCCGCCGGGGTTGAATTGATCGAGGGGGTCAACCCCACCACCCTGAGCAAAGCGTGCAAAGGCGATGACGACCTGGTGCACATCCGTCAGGCGATGGAGCAGGACGGCGCAGCCTTGTGCGAATTCTTCGCCTGGTTCGAGGCTCGCCTCGGTCAGGAAGTCGTTACCGAACTCACCGTCGATGAACAGTTGCGGGCCGCGCGCGCCCGTCGTCCAGGCTTTGTTTCGTTGAGTTTCGCGACCATTGCCGCCTTCAATGGCAACGGCGCCATGCCGCATTACCGCGCCACCGAACAGTCGCACGCGGTCATCGAGGGCGATGGCCTGCTGCTGATCGATTCGGGTGGGCAATACCTGGGCGGTACCACTGACATCACCCGCATGGTGCCAGTAGGCAGCCCCAGCCTGCAGCAGAAGCAGGACTGCACGCGCGTGCTCAAGGGCATGATTGCCCTTTCGCGTGCCAGCTTCCCGCGTGGCGTGCTGTCGCCTTTGCTTGACGCCATTGCGCGGGCACCGATCTGGGCGGATCAGGTGGATTACGGCCACGGCACCGGGCATGGGGTGGGTTACTTCATGAACGTGCACGAAGGGCCGCAGGTGATTGCCTATCAGGCGGTGCCCGCACCGCAGACCGCGATGCAGCCGGGCATGATCAGCTCGATCGAGCCAGGTACTTACCGGCCGGGGCAGTGGGGCGTACGCATCGAGAACCTGGTAGTCACGCGCGAGGCCGGCAAGAGCGCGTTTGGCGAGTTCCTCAACTTCGAAACCCTGACGCTGTGCCCGATCGACACCCGTTGCCTGTTGCCAGAGCTGCTGACCAGAGAGGAATTGAGCTGGTTGAACGATTACCACGCCCAGGTGCGTGAGCGACTGGCACCGTTGCTCAAGGGCGAAGCGCTGGCCTGGCTGGAGGCGCGTACTGCGCCCATGTAAGGCAGCACAAACGAAAAGGGCAGCTTGCAAGCTGCCCTTCTGTTATTTGCAGATGACGATCATGCTGCGGCTGGTGTAACCCGCCGGGTTGATACCGAACAGATAGTCACCGGCTTCTTCGTCGCTATCGCCAGAACGGGCAATGACGCGGTAGCCACGCGTGCTGCAGGAACTTGCAGCCTTGCTGTAGCAATTGTCCCATGAGGAAGAAAGACCGGAGCAACTGATATGCAGGCCCTTCTTGCCTCTTTTGACCTCGGTCTTGGCCGTGGCAGCACATCCAGCAATGGCCAAGATGGCCAGGATGAGAAAAATACGTTTCATTCCTGTCCTTAAATGCGGAGCGGATCAGCTGTCTGGCCCCGTCGTTATCGCTTTGGTTCTTCCTGAAAACTCCCCAGCGTCCGTGTTCGGTCCAGTAGATAGCGTAAAGATGATGATTTGGTGACAGCTTAATCAGCGAGGCCGGTTGCCACAATCACTATTCCAGCCTCAAATGAAACTATTTCTCATGTCAGTCTGCGGCGACCGCCGGGCTCGGCTCCTTGCGCATGGACAATGTGGTGCCGACCGACGCCGTGATGATCGCCAGAATTGCCAGCCATTGGGTGAGTGTCAGCACCTCGCCAAGAAACAGCAGGCCGGACAACGCGCCGAACGCCGGTTCGACGCTCATGAGAGTGCCGAAGGTGCGCGCCGGGATGCGCGTGAGCGCGACCATCTCCAGGCTGTAGGGCAGGGCAGTGGACAGCACCGCAACGCCCAGGGCCATGGGGATCACCGCGGGCGTGAGCAAGGTGCTGCCAGCGTGGGCGATACCGATGGGGGCGACGAACAGGGCAGCCACCACCACCCCGAGTGCCGCGCTCTGGATACCGTGCTCGGCGCCGGCCCGTTGCCCGAACAGGATGTACAGGGCCCAGCACGCGCCGGCGCCCAGGGCATAGGCTGCGCCGATCGGGTCGAGGGCCTGCCCGCCATCGCCGGCCGGCAGCAAAAGCAGCAGGCCGACGATGGCCAGGGCGATCCACAGGAAATCGACTGGCCGACGCGAGGAGAAGATCGCTACCGCCAGCGGCCCGGTGAATTCCAGTGCCACGGCGATGCCGATCGGTACCGTGCGCAGGGCCATATAGAAGAGAAAGTTCATGCCACCCAGCGCCATGCCATAGATAATCACGTTGCGCAGGGTGTTGCCTGTCATGCGGACGCGCCACGGGCGCAGTATCAGCAGCATGATGATGCTGGCGAAGATCAGGCGCAGGGTGGTCGTGCCTTGCGCGCCGACGATGGGAAACATGCTTTTGGCCAGGGAGGCACCGGACTGTATCGAGGCCATGGCGATGAGCAGCAGGCCGATCGGGAAGAGAGTAGCGGCCAGGCTGCGAGGTTGGGTGTTCATTTCCGTGCGGCGATCCTTGGCAGGTTGAAGTGAGCACTATAGTGCGCAATTGATCTGGAAGGGAACAGACAGCAGGGGCCGCACAGGGTGGGAGGGGCGGACAGCGGCTAGCCCTGTCGCGGTCGATTTTCAGAAACACTCCAGGTCTTTGAAATTAAAGGTTGACCGCTTCGGATATCGCCCTATAATGCGCCCCACTCCAACGCGGCAGCGAAGCGAAGCAAGCCATCACGTTGGGTCAAGTGTTTGAAGCTAAACGAGTTTCTCGCGAAAAACTTCAAAATAAACGCTTGACAGGCAATGAGGAAAGCGTAGAATGCGCGCCTCGGTTGAGACGAAACGCTCTTGGCCAAACGCTCTTTAACAAATCGAATCAAGCAATTCGTGTGGGTGCTTGTGAGTATGGACTGATAGTCACAAAGATTATCAGCATCACAAGTGGCCATGCGAGAAATCACATAGTCATTTGAGATTGCTGAGCCAAGTTTAGGGTTTCTTAAAAACCCAAGCAGTATTGAACTGAAGAGTTTGATCATGGCTCAGATTGAACGCTGGCGGCAGGCCTAACACATGCAAGTCGAGCGGATGACGGGAGCTTGCTCCTTGATTCAGCGGCGGACGGGTGAGTAATGCCTAGGAATCTGCCTGGTAGTGGGGGACAACGTTTCGAAAGGAACGCTAATACCGCATACGTCCTACGGGAGAAAGCAGGGGACCTTCGGGCCTTGCGCTATCAGATGAGCCTAGGTCGGATTAGCTAGTTGGTGAGGTAATGGCTCACCAAGGCGACGATCCGTAACTGGTCTGAGAGGATGATCAGTCACACTGGAACTGAGACACGGTCCAGACTCCTACGGGAGGCAGCAGTGGGGAATATTGGACAATGGGCGAAAGCCTGATCCAGCCATGCCGCGTGTGTGAAGAAGGTCTTCGGATTGTAAAGCACTTTAAGTTGGGAGGAAGGGCAGTAAGTTAATACCTTGCTGTTTTGACGTTACCGACAGAATAAGCACCGGCTAACTCTGTGCCAGCAGCCGCGGTAATACAGAGGGTGCAAGCGTTAATCGGAATTACTGGGCGTAAAGCGCGCGTAGGTGGTTCGTTAAGTTGGATGTGAAAGCCCCGGGCTCAACCTGGGAACTGCATCCAAAACTGGCGAGCTAGAGTACGGTAGAGGGTGGTGGAATTTCCTGTGTAGCGGTGAAATGCGTAGATATAGGAAGGAACACCAGTGGCGAAGGCGACCACCTGGACTGATACTGACACTGAGGTGCGAAAGCGTGGGGAGCAAACAGGATTAGATACCCTGGTAGTCCACGCCGTAAACGATGTCAACTAGCCGTTGGAATCCTTGAGATTTTAGTGGCGCAGCTAACGCATTAAGTTGACCGCCTGGGGAGTACGGCCGCAAGGTTAAAACTCAAATGAATTGACGGGGGCCCGCACAAGCGGTGGAGCATGTGGTTTAATTCGAAGCAACGCGAAGAACCTTACCAGGCCTTGACATGCAGAGAACTTTCCAGAGATGGATTGGTGCCTTCGGGAACTCTGACACAGGTGCTGCATGGCTGTCGTCAGCTCGTGTCGTGAGATGTTGGGTTAAGTCCCGTAACGAGCGCAACCCTTGTCCTTAGTTACCAGCACGTCATGGTGGGCACTCTAAGGAGACTGCCGGTGACAAACCGGAGGAAGGTGGGGATGACGTCAAGTCATCATGGCCCTTACGGCCTGGGCTACACACGTGCTACAATGGTCGGTACAGAGGGTTGCCAAGCCGCGAGGTGGAGCTAATCTCACAAAACCGATCGTAGTCCGGATCGCAGTCTGCAACTCGACTGCGTGAAGTCGGAATCGCTAGTAATCGCGAATCAGAATGTCGCGGTGAATACGTTCCCGGGCCTTGTACACACCGCCCGTCACACCATGGGAGTGGGTTGCACCAGAAGTAGCTAGTCTAACCTTCGGGGGGACGGTTACCACGGTGTGATTCATGACTGGGGTGAAGTCGTAACAAGGTAGCCGTAGGGGAACCTGCGGCTGGATCACCTCCTTAATCGACGACATCAGCCTGCTGATGAGCTCCCACACGAATTGCTTGATTCATGGTTGAAGGCGACCAACGCCCTGCCTGGGGCGCGTTGTACCTGATCAAACTCAGAAATGAACATTCGCATCGAATGTTGATTTCTGGCTTTTGTCAGATCGTTCTTTAAAAATTCGGATATGTGATAGATATAGACTGATGGCCAGTTTCACTGCTGGTTATCAGGCTAAGGTAAAATTTGTGAGTTCTGCTCGAAAGAGCAACATGCGAATTTTCGGCGAATGTCGTCTTCACAGTATAACCAGATTGCTTGGGGTTATATGGTCAAGTGAAGAAGCGCATACGGTGGATGCCTTGGCAGTCAGAGGCGATGAAAGACGTGGTAGCCTGCGATAAGCTTTGGGGAGTCGGCAAACAGACTGTGATCCAGAGATCTCTGAATGGGGGAACCCACTCAGCACAAGCTGAGTATCTTGTACTGAATACATAGGTGCAAGAGGCGAACCAGGGGAACTGAAACATCTAAGTACCCTGAGGAAAAGAAATCAACCGAGATTCCCTTAGTAGTGGCGAGCGAACGGGGACCAGCCCTTAAGTTGGTTTGAGATTAGTGGAACGCTCTGGAAAGTGCGGCCATAGTGGGTGATAGCCCCGTACACGAAAATCTCTTGTCAATGAAATCGAGTAGGACGGAGCACGAGAAACTTTGTCTGAACATGGGGGGACCATCCTCCAAGGCTAAATACTACTGACTGACCGATAGTGAACCAGTACCGTGAGGGAAAGGCGAAAAGAACCCCGGAGAGGGGAGTGAAATAGAACCTGAAACCGTATGCGTACAAGCAGTGGGAGCCTACTTTGTTAGGTGACTGCGTACCTTTTGTATAATGGGTCAGCGACTTATATTCAGTGGCGAGCTTAACCGAATAGGGGAGGCGTAGCGAAAGCGAGTCTTAATAGGGCGTTTAGTCGCTGGGTATAGACCCGAAACCGGGCGATCTATCCATGGGCAGGTTGAAGGTTAGGTAACACTGACTGGAGGACCGAACCGACTACCGTTGAAAAGTTAGCGGATGACCTGTGGATCGGAGTGAAAGGCTAATCAAGCTCGGAGATAGCTGGTTCTCCTCGAAAGCTATTTAGGTAGCGCCTCATGTATCACTCCAGGGGGTAGAGCACTGTTTCGGCTAGGGGGTCATCCCGACTTACCAAACCGATGCAAACTCCGAATACCTGGAAGTGCCGAGCATGGGAGACACACGGCGGGTGCTAACGTCCGTCGTGAAAAGGGAAACAACCCAGACCGTCAGCTAAGGTCCCAAAGTCATGGTTAAGTGGGAAACGATGTGGGAAGGCTTAGACAGCTAGGAGGTTGGCTTAGAAGCAGCCACCCTTTAAAGAAAGCGTAATAGCTCACTAGTCGAGTCGGCCTGCGCGGAAGATGTAACGGGGCTCAAACCATGCACCGAAGCTACGGGTGTCATCTTTGATGACGCGGTAGAGGAGCGTTCTGTAAGCCTGTGAAGGTGAGTTGAGAAGCTTGCTGGAGGTATCAGAAGTGCGAATGCTGACATGAGTAACGACAATGCGAGTGAAAAACTCGCACGCCGAAAGACCAAGGTTTCCTGCGCAACGTTAATCGACGCAGGGTTAGTCGGTCCCTAAGGCGAGGCTGAAAAGCGTAGTCGATGGAAAACAGGTTAATATTCCTGTACTTCCAGTTATTGCGATGGAGGGACGGAGAAGGTTAGGCCAGCCTGGCGTTGGTTGTCCAGGTTTAAGGTGGTAGGCTGGAATCTTAGGCAAATCCGGGATTTCAAGGCCGAGAGCTGATGACGAGTTGCCTTCAGGCGACGAAGTGGTTGATACCATGCTTCCAAGAAAAGCTCCTAAGCTTCAGATAACTGGGAACCGTACCCCAAACCGACACAGGTGGTTAGGTAGAGAATACCAAGGCGCTTGAGAGAACTCGGGTGAAGGAACTAGGCAAAATGGCACCGTAACTTCGGGAGAAGGTGCGCCGGCGAGGGTGAAGGACTTGCTCCGTAAGCCCATGCCGGTCGAAGATACCAGGCCGCTGCGACTGTTTATTAAAAACACAGCACTCTGCAAACACGAAAGTGGACGTATAGGGTGTGACGCCTGCCCGGTGCCGGAAGGTTAATTGATGGGGTTAGCGCAAGCGAAGCTCTTGATCGAAGCCCCGGTAAACGGCGGCCGTAACTATAACGGTCCTAAGGTAGCGAAATTCCTTGTCGGGTAAGTTCCGACCTGCACGAATGGCGTAACGATGGCGGCGCTGTCTCCACCCGAGACTCAGTGAAATTGAAATCGCTGTGAAGATGCAGTGTATCCGCGGCTAGACGGAAAGACCCCGTGAACCTTTACTATAGCTTTGCACTGGACTTTGAATTTGCTTGTGTAGGATAGGTGGGAGGCTTTGAAGTGGGGACGCCAGTTCTCATGGAGCCATCCTTGAAATACCACCCTGGCAACTTTGAGGTTCTAACTCAGGTCCGTTATCCGGATCGAGGACAGTGTATGGTGGGTAGTTTGACTGGGGCGGTCTCCTCCCAAAGAGTAACGGAGGAGTACGAAGGTGCGCTCAGACCGGTCGGAAATCGGTCGTAGAGTATAAAGGCAAAAGCGCGCTTGACTGCGAGACAAACACGTCGAGCAGGTACGAAAGTAGGTCTTAGTGATCCGGTGGTTCTGTATGGAAGGGCCATCGCTCAACGGATAAAAGGTACTCCGGGGATAACAGGCTGATACCGCCCAAGAGTTCATATCGACGGCGGTGTTTGGCACCTCGATGTCGGCTCATCACATCCTGGGGCTGAAGCCGGTCCCAAGGGTATGGCTGTTCGCCATTTAAAGTGGTACGCGAGCTGGGTTTAGAACGTCGTGAGACAGTTCGGTCCCTATCTGCCGTGGACGTTTGAGATTTGAGAGGGGCTGCTCCTAGTACGAGAGGACCGGAGTGGACGAACCTCTGGTGTTCCGGTTGTCACGCCAGTGGCATTGCCGGGTAGCTATGTTCGGAAGAGATAACCGCTGAAAGCATCTAAGCGGGAAACTTGCCTCAAGATGAGATCTCACTGGAACCTTGAGTTCCCTGAAGGGCCGTCGAAGACTACGACGTTGATAGGTTGGGTGTGTAAGCGCTGTGAGGCGTTGAGCTAACCAATACTAATTGCCCGTGAGGCTTGACCATATAACACCCAAGCAATTTGCCGACGCAGATTGCGGTGGTGAAGATGATACGAACCGAAAGTTCGCAACGAACCACGAACATCACATATCCGGATTCGCTGGAGTGTCTACCAGGACCTTCTGGCAACAGAATTTCTTGACGACCATAGAGCATTGGAACCACCTGATCCCATCCCGAACTCAGCAGTGAAACGATGCATCGCCGATGGTAGTGTGGGGCTTCCCCATGTGAGAGTAGGTCATCGTCAAGATTCATTTCGCAAAACCCCTATCT